>CP121458.1 GCA_029690005.1 Prescottella defluvii | reverse complement strand
CCTTCGGCGTTTTCGTATATCTGTGTTTATTCAGAAATCGAGGAAACCCGCGACGACCTCGCCGGCCGGCCCGGCCTCGTCGCACTTTCCGTAGAAGTAAACCGAGCCGTAGCCGAAGAGGTACTCCTCGACGATCTCGGCCCCCGGATCCTCCCCGTCAGGCCATCCCTCCTCGTTCATCTGGAACAAGAAGCGGTAGCCGTCGGCCTAGACCCGCGCCGCGAATGACGGTTCGTTCTGGATCAACACCGGGGTCGCACCGATACGCACGAAAGCTGGTGACTCCGTGTCCGGCGCGGCGAAGACCAGTGCGGCACTTCCCAATCCGGGATGCCGGCCGGCGGTCCCGCTTCCGCGCGCAGAAGGCTCGTGGAGAACCACCCGTACCCCGATGTCGGGGTATTCGAGATCGGGGTCGGCGATCGTGAATCCTCGCCGTAGGAACACCGACACCTCACGGTTGCCGAGCCAGCCCGCAGTCCGCGCACCGAGCGTGAGCAGGTAGTCGTACTCCTCGACGATCGGATCCGAGTCGAAGCAGGCCGGCGGGCGGCCGCCGACACGGGAACCGGTGTTCGTGTCGCTGGATGCGATATCGAGGTGCACTGTCTCCATACCGCGAATATCGGCAACCGGTCATACGACAAGACATCAGACGTCTGAGGTCTGTAGACTCGTCGATCGGAGGTGGAGACGATGGCGGGACACGCGCTGAAGAACGGGCCCCTGGTGCCGCAGCTTGAAGAGCTGTTCAGGCGGCGGATCGAGGCCGGTGAATGGGAGGTGGGGCAGCGCCTACCCAGCGAGGCGGACCTGGCAGCGGAGGTGGGCGTGGGGCGCTCGTCGGTCCGCGAAGCCGTGAAGTTGCTGGCGCGGGACGGTCTGCTCGACGTCCGGCACGGCGTCGGCACATTCGTCGCCGCACCTGCTGCGGAGCCCGCGCTCGAGACGCTGCTGCGTCGCTCCCGCGTCCTCGAGGTGCTGGAGGTCCGGCGCGCGCTCGAGGTGGAGGCCGCACGCCTGGCCGCGGATCGTGCCCGGCCGGAGGATCTCGCCGAGATCCGGCGTCAACTGGTCGATCGGCACGATCGGCACGATCGGCACGGTGTCGACGCCGAGGCGTTCGTTGCCGCCGATCTCGACTTCCACCGCTCCGTCGTCGCGCTGGCCGGTAATTCGGTGCTGACCGCCCTGTTCGACTCGGTGCGGCCTGTCCTGCACGCTGCGCTCGTGGACATGGTCGAGAACGAACCACAGGTTCCGGACACCGGCCACGCCCACGACGACCTCGTCGACGCGCTCGAGGCGGGCAACAGCGCGGCGGCGGTGGCGGCGACGGCCGCGAATCTGGATCCGATGATGGCGAAGCTGCGCGAGGAAGGGCAGGGCGAGTGAGTACCCGCATCCACGGTGAGGTGGTGCTGAGCACCGAGGACGTCGACCTGGTCCGCGACGGTCGGACGATCCTGGGCGGCATCGACGTTCAGATCGAGCAGGGCCAGCACTGGGTGCTGCTCGGGGCCAACGGCGCCGGCAAGAGCACGCTGCTGAGCCTGTTGGGCGCCGTCGCCCATCCCACCCGAGGCACCGTCCACGTGCTCGGACATCGCCTCGGCCGGGTGGACATGCGTGAACTGCGCTCGCACATCGGGCACGTCAACCCGCGTCACGCGATCGAACGTCCGCTGACCGTGCGTGACGTCGTCCTCACGGGGCTGACGAACACCCAGAGTTCGCGCAGCGGTGGCAGCCCAGCGACGCCGACCGAGAGCGGGCCGAAGACCTGATCGCGATGATGGGGATGTCGGCGCGCATCGAGGCGCGCTGGCCCGTCCTCTCTAGGGGGAGCGGGGGCGCGCGCTGATCGCGCGCGCGTTGATGCCGGACCCTCCGGTGCTCCTGCTCGACGAGCCCGCGACGGGCCTCGACCTGGCCGCGCGCGAACAGTTGTTGACCGCGCTCGACGAGATGCGTGCACAGCACCCGTCCATGGCGAGCATCCTCGTCACCCATCACATCGAGGAGATCCCCACGACCACGACACACGGGCTGCTCATTCGCGACGGGCGGGTGACCGCGCAGGGGCCGGCAGACGCGGTGATCACGACCGAGCACATCAGCGAGTGCTTCGACCACCCGATCACCATCGTCCGCAATGCGGGTAGGTACTCGGCGCAGTCGCGGACGCCCGGCCTCGGGTCGACGGCCTGACCGCACCCCGCGCGCCTGGCGATCGTTCGCGAGGCGTATAAATACATCTTGTGTCTAAGTTGTATTCAGCAGCTGAGCTCGCCTACCGCGAGGTCAAGGAACTCATCCTGTCCGGAGAGCTTCCGGGCGGGGAGTTGATCAGCGAGGGCGAGATCGCGACGCGGATGGGGTCCAGTCGGACGCCTGTACGCGAGGCCTTCCTCAAGCTCGAGGCCGAGGGCTGGATGCGGCTGTACCCGAAGCGGGGTGCGTTGATCGTGCCGGTCGCCGACGGCGAGGCCGAGCACGTGGTCGACGCGCGTCTGCTGGTCGAGGTGCACGCCGCCGAGGCTGTCGCCGCGAATCCGCGGGCTCGGGACGCGCTGGTGGCGACCCTGCGGGAGAACCTGGCGCTGCAGCGCGAACTGGTCGCGTCGAGCGGTGACGCCGTGCAGTTCAGTGTGCTCGACGTCGACTTCCACCGGGCCTTGGTGCGCGCCGGAGGCAATCCGCTGCTCGAGACCTTCTACGACGGGCTCCGGGAGCGTCAGCGCCGGATGACGGCGCATTCGCTGGCCCGTGACCCGGAACAGATCACCAAGATCATCGACGATCACACCCGGCTGGCGGACCTGATCGCGGCTGGCGATGCCGAGGGGTTCGCCGCGGCCGTGCACCGGCACATGCGGGAGGTCCACGCGCTCGGTGAGGGAGGACGGCGATGACGGCTGTCGACGAGGCTGCCGCGATCACCACCACCGAGGCCCGGACGCGTCTACGCCCGTGGATGCTCGTCGCGGCGGGCATGTTCGCGGTGGCGTGGGGTGGGAACGAGTTCACCCCGCTGCTGGTGATGTACAAACTCGACCACGGCTTCACGCAGGTGGTGGTCGACACCTTCCTGTTCGCGTACGTGCTCGGGATCGTGCCGGCGCTGCTCATCGGTGGACCGCTGTCGGATCGGCTGGGCGGCGGCCGCTGATGCTGCCGGCCCCGTTCATCGCGGTGGCGGGGTCGCTGGTGCTCGCCGCCGGACCGGACTCGGCGGCATGGTTGATCGTCGGTCGTGTCCTGTCCGGTGTCGCGTTGGGTCTGGGTATGGCCGTCGGCGGCAGTTGGCTCAAGGAACTCTCGACGCCGGACCGGGACCCGTCGGCCCGGCCGGGGGCCGGTGCCCGCCGCGCCGCGATGAGCCTGACCGCCGGCTTCGGCATCGGCGCCGGCGTCGCCGGAATCCTCGCACAGTGGGCGCCGTGGCCGAGTGCGCTCGCGTACGTGGTTCATTCGGTGATCGCGTTGACGGCCGGTGTCGCACTGCTGCGGGTGCCGGAGACGCGGCCCCAGGTTGCGAAGGTCGAGCGTCGTTCACTCTCACAGGATCTGAAGATCCCGGCAGCCGGGCACCGGCGATTCCTCTACATCGTGGCCCCGGTGGCCCCGTGGGTGTTCGGTGCGGCCGCGTCGGCCTACGCGGTGCTACCGGCGCTCATGACCGGGCGCAGCGGCAGTGCGCCCGTTGCGTTCTCGGCGCTGCTGTGCATGATCGGTCTCGGCTCGGGGTTCGCGATCCAGGCGGTCGGACGCAGGATCGACACCCCGTCGAACGCCCGGGCCGTCGCGGTGGCCCTCGCGGTGCTCGTGGTGGGCATGTCGGTGGCTGCCGTCGCGTCGCACCTTCTCACCGTGCCGGTGTCGATGATCGCGGCGGCGATCCTCGGCTGCGGCTACGGGCTCGCGCTCGTATCGGGGCTGCAGGAGATCCAGCGCATCGCCGGCCCGGACGATCTGGCCGGTCTGACTGCGGCCTTCTACTCGCTCAGCTACCTCGGCTTCGCGGTGCCCGCGGTGATGGCGATGATCGCGGAGACCAACCCGGCGCTGACCTACCCCATGATGTTCGTGTTCGGGGCGATCGTCGCGGCCGGAAGCCTGGTGCTCGTCCTGGTCAAGTGGCGCCGACACCTGCCGGAAGCGGCGGCGCCGACGGCGTCAGAGCGCGGGTAGCGCCTTCTCGCCGAGCCACGCCTCCCACAGGCGGCGCAGCGACTTGTCGGTGAAATGCGCTGCCAGATCGGTGAACTGCTCGGTGGAGACCGTCGCGTGCCGGTACTTCGCGGTCCACTTGTGCAGCAGGGCGAAGAAGGCGTCGTCGCCGATCTCCTGCCGCAGCACGTGCAGGGTGATCGCGCCGCGCTTGTAGATGCGGTCGTCGAACATCAGTTGCGGTCCGGGTCGCCGAGGAGGAGGTCCTGCGGTTTGCCGGTGAGCCCGCGGTGCGCCTGCAGGGCGTGGGTGTGGGCGCTGGGGCCGCCGGAGTTCTCGGACCACAGCCACTCGGCGTAGCACGCGAAGCCCTCGTGTAGCCAGATGTCCTTCCACGCCCCGAGGGTGAGGCTGTTGCCAAACCACTGGTGCGCGAGTTCGTGTGCGACAAGGCGTTCCGAGCCGCGTCGACCGTCGCACTGGTTGGCGCCGAAGATCGACAGGCCCTGCGCCTCGATCGGGATCTCGAGATCGTCGCCGGTGACGACGACCGAGTAGTCCGCGAACGGGTAGGGGCCGAAGAGCTTTTCGAAGACCTCCATCATCTGCGGCTGGCGGGCGAAGTCGTGGTCGAACCGGGCCCGCAGATCCGTGGGGTGCAGCGCGTACATGGGGACGCGTCCACCGTCGACGCGTCGGCGCTCGTACGGGCCGATCTGGATGGTCGCCAGGTAGCTCGCCATCGGCTCGGTCTGCTCGTACACCCACGTGGTCTGGCTCGCCTTGGTCTGCTTGCGGACCAGCTTGCCGTTCGCGACGGCGTAGTAGGGCGAGTCGGTGGTGATCGAGATGCGGTAGCTCGCTTTGCAACTCGGATGGTCGTCGCACGGGAACCACGACGCCGCACCGTTGGGCTGGCTCGCGACGAGCGATCCCTCCGTCAGTTCCTCCCAGCCGACGTCACCCCACATGGTTGCGATCGGCAGCGGGTTGCCGGCGTACTGGACGGTGACCGACAGGACCCCACCGGCGGGGATCTTCTGCGCCGGGGTGATCGTCAGCTTGCCGTCGCGATGGGTGTACTTCGCGACGCGACGACCGTTCACCGACAGCTTCGACACCTGCATCGCCTGTGCGAGGTCCAGCGCGAACCGCGGGCGGACATCGGTGGTCGTCGCGGTGATGGACGCCTTGCCGGAGAGGCGGTTGCTGTGAACCTTGTAAGTGAGGTCGAGGTCGTACCGGGACACGCGGTAGCCGCGGTTGCCGTTCTGCGGCAGGTACGGGTCGAGCGGCCCTTCGATCGCCTTGCCCTTCATCGCGCGCCGCCGTCCAGCGTCGAATCATTCCACGGCGCAATCGGATTGCCCTGCCACCGAGTCGACGGCGGGACGACGTCGCCGCGCATGACCAGAGAGGCGGGGCCGACGGTGGCGCCGTCGCCGAGTCCGGCGGCGGGCAGCGCGACGCAGTGCGGGCCGAGGGTGGCACCCGCGCCCAACGTGACGGTGTCCATGGACATGATCCGATCATGGAACAGGTGGGTCTGCACCACGCACCCCCGCTCGACGGTGGCGCCGTCGCCGAGCGTCACCAGGTCGGCCTCGGGCAGCCAGTACGTCTCGCACCACACGCCGCGGCCGATGGTCGCGCCGAGACCGCGCAGCCACACGTTCATCACGGCCGTGCCGTTGGCGGCGCGGGCGAACCACGGCGCGGCGACGGTCTCGACGAACGCGTCGGACACCTCGTTACGCCACACGAACGAGCTCCACAGCGGGTGCTCGACGGTGCCGATCCGGCCGACGACGAGCCACTTCGCGGCCACCGACACCGCCCCGGCGACCGCGCCCGCGATCATCAGGACCAGGCCGCCGCACAGGGCGGCGAGCCAGAAGCCGCCGACCGACACCAGCCACGCGAGCGTGAACAGCACGCCCACGCCGATGCCGAAGGTCACCATGACCGGGATCAGCCGGCAGGTCTCGACGATCGCGCGGGCGATCTTGAGTCGCAGCGGCGGGTCGAAGGTGCGGGCGGTGTCGGACTCCGTCGCCGCCCGGCGCAATCGAACGGGCGGGCTGCCCAGCCACGACGATCCCGACTTCGCCTTGCTCGGGGCAGCCGACAGCACCGCGACCAGGCCGTTCTTGGGGACGCGTCGGCCGGGTCCGGCCATGCCGGAGTTGCCGAGGAACGCGCGCTTGCCGACCTTGGCCGGTTCGATGCGCATCCAGCCGCCGCCGAGTTCGTAGCTCGCGACCATCGTGTCGTCGGCGAGGAAGGCGCCGTCGGCGACCGTCGTGAACTTGGGCAGCACGAGGGCCGTCGAGATCTCGGTGTCGCGGCCCACCTTGGCGCCCAGCAGCTTCAGCCAGAGCGGCGTCAGCAGACTCGCGTACAGCGGGAACAGGAACGTGCGGGCCGAGTCCATGAGGCGCTCGGTGGCCCACGCCTGCCAGCCGACGCGGCTGCGCACCGGGTGGTAGCCCTCGGTGAGCCCGATCGACAGCAGTCGCACCGCGATCACCGTCAGGGCGGCGAAGACGAACAGGCTGAGCAGCGACGCGACGGGCAGGATCGCCAGCGCCCGCCAGAACGCATCGCCGAGGTCGGCGGCGCCGCGCACCCGCCACCCGATCAGGAACAGGCCGGCGGCGAGGCCGAATATCGGCATACCCGCGAGCACGACGGAGGTGACGCCGAAGATCGGGACCCAGCGCGTGGCGCGCCGCGGCGTGTGATCGGGCCACGGGTGCGTCGCCTTGCCGACCTTGACGGCGGGCGAGCCGGCCCAGTGCTGACCGGCCTTGACCTTTCCGAACACCGCCGAGCCCGGGGCCACCTCGGCGCCGCGGCCGATGCGGGCGCCGGGCAGCAGCGTCGAGCGGGCCCCGACGGCGGCACCGGCCCCGATGCGGATCTCGCCGATGTGCACGACGTCGCCGTCGATCCAGTGTCCGGACAGGTCCACCTCGGGTTCGACGGAACAGCCGTCGCCGAGCACGAGCATGCCGGTGACCGGTGGGAGGGTGTGCAGGTCGACGCCGCGCCCCACCCGTGCACCCAGGGCGCGGGCGAAGTACAGCATCCACGGTGCGCCGGACAGGTTGTCGGCGCCGCTGGCCTCGACGAGGCGCAGCGCCACCCACAGGCGCAGG
Source organism: Prescottella defluvii (assembly GCA_029690005.1). Taxonomy (GTDB): domain Bacteria; phylum Actinomycetota; class Actinomycetes; order Mycobacteriales; family Mycobacteriaceae; genus Prescottella; species Prescottella defluvii_A. The sequence goes on along the minus strand of CP121458.1, from coordinate 5,744,617 downwards.
TGCTCGGGTCCGCCGCGCCGGTACGTGCCCGGTTTCAGCCCGCGCAGCAGCAGCCGGGTGCCGGCGACCGCGATCGCCATGCGTCCCACCGGCGTGATGAAGAGGACGAACGCGAGCGCCACCCACCACCAGGACAATGTCGGCGGCGGTGTCTTCCATGACACGTCGAACCACGCCAGTACGTTGCCGGCGATCGCCAGCCACGTCACCCACTGAAGGCCGGTGAGCGTCATCAGCGGCACGGTTGCTGCGATCTGCGTGACCTGCGCGCGGCGCGGGGTGGGCTCGACGTGGCGCGGTGCGACGGTCTCGGCGGGGAGAGCGCGTCGAGGAACTCGGCGAGCGATCCCAGGCGGGGGTGGTCGTACAGCTGCGCGACGGTCACCTCGGGGAAACGCTCGCGCAGGGCCGTCACCAGCTGGGCCGCGGACAGCGAGCCGCCGCCCAGTTCGAAGAAGTCGTCGTCGGTCCCGGTGATGCCGGCACCGAGGATCGACGTCCAGAGTCCGGCGACCCACGCGGCGGTGCCGTCGAGGCCCAGTGCGTCCCCGGATCGTTTTCTGTGCCGGGCAGCGGCCACGGCAACGCGTTCCGGTCGACCTTGCCGGACGTGCGGGTCGGCAGTTCGTCGACCAGCGCCAGCCTGGGCACGAGGGCGGCGGGCAGCTGCTCGGCCAGCTGGTCTCGGGCCGCCTTCAGGTCGAAGTTCGGGTCGGTGCTGGCGAGGTAGCCGACGAGGATCGATGTGCCGGCCGCGGTCTTGCGGACCGCGGCGGCCGCACCGCTCACCCCGGGTAGGTGCTGGAGCGCGTTGTCGACCTCGCCGAGTTCGATGCGGCGTCCGCCCAGCTTGACCTGGTCGTCGGCGCGGCCCTGGAAGAGCAGGCCGGCGGTGTCGAGGCGGACCAGGTCGCCGCTGCGGTAGGCGCGGTCCCAGCCGAGCGTGGGCATCGGCGCGTACTTCTCGGCGTCCTTCGCCGGATCCAGATACCGCGCGAGCCCGACTCCGCCGATGACGAGTTCGCCGACCTCGCCGTCTGCGACCGGCTCATCGGACGCGTCGACTACCGCGAGGTCCCAGCCGTCGAGCGGCAGACCGATCCGCACCGGGCCTGTGCCGTCCATCAGTGCGCCGCACGCGACGACGGTGGCCTCGGTGGGGCCGTAGGTGTTCCACACCTCGCGGCCGGGGACCGCGAGGCGCTCGGCGAGATCGGGCGGGCATGCCTCGCCGCCGAAGATCAACAGCCGCACCGCCTCGAGCGCCTCGGCCGGCCAGAGCGCCGCGAGCGTGGGGACGGTGGAGACGACGGTGACGTCGCGGGAGACCAGCCATGGTCCGAGGTCCATGCCGCTGCGCACCAGCGAGCGGGGTGCGGGGACCAGTGCGGCGCCGTGCCGCCACGCGAGCCACATCTCCTCGCACGACGCGTCGAACGCCACCGACAGCCCCGCCAGAACCCGATCCTCGGGGCCGATCGGGTTGTCCTGTAGGAACATCCGGGCCTCGGCGTCCACGAACGCGGCCGCGTTGCGGTGCGTGACCGCGACGCCTTTCGGGGTGCCTGTGGAGCCCGACGTGAAGATGATCCAGGCGTCGTCGTCGGGAGTCGGCGGGCGGACGTCGGGAGCGACGGCGCGATGCGGTGCGGTGCCGGGCTGGACGCCGTCGGCGGTGAGGATCGCCGCCACCTGCGCCTCCCCGAACACCAGTTCGGCGCGCTCGTCAGGGTCGTCGGCGTCGACCGGCACGTACGCCGCGCCGGCCGCCAGCACCGACAGGATCGCGACGTACAGGTCGCGCGAGCCCGACGGCATCCGCACCCCGACCCGGTCGCCCGCGCCCACCCCGGCGTCCGCGAGCCAGCGGGCGCCGGTCGCGATCTCGCCCTGTAGTTCGAGGTAGGTCAGGGGCGCGGTGCCGTCGTCGATCGCCGTCGCATCCGGATAGGCCGCAGCGGTGGCCTCGAGGATGTCGATGAGCGTGCGGGGCGCGGGCGCCAGGGACGACCTGAGGAACTGGGCCGGAACCCGTTCCATCAGGTCGTGCGCCTGCTGATCCGTCTGGTCTGTTGCTGGCTGGGCAGACAATCCGGGCTGTCCCTCTCTGTGCCTGGTCGGACGGGCACCTGGTTCTCTCACGACAAGGTGTCCGGTGGATGAACACCCCGTCGCCGTGTACCCGTCGGTCAGGCTCTCGGTTCTTTCCGACGATTCTCCCCGGATGTGTCGAAATCCGCGCTCCCGGCACGTCGTGTTCACGAAAGCGGGGTAACCGGCCCCGCGTCGAGGGAGGATGACGACATGTACTACCTGGCATTGCTCGGCGCCGAGCACGGCGGCCCGAGCCGATTCCCGGCACCGACGAGTACGCCGCGTCGATGCAACGACACCAGGAGTTCTGGACCAAGGCCCAGGAGGCGGTCGCGGGCGGCGGGCTGTACCCGAGTTCGGAGGCCGCGACGATCCGGCACGACGGCGGGAACGCGCTGGTCACGGACGGCCCGTTCGCGGAGACGTCCGAGGTGGTCGGCGGCTACTACGTGTTCGACGCCGCCGACCTGGATGCCGCACTGTCCCTGGTGCGGCAGATCCCGGAGGTCTCGACCGGGCATGTCGAGCTGTGGCCGATGGTGTTCTGGAACGCGAAGGACGAACCGGTCGGCTCGTGGTGGGCGGCGCTGCTGCGTGAACCGCTCGGGTCCGCGAACGAACCGGGGTCGGCCGAATGGGACGCGCGCGTTGCCGAACACCTGCGGTTCAACGAGATCGCCGGCGACCGGATCAAGGGTTCCGGGGCGCTGTACCAGCCGACGTCGGCGACCACCGTGCGACTGCGCGACGGGGAAATGTTGCTGACGGACGGGCCGTTCACGGAGGCCAACGAGATCGCGAACGGCATCTACGTGCTGGCGGCGCCCGACCGGGACGCGGCTGTCGCGCTGGCGTCGCAGATCCCGCTCGGCCCGAAGGGGTGCGTCGAGCTCCGGCAGATCGTTGCCGAATGAGGTGACCGGGGTGGCGGCGACGGTGGATCTGACGCGCGTGTTCCGCGAGGAGTCCGGACGCGCGCTGGCCACCGTCGCCCGTCTCGTCGGGGACATCGAGATCGCCGAGGACGCCGTGCAGGACGCGTTCGCGGAGGCCCTGCGCACGTGGCCCGTCGACGGAGCTCCCCGCAAGCCGGGGGCGTGGATCACGACCGTCGCCCGGAACCGGGCGATCGACCGCCTGCGGCGCGACAGTTTGCGCGGGTCACGCGAGGAGGACGCGTTCCGGCAGCAGCCCGAGTCGGACGAATCCGTGGAGGTGGTTCCGGTGGCGGACGACCGGTTGCGGCTGATCTTCACGTGCTGCCACCCGGCGCTGTCGGTGCAGTCTCAGGTCGCGCTGACGCTTCGGCTGGTCTGCGGGCTCACCACCACCGAGATCTCGCGCGCCTTCCTGCAGCCCGAATCCACCGTCGGACAACGGCTCAGTCGCGCCAAGGCCAAGATCCGCAACGCCGGAATTCCGCTGCGCCTACCGCCCGAAGAACTGCTACCCGAGCGTCTGCCGGTGGTGCTCTCGTGCGTGTATCTCGTTTTCACGGAGGGATATTCGTCCACCGCGGGGGAGGAGGGCGTGCGTGGTGAACTGTGCGACGAGGCGTTGCGGTTGGGGCGTCTGTTGTGCGAACTGATGCCGACGGAGTCCGAGGTGTGGGGGCTGACCGCGCTGATGTGCCTGCAGGACAGCCGCCGCCGGGTGCGCCTCGACGACACGGGCGAGGCGGTGCCGCTCGACGAGCAGGACCGTGGTCGTTGGGATCGGGCGAAGATATCGGAAGGCTTGGCGCGCTTGGCCGTTGCGTGTGAACGTGGTGGCGGACGCTATGTCACCGAGGCGACCATCGCGGCCGCGCACGCCGTCGCCCCGACGTTCGCCGACACCGACTGGTCGGTGATCGTCGCGGGCTACGACCGGCTGCTCGAGCTCGGGGACTCGCCTGCCGTTCGGGTCAATCGTGCCGTGGCAGTGGGATTTCGGGACGGCCCGGACGCGGGGCTACAGGCCGTGGCGGCCGTCGGTGCAGTGGCCCAGCTCGATCACGCGGTGACCGCGGTGCGGGCGGACCTTCTCCGCCGGGCGGGGCGGCGCGCCGAGGCCGTTGCCGAGTATCGGCGTGCGGTTCCGCTGGCCCGCACCGCGTCGTCGCGTCGGTTCCTCGAGCGTCGGCTCGCCGAGCTCGACTCGGTGTGACGGCCGTCTCTTCGCGACTTCCGGGATTCGGGTTGACACCGCCGGAATCGCTCTGCCATTCTCGTTGCCAGGTCACGAGTACCAGCGTCAAGCCCCGGCTAGCTGGTCGGCAACCCTCCAACCGCGGTGGGGTGCTCCGGGTGACGACCAGGTCATGGTCCACAAGGACATGGCAAGCGCGGGCTCCGATGGCGTCAACTCTCATCGCTGACGAGTCCCAAGACTCGAAGGATGTTGTGATGACCGCTGTACTGACCGCCGACGCTTGTGGCACCTCTCCGCTCGCCCGTGTGTCGGGCTGTGACTTGCAGGTTCCGCTCGTCGGGGGTGGAACCTGCACCTACGCGAACTTCGACTACGCGGCCAGCGCACCCGCATTGGCGCAGGTCACCGACCGGATTCAGGAGCTGCTGCCGTTCTACGCCAGCGTGCACCGCGGCGCCGGCTACGCCTCCCGCGTGAGCACCGAGGCCTACGAGAACGCCCGCGGATCCGTCGAGCGTTTCGTGGGCGCGGACGCCAACCAGGTGGTGGTCTTCACCCGCAACACCACGGACTCGCTCAACCTCCTCGCGAACTGCGTCCCCGGTGACGTCGTGGTCCTCGACATCGAGCACCACGCAAACCTGTTGCCGTGGAAGACTCCGCAAGGTCGAGGCCGGTGACACGGTCGCCGAGACCATCCGTCGTATCGTCGCGGAGCTGTGTGCCAAGCCCGCCGCGCTGCTCGCGATCACCGGTGCCTCCAACGTCACCGGTGAGGTGCTGCCGATCGCCGAGCTGGTCGAGGCCGCGCACCGCTGCGGCGCCCGCGTCCTGATCGACGGCGCTCAGCTAACCCCGCACCGTCGCGTGAACCTCGCCGAGACGGGCATCGACTACCTGGCGTTCTCCGGTCACAAGCTGTACGCGCCGTTCGGTGCCGGCGTGCTGGTCGGCCGCCGCGACTGGCTCGACGAGGCCGAGCCCTACCTCGCCGGCGGTGGCGCCGTGCGCGAGGTGAAGATCGACGAGACCTGCTGGGCGCCCGCCCCCGCGCGCCACGAGGCCGGCAGCCCCAACGTCCTCGGTGTGGCAGCCCTCGCCGCTGCATGCGATGCGCTGTCCGCGTTGGACTTCGAGAAGGTCGTCGAGCACGAGCGCGTGCTGTCGACGCGCCTGGCGGAGGGCCTCGGCGAGCTCGACGGCGTCGAGCTGCTGCGCCTGTGGTCGGACGCCCCGGACAGCGTCGGCATCGTCACCTTCACGATCGACGGCTTCGAGCCCGGCGAGATCGCCGCGTACCTCTCGGCCGAGCACGGGATCGGCGTGCGCGACGGTCGCTTCTGCGCCCACCCGATCCTCAACCGCATCGGATACGGCGACGGTGCCGTCCGCGCGAGCCTCGGCCTGGGCACCACCGCCGACGACGTCGAGCGCCTCATCGCGGCCGTCCGTCAGCTCGTCGCCGGCGAGGCGACCTGGAACTACGGCAAGACCGACGGCCTGTGGAACCCGGTTCCCGAGACCCGTGGCTTCTCGACGGAGGCCGCCGGCGCCTCCGAATGCGTGTAACAGACTCGGAATCGGTGTGATTCGAACTGTGGTGGGGGAGAGAATCGGGGATAGCGTGACGCGCATGGAGTCGAGGTACGCGGGCAGCCAGTGGTCCCGCCGCCATGTCGACCTGTGCCGCACCTCCTCGGGTATGTGTACGCGCTGACGTCCCGCGCTGTCCACCACTTGCCTTCTCTCGAGGAATCGCCATGTCCCAGTCCGTTTTCGCTTCCGTCCATAGCTCCGCCCCGCGCCGCCCGCTGCGCGTGGCCGTCGAACTGACCGGTGCGGGGCATCATCCCGCCGCCGCCCGCGTCGCCGGGAACGTCCCGTTGACCGGCCCCGACTACTGGGTCGACCTGACCGTCGGCCCCGATACCCTCGACCTCGCCGCCCAGCCGCCGGTCGTCCACCGCATCCAGGCCGTCGACCTGCGTGAGGCCCAGCAGACCCGCAGTCGAATCCGCGCGCAGGTGGCCGCCGAGGGCCGCGACCCCGACACCGTCGCCGTCCTGGTCGACGTCGAAACCCTGATCTCAGTCGACTCCCGCAGCGCCCGTGCCGAACTCGCGCTCCTCGACGAGACGCTGGGGGTGCCGCACCAGCCGTCGTCGCTGTCGTACATCGGCACCGCACAGGGGTTGGCGAGTCTCGTCGCGGACATCCACGCAGCCGACGTCGCCGACGGTGTGACCCTGCTTCCGCTCGCGCTGCCGAAAGTTCTCGGGCACGTCGTCGACGGAACCCTGCCGTGGCTCGAACGTCGTGGTCTGGTCACCGTGTCCGGAACGGTCGACGAGGCGCTCGCGCGGTTCGGGCTGGTCCGCCACGCGCGCGCGTCCTGACACCGGATCCCGACCTCAGTCGGGTTTGCGGGCCTCGATGAGGAATCGGGTGGAGTGCGCGACGAACGAGCCCTCGGCGCGAATGCGATCGTCGAGGTCCCGCAGTCGGGCGAGGTAGGTATCGACCGTGAATCCGGGAACTATCCAGATCACCTTCCGCAGGAAGTAGATCACGGCACCGATGTCGAAGAACTCGACGCGCAGTCGCTCGAATCGCAGATCCACGACCTCGAGCCCGGCGGCGCGCGCCTCGGACACGGCCGTGTCCGGGTGCCGTAATCGTCGCGCCTCGGGCCGCGGACCGAGGAAGAACTCGGCGAGCTCGAAGACACTCTCGTGGCCCACGTGCTGGGCCAGGTAGGTTCCGCCGGGGGCGAGCACCCGCGCGATCTCCGGCCACCACACGGTATTGGGGTGACGGCTCGTGACCAGATCGAAGGCGTTGTCCGCGAACGGGAGTGGCGGCTCTTCCGGGGCGGTGACCACCACCGCGCCCAACGGGTGCAGCAACGCGGTGGCCCTGGCGATGTTGGGCGGCCAGAACTCCGTCGCGGCCATCGTCCGGGGCATCGCGCCGGCGCCCGCGAGGACCTCCCCGCCGCCGGTCTGGATATCGAGTGCGGCCGTCGCTCGTGCCAGGCGCTCGCCCAGGAGGCGTTGATAGCCCCACGGCGGACGCTGTTCGGTGGCGCGCCCGTCGAGCCACGAGAATTCCCAGCCGTCGACCGATGCGGCCGCGGCCTCCGCGACCAGATCGTCGAATGTGCGATCCATGACTCTGATCGTCCCAGCAGTCACAGGGTCTTGATCAGGCCGCCGTCGATCACGAAGTCGGCGCCGGTGATGTTGCCGGACCGGGCACTCGCCAGGAACAGCACCAGGTCCGCGACCTCCTCGGGGCGGGTGAACCTCCCGGTCTCGGATCCCGCGGCCGCCGCGTCCGTGACCGCCTGCGGAGTGGTGCCGCTGACGCTCGCGACGACGGTCGCGACCCCCTGCTCGCCGAGCCACAGGGCGGTCGAGACTGGTCCGGGGCTGACCGTATTGACCCGAATATCCTTTCGAGCAACCTCTTTGGACAGCGCCTTGCAGAAGTTCGTGAGCGCGGCCTTCGAGGCGCAGTAGTCGACCACCGCGGGGTCCGGCAGGAAAGAGTTGACCGAGCTGACCGTGACGACGGAGCCGCCGCCACGCCGCTGCAGCTGGGGGAGCGCCGCGCGAGTCGTGCGAACCGCGGACAGGAGATTGAGCGTCAGTGTGGCGAGCCAGTCGTCGTCCGACACGCTCGCGAGGCCGCCGATTCGCGGCGTCGCCGAGCCGGCGTTGTTGACCAGGACGTCGACCCCGCCCAGGTCGGTAGCGGCCGCGATCAGTGCGTCGGGTCCGGTGGGGGTGGACAGGTCGCACGGCACGAACGTCACTGCCCCGCCCGGAATCAACGATTCGAGTTCGGTTGTGAGAGTTCGTGACCCGGCGACCACGTGGGCGCCCTCGGCTACCAGTGCGGTCGTCACCGCCAGCCCGATGCCTTTGCTCGCGCCCGTGACGACGGCGGTCTTCCCGGCAAGGTCAAGGTCCATGATGACTCGATCCGTGGATCGGACAGTGCAATAGCCGAGTCTACCGATGTGTCGGTGGTAGCTCAGGGGAATCGAGTGGCCGATGCCGAGTCAGCGGACGTAGCGCACATCCGGGAAGCGCCCGTCGGGGCGGTCGAGGAGATCGGTTGTCCGGTTGCGGAGGAATCGGTCGAACGCCGCGGCCACGTACTCGCGGACGGCTGGAATCGCGTTCTCAGGAGGGATCGTTCCGATGTAGAACCCGGTCGCCTCCGGAGCGGCCGCGGCAACGGACGGCGGGATGAGCGACTGGAGGTCGGTGAAGCTGTGGTGGCCGGCCTGCGCCAACTCGAGTTCCCTCGTCCAGCCGCGCGTGTTGTCCCGGAAGGCCTTCCATGAGCGCGCGAACGCGCCCGTGTCCGAAACCTGTTGGCTCGACATCAGCAGCATCGGTCGGTCGAGGCCGCGCGCCGCCGCGAGTCCCAAGTCGTCGTCGAAGCCCAGTGAGCCGTCGAGGTTCACTCCCGCATCGATGCGCGGGTCGCGAGCCATCGCCTCGGCCGTGGTGAAGCCGCCGAGCGAGTGCCCGAACATCCCGATCCGCGAAGGATCGATGGCCTGGCTCAAGCCGTTCGGCAACGCGCGCTGTTCGACATCAGGATTGTGTCCGTCCGCCAGTGCGATGATCTCGTCCAGGACGAACTCGGTGTCGTCGACCCTGGCATCGAGAGCGGTCCGGAGCCACGGCGTCGATTGCGCGGATTCCTCGGGCGGCGCAATGCCTTCGACGACTCGGCCGCCGGGAAACTCGACAGCCTGCGCGTCGAAGGTGTGATCGATCGACACCACCACGTACCCACGACTGGCCAGGTCCTCGGCCTCACCGGTCCCGAAGATGCGAGGTACCACGGCGCCCGGCGAGAACAGGACGACGGGAAGGCTGCGATCGGCGGTCGACTGGACGGGAGCACCGCTGCGGGCGTTCGAGTGGAGGCCGAGCAGATTCTGGACATCGATCGGAAGGCTCAGTGCGGCAGCGAGGTCCCGCGTCGCATCGGCCGCGAACTCGGTCGAGACATAGTGCGCCAGAGGATAGTTCGCGGCATCCGAGGCCGGATAGGTCACCGTGACCATCAGTTCGCGCCGCTGATCGGGCCGCCACGGGTCCGCCCGCTGCGAATCCACCAGGTGGAGGGTCGTGCTTCCGACGTCGCTCGGTCCCGAGGGCGCGGGCAGAACGATCGTCGGGTTCCAGACGCCCGGTTCCGCGGAGGCTGGGGCGGTAATCGCAGCCGTAGAGGCGACCAACGCACATGTCAGTGCACACACCGCCTCGATGCGTCGACCGTTCATGTTCGCCCCCTTCGTCGGACATGCGCGTCCACATGCACCGCCTGACCGGATCATTCCTACATGTACCAGTTCTCGACGCCCGGCACAGTGCTCGACTCGGCGGGGTGAGACTCGGTAACGAACCGTGGATCCGGAGCGAGAAGGCTGATGTACGCGATTCGTGTGCACGTGGGCGTCACCGTAGTTCGAATGACTCGGGCCGGAGGGGATCCATGTCGTTACGGAAGAAGCTTGCCGGTGGGGTGGCGGTTGCCGCCATGGCCGCAGGCATCGCGGCTACTGCGCCCACCGCAGGAGCGAATCCGCCGCCGTCGCCGCCGTCGCCGCCGTCGTCGGCCGGGTCGTCGGACTGGACGTCGTCCGGGGCAGCAGCTCCACCGGATCCCTCGCGGGGGAGCCGTCGCCGCGGCGTTCGACGCCGGACTCCCGGTTGTCGAGGCCTTCGGGACCCAGAAGCCGCCGTGGTACTCGGCCCCGACGGTCTTCTATCGGATCGTCGACGACCGCGCCGCGCTGTCCTCGCCGTCCACCAAGTTCGTGGTGCTCGGACAGCGGCCCCCGGACACGTTCGCGGTTGCTCCCGGGCCCTTCGGCAGGCCGGGTCTCGCCGGGCCGATCGCCACGTGGGACCCGCGCGGGGTGGACCCGAACGTGCGGTGGTCGTTCGCCGCCACCGCGTGCGCGGGGACTGCGCGGGGCCGCGTTCTTCAGCTACGCGGGATAGTCCGTGCTCGAGCCGACTACTGGTCGAGCGGCGTCGGCCGGTGGTAGCGGCCCTCGTGGTACAGCAGCGGGGCGGAGGCGGCCTCGTCGTCGTTCTCGTTGTGGAGGCGCGTGATCAGACCGATCACCAGCGTGTGGTCGCCGGCAGGGATCAACTGGTGCACCGTGGTGCGCATCCAGATCGGGGTGCCGTGCAGGACGGGCTCACCCGTCTCGAGGCGGCCCCACAGCGACTCGTCGCTGAAGCGCTCTTCGGCGCTGCGGGAGAAGCGCTGCGACAGGTGCTGCTGGTGCTCCCCGAGCAGATGCACGACGAGCGAGTCCGCCGCGCGCAGTGCGTCGATGCTCGAGGAGTTCAGCGCGATGTTGAACGAGATCAGCGGCGGGTTCATCGACAGCGACGCGAACGACGTCGCGGTGAAGCCGACCGGACCGTTCCCGAATCGAGGGTCACGATGGTGACGCCTGCCGGGTGGCGGCGCATCGCGGCCTTGTACTCGTCGTTGCCGACGCCCGGCTCGGCGGGGACGACAGCAAGTTCGGCGCATTCTCGACAGACTGTGACAAGGCATTCTCCGATTCGAACCTGGTGGACTGTCGCCACTATAAGTCCAGGCTCACCTGTCAACCAGGGTTCCGTTCACTCAGCGGGCAACTACTTTCCCCGAGCCCAATTTCGCCGATCGGTCGGCGTCAGTCCATGTCGACGGCCAGCCCCGCCGTCACCCGCAACAGCTCCGGGAACGTGGTGCGGAAGACGGTGTCGGGGTGGCCGGCGGCAGCCCACAGCTCCGGATACCCGGCGAGCGTGCTGTCGAGATAGGTCGGCAGGTTGGTGGGATGCCCCAGCGGCGCGATCCCGCCGATCGGCTGACCGGTCACCTCGGTGACGAGGTCCAGCGGTGCCTGCGTCAGGGTGCCCTGCAGGCGGGTGCCGGTCGCCGCCACGTTCACCTCGTGTGCCCGGACACCAGCAGCAGGACCGGGTCGTCGTCGAGTAGGAACACGAGCGACTTGACGATCGCGCCCAGATCCACGCCCAGGGCTGCCGCGGCCTCGCTCGCGCTGTGCGTCGGCGCCGGCTGACTGATGATCACCCCGTGATGGCCGCGCGCGATCAAGGTGTCGGCGACGTGCGCCGCATTGGGATGCAGCAGCCTGGGCATGGATTCAGCGTAGGACTACTTCGCGGCGTGGGCAGCCGTATGCGGGACTGATCTCCGGGCCCGGCGCGCGCGCCACCCGGTGAACCCGAGCATCAGGGCTGCGCCGACCACGGAGTACAGCACCAGCGTCACGACGGGCTGGACCAGCCCCACGTTGTCGAAGTACACGATGCTGCGCACGCCCTCTGTGCCCGCGCCGGGCGTGATCCACTGGCCGATCGCGGCGTAGAAGCCCGGAATCACGTTGGCTCCGAACGCGCCACCGGCACTCGGATTGCCCAACACGACGAACACCGCGATCGCGAGCGGCACCGCCAGGATGCCGACCGCGGCCCGCAGCCCCAGCGTGAACAGTCCCGTTCCGAACACCACGCCGGTGCCCAGCAGCCATAGCGGGAACCAGTGCCCGGCGAAGGTCCCCAGCACATGCGTCGTGATGAGCGCGCCCAACGCGCCCGAGACCACCGCGTAGCCGAACATCACTGCGATCTGCGCCCAGGCCTGCCGCAGTGTGGCCGGCGCGCCGATGATCAGGCCGATCGCCGCCGCCAGCAGGTACCCGCCGACGACCCAGCCGATCGACAGGTAGAACCCGGACAGGCCGCGGTTGTCATGCATGCCGACCGGGATCTCGTCGCGCACCGTCACCTGGCGGTGCTGGTCGGCGGCCACCCGATCGAAGATCGACTCGAGCGCCGTCGCGATCGAGCTACCGCCGGCGCTCGCGGTGAACAGCGTGTCCGTACCGGTCGGCTCGATCACGTAGGCGCCCTGAATTTCCCGATCGCGCAACAGTCGGCGGACCTCCGCGGTGTCGGTCGCGGTCCGGGCGTCGAGGGGATGCCCGTCGAGCGCGTTGAGCTTGTCGGCCGACTGCTGGGCGATGCCCTCGGGCAGTCCGGGGCCCGCGACGACCGCGATCGTGATGTCGCGAGGCGTCGGCTGATGGAACGCCGCAACGTAACTGAGGATGAAGCCGAGTTGCAAAGCCAGGACGCCGACGACGAGCGCTGCCATGACCTTGCCGCTGCCGAAGCGCGCGAGCGGATCGCTCTTCGAATGGTGGTGCGGCGCGGCGCGCCCGGCGTCGGCTTCCGGGGCAGTGGTGCTCGGTGCGGTCACGGGCTGTCCTCGATGTCTACGGAGTTCGAGGCGGCACCGAACGTCTTGTCGATACCGCGGGTATTGAATACCGTAGGTATCGTGACTGGTAGTCGTCAAGACGAGGTGACCGCGACCACGCGTCCCGGACGGGACGTCGTGCGCGCCCGCATCCTGGAGGCTGCCGCTGAGGAGTTCGCCGAACGGGGATTCGCGGGTGCTCGGCTCGCTGAGATCGCCCGCCGCGCGGGATTCACCAAGGGCGCGGTGTACTCGAACTTCGAGTCCAAACAGGACCTGTTCGCCGAACTGTTCGCGCAGCGCTCCCTCGACCTCGCCGGCCGGGTACTCGCCGAGGTCGCGGGACTGGACCTGGCCGACGCGGTCGGCAAGGGCGGGGCCGCCGTCGCGTCAGCGCTCATCGCCGACTCCGAGTGGTCCCTGCTCGTGCTCGAGTTCGGGGTCCAGGCCGTGCGCGACCCCGGCATCAAGCAGTCCTACATTCGTGAACGGCGTTATCTGCGAAGCAAACTCGTCGAGCTGATCGCCGACCGTGCCCGCGAGTGGGGAGTGGACATCGACGTGCGCACCACCGCACTGTCGCTGACCGCGTTGATCTCCGGTCTGGTGCTCGAGCACACCGTCGACCCCGAGGACGTCAACCAGCAGGCGATCGGGGCGGCCGTCACGGCGCTGTTCGCGGGCGCCGTCGCGCGCGCCGAATGGAGCGCCGCCGACGTTCAGTAGTCGGGGAAACCGTCCTCCGGCCCCAGCATTCGCTCGAGCCGGGTGCGCGTGATCTTCGCGAGCTCCGTCGTGCGGACCTGACGTTCGCTCTTCGAGATCGTGGCCCAACCGGGCGGTGAGGTCCGCGAGCAGTGCCCGGCCGTCGCGACCGTCCGAGCACCACACGTAGCGGAATCCGAAGTGCTCCTCGTACACGGCGGAGGCCTCGTCCAGGGTGCGCATGACGGCGTCGTCGTCGACCCACACCGCGCACTGCTCCCGGGACGACGACGAGCTCTGCTTTCGCGACCCGATCCGGGGATGACCCTGCAGGACCTGCTCGATCTCGGATTCCGGCAGCGCGCCGAACTCGTCGTCCGCGCGGGCCAACAGCTCCGCATGCGTCGCGTACGCGCGCCCGTCGGCGAGGCGGGCCGACCACGACAGGCAGCTGCAACATTCGAAGAGAGCGTGCACCGCGCGTCGGCGTGGCAACTCGTTGAACCGGTCCAAGCCGATTCCCTGATGCATCAGCACGGCGCATCCTCCGCTCGTCGCCGCGGACCCGCCCGGCCGAGGATCCGGGCGGGCAGATCGATCATCCGCTGTCCCGGCATCGAGAACAGGCCGGTCGGCGCGGATTTAGCACGCATTTAACGAGCGCCGCTCGGAGCCCGGGCCAAGATCTTCACCGGTCCACGCCCCTGATCCGCCTCGGCCTGGGAGGATTCCGAGTGTCCATCGAACCAGTGGGGCAGGAGGGCGATATGCGCGTCATGCGCGTCACAGCCAACCTTCGCGTCGCCGACGTCGAGAAGGCCAAACGCTTCTACACGGACTATCTCGGGTTGAGTACCGAGGAGTTCGACATGGGCTGGGTAGCGCGCTACACCTCACCCGACTCGGGGCGAACGTCCAACTCGTGACCCGCGATGCGTCCGCGCCCGAGGATTCGGTCGTGTCGGTGCACGCCGACGACGTCGATGCCGCGTACGAGGAAGCCCGGAAGCTCGGTTACGAGATCGTGTATCCGTTGACCACCGAACCGTGGGGCGTGCGCCGCTTCTTCGTCCGTGCGCCGGACGGCAACGTCCTGAACATCGTTCAACATCGGGAATGACACTTCGGACCGTGACTGCAGTCGAACGTCGGAGGGACTGGACATGGGCTCGGTGAACCTCAGTAAGCAGCACCCCGGCATCTACAAGCAGCTGATGGCGTTCAGCGCCGAGGCCGACGCGGCGATCGGGGCGTCCGGACTGGACCCGCTCCTGGGCGAGCTGGTCAAGGTCCGGATCTCGCAGATCAACGGGTGCGCGTTCTGCCTGCGGATGCACACCCGCGACGCCATCGCGAAGGGGGAGACGAGCGACCGGCTGGCCGTCGCCGCCGCCTGGTGGGAGTCGCAGTACTTCACCCCGCAGGAGCGCGCCGCCCTGGCGCTGGCGGAGCAGGTGACCAAACTGCCGGTACCGGATCCGCACACCTGGGACGACGGGTCGCTGACCGATCAGCAGGCGTCGGCGGTCAGCTGGCTCGCGGTCGTGATGAACGCGTGGAACCGGGTCGCGATCACCAGCCGCTATCCCGTCGCTCCCTGACCTGGTGTCAAAGCCGGCGTCAAAGGTTACTCTCGAGTAATGACGGATATGCAGAGCTGGAAGGCGTTCACGGTCGAGCGCAAGGAGCACGTCGCCCAGGTCACTTTGATCGGGCCGGGCAAGGGCAACGCGATGGGGCCGGACTTCTGGGACGAGCTCCCCGGCGTCTTCGCCGCGCTCGACGCCGACCCGGAGGTTCGCGCGGTGGTGCTCGCCGGTTCCGGCAAGCACTTCTCCTTCGGACTCGACCTGCCGGCGATGAGCAGCGGATTCGGGGCGGTCCTCGCCGACAAGGCGCAGGCCGGCCCGCGCACCGACTTCCACGAACTGATCAAGCGCATGCAGTCCGGCATCAACGCCGTCGCGGACTGCCGCAAGCCCGTCGTCGCGGCGATCCAGGGCTGGTGCATCGGCGGCGGCGTCGACCTCATCTCGGCCGCCGACATCCGGTACGCGAGCGCCGACGCGAAGTTCAGCATCCGCGAGGTCAAGGTTGCTATCGTCGCCGACATGGGCAGCTTCGCCCGCCTGCCTGCGATCATCGGCGACGGGCATCTGCGCGAACTCGCGCTGACCGGCAAGGACATCGACGCCGCACGCGCGGAGAAGATCGGACTGGTCAATGACGTGTTCGAGGACGCCGACGCGGTGCTCGCCGCCGCTCACGCGACCGCCGCCGAGATCGCGGCGAACCCGCCGCTCGTGGTGCACGGCATCAAGGACGTGCTCGACCACGGCCGTTCCGCGGCGGTCAACGACAGCCTGCGTTACGTGGCCGCGTGGAATGCGGCCTTCCTGCCGTCGGAGGACCTCACCGAGGCCATCACGGCGGTGTTCCAGAAGCGCCCGCCCGAGTTCAAGGGGCGCTGACCGACGGCCCGAGGGCGACGGTGAGGGGTCGAGATGACCGAGGAAGCGCGAGACGCCGACCGGGACTCCGCCTCCGCCGTCGCGCCCGAGCCGCAGGCCACGTTCACACATCGCCAGATCCTGGCGATCCTCAGTGGCCTGCTGCTCGGGATGTTCCTCGCGGCCCTCGACCAGACCGTGGTCGCGACCGCGATGCGCACCATCGCCGACGACCTCAACGGGTACGCGCTGCAGGCGTGGGTGACGACCGCGTACCTGATCACCGCGACACTCGTAACCCCGCTCTACGGCAAGCTGTCCGACATCTACGGCCGCAAGTCGTTCTTCATGGCCGCCATCGTGCTGTTCGTCTTCGGCTCTATCCTGTGCACCTTCGCGCAGTCGATGTACATGCTCGCCGTGTTCCGGGCCATCCAGGGCCTCGGCGCCGGCGGCCTGTTCTCGCTGGCGCTCGCGATCATCGGTGACATCGTCCCGCCCCGCGAACGCGCCCGCTACCAGGGCTACTTCCTCGCCGTGTTCGGTACCTCGAGCGTGCTCGGTCCCGTCATCGGCGGTGTGCTGTCCGGGCAGGAATCGATCCTCGGGATCGCCGGTTGGCGGTGGGTGTTCCTCGTGAACGTGCCGATCGGGCTGGCCGCGCTGGCCGTGGTGGGACGGGTGCTGCACCTACCGCCGGTGCACAGGCCCATGCGGATCGACTGGTGGGGCGCTCTCGTCCTCGCCGTCGGGCTGGTGCCGTTGCTGGTGGTCGCCGAGCAGGGTCGCGATTGGGGATGGAGCAGTCCGAAGGCGTTGGCCTGCTACGCGATCGGTGTCGTGGGCATCCTCGGCTTCGTCGCCGTCGAGCACGTCATGCGCGATTCCGCGCTGTTCCCGCTGCACTTCTTCCGCAACCAGACGTTCGCGCTGGGCGTGCTCATCAGCTTCCTCGTCGGCGCGGTCATGTTCGGCGCCATCACGGTGATCCCGCAGTACCTGCAGGTCGTGAAGGGATCGAGCCCGACGACGGCCGGCTTCCAGATGCTGCCGGCAGTGCTGGGCATCGCGATCGCGTCGGTGCTGTCGGGGCAGTTGATCGCCAAGACCGGTCGCTACCGGATCTTCACGGTCGCCGGTGCGGTGCTGATCGCGCTCGCGGCACTGCTGCTGCACTCGGTGACCGCCGAGACCAGCCTGCCGGTGTTCATGTTGTACATATTCGTACTCGGCCTGGGCCTCGGGAACCTGCTCCAGCCGCTGACCCTGGCGATCCAGAACGCGTTGCCGCCCAAGGACATGGGCGTCTCGACCGCCGCCGCGACCTTCTTCAGGCAGATCGGCGGAACGATGGGCGTGGCGCTGTTCCTGTCGATCCTGTTCGCGAAGCTCACCCCGGCGATCAGCACCCAACTTCAGGAAGCGGCGCAGTCGCCGGAGTTCAGGCAGGCCGTCGCCGCCGGCGTGAACAGCCCGAACCCGGTCGAGGCCGGAATCTCCCGCACACTCGCGACCGGCGACCCCAGCGCCGCGCGGGCCGCGATGGAGGACACGTCGTTCATCCAGCAGATCGACGCGACGCTGGCGGCACCGTTCAAGAACGGCTTCGCGACCGCGTTCGAGGCCGTCTACCCGCCGATCGTGATCCTCGCCGTGGCCGCGCTGGTACTGATCCTGATCTGGCGAGAGGTGCCGCTGCGCGCCAAGTCCGGCATCGACGACGCAGGGTCCGGCCTCGGCTGACAAGCGCCTGCGGGGTGGAATTCGGGTTGCCTCTCCACACCCGCGCCGCTGATCCGCCGTGTGCGGTCCAAACGTTCGACGGGACTGCAATGCGAGGCCCTGCTCTGCGTCGCATCCGTCAGGATGTGCGTATGGAACACGCGCGGAAGCACGCGGATCGGATCGCCGAGATCCTGACCGGACTCGATCGACTACGAGCAGTCGATCTGAGGACCACGGTCGTCCCACTCGGCGACCGGGAGGTCATCGGCTACAGATGTCGCATCCATGGGGGCAGCCGTGCATCGCTACGAGCTTGCCGCTCCCGCGGACCCGGACATGCTCGCGGCATTCGAGAACAGACTCGGGGTCGGCCTACCGGATGAATACCGCGAGTGGATCACCCGGGTGGGCGACGGCGGAGCCGGCCCGATGCTCGGGTTGCTCCCTCTCGCGCAGGAGGCAGAGGACGCCGCGATCGACTACGCCGCGGACTTCCCCTTCACCGCCGAGCAACCCTGTCTGCCCGCCGCCGAAGACTCGGAGTTCCAGTGGTCGGAGAACATAGGCCGGATCCACCGCGGCGCGACCATTCTCGCGAACGAGGGATGCGGCATGTACGACCTCCTGATCCTGCGCGGCCCGGCCGCGGGGCAGGTGTGGTGGCACAGCTACGAGCACGCCGCCGCGCTGCCGATACTCCACCCCGACACTCAGGAGCCGCTGACGTTCCTCGACTGGTACGAACTCTGGCTCGCCCGTGCTCTCGCCCCAAACCTTGATGAGGTGGGGAGCTTTGCCGAGTTCGTCGGGCACGGCGCGAACCGCACCTGAGTTGTCCCGTTTCCGACTCGAACCGGCCTGAGCGTGAACAGGTTGTCGGAGGTATCGACGACTGCTTTGAGGCGGGCACCGACTCGCATGACCGGTTCAGGTTCGCACCGGAACCGGCCCTCGAACGGTGGTACGTCCGGCCCGGTGATCCGCAGTGTCAGCACCGCCCACTCGCTCTCGCCGTCAGTGGTCGTTTCCATGTCGACAACCTCCGCGACCGCGGGCCGGCCGGATCGTCGCAGTCGCGCGAAGTCCGCTCTCTCCTCACCCGCGTCGCTCCACAAGGAGGCGCCCACGACCACCAGGACCGGTACGCCGAGGAACCCGTAGAGGGACTTCTCCCACAAGGCGACATCCATGACGATGAGCCCGATGAGCATGCCCAGAGCACCCAACCATGCCAGCGCGGCAACGCAGCGGGCCGAAACGAAACTGCCGCCGGTGAATACAGCCGCCCGACCGGTCACGTTCCCATCGGTGGTCATGTCGTGATTGTCGCACCCCGGGCGGGTTCGTTGTATTGGCTCGGCGAACGCGATCCCGGAGAGTAAGAGGGGCAACGGAGTCGGAAAGCGCGATCGAGCTGTACACCGCCACTCCCCACGGATGGACCGAGCGTCCACAGCTTTCGGCGAGTAGAAAAGCAGGATGGAAAGCAAAGGAGCCATCGTGCTCTATGTGCTCGCGATGGTCGCCGTCGTGGTCGCAGTGGACGTCCTGTTCCTCCGGGACCATTTCTGGGCACGGCTGATCGTGAATATCGGAATCGTCCTGGCGTTCGGAGCCTTCTATCTGAAGTTCCTGAAGGACTCGTGAACGCGGGTCAGATCCGCCGCATCACCGACACCACCTTGCCGAGGATCACGGCCTCGTCGCCGTCGATGACCTCGTAGGCGGGATTGCGGGGCTCGAGGTAGACGTGGCCGTTGCGTCGGCGCAGCACCTTCACGGTGGCCTCGCCGTCGATCATCGCCGCGACGATCTCACCCGAATGCGCCTCGTCCTGGCGGCGCACCACGACGGTGTCGCCGTCGCAGATCGCGGCGTCCACCATCGACTCGCCGCGCACCCGCAGCGCGAACACCGTGCCCGAGCCCACCAGCTCACGCGGCAGCGACAGCATCTCGTCGGCGTGCTCCTCGGCGAGAATCGGTGCGCCGGCCGCGATGTCACCGACCACCGGCACCGTCACCGTGTTCTCCGCCGAACGCCCCGGCGCCGACCCGGCGAGGAACGGGCGCACGTCGAGCTGCCGGGTCATCGATCCACCGCGGCGGAGGAACCCCTTGTCCTCCAGGCTCTTCAGATGCTTCGACACCGACGACGTCGAACGCAGACCCACCGCGTCCCCGATCTCCCGGGTGCTCGGCGGGCATCCGTGCGCGGACACCCAGTCGCGGATCGCCATCAGGATCCGCTGCTGGCGGGGCGGCAGGGTCGAGGCGTCGAGCCCACCGAACATGTCGAGATCGTCGTAACCGGTCACCCGGCGAATCGTAGTGGGGGACGCCGACGGCCTTGGAAACAGCAGAAACGGCGAAGGGGCGGGACCACGCGCGTGGTCCCACCCCTTCACTCGGGAGCTCAGTGTCCGCCGTTGGCCTTCAGCCGCTCGACGGCCTCCGTGATGACCTTCTCGGCCTCGGCGCGGCCGACCCAGTCGGCACCGGTGACGTGCTTGTTGGGCTCGAGGTCCTTGTAGTGCACGAAGAAGTGCTTGATCGCGTCCAGCTCGAACTGCGAGACGTCCGCGAGATCCTGGATGTGATCCCAGCGCGGGTCGCCCGCCGGCACGCACAGCACCTTGTCGTCGCCGCCGGCCTCGTCGACCATCTTGAACATGCCGACCGGGCGGGCCTCGACGATGACGCCGGGGAAGACCGACTCGGGCAGCAGCACCATCGCGTCCAGCGGATCGCCGTCCTCACCGAGGGTGTTCTCGATGTAGCCGTAGTCGGCCGGGTACCCGAAGGAGGTGTAGAGATAGCGGTCCAGCTTCACGCGGCCGGTCTCGTGATCGACCTCGTACTTGTTGCGCTGGCCCTTGGGGATTTCGATGGTGACGTCGAACTCCACGTCTTGTCCTCACTGTCTGGGTCTCTGGCTGTATGCCTTGCCCGCCTGGGTAGACGGCCCGTCTGGGTAGACGGTTCGGGAAAAGGGTAGCGGGTCGGCGATACTGTGTGATGCAGGTGCCGGGCACTTCCCCGGCCCTCGCGCGAAACTGTCTGGGCGGTCCGCGAACCCCGCGGATCGACGACGATGTGCGATTCGGAGGGAAGTTGGCGGGCGAGGGAAAGAAGAAGATCGGCATTCTGGCCGGACGCCGACGCCGCAATGTCCGGATCTTGGCGTCGGTCGCCGCCGTCCTCGTCCTGGCGACCGCGGGCACCGCCATCGTGCTGGTGCAGCGGGGACCGCGACCGCCGCGCAGGACGTCGCCGCCACGTCGCCGGAGCCGTCCCCGATCACAGCCACACCCCAGGTCGCGCCGGTTCCCGACAGCGCCCCGGTGCCCACGCCGCAGGCCCTCGCCGCGGCCCTCGCGCCGGTCGTGGCGAACCCCGACCTCGGTGCGTTCACCGGTTCGGTCGCCGACGCCGTGACCGGCAGCGTGCTGTGGAGCCAGAACCCCGACGCGCCGATGACCCGGCCTCGACGACCAAGATCCTCACCGCCGCCGCCGCGCTGCTCACCCTGCCCGCCGACCATCGAGTCGCCACCCAGGTGGTGCAGGGGTCGCGGCCCGGTGAGCTGGTGCTGGTCGGCGACGGCGATCCGACGCTCACCGCGCAGCCGGTGGGACAGCCGAGCTACTACCCGGGCTCCCCGCGCATCGCCGACCTCGTCGAGCAGATCCGTCGCGCGGGCGCACAGGTGGACAGCATCGTCGTCGACACCAGCGCGTACACGGGCCCGACGATGGCGGAGGGGTGGATGCCCGCCGACGTCGCCGGCGGCTTTATCGCGCCCACCGAGCCGGTCATGATCGACGGTGCCCGGATCGACCCGTTCGGCGACGACTCGCCGCGCAGCGCCACCCCGGCACTCGACGCCGGACGCGTCCTCGCCGAGGCACTCGGCGTCGACCCCGCCCGGGTGACGCTCGGCAAGGCCGGATCCGGTGCGGCTCCTGTCGCGAGCGTGCTGTCCGCGCCGCTGCGCGACCGCCTCGGACAGATGATGCGCAAGTCCGACAACGTCCTCGCTGAGGCGATCGCACGCGAGATCGCCGCCGCGAAGAACGCCGAGCGGTCCTTCGCCGGCGCCACCCAGTCCGTCACGCGGGCGCTGTACGACGCCGGATTCAAGACCGACGGGCTGACCCTGCACGACGGCAGCGGCCTGTCCGTCGACGACCGCATCCCGGCCCGCCTGCTCACCGACGTCCTGACCGCGGCGGCCGGCGACTCGAAGCCGCAGCTTCGGCCGATGCTCGACGACCTGCCCGTCGCCGGCGCCACCGGCACGCTGTCCGACCGGTACGCGTCGGGCGACCGGACCGGCGCAGGATGGGTACGGGCAAAGACGGGAACTTCGTCGGTCGCCAGCGTGTTGACCGGATACGTCGTCGACGTCGACGGCCGTGTGCTGACATTCACACTGATGTCGAACGATCGCCCGCCGGAGGTGAGCCGTCCCGCGCTCGACGCGGTGGCCGCGGCGCTGCGGCTGTGCGGGTGCAGGTGAGTCGAAGGGGAAGTGAGCCGTAGGTGACGGAGTCGGAGAGCGGATTCGCCGGCGCGGTGGACTGGGGTCTGGCCGCGCGCACGGGCGCGCGTCTGGCTCCCGCTGGACCGGCCACGTCGCGATACACCGCGCAGGCTGTCGTCGCCGAACTCGAGAGTGCGTCGATCCGCGCTGAGGGGCCCGTCCGGGACGTCACCGGGCTCGCCGACGGGCTGCCGATCCCGTCCGCGCAGGTGGTGGACCGGGCCGGGTGGATCCACGCGGCCGCCCGCTCGATGGCACAGCTCACCGGGTCCGACATCGACGCCGCGCAGCGGTCCCTGATCTCCGGTAAACCAGGCGGGGTGCAGGCCGGCGCGATGCTCGCCTACCTGTCGTCCGCGATCCTCGGCCAGTACGACCCGTTCACCGGTGAACACGGCACGCTGCTGCTCGTCGCGCCGAACGTCCTGCAGGTGGAGCGGACGCTGAAGGTGCCGCCCGCCGACTTCCGGCTGTGGGTGTGCCTGCACGAGGTCACCCACCGCGTCCAGTTCTCGTCGGCCTCGTGGATGGCCGACTACATGCGCGACGCCGTCGCGACCCTCGGCGAGGCGTCGGACGAACCGATGTCCGAGTTCGTCGCACGGCTGTCCGCGGCGCTACGCGAACGTCGCCGCACCGAGGAGCTGCCCGCCGACCAGCGCGGCATCGTCGGACTGGTCCGTGCCACGCAGGCCGAACCACAGCGCCTGGCGCTCGACCGCATGCTCGTGCTCGGCACGGTGCTCGAGGGCCACGCCGACCACGTGATGGACGCCGTCGGACCGGACGTCGTGCCGTCGGTCGCGCGCATCCGCAAGGCGTTCGACGCGCGACGTCGGCGCCGCACCAACCCCGTGCAGCGACTGGTGCGCGCGCTGCTGGGCATGGACGCCA
Source organism: Prescottella defluvii (assembly GCA_029690005.1). GTDB lineage: Bacteria > Actinomycetota > Actinomycetes > Mycobacteriales > Mycobacteriaceae > Prescottella > Prescottella defluvii_A. Next base: position 5,721,752 of record CP121458.1, on the reverse strand, counting down.
AGATGGCGCAGTACGTGCGCGGCAAGCGCTTCGTCGACGCCGTCGTCGACCGGGTCGGGATGGAACGGTTCAACACCGTCTGGACCGGGCCCGACACCATGCCCACCCTCGACGAGATCGAGAACCCCGACGCCTGGATCGCCCGGGTGCTGGGGTGACGCTCCTGCCCGAAGCGCCGGCGATCCTCGAGGTGCGGCACGCGGTTCGGGCGTGGCTCGCACGGCACGAGCCCGCCGGCGGGGTGGTCGTCGCCCTGTCCGGCGGAGCCGACTCCCTCGCGCTCACCGCGGCCACGGCAGCGGAGGCGCCGTCGGTGCGGGCGCTCGTCGTCGACCACCGGTTGCAGGACGGCTCGGGGACGTGGCCGCCGTCGCCGCGGCCCGCGCCCTGGACCTCGGATGCGCGCGCGCCGACGTCGTCCCGGTCGACGTCACCGGACCCGGCGGCCTCGAGGCGGCCGCCCGCGCCGCCCGGTACGCGGCCCTCGACGCCGGTCGCGGTGGGTATCCCGTCCTGCTCGGCCACACCCTCGACGACCAGGCCGAGACGGTGCTGCTGGGGCTGGCCCGCGGATCGGGCGGACGGTCGATCCGCGGCATGGCCGAGTACGACGCCCCGTGGGGTCGGCCCCTGCTCGGGCTGCGACGGGCCACGACCCGGCGCGCCTGCGCCGAACTGGGCCTGTCACCCCACGAGGACCCGCACAACGCCGACCCCGGTTTCACCCGGGTGCGGCTGCGCACCGAGGTGCTCCCGCTGCTCGAGGACGCCCTCGGCGGCGGCGTCGCCGGCGCGCTCGCCCGCACCGCCGAACAGCTCCGCGAGGACGGTGAGGTGCTCGACACACTCGCCGGGCAGACGCTGGCGACGGCACGTGACGGCGCCGACCTCGTCGTCGAGCGTCTCGACCCCGTCCCCGTCGCGGTGCGGCGCCGGGTCCTGCGGCTCTGGCTGCTCGAGCGCGGTGCGAAGGCGTTGACCAACAGGCAGTTACGGGCCGTCGACGAGCTGATCGGGCGGTGGCGCGGGCAGGGCGGGGTCGCCGTCGGCGGCGGTAGACCGGGAGTCAGGTTGGTTGCGTCTCGGCGGCGTGGCAGGCTGTCGACGGGGTTCGTGAACGACTGAAGGGAATGCTCCGTGTACGAGGGCGACATCGCATCGGTACTGATCTCCGAAGAGCAGATCAAGGAGCGCACGGCGGAACTGGCCGCAGCGATCGCTGAGCGCTACCCGGTCGGTGCGCCCGAGGGCGACCTGCTGCTGGTCGGTGTCCTCAAGGGCGCGATCTTCTTCATGACCGACTTCGCGCGGGCACTGCCGATCCCCACCCAGATGGAGTTCATGGCCGTCAGCTCGTACGGCTCGTCGACGTCGTCGTCCGGTGTCGTGCGGATCCTCAAGGACCTCGACAAGGACATCGCCGGCCGCCACGTGCTGATCGTCGAGGACATCATCGACTCCGGTCTGACGCTGTCGTGGCTGATGCGCAACCTCAAGACCCGCAACCCGGCGTCGCTCGAGGTCGTCACGCTGCTGCGCAAGCCCGAGGCGGTCAAGGTGGACGTCGAGGTCGCGCACGTCGGCTTCGACATCCCCAACGAGTTCGTCGTCGGCTACGGTCTCGACTACGCCGAGCGCTACCGCGACCTGCCCTACATCGGCACCCTCGAGCCCGCGGTGTACGGGGATAGTTCCCCGCGACACGACGCGTTCGAGCGCCAGCAGATCCGCCTCGAGGAGGCGGAACAGCCAATACGCCACCGCGAACGCGATCACCCCACCGACGCACAGCACTCGCACCGCGTACACGACGACGGAGATCTCGTCGGGGACAGGAACGTCACCCCAGCGACCCCGATCAGCGGGACCGACGCCGCCACCGCGAGGTAGAGGGTGCTGCGGCGGTCCAGCCGGCGTAGCCGTCGCTCGTCACTGCTGCTGGTGATGCCGTGCGGCAGCAGCGACGGATACAGGCAGCGCACCGCATAGAACGTCACCAGGAAGAACGGGTACGCGACGGCCACCGCGCCGCACACGATCTGCGAGCCCAGGAAGTGCACGTAGGCGCCGTGCGGGAGGCCGCCCGCGGCGATCTGCAGGGCGACCGGGAACGCGATGCCGGCGACGAGCCACAGCGCGAAAACGACCATGACGATCCGGTCGCCCATCAGCAGGGTGTCCGCGCGCGCCCGCGCGAGGGCTGCCGCGTCGTAGCTCCGGCCCTTGCGCAGACCTCGGGGCACGGAGATGACGTGCCGGCAGAGGTACACGATCAACAAGAACCCGAGCGGGAACAGAACGCCGTTGATCACCTGCGAGATCGCGACGAAGCGCTCCTGGGCGTGTGGGGACAACTCGTCGATGATGAGCGTCTGGTTGTGGTGGTAGTTGTAGATCGCCGCCAGCATGTTCGGCACACCCACACCGAGCGCGACGATCGGGATCATCCACGGTCGCAGCCGGTAGCGCCAGCTGTTCGGCGGCGGGTCGACGAGGTCGCGGGCGCGCGCATCGAGGCACAGATCGAACTGTTGTGCCAGCTCCGCGCCCGTCGACCAGCGGTCCTCGGGATCCGGCTCCAGGCACGTCAGCAGGACGCGACGCAGAGCCGCCGGGCAGTCGTCGGGCAGCTCGTTCTGGAACCGGGGGTCGATCTCGCGTTGCCGCAGTTCCAGCATCCGCTCGAGCGACGTCGTCGACTCGCCGGCGTCGCGCTCGTCCGCGAACGGGCGCCGACTCGTCAACAGCTCCCACAGCATCACCCCGAGCGCGTAGATGTCGCTGCGGACGTCCAGGTCGGAGGCGGTGCCGGGCAGGTCCGGGTGGCAGGCCTCGAGCTGCTCGGGTGACATGTACGCCAGCGATCCACCGAAGTACGCGACCGGGCTGGTGCCGGACACCCGGTCGCTGAAACTGATGTTGAAGTCGGCCAGCTTGGGGACGCCCTCCGAGGTCAACAGCACGTTCGCGGGTTTGATGTCGCGGTGCAGGACCCCGTGTTCGTCCGCGTAGTCGAGGGCGTCGGCGAGGCGCCGGCCCAGCCAGGCGACCGTCTCCGGCCAGGTGAGCGCCCCGATCTCGTCGCGGACGCTCGAATCGCTCGGCCGGATCTCGCCCTTGCGTTCGAGGACCGCATCGATCGACTCGAGCAGTAGCCGCCCGGACCGCGGATTCTCCGGATCGGGCGGGATCTCCCGGACCCGACGCAGGACGTCGAGCAGGGTGCCGCCCGGCACGTACTGCATGTACAGCAGCTTGAGCTCGCGGTCGTCCAGGAGCCGCTGATCGAACACCCGCACGATGTAGTCGTGGTCGAGCTGGGCCAGCGTCTCCGGCTCCGTGCCGTGGTCGTGCGACACCTTCACCGCCACGATCCGGTGCATCGACCGCTGCCGGGCCAGGAACACCCGGGCGAACGACCCGCGGCCCAGCGCGGCGAGCAGATCGAAGTCGTCGATGTGGTCACCAACGTCGACCTGCTCGAGCGCACGCTGTGCGCCGGGCTGCGCAATCAGGGTGCTGCGGTAGTCGCCGGAGCCGTCGAGCAGCGCCGCCACCTGCCCCGCGTTCTCGGGGAAGTCGCGCACGTACGCGTCCGCATCCACGGCGCGACCGCTCCGGCGGCGCAGGTGGAAGTCCTCGTAGATGAGGTCGGCGGGCAGCGGCTTCGACTGCAGTTCGGGGAACTCCTCGCGGTACGCCGACAGTGGTTTGGGCAGGTCGGCGTGCAGCAGGCGGTACTCGAGATCAACCTTCACGAGTTCGACGATCGCGGCGCGGCGCAGCGCGTCACCGACCGGCAGACCGCCGGGCAGGAACGACTCGATGTCGGGGGTGCGTCGGCGGCCTCCCATTCGGCGGCGAACCGGGCGACGACGTCGGCGAGGAACGACACCGTCCGCGAGCCCGGATCCGGTGCAGGTCCGCCGTCGATCGTCGTGGCGGTGGCCGCCGGATCGACATCTGTCGATCGAATTGGACCGTCCATCACTCGTCACCGTCCGAAGATGGGGGAGTGCTCGGGGTAGGTATCTGAAACTCACCCCTCGGGGTACTCGAAATGATAGCGCCGACCGTCGCATACTCGGCAGGTGCGAGATCCCTTTACCGTGGAGTTCACCGCCGTTTCCATCGCCGCCCGGGTGCGTTCCGGCGTGCTCTCGCCGGTTGCCGCCGTCGACGATGCGCTGAGCCGGATCGAACAGCGCGATCCGCGCATCCGCGCCTTCGTGCGGGTTCTGGGGGGCGGGCCCGCGCCGAGGCCGAGGCGCTCGCCCAGCGCCCGGACCTCGCTGACCTGCCCCTCGCCGGGGTCCCCGTCGCGATCAAGGACAACGTCCAGGTCCGGGGTGAACCGATGCGCGACGGCTCTGCGGCGACGGATCCCGCCCCGTCGGCGCACGATCACCCGGCGGTGGCGCGGCTCCGGGCGGCCGGGCGATCCCGATCGGCCTGACCGCGGTGCCGGAACTGTGCGTGTGGGGTGCGGTCGACTCACCGCGCGTGATCACCCGCAACCCGTGGAACCCGGACCGGGTCCCGGGCGGTTCGTCCGGTGGTTCCGCTGCAGCCGTCGCCGACGGGATGGTGCCGATCGCGCTGGCGGCCGACGGCATGGGCTCGATCCGGATCCCGTCGGCCGCGTGCGGCGTCTTCGGTATCAAGCCGGGGCGCGGGCTGGTGCCGTCCGAGTTGGGCGTGCACTCCTGGTTCGGGATGTCCGAGAACGGGCCGATCGCGTCGACCGTCGAAGACGCGGCACTGATGCTGTCGGTGCTGGCCGACGACCCCGATCTCGCCCGGATCCCGGAACCGCGGCCGCTGCGAATCGGTGTCGCCGTCAATCCGCCGTCGCCGATTCTGCGGGTCGACCGCGAGTGGGTGGCCGGGCTCGAGAAGACCGAGGCGGTGCTCGCGGAATCCGGTCACCGGACGGACGCGACGCGGGTGCCGTACCCACCGAACATGACGGCGGCCTTCGCGCGCTGGCTCGCCGGCACCGCCGACGACGCCGCCGATCTCGATCCGGCGCTGCTGCAGCGCCGCACCCGTCGGCACGTTGCTCTCGGCCGGGTGATCAAGCGTGCGGGGCTGGTGCGGCAGTCCCAGGTGGATCGGCTCGAGCAGCGGATGCTCGGCTTCTTCTCCGCGTTCGACGTCGTGGTTATGCCGTCGCTCGCCCAGCCGCCGATCGAGGCGCTCGCGTGGAGCGAGAAGTCGTGGGCGTCCAATGTTGTCGCAAATGTACGATATGCACCGTTCAGCGCTCTGTGGAATGTGCTCGGCTGGCCCGCTGCGAGTGTGCCGGTCGGTATGCACTCCACGTCCAGGACTCCGCTCGCGGTGCAGATCGTCGCGCCGCCGGGTGGGGAACGGACCGTCCTCGCGGTCGCCGCCGAACTCGAGCGCCGACAGGGCTGGCCGCGTCACGCTCCTGTGTGACATGCGGCACGATCGGTCCCGCAGGGGCTGTTTCGTCCCTGAGCGGGAACCTGCGCGGGGGTGGCGTGCGTTGAAACCGATGACGCCACTTCTCGGAGACTTCTCCGGCGTGGCTGGCTGCTACCAGGCATCGAGCAACGTCGTCGCGGTAATCTGAGGTGTCCGGACCGCCGGAACGACCATTTTCGGCCCAGCCGGACCGGTGACTCACGTACCTGCACGAGCGTAGCCCGCACTACCGAAAGGACCGGCCTCCGCGGCCGAACCTGTATGAACCGCAAGACAGTGTTCCGCAACCTGGCGATCGTCGCCGGAGTCCTGTTGGTGATCTACGCCTTCACCTACTTCGGCAACGACACGCGCGGGTTCAAGTCGGTCGACACCTCGGTGGCGATCTCGCAACTCGACGCCAAGAACGTCGACAAGGCGCAGATCGACGACCGTGAACAGCAGGTGCGTCTGTGGCTCAAGAGCGGCAACGACGACACCGACGGCAAGACCGAGATCATCGCCAAGTACCCGAGCGCGGCGTCCGAACAGATCTTCAACAAGGTCTCCGGTTCCGGGGCGCAGGAGTTCAACACCAACGTCACACAGGAGAGCTGGCTGACGTCGCTGCTGCTGTTCGTGCTGCCGATGGTGCTGCTGCTGGGCATCTTCTTCTTCGTCATGAACCGCATGCAGGGCGGCGGACGCGGCGGAATGATGGGCTTCTCCAAGTCGAAGGCCAAGCAGCTGTCGAAGGACATGCCCCGGACGACGTTCGCGGACGTCGCCGGCGCCGACGAGGCGGTCGAGGAGCTCTACGAGATCAAGGACTTCCTGCAGAACCCGGCGCGGTACCAGGCGTTGGGCGCGAAGATCCCCAAGGGCGTGCTGCTCTACGGTCCTCCCGGCACCGGTAAGACGCTGCTCGCGCGCGCTGTCGCGGGCGAGGCCGGCGTCCCGTTCTTCACGATCTCCGGTTCGGACTTCGTCGAGATGTTCGTCGGTGTCGGCGCCTCGCGCGTGCGTGACCTGTTCGAGCAGGCCAAGCAGAACAGTCCGTGCATCATCTTCGTCGACGAGATCGACGCCGTCGGCCGCCAGCGTGGTGCGGGCCTCGGCGGTGGCCACGACGAGCGTGAGCAGACCCTCAACCAGCTGCTCGTCGAGATGGACGGCTTCGGTGACCGCACCGGCATCATCCTGATCGCCGCGACCAACCGTCCCGACATCCTCGATCCCGCGCTGCTGCGCCCGGGTCGCTTCGACCGTCAGATCCCGGTCGGCAACCCCGACCTCGCGGGCCGGCGCGCCATCCTGCGGGTCCACTCGCAGGGCAAGCCGCTCGACCAGAACGCGGATCTCGAGGGCCTCGCCAAGCGCACGGTCGGCATGTCCGGTGCGGACCTGGCGAACGTCATCAACGAGGCCGCGCTGCTCACGGCCCGCGAGAACGGCACGGTGATCACGGAGGCGGCACTCGAGGAGTCCGTCGACCGCGTGATCGGCGGCCCGCGGCGCAAGAGCCGGATCATCTCCGAGCACGAGAAGAAGATCACCGCGTACCACGAGGGCGGCCACACGCTCGCGGCGTGGGCGATGCCGGACATCGAACCGATCTACAAGGTCACGATCCTGGCCCGCGGTCGCACCGGCGGTCACGCGATGACCGTCCCCGAGGACGACAAGGGCCTGATGACGCGGTCCGAGATGATCGCGCGCCTGGTGATGGCGATGGGTGGCCGTGCCGCCGAGGAACTGGTGTTCCACGAGCCCACGACCGGTGCGTCGTCGGACATCGACCAGGCCACCAAGATCGCTCGCGCGATGGTGACCGAGTACGGCATGAGCGCCAAGCTGGGCGCCGTCCGATACGGCCAGGAGCAGGGCGACCCGTTCCTGGGTCGTTCGATGGGGATGAACTCCGACTACTCGCACGAGGTCGCCCGCGAGATCGACGAGGAGGTGCGCAACCTCATCGAGGCCGCACACACCGAGGCGTGGTCCATCCTCAACGAGTACCGCGACGTGCTCGACGAGCTGGCACGTCAGCTGCTCGAGCGCGAGACGCTGACCCGCAAGGATCTCGAGGAGATCTTCACGACGGTGGAGAAGCGTCCGCGGATCACCGAGTTCAACGTGTTCGGTGAGCGCACGCCGTCCGACAAGCCGCCGATCAAGACTCCGCGTGAGCTCGCGATCGAGCGGGGCGAGACGTGGCCGCCGGAGACCGAGCCTGCACAGGCGGCTCCGCGGACTCCGCAGCCCACGTTCGCGCAGCGCGAGACCGCGCCGCCGGTGAACGGTCATACGGCACCCGAGCCTTCGTTCGGCTATCCCGCTCACCCGGCGGGCCCGCCGCAGCCGTCGGCGCCGGTGCAGGGCACCCGACCCGACTACGGCGCCCCGCCGGCTGGTCCGCGCCGGGCTGGCCGCCGCGGGAGCCCGTGGACCACGGCACCGGCCAGCAGGGTCAGCAGGGTCAGCAGGGCGGATGGCAGCCGTACCCGCAGTGGGAACCCCCGCAGCAGCAGCGGCCGATGGGACCCGAAAACGGCTCGGGTCGTCCGGGAGATCAGGGGACCGGACGGTCTGACGGTGACTCTCCGACACAGGTCTGGGAGGGGCCGAGCGGCCCGCAGTAGTTCGCTCGCAACTAGGCTTGGCCCAGGCCCACCCGTGCGGTGTGGGTCTGGGCGTTCAGCCCCGAAACTGGAGGTGCGGTCGGTTGTCGGTGAATCAGTTGGGGAGCGAGTCGGTCGCTCTCATGACGGGGAGGCCGTTCGATCAAGCGCGTGCAGAGGCCGCCGTTCGTGAGTTGCTGATCGCGGTCGGTGAGGATCCCGACCGCCCGGGACTCCTCGATACCCCGGGTCGCGTGGCACGGGCGTACCGCGAGGTGTTCGCGGGCCTGTACACCGATCCGGACGACGTGCTGAACACGACGTTCGACGAAGGTCATCAGGAGATGGTCCTCGTCCGTGACATCCCGATGTACTCGACCTGCGAGCACCACCTGGTCTCGTTCCACGGTGTCGCGCACGTCGGCTACATCCCCGGCCCGACGGGTCGGGTCACCGGGCTGTCGAAGCTGGCGCGGCTGGTCGACCTGTACGCCAAGCGCCCGCAGGTGCAGGAGCGCCTGACGAGCCAGATCGCCGACGCGCTGGTACGCAAGCTCGATCCGCGCGGCGCGATCGTCGTCATCGAGGCGGAGCACCTCTGCATGGCGATGCGCGGAATCCGCAAGCCCGGCGCGAGCACCACGACGTCGGCGGTGCGCGGACTGTTCCAGTCGAACTCCGCGTCCCGTGCCGAGGCTCTGGATCTGATTCTCCGCAAGTGATCGCGTTACCGAACCCCGGCCGGCCCATCGTGATGGGCGTCCTCAACGTGACTGTCGATTCGTTCTCGGACGGCGGTCGATTCCTGGACCGTGACGTGGCCGTCGAGCACGGCCTGAACCTGCACCGGCTCGGGGTCGACATCGTCGACGTCGGCGGCGAGTCCACTCGCCCGGGCGCAGTCCGGGTCGATCCCGAGGTCGAGGCGGCGCGCGTCGCGCCCGTGATCGCGGCTCTCGCGGCGGAGGGCGTCACGGTCAGCGTCGACACGATGCATGCGTCGGTGGCGCAGGCGGCGATCGAGGCCGGCGTCTCGATCGTCAACGACGTCTCGGGTGGCCGCGCGGACGCCGACATGGCCCGGGTGGTCGCCGACGCGGGGGTCCCATGGATCCTGATGCACTGGCGTCCGGCGGGAGAGTTCGTGCACGCCGGTGGATCGACGCACTACGACGACGTGGTCCGCGATGTGCGCGACGAGCTGATGGTCCAGGTGGACGCGGCGGTGGCGGCCGGGTCGATCCCAAGGCGCTGGTGCTGGATCCGGGGCTCGGGTTCGTCAAGCAGCCGGACCACAACTGGCAGCTGTTGCACCGCCTGCCCGAACTGGTCGAGCTGGGGTTCCCGGTGCTGATCGGGGCGTCGCGCAAGCGGTTCCTCGGGTCGCTGCTCGCGGACGCGGACGGCACTGTCCGGCCGCCGGCGGGCCGCGAGGTCGCGACTGCGGTGATCTCGGCGCTCGCGGCGACGCACGGCGCGTGGGGTGTGCGGGTCCACGACGCGCAGGCCTCGCTCGACGCGATCGCGGTCGCGGGGGCCTGGGCGAGTGGTAGTCAGAGGTCCCAGGAGGTGACGGGTGAGTGACGGCAGTGCTGTCTCGGGCGACCGAATCGAGTTGCGGGGGCTGAAGGTCCGCGGCAACCACGGCGTGTTCGATCACGAGAAGCGTGACGGGCAGGACTTCTTCGTCGACGTGACCCTGTGGATGGACCTGGCGCCGGCCGCGGCGTCGGACGATCTGAAGGACACGTTCGACTACGGCGAGCTGGCGCAGCGCGCCGCCGCGATCGTCGGGGGCCCGGCCCGGGACCTGATCGAGACGGTGGCCGCGGAGATCGCGGACGACGCGATGCGCGACGCGCGGGTGCGGCAGGTCGAGGTGGTGCTGCACAAGCCGTCGGCGCCGATCCCGTTGACGTTCCGGGATGTCGCGGTGGTCGCGACCCGGTCGCGGGCCGCGGTCGGGGCCGCCCGGTGAGCCGGGCGGTGCTGTCGATCGGCTCCAACATCGGGGACAGCCTCGCGCATTTGCAGGGCGTCGTCGACGGGCTGCGCGAGTGGATCGTCGCGGTGTCGCCGGTCTATGCGACGGCGCCGTGGGGCGGTGTCGAGCAGCAGGACTTCCTGAACGCGACCCTGATCGTCGACGACCCCGGCACCGACTGCCGGGGCTGGTTGCGGCGCGGGCAGCAGCTCGAGGCCGACGCCGACCGGGTGCGTGAGCAGCGGTGGGGGCCACGGACGCTGGACGTCGACGTCGTGACGTGCGATGGGATCCGCAGTGACGATCCGGAGCTGACGCTGCCGCATCCGCGCGCCCACGAGCGGGCGTTCGTGCTGGTGCCGTGGCTCGACGTCGAACCCGACGCGACGCTCGCGGTCGGAGGGGTCGAGGAGCGGGTGGACGCGCTGCTCCCGCGTCTGGACGCTGACGAACTGGCCGGAGTTCGGCGGACACCGCTGCAGCTGGAACTACGGTAACTGTGATGAAGCCGACGCGAATCTGGGACTTGTTGTCGCTGGCACTCCTGGCCGGGGTAGCCACCTGGTTGCTGGTTCGCGTCTCGTACGGCTCGCTGCCCCCGATCCCCGTCTACGCCGGGGCGTCGTTGTACCCGGTCGCGCTGATCGAGGTGGTCCTGGCGTTCGTGATCCGGGCGCGGGTGCGGGACCACGCGATCGGTCCCGGTCCGCGACAGCTGCATCCGATCACGGCAGCCCGCGCGGCGGCCCTCGCGAAGGCGTCGGCGCTGGTCGGCGCCGCGAGTGCGGGGGTGTGGGCGGGCTTTCTCGTCTTCCTGTGGCCGCAGCGCTCGCAGCTGTCGGCGGCGGTGTCGGACAGTCCGGGCGTGATCATCGGCCTGATCGCCGCGGTTCTCCTGGTGGGGGCGGCGTTGTGGCTCGAACACTGTTGCCGGACGCCCGACGAGCCGCCGGACCAACCCAGCCACTGACCTGTGTAAACGGGCAAATCGGATCGAAGCCCTGGTCGCGTGCGCTGAGTTCCCTCTGGAGTGCCGCTACCCTGATCTCCATGACGGTTCCGGGTCGCACCAAGTCTTCACGCCGCAACCGCCGCAGTGCTAGCCAGATGATCGTGGCCGGGCTCGTGGTGCTGGCCGTTGCCGCTTCTCTCCTTCTGATCTTCAGCGAGAGCGTCCAACTGCTCCGCGTGGGATTGGTGATCGCGTTGTGGGCGGCGACGTTGGGCGCCATCGCTATGACGAAGTACCGCCGCGAGTCCGCTCTGGACAAGGCGAAGGTTCGTGACCTGCAGAAGGTGTACGAACTGCAGCTCGAGCGCGAGATCAGCGCTCGCCGCGAGTACGAGCTGGGCGTCGAGGCGCGGGTGCGCGGCGAACTCGGAGCCGAGGCCGAGACCATCAAGGCGCTGCGTGAGGAACTCGCCGCGCTTCGCAGGAACCTCGAAGTGCTGTTCGACGGCCGCCTCCCGGAGGATCGGGTAGCGCTGCGGGCAGAGTCGACGCGGGTCCAGGAGCTGGCGGGCAGCTACCAGCCGGCCGCGTCGGGCCTGTTCGTTCCGGGTGCCAAGACACCCGCCCGCGATCAGCCGCGGCAGCCGGCGCCGCAGGGCCCGGGCTTCGCGAACCCGTACGACGACCCGGTCACGGCGGAGACGACGGTGATTCCGCCGATCGACGTCGAGGCCATCGACGACGCGGTGGCCGAGGCGCCGGCGCCGGTCAAGGCGCCGCAGCCAGCGAAGGCCCCTGCTCGTGCGAAGGCCCCTGCGTCCGCGAAGGCTCCGGCCAAGGCGCCGGCACCGGCCAAGGCCCCGGAACCCGTGAAGGAACCGGCCGCGCCGAAGGCGCCCGCTGCGGCGGCCAGGGCTGCTGCTCCGGTCAAGGACGAGGCACCCGCCGCCGCACCCGAAAAGGTGGCAGAGCCGGATGCGCAGCCCGAGGACGCACAGACCGACGATTCGCGGCCGGCGTCGCGGCGCTCGCGCCGGCTGGTGGAGGACCCCGAGGACGTCGGGGGCGCGCACTCGAACGGGCTCTCGGTCGCCGAGATCATGGCGAACCTCAAGTCCGGCGATGCGGGCGACGGAGAGCGGCGCCGGCGTCGCCGCGCCGAGTAGACCCACCGTTGCCGGGCCGGGGCTTTTGCCCGGTCGCTGCCTCGAGTGAGTGGTAGATCACGTCGTCGGCCCGTGGCGGCGCGTCTTCGCGCGGCGCTATTCTCTCCGCAGGACGTCTGGTACCCGCCGAGCGGGACTGGAACGAACGAGAGGACGAAAGTGACCTCCTTCGGGATCACTAACGGCCCCGCGCCTGCACGATTGACGGTTGGACTCGTCTCGGCGGGACGGGTCGGAACAGCAATCGGTGCCGCGCTCGAGCAGGTCGGACATGTCGTTGTCGCATGTGCCGCGGTCTCCGACGCATCGATTCACCGCGCCGAGACGCGCCTTCCGGACACCGAGATCTTGCCGGTGCCCGACGTCGCGGCCCGTGCCGAGCTGTTGATCCTCGCGGTTCCCGACGACGAGCTCGCCGGCCTGATCAAGGGTTTGGCCGCGACCGAGGCGGTCCGCCCCGGCACGATCGTCGTCCATACCTCCGGTGCCAACGGCATCGGCATCCTCGAACCCCTCACCGTGCAGGGCGTCGTCCCGCTCGCGATCCATCCCGCGATGACGTTCACCGGTCACGCCGAGGACACCGCCCGGCTGTCCGACGCCTGCTTCGGGATCACTGCCGCCGACGACATCGGCTACGCGATCGGCCAGTCGCTCGTGCTCGAGATCGGTGGCGAACCGGTGCGGGTCCGCGAGGACGTCCGCCCGCTGTACCACGCTGCCCTCGCGCACGGCAGCAATCACCTGGTGACGCTGGTCGTCGACGCGGTCGAAGCGCTGCGGGTGGCGCTCGAGGGCCAGGAACTGATGGGCCAGGAACTCGTCGGCGACGACCCCAACGGGCTGCCGGAGCGGGTGCTGCGTCCGCTGCTGTCCGCGGCGCTCGACAACGCCCTGCGGCGCGGACAGTCCGCGCTGACCGGACCCGTCGCACGTGGTGATGCCGCCGCGGTCGCCAAGCACCTCGAGGTTCTCGAGGGTGTGGACCCGCAGCTGGCCGCCGGATATCGGGCACTGTCGTTGCGGACCGCGCAGCGCACGGGCTCGAAGCCGGAACTGATGGAAGTACTCGAGGACCGAAGGTGAGCATTGTGACCGAAGCTTCTGCACTGCAGGGCGGATACAAGCGCGGCGAACTGACCGTGCACCACGATCCCGCGATCTTGACGCGGGTGTCGAAGGCGCTCCGCGGCGTCGGCCGCCAGGTCGTGCTCGTGCCCACGATGGGCGCCCTGCACGCCGGGCACATCGAGCTGGTCCGGCAGGCGAAGCTGACGGGCGCGACCGTGATCGTGTCGATCTTCGTCAATCCGCTGCAGTTCGGCGCGGGCGAGGACCTCGACGCGTACCCGCGCACCCTCGACGCGGACCTCGAACTCCTGCGTGCCGAGGGTGTCGAGCTGGTGTTCGCGCCCACCCCGGCGGCGATGTACCCGAACGGCCCGCGCACCACGGTCCAGCCCGGCCCGCTCGGTGCGGACCTCGATGGCGGCAGCCGGCCGACGCACTTCGCGGGCATGCTCACCGTCGTCGCCAAGCTGCTGCAGATCGCCGCGCCCAACGCCGCGTTCTTCGGCGAGAAGGACTACCAGCAGCTCGTGCTCATCCGGCAGATGGTGCGCGACCTCAACTTCGACGTGCGGATCGTCGGAGTTCCGACGGTCCGTGAGCAGGACGGTCTGGCGCTGTCCTCCCGGAACCGCTACCTCGATCCGGAGCAGCGACAGCTGGCCACCACGCTGTCGGCGGCGCTGGTCGCCGGAGCCCACGCCGCTGCCGGTGGCGCGGACGCGATCCTCGCGACCGCGCGCGAGGTGCTTGCCGCGGCGCCCGAGGTCGAGGTGGAGTACCTCGAGGTTCGCGGTGTGGACCTCGGCCCGGCCCCCGAGCGGGGCGACGGCCGTCTCCTCGTCGCGGCCCGGATCGGCACCACCCGACTGATCGACAACGTCGGCGTCGCCGTCGGCACCGGATTCCTCGAACGCGACACGCAGGCAGGCGATCCCGCCGTCGCAGACATCTACTGACCTCCCGAACCCCGATAACTGAAGGGCCGAACATGCTGCGCACCATGATGAAGTCGAAGATCCACCGGGCCACGGTCACCCACGCCGACCTGCACTACGTGGGTTCGGTGACCGTCGACCAGGATCTGATGGAGGCGGCCGACCTGCTCGAGGGCGAGCAGGTGACGATCGTCGACATCGACAACGGCGCCCGCCTCGAAACGTACGTGATCACCGGTGAGCGTGGCTCGGGTGTCATCGGGATCAACGGTGCCGCAGCGCATCTGGTCAAGCCCGGTGACCTCGTGATCCTCATCGCCTACGGGGTGATGAACGAGCAGGAGATCCGCGAGTACGCGCCGCGGGTCGTGTTCGTCGACGGCGACAACAAGCCGGTCGAGCTCGGCTCGGACCCGGCGCACGCGCCCGAGGGTTCCGGCCTGATCACGCCGCGGATGCTCTCCAGCCTGGTGTAGGGCAGTGCTGCTCACCGTCGACGTCCGGAACACCAACATCGTTCTGGGACTCTTCAAAGGCGCCGGTTCGCACTCGAAGTTGGTGCAGGACTGGCGGATGCGTACCGATCCGCGGATGACCGCCGACGAGCTGGCGCTGAAGTTCCGTGGGCTCCTCGGTCCCCACGTCGAGCAGATCACCGGTGTCTCGGCGCTGTCGACGGTTCCGTCGGTACTTCGTGAGATTCGCGTGATGCTGACCCGCTACTGGGGTCACGTCCCGCACGTCGTGGTGGAGCCCGGTGTGCGTACCGGGGTGCCGCTGCTGGTCGACAACCCCAAGGAAGTGGGCGCGGACCGCATCGTCAACAGTCTTGCGGCGCACCACTTCTACGACGGCGCGTGCATCATCGTGGACTTCGGCACCTCGACGTGTGTCGACGTCGTGTCCGCGAAGGGGGAATTCCTCGGCGGCGCAATCGCTCCCGGCCTCGAAATCTCCACCGACGCGCTGGCGTCGCAGTCGGCGGCGCTGCGTAAGGTCGAACTGGTGCGACCGCGGTCGGTGGTCGGAAAGAACACCGTCGAGTGCATGCAGTCCGGCGCAGTGTTCGGATTCGCCGGCCTCGTCGACGGGTTGGTCAGACGAGTTCGCCAGGAGCTCACGGCATTCGGTGGCGCGGACGTCGCGGTGATCGCGACGGGCGACAGTGCGCCACTGATCATGCCCGAGTGCGAGACCGTCGAGCATCACGAACCGGACCTCACGCTCGAGGGGCTGCGGTTGGTGTACGAGCGCAATCTCGCGCGTCGCGGAGCGCGTCACACCGAGATCTGAGACCGGCGTCACCGGGGCTGCGGTGATCCGCGGGGTTCCGTCCGCGCCGATGTTGTGTCACACTGATCGACATGTTCCGTTGCATGAGCGCCCAGGAGTGTTGTCGAGGCTGAACGCCGCCTCGACCAATTTCACTTTCCTGGAGCTTTGCTCATGCTTTCTGCATATTCTCTTGACGTTTTCACGTCTCCGTCCGACCTCGGCTCGCTGCCGACCCGACTGCGCCCCGCGGACCTGCTGCGTCTCACCGACCAGGCCGCCGCGGAGGTCCTCGAGGGCCGGCACGACCACCTGCTGCCGTCGGCTTTTCCGACCCGCGAGCGCTGGTCGGCCCGTCTCCGTTCCGACGACGACGTCGACCTCTGGCTGATCAGCTGGGTCCCGGACCGGTCCACGGAATTACATGACCACGCAGGATCTTTGGGCGCGCTGACGGTGCTCAGCGGCACCCTCGCGGAGTACCGCTGGACCGGCGGCGAGCTCCGTCGTCGGACGCTCGAGGCCGGCGACCAGGCCGCCTTCCCGCTCGGGTGGGTGCACGACGTGATGCGTGCGCCGGGACCCGTCACCGACACGACCGAACCCACTCTGAGCGTGCACGCGTACTCGCCGCCGCTCACCGCAATGTCCTACTACGAGGTCACCGGGCAGAGCGCGTTGCGCCGTACCCGCACCGAGCTGACCGATCTGCCCGAAGGGGGCCACAAGTGACCATCGACGAAATGCTCGAAGACGCCCGCGCCGGACTCGACCGCATGTACGTGTTCGAGCTCTCCGAGGCCGTCCGCCGCGGCGCGATCTTCGTCGACATCCGCCCGCAGGCCCAGCGCGCGCTCGAGGGCACGCTGCCCGGCGCACTGGCGATCGAGCGCAACGTCCTCGAGTGGCGGCTGGACCCCACCAGCAGTGCGCACCTGGCGCTCGCCGTCGACCACGACGTCGAGTGGGTGATCGTGTGCTCCGAGGGCTACACGTCGAGCCTGGCGGCGGCGTCGCTGCGACAGCTGGGTCTGAACAACGTCACCGATCTGGTCGGCGGCTACAAGGCGATCAAGGCGGCCGGTCTGCTCGGTGCCCTGATCGGGCAGACGCACTGCGTCCGCGAGCTGGCGACGGTCTCCGCGCACTGACCGCTGCCGCTGTGGCCGAATGTCACATCGGTTCAGTTCGACTGAACGCGTGTGACATTCGGTCAGAGGGGGAGGGCGTCGACGGGCCGGTCGGCCCGGGAACCGAACCGTCCGGCCGCTCCGGACGGGCGTCCGCTGCAGCCCGCTCGGGCATCCCGTGCGGCGGCCGCGGGCGTCGCCGTGCTACCGGCGCCACCTCGGCTGATGCCGCCCTATAGTCTTGTACCCCGTGAGTGAAGCACCAGCCCAGCCCGTCGACGACACCCCCGAGCAGCTCCGGATCCGCCGCGAGAAGCGGGAGCGTCTGCTCGCCCAGGGGCAGGAGCCGTACCCGGTGTCGGTTCCTCGCACTCATTCGCTGGCGGAGATCCGCGCCAAGTACCCCGATCTGGAGCCGGACGCGAGCACCGGCGACACCGTCGGCGTGGTCGGCCGCGTCATCTTCGTCCGCAATACCGGCAAGCTGTGCTTCGCGACGCTGCAGGAGGGCGACGGCACGCAGCTGCAGGCGATGTTGAGCCTCGCGAACGTCGGCGAGGACGCCCTGGCGGCGTGGAAGTCCGACGTCGACCTCGGCGACTTCGTCTTCGTGCACGGCGAGGTGATCAGCTCCCGTCGCGGTGAGCTGAGCGTCATGGCCGACGCGTGGCAGATGGCGGCGAAGGCGCTGCGCCCGCTGCCCGTCGCGCACAAGGAGATGAGCGAGGAGTCCCGCGTGCGGCAGCGCTACGCGGACCTCATCATCCGCCCCGAGGCCCGGGAGACGGCCCGCAAGCGCGTCGCGGTGGTGCGTGAGCTGCGCAACGCGCTCGAGCGCCGCGGCTTCCTCGAGGTCGAGACGCCCATGCTGCAGACGCTGCACGGTGGTGCGGCCGCCCGCCCGTTCGTGACGCACTCGAACGCCCTCGACATCGACCTGTTCCTGCGCATCGCGCCGGAACTCTTCCTCAAGCGTTGCGTGGTCGGCGGTATCGAGAAGGTCTTCGAGATCAACCGCAATTTCCGCAACGAGGGTGTGGACTCGACGCATTCGCCGGAGTTCGCGATGCTCGAGACGTACGAGGCCTACGGCACCTACGACGATTCCGCGAAGATGATTCGCGAGCTCGTCCAGGAAGTCGCGCAGGGTGCGTTCGGCACCCAGGTGGTCACGCTCGCCGACGGTTCCGAGTACGACCTGAGCGGTGAGTGGAAGACGATGGAGATGTATCCGTCGTTGTCCGAGGCCATCGGTGTCGACGTCACGCCGGAGACGTCGGTGGACGAGCTGCTGGCCCTCGCGGCCAAGGTCGGCCTCGAAGTTCCGAAGGACAAGGGATACGGCCACGGCAAGCTCGTCGAGGAGCTGTGGGAACACCAGTGCGGCGACCAGCTGCACGAGCCCACGTTCGTCCGGAACTTCCCGGTCGAGACGTCGCCACTCACCCGTCAGCACCGGAGCCTGCCGGGCGTGACGGAGAAGTGGGATCTCTACATTCGCGGATTCGAACTCGCGACGGGTATTCCGAGTTGGTCGATCCGATCATCCAGCGTGAGCGTTTCATGGATCAGGCGCGCCTCGCCTCCGCCGGTGACGACGAGGCCATGGTTCTCGACGAGGAGTTCCTGGCCGCGATGGAACAGGGCATGCCCCGACCACCGGTACCGGTATGGGAATCGATCGCCTGCTGATGGCGCTCACGGGATTGGGAATCCGGGAAACCATCTTGTTCCCAATTGTCCGACCCTCGCGCTGACCGGGTGTTTTCAATTCGCTAATGACGAGTCTTCGATATCGGTGATTCGGGGGTACTATTGCTTTCGAGTTACCGGCTGGGGCGCATCGCGTCCGGGCAACGACGCGTCATTCGGAAGGAATTGACCCCATGGCAAAGAAGGTCACTGTAACGCTCATCGACGACGTCGATCAGGATGCCACCGCCGATGAAACGGTCGAGTTCGGACTGGATGGGGTTCTGTACGAGATCGATCTGTCATCCGATAATGCCGCAAAGCTTCGCGAGCAGCTCGACGTGTGGGTTTCCCATGCTCGCAAGGTGACGAATCGTCGTCGTGGTGGTAAGGCGACCACGGGTGCCTCGGCGTCCTCGGCGCGCGCGTCGGTGGACCGCGAGCAGAGTGCAGCGATTCGGGAATGGGCACGTCGCAATGGCTTCACGGTGTCCTCTCGTGGTCGAATCTCCGCGGAAATCACCGAGGCGTACAACAAGGCGCACTGATTGCGATCGGAGCACGTCTGACGATTCGGATCCGGGCGTAAAGATCCACTGCTAGGGTCCGCGATGTGCAGCTGAGGCGATTCATAACGGGCGCGGTGCTTTCGGTATTGTCGCTGGCTTGTATGGCCGGTCCGGCAGCGGCGCAGGAGACCCTCCCGGTGTCCTACAACTTCCTTGCGGGAATCCCCTTGGAATTGGGCAATCCGGGCGGGTCCGCGCCGGGATCGAACGACTGGTCGTGTAAACCGTCCGACCAGCACCCGAATCCCGTCGTGTTGGTTCATGGAACCGGCGGTAACAGGCAGGACAATTGGGGTACCTACGCCCCGCTTCTGGCGAACGAAGGCTATCGTGTCTTCGCGCTCACCTACGGCGCATTCGAAGATCTACCCTGGCCTATTTCGGCAATCGGCGGAATGAAGCCGATGGAGCAGAGTGCTCAGCAGTTGAGCGATTTCGTCGACCGGGTCCTGCAGTCGACCGGCGCGCGGAAGGTCGATCTGATCGGGCATTCGCAGGGCACGCTGATGCCGACGTACTACGTCAAGCGGCTGGGCGGCGCCGACAAGGTCGACAAGTACGTGTCGCTTGCGCCGCTGTGGAACGGCACCGACGCCTTCGCCGCCGCACAGATGGTCGCGGCGGTACGCGCGGCCGGCGCCGGGGCGCTCGTCGACAACAGCATCGGAGCGCTGTGCCAGGCGTGCACGCAGATGGTGTCGGGCTCCGACTTCATGAAGGCCCTGCAGTCCGACGGGGTCTACGCGCCGCAGGTCACCTACACCAACATCATGACCCGCTACGACGAACTGGTCGTGCCCTACACGAGCGGGTTCCTCGCGGCACCCAATGCGACCAACGTCGTCGTGCAGGACGGGTGCGGCACGAACTACGGTGAGCACGCGGCGATCGCGGCGGAACCGGTGGCCGCGGCGCATGTGCTCAATGCACTGGACCCGGCTCATCCGCGCCCGGTGCCGTGCCAGTTCGTCGCGCCGATCACGGGAGGCTGACCCTCCGCCAGCCTCCTCGCGGACCCTCGGAGACGCGTTAATTTGCGTGGGTAAGGTTCCGCTCCGGCGATCCGGCCGGAGGAAGGAGAGTGCGCGTGCGAGCGGTTCCGGAGGCAGACGCCGCGGGCGACATCGGCGAGTCTCGCGTGCCGCCGAGACGGGGCCGATGGTGGCCGATGACATCCCGGCAGGTCCTCGCCGCCGCGGTGGCTCTCATCGGGCTGCAACTCGTCGTCCGCGGCGTCGTCGCGTTCACGGGCGACTTCTACTGGGACGATCTGATCCTGATCAGCCGATCGGGGCAGCTGCCCGCGCTGTCGGGTGAGTTCCTGTTCTACGACCACGACGGTCACTTCATGCCCGCGGCGTTCCTGGTCGCGTGGATCTCGACCGCGGTGGCCCCGCTGAACTGGACGGTGCCGGCCCTGACGCTGATCGCCCTGCAGGCGCTCGCGTCGGTCGCGGTGCTGCGGGTGCTCCGGTTGCTTCTGGGCACCCGTCCGGTGTTGCTGCTGCCGCTGACGTTCTATCTGTTCTCGCCGCTGACGCTACCGTCGTTCGCGTGGTGGGCCGCGGGGCTGAACTCGCTGCCGATGCAGATCGGTCTCGCGTGGGTGGCGGGTGACGCGATCCGGCTGTGCCGCACCGGACGAATCCGGTTCGCGGTGTCGGGCACCGTCGTGGCGGCGCTGTCGCTGGCGTTCTTCGAGAAGTCGGTGCTGGTGCCGTTCGTCGCGTTCGCGGTCGTCGCGCTGATGTACCGGGTCGACGGGATCGAACGTCCGCTCCGGTCGGCCCTGGTGCGGGGGCGGGCGTTGTGGATTCCGCTCGCGGTGGTGGTGGCGGGGTGGGCCGTCGCGTACCTGCACTTCACCCATTCCCGCCTGGTGTCGGCGTCGGCGACGCAGACCGTCGGGCTGGTGCATCACGGTACGTCGCTCGGTCTGGTGCCGACCCTGCTCGGCGGGCCGTGGGCGTGGGATCGGTGGCCGCCGAGTCCGCCGTGGGCGACGCCGCCGACGGTGTTGGTGGTGCTCGGATGGGTGGCCGTTGCGGCTGCGCTGGCATGGTCGCTGCGATATCGGCAGCGCACCGCGGGCATCTGGGTGGCGATGGTCGCCTACGTCGCGGTGTCCGAGGCGGCGATGGTGCTCACCCGGTCCGGACCGGACACCGCGTATGAACTGGCACAGACGCTCCGCTACGTCGCCGACAGCGCGGTCGTCATAGCGATCGGCTGGGCGCTGATGGTGCGCGCGCCCCGACGGCCCGGGGTGCGCCCAGTGCCGAGACCGCGCCCGGTGCTGGTGGTCGGGCTTGCGGCGCTGTTCGTCGCGAGCAGCCTGTGGTCGACGGTGACGTTCGTGGGGCGGTGGCGCGACAACCCGACCGTCGCCTACCTCGCCAACGGGCGGGCGGCGCTGGCCGCGAACCAGGAAACCCCGCTCCTGGACCAAGCCGTGTCGATCTACGTGCTGCTGCCCGTCGCATACCCGCACAACACGACCAGTCACATCTTCGGGCCCCTGCGGGAGCGTCCCGAGTTCGCGCGGTCCACCAACTTTCTGCAGTTGCTCGACGACTCCGGACGCCTGATCCCCGCCGAGGTCACCACGGCCCGCACCATCGGGCAGGGCCCAGTGCCGGGCTGCGGTTACCGCGTCGAGAGCGCACCCGTCGAGTTGCCGCTGGACGGCCCGCTCATCGACTGGGAATGGACGGCGCAACTGAACTACTTCGCGACCGCCGACGGCACTGTCGAGGTGGGACTCAACCGCGGCGGCGACACGGTGACGGTGCCGGTCAAGGCCGGGCTGGGCCAGGTGTACGTGCGCCTTCTCGGTGCGGGTGACGCGCTGCGGGTCCGGACCTCGACGCCCGGACTCGCGTTGTGTGTGGGGGCCGGCCCGGTCGGTGCCGTCGCGCCCGCGCCGGGGGCGGGGAAGTGAGCGCCGCGGGTTACGTCCGGTCGCTGACGGGCCTGCGCGCGATCGCCGCGCTGCTGGTGGTCGGCGCGCACGCCGCGTTCTGGACGGGGCGGTACACGCCCGACGTCGCCGGGGGCGCGTTCTCTCGGCTCGAGATCGGCGTCGCGCTGTTCTTCGTGCTTTCGGGATTCCTGCTGTTCCGGCCGTGGCTGCGGGCCGCTGCCGGGCAGGGGGTACTGCCGTCGACAACCACCTACCTGTGGCATCGCGCGCGGCGGATCCTGCCGGCCTACTGGATCACCGTCGTCGCGACGTATGCGATCTACCTCTTCCGCGACGACGCGGGGAGACAGGCCTGGGCTGGTCCGGTTTCGTGCGGAACATGACGCTGACCCAGATCTACGGGCCCGGCCATCTGCACAACGGGCTCACCCAGATGTGGAGTCTCGCAGTCGAGGCCACGTTCTATCTGCTGCTGCCCGTGCTCGGCTGGTTGCTGGTGGTCGTGGTCTGTCGACGGGAGTGGCATCCAGTGCGGCTGGCGGTGGCACTGCTCGGGGTCGTCGCGATCACGCCGCTGTGGACGTTGATCACCCACAACACCGGCATCTCGTTCACGGCCCGGCTGTGGTTGCCGGGGTTCATCGCGTGGTTCGCGGGCGGCATGCTGCTGGCGCTGGCGTCGGTCATGCTGAAACGGTGCAACCCGTACGGCGCGGGACTGCTGGCGCTGTACTTCCTGCTGCTCGCGTCGACGCCGCTGGCGGGTGAGGCGACGATCGTGCCGATCGACGCCACGCAGGCGATCACCAAGTCGATGCTGTTCCTGCTGTTCGCGACGACGTTCATGGCGCCGCTCGTGATCGGTGACCGGCCCGGACCGCTCGGGCGCCTGTGCTCGTCGGCGCCGATGGTGTGGCTGGGGAGATCTCCTACGAGATTTTCCTGGTGCATCTCGTGGTGATGGAGTTCGTCGTCGACATGCTCGGCTACCAGACGTTCCAGGGCTCGACGGCCGGCGTCTTCATCGTCACCGTCGCGTTCACCGTCCCGATCGCGTGGGCGCTGCACCGGACGCTGTCGCGGTTCATTCCCGGCGGACCGCGGCCCGAGCGCCCGCCGACGGCGATCGCGCGCCGCGAAGCCCCCGAGACGGACGGTGGCGTCGCGCTCACTCCCGCTCCGGTCGACTGACGGCGGCCGTGCGGCGAATTCGCCTCGGGTGTCACATTTCCTCCGCGGCCGGTGTCTCCATGTCGAGAGCACGTAACCGGAGGAGGAATCATGACCAGCAATACCCGGATCCCGAAGGCCGAGCTGACCGGCGTGTACGGCGCGGTGGTCAAGCGGATGTCCCGCAAGATGCTCGGCGAGGTGGCCGAACCGGTCGAGGTGACGTGGCACAACCGGAAGGTGCTGAACTTCAGTTTCACCGTCGGCCGCAAGGTGCAGAAGTGGGACAAGTGCGACGAGAACCTGAAGTCGTTCGCCCACATGGCGGTGGCCAGCCTGGTCGGCTGCAGTTTCTGCCTGGACTTCGGCTATTTCCAGGCCCACAACGAGGGACTCGATCTGACCAAGGCCCGCGAGGTGCCTCGCTGGCGCGAGTCGGACGTGTTCACGCCGTTGGAGCGGGATGTCATGGAGTACGCCGAGGCGATGACCCAGACCCCGCCGACGGTGACCGACGAACTGTCGGCCCGGCTGCTCGAGGCGCTCGGCCCGGCCGCGTTGGTGGAGTTGACCGCGTTCGTCGCGGTGGCAAACCTCATGACCCGCACCAACACCGCGTTCGGCATCGAATCGCAGGGCTTCGCGGCGTCGTGTGGGCTGAAGCCGCTCGCCGTACGCTCGACGACATGAGCGGCGACCCGTTCGTCACCCACCGCAGTCTGCTTTTCACCGTCGCCTACGAGATGCTCGGCTCCGCCGCCGACGCCGAGGACGTGGTGCAGGAGACCTGGCTGCGGTGGGCGGACGTCGACCGAACCGAGGTGCACAACCCACGTGCCTACCTGGTCCGCACAGTCACTCGGCAGGCACTGAACCGGCTCCGAGCCGAGTCCCGCCGTCGGGAGGAGTACGTCGGGGAATGGCTGCCCGAGCCGTTGCTGACCACCCCGGATGTGGCCGACGACGTCGAGCTCGCGGAGAACGTGTCGATCGCGATGCTCACCGTGCTCGAGACCCTCGGCCCGGTCGAGCGGGCGGTGTTCGTGCTGCACGAGGTGTTCGAGACGCCCTACGACGAGATCGCCGAAGTGGTGGGCAAGACGCCGCCCGCGGTCCGGCAGATCGCGCACCGTGCGCGTGAACACGTCGGTGCGCGGCGGCCACGGATGCGCGTCGACCGGGACCAGCAGCAGGTGGTCGTCGAGAAGTTTCTTGACGCCGTCTCCACCGGCGACGTGCAGGCACTCGTCGAGGTGCTCGCCCCGGATGTCGTGGCGATCGCCGACGGCGGCGGCTACGCGGCGGCTGCGCGAAGGCCGATCGTCGGAGCCGAACGGGTTGCGGCGTTCCTGTCCCGTGCTGCAACGCTCCCGGATTTCGTGACGACCACGACGTGGCTCAACGGCATGCCGGGAATTCGGATCGACGTAGGGGGCGAGGCCACCGCGGTCAGTCTGGCCGTCGAGGACGGCCGGATCGTCCGCATCTACGCGATCCGCAACCCGCACAAGCTGGGATCGCTGGACAAGGCGTCGGACCTGACGCGTTGACGACGAGCCGTCGCGCCTACTCCCAGTTCAGTCGACCGACCGCGGTCGTCAGCAGGCTCAACGACTGGTTGCACAGGTCATCGGGGCGTCACGGTCGGACCATCCGAACACCGCGTCCCATTCGTTGTCCCAGTCCGGCGGAATGTCGTAGGTGAGTCCGAACTTGGTCGCGATGGGTTGCGGCTGTCCTGGCTCGACGTCGATCTTGGGTGGCGGGAACTGCATCGAGGGAAATCCCTGAGGGAGCGGCGGCGGTGGTGTCGTCGGATTCTTTGCGGCCCTGGTCGGCTGCGCGAGTGCCGAACGCAGATCGGTCGAGTCCGGCGCCTCGGGACCCAGTGCGGCCAGCCGGGGAATCAGCAGAATCACGCCGTATGCGACCGCGATGGTCGCGGCGAGTCTGAGCAGCGAAAGAGAAATCGCCGTCGTGCAGGTGTTTCGGACACAGTCCCCCGAGCCGAGTCATCTATGCCGTGACGTCCCCCGTCCGGCCGGGCCAGCGTAGCCGAGCCTGGTCCGCGCCCCGATCTGCGAGGCAGGTCGCGAATGTTCGCTTCAGGCGTACAGCGCGCGGGAAACGATTCCGCGACCTGCGGCGTTGAGAACTTTATGCAGGTCGGCTCCGCGTGTTTGACGGGTGGAGAAGCGGCAGTCGGAAAGGCAGCCCACTAGAGTGTGAAGTGGGGTCGTGGAACCTTCGGTTCCGGAGGCCGTCAGCCTGTAGTACCGGAGCGAGACGCGGCGGGAAGGCGCGAGGCAGCGTGACATGCGGGGCCTCGAACCTGTACCGCCGGAAAATGTGAGGGAGAGCGATGTTCGAGAGGTTCACCGATCGCGCGCGGCGCGTCGTCGTCCTGGCTCAGAAGAAGCCAGGATGCTCAACCACAACTACATCGGCACGGAACACATCCTTCTCGGCCTCATTCACGAGGGCGAGGGTGTGGCGGCGAAGTCGCTGGAGTCCTTGGGCATCTCCCTCGAAGGCGTCCGCAGCCAGGTCGAGGAGATCATCGGCCAGGGCCAGCAGGCCCCGTCCGGCCACATCCCCTTCACCCCCGTGCCAAGAAGGTCCTCGAGCTCAGCCTGCGTGAGGCGCTGCAGCTCGGACACAACTACATCGGCACCGAGCACATCCTGCTCGGTCTGATCCGCGAGGGCGAGGGTGTCGCGGCCCAGGTGCTCGTCAAGCTGGGCGCCGACCTCAACCGCGTCCGCCAGCAGGTCATCCAGCTGCTGTCGGGCTACCAGGGCAAGGAGCCGGCCGAGGCCGGGGCAGCCGCGGCGAGGCGGGCACTCCGTCGACGTCGCTGGTCCTCGACCAGTTCGGCCGCAACCTCACCCAGGCCGCCCTCGAAGGCAAGCTCGACCCGGTCATCGGCCGCTCGAAGGAAATCGAGCGTGTCATGCAGGTCCTGAGCCGCCGCACCAAGAACAACCCTGTCCTCATCGGCGAGCCCGGTGTCGGCAAGACCGCCGTCGTCGAGGGCCTCGCGCAGGCCATCGTCAACGGTGAGGTGCCGGAGACCCTCAAGGACAAGCAGCTGTACACGCTCGACCTGGGCTCCCTGGTCGCCGGCAGCCGCTACCGCGGTGACTTCGAGGAACGCCTGAAGAAGGTCCTCAAGGAGATCAACACCCGCGGCGACATCATCCTGTTCATCGACGAGCTGCACACGCTCGTCGGTGCGGGCGCCGCCGAGGGCGCGATCGACGCGGCCTCGATCCTCAAGCCGAAGCTGGCCCGTGGCGAGCTGCAGACCATCGGTGCCACCACCCTCGACGAGTACCGCAAGTACATCGAGAAGGACGCCGCCCTCGAGCGCCGGTTCCAGCCGGTGCAGGTCGGCGAGCCGACGGTCGAGCACACCATCGAGATCCTCAAGGGTCTGCGCGACCGCTACGAGGCGCACCACCGCGTCTCGATCACCGACAGCGCACTGGTCGCGGCGGCCACCCTGGCCGACCGGTACATCAACGACCGCTTCTTGCCGGACAAGGCCATCGACCTCATCGACGAGGCCGGCGCCCGGATGCGCATCCGCCGGATGACTGCGCCGCCGGACCTGCGCGAGTTCGACGACAAGATCGCCGACGCCCGCCGTGAGAAGGAGTCCGCGATCGACGCGCAGGACTTCGAGAAGGCGGCGAACCTGCGCGACAAGGAAAAGCAGCTGGTCGCGCAGCGCGCCGAGCGGGAGAAGCAGTGGCGTTCCGGTGACCTGGACGTCATCGCCGAGGTCGACGACGAGCAGATCGCCGAGGTGCTGGGCAACTGGACCGGCATCCCGGTCTTCAAGCTCACCGAGGAGGAGACCACGCGTCTGCTCCGCATGGAGGAGGAGCTGCACAAGCGGATCATCGGCCAGGAGGACGCCGTCAAGGCGGTCTCGAAGGCGATCCGTCGCACCCGCGCCGGCCTGAAGGATCCGAAGCGTCCGTCCGGCTCGTTCATCTTCGCCGGCCCGTCCGGTGTCGGTAAGACCGAGCTGTCCAAGGCGCTCGCGAACTTCCTGTTCGGCGAGGACGACGCGCTCATCCAGATCGACATGGGCGAGTTCCACGACCGGTTCACCGCGTCGCGCCTGTTCGGTGCCCCTCCGGGCTACGTCGGCTACGAAGAGGGCGGCCAGCTCACCGAGAAGGTGCGCCGCAAGCCGTTCTCGGTGGTCCTGTTCGACGAGATCGAGAAGGCACACCAGGAGATCTACAACACCCTCCTGCAGGTCCTCGAGGACGGCCGTCTCACCGACGGTCAGGGTCGTACGGTCGACTTCAAGAACACCGTGCTGATCTTCACCTCGAACCTGGGTACCTCCGACATCTCGAAGGCTGTGGGTCTGGGCTTCTCGGCCGGAACGGGCAGCGAGTCGAACTACGAGCGCATGAAGCTCAAGGTCCACGACGAGCTCAAGAAGCACTTCCGCCCCGAGTTCCTCAACCGCATCGACGACATCATCGCTCTTCCACCAGCTGACTCAGAACGAGATCATCCAGATGGTGGACCTGATGATCAGCCGCGTCGAGGCGCAGCTGAAGAACAAGGACATGGACATCGAGCTGACCGAGCAGGCGAAGTCGCTGCTCGCGAAGCGCGGCTTCGATCCGGTCCTGGGTGCGCGGCCGCTGCGTCGCACCATCCAGCGCGAGATCGAGGACCAGCTGTCGGAGAAGATCCTCTTCAACGAGCTGACCCCGGGCCAGATCGTCCTGGTCGACGTCGAGGGCTGGGACGGCGAGGGCGCCGGCGAGAACGCGAAGTTCACGTTCCGCGGCAGCCCGAAGCCGGTCACGGTTCCGGATTCGCCCGCCGAGGCGCTCGCGAGCACTGCCGGTGAGGGATCGGGCCCGACCGAGCCCGGATCTTCCGAGTAGTCCTCACCGAAACGACGACGCCCCGCACGCAACTGCGTGCGGGGCGTCGTCGTGTATCAGGCGGACGTCGCCGGACGGCGGATGCCGGCCCGGCCGGACCAGTTGGCGAGGCGTTCCGTGGGTCCCGCGCCCTCGGCCGGCTTGACCACCGGGCCGAACGGAATCGGCCCGCCGCGCGGAGCCTCGGGGATCGCACGTTCGGCCACTGCGAGCGCCGTTGCCGCCAGAACCGGGTCGGCTTCGGCGGGCTGTCCGGTCGCCACCGCGAGATCCCAGCCGTGTACCAGGGTTTCGTTCAGGTAGGCGAACACCGCGGCGCGTCCGGGGACGCGACCCCAGGGCACGGTGACGACGGTGTCCAGCAAGGCGTCGTCCGCCCACACCGCCCTCATCGCCTCGACCGCCCGGTCGTACGCGTGCGGCCACTGGTCGTCGGCGACACCGGTGACCACGAGGGGGTGGTGTGCGGGTCGCCGCCCTCCCCGATGACGCGCGCCCGGTCGACGGTGGCGACCAGGTGGCCCATCAGGGTCGCGACGTCGAACTCGTCGCACGGCGTCGGATCCGCCAGCTGCTCCGGCCGCACCTCGGCCATCAGGGCCGTCACCCAGGCCAGGGCTTCGCGGTACAGAGGGCGGGGATCGGAGATGTCGGTCATCGGTGGGCCTTTCGATCGAGTGCACGTGTGCGGACCGTGCCCACTCTCGTCGCTAATCACGACATCCTCTGTCATGTATTCCTGAGAGGATGGGGAAATGCGCGCCGACCGTCTGCTGTCACTGGTCTTGCTGTTGCGGAACAGGGGAAGGATGTCCGCGAGCGCCCTCGCGCGGGAGCTCGAGGTGTCCACTCGCACCGTGCTGCGGGACGTGGAGGCACTGTCGGCGGCCGGAATCCCCGTCTACGCGGAACGCGGCCGGGACGGCGGGTTCGCGCTGCTGCCGGGGTTCACCACCGATCTCACCGGTCTGACGGTGGAGGAGGCGAAGGCGCTGCTCGCGGCCGGCGCCGCTGCCACCCCGGCGGCGCTGGGGATGGCGCCCGCATTCGCGTCGGCGATGCGGAAAGTGTCGGCCGCCATGCCCGACGCGCACCGCACCGCCGCCACCCGGGTCGCGGAACGGGTGCTGGTGCGGCAGGGCGGCTGGTTCACCGATCCGAGGCACGACGAGCATCTCGGCCTGATCCAGCAGGTGGTGTTCGCCGGACGCAGGCTACGGCTCCGTTACGCCGCCCGCGACGGCGAATCCCGCTGGCGCACTGTTGATCCGATCGGCCTGGTGAACGCCGGTGGTCGGTGGTACCTGGTGGCAACCCACCGTGGTGCGGAGCGCACGTACCGGCTCTCCCGCGTCCAGGATGTCCGGGAACTCGACGAGCAGGCCCGACGTGACCCCGTCGTCGACCTGGCTGGGATCTGGGACCGGCGGCGGTCCGAGTTCCGTGCGCTGCACGAGACCGTCGCGGCGACCGTTCGCGTGCGGGCCGAGCGGCGCGAGGACCTCCTCGGCTCGGTGCTCTCCGCCGCCTCGGAGACTTGGGCGGACGGTTGGGTCACCGTCGAGGTCGAGTTCGGCGACGCCGCACACGCCGGGAGCGTCCTGTGGATGCTCGGCGACGATGCCGAACTTCTCGGGCCCGAGACGCTACGCGAAGGGATCCGGCTCCGGGCGTCGGGCATGGCCGACCGGCACCGGGCCCGCCGAGCGCCCGAGTCGGGTTGATCCGCTCAGGTGCGGACGGTCGACCCCGTCAGCACCGCGATGTGGGCGGCGCGCCGCGTCCGGTCCGGGCTGAACAACGCCGCCTCCTGGTGGGCCCAGCGGTCCCAGTGCGGCCGGAACATGTCGCCGTCGCGCTCCAATGCCCGTCGCATCCGCTCCTCGGGCGCGGCGTCGACGAACACGCGGACGGCGAAGTAGCCACGTGCGATGCCGCAGGTGGATCCGGCGCCCTCGACGATCAGGTAGCGGTGGCGGCGGACCGCGCGCCACTCCGCGTATGCGCCGCGATGCCAGTCGTAGCGCCGATAGCGCGGATCCGGCCGTGCACGGCGGGGAGAGGACGCACCGGACGAGGAGCGGCACCGACGCGGCAAGGCCGTCCCAGCCGGGGTACAGGTCGTCCATCCGGACGATCGGTGCGTCGTCCAGCGCCGCGGCGACGCGATCGGCCAGGGTCGATTTCCCGCCGCCCGCGGGACCGTCGATGCCGACCAGAATCGGCCCCCGCGCCCGACGCCGGCGACGGTGGGCGGTGCGCGCGGCAGCCGCGGTCCGGGCTGCCGCGTCGGCCGGTGCCGGGTTGCTCTGATCGTTCACGACCAGCACGGTATGCCGACGGTCGCCGCGGTCGGTAGTCGCCACGGCGGTCAACGCGCCGACCCCGGCATCTTCACCGCCCCGGGTGCGGGTGGTTTCATCAGCAGCGCCGCGGCCAGGAAGCACAGTGCCCCGACGAGCGTCCCGACGTTCGCAGCCGCCGCGTCCTCGGGTCGGTGGGTGCCGGGCACGAACACGGCGCTCACCGCCGAGACACCGAATGCGACCGACCCGATCATGTTCAGCCAGGTGCTGCCCCAGTTCCGGGCGTGCGGATCCCACAGGCCGTCGATCTCGGTGGTGGCGACCACCGCGAGCGCGCCGGAGGCGAGGAAGCAGACGGAGCCGAACAGGTCCGGCTCCCACACGAACTCGTGGTGCTCGCGGAGCGACAGGCTGCGTACCAGCGCGACGCCGGTGCTGATGTTGAACGGCACGGTGCCGACGAACTGGACGAGCGCGGACCACCAGTCGTAGCGGTCGGCGCGGGACGTCGTCGCGTCGGGCACGACCCGCCCGCTCAGTCGCAGTTGGACGAAGGCCGCAGCCGTGAAGAAGAGCGAGCCGACGAAGAAGGTGAGATTGTCGGCCTCGCTGCCGACCGTGGTCGCGTAGCCCGGGGCGGCGCCGAGCGCGAAGAGCGCCGAACCCAGCGCGAAGCCGAGCGATTCTCTCCGGAATCGAGCCTTCCCGAGCAGCCCCATGGGTTCCCACGATAGGGGTAGCTTGCGGGAGAGACCGATCGACGAGAGAGGATCTGCAATGCCCACACGCACAGCGCGCACAGCTTGGAACGGAACTCTCGAAAAGGGTTCCGGCCAGGTCGAACTCACCAGTTCGGGACGGGGACGTTCGAGGTGTCCTTCCCGAAGCGGGCAGCCGAGGACGCCGGCGGGTTCACCAGCCCCGAGGAACTGATCGCGGCGGCGCACTCGTCCTGCTACGCGATGCAACTGTCGGCCCTGATCGGGGAGGCGGGCGGGGTTCCGCAGAGCCTCGACGTTCGCGCCGATGTCTCGCTCGGGCCGGACACGGTGGGCTTCAAGCTCACCGGCATCACGCTCACCGTCAGGGCCGAGGTCGACGGCATGGACGCGGCGGGGTTCGCGCGTGCCGCCCAGGCCGCCAAGGACTCCTGCCCGGTGAGCAAGGCCCTCACCGGCGTCGACATCACCCTCGACGCCGCGCTCGAGTAGCCGCTCCCGGGAGGCGGCCACACCACAGCGGGTGCCGTCCGGTTCGGTCGGCGTTTCGGCACGCGTGACGAACCTCGATGGTGTGGACTGGCCGCATGACAACCACAGCGGTCGGGACCCGCCCGGCTCGGGCCTCGTTCGTCCTCACGGCCCTGGTCCTTGTCGCTTCCGTCGCGAATCTGAACCTGGCGGTGGCCAATGTCGCGTTGCCCGACATCGGTCGGGCCTTCGACGCAAGCCAGACGCAACTGAACCTGATCGCCGTCGGCTACTCGGTGGGGCTCGCAAGCTCGGTGCTCTACCTCGGCGCGCTCGGTGACCGGTTCGGGCGCAAGATGATGCTGGTGCTCGGCATGGTGTTGTCCTTGCCTGCGTGCATCATCGCCGCGTTCGCACCGAGCATCGAGGTGCTGATCCTCGCGCGCCTGCTCGGCGGCGTGGCGGCCGGGATGGCGTTCCCGACCACCCTCGCGTTGATCACCGCGCTTTGGTCGGGGCCGGCCCGGACCAAGGCGATCGCCCTGTGGTCCGCGATCGGCGGCGGCATCTCCTCGCTCGGCCCGCTCGTGTCCGGGGCCCTGTTGCAGTCGTTCGAGTGGGGCTCGGTGTTCCTGGTGACCGTGCCGCTGGCGTTGGTCGCGTTGGGGTTCGCCGTCTACTTCGTGCCGGGACACGTGAACGAGTCGACGGATCCCGTGGATCATCTCGGTGGAATCGTGTCGGTGATCCTGGTGGCGGCGCTGGTGCTGGGCATCAACTTCGCTCCGGTCGCCGGGATGCGCGCGACCGCGCTGTCGATGCTGCTGATCGCGGCCGCCGCCGGGGTGGCGTTCGGCATCCGGCAGTGGCGGGCGAAGTACCCGCTGTACGACCTGCGGGTGGCCCGTCGGCGAATCTTCTGGGTGGCGGCGGTCGCGGGCATCGTGGTGTTCGGGACGCTGATGGGGACGATGTACATCGGTCAGCAGTTCATGCAGAACGTGCTCGGATACTCCACGCTGGCAGCAGGATCTGCCGGTCTGCCGGCGGCGGCCGTCATGGTCGTGGTGGCGCCGCAGTCCGCCAAGCTGGTCGAGTCGCACGGCGCGCGGTTCACCCTGTTGCTCGGATACGTCGCGATCGTCCTGGGACTGCTGGTGGCGTTGCTGCTGTGGAAGGAGGACGCACAGTACTGGAAGATCGCGCTCGGCTACATGTTCCTCGGCGCGGGCGTCGGACTGGCCGGCACGCCCGCTTCGCACTCGCTCACGGGGTCGGTGCCGGTGTGGCGGGCGGGGATGGCGTCGGGCACCGCGGACCTGCAGCGCGACTTGGGCGGCGCCATCGTGCAGTCTGTACTCGGCGCGCTGCTCACCGCCGGCTACTCGGCCTCCTTCGCTGTGGCGATCGCCGCCAGCCCAGAGGCGAGTGGAGTCGGCGACCAGACCCAGGCTGCGCTGGAGAAGTCGTTCGCGGGTGCAGAGAACGTCGCGGAGCGGTACCCGCAGTACGCGAGCGTGATCGAGAGTGCCGCCCGCGCCGCGTTCCTCGACGGAGACACCCGCGCGTACGCCGCGGCGATCGCGATCGTCCTGGTCGGTGCGGCGCTCGTCTTTTTCGCCTACCCGCACCGCGACGGCGAACGGGAACTACTCGCGCAGTACCGGGAAGCGGACGAGGCATCTGCGCGCGCCGCACAGCAATCCTGAGCACACGGGCTCGTACGACGGCAACAGTCCACGCAGAGGCCGGCGGCCTGGACGCAACGGGGGTCGCCCGTGTCGCCCAGGCCGCCGAGGAGTCCTGCCCGGTTGGCAAGGCCCCTCGCCGGCGTCGACATCACGATCGACGCCGCGTTCGAGCGGCCCGCGCAACGAGCGCTCGAACGTGCTGGGGGCGAGGATCTTCCGGTTTCAGTTGCCTTTCAGCCTCGCCCGCACCTGTTCCATTTTCGCCCGTAGTTCGTCCTGGGTGACGATGCCGCGATCGAGGAACGTGTGCGCGGTGGTGATCGCGGATCGTGAACGGACCGGGAAGTCGCTGTAGATGGTCTCGCCCAGTTCGTCCTCGGTGTGCCGGCGCTCGAGGTTGTCCCACGAGCCGCGCCACGACAGGCACTCGCACGTCGCCTGCATCGCAGACTCCCACGGGTCGGGCCTGCGATCGGTATCGGGGAGGGCGCCGACCCGCTCGGAGTCTTCAGGCAGCGTGTGGAGGATGACGTCGTAGCCCTGTGCCGTGGTCACTTGCCGCCTCCTGCCGATGGTGCCTTGGATGCATCCCAGTCGGCGGAGGGCAGTGCCACGCCGATCATGGTGTCGCGGGTGACGATCTTCGCGAGCTGTTCCTCGGTCCAACCCTCGGTGCCCTCGGGGCGCATCGGCATCACCATGAACCGCGACTTCTGGTTCGAATCGTGCACCCGCACTTCGACATCGGCTGGGAAGTGGAGACCGAACTCGGCGAGGACCTCGCGTGGACGACGGACCATGCGCCGCCGGTAGTTCGGGGTCCGGTACCAGTCGGGCGACATGCCGAGCACGGGCCGTGGGTAGCACGAGCACAGCGTGCACACGATCACGTTGTGCACCTTCGGGGTGTTCTCGAGGACGTAGAAGAAGGTGTAGTCGCTGGGGGTGCCGGTGCCGGTCGGGTCGGTCCAGTCGATGCCCACCTCCTTGCTCGCCTCGGTGCCGTTCTCGAGCAGGCGCTTCTTGAACTCGGGGTCGGTCCAGGCCTTTGCCACCAACTTGGACCCGCCGGACGGTCCGATGGATTCGGCCCACTCGGAGAAGCGTCGGTGGTCCTCTGCCGAGAACAGGCCCTTTTCGATTGCGAGTTCCCGCAGTGCCAGCTCGAGCACTTCGAACTCGCTGATCTCCTCGGAAGCCTGGATGGGGGCGTGTGGATCGCTCACCTTCTCCTCCTCACTCGTTCGTCCCGGCGGGCCGCAGCCAGCCCTCGGCGCACTCGGTCTCGAGCGTGTCGATGTCGTATCCCGTGTAGCGCGGCCACAGATCGGTCTGCTTGAAACGGACGACGTAGAACGGTTCCTTTCGCCCGGTCTCCAGCTTGTCGAACGCCTCGTCCTCGGGGATCACCCACTCGGGGCGGTGCTCGACGACGATTCCCTCCTGATTGCGCACGAAAGCCTGTGTGCGGGTGTGGAAAAGGCTCGTCTGCTCCTTCACGACCACCCGGTCGCCGACCTTGAACTTGGGCATCACTTCCTCGCCTCCTCGAGACGGGCGCGCACCTCGTCGATCTTGTCGCAGAGTTCGTCGAGGGGGATGAGGCCCTTGTCGACCATCACCTTGGCTGCCACGGTGATCCACCGGGCGTAGTAGGGGTAGCCGAAGTACTGTGTCTCGCCCAGGTCCACTTCGGCGCGACGACGCATCTCCGAGTTCCAGGCCCCTCGCCAGCCGAGGCATTCGCACGTGACGTACGTGTTCATCTCCCAGGCCTCCTCCTCCTTCTCGAGGTAGGGACCGAGAGGGCCGGCTGGCCGCCGACGTCGTGCAGGATGTGTCGCAGAATGTCGTACTGCGCGTTGGTGATCGTGTACGGCGAATCCTGCGCGTCGTGTTCGGCGGGGGTGATCTTCGCCAGACCGTCGGTGAGGGTCTGGAATCGAGCCTGATCTGCGGTGGTCATGGAGGTCTCCCTTCCATGGGGTTCGGTGGTTCCTGGTGTTTCCGAATCCTCGCCAGTGCCCCTCCTATGTTCGCGTGGTTCCGCTTGCCGTCGCCTGGCCCGATGCGGTGAGAGGGGTTGTCGGTCCAGCTGTTCCGCCACGCTGGGCCCGTTCGGTGACGAAGGCGAACGCGAGACCGAGGCTGAGCCACAGGGTTGCCTGCGTGGCCAGGGACGAGACCCGGAACTGCCACAGCAGCGTGGCCGGGAAGTCTTCCCCCACCTCGTTCACGGTGGGCAGCAGCAGGTAGCCGACGGTGACGACGACGAGGAACGTGACCACCGAGGATGCCGCGCGTACCGTCCAATAGTGCTGTGAGGCAAGTATCTTCGCCACATAGACAGCGGCGGCCACAGCGGCGAGTCCGAGGACGAGCGCGGCCAGCCACAACCAGGTGCGCTGGTTGATCGTGTCCGGATCTCCCACCGCGGGCGGATCGGCCGGGTACTTGAAGAACGGAACGGCCTCGACGGCCAGCCACCCTGCGCCGGCCAGTCCCAGTGCCAGTAGCGGACCCGACATCCCAGTGTGCCGTCGGGCGTAGTGGGCCACCACGCCGAAGATCGCGCCGAGGGCGACTCCGGCCAGTGCCGTCGCCAGGATCAGGCCGGCCCGTTGCCCGTCCCGCGAGACGAGGGGTTTGTCGCTGTCGGAGTTGGAGTGGCCGGTGGCCGCGTTCGGGTCGGCGTGTTCGTGCGCGGCGGTGGCGTCACTCGCGGGGGTCGATTCCTCGATCGCGATGGCCGCCGCGACGTGCGGTTCCCCGAGAGCGAAGGCGACTGCACCGGTCAGGAGTCCGGCGATCAGTCCGGCGAGGATTCCCCGCAGCAGCAGCGTCTTCAGCGAACCGGTCAGTGGCACGGGAGCCCCAGCAGGTGTCGCCCGTCGTGCATCAGTTCGTGCACGTATATACCGGTGCGGGAGACGGCGCCCTGGTCGAAGCCGACGAGGTACAGCGTGAGCAGGGCGAGGAGAACCACTCCGACCGCGACGAGGGCGATCCCGAGTGATTCGATTGCCCGATTCGGGCTGTGGACGAGAGTCATCGATTCCTCCTGGAGTTCGTCCCGACACGGCCGGTCCGGAGGGTGCCGACGAGCGGCAAGGCGAGTCACGGCCGGACTCGGATATCACCGGTCATCGGAGCGGCGAACAGCCGTGGTCTGCGATCCGGCCGGTGCGGAGTGGCCGACTCCGCGTCCACCGGAACGCACATCAGACGCTACGCGGTGGGTTTCATCGAATCCTGCGGTTGTGCACTTCACACAACTGCGAACGCGCGCGTGGGGTCCGGCAACCCCTCGATGCCGAACCCCACGCGTGCAACTGCTCCGGACCCGCCGCTACTGCAGCAGGACCGATTCGCCGCCCGAGAACACGGAGTCGTGGACCTCGAGGACCGCGGGAACGGTGCCGGGCGGAACGTCGAAGACGATGGTGGCCTCGACGGAGTTGCCCGGGTTGATCTGTTCGTATGCAACGCCCTGGTCGAGTGTGATGGTGGCCATGCTGTCGACCGAGTACTGGCGGTTCTGTGCGTCCACGAGCTTCTGCGCGGACGTCGTGAAGCTCTGCGCGCGGTCCCCGATGTTGCGCACGGTCATGCGGACGAGGACGAACTGACCCTGTGCCTTCTGGGCGAGGTACTCGTTGACGCCGACGCTCGGAACCCCGGCCTCGACGCCGTTCACGACGAACTCGAACTTGCCGTCGCGGACCGGCGTACCGATCCGGGCGTCCGCGGGGCCTCCGCGGTGCCGGTGGTGGCGCCGGCCGCTCGGGCAGCGTCCGACGGCCTGTCGCCCGACCCGCCGCTGACGGCGGTGATCGCGACGATCGCGACGATCACGGCGCCGAGACCGGTGAGGATCTTGTGGCGGGCGAACCAGCTCTTCCGGGCCGGCGGCTGGGCTGGGGCTGCGGGGTTGCGGGCTGCTGGGGAGTGCTCACGGACAGTTCCTTTCGACGTCGACGACGCGGCTCGTGGTGGGGCCGAGTCGGGCTCTGCGACAAGCACACCGCGCTGGGCGGTTCGTCGTCTTCCTCCGGAAGTCGGACACCGCTCCTCATTTCGGACGGTCTTCGCGGGGCCGATCGTGCGGACGGGCACCGGCGCCGGACGTTCGGAGGATGTCGAGCTGTCGGCGCCGCTGCGTACGGTTCTGTCCGTGAAATCCGAGACTGCCGGCAGGATCCGGCGCCGCATGTGGACGGTCGGCGCCGTCACGCTCAGCGCCTTCTGCTCGCTGGCGACGTTTACCCTCGCCTCCCAATCCGGGAGCACGCCGGGCTGGAACCGACGGGCTCGGGTTCGTTCTCGCGCTGGTAGCGGCGGTCGCGCTGACACGGCGGCACCAGTACCTGTGGCAGGTCCTCGTCATCTGTCTTGCCGCCCCGCTCGTATTCGAGACGGATGCGACGGCTGCTCTCATCGCGCTGTTCGCGGTCACCCGCGTGGCACGAGGGCTCCAGTTGGCGGGCGCCGCGCTGGCGGTGTTCGTGGCGTGTGCGGTCTCGCTCACCTACGACGCGCACCGGTTGCGGGAGTACTCGGTTCTCACGATGGAGACCGCGGATCCAGAGACCGGCATGGTGGAGCAGTACGACGTGGCACTGTGGATTCCATGGCTCGTCGCCGCGGTCCTGGTGGGGCTGGTCCTGCTGCTCGCGCTCTGGGTGCGCACCCGGGGCCAGCTCGCGCTGGCCGAGCAGAGTCGTGACGCGGCCACCGAACAGACGGACGCGATCCGTGACGAGATGATCCGGACGAGGAGCGCACCCGGATCGCCCGCGACATGCACGACACCCTGGCTGCGAGTCTCAGCCGGATCTCGTTGTTCGCTGGCGCATTGCAGGTCAATGCCGCCGAGTCGCCGGAGAAGGTCGCGAACTCGGCGGCGCAGATCCGGGCGACGGCGCACGAGGCGCTCGACGACCTCAAGGGCATCGTCGGCGTCCTGCGCGGTACCGCCGGGCCGGGGGAACGGGCCGGACACCAGGGGATCGACGCGGTGCCGGCGCTGGTGCAGGCGGCACGGGCGGCGGGAATGCACTGCACGCTCAGCACCGATCTCGCTCCGGGCGATGTCGGCATGCTGGCGGGACACGTCTGCTACCGGGTGGTGCAGGAAGCGCTCACCAACGCGCAGAAGTACGCGAGTGACCAGGTACTGGCCATCGCGGTGACCGGCGCACCGGAGAGCGGTATCAGTATCACAATGCGTAACCTGTTGAGCACCAAGCCTTCTCAGGTCGGCGTCGGGTCCCGGACCGGGTTGCTAGGGCTCGCGGAACAGGCTCGGGACATCGGCGGGAAGTTCGAAGCCGGGCGCC
The DNA here is from genome assembly GCA_029690005.1 of Prescottella defluvii. Taxonomy (GTDB): domain Bacteria; phylum Actinomycetota; class Actinomycetes; order Mycobacteriales; family Mycobacteriaceae; genus Prescottella; species Prescottella defluvii_A. The sequence goes on along the minus strand of CP121458.1, from coordinate 5,683,389 downwards.
TGGGAGGCGAGTTCGTCGTGAGCTGCTGGGTTCCCTGGTCCGGCTGATCTGCCGGATTTGTCGGGGGCAGAGCATATTCTGACCGCACTATGACAGATGCCGGCCCGATAACCGTGTTGATCGTCGACGACGACCCGTTCGTGCGGCGAGGCGTCGCCGACATTTTCCGGGCCGCGCCGGACATCATGGTCGTGGGGGACGCGAGCGATGGCGACGAGGTCCTCGGCGCCGTTCGGACCTTCCGCCCGCACGTGGTGCTGATGGATCTCAAGATGAAGCGGGTCGGCGGGCTCGAAGGCGACACGGATGCTGATGGAGTCGTCGAACCCTCCGAAGGTGGTGGCGATGACCTCGATGGACGTCGACGACCTCGTCGTGAAGTCGGTCGCGGCCGGAGCCCACAGCTTCCTCAGCAAGGACGAGCCCCCGCACACGTTCCACCAGTCGGTGCGAGTGGTCGCGGCCGGGAACACGTTGTTCAGCCCGGAGTCGTTGCGCCGCATCGTCGCTGCGGGCGGAGCGATCCGGGAGAGCGGCCCGGACCTGAGCCGCCTGACCGACCGCGAACGGGACGTGCTCGCGGTGCTCGCCGAGGGAGAGCCCAACGCCGACATCGGCCGGCGGCTGTTCATGAGCGAGACGACGGTCAAGTCGCACGTGTCGGCGATCCTCGCCAAGCTCGGCGCACGCAATCGCGTCGAGGCCGCCCTGAGTGCGTTCCGGGCCGGTCTCGTCGTCTGATCGAGTCGGCCGATCCGCCGGCCGGCTCGGGTGGCAACCGATTCCGTTCGACCGCGCCCGTCGCTATGGCGGGCTGTGCCATACTCCCGCCAGTGGCGAGGGGGAGATCCGGTCGTGCGTGGGGGCGGTGGTGCACTCGAACCCGGGGGCGACAACGCGCTGGCGATGGCCTTCGGTGTCCTGGGTGACGAATGGAACCTGTGGATCCTGGGCAAGGCGTTACAGGGGACTCGGCGGTACCGGGATTGGCTGAGCAGCGGCGAGATCTCGAACTCGGTTCTGACGGGCCGGCTCGCACGCCTCGTCGAAGTCGGGCTGCTCGAGAAGGTGGCCTTTCCGCGAGAGTCGATACGGCGGAATACCTGCTGACGGATTGCGGGCGGGCGGCGTGGCCCGTCCTGGCGACGATGTGGTCGTGGGAGCGACGCTGGGCCCCGGACGGCCGGGCCGGGCTGCTGCGGATGCGGCACGTCGCCTGCGGAGCGGAGTTCACCCCGATCATGGCGTGTGCGCGGTGTCGTGAACCGGCCGGTTTCGAGGACGTGGCCACTCGGGTCGGCCCGAGCGGTGGTTCCCGGCGCAGCATCCCCGCGGCGTCGGGTCGTCGTCGCTCGGGTGGCACACGCAGGCCGTCCCACCTGCCGCACACGATGGAGTTGCTCGGCAACAGGTGGTCGGTCGCGTTGCTGGGCGCAGCGTCGTTCGGCGCGACGCGGTTCGGCGAATTCTGCGAATGGACGGGGCCTCGTCGGCGATCGTGGCGGATCGACTCCGCAGTTTCACGGAACTCGGGGTGATGAGCGAGTGTCCGGTGCCGAAGCGCGCGGACCGCGTCACGTACCACCTCACCGGCAAGGGACAGGACTTCTTCCCGGTCGTGATGCACATGATCGAGTGGGGCCAGTGGTGGTTCCGGGCGCCGGAAGGCGGGGCCGTGCTGGCCCACCACGGGCCGTGCGCGGGATCCTTCTCGGCGCGCTTGGTGTGCAGCGAGTGCTCCGGGTTACTGCAGGCCCGGGAGATTTCCATCGAATCTCCCGGGCTCTCGTCGGAGGCCGACGACGACTGGTTGTCGGGACCAGGTCGCGCGGGGGTAACAGTTCGTGGTAAATCTAGTGATCTAGATCACACCGCTAACTGAAGTGACGACGGTCAGGCGTCGGATCGACCCAAGGGAGGGCACATGGGGAGCCTGAAACTTCACCCTCAGATCCGCATCGACGAGTACACCGGTTCAGGGGAGTGGACTCGCGAGACTGTTCAACAACTGTTCGCCGATCGGGTCCGGGAGCGGGGATCCCAGCTCGCCGTGGTCGATCCCGTCAACAAGGCCGAATACGTCGACGGGTTGCCGCGCAGGGTCACCTGGGCCGAGCTCGCCGCCGAGGTCGATCGGCTCGCGTCAGTGCTCCTCGATGCAGGGTTGCGGGCGGGTGACGTCGTCGGCGTCCAGCTGCCGAACACGGTCGAGCAGGTCGTCGTCTTCCTCGCATCGTGGCGCATCGGTGCGATCGTCTCGCCGCTGCCGGTGCATTCGGTGGAGTCGGAGATTGTGGACGTGTGCAACGAGGCATGCGTGAGCGCCTTCGTGACCGCGGGTCGTGTCGGATCGAATTCGGTTGCCGCGCGGGTGATGTCGGTGCGTTCGCAGATCCCCACGCTGCGAACCGTGCTCAGCTACGGCGTCGGTGTGCCCGACGGCGTCGTGCGGATCGGTCACGCGGTACCCAGCTCGGCCGACCGTGAGCGGGTGGCCGCCCATGCCGCGGCTCACGTCGCCGATTCCAACGACTGCATCGCGATCTGCTGGACGGCGGGTACGGGGGCGCGCCGAAGGGGGTGCCGCATGCGCACTACGAATCACTCAGCCTGGCAAGGAGGGTCGTCGACGCCGCATGGCTGACTGCCGCGGACGTCATGCTCAATCCCTTCCCGATGATGACCGCCGCCGGAATCACCGGGACCCTGCTTCCCTGGCTGTCGGTCGGATGCGTGCTGGTGCAGCATCAACCGTTCGATCTCGGAGTCTTCCTGAAGCAGATCGCCGAGGAGAAGGTCACCTACACGGCCTGCCGGCCGGCCGTTCTCGCCGCGATCGACCTCCGCGACGCACCCGCGGTCGACCTGTCGACGGTCACCCGTATCGGGGTGGGGTCGGCGCCGCTGGCTCCCGAAACCGTGCAGGCGTGGAAGGCCCGCTACGGCGTCGAACTGGTCGGCTACTTCGGCACCATCGAGGGCGTGAGCCTGCGGGCCGAACCGGTGTCCACGGCGGAGCCGGGACAGCGGACGCTGCTGTACCCGCGGATCGGACACCCGGACGACTTGCAGATCAAGCTCGTTCATCCCGAGACCGGTGCGGAGATCGTGGACCGAGGCGTCGTGGGCGAGCTGCGGGTCAAGGGGCCCACGGTGTTCGCCGGCTATCTCAATCCGTCCCGTGATCGAGACCCGTTCGACGCGGACGGTTACCTCGCGACCGGGGAGCTGTTCGTGATCGACGGGCCGTGGGACCGCTACTTGCGGTACGTCGACCGGGCGGCGGATCTGATCGTGCACGACGGTGTGCCGATCGGCTCGATGGAACTCGAGATGTTGATCGCGGAGCATCCGTCGGTCGTGGAGGCGGCGGTGATCGGCTGTCCGGACAGCCGATCCGGTGAGCGTGTCGTGGCCGTCGTGTCGTGTCGCCCCGGTGCGGTGCTGAGTCTCGAGGAGCTCGTGGAGTTTCTCGCGGCCCGTGGCGTCTCCCGGTCGAGACGCCGCAGCGGCTCGTGATCTCGCGGGGGCTGCCCCGCAACCACGCCTGCAATGTCGTCAAGAGGCTGCTGCGCGAGGAGCTCAGCCGCGGTTGACGGCGGCCCGGACCGAGCCCGGGGTCGGCGTGTGTTCGAATGCCTTGTGACCATCGAGAGCAACGTCAGTGCCCAGTCCCGAACCGCCCTGCCCGCCGTCCTGATCGAGGTGTGGTCGGACATCGCCTGCCCCTGGTGCTACGTGGGTAAGCGTCGGTTCGCGTCGGCGCTCGCAGAATTCCCTCAGCGCGAACGTGTTTCGGTTGTCTGGCGTTCGTACCAGCTGGCTCCCGACACCCCGGTCGGGGCCCGACGGAGCCAGCTCGAGCTCGTCGGCGAGCGCCGGGGCGTCCCGGTCGAGGAGGCGCGCGAGCTCTACCAGCACGTCGCCCGGGTGGCCGCGGAGGACGGTGTGGCCATGGACGTCGACGCCATCATCGCGGCCAATACCTTCGACGCTCACCGCCTGCTGCACCTGGCGGGGCCGCGTCGGGACGAGCTGCTCGAGGGGTTGTTCCGGGATACTTCACCGAGGGCAAGGCGCTCGACGACCGCGCCGTGCTGGTCGAGATCGCGGCGAGTGCCGGTCTGGACCCCGCCGAGACGGCCGCGGCACTGGACAGCGACGCCGGCTCCGACCTGGTGCGCGCGGACATCGAGACGGCCCGGCAGCTCCAGGTGTCGGGTGTGCCGTTCTTCGTCGCGAACCGGCGCCTCGCGGTGTCGGGCGCGCAGCCGCAGGACGTGTTCACGGAGCTGCTGCGTCAGGCGGCCGAGCACGCCGACAGCGAATACGCAGAAAGCGGTGCAGCCCTAGGCGAGGAGGCCGAGGGCTGCACCGACGATTCGTGCGCGATCTGAGCTAACGGATCGCGCGACGCTGGGCGCGTTCGGTGAGGAACGCGAATGCCAGCCCGAGCGCGAGCCACAGGCTCGCCTGGGTGACGAGTGACGAGATGCGGAACTGCCACAACAGGGTGGCGGGGAAATCGCTCGCCCACCTCGTTGATGCCGGGCAGTGCGACGTAGCCCACCGTGACCACCACGAGGAACGCGGCGATCTGGCCGATCACGCGGGCGGACACCAGTTCCTGGTTCTTCAGCAGTCGACCCACGTACACGGCCACCGTGACAGCGACCAGGCCGAGGATCACCGCGGCGAGCCACAGCAGGGTCCGCTCGTTGATCGTGTCCGGGTTGCCGACCGCGGGCGGGTTGGCCGGGTACTTGAAGAACGGCACGGCTTCGATTGCGAGCCAACCGCATCCGGCCACCACGGCGGCGAGCAGCGGTCCGGGCAGCGCGGTGAAGCGGCGTGCGTAGTGCACGACGACGGCGAGGATCGCGCCGAGCGCCAGGCCGGCGAAGCCGGTTGCGAGGAACAGGCCGAAGCGCTGTCCGGTGCGACTGACGAGTTCGTCGCCGCCGTGCGAGTGCCCGGCCGGCTCCGCCGCTTCGGAATCGTGTTCGTGCGGGGCGGCCTCGCCGGCGTGGTGATCGGGCATCTCGGCCGCCGCCGCGTTGGACTCCTCGATCTCGATCGCCGCCTGCACGTGGGGTTCACCCAGCGTGGAGGCGACGGCGCCGCCGAGCAGGCCGGCGATGAGGCCGGCCAGCAGGCCGCGGAGCAGTAGGGTCTTGAGGCTTTCGGTGATCGTGGTCAGTGGCACGGCAGGCCCAGCAGGTGCCGACCGTCATGCATCAGTTCGTGCATGTACATGCCACTGCGGGAGATTGCGCCCTGGTCGAATCCGACCAGGTAGAGCGCGAGCATTGCGAGCAGTACCACTGCCGCGGCGATGAGTGCGACTGCGGCCGAGTCGGCCGACTTGTCGGGTGAATAGGCGATTGCCATCGGTGCCTCCTGGGATTTCGCGTCCCTTTTGGGTCCTTGCGATGGCTCGAGGTGTCTGGCTGACGAGGCAAGGCCTCGATTACAGTGGCGCGACCGCTCCGGAATGGCACCGGATTACCGTCGATCCATCGCTCTGTCGAGCGAACTTTGGCACCCCGCAGGTCACGGTGTCAATCGAGCGATTGACACCGTGACCTATATGTCTGAAATGCGCGATTCTTCGATCGGACCGCGGGTTCAGATCAGGACTTGGACGCGACGTCCAGTACGACCTCGAACTCGAGCAGCGACGCGCCACTGGCCACCGGCTTCGCGCGCTCGCCGGCGTGGGCCTCGCGGGCCGGGCCGCTCGCCCACGCCTGGAACGCCTCGTCGGACTCCCACTGCGTCACGACGAAGTAGCGGTTGTCGCCCTTCACCGGACGCAGGAGCTGGAACCCGAGGAATCCGGGGGAGTTCTCGACGGCGTGCGCGCGGTTCGCGAACCGCTTCTCCAGCTCGGGGCCCGCGCCCTCGGGGACCTCGATTGCATCGATCTTCACGACTGCCATGGACGCGAGGGTACTCCGGCTGCGCAGGTCCTCCCCGGGATCGCGGGGTTCGGCTACCGTCGATCTCGTGTTGCACGACGAGGGTGGGACCGGGCGGCCGATACTGCTGCTGCACGGGTTGATGGGCAGTGCGCGGACGTGGTCGCGCCACGTGGCGTGGCTGCGCGAACACGGCCACGTCTACACGTTCGACGCGGCCGGGCACGGCCGGCCGATCGACGGCGACCCGACGACGGAACTGTTCGTCGAGGACCTGGCCACGGCGCTCGCCGAACTCGACGAACCCCTCACCGTGATCGGCCACTCGATGGGCGCGCTGCACGCGTGGTGCTTCGCCGCCGCCCATCCGGAGCGGGTGCGGGCGCTGGTCCTCGAGGACATGGCACCGGACTTCCGCGGGCGCACTGCACAGGACTGGGCGGCAATGGTTTCCGCGTGGCCGCAGCCGTTCCCGACGGAGGAGTCGGTGCTGGACTACTTCGGTGAGGTCGCCGGCCGCTACTTCCTCGCCTCGTTCGAGCGCCGCGCCGACGGCTGGTACCTGCACGGCGACGTCGAGACGTTCCGTGACATCTCGGAGGAATGGGGCACCCGTGACTTCTGGGGTCAGTGGGAAGCCGTGCGCGCCCCCGCGCTGCTGATCGAGGGGGAGTTCACGATCACCCCGGAGGGGCAGATGCGTCGCATGCTCGAGGGCCACGACGGCGCCCGCTACGTGTGGGTGGCGCAGGCCGGGCACCTCGTCCACGACGACCAGCCCGAGCGGTACCGGGATGCCGTCGAGGAGTTCCTGAAATCGCTCGTGTGATCGAGGTCAGCTGCCCTCGCCGGCCAGCGCGAACAGGCCGTCGTCGGTCTGCTCGATCAGTCCGTCGACAAGAAGCGAGTCCAGGGCGCGGTCGCGCTGACCGGGGTCGCTGAGCCACACGAGGTCGAGCTGTGCGCGTTCGACTGGGTGCGCCGTCCCGCGCAGCACGTCCATCAGCTTCCCGCGCACCTGGCGGTCGGTTCCCGCGAACTTCTGCACCTTGCGGGGTTCGCCCACCAGAGCGGGGCGTCCCGCCTCTACCCAGGCGCACTGCGGCAGCGGGCACCTCGCGCAGTCCGGGGTGCGTGCGGTGCACACCGTGGCGCCCAGTTCCATCAGCGCCGCAGAGAACCGCGCGGCGCGTTCCCGCGTGCGCGGCAGCATCACGTCGACGTCGGCCATGTCGCGTTTGGCCGACGGGCTGCCCTGGTCGGCCCGGCCGTGGACGGCGCGGGCCACTACGCGTCGGACATTGGTGTCCACCACGGGAACTCGCTGTCCGTATGCGAAGCACGCGACCGCCCGGGCGGTGTAGTCGCCGATCCCCGGCAGGCTCAGCAGGACGTCGACGTCGGTGGGCACCTCGTCGCCGTGCTCGGCGGCCAGGACGCCCGCGCACTCGTGCAGGCGCAGCGCCCGCCGCGGGTAGCCGAGCTCGCCCACGCCCGCAGGACATCGGCCTGGCTCGACGCCGCCATCAGCGACGGCACCGGCCAGCGGCGCACCCATTCCTCCCAGATCGGCGCGACGCGGACGACCGGGGTCTGCTGCAGCATGATCTCGCTCATCAGGATCTGCCAGGCCGTCACGCCCTCGCGCCGCCACGGCAGATCCCGGGCCTGTTCGCTGTACCACCGCAGCAGCGCCGAACTGTCCACCGACATCTGATTTCTCACCCTTCTCCGTGAACCGCTTCGGCATTCGTCGCCGGATTCTCGGTGATCCCGCTGACACGACGGGTGGCCGAGGGTGCACAATTGCGGCATGCCCAATTCCAACCCGATCTCCGCTTGGAAAGCCCTCAAGCAGGGTAACGAGCGCTTCGTCAGCGGTACCCCGCTGCATCCGAGTCAGGGTATTGCCGACCGCGCGAAATTGGTCGACGCCCAGCATCCGACGGCCGTGATCTTCGGCTGCGGTGACTCCCGTGTGGCCGCCGAGATCATCTTCGACCAGGGCCTTGGCGATACGTTCGTCGTCCGCACCGCCGGCCACGTGATCGACAGCGCGGTGCTCGGCTCGATCGAGTACGCCGTGGAGGTCCTCCGGGTCCCGCTGGTCGTCGTGTTCGGACACGACAACTGCGGTGCGGTCAAGGCGTCGATCGATGCCCTCGACACCGGCGCCATCCCCAACGGCTTCATCCGGGACGTCGTCGAGCGGGTCTCCCCGTCGATCCTGATGGGCCGACGTGAGGGCCTGACCACCGTCGACGAACTCGAGGGCCGGCATGTCGTGGAGACCGGCTCGCTGCTGATGCAGCGGTCGCGGATCATCTCCGAGGCCGTCGAGGCCGGTAAGTGCGCCATCGTCGGCGTCACCTACAAGCTGTCCGACGGGGACATCAAGCTGCAGAGCGTCGTCGGTGACGTCGGCGAGTCGGTCGACTGAGACGAACTCGACGCGGGGCACCGGGCGACACGCCGGGACTGCTGAGGCGAGGGTCGGGCGCATGGACTTACGGTTGACTCGTGCTTGAACCGAACGGACCGTTGCCCCCGAGATCTACTGGCGTCGGCGTGCCGTCGCTCTGGGCGTGATCGTCGTGGTGGTCGTGTTGGTCGTGTGGATCATCGCGTCCCTTCGCGGCGGCGACTCTCCCGAGTCGGCGGCCGCGGCGGCGACGTCGGAACTCACGGAATCGAGCACCACCAGCCCGCCGCCGTCCGATTCGAGCACCGAGTCGGGGTCGGCGGCGTCGGGGAGCGGGTCGTCGGCCGCGGGCACGTCGTCGGCATCGGCCACGAGCACCGGTGCGGCGACTGCGCAGTGCGCCGACCAGTCGCTCGCGATCAAGGCCACGCCCGATCAGCCGCAGTACAAGATCGGCGACGAGCCCAGCTTCACGATCGCGATCACCAACATCGGGACCAGCAAGTGTGAACGCGACCTGGGTTCGGCAATGCAGCAGGCGCTCGTGTTCAGCCTCGACGGGAACAAGCGGCTGTGGTCCAACGTCGACTGCTACCCGAATGCCGACCCTGCGGTGCAGGTCCTCGAGCCGGGTGGCCAGGCGCGATTCACCGTCAAGTGGTCGGGTAAGACGTCGGAGCCCGGTTGCGCGGCCCCGCGGAACCAGGTCCCGCCCGGCGCCTACACGGTGATCGCCCAGCTCGGTGGGCTGCGCAGCGCGCCGGAACCGTTCAACTTCGCCTGATCTTTCCGCGTTTCGGCGTCGGCGCCGTACGCCCGGACTTCTCCGCCTCGATGCTCGGCGACGAGACCTGCTCGTAGAGAGCCATCCGAAACCTTCCGCGACCTTCCGTCCCGCGCAACGATGCCGCGCCGGGCGCGCATCTCGCCCGCCACCGGGTTCTGAGAACTCTCCAAGATTGTGTCGGCACGATGGATATCGAAGAGCTGCTGCCCACACACGATCAGGAGTCACAGCAACTTCACAGCACATGTGCAGTCGCGTTTCAGCAGCGCCCGGAACTGTCGAGACGGACAGATCGATCAGCGCACGGAAGGGCTACTCGATGACCAATCCTCAGGAGGGGTTCCGCAAGGCCCGAGCCGTCACTGCCACACTCGTCGCCCTCAGTGTCGCTGGGACGGCCGCAGGGTCCGTGCTGGCCTACACCGACTCCCATCAAGCGGCCTCCGACCCGGTGGTCTCCACGTCGGCCACGGAACAGGGACCGGTGGCTACCGGTTCGGCCCCGAGCGCCACGCCCCGGGCTGCCCCACCGCTGACCGCTGGGTCGGGGCGTGTCCACGGCCGATCCGCCGGGTCGTGACGGCCATGCCCTCGGATTCTCCGGTGACGCGGGCGGACGACACCGCCGTATCGGATTGGCGGGTGTGGGGACTCGACGCCTCCGTCGTCGTCTGCGGGCCCGATCGACTCGGCAGCGCCAGAACGATCGTCGACGAGCATCTGCACCGAATTGATCTTGCCTGCAGTAGATTTCGAGACGATTCGGAGATTCGCGCCGTCGAGACCGCCCCCAGGCCGTCCGTCGTCAGCCCTCTGCTGGCGCGGCTGGTGTCGGCCGCGTTGAAAGCCGCCGAGGTGACGGGCGGAGACGTGGACCCGACCGTCGGTGCCGCGATGGTACGACTCGGATACGACCGCGACTTCGATCGGATCGCCGGCCGGGACCTACCCGTGCCGGTCACGTTCATACCGGCGCCGTCGTGGAGGGCGGTGACTCTGCGCGATCGGACGCTGACGCTCCCTCCCGGAACTCGGCTCGATCTGGGAGCGACGGCGAAGGCGGTTGCCGCCGACGACTGCGCGCGCATCGTCGCGGACACCCTCGGTTGTGGCGTTCTCGTATGCCTGGGTGGTGATATCGCGACGGCGGGGGTGGCGCCGGAGGGTGACTGGCAGATCCTGGTCCAGGACGGGGACGACGCACCGGCCTGTCGGATCGCGTTGCCCGCGGGTGGTGCCGTCGCCACGTCGAGCACGAGGAAGCGCCGCTGGAGCCGGAACGGCGTCGGCGTCCACCACATCGTCGATCCACGTAGCGGTCGCCCGGCGCAGGGTGACTGGCAGACAGTCACCGTGGCCGCCGATTCCTGTGTCGAAGCGAACACCGCGAGCACGGCCTGCATCGTCAGAGGCGCCGCGGGCGTGAACTACCTTGCCCAACTGGGTCTTCCCGCTCGTTTGGTGGATGTCGACAGTCGGGTGCGGACGCTGGGCGGCTGGCCGGACCACGCGGAAGGGGCGGCGTAGTGGACCAGGCACTGTGGGCGCTCGGGCGGGGACCGGAATCACCGCCCTGGTCTTCATGACGATCTCGGTGGTCCTGGGAATCGCGACTCGGTCGGGACGCCCGATTCTGGCGCTTCCGAGATTCGGGGTGCTGGAGGTCCATCGAACGACAGCGCTCTTCGGAACACTGCTGGTGGTGCTCCACTTGGCCACGCTGTACGCGGACCCCTACGCGCAACTGAAGCTGGTGGACCTGCTCGTTCCGTTCATCGGCGATTATCGGCCGGTCTGGCTGGGCCTGGGAACGCTGGCCTTCGATCTGCTGCTGGTCGTCGTCGCGACCAGCCTGCTCCGTCACCGGTTGGGTGCACGCGTGTTCCGGACTGTTCACTGGGCCACGTACGCCCTCTGGCCCCTGGCGTTGATCCACGCCGTCGGCAACGGCACCGATTCCGGGCACATCTGGTTTCTCGCCACCTGCGGGGCCTCGATACTTCTGGTGGCTGCGGCGGTCGTACTGCGCCTGCGAGCCGACTACGTCGAATACGCCCGCGCGCGACCCGAGGAGAGGATTCGCTCGTGAACCGTCATCTGTTCAGCTCGCCGACCGCTGATTTCGACAGTCACACAGTAACTTTCGGTCCACTACCGGAGTACCCGCATAGAGGTGTGCTGACGGGTGAGCTGGCCGAGGCCGGGCTGGCGGGACGGGGTGGGGCGGGCTTTCCCACCGCCGACAAACTTGCCGCGATCTCCGGCAGGCGAACCGTGGTGATCGGCAACGGGGCCGAGGGTGAGCCGCTGAGTGACAAGGATGCCGTCCTGCTCACGCATGCCCCGCACCTCGTGATCGATGGTCTGATACTCGCCGCCCGGGAGGTCGGCAGCCACGAGGCGTACCTGTACGCGGACGATGCGCGCCTCCCGAACCTCGAACACGCACTCTCCCAACGTCTGCGTGCGGACAGCAGGGATCCGGAGGTGCGCTTGATCGCGGCACCCGGAGGTTTCGTCAGCGGTGAGAAGTCGTCGATCGTCAACCGAATCGGAGGCGGGCCCGCAGTGCCCCTCGACCGCCGTTCGCACCTGTCGGAATCGGGGCTTCGCGGCCGTCCGACATTGGTCGGCAACGTCGAAACTCTGGCACATCTGGCGATGATCGCCCGCTACGGCGCTCGCTGGTTTCGCGGTCGCGGAATGAACGGTGCCGCAGGGACAATGCTGGTCACGTTGTCCGGCGACCTTCGGTCGGTGGGCGTCGTGGAGGTGCCGATGGGAATCTCCCTGCACCACTTGCTCACCGAGCACGCGGGGACGGACCCGCGAGCTCTCCGGGCGGTCCTGGCAGGCGGCTACCACGGAGGTTGGATCACTTCGGCCGGACTGCACTCCACGATCCTGACTCCGGCTTCGTTGGCGCCGTACGGCGCGAGTCCCGGCGCCGGCGTCGTCCATGGGCTCGGGGTCGCGCGCTGCGGGCTGAGGGCGGCCGCCGGCATCGTCCGGTACCTGAGTCAGCAGAGCGCGCGCCAATGCGGGCCGTGCATCAACGGTCTTCCGCGGATAGCGGAGTCGTTGGAAAACCTGGCTCGCGGACATTCTGTGTACACCCACGAGCAAGAACTACTGTTCCTGACCGACATGGTGAACGGGCGGGGAGCGTGCAGACATCCCGACGGCACTGTTCGCTTCGTTCGCAGTTCGATGCGGGCCTTTGCGAGTGACGTCCGACAGCACTCGGTCGGCCGGTGCGAAGTAGGTTTGCGTGCAAACCGATTCGACCTTTCGGACGCGTCATGACGAGGCGGCGGTCGCGACTCGCACTGCACATCGATTGGACCCGGTGCGACGGGCGTGGGCTGTGCAGTGAACTGTTGCCCGCACTGATCGAACGCGACGTGTGGGGCTACCCGCTCGTGCGAGACCGGAGCCGGGAACCGGCGGTACCTGCCGCGATGGTGCGTGACGCGGAGAAGGCCGTGTCGATGTGCCCGCGCCTCGCGCTCAGCCTCGTCGAAGTGGAAGGGCGGTAGACCGTCGGCCCCACTGCCCAGGCCGGTGTTCGGCGCCTAGTCGTACGGTCCGCTGATCGAGGCCTCGGCGAGCCGCGAGAGACCTTCGCGGATGTGGCGCGCCCACAACCCGCCGATGCCGTCCACGGACTGCAGATCGCCGGCCGTGGCGGCGAGCAGGCCCTGCAGCGTGCCGAACGAGCTGACCAGCCGATGGATCTGCAGGAACTGCAGCCGGGGAACCCGGGTGAGGACGCGGTAGCCGCGCGGGCTCATCGGGGCATCGAGGGCCTCGATGGTGCCGGGATACCCGAAGGCGCGGGCCAGCGTCGTCAGGTCGAGCAGGTCGACGTCGGTGAGCTTGTCGACGGCGGCGAGGGTGCTGTCGACCGCCGCCGACGACGCCGGCTCGGACCCGGCCAGGTAGTCCCGGACCACCAGCTGGCGCATGGTGTCGTTGTCGCCGACGAGTTCCTCGAGCTGCAGTGCGAGTTGACGGCCGTCGGTGCCCAGTTCGAGCACGTCCTGCTCGATCTCGACCGATACCCGGCGCACCATCTCGAGCCGCTGCACCACGGTGAGCGCGTCGCGCAGCGTGACGAAGTCCTCGATCTCGACGACCGACAGCTGCCGGGTCACCTCGTCCAGCCGGGACTTGTAGCGCTCGAGCGTCGCGACGGCCTGGTTCGCCCGCGACAGGATGGTGGCCGACCCGTCGACGACGTGCCGGATCCCGCCGACGTACACGCTGACGATGCTCATCGACTGGCTTACCGACACGACCGGGAATCCGGCCTGGATCGCGGTGCGCTCGGCGGCGCGGTGCCGGGTGCCGGACTCGACGGTGGGGATCTTGTGGTCGGGCACCAGTTGCACGTTGGCACGCACGATCCGGGTGCCGTCGGTGGACAGCACCACGGCGCCGTCCATCTTCGACAGCTCACGCAGCCGGGTGGGTGCGAACTCGACGTCGAGCTCGAACCCGCCGTCGCACAGCTCCTCGACCTGATCGTCGTATCCGAGGACGATCAGCGCGCCGGTGCGACCGCGGAGGATGCGCTCGAGCGCGTCGCGCAGGGCCGTCCCGGGGGCGAGGCGAGCGATCGTTTCACGGAGCACGGTCGAAGGCGCAGCGTCGTTCATCGCGAAATCCCCCCTCGTGCGGTTGGTCTCTCCCGTCGGAATCCGAGTGAGTCCGAGGTCACATCTGGCCGAGCCGCATTCGGGCCACGGTCGGGCCGTCTCTACATTACCTAGTTGTGAGCAGTACTTGGACCTTGCCCGATGACCTCGTTCTTCCGGAGGTGCCGGAGTGGTACCCCGCTCCCGGTGAGCCGCTCCCGCAGCACTGGTCCAAGTGCTTCGGCTGTGGCGACGACCAGCCCGCCGGAATGGCGATGAGTTTCCAAGCGGGCGACAAGCTGGCCGTCACGGGCCGGCTCGAGGTGGCCAACCGCTACCAGGGCGGCCCCGGCGTGATCCACGGCGGCATCCTGTCGACCGCGTTCGACGAGGTGCAGGGCATGGCGTGCATGGTGCTCGGCGGCCCCGTCGTCACCGCGCATCTCGAGATCGACTTCGCGCGGCCCATCCCGCTCAGCTCGGTCCTCGAGTTCCGGGCACGCATCGAGGGCACAGTCCGTCGCAAGGTGTACACGACGTCGGAGGCGTTCATCGTCGAGGGACCGGGCACCGACCCCGACACTCCGGTCGCGACGTCACGGGGCCTGTTCCTGACCGTCAATCCGGAGCACTTCGCACCGACGGCGGCGTTCGTCGACGGTGATCCCTCGTCGCCGTTCGGTACGTCGGCGGTCTGACGCTCAGCGAAGATTCAACGCCCGCAAGGCATCTCCGACGTTCGACACCTCGAGCGGGCGGATTCCTTTCGGGAGGTCCCGGAGTCGACCGGCACCACCGCGCGGGTGAATCCCAGCCGCGCGGCCTCGGCGACCCTCCGGGCGACACCGGACACCCGCCGGACCTCACCGGCCAGTCCGACCTCGCCGAGCACGACGGTCCCGGTCGGGATGGGTCGGTCCTTGCCGGCCGACGCGACCGCGACGGCCAGCGCCAGGTCGCACGACGGGTCGGTCATCCGCATTCCGCCGACCGTCGCGGCGTACACCTCCCGGTCGGACAGCTTGATGCCGTGGCGCCGCTCGAGAACCGCCAGCACCATCGACACCCGCGCCGAGTCGAGCCCGCTCACCGCTCGCCGCGGCGACGGGTTGTGGGTGGGCGCGACCAGCGCCTGGACCTCGCCCAACAGCGGCCGTTTGCCGTCCATCGTGACCGTGACGGCGGTGCCCGACACCTCGTCGGTCCGGTGGTGCAGGAACAGCCCCGACGGGTCGCTGACGCCGACGATGCCGTCCTCGCGCAGTTCGAAGCAGCCCACCTCGTCGGCCGCGCCGAACCGGTTCTTGATGCCGCGGATCATCCGGAGGGACGAGTGCTTGTCGCCCTCGAAGTGCAGGACCACGTCCACGAGGTGCTCGAGCGAGCGGGGTCCGGCGACCGCGCCGTCCTTGGTGACGTGGCCGATCAGCAGGACCGGCACGCCGCTGGCCTTCGCGAGCGAGGTCAGCGCGCTGGTGATGGCCCGCACCTGCGTCACGCCGCCGACGACGCCGTCGACGTCCGCGGCGAGCATGGTCTGGACGGAGTCGACGATCAGCAGCGTGGGCCGGACCTGCTCCACGTGCCCGAGGACCGTCGCGAGATCCGACTCGGCGGCCAGGTACACCCGCTCGTGCACCGCACCGGTCCGATCGGCGCGTAGCCGGACCTGGCCCGCCGATTCCTCGCCGGTGACGTACAGCGCGCGATCGTCGGAACTGCGGCACGCCCACCGGTGGACGACCTCGAGCAGCAGCGTCGACTTGCCGACGCCCGGCTCACCGGCGAGCAGCACCACCGATCCGGGCACGACGCCGCCGCCGAGCACACGATCGAGTTCGTCGACGCCCGTGGCCTTGGCGCGGGTGGCCTTGCCGTCGATCTGGGTGATCGGGGACGCCGGGGTAGTCGGCAACAGCGCTGCCGCGCCGGCACGGGCCAGTGAGGCGCCGGGACGGGCGGCTACAGCAGTGAGGACCGGTGCCTCGTCCATCGAGCCCCACGTGCCGCACTCGGGGCAGCGGCCTACCCATTTGGCCACCGTGTGCTGACACGACGAACACCGGAAGCTCGATTTAGGTTTTGCCACGCGGGCAGCTCAGTGACCCGACCGACAGAAGAGCCCGGGCGACGGTGTCGCCCGGGCTCTTCCGGAAGAACTGCGGATCTCTGTGATCCGAAGGATCAGTGACCCTCGGAGACGTCGGGGACTTCTCCGACTGGTGACGCTCGGTGGCGTGACCCGCGTCGACCGGGACCTGCACGACGACGTCGCCCGCGTTCTGGAACGTGAAGGTGACCGGGAAGGTCAGGCCCGGACGGACATCGGCGCGGATGTCGTCGAGGGTGACGTCGATCAGGCTGAGCGTCTCGGGAGCCTCCTCGGGCACCGTGACGTCGGGGTTGCCGGCGCCGAGGGCGGCCTGCGGCTTGATCTCGCGGGTGCCGGCCTTGTCGTCGATGGTGACCGAACCGGCGTAATCGGTCTTGATGCCGGTCAGGCGGTCGGTCTGGTGCTCGCTGAGGTTGACAGCGGTGAACGCGAGCTGCACGGTGCCGCCCGGCTCGATGCTGTACTCCTCGGAGTTCGGGTAGACGACGTGCACGTTGCGCAATGCGATGTCGCCGCTCGTCGCATAGTTGCCGTTCACCGCCGCGACCTGAGTGGCCGTCTGCGAGACCTGACCTGCGCCGCATGCGGACAGCATCAGCGTCGCGCCGGCAGCGAGGGCGACAGCGGTGGCGACTCGGCGAGTCGGCGACGCAGTGAGAGCAGTCACGGGTTGTCCTCCATGGGTCAGGTTCACAATCCACTAGGCAGAGTAGTAGTCAGCCTCGAGCGGTCGTGCGCTGGGTACTCGTAACAAGGTCGTGTCGGGTGCACAACGGTTGTCGGACTGAGCTTTCGGGCGCGATCCGGGGCGCGTCGAACGGGCGGCCGGGGCGGTCCGAAATGCACGGTTGACGCGTCCTGTCAAGCCCTGAGGTCAGGCAAGGACGCCCCTGACCTGCGCCGTTGATGGGACGATCGTTTGGTCACGTGTTAAACTCGGAAGATCGAAAGGGGCACGGGACAGATCGATTTTTAAGGTCGGAGACACCGTCGTATACCCCCATCACGGAGCGGCGCTGATCGAAGCGATCGAAACCCGCACCATCAAGGGTGAACAGAAGGAATACCTCGTTCTGAAGGTTGCCCAGGGCGATCTCACCGTCCGCGTTCCCGCGGAGAACGCCGAGTACGTCGGCGTGCGTGACGTGGTCGGCCAGGAGGGTCTCGACAAGGTGTTCCAGGTGCTTCGTGCGCCGCACACCGAGGAACCGACGAACTGGTCTCGCCGCTACAAGGCGAACCTCGAGAAGTTGGCCTCGGGTGACGTGAACAAGGTCGCCGAGGTCGTGCGTGATCTCTGGCGGCGTGAGCAGGACCGCGGTCTGTCCGCGGGTGAGAAGCGGATGCTGGCCAAGGCCCGGCAGATCCTCGTGGGTGAGCTCGCACTGGCGGAAGGCACCGACGACGCCAAGGCTGAGACGATCCTCGACGAGGTCCTGGCCGCCGCTTCCTGACAGTGAGTGAGAGTCGAGGACCGGTTGTCGCGCTGGTCCCTGCTGCCGGACGCGGTGTCCGGCTGGGCGAGTCCGTTCCGAAGGCGTTCGTCGAACTTGCCGGTCGCAGTATGTTGCGCCGGTCCGTCGACGGACTGCTCGAGTCCGGTGTGGTCGACAGGGTCGTCGTGATAGTGCCCGAGGAACTCGTCGACGTCGCGCGGGCCGATCTGCCCGACGGTGTCGTCGTGGTCGTCGGCGGCGCGGAGCGGGCCGATTCGGTTCGGGCCGGACTCGCCGCCGCGACCGGCGCCGAGCTGGTCCTCGTGCACGACGCGGCCCGCGCACTGACCCCGCCGACGCTGATCGCGCGGATCGTCGCGGAACTGCACGCCGGACGCACCGCGGTCATCCCGGTGCTGCCGGTCAGTGACACCATCAAGACCGTCGACGTGCTCGGCGCCGTCACCGGTACCCCACTGCGTTCGGAGTTGCGTGCGGTCCAGACGCCGCAGGGCTTCGACGCCAACCTCCTCCGCCGTGCGTACCAGGACATCGACGGCGATGCGACCGACGACGCCGGACTGGTCGAGCGGCTGGGGGAGCGGGTCCGCACCATCGTCGGCGAACCCGAAGCATTCAAGATCACGACACAGTGGGATCTTGCCCTGGCCCGAATTCTGCTCGGGCGGGCGGAGACCGAGTAGTCCCGGGTAGTCCCGGGCGAATCCGAGGATAGGGAGTTCCGAGCGTGCGAGTCGGCATCGGCACCGACGTCCATCCCATCGAGCCCGGCCGTCCGTGCTGGATGGCGGGCCTGTTGTTCGAGGACGCAGACGGCTGCGCCGGGCATTCCGACGGCGACGTCGCGTCCCACGCGCTGTGCGATGCGCTGCTGTCCGCGGCGGGACTCGGCGACCTCGGCTCGGTGTTCGGCACCGGCCGCCCGGAGTGGGACGGCGTGAGCGGTGTGCGGATGCTCACCGAGGTCCGACGGCTGCTCGACGACGCCGGATACGTCATCGGTAACGCGTCCGTGCAGGTCATCGGCAATCGGCCGAAGATCGGCCCGCGTCGCGAGGAGGCCCAGCAGGTGCTGTCCGGCGTACTCGGCGCCCCGGTCTCGGTGTCGGCCACCACAACGGACGGACTGGGACTCACCGGCCGTGGTGAGGGGATCGCCGCCGTCGCGACCGCGCTGATCATCCCCGCTGATAGCGCCCGGTAGAATCGCTCGTCGTGACCCTGCGCCTATACGACACCGTGACACGGGCTCCGCGTGACTTCGTCCCGCTGACCCCCGGACATGCCTCGGTGTACCTGTGCGGCGCCACCGTCCAGGGTGAGCCCCACATCGGGCACGTGCGCAGCGGCGTCGCGTTCGACGTGTTGCGCCGCTGGCTGCTCGCGCACGACTACGACGTCGCGTTCGTGCGGAACGTCACCGACATCGACGACAAGATCCTGAACAAGGCCGCCGAAGCCGGTCGCCCGTGGTGGGAGTGGGCCGCGACCTTCGAGCGGTCGTTCGACTGGGCGTACCAGCAACTCGGTGTGCTGCCGCCGTCGGTGGAGCCGCGCGCGACCGGGCACGTCACCCAGATGGTCGAGATGATGCAGCGGCTCATCGACAACGGTCACGCGTACGCGTCGGCCGGCGACGTCTACTTCGACGTCCAGAGTTTCCCCGACTACGGCAAGCTGTCCGGCCACAAGCTCGACGACGTCCATCAGGGCGAGAGCGCGGCCGTGGGCAAGCGCGATCCGCGTGACTTCACGCTGTGGAAGGCCGCGAAGCCGGGCGAGCCGTCGTGGCCGACGCCGTGGGGTCCGGGCCGCCCGGGCTGGCACCTCGAGTGCTCCGCGATGGCCGTGTTCTACCTCGGTCAGGCGTTCGACATCCATTGCGGTGGAATGGATCTGGTCTTCCCGCATCACGAGAACGAAATCGCGCAGGCCAAGTGCGCGGGCGACGACTTCGCGCAGTACTGGTTGCACAACGGCTGGGTCACCAAGTCCGGCGAGAAGATGTCGAAGTCGCTCGGCAACGTGCTGTCGATCCCGAACGTGTTGAAACTGGTTCGCCCGCAGGAACTTCGGTACTACCTCGGCAGTGCGCACTACCGCTCGATGCTCGAGTACTCCGAGGAGGCCCTGCAGGAGGCTGCGGTGGCGTACCGCCGCTGCGAGTCCTTCGTGCAGCGTACCGCCGAACGTACCGGGCGCGACCTTCCGGTCGGTAAGTGGACCGGGGAGTTCGCGGCGGCGCTCGACGACGACCTGAACGTCCCTGCGGCGCTTGCGGAGATCCACGGCCGCGTGCGTGAGGGCAACATCGCGCTCGAATCCGGTGATTCCGAGGGCGCGCTGGCCGTCGCGGCGCAGGTGCGGGCGATGCTCGGCATCCTCGGTGTCGATCCGCTGGATCCGCAGTGGACGTCGGCCTCCGACAATTCGGCCGCGATGGGTGCCCTCGACGTGCTGGTGCAGGCCGAACTCGACCGACGTCAGCAGGCGCGGGCCGAGAAGAACTGGTCGGTGGCCGACGAGGTCCGGGACCGGTTGGCGGCGGCGGGCATCGCCGTGACGGACACTCCGAGCGGACCCGAGTGGTCGCTCGAACAAGCTTCTTCCAACGAATCGGGTAAGTGATGGCTGGTAATTCGAGTAGGCGTGGCGCGATCCGCAAGGGCGGCACCAAGAAGGGCCAGGTCGTCGGATCGGGCGGCAAGCGCAGCAAGGGCCTCGAGGGTCGCGGCGCGACGCCGCCGGCCGAGGCCCGGACCAAGCATCCCGCCGCGAAGAAGGCCCGCGCCGCCGCTCGCGCCACCGAGCAGCGTCAGCATCAGCGCGCCGTCGCGATCCGTCGCGCCGAGGACTCTCCGGAGATGGTGCTCGGCGCAACCCCGTCGTCGAGTGTCTGCGTGCGGGCGTGCCCGCGACCGCGCTGTACGTCGCGGTGGGCGCCGAGACCGACGACCGGCTCA
Source organism: Prescottella defluvii (assembly GCA_029690005.1). Lineage (GTDB taxonomy): Bacteria > Actinomycetota > Actinomycetes > Mycobacteriales > Mycobacteriaceae > Prescottella > Prescottella defluvii_A. The sequence goes on along the minus strand of CP121458.1, from coordinate 5,663,086 downwards.
AGGAATCCGTGCAGCGCGCCGCGGACGAAGGCATCTCCATCCTCGAGGTACCGCGGACCGACCTGGACCGGATGAGTGCCAACGGCATGCACCAGGGCATCGCGCTGCAGGTCCCGCCGTACCGGTACGCGCACCCGGACGATCTGCTCACCGCGGCCCGTACCCGCCAGGAGCCTGCGCTGCTGGTGGCGCTCGACAACATCACCGATCCGCGCAACCTCGGTGCCGTGGTGCGTTCGGTGGCCGCGTTCGGCGGTCACGGTGTGGTCATCCCGCAGCGCCGCAGCGCCAGCGTCTCCGCCGTCGCGTGGCGCACCAGTGCGGGTGCCGCCGCTCGCCTGCCCGTCGCGCGTGCGACGAATCTGACTCGCACACTGAAGGATTGGCAGTCCAAGGGTGTCCAGGTCGTGGGCCTCGATGCGGGCGGCGACACGAGCCTCGACAACTACGTCGGCACCGATCCCGTCGTGATCGTCGTCGGCTCCGAGGGCAAGGGTCTGTCCCGCCTGGTCCGCGAGACGTGCGACTCGATCCTGAGCATCCCGATGGCCGGCGAGGTGGAGTCGCTCAACGCGTCGGTCGCCGCGGGCGTGGTGCTGGCCGAGATCGCGCGTCAGCGCCGCGGCTGACGATCCGCGGCGGTCACTGCACCCGACGAAACCTGATCCGAGATCCCGGTCGTAGCTGAGCTGCGGCCGGGATGTCGTTTTCCAGGACGACGGCGATCACCGGGTAGCCGCCCGTCACCGGATGGTCGGCCAGGAACAGCACCGGCATGCCGTTCGGCGGGACCTGCAGGGCCCCCGTCACCATGCCCTCGCTGGCCAGCTCGCCGCGGTGCGCGCGGTGCAGCGGCCCCGGACCCTCGAGACGCGCCCCACCCGGTCGGTGTCGGTGGTGACCGTCCACGTCCGCCGCACGAGGGCGGTCCGGGAGGCCGGGGTGAACCAGTCGTCGCGCGGACCCATCCGGATACGCAGCTCGACGGGGTCGCCGGCAGGTGCCGGCGGCGGATGAAATCCTCGATCGGCAACTCGCCGTGCAGGTCCCCGATCGGCAACCGATCGCCCTCGCGGAGTGGTTCGGTCCGATCCCCGACAGGGTGTCGGTGGCGCGGCTGCCGAGAACGGTGGGGACGTCGATACCGCCGCGGACCGCGAGATAGGTCCGCAGTCCTGTGGGTGCGATCCCCAGGGCTATCTCGTCGCCGTCCCGGACATGCAGCGTCGAGTAGAGCGGGCGCGGTTCGCCGTTCACGGTGAGAGGCGTCGGGGCGCCGGTGACCGCGATCGTCGCCGGTCCGATCGCGCGGGTCCGGAGTCCGCCCAGTGTCACCTCGAGGCCGGCCGCCGACGGTTCGTTGCCGACGAGGCGGTTGGCGCTGTCGTGCGCGTTGATGTCGGCGGCGCCCGAGACCCCGACTCCGAGCGCTGCGTGTCCGGCCCGCCCGCGGTCCTGGACGGTGGTGCGTGCGCCGGCGCGGAGGACTTCGAGCCATGCCATGCGTCGATTGTGTCCGATCGGGTCGGCGGTGACTACGATCGGCCGATGCTGACAGCTGCACTGTACGGTCTGGGAACGGCTCTGCCGCTGTTGTTCGGTGCGTGGGTGGGACTTCGCTACGACCTGCCGCGCCCATTGCTGGCCGCGCTCATGGCATTCGGCGCCGGCACGATGGTGGCGGCGGTGTCGTCGGAGCTCTTCGCACCCGCGTTCGCGATCGAGGGCGTGTGGGTCGCGGGGGCGGCGCTGCTCGCGGGAGCCGTGGTGTACGTCGTGGCCGACCACCTGATCGAGAACAAGCTCGGTCCCGCCGCACTCGGGTGGGCGTTGATGCTCGGCGCGCTACTCGACGGCATCCCCGAGAACACCGCGCTGGGCGTCTCGTTGACGGGTGGTGGGGAGTCGTCCTCCTGGTGGCGGTCGCCGTCGGCAACGTCCCCGAGGCGGTCGCGGGTGCGGCGTCGATGCGCAAGCAACCGGGCTTCGACGCGCGTCGAGCTTTCGCGGTGTGGGCGATCACGGCCGCGGTGCTGGTGCTGGTCGTGATCGCCGCCAACGCCGTCTCCGACTCCATCCCGGACAGCCGCATCGCGGTGATCCAGGCGTTCGCGGGCGGCGCGACCATTGCGGTGCTTGCCGATTCGCTCATGCCGGAGGCGTACCGCGAGGGCGGCTGGTGGGTGGGGATCTCCACGGCGCTGGGCTTCCTCGTGGCGTTCGCGCTCGGCGCCTAGACGTCCCCTGTCAGTCCGCGCGGAAGACGGTCCTGTGCCACTCCTTCCGCGCGTCGCGCGAGAGATCGAACATCACGTGCTTGACCGTGGTGTATTCCTCGAACGAGTAAGACGACATGTCCTTGCCGAATCCGGACTGTTTGACGCCACCGTGCGGCATCTCGCTGACGATCGGGATGTGGTCGTTGACCCACACGCAGCCGGCGGCGATCTCGCGCGTCGCGCGCAGTGCCCGGTGCAGGTCGCTGGTCCACGCCGACGCGGCGAGCCCGTAAGGAGTGTCGTTGGCGAGGGCGATGGCCTCGTCGTCGTCGCGGAACGGCGTCACCGTCAGGACCGGGCCGAACACCTCGTCCCGGTAGATCTCGCTGTCGACCGAGGCGCCCGTGACGAGAGTCGGACGGTAGTAGGCACCTGTGGCGAGTGGTCCGTCACCGACGGCGCCGCCGGTGACGATCGTGGCGTAATCGCGTGCGCGGTCGACCATTGCGGCGACTCGGTCGCGGTGCGCGTAGGAGCTCAGGGGGCCCAGATCCGTCGCCTCGTCGGCGGTCGGACCCAGCGTCACCGCTTCGTACAGCTCGGCCACACCCGCGACGAACGCGTCGACGACCGACTCGTGCACGATCGCGCGAGTGGCGGCCGTGCAGTCCTGCCCGCCGTTGATCAGGCTCGCGGCCACCGCTCCGTGGATCGCGGCCTCCAGGTCGGCGTCGTCGAACACGACGAAGGGCGCCTTGCCGCCCAGTTCGAGGTGGACGCGCTTGGCGTTGGTCGCGGCGGCCTCGAGGATCGAGCGTCCCACCACGGTCGATCCGGTGAACGAGATCATGTCGACGCCGACGTGACGTGCCAGGGCCGCACCGGCTTCCTGGCCGCTGCCGACGACGATGTTGACCACGCCGTCGGGGATCCCCGCCTCGGCGATCGCCTCGGCCAGCGTCAGCGCGGTCAGTGGCGTGATCTCGGCGGGCTTGAGGACGACGGTGTTGCCGGCGGCGATCGCGGGAAGATCTTCCACACCGCCATCTGCAGCGGGTAGTTCCACGGCGCGACCGCGCCCACGACCCCGAGCGGCTCGCGGCGGATGCTCGAGGTGTGGGTGGGGAGTACTCGCCCGTCGCCTTGCCCTCGAGGATGCGAGCGGCGCCCGCGAAGAACTCGATGTTGTCGATCGAGCCGGGGACGTCGAACTCGCGCGCCAGTCGGATCGGCTTACCGCACTGACGGCTTTCGAGCGCCGCGAGTTCGTCCGCGCGGCCGCGGAGGATGTCGGCGACACGGAGCAAGAGCGCCGAGCGCTCCGCCGGGGTGGTCCGCGACCACGATCCGAACGCGCGCCGGGCGGCGGCGACCGCGCGGTCGACATCGTCGCGGTTCGCGAGGGTGACGGTGACGATCGTCTCGCCGGTAGAGGGGTCGATCACGTCCTGCGTGCAATCGGAAGACCCGTCGCACCGGATCCCGTCGATGTACTGGTGCATCGTGTCCATGCTTTCGTCGTCGGAGCCTGGGCGCCGGGTCATCAGGAGATGTAGATCTTGCGGAGCGTCTCGCGCACCGTCCACACGGTGCGCTGTCCGGCGCGCAGGCGGACGAGGGTGCCGGGGCGGAGCTCGATTGCGGGAGAACCGTCCTCGAATTCGAGGACGCCCTCGCCGTCGACGACGAAGAACACCTCGTCCACCTCGACGTCGCGCGAGGTTCCGGGCGAGTGCTCCCAGACGCCGACGGTCGTCCCTGGTAGGGAGGCCAGGGCCTGATGGGCGGTCGTGGGCGAGCCGTGGACGACGAGGTTGTCCGGTAGGGCGCGGTGTTCGAGGGTTACGCCGGCGACGTCGACGGCGTTCTCGTCGGCGCCGGTCCGGTGATGTGTGGAAGTCATTGCTGGGCCTGTCGAGTCGATGTTTCGATGGTTGAGGTCGGACCCGATCACGGCACCGGCACCGGCGCAGGGAAGGTGCGCCGGCGCCGCTGGTCACTTGTCGGGCTCGACCGGTGCGGTGTCCGCCGAGACGACCTCGTGGAGCATCGGCGGGTTCCCGACTCCCCAGCCGTACGCCAACTTCCCCACTTCGAGGACGAAGAACGACTCCGTGGAGAGCACACCGTCGATGGCGTGCAGCTGGTCGTGCATGAGGCGGGTGAAGTCGTCGGTGTCCTTGCAGATCACCTCGACGATGACGTCGTACCGCCCGGACGTGACGATCACGTAGCTGGTCTGGGGCAGTGCCGCCACGGCCTGGCACACCGAGCGGGCGGTGCCCGCGCGGGTGTGGATGCCGACGATCGCCATGCGGTCGAAGCCGATTCGCATCGGATTGGCGATCCCGACGATCTGCAGGATCCCGGCGTCCTCGAGTCGCTGCACGCGGTACCGCGCCGACGACGGGGGATGTCGAGCTCCTCAGCGATCTGCCGGTAGGGGAGTCGACCGTCCTTCTGCAGGAGCTCGATGATCCGTGCGTCGATCGCGTCGATGCTCGGTGTGTTCAAGGTGTCCTCCGAACCGGTTCGGTACGACTAGGAATCGAATCCCAGTCCGATGCTGTCGAGGAGTCGCAACCACAGGTTGCGGCGACCGTGGTCGTCCTCCCGGGCCAGCGACCATCTGGTTGCCTGGACACCAAAGTAACGCACCGGTTCCGGGGGAAACGGCACCGCCGGCCGCCGAATCATCGCCAGTTCCGTGCGCTCGGTCCGGCGTCCCGCCAGACGGTCGAGCATCACCTGCGCGCCGAAGCGGGTCGCGGTGACGCCCAGGCCGGTGAAGCCCGTCGCGTACGCGACGCGTCCGCCGTACGCCGTGCCGGCGGTGAGGCAGAACCGCGTCGTGGAGTCGATCATGCCGCCCCACGCGTGGGTGAACTGCACGTGGGCCAGCTGTGGATACGTCGTGGCGAAGTTCTGCGCGAGCCGCGCGTAGGTCTCCGGCCGGTCCAGTAGTTCCTCGTCGCGGCTGGAGCCGTAGTGGTAGATCGCGTCGTAGCCGCCCCACAGGATCCGGTTGTCCGCGGTCTTGCGGTAGTAGTGGAACTGGTTACCGGCGTCGGTGAGGCCGAAGTCCTGCGTCCACCCGATCGACTCGAGGTCGGCGTCGCTCAGCGGATCGGTCACGAGCGCGTAGTCGTAGACCGGAATGGTCGTGTTGGTGAGACGCCGCAGTAGCGGCTTGAAAGCATTGGTGGCCAGTGCAACTCGCTTCGCCTCGACGCGCCCGCGCGGTGTGGTCGCGGCAATGCGCTCGCCGGACGTCTTGTCGATCGACGTGACCGCGGTGTTCTCGTGGATCTCGACGCCGAGGTCGAGGCACGCCTGCCGCAGACCGAGCACGAGCTTGTACGGATCGACCAGCGCGTAGTCGGGCAGATACAGGCCACCGACGTAGACGGGCGACGCGGTCCAGTCGCCGACCTCCGACGGCGGGATGAACCGCGACGGCTCGCCGTAGCGCCCACTCACCTCGGAGTACGCCCGCAGAGCATCGAGTTCCCAAGTGGTGCGCGCGAAGCTGACCTTGCCGGGGCGTCGGTAGTCGGCGTCGATGCCGTAGCGCCCCAGCGCCTCCTCGATTCCGGCGAGATCGTCGAGGCCCATCCGGTGCATCGCGGCGGCCTCGTTGGGCCAGCGGCTCACGCCGTTCATGAGCCCGTGGGTGACGCTGGGCGAGCAGAAGCCGCCGTTGCGGCCGCTCGCGGCGTGCCCGACGGTGTGGCCCTCGAGCAGCACCACACGCAGATCGGGGTCCGCCTCCTTGGCCATGAGCGCGGTCCACAGGCCGGTATAGCCTCCGCCCACCACCAGCAGGTCGGCGGACAGCGTCGTCGCGAGCGCCGGAAGCGGCGTCGGGGCGGGTGTCGCATCGAACCAGTACGGGGAGCGGCGCACCCCGTCGATCGTCGACGGGCTGGTGGTGGGCATGCGGAGACCTTTCATTGGAAGAGCGTGTTCGTCGCGAATCAGCGGCCCAGGTGCATGACACCGGTGCGCAGGTCGGACATGTCGATCAGCGTGTGCTTGCCGCCGATCCGGCCCCAGCCGGTGCCCTTGCCGCCCGCGCCGCCGAACGGCATGTTGATGTCCCAGAATCCGGTGCTGTCGTTGACGATCACCTGTCCGGTCTCCACCTCCTCGACGAATCGGTAAGCCTTGGTGAGGCTTTCGGTGAAGACCGCTGCCTGCAGGCCGAGCGCGTCGCTGTTCGCGAGGCGGAGCAGTTCGTCGTCGTCGCGGCCCGTGATGATCGGCACGACGGGGCCGAACGACTCCTCCTTGCTGAGCAGGCTGTCCGGGGAGACGCCGTCGACGACGGTGAAGTCGTAGTACAGGTCGGTGGGGAAGCCGCCGCGGCGGCCTCCACCGACCAGGACGTCGAAGCCGCGCTCGCGGGCGTCGGCCAGGTGCCGGTCCATCTTCGCGGCGACACCCTCGTTGTTGAGCGGGCCGAGGTTGACGGCGGAGTCGAACGGATCACCGAGCTTGACCGAGTCGGAGTACTTGACGAGTGCCTCGACGAACGCGTCGTGCACGTCGGCGTGCACCAGTGCGCGCTCGGTGGCGCAGCAGACCTGACCCGCGCAGTAGTACGCGGCGTCGGCGGCCGCCTTGGCCGCGGCCTCGACGTTGGCGTCGGCGAGGACGATGAGCGGGCCGTTGCCGGAGCACTCCATGATGGAGCGCTTCAGGCCGGCGGTCGCCTGGATCTTCGCGCCGGTCTGCGACGAACCGATGAAGCCGATGGCGTCGATGCCCGGATGCGAGACGAGCTCGGCACCGAAGTTGCCTTCTCCGGGAAGGATGTTCACGAGACCGGACGGCAGCCCGGCAGCCTCGAACGCTTCCATCGCGGCCAGCACGGTCAGCGAGGTGTGGGTTGGCGGCTTGACGACGTGTGCGTTGCCGGTGGCGAGGCCCGGTGCGACGAACTCGGTGAGCATCAGCAGCGGGAAGTTCCAGGGCGTGATGATGCCCCAGACGCCGACCGGCCGGTAGAAGGTCCACATCCGCTTCTGCGGATCGTTCGACGGCAGGGTCTCGCCGTGCAGGCGGACCGCGTCCTCGGCGTGCAGGTGGAACAGCTGCGCCGCCTCGGTCACGTCGGCGATCGACTCGGCGAGAGGCTTGCCCTGCTCGAAGGGTCTGCAGGCGCGCCAGGGAGTCGATCCGCTTCTCGAGTTCGTCGCCGATGCGGTGGCAGATCTCGGCGCGCTGCCAGACGCCCACCTTGCGCCACTCGGCCTGGGCGCGGTGGGCGGCGTCGACGGCCTTGTCGAGGTCGGCGGTGGAGGGGACCGGGATGGTGCCGATGTGGCCACCGGTAACCGGGCTGATCACGTCGACGGACTGGCCGGTGCTGCCGTCGGTGTAGGCGCCGTCCACATAGAGCTGCTGGCGCGGTGCGGTCGGGATGGATGTCGTCATGAGAAACCCTCTTGGTGTGGGGTAGGGCTGCCGGTGCCCTCGGTGTCTGTGCTGGGGATCACTCGTTCCGTGCGAGTGTGGCCACGATAACGGCAATCGTGGCCCATGTCACCCCCTATGGTCAAAATTCAAGCTCTTGAGTTGTTCGATGAGCAAAATCGGTGGCATATTTTCGCTCAACTGGCGGTGCGGGTCGTCGTCCTGTCCGGTGCTGCGGGCTGCAGTCGTTCACCCGTCAACGCTTCGATCACCCTCGCGAGATCGTTCGAGGACAGGCCGTCTCCGGATCGATCGGCATGCCGGTCCGGCTGGGAGCGGTGCTGTATCGCCATGGTGCGCAGTCCTTTACGGGAGGTCACAGTGCGCCCAGCGCCGCGGTACCGGCGGCGCGGCCCGAGTCGAGGGACGAGCTGACGGTGCTGGTGACCATGCCCGCCCAGAACACGGTCTGGTGAACCGGTTCGTACAACCCCTCGCGGCGCGAGGTCGGCCCGGGATACGCGCCCCGCGCGAACTCGTCGAGGGACCAGTCGTAGGTCGACGTGGCCACGGTTGTGAGGCCCGCGTCGCCGGCCATCGATCGGACCGCCTCCAGCGACTGGGCGAGGCGCTCGGCTTCCGGCGCCGCCAGCAGTTCCCGGGCCTCGTCTCCGGTTGCCCAGGCGACGACGACCTGCCCGGAGTAGCCGGGCGCCGCGGCGGATCCGTTCCACAGGGTCGGCGGGTTGACCTGGTAGTCCTCTGCGAGGTCCCATCCGTCCGGCAGGACCGGAGCGGAAAACTCCAGCAGGCCCTTGTAGACCGGCAGGTAGACCACCTCGGAGACCCGCGAACGCTGCGTCGAAGGCAGCGGCGGGTCGAACGCGATCGACTCCTGTTGCAGCACACCTGCGGGCAGTGCGATCACGAGCTTGCGGGCGGTGAATCTGGTGCCGTTCGCCAGCACCTCCACGCCGTGGCGAGAGTGCGCCACGCGGGTGACCTCGTGATTCTTTCGTACGTCGATACCCTCGGCGAGAATCCGCACGACCTGGTCGTATCCGCCGATCACGCGGAAATCCCCGTAGCCGTCGCTCGGAATCTCGCCGCTGTCCGGCGCCGTCAGGGCGGTCTCGAGATCTTCGACGACGTATCTGGCGGGGAGCTTGTCGAACTGCTCGGTGTCGACCTCGATGACCAGGAAGGCGAGCGGGTAGTTCGCCCGGGGGATCCCCAGTCGTCCGAGGTACTGCTCTGCGGTCTCGCCGGCGTTCGGGGCGGGACCGGTGTCGGTAGATCCGGCCTTCCCTGCGGGAAGTTGTAGAACTGCCACGTGTGCTGGTCGATCCACGGCGTCAACGGATCGAATCGGGACATCTGGGTCCCCCAGCGATGTGTCGAGATGTTCGCTGGGCCGACGATGTCCCAGGTGGATACGTCGGCGCCGTGGATGAGCTCGGCGCCCCGCTCGACCGGGATGCCCATGGTCGTGCGGTCCGTCCAGAGCCGGCCGCCGATTCGGTCACGGGCCTCGAAGGACGATCACCGATTTGCCCGCGTCGGCGACGGTGCGCGCCGCGCCCAGGCCGGACACGCCGGCGCCGAGGACGATGACGTCCGCGTGATTCGAGGCATGGGATCCGAGCGACCCGAGCGATCCCGTCTGTGCCCGGGCCTGTGGGGTGCGGGCGAAGAGGAGCGCCGAGAGGCCGACGGCGCCGCCGTAGCCGAGCAGGCGGCGTCGCGTCAGTTGGATGTCTGGACCGTTGACTGGGTTCACCTGGGTTTCTCCTGCGACCGCGTGTCGTGTGATGTGGCGCTGCCAACGCCGTGAATGTGGTGTAGGTCACTCGTTCCGTCGAGTGCGGTCACGATATCGACTCGGGACGCGCTTGTCACTTCAAATGAGCAGAAATCTCCGCTGCGGATTGTCGTTTGAGCAACATGGCGGGTGGTTTCCTTCCCGCATCGCCAATGTGATCGGGGTGGTTCCGCGCAACGTCGTGCGACGTGGACAGGTTTCGTCCGGCGCCGGTCGGGCTTGTCATCGCTCGCGTCGTGATCCATACTTCGTCCGCCACATCGACGTCGTCGGGTCCGGTTTCCGGGTCGATGGGCTCGATCCCCTTGCCGCGGGGGTCGATTGCGCACTGTTCCGTCCGAGTCACCGTCATATCCGGGTGCCCGCGTGGCGCCCCCAACGGGACTTAGGAATGCCATGGCCGAAACAACGTCCACCGAACAGACCTCCACCGAACTGCACAAGACGATGCGCTGGTACGACGGCTTCGCGATGTCGCTGACGATGCCGGCGGCGCTGATCGCCTCGCTCGGCGCCTCGATCGTCGGCCTCGGCGGATGGGGTGCAGTGCTCCTGTGGAGCGTCTCGATGCTCCTCGCGACCGGGGCGAACTGGATCTACACCGAACTCGCCGCGATGTTCCCGGAGTCGTCGGGCGGTATCGCGGCGTACGCCGCCGAGGCGTGGAAGAAGCGTGCGCCGATCGTCGGACCGCTCGCCGCCGTCGGGTACTGGTTCCCGTGGACCACGTCGCTGTCCGTCTACGCCGGCATCATCGGAGCCCTCGTCCAATCGCAGTGGTTCCCGGACCAGGACTGGTCGTGGGAGCTGGGGCCGATCGAGCTGAACTTCCCGATCGTGGTCGGCCTGAGTGTGATCGGAATTCTCTACCTGCTCAACGTCATCGGCGTTCGCATCACCATGACGTTCGTGTACATCACGGGCGGCATCCTGCTCATCCCGCTCGCGGTGTTCATCGTCGGACCGCTGCTGGCCAACGGCTTCGACGTTTCCGGTCTCACCTGGAACCTGCACGGCGTCGAAGGCCTGCGCACGGCTCTCGTCTGGCTCTATGTCATGGCGTGGACGTCGTTCGGCGTCGAGGTCTGCGCGACGTTCGCGCCGGAGTACCGCAACACCGTCTCCGACACGGCCAAGGCCCTCAAGGCGGGCGTCCTGTTCTCGCTCGGCGTCTTCGTTCTGCTGCCGCTCATCCTGACCGGGTACGTCGGCGAGGGTGCGATTGCCGACGCGCCCACCACGTTCTACGTCGAGGCCTTCCAGAACCTGGTCGGCGGCGCGGCTGACATCATGGTGCTGTTCCTGATCTGCTCGCTGCTGCTGATCATGGTGACCGGTCTCGCCGACGGCTCGCGCGTCCTCTACAACATGGGCAAGGAGGGAACGAGCCTCCGACAGCTCGGCGTGCTGAACAAGCGGGGCGTTCCCGTCCGGGCGCTCACCGTGGCGCTGGTGGTCAACGTGCTGGTCCTGACCGTGCTCAAGACGCCTCTCGCGATCATCGTCACGGGCAACCTGGGCTACATCCTCACTCACATCTTCGCGCTGTCGGGCTTCTTCCTGCTGCGCAAGGACCGCCCCGACCTGGCCCGTCCGATTCGCCTGCCGGCGATCTTCGTTCCGCTGTCGCTGGTGCTCTCGGCGCTTCTCGCCGTCATCCTCGTCGTGGGCGCCACGGGATTCGAGGTCACGGGGTACGGCGGCTTCAAGGAGCTGTCGGTGGCGTTCGGCGTGCTGGCAGTTGCGGTCGTGCTGTGGCTCTACCGACGTAAAGTGCAGGACCGCCAGTCCGTTCCCGAACAGGTGGGGTGATGAGCGCTTACGGACTCCTGGCCGGCGCGATCGCGTGTGAGATCGTTGCAACGCTGTCCCTCAAGGCCGCAGACGGTTTCAGTCGGCTGCTGCCGTCGGTGATCGTCGTGATCGGCTACGCGTCTGCGTTCGCTCTGCTCGGCTTCGCTGTCCAGCGCGGTCTGAACGTCGGTGTCGGATATGCCATCTGGTCGGCGGTGGGAACGACGGTGGTGGCGATCCTGGGCGTCCTGTTCTTCAAGGAGTCGCTGTCTCTACCCGCGATCGCGGGTATCGCGCTGATCGTCGTCGGCGTCGTGCTGATCGAGCTCGGTAGCAACTCGACCGCGCCATCGCCGGAGCAACCGGATTCCACCGCCGCGGTCGTCGGCGACCACTGACAGCCGGAAGGCGACAGGCCCCCGGTACCCGAACGATCGGGTACCGGGGGCCTTGCCGTGTCCCCGCCGGCCCCTCAGATCCCGGGCGCTGCCTCCGTCTTCTCCGCGGGCGCGCTCGAATGACTGTCGAGGATCAGCACGGCCGTGTGCAGCGACGTCCGGGACTCGGCGTCGTCCAGATCCACGCCGAGGAGGCGTTCGACGGTCGCGAGTTTGGCGTACAGCGTGGGACGCGAAATCCGCAGCCGCTTGGCGAGTTCGGCCTTGTTGCCGCCGAGTTCGAGGTAGGCGCGCAGGACGTCCAGCAGGTCGTCGTCGTGCCGCGCCCGGTACTCGAGCAGGCCGCGCAGTTCGGCCTCGGCGAAGGCCTGAACACGCTGATCGGTGCGGATGAGCGCGATCAGCCCGCGCAACCGGATGTCCGCGGAGCGGTGGCAGAGCTTGCCGTTCCGCGGCAGCGACTGCGCCACGTCGGCGATGTGCGCCGATTCGGCGAGACCGCGCGCGGCGTCCAGCAGCCGGGTCGAGTCCGGACCGACGCCGACGGTGCAGCGCACGACGCCGTCGATCCGGCCGAGTGCCGCGTGGATCTCGGCGCACAGCGACTGCAGGGCGTCGGGTCCGGAACCGCTCGGGGGCTGCGAGATCAGCAGGTCGAACCATCCGGCCCGGGGATTGGTGGTGAGGGCTGTCAACCGCGACTTTCGCACGGCGTGTCGGATCGCGTCGAGCATCCGGATCCGTCGCCGCTGCATGAAAACCTGGTCGGCGCTGGGGGTTTCGGTCACGCGAATGGTGAGCGGCAGATATGTCAGCGCGGGGCGCAACCCGAGGGCGTGTGCGCGGGCGGTCGCCTCGGCCTCGTCCTGGATGCGACCGCGGCGCAGTTCGTCGATGAGGCCGCTCTGGGCCTGCTGTTGGAGGGCGGTGCCCTCGCGCTCCACCATGCGTCCCAGTGCGAGTGCCTGGGCGGCGCGTTCGATGGTCATGCGGGTTCGGGTGTCGTTGCCGGTCGGGCGGGGACGACGAGCCGGCCCCATTCCTGTCGGTGCGCGCCCACCGGTGTGGTGATCCAGGATTCCGGTCCGCCGATCCCCGTCTCTCGCGTGATCGGCGTCAGCCGCGACCGGCGTTCCCAGTCCGCCAGCAGTTCGGCGGTCTCGACGCCCTGCGCCGCGAAGGCGAGGACCTGCCGCGCCAGATCCTCGAGGACGATCGGGGCTCCGAGTATCGCCGCGGCGGCCTCGACGATCTCGCCGAGCGACGCCCGCTTCATGCTCAGGTCGATGAATGCCTCGTGGGTGTTGCGGGCGAAGGCCACCTCGGCATACTGGTCGGCCACGATCGAGCGGTGCACCTCCTCGGTGACCTCGACGAACCGCACCTCCCGGTGGAGGGCCACGACCGGCAGTCCGAGCCGGTCCGCCGCCTCGGCCGCCTCCGGTGGGATCGCGTCGACGTGCAGTCCGAGTTCGACGACGAGGCCGGTCGCCCCGGCGGCGGCCAGGCCCTCGAGGTAGCCGACGGGATCGTCGGTCAGAGCGTGTCCCGTCGTCAGGACGAGCTCGCCGCCCTGGAGCAGATTCGACAGGTCTCGCAGATCGCTCACGTGCACCCATCGGACCCGGCGGTCGAGGGTGCCGCCGCCGATCACCTCCGGCTCGCCGTGCTGGAGGACCGGGAGGGCGAGGATCTCGCGGACGGTCGGCTGCATTTGACGAAGTGTAAATCAGGGGGTCGATTCTTTTACACAGTGCAGCTCTGTGGCGGTGGGGCGGACGGCCAGAGTTGAGGCACCACGCGTGATCGCGCGTGTCGATCGACTCAGTTAAGGACTCTCCATGACCCACAGTGACGGCGCGGCACGTACGATCGCGCACTGGTCCGACGGCAAGGGCTTTGCCGGAACGAGCGGCAACACTGCCCCCGTCACCAACCCGGCGACCGGCGCGGTCACCGGCCAGGTCGCTCTGGCGAGTGTCGAGGACGCCCGGACGGTGATCGCGGCCGCGTCGGCGGCATTCCCGGCATGGCGGGACAGCTCGCTGGCTAAGCGCACCGCTGTGCTGTTCAAGTTCCGCGAACTGCTCAACGAGCGCAAGCAGGAACTCGCCGAGATCATCACGGCCGAGCACGGCAAGGTGCTTTCCGACGCGCTCGGTGAGGTGTCGCGCGGTCAGGAGGTCGTCGAATTCGCCTGCGGCATCGCGCATCTGCTCAAGGGCGGCATGACCGAGAACGCATCGACGTCCGTCGACGTCGCCTCCATCCGCCAGCCGGTCGGCCCCGTCGCGATCATCTCCCCGTTCAACTTCCCGGCCATGGTCCCGATGTGGTTCTTCCCGATCGCCATCGCGACCGGCAACACGGTCGTCCTCAAGCCGTCCGAGAAGGATCCGACGGCGTCGATCTGGATGGCGGAGCTGTGGGCCGAGGCCGGCCTGCCCGCAGGCGTGTTCAACGTGCTGCAGGGCGACAAGACCGCCGTCGACGAGCTGCTCACCTCCCCGGACATCAAGGCGATCTCGTTCGTCGGTTCGACTCCGATCGCCCAGTACGTGTACGCGACCGGCACCGCTCACGGCAAGCGCGTCCAGGCGCTCGGCGGCGCGAAGAACCACGCCATCGTGCTGCCCGACGCCGACCTCGACCTGGCCGCCGACGCGATGGTGAACGCCGGCTTCGGATCTGCCGGTGAGCGCTGCATGGCCATCTCCGTCATGGTCGCCGTCGGCGACGTCGCGGACGAGCTGGTCGACAAGATCGCCGACCGCACCCGCGGTCTCAAGACCGGTGACGGCACGCGTGACTCGGACATGGGCCCGCTGGTGACCAAGGCTCACCGCGACCGTGTCGCGTCGTACGTCGATGCCGGCGAGGCCGCCGGCGCCACCGTCGTGGTCGACGGGCGCGGCGTCGAGGCCGACGGGGGAGCGGACGGCTTCTGGCTCGGGCCCACGATGCTCGACCACGTCACCCCCGACATGAGCGTCTACACCGACGAGATCTTCGGCCCGGTGCTGTCGGTGGTCCGCGTGGAGTCCTACGACGAGGCGCTCGCGCTGGTGAACTCGAACCCGTACGGCAACGGCACCGCGATCTTCACCAACGACGGTGGGGCTGCGCGCCGCTTCCAGAACGAGGTGGAGGTCGGCATGGTCGGCATCAACGTCCCGATCCCGGTTCCGATGGCCTACTACAGCTTCGGTGGCTGGAAGAGCTCCCTGTTCGGTGACACCCACGCCCACGGCACCGAGGGCGTCCACTTCTTCACCCGCGGCAAGGTCGTCACCACGCGCTGGCTCGACCCCAGCCACGGCGGCATCAACCTCGGCTTCCCCAGAACAACTGAGTCGGACAAGGAGCACCGGACATGACGACGACAACCGACCGGACCACCGTCCTGCCGACCGGCCAGGATCTCGACGCCGCCCGCGCGGACGGCGAGCGCGCCTACGCCCTCGATCGCGCACACGTGTTCCACTCGTGGTCCGCGCAGGCGCAGATCACGCCGATGACGATCCTCGCCGCCGAGGGCTCGTACGTGTGGGACGGCGCGGGAAATCGCCTGCTGGACTTCTCGTCCCAGCTGGTCAACACCAACATCGGGCATCAGCATCCGAGGGTCGTGGAGGCGGTGCAGCGTCAGGCGGCGAAGCTGTGCACCATCGCCCCGCAGCACGTCAACGACGCGCGCTCGGAGGCCGCCCGGTTGATCGCCGAGCGCACCCCCGGCGACCTGGACAAGGTGTTCTTCACCAACGGCGGCGCCGACGCCAACGAGCACGCGGTGCGCATGGCGCGCCTGCACACCGGCCGCTACAAGGTCCTGTCGCGGTACCGCTCGTACCACGGTGGTACCGACACGGCGATCAACCTCACCGGTGATCCCCGCCGGTGGCCAAACGACCACGGCAACAGCGGCATCGTCCATTTCGACGGCCCGTTCCTCTACCGTTCGGCATTCCACTCGGAGAACGAGGAGCAGGAGACCGAGCGCGCCCTCGAGCACCTCGACCGTCTTGTCCGGCTCGGAGGGCCCGGGCACGATCGCGGCGATCGTCCTGGAGTCGGTCCCCGGTACGGCCGGGATCATGGTCCCGCCGCCCGGTTACATGGCCGGGTCCGGGAGATCTGCGACCGCTACGGGATCGTCTTCATCGCGGACGAGGTGATGGCCGGGTTCGGTCGGACCGGAAAGTGGTTCGCTATCGATCATTTCGACGTGGTGCCGGACCTGATCACCTTCGCCAAGGGGGTCAACTCGGGGTACGTCCCGCTCGGTGGCGTCGCGATCAGTGCGAAGATCGCCGCCACGTTCGACGACCGCGCGTACCCGGGCGGGCTCACCTACTCGGGTCACCCGCTGGCGACGGCCGCCGCGGTCGCCACGATCGAGGCGATGGAGGACGAGGGCATCGTCGACAACGCCGCCCGGATCGGCGCCGAGGTCCTCGGCCCCGGCCTGCGCGCGCTCGCGGAGCGGCATCCGTCGATCGGTGAGGTGCGCGGGCTCGGTGTGTTCTGGGCGATCGAACTGGTCGCCGACCACGCGACGAGGGAGCCCCTCGCACCGTACGGCGGGTCGAGCCCGGCGATGAACGAGGTGATCGCGGCGTGCAAGTCCGGTGGGCTGCTGCCGTTCGCGAACTTCAACCGGATCCACGCCGTGCCGCCGTGCACCGTCACCGAGGCCGAGGCGCGCGAGGGTCTGGCGATCCTCGATGCGGCCTTCGAGGTGGCAGACGCGCACGTGGATCGGTGATCCGAGCCGGCCGGTGACTCGGCCGATCCGCCCCTGGGCCGATGGCGTCCCCGGGGCGGATCGGTCTTTTCGAAAGCTTCCGGGCGTCGATGGACGCCCGGGCCACACGTTGGAGGGAGGAACGGCGCACCGGACAGTCGTGAAGGGACAGCCCGCCGGGCTGTCGCAGGAAAGCTCTACACCAATCGATGACTAAGGAGTACTTCCATGGGTTCCACCGCTACTGAGCTCGGTCAGGTCGGCGCTGTCGCCGGTCTCATCTCGGCCATCGCTGCCGTCGTCGGCGCTGTCGCCGGCGCGGCGACGCTGTTCCTGTAATCCGGGCGTCGCACGACGAAGCCGGTGGCTCCGCTCACCCCCTTCGGGGATCGCGGAGCCACCGGCTTTCGTCGTTCTCAGGTCAGGCTGTGAACCCGATGTACTTGGTGTCGAGGTACTCGTCGATGCCCTCGACGCCGCCCTCGCTGCCCAGCCCGGACTGCTTGACGCCGCCGAACGGTGCGGCGACGTCGGAAACGACACCGCGGTTGACGCCCACCATGCCGGACTCGAGCGCGTCGGCCACCCGCAGCGCACGGTCGAGGTTCTGCGTGAAAATGTAGGCGGCGAGACCGAATTCGGTGTCGTTGGCCGCGGCGATCGCTTCCTCTTCGGTATCGAAGCCGGTGATCGCGGCGACCGGACCGAAGATCTCGTCGCGGACGATGCGCGCGTCGGTCGGCACCTGATCGAGAACCGTCGGCTCGAAGAAGAAGCCGGGTCCGTCGACGGCCCGGCCGCCGGTGCGCACCCGGGCGCCCACCGCGACCGCCTCGTCGACGAGTGCCGCCACGCTCGCGCGCTGCTTGGCGCTCACGAGCGGTCCGACGTCGACGCCGGGCTCGTGCCCGGGGCCGACCTTCAACGCGGCGATCCGCTCGGTGAGCCTCGCGGTGAACTCCTCACGGACCGAGTTGGCCACCATGATTCGGTTCGCCGCGGTGCACGCCTCGCCGCCGTTGCGCATCTTGGCGGCCATCGCCCCGTCGAGCGCCGCGTCCAGGTCCGCGTCGTCGAACACGATGAACGGTGCGTTGCCGCCCAGCTCCATCGACGTGCGCAGGACGTTGCGGGCGGACTGCTCGATGAGCACGCGGCCGACCGGGGTGGAACCGGTGAAGGTGACCTTGCGCAGGCGGGGATCGGCGAGCAGCGGACCGGACACGGCGGCGGCGTCCGACGTCGGCAGCACCGAGACGACACCGGCCGGCAGGCCCGCCTCGGCGAGGATCTGCGCGAACGCGAGCATCGTCAGAGGCGTCTCCGCGGCGGGCTTGACGATCATCGTGCAGCCCGCGGCCAGTGCGGGGCCGATCTTGCGGGTTCCCATGGCGAGAGGGAAGTTCCACGGGGTGATCGCGAGGCACGGGCCCACCGGCACCTTGTTCACCAGGATGCGCCCGGCGCCGCCGGGTGACCTCGTCGAGCGGCCCTGGATGCGGACGGCCTCTTCGCTGAACCAGCGCAGGAACTCGGCGCCGTACGCGACCTCGCCGCGGCTCTCCGGCAGGGCCTTGCCCATCTCGGCCGTCATCAGCAGCGCCAGGTCCTCGGTCCGCTCGACCACGAGCTCCCACGCCCTGCGCAGGATGATCGAGCGTTCGCGGGGCGAGGTGGCGGCCCACTCCGCCTGTACGCGGCAGGCCGCGTCGAGCGCCCGGATCGCGTCGTCGGCGCCGGCGTCGGCCACCGTGGTCAGGACCTCACCGGTCGCGGGATCGAGCACCGGGAACGTCCCGCCGCCGACCGGCGCGGTGGACTCGCCGTCGATCCACAGCCCGGTCGGGATGCGGGAGACGAGGGTGGAGACATCAATCATCGTTCTGCTTCCAGTAGATTCCGGATGTGTTGATCGTCAATGTCTTTCGGTGATCACGCGGAGGCGCGGACGGCGCCCTCGATCACGTCGAGTGCATCGGTGAGGAGATCGTCTCCGATGACGAGCGGCGGCAGCAAACGCACGACGTTGCCGTACGTCCCGCAGGTCAGCAGGATGACGCCCTGCTCGAGGGCACGGGCGACGACCGCGCGGGTCAGCTCGGCGTCCGGCTCGGTCGTGCCCGGCACCACGAATTCCATCGCGAGCATCGCGCCGCGGCCGCGGACGTCACCGATCGCCGGAATCTCCTCTGCCAGCGCGCGGAGACGGGTCGTCACGACGTCCTCGATGTGCCGCGCCCGCGCGGGAAGGTCGAGTTCGCGCATGGTCTCGATCGTGGCGAGTGCGGCAGCGCACGCGATCGGGTTGCCGCCGTAGGTGCCGCCGAGGCCGCCGGCGTGCACCTTGTCGAGCAGCTCGGCCCGGCCGGTGATCGCGGACAGCGGAAGTCCGCCGGCGATGCCCTTGGCCATTGTGATGATGTCGGGCACGACCAGTTCGTGGTCGCACGCGAACCACGAGCCCGTGCGCGCGAAGCCGGTCTGGACCTCGTCGGCGATGAAGACGACGCCGTTGGCGCGCGCCCATGACGCCAGGGTCGGGAGGAATCCCGGTGCGGGAACGATGAACCCGCCCTCGCCCTGGATCGGCTCGATGATGATCGCGGCCAGCGACTCCGCGCCGATCTGCTTCTCGATCTGGGTGATCGCGCGCTGTGCCGCTTCCTGACCCGTCAGGGCGCTGTCGTCGCGGAACGGGTACGACATCGGCATCCGGTACACCTCGGGGGCGAACGGGCCGAAGTTGGTCTTGTACGGCATCGACTTGGCCGTGAGTGCCATCGTCAGGTTGGTGCGGCCGTGGTAGGCGTGGTCGAAGGCGACGACGGCCTGACGGCCGGTCGCCAGGCGCGCGACCTTGATCGCGTTCTCCACTGCTTCGGCGCCGGAGTTGAAAAGCACGGTTCGCTTGTCGTGGTCGCCCGGCGTGAGCGCCGCGAGTTCCTCGGCGACCTGCACGTATCCCTCGTACGGGGTGACCATGAAGCAGGTGTGTGTGAAGCGTCCG
This sequence comes from Prescottella defluvii, assembly GCA_029690005.1. Lineage (GTDB taxonomy): Bacteria > Actinomycetota > Actinomycetes > Mycobacteriales > Mycobacteriaceae > Prescottella > Prescottella defluvii_A. The sequence goes on along the minus strand of CP121458.1, from coordinate 5,643,684 downwards.
GCCTGGTCGCGCACCGCATCGACGACGGCGGGATTCGACGCGCCCACGTTGGTGACCGCGATGCCCGCGCCGAGGTCGACGAGCGAGTTCCCGTCGACGTCGACGATGACGCCGCCGTCGGCGTCGGCCACGTAGACGGGGACGCTGGAACCGACCCCGGCGGCGACACTGGCGCGGCGACGCTCGGTGAGGGCCCGCGAGTTCGGGCCGGGCAGTTCGGTGACCAGGTTGCGCTTCTGCGGAAGCCGGTAGGCGGTGTTTTCGCTGGCGTTCATATCGTGGAGGTCCCTGTCGTGAAGAGCTGTCACGTCCAGTCTGGTTCGAAACGGCGCGAGTAGCACCTGCCAGAATGGAGCGGGGGCCGTAGTTGATTCGCCGTTTCGGCCCGCACGGCGGGCCAGGTCAGGAGTTGAGATGGGCGTGACCGTCCGGTGGGTGCTGGCGCAGCCGGAGCTGGCCCTACGTCTGCGCGGTGGGGCGTCGGGCCTCGACCGGGACATCGAGTTCGCCATCACCACCGAGCTGTCGGACCCCTCGCCGTGGCTCTCGGGTGGCGAACTGCTGCTGACCACGGGGCTGGGGGTGCCGACGGCCGCGGTCGGGTACCGGGACTATCTGCGTCGCCTGGCCGACGCCGGGGTTGCGGCGGTCGGATTCGGAGTCGGCCTCACCCACACCGCGATCCCCACGGAGCTCGTCGCGGCGGCCGACGAGGCCGGACTGCCGCTGCTGGAGGTGCCGCTGCCCACCCCGTTCGCCGCGGTCACCAAGCGGGTCATGGACAGCCTGGCCGAGCAGCGGTACGACGAGCTGCTGCGTGCCTCCCGCGCGCAGCCGCGGATGACGCGGGCCGTGGTCCAGGGAGGCGCGCGCGCCATCGTGCGTGAGCTGGCGACAGCCACCGGTGCCACCGTGCTGCTTCTCGATCGCCGCGGTCGGCTCCTCGAGCGGCACCCCGCGGGCGTCGACAGCGACACCGTCGCGGAGGTGTCGGGACTGATAGACTCGGTGCCGGATGCGGCGTCGAGCATTGTCGCCCAGGCACATTCGGGTCAGTCGATGACGGTGCAGCGAATCGGGCTGGGAGCCAGTCTCCACGGCTGTCTCGCGGTGGTGAGTTCGAAACCGCTCGGCTCCGTCGATCAGGTCCTGCTGGGCCATGCCAACTCGCTGCTGGCGCTCGACTTCGAGAAGCCGGTGCGACTGCGGTCGGCGCAGAACCAGTTGAACACCCAGATCCTGGGACTGTTGCTGTCGGAGGACATCGATCTTCGAGCCGGCTCGCGAGCAACTCGCGCCGGCCGCCGACGACCGCGGTGTCATCCGCGCCCTGGCCGCAGTCTGCGCGTCGCCGGCGGATGCCGCGGCGGTCGCAGCGGCGATCGAGTCGGCGATGAACGAGGTCGGCCGACCGCTCTTCCTGCGTCGGACGGAGGGCCGGGTGACGGTCCTCCTCCGTGGGACCGACGACGGCATCTTCGCGCGCACACTGCTCGCCGGCGCAGCGGAGGTCGTCCGCAGATCCACCCGCGTCGGACTGAGCGGGCGGCTGCCGGTCGCGCGCTTCGTGGACGCGATCGAACAGGCTCGTCTGGCGGCGTCGGCCGCCGGTGCGGGAACGGCACCGCTCGAGTTCTCGGCGCTGACCGGTAGTGCCCTGCTCACGTTCGACTCCACCCGCCAGGTGCTCTGCAGCATCGCCGACACGACGATCACGCCGCTCGCCGACCACGATCGTGATCACGGGACGGACCTCGTCGCGTCGCTGCGGGCCTTCCTCGAGGCGAACGGTCACTGGGAGTCGGCGGCGAACGCCCTTGGCGTGCACCGCCACACCCTCCGGAGCAGGATCGCCAAGATCGAGTCGCTGCTGGACTGTCGGCTCGACATCGCCCGGGTGCGCGCGGAATTGCTCCTCGCGATCATCGCCTCGCAGGCGTAGTGCCCGGAACGGGTCGTTCCGGGCACTACGCCGGGGAAGCGAGCGGACGGGCCCGGTGCTACTGCGTCACCGCGGCCACTGTCGTCGCCAGTTCCGCGTTGATCGTGCAGGCCCGCGCGAGGTCGAAGCCGCCGTCGGCCTGGGCCTCGACGACGATCCGGTGCAGCCTGGTCAGCACCGGGTCGTGGTGTGCGCGCCACCGTGCCAGCCGCACGTCGGTCGGCTCGTCGTCGCTCGCCTGCGCCACGGCGGACGCGACCAGTGCGTGCAGTCGCGTGCACATCTCGTCGCGCAGTGCCGCTGCGGCCAGAGCATCCCAGTACGACGCGCGCGGCCACTGCTCCAGACGGTCGACGGCGCGGAACACGCCCAGCTCGTCTCCCAGGGACAGGTACGCGTCGGCCACCAGGGCGACTGGAATCCCCAGTGCCAGAGCAGTGTCCGCGAACGGGAGCGCCTCGCCGAGTAGTGGCAACGAGGTTCCGGAGATCGTCCCGTCGGTATGCGCGGGAGAATGCTCGCCGAGCAGGTGGCGAACCGCCTGCTGGTACCGGCGAACCTCCGACTGCGGATCGAGCGGCAACGGGCGGTTGCGCAGCAACCATGCGCAGGCGTGCTCGATCAGCGTCTGGACCGCGTGCAGCGGACCCCACGAGCCGCGGTCGGCCGGGTCGACGACGGCAAGTGCCTGATCCCACATCGCATCCACGTCGAACAGCTCCGCGATCACCGCGTACGCCAGGGCGACCTGCGGCGTGCTGACGCCGAGCCGTTCCTCGAGCCGGTAGATCAGGCCCGGGCCGACGTGGTTGATCAGCTGGTCCGCGATCTGCGTGGCGATGATCTCCCTGCTCAGTCGGTGCTCGCGGATATGTCCGGGGAACCGGTCGCGTAGCGCCGGCGGGAAGTAGTCGACCAGGAGGTGGGCGTAGATCGGCTCGTCCGGAACGCCGGAGCCGAGCAGATCGTCGCGGACCGTGTTCTTCGAATGTGCGAGCAGCGTGGCGATTTCGGGTCGCGTCAGTCCGAGTCCGGCCTCGGTGCGCAGCACCAGTTCCCGTTTGCTCGGCAGTACGGCGCTGGCGCGGTCCAGCCCGCTGACCGTCTCGAGATTGACGATCAGTCGCTCGTGTCGCCCCAGCAGCGATGCCGCATGAGACTCCGCGAGGCTGATCGCCAGTGTCTGGCTCGCGCAGTCGTCCAGCACGGCGGCCGCGACGTGGTCGGTGCACTCGGCCAGCAGCGCATTGCGCGTGTCCTCGGAGAGCTCGCCCGCGGTCACCGCGCCTTCCAGCGCGATCTTGAGATTGACCTCCCGGTCGGACGTCGCCACCCCGGCGGCGTTGTCGATGAAGTCGGCGTTGATGCGTCCGCCGCGGACGGCGAATTCGATTCGCGCCCGCTGGGTGAAGCCGAGGTTGCCGCCCTCGCCCACCACCCGGCAGCGCATGTCGGCGGCGTCGACACGAACTGCGTCGTTCGCGGGATCCGCTGCATCCGTGTCTGTTTCGGCCGAAGCCTTCACGTAGGTCCCGACGCCGCCGTTCCACAGCAGATCCACCGGTGCACGGAGGATCGCGCGGATCAGCTCGCTCGGCGAGAGGGTTTCGGAGTCGACACCGAGCCGTTCCCGCACGGCCGGGACAGCGGCACCTGCTTGGCCGATCGGGGCCAGACGCCGCCGCCCTCGGAGATGGCGTCGCGCGGGTAGTCGTCCCAGCTAGATCCCGCGGTGTCGAACAGGGTGCGGCGGTGCTCGAACGAGGTGTCGGCGTCGGGATCGGGGTCCAGGAAGATGTGGCGGTGGTCGAAGGCCGCCACCAGTCTGATGGTGCGCGAGAGCAGCATCCCATTGCCGAATACGTCGCCGGACATGTCGCCGATGCCGACGACGGTCACGGGGTCGGCCTGGGTGTCCACGCCCAGCTCGGCGAAGTGCCGACGAACCGACAGCCACGCCCCGCGGGCCGTGATGCCCATGGCCTTGTGGTCGTAGCCCCGCGACCCGCCCGACGCGAAGGCGTCACCGAGCCAGAAGTCGTACTCGGCGGCAACGGAATTCGCGACATCGGAGAATCGCGCGGTGCCCTTGTCGGCGGCGACCACCAGGTATGGGTCGGCATCGTCGTGCACGACGGTGTCGGCCGGCGCGACGACGACGCCGTCGACCAGGTTGTCGGTGACGTCCAGCAGTCCGCGGATGAACGTCGCGTACCCGGCGGCGGGTTCGACGCCGTCGAGCAGGACGTAGGCACCCTTGGCGCCGGTGGGACGATCGGCGAGTTCTTCACCGTCTGCGTGGTCATCAGCCCCAGCACCTCGGTGCGGTAGCTCTCGGGCCGGTCCGACCAGCGCAGTCCGCCGCGTGCCACCGCACCCGCCCGGACGTGGACGCCCTCGACGCCCCCACCGCGCACGAAGATCTCGCGGTGCGGAACGATGCGGCCCGGCTGTGCCAGCCGTGACGGGTCCAGCTTGAACGAGGCGTAGGCCTTAGCGGTGCCGTCCGCCGCCCGCTGGTACCAGTTGGTGCGCAGGACGGCCGTCACGAAGCGCGACAGCGCGCGCAGGATCCGGTCCTCGTCGAGGGTCGCGGCGTCCTCGACGAGCGTGCTCAGTCGGGTCTGGAGCTCGGCGGTCCGGCCGTCGCGATCGGGAGCACCGGGTCGAACCGGGCGTGGAAGAGCGACACCACGGTGTTCGTGAAGGTGTTGTGCCGCAGCAGGGTATCGATGAGGAAGGCGTCGGAGAATCCGAGGCCCACCTGCTGGAGGTAGCGGACCATGCATCGGACCAGCGCGACGTCGCGCCACGAGAGGCCGGCGACGGGGGTGAGCATGCAGAACCGGTCGATCTCGAGACCCTCGGCGGCCGCGGTCTCGAACGCGTCGACGAGCAGGGCCCCGGCGTCCTCCGCCCATGCCCGCGCGGATGGGCTGAAGCGGAATCGATCGGCGATCGCGGCGCCCCCGGCGGAGCGGGGCGCCGCGATCGGCTCGTGTTCCTCGATGCGCAGGCCGAAGCACTCGAAGTCCCTGGCGACGTCGGCCAGCGGGGACGGGCGCCGGGCCACACCACGACCGCGTCCAGCGTGTCGGCGCGGTGGGCGGTGTCACCGGGGGAGACGAACTCCATCCGGGGCCTGGCCCGGGATCTGCGTCGTAGGCGTCTGTGGTCGAGGGGAGCGTCATTGATCCCATGTGGTTGGTCATTGCACACCTGTTCTCAGCGGCTGTTGGATTCGTCGGATCCGACCGGTCTGAGTGTTCCTTGCCCAGCGGCATCCTCGGCTGGACACTTCGGCGCATCCGTCGTGGGGAAACGCCGAAATGCACATGGGCACACGGGCCGAACGAGGGTTATGTCGACGGCAGCGTGCGATGACGCCGCCGCGACGGTGCAGGACGCCGGGGTAGCGAGCGCGCGCCTCGAGCGACCAGAGGTCATGCCGAGGGGATGATGTTGTTGATCCCGCAGGGGTGGTTTTCACTTCTCTGGAACGTCGCCGCCGGTGTTCCGGACTGATCGAGCACGGTGTACTCATCGAAGGCGAAGACGAACAAATAGTCGCCTCCCGGCCCGCAGCGATGGCCGGGGTCGGTCGAATCGGGGAGTGAAAGGATGGTCGTCCGGACATCAACGTCAACGGTGACGACCGAGGATGGCGGTACTAGCTCGATACCCTTCTCTGTGCTCGAGTAGTGACAGCGCCGAAGGACCACACCCGGGGCGGATCCTGCTTGTAGGCGCGGATCCATTCCATTCCGTACAGCTCATCGGCCTGCTTCGCGACTGCACCGCATCCGTCTGTGCTTGCGGTCGCGGTGGCCGGTACCGCCGATTCGACTCCGCTCGAGGAGGATTCAGAGGTTGAGTCCCCTGAAGTGCAACCGGCGAGAATCAACGGGGAAAGCCCGGCCATGACGATCTGACCGGTATGTACTTTAATCCGGTGCGGCGCAGTGTTATCAGACTTCAACTGCTGAATCTACCTATTGCTCAGGAGAATCGGAGCGCGCCGCCGTGTACAGGCTGGCCGCGATTCTGGTGAGATGGTCGCGATCCTTTGTACTTATGGCCGAGAACATTTGGGCTTCGACGCGGTCGAGTGCGTGATCCCCCTCGGTGAGCTTTTCTCGGCCGGTATCGGTGATCGTGACGATCTGACGGCGCCTGTCGTTCGGGTCCCGCTCGCGGATGACGTGTCCGTTGTTCTGGAGCCCGTCGAGGTACGCGACGATGTCGCCTTGGTCCACGACGACCCTGCTCGCAAGCTCCTTCTGGTGGCATGGCCCTAGCTCTTCGAGCGTGCTCAGTATTGCGTGATGGTTCGGGAGAAGGCCGACGTCCGCGAGCGCGTCTGCGTATACCTGCCGGACCCTCAGCGCTGCACGGACGAAGACGAAACCGGGCCGGCGCGACAGGCTGGGAGCGTAGTCGGGCGAACTCATGGATCAACTATAGGGCTCCCCAATGATCGCATTCTCCAATGATCGGGTGAGCGCTGCCGGAGTTTACGAAGTTAACTGGCTATACCAACCATTGGCTCCCCTAAGAGTAAACTGATGGCATTGCCAATGATTGGCATTGCAATGTATCTTCGCTCGTGTCGGATTCCGGACGGCGGTGGGGACTCGTCAAAGGACACCGCCCAGATCGTCCCGATCGAAGGGGAACGTGATGATTCAAGAACTGTCGTACATCGGAATCGGCTCGCCACGAGCCGAGGACTGGCGCAACTACGGCACCGAACTCCTCGGTGCGATGCTCGCTCCGGATGGCCCGGGCGGCGCCGTGCGCCTCGCTGTCGACGACATCAACTATCGCATCGCCATCCACCCCGCTCCTGAGGACGAGTTTCTCTACGCCGGTTGGGGACTCGCTAACGAGACCGATCTTCACGCATTCACTCGTCATCTCGAATCCCACGGCGTGACAATGCACTGGGGAGACCCTGAGCTCACCCGCGAACGCCAGGTGGCAGAACTGGCGTGGTTCGCGGACCCTTGGGCATTCGCCACGAACTCAGCTGGGGAAAGGCGGCAACGCCGTTGTCGTTCTCGCCCGGACGAACGATGCGTGGCGGGTTCGTCACCGGCAACCAAGGGCTCGGACACATCGTCTTCCAAGTGCCGAACATCGAAGAGGCCAACGAGTTCTACGTCGACATCCTCGGATTTCGCTTGTCCGATCACATAACCACGAAGTACTTCAACGTCCGCTTCTATCACGTCAACGGACGGCACCATTCACTCGCGCTGTCCGAGTTTCCGGGCCATGTCGGCTTCAACCACCTGATGCTCGAGGTCGAGCAGATGGATGACCTCGGGCGGCTGATCGATCTACTTGACGAGCACGACGTCGAGATCATGCAGTCCCTCGGCCGACACACGAACGACATGATGACCTCCGTGTACATCGGAAGCCCATCGGGGCTCCAGATCGAATACGGGTATGGGGGATTGACGGTCGACGATCTGAGCTGGGTCGCGCGTACCTACACCCGCCCAAGCTATTGGGGGCACGAGCTCTCCGAGACTGCCAAGACACAGCTACCGGGCATCGTCAAACCACTCGTTCCCGCCGAAGCCTGACTCTGCCCTTGCAACTACGGGCACGTCAGTTCCGGGCACTGCCGGTACTTCGCCGCCTTCCCCGCGCCGAGGTCGTTACCGTTCAGGACGCCCGCCCGCAGCTGCAGCCGATCGTTGGGTGCACAGCGGACGGGCGATCCCGCACTTCCGAGTTATCTAGTATCCGAACTGATCTGCATTTCGTTCGGACGAGCGAAGCCGGACAGGCGTACTTCCCGAGTGGCAGTTGCGTGTACAGGTCGGGAAGTCACGTCACGCCCCCACGTCATCGCCAGTGGACAGTGTGCCGCGACGGTGGATCCGGCCGTTCTCGTCGAGTTCCAGGACGATGTCGATCCCGACCCGGCCCAGGAACTCGTAGTCGTGGCTGACGATCAGGATCGCGCCGCGGTAGCTGTCGAGTGCCTCGGCGAGTTGCTCGACGCTGGAGATGTCGAGATTGTTCGTCGGCTCGTCGAGGATCAGCAGTTGCGCGGGCGGGTCTGCCAGGAGCAGCTTGGCGAGCGAGACACGGAAGCGTTCTCCGCCGGAGAGCGTCACGACGGGCCGGTCGACGCTGCTCCCACGAAGCAGCAGACGGGCGAGCTGATCGCGGATCGTGCCGGCGGATGTGCCGGGCGCGACCTTCTGCACGTTCTCCAGTGCACTCGCGGCGCCGTCGAGGTTGTCGAGCCTCTGCGGGAGGTACCCGACTCGTCCGGTCAGCAACTCACCGCTGACTCGATCCGCGTCCCCGGCAGTGCCGCGGACGAGATGCTGGAGGAGCGTCGATTTGCCGGCACCGTCGGGGCCGACGAGCGCGACGCGCTCGGGACCCTGGACCACGACGGTGCCACCCGCGTCGTGGAACTCGACGAGGCGCCGACTCCGCGGGACGTCGGGATCGGGGAGCACGAGGTGGATGTGCTCCTCCTCTCTCACACGCAAATCCGCGGCATCGACGGCAGCCTGCGCAGCCTCGACCTTGGCATCGAGCGTCAACCGCAGCGACCCGGCGGACGCCTGAGCCTTGCTGGCTCGGTTGCCTGCCAGGATCTTGGGAATCCCGCCGTCCTTCTGCGTCTTCTTCGCCGTGCGTTCGCGGCGCGCCAACTTGGTCTCGGCCTCGATCCTCTGACGCTTCTCGACCTTGAGCGCCTGCTGGGCCGAGCGCGCGGCCTGGACGGCCGCAGCCTGTTCCTGCTCGAGATGTTCCTTCCACGCGCTGTAGGGGCCGCCGAAGACGTCGAGACGCCCGGCGTGCAACTCGGCGGTGTTATCCATGTGTTCGAGCAGTTCCAGGTCGTGGCTGACCACGATGAGCGTGCCGGGCCAGGCATCGACGAACTCGGCGAGCTTCGCTCGGGTGGGGCGGTCGAGGTTGTTCGTGGGCTCGTCGAGCAGGGTGATCGGGGTGCGGCGGATCCGCAGGCCGGTGATGGCGATGAGCATCGCCTCGCCGCCGGACACCTCGTCGACCCGGCGATCGAGGTCCGCGGCGGCGAAGCCGATCTCGTGCAGGGCCTCGTCGGCGCGCGCCTCGATGTCCCAGTCGTCGCCGACCGTGTCGAAGTGCTGCCCGGCGACATCTCCGGACTCGATTGCCCGGAGCGCGGCGAGGATTCGGTCGATGCCGAGGAGTTCGGCGACCGTCGAGTCCTTCCCGAGAGTGAGCGTTTGCGGAAGATATCCGACATCGCCGACGGTGTCGATCTGCCCCGACGTGGGACGCAGCACGCCGGCGATCAGTCGCAGCAGCGTGGACTTGCCGGCGCCGTTGCGGCCGACCAGTCCGGTGCGGCCCGCCGTGAAGGTGCCGCTCAGGTGGTCGAGCGCGACAGTGCCGTCAGGCCAGTCGAATGTGAGGTCTCTGAGGGTGACGGCGGAGGTCGTGGACATGGCTGGGTTCTCCTTCGGCCGTTCGCAGAGAACGGTCAGTGTAGTGCGATGGGTTATGTGTCGTCGGTGCCGGCCCGTCGGCGCCTGGTTGCCGGATTCTCTTGGCGTGCAGTACCTGTACGAACTCGTCGACCCGTCTGCTGAAGGGTGCTCGGTAGGTCGGATCTGCTCCGGCCACACGAATCCGCGTCCACCGTCCGCGCGATGTCGGTACGGGGGCGTTCACGTGTCGCCGTTCGCATTCTGGATTGGTGCAGGTCGTGAGCACGGGAACAGACGCCTTCCACTAAAGAAGACCCTGCAGCAAGGATGTGGAAGCTCGATTCCCCAGTGCCGAAAGGCATCCCGGACAGGTCAGCACAAGCTGACATGACGGGACGGACAGGGATAGCTGACATCGCTCCGTGCGCAGATCATCACCGGTGATCGGTGCGGCGCGAACGTGCCGGAGTGGGCTCGGTCGGAAGGCTCAGCAAGACGGCACAGACGTGCGCCGAGCCACAACCTTCGACGAAACGGGAGAGGTCATTCACCGGGGCGCGATCCGCGCCCTACTCGGTAAAGGCCACCGGCAGTTCGGTGGCTAGATTCTGTCGACCTCGATGTCCATGGAATCAGCGTATCAGCAAGGGTTCAGCGGGCGTGTGGACGGCCGGCGGTGTCGTCGGCGACGATTCGGCCGCCGTGCAGCACCCAGAGTCGCGGGGGCTGACCGTGACCTTGCCGGTCAGGCTCAACGTGTGCGTGCGGAAGGCGATGGCGCGCAGTTGGCGGGAACCCAGCGTGGCGCCGTCGCGCAGGGGCATGTCCGCCCGGCGACCGTCGGGGAGCAGCACGTCGAGCAGTCGATATGGGCTCTACCCATCGGTGCGAATCATGCCGTCGCGTCCGTGCTTCCGGCGCGGTGGCGACGAAACGGGGCGAGCGCCTCGTCGCCCAGATGGGGGCCCGAGACGGTGACGGCGGCGTCGCTGGAGCCGACGACGTCGGCGCACCGGAGGGTGAATCGTGGATGTCCGCCGATGATGGGGGTGAAGTCGGGATCCGCGGCGGCGAACACGACCCGGGTGATGCCGGCCCACACGATCGCGGCGCTGCACATCGGGCACGGCTCGCCGCTCGCGTAGATGGTCGCGCCGACCAGGTCGGCGGAGCGTCCGGCCTCGGTCGCCGCGGCGATGGCCGTGAGTTCGGCGTGGGAGGTGACCATCCCGGTCTCGGCGACCTCGTTGCGGCCCTCGGCGATGACCGTCCCTTCGGCGGTTGTGATCACGGCGCCGAACGGGCGGTTGCCCGGCGTCCGGCCTCGTCGGCGAGCGAGATAGACCGCCGGAGAAGAGTTTCCGCGTCGCTGCTGACTGTGTGCATCATCGGCCGGGGCCTCCTGTCTGTGCGCTGCAACCCACGATGCCGAATTTCCGCGATAGTGTCCAAGACACGGTTTCCATGGCAGCGATCGATGCGGCCTATGGTTGGTCGATGGGGCTCCGTCACATCCGATACCTCCTCGCGGTCGCCGATCACGGGAACTTCACCCGCGCGGCCGAGTCGCTGCACATCTCGCAGCCGACGTTGTCGCAGCAGATCAAGCAGCTCGAGCGCGCGCTCGGGGTGGTCCTGCTCGACCGGTCGGGTCGGACGGTCCGACTGACCGACGCCGGCGAGGCGTACGCGCACCACGCCCGGCTCGCGCTGCGGGATCTCGACGCCGGTCAGCGTGCGGTGCACGACGTGCAGGACCTGTCCCGCGGGCATCTGCGGGTGGCGATGACCCCGACGTTCACCGCGTACCTCGTCGGACCGCTCGTCCACCGATTCCGTTCCGCCCACCCGGACATCACGCTCACCATCCACGAGACCACCCAGGACCGCGTCGAGGCCGACCTGATCGCCGACCGCCTCGACCTCGGCATCGCCTTCGCGGGCGCGCACGCCGCGGGAATCGACCACACCACGCTGTTCACCGAGACACTCAGCCTGGTGGTCGGTGAGGGACATCCGTTGGCGGAGACCGTGGGCCCGCTGCCGGTCCGCCGACTCGCGCGCGAACCGCTGGGCCTGCTCAGCGGCGACTTCGCGACGCGGCTGCACATCGACAGCTACTTCGCCGAGAGCGGCGTCGAGCCCCACATCGCGGTCGAGGCCAATTCGATCAGCGCGCTGCTCGAGTTCGCGCGGCGTGGGTCGCTCGCGACCGTCCTGCCCGATGCGATCACCCACGTGCATGCGGACCTCCATCCGGTGTCCCTGGACCCGCCCCTGCCCAGTCGGGCGGTGGAGCTTCTGCGGCGCAACACCGCGTACCACTCCGCCGCGGCGCGGGCCTTCGCGGCGGTGGTCCACGAGGTGGCTCGGGAGCTCTGAACCCCGTCATTGTTCACAACAATGACGATCATGGAATATAGGTATTGGACGCTATAGCTCCTGGTCGTGCACGCTGGATTTCGTCAGGGCCACGAGGCCGACGTGCACTCGAAGGGAGCGATCCATGCATGACCTCGACTCCGGCGTCGCGCACTTCCACGACGCCGTGTTCCCCGCCAAGGCGAGTCTGTTCGCTCGTCTGGCGACCACGCACACCCCCGACACGCTGTTCATCGGGTGCTCCGACGCGCGTGTGGTGCCCGAGCTGATCACCAGTTGTGAACCCGGCGAGCTGTTCGTCATTCGCACTGCCGGCAATCTCGTCCCCGCCTACGCGTCGGGCGGAGACGGCGTGGCGGCCAGCATCGAGTACGCGGTCGCGGTGCTGGGGGTGCGCCGCATCGTGGTGTGCGGGCACTCGGGCTGCGGGGCGATGACCGCGCTGGCCGAGCGACACGACCTGAGCTCGATGCCCACGATCTCCGAGTGGCTTCGCCATGCCGACGCCGCCGTGGCCCGGTCCGCTGGAACGGCCACCGACAAGATCGCGACCCTGGTGCGGTCGAATGTTCTTGCACAGCAGGTCAATCTGGCGACGCACCCGGCAGTTGCCCGCGCCCTGTCGGACGGCAAGGTCATTGTCGAGGGCTGGGTGTTCGACATCGCCACCGGCACCGTCACGGTCGTCGACCCCTCCGGCTCGGACCGGACCGTCGTGGCCTGAACCCCCTCCATCCCAACCCGTGCCGTCGGTGATCCGGCGGCGACACGAAAGGAAACGCACCATGGTGCACGCACAGTTCGATCCCGCCGCCCGCCAGGCCCTCGCGGCCGCCGCCGTCGAGGCCAAGACCGCCAAGGATCTCACCTGGCAGCAGATCGCCGACGCGGCCGGCTACTCGCCCGCGTTCGTCACCGCCGCGGTACTGGGCCAGCATCCGCTTCCGGAACAGGCGGCCACCGCCGTCGCCGACCTGCTCGGCCTGGGGGACGAGGCTGCGACCCTGCTGCAGACCATTCCGACCCGTGGATCGATCCCCGGTGGAATCCCGACGGATCCGACGATCTACCGCTTCTACGAGATGCTGCAGGTGTACGGCACCACGCTCAAGGCGTTGGTGCACGAGCAGTTCGGCGACGGGATCATCAGCGCCATCAATTTCAAGCTCGACGTGAAGAAGGTCGCCGACCCCGAGGGCGGCGAGCGCGCGGTGATCACCCTGGACGGCAAGTACCTGCCGACCCGGCCGTTCTGACATCGATTCGATTCACGGAGGACCACAATGGATTTCGCACAGCACACCATCGATCTCGCCCGCCGCAACGTCGAGGAGGGCGGACGGCCCTTCGCGACCGTCATCGTCAAGGACGGGGAGATCCTGGCCGAGAGCCCGAACCTGGTCGCCCAGACGAGTGACCCCACGGCGCATGCCGAGATCCTCGCCATCCGCGAGGCCTGCACCAAGCTGGGCACCGAGCACCTGATCGGGGCCACGATCTACATCCTGGCCCTGCCCTGCCCGATGTGCCTGGGTGCGCTCTACTACTGCTCGCCCGACGAGGTCGTCTTCCTGACCACCCGTGAGGCTTACGAGCCGCACTACGTCGACGACCGAAAGTACTTCGAGCTGAACACCTTCTATGATGAGATCGCGACTCCCTGGGACCAACGGCGCCTGCCCATGCGTCACGAGTCCCGCGACGACGCGATCGACGTCTACCGCCGCTGGCAGGAACGCAACAACGGCGAGCGACGCGTCGCCGGCGTGCCCACCGCGGGCTGAGACGGGGCCTTCTGGGCGCGTGGTCTCGACGGATCCCGGGTAGGCCGGGCGGCCGGACGCCTGGCCTACCCGGCGGCGGAGGCCCTGGACCGACGCATCTGCACCTCGTTCCCGCGTGTGACTGCGTGTAAATAACAAGCAGGCATGCTTGCTTTCTTTGGTGTCGGGTGGAATGCTGGCCCCGGCCCGGTCGAACGTGATCTACCTCACGCCCCGTTGTGGTCGTGGAGCCGTCCGGGTCGCCGTGTTTCGCTTCGGTCCGCTTCTGCAGAAGGAAGGTCAGCGCCTGTGAAATCCGATCTGTCCGGGGTTGATTCGCTGGAGGTGAATCTCGCCACCCGTGTGAGTGTGGGGGACGCGTTGACTCGGGTCGCGCGTGTGTTCGGAGACCGCGAGGCGATAGTCGACCGCGGCACGTCGATCAGCTATGCCCGACTCGACGGCGCGGCGGAGGCCCTGGGGCGGGTCTTCCTCGACGCCGGGATCGAGCGGCAGCAGCCGGTGGCGATGTTGATGTTCGACGGGTGGAAACTGATCTCCACCTACTTCGCGTGCGCCAAGTCGGCACTCGTGGCGATGCCGGTGAGCATCGCCCTCACCGCCGACGACATCGAATGGATTCTGCGCGACTCCGGCGCCGCCGTCGTGGTTGCGGAGGCGCCGTTCGTACCCTTGCTCGAAGCCGTTCTGCCGAACCTGGATTCGGTGAAGATGGTGGTCGTCGTCGACGCCGATGTCGACGAGATCTCGGGCCGGCCCGTCGAGCGGTGGGAGGCGCTCGTCGCCCGAGAGCCGGACGGCCGTGTCGAGGTCGTCGTCGAGGACCGGGACTGCGTCCAGTGCCTGTATACGTCAGGTACCACGTCGAGGCCGAAAGGTGTTCTCACCAGCCATGTCTCGGTGATGATCGGTGGCCTGACCAATGCCCTGCTGCAGGGCGGTTCGTGGGGCACCGACCCCGCGACGCTGCTGAACGTGCTGCCGCTCTTCCACACGACCGGACTCAATGCGCTCGTCCTGCCGACCCTCCTGACCGGTGGCCGGGTCGTGCTGCCCGGGCGCTTCGACCCTGCGGAGATGCTCGACGCGATCGAACACCACGGTGTCACGCACGCGATGCTGCTGCCGATCATGTGGAAGGCACTCGTCGACGTCAACGCCGCCGCGCCGAGGGACGTCGGATCGGTTCGGCTGTGCATCTACGCGATGGCACAGATGCCCGCGGACGTCCTGGACCGCGTCGACGCCGCGTTCCCCAACGCCGCAGTGGTTCTCGGATCCGGGCAGACCGAGGTGGTGCCCGCGACGGTGCTGCAGTGGCCCGAACACCGTCACACCAAGGCCGGCTCGTGGGGTCCGCCGGTTCCCACCGTCGAGGTCGCGATCATCGGATCCCGACGGGCGCCTCCTGCCGCCGGGCGAGACGGGGAGATCGTCTACCGCGGCCCGCACGTGTGCAGTGGCTACTGGAACAACGCCGACGCGAACACGAAGGCCTTCGCGCACGGGTGGTTCCACAGCGGCGACATCGGCCATGTCGACGACGAAGGGGTCGTCTGGTTCACGGACCGGCTCAAGGACATCATCAAGACCGGTGGCGAGAACGTCTCCTCGATCGAGGTCGAGCGCGTCGTGGCGAACGTCCCCGGCGTGCTCGAATGCTCGGTGATCGGGGTGCCGGACGAGCGGTGGGGCGAGGCCGTGTGCGTCGCGGTCGTGCCGGCGCCGGACGCGGATGAGGGACTGGCGGACCGGATCGTCGAACACGCCCGGGCGACCCTCGCGGGCTTCCGGGTTCCCAAGCGGGTGGTCCTCCTCGACGCGCTGCCCAAGACCGCGACCGGCAAGACCCGCAAGCACGAACTGCGGGCGGCGGTGCAGTCCCGAGTGTGACGTCAGACCGCGACGAACCTGACCGCGGCCCCCGGCTGCAGCAGCGCCGGCGGGTCGCGGTCGACGTCCCACATGCGCTCGGTGGCGGTGCCGATCAGCTGCCAACCACCGGGCGAGCTGCGCGGATCAGATCCCCGAGAACTCGCCCGCCAGCCCGACGGCGCCGGTGGGGACGGTCGTGCGTGGCGACGAGCGGCGGGGAACGTGCAGGCCGGTGTCCCCGCCGACGAGGTAGCCGAACCCGGGGCTGAAGCCGACGAACGCCACCGTCCACGTCCGTGTGGTGTGGGCGGCGACGACGCCGTCGACACCGAGTCCCGTGAGCTCGGCGACCTCGGTCAGATCGGGTCCGTCGTACCGGACCGGGATCTCGACGGGATCGAGTGCGGACAGCGCGTCGGCGGCCAGCGGCGTGGTCGATCGCACCCAGGCGGCGATGGCGTCGGGGCGAGCGCCACCGAACCGCACGAGGATCGTGCGGGCCGCGGGTACGAGGTCGGTGACGGCCTGGTGCCGGTTCGACACGAGTCCGCGGTAGTGGGCGAGTGTGGTGCCGAGTCCGTCGAATTCGATCAGGAGTGCCCGGTCGCCCATATCGAGGATGCGCATCACACGAACGGTTTCACGTGGATCTTCTCGTCGTCGAGCAGCTTGCGGATGGCGGCGGCCATCTCGACGGCGGCTGGGTGTCACCGTGCACGCAGATCGTCTCCGCCGGCACCGCGATCCGAGTGCCGTCGACCGCCTCGATCGTCCCGGTGGTGACGAGCTGCAGCACCCGTGCCGCAACGGTGTCGGGGTCGTGCACGACCGCGCCCGGTTGGGTGCGGGGACCAGCGTGCCCTCCGGCGTGTAGGCGCGGTCGGCGAACGCCTCAGCTACGGTGCGCAATCCGGCGGCCTCGGCCTCCTCGAGGAAGACCGATCCGGGAAGGCCGAGCACCGGCAGCGACGGGTTCACCGCCCGCACGGCGTCGACGACTGCGCGGGCCTGGTCGCGGTGGTGGACGATCGCGTTGTACAGCGCGCCGTGCGGCTTGACGTACGTGACGGACGATCCTGCGGTCCGGGCCAACGCGTCGAGCGCACCGATCTGGTAGATCACGTCGGCGGTCAGGTCCGCCTGGGCCACGTCGATGAACCGGCGCCCGAACCCGGCGAGGTCGCGGTAGCCGACCTGCGCGCCGATCCGCACGCTCCGCTCGGCCGCATCGTGGCACGTGCGCAGCAGCGTGGCCGGATCACCGGCGTGGAACCCGCCGGCGACATTCGCACTCGTGACGAGATCGAGCATCGCCGCGTCGTCGCCGAGGGTCCACGCGCCGAAGCTCTCGCCCAGGTCGCTGTTGAGATCGATCACCGCCACAATCTAGATCCTCGGCCGCTTCAGGCGTGGACGTGCTCCCCGGCCGGGACGACGACGCGTCCCGCCGACCGGCGCCGGGCCGATCCGATCGCTCGGCACACCAGGTAGATCACGAACGAGATGGTGGTGACGAACGTCGACACCGGCACGCCGGGTGCGAGGGAGAGCAGGATGCCTCCGACGGCGGCGAGTTCGGCGAACACGACCGCGAGCACGGTCGCGCGCAGCGGGCTCGCGGTGATCTGCGCGGCCGCGGCGGCCGGGTGATCAGCAGCGCCATCACGAGCAGTGCGCCGACGATCTGGACGCCCATCGCGGCGGTGATGCCGACCAGGACCGCGAACACGATCGACAGGCCCCGCACCGGGACGCCACGGGCGGCGGCCACCTCGGGGTCGGTGCTGGCGAACAGCAACGGGCGGTAGATCACCGACAGCGTGCCGAGCACGACGACGGCGCACAGGAGCAGCAGCGCCAGGCCCGAGTTGCCGGGCGCGACGATCTGTCCCACCAGCAGCGAGAAGCTGGTGCCGGCGCGGCCGTCGTAGGCCCACAGGAACAGCACCGACAGGCCGAGGCCGAATGCCATGATCACGCCGATCACCGAATCGCGTTCCCGCGCCTTGGTTCCCAGCAGACCGAACAGCACCGCCGCGATGACGGATCCGACGACGGCACCGATCCCGACGCCGACGCCGATCAGCAGCGCCGCCGACGCACCGGTCAGCGACAGCTCCGACGTCCCGTGGACCGCGAACGACATCTGCCGGCTGACGATCAGCGGGCCGATCACGCCGGCGAGCAGGCCCAGGATCGCGCCGGCGATCAGGGCCTGCTGGACGAAGTCGTACTGCAGCAGATCGGCGGTCGCGGAGAAGTCGAGCAGGTGCGACATCGCCTCGGTGAACTTGTTGCTCATGCGTGGTCCTCGGTGTGGTGGACGCCCTCGCCGGGGCGCGGCCCGCCGCCGCTGCCGAGCGCATCGATGGTGTCGCCGGTTCCGACGACGACGAGCCGGCCGCGCACGTGCAGCACCTCGACGTCGGTGCGGTACAGCTCGGACAGCACCTCGGAGGTCATGACCTCCTCGGGGGTGCCGATCTTGAACTGGCCGTCGACGAGGTAGAGCACGCGGTCGACGAGCGGCAGGATCGGGTTGATCTCGTGGGTGACGAACAGGACGGCGGTGTCGTGTTCGCGGCGCCGCCGGTCGATCAGCTCGGAGACACGGTGCTGGTTCGCGAGGTCGAGGCTGAGCAACGGCTCGTCGCAGAGCAGCACCTTGGGGTCACCGACGAGGGCCTGCGCGATCCGCAGCCGCTGCTGCTCGCCGCCGGACATCGACCCGATCGGGGCGTCGGCGTAGGCCTGCGCGCCCACCTGGGCAATGGCGGAGTCGACGATCGCGCGCCGCTTGGCCCGTCCCAGTAGACCGGTGCCCCAGCGGTGTCCGTCGACGCCGAGTCCGACGAGGTCGCGCCCGCGCAGCGGCAGGCCGTCGTCGAGCGACTTCTGCTGCGGCACGTACCCGACGTTCGCGTTCCCGGTCTTCGCGGGTGTTCCGGCGATCCGGACCGTGCCCGACGTCGGCGCGAGCTGCCCGAGCAGCACCTTGAGCAGCGACGTCTTGCCCGACCCGTTGGGGCCGAGGACGGCGATGAACTCGCCCTGCTGCACGGCCAGGTTCAGGTTCGACCACAGGGTGCGGTCGCCGAACGCCAGGCGCGCGTCGCGCAGTTCGACGGCGGGCGGGGTGGTATCGGTCGTCAGGATGCTCGCTGTGCTCATGATGCGGAGTTCAGGGCGTCGGCGAGCGACTGCGCAGCCCGGGTCTGCCACTGCACGAAGTCCATGCCCTCGGGCAGGGTTTCGGTGACCTCGACGACGGGGATGCCGGCGGCCTGCGCGGTCTCACGCATGTTCCGGGTGACCTTGTCCTCGGTCTGGATGTTGTAGACGAGGGCGCGGACCTTCTTGTCGGAGAACAGCTGCCGGGTCTCGGCGATCGACGCGGGCGAAGGGTCGGTGCCGTTCTCGACCGCGCTGGTGAATGCGGCGGGCGTGAGGTCGGTCAGCGACGCGGCCTGCACCAGGTAGTGCGCGATCGGCTCGGTCTGTGCGATCGGGGCGTCGCGGTGTGCGGACGCGATTCCGGCCGTCGTGGCCGACACCTCGCGCAGCTGCGTGCGGAACGCCTCGGCGTTGCGGGTGTAGGTGTCGGCGCCCTCGGGATCGAGCTTGCCGAGCTGCTCGGCGATCGCGGTCGCGGTCGCGTCGACGGTGGGCATGTCGTACCAGACGTGCTCGTTGACGGAACCATGATCGTGACCGTCGTGGCTGTGGGACTCCGCGGTGTCGGTGTGCGTGCCGGTCTGCGCCTCGTACAGCTCGAACGCGTCGACGGTGGGCTGGCGCCGGCCGTGCCGAGGATGTCCTCGACGAACTGGTCGTAGCCGCCGCCGTTGAGGACGACCAGCGACGCGTCGGTGATCTTCGCGGCGTCGGCGGGGCTGGCCTCGTACGAGTGCGGGTCGGCGGACGGCGCATCGATGATCGAGGTGACCTCGAGCCGGTCGCCCGCGACGGCCTGCGCGACGCTGCCCCACACGTTGGTGGACGCGACGACGCGGATCTTGCCGTCGGAGCCGGGAGAGCTCCCGCACGCGGTCAGTGTCACCGCGGCGAGGGCCACGCCGACGGCCGCCGCGGCCGAACGCAAAGTACGGGATTGGCGGGACATGCGCACAATTTTCTCCTGGTCACAACTTCGAGACGACACTGGCCGGAACCGGCCCTAAACGCTATTGGTAACCGTTTCCGTTTACACTTTAGCGGAAGTCTGCAGGTCGTGAACGCGCAGGTCTCGTCACATCTTCGTCAGTTCGTGTCAAGCGCGCGTCCCAGTTCGCCCAGCGGCCCTCGAACCGCTACCGTCCCGTTATGCCAAGGTCTCCTCAGCCACGCCGCCAGGCGACTCTGGCGTCGCTCGCCGCCGAACTCAAGGTTTCGCGGACGACCGTCTCCAACGCCTACAACCGGCCCGACCAGCTGTCGGCGGAGTTGCGTGAACGGGTGCTGCTCGCCGCCAAGCGGCGCGGCTATCCCGGTCCCGACCCGGTGGCCCGCTCGCTACGAACCCGCCGCGCGGGCGCCGTCGGCCTCCTGCTCACCGAGGCGCTCAGCTACTCGTTCCGCGATCCGGCCGCGATGAGCTTCCTCGCCGGCCTCACCGAATCGTGCGAGGCGGCGGGGCAGGGTCTGCTCCTCATTCCCGCTGGCCCGGGCCGCGACGACGTCGAGGCCGCCGCGGTGGTTCAACAGGCCGGTGTCGACGGCTTCGTCGTGTACTCCGTCGCCGACGACGATCCGTACCTGGCCGCGGTGCGCGAACGGCACCTGCCGACCGTCATCTGCGACCAGCCGCGCGGGATGTCGGGGGCCTCGCTCGTCGGCATCGACGACCGCGGTGCGATGCGCAAGGTTGCCGACTATCTGATCTCGCTGGGGCACAGGGAGATCGGTGTGCTGTGCATGCGACTCGACCGCGACCGCTCCGACGGCGTGGTCGAGGGTGAGCGCCTGCACGCCCCGAACTTCCACGTCCAGCGCGAGCGTATCGCCGGCGTCCGAGACGCGGTGGAGGATGCCGGCCTGGATCCCGCGTCGCTCACCGTCGTCGAACGCTTCGAGCACACCGCGCAGGCCGGACATTCCGCGGCGGCGCAGGCGCTCGCCGTCAACCCCCGCATCACCGCGCTCGTGTGCACCACCGACGTCCTCGCGCTCGGCGCACTGGACTGGGCGCGGTGCGAGGGCGTCGACGTCCCGGGGCGGCTGTCGATCACCGGTTTCGACGGCATCGAGGAGGCGCTGCGCGAGGGCCTGACCACCGTGCGCCAGCCGCAGGAGGACAAGGGCCGACGCGCCGGCGCGATGCTGATGTCGGGCTCGGACTCCGGCGTCACGACCGTCGAGATGCTCGAGACCGAACTGGTGCGCGGCCACACCGCGGCCGCCCCGCCCGAGCCCTAGGCCGGAGCGGGGCCCCGCTTCTCCGTCCTACCGCTGGGCGTCGGCGCTCAGCAGCTGCGCGCACCGCAGCAGGCCGAGGTGGCTGTACGCCTGCGGGTGATTGCCCAGTGAGCGCTCGGCGACCGGGTCGTACTCCTCGGCCAGCAGGCCGGTGGGCCCCGCCGCGCTCACCAACTGCTTGAAGAGCGCCTCGGCGTCGGAACGCTGCCCGATCAGCAGGTACGCCTCCACCAACCACGCGGCGCACAGGTGGAATCCACCCTCGATGCCCGGCAGCCCGTCGTCGTGGTGGTATCGGTACACGGTCGACCCGCTGCGCAGTTCCCGCTCCGTCGCGACGACGGTCGCGGCGAACCGCTCGTCCATCGGGTCGATCAGCCCGGACAGCCCGATGTGCAGCGTCGCCGCGTCGAGGTCGGTGCCGTCGTAGGCCGCGGTGTACGACTCGACGTCCGCGTTCCAACCCTTCTCGGTGACCTCCTCGGCGATCTCGCTGCGCAGCGCCGCCCATCCCTCGCCGGCCTTGCGGCCGAAGTTCTCGGCCAGTGTCAGGGCCCGGTCGATCGTGAGCCAGCCCATCACCTTCGAGTACACGTGGTGACGCGGGTTGTCGCGGATCTCCCAGATGCCGTGGTCGGGTTCGCTCCAGCGCCGCTCGACCGCCTCGACCATCGCGGACACGAGTTCCCAGTCGCGGTCGGTGAGTGCGTCGATTCCCGTGATGCCCTTCTTCTCCCGCGCGTGCGCCAGGTTCGAGATCAGGTCGACGATCAGGGCCGAAGACGTCCAGCTGGACCTGCTGGTTCGCGGCGTTGCCGACGCGCACCGGACGGGATCCCGCATATCCGGGCAGCGAATCGATCACGGCCTCCGGCGGCAGGCCGGTGCCGTACAGCGTGTACAGCGGGTGCAGCCGCTCCGGGCCGTGCAGCGTCTCGAGCACGCCGTGCACCCACTCGAGGTAGCCCTCGGCCTCCCCGAGCGAGCCGAGGCTCACCAGCGCCGACGCCGTCAGCGCCGCGTCCCGCAGCCAGCAGTAGCGGTAGTCCCAGTTGCGGACGCCGCCGATCTCCTCGGGCAACGACGTCGTGGCCGCCGCGAGGATCGATCCGCTCGGCGCGTGCACCAGCCCGCGCAGCGTGAGAGCCGATCGCTTCATGAGATCGGGTTTGAGTGGCGGCAGGTCGAGCGTGTTCACCCAGTCCCGCCAGTACGATTCGGCGATCTCCCGGCGTTCCGGCTCGGAGATTAGTGAAGGGCTCAGATCCTCTGTGCCGCAACGCAGTTCGAGAACCACTGGGCCCTGCGACGGGTCGACGACGGCGTGCGCCGTCTGCTGCGTGCCGTCGGTGGTGATGTTCCAGCGGACGCCGGGGGAGCGCAGCACCATCGGCTCGTTGGTGCCGAAGACCCGCAGGCCGTCGGTGTCCGGCTCGAGCTGGACCGGGACCTGACCGAACTCCGGCCGGGGCGCGAAGCTGACGACCGCCTTCGCGCGGCCCGTGATGACGCGCGTGAGGTCGGTGCGGCTCGGCTGGACGTCGTGCGGCAGGTAGTCGGTGACCGTGAGGCTGGCCCAGCGGGTCTGTACCGTCATGGTGCCGTCGATGTACTGCTGGCTCAGCGGCAGCGCCTCGCGCTGCGGGCCGACGCTGAAATGACCGGCCTCGATACCGCCGAGCAGGTGGGCGAACACCGCGGCCGAGTCCGGCTCGGGGTGACACATCCACGTCATGTTCGCGTCGGGCGTGATGAGCGCGACCGTGCGCGGGTTCGCGAGCATCGTCAGGCGCTCGATGGGCGGGGCGTCGGCCCCGGAGAGCCACGTGCGTCGCTCCTCGAGCAGGAACGCCAGCGCGGCGGCGACGTCCTCGGTGGAGCCGACCCGGTACTCGGCGAGCGAATCGCCCTCGCCGACCTTGATGCCGACGTCGGGACCCTGGAGGCGTCCGAACGCCTTCTCGTCGGTGACGTCGTCGCCGAAGAAGACCGCGGCCGTCGACGCCTCCTGGTGTCGGAGGATGTCGAGCGCGTTGCCCTTGTCGGTGGCGATGACGGCGAGTTCGACGACGGCCTTGCCCTCGGTGACCTGCACGCCGGTCCACAGTGCTGCCTCGGCGTGCACCGCGGCGAGTGCCTTCGCGCCCACCTCGGGGCTGGCGTTGCGCACGTGCAGCGCCGCGCTCGCCGGCTTGGTCTCGACGGTCACGCCGGGGTGCAGGTCCGCGATCCGGGACAGCTCCGAGGTGACCTCGCGCAGCAGCTTGCGGGCGTTCGCGTCGATCGCGTGGATGAATCCGACGTCGAACTCCGAGCCGTGGCTACCGACCAGCTGCACCTCGACCGGCAGTCGCGACAGCGTCGCGAGGTCCTTGAGAGCGCGGCCGGAGATGACCGCCGCGGTCGTGGCGGCGAGTCCGGCGAGGGCACGCAGGGCGCGCACCGACTCGGCGTGCGGATACGCCTTCTCCGGATCGTTGACGATGGGCGCCATCGTGCCGTCGTAGTCGGACGCCACCAGCAGGCGCGGGGTCCGGGCCACGGTGGACAGGGCCCGGCGGAGTTCGATCGGCAGATCCAGAGCGCTCACAGTGTCAAACCTAAGCGATCAGCGCCGCGCTGGCGCGTCGCGATGGTCACGAGAGTGCCGTCGGTCGCTCAGACGGGGGTCTTGGACCCGTCGCCGAGGAGTAGTTCGACGGTGAGTTCCAGGCGCTTTGCGACGTCGGTCGCCGACGAGCGGCGGGTGAGCCACGCAACCAGATTCGACAGCCACACGTCGCTGATGACGCGTGCGACGGCCAGCTCCTCCTCGGTGGGGACGCCGTCGGTCATGGCGCGCGCGAACAGCGTGTCCATGAGCTTGCCGACCTGATCGACCTCCGCGGCGGCCGACGCATCGGCGAACATGAACGCACGGGTCATGGCCTCGGTGAGGAGCGGATCGCGCTGCATCGCCTTGGTGATCTGGCCCAGGATCAGCTGCATCCGCTCGAGCGGGCTGCGACCCGGCGGGATCTTGCCCTTCGACTCGATCCGCTCGAACTCGCGCGCCAGGGCCGACACCAGCAGGTGCACCTTCGACGGGAAGTAGCGGTACAGGGTGCCCACGGCGACGTCCGCACGCTCGGCCACGGCACGCATCTGCACGGCCTCGTAGCCGCCCTTGGAGGCCAGCGCGAGGGTGGCGTCGAGGATCCTCTTGCGACGCTCGCGCTGAGCGTTGGAGCTGAGATCGTCGTCGCTGAGGGTCGAGACCGGGCCCCCTGCAGAACGGGATCGAGATGAGGTGGTCATCGACAGTTTCCTTCACGCCTTGACTCTTGACGGCCGAACATATTAGAACACGTTCTAGATGAAAATGTCATCCATGAGAGGCGGGTAGCCGTTGTGACAATCGCCACGACCGACGAACAGAAGGCCGTCCAGGAGTCGATTCAGGCGTGGGCCCGCTCCGCGACCCCGGTTGCTATTTTACGCGAAGGACCTGCTGATTTCTGGCGCCAGTCGTGGCCGTCGATGGCCGAACTGGGGCTGTTCGCGGTGGGGGTTCCCGAATCGGTCGGTGGCGTCGGCGGGCAGATCGTCGACCTCGCCGCCATGTTGGAACAGGCCGCAACCGAACTTGTGGGTGGCCCAATTCTCCCCACCGCGCTCGCCGGCCTGGTGCTCGGGCGCGGCACGGGTGCCGCCGCGAAGCAGTGGGCGGAACAGATCGCGGAGGGCGAGCTGCCGATCGCTGTCGTGCTCGACGCGCCGGCGCTGTCCGCCACCTCGGATGCGGACGGCGGACTGGTCCTCACCGGCGACGCGGGCAACGCTCTGGGTGGTGAGCCGGGCGTCTCGGTGCTCGTGCCGGCTCGCACCGGCGACTCCGCCGGTGACACCGTGTGGTGCCTGATCGACGGTGGCGCAGCGGGACTGACGGTCGAGCCGCTCGACATCCTCGACAAGAGCCGCGCCACCGCGCGGGTGCGCTGCGAGGGCGTCGTCGTGTCCCGGACCGCGTCGTCGCCGGCATCGCACCGGAACTCGTCCGTGATCTCGCGGCGACGCTCGCGGCCGCGGAGGCTGCCGGTGTCGCGGGCTGGACCCTGCGCACCGCGGTCGAGTACGCCAAGATCCGTGAGCAGTTCGGCAAGCCGATCGGCTCGTTCCAGGCCATCAAGCACCTGTGCGCGGAGATGCTCTGCCGGGTCGAGCAGGCCCGCGCAGTCGCGTGGGACGCGGCCGTGGCGGCCGAGGACGCGCTGCCGGATCCGGACGCCGACCGGTCGGCGGAATCGGAACTGCCGATCGCCGCCGCCGTCGCCGCGGCGGTCGCCCTCGACGCCGCGGTGCAGAACGCCAAGGACTGCATCCAGGTCCTCGGCGGCATCGGGTTCACGTGGGAGCACGACGCGCACTTCTACCTGCGCCGCGCGGTCTCGCTCAAGCAGTTCCTCGGTGGCAGCAACGTCTGGCGCGCACGGGTGACCGAGCTGACCCGCGCCGGCGCCCGCCGACACCTGACGATCGACCTGTCGGAGCTCGAAGTCGGAGCGGGCCGCGATCCGCGACGACGTGGCGGCTCTCGCGGCCGTGCCGGAGGCCGAGCGCCGCGTCGCGGTCGCCGAGTCGGGTTACGCGGCACCGCATTGGCCGAGCCCGTACGGCCGCGGTGCGAGCGCTGCCGAGCAGATCCTGATCGCCGAGGAGATGGCCGCTGCCGGCGTCGACCGTCCGGACCTCGTCATCGGCTGGTGGGCCGTGCCGACCGTCCTCGAGCACGGCAGCCCCGAGCAGATCGAGCGTTTCGCACTGCAGACGCTGCGCGGCGAGATCACGTGGTGCCAGCTGTTCAGCGAGCCCGGCGCGGGCTCGGACCTGGCGTCGCTGCGGACCACCGCCGAAAAGGTCGACGGCGGCTGGAAGCTGAACGGGCAGAAGGTGTGGACGTCGCTCGCCCGCGAGGCCGACTGGGGCATCTGCCTGGCCCGCACCGACAAGGACGCGCCGAAGCACAAGGGCATCACGTACTTCCTGCTCGACATGCGCACCGCGGGCATCCGGATCTCGCCGCTGCGGGAGATCACGGGCGACGCGCTGTTCAACGAGGTGTTCCTCGACGACGTGTTCGTCCCGGACGAGTGCGTCGTCGGGCAGGTGAACGGCGGCTGGAAGCTCGCCCGCACGACCCTGGCGAACGAGCGGGTCGCGATGAGTGGCGGGTCGTCGCTCGGTAAGGCGGTCGAGGAACTGCTCGAGCTGGCCGGCGAGCCGGACGCCGTGACCGCCGACCACCTGGGCGCACTGATCGCCGAGGCGCTCGTCGGGTCGCTGCTCGAGCTGCGCACGACGCTGCGTCAGCTCGACGGTCAGGACCCCGGTCCGGCGTCGAGTGTGCGCAAGCTCGTCGGCGTCCGCAACCGCCAGGGCGTCGCGGAGTTCGCCGTCGAGCTCGCGGGTGAGGCCGGCTGGGTGGAGGGTCCGCTCGCGCGGGAGTTCCTCAACACGCGGTGCCTGTCGATCGCCGGTGGCACCACGCAGATCCTGCTCACGGTCGCGGCCGAGCACCTCCTGGGGCTGCCGCGCGGCTGACTTCGGTAACCGGGCCCGGCCTCACGAGAACAGCAGTGAACGTGTTCTCGTGGGGCCGGGCTCTTTATTCGCTAAGCTGCAGGTGATACGACAAGAACACGTTCTAAATCGTAGGCGGGATTGGCAGCGTGGATTTCACTCTGGATCAGACTCAAGAAACGGTGGCGGAGATCGTCGTGGGCCTGTTGGCCCGCGAGCACACCGATCCCGCCGACACCGGTGGCTTCAGCCCCGAGCTGTGGCAGGCCCTCGCGAAGGCGGACCTGCTCTCACTCGCCGTGCCCGAGCGGCTCGACGGCGACGGACTCGGCGTGCTCGAGGTGACGACGATGCTCACCGAGATCGGACGCGGTGCCGCGCCGGTTCCGGCGCTCGCGACCCTCGGCTTCGGCGTCCTCCCGGTGCTCGCACTCGGCTCCACCGAGCAGCAGGACGCGCTGCTCGACGGCGTGGCGACCGGCCGGGTGCTCACGGCGGCGCTCGCCGAGCAGGGCGCTGCGTTCCCGGCGCTGCCGTCGACCACCGCCGTCGCGGACGGCGCCGACGTCGTCGTGACCGGTCTCGAGATTGCCGTGCCGTTCGCGGACATCGCGCACCGGATCCTCGTGCCCACCGACGCCGGCGTGGTGCCGGTGGCCCGGACGCGCCGGGTGTCTCTCTCACCAAGAGCGCGACTTCGGCCGGGGGACCGGAGTTCTCGGTCCGGCTGGACGCGGTGCGCGTCCCGGCCGCCGACGTCCTCGGCGGCGGACTCGACGGTGTCGCGACGCTGTACCGGATCGCGCTCGCGAGCATCGGCGCGTACACCGACGGGCTGCTCGCCGGCGCCACCGGCCTGGCGGCCGACCACCTCACCACGCGTGAGCAGTTCGGCAAGCCGCTCGCCGCTTTCCAGGCGGTGGCCCAGCAGATCGCGGACGTCTACGTCACGTCCCGGACGCTGCACGTCTCGGCGCTCGCGTCGGCGTGGCGGGTGTCCGAAGGGCTCGATGCCGCAGACGATCTCGACGTGCTGGCCTACTGGATCGCGACGGAGGTGCCGGCCGCGATGCGGACGCTGCACCATCTGCACGGCGGTATCGGTGTGGACGTCACGTACCCGATGCACCGCTACTTCTCCATTGCCAAAGACCTGGCTCGCCTCGTCGGCGGCGCCTCGTACCGACTCGACCTCGTGGGGGCCCGGTGTTCATCGATCTGACACCCGAGCAGCGTGAGCTGCAGGCGGAACTGCGCCGCTACTTCTCCGGACTGATCTCGCCGGCCGAGGCCGAGATCATGCTGACCGAACGGCACGGACCACCTATCGCGAGGTCATCCGTCGGATGGGCAAGGACGGCTGGCTCGGCGTCGGCTGGCCGGTCGAGTTCGGCGGCCGCGGTTTCGGCGAGATCGAACAGCAGATCTTCGTCAACGAGGCTGTGCGCGCGGATGTTCCGCTGCCGTCGGTCACGCTGCAGACCGTCGGTCCGACGCTGCAGGTCTACGGAACCGAGGAGCAGAAGCGCAAGTTCCTGCCGGCGATCCTCGCCGGCGAGGTGCACTTCGCAATCGGCTACTCCGAGCCCGACGCCGGCACCGACCTCGCGGCGCTGCGCACCACCGCGGTCCGCGACGGCGACGAATACATCGTCAATGGCCAGAAGATCTTCACCACCGGCGGCCACGACGCCGACTACATCTGGCTCGCGGTCCGCACGGGCGACGCCGAGTCGCGGCACCGTGGCATCTCGATCCTGATCGTCGACACGAAGGATCCCGGGTTCTCGTGGACCCCGATCATCACCGCCGACGGTGCGCACCACGTCAACGCGACCTACTACACGGACGTCCGCGTTCCGGCGAGCATGCTCGTCGGTGAGGAGAACAAGGGCTGGAGGCTCATCACGACGCAGCTCAACCACGAGCGCGTCATGCTGGGCCCCGCCGGCCGTGTCGCGGGCCTGTACGAGAAGGTCTACGAGTGGGCCGGGAAGCGGGACCTGCTGGACCTGCCTGACGTCCGTCGCGGACTCGGCGAGATCCACGCCACCTACCGTCTCAACGAACTGCTCAACTGGCAGGTCGCGGCCGCCACCGGCGACGTCGACATCGCCGACGCGTCGGCCACCAAGGTCTTTGCGACCGAACGTATTCAGCGTGTGGGCCGGATCGCGGACGAGATCGTCGGCGCCCACGGTGACCCGGGCGATCCGGAGACCGCGGCGCTCATGCGGTGGCTCGACGTCCAGGTGAAGCGAAACGTGGTCATCACCTTCGGTGGTGGCGTCAACGAGGTCATGCGCGAGCTCATCGCCGTGGCCGGACTGGGATTGCCGAAGGTGCCGCGATGACCGACAACACCGTGTCCGACGGAAACAGCCGGGCCGCACAGATTCTCGCCGGGGCCGAGCAGGTCAAGGCGGGCGGGTCGAGCAAGCCGCGCGCCGGCCGCGACCCGATCAACATGCCGATGATCCGGAACTGGCTCGAGGCGATCGGCGACGAGAACCCGATCTACGTGGACGAGAACGCGGCAGCCGCGGCGGGCCACGGCGGCCTCGTGGCGCCGCCTGCGATGGCGCAGGTGTGGACCATGCGCGGTCTCGGTGCGGTTCGCGAGGAGGACGATCCGCTGGGCCGGATGACGCAGATCCTCGACGACGCCGGGTACACGTCGGTGGTCGCGACGAACTGCGACCAGATCTACCACCGCTACCTCCGTCCCGGCGAGGAGGTGACCATCGAGTCGACCCTCGAGGACGTCGTCGGCCCCAAGAAGACGGGGCTGGGCGAGGGCTGGTTCTTCACGACCCGCAACCTGTGGAAGGTCGGCGACGAGGTCGTCGCCGAGATGCTGTTCCGCATCCTCAAGTTCGCGCCGCCCGCGAAAACGCCCGCAGTCGCCGAGAGTTCCTCGGTTCCGGCGGATCTGGATTCGTCGCGCATGCTGCGACCGAGCCCGTCTCGGGACACCCAGTTCTTCTGGGACGGCGTGGCCGCGCACGAGCTGCGGATCCAGCAGCGGCCCGACGGGTCGCTCCAGCACCCGCCGGTGCCGGCGCTGTGGAAGGACAAGACCGAGACCACCGACTACGTGGTCGCGTCCGGCCGGGGCACGGTCTTCAGTTTCGTCGTCCACCACGCACCCAAGGTGCCGGGGCGGTCGCTGCCGTTCGTGGTGGCGCTCGTCGAACTCGAGGAGGGCGTGCGCATGCTCGGCGAGCTGCGCGACGTCGACCCGTCCGAGGTCGCGGTGGGGATGCCGGTGGAGGCGCTCTACCTGGACTTCCCGGGCGATGACGAGACCGGTAACGAGCCCTGGACGCTGTACGCGTGGCGTCCGGTGAAGGAGTCGTAGATGACCAGCGCACTCGACATCTCCGTCGGCGACAAGCTGCCGGGCCTGTCGATCTACGGGGATCCCACGTTCATCGTCTCGACGGCGTTGGCCACCAGGGACTTCCAGGACGTCCACCACGATCGGGACAAGGCGCAGCAGCGCGGGTCCAAGGACATCTTCGTCAACATCCTCACCGACACCGGTCTGGTGCAGCGGTTCGTCACCGACTGGGCCGGCCCGCGGGCGCGGATCACGTCGATCAAGCTGCGCCTCGGTGTGCCGTGGTACGCGTACGACACGCTGAACCTGTCCGGTGAGGTCGTCGCCGCCGAGGACGGCCTGGTGACCGTCAAGGTGGTCGGTGCCGACAGCCTCGGCGACCACATCACGTCCACGGTGACCCTCGTATTCAATGACACTGACGGAGTTGAGAAATGAGCGGGCTGTCCGGCAAGGCCGCGATCGTCGGCATCGGCGCCACCGACTTCTCGAAGGACTCGGGCCGCAGCGAGCTGCGACTGGCTGCCGAGGCGGTCAAGGCCGCGCTCGACGACGCGGGACTGAAGCCGTCGGACGTCGACGGTCTCACGTCGTTCACGATGGACACCAACACCGAAGCGGCTGTTGCCCGTTCGGTGGGGATTCCGAACCTGAAGTTCTTCAGCCGCATCCACTACGGCGGCGGCGCGGCGTGTGCCACCATCCAGCAGGCCGCGATGGCCGTTGCGACCGGTGTGGCCGACGTCGTGGTGGCGTACCGGGCGTTCAACGAGCGCTCCGGTGCCCGCTACGGTCAGGTCAACGCCGGGCTGGTGCAGCAGGTCAACTCGTCGGGTACCGACAACGCCTTCTCCTACCCGCACGGGCTGGGGACGCCGGCGTCGTTCGTCGCGATGATCGCGCAGCGGTACATGCACGTGTACGGCGCCACGAGTGAGGATTTCGGCCGTGTCGCGGTCGCCGACCGCAAGCACGCCGCTACCAACCCCAAGGCGTTCTTCTACGGCAAGCCGATCACGCTCGAGGATCACCAGAGCTCGCGGTTCATCGCCGAACCGCTGCACCTGCTGGATTGCTGCCAGGAGTCCGACGGCGGCATCGCGATCGTCGTGACGTCGCCCGAGCGGGCCAAGGATCTGCCGAACAAGCCGGCGATCATCGCCGCGGCCGCACAGGGCAGCGGGGCGGACCAGTACATCATGACCAGCTACTACCGCGACGGCCTGACCGGTCTGCCCGAGATGGGCCTGGTCGGCGATCAGCTGTGGGCGCAGTCCGGGCTGCGGCCGTCGGACATGCAGACGGCGGTGCTGTACGACCACTTCACGCCGTACGTGCTGATGCAGCTCGAGGAACTCGGCTTCTGCGGCCGCGGCGAGGCCCGCGACTTCATCGCCGACGGCGCGATCGAGCTGGGCGGACGGATGCCGATCAACACCCACGGCGGCCAGCTGGGTGAGGCGTACATCCACGGCATGAACGGCATCGCCGAGGGCGTGCGACAGATCCGTGGCACCTCGGTCAACCAGGTTCCGGACGTCGAGAACGTCCTCGTCACCGCCGGAACCGGTGTTCCCACTTCAGGACTCGTACTGTCCGTGTAGTACGGGTTCGCCGAAAGCCGCCATTCGCAGTCCCCGTCAACGGTCGATCACGCATCGGCTGTCGGCGGGGACTGCGTCAGTTTTGTCAGTGCGCAGGCGTGAGGGACCGGCACACGCTGCGAAGTACCAGGTCGAGCGCGACACGACGGGACGCTACCTGTTCGGCGTGGAGGTGCCCGGCGGCCAGTGTCATCCACACGAACGTCTCGATCCAATCTGCGGGGAGCGAGGTGTCGATCGTCCCGTCACGGTGACCGCGCGCAATCGCCGTCTGCATCGAATCGTCGCTGATGTCGCCGATGCCGATTGACTCCAACACATCTGATCGTTCCAGGTCGGCGTCCGTGATGATCGGATTGTCGGCAAGCAACAACGACAAGACCGGGCCCAGATCGAACAGATGCTCGCAGATCCGCTCTATCGCCGAGAGCCCGGACCCCTCACCTGGATGTGCGGCAACGATGGCTGCGATCACTCTGCGGGCTCCCTCCATTCGCACCTCTTCGAGGAGGGTTCCCCGATCCGAGAAGTGCCGATACAACGAGGTTCGCCCCACGCCCAAGCGTCGCGCGACCTCGGACAGCGCCACGTTCCGGTCATTCGCGATCAGTGATATCGCGCCATCGAGAATCGCTTGCCGCGAGAGGTTCGCAATTCCATCAGCCATGTCGATCCTTCAGTTTTGCTCGCCCCATGATGTGGAACAGTACTGTTCCACTTTGGTACAGTAGAGTACCAGTCAGCCGTTGGAGGTGGTATCGATGAACCGAAGGGATAGCGGCGCAGACGAAGAGGCCCGCTCGGTTGAGGCAAAACTCGCGATGGACAATGCCGGCAAGGCTCTCGTTTTCCTGGTGTGCATCGCGCTCGGCGTGACGGCAGGGTTTCTGCTTCCCTGGCTCGGTGGGATCGCAGCGGACTACCCGATCCCGTTCGGCGGTGCGATCGAAGCCCTTGCGTCCTTCGACAATCCGGCGCCAACCGCGGGGCGTCCGTTGATCGGGGCTGCGGCTGGTGTGGTCTTCGCCATGGTCTTGATCGGTCGGAGTCCGCAGTACACGGTCACGGATGACTGCATCCGAATCCGGATCGGCAATGACAGCCGTCGCCTGCCTCGCACGAAGGTTGCCGGCGTCTACCGCCAGGACGGCAAGCTGATCATCGAGTCGGCCGAGGGGAGAAGGCTCTTCGAAGGCGATGTCGAGGGCTCACGCGATCACGTGAAGTCCGCCTTCGTTCAACACGGTTATCCGTGGGAAGGCGATGACTAGCGGGCCGCTCGGGGAGACGCCGGTCTGCGCGTCTGGAAGAAGCGGAGAGGTAATGTCTTGGACGACTGCCGAAGGGCGCCGTCTACGAGTTCCGAGATCTGTTCTTGGACTTCGCTGCCGAGCTGCAGGACGAACCATATCGGTCCAATCTCGGGTCCAACGAATCTGAAGACGGTCTGGAGCTTACGAGGTCTACTACGACCGGTTCGGGGAGTCGCTGGAACTGATCCAGGGCGTCTCGCGCGTGGTGGTCTTCCGTTGGGCGTGGAAATTCCAGGTGGTCGAACAGACGCGGAAATGCGGGTGCATCTCCCGACTGGCCCGCCCTGGATGAGCCGGGGCGGCAGACGCATTGCTCGCCGCTCCGGCTCCCGGGTCGCGTTCCTAGTGCGTCGCCAGCGCGACCCGCCGACGCTCGTCGGTGGTTTCGGGACGACCCTCGCCCGGCAGGTCGATGCGGACGTGTTGGAGGCGGCCGGTGAAGGCGAACCGGCCGACGATGTCGTCGCAGACGGGGCTGCCGCGGTTGACGCCGATGTCGAGTTGTTCGTTCATGCTGAAGATCGCGCGGGTGGTCTGCTCGATCCGCTCGCGGCCCACCTCGACGCCGTCGACGGACAGTCGGGCGGTGCCGCCGAGGCCGATACCGCCTCCGTCGTAATCGAATTCGAGGCACACCTCACGGGCGTCCGCGGTCAACTCCACGTCCGGGCGCACGAACGTGAGTCCGCCGCCGCTGAAGTTGTAGCAGAACACCGGCTTCGAGTCCACGACGTACAGCGCGAGGCCGCCGAAGCGGCCGCCGAGACTGGCCAGGATTCCCTCGCACGGTGTGCCACCGGTGTCGAGCGACGCGGTGATCGTGTACGAGCGGTTGAACAGCGGCGGCGCCGCCTTCTCCGGCAGCCCGAACATGTGTGGGTAGAGCGTGATGCTCGTCCGTCCCCGCAACGGGTGCGGTGGACGGTCCTGGGGTGCAGCGTTTCTCGTCACGGTGCGGTCGTCGAGCGGCAGCACCTGGTAGCGGGCGGCCTCGACGAGGAACTTCTGCTTCAGTTCCTCGAGCTTGTCCGGGTACTCGGCGGCGAGGTCACGCGCCTGCGACCAGTCGACGTTCGTGTCGTACAGCTCCCACCGATCCTCGTCGAACGTCGGCAGCTTCAGGCCGTACGTCGCCATCAGCCACGGCGCGCGGTGCAGTGTCACCGCGGTCCAGCCGTGATCGTAGATGCCGCGGTTGCCGTAGATTTCGAAGTATTGCGTGGTGTGCCGGTCCGCCGCGTCGGCGTCGGTGAACGTGTAGTTCATCGCGACACCCTCCATCGGCTTCTGCGGCACGCCGTCCACGGTGTCCGGCGCCGGGACGCCCACCGCCTCGAGGATCGTCGGGGTGATGTCCACGCAGTGATGCCACTGGTGCCGCAGCCCGGTGTCGGTGATGCCGTTGGGCCAGTGCGCGATCAGTCCGTTGCGGGTGCCGCCGTAGTGCGAGGCCGCCTGCTTGGTCCACTGGTAGGGGGTGTCGAGGGCCATCGCCCACGACGCCGGATAGTGCGGATAGCTGGTCGGGGTGCCCAGCTCGTCGAACCGCTCGAGCACCTCGGCGGTGGTCTGCCTGTAGCCGTTGAGCCCGGCAAGATAGTTGAACGAGCCCTCCATGCCGCCCTCGGCGGACGCGCCGTTGTCGCCGAGCATGTAGAGCACCAGCGTGTTGTCCAGCGCGCCGAGTTCCTGCAGCCGGTCGACGAGCCGGCCCACCTGGTCGTCGGTGTGCTCGAGGAACGCCGCGTACAGCTCCATCAGCCGCGCGGAGGCCGTCTTCTGGTCGTCGTCGAGGTCGTCCCAGTGCGGCAGATCCGGCGCCCACGGCGCGAGCTCGGTCTCGGGTGGGACCACCCCGAGCTGCTTCTGCCGCTCGAGGGTGATCTCGCGCTGGCGGTCCCAGCCGTGGTCGAACTCGCCCCGGTACTTGTCGAGGTAACTGTCGGGCACTTGCAGCGGAGCGTGGCACGCCCCGAACGGCAGGTAGCAGAACCACGGCTTGTCCGGGTCCATCGTGCCGACCGACTCGATCCACTCGATCGCGCGGTCCACCAGGTCCTCGGACATGTGGTAGCCCTCCTCGGGCGACCGCGGCGGATCGACGACGGTGAAGTCGCGGTAGAGGACCGGGAGAACTGGTCCGACTCCGCGCCGAGGAAGCCGTAGAAGCGGTCGAACCCCTCGCGGGTGGGCCAGCGGTCGAACGGTCCGGCCTCGCTGATCTCCCACGTCGGGGTCTGGTGCATCTTTCCGAACGCCCCGGTTGCGTACCCGTTGCCCTGCAGGACTCGCGCCACGGTCGCGGCCGAGTCGGGACGAGTCCCGTTGTAACCCGGTGCCGCCGTGGCCTGTTCGGCGATCACACCGAACCCGACGCTGTGGTGGTTGCGTCCGGTCAGGGTCGCGGCCCGCGTCGGCGAGCACAGCGCGGTGGTGTGGAAGCGCGTGTACTTGACGCCGTCGGCCGCCAACCGCTCGGCGGTGGGGGTGCGGCACGGGCCGCCGAACGCCGACGGCGCACCGAAGCCGACGTCGTCGAGCATCACCAACAACACGTTCGGCGCGCCGGCCGGCGGACGCACCGGCCGCGGCCGGGTGAACGGTTCCTTCTGGTTGCGGTAGTCGACCGCGGTCGAGACCGGTGGTTCGGTGCGGACGATGGGGATCGAATGACGGTTCACGGTGCACCTCTCTGGGCGGTGGAACTGGGGTGGGTACAGGCTGCGCCTTGACCCTTAAAGCGCTGCATTACTACTCTCTGGCGTGTCGAACCCTGGAAACGCGAAGAGCGCCATGATCGAAGTCGCCGAGCGGATGTTTGCCGAGCACGGCATCGACGGAGTGTCGATGCGCGACGTCGCGGCGGCCGCCGGCCAGAAGAACAACTCGGCCGTGCAGTATCACTTCGGTGGACGGGAGGGGCTGGTGTTGGAGGTCTTCCGGAGGCGGATGCGGGAGATCAACACGACTCGGGTCGCGTTCCTCGAGCGGCTGGACGAGGACGGCCGCGGACACGACGTGCGGGGCCTCGTCGAGGCGGTCGTCGTGCCGCTCGCGGACTACCTCCGGACCGCGGGAACCGACTCGTACTACGCGCAGTTCATCGCTCGCGTTTCCCCTCGGTCGACATGGTGAACTCCGATCTGTCGGAAGTCACCGAGGCCAGTCGTGAGGTGGCCGCCCGCTTGATACGCGCGCTCGATCATCTGCCGCGTCGGGTCGCGGCCATCCGGGTGGACCTGATGCTGAATATGGCGGTCTCGGCGCTCGCCGTCTTCGAGCAGCGGCGCAACAGCGGGAACCCGTTGGTGGATGCGAACTTCGACGAGACGGTGCGTCATCTGGTCGACATGTCGGTGGGGGCGTTGGAGGCGCCCAACTCGAGCTCGGACTGATCGGAGTCCGAGATCGACGGCGACAGTCCGCCGGTGGCGGGCCTGCGGCCGTGCTTCATCACGAGCGCAACCGCGATGCCGACGAGTCCCACCGCTCCCGCGTAGAGGAAGCCGCGCGAGATCGCCTCGTCCGCATAGAGGACCGCGTGTGTCTTCGGGTTGACCGCCTGGACATGATGCGACATCACCACGCCGGTGACGGTCACCGCGATCGCCGAGCACAGTTGCATCGTCACGCCTGCGATCGCGGTACCCACACCGCTGGTCTCGGGCGGCAGCGAGTCCTGTACCAGGTTGGCGTTGGACGAGTGCAGGAAGCCCACCGCGAAGCCGGCGATCGTGCTCAGTACGGCCACCTGCCACTGCACCGTGAACAGCTCGCTGCCGAGGAACATTGTGACCAGGAAGAGGATTCCCGAGGCGAGCAGGACCTGACGTGCCCCGATCTTCTTGGCGAGGTAGCCGCCCAGGGGTCCCGCGACCATCGCGGTGATGCCGAGCGGGCAGGTCCACAACGCGAACTGCGTGGCGGAAAGTCCTGCACCGTAGGAGATCCCGGGCAAACCGGCGGGCGTCTGCAGGAGAGTCGGCATGAGCATCGAGTGCGCGTTCATCATGTAGGCCAGTCCTGCGACCGCAAGGACCGTGGGACCGAACTTGCGGCCGAAGAGTACCCTCAGGTCGATGAGCGGATGCGCCGCCACCCGCTGCCACGCGAAGAATGCCACGAGCATCGCCGCGCCCAACAGCAGAAGACCGCGAGTGCTTGCCGCCGTCCAGCCCCACGAGCCGCCCTTCGTGATGCCCAGGAGCAGAACCGCGACGCCGGGGCCGAGAAGCACGGTGCCGAGGTAGTCCACCGGGCGATCGGTGCGCACCGAACTCTCCGGTACCACCGCCCAGTACAAGGGGATCAGCACGGCGAGGTAGATCGCCATGAACCAGAAGATCCCGTGGAAGTCGAAGCCGTCGATCAGCCAGCCGGCGATGAACGGGCCGGCCACCGCCGACATGCCGATGCCGGTCGCGACCATGCCGAGCGCGACGGGCACGAAGTCGCGCGGCATGATGTCGCGCACGAGGCTGTACGAGAGCGCGACGATCCCGACCAGTACGCCCTGCATCGCGCGACCTGCGAGCAGGACGGCGAACGAGGCCGCTGTCGCGCACACGACGCTGCCGAGCACGAAGACGACGGCCAGGCCGAGGATCACCCGCTTCTTGCCCAGTTTGTCCGACGCCTTTCCGATGAGCGGCATGAGCGTCGCGCCGGTGAGCGTGACGATCGAAACCACCCACGCGATGTTCAGCGTCTGGAAGGCCGATGCCATGTGCGGCATGGCCGGGTACACCATGAGGATCTCGAACGTCGCGATTTCGGAGAAGAAGATGATCACGGCGAGTACGGCGAAGATTCGGGTTCGTGGAACCTTGCCTCGAACCGGGGTGAGGGCGAGCGCCATCGTTGTCCTTAGTTTCGTGTGGCGATCGACGAGGGCTGCGGGAGTCTGTGTCCCAGCGTGTTTCGTCGGCGAATGAGGAATGCCTGGCGGTGGCGGTCGACGACGTTCGGGGCGGGCGGGTGTCCACCCCGACGGCGAGACGATAGTCACGTCTCATGGGCTGATGTGACGCAGGTCCCACTCAGTGGAACGTCCCGGTGTCTCGACCCGAAGATCGTTCCCTCAAACATTGCTCTGGGCAGTGCTTTTCGTGATTTAAGTCAGTGTCTTGACGATTTAAGTCACTGACTGATACTTTCCCGGGGACGTTCTCGCCGACCGGATCGGTCGCGGCGCGGGCGTCGGGCGGTGGTGTGTCCGGAGCGGGATCTCTCGAGAGCAGGAGGCTTGCATGACAACGCTGACCAGTAGTCGAACGGTCGCAATCGGTGACCACTCGATCGAGTTCGGCCCTCGTGGAATGCGCAGGTGCGCAGACGGATTCGAATCACTTCCGTACACGCAGTTCGAGGTGCGGCCGGTGACGCCCTATATCGGGGCGGAGATTCACGGCGTGGACCTCCGGGATCCGAGCGCCGAGGTCGTCGAGGAGCTCCGTCGGGCGCTGCTCGAGTGGAAGGTCGTGTTCTTCCGCGACCAGCGGATCACCGGCGCCCAGCACCGCGACTTCGCCCGGCACTGGGGCGAACTGGAGATCCACCCGTTGCTGCCGCAGGGGGAGGTGCCCGAGGTGGTCCACTTCGAGCGCGGCGAGGATAATCCGGGCACCGAGAACATCTGGCACGTGGACGTGACGTGGCAGAAGCGGCCTCCCCTGGGATCGGTGCTCCGCGCCCTGGAGGTGCCGCCGGCCGGCGGCGACACGCTGTGGGCCGACATGGGCAACGCCTACGACTGCCTGTCCGGCGAGGTCAAGGAGAGGATCGAGGGTCGGGTTGCCGTGCACGACTTCGTGCCGTCGTTCGGACGCTCGATGGGGCCCGAAAAGCTGGCCGCGATGAGGGAGCAATATCCGCCGGTCGAGCATCCGATCGTCCGGATCCACCCGGAGACCGGGCGCCGCACGCTGTTCGTCAACAGCCTGTTCACCACCCACATTCCCGACATGGACCCGCCGAGGGGGCGGCGCTGCTCCGCCACCTCTTCGATCAGGCGAAGGTGCCGGACTTCCAGTGCCGGTTCCGGTGGCAGCCGAACTCGATCGCGTTCTGGGACAACCGCGCGACGCAGCACTACGCGGCCAGCGACTACTTCCCGCACCGGCGCGTGATGGAGCGGGTGGCCATTCTCGGCGACGTCCCGGCCTGATTCGGTGTCGAACGACCGAGGGGAGTGGGGCGGCGTGCGACGACCGTAGATCTTCCGACGCCGACCGTGCGTAAGGTGATGTTCGCTGAAGCGTTTACGTCCGCTGAGCGGATCGAAGAGCAAGGAGGACCGGGCGCGGTGACGATGCGAGGGTGGCGACCCAGGGCGTTCCGGGAAGGCAGCGATCCGGACCCGCGGTTCACGCTCGCGAACGAGCGGACCTTCCTCGCCTGGGTCCGCACCGGGCTGGGGTTGATCGCCGCGGCCGTCGGTCTCGAAGCGTTCGGGTCAGGCGTCGTCGGGCCCGACGTCCACACCGCACTCGTGGTGGGATTGCTCGTCGGTGCGGTTCTGCTCGTCCTGTTCGCGTTCGCGCGGTGGATGGCGGTCGAGGCCGCGATGCGCACGGGGCGGAGCCTGCCGGTGCCCGCGATCGCTGCACTGCTGTCGTGCTTGATCGCCGGTGCCGGCGTCACCCTCCTCATCGTGGTGGTGCGCTGACCGTGGCCGCTCCGGCCCACCAGGATCCGGGCCTGCAGCCCGAGCGGACGACGCTCGCGTGGGTGCGCACCGCCGCGAGCCTCGCGGCGGTCGCCTTCTTGTGTCTGCGGTACGTGCCGGGATCGTCGGTTGTGGTGCAGGTGATCGGTATATGGGCGATAGCGGCGGCGTCCGTGGTCGTGGTGACCGCGCGCCGACGGTACGAGCGGACCAGTGAGCACTTCGGGGCCGGTCGCGTCGTGTATCCGTTCGCGATCATGCTCGGCCTGGCCGTCACGGTCGTGGCCCTGGCGGCGGTGTCGGCCGTCGTCATTCTCGTCGTCGGTCGGTGACGATCGCGTCGCATTCCCCAACTGCGGCGTCGATTGTGCTTCCGTGGGGGTGCACGAACTTCCCGCTGGCCGGGACTTGTGTCCGGTGTCACATCCTGGGCGGGTAGTGATAGTTGCGGACCCCGTGTGTCGTCACGGTCCCGATCTCGAGGAGAACAGCAGCATGGAGGAGTTCGAAGGCAAGGTCGCACTGATCACCGGCGCAGCCCGGGGACAGGGCCGATCGCACGCCGTGGCATTCGCCGAGCGCGGTGCCGACATCGTCATCTGTGACCGGTGCGAGAACAGCGATTCGGTATTCTACCCGCTCGGCACCGAGGAGGACATGGCCGAGACCGTTCGTCTCGTGGAGGCGACCGGACGCAAGTGCATCGCGGTCAAGGCGGACACCGCCGATCGCGCGGCCATGGACGACCTCGTCAGGCGCGCCGAATCCGAGTTCGGCCGCGTCGACATCGCGGTCGCGAACGCCGGCGTCTCGGTGGCCGCTCCGGTGCAGTCGATGACGTCGGCGCAGTGGAACGAGGCGATCGGCAGCAACCTCACCGGTGTCTTCGATACGATCGCCGCGGTGTCGCCCGGCATGATCGAGCGGGGCTATGGCCGGATCGTCACGATCTCCTCGATGCTCGGCCGAGCCGGAAACACCAACATGGTCGCCTACGCCGCGTCCAAGTGGGGCGTCATCGGCATGACGAAGAGCGCGGCGCTCGACCTCGCCCAGAACGGCATCACCGTCAACGCGATTGCGCCGGGCAACATCTCGACCGGGATGATCCACAACAAGGCGCTCTACTCGATGATGCGTCCCGACCTGGAAGAGCCGACGATGGACGACGTCGCCCGGTCTTCCAGTCACTGCACGCGCAGCCGGTTCCGTGGCTCGATCCGTTCGAGATCACCCGCGCCGTGCTCTTCTTCGCCGCCGAGGCCAGCGCCCACATCAGCGGCACCGTACTCCCGATCGACGCCGGTAACGCCGCCCGAGTGACGGGCTGACCGACTCTTCGGCTCCGCTCCGGGCACGGCCCGGAGCGGGCTGCCGTTCACCGTCGGCTTTCAGGTGTTCATGCAGGATTCACGACAGCGGCGCGCTGCCCGCGTCATGCCCGCGTTAGCGTGCCCGCGTGACCCTTTCAACAGGTTTCTCTCGTCGAAGCTTTCTCGCCGCGGCGGCAGCAGCGGGAGGCGCCGCGGTCCTCAACTCGTGGGCGGGGCCGGTGATCGACCGCGCCTACGCACACGATCCGGGCGGCAAGGGATCGCTCGGCGACATCGAGCACTTCGTATTCCTGATGCAGGAGAACCGGTCGTTCGACCACTACTACGGGAGTCTGTCGGGTGTCCGGGGCTTCGACGACCCGTCACCCGCGTGGAATCAGTACGGCTTCACGCCGGGTGTCGGACCGACACCTGACGGGTACTTGAACCCGTTCCGTCTCGACACGACTCAGGGTGCGCACCTCGACGGCGAGTGCATCAACGACCCCACCCACTCGTGGGGGCCGCAGCATGCCGTGTGGAACAACGGCGCCATGGATCGATGGATGCCCGTGCACATCGAGCACGAGGGTCCGCTCAACGGCCCGGCCACGATGGGGTACTACACGCGGGCCGACATCCCCGTTCACTACGACCTCGCCGACGCGTTCACGATCTGTGACCACTACTTCTGTTCGGTCATGGGCCCCACGTCCCCGAACAGGTTGTACTGGATCAGCGGGACGATCGATCCCGACGGGCAGGCCGGCGGCCCACTCGTCGAGACGCCCACGTTGCTTCCCGAGGGCGTCTACTCCTGGCGGACCTACCCGGAGAATCTGCAGGAAGCGGGCGTCAGCTGGAAGGTCTACGCGAACAAGGACCTCGGCCCGGTATCGGGTCTGCTGCTCGATGGAATGCTGGGCTGTTTCCGCCAGTACGGTGACCCGGCGTCCGAATTGGCGAGGCGCGGTACCGCACCGGGCTACCCCCACGACTTCCGCGACGACGTGGCGAACGGAACTCTGCCTTCCGTCTCCTGGATCGTGCCGTCCGTCTTCACCTCCGAGCACCCGGCGCTGCCCCCGGCGGCGGGCGCAGTCGGCATCGTCGAGGTGCTCGACATCCTCACGTCCAACCCGGCCGTCTGGGAAAAGACCGCTCTCATCATCAGTTACGACGAGAACGGCGGCTTCTTCGACCATGTGCCGCCCCCGACCCCGCCTCCCGGTACACCCGGAGAGTTCCTGACGGTGCCGCTGGATGGCGTGAAGTCGTCCGACGGCAATCCGGGCCCGATCGGCCTGGGCTTCCGCGTTCCGTCGCTGATCATCTCGCCGTACAGCCGCGGTGGTCTGGTCGCGTCCGACACGTTCGATCACACCTCGCAGCTGCGACTGCTGGAGGCGCGTTTCGGCGTTCCGGTGCCGAACCTCACCGCGTGGCGCAGGGGAGCGGTGGGCGACATGACCTCCGCATTCGACTTCGCTTCGGCGCCTAGCAGTGTCGTTCCGACGATGACCGATCCGCAATCGCGGCTGCAGTCGGCAATTGTCCAGTGCAATGTGAATGCCGCTGTAGGGACGTTCAACGCGGGAATCCCCTATCCCGTTCCGCCCAACCAGATGCCGGTGCAGGAGCAGTCGCCGCTCCGCCGACGGCCCAGCGGACTCGTGGTCTGACGGCAATCGCGCGGACGTGGGCTAGCGACGTGGATGTCGACGTGGCCGGAGGGAAACCTCGGTACGCGCGTCTGCAATCGGCTCGCCGTCCGCGGGCGCACGCGATGGCGGTGGGCGACGAGAGTCGCTGGAGATTCGGATCAGCAAGGCAAGCAGCACGAAGTTCGCCAGCAGCGACGATCCTCCGTAGGAGAGGAACGGCGAGGTCAGTCCGGTCAGCGGGATGAGCGCGGTGACACCGCCGACGACGACGAACATCTGCCAGGCGATCGTGAACGACAACCCGGCGGCGAGGAGTTTGCCGAACGAGTCCCGCGCCGTGAGGGCTGCGCGGAAGCCCCTTGTGACGATCACGAGGTAGAGCGACAGCACGGCCGCGAGCCCGAAGAGGCCGAGTTCTTCACCGACGGTGGAGATGATGAAGTCGGTGTTGGCGAAGGGGACCATCTGTGGGCTGCCTTGGCCGAGTCCAGTGCCGAAGAGTCCGCCCGTCGCGAGGCCGAACAGAGACTGCGAAAGTTGGTATCCGGTGTCGGCGTAGTCCGCGAACGGATCGCGCCAGGTGTCGAACCGCACGCGAACATGAGCGAACAGGTTGTAGGCGATCCAACAGCCGACGGCGAAGAACGCGATGCCGATCAGCACCCAGCTGATCCGCTGGGTTGCGATGTAGAGCATCGCCAGGACCGTGCCGAAGACGAGCAGTGAGAACCCCAGGTTCTTCTCGAAGACGAGCACGAGGATCGAGACCAGCCAGACCAGTACCAGTGGTCCCAGGTCGCGGGCCCGGGGCAGGTCGAGCCCCAGCACGTGCCGACCCGCGACAGTGAACAGGTCGCGCTTGGCCACCAGCAGGGAGGCGAAGGAGATCAGCAGGATCACCTTGGCGAACTCGCCCGGTTGGATCGAGAAACCGAACAGCAGAATCCAGTTCTTTCCACCGTTGACCTCACTGAAGCGGGCCGGAAGGACGGCGGGAACGAGGATCAACGCCAACCCCACGACAGCCAAGGTGTACGTGTATCGGGACAGAGCCCGGTAATCGCGGACGAGTGCGAGCACGGCGACGAACAGGGCCACTCCGGCCGCGGTCCAGACCATCTGATTCCCGGCGACGCCGGCAGGGATCGGCTGTCCTTGACGAGAGGCAGAGGCAGCAGCTGCGAGATCGAGCCGGTGGATCAGTACCAAGCCCAGGCCGTTGAGCAGAGCCACGCACGGAAGGATGACCGGATCGGCATACGGCGCCAGAAACCTCATTGCGAAGAATGCGGTCAGGTAGAGGCAGAGGAAGGCCCCGCCGTACTTCAACGGGCCGGCAGTCATCGGTCCCGGCTGGCTCGACTCGACCAGCACCAACGCGATCGTCGTCACGCCAGAGGCCGCCACGAGCAGCAACAAGCCGACCCACTCACGCCTTGTGCTGAGCGGGACGACAGAACCGGACTTCCGCCGGCGATCGCTCTCACTCGCCATTTTGCTCACGTCAAAGTATGCCACCGCCACCCTCACCGCGACCGAATCGTTTCGGGCGAAACGGAGTTCGTGACGGGTGACCTGTCAGATATCGCGCGAACTGGTGTGCAGCGACCCGCCGGAACGGCGAATAGAATCCGGTGCATGCGCGGAGCAGCGATCTTGCCGTCCGTTCGTGCCAACCTGTACGGCCCCAGTCAGGTCCACCGGCGGGGTGGCGATGGCCGCATCGGGACGTCTTTTGCGGTGTTGGCACTGCTGTCCCTGCTCACGGGATGTTCGAACGGCGGCGGGAACCCAGACTCTGCGGCGGCCACGAGCACCCCGATGGCCAGCGAGTTCCAGTTCGGAGATTGCAACTCGGTGACCGACGCCGAAGTGTCGCAGACAACCTCTTTGCCGTCGCTGACGAGGGTGGTGCAGAACCCGATCGGCTGTCGGTGGGAAGGCCCGCCGGCCCAGACGCCCACCTACGCACAGACGTGGTGGTACCGAGGAAGCCCCCTGGAAGTCGAGAAGT
Organism: Prescottella defluvii; assembly: GCA_029690005.1. Classification (GTDB taxonomy): domain Bacteria; phylum Actinomycetota; class Actinomycetes; order Mycobacteriales; family Mycobacteriaceae; genus Prescottella; species Prescottella defluvii_A. Next base: position 5,599,355 of record CP121458.1, on the reverse strand, counting down.
CGGCCGCTGCAGACGCGCACCTGGAGCTGAGCGACATCACCGTCGAGGGTCTTCCCGCATTCGAGGCGCACTCCACGGACAGCAGGGTCTGCGAGGTCACGGCAGGGGCCGAACCCGACCTCGTGGCGTGGACGGTCGGTATCGGCGACAGCACTCAGATCAGCGCATGCGACGCAGCGAGGGCACTGACGTCGTCGAGCATCACCCGCGGTCTCCGGCGATGAGAGCGAAAGCGGCGACAACTGCGGCTGCCGTGACGCTGCTGTGCCTGATCGCCGGTTGCGGCGCGAGCGGCACCCAAACGCCGCTCGCCGGCAATCCCACATCGACGGAACCGAACTCGAGTTATCCCTGTGGCCTCGCCGGCGAATCCGAGGTCGCGAGCGTCGCAGGCGAAGGCCGCGCGCACCTGATGACGCGGGGAGCGATCTGCCAGTGGAGACTCGACGGCCACGGCGGTGGTGCCGACGCCGTCTTCTCTTGGTTCGTCGACGGATCCCTGCAACGCGAACAGTCAGCGGACACCGCGTTGGGCTACACGGTTGCGCCCACCAAGGTCGCGCGTGCCAGAGCTTTCACAGCCCGAGAGCCCGCCAACCCGGCCGCGTGCAGTGTCACCGCCGAAACCGATTCGGGCGTTGTGAGCTGGTGGCTGGGGTACAGGGGTGGCGGCGCTCATCCGGATCCGTGTACCGGCGCCGCGACGTTGGCCGCGTTGACACTGAACAAGGAGCCGTAGGCGCCGTCGCACGAGTCTGTCTCGGCTAGTCGATCCTGAGACCGTCGGCCTGCCGGTGAAACTCGGACTCGCGGACGCTCCGAGCTGTTACCAGTCCATTCGTCCGTGGCGGTGCCAGTTGTCGTCGTAGCCGCCGTGCGAGATCCACACCGCGGCCATCACGATGTAGGCGATCGCGATCAGCACGAGGATTCCACCGAAGATCCACAGCGACAGCTGGCCGAGCTTACGAACCCGATCGGATGCGTACTGGGCCCCGGCATAGTCGCCGCGTGCCCACCGCGGATACACCTCGAACGCGTTGCTGAATGCGGCGAAGGCGAGCGGCCAGAACGCGACCAGTGCGGCGACCGCCCATCCGGCGTTGCTCGAGGGCGGGCCCGGCGCCTGCTGCGGGGCGGCTGGTGGCGGCGGAGGGGGAGGAGGCGGAGCGGGTTCCGTCGGGCCGGAAGGAGACTGGGGAGGAACCGGGTCCGGATTGCTCGATGTCATGACAGCACTCCCTCGTTCGCGTCTGTCGCCGATCACTTTCGACGGTACGCCCACGGCGAGTCGTGCGTGGACACGACGACGCCGGTGGCGCTGCGCGTTTTGGGCGCGGCGCCACCGGCGTCGATGCGTGGATCGGCTCGGGTTACGGGAGCAGCTGCTCCATGAACGTGTTCGAGTAGATGTGGTGCGGGTCGAGCTGGTTGTACCGCGCCCGTGCGGTGTCCCAGTTGTCTGACGTGGGAACGCCCTCACGGTAGGTGGCGGGCATCTTGTTCGTGATGATGTCGGCGTCGGTGTACGGGTTGGGACCGAACGCCCAGCCCTTCGACCACTCGGGACGGAACGTGGCGGCGTTGTTGTTGTAGTGCGAGCGCATCCACTGCTCCATCTCCTGGTAGAACTCGAACATGCCGGGGGTGCCCGGAACGCCGAGAACGTTCAGCCAGATGGCGACGTCCCAGTCGGGGTGATCGGGACGCGGACGGGTAGCCGCGATGGTCGGCGAGCCGGCCGACGGAACCTTGACGTCCGACGGCTGATCCAGGCCGCAGCAGCGGATCTCGACCGGGCCGTTCAGCGGGTACTGCCCCTTGGCGCGGTAGTACTCGATGCGGCTGTTGAACCACTGAGTGAAGTCGTGGATCACGGTCGCGATGTTGGCACGGCTGGTAACGACGGCGCCGCCGCCCTCGGTGAGGCGCAGCGTGGTCGCCTTGATGTAGAACTGGACGTCCTTCGACCAGCCCCAGATGTCACTCGTATTGGTAGCTGCCAGGCCGGCCTTGGTGATCTCGTACATTGCCGGGCCGAACTGCTGTGCGATCGCCGGGTTCCCGGAAATCATCCCGCCGATCATGTCGGTGATCGACTCCGGCAGGTTGTCGGAGAACACGTAGTTGTACGGGCCGGTGACCTCACGCGACTGCGCCGGCTTACCCGCGAGCGAGCCCAGCGAACCCAGCGAGCCGGCCGAGCCGGAGCTGCCGTTCCCCTCCGGCTTGTCCGGCGTGACCGACCAAACCTTCATCCAGGGCTTGTCGGTGAAGGGGTACCAGATCGCCTCTGCGCGACCGGACTCGGCGACGTACTTCTCGAACGTCCGGCCCGAGGTGCCCTTCGCCGCGAACAGCTCCTGCCACGGGATGTCGGTGTAGCTCTCGCACCGCATGCGCACGTTGGGGGCGGCCTGCATCGTGACCGAGGTCAGGAAGCAGCGACCCAGGTTGGTGAGCATCGGCAGGATGCCGGCGTCGTTGCGCTGGTAGGTCTTCAGCGCGTACTTGCTGCCGTCCCACACCACCGCGGTGAGCTCGGTGACGAGGTTGCTCAGCGAGCCGAAGGTCGCGCCGGGCAACGTCGCCTCACCATCGGCAGGCAGCGCTGCACCGTGCGCGTTGACGGCGAGCGCGCCGCCGATCGACAGCACACCCGGAGCCGGCAGGTTGGCCCAGCCCAGGTTGAACTTCTGCAGCTCGGTGACGATCGCGTCGAGCGTGGCGCCGGCACCCGCGGTGACGGTGGCCGGCGAGCCGCCTGCGTTCACGCTGACGCTGTTCAGGTGCGTCATGGTGTCGGCGAGGATCACCTTCTCGACGTTCGAGCCCTTGACAACCGTCAGCGGAGTCCAGCCGTGCATCGCGCCGCGGGGACGGATCTTGTAATCGTTCTCGTGCGCCCAGTTGACCAGGCGCACGACGTCTTCCGGCGTCTTCGGCGAGCACACCCAGGTCGCGTCCAGCATGATCTCCTTGGACCAGTTCTGGTACGCCTGCTGGAAGAGTGAGATGTCCGACGGGAAGTTCGGCGGCGTGGGGAGCGGTGCAGCCGGTCCCGAGGAACCGAGCGAACCGAGCGAACCGAGGGAGCCGGAGGATCCGGCGGGACTGCGAACGCAGGGGTCCATCCGCCGACCACTGCTCCGGCCGCCAGTGCGCCGGCGCCCGCAGCGAGGAATCCTCGCCGCGACAGCCGGGGCTCGTCGATAGACGTCATTCGTGTACTCCAAGGTGTCGAGGGGAAACAGAAACGGGTGCAGTTATGTCCGGTCGGGTCGACGAGCACGTCGACCCGACCGGTACAGCTATTCGACTGGGCGTCAGCTACGCGACGGTGAGCACGACGTCCGCCAGGGCGGGCGAGTCGTCGCGCTCGGGAACCGTTGCCGAGAGCAGCAGTCGGTCGCCCTCGCGCCAGATCCGAGTCCGGAGCGTCTCGCCGGGATATACCACACCGGCGAATCGGGCCGAAATCCCTTGACCCGATCGGCATCACCGTCGAGGACGGTGTCGGTCGCCGCTTTGCACACGATTCCGTATGTGCACAGCCCATGAAGGATAGGCGCAGGGAAGCCCGCCGCGGAGGCGAATTCGGGATCCGAATGGAGAGGATTGCGATCTCCGCACATGCGGTAGAGGAGCGCCTGCTGCGGGAGGACGGGTGAGAGCACCTCCGCGTCGGGCTGACGGTCGGGGAGCGCGACGGACTCCGACGGCCCGCGTTCGCCGCCGAACCCGCCCTCGCCACGCGCGAAGATCGACGACCGCGCCGTCCACAGCGGGGATCCGTCGAGCGCCACCGTCGAGGACTCCTGCACGATCACCGCGGCCTTGCCCTTGTCCCACACCTCCACGATTCGGGTGGTGGTCCGTGCGGATCCGCTGGCCGGAATCGGCTGGTGCACGGTGACTTCCTGGCTGCCGTGGACGACCTTGGCCAGGTCGATCTCGACGCCCGGGAACGACACGCGCGGCGCCTCGGTCGCGTGGATGTTCGCCACAACCGTCGCGAACGTCGGCAGCACCTGTGGCTTGGAGTCGTCGAGGTAACGCAGCTCGCGCGGATCGAGCGGGCGGGACCCCGCCCCGATGCCGAGGTGGTAGAGCTGCACGTCGGAAGGGGTCCAGGAGAACTCCTGGGCGGGGAGCTCGGCTCCGATCGCGATCGACGGATCGATGGGCACTGGTGTATCTCCTGTCAGTTCGTCACGGATTCCGCAGCGGCACGGGCGCGGTCGGCGATGTCGAGCACGGCTAGGTACGCGAACGTCATCGCGGGACCGATCGTCGCGCCGGGGCCGGCGTAGGTGTGTCCCATGACCGGGGAGCTGCAGTTACCCGCGGCGTAGAGCCCGGCGATCACGGAGCCGTCCTCGCGGAGCGCGCGGCCGTCGACGTCGGTGACGATGCCGCCCTTGGTGCCGAGGTCGCCCGGGACCATCTTGATCGCGTAGAACGGCGCCTTGGTGATCTCGGCGAGGCTCGGGTTCTTCAGGCGCGGATCGCCGTAGTAGTGGTCGTATCCGCTGTCGCCGCGACCGAAGTCCTCGTCCTTGCCGTTGCGGGCGAAGCCGTTGAACCGCACCACCGTCTCGGTGAGGGCGTCGACCGGCAGCCCGGTCTTCTCGGCGAGCTCGGCGATCGTGCCGGCCTTGACGATGATTCCCGCCTTGAGCCAGCGGCCCGGGAACGGCGAGCGCGGGGTGATGCCGGCGAAGGTGTACCGGTTGCGGTAGCGCTGGTCGAGGATCATCCACGTGGGGATGTTCTCGCCCGGACCCTCGCCCTGGCCGTACTCGCCGCCGTACATCGTGTGGACGGCCTCGACGTACGGGGCGGCCTCGTTGCCGAATCGCTTGCCACGGGTGTTGACCATGATGCAGCCCGGCAGCGTGCGCTCGGACAGCGCGAACCACGGTCCACCGGTGAGCGGGATCGACGGACCCCACCACGCGTCGTCCATGAAGTCGACTGCCGCGCCGAGCTTCTGACCGGCGACGATTCCTTCGCCGGTGTTGGCCTTGGCGCCCACAGTCCACTCCGTGCCGATCGGTGCGCGCTGGTACTTCTTGCGCATCTCGTCGTTGTGCTCGAAGCCTCCCGAGCCCAGGACGACACCGTGGCGGGCGTGGATGATCTGCTCCTCGCCGTCGACGAGCACCTTCACGCCGCGCACGACGTCACCCTCGGTGTAGAGATCGGTGAGCGGGGTGTTCAGCAGGATGGGGACTCCGGCATCGCGCAGGCCGATCCGCAGGCCGGCCATCAGGGCCTGGCCGCGCACGAGCAGATCCTTGCCGCGTGCCTTCGCGGCCAGGAAGCGCATGCCGACCTTCATCGCGCGCAGCGGGCCACGACGGTTGCGCATCAGCAGGTTCAGCCAGCGGTAGTCGGCCTGCGTGATGACGAAGTTCTTGGGGGCCTTCACGTAGTCCGGCTCGAGGTTCTTGCGGTCGTCGCCGAGACGGTTGCCGTCGAACGGGGTCGGCTCGACGGAGCGTCCGCCGAGACGTCCACCGGGCGCCTCCGGGTAGTAGTCCGAGTAGTTCGGCACCCACTGCAGTTCGAGCGCACTGTTCTTCAGCACGAACGAGAGCATCTCCGGGCCGCGATCGATGTAGGTGTCGATCTTCTCGGGGGCGACGACGTCGCCGATGATGCTGTGCAGATAGGTGCGGGCCGCGTCGGTGGTGTCGGTGACGCCGTCACGCTGGAGTACCTCGTTGTTCGGGATCCAGACACCTCCGCCCGACCGCGCGGACGAGCCGCCGTAGTGGGCTGCCTTCTCGACGACGACCACGCTCAGGCCCTGGTGTGCGGCGGTCAGGGCGGCCGTCATACCGGCAGCACCGCTACCGACGACGACGATGTCGTATTCCTGCTTGCTCATGTAGAACACGTTATAGAATGGTGGGGCTGCCAGTCCATGCTTTCTGCCAGTAAGTATGGCTGGGGCATCCGACCGTGACGTTGACAAACGAACACGCGTTGCAGTTCTATCGGAGGAGTCGGTGTTCGTCTGTGCTCGTCGCGGAAATCCTGCGGTTCGAGTAGGAGTTCGCATGACGAAGGCAAGTGTCGCGATCGTGGGTTCCGGCAACATCAGCACGGACCTGCTCTACAAGTTGCAGCGATCCCAGTGGCTCGAGCCTCGCTGGATGATCGGCATCGATCCCGCCAGCGAGGGACTCGCGCGGGCCCGGAAGGTGGGGCTCGAGACGTCGGCCGACGGTGTCGACTGGCTGCTGAACCAGACCGAGAAGCCCGACATGATCTTCGAGGCGACATCCGCGTACGTGCACCGCGAGGCGGCCCCCAAGTACGCCGAACACGGGATCCGCGCAATCGATCTCACCCCCGCCGCGGTCGGCCCGCCCGTCGTGCCGTCGGCGAACCTGCGCGAGCATCTCGAGGCCCCGAACGTCAACATGATCACGTGCGGCGGCCAGGCCACGATCCCGATCGTGTACGCGGTCTCCCGGGTCGTCGACGTGCCGTACGCGGAGATCGTCGCGTCGGTCGCGTCGGTGTCGGCCGGACCCGGTACACGCGCGAACATCGACGAGTTCACCAAGACCACCAGCCGCGGCGTCGAGGCGATCGGTGGTGCCGGCCGCGGCAAGGCCATCATCATCCTGAACCCGGCGGATCCGCCGATGATCATGCGCGACACCATCTTCTGCGCCATCCCGGAGGACGCCGACCAGGACGCGATCACCGAGTCGATCCACCGGGTGGTCGCGGACATCCAGCAGTACGTGCCCGGCTATCGGCTGCTCAACGAGCCGCAGTTCAGCGACCCGACCGTCGTATCGGGCGGGCATGCCACCGTCACCACATTCGTCGAGGTCGAGGGCGCGGGCGACTTCCTGCCGCCCTATGCCGGCAACCTCGACATCATGACCGCGGCCGCAACCAAGGTGGGCGAGGAGATCGCCCAGCAGCTTCTGAGTGTGGAGGCGTGAGCGACATGAGCAACAGCAGCAAGACGGCGAACCGGACCGACGACATCCACTTCGACGGCGCCTGGGACATCCGGATCACCGATACCTCGCTCCGCGACGGATCGCACCACAAGCGACACCAGTTCACCGGCGCGGAGGTGCGCGACATCGTCGCCGCCCTCGACGGGGCCGGCGTGCCGGTCATCGAGGTCACCCACGGGACGGTCTCGGTGGCTCGTCGTTCAACTATGGCTTCTCGAAGACCCCGGAACAGGAACTGATCAAGATTGCCGTCGACACTGCGAAGCGGGCGAAGATCGCGTTCCTCATGCTGCCCGGCGTCGGCGTCAAGGAGGACATCGTCGAGGCGCAGGACAATGGTGCGTCGATCTGTCGCATCGCCACGCACTGCACCGAGGCGGACGTCTCCATCCAGCATTTCGGGCTGGCCCGCGACCGCGGACTCGAGACCGTCGGCTTCCTGATGATGGCGCACACGGTCTCGCCGGAGAAGGTGGCCGAGCAGGGCCGCATCATGGCCGACGCCGGCTGCCAGTGCGTGTACGTCGTCGACTCGGCCGGAGCGCTCGTCCTCGAGCAGGTCGCCGAGCGTGTGGAGGCACTCGTCCAGGAACTCGGCACGGACGCGCAGGTCGGCTTCCACGGGCACGAGAACATGGGCCTGGGGGTGGCGAACTCGATCGCCGCCATCCGGGCGGGCGCCAAGCAGATCGACGGCAGCACCCGACGTTTCGGGGCCGGGGCCGGCAACGCTCCGGTCGAGGCACTCGTCGCCGTGTGCGACAAGATCGGGGTCAAGACCGGGATCGATTTCTTCGCGATCGCCGAGGCCGCGGAGGACGTCGTGCGGCCCACGATGCCGGCCGAGTGCCTGCTCGACCGGCAGGCGCTGATGATGGGCTACGCAGGCGTGTACTCGAGCTTCCTCAAGCACGCCGAACTGCAGGCCGAGCGCTACGGCGTCTCCGCCGCGGAGATGCTCGTGCGCGCCGGCAAGCGCAAGCTCGTCGGCGGCCAGGAGGACCAGCTCATCGACATCGCGCTCGAGCTGCAGCGCGAGGCCGCGTCCCGCTAGTTCCCGCGCCCGGAACGACGAAGAGGGGCGCGCATCCCGCCGGATGCGCGCCCCTTCTCCTGCCTCCCCCACACCAACTACGACTGTGGGTCGTGCACCTCGAGGATGCCCTCCATCACAGCGTGGTTGATGCTGTTCAGCAGCCGCGGGCAGGTTTGCCGCGACCCGGTCCGGCCGCCGGATCCGGTGAATTCCGGACACACCTTCGCCGGGTCGTCCTGCCACTGAATGCTTGTGTGCTTGTAGCTGTTCTTGCGAACGAGCACGCACGTTCCGCAGGTGCGGCACTCGACCTCGTGGAGCCCCTCCTCGAAGGTACGAGTGCAGATCGGCTGCGGTCTGTGCGCGGACGGCCTCGACCCGGGCCGGGCTGTCTGCGTAGTTCGGGGCCTTGGCCCAGGTCGAGGTCATGTCACACCCCCGTCTTGTGTTCAGCCGTCTCGGCGGCGGCCTTCTCGGCGGCCTGACGTGCCAGGTTCGCGTCGACCTCGCGCTGCCACGCCTCGACTGCCTTGGTGGTGTCGATCTCGAACTCGAAGCGCTGCGTCGCCTTCTCGTCGATGTCGGCGACGTCGACGTAGAACTGGTCGTACCAGCGGCGCAGCTGGTAGACCGGGCCGTCCTCCTCGCACAGGAGCGGGTTCTCGATCTTGGTCTTGTTCTTCCAGATCGCGACGTCCTGCTCGAAGCCCATCGCCACGCCCTCGGTGAACTTGGTCGCCAGCTTGTCGCTGGTGGCGTCGTCCAGGCCCTTGGGCTTCTCCACGCTCACGCCGTACATGAGCACGAACGAGTCCTGCGTGACCGGGTAGTGGCAGTTGATCAGGATGCTCTCGACCTTGTAGCCGCTGTAGTTGTTGTGCAGCCAGTTCACCATGTACGACGGACCGAAGTACGACGCCTCCGAGTCCAGGACGGACTCGCCGTACTGCGTGCCCATGTTCCCGACGTCGGGCCGGCCGTGGTTCTGCAGGTACTGCGTCGCGACGTGGCCCTCGAAGACGTTCTTGAAGTACTTCGGGAACCCGAAGTGGACGTAGAAGAAGTGCGCCATGTCCACGACGTTGTCGACGATCTCGCGGCAGTTGGAACCCTCGACGAGGATCCGGTTCCACTTCCAGTCGGTCCACTCGTCGGTCATGACCTGCGGCAGTTCCGGGATCGTGACGTCGTCCGGCGGCGGGTTGCCCTCGGGGTCGTTCCAGATGAACAACTGCTTGTTGCGCTGGAGCGTGGTCCACGAACGGGTCCGCGCGATCGGCGGCACTCGACGGGCATACGGAATGTCGGTGCACTTACCGTTGCCGCCCCAGCGCCAGTCGTGGAACGGGCAGGCCACCGAGTCGCCCTTGATCTCGCCCTGGCTCAGGTCGCCGCCCATGTGCCGGCAGTATGCGTCGAGCACGTGGAGCTTGTTCTCGCTGTCGGCGAACACGACCAGCTTGGTGCCGAACGCCTCCACCGCGTGCGGCTTGCCGTCGAGGAATTCGCTCTCCAGGCCGATGCAGTGCCAACCGCGTGCGAAACGCGTCTGCGGAGCTCCCACATCGATCTCACGAATCTGCGCCATCAGTACCTCACATCCCTTCTAGCTGTTGGTAGAACACGTTATAGAACTTCGCTCGATTCCGCTAGATTTCGCGCGCTTGGTATCGGCACCGACTACCGATTACCAGTGGAATTCACGTTCTCTCGACACGGAAGAGAACGTGTTCTAGTCTCAGGGGCAAGTGAACATCGATTTACAGACGGGAGCGTCCAGTGGGTGACCATGACAGCCGCGAGGTGATGCAGCGGATCGACGCGCTACTGCCGGTGCTGCGTGAACGCGCGCAGGAGACCGAGGATCTTCGTCGCATCCCCGACGAGTCCATCAAGGCTCTGCAGGAAACCGGTTTCTTCCGGTTGGCGCAGCCCAAGCAGTGGGGCGGCATCGAGGCCGATCCCGTCACCTTCTACACCGCGGTGCGCAACATCGCGAGCGCCTGTGGCTCCACTGGTTGGGTCGCCGGCATCCTCGGCATCCACAACTGGCACCTGGCGCTGTTCGACCAGCAGGCGCAGGAAGACGTCTGGGGCAAGGACACCGACGTCCGGATCTCGTCGTCGTACGCGCCGATGGGTGCGGGCGAGGTCGTCGACGGCGGTTACAAGGTCAACGGCGCGTGGGCCTGGTCGTCGGGCTGCGACCATGCCTCGTGGGTCGTCGTCGGTGGACCGGTCATCAAGGACGGCCGCCCGGTCGACTTCGGCAGCTTCCTGATCCCGCGTGAGGACTACGAGATCGACGACGTGTGGAACGTCGTCGGGCTCAAGGGCACCGGCAGCAACACGGTCGTCGTCAAGGACGTGTTCGTGCCGCGGCACCGCTTCCTGAGCTTCAAGGCGATGAGCGACCTCACCGCCCCGGGCCTGCAGCAGAACACCGCTCCGCTCTACAAGATGCCTTGGGGCACAATCCATCCCACGACGATCTCGACCCCGATCGTCGGCATGGCGTACGGCGCGTACGACGCGCACGTCGAGCACCAGGGCAAGCGCGTGCGCGCGGCCTACGCCGGCGAGAAGGCCAAGGACGACCCGTTCGCCAAGATCCGCATCGCCGAGGCGTCCAGCGACATCGACGCCGCATGGCGTCAGCTGTCCGGCAACGTCGCCGACGAGTACGCGAAGCTTCTTGCCGGCGAGGAGATTCCGATCGAGCTCCGCCTGCGCGCTCGCCGTGACCAGGTGCGTGCCACCGGTCGTGCGATCGCGTCGATCGACCTGCTGTTCGAGAACTCGGGTGCCACGGCCCTCGCGAACGGCACTCCGATCCAGCGCTTCTGGCGTGACGCGCACGCGGGCCGGGTCCACGCGGCCAACGACGCCGAGCGCGCCTACGTGATGTTCGGTGGCGCCGAGTTCGGTCTGCCGCTCACGGACACGATGGTCTAGGGGATCCGATGACGGCAACCGAATCCGCTGAGCTGACCTACGAGTCGACGTCCCGCTTCGCGCAGGTCCGACCGGACCTGAAGCTGCACTACCACGAGGCGGGCGTCGGCAACGGCCCGACGATCGTGCTGCTGCACGGCGGTGGGCCGGGCGCGTCGTCGTGGTCGAACTTCGCGAAGAACCTTCCCGTTCTGGCGCAGCAGTTCCACGTGATCGCGGTCGACCAGCCCGGCTACGGCCAGTCCGACAAGCCGACCGAGCACCCGCAGTACTTCCGGCACAGCGCGTCGGCGCTGAAGGATCTGCTCGACACGATCGGCATCACCGAACGCGTTCACCTGCTGGGCAATTCGCTCGGTGGCGGCGCCGCCGTGCGGTTCGCGCTGGACTACCCGGACCGGGCCGGCCGGCTCGTGCTCATGGGACCGGGCGGACTGAGCGTCAACCTGTTCGCGCCGGACCCGACCGAGGGCGTCAAGAACCTCGGCAAGTTCAGCTACCAGCCGACGCGTGAGAACCTCGAGGCGTTCCTGCGCATCATGGTGTTCGACCAGAAGCTCATCACCGACGAGTTGATCGACGAGCGCTTCGCCGCGGCCAGCAGCCCGGAGTCGCTGGCGGCGGCCAAGGCGATGGGCAAGTCGTTCTCGAGCTCCGAGTTCGAGCTGGGCATGCTGTGGCGCGACGCCTACAAGCTGCGCCAGCGGGTGCTGCTGATCTGGGGTCGCGAGGACCGGGTCAACCCGATCGACGGTGCGTTGGTGGCGCTCAAGATGATTCCGCGGGTGCAACTGCACGTGTTCGGCGGCTGCGGACACTGGGCTCAGCTCGAGAAGTTCGACGAGTTCAACCGGCTCGCGAGCGACTTCCTTCTCGATGGAGGCAACTGATGAGTATCCGTTCACTTGCGTACCTGCGCATCGAGGCGACCGACATGGCCGCGTGGCGCGAGTACGGGCTCAAGGTGCTCGGCATGATCGAGGGCAAGGGCGCGAACCCCGACAACCTGTACCTGCGCATGGACGACTACCCGGCGCGCCTCGTCATCGTTCCGGGTGAGCGCGACGGGCTCTACGCGGCCGGCTGGGAATGCGCGAACGCAGAAGGCCTGCAGGAGATTCGCGAGCGCCTCGCCAAGGCCGACTGGGAGTTCGAGGAGGGCACCAAGGAGGAGGCGGCCGAACGCAACGTCGTCGAGTTCATCAAGTGCCGCGACGCCTCGGGTTCGCGCCTGGAGATCTTTCACACCATCGCCTTGCAGCACCGCCGCATCGTGAGCCCGTACGGGCACAAGTTCGTGACCGGTGAGCAGGGTCTCGGCCACGTGGTGCTCGCAACCAAGGACGACGAGGCGGACCTCGTGTTCTACCGCGACGTGCTCGGGTTCAAGCTGCGCGACTCGATGCGACTGCCCCCGCAGGTCGTCGGACGTCCGGCGGACGGTGACCCGGCGTGGCTGCGCTTCCTCGGCTGCAACCCGCGCCACCACAGCCTCGCCTTCGCGCCGCTGCCGAACCCCTCGGGGATCGTCCACCTGATGGTCGAGGTCGAGAACTCCGACGACGTCGGACTGTGCCTCGACCGCGCGCTCCGCAAGAACGTGAAGATGTCGGCGACGCTCGGCCGCCACGTCAACGACCTGATGCTGTCGTTCTACATGAAGACCCCGGGCGGATTCGACGTCGAATTCGGTTGCGAGGGACTCGAGGTCGAGGATGACAAGTGGATCGCGAAGGAGAGCACCGCCGTGAGCTTGTGGGGACACGACTTCACGGTGGGATTCAAGTAATGTCCGCGGACGAGATGTCCAGCGTGGGAACCGGTGCGGAAATCGATCCGCGCCAGTTCCGTAACGTCCTCGGACAGTTCTGCACCGGCGTCACGATCATCACGACGGTCGAGGACGGCGCCCCGGTTGGATTCGCGTGCCAGTCGTTCGCGGCGCTGTCGCTCGAGCCGCCGCTAGTGCTGTTCTGCCCCACGAAGGCATCCCGGTCGTGGGCGGCCATCGAGCGGTCGGGCCGGTTCTGCGTCAACGTCCTCGCCGAGGAGCAGCAGGACACGTGTGCGCGGTTCGGTTCTCGCGAGCCCGACAAGTTCGCCGGGATCGACTGGACGCCTTCCCCGTTGGGATCGCCGATCCTCGACGGCTCGCTCGCGCACATGGATTGCACGGTGGAGACCGTGCACGACGGCGGCGACCACTTCGTGGTGTTCGGCCGGGTCCACTCGATGAGTGAGATCAAGACCGAGCGGCCACTGCTGTTCTACCGCGGCCAGTACACCGCGATCGAGCCGGAGAAGACGGTGCCGGCGAAGTGGCGGGACGACCTCGAAGCGTTCCTCACCACGGCCAGCGAGGACACCTGGCTGTAGAAGACCTGCCCGGGGAGGGAAAGGCTGAAGGGTCCCTTCACGCGCTGCCTGCGCGTGAAGGGACCCTTCAACTCTTTAGGCGCTCGATCGAGCCTTCAGTTGTCGACGCGGCCGGGCTAGGGTTGTGACTGGCACGTGTCGGGACCGCGGCTCTTCAGCGCGCAGCGTGCGTGTGGCCGAATCGGTTGCCCGAGTGTCGGGTTGGTGCCTTTTCCTTATCGATCCCGTATCCGGCTGTGGTGGAACGGGAGTGGTGTGGCGCAGCCCTACCTTCCAGCTGAGGATGTGAGAGCCATGGCCAAGACAATCAGGACGAACGAGTCCATCGTCATCGACTGTCCGGTTGCCGAGGTGTTCGCCTACTTCACCGACCCTGAGAACGTTCCCGATTGGGGAACCAGTATCGACGAGTACAAGATGGTATCGGGATCGCCGGAGGAAGTCGGATCCCTGGCATCGGTGACCACCAAGGTTGCGGGTGTTCGTCTTCAGGCGACTGAAGAGGTCACTGCGTACGAGAAGAACAAGCGGATCGGCTTCGAATCCAGGAAGACTCGGATCGGGTACGAGCGTGAACTCGATTTCGACACCGACGGCGACGGGGCCACCAGGGTGACGTACCGACTCGATGCCGAGGGCGGTACCGGGCTGTTCAAGTTCGGCGACACAATCGTTCAGAAGTTGTATGCCCGCGACGTGCGCGGCAATCTCGAGAACGCCAAGACGATACTCGAGTCCTCGAACGGATGAAGGGTCCCTTCACACTCGGACAGCGTGTGAAGGGACCCTTCAGCTCCAGCCGCTAGCGGACTGAGAACTCCGCCGATGTACCGGTGAGGGGGAATACCGCGCCGTCGGGGTTCTTCCAGTTGCCGAAGTGCTGGATCCGGTAGGTGCCCGACGGTGTGCCCGCCGGGACATCCCACGTGATGCGCGCGATCGACGCGTTGATGCCGTCGCGCCGCCACCGGTACTTGGTGGCCCAGTCGCCGTCGTCCGCGTGCCGTACCCAGCGGTCGCCGTCGCGCCGCTGCACCTCGAAATACGTTCCGCGGCGGTGCAGGTCGTTCTTGGGGTGTCCGGTGACGAACTCGACCGCCACCTGCTCGCCCGTGCCTGCGCTGCCCGCGGGCTGGACGACGACGTCGCCGAAGTTGCGACCGGCCAGTGGCGCATCGAACGGGAAGTCGTGCCCGAACCCGGGCTGGAAGCCGGACAGGTCGCGGGGTGCCGGTCCTCGGGGGATGTCCGCGCCGGCCTTCATCGCGGCCGCGAGTGCCGCGAAGCCCTGCTGGTAGGCGGGGAGTGTGTTGCGGCCGAACAGCGTCGAGCCACCCTCGTACTGCTGCGCGTCGTACTCCTCGGGCGTCGTGCAGTAGCTGGAGTACGCGTTGGCGTAGCCCTGGAAGATGACGTTCTCGAGCGGAACGCCCAGTTCCTCGGCGACCGTGCGCCGGACGCGCAGACCCGAGACGATGGTGAACTCGGCCGGGCCGCCCACGACGTAGATGTCGCCGATGCGGATGATCTGGATCTTGAGCACGTGCGGCACCCAGCCGTCCGGGGCAGCAGGCCGACCGGCACCAGCACGAGCTTGGGGGCCTGCGCGTCGGCGAGCCACTGTGGGGTCGGGGTGTCGACGCCGCCGAGCGCGTCGATCATCGGATTGTGCATGCCCTCGGTGAAGAGCTCGATCGCCGGCCCGTCCTCGGTACTGCCCGCGGCCATCGCGGCGCCGACGCACGCCGGCGCGGTGC
Organism: Prescottella defluvii; assembly: GCA_029690005.1. Lineage (GTDB taxonomy): Bacteria > Actinomycetota > Actinomycetes > Mycobacteriales > Mycobacteriaceae > Prescottella > Prescottella defluvii_A. Next base: position 5,584,239 of record CP121458.1, on the reverse strand, counting down.
GACGCGGCTGACCGTCGGCGGTGTACTTGCCGTCCACCAGCTGGTTCGCCATGTCCAGGTACATGATTCGGCTGTCGACCGTCGTCGACTTCAGCGGCGTCGCCTGCTTGTACGCCTCCCGTGCCGCGGCCACCTGGCGTTCGCCGATGATGCGGGTGTTCTCGAATTCGTCGGCCGTGGGTCCGTGGCCCGGCTCCAGATCGAGGTTGGGGGACATGTCGCCGGTGTTGGTCTGCGGGAAGCACGCGACGAATGCGGGCTTGCCGTCGAGGTAGCGCACCCCGGCGACGTCGTGCTCCCAGAAGTACGCGGCGGCGCCCTTGTTGTCACCGGAGATCAGGTGGTTCTTGTTGGTGAGCGACGCGCCGTGGGTGGGGAACCAGCCGATGCCGCCGACGTTGTCGCCACCCTGGCTGATCTTGAGCACCCGCATCGAGGTGTCGATGCCGAGCGGGTAGTAGTCCTTGTCGCGCTGCGGGTTCCGATCGAACGCTACGCGGGATCGGTTGACGCTGGCGTCCTTCAGCTCACTGCGTCCGTAGGCCACGGTGCCCGCTGCGAGGTTGTCGTGCGCGGCGCTGATGGCCTCGACCACGCCGTCGACCTCGGCGTCGAACACCTGCGGCTGGAAGCCCAGCGTCGCGAGGCTGTACGCGTAGTCCTGCGACGCGCCGCCACACGCCGCGTGCGAGTGCACGGCCGTGAGCATCACGTTCTTCTCGGTGTACAGGTCGCCGTACTTGGCCGCCAACCGCGCGAGGACGGCATCGTGGACGGCCTGGAAGACCATGCAGGTGTCGGCGCACGTGTAGACGACGCGGTTGTCGTCGGCGTCGGCGAAGACGTAGGCGCGCACGCGGGTCCGCTGATGCAGGCCCTCGGCCCGCTGGTCGAACTGCGAGTAACCCATCATGCCGTTCTCGGCGACGGGTCCGGTCATGTCCGAGAGGCCGACGCCGACCCGGAACCCCTGCTCGGACGCGGAGCGGCGGGCGGGGGCGGAAGCGGAGCGGGGCTGAGCTGAAGCGGTGGAACCGGCTGCGTTGGCTATGGCTGCGAGCGCCGGTGCGGCCGCGGCTCCGGCCAGCACACTGCGTCGACTGATCGTCAAGACGTAATCCTTTGCGCGAGGTGGAGAACCGAAGTTGATCAAATGTCCAAGTCTTCAGCACACACCAGTTGGTCTCGATTCGCAAGAGGCATCGCGCCGAATATTCCCGGAGTCGATCAGACGGCGGCCGCGTCGCCGAACGTCATCTTCAGATCCGGGATCGTGGTCGTCATCAGGGCCCGGCGGGGCAGGCCGAGTGAGCGCAGCTCGTCGGCTATCGGATGGCTGCCGAGTCGCAGTCCGGCGCCGCCGATCCGGTGCGGACCCCGGTCGGATTCATGTCCCACGCGGTGTGACGGGTGACGCCGTCGAGGTGCGAGTACGCCTCTACGGACGCGTTGGCGCCGCCGCCCGGGGTGGGGATGCCCTGCTTCACGGTCAGTTCCGCGATGAGTCGACCGTCCTGGCTGACCGCGCCGCGTCGGACCGGGCTGACGTGATCGGCCTCGAAGTCGGCCAGGATCTTCGGGAAGCCCCAGATGCCGCGTCCGGCGGCGAGGGTGAACTCGCCGTCGACCGGGAGCTGATGGATCAGCGCCCCCGCGCTGCCCCCGGCCAGCGACCGCAGATCGCCGAGCATGGACGACCGTCCACGATGGCGGTGATTGCGGACCATGAACGTGACGCCGAATTCGTTGTACGGCCCGAGATCGCCGTCGACGTAGTCGACGAAGACCAGCCCGCACAGTCCGCGTCCGGGCCGGTACTGCAAGATCTCGAGGCCCGTGTGGCTGATGAGCCTCTGGGCAGCCTTCGCGGGGACGGAGTACATGGCCATGAACGCCGACGCGGCCCGAATCTCGACCGGCATGTCGACCTGCTTGCCGAGCACCAGATGCGAGCTCACTGCGACACCACCCCACGCAGACCGTCGGCGCCGTAGACCTGCTCGAGCATGGACCGGAAGTCCGGCCCGCGCCGCAGCATCTGGCCGCCGTCGACGTTGATGATCTGTCCGGTGATCCACGAGGACTGCGGGCCGAGGAGGAACTGCGCGAGCCCGGCGATGTCCTCGACCTCGCCGACCCGGCCCAGGGGAGTGCATTCCATGTAGTCGTCGAGGATCGGTCCGCCGTCGGTGATGAGTGCGACCAGGTCGGTGCGGGTGAGTCCGGGACGGATGCCGTTGACGCGAACGTTGCTGGCGCCCAACTCGTCCGCCGCAAGCCGCACCAGGTGGTCGACACCGGACTTGGAGACGCCGTACGCGCCGAACCAGCGGTGGGTGTTGCTTGCCGCGATCGACGAGATCGCGACGATCGAGCCGCCGCCGGCCGCGACGAGGGCCCGAGCTCCGTGCTTGATCGTGAGCATCGTGCCGGTGACGTTGAGGTCGATCGTGCGCCGCCACGCGTCGGCGTCGAGCTGGGTGACGGGTGCGATGGTCTCGTTGCCGCCCGCGCACGCGACGACCCCGTCGAGGCGTCCGGTGGTCTCGATCGTCCGGGCGACCGCGCGTTCGACGTCGGACTCGTTCGTGACGTCGGCGGCGATGGTGGTGACCGATCCGCCGGAAGCGAATGCACCCGACGCGGTGATCTTCTCGGCTGCCCCGACAGCTTGTCGGCGCTGCGGCCGCAGATCGTGACGTGGGCGCCGTCGGCGACGAGGGCCTGCGCGATACCGAGACCGATACCGCTGCCGCCGCCCGTCACCAGAATCGATCTGCCCGCTAACGCTCCGGAGTTCGTATCCGAAGTCATCACGTCTCCCATCGTGCGTCCGATACTCGCCGATAGTAGGAACTAGTTCTATTCGCGGGGACGGTTTGGGAGATTCTCGAGGCTTCTGGGCGAGCGCCGTGTCGCGAACCTTCCCATTCGCCGGGACACCGGTCTTGTAGCCGTGAGCAGGTGCTGTGAACCTGAATGATCGGACCCGAGCGAGGCACCGCTCCCTCCCGGACGGTGGCCTGTTTGTTCTCCGGATTCGAAATGCCGCACGCAAGAGAGGAAAAGTCACTTGGGAGAGGTTCGCCGAGCCGATTTGCACCCTGATGTGGAAGCGATGCTGGACGTTCTCGAAGTCCAGCTTCCCGGACGTCACGCAGTACTCGGCTCAGGAGCTTCGCGAGATCATCGCCTCTCGTCGAGCACCACTTACCCGCACACCCGACATGCAGGTCGCGCGCGACGTCGTCATCGACGGTCCGGGCGGAGACCTGCCACTGCGTGTGTATGTCCCCACACCGAGGCGAACGATCCGCTACCGGTGATCGTGTTTGCTCACGGTGGGGATTCGTCTTCTGCGGCCTGGATTCCCATGACGAGTTCTGTCGTTCGATGGCGGACGCGGTGGATTCGGTGGTTGTCTCGGTCGACTACCGGCTCGCGCCGGAGCACAGAGCGCCGGCTGCGATGGAGGACGTCTACGCAGCATTGCTGTGGACCGCAGAAAATGTCGGTGAGTACGGAGGGGACCCGGGTCGTATCGCGGTCGCCGGAGACAGCGCCGGCGGGAATCTCGCGGCGACGGTGTCGCTGGCGGCGCGGGAGCGCGGTGTTCCCCGCATCGCCGCCCAGATCCTCATCTATCCGGTCATCGACGACGACTTCACGACCGAGTCGTACCAGCAGTACGGCGTGGGCTACTACAACACCACCACGGCGATGCGCTGGTATTGGGAGCAGTACGCGCCCGGTGACCGGACGAGCGAGTTCGTCGTCCCTACCCGAGCCGCATCGCTGGAGGGGCTTCCCCGGCGCTCGTCGTCACGGCCGAGCTGGACCCGCCCTGCACGGCGGGCGACCAGTACGCCGAGCGTCTCGCGACCGACGGCGTGCCCGTGATTGCGCATCGCTTCGACGGCCTGTTCCACGGGTTTCTCACCTTCCCCAAGCTGTCGCTCACGGGCCCGGCCCGTCTCGAGCTGTGGCAGCTGATTCGACGCGTGCTGAAGCTGAGTGAATCCTCGGCAATCTGAACACCGACCGTGGCTGTCCGTACAGGGCAGCCACGGTCTTCCGTCTCGCGCTGTTCCGGTCGCAGACGCGATCGTGTAGACCTGCGAGACAAGATCATTCGCCTCGAGCTCCTCGTTGCCGGCCTGCTTCGGGCCCGCCTTCTCGAGCGCCGAGTCCATCTACTTTCCCGACGGCTCGCCGTGCGTGGTGCTGTCGTGGACGACGCCGATGCCGTTGCAGCCCTTCTCCTTCGCGCAGCCGACGACGCCGCGAGCGTACAAACAACCATGCCGTCGGCGAACACCCTTGCAGGGAAGTCTTTTCGGAGGACGCTCCCTCGTGCCGCGAATCTGACCGCCGGCGCGTCGAAGATGTCTGATCCGCGCCCGTCCGAACTCGGCGCCAAAATGGCTGGTTGAACCTTCATTCAGTGGAGGTTTGTGAGGGTGGTCTGGTCGGCAAAGAGTCAGTATCGGGGGAGTGTCGCTTGAATATTTTCATCTTTTGAACGATCATTCTGCTACGAGACGCGGATCCGACTCCGACGTTCGTTCCGTTCATACAAGGAGGGTTCTGGATGACACCGTTCGCCATGCCCGGTGTCGACTTCGGTCTTGGCCACCTGCATCATGTCGGCATCGTCGTGCAGGACGTCGACGCCGCAGTGCAGCACTTCGAAGAGATCTACGGCCTTTCGATACGCCTGTTCCCCGAGTCGCACTACCAATGCCGGATCGATGGTGTCGAACACTCGACGGTGCAACGCCTCGGGCTGACCGTGGATGGTCCCCCGTATCTGGAGTTGTTGCGTGAAGTCCCGGGTTCTCCGGTGTGGCAAAGCGGTTCGGGCATCCACCATCTCGGATTCGTGGTCGAGGACCTGGCTCGAGCGTCGAAGGAGCTCGAACGGCGAGGCTCACCACTGTGGATGGGCGGCGTTCGCGACGGCGAGTGCCCTGCCGGAACCGCCTACCACCGGGATGCCCTGGGTCTGACGATCGAACTGCTCGATCGCGACACCGAGATGCGGTTGGCAAACCGATTGGAACAGGCGTAAGTACGTCTCGACCGCATCGGATGCCGGGTCGGAAACCAACTCGAAACGTGAGTGCTCACTCAGTGGAACATCAGAAATTCGGGATCGTGGGGTAAATGTGAGAATGCAAGGAAAAGTTGTGCTGGTTACCGGCGCCGCGCAAAGTCAGGGCCGTAATCACGCGGTAGCCATGGCGGCCGAAGGCGCCGACGTCATCGCGATCGATGTCTGCCGGCAGGAGGACTTCGTCCCTTACGCCATGGGGACGAGTGAGGGGCTTGCGGAGACGGCGCGCATGGTCGCGGCGACCGGGCGCCGCGTTCACATCGCCGAGGTCGATGTCCGCGACCGCAGTGGGCTGCAACGAACCGTCTCCGAAGGCGTCGCGAAGCTGGGACGGTTGGACGTCGTCGTCGCCAATGCGTCGATCTGCACCGTCCAACCCCACGAGGAGGTCACCGAGGAGCTCTGGCAGGCGACCCTCGACGTCAACCTCACAGGGGTGTGGAACACCTGCGCGGCCTCCATCCCGCACCTGGAAGCTGCCGGTGGCGGAAGCATCGTGATCACCGGGTCGACGGCGAGCACGATCGGGCTCCCCTTCTACCTGCCGTACGTCGCGTCCAAGCACGCACTCACGGGGCTGTGCAGGTCGCTGGCTCTCGAGCTCTCCAACCGGAACATCCGAGTGAACATGATCAATCCCACGGGAGTCGATACGCCACAAGGGCATTCGCAAGTACTTCCGGAACTGCTGGAACAGCGACCCGATCTCGCACCCATCTTCGTCAACTCGTTGCCGGTCGAACGGATCGATGTCTCCGACGTCACCGGTGCGTTGATGTATCTCACGTCGACCGACGCTCGATATGTCACCGGCATCTCCCTGCCGGTCGACGCCGGCTCGACCATCCGGTGACACAACCCGCACAGACTTGCTGAGGGCGTGAAGAGTTCACTCGAGGAGGATTTTGATGGGCGCGGAACATGCTGTCGTTACAGGAGGGTCGAGCGGGATCGGCGCCGCGGTCGTCGACCGACTGCTCGCAAGAGGCCTGAGGGTGAGTGTCTTCGACCTGAACGAACCCGGCTCCCCGATGCAGGGCGTCAACTACTTCCAGGTGGACGTCACGGATCATGACGGGGTGGAAGCGGCGATGGCGCGTGCGAGCGCGCACGGGTCGGCTCCCGACGTGTTGGTGACATGTCACGGGATTCGCGGGTCCTACGTTCCGGCGCTCGAACTCGAACCCGGAAGAGTAAGGCGGGTTTTCGACGTGCACGTGGTGGGCACGCTGATGGTCGCGTCGGCCTTCGCGCGTCCGCTGGTCGACGCAGGGAGGCCAGGATCGATCGTGACGATATCGTCGACCACCGCGTACGGCGGCTGGCAGCGACAGGCCGACTACGGCCCGGCGAAAGCCGCTGTGCAACAACTGAGCAAGAACCTCGCCATCGAATGGGCGCCGCTGATCCGAGTCAACAGCGTTGCCCCCGGCCATACCCTCACGCCGATGGTTCAGGAAATGATCGATCGGGGCTACGACGTGTCGGCGACGAAGGAACGCACGCCGCTTGGCCGCTTGTGCACGCCCGACGAGATGGCCCGATCGATCGAACACCTCGCACTCGACGCCGGCTTCGTGACGGGAGTGTGCATGCCCGTCGACGGCGGATGGACGGCCGTAGGAAAATGAGCCGCACAAGTCTTCCTCGCCGGCGACTCGGCAACCTCGGTGTGCCGGCGATCGGATTCGGATCCATGACGATCACCCAGGTCGCCGGCTATGACGTTGATCGCGGACGTCGGGCGGTGCATGCCGCCCTCGACGCTGGCATCCGATTGTTCGACACCGCAGACGTGTACGGTCCCGCGGGCGGTGGTGACGGGGTCAACGAGTTGGCACTGATCGATGCGCTGCGGACGTGGTCGGGGCCGTTGGACGACGTTGTCGTGGCCACGAAAGGTGGCCACCTCCGCTTCCCCGAGACCGACACGTGGTGGATCGACGGAAGTCACCGACACCTCCGGAAGGCATGCATTGCGTCGATCCGGAGACTCGGACTCGACTCGCTACCGCTGTACCAGCATCACCGACCCGACCCCCAACTTCCATACGGGGAATCGATGCTCGCGCTCCGCGCCCTTCACGACGAGGGACTGGTCGAGCGCGTGGGGATCTCCAACGCCGACGTCGACCGGATCGACGTCGCGCAGCGGATCCTCGGCGAAGCCCTGGTGTCGGTGCAGAACGAGTACTCGCCCGCGGTCCGCTCCGCCGAAGCGGAGATACAGGCATGCGAGGAGCGTGGGCTGGCCTTTCTGTCGTGGGGCCCGTTCGGCGGCATGCGGCAGGCCAAGAGCTTCGGCGAGGACGGATCACCGTTCGCTGCGGTTGCGCGAGCACGCGGGGTGAGCAGTCACCGGGTCGCCCTGGCGTGGCAGCTGCATCAATCCTCGGTGGTGATCCCCATCCCGGGCGCCTCCCGGCCGGAATCCGTGATCGATTCGGTCGCCGCAGCAACGCTCGACCTGACGTCCGACGAGCTCGCGTTGCTCAACGCGTCGCCCGGGGCATGACTGTGCCAGAGCCGCGCGAAGACGAGTCGTATCGTCGACTCCGCCGCGGCGCGGTGATGTGCGGTCGAGGGTCGGATCCTTCCGGACCGGTCACGACTCGGTACGGATCCGAGCCCGCAGCCCTTGGGTAAACGTGCGCGCGCCGACTCCAGATCGGTGTCGTTCGGTCGACCTTTCCTGACGCCGCCGACCAGCTTGAACGGGAGAAAGGTGTCCAACGCGCGACATGAGAAGGTGTCGACGACCTCGAAGCCCTTCTGGTCGAGAAGCCGCACGAGGGGGCGGGAGTAGCTGTGGATCCCTGCGTCGGAAAATCCACTGGTGGCGAACACGAATGCCTTGCTTTGCCGCCCCTGGGGGAGTGCCTGGACGAACTTGTGCAGCTGCGAATGGAAGGACCCCAAGTAGATCCCTGACCCGAATCCCACGAGATCGTAGTCGGAGAGTTCTGCAGGACCGACCTGCTCAGGGGTCACCACACGGGCATCGAGGATCTGGCCCATGGCGTCGGCGACCTTCCTGGTGTTGCCGTGAGACACGGAGGTGCACACGATGATGGCCTTCATGACGATTCTCCCGTCGCTTCCTGGATTCCGGTGTGGTGCCGGCACGCTTGCCTTTCCGTTCCGACGTGGCCGACCGACCCGGACTCACGCGCAGTCCGGCGCCGGCGCGTCTTCCGCGAGCGGGCTCCCGGCCGGATTGACGTACAGCACCTGCAGCACCATCGGCGTCGGCCCGAGGTTGCGGCCCATGTGGACGAATCCGTGGCCGCTCGGTTCGACGATGGTGCCGCCGGCGTTGTAGACGCCGTCGATCGTGCAGTCCGACCTGTAGTGCGTCAGCGAGCCCTGAGTGACGATTCCGTAGAGCATGCCGTCGTGGAAGTGCCAGCCCGTCGTGCCGCCTGGCGCGATCGTGATGCGCCGCAGTACGTAGTCCCGGCCGCCGACCGTCGCTTGTGCGAGGATCTCGCCGGTGACGCCCCCGCTCGGTGTCGCGGACGCGGTTGCCGGGGCGAGGCCGAGGGCCATCGTGACGGAGCCGATTGCGAAGGCGATGCGGTACGAGCGGCGCATGGCGATCCTCTCCCGACAGGATGGGTGCGTTCAATATCCTGCGGTACGGGAGCGGCGGGTCGCGGGGTTTTCGGGAATCGTGCCTACGCCGGTGCGCCCATGTTCATCTGGTCCGGATGGAAGCCGACCCGGGCACCGTCGTCGAGGGTCGTGATGTCGGCCATGTCCTCGTCCGTGAGCTCGAAGTCGAACACGTCGATGTTCTGTGCGATCCGATTGTCGTGCACCGACTTCGGGATCACGATCAGACCGTTCTGCAGATGCCAGCGGACGAGGACCTGCGCCGGCGACTTTCCGTGCCGCTCGCCGACGCGGGTGAGGACGGGGTCGTCGAGCAGGGTGTTGGGCTTGGACGCGTCACCCCACCCCGAGTTGCTGGTGCCGCCGAGCGGGCTCCACGACTCCACGGCGATGCCGTGCAACGCAGCGAAGTCCCGAATCGCGTGCTGGGGGAGACGGGGGTGCAGCTCCACCTGGTCGACGGCCGGCAGCATGCCGCCGCGGTCGACGAGTTCCTGCAGGTGATGCGGCTCGAAGTTGCAGACTCCGATCGCCTTGGCGCGCCCGGATTCGGCGATCTGCTCGAGCGCGTCCCACGTGCGCAGGCGGGTCTCCTGGTTCTGCAGCGGCCAGTGGACGAGATACAGGTCGACGTAGTCGAGGCCGAGTTGCGACAGGCTCGCGTCGAACGCCGAGAGCGCGGGCTCGTGGCCCTGGTCGGAGTTCCACAACTTGGTGGTGACGAAGATGTCCTCGCGCGGCACCGATGAGCCCCGGACGCCGCGGCCGACGCCCTCCTCGTTGCCGTATGCGGCGGCCGTGTCGATGTGCCGATACCCGGCTTCGTCGAGTGCGAAGCGGACGGCGTGCTCGGTCTCGTCGTTGGTGGCCTGCCACACGCCCAGGCCGAGCTGCGGGATGACTGTTCCGGAATTCAGGGCGATCTCTGGAGTGGTCATGAACCCAGGCTAGGCGCCTTTCAGCGGCGGTTCGGCCCACATATGCGAGAGGAACTCGAAGCTGGGGATGTCGTCGAGCGAGATGATCGACTCGTAGATGCGGTCGTACGACGTCCGGGCGATCCGCCAGCGGCCGTCGTCGTCGCGGCGGTAGCTGTCCCGGTAGTAGCCGGCGCCCCGGATCAGCCGGCGCGCCTCGGGAACGATGACCGTGTCCTCGAAAGCCCACGAGCCCACGGCGGTGGAACCGTCGACGGTGATCTCGGGGTGGTTGGCGATGTGCACCGTGGTGACTGCGGGACCGAGGGCCTTCTGCATGAACCCGGCCAGGGCGTCGCGGCCCTCGAAGACGAGAGGCTCGCGCAGCGCGTGCGTTCCGTACTCGGCGACGATGTCCTCCGCGAGCGTGTCGGCGAACTCGTCCCACCGCTTGAGGTCCAGGGTCCGGAAGTAGCGGTACTTGAGCTGACGGACTTCTTCGAGCGCGGCCAGGTCCATTGGCGGAGCATGGCACGGCCCGCACCGGGGTGTGAGCCGATTGGGCAGAGTTTGCCCGAGTCGTACACGTCCTGGGACAGCTGGGATCATCGACAGGTGACGCGAATCAGACTGGTGGCCTCCGACCTCGACGGGACCCTGCTGGGTCCGACCGGGCCGTCTCGGCGCGCACGGCCCGAGCAATGGCCGCTGCCCGTGACGCCGGGATCGAGGTGGTGTGGGCGACAGCCCGTGCGCGGCACTCGGTGGACACGCTGGCACGCTCGTGCGGCTTCCGAGGAGAGGCGATCTGCGCCAACGGTGCGGTCACGCTCGACCTGGCCGACGGCACCCCCGAGATCACCGGCACGATCTCGATCGAGGTCACCGAGGCCCTGGCCGCGATGGAGCGCGTGCGCACACTGGTCCCGGGCGTGGTGTTCGCGAACGTCGGGCCGACGACGTTCGTAGCCGAACCCGAGTACGCGGCGCTGTGCGACTTCGCCGACCACCATCGGACGCTGGACGAGATGATCCTCGAAGAGCAGCTGCCGCGGATGACCGAGCCGATGGTCAAGATCGTCGCCCGGCACCCCGAGGTCTCCAGCCACGAGCTGTACCGCCTCGCGGTCGACGCCGGCGTCGACGGTGTGGAGCTGACCCACTCGGGGGCACCGTACGTCGAGATGGCGGCAACCGGGGTGTCGAAGGCCAGTGCGCTGGCGCGGCTGTGCGCGTCGAGAGGTATTGCGGCGCACGAGGTCGCCGTGATCGGAGACGCGGTGAACGACATCCCGATGTTGATGTGGGCGGGCACCGCGCTGTGTCCGGAGAACGCATTGCCGGAGGTGCGCGCACTCGCCGACCGGGTGCTGCCGTCAAACGACGACGAGGGAGTCGCGCAGTACCTCGAGGAGCTCGCGGCCTGACTCGGTCGGGAGTTTGGTCAGGACCTGGCCCGATTCGCTGCAATCGGCAATGATCAATCCGTTCGACAAGCGAGACGAAGGGGGCGGCTGGATGCTCAAGCAGGAGCGGGCGGTCATCACGCGGAACCAGATCGTCAAGGGTGCGGCCGAGATGTTCGATCGCGCAGGATACGAGCGCGCGAGCCTCGCCGAGATCGTCGATCTGTCCGGTATCACCAAGGGAGCGCTGTACTTCCACTTCAAATCCAAGGATGACCTGGCGAGTGTGGTCATCGAGGAACAGCACGCCATCACGATGAAAGCCGTGCAGGCCATCTTGTCGTCGGGTGCTCCGGCGCTCGAGCAACTGGCCATGCTCTGCTACGAGATGGCCAGACAAATGATCGAGGACCCGATCGTGCGAGCGGGCATCCGTCTCACCCTGGAGATGAGCGCCGACGGCGGTCCACAGAAGCCGTACGCGGACTGGGTCGCCAGCTGCGAGCACGTCGCACGGGCGGCGATCGCGGAGGGGGACGTCCTCGACACCGTCGTTCCCGCCGAGCTGGGCCGCTTCATCGTCGGCGCCTTCACCGGCGTGCAACTGGTCTCGAACGTGTTGACCGGCCGAGAAGATCTGTACGAGCGCATCGATCAGATGCTGACGCTGCTGCTGCCCGGGATCATGCCCCCGCGCCGCCGACACAAGATCGACCGGATCCGTGCGGCCCGCTGGACGTCGGCCGCGGACTGAACCGACCGAGACACACGAGGGCCGGCCCGGATCTCCGGGCCGGCCCTCGTGTCGGGGAAACGGAATCAGGCGGGCAGACCCGCGAGCGACTCCATCTCCTTGATGAACTCCTCCGGCTGCCCGAACAGCTGCGAGCTGCCGTGGGCGCGCTTGAAGAACAGGTGCGCGTCGTGCTCCCACGTGATCGCGATGCCGCCGTGCAGCTGGATCGAATCACCGGTGATCGCGAGCAGCGCCTCCGAGCAGTACGCCTTCGCGACCGCCGCGTCGGCGGCGGCCGACGGCAGACCCTCGCTCAGCGAGTACACGGCCGCGTACGACGCCGACCGCGCCGTCTCCACCAGGAAGTAGAGATCCGCCATGCGGTGCTTGAGCGCCTGGAAGCTGCCGATCGCGCGACCGAACTGGACGCGGTCCTTGCTGTAGTCCACCGTCATCTGCAGGCAGCGCGCTGCGGCGCCGACCTGCTCGGCCGACAGCGCCACGATCGCGATCTGACGCACGCGCTCGAGGGCCGCGGTCGCGTCGTCGGCGGTGAGCCGGACGGCCGGGCAGAAGTGAACTCCACCAACGACATCGGACGCGTCAGGTCCATCGTCGGGAGCTGGCGGCGAGCGACGCTGTCGGCCGACGGGTCGACCTCGAACAACGCGATCGCGCCGTCGACCAAAGCCGCGACGATCAGCACGTCGGCGTGTGCGCCGTCGAGCACGTAGTGCGCGGTGCCCGAGACGGTGTAGCCGTCGGCGTCGTTACCGGCCGCCGTGCACGCGACCTCGTCACTGCGCCAGTGGCCCTCGGGGCCCACCCAGCACAGGGCCGCGATGGACGCACCCTCGGCGATGCCGGGCAGCAGGCGCTCGCACGCCTCGTCGTTGCCGGTCGCCAGGATCGCCTGCGCGGCCAGGACCGCGGAACCGAACATCGGCGACGGCGTCAGCGACGCACCGAGCTCCTCGAGCACCAGGTGCTGCTCGACGAGCGTTGCACCGAAGCCACCGAACTCCTCGGGGATCGCGAGCGCCGCGACACCGACCTGCTGGCACAGCACGTCCCACAGGCCGCGGTCGAACGCCTCGCCCGACTCGAGCGTCTTGCGCAGCGCGGCCGCGTCGGCCCGCTTGCTCAGCAGCTGGGCAACCGTCTTGCGGAGCTCGATCTGCTCCTCCGTGAACACTCCGACCCCACTCACAGCGCGCTCGCAATCCGTGCGCGGTGTGCAGAAGCGGTGCCCCACGCGGACTGCAGCGCCCGCGTCTTCGTCAGCCACAGCGACAGGTCGCACTCGAGGGTGTAACCGATCGCGCCGTGAACCTGCAGCGCCTTGCGCGACGCCACGTATGCGGCGTTCGCGGCGGCGACCTTGGCGGCCGAGACGTCGCGGGCGACAGTCTCGGAGCCCTCGGCGATGGAGATCGCCGCGCCGTACACCAGCGGGGTCGCCATCTCGACGGCCACGAGGGCGTCGGACATGTGGTGCTTGACGGCCTGGAAGCTGCCGATGACGCGACCGAACTGCGAACGGTTCTTGGCGTACTCGGTGGCCGTCTCGATCATCGCGTGGCCGGCACCGATCAGCTGCGCCGACGCGGCCAGCACCGCGAGGTTGTAGGACTTCTCGGCGGCAGCGGCGACGTCCGCGCCCTGCGCGAGCGTCTCGACCGACTCGACCTCGAACAGGCGACGGGCCGGGTCGACCGACTCGAGCTGCGTGGTCGGGCGGACCAGCTCGAGGGTGTCGCCGGAGACCCGCAGGACCGGCTCGGCGACATCGGCGTCGAGGGCGCGCGGCGTGGACGGCTCGAGCACCAGCGACGCGAGGGTGCCCTCGGCGATGCCGGGCAGGAAGCGCTTGGCCAGCTGCTGATCGTTCAGCGCCGACAGCAGGGCGGGACGGCGGCGGCCGTCTCCAGGATCGGCCCCGGAACCGCGGCGCGGCCCAGCTCGATGAACGCGACGGCCAGGTCGGCCGGATGCGCGCCGATGCCGTCGAACTCCTCGGGAACGGCGAGCGCGGTCACGCCGGTCTCGGCGAGCTGCTGCAGGAGGGCCAGACCGGGGGCGGTGTCGTTCTCACCCCACGACCGGACGACGGCCGGGGTGTTGGCGTTGGCGAGCAGGCCGCGGAGGCTCTCCGCGAAATCACGCTGCTCGGTGGACAGGGAGAATTTCATCGATCCGCCTTCGGGAGTCCGAGCATCCGCTCGGCAACGATGTTGCGCTGAATTTCGTTGGTGCCGGCGTAGATCGGGCCGGACAGCGAGAACAGGTAGCCGTCCTGCCACTTGCCGGCGAGTTCGCCGTCGGCGCCCAGCAGGTCGAGTGCCGTCTCGTGGATGCGGACGTCGAGCTCGGACCAGAAGATCTTGTTGATCGAGCCCTCGACACCGAGGGGAACACCCTCGAGCATTCGGGTGACGGTGCCCCACGTGTGCAGGCGGTACGCCTCGGCGCCGATCCACGCGTCGACGACGCGATCGCGTGCGGCGGTGTCGGTCTCGTCGGCGTTCTCTTTCCACACCTCGATCAGGCGGTTGACCGCCGAGATGAAGCGGCCCGGGCTGCGCAGCGACAGGCCACGCTCGTTGGACGCGGTGCTCATCGCGACGCGCCAGCCGTTGTTGACCTCACCGACGACGTCGGCGTCGGGGACGAAGACGTCCTCGAAGAAGATCTCCGCGAAGCCGGGCTCGCCGTCGAGCTGCGGAATCGCGCGGACGGTGACGCCGTCCTGGTTCAGCGGGAACATGAAGTACGTCAGGCCCTTGTGGCGCTGCGCCTCCGGGTCGGTGCGGAACATGCCGAAGCCCCAGTCCGCGTACACCGCGCGCGAGCTCCACGTCTTCTGCCCGTTGAGGATCCAGCCGCCCTCGGTACGACGAGCCGTCGAGCGGATGCCCGCGAGGTCGCTGCCGGCCTCCGGCTCGGACCACGCCTGCGCCCAGATGACGTCGGCGCGCGACATGCTCGGCATGATGCGCGCGAGCTGCTCCTCGGTGCCGTGCTCGAAGAGCGTCGGCGCGAAGAGGAAGATGCCGTTCTGGCTGACGCGGCCGGGGGCGCCGGCCTTGTAGTACTCCTCCTCGAAGAGGACCCACTCGATCATCGACGCGTCGCGGCCGCCGTACTCCGCGGGCCACGAGACGGTCGACAGGCGGGCGTCGGCGAGCTTGTGCTCCCACTCGCGGTGGGCCTCGAAGCCCTCCGCGGTGTCCATCGACGGCAGCGGCTCCGCCGGGACGTTGGCAGCGAGCCATTCGCGCACTTCCAGCTGGAAGGCGCGGGCCTTCTCATCCAGTTCGAGATCCACTATTTCGCCTTCGCTTTCATACTGTTGACGTCCATTCCACCCAGCGAGTCCCTGCCCACCTCGGCATTGTGTGCGTGGGCAAAGTGGTGCAGGCCGAACACCGAATCCATACCGGCGCGCTGACCCATGAGGTCCTCGCACTGATTGACAGCCTTCTTGGCGAGCGCCAGGCCGAACCGCGGCATCTCCGCGACCCGCGCGGCCAGCGCGAGGGTCTCTGCCTCGAGGTCGGCGCGCGACACCACCCGGTTGACCATCCCCACCTCGTACGCGCGCTGCGCCGAGAAGCGGTCGCCGGTGAAGAGGATCTCCTTCGCGAACCGCGACCCCAGCACCCAAGGGTGTGCGAAGTACTCGACACCCGGAATGCCCATCCGGACAACGGGATCAGAGAAGAACGCGTCGTCCGACGCGACGATCAGATCACAGCACCAGGCGAGCATCAGGCCACCGGCGATGCACGCGCCGTGGATCTGCGCGATCATCGGCTTCGGAATCTCGCGCCAGCGGCGGCACATCCCCAGGTACACCTCGGTCTCGCGGGCGAAACGCTGGTCGCCGCCCGGCTTCCCGAGGTGGTCCCACCACAGGGCGGCCTTGTTCTCGTAGTGCACGTGATGGTCGCGGCCCGGCGTGCCGATGTCGTGGCCGCCGCTGAAGTGCTCGCCATTGCCGGCCAGCACGATCACCTTCACGTCGTCGTCCTCGACCGCCCGCTCGAAGGCGGCGTCGAGGGCGTACGTCATCACGGAGTTCTGTGCGTTGCGGTAATCGGGACGGTTCATCGTCACGAACGCGACATGGTCACGAACCTCGTAGGTGACGACTTCCCCTCGTCGGGGACGGTCATGCCTTGCCCTCTCGCAGATCGTTCTTGAGCACCTTGCCCGAGGGGTTGCGCGGCAGTGCGCCGACGATCTTCACCTCGCGCGGAATCTTGAAGTTGGCCAGGCGCTCCTTGCAGAACGCGACGACCTCTTCCTCGGTCACGGTGGCGCCCGCCTTCGGCACGACGTACGCGCGGCCGACCTCGCCCATCCGCTCGTCCGGGATGCCGATGACGGCGGCCTCGGCGAGGGAATCCATTCGGGCGAGGGCGTTCTCGATCTCCGCGGGGTACACGTTGAACCCGCCGGAGATGTACATGTCCTTGAGGCGGTCGGTGATGTCGAGGTAGCCGCGCTCGTCCAGTACGCCCACGTCGCCGGTGTGCAGCCAGCCGTCCGCGTCGATCGTCTTCTTCGTCGCCTCGGGGTCGTCGAGGTAGCCGAGCATGACGTTCTCGCCGCGCACCAGGATCTCGCCGTGCTCGCCGATCCTGACCTCCATGCCGGGGATCGCCCGGCCGGACGACGTCGACACCGTGACCGGGTCGTCGTCCATGCGGCACATCGTCACCACGACGGCCTCGGTCTGGCCGTAGGCGGTGATGACGGCGTCGTAGCCGAGTTCGGCCTGCATGCGCTCGACGAGGACGACGGGAACCGCTGCGGCGCCGGTGATCGCGACGCGCAGGCTCGACAGGTCGTAGTCGTCGCGGGTCGGGAAGTCGAGGATCGTCTGGTGGATGGTGGGGGCACCCGGCAGGACGCTGATCTTCTCGTTCGCGATGGTCGCCATGATCGTGGGGACGTCGAAGACCGCCGCCGGGACCATCGTGGCGCCACGCAGGATGCACACCATGAGTCCGGCCTTGTAGCCGAAGGTGTGGAAGAACGGGTTGATCACGAGGTAGCGGTCGTTCTCGTCGACCTCGGCGCAGTCGGCCCACGCGTCGGCGATGCCGACGGTCTGGCGGTGCGCGGTCATGACGCCCTTGCTCTTGCCGGTGGTGCCGGACGTGAACAGGATGTCGGCGACGTCGTCGGGGAGACGGCGCGGGCCCGGGCGTCCGCCTCCTCCACGGAAACCGGCTCGGCCGCGGCCGCGAGCTGATCCCACTTCGAGGATCTCGCCGCCGGGGAACTCGGTGGTCGGGGCACCGGCGGCGGGATCGTCCGACGGCGTGCGGAGCACGAGCTGCAGCGTCGGGATGCCGCCGGGCCCGGCGGCCTTCAGGACGTCCGCGAGGCGATCGTTCTTGAGGAAGCGGTCCGGGACGACCAGGACCTTGGCCTGGGCGCGCTCGAGCAGGTCGAGGGCCTCGTGACCGGTGTAGCGGGTGCTGATCGGCACCAGCGTCGCGCCGGCGTACTGCGCGGCGAGGAACGCCTCGATCCAGTGATGGGTGTTGGGGGCCCAGACCGCAACGCGGTCGCCTGCTTCGACGCCCTTGGCCATCAGTGCGCGGGCCGCGAGGCGGACGCGCTCCAGTAGTTCGGTGTAAGTGGTGCGGTCGGATCCGTCCGCAACAGCCTCGTTCGATCCGAATTGTTCAACGGCGCGCCACAGCGCGGCCGGGGTCGTCCGGGGATCGGTGGTCACATTCGTGCTCACAATCTCTCCTAAGGCGAGGCGGAACCTCTATACAAAGCAAGTGCTTGGTAGGGTACCGTATCGCTGTGGACGTTAGCCAGGGAAGTGCGACCAGCGAGAACACGGCCGCCGACGCGGCCTTCGCAAAAGAGATTCGTGATTGGCTCGAAGAGAACCTCTCCGGGAAGTTCGCCGAGCTGAAGGGCCTGGGCGGGCCGGGACGTGAACACGAGGCGTTCGAGGAACGCCTCGAGTGGGATCGTCACCTGGCTGCCGCCGGCTGGACCTGCCTCGGGTGGCCGAAGGAGTACGGCGGACGCGAGGCGACGCTGAGCCAGCAGATCATCTTCCATCAGGAGTACGCACGCGCGAATGCGCCTGCGCGCGTGAGCCATATCGGTGAAGAGCTGCTGGGTCCGACGCTCATCGCGTTCGGCACCGAGGAGCAGAAGCAGCGCTTCCTGCCGGGCATCAAGACCGTCACCGAACTGTGGTGCCAGGGCTACTCCGAGCCCGGCGCCGGCTCCGACCTCGCGAACGTGTCGACCACCGCGCGCCTCGACGGCGACCAGTGGGTCGTCAACGGGCAGAAGGTGTGGACGTCGCTCGCGCACCTCGCCGACTGGTGCTTCGTCGTCGCGCGCACCGAGCCGGGCTCGTCGCGTCACAAGGGCTTGTCCTACCTGCTGGTTCCCATGAACCAGGAGGGCATCGAGGTCCGCCCGATCATCCAGCTCACCGGCACCTCCGAGTTCAACGAGGTGTTCTTCGACAACGCCCGCACCGACGCCGACCTGGTCGTCGGCGGCGAGGGCAACGGCTGGGCCACCGCGATGGGCACGCTCACCTTCGAGCGCGGTGTCTCCACCCTCGGTCAGCAGATCGGCTTCGCCCGTGAGCTCGAGTCGATCGTCGAACTGGCCGAGCGCAACGGCGCGGCCAAGGATCCCGCGATCCGCAACAAGATCTCCCGCGCCTGGATGAGCCTGCAGGTCATCCGCGCCCACGCGCTGCGCACGCTCGCGAGCGTCGACGCGAGCGCCAACGGTGGCGAGGCGTCGGTCGCGAAGCTGCTGTGGGCCAACTGGCACCGCGGTCTCGGCGAACTCGCCATGGAGGTCCAGGGTGCGGCCTCGCTGGTCGGGGTCGAGAACACCGAGCCGGGTGAGGAACTCAACGACCTGCAGCGCCTGTGGCTGTTCACGCGCGCCGACACCATCTACGGCGGATCCAACGAGATCCAGCGCAACATCATCGCCGAGCGCGCGCTCGGCCTTCCCCGAGAGGCACGCCCGTGACCGCCACCATCAAGTCCCCGCTCGCCGTCGCGCCCGAAGAGGTCGAAGGCCACAACCTGCTCAAGGGCAAGAAGGTCGTCGTGACCGCCGCCGCCGGTACCGGCATCGGCTTCTCGACCGCTCGCCGCGCGCTGCTCGAGGGCGCCGACGTCCTCGTCTCGGACTTCCACGAGCGCCGTCTCGGCGAGACCGTCGAGAAGCTGTCCGCGGAGTTCGGCAGCCAGCAGGTCGAGTCGTTCGTGTGCGACGTCTCGAGCACCGAGCAGGTCGACGCGCTCATCACCGGCGCCGCCGAGAAGCTCGGCCGCATCGACGTTCTCGTCAACAACGCCGGCCTGGGCGGCGAGACCCCGATCGTCGACATGACCGACGAGCAGTGGGACCGCGTCGTCGACATCACGCTGACCAGCACCTTCCGCGCCACCCGTGCCGCGCTGCGCTACTTCAAGGACGCCCCGCACGGCGGCGTCATCGTCAACAACGCCTCCGTCCTCGGCTGGCGTGCGCAGCACTCGCAGTCGCACTACGCGGCGGCGAAGGCCGGCGTCATGGCGCTCACCCGTTGCTCCGCGATCGAGGCCGCCGAGTTCGGCGTCCGCATCAACGCGGTCTCGCCCTCCATCGCCAAGCACCCGTTCCTGGCGAAGGTCACCAGCGACGAGCTGCTCGACAACCTGGCGTCGCGCGAGGCCTACGGCCGCGCCGCCGAGGTGTGGGAGATCGCGTCGGTGATCGCGATGCTCGCGAGCGACTACACCACCTACATGACCGGCGAGATCGTGTCGGTCTCCAGCCAGCGCGCGTAGGTCGTCGACCGTGTCCGCGGTGGCCAATGTCACATCGGTTCAGTTCAACTGCACCGATGTGACATTCGGCCGCTGTGGAAAACTGCCCACTGGGCGAAATGCGGCGATACCCTAGCAATCGCTTGGTTGGTAGGATGTCCGGCATGACTCCACCCCGAGACGCCGACGAGTCTTCGAACAAGTCCGGGCGTCGCGCCGAGCTCCTCGAACTCGCCGCGGGCCTTTTCGCCGAACGTGGTCTGCGGGCCACCACCGTGCGTGACATCGCCGACGCGGCGGGCATCCTGTCCGGCAGCCTCTACCACCACTTCGACTCCAAGGAGTCCATGGTGGACGAGATCCTGCGCGGCTTCCAGGACGACCTGTTCGGCCGCTACCGAGAGATCGTCGACGCGGGCATGGGCTCGCGCGAGACCTTCGAGGGTCTCGTGGTCGCGTCGTTCGAGGCGATCGACGCCTCGCACAGCGCGGTCGCGATCTACCAGGACGAGGTGAAGCACCTCGCCGCCAACGAGCGGTTCGCGTACCTCGCCGAGCGTAACCAGGAGTTCCGCGACCTGTGGGTCGGGGTACTCGAGGCCGGTGTCGCCGACGGGAGCTTCCGCAAGGATCTCGACATCGAAATCGTCTTCCGCTTCATGCGCGACACGGTCTGGGTTGCCGTGCGCTGGTACCGGCCGGGTGGTCCGATGACCGCCGAAGCCGTTGCCAAGCAGTACCTCTCCATCGTTCTGGACGGGCTTGCCAGCCCCGACTCCCACAAGTAATCCGAATCCAGGAGCTGTTATGCCCGAGGTTTACATCGTCGACGCGATCCGCACCCCGATCGGCAAGAAGAACGGTGGCCTGGCCCCCGTTCACCCGATCGACCTGGGCGCGCACGTCATCAAGGCCGTCGTCGAGCGCACCGGCATCGACCCGTCGGATGTCGACGACGTCGTCTTCGGCTGCGTCGACGCGATCGGCGGCCAGGCCGGCAACATCGCGCGCATGTCGTGGCTGGCCGCGGGCCTGCCGCAGCACGTGCCCGGCGTGACGGTCGACCGTCAGTGCGGTTCGAGCCAGCAGGCCATCCAGTTCGGTGCGCAGGCGATCCTCGCGGGTACCGCCGACCTGATCATCGCCGGCGGCGTCCAGAACATGAGCCAGATCCCGATCTCGGCCGCCATGATCGTGGGCCAGCAGTACGGATTCAGCACCCCGACCGCCGAGTCCAAGGGCTGGACCGCGCGCTACGGCGACGAGGAGGTGTCGCAGTTCCGCGGCGCCGAGATGATCGCCGACAAGTGGGACATCAGCCGCGAGGAGCTCGAGAAGTGGGCTCTGCAGAGCCACGAGCGCGCCAAGGCCGCGATCGCCGAGGGGCGTTTCGAGAACGAGATCGTCGCCTTCGGTGAGGTCACCACCGACGAGGGCCCGCGCGAGACCAGCCTCGAGAAGATGGCCGGCCTCAACGTGCTGGTCGAGGGTGGCCGCATCACCGCCGCCGTCGCCAGCCAGATCTCCGACGGCGCCAGCGCGCTGCTGCTCGCGTCGGAAGAGGCCGTGAAGAAGTACGGCCTGAAGCCGCGCGCCCGCATCCACCACATGAGCGCCCGCGGCGACGACCCGATCTTCATGCTGAGCGCGCCGATCCCGGCCACCCAGCACGCGCTGGAGAAGACGGGCCTGACCATCGACGACATCGACCTGGTCGAGATCAACGAGGCCTTCGCGCCGGTCGTGCTCGCGTGGATCAAGGAGCTGGGCGCGGACCCGGCCAAGGTCAACGTCAACGGTGGCGCGATCGCGCTCGGCCATCCGCTCGGCGCGACCGGCACCAAGCTGATGGCGACCTTGCTCAACGAGCTCGAGCGCACCAATGGCCGCTACGGCCTGCTCACCATCTGCGAGGGTGGTGGCACCGCGAACGTCACGATCATCGAGCGCATTCAGAACTAGCGAGTCAGTCCGTCACGAACGCCCTCCCGACCCGGACCGGGTCGGGAGGGCGTCGTCGTCTGCACAGCGGTCGAGGCGTCGGTCACCCGCCTTTGCGGGCGACGCCGGCGATCTGGGTGTTGACCTGCAGGAAGGGCGAGCGCAGCCGGTAGGCCTCGACGGTCGTCTCGGCGAATCCGGCGGCCTCGATGTCTGCGCGCAGGTCCCGCTCGCAGGAGCAGCCTTCGAAGGTCCAACTCCACGGCCGGCGCGTGGCCCTCTGCAGGCGACGGAGCGCTGTGCCGTCCGGAGCCGCGACGTGTTCCAGGAAGGCGTAGCGCCCGCCGGGGCGCAGGATGCGGTGCACTTCGGTGAGGACGGCGCCAGGGTCGGTCACTGTGCAGAGCACGAGGCTGGAGATGACCGCGTCCACCGAGTCGTCGGGCAGATCGAGCCGTTCGGCGCCGGTGGTGTGCAGTTCGAGATCGATGTGGGCGCGGGCGGCTCGCGAGCGCAGGCGATCATGCATGGCCCGGTTCGGTTCGACGGCGATCAGCCGGGTGCCGGCGCGGAGGTAGCGCAGGTTGGCCCCACACCGGGACCCAACTCGACGACCGTGGGGGAAGGCCGTCGAACAGGGATTGTTTGTGCGGCCGCAGCAGGTGATCCAGGTATCGGTCCAGCGCGGTGAAGAACAGGGCGTTGAACGGCCCACGGAGTGGATGGGGCCGAAATGCTTCCGGCGTTGTCGGGGTGGGCTCCTTCGGCTCGACGGGCAAGACATCGTGGCTGGCGTCCATCGCTGGCGCTCCTTTCCGGGTTCGCGGTCAGTCGATGCGACTGCAAGCCTCGCGGAGGAGCGCACCGGCGGATAGGCGGGAATCACCCCTGCCGGTACCTCAATCCGGTACCTCGACGTCGGTTCCCGGGCCGGGCGAGATGCGTCGGGCCCACCAGGCGGCGATCTGGGCGCGGGACGTGACGCCGAGCCGCAGGCGGATGCGCTCGACGTGTCCCTCGGCGGACCGTTCCTCGATGCCCAGCCGCTGGGCGATCTGCCTGTTGGTCATACCCTCGGCGACGAGCGCCGCCACCTGCAGCTGCCGCGCCGTCAACTCGCCCGACGGCGGGGCCGGCCGCTCCGAAGCGGGCGTAGTGGGGCTGTTCCCCAGGAATTCGAGCATCGCCCGGACGATCGGGGCGGCCTCGCCCACAAACGGGAAATGGCTGCTGCCGGGCAGCGAAACCAAACGTGCGTCGGAGATCTGCGCGGCCAGCTCCCGGCCCGCGCGGTAGGGGATCGCCCGGTCCCCACGCCGATGCACCACCAAGGTCGGGGCGGTGACCCTGGTGAGTAGATCGGTCACGTCGACCTCGTAGCACTGCGCGAGCAAGTCGACGGCGAGGGAAGGCGATGCCGACTCCCGCTGCAGCCGGGCGAAGATCGCCTTGGTCGCAGCACTGCCGTCCGGCAGGAAGATGTCGGCCAGTAGCTCCGACCCCAACCCCCAGTGCGCCCGGATCATGCCCAGCATGGCGGTGCGGACCTCCGGTGCGGCGATTCGCGACCCGTCGGCGTAACCCCCGTACAGGATCAGCCGGCCGACCCGCTCACGAAACCGCGCCGCGAAGGCGACCGACACCGGCGCACCCAGTGAGATGCCCAGCAGATCGAAGCGCTCCAAGTCCAGGTGATCGGCAAGTGCCCGAAGCATCTCCACATCGGTGTCCAGCCCCTGCGCGCCCGGCCACGGGTCGGAAAGCCCGCAGCCGGGCCGGTCGTACTGGACTACCGTGCGGACCGCTGACAGCGGAGTGAAGAAGGCTCGGTAGGCCGGGTCCAGCCACAGCAGTTCCAGATGGCTGATCCACGCCGCGGGAACCAGTAGAGCTTGCCCCGTCCCGTGCAGGTGTACGCGATCCGCGTGCCGGTCGGCGTCGTGCAGAAGCGGACCGGGCGGCGCGGCTCGAATGCCTCCCGCGAGGACGGTTGGCCCATGTGGGCCTCCAGCCTTTGATGCCTAGAACACCATCATGCCCGAAGACGTGGCAGTGCGGCTTGCCGTGGCGTCGTTCATCCGCGATCACGCGGTCGCAGCGTCAATGTGAAGCCGACGGGCATGAGCGTCAGACGTTCCTGGATGCGCAGCTGGTAATCCGGGTCCGCGGAGAAGTCGTAGCGCCGCAGAATGGTGCCCAACACGAGAATGGCCTCGTGGATCGCGAATTGTCTTCCGATGCATGCTCGTTCGCCGGTGCCGAACGGCTTGTAGATGTGCGGCGCCCGGCCGC
Organism: Prescottella defluvii; assembly: GCA_029690005.1. Taxonomy (GTDB): domain Bacteria; phylum Actinomycetota; class Actinomycetes; order Mycobacteriales; family Mycobacteriaceae; genus Prescottella; species Prescottella defluvii_A. The sequence goes on along the minus strand of CP121458.1, from coordinate 5,560,390 downwards.
GGACGTGCTCGGGGAGAAGCGCTCGGGGTCGAACCGTTCGGGGTCGGCGCCCCACGCCGGGTCACGGTGCAGTGACGGGATGAGCACGAGCATCCAGTCGCCGGCCCGCATCGGGTACCGGCCGGCGAGCACGGTGTCCTCCCGCGCCTCGCGCGCGTACGCGGGCGCCGTCGGCCACAGGCGCAGCGTCTCGTCGAGGACGCGCCGGACGTAGCGCAGCTTCGCGATCTTCTCGAACGGTGGCGTCTCGTCGCCCCACACGGCGTCCACCTCGGCGCGCGCCCGCGCGAGGACGTCCGGATTGTGCGCGAGGTAGTAGAGGGCGAACGACAATGCGCCCGAGGTGGTTTCGTGACCAGCCACGAGGAAAGTCACCACCTGGTTGCGGATGTTCACTTCGTCCAAGCGGTTCGGGTCGCCCTCGCGGGCTGCGCGCAGCATGATCTCGAGCAGATCCTCGGGGCCCGCTTCGGTGCCGGCGCGGCGCCGTCGGATCACCTCGTCGACCACGTCTGCCATGTACGCGGTGTCGACCACGTTCTGCCGATCGGACTTGCGGTACAAGAACTTCGAGAGCAGCGGCACATTGCGGAACGTGCGGCGCTGCGCATGCGTGAGGGCCCGGACCATCGCCTCGACGAACGGGTGCGGCTGCTCGCGGCGGAACGAGTCGAACGAATAGCTGAAGCCGGTGCGCGCGATGGTCTCGAGGGTCAGCTTCGTCATGTCCGACGACACGTCCACCGGGGCGCCCGCCCGTGCGTCCCAGTGTTCGGTGAGTTCGTCGACCACCTGCACCATGATCTCGTGGTACGAGCGCATCGCCGCCTGCGTGAACGCCGGCCGCAGCAGGTTGTGCGCCCGCGCCCAGTTCGGTTCCTCGTTGTACGCGGTGAACAGGCCGTCACCGCCGATGCCGCGCAACTCTTCGATGCCGGGTGCGACGTTCTTCGCGAAGCGGGACTCGTCGGAGAGCTCCGCGACCATGTCGGCGCCGGAGATGAACACGAACCGGTGGCCCAGGGCCTTGCGCTCGAAGATCGGCCCCAGCTTCCTGCCCAGCCGCATCGAGTCCTGGACCGGGGTATGCAGCGATACACCGAGGATGTCGCCGAGCAGCGGGAGACGGCGCGGCGGATGGGGGATCGATGCTGCTTCGGTATCCAGTTCCAAGGCGACGCGCATGCTTCCCCCGCAGTGACGGTCCGGTATCTGATACCGAAAGTACGCGGTATCTCGGGCGCGCGGAACCCCTTTCGGACGTCGTTTCGTGGGATTACCGTTCGAGGCATGTGCCGAAACATCACCGAGCTGCGCGGGCTCGAACCGGCGGCGACACCTGAGGAGATCGAGGCTGCGGCCCGGCAATACGTGCGCAAGGTCAGTGGCATCCACAAACTTTCGGACGCCAACCGGGCGGCGTTCGAGAAGGCCGTCGAGGAGGTCACGGCGACGACCGCGGAGTTACTTGCCGCCCTGCCGGCGCGACGGCAGCCACCCAAGACCGTCCCGCCGCTGCGGCGGCCCGAGGTGCGGGAACGGATCGCCGCACGGGGCGCGGCTGCGTCGTCCTGACGACGAATCGAGGCACTCCTCAGCCCGCCGAGGGGGTGGGTCGAATCGGTCCGCGGGCCCAGGTACTATCCGACGTGCAATTGTCCGGCCTGGGGATTCGGGTCGGCGGGGACGATCATCGTAATGGGGGCGGCGTTGTTGCCGAGGGGGATTGGCGGGCGTTTACGTGCCCGGGTGGCGGGCGATTCGGTCGCTAGCCACGTCTATACCTCTTTCTTCGCGAACCAACGGACATCTCTTTCGCCGTCGCAGTGCTCCTTCGGGTCGGGCCGATCGTGACTTCGTTCAGGACCGAGGGGGATTCCATAGATGGGTAAGCACCACAAGACGCGTGTAGGGACGGTTGCACGCGTCGCGATCGTTCCGTCCGCCGCTGCCGCCGTGCTGGTGGCCGCCTCGGGCGCGGCGCAGGCGGCACCGAACCAGCTGCCCTCGCAGGGTGGTGTCACATCCGCTCCCTCGACGCAGGGCGGCGTGACGTCGGCGCCGTCGACGCAGGGCGGCGTCACCTCGGCACCCGCGCAGCCCGAGCCCGTGTACTGGGTGGAGCCGCCGGCGCAGTACCAGAACATCGAGTACCAGCCGCTCGAGAACTACGACTACGACACCAACACCTACAACGCGCCCGACGACTACTACGTCGCGCCCGTCCAGGTCCAGGATCTGCACCTGCCCACCTACGTCGAGCCCACCGCGCCGATAATCGCGCCGCGGGAAACCTTGCGCCTCGGCACTTACCACACGCAGCAGCCGAACTGGATGACCGACGGCGACCTCGCGCGTACCAACAACACCTCCGCTGTCATCGAGGCCGAGGTGTCGACGTTCTGGCGCTCGCTGGGCATCGAGACCACGCGCGCCAACCGGATTGCGGCGGCGCAGATCGGCATGGGTGCGGCGAATGCGGTCGGAGCAGGCGTTGTGGGTGCGCTGATCGGCGGGACGTTCGGCGGTCTCGCAGGCGCGAGCATGTGGGGCGGCACTGAGCTGGCGCTTCCCGGCGGGGAGATCATCTTCGTCACCAACGGTGTCGCGGGTACTGCGATCGGTGCTGCGGTAGGAGCAGCGGCTTTCGCAGCGCCGGCCGCTGTCGTCGGCGCGTTTGCCGGCGCCACCATCGGCGCCGGTCGATCTCGGCGAGCCGCAGGAGCTCCCCGACGGCGTCCGCGAGGTCTTCAACGACGTCGACAAGCCGGAGATCAAGGCCTGGACGGAGGAGACCCTCGCGCAGTGGGAGTCCAACCCGGCCGGTGCTGCTGCGGCGTCGGCGGTGCGCGACACCGTCGCGGCGGCGCCCGGAATGGACCGTCAGGCACGCGATTTCGTCGCGTCCCAGCCCGGCGGTGACCAGGCGCTCGAGCAGGTCGACGCCCGCCTGGCGTCGTTCTTCAAGGACTCGTCCCTCGGTGTCGCGTCGAACATGATCAGCGACGCCGTCGGGACCGGCATCCAGGCATGAGACAGGGGTGGGGCGGGCCCGGACGCGGGCCCGCCCCACCCTCGCAGGAGGACACATGGTGACGGACAACCGGACTGAGAACTCTCTGTTCCCGGACGTGACCGAGCACTACGAACGGGAACCGGCCGAGGAATCCGCCCCGCCGCAAGCTCCACCCGAGTCACCCACCGTGCCGGAGGAGGCATCGGTTCAGGTTCCGAATCTTGCACCGGAGCAAGATGTTCCGGTGGGAATCCCGTCGGCTGTCGCCCCGCCTCCCGTACCCGGGCCGCCGGTGGATTCGAGTCTGCCCGACGAGTTCGACCAGATGCCGACCTGGTTGGTAGGCCCGGAATCACCTGCGCCCGAGCGAAAGAAGCGCGAGAAGCGCGCGAAGAGTGCGAAGCGAGAGAAGCCAGAGAAGGCCGCGAAGCGAGAGAAACCCGAAAACGTCGAAAAGCCGGCGATGCCCGAGCAGCCCGAGAAGGTCGAGAAGGCAGAGAAGGCCGAGACCACCAAGTCTGAGCAGCCCCAGGAGCCCGAGCAGTCCGAGCAGTGCGAGACGGCAACGTCCGGCGGCCGGAAGCACCTCCTGATCGGTGGCGCCGCGGTCGCGCTCCTCGCGATCGCTTCGGCGGCAACGGTGATCGTCCTCGGTGGCGGCGACACCGCGACCGAGGGCACGCCGAAACCGGCTGCCGTCGCTGCGGCCACGACATCGGCGACCTCCACGACGTCGACAGCCCCGGAGGCCGCGGCCCCGTCCTGGTGTGCGGACTCGACAGTCGACGGACGCAGCGTCGGTCGCGGTCCCGGCGGTACGTCGGACGGCCCCGGCGTCATCCGCGCCTTCGATCACGCCTACTACGTCGAGCGGAGCGGTGCCCGCGTCGCATCGCTCATGGTCGCCCCGAACGCCGTCCCGGAGATCCAGAAGTTCATCGACGGGGTCCCCTCGGCTCCGAGCATCGCGTCACCATCGCCTCGACTCCGGATCCGAACGTCTTCAACGTCGACCTCGTACTGCGCACGCCGGGAGCGTCCGAAGGCGTCATCCGCCAACGGATCACCGTCGCGCCCTCGCCCGAGGGATTCAAGATCGCGAAGGTGGAGGACACGCAATGAGCAACGTGGTCTCGCTGCGCCGGGTGCCGAACATGCCTGAGCCCGAACGGGTGTCCGCGGTGGTCGTCGCCGGGTCGGGCGGTGCGGCCACCACCACGACCGCCTACGGCCTCGCGACCGCGTTACGACTGGGCGCCGGCAAGGAGGTCTCGGCCGTCGACGCGACCAGTGACGGCGGAAACCTGCTCTCCCGAACGGGATTCGAGGTCGTGGACCAGGCGCGGTCGATCCGGCAGTTCGAGTCCCGCATGGCTCTGACGTCGGCCGGCGTCGTCGTGGTCGGTGGCAGCGAAGGACAGCCCAGCGATCCCGCGATCGTCGACGAACTCCTCGCGGCCCGGCACAGCGCCCGCGTCCACGACGTGGGCACGGCGCTGCGGTCGCCGCGGCTGGCCCCGCTGATCCGATCCGGTGCCGCACTGGTGATGGTCGCCCCCGCGCGCTCCGAACCGCTGAGCCGCATGCGCGACGCCCTGACCTGGGTCATGTCGGCGTACGGCGCGCAGGTGCTCAGCGAGGCGATCGTCGTCGTCTCGCACCAGATGCCCGACGCGCCGGTCGATCTGGGTCCGCTCCGGGGCGCGCTGTCGCCACGGATCGCGGGATTCGTCGAGGTCCCGTTCGATGCCGCTCTCGCGCAGCCGGGCGTTCTCGACCACCGCAGGCTCGCACCGTCGACCATCGACTCGTGGACGGACGCGTTGGACGTGATCGGCGGGCTTCTGTCCAGAGCCGACGGCCGATCCGGGGCGGGCAGCGAACTCGCCTGAGCCGTCTGACCGGGCGGCGAGAGCGTAGACTCGCCCGGGTACAGAGTCGCTGGCAGGCGACAGTTCGGCGGTCTGGCATGACGGTCAAGGTGGGAAACCTGCCGTTCGAACTGACCAGTTTCGTCGGTCGACGGTCAGAGGTTTCAGAGGTGCGACACCTCGTCGCGGAATCGCGCCTGGTGACGCTCACCGGTCTCGGCGGTGTCGGCAAGACGCGCCTCGCGCTCCGCGTCGCCGAGGATTCGCGCAGGGTCTTCGCCGACGGGGCTTGGTTCGTCGAACTGGGTGAACTCCCCGATCCGGCGCTTCTCGAGCAGACGGTGATCAGCGCCCTCGGTATTCAAGACCGGTCGACCCGTGCACCGCGTGCAATCCTGATCGACCACCTGAGCGAGGGCCGAGTTCTGTTGGTGCTGGACAACTGTGAGCATCTCGTGGCGGCCGTCGCGGACCTGACGGCGGACCTGCTCCGCCACTGCCCGGGGCTGACCGTGCTGGCCACGAGTCGTGAACCGCTCGGCGTTCCCGGAGAGATCGTGACTCGGGTTCCGCCGCTGGCGGTGCCCGACCATCTCGGATCCACGTCGTCCCCGACCGAGACTTCGGACGGCGACGCGGTTGCGCTGTTCGAGCAGCGTGCCCAGGGCGCGCGACCGGACTTTCGGATCACCGAGGAGAATCGCGCCGCGGTGGAACGGATCTGCCGACGATTGGAGGGCCTGCCCCTGCCGATCGAACTGGCTGCGGCCCGGCTGCGCGCGATGTCGGTCGACGAGATCCTGCGGCGGTTGGACGACCGTTTCCAGCTGCTCACCCGGGGCCGGCGGAACGCGCCGAGCCGGCAGCAGACGCTGCGGTACAGCATCGATTGGAGTTACGACCTCTGCACACCGCAGGAACGGTGGTTGTGGGCACGCCTGACGGTGTTCGCGGGCAGCTTCGAACTGGACGCGATCGAGAGTGTCCTCGCCGGCGAGTCGGCCCACGAGGACCTGCTGGACCTGGTGACATCGCTCGTCGACAAGTCCATCCTGATCCGCGAAGAGGTCGACACGACCGTGCGGTATCGGATGTTGGAGACACTCCGCGACTACGGCTGGGACCAGCTCGACGATCCCGACGAACGCACGGATCTGCAACGCCGACACAGGGACTGGTACGAGGATCTCGTGCTGCGCGCGCGATCCGACTGGATCGGCCCCCGTCAGGCCGAGTGGACGGGCAGGTTGGATCGTGAGCAGCCGAATCTGTGGGACGCGTTCGAGTTCAGCCTGACGGCGCCAGGATCAGGCGACGGCGCGCTGCTCATCGCGACTGCCCTGCACGACTATCTGCTGCTGCGAGGCAGGCTGAGCGAAGGGCGGTACTGGCTGGACCGTGCCTTGGAGGGGGACTGCGCATCGCCAGCCGTCCGAGTCGAGGCGATCGTGGCGGGTAGCCTGCTGGCCTCCCTGCAGCGAGATATCCCGGCGGCGACAGCGCTCGCCGAGCAGTCCCTTGGTCTGGCCCACGAACTGTCAGACGCCGACGCGAGTGCGTTGGCGGAGTACGCACTCGGCTTCGCCGCGGTAGCGGAGGGCGATATCGAACGTGGATGCGCACACCTCGAGAACGCGATCGCGAGGTACCGGGCCGTCGGCGACCTCGTCCGGTTGGTCCCGGCGCTGTACTGGTTGGGGTGCGCCCTGTACACAGACGGAGACCTCGAGCGCGCATCGACCGTTTACGAAGAGCAGCTGGCGCTCGCGGGGCCTCGCGGCGAGATCATGTGGCGTGCCCTGGCGTTGTCGGACTACGGTTCCGCGTTGTGGCGTCGGGGAATTCACGACAGGGGCATCGCGCTGCTCGAGGACGCCCTCCGCTTGCTCCGCAAGCTGGGCAATCTGTTCGGCTGCGCGTGGTGCTTCGAGGAACTTGCCTGGGCGTCCGTCGACCGAGACCCGGACCTCGCGGCGGTTCTGATGGGAGCGGCGGACGCACAGTTCACCGCGATCGGAAGCCCGATGGCGACCTTCGGGAGCCTGGTCGTCATTCACGATGCCTGCATCAGAAGTGCACGTAACGCCCTCGGAGACAGAGGGTTCGACGCCGCCTTCGAGCACGGGCGGAGCCTCGAGCTGGACGAGGTGACTGCGCGCGCACTCGGGGAACGGCCGTGCGAGGAATCCCCGGCGTCCGCGCCCGACGGTGCCGGCGCGCTGACGCCGCGAGAGACGGAGATCGCCGAACTGGTCGCGACCGGCATGACCAACAAGGCGATCGCCGAGCGACTGGTGATCTCCCAGCGGACGGTCGAGGGGCACGTCGAGCACATCCGCGAGAAGCTCGGCTTCACCTCGCGCACCCAGATCGTCACCTGGGTCATCCGGCGCGACGAGGACACCTGAGGCGCGTCCGACCCCTCACGAGCGAAGGGGCCCTGCACGCGCGGGTGGCGCGTGCAGGGCCCCTTCGGACGAAAACCCGGACCGGTCAGGCCTTCAGGTCTCCAAGCGCGTCGATGCGCGTCACGGCCTCGGCCATGATCCGATCGATCAGTTCCTTGCAGCTCGGCAGGTCGTCGATCATGCCGACCACCTGACCGGACGCGAGCACACCGGCCTCGGTGTTGCCCTCGACCAGGCCGGCCTTGAGCAGCATCGGGGTGTTGGCGGCCATGATGATCTGCTGCCACGTGCGGTCGCCCGCCTTCTTCATGGCGAGCCCGTCCTTGGCGAGGGTGGACCACTTCATGCCCGTCATCGCCTTGAACTTCATGGCGTTCTTGGTGGCAGCGACGAGTCCCTTTGCATAGCTGGACTTCTCGAGTGCATTCACCAAGTCGGTGTTGAGCACGCGGTGCGGCATGCCGTCCACCTTCACGGACACCGTGGTGTCCGTCAGGCTGCGCTTGAGGTACTCCTGCTTGACCGAGTCCGGCACCGCCGAATCGCTCGTGAGCAGGAAGCGGGTGCCCATAGCGACACCCGCCGCACCGTACGACAGCGCCGCGGCCAGGCCGCGACCGTCGAAGAAGCCGCCGCCGGCGACGACCGGGATGTCGACCGCGTCGAGCACGGACGGCAGCAACAGAGTGGTCGCGACACCGCCGGTGTGGCCACCGCCCTCACCGCCCTGCACGATCACCGCGTCGGCGCCCCACGAGGCCACCTTCACGGCGTGCTTGGCGGCACCGATCGACGGGATCACGACGATCCCGTTGTCCTTGAGCTTGGCGATCAGGTCCTTCTTGGGCGCCAGCGCGAACGAAGCGACCTTGACGCCCTCGCGGATCAGCAGGTCGCACCGCTTCGAGGCATCCGACGCGTCGGCGCGCATGTTGACGCCGAACGGCTTGTCCGTCAGCTGCTTGGTCTTGGCGACCGCCGCCTCGAGCTCCTCGTACGTCATCGTCGCCGAGGCGAGGATGCCGAGGCCGCCCGCGTTGGCGGTGGCCGCGGTCAGGCGTGGGCCGGAAACCCAGCCCATGCCCGTCTGCACGATCGGATGCTCGACGCCCACCAGCTCGGTGAACGGCGTCTTCAGCACCTGGCTCACAGCGAGACCTCACGGTCACGCAGGTTCTTCGGGTCGATGACCTCGCGGATCAGGCGCAGCTCCTCGGCGGTGGGCTCACGGGTGATGCCCGCCGAGTCCAGGCCGGCGATCTCGAAGGAGGTGTTGGCCTTGACGTCCTCGGCCGTGACACCGGGGTGCAGGGTGACAGCGCGCATCGTCTGACCGGGGCCCTGGAAGTCGAAGACACCCAGGTTGGTGACCACCTGGTGGTTCTTCAGGAAGCGGAACGCCGGGTTCTCCGGGTCGACCTTGTCGTAGCCGACACCGCACACCACATCGACCTTCTCCGCGAACACGCGCGAGGAGTGCTTGCCCACCCAGTAGCTGGTGGCGTGGTTGATGGTGTTGCCGGGAGCGCCGCGCAGGCCGAACATTTGGCGGGTCGGCCTGTCCAGCGGGCCGAACGCCGAGAGATTCTGGTTACCGAACTTGTCGATCTGGTTCGCGCCCATCACCACGTGGCGTCGGCCGGAGGCGACCACGTCGAACACCTTGGAGAACGGGATGTAGCCCTCGATCGGCGCGCTGGCACCGATGGCCGGGGCCTCGGCCAGGATCAGGGCCTCGCCGTCGGTGATGATCAGGTCAGGCTCGGTGGTGAGCTTGGCCAGGCGCGCGCCGATCAGCGGCAGCGTCGCCATGGGGAGGCGAAGATCTCGCCGGCGTCGGCGAACAGCTCGGCGCAAGCGACGGCGCAGTACTCTGCGCGGGTTACCTCGGTCATGACTTCTGCTCCTCTGCGAACTTGCGCACGGCGGCCTGGTAGTCGTCCTCGCTGCCGGACAGGTAGGTGTCGGCGAAGGCCTGCCATGCCTCGGGCGTCTTGGCGGACTCGGCGTAGTGGCGCTGGAACTTCTCGTCGCGCTTGTAGCCGCCGGCGAAGGTGAAGTGGGCGCCGTTCGGGGCCTCGGTGACGGTGTCGACCATCGAGCGGTTCAGGATCAGGGCCTGATTCGGGACGGACTTGACGAGTTCCTCGGTCGAGACGATCTTGTCGACGCTGAGGATGCGCTGCTCGGCCGCGAGGCAGAACAGGTCGTCGAAGTACGGGTCGACGCCGGTGTAGGCGGCGTTGCCGCGCTCGTCGGCCAGGTCCAGGTGGACCAGGGCGGCATCGAGGTTCAGCGCGGGCATCGCGATGAGGGTCTCGGTGCGGCCGTCGGCGTCCGGGTACGGCGACGCGACGGTCTTGAGCTCGTCGCCCCAGACGGTCTGCGCATCCGAACCGAGGCCGGCGCGGATCGGCATGAACGGCAGGCGCGCGGCGGCAGCCTGCAGGCCGGCCTTGACCATGCCCTCGTCCATCTCGCGGGACTCGATGGTCCCGGCGACGCGGGCCTGCGCGAACCAGGGGTCGTAGAACGGCGCCGAGTCCAGGGACACGAAGCCGTAGTAGGCGCGCTTGACCTTGCCTGCGGAGATCAGCAGGCCGAGGTCCGGGCCGAGGTACCCGACGACGGTCAGGTCCTTGACGTCGCTGCGCAGCAGCGCGCGCACGAGAGCCATGGGCTTGCGCCGCGAGCCCCAGCCGCCGATGCCGATGGTCATCCCGCTCTGGATACCGGCGACTGCCTCATCCAGTGAGCGGCGCTTTTCGCGCTTCTCAGCCATTACTTGCTGTCTCCCTTGGGTGCGGTGGTGTTCGACTTCGGCTTGCCGGTGGCGACGAACTCGTCGCGGTGCTCGTCGGCGACGCCGGCGAGGTTGAGCTCGAACGTGAAGCCCTGCTCGATCCGGTAGCTGGTGTGCACGTCCATCACGTCGATGCGGTTGATGGCTTCCTTGGCACGGCGGATGACCCGGGTGTCCTTGGCCGCGATCTCGCCGGCGATCTTCAGTGCGCAGGCGTCGAGCTCGGCGCGCGGGACCACGTCGTACACGGAACCGAAGTGCTTGAGCGTCTGGGCGTCGACGTTCTTGGCCGTGTAGTACAGCGTGCGCATCATGTGCTGCGGGACCAGGCGCGCGAGGTGTGTGGCCGCGCCCAGGGCGCCGCGGTCCACCTCGGGCAGGCCGAAGATGGCGTCGTCGGACGCGACGATGACGTCCGCGTTGCCGACCAGGCCGATGCCGCCGCCGACGCAGAAGCCGTTGACGGCGACCACGACGGGGACCTCGCAGTCGTAGACCGCGGAGAACGCCGCCGCGCAGCCGCGGTTGGCGTCGATCAGGGCGCCGTGACCCTCGGTGGCCTGCATTTCCTTGATGTCGACGCCGGCGTTGAAGCCGCGTCCCTCGGCGCGCAGGATCACCACGTGGGTCTCGGGATCCTTGCCCGCCGCCAGGATGGCGTCGGCCAATTCGAACCAGCCCTTGGAGGGAATGGCGTTCACCGGCGGGTAGTCGACGGTGACCGTGGTGATCCCGGCACCGTCCGAGGTCGAAGTGATGCCCATGGCATGTTCCTTACGTCTATTGACCGAACCAAGCGATTGCTTGGTAAGTTATCACAGACGGGTGCGAATGGCCCGTGCCGCTTCAGGGAGGAACAAGGTGGATCTCGGTCTCGAAGGCAAGGTCGTACTGGTGACCGGCGGAGTGCGCGGAATCGGTGCCGGCATCAGCCGGTCGTTCCTGCGTGCGGGGGCGACGGTCGTGACGTGTGCGCGCCGCCCGAGGGAGGACACTGCCGAGCCCATCGAGGTCGACGGTCGTGGTGTCGACTTCATCGCGTGCGACGTCCGCGACGCCGAGCAGGTGCAGTCGATGGTCGATCAAATCGTCGCGAAGTACGGCCGCCTCGACACGGTCGTCAACAACGCCGGCGGTGCCCCGTTCGCGATGGCGGCCGACGCCAGCCCCAAGTTCCACTCCAAGATCGTCGAGCTGAATCTGCTCGCGCCCCTGCTGATCTCGCAGATCGCCAACGAGGTCATGCAGAAGCAGGAGGACGGTGGATCGATCGTCATGATCTCCAGCGTCAGCGGCAGCCGCCCGTCCCCGGGCACCGCGGCCTACGGCGCGGCGAAGGCCGGCATCGACTCCCTGGCGTCGAGCCTGTCCGTCGAATGGGCGCCCAAGGTGCGGGTCAACTCGATCATCGTCGGCCTCGTGCAGACCGAGCTGAGCCACCTGCACTACGGCGACGACGCCGGCATCGACGCCGTCGGCGCCACCGTCCCGCTGGGTCGGATGGCACGCCCCGAGGACATCGGCAACTGTGCGACATTCCTGGCATCACCGCTGGCGGCCTACGTCAGCGGATCGACACTTACCGTCCACGGCGGCGGCGAGCGCCCGGCCTTCCTGGCCGCGGCTACTACAGAGGAGAACAAGTGAGCGGATTGCTTGACGGCCGAGTCGTCATCATCACCGGCGCCGGCCGTGGAATCGGTCGTGCGCACGCCCTGGCCTTCGCGGCCGAGGGTGCCAAGGTCGTCGTCAACGACATCGGTGTCGGCGGCGACGGCTCCACCACCGGTGAGACCCCTGCCGAGCAGGTTGTCGCCGAGATCAAGGCCGCCGGTGGCGAGGCTGTCGTCAACGGCGACGATGTCGCGTCGTGGGAGGGTGCCCAGAACCTGATCCAGACCGCGATCGACACGTTCGGCGGGCTGGACATCCTGGTCAACAACGCGGGCTTCCTGCGTGACCGCATGCTCGTCGGCATGAGCGAGGAAGAGTGGGACGCGGTCATCCGCGTGCACCTCAAGGGCCACTTCGCCCCGCTGCGCCACGCCGCCGCCTACTGGCGCGCCGAGTCCAAGGCCGGACGTCCGGTGGACGCCCGCATCATCAACACCAGCTCGGGCGCGGGCCTGCAGGGCTCCATCGGCCAGGGCAACTACGCCGCGGCCAAGGCCGGCATCGCCGAGATGACCATCCAGGCTGCCGCCGAGCTGAAGAACTACGGCGTCTCCGTCAACGCGATCGCCCCCGCGGCCCGCACCCGCATGACCGTCGGCGCCGGTGGCGCGATGGCCGAGGCGATGGCCGCTCCGGAGGAGGGCTTCGACGCCATGGCGCCGGAGAACATCTCGCCGCTGGTCGTGTGGCTGGGCTCCGCCGAGTCGAAGAACGTCACCGGCCGTGTGTTCGAGGTCGAGGGTGGCAAGATCACCGTCGCCGAGGGCTGGCGCCACGGCCCCACCCAGGACAAGGGTGAGCGCTGGGATCCGAAGGAGCTGGGCCCGGTCGTCGCCGATCTGCTCGAGAAGGCCGAGACCCCCACCCCGGTCTACGGCGCTTAAGTCACACGCATCGAAAAACGCCCGTGTGCCTCGTGCGCACGGGCGTTCTTCGTGCGTGACGTTTCTATGCGGGTGTGCGCACGATCAGCGTCGTGCCGGGAAGTAGGCGGCCAGCACGCTGCGGGCCTGCTTGAGCGAGGCCGTGCCGTACCCCTGCTTGCGGGAGTCGGGTGCCACCCAGATCGCGACGTCCACCTCGTTGCCGGTCAGCTCGCCGAACACCAGCCCGACACTGCGCGGCTCGTCACCGGTGGTGCACTCGGCGACGAACCACGCCGCCGACTCGTCGTCGATCCGCAAGAGGCCGTCTCGGCGCTCCTGCTCGACGCGGTCCGGGCTCCACGGGTTGCCGGAGTCGTCGAAGCGCTCGGCGGATCGCTCACGGAACAGCTCTTTGTCGGCGTCCGAATCGGTGAACGGGCGCAAGCGAACTCCCACACCGGTGCTGTACGGGCGCTGCTCGGGCAGCCACTCGAGGGTTGCGTCGAGATCCTCGAGTTCGGTACGGATACGGTCGCGCTCCCGGACCGTGAGCCGATCGAATCGCAGATTCAGCACCGCGTCGGCGCAGAACTCGGTGGTGTCGAGGAGTTCGCGCACGGCCGCGACGGCCGCCTCGCGATCCTTGCTCTCGACGATGGCGTCCAGGACCTCGTGGCGACGGTCGAGCGCCTTCAGCAGGGCCGAAGCGATCTCGCGCCGGTCGATCACCTGGTCGTGGTTCTTCACTGTCATGTCGCGACATTCCTCCTCGCGAGGCGGTGTGCCCGGCGCGGGGGCCGGGCGTCAACCACCATTATTCCCGCCGGATGCTCGCGCGGGGGAGTGGCGCGCGCTATTCGCAGATGACGACAGGGATCTTGCGGTCGGTCCACGACTGGTAGTTGTCGAAGTCGGCGTAGAGGTCCACCAGACGCGGCCAGAGCGCGCCGCGTTCCTCGTCCGTCGCGACCCGCGCCCGCATCGTCCGGACGTCGGACCTGATCTGCACCGTCACGTCCGGATTGGCGCGAATGTTGAGGTACCACATCGGATTCTTGGGCAGCCCGCCCTGGGAGGCGACCAGCACGATGCGGTCGCCGTCCTCGAGGAACAACAGCGGGCTGATCCGGGCTGACCGCTCTTGCGTCCCGTGGTGGTGAGCAGGCAGACCGGGATTCCCCACGGGAACGCGCTGCCCACTCGCCACTTGCCGCCGAGACGCCCGCCGGTGGCCCGATACAACCGCACGTTGATCCGCGACATCCACTTGATGATGTCGGCGGTGTACTTCGAATCGAGCCCCGACGGGCGCTGCGTGGTCATCTTCCAGGAGCCCCGATCAGATCCGCTCGATGATGGTGCCGGTGGCCAGCGCACCGCCCGCGCACATCGTGATGAGCGCGGTCGAGGCGTCGCGGCGCTCGAGCTCGTGCAGCGCGGTGGTGATGAGGCGAGAACCGGTGCTGCCCACGGGATGCCCGAGCGCGAGGGCGCCGCCGTTGACGTTGACCTTGTCCATGTCGGGGCCGTGGACCTGGGCCCACGACAGGACGACGGACGCGAACGCCTCGTTGATCTCGAACAGGTCCAGGTCGCCGATCTTCATGCCGGCCTTCTCCAGGACGCGCGACGTCGCCTGCACCGGGCCGTCGAGGTGGTACTCGGGCTCGGAGCCGACGAGCACCTGACTGACGATGCGGGCACGCGGCTTCAGGCCGAGCGCGCGGGCGCGGTCCTCGTCCATGAGCATGACGGCGGCGGCGCCGTCGGAGATCTGCGACGACGTGCCGGCGGTGTGCGTTCCGCCCTTCGAGGACCGGCTTGAGCTTGGCGAGCGATTCGGCGGTGGTGTCGCGCAGGCCCTGGTCGCGCGAGATGACGTTCATCTCCGACGTGGGCTGCTTGTCCTCGCCGATGACCGGGGCGGTGACCGGGACGATCTCGCGGTCGAAGCGGCCCTCGGCCCACGCCTGCTTGGCGAGAGCCTGCGAGCGGACGCCGAGCACCTCGAGGTCCTCGCGAGTGAGACCGCGGCGCTTGGCGATCCGCTCGGCGGCGTCGAACTGGTTGGGCATGTCGATGTCCCACGACGCCGGACGGCGCGGGCCGGCCTCGGTGCCGACGTTGGCCCCGAGCGGCACCATGCTCATGTCCTCGACACCGCACGCGATGCCGATGTCGATCGCTCCGGTCGCGATGAGTCCGGCGATGAGGTGGTTCGCCTGCTGCGCGGATCCGCACTGGCAGTCGATGGTGGTGGCGCCGACCTGCCACGGCAGACCGGCCGCGAGCCATGCGGTGCGGGTGACGTTGTTGGACTGCGCGCCCGCCTGCGCGACACATCCGCCGATGACCTGCTCGACGAGCGCCGGGTCGATGCCCGCGCGGTCTACGATGCCCTTCTGTGCGGCACCGAGGATCTCGGCTGCGTGCAGGCCGGACAGCCAGCCACCGCGCTTTCCGATCGGGGTGCGAACTGCCTCGACGATTACTGGTGTGCCCACGGTGGGATCCTTTCACTCGCTTCTACGAAAAATAGAACAGGTTCTCCCTGTGAGGCAAGGACCGGGAGGGCGGATTTTTGCCTAGTCTTTCCCTGATCGGCGCTCTGTGATTCAATGCATGTAGAACGTGTTCCACATCACTTCGCGCCTGGTCGCGACGGCAGGAGACAGCAGTGGCACAGCCCAACATTCCCGCAGGGTTCGACTTCACGGACCCGACATCTACGCGCACCGACTCCCGGTCGAGGAGCTTGCCGAGGTTCGCAAGACTCAGCCGGTGTACTGGGTCGAGCAGCCCGACGGGGTCGGCGGGTTCAACGACGGTGGCTACTGGTTGGTCACCCGGCACGAGGACATCCGCGATGTCTCGATGCGCAGCGATGTGTTCTCCACCTGGGAGAACACCGCGATCCCGCGCTTCAACGACGACATGGAGCGCGCGCAGATCGAACTCCAGCGTTTCGTGCTCCTGAACAAGGATGCGCCGGAGCACACCAAGCTGCGCAAGCTCGTCGCCCGCGGCTTCACGCCCCGTGCCATCAACGGGCTCAAGGCCGAACTGAAGTCCCGTGCCGAGGCCATCGTCAAGGCCGCCGCTGAGGAGGGTAGCGGCGACTTCGTCACCCAGGTCGCGGCGGAACTGCCGCTGCAGGCCATCGCCGAACTCATCGGCGTGCCGCAGGAAGATCGCGGCAAGGTCTTCGAGTGGTCCAACCAGATGACCTCGTACGACGACCCCGAGTTCGCCGACATCGATCCGGCGGCAGCGTCGATGGAGATCCTCGGCTACGCCTACCAGATGGCCGAGGAGCGCAAGAAGAACCCGGCCAACGACCTCGTCACCACGCTCATCGAGGCGGACGTCGACGGCGACGAGCTCAGCGCCGAGGAGTTCGGCTTCTTCGTGATCGTGCTCGCGGTGGCCGGCAACGAGACCACCCGCAACGCCACCACGCACGGCATGAAGGCCTTCATGGACAACCCCGAGCAGTGGGAGCTGTTCAAGAAGGAACGCCCGAAGACCATGGCCGACGAGGTCATCCGCTGGGCCACCCCGGTCGCGTCGTTCCAGCGCACCGCGCTGCAGGACACCGAGATCGGCGGCGTGCAGGTCAAGAAGGGTCAGCGCGTGGTGATGAGCTACGTCTCGGCGAACTTCGACGAGGACGTGTTCGAGAACCCGCACACGTT
This sequence comes from Prescottella defluvii, assembly GCA_029690005.1. Classification (GTDB taxonomy): domain Bacteria; phylum Actinomycetota; class Actinomycetes; order Mycobacteriales; family Mycobacteriaceae; genus Prescottella; species Prescottella defluvii_A. The sequence goes on along the minus strand of CP121458.1, from coordinate 5,544,057 downwards.
CGACATCACGCGTGACCCCAACCCGCACCTGTCGTTCGGCGGTACCGGCGCTCACTACTGCCTGGGTGCCAACCTCGCTCGAATGGAGATCGAGCTGATCTTCAACGCGATCGCAGACTTCCTCCCGGACATCACCGAGGCCGGCGACACCCGCCGCCTGCGGTCCGGCTGGCTGAACGGCATCAAGGAGTACCAGGTCGACTACAAGACCTCGGGCTGCCCGGTCAAGCACTAGGCTCCAATCGCACACACAGACGCGGTAGCGTCAGCGAGATCCCTCATCCCTCGCTGGCGCTATCGCTTTGTCCGGGATCTTCAGACTCAGACCAGAGATGCACGGACACAACGAAAGTGGGGCGGTCACCGGATTCCGGTGACCGCCCCACTTTCCTGCTTCGGACTCAGAGCTTCTTCAGCGTCTTCATCGCGCGCTCGACCTCCCAGAAGGCCCGCAGCGACTGCAGCTTGCCCTCGGCGTTGACGCGGTAGATGAACACACCCTCGGCGTCGATCTGGTTGCCGGCCATGACCGTGCGGATCTTGCCGATGTTGACGTTCTCGTCGCCGCACACCAGCGAGTCGTTCACGATGAACTCGAGCGAGTCGGTGTTGGCGATCGTCATGTCGTAGAACTTCGAGATCGCCTCGCGACCGTGGTGGCCCTTGCCCTCGGGATCGAAGCCCGACGGGCCGACCGGGTCCTCGACCCAGCCGTCCTCCGCGAACAGATCGAGCCACTCCTCCTTGCGCTTTCCGCTCGCGGCGGACTGTGAGGCCTTCGCGGCGATGCGCGCGGGGTGCTCGGTACCGGTTGTCGTCATGCTTCGCTCCCTAGTGAATGTACTGATCGGCGAACTTGCGCAGCGAGTCCTGCTCGGCCTCGAGCGGGGCGTCGAACCCGAGTCCGTCGAAGATCCACGGGACGACGATGTTGTCGGTGATGCCGGCCTCGGCCATCTGGGCGTACCCGTCCTTGCCGAACCTGTCGATGCACACCGCCTGGATCTCGAAAGGCTGGTCGGCTCGGCCGTATTCGGTGCGAAGTTCCTTCAGCCGGGCCATCGTGGTGACCAGGTCGTCGAACTTCATCATCGCCGAGGTCCAGCCGTCGCCCACCCGGGCCGCGCGCTTGAGCGCGACCTCGGTGTGACCGCCGACGTAGAACGGCACCGGCTTGCTGGGCGCTGGGCTGATCTGCAGTCGGTCGAAGTCGAAGAACTCGCCGTGGTACTCGACCATCCCGCCGGCCAGGACAAGCTTGATGATCTCGATCATCTCGTCGACGCGAGCGCCGCGCTTCTTGTACGGCGCCCGCACCACTCGAACTCTTCGGGGGCCCAGCCGATCCCGACGCCGAAGCCGAATCGGTTGCCGGTCATGTTGGCGACCGAACCCACCTGCCGCGCGAGCAGCAGGGGGTTGCGGGAACCGAGCTTGAGGACGTTCGTGTAGAAGCCGATGGTGCTAGTGACGGCGCCCATCGCGGCCGCCGCGATCAACGGGTCCACCCACGGCGTCTCGGCATTCCACATGCGCGAGCCGTCGGGGGTGTACGGGTAGTCCGCGGCGGCCGTCTCCATGAAGAACAGGGAGTCGGGCAGCGCGATGTTCGCGAACCCACACTCCTCCGCGGTCTGTGCCAGGGCGGTCAACTGGTCGAGCGGGCTCATCGCGATGCCGACTGTGAACTTCATGGTGAATCCTCCTAGTTGGTCGGACGGTCGGAGCCGACCACCCACATCGCGAAGTACTGCGAGCCACCGCCGTACGCGTGACCGAACGCCTTGCGGGCGCCGTCGACCTGGTGATCGCCCGCCCGCTCCATCACCTGCATCGCGGACTCGGCGTAGCGGATCATGCCGGAGGCACCGATCGGATTCGACGAGAGCACGCCGCCCGACGCATTCACCGGCAGCTGGCCGCCGATCGCGGTCTCGCCGGCCTCGGTGAACTTCCAGCCCTGACCCTCCGGCACGAACCCGAGGTTCTCGAGCCACATCGGCTCGAACCAAGAGAACGGCACGTAGATCTCGGCCTCGTCGATCTCGTTCAGCGGATCGGTGATGCCCGCCGCCTTCCACAACGCGGCGGAGGCGTCGCGGCCGGCCTGCGGGTTCGCGACGTTGCGGCCGGCGTACGACAGCGGCTCGGTGCGCATCGCGGTCGCATGGATCCACGCCACCTTGCGGCCTTCGGAAAGGACTTCCTTCGCTGCATCTTCGTTGCCGATGACGATCGCGCAGGCGCCGTCCGACGACGGGCAAGTCTCGTCGTAACGGATGGGGTCCCACAGCATCTGGGAGGCCTGCACCGACTCGACGGTGATGTCGGGCTGCTTGAGGTGCGCGTAGGGGTTCATGGCGCCGTTGCGGCGGTCCTTGACGGCGACCATCGCACCGATGTGGTCGGGGCACCGGAGCGGCGGATGTACGAGCGCACGTGCGGTGCGAAGAACCCGCCCGCGCCCGCGCCGACGGGCATCGTGAACGGCACCGGTGTGGAGAGCGCCCACATCGCGTTGGACTCGGATTGCTTCTCCCACGACACCGCGAGCACCCGCTTGTGGACGCCGGACTGCACGAGGCTGGCCGCGACATTGCCCGTCGACGCACCGACGGATCCGGCGGTGTGCACGCGCAGCAGCGGCTTGCCGTTGGCGCCCAACGCATCCGACATGGCGAGCTCCGGCATCATCGACCCCTCGAACAGGTCGGGGGCCTTGCCGATGACGATGGCGTCGATGTCGTCCCAGCCGACGTGGGCGTCGGCCATTGCGCGGTCGATCGCCTCGCGGATCATGCCGGCCATCGTGACGTCGTGGCGCTTGGCGACGTAGTAGGTCTGGCCGGTACCGAGGACGGCTGCCAGTTGCTTCGCCATTAGTTGCGTCCTTCCATGACCGCGACCAGGTTCTGCTGCAGCACAGGGCCACTGGTGGCGTGAGCGAGGGTGCGCTGGGCGTCACCGCTGAAGATCTGTCGGGCCGCGTAGCCGATGCGCTCGAGGCCGCCCGCGAACATCGGGTTGCCGGTCAGCGGACCACCCGACGGGTTGATGGTGGTGGCATCGGTCAGACCGATCGCCTCGCGCAGGATGATCTCCTGATGCGTGAACGGGGCGTGCAGTTCGGCGACGTCGATGTTCGAGACGTCGCCACCGGTCGCGGCGCGTGCGGCGGCGGCGGTGGACGGGGACGTCGTCAGGTCCCGCGACCCGATGGAGGGGGAGTCGATGCGGTGCTCGATGCCGGTGATCCACGCCGGCCGCTCGCGCAGCTCGCGGGCGCGGTCACCGCGGGCCAGAATGATCGCGGCCGCACCGTCGGTGATCGGCGCGCAGTCGTGCACGCGCAGCGGATCGGCGATGTACTCGGACGCGAGCAGCGTCTCGAGGTCGACGTCGCCGGAGATCTGGGCGTTGGGGTTGCTCTTCGCGGCGGCGCGGCTGCGCTGGGCGACCGCGGCCATGTCCTCGGCCGTCCACTTGCCGGCGTCGAGACCCAGTCGGGCCTGCAGGCCCGCGACCGAGACCGAGTCCGGCCACAGCGGGGACACGAGGTAGGGGTCCATCTGCATGGCGAGGATCTGGCGGAGGTTGCCCGCGGACGACTTGCCGAAGCCGTACACGAGGGCCGTATCGACCTCGCCGGTCATGAGCTTGACCCACGCCTCGTACAGCGCCCAGGCGGCGTCCATCTCGACATGCGACTCGTTGATCGGCGGCACGGCGCCGATCGAGTCGATCGCGGAGATGAACGAGAAGGACCGGCCGGCCAGGTAGTCGGACGAACCGGAGCACCAGAAGCCGATGTCGGACTTGGTGATTCCTAGCTCCGCGTACAGCTCCTGGAAGCAGGGGACGAGCATCTCGACACCGTTGGTGGTGCCGGTGGTCTCACGCACATGGGGGGCCTGTGCGAAGCCGACGACTGCAATGTCTGTCATGGTCTCGAGGCTCCTAGAGGTGGTGCTTGTAGGTGTCGTAGTCCGCGTCCGGCTCACCGCTCGGGCGGAAGTGGGAGATGTTCCGAAGCGAGTACTCCCACTCCTCCTTCGGGCGCCACACGGCCTCGACACGCATACCCATCCGGACCTCGGACGCGTCGACGTCGAGGAGCAGGTGCAGGAACGGGATGTCGGCGCCGTCGAGCAACACGTAGGCCGCGACGTACGGAGGCTTGATCTGCTGGCCCATGAACGGCACGTTGACGATGCAGAAGGTCGTGATGGTGCCCTTGTCGGACACCTCGACCTGCTCCTTGGTGGGTACACCGTCGGTGGGGTTGGCGCCGCGCGGCGGCACGTACACCTTGCCGTTCGCGTCGGTGCGCCCGCCGATGATCTTGCCCTCCATGAGGCCGCGTAGGTAGTACGTCTCCTCGAACGACGCGGTGTGCGTGTAGTTCAGATCGATCGGGGTGACGATGCCGGTGACCGGTTCACCCGCGGTCGGCGCCGGAGTCGAATCGCTCTCGCCGGGCTCGAAGCACGCGATGTCCTGGATGCGTCCGGTGCGCTCGTCCGCCCAGCGGACCCGCACCCGCATCCCGGTGCTCATCGCGTCGGGGGAGCCGGCGTCGACGGCGTGCAGGATCGAGGTGTCGGCACCGTCGAGCTTCACCAGCGCCCACGCGAACGGGTGCGTCAGCGGCTGACCCTCGATGGGCTCGGCCATCCACGACCAACTGACGACCGTGCCGGTATCCGACACGTCGACGAAATCGGTCAGCGGTTCCAGCGTCGCGGGATCGAATTCCGGTGGGGAACGTGGATTCGGCCGTCGGATCCACGGCCGCCGATGATCTTTCGGTCACGCAGGCCGGTCACGAACGCGCCGATGGTCGGCCCCACCGATCGGGTGTAGTCGAATTTCAGATTAAGTGGTGCTCTCAGTGGCTGCTCGGCCACTTGGCTCTTGCCTGCTGTCTTTCCTTGAGTCACGGAATCGAGTAGAACAGGTTCTTATTACTGTGGCAAGAGTCACTGCAGATATGGGAAAACACGGAGGCACGCAATGAAGCTGGGGTTACAACTCGGGTACTGGGGTGCGCAGCCTCCGTTCAATGCGCAGGAGTTGGTGAACGAGGCCGACGCGTCCGGATTCGACGCCGTCTTCTCCGCCGAGTCCTGGGGTAACGACGCCTTCACTCCGCTCGCGTGGTGGGGTTCGAGCACCGAGCGCATCCGCCTGGGTACATCGGTGGCGCAGATGTCCGCGCGGACGCCGACGAACTGCGCGATGCACGCGCTCACGCTCGACCACCTCTCCGGTGGGCGCGCGATCCTCGGTCTGGGTGTGTCGGGACCCCAGGTCGTCGAGGGCTGGTACGGGCAGCCGTTCCAGAAACCGTTGGCCCGCACTCGCGAATACGTCTCGATCGTGCGTCAGGTCCTCGCCCGCGAGGGCGCGGTGCGCAACGACGGACCGCACTACCCGTTGCCGTACGCCGGCCCGGGTTCGATGGGGCTCGGGAAGCCGCTCAAGCCGATCACGCATCCGCTGCGCGCGGATCTGCCGATCTGGCTCGGCGCCGAGGGGCCCAAGAACGTTGCGCTGACGGCGGAGATCGCGGACGGTTGGCTCGCGATCTACTACACCCCGCGCCTGGCGCCGATGTACAACGAGTGGCTCGACGAGGGATTCGCCCGCCCCGGTGCGCGCCGGAGCCGTGAGGACTTCGAGATCGCCGCGACGTGCCAGGTGGTCGTCACCGACGACCGCCAGGGCGAGATCGACAAGCTTCGCCCGATCACCGCGCTGTACGTCGGCGGCATGGGCGCGGCGGAGATGAACTTCCACGCCCAGGTGTACACCCGGATGGGATACGGCGAGGAGGTCAAGGAGATCCAGAAGCTGTTCCTCTCCGGTCGCAAGGAAGAGGCTGCCGCGATCGTGCCGGACCAGATGGTCACGGACACAATGATCATCGGCAACGTCGACGAGGTCCGCACCCAGGTCAAGGAGTGGGAGGACGCCGGCGTCACGATGCTGCTGGTGACGTGCCGCAGCGTCGAGCACATGCGCCAGCTCGCGGCCGCCGTCGGCACCGCCTGATCCCTCTCGATACGCGAACGGCGCGGGCCGTGGTGGACTCGCCACCACGGCCCGCGCCGTTCTGTACGTCTCCCGGGACGCGCCGTCCGCTACTTGCCGGTGAACTTGGGGGCGCGCTTCTCGGCGAACGAGCGGGGCCCTCCTTGGCGTCGTCGCTCTTGAACACCGCAGCGCCGATCTCAGCCTCGAGCTTGAACGCGTCCTCTTCGTGCATGCCCTCGGTGACGCGGATGGTCTTGAGGATGGCCTGCACCGCGATGGGGCCGTTGGCGGCGATCTGCTCGGCGATCTTCGAGCGCCTTGTCCAGTGCCTGGCCGTCGGGGACGATGTGTCCGATCAGGCCGATCTCCCTGGCCTCGGGCGCGGGCACCGTCCGGCCGGTGAGCAGGATCTCGGCCGCGAGGGTGTAGGGGAGCTGGCGGACCAGTCGGACCGCGGAGCCGCCGAGCGGGAACAGGCCCAGTCGCGCCTCGGAGACGCCGAAGCGGGCGCTCTCGCCGGCGACGCGGATGTCGGTGCCCTGCAGGATCTCGGTGCCGCCCGCGATGGCCGGGCCCTCGACCGCGGCGATGAGCGGCTTGGTGAGGCGGCGGCCCTTGAGCAGTGCCGGCAGCTTGGTCAGGTCCATGCCGCCGGCGCCGAACTTGTCGCCGGGAGCGTTCCGGTTCATCTCCTTGAGGTCCATGCCGGCACAGAACGTGCCGCCCGCGCCGGTGAGGATCGCGACCCGGATGCCGGGATCGGAATCGACCTGGTCCCAGGCCTCGGTCATGATCGCCATCATCTCGCCCGACAGCGCATTGCGTGCCTCGGGGCGATTCATCGTCACGATCAGGACGTGGCCGCGCTTCTCGACCAGGCAGTGGGGCGATTTCGCCGAAACGTCGGATTTGTCGGTGGTTTCGGTGGACACTGGGAGCTCCCGAGATGTGTGTGAGTTGAGTCTCAGATTGGGTCTTGTCAGCGACAGTAACACGTTCTACTTTGTTGACGTGGCCATTAACATTGCAGACCTTGTAGAGCACTCGATCGACCTCAATCCCGACCGCATCGCACTCGTGGACGCGGAGCGCGAGCTCACGTTCGCGCAACTGGAGGAGCGAGCCAACCGGCTGGCCAACTACCTGCGGGATCAGGGCGTCGAGCCGGGTGACAAGGTGGGCATCTACAGCCGCAACACCATCGAGGCGATCATCACGATGGTCGCGGTGTTCAAGGCCCGCGCCATCATGGTCAACGTCAACTACCGCTATGTCGAGAACGAGTTGCAGTACATCTTCGAAAACTCGGACATGGTTGCGCTCGTGCACGAGCGTCGCTACGCGGACAAGGCCGCGGGCGTCCTGCCGAACACCCCGCACGTGAAGACGGCGATCGTCGTCGAGGACGGAACCGATCTCGACTACTCCTCGTACGGCGGTGTCGAGTTCGAGCAGGCGCTGTCGCAGGGCTCGCCCGAGCGCAACTTCGGCGAGCGCAGCCCCGACGACATCTTCATCCTCTACACGGGTGGCACCACCGGCATGCCCAAGGGCGTCATGTGGCGGCACGAGGACTGGTGGCGTGTGCTGGGCGGCGGCGTCAACTTCGTCACCGGCGAGTACCTCGAGGACGAGTGGGAGATGGCGAAGCTGGGTGCCGCCAACCCCGCGATGGTGCGCTTCCCGATTCCGCCGATGATCCACGGCGGGTCGCAGTCGGCCGTGTTCCACAGCCTCTTCGGCGGTGGCACGCTCGTGATGCACCCCGAGTTCGACGGACACGAGGTGTGGCAGGTCATCGACCGACACAAGGTCAACCTGATCTTCATCACCGGTGACGCGATGGCGCGCCCGATGATCGACGCGCTCATCGCCGGCAACCCGGAGACCGGTGAGCCGTACGACCTTTCGTCGCTGTACGTGATCGCCAGCAGCGCCGCACTCTTCTCGCCGGCGCTCAAGGAGCAGTTCCTCGACCTGCTGCCCAACCGCCTGCTCACCGACTCCATCGGATCGTCCGAGACCGGGTTCGGCGGCCTGGCCACCATCACCAAGGGCTTCGAGCACACCGGCGGCCCGCGCGTGAAGATCGACGCCGCGACCGTGGTCCTCGACGACGAGGGCAACCCCATCGAGCCCGGTTCGGGCAAGGTCGGCATGCTCGCGCGCAGCGGCCACATCCCGCTCGGCTACTACAAGGACGAAGAGAAGACCAAGGCGACGTTCAAGGTCTTCAACGGCATTCGCTACTCGATCCCGGGCGACTACGCCTCGGTCGAGGAGGACGGCACCGTCACCATGCTCGGCCGCGGCTCCGTCTCGATCAACAGCGGCGGCGAGAAGATCTACCCCGAAGAGGTCGAGGGCGCCATCAAGCTGCACCCCGACGTCTTCGACGTCCTGGTGGTCGGTGTGCCCGACGACCGCTGGGGCAACCGCGTCGCCGCCGTCGTCGCGCCGCGTCCGGGCACGCGTCCGAACCTGGCCGGCATCGTCGACGCGGCCCGCAAGGAGATCGCCGGCTACAAAGTGCCGCGCAGCCTGTGGCTGGTCGACGAGATCAAGCGTTCGCCGGCCGGCAAGCCCGACTACAAGTGGGCCACCGCGCAGACCCAGTCGCGCGACGCCGACGAGCACCTCACCAACGGCAAGGACGCTTGATGCGAACCGATCTCGCCGAGAAGTTCGGTATCGAGTACCCGATCTTCGGGTTCACGCCGTCCGAGCACGTGGCCGCGGCGATCTCGCGCGCGGGCGGACTCGGCGTCCTCGGCTGCGTCCGGTTCAACGACCCGGACGAGCTCGAGGCCACGCTCACCTGGATGGACGAGAACACCGACGGCAAGCCGTACGGCGTCGACATCGTGATGCCGGCCAAGGTGCCCACCGAGGGGGCCGCGGTCGACCTCGACAAGCTCATCCCGGCCGAGCACCGCGCGTTCGTCAACCGCACGCTCGACGAACTCGGCGTCGCACCGCTGTCCGACGACGTCGAGCACGCGACCGGCGTCCTGGGTGGCTCCACTCGGTGGCGCGCTCGCACGTCGACGTCGCGCTCGGCCATCGGATTGCGTTGATCGCCAACGCCCTCGGCTCGCCGCCGAAGGACGTCATCGACCTGGCCCACGAGAAGGGTGTTCCGGTCGCGGCCCTCGCGGGTGCGGTCGAACACGCCCGCAGCCACGTCGAGAACGGCGTCGACATCGTCATCGCGCAGGGCTACGAGGCCGGTGGGCACACCGGTGAGATCGCCTCGATGGTGCTCGTGCCCGAGATCGTCGACGCGATCGGTGACACCGCCGGTGTCCTCGCCGCCGGCGGTATCGGCAGCGGACGTCAGATCGCCGCGGCCCTCGCGCTCGGTGCGTCCGGCGTGTGGATGGGCTCGTACTGGCTCACCACCAGCGAGTACAAGCTCGGCAGCGCCGCCGACGGGCCGTCCTCGATCCAGCGCGCACTGCTCCACGCGTCGTCGGCCGACACGGTCCGTTCGCGGATCTACTCCGGCAAGCCGGCCCGACTGCTCAAGACCAAGTGGACCGACGCGTGGGCCAAGCCCGGCGCCCCCGAGCCGCTCCCGATGCCGCTGCAGAACATCCTCGTCAGCGAGGCGCACCAGCGGATCTCCGCGGGCAACGATCCCGAGGTCGTCGCCATGCCGGTCGGTCAGATCGTCGGCCGGATGAACGAGATCCGCCCGGTCGCCGAGATCATGGCGGAGCTGGTGGAGGAATTCGAGTCGACCGTCGCGCGCCTCGACGGGCTGAAGTAGAGCGTCGCGTAAAGAACTCGCGCCCGGAACGGATCGTTCCGGGCGCGAGTTCTTTTCGTGTGATCAGGCGCTGGCTGTCTGCCGCTCCAGTGCGAGCGCGAGTTCCGGTGTGAGGAGCTGGAACTCGTCCTGTCCGCGCTCGCGCACCCAGACCGGGTCGGCGCAGTGCCAGCGTTCGGCGCTCAGGGTGCGGGTGACCACCTTGAACGTCGCGGTCCGCGGGAACTCGCTGCACACACGCACCAACGTCGGCCGCTGCTTGGGGCCGAGATCCGGCTGATCGTCCACGAAGCGCGCGAACGCAACCGGATCGAACGCGGTGACGTCGCCGGCGGGGATCACGGCGACCATCACCCGGTCACCGACCTCACGGTCCGGCACGCCGTACACCGACACCTGCGCGAACCCGGGGTAACGGATCAGGATGCGCTCGATGGGGGCCGCGCCGAGGTTCTCGCCGTCGACCCGCAGCCACCCGGAGCTGCGGCCCGCGAAGTAGACGAATCCGTCGGTGTCCCGGTACGCCTGGTCGCCGCTCCAGTACATGCCGTCCCGCAGACGCTCGGCGTCGGCAGCGGGATTCTTGTAGTAGCCGGCGAACGCCCCGGCGCCCGCCACGTTGACCATCTCGCCGGTCGACTCCTCGGCATTGACGAGACGCCCCTGTGCATCGAACTCTGCCGGGGACAGACGGTTCCGGTATCGGGATTGCGGATCTCGATGTTCGCGGGGAGGAGGCCCAGCGCGCCGGCCGGGCGTCGGGGTGCGCCGAGATGGACACGCCGCCCTCGGTGGACCCGAAGCCGTCGACCACCCGGGCGCCGAAGCGGCGGGCGAACTCCCGGACCACCGGCGCGGAACCCTCGTTGCCGTACATGATCTTCAGCGTGTTGTCGGCGTCGTCGGGGAGCTCCGGCGTGGCCAGGATGAACGACAGCGGCTTGCCGACGTAGTTGGCGTACGTGACGCCGTAGCGCCGCACGTCGGGCAGGAATCCCGAGGCGGAGAACTTGCGCCGGAACGCAACCCCGGTGCGGCCGTGCAGTGCGACGGCCCACGCGGCCATCATCGCGTTGGAGTGGAACATCGGCATCGACATGTACACGACGTCGTCGGACGTGAGGCCGAACCGGTCGGCGAGCATGACGCCCGGGTCGGCGATCTTGCTGTGGGTGCAGCGCACGGCTTTCGGGTCGCCGCTCGTGCCGGAGGTGAAGATCAGCATCAGCAGGTCGTCCGGCTGCGCCGCGGCCCGAACAGCCGGGCTGCCGGCGAAAGGTGCGAGCATCTCGTCCCACTCCGGGGAGTCGACGTTGACCACTCGGACGCCGTCGAGATCCAGCCCGTCCAGCAGTGGGGCCTGGCTGTTCTCGGTGAAGACGATCTGGCAGTCGGAAAGGTCTATGTCGCGGGCGAGCGCCTCGCCACGGCGGGTTGTGTTCAGGCCGGCGACGACGGCGCCGGAGAAGGCGGGCTGCGCCGACAAGCGACGAGAACTCCGGAATGTTGTCCATCAGGACGCCGAAGTGTCGTGGACGCTCCGGATCGAGCAGCGCATTCAAAAGTGCCGCACGGTCGTACATTCCGTGGACGTGATCCGTCCACGGAATGTACGCATCCTCGAAGCGGATTCCGTGCGTGTCGACGTCGCGTAGCTGTTCGAGCAGGTCCGCGACGGTGGGAGTCACTGTCATGCCCCCATCATGACGGGTGTGACACCCGTCATGCTTCCTCATTTCACTGTATGGGACTGCTTGTGTCCGAGTCGCTTACGCGGGCGTCGCGGCCAGCTCAGCGCCGAGACGGCGGAGCTGATCGGTCGCGGAACCCAGCAGGAATTCCTGACGCTTCGCGGCGAGGAAGTACCGGTGCACCGGGTGGTCCTCGTCGAGTCCGACACCGCCGTGGACGTGCACCACGGTGTGTGCGACCCGGTGGCCGGCGTCCGCCGCCCAGAACTTGGCGGTCTCGATCTCGCCCTCGATCGGCTGACCCTCGGCCAGGCGGAAAGCGGCCTGCCACAGCGTCAGTCGAACACCCTTGACATCGATGTAGCCGTCGGCGAGACGCTGCGCCACGGCCTGGAAGCTGCCGATGGGTCGGTCGAACTGGACCCGCTCGCGGGCGTAGTCGGCGGTCATCTTCAGCGCCTGATCGAGCACGCCGAACTGGAAGGCGCTCGAGCCGACGGCGCCGCGGTCGAGGATCCAGTCGACGATCTCCGCGCCGCGCTCGGCGGAACCGAGCACGCAGTCGGCGTCGACGCGGACGTCGGTGAGCTCGACGATGCCGGTGCATCCGAAGTCCGTCGTCTGCTGGCGGGTCACCGCGACACCGGCGTCGCCGGCCTCGACCAGGAACACCGCGGTGCCGTTGTCGGTGGCGGCCGGGACGAGGAACATGTCCGCGATCGGGGCGCCGTCGACGACGATCTTGGTGCCGCGCAGCGTCCACCCGTCCGACGTCCGCTCGGCCCGGGTGACCGGCGCCGCGGGATTGTCGTTGAGCTCCTCGGCGAGTGCGACCGCGAGAATCTTCGAACCGGCGCCCGCAGGGGCTGCCCAATCCGAACGCTGTGCGTCCGAACCGAACTCGGCGATCGCGCCGGCCGCCATGACGATCGAGGTCAGGTACGGCACGGGAGCGACGCCGCGGCCCAGCTCGATCAGGATGCTGGCCTGCTCGAGGACGCCGAAGCCGTCGCCGCCGACCGACTCGGGCAGGGCCGCGCTCAGCACACCCGAGGTGGCGAGTGCGTCCCAGAGCTTGCGATCGAAGCGGTCCTCGGCCGAGTCGAGTTCACGCAGACGCTCGTTCGTGACGATGTCGGAGACGATGCCGTTGGTGAGGCCGGCCAGGTCGTGCTGGGCCTCGGTGAGAGTGAAGTCCATGTGTCGTCGTCCTTCCTTATCGCTTCGATGCGGGCTGGCCGAGGGCGGTCATCGCGATGATGTCGCGCTGGACCTCGTTGGTGCCGCCGCCGAAGGTGAGGATCAGTGCGGAGCGGTGCATCCGCTCGAGTCGTCCGCGGAGCAGCACGCCGGCCGAGTTCTGGCGGATCGTGGCCGACGGGCCCAGGATCTCCATCAGCAGGCGGTACGCCTCGGTCGCGAACTCGGTGCCGAAGACCTTGTTCGCGGACGCGGCCTCGGGGCCCGGCGCGTGGTCCTCCGCGGATGCGATCTCCCAGTTCATCAGCTTGAGGTACTCGGTCTTGGCGTGCACCCGGGCGAGGTTGATCTGGACCCACTCCTGGTCGATCACCCGGCGGCCGTCGGCCAGCTTGGTGTTCTGTGCCCACTCACGGACTTCCTGGAGCGCCGTCATGATCGGGCCGGCCGACGTGAGCGCGACGCGCTCGTGGTTCAGCTGGTTGGTCACGAGTCGCCATCCGCCGTTCTCCTCGCCCACGAGGGAGCTCTGCGGAACGCGGACGTCCTGGTAGTAGGTGGCGCTGGTGTCGGGGCCGGCCATCGTGTGGACCGGGGTGTACGAGAAGCCCTCGGCCGTGGTCGGCACGATGAGCATGCTGATCCCGCGGTGCTTCTTGGCATTCGGATCGGTGCGGCACGCCAGCCACACGTAGTCGGCGTACTGGATGAGGCTCGTCCACATCTTCTGGCCGTTGATGACGTAGTCGTCGCCGTCCTTGACCGCGGACGTGCGCAGCGACGCCAGATCGGTGCCGGCTCCGGGCTCCGAGTAGCCGATCGAGAAGTGCAGCTCACCCGCGGAGATTTTCGGCAGGAAGAACGCCTTCTGCTCGGGGGTGCCGAAATGCATGATCGTCGGCGCGACCGAGTTGATGGTCAGGAAGGGGACCGGAGCGCCCGCGATCGCGGCTTCGTCGGTGAAGATGAGCTGCTCCATCGGGGACCGCTCCTGGCCGCCGTACTGCTTGGGCCAGCCCAGCGTCAGCCAGCCGTCCTTGCCCATCTGCTGGACGACCTCGCGGTAGACGTTGCCCTCGCCGTACTCGCCGGTCGTCGCCGCCAACGCTTCGCGACGTTCCGGAGTCATCAATTTCGCAAAGTAGCTTCGCAATTCCTCCCGCAGCTGCTGCTGCTGCGGGGTGTAAGTGATATCCACGTTGTTTCTCCGTTCCAGAGCTATCGTCGGCGCTGCTTCGTCCGATAGGTCCCCGGTGTCTGGAATGATCGCGAGCACGGCTGATCTGGTTCGAAGCTGTGACAGCGGCCGTTCCGTCACCGGTGCCGATCGTGCGGTCGGCTCGTCGAGGATGGTTGTCCGAATCATTGCACAGCAGTGAAACGGGTTCTAGTCTTATGGCGGAAAGTCGTTGCACCACAGCCCGGTGCACCGTGCTTCCGTCGAGTCTTTCGAGCGAATGCGAAGTGAGGAGTTGTCATGGAGGTCAGGGTCGACAGGGACCGCTGCGAAGCGAACGGCGTCTGCGTCGGAATCGCGCCCGACATCTTCGATCTGGACGACGACGAGCAGCTGATCATCTCGGCGCCCGTCCCGCCGGCCGACCGGGAAGCGGATGTTCGTTCGGCTATCGCGCAGTGCCCGCGCGCTGCTCTCACCGAGCACTAGCGGCACCCTTGCGGCCAATGTAGAACACGTTCTACATTGGCCGCGTCGCCGACAGTCGCGGCGATGAGGCACCGATCGGCACGAGGCCGGTCGACGTCACGGGTTACGGGAGTGTGCGTTCATGAGTGCAGACAGCAGTCGCGAGGTCAGCTTGGAGGGCAAGGTCGCGATCGTGACCGGGTCGGGATCGGGTCTCGGCCGGGCCGAGGCGATCGGTCTCGCGCAGTCCGGAGCCGCCGTGGTCGTCAACGACCTCGCGGTGAACGAGGCGGTCGAGTCGACGCTCGACGAGATCCGCACGCTCGGGGGCAAGGTCGAGTTCGTCGGCGGTGACGTCGGCGAGCGGTCGACGGCGGACGCCCTCATGGCGGCGGCGCAGGGACTCGGTGGCGTCGACATCGTCGTCAACAACGCGGGCATCGTCCGCGACCGCATGCTGTTCAGCTTGTCCGACGAGGACTGGGACCTCGTCCTCAAGGTCCACCTGCGCGGTCACTTCCTTCTCTCCGCAATGCCGCGACGTTCTGGCGCGACAAGTCCAAGGCGGACGGCGCCCCGGTCTACGGCCGGCTGATCAACACGTCGTCCGAGGCGGGTCTGCTCGGTCCGGCCGGGCAGCCGAACTACGGCGCTGCGAAGGCTGGCATCACGGCCCTGACGCTGTCGGCTGCACGCGGTCTGTCGCGCTACGGCGTGCGGGCCAACGCGATCTGCCCGCGGGCCCGGACCTCGATGACCGAATCCGTGTTCGGTGACGCCCCGGCGGGCGAGGTCGATCCGCTGTCGCCGGAGCATGTGGCCGCGCTGGTGTCGTACCTGGCTTCGCCGGCTGCCGACGCCGTCAACGGGCAGGTCTTCGTCGTCTACGGCCCGATGGTCGCGCTGATGGCGGCTCCGGTCGTCGAGCAGCGTTTCGATGCGTCCGCGGCTCAGTGGACGCCGTCCGCACTCGCCGACGAGATGGGCGCCTACTTCGACGATCGGGACCCCGAGCGCATGTTCTCGGCGTCGGAGGCCCTCAAGAGCCTCGGCTGACCGCCGGCGTCTCGGCGCCTGGTCACGATCGGATGAATCCCGCAATCTTCCTGTGTAACGGGAGATTGCGGGATTTTCGATACATGTAGGAAGAAACCCGACGATGATGGGGCGAACGTGGTAACCGGCGAGCTCGCGGTCGGGGCTACGGCAGGGGGTCGGGCACCCGTCGCATTTAGCTGTACTGGTGTCTAGAACACGTTCCAATTGTTTGGCTGCGGGCGCGGCGTGCGACGTGGCGTTCGGGGTGGGGGTTCGGCATCGATCGCGGGCTCGCATGGATGCATGGCTGGGTCACGCACGCCCATCGGTCGTCACGTTCGGCGACGGGGTCACCTCCGCGTTGGAATGGTTGAAATCGCAGTTCAAAAGGGTTTTACCGCTCTTCGGTAGTTCGTAGTCTTGTGGTTCGACCGGGTGTGTCACTCGGCCGGTTCGGGTGCTTTCGCGCGGTCGGTAGCGGGCGCGCGCAAGGGTTTGGGGACTGTCCATGTGGTCATCGAACAGAAGTCTTTGACAGGTGAACACGTTCTAGTTAATATGACCTGGGTCACAGGGCGTTTGTGCTGTTCGGATGCCCTGCGGGACGCGTTGTGTCGCTACAGCGATACGCGCACGGTGATCAACCATGACGAGTTTGGTGAGGAGGAAACGTGGTCGACCTCCTCGAGGTTCCGATGCGGGCCGCTGGCGGCTTCTTCGCAATGTCGGCAGATACCCTCAAGGCTGTCTTCTCGCGCCCGTTCCAGCGGCGCGAATTCATCGATCAGGCGTGGTTCGTCGCTCGGGTCTCGATGATCCCGACCGTGCTCGTCGCGATCCCGTTCACCGTGTTGGTGAGTTTCACGATCAACATCCTGCTCCGGGAGATCGGCGCCGCCGACCTCAGCGGCGCGGGCGCCGCCCTCGGTGCGGTGACGCAGGTCGGGCCGATCGTCACGGTGCTCATCGTCGCCGGTGCCGGCGCGACCGCCATCTGTGCCGACCTCGCCGCGCGGACCATTCGCGAGGAGATCGACGCGATGCGCGTGCTGGGCATCAACCCGATCCACCGGCTCGTCGTCCCGCGCGTGCTGGCATCGACGGCCGTCGCGCTGCTGCTCAACGGCCTGGTGTGCACGATCGGCATCCTGGGCGGCTTCTTCTTCTCGGTGTACGTGCAGGACGTGAACCCGGGCGCGTTCGTCAACGGCATCACGCTGCTCACCGGCTTCGGCGCGCTGATGATCTCGATGCTCAAGGCCGGCCTGTTCGGCATGATTGCCGGGCTGATGGCCGCCTACCTCGGTCTCAACGTCAGGGGCGGTGCCAAGAGCGTCGGCGACGCCGTCAACCAGACCGTCGTCTTCTCCTTCATGGCGCTCTTCGTGGTCAACGTGCTCGTCACCGCCATCGGCATCAAGCTGACGTCCGGGTGAGTGGCAGGGGGTGAAGTAAATGGCTCTGGTGGCATCAGGGCGATTCGTCCGCACTCGGCGGCGTCTCGCACGCACATCACGCTCGATCGACCGTGTCGGCGAGCAGGCGCTGTTCTACTGGCGCGCGCTCGTGTGGGCGCCGCGCGCGCTCATCCATTACCGGAAAGAAGTGATCCGGCTGGTCGCGGAGATCGGGATGGGCACCGGCGCGCTCGCGGTGATCGGTGGCACCGTCGTCATCGTCGCCTTCCTAACGCTGTTCACCGGCGGCGTTATTGCTGTCCAGGGTTACAGCTCGCTCGGCAACATTGGCGTCGAGGCGCTCACAGGCTTCTTCGCGGCATTCATCAACGTGCGTATCGCGGCACCGGTGATCGCCGGTATCGGCCTGGCCGCCACCATCGGTGCCGGCTCGACCGCGCAGCTCGGTGCCATGAGGGTCTCGGAGGAGGTCGACGCACTCGAGTGCATGGCGATCCCGTCGATCCCGTACCTGGTCTCCACCCGCG
Source organism: Prescottella defluvii (assembly GCA_029690005.1). Classification (GTDB taxonomy): domain Bacteria; phylum Actinomycetota; class Actinomycetes; order Mycobacteriales; family Mycobacteriaceae; genus Prescottella; species Prescottella defluvii_A. Next base: position 5,526,730 of record CP121458.1, on the reverse strand, counting down.
TGATGGCCGGCATGATCGCGATCGTCCCGCTGTATTCGCTGGCCGTGATCGCGTCGTTTATCGCGAGTCGATTTGCCACGGTGGTGATCAACGGCCAGTCGCCCGGCGTCTACGACCACTATTTCTCGACCTTCCTGATGCCGACGGACATCCTCTGGTCGTTTGTGCAGGCGATCGTGATGGGTATTGCTGTCATGCTCATCCACACCTACTACGGCTTCAACGCCAGCGGCGGCCCGGTCGGAGTCGGCGTGGCGGTGGGCAACGCGGTTCGCTCGTCGCTCATCGCGGTCGTGACTGTCACTCTGTTGATCTCGCTGGCCATCTATGGCCAGTCCGGCAACTTCAACCTTTCCGGATAGGGCGGAGGAACGATGCCCGAAGCAAGGTGGAAGACGAAACTCGCTGCGGCCGTGATGGTGTTCGGCCTCGTGGCAATCGTCGTGGTGGCGCTGACGATGTTCGTCGGCGGTTTCACGAAGAGTGAGCCGGTGACTGTCACGGTCGCGCGATCGGGACTCGTCATGGATCCCGATGCCAAGGTCAAGCTCCGCGGTGTCGAAGTGGGCCGGGTGACATCCATCGACGAGGACAACGGCCAGGCGCGGCTCGAGCTGAACATGGATCCGTCGCAGATGCACTTGATCCCGTCGAACTCGACGGTGGAGATCAAGTCGACCACTGTGTTCGGTGCCAAGTACGTCAATTTCGTCGCGCCGGAGAACCCGTCGCCGACGTCGTTGCAGCCGGGTGCCGTCATCAGTGCCGACAGTGTGACGGTGGAGTTCAACACTCTGTTCCAGCACCTGTCCACGCTGCTGCAGCAGATCGAGCCGGAGAAGCTCAATGCGACTCTCGGCGCCATCTCGTCGGCACTCAACGGCCGGGGTGACGAACTTGGCCAGCTGCTCGCAGACACCGACACCTACCTGAAGTCTGTCAATCCGGTACTGCCGCAGCTCCGACAAGACCTCGACTCGGCAGCGACCGTGACCAACACATACGCCGATGTCACCCCCGACCTGATGACGCTGCTCGACAACCTGACCGCGACCAGCGGCAGCATCGTCGACGAGCGCGAGAACCTCCGGATGACGTTGGAGAACGTCACCGCACTGGCGAACACTGGCAACCAGTTGCTCACCAACAACGAGGCGAACCTGACGCGGGCGCTGACTCTGCTGGAGCCGACGACGGCCCTGCTTGCCGGATACTCGCCGAGTATCTCCTGCCTGATCGTCGGGCTCAACAAGGCCCGTCCGATGGCGGAGCAGATCGAGGGCGGTGGCCAGGCCGGCTTCGCGATGAGCACGAACTTCCTGCCGGGGCTGGAGCCGTACACCTATCCGAGGGATCTGCCCAAGGTCAACGCCACTGGCGGGCCCAACTGTTGGGGTCTGCCCGACTTCGACCCGAAGGTCAACGGCAACGCGCCGTTCGTGGTCACTGACACCGGCAACGTGCCGTATGTGCCCTCGACCAAGATCTCGGCGAACGTGCCCAAAATGTTCCAGTGGCTCTATGGTGGCGTCGCGCCGCAGGGAGGGCAGTGACGATGCGTCCTACCACCATCAAGCTGCTCGCCTTCACGACGGTCATGGTGCTGATCTTCGCCGGGTTGGCGATCGTGTTCAGCCAGGCCCGATTCAGCAGCACCGACGGGTACCGTGCCGTGTTCACAAACGCGTCCGGTCTCAAATCCGGGGAGAAAGTCCGGATCGCCGGCGTCCCGGTGGGGACGGTCAAGGGCGTCGAGGTCGGATCCGACAACCTCGCGCACGTGAGCTTCGACGTGGACACGAAATACCCACTGCTGCAGAGCACTCGGGCGACCGTCCGCTACGAGAACCTCGTGGGCGACCGGTACCTCGAGCTCCTCGAAGGAGCCGGGTCGTCGGAGGAACTCCCGGCCGGCGGCACGATCCCGGATTCTCAGACCGCCCCGGCGCTCGACCTCGACCTGCTGCTCGGTGGATTCAAGCCGCTGCTGCGCGGGTTGAGCGCGGAGCAGGTCAACGACCTGAGCGGAGCGCTTCTGCAGGTGTTCCAAGGGCAGGGCGACACCCTGGTGTCGCTACTGGGTAGCACCAGCTCGTTCACCTCGACCCTCGCGGACCGGGACAAGCTGATCGGCGACGTCATCACCAATCTGAACACCACGTTGAAGACGATCAACGACAAGGGCGATCAGTTCTCGTCCACCATCGACGATCTCCAGCAGCTGGTCAGCGGACTGGCTCGGGACCGGGATCCGATCGGCGCATCGATCCCCAAGATTGCCACGGCCACTGATGATCTCGCGCAGCTGTTGCAGGGTGTGCGCCCGGATCTGCAGTCGACGATCGCCGAGGCGGGCAAGCTTGCGACGAACCTCCAGAACGGTCAGGACGACATCAACTGGGTGCTCGAGCGGTTGCCGGAGGCGTACAAGAAGCTGATCCGCACCGGTACATACGGCGCCTTCTTCCAGTTCTACACATGCTCGGTGGCGTTCAAGTTCTCCGGTCCGGACGGGCAGGAGTTGCGAGTGAATCTGCCGACCACTCCGCTGCAGACGACGGGGAGGTGCGCGTTCAATGGCCAAGGGTGAGCGCAATCTTGTGCGGATCGGCATCATCGGTGTGGCGGTCTCGGCCTGCCTGGTGATGGCCGGGTTGCAGTACGACCGGTTGCCGTTCCTGTTCGGCAGCGTCCGTTACGAGGCGCTGTTCGAGGACGCGGGAGGGCTGATGCCCGGTGACTACGTCACCCTCGCCGGTGTAAACGTGGGCAAGGTCGAGGACATCGAACTCGACGGTGCCGACGTGCGGGTGACCTTCTCGATGAACGAGGGCATCGAACTCGGCGACAGCACGGGTGCCGACATCAAGACGAACACGATCCTCGGGCGCAAGTCTCTGGCAGTGACGTCGGATGGGACCGACGTCATGAAGGTCGGGAGCACGATTCCTTTGGAGCGCACGAACTCTCCGTACTCGCTCAACGATGCGCTCGGTGATCTGACGTCTACCGTCGCGGACCTGGACACGAACCAGCTCAACGATTCGCTCAACGCGGTGTCCGAGACGCTGTCCGACACCCCGCCGGAGTTGCGGGCGGCGCTGGACGGCGTCACCCGGTTGTCGAAGAGCATCAACTCGCGAGACGAGTCCCTCAAGGACCTGTTGGGTCGGGCCGAGGGCGTGACGAAGATCCTCGCGGACCGCAGCGATCAGATCAACGCGCTGATCGTCGACGGCAATCAGTTGCTCGGTGAACTCGATCGTCGCCGCAATGCGATCAGTGAGCTCATCACCAACATTTCCGCTGTCTCGAAACAGCTCACCGGCCTGGTTCAGGACAACGAGCAGCAGATGAAGCCGACGCTGGACAAGCTGAATGCCGTCGTCGCCAACCTGCAGAACAACAAGGACAACATCAGCAGGGCCCTGGAAGGATTGGGTCCGTACGCACGGTCGCTCGGCGAGGCGGTCGGCAGCGGCCCGTTCTTCATGGCCTACGTCGCGAACTTCAGCGTCGGTGCCATGACCCAGACCTTCGTGGACTCGTTGGTGTGGCCCGAACACGTTCCTCAGGACCTCGCCCAGTTCCCGCCGTTGACGACCGAGCTCAAGGATCCGAACCGATGAGCGACGAGCAGAGTATGTCGAACCCGCGGAAGCGGTGGATGATCGTCGGCGGTGCCGTCGTCGTTGCCCTCGCCGTCATTGCCGCAGGCGTGGTCTACCTCTTCCCGGGGCTCGGGAAGACCACCATCACCGCCGAGTTCCCGTCCACCACGGGCCTGTACGCCGGCGACGACGTCCGGGTGCTCGGTGTGAAGGTCGGCACGATCGAGAGCATCGATCCGAACGGCACCGGTGCCACGGTGGTCATGAATGTCGATCGCTCCGTGGAGATTCCGGCCGACGCCAAGGCCGTCATCATGGCGCCCAGCCTGGTCGCGGCGCGGTTCGTCCAGCTGACGCCGGTCTACACCGGCGGCGAGACGATGGCCGACGGCGGCGAGATTCCGATCGAGCGCACAGCCGTTCCGGTGGAGTGGGACGAGATCAAGACCGAGCTGACGAAGCTGTCGGACGCGCTCGGCCCTCAGGGCGGCGCGGATCAGGGCTCCCTCGGAAACTTCATCGACACCGTCGGTGCCAACCTTGACGGCAACGGCGATGCCCTTCGCAACACCCTGCGCGAGCTTTCGGACACGATGAAAACGCTGTCCGACGGCCGAACCGATCTGTTCGGGACCATCCGCAACCTGCAGACGTTCGTGTCCGCGCTGTCCGCCAGCAACCAACAGATCGTGCAGTTCGGCGGTCGGCTGCATTCGGTGTCCTCGCTGCTCGCCGACACGAGCGACGAACTTGGCACCGCACTGCAGGATTTGGATGTCGCGATCGGGGACGTGAACCGTTTCGTCACCGAGAACCGTGGCTCGCTCACCGAACAGGTCGGGCGACTCGCGGACGCGACGTCGGTGCTGGTCGAGAAGCGGCCGGAACTCGAAATGGTCCTACACGTCGCCCCGACCGCGCTGGCGAACTTCTACAACATTTACAGCCCCAAGCAGGGATCCCTGAACGGCGCTTTTGCGGCCAGCAACGCGAGGAACCCGATCAACATGGTGTGTGGCCTGATCGCAGGTCTCGAGACCAACGACTCGGACCGTTCGTCCGATCTGTGTGCCCAGTATCTGGGTCCGGTCCTGAACTCGATCACCACGAACTACCCGGGCATCATGACCAATCCGGCAATCGGCGCGGGGGCGCGGCCCGATCAGATCGTCTTCAGCCCGCCGAGTCTGGCGAGCGAGGTGCCGCCTAGGTCGGCTCCGACGACCATCGCCGGCCCGCTGGCCGCGATGCCGACAGTCGCGGTGCCGAAGGACCTCGGGGCGCTGCTCAATCCGGGAGGTGGACGATGATCGAGCGGCACAAGCGCACCCGAGTGCTGGCTGCGTCCGCAGTCGCTGTGACGCTGTCACTGACAGTGACCGGGTGTGAGTGGAACGGCCTGAACTCGGTGTCGTTGCCCGGTACCCAAGGACGGGGCGACGGTGCGTACACCGTCCAAGTCGAGATGCCGAATGTGACCACGCTGTCGCAGAACTCACCGGTACGGGTCAACGACGTAGCGGTCGGGGCGGTGACTGGTATCGAGGTCCAGGACTGGCACGCCCTTGTCACCGTGTCGCTCAACGGGGACGTGCACCTGCCGGCGAACGCGACCGCGAAGATCGGGCAGACCAGCCTTCTCGGATCGCAGCATCTCGAGCTGGCACCGCCGGTCGGTGTGGCGCCGGAAGGCACCCTGGAAGACGGCGACGTGATCCCGCTCGCGCGGGCGGGTGTCTACCCGACGACCGAGCAGACGCTGTCGTCGTTGTCGGTGGTGCTCAACGGCGGCGGGCTGGCTCAGATCAACGACATCACGCGCGAGCTGAACGCGGCGCTCGGCGGACGGGAAGACACGATTCGTGACCTACTGCCGCAGCTCGACCAGCTCGTGGGCAGCCTCGACCAGCAGCGTGGCGAGATCATCTCCGCTATGGAGGGGATCGACCGGCTCGCCGGAACCGTCAACAAGCAGACCGACACCTTGAACCGCGCACTTGACGACATTCCGCCGGCCCTCGAGGTGCTGGTGGGGCAGCGTCAGAACCTCACGAACGCGCTTGTCGCGCTGGGCAATTTCAGTGAGACCGCGACCCGTGTGATCGACGAGAGCGGCGACGCGCTGAAGGCGAATCTCGCCTCGCTGTCGCCGCTGCTGGGTCAGCTGGCGAGCACCGGCAGCAACCTGACCCAGGTGCTGTCACTGATGCTCACCTTCCCGTTCACGATGAAGAACCTGGATCAGGTATTCCAGGGCGACTATGCGAATCTGAACATGATGATCGACCTGACCAACACGCGCCTGAATGACAACTTCATGGCGGATTCGGGCCTGGGTGCCAAGCTCGGAGGCGTCGAGGGCGCGCTGGGCGCTTTCGCGGGTACTGCCGGGCAGGCGAACGATCCACTCCGAATTCCTCAACCCAAGAAGCCCGATCTGATCCAGCCCGAGCCGAAGCCTGCGCCCACGAACAAGATTCCGCCGCTGCAGATTCCCGGTCTTCCGCAACTAGGAGTGCCGACGCCATGATGCTTTCGAAGTTCGTCCGCATCCAGTTGGTGATCTTCTCGATCCTTACGGTGATCGGACTGGTCGTGATGGCCACCCAGTACGTGCAGCTGCCGGCGCTGTTCGGTATCGGGCAGTACCGGGTGACCGTGCAGTTGCCGTCGACTGGCGGCCTGTACGCCAACGCCAACGTCGCGTTCCGGGGCACCAACGTCGGCAAGGTCGAGGACGTGGTGCTCACGGAGGACGGCGTCGACGCGAAGCTGTCCATCAGCAAGAACTACGACATCCCCGCGGACGTGGATGCGGCGGTCAAGAGTGTGTCGGCGATCGGTGAGCAGTACGTGGACCTGATCCCGCGCAATGACTCCGAGCCGTACCTCTCGAACGGCGACGTGATTCCGGTCGACCGAACGACCACTCCGCAGGACGTAGGCGTGATGCTCGATCAGGCCGACGAATTGGTCAAGAGCATCTCGAACACCAAGCTGCGCATGGTCGTCGACGAGTCGTTCAAGGCATTCAATGGTGCCGGCCCCGACCTGCAACGGCTCATCGACTCCGCACGCCTGTTCGTGCAGGAGGCCGACGACAACGTCGATGCCACCAAGACCCTGATCGACCAGGCCGAGGGACTTCTCGACACCCAGGTGGTCACGAGTGACGACATCCGTGCCTGGACGAAGAATCTGGTGACATTCTCGAATCAGTTGCGCGCGAGCGATCCACAGATCCGCAATCTGCTCGAGAAGTCGCCCGACGCGGCCGCGCAGGCCAACGGACTGTTCCAGGACCTGCAGCCGACGCTGCCGCTTCTGCTCGCGAACCTGGTGAGCGTCGGTGAGGTCACCACGATCTACCACAAGAGCATCGAGCAGGTGCTGGTGGTCTACCCGCCACTGGTCACGGCTCTTCTGACGGCCGCGATGAAGGGGCCGATCGACGACGGTGCGATCGTGAACTTCGCTCTCGAGCTGAACGATCCGCCGCCGTGCACCACCGGCTTCCTCCCCGCGGACCAGTGGCGGCCGCCGAACGAGACGTCGACTCCGAACACCCCGCCGGATCTGTTCTGCCGGGTGGCCCAGGACGACCCGACCGCTGTCCGCGGTGCGCGCAACTATCCGTGTATGGAGTTTCCGGGTAAGCGCGCGGCCTCTCCCGAGGAATGCCGTAGCGCTGCGGGATACGTCCCGCTCGGCGACAACCCGCCCAGTGGGCCGCCGCAGGATCCGTCTGTACCCTCGTACACGACAGCCCCGGCGAGCTTCGGGGGAGCGCGAATGTGCCTGCCACAGCGCGCCCCTACGACCCGACGACGGGCAAGTACACCGGGCCCGACGGCCGGTTGTACTCGCAGCCCGGGTTGGCGTCGGGTGGAACACCGAGGGAGGACACGACGTGGCAGACGATGATGACACGTCAGCAGGGCTGACGCTCGACGCACCGAAGCGCCCAGCACGTCGACGGGCCAGCCGCAGTGCCGGACCGGCGACGGGAGCGATCTCGTCGCCGGCGGACGGAGCCGGCATCAAGGCACCGAACGACGATGCAGCTCGCACAGCGACGCTGACCGCGCCGTCGGCACCGGAGACGGATTCGACCACTGCGGTCGAGATCGCCGTGCCGGTCGCCGTGGAACGGTCGGGATTCGATCAGGATGCTGCCGCCGCTGAGCCGGTTGCACCGCGTGGACGACGCGGTCGACTGATCGCCGCGATCGTGGCAGGGGTAGTCGTCGTCGCTCTCGTCGCCACCGGTGGGTGGCTGTTGTTCGAACGAAACGCGGCGAACGAGCGCGATTCGCAGCGAAATGCCTTCGAGCAGACAGCGCGTCAGACGGTGCTCAACTTGACGACGATCAAGCCGGACACCGCCAAAGAGGACGTGGACAGGATCCTGGCCGGGGCCAGTGGCGAGTTCAAATCCGAGTTCGACGGCCGCGAGGATCCCTTCGTCAGTGTCGTGAAGCAGGCCGGCGTGACCACCATCGGAAGAATCCTGGAGTCGGGGATCGAGAGCGAGGACGGCAACACCGCCAAGGTGCTCGTCGCCGCGCGTGCGGATGTCAGCACACCCGACGGAACGCAGAACGGCCCAGGGATTTCCGCCTGCGGGTGACCGTCACCGACAACGGTGACTCCATGTCTGCGTCGAAGGTGGAGTTCGTGCCGTGACCGAGAATCGTTCTGACAGTGAGGGTCGTGACGTGAGCGTCGATACCGACGCGATGGAGAAGGCAACAGAGACTGCAGTTCCCGCAGGTTCGTTGCCGACGAAGCTCCTCGCCGGCCTCGCCGGGGTACTGGTGCTCGCGCTGGTGATCGGCGTCGGATGGCTGGGGTGGGGATATCTCCAGGATCGTGCCACCGAGCAGGCGCGCACCGATGCGGTGCAGGCGGCGAGTGCGCAGGCGGCCGCGATGCTGTCCTACAACTACAACGACGTGGACCAGCAGTTGGCCGCTGCGGCGGACGGTCTGACCGGGGAGTTCAAGGCGGACTACGACAAGCTGGCGAAGGAGACCATCGCGCCGGGCGCGAAGGACAAGAAGATCACCGTCCAGGCCACCGTGCAGGCCGGGTCGATCGTTTCCGCGACGCCGGACGACGCGGTGGTGTTGCTGTTCGTCAACCAGATCACGACCAGCGCCGAGATGCCGGACTCCGCGACCACCGGCAGTCGCGTGCGGATGGAGATGCACAAGGAAGGCGATCGCTGGCTGACCGGGCGGCTCACCCCCGTGTAACGGTCCGCTCGAGCGACGGAAACGAAATGGGCTCCCGCGCAATGCAGGAGCCCGTTCTCGTTCGTCTGTGGCTAGTCGGCGAACTCGCTGTCGGGCGGCAGGAGTGCCGATCCGGCGACGCCGTGCTGGTCGAGGGCGTCGAGGAAGGAGCGGGCCCACCGGTCGACGTCGTGCGCGAGGACCTGACGGCGCAGGGCGCGCATGTGGCGTCGGCCGTCCTCGCGGTTCTGATGGAGCGCGGCCTCCATCTTGTCCTTGACGTCGTCGAGGTCGTGCGGGTTGCACAGGAAGGCCTGGCGGAGTTCGGCTGCGGCGCCGGTGAATTCGCTCAGCAGCAGGGCGCCGCCGAGGTCGCTGCGGCAGGCCACGTATTCCTTGGCGACGAGGTTCATGCCGTCGCGTAGCGGCGTCACGAGCATGACGTCGGCGGCGACGAAGAACGCGATCAGATCGTCGCGGCCGATGGGGCGGTGGATGTAGTGCACGACAGGCCGGCCCACCTCGGCGTACTCGCCGTTGATGCGGCTGACGGTCTGCTCGATCGCACCGCGCATCTGCACGTAGCTCTCGACGCGCTCGCGGCTCGGTGTGGCGAGCTGGACCATGACGGTGTCGGCCGGGTCGACGCGGCCCTCCTCGAGGAGCTCGTACAGCGCGTCGAGGCGGACGTCGATGCCCTTGGTGTAGTCGAGGCGGTCGACGCCCAGCATGATGTGCTTGGGGTTACCGAGTTCCTTGCGGATCTGCTTGGCGCGGTCCCGAATCGACTTGCGGCGCGACATCTCGTCGAGCTTGCCGGAGTCGATCGAGATGGGAAACGCACCGACGCGCACCGTCCGGAACCCGACCTGAACGATGCCGAGCTTGGAGCGGACGCCGACGGTGCCGCGGGAGGTCTGCTGTCCGGCGAGCCGCCGGGCGAGGTACATGAAGTTCTCGGCGCCGCCGGGCAGGTGGAAGCCGATGAGGTCGGCGCCCAGGAGCCCCTCGACGATCTCGCGCCGCCACGGCATCTGCATGAACAGCTCGACCGGCGGGAACGGGATGTGCAGGAAGAAGCCGATGGTGAGATCGGGGCGCAGCATCCGCAGCATCTTGGGGACCAACTGCAGCTGGTAGTCCTGGATCCACACGGTCGCGCCCTCGGCGGCGGCCTTGGAGGTGGCCTCGGCGAACCGGCGATTCACCTCGACGTACGCATTCCACCACTCGCGCCGGTACTCCGGCTTGACGATGACGTCGTGGTAGAGCGGCCACGGGTGGCGTTGGAGAAGCCCTCGTAGTAGTCCGCGACCTCCTGCGCGCTCAGCGGCACGGGGTAGAGGTCGAGGCCGTCCTCGACGATCGGGTCGAGGTCGACGTCCGCGACTCCGGGCCAGCCCACCCAGGCGCCCTTGTTGCTGCGCAGGATCGGCTCGAGTGCGGTGACGAGCCCGCCGGGGCTACGCTTCCAGCGGGTCGTGCCGTCGGGCAGCTTCTCGAGATCGACGGGTAATCGGTTCGCGACGACAACGAAGTTGGAGCCGGGGATTCCGACTCCGTCGGAGTCCGCGCCCACCTCGCCCTCGGAACTCGTCGATGATTCCGAGCGCGCAGCCACGGATCTCCTTACCTTCCCTGTCGGTCTTCGTCAGTCGAGCTTGGGGTTCGGGCCGATGCCGAGCATCGAGAGCAGCATCCGGCATTCGTCGGCGTCGGCGGCATACGCAGCGACGACGCGCTGGGCCTGCCGGGCAGTCTCGTCGGCTACGGCTCGAAGGTCCTCGTCCGCGATGTCGTTCTCGGTGGTCGTCTTCGCGGCCATCTTGTTCCTTCCGGCTTGCTCTACTACAGCGCAGGTAGTTCTTACTGCGACTCTATGAGAACCGCCGGGGTCAGCGCCACTCACCATCCAGTTAGGGTCTACTTACCTAACCGGATCCCAGGGGTGGAGGAACGATGACGGGTGGTATCGCGGTTCTGCGGCGACACTCGCGCGCAGCCGTGTGCGGTTGTTCGCGGGCACCGTCTTGGCGGATCGGCGCACGGTTCATCGTGGCCGCGGTCCTGGCGGTCTCCACGTCCGACGCTGACAAGGAGGCGTGGATCCGACGGGTCTCGACGACGAACGTTACCGACCGCGGGGCGAGCCTGTCCGGTGCGCAGCGTCAGCATGTGGCACTCGCCCGCGCGCTGGCCGCGCAGACGCCCGTCGTGGTGCTGCACGACCCGACCATGGCCGTCGACGCCGTCACCGAGCATGCGGCCGCCGAGCTAGTGGTCGTCGGCCGAACTCAGGTTGTCCAGCAAGGCGTCGAGCGAGTCGAACTCGACGACCTCGATGCCGTCGTCCTTCTCGTCGACGATGACACCGTCGACGCCGAGATCCTCGTCGAGCTGGGCGCGGATCCAACTGTCGGGGAACTGCTTCGGCGCGGCGAACGACAGCAGCACCGCATCGGGGAAGACCACCACCGACCGCAGGGCCAGGTCGTCGCGCAGATCGGTCGCCTCGATCACCTGCTCATCGCCGACGGCTTCTTCGATCTCCTCGGCGATCGAGTCGACGATCCGGTCCCATCGCGCCTTCGTGACCGTGAGCACGCGTTCGACGGCAGCGAGTAGCGCCCCGGTGTCCACGTCGGACCGCTCGTCGAGGTCGGGGTCGACGTTCACGGTGACGTCGGTTCCGACGGCGCCCATCCGAGCCGTCCCGAACACGAATCCATCGTCGGACTGTGGCTCCGTCAGCAACCCCGTCCGGGCGATCTCGTCCCTGAGCCGATCAATCGTGTCCATCGCGGTGGTGCCTTTCCGAAGATATGGGCGTCAGACCAGCAGGCGGGCCCGCAGGGTGTCGATGGTCTGCTGGTCGACTCCCAGTCCCTTGCGCACGTAGTTGTCGACACCACCGTACAGTCGGTCGACCTGAGCGAAAGCGGCGTCTAGCCACGACTTCTCGACGGCCTTGTCGCGGCCCAGGTACGTGTTACTGGCCAGGAAGTCCTGGTACACCGTCTCCTTCGGCACACCCAGCAGGGTCAGCAGGATCGCGGTGCTCCAGCCGGTGCGGTCCTTGCCGGCGCTGCAGTGGTACACGGTGGCGCCGCCGGTGTTGCCGGCGATCGCCGTGAGCAGGTCGCGGAACGCGACGTCGGAGCCGCGGTAGGTCACCATGAACGGGTAGCCGATGGACTGGCCGATGTCGGACGACCCGTTCGCTGCGGCGTCGATCAGTGCGCGGCCCAACGTGATCGGCACGAACTCGTGGAACGCGATGCCGTGCTCGAGCGAGACGACGTCGGCCACCTGGTAGCGGACCCCCGCGGGGATCCGATCGGGATCGTCCTTGCGCTCCCACATGTTCCGCAGATCCACGTCGAGCGTGACGTTCGCCGCGGTGAGCTTCTCGAGGTCGGCATCGGTGAGCGAGCTGAGCTTGTTGGAGCGGAACACCAGCCCGGTGCGGACATGCCTACCGTCCGACGTCTCGTAGCCGCCGATGTCACGGAAGTTCTTCGCGCCCTCGAGGCGAATCGCGGTGGTGGTGGTGGGCGTCGTGTCGGCCGTGGGCTCGGCACTCGCGAGCGGGGCCGAGACCACCGGCGCGACCAGGGCGAGCAGGCCCACGATCAGCAGGAGCAGTCGATTGAACGCGGTACGTGTCGATCCCATGGGTCCTCACGAGTGACGGCGGGCGCGGGGCGCGGGTGCCGCCGCGGTTTCGGAGGGAGGCTAACCGGAGACGCTCGGTGTGGTGTCGCAAATGCCGTATCCGGTCACGAATGTCCAGTTGACGCTCGAAGGACCGCCGGACGAGCCCGCAGCTTGCCCATCAGGTATGGACCACGACGATCGCTCGGATCGGGTTCCGGGCAACGTGTTCCACAATGTCCGGTCCGAGCGGATTCCTGCTTGTGAGTGGGCGGAGTCGTGGATGTTGAGGGTTCCGCAGCGCGGGGCGTCGAACACGTCGCGCGGCAGCCGCGTCCGCCAGTTGTCGGCGACGGAGTCGGCCCACATCTTCTCGTAGGCGTGGTCGATCTTCGGGTGGGTGACCGCCAACGCGACCTCATGATCGGAATCGAGGAAGGCCTGCAGGGTACGGTGGCCCCAGGTTTGGTAGCCCAGCGTGGCGACTGCCAACGCGATGCTCGTGGTCGGGTTGCGCCGGAACCGTCGCCACTCGCGACGACCACAGGTAGTTAGGTTACCCAACCCTATATAACGCAGTGACCGCAGCACGAGGAAGGCCGCCAATGCCCATCGCCACCATCAACGGAATTCCTCTGAATTACCAGGTCAAGGGTGAGGGCGACCTCGTCGTGTTGATCATGGGCACGGGAAGCCCAGGTCGCGTGTGGGACCTGCATCAGGTGCCGGCGCTGCAGGCGGCGGGCTACCGCGTGTGCACGTTCGATAATCGCGGCATCGCGCCGTCCGGGGAGAGTCTCGACGGCATCACGATCGAGGACCTGGTGGCCGACACCGCCGGGTTGATCGAGCTGCTCGGCGGCCCGGCGCACGTCATCGGCACGTCGATGGGCGCACGCATCGCGCAGGAGCTGGCGCTCGCGCGCCCGGAGCTGGTGCGCAAGGCGGTGTTCCTCGCCGCGCACGCCCGCATGGACCAGTTCCAGCGCACCCTCAACGAGGGTGAGCGCGAACTCGAAGGATTCGGGAATCACCCTGCCGGCGAAGTACCGTGCCGCGATCACCGCGTTGATGAACCTGTCGCCGGCCACGCTCGCCGACCAGCACGCCGCCCGCGACTGGCTCGACGTCTTCGAGTTCTCCACCGGCAAGGCCTCACCCGGCGTGCGTGCCCAGCTCGCGATGGACCGCAGCTTCGACCGGGTGCAGGCCTACCGCGGCATCACCCGCTCGTGCCTGTCCGTCGGTTTCGCCGACGACCGCATGATCCCGCCGTTCCTGTCGAAGGAAGTGGCCGACGCGATCCCGGGCGCGGTGTATCAGGAGATCCCGGACACCGGGCACTACGGCTACCTCGAGCGGCCCGAGGCCGTGAACAAGGTGGTCCTGGACTTCCTCGCGGGCTGACCCCGCGGGCCGGTCGGCCTGCCCCGAATTCTTGTGTACACCGCGTCCGTCTCGCGCGGCGCGCCACGACGGACGATCGGATTTGTATGTCTGCGGACCACCTGCCGGCTGCCCCCATGCTCGACGCGCCCGCCGCGGGTCTACCCGTCACCGCGGCGCAGTCCGAGATCCTCGTCGCTCAGCAGCTGGATCCGCAGAGCGCCGTCTACAACCTGTCCCTGGTCGTGGAGGCCGTCGGGCCGATCGACCTGGATCGTGCCGTGCAGGCGATCCGCCGGACGGTCGCCCACGCCGAGGCGCTGCACGTCCGGTTCCGGGTCGGGGAGGACCGCACGGTGCGGCAGGTGCCGGCGCCGTCCGACGCGTGGCCGCTCGAGGTGGTCGACGTGCGGGGCGCCGCCGATCCCGAAGCTGCCGCCCAGGAGTGGATGGACCGGGACATGGCGACCGTCGTCGACGTCACCGGCGACGAAGCGCTGTTCGCGCACGCGCTGCTGAGGCTCGCCGACGACCACACCGTCTGGTACCAGCGCTACCACCACAGCATCATCGACGGCTTCGGCATCTCACTGATCGTCGCCGACATGGTCGCGCGCTACGACGATCCCGACCTCGAGTCGACAGTCGGGGAGTGGGCGCTACGGGACCTCGTCGACGCCGACGTCGACTACCGCGGCTCGGCGCGGTTCGAGGCCGACCGTGACTACTGGCTGACCGAGATCCTCGATTCGCCTGAGCCGCCGCAGATCTGCGCGGTCGGCGCGGACACGTCGGGCACACCCGAGTTGGCGACCGTCACGATCGACGCCGCCATCGCGGACGCTCTGTACGCATTCGCGTCCGCGGCGGGCATCCGGCGCACTCGACTGCCCATGGCGCTGCTGGTCGCCTACCTGCACCGCGTCACTGGCATGCGCGATCTCACGGTCTCGGTGGCGATGGCCGCTCGTGTCGGACGGGCGCTGCGCCGCACTCCGGGCCTGGTGTCGACCATCGTGCCGGTGACGTTCCACGTGGATCCCGACGGCACCGTCGGTGACCTGGCGCGGGAGATCGACGCGCGACTGGTCGCGCCGCTGCGGCACGGCCGGTACCGCGGTGTGGACCTCGAACGCGACGTCCACGCGATCGACCCCGACCGCCGGGTGTTCGGTCCCGGCATCAACGCGATGATGTTCGAGCACGTGCGCGAGCTCGGCGGCCACCCGGCCCGGATCCGCGGGTCGGTCACCGGGCCGGTGCGAGACCTCGACTTCGCGATCCACGGCGGTGAGGACGGCGAGCCGATCCGCATCGACCTGCGCGCCCCCGCCGGGGAGCGCGAGGAACTGCTGCGACACGAGGAAGGGTTGGCGCACTTCGTGTCCCAGTTCCTTCGGGACCCCTTGGCCGTCGTCGGCTCGCTCGAACCGGCAGTAGATGCCGGACACGACACCGTCGGGGTCGCAGCTGTCACCACCGGGGACGTGCTGCCGTTGCCCGTCGTGCACCGACTCTCGGAGTGGAGCGGCGGCACGGACCGTTTCAGCCAGGCCGTTCTGCTGCACGCCCCCGTCGAAGCGACAACCGAGAACCTCACGGCGGCAATACAGTCCGTCCTCGACCACCACGACGGCCTGCGGCAGCGGCTGACCCGGCACGCACCGGGCGTGTGGTCGCTGAACATCGCCGAGCACGGGAGGGCCACGCCGTCGTTGCGCCGCGTCGACGTGAGCGGCCGCGACGACGCCGAGCTGCGCGCGGTGATCGTCGCCGAACGCGATTCTGCGGCGGGACGTCTGGATCCGGAGCAGGGTGCGGTGCTCGAGGCCGTCTGGTTCGACGCCGGCCCCACCGAACTCGGGCGCCTGTTGCTGGTCGCGCACCACCTGGTGGTCGACGATGCGTCATGGCGGGTGCTGCTCGAGGACCTACCGACAGCGTGGGAGGCGGCGCAGTCCGGTCGACCCGCGGCGCTCGATCCCATCGGCACGTCGCTGAAGGAGTACGCCGACCTCGTCACCTCGCAGGCTCAGCTGCCCGCCCGGCTGCGTGAGCTGGCGCACTGGACCGAGATCACCGCTCCTGGAGCAGAACTGGTGCCGGCGGCGCACGGCGACGCGACGATCGGCGCCGAAGCCCGCCGCACCGTGCGCCTGTCGGTCGCCGACACCGAGGCCGTGTTCACAGCATTGCCTACGCTCGCGCACGCCGACGTCACCTACGTCACCGACGTCCTGGTGACCGCACTGCGCATCGCGGTCACCCGCTGGTTCGCCGCGCAGGGGCGCGAGTCGGACCTGCTGATCGACCTCGTGCGTCACGGCCGCGAGGAGTTGGAGCCGGGCGTCGACCTGTCCCGCACCGTCGGCTGGTTCACCGACATCGCCCCGGTGCGCCTGCCGGGCGGCGTGGACGGCCTCGACGCGCTGGAGTCGGTCACGGAGGCGCTGCGTGCTGCGCCCGACGGCGGCATCGGTTACGGCATGCTGCGTTTCGCCAACGCGCGCACCGCGGGATTGTTGGCCGCGGGATCGCCCGCGCAGGTCCTGTTCAGCTACCGCGGCCGGATGTCTGTCGGTGTCGTCGGGTCGTGGACCACCGCTCTCGAATCCGGTTCGCCGGCAATCGATCCCGATGCAGACATGGGCGGTCCGTACCGGTTGATCGTCGGCGTGCGGTGCGAGGACACCCCCGACGGTCCGGTTCTCGGCGCCGTGTTCGGCTGGTCCGAGCCGGATCTGACCGAGGCGGACGCGAAGACGATCGGCGACGGTTGGGCCGCCGCGGTGCGGGGACTCGTCGTCGTCGAGTCGACGGACGAGGCCGAGATCGTCGGAGACGAAGCCACCGCGACGGGGCCGGTGTCGGTCGCGGGCGGTTCCGGCGATCCGGTGCCGGTGGCACCGGTACAGCGCCTGCACTGGCTGCGCCACCGCGCCGCCGGCTCGTCCGCGCGGGCCGATCACGCGGTCGCGCTGCAACTGCGCGAACGCATCGACGCCGCCGTGCTGGTGCGGGCACTGGACGACGTCGTCGACCGACACGTAACGCTGAGGACTGTCTTTGCCCCGGACGGGCCCGAGGCGTTCGCCTCCGAGGGGCCTCGCCCCGGCGTCGACGTGATCGAGGTGGGCGACGACGACCTGCGCCGCCGGGCCTACGAGCTGGCGCAGTTGCGGATCGATCTCACCGGGGAAGCGCCGCTGCGGGTGCACCTGGTGTGCGACGACGAAGGCCGTCAGGTGCTGCTGCTGACGATGCACTACCTCGCCGTGGACGACGGGTCGGTCGCGGTGCTGATCGGTGACCTACTGTCGGCCTACGCGGCGCGCGCGGGGGAAACGAGCCGACGTGGGAGCAGCTCGCGGTGGAATACCCGGATTACGTGCGCTGGCAGAAGAAGCTGCTCGGTGATCCGGCCGATCCGTCGAGCCGGCACGCCGTCCAGCTGGCCTATTGGCGGAACAGGCTGTCGGGCATGCCTGTCCGGCTTCACCTTCCCGCCGCGGCCGGGGTGCGGGAACCACGTCGCGAGATGGTGCCGATCGACATCGATGCCGACCTGCACGACGGCATCGGCCGTCTCACCGGCCGCACCGGGACAAGCATGTTCATGGTGCTGCAGGCGGCGTTGGCGACACTGCTGACGAGAAGCGGTGCCGGCACCGACATCCCGATCGGCTCGTATGTCACGGGCCGGACCGAGGATGTCCTCGCGCCGATGGTCGGGTGCTTCTTCAACGTGGTCGTGATGCGGACCGATACGAGCGGATCTCCGGATTTCGAGGAACTGCTGGCCCGCATCCGGGCCTCGAACCTCGAGGCGCTCGACCACCGGGACGTCGGATTCGCCGATGTCGCAGCCGAACTCGACAGCGCCGTCGCTGTTCGGTATCCACAGGTCATGCTGGTCCACCACGAGCAGGCCCGTTTCGATGCGCTCGACGGTGTCGTCGACGGCTTCCTGCCGGTGCCGGTCGGGCTACCGTCGGCGGAATTGACACTCAGTTTCCACGAGCCCGTGGGGTCGGGGCCGGTCCGTGCCCACTTCGACTTCTCCACCGGCACGCTCGACCGCGACGCGGTGGTGGGGTGGGCGCGTGAGCTGTCGTCGCTGCTGTCGTCGGTCGTGAAGCAAGGGGGCACCGCCTGAAGTCCGGATTGCGGAGATCCCGGAACCCGCGCACCCCGAGCTGATCAGCTCCCCGCGACCCCTGCGAAACACGCTCGACGGCCCTCCCGACCGTCTCGGGCGCGCCGCGTCGGCCGGAGACCAGATGCGTGATGGCGCCGCTCTAGAGGCGCTTCGGCCGGTGTCTACCTGCAGGGCGGCGCCGAGAAAACGCGCGGTTTGACCGCTCATTGCTGCTCGATGTCTCGGTGCGCGCCGGAGAGATACTCAATTCGATTCTCGCTCATCGAGATATCAGCGGACGCCTTGCTAGGCTGAACGCAGCCAACCCGTACGCAACAAGCGAGGTCAGATGAGCACCAATCCGTTCGACGACGAAGACGGCCGCTTCTACGTGCTGGTCAACGACGAAGACCAGCATTCCCTGTGGCCCACGTTCTCCGAGGTCCCCCAGGGCTGGAGGATCGTCTTCGGCGAGGATTCGCGTCAGGCGTGCGTCGAATACGTCGAGAAGAACTGGACCGACATGCGGCCGAAGAGCTTGCGTGAGGCCATGGAGCAGGACCAGAAGAACGCCGAGAAGTAATCCGTCCGGTGCCGGCTACGTGACGTTCCGAGTCACGGAGTCGGACGCGGAATTGCTCATCGTCACGCTGCGTCGCCCGAATCGCGGGCGGCGCAGCGTCGTGTTTCGGCGCAATGTCGCGTTGCGGCGCCGCGGCGGGCGGCGCAACGTCCGAGCGCCCCATTCGCCGAGCGTGACGCCCGCCGCCAGTGCGCACCCGACACCAAACGCACCCAGCAGCGCGGTGAGGCCGACGATCACCTCGTCGTTCAACATCGCGTACAGGCCGCGATACAAGGCCAGACCCGGGAGCAGCGGCGTGATGCCCGCGACCGCCACGACGAGCGGCGGGGTCAGTGCCCGTCGTGCCATCAGCCCACCGCGAAACCGACCACGGTCGCGGCGATCGCCGACGAGATCACCGGGCCGATGCCCATGCTCTGCGCGAGCACGAAGAACAGCAGGCCCGCGGCGCCGCCCAGACCGGCGGCCGTCAGCGCCCGCCGTTCGGCGTAGCACGCGAGCGCAAAGAACATCGACGTCAGCGCGCCCGCGATCACCTTCACCGGAAGTTGGGTGATGTCGGGCGGCGGGACGTTGCTGATGAGCGGCAGGTCCGCGCCGAGCGCGCCCGCGACCCGCAGGGACAGCGCGACACCGGCGATGATGCCGCCGGTCATCATCACGACCTCGAAGAACCGGGCCGAAGCCGTGATCGGCGCTCCGGTGATCGCGTCCTGCACCGAACCGACCAACGACAGTCCGGACAGCAGCACCACCACCCGGCCGCGATGATCAGCGATGGTCTGACCTCCACACCCAGGTGGTCCCGGACCGCGTACAGCGCCATCGCCGGAGTGGCCGCGATCAGCCCGCCCATCATCTGTTGGAAGAAGTAGGGCAGCCCGAACCCGTTGAGGACCCGATTGACGCGGTCGATCACCACCGTGGTGAGGAACGCGACGATCGTGATGAACGGGCCGGCGCCGAGTAGGACGGCGACCGCGGCGGCCACGCCGGCCCAGCCGAGCGTCGCGACCCAGCGGTTGTAGGGGTGCGGCGCGGAGACGATGGCATCGAGGGCGGCGTGTGCCTGCGCCGGGGTGATCGCCTTCGAGCCGGATCCGCCGGGTGAGGCGGTCGGCGGCCGCGAGGCGGGTGAAGTCCATCGACCGGTAGTGCACGATCCGCATCGTGCTCGCCGGCGGGATCAGAGGTCCGCGGTGCGCGGAGAGCACGATCGAGTTGTAGGTGACGTCGACGTCGCACTGCGCCAAGCCGTACGTCGCGGCCACGAAGCGGACCTGCGTGGCGGTGTCGACCGCAGAGGTGCCGGACGCCAGCAGCAGGTCCCCGATACGCACCGCGAGATCGAGGACCTCGGCGACGCGGGCGTCGTCGGTGAGGTCGATCGGCTGCAGCGGGGTGGGAGCCGCTGTGACCGTGTCGACCGTCGCCCGACGGTCCTTGACGAGACTTCCGATCGACGCCGCGAACCTGCGCACGTCAGATGTCGGTGACGAGATCCTTCTCGGTGAGATCGGTGGCCTCCAGTGCCGATTCGAGCGTGTCGTGCCGGAAGACGGCGGTCACCTGGTCGTGCACGACGCGGAAGGCGGTGCCCACGGTCTTGGACTCGCCCGGCTTGGCCGCCCAGGTGGCCTGCTCCTCGACGACGATCACTCCGTCATGCATGAACATCCGGCCGGGGACCAGTGTAAGGCCAGCTGAATCGGCCCATTCCCGCAGCGCGGTGAGGCCCTGCGCGGCCCCTTCCGAACCTCCCAGTTCGATGTCGTCGCTCGAGACCTCGAGGAGGGTGTCGATGTCGGACGAGTTGAGGGCGTCGTGCCACGCGAGAACAGTGGCGATCTCCGAGATGCGCATGGGACAACGCTAACCAAAACGGGCGGTCGCGGCACGGTTACGCGCACCACCATCGGGTATGGATATGATGAGCGCGCTCGACTGCCTCCTTAGCTCAGTGGTAGAGCACTCGCCTTGTAAGCGAGCGGTCGTCAGTTCAATCCTGACAGGGGGCTCAACCAGCGGAAACGCTGCGAAGAAGGTCAGGGGCCGGTGCCGGAAACGGTGTCGGCCCTTTCCATTTTCCTGCCCACTTCATGCCGAGCACTCTCACCCAGGCGATCCGTGCCTGCGTCCACAGTGACGTCGCCGGCGGATACTCAGGTCTCAGCTACGTTCGCTGGCGATCGTGCGGAGTCCAGCTTCGAGTTCCCCGACAATCTGCATGAGGCCGAGGATCGCGGTGCGGTCGACGTCGTCGACGTTGCCACCGACTTCGGCGGCAGCACAGAGAATCGCCTGGAGTTTCTTGGTGCGGGCGGCGGTCTCGGGGATCCGAAGGTCGCTGTATCCGAAGTGGTCGGTACCGGCGCTGACGGGTTCGGACTTGGAACGCTTTCGCACGCGAGGACTCCTGCTGTTGGCGGGGTGAACGCCTCCAAGGTAGGCGAATCTGTCACGCTCCCAGGCTTCGCCCGCCGGGCGGACAGCAGACACAGAATGGATGGCCTGCGGGGTCGAGCAGCACGCGGCACTTGTCGGGGCGTATTGCTCCGGGGCAATTCGCGCTCCGAGTCGCACCGCCGCGATCACGGCGGCATCGAGGTCGTCGACGACGAGGTCGAGATGAATCTGCGTCGGCACGGCATTGTCCGGCCAGGACGGTGCCCGGTATTCAGGCACTCGGATCATCGTCAGCATCGCGTCGGGGGCCTTCACGCTCACGAACTTCTCGTTGGAGTTGGTGATCCTGCCGCCCAGGATGTCGCACCAGAAGCGGGCGAGGGCGGACGGATCCGCGCAGTCCATTGTTATCGAACCCAATTGTCCAACGGCCATCCCCGCACGCTACTGGCCGCATTGCAATCGAATGCCGATTTCCTCACCGACCAAACGATGAATTGCGCCAGTTCACCACAGGTCTATTCGCTCACAGGGCGAAGCCGTCCCCGATTTCGGGTCGGCGATTGTGAAAGTGGGGTACTTCTCGCCTGCATCGTTCTTCAGCAGCTGGACGCGGATCCCGGACCCGCCCCGGCGTCGTCCGACGACCCTGCCGAAGCACCAGTCGCCGCTGTCGAGTGCGATCAGCGTCTTGCGTCCGCGTCGCATCATGAGTAGTTCTCCTCCGGTTTCGAACCGACCTACTCCAGGTTGCCGCGCCCAGGTGCCCGAGTGCACCGTGATAACTACCTGTTCCACTCCCGTCCACTACCTGTTTTCGGCCGCGGCCGCGCCGACCCTGTAGGCGACGCGGCCGCGGCGATCCTCGATCAGCCCGCTCGGTGCGCCCGCACGACCGAGTCGTGGATGGTGACCTCGTGGTCGCCGTGGGTGACGGTCCGCGACGACGCGGTCGCGGTGTCGACCGTCCATTCCCGCGGATCGAGCAGCGCCACAACGTCTTCCGGGGTGAAGAACAGTTCCGGTCGGGGCGGGCGACGGATGCTGGTATCCAGGTCCGACGGGTGGTGGCCGACGATCAGCAGGGTGCCGCCGGGGGCGACCAGTTCCGCGAGGCGCTGGTACAGCACCTCGCGCGGGCCGGTCGGCAGGTGCACGTACTGCGAGGTCACCAGGTCGTACCCCGTCCGGCCCGGAGTCCACGCGAGCAGGTCCGCCTGCTGCCACGTGATCCGCTCGGCGATGTCACTGCCGGCGTCGGCCGCGTGAGCGGCGGCGCGTTCGATCGCGACGGTGGACAGGTCGATGGCGGTCACCACCGCGCCGCGTCGGGCGAGCCAGATGGCGTCGGCGCCCTCACCGCAGCCGACGTCCAGTGCCGTCGCCGGGGTGAGGTCCGAAACCTCGTTCACCAGATTGGGATTCGGTTCCCGCTCCACAGGCGGTGGCTCGAGCGGTAGCGCTCGTTCCAGAAGTCTTCGTCGAACACCTCGGTCGTGTCGGTCATTCTCAGGCTCCCTTCTGCTGCCGCGCCCGCAGGTCGGCCACGGCACGGTTCGTGTCCTCGGCGATCAGATCGTTGTTGATGGCGACGGCGGCGGTCGCGGCGCCCGCAGCGGCCCCGAGCACCTGCGCCTTGACGTCGGTGACGTTGCCCGCCACCCACACGCCCGGCACCTTCGTCAGTCCGGACCAGTCGGCGGGCACGAACAGCCCGCCGGACATCGGTTCGCTCTCGGTGTCGAGGCCCAGCGAGACGAGGGCGTCGACGCGGGCGACGAAGCGGGGTGCCACCACCAGCGCCCGACGAGCGACCACCGTGCCGTCCGCGAGCCGGATACCGGTGAGGTGGTCGCCGTCGATCACGAGCGAATCGACCAGACCCTCGACGATGCGGATTCCGCACGCCTCGAACTGTTCGCGTTCCTCGACTGCCGGTTCGGGCGCGGTGTGGCGGAGCAGCACGACGTCGTCGGTCCACTGCCGGAACATCAGTGCCTGGTGCACGGACATCGGTCCGGTACCGAGCACGCCGACCGGTTGGTCGCCGATCTCCCAACCGTGGCAGTACGGGCAGTGCAGGACGTCGCGGCCCCAGCGTTCCCGAACCCCGGGAACGTCGGGCAGCTCGTCGACAAGGCCGGTGGTCACGAGCAGCCGTCGGGCGCGCACCTGCCGGTCACCGGAGATCGTCACCGTGAAACCGTCGTCGGTTCGGCGGGCGTCGGTGACGGTGCCCGCGACGACCTGCCCGCCGTAGCGGCGGACCTCGTCGCGCCCGATCGCGGTCAACTCGACGGGCGGCAGGCCGTCGCGCGACAGGAACCCGTGCACTCCGGCCGCCGGCGCGTTGCGCGGGTCGCCGGCGTCGACCACCAGGACCGTCCGACGGGCGCGGGCCAGCATCAGCGCACCCTCGAGTCCGGCGGCGCCCCGCCGATCACCACCACGTCGTAGTCGTCCAGCAGCTGATCACTCATCGATGACCTCCCCATTTCTCGTCCGGGTCACCACCATGCCGACCCTCGTCGAATTTGAGCAAGGAAATTTGCCGAAGTGGCAAGCTGTCGTCATGGACGACGACATGGATCGGATCCTCGACGCGGTCGGTCCGCGGCTGCGGGCGCTGCGACAGCAGCGGGGCGTGACGCTGGCGGACCTGTCCACGGACACCGGGATCTCGGTCAGTACGCTCTCGCGACTCGAGTCGGGGCAACGCAAACCGAACCTGGAGCTGCTACTGCCGCTGGCCAGGGCGTACGGGGTGCCGCTCGACGAACTGGTCGGGGCTCCGCCGACAGGGGATCCGCGCATTCACATGCAGCCGATCCGGCGCGGCGACCGGACGATCGTGCCGCTGACGCGTCGGCCCGGCGGGATCCAGGCGTACAAACACGTGATTCCGGCGCCGCGGGGGAGTTGGAGCCCGACCTGCGCGTGCATGACGGCTACGAGTGGCTGTACGTGCTCAACGGACGCCTGCGGTTGGTCCTGGGCGACCGGGATCTCGTGCTGCAGCCGGGCGAGGCCGCCGAGTTCGACACCCGGGTTCCGCACTGGTTCGGTGCCGCCGGCGCCGAACCGGTCGAGTTCCTCGGGCTCTTCGGCCGCCAGGGCGAGCGCGCGCACATCCGCGCGCGTCCGGCCGGGGACGAG
The DNA here is from genome assembly GCA_029690005.1 of Prescottella defluvii. Classification (GTDB taxonomy): domain Bacteria; phylum Actinomycetota; class Actinomycetes; order Mycobacteriales; family Mycobacteriaceae; genus Prescottella; species Prescottella defluvii_A. The sequence continues at coordinate 5,502,556 of CP121458.1, read as the reverse complement.
ACGGGGGAGTGAATCGAAAGGGGGAGGCCGGGCCTCACTTGTCCTGGGAAGCGGCGGGGGCGTCTCCGAACATGGCCGCGATACGGGACTTGATCTCCTCGGTGCTGATCGCTCCGGTGCGGAGGCCGCTCACGGGGGTCTGACGGTTGTTCGAGATGTGGTTCATTCGACTTCTTCCGTGCCTTCCAGGTACGTCCGTTGCCGCCCGGCGTCGTCGACACCGATGTAACCGGCGGCGCGGCGTCCGAGACGGGGCAACCGCGCCATTGGCAAGGCTAGCGACGCGAAGGAACTTGGGAAGCGTCTCCCGGAAGTGGTTATACAAACGGAATCAACGCCGCCGAATGCTGGTGTAATCGTTACGAATTCCCGGTTTCATCGGGACCGAAGTCCCTTGTCGCGGGTGATGTCACAGGTGTCAGGCGGGGCCGAGGGACAGATCGCCGCCGCGGCCGCCCTTGAGCCAGCGTCCGGGGAGGCGCCCGGCCAGGTCGCCGAGCGGTCCCACCGCCGCGCTGAGGATGCCGACGGTCTCCTGCAGCAGGTCGATGCTCGAGCTCATCCGTTGCAGGTTCGGTGCCAGCGCTGTCAGCGTCTCGGACAGGGCCACGATCTGATCGAGCGGGCCGCCCTCCGCGATGAGTCGCTCGAACGCGCCGTCCTCCGCGAGTAGCGTCTCGAGGATGCCGTTCTCGGCCAGCGCCTTGTCGACGATCCCGTCCTTCTTCGTCAGCCGCTCGACGGCCCCGTCCGCGGCGGTGAGTCGCTCGAGCGGCCCGTCCTCGGCGGTGAGGCGATCGAGCAGGCCACCCGGTGCGAGGAGGCGTTCCAGCGGTCCGTCCTCCGAGAGAATCCGGTCCAGCGGCCCGTCCTCGGCCAGCACGCGATCGAGCGGGCCGCCCGGAGCGAGCACCCGTTCGAGGGGGCCGCCGGGCTCGAACAGGCGCTCGAGGGTGCCCCGTCGGAGGTGAGACGGTCGACGACGCCGCCCGGCGCCAGCAGACGGTCGAGTGGGCCGCCCGGCTGCAGCGCCTGCCCGAGCGGACGGTCGTCGGATGCCAGCGCTGCAACCTGCTGCACGAGCTGCAGGGGGCCTCGCGGATTGGCGAGAGTCGCGGCGCCCACGCTCGTCGCGGTCGTGCTGGACAGTGCCATCCGGGTCGTTGCGAGCGTGATCTCGGCGACCTCGAGCGCGGATGCCGTGATGGCGAGCCCGGCGCGGACCGGAAACGTGAACGCTGACACCAGATTCATCCGCTAACTGTAACCCCCGCCACACAGTCAAACGGGACGTTCAGTCCGTGGTGCGGGCGGTCAGTGCAGGGCCTTCAGCCCGATCACGCAGCCGACGATGCCGAGGATCAACAGGATCTTCACGAGCGACGCGCTCTCGGTGCCGGTGATCATCGCGTAGCCGACGGTCAGTGCCGCGCCGATGCCGACCCACACCGCGTACGACGTGCCGATCGGCAGGGTGCGCATCGCATAGGCGAGTCCGGCCATGCTGAGCACGATGCCCAATGCGAAGACGATCGACGGTCCGAGTCGGGTGAATCCCTCCGACTTGCCGAGGGCGGTGGCCCACACGGCCTCCAGGACACCGGAAATCACGAGCACGATCCAAGCCATGGTGTTTCTTCTCCAAACACCGTCTTGTCGCTGGCCGGGTACGGTGTGCTCGTCCGGATGTCGTTTGACTGGTACCAGGGTACCGAAACTCTTGTTCGGCTAGGACGCCGGATGCGGCCGCGTGGCGGCGAGCACGATCCCGACGACCCGATCCAACTCCGTCGCGGTCGATCGGCGACCGAGCATCATCGGGGCCATGAACAGGGGCGCGGCCAGTGTGTTCACCATGGCCTCCGGCGTGTGGTCCGAGTTGGCCTCGCCTCGGTCGATCGCGCGCTGCGCCATCTGTTGCCACGCCTCGAGAACGGGCCGGTACTGCTCGAGCACGAGCTTGTTGAAATCGGGGTAGCGGTGGCTCGCCATGAGCGCCGCCGATGCGACTTCGACAGGGCTGGCGGCGTATTCGGCGATCTGCTCGGCGAAGGCGCGGACGTCGGATTCCCACGACCCCGTGTCCGGTGGGGCGACCTGGCGGACGTGCATCGACAGTGCTTCGACGAGCAGGTCGTTGTGAGTCGGCCACCAGCGGTAGATCGTCTTGCGGCTGACGCCGGCGCGGGCGGCGACCTCGACGGTGGTGAAGTCGAGTCGCCCCTCGGCGAGGAATCCCAGACACGCCTCGCCGACGGCGACGCGAACTTTCTCGCTCCGGCCACCGGTCCGAACCCGCTCGGGCTTGTCGCTCAACGTCGTCTCCTTCTCCGCAACAAACTCTTAACGACACATGCTGTTGACTTAGCGGCGGTCGCGATGGATGATTTCCGTCACACGCCGCCGAACACGCCGGTCCAGCCTCTCAGAGCCCGGTGATCGCGGCGGCATCGCGATCGAGCCCTCCGGGGGCCGAGCTCTGTCCGGGGCAGTCAACGAGGAGAATTCATGCAGGATGAAGGCTATTTCGACGTCATCGTCGTCGGGGCGGGGCCCATCGGTGCGGCCACCGCGCGGCATCTGAGTGAGCGCGGCGCCTCGGTGCTGGTCGTGGGGCCGGACGAGCCGGCGGGGTTCGCGGACCACGACGGAGTGTGGGCCGGGTACTACGACCAGGGGCGACTGGCGCACGTCCTCGAGGTCCCGCTGATGACGTCGATGCTGGCGATGAGGTCGATCCGTCGATTCCCTGACCTGCAGAAACGCACCGGGGTGGAGTTCGCTACGCCGCGACACTCGCTCACGGTCATGCCCGACGACTCCGAGGGCGGCGGGTTGGCCGACTGGTTCAACCGGGCAGTGCTCGCCCGCAACGCGGCCGACCTCAATGTCGCGGTGCAGAATCTGAGCGACGAGGAACTGCGGCGGGAGTATCCGGACCTACAGTTCGCCCCCGGCCACGTCGGGATCGTGCAACGGGACGCCTTCATCGTGAATCCGCGCACGCTGGTGCGAGCGGAACTCGCCGCGGCCGTCTCGCACGGCGCCGTGCTGATCCGTGACGCGGTCGACAGCGTGGAGCGCTCTCTTCGAGGGGTGAGAGTCACGTCCCGCTCAGGTGAAACATGGCGTGCCGGAAAGGTTGTCGTCGCGACCGGCGCCGCGACCAACTTCGGCGGACTCCTCCCGAGGCCGCTGGACATGCGCACCTACGGCGCGACGGTCGTCCTCGTCGAGGTGTCCGATCCGGCCGAGTTCGACATTCCGGCCATGATGTACCTGAAGGCCTCCGGCGACCAGGTGGTCTACGGCGGGATCGTCATGTCACCGCTGCAGTATCCGGACGGCCGTTGGTATCTCAAGTGTTCCGGCCGCAGCCTGCTCGACAACCCGCTCGAATCCGCCGAGGCGATCGCGCGGTGGGTGCGTACCGGTGGCCGGCAGGAGGACATCCGCGAATCGCTCGACCTGCTCGCCGAACTCCTTCCCGGAAAGACCTTCGGTCCCGCGCACACCCGACCCTGCATGGTGTGCGAGACGCCGACGGCGTTGCCCTACATCGACCGGGTCGACGAGCACACGATCGTGGCGATCGAGGGGGAGCGGGCGCAATGGCGGCCGACGAAATCGGCAGGCTCGCTGCAGGACTCGCGATCGACGGACAGTGGACCGACGGCATTCCGCACGCGGCCTTCCAGGCCCGCTGGGCGGAATCGGAGGTCTCGCCTCCGCTGCGCTCGGTCGCGACCGCCTGACCCCCACGAGTAGAAACGGATCACCAGATGCTGTGTTCGAGCGGTCCCGTCGTCCCCGCCGAGTTGGACCATGTCTACCGCCATTGGCACATCGCTCCCGCCGTCCGGGCGGGAAACTTCGTCATCTGCTCCGGCGTGCTCGGGCAGCATCTCGACGGCACCGTCCCGGATGATCCCGTAGCGCAGTTCACCCTCGCCTTCGAGAACCTCGACCGTGTCCTCGCGGCTGCCGGGGCCGGAATGGCCCATGTCGTCGAGTTGATCACCTTCCACACTGACCTGGAGGGCGATCTGGGCGCCTTCACGACGGTCAAGGAACGATTTATCCACGAGCCCTACCCGGCGTGGACCGCGGTGGGAGTGGCCCATCTCGGTGCCGGGATGCCTGTCACGCCGCGCGTCGAGATGAAGGCCACTGCCTACCTCGCCGACGCTTCCTGATCCGACCTCCGGACCCCGACGACGCTCCACCCGCCCCTCTGCACGCGCGTCCGCGCGCAGAGGGTGACCCGGCACTGCCCGCCTGTCGGCCGGCAGTGTGACTTCAGCGCGCCTTTCGCGCCTTCCGCGCCTTCCGTGCCTTCGCGATCGCAGCTACGCGTGCCGACAGACGTCTGCTCGGCAGCACCACCGCTCCGCCCCCTCGCTCGTACGTTCCGGTACGCGCGATGCCGGATCGATCCCTCGTACAGGTTCACGACCTGAAAGGCCCCGCATATGGATCTCGCATCCCACGGTGGTGACACTCTCGTCACGACCGGAGAAACCTCGGCTTCCGGTACCGGAAGCTGGACGCCACGACTGGTGTTGTCGTTCGTCTCCATGGTGCTCGTGCTGGAGATGCTCGCCTGCAGCTACCTGATGATTTCTGTTGCGCTGCCACAGATTTCGTCTCGATTCCACACCGCCCAGGGGGTGTGGATGCTCACCGCGTTCCTGCTGGTGGGTGCCGTCGCCTCACCTCTGCTCGGCAAGCTGGCCGACACGCACGGCAAGCGGAAGATATTGCTGGCATGTGTTCTGCTCTCGGCGGTCGGTGCGCTGATCGCCGCCGTCGCCCCGACGTTTCCGATCCTGGTGGCCGGCTGGGCGCTGACCGGGCTTCTCAGTCCGTGCCTGTTCCTGGTGTACGCGCTGATCCGCGACGTGTACCCGCCGCGGACGGTGGCGATGGCGGTGAGCGTCTCCACCACCGGCATGGGCCTCATCGCCGTGCCGTCCCCGTTCTTCACCGGCTGGATCATCGACAACTTCGGGTTCCGCGGCATCTTCTGGTTCTTCGTCCTCGGTCTCTCGCTGCTGGCCGCGATCATCCGCATCACGACGGAGGAGTCACCGATCCGTCTGCAGGTGCGGATCGACCTCGTCGGCGCCGCCCTCCTGGGGATCGGCCTCGCCGGACTGCTGCTCGGTATCAGCTTCGGACCCGACTGGGGGTGGACCGCACCGTCGACGCTGGCCTGGCTGGCCGTCGGACTGTTGTTCATGCTCGCCTGGTTCGTGTCCGCCCGTAAGCTGCGCGACCCCATCATCGACCTCTCGATCCTGTCGCAGCGTCCCGTTGCGCTGACATCTTTCAGTTCGGGTCTGTGCTGGGCCGCCATCGCCGCGTTCGTGATGCTGTTGCCGATGATGGTCATGACGCCGGGCGATCTCGGTCTCGGATACGGATTCGGCGCCGACGCCGGCGGGTACGCGTGGTTCCACGCGCCCGAGGGCGCGATGACCCTGTTGGGCGGGTTCCTCGTGGGCGCCTCGGTCTCGCGGGTACGACCCAAGCTGATGATGATCGCCGGACTCGTCGTCGTCTCGGCAGGGAGCCTTCTCCTCGCGTTCTCGCACGACTCCAAGGCGATCGTCATCCTGCTCGGCGCGGTCGTCGGGTTGGGCGGCGGCATGGGCTACGCGGCGACACCGAACCTGCTCATCGAGGCCGTCCCGCCGCAGCTTCTCGCCACTGCGGGCGCCATCGCGTCGACCGCGGGCAACGTGCTACCCGCGATCCTGCCGGTCCTCGTCTTCGCGATGTTGAACTCGCACATCGCGTTCGTCGCCGAAGGCAGCGCGCTGTATTCGGACACCGGTATCTCCATCGGCTTCGCGATGGTCGCCGGCGCGGCGCTGCTCGGGGCCCTGGCCGCGATCGCGATCCCACGGTCGATCCGGCAGGCAGACGCGCCGTCTGCGGCCGTGGCCGGCTGACCGATTCGTGCTCGTCCGCGCGTTCCGACAGGCGGACACGCGGCGAGACACGCTCACCGTCGACCGACGGGAGCACACCACTCCGCGCGAACCGCCGTGCGGACGAAAGGAGGAAACCAATGGGTTCGACAGCTTCGGATCTGCAGTTGATGGGCAACATCGCCACGATCGTCGGCGGTGCCGCCGGCATCCTCGGTGGCCTCGGCGCCGCGGTCGGGCTGGCCGCGTTCTTCGCCGGCGGCGCCACGCTCAGCTGACCTGGTTGCTCGAGGAGTGAGCCCGGGGGGTGCCTCTGCCGGTCGACGGCGACCGGTGGAGGCGCCTCCTGGTTCCGGTGTGGCATTCACAGGAACTTCCCAGCGAACGCCCAGCCCGAATGCAGATGGGCAGGAGATTATGGTGAGGTGAACGAAACGCCGCAGGCCCGGGTGCTGATCGTCGACGACGAGCCGTCGCTCGTCGAACTGCTGTCGGTCAGCCTCCGTTTCCAGGGCTTCGAGGTGGAGACCGCGACGAACGGCGCCGAGGGGCTCGACCGGGCGCGAACGTTCCGGCCGGACGCGCTGATCCTCGACGTCATGATGCCCGGCATGGACGGCTTCGGAATGTTGCGGCGTCTGCGCGCCGACGGGTCGATGCCCCGGTCCTGTTCCTCACCGCACGGGATGCCTTGGAGGACAAGGTGACCGGTCTGACCATCGGGGCCGACGACTATGTCACCAAGCCCTTCAGTCTCGAGGAGGTGGTCGCGCGGCTGCGGGTGATCCTGCGCCGGGCCGGTCACGGTGACCCGGACAAGCAGTCGTCCAGGGTCAGCTTCGCGGACATCGAACTGGACGACGACACCCGTGAGGTGTGGAAGGCGGGCGAGCTGGTGCCGCTGTCACCCACCGAGTTCACGCTGTTGCGATATTTCATGGTGAACGCCGGCACCGTGCTGAGCAAGCCGCGGATCCTCGATCACGTGTGGAACTACGACTTCGGCGGCGAGGTCGGTGTGGTCGAGTCGTACGTCTCGTACCTGCGTCGCAAGATCGACACCACCGAGCCGCGCCTGATCCACACGTTGCGGGGTGTGGGCTACGTGATGCGTGAACCCCGGTAGGTGGCGACGATGAGGCGCCTGCGCGCGTTGCCGCTGCGGACCACCCTCGTCGCGGCGCTGCTCCTGTTGGCCGTGGCCGGTCTGCTGGCATCCGGTCTCGCGGTGACGTCGGCGATGGAGCGTTCTCTGCTGGACCGCACCGATCGGCAGTTGTCCGACGCCGCGCACGGGTGGGCGAAGCCGCGGGACCCCCGAGTCGGCCCGCCGCTGGCCGAGCCGGGCCCTAATCGTCCGCCCAGCCCGTTCTTCGTCCGGACCACCGAACCCGACGGTGCGGTACGGATGGAGGTCAACGACGAAAGCACCAGCGCCACGCCGGAACTCGTGGACGATCCGGGCCGGTGACGGTGGGCTCGGCCGGTGGTGGTGACATCCGGTGGCGGGAGATGTCGGTCACCAGTCCGGCGGGCAAGACCACCGTCGCGATGAAACTGACCGACATCGACGAAACGGTGAGCCGGCTGGTCGTGCTGCAGATCGGGATCGGTGCGGTCGTCCTCGTCGTCCTCGGCTTCGGGGCCTACCTGGTGGTGGGGAGAAACCTCCGACCGTTGCGAGAGGTGGAGGAGACGGCAGCCGGGATCGCGGCCGGCGACCTGCATCGGCGAGTGCCCGACTGGGACCAGCGGACCGAGGTGGGCAGGCTGTCGGCGGCGCTGAACGGCATGCTCGCCCAGATCCAGTCGGCCTTCGCCGCCACGGCAGCGTCGGAGGAATCAGCGCGTCGGTCGGAGGAACGGATGCGCCGATTCGTCGCCGACGCCAGCCACGAACTCCGTACCCCGCTGGCGACGATTCGCGGCTTCGCCGAACTCTACCGGCAGGGCGCGTCGACGGACACCGCGATGGTGATGAGCCGAATCGAGGACCAGGCCACCCGGATGGGTCTGCTGGTCGAGGATCTGCTGATGCTCGCCCGCATGGACGCCCAGCGGCCCTTCGAACGTCGCCCCGTGGACCTGCTCACGGTGGCCGCCGACGCCGTCCACGACGCGCGGGCCATCGCGCCGCAGCGTCGAATCACGTTGGAGTTCCTGCCCGACTCGGGTCCCGCCGAGGTGCTGGGTGACGACGCGCGACTGCGTCAAGTGGCCGGGAACCTGATAGGGAACGCGCTCGAACACACCCCCGCCGCGGCGTCGGTGACCGTGCGGGTGGGGACCGCAGGCGATTTCGCGGTCCTCGAGGTGGCCGACACCGGGCCGGGGCTGAGCGACGGGGATGCGGCGCGGGTATTCGAGCGGTTCTACCGTGCCGACGAGTCCCGGACCCGGGCGAGCGGTGGCAGCGGACTGGGCCTGTCGATCGTCGCGGCCATCGTCGCGGCGCACGGTGGCGCCGTCACCGTCGACAGCACACCCGGTGAGGGGGCGACCTTCCGGGTGCGACTGCCGCGGGGGTGAGGTCGGTCAGGCGGGAACGAACTCGCCGTTGCCGAGTTCGCGCAGCGCCGCCTTGATCTTGGTCGCGGCCTCGTCCAGGGACTCGGCCGAGGGGTTCGGGTCGGCACCGCTGATGTCGAAGTTGCCCATGGTGTACGCGGGGAACACGTGCGTGTGCAGGTGCGGCACCTCGAGGCCGGCGATCAGGAAGCCGGCGCGCGGCGCATCGAATGCCTTGCGGACGGCCTTGGCGATCGCGCGCGAGACGGTGGTGCACTTGTCGAACAGTTCATCGTCGACGTCCTGCCACTGGTCGACCTCCTTGCGGGGACGACGAGCGTGTGACCCTGGGTCACGGGAGCGATGGTGAGGAACGCGACGACGTCCTCGTCTTCCACACGAAACGTCCGGGCAGGTCTCCGGCGATGATGGCGCTGAACACTGAAGGCATACCGCGAGGATAGGTGCCACCGACGGCGGCCGGTACTCCGCCCGCGCTCGCGGGCGCCGGCAGCGTCGTGACCGTGGATTATCACGGAACGGTCGGCGAGATCACGCTCGCTAGTCCACACTGATTGACGATCGCAGCATTCGGTCGGGGACCGTTACTCGAGGGGGAGTTGTATGTCCGTGTTCCCGTCACCCCGACGGATCCTCTTTCGGCCGTCCTTGCCGCCGCCGCAGTCGGATTGGCGCTCCCCGGCCAGGCCGGCGCCGAATCCTCGCTCGACATCGTCGATGCACTGTCGCCGACCACCCTGGTCAACGGTGCGTTGTCCGTCGTCGGCGGATGCCAGAGTCCGGACCGGGACCAGATCCTGAACTGCACCCGGCAGGAAACGCTCACCACGCAGGTTCCGGTGATGCTGGCCTTCAACCCGTTCACCACCAACATCGTGGTGCTCGGTGCCGGCCTGTACCCGGACGGGACGATGCGGCCGGTGCTCGTCTCGCGACTGCAGGCGGCTCTCCAACTGGCACAGCGCTTTCCGGTCTCCCCGATCATCGTGACGGGTGGCGTGCCCCAGTCCGGCGTCACCGAGGCGCAGGCGATGCGGCAGTGGCTCGTCGCCAACGGAATCCCGCCGATCCGGATCACGGAGGAGAACACCTCGCGGTCCACGGTCGAGAACGCCCGGAACACGAACGAGATACTCGCGCAGCGCGGCGCCAGCGGCGCCGTCGTCGTGACCAGCCCCGACCACCTGCAGCGCGCGATGGTCGACTTCCGCGTCGCCGTCGCCGGCCGCATCCCGATCGCGGGCGTCGTCGCGCCGTACTGACCGCGAAACCCGCGCGGCCCCGAGCGATTTCCGCCGTCACCGGACATTTCCGGTGACGGCGGTCGGCTCTGACAGGAACCTCACAGCCGGGCCGCAGCTGGCTCGGAGCCGGGCCCCACATTCTGGGTGCATGACGACCGAACCCCAGTCCTCGGTTGACCTGCAGCGGCCCGAGGCGATGACCATTGCCCCGCCCTCGACATCGTCGTACCCGTGTACAACGAGCAGTCGGCGCTCGCGGGATGCGTGCGCAGACTGCGGACCTACCTGTCCGCCGAGGTGCCGTACACCGCACGGATCACGATCGCGGACAACGCCAGCACCGACGACACCCTCTGCATCGCGCGGGCCCTCGCCGACGAGTTCGACGACGTCCGGGTTCTGCACCTCGACGAGAAGGGGCGGGGACGGGCGCTGCGGGCGGCCTGGGGGCGGTCCGACGCCCGGGTCCTGGTCTACATGGACGTCGACCTGTCCACCGGGCTCGAGGCGCTGATGCCGTTGGTCGCCCCGCTGCTGTCGGGGCACTCGGACGTCGCGATCGGCTCCCGCCTCGCTCGGTCCTCGCGTGTCGTGCGCGGCCCCAAGAGGGAGTTCATCTCGCGCAGTTACAACCTGATCCTGCGCGGCACACTGCACGCGCACTTCTCGGACGCCCAGTGCGGCTTCAAGGCCGTGCGCGCCGACGTGGCGCGGGCGCTGCTGCCCCTGGTCGAGGACGGCGGCTGGTTCTTCGACACCGAACTGCTGGTGCTCGCCGAACGCGCCGGGATGCGCATCCACGAGGTGCCCGTCGACTGGGTCGACGACCCCGACAGCCGGGTGGACATCGTCGCGACCGCACTCGCGGACCTCCAGGGCGTAGCGCGAGTGGGCCGCGCGCTGGCGACGGGTGCACTACCGCTCGCGGCGCTGCGGGAGAGCCTCGGTCGGGGTGCGCTGGCCCCCGGATCGTCACCGGCGATGCTGGGGCAGCTGGTGCGGTTCGCGGTCGTCGGGGTTGCCAGCACGGTCGCGTACGCGTTGCTCTACCTCGCGATCCAGGGCCCACTCGGCGCGCAGTGGGCCAATGCCGTCGCCCTCCTGATCACCGCGGTCGCGAACACCGCGGCCAACCGGGCGTTCACCTTCGGCGTCCGCGGACGTCGTGACGCGGGCCGGCACCAGCTGCAGGGCCTGATCGTCTTCGGATTCGGGCTGGCCGTCACGAGCGGATCGCTCGCGGCCCTGCACCGGTTCGCCCCGGCGCGTCCCCGCATCTCGAGCTCGCGGTTCTGGTGATCGCGAATCTCGTTGCCACACTTACACGGTTCATCGGCTTGCGCTGGGTTTTCCGGCACGGAGCCACGGAAGGAGTCACGCGGTGAGCGTCACCATGGATCGCCCGGTGGAGGCGGCGCAGCCGGCTGCCGCCCCGAAACGGAATGTCGAGTACTGGGCGCTGGCGGCGCTGCTCGTCGGAACCGCCGTCGCGTACCTGTGGAACCTGAGCGCCTCGGGGTGGGCCAACTCGTTCTACTCGGCCGCGGTCCAGGCGGGCTCGATGTCGTGGAAGGCGTTCTTCTTCGGCTCGTCGGACGCGGCCAACTCGATCACCGTGGACAAGCCGCCGGCATCGCTGTGGGTGATGGCGCTGTCGGTGCGGGTGTTCGGGCTCAATTCGTGGAGCATCCTGGTGCCGCAGGTGCTGATCGGCGTGGCGTCCGTCGCGTTGCTGTGGGCCACGGTGCGCCGATACTTCGGTGCCGCTGCAGGACTCCTCGCGGGCCTCGTCCTTGCGTTGACGCCGGTCGCGGTGCTGATGTTCCGGTTCAACAATCCGGACGCACTGCTGGTGTTGCTGATGATCGCTGCGGCGTGGGCGACGCTGCGCGGCGTCGAGGACGGTCGCACTCGATGGTTGGTGCTGACCGGCGCGTTCGTCGGGTTCGGATTCCTCACCAAGCAACTCCAGGTGATGCTGGTGGTGCCGCCGCTGGCGCTGACCTACCTGATCGCCGGCCCGCCGAAGCTCGGCAAGCGGATCCTGCAACTGTTCGCCGCTCTGGGTGGACTTGTCGTCTCCGCCGGATGGTGGCTGCTCACGGTCGAGCTGTGGCCGGCCGACTCACGGCCGTGGATCGGTGGATCGCAGAACAACTCGATCCTCGAACTGACGCTGGGCTACAACGGCTTCGGACGGCTGAGCGGCAATGAGCGGGGCAGTGTCGGCGGGGGCGGCGCACGCGGCGGGTTCGCCGCTGCCGACGCGATGCCCGGTGGCGCACCCGGCGGCTTCCCCGGTGGCGACGGGATGCCCGGCGGAGGCGGTCCGGGGGCGGCTGGGGAGCACCGGCATCACGCGACTGTTCGAGCCCGCGCAGGGTGGTCAGATCGCGTGGCTGCTGCCGACGGCGCTGATCCTGCTGGTCGCGGGAATCGTGCTGTGCGGGCGCTCCGCCCGGTCCGACGTCCGACGCGCCTCGTTCATCGCCTTCGGGTCGTGGCTGCTCGTCGCCGGCCTGGTGTTCAGCTTCATGGCCGGCATCTTCCACTCGTACTACACGGTGGCGCTGGCGCCCGCGGTCGCGGCGCTCGTCGGCGCCGGCGCGGTGACCCTGTGGCGTCGCCGCGAGCTGTTGTGGGTCCGGATCGTCGCGGCCGTGACGGTTGCGGTGACCGCGGTGACCGCGTGGATGTTGTTGGGCCGCAGCCCCGATTTCGTGCCGTGGTTGCGGTGGGCGGTGCTCGTCGTGGGCGCCTTGGCCGCGGTCGCGATGCTGGTGCCGGCCGTCTTGCGGGCACGCGCGGCCGTCGTCGTGATCGTGGCGACGCTCTTCACCGCGCTCGCCGGACCGGTTGCGTACGCGGCCGACACGATCGGCACCGGACATGCGGGATCCATCCCGTCGGCGGGGCCGGGCGTCCAGGGCGGCATGGGCCACGGCGGGCCCGGCGGCATGCACGGGATGTGGGAGCAGCAGGACGGGATGCCGATGCCGGGCAACGTTGCGGGGATGCCCGGCAATCCCGCGGCGGCCGACGGCATGCGCGGCCAGGGCGGCCACGGCAACGGCGGAGCCGGCACGTTCGAGATGCCGGGTGGGCCGGGTGGCGGCGCCGGCGGTGGTCTGCTGTCGGCCAGCACCCCGGGTGCCGAGTTGACGGCGCTGCTGCGCAGCCACGCCGACGACTTCACGTGGGTGGCCGCAGCAATCGGTTCCAACACCGCGTCGGGCTATCAGCTCGCGACGGAGCGTCCCGTGATGCCGATCGGCGGGTTCAACGGCAGCGACCCGTCGCCGACGCTCGAGCAGTTCCAGCAGTACGTGGCCGACGGGAAGATCCACTACTTCATCGCGGGCGGCATGGGTGGCGGCCGCGGAGGTGGTCAGGGCACCGCGTCACAGATCTCCGAGTGGGTCCAGGCCAACTTCACCTCCAGCACCGTCGACGGGGTCACGATCTACGACCTGACGGCGGAACGGTGACGGACCTTCACCGACGGGCTTACCCTCCAGGAAGGGAGGCATCATGACCGATCACGATGTCATCGAGCACATCGACGAACTGGTTCGCGAAGAGAAGGAACTCCGTGCCCGCGCGGCCGGAGGCGGCCTCGGCGACGAGGACCGGGCCCGCCTGACTCTCGTCGAGGAGCGCCTCGACCAGTGCTGGGATCTGCTGCGGCAGCGGCGGGCGCGGGAGGAGTTCGGCGGGGACGCCGACGCGGCCACCCCGCGGCCCGTCGACGAGGTCGAGTCCTACCGGCAGTAGGCGGCCGAGGTCGTGGTCGAGGCGGCTCGGGTCGGGCCGTAGGCTGACGCCTGTGCGCGTACTCGTGATCGGCTCCGGAGCCCGTGAACATGCCCTTCTGTTGGCCCTCGCCCGTGACCCGGGCGTCGACAAGCTGATGTGTGCCCCGGCAATGCCGGCACCGCCCGCATCGCCGAGACCCACGCGGTCGACGTCGCGTCGGGTGACGCCGTCGTCGCGCTCGCGAAGTCGGAGGCCGCCGACCTGGTCGTCATCGGCCCCGAGGTTCCGCTGGTGCTCGGTGTCGCCGACGCCGTCCGCGCGGCCGGGATCGCGTGCTTCGGTCCGTCCGCCGACGCCGCCCGCATCGAGGGCTCCAAGGCGTTCGCCAAGGACGTCATGGCCGCCGCCGGTGTCCGCACCGCGCACAGCGAGGTCGTCGACAACCCGGCCGATCTGGACGCGGCGCTCGACCGCTTCGGCCCCGACTGGGTCGTCAAGGATGACGGGCTGGCCGCCGGGAAGGGCGTCGTCGTCACCACCGACCGCGCCGCCGCGCGCGATCACGCCGCCGAGTGCCTGGAGAGCGGGCACCCCGTGCTGCTCGAGTCGTTCCTCGACGGCCCCGAGGTGTCGCTGTTCTGCCTGGTCGACGGCGAGACCGTCGTCCCGCTGCTGCCGGCACAGGATCACAAGCGCGTCGGCGACGGCGACACCGGCCCCGACACCGGCGGTATGGGCGCCTACACGCCGCTGCCGTGGCTGCCCGCCGACGCCGTCGCGCAGATCGTCGACGACGTCGTCAAGCCGGTCGCGGTCGAGATGGCCAAGCGCGGCTGCCCCTTCACCGGTCTGCTGTACGCGGGCCTGGCGATGGGCAAGAACGGCCCGGCCGTCGTCGAGTTCAACTGCCGTTTCGGCGACCCCGAGACCCAGGCCGTCCTGGCGCTGCTCGAGTCGCCGCTCGGCGAGGTTCTCAATGCCGCCGCGACCGGCACCCTCGCGTCGATCCCGCCGCTGCAGTGGCGCGACGGCGCCGCGGTCACCGTCGTCCTCGCCGCGGAGAACTACCCGGCCACCCCGCGCACCGGTGACGTCATCACGGGCTCCGAGGCCGAGGGCGTCCTGCACGCCGGCACCGCGGCCCACGAGGACGGCACGATCGTTTCCGCCGGTGGCCGAGTGCTGAGCGTCGTCGGCGTCGGCGCCGACCTGACCGAGGCCCGCGAGGACGCATACGCGCGACTGGCCGAGATCAAGCTGCCCGGTGGACACTTCCGCACCGATATCGGCCTCGCCGCGGTCGAGGGTCGGATCTCCATCTGACCTGCCGCTCCGCTTTTCGCGACGCCGCGTTCCCGATCGGGGGCGCGGCGTCGCCGGTTTCGGGTGCGGCACCGGATTCTGGTGGCGGTGTTCTGCGCGCTAACGTCGAGGACGTGCGTACCGAATCCCAGCGATCGTCCATCCCCGCGTTCCACGTCATGGACGTGTGGAAGGCCGCGAACGAGCGGCAGCGCACCCACGGCGACGTGCTGTCGCTCGCGGCCGGTCAGCCGTCCACGCCGGCGCCGCGACCGGTGCTGCGCACGGCCCGGGAATCGCTGGACAACCACCTGCTCGGCTACACCGAGACGTTCGGGATCGAATCGCTCCGCGAGGCCATCGCCGACTATCACAGCACCCGGTCCGGAATCTCCGTCCACGCCGACGAGGTGGTCGTCACCACCGGTTCGTCGGGTGCGTTCACGCTGCTGTTCCTGGCCGCGTTCGACGCCGGTGACACCGTCGTCGTCGCCCGTCCCGGATACCCGGCCTATCGGAACACTCTGACGGCGCTGGGCTGCAACGTCGTCGAGATCGACTGCGGACCGGAGACTCGGTTCCAGCCGACCGTTGCGATGCTCGAGGCCATGGACACGCCACCGGCCGGGCTCATCGTCGCGAGCCCCGCGAACCCCACCGGCACCGTCATCGACCCCGCCGAACTCGCCGCGCTGGCCCGCTGGTGCGAGCAGCACGACACCCTGCTGATCTCGGACGAGATCTACCACGGCATCGAGTTCGGTGGCGGGCAGGTCACGGCGTGCGCGTGGGAGACCTCGCGCTCGGCCGTCGTCATCGGCTCGGTGTCGAAGTACTTCTCGATGACCGGATGGCGGATGGGCTGGATGCTCGTGCCCGAGTACCTGCGTCGCGCGCTGCAGCGGCTTGCGTCGAACATGACGGTGTGCCCGCCGGCGATCTCGCAGTACGCGGCCGTCGCGGCGTTCTGCGACGAGTCCCGCGCAGAACTCGACGGCCACGTCCAGCGCTACGCGGTGAACCGGGAGCTGCTGCTCACGGGCCTGCCGAAGCTCGGGCTCACCGAGTTGGCGCCGGCCGACGGTGCCTTCTACGTGTACGCCGACATCGCGCACCTGACCGACGACTCGACGTCGTGGTGTGCGCGCCTGCTCGCCGACACCGGGCTCGCACTGGCGCCGGGCATCGACTTCGACACCGCGCACGGCGACCAGACCGTGCGGCTGTCGTTCGCCGGATCGACGGCGGAGATCCAGGACGCCCTCACCCGACTGGAAGGGTGGCTGCCCCGCTAGTCGGTCGTTAGTCGGGTGTCGGCCGGCATGGGCGGTTTCGCACACTTCGCCGAATTCGCTCTGGCACGAGGCGTCCGGCTGGCACGATGAGGGGATGACTTCCGCCGCGACCCCCAAGGGCGAGAGGCGACGGCAGACGCTGGTCACCGCCGCGGCGGATCTCCTGCTCGAGGGCGGTTTCGACGCGGTCCGGCACCGCGCCGTTGCCTCCCGCGCGGGTCTTCCGCTGGCGTCCACCACCTATTACTTCAGTTCGCTCGACGAACTGGTGGCGTTGGCCGTCGAACACAACGGCAATCGCGAGCTCGACGCGATGCGCGAACGCATCGACGACGTCACCCAGCGTCGCCGCGGGGTCGAGGCGACCGTCGACCTGATCGTGGATCTGCTGGTGGGACCAGACGACGCGGGCGATGGCGGCCGCGAGCGACTCATCGCGCGGTACGAGCGGTTCGTCGCCTCAGCCCGGCATCCGGAGTTGCGCGACGTCCAGCTGCGGCTGCGCGCCCAGCTCGACGACCTGCTCGCCGAGGTACTGCGCCGATCCGGGCGTGCCGTGCGGGAGCAGCAGCTGCGCCGCCTGGTCGCCGTCGTCGACGGCGTCGTCGTCGGGGCGCTCAGCGAGGTCGACCCCGATCCGCGGGCCATGGCCCGGGCGATGCTGCTCGACCTCATCGACGACCTGGCGCCGCCGACTATGCGCTGACGAGGGCGTTCGGGTCCGGCCGTAAACTGGGGCCTCGTGAGCCGCATCCCGAATGTCCTTGCCAACCGTTACGCCAGCCCCGAGCTGAAGGCGCTGTGGTCGCCGGAGTACAAGATCGTGCTCGAGCGCCAGCTGTGGTTGGCGGTGCTGAAGGCTCAGGCGGAGCTCGGCATCGATGTCCCCGCCGAGGCCGTCGCCGACTACGAGCGGGTGCTCCAGAGCGTCGACCTCGACTCGATCGCCGATCGTGAGCGGGTCACCCGCCACGACGTGAAGGCCCGCATCGAGGAGTTCAACGCCCTCGCCGGACACGAGCACGTCCACAAGGGCATGACCAGCCGCGACCTCACCGAGAACGTCGAGCAGCTGCAGGTGCTGCGCTCGCTCGAGCACGTCTACGACCACGGCATCGCGATCGCCGCCCGCCTGGGCGAGCGGGCCGCCGAGTACACCGGCATCGTGATGGCCGGACGCTCCCACAACGTCGCAGCGCAGGCGACCACGCTCGGCAAGCGCTTCGCGTCGGCCGCCGACGAGCTGCTGGTCGCGCTCACCCGCGTGCGCGAGCTCATCGCCCGCTACCCGCTGCGCGGCATCAAGGGCCCGATGGGCACCGCGCAGGACATGCTGGATCTGCTCGACGGCGACGCCGCCAAGCTCGAGCAGCTCGAGGCCAAGGTCGCCGAGCACCTCGGTTTCGCGCACGTGTTCACCAGCGTCGGCCAGGTGTACCCGCGTTCGCTCGACCACGACGTGCTCTCCGCGCTGGTCCAGGTCGGCGCGGCGTCGTCGTCGATGGCGCACACCATCCGCCTTATGGCCGGCCACGAGCTGGTCACCGAGGGCTTCCAGCCGGGCCAGGTGGGCTCGTCGGCGATGCCGCACAAGATGAACACCCGCTCGTGCGAGCGCGTCAACGGCCTGCAGGTGGTGCTGCGCGGCTACGCGTCGATGGCCGCCGAGCTGGCCGGTGCCCAGTGGAACGAGGGCGACGTGTTCTGCTCCGTCGTCCGTCGCGTCGCGCTGCCGGACGCGTTCTTCGCGATCGACGGCCAGATGGAGACGTTCCTGACCGTGCTCGCCGAGTTCGGCGCGTACCCGGCCGTCGTCGAGAACGAGCTGAACCGCTACCTGCCGTTCCTCGCCACCACCAAGGTCCTCATGGCCGCTGTCCGTGCCGGCGTCGGACGCGAGACCGCGCACGAGGCCATCAAGGAGCACGCCGTCGCCGTCGCGCTCGCGATGCGCGAGGAGGGCAAGGAGCCCGACCTGCTCGACCGCCTGGCCGCCGACGAGCGCCTGCCGCTCGACCGTGCCGCGCTCGACGCGGCCCTCGCCGACCGCACCGCATTCGTCGGTGCCGCCGGGGCGCAGGTCGACTCGGTGGTCGCCGAGGTGCAGAAGCTCGTCGACGCCAACCCCGACGCCGCTCGCTACACGCCGGGCTCCATTCTGTGACAACGGGTTTCGCCGTCGAGGCGCGGACCGTTGCAGTTGGCGACCTGACCGCGCACCTGGCGCAGCCGGAGGGTGGCAGCGACACCGTCATGCTGCTGCTGCCGATGATCACCGGCATCGACGAGCAGGTGCGCGAGTATGCCGCCGACGTCGCCGCGGCCGGGATCACCGCGCTGGTGTGGGATCCGTGGCACGGTCCGAGCCTCGACGACACCCCGATGGAGCGCCTGTTCGAGCTGATGAGTCAGCTCGACGACGCGGCGTGCCTGTCGGAGATGGACGCGCTTCTCGCCTACGCGCGCGGGGAACTGGGCGCGCGGCGGGTCGGCGTGATCGGCTGGTGCCTGGGCGGCCGGTTCGCGCTGCTGCTCGGCGCACGTGATGCCGAACTCGCGAATGTCGTTGCGTACCATCCGTCGATCAGGGATCCGGCGGCGCCGAACCACGTGCTCGACACCGTCGCGTCGGCCGCGTCGATCGCGGCGCCGGTGATGGTGCTGCACGCCGGCGCCGACACGATCCTGTCGACCGGAACCTTCGGGGCCCTGCAGTCCGCGCTGCAGTCCCGCGAGACCGGCGCGACCGTCGTGCACGTCTATCCGGGTGCCGCACACGGCTTCAGTGCCCGTGCGCGGCACGACGATCCGGTGAACAAGGCGGCCTGGGAGATGTCCTGGCCGCAGGTGCTCGCCTTCGCGACCGCATCGATGGCCCGGTAGCGGGTCGGGACGTCCAACACCGCGCAGGCGGCTCAGCCGGAAGTCGGCGGAGTCAGGGTGCCGTGCACGATTTCGGCGGCAACGTCGTGGAGCGGTCGGCCATGGGTGCGGGCGTACCGGCGGAGCGTATCGAATGCCACCGCCGGGGTGCATCCGGCAGATTCGGCGAGCATCCCCTTGGCCTGCTCGATGATGATCCGGCTGGTCAGCGCCTGTCGCAGTTGAGCGGCCTCTTCCTGCGCGCTGCTCGCGGCGCGTTTGTGCAGTAGGCCGATGGTGGCGATCCGCGCCAGCGCCCGGCTCGTGTCGATGTCCTCCGCCGGGAGGCCGCCGGTGGCGACGCAGAACATGTTCAGCGACCCGATCACCTGGTCTCCCAGCCGCAACGGAACGGCATGCACGGCCCCGAAGCCGACCTCCGTGGACAGGTGCTGAAACCGTGGCCAGCGCGCCGAGGCCGCGGCGCGGCCGAGGTTGACGAGGGGACGCCCCGCGGTGAAACAGTCGTAGCAGGGACCACGCGCGTCCGCCACCTCCAACTGTTCGAGGGTGTGCACCGGCTCGGTGGTGGACGCCACCGAAGTGAGGTGCCCGTGGTCATCGGTCAGCAGGATGCCGGCAGCGTCGATCGCAATCAGTTCCACGGTTCGGTGCGTCAGGGTGCGTAGAAGGTCGATGGTGTCGAAGCCGGGTGCGAGGGCGTCCGCCAGTTCCTCGAACACATGGACAAGTCGTCGTTCACTCATGGGCTTCGGGTCTCTCCGGCCGCTCGTCGCCGCCGCCGGTTCCAGGCTAACCACGTCAGGCGTCGTCGGCACGGAGCACTTCGGTCGGTTGGCACGCTTCGAGTGGCTCTGGCAGGATGGTCGAGCGGCCACCAAGTGGCCCGAGACGCCACAGGCGTCATTTCACCACCCTGGACCCGGTGGCGCGGTCGGCACGTTCGAGCGAGAAGACTCCACCGCTGCTCAGATATCGGGCGCTCGCCGAGCCGCGTATGCACGGGCCGGTTATTCCACCCGCGACAGCCAGGTCGCGACAACACGACCAGATTGCACCCTGATGGACGAGCAGGCGGAGCCGACGTCAACCGGATTCGGCACTTCTTCCATGGAAGTTGCTGCCCTGGAACCTTTTCCGCTGTCGTCGACGCAGTATGAGGTCTGGCTCGCGCAGCAACTGGCCCCACACCTTCCGTACTGCATCGCTCAGTACGTGGAGTTCCACGGAGAACTCGATCTCGACCTGTTTCGATGGGCGGCCGTGACCGCGGGGCGTGAGGCGCAGGGCGCCTTCCTCCGGCTGATCGAGGTCGACGGCGAGCCCAGGCAAGTCGTTGACCCGTCGTTGGACCAGTCGTTGGGGTTCATTGATTTTCGTGGAGAGAGCGATCCGGTGGCGGCCGCGGATGCGTGGATGCGCGAGGACCGGTCGAGTCCGGTGGACCCGATGCACTCCCTGGGGGTGTCGACGATATTGCAGGTCGGCGATGCGCAGTACCTCTGGTACACCCGTGCCCACCATGTCGCGGTGGACGGGTACGCCGCGATGACGGCGGTCAACCGCATCGCGGCTCTCTACTCGGCTGCGGCGTCGGGCCGGGAACCGGAACCCAGCAGGGCTGCCGATCTGCGAGCGCTGTACGAACTCGACCGCCGGTACCGTGCCTCGAGCCGGTTCGAGGCGGACCGTGCGTACTGGATCGAGCGGTTCCAGGGGCTGGCGGAGCCTGTGAGTCTGGCCGACCGAGACGGCGCTCCGGTGGCCCGCGACATGCTGGTGACCGCACCACTCGACGAGGACACGGCCGCCCGGCTTGTGGATTCCGAGGGTCGGGCGAACCGAACGTCCGCTGCGGTGATCATCGCGGCGTTCGCCTGCTACCTCTCGCGGATGACGGGCCGGCAGGAGGTTCGCGTGGATGTCCCGGTCTCCGGGCGGACCACTGCGGTGTTACGCCGTTCGGCTGGGATGTTCGCCAACATCGTTCCGCTCCGGATTCGGGTCGGTCCCGGCGACACCGTGGGAGATCTGGTCGAGCAGGTGAGCCTGGAACTGATGGGCGCGTTGCGACACCAGCGCAGCAACCTCGCCGAGATCGTGCGAGAGGGGACCGTCGGTGCCGACGCGCTCCGGACCACCGCGCCGATGGTCAACGTGATGCTCTTCCGTCAGGAGCTCGAATTCGGTTCGGTGACCGGCGAATTCCATGTGCTCACCTCGGGTCCGATCGAGGACCTGCTGATCAACGTCTACCAAAGCGGCACCCCCACACAGACGTTCGTCGAGTTCCGCGGAAATCCGCTGCGATACCGCATCGACGAGCTGAGGCGCCATCACGAGCGGTTCGTCGGTGTGATCGAGGACTTCGCGGCGGCTCCGCCGGAGTCGCCGATAGCGACGATCCACCCTGACACTGCCAGGGAAGGAGAGCGCCGACTGGAGGCAGCCCGGGACCTGGAGTATTGGCGACGGACGCTGGCGGGGTTGCCGGCACTGCTCGGGCTGCCGACTGATCGGCACCGTCCGGAACGATGGTCACCGGAGTCCGGAAGCCTGCAGTTCGCGCTCGGTGCGGAACTGCATCGCAAGCTGCAACAGCGCGCCCGCGAGTCCGACTCGACGATGTTCATGACGATGCACGCGGGGCTGGCGGCACTACTGGCCCGGGTGAGCGGCTCCGACGACATCACGGTGGGTGCGCCGATTGCCCGACAGGCCGACGCCGCGCTCGACGACGGGGCGGACGCGTTCGTGGACGTCGTGGCGTTGCGGACACACGTGGATCCGGGACTCTCGTTCGCGGACCTGTTGGAGCGGGTGAAGCATTGTCAGCAAGGCGCATTCGCGCATACGAGGGCGCCGTTCGACCGGGTGGTCGAGGCGCTCGCCCCGAACCGCACGACGCCCGGCCCGCCGTTCGTCCAGGTGGTCCTCGGCCCCGCTCGCACCGAGCGGACCGCGGTCGCCGACGTGTCCGTCACGGCACCCGAGAACTGTTGTCCCGAACGCTGCGATCTGCAGGTGACAGTGGACGAGAACTTCACCGACGCCGGTCGACCGTCGGGACTGAGGGTCGACCTCGTGTTTGCCACCGATCTGTTCGACTCCGCGACAATGCATGCATTCGCGGAACGGCTGGTGCGCATCCTCGAGTATGCGGCAGCGGATCCGTCGGCTCCGGTCGGCGACGTCGATGTGCTTGCTCCCGGGGAGCGCGAGGAGCTGACGCCGGTGTCCGGGGCGGCGGCGTTGCCCGCGATGACTTTGCCGGGGCTGTTGTCGGCATCGGTGGATGCCGACCCGAATGCGGTCGCGGTGGTGTTCGGCGATCGGAGTTGGACGTACGGCGAGCTCGACAGTCGGTCGAATCGGTTGGCGCGCTGGCTGATCGTTCATGGGGTGGGGCCGGAGACGCGTGTGGCGGTGGGGCTGCAGCGGTCGCTGGAGTCGGTGTTGGCGGTGTGGGCCGTCACCAAGACCGGTGCGGCGTTCGTTCCGTTGGATCCGAGGTATCCGTCGGCTCGGCTCGAGCACATGCTGGCCGATTCGGCGCGGTTCTGGGGTTGACGTCCGAGGACGTGTCGAGTGCGCTGCCGCGGACCGTGTCGTGGTTGGTGCTCGACGACGAAGCGGTGGATGAGGAGGTGGCGGGGACTTCCGCGGCGGCGGTGTCCGACGGCGAACGGGTCTCGGCGCTGACGCCTGATCATGCGGCGTATGTGATTTATACGTCGGGGTCGACGGGGGTGCCGAAGGGCGTGGTGGTGCCGCATTGGGGTTTGGCAGACCTGGCGGCCGAACTACGCGACCGTTTCGCGACGGGGCCCGGGGCGCAGGTCCTGCACTTCGCGTCCCCGAGTTTCGACGCGTCGGTGTTCGAGTTGGTGTGGGCGTTCGCGTCGGGCGGGTGTCTGACGATCGCACCACCGGCGGTGTACGGCGGCGACGACCTGGCGGCGCTGCTCGATCGTGGCCGCGTCACCCATGCGATCCTGACACCGTCGACGCTGTCGTCGGTCGATCCCACGGGTCACGGCCGCTTGCGGTGTCTCGTGGTGGGGGGCGAGGCGTGCTCCCCGGAGTTGGTGGCGCGGTGGGCGCCGGGGCGCGCGATGTTCAACGCCTACGGTCCGACGGAGTCGACGGTCATGGCGAATCTCGGAGTGATCGGGTCGGCGGGGGAGCCGGTGACACTCGGCGGCCCGATCCGGGGTTTCGAGGAATTGGTGCTCGACGGGCGGCTGCGGCCCGTCCCGGTCGGTGTGGCGGGGGAGTTGTATCTGGCCGGTCCGGGTCTGGCGCGTGGGTATCGGAATCAGGCCGGTCAGACGGCCGCTCGATTCGTCGCCGATCCGATCGGTGCACCGGGACAACGCCTCTACCGCACCGGGGACGTGGTGAGGTGGCTGCGCGACCGGGAGGGGGACCTGTGGCTCGAGTACCTGGGCCGGACCGACTTTCAGGTCAAGATTCGAGGCTTCAGGATCGAGCCCGGCGAGGTGGATGCGGCTCTGACGGCTCACCCGCACGTGAGATTCGCGGCCACACTCAGTCGTGTCGGCCCGACCGGCGACCCGGTCCTGGTGTCCTACGTGCTTCCCGCCGCCGAGCACGTCCCCGACTCCGCCGAGCTGAAGGCCCAGGTTCGTGCGGCGCTGCCGGACTACATGGTGCCCGCGGCGATCACAATGCTCGACGAGATTCCGCTGACCCCGGTCGGCAAGCTCGATCGTGCCGCACTACCTGCACCGGACTTCGGGACGAGGCACACCGACTCCCGGCCGCCGCGCACACCGACCGAGGAGGTAACCGCAGTCGTCTTCGCCGAGGTGCTCGGGGTCGACCACCTCGGTGTCGATGCGAACTTCTTCGATCTCGGCGGGAACTCCCTCGTCGCGACCAAGGCGGTCGTGCGGATCAACTCGGCGCTCGACCGAAGCATCGATATCCGCGACCTGTTCGAGGCGCCCACCGTTGCCGCGCTGGCGGCCCGGATCGACGGCAGCGAGCGGCGATCGTCGGCCCGACCGGCACTGACCACGGGCCCTCGGCCCGACAGTGTTCCGACGTCTCTCGCACAGCACCGAATGTGGGTCGTCAACCAACTGGATACGTCGTCGCCTGCCTACAACATTCCCATCGCGCTCCGGTTGTCGGGCGACCTGGACCCTGATGCTCTGCGGTCGGCGCTTGCCGACATCGTGGATCGGCATGCCACGCTCCGGACCGTCTACCCCGAGTCCGCGGACGGCCCCCGACAGGTGGTGGTCCCGACGGGACAGGAGCATCCCGACCTCACGCCGGTGTCCGTGTCCGGCCCGGCAGACCTGCGTGCGCACCTCGTGCGGGGCGCCTCCGCCGGGTTCGACGTCACGGAAGAGATACCCCTGCGAACAGCACTGCTGCGGACCGGTCCACAGCAGCACGTGCTGATGATCGTCGTGCACCACATCGCGGCGGACGGTTCGTCCATCGCGCCGCTCGCCCGCGACGTGATGGTTGCATACACCGCCCGCGCGCACGGGACGGCGCCCGACTGGGCGCCACCGGCAGCGGACTACATCGACTACACCCTGTGGCAGCGTCGCATGCTCGGCAGCGAGTCCGACCCCGATTCGCTGATCGCACGCGAGTTGGGGTACTGGCGGCGGGCGTTGTCAGGGATGCCTGCGACAGTCGAACTGCCGACGGACCGACCACGACCGGCGCGGCGATCGATGCGAGGGAAGAAGGTTGACTTCGAGATCGGTTCGCACCTGCATGATCGACTTCGATCCCTTGCCCACGAACATCATTCGACCGTGTTCATGGTCATGCACGCGACGCTGGCCGTGCTGCTGAGCAGGATGAGTGGGAGCATGGGCACTACAGACATTGCGGTGGGTACGCCGACTGCGGGGCGAGGCGAGGCTGCACTCGACGACGTCGTGGGCATGTTCGTCAACACCGTCGTGCTGCGCACGCCGGTGGAGCCCCAGTCCACGTTCGCCGACCTACTCGATCGGGCGAGGGAGTGCGACCTCGGCGCCTTCGCTCACGCACAGATACCGTTCGATCGGGTCGTGGAGGCCGTCGATCCTGCACGGTCGACGGCCTATTCCCCGCTCTTCCAAGTGATGCTGGAGTTTCGGGACGCCGCGTCGCCACGCCTGGACCTACCTGGGCTGACGGTCGAGCCTGTCGACGTCGATCTCGATGTCGCCCGTTACGACCTGCATCTGAGCCTTGCCGAGAAGTTCGACACCGACGCCGGCACTCCCCTCGGGATGTCGGCTTCCTTCGGCTTCGCTGCCGACATCTTCGACTCGGATACCGTGCAGCGCCTTGCGTACCGATTCGTGCGCATTGCCGAGGAGGTCGTCTCCTCGCCCTCGATTCGGGTCGCGGACATCGATCTGCTCTCCTCGGCTGAGCGTGGGGAGGTGGTGCCGGTGTCGGGTGGGTTGGGGGTGTCGGGGCGGGTGTTGCCGGAGTTGTTGTCGGCGTCGGTGGTTCGGGATCCGGGTGCGGTTGCGGTGGTGTTCGGTGATCGGAGTTGGACGTATGGGGAGTTGGACGAGCGGTCGAATCGGTTGGCGCGGTTGTTGATCGGTCGGGGTGTGGGGCCGGAGTCGTGTGTGGCGGTGGGGTTGCCGCGGTCGTTGGAGTCGGTGTCGGCGGTGTGGGCGGTGGCGAAGTCGGGGGCGGCGTTCGTGCCGGTGGATCCGTTGTATCCGGTTGGCCGGATTGGGCGGATGCTGTCGGATTCGGCTGTGGCGGTGGGTGTCACGGTGGCGGAGTGGCTGGATCGGTTGCCGGGGTCGGTGGAGTGGGTGGTGCTCGATGACCCGGTTGTCGAGGAGGAATCGGCGGGGTTGTCGTCCGGGCCGGTGAGCGATGGTGAGCGCACGGCGAGCCTGGACATCGATCATGCGGCGTATGTGATTTATACGTCGGGGTCGACGGGGGTGCCGAAGGGTGTGGTGGTGACGCATCGGGGGTTGGCGAGTTTGGTGGTGGAGCAGGGGGTTCGGTTCGGGTTGGGTTCGGGTGCGCGGGTGTTGCATGTTGCGTCGCCGAGTTTCGATGCGGCGGTGCTCGAGCAGTTGTGGGCGTTCGGGTTCGGTGGGCGGTTGGTGGTGGTGCCGCCGGAGGTGTTCGGTGGTGTGGAGTTGTCGGGGATTTTGCGGCGGGAGAGGGTGACTCATGCTGCGTTGACGCCGACGTTGTTGGGGACGGTGGATCCGGTGGGGCTCGAAGGATCTGGGGACCGTGGTGGTCGGTGGGGAGCGGTGTTCGCCGGAGTTGGTGGCGCGGTGGGCGCCGGGTCGGCGGATGGTCAACACGTATGGTCCGGCGGAGGCGACGATTCAGTCGAATGCCGGTACCGGCATGGCGGTTGGGGGTGGGGTGACGATCGGTGGTCCGATCCGTGGTGTGGAGGAGTTGGTGCTGGACGGGTGGTTGCGGCCGGTGCCGGTGGGGGTGGTGGGGGAGTTGTATTGGCTGGTTCGGCTTTGGCGCGTGGTTATCGGAATCGGGTGGGGTTGACGGCGTCGCGGTTCGTTGCGGATCCGTTCGGGGGTTCGGGTCGGCGGATGTATCGGACGGGGATCTGGTGCGGTGGTTGCGGTTGCCGGATGGGGGTTTGACGCTCGATTACGTGGGTCGGTCGGATCTGCAGGTGAAGGTTCGTGGTTTCCGGGTCGAGTTGGGTGAGGTCGAGTCGGTGTTGTCGGCGTGTGTGGGTGTGGCGCGTGCGGTGGCGGTGGTGCGTGGGGACGCCGGTGTGGGTGATCGGTTGGTCGGGTATGTGGTGCCCGAGGTGGGTGTGGATCTGGATGTGCGTGAGGTTCTCGTGTTCGCGGGGGAGCGGTTGGCTCCGCACATGGTTCCGGTGGCGGTGATGTCGATCGAGTCGGTGCCGTTGACGGCGAACGGCAAGCTTGATCGTGCGGCGTTGCCGGCACCGGACTTCGCGGCGGGCCGGGCAGAGTACCGGGCACCGGACACCGAGATCGAGAAGAAACTCACGGTGCTGTTCGGTGAGGTGCTCGGCGTCGATGAGGTGGGCGTGGAGGATTCGTTCTTCGCGCTCGGTGGCGACAGCATCATGTCGATCCAACTGGCGGCGCGGGCGAAGGCGGCGGGGGTGGTGTTCTCGCCGCGGGACGTGTTCGAGTGCAGGTCGGTGTCGAGGCTGGCGGAGGTCGCCGTCCTCGGCGACGGTGATTCGACGCAGGTACTCGAGGAGCTTGCCGGCGGCGGGGTAGGGGAGATCCCGTTGACGCCGGTACTGAGGTGGTTGCTCGAACGCGGAAAGTCCGGGTTCGGGCGCTTCGCCCAGGCCCTGATCCTGAATCTGCCGGAAGGCGTCGGAGTGGACGGCCTGATGAACACGGTGCAGGCGGTGCTCGACCACCATGACATGTTGCGCGCGCGGTTGCGCCAGGGTGCCGATGGGGGGTGGGTGTGGGAAGTGTTGCCGCGCAGTGCGATCCTCGCCGACAGGCTGATTCGTCGGGTGCCCCTCGACGTGTCGCCGGGAACCGTCGAGTTCCACGAACTGGCGGCCGCGGAGTTGGGCGCCGCGGCGGATCGGCTCGACCCGGCGGCCGGGATCGTGGTGCAGGTGGTCTGGTTCGATCCCGTGGACGAGGCGGCGCAGGGCCGAGTCCTGGTGGTGGTCCATCATTCGGCGGTCGACGGGGTGTCCTGGCGGGTGCTGGTGCCCGACCTGGCGGCAGCGTGGTCACGGGTCGAGGCGGGTGGAGTGCCCGAGCTGGCTCCGGTGGGCACGTCGATGCGGAGGTGGGCGCACGGTCTGGCCGA
Source organism: Prescottella defluvii (assembly GCA_029690005.1). Classification (GTDB taxonomy): domain Bacteria; phylum Actinomycetota; class Actinomycetes; order Mycobacteriales; family Mycobacteriaceae; genus Prescottella; species Prescottella defluvii_A. The sequence continues at coordinate 5,474,797 of CP121458.1, read as the reverse complement.
GGCGGCGCACCGGCCGGAGCGTGTTGCGGAACTCGAGATGTGGCGGGCGATGGCTGCGGTGGACGATCCGGTGATCGGGTCCCGGCTCCTCGACCTCACGACCGACCTGGTCGCCACCACCCGGACCGTGGAGGTCGACATACCGACAGAGGTGACCGCGGCCCTGTTGACCACAGTCCCGGAGGCGTTCCACGGCGGGGTGGGCGACGGGTTGCTGGCCGCGTTGGCGGTGGCGGTGACGAAGTGGCGGCGCGGGCGTGGAGATGTCGGTGTCGGCTCCCTTCTCGATGACGTGGTGATCAGGCTCGAAGGGGCACGGACGCGAGGAGAGCGTGGTCGCTGGTGCGGACCTGACCCGCACGGTCGGGTGGTTCACCACGAGTTTTCCTCTGCACCTCGATCTTTCCGGAATCGATCTGGACGATGCGAGCGCCGGTGGGCCGGCCGCGGGAGTGGTGGTCAAGTCCGTCAAGGAGCAGCTCCTCGCGGTCCCGGACCACGGGATCGGCTACGGACTGCTGCGCTATCTCAACGAGGACACCGGTCCGGTGCTGCGGGACCTGCCTGAGCCGCAGATCGCGTTCAACTACCTCGGCCGCGTCGCCGGCGGGATCCACGACGGCGGGCGTGAGGCCGGCTGGCTCCCGGTCGCCGATGCCGGTGATCTCACCGGTGCGCAGAATCCGGACATGCCGGTGCCTGCGGTGCTCGACATCAACGCGTTCACTCTCGACGACGGGGGCGGACCGAGGTTGCGGGCGATCTGGTCCTTCCCCAGCGGAGTGCTCACCGCGCGTGAGGTGGGCGCGGCGGCCCGGATGTGGCGCGATGCGCTGGTCGGGCTGGCTGCGTATGTCGCGACGCCTGGGCGGGCGGGCGGACCCGTCGGATCTCGACCTGGTCAGGCTCGGGCAATCGGAGATCGAACGGCTCGAGGACCGGTATCCGAACATGACGGATGTGTGGCCGCTCTCGCCGCTGCAGGAGGGGCTGCTGTTCCACGCGTCCGTGTCCGAGGAGTCGTCGGACGCCTACGTGGTGCAGTTGGTCCTCGAGCTGCGCGGGACGTCGACCCGGCGCGTCTGCGGCGCGCGGGCCAGGTACTGCTGGAGCGGCATCCGAACCTGCGGACCGCGTTTGTCCCCGGTGTCACCGGGGGTCCGGTGCAGGTGGTGCAGGACCACGTCGTGGCCCCGTGGTCGGTGAGCGACCTGTCGGGTCGAGGCGACGATGAACGGAATCGTGCGTGGGATCGACTGATGTCTGCCGATCGGGCGACGCGGTTCGATCCGGCCCAGGCCCCGCTGCTGCGCTGGATGCTGGTCACCACCGGACCCGAGTGTTACCGACTGGTGCTGACCAATCATCATCTACTGCTCGACGGTTGGTCGACGCCGCTGGTGTTGCGCGAACTGTTGCTGCTCTATGCCACCGACGGCGACAGTGCGATGCTGCCTCGTATCCATCCCTATCGGGACTACCTGACCTGGATAGGCGGGCAGGACGAGACCAGGTCACTCGAGACCTGGGCTCGCGCGTTCCACGGCGCCGACGAGCCGACCCTGGTGGCGCCGGCCGACCCGGGTCGTCGATACTCGGAATCGCGGGACGTGCTCGGTGGGCTGACCGAGGAACGGACCGCGGCGCTCACCGCTCTCGTGCGCGCCCGCGGAGTCACCCTCAACACCGTGGTCCAGGCGGCGTGGGCGATCGTGTTGGGCGCGTGGACCTCCCGGGACGATGTGACGTTCGGTGCGACCGTTTCGGGGCGCCCTTCGGAGGTTGCCGGCGTCGAGTCGATGATCGGGCTGTTCGTCAACACACTGCCGGTCCGGGTCCGGCTCGACACCGCAGAGAGTCTGGGACAGCTACTCGACCGGATCCAGGCGGAGCAGGCCGGACTACTCGATCACCACCACGTGACTCTGGCCGACGTCCAGCGGGTGGCCGGGCCGGGAGCAGTTTTCGACACGATGACCGTGTTCGAGTCCTATCCGGTCGATCGGGGTGGGCTCACCGCCGAGACCGACATCGCCGGCATGCGGGTGGTGGACGTGAGCGGGACCGACGCCTCGCACTATCCGATCGGGCTGGTCGCCCACGTCGACACGCGACTGCACCTGCGAATCAGCTACCTGCCCGAGCTCTTCGACCGCGACACGATCGATGCGACCCTGCAGCGGGTCCTACGTGTGATCGATGCCGTCGTCGCCGACCCTGACCTGTCGCCGGCGCGGCTGGATCTGCTCTCCTCGGCTGAGCGTGGGGAGGTGGTGCCGGTGTCGGGTGGGTTGGGGGTGTCGGGGCGGGTGTTGCCGGAGTTGTTGTCGGCGTCGGTGGTTCGGATCCGGTGCGGTTGCGGTGGTGTTCGGTGATCGGAGTTGGACGTATGGGGAGTTGGACGAGCGGTCGAATCGGTTGGCGCGGTTGTTGATCGGTCGGGGTGTGGGGCCGGAGTCGTGTGTGGCGGTGGGGTTGCCGCGGTCGTTGGAGTCGGTGTCGGCGGTGTGGGCGGTGGCGAAGTCGGGGGCGGCGTTCGTGCCGGTGGATCCGTTGTATCCGGTTGGCCGGATTGGGCGGATGCTGTCGGATTCGGCTGTGGCGGTGGGTGTCACGGTGGCGGAGTGGCTGGATCGGTTGCCGGGGTCGGTGGAGTGGGTGGTGCTCGATGACCCGGTTGTCGAGGAGGAATCGGCGGGGTTGTCGTCCGGGCCGGTGAGCGATGGTGAGCGCACGGCGAGCCTGGACATCGATCATGCGGCGTATGTGATTTATACGTCGGGGTCGACGGGGGTGCCGAAGGGTGTGGTGGTGACGCATCGGGGGTTGGCGAGTTTGGTGGTGGAGCAGGGGGTTCGGTTCGGGTTGGGTTCGGGTGCGCGGGTGTTGCATGTTGCGTCGCCGAGTTTCGATGCGGCGGTGCTCGAGCAGTTGTGGGCGTTCGGGTTCGGTGGGCGGTTGGTGGTGGTGCCGCCGGAGGTGTTCGGTGGTGTGGAGTTGTCGGGGATTTTGCGGCGGGAGAGGGTGACTCATGCTGCGTTGACGCCGACGTTGTTGGGGACGGTGGATCCGGTGGGGCTCGAGGATCTGGGGACCGTGGTGGTCGGTGGGGAGCGGTGTTCGCCGGAGTTGGTGGCGCGGTGGGCGCCGGGTCGGCGGATGGTCAACACGTATGGTCCGGCGGAGGCGACGATTCAGTCGAATGCCGGTACCGGCATGGCGGTTGGGGGTGGGGTGACGATCGGTGGTCCGATCCGTGGTGTGGAGGAGTTGGTGCTGGACGGGTGGTTGCGGCCGGTGCCGGTGGGGGTGGTGGGGGAGTTGTATTTGGCTGGTTCGGCTTTGGCGCGTGGTTATCGGAATCGGGTGGGGTTGACGGCGTCGCGGTTCGTTGCGGATCCGTTCGGGGGTTCGGGTCGGCGGATGTATCGGACGGGGGATCTGGTGCGGTGGTTGCGGTTGCCGGATGGGGGTTTGACGCTCGATTACGTGGGTCGGTCGGATCTGCAGGTGAAGGTTCGTGGTTTCCGGGTCGAGTTGGGTGAGGTCGAGTCGGTGTTGTCGGCGTGTGTGGGTGTGGCGCGTGCGGTGGCGGTGGTGCGTGGGGACGCCGGTGTGGGTGATCGGTTGGTCGGGTATGCGGTGCCGAGGTGGGTGTGGATCTGGATGTGCGTGAGGTTCTCGTGTTCGCGGGGGAGCGGTTGGCTCCGCACATGGTTCCGGTGGCGGTGATGTCGATCGAGTCGGTGCCGTTGACGGCGAACGGCAAGCTTGATCGTGCGGCGTTGCCGGCACCGGACTTCGCGGCGGGCCGGGCAGAGTACCGGGCACCGAAAGTGGGCGTCGAATCCGCCGTGGCAGCCGCCTTCGCGGTCGAACTCGGTGTGGCGAGGGTCGGTGCGGACGACAACTTCTTCGCCCTCGGCGGCAACTCGTTGACGGCCACCGGGGTGGCCGCGCGACTGCGGGAATCGACCTCCACGGAGGTACCGGTCGAGTGGATCTTCACGCATTCGACGCCCGAGTTGCTGGCACACCGGATCGAGACACCCGAGGCCGAGACCGTCGAGAACGACGGCGCCGGTTCTGCATTCGCGGTTCTGCTTCCGCTGCGTGCCACGGGCAGTCGGAATCCACTCTTCTGCATACATCCCGCCATCGGGCTCGCCTGGTGTTACAGCGGCCTGGTGCAGCACATCGACGACGACCGACCGGTCTACGGAATCAATTCACCCGCGCTGACCGATCCCGATGTGCGTTTCGGATCGCTCGACGACCTTGCGCGCCGCTACGTCCGGGAGATCAGGTCTGTGCGGCCACACGGTCCTTACCACCTGCTCGGCTACTCGGTGGGCGGGCAGATTGCGCACGCGATGGCGGTCCAACTTCGTCGAGACGGTGACGACGTGCTCACCCTTGCCATGATGGACAGCCGAGCGCCGTCCGAGTCCGAGATCGACGTCGAGATGCCCACGGCTGCAAGGTTGGTCGCCGAGTTCGGTGGGGCGGAGTTGGTCGACGAGGAGGAGTTGGAGATGACGACCGAGCAGGCCGCACGGCTGCTGCGTGCGAAGGGTGGACTCTTTGCATCGTTGACTCCGGATCACCTCGAGACCCTCTACCGGGAGTACCAAGACCTCGTCCATGGTGCGCTCGCGCATCGGCCGTCGACGCTCGAGGGTGCCGCGGTCGCGTACTTCAGCGCGGGGACAGACTCGGCCGACGATCACGGCCTCGACCGTGAGACCGGAGCCGCGGGCTGGGGAAAGTACATCATCGGTGAAATACACGAGTACCAGATCCCTACGCGTCATGAGCAAATGACGAGCCCGCAAGGCCTTTCGGTCGTGGGTCCCCTCCTCAACCGGCACTTGAATCTGGTCGACCGAGAGCGAGAGGCACCCGGGTAATGCGCAGCACGACACAAACCGTGCACCCGTTGCCCGACTCTTCGGCGCGGACTACGGTGGTGTCGAGCGGGCCGAATGGGTGTGCAGGTCGTGCTCGGTGCCGTTGGCTGCCCCGGACCCGGCAGTCCCAATGGAGGACAGCGATTCGCCGAGAGGGTTCCTCAGGACTGCAGCTATTCACCGCGCTCGCCGAAGCAGTGTCTCCAGTCGGTCTTTCGCTTGATCGCCGGGTGCGGACGCACCGCAGTCGAGCCGGAAAACACGCTTCTGCGTATGGCGCGGAGCGCCACCAGTCCCTCCCTCTCGTCGGCACCTTTCCGCGTCGGATGGTGGTGCGATGCGAATCGGGCAGGAGGACAATGTGACCTCGATTCGGCTCGAGAAACTGTTCGGCGGGGACACGGTCGAGGGCACCGAGCATCGATGCTCCGAGGTGCTGCGTAGTTGGGTTTGCGACTACCTGATCCGACCGCATCCGGATCTCGGCAGATCGGGTCCGGTCTGCCCGTTCACCAATCCGTCGATCTCGCGCGGACTGTTGTGGGTCGGATTCATCGACGGCGGCGGCGTCGGTGTTCAGCAAATGACCGAGGCGGTGGACGAGATATTCGGCGCCTTTCCCGAGTTGCCACCGGTTGACGGCGACGATGCGCTCCTGAAGGCCGTGCTCCTCGTGTTCCCCGACGTCTCGGACTACTCGCTGATCGAGGAGGCGCAACGAGAAGGCAAGTCCAAGTTCGTCCGGGAAGGACTCATGCTCGGCCAGTTCTATCCGGGATGCACCACGTCCGGGCTACGGAACAAGGCGTTCCCGGCACTGGATGCACCGCTTCCCATCTTGGCGGTGCGCAATATGGTCGGCTCCGATTTTCCGTTCCTGGCGGAGCGGAGCGAGTGGGTCGACGCCTATCTGAAGAAGTTTGCGAACCGGATCCCGGGTCCGGTCAGGAGCAGCATCACAGAGAAGGTGGTGGGGAATCGTTCGCCGCGGACGCGCGTCCGGACCGGTAGGCAGGACGGTTCCGGTGTGACGGCGACTGCCGCGACGCGGTGACCGCGCGGAGTACCGGTCACCGCGCCAAAGGGGTTGCACGTCAGGCGTACGCTGCGCGCTATTGCATCGATGGCCCGGTGGCGGCCGGGACGTCTGCGCCGCCCGCATCGGCTGCGACCTCCTGCAGATCGGCGGACTGCTCGGCCTCACGAGGCAGTGCCAGAGCGGTGACGACGGCGATTGCGGCTGCTGCGGCGGCGATGAGGAAGCCGATCGTGATGCCGGTGTCCGAGTAGAACGCCTGGCCGTCGACCTCCATCGCGATGTGTGAGTTGAGCACGGCGAACGCGACCACCGGGAGCACCGCGGGCAGGATGTTCTGCGACACGGACGCCAGTGCACCGGTGGTCGCCTGCAGCGACCGGGGAACGGTGGCCAGCAACAGGTTCGGGGTGCTCGCGTAGCTCAGGCCGGTGCCGAGACCGGCGATCGCGGCGAAGATGACGACCGATCCCTTGTTCTCGTGCGACAGCGCGGTGAGCACGGTGCCTGCGGTCATGAGGACGAGGCCCGCGATCATGGTGACGCGTGGTCCGACCCGGCCGACCATCTGGCCGACGAGGACGCCGCCGAGGACCGTGGTGGCGCCGAAAGGCGACTGGAAGATCGCAAATCCTTCGGCATCGACGCCGAAGCCGTACCCCAGACCGAGCTCGCCGGGAGTCATGGCCATGTACGGCAGGACGATGGTGAACACGGCACTGACGGCGTAGACCAGCCCGCTGGTGAGGGTGGTCAGCGCGACCGGGCGGTTCGTCAGCAGGCGGAGGTCGATCAGCGGCTGTTCGATCCGGCGGGCTGAGACGATCCACGCGACGAACAGCACGGCGCCGCAGGCGAGGTAGGTCAGGGTGCTCGGTGCGGCCCAGCCCCACTCCGGTGCGAAACTGACGCCGACGAGCACGCCGGCTATACCGGTGCCGAGCAGGACCGCGCCGATCAGATCGAGACGGGAGCGCAGGCGCAGGTTCGACTCGTCGGTGGTCAGCAGGATCATCGGGGCGAGGACCACGAGACAGATGAGGGTGAACCAGAACATGCTTCGGAACCCGAAGGTGTCGATGAGCCAACCGGCCAGGAAGGGCGCGGGGATGGCAACGAGGCCCATTCCACTGATGACGACGCTGACCGACATCGCGACGGTGCGCTCGGGGAACACGTCGCGGATGAGCGTGTAGACGAGGAACAGGCACGGATTGAGCATTCCGGTGAGGGCACGGCCGACCACTAGGATCCCGAACGACGGGGCGATCGCCGAGACGAGCGCACCGAGCGCGGCGAGCGCTATGCACACCATCAGCAGCTTGCGTTTGCCGTAGGTGTCGGCGAGCTTGCCGATCAGTGGCGACGTGACGGCACCGAGCAGCAGGAAGGCGGTCAGCAGCCAGGCGCCCTGCGTGGTCTGGTAGTGAGCCGAGATGTCGGGCAGTGCGATCGAGATCAGCATGTAGCTGATCGACAGGAGCTCGAGGAGCAGGCCCATCGAGAACAGTGAGAGAAGCACTCGCGGTGTCCAGCCGGCGTCGGCGGTCTCGTCGGGGCCGGGGAGTGGGTGTCGAGCGTGGGGCCGGGAGAGTTCATGCGTGGTGGGTCCTTCCGGTACGGGCGCGATACCCCGGGATGCGTCCGGGACACGCACGAGGAACGCGTCGGTAGGAAACTGGAATAGTTTGGGGCGAAACGGCATTGGCCCGCCTCTGGTGAGCATGACGGCTGCTCGTGCCGAGAATGCGAATGCTAGGGCCGGGGAATCCGGCGGGAGAGGTGTGTCCCGCCCAGCGGGAGATTGATCGCGACGTTCCTGATGATCGGCTCGAGTCGTCGCTCGAGGGCGGACATTCCGGGCGTAAGCGAGATCTGCTACCCGGCAATCGGTTTCAGCTACCCGGGAAGCGCACCGAAACGCGCCGCGATGCCGGCGATGAAGGCGTCGAGGGCTACGGAGAACATGTCGAATCCGGCGTTGTCGTGCAGTTCGGTCATGAACCTCACGGCGCGCCCGTGGTCACTCGAGTACAGTCGGTCCGCGTCCGCTCCCGAACGACGCCGCCATTCGCCCAGGTCGATTCCCGATTTCAGCTCCTCGCCGGGATCGTCGATCGCCAGCGCTGCCATTCCCAGGGTCAGACCGGCGACGCCGAATATCACTGAGTAGCCGTCGGTTCGGTCGATCCCGGTCTCTTCGAGGCGGTCGAGGAGGAGTTCGATTTGGTCCAGTGACGCGGTGTCCACCCGGCGGCGCGGCGTCGACCACACGCTGATGAGCCAGGAGTGCTCCGCGAAGGCGTTCCAGTCGCCGATCGCCATCGTTCGGATGAGTGCAGGCCAGGTCAGGTCGGGATCGCGGGGCAGGGGAGATCGTGCGGTGATCGCGTCGACCATCGCGACGATGAGGTCGTCACGGTCCTTGACGTGCCGGTACGAGGACATCGTGGAGACGCCCAGTGCTGATGCCACCCGACGCATGGAAACCGCGCCGATTCCCTCGGAATCCGCAATGCCGATGCCTGCCAGTGCGATTCGCTCTCGTGTCAGAGGCGGTCTCGCGGTTTCCTTCATCCTGGAAATTTCTCTCTGTTCGGGTAGTGACATCGCGGAGCGGCCGTGTGTACAGTGTACGCACGGCGATGTGATCGATGCCATATCTGGCTGCCGCGCGCCGTGTCCGAGCCCGATGGTGGGCTCGGCGAGATGCGTATATCGCAAGTCCCGCAGCCGATTCCGGGACAAGCACCCCTTCGTGAACGCAGACAGAGGTGCCTCACCCATGAAACTTGTCATCCTCAGCGCCGGATCCATCGCCAGCTCCGTGGCACGGATCCTCGCGCTCACCGGAAGCTACGACGAACTCGTCATCGCCGACCTCGACCTCGACAAGGCCACCGCGGTCGCTCAGGAGCTCGGAGGCAAGGCCGAGCGGTTCGACGCGACCGATCCGGCCAGCATCAAGGCGGTGATCACCGGCGCCGACGTCGTGTTCAACGCCGTCGGCCCGTTCTACCGGTTCGGTATGCCGATCATCCGTGCCGCGATCGAGTGCGGGGTCGACTATGTCGACGTGTGCGACGAGTTCGACGTCGCCGAGCAGCTCGTAGCGGCCACCGATCTGGACGAAGCCGCCAAGGCCGCCGGAGTGAGTGTCGTCTTCGGTATGGGTTACGCCCCCGGCATCACCAGCCTGATCGGTCGCTGGGCCGCCGAATCCCTCGACTCGGCGCACAGCGTCGACGTCGCGATGGCGATCCCCTACATGGTCGACATGGGGGCGACCATAAACGAGCACATGCTCCACTCGATGTCCGGGGATGTCGTGCAGTACATCGACGGCGGCATGCAACGGGTCCCCGCGTGGGGCGATCCGAAGCCGTTCTCGTTCGGGCGCCGTTCGACGTCACCACGTACGCCGGATACATGGGGCACCCGGAGGGCATCACGCTGGGAACCTACGTGCCGGGACTGCGCAACGCGACCGTGCGCTTCACGTGGTTCGAGCAGGCCGGCAACGAGATGTGGCAGCTCTTCGAGAAGCTCGGGCTCACCAACCCGGACAAGCTCACCGGTCTGCCGATGTCGCCGCGCCAGTACCTCGCCCACTACATGGCGACGCCGGAGGGCGAGAAGGGCCTCGCCGTCGAGTGGGGCGGGCAGCCTGGAACGGTCATGCAGATCATCGCCGACGGCGAGATCGGCGGAGAGCCGGCCCGTGCCGTGTTCGAGATCCAGGTCGTCTACACCGAAGGGTCCGGCTCGGACCCCACGCCGCACGCCGCCGCGGCCGCCGTCCGGGAGATGCTCACGGGACGCATCACCCGCACCGGCGTGATGTCCCCGGAGGCGTGCATCGATCCGGAGCCGTTCGTCATCGACGTGCTCGATGCCAGCGGCGTGACGCTCACCAAGCGGATCACGACGACCACCGCCATCCGCTGATTCGTATTCACGTTCGCCCCGGCCGGGTTCGCTGACCGCCTCGAGCGCTGAACGGGAATTCACGGCACGCTTTCGGGCTCCGACCGTGCAGTGAACTCCCGTTCAGGGCTTCCGGGGAAGGGTCAGCAGTCGTCGGCGGTGAGCTTGTCGAGGATGCGGCTGAGCTCGGCGCGGTCCCGGGCGTCGAGCGGGGCGAAGAAGTCGGCGGCCTGCGCGTCGCGGGCGGCCGACATCTTGGTGAGGAGCGCGTTGCCGGCGTCGGTCAGTTGCACGCACACCGCCCGGCGGTCGGCGTCGTCGGCGACGCGTTCGACGAGGTCGCGCTTCTGGAGTCGGTCCACCACCTCGGTGGCCGAGCGGGGCGCGATGCGCAGCGCCTTCGCCACGTCGCCGAGGCGAGGACGGCCGCCGGACTCCTGGTGGATGATGCGCAGCGCGCGGAACTCGTGCGGTGACAACTCCCACGGTTCGAGGGCTGTGAACCAGCGACGGCGCAACGCCCGCGACGTCGACATCATGAGGTCGCGCAGCTGCTCGGGCGATACGTCCGTCATGCTGCCGGAGCTTACCTCACTTGACATCCACCTCATGTTGAGGCAACCTCAGCAATAGGCTTGCCCCGACATCTGAGAGGGGTGATGGCATGACAAGCCCTCATTTCGGCGGACCCGGACTGGCGCCCGGACTCGGACGCGGCCCACGCGGCGCGAAGGTCGACCCCGCGGACCGCGCCCAACTTGCGGAGAAACCGGTCAGCCTGCGCCGGATCGGCGCCCTGTTCGCGCCGTACCGCTGGCAGATCGCGGTCGTCGTCGCGCTCATCGTGGCATCGTCGACGATCTCGCTGGCCAACCCGTTCCTGGTACGCGAGGTGATCGACCACGCGATCCCCGAGCAGAACGTGACGCTGCTGGTGTGGGCGGTGCTCGGCATGCTCGCGATCACGGTCGCGAGTTCGGTGTTCGGCGTGATCCAGACGTGGATCTCGACGACGGTCGGGCAGCGGATCATGCACAACCTGCGCACCCGCGTCTTCACGCACCTGCAGCGCCAGTCGCTCGGGTTCTTCACCCGCACCCGCGGCGGCGAGATCCAGTCCCGGCTCACCAACGACATCGGCGGCATGCAGACGGTGGTGACGTCGACGGCCACCTCGATCGCGTCCAACCTCACCACCGTGGTGGGGACCGCCGTGGCGATGGCCATACTCAGCTGGCGCCTGTCGCTGCTCTCGCTGATCGTGCTGCCGCCGGCCATCTGGTTGACGCGCAAGGTCGCCCGGATGCGACGCGCAATCACCACCGAGCGGCAGCGCACCCTCGCCGACATGCAGACCCAGATCGAGGAGTCGCTCTCGATCAGCGGCATCCAGCTCGGCAAGACGCTCGGCGCGGGTCCCGCGATGTCTCAACGCTTTACGGACTCGTCGCTGGTGCTCACCGATCTCGAAGTCCGCTCCGAGCTGTCGGGTCGCTGGCGGATGGCGACGATGAGCATCGTGTTCGCGGCCATCCCCGCGCTGCTCTACCTCGCCGCCGGTCTGCCCGCTACTTCCGGAGGCATGACGATCGGCACGCTGGTCGCGTTCACCGGGCTGCAGGGCGCGCTCTTCCGGCCGTTGATGCAGCTGCTGGATGTCGGTGTGTCCGTGACGAGTTCGCTGGCGCTGTTCAGCCGGATCTTCGAGTACCTCGATCTGCCGGTCGAGATCGACGACCCCGAGCACCCGGTTCCCATGCCGCGCGAACAGGCCGACGGAGCGGTGCGGTTCGAACACGTCGGCTTCCGGTACGAGAATGCCGACCGGGACGCGCTCGCAGACGTCACGATCGACGTCCCCGCCGGATCGTCGCTCGCGCTGGTCGGCGAAACCGGCTCCGGCAAGACCACTCTGGCGTCGCTCGTCGCCCGACTGCACGACCCGACATCGGGTGCGGTGACGGTCGACGGTGTGGACCTGCGCGACATCCGGCTCGCACAGTTGTCCGAACTGGTCGGCGTGGTCTCGCAGGAGACGTACCTGCTGCACGCGACGATCCGCGAGAACCTGCGGCACGCGCGACCGGAGGCGACCGACGCCGAGATCGAGACGGCCGCCCGGGCCGCGCAGGTGCACGAGCTGATCGTCTCGCTGCCCGACGGCTACGACACCGTCGTCGGCGCGCGCGGTCACCGGTTCTCCGGCGGCGAGAAGCAGCGCATCGCCATCGCTCGAACCCTGTTGCGGGACCCGCGGATCCTGGTGCTCGACGAGGCCACCAGCGCGCTCGACAACGAGACCGAGCGGGCCGTGCAGGCCGCGCTCGACGTCGTCAGCCGCGGCCGGACCACGATCACGATCGCGCACCGCCTCTCGACGATCCGGGACGCCGATCAGATCGTGGTCCTCGACCACGGGCGTGTCGCCGAGCGCGGCACCCACGAGGAGCTGCGCGCGCTCGGCGGACGCTACGCGGCGCTACTCGCTCGCGGCGGCGACACCCGCGCGGCGGCCGAAGAACGTGCCGTCGCCGAGCGAGGTGCCGCTGATGTATCCCCACGAGTGCAGGCCCGACGTCGCGCGCCCGGCCGCGAAGAGCCCGGGGATCGCGTTCCCGTCGAGGTCTAGGACCGCGCCGTCGACGGTGGTGCGCAGGCCGCCGATGGTGAACACCTCGGCGCCGCCACCGCCGGTGCCGCCGTCGCCGTACTCCGGCGGGGCCATGCCGCGCTGGACGTCGATGGCCGCGAACGGGGACCGCAGCGGACGCAGCCAGCGCGAGGACTTGCGGAAGTACGGGTCCTCACCGTGCTCGGCGAACCGGTTGTACTCGCCGACCGTGTTCTGCAGCGCGCCCTCCGGCATCCCGATCTCGCGTTCGAGTTCCTCGAGGGTCTCGGCGACGAAATGCGGCTGCACGCCCCAGCGTTCGTCGACCGGGACCTCCTCGTACGCCTGCTCGTCGAGGATGACCCACACCTTCAGGTTGTGCTTGAACAGGGCCGCCTGCCCCACCAGGCCGGGGTAGACGTCCTCGTTGATGAACCGCTGGCCGACGCTGTTGACGACCATGCCGCGCACCATCATTCCCGGCACCAGCGAGATGCCGACCTGGCCCGCCGACATGTGCTTGACGGCTGCACCGACCGCCTGCGCCATCACGATGCCGCGCCCGTCGTCGCCGCCGTCGCTGTTGACGCCCAGCCCCACGAGCTGCGGCGCGTGCTGGGCGAGCATCTCCTTGTTGTCGGCGAAGCCGCCGGTCGTGATGATCACGCCGCGCCGGGCCCGGTAGGTGACGGTGTCGTTGAAGTGTCGTGTGACCACGCCGACGATCCGGTCGCCCTCGACGATCAGACGCAGCGCGGTCGTGTCGGCGTGGACCGCGATGTCGGTCTTCGCGACGGCCTCGCTCAGCACCGCCATGAGCACCTTGCCGCCGAAGCCGTCGGAGGTGACGCGGTGGCCCCGCGGCGCGGGTTCGGCGATCTCGTAGAACGGATAGGCGTTCTCGCCCATCCACATCAGGCCGTCGTCGGTCGGCGGCACCCACGTCGGCGAATCCCACAGCGACGGCTTGAACGGCACACCGTGGTCGACGAGCCACTGGTAGTGGGCGACGCTCTCGCGGCTGTAGAGGCCCACCTTCTCCTGGTCGGCGTCCGGGCCGAGCGCGGCGAGCAGGAACTTCTCCATGTCCTCGGCGGTGTCGGTGAACCCGCACGCCTCCTGGATCGGGGTGCCGCCGCCCAGGTACATCTCGCCGCCGGACAGCGCAGACGATCCGCCACCGCCGCTCTGCCGCTCGAGCAGGATCACGTCGGCGCCCCCGGCGTTCGCCTCGAGCGCGGCGGACGCACCGGCGCAGCCGTAACCGATGATCAGGACATCGGTCTCGTGGTCGTAGGTGTCGATCTCGGCGGCGTCGATGGGGGTGATCGGTACGCGTGCGCTCATCCGGAACTCCTGTCCTGGGGCTGAAGCTGTTTGTGGTGCCCGTCACAGTAGGGTGGGAGCCCTCGGGTGGGGAGGTGCTTTTCCGGTCAGCGGGACGGCAGGGTTGTTCTTCCAATTCGTCTGGGCCGCTGTAGGTCTCCGGTCAGGCAGTCGTGATTAGCAGCGGTAGGGACCGGTGCCGTCGGACGAGGAGGCTCGGGACCCACTCGGCTCCGCCGGCGACCTCGAACGACGTGGTGCGCGCGAGCAGCGCGGTGAGCGCCGCGAGCGCCTCCATCCGGGCGAGCGCGGACCCGACGCAGAAGTGCAAGCCCTTGCCGAACGCCAGGTGGCCCTTGAGGTTCGGGCGGTCCAGGACGACGTCGTCCGGGTTCTCGAAGGCGGACGGGTCGCGGTTCGCGGCGCCCACAGCAGCAGGACGTGGCTGCCCGCGGGCAGGGGCACTTCGCCGAGGGTGGTGTCGGCGACGACGTGCCGATGGTGTCCGCGGAACGGCGACTCGAGTCGCAGGGCCTCGTCGAGGAACGGGTCGATCAGGGTGGGATCGCGGCGCAGCCGGTGCTGCAACTCGGGTCGGCTCGAAAGGACGCGTGCCCCGCTGGCGATCAGTCCCGCCGTCGACTCGCCGCCGGCGCCGACCAGTTGGACGAGGACGAGGACCGCGACGTCGTCGCCGAGCGCACCCTCGTTGCACGCGTGGGCCAGCACCCCGAGCAGATCGGTCTGCGGATCCCGCTTGGCGGCGGTGAATTTCGTGTGCAGGTATCCGGCGAGCTCGGCGGCGGACGACACGAGCGCCCCGAGTCGATCACCGGTCACGATGCCGCCGATCAGTTCGGTGCTGTCGTACGCCCACGCCAGAAGCTGAGGGACGTCCTCCTGCGGCAGCCCGATCAGGCTCGCGACGAGCGCGAGCGGCAACTTGTCGGCCATGTCGCGGGCCCACTCGAACGAGCCGTCCGATCCCAGCCCTGTGTCCCACAGTTCGTCGACGAGCGTGTCGACGGTGGGGCCGAGCGTGCGGATGCGCTTGGCGAGCGTGGCCAGGACGAGCTTGCGGTGCAGCGCGTGTGCCGGGTCGTCCGCGGTGGCGAGGACGTGGACGGCGCGGCCGCCGCCGTCCATGTCGAACGTGACCGGTGGGCCGCCGGGTTGCTGCACCATCACGCCGGTGAGGTTCGACGAGAAGGCGTCCGGCCGGGCCAGCGCCTCCGTCACCAGCGCCCACGACGACACCAGGTGGAAGTCGGTGCCGGGAACCCGGTACACGGGCGCGTGCTCGCGCAGCGCCGCATAGAGGGCGTACGGGTCGTCGAGGTGCTCGGGATCGAAGATGTCGATGCCGTCCAGTGGTGTAGCGGTCACGGGCCATCCCTTCACTGTGGTGGAACGTGTTGCATCGCAATCACCGTTCCGCCGTCGGCGAGGTGTGTCAAGGGTTCGGTGAGAAGTGAGAACGGGTACTTCACCAGGCTTTTCCGGATGTCTCCGGCTCGTGCCGGAGCCGTGCATCCGTGCTGGTGGATGCCGTGGTTGCGGGAAGGTTGTTGTAGACCATTCGGTAAATGTGTCTCACACTGAGACGAAGGTGTGCGGGTGATCGGAGGGCGGATGGCCGGGGAGCGGACGACTGGCTGGCGGGCGGGAGTCGCCGGGCGGTCGCGGTCGAGCGGATCACGGCGGCGGCCACGGAGTTGTTCCTCGAGCGCGGGTTCGACCGGGTGAGTGCGGTCGACGTCGCCGAGCGGGCGGGGTGTTCGCGCGCGACGCTGTACCGCTACGTCGGCGGTAAGCCGGCACTGGTGGCGGCGGTCGTGTCGGCGGCCGCGGCCGGCGTCGCGGACCGGGTGCGGCGGGCCGTCGACGGGCTCGACGGTGCCGATCGGGTGGTCGAGGCGATACTCACGTCGGTGGCCGCGGTTCGTGCCGACCCGACGCTGTCCCACTGGTTCGCGCACACCCGCTCCGGCGGGGCCGACGAATACCTCGCCGCGTCGACCGATCTCACCCGGCTCGCGACGACGCTCACCGGGATCGCGGCGGACGACAGGGCCGGGCAATGGATCGTCCGAGTGGTGCTGGCACTGCTGGCGTGGCCCGCCTCCGACACGGAGGCGGAACGAAACATGGTACGAAGCTACGTCGCGCCGGCGTTTGCCGCATAACATCGTCAACATGAGCCACTGCGTGTTCTGCGCCATCATCGCGGGAGAGTCCGAGGCGAGCATCGTGTACGACGACGAGCACACGATTGCCTTCATGGACATCCGGCCGTTCACGCCCGGTCACCTGCTGGTGGTGCCCAAGACGCACGCCGCGAACCTGGCCGCGCTCGACCCCGCCGACGGCGGTCGTCTCTTCCAGGTAGGGCAGCGGATGGCGGCCGCGTTGCGTGAGAGCACGGTGGCTGCGGACGGAATCAACTTCTTCCTCGCCGACGGCGCGGCGGCCGGTCAGGAGGTGTTTCACGTGCACCTCCATGTGGTGCCGCGGACAGTGGGTGACGGCTTCGGTCTGCGCGGGCGGCCCGGCACACCGCCGCGAGCCGACCTCGACTACCTGGCGGGCTCGATCCGCGGACGGCTCGGTGTGCAGGATGCGTGACGTGACGACTACTCCGCCCCAACTGCATCGGCGCTTCCCTCAGCTCGTCGAATCGCTTCCCTATGTCCGCCTCGGGGAATCGCCCACGCCGGTCCGGAAGCTCGACGGTCTCGGAACTCGAAACCGGATCTGGCTCAAGGACGACAGTGTGTACGGGTCGGGCGGCTGGGGCGGCAACAAGGTGCGCAAGCTCGAGTGGATCATCCCGGACGTGATCGCCCGCAAGTCCAAGCGGATCATCACCGTCGGTGGCCTCGGCACGAATTGGGGTCTGGCGACGGCGTTGTACGCCGAGCAGTTCGGCATCGAGACGGCTGTCGCCCTGATCGACCAGCCCGTCGACGACCACGTCCGTGCTCAGCTCGGGCGGTTGGAGCGGTCCGGCGCCGCGCTGCACTTCACGCGGAACAAGTTCCGCACGTTCGCTGCCGCACCGTACCTGATGCTCCGCAACATTCGCGGTGGCCGGTTGCCGTACTTCCTGCCCCGGGTGGTTCCTCCCCGGTCGGGGCGGTCGGGTACGTCGAGGTGGGACTGGAGTTGGGAGCGCAGGTGGAGGCCGGTGAGATCCCGGAGCCGGCTCAGATCGTCGCCCCGGTCGGGTCCGGCGGAACCGTCGCGGGCCTGCTGCTGGGTCTGCAACTGGCCGGGCTCCGTACCGGGGTCGTCGCGGTGGTCGTCAACGACACCCTTCCACTCGGTGAGCACGAGATCCGCGACCTCGCCCGCCGGACCGAGTCGCTACTGCGTCGGCGGGGTGCGAAGCTCGACGACATCGACCTCGACGCGGCCGAGCTCACCGTGACCCGCGAATACCTCGGCCCCGGATACGGGTACGCCACCGCCGAGGGCCGGGCCGCGCAGCGCGTCGGCGCCGAGTACGACGTCCCCCTCGACCCCGTCTACACCGCGAAGACGTTCGCGGGACTTCTCGAGATCGAGGCGCAGTCGCGCGGGGACGACCGGCCGATCGTCATGCTCGACACCTTCGGTCCGCGGCCGGACTGACCACGGGCGGGGTCAGTACCCGCGGGCGGGGTTGAGGATTCCGCGCGGGTCGAACGCCGCCTTGATGCCGGCCATCAGTTCGCGCTGGGTGGTGCCGATCATGTCCTCGAGGTGTCCCACCTTGAGGGAGCCGATCCCGTGTTCCCCGAGATGGTGCCGCCGAGCGACAGGCACGCGGCGACGAGGTCGTCGAACGCTGCTCGGGCGCGCGCGACTGCGGCCGAATCCGCGGCGTCGAAGACGATGGTGGGGTGGAGGTTGCCGTCGGCGGCGTGGCCGAAGGTTCCGATGCGAACGTCGTGCAGCGCCGCGACCCGATCGATCTCGGACAGCATGCGCGGCAGCTGCGGCACGGCGACGGCGAGGTCGTCGAGGAGTGTGCTGCCCTGCCGCTCCAGCGCCGTCAACGCGACGCGGCGCGCCTGCATGAACTCGTCGCCCTCGCGCGGGTCGGTCGTCCTGTAGATCTCGGCGGCGCCCGCTCGGCGGCAGGCGTCCGCACAGTGCGCCGCTTCGACGCCGGCGTCGCGTCCGTCGCACTGGACGAGCAGGAGTGCGCCTGCGCCGACGTCGAGCCCCATCCTTGTCATCTTCTCCACTGCGGACACGGTTGTCCGGTCCATGAATTCGAGCAGACAGGGATCGGCGACGTGCCGGATGGCCAGGACCGCGTCGATGGCCCGGGCGGCGTCGGGGAACATGGCCACCACGGTGGACGCCGACGCCGGCAGGCTGCGCAGGCGCACGGTCGCTTCCACGATGACCGCCAGCGTGCCTTCGGATCCCACGAGCAGCTGGGTCAGGTTGAGACCGGCCACGTTCTTACGCGTGTCGGATCCGGTGTGGATGATTCGGCCGTCGGCGAGAACGGCTTTGATGCGGGATACGTGGTCGGCGGTGACTCCGTACTTGGCGCAGCATGTTCCGCCGGCGTTCGTGGCCAGGTTGCCGCCGATGGACGAGATCGCCCGGCTGCCGGGGTCGGGTACGTACCACAGGCCGTGCTCTGCGGCCGCGGCCGCGAGGTCACCGTTGATCACTCCGGGTTCGGCTGTGGCAGTAAGTGATTCAGTATCGATGCCCAGGATGGTGTTCATCCGGTCGAGCGCCAGCACGATGCATCCGTCGAGTGCGTTGGCGCCGCCCGCGAGACCGGTCCCCGCGCCTCGGGTGACGACCGGGACGCGGCTGCGGTTCGCGATCGTCAGGGTGGCGACGACGTCGTCGACGGTGCGGGCACGCACCACCGCGAGGGGTTCGCCGTCGCGGGCGAGGAGACACTGGTCGCGCCGGTACGCGAGCATCCGGTCGAGATCGGTGACCACAGCGTCGCCGACGGCCGCGCGAAGTTCGAGGAGTAGCCGGTCCACGAGGTTCCCCGCCCTATCCGCGGGCGCCGGTCATCGGGCGCGGAATCGCCGCGTGTCCGAATCGGCGCAGGCAGGCCTTGCGCAGGCGCGCGTCGAACTCCTGGAGTGTTATTCCGAAGGTGACGAAGACGTCCTCCCGGGCGGGCCCACCGTAGGGCTGCCACCGCTGTGCGAACACGATGATCTGGTCGTCGTACGAGTGCATGGTGTCCTTCCTTACGGATCGGAAGTAGGTTCCCGGTGCGCTCTCGTGGTCGCGGACGGGCGGCCGGTCGACAGCCGTGAGCGGCGTTCGGCTTCGGTGAGCCCGCCCCACACGCCGAATCGTTCCTCGAATTCGAGTGCGTAGGAACGGCACTCGAGGAGAACGGCGCATCCCGCGCAGACGTTCTTCGCGGCCCGCTCCAACCGGATGCGTTCGCCCCAACTGCGCGTGTGTCGCGGGAAGAACATGTTGGTCGCCGTTGCGCGGCACCGGGCCGAGGCCTGCCACGAGAAGTCGGGTGTGCGGGGCAGGGCAGGAGAAGAGTGTGTGTTCACGCGCGGAATGAATCCTTCCTGGACGGGAATCGGCCCGCGAGACGAACGCTGTGGTCGGGGTGGGGCGCGCCGCGGTCATCCGGCGATGCGCCCCACCCCGAGCATCAGATTGCTGCGGACCCGCCGTCCACCGGCAGGTTCACGCCGGTGACGAAGCGCGCCTCGTCGGAAGCGAGGAAGAGGACGGCGTTCGACACGTCCACGGGCTCGACCCAGGGCGCGGGCAACGCCAGCAGCGTCGACGAGGCCTCCGCGAACTCCTCGGCCGTGGGATTCTCGCGGTCCGGCCGGAACAGTCGCCACACGGCGTCGTTCTGGATCATGTCGGTGTTGCAGTTGGTGGGGACACGACATTGACCCGGATCGAGTGTGGCGCAAGCTCCATCGTCAGCGATTTCATGAGACCGATGACGCCGTGCTTCGAGGTCACGTAGTGCCCGAACCGCGCGAAGCCCTTGGTTCCCGCGTCGGACGAGGTGATCACGACCGTACCGCCGCGTCCGCCTCGAATCAGGTGCGGCACAGCCGCTTTGCAGGTGTTGAACACGCCGGTGACGTTGACGTCGATGACGTCCGCCCAGTCGCTGACGGGGATGTCCTGGACGTCGTCGCCGAACTGGAAGATACCGGCATTGGCGGCGACGATATCGAGCCGTCCCAACTCCTCCACCGCTGCGGCGAGCCCGGCCTCGAGCGCGTCGTAGTCGCGGACGTCCGCCTTGTAGGCCACGATTCGGCGACCCTCCGCCTCGACGAGCCGCACCGTCTCGGCGAGATCCGCGTCGGTGGCGGGTGCGTAGAAGTCCGACGTCCGTCCGACGTCGCCGCAGACGTCGACGGCGATGATGTCGGCGCCCTCCTGTGCGAGGCGGACCGCGTGACTGCGGCCCTGTCCACGGGCGGCTCCCGTGATGAATGCAACCTTGCCGGCAACCCGACCTGTCATGTCCTGCTCCAATTCTCGTGCTGCGGTGGTCACTACGCGATTTCCAGCTCGCCCATTCGTGACCATTCGGTCCCGGGCACCTCGGTGTTGATGATGTGGGGGTCTCGCTCAGTGCGGGACGCATGGATTCGAGCCCGCGGCGGAAGTGGTCCGCGGCGACGTGCTCCGCGCCGGCCTCGGCGTCTCGGAACGCCTCCACGAGGACGTACACGGACGGGTCCTCGACACTGCGCGACCACTCGTACCAGAGGTTTCCGGGTTCCGAGCGGGTGGCGTCGGTGAAGTCCTTCGTGATGGAGAGCCAGTTGTCCTGGTGCTCGGGGAGGACCTTGAACTTGACGACGATGAAGATCATCGGGGGTACCTCGTTCTGATGGTTCGTTCGGAGACCGGCGCGCGCACGACGTGCGATCCGGTGTGGGGGTATGGCGAACGGAGCCGAGGTCCGGTGAGGGAAACCGACTTACCGTCGAGGGGTGGTGAGGTGAAAGGAGGGGCCGACCGTCAGGACGGCGAGTACTCGTACGAGACCTTGTGCATCTTCAGTTCCATGAAGGTCTCGAACTCGCGTACTCCGCCGATCTCCGGAATCCGCCTGTGCAGTAGATCGTTCAGGTGATCGTTGTCCCGACACACCAACTGCACGTACACATCCGCATGCCCGATGCACGTGGACACGTAGGTGGCTTCCTCCCACTCGGTCAGTTCGGCGACCACGTGATCGTGGTGGCCGGGTTCGACCCGGACGAGCAGGAACGCGAGGACGCGGTAACCGAGTCGGAACGGGTCGGCGATGGCGACGATGTTGAGTACACCGGATTCCTGCATCCGGCCGGTCCGGATCCGCACGGTGCCTTCCGAGACGCCGAGTTCGCGGGCGATCTGGCGGTACGGCATGCGACCGTCGCCTTGCAGCAAGCGCAGGATGCCACGGTCGATGTCGTCGAGGCCCTCGACCGAGATCTCGGATCCGTTCATGGCCTCCGCACTCCCCGTGATCGTCATCTTGCGCACTGGATCAGTCTATGTGTTACGCAATCATCATGGTCGTCGACTCGCGTCGACACGTTCCGCAGTCCTCACGCGGTCGGCGTGAAATCGGTGTCCGGAACCAGGACCGCCCGTCCGCGCACCCGACCGTGGTGCAGGTCGTCGAGTGCCTTCCGGAAGTCCGAGAACGGGTACTTCACGGTGTGCAGGTGTACCCGGCCTTCGGCGGCGAGGGCCATGAGTTCCACCAGGTCGTTGTAGGTGCCGACCAGGTTGCCGATGAAGTTGATCTCGGTGCTGATCACGTCGATCGTCGGGATGTCGAGATTGCCGCCGTATCCGATGACGTAGTACGAGCCGGCCCGGCGCAGCATCGCCACCCCGGCGGCGATCGCCGTGCCCTCGCCGACGAAGTCCAGCACGGCCTCGGCGCCCGCGCCGCCCGTCAGTTCGAGTACGCGCTCGGCCTCGGTGCCGTCGGCGACGACGGTGACATCGCCGCCGATCTCCTCGGCCAGCTGCAGCGCCGCGGGGGACTGATCGACGACGACGATCCGGGCCGCGGTCAGGGCCTTCAGGACCTGGATCCCGATGTGGCCGAGCCCGCCGGCACCGATGACGGCGACGGTCTGACCGGGACGGAGGATCTCGGCGGCCTTGCGGGCCGCGTGGTACGCGGTCAGCCCGGCATCTGCCAGTGCCGCGACGTCGGCGGGAGCGAGCGACGGATCGAGCTTGACGACGCTGCGCGCGGACGTCCGCAGGTACTCCGCCATCCCGCCCTCGGTGTCGATACCGGGGAAATCGGAGGCGGTGCAGTGCACGTCGTCACCGCTGCGGCAGGCGTGGCACAGGCCGCAGGTGGCCAGCGGATGGAGGATGACCTTGTCGCCGACCGCGACGTTCGTGACTGCCGAGCCGATCTCGGTGACCGTGCCGGCGTTCTCGTGGCCGATCGTGTACGGGAGCTGGACCCCGCTCTTGTTCTGCCACTGGCCCTCGATGATGTGCAGATCGGTCCTGCACACGCCGGCGCCCTCGACCCTCACGATCACGTCGTGCGGACCCTGCAGGGTCGGTGCGGGCACCTCGTCGAGCGTCGGCTGCTGGTCGTAATCGTGTACGCGGACTGCCTTCATGTCAGCTCCTGGTCTCGGTGGGTTGGTCGGCGCAATCGGACGGGGCTGTCGCCGATGCGGTTGCGTCCTCGGATGGATCCGAATTCGGATCGGTGGGGTCTGGGTGGTCGTCGTCTCGGACGCGCCATTCGATGCTGGTCTTGTCCTGGACGCGTTGGCGGTAGTACCAGAGCACACAGGCGAACATGAGAATGCCTATGCCGGTGATGGTTTCGCTGAATCCGCCGTAGCCGGTGAGGCCGGGGTTGAGTATGCCGACGCCGATGGCGAACGTGTTGATCGCGAAGAGGACGCACGCGATCGCGATCCACGGCCGAGCCAGTCGGATAGGTCTGGGGATGTCGGGACGGTCCCTGCGCAGCAACACGAAGGCGCCTACCGCGAGAGTCACCGCGGTGAGATAGCCGAGGTTGCTCGCCAGCAGGATCGCGATCGGTTCGCCGAGCACGATCAGCACGAAGACGTTGATCAGCATGTCGGTGGTGAGGGCACGACCGGGCACGCCGTACCTGTTGAGGACGCCGAGCTGCTTGATGGTCCCGCCGGACCGCGAGATCCCGTACAGCGAACGTCCGCCGTCGGCGGTGGCCGTCATCATCGCGATGATGAACGCCGCCATGACCGGCAGCTGTCCGAGCCACGAGTAGCTACCGAGGATCTTGTCGAACGCCAGACCGATGTAGTTCACCGGGTTGGCGCCGATGGTCTCTTCGCCCAGTGCCCCGACGACGACGTAGGGGACCACGAAGTAGATGCCCAGGATCATCGCCGCCGACGCGCGCAGTGCACGTGAGGTGTCCTTGACGGGATCCTTGTACTCGGCAGCGAAGCTCGCGCAGACCTCGGTGCCGTACGTCGTCCATGCCGTGATGTAGAACCAGACGACGATGATCTTCCAGTCGAGCGGCGAACTGGTGCCGGTCCAGGTGATTCGGCTCAGGTCGAAGTCGACGCCGGAGGACACGAACGGACCGATGACCAGAACGAGCAGTCCGATGACGAGCAGCGCGCCGGTGACCCGAGCGACGCCGGCGGCGATCTTGACGCCGAAGTAGTTGAGCGCCCAGGCGGTCACGATCGAGCCGATCGCGATCAGGTAGGGAAGACCGAGCTCGTGGCCGATCGGTAGCTGGACGGCGATGTGACTGTCTGGGAAGAAGGCCTGCTCGACGAGTGTGCCGAGCACGACGCCCTCGACCGACAGGGACAGGGACCAACCCATCCAGTAACCGAAGGCGGCGATGGCGCCCAGGGGAGCGAAGTGGCGCTTCCAGCCCTCGTACGCGTAGACGGAGATGCCACCCGACTTGTTGGGGAACATCGCCGCCATCTCGGCGAAGAGGTGGCTCTGGAGGAAGGCCAGGGTGCAGGCGACTCCCCAGATCGTGATGGCCGTCCATCCGCCGATGGCGCCGACCGTGTAGCCGAGAGTGAGGAACAGGCCGATCGGCATGTTCAGGGCGAAGACCATGCCGTCACGCCAGGTGAGCGTGCGAACCATGGACTCGCTGTGGGCTGCCGCATGGGCAGATGCAGGGCCGCTCTGTGGTGGCCGTGGTAAATCAGCTGAACTCACTGGATTTCCCTCCAGAGTTGCTGTTGCCGTGTCAGTCGGGGTCAGGGGTGGACGCCGCGCCCGGGTGATCAGGCGGTGGCGTCCTGCCATTCGGGAATGCTCCCGAGTTCGGTTCGGTCTGCAATCCATTTGCGGCACTTGATCATCAGGCGGGGCTGGCTGACGATGCAGGCGCCGACGAGTCGGTTGTCGCGCGAGTAGAGGGCGGCGAGGTCGTCGGTCCCTCGGGAGAGGAATCGCACGGTGGCGTCACCCGTGGTGTCGCCGACGATGTCGATCCGACGCCCGAACTGGTCCGACCACACGTAGCCGGCGGAATCGAGGGTCCGCTTCTCGTCCTCGATGAGGTTGTGAGCCACGATCCTGGCCTGCTCCGTTGCGGATGTCCAGTGTTCGTGGCGGTGCAGCACACCGTCCGCGTCCGCCCAGCAGGCGGCGTCGCCGACGGCCCACACCCGGGAGCCCGCGCGCCCGGTCGCATCGCAGTGCACGCCGGCCGCGGAGGTGTCCAGACCGGACCCGTCCAACCATTCGACGTTCGGCACCGCGCCGACGCCGACGACGACGAGATCGCAGTCGATACCGAGCCCGTCGTCGAGGACGACGCGTTCGATCCGGTCGGTTCCTTCCATGCCTGCCACCGATCGCCCGCAGATGAGGCGGACCCCGTGGTCTCGGGCGAGATCGCCGAGTATCGGCGCGACCGAGGCACCCAGATTCCGGGACAGGGGGATCTCGGCGAGCTCGACGACGGTGACGTCGGCGCCCGACATGCGCGCCGACGCCGCAACCTCGAGTCCGATGAACCCGCCACCGATGACGACCAGGTGCCGGCACGACCGCAGCCGCTCCCGCAGGAGGTGGGCGTCGGTGAGCGTGCGCAGGGTGAAGACCCCGTCGGGAGCCTGCGGGAACGGGTTCCGGGGCCGGGCGCCGGTCGCGATCACGAGGTCGTCGAACTCGATCTCGCCCAGCGTCGTCCGGAGCGATCCGCGCTGCGGATCGAGATGCAACGCCCGCTCGCCGAGGCGAAGTTCGATCCCGTTGTCGGAGTACCAGGAGCTGGGGTGGAACGCCAGGGTCTCGGCGGACTCACCCTTGGTCAGTGCCGACTTCGACAGCGGGGACGGTCGTAGGGGAGGTCGGCTTCGTCGCCGACGAGGGTGATTGCGCCATCGAATCCCTTGTTGCGCAATCCTTCTGCGGTACGGACACCGGCGAGGGATGCGCCGGCGATCACGATGCTCGTCATTCGAGTCACATCTCCAAGCTGAGCGCGGCGGCCGGACACGACCGCACGCCCTCCTCGACCTCGGCGAGTGCGTCGGCCGAGACTTCCTTGGTCAGGAGCACGACCTTTCCGTCGTCCCCGAGGTCGAACGCGTCGGGGGACGCCACCACGCAGTTCGCGTACCCCTGGCACTTGGTCAGATCAACCTTGATCGTGGCCATCTCGAGTCCTTCGAATGTCTGATCAGGACGACAGCGCGGTCACCGCGGTGCGCATGAAGCTCTGCAGAGGGCTCTCGCTGTCGAGCAGGAGGCGACCGGCGGGCACGCGGCCGGAGTTGTAGCCGATCTGCTGGATGTCGGTGGCGCGTTTGTCCTCGATGAGTGTGCGGTCCCACATGTCGAGCCATTCCTTCACCACCACCGGGTCGGCACCGGGCTTGGCGTACATGTCCACGAAGGCCCAGCACTTCTCGGGAGAGACCGGTTGGACGCTGCCCACGAAGCCGACGTAGTCGTCGAGCGCGAAGAACGACGAGGG
The DNA here is from genome assembly GCA_029690005.1 of Prescottella defluvii. Taxonomy (GTDB): domain Bacteria; phylum Actinomycetota; class Actinomycetes; order Mycobacteriales; family Mycobacteriaceae; genus Prescottella; species Prescottella defluvii_A. The sequence goes on along the minus strand of CP121458.1, from coordinate 5,449,022 downwards.
GAACGTGAACGCGAACCGGAAGCCCTTGAGCCCCGTCGGGTCGACGCTCGACGGGAGCCACTTGATCGGGCCCTGGTGCCAGATCGTGTTCGCGTCCGAATCGATCGCGTAGTCGTCGGGATTGGTGTGGTACGTCTTGCCGAAGCTCGTGTTGTGCAGCGTGGGGCAGTGGTAGCACTCGACGGCGTTCTCCGCCCAGAGCTTCCAGTTGCACTCCATGTCGTACTCGTAGCGCACCTGGAACTCGTACTCGCGCAGGTCGGTGTTGATCTCCGCGGCCCGCTCCTGGATTCCCGCAGTCACCGAGGACAGCGGGGCGGCGGCGGGGTCGGGGTTCACGAACACCCACTGGTCCCAGCGCTCGACGGACACGGGCTCGAGCGAGATGGTCGAGCAGTCGAAGTTCGGCTCCCGCTGCGAGCGCGGCGCGGTCTTGAGCTTGCCGTCGAGTCCGTAGGTCCAACCGTGGTACGGGCACTGCAGGAGCGGCTTGTTGCCGTTCTCCTCCGCGATCGCGTGCAGTCGGTGCCTGCACACGTTGACGAATCCGCGCAGCTGCCCGTCCTTGCCGTGCGTGACGATGATCGGGACCGAGCCTGCGCGAGTGACGGCGTAGTCGCCGGGCTTCGCCACCGCGGATTCGTGGCAGGCGTACTGCCACGACTTCGCGAAGATCTTCTCCTGTTCGAGTCGATGGATCTCGGGTGCGTAGTAGAAGGGCGCCGGAAGGGTCTCTCCCGCGTCGAGTCGGGCCAGGATCTCGTCGGTCGACGGCAGTCCGTACTTGCTCTGAACGTCTTCCATCTGAACCACCACTGGTCACAAGTCCTTTCGCTGTCGTTCAGCCGGCTGTGTAATGCAGCTCACAGCCCGTTGCGTAACAGCATGCGGCCTTGGATACGCAAAGTCAACACAGGATGTGCATTTGCCTACGCAATGCGTTGCAGTGTCCTGATTGGTGCGCGGGATGCGTTCCGCGGGACGTCGAACTCGATGTACTTTGTCGCCATGAGGTGGTGGCTGCTGGTGGGTGCGATCGTGTGTGAGGTCGTTGCGACGTTGTCGCTACGTGCGGCTACCGACCACCCCGCGTGGTACCCGCTGGTGGTGACGGGTTACCTCGCCTCGTTCGGGTTCCTGTCGGCGGTGCTGCGGCGCATGCCCGTCGGGGTCGCGTACGGAATCTGGGGCGCGTGCGGGATCACGATCACCGCGGTCGCGGCCGCGCTGATCTTCGGTGACGCGCTGACCCTCCTGATGGGAATCGGAATCGCCCTCGTCATCGCGGGGGTCCTGGTCGTCGAGCTGGGTGCGCAGTCGGCCGAGAAGTCGCAGGCCGACGCAGATCTCGATGCGAGGCTGCGGGAGTCCGTGCAGTGACCTGGATCCTGCTCATCGCTGCCATCGTCGTCGAGGTTGCGGGAACGTTGTGCCTCAAGGCTTCCGACGGTGGTCGGCAACGATGGTGGCTGCTGCCGACCGCTGTCTGTTACGTCGCCGCTTTCGGTCTCATCGCCGTCGTCCTCGGACGTGGCATGCCCGTCGGTGTCGTGTACGGCATCTGGGTCGCGTGCGGCGTCGCGCTGACGGCGATCCTGGGTCGGGTGATCTTCCGCGACCCCCTCACCCCGCGGATGGGCCTCGGCATCGCGCTCATCATCGCCGGCGTGCTCGCGATCGAACTCGGTGCCGCGTCGGCCGCGTAGCCGAACGGGCATCTGTCTCGGTCAAGTTCGACTTCGATGGACTGATGTCCAGAAAGGTGTCGACCGAGGGTGTCGCGCGTGGTAGAACATGTTCCAGTTTGCTGCTGGTTCGTGGCAGGTGTGGCCGAGCGGGGTGTGCTGCGCCGGCCGCGCTCACCGAAGGATTTCGATGCACTGGTACACCGGTAACACCGTCTATGACACCGTCCTGACCTGCGCGTTCGCGTTCGCGGCGTTCGTGATCATCGGCGGGTTCTTTGCGCAGAGCTCGTACGGCCGCTTCTCGTCGACGAATCTCGGCTTCAACCTGAACCCGAAGCTCGGGTGGTGGCTCATGGAGATCCCCGCGACAGTCGTGTTCGCGATCTTCTATCTCACCGGACCCAACAGGTTCGAGCCCACGTCGATGGTGCTGGCGGCGGTGTGGCTGCTGCATTACGCAAACCGTGGCTGGTTCTTCCCGCTGTCGATCCGGCAGGTCCCGGGCAAGCGCAGCACGTTCAACGTCTCCGTCATCGGTATGGGCATGCTGGTGACGTGCATGCACGGCTACCTCAACGGCGCCTTCTTCAGCCACGACTACATGCACCAGTACGACACCGCGTGGCTCACCGACCCGCGGTTCCTGATCGGCCTGGTGATCTACCTGTGCGGCTTCGCGCTGCTGGTCAGCTCCGAGTCGATCGTCCGCAACCTGCGCGACAAGAACAACCCCGGCGCCACCGAGTACCGCATCCCGATGGGCGGCGGCTTCCGATTCGTCTCCAGCCCTGCATATCTCGGTGAGCTGATCGCCTGGGCCGGGTTCGCGCTGCTGACCTGGTCGCTGGCCGGCGTCGTCATCTTCCTCATCACCGCCGGCAACCTCATCCCCCGGGCGCTGGCGACGCACAAGCGGTACCAGGAGAAGTTCGACGAGTACCCGGCCGACCGCAAGGCGCTGGTGCCCGGGCTGGTCTGAGCGCCGGACGCTCAGTCGTTGCGTTCGCGATCCGCGTGCCCGAGGTCGCGGCCGGGAACAACGGCGTCACGCACCAGCTTCTTGAGGGTGACGATGTCGGGGAAACCGCCGTCGCGCTTGCGATCCCAGACGAGCGCCTCTCCGGCGGTGACCTGGAAGACGCCGCCGGTGCCCGGGATCAACGCAACCTCGCCGAGGTCGGTAGCGAAGGTGTTCAGCAGTTCCTGCGCCATCCACCCGGCGCGCATCAGCCAGTTGCACTGTGTGCAGTACGTGATGGTGACTCGGGCGCCGCGGTCGTCATGACTCCAGGATCGCAGATTCCCGCCGAGCGCCGTGCCACTCGACGATCGGCCGGCCCGCGACGAGGTGCTCGTCCACGAACCGGTCGACACGGTCGGCGGACATCTCGCCGTACCAGGTGTTGTCGGGGTAGACCGCGACGACGGGGGCCTGCGAACACGGGAACATGCACCCGGTCAGCGTGATGAGGACGTCGTCGTCACCCAGACCGCGTGATTCGAGGGCGGCGTCCAGTGCCTTCGCCGTTTCCGGGCCGCCGCGGGCCGAGCAGCGCGGACCCCGGCACACCAGCACGTGCCGCGCGAAGCCGGGCACCTCGTCCCACAAGGGTGATGTCAGGGGAGCGGTGGTGGTGCGCGCGGGCGCGGTCGGCCCGGTGATCGCGGCGGCCAGCAGGTCCGCGAAGTTGGTGGTGTCGGTCAGCGGGCCGGCGATCCGCACGTCCGGGACCGGCGTCCCGGCTCGCTCGCGCAGCCAGTGCCCGATCACCCGGCGGAACCACGCGTCCATCTTGCGGTCGAAGACCGTCTGCCCGCTCACCACGACGACCTCGGCTGCGCCCGCGGCGGCGGCTTCGTCCAGGACCACGGTGATCGCCGGACCCGATCCGCCGAGGACCGCGGTGCGGAACTCGATGTCCGGGTGACGTTCCCGCAGGGCCGCCAGCGCGCCTCCCAGTTGGTCGCGGGGATCGTCACCGCGGTCGGTGGGCGCGGTGACGATCGCCCATCGGGAGGGTCGGATCATGTTCATGGCGAAGACCTTTCGACATCCATGGCGGCGCTGCACAGCACCACCATGGGACGCCCGGTACGGGGATGGGGCTGCACGATCGCGTCGAGTCCGTAGACATCCGCGAGCAGCTCCTCGGTGAGAACGGCCTCGGGCGCGCCCTCGGTGACGACGCGGCCTCCGCTGAGCACGACGAGGTGGTCGCAGTACATTGCCGCCAGGTTCAGGTCGTGCATCGCGGCCACGGTGGTGAGGCCACGGCGACGGATCAGATCGAGCAGTTCGAGCGACGCGGACACGTCGAGGTGGTTGGTCGGCTCGTCGAGCAGCAACACGCAGGGGCGCTGCGCGAACGCTCGGGCAAGCTGTGTCTTCTGCTTCTCGCCGCCGGACAGGCTGTGCCACAACCGGTGTCGCAGCTCGGTGATTCCCGCCAGGGCGAGGCTCTCGGTGATCACGTCGGCCATGCCCATCGCGGCAGGTCGGGCCCAGCCGCCCCGATGCGGAATCACCCCGAGCTCGACGATCTGCTCCACCGTCAGCTCGAGCTCGGTCGCCGAATGCTGTTCCACCAGTGCGACCGTCCGCGCGAACTCGCGCCGGTGCATCGCCTTCACAGGCTGTCCGTCGATCGTGATCTGCCCTCGGGAGGGGCGAGTGAGCCGGGCGATCGCCGACAGCAGCGACGTCTTGCCGGAACCGTTCGGACCGATCAGACCGGTGACCTGTCCCGCGGGTGCTCGGCACGTCACGGCGTCGAGGATCGTCGTGTCGTCCACGGACCACGTGACGTCCTCGACGCGAAACTCCGGAGAGTGGTGCGTCATGCCCGGGCTCCTCGGCGTCGCAGCAGCCACACGAACGCCGGAACTCCCACGACGGCGGTGACGATGCTGAGGGGCAGCTCCCGTCCCGGCAGCACGGTGCGCGCCGCGATGTCTGCCCACACCAGCAGTAGCGCGCCGAGGAGGGCCACCACGGGAAGTAGACGGGCATGCAGCGGGCCGACGAGCATGCGGGCCGCGTGCGGCACCACGAGTCCGACGAAGCCGACGATGCCGGCCTGCGCGACGAGTGCCGCCGTGCACAGCGACGCGGCCGCGTACAGCACCCAGCGCGAGCGTTCGACGTTGGTGCCGAGGCTCGCGGCGGCACGTTCGCCGAATGCGAACGAGTCCAGCACCCGGCTGTAGGCGAACATGACGGTCGCGGTCACTGCGAGAACGATCAGGATGCTGACCAGCCCCGGCCACCGCACGCCGGCCACCGAGCCGAGAGTCCAGTCCAGTACCCGGCGCGCCGCGTCCCGGTCACCGAGCATCACCAGAGCCGATGTCAGGGCACCAGCGAGTTGCCCCACCGCGATTCCGGCGAGGACGAGGCGACTGGGCAGCAGCGCCCGGACCGGGACGTCGCGATGGCGAACACCAGCAGCAGGCTTCCGAGCGCGCCGAGGAACGCGGACGAAGACACTGCGCCGAAACCCAACGCGCCCACCGCCGTCGCGCCGGTGGTGAGAGCCAGGACCGCGCCGAGCGACGCGCCCCCGGACATACCGAGCAGGTAGGGATCGGCCAGCGGGTTTCCGGTCAGCGACTGCAACACGGCACCGCAGAGCGCAAGGCCCGCGCCGATCGCCGCGGCCGCCAGCACCCGCGGCATCCGCAGATCGACGACGATGTGTGTGGTGAGCAGGTCGGTGCCGTCGCCGATCCCGAGCCGACCACCGATCGCCTGCAGCACGGTGCCGATCGACAGATCGGCCGCACCGATCGCGACGCCGGCCGCGCAGCTCACCAGGAGCAGCGCGACCAGCACCGCCGACCACCCGGTGGCCGTGGTGGTGCGTACCCGGGAGGGGACCCGGGTCGTCACACTCATGCCTTGCCGCCGCCCAGCTGCTCGCTGACCGACGCGGCGCCCTCGATCAGACGCGGGCCGGGGGTGGTCGCCGAGAACGGCACGACGACGAAGGCGTTGTCACGCACCGCCTTCAGATCCTCGAGCGCCGGATCGTTTCGGAGGTACTCCTTCTTCGCCTCGGCCGTGTCCCACGAGGCGTCGGCCAGCACGATCACGTCCGGGTTCGCCTTCAGCACTGTCTCCCAGCTGCCGTCGGCCCACGCGCCGTTGATGTCGGAGAAGATGTTGGTGCCGCCGACCGCGTCGATGATCAGCTGGGGTCCGCCGGCGTTGCCGCCGACGTACGGGGTGGTGGTCTTGCTGTCGTACCAGAAGACGGTCTTGCCCTTCGCGGGAGCCGCGGCCTCGACGCCCGCGAGGGTCTCGCGCATCCGGGCGACCTCGGACTGCGCCTCGGACTCGTGGCCGAACAGGGTGCCGTAGTCGGTGATCTCGGTGGCGATCGAATCCCACGCGACGGGCGGCCGCTTCGACTTGTCCTTGCAGCCGAACGGGGAGACGTAGGTGGCGATGCCGAGTTCATCGAACGACTCCTGCGAGCCGACACCCTTGTCGCCGAACGCGCTCGAGTACGACGCCAGCACCAGATCCGGCTTGGTCTCCAGCAGCGCCTCGCGGCTGGGGTAGGCCTTCTCGTCCAGCGCCGGGACCTGCGCGTACGCGGCCTGCCACTGCGGGGCGACGGCATCGTCGAGGTATGCGGTGCCGACCATCCGGTCCTGCGCGCCGATCGAGAGGGCCGACTCGGTGGCGCCCTGGTTGAGGGTGACGCCACGCTCGGCGGGCTCGTTCAGCGTGACGGTGCGCCCGCAGTTCTGCAGGGAGATGGACGCGGTGTGGTCGTCGGAATTCGACGATCCGCCGCACGCGGACAGGGTGAGAGCACTGGCGATCGTGATCGCCGTGGCCGCGACGATTCGCGGCGTGACATGGGTGCGCAAAGCGACCCGCCTTCCATGACTCGTGGAAAACGTGCAGGTTTGCGTCACGGCCGGTCTCCTGGCTCGGCAGGGATGACCGCCGACTACGCCTTCCCGGATGCGTGTGCGTCCAGTGGCTGGGGTCGAACCCCGAGTAGTCGACGTACCTGCCCACAGTGGCGAGTACCGCGCCGGCTTCTACCGGACTTCCCGAACACCGTGACGACATCGTGAAGAATAGACGACCTGTTCCGGGGCACCGTCCGCCTTGTCCGCTTCCGACAGCCGACGAAGTGTCCGTTCGACCGAACGAAACCCGTCGGCAACGAGTTCAGTTCGTGGCCGGTTTCGACGCCTTGGGCATCAGCGCCGACGACAGCGTCAGCAGCACGGCCACGCCGAGGATGCCGAGGAAGACCAGGTGGATCGCGCCGGCGAGGTCGCTCGGATTCGGCTCGGCGACGTCACCGACGCGCGAGTTGACGAGGGCGCCGAACACCGCGACACCGACGGCGCTGCCGATCGAGCGGGCGAACATGTTGGTCGACGTCACCACCCCACGTTCGTTCCACTCGACGCTGGACTGTGCCGCGATGAGCGTCGGTGTGGCGATCAGGCCCAGGCCCGACCCGATGACGAAGCTGACGGCTCCGACGTGCCACACCGCGGACTCGGACGACAGCAGCGTCAGCAGCACCGACCCCACGAGCACCAGGGCGCTGCCGATCAGCGGGGTGGTGCGGAAGCCGACCCGCAGGTACAGCCGCCCGGCCTGCGACGCGGCGAGCGGCCAGCCGATGCTGAGCACCGCGAGCGCGAAGCCCGCGACCAGCGCGCCCGTGCCGAGCGCACCCTCCACGAAGGTCGGCACGTACGACGTCAGGCCCGTCACGATCGCGCCCACCGCCATCGACGCGAGGCTGCTCGCGACCAGGACCCGCCGGGTGAGCATGTGCAGCGGCAGGATCGGATCCGCGGCGCGGCGCTCGACGAGGACGAACGCGATCAGGAGAACAGCGCCGGCCACAAAGACACCGATGCCGGCGGGGACACCCACGCCCACGCCTGGCCGCCCTCGAGCAGTCCGAGGATCACCAGCGTCGCGCCCGTCGTGAGCAGGACCGCGCCCGCGTAGTCGGTGCGCGGCCGGGTGCCGGTGGTGGTTCGGTTCGTCGCGTTCTCGGTGAACCTGCGCTGCAGCATCCACGCCGCGAGCACACACAGTGGAAGGTTGACCAGGAAGATCCACCGCCACGACAGGTACTCGGAGAACACGCCGCCGAGCGTCGGACCCAGCACCGCCGACATGGCCCACACGCTGGCGATGTAGGCCTGGACCTTCGCGCGTTCGGCCACGGTGTAGATGTCGCCGGCGATCGTCATGCTCATCGGCTGCACCGCGCCCGCACCCAGGCCCTGGATCGCCCGGAACACGATGAGCGCGGGCATGCTCCACGCGACGCCGCACAGCAGCGACCCGACCGCGAACAGCGCGATGCCCAGGTGCATGACCGGCTTGCGCCCGAACACGTCGGCGAGCTTGCCGTAGATCGGCACCGACACGGCCTGCGCCAGCAGGTAGATCGAGAACAACCACGGGAACTGAGTGAAGCCGCCCAGGTCGCCGACGATCGTGAGCACGGCGGTCGCGATGATCGTGCTGTCGAGCGCGACCAGGGACGTGCTGAGCATCAGGGACAGCAGGATCGGGCCGCGCTCCGAACGCAGTCCCACCGATGCCCTGGCTGCGACGGTCGTGCCGGTCGCCATCCATCCTCCCGCCGATAGATCGCTAGCTCTGAACAAGGCTAACGATCCGTGGTCGTCCCGCCGTCTTCGCCACACCGGGAAGGGCCTGTTGTGGTGCCGACCGTGGGGTGCGCCGATTCGCAGGACCGATAGGGTAGCCACGTGCGTCCTTCACTCGAGTCCTACTCCCACCTGGCCGGCGGCAAGGTCCGCGATCTGTACACGATCGACGACGAGCACCTGCTGCTGGTCGCGAGTGACCGGATCTCGGCCTACGACCACGTGCTCTCGACGCCCATCCCGGACAAGGGCCGGGTGCTCACCGCGATGAGCGTGTTCTTCTTCGAGAAGCTCGGCGGCACCAACCACCTCGCGGGCGATCCGCTGGACGAGCGCATCCCCGAGGAGGTCCTCGGACGCGCGCTGGTGGTCCGCAAGCTGAACATGCTCCCGGTCGAGTGCGTGGCCCGCGGCTACCTGACGGGCTCGGGGCTGCTGGACTACCAGGCCACCGGCGCGGTGTGCGGCGTCGCGCTGCCCGAGGGCCTGGTGGAGGCCAGCCAGCTGCCCGAGCCGATCTTCACCCCCGCCAGCAAGGCGGAGCTGGGCGACCACGACGAGAACATCGACTTCCAGACGGTCGTCGACAAGGTCGGCCAGGATCTCGCGGTCAAGCTGCGGGACGACACGCTCGACATCTACTTCCGGGCCGCCAGCTTCGCCCGCGATCGCGGGATCATCCTCGCCGACACGAAGTTCGAGTTCGGACTCGACGCCGCCGGCAACCTGGTCCTCGCCGACGAGGTCCTGACGCCGGACTCGTCGCGGTACTGGCCGGCCGAGGGCTACGAGCCCGGCAAGGTGCAGCCGAGCTTCGACAAGCAGTTCGTGCGCAACTGGCTCACCAGCCCCGCATCCGGTTGGGACCGTGCGTCGGACACCCCGCCCCCGCCGCTGCCGCAGGACATCGTCGACGCCACTCGCGCGCGGTACATCGAAGCGTACGAGCGCATCTCGGGCCTGTCGTTCGAGGATTGGGTGGGCTGAGATGAGCGCGTCGACTCCGCCGGTCGCCAAGCGAGTGCCGTTCGAGCGCACCCATCACGGGGACACGTTCGTCGACCACTACGAGTGGTTGCGGGACAAGGAGGACCCGGAGGTCATCGAGTACCTCGAGGCGGAGAACGCTTACACCGCGCAGCAGCTCGAGCATTTGGAGCCGTTGCGCGAGAAGGTCTTCCAGGAGATCAAGTCGCGCACGCAGGAAACCGACATGTCGGTGCCGACGCGGCTCGGTCAATGGTGGTACTACTCCCGCACGGTCGAGGGCAAGCAGTACGGCGTCCACTGCCGGTGCCCGATCGCCGGACCGGACGACTGGACCCCGCCCGAGCTGTCCGCCGACACGGCGATCGACGGCGAGCAGGTCCTCCTCGACGGCAATGCCGAGGCCGAGGGGCACGAGTTCTTCTCGCTCGGTGCGTTCTCGGTGAGCCACGACGGCACGCTGCTCGCGTACGCGGTGGACGTGATCGGCGACGAGCGGTACACGCTGCGGTTCAAGAACCTCGTCACCGGTGAGCTGCTGGCCGACGAGATCCCGAACACCGCGCCGGGTGCGACGTGGGCCATCGACCACCGGCACGTCTTCTACCTGACGGTGGACGAGTCGTGGCGGCCGGACACGGTGTGGCGGCACAAGCTCGGCACGACCCAGTCCGAGGACGTGCGGGTGTTCCACGAGCCGGACGAGCGCTACTGGGTGTCGGTCGGGTCCACGCGCAGCGAGAAGTACCTGATGATCTGGCTCGGGTCGAAGGTCACCACCGAGGGCTGGATCCTCGAGTCCGCGAACCCCGAGGGCGACTTCCGGGTGATCCTGCCCCGACGTGAGGGCGTCGAGTACGCGGCCGAGCACGCCGTGATCGCAGGCGAGGACCGGTTCCTCATCCTGCACAACGACGTCGTCGACGGCGAGAAGGCCGAGAACTTCGTCCTGGCGCAGGCTCCCGTCGCGGATCCGAGCGCGATGGAGATCCTCGTCCCGCACCGCCACGACGTGCGACTCGAGGACATCGACACGTTCGCTGACCATCTGGTCCTCAGCTACCGCCGCGACGTGCTGACGCGGGTGGCCATCTGGCCGCTCACTCCCGAGGGCTACGGCGAGCTCACCGAGATGGAGTTCGCCGAGGAACTGTTCTCGGTCGGTCTCGGTTCCAACCCGGAGTGGGATCAGCCGACGCTGCGGATCGGCTACACGTCGTTCATCACGCCGTCGCGGGTGTACGACTACCAGCTGGCGACCGGTGAACTGGTCCTGCGCAAGTCGCAGCCGGTCCTAGGTGGGTTCGATCCCGCCGACTACGAGCAGCACCGCGAGTGGGCGGTCGCCGACGACGGCACCCGCATCCCGCTGTCGGTGGTGCGGCGCAAGGGAATCGGTGGCGATCCGGCGCCCACGCTGCTGTACGGATACGGCTCGTACGAGGCCAGCATGGACCCGGCGTTCTCGGTGGCGCGACTGTCGCTGCTCGATCGCGGCATGGTGTTCGCGGTCGCGCACGTGCGCGGCGGCGGCGAGATGGGGCGGCACTGGTACGAGAACGGCAAGACGCTCACCAAGAAGAACACCTTCACCGACTTCGTCGCGTGCGCTCGTCATCTCATCGACGAGGGCCGCACGACGCCGCAGCAGTTGGTCGCCGACGGCGGCAGCGCGGGCGGTCTGCTGGTGGGCGCGGTCGCGAACCTCGCCCCGGAACTGTTCGCCGGCATCCTCGCGAACGTGCCGTTCGTCGACCCGCTCACGTCGATCCTCGATCCCTCGTTGCCGCTCACGGTGATCGAGTGGGACGAGTGGGCAACCCGCTCGAGGACCCGAACGTGTACGCGTACATGCGGTCCTACAGCCCCTACGAGAACGTCGAGGCCAAGGACTACCCGGCGATCCTGGCAATCACGAGCATCAACGACACCCGTGTGCTGTACGTCGAACCCGCGAAATGGGTTGCGGCGCTGCGGTCCACGAAGACCGATGAAGCTCAGCTGCTGCTCAAGACCGAGATGAGCGCGGGACACGGCGGCGTCAGCGGACGCTACGAGAAGTGGAAGGAAGTCGCGTTCGAGTACTCGTGGGTGCTCGACACGGCGGGCGCTTCCTGATCGGCTGACACCGACGTTCCGGCGGTGCCACCCCATGTGGGTGGCACCGCCGGAACGCGTCGTCAGTTGTTGGCGGCCGCGCTGCCCACGCTGGTGTCCGCAGCGTGTGGGGCAGAGGTGCGCACCCTGTTCAGAGTCTCCTTCGACAGGAAGACCGCGAGGGCGGATACCGCGATGAGCGCGACGAAGTACCACGCGATGTTGTCGGTGCCGCCGCCGTTGTCGAGTCGGTACAGCCAATTGGCAAGGAGCGGTGCGGTTCCGGCGCCGAGGACCGAGCCGAGCTGGAAGGTCAGCGAGACACCCGTGTAGCGATCCCGGGTCTCGAACTTCTCCGCGAGGAACGCGCCGATCGGGCCGTACATAGACGCCTGGATGATCGGGTTGCCGACCAGGAAGCCGAGTGCGACCAGCCAGTAGCTGTCGGAGTTGAACAGCGCGAACATCGGGAAGACGAGGGCGACGGAAATCCCCGCGCCGACGAGCATGACCCGTCGGCGTCCGAACCGGTCGGAGAGCGCCGCGAAGAACGGAATCGCGAAGATGTGCACGACGCTCGAGGCGGTCAGCATGTAGAGCGCGTCCTGGCGGGGAACCGTGCCCTGGGCGGCGATGTAGGGAACCATCCATACCGCGAGAAGCGCCTGCATGAACAGCGGTCCGGCGGCGGCGAGAATGCCGTACACGGTGGAGCGCGGGTACTTCTTCAGCACACGGAGAATCGGTGTGCCGGTGCGTACCTCGCCGGCCACCTGCGCCTTCGCGAAGTCGGGGATTCGGTGACGCGGTAGCGCAGGAACAGGCCCACGATCACGAGCACCGCGGAGAGCAGGAACGGCACGCGCCATCCCCAGCTGAGGAAGGCGTCGTCGGGAAGCCCGGAGAAGAGGGCGAGAACCAGGGTGGCGAGGACGGATCCGGTGGGCCCGCCGGTGACCGCGATCGATGCGGCGAACCCACGCCGATCCTGGTTCACGTGCTCGGCCGCCATCAGGGTGGCTCCCGCCCACTCGCCGCCGACGGCCAGGCCTTGGACGATGCGCAGCGCGACGAGGATCAGGGGTGCCGCCACGCCGATCGTCGCGTAGGTCGGCATCAGGCCGATGACGACGGAGACCAGACCCATCATCAACAAGGTGATGACCAGGATGTTCTTGCGGCCGTACTTGTCGCCGAAGTGGCCGAAGAGGATGCCGCCGATCGGCCTCGAGATGTATCCGGCGAGCAGGATGACGAACGACAGGGTGGAGCCCAGGACCGGGTCCATCGTGTTCGGGAAGAACAACTTCGGGAAGACCAAGCCTGCCGCGGCGCCGTAGAGCAAGAAGTCGTAGTACTCGACTGTCGATCCCAGGAAGCTGGAGATCAGAGCTCGGCGTGAGTCCACCGGAGAGGGATCCGGGTGCGTCGTGTTCAGGGGTTGCATTGCGCTCCTTCAGTCGGCGACCACGTCAGTCGCCGACTGAAAGAGTTGATTGTGCCGTGCATCACATCAATCCGGCGTTCCGTACGACGGCACGGTCCGCGTCGCCGACGGTCACCGAGACGAGGACGCCGCCCAGATGTAGCGCACCTGGGGACGTCCCGTCCGTCCGTACTGCGTCCGTCGTTGCAGCACGCCGTCGTCGGCGAGGCGTTCCAGGTAGCGCCACGCCGTCACCCGGGACACCCCGACGGCGGTCGCGACCTCGGCCGCCGTCACCGGTCCGTCTGCGTCGCGCACGCACGCCCCGATCAGGTCGGCGGTATGCGGGGCAACACCCTTCGGGGTGGTGGCGCGCTGGTCGGCGCTGCGCAGCACTGCCATCGCCCGATCGATGTCGCGCTGGCTCGCGGCGGTCCCGCCAGAGGGGAGCGCGGCCCGGAACTCGCGGTAGTGCTTCGAGCTTGTCGCGGAGTGCCGCGAATGTGAACGGCTTGAGCAGATACAGCACCACCCCGCGTGTCACCGCCGTCCGCACGACGTCGAGGTCGCGGGCCGACGTTACGGCGATGATCCCGGGGCTCGGGCGCAGGCCGCTCAGCGCCCCCGCGAGATCGAGTCCGCTCGCGTCGGGGAGACCGATGTCGAGCAGGACCAGGTCGATCGGCTCGTCGGATGCGGCGGCCTCGGCGACGGCACGCATCGCGTCACCGGCGGTGTGCGCGACCGTGTGCACCGAGAAGCCCTCGACGCGTTCGACATACGAGCGGTGCGCCTCGGCGATCAACGGTTCGTCCTCGACGATCAGTACGCGGATCATCTGTCACCGTCCTTCCCGGTTTCGCTTCGCCGCGCCGTCGGTAGCGGAATCTCGATCACCAGCATCCCCGCCAGCGACGGCTCGGTGCGCAGTCGGCCGCCGTGCCTGGCCACCACCTGCGCCACCAGCGCCAGACCGAGCCCGCGCTGGCGCGCCGGCCGCCCGTCCACCTGCTTGGTGGAGTAGCCGCGGGTCGTCGCCTGCGCGAGCGCCTCGGGATCCATGCCGGGGCCGCTGTCGGCCACGCGGATGACCAGCGTCGAATCCTCCTCCGCCACGGTCACTTCCACCCAAGGGCTGTCGTCGTCCGACGCCCGCGCCGCGTCGATCGCGTTGTCGATCAGATTTCCGACCACGGTGACGAGCTCGAGCGGGCTCAGCGCGCGGGTCGGGCCGAGTGCGGTGTCCTCGGTGACCGTCAGTTCGACGCCTTGCTGAGCCGCCTCGGTCACCTTGCCCAGCAACAGTGCCGCGAGCGCCGGCTCGTGTACGGCGGCGGTCAGGCGATCGATCAGCTGCTGCGACGTCGCCAGCTCGGCCGTCGTGAACGCGACCGCCTCGTCGCTGCGGCCCAGCTCGACCATCGTCGCGATCGTGTGCAGTCGGTTCGCGTACTCATGGGCCTGCGCGCGCAGCGACTCGGCGACGCTGCGGGCCGAATCGAGTTCGCCCAGTGCGCTCTGCAGCTCGGTGTGGTCGCGCAGCGTCACGACCGTGCCGATGCGTCGGCCCTCCCACAGCACGGGTGCGCGTCCCACGAGCAGCACCCTGTCCTCCGTCAGGTGCACCTCGTCCTGTTCCTCGTCGGCGTCCGGCCCGATCCGGCGCAGGGTCTCGGGCAGCTGGTCCGGGGTGATCGGGCCGTCCGGCAGCCACAACAGGCGGCGGGCCTCGTCGTTCACCACATCCACGCGGGCCAGGCCGTCCCGGCCTCGGCCGAACACGATCAGCCCCTCGGAGATCGAGCGCAGCACCGCGTCGTGGTGCTCGTAGAGACGACGCAGCTGATCGGGGTCCAGGCCCAGCGTCTGGCGCCGCAGTCGGTTGCTCACCAGGACCGAGCCGATCGCGGCGATCGCGACCGCGATCGCGAAGATCCCGATCATCGGCGGCAGCCCCTTCGCGAACTGCTCGCCGATGCGTTCACGGGTCACGCCGACCGCCACCAGACCGAGCAGTTGCCCGTTGTCCTTCACCGGCGTGACCGCCCGGATCGACGGACCGAGCGAACCCGTGTACGACTCGGTGAACGTCTCACCCGCCAGCGCCCGCTCGATGTGCCCCTCGAAGGGCTGACCGATCAGCGTCGGATCGGGATGCGTGTAGCGCGTCCGGTCGGGCGCCATGACGACGATGAAGTCGGTGCCCGTCGCCAGCCGGATCCGTTCGACCTCCGGCTGCAGGGCGGCGGTGGGATCGGGCGACCGCAGCGCCGCGATCGTCGAACCGGACAGCGCCAGGGTCTCTGCGATGCCGGTCACTTCCCGTCGGGTCGCGTCGTCGGAGTCACGTCGCTCGTCGAGGAGCGTCAGAGCGGCGGTCGCCGTCACGACCAGCGTCAACACCACCAACTGGAGAATCAGCAGTTGCCGCGCGAGGCTCAGCGGTTTGCGGGACACGGCCGGGGCCACGTCAGTCCTTCCGTGAAACTTATGAACACAAACTTCTCCGGTGCCTGGATCGGTACCAGCATTCTCCCGGGCGGTACGACGTGATCGCAGTCACTCGACGATCACGCGCCCCGCCTCCGAGAATCCCCCGATCCAGAGGACACCTCATGAGCACGAGTGCAACAGGGACGCTGGGCGCGGCGCAACCTGCCCAGCCCGGGAAACCGCGCGACAAGACGCACTGGTTGTATGTCGGCGTCATCATTGCCGTCGTCGGCGGCATTCTGGTCGGGTGGCTCGCGCCCGAGGTCGGCAAGTCGCTCGGCGTGCTCGGCACGACGTTCGTGGACCTGATCAAGATGATGATCAGCCCCGTCATCTTCTGCACCATCGTGCTCGGCATCGGCTCGGTGCGCGCAGCCGCAAGTGTCGGCAAGGTCGGTGGGCTCGCACTCGCCTACTTCCTCGGTATGTCGACGGTCGCCCTCGGTATCGGGCTCGTCGTCGGCAACCTCATCCAGCCCGGCAGCGGCCTCGAGATCACCGGCTCCACCGCGAACGCCGGTGCGGCGCTTGCGGACAAGGCGCACGCCGCGGGCGGCACCATGGATTTCATCGCGTCGATCATCCCCACCACGATGCTGTCGTCGCTGACCTCCGGCAGTGTCCTGCAGACCCTGTTCATCGCCCTGCTCGTCGGATTCGGCGTCCAGGCCATGGGTAAGCAGGGCGAACCGATCCTGCGTGGCGTCGGTCATGTGCAGAAGCTCGTGTTCAAGGTCCTCTCCATGATTCTGTGGCTCGCACCGATCGGTGCGTTCGGCGCCATCGCCAACGTCGTCGGCCAGACCGGGCTCGGCGCCGTCGTCCAGCTGGGTGCGCTCATGCTCGGCTTCTACCTGACGTGCCTGATCTTCGTGTTCGGCGTGCTCGGAAGCATCCTGCGCATGGTCGCCGGAATCTCGATCTTCAAGCTCGTGCGCTACCTGGCCCGCGAATACCTGCTGATCTTCGCGACGTCGTCGTCCGAGTCGGCTCTGCCGCGGCTCATCGCGAAGATGGAGCACATCGGCGTCGAGCGCACCACCGTCGGCGTCGTCGTGCCCACCGGCTATTCGTTCAATCTCGACGGCACTGCGATCTACTTGACGATGGCGTCGATCTTCATCGCCGACGCGATGGGCAAACCGCTGTCGCTGACCGAACAGGCGTCGCTGCTCGTCTTCATGATCATCGCCTCGAAGGGCGCGGCGGGCGTCAGCGGCGCCGGACTCGCGACGCTCGCGGGCGGTCTGCAGAGCCACCGACCGGAGCTACTCGACGGCGTCGGCCTGATCGTCGGTATCGACCGTTTCATGTCCGAGGCCCGGGCGGTCACCAACTTCTCCGGCAACGCCGTCGCCACCCTGCTCGTGGGGACCTGGACCAAGTCCGTGGACACCGAGCGGGTCCGGGCCGTGCTCGCCGGTGAACTGCCGTTCGACGAGAGCACCATGGTCGACGACCACGACGCACCGAGCGAGGCGTCGGACAGACCGGTGCCCGCGAAGACCGTCGAGCGGGAGTTGGTGGAGGCCTGATGTTCGTGGGACGGATGGCATTTCCGACGCAGGGGGCCCGCGCATGGGACAAGCACGAGTCCGAGGGCTTGGCTAGGTTGGTGCGCATGACGACTCCGCTGCAAGACATCACGATCAACACCCTCGGTGGCGTGCCGACCAGCCTGGGCGAGTACGGCGGCCGCGCCGTCCTCGTGGTCAACGTGGCCTCCAAGTGCGGCCTCACACCGCAGTACACGGCCCTCGAGAAGCTGGCCTCCGAATATGCCGAGCGTGGTCTGAGCGTCATCGGCATCCCGTGCAACCAGTTCATGGGCCAGGAGCCGGGCACGCCGGACGAGATCCAGACCTTCTGCTCCACCACCTACGGCGTCACCTTCCCGCTGACGGAGAAGATTGAGGTCAACGGCGAGAACCGGCATCCGCTGTACGCCGAGCTCACGCAGGCCGCCGACGTCGACGGCGAGGCGGGCGACATTCAGTGGAACTTCGAGAAGTTCCTCATCGCCCCCGACGGCACGGTCGCCAACCGATTCCGTCCACGCACCGAGCCCGACGCCCCAGAGGTCATCACGGCAATCGAGGCCGTGCTGCCCCGCTGAGTCTGTCCCCTCAGGACGCCAGACGGCGCCCGCACACATTCGACCACCGAATGTCCGTGCGGGCGCCGTTTGGTGTTCACCTGCGGCTGCCACCCTCGAAGTCATGACCGGACAGGTGATCGTGTCGGTGTCGGGGATCAGGGACGAAACGCTCGATATCGTCGCGGAATTCGCCGCGGAGATGGACCGCAGATCAGTTCCGCTCTCGCTGCTGGTCGCCCCGCGACTCAAGGACAAGTACCGACTGGTCGCGGACCGCGGCACGCAGGAGTGGCTGCGCGAGCGACGCGACCGCGGCGACGCGATCGTCCTGCACGGCTACGACCAGGCGGCCACCAAACGCCGCCGCGCCGAGTTCGCGGTGCTGCCCGAACACGAGGCCCGGCTGCGTCTGCTGGCCGCCGACCGCGTGCTCGAGGAGGTGGGCCTGCGGACCCGACTGTTCGCGGCGCCCCGCTGGGTCGCGTCCCCGGGCGCCGTCTCCGTGCTGCCGAGCAGCGGGTTCCGGCTGCTCGCCGGCATGACTGCGATCCGCGATCTGGCCCACGGCACCAGCGTGCGCAGCCACCTCCTCGGACTCGGCGACGGCTTCCGTGCCGAACCGTGGCGGTGCCGGTCGCTGGTGCTCGGTGCATCCCGCGGCGCCCGGCGCGGGCGCCTGGTGCGCCTCGCGATCTCCGCCAAGCAGCTCGGCCGGGCCGGACCGCGCCAGGCGCTGCTCGACGCCGTCGACCTCACGCTGCACCGCGGGGCGCAGCCGGCCGTCTACCGCTGGCCGCTCCAGGAGGGTGTGCGCGAGGTGGCGTGAGCCGCCGGCCCTATTCGCCCGCCGGCATGGTCCGTTCGGTGTGGATGAGGGATTCGAGCGCGGCCAGCACACGGTTCAGTCCGAAGTCCCAGGCGTGCTCGGGGCTGTAGGCGGCATTCATCGCTTCACCGGCGGCGGCACCGACGCGCTGGGCCAGCGGAAAACTGTCGCCGAGGTATTCGGCGAGCCGTTCGTTCCACGCTGCCCACGCCTGCGCGGTGTCGGCGGCACTCGGATCCGGGCGACGGGAGCGCGCCGAGGACCGAACGAAGTCCTTCACGAATGTCAGCGCGGCGTCGCGGGTGACGTCGGCCAGACCCGTCCCGTCGAACGCGTGCAACTCGTGGTCGTAGGTCGCGATCGTCCCGGGTCCGAACGATGTCCGCTGGTCGGTCACGTCCAGCAGCCACCAGTGCGCCGTGAACAGGGCCGACTCCGCCTCCGCGATCTGTCGAACCCGGCCGCGCCAGTCGTTTCCCGCGTACGGCTCGTGCGGGTGCCCGCCGCGCACGGCATCGACCATGAGCACGAGGAGGTCGTCGCGCGAGCCCACATGGGTGTAGAGAGCCATTGCGGAGATTCCCAGATCGGCAGCAAGTCGCCGCACGGTCACCGCCTCGAGCCCCTCGCGGTCGGCGATCGCGACGGCGGCGTCGACGGCCTGCGTCGTCGTGACCTTCGCGCGCGGACCGCGGGTGCCGCCGCGCGGCGCGTCGGGGTGGTCGCGCCAGAGCAGGTCGATCAGTTCGCGAGCCACCGCGCGCCTCCGAGAGCGGGAACAAACGGATGATCGCTATACGTTATACAATGCATAAGGTTTCTCTCGTCGATGGAGGCTCGCATGAAGATCACCGGTACGGCACTGTCCCTGAACGTCGCGGACACGCACGCGTCCGCCGAGTTCGCGAAGACGCATTTCGGTTTCACCGAGGCGATGTCGGACGACGGCTTCGTATCCCTCGGCCATCCGGACGCAGGGATCAACGTGATCTTCCTGCGCACCGGTCTCTGGACGTTCAAGCCGGCGACCATCGCCGGTCCCGCCGGTCAGGGGCTGCTGATCGTCTTCGTCGTCGACGACATCGATCGCGAGTTCGCGCGCATCGCCGCCGAGGGCGCCACGGTCGTCACCGCGCCGGAGACCGAGCCGTGGGGTGAGCGCTACTGCCAGTTCATCGACCCGAACGGGATCGTGTGGCAGTTGGTGCAGTGGGTCTGAACCGCGCGTCGGCTCAGGACACCTCGACACTCGACTCTTCGGGAGGATGCGGAATTCCGTTCCGCCCGGTCCCATTTCGGTGAGGCGCCCGTAGTAGATGCCGCGCGCCTCCTTCGCGACCACGCCCTGGTGGATCGGGACCGCGACTCGCGGGTGCACGGCGCGCAGGTAGTCGACGGACTCGGAGATCTTCATCCACGGGGCGGCGGCCGGGACGGCCAGGACGTCGACCTTCTGTTCCGGAACGAACAGCGAGTCGCCCGGGTGCATCAACTTGGCCGGGTTCTCGGCGTCGCCGAGCAGGTACGCGGTGTTGTCGATCAGCGGGATCTCCGGGTGGATCACGGCGTGCGTGCCGCCGGTGCCCGTCACCTGGACCTCGCCGACGTTGAAGACGTCGCCCGGGTACACCGCGGTCCACGCCTCGCCGAACATCGCCGTCGTCTGCGGGTCCGCGTACAGGCCGGCGCCGGGGTTGGCCTCGACCAGCGCGGGCAGCCGCGCGGGGTCGGCGTGGTCGGGATGCTGATGGGTGATGAGGATGGCGTCCAGTCCGGTGATTCCCTCGAATCCGTGCGAGAAGTTTCCGGGGTCGAACAGGATCTTTGCGCCGTCGAGTTCCACCAGGACACAGGAATGGCCGAAGTGCGTGAGTCGCATGAATCGAGTATGCGGGATCACACCGGTGGGCGGGGGTGACGGCGGAGGTTCACTCGGTGCGGGAGCGGACCGGGCTGCCCGGTAAACTCCTGGATGCCCGGTGCGATCCCGGGCGGAAACCAGCCATAGCGAGGAGCAGCACGTGGCCCGTGTCGTTGTCGATGTCATGCCCAAGGCCGAAATTCTCGACCCGCAGGGGCAGGCCATTGTCGGGGCCCTGTCCCGACTCGGTCATGCCGGTGTGTCGGATGTTCGCCAGGGTAAGCGTTTCGAGCTCGAGGTCGACGACAACGTCAGCGACGACGAGCTCGCGACGATCGCCGAGTCGCTGCTGGCGAACACGGTGATCGAGGACTGGAAGGTCACGCGAGTCCAGTGAGCGCGCGCATCGGAGTCATCACGTTCCCGGGCACGCTCGACGACGTCGACGCCGCCCGCGCCGTCCGCCTCGCCGGTGGCGAGGCCGTTAGCCTGTGGCACGGCGACGCCGACCTCAAGGGCGTCGACGCGGTCATCGTTCCCGGCGGCTTCTCGTACGGCGACTACCTGCGCTGCGGCGCCATCGCGCGCTTCGCGCCCGTCATGGGTGAGGTCGTCAAGGCCGCCGAGGGCGGCATGCCGGTGCTCGGCATCTGCAACGGCTTCCAGGTGCTGTGCGAGGCAGGTCTGTTGCCGGGCGCGCTGACCCGCAACCAGGGCCTGCACTTCATCTGCCGCGACCAGTGGCTCAAGGTCGAGTCCAACAGCACGGCGTGGTCGTCGCGTTACGAGGCGGGCGCCGAGATCCTGGTCCCGCTCAAGTCCGGTGAAGGCCGCTACCAGGCGTCCGAGCAGGTGCTCGACGAGCTCGAGGGCGAGGGCCGCGTGGTGTTCCGCTACGCCGGCGACAACCCGAACGGCTCGCAGCGCGGCATCGCCGGCGTCGCGTCGGCCAACGGTCGCGTCGTCGGCCTCATGCCGCACCCCGAGCACGCCACCGAGGCGCTCACCGGCCCGAGCGACGACGGACTCGGCATGTTCTACTCCGTGCTCGAGAGTGTCCTGACGGCCTGATCCGTCGGCACCCGCCGAGACACCTGAAGGGACCCTTCGGTCGCTGTGAGCGACCGAAGGGTCCCTTCGTCTGTTCGGAAGTCGATACGAGAACCTCGCGGGTTCGCTAGCGTCCCGCGCATGATCACCACCGTCGTCTGGGGTACCGGCAACGTCGGACGCGCGGCGATCCGCGCGGTGCACGCGAGCCCGCGCCTCGAACTGTCTGCGGTCCTCGTCCACGACCCCGCGAAGGTCGGCCGGGACGCGGGCGACTTGGGTGACGTCGGCGCCCAGCTCGGGGTCGCCGCGACCGACGACATCGACGCCGTCCTCGCCACCCGCCCCGGCGCGGTCGTGTACGCGGCGTCCGGCGACATCCGCCCGACGACGCGCTCGCCGACATCGTGAAGATCCTGCGCACCGGGGCCGTCGTGGTGACGCCGTCGGTGTACGCGCTGTACGACCACCGCAGCGCCCCGCCCGACATCCGCGAACCCATCGTCGACACGATCAAGGCCGCCGGCGGATCCCTCTTCGTCTCCGGCGTGGATCCGGGCTGGGGAAACGACATCCTGCCGCTGCTGATGAGCGGGCTCGGCTCGACCGTCGACGCGCTGCGCTGCCAGGAGATCTTCGACTACTCGACGTACGACCAACCCGATTCGGTGCGCTACCTCGTCGGGATGGGGCAGCCGATGGACTACGAGCCACCGATGATCGCGCCGACCGTGCCGACGATGGTGTGGGGCGGGCAGATTCGGCTGATGGCCCGGGCACTGGGCGTGGATCTCGACGAGATCCGCGAGACCGTGCAGCGGCGTCCCCTCGACGCGGACGTCACCACCGCCACGATGGGCGAGTTCGCGGCCGGGACGCAGGGCGCGCTGCGATTCGAGGTACAGGGCATCGTCGGCGGGGAACCGCGGATCGTCGTCGAACATGTCACCCGCATCCATCCGTCGTGCGCGCCCGACTGGCCGACGCCACCCGACGGCGGTGCCGGGGCGCATCGGGTGATCGTCGAGGGCCGGCCCCGCATCGAGGTCACCGTCGAGGCCACCGACGAGGACGGCAGTCGCGCCGCAGGCGGCAACGCGACCGCAGTCGGACGGCTGGTCAACGCGATCGACTGGCTCGTCGACGCCGAACCGGGACTGTACGACGCCCTCGACGTCCCGCTGCGTTCCTCGCCGTCACTGGGATTTGCGGCCACAGGCGCGGCCGCGGCGGGCAAACTGGGGAGACCGGAAGGATCCAGCAATGAGAATCGACATCCCCGAGGGCAAGGACCCCGTCGGCTACGTGTGGGGCGAACTGGTGCCCGCCATCGGAATTCCCGCGTCCAAGCTGTCGCTGGCGGTCTACTCGGAGTCCACGCTGGGGCTGCGCGAATTCGAGGCCGCACGGTTGCGCATCGCCCAGATCAACGGCTGCGTCGTGTGCATGGACTGGCGCACCGAGCGCGACGGCGAGAAGGTCGAGGGCGGGTTCTTCGAGGCCGTCGAGAACTGGCGCACCACAGACGCTTTCGACGACCGGACCCGTCTCGCCGCAGAGTACGCGGAGCGGTATGCGATCGACCACCACAATCTCGACGACGAGTTCTGGGCGCGGATGGCCGCGCACTACAGCCAGCGCGAGATCGTCGAGCTGAGCATGTGCATCGGGTCGTGGATCGCCTCCGGACGCCTCAACCACGTTCTCGGTCTCGACTCTGTGTGTGCGCTGCCCGAGCTGCCGGAACGCTGACGTTTGTCGGACCCCCGCGCTAGCGTCCAGCCATGGCACTCACACTCGGCATGATCACGATCGACTCGACCGACCCGGCCCGCTCGCGAAGTGGTGGGCCGAACAGACCGGCGGCGTCGTCGAGCAGGAGAACGACGGCTGGTTCTACATGGTGGGCGTCCCCGGCTGGGGCACAAACTCGGCTTCCAGAAGGTGGACGACCCGACGCCGGGCAAGAATCGCCAGCACATGGACCTGTCGTCGCCGGACCTCGACGCCGAGGTCGAACGACTGGTCGTGGCTGGGGCAAGCGAGGTTCATCGGGAGAACATGGACGGCTTCCGCTGGGTGGTGCTCGCCGACCCGCAGGGCAACCAGTTCTGCGTCTCCGGGGCGCACTGAGTCCGGTACTGCATGATTGTCGTATGCCATCGATGACGCAGGCAGACGCCCAGGGATTGTGTTCGTTCGTCGACGCCTCGCCGTCGCCGTTCCACGTGTGCGCGACGGTCGCGGCCGAGCTGGCCGAGAACGGATTCACGGAACTACGGGAGACCGACGCGTGGCCGTCGGCGCCCGGCCGGTACTACCTGATCCGGGGCGGATCGCTGATCGCATGGAGCACCGAGGGGCCGGCGGGGACGGTCCCTCGGCACCGTTCCGGATCGTCGGCGGCCATACCGACAGCCCCAACCTGCGGGTCAAGCAGCACCCCGACCTGGTGTCGGCCGGCTGGCAGCTCGTCGGTCTGGAACCCTACGGCGGCGCGTGGCTCAACTCGTGGCTCGACCGCGACCTCGGCATCTCCGGGCGGCTCACTGTCCGCTCCGGTGACGCGGTCGAGGACATGCTGGTGCGGGTCGATCGCCCGATCCTGAGGGTGCCGCAGCTGGCGATCCACCTGTCCGAGGAACGCAAGGGTGTCCAGCTGGACCCGCAGCGGCACGTCAACGCCGTGTGGGGGAGCGGCGGCGAGCCGCGCTCGTTCATCGGCTTCCTCGCCGACGAGGCCGGCGTGGACGCGGGCTCGGTGCTCGGGTGGGAACTGATGACGCACGACCTGGCGCCGTCCTCCGTGGTCGGTGTGGACTCGTCGCTGGTGAGCGCCCCACGCCTGGACAACCAGGGCACCTGCTACGCCGGCACCCAGGCCCTGCTCGCGGCCGTCGCCGAACCCGGCGACGGCACGCCGGTGCTCGCGCTGTTCGACCACGAGGAGGTGGGCAGCATGTCCGACCGCGGCGCCTTCTCGGACCTGCTCAACTCGGTTCTCGAGCGCATCGCGCCGCTTCGCGGCGGCGGGCGCGAGGACTTCTTGCGGGCGATGTCGGGTTCGGTGTGCGCGTCGGGCGACATGGCGCACGCCACCCATCCGAACTATCCCGACCGCCACGAGCCCGCGCACCGCATCGAGATCAACGGCGGGCCGGTGCTCAAGGTCAACCAGAATCTGCGCTACGCGACCGACGCCAGTGGCACTGCGGAGTTCGCGCTGGCGTGCGATCGCGCCGGGGTTCCGCTGCAGCGATACGTGCACCGCGCCGACCTACCGTGCGGCACCACGATCGGACCGATCACCGCGTCACGGACCGGCCTGTCGACCGTCGACGTCGGGGCGCCGCAGTTGGCCATGCACTCGGCCCGAGAGTTGATGGGTGCGAAGGATGTCCGAATGTACGCCGATGCACTTGCGGCCTTCCTCACGCCGGTCCGGTAATTGGCGCTTTTTTCCCCGTTCTCCTGCGGAATTGGACGCTGGTCCAGTAGAAATGGCGACGGTTGTACTCGCGTCGACCCGGATGGGTGGACCAGGGTTGCGCCTTAGCCGACTGCGGGGAGTTCGGCACACGGCGACGGCCCTTCACGGACCGAATGGAGAACTCTGCATGTCTCGTACTTCCCTGCGCCGCGTTGCGGCAGCAGCCGCCTCTGCTGCGATCGTCGCGGCGGGTGTCACCGCCGGAGTCGGCTTCAGCGCCGCAACCGCGTCCGCTGCGCCCGCCGTGTGCCAGCAGTCGTCGAACACGACCAAGCAGGACCTGTCGACCTGGGGTGTCACCCACACCTACAGCAAGACCGTGAACGTCACCGAGGCCGCCGCAGGCAACGAGGTGACCTACAAGACGGTCGTCGGCACCACCGGCATCGGCAACCCGTACGTCAGCCGGATCACCGACTTCCCGCCGGCCGGCTTCGGTGCCCCCGTCGCGGCCAAGCTGACGGCTTACCATGCGGTGGGCGGGCAGATCGGCGAGCGCGTCACTCCGACCAAGAACAACAACGGCGGCTGGGACGTGACCAGCACCGGGTGGTTCGTGAATTCGGGTAACCCCGTCACCCTCGAGATCACCTACAAGGTCCCCGACAACGTCAAGGCCGGCGACCTCGTCACCAGTGGCGGCATCTCCACGGGCGGCACCGTCGGTGTCGGCGCCGATTTCCCGAACCTGACGTCGTGCTTCACCGGGCGCGGCAAGAATGCCGGTGAGGCCGTGAGCGGCAGCCTCGACACCTCCGGCTTCGGCTCGGCCGACGGCCAGCTGTCCTCGACCGGTTCGATCAGCAACGTCCTCGGCGACACGATCACCCGGATCCTGCAGAACGGCAGCTAGCAAGTCCGCCGAGCGCGCCCGAGAGTGGCGCGCCGGCGCGTGACGACGAAGACCTCCGGTTCGATGGTCGTGTCCAGTACACGGTCGTCGACCGGAGGTCTTCTCGTTCGCGGCTCACAATCGACTGCGAATCAGCTCTCCAGTCACCGCTTTCGGCCGAGCGGTGACGAACTGAATATCACGCGGACAACCTGCGGCGCGCCGCATCGTTGGCGAGCTCCGCGCCGTGCAGGGACTGATGGGAGCCGAGCCCGATCAGTCGACTTCAGCGTCAGTCGCGCGCCGATGTCGCTGCATGCCGGAGATCCAACGGTCGATATCGGCGGCTTTGCGTGCCCGGAAGTCGGCCACCTCGGCGTGGGGAAGGACGAGGAACTGGTCACGGGCGACACCGTCGATCGTCTGGCGGGCAACCTCTTCCGGTGTCATCACCTGACCCGCTCGGGTGATCGTGGCGGCGGCCGAACGCGTCTGTCGGTCCGACGAGTCGGACGCGTCACCGATCATCGCGGTGGCGATCCCCATCGGACATACGCAGGTCACCGATACGCCCAGATCGCCGTACGTCACGGCGAGCCACTCGGCGAAACCCACCGCGGCATGCTTGGTCACCGAGTAGGTCGGCGAACCCAACTGGGTCAGCAGACCTGCTGCCGAGGCAATGGACACGAAACGCCCGCCGCCTCGCTGCAGCCATGACGGTACGAGAATGCGGGCGGCGCGGACGTGGGCTTGCACGTTGACCTCCCACGACGCAGCCCAGTTCTCTTCCGTGGCGTCCAGGCCGAAGCCTTGGAAGACGCCTGCATTCGCGACGTACATGTCCACCGGGCCGAATGTCGACTCGGCCAGCGCCACCGATCGCTCGATGTCGCGCTCGTCGGCGGCATCGCCGGCGATCCATCTGACCCGATCACCATGTTCGCGACGCAGGGTATAGCCAGCTACCCGCACGCCGTCCTCGTCTCGGTCGACCAGTACCACGTCGCATCCGCGACCCAGCAACTCGCGCGCCAACGCGAACCCGAGGCCATGGGCAGCGCCTGTGACGACGGCGACCGATCCACTCAGTCCGGATCCCATCACAGCGCTCCTTCCACCGGAATTCCGTTGTCGCGCATGGCTCGACGCAGCAGATTCGTGAGATCTGAAAGTTCGATGTCCGTGGACATGCGCTTCCCTTCATTTCGATGAACTTTACCGAGCGATCGTTCGGTCGGTGCAGTGAGAGAGTGGCAGGCGTGAGGTGGCGCAGTCAACCCCCCACTTGATTCTCGATCTGGCGGGATCTGAGGGTTTGTTCAGTTTTGAACATCGCAGATTCGTGGCCGAGCCGAGCAGTGAGGTGCAGGACTGGTTTGTCGAGCACACCGGGGAGTCGTTGGATCCATCGGTGACAGTCGAAGTTCTCGCCGTGAATGGTGATGTGTCGGAACCTGGTTGGTGGTCGGGCGAGTCCGTCGACGGGTACTCGGAGCTGACTGATGCGGCGATCGACTGGATCGAGGCGTGGGCGAATGGCGAGGACTCCGGCCACTGAGTGCTGGTTGCCGGGGATGCAGCCGGTGTCACCGCTCATGATCGAGCCACGGCCGGGTGACTGTTTCAGTCCGATTTCCCGAGCGGGCCGGCGTGGTCGCTCGGATACGGGTTGCAGTAGAGGTTCTTGGTCCTGAACGGACTTACGGCGACAGGCCGGGGTTGCGGTGAGGATGCCTTCGGGTCGGCCGGCTCCAGGAAGTGGTGTGCAGTCTTGCGTCGCCGCGAGAGGGGCGCCCGCGACCCTGTGCCCGACCGCCGACGTCGCGCCGGCGAGAACCCCGTGATCACCGCTGTGTCCGCCTGAGTGTTTCTGCTGTGCGCGCGAGCCGGCGCCACGCCAACCGACCGTCGAGCACTGGGTGCACGACGCGTAGGTGACCCCGGCTAGACTTTGCCCTGGCAGCGCGCCGCCCGGCCTGCCGATTCGATCCCAGAGGGAAGGGACCACACGCCCCGTGTCTCCGCAGGTAGATACCGTCACTCACGCTTCCGCGACTCCCGACGTCGCTCAGCCGTTCAAGGAACTGGGCCTCAAGGACGACGAGTACGCCCGCATCAAGGAGATTCTCGGCCGCCGTCCCACCGACGCCGAGCTCGCGATGTACTCGGTGATGTGGAGCGAGCACTGCTCCTACAAGTCCTCGAAGGTCCACCTCCGCTACTTCGGTGAGACCACCACCGAGGAGATGAAGGCCTCGATGCTCGCCGGCATCGGCGAAAACGCAGGCGTCGTCGACATCGGCGACGGCTGGGCCGTGACCTTCAAGGTCGAGTCGCACAACCACCCGTCGTACATCGAGCCCTACCAGGGCGCGGCGACCGGCGTCGGCGGCATCGTCCGCGACATCATGGCGATGGGCGCGCGTCCGATCGCGGTCATGGACCAGCTGCGCTTCGGTGCCGCGGACCACGCCGACACCCGCCGCGTCGTCGACGGCGTCGTGCGCGGCATCGGCGGCTACGGCAACTCCCTCGGCCTGCCCAACGTCGGCGGCGAGACCGTGTTCGATGCCTCCTACCAGGGCAACCCGCTCGTCAACGCGCTGTGCGCGGGCGCGATGCGTGTCGAGGACCTGCACCTTGCGTTCGCGTCGGGCGCCGGCAACAAGATCATCCTGTTCGGTGCGCGCACCGGCCTCGACGGCATCGGTGGCGTGTCCGTGCTGGCGTCGGAGACGTTCGACGAGAGCTCCGGCGGCCGCCCCAAGAAGCTTCCCGCCGTCCAGGTGGGCGACCCGTTCACCGAGAAGGTGCTCATCGAGTGCTGCCTCGACCTGTACAAGGCCAAGCTCGTCGTCGGCATCCAGGACCTCGGCGGTGCCGGGCTGTCCTGTGCGACGTCCGAGCTGGCCGCGGCCGGTGACGGCGGCATGCACATCGACCTGGACAAGGTCCCGATGCGCGCCACCGGCATGACCGCCGCCGAGGTGCTCTCCAGCGAGTCGCAGGAGCGCATGTGCGCGGTCGTCACCCCCGAGAACGTCGACGCGTTCATGGAGGTCTGCAAGAAGTGGGACGTCCTCGCCACTGTGATCGGTGAGGTCACCGACGGCGAGCACCTCGTCATCGATTGGCACGGCGAGACCGTCGTCGACGCCCCGGCGCGCACCATCGCCCACGAGGGTCCGGTCTACGAGCGTCCCGTCCAGCGCCCCGACACCCAGGACGCGCTGATCGCGAACACCACCGCGGACCTGAAGCGTCCCGCGACGGCCGACGAGCTCCAGGCGACGCTGCTGAAGATGATCGCGTCGCCGGCGCTGTGCAGCCGCAAGTGGATCACCGAGCAGTACGACCGCTACGTGCGCGGCAACACCGTGCTGGCCGAGAACGCCGACGGCGGCGTGGTCCGCATCGACGAGGAGACCGGACGCGGCATCGCGCTGGCCACCGACGCATCGGGCCGCTACACCATGCTCGACCCGTACGCCGGCGCGCAGCTCGCGCTCGCTGAGGCGTACCGCAACGTCGCCGTCACCGGCGCCACCCCGAAGGCCGTCTCCAACTGCCTCAACTTCGGTTCGCCGGAGGACCCGGGCGTGATGTGGCAGTTCCAGCAGGCCGTGCGCGGCCTCGCCGACGGCTGCGCTGAGCTGGGCATCCCGGTCACCGGCGGCAACGTCAGCTTCTACAACCAGACCGGATCCACCGCGATCCTGCCGACGCCGGTCGTCGCCGTCCTCGGTGTGATCGACGACGTGCACCGCCGCATCCCCACCGGACTCGGCCTCGAGCCCGGCGAGACGCTGATCCTGCTGGGCGAGACCCGTGACGAGTTCGACGGTTCGATCTGGGCGCAGGTCGAGCACGGCCACCTCGGCGGCGTGCCGCCGAAGGTCGACCTCGAGCGGGAGCGGCTGCTCGCCGACATCCTGCTGGCCGGCTCGCGCGACGGACTGATCTCCGCCGCCCACGACCTGTCCGAGGGTGGCCTCGCGCAGGCCGTCGTCGAGGCCGCGCTGGCCGGCGAGACGGGCTGCCGGATCCTGCTGCCGGAGGATGCCGACCCGTTCGTGACGCTGTTCTCCGAGTCGACCGGGCGCGTGCTGGTCGCGGTGCCGCGCACCGAGGAGACCCGCTTCACCGGGATGTGCTCGGCTCGCGGTCTGCCGTGGGTCCGCATCGGCGTCGTGGACGAGGGCTCCGACTCGGTCGAGGTGCAGGGACAGTTCTCGGTCACCCTGGCCGAGCTGCGCCAGACGTTCGAATCGACCCTCCCGGCACTGTTTGGGTGATGAGTGACGGACTCAGGGGTCGAACGGGAGGCGGTCGCTGAGCTGCGGGAGGGCCCGCAGCCGTCGACCCCTGCCGTCACCCCTGCGTTCGATCAGCGGCACCCGCTCGTCGTGTGGGCGTGGGGTCTGCTGCACCTCGACTTCACAGGGATCGCGTTCGGAACGCTGTTCTTCTGCTGGTCGCTGACGCCGTCGCTGCTGCCGCGTGACTGGCTCTTCCAGGGCCTGATCGGCGGCATCAGCGCCGCGATCGGCTATGCCGTCGGCACCGCGATCGGATGGCTGATCTGGGAATTCGGACTGGCCCGCCGATCGTGGTGGCCGCTGCCCGGCCGGATCATGCTCGCCCTCAAGGTCGCGGTTCCGCTGCTGTCCATCCTCGCGGCATTGGTCATGCTGACCTACTCGGCCGGCTGGCAGCGCGAACTGTCGACGCTCATGAACGCCGAGGGCACCACCACCACCGGCTACATCCGCACGCTCGGCCTGAGTGCCCTCGTCGCGGCCGCGATCATCTCGCTGTGGCGGGTCCTACGCGACCTCGTTCGGTGGGTGGCGCGCCAGCTCAACCGACTGCTCAAGATCCCGCCGCCGGCCGCCTCGGCCGCTGGCCTCGCCGTCGTGCTGGTGCTGGTGTTCATGCTGGTCGACGGCATCCTGCTGCGCGTCGGCTACGCCGCCGTCAACTCGGCGTTCAGCCTCCAGAACAACGAGACCCGCCCCGGCGCCGTCCAGCCCCTCCTGCCCGAGAAGTCGGGCAGCCCGATGTCGCTGGCGCCGTGGAAAACACTCGGCTTCGAGGGACGCAACTTCGTTTCCGGCGGCATCCACGCCGACGAGCTGACCGCCGTCAACGGTAAGCCCGCGAAGGAACCCATCCGGGTCTATGCCGGGCTCGAGAGCGCGGACGACACCGCCGCGCGGATGAACGTCGTGGTCGACGAGCTCGAACGGACCGGGGCCTTCGAGCGCAAGGCGCTCGTCATCATCCCGACCACCGGCACCGGCTGGGTCAACCCGACCGCAGCGCAGGCGATCGAGCTCGTCGAGAACGGCGACAGCGCGCTGGTCGCCGCCCAGTACTCGTACCTGCCCAGCTGGATCTCGTTCATCGCCGACCGAGGCAAGGCGGCCGTCGCCGGCAACGCGCTGATCCATGCGGTGCACGACCGGTGGCTCACCAAGCCCGAGGCCACCCGACCCAAGCTGTACGTGTACGGCGAGAGCCTCGGTACCCAGGCCGGGGAGGGCGCGTTCTCCGGCCTCGCCGACATCCGCGAGACCGTCGACGGTGTGCTGTGGGTGGGGCCGCCCAACGCGAACCCGCTGTGGCGGTCGCTCACCGAGCGGCGCGACCCCGGCACGCCTGAGGTCCAGCCCGTGTACGCGGACGGTCTGGTCGTGCGGTTCGCGGACGCCGCCACCGACATTCCCGGGCTCCCGGACCATGGCTCGAACCGCGGGTGCTGTACATCCAGCACCCGTCCGATCCGGTCGTGTGGTGGTCGCCCGACCTGATCTTCGCGCGCCCCGACTGGCTGACCGAGCCGCCGGGATTCGATCGGCTGCCATCGATGAAATGGTTCCCGTTCGTGACGTTCTGGCAGGTCAGCGCGGACCTCGCGAATGCGGCCGGTGTCCCGGACGGGCACGGACACAACTACGGCACCACGATCCTCGACGGGTGGGTCGCGGTCACCCAGCCCCAGGGTTGGACACCGGCCGACACCGAACGCGCGCGCGCCGTGCTCGAGTCGCTGCGCGGGCACGACGGGCCCGAGAAGTGAGACGCGCGCCATCGGTCGCAGCGGCGGTGTCGTCGGTGGCGCTGGTGGCGTGGAACAACGTGGTACAGCCCGCGCTGCGGCTGTCGTCGCGCAGTCGCGCGACCGCGGGAACCCTGCTCGCGGTCGGCGCGACCGGTGTCGGGCTCGCGAGCGGGCTGCATCGAAAAGAACTGGGGCTGGCGAACTTCCGGGCGGGATTGGTGTGGGGAGTGCCGCCGCCGCGGTCCCCGTCGTCGGCTACGCGGTGGCGCTGGCGATGCCGTCGCTGCACCGCCGGTTCGCCGTGCCCGACGAGGTGCGCCACGACTTCGCCGAGTGGGTTTCCGCCCACATCCCGTTCGGCACCGTGATCACCGAGGAGTTGCTGTTCCGGGGCGTGCTGACCGCACTCACCGACCGGGCGTGGCCTGCACCGGCGGCCACCGCGGTGCGTGCGGCCGCCTTCGGTCTCTGGCACGTGCACCCGGCGCACGTCGCGAACGACTCTGTGCCCGGCACCGTCGCGTTCACGGCGCTGGCATCGCTCGTCTTCGACCGGCTGCGCGCCCGCAGCGGTAGCGTGCTCGCGCCGGCCCTGCTGCACCTGGCGGTCAACGTCGGTGGCGCGCTTCTGCTTCGCCGCATCCAGGTGACCGCCGGCATCGACGAGGTTCCGCTGCCGCCGGTGTGAGTGGTGCGAGGGACGCCGGTCAATACGGCGACGCGTCGGCCCCCGCCGGATCGATCCGTCGGGGGCCGACGCGTCGTGCGGCACAACTCTCGCAGCTAGAGGCGGCCGCGGAGGTT
Organism: Prescottella defluvii; assembly: GCA_029690005.1. Taxonomy (GTDB): domain Bacteria; phylum Actinomycetota; class Actinomycetes; order Mycobacteriales; family Mycobacteriaceae; genus Prescottella; species Prescottella defluvii_A. The sequence continues at coordinate 5,416,637 of CP121458.1, read as the reverse complement.
CTCGAAGACGGTGGCGTTGGCCATGCCGCCACCCTCGCACATCGTCTGCAGCCCGTAGCGGAGCCCGTTGGCGCTCAGGTGGTGCAGCAGCGTCGTGGCCAGTCTCGCGCCCGAACCGCCTAGCGGGTGACCGATCGAGATGGCGCCGCCGTTCACGTTCACCCGATCCTCCGGTGCCCCGGTCGCCCGCAGCCAGGCGCCGACGACGCTCGCGAACGCCTCGTTGACCTCGAACGCGTCGATGTCGCCGAGGCCGAGGCCCGCCCGCTTCAGGACCCGCTCGGTGGCCGGGATGGGCCCGGCGAGCATGGTGATCGGGTCGTCGCCGACGACGGTGGCGGTGTGAATCCGCGCCAGCGGCGTCAGTCCGAGCGCCTCGGCGCGTTCGCTGGTCATCACGAGCAGCGCCGCCGCGCCGTCCGAGATCTGGGAGGCGTTGCCGGCCGTGACGCGACCGTCATCGGCGAAAGGCGTCGGCAGCTGACCGAGCTTCTCGAGCGTCGAGTCCCGTCGGACGCCTTCGTCGGTGGCGAACTTGGTCCCGTCGGCGAGCTGCACGGGAACGATCTGCGACTCGAACCGTCCCTCGTCGATCGCCTGCGCGGCGCGGCGATGGGATTCGAGGCTGTACTCGTCGAGCCATGCCCGGCTGAGGTCGTATCGATCGGCGAGGATCTCCGCGCCGCGGCCCTGGTTGAACTCGTAGCCGTCGTAGCGGTTCTTGATCATGTCGCTGTTGGGGTCACCGAGCCCGACGCGCCGCGCGGACCCCATCGGGATGCGTGTCATCGATTCGACACCGCCTGCGACGGCGACATCGTACTGGCCCGCGATCACCCCGGCCGCAGCGAAATGCAATGCCTGCTGGCTCGATCCGCATTGACGTTCGATCGTGGTACCCGGAACCTGCTCCGGCCAGCCGGCGGCTAGCACGGTGTTGCGTGCGATGTTTCCGGCCTGTTCACCGACCTGGCCGACGCAGCCCCAGATGACGTCGTCGACGACGTCCGGTGCCAGACCGGTCCTCTCGATCAGTGAGTTCAACACCGTCGCAGACAGGTCGACGGGGTGGATGTCGGCGAGGCTTCCCTTCCGGCGCCCGACCGGCGTCCGGACGGCCTCCACTACTACTGCATCACGCATGGTGTTCTCCTTGTCGGTCGGTCCTGGCGGTCACGACGCCGTCCAGACCGGGTTCCGGCGCTCGGCGAAGGCGGCCGCGCCCTCGCGTGCGTCGTTCGTGTCGAATACGGGCATCACGATTTCGCGTGCGCGGGTGAACATCTCGCCGGGATCCCAGGACGGCGACTCGTCGACGACGCGTTTGCTCGCCCGGACCGCGAGCGGGCCGTTGGCCGCGATCTCCTCGGCCAGCGCCAGCGCGGCCGCGAGAACCTGTCCGTCCGGTGCGACGCGGTTGACCAGCCCGTGCTGGTGCAATTCCTTTGCGGTGGCGCTTCTTCCGGTCAACGCCAGCTCGAGAGCGATGGCTCGGGGAATGCGCGCGGGCAGGCGGGTGAGTCCGCCGGCCGCAGCGACCAGCCCCCGACGCACCTCCGGGAGCCCGAAGATCGCCGTCGAAGACGCGACGATCATGTCGGCGGCGAGTGCGATCTCGAATCCGCCGGCGAGCGCCGGACCGTCGACCGCGGCGATCAGTGGCTTGGTGGGTGGGGCCTCGGTGAGCCCAGCGAAGCCGCGACCCTCGATTCGGGGGCTCTCGCCTCGCAGGAACGCCTTGAGGTCCATACCGGCGCAGAAGTAGCCACCCGCACCGGTGAGGATCCCCACGCTCAGGCCCGGATCGGAGTCTAGGCGGTCGATTGCCGACGCAATCGACTGGGACACAGCGTGGTTCACGGCGTTGCGTGCGTCCGGACGATTCAGGGTGATGACCAGGACCGCGCCGCGACGCTCGACGCGGACGGGCGACTGCGCGTCGGTGGTCATCGGGGTGCCATCCGGATGGCGCCGTCGAGACGGATCGTCTCGCCGTTGAGCATCCCGTTCTCGATGATGTGGGTTGCGAGCGAGGCGAACTCGCTCGGCTCGCCGAGTCGCTGTGGGTGCGGGACCGACGCGGCCAGGGCCTCGCGGATGTCGTCGCGCGCGTTCAGCAGCAGCGGCGTGGCGAAGACGCCGGGAGCGATGGTGCAGACGCGGATCCCGACGCTGGCAAGGTCGCGCGCGGCCGGCAGGGTCATACCCACCACGCCGGCCTTGGAGGTGGCGTAGTTGATCTGACCGATCTGGCCCTCGTATGCGGCCACCGACGCCGTCAGGACGCACACTCCGCGGTCCCCGTCGCGAACATCGTTGGCGGCCATCGTCTCGGCCGCGTACCGGAGCACGTTGAACGTGCCGACGACGTTGAGCCGGATGACGGACTCGAACGGCTCGAAGGTCCGCGGCCTTGCCTTCCTTGGTGAGGATGCGCATCGGTCGCCCGCGACCGGCGCAGTGGACGACGGCCCGCACCGGCCCGCGTTCGGCGGCAGCCGCGAAAGCCGCTGCCACGGCGTCGGAGTCGGTCACGTCGGTCGGCACGAACTGCGCGGCGGGGCCGAGTGCCTCAGCCTGCTCGGCGCCCGCCGAGTTCGGAAGGTCGAGGAGGGTGACGGTGGCACCGGATTCGACCAGACGGGTGGCGGTGGCCAGCCCGAGACCCGATGCGCCGCCGGTGACTACGGCGTTGATGTCCTTGATCTGCACGAGATGATCCTTCTGACTGGGATGAGGGGGAATGCGGTTCCCGGCGCGGGGAAGGTGCGCCGGGAACCCGCTGGGGGATCGGGGTCAGAGGCCCATCGACTTCGAGATGACGCTCTTCATGACCTCACTGGTGCCGCCGAAGATTCGAGTGACGCGGGCGTCGGCGTACAGGCGGGCGATGGGGTACTCGGTCATGTAGCCGTAGCCGCCGTGCAGCTGCAGGCACTTGTCGATCACTCGGGCCTGCAGCTCGGTGCAGAACAGCTTCACCTTCGCCGCGTCGGCGGGGGTGAGGGTGCCGTTGTCGAGTGCGATCAGCGCCTGGTCGACCATGCACTGTCCGGCCTGCAGGTCCGTCGCGCACTCGGCGAGCACGAACTTGGTGTTCTGGAAGTCCGCGAGGGGCTTGCCGAACACCTGGCGTTCGTGGGCGTACTCGACCGCGAGGTTCACGGCCGCGGTGGCGGTCGCCAGGCCGGTGATCGCGATCGACAGCCGCTCCTGCGGCAGGTTGTGCGCCAGCATCCCGAACGCCGCGCCCTCTTCGCCGAGCAGGTTCGCCGCCGGCACCCGGACGTTGTCGAACGTCAGCTCCGCGGTGTCGGACGATTTCATGCCGATCTTGTGCAGGTTGCGGCCGCGGATGAAGCCGGGCATGCCGGCCTCGACGACGAGCAGCGACAGGCCCTTGCGGCGGTTCTCCGGTCTTTGGAGGTGCGCGCCACGACGATCACCAGGTCTGCGTTGATGCCGCCGGTGATGAACGTCTTGTTGCCGTTGAGGATGTAGTCGTCGCCGTCGCGCACCGCGGTGGTGGCGACGCCGGCCAGGTCGGAGCCGATACCCGGCTCGGTCATCGCGATGGCGCTGACAAGGTTGCCGTCGGCGAACCCGGGGAACCAGCGCTCGCGCTGCTCTTCGTTGGCGTACTCCAGGAAGTACGGCAGCACGGTGTTCAAGTGCACCTGGAAGCCTCCGAGAGATGCTGCCGCGTAACCGATCTCCTCGTAGACGACTGTATTGAACAGGAAGCTGTCGATGCCGCCGCCGCCATACTGCTCGGGCACCTGCAGGCCGTTGATCCCGATCTCCGCGGTCTTCTTGTAGAAATCGCGGGGAATGAATCCTTCGGCCTCCCAGTCGGGGAGGTTCGGCGTGATCTCCTTGGCGATGAACTGGCGGACCGAGTCGCGGAACGCGTCGTGATCCTCGGTGAAGATGGTGCGCTGCATGATGTTTCCTTCGAACTGAATGAGGGAGAAGAGAGATCGGCGAGACGTCAGGACGCGATGCCGATGACACGATCGGTCGCGAGGGCGCCGATCGTCTCGCGGGAGTAGTCGAGTTCGCGCAGGATCTCGGTGGTGTGCTGGCCGAGGGCGGGCGCTCCCGCCGACGAGGTCTTCGGGATACTCGCCAGGTGCCAGGGCGTGCCGAGTGCCGTTGCGCCGACCCCGTCCGGCTGGGTGACGTCGACGAAGATGCCCGAGGCCTCGACGTCGGGGCTGCACATCGCCTCCGGGTACGTGTTGATCCGTCCGGCAACGACCCCATTAGTGGACAGCAGGTCCATCGCCTCGGCACTGGTCATCGTCGCGAACACACTGCGCAGTTCGGCCAGCAGAGCGGGCCGATTCTGTACTCGCGCAGGGTTGTCCACGAATCGTGCATCGTCGGCGAGTTCGGGACGGCCGAGCAGGCCGCACAGCCGGCGGAAGTGGACCTCGGAGTACGCCGACACCACGATGTTGCCGTCGCTGGTCGGCATGACGTCCGCGGCGGGAGCGACCGTGGGCTGACCGTTGCCCATCCGGATCGGTTCGACGCCGGTGGAGAGGTAGGCGCCCCAGTTCGGGGCCTGCATGTGAATCGCGACGTCCAGCAGCGACACCTCGATGGTGTCGCCCTCACCGCTCCGAAGTCGACGGATGTATGCCGCGAGAATTGCCTGGGCGCACACGTATGCGGTTGCCGAGTCGACGATTTGGGCCCCGATCTTCTGCGGTTCGCCGCCAGCCTCTCCCGTCACCCACATCAGGCCGCTCTCCGCCTGCGCCGCGATGTCGAGGCCGGCGCGGGCCCGGGACGGGCCGTGCAGCCCGAACCCGCTGACGGTGGCGTACACGAGATGGGGGTGCTCAGTGCGGACCCGGTCGGCCCCGAGGCCGAGCGCGTCCATGACACCCGGACGCAGGTTCTGCACCACGATGTCGGCCCGGGCGATCAGCTCACGGGCGATCGACAGTCCGCGGGGGTCCTTCAGATCGAGTGCGATCGCGCGCTTGCCACGGTTGTAGTTCTGGACCATCGCCTCGCCGTGCGGTCCGATGCCGCGGGCGGACTCTCCGTGCAGCGGTTCGATCTTGACGACGTCGGCGCCGAGGTCGACGAGTACCTGGGCCGCGGCCGGCGCCGCGATGAACTGTCCGAAGTCGACGACGCGGACGCCGTCCAGAGGCTTGTCGATCATGCGGTCTCCTCGACGCTGGGGCGTGCGGCCTGTTCGGCGCGACGGCGGATGAGGGCGATGTCGCGCTCGGGGTTGACCAGGAACACGGCGATGACGGCGCCGACGATCATCAGGGTGCCGCTGGACTGGAAACCGATCGCGTAGCCGGTGATCTTGTCGACCGAGGAGCCGACGGCGAAGCCGAGGACGAGCGGCGCGACCATCCCGGAGATGCTCGCGATCGCCGAGAGGATGCCGAGCACCATGCCGCGCTTCTTCGCCTGGACGACGTCGGCGATCGCCGAGAGCGCCACGCCGAAGGCCGCGGTGTTCAGCGAGAAGGCGAGGGCGATGAGGACCAGCTGCAGTCCGCCCTGCGGGAGCAGGGTGAACCCGGCCATCGCGATTCCGGCGCCGGCGACGAGCGCCGCGCTGAAGTAGCCGCGGGCGACCCTGCGGAGACGCCCCGCGAGATCAGCCGGCCGGAGACCCAGCCCGCGCCGATGGCGCCGACTGCGGCGAGCCCGTACGGCAGCATCATGAGCCGGCCGGTGGTGGCCGTGTCGTAGCCCAGGCCTTCCTGGAGATAGACGGGCAGCCAGGCGATCTTCAACGTGGTGGACCAGTACGAGCTGAACATCAGCACCGCGATGCCGACGACGGTGCCGGTCTTCAGGATCGTCATGTACGGGGCGTCGACCGTCTCGACCACGACCGTGGACACCGGTGTCGCGCCGTCGTCGCCGGCGCTGCGGCCGAGGATCAGCCACGCCACCGCCCACAGCACGCCCATCGCGATGAGCACATAGAACGCGGCGTGCCAGTTCCACTGGGAGATGATCAAGGTGAGCGCAGGCGCCGCGATCAGGGCGCCGATCGAGGCGCCCGCGGAGACGAAACCGCCCGCCATCGCCCGCTTCTCCGGCGGGAACCAGGAGTGCGCGGCGTGGTTGGCCAGCGCGAACGCGGGACCCTCGGCGAACCCGAGGATCACACGGCAGGCGATGAGGACACCGAAGCTGACCGTGCCGAGAAGCGGGATCATCGTTGCGACCCAGGTCAGCATCAGGCCGGCGAGCAGCCAGCGGAGGCTCACCCGCGAGGAGAGCCAGCCGAAGAACAGTGCGCCCGCCGCGAACAGCCAGAAGAAGCTGCTCTGCAGGAGCCCGAACTGCTGCGAGCTCAGCCCGAGATCCTTCTGGATCTGCACGCCGGCGAAGGCGATGACGGACTTGTCCGCGTGGTTGATGAGCATGAAGACGACGAGCAGGCCGACGATGATCCAGGCTCGCCTCATGGTGGTCGACCCTGAGGGTGCGGCCGACGGCGTCGTCGGCAGTGTGGTCTCTGACATGTGGCCCCTTCCGGGGACGATCGGAACGGCTCACCGTGCACGCGAGTTGGTCCAGCCCGGGGTGGTCGCGGTCTGGTCGCGAACTGCCCTCGGCTCGTGGTGGCTACAACTCCTGTTGCGGCATGTGACTTGATGCACACAATTCAAGGTGGCCGAACGGATTGGGTCAAAGACGAAAAAGGTGGGGGATGTACTGCAATTGCCTATGAATTGGGCGCTCTGCGGAGGTTCTCCGCACGCATCGCGTCGTCGCTCTCGTCGCGGGTCAGCTTGGCGGCTTCGACCAGGGACATCCCCTCCGACATTCGTGCGGCGATCGACCGGGCGAACTCCTCGAAAGACGTTCGGGCGCAGTCGAGGAACTCGGTCGCGGCCTGTGTCGTCCGGCCGGGTCGGCGGATCACGCCCATCCGCCGGGTCAGTTGCGGTGACAGTTCGCGGACCACGCCGCCGCGGAGCATCGCGTCGAGGCCGCTGCGCAGCGGGACGATCGACACCCCACCGCCCGAGAGGACGATCGGCAGCACCGCGCCGCGCTGGCGCACCTCCACCGCGACGTCGGGTTCGACGCCGTTTTCGCGGAGGGACCGTTCGATGAAGTCACGTGTCGCCGTCCCTCGCTCACCCATCACGAACGGGACGCGCGAGAGGTGCGTGATGGGGACACGTTCGGGCCACTGTGCGTCCGTTCCGGGCGGGCACACCAGAACCAGGCGCTGGTCGATCAGCGCCTCACCCTCGAGGTCTTCGGTCGGGAGTGGGAGCGAGAGGATGCCGAGTTCGCACGCTCCCGACTTGACGAGCGCCACGACGTCGGCGGTCTCGTCGCGTTCCTCGATGTGAAACCGGACGTCCGGATAGAGACGTCGGAACTTGGCGACCCACACGGACAGTGGGTCCGACGACAGGTCGGACAGTGAAGCAATGTCGATCCGGCCGCCGCGCATGGCGCCCACGTCGCGCACGGCGTTCTCGGCGGCCTTGACCTCGCGCAGAATCGAGCGTGCCGGACCGACCAGGGCCTCCCCGGCGGGGACAGGACCAGCCCCGGCCGACCCGGTGGAAGAGTTCGGTGCCGAGGTCCTTCTCGAGCTTGCGCACCGCCTGCGACAGTGAGGGCTGCGCGACGCGCAGTCGTTCCGATGCGCGGGTCACCCCACCGCTGTCGACGACGGCGAGGAAGTACTCCATCTGGCGCAGGTCCATGCGAAGAATGTAGGCCTCTTCGCAGCCGCGCGGCGCGCCGATCGATCGCCGCAGAATGGCTTGTCGCGGAGCCTCGTTCCCGATCGCGTCAGGGCAGCCCGGCCATGCCGTACACCCGGTCGGCGTGGATCCGCAGGACCTGCCGGCGCTCGTCGATCATCGCGCGCCGGAACTCGTCCCAGTCCTCGTGTTCGCCTCCGGTGGCGCCGCGGTAGGTCTCGACGAGCTCGTCGACCGCGGCGTCGTGGGGATCGGCCGCGACGGCCGACAGTTCCGCGTCGCCCTCGAGGACGGCGTAGCTCCAGAAGTCCGGCGCGCTCACGTGGAGGGAGACCCGAGGGTCGCGCGCGGCGTTGTGGGTCTTGGCGCGATCCGCGGTCACCGAGACCCGCGCGGTGCGCGTGCCCGGATCCCACGCGTAGAGGACGTTGGACAGCTGTGGTCGCCCGTCGCGCTTGAGTGTCGCGAGAATCGCCTTGTTCTGTGACGCAACGAGATCGAGAAGCGGACGCTGCGCGTCGACGTCGGTACTCATGTCGTGTGCAACCGCGCCGCCTGCAGGGCTTGTTCCCTGGGCTGGTAGAGCTCAGTCAGATTCACCCTCCATGCCAGCTCGTCGTGCCGTCGATCCCGCCGAACTCCGCAGTGCCCTGCTCGCCGTCGGGCCGTGGCTGCGGGGCGAGGACGACGCGAAACCCGCCCGCTCCGCGCTGGCGGCAGCGGTGCGGCTCAGTGCCCGCACCCTCGAACAGATCGCCCCCGGTTCGAGCGTCGAGGTGCGGGTGCCGCCGTTCGTCGCGGTGCAGTGCATCGAGGGGCCCCGGCACACCCGTGGCACGCCGCCGAACGTCGTCGAGACCGACCCCTTCACCTGGCTGCTGCTGGTGACCGGGCTGCTCGGATTCGACGACGCCGTCGCCGCGGGTTCGCTCGACGCGTCGGGCAGTCGGGCGGGGAGATCGGCCACTGGTTGCCGCTGCTTCGCCTGTGATCGGCCTGTGACGGGCGTCGCATCTACGTGATCCGGAGCACCGAGGGTCGAGTCATGTGAGCGCGGTCGTTAGAATGGGGCACGCCCCCGCACCGAATCCCCTTAGGGAGCGCTTGCCGTGACTCGTGCCGAACTGTCGGTCAACAGTCGGAACCTTCTCGCTACGACCGCACCGGACGAGGACGAGAACGAACCCCGTGAGGAGTGCGGCGTCTTCGGCGTCTGGGCGCCGGGCGAGGACGTCGCCAAACTCACGTACTACGGGCTCTACGCCCTCCAACACCGTGGCCAGGAGGCCGCCGGCATCGCCGTCGCCGACGGCTCGCAGGTGCTGGTCTTCAAGGACCTCGGTCTGGTCAGTCAAGTGTTCGACGAGCAGACCCTCGGCGCCATGCCGGGGCACGTCGCCGTCGGCCACTGCCGTTACTCGACCACCGGTTCCACCACGTGGGAGAACGCGCAGCCGATCTTCCGCACCACCGCGGCCGGCACCGGTGTCGCGCTCGGACACAACGGCAACCTCGTCAACACGGCTGAACTCGCGCAGCGCGCGCGGGAGGCCGGCCTGGTCGACGACAAGCGTCCGGGCGCCGCGACGTCGGACTCGGACATCGTGGGTGCGCTGCTCGCGCACGCCGCGGCCGACAGCACGCTCGAGCAGGCCGCGATGAAGCTGCTGCCGACGCTGCGCGGTGCGTTCTGTCTCACCTTCATGGACGAACACACGCTGTACGCGGCGCGCGATCCGCACGGCATCCGTCCGCTGTGCCTCGGTCGCCTCGACCGCGGCTGGGTCGTCGCGAGCGAGACCGCCGCGCTCGACATCGTCGGCGCGTCGTTCGTCCGCGAGATCGAGCCCGGTGAGCTCCTCGCGATCGACGCCGACGGCGTCCGGTCCTCGCGCTTCGCGAATCCGGAGCCCAAGGGCTGCGTGTTCGAGTACGTCTACCTCGCCCGCCCCGACAGCGTCATCTCCGGCCGTTCGGTGCACTCGACGCGCGTCGAGATCGGTCGCCGCCTCGCCAAGGAGCACCCGGCCGAGGGCGACCTGGTCATCCCGGTGCCGGAGTCCGGCACCCCGCCGCGGTCGGCTACGCGCAGGGCTCGGGTATCCCGTACGGCCAGGGCCTGATGAAGAACGCCTACGTGGGCCGCACCTTCATCCAGCCGTCGCAGACCATCCGTCAGCTCGGCATCCGGCTCAAGCTCAACCCGCTCAAGGAAGTCATCCGCGGCAAGCGCCTCGTGGTCGTCGACGACTCGATCGTCCGCGGCAACACGCAGCGCGCCCTGATCCGGATGCTCCGCGAGGCCGGTGCGCTCGAGATCCATGTCCGCATCGCGTCGCCGCCGGTCAAGTGGCCGTGCTTCTACGGGATCGACTTCGCATCGCCGGCCGAGCTCATCGCGAACGGTGCCGAGGGAAGCGGCGTCAACGCCACCTTCGACGAGATGCTCGAGGGTGTCCGCCGGTCGATCGGTGCCGACTCGCTCGGCTACATCTCGATCGACGGCATGGTCGCGGCCACGGAGCAGCCCCGGTCGCGTCTGTGCGCGGCGTGCTTCGACGGCAACTACCCGATCGCGCTGCCGGAGGGCGGTATCGGCAAGAACGTCCTCGAGGGGATGTTGGAGTCGGCCGCGGGCACCGCGGTCAGCCATGACAACGACAACGCGGACGCGCTGTCGCGTCCCTAGTTCGCAGGACGCTACCGGTGTGCCCCGTGCACTCCGGTAGCGTAAGGGCGCAATCGAGGTGATTGCGCGTGTACACGTATGCGCGACGACGGCTGGCGCCGAAGTCGACATTCACCGAAATCAAGGCTGGAGCCAGAAACCGATGACCGAGGACAGTACCCGCACGCAGGGCGCTTCGTACGCCGCCGCCGGAGTGGACATCGAAGCGGGCGACCGGGCAGTCGAGCTGTTCGCCCCGCTGGCGAAGAAGGCCAGCCGCCCCGAGGTCATGGGCGGCCTCGGCGGGTTCGCCGGTCTGTTCTCGCTCAAGGGTGACTACAAGGAGCCGCTGCTCGCGGCCTCCACCGACGGCGTCGGCACCAAGCTCGCGGTCGCGCAGGCGATGGACAAGCACGACACGGTCGGTCTCGACCTCGTCGCGATGGTGGTCGACGACCTCGTCGTGTGTGGTGCCGAGCCGCTGTTCCTGCAGGACTACATCGCGGTCGGCCGCGTCGTGCCGGAGCGCGTCGCGGAGATCGTCGGCGGCATCGCGGAGGGCTGCATCCAGGCCGGCTGCGCGCTGCTCGGCGGCGAGACGGCCGAGCACCCCGGCGTGATGGCGGACGGCGACTACGACCTGTCCGCGACCGGTGTCGGTGTCGTCGAGGCCGACGCGGTGCTGGGCCCGGACCGGGTCCGCCCGGGCGACGTCGTGATCGGCATGGGCGCGTCGGGCCTGCACTCCAACGGCTACTCGCTGGCCCGCAAGGTGCTGCTCGAGATCGACCGCATGTCGCTGACCGGTCACGTCGACGAGTTCGGCCGCACCCTCGGTGAGGAGCTGCTCGAGCCCACCAAGATCTATGCCAAGGACTGTCTGGCGCTGGCCGCCGAGACCGACGTGCGCACCTTCTGCCACGTCACCGGTGGCGGTCTCGCCAACAACCTCGCGCGCGTGATGCCCAAGGGCCTTGTCGCGGAGCTCGATCGCGGAACCTGGAGCCCGGCCCCGATCTTCACGATGATCGCGCAGCGCGGTCGCGTCGAGCGGGCCGAGATGGAGCAGACGTTCAACATGGGCGTCGGCATGGTCGCGATCGTCGCGCCCGAGGACGTGGATCGCGCGCTGGCGGTCCTGACGGCCCGCCACATCGACTGCTGGACGCTCGGCAGCATCAAGAAGGCGTCGGACGCCGACGCGGCACGTGCTCTGCTCCTGGGCGATCACCCGCGCTTCTGACACCTGCACGAACTGACGACATCGTCCCGGGATCCACACGGATCCCGGGACGATGTCGTTGTGCGTCGGTTCCCGACAGCGGATGTCGACGGCTGGATACCACGAAATGAGGGGGAGCCGTCGGGCTCCCCCTCATTTCGAGGTATGTCAGGTGACGTCAGTTACGACAGTCAACGACGCCAGTCGTCGTAGTCGTCCTCGTCCCAGCGCGAGCGAGGCTCCTCGTCGGCGCGCTTGTCCGCGATCACTCCGCCGTTGCGGGGCGAGCTCGGTGCTCCGCCGTTCGAGAGCTCTCGTTGCAGGCTGTCGAAATCCGTGGACGGCGAGCTGTACTTGAGCTCCCGTGCAACCTTGGTCTGCTTTGCCTTAGCCCGGCCGCGGCCCATGGCTGACCCCCTCGCGCTTTCGCGGGGCGGCCTGGGGAATTTGGCGGCCCCGCGTGAGTGTTGAATGTTTTCCTGCTCAACACTCTAGCGTGGAAAAGTCACTTCCGCTCCCACGTCCCGTCCCGGCGGTGTCTGATTTGTCTCACAGGCCCCGTGAACTGGTGTGATGCGTAGTTTCTGCAGGCTAGAACACGCCGGGAACGGCACGAATGGTGCCGACTCGGCGCCGCCGCCGAGGACGGGCTGTGAGGCCAGTGCGGCGTGATCCTCCGTCCACGTGACGCCGAGTCGGTGCAGCAGCGCGGCGGTCAGCGGGAGGCGCGCGCGTTCGTGGCCGTCGTCGATCTTGAACGCGAACGCGGTGCCGTCCGGCAGAGCCCCGGCGTGGATTCCGTCGGCGCCGGCCTTGCACAGCAGTCCCGGTACCGCCGGCATGAGGCGGGCGTCGTCGCGGCCGGTCCCCGAGATCACGTGCGGGTGCGCGCGGATCGCGTCGGCCACGGACCGCTCCGGGGAACCGGGCGCGGCGGTGACGAGCCGGGAGAACGCGCGGGCCAGGTTGGTCAGCGAGAGCGGGATGATCGGCAGCCCGCAGCCGTCGATGCCCAGTTCGGTCTCCGGTTCGCCGCTGAGCTCGGCGACCGTCTCGATGACCGTCCGCTGCAGCGGGTGGCCCGGGTCGAGGTACGAGTCGGTGGGCCAGCCGTTGGCCGCGCACGCGGCGAGCATGGCGGCGTGCTTGCCCGAGCAATTCATGTAGACCGCGCGCGCCGGCTTGCCGGACGTGAGGACCTCGGCCCGGGCCAGCTCGTTCGCGGGCAGGTCCGGCGGGCACTGCAGATGCGTCTCGTCCAGCCCCACACGGCTCAGGAGTGCCTCGACCAGTTCGACGTGCGCGGTCTCGCCCTCGTGCGACGCCGACGCGATCGCCAGCTCCTCGGTCGAGCGCGGCACGAAGCCGCTGCGGAGCAGGGCCACCGCCTGCATCGGCTTGTTCGACGAGCGCGGGTAGATCGGGGTGTGCACCTCGCCGTGCGCGATCGTGGGCGTGCCGTCCGGTGCGAGCACCACCAGCGATCCGCGGTGCACGCACTCACGGAATCCGGATCGGACCACTTCCACCAGTTCGACGCTCACGGCGACACCTGCTCTTCCAGACGGCTCAGGAACTTCCGGACGCGGGCGTCGGCCCCGTCCGCGAGATCGGGTTGCCCGGCGAGGAGCGCACGCAGCCGGCCGGGTCGTCGCCGACGAACACGTCGCGGACGGTCACTCCGTGCGCCGGGACCGACAGGACCTCCACCGGGTCGCCGGCCTGCAGGTGTCCGGGCACCAGCACCCGCAGGTATGCGCCGACGTCGGCGCGCTGGGTGAAACGTTTGACCCATTGCGGTTCGCCGGTCCAGTGCGCGAACGTGCCGCACGGCACCCGCGGCTCGGTGACCTCGAGCTCGGTCGTGCCGATCCGCCAGCGGGTTCCGATCACCGCGTCGGTGGTCGGAACGCCCACCATGCGGATGTTCTCCCCGAACCAGCCGGGTGCGAGGGACCGGCCGAGCTCGTCACCCCACCGGTCCGCTTCCTCGGCGGAGTAGGCGTAGACGGCCTTGTCGCGGCCGCCGTGGAACTTCGTGTCGCACACGTGGTCGCCGGTGACCCCACCCATCTCGACCCGCACCGGACCGTCGACGGGCCGCTTGTCGATGGCCGTGCGCGGTGACCGTTTGCTCGGGGCGTCGCGTTCGGCGAATACGACGCACACGGCCTCGACGCGCCCCGTCACCGGCGGCCGCGCAAACGGTCGACCGCTTCCCGGCCCGCTTGGACCTCGTCGTGCCGGGGCACGGAGTCCTCGTCGATCGACGCTGCGCAGGGTCCGGTCACGAGCGCGGTGTCCGCGGGCACGGTCCGCTTCACGAGCGCGAGCGCGATGGGCCCCCACTCGAAGTGGTCGACGACGGTGCCGAGCCGTCCGACCGCGCGGCCGTCCGCGGTCACCGCCTCGCCCACCTCGGGGCGACCCTCGGCGGAGCCGTCGAGGTGCAGCATCACCAGGTGCCGCGGCGGCTTCCCGAGGTTGTGCACGCGCGCCACGGTCTCCTGGCCGCGGTAGCAGCCCTTGTCGAGGTGCACGGCGCCGTGCTCGGCCGGGCCGCCGATCCAGCCGGCCTCGTGGGGGATGGTGCGGTCGTCGGTGTCCACGCCGACGCGCGGTCGGTACGCGGCCACCCGCAGGGCCTCGAACGCCCACGATCCGGCCGGTCGCGCACCGGCGTCGGTCAGCGCGGTCCACCACCGGGTCAGGTCGGAGCGCGGCACCAGGAGGTCGAACGAGTCGGCGGTGGGCCACGGCATCCGCCGCAGGAACCCGCCGCCCTCCAGCGACACCGCCTGGTAGACGTCCGGCAGTTCGGTGACGCCCAGCGCCGCGAGCACCGTGGGCGCGGACGCGTCGGGGCCGATCAGGCTGAGCACGGCCATGTCGTTGCCGTCCCGGGGTTCGGCCTTGGACCAGAACACCATCTTCTGCAGGAAGCCCAGCAGGTCGGGGCCGCGGTCGGCCTCGGTGTCGATCCAGGTGACGCCGTCGATGTCGGTCTGCACCCAGTGGTGCTCGATCCGGCCGTTGAGGTCGAGGCTGAGGTTCTCGGCGCTCGTGCGGTCCGGCAGGGCTGCAACGTGCTGGCTGGAGATGGTGTGCAGCCACGTCAGGCGCTCGTCGCCGGAGAGCGCGATGACGAACCGGTGGGACCGGTCGACGACGGCGATCGCCCGGGTCGCGGCGCGCTGCTCGGCGAACGGGTCGCCGTAGTGCCAGGCGACGCCCGTATCGGGTGATCCTTCTGGCGGCGGTACCGCGCCGGGCGTGGAGAGCAGTGGACTGGGTACAACGAGCGGAGAGTCGGCCACACGGACATTCTCAGGAGCGCAAGTCGGGCATGCCCCGCGAAGCGGTATCGGAACTGCAGGTAGTGCGCGGTTTTGGCTATGGTGGGCGCATGGCAGAGCAGGTTCTGGTGACGCTGGACGGGCAGGTGCGCGACGCAGGCGAGCCACTCCTGCACGTGGACGACCTCGCTGTGGTTCGTGGCGACGGCGTGTTCGAGACGCTGTTGGTACGCGACGGCAGGGCGTGCAAGCCGGCGCTTCACCTCGACCGGCTGGAGTCGTCGGCGCGGGCCCTCGCGTTGCCGTGGCCCGGGCGCGGGCTGTGGTCCCGGGCGATCGAGACCGCGGCCCGGGAGTGGGGCGGCGACCAGGAGGGGTGGATGCGGCTGGTACTCAGCCGCGGCCGCGAAGGTGGCGGCCCGCCGACCGCGTTCATCACCGTGGGTCCGGTGGCCGAGCGGGTGTTGCAGGCCCGCCGCGAGGGCGTCTCGGTGATGACCCTGCGCCGCGGCTTCTCGGTCGATCTGTCGGCGACCGCGCCGTGGCAACTCTTGGGCGCGAAGACCCTGTCGTACGCGACGAACATGGCGGCCCTACGGCACGCGCAATCGCACGGCGCCGACGACGTGGTCTTCACGAGCAGCGAAGGCCGGGTTCTGGAGGGTCCGCGCTCCACCGTCGTGATCGCCCGGGGTAAGACGTTGATCACTCCGCCGCCGGATCAGGGCATCCTTCCCGGCACCACCCAGAAGGCGCTGTTCGAGGTGGCACCGGACAAGGGGTACACGTGTGAGTACGCACCCCTCTTTCCGTCCGATCTGATTGCGGCGGAGGGTGTTTGGTTGATGTCGAGTGTCACCCTGGCTGCCCGGGTGCACACCCTGGACGGGCTGAAGTTGCCGGTTCCTGCGGCGGCCGAGGACGTGGCCTCGCTGGTCGCGTTGGCGGTGGAGACCGTCGGCTCGAGCTGAACCCGGCTAGGTTTGAACCGGATGGTCTACTACATTCCGTAGTAACAAACCGCTGCGGGGAAGAACGCCCGGCAGTAGCTTTGTGAACAGGGATCGAGCGGACGCCCACGTCTCGAACCCGAAGCCTGTCCTACGGGCCGAGTTTTCGGAGTAGCCATGGATGTCTTGGATGTCTCCCGGTGGCAGTTCGGAATCACCACCGTCTATCACTTCATCTTCGTTCCGCTCACGATCGGACTTGCGCCACTGGTCGCGATCATGCAGACCATGTGGGTGGTGACCAAGAAGGACCACTGGTATCGCCTCACCAAGTTCTTCGGCAAGTTCTTCCTCATCAACTTCGCGATCGGTGTCGCGACAGGCATCGTGCAGGAATTCCAGTTCGGCATGAACTGGAGTGAGTACTCCCGCTTCGTCGGTGACGTATTCGGCGCGCCACTCGCACTCGAGGGCCTCGTCGCGTTCTTCCTGGAATCGACGTTCCTCGGGCTGTGGATCTTCGGCTGGACGCGCCTGCCCAAGGGCGTTCATCTCGCGACGATCTGGCTGGCCGCGATCGGTGTGAACGCGTCGGCGTACTTCATCATCGTCGCCAACTCGTTCATGCAGCATCCGGTGGGCGCGAAGTTCAACCCGGAGACCGGACGCGCCGAACTCGAGAGCATCTGGGCGCTGCTCAGCAACAACACCGCGATCGCCGCCTACTTCCACGCGGTAGCAGGCGGATTCCTGACCGCATCGACATTCGTCCTCGGCATCGCCGGATGGTGGATGGTGCGCAACATGCGCAAGTCCAAGACCGCTGCGCCGGAGGAGGCCGAGACCCTCGTCCAGGACGCGCGCGGGATGTTCCGGCCGGCCGCGCGACTCGGCATGCTCGTGATGATCATCGCCGGCATCGGCCTGATCTACACCGGTGACGTCCAGGGCAAGCTCATGTTCCAGCAGCAGCCCATGAAGATGGCGTCCGCAGAGTCCTTGTGCCAGCACGGAGACCGACCCCGACTTCTCCGTTCTCACGGTCGGCACCCACAACAACTGCGACAGCGTCAACCACGTGATCAAGGTGCCGTACGTGCTGCCGTGGCTCGCCGAGGGCAAGTTCAGCGGAGTGACGCTGCAGGGTGTCGAGGACCTGCAGGCGCAGTATGTCGACAAGTTCGGCCCCGGCAACTACCGCCCCAACCTGTTCGTCACGTACTGGTCCTTCCGTGCGATGATCGGCCTGGCGGCCGGTTCGCTGGCGCTGGCACTGGCCGGACTGTGGGTCACCCGCGGTGGCCGTGTCCCGGACCAGAAGTGGTTCAAGTGGCTGTGCCTCATCGCGATTCCGACACCGTTCCTGGCGAACAGCGCGGGCTGGATCTTCACCGAGATGGGCCGCCAGCCGTGGGTGGTCGCACCGAACCCGACCGGCGTCGACCTCATCCGGCTCACCGTCGACCAGGGCGTCTCGGATCATTCGGCCGGACTTGTCTTGACGTCGCTGATCGTGTTCACGCTGCTGTACGGCGCCCTGGGTGTCGTGTGGTTCTACCTGATCCGCCGGTACGCGATCGAAGGGCCGTCGCCGCACGACATGCATCCGCCGGTCGAGGGCCCGAAACCGAGGGCTGGTGGTCCGGGCGAGCCGGGCGAACCGGAGCCCGAAGAGCAACTGTCGTTCGCGTACTCAGGAGACCGTCATGGGACTGCAGGAATTCTGGTTCATCCTCATCGCGGTGCTCTTCACGGGCTACTTCGTGTTGGAGGGCTTCGACTTCGGCGTCGGCATGCTGATGCCGGTGCTCGGCAAGACGGACAACCGACGTCGTGTCCTCCTCAACACGATCGGGCCGGTCTGGGACGGCAACGAGGTGTGGCTGATCGTGGGTGGCGGCGCACTGTTCGCGGCCTTCCCCGACTGGTACGCAACGTTGTTCTCCGGGTTCTACCTACCGTTGCTGCTCATTCTGGTCGCGCTGATCCTGCGGATCGTCGCGATCGAGTGGCGCGGCAAGATCGACGACGACAAGTGGCGTTGGCGGGCCGATCTCGGCATCATGATCGGCTCCTGGGTGCCGGCGGTGCTGTGGGGCGTCGCGTTCGCGAACATCGTCCGCGGTGTCGCGATCAACGCCGACAAGCAGGTGACGTCGAACTTCTTCGAGCTGCTCAACCCGTACGCGCTGCTCGGTGGCATCACGACCGCCCTCGTGTTCGCCCTCCACGGCGCGGTATTCATCGCCCTCAAGACCGCCGACGACGTGCGGATCGACGCCGCGGACATCGCGAAGAAGCTCGCCATCCCGACCGTGCCCATCGCGGGCGGGTTCGTGCTGTGGACCCAGCTGGCGTACGGCAAGGGCTGGACGTGGATCCTGGTGGCGCTCGCGGCGATCGCGGTCATCGCGGTGGTGGTGCTCACCCGGGCCGAGCGTGAGGGCTGGGCGTTCGCGTTCACCACGCTCGCGGTGATCGCGACCAGCGTGCTGCTGTTCGCCTCGCTGTACCCGAACGTGATGCCGTCGACGACCGATCCGGCGTACAGCCTCACGATCCAGAATGCGTCGTCGAGCCACTACACGCTGACGGTGATGAGTTGGGCGGCGGTGATTCTCACCCCGATCGTGTTGATCTACCAGGGTTGGACGTACTGGGTGTTCCGTAAGCGGATCTCCACCAAGCAGATCCCGCCGTCGATCGGTCTGCCTCGCAAGGCCGGATCCTCGAAGGTCGGATGAGTACTGCGACCGATCGCCCCGCCCGGGCTCGACGACGGGCGGGGCGCGCAGGACGATCCGGGGGACCCGTCGACCCCCGTCTGTGGAAGTACTCGGCGTCGGCGCGGGGCTACCTGATCCTCACGGTGGTGCTGTCGGCGGTCAACGTCGCGATGGTGATCGTCTCGGCCGTCCTGATCGGCACGATCCTGGCCGGCGTCATCACCTCGGATCGGCGCAGCATCGCGGACTGGCGGACCGAGCTGACGTGGCTCGCGGTCGCCGTGGCGGTGCGGGTACTGGGAACGTGGCTGCACGCGCGCTACGCGCACCGGTCGGCCAACCGCGTCGTCTCCGAACTTCGAGATCGAGGTCCTGCAGGCCGCGGTGCGGATGCCGCCCCGCACACTGGATCCGCGTCGCGACGAGATCGCGACGGTGCTCACCCGTGGAGTGCGGGCGATCGCGCCCTACCTCACCGGCTACCTGCCGGCGCTGATCCTGGCGGCAACCCTCACACCGGCGACGTTCGTGGTGATCGCCTTCCAGGACCTGACCGCGGCGATGATCGTCGTCGTCACGCTGCCGCTCATCCCGGTGTTCATGATCCTGATCGGGATGCTCACCAAGGGGAAGTCCGAGCAGACGCTCGCCGCCCTCACCCGGCTGTCGGGGCAGCTGCTGGACCTGATCGCCGGCCTGCCGACCCTGCGGGCCCTGGGCCGTGAACACGGCCCGGCCACACGGGTCCGCGAACTCGGTGACGCACACCGCAAGACCACGATGTCGTCGCTGCGCGTGGCGTTCCTGTCGTCGATGGTGCTCGAGCTGCTCGCGACGCTGTCGGTGGCGCTCATCGCCGTCAGCATCGGTCTGCGCCTGGTGTTCGGCAACATCGAACTCGAGCCCGGCATCATCGCGCTCATCCTCGCGCCCGAGGTGTATCTGCCGCTGCGCATGGTCGGCACCCAGTTCCATGCGGCGGAGGACGGACTCGCCGCCGCGAGCAAGGCTTTCGGAGTGCTCGACGAGGCGCCACGCCGTGACGCGTCCGGCACCGCGGAGGTCGTGGCGGACGGCGCCGTCGTCGAACTCGCCGGTGTGAGTGTGCGATCCCGGTCGGGGACGGCCCCGCACCGACTCGACGCGCGCTGCGTCCCCGGCGAGGTGACGGTGCTGACCGGCGCCAACGGATCCGGGAAGTCGACTGCGTTGCAGACAGTTCTGGGGCTCACCGCCCCCGACGACGGATCGGTTCGCGTGGCCGGGGTCGACGTCGCGGACCTCGACCCCTCCGGCTGGTGGGCGCAGATCGCGTGGCTCCCGCAGCATCCGGTCATCGTTCCGGGGACGCTGCTGGAGAACCTCGCGCTCGCCGGCGACATCGACGTCGACTCCGACGAGGTGGGTCAGGCCTGCCGGGCAACCGGATTCGACGCCGTGCTGCAGGAGTTGCCGGACGGTTGGGGCACCGTGGTCGGCGCCGGAGGACTGGGACTGTCGCTCGGCCAGCGCCAGCGGCTCGCTCTCACGCGTCTGCTCGTGTCGCCGCGGCCGGTGTTGCTGCTCGACGAACCGACCGCGCACCTCGACGACGACACCGAACGGACGGTGCTGACGTCATTGCGGGTACTCGCCCGAACCGGACGCACCGTCGTCGTGGTGGGGCACCGGCCGAGCGTGCTCGCCGCCGGTGACCGGGTGATCGAGGTCGAGGCCCGTCAGGAAGTCGGTGCGTCCCATGAATCGTGATCTGTTGCGGGCGCTTCGCCTCCTGGATCTGCAGCCGCGGCGAGTGCTGGCCGCGATCGCCGCGGGCGTGGCGACGCTCGGGAGCGCGCTCGCGCTGGCGGCGCTGTCGGCGTGGCTGATCACCCGCGCGTGGCAGATGCCGCCGGTGCTGGACCTGTCGGTCGCGGTGGTCGCCGTGCGCGCCCTCGGTATCTCCCGCGGCATCTTCCGCTACCTCGAGCGCCTGGCGACGCACGATGCCGCGCTGCGCGGCACCACGTCGGCTCGGACGATGCTCTACCGCCGTCTCGCCGACGGCGATCCCGCCGCCGCGGCGGGTCTTCGTCGCGGAGACCTGTTGGCGCGCACCGGCGCCGACGTCGACGCGCTCGGCGATGTGGTGGTCCGGCGATCATCCCGATCGCCGTCTCGGTGATCCTGGCCCTGTCCGCGGTGGTTCTGCTCGGGCTGATCTCGCCGGCCGCCGCGGCAGTGCTGGCAGTGGCGCTCGCCGTGTCGGGGGTGCTGGCGCCGTGGCTGTCGGCACGGGCCGCGAGTCTGGCGGAGTCGGACAGCGCCGCGGCGACGGCATTGTTCAGCGAGACCGCGGTGACCGCGCTCGACCACGCCGCCGAATTGCGGGTGGCCGGACGGTTGGACGACGTCCTGACCGGCGCCGAGAACGCGAACCGGAACGCCGTGCGCGCCACCGACCGGGCTGCGATGCCGGCTGCGTTCGCCGCGGCCGCAACGCCGCTCGCGATCGGGGCGAGCGTGTTGGGGTCCTTGTTGATCGGCATCACGCTCTACGGACCCGACGGCGGGACTCCCGGGGGCATGACGCCGATGTCGCTGGCGATCCTCGTGCTCGTCCCGCTCGCGGCGTTCGAGGCGACGGGAGCGCTGCCGGCGGCGGCGATCGCACTGACCCGCGCCCGGATCGCGTCGGGCGAATTCTCGCCCTCGTCGACAGGGCCGGCGAACCGCAGCCCGCGGGGACCGAGGTGCCGGTCGGGCCCGGTCATATTCGGGCCCGGGATCTGCGATGCGGCTGGCCCGGCAGCGAGCGCGTGACGGCAGCTCTGGACCTGGATATCTCGCCGGGCAGCCGCATCGCCGTCGTCGGCGCCAGCGGCGCCGGGAAGACGACGCTGCTGATGACCCTGGCCGGCCTGCTGCCGCCGGTCGACGGGACCGTGTCGGCCGACGGCGTGCCGATCGAGCAGTACCGGCCGGACGAGCTGCGCCACCGGATCGGCTTCTTCGCCGAGGACGCCCACGTGTTCGACACGTCGGTGCTCGAGAACCTGCGCGTCGCCCGCGGAGACCTCACCGAGGACGAGGCCCTCGAAGCCCTGGCGACAGTGGGACTGGGGGAGTGGGTGTCCCAACTCCCGCGCGGGGTGCACACTCCGCTGGGCGGTGGTGCCCGGGCGATCTCGGGCGGGCAGCGCCGACGGCTGCTGTTGGCCCGGGCGCTGGTCTCGCCGGCACAGGTGCTCCTGCTCGACGAGCCGACCGAACGCCTCGACGCGGCCGACGGAGCGGCGATGCTGTGCGCCCTACTCGACCGGGACTCCGTGCTCGTCGACGCGGACCGCACCGTGGTCCTCGTCACGCACCAACTGCCGCCGACGACGTGCGCGGACCGGGTCGTCACGGTCGGTAACGGCCGGGGCGTCCCGGCGGATCGTGTCAGTGAACGTGCGGGGCTCGACTCGGCGCGCCACTCCTGACCACGGCTAACGGCTCAGTCTTCCCAGATCCGCCGTAATGTAACGCGTTCTACTTTTGGCCGATAATCGTAAAGACCACGTCGGCTGTTACATGTTGGGGCGCGCAAAATGTGCAGCTACCTGCTGTCCTGCATCTTTGGACGAACGTCCGAATTGGTGGCATCATGTGATCGCATTCACCGAAATGTGCACGGTATGCGCAGTTTGGCGAGTCGATTCTGGAACGTGTTCTACCGCATCCTGATTTCCCCCTCGTCAGGACGAACGAAGGAGATTGGTTACATGTCTCGACCTCTGTCTCGCCGCGTCGCGGCCTCCGTTGCCGCCGCGGCCGTGCTCGCGGGAGGAATCGGACTCGGAGCGGGTACGGCGATCGCCGCACCGGCAACCGGTTCGCTCGGCTCGCTCGGTTCGGGCAGTGCAGCGGCTCCGGTTTCGGATGGTGTCGTGCCCCAGCCGGGGAAGACCTACCCGCAGGAGAGCACGCGTGACACGTCCAACGTCCGTGTCACGAAGCGCGTCGTGGGCGATGGCACCGTGGCCCCCGGGCAGGTCGTGACCTACCGGACCACGATCTCCACGACCGGTCATCCCGAGCGCTACATCAACAAGATCACCGACTACGCCCCGGCCGGCTTCACCTACGTGCAGGGCAGCGCCCAGGTCACGGCGTGGCACCTGCTTGGTGGACAGAAGACCGAGAAGGTCACTCCCCAGGTGGACGCGAACGACAACGCGGTGACGGTGTCCGACGCGGGCTGGCTCATCTCGCCCACCGGCAGCAAGACACTGACCTACGAGGTGTCCTACCTCGTGCCGCGCAACGTGACGGTCGGCAACGTGCACGACAGCGGTGTCGCGTTCGACGTGTCGCTCTTCGGGTCGACGCAGAACTTCAACCCCATCGGCGCCTGGGTCAAGATCCGGTCGCAGAACCCCGGTGAGGCTGCTTCGACGGGTTCGGCGGACCTCGGCTTCGGTTCGTCCAACCCAGAGGGCGGCACCACCGGCTCGGCCGGCTCGGCGATCATCGACAACCCGGCCGGCTTCATCGGCGACGTCATCAGCCGCGTTCTGTCGAACGCCAGCTGATACCGCCGAACGGGAATTCACGGCACGGTTCGACCGTGAAAACGTGCCGTGAACTCCCGTTCAGGGCATTGCAGCAAGGAATCGAGCCCCGTCCTGGAAGCGTCCAGGACGGGGCTCGTTCGTTCCGTGGGTCACTTCCCCCGAAAAACCCGTTGCCGACTGTTCGGGCCGGGCGTAGCTTCGGGCGTACACGAGGAAGGAGGTGGTCTGAAGTTGAATGACAAACGGACACGTGAGGTGGCTGTCGGCTAGCCACGATGCTCTCGGAATTCGCGCGAGCGGAGCCTGCGGAGCGAGCCATCGGCTCGCCTGCACCGCGGCTGGCGAATCCCAGGCAGCTACCCGACCCCCGAGTCCTCCGGTCGTGTCCAGACCGGAACTCCACGCACGACGCCCCGAGCGTCGCGAGTGGACGGCTCGGGGGTCGCTGCTGTTCGTGGGGGTGTGCTCAGCCGATGTAGCGCGAGAGGCGCGCAGAGAACCGGGGCTCGAGGGGGCCGTCCGCGACGACACGCTCCTCGACGTACGCCAGGTCGCCGCCCTCGACGATGCCGTAGAGGCGCTTGGCGCCACCGATCAGCTCGCCGGATTCGCTGCGGATCACTACGTCGGTCGCGAGTTCCCACGACGACTGTGTGAGTGCCTGGCCGTAGAACAGTTCGACGACGCCGGACGCATGCGTGAGGAGGAGTTCGATGACCTCTTCGTTGGTGCTGCCGGGGATGCCGTCGCCGGCGACACGCCAGTAGCCGCTCTCACGCTGATCGGGACCCACGTACGCGCCGTCTGCGTCGAGGCGCCAGGACCGGGACTCCCAGGCCAGGTAATTGCCACCGTCGTGTGAGACGACGATCTGCTGGCCGAACGGATAGTCGCCGGTCTCCGGATCGTGGCCCTCGCCCTCGCCGCGCCACACGCCGACGAGCGGCAGTAGTGCGAGCATGCCGGGGTGCAGATCGGGCCCGAACCGCAGATTCGCGGTGTCGTCGGGCAGCGGCAGATCGGGCAGGTTCGCGATGTTGCGTCCCGCCGTCTCCTTCGCACGCTCTTCGGCATTGGCAACCGCCCGGTCGCCGCTGCCTCGGACAACGTGCGACTGGGAGTCGTCAGGCTGCGCAGGCGTCGAATCGGAGCCCGCGTCCGGATCCTGGCTCACGGCTTGTCGGTGACCAACCGGTACACGACATACAGCGAGAACCAGGTGATCAGGATGGCGGCAAGGACAAGCATAACCTCGAAGAAAATGACCACGAGGGTCATCTTAGACCGGACCCCTGGATCGTCCGAAATCGGTGGTTCGCCCTGCGATCTCGGTCAAATCCGATCGATGGCCCTACCTCGGTAGTACGGTGCTTCGGAAACTGAACGAATCGCGAACTGTCACGCCTGCGGGGGTGCACACGTCGGAGGTGTCGATGGGTCGTCGGGGATGGTGGCCGCGCTGGCCGGTGCGGTCGCGGTGTCGCTGTTCGTCTCGGCGGCGCCGTCCGCTGCCGAGAGCGCCGGTTCGTCCGGATCCGGGTCCGGGTCCGGGTCCGGGACGGGGTCGGGGTCTCAGAACGGTCCGGTGAAGAACCCCGACAACTACGGCGACGGCTGCCCCGACATCCTGGTGCTCGCGGTGTCCGGAGCCACGGACTCGAAGCGTCGACCGCGACCCCTTCGACGACAAGGAACGAGTCCCGTGGGCCAACTGGCTCTCGAACGTCACCGTTCCGCTGGGTGAGGCCAACCGGGACCAGCCGGGCACTGTCGGCTGGATGTACGTGCCGTATCCGTCGACCTACGGCGTGGGCGTACTCGAGGACGTGCCCACCTATCAGGATTCGGTGGCGGCGGGCGTGGCATCGACCAACCGCATCCTCGACGAGAAGAAGGCGCAGTGCGGCGACGCCACCCGCTTCGTCCTGCTCGGGTACAGCGTCGGCGGCGAGGTCACCGAGCGGGTCGCCCGGGAACTCGGCCACCGCGACGCCTCGGCGACGGTGACCGCGGACGACATCGCGGGAGTGGCGCTCGTCGGCGATCCGTACCGGCCCGCGGGCACCCCGTCGCTGGGGAAGCCGGGACCCCGCGGTGGTGGGTTCATGTCGTCGGAGCCGGCCGACTACGGCGCCCTCGAGGGCAAGATCCTCTACGACTGCCGTCCGTACGACATCGCGTGTGATGCTCCGCCGGACATCGCCGTCCTCGAGCTCGCTCTCGGGATCCTCGGGCAGATGCGGTTCACCCTTCTGAACCCGGTACAGACGTTCGCCGACTTCGGGCGGGTGGTCTCGCAGATGTCGGCCCGCGCGATCGCGCACATCGTCACGCGCGAGAACTGGTTCACGTCCGACGAGTCGTTGCTCGACGTGCTGCGGATGGTCGCCGACCAGACGTATCGCGACGACGCGGCGACGGCGGCGGCCACGCCGGCACGGGTTGCGGCACTGGAAGCCTGGGCGCGCGGTCCGGGCGCCGACGTCGTTCGGGCCAAGCTGGCCGCGGAGGGCGCCGGCTTCGTCGAGGACAACCGCGGCATCGTCGACTTGATCCTGGGGCCGTACATCTTCCTGGGTGCGATCCAGCACCTGCTGTACTGGCTCCCGGCCCCGCCCCGTTATTCGGCGACAGCGAGAAGCTCGTCGACTGGATCAGCGGTCTGGCGCCTGACGGCCCCCCGCAGACACCGAACACGGCGGGTTCGGCCGCCTCAGCAGGGTCGTCCGGGTCGGCAGGGTCTTCCGGGTCCTGACGAAACGACCTGGGCCCACTCCGTATCGGAGTGGGCCCCAAGTGGTTTCGGGTGTCGGCCTACTTGGCGACCGTCACGTCGACGTTGTGGACGCCGGCGCTCGACGGGTTGATTCGCACGTCGCCGTTGCCGGAGCTGGACAGTGCACGCACCTTCCAGTCGCCGGGGGCGGCGAAGAAGCGGAAGTCGCCCGTCGCGGACGCGACGACCTCGGCCGTGAACTCGTCGGTGCCGTCGAGCAGGCGGACGAACGCGCCGCCGACCGGCTGACCGTCAGCGGTCAGCACGCGGCCGGTGATGACGGTCTCCTTCTCGACGTCGATGCCGGCAGGCAGGGTCTGGGTCTGAACAGGTGCTCCGCACATAACTCTCTATGCTCCCAACTCGATCGGTGCGCCGACCAGCGAGCCGTACTCGACCCAGCTGCCGTCGTAGTTCTTCACGTTCTGCTTGCCGAGGATCTCCTGCAGCACGAACCAGGTGTGGCTCGAGCGCTCGCCGATGCGGCAGTAGGCGATCGTCTCCTTGGAGTCGTCGAATCCCTTGTCCGCGTACAGCTTCGCGAGGTCCGCGTCGGACTTGAAGGTACCGTCCTCGTTCGCGGTGGTGCTCCACGGGATGTTGATGGCGCCGGGGACGTGGCCGCGCTGCTGCGCCTGCTCCTGCGGCAGGTGCGCCGGCGCGAGGATCTTGCCGGAGTACTCGTCGGGGGAGCGCACGTCGACCAGGTTCGCGGAACCGATCGCGGCGATCACGTCGTCGCGGAAGGCGCGGATCGAGGTGTCGGCAGCTGCGGCCTTGTACTCGGTGGCCGGACGGGTGACGGTCTCCTTCGACAGCGGACGGCCGTCGAGCTCCCACTTCTTGCGCCCACCGTCGATCAGCTTGATGTCCTGGTGGCCGTACAGCTTGAAGTACCAGTAGGCGTAGGCCGCGAACCAGTTGTTGTTGCCGCCGTAGAGCACCACGGTGTCGTCGTTGGCGACGCCCTTCGCGGACAGCAGGGCGGAGAACTGCTCCTGGTTCAGGAAGTCACGGCGGACGCCGTCCTGCAGATCCTTGCGCCAGTCGAGCTTGATCGCACCCTCGATGTGGCTACCGTCGTACGCGGCGGTGTCCTCGTCGACCTCGATGAAGACGGTCTTGGGGGCGTTGAGGTTCTGCTCTGCCCAGTCTGCGGAGACCAGGACGTCGGAGCGAGCCATAGGGTGTCCTTTCGGGTTCGGTACGGCGTGGAGACAAGCGTGGGAATGCTGCGCGGGTGCGAGACCCGTGCGGGTGGAGAAGCTGTGGTGCCGGTCAGGCCGGATGCGGTGTCGCGCTGCGGAATCGCGCGACCAGCGGATAGATCTGGCAGCCGAGGCAGATGCCGAATGCGGCGTTGAGCAGTGCCGCGAAAAGTGCGAAACCGGTGGCGATTCCGCCGACCAGCCCCGCGCCCAGGAGGAAGGCGACGGTGCCGACGGCCGCGAAGATCAGGCCCACCAACTGCGCGAACCGCAGCGGCGGGACGGGCTCGCGTTCGACGGTCGGACCCAGCCGCGGCGCGACCAGGTGCGCGTACAGCTGCCCGTACGGGCTGCGACGCGGTCCGGCGACGGCGCCGACGGCGAACACGACGGCCTGGACGCCCAGCAACAGCCCGGCCGCGAGGGTCGAGACCGTGGACAGGGCCAGCACGACGACCAGGACCGCGGTGGTGATCCACGCGGCGAACCGCGGGCCGCGGACGTCGACCTGCTGAGTCGAGAGAGTGGGAGTGGACATCGGAAGTGCTCCTGCGGGTTACCGAGTGCTGTGACATGCCGGCGGGACGGCGCGGCAAGAACCGGATGTCGGGATTTCACCGATCACGGACGGGGACCGTCAGCGCGAACGCTGGAACAGAGAGGAATCGACCGTCTGCGTGATCAACAGCAGGGACAGCAACAACCACCGAGGCGGCACAGATCCACTGTGCGGCGACGGGTGAGCATCAGCTCGTGGTTGGCGTACACGTGGTGCAGCGTACCTGGTTTTTCAGGATTTGGGTCGTCCAGGTTCGAGAAGCGGCGCGAGGGCCGACTCGAGGTCGGCGGCCGACGGCACTCCGGAGATCCGGAAGCGTTCGGTCAGCTCGCCGTCGAGGATGAACGTGGTCGGCAGTGACAGGACGCCGAGAGTCTTTGCCAGGGAGGGGTTCTCGTCGATGTCGAGTTCGATCTCGGTGGCCGCCGGGCCGTCGGGGGTGCCGGCGTCGAGCTTGGCGAGGACCTGTCCGACCACGCGCCGGACCGCGGCGCACGGGCCGCACCAGTCCGCGGAGAAATCGGAGCACGACCGGTCGCCCGGTGGCGCCGACACCGGCCTCTGCGAGACGCGCGAGGCGCTCGTCGTCGACGGCCGCGGTCGGGACGGGCACGGTGGCCCGGACCTTGCCCGACCGACTGCGCAGCGCGAGTCCGACCGCGAGGGTGGCGACGAGCGCGACGGCCAGGATCAGCAGAGCGGTCACAGCTTTGCCTGCAGTTCGTCCAGGTTGACGATCACGTTGTCGCCGGTTCCTTCGATCACGATCTGCGAGCCTTCGGCGTACACGTCGGTGGGCATGACACCGAACGGCAGGGCCTGCGGGTCGATCGTCTTGGTGAACAGGTCGAGCACGCCCTGGCGCAGCGGCGTGGGCACGGTGAAGTTGGCCTGGCCCTCGGGCCCGAAGTAGAAGTCGGTCGCGACGATCACCAACTGCTCACCGCGCAGCACCAGGTCGGCCTGGACGCTGACCGACTTCTGCATCGGACCGACCGGCACGGTTCCGGTGAACACGATGCCGCCGGTGGTCGGGGAACCGGAGCCGCCGGACCCGCCGGTGCCGTCGGACTTGTCGGCCGGCGGCGCGGAAACCTGCAGGTCGGGGATGCCGAGGAACTTGCCCAGGTCGGTGGCGTCGATCATCATCCGGCCCTCGAGGTGCTGCACCGGGACCTCGCGGACGGATCCGTCGAGCAGTGACGACGCCGGGACCGACACCCCGTTCAGCGTCGCCTCGATCGTCACGTCGCCGATCATCTCCTGCGGCACCTGGCGGGCGCGGACCTCGACGTTGTCGTACTTGCCGTTCCAGGCCTGAGTGAGGAACGGGAAGCCGTGGATGGTGACCTCGGGATCGGCGGGCAGGGAGCCGCCCTCGCGCAGGGCACGCGAGACGCGGTACTCGGAGTAGGCGGCGGCGCCGAAGTCGACGACGACGGCGAGTCCGACGAGGCACACCAGTCCGATGATCAGTTTCCGCACCACACCATTCTTACCGGCCCTGCCAGGTACCGGTGCGGCGGTAAGGTGCGATCTCGCGCTAATCTGTGCGCGAACAAGAACGTCGGTCCACTCGGTGTCGGCCCTTCGCCGGCATTCGCGGCGCAAGAGAGGGAGGTTGAGTGGAGCTGCTGCTTCTGACCTCCGACCCCTACCCGGAGACGGTGTTGCCGTCGTTGGCATTGCTGGCGCATTCCGTGCGCCCCGCGCCGACGGAAGTCTCGTCCCTGCTCGAGGCAGGGTCCGCGGATGTGGCGCTCGTCGACGCGCGCACCGATCTCGCGGCTGCCCGTGGTCTGTGCCGACTGCTAGGCAGCACCGGTTCCGCGGTGCCGGTCGTCGCGGTACTCACCGAGGGCGGCCTGGTCGCGGTCAACTCCGACTGGGGACTCGACGACATCCTGCTCCCGACGACGGGTCCGGCCGAACTCGATGCGCGACTGCGGTTGCTGGTCGGACGCAACGGGGGTGTTGCCAGTCCGGAAGCGGCAGGCAAGATCACGCTCGGTGAGCTGGTGATCGACGAGGGGACGTACACCGCACGACTGCGGGGTCGTCCCCTCGATCTGACTTACAAGGAATTCGAGCTCCTCAAGTACCTGGCGCAGCACGCCGGACGGGTGTTCACCCGCGCGCAGCTGCTGCAGGAGGTGTGGGGCTACGACTTCTTCGGCGGCACCCGCACCGTCGACGTCCACGTCCGACGGCTGCGAGCGAAGCTCGGCTCGGAGTACGAGTCGCTCATCGGGACCGTCCGTAACGTCGGATACAAGGCGGTGCGCCCGGCCCGCTCGGCCGGCCGCGGCGGCGGCCCGTCCGAGCCGGACGAGACGGATTCGGACGACCCTGACCTGACCCCCACCAACGGATCGGCGTATTAGATGGACACGCAGCAGCTCGACTGGATCGATTCACCCCCGGTCGAGGCCGTGCGCGGCGTAATC
The DNA here is from genome assembly GCA_029690005.1 of Prescottella defluvii. Taxonomy (GTDB): domain Bacteria; phylum Actinomycetota; class Actinomycetes; order Mycobacteriales; family Mycobacteriaceae; genus Prescottella; species Prescottella defluvii_A. The sequence goes on along the minus strand of CP121458.1, from coordinate 5,386,526 downwards.
GACCGCGCCGCGACGGCCGACGGGACGGCTCCGATTTCCGAGCAGGCCGTGCATGCGGTCGCCGGGACGGGTGCCGCACGCCACCTCGTGTGCACTGCAGGCAGTTCCGTCGTCGGCTACGCCCAGCTCGAGCCGGGCCACGGCGAGCACCCGGCGATGGCGGAGGTCGTCGTGGACCCGGCGGCGCGTGGGGCCGGGATCGGCACCAGGCTCGTGGCGGAGGTGTTGCGGGTCGGCGGTCCGGGAACCCGGGTGTGGGCGCACGGCAATCTGCCGGCGGCGGTCGCCGTCGCCCACCGGCTGAGGCTCGTCGGGGCGCGTGAACTGCTGCAGCTGCGCCGATCGCTGACGACCCCGAACTGCCCGACGTCGTGGTGCCCGACGGGTCACGCTGCGGACGTACCGGGGACCCGAGGACGACGCGGAACTGTTGCGGGTCAACGCCGCGGCGTTCGCGTGGCATCCGGAGCAGGGCTCGTGGACGCACCACGAGATCGACGAGCGCCGCGCCGAGCCGTGGTTCGACCCGGAGGGGCTGTTCCTCGCGTTCCCGTCGGAGGGGCTGTCGGCGACCCCGGTCACCTCCTCGGCTTCCACTGGACCAAGGTGCACGCGCCGGAGAACGGCAACCCCGCACTGGGAGAGGTGTACGTCGTCGGGATCGACTCCGACGCGCAGGGCCGTGGTCTCGGTCGGGTGCTCACCCTCGCGGGGCTGCACCATCTGCGCGACCGCGGTCTGGGGACCGTGCTGTTGTACGTCGAGGGCGACAACGTCGCGGCGTTGCACACCTACGAACGGCTCGGCTTCGAGCGGTTCCACGTCGACGTCGCCTACGCCGCCGGGGCCTGATCGCTCCCGGTTTCGTCGGTGTGAGCCATACCTCCGAAGATTTCCGCTGGGAGTTCATCTTCCGTTCACCGAACGGGGTCCAGTTGGCTACCGGGTACCCCTAACTTTCTGGCCTGGGTGGCAGAGGGCCACTCGGTGCGGTCCACACGGATCCGTGCCTACCATGCCGCCCGACCAAGGGCGAGACGCTAGAACAGCGGAGGACCCAGGGTGAACCTCAAGCGAAACGGCGCACTGCTCGGAGTGGTGGCCGTCGGTGCCGTCACGGCGATGTCTCTGACCGCCTGCGGCAGCGACAACAACGCCGCATCGGCCACCGTCGACACGTCGGCTTCCACCGCGTCGTGCGAGGGCAAGGACAAGCTCTCCGGCGCAGGTTCGTCTGCCCAGAAGAACGCGATGGACGAGTTCACCTCGGCCTACATCGCGGCCTGCCAGCAGAAGGGCAAGTCCGTCAACGTCGCGTACAACCCCAGCGGCTCAGGTGACGGACGCACGCAGTTCATCGCCAACCAGATCGACTTCGCCGGCTCCGACTCGGCCATCAAGGGCGACCAGGCCGAGCAGGCCAAGCAGCGCTGCGCGGGCAGCGACGCGTGGAACCTGCCGCTGGTCTTCGGCCCGGTCGCCATTGCGTACAACGTGAACGGCGTCGACAACCTGGTGCTGAACGGCGAGACCATCGCGAAGATCTTCAACGGTGGCATCACCAAGTGGAACGACCCGGCCATCGCGGCGCTGAACTCCGGCGCCAAGCTGCCCGACGAGAAGATCAACCCGATCGTGCGCTCGGATTCGTCCGGCACCAGCGACAACTTCCAGCAGTACCTCCAGGCGTCGTCCAACGGTGCGTGGACCCAGGGTGCGGGTTCGGACTTCAAGGGTGGCGTCGGTGAGGGCGCGAAGGGCTCGGCCGGTGTCGCGCAGGCCGTCGCGACCGCTCCCAACTCGATCACGTACGTCGAGAAGTCGTTCGCCGATCAGCAGAAGCTGACGGTCGCTCAGATCGACAACGGCTCCGGCCCGGTGAAGCTGTCGCAGGACTCGGCCTCCAAGGCCATCTCCAACGCGACGTTCAAGGGTTCGGGCACCGGTGACCTCACGCTCGACCTGCAGTCGATCTACGGCACCAAGGAGCCCGGCGCCTACCCGCTGGTCCTGGCGACCTACGAGATCGTGTGCTCCAAGGGCTACGACGCGGCCACCTCGGCGGCCGTGAAGTCGTTCCTGACCAGCGCCGCGAACGAGGGCCAGCAGTCGCTCGCCGCTCAGGGCTACGTGCCGTTGCCGGAGTCCTTCCGCGCCAAGATCAACGAGTCGATCTCGGCGATCGCCTGATCTGATCGATCGCCCTCGGACCGCCCATCTATATTCAGACAGAGAATGTGAGCGCAGATGACTGACGCGAGCACACGGTCAACACCTCGCGCCTCCGGCCCCGCGGACGGCGGGGCCGGGGTGGGCGGTCCGAACGGCATTCCGGAGGCCCCGATCACTTCCCCACAGGCAACGAAGAGTAAGACGGTCACTCGTCCCGCCGACCGGATCTTCGGGTCGCTGGCGTCGGGTCCGCGGTCTTCATCACGCTGCTGGTCGCGGCGGTCGGCATCTTCCTCATCTGGCGCGCGGTCCCCGCGCTGCAGCGCAACGAGGCCAACTTCCTCACCAGCCGGGTGTGGAACACCACCGACATCAACGCGATGGCGTTCGGTGTGCTGGACCTGTTCATCACGACGGTGAAGGTCTCGGTGTTCGCGCTGATCCTCGCGATGCCGGTGGCTCTCGGCATCGCGATCTTCCTCACCGAGTACGCGCCCAAGAAGCTGGCCCGTCCGCTCTCGTACGTCATCGACCTGCTGGCGGCCGTGCCGTCGATCGTCTACGGCCTGTGGGGCCTGCTGGTGTTCGCGCCGGCGATCGCGCCGGTCGCGATGTGGCTCAACGAGCACCTCGGGTGGATCCCGTTCTTCGCGGACGGCACCGGCTCGATCCGCGGCGGCGGCACCGTCTTCACGGCCGGCATCGTGCTGGCCGTCATGATCCTGCCGGTCATCACCGCGGTCACCCGCGAGGTCTTCGCACAGACCCCCAAGGCGCACATCGAGGCGGCCCTCGCACTGGGCGCCACGCGCTGGGAAGTGGTGCGCACCACGGTCATTCCGTTCGGCAAGTCCGGCTACATCAGCGGTTCGATGCTGGGGCTTGGCCGCGCGCTCGGCGAGACGATGGCGCTGTACATGATCCTGCGCACCACGTCGGCGTCCGCGTCGTGGCTCTCGCTCAACGACTCCGGTTCGACGATCGCGTCGAAGATCGCGCTCGGGTACGCGGAGTTCAACAACAACATTCAGGCAGGTGCCTACATCGCGGCCGGCCTGGTCCTGTTCGTCCTGACCTTCGTCGTCAACGCGGCCGCTCGTGCCGCGATCGCAGGAAAGCGGGCCTGACCGATGACCAGCGTTCTCGACAAGCCGATCAAGGCCCCCGCGTTCCAGGGCGTCGGGCTCCGTCGCCGACTCGCCGATGTCACCGCGACGGTGCTGGTGACGCTGGCCGTTCTCGTCGCGCTCGTGCCGTTGGTGTGGGTGCTGTGGACCGTGATCGCGAAGGGTCTGCCGGCGGTCACGTCGCAGACGTGGTTCACGCACTCGCTCAGCGGACTGTCCGCCTCGGCTGCGGGCGGTGGCGTCTACCACGCCCTCATCGGCACCCTATTGCAGGGCTTGGCGTGCGCGCTGCTGGCTGTTCCGCTCGGCCTGTTCGTCGCCGTCTACCTCGTCGAGTACGCGGGCAACTCGCGGCTCGGCAAGCTCACGACGTTCATGGTCGACATCCTCTCCGGCATCCCGTCGATCGTGGCCGCCCTGTTCATCTACGCGCTGTGGATCGCGACGTTCGGGTTCCCCAAGTCGGCGCTCGCGGTGTCGCTCTCCCTGGTGCTGCTGATGGTCCCGGTCGTGGTCCGGAGCACCGAGGAGATGCTGCGGATCGTGCCGAACGATCTGCGTGAGGCGTCGTACGCGCTGGGCGTGCCGAAGTGGAAGACCATCGCGCGCATCGTCGTTCCCACCGCGCTGCCCGGCATCATCACCGGTGTCATGCTCGCCCTCGCCCGCGTCCTCGGTGAGACCGCGCCCCTGCTGATCCTGGTGGGCTACGCGCCGTTCATCAACTTCAACCTGTTCGGTGGAGAGATGGGCACGCTGCCGGGCGTGATGGTCGCCGAGATGAACAACCCGACCGCGGCCGGCACCGACCGGGTCTGGGGTGCGGCGCTGACCCTCATCCTGCTGATCGCGATCCTCAACGTCATCGCGAAGTTGATCGGTCACTTCACCTCGGTGCGCAACAAGTGAGCACCGAACGCGTGGCGATCGAAGCAACCACCGCCCACCCCGAACCCCGTAAGCACATACTCGAGCTCACGCTCGCACCAGTAGGGAGCCGATGAATGGCCAAGCGTCTGGATCTCAAGGACGTCAACATCTACTACGGCAAGTTCCACGCCGTCGCCGATGTCGGGCTGTCGGTGCCCCGCGCAGCGTCACCGCGTTCATCGGTCCGTCGGGCTGCGGTAAGTCGACGGTGCTGCGGTCGCTCAACCGCATGCACGAGGTGACGCCGGGTGCCCGCGTCGAGGGCTCGGTGCTGCTCGACGGCGAGGACATCTACGGCTCCACCGTCGACCCGGTCGGTGTCCGCAAGACCATCGGCATGGTGTTCCAGCGGCCCAACCCGTTCCCCACGATGTCGATCCGCGACAACGTGGTGGCCGGGCTCAAGCTGCAGGGCATGCGTGACAAGAAGAAGCTCGACCAGATCGCCGAGCAGTCGCTGCAGGGCGCGAACCTGTGGAACGAGGTCAAGGACCGCCTCGACAAGCCCGGTGGTGGCCTGTCGGGTGGTCAGCAGCAGCGTCTGTGCATCGCCCGCGCGATCGCCGTCTCGCCCGACGTGCTGCTGATGGACGAGCCGTGCTCGGCGCTGGACCCGATCTCCACGCTCGCGATCGAGGACCTCATCACCGAGCTCAAGCAGGACTTCACGATCGTCATCGTCACGCACAACATGCAGCAGGCGGCGCGCGTGAGCGACCAGACGGCGTTCTTCAACCTTCGAGGCCACCGGCAAGCCGGGCAAGCTCATCGAGATCGACGACACCGAGAAGATCTTCTCCAACCCCACGCAGAAGGCCACCGAGGACTACATCTCGGGCCGCTTCGGCTGATCGTCCACACCGCCCGCCGGTCTACCCTGTCGGGACGGGACCGATCGGAGGGGTGGGGCGATGACGGAGTTGGACGGCTCGGGAGGACTTGCGCGACGACGGCGGTCGCTGGGGGCGGCGGCGCTCGCCGCGGTGATCCTCGTCGCGGCCGGCGTCGCGTGGTGGGCGCCGTGGCGCGGGGGTGCCATCGTCGGCACCGAACTTCGGTCCTTCCCGGCGGTCGACGGCTCCGCCCTCGATTCCACGCAGGCGCGGATCGTCGACGTCGTGCGAACCGAGTTCGACGCGCAGCCGTCCGGCACGAAGTACTCCGAGGGCGCCGAGGAATCGTGGTGTGCCGACTTTGTCAGTTGGACGCTCCGCCAGGTGGGGGAGCCGTTGTCGAACCCGAATTCGGGGTCGTGGCGGATTCCGGGGTCTACACGCTGCAGGAGTACTACGAATCGGTCGGGCGCTTCCGGCCCGTCGACTCCGGCTACGTCCCGAAGACCGGCGACGTCGCGCTGTACTCGCCGTCGAGCCCGTTCGGACAGCACACCAACTTCGTGATCGGCTACGACGCGGGCACTTTGACGACGGTCGGTGGTAACGAGGCCGACGCGATCAAAGCGCACCGCTTCACGGTGTCCGACGCGCCGGGGCTCCTCGGCTACGGGGTGCTCTGAGTAGCAACCGGATTCGTCAGTCGAATGTCGGCGACGAGCCCGTAGTGGTCGGAGCCGGCGATGGGGATCCGCTTCGAGGCTGGTCGCGACCGCTCCCTTGGTGATCATCCGGTCGATGCCGATCAACGGGGGTATCCCCCTATCGGCCGGCATCGTCGGCAGCAGTCCGGCGCCCACCTGGTCCGCGGCGTCGGCATACCCGTCGGTGAGCAGCGCGCGGTACTGGCGCTGGGTGTAGGTCGCGTTGAAGTCCCCGCTCACGAGGACGTTGTCGCGCGGGGCACTCGCCTCCAGTTCGGAGTGCAGCTCGCGGAGCTCCTTCGCCCACATCTGCGCGGGGAACAGGTAGGCGGGCGCCGGATGGACTGCGAACAGGGCCAAGGGTTCTCGCAGCCCGACGTCGAGGTCTGCGGACAGATTGGCGGACAGGAAGCCCTCGAGATTTCGAGTGTTCGACAGCGGGAAGCGACTGTAGATCCCGCCGCCCTCGCCGCCTGGCCCGTACGACACGACGAACCGGTGCGGCAGTAGATCGTCGAGCCCTGCCGCGTGCAGTCCCGCGATGGACTCGTCGGTGAGTTCCTGGACGGTGAGGACGTCGACGTCCCGGTCACGCACGGTATGCACCAGGTCCGACGGATCGGCTTGTCCCACTTTGATGTTGGCCTGCATGACGCGCACCGTCGGGCCCGTCGCGCTGCCGGGTGAGGCGCCGGGCGCGCCCGGAATGTAGAGCGGGCTGAGCATCCAGACGCCCAGTGCGCAGACGACGAGGCACGCGGCTTCGACGGTCCACCGCTCGGCGCCTGCGGCGACGACCGCACCGAGCAACGCGATCACGAGCAGTAGGGGTGTCTGCGACGCCAGGAGGACGACGAAGTGGTTCTCGACATTCACGTTCGGCGCCGCGAGGCCCGCCGCACCCAGCGCGCAACAGGTCGCGGCGAATACCCCGGCCGTCGTCCGGGCTGTCCGGCGATCGATCACCTCTCGATCATGCCCACTTCCGGACCGGGGCGGGTCTCGCGAGTAGTCAATTGACAGTTAGCTGGGTAGGTGTCAATCAGAGTCTTCTTTGCATGTAGGCCCGTTTACCCGGACTTTCTCGTGATTGTCTGAATCGCCCAAACTTTGCTCAAACTTTGATTACGCTCCTGCAGCAAGCCGGACGGGACTCCGGGCGACGCCGAGGGGACGGCGTACCTGGTCGGGCCGCGACTTTGTCCGGATGTGCAGCGCCTACCGAGGAGGACACCACGTGAAACTGAAGACCATTGCTCCGGCCATCGCAGCCCTCGCCGCGGTCGGCCTCGTGGCCTCGGGATGCAGCGACGACAGTTCCGCCGACCCGGCCCAGAATCCCGCGACCGGCGCGCCGATCAAGGTCGGTCAGATCCTGTCGATCCAGGCCGGTGGCCTGTCGGTGGCGAACATGGGTGCCGGCATGACCGCGTCGATCGAGGCGTTCAACAACCACGGTGGTGTCAACGGACGCCCGCTCCAGCTGATCCAGTGCGACTCGATGGGCGACCCCAACAAGGAGGTCGACTGCGCCAACAAGATGGTCAGCGAGGGCGTGACCGCCACGCTCGCGGACTTCACCGTCGCCTCACCGGAGTCGGTGTCGCAGATCCTCGCGACGGCGGGCATCCCGCGGGTCGGCATGAACCCGATGAACATGGCCGACTTCACCTCGCCCAACGTGTTCACCCCGTTCGCGGGTTCGCTGCTCACGCTGTTCGCCAACGTGGACGCACTGGTTGCCGAGGGCAAGACCAAGCTGTCGGTGATGCGCCCGGACGTCCCAGTCACCGCGATGCTGACCCAGATGCTCACCCCGGCCGTGCAGGCGAAGGGCGCCGAGATCGTCAACGAGGTGGCGGTCGGCCCAGGCGCCACCGACTACACCCAGTTCGTCGCCGCGGCCGAACGCAACGGTGCACAGGGTGTGCTCATGGCGTTGACGGCCACCGAGTCCAACCAGATCGCGGACGCATTCGAACAGCTCGGCTCGAAGCTGTCCTTCGCCATGCCCGCCACCAATTTCACGCAGGCCGACCTGCAGAACCTGGGCACCTTCGCGACCTCGTCGATCTACACCAGCCCGGTTCCGGCGCCGTCCTCGAGCACCGACCAGTTCCCGGGTCTGGTTTCGTTCCTCGACGACATGTCCGCGTCGGGTCAGGAGGATCTGGAACGCGCGAACCTCAACGGCACGGAGCTGTTCTCCTGGCTTTCGGTTCGCGCGTACGGTGAGGTCGCCAAGACCCTCACCGGCACCATCGACGCACCAGCGGTCATGCAGGGCTTCCAGAACGCCAAGGACATCGACATGGCCGGCCTCGTGCCCACATGGACGCCGAACGCCGTGCAGCCGGTGGGCATGTTCCAGCGCGTGTCGAACTCGATGATGTACAAGATGACGTTCGACGGTGACGTCGTGGTGACCGATCCGAACATGTTCGACCTGCGCACCCAGTAGTAGTCCCGTCCGTGCGGGGTCCGGCTCCGTCAGCCGGGCCCCGCTCCGGTCTCCCCGGAGGTTCGCATGACGGAACTACTGCAGTTCGCCATTCTCGGTCTCGGTGCCGGATCGGCGTATGCGCTGCTCGCGCAGGGGATCGTCCTCGTCTACCGAGGCTCGGGCGTGGTCAATTTCGCGCAGGGTGCGATTGCTATGGTCGCGGCCTACGTCTGCCTGGAAACCCTCCAGCGCAAGCAACATTGGTCGCTGTTGCCCGCGTTCGTGGTGGCTGTCCTGGTGGCTGCCGCGATCGGATTCCTGTTCCAGCAGCTCGTGTTGCGCTGGTTGGCGACGGCAGCCCCGATCGTTCGGCTCGCTGCCACCCTGGGTCTCCTGGTCATCCTGCAGGCCGGAGTCCAGCAGTACTACGGATCGAAATCCATTCGGGTGCGGGCCTTCCTGCCGAACGACGCCTACCACTGGGGTGACATCGTGGTGCAGCAGGACCGGTTGATCCTGCTCGGCATCGCGGTGGTGACGACGGTGGTGCTGTGGGCGGCCACCCGGTTCACGCGGGTCGGACTGGCGATCACCGCCACCGCCGAGAACGAACGTGCCACCGCCGCTCTGGGCTGGTCGCCGCAGCGACTCGCGTCGCTGACGTGGACGGTCGGCGGCGGCCTCGCGGGTGCCGCGGGCGTCCTCGTCGCGCCGCTCACGGGCCTGACGCCCAACGCGTTCGTCGTCATCGTCACCGTCTCGTCGCTCGCGGCGGCGCTCCTCGGTGGCTTCCGTTCCTTCCCGCTCACCCTGCTCGGTGGACTGCTCCTGGGCGTGGGGGAGAGCGTGGTCGCGCTCTACCAGGACGACATTCGTGACCTGCTGGGGATGGAGACACTCACCGGCATCAACCGCGCGGTCCCATTCCTGGTGATCCTCGTGGTGCTCGTCGTGCGCGGTAAAGGACTGCCGTTGCGCAGCCACGTCGCCGATCGACTCCCGCGGTTGGGTACCGGCCGAATCGACTGGCCGCTGCTCGCCGTCGCGGTCGCCGTGATGGCGGTGGTGGTGCTCGTGTCCGGTGGCGACTGGCTGCGATCCTTGACGGCCACGCTCGCCGCGGCGGTGTTCCTGCTCTCGATCGTGGTCCTGACCGGATTCGCGGGTCAGCTGTCGTTGGCCCAGTACACCGTCGGTGGACTCGGCGCCCTGGTCGCCGCGAGACTGGTCGGGCAGGCCGGTTGGCCGCTGATTCCGGCCGCCCTCGTGAGCGTCATCGGTGTGACGCTGGTGGGCGTGCTGTTGGCCCTGCCCGCGCTGCGCACCCGGGGGTGAACCTGGCGGTCGTCACGCTCGGACTCGGATTCACGGTGCAGGAGATGGTGTTCAACAACCCCACCTTCACCGGTGACAAGTTGCAGGGCGCGGTGCGGATCGACGAGGTGAGCCTGCTCGGCCTCGATGTCTCGGCAACGCGCCACCCGGAACGCTGGGCACTGCTGTGCCTCGTGGTGCTCGTTGTGTGTGCGCTGATGGTCGCGAACCTGCGACGCTCACGCACCGGTCGACGCCTGATCGCAGTGCGGACCAACGAACGGGCAGCCGCGTCGTTGGGCATCAGCGTGTTCGCGGTCAAGCTGTACGCCTTCGCATTGGCCGCCGGACTCGCGGCGGTCGCGGGAATCCTGTTGGGATTGCGCAACATTGCAGTCACCTACTTCGAGTTCAATGTCTTCGCTTCGATCAACGCCGTCGTCCAGGCCGTCACGGGCGGTCTGGGATTCGTCATCGGCGCGGTGGTCGGTGCCCTGCTGGCGCCCGGTGCACTGCTCAGCCGACTCGTGGAGAGCGGAGCGGCCACCGGGGTGATCTCGACGCTGATCGGCGGCGTCGTGTTGATCGTGATCCTGCTGACGAACCAGAACGGTGTCGCGGACATGCTGTCTCGGCTACGCGCTGCACTACGACGTCGGTTCCGACCGGAACGCCCGCACCGTCACCGCCGTGCCCACGAACTGTCACCGGTGCGGGATTTCGACCTCGAACCGGTGCCGGCACTCGCCCTCTCCGTGCGCGACCTCACCGTGCGGTTCGGCGGTGTGACGGCGGTGGACGGCGTGAGCCTGGACGTCGAGCCGGGCCAGGTGGTGGGGCTCATCGGCCCAACGGCGCCGGAAAAACGACAGTGATCGACGCGGTGACCGGGTTCGTCACCCCGGCAAGTGGACAGGTGCTGCTGGGCGACGAGGACGTCGTCGGATGGAGTGCAGCACGACGGTCCCGGGCGGGTCTGCGGCGGTCGTTCCAGTCGCTGGAACTGTTCGAGGACATCACGGTCGCCGAGAACATCCATGCCGGTGCCGACGACGCGGGTTGGCGGACGTGGGTGACCGACCTGATCCGCCCGGGACGACATCCGTTCTCGCCGACGGCATCCGCCGCGGTGACCGACTTCGAGCTGTCCGCGGACCTCGATGCCTTCCCTGGCGAACTGTCCTATGGCAGAAGGCGACTCGTCGGAATTGCCAGGACCGTCGCGTCGGGACCGTCGGTGATCTTGCTGGACGAGCCCGCCGCGGGGCTCGACGAGGTGGAGAGCCGCGAGCTCGCGGACGGCATCCGCATGCTCGCGGACAGGCGTCGAGCGGGGGTGTTGCTCATCGAGCACGACATGGACCTGGTGATGTCCGCGTGCGATCGGGTCGTGGTTCTCGAGGCCGGCCGTGTCATCGCGGACGGGACTCCACAGGAGGTGGCCGCCGACGAGCGCGTGCGGGCGGCGTACCTGGGAACGCACGCCGACAGTGCAACAACGGAGGCGACGACGTGACGACGACCGTACAGACGGCGACCGAGAACCGGGCGACAGTCCTCGAATACGACGGCGTGAGTGCCGGATACGGTGGGGCCGCGGTGTGCCGGGACCTGAACCTGACGGTTCGGGCCGGCGAGGTGGTCGCGCTGATCGGCGCCAACGGGGCCGGGAAGTCCACGACGATGCTCACTGCGGCGGGCGAGCTGGCCCCGATCGCCGGGAGCGTCCGCGTGCTCGACCAGGCGAAGCGGATGTCGTTGGCGCAGTTGTCGAAACGCGGCCTGAGCTATGTCACCGAGGAGCGTTCGGTGATCATGGGACTCACCACCGCGGAGAATCTCCGTCTGGCGGGGGTTTCCGCGGATGCCGCGTGCGCGATCTTCCCGGAACTGCGCCGTCTGCTGCGCCGGCAGGCGGGACTGCTCTCGGGAGGCGAGCAGCAGATGCTCACGCTGGCCCGTGCGCTGGCCCGCAAGCCGAAACTGCTTCTGGCCGACGAGTTGTCACTGGGTCTGGCGCCGCAGATCGTCGCCCGGTTGCTCGAGGTCGTTCGGGACGCCGCGACCACCGACGGTGTCGGAGTGCTGTTGGTCGAGCAGCACGTTCGTCAGGTCCTCGAGGTGGCCGACCGCGTCTACGTCATGCGGCGCGGGCGCGTCATCATCGAAGGTCCGGCCGCTGACATCGCCGCCGACCTCGATGCCGTGCAGCGTGCGTACCTCTCCGGCGAGGGAGCCTGACACCGCAGGAGCCGGGGTATCGCCGGGGGCGCGCACGCCCCCGGCGAACCACTACAGCTCGGGGTAGGTCGTCAGGTCGTCGGCGTCGTTGCGCGGGTCCTCGGGCATCTTGCCGGTGACGAGGAAGATGACGCGGCGCGCCACCTCGACGGTGTGGTCGGCGAAGCGCTCGTAGAAGCGGCCCAGCAGGGTCACGTCGACGGCCGCGGCCACACCGTGCTTCCATTCGCGATCCATGAGGACGCTGAACAGGTGCCGGTGCAGGTCGTCCATCGCGTCGTCTTCTTCGCGGAGCTTGGCGGCGCGCTCGGGGTCGCGGGTCTCGAGGACCTCCTTGGCGCCCGCGCCCAGCGAGACGGCGATGCGACCCATCTCGGCGAAGTAGCCGTTGACCTCCTCGGGGAGGACGTGGTTCGGGTGCCGGCGGCGGGTGATCTTGGCGACGTGCAGCGCGAGCGCACCCATGCGGTCGATGTCGGAGACGATCTGGATGCCGCTGACGACGGAGCGCAGGTCGCCTGCGACCGGGGCCTGCAGCGCCAGCAACGCGAACGCGCGCTCCTCCGCCACGACGCTGAGGTCGGTGATCTTCTCGTGCTCGCCGATCACCTGCTCGGCGAGCCCTAGATCGGCATGCAGGAGCGACTGGGTGGCCTTCTCCATGGCCGCCCCGGCCAAGCCCGCCATCTCGCCGAGGAGATCCGCAAGCTCGGTCATCTGTTCGTTGTAAGCGACGCGCATGAGGTCACAGCCTACGGCGTGGCGGAAACCAAGTCACCACGGTCAGGTGAACGCCGGGTGAATGCCCGGCGCAGTTCAGGGCTTTGCGCAGGGGTTGTCGGTCGCGTTCGTCACCGCGAGGTCCGCGGGCAGCTCGATGTCCTCGGGCGCACCGATCCGAGCGGAGCTGACGTCGAGCGGTGAACCGGCCGCGGCGGGTGCCGTCAGTGTGCGGTCGAACGAACTGCCGAGGACCACCTCGACGATGTTGCCGAGCCCCGACGCCTGCTCGAGCACCGCCCCGGGAATCGACGACGCCACGGTCGCGGCCTCGGCCTCGAGCCCGGGGAGAACCGCACGACGGTCTGGCTGCTGGTGCCGCTGTAGTTGCCGACGCTGTAGATCTGGAACCCGTACGCGGCGAATCGGTCGGCCGTGGTGGCGGCCAGCCCGGAGACTCCCGAGCCGTTGGACACCTGCACGCTCACCTGCTCCGGGCTCACCGCGACCTGGCTCGGCGCCGGGGGCGGGGCCGTCGTCGACGTGTCCTTCTTGTCGTCGGTCCGCTTCTCGCCCGGCAGGGGCTCGTCGTCGATGATCGCCCGGAAGATGTCCTTGATGTCGTCGAGGCGGGGATCTCGTTGCCCCAGTCGTTGGTGCCGGCCGTGGGGACGGTGATGAAAGTGACCGCGCCGGCGTCTACGTTGCGGAGCGACTGACCGAGGGTGATCAGCGACTTGGTGTCGATGTTTTCGACGAACGTGGACTGGGTGAACGCGTTGATGAAGCTGTTGAGCTTGCCCGGATCGAACAGCACCTTGCTCGACATCGCCTCGCGCAGCAGCGACGACAGGAACAACTGCTGCCGTTTGATCCGGCCGTAGTCGCCGTTGCCCTCAGCTTCGACGTGGCGGGCGCGCACGTAGTCGAGCGCCTTCTTGCCGTCGAGGGTCTGGGTGCCGGCGGTCGGCAGGATCGTGCCGAGTTCGCCGTCGACGAGGGGCTGCGGGACGCACACCTCGACGCCCCCCACGCCGTTGACCATGCTCTCGAAACCGGCGAAGTCCATGCCGACGAAGTGGCGGATCTTGAGGCCCGACATCTTCTGGATGACCTTCACCAGACACTTCGGTCCGCCCAGTGCGTAGGTGGCATTGAGCTTGTCGCCCTCGGCAGCCGGATAGGTCTCGTTGGTGTAGGTGCCTGTCTCGTTGTCCCAGCCCTGGCACTCGGGGCGCTCCACGTCGAGGTCGCGCGGGAAGGACACTGCAACCACACGGCTCCGGTCGGCCGGGATGTGCACCAGCATGACGGTGTCCGAACGGGCGCCCTCGGCGTCGTCGACGGTGCCCGCGCCGACCGCGCCGGACGCGCCGGCACGCGTGTCGGTGCCGACGATCAGGTAGGTCTCGTCACCGGTCTGGCCGCCGGGATCGATGATGTCGCTGGAGTCGGTGTCGAGCGCGGCGATCTGTGCGAAGCGGCCCTCGGTCGTGCGCAGGTATCCCCACAGGCCGCCGGTCACGACCATCGCCATCACCGCGATGAACGCGACCGCCGACCGTCCGAATGCCAGCAGCTTGCGGCGTTTGCGAACCTTGCTCGCGGCCAGTCTGGTCTGGCCGGGGGTGCCGACGGCCTGGGGCGAGGCGGTGGTCGCCGCCTCTTCGACCCAGTTCGGAGTGTCGGGTTCGGAGTCGTTGTACTCGTCGTCGAAACGGTCGTCGCTGACGACCGGGATGATCTCGGTGGCGTCGTCCGGGCCGGTCGGGGGCGCGTGGTACGACTCGAACTCTTCGTACTGGTCGTACTCGGGCTCGTCCGAGCGCCCACGTCGTTCGACGGCGGGCGGCACCGGCCGACCCATCTTCTGCATCAGTTCGGCGACGGACAGGCGTTCGCTGGTGTCGAGGGGTTCGTGCTCGGATTCGTGGCGGCCGCGTCGGGCCTGCTCCTCGCGGTAACGACGGTCGGCGATCGGACGCTCCCAGGGGGCTCGGCCTTCCGGCGCGGCGTGACTGGGATTGTTCTCGTCACCCACCGATTCGCCCTGACCTCTCCGCCTCCAAATAAGTACCGTCGCTCGACGACGACGCCATGATACTTATCGACGCCCCTCGGCGGCATAAGTCTGTGTGTCGGAGAAGCGTTGTCGCACTTCACGCCGTGGCGTGTCGCGAGTCACCGTGCGGCGTGCCACCGCTGCGGATCGCATTCGAGTGCGCCGCGGTCCCAGTTCGCGTTGTCGGCCTCGGCCTCGTAGGTGGACTCCAGGAATCGCTGCAGGGTCGCGTCCGGATCGGCCGCGGTCCGGACCGTATCGTAGGGGAGCAGGAACTGCTTGAACTCGGCGCTGTAGAACGCCTGCTCGGGCTCGACCGGGTGGGTGGAGAAGCCGTCCGGTTCGGGATAGGCGTACGCGTAGAACGCGCCCTCCTCCCCGCCTCCGGGCCAGAACCCGCAGCTCGACAGCTCGTGCGAGTAGCCCTCGACCATCACCCAGTCGCCGCAGTTGGGGGCGCCGCCCGGGTGCTCGGGGGCCGGTCGTCCCGAGAATCGGGTGCAGGCCAGGTCGAACGACCCCCAGAAGAAGTGGACCGGGCTGACCTTGCCTAGAAAACGGGACCGGAACTCGTGCAGGCCACGGTCGGCCTGGATGAGCTGCTTCCAGAACAGGCTCGCGGCGGACGGATCGTACGACGCGTGCACGGTGTCCTCGGCGAACGGGATCGCGGTGGGCACCTCGTTCGGCGTCGGCTGGATGAGCGTCTCGATGCCCAGTTCGTCGAGCGACTTCATGACCCGCTCGTAGAAGTCCGCGACCGGCATCGGCTCGAAGCGGGAACTCGCGATGGGCGCCGTTGCTGTCGCGGATCACCAGTTGGTGGCCGGAAAAGTCGAATTCGATGTCGAAGACGCGGGTGCGGTAGGGGATCGCCGACGTCGTCAGCCCCCGCGCGCTCACATAGAACGGCACCTGCCACCAGTGGTTGACCAGCGGCGCGTGGGCCAACCGCACCTTCCCGACGACCTGCGACCACATGTGCAGGGTGTCGCGAGTGGGTTCCCAATCGGCGACCCGCAGCGCGGGCCAGGCGTCCGAATCTGCTCGTGAAGCGGCCACGACATCTCCGTCCGGAAGATCCTCGAGGAAACTGCAGGCTCTTCGGAGTGTAGGCGTGGGTCGCGGTCGGTCGGGGCTATCCGCCGGAATGCATGATGTCGGCGCCGGCCGGGACGAGCGTGTCCTCGGGGTCGTCGAGCCAGCCGTCGGGCAGCGCAACGGTGCCGGGCGAACCCTGCCGCCCGCGCGGGCCCTCGGCGTCCTTCGGGAACGGGACCGTCGGGTCGAGCTGGCCGAGGAAGCCCTCGAGTTCGGCCAGCGACGACACCCGGGCCATCCCGTTGCGCAGTTCCGAGCCGGCTGGGAAGCCGCGCATGTACCACGCGATGTGCTTGCGCATCTCCCGCATGCCGCGGTCCTCGCCGTGGTGATCGGCGAGCAGGCGTCCGTGCCGCATCATGATGGCCGCGACCTCGCCGAGGTTCGGCGGCGTCGGCATCTCCGTCCCGTTGAGCGCGGCGCTGAGCTCGGCGAACAACCACGGCCGGCCCAGGCAGCCACGACCGACGACGACGCCGTCGCAGCCGGTCTCCGCCATCATCTTCGCGGCGTCCTCCGCGGCGAAGATGTCGCCGTTGCCGAGCACTGGGACGTCGGTGACGTGTTCCTTGAGGCGCGCGATCTCGGTCCAGTCGGCCGTGCCCGAGTAGCGCTGGGCGGCCGTGCGACCGTGCAGCGCGACGGCAGCAGCGCCCTCGGCGGCGGCGATGCGGCCGGCGTCGAGGTGGGTGTGGTGGTCGGCGTCGATGCCGATGCGCATCTTCACCGTGACCGGGATGTTCGTGCCCTCGGTCGCCTTCACCGCGGCGGCGACGATCTGCCCGAACAGGCGGCGCTTGTAGGGCAGCGCCGATCCGCCGCCCTTGCGGGTGACCTTGGGGACCGGGCAGCCGAAGTTCATGTCGATGTGGTCGGCGAGGTCCTCGTCGACGATCATCTTCGCCGCGGCGTACGTGACCTCGGGGTCGACCGTGTACAGCTGCAGCGAGCGCGGCGTCTCGGTCGGCCCGAAGGTGGTCATGTGCATCGTCACCGGGTGCCGCTCGACCAGCGCGCGGGCCGTCACCATCTCGCACACGTACAGGCCCGCGGTGCTGCCGGCACGTTCGAGCTCGAGTTCGCGGCAGAGCGTGCGGAAGGCGACGTTCGTGATGCCCGCCATGGGGGCCAGCACGACGGGGCTGCCCAGCTCGAAGCGAACCGATGCGAAGGGGTGACATGAAGACCTCGGGTAATTCTTCGGGAGAAAAGACTGTGCCCGGTACCGAATCCGGTACCGGGCACAGGATAGCTGCAACGGGGCAGGTGGCGACCCGTCAGGAGGCCTTCTCCGCGCGAGCGGCCTCGCGCGCGAGGGCGCGGTCGCGCATCTCCTCGAACTTGGTGGCCTGCTGCTCGAGGGTCTCGAGGAATACCGCGAGCTCCTCACGGGTGTCCTCGCCGCGGGCGGTGAAGTCCGTGCGGTCGAACACGTTCCACTTGCGCAGTACCGGCTGCACGACCTCCTCGAGATGCTGGCGCAGGTCGTAGATGCCGTGCTTGGCCATCAGGACGCCGTTGCGTCGGAAGTTCGGCATACCGGCGCCGGGCATCTCGAAGTTCTTGATGATGTCGGTCACGGCCTTGAGCGTCTGGTCGGGCGCGATGTCCATCGCGGCGCCGCAGATGTTCCGGTAGAAGATCATGTGCAGGTTCTCGTCGGCCGCGATGCGCTGCAGCATCCGATCGGCGATCGGGTCCTGGCACGCCTTTCCGGTGTTGCGGTGCGAGACGCGGGTCGCGAGTTCCTGGAACGTCACGTACGACACCGAGTGCAGCAGCCCGACGCTGTCGCCGGCCGGCGAGTTGTAGCCGTTCGTCATGTGGATCATGCGGGCGTTCTCGAGCTCGACCGGGTCGACGCCGCGGGTGACGACGAGGTAGTCGCGCATCACGATGCCGTGGCGGTTCTCCTCGGCCGTCCAGCGGCCCACCCAGGTGCCCCACGCGCCGTCGCGGGAGAAGTTCTCGGCGATCTCGCGGTGGTACGACGGCAGGTTGTCCTCGGTGAGGAGGTTGGTGATCATCGCGGCCTTCGCGACCTCGTCGAGCTGGGACTGCTCGGGATCCCAGTCCTCGCCGCCCATCGCGGCGAAGTTGCGACCCTCGTCCCACGGGACGTAATCGTGTGGATGCCAATCCTTGGCCATGGAGAGATGCCGATTCACGTTCTCTTCCGCAACAGGCTGCAGCTCCTGCAGCAGCTCGAAGCTGAGTGAGATCCCTCGACATCGGTTTCTGCCTCCATGAAAGTCGGTGACGCTGAATGACGTTGACGTGCGCTTCAGACCGTGCTGCAAACCTACGCTACCGTAGGTTTGCAGATCGAAGGGGAGGCTTCGACTGGCGATGCCGCCGTAGGTCCCCCAGTCCCCGCTGTCCGCGGGCCCGGCGGTTTCGTGATGTGCACACCGCGCCGAGTGTGGCGGACGTTACACGTCGGTGACCTCCGTCGGAGCTGTTTCTTCAGGTTCGACTTCCTGTGAATCGGTTGTGAATTTCAGGAAGCGCTCCGCGGCGGCCGGCAGCGCCCGGCCGCTCGCCCAGACCAGGCCGATGTCACGTCCGGCGCCGTCCAGCGGGACGAGCGTCACACCCTCGGGCCAGCCGTGTGGTTCCTGCCACGGCATTACCGCGACGCCCAGCGACGCGGACGCCAGGCCACCGATCGTGGCCAGTTCGCTGGACTCGAAGACGACGTTCGGCGCGAAGCCCGCCTCGGCGCACAGTTCGTCGAAGATCCGGCGCATCCCGTAGTCCTCGTGCATGACGATGAACGACTCGTTCGCGGCGGCGGCGAGATCGAGCGACGCCTCGTCGCCGAGGCGATGTCCGGCCGGCACGGCCAGCGCGAGCCGCTGGTGCGTGATCGGCGCCCACCGCACCAGCGCGGTGCGCGGGCGCGGGAGACGAACGCGAGGTCGTCGCGGCCGTCGACGACGCGATCGACGAGGGCCTGCGCGGCGTCCTGGTACAGCGTGAACGACACCCGCGGTCGCTGCTCCCGGTAGGAGCGCAGGACCCGCGGAATCAGCCAGGTGCCGAACGAGTGCAGGAAACTCAGCCGCACCGTTCCGCGGTCGGGGCTGTCGAACGACGCGATCTCACGCTGTGCGGCGGACAGCTCCGCCGACGCGCGACGTGCATGTTCGAGAAGGACACGACCGCGGTCGTTGAGTTCGAGGCGCCGGCCGTGCCGGTCGAACAGTTCGACGCCCAGGTCACGCTCGAGTCGGGCCAGGCGGCGCGACAGCGTCGGCTGGGAGATGCGCAGCATGTCCGACGCCGCCGTGACCTGCTCGGTCTCGGCGAGCGCGATGAACCACCGCAGGCCGTCGATCAATTCCACCGGTACAGCTTATGCACAGCATGCATCAACAACTGTGCACAAATGCATTTCCTTTCCATCGAGCGGCTCGCGAGGATGGCTGACGAGGGCAGCGGAGGCAATGGCATGAATCGCACAGTGGTGGATCGCGCGGGTGACGCGCTCGACGGACGGACCACCCGGGGTTCGCGCGAGTACCGCGCCATCACCGTCGCGCTGTTCGCGGCCGGGCTCACGACGTTCGTCTCGATGTACTCGGCGCAGGCCCTGCTGCCGGCGCTGACCGAGACGTTCGGGGTGGCACCGGCGGTGGCGGCGCTCGCGGTGTCGGTGACGACCGGACTGGTGGCGGTCGCGATCATCCCGGCGAGTGTGCTGTCCGAACGGTTCGGCCGTACCCGTGTGATGGTGACGTCCGCGGCGGTGTCCGGCGTGCTCGGAATCCTGTTGCCGCTGAGTCCGAGCATCGGCGTGCTGTTGGTGGGGCGGGCGCTGCAGGGCGTCGCGCTCGCCGGCATCCCGGCGGTCGCGATGGCGTACCTCGCCGAGGAGATCCACCCCCGCGACCTCGGTTCCGCGATGGGCCGCTACGTCGCAGGCACGACGATCGGGGGACTGGTCGGCAGGCTCGTGCCGTCGGTGGTCCTCGACGTGGCCTCGTGGCGCTGGGCGATGGAGGCCGCGTCGGTTCTGGCGCTCGTCCTCGCGGTGCTCATGACCCGCACGCTCCCGCCGTCGCGCAACTTCCGGCCACAGCGGGTGCACCCGCGCATCGTCGTCACGAATCTCCTCGGCCACCTGCGCAACCCGGCCCTCGCCACGCTGTTCGCGTTGGGCTTCCTGTTGATGGGCGGGTTCGTCTCGGCGTACAACTTCCTCGGCTTCCGCCTCCTCGACGCCCCGTTCTCACTGCCCGAGGGGTTGGTGGGGCTGGTGTTCCTGATGTATCTCGCCGGGACCTACACCTCGGCCGCGGCGGGCGCGGCGGCCGACCGCTTCGGCCGGCCTTCGGTGCTCCTCGGTGCGGTCGTGACGATGGTGCTCGGGTCGGCGATCACGCTGGCGCGGCTGCTGCCACTCGTGCTGCTCGGCATGCTGCTCTTCACCGGTGGGTTCTTCGCCGCTCACTCGGTCGCCAGCGGCTGGGTGGGCCGGCTCGCGACCGACCACCGGGCCGAGGCGTCGTCGATGTACCTGTTCGCGCACTACCTCGGGTCGAGCGTCGCGGGCGCGTGCGCCGGTGTCGCGTACGCCGCCGGTGGGTGGCCGGCGACGGTCGCGTTCATCGCTGTGCTGCTCGGCGTTGCGATCCTGTCCGCGTCATGGCTGTTCGGCAAGTCGCGCCACCCGGATCGGATTCCGGCTCCCGCGTACGAGTGCCGCGACTCCCGCTGACCTCGGCGATACCCCGAGTTCGGTTGTTGGTGGGGGCCGGAGACCGGGGCATCGCGCAATTGAATCATCGAAGTTCGCTATCGGCTGGCCGAAAGTCTTGCGGCGGTGGACGGCAGATGCACACAATCGCGCCATGGTCGCCAACATGAGTCGGTTGGAGCGGATCGTCGACGAACTGCCGGAAGCGCAGCGGGTCGACATCGAGGAGTGGGGTGGGCACCCCAGTTTTCGAGTGCGC
The DNA here is from genome assembly GCA_029690005.1 of Prescottella defluvii. Classification (GTDB taxonomy): domain Bacteria; phylum Actinomycetota; class Actinomycetes; order Mycobacteriales; family Mycobacteriaceae; genus Prescottella; species Prescottella defluvii_A. Next base: position 5,365,918 of record CP121458.1, on the reverse strand, counting down.
GGCAAGAACTTCGTGTTCTCGGATGCCGACGCGACCAGTCTGTCCTTCAAACTCACCAAGGACGAGGCGGCCGCTGTCATCGCAACCGAATCCGGCGCCGAGCCGGTCGGTTACGGGCTCGGTCGGCACGGTTGGGTATCGGTGACGGTGCCACGCGACGGGGCGGACGAATGGTGGGCGCAACTGCGTGAATGGGTGCGGACTTCGTACACCTTGATCGCGCCGAAAACGCTGGCACGTGTTGTGCTTGCAGAGGACGCAGTGTCCACGACGGGAGGATGAGCATGAGCAAAGCTTCCACGCCGGCGGCCGGAGCACGCCGGCGTCACAGAATGCGGGAATGCCGGTCTGGGCGAAGAAGGCGATCTGGGTCGCTGTAATCGTCGTGGCCCTCGTCGTCGTGTACTTCGTGCTCGCGGCGTTCCTGCCACGGTGGTGGTCGCAGCGGGTGGGTTCGCTGTCTTCCGGCAGCTTCTCGCTCGGCATCACATGGGGTCTGCTGTACGGAATCGTGGGCACGGTGATTCCGTTGCTGCTGTTCTACTTTGCATGGCGGTCGCGTCGCCGCGAGCACGCCAGGATCTGGGTGATCGGCAGTCTGGTCCTCGGCATCATCTTCGCGATCCCGAATCTGCTGACGCTCACGGTGGTACTCGGAGGCAGCAGCGCCGCGCACGCGGGGGAGCGCACGATGGACGTCGACGCGCCCGGCTTCCGCGGCGCCTCGCTGTGGGGCGCGATCATCGGCGTGCTGCTGTTCGCCGCCGCGGTCTTCCTGCAGCGGCGGTACCGCAAGCGCGGCGAGGAGGTGACCAGGCTCCGCAACAATCTGCACCAGCGCGAGCCTCAGTCGCCGGGAGAGTCGCCGGCCCCCGAACTGTGACGCCGACCAGAGCCTGGGACCTTCGTCCCTCGTTTGCGGGTCCTTGCTCCTGACATCGCGTCGAACCCTTTCGCGCGCAGATGCGTTGTGGTGATCTGTTGTTGCCTCCTTGCGCGGGGGTGGGTCGTCGGTTCCGGGTGCTGCCGACGGTTCCGCTGGACGCCCCGTCAGTCTGGAGGCGGGGCGTCCGCCATATCGTCCGACCGTTCGTCGGGCCCTTCGGGGGAGGGCGACTGTCGGCGCACTGGTATCACACCCTCACCCCTCACCGGTGCGCCGACGGCCGGACGTTCGCGCCAATCGTCGTCCGCGACCAGCGTTGTCGGGGGCGAGGTTTCCACGATCGTCTCGATCCCATTAGACTGCTGCCCGCACGCCCCTATAGCTCAGTTGGTAGAGCTACGGACTTTTAATCCGCAGGTCGTAGGTTCGAGCCCTACTGGGGGCACGCACACACCCCCGCCAGGATCATCCTGGCGGGGTCTCGTGTTTTCGGCGGTGGGTCAGTGATCGGAACGTCGAAGATCGCTCATCGCCACCAGCCCGCTACCCTCCTACCGACTGCGCTCGACAAGGTCGGACTCGCGGATGAATGGAGAGATGGTGGGCATCCAGGGATGCGGCGAGAGCGAAACCCCCAATGGTGAAGAAGCGGCGGCGACGAGTATTCCTGAACCGTTGCTTCGAGATTACCGCCACATCGGAGGAATCGAATCGATCGAGGTCGACGGCACTCGGTACTTCTTCGGTTACGACTTCAGCGAAGATCTGGTCCTTTCCCCACTCATCGACAACAGCGAACTCATGTCGGTCTTCGCGGAGACACACATGGAGCAGCGGGATGGCCTTCACGATCGCGAGTACTGGCGAGGTCTCGTCGACGGATCAATCGAATACCCGGAGTTGGCGGAGCCGGAGTCGTGCTCCTTCGAGTCCGGACAACTGCGGTCGATCATTGCCTCGCTGAAGAACATCGCAGAAACCGGGGTACCGGTGCCTGACTTCGACTACCCCTACCACCTCAGATTCCTGCTGTCCTCCGCCGGGCAATGGAAAGAGCAATTCGATGCAACGGCAGAGGGTATTAGGGCAATCAAGGGCGCCGAGAGCCCTGCCGCCGGGACCACGCTCGAGCAGATCGCTCGGGACGTTCTCGGTGAGACTCGGAATGCGATGAATACTGCCGGCGGAAACTGGGCAGAGGTCTTCGACGGACTCTCACAATGACACCGCTCGGCTGTCACCCGAGGCGATGACGAGGCGGCGGCCCGCTCCGAATTTCGGAGCGGGCCGCTGATGTGTTTCCGGGACGGTTTCGGATCAGGAACCGAAGGGCAGGTTCGACGAGCCGAACGGCAGGTTCGCCGAGCCGCTCGTCGGGCGGCGCCACGGTCCGCGAATCGCGAGGGTCAGCCCCGACGACTGGATGTTCGCGTAGAGCGTCTTCCCGTCGGCGCTGAACGCGGGACCACAGAACTCGCTGTCGTTCAGTTCGTTCCGCGCGATCGGGAACGGCTCGCCGTTCTCCGTCACCCCGATCAGGTGGTCGATTCCCTCGTCGTCCTCGGCGAGGATCACGCCGCCGTGCGGCGACACGGTGATGTTGTCGGGGCCGTCGTAGTTGCCGGTGTCGACGGACGGATCCGGGTTCACGCCGAACAGGGTTTTCAGTTCGATCGTCTGGGCGACCGGGTTGTGGAACCACACCTGACCGTCGTGCTCGGCGACGCTGCCGTCGCTGGTCCGGGCGTAGCTGGCGACGAAGTACACACCACCGTCGCCCCACCACTGCCCCTCGGGCTTGCGGCTGTGGGTGACCTGGTCGTTCGTGAACTGCTTGCGCACCGAGGTGGACTTCGCGTCGCGGTCGGGGACGTCGACCCATCGGACGGTGTAACGAACGCCCGGTTCCGTGGCCTGCGACAGGTCCGGCACGTGGACGTCACCGGCGAAGCACGTCATCGCCTGCAGGGTGCCGGCGGTGTCGCCGCTCGGCGACTGGGCGAGTGCGTGCAGCGCGCCCCGGCCGCCCTTGAAACCGGCTGGCGGGGTCCACCGGTAGTACAGGCCGTTCGGGCCGGACGCGTCCTCGGTGAGGTAGATGGTGCCGGACGCCGGGTCGACGGCCACCGCCTCGTGCGCGTACCGGCCGAGGAACTTCAGCGGGATCGGGCTCTTGCCGATGTTCGCCGCCCGGCTGGCCGGATCGACCTCGAAGACGTACCCGTGGTCCACGGTGAAGCCCTTCGATCCGGCGCGGGCCTCGGTCTCCTCACAGGTGAGCCAGGTGCCCCACGGGGTGATTCCGCCAGCGCAGTTGTTCACCGTGCCTGCCACGCTGACGTACTGGCCCTGGCGTGACCCGTTCGGCGCGATCGTGGTCGTGGTGGTCCCGCCGCGCGCACCGGGGTCGTAGGTGAGCCCGTCGACTACCGGGACGCCGAAGGGTTCGTCGCTGCCGATCTCGTGGTTGGTGACGATTGTGGTGCCGTTGCCGTTCGCGAACACGCCGTTCGCGTCCGGGTCGCCCGGGACCGGGGAGCCGTCGTCGAGTTTCGTTTCTCCCGAACGGGAGACGATCGCGTAGGAGAATCCCGCGGGCAGCGCGAGGATCCCCTTGGGGTCGGGAACGAGCGGGCCGTAGCCGACAGCTTTGCCGGGCGCCGCGGACGCGAGCGCGGGCTGGAAGAGAGTGCCGACATTGCCCGCGAGCGTCACCCCGAGTTCGGCGAGGGCGGTCCGTCCGAGGAACGTGCGGCGATCGAGCGGTGAGCTTGTCACCGGGATACCTCCGTTGGTGGGCAAGGACGCGAGGAGGGTAGGTGCGCAAACGCAACGACAGAACGCCCCCGGATGTCCTGCCGATGAATCGGCTCGGAACTTTCCCGCGTGGAAGGGAATGCGTGATGAGACAGTGAAAGCGCCTTCGCTTCAGTCGTTTTCGGAAAGTACGTTGGGGGTCGACCCGGAGACACGCACCCCTCCCAGCCCGCGCCGGCCGACGGTTCGGCAGGTGCGGCCCGATGTGGTGGCGGATGTACGACATGATCGGAGGCGTGAGTGAGACCGCGCAGCAGGAAGGCGAAGGCGTCGATCGGCAGGACCGGGACGCGCAGGTGCACTGTGCGCACCGCAGTCGGCTCTATCGGGGTGGTGTCCTCACCGCGTCGGACCTTCCGCTCGTCGAACTCGCGGAACATTTCGGCGAGCCCGACGCACTGATCTGGGTGGACCTGCTGGCACCGACGTCGGCCGATCTGCAGGCGCTCGCCCCGCTCGTCGGTGGGGAGGTGGAACTGCATCCGCTGGCGATCGAGAACGCCGCCGCGGGAGCCAGCGACCGCGGCTGGTGCGCTATCGCGACCACAGCCTGCTGCACGCCCGCGCCGTCCACATCGATCCCCGCAGCGGAACGCTCGTGCCGACACGGGTGGCCGCCTTCATTCTCGATCGGGCATTGATCACGATCCGCTCGGACGACGGGTTCCCGCTCGAGCCGCTCCTCGCCGAGTGGGACGACATCGGCGCGCTCACCGAGCGCGGTGTCGGGTTCCTGGTCCACTCGCTGCTGGACCAACTGGTGGACGGCTACTTCGAGGTGCTCGACGACCTCGACGAGCGGATCCAGTCGCTCGAGGACGATCTGCTCGAGGGGACAGGGCCGACCCGGGCCGTCCAGTTGCAGAGCTTCGCGGTGCGCAAGGACGTCGCGCAGCTGTCGCGGGTGGTGCTGCCGATGAACGAGGCGATCAGCGCACTGCTCCGGCCGGGTGTGCACGTGGCGTACGCCGAGATCGTGCCGTATTACCAGGACGTCTACGACCACGCCTTGCGGGCGACCGAGCGGATCGACGGACTGCGGGACACGATCGAGTCGATTCTGTCGACGAGTCTCGCCATGCAGGGCAATTCTCTGAACGAGATCATGAAGAAGCTCACCGCGTGGGCTGCGATCATCGCCATCCCGACCGGGGTGACCGGGTACTTCGGGCAGAACATCCCGTTTCCCGGCTACTCGGAACCGTGGGGCTTCTGGCTCAGTGCACTGATGCTCGTGGGCCTCGCCACGGGGTTGTGGGTGAGCTTCAAACGCCGCGGTTGGCTCTAGGCGAGCGTGGAAAGTAGTGGCCCGGGAGCCGCTGGGGCTCACTGAAAGTGCGGAGGCTCGGGTGCGCACCCCCTGCAGCACACCCGAGCGAGATAAATATACCACTTGGTGTGTTTTTGTTCAGCGGAGCGTCGAAGGCCCAGGTCAGGGCTTCGATCTTTCGGGTAGTGCGACAAGGGGACTAGTCTGGTTTTCGGGCGGGTGGCAGCTGGCCGAGTTGATCGGCGAGTGTTACGGCTTTCGGAGGCGACTAGCGCAATGGCACGTCAACAGGAGCGTGCGCGTCGGACCCGCGCTGCGATCGTGGAAGCGGCTGCAGTCGAGTTCGGTAAGCGCGGATATGCGGCAGCGTCGGTGAACGCGATCCTCGAGGGGTCGCACGCGACCAAGGGCGCGATGTACTTCCACTTCGAATCGAAGGAGGAGCTCGGGCGCGCGGTGCTCGCCGCGGCGCTCGAGAAGTTCAAAGAGGTGACGGATCGGTGGATGTCCCGGACCGACCTCGATCCGTTCGAAATTCTGCACGGGCTCATCGACGACGTCGCCAGGATGTTCCTGTCCGACGCGATCGTCCAGGCCGAGTTCCGTCTGATCATCGAGCCGGAGTTCTATGCGGACGTCCAGAACGGCGGCGCACGCGTGTGGGGCGGTTCCGCGCGTGAGCTGATCCAGCGGGCGAGCCGTGAGGGTCTGGTGCACGACGGCGTCGACACCGAGAAGTTCACCCGGGTGCTGGCCGCCAGTCTCGCCGGCCAGCGGTACATGTCGGACCTGACGGCTCAGCAGGTCGATCTGCGGGCCCGCTTCGAGGAGTCGCTCGAGGTGGTCCTCGCGGGTATGGCCTCGGACGAGTGGCTGGCGAAGTGGCGGCGCGAGGGATGGCCCCCGGCGCCCGCGGTCGTCGAGCCCGAATGACAGGGCGTTTATGGACTCTGATCAGGCGATTTGTGGTTTGTGAAATCGGTGCCCTAAGCTATCCAAGCTCCCAACGGAACGCCGTTGAGGGTACTGGCCGGAGTGATTCGGCGGGCCCCCTTCGTCTAGCGGCCTAGGACGCCGCCCTTTCAAGGCGGTAGCGCGGGTTCGAATCCCGTAGGGGGTACGCTTCACTCGTTGGAGTGGCAGTACAGTTTAATAGCAGTAACAGCAAGGCCCTGTGGCGCAGTTGGTTAGCGCGCCGCCCTGTCACGGCGGAGGTCGCGGGTTCGAGTCCCGTCAGGGTCGCTTTGCTTCACCGGAAACGGTGGAGCGCGATAGGCATTCGGTTCGGGTGCCGCCCGGCCAGGTAGCTCAGTTGGTACGAGCGTCCGCCTGAAAAGCGGAAGGTCGCCGGTTCGATCCCGGCCCTGGCCACCACGTGAAGTCGATTCGGCTTCGGTGAATGCAGTACAGTTCCACATGCAGTAACAGCAAGGCCCTGTGGCGCAGTTGGTTAGCGCGCCGCCCTGTCACGGCGGAGGTCGCGGGTTCGAGTCCCGTCAGGGTCGCTCTATCGAGTCGGAAACGTCTCGATGCGATAGGCATTCGGTTCGGGTGCCTTCCGGCCAGGTAGCTCAGTTGGTACGAGCGTCCGCCTGAAAAGCGGAAGGTCGCCGGTTCGATCCCGGCCCTGGCCACCACGGCCTCCGGGCCTTTTCTTTTTCGCCGCCACGGGCTCGTCCCGTTGGCGGCTTTTCTCATTCGAGCCGCTCCGACATCATCCGGGTGACGCCCGCCAGCAACGGCAGCACCCTGCGCAACTGATCCGTGGGCACCCGGCCGCGGAGCGAGACGCAGCTCAGCTGAATCTGATCACCTTCCCCGGAACGAACGGCTGCGGCCGCCGACGAGACGCCCCGCGCATCCGTCTCCCAGTTCCGGCCGCTGCGCGTGCGGATCTGTCCGAGCCGGCCGTGGAGATCGGTCATGGACGCGGCCGACAGGACGTCGCGAAACAGTACGTCGACGTGCTCCGGGGGAGCATCGCGAGCATCGCCTTGCCCTCCGTGGTCAGGTCCGCCCGGCTGCGTCCGCCCACCCGGGTCGCGATGGTGTCGGCGCACCGCCCGCCGATCTTGTCCAGCCACACGATGTCACGGCCGTCGAGGACGGCCAGGTGCGCGATGAGTCGGGTGCGGAGATGGAGTTGGTGCAGGTGAGGGGCCGCGACCGCACGCAGTTCGTCGCGCTCGTTGCTGCGTCCGAGTGCGATCGCGCGCCATCCCAGCCGGTACCCGAACCTGTTGTGGCGAAGCCAGTTCAGCTGGGTCAGCTGGTCGAGAATCCGGTGAGTGGTGGACCGGGGATCCGGGTCAGCTGGACCAGGTCTTCTGCAGTGAGCTGGGTGCCGGCCCCGTCGAACTGGTCGAGAATCAGCGTTATGCGCTCGGCCATGGTCGGCGGCACGGCAGCGGCCGCGACGTCCAGGTCGTTGTCGATGACGGTCATCGGCTCCTCCAATCCCGGCGGAGTCGCTGCCGGTCCACTTCGGTTATACCCACCACACCGCCGCCACAACAACCCCAACGGCGATCGGTGGAGTTACCAGTCGGTACGAAGTGTCTTCGAAACATGCTTCGACAAAGTGGCTTTCATCGATAACGAGAATACCGTTTCCATTTCTCGTCGGCTGCGCACCGGGAACGGGTGCCGGTGGCGCCGGGTATCGTGGTCGCGGTGCGAGCTGGTTGCGATACCCCTAAGGCGATCACGGACATGACCGCGGGTCAGCGGGAACGCCGTGCCGCGCTCACCGACGCGGTGATCGCGATGCTGCACGAGATGGAGCCGGATCGGATCCAGATGCGCGAGGTGTCCGATCGGTCCCGCGTGGCGCTCGGCACCCTGTATCGGTACTTCCCGACCAAGCTGCACCTGCTCGCCGCGTCGATGGTGGCGTGGAACGATCGCCTGTCGCGCAAGCTCGAGGCGGAGCGGTCCCGGGCCCGGGAGACCGGGGTGGTGGACGACCGGAGCGTCCGCGACCGCGTGCAGGTCCTGTACCGGCGGCAGCTGAGGGCCTTCCAGCGTGGCCCCCACTTCGCGCGACTCGACCTCGAACTCGCCGCGTCGTCCGACCCTTATGTGCGCGAATCGATGCAATGCCGAGCCGAGGCGAATCATGCCGCGACGCTCGCCTTGATGGACGGTGTGCCGGACGACGTGGCGCGGGTCGCGTTGCTGGCGATCGACGGAACGATGCTCGCGGCGCTCTCCCAGTGGACCTCCGGCCGCATCAGCTACGCCGGGGCGGTACGCAACGTCGAGGACGTCGTCGGGCTGGTTCTCGCCGACTACTCGTGAGGGGAGAACGCGAAGGGCGCCCGCACTTCCGGAACTGCCCGATTGCGGATGACAAATAGAACAGATTCCACCTTTCCCTGTACGAGCGGTCACGGTGTCGGATGCAGATCCCGGACCGGCCGAGTGTTTGGCTGTTTATCGATGTCGGACGGTGTATTTCGAGAACTCGACGGCGAGATGTCCCGCGGTGTGGTCGCGGCGCCAACTCCTCGGACATCGACAAAATCTGCACCCTGTTCTAATCTCTGCACGATCGAGATCAGTGTGGGATCGGGTGGGTACGGAATCGGCCGTGAGAGTTGCTCCTGGCTGGGATAGGGGGCGTTCGATGGGCGACCGACGAGTGGCGGACGTGCTCGACGACGTCGCGAGCCTGCTGCCCGACGTGCGGAGTCGTGCCCGCGATGTGGAGGGAGCCCGGCAACTGTCGGTCGAGACGATGCGGGCGCTCGCCGAGGCCGGTCATTTCCGGCTGCTGCAGCCCCGGCGCTTCGGGGGGTTCGAGGCGGACCCCGCCGACTTCTACTCCTCGGTGCGTCTGCTCGCGAGCGCCTGCGGGTCTACCGGGTGGGTCTCGTCGGTTGTAGGGGTGCACCCCTGGCACCTCGCCCTGTTCGACGTCCGCGCCCAGCAGGAGGTCTGGGGCGACAACCCGGACACGTTGATCTCGTCGGCGTACGCGCCGATGGGCCGCGCCACCCCGTCGGACGGCGGCTACTTCTTCTCCGGGCGGTGGAGCTACTCGTCGGGTAGCGCGCACGCGGATTGGGTCTTCGTCGGGGGTTTCGTCGTCGACGACGCGGGTGATCCGATCGATTTCCGGACCTTCCTGGTGCCGGCCCGGGACTACCGCGTCGAGGACGTGTGGGAAACCGTCGGCCTCCGCGGCACGGGCAGCAACGACATCGTGATCGAGGACGCGTTCGTACCGGAGCACCGCACGCTGAGCTTCGCGGCGACGGTGCAGTGTCGGGGGCCGGGGCAGGACGTCAATACCGCTCCGCTGTACCGCCTTCCGTTCTCGGCGGTGTTCTCGACGGCGATCTCCACACCCCTCGTCGGGATGGCGGACGGCGCATACGCGGCCTTCGCCGCGCACCAGGCCGAACGGCAGGAATCGGTGAGCGCGCTGCGGACGACGGACGATCCGTTCGCATACGTCGCGATGGCCGAGTCGTCCCGCGACATCGAACTCGCCTGGACCCAGTTGAGTCGCAACCTGGCCGAAATGCTCGACCTGGCATCGGAGGATCGCCGCATACCGGTGTCCCTGCGCGTCAAGACCCGCCGTGACCAGGTGAGTGCCTCGGGGATGGCGGTCGCGGCGATCGACCGCCTCTTCGATCACGGCGGCGGCGGCGCCTTGCGGAGTCATGACCCGATCCAGCGCTTCTGGCGCGATGCGCACGCGGGACGCGCGCACGTCATCAACGACCCGCACCAGACTCTCGTCCTGTTCGGGCGCAACGAACTGGGCCACGACATCAGGGACGCCTGGGTGTAGCGCGTCCGCCCGCAATCCGATCGAGTAGGAGATGAACACATGAAGTCGCACAACGGATCCGAGCGCTGGGATGGCGAGGCCGACGTTGTGGTCGTCGGGTTCGGTGCGGCCGGTGCGAGCGCCGCCATCGAGGCCGCGGACCACGGCGCGCAGGTGCTGGTGGTCGAACGGTTCGACGGCGGCGGTGCCACGGCGATCAGCGGCGGCATCTACTACGCGGGCGGGGACGGCGCAGCAGAAGGAGGCCGGCGTCGACTACGACACCCCGTCCGCGATGTTCGAGTATCTGAAGCTCGAGACGTCGGGTGTGGTGTCGGACGAACTGCTCGAGGACTTCTGTGATCGCAGCGTCGAGAACCTGCAGTGGCTCGAGTCGCTGGGCGTCCCGTTCGAGGGCAGCATGGCGCCGCGCAAGACGTCGTACCCGACGAACGACTACTACCTGTACTACTCCGGCAACGAGCTGGCCGGGCCGTACAAGGACGCGGCGAAGCCGGCCCCGCGTGGGCATCGCACGAAGGGCCGCGGGACCTCGGGCAAGGTGTTCTTCGCGGCGCTCGAGAAGGCGGCCCGCAAGCGTCGGATCGACGTCCGCCGGCAGACGATCGTGACGTCCCTCATCACCGACGACGCCGGCGCCGTCATCGGAATCGAGTGCCGTGAGGTGGATCCGCGCGCGACGGTCCGTCGGCGGGTGCACCGGGTGCTCGGGTCCCTGAACCGGAAGTGGAACCTCTACTACCGGCCGGTCGGCCGGCTCATGGACGGGCCGATCCGGCGGATCGAGGCCGGGCACTCGGTGGTGCGCCGGTACAGGGCGCGCAAGGGCGTGATCCTCGCGGCCGGCGGCTTCGTGTTCAACCGGGAGATGCTGCAGCAGCACGCGCCGCGGTACCTCAACGGCACGGGACTGGGCACGATCGGCGACGACGGCAGCGGCATCCGTCTGGGACAGTCGGTCGGCGGTGCGACCGACCGGATGGAGCGGGTGTCCGCGTGGCGGTTCTTCAACCCGCCGATCGTGATGACCGAGGGTGTGCTCGTCAACAAGGAGGGCGAGCGCATCTGCAACGAGACGCTGTACGGCGCCAAGATCGGCGAGCACATCGCCGAGCAGACGGACGTGTCGGCGTACCTGGTCATCGACTCCCGGATGCTCGCCGACGCCAAGCGGCAGGTGCCCGAGCAGACGCTGTGGTTCCAGCGTCTGCAGACCACTTATCTGTTCAGCGTCGGCCACAAGAAGGGGGCGACTGCCGAGGAACTCGCGCGGCGTACCGGCATCGATCCGGCGGGTCTCGCTCGCACGCTCGACCAGTACAACGAGGACCGGCGGGCCGGACGCCCGGACGCGATGGGCAAGGATCCCGCGCACGTGACCCCGCTGGTCGACGGCCCATTCTATGCGATCGACTGCTCGATCCGCATCCAGGCCGGCTTCCCGTGCCCGGTGCTCACGCTCGGCGGGCTGACGGTCGACGAGTGGACGGGAGCGGTGACCGGCGAGGACTGCTCGCCGATCCCCGGCCTGTACGCGGCCGGCCGCAATGCGGTGGGCATCTGTTCCGAGTCGTACGTCAGTGGTCTGTCGATCTCGGACTGTGTGTACTCGGGACGTCGAGCCGGGGCCGTCGTTTCACGGGGCACGGGAGTCGCGTAGCCTCCGGACATGTGTCTGGCAACTACGAATCGACTCGCCGCCGTCTGACGAGCAAGCAGGCCGAGACCGTGTCTCGGCTCACCCGCTGCGCTGTCGAGGTACTCCGTGAGAAGGGTTTCGCTGGGCTGACCGTCCGCTTGGTGGCGGCGCAGGCAGGGGTCGCGCCGGCGACCGCATACACGTACTTCTCGTCGAAGGAGCACCTCGTCGCAGAGGTGTTCTGGCGTCGGCTCTCGGCGATGCCGCACGGGGAGGAGTCGTCCGACGACCGCACCACCCGGGTGGTCGAGGTGCTGCGCAGTGTCGCACTGCTGGTGTCCGACGAGCCCGAACTCGCCGGCGCGGTCACGACGGCCCTGCTGGGCCGCGATCCCGACGTGGAGCATCTGCGGGCGCGGATCGGTCTCGAGATCCGGCGGCGCCTCATGGAGGCCCTCGGCTCCGATTCGCCGGACCAGGACCTGCTCGAGTCCCTCGAGATGCTGTATGCGGGCGCGCTCCTGCGTGCCGGCATGGGCTACGACTCGTACGTCCACATCGCGGACCGGCTCGAGGGCGCCGCACGGATGATCATGGCGTGACCTCGAGCCGGTGACGGCTCAGACGGTGTAACCGCCGTCGACGTTGAGCTTCTGGCCAGTGACGAAGCCGGCCTTGTCGCTCGCGAGGAAGCACACGGCCTCGGCGATGTCGACCGCGGTCCCGAACTTCTGCAACGGAATTCGGCTCATCGTGACGTCGAGTGCGCGCTGGTCGAGGTTCTGCGAGTCGATCAGCCGCTCGGCCATCCCGTCGGTGAGCATGCCGGGGCCGACGGCGTTGAAGCGGACGCCGTAACGACCCTCCTCGGCGGCGAATCCGCGTACGAGCGCCTCGACCGCTCCCTTGGTTCCCGCGGACAGGCCGTCGCGCACCGGGTAGCGGTCGGTGGCCGCCGTGGTGACTGCGACGACGGATCCCTTCGCGGCGCGCAGTGCCGGCAGGCAGGCATGTACGACGGAGAAGAATGCGGTGGCCTCGTCGCCCAGATGCTGTGCGTACGTGGACGGTTCGACCCGCGAGAGGTGCACCATCGGGATGTGCGGGCCGGCGGCGTGCACCAGCACCGACAGGTTGCCGAAGTCGCGGGTGGTCGTCTCGACCAGCTCGGCCAGCCGGTCGGCGTCGCACAGGTCGACGGAGTGGGCGGCCGCGCGGACCCCGAGCGCTTCAGCCTCGGAGACCAGTTTCGCGGCGGCCTCGGAGTTCGACCGGTAGGTGAGGACCACGTTGTGGCCCTGCGCGGCGAGCTGGCGGACCACGGCCGCGCCGATGCCGCCGGTCCCGCCCGTGACGAGGGCGGTGGCGCGGGTCGTGTTCGAGGATGTGGTGCTCACTGCGTGCTCCCTGGGTCGGTCGTTCCGTACGAGAGGTTTCCCGGGCAACCTAGCACTTGCTTGGTTTGCTTTGTTCGGGTTCCGCCCACGGAGCGGGAAGAACCGGATCGATCAGGCCGCGAGCGTGCGACGACTGTCGAAGCGGCGCCGCACGCCGGTGAGGGGGTCGTCGAACTCGATGCTGCGCGCGAGGAGCTGCAGCGGCGTCGAATAGTCGTCGGGGGCGACGTCGTAGAACCGCGGATAGAAGTTGTCGCCGAGGATCGGGATGCCGAGGGAGCTCATGTGCACGCGCAATTGGTGGGTCTTGCCGGTGCGTGGCAGGAGTCGGTACCGCCCGATGCCGTCGCGGACGTCGAGGAGTTCGATGCGGCTCTCCGCGTTCGGGGTGCCCGGAACCTCGCGTGCCTGTAAGACCCCGCGCTCCTTGATGATTCGACTACGGACGGTGCGGGGGAGTGGAATCGTCGCGTCGTGGGGCGCGAGCGCCTCGTACTCCTTGGTGACGCGGCGCTCGTCGAACAGGGACTGGTATGCGCGACGCACCGGCTGCCGGACGGTGAACACGAGGACGCCGGCGGTGATCCGGTCCAGTCGGTGTGCGGGAGTCAGTTCGGGCAGGTCGAGGTCGCGGCGCAGTCGAACCAGTGCCGACTCGACGACGTAGGCCCCGCGGGGTGTGCTGGCGAGGAAGTGCGGCTTGTCCACGACAAGGAGGTCCTCGTCGCGGTGAAGGACGTCGATCTCGAACGGCACGCGGGGTTCGACCGGCGGATCGCGGGAGAGGTACAGGAAGCCGTTGGGCCGGTACGGCATGGCTGCGCCGACCGGGGTGCCGTGTTCGTCGACCACTTCGCCCGCGGCGACCTTCTCGAGCAGCCGGGTGCGGTCGGACGGGAACCGCTCGAGGAGATAGTCGAGGGCGGTCGGCCACGTGCCCGGGTTCGGGAGCCGCAGTCGCGTCGGGTTGAGGCCGTCACGGACGGGCAGTGGAGCAGCTGGCACGTTCCGACGGTACCCGGGCATTCCGGTCCTGTGTCGACCGTGAGGCGTTGACGTGCGAACACCCTTACCTTACCCTTCGGTAAGTTACAGCGTCCACCGCCTTCGAGGGGTGGGTGGTGGACGCTGTCTTCGTTCCGCGCAAATCGCCCACGCCGCGTCAAGCTTCTGCGATCGGGCGTGTCGTCGAGGCCGGCTCTTTCGATCGAAGTCCGGTGCCGTTCTTCTCTCCTGCGAGACGTCGTCTCGACGTCGAACGTGGTTCCCGACCGCTGTTGCTGCTGGTCCCGTCGTTGCCCTGACCGATCCTGTCGGGCTAGCACGAAAAATGTGTATCGGACGAAACTCTCAGAGAACGCTCATAATCAACTGTTTCGAGATATTCGACACACCTTTCTCTTGTTAACGCCCCTTCGGTATTCCGGGATGAAAGCGGTGATCGTTTTGACCGCAGAGTCGACCCGAATTCGATGAAGGAATTCTTGTGCCGCGGTGCGGTGGCTCGTGTGAAGAAGGAAGTCTCGATGTATTTCTCTGGAGGACGGCAGGGGGTTCGCCGGAACCCGGCTGCAATGGTCCTGGTGGCGGTGGTCACCGCGCTGATCGCACTGCTGGCCGCCCCGTCGCGTCAGCCGAGGCGGGGACGGCGCGTGCGGTTCCGCGCGGTGGCTACGACGAACTGTGGGTCCCGTCGTCGATGGGAAACATCAAGGTCCAGGTTCAATGGGCGGCGCGGGGTGGGAGTGCGTCGCTCTACCTGCTCGACGGGTTGCGCGCTCGGAACGACTACAACGCCTGGAGTTTCGAGACGAATGCGATGGAGCAGTTCGCTCTCGACAACGTCACCCTGGCGATGCCGGTCGGTGGTGAGGCGAGTTTCTATTCGGACTGGTACAACCCCAGCAACTTCAATGCGCAGCCCATCACGTACAAATGGGAGACTTTCCTGACTCGCGAGCTTCCCGATTTTCTCTCGCAATTCGGAGTCGACCGGACGAATACCGGGGTGGTGGGACTGTCCATGGGTGGAACGGCGGCCATGACTCTCGCCGCCTATCATCGGGACCAATTCCGATTCGCGGGATCTCTTTCCGGATACCTCAACACGACGGCTCCTGGAATGCGTGAGGCGATCCGCCTCGCCATGTACGACGCCGGCCGCTACAACGCGGATTCGATGTGGGGCTTCCCGTGGGATCCGGCTTGGTTGCGCAACGATCCATTCGTCTCGGCTCCACAACTTCGAGGACTGTCGCTGTATGTCTCGGCCGGCAACGGAATTCCCGGTGTGTACGACAGCCCGTCCGATCCGATCGGTTACTGGAACACCGCGATGGGCATGGGGCTCGAGTTCGTGTCGATGGTGACCACACGAGCGTTCCAGGTGCGACTGAACACCCTCGGTGTGCCGGCCAACTTCCAGTTCCACGCCACCGGGACACATTCGTGGCCGTACTGGTCGGCTGAACTGTGGCAGGCGCGACCGCAGATCCTGAATGCGCTCAATGCGTGGTGAAAAGCGATCGCATGCCCCACGAGGTTCGCCCCGCCTTCCGTACGCTGTGACCATGACCACATGGACGGCAGGGGACATCGTCGATCAGCAGGGCCGGAAGTACATCGTGACCGGCGCGAACAGCGGTCTGGGGGCCGAAGCGGCCAAGGCGCTGGTGAACGCGGGCGCGAACGTGATTCTCGCGTGCCGGAACGTCGACAAGGGGCGTGCGGTCGCCACCGAACTGGGGGAGCGGGCAGAGGTGCGCAGGCTCGATCTCGCCGACCTCGCCTCGGTGCGGGACTTCGCGGATTCGATCGACACGGTCGACGTGCTCGTCAACAACGCGGGAGTCATGGCGGTGCCGCTCAGTCGCACGGCTGACGGGTTCGAGATGCAGATCGGCACCAACCACCTGGGGCACTACGCCCTGACCGGACTGCTGCTCGACAAGGTCAGCGACCGTGTGGTGACGATGTCGAGCGCGATGCATCAGATCGGTTCGATCGATCTGGACGACCTGAACTGGGAGCGTCGCACCTACCGGCGCTGGCTCGCGTACGGCCAGTCGAAGTTGGCCAATCTTATGTTCACGTACGAGTTGCAGCGCCGCCTCGCGGCAGCGGGGTCGAAGGTGAAGGCGCTCGCCTCGCATCCGGGTTACGCATCGACGAATCTGCAGTCGCACACGGAGTCGATCTTCGAGCCGCATCATGGCTCTGGCCAACCCGTTCATCGCGCAGTCGGCGGAGATGGGCGCGCTGCCGATGCTCTACGCCGCGACAGTGCTCGACACGGCCGGTGGAAGTTATCTGGGCCCGTCGTCGATGTTCGAGACGCGCGGCTACCCCAAGGTCGTCCAGTCCAACCGGAAGTCGCACGACGAAAACGTTGCGCGACAATTGTGGTCGCTGTCGGAGCAACTCACCGGCATCAACTACAACTTCGGAGGCTGACCGCGTTGGCGATCGAGCGACTCAACCACGCCGTCCTGTTCGTGTCCGACCTGCAGCGCAGCCTGGCCTTCTACCAGGATGTGCTCGGGTTCAAGGCACTGCCGGGCGCGTTCCCCGGCGCCGCCTTCCTGCAGGCACCGGACTCGGCGAACGACCACGACCTGGGTCTGTTCCAGAGCCCGAACCCCGGCAGCGGTGTGACGCCGGGCAATGTCGGGCTGTATCACCTGGCGTGGGAGGTCGATACGCTCACCGGACTGGCCGAGATGCGCGGTCGTCTGCTCGCCGCCGGCGCGCTGACCGGTGCCAGCAACCACTGCTCCACCAAGGCGCTGTACGGGTGCGACCCCGACGGGATCGAGTTCGAGGTGTGCTGGCTGGTGCCCGACGCGCTCGCGATCGACGAGCTGGTTCCCGCCCAGCCGCCGACCCGCCCGCTCGACATCGGTGCCGAGATCGCGCGCTACGGCGCAGAGACCCGTGGCGGTCCGCGCACCGACCGTCACCTATGGGACCGGGTGTACGCCGCGCGGGCTCGCAGCTAGGGCGTGTCTCCTAAATCCGGGCGGTCGGATCGGCGACACTGTCCCGTGTGTCGCGCACCGAATACCTGACTGATGAGCAGTGGGCGTTGATCGAGCCGTTGCTTCCTACGTCCGACGGATGTCGGGGCCGCCCGTTCCGGGACAACCGTCGGGTCGTGGAGGGCATCGTCTACCGCTACCGAGCCGGGATCGCCTGGCGGGATGTACCCACGGATTTCGGTCCGTGGCAGACGATCTGGAAACGGCACCGCCGCTACGCCGGGGACGGCACCTGGGACAAGATCCTCGCTTCCCTGCTGGCGCATGCGGATGCAAACGGGTTGGTCGACTGGACCGTGTCGGTGGACTCGACGATCTGCCGAGCCCACCAGCACGGCACCAACCTCACCCGCGACACAGGGGATCTGTCGAATTACACGAACCTCCTGAACGAGCCGGCTGACCACGCCCTCGGCCGCTCCCGTGGCGGGCTCGGCACGAAGATCCACCAGCTCGCCGACGGACACGGCCGTCCCCTCGTCCTGCTGATCGGGCCAGGTCAGGCCGGTGACTCGCCGATGTTCCCGATCCTGATGGGTGCGTTGTCGGTGCCCCGGTTCGGCCGTGGAAGACCCCGAACCCGCCCGGACGCGGTGCTCGGCGACAAGGCCTACTCGTCGAAAGCGATTCGCACCCACCTCCGGTCGAGAGGCATCGAAGCGATCATCGCCGAACCGGACGACCAGAAGCGTCACCGCCTCCGGCGGGGCGGCCGCGGAGGCCGTCCGGTCGGGTTCGACACCGAGAAATACAAGGGCCGCAACGTCGTCGAACGATCCTTCGCCACCCTCAAGCAGTGGCGCGGGCTCGCCACCCGCTACGACAAACTCGCACTCACCTATCGGGCCGGCGTGGTCCTCTCAGCGGTTTGTATCTGGCTGAGGTCCCTCACGAAATAGGAGACACGCTCTAGATCAGCCCGCGATCGTCTCGACGGCGCGACGGGCCGCCCGGTTCGGCCGGGCGTCCCGCGGCGCGGCCCGCCACGCGGTCCAACCGCCGACGAGCGCCAGCGCTGCGAAGCTGAACAGCAGCAGCTGTGCCGAGCGCATCTCGGACTGGTCGCCGAGATTCACCAGCACGCCGGCCAACGCGGTGCCGAACGCATTGGCGATCAACTGCACGGTGTTGATCGCGGCGGAGGCGCGGGCACCCTCGGCGGGTTCGGCGACGGCGTTCATGGCGCCGACCGCAAGGTGCGGCCACGCGATGCCGATGCCCGCGCCGGCGATGATCAGCCCGGCTGACCAGAGCGCGACTCGTGCACTCCCGGCCTGCTCGGCCAGGGCCACCGCCGTGATTGCGAGCCCGGCTGCGACGAGGATCGGTCCGGACCGCACGATCCGGCGGACCACCTGAGGCACGGCGGCCGATGCGCTCGGAATCTCGCCCACCGTCCAGCCGAGTGCCAGTGCGGCACCGAGGAATCCGGCGACGACGGGGGTCAACCCTGCGAGTTGCTGCCCGAACAGCGGGACGAACGTCTCGACCGTCGACGCCGTCGCGAGGACCGCGATGGTCAGGTAGACCCACTTCAGGGGCGACCGCGTGAATGTCGACGGCGGCAGCACCCCGTGCGGGCTGCGCCGGTCCGCCGCGACGAACCACACGACCAGCGCCACCGCGCCGGCGACGCCGACACCGGCGATCGCGGCATCGGCCGACAGGCCGGCGACGCTCACCAGCAGGGTTGCTGCTGTGAGAAGCGCCAGCGGGACGACCGGCACGGGCGCGGCGACGCGGTTGCGTTCACCGGTGCGCGGTGGCAGGACTATCGGTACGAGGACGGTGACCGCGACGGTGCACACGATCAGCGCGCCGAAGGCCCAGCGCCACGCGCCGAACTGCGCGAACACCCCGCCGACGGCGGGACCCACCAGGGTGCCGACACCCCACATGGTGGAGACCAGCGCGGTCGCGCGCGTCCAGAGGTGCCGGGGCAACGCGGAGTTGATCACCGCGTAGCCGAGTCCGGCGAGCAGACCGCCGCCGAAACCCTGCACGGCGCGTCCGACCAGCAGCAGTTCCATCGTCGGGCTCATCGCACACACCGCGGTTCCGAACGCGAAGAGCGCGAGGCCGATCAGGTAGGCGCCGCGGGGGCCGCGGGTGACGAGCGTGCGGCTGACGACCATCGAGGAGAACACCGATGCGATGAGGAAGACCGTCGACGTCCAGGCGTAGTAGCGGAGCCCGCCGATGTCGGAGATGGCGGTGGGTAGCAGGCTGCTCGTGAGGTAGACGTTGGTCGCGTACAACGCCTCGCCGCCGGCGAGCACGGCGGCGACGCCGAGATGTCGTCCGGTCAGCAGCTGACCCCAGGTACCGGAGGCCTCGGTTCGGGTGTTCATGGACCCGAAGGTAGAAGCTCGAGTGCGCTCGAGGTCAAGACCGATACGCCGCCGTTGTGTCCGGTGTCACAGTTCTCGGTGTCGTCGCTGCGGCGACCGGTGAATGTCGAGGTCAGGACGTCGGCTGGGGTGGGCGGGGCGGCGCCGGGCGAGGTAACGGGGCTGTCTCGGAAAGAATCCTGGACGGTCGGGAATTGAATCTTCCACAGGCATGTTCCATGAGTCGATAAGACTCAACTTTGGAGGAGGCTGCGAATGCCGGCATTCTTCGGGCCCGAGGGGCCCGGGCGCATCGACATCACCCGTCTCATGAGCAACGACACTCAACAGCTCATGGCGGAGGCCGCGCAGTTCGCGGCCGGCCGGGGTGACACGGGCCTGGACGCACTGCACATCCTGCACGTCGCCGCGGTCAAGGACCCGGTGCGCGACATGGTGAAGCGCGTGGGCGGGGACCCGGAGGCGATCTCGAAGGACGCGGAGGCACACCTGCCTCGCGGGCGCGAGGCCGTCTCGACCTCGCCGACGGTCACGGCCGCCGGCCGTCGGGCACTGCTCGACGCGCATCAGATCGCGCGGGCGCTCGGCTCGACGTACATCGACCCCGAGCACATCTTCCTGTCGCTGGTCTCCAACGGTGACTCGACCACCGGGCGCATCCTCGCGTCCGCGGGTGTGACGCCCGAGTCGATGCAGTCGGCCGTTGCGGCGGGTCCGGCCGAGCCCCAGCAGGATTCGGCCACCCCGACGCTCGACAGGTACGGTACGGACCTGACCGAACGTGCCCGCTCGGGCGGCGTCGACCCGGTCATCGGCCGCGGCGACGAGATCGAGCAGGCCATCGAGATCCTCGCCCGACGGACCAAGAACAACCCGGTCCTGGTCGGCGAAGCCGGCGTCGGCAAGACCGCCGTCGTCGAGGGTCTGGCGCAGCGCATCGTGGACGGCGACGTTCCGGAGGTGTTGGCGGACAAGAGGATCGTCCAGCTCGACCTCGCCGGGATGTTGTCCGGAACCCGCTACCGCGGCGACTTCGAGGAGCGGCTGACCAAGGCGGTCGACGAGATCGTTGCCCAGGACGGTCGTCTCATCGTCTTCATCGACGAGCTCCACACGATCGTCGGTGCCGGTGCGGGCGGCGAGGGTGCGATGGATGCCGGAAACATCCTCAAGCCCAAGCTGGCCCGTGGTGATCTGCGCATCGTGGGTGCGACCACACTCGACGAGTACCGCAAGCACATCGAGAAGGACTCGGCGCTCGAGCGGCGGTTCCAGCCGGTGACGGTGAACGAGCCGAGTCAGGACGACGCCAAGGAGATCCTGGCCGGGCTGCGTGAGCGGTACGAGGACCATCACCGTGTCCGGTACACCGACGAGGCGATCGCGGCTGCCGTCGAACTGTCGTCGCGCTACATCGCCGACCGGTACCTGCCGGACAAGGCGATCGACCTGCTCGACCAGGCGGGTGCGCGAAAGCGCCTGCAGCTGGGCGCATCCAACCCGGATGCGAAGGCGCTGCAGCAGCGGATCGCGCGACTGGAGAAGTCCAAGGAAGATGCTGTGGCGGCTGAACAGTACGAGCATGCGTCGCAGCTGCGTGACGAGATCACCGGTGTCGAGAAGCGGCTCGCGGAGGCTCGTGGCGGTGAGCCTGCTGCGGTCGAGGCACCGTCGGTGACAGCCGAGGACATCGCTGAAGTGGTCGCCCGGGCGACCGGGATCCCGGCCAGCCAGATGACGCAGAAGGAGAAGGAACGTCTGCGTCGGCTCGAGGACGAGCTGCACCAGCGGGTCGTCGGCCAGGAGGACGCCGTCAAGGCGATCTCGCGGGCGGTGCGGCGCAGCCGGACCGGCATGGGCGATCCGCGTCGGCCCGTCGGCAGCTTCCTGTTCCTGGGTCCGACCGGCGTCGGCAAGACGGAACTGGCGAAGGCGTTGGCGCAGTCGCTGTTCGGTGACGAGAGCAAGATGCTGCGGCTCGACATGAGCGAGTTCGGCGAGCGGCACACCGCGAGCCGGCTGGTCGGGGCGCCTCCGGGCTACGTCGGCTACGGCGAGGCCGGTCAGCTCACCGAACAGGTGCGGCGGCACCCGTACTCGGTGATCCTGCTCGACGAGATCGAGAAGGCGCACCCGGACGTGTTCAACGTGCTGCTGCAGGTGCTCGACGACGGACGGCTGACCGACGGTCAGGGTCGGACGGTGGACTTCAAGAACACCGTCCTGATCATGACCAGCAACCTCGGTTCGGATATCATCTCGAGCAAGGGCGGTGCGCTGGGCTTCACGACCGGAGATGCCGCGGCAGTGGAGAAGCCGTTGCGCGACAGGGTGATGGGTCGACTGCGGGAGTCGTTCCGGCCGGAGTTCCTCAACCGGATCGACGAGATCGTGATCTTCCGCAAGCTAGAGTCCGATCAGCTGCACCGGATCACCGATCTGCTCCTGAGTGAGAGCCGTGACCGGTTGCGGGCCAAGGACATCGACATCGAGTTCACTCCCGATGCGGTGGACTGGATCGCCGAGTACGGGCACCAGCCCGAGTTCGGGGCGCGGCCGCTGCGCAGGACCATTGCGCGTGAGGTCGACGACCGGATCGCCGATCTGCTGCTCGACGACGTCCTGGACGCCGGCGGGCGGATCACCGTCAAGGTGACCGACGACGAGTTGGATCTCGTCGTCAGCTGATCCGACGAGTACGAGAAGGGCGGGGCAGGCGAAATCGA
The DNA here is from genome assembly GCA_029690005.1 of Prescottella defluvii. GTDB lineage: Bacteria > Actinomycetota > Actinomycetes > Mycobacteriales > Mycobacteriaceae > Prescottella > Prescottella defluvii_A. Next base: position 5,343,991 of record CP121458.1, on the reverse strand, counting down.
TTCGCCTGCCCCGCCCTTCGTCGTATGCGCGGCGTCAGCGCACGCGGAGCCCGTCGATGTAGATCGACGTGATCTCGTGCGCGAAATCAGCGTTGGACTTCTTCGGTGACGCGCGGAACCACCGGCTGGTGAGCCACACCGAGTCCCGCATCAGCTGGTAGAACGTGGCGGCGTCGATGTCCGAGCGGAGTTCGCCGTCGGCCTGGGCCTCCGTGAGGCACTGCATCCATAATCCGGCGGCGAAGTCGCCCTTGTCGCCCAGGCTGGCCTCGAGCATCTTGTCGCGCATGTAGTCGGTCTCGACCTGCCAGATCGCGGTGGCATGGCGGTGGTTCTCGGCCGCGTCGATCGCCACGAGCACGAGGGCCTCGAGTCGTGCGATGGGCGGGAGCTGCCGGTCGATCACTTCGGTGCAGCGTTCGTAGAGCTCGTCCACGTAGACCCGGATGATCTCGGTGACGATGGCGTCCTTGGATGGGAAGTAGTGGTAGAGCGTGCCGGAGTACACCCCGCACGCATCGGCGATCTCGCGGACGGTTGTCGCCGAGATGCCTTTGGTCGCGAATATCTCGCCGGAACGATCGAGGATCTGACGCCGTCGTTCCTGCGGATCCATGTGGATTTCCCCCTGTACCTGGGTCGATTCTGTGGCGCCTCATGCTACCCGTGCCCGTTCGGCGGCAACCGGTCCCGGCAAGGCAATCCTACATTGATTGAGCGTTTGCTCAATTCGGTGTCTTGGATCACAATGATCCGCGTCTTGTGACCGAGAGAGCAGCAGGAGCAGCAATGGGTGTACTCGAGGGTGACGTCGCGGTGGTGACGGGTGCCGGTCAGGGGATCGGGCGTGGAATCGCCCTGGCGCTGGCGGCCGAGGGAGCGCGCGTCGCGGTGGTCGGACGGACCCTGTCGAAGGTCGTCGACACCGCCGACGAGATCGTCCGCCGGGGCGGCGAGGCCGTCGCGCTCCAGTGCGACGTGACCGATCCCGAGCAGATCGACGGGGTGATCGCGGATGTGGTCGAGACGTACGGAAGTCTGTCGATCCTCGTGAACAACGCGCAGACTCCGGCCCACGGAACCCTTCTGGACGTCAGTGAGGACGACTATCACGGCAGCATGAATTCGGGGCCGTTGGCGACGCTGCGTCTGATGCGTGCGTGTCACCCCCACCTGAAGGGGCGCGGGTCGATCGTCAACCTCGGATCCGCAGCCGGCATGAAGTGGGATCCGACGGGTACGGGTGCCTACGCGGCGGCCAAGGAGGCTGTGCGTGTGCTGACCCGGACGGCGGCGTGCGAGTGGGGCGGCGACGGAATCCGCGTCAATGCGATTCTGCCGCTGGCGTCGTCGCCGTTGATGGACGAGTGGGCCGAGCTCAATCCGGAGGCCTACGGCGAGTACCTGCGGAGCGTGCCGTTGGGGCGTCTGGGTGACGCCGAGACGGACATCGGGCCGGCCGTGGTGTTCCTGTGCAGTCCCGCCGCGCGGTACATAACCGGCCATTCACTGCCGGTCGACGGAGGACAGGCTTTCCTGAGGTAGTCGCGGTCCGAATACTTTACCGCTCAACGGAAATCGACCAGGGAGAGCGCACTCACTGCTCGTACGCTGGCCGAATACAGTTCCGAACGGAAGGATCGCGCAATGCAGCCGGTCGAATGCGGATCGTGCGGTAACCGCGTACTCGTCGAGAAGTACAGCTCGACGCACACCAGCACCCAGTGGCTCGAGGACGCGGAGACGGCGTGCGCCGAGTTCCGCGAGGCAGCGGCGGGCGGAACGCACAGCATGTATGTGCGGACGTGCGGTGCACTGAACAAGAGCATCGACGAGGCCGTCGCCGAGGGCCGCCTCGGCGAGTCGTACCGCACCGTGCCGGTTTCGGGGTCGACCGAGGAAGTCCGCTCCTACTCATAGCCGACGGAACCAGTTTCTCTGCAGTTCCGGGTTTTTCAAGCGCTGCTCGCACAAGGGCGGAGTGCTCACTCTTTCGAAGGAGGCAAGATGACCGAGATTTCCGACGACGTCGAGGTCCGGGAGATCGTGGCGGGTAGCAACCCCGACCGCTTCGCGCGTGGCTGGCACTGCATCGGCCGTGCGCAGGACTTCCGCGACGGAAAGCCGCACCAGGTCAAGATCTTCGGCACCGACCTGGTCGTGTTCGAGGACAGCAAGGGCGAGCTGCAGGTCCTCGACGCGTTCTGCCGCCACATGGGTGGCAACCTCGCCATGGGCGAGATCAAGGGCGACACCATCGCCTGCCCGTTCCACGACTGGCGCTGGAACGGCAAGGGCAAGTGCACCGAGATCCCTTACGCCCGACGCGTTCCCCCGGTCGCCAAGACCAAGTCGTGGGTCAAGCTCGAGCGCAACGGCCTGTTCTTCGTCTACAACGATCCGCAGGGCAACCCGCCGCCGGCCGACGTCACCATCCCGGAGATCGAGGGCTACGACGAGGGTGGCTGGAGCGACTGGAGCTGGAACACCTACGTCGTCGAGGGCTCGCACTGCCGTGAGATCGTCGACAACGTGGTGGACATGGCGCACTTCTTCTACGTGCACTTCCAGATCCCGACCTACTTCAAGAACATCTTCGAGGGTCACGTCGCGACCCAGGTGATGCGCTCGGGTGGCCGTGACGACATCCAGACCGGCGTTCAGCTGGGAATGTCCGAGGCCGAGACGATCTCGGACGCGTCGTACTTCGGTCCGTCCTTCATGCTCGACACCGTTTACACGGTTGCGGGCGACGTGAAGGTCGAGACCAAGCTGGCCAACTGCCACTACCCGATCACGAACGACTCGTTCATCCTGCAGTGGGGCACCATCGTCAAGCGCACCGAGGGTCTGTCGGACGAGGACGCCAAGGCGATGGCCGAGCAGTTCACCGAGGGTGTCGAGCACCAGTTCAAGCAGGACATCGCGATCTGGAACCACAAGAGCCGGATCGAGAACCCGCTGCTGACCGAGGAAGACGGCCCGGTCTACCAGCTGCGTCGCTGGTACCAGCAGTTCTACGTGGACGTCGAGGACGTCACCGAGGACATGACCAAGCGCTTCGAGTTCGAGGTCGACACGACTCGCGCGCAGCAGAACTGGCGTGACGTCGTCGCGGACAACGTGGCGAACGGCGTCAAGCCCGTCGAGCTGGTCGCGGACGTCTAGGTCCTTCGACTGCACTGACCGTGCCCCTGTCGATGATTCGGCAGGGGCACAGCCGTTTTCGTTCGTTCCGATCGAGGGCGGCGGTCCCGGAAGACGAGAAGAGGGTGGGCCCACCTGGTCGGTGGGCCCACCCTCTGCGTCGTGGCGGTGCTGTCAGGCCGGAATCGGGCGCAGCGTGCGGCTGCTGGTCATGTGCCGCCACGTCGCGAGGGCGGCCATCCGCACGGGCGCGACCAGTGCCGAGCTGTTCATCGCCCTGGTCGGTCCGCACACCGAGATCGCCCCGACGGTGTTCTTGCCGTCGCCGATGGCGGCCGCCACGCAAGACACTCCGACGGTCGTCTCGTCCCGGTCGTGGGCGATGCTCTGCTCGCGGATGCGGGCGAGCTCGACGCGCAGGCGGGCGGGGTCGCAGATCGAGTTCTGGGTCGGGCCCACGGTGGGTCCGGGGAGCACGGTCTCGGCGTCGACGCGCGAGTGTGCGAGGAGGGCCTTGCCGATGGCGGTGCGGTACGCGGGCTGCCGTCCGCCCACGCGGGAGGGAACCGAGAGCGTGAATCGGCCGCCGAGCTTCTCGAGGTAGAGCACGTCGGTGCCGTCGAGCACGGCGAGGTGGACGACCAGGCCGGTTGCGTTGTGCAGCTCGTGCAGAACCGGAAGGGCCGCCTGGTGCACCCGGTCGTGGTGCTGGGCCAGGGACCCGAGTTCGAGCATCTTCATGCCGAGCTCGTACGCGTGCCCGTGGCGACGGATCCAGCCGATCCGGACCAGCTGCAGCAGCATCCGGTGCGTGGACGACCGGGGGAAGCCGGTGCGGCGCGACAGCTCCGACAGCGTGAGCCGCTCCGCCTCCCGGAACGCGTCCAGGAGGATCGCGACGCGGTCGATGACTGCGATCGGTGAGCTTGCCTCTGTCGTCGTCATGACCTTTCGAACCTCCATTGGTGCGTCGTTCCGATCTGATTGAGCAAGCGTTCAATCAAGTGGTGAGACTGTATCAGCGTGAGCCGCGTCGCTCCAGCGCCGCCGAGAATTCGTTTCGGAGGGGTGTGACGGCTGTGCCGGACGGCGGCGGGCCCTCGGGGTGTTCGCGGGGTTCGGGATCGGTGTGGTGCGCGTTACCTGGCGGGGCCGGTGGATGCGTGCAAGAGGATTCGGCTCGGCGGAGCGCGGTGGCACGGTTTCTGAAAAACATTTGCGGGCACGATGTTTCCGTTCGGATGTCGCCGAGCGGCGTCGATCGACGCCCCGGCAGTGTGGGGGTGCGCCATACGGTCCGGGGCAGTTTTCCGCTCATCGGGAAACGATGGAGGTGAGTCGCGTCTCACCTCCTAATGTGCTTCCGGTCACTGTTGGACACACGACTGGAATGTAGGTAGGAAATGTCAGTCTCCGTCTCTCAGGGCGACGCGACCCCCGTCCGGGGCGCCGGTGATTCCGGCGGTTCGACCGGGTACTGGATCCGGGTCCTGCTGATCCTCGTTCTGCTCACCGAGCAGGCGGCACTGGCGTTCGCTCTCTTCACCCCGGCGCTGCCGAAGATCGCTGCGAAGTACGAGACGACGCAGGTCGTCTGGGTCATGACGGCACTGGTGCTCGCGGCAGCGATCGCGTCCCCGATCCTCGGCAAGCTGGCCGACGTCTACGGCAAGAAGCGGGTCCTGGTGATCACCGCGGCCATCGCGAGCCTGGGTGCGCTCATCTCCGCGGTCGCGCCGACGTTCCCGATCCTGCTGGTCGGCCGGTTCCTGTCGGGCGTCGGCTTCGCCTTCACCGCCCTCGGGTACTCGCTGATCCGCGACATCTTCCCGGCACGCCTGCAGGCGATGTCGATCTCCATCGCCAATACCGGCGTCGGTGTGGTCACCGTGCTGGCACCGCTGATCTCCGGCTACATGCTCGACCACACCGGTGTGTCGTCGGTGTTCTGGTTCTCCTTCGCGCTGTGCGCCGTGGGCGGCCTGCTGACCCTGTTCTTCGTCCCCGAAACCCCGGTTCGTGCGCAGGTTTCGGTCGACTGGCTGGGCGCGTTCCTGCTCACCGTCGCGCTGTTCACCGTGATGCTCGCGCTGTCGCTCGGCGCCGGCTGGGGCTGGCTGAGCGGTAAGACCGTCGGCACGCTCGCCGTCACCGTGATCTTCGCCGTCGCCTGGGTCGTGTGGGAGCGCCGCTGCCCCGAGCCGCTGATCAGCATCGAGGTGCTCGCCAGCCGCAAGGTCGGCATCACGCTGCTCGCCGGTGGTATCGCCTACGGCGCAACGACGCTCACCGCGACGCTGATCCCGATGCTGCTGCAGACGCCGAAGGCGGCCGCCGACTACGGCTTCGGCCTGTCGGTCACCGACATGGCGCTGTGGATGCTGCCCGGCGGCATCCTGATCGTCCTCGGTGGCGTGTTCGTCGGTGCCACGTCGAAGCGAATCGGCTTCCGCCAGCACCTCATCGGTGGCTCCCTCCTGATCGCCGCCGGTGCCGCGATGCTGGCGACCACACCCGACAAGGCATGGCAGGTCGTCTTCGCGTACGGCCTCATCGGCTTCGGCTCGATGATCTACGCCGCCATCCCGAACCTGGTGATGATGGCGCTGCCCGAGGACCAGCGCGCGATCGGCGCGAACTTCACCGGTCTGTCGCAGTCGATGTTCGGCGGCATGCTGTCCTCGGTGGGCTTCGCCCTGCTGGCCCAGCACGTGCTCGCGGTGGGCCCGGCCGGCCCGGTCTACAGCTCGGACGGCTTCTTCGTCGGCTTCATGGTGGCCGCGGGTGCCGCTCTGGTCGGCGCGATCCTGGCCTTCGGTATCACCGTCGGACGCCGCGGCGAGGGATAGGACCGCACCCCTTCGACGTCCTCGGGGCCTGCACCGGATCACGGTGCAGGCCCCGAGCCGTTTCGGTTGGGAGAGCAAGCCTCGGCGCCTATCGGTGACGGGTGCCTGAGAACCTGCCCTTACACTGGCGAGCGCAGTTGGTTCGCCGCCTCGACCGTGAGGAGCCCCGAAGGTCGTCGGGCGGCGTCGAGTGCCTCGCGAGGCACGAAGAGGGAACCCGGTGGAAATCCGGGACTGTCCCGCAGCGGTATGCAAGAACGACCGCCGTCACCAGCACTGGGCTTGGACGCTGCCACGCCTGGGAAGCGACGGCCAGTAGGTTCCACGTCCGAGGACGTGGGCGCTTGCGAGTCCGAATACCTGCCCACTGTGCCGGGTGCGCCGCACTCGGCGGTGTGCCGCCTCGAAGGATAGGGCGTGCGTACCCTCGTGGCATCGCTGCGCGCGCGTCATCGCGATTCAGGGGCTTCGTGGGTATGCGCAGCTGTGGGCGGCCTCTCGGACCGACCGGAAAGACCCACGAATCACGATGAGTACCAATCAGAACACCGCGTCCCTCGCCCAACTGGACCCCGAGGTCGCTGCCGCGATGGCGGGTGAGTTGTCGCGTCAGCGTGACACCCTGGAGATGATCGCGTCGGAGAACTTCGTTCCCCGTGCGGTGCTCGAGGCCCAGGGCAGTGTGTTGACCAACAAGTACGCCGAGGGCTACCCGGGTCGCCGTTACTACGGCGGCTGCGAGTACGTCGACGTCGTCGAGGATCTGGCCCGTAACCGCGCGAAGGAGGTCTTCGGCGCGGAGTTCGCGAACGTGCAGCCGCACGCGGGTGCGCAGGCCAACGCCGCGGTGCTGATGGCGTTGATGAACCCGGGCGAGAAGCTGATGGGCATGGACCTCGCGCACGGCGGGCACCTCACCCACGGGATGAAGCTGAACTTCTCCGGCAAGTTGTACGAGGTCGCCTCGTACGGGTCCGGGAGGACACCCACGTCGTCGACATGGACCAGGTCCGCGAGACCGCGCTGCGTGAGCGCCCGCAGGTGCTGATCGCCGGCTGGTCCGCGTACCCGCGGCATCTGGATTTCGCGGCGTTCCGGTCGATCGCCGACGAGATCGGCGCGAAGTTGTGGGTCGACATGGCGCACTTCGCCGGTCTGGTCGCCGCGGGTCTGCACCCGTCGCCGGTCCCGCACGCCGACGTGGTCTCCACCACCGTCCACAAGACCCTCGGCGGTCCGCGTTCGGGCATGATCCTGGCGAAGAAGGAGTGGGCGAAGAAGCTCAACTCGTCGGTGTTCCCGGGCCAGCAGGGTGGGCCGCTGATGCACGCGATCGCCGCGAAGGCCGTCGCGATGAAGATCGCCGGCACCGACGAGTTCAAGGCGCGTCAGGAGCGCACCCTCGCGGGTTCGAGGATCCTCGCGGAGCGTCTCGGTGGCGCGGACGTCGCGGGCAACGGCATCTCGGTGCTCACCGGCGGCACCGACGTGCACCTGGTGCTGGTCGATCTGCGGCACTCGCAGCTCGACGGTCAGCAGGGCGAGGATCTGCTGCACGAGATCGGCATCACCGTCAACCGCAACGCGGTGCCGTTCGATCCGCGTCCGCCGATGAACCCGTCGGGTCTGCGGATCGGGACGCCGGCGCTGGCGACGCGTGGTTTCGGTGAGGCGGAGTTCACCGAGGTCGCCGACATCATCGCGACCGCGCTCGCGGGCGGCGCCGACGCGGACGTGCCGGCGCTGCGGGCGCGGGTGTCGAAGCTGGCGCAGGACTTCCCGCTGTACGACGGCCTGGAGAACTGGGGCCTGCTGCCCACGGCCTGACGCTCCGACGTTCCCGTGGCCCGCACCGCGAAGCAGGGATGCGGGCCACGGGATGCGTCCGAATCACTCACCAAGGAAACGGAATTGATCAGAGAGAAGACGATTATCGATGGCGTAAGGGGGCGCAACAGCGCGGGTTGGGTGACCCAGACCCCTTCGATCGTGGACCGTATCCGCTCGTCCGACGGCGGTCGGATCCCGTTCTCGGTCGAGTTCTCCCCGCCGCGCGACGAGGCCGCGGAGGCGCGGTTGTGGCGCGCCGTCCGTGCGTTCGAGCGGCTGAATCCGGCGTTCGTGTCGATGACCTACGGCGCCGGCGGCTCGACGCGCGATCGCACGGTTCGGGTCACCGGGCAGATCGCCGAGGAGACCACGCTGCTGCCCGTCGCGCACCTGACGGCGGTCGGGCACAGCGTCGACGAACTGCGGGCGATGTGCGGCGCGTACGCCGACCGCGGGATCAGCAACATCCTGGTCCTGCGCGGGACCCGCCCGGGGATCCGCTCGGCGAGTGGGTCAGGCACCCCGACGGCGTCGAGTACGCCGAGGAACTGGTCCGGCTCGTACGGGACATGGGCGACTTCCACGTCGGTGTCGCGTCCTTCCCGGAAGGCCACTACCGCGCGCCCGATCTCGACCACGACACCAAGTACCTCGTGCAGAAGCTGCGCGCGGGCGCCGAGTACTCGATCACCCAGATGTTCTTCGACGTCGAGGACTACCTGCGGCTGCGGGACCGGGTCGTGAAGTTCGATGCCGAGCAGGGCGCCAAGCCGATCATCCCCGAGATCATGCCGATCACGTCGCTGCGCTCGGCCCGCCGCAGCCTCGAGCTGTCGGGGTCACGCCTGCCGGCCGAGCTGGACGAGCGGCTGCGGCGTGCCGCGGGCGACGGTCCGGAGGAGAACCGCGCCGCGGTGCGCGAGATCGGCATCGAGGTCGCGACGGAGATGGCCGAGCGGCTGATCGCCGAGGGCGCACCGTGCCTGCACTTCATCACCCTCAACTTCGCCCGCGCCACCAGCGAGGTGCTCGCCAACCTCGGCTACGCCACCCACGTGGCGTGAGTGCCGCACCGATGGGTGTGGCCCCGCACCGATCCGGTGCGGGGCCACAACCGCTTTCGCGGTCAGGTCAGTTGACGACCACCAGCAGATCGTTGCCTGGTGATGCCAATGACCGAATCCCGGCCGCAGCTAGTGGGCTCACGCCACCACCGTGCGCTGCGGAACGCCGGTGTATTCGCTGAGCGGGCGGATCAGGGCGTTTGACTCGCCCTGTTCGATGACGTGCGCGGTCCATCCGGTGATGCGGCTCATCACGAAGATGGGTGTGAAGACCTCGATGTCGAAGCCCATCAGGTAGTACGCGGGACCGGTGGGGAAATCGAGGTTAGGCTCGAAGTCCGGTGGCCTCGTTCATGGTGCGCTCGAGGATCTCGTACATCTGGACCCACTTCTCGCCGCCGGTCTTCGCGGCGACGTCGAAGAACGCCTTGCGCATCGTCGGGACGCGTGAGTCGCCGTTCTTGTAGACGCGGTGGCCGAAGCCCATCACCTTTTCCTTGCGGGACAGCTTGTCCCGCATCCAGTCCTCGGCGCGCTCGGGCTCGCCGATCTCGATCATGTCGTGCATGACGGCCTCGTTGGCACCGCCGTGCAGCGGGCCCTTGAGGGTGCCGATCGCGGCGGTGACGGCGCTGTAGATGTCCGACAGCGTCGAGGTGACGACACGTGCGGCGAAGGTGGAGGCGTTGAAACTGTGCTCCGCGTACAGGATCAGTGAAACCTCGAACGCCTTCACGATCTCCGGCTCGGGGATCTCACCGAAGCACATGTTCAGGAAGTTCTCGGCGAACCCGAGGTGGCTGTGTGGGGCGATCGGGTCCATCCCGTGGCGACGGCGATGGTCGGCTGCCACGATCGTGGGCAGCACCGCCATCATGCGAAGCGCCTTCTCCCGGTTGGCCTTCGGGGAGTTGTCCCACTCCTCCGGGTCTTCCGCGCCGAGGAAGCTGATCGCGGTTCGGACCACGTCCATCGGGTGGCAGTTGTCCGGCATCTTCGCCACGAGCGAGAGCAGTGACCGGTCGGCGCGGCGGCTGGCTCGCTCACGCTGGCAGAACAGCTCGAGCTGGGCGTCCGAGGGCAGCTCGCCGTTCCACAGGAGGTACGCGACCTGCTCGAAGCTGCAGTTCGCCGCCAGATCCTGGACGGCGTAGCCACGGTAGGTCAGGGAGTTGGTCTCGGGAACGACCTTCGAGATCGCGGTGGTGTCGACGACGACACCGGCGAGCCCCTTGTTGATCGTCGGGACTGCATTTGTCATTGGTTCCCTCCGAGCGTGAAGTTGAAGATGCCGGAATCGAATTCGTTGTAGCGCTCGTACTCGAGCACCTCGTACAACCGGGAGCGGGTCTGCATCTGGTCGAGCTGACCCTCCTGCGTGCCCGTCTCGTGGATCTCGCGCAGGCCCCGCTCGATCGCGCCCATCGCGAGACGCAGCGTCGTGACCGGGTAGATCACCGCGTTGTAGCCGATGTTCTCGAGCGTCTGCGCGGGGATGAGCTTGGACTTGCCGAACTCGGTCATGTTCGCCAGCAGCGGGATGTCCACGGCGCCACGGAACTTCTCGAAGTCGGCCTCGGTGTGGAGTGCCTCGGTGAAGATCATGTCGGCGCCGGCGTCCGCATAGGCCTTGGCCCGATCGATCGCGGCATCGATGCCGTCGGTGCCGGCCGCGTCGGTGCGAGCGCAGATCACGAAGTTCGGATCGCGCCGGGCAGCGACGGCGGCGCGCAGACGACGGACCATCTCGTCGGTGGGGACGATGGCCTTGCCGTCGAGGTGCCCGCAGCGCTTGGGGTTGACCTGATCCTCGAGGTGCAGACCGGCGATACCGGCGTCCTCGGCGGCGAGGATGGTGCGTGCCGCCGACATGGGTTCGCCGAAGCCGGTGTCAGCGTCGATCAGCACGGGCAGGTCGGTGACGCCGGCGATCTGCCTGCTGTGCGAGACGACCTCGGTGAGCGTGGTCAAGCCGATGTCCGGCAGTCCGAGCCCGGCCGAGAACGCGCCGCCCGAGACATAGACGCCCTCGAACCCGATCTCCTGGATCAGCTTGGCGGTCAACGGGTTGATCGCACCGGGCAGGCGCTGGATCTTGCCGGAGGCGAGGCCGTCACGCAGCGCCTTACGCTTGTCGGCGGCCGAGGTGGTGGCGGCGATGAGGCCGGACATGTCAGAACAGTCCCTCCGGCGACTTGGGCGAGCGCGCGAGGACGTCATCGGAGACTGTAAACGTGAGCTGGTTCAGCTCGCCGGCCTTCAGCTCCGCGGTGCGCTGCGCGACGTCGAGGAAGCGATCCTGCTCGGCCGGATCGACGACGCCCTCGGCGAGGGTGCGGAACTTCGCGATGTACTGGTCGCGGGCGAAGGGGCGGGCGCCCAGCGGGTGCGCGTCGGCGATCGCGAGCTCGTCGATGATCACCTCGCCATTCTCGAGCGTGACCTCGGCGCGGGCGCCGAACGCCTTCTCGTCGGGGTCGGTCGAGTGGTAGCGGCGCGTCCACTCGGGATCCTCGGCGGTGGAGATCTTCTTCCACAGCTCGATCGTGTCCGGACGCTGTGCGCGCTCGGGTGCATAGGAGCGCTCGTGGTGCCACGTGCCGTCCTGCAGCGCGACCGCGAAGATGTACATCACCGAGTGGTCGAGCGTCTCGCGGCTCGCGTACGGATCGAACTTCTGCGGATCGTTCGAGCCGGTGCCGATCACGACGTGGGTGTGATGGCTGGTGTGCAGCACGATCGACGCGATCTGGTCGAGATCACCGATGCGCTCGCGCATGCGGCGGGCCAGGTCGATGGGGGCCTGGCTCTGGTACTCCGCGGAGTGCTCCTTGGTGTACGTGTCCAGGATGGCCCGCTTGGCCTCACCCGGAACCGGCAGCGGCACAGTGTATTCGGCGTTCGGGCCGCCGAGCAGCCACGCGATGACGCCGTCCTCGCCTTCCCAGATCGGGGACGGTGCGCCCTCGCCGCGCATCGCGCGGTCGACGGCCTCGACGGCCATCTTGCCGGCGAACGCCGGTGCGTACGCCTTCCAGCTCGAGATCTCACCCTTGCGGGACTGACGCGTCGCCGTGGTGGTGTGCAGCGCCTGTCCGATCGCCTGATAGACGGTCTCGGTGTCGAGTCCGAGGAGCGTGCCGATGCCGGCCGCAGCGGACGGGCCGAGGTGGGCGATATGGTCGATCTTGTTCTCGTGCAGGCAGATTGCGCGAACCAGGTCCACCTGGATCTCGTAGCCGGTGGCCAGGCCGCGGATCAGGTCGTCGCCGTTGCGGCCGGTGTGCTGCGCGACCGCGAGGATCGAGGGGATGTTGTCGCCCGGATGCGAGTACTCCGCGGCCAGGAACGTGTCGTGGAAGTCGAGCTCACGCACCGCGACACCGTTGGCCCACGCTGCCCACTCGGGCGAGTACGTGCCGCCGACACCGAAGACCGTCGAACCCGGGCCGTACGGGTGCGCCAGCGCCTGAGCGCGCGCATTCGCCACCGGGCGACGGGGCACCGACGCCGCCGCGACGGCAGCGTTGTCGATGATTCGGTTGATGATCATCTCCGCGGTGTCGGACGGAACCTCAACCGGATCGGTGGCGACCTCGGCGATCTTCCACGCCAGGTGCTCGCTCTTGGGGAACTCTTCGGCGGAGCGGCGGGTGCGAACGGAATACGTCTTCAACTTGGTGTCCTTCGACGTCGTGATGCTGTTGGTTCTCGCAGCGTATGCACGTCCGGATCCAGTGAGAAGCGCCTGAACATGCGTACTTTGGTGGTGTGTGTGGCCCGATTTTGCGAATGGTGCGAATGCCCGTCGGCATGGTTGAGTGGGGCGAACGGTCCGGAGTGTGGAAGGGCGCGAGATGCAGAAGATCTACGGCGGCCCGAGGCTGCGTCGGCTGCGCGAGGAACGCGGACTGACCCAGCTCGCCCTCGCCCGGATCCTCGACCTGTCGGCGAGCTACGTCGACCAGCTCGAGAACGACCAGCGGCCGCTGACGGTTCCGGTACTCCTGAAACTCAATGCGACGTTCGACCTCGATGCACACTTCTTCGCGGCCGAGTCGGACGCGCGGTTGGCCGCGGATCTGCAGGACGTGTTGACCACGCTCGGGACCCCTTCGCCCTCACCGGCGACGATCGAGGAGTTCGTCGCCCGTATGCCTGAGATCGGCCATGCGCTCGTCGGCGTTCATCGCCGACTGCAGGCGGCGACGGAACAATTGGAGCAGTTCAGCGCGCACCTGGCTGCGCCCGTTGCCGGTGCAGGCGAGGTCGTCCCGATGCCTTTCGAGGAGGTGCGAGACTTCTTCTACGACAGGCACAATCACATCGCCGAACTCGACGACGCCGCCGAGCGGCTGTTCGTCGAGAGCGGCTTGCGGATCGGCTCGCTCGACACGCAGCTGACGGCGTTGCTCGAATCCGAGCACGACATAATCGTTCGGCTGCGCACCGATCCGCCCGATCGCCCGGGACCCAAACGCGTGTACGACGCGACCAACCGGATCCTGACCCTGTCGCGGCACCTGTCACCCGGGCAACGTGCCTTCCAGATCGCCACACAGTTGGCCTTTCTCACGCAATCGGCGGTGATCGAGCAGCAGGTGGACGCGGCGACGACGCTCAGCGACAACGCCCGCGAACTGGCGAAGATCGGCCTCGCGAACTATTTCGCGGGCGCACTGCTGTTGCCGTACAGCCAGTTCCTCGATGCTGCGGAGCAGTTGCACTACGACATCGAGATGCTCGCGCTGCAGTTCGAGGTGGGATTCGAGACCGTCTGCCACCGACTCTCGACGATGCAGCGCCCCACCCGTCGCGGGGTGCCGTTCTTCTTCGTCCGGACGGACAGGGCGGGAAACATCTCGAAGCGTCAGTCCGCCACCGCTTTCCACTTCTCCCGCGTGGGTGGTAGCTGTCCGCTGTGGGTGGTGCACGACGCCTTCAGTACACCGGGCCGCATCCTCACCCAGGTGGCCCAGATGCCGGACGGTCGCACCTACCTGTGGATCGCCCGCACCACGGACGACGGTGCTCGGCCGTACGGGACACCCGAGCGGAGCTTCGCGGTGGGACTGGGCTGCGACATCACGCACGCCGATCGGCTGGTGTACTCGCGAGGTCTGCGCCTCGACGAGCAGATGTCGCCGGTCCCGATCGGGTCCGGCTGCAAGATCTGCGAGCGCACGAACTGCGCGCAACGGGCGTTTCCGCAGATCGGCCGCCCGATTCGCGTCGACGTCGACTTCAGCAGTCGGCTGCCGTATCCACCGGCGTCGTGAACGGACCTCATCTCCAGAATGTGAAGTGGTCGCGCCACGACACCATGAGGGTCCCGGCGGCGTCCGACACGACCACCTCCCGGGGGTCCGCCCCCTCGGGCAGCGGCACGGACCACATGATCTTCCCATCGCTCGCCCGGATGGAGTGCGTGCCCGTGTAGTCGCTGAAGACGACGTACCGACCATCGGTGGCTCCGGGTCGAACCCAGTAGGCATCCTGCCACGGTGTTTGCCATACCTGTCGGCCCGTCGTCAGGTCCAACCCGGTGATGGTCCGGGTTTCAGCCGAGGTGACGACGACGATGTCACCCACGACCGCGCCAACAGCGGAGGTTCTGCCGCCGGACCCGTCGGCGACTAGTTGTGGGTTGCGCCAGCGTTCTTCACCGCTCGCCGGGTCGTAAGCGCCGTCGCCGAGGAAGAGCGGTGACGGGTGTGAGGGTGCGCTGGGATAAGCCCGGGAGCCGTACGCGGGGATCGGGACGGCTCGGATCACCGATCCGTCGGCGGCAAGCAGATTCTGTGTGCCGACGGTGCCGGAGCGGCTGCCCGTACTGGTGAGGAAGAGGCCATCCCCGACGGCCTGCAACGAGTCACCGCCGAACGCGAATCGCTCGGCGCCCGTGTCCAGATCGAAGACCTTGTAGAGGTATTGGGGGTCACCGGTCCCTCGTTCCTGCGCGATGATCGTGCCGGTGGCCGGTACCGCGTGTACCCAGGCCACGTCACCGCGAACGTCGAAGGTACGCCGGAAGTTCGCGGTGACGTCGGTGACAGTGCCACTGGTCAGTACCGACTTCGCAGATCCGCCGTCCGACACCGAACCCGAAACGTAGACCGTATCCCCGTCCACCTGAACGCCATTGAGGTCGAAGTCGGTTCCGATCTCCGACAACAGTGCGCCGGACGCGACGTCGACGAAGGCGATTCGTCGGTTCTCCCAGCAGGCGATGACGGGTTGACCGGTCTCCTGACCGCACTGGCTGACGTTGCCGACGCGCGTCCGCCATTTGGCGGACCCGTCCGCCGGGTCGATTCCGACCAGGGTCACCGATCCGACAGGCCGACCGGACTGTCCTTCGGCCGCCGGTAGGGGATAGGCGGTTGCCGCGATCAAGAGATTCCCGGCATCGGAGAGACCTCCGTAGCCGTAGTAGGCGCTGAGGGTCTGCGGCATCGCAAGCAGCACGTCGCCGGTGTTGTCGGAAAGCCGCGCGACGTCAAGCGTCCAGGCCGGAATGGGTGCCTCGCCCAGTTTCGTGTCGACGAGATGCTGGGATTGGGTGGGGCCACCGGTGCTCGATGGGTCCTCGAGAGTCTTGGTCACGATCGTGCCGACGGCCGCGATCAGCGCGATTCCGAGCACCACGAGCTTCCAGTGTTCCTTCAGTCCACTCCCCACCGGTCGACCGTAGCGGACGAATCGGGATTATCCGGCAAGAATCACAGTGGGGTTCCTGCTTGGCCCGTCGGCGTTACAGTGGGGCGAACCGTGTGACCGCGCTTTCGCTGCCGGAGGTTGCTGTGGACATCGGATTTCTGGGCATGGGCACGATGGGGCGCCCGATGGCGCGCAACCTCGCCCGAGCGGACTACGACGTGACGGTGTGGAACCGCAGCCCCGGCAAGGCCGCGAGTGTCGTCGATTACGGCGCGTCCGAAGCACCCGACCTCTCCGATGTGTTGCACAAGTCCATCGTGTGCAGTGCGCTTGCCGACGACCGCGCCTTCGCGGATTCGGTGCTGTCGACGTCGTCTCTGCAGGCCGCGAAACCCGGTTCGGTGCACGTCAATCTCGCCACCGTCAGCCCGGGATGTCCGCCGAGGCGGAGTCGCGCCTGGCGGAACGGGGCATCTTCTACGTGGCCGCGCCGGTGTTCGGGCGCGCGGAGGTGGCCGAGGCGGGGGAACTCACCGTCCTCGTGGCGGGCGACTCGCACGCGATCGACGAGGTTACGCCCCTGCTCGACGTGATCGGACGCCGCACGTGGCGCGTCGGAGACGATCCGAAGCAGGCGAACGTCGTGAAGATTCTCGGCAACTATCTGATCGCCACCGCGATCCAGTCGATGGCCGAGGCGACGACCGTCGCCGAGAAGGTCGGCGGCTCGCCCGAGCTGCTCATGAAGATCATGAACGACAGTCTCTTTCCCGGAGGGGTCTACGAGGGCTACGGCACGATGATCGCGCAGCGACGCTACGAGCCGGCCGGGTTCCGTCTCCCTCTGGGGCTCAAGGATGTTCGGCTCGCGCTGTCGCAGGCCAACGACGTGAACATGGGCCTGCCCTTCGGCGGCGTGCTCGAGAACATCTTCTCGATGCGCTGGCCCACGGTCAGGCCGAGCAGGACTGGTCCGCGATCACCGAGGCCACCCGACGTCGGGCCGGGCTGGACGTGGGTCGTCCGTAGTCGCCGACGGCCGGGAGCAGAGAACGGGCCTGCCGCGCGACGGATCGCGCGGCAGGCCCGTTCTCAGCGCCGAATTCAGTTTCCGATCAGCAGGACCCCGACGAGCGCGATGAGCACTACCCAGACCGTCGATACTGCGGCGAGGATGAAGGGCCGGGCACCGACCTTCTTGATCGTCGCGATGCGAACTCCGGCACCCAGGGCGAACATCGCGGCCGTCATCAGCGCGGTCTGCAGCCAGCCTGCTACGGAAAGGACGCCTGCCGGAACGATCCCGATCGAACGGATGACCACGAACCCCAGGAACCCGACGACGAAGAACGGAACCGACGGGGGCCGCGTCGAGGTGGTGCTCTGCTCGATCGACCGCCGGCGCTGCATCACGCTCAGGACGGCCATCACGGGGGCCAGCATGAGGACGCGGGCCAGCTTGACGATCGTCGCCACGGTCAAGGCCGCGGTGCCGATGATCCCGCCGGCGGCGACGACCTGCGCGACCTCGTGGATCGATCCTCCCGCCCACAGTCCCGCCTGCATGTCGTCGAAGCCGAGCGCATTGGAGAGCAGTGGGATGGTCGGGATCATCAGGGTGCCGAAGATCACGACGAGCGCCACGGCGGTGAGGACCTCTTCCTCCTCCGCCTCCACGACGCCGTCCGCCGCGGCCACTGCGGCGGCACCGCAGATGGAGAAGCCGCAGGCGATGAGCACCCGTTGGGTCCACGAGAGGCCCAGCAGGCTGCCCACGAACATGGTGCCGACGATTCCGAGGACGACGATCGCGACGACCATCGCGATGACGCCCCATCCGAGTCCCAGGATGTCGCTCAGGACGAGCTGCAGGCCGAGCAGCGCGATCCCGACCCGCAGAAGCTTCTTGGACGAGAACGTGATTCCCGTAGCGAAGCTCGCGGGCAGCACAACCAGGTTGGCCACCAGGGCGCCCATCACGATCGCGATCAGGAGCGGGCTCAGGGTGGGGACGAAGTGCCTGATACCCATGGCGATGGCGGCCGCGGCGGCCGACAGCGCAACGCCCGGCACATAGGCGCGGATTCCGTCCAACCGAGAGGCGGCGACAGGGGAGGGGGTGCAGTGACCAGTTCGTCTTGCTGCCCCAGTTCGGATTTCACGGGACAACGATCCTCCACTGGTCGTTTGTTCGGTAGAGCCCGATTGGGCATCACCTCATATCGAATTGATATGATCTTTCGGGCCGCCATACACTCGACGCATGTCTCCCCGGTCGCTCGACTTCACTGCGCTCGAATTGTTGGTCAACGTCAGCGACTGCGGAAGTCTCAGCGCTGCAAGTCGACTCGTGGGAATGGCTCAGCCCAATGCGAGTCGCTGCATCAAGCAGCTGGAACGCCGGTTCGGGATGACGTTGCTGCGGCGCAGCGCCACCGGATCGGTCCTTACGCCCAGCGGAACCGTGGTGGCGTACTGGGCTCGAAAGATATTGGACGACGCCGAGAAGCTACTCGAAGTAGTGGACGGGCTGCGGGCGGAACGGTCGCGCGGACTGCGCGTGAGTGCCAGCATGACCGTCGCCGAGCATCTGATGCCGTTGTGGTTGGGCCGCTTTCGTCAGTCGCATCCGGAGCTGACGATCCATCTCGAGGTGCAGAACTCTCTGCGGGTGTTCGAGCAGATCTCCGACGGCTCCTGCGAGCTGGGCTTCGTCGAGTCGCCGACCATTCCGAAGCGGCTCAAAAGCACACCCGTGGCCCGGGATCGCCTGGTGATCGTCGTCCACCCCGGGCATCCGTGGGCGACCCGCACCCGGCCCGTCACCGCGCCCGAGCTCGCGATGACACCGTTGATTGTGCGCGAGCCCGGTTCCGGCACGCGGACCACGCTCGACCTCGCGCTCGAACCCCACCCGCGGGCTGCCCCGCTCCTGGAACTCGGCAGCTCGGGTGCGATCCGGAGCAGCGTCCTGGCGGGGGTGGGGCCCGCGGTGTTGAGCGCTCTCGCGGTCGCGGACGCCGTCGCGTCCGGTGATCTCGCGGTGGTCGTGGTCGGCGGACTGAAGCTCGATCGGACCCTGCGCGCCGTGTGGAGCGCGCAGGGCCACTGCACACCGTCGCGGACGAGTTGGTGCGGATGGCACGCGATTTCGGAAGCGAACGCCCCGCGCGACGACGGACGTGAGCGTGGCGTCCGGTGTCCCGGCCCCAGTGGGACCGGGACGCCGGGGTCGGGCTTCTAGATCTCGACCCGCACCAGGCGCGCGGCCTCAACGAGATTTCGGAGCGAGGCCTCCACCTCCACGTTGCCACGCGTCTTGAGGCCGCAGTCGGGGTTGACCCACAGCCGCTCAGCGGGGACGGCCTTCAGTGCCGCCCGCAGCGACGCGGCGATCTCGTCGACCGACGGCACTCGCGGCGAGTGGATGTCGTAGACGCCGGGACCCACGCCCAGATCGAAGCCGACGGCGTTGAGGTCGTCGAGAATCTCCATGTGGGACCGGGCCGCCTCGATGGACGTGACGTCGGCGTCCAGGCCCGCGATCGCCCCGATGACCTCACCGAACTCCGAATAGCGCAGGTGGGTGTGGATTGCGGTCGTGTCGGCGATTCCCGACGTCGCAAGCCGGAAGGCGCCGACGGCCCAGTCGAGGTAGGCCGGCTGATCCGCCGCCCTCAGCGGGAGCAGCTCCCGCAGCGCCGGCTCGTCCACCTGGATCACCTGCGCGCCGGACGCCTCCAGGTCGATCGTCTCGTCACGGATCGCAAGGGCGACCTGGTCGGCCGACTCCGCGAGCGGCTGGTCGTCGCGCACGAACGACCACGCCAAGATCGTGACGGGACCGGTGAGCATGCCCTTGACCGGCTTGTCGGTGAGCGACTGGGCGTACGAGATCCAGTCGACCGTCATCGGCTTGGGACGCCGAACGTCGCCGAACAGGATCGGCGGGCGCGCGCAGCGGCTGCCGTACGACTGCACCCAACCGTTCGCGGTTGCGAAGAACCCGTCGAGCTGCTCGGCGAAGTACTGGACCATGTCGTTGCGCTCGGGCTCACCGTGCACGAGCACGTCCAGACCCAGCTTCTCCTGCAGCGCAACCACATCGGCGATCTCGGCCCGCATGCGGCGCTCGTACTCGGCCTGGTCGATCTCGCCCTTGCGTAGGGCGGCGCGGGCCACGCGGATGGCGGTGGTCTGCGGGTAGGAACCGATCGTGGTGGTCGGCAACTGCGGCAGGGGCAGTTCGGTCGCCTGGACGACGCGACGTTCCGCCGCCGGGATGCGCGTGCGGTCGGCGTCCGTCAGGGCCGCGAGCCGGCCGCGGATCGCGTCGTCGTGCAGGCGCGGATCGGCGGCGCGGGTGGCCGCTGCTGCCCGTGCATCGGACAGTTCGTCGGCGATCGCGTCGCGGCCCGAGCTCAGCGCCGTCGCGAGCGTGGCGACCTCACGGATCTTCTCGGAGCCGAACGCCAGCCACGACCGCAGCGCGCGGTCGGCGCCGTCCTCGCCGTCGAGCGTGTAGGGGACGTGCAGCAGCGAGCACGACGTGGACACGGCCACGGAACCCGTACGCTCCCTAAGGGTTTCGAGGGCCTCCCGCGATCCGTCCAGCCCGTTGCGCCAGATGTTGCGGCCGTCGACGACACCCGCGACGACATGCTTGCGCTCGAGCCCCGGTGCCGAGACGACCGAGTCGAGCGTGCCCGCGACGAGGTCGACGGCGATGCCCTCGACCCCAGTCTCGACGAGGACCGGCAACGCGTCGCCGAGGTCACCGAAGTACGACGCCACCAGGATTGCCGGGCGGTGGTCCACCGCGGCGAGGCGGTCGTACACCGCCCGGGTCGCGGCCAGTTCGTCGCCGGTGCGGTCGGCGACCAGCGCCGGTTCGTCGATCTGGACCCACTCGACACCTGCGTCGGCGAGCCTGCCCAGCAGGTCCGCGTACAGCGGCACGATGTCGTCGAGGCGATCCAGCGGTGACTGGTTCTCGAACTTCGACAGCAGCAGGAAGGTGACCGGCCCGATGACCACGGGGCGGGCCGGAACGCCCAGCGCGCGGGCCTCCGCGACCTCGCCGAGCACCTTCGCCGGGTCGAGCGCGAACGTCGTCGCCGGGGTGATTTCGGGAACGAGGTAGTGGTAGTTGGTGTCGAACCACTTCGTCATCTCGAGCGGTGTCACGTCGGTGTTGCCGCGGGCGGCCGCGAAGTAGCGGTCCAGTTCGTCGGCGATCCCGGCGACCCGCTGGGGCAGCGCCCCGAGCATCACGGCCGTGTCCAGCATTTGGTCGTAGTACGAGAAGACGTTGACCGGCACGGAGTCGATTCCGGCTTCGACCAGTTCGGTCCAGGTCTGTCGGCGCAGTTCCTTGCCGACCGATTCGAGCGCGGAGGCGTCGAGGTTCCCGGCCCAGTAGGACTCGACTGCCTTCTTTAGTTCGCGACGGGGCCCGATGCGCGGGGAGCCCAGCACGGTTGCGGTGAAAGCGGATGTCACAGTGTTCTCCAGTTGCTCACAGCGTGGATGGTCACCGCCGGCAGACGAGAAGAAACGAGCCCCTGGTGTGCGCCCGCCAGCGGGCAGCGCGAATTACGAGCATCGCCCATCTCGCCTTTCCTCGAGGCGGTGGACCGTCGAGCACGGCGTGCCCGACACAGTCGGCAGGTCTTCGGA
This sequence comes from Prescottella defluvii, assembly GCA_029690005.1. Taxonomy (GTDB): domain Bacteria; phylum Actinomycetota; class Actinomycetes; order Mycobacteriales; family Mycobacteriaceae; genus Prescottella; species Prescottella defluvii_A. The sequence goes on along the minus strand of CP121458.1, from coordinate 5,322,762 downwards.
CTCGTGGGCGCTCGGGCGGTTGCGAAGCCGCCGAACCTACTGGCCGTCGCTTCCCAGACCTGTCGGTCCAGTGCGTGTGACGGCGGTCGTTCCCACTCACCGCTGCGGGACAGTCCCGGATTTCCACCGGGTTCCCTCTCACACTCGTCGGTCTCGCGACCGCGAATGCTTCGACGCCGGACGGCGGTCTTCGGGGCTCCTCACGACCGCGCCAGGCGAACCAGCTGCACGTTCCAGCATAAGCCCTGGGCCGCGCAGGTCTAGAGCCAGCCGTTGGCCTCGGCGATCCGGACGGCTTCGGCACGATTTCCGGCGCTGGTCTTACCGATGGCGGCGGACAGGTGATTGCGGACCGTGCCGGCGGACAGGAACAGAGTGCCCGCGATGGATGCGACGGACGCGCCGTCCCGCGCAGCACGCAGCACGTCGGTCTCGCGTTCGGTGAGCGGTGATTCGCCGCTGACGAGGCTGTCGGCGGCCAGCGCCGGGTCGACCACGCGAAGACCCGCATGCACGCGCCGCACGGCGTCGGCCAACTGGCGTGCGGGGGTGTCCTTCACGACGAACCCCGATGCACCGGCCTGCAGCGCCCGCCGGAGATACCCGGGCCGACCGAAGGTCGTCACGATCAGGACTCGGGTGTCGGGCGCGACCGCCCGCAGTGCAGTGGTCGCCGAGATACCGTCCATACCTGGCATTTCCACGTCGAGGAGCGCCACGTCGGGGCGGTGTTCGACCGCAGCCGCCGCCACCTCGTCGCCACGTCCGACCTCGGCGACGACCTCGAGGTCCGGCTCGAAGATCGAGCAGCGCCGCGAGCGCTCCCCGCACCAGCGCCTGGTCGTCGGCGAGCAGCAATCGAATCGTCACGGTGCCTCCTGGGCCACGACCTGGACAGAGAACCCCTGCGGCTGTGGATGAGTGATGATCACCCGTGCCCCCGCCGCGGCCGCGCGCTCCCGAAGCCCGGTGAGTCCGTTGCCCGCGAGCAGGGCGTCGGCGCCCACGCCGTCGTCGACCACGGTGACGCGCTCCTCGTCGACCGTCACGGTGCAGCGACGAGCTCCGCTGTGGCGCACGACGTTCGTCACGGACTCACGGATCGTCCAGGCGAACACCTCGCGTAGTCGGGTCGGAACGGCGTCGGTGCTGTTCGGCAAATCGGCTTCGATTCCGGCGGCACGCAATGCTTCACGGGCGCGCGCGATCTCGACCGGTAGCGATACCCCGCGGAACCCCTCGACGGCCGAGCGGACGTCGGACAGTGCGTCTCGCGACAGCCGCTCGAGGTCGTCGAGTTCAGTGCGGGCCCTGTCGATGTCGACGTCGAGCAGACGGTTCGCGAGCTGGGCCTTGACGGTGATGACGGTGAGCGAGTGGCCCAGGATGTCGTGCAGATCCCGGGCCATGCGGGCGCGTTCCTCTTGCACTGCGCGCAGCTCGTCCTCGTCGCGGCGGTTCAACAGGTCGATGTTGCGATTCATCAGGGCGGTGACGCCGGCCATCGCCATCGCGGCCGCACAGATTGCGAGCGGCAGACTCGACACGTTCCAGCCGGCGCGTGTCGCCAGCAGTTCGACTACCCCGGCGACACCGAGGGCCACCGCGCCGCCGGCGATCATGGGCAGGGACATCACCGCGGTCACCGCGATGAACACCGTGGATGCCAGTCCTGCTTCGCCGAGAGTGATCGTCATGATCACCGCGAGACCGATGAGTATCGCGACGTCGACGATCGCCCGTCGGAGCGGGGCCGCAGTTCGCGCCGTATCCGGCCCTGCCGGGCGGCGGAGAAGACCCGCAGGAAGTACACCGCGAAGATCAGTGTGGTGGTTGTCCCGATCCAACCGTTCACCTGATCGCGTCGGTCCCATCCGGCCGCCAGAGGTTCGGCCAGGAACACCAGCCACACGGCGGCGAAGACGATGCCGAAACGCCCCCACCGCTGTACGGTGTCGGGGCGTTCGGTGCTGGTCACGTCGGACACGCTATACGCGGGCGGTGTCGCGCTGGAATCGCCACACGGCTCCGCCGACGAAGATCGCGAGCCACACCACGACGTTGGCGATCCACGTCCACTGCACGGCGTCGCCGGTGAGTGGGGCGTGCACCAGGTTGCCGATGCCGTACATCGGGGTGAACTGCGCGATCGTCGCCCACACCGAGCCGTCCTGCAGCGGGATGAACAGGCCGCCGCCGAACGCCAGCAGCGCCAGTCCGGGTCCCAGGATCTGCATGACGTTCTCGCTCGGCAGCAGGTATCCCATGAAGAGGCCGAAGGCCGCGAAGATCGACGATCCGAGCCACGCAATCACCGCCGTCGTCACCCACAGTGAGCCGTCCATGTCGGCGGAGGTGAACGCGCCGACGGCGTACACGACCGCCAGCGCGACGAGGCCCAGCGTCATCGCGACCACGAGCTTCACCGCGATGTACGCGACGGGGACAGCGGGGTGAGCCGCAGCTGCCGGCTCCAGCCCGAGGCCCGCTCCACCGACACCATGGCGCCGCCGCTGGTGGTCGCGATCATCGCGCCGTAGAGCGCCATGCTGATCATGATGTACGCGGTGACGTTGCCCCGGCCGGCGTTCTCGTCGCTGTAACCCTGCCCGAGGCCGAAGATCAGGAAGAACACCACCGGCATCACCAGCGTGAAGATGACGGTGCGGCGGTTGCGGAGCAGGCGGCGCAGCTCGAAGTCGCAGCAGGGTGGTGTCGAACCCGCCCCAGCGGACGGTCGAACGGGTGTCAGCGAGAGTGGTCATCGAACCGGTCCTTCGGTGTGGTCGGTGGTGAGGGCGATGAAGGCATCTTCCAGTCCGCGCGAGACGATTTCGAGGTCGTGGGCCGCGGTGTGGAGGAGCAGGTGGCGGGCCACCGCATCGGTGTCCGACGAGTGCACGACCAGCGTCTCGCCCCGCAGTTCGACGGCGTCGGCGTGCGGAATGGACTGCAGCAGTTCGGCGTCCGCGCCGGGCACCGTCGCGCGGAGGGTGCGGCCGGCGGCCATGGCCTTGACCTCGGCGGTGGTTCCGTCGGCCACGATCTCTCCGTGGCGCACCAGCACGATGCGGTCTGCGTACGCGTCGGCCTCCTCGAGGTAGTGGGTCGCGAACACCACGGTGCGGCCGGCGTCGGCGTCGGCGCGGATCGCCGACCAGAACTCGCGTCGGCCCTCGACGTCCATTCCCGCCGTCGGCTCGTCGAGCAGGAGCAGCGACGGATCGGGCAGCAGCGCCATCGCGAACCGCAGCCGCTGCTGCTGGCCGCCGGAGCACTTGCGGACCGGCCGATCCGCGATGTCGAGGATGCCGGCGCGGCGCAGCACCTCGTCGACGGGCCGCGCCTGCGCGTAGAGACTCGCGGTGAGCTGCACGGTTTCGCCGACGGTCAGTTCGGGCAGCAGCCCACCGGTCTGCATCACCGCCGACACCAGCCCCCGCGAGATAGCGTCCCGCGGAGACAGCCCGAACACCTCGACGGTGCCCGAACTCGGCTGCGAGAGACCGAGGATCATGTCGACCGTCGTGGTCTTGCCGGCTCCGTTGGGGCCGAGGAAGGCCACCACCTCACCGGGGCGGATCGTCAGATCCAGGCCGCGGACGGCGTGCACCTGACCGAAATGCTTGTGGACTCCGGTCAGGCGTACCGCGTCACCTCTGTGCGGGTCCCGGGGAGTGTGGGAGTCGGCTGCGCTGTGGTCATACCTAAAATCTGCCCGCTCGCGGGCCGTCGTCCCTCGCCTGTCCGTCACGACCTGGGCATGACAAATGTCAGGGCTGCGGGCGGCGGGCGGGACCTGCGTCGACGCAACCGGCACCGACCCGCCCCAGTGTGATCGTCGTCTCCTTCGAGGGGGAGGTGGTGCGTGCCCGGAAGAGACCCGCTACCCTCGAACGCGTGTCAGCGACCTATTTCTGGTTTAGCAGGCCGGCCCTGGGTGGGTCGGTCGGCGTAACCACGCGCTGACAATCTTCCACCCTAGAGCCGGATGACAGACCGGCTCGCTGGGATTCTTCAGTCTTCGAGGGTCGGCCTGAGAACAGGAAACCGAACCCCATGACCGCTATCGCCAATGACCAGCGCCTCGACGACCAGCGCACGGTCAGCATCAGTCCGCTCGTCGCGCCGTCCGTCGTGCGTGCCGAGCACACCCCCGACGACGTCGCCGCCGCGACGGTGCGCTCGGGCCGCGCCGACACCGTGAACATCCTCAACGGCGACGACGACCGCCTCGTCGTCGTGGTCGGCCCGTGCTCGGTGCACGACCCCGAGGCCGCGATGGACTACGCGCGCCGGCTCGCCGCGAAGGCCGAGGAACTGCGCGACGACCTGCAGATCGTCATGCGCGTCTACTTCGAGAAGCCGCGCACCACGCTGGGTTGGAAGGGCCTGCTCAACGATCCGCACCTGGATGGCACCTACGACATCAACACCGGTCTGCGGATGGGCCGCAAGCTGCTGCTCGACATCTCCCGCCTGGGCCTGCCGGTGGGCTGCGAGTTCCTCGACCCGATCATCCCGCAGTACATCGCCGACCTGGTCACCTACGGCGCGATCGGCGCCCGCACCGCCGCCAGCCAGGTGCACCGTCAGCTGTGCAGCGCGCTGTCGATGCCGGTCGGCATCAAGAACTCCACCGAGGGCGACATCCAGGTGGCGGTCGACGGCACCCGCGCCGCGGCGGCGAGCCACGTGTTCCCCGGGACCGATCTCGAGGGCCAGGCCGCGCTGATCCACACCGTCGGCAACCCGGACTGCCACGTCATCCTGCGCGGCGGCACCGACGGCCCGAACTACGACGCCGAGACCGTCGCCGACACGATGGCGCGGCTGCGCAAGTCGGGTCTGCCGGAGCGCGTCGTCGTCGACGCCAGCCACGGCAACAGCCGCAAGGACCACAACAAGCAGGTCGACGTCGCGGCCGACATCGCCGAGCGCATCGCGGCCGGTGACAAGAGCGTCGTCGGCATCATGCTCGAGAGCTTCATCGAGGCCGGACGCCAGGACCTGACGCTGGGCCACGCCGACGAGCTCACCTACGGCCAGTCCATCACCGACGCGTGCATCGACTGGAACACCACCGCGGAGACGCTCGACCGTCTCGCCGCAGCGGTCGCGTCCCGTCGCAAGGGCGAGTGACTCGCGACCGTCCTGCTCGCTGCTCCGCGGCTGTGGCCGCGGAGCAGCGCCGTGTCGGCGGTAGTGTCCCACGGCGGTCACGAGAATGAATGTGGTCGAGGAATTTCCGATCCCGAGCCCACGTGCTCGACAACGTCGCGTAATGCGGGATCTGTCACTTCGACTCGATCCTGCTCAACGGTACGTTTCCCGCACTGTTGTCAGTCGCGGCGCAGGGGCACGAGTCGTCCGGAATCGTCGCAAGGCTCGGCCCGACGTCCGAACATGAAGTGCCGCAACTTTCGTTGTGGTGACTTCGTGAGCTTCCTGAATATCGCTCGGTCAACGAGATCGTCCCGCTCCGGACGTCGCCACAGGCATCGAGAAGCTACACAGCCGCGACGTGAGTTGCGCATTTCGGGACGGGTGTCGTGCGCGGCGTCGAAGTGAGGTGACGCAGTCGGGCTGCGGCGGTGGAGTTGTTGTCGACCCGGTCCACCCCATGGCTTCCCGGACCTGGGTGCGTTCGAGGACTGTCTCGAACCAGAACGTGACAGCCAACGCTGAGACCGTGATGTCCTGCAAACGCTCCGTCGTCTGTCGTGGAGCGAGGACTGAGAATCTCATACGCAAGGGGCGCTGATCGCGTCCGTGACTGCGATACCGGGGACTATTGCGAGGCGGGATCTGTTCCCTGTTGCGCGGCGATCCTCCACTCGCGGGCGCTGACGCCGAACTGCTGCCGGAACCAGCGGGAGAAGCTGTTGGGTGTGGAGAAGGCGAGCATCTCGGAGATCTCGGTCAGTGAGTAGCGGTCGTCGGCGACCAGGCGTTCTGCGAGTCCCGCCCTGGTTGAGTTCAGCACCGAGGTGAACGTCTCGCCGGATTGGGCGAGGTGACGATGCACGGTCTTTCGATGAACGCCGAGACTGCGTGATACCTGGTCGAGTGAGCATCGCCCCGTGGGGAGCAGCAGCTCGATGAGTTCGCGGACTCGGGTGAGCACTGTTGGCGGACTGGCTGTTTCGACCGTTTCGAGTAGCGCTCGCGTGTACGACCGAAGCATCGGATCGGACATGCGGTTCGGCTTCCTGAGATCGCTTGTGGTGGAGACAATCCCGGTGAAAGGTTGATCAAACTTGATGTCCGAGTCGAACACCTTTCGATGCGTGGTGATATCGCTGGGTGGGCCATGTTGGAAGCAGACCGCGACAGGGCGCCACTGATCGCCGAGGATGGTGCGTAGCAGCTGGTAGCCAACCGTTGTGACCAGCTCGAGAGCTTGCCGGGTTCCGACGTCGGTCTTCGTGTCGTATTCGAAGATGAGTGTCGTCAGATCTCGGCGTTCGGACAACCGAACAAGCAGAGCCTCGTTGTACATGTGCTGGTAGCGGATCAACGTTTCGAACGCGCTCCGCGCGTCCGGGGCTTCTCTGATGCTCACGCTGAGCGGGCCCAGGTTCGAGAACCGGCGGTGTTGCGCAAGGAGAAGCGCGAAGTCTTCCCGCTGCGCGGCCGCGGCCGACGTTTCGAGCACACAAGAGATAGCTGAGGCCGGCACCCACTGATCCTGGACATCCATCCCCGCCGGGTCGAGTCCCGCTGCTCTCAGGAGCTTGATCGCGTCAATCCCCAACGATTCGCCGAGCTCGATGTACCCGTGTAACGCCGCGTAGCGCGCGAGTGGACGAGTGTCCAAGAGGTGCCTCCAATTGGTAAGTCAAATGCCACATGAGGGTAAGTGTGATGTCGATCTTAGCGATAGCGTCGTGTCGTCTGCATCACAGATTGGCGTCGCGGGAAATGTCTGTTCAATCGCGCGCGCCAACAAACCTGCAGGTAAGACGCACCTCGCAGGTGCGGTCGATGAGTGAGGAGTCAGGACGATGGCGAAAGCGATTCGCTTCTACGAGACAGGTGGCCCCGAGGTCCTGAAGTGGGAGTCCGTGGAGGTCGGCGAACCCGGCCCGGGTGAGGTGCGGATCCGGCACGAGGCGGTCGGGTTGAACTTTGCCGACACCTACTTTCGTACCGGTCTGTACCCGGCCCCGCTGCCTGCGGGCATGGGTGTCGAGGCCGCGGGCGTCATCGAGGCGGTCGGCGCTGGAGTGATCCGATTCCGGGAAGGGGACCGCGTCACGTACACAGGCAGCCCGCTCGGCGCGTACAGCACCGAACGCGTCATGCCCGCCGAGCACCTGATCGCGCTGCCGGACGGTATCGAGTTCGAGACTGCGGCCGCGATGACGATGCGCGGGCTCACCACGTCCTACCTGCTGCGCCGGATCTACCAATTGAGGGCGGGCGACACGGTGCTGCTGCACGCGGCCGCTGGTGGTGTCGGGCTGATCTTCTGCCAGTGGGCAAAGCTGCTGGGCGTCAACGTCATCGGAACGGTGTCCAGCGATCGGAAGGCCGAAGTTGCTCGCGCCCACGGATGCGACGACGTCATCGTGTACACCCGGGAGAACGTCGCGGAGCGGGTGCGCGAGTTGACCGACGGAGCCGGTGTTCCCGTCGTCTACGACAGCATCGGGGCGTCGACGTTCGAGACCTCGCTCGATTCCCTCGCTCGCCGTGGGCTCCTCGTGGCGTTCGGGACGGCATCTGGCCCGGTACCGCCCATCGAGCCGATGAAGTTGGCGCTGAAGGGATCATTGTTCTTCACGCGCCCCGCGCTTGCGGACTACATCGCCGAGCCTGCTGAGCGCGCCGACCTTGCCGGCGAATTGTTCGGGCATGTCGCGGCCGGGCGGATCAAGATCGAGATCAACCAGCACTACGCGCTGGAGGAAGCCGAGCAGGCGCACCGCGACCTCGAGTCGGGGAAGACCACTGGCTCGTCGGTCTTCTCCTTCTGATCCCGAACAGACTGCTTCGCAGCGCAATCCGGCGCCCGCCGTAGCTAGGCGACGGTGCGCCCGCATCACTTCCCGCTTGACTCACTACTTCCAGCTTGCACAGGAGAAGGTCATGACCACCGTTGAATTCGCGTCCAGCCGAGCGGCGACCGCAACCCCGATGGACGCGCGGCCGTTGACCTGCAGCATCGGCGCCGAACTCCACGGAGTTGACCTCGCTGCGGTGTCCCGCGACGATGATCTGTTCGCCGAACTGAGGTCGCTGCTGCTGAAGCACAAGGTGCTCTTCTTTCGCGACCAGGACATGAGCCGGGCCGAACACATTGCGCTCGCGGAGCGGTTCGGCTCGCTCGAGGACCATCCGGTGGCCGGCAGTGATCCCGAGTACCCAGGCCTGGTCCGGATCTACAAGGACATCGACAGCCCCCCGGAACACTACGAGAACGCCTTCCACTGCGACGCGACGTGGCGCGAGAACCCGCCGATGGGATGCGTACTCCGGTGCGTCGACGGACCGGAGATCGGCGGCGACACGATCTGGGTGAACATGGCTCTGGCCTACGAGCGGCTGCCCGAGCGTGTCAAGGAACAGATCCAGGGTCTGCGGGCACGACACAGCATTGAGGCGACGTTCGGTGCCGGTATGCCGCTTCGAGCAGCGCCTTGCGCTCAAGGAACGGTTCCCCGACGCAGAGCACCCGGTGGTCCGCACCCACCCCGAGACGGGCGAGAAGATCCTGTTCGTCAATTGCTTCGCCACCCACTTCACCAATTTCCACACCCCTGAGAACGTGCGGTACGGGATCGATTACGCCCCCGGCGCCGGCGATTTGCTGCGCTACCTGATCAGCCAGGCATCGATCCCGGAGTACCAGGTGCGCTGGCGCTGGACGAAGAACAGCGTCGCGATCTGGGACAACCGGTCGACCCAGCACTACGCCGTCCAGGACTACTGGCCGGCGGTCCGAAAGATGGAGCGCGCCGGGATCGTCGGCGACCGCCCCTTCTGAGCTCGCCGCCTAACACAGCACGTCCACAATCCAGAAACGGAGTTACGCAATGCATTTCCACGACGATTCGTTGTTCCCGGAGACCCAGGAGAAGCTGGTCATCACGGTGGCCCCCTATGGTCCGGAGTGGGAGCCGGACGACTTCCGTGAGGATCTGCCGCTGACGATGGAGGAACACGTCCAGAAGGCGGTGGACTGCTACGAGGCCGGCGCCACGGTGCTCCACATCCACGTCCGTGAGCTCGACGGCAAGGGCTCCAAGCGGCTGTCGAAGTTCAACGAGCTCCTCGCCGGACTCCGCGAGGCGGTCCCGGACATGATCCTGCAGGTCGGCGGTTCCATCTCGTTCGCGCCGGAGGGTGACAGCACCGATGCGAAGTGGCTCTCGGACGACACCCGCCACATGCTCGCCGAGCTCGACCCGAAGCCTGACCAGGTGACGATCGCGATCAACACCAGCCAGATGAACCTCATGGAGCTGATGACCGCGGACGACCTCGCGGGTACGTCGATGGAGCGGCCCGAGCTGGCGGCGGCGTACCGGGAGATGACGGTGCCGGCCGGTCCGGAGTGGGTCGAGGAACACCTGCGCCGGCTGCAGGCCGCCGGGATCCAGCCGCAATTCCAGCTCGGTTCGCTCGCGCAGCTGGAAACCGTCGAGCGGCTGATTCGCCGCGGCGTCTACACCGGTCCGCTGAACCTGACCTGGGTGGCCATCGGCGGCGGACAGGAAGGCCCGAACCCGTACAACATCATGAACTTCGTCCAGCGAGTTCCCGACGGGGCGATCCTCACCGTCGAGACCCTCATGCGCAGTGTGTTGCCGGTCAACGCGATGGGTATCGCGATGGGCTTGCACACCCGCTGCGGTAACGAGGACACCCTGTGGGGTCGCAAGGGCGAGAAGATGACCTCGGTCGATCAGGTCAAGCAGCTGGTCCGGATCGCAAATGAGCTCGGCCGCGAGGTGGCCACGGGCAAGGAAGCCCGCGAGATCTACAAGATCGGCGAGTCCTACCGCGATGCCGACGAGACCCTCGCCAAGCTCGGTTACGCCCCCAATCGCCGCCCCGGGCAGGTCGGCTTCACCGGACACGCCTGACCGGCTCCGGGTAGGCCCGGGCGGCGCGAGTACCACTCGCGCCGCCCGGGCCGTTCACGCACGCGGCCCGAACAACTGATGTTCGTCGTGTCCTCCGAGCGACGACCAGAACCGTCATCGCCAAACCCCTGTTCAGCTCCTGTATCCAGATGGTCCGCACTATGAGGAGAAGTAACTATGGGCCTTCCAGCCGCAGATTTCGAGGCGTCGGACGATCTGGCTCCGCCGCCCAAACTGTCCAAGCTCTACCCCTTGGCTGTATTCGTACTGATCTTCGCCCTGATGCTGTCGGACTACATGTCGCGGCAGGTCATCAGCGCCGTGTTCCCGATGATCAAGGCCGACTGGGGTCTATCGGACGCGCACCTCGGGTCTCTTACCGGCGTCGTCGCATTGATGGTCGGTGTACTGATCTTCCCGCTCTCGGTTGCTGCTGACCGATGGGGCCGTGTCCGATTGCTCGTCGGCTCGGCACTGCTGTGGAGCGTTGCCACCTTGTTCTGCGCGTTCGCAGACAGCTACAGCCAGATGCTGGTCGGACGGTTCTTCGTCGGCGTCGGTGAAGCTGCCTACGGCAGTGTCGGCGCCGCCGTCATCCTGGGCTTGTTCGCACCCGAGCGGCGCGCCGCGCTGACGGGAACGTTCATGTCCGGCGCCATGTTCGGATCTGTCGCCGGCGTATCGCTCGGCGGCGTGATCGCAGTCAACTTCGGATGGCGCTGGACTTTCGGAGTAATGGCGATCGTCGGGTTGGTCCTCGTCGTCGTCTTTCGATCATTCGTGAACGAACAGCGTCTCGCCCTCTACCAGCATCCAGACGATGGCGCGCAAACACCGAGTGCTGCAGGAGATGTCCAGGTTCCGCTATCGAGCCTGTTCAAAGGCGTCTCGGTCATCGCCGCATACCTTGCCAGCGGCATGCAACTGTTCGTCGCCGGCGCACTGTTGACCTGGTTGCCGAGCTACGTCAATCGGTACTACGACCTCGCCCCGGACAAGGCGGCCCTGCTCGCAGCCGTCTTCGTGCTGATCATCGGCATTGGCATGGCCGGCTGCGGATGATCACCGACCGGGTCAGCCGCCTCGATCACAACAAGAGGTGGACGTCCTCGATCACGTTCTGCGTGGCCTCCGCGATCCTCCTCCTCGCCGCATTCACTCTTGCACCCGGCACGCCGCAGTTGATCTTCCTGGGCCTCGGGGCGTTCTTCGCCGGAGGGATCTCCGGACCCGCGGGCGCCATGGTCGCGAACCTCACCCACGCATCGATCAGGGCGACCGCCATCGGAACCGTAACGCTCTCCAACAATCTGATCGGTCTGGCCCCAGCGCCCGTCGTTGTCGGCATGTTGGCCGATCGGCTGGGCCTGAACACAGCGCTGCAAATCGTTCCCGTTGCATCCGTACTCGCCACCATCGCCCTGATCGTCGGAAAGCGCTACTACGCAACAGGATTGCAGCGACTTAACGAACTGACTCAGAACGCAGTCGCCAACCAGACAGGCAGCCCGACGTGACTATTGTGAACGACTTGACCATCGTGATCGTGCCCGGACTTCGCGGACATGTCGAGGAACACTGGCAGACGATCCTTGCCGGCAGGTTCGCCGACACGCGAACCGTCCCGGTGAGCAGCGACAGCTATCCCCGCCTGGAGGAACGCGTAGCGGCGCTGGACCGGACCTTGGCAACCGTACCTGGACGCGCGGTCCTCGTGGCCCACAGCGCCGGCGTGGTGATCACAGCCCACTGGGCACAACGTCACCCCGACACCGATCGCGTTGCGGGTGCACTGCTTGCCGCGCCGCCGGACCTCGAGACTCCGCTTCCCGCCGGCAACCTGTCCCCCAGGCTCTCGCGGAACTGGGCTGGACCCCGATACCCCGCGGATCACTTCGGTTCCCGAGCATCGTCGCCGCCAGCACGAACGATCCGCTGGCCAGTTACGCGGCCGTGGCCCAACTGGCCGATTCCTGGGGCAGCCGACTGGTGAACCTCGGAGAGGTCGGGCACCTCAACCCCGCATCAGGGTACGGCGAATGGCCCGCCGCCATCGACCTGATCGAAGAACTTGCATCTGCCGCAACTGCTGTCGGTCCGTAACACCCACCGGCACAACGATGACATGACCTCATCCGGAAAGGACACCCATGCAGCCCGCTGATTCGTCAGGTGGAATCCTGTGGAGCCCCGACTCGACCGAACGCGCCCACACCACCCTGGCGCGGTTCATCGAGTACGTTCGCGACACGCACGGTATCGAGGTCGACGATTACGAAGATCTCTGGCAGTGGTCTGTCACCGATCTCGAGGCGTTCTGGTCCTCGGTGTGGGAGTTCTTCGGCCTCGATAGCGAAAGCGCCTACGACGCAGTGCTACTGGACGATCGAATGCCCGGTGCACAATGGTTTCCGGGAGCACGGATCAACTTTGCGCGGGCGCTGCTCGACAAGGGAGAGCCTGCGGCTGTTGCGATTGTGGCAGCCGAGGAGTCGGGCGTCGTCCGGACGCTGACCCGGTCGGAACTGCGAGAACAAGTGCTCGCGCTGGCGGCCGACCTCGAAGCGCTCGCAGTCGGCAGCGGCGACGTGGTCGTGGGGTACGTCCCCAACACCGCAGAATCCGTGATCGCCTTCCTCGCCACGGCTGCACTCGGAGCAACGTGGGCATCGGTCGGGCAAGACTATGCACCGGACGCTGTCATCGACCGGTTCTCGCAGCTGTCGCCGAAGGTTCTGATCGCCGCCGACGGATACACCTATGCCGGCCGTCGGCACTCACGCGTCGACGCGGTCGCGCAGATCGCGGCTGGGCTGCCGTCGTTGACGGACGTCATCGTTGTGCAACGTATCTCTTCGGATGCTGCGGCGGCCGATGCAGGAACCGGCAGCTCGTCGCCGACATGGCACGACTGGTCAGCGGCCATCTCTCGTCGAGAAGCCCGCTCCGGATTCGTCGAGGTCGACTTCGACCATCCGCTGTGGGTGCTGTTCTCCTCCGGGACGACAGGTCGACCGAAGGGTCTCGTGCACGGGCACGGCGGCATTCTCGTCGAAACCGTCAAGCAGATGGGTCTGCATTGGGACCTCGGTCCGAACGACCGGCTCCTCTGGTACACCTCACCGAGCTGGATGATGTGGAACATGCAGGTCGCCGCCCTGCTCTCAGGGGCGTCGATCGTGTGCTACGACGGCGCCCGACCTACCCGCACACAAATTCGCTCTGGAAACTCGTCGCGGACACCGGCACCACCTTCCTCGGCACCAGCCCCGGTTACCTCCAGACGTGCGCCGACACCGACGCACACCCGAAGACCGAACACGCGTTGTCGAGCCTTCGAGCGATCGGCAGCACGGGGGCCCCGTTGAGCGAGCACCTCTACCAGTGGGCACATGACGAAGTCGGAGACATTCCACTGTGGTCGACGAGCGGCGGCACCGACATCGCCGGCGCCCTCGTCGGTGCCGTTCCGACTCGGCCCGTCCGCGTCGGACGAATCTCCGGGCGATGCCTCGGCGTCGCCGTCGAAACATGGGACATGCACGGCAACCCGGTAATTGGGACCGTAGGGGATCTCGTTGTCACCAAGCCGCTCCCGAACATGCCCGTCGCACTGTGGAACGACCCCGATGGAACGAAATACCACGACGCATACTTCGACACCTACCCCGGTGTCTGGCGGCAGGGCGACTGGGCCACGATCTACGACGACGGAACAGTCGCGGTGCACGGACGGTCGGACTCGACCCTCAACCGCAACGGTGTCCGGATGGGCAGCTCCGATATCTACTCGGCGGTCGAATCGCTCCCCGAGATTGCTGAAGCCCTCGTCCTGGGCGTCGAAGAAGCCGACGGCTCGTACTGGATGCCGCTGTTCATCGTTCTCCACGAGAGTCACGCCCTCGACGATGCCTTGATCGGCAAGATCTCCTCGACCATCCGCGACCGAGTGTCCCCACGCCACGTCCCCGACGACATCTTCGACGTTGCCGGCCTCCCGCACACCCGGACCGGGAAGAAGATCGAGGTGCCGCTTAAGCGGGTACTGCAGGGCGCACGCGTCGAAGACGTCGTCAACCGCGACGGCATCGATGACCCCTCGCTACTCGAGTACTTCGAACGCCTCGCGGAGCGACGTCGGGCCGAGCTCACGACGGCACATTGATCACCTCCAACCCTCATCTACTTCAACGGCACTGAGAGAAACTGATGCTCAATCTGTCCATGTTCCTGGAAGACTCGGCCCGCAAATACCCCAGCCGCGACGCACTGGTACTGGGGGAAGACCGGTTCACCTACGCCGAGACCAACGCCCTCTCGAACCAGATCGCGAACCTTCTCGTCGCGTCCGGGATCGAGCCCGGCGACCGGGTCGCGATCTCCTGCCCAACCTGCCCTGGTTCCCGATCGTCTACTACGGGATCCTCAAAGCAGGCGCCGTGGTCGTCCCGCTCAACATCCTGTTGAAGAGCAGCGAGATCACCTATCACCTGCAGGACTCCGGTGCCGCCGCCTACATCTGCTTCGAAGGCGGCGCTGACCTACCGATCGGCGAGTACGGGCGCGCGGCGTTCCGTGAGGTGCACTCCTGCCGAACGATGTTCGTGATCGACGCCAACAGCGGCGCCGACGCGGAGGGAGAGGAGATCACCCCGCTGTCGACCGTGCTCCCCGGCCAGCCTGCGACGTTCGAGTCGGTTGTTCGTGAGGCCACCGACACCGCCGTCATCCTCTATACGAGCGGGACGACCGGCCGGCCGAAGGGCGCCGAGTTGACCCATTCGAACATGCTGATGAATGCCATCGCCTCCAACCGCTTGTTCGACAGCACGCCCAGTCGGCCCGACACACATCTGGTGACACTCCCGCTGTTCCACTCGTTCGGACAGACGGCCAACATGAACGCCGGATTCG
Source organism: Prescottella defluvii (assembly GCA_029690005.1). GTDB lineage: Bacteria > Actinomycetota > Actinomycetes > Mycobacteriales > Mycobacteriaceae > Prescottella > Prescottella defluvii_A. Next base: position 5,307,754 of record CP121458.1, on the reverse strand, counting down.
CGGTGGGCGCGACACTGGTTCTGCTGCCGCGCTTCGAAGCCGGCGCCGCGCTCGAAGATCATGGAACGCGAGTCGATCACGATGTTCGCGGGCGTGCCGACGATGTACTGGGGCCTACTCGGGGCGCTCGATACTTCGGTAGACGTCGATCGGATCGCCGACAACCTCCGCAAAGCGATCTCCGGCGGCGCCGCCCTGCCGGTGGAGATCCTCGACCGTTTCGCAGAACGGTTCGGCGTCCAGATCCTCGAGGCGTACGGGCTGTCGGAAACCTCGCCGATCGCCTTGTTCAGCGACCCCGAACGCGCTCCCCGGCCCGGCTCGATCGGCATCCCGATCTGGGGCGTGCAGGTGAGGTTGGTCGACGGGGACTGGAACACTCTCGAGGGCGCCGACACGGTCGGGGAGATCGCGATCCGTGGCCACAACATCATGAAGGGCTACTACGGTCGCCCGACGCAACCGCCGACGTCATGCACGACGGCTGGTTCCGCACAGGCGATCTCGCCCGTCGCGATGCCGACGGCTTCTACTACATCGTCGACCGCGCCAAGGACATGATCGTGCGAGGTGGGTTCAACGTCTACCCCCGCGAGATCGAAGAAGCACTCATCACCCACCCCGCAGTGTCTCTCGCCGCCGTCGTCGGTGTCCCGAACGAGCAGTACGGCGAAGAAATCAAGGCGTTCGTCATCCCTGAACCGGGCGCGCAGGTCACCGAGTCCGACCTGATCAGCTGGTGCAAAGAACGGATGGCCAGCTACAAGTACCCCGCTCGGTCGAGTTTGCAGCTGCATTGCCGATGACAGCCACGGGCAAGCTCCTCAAGCGTGAGCTCTCCTCCGCTACCGCTACAGCTGTCGGCTCCGGGAGTATCCAGTAAATCGGGCGCAGCGCGAGGCCACACGAAGAGCCGCCCGAGCCTGTCGGTGCCCGGCAGTAGCGTCGGCGCATGGCATACGAAATTCAGATCACCGTCGATTCGAAGGACCCGCACCGACAGGCCAAGTGGTGGGCGAACACGCTGGGCTGGCAGGTCGAACCCAGCGACGAGGAGTTCATCCGGGGCCTCGTCGCGGCCGGACACGCACAGGAATCGGACACCACCGTGTTCGAGGGCGTGCTCGTCTGGCGCGAGGGAGCGGCCATCCGGGACCCCGAGCAGCCGCAACGCCCGCGGGTGCTGTTCCAGCTCGTGCCGGAGGGCAAGTCCGCGAAGAACCGACTGCACTTCGACGTCCGGGTGGGGGATCGGCGCGAGGACGTGGCCGCCGAACTGGTCGAGGCCGGTGCGTCGATCCTGCACCGCGGGCAGACCGGGCCCAGCATCTGGATCACCATGACGGACCCGGAGGGCAACGAGTTCTGCGTGTCCTGACCGGCCTCAGCCGGCGACGCGATCGGCGAACGACAGTCCGACGCGCAGCGCACCTGCGGCCTCGAACAGCGCGTCGGTCCCCGCGTGCCCGTACCCGGTGAGGTTGACGAAGGCGTGAATGAGTCCGCGGTGGACGCGCAGCGTGGTCGGGACCCGGCCGCGCGCAGCCGCTCGGCGTACTCGATGCCCTCGTCGCGGAGTACGTCGAACCCGGCGAGCGCGATGTAGGCGGGTGGCAGGCCGCTCGAATCCTCGGTGAGGATGGGTGACGCCCGCGGGTCGGTGCGAGCCTGCTCGTCCGGTGTGTAGTGCTTTGTGTACCAGTCGATCTGGGACTCGGTGAGGAAGTATCCGTCGCTGAACAGTTCGTACGATCGCCGCTTGGTGGTCAAGTCCAGCCACGGGAAGAACAGCATCTGGAAGGCAGGACGCGGTCCGCCGTCGCGGGTGAGTTGGGCGACGACGGCGGCGAGGTTGCCGCCGGCGCTGTCGCCGGCCACGGCCACCCGGTCCGGGTCGATGCCGAGCGACGCCGCGTTGTCGACCGCGAAACGGAATGCCGCCAGCGCGTCGTCGACGGCCGCGGGGAACACGTGCTCGGGCGCGAGTCGATAGTCGACGGCCAGCACCGCGACCTCCGCGTGCCGGGCGAGGAAGCGGCACAGGCTGTCATGGCTGTCGAGGCTGCCGAGTACGAACCCGCCGCCGTGGAAGTAGACGAGCAGCGGCGCCGACGCCGGTAGTCCTTCCGGGCGGAACAGCCGAGCCGGGATCGTGCCTGCGGGACCCGGGATCGAGAGTGTCTCGACCGACGCCATCGGGATGGAGCGGCCGCTGACGAGCCGCGACTCCATGTCGATCTGCGCACGGGACTGCTCGAGCGGCAACTGTTCGAAGTCGGAATCCGGCAGCAGCGCGAGCATCCTGAGCATCAACTGGATCTCGGTGTCCAATACCTGGCCGTCGCCGCGGATCGGGCGGCCGGCGAGCACGCGCTTGACGGTCGTGGGAAGCGAGCCGACCACGGTGGCCGCGGTACGGACCACCGACTCGAGAACCGCGTCCAGTCCCTTGTGCGCCATGAACACTCCTTCTCTCCCGGTCGACCTTCGCGATGAGTCTGTCAACCGACCGACTTGGATACAAGAGGGAAAACGCGGCTCGCACATCGATTGCGTTCAATCCTGGCCTCGGACCCGTTCCGGCACTACGCTGCCGCTCGAAGCGTTACACACCAGCCAGGTATTCGGGGGACTGTTCGGGAAAGGTTGCGATGCCATACGTTTCGGTGCAACAGCGGCGCAGGGAGCTCATCGACGCCGCGATTCGGGTGACGGCGGAAGTGGGGTTGGCCGCCGCGAGTACCCGCGCGATCTGTGCGGAGGCGGGCGTCCAGCAGAGCGCCTTCCACTACTGCTTCAGCTCCAAGGAGGAGCTTCTGCGCGAGCTCACCCGCGAGGTGGTCGCAGGCATCGTGGAGACCGCGGTGGGGAGCCTGACGCCGGGGGCCGACGTCGAGGAGTCGCTCCTGCGCGGGCTCATGGGGTTGTGGGAGACGGTGAGTGGCCAGCCGGAGAAGCAGCTGGTGTTCTACGAACTCACGGTCGGGGCGCTGCGGGCGCCGGATCGGAGCGCCATCGCGGAGTGGCAGTACCGGGAGTACTTCGCCTCCACCGGAACATTTCTCGTGCGTCTGGCGGAGACCGCCGGAGTCGAGTGGACCGTGCCCGTTCCCGTCCTGAGCCGCATGGTCACCACCGCCATCGACGGCCTCATCCTCGGCTGGCTCGCCGACGGCCGGGCGGACGAGGTGGAGGCGTCGCTCGCGCCTTTCGCGAAGGTGTTCGCGGGTCTGGCCACCGCCGTGCCCGTGGCTGTCGCGTAGCCGTTTCCGTGCGCCGGCGGCGGTTGTCGCCGCCCGCGATGAATTCCGCGCTCGACTCGAGTCTGTACTCCATGGGCGCGGATCCGCCGCGCCCATGGACGAGGGGGAGCGCATATCCATGAGCACCGTGGCGGGTCACCGGGGAGTCGAGTACGGCGTGTCGACCACCGTGCGGCGGACACGCCACGGGAACTGTGCCCTCCCCACGGGGCGAGCCCGTGTCGACGCGGCGAGCCGAGGATTGCCCTGCCGGATCGGTGGCGATCCCGACCTGTGGTTCTCCGAGGCCCCGGCCCAACTCGAGCGCGCCAAGCTGTTGTGCGGCGGATGTCCGATCCGATCCCGGTGCCTGCGCGATGCGCTCGATCGGGGCGAGCCGTGGGGTGTGTGGGGCGGCGAGATCGTGCACCGCGGGGTCGTCATCGCCCACAAGCGTGGTCGTGGTCGCCCCCGCACAAGCGCAGCCACCTGCGGGGCGATCGCGCCCTGAACCACGGTCGGCAGGGGGCGGCACCGTCCTAGCGGTACGCGCCCGGAGTGGCCCCGGTCCACCGTTTGAACGCACGACGGAACGCGCTGGGTTCGGAGAACCCAAGCCGAGCCGACAACTCGTCCACCGGTTCGCCGCGGCGCAGCGCGGCGATTGCGGCGTCGCGCAGCACCTCCTCGCGCAGGAAATTGAGCGAGGTCCCCTCCTGGCGGAGCAAGCGGCGCAGGTGCGGCACGCTGATCGACAGCATCTCCGCGATCTCCTCCGCCGTGCAGGTACGCCCGCGGACGCCCATCTCGAGGACCGACGGACCTGCGCCGAGGCGGTGCTGTCGTAGTCACGTTCGGAGAGAAGCAGATTGGGGGACTCCCGCAGGTACTCGGCGAGGCTCCGTTCGTCCTGGATGATCGGTGCCCGCAGGATCGAGTTGTCGAACTCGAGCGACGCCGCCTGGGCGCCGAACGTCACCGGCACCCCGAAGATCGAGTCGTAGTGCTTCGCGAACCGCGGCGCCGGTTCCGGATAGGGGATCAGTACCGACCGCAGCTTCACGCGTCGACCCACGAGCCACGCCGCGAACCGGTGCAGCAGGATCAGTTCGAAGTCGGTGACCAGCCGGAAGGCCTCGTCGACGAACTCCGGTGCGTAGTCGTCGCCGCGCACGTCCACCCGTACCTCGAGGCGGGTGGAGTCGTCGCCGGGGACGAGCGTGAGCGGCGGGACCGGCAGCGCGCGGGTCACGTCGGCCATCCGCTCCAGCGCACTGCCGAGGTCCGGACGGTGGATGAGCGACAGGCAGATCAGCCGGAACGTCCCGCGGGGGACCGGCGTCGCACCGAGCCCGAACAGTTCGTCGTCCGTGAGATGCCAGGTGGCCTGGGTGAAGACGGTGACCTGTTCCGGCGTCAGGCGGGCCCGGGGGTCGTCGAGCGCGGCGACGTCGATGCCCGACGCCTCGAAGGTCGTCGTCAGGTCGGCGCCGGCGGTCTCGGCGAGGCGAAGGGCGCGACGGAGGAAGTCCGCAGGGATGGTCGCCCGGCTCACCCGGACACCTCCAGCCGGCGCAGCCGCTCGGCTGCCTCCGCCAGCACCTCGTCACGCTTGCAGAAGGCGAAGCGCACCAGGTGATTCCACTGATCGGGATGGTCGGTGAACACGCTGACCGGGACCGCGGCCACGCCGATGCGCTCGGGTAGCGTCCGGCAGAACTCGACGCCGTCGCGGGTGCCCAGCGCGGTGATGTCGGCGCACAGGAAGTAGGTTCCGCCGCCGGAGTACACGCCGAACCCGGCGTCGCGCAGGGCCGTGGCGAGCACGTCGCGCTTGAGCTGCAGGCCGTCCCGCATCTCGACCACCCATGCCTGCTCGTGCTCGAGCGCATGCGCGACCGCCGGCTGGAACGGCCCACCCGCCACGAACGACATGAACTGCTTCGCCGCGCGGACGGCGTCGACCAGTTCGGCTGGGCCGCATGCCCAGCCGGTCTTCCAGCCGGTGACATTGAACGTCTTCGCGGCACTCGACACGGTGACCGTGCGTTCGTACATGCCGGGCAGCGAGGCCATCGGGGTGTGGGTGCGGCCGTCGAACACGAGATGCTCGTACACCTCGTCGCTGAGCACCAGCAGGTCGCGCTCGCAGGCCAACTGGGCCGCCGCGGTCAGTTCCGCGTCGGTGAGCACCGTCCCGGTCGGGTTGTGCGGCGAGTTGACCACGAGCATCCGGGTCTTCGGGGTGATCGCGGCGCGCAGGGCGTCGAGGTCGAGGACGAACCGGTCCCCGTCGCGCACCATCGGCACGGAGCGTCGGGTCGCCCCCGCCAGGGCCACCGCCGCCGCGTACGAGTCGTAGTACGGCTCGACGAGCACCACCTCGTCACCCGGTTCGACCAGTCCGAGGATCGCGGCGCTGATGGCCTCCGTCGCTCCGACGGTGACGAGCACCTCCCGGTCCGGATCGTGGACGATTCCGTACCGCGCGGCGCGGTCGGCGGCGATCGCGTGGCGCAGGACCGGCATGCCCGGCCCCGGCGGGTACTGGTTGAGGCCGTCGGCGATGGCCCGGCGCGCGACGTCGAGCATCGCCGTCGGACCGTCGGTGTCGGGGTATCCCTGCCCCAGGTTGATCGCGTCGTGCTCGGTGGCGAGCGCCGTCATCTCGGCGAAGATGGTAGATGCGAAGGGTTGCAGTCGCGAGACCGTACGGGAGCGAGGCGCTGCGGGCATTTGTCCAGCGTAGCGGGGGCGCGGGCGCCGCACGAACTCGGCGTGTCACGTTCCTGGCAGCGGTCTCGTCCATGGGGTAGACGGCGCGCAAACGTCGCGCCGACCGAGAACGGAGGAAGTCATGGCTCGAATTCGTGCGGTGACCCCGCAGGAGGCCGGCCCGCTGGTGAAGGCCGCGTACTGGTTCACTCGTCGACAGTTCGGCGAGGTCCCGGAGCCCTTCGCGGTGATTGCCAACCATCGCAAGCTGTTCACCGTCGCGGCGCGCCACGAAATGGGAGCCCAGAAGGCATCGACGGTGCTGCCTCCCAACGTCCGGGACATCGCCGTCTACCGGGTCGCGTGGACCGTCGGCTGCTCGTGGTGCGTCGACTTCGGCACCATGCTGCACCGGCTCGAGGGGCTCGACGTGGAACGACTGCAGCACATCGGCGAGTACGAGACGTCGACGCTCTACAGCGACGACGAGCGGGCGGCAATCGCCTACGCCGACGCGATGACCGAGACCCCGACGACCGCGACCGACGAGCAGGTGGCCGACCTCGAGCGGCGCTTCGGCCGCGACGGCGTCGTCGAACTGACCTATCAGATCAGGCTCGAGAACATGCGCTCGCGGACGTACTCGGCGCTCGGCATCCACGAACAGGGCTTCAACTCGGGCGACGCGTGTCGGGTGCCGTGGGCCGCGACTACGGAGGCGGAACGGAAAGCCTGATCCCACCGAGCTTTTCGGGATTTGCGATGTCGTACGCCGCCCACACGCGGCCGTCGCGGACGGTGAACGCGGTGACCCGCCCCGGATAGCCGGGGTGGGCCGCGTCGCCGGAGGAGCCGTGGCTGAGGAACCCGAGCCGGCCGTTGACGAGCACCGGGGTCGCGGAGAGGAACGTCTCCACGCCGTACTTGTGGGCCAGGCCGAGGAAGAACCTCGCCGAGCGGTCGGCGCCGGTGATGATGTTGACCGCGGTGTGGGTGGTGCCGTTCGCGTCGCCGATCGTGATCGCGTCCGGGTGCAGTGCCGCGAGCACCGCGTCGAGGTCGCCGCTGGCCAAAGCCGTCACCAGCCGGGTGACGGCCTCGGTGTGCTCGGCCTCCGGGACCGGTGGCGGCGCGTCGGCGAGCGCGCGTCGGGCACGGGACGCGAGCTGACGCGCGCTCTCGACACTGACCGACAGGACGTCCGCGATCTCGCCGAACGGAACCGCGAAGCCGTCGTGCAGGACGAAGGCGACCCGCTGGTCGGGGGAGAGCGTGTCCAGGACGACCAGCGCCGCCATGCGGTTGTCCTCTTGCTGGACAACCGATTCCAGCGGATCGGGCGTCCGCGACGGCGTCAGGTCCGTCACGATGGGCTCGGGAGCCACTGCCCGATGTAGCGCTCGCGGCGGACGGTCGCGGACCGCAGCCGGTCGAGGCAGATCCGTCCGACGACCGTCGTCAGCCACGCCCGCAGGTCCCGGATGGCATCCGCATCGGCGTCGGCCAGGCGTAGCCAGGCCTCCTGCACGGCGTCCTCGGCGTCGCTCACGCTGCCGGTGAGCCGGTACGCGGCGGACAGCAGGTGTCCGCGGTGCGCTTCGAACGAGTCCGCCAGTGTCGCGACGCCCATGGTGCGATCCTAGGACCACCGGCGCCGCTGGGCGTCCGCGCCGCGCGCAGATCTCAGGGGCGCACGGTGAGGATCTGGTTCACCGTCCCGACCGGTCCGTGCACATCGTGGATGACGCTGCTGGTCAGACCGAGCCCGGTGGGCCCGAACGACACGGTGGTGTCGAATCCGAGCCATTCCCCGTACGGCTCGGTGAACAGGTGCGCCGTGAGATCGATGTTGGGGAACGCGACGTCCCGCGGGTTCGCTCGCGCCGCCATCCCGTTGGCGAAATCGAACATGCCCGTCGCCCGTGCCAGGGCACTGACCTGCTCGCCGTCGACCAGCGGCAGCGGCGTCCGGATCCAGAACGTGGCCCGGCCCGGCTCGGTCTGGACACGACGCACCTCGATGGTGGCGATGCAGCCCCCGGCCCAGACCTCGGTCGGGTCCCAGGGTTCCATCTCCTCGGGCCGCGGGATCCGGGGAACGACGTCCCCTGCAGGCTGCCGGTGTCACCCGGCTGCATCAGCCAGGCGCGCATCCGCACGGCCGGTCGCCCGCCGTGGGCGAGCGTGGCCTCCACCAGTTCGATGGTGCGGCCGGGCCGGACGACGTTCACCGACGTCTCGACCGTATCCATCGGGAGCGTGCCGAGGATGTCGTAGGACAGTCGCCCGATCACCAGGCCGTCGTCGCGGCGCTGATCGCGGTCGTGTTCGACCATGTGCGCCAGCAGACCGATGGCGGGGGCGATGTGCTGCTCGTCCTCGTTCCATGCGCCACTGACATGGCTGGTGGGGTGGAACGCGTGGGCGCTCTCCCTCTTGAAGTAGGCCATTTCGCGCACTCCTGCTCGTCCGGGGGCGTGTCGCGCATGTCCCGACCGGGACCGTAACACGAAAACTCGACTGTGAGGACGCGAGATCGACCAGTAATTTCAAAATTCGACCGGCGGGTCGAATATCGGTGCGTTGGTCGTCGGCGTGGATGGTGCGCAGGTCATCGGGTCTCCCATCCCGCGATCCGTGCCTCGCACAGTGCCCGCAGCGCCCGGTACTCGGCGCGCCATCGGTCGTGATCAGCCGGCGAACCACGCCAGGATTCGGATCGGCGTTCGACCTCGGCGTCGAGCCGGTCGATCGTGCGGTCACGCCAGCACCAAACCGAGAGCTGGTTTCCATCCCTGGTTCGGGTGAGGGTCGCGGTGGCGGACTCGGAGCCGATGGGGTGGACGACGAGGATGTCTTGGCTTTCGGTGATGACGGCCTCGCCGGACACCCACGGGTTGCCGGACACGTCCGCGTCGCCTACCACCTTTGCGTTGCCGGAGACTGCTGCGTCGTCGGACACCTTCGCGTTGCCGAACACCCACGCATTGCCGAACACCCACGCGTTGCCGGACAGATTGTCGGCCGTCTCGACCCGGCCGCCGAGATCGCCCTCGCGGACTCCGTGCCGCGGGAGGGCCGTCGTGGCCCGGATGCGGCGCAGGATGCGACCGATGTAGTCGTGCGATTCGTCGGTCAGTTCGAAATGCTTGTCGCTCATCGGGTCTCTTTCGGTGTGGCGCAGGCACGCCCGTTCGCGCGCAGCGTGCGGCCCTAGACGAACAGGCGGAGGGCGCAGGCGACGACGGACGCGCGTACGTCCGCCGCATCGCCGGCGTGCGCGTCCGGCGCATCCAGACCGACGACTGGTTCAGGATGCCGTGCAGGCACTGCATCGCAACGTCGATGTCCGGGCAGGTGAATTCGCCGTCGGCAACGCCGCGTTCGACCACGCGGCGGAAGACGGCGTCGTGTCGACGCCGCATCTCCTTCATGGACTCCTGGAACGTCTGCGGCCAGGATCGGGGCCAGGAGAAGACGGTAGCGACCTCCGGGGCGGTCTCCGTGAGGATGCGGACCTGTTCGTCGACGAGGGCGCCGAGCAGGACGGTGGCCGACGCGTCCCCGACCTCGGCGGCGCGCTGCGCGAGTCGCGTCAGCACTTCCTCGGTCAGGACCTCGAGGGCTGCCGCGACGAGTTCGTCCTTGGAGCGGAAGTAGTGGTAGAGCGTGGCCTTGGCGATGTCCGTCTGCTCCGCGACATCCTCGAGGTTCATGCCCTGGTAGCCGTTCACGGCGAGGATCCCGATCGCCGTCCTGACGATCTCGGTCTTGCGGCGGTCGCGCCGCCGGGCGACCCGGCTCGACCGCACCGGGGAATCCGAGTCCGAATCGCTTTCCGCTGCAACGGCACCGGAGCTGCCGTCGCGCCCCCTGCCGGTCATGCGCCCTCCGTGCACGCCGTCGCGGCGTGTTCGTCTCCCGTGCCGCCGCGGTCATCGGCGAGGCTGTCGTGCCAGCATAGCCAGCCCGGCGCGCGCGGAGATCATCCGGACAAATGTCCACTTTGTAACCCCGGTCACATTGCTGTTACTCGCGGTTACGTCTAGCGGTACCGTGTTGCCCGGGTAACAGCAGGGCGGTTCGCGTGATCTCGCCGACATGCTTTTGGCGGCCATCGGGGAGGACTGTCGGCGATGAACAAGATGTCGAGGCTGGCTCGGTGGCAGATCGGCGCGTTCGCGGTGCTCGCGATCGTGAGCATCGTCTTCGTAGGCGGACGCTACGTTCGCCTCGACAACCTGATGGGGTTCGGCCAGTACTCGGTGTTCGTCGATCTGCCGTCGTCGGGCGGGATCTTCACCAACGCCGAGGTCACCTACCGGGGTGTGCCGGTCGGGCGGGTCGGGGATCTGAAACTGACCGCCGACGGCGTGCGCGTAGAACTGCTGCTCGACGACGGATCACCGTCCGTGCCGGCATCGGCGGCGGCCGTCGTCGCGAATCGGTCCGCGATCGGCGAACAGTACGTCGATCTGCAGCCGAGCGGGGACGGCGGGCCGTACCTCACCGACGGGTCGGTGATCACCCGCGACCGCACCGCCGTCCCGACGCCGGTGGAGGACCTCATCGCGTCGGTCGACACCTTCGCCCGATCCGTCCCGGCGGACAGCCTGCACACCGCGGCCACCGAACTCGGCAAGGCATTCGACGGGCAGGGTGACAACCTGCGCGCGGTCGTCGACTCCCTGAGCGCGTTCACCCGGGAGGCCGCCGACGCCCTGCCGCAGACACTGGATCTGATCGCCGACGGCCGCACCGTGCTCGAGACCCAGTCCGACCAGTCGTCGGCGATCCGCTCGTTCAGCGCCGACCTCGACGTCCTGGCCGCGCAACTGCGTTCGAGCGACCCCGACATCCGGAAGCTGATCGGTACCGGCACCGCCGCGAGCAACCAGCTGGGCGCGCTGGTCCACGACAGCGGCGCGGACCTGACGACGGTGCTGTCGAACACGAGGCAGATCACCGCGCTCGCGCCCGGGCGCGAGCCGTACCTGCGCGCGACTCTCCAGCTGTTGCCGGCGCTGCCGGTGGCTGCGCGGGCCGTCGCGCCGGGTGACGGCACCATCCACTTCGGTCTCGTCCTCGAGACGAACAATCCCACCCCGTGCACGCTCGGCTACGAGACCACGTACCGGACCCTCGACGAGATGAAGCAGCGCGACCCGAACTTCGACGACAGTCGCGACGACTTCCCCTTCTCCACCGACGTGCGCTGCCTCGTCCCGCAGGGCAACCCCACCGGCGTCCGCGGTGCGGAACGGGCAGCCCTCGCCGACCCCAACGTCCCGCAACCGTGGGACGACAAGCCCAAGCAGGCGCCGGATGCCTTGAACCTCAACCCGATCGCAACCCAGATCGCCACGATCATGGGTGTCGCCCCCGTGCGGTGAGGTGCCCCGATCAGCGAAAACGACACAGCGGGCAATGCGGAACCGGTCGGTTTCCGGGATGCGAAACCCGCCGAAGTGCGAGAGACTGGGGCGACCCCCAAGGCAGGAGGTCACCAGGAATGGAACTCCGAACGAACGGGTCGATTCCCCAGTCGATGCCCACCAGTTTTCGGTCGAGTGCATTGCAGGACTTGGATGTTGGTAGATCGAGTTCCCTCTGGACCGTGCTGTGCTGGTCCACTCTGATACTCGTGGTCGCCGCGGTGCCGGCCGCCGCGGCGCTCGCACTGATGGGTTCGGTGCCCCTCGCGGTCATGACCGGCCTGATCACCATCGGCGGCATCGGCCTTGCGGCGCTGATGATCTGACGAACCAGTCGCAGCCCCGGAGGGCAACGACGAATCCCATCAATGCAATTCGTCGGGCAACTCGGCCGGATCGAGCAGCACGAACTGCTTGTCGGACGTGCGAACCTTCTCCGACCTCGAGATGTTCTTGCTCAGCAGATTCCACTCGGCGTCACCGATCTTCGCGGTCGCCTGCGTGATCACCTTGCTGTCGCGGGTGCCCCACGCGATCGGCATGACGCTGACCATCTGCCAGTTGTCGTCGTCGGAGCGGGTGGAGCGGTCACCCAGCACCGACACCGACGGAACCTTGCTGCCCACCGAGTGGCCCTTGCCGGGCAGTGCCCGGACGGTGCGGGTGGTCAACGCGTAGTGCGGCTCGGCGGCGCCCGGCTTCGCGACGTCCGCCAGTGCCAGCAGCGTGTAGCCGCGGGGATGGACCTCCGCGACGACCGCCGGCACCAGGTTGCCCTTGGCGTAGAGGTCCTCGATGGTGCCGACCTTCCGGGGCGTCCACACGACCATGAACAGCGACGTCAACGCGAACAGGGCCAGCACCACGCCGAGGACGTACGACCACGGCTGGGCCAGGTAGAACAGCCCGGCCGCGCCGGCGCCGAGGATGACGGCCATCAACACCGCCGACACCTGGAGCCGTCGGATGTCGGAGAGCGTCTCGTTGACAGCCTTGGCGTGAAGCTTGTCGACCGGGAACTCGAAGGGTCGCACGGGTGTGAAGTCCTATCCGATGGTCGGACCGAGGAGGTCGTCGGCGTCCGTGATGCGGTACGCGTAGCCCTGCTCGGCGAGGAAGCGTTGGCGGTGGGCGGCGTACTCGGCGTCGAGCGTGTCCCGAGCGACCACCGAGTAGAAGTGTGCCTGACCGCCGTCGTGCTTCGGACGCAGGAGTCGGCCCAGCCGCTGCGCCTCCTCCTGCCGGGACCCGAACGTGCCCGACACCTGCACCGCCACCGACGCCTCCGGCAGGTCGATCGAGAAGTTCGCGACCTTGCTGACCACCAGGGTCTGGATCTCGCCGGCGCGGAACTTGTCGAACAGCGCCTCGCGTTCCTTGTTTCGCGTGGAACCCTGGATGACGGGGGCGTCGAGGGCAGCGCCGAGCTCCTCGAGCTGGTCCAGGTACGCGCCGATGATGAGGGTCGGCGCGTCCGGATGCCGGTCGAGGATCGACTTCACGACGGCGATCTTGGCGTGCGCCGTCGAGCACAGCTTGTAGCGCTCGTCGGGCTCGGCCGTCGCGTAACTCATCCGTTCGGCGTCGGTCATCGTCACCCGCACCTCGATGCACTCGGCCGGCGCGATCCAACCCTGCGCCTCGATGTCCTTCCACGGCGCGTCGTAGCGCTTGGGGCCGATCAGTGAGAACACGTCGCCCTCGCGGCCGTCCTCGCGGACCAGCGTCGCGGTGAGCCCGAGGCGGCGGCGGGACTGCAGGTCCGCCGTCATGCGGAATACCGGCGCGGGCAACAGGTGCACCTCGTCGTAGATCACCAGGCCCCAGTCGCGGGAGTCGAACAGCTCGAGGTGCTTGTACTCGCCCTTCGACTTGCGGGTGATGACCTGGTAGGTCGCGATGGTGACCGGGCGAATCTCCTTCTTCTCGCCCGAGTACTCGCCGATCTCCTCCTCGGTGAGCGACGTGCGCGCGATCAGCTCGCGCTTCCACTGCCGTCCGGCGACGGTGTTGGTGACCAGGATCAGCGTCGTCGCTTTCGCCTTCGCCATCGCGGCGGCGCCGACCATCGTCTTGCCCGCGCCACACGGCAGCACCACGACACCGGAGCCGCCGGCCCAGAAGGAGTCGGCCGCCATCTCCTGGTAGTCGCGCAGCTGCCAGTGGCCCTCCTCGAACGCGAGGTCGATCGGGTGCGCCTCGCCGTCGACGTAGCCGGCGAGGTCCTCGGCCGGCCAGCCGACCTTCAGCAGCATCTGCTTGAGGTGGCCGCGCTCGCTCGGGTGCACGACGACGGTGTCGTCGTCGATCTTCGCGCCGAGCATGGGGGCGATCTTCTTGTGCCGCATCACCTCGGTGAGCACGGCGCGGTCGAGGCTGACGAGGGTCAGGCCGTGGACCGGGCTCTTCACCAGCTGCAGGCGGCCGTAGCGGGCCATCGTGTCGACGATGTCGACCAGCAGCGGCTGGGGGACCGCGAACCGGGAGAACGAGACGAGCGCATCGACGACCTGCTCGGCGTCGTGTCCGGCCGCGCGCGCGTTCCACAGCGCGAGCGGGGTGATGCGGTACGTGTGGACGTGCTCGGGGGCGCGCTCGAGCTCGGCGAACGGCGCGATCGCCTGCCGCGCGTCGTTCGCGCGCTCGTGCTCCACCTCGAGCAGCAGGGTCTTGTCGGACTGGACGATCAGCGGGCCGTCGGTCACGTGCGCCTCCTAGCAACGGTAACCAGACCATTGTCCAGACGACGGCGACGTCTCGCCATGCGGCGTGCGCCGCACCACGCGCGGAGCGATCGTGGAGGGCTGCCGCCGGCAACCACGGAAACCCTCCACGATCGGGTCAACGAGGGGCGATGGATTTCTTGGTTTCCATCACCTGCACGAGCGCCTCGGAAATTCCGGCGCGATAACCGACCTCTCTTTCGGTGAGGCCGGCGGTGGTGTCGAGTTCGTTTTCCAGTCTCGCCTGAATTCTGTCCAGGGCGAGCAGGGTCCGCTTCACAGTCGGGTCCTTGTCGTTTTCTGCGCGGGAATTTTCATGTGCCGGCGTCGATCGGAATTCCGGAATGCTGCGCGCGTTCGTCGAGGACGAAAATCTTCGCGGACGTGATCCCGGATCGATAGCCGTCGGACCGGGGTTCCGGCAGGGTCCCGCCGGGCAGCAGGCGGTCCAGTTTGCGGTGCAGGTGGTCCAGGACGTCCGGGGTCGCGGGTGCGACCGGCTCGCGGGTCATGGTGCGTCCGCTCAGTGGCGCTTCCGCTTCTTGATCAACTCGCCCGCCTCCGCGGCGCGCTCCCTCTTTCCGCGCGCTTTTCCTTGATCGACTGTCCGGACTTTTTCAGACTCTTGCCGGGTTTTCGGTCGGCCATTGTCGCTCCTGAATTCGAAGTGGCAATCACTCGTTCGAGACCATAGCCCATTTCCAGGAAAAAGCCAGTCGCGCAGTTCGCGGCGTTTTTGCCCGTGCGTCCGTCGCGATCAGTCGACCAATGCGACCGACGTGATCCGGTGCAGTGTGAATCGCTTGACCTCGCCGGTCGCGGGGTCGAGAGCGTCGAGTTGACCGCCGCCGACGCTGACCGGTTCGACGATGCGGTGCGACGCGATGCCCTGCGCGTCGACGTAGCCGATCGTGACGGCGCGCCGCACCTGCGCCGCGGTCTGCAGCAGCGTCATCGTCGCCGCGGTGGAGGCGCGGGTGCCGTCGCTGCGCAGGCCGACACCGCTCGACGCGGCCGCCCGGTCCCCGGCGCGCAGCGACCGCACCAGCGTCCCGAGCTGCTCGTCGGTGGGGACCGCCGGCACGCGCAATCGCGGCACCCGGGCCGCGGGCACACGGGCGCCGCGTGGGCGCAGGTCGACGATCGCGCCGCTCGAGTCCTCGCCGGCCGGGGCGAACCCGGCGGCGCGCAGCTCGGTGAGGACCTCCTTGAGCGGGGCCTGCGAGATCACGACCGTGGGGGCGAGCGCGCGCAGCGCGAGCTGCTCGGCGACGGGGAGGACAGGACCTCCGCGAGCAGGGCGGGGTCCTCGCAGCGGATGAACGACGCCGCGACCCCGGCGCGGAGCCGGCCGTGGCGGCGGGCGACGTCGTCGATGAGGTACGTCAGCGACTGCGGGACCGGGGTCTTGGACCGGGTCGCGAACAGCGTCTGCAGTTCGGACGCGGTGAGGCCGGCGTCGAGCGCGCGGCGGATGCTGGCCTCGCTGATCCGGTACATCGACGCCGCGCCCGCCGACTCGATGTCGGCGACGAGCGTGATCTGCTCAAGCAAGTCCGGGACGAGGGGGCCGGGCGCGACGACGGTGAGATCGGCCTGCACGAGCACGTAGTCGATCGGCTCCGGCAGTGCCGCGTCCATCTCGGCCTCGGGGTCGCCGCCGTGCAGCAGCGCCTTCCCAGGGGAACTGAGGGCGCCGTGCGCGACCAGGCCCAGCGCCCGCGACTCGTCGAGGGTTCGTTCGACGACGTGCGGACCCAGCCGTCCCGCCCAGCGGGGCCGCCGCCACGCGAGCAGACGGCTCGCCTCGCCCACGGACACCGACTTCCCGCTGCCGGCCTCGGCGAGCAGTCCGAGAATCAGTCGGCGCTCCTGCGGTGCGCCCGGGGCCCGCACCTCCTCGGAGAGCGCCGAGATCGGCTTGTCGGTGGCGTCGCGGCTGCCGATGATCCACGGTCGGCGCGGCAGCGACAGCCACGCCCCGGCGAGCGTCGCCCAGCGCCGGGCGGTCCCAGAATTGAGCCAGCCGTCGACCGCGATCGTCGGCGCCCAGTAGTCGTCGACGTCGGTCAGGGGAGCCGGATCCGGGATTCCGCTCGAGATCAGCCCGGCGCCGGCGAGAAGTTCGAGCAGCAGGCCGATGCGCGCCTCGTCGACCCCCACGGCCTTCGACAGTCGCCGCAACTCGCGGACACCGAGACCGCCGGCCTTGAGCGCGGGGGCCGGGGCGTCGCCGAGCGCGGCGACGAGGTCCTCGCAGTGCCGGACCAGTTCCAGCGCCTCGCCGGCCGCGGCGGCGTTCACGTCGGCGATCTTCTGCTTGCGTCCGGACAGCGCCGGCGGCGTCGGGGACGCCGGATCGTGCACGGCCTCACCGCGCAGCACCTGACCGACCTGGACGGGCAGTTCGACCGTCTCGGCGTCGATCCAGCGCAGCAACCCGCGGGCGAGCAAACGTTGGACCGGGCGGTCGGGGAGGTGCCGGGCGCGGCGTCGCGGGTGCGGCCGATCGGCGACGACCGGGCCAGCGTCGTCAGCAGATCCCGCTCGCTGGGCTCGATCCCGTCGAGGGCGGCCCGGATCTCGTCCTCCGACATCGCCTCTTCGTCGGCGTGGACGCGGCCGATGCGCCACGGAATCGCCTCGGACGCGGCGCGGACGACGCGGAGGTGCTCGTCGTCGCCCCACACGAGTGCGAGGCCCTTCAGGTGGGCCAGCGCCTTGTCGATCGTCTTGGTCGGCACGCGGTCGGCGAAGGCGTCGTCGAGGAGGTGGCGGGAGACGGGCATCTCGTCGGCCTGCTCCAGCACGAGGACCTCGAGCAGCCCGAACTCGAGGGTGTTCAAGGTGTCGGCGGCGCGCATCACCGAAGCGCGCTGTTCGGCGCGTCCGGCCAGCACCGCGCACGTTGCAGGCGGCGGCACCGCCAAGTCGGGGCGCAGTCGCAACAGGCCGGTCAGTTCGGCGTCCTTGCGGTCGCCCAGCCAGCCGGTCAGCGTCGGTGCTACCACAGGGTTCGCGGTTTCGGGGGCGCCCTCGGTGCCATGCGTGGAGGTCATCGTCTATGAGATTAGTGACCTGGGCTGTACCCGGCGCGAGCTCCTGCCAAATGGGCGCGTGGCTAACAATTCGAAGAAGCGCTATGTCGATCCAGGGTGGCCGGAAACTGCGGATGGAGATCACGCGGTAACCGAGTTGTCGTCCAGCCGTGCCGGGAACCTCTCGCCGTTCGGCGAGGAGACCGAATTCCCGCTTCCGGTGGACTCCCTGCCCTACGCGCACCCGCACACCGTGATCAACCGCTGACGCGCATACGACGAAGAGGGCCCCTCGCCAATGGCGAGGGGCCCTCTTCCTTGTTCGGGGTGCGAGCGGTGATCAGCTCAGCCGAGGCTGCCGGCACCCGGGAGCACGGGGGCGGCGATGTCCTGCATGTTCAGCTTGGTGAAGTCGTAGGACTTGGCGGCGTGGTACGCGTCGAGGACGCCCTGGTCGATGACGACGCCGTTGGACTTGGCCTGGGCGATGAGCGCATCGAGACCACCGACGACGGCCTGGACCTGCGGCGGAGCGCGGGGCAGCCGGGGTGGCGGCGGGGGCCTGGACGACGGGCGCCGGGGCCGGGGTGGCGGCCGGGGCGGTGCGCTGCGACGGGGCGCTGCTCAGGCCCAGCTGCGAGGAGCAGGACGGCCATGCGCCCCAGCCCTGCGCGGCGAGCACGCGCTCGGCGACGACGATCTGCTGCTCACGGCTGGCCTGGTTCGCGGTCGGGCGAACTCGCCGCCGCCGAATCCGTTCCACGTGGAGGCCGAGAACTGCAGGCCACCGTGGTAGCCGTTGCCGGTGTTGATGCCCCAGTTGCCGCCGGCCTCGCACTGCGCGAGCTTGTCCCAGTCGGAATCGGGGGCCGCAGCGGCCGTGCCTGCGAAGGCAACACCGCTCACGCCCATGATGGCGCCGGTGACGGCGACCTTGGCGACGGTGCGGCCGGTGGTAGTCGGCTTGCGATGGCGTCCGCTCATGTCGGTCGGTTCCTCTCCACACGCGCCTGCGAGGTCAGCTGTCGGGTTCGGGCTGAGAGGTCGCCCGGCCTCACCACTCATGGCTGGAGCGGGTCTGGCTTCACCCCCAGGGAGATTGCTCTCCCGATGCCTGCGGGGCGTCCCTGTCGGGACTTGCTTCCCCGGAGGACCTTGGGTCCCCCGTCCCCGTCCATGGATGGTTCGTGGGTGCGTCCGGATCCACTGGACGGGGTTTGGCGCGGTGGGTCCGGATGTGGCCGAGGTGCCGGCCGGGAATGACCGTACGACGATCAGGCGCCGAACGTCACCAGTTGATAACGCGGCGCGTCTTGTGTTGTTCGAGAGCCGAATTCGATTGAGACGGCGTAGCCCCAGCTAGTCGCGCCGCGAGGGATTCGGTCACGGTTCGACACCGCCCCGTTATCGGTGCGTTATGTGATAGAGATCACACGCTTGTTAGGCGTCCGTCCCACTTTCCGGAACGGTCAGGGCGCGGCCCACTGCGCCTGATTGCGGCTGCCGACGTCGACGATCTCCTTGCCGAGCGGCATCAGCGTGACCGGGATGATCTTGAGGTTCGCGATCGCGAGCGGGATGCCGATGATGGTGATCGCCATCGCGATCGCCGACACGATGTGGCCGATGGCGAGCCAGATGCCGGCCAGGAGCAGCCAGATGATGTTGCCGATCAGCGATCCCACGCCCGCGGTGGGCTTGTCGACGACCGTCTTGCCGAACGGCCACAGCGCGTAGAGGCCGATGCGGAAGGACGCGATGCCGAACGGAATCGTGATGATGAGGATGCACATCACCACGCCGGCGAGGAAGTACCCGAGTGCGAGCCACAGGCCGCCGAAGATCAGCCAGATGATGTTCAGCAGAATCCGCATTGTGGCCCCTTTCAGCGGCTCCGACGGCCGGAGCGAAGAGCGTAAGCGATGGCGAGGACGAATCCGAGCGGGCACGCGAGCGTGAGGATGTAGAGGGCCAGGCCGGGATCGCCCTCGGACAGCGAGTGGACGAAGAAGATGGCGACGATCGCCACGATTCCGATCAGGAAGCTGACGACTGCCGCATAGAACAGTCCCTTGCCGGGCTGGGTGGGAGCGTCGGCGTCGTTGCGGTTCGATTCGTTCGTCACAAGACAACGGTAGGCCACCGTGGACGGCGTGGCGCACGGCAGTTCCGATCCTGAGGTCCGTCCAATATCTCCAAATTGGACGCTTGGTCAGATTTGCTGCTCTAGGCTCCGCGCCATGACCGTTCTCACCCCGCTGGCCAGGGGACTCTCGACCCGGCCAAGATCCTGGGCGGCGTGCTGCTCGCCCTCTTCCTCGCGGCCGTCGCCGTGATCGCCGGCCCCGCCGTGGCGCGCGCCGACGCGCCCGCGCCGACCGTCGAGTACTCGTCCGACGGCCTCACGTGGGGTGGGCCGGAGAAGATCGTCTGGAACCAGGGTGAGCTCGTCCCCGGGCGGGAGCTGAAGACGACCTTCAAGGTGCGCAACGCGTCCGGTGGGGAAGGCTTCGTCGGATTCGCCATCGGTGAGTACACGCTGACACCGCACATGGTCGCCACCGCGCGCGTGGACATCGACGGAAAGGCCGGAAACCCGGTGACGCTCACCGAGGCTCGCGCCGTGGCGCCGGGCACGTCGGTCGGGTCCGTGCACCTCGCGGCCGGCGGCGTCGCGACGATCGACCTCGTCGTGGGCATGCCCGCCGACGCCGGAAACCAGACGCAGTCCGGACACGTGGACCCGATGTGGGCCGTCGGCTTCACTCCGGGCGCGGTGCCCAGCCCGGTTGCGCCGGCACCGGTTCGCTCGGTTCTCTCGGTTGCATGTTCGGTTC
Organism: Prescottella defluvii; assembly: GCA_029690005.1. GTDB lineage: Bacteria > Actinomycetota > Actinomycetes > Mycobacteriales > Mycobacteriaceae > Prescottella > Prescottella defluvii_A. Next base: position 5,287,764 of record CP121458.1, on the reverse strand, counting down.
GCTCGGCACGGGAAGTCTCGCTTCCTGATCGGTCGATCCCCGAACTAGCGAACGAACGGGCGGTTGTCGGGTCTGGCACTTGCTGGATGTTCCCGTCGCCGCCTGTTCGGCTTTGAAGGCACGATGCGCCAGTCGGTCCCGTTTTCTACTGGACGATTGACCAGTTTTGCCTCGGGGATCGGCAATCGGGTGGTAAACATCTCTTGACCCGTACCCGGTCAGGTCCCCGGCGGGGCGGCGCCGATCGGTTCTGTTGCAGGAAGGCACACCCTCATGTCTCGTCAGTTCGGCTCGCGCGCACGCGCGGCGTTAACGGGCAGCCGCCCCCGTGCCATCGCATCGCTCGGAATCGTGTTGGGGTTGGGTGCTATCGGGACCCTCGCCGCCTGGAGCGATACCGCGACCGCGACGTCGGGCGTGTTCTCGACGGGCTCGATCGATCTGCAGCTCAACGGGAATCAGGGCAACCCGAATGCGTACGCCTTCACGACCCTGACGAAGACCAGCATGATGCCGGGTGACTCCGTGGCCGCGACCCTGCCGGTGCAGAACACCGGCACGACGCCGTTCAACTACACAATGGTGGCGAACGCGACGAGTTCGGAGCTGGCACCGCAGCTGAAGGTTGTGATCTCCACCGGTTCCTCGAATGGGACCGCATGCAGTGGGGGCACGGTGATCGCCAACAACCTCCCGCTCGTCTCGGGCGGTGCGGCGAACCTGATCCCCACAGCGCGGCCGCTGGCCGTCGGCGCAAGCGAGACGCTGTGCTTCCAGGTGACCCTCGATGCAAACGCCCCGGTGTCCGTTCAGAACAAGACGGTCAGCACCTCGTTCAACTTCAACGCCACGACTGCCTGAGTGCCGCATGACGACTCATGACAACCCGGCCGAGTCCGGACGCTCGCGTGGGCGCGAGATCGCGCTCAACGTCGGCGCAATCGCCGGCCTGATCTGTGTGCTTGCGGCGGCGGCGTCGTTCCTCTTCGGTATCAAGCCGCTGATCTTCCGTTCCGGTTCCATGTCCCCGAGATCCCGACGGGCGCGCTGGCGCTGTCGAAGGTGACTCCTGCAAGCGACCTCGAGGTCGGCGATGTGGTCAGCGTCGAGAACGAGCAGGGCACCCGGATTACGCACCGAGTGCACGAGATCGTCTCGGCGGACGGCACTACGTCGGTGCTCATACTCAAGGGCGACGCGAATCAGGACGCCGACATCACCCCGTACACGGTCACCGAGGCCGATCGCGTGTTCTTCAGCGTGCCGGGCCTCGGCTATGCGGTGTCGTGGCTGTCCTCGCCGGCCGCGATCTTCCTCGGCGGTGCGCTCGTTGGCGGCGTCATGGTTCTCGCCTTCGGGCCGGGTCCAAGCGCAAGGACGACGATTCTGACTCGGATTCCGATGCAGGGAACGGCATCCCGGGATCGCACGAGGCGATCGAGCCTGAGCCTGTGGCCCACTCACACAGCGGCGCCGATGCGCCGACCGAGCAGCTCAGCGCCTCGCGCTTCTCGCTGCGCCGCCTACCTGCGCGCAGCGCGATCGGGCTCGGCGCGATAGGCCTGGCGGCGCTCGTCGGGACGGCGACGGAACGAGTGCCGCGTTCACCGACTCGGCGAATGCGGCCACTTCGTTCGCATCGAGAAGCACTCTCGTGCCCGCCCCGAAGTACTTGGGCTGCTCGGGCGATGGCGGTAGGAAGCTGCAGCTCAAATGGGAGCATCTCGGGCCGGGATACACGTACGAGGTTCAGACGGTCGGCGGCTGACTATGCCACCCGGCCTGCGCCCACGCCGCCGGCCAACAGGGGCGATGTCATCACGATGACGTTCGACGCCTACGACGACATCTACCAGATCGCGAAGGACGTCTATATCGAGATCCGCTCGATCCGAAACGGTAGTACTGGAACGTCGTGGGTTGGCGAGAAGATTCGGGCAGTTGGCTGGTTGAACATCTCGTGCAAGGGCGCCCACATCGGTGGCTCTGACCAGACCTCGCTCACCGCAGGAGACGCTGGCGGCGCGGCCAGCGCGATGGCGCGTGGGGCTGCCCCGTCCGGTGAGACCACAACCCCGGTGACTGCGACTACGGTCCCGCAGCCGACGACGACCACCACCACGCAATCGACGACTACCACCACTACGACGACAGCTCCGACTTCGGCGACCGCGACTACAACTGCGCCGCAGTCGACCACCACGTCGGCGACCAGCGCGACAAACCCGACCACCACCACCACGTCGGAGGAGTCGACTACAGCGCAGTCGACCACGGTGGAGGCGACCACGACGACATCTATGGCCGCTGCGCGGCCGGTAGGTGCGCAGGAGTCACCCTCGGGTACGTATGTAGCGGGGAAGTCCGGGACGAACGCTGTGGTTCAGGATTCGTCCGGTGAGGTCGTGTTCTCCAGGCCGGTCTCGGAAGATGCCACCGTGCAGTGGGATTCGTCGAACGACACACTGTGGATCGTGGACAACCGGACGATCTACCGCGTTACGGCGGGTACATGGAGCGCTGTTCCCGTCGACCCGACCTCGGCGACCGTGCCGGCCAAGATCGCCGCACTGATCAAGTAGACGAGCCTCGAAGCGGGGGCACGATCGACACCGAGTCGATCGTGCCCGCTTCTCTTTGTGTAGACGCTCGCGATCAGTGCATCGTCGTCCAACTATGGCGCCCCGCCACGGGTTCATGTCGAACCCATCGAGGTGATGCGGCGTGTTCCGCCCTCAGCGTCTGGTCGAACTCTGTCGGGCCCCTTCACTGTTCGTGATACCTGCGCGGCCACTGAGAACGTCGAGCGAAGCGCCGGACCGGAAGTCCGCGGCGAGGGCTGGAGGGCCGTGGCATCACACAGCCCGGAAACAGCGGCGCCCCGGTCTCGAGGACGAGACCGGGGCGCGCGTGTGTGGCAAATCAGGGCCACCGCTGGGAGGGGGACCGGCGGTGGCCCTGAGGCTGGGGAGTTAGGAGATGACCTGTTCGAGATGCACTCCGATGCTCTGGAAGTTCGCCGTATCGGACTGTCCGACAGTGCCGGCCGTCTGCGGGTCGAAGGTGAACTTCGCCGTCACCTCGACGGTCGCACCGTCTTGGGCAGTCGTGACAATGTTGTCCGCGGGGAGTGGCAGACCGTTAATCGTGGCGCTCACCTGAGGCTGCAGCTTGGCCTTGAGTTGGCCTCCGCCGGCGAAGGTTACGTTGTCGGTGGTGAGGCGAGCCTTCAGGTTGCTGCCCTTGAGCGTGATCTTGAAAGTGCCGCGGTACGTGAGTACGTCGCCCGGCACGATTCGCATGGTCGTGATGTCGATGGGGCCGTTCTGATCGCTCCACGTGGGCTGAGTCAGGGCGGTGAGCGCCAATGAGCCGGAACCGTTTCCGCCACCACCAATGGTGGTGGGCGGCGCCGTGGTGGTCGGGGCAGTCGTAGTGCTGCCTCCTGAGCTTCCGCCCGAGCTGCCAGCGCTCCCGGTGCCGATCGGATCGCAGGCGGTGAGCAGCATGGCGGAGCACAGCGTGGCCGCCGCGACAATGCCCTTGGTCCGTGTCTTCATCGGTCTTTCTTCATTCCCCTAGGGTCGCGATCTCCGACCCAGTTCGTACCGGCGTGCGTCTCAGGTAGATGGGCGCCGGGTGTTGCGGCGGTTATTTCGACGTGGTCGACGCGGAACTCTCATCGATCACTGGGATCTCGACAGTTGTGGCGTCGTCGTCCGTGATCGGCTGTTGCCGCCGCTGCCGAGCCTTGTCTCGCCCGGCGCTGACGAACATCGTCACCGCGTAGACCAGCAGGCCGCCGACGACTGCGATGAGCAGGAGCGAACGCTGCTTACCGGTGATGATGTTGTTCACGTAACCGACGTACGGCACCGAATACCAAACCTTGCCGCGGACTTGTCCTGGCACAACGGGCTCTCGTCCGGAGACGAGTTGTCGTCACCCTGCGTGGTGAACCTCAGCTCGCCGTCGGATGTGCGCTGCACCGCGACGATGCGGTGCGTGACCACCTCGGGCTTGCCCGACTCCCACTGGTAGGTGATTGCGTCGCCCACCTGCAACGACTGTGAGTCCTGCGGCTTCACGACGATCAACGTGCCCGGCGGATACGTGGGCTCCATCGAGCTCGTGAGCACCGTGTACGGTGTCGCGCCGGCAAGGCGCGGAATCACGATGGTGAGCGCCAGGATGCCGACCATCGCGACCAGTAGCAGCCAGGACATGACGGACTTGACCCACCACCAGACGGTGGTGGGTTGCTCCTCGGCCTTGGCTGACTCGCTCATCCGACTTCAGCAGCGAAGGTGAATGTCGATGTGGTGCTGGTGTTCTGAGTCGCCGACGAGTCCAGGGTGCCCCGCATGCACAGCACCTCGGATGCGCCCGGCGAGTATGCGCAACTGCGGCATCTGCGCGCCGACCATCGGTCCGCTGTACAACTGGGTCGCACCAGTCGGATTCCCCGTTGCCGGGCACGCGGCCTCGTTCGGCACCGTTGAAACCGTGAGCGTCAGCGGCACGGCCGGATTCGACTGGATGGCGTTCTGCAGCCTGTACTTCATTGCCACGTTGCCGGAATTGCGCACCGTCAGTGGGGCCTGGGCGAACGCACCGGGCGTCATGCCTGACTTCGCTAGCGCCGTGAACGGGTAGGTGCTCTGAGTCGTTCCGCCTGCACCGACTGCTATGTCGAGGGTTCCGGAGGTGATGGATACACCTTCGGCGATGTTCTCGGTGTCACTCCACAGGGCGCCGGTCTGCTGGGTCGAGAAGAAGATCAGACCCAGGACCGGCACCGCTGCGAGTGCCCACCAACGGTGGTTCTTCGACAATGTTCTACTGCTGCTGCAGCTTGAGGGCCAGGCTCGCGAGAGAAGCCGACACGTTCTGGGTCGAGTTGTCGGCCTGCGAATTGAACGTGAACGCGACCTCGACGTTGACGACATTGCCGTCATTGGTCGACTTAATGGTCGACACCGCGGTGCCGCCGATCTTGGCGGTGACTACGGGCGTGCCGAGCGCGGTCTTGAGGGCTTCGTTTCCGGAAATGCTCGCGGGATCGACGGTGAGCGCCGCCTGGAGGTTATTGCCCGTAGCGCCGATCTTGACGTCGGCCTTGTAGGTGAGGACGTCGCCCGGGACGGCCTTGAAGTTGGCCCAGTCGGTGATCGGACCGTGCGAGTCCGACCAACCGGGGGTGCCCTGTGTGGTGAGCGTCAGCGTGCCGGAATTGATGCTTCCGGCGTTGAGGTCAGCCTGGGCGTTCCACAGCGCGAACGATCCGGCACCACCGGCGAGGAGCAGAGCGGCAGAGCCGGCGGCGATGGCGCCCTTGGTCTTCTTGTTCATGCGGGTGTTCTCGATTCTTCTCGCCCCGCGAACGGGGTCGTTGCAAGGGTGGTGCGTCGGCACGAGACACCCCGACCAGTCAAAACTTTGTTTCACGCGAGCATCTGGTCAGCGCTGTGCGGCGCGGTAAAGCTGGTGGAAACGTGCCGCAGCCCCCGTGCTGCGCCGCACACTTTGTAGCACTTTCGTGACCTGATTGAAGGCAAAACTGGTCAATCGTCCAAAAGGGAGTTGCTACGGGATCGGTTCAGTCGGGGACGCGCGCCGACTCGAGATCGAAAAACGCGCACGTCAGTGTCCCTTGAACGCCTCCGCCAGCCACCACGCGCCGCCGTCGGAGCTCACCTTCGCGTCGATCAGCAGTGGCCGAATCCGCGGGCCCGCCACCCATTCCCGGACGGCGTCGAGATCGCGCACCGACCGTACCGTGACGGCCTCGGCGCCGTAACCCCGGGCTATCGCGGCGATGTCGGTGTCGGGGAAGGTGACCGCCGAGTGGTCAGTGCCGGGGGCGTCGAAGCGGTGCACCTCCGCGCCGTACGCGCTGTCGTTGTAGACCACCAGCACCATCGGCAGGCCCAGCCGGACGACGGTCTCCAATTCCGAGACCCCCATGAGGAAACCGCCGTCGCCCAGCGCCGCCACGGGCAGCCGATCCGTTTGCGCCAGCGCCGTTCCGATCGCCGTGGCCAGGCCCAACCCAATTGACTGGAATGCCTGCGTGAAACAGAAGCCGAACTCGTCTGGCACCGACAGGTACGCGCTCGGGTAGCCCATGAAGTTGCCCGAGTCCACCGACACCGTCCGCTCGCGGGGCAGGATCGTGTCCAGCTCGCGCGACAGCGCCCGCGGGTCGATCGTCGCGTCGGTCGACAGGTCGTCGAAGGCGACGTCGTTCCAACGACCCTGCGCTGCAATGCGAGTCCGCACGTCGTCGGTGCGGTAGCCGACGCTCGGCGCGCCGACGGCCCCGAGCGCGGCGGCCGCGGTCTCGCGGCAGTCGCCCAGCACCCCCAGGTCGATCGGCGGTTCGCGCCCAGCGCCGCGTCGTCGACGTCCACCTGGACCACCGTGGCGCCGGCGCCGATCAGCGAGCCGTGCCGCATGGTCCACATGTTCAGCGCGCAGCCCCAGCCGACGACCAGGTCGGCGCCGGAGATCAGCTCCGCCGCGAGCGGGGACGAGAACCCGCCGGAGATGCCCAGCGCGAACGGATTTCCCTCGAACAAACCGTTGGCCACCGCCGACGTCGCCACCAGCGCGCCGGTCCGCTCGGCCAGCGCGGCGAGCTGTGGGCCGGCGTCCCGCGCACCGCGACCGGCGACGAACACCGGACGCTCCGCCCGTCCCAGCAGCGCCACCAGCGAGGCCAGGGCGTTCGGGTCCGGGCGCACCCGCTGCGTCGGGGCAGCAGCGGCACCGCCCACGACTCCGGGGCGGGCTGCTCCTGCACGTCCAGCGGCAGGCTCAGCACCACGGTGCGGCGCTCGCGGACCGCGGTGCGGTACGCGCGGACGGTGTCGGCCACCGCCGACGCCGCCGAATGCACCCGCTCGGCCACCGCACCGACGCTGCGGGCCAACGCATCCTGGTCGATCCGGAAGTTCGAACGCACCGCCGACCCCGCGGTGTCGGCGGTCAATACGATAAGCGGGGTGCGGCTCTTCGCCGCCTCGCCGATTCCCGTCAACGCGTTGGTCAGCCCGCACCCCTGATGGGTGGTGACGATCGCCGGCAGGCGCGACATGCGCGAGTAGGCGTCGGCCATCGTGGCCGCGCCGCCCTCGTGCCGCGCGGCGACGAACGGCACGCCCGCCCCGATCAGGGCATTGGTGACGGCGAAGTTGCCGCTACCCACCACCCCGAACGCGTGCCCGACACCGAGGTCGGCGAGCGTGCGGCCGACCAACTGCGCGACGGTGGCACTCATGGGTGCTCGACCAGCGCGAACACGCGTGCCGGGCTGCCGGTGCCGCCGACGATGGGCAGCGGCGACGCCACCAGCACCGCGCCGAGGGTCGGCAGCTTGTCCACACCCCGCAGCTGCGTCAGGCCGTACTTGTCGTTGCCGAGCAGGTAGTAGTGCGCCGGGAACATCGGGTCGAAGCCGCCCGCGATGCCGGCGTCGATGCCGACCGTTTCGACGCCCAGGCCGGTGATGGGGCTCTGCTCGGCCAGCCACTTGGCCGCCGCCACCGAGATGCCGGGGGTGTGCGGGCCGTCGGCGTCGGCGTTCGCGAACCGCGCCGGATCGGAGCCGCGCTCGGCCCACCCGGTGCGCAGGATCAGCCACGCGCCGTCGGGCAGCGGACCGTTCTCGGCCTCCCACGCCTCGATGTGCTCCACCTCGAGCACGAAGTCGGGATTCCGCTCCACCTCGGCGGTCACGTCGATCACCGCGACCGGGCCGATCAGGCGCTCGGGCGGGATCTGGTCGACGCTCGCGCCGTCGCGGCCGGTGATCCAGTGCGTCGGCGCGTCCAGGTGGGTGCCGGTGTGCTCGCCGGTGTGCAGGTTGTTCCACGCCCACATCGGGCCATCGTCGTCGAAGTTGCTCACCGCCTCGAGTTGCGCCGGGATAGTGTTCGCGAACGGCTCCGGCAGGTGCAGCACCGGCGTCTCCGCGCTCAGCGGGGCGGTGAGGTCGACCACCTCGATGGTCTTGGAGCCGATCTTGGAGAGCAAGTCGGTCAGCGTCGTCACGGTGTGGTCCTCCTGTCGTCGGGATGGTCCAGCACCGGATCGCCGACCATTACGACCAGTATCGGGTACGGACCGACCGACTGGTCCGCAGTCCTCGCACACCGGGAAACGTGGGTGCCGGGCATCCGTTCCGACGGGTACACTCGGGCATTCACGCGTCCCGCACTCCACGTGGGGCGCGTTGTTTTGCATTATCCACGCGCGCGCTCAATGGAGAGCGCGGCAGGCAGATGAGCAGGTGAACGCGGTGCCTACCGGCAAGGTGAAGTGGTACGACGTCGAGAAGGGTTTCGGCTTCCTGTCGCAGGAAGAGGGGAGGACGTGTACGTGCGCGCGGCCGCGCTGCCCGACGGCGTCGAGGGCCTCAAGGCCGGCCAGCGCGTCGAGTTCGGCATGGCCGCCGGTCGCCGTGGACCGCAGGCGCTGAGCGTCAAGGTGCTCGACCCGGCGCCGTCGGTGCGCCAGGGTGGCGGCGCCCGCCGCGATGCCACCGTGCCCCGCAAGCACACGCCCGACGAGCTGCACGGCATGGTCGAGGACATGATCACGCTGCTCGAGGCCACGATCCAGCCCGACCTGCGCAAGGGCAAGTACCCGGACCGCAAGACCGCCCAGCGGATCTCCGAAGTGGTGCGCGCCGTCGCCCGCGAACTCGACAGCTGAGTCGCGGACCGCACGAACGAGAAGGGAGCCCTCCGGTGATCACCGGAGGGCTCCCTTCGTACGTCGGGGCGCCGGTTACGACGTCGGGGCGACCACGCCGCCGCCCGGCAGCGGCATCGTCTGGATGGCCCAGATCGGGGCCAGTCCGCCCTTGGCGGGGAGCTGGATGATCGCGCTGATCAGCTGCTCACCCGGGTTGCCGGGGACCGTCACCGCGTACGCCTCACCGGGCTTGTAGTCGCGGTAGCCCTCGAAGATCTCGCCGGTCTTCGGGTTGCCGATCTGGACGTTCAGCCGCCAGTCCGAGTCCGCGACCTCCTTCGGCAGCGACAGCTGCAGCGGGTAGCCCTCGGGCACGTGGAGTTCGACGATCTTCGAGCCCCGCGCACTGCAGCGACGCGTCGCAGAAACCGGGCTGGAGCTGGGCGGACTCCTGGTGCGCGTACGCGGTGATGGTCGGCAGCTTCTCCGGAGCCTTACCGACGAGGTAGGCCACGACCCGGCGAGACCTGCCGCGACTACCACCACTACCGCCGCGATCAGCGCAACAATGTTCTTCGTCCGGGGTTGCATCATCGATTCCGTTTCTCGTTCGGTGGATCAGTCGGCACGAGGGCTGTGGCCGACGGTGGTCTCGGGGTTGACGTGCTCCGGGCGCCTGCCGCCCAGGCCCGGGAGCAGGGTCGCTCCCCGGTACGTCAGGATCGTCTGCACCAAGCCGATCGTAAGCACCACCGACACCACGGTGAAACCGATCCACAGTTCGGTGGGCAGCAGAACGCCCAGCGCCCCGCCGATGACCCAGCTGAGTTGGAGGACGGTCTCGGAGCGGCCGAAACCGGACGCGATGGACTCCTCGGGCAGGTCCTGCTGCAGCGAGGCGTCCAGCGACACCTTCGCGAGCGCGCTCGCCCGGACGCCACGAACGCCGCGAGCGCCGCCGCGAGCAGGTTGCCGGTGACCGCGACGAGGATCGCCACCACCGTCACTGCGATCGTGCAGCGCAGCACGACCTGCGCCGGGCGACCCAGTTCGAGGCGGGCGCCGGTGGCGTTGCCCGCGAAGTTGCCGATGCCCGCCGCCGCGCCGACCAGGCCGAGCGTCGCGGCCTGCATCAGCGCCTCGTGGTTGGTGTTGGCCTTCGCGACGAACGCGATGTACAGCGTCAGGAAGCCCGTCAGGACGCGGATGGTGCCGTTGCCCCACAGGCCCGTGACCACCACACGCCCGAGCGGTTGGCGCTTGGCCGCCTTGCCTTCGGCGGCCGGGGCGCGTCCCTTCGCGCTCACGTCGATCAGTTCGGTGGGGGAGTCGTCGCCGTGGAACGTCAGCGTCGCCGGGACCTCGCCCTCGGTGACCTCGACCCACGCCGGGATCCGCATGCTCAGGTAGGCGCCCAGCGCGGTGATCAGCGCGGCCAGCCACAACGCACCCGTCGACCCGGTCACCAGCGCCAGCGCGCCGGCCAGCGCGCCGGCCCCGATCGTGCCGCCGATCAGGCCGAACACCGTCAGCCGCGAATTGACCCGCACCAGGTCTATCTCGGGTGGCAGCACGCGCGGCGTGACGGCGCTCTTGAGCACCGAGAACGACTTGCTGAGCACCATCATCCCGAGCGCGCACGGATACAGCGCCCAGCTGTCGAAGTTGAAGACCAGCACGACCGCCAGCACTGTCCGCAGCGCGAACGACGACGCCAGCGCGATCCGCCGGCCCCGCTGCAGCCGGTCCAGGGCCGGCCCGATGAGGGGCGCGATCACCGCGAACGGCGCGATCGTGATCAGCAGGTACAGCGCGACCTTGGTCTTGTCCTCGCCCGTCGCCGCCGAGAAGAACAGCGTGTTGGCCAGTGCGACGGCGATCGCGGCGTCGGTCGCGAAGTTCGCCATCACCGCGTACGTCAGCGCCGTCAGCCCGGACTTGTCGGCGCCGTCGGCGGTCGCCGCGCGACGGAAGGTGGCGATGCCCTTGTTCGTCAGTTCGCGGCTGCGCATCGCGGCGACCCGGGTGACCGTCAGCTTGCGGGGCATCGGCGGCGGCTTCGGCGCACCGCTGTCGGCGGCGCGGACCGTGTCGCCCGCGACGGCGTCCGGTTCGGGCATCGGCCGCGTCGGGGGCGAAGCAGGCGGCGGTGGCGTCTGGGGTGCCGGGGTGTCGCCGGTGCGATCCGCTCGGTGTGCGCCGACCGGTCCACCGGATGCAGCGGCGGCAGAGGCGCCCGGCGTGCGGCCGGGCGCTGGGACGGCGGGTATCTGTCGTAGCCGGGATGTCGCCGCGGCGCGGGATCACGCGGTTGCTGCCCACGCCTCGAGGCGTCGTGGGGTTCGCGGGGTCCGGTCACCCCTCAATTCTGTCCTAGTCGTCGGACAATGCACGACACGGGCGGTCCGTTCCAGCTCGCCCGGACGTGTCGGACCCCTCAGGCGACGAAGCGGACCTCGTACATCCGCGGCCACAACTTGCCGGTGACGAGGAACCGGTCGGTGCCGGGAATCTGCGCAATTCCGTTGAGGACGTCGATGCCGCCGCGCTCGCCGGCGGGCAGCGCGTCCTTCAGGTTCTCGGCGTCGATCCGACCCACCACGACGCCCGTCGCCGGGTCGATCTTCACGATCAGGTCGGTGGTCCACACGTTGGCGTACACGAAACCGTCGCCGGCGCACTCGAGTTCGTTGAGCTGGTCGAGCGGGCGGCCGTCGAGCGTGACGTCGACCGAACCGGTCGCGTCGAACGTCGCCGGGTCCCGGAACGTCAGGGTGTCCGAGCCGTTGCTCATCACCAGCCGGTCGGCCTGCGTGCACAGCCCCCAGCCCTCGCCGTCGTAGTCGACCTGCCGCCGCTGGGCGAGGGTGTCGCGGTCGCGGGCGATCGCGACACCGTCCTTCCACGTGATCTGCCAGACGGTGTCGCCGGTGACGGTGATGCCCTCGCCGAACATCGGCCGCGCCAGGTCGGCGCGGGCAAGCTCGGCGCCGGTGTCGAGCGACGTCGCCCGCACCCACGACTGGCCGACGCGGCCGGTGCTCTCGTAGAGCGTGCCGTCGGAGATCTCGAGGCCCTGGGTGAACGCGTTGCGGTCGTGCGGCAACTCCCGGACGATCTCCGGCCTCAACCGTTCGGCGATCACCGCACCCTCGGGCGGGGAGGTGGAGGTGCTCGTGGAGCAGCCGGCGAGCAGTGCGACGGCGAGAACGGCCACTCCGATTGCAGTGGCTTGCGGGGTGCGACGCCGATTCACGGGACCAGCATGACAGCCCGCACGCGCACACACGGGACCGAGTGCGGCAAGATGGACACTGTGAGTGTTGCGTCGTCTCCAGAGAGCGCCGTCGTGCGCCCGGTCCTGGCTCGAGCCGTCGAACGCGCCCGCGAGGCGCTCGTCGAGCTCCATGAAGGCGGCGTGGGTGAGCACCTCGGTGTCACCGCGGAGGACGGCTGCTCCGCCACGCACCGGTTCGAGGCCGACCTGCCCGGCTATCACGGCTGGCAGTGGGCCGTCGTCGTGGCCGCCGCCCCCGACTCCGATCACGTGACCATCAGCGAGCTCGCGCTGCTGCCCGGTCCGGACGCCCTCGTCGCGCCCGAGTGGTTGCCGTGGGACCAGCGCGTCCGGCCGGGTGACCTGTCGCCGGGTGACCTGCTGGCGCCCGCGCCGAACGATCCGCGACTGGTGCCCGGCTACGTCGCGACCGGTGACCCCGAGATCGACGAGGTCGCATTCGAGGTGGGCCTGGGCCGCAAGCAGGTCATGAGCCGCGAAGGCCGGGTCGAGTGCGCCGAGCGCTGGCACGAGAGCGACGACGGACCCGACTCCGACATGGCGAAGGCCGCGCCGTCCACGTGCGAGCTGTGCGGCTTCTACCTGCCGCTGGCCGGTTCGCTGCACGCCGCGTTCGGCGTGTGCGGCAACGAGATGGCGGCCGACGGGCACGTCGTGACCGCCACCTACGGCTGCGGTGCGCACTCTGACACGACGCTGCCGACCGGCGCCGGCACCCCGCGCTACGACGCCTACGACGACGCCGCGGTCGAGGTCGTCGAGATCACCGCCGAGGCGCCCGCCGATCCCGAGACGCCCGCCGATCCTGAGGCGTCAACCGATCCCGAGCCCCCGCTGGATCCGGCATCGGACAGCTGACGGATCCCTTCGACACCGCCGCGCTACGCGAGGGGACGCTTCTCGCATGGCGCAGCTCTCCCACGCGTCTGCGGGAGGACGCCGCCGCCGAGGCGGACCTGGTGCGTGCCGGATACCGTGACCGGCTCCTGACCGAGCTGGCGCAGAACGCCGCCGACGCCGCCGCGAAGGCCGGCGTGCCGGGGACGCTGCGGGTGCAACTTCACGGCGACGTGCTGCGCGTCGCGAACACCGGTGCCCCGCTCGACCGCGAGGGTGTGCACGCCCTGACCGCACTGCGGGCGTCCGGGAAGACCGGAAAGTCCTCGGGCGGGGCAATTCGGCGTCGGCTTCACCGCCGTCCTGGCGGTGAGCGATGACGTCGAGCTGCGCTCGACGAGCGGCTCGCTGCAGTTCTCGGCAGACCGGACGCGCGACGAACTCGCCTCGGCCGGGCTCGAGGTGCCCACTCTGGGCGCGCCGGTGCTGCGGCTGGCGTGGGCCACCGACGAACGCCCGCCCGCCGGTTTCGACACCGAGGTGGTGCTGCGGCTGCGCCCCGACGTGCACGGTGCCGGCGCAGTCGCCCTTCTGACCAGGTTCGCCGCCGAGGCCGTCGACCTGCTTCTCGAACTGCCCGCCCTCGAGTCTGTCGAGATCGACGGGACGGTGCTGCGCCGCACCGAACGCGACCTCGGGGACGGGCTCGTCGAGACGACCGTCGGCCACACCACGTGGTGGCAGTACGCGACCGAGTCCGCGCGCTGGCTGGTGCCCGTGCTGGACGGGCGGGCGCGGCCGGTCACCGGTGACGTGCTGCGGGCGCCCACGCGCTCCGACGAGGAACTGTCGCTCCCGGCGGTCGTGATCGCGGACGTCGCGCTGCAGCCCGACCGACGGCGCATCTTGCCCGGGCGCCGCTGACCGACGTCGCCCGCGGCTACGCGCGATTCCTCGCCGCCCTGCCGCGCGACCAGCGTCTCGAACTCGTCCCGCAGCCCGGATTCGCCCGCAGCGAGGTCGACGCCGCCCTCCGCGAGGCGGTGCTGCAGGAACTGCGCACCCAGCCGTGGGTGCCCGCTGCCGACTCCGACGGCGCCGAACTGGTCCCGGCCCGGGCCACGGTCGTCTCCGGTCTCACCCCGGAGCTGGCCGACGCCCTCGCCGACGTCGTGCCCGAACTCGTCGACCCGGAGCTGTCCGGGCCGCTGTTCGCGTCGGCGCTCGCGGCGGTGGACGTGCACCGGATCGGGTTGGCGCGCATCGCCGAACTGCTGGCCGGACACGAGCGGGAACCGTCGTGGTGGCACGCCCTCTACGCCGCGCTTCGAGCCGCTCGTCGTGGACGCGCTGGCCGTGGAAGAGCTTGCCGCCGTTCCGGTTCCGCTCGCCGACGGTCGCACCGTCACCGGTCCGCGGACCACCGTCACCGGCACCGACCTGGGGCCCGTGATCGGCGACGTCGCGTCGGCTCTCGACTGGGTGCGCCTGGCTCCACCCCGACGCCGCGCACCCGCTCCTGCACCGGCTCGGTGCCGAGCGCGCGACCGCCGGTGACCTGCTGTCGGATCCGGCGCTGCGGGCGCGGATCGAGGACGTCGACTACGACGACCCTACCGCGGCAACCGAACTGGCGTCCGTCGTGCTGGCGCTCGTCGGCGCGGCCGCGCCCGACGCGCGGCCCGCCTGGCTCGGTGAGCTGCCGCTGCCCGACGCCGACGGCGAACTGGTGCCGGCCGACGAGCTGCTGCTGCCGGGGGCGCCGCTCGCCGGAATCCTCGACGAGGACTCGCCGTTCGGCATCGTCGACGCCGACCTCGTCGCACGGGTGGGGGAGGAGCCGCTGCGCGCGCTCGGCGTGGGCTGGGGCTTCGCGGTGCTGCGCGCCGAGCTGCCGACCGGTCCCGAGCACGACCTCGACGACGAGGACGCCTGGTGGGACACCCTCGCCGACGATCCCGAGACGCTGATCGCCGTCCGCGACCTGGACCTGGTCGATCCTGCCCACTGGCCGCAGGCCCTGACGCTGCTGGCGGACGATCCGGACACCGCGGCCGCCCTCGCCGACCGCGACGGCTACACCGCGTGGTGGCTGCGCCGGCACGCCGAGATCGACGGACGCCGCCTGGGCCTGCTGCGCGCGCACGACGACGACACGTTCGCCGGCCTGCTCGACGTCCTCGACCACCCGGCCGCGCCCGCCCTCGCCCGGCCCTGGCGCCGACGTCGGTCGACGACACCGAACTGGCCGGGGTGCTGCTGGACCGGCTCGCCGACCCCGAGCGCGCCGTCACCCCCGACGTCGTCACCCGCACGCACCGGCTGCTCGCCGCGGCCGCCGCCCGCGGGGTGCTCGACCTCGACGAACTCGGGCTGCCCGCGCGCGTGCGCAGCCTGGCCGGCACCGTCGCCGAACCTGACGCCGCGCTGGTCCTCGACCGCCCGCACCTCGGGTCCGTCGTCGCGCCCCAGCGGATCGTGCTCGGCGCGTTCGACACCGCCGCCGCCCTCGCCGACCTGCTGGACCTGCCGCTCGCGTCCGCCGCCGTCCACGCGGAGGTCCTCGGCGACGGCGACGTCAGCGCGTGGGACCGGGAACCCGATGCGGTGCTCGCGTGCACGACGCTCGGTCTGCCGCTGCCGACCGGTCCCGTCGTCGTGCACGACGACCTCGTCGTCCGGCTGACCGGCGCCGTCGACGGCGACGTCGCGGTCCCGTGGTGGGTGGACGACACCGGCCGCACGCACATCCGTCGTCGCCGGATCGGAGGAGGCGCATGACGAGCGTGAACGTCGACCAGTCGGTGCTGCAGTGGATGCTCGACCGGCGCACCCCGTGGCTGACCGACATGTTCACGGTGATCACGCACAGCGGCGGCACCGTCGCGGTGTTCGTGATCGCCACCGCCGCCGCGGTCGCGCTGCTGTCCCGGCGCCGCACCGCGGAGGCGGTGATGGTCGCCGGGTCGATGCTGTCCGGGTGGGCGGCGATGAGCCTGCTCAAACATTTGTTCGCTCGGGAGCGTCCGCCGTTGCCGGACCGACTGGTCGATCTGGACTCGTACGCGTTCCCGTCAGGACACGCCATGATGACCGCGATCCTCGCGGGCGTGCTGGGCGCGGTGGTGGTGCGGACCGTCGGCCCCGGCATCCTCCGGATCGGACTGCTCGTGCTGCTCGCCTGCTACCCCCTCGCGGTCGGGATCTCGCGGGTGTACCTGGCCGCGCACTGGCTCACCGACGTCCTCGCCGGATGGGCATTCGGTGTGGCGTGGGCCGCGCTGTGGATCTGGGCGATCAGCCGCCGAAGTGCGCGAACAACACGCACGAACAGCGTGTGAAATCCCTCACCGGCCGGAACCGGCCGGCGTGACCGGTCGTTTTCCTCAGTCGAGTCCGCGCTGCGCGCCGCGCTTGCCGCGCCTGGCCGCGCTGCGCTGGAGGAGGAACAAGCCGAATCCCAGGACGCCCAGGGCGGTTCCGGCGTAACAGATCGGTAGCGCATCGCTCCAGCGGTCCCCGACAGCAGGACCACGACGGTCGCCACCACCCAGGCCGCGGTGCCCACCACGACCACCGGACGGGGGTCGGACAGGCGTTCCACGAGCGTCGGCGTGCTATGGATTTCGGTCACACGATTAAGTTACCCGCGCGTCGGTGCCCTAATCTGCCAGGTGCGAACCCCCACTTACCGGCGATTGGACCGAAACACGACATGGCGGTTACCGAGACAACCCCCGAGCCCACAAGGCAGTCGGCGCCCTCACGGTTGCTCGACACCTACTTCAAGATCACCGAGCGGGGCTCGACCATCAGCCGGGAGGTCCGCGGTGGCCTGGTCACGTTCGTGGCCATGGCGTACATCGTGGTCCTCAACCCGCTGATCCTCGGTAGCTTCTCCGCCGACGACGCGGCCGCCAAGACCGACGTGCTGGGCAACATCCTGCCGATCAACCAGGTGGCCGCCGTCACCGCGCTCGTCGCGGGCCTGATGAGCATCGTCTTCGGCATCGTCGCCAACTATCCGTTCGGCATCGCCGCGGGTCTCGGCATCAACAGCCTGCTGGCCGTGTCGATCGCGCCGCAGGTGACGTGGCCCGAGGCCATGGGCCTGGTCGTCATCGACGGCCTCGTCATCGTCGCGCTGGCCGTCAGCGGCTTCCGCACCGCCGTCTTCGACGCGATTCCTCGGGAACTCAAGGCCGCCATCGCGGCCGGCATCGGCATGTTCATCGCGTTCATCGGCCTCGTCGACGCCGGCTTCGTGCGCCGCATCCCCGATGCCGCCGGCACCTCCGTCCCGGTCGGACTCGGCATCAACGGTTCGATCGCCGCGTGGCCGACGGTCGTGTTCATCTTCGGCGTCCTGCTGATGGGTGTCCTCGTCGTGCGCAAGGTTCGCGGTGGTCTGCTGATCGGCATCGTCGTCACCACCGTGCTGGCCGCGATCCTCGAGGCGGTCTTCCACATCGGCGCCTCGAAGGGCGTCGACCCCAAGGGCTGGAATCTCAGCGTCCCCGCCATGCCCGACGTGGTCGCACAGATGCCCGATCTGAGCCTGGTCGGTGACTTCAGCCTGTTCGGCGCATTCACCCGCATCGGTGTCCTCGCCGCGAGCCTGCTCGTCTTCACGCTGGTGCTCGCCAACTTCTTCGACGCGATGGGCACCATGACCGGTCTCGGTAAGGAAGCCGGCCTCGCAGACAAGGACGGCAACCTGCCCGGCATGGGCAAGGCGCTGATCGTCGAGGGCGCCGGCGCGGTCGTCGGCGGCGGCGCGTCCGCGTCGTCGAACACCGTCTTCATCGATTCCGCAGCCGGTATCGCGGACGGTGCCCGCACCGGCCTCGCGAACGTCGTCACCGGTCTGCTGTTCCTCGCCGCGATGTTCCTCACCCCGCTCTACTCGGTGGTGCCGATCGAGGCGGCCGCGCCGGCTCTGGTCGTGGTGGGCGCGTTGATGATCGGTCAGGTGCGCGACATCGACTTCAGCAAGTTCTCGATCGCGCTGCCCGCGTTCCTGACGATCGCCGTCATGCCGTTCACGTACTCGATCGCCAACGGCATCGGCGTCGGCTTCATCTCGTACGTGGTCCTCGCGGCCGCGGGCGGCAACGCCAAGAAGGTGCACCCGCTGCTGTGGTTCGTTGCGGCGCTGTTCGTCGCGTACTTCACCGTCGGTCCGATCACTGACGCCGTTACGTGATTGACAGGGCGCGAGTTCCCGTATTGTTTGGATCTGTGACATCGGATACTCGCGCCCTGGCCAGCGACCTGTCCCTTGCGGTGGTGCGATTGACGCGCCACCTGCGGGGACGGCGAAGCGAGGCTCAGGTGTCGCTGACGCAGCTCTCGGCGCTGGCAACGCTCAGCGCCGAAGGTTCCATGACTCCGGGTGCGCTGGCGGCCCGCGAGAAGGTCCAGCCGCCGTCGATGACCCGGGTCATCGCGTCTCTCGCCGATCTCGGACTGGTCGATCGCACACCGCATCCCACCGACGGACGGCAGATCATCGTCTCGCTGTCCGACGCCGGCCACGCGCTCATGGAGAGCGAGACCCAGGCGCGCGAGGCCTGGATGACCGAGAAGCTCTCGCACCTCGACGGCAAGGACCTCGAGACCCTGCGCGACGCGGTCGCCATCATCACGTCGCTCGTCGAGAACGACTGAACGAGAACCCAGACCTGGGCCCGAACATGTTCGGGCCCAGGTTTTTTCGTTTCGCGACCGGAGAGGTCAGAAGGTGCTCGGAGGCCCGGCCCGGTGGGCATCCGCGGTCCGCGACTCCACCGACACCGTTCGCGACTCCAGTTCCGCGCCGCACTCGCTGCACGCGAACCGCGGGACGAATCCATCACCACATGTGGTGTGCGTGAACGTGATCGCATCCCCCTCGGGGGCGGAGAACCACCGCTGTCCCCAGGCGATCATCGACACCACCACCGGGAAGAACGCCCGGCCCTTCTCGGTCAGGTGATAGGTCACCCGGTCGACACGTTCGGTGCTGGGCGACTCGCTCAGTACACCGAGTTCGGTGAAGGTGCGCAGTCGGTCCGCCACGATCGTGGGAGACGACTGCATTCGTTCGGCGAATTCGCTGTAGCGCCGGGCGCCGAACAGTGCCGAGCCCAGCATCGCGGCCGACCAGCGGTTGCCGATGAGCTCCATGGTCTGCGGAAGCACCTGCGGCAGACGCGCGGCGCCACTCGATCGCCGTCGACTCGAGGCCGCGGGACACTGCGGGTCCAACCGCCGCTCGGTCCCATCTCGG
Source organism: Prescottella defluvii (assembly GCA_029690005.1). Lineage (GTDB taxonomy): Bacteria > Actinomycetota > Actinomycetes > Mycobacteriales > Mycobacteriaceae > Prescottella > Prescottella defluvii_A. The sequence goes on along the minus strand of CP121458.1, from coordinate 5,268,658 downwards.
CGACGACGTCGCGGGCGCCGGCGGACGCCCACACGAGACGCACTCGAGGCGCGGGGTGAAGTGCCGGTCGCACGTGGTGTGACGCATGAGCGGGAGCACGCCCTGATCGGGCGCCCACTGCAACTCCCACGACCACACCGACAGCAGGACCGACCACAGTTCCCGCCCGCAGGCGGTCCGCCGGTACTCGTAGCGGGGCGGCTTCTCCTGATACTGGATGCGATCGAACAGTCCCGCGTCGGTGAGCGTGGTCAGCCGGGAGGACAGGACCGCGTGCGAGATCCCACCGACCGCCATCCAGTCGCGGTAGCGCTTGGCGCCCTGGAAGGAATGGCGGAGGATCCACAGGTTCCACTCGTCTCCCAGGAGACCGAGGGCCACCGCGATGGCGTTGTCGCCGCCCGGGGCGAGCATGCGCCCGGCGGTCGGAGTCGCGGACTCCGCGTCGGGTGCATGCTCGTCGGACATCTCGAAAGCTATAGTCCGGGGCGGTCGAGACCCATCGCCTCCGCTGGGTCGTCGCTCGTCCGCCAGCGGGGGAGGGCCGACCCCGGTGCCCACGTCGAGTGCGTGCCGCTGGAGATGCGCTCCGGCAACCGGATCCGAGCCACCGGCCCGTCCGCGACGCGGGCGGCGTCGAAGACCAGACACTCCGACAGATCCTCGTCGACGTTCGAGACGATCGTCACCAGGTACCCATCGTCCTCGCCGTCGGCGCCGATGCGCGGGGCCATCGCGGTCTCGCTGCCGAACACGCCCTCGCCGAACGCGTAGCGTTCCTCGGTCCCGGTGACGGTGTCGTGCTTGACGAGGCCGTCGAACAGGAACCACCCGGGCAGGCCGGTCGCGGCGTAGGTGTAGCGGTGGGGCCGGCCGGCGTGATGCGGGTTGATCATCCCGAACTCGGTCACGGTCTCGGAGAGTCGTTCCTCCCGGACCTCCCCGGTCCGCATGTTCAACCGCCACCGGTGCAGGTGCGTGCCCATCCGGTCGAGTGCCAGGAAGCGGAACATCCGCTGGTACACACCGCCTTCGCCGGTGTCCTCGGGCTCGGGGTTCTCCTGGTGGAATCCCTCGAGGACGATCTCGTCGCCGCTCTCGTAGGCGTTGGTCCAGTGCAGGACGTAGGTGGGGCTCGGCCTCGAACCAACGGATCTGTTCGGAGGTGCCCCGGCGCGGATCACGCCCAGCCGCAACGGGATGTCCGGATGGAACCGCGAGACGTACCGGCCGGCGTCGAGTGCCTCGGGCAGCCAGAACAGCGGGCAGTCGTTGAGGATCGCGTAGTTCTCGGTGAACGCCATGTCGTGCGGCAGGCGAGGTCCGGGCAGTTCGATGTCCACGTAGTGGGCGAGGCGGTCGTCGGAGTCGACGACGCCGTAGTGCATGTACGGGGCGTCGGTGCTGTAGTTGAAGAACAACAGTTCCCCGGCGCGGTCGTCGACCTTGGGATGCGCCGACACCCCGAGGCTCGTCGGGAACCGGCCGTCCCACGTCGCCTTGCCCACCGTCTCGAAGCGTCGTCGGATCGAGCTGATAGAGGTCACCGCACTGCCAGAAACTGGTGAGCGCCATGCCGTTGTGCACGACGACGTCGGTGCTGGACGCGTCCTTCATCCGGCCGCGAGCGCCCCAGCCGTCCTGACGGATCGAGCGTTCCGGATGTTCGGCGATGCCCGCCCACAGGGGACCGCCGGCCGCCTGCTCGGCCAGGAAGCCGTCGGTCTTGACGAAGCGGTTGCGGTAGAAGGCCTTTCCGTCACGGAAGCCGACCGCGTGGATCATGCCGTCGCCGTCGAACGGGTGGCAGCGGCCCTCGAGGGCGGGGTGCACCGGATTCTCGGCGTTGCGCAGGTAGACCCCGTCGAGGTCGGCGGGCAGTTCGCCGACGACCTCGAGATCGTCGGCGCTGTGCTCGACGGTCTGCGGGCGCCACGCGCCGGTGCGGTAGGGATGGTCGTCGTCCGCGGGCAGCGTCGTCAGCGCACGCCCGAGCACCTCGATGTCCATGTTCTCCTCCTGTTCCGATCAGTGTCCGACGACGAAACTGGCTGTCGTCGAGGTGCTTCCGCCGAAGTTCAACATCGCCGCGCGGCGGGCGCCGTCGACCTGGTTCGCGCTCGCCCGGCCCGTCACCTGGCGGTGGCAGTCCAGCAGCATCCGCACACCGGTCGCGCCGACGGGGTGCCCGACGCCGAGGAGGCCGCCGCTGGGATTCATCGGGATGCGGCCGCCGATCTCGAGGTCGCCCGCCTCGACGGCGCGCCAACTCTCCCGGGCGGCGTGATGCCGAAGTGGTCGATGGCGAGGTACTCGCTGACGGTGAAGCAGTCGTGCGTCTCGATCAGGTCCAGGTCGTCGACACTGGAGATGCCGGCGCGGGCGAAGGCGTCGCCGATGGTGTCGCGCACGTGAGGGAACACGTACTCGTCGCCGGCGCTGCGCGCGAGCTTCTCCGCCAGCGAGAGCCCCACGGTCCGATGGCCCAACCGAGGATGCTCGACTGCCGCGCTCGGTCGCGCTGCGCCGCAGGGTGGTCGGCGCGTACCAGGACGACGCCGGCGGCACCGTCGGTGAGCGGCCCGCAGTCCGCCTTGCGTAGACGGCCCTCGACCGGAGGGTTGGCCACCGGGTCGGCGCTGAACGACGCGGCGTCCGCGCCCAGTCGCGAGTCTGCGCACAGGGGTTGCGGGCCGCGTTGCGCGCATTCAGCTCCGCGATGGCCCACAGGTGCCGCTCGTCGAGACCGAACCGACGGTCGTACTCGTCGGCGATCTTCCCGAACATGTACGGCCACATGAACTTCGCGTCCGTGCCCTCGCGTCCGGCCCAGGCCGCGGTCCCCGATGCGCCCGGCTCCCAGGTCGCCCGGCACCGTCTTCTCAGTTCGGCCCCGATCACCAGGGCGCAGTCGTAGCGGCCGGACTCGAGATCCGCCATGGCGGCGAGCACCGCGAGGGATCCCGACGCGCAGGCGCCCTCGTGCCGAGTGGCGGGCACGCCCCACAGGTCCGGGACCATCGACGACGGCATCGCTCCCAGGTGGCCCTGGCCGGTGAAGAGCTGACCGAAGGCGTTACCGACGTGGACGACGCCGATGTCACCGGCGTCGAGTCCCGCATCGGCGAGGGTGCCCTCGACGACCTCGCGGACGAGGTCCGCGACATCGAGCCCCTCCCGGGGAAGTTTCGCGCGAAATCCGTTTGGTAGCCGCCGATTATTCGAATCGTGTCAGTAGTCATGTAAGCCGCTCTCTGCTCGAGGTCTTGCGGTTCTGCAGGGTCCAGACTACAACTAACAGAGTGATGCAGACCACTCAACTGTTCGGAAGGCCGGTGGTGACATGACGCGGGCGTTGGTCTTCGACGCGGTCCGGCTGCCGCGGGGACGGGTGCGCCGCGGCGGCGGCACCCTCGCGCAGATTCCGCCTCACGAGCTGTTCGCGCAGCTCCTCGCCGCCCTCGAACGGCGCGGTCTGCAGGCCGCGGAGGTGGACGACATCGTCGTCGGGATCAGCACGGTGACGGGGGAGCAGGCCGGCGATCTGGCCCGTGCCGCCGCCCTGTTCGCCGGGTGGCCCGACGCCGTCGGCGGAGCGGTGGTCTCGCGGCTCTGCTGCTCGGGAATCGAGGCCATCGGCACCGCGGCGGCGAAGGTCGTTGCGGGACAGGCCGACATTGTCGTCGCCGGTGGTGTCGAGTCGATGTCGCGCGTCCCGATGCTCTCCGACGCCCCCGCCATCGCCACTGACGACGACCTGGGCGAGCGCACCGGATTCGTGACCATCGGGGTGTCCGCGGACGCGACGGCCGCCGCATTCGGATTCACCCGTGACCAGCTGGACGAGTTCGCCGCGCAGTCGCATCGGCGGGCCGCGGCGGCCCCGCCGTCGGACGCGGTGGTGCCCGTGACGCTGTCGGGAGAGGTGATCCTCACGGCCGACGAGGGCGCGCGCCCCGACGCCACCGCGGAGCAGTTCGCGGAGCTGCCGGCCCTGTTCGGCGAGGACCCGGCGTGGGAGCGCGTGCTCCGACGTCTTCCGGAGCTGACGAAACCCGAACGCGGCCTGCACTCGATCGCGACGGCGCCGCAACTCGCCGACGGCGCCTCCGCCGCCGTGATCGCGTCCCCCGACGCCGCGGACGGCCGGCTGCACGGTCGCGAACCGGTCGCGGAGATCCTCGCCGTCACGCACCGGTCCGTGCGCTCCCCGCTGCTGAGCGCGCCGGTCGACGCGGCCCGAGACGCGCTGCGCCGGGCGGGGATCGGGGCCGGCGACCTCGACGTCGTCGAGGCCAACGAGTCCTTCGCCGTCAGCCCGCTGCTGCTGATCCGTGAGCTGGGCCTCGACCCGTCCCGAGTCAATCCGAACGGCGGCGCGCTCGCCGTCGGTCACCCGCTGGGCGCAACCGGCGGCAACCTCCTCGTCTCCGCCCTCGACGGCCTCCGCCGCGTCGACGGCGAGCACGCGCTCGTCACGATTCCGGCCGCACTGGGACTGGGCTCCGCGCTGGTCCTGCGCCGGTTGCGGTGACGTCCTCCCTACTTCGACCCCCTCCAGACACCAGTCCGCCTCCAGGAAGGTAGCCATGTCCGAAGTGTTCACCGCGCCCGGGGTTTCCGACTCGAACCCGCGTCGCGCCGTGCTCTGCCACCCGGAAGACAAGATCCGCGACTACGTGTCCAGGGGGTGGTGGCGCGAGACCACCCTGCTGGACGCGTTCGACCACTGGGTCCACGCCCGGCCCGACCACGATGCGGTGTCGGATCCGACGAACCTGCCGGACCTGACGGGCCTCGCGGCCGAGACACTGACGTGGAAGGCGATGTCCGAGCGGGTCGAACAGCTCGCCGCCCGGTACTACGAGGGTGGGATCCGGCAGGGCGACGTGGTCGTGGTCCAGCTGCCGAACTCGATCGCGCTCGTCGCGACGTATCTCGCGCTGTGGCGCCTGGGTGCAGTGGTGAGCCCGGTTCCCGTCGCTTACCGGCAGCACGAGCTGTCGAACATCTGCCGCGTCACCGCGGCGAAGGCGGTCGTCACGGTGACCCGTCTGCTCGATCGCGACCTGGCCGCCGACGCGCTGGCCCTCGCCGAACCGGCCGACGGAGTGGAGAGCGTGTTCGTGTTCGGGCCCGACCCGGACGAGCGTGCCGTGCCGATGGACCTCGCCGCGTCGTCGGTCTCGGTGGAGGAGGCGCGACGCTACCTGGACGGCGTGGTCCTCACGATCGGTGACCGGATCACCATCTGCTGGACCAGCGGGACGGAGGCCGCCCCCAAGGGCGTGCCGCGTTGTCACGCAGACTGGTTCGCGAGTGCGCAGGCTGCCCAGGACGGGCTCGAGACCGACGAGTCGTCCGTCATCCTCAACCCGTTCCCCATGGTGAACATGGCGGGATTCGCGGCGGCGTTCCTGCCGTGGCTCGTCGGCGGCGGGCACCTCGTCCAGCACCAGCCGCTGGACCTGGCGGTCTTCCTGGCGCAGATCGCGCGCCACCGTGTCACGCACACCTCGATGCCGCCGGCGATCCTGGCGATGCTGCTCCAGCAGGACGCGCTCCGGGAGTCGGTGGACCTGTCGTCGCTGCAGCGGGTCGGCTCGGGCGGCGCGCCGTTGCCGCCCAGCGTGGTTCGCCGCTGGCAGGAAGAGTTCGGCATCGAGGTCCTCAACTTCTTCGGCTCCAACGAAGGGGTGTGTCTGCTCGGCGCGCCCGCCGACATTCCGGATCCGACCGTCCGCGCCATGCACCTGCCGAACTACGGTGCCCCGGACCGGGAATGGGCGACGCGGGTCGCGAAGATGACGTCCGTGCGGTTGGTGGACCCGGTGACCGGCGCCGACGTCCACGCCGTCGGCGAGCGGGGCGAGCTGCGACTGAAGGGGCCCAGCGTCTTCGGCGGCTACCTCGAGGGGACTGCAGCATCGAGCCCGTTCGACGACCAGGGCTACCTGTGCAGCGGCGACGTGTTCGAACTCGGTGGCGAGCGCGGCGAGTACATCGTCTTCGTCGACCGGATCAAGGAGATCATCATCCGCGGCGGCATGAACATCGCGCCGGCCGAGATCGAGGGCTTGTTGCTCGAGCATCCCGGGGTGAGCGATGTCGCGGTGATCGGCTACCCGGACGAGGTGCTGGGGAGAAGTGCTGCGCCGTGGTGGTTCCCGCTCCGGGTTCGTCGGTCGAGCTCACCGACCTCGTGAACCATCTGCGGGAGCGGAAGGTCGCGTCGTTCAAGCTGCCCGAGCGGCTCGAGATCGTCGAGAGCATTCCCCGTAACCCGGTGGGCAAGATCGTGCGCCGGGACCTCCGCGAGGCCTTCGCCCCGCCGTCCGCCTGAGCGCGGCGCATCGAGCCGGACCCGGTCACGGACGACCGGGCCCGGCTCGACGTGTCTCGAGGATCATTACCGCGCACCCTGGCCGACGGGTGCGGCGATCAGAAGTTGCCGCGTGCGGCCTGCTCGCGCTCGATCGCCTCGAACAGGGCCTTGAAGTTCCCCTTTCCGAAGCCGAGAGAGCCGTGCCGCTCGATCAACTCGAAGAACACCGTCGGGCGGTCGGTGATCGGCTTGGTGAAGATCTGCAGCAGATAGCCGTCCTCGTCGCGGTCGACGAGGATGCCACGCTTCTGCAACTCCTCGATCGGCACGCGCACCTCGCCGATCCGTGCGCGCAGTTCCGGATCCTCGTAGTAGGCGTCCGGGGTGGAGAGAACTCCACACCCTCCTCGCGGAGGCGGTCGACCGCGGTGAGGATGTCGTTGGTGGCCAGCGCCAGGTGCTGCGCACCTGGTCCGCGGTAGAACTCGAGGTACTCGTCGATCTGCGAGCGCTTTTGCGCGAGGGCCGGCTCGTTGAGCGGGAACTTCACGCGATGGTTGCCGTTGCAGACCACCTTGCTCATCAGAGCCGAGTAGTCGGTCGCGATGTCATCGCCGATGAACTCGGCCATGTTGGTGAACCCCATGACGCGGTTGTAGAAGTCGACCCACTCGTCCATGCGACCGAGCTCGACGTTGCCGACCACATGATCGAGCGCTTGGAAGACGCGCTTCGGCGCGCCCTCTCGCTTGCGGTAGGTCGACGACTTCTCCACGTAGCCGGGCAGGTGTGGGCCGGTGTAGCGGGAGCGGTCGACGAGGGTGTGCCGCGTGTCGCCGTACGTGGCGATCGCGGCGAGCCGCACGGTGCCGTGCTCGTCGCTGATCTCGTACGGCTCCTGAAGCACCGTCGCACCTTGGGCCCGCGCGTGCGCGATGCACCTGTCGACGTCGGGTACTTGCAACGCGATGTCGACCACACCGTCACCGTGGAGACGGTGGTGCTCGACGAGCGGGCTATCCGGATCGACTGCACCCTTGATCACGAATCGCACTGCGCCGCTGCGCAGAACGTAGGCGTGGTGGTCGCGATTTCCGGTGGTCGGTCCGGAGTAGGCGATCAGTTCCATCCCGAACGCGGACTGGTAGTAGTGCGCGGCCTGGGTGGCGTTGCCCACCACCCACACCACGGAGTCCCATCCACTGACCGGGAAGGGGTCGCGCTCGGCGTCGTACTCGACAAGGCCGACGAGCTGCCGCAGCTCTTCCGGGTTCAGCTGAGCGAGTCTCTCGCTGTCGGTGAGGGTGAACTCGAGTGTCATGGCGATCCTCCTGCCGCCGGGGCGGCGCTGTCTGTGCGTCCTGCGTCACCAGGAAAACCTCCCGCAGTACCCGCGCAATCTCGCCTCGGCCAGCTGTTCGACGTGTCAGGAAAATCGAGGCACCAAACGCGTCATCTATACAATTGGCACAGTTTCTGCTGCTCCATCGGAAGGCTCGGCCATGCGTAACGCCGTGCAGCTGGACAAGTTGGACTTCGCGATCCTGGACACGCTGCATGCGGATCCGAAGGTCGGCGCCCTGGAGTTGTCGCGGCGGCTGCGGGTGTCGCGCGCGACGGTCTCGGCGCGGCTGCGGCGGCTCGAAGAGTCCGGGATCATCGCCGGCTACGAACCGCGACTCGACCTCGCGGCCGCCGGATTCGAGGTGCAGGCCTTCGTGACGATGGAGATCGTCCAGGGCGCACTCGAAGCCGTCACCGATGTACTCGTAGCCATCCCCGGCGTGCTCGAGGCCTTCGCGACCACCGGCGCCGGCGACATCCTGTGCCGGATCGCGGCGGACTCTCATGTCGGCCTTCAGCAGACCCTCATCGAGCTGAACCGCTCCGCGATCATCGCTCGGTCGACGAGTGTGATGGTGCTGTCGGAGGTCGTGCGGTACCGGACCATGCCGCTGCTGCGCACGCTCGAGCCGAGAGGTCCACCAAGGCCCCTGCTTACCGCCGGGAGAGCTGACCGAGAATCTCGTTGTCCGTCTCGGCGAGCAGACCCATGCGCGAGTGACCCATGCAGCTGCACAGAGTGCGCAGAAAGAAGCCGTCCAAGTGCGTGCCAGCTCCCCAGACTGCACAGTAGCGCGGGCCATAGTTGCGTCGGTTTTGTAACTGCGGTCACAGTCTTCGGCATTCGCCCGCTCTCCCTGGGCACTGCAACTACCCCGATCCCGCGAGAGAGACATGAAGAATCTGCTGACCCGCTTCGAAGAAACGGCCCCCGAGATCGTCTTCGAGTGGCAGGACCCCGAGACCACCGCCCGCGGCTGGGTGGTGATCAACTCGCTGCGCGGCGGCGCGGCCGGAGGCGGCACCCGTATGCGCCGAGGCCTCGACCGTCGCGAGGTCGAGTCCCTGGCAAAGACGATGGAGGTGAAGTTCACCGTCTCCGGACCGGCCATCGGCGGCGCCAAGTCGGGCATCGACTTCGACCCTGCCGACCCGCGCAAGGACGGCGTGCTGCAGCGCTGGTTCCAGGCCGTCGCGCCCCTGCTGCGGGCCTACTACGGCACCGGCGGTGACCTCAACGTCGACGAGATGACCGAGGTCGTGCCGCTCATCGAGCGCAACGGGCTGTGGCATCCGCAGGAGGGCGTCGTCAACGGGCACTTCGCCCCCGACGACCGCGAACGCGTCCAGCGGGTCGGCCAGCTGCGGCTCGGCGTTGCGAAGGTCGTCGAGGACACCCGGTTCACCCCGGCACCGGACGCGAAGTACACGGTGGCCGACCTCATCACGGGCTGGGGTGTCGCCGAGTCCGTGCGGCACCACTACCGCCTCTACGGCGATCCCGCCGGCGCGCGCGAGCTCGCCGGGAAGCGGGTGATCGTGCAGGGCTGGGGCAACGTCGGTGCGGCCGCGGCGTACTACCTCGCACAGGCCGGTGCCCGCGTCGTCGGGATCATCGACCGCGACGGCGGTATCCTCGCCCCGCCGGCCTCGGCTTCGACGAGGTGCGCTCCTTGCTGCTGGGCAAGGACGGCAATGCGTTGCGCAGCGACCGGATGCGCCCGTTCGCCGAGGTGCACGACGCGATCTGGAACCTCGGCGCCGAGGTGTTCCTGCCGTGCGCGGCGTCGCGTCTGGTCACCCGCGAGCAGGTCGACCGGATGGTCACTGCGGGGCTCGAGGTGATTGCCAGCGGCGCCAACGTGCCGTTCGCCGACGACGAGATCTTCTACGGCCCCACCTACGAGCACGCCGACAAGTCCGTCTCCGTGATCCCCGACTTCATCGCCAACAGCGGCATGGCCCGTGCCTTCGCGCAACTCATGGAGGGCGACGTCGAGGTGTCCGACGCGGCGATCTTCGGCGATGTTTCCGACACCATCGTCGGTGCGCTGCAACGCTGCCACGACCGCTGCCCGGACCTCACCGGCGTCGCGGCCACCGCGTTCGAGATCGCCCTCGACCAGCTCGTCCCGGCCGGGGAGCGGATCGATGACTGACACCCTCGTCTCCGCTTCGACGTCCACCGAACTCGCCTCGCGCACGATGCTGCACCAGGCCATGCGGCCGCGGCAGCTCGTGATGATGAGCCTCGGCGGAGCCATCGGCGCCGGCCTGTTCGTCGGGTCGGGCGCCGGCATCGCGGTCGCCGGGCCGGCGATCCTCGTCTCCTTCGTCGCCGCGGCGGTCCTCGTCGTGCTCATCATGCGGATGATGGGCGAACTGGCGGCCGCGAACCCCGCGAGTGGGGCGTTCTCGGTGCACGCGGAGAACGCGATGGGACCGGTCGCCGGTCGCACGATCGGCTGGCTGTACTGGATCCAGGTCGTCATCGTGATCGCCGCCGAGGCCACAGGTGCCGCCGCGATCACGGCCGCGTCGATCCCCGGCATTCCGCAATGGGCCGCCGCGCTGGTCTACATGGTGGTGCTGACCGGCGTGAACCTCATCGGGGTGCGCCAGTTCGGCGAGGTCGAATTCTGGTTCGCTGCCCTGAAGATCGCCGCCGTGGTGGCCTTCCTCGGGATCGGCGTCGCGATGATCGCCGGGTGGGTGCCCGCGTTCGACAGCGACGGCTTCGCGAACCTCACCGCCCACGGCGGCTTCGCGCCCAACGGCATCGCGGGCATCGCAGCGGGCCTCCTGATCGTGGTGTTCGCCTTCGGCGGCACCGAGATCATCGCGATCGCGGCTGCGGAGACGTCCGACCCGCAACGCAACGTCGGCCGCGCGGTGCGCACGTTGATCTGGCGCATCCTGGTGTTCTACATCGGCTCCGTGCTCATCATGGTGACGGTGCTGCCGTGGACATCCGAGGATCTCGTCACCGGACCGTTCGTCGCGGTGTTGAAGGCCGGTTCGGTGCCGGGCGCGGCCGCGGTGATGACCGTGATCGTCGTGGTGGCGCTGTTGTCGTCGCTCAACGCGATGCTCTTCAGCGCCTCACGGATGATCTACTCGCTCTCGCAGCGGGGGTCCGCGCTCCCGATGTTCGGCCGGGTGGCTGCCAACGGCGTGCCCCGCAACGCGGTGCTCGCCTCCGTAGCGTTCGGTTTCGTCACCGTCGCGCTGAACTACGTGCGGCCCGACAAGGTGCTGCCGCTGCTGCTCAACGCCGTCGGATCGACCATCCTCGTGCTGTGGACCTTCGTCGCCGTCTCGCATCTGATCCTGCGCCGGCGAGCCCGCCGCGACGGCACCGAAGACGATCTGCCGCTGAAGATGTGGGGATTTCCCTACCTTTCCTACGTGACGCTCGGCCTGCTCGCCGGGATCGCCGTGCTCGCGTTGTTCGACACCGCCGCCCGCACCCAGTCGATCGCGACCGGGTGCTCACCGCGGTGATCGCGGGGGCGTGCTGGCTTCTCCACCGCCGGGCGACGCAGGCGGCGTAGCCGACGGTGCGTATTTCGGGCTCGGCAGCAGCCCGAAAGACGCACCGCGACGTCGGGTCGCTCGAGCTGGTTGAAAGGCTCGAGACGGTCGAAGTCGTTGTCGCGGCCGGCTATCCGCCCGACTTGGCCCGCGCCGGAAACACCGTGTAGCTGAGGGCGATCACGCCCCACACGCCGAGTCCGACGCTGAGCGTCCGGATCCAGTTCGACAGTGCCTCGGTGCGGGACGGATCGTCCACCATGACGATCGCGACCAGCAGCAGTCCGCACGCGATACCCCATCCGACGACGGCCTTGCCGAACTCGCGCCACTCCCGCGCGGCGCGGGCCATCCCGTAACGGGGCGGCTTCACGGGCGCCGGCCCTCCCGCGAACCGATGCGCGAAGCGGGTATCGGCCCAGCGAATGATGCTGTGCCCGAATGCCACCGAGAAGCCGATGTAGGCGGCCGCGAGGCCGTGGCTCGACGACGCGACCGCGCCGCTGCGGAGGTTGACGGTGGTGGCGACCAGCAGCACGACGTCGACCAGGGGAGCGCCCACGAGCAGTGCGGCGCCGAGGGTGGGGCGGCGCAGCACGTAGCGGGCGACGAGGCCGGCCCCGAGGAACACCCAGAACAGGACCTCGCACACGACGATCAGCTGAACGATCATGCCCGCCCCTTTCTAGTACGACTGTGTTAGCAATCGGAAACTAGCACAGTTGTGTTACTTTTGGCCGCGTGGTGAAACGACCCGACCCCGAGCAGCGACGCGAGGAAATCGCCGACGCTGTGCTGCGGGTGATCCGGCGCGACGGTGTCGGCGCCGCGAGCGTCCGGACCGTCGCCGACGAGGCCGGCATGTCCACCGGTTCGCTCCGGCACTTCTTCGGCACCCAATCCGAGTTGCTGTTGTTCGCCATGGAACTGGTGACCCGGCGCGTGCACGACCGCATCGCCGCCATCGAGTTCACCGGCGACCTGTGGACCGATGTCCGGGTGCTCACCGAGCAGTTCGTCCCCCTCGACGACGACCGTCGCGGCGAGATGGACGTCTGGCAGGCGTTCGTCGTCGCCGCGCGGACCGACCCGACGCTCGCCGAGGTCCGCGACCGCACCGATCGGGCGATGTACGACGGGTTCCTGCGGTCCGCGACCGCGCTGCAGGGTGCGGGCCTACTCGCACGAGGAGCGTCCGTCGAGGTGGAGGCGATGCGGCTGCACGCCCTGGTCGACGGCCTTGCCGCGCACGGCGTCAACCATCCCCACCGGGTGAGTGCCGACCGGATCCGCGCGGTGCTCGACGCGCATTTCGACTCGCTGCGGCCCGTCACCGGGAGCGCGCGCTAGACCGCCGACCGGCATGCGGCACGATGGATCCGTGGTTCACGTCATCGACATCGCAGACCCCGCCGATCCCAGGCTGGACGACTACCGCGACCTCAACTCGTCGGATCGCCGTCCCGACCTGCCGGACGGGAAGGGCCTGGTGATCGCGGAGGGTGTGCTGGTGGCGCAGCGCATGCTCTCGTCCCGGTTCGCGCCGATCAGTCTGCTCGGTGTCGACCGACGGTTGGGCCAGCTGTCCGAGGACCTCGAGGGCGTCGACGTGCCGTTCTACCGGACGTCGGCCGAGGTCATGGCCGAGGTCGTCGGGTTCCACCTCAACCGGGGCGTGCTGGCCGCGGCCCACCGCCCGCCCGCGCTCGACGTCGAGGACGCCCTGCGCGACGCCCGGACCGTCGCGGTGCTCGAGGGCGTCAACGACCACGAGAACATCGGCTCGATGTTCCGCAACGCCGCCGGCCTCGGCGTGGACGCGATCCTGTTCGGCGCCGCGGTGGCCGACCCGCTCTACCGCCGGGCCGTGCGGGTGTCGATGGGCTACGTGCTGCGGGTGCCCTTCGCGCAGGTTCCGGACTGGCCACGTGGGCTGAACATCCTGCGTGACAAGGGCTTCCAGCTCATTTCGCTGACCCCCAATCCGTCGGCGGTGCCGCTCGCACAGGCCATGACCGGAGAGAAGGTCGCGGTCCTGCTCGGCGCGGAGGGCCCCGGGTTGACCGAACACGCCATGCGCGCCACCGACGTTCGCGCGCGGATCCCGATGGCGCCGGACACCGACTCTCAACGTCGCGACCGCGGCCGCGATGGCGTTCTACGAGCGCATCCGGACGGCGTCGTGATGGTCGCGGTCGAACCGGCGCCGACGCCGTGGTCGACGGGTCTGCTGGTGAGCGGGTTCGCGGCGGTCTTCACGATCGTCGCGGTGGTCGCCTTCGGATCCGCTCTGGCCACCATTCATCCGCTGCTCGCGGTGGGCTTCAACCTCGTGGTCGTCGGCGGCGCCGCACCCACCGTGTGGCGCTGGCGGCACATCCCGGTGTGGCGTTGGGTGGTGTACGGGGCGACGGTGGGCGTCGTATCAGGCTGGGCTGCACTGCTTCTCGGCGCATTCTGACGCCCGTCAGTTCTCCCTGCGGAACAGGCGTGCGAACAGCGACCGCCGTTGTGGACGCGCCTGTGCCTGCTCCTGCTCGCGTTCCAGTTCCCGTTGCTGTCGTTCCTGCTCGGCGAGGCGCTCCTCCTCGCGCCGCTGCACCGACTCGGGGACCTGTCCGGGCGGGTAGACGGCGAACCGGGACATCGTGATCGACGCCGGGTCGAGGTCCTCGCCCAGCCATGCGTAGGGCGCGGCCTCGGCGAACTCGCCCGGGCTGAACGGCAGCGTCTGGGGATCGGGCAGCACGTCGAAGGACGGTCGTGCCGGGCGCTCGCCCGCCCAGAAGGGACGCTCCCACACCTGCGGCAGTCCCAGGTTCTCGATGATGTGCACCGGCGTCGCGCTGAACGACCGCTTCAGTTCCGCACCGTCCCAGTGCGCGAAGGCGCCCCACGAACCCGCCTTCGTCACCGGACTCGAGGACGACAGGTAGGTGTGACGGAAGCCGGTCGGGTGAATCCAGTGCTCCACCAGCGACGAGGGGACGGGTGGCAGCGACTCGCCCGTGCGGACGACCGACACCCCGGGGTAGCAGGCGACGGCTATCTCTCCGTCCTCGAGTGACGTTGCCTCGGAGAGGGACTCGTCACCCAGGTGCGTCGCAACGAGACCTGGGTGCAACTGGAGGACCAGTGCCCGCGCGGCGTCGTGGTCGGGTGTCGCGTCCCGCAGCATCGCAGCGGGATCGGCGGCGTCGACGTACCAGAGCGTGGAAGCGTTGACCCCCGGCACCGATGTCAGCCGCGCCCGTTGCTCCGAACACCGAGCAGGACGTCGTCCCACGAGGGCAGTGCCGGCTTGCCGCGCTTGTCCTTGCCGGGAGTGTGCTGCGGTGCCGGCTTGGGCTCCTGCTCGTCAAGCTCGTCGTGCTCGACCTGTTCGGCGGATTCCGCCACCACATCGTCGATTTCGTTGTCCGTCAACAAGATCGACGAATCGTCGGCCGTCTCCTGCTCGTGCTCGTGCTCGTGGTCCTGCTCGAAGTCCGCCGGGCCGAACACACCCTGACTCGGTACGGTAGCGAGACCGCGGAGCGGGCGACCGTGGTCCGGGTCGACGAGCTGGCTCGCGGTGTCGTCGAGCGCGGTGATGGTGCCGCCGTGCGCGTCCGGCTGATAGCGCCAGTGCGCGGCATTGGTGGTCCGTCCGCCTGCCACTGCAGCTGCGCCACCCAGTGACCGTCCTCGTCCTTCCACGCGTCCCACGTCGCGACGTCCAGGTCGTGGCCGCGGGCGCGGAACGCCTGCGCCACGATCTCGGCGAGCGTGTCGACGGTGGGGCCGTCGGGGCGGACCGGGTGACCGGCCTGCGCCATGTCGGCGGCCCGGGAGCGTTCGAGCAGAACCGGATAGGCGAAACGTTCCACCTTGGACTGCGGGACACCCGCCTCCTCGGCGACCTGCTCGACGGAGGCGCCGGCGCGAATCCGGGCCTGGATCTCTCGGGGTCGCATCTGGCAGTCCGACTCGATCTCGATCTGGCCCAGGCGCGCGATGTCGCCGCGGGAGGCGGCGCGGAGCTTGTCGTCGGCCGGGATCCGGAACTTCTCACCGGTATCGGGATCCGAACACACCACATGCGCGCCGCCAGGTTCGAGACCGATCACTCGCAGCTCTCGCACGTTGTCCTCCTCATCGCGCCGACTCGCGATCATGTCAAGATCGACTGTAATTCATCTGTGACCCCTGCGCCCGGAAAGACACGCGCGCCCTTTATCATTCTCGTCCCGTGTTTCGCGTTCATATCGGCGCGCCGTCGGTGTGATCACGACAACACGAGCGCGAATGTGCGGGACCGCGGGGCGATACGGGACGAGGGGCGGGCACGCGACGCGCACCCGCCCCTCGTCCGGGGAGCTGGGAAAACTAGCCGAGCTGGGAGACGACCCAGTCGATGCTCTTGGTCAGCTGGCTGATGTCCTCGGGATCGATCGCCGGGAACATGCCGATGCGCAGCTGGTTGCGGCCCAGCTTGCGGTACGGCTCCGTGTCGACGATGCCGTTGGCGCGCAGGATCTTCGCGACCGCAGCGGCGTCGACCTCGTCCTTGAAGTCGATGGTGCCGACGACCTGCGAGCGGTACGCCGGATCGGCGACGAACGGCGTCGCGTACTCGGACGCCTCGGCCCACGAGTACAGGCGCTCCGACGAATCCTTGGTGCGCGCGGTGGTCCAGTCCAGGCCGCCGTTGCCGTTCATCCACGCGATCTGGTTCTCGAACATGAGCAGCGTCGCGAGCGCCGGGGTGTTGTACGTCTGGTCCTTGGTGGAGTTGTCGACCGCGATCGGCAGCGACAGGAAGTCCGGGGTCCAGCGGCCCGAGTCCTTGATCTCGGCGACACGCTCGAGCGCGGCCGGGCTCATCAGCGCGATCCACAGGCCGCCGTCGGCGGCGAAGCACTTCTGCGGCGCGAAGTAGTAGACGTCGGCGTCCGCGGCGTTGACCGGCAGACCGCCGGCACCCGAGGTGGCGTCGATCGCGATGAGCGCGTTCTCCGAGCCCGCCGGGCGGGACACCGGCACGGCGACACCCGTCGAGGTCTCGTTGTGCGCCCAGCTGATCAGGTCGACGGAGCCGTCTGCGACGATCTCCGGCGCGGTGCCCGGCTCGCTCGAGACGACGATCGGATCACCGATGAACGGGTTGTTCTTCGCGACGGACGCGAACTTCGACGAGAACTCGCCGTACGTGAAGTGCTGCGAGCGCTCACGGATCAGGCCGAACGCGGCCGCGTCCCAGAACGCGGTGGAACCGCCGTTGCCGAGGACGACCTCGTAGCCCTCGGGCAGCGAGAACAGGTCGCGCAGACCCGAACGCACGCGCGCGACGACGTCCTTGACAGGCTTCTGCCGGTGGCTGGTGCCGAACACCGAAGCGCCGACGTCGACCAGGGACTGCAGCTGCTCGGGGCGGACCTTCGACGGTCCGCAACCGAAGCGGCCGTCTACGGGCTTGAGGTCGGCGGGGATGATCGGGGTGCTCATCGGTGCGAGTTGTCCTTATCGATTGTGCTCGGATGTGGTTGGACGTCCAGCTGTTTCTAGCTGTGCGAGATCTGGTCCCAGCCCTCGACGGAGTCGGGTGTGCGGGGCTCGGGACCGGTGTAGATCGCGGCGGGGCGAACGAGCTTGCCCAGGCGCTTCTGCTCCATGATGTGCGCGCACCAGCCGGCGGTGCGGCCACACGTGAACATCGCGGGCATCATGTGCGCCGGGACCTCGGCGAAGTCGAGGATCACCGCCGCCCAGAACTCCACATTGGTCTCGATCGCGCGGTCGGGGCGACGCTCGCGCAGTTCGGCGAGCGCGGCCTGCTCGAGCGCCGCGGCCACCTCGTAGCGGGGAGCGTTCAGGCGCTTGGCGGTGTCCCGCAGCACCCGGGCGCGCGGGTCCTCGGCCCGGTACACCCGGTGGCCGAAGCCCATGAGCTTCTCCTTGCGGTCGAGGATGCCCTTGACGAGCGCGCGTGCGTCGCCGGTGCGCTCGGTCTCCTCGATCATCGGCAGCACGCGGGCCGGGCGCCGCCGTGCAGCGGGCCCGACATGGCGCCGATCGCGCCGGACAGCGAGGCCGCGACGTCGGCGCCGGTCGAGGCGATGACGCGGGCGGTGAACGTGGAGGCGTTCATGCCGTGCTCGGCGGCCGACACCCAGTACGCGTCGATGGCCTCGATGTGTGCAGGGTCCGGGTCGCCCTTCCAGCGCGTCATGAAACGTGCTGTGACGGTGGGGCATTCGTCGATGAGCTTCTGCGGGACAGCCGGCTGGTAGATGCCGCGCGCGGACTGCGCGACGTACGACAGCGCCATCACCGACGCGCGGGCCAGGTTCTCGCGGGCCGTCTCGTCGTCGATGTCGAGCAGCGGCTGGTAGCCCCAGATCGGCGCGAGCATCGCGAGGCCGGCCTGCACGTCGACGCGCACGTCACCGGTGTGGATGGGGAGCGGGAACGGCTCGGCCGGGGCAGCCCCGCGCCGAACTTGCCGTCGACCAGCAGCGCCCAGACGTTGCCGAACGTGACCCGGCGGCCCACCAGATCCTCGATGTCGACGCCGCGGTAGCGCAGTGCCCCGCCGTCCTTGTCCGGCTCGGCGATGTCGGTGGTGAAGGCGACGACGCCTTCGAGACCGCTCACGAAATCCTCGGGTACTGCAGCGCTGGGTGCCATTGGTCCTGGACTCTCCTCATCCGAGTGCCGCCCGTCAGAGCAGCACTTTCTTGCACTGATTCAGCCTTCGACTACTCGATCCTTCGGTCCGTCCGACTTGTCTGCGCTCGTGCGCGCTTCGTCCGTCCTCGGCCCGGGGAACTACCGCCGGGTCCGCTACCCAAACTCTAGCCGGTCGCACCGGCCGCCTGGTCAGCGCATACCCGGTAGTAGCGTCTGGACTTGTGTCGTCAGAATCCCGCAACCGGGGCTCCCGGAAGTCCGATCTCTCCGCGATGCGCGTGAGCTACGGCGAGATCGGGCCGCAGCGGCCCGTCGTCGAACCCGACCTCGAACCGTCCTGGCTCGACGACGGCTGGGCGGCCCTGGCGCGGCAGTGGGTCGAGGACGCCGTCGAGGCCGGCCTGCCCGAACCCAACGCGATGGTGCTCGGCACCGTGAACGCCGACGGGCACCCGTGCACGCGGACCGTCCTGTGCAAGGGACTCGGCGACGACGGCGTGCTCTTCTTCACCAACTACGAGTCCGACAAGGGCCGACAACTCACGTCGACGCCCTACGCGTCGGTGACGTTCACGTGGATCCCGTTGGCGCACCAGCTCACCATCCGCGGGCCCGTGGAAAAGACAAGCAAGAACACGACATCGGACTACTGGAACAGCCGTCCGCGGGGGTCGCGCCTGGGCGCGTGGGCGTCGCAGCAGTCGCGCCCGATCGCCTCGCGCGCGGATCTCGAGGCCCAGCTGGTGGATGCGGGACAGCACTTCTCGGTCGACGGCGACGTCCCGGTCCCGCCGCACTGGGGCGGATTCCGGATCCGGCCGAGTCGGTCGAGTTCTGGCAGGGCCGCCCCAACCGCATGCACAACCGGATCCGCACCCGCCTCGTCGACGGCGCGTGGATCGTCGAGCGTCTCCAGCCGTGATGCGCGGACTGCTCGCCGACGTCACCCCGCTCCGCAACCCCGACTATCGCCGGCTCTGGACCAGCGGCATCGTCACCGTCATCGGTGCCCAGCTGACGGTCGTGGCCGTTCCGCTGCAGATCTACGCGATCACCCAGAACTCCGCCTACGTCGGGCTCGCGGGGCTGTTCGGGTTCGTGCCGCTCTTGGTGTTCGGCCTGTGGGGCGGCGCTCTCGCCGACGTGATGGACCGTCGAAAGCTGATCACCATCACGACGCTGGGGCTGATCGGCACGTCCCTGCTGCTCTGGCTGCAGGCCGCCGCGAACGTGAACAACGTCTGGCTGTTGCTGTGCCTGTTCTCGCTGCAGCAGGTGTTCTTCGCGGTCAACTCGCCCACCCGCAGCGCGATCATTCCGCGGCTGCTGCCCATGAAGGACCTGCCGGCCGCGAACTCGCTGAACATGACGGTCTTTCAGTTCGGCGCGATCGCGGGTCCGCTGCTCGCCGGCGTGCTCATCCCGGCCGCCGGCCTGTCGACGGTGTACCTGCTGGACGCGATCGCGCTGCTCGCCACGCTGTGGGCGGTGATCCGGCTGCCCGCGCTGCCACCGACCGGTCCCGCCCGGCGGGCCGGGCTTCGCATCGTGGGGGAGGGTTTCGCCTACCTCGCGACCCAGAAGGTGCTGCTGGCGTCGTTCGTCGTCGACATCATCGCGATGGTGTTCGGCATGCCGCGGGCGCTGTTCCCGAGATCGCCCACGACTCGTTCGGTGACCCGCTCGACGGCGGCGTCGCGCTCGGCCTGCTGTTCGCCGCGATGTCGGCGGGCGCGGTGCTGGGCGGCGTGTTCTCCGGGTGGCTGCCGCGGATCCGCTACCAGGGGCGCGCGGTCGTGATCTGCATCGTGCTGTGGGGCCTGGCGATGGTCGGCTTCGGCGTCGTCGTCGGGATCGCGAATCCCGGCAGTTCTGCAGTCCTGCTGTGGCTCGCGCTCGCCTTCCTCGCGTTCGGCGGCGCCGTCGACATGGTCTCGGCGGCCCTGCGCAGCACCATGCTGCAACAGGTTGCGACCGACGACATGCGCGGCCGACTGCAAGGCGTGTTCACCGTCGTCGTCGCCGGCGGCCCGCGCATCGGGGACGTCCTGCACGGCGCCGCGGCGTATGCCTTCGGCACGGCGGTCGCGTCCGCGGGCGGCGGCATCCTGGTGGTGATCGGCGTCGTCGTCTCGGTCCTGGCCTTCCCGGCGTTCGTGCGTTACCGCGTCGGCCGGACGGGGGCGCCCGAACATGTCTGACCCGCGAATCCTGGTGTGCGGCGAGGCCCTCGTCGATCTCGTCCCGACCGGAGACGCGGCCTTCGACGAGCGCCTGGGCGGCGGCCCGTTCAACGTCGCGGTCACGCTCGGACGCCTCGGCAGCCCGGTCGGGTTCTGCTCCCGAATCTCCACAGACCCGTTCGGGGAGCGACTGGTCGCGGCGCTGACCGCGTCGGGCGTCGACGTCGGACAGGTGCAGCGCGGGCCCGAGCCGACCACGCTCGCGGTCGCGGGCATCGGATCCGACGGGGGCGCCCGCTACACCTTCTACGCCGACGGCACCGCCGACAGGCTCGTCACCGATCCCGGGCCGTTGCCGGCGTCGGTGGCCGCGGTGTCGTTCGGGACGCTGTCGCTCGTGTTCGAACCGGGCGCGAGCGTCTACGCGGACCTGCTGCGCCGCAACCACGACGAGGGACGCCTGACCGTCCTCGACCCGAACGTCCGTCCGGCCACCTTCCCGACAGCTACCGGCGCCGGTTCACGGAGCTACTGCCGGCGATCGGCATCGTCAAGGTCTCCGACGAGGACGTCCATTGGTTGGGACAGGGGGTGGACGGCTCGACGCCCGAGCAGTGGCTCGAGGCCGGTGTCGCGGCCGTCGTCACCACCCACGGCGCCGACGGATTGAGCGTGCGCACGCGTCGTGTCCACGTGCACGTGCCGGGTCGCCGGGTGACGGTTTCGGACACCATCGGTGCAGGTGACACAGTCCACGGCGCATTGTTGCACCGGCTCGGCGAACGAGGACTCCTCGGTTCGAATTCGGTTGCGGCGCTCGGCGGAGGACAATGGCAAGAGGTTCTGGAGTTCGCCGCTCGCGCGTCGGCTGTCACCGTTTCGAGGCCCGGGCGGACCCTCCGTGGGCAGTGGAGCTCACGGCCGACTAGTTTCTACTTGAATGTTACGAAGTTACTCACTGGTCTGAGTTTGAGAGGGATCCTTCCGTGCCCGCTGAGAATGACAACAAGCCCACACTCAGCTACCCCGGTGGCGAGCACACGATGTCGATCGCCAAGGCGACTGAAGGCAACGACGGTATCGAGCTTGGAAAGCTCCTTGCCAACACTGGTTACACGACGCTCGACCCGGGCTTCGTGAACACTGCGTCCACCAGTTCTGCCATCACGTACATCGACGGCGAGAAGGGCATCCTGCGTTACCGCGGATACCCGATCGAGGAACTCGCGAAGCGCTCGACGTTCATCGAGGTCAGCTACCTGCTGATCTACGGGGAGCTGCCCACCGAGGCCCAGCTCGAGGTGTTCACGGACAAGATCCGTCGCCACACCCTGCTCCACGAGGACCTCAAGCGGTTCTTCGACGGCTTCCCGCGCAACGCGCACCCGATGCCGGTGCTGTCGAGCGCCGTCAACGCGCTGTCGGCGTACTACCAGGACTCGCTGGATCCGGACGATCCGGAGCAGGTCGAGCTGTCCACCATCCGACTGCTCGCGAAGCTGCCCACGATCGCGGCGTACGCGTACAAGAAGTCGGTCGGTCAGCCGTTCCTGTACCCGGACAACTCGCTGAGCCTGGTCGAGAACTTCCTGCGCATGACGTTCGGCTTCCCGGCCGAGCCCTACGAGGTCGATCCCGAGATCGCCAAGGCCCTCGACATGCTGCTGATCCTGCACGCCGACCACGAGCAGAACTGCTCCACGTCGACGGTCCGCATGGTCGGCTCGTCGGACGCCAACCTGTTCACGTCGGTCTCCGCCGGCATCAACGCGCTCTGGGGCCCGCTGCACGGCGGCGCCAACCAGGCCGTGCTCGAGATGCTCGACGAGATCAAGGCGAACGGCGGCGACGCCAAGGAGTTCGTCCGCAAGGTCAAGAACAAGGAAGACGGCGTGAAGCTCATGGGCTTCGGACACCGCGTCTACCGCAACTACGACCCGCGTGCCGCGATCGTCAAGGAGACGGCGCACTCGATCCTCGGCAAGCTCGGCGGTGACGACCAGCTGCTCGAGATCGCGATGACCCTCGAGGAGACGGCGCTCACCGACGACTACTTCGTCGAGCGCAAGCTGTACCCGAACGTCGACTTCTACACGGGCCTGATCTACCGCGCGATGGGCTTCCCGACGCGCATGTTCACGGTCCTGTTCGCGCTCGGCCGCCTGCCCGGCTGGATCGCGCACTGGCGTGAGATGCACGAGGATCCGGCCACCAAGATCGGCCGCCCGCGTCAGATCTACACCGGCTACACCCAGCGCGGTTACGTGGACCTGTCGGCCCGCTGATCCTCTGCCCGGCTACTACAGATCGGACGAAAAACCATGAGCACCAAGCCTGAGATCGAGTTCCAGGAAGGCCCCGCGCCCACCGAGCTCGTCATCAAGGACATCGTCGTCGGCGACGGCCCGGAGGCCACCCCCGGCGCCAAGGTCGAGGTCCACTACGTCGGCGTCGAATTCGACTCCGGCGAGGAGTTCGACTCCTCGTGGGGCCGTGGCGAGTCCATCAGCTTCCCGCTGCAGGGCCTCATCGCCGGCTGGCAGGAGGGCATCCCCGGCATGCGGGTGGGCGGCCGTCGTCAGCTGACGATCCCGCCGGAGCTCGCATACGGTCCGGCCGGCGGCGGCCACCAGCTGTCGGGCAAGACGCTGGTGTTCGTCATCGACCTGCTCGACGTCGTCGTCCCCCGGCACCGCCGGTCATCGAGCCCGCCGAGGGCCCGGCCCCGGCCGAGCTCGTGATCGAGGACATCACCCTCGGCGACGGCCCGGAGGCACAGCCGGGTTCGGTCGTGGACGTGCACTACCACGGCGTCGAGTACGACACGAACCAGGTGTTCGATTCGTCGTTCCTGCGCGGTGATTCGGTTGCGTTCCCGCTGAACCGGCTGATCCCCGGCTGGCAGGAAGGCATCCCGGGCATGAAGGTCGGCGGTCGCCGCAAGCTCACGGTTCCGCCGGAGCTCGCGTACGGCCCGGCCGGTGCCGGACATCAGCTGTCGGGCAAGACGCTGGTGTTCATCATCGACCTGCTCGGCACCAAGTAGTCCGCAGCACAGCAGCACTCAGGCCCCGCACCAAGTTCCGGTGCGGGGCCTGAGTCGTCTCAGGACCGCCGGGTCAGTTCGATGATCGGCATCTGCCGGTCGGTCTTCTGCTCGTACTGGGCGAACCGCGGTATCGCCGCCTTGACCGCCTCCCATTGCTCGGCGCGCTCGGGGCCCTCCAACTCGCGCGCGGTCACCGGAATCGTCTCGCCCGCAATCTCGATCGTCGCCCGGTCGGGGTGCGCCGCCAGGTTGAGATACCAGTTCGGATTCGTGGCGGCCCCGGCGGCGGAGGCGACGACGATCCAGCTGTCGTCGCTGCCCGGGAACCAGTCGACCGGAGTGGAACGCGGCTGCCCGCTCTTACGGCCGATCGTCGTCAGGATCAGTGCGTCCGCGCCCATGAACTTCCCGCTCCGGCGTCGGATCCGGCTCATCGCGAACTTGTTCGCCAGGAGCACCATGCGTCCGTGCGGCGGCCGTCCACCGCGGGTTCCTCGGGGGTGGCTGAAGGTCATGACCGGATCCCCTCCTTCGGTTCTCTGCAGGACACGAACAGTATGAACCGACTCGGTGACCCGCCGAGCCGAGACGAGAAAGGGCGCCCCGACCGAAGTCGGGGCGCCCTCTGCTCAGCGTGGTGTGACTACCGCCGGATGACTACCGCGGGGTGTTCATCGCGTCGGCCAGCATCGGCCACGAGTTGTTCAGGTCGTCCTTCCAGCAGCCCCACGAGTGGGTACCGGCCGGCTTGAAGTCGAACGTCGCCTGGCCGCCCATGCCGTTCCGGTTGACCGCGTCGAACAGACGGTGGGTGCACTCGTTGGTCGCAGCCTCGATGATGCCGCCGACGACAACCTGGTTGGCCAGGGTCTTCACGTCACCGTTGATGCCCTGGCTGTCCAGGGTGTCGTGCGGGCCCGGCAGGCCGGACGCGTTGGAGACGTACAGCTTCGGGCCGCCCTTGAGCTGACCGATGTTGAGGATCGGGTCGTGCGCGATCCAGTCCGGGCTGCCGACCGGGCCCCACATGTTCTCGACGTCCGCGCTACCGCGGGCGGCGATGACGATCTGGATGTAGGTCTGGCCGACCGGGGTCGCGGTGTCCGCGCAGCCGCTGTACGCGCCGACGGCCTTGTACAGGTCGGGCTTCTTCAGCGCGAGGTTGAACACCGAGGCGCCCGACGTCGAGATGCCGGCGAGGGTGTTGACGCCGGTGGTGCCGAGCGCGGAGTCGATGACCGGCGGCAGCTCCTGCGTCAGGAAGGTCTCCCACTTGTTGACGCCGTGCAGCGACTCGTCCGGCTTCTGCCAGTCGGTGTAGTAGGTGAACGCACCCTGCATCGGGGTGACGACGTTGACCTGCTTGCCCTGGAAGAACGTGCCGATGTCGGCCTGCTTCTGCCACGACGCGGAGTCCTCGCCGCCGCCGGCACCGTTGAGCAGGTACAGCGTGGGAGCAGGCTTGGAGGTGTCGGCCGGGCGGATCACCTCGAGCGGGATCTCGCGGCCCATGGACGCCGAGTAGACCCGGAGCGACATCTTGTTGCCGGTGCCGGCCTTGGCCGACACGAGGTGGGTGCCGCCGTTGTCCTTGGCGGCCGCCTCGATCTTGGTGGCATCGGACTGGCCGGGGGTCTCCGCGGACGCGACACCCACACCGACGAAGACGGGCAGTGCGGCGACCGTCGCCGTCGTGGCGCCGATCAACGCTTTGAGCCGGCGGGACTTCTTGGTAACACGCATGCTTACTCGCCTTCGATGGTCGGCCGGGCGTGAGGTCTCGACTCCCCGGTGTTGATCGTGTGTATATCACTTTCGCTATCGGCCCAAGTCCCGGTTTGCTACCGGTTGCTCGAAAATTCTCGAGACGTTCCAGAATTATCGGACACAAACCATCAGACCATGTCGTTTTTCTGCAACCAGCGCAAGGTCGGCCAGCCGCAGAACACCGGCAGCCAACACGTCAATACGCGGTAGAGCAGCACTGACGGTACCGCGATGCCCACCGGCAGCCCGAATGCGGTGAGTCCACCGATGAGGGCCGCCTCCACCGCGCCCACGCCGCCGGGGGTCGGCGCCGCCGACGCCAGGGTGCCGCCGATCATCGTCACGATCGTCACGGTCACGAACGTGGTGCCGCCGCCGAACGCCTCGACGGACGCCCACAGCGCCAGTGCGGCACCGAGGGTGGTGCCGGCACTGCCGAGCACGATCAGCATGAAGCGGCCCGGGTTGCGGGCCAGCTGGGCCAGCGATGCCAGCACCTCGGTCAGTTGCGGCCGGACCTCGTTGCGCAGCCAGCGGCGCGCCTTCGGGATGAACATGAAGGTGCCGATCGCACCGAGTGCCACGCCCGCGATCAGGTAGAGGATGGT
The DNA here is from genome assembly GCA_029690005.1 of Prescottella defluvii. Lineage (GTDB taxonomy): Bacteria > Actinomycetota > Actinomycetes > Mycobacteriales > Mycobacteriaceae > Prescottella > Prescottella defluvii_A. The sequence continues at coordinate 5,243,176 of CP121458.1, read as the reverse complement.
GCCTTTCGGAACGAAGTGCGACAGGTCGGCCTCGCGTCCGGCCGCGACGCTGAAGAAGATCAGCAGCGCGATGTGCGTGACCACCTGGACCGTCTGCTGCAGCGCCACCGCGGCCGTCGCGCGGACCGCTCCGAGACCTCCCTTCTGGAGGAACCGCACGCTGAGCGCGAGTCCGCCCACACCGGCCGGTGTCGTGGTGGCGGCGAAGGTGTTGGCGACCTGCATGATCAGCAGGTGCCGGTACCGCACCAGCTCGGACGCGCACGCCCACAGCGCCGCCGCGGCCCCCACGTACGTGAGCGCCGACACGAGCAGCCCGGCCAGCGCCCACCACCAGTTCGCGGTCTTCAGCTCGGTGAGGAAGGTGGGGACCTGGCTGATGAACGGGTACGCGACGTAGACCAGGCCGATCAGCAGCACCAGCTGGATGATCTGGTTGCGGGTGAAGCGGGTGACCTGCTCGGGGGCGATCTTCTCGATGTCGGTCTGGTTGCTGACCTCGTCGCGGATCGCGCCGAGCAGCCCCGACGACTCGGGGGTCTGCTTGCGTAGCCGCGCCGGCATCGCGGACTTCGTGAGCCGGCCGGACGCCGCCAGGATCCGGTCCCGTCCCTGCGCGGCGAGCGCGGCCCGAACCGCGGGGGCCACGCCGAACAGCGACGCGGTGGTCACCAGCATCTGCGCGGTGTCGGACTGGATCTGCGCCTCGGCGGCGCCGAGTTCGGCGTACGCGAAGCCGTCGAACAGCGCGCGGTCGTCGTCGATCCGGATCTCCGACGCCCGCAGGTCACCGTGGGTGATCTGGCCGTCGTGCAGCTCGCCGAGCGAGGTCCACACCATCTGCAGGAGGGTGTCGCGCGGGTGCGGGTTGTCGGTCGCGAGAGTGGCGATCGGGGCGCCGTGCGAGACGGGGCGGGCGTAGAGCTTCCACCCCCGGTCGAGCGCGGTGACGGCCATCGGCTTGGACGCCGCGAGTCCCAGGTCGGCGACGGCGATACCCATGAGCGCCCGGTGCTCGACGGCGCGGCCCAGCGACGCGTGCACGGGTGCGCTCTCGCTGCTGCGCAGTGCCAGCCACTGCGAGAACTGCCGGATCGCGCCGCGACTGCGCTGATTCTGTCCGTACAGTTCGACGATCATCTCGGGCTCGCCGTCGCGGGCCGCGCCGAGGATCAGCGGGCCGCTGCCGGCCGGTGCGATCACCCGGAACGCGGTGATCCGGTGGCCCAGGCGCTGCATCGCCTCGACCGCCGAGTCGAGTGGCACCTCGAGCGCCGGCGTGCCGACGACCAGCACGATGACCGCGCCGACGAGGTACCCGACCGCGAGGCCGAGCATCGAGCGGGCCGGCACGATCGAGCTGACGATCAGGTGGATCGGTGCGAACAGGAGCAGCAGTGTCCACCACAGGCGCCGCCACCGTTTGGGCAGCCACGGTCCCGAGACCGTCAAGACTGCGGCGAGCATCGCGATCCAGCGGGGATCGTCGAGGAACTGGGAGAGGAACGTGTTGAGGCGGTCGGAGACATCGAGGTGCCACTGCGGGGCCGCGAGACCGGTTCCGGTGAACGACAGCGCGACGCCCGCGATCAACCCCGCCGCGGCGTAGCCGGCGAGCAGCTTCCAGCGCCGGCTGATGATCAGCTGGATCAGGATCGCGAACGGCAGCGCCAGGATCGCGATGCCGTAGAGCAGGTAGACGGTGTCGGACACCTCCGGAGACAGGACGCCGACGATGTCGGACACCGACGTCTCCAGCGCGTCCCACTCGCTGCGGGTGATCAACGAGCCCGCGATGACCGCGCCGAGGAAGACCAGCGCGAAGACGACCCGCAGGATGTCGCTGGTCCGTCGGGCCAGCGGCTGCAGCAGACTGCCGGTGACCGGGATGTCCCGTCCGTCAACTCTCAAGGGTCACCACCAGCCGGACGCCGCCGAGCGGGCTGTCCTCGAACGCGGCCGCGCCGCCGTGGAGTTGGGCCTGCTGCGTCACGAGCGCCAGACCCAGTCCGGATCCGCCCTTGGCGGCGCCACTGCCGCGCCGGAAGCGTTCGAACACCGCCGACCTCTCCGTTTCGGGGATGCCGGCGCCGTCGTCGTCGACGGTGATCGTCACGGCGCCGTCCGCGGTGCGGCGCGCGCCGATCGCGACGTGCCGTGCCGCGCCGTGCCGGACGGCGTTGGTGATCGCGTTGTCCAGCGCCAGGCGCAGGCCGATCGGTAGCCCGCGCACGACGAGCCCGGGTGGCGCGTCGACGGTGGCCGACAGCCCCGGATGCAGGCGCTGCGCGTCCTCGGCGGCGAGGTCGCACAGTTCCGTCAGGTCGAGATCGATGTGGTCCCTCTCGCTGGACAGCTCGCCCGACGCGAGGCGCTCGAGCGCGGTGAGCGTCGCCTCGAGCCGGCCCTGGGTGCGTGCGAGATCGGCGAGGATCTCGGCGCGCTGCTCGTCGGACAGATCGAGCGTCGTGAGGACCTCGAGGTCGGTGCGCATCGCGGTGAGCGGGGTCCGCAGCTCGTGCGCGGACGCCGCCGCGAAGTCGCGGGCCGTGTCGAGGGCGGCGGCGGTGCGCGACTGCGCGTCGGAGACGTCCTGCAGCATGGCGCCCGCGGCCGCGGCGAGTTCGTCGGCCTCGCGCACCCCGGACGCGGCCGGAGCGAGGTCACGGTCGCGTCGGCTCACGCGCTGGGTGAGCTCGACGAGCGGCCGGACCGCGCGGCCGCCGAAAACCCAGCCGAGGCCGGTCGCGGCGACGATCGCGAGGACGCCGACGAGCGCGACCTGCTCCTGCTGTTCGGTGGTCGGGTCCTTCGCCTCGGCGAGCGGGACGGCCACCGACAGGAGCGACGACGACCCGGGGACAGCGGGGCGGTGAAGGCGCGGAACGGGGTGCCCGCGACGTCGACGGTGTGCGATCCGGGCTCGAGCTCGGGCAGTCGGCTCGACGTGCTCGAGACGACCTTGTCGCCGGAGCGGATGGTCACCGCGAACGCGCCGGCGTCGCCGAGGACGTTCAGGAACGGTGCCGCGGCACCGGCATTGACGATCAGCACCCGGGACGCCGTCTCGAGTCGACGGTCGAGCTGCAGCAGGTTGTTGCGGGCGATCGCCAGCGCCAGGTACACGCCGACCGCGGCGACGACGATCGTCGCCCCCAGCGCGGTGGCCGCGGCGACACGTGCCCGCAGCGAACGTGGCCGGATCACGTCGGTTCCCGCAGGACGAATCCGACACCGCGGACGGTGTGCACGAGCCGGGGGTGCCGTCGACCTCGAACTTGCGACGCAGGTAGCCCACGAACACGTCGACCACGTTGGTGTCGGCGACGAAGTCGTATCCCCACACCAGGTCCAGCAGGCGTTCCCGGCTCAGCACCACACCGGCGTTCCGGGACAGCACCTCGATGAGCTCGAACTCCCGCTTGGTGAGGGGAATCTCGTCGTCGCCCAACCAGACGCGGCGCCCGGCGAGGTCCACCGACAGCGGGCCGACGACGATCGGCGGATCGGTCACGGTGGCGGCGACGGCCGTCGAGCGCCGACGCAGCATCGCGCGGATCCGGGCGACGAGTTCCGCGAGCACGAACGGCTTGACGAGGTAGTCGTCGGCGCCGGACTCGAGGCCGGCGATGCGGTCGTCGACCGAACTGCGCGCGCTCAGGACGCAGATCGGGACGTCGTTGCCGGCCGCGCGCAGCGACGTGACCACCCCGGTGCCGTCGAGGACGGGCATGTTCATGTCGAGCACGACGACGTCGGGTGCCGAGTCGGCGACGACCCGCAGCGCTACCGCGCCGTCCGACGCGGTGAGGACGGTGAATCCGGACAGCCGCAAGCCACGCTCGAGTGAGGCCAGCACGTCCGGGTCGTCGTCCACGACCAGGACGGTTGCGGTTGCGGTCACGTGTGCATTGTGCCCGGTGAGCGGTCCCGATCCGTGCATGCGCGTCACCGCTCGGCGTCCGGCGACACCTGCTGCCGTCGGCGCGTGATGAGGACGTCGGCGACCCGGACGAAGGCGTCGAGGTCGGCTGCGGGGACCCCGTCGAACAGGTCCTGCGCGGCCTGCTCGCGCAGGTGTTGAATGTGGCCGGCGTCGCTGCGGCCGCGGTCGGTGAGGGCCACGATGTGCGCCCGACGGTCGGTGGGATGTGCCTCGCGGCGCAGGTGGCCGGACTGCTCGAGCGCATCGACCAGGGCGGTGACTTGCCGGGTGCTGCAGCGCAGGACCTTCGCCAGGTCGCGCTGGGTCATGGGCGGATTCTCGAGTACGCACAGCAGCGCTCGGGTGCGCGCGGTCGTCAGGCCGAACGTGCGGGTTCCTGCCGCGATGGACGTCGACAGGTGTTCGGCCAGAAGGTATGCGCGGCCGAGGGCATCGCTGACGTCGGGCGTGTCGGGCACGGCAGTGATGCTAATTCATTGTGAATACTGTTCACGAACCGTGCCCGACTGGCCGGCTACTACGCACAGCGCTGCACCAGGGCGCCGATGCCTTCGATTCGGCTGGTCACGACGTTGCCCGGGGCGAGGAACCGCTGCGGGTCGCGGCCGACACCGACGCCCGCAGGTGTCCCGGTGAAGACGAGGTCGCCGGGGCGCAGCGTGCACACCGCCGACAGGTGGGCGATCAGTTCGGCGACGGGGAACATCATCTGGGCGGTGCGGCCGGACTGGACCGTCTCGCCGTCGATCGCGCACTCGATGGCTAGGTCGTTCCGGTCGGTGAACTCGTCCGGGTCACCAGCCACGGGCCGGTCGCGCCGAAGCCCGGGAACGACTTGGCCAGGGAGAACTGCGGCGCCGGCCCGGCCATCTGCGACGTCCGCTCCGAGAAGTCCTGCCCGACGGTGAGTCCCGCGACGTGGTTCCAGGCGTCGGCCGTGCTGACGTTCGTCGCCTCGCGGCCGATGACGGCCACCAGTTCCACCTCCCAGTCGACGGTGTCGGTGGGCAGCGCCAGATCGGTCTCCGGGCCGGTGAGGCAGCTCGCGAACTTGGTGAACGTGGGCGGTGCGTCGGGGGCGGCGAGCCCGGTCTCGGCGGCGTGGTCGCGGTAGTTGAGCCCGATCGCGAACACCTGGCTCGGCGTCGGTGACGGCGCCCCGAGGTCGCGGGTGGCGAACGTCGTGCCGGTGCCGCTGCCGACGACGGATCCCGCCCACGCGGTGAACGCGTCCCAATCCGCGTAGACCGAGGCCGGGTCGGGGCCGAAGCGTCCGGCGCTCGCGGCATGGACATCGATCGCCCGGTCGTCGTCGATGAGGACGGTTCGTCCGGAGAGGTTGGCCACGCGCATGGTTCGGATCCTGTCGTCGTCGGGGCGGGGAGCTGTCGACCAGTAGACCGGATGAATATCGGAAAGGCAATATAATTTCGAAACTTGACTCTCGATTCGGAACGGCCTGTACTGACGGCATGGCACGAGCGACCGGCACCCGCGCAGACGTGATCCACGCGCGGCTGCGCGCCGACATCCTCGGCGGCGTGCTCGCCCCCGGCGAGAAGCTCGCGTTCGGCCAGTTGCAGGCGCGCTACGACGTGAGCACCGGCGTCCTGCGGGAGGTCCTGCCGCGACTGGTCGAGCAGGGGCTGGCGGTCTCCGAGGCCCAGCTCGGGTTTCGGGTCGTGCCGGTGTCGGTGCCGGATCTGATGGAGCTCACCGAGACTCGGGTGTTCGTCGAGTCGGAGGCGTTGCGCCGCTCGATCGCGCACGGCGACGTCGAATGGGAGTCCGCGGTGCTGGCCGCTCGCCATCTCCTCTCCCGCACCCCGGCGGTGGACGCCGACGGCCGCGTCGCCGAGGCCTGGCTCACCGCCCACAGCGCGTTCCACGGCGTCCTCCTCCGGGCCTGCCCCAACACGCGACTCGTGCGGATCGCGGAGTCGCTGCGGGACGTCTCGGAGGTGTACCGCTGCTGGAGCGGGCGGGCCGCGGAGTCGTCCGCCCGCGACGTGGACGCCGAGCACGGGCGCATCGCGGCGGCCGCGGTCGAGCGCGACGCCGATCGTGCGGTGGAGGAACTGCGCCGGCACATCGAGCTCACCACCGAACTGCTCGTGGCGGGGCAACGAGCGGTGCGCGGTGACTGACTCGCTCGTCTGGTTCCGCCGCGACCTGCGGCTGGTCGACCTGCCGACATTGAGCGCGGCGGGGAGCGGGCACTGGCCCTCTTCGTCCTCGACGACCGGCTGCTCGGGCCGTCCGGCGGTCCGCGACGAGACTTCCTGTACCGCAGCCTGTCCGCGTTGGACGCGCAACTCGGTGGCCGGTTGCTGGTGATGCGGGGCGACCCGGTGGAGGTGGTCCCGCGGATCGCGAGAACCGTTGGCGCACGGGAGGTGCACGTCAGCTCCGACTACGGGCCGTACGGGCGGAGCGGGACGCCGCGGTCGCCGAACAGGTTGAGTTGGTGGCGACGGGTTCGCCGTACGCGGTCGCCCCGGGGCGGGTGACGAAGAACGACGGCACCCCGTACCGGGTGTTCACGCCGTGGTTCGCGCGGTGGCTCGACCACGGCTGGCGTGCCCCGCCCGGACCGGTGCGGACACGCTCGACTGGATCGACCCCGATGACGTCGCCGGGATGCGGGGGCGCGCCGCGATTCCCGCACCGTCGGAGCCGGGACCGGAGGCGGGTGAGGCGGCCGCGCTGGCACTCTGGCGGGAGTTCTGCCACGACGACCTGCTCCGCTACGACGACGAACGCGACCGGCCCGATCTCGACACCACCAGCCGCATGTCGGCGTACCTGAAGTTCGGCAACATCCACCCGCGGACGATGCTCTCAGACCTCAGAGATGGACAGGGTCGCGGCGCGCAGCAGTACCGCCGGCAACTGGCGTGGCGAGACTTCTACGCCGACATCCTGTTCCAGCGCCCGGACAGTGCGCGCCGCAACTACGACGCCAAGTTCGACGCGCTGCGCCACGACACCGGACGCGACGCCGACGCCCTGTTCGAGGCGTGGTGCACCGGCCGCACCGGTTTCCCCATCGTGGACGCCGGGATGCGGCAACTGGCGGCCGAGGGATGGATGCACAACCGCGTGCGGATGATCGTCGCGTCGTTCCTCGTCAAGGACCTGCACCTGCCGTGGTGGCGGGGCGCGCGGTACTTCATGCAACGCCTCGTCGACGGCGATCTGGCGTCGAATCAGCACGGTTGGCAGTGGACGGCCGGATCCGGGACCGACGCGGCGCCGTACTTCCGGGTGTTCAACCCGACCAGCCAGGGGAGAAGTTCGATCCCACGGGCGATTACGTGCGTCGCTGGGTCCCGGAACTGCGTGGCGTGCAAGGCAAGGCCGTCCATGCTGTGAAGGGAGTTCGGCCGGACGGATATCCGGATCCGATCGTCGACCACGCCGAGGAACGGCGCGAGGCGCTCGCGCGCTACGTCGAGCTGGGTTTCGGACAACCTCGCTCGGGGTGACACCGTCTGCTCGTGATCCCGGGGAGGCTTTCATCCCACCCAGTGGGCACCTCCACTTTCGATACCGCTGGCTCCGGTATAGCCTCGGGCCTCTCCTCGACGGAAGGATCCAGGGTGTCCGAGATCGCTACTCCTGACGTGTTCGCACCGGCCAAGTTGGGCCCGATCGCGTTGCGTAACCGCATCATCAAGTCCGCGACGTTCGAGGGACGCACCCCGCGGTCGCTGGTCACCGACGACTTGATCGAGTTCCACCGTCAGCCTGCCGCGGGTGGGGTCGGCATGACGACCGTGGCGTACTGCGCGGTGCAGCCCGAGGGCCGGACCGAGCGCGGTCAGCTGTGGATGCGGCCGGAGGTGGTGCCGGGTCTGCGCCGGCTCACCGACGCCATCCACGCCGAGGGGGCGGCGGCGTCCGCGCAGATCGGGCACGCCGGCCCGGTCGCGAACGAGAAGTCGAACCGGTTGCCCGCACTGGCACCGTCGACGTCGTTCAGCCCGCTGAGCATGAAGAAGATCCACGCCGCGACACCGGCCGACATAGCGCGGATCACCGCCGCTCACGCCGACGCGGCCCGGTTCGCGATCGAGGGTGGCTTCGACGCCGTCGAGATCCACTTCGGCCACAACTACTTCGCGAGCTCGTTCCTGAGCCCGAAGCTGAACAAGCGCAAGGACAACTACGGCGGATCGCTCGAGAACCGGGCCCGGATCGTGCGGGAGACGGCACGGGCCGTGCGTGAGGCCGTCGGTGACCGGATCGCGGTCCTCGCCAAGCTCAACATGGACGACGGTGTGCCCGGCGGATTCTGGGTCGACGAGGCGATCCAGGTCGCGCAGTGGCTCGAGGCCGACGGCAGCCTCGACGCGCTCGAGCTGACGATGGGCAGCTCGCTGCTCAACCCGATGTACCTGTTCAAGGGCGACGCCCCGGTCCGCGACTTCGCGAACGCGATGCCGCAGCCGATCAAGCTCGGCGTGCAGATGGTCGGTAAGGCGTTCATCAAGGCCTACCCCTACGAGCCGCTGTTCATGCTCGAGGAAGCGCGTCAGATCCGTGCCGCGGTGAAGATGCCGCTGGTGCTGCTCGGCGGCGTCACCGACAAGGCCGGCATGGACACCGCGATGGCCGAGGGCTTCGAGTTCGTCGCGATGGCGCGTGCCCTGCTGCGTGAGCCCGACCTGATCAACCGTATCCAGGCCGAGTCGCGCACACGGTCGCTGTGCATCCACTGCAACAAGTGCATGCCCACGATCTTCTCCGGCGCCCGCTGCGTCCTCGTCGATCTCGAACCGCCGCGCGTGCGCGGCTGAGAGGCGAGCCGGGCTAGACGCAGTCCCACGCGAACTCGACGGCCGCGCGGACGTCGCCTGCCTTCTCGGTCCAGAAGTCGTCGCCGACCGCGGGATCGACAATCTCGCACAGCGAATCCGTTGCGGCGCGGATGATCTCGAGCATGAGCCGGAGCTGGTAGCCGCCGACCATGGCCAGGTGGTCGTAGTCGGTCTCGTGCGTCGAGCCGTCCCGGCCCGTCGCTGCCCCCAGGTCGATGTGCTCGATGAGGTTCGCGATCGCGGGTGGCGGCGCCGACAGGGTCGGAACGGTGACCGGCGAAACGGCACCCGCCGGACAGAACGCGCTGGAGAGGCCGAGGTCGACGTCGTCGGCGGTCGCTGCCGCCGTGAACCGGGCGCGGGCGTGCGTCGCCGAGGTCGCCAGGTGTCGGGCGACGTCGTCTCCGCGGGCCGATTCGAGTCCGGCGAGGATCCGGAGTCGGTCGGCTGCGGAGCGGAGCAGCGTCCAGACGGTGCTCATCCGACCGGACTCGATCAGCGGTGCGGTGTCGAGCAGCGTGCGGAGGATCTCGTCGTACTGGGCGACGGCCACGACGACGCGGATCCCGGACCCGTCGTCGGGTTCGGACGTGCGCACCGCAGCGAGGTCCGGTTCGAGGCATGCCTGGACCGCGACCACGACCTCGCGCACGAGGGCGGCCTGGTTCGACAATTCGATGCCCTCGGTGTCGGGGAGGTAGTGGCGACGAGGGCTGTTCGCGACGAACTCGCGCAGGAGGGCATGGACGGACGGTGTGGCGACTACGGACAACGTTCCCCCTTGAGCGGGCACGGGCAAGCATGAGCGAGCAGGGACAGGCGCGGATGGCTTCCGGTCGACCGCGGTCGGCCGGCGATCATCGTCCATTTCGGACAATTCGAAACAATGGTGACGAATCGTTGGTGCATATTTTCCTGTGTCGTAAACCTACCGTGATCTTACCGTGATGGTCAAGGGGGTTGAACCGTTTGACCTGCGGATTCTGGAAATCAACTTAAAGATAGTTTGGGGAGGTTTTTACGTATTATCCGATTGGTGAGTATTCTCCGAGTTCGGCTACTGCGATGAGCCGGAGGCGTAGGAAGAAACGTCGACCGAGAGTCACTTCGAGCCGACGGATTTGGCTGTGGCGACCAGGCTGGGGAACGATGGGCCGGCAGTTGAACGCTGTGGGGGAGAAGCAATCAAGGGGTGGGGATGTCGATGTCCGGTGTCAATTCGGAAGTTGTGGAACTCGGTGATCTGAGCGACCTCGACAAGACGTGGCGGGCGCGATTCCGGTTCTTCCATGAGCACGGGGTGCCGGGCCTGGGGAAGCCGAATCGTGCGTATCAGGAGGCGTTCGCGGCGTTGCCGTTTCGGCAGCGAATGAGGCTGGGGTTCAACGGGTTCGCGTTCTTCTTCGGCGTGTTCTACCTGATGTATCTGAGGATGTGGCGCAAGGCTCTGACCCTGTTCGTCGTCGGTGTGGCCCTCGGCACCGTGAGCTTGCTGTTCGACCTCCCCGACCCTGTCGACATGGGCTTGACCGCCGGCCTGTGCGGGTACATCGCCGGCCGCACCAACACCCTTTACTACGAGTTCCGCGTTCTCGGGCGGAACACCTGGGGGCTGTAGTCGCGGTGCACGCGACGCTGGATGCCGTTGCATGCACCGGGGTGTGCCGTATCGGACAATTGCGGCAATCCCGTTCCGGGGCTGGATTTTCCCGTCGCCGGACAGCGCCTGACACCTACGGAAACGGCACTGCGGCGAGCCCAGGTCGGTATGTGGATACCGGGACTCCCGGCCCGCCACTCATGCGAGCATGGAGCCACACGTTCGGAGTGCTGACGCGCGGAGCGGGTGCCTCGAATCGCCACCGAATTGAGGAGTAGGGGAAGGATGGGAGCTTCCGGAAGCGACGCACTGTTCGAGGCCCTCTTGGATTCTGCCCAGCGGCTGTCCTTCGACTCGAGGAGTCCGCTGGTCTACCAGCCTGAACCGGGCGACGACGAACGTCATGGCATGACACCGCAGTGGTCACCTCTTTCGGCACCCCGTTGTGGGACGGTATGTCCGCGTCTGAGCGCGTCCGCCTCACCAGAAGCGAAGTAGCGCAATTCCTCGGCGTCGGCATCTGGCTGGAGGTGGGCTTGCAGGTGGCGCTGCTGAGGGCGAGCCACAGCGCGAACCCGGCACGACCGGACGTCAAGTTCCTTTTCAACGAATGCGCGGACGAGAACCTGCACTCGTTGATGTTCGTCAATGCCATCGACAGCATCGGGTCACATTTCTATCCGCGTGACCGCATGCTGGACTTCTTCGGCTGGGTGTTCCGCCACATCATCTGGGACGAAGTGGCGTACGGAATTGTCCTCGCCGGTGAAGAGATCTTCGATGTCATGCAGCATGACTGGATGTCCAGCGGCGACGTCGCCGCGCCCATTCGCCGCGCCGCCTACATCCACGTCGTCGAAGAGTCCCGGCACATGGCGTTTGCGCGTCGGAAGATCCGTGATCGATTGATCGGACTCTCCCGTTTCAGGCGATTCATGAGCACCCTGCTCATCGCGACGGGAACACATCTCGTCGCGAGGAGTTTGATCAATCGCCGGGTGTACGACGACCTCGGCCTCGACTGGGATGTCGTGCGGTCGAATATCGATGGCAACGAACATCATCGGATGATGTTCCGGAAGGCCGCGGAGCCGTTCATCGAATTTCTGAGCAAGGAAGGGTTGCTGAATTTCGGCGCTCGGTGGATCTACCGAAAATCGAACCTTCTCTGAGTAGGAGTCTTCGTGGCCCACGTCATCCTGGGGCATTGCTGTAAGGATGCCTCGTGCGTGCGGGTATGCCCGCAGAACTGCATTCATCCCGCCCCTGGCGAAGACGGCTTCGGTTCCGCCGAGACGCTCCACATCGACCCCGCCTCGTGCATCGACTGCACCGCATGCGTCGAGGCCTGCCCGGCCTCGGCCATCAAACCCGAGCATGCGCTGACCCAAGCCGAGCGCCCGTACGCCGTCCGCAACAAGGAGTTCTTCGCTCAGGTCCCCGCCACGCCGCGCACCCGACCGCGCACGGTCTTCGAGCTGCCACTGGCACGCCCGAGCGACAGACTCGAGATCGCCATCGTGGGGTCGGGGCCTGCCGCGATGTACACGGTTCGCGAGCTTCTGCGGCGATCGACGTCGATCAGTGTCACCGTCTACGAGCAGTACGACACCATCGGGGCCTCCTGCACCGGGGCGTGTCTCTCGACCACACCGGCGTGCGCGACATGATCCGACTGTTCGACGTCCCCTTCCGCGACGACCGCGTCACGATCGTTCCCGGCACGGAAGTCGGCACGGACGTATCGATCGACGAGCTCCGAACGAGATTCGACGCGGTGGTACTCGCCTGCGGAGCCTCGCAGCCGCGCCAAGTCGGACCCACCACCGCCAGTGGCGGCATCTACCAGGCCATCGACATCCTGGTCGCCGAGAATTGCGGGTCCTCGGGTGTCCACCCCGCGCCTGCCGGACCATCGTGTGTGGTGATCGGCGCGGGAAACGTCGCCTTCGACGTCGTCCGATGGGTCGCGAGGACGCGCCGCCGGGCTTCCGCGAGCGATCGGATCGGGGAACTGGTGGTCCTGTCGCGATCGGCGCCGGAGGACGCCGCGTTCACGCCGTCTGCGTTCTATGAGCTCGCCGACCTCGAGCACGCCGAGGTGCTGATCGACGGCGCCGGTGCCGCGCCTAGCGCCGGCGCGGACAACCCCCTGCTCCGCGAGCTGTCGCGCCTGCCTTCCACCGATGTCCGCGGCATGCACGCCCCGCCGACCGACGCCGCCGGTCCACTGCGCATCGTCTTGTCGTTCGGACAGGAGGTGGTCGACCTCGACAGGACCGACGTCGGCGCCGTCGCGGTCACCACGACCGCCGGTCGGACCTTCTGCGCGAACTCCGCGATATGCGCCACCGGGTTCACCACCAAACGGATCGACGGCGTCCCACTCGACAACCGCGGGGTCGTGCCCAACCGCCGAGGACAGGTGATCTCGCACGAGACCGGCGAACGGGTGGAGGGGCTGTATGTCGTCGGCTGGGCGAAACGAGGGGCGTCCGGCGGGGTCGGCGACAACCGCACCTGCGCGGCCGAGACCGTCGCACAACTCGCCTTGGACCTCCGCGCACGGGTGTGACGCCGTGCGGCGGTCAGCCGCGGAGCAGCTTCTCCAGGTCCTCGAGGACCGACGGGTCCTCGATGGTCGACGGCACGGTGTACTCGTCGTTGTCGGCGATCTGGCGCATCGTCTTACGCAGGATCTTGCCCGAGCGGGTCTTCGGCAGCGCCTGGACGACGGTGACGTCGCGGAACGTGGCGACGGCGCCGATCTGCTCGCGGACCATCGCGACGAGTTCCTTGCGGAGGACGTCGTCCTCGATCTCGACGCCGGCCTTGAGCACCACGTAACCGCTGGGCCGCTGGCCCTTGAGTTCGTCGTGGATGCCGATCACTGCGCATTCGGCGACGGCGGGGTGCGACGCGACGACCGCTTCCATGCTTCCGGTCGAAAGGCGGTGTCCGGCAACGTTGATGACGTCGTCGCTGCGGCCCAGGACGAACACGTACCCGTCCTCGTCGACGTAGCCGGAGTCGCCCGTGAGGTAGTAGCCGTCGAACGTCGACAGGTACGACTTCACGTACCGGTCCTCGTCACGCCACAGTCCGGCGAGCGTGCCCGGCGGCAGCGGCAGCGCGATGACGATGTTGCCCTCGGTGCCGGCGGGGACGGGCGTGCCCTCGCCGTCGACGATGTCCACGCGGTAGCCCGGCACCGGCACGGTGGGGGAGCCGGCCTTGATCGGCATCGGTTCCAGACCACGCAGATTCGAGCAGATCGCCCAGCCGGTTTCGGTCTGCCACCAGTGGTCGATCACCGGGACGCCGAGCTTCTCGGTGGCCCACACGTAGGTGTCCGGGTCCAAGCGCTCGCCGGCTGCGAACAGCGTCGTCATCGACGAGATGTCGTACTTTGCGAGCTCGGCCGCCTCCGGGTCCGCCTTGCGGATCGCGCGGATCGCGGTCGGGGCGGTGAACAGCGCGGAGACGTTGTGCTCCTGGATCACTCGCCAGAACGCGCCCGCGTCCGGCGTGCCGACCGGCTTGCCCTCGTACATGACGGTGGTGGCGCCGGCGAGCAGCGGGGCGTAGACGATGTAGGAGTGGCCGACGACCCAGCCGACGTCCGACGCCGTCCACATGACCTGGCCGGGGCCGATGTCGTAGAGGTTGCGCATCGACCACGTGAGCGCGACCGCGTGGCCGCCGTTGTCGCGGACGACGCCCTTCGGCTTCCCCGTGGTGCCGGACGTGTACAGGATGTAGAGCGGATCGGTCGCGGCGACCGAGACGGGGGCGGCGTCCTGCGCGTCGGCGGCCAGCTCGTCCCAGTCGAACCACGCGGCGCCGCGGTCGCGGTAGTCAGCCGCGGAACCGGGGATGGTGTCACGGTTCTTGACGATCACGGTGTGCGGCGGGTGCGCCGAGATCTCCAGCGCCTGGTCGACCATCGGGAGGTACTCGATGGTGCGGCCGGGCTCGAGGCCGCCGGACGCGGTGACCAGCACCACCGGCTGGGCGTCGTCGATGCGGGTGGCCAGCTCCTTGGCCGCGAAACCGCCGAAGACGACCGAGTGCACGGCGCCGATGCGGGCGCACGCGAGCATCGCGATCGCGGCCTCGGGGATCATCGGCATGTAGATGACGACGCGGTCGCCCGCGACGACACCTTGCTCGGCCAGGACGCCGGCGAACCGGGCGACCTCTGCGAGCAGCTCGGAGTACGTGTACGTCCGCTTTGCGGGCACCATCGCCGAGTCGTCAGATCAGCGCGGCCTGGTCGCCGCGGCCGTCGCGCACATGGCGGTCGAGGGCGTTGAAGCACGTGTTGAGGGCGGCGTCCGGGAACCAGCGGTACATCGGGGCGTTCGAGTCGTCGAGCGCGCGCGTCGGCGCGGTGTCCCACTCGACGGCCTCGGCGGCCGCGAGCCAGAAGGTGTCCGGCTGCTCCACGCTCTCTTCGAAGGCGCTGGAGTAGGCGTCGACGTTCGAACCTGCTGCGTGCTCGGCGGTGCTCATCGATTCGTGTCCTCTCGTGTCCTGACACTGCGTCGGGGACGCACACCACACTGCATCCGTGATGCACACGACACCCTATGTGACGCGCACCCCACTGGCGCGCGAGCTGTGTCCCGCACAACAGAAATCTGCGCCCGGCGGTGCCGAACGGTCGGTGAACGGCACGCGGTCAGCTACTCCGGAGTAGCCGGTAGTGCGCTCGGATGTCCGCGTCGAGGTGCTCGGTGGCGTAGCTCAGCGCCGTTGCACCCATCTCCGCCGCGTGCCGGTCGAGGAAGCCGAGCAGCAGGTCGCGGTCGACTCGCTTGCCGACCTCCCGGAGCATCCAGCCGGTCGCCTTCTGGGTCAGGTCACGCCGGTCGCCGAGGACCCGCGCCGCCAGTTCGAGCGTCGTCGACGCGTCCCCGCGCCGGATGAAACCGAATGTGGTGAGCAGGGCGACGCGCCGCCGCCACAGGTCCTCGTCGGCGCCGAGCGTGAACACCGGATCGCGGGCCCGGTCGTAGAACCACCCGCCGAGGATGTGCAGCGCCGACAGGTCCACCAGGTCCCAGTTGTTCACCCGGCCCCGGAGAACGGCGGCCAGGTAGCGTTCGGCGATGCGCTCGCGCGCCTCGTCGTCGTGGCCGCGGGCACGACTCGACCGCGCGAACTGCTCGACGAGGATGAGCAGGCCGGTCAGCCGTTGCTCGTGCACCGCGCCGTCGAGAAGCGTGTCGACGTCGTCGAGCGGCAACGACGCGAACCGCTTGGCCACCGTGCGGACCGCGGGCACCCGGACGCCGATGAACACGTCGCCCTCGCCGTACT
The DNA here is from genome assembly GCA_029690005.1 of Prescottella defluvii. Lineage (GTDB taxonomy): Bacteria > Actinomycetota > Actinomycetes > Mycobacteriales > Mycobacteriaceae > Prescottella > Prescottella defluvii_A. The sequence goes on along the minus strand of CP121458.1, from coordinate 5,227,482 downwards.
CGCCCGGCCCGGTCTTGAAGAACCGCTGGAGTTGTCGCGCGTCGTCGGCGTCGGCGACCTGTGTCAGGGCGGTGATGACGTCTCCGGCGTCGGGCATGACAGAGACCATCCCACATCGCGACTCCGTACGGTGGGGGACATGACGCCGCTCATCGCCGAAGACCTACTGCTGCTTCTGCTCGACGACGAATCCGGTGGACCGGTCGTCGACGGCACGCGACTGCCGCGGGTTCTCGCCGGCGCGGTCCTGCTGGAGCTGGCGATCGACGGGTACGTCACGCCCGCCGAGGACGGGGAGGACGTGAAGAAGGGCCGCCTCGCCGTCCGGCAGGAAGCAACTCCCGGCGATCCGATCCTCGCCCGCGCCGTCGAGGTGATCCGTGAGTCGCGGCGTCCGATGAAGCCGGAGACCGCGATCGAGAAGCTCGACGCCGAGATGCGGGAAGCTGTCTTCGAGCGGGTCATCGACCGCGGCTGGGTCCGCGAGAGCCGACACAAGATCCTCGGCATCTTCCCGAGCAAGACCTGGCCTGCGGTCGACGAGAGTCACGAGCGTGGGGTCCGGCGCGACCTCGAGCAGGTGCTCGTCGAGGGGCTCGATCCGAATCCGCGTACCGCGGCGCTCATCTCGCTGCTGTCCGCGGTGGACGCCGTCGCCAAGGTGTTCCCGGACGCCGATCGTAAGGAAATCCGTAAGCGCGCCAAGGGTATTGCTGAGGAGGAGTGGGCGGGAGCCGCCGTCCGCAAGGCGGTCGACGCGATCAACACCGCCCTCATGGTGGCGGTCATGGTGCCCGCGATCACCGCGGTCGGGTCTTCGTAGTGGCGGCGGAGGGTCAGTCGCCCGGCAGACCGAGGGTCCGGTAGCGCGCGAGGCGGGCGGTCATCCGGTCGTCGCCGGGAGGTCGTGCAGGGCGGCGAGTTCGCGGGCGATCGCGGTGCCGACCCGCCGGGAGAACTCGACGGGTTCGATCGCGGCGTCGGGCGTCTCGGGGATGACGGCGTCGACGACGCCGTCGCGCAGGAGATCCAGCGACCGGATGCCCTGGGCCGCCGCCATCTTCGGCGCGTGGGTGGTGTCGCGGTGCACGATCGCGCTGGCGCCTTCCGGGGGCAGTGGTGCGAGCCAGCCGTTCTGGGCCGCGAGGACGCGGTCGGCCGGCAGCAGCGCCAGGGCGCCGCCGCCGGTGCCCTGACCGAGGAGCACCGACACCGTGGGGGTGCGGAGGGTGACGAGATCGGAAATGCAGCGGGCGATCTCGGGTGCGAGGCCGCGTTCCTCGGCCTCCTTCGACAGGGCCGCTCCCAACGTGTCGATCACCAGGACCAGTGGCAGGCGCAGCTCGGCGGCCATCCGCATGCCGCGTCGCGCCTCTCGCAGCGCGGCGGGCCCCATCGTGTTCAACGGCGACTGGCCCGCGCGGTCCTGGCCGAACAGCACGCACGGTTGGCCGCCGAACCGGGCGAGCGAGAGCAGCACCGTCGAGTCCACCTCGCCCTGCCCGGTGCCGCTGAGCGGCAGACGGGTGGAGGCGGCGTGGCGCACCAACTCCCGGACGCCCGGTCGATCGGCGCGGCGCGACGCCATCACCGACTGCCATGCGGGAACGTCCGGACGTCGTGCGGATCTGTCGGATCCGGGAGTTCGACGGTGTCGTCGGCCGGGTCGCTCACCACGTGCAGGGCTCGGTCGACGAGGTCTCGCAACTGTTCGACGGAGGCCACGCCATCGATGACACCCTTGCTGTACAGGTTCTCGGAGGTCTGCACGCCCTCGGGAACTTCCGCCGTACAGCGCCTGGTAGACGCGGGGGCCGAGGAAGCCGACGAGCGCGCCCGGTTCGGCGATCGTCACGTGGCCGAGCGATCCCCACGACGCGAAGACGCCGCCGGTGGTGGGGTCGCGCAGGTAGACGAGGTAGGGCAGGTGCGCGGTCTTGTGCGCGGCGATGGCCGCGGCGATCTTGACCATCTGCACGAAGGCGACCGTGCCCTCCTGCATCCGCGTGCCGCCCGATGTCGGGGATGCCAGCAGCGGCAGTCCCTCGGCGGTGGCCCGCTCGATCGCCGTGACGATCCGCTCGGCGGCGGCGACACCGATCGAGCCGGCGAGGAACGAGAACTCGCACGCGATGACGGCGACCCGGCGTCCGCCGAGCAGTGCGGTGCCGGTGATCACGGATTCGTCGACTCCGGACTTCGCCGCGGCCGCGTCGAGTTCGGTGCGGTACTGCGCGTCGGGGAGACGTCGAGCGGGGCGGTGTCCCACGAGACGAAGCTGTCGGCATCGAACACATGACCGATCAGTTCCTGAGCCGAAATCCTGGTGCGGGACATGGGACTTCCTCCATCTCGTGACTCGCCACCGGCGACCGCACCCGGTGTCGGGTGCGGTCGTCGGGTCCAGCCTAGTTACCGGGCGAGGGCCTCGCGCCACGAGACCGTCTTGCCCATCCGCAGGATCGAACGCTGGTAGATGCGGGCGGCGAGGGCCGACATCGCAATGGTGACCACCAGCATCAACGCGATGGTGCCGACGATCTGTGCGCCGCTCGCGACGCCCGCGGCGATCCGCAGCGGCATGAGGATCGCGGAGAACGGCGGAATCCAGCTCAGCACGTTCGACAGTCCACCGTCCGGGTTCTGCACGGCGCTGAACGCGGCGAAGAACATCGCCATGATGAGGATGGTGAGCGGCATGGCGGTGGAGTTGACGTCTTCCTGGCGCGACACCATCGAACCGGTGGCGGCGTAGAGCACCGCGAAGAACGCGAAGCCGAGGATGAACCAGCCGAGGGTGCCCGCGAGGGTGCCCCACGCGGTGCCGCCGAGCGTGAGGACGCCGGTCGCGACACCGGCGCCGACGCCGACGACGCCGTACATGGCGAGCTGTGCGAGGCCGACGGCGCCGATGCCGATCACCTTGCCCCACAACAACTGCAGAGGACGCAGCGTCGAGAGCAGCAGTTCGACCACGCGCGACGACTTCTCCTCGACGACGCCCATCGCGACGTACATGCCGAACGCCAGGATCTGCATGTACAGCAGGACCACGACGGCGGTGGAGAGCGCGATGCGCTGTCCGCGTTCGGGATCCGGCGGGTCGATCGCGTCGACGGTGACGACGGCGGACTTGGTGCTCTCGGCCAGCTGCGCGGCATCGACGCCCTGGGCGGCCAGCGCAGTGTTCTGCGCCTGCGCGGCGACGGCACCGTCGAGGACGATGCGCAGCGTCGCGTCGATCTCCGACTTGGTGATCGCGGTGACGCCGCCGCCGGAGCCCGGCACGACGGCGACGTCGAGGTCGCCGTTCTCCACCTGGGTGCGGGCGGTCTGCTGGTCGCCGACCTCAGTCACCTCGACCGGGTTGCCGGCCGCCTCGCCGGTCGCGATCAGGGCAGCGCTCAAGGACTGGTCACCGACCAGGCCGACCTTGGAGCGGGACTCGTCGTCGCTCCCGGAGAAGATCGACGCGGCGACGATGCCGCCGACGATGGCGATCAGGACGATCACGTTGCTGATGACGAAGCTCTTCTTCCTCACCTGGGCGAGGAACTCACGACGCGCCACCAGTGCGATCGCGCGCATCGGGGTGAGACCGTTCTGGCTCGCTCATGCGGACACTACCTCTCGGAACAGTTCGGTCAGGGACGGCTTGCGGACCGCGAACTCGTGCACGGGTCCGGTCGTCAGCGCGGCGTGCAGGACGGCCTGGTCTGTCCGCACCGTGATCGAGCGACAGCACCGTGCGCCCGTCGCCGTGGCTGACGGTCGTCACGCCGACGAGGTCGTCGGCCCAACCCTGCGGTGCGGCTGGAGCATGGACCTCGAGGAGCACATTGCCTCCGCCGCGCAGTTCGTCGACGGTGCCGATCGAGCCCATCCGGCCCTTGGAGATGATTCCCACCCGGTCGCACAGGCGCTGCACCAGATCGAGCTGGTGGCTGGAGAAGATCACGGGACACCGGTGTTCGCCTTCTCCACGAGGACGTCGCTCATGACGTCGACAGCCACCGGGTCGAGTCCGGAGAACGGCTCGTCGAGGATGAGGACGGCGGGGTCGTGCACCAGTGCGGCGGCCAGCTGCACGCGCTGCTGATTGCCGAGGCTGAGCGAGTCGACGGTGTCGCCCACGCGCGCCGCGATCCCGAGGCGCTCGGTCCACCGGCGCGCCGAGTCCTCGGCCTCGCTCCGTGAAAGCCCGTGCAGTTCGGCGAAGTACGTGAGCTGTGCGCCCACCTTCATCTTGGGATAGAGGCCACGCTCCTCGGGCATGTACCCGATCGAGCGGCGGACCTCGAGGTCGACGGGTCGGCCGCCGAGTCGCACCTCACCGCTGTCGGCGGCGAGGACGCCCAGCGCGATCCGCATCGTCGTGGTCTTGCCGGCGCCGTTGCTGCCGACGAATCCGAAGATCTCGCCGGGGCGGACGTCGAAGCTCAGGTCCTTCGAGGGCTACGACGTCGCCGTAGCGCTTCGCTATCCCGTCGAACGTGAGGGTCTGGCCGGTCATGCAAGCTCCTGGTGGTCGTCGGTGTCGGGGTCGGGGCGTGTCCAGGCCAGGATCATCGCGGGCGCGCAGGCGCCGATGACGAGCGTGGTCAGGACGAAGAGCCCGGCGGAATAGGCGAGGTTGGTGCGGTCGATGTCCAGGTCGAGCGCGCCCGCGACGATGAGGAACATCGCCGGGACGAACGTCAGCGTCTGCGTCACGGTCAGGCCGATCGAGCGGGCGCTGTCGCGCTGCTGGACCTCCCACTCGTCGAGGGCGTCGCGGGGAGCGTCGCCCTGCCGACCCGAGACGATCTGCAGGATCGTCCAGGTGACCAGGAACGCCACGCAGACCGGGAGCCACAGCAGCGGGCCGGTCTGCACGTCGTTCACACAGACGACACCCACCGCGACCATGCCCAGCAGGATCACGGCGAGCACGACGACAAGGGCACGCCGTCGTCGCTGCGTCCGCCAGCGGGGCAGCCAGTGCCGGTACTGCTCCTCGTGCCGGAGGAACCGTCGGGTGCGGAAGTCCTGGTATCGCTCGAGCAGGCCGATGTCAGCCATCCTCGTCGACGCCTCCTTGTCGGTCGGTTCCCTATCGGTCGGTTCGATACAGCTCGGTGCTGAGGGGACCGAACTCGGTCCGCGAGAACACGGCCTCCACCGGCAGTTCGAACACCGCGCAGATTCGCAACGCGAGGTCGAGGCTGGGGTAGTGGTCGCCACGCTCGAGCGCACCCACGGTCTGTGGGTTCACCTCGATCAGCTCGGCGAGCTGCACGCGGCTCATCTTGCGTTCGGCGCGCAGCACGGCGATGCGATTGAAGATCGGGGAGACTCGCCCCACGTCGCGCCGGGCTCATACAATCGATCGTTGTGAAACCCAACGGTCTGTCAAACCAAGCAAATGTTCGGCGATGCTTACATGAGGTCCGTACGACGGCCTGTAGTAACCTCGGGGCATGCGGATCGGCCCAGGTGAGGAGCTCGCACGCCAAGTGCGTGGCATCGCCGTCGCCGGATCCGTCATCGCGATTGCAATCGGTGCGCACGGTCTGGCCGGGGCGGCACGCCCCACGGCGTCACGCTCCTGCTGCTCGGCGGCGTCGCGGCGGTGCTCGCCGCGGCCGTGGTCGCGGTGCCCGCCATCGCCACCCGTCGCCGGTGGCTCGTGCCCGTGCTGGCGACCGGTCAGGTGCTCCGCACACGGCGCTGTCGCTCGGCGACGCCCATGCGGGAATGCACACGGGCTCGCACCTGACCGCGCCGACGCTGCTCGCGCACTCCGCGGCCGTGGTCGTGTGCGCCGCGCTCATCGCCGCCGCCGAACGGATCGGTCCGCGGGCCTGTGGGGCGCTGCGCCGGATCCTGCCGAGGATCCTCACCGCTCTGCCGGTGCGGCTGGAACCCGCACTGCCGCGGGCCGTCGCCGACGTCCGGCCGGTGCCGGTGCTCGTCTGCGTCGGGTCGATCGCGCGCCGAGGCCCGCCCGTCTTCTGCTGAGTTCTCCCACTTCACCGCGTCCGACGCCATCGTCGTCGACGCGTGTCCTCCCGTCGGAAAGTTCCGATGCCGGAGGCATTCCCCGGGCCGACCGGCCCGCCATACCTGCCGGGCAGCGCCCGCGCGCCTGACGGCTGCCGCGCGCCCGCACACGAAAGGCACATGTACATGAAGGCATTCACCCGCACCCGCGTTCTCGCTATCGGCGTCACCGTCGCTGCCGGACTCACCCTCGCGGGATGCAGCAGCGACTCGAAGGACGACGCGAAGGCGAACGACGCCGCATCGATCACGGTGCAGGACTCGTGGGTGAAGGCGGCCGACGGCGGCATGACCGCGATGTTCGGCACCATTCACAACGATTCCGACAAGGACGTCACGCTCGTCTCCGCCACCTCCTCGGCCTCGCCGCGCGTCGAACTGCACGAGATGGCGCCGGACGGCGCTGGTGCGATGAAGATGCGAGAGAAGGACGGAGGCATGACCATCAAGGCCCACGACACGTACGTGCTCAAGCCGGGCGCCGATCACATCATGCTGTTCGACCTGCCCGCCCCGGTCCAGGCCGGCAGTGACGTGTCGTTCACGTTGAAGTTCTCAGACGGCGCCACCACGCAGGTCACGACGCAGGTCCGCGACTTCACCGGCGCTCGTGAGAGCTACGGCTCGCACGGCGAAGCTCCGAGCGGGGCGCCGAGCGCGAGCCCGGCGCCGGCCGCGGACCACGGCGACATGCAGAACCACGGTGAGGCGCACAGTGGCTGATATCAGCCGTCGTCGTCTGCTCGGGCCGGCGCCGTCGCGGTCGGCGGCGTCGGTCTCGGCTGGGGTGCGGGTGCGGTCACCGCGCGCCCCGCGAAGGCCGAATCCGTCTCGCCGACCGTGCCGTTCTACGGGGAGCACCAGGCGGGAATCGAGACGCCGCCGCCCGCGCACACCACGTTCGTCGGCCTCGATCTCAGGCCGGGGACCGATCGCGCCGCGCTGGTCCGGATGATGAGGGTCTGGACCGACGACGCCGCCCGGCTGACCGCCGGGCGGGGCGCGCTCGCCGACACCGAGGCCGAACTCGCGACGGCCCCGGCCCGGCTCACCGTCACCGTGGGATTCGGGCCCGGTGTGTTCCGCGCCGCAGGGCTCGAGGACCGTCGGCCGTCGTGGTGCAGGCCGCTGCCGCCGTTCGAGATCGACAAGCTCGACCCGAAGTGGAACGACGGCGACATCCTGCTGCAGGTGGGCTCCGACGACCCGGTCACGGTCGCGCACGCGGTGCGCGTGCTGCTCAAGGACGCGCGCAACACCACGACCGTCCGCTGGGTCCAGCGCGGCTTCCGCCGCGCGCGGGGCAGCGAACCCGACGGCACCACGATGCGCAACCTGATGGGGCAGGTCGACGGCACGGTCAACCCGAAGGGTGGCAGCGGCGACTTCACCGACGTCGTCTGGAACGACGGTGCCGGGCAGTCGTGGATGGCGGGCGGCACGTCAGTCGTCATCCGGCGCATCCACCTCGACCTCGACGGGTGGGACGAGCTCGACGGTCCCGGCCGCGACGAGGTGATGGGACGCCGGATGTCCGACGGCGCACCGCTCACCGGTGAATCGGAGTTCGACACACCGGATTTCGAGGCAGTCGGGCCCGGCGGGCTGAGGATCATCCCCGAGTTCTCGCACATCGCGCGGGCGCGGCCGATGGCCCCGCGGGAGCGGTTCCTGCGGCGCGCGTACAACTACGACGAGGCCCCCGACGGTGTCGGGGTGTCCGACTCCGGGCTGATCTTCGTCGCCTACCAGGCCGACGTCGACGTCCAGTACGTGCCGGTGCAGCAGCGCCTCGCCGAGGCGGACATGTTCAACCGGTGGTCGATTCCCATCGGGTCGGCGGTGTTCGCGATCCCGCCGGGCTGCCGCGAGGGCGAGTATCTGGGGCAGGGCCTGCTCGGCTGAGAGCGAGCGGGCGACGGCCGGTGTCAGTCAGTCCTGACCGAGCCGGCCGTCGTCCATTCGCCAGCGTCGGGTGTGGCGCATCGTGTCCAGCATCCGGCGGTCGTGGGTGACCAGCAGCAACGTGCCGGTGAACGACTCCATGGCCTGCTCGAGCTGCTCGATCGCCGGCAGGTCGAGGTGGTTGGTCGGCTCGTCGAGCACCAGCAGGTTCACCCCGCGTGCCTGCAGCAGCGCCAGGGCCGCCCGGGTTCGTTCGCCCGGTGACAGCGACGACGCGGGCCGCAGCACGTGGTGGCCCTTGAGGCCGAACTTCGCCAACAGAGTGCGGACGTCCGCCTCGGGCCAGTCCGGAACCTGCGCGCCGAACGCATCGGAGAGCATCTCGTCACCTTCGAACAGCCCACGCGCCTGGTCGATCTCGCCGACCGCCACGCCGGAGCCCAGCGAGGCCGTGCCCTCGTCGGGCGTCAGCTTGCCGAGGAGTACCTGCAGCAGCGTCGATTTTCCGGATCCGTTCGGTCCGGTGACGAGAATCCGGTCACCCCAATCGACTTGGGCGCTCACCGGACCGAACGTGAAGGTTTCACGTCGAACGACGGCGCCGCTGAGCGTCGCGACCACGGCGCCGCTGCGGGGCGCGGTCGCGATCTCCATGCGAAGCTCCCACTCCTTGCGGGGCTCCTCGACCACCTCGAGCCGCTCGATGCGTCGCTGCGTCTGTCGGGCCTTCGCGGCCTGCTTCTCGGTGGACTCGGCGCGAGCCTTGCGACCCATCTTGTCGGAGTCGCCGTTCTTGGCCTTGCGGCGGGCGTTGCGGACGCCGTGCTCGAGCCAGTTGCGCTGCATCTGGGCGCGGTCCTGCAGGGCCGCGAGGTTGCCCGCGTACTCGTCGTACTCCTCGCGCGCGTGCCGGCGGGCCACGTCGCGCTCCACCAGGTATGCCTCGTAACCGCCGTCGTACACCGCGATCTGCTGCTGCGCGAGGTCGAGCTCGACGATCCCGGTCACGGTGCGAGCCAGGAACTCTCGATCGTGACTCACCACCACGAGCGCGGTACGGGTCTCGTCGACGAACCGCTCGAGCTGCTCGAGGCCCGGCAGGTCGAGGTCGTTGGTCGGTTCGTCGAGCAGCAGCACGTCGTACCGGGACAGCAGCAGCGACGCGAGTCCGGCCCGGGCGGCCTGACCGCCCGACAGGTCCGTCATGTGGGCGTCCCCGGTGACGTCGAGGCCGAGGTCGGCGAGCACCTGCTCGGCGCGTTCGGCGAGGTCGGCGCCGCCGAGCGCCAGCCAGCGGTCGAGGGCGGGGAGTAGAGGTCCTCGCCGCCGTCGGCGAGCGACTCGGCGGCCGCGTTCATCGCCGATTCCGCGGCGGTGACGCCGGTCCTGCGCCCGAGGAACTCGAGGATCGTCTCGCCGGGAAGGCGATCGGGTTCCTGCGCCAGGTAGCCGACGGTCGCGTCGGGTGGGCTCAGGACGACGGTCCCGGTGACGTCGGCGTTGCCGACGCCCGCGAGTGTCGTCAGCAGCGTCGACTTGCCCGCCCCGTTGGCACCGACCAGTCCGATGACGTCGCCGGGGGCGATGGTCAGATCGAGTCCGGAGAAGAGCGTGCGCTCGCCTCGGGACGCGGAGAGGTCGGAGATGCGCAGGGTTGCAGTCACGACGCAATTATCCCTGGTGGAGCCGTGGTCACCGCGCGCCGGTGCCCCTCGCCGTACGGGGCCGGTCCGATTCCGCGGATTCGCTTCGGGACCCGAAGTAACGTCCTAGCATGAAATGTAATGAACGCGAACGCTCCCCGTGTCGGTCGGCCGCGGGACCCCGGCAAGGACCATGCGGTCCTCGTTGCGGCCCGAGGATTGCTCGGCGAAGTCGGGTACCAACAGACAACCCTCATGGCCATCGCACGGCGGGCGGAGGTGAGCACGCCCGCGATCTACCGTCGCTGGCCCAGTCGCGAGGCCTTGATCGAGGACGCCATCCACGGCCCCGCGGCCGACGGGCTGCCCGAGGCCACCGACGACCTCCGTGCCGACCTCCGGTCCTGGGCGAGCGTGTTCGTGGCCCGCGCGTCCAGTCCTGCGGCCCGTGCCGGAATCCCCGGGCTGCTGGGCGACGCCCGGTCCGACGTCGATCGCGCGCGCCTGCTCGCACGACAGGCGCCGGCCTTCGAGTCGTTCGCGGCCCGCCTCGAGCTCGCCACCGAGCGCGGCGAGATTCCCGCACCCGTGGACGCGTCGATCCTCTTCGAGATCCTCACAGGGACCACGTCGGTGCACGGATTGGTCAAGGGCGGCAGGGAGTCCGACACCTTCGCGGCAGCACTGGGCGACGCCCTGCACGTCCTCGCGTGCCACGGATCCGGGCTCGACACGGCGACCGAGGCGGTGCGGCCGTGAAGATCGACGTCCAGCTCGACGGGCGACCGGAGAACGCGGCCCGACGGGCACAGGAGCTCGTCGCGCTCGGCGTGGACGGGCTGTTCACGTTCGAGGGTCCCCACGACGTCTTCCTGCCGCTGGTCGCGGCGGCGGCCGCGGTGGACGTGGACCTGATGACGAATGTCGCGATCGCGTTGCCGCGCAGCCCGATGCACCTCGCGCACACCGCGTACGACCTGCAGACGCTGAGCCGTGGCCGCTTCCGCCTCGGCCTGGGTTCCCAGATCCGTCCGCACATCGAGAAGCGTTACGGTGCGCAGTGGTCGCGTCCCGCCGCGCGGATGCGGGAGACGGTGCTCGCGCTGAAAGCGATCTTCGATGCGTGGGAGGGCAATTCGCGGTTGCGCTTCGAGGGCGAGTTCACCACACACACGTTGATGCCTCCGACGTTCGATCCCGGACCCAACCCGTACGGCCCGCCGCCGATCTGCCTCGGTGCGCTCGGCCCGCTGATGACCCGCACCGCCGCGGAGGTGGCCGACGGCCTGCTGGTGATGCCGTTCAACAGCGTCCGGCACTTCCGCGAACGAACATTGCCGGCGGTGGAGGAGGGCCTCGAACGCGGCCGGCGCAGTCGCGAGGACCTCGCGATCTACCCGCAGGTGATCGTCGGTGTCGGCCGCACCCCGGAGGAACTGGACGCGGCATCACGGGGCGTGCGGGGGTTGCTCGCGTTCTACGGGTCGACACCCGCGTACCGGCCGGTCCTCGAGGTCGAGGGGTGGGCGGACCTGCAACCGCGCCTCAACGCGCTGTCGAAGCAGGGCGAGTTCGCGGCCATGACCGACATGATCGACGACACGATGCTCGCGACCCTCGCGGTGCACGGCACGCCCGAGGAGTGCGCCGCGCAGATCGTGGCTCGGTTCGGCGATCACGCCGATCGGGCGTGCTGCTACTTCCCTGGATACCCGGTGCGCGACCAGCACATTGCCGAACTGGTCGCGGCGGTGAAGGCGCCGACGCGGTGAGCGTCCTCGTCGAGATCGCTGACGGCGTCGCGGTCCTCACGCTCCACCGGCCCCGGCAGCGCAACGCGTTCACCGGTGAGATGGGACGCCGACTCGGCGCCCTGTATCGGGACCTCGACGCCGACGACGCCGTCCGGGTCGTCGTGCTGACGGGGACACCGCCGGCGTTCTGCGCGGGCGCCGACCTGACGGCGGGCGGCGGTGCGTTCGCGGCACCGACCGAGGACGGGTTCTCCGCGTCCCCGGTCGATCCGCCCGCATTCGACCTGCGCAAGCCGGTGATCGCGGCCGTGAACGGGCACGCGATCGGCATCGGCCTGACCCTCGCGATGCAGGCCGACATCCGCATCGTCGCCGACGACGCGCAGTACGCGATCCCGCAGGTGCGCCGCGGCGTGGTTCCGGATGCGATGTCGCACTGGACGGTTCCGCGTGTGGCGGGCATGGCCGCGGCGGCCGAGATCCTGCTCACGGGAAGGACGTTCGACGGCCCGGAGGCGGTGCGACTGGGGGTCGCGAGTCGAAGCCTGCCGGCCGACGAGGCCTGCCGGCCGCGCTCGAGATGGCGCGAGACATCGCCACGAACGTGGCTCCGATGTCGGCGGCGCTGAGCAAGCGCCTGCTGTGGGACACGGCCCGGTACGGGTTCACACCGCAGCAGGTCGCCGGCTACGAGACCGCACTGCATCACCGGGTCATGGGTACCGCCGACGCGGCCGAGGGCGTGCGGGCCTTCCTCGCATCGCCGCGACCCCGACTGGTCCGCGAGTGTGTCGAACGACTGGAAGGAACTGCCTTGGGAATGAACGGCTTCGGACCCGACTCCACCACCGACGACGTCCTCTCCGACGTCGACCTCGGTGGCCGCACGGCGTTGGTGACCGGCGTGACGAGCGGTCTCGGTGGGGAGACGGCCCGCGCGCTGGCGGCGGCCGGTGCGGCGGTGGTTCTCGCGGCCCGCGACGGTGATGCCGCGGCCGCCGTGGCGGACCATATCCGGGAAACCGTCCCGGCGCGGAACTATCCTCCGTTGCACTGGATCTGGCCGACCTGTCGAGTATCCGCACCGCGGCCGAAGACATCGGAACGCGGCCGATCGACCTGCTGATCAACAACGCGGGCGTGATGTACACGCCGTTCGCGCGCACCGCCGACGGGTTCGAATTGCAGTTCGGGACCAACCACCTGGGGCACTTCCTGCCGACCACGTCGCTGGCGCCGAACCTGCTCTCCGCCGCGGACCGGTCCGGGTCGGCGTCGCGGGTGGTGACGGTGTCGTCCGACGCGCACCGCGCGCACGCGGTCGACCTCGTCGATCCGAACTTTCTGCAGCGTCCGTACGACAAGTTCGTCGCCTACGGGCAGTCCAAGGCGGCCAACGTCCTCATGACCGTCGAACTTCGAAGACAACACGCGGACAACGGGATCCACGCTTTCGCCGTGCACCCCGGTGTGTGCGCCACCGGGCTGTCCCGGCACATGTCGCGCGACGACTTCGCCGAGATGAAACGGATGAGCGCCGGCAAGCCGGGTCTGCTGGCCAACCTCAAATCGATTCCCGCCGCGGCGGCCACGTCGGTGTGGGCCGCCAGCGCCCCCGAACTCACGTCCGAGAGCTCCGCGTATCTCTCCGACTGCCGGATCGACAGGGCCGCCGACCACGCCGTCGACCCGGAGACCGCGGCCACGCTGTGGGAGCTGTCGGGCAGCTCGTCGGGCTCTGACGCGCCGACCAGCTCACCGGGGTCGACCGCACGGCCGCGGCCGACCCCGGAAGATCTTGGACTACTTGGATTCCGGCGGCAGCATTGCCTTCGATGCGGCCTGCGCGGCCAGCAACAGCTCGGCACGGTTGCCGCCGCTGCGCTTCTCGACGGCGTGCTCGTTGCCCTTCGCGACCACCACGGGGCCGTTGCCCAGGTTCGCGAGGGCCTGCGCCGCCACGTCGGCGGGCTCCGAGACGTTCAGGCCGGGGATGTCCATGTCGAGTCCGGCGCGGGCCATGGCCGGCGTCCGGGTGACACCGAGGACCATCTCGAGGACGTCGACGTCGTACTCGCGCATCTCGAGCCACAGGCCCTCGGCGAAGGTGCGGCAGAACGACTTCACGCCCGCGTAGATGCTGATCTGGGCCGAGCCGAGGAAGCCGGCCATCGATCCGACCAGCAGCAGGCCGCCGTGGCGACGTTCCTTCATCGGTGCGCCGAAGTGCTGGATCAGCTTGAGCTGGCCGGTGATGTTGAGGTCGATGACCTGCTGGAACCGGTCGAGGTCGCCGGTGACGAACTCGTGGCCGTAGGTGTTGGCGCCCGCGTTGTAGACGAGCAGACCCACCTCGAGGCCGGCGGTGACGCTGCGGATCTTGTCGAGCATGTCCGCCGCGGTCAGGTCCACGGACAGCGTCCGGACCTCGACGCCCTTCGCGCGGGCCTTCTCCGCCGCCGCCTCGAGCGGTTCGGGCTTGCGTGCCAACAGCACCAGGTTCAGGCCCGCGTCGGCGAGCTGGACGGCGAACTCCTCGCCGACGCCCTCGGAGCCGCCGGCGATGACGGCCCACGGCCCGTACTTGGCTGCGTCGATCATGTATCGATCCCCTCGTGTTCGATCCCGTGATTCGGGAACGTGCGCCCACGAGTATCGTGTGACCTGCATCGCATATCTGCGGCTATTCCACTGGCCGGGACTGCTTTCCGGCGTCGGACTCGCCCCCCACGCGGCGCAGATCTCGTAGCTGCGGATCCGGTCGGCCAGGTCGAACAGCCGCGCCATCGAGAGCTTCATCGGTGCGGCGAGGTAGCTGGCGCGTTCGTCGTCGTCGGCTGCCATCACGTACGGCTCGTCGAGTACCTCCGACGGCCGGAACGACTCCCCTTACGCAGGCAGCGCCGGCATGGTCTGGGCGGCCGCTGCGGGAACTCGTTGGCGTCGAGTGGATCGGCCTGCCGGCGCAACGCGTGCGCGGTCACCTGGTCGGTGCCCGGGGCGCGGCCGATGCCCAGGTCGATCCGGTCCGGGTACAGCGCGGAGCTGGCGATGCCCGGCATCGAGTGGTGTTCGGCGAGCCAGAAGCGGTGGTAGCCGAGCTTCTCGGCGGGCCGTCGGGTCAGCCGCGACCGAGCCGGAAGAACCTCGGCTCGGTCGTCGAGAGCAGCCAGGATGCGCCGCTGGTGTCCATCGCGGTGTCGCCGACGACGGTCCACCCGCCGAGCGCCCGCTCCACATCGGCGCGGGACGCGCCGCGCGGCAGCGGGCCGCGCCGGCCGGGGAGAAGGAGAACATCACCAGCTGGGCGCCGGGTTCGGTGACTGCGGTGAGCCCGTTGCCGTACGCGGTGCGCTGGTCGTCGGTGAGGCCGTGGAAGCAGCCGACGTCGAGTGCCAGGGCGTATCCGCTGTCGACGTACGCCGGCAGGTTGGTGACGTCGCCGAGCACGAACTGCACGTCGGCGCCGGCGATGGGCAGCTTCGCGCGCGCCCGATCGATCGCGAGGGGGACGGCGTCCACGCCGGTGACCGACCACCCGCGGATCCCGAGTTCGATCGAGTGATCGCCGGTGCCGCAGCCGAGGTCGAGGGCCTTGGCGCCCGTCGTGGGCGGCGCACCGTCGTCGAGTAGCGCAGCGAGTTGGTCGGCGAAGGCATGGCGCCCGGCGTCCTCCCAGGGGGTGAAGTTCAGTCGGTACGCCAGCCGGTAGCCGAGGTTCATTGCCCGCCCCTATCGGGAGATCAGACCACTCGGATCGAACGTAGGCCCCGCGGCGGGCGTCGCGCAACGGAACCGCGGTGTCCACCTGCTGAGACGGCGGGAACACATGGGGGCGTCGTGCTGGTTGCCCGGATATGACTTCCATCGGTTCCGTACCCACCGTCGCCCTGGGCGACGGCAATTCGATTCCGCAGCTGGGGTTCGGGGTGTTCCAGGTGCCCGACGACCAGGCGTACACGGCCGTCTCCGAGGCGTTGAAGGTGGGATACCGAAGTATCGACACCGCCCGCATCTACGAGAACGAGACCGGAACCGGTCGGGCGATCGCGGATTCCGGCCTCGCCCGCGAGGACCTTTTCGTCACTACCAAGCTGTGGAACGCCGACCAGGGCTACGACTCGACGCTGCGAGCCTTCGACGACAGCCTCGCGCGCCTCGGGCTCGAGTACCTCGACCTGTACCTGATCCACTGGCCGGCGCCGGAGCAGGATCGCTACGTCGACTCGTTCAAGGCATTCCAGCAGTTGAAGGCCGACGGCCGGATCCGCTCGATCGGCGTCTCCAACTTCACCGCCCGGAATCTCGAACGGTTGGTCGAGGCGGTCGGGGAGGCGCCCGTGCTCAATCAGATCGAGCTGCATCCCGAGTTCGCGCAGTCGCACCTGCGCTCGGTGCACGCCGACATGGGCGTCGTGACGGAGGCGTGGAGTCCGCTGGGGAAGGGCACCACCCTCGGGAATCCGACGATCCGTGCGCTCGCCGAGGCGCACGGCCGGACCCCGGCGCAGATCGTCCTGCGCTGGCACATCCAGCTCGGCAACGTCGTCATCCCCAAGTCGGTGACCCGGCACGCATCGCCAGCAACTTCGACGTCTTCGATTTCGAATTGACCGCCGACGACATGTTCGCGATCAGCTCCCTCGACAGGCCCGACGGGCGGCTCGGCCCGGACCCCGCCGCGTTCGGCTGACGCGTCCGGGGCCGCGGTGTTCCTCGTCACACGCAGTGAACGGCATTGCCCGACGGGTTCCCGCGGCCGTATATTCCACGCGGAATATTTGATGTGGAAGCGGGGTGGTGACGGTGCTACCGCGGTCCGCCACACCCCTGGGAATCTCGGTGCTCGCGCTGTCGTTCGAGCGGCCCATGCACCCGTACGAGATGTGCCAACTTCTCGTCGCCCGCCGCAAGGACCGCATCGTCAAGGTCCGCCCCGGCTCGCTGTACCACGCCGTCGAGCGGCTCGAACGCGACGGACTGGTGGAGGTAGTTGGCACCGACCGGCAGGGCAACCGGCCGGAGCGGACCACCTACGAGATCACCGTCGCGGGACGACGCGCGGTGCGCGAGCGGGTCGCCGAGATCGTTGCGGCCCCGGTACCGAGTACCCCCAGTTCACACTCGGGCTCGCGGAGTTACACAACCTCGAGTCCGACCAGGCCCTCGGCCTGCTCGAGCGTCGGATCGAGACTCTCGTCGCCGACCTCTCCGAACTCGACGATCTGTTCGAGGTCGCACGGGGCCGAGAGGTCCCGGAACTGTTCACGATCCCGTTCTCGTACATCCGGGCGATGACGCAGGCAGAACTCGACTGGCTGCGCACCCTCGCCGACCGCATCCGCAGTGGTGACATCCCGTGGGTGACGGACGAACTCCTCGAGTCTGCGAGGCTCGCAGATCAGAAGGGCAACTGATGAAACTCGACTTCCGGCCGTGGCCGGCCATGTGGGCCCTCTGTCTGGGCTTCTTCATGATCCTCGTCGACAGCACGATCGTGGCCGTCGCCAATCCGGTCATCACCGCGGACCTGAACACCGACGTCAACGCCGTCGTGTGGGTGACGAGCGCGTACCTGCTCGCGTACGCGGTGCCACTGCTGGTGACCGGACGCCTCGGCGACCGGTTCGGGCCCAAGAACCTGTACCTGATCGGTCTGGTCGTGTTCACCCTCGCGTCCCTGTGGCGCGGCCTGTCCGGCGGAATCGAGATGCTCATCGTCGCCCGCGTCTTCCAGGGGCTGGGCGCGGCGATGATGACGCCGCAGACGATGGCGGTGATCACGCGAATCTTCCCGCCGGACAAGCGCGGTACCGCGATGGGCCTGTGGGGTTCGGTGGCCGGTGTCGCGACGCTGGTCGGTCCGATCCTCGGTGGTGTGCTCGTCGACAACCTCGGCTGGCAGTGGATCTTCATCGTCAACGTCCCGGTCGGTGTCGTCGCTTTCGTCCTCGCGTGGCGCCTGGTTCCTCGTTGCCGACCAACAACCACAAGTTCGACCTGATCGGCGTCGCGCTCAGTGCGATCGGACTGTTCTGCATCGTCTTCGGGCTGCAGGAGGGCAACTCGTACGACTGGGACGGCCGCACGTGGGGCCTGATCGGTGCCGGCATCGTGGTGATGATCGCGTTCGTGTGGTGGCAGAAGGTCAACCGCAGCGAGCCGCTGGTTCCGTTGGCGCTGTTCAAGGATCGCAACTTCTCGGTCGCGAACCTCGGTATCGCGACGATGGGTTTCTCGATCACCTCCGTCATGCTGCCGTTCATGTTCTACGCGCAGAGCGTGACCGGACTGTCGCCGACGCGCTCGGCGTTGCTCATGGCTCCGATGGCGATCGTGACCGGCATCCTCGCCCCGTTCGTCGGACGCCTCGTCGACAAGACTCATCCCCGCTACATCGCGGGTCCGGGCTTCCTGGCGTTCTCGCTGTCCGCATTCTGGCTGGCGCTGGAGCTGACCCCGACCACGCCGGTCTGGAAGATCCTGGTTCCGATGGCCGTCATCGGCGCGTCCAACGCATTCATCTGGGCGCCGCTGTCCGCCACCGCGACGCGGAACCTGCCCGTCGCACACGTCGGCGCCGGCTCGGGCGTCTACAACACCACCCGTCAGGTCGGTGCCGTGCTCGGTAGCGCCGCGATGGGTGCGCTGATGACCTCGCGGATCACCTCCGAGTTGTCGACACTCGGCGTCGGTGGTGTGAAGGTCGGGGAGGCGCACTTCCAGGGCGGCCAGTTGCCGGCGATGGTGCGGGAGCCGTTCGCGCACGCCATGTCGCAGTCGGCGATGCTGCCCGCCGCGGTCCTGATGCTCGGTTTCGCGGTCGTCCTCTTCTTCGTCAATCCTCGTACGGGGCAACCGGTTCAGGAGGTTCCCGCGACGGCGGGCGACGATTCCGTCCCCGCGCACAGCTGACGGCTCGCTGAACACCACCGGCCGCCGACCGCATCTTTCGCGGTCGGCGGCCGGTGGCGCTTCACCCGTTCGCGCGGCTCGTGAACTCCCCGACGACGAGCGGTGAGGCTCAGAGGTCCAGCGACCGGGCGATCGTCGGCCACGAGTTGTGCAGGTCGTCCTGCCAGTAACCCCAGGAATGCGTGCCGGTGGGCTTGAAATCGAACGTGGCGGGGATCTTCAGTTCGGCGAGGCGGTTCGCCAGGTTGTGGGTGCAGTAGTTGGTGGCCGCCTCGATGACGCCGCCGACGATGGCCTGGTTGGCCAGCGCGAACGGGCGACCGTCGATGCCGGGGCTGTCGAGCGTCTCGTGCGGACCCGGCAGTCCCGAGCCGGTGGCGATGTACAGCTCGGTGCCGCGCAGCTTTTCGGCGTTGACGACCGGATCGTTCTGCACCCAGCCCGGGCCGTCGAGCGGGCCCCACATGTTGGTGATGTCGGCATGGCCACGCCCGCCGGTGACGATCTTGATGGCGTTCTGGCCGGCCCACGTGCTGGTCTCGGCGCAGCCACTGTAGGACCCGACGCTCTTGTAGAAGCCGGGCTTGGCGATCGCCAGGTTGAGCACCGAGGTGGCGGTCATGGAGATCGCGGCGACGGACTGCACCTTGTTGGTGCCGAACTCCTTGTCGATGACCGGCGGGAGCTCTTCGAGCAGGAAGGTCTGCCACTTCTGGCGGCCGAGCTTCGAATCGTCCTTCTGCCAGTCGGTGTAGTAGCTGAAGGCGCCCTCGAGCGGGGTGACGACATTGACGTTCTTGTCCTTGAAGAAGTCCATGACGTCGGTCTGGGCCTGCCAGGTAGCCGAGCCTCGCCGCCACCGGCGCCGTTGATGAGGTACAGCGTCGGGCGCGGCTCGCTCGTGTCTGCGGGCGTGATGACCTCGAGGGGAATCTCGCGGTCCATAGACGGCGAGTACACCGAGATCGTGACCTTGCGGTCGGAGTTCTTGGTGGACTTCACCAAGTAGGCGCCGGAGGAGTTCGACGCGGCGGTGGCGCCACTGTCGGCGGACGCCGTGGCCGGCACCGCGAGCAGCGAGGCCGCGGACACGACCACTGCGGCCGCGAGCACGCGGGCGCGCCCCACCTTGGAATTCCTCATCGAACGTCCTCCCGTTGAAGGCCCTTGAAGGCTGTAGGTGCCGCGACACCGAAAGGTGCTCCCGGCCGATCGTCGGCGGTGCCGCGCGACCCTACGGGCGCGGCGTTCGCGCGGCACAATACCGACGGGGGAGCGGTGAATGTGTCGATCGGGGAGGTTGGGCGAGATTCACCCGGAGATTCACACCGGGGCGACGAGGCTCATCCCGTCGCGTACTCGCCGGGGAGCACGGCCGCGGCCGCGGGTGCGGGTCGTAGTTGCCGGAGCCGGCTCATCACCCGCTCGATGTCTGCTGCGGGGCAGTCGATTCCGGACGAGTCGAAGAACCCTTCGTCGGCGAGGAACACGACGCGGACGTCGTGGTCATAGAGGACGTCGACGAGGTTGACGAACCGTTGACTCGCGTCCCGTCCCGCGACGTGCAGGGTAGGAACCTCGCTGACGACCCAGGTGCGGGGCGTCCGGGTGAGGGCGAGATAGTCGGCGGGAGCGGTGGAGCCGCCGCACAGATCCGCGAAGGTGAACCACAGGCAGTCGTCGTCGGCGCGGAGGGCCGCGATCGGATGTCCGACAGGTCGAAGCAACCGACTCTCGTCGGGTCGGGGCGGTGTCAGACCGAGTCGCGTCAGCTGCCCCGGGTCGCCGGGCGCGGCCCAGACTCCCGAGGCGAAGCCGGTGTCGTGGCGGCCGGTGAGGGTCCGGTAGTCCCGGGGCCCGTCGACCGTCACGACGGTCATGGTGCGTTCGATGAGCGCGATCGTGGGCAGGAACGCGTCGTGGAACAGCGGATTGGGCAGCAGGGCCGCGGGGGATGGTTCGACGTCACGACCAGCGTGACACCGCGGTCGAGCAGTGCCGGGAGCAGTCGCTCGAGAAACTTGGCGTCGCCGATGTCGTGGACGTGGAACTCGTCGAAGCACAGCAGGCGCACGTCGCCGAGCAGCGCGCCGAGGCTCTCGCGGAGGTCGTAGCGATGCCGCTCGAAGCGTCGAGTGGAGGTCGACGAAGAACGCGTGGAAGTGGACTCGCAGTTTGCGGTCGGTCGGCACCGCCGCGAAGTACGTGTCCATCAACCAGCTCTTGCCGCGGCCGACCGGCCCCCACAGGTAGACCCAGTGACCGTCGGCGTCCTCCAGTGCCGCGGCGGCCCTTCGTTGGGTCGCGTCGAGCACGAAACCTTTTGCGCGCGAAGCTTCGTCGAACGTGCCGCGCGGCACTCGAAGGGTGGGTGGTCGGGTGCGCCGGAACAGTTTCATGGTGCAAAACTCTATCATCGTAGAGTCTGGCAGGATGGAGACATGAGTCACCGTCCGTCGCGCCGCGAGTCGATCTGCGAGGCCGCCCTCGACCTCGCGGCCGAGGGCGGCAACCATGCCGTCACCCATCAGGCGATCGACAAACGTCTGGGGCTGGCGAAGGGGTCCACCTCGTACTACTTCCGCACGCGGGACGCGCTCGTGACAGCGGCGGTTCGCCGGCTCGCCGAGCGCTCGCGGACCGCTTTCCTGGACGCGCATGTGCCCGAAGGGAACCCGTCTGCGGATGGCGCCGCCGAACTGATCGCCGGGCAGCTCGATCGCCTGCTCACAGACCGGCGTCGCGATGTACTCGCCCGATACGCACTTGTCGTGGACGCCGCGGCGGACGAGGAACTGCGCACCGCGATCGGCTCGTGTCTGTTCTCGGTGGACAACGCCACGGGACTGATGGATGCGCTCGGCGCCTCCGACCTGCGACTCGCGGCCCACGACCTGATCAGTCTGCTCGAAGGTATGGTGTTCGACCTGACCTACGGATCGCGGTCGGTCGCGGTCGGCGTCGTGGGTAGTGATGCGGCACGGCTACGTTCGACGATTCGGCGGTGGCTGGGCGCGCTGGCCGAGTCATGACCTTCGATGCACAGATTCCGGCTGGGCACGACATCGAGGTGCGCGAGCTGCTCGCCGCTTGGCGCGTGATCCGCAAACGTGTGCCCTACGAATGGGATGACGCGACCGCGATGACACGATTCGTGCCGTCGCGTGATGCCGACCTTGCACCGTTGGTAGGCATGCTCCGCGAAGCGGGCCTCGACCCCGATGCGACGGATGAGGTCAGTCACGATTCATGTTGGGACCGACTGCGCGCGAGAGCCGTCCAGTGGGACGTACGTGCAGCCGCTGAGGCGTTCACCGCCTCGCTGTGGTCCGCGCCCGGAGGATGGCGCAGCGTACTCCCGGCAGTTCTGCTTGCCACGTCGGGGCCGGAGCACGAGCTGAGGCCGTGGAGCGAGCAGTCTGCAGACCTGTGTGAGGTGTGCGGCTGGCGGTCAGGGCGCAGACAGGTCGTCGACGAGTGGGCCTCGCGGATGGCGGGAACGACGCCGCTCGACGGTGACCCCGTCGGCTGCGGACTGGCGCTGTCGTGGGCAGTGGGGGATCGGCCCGTCTCCACCGACTACGACCGCTGGGTGCTCGGCGCAGTACGTGCAGTGATCAAAGCTCTGCCTCCACAGACCCGACACGCAAAGGCGGCCGATGTGCTCAGGGCAGCCAAGATCGTGCCGATGGACCGCTATGAGGCGGTCGGTTTCCTCGAAGCACTTGCGCTGGTCGGTGTACTGGCGCCCATGGAGCGCCCGGGACTTGCCGAGAGGTTCACGACATACCGCGAACGGGATCAACGCCCGAATGTGCGGGTCGAACCGCAAGCTCCGCTGGCTTGGTGGAATGCGAGCGTCGGTGATCGTGGTTGGCGTGACGACGTGTTCGACCGCCTGTTCGGATTCCTCGATGTTCCGGTGGTCGATCTGGACGCACCACGGCCGTCACCCGTCCCGCCGTCGAAAGAGACCACGATGGGTGGGCTGGCAGCGCGAGTGCGTGCTCTGACACCGAGGCCTCCGAAGGTCGCGGCATCGATCGGTACCGGGCCGGCGGTGGCAGGTGACGTGTGGGCGGTGCGAGTGCGACCCGACGCGTGGGTCACGGTCTATGTGCACGAGATGATGACCTCTCGGGACCGTCCCTATGCGAAGACGGAATTCCTCTCGGGAGTCTTCCCGCAGATGCCGAGCGCCGATCAACTTGTTTCGGTAGGGCAGCCGCGTCCGTCGGGTCGAGATGTCAACTACGTTCACTCCCTGGAAAAGACACCGTGGGTACGTCGCGTTGCACAAGGCGTGCCCGCGCCGCACGCCGAGGAACCTCTGCCCGAGCGAGGCGGCTGGCAGGCGGCCAAGCAACTCGTGCACCTCGCCGGATGGAACTTCGCCGAGCTCTGAGATATCGAGCCTCGCGGACAGTGCGCCTGGTTCGGACGCACCTCCCTCTCCCGGAAGATCTTGTACTGCAACGAATCCGAGCCCTGGAACGCCGCGCTGCGGCTGCTCCAGGGCTCGGTCGTAGTGTGCTTGCTATCCGGCGACAGCGGCGGCCGAGTCGTCGGCCGGGGCGCTCGTGCGGATGAGGTGGTCGAACGCGGACAGTGCCGCCGTCGCGCCGGCACCGGCGGCGATGACGATCTGCTTGAACGGCACGGTGGTGCAGTCGCCGGCGGCGAACACGCCGGGCACCGAGGTCTGGCCACGGTCGTCGATGACGATCTCGCCGCGCGCCGACAGTTCGACGCTCCCAGCCAGCCATTCGGTGTTGGGCAGCAGGCCGATCTGGACGAAGATGCCCTCAAGCTCGAGGGTGTGCGACTCTTCGGTCGTGCGGTCCTGGTACTTCAGGCCGGTGACCTTGTTGCCGTCCCCGAGGACCTCGGTGGTGAGGGTGCTGAGGAGGATGTCCACGTTGGGCAGGCTGCGCAGCTTGCGCTGCAACACCTCGTCGGCGCGCAGCACCGAGTCGAACTCGATGAGCGTGACGTGCTCGACGATGCCCGCGAGGTCGATCGCGGCCTCGACGCCGGAGTTGCCGCCGCCGATGACGGCGACGCGCTTGCCCTTGAACAGCGGTCCGTCGCAGTGCGGGCAGTACGTGACGCCCTTGTTCCGGTACTCGGTCTCGCCGGGCACGTTCATCGAGCGCCACCGCGCACCGGTCGACAGGATCACCGTGCGGGCGAGCAGCGAAGCGCCACTCTCCAGTGCGACCTCGACGAGGCCGTTCTCTGTGACGGCCGGACGAGCTTAGCGGCGCGCTGGGTGTTCATGATGTCGACGTCGTACTGGCGGACGTGGTTCTCCAGCGCCGCACCGAACTTCGGTCCCTCGGTGTAGGGAACGGAGATGTAGTTCTCGATCGCCATCGTGTCGAGCACCTGCCCACCGAACCGCTCGGCGGCGATGCCGGTGCGAATTCCCTTGCGCGCGGCGTAGATCGCGGCCGCGGCGCCGGCCGGGCCGCCACCGACGACGAGCACGTCGAAGGGATCCTTCTCGGCGATCGCGGCAGCGGCACGATCGGCAGCGCCGACGTCGAGCTTGCCGATGATCTCCTCGAGGCTCATCCGGCCCGAGTCGAACAGCTCGCCGTTGAGGTACACCGTCGGCACCGCCATGACCTGACGGCCGTCGACCTCGTCCTGGTACAGGGCACCGTCGATCGCGACGTGGCTGACGCCCGGGTTGAGCACGGCCATCAGGTTGAGGGCCTGCACGACGTCGGGGCAGTTCTGGCAGGACGGCGAGAAGTAGGTCTCGAAGTGGAACTCGCCTTCGAGGTTCCGGACCTGCTCGAGCAGCTCGGGGGACTCCTTCGACGGGTAGCCGCCGACCTGGAGCAGCGCGAGAGCGAGCGAGGTGAACTCGTGGCCGAGCGGGATGCCCGCGAAGCGGACCTCGATGTCGGTACCGCTGCGGCGAATGGCGAAGGACGGGCGCCGTGCGTCGTCGTCGCGGCGCTCATAGGTGATCTTGCCCGACATCGCGGCGATCTCGGTGAGCAGCTCGGCGAGCTCGGTCGACTTGGCACCGTCATCGAGGGAAGACACGAGCTCGATCGGCAGGGTCAGCCGCTCGAGGAGGGACTTCAGTTGGCCGGCAAGCGAGGCTTCGAGCATGTGGATCAACTCCATCGACGGGGAAGGCTGTGATCGGGAACCGGACCTCGTGACGAGGCCGGGGAAGTTCGTTGGTGGTGGTACTCGCCGCGCCACGGGGCGCCGAGACCGGTGGGGTGGGCACGGGCCCAGGAAATCTGGGCCCGTGCCGCGATACGACTACGTCAGATCTTGCCGACGAGGTCGAGCGACGGAGCCAGGGTCTCCTCGCCCTCTTCCCACTTGGCCGGGCAGACCTCACCCGGGTGCGAGCGGACGTACTGAGCGGCCTTGACCTTGCGCAGCAGCTCGGCAGCGTTGCGGCCGATGCCCTCCGCGGTGATCTCCATGAACTGGACGACACCGTCGGGATCGACGAGGAAGGTGCCGCGGTCGGCCAGGCCCTGGTTCTCGCGAAGCACCTCGAAGTTGGTGCTGATCTCGAGGGTCGGGTCGCCGATCATCGCGTACTGGATCTTGCCGATGGTGGCGGAGGAGTCGTGCCACGCCTTGTGCGTGAAGTGGGTGTCGGTGGACACCGAGAAGACCTCGACGCCGAGACGCTGCAGCTCCTCGTAGTGATCGGCGAGATCACCGAGCTCCGTCGGGCAGACGAAGGTGAAGTCGGCCGGGTAGAAGAAGAGATCGCCCACTTGCCCTGGATGTCCGCGTCGGACACGTCGACGAACGCGCCGTTCTTGTACGCGGTCGCGGCGAAGGGCTTGATCTGCTTGTTGATCAGGGCCATTTGAACCTCTGTTCGGTCGGAGTTGGATGCCAGACGTTTCAGAGGTTAATCAACATCCATGGATAGTTCAAATCTATGGGATCTATGTCATAGATACCAATGACCTATTAATCCTCGCCAGTGGTGCGGTTTCGTGGCCCTCGTCGTAGGCGTCATCTGCTCATAGCCCGCACTTCACGGCGGGCGTGCCTCCGACCAGTGAGGGGCTGCGACGTGAATTCCGCGGCGGGAGAGTCTCCGTCGCAATGTGGTTCGCGAACTCGTCTGCCCGCCAGCGCAATAGAACCCACCATGTCGGGCGACGCCCTAGAACTGGGTGGGATCGGGCAGCGGGTAGTCCTGTCCTCGATGCGGAAGTCTGCGAAGTCGAAGCCGGGAACGACGATGCAACTGACCAGCGTGGCCTCGTCCCCGGTCGGCCGCGCCCGCTGCCAGTGACGCGGGGGCACAACCAGTTGGGGGCTCTGTCCGGACGAAATGTCCGGTCCGAGAACATGCGTCGTGGCCGGTCCGGGCGCGTCGTCGTCGCCGCCGATCTCGAGCACCAGCGGACTGCCGCGGTGGTACAGCCAGATTTCGGTGCCACGCACCGTGTGCCACCGGGACTGTTGCCCGGCTCGAGCAGGAAGAGGATTGCGGTCCCGGCCGATCGGGCCCCGCCGAACATGTTGGGCAGGGCGACGCCGGGTAACTCGATGTCGCTTCGCCACGTCTCGGAGTACCAGCCGCCTTCGGGATGCGGCAGGAAATCGAGGGTCCTGGCCCACTCGGGAAAACCGGTCACCTGATCATGATGACTGCAATGTTCGCGGATAGCGAGCGCGCACGCGGCAGTGGTGGTGAAATGGGCGACATGACCTACCCGAGTGGAGATTCGGCAGTCGGTTCGGATTCGACGGTCAGCGTCGAGTCGGTTGTCAGGGCGTTCGTCTACGGGTTCGCTCCGGTGTTCAACCTGTCGCAGGTGGAGCGGTTCGTGACGACGGGTGTGGGCGCGAATTCCGCCGCCCCGTTCAACTCCTTCAGTCATGCACCGGGGCTCGCCGGTCCGGACGAGGAGTTCGTCTCGATCAACAACGACACCATCTACTCGATGGCGCAGCTCGACCTCAGCGTCGGGCCGCTGATCCTGGACGTGCCGGACACCGCGGACGCGTACTTCGTCCTCCAGTTCGTCGACGCCTGGACCAACAACTTCGCCTACATCGGCAAGCGCGCGACCGGCACGAAGGCTGGCCGGTACGTGCTGGTGCCGCCCGGTTGGCCGGGCGAGCTGCCGGCCGACATCACGTCCGTGCACTGCTCGACGCGGATCGTGTCGATCGTCGGGCGGTGGGCCTGCGACGGGCCCGACGACGTCGACCGCGTCCGCAAGCTGCAGGACCAGATCTCGCTCACGCCCCTCGTCGCGAACGATCCGGAAGGGCTGCCGGAGCCCGATCCGGCGGTGCCGGAAGAACTGATGTTCTGGGAGCGGCTGCGGCTGTACCTGCAGGCGTTCCCGCCGGCGCCGCAGGACGTCGCGTTGCAGCAGGCGTTCGCCCCGCTGGGCCTGCTCGAGTCCGGACCGTCGCCGTACGCGAACGCCGATCCCGTCCTGGCCGCGGTCCTCGTGGAGGGCGCTGCGCAGGGGCAGGCCAAGATCGAGGAGGTGCTGAAATCCGGTGCGGGCGACGGCATCGTCAACGGATGGCATCGGGCGTTCCACATCTTCGACTACAACGACGACTTCTTCGAGATCGGGACCA
Organism: Prescottella defluvii; assembly: GCA_029690005.1. Classification (GTDB taxonomy): domain Bacteria; phylum Actinomycetota; class Actinomycetes; order Mycobacteriales; family Mycobacteriaceae; genus Prescottella; species Prescottella defluvii_A. The sequence continues at coordinate 5,200,619 of CP121458.1, read as the reverse complement.
TCGACAGTGCCGAGTGGCGAATCCAGGACCGGGCCAAGGCAATCGGTCTACGAGCGGCAGCTGCGATGGGCGGACTGTGGGGCAACCACGGCTATGAGGCTGCCTACAGTCAGATCTACACGGACTCGGCGGGCGACCAGCTGACCGGCGAGCACACGTACACCATCACCTTCGCGCCGACACCGCCGGTGGACGCGTTCTGGTCGATCACCATGTACAGCATGCCGCACTTCTACCTGGTGTCGAATCCGATCGGGCGGTACTCGATCGGCGACCGCACACGTGGCCTGGTCTACGGCGACGACGGCTCGCTCACCCTGACGCTGAGTGCGACCGAGCCGTCGGATTCGAACGCACGAGCAAACTGGTTGCCCAGCCCGACCGGACCGTTCCGGCCGTTGCTGCGCATGTACATTCCGCACGAGACGGTGCTCGACGGCAGCTACGAGATGCCGCCCGTCGTCCGGGTCGATCCGCGTTCCTGACCCGCGGCCGCGTCTGCGGCAGATAATCGCTGTCGCTCGGATCGTCGTCGTGCCAGACTGGCCAGCCGATCCAGCAGACACGAGCAAGAACGGGAAGGACGGCGCCGCGATGACCGCATCGAATCTCACTGTTGCACTGACGATGCAGTTGCGCCGCCATATCTACTGACGCACGCCTGCCCGCGTCGTCCGCCCTCCGCTCGACTTCCCCAACACCCAACCTCCTCGAATCGAGGCTCCGTTGTCATGCCCAGTCGCGCCCGTACCGCGATCACGGCCCGCACCTGGATGAACAGCCAGGTGCGCGTGCTGAACTCGACGTTCGACGACTTCGACGTCGTCCCGGCCGCCCGCGCGGTCGTGCTCGTCGTCGAGAACGTTGCCGTCACCGTCGTCGAACGCACCCATGCTTCGTCGTGCGGTCCCAGCACTTCGCGATACCGCTGCCGGAGGTCGTCCGGCTGGTCGAGTACGTGCACACGCCGCCGCGGCCGGTGGTCGACGACGACACCCGCGCGTGCTTCGCGACCGTGCTGCAGCGGGACCGTCACCGGTGCGCCTACTGCGGCGCGATCGGTGCCCGTACCGTCGATCACGTCCAGCCCCGAAGTCGCGGTGGCGCAGACACTTACGGAAACCTCGTCGCGGCCTGTGCGAGTTGCAACCAGCGCAAGGCCGACCGGACCCCGGAAGAGGCCGGCATGCCGCTGCTGTGGGTTCCGCGCGCACCCCGTGACGACATCAAACGACAGCGGCGAATCTGGCGCGACCTCGCCGCGCTGCCCGACCACACCGTCCTCGAAGGGAGGAGATCCCCGTGACCGCAGCGCCGACCCTCGTCGGCCCCCTCACCGCCGCCGACCCGACGCGATGGGAGCGGGCCGCGTGCCGGAGCGACGCCCACCCGGATCGCTGGTTTCCCGATCCGAGCGAGTCGTACGACTACGCGGCGGCGGTGTGCGCACGGTGTCCCATCGTCGATGGGTGTGCCGCGTACGCGGCCGGAACCAGGCAGTCCGGGGTGTGGGGTGGACGCGAGTACCGGCGGGGTGCGGTGATCCGGTGACCCGGAGTCCGGCTCACCGAGCGAGATAGCGGGTCAGCTCCCGGGCCGCGGCACGGCCGGCGCGGTTGGCGCCGACCGTCGACGCCGACGGTCCGTAGCCCACCAGGTGGACCCGCGGATCGGCAGCCACCTGGGTCGCGAGCCGGCCGCTCATGGTGATGCCGCCTCCGGGCCCGCGCAGGCGCAGCGGCGCCAGGTGGTCGAGCGACGAGCGAAATCCCGTGCACCACAGGATGACGTCGGCGCGCTGCTCGGATCCGTCGGCCCAGCGGACGCCGGTCGCGGTGATCTCGGAGAACATCGGCAATCGGTGCAGGACGCCACGTTCGCGGGCCGCCCGGATCGCTGGGGTGACCGGCAGGCCGGTCACCGACACCACCGAGCCCGGCGGTAGCCCGCGACGCACCCGATCCTCGACGAGCGCGACTGCGGCACGGCCGATCTCGGGTGTGAACGGCTCCTCGCGGAACTGCGGTTCGCGTCGGGTCACCCATGTGGTGGTCGTGACACACGAGATCTCGTCGAGCAGTTGGACCGCGGAGATCCCGCCGCCGACGACGATCACGTGCCGGCCCTCGAACTCGCGGGCCGAGCGGTAGTCGCGCGTGTGCAGCTGCCGCCCCTCGAACCGTTCCGCGCCGCGCACGGACGGGACGAAGGGGCGCTCCCAGGTCCCGGTGGCGTTGACCAGCCCGCGGGTCACGTACGTCCCCTCCGGCGTATCCACGGCGAGTCGCTCGCCGCGGTCGCACACGACGGTCGCGTGCACCGGTCGGTGCACCGGCAGTTCGAACCGCTTCTCGTAGAGGGCGTAGTAGTGGGGACGGCCTCGGCCGCCTGCACCGTGTCGGTGTCGGGTCCGAGCGTCTCGGCGAACGCCATCCCGGGCAGATCGTGCACGCCGTTGACGGTCTGCAACGTCAGCGACGGCCACCGGAACTGCCACGCGCCTCCGGGACCGGGCGCGTGATCGAGGACCACGAACTCACGCTCCGGGCGAGGCCTGATCGGTGCAGGTGATATGCGGTCGACAGGCCGGCCTGTCCCGCTCCGATCACGACCACCTCGAGCTCGGTGTCCATCCCACTCCGTTCTGACTTAGCCTGGATTTGCCGCAACGCTCGCGACGGCTCCGTTGTTCCAGGGTGCTCGACGTGACTGTGGATGCTGCGTTACAGGTACTGTTCGGGTCACGCCCGCCGGGGACCGTCCAGAGGGGACGGCGCCTCGCACCCGAGAAAGCGAGTGGAAGCCAGAATGATCGGGACCAGCCGTGACGGCCATGTGGTCACGCTCGAGTTGCAGCGGCCGGAGCGACGCAACGCCCTCAACACCGAGTTGTGCATCGCCCTGCGCGAGGCCCTCGAGAAGGCCGTCGCGGAGGAGGCTCGGGTCATCGTGCTCACCGGGCAGGGCACCGCGTTCTGCGCCGGCGCCGACCTGTCCGGCGACGTCTACGCCGAGGGCTTCACGGACCACCTGCTCGGCATGCTGCACACGATCGACTCGATCCCCGTTCCGGTGATCGCCGCGATCAACGGGCCCGCGGTGGGGGCCGGTACGCAACTCGCGCTCGCGTCGGACCTGCGGGTGGTCGCGCCCGAGGCGCGGTTCGGTATCCCGGCCGCGAAACTCGGCATCACCGTGGACAAGTGGACGGTGCGCCGACTGGTGTCGCTCGTCGGCGGCGGTGCGGCCAGGACGATGCTGCTCGGTGCCGAGATGCTCTCGGCGGAAGAGGCTTTCGCTCGGGGTCTGGCCAACAAGGTCGGCGACCTCGTTACCGCACAGGAGTGGGCGCGGACCATTGCGGAACTCGCACCCCTCTCCTTGCGGCACCTCAAGCTGGTGTTCAACGACGACGGCACCCGCGAGGCGCAGACCGAGGAACAACTGGCCGCCCTGTACGCGGCGTGGGGGAGCGAGGATGCGCAGGAGGCCCGCGCCGCGCGCCTCGAGAAGCGCGCTCCGGAATTCCGGGGCAGGTAGGGAAGCGGGGTGGCGATGATCGGCAGGGGAGTGCTCGTCGCGGCGGCGGCCGCCGGTGCGGGCTGGGTGGCACGCGCCGCATGGGGAACACTGCCCGCGCTCGGGCGTCCCGAGCGGCGATCGAACCGTATGCGGCGGCGTCGCCGCGCTACCGCGACAGCCGTTTCCACAATTCCGATCCCAGCTCGTCGCTGCCGTCCGGATCGCAGTCGGGTCTCGCGAAGGCGTTCCTCACCCGCGGCACGATCGGTCGTCCGCGACACGCGATCCCGCTCGCGACACCGCTCGCGCCGACCGTCGCCGGTGAACTGGCCGTGACGTGGTTCGGGCATTCGAGTGTGCTGATCGAGATCGACGGCCGCCGGGTGCTGACGGATCCTGTATGGAGCGAACGGGTTTCGCCGTCCACGGTGGTGGGGCCCGCACGCATGCACCCGGTCCCGTTGGCATTGGGGGACCTGCCCGCCGTCGACGCCGTCGTCGTCTCGCACGACCACTACGACCACCTCGACCAGGCGACGATCACCACCCTCGCCGGCACCCAGGACACCGTCTTCGTCGTGCCTATAGGGGTGGGCGCCCACCTCCGACGGTGGAACGTCCCGGACGCCCGCATCGTCGAGCTCGACTGGGACGAGAGCACCGACGTCGCCGGGCTGACCTTGACGTGCACGGAGGCACGGCACTTCTCCGGACGCGGGCTCGCCCGCGACACCACGCTGTGGGCGTCGTGGGTGATCGCCGGACCGCGACGGAAGGTGTTCTTCGGCGGCGATTCCGGTTACACGCCGCGGTTCGCCGACCTCGGTCGCCGGTACGGCCCGTTCGACGTCACGCTGCTCCCGGTCGGCGCCTACGACGAGCGCTGGCCCGACATCCACATGAACCCGGAGGAGGCGGTGCGCACCCATCAGGACGTGGGCGGCGCGCTTCTGATCCCGATCCACTGGGCCACGTTCAACCTCGCGTTTCATCCGTGGGGCGAGCCGATCTCGCGGCTGTGCGACGCGGCCGCGGGCGCGGGGGTGGCGATGTCGGTGCCGATGGTCGGTCAGCGGGTCGACGCGCTCCGTCCACCGGACCAGAAGATCTGGTGGGACGACCTCGGCTGAGCTGTCACCGACTGTCGCGCAGCGCAACTCACCTGCGCCGCAACGATGCGACCAGGGCCCGGACGCCGCGCACGCCGTGACCGTTGCAGATGTCCACGAACGACTGCACCGCGTCGGGTGTGACGCCGCCCTGGGTGAGCATCGGCATCATCCTCGGCGGCAGCTCCTGCAGCGACCGCTCGAACAGCAGCGTCAGCGGATCGTCCTCGTCGAGCGTCGGAGCCATCGCCGCGACCTTGCGTCGCATGAACGTCGTCAGCAGCGTCGCGGCGGGGTGCCGGATGTCGGCGATGGGGGTGTCGACGGTGTAGTGGCCGGGTGCGTCGGCGACGTTGTCGCGCAGCGGCCGACCGTACAACGCCGCGAACGCGTCCCGCTCGAACACCGGTGAGCCGTGGTACGCGGCGGGACCGGGGTCGAACCCGCTCCGGTCCGACTTCGAGCCGCACGGTGGCGGATTGGCGAATGTCGCGCGAGGAGGCGCCGACCCGGATCTCGAAGTCGCCCGACTCGATCGACCAGTCGTCGATCGTGGTGTCCCAGAACGAGAACGCGCGCCGGTCCACCTGCACCGTGATGCGGCGCGACTCCCCGGCCACGAGGAACAACTTGGCGAAGCCCGCGAGTTCCTGCTCGGGGCGGAACACGGTGGATTCGACGTCGCGCACGTACACCTGCACGACCTCGCTGCCCGGGCGGTCGCCGATGTTCGTGATCCGCACGGACACGTCGAACCGCTGCTCGGACGCGTCGTCGTTCTCGACCTCGGCGATCTCGAGTTCGGACCACACGAAGGTGGTGTAGCTCAGCCCGTGGCCGAACGGGTACCGCACATCCAGGCCGGCGGCGTCGTAGTACCGGTACCCGACGTAGATGCTCTCGCGGTACTCGAGCGTGGACGGCCCCGCCGGCCACGCGTGCACCGGGTTGTCGGCCGTCCGCAGCGGGAACGTCTCCGCGAGCCGGCCGCCCGGTTCGGCGTCGCCGGTGAGGATCCGGGAGATCGCGCTGCCCGCGGCCTGCCCGCCGAGGTAGCGCTCGACGATCGCGGCGACGTCGTCGTGCCACGGCATCGTCACCGGCGCACCGCCGGCGAGGACGACGACGACCCGCGGGCACACCTTGGCGACCGCGGCGATCAGGGTGTCGTGGCCGCTGGGCAGACTCAGGTTCGCGCGGTCGACGCCCTCGGTCTCGTAGCTGTCCGGCAGCCCCGCGAACACGACCGCGACGTCGGCGCCACGAGCTGCGGCGAGGGCCTCGTCGATCAGCGCGGAGTCGGTCTGCCCGGACCCGCGCCGGTAGCCGGGCGCGTACGTGAGCCGGTCCGCGCCGACGCGTTCGGACAGGTCGGTCCACGCGTCGTCCAAGCGGTGCGGATTGATCCCGGAACTGCCGGCGCCCTGGTACCGCGGCTGCTTCGCGAACTCGCCGATCACCGCGACACGGGTCGGCGGTGCGAGCGGCAGGACACCGCCGTCGTTCTTCAGCAGCACGGTGCCGGCCTCGGCTGCGCGGCGGGCGAGGGTGTGGTGGGCGGCCGCGTCGTACCCCTTCTCGGCGTTGCGCGCCCCGGCGGTCCGCTCGATCAGACGAGTCACCGCGTCGGCGGCGCGTTCGACCGCGGCGGCGCTCAGCTCACCCGACTCCACCGCCGCGAGCACGGCGTCGTCGCCGCGGCCGCCGTAGCCGGGCATCTCGAGATCCAGCCCCGCCGCCAGGCAGGCCGAGCGCCGCGTGACCGCGCCCCAATCGGAGACCACGAGGCCGTCGAAACCCCACTCGTCGCGCAGAATCCGGGTGAGCAATTCGTGATTCTCGGCACAGTGGGTGCCGTTCACGCGGTTGTACGCCGCCATCACCGTCGCGGGCTCGGCCTCGGCCACGGCGTGCTCGAAACTCGCCAGGTAGATCTCACGCAGCGCTCGGTCGTCGACGAGCGCGTCGATGCTGTAGCGGCGGAACTCCTGGTTGTTGACGGCGAAGTGTTTGAGTGACGCGCCGACCCCGGTGGACTGGACGCCGCGGATCCAGGCCGCCGCCATCCGGGAGGCGAGGAACGGGTCCTCCGAGAAGTACTCGAAATTGCGTCCGCACAGTGCGCTGCGCTTGATGTTCGCGCCCGGACCCAACAGCACACTCACGTCCTCGGTGCGGGCTTCGGCGCCGAGCGCGGTACCCACCTCACCGAGCAGTTCGACGTCCCACGTGGCGGCCAGCGCGGACGCGGTCGGGAAGCACGTCGCCGGGACGGACTCGGGGGAGTACCCGGATTCGGTCAGTTGCTTGCGGACACCGTGCGGCCCGTCGGCGAGCGTGATGGCGGGCAGACCGGCGCCCTGCGGGGCCTGCGTGTGCCAGAAGTCGGCGCCGGAGGTGAGGGATACTCGAGCTCGCGTCGTCATGGAAACAGCATGCCCTCGCCGTCGCCGCACCGTGGTCCATCCGACTCCCCGACGCCGCGTTGGAATAGCCTTCTGTCATGGCAACGGACGAGTCACTGGGCCAAGACACGGCAGTCAGCGCTGTCGGCACCCTGGAGACCGATCCCCGGCACATCGAGAACGGCCTGACCGCCGGCGAGGTGGCGCAGCGGGTCGCGAACGGGCAGACCAACGACGTCCCGGACCGAGCGAGTCGCTCGGTCAAGGACATCGTCCGGGGAACGTGTTCACCCGGATCAACGCGATCCTCGGCGTACTGCTGATCATCGTGCTGTCGACGGGGTCGATCATCGACGGGATGTTCGGTCTGCTGATCATCGCCAACAGCGGGATCGGCATCATCCAGGAGATTCGCGCCAAGCGAACACTCGATCAGCTCGCGATCGTCAGTCAGGCCAAGCCGATGGTCCGTCGCGACGGGACACCGGCACCCGTCGCGCCCAGCGATGTGGTGCTCGACGACATCATCGAGCTCGGGCCGGGAGATCAGATCGTGGTCGACGGCATCGTCGTCGAGGCGTCGGCGCTTGAAGGTGGACGAGTCACTGCTCACCGGCGAGGCCGATCCGGTGCACAAGCCGGTCGGGGCGCAGGTGCTGTCGGGCAGTTACGTCGTCGCCGGCAGCGGCGCCTACCGGGCCACCAAGGTGGGACGCGAGGCGTATGCCGCGAAGCTCGCCGAGGAGGCCAGCAAGTTCACGCTGGTGCATTCCGAACTGCGCAGCGGCATCGACAAGATCCTGACGTTCATCACGTACCTGATGATCCCGGCGGGCCTGCTGATCATCTACAACCAGCTGTTCTCGAGCGGCCAGGCTCTCGGCCCCGCGCTCAACGGCATGGTCGCGGCCCTGGTCCCGATGGTCCCCGAGGGCCTCGTGCTGATGACGTCGATCGCGTTCGCGGTCGGTGTGATCCGGCTCGGGCAGCGCAAGTGTCTGGTGCAGGAACTGCCGGCGATCGAGGGCCTGGCCCGCGTCGACGTCGTGTGCGCGGACAAGACCGGCACTCTCACCGAGAACGGCATGAAGCTCGCCGAGCTGCGCACCGCCAAACCGGACGACGAGCAGGCCGCCCGTGCCCTAGCCGCGATGGCAGCGGACGACCCGCGCCCCAACGCGAGCATGCTCGCGATCCGCGAGGCGCTCGCCGACGACCCCGGCTGGGAACCCACCGCCGTCGCGCCGTTCTCGTCCGCCAAGAAGTGGAGCGGCCAGTCCTACGGCAACAACGGCAACTGGCTGCTCGGCGCCCCCGACGTCCTGCTGGACCCGGACAGCGACATGGCCCGCGAGGCCGAGGAGATCGGCGCGCAGGGGCTGCGCGTGCTGCTGCTCGGCAGCAGCGATCGTCCCGTCGATGCCCCCGACGCCCCCGGAGTCGTGACGCCGCGCGCGCTGGTGGTCCTCGACCAGAAGGTGCGCCCCGACGCCCGCGAGACCCTCGAGTACTTCGCCGGCCAGAAGGTTCAGGTCAAGGTCATCTCCGGTGACAACGCCGTCTCGGTGGGCGCGGTCGCGACGTCGCTCGGTCTGCCCGGCGGTGACAACGCGATCGACGCGCGCCAACTGCCGGAGGATCCGGAGAAGCTCGCCGACACCCTCGACGAGGCCACCACGTTCGGTCGCGTCCGGCCCGACCAGAAGCGTGCGATGGTCGGTGCACTGCAGTCGCGCGGGCACACCGTCGCAATGACCGGCGACGGCGTCAACGACGTGCTCGCCCTCAAGGACGCCGACATCGGAGTCGCGATGGGCTCGGGCAGCCCCGCGACTCGCTCGGTGGCACAGATCGTTCTGCTCGACAACAAGTTCGCGACGTTGCCGTACGTCGTGGGCGAGGGCCGGCGGGTGATCGGCAACATCGAGCGGGTCTCGAACCTGTTCCTCACCAAGACCGTGTACTCGGTGCTGCTCGCCTTCCTGATCGGCATCTCCGGTGTGCTGGCGCAGATCTTCCACTTCGATCCGCTGCCGTACCCGTTCCTGCCGCGGCACGTGACGATCGCGGCGTGGTTCACGATCGGCATCCCGTCGTTCATCCTGTCGCTCGCCCCGAACAACGAGCGTGCCCGATCGGGATTCGTGGGCCGCGTCATGCGGTTGGCGATCCCGTCCGGCGTCATCATCGGCATCGCGACCTACGTGGCGTACCTGCTCGCGTACAAGGGTCCCGACGCCACCGAGCAGCAGATCGAGCAGGCCAGCACCACGGCGCTGATCACGCTCATCATGATCGCGTTGTGGGTCCTCGCGGTCGTCGCCCGGCCGTACGTGTGGTGGAAGATCGTGCTGATCGTGGGCTCGGTGCTCGGCTATGTGGTCCTGTTCGGATTCGATTTCACCCGCGAGTTCTTCAAGCTCGATCCGTCCAACGTCACCGCCACGACCGGGGCGTTCCTGATCGGAGCCGTCGGCATCGTGCTGGTCGAGATCGCGTGGTGGGTCACCGGTCGGATCCACGGTGAGCACCGGCGCCTGTTCGCGTCCAGCGACGACCTTCCGGGCGTGCACGGAGCATGACGTCGCGGTCCCCGAGGTTCGCCTCGGGGACCGCCTTTGTTTCCAGTAGGAAAACGTTGCGCAATCCCGACAAATTCAATGATCGCTGTCTGTAGAGTCCAGACCCGCAGACACGACGGACCAATGGGTTTTCGGTCGGGATGAAGGGGAGAAGACCATTACTGCGCAACTGTTGTCGGGGAAGCATGCCGACGTGATTCGGGCGACTCTGCCCGTGGTCGGCGAGAACATCGGCGCCATCACCGAGCTGTTCTACACCAAGCTGTTCGACGCGGCGCCGGTGCTCGAGCGTGACGTGTTCAACCGGAGCAACCAGGTTCGGGGCGAACAGCAGAAGGCGCTGGCCGGTTCCATCGCCAACTTCGCGACGCTCCTGATCTCCGACACCGACGAGGATCCTCGTACGACGATCGGCCGGATCGCCCACAAGCACGCATCGCTGGGCGTGAGCGAAGCCCAGTACGACGTGGTGCACAAGTTCCTGTTCGAGGCCATCGTGGATGTTCTCGGCGACGCGGTGACCCCGGAGGTCGCGGAAGCGTGGGACGCGGTGTACTGGCTCCTGGCCAACGCGCTCATCGACGCGGAGAAGCAGCTGTACAAGGCTGCCGACGTCGACCCGACACGGTGCTCCGGGAGGTTCAGGTCCTGGACGTCGTCCGGCGCACCGACGACGTGGTCTCGCTCGTCCTGGACGCCAGCGGATTCCAGGATCCCGTCCCGGCCAGTACCTGTCGATCGGGGTGAAGCTTCCCGACGGCGCACGTCAGATCCGCCAGTACTCCATCGTCGACTTCGGCGACGGCCGGATCGAGGTGGCGATCAAGCGGGACAAGAGCGATCCGCTCGGCGAGGTGTCGAACTTCATCCACGATCACGTCACGGCCGGATCGACGGTCGTCGCCTCGCCGCCGTTCGGCGACGTCAGCCTCCCCGAGGGCGACGGCCGCGTGTTCCTCCTGTCCAAGGGCATCGGCAATGCTCCCTTCGTCGGGATCCTGGGCGGCATGGTCGCCCAGGGGCGGAAGAACCCGGTCGTCGTGGTCCACGCCGATCTGGGCAGCGCATCGCACGCGTTCGCCGACGAGACCGCGGATCTGGTCGACAAGCTGGGCGGCGAGCATGTCTTCTGCTACGCCGACCCCGCGGAGACGCCTGAGGAGATCTTCGCCCGAGCGATCGAGGACCGCGCGTTCGCGGACGGCGACAACGCCCTCATCTGCGGCTCGGTGGACTTCGTGGCGGCGACCCACAAACTGCTCAACGTGGCCGGCGTCGACGACTCCCGGATCCACTACGAGGTCTTCGGGCCGGACTCCTGGCTCCGAGCCTGACAACTCGGCACAGATGAATACAGGGCGGAGCCATTCGAATATGGCTCCACCCCTATTCTGTTTCAGCCACTTTTCGCACAGTGGAAGCTCCTTGTGACAAGTAACAAAGGACAAGAAGGATGACCCTGACCCGGCCGGGGGTGGGTACGGAGATCGATCATCGAGAATCTCCTCGCTACGAACCGTTCACGGCAACCCGTGAGATCGTCGCCATGCTCCGGAACGCGGAATTGCAGGGATCGGTGCTGTCCGATCTCGATTCGTACCTGCAATCCCTGGAAATTCAGTACTACCTGAAAGGGATGCTGGACGTATTCCACGAGTCCGATGCGCTGTTCCACCCCCACGCCTCTGCGGTCCACGTGTCCGGGCCGGTGGCTCGGATGATTGCAATTCTCCAGGACAAGTTCGGTCCCCGATTCCACGACGATGTTTCCGACTCCTCCGTGGAGATCGCCTTTCATCAAGGGGTCGACGAAGCTCTGTCCGCCGTTATCGATTGGTCTCGAAAGGCCGTGACTATCTGATGTCCGAAGCCACCGTTGCGCCGAATTCGTCGCTCCTTTCGCCTGTGTCCCTGCCCATCATCGAGGCGACGCTCCCCGTGGTGGGCGAGAGCCTGGGCGAGATCAGCCGCATCTTCTACGACAATCTGTTCGACAGTCTCCCCTCACTGGAGAAGGACCTCTTCAACCAGGCGAACCAGGAAAGCGGGGAGCAGCAGAAGGCACTGGCTGGCGCGGTCGCGGCCTTCGCCACGCTGCTGGTCACCGAGGACGCACCTCCGGTCGATCACGTCATGTCTCGAATCGCCGCCAAGCACGCATCCCTGGGCATCACCCCGGTGCATTACGACCTGGTTCATCGGGCCTTGTTCAAGGCGATCGTCCAGGTTCTCGGGGACGCCGTGACCGCCGAGGTAGCGGCCGCGTGGGACGAGGTCTACTGGCTCATGGCGAACTCGCTCATCAAGCAGGAAGCCGGGATGTACGAGAAGGCCGGCGTCTCCGCGGGGCAGATCTGGACCGCGCTCACGGTTGTCGGTCGCCGCGAGATCGCACCGGGGTGTGGACGTTCACCCTCGCCGGAGACGACAACAGCCCGATGAAGAAGTTCGAGGCCGGTCAGTACATCTCCGTCTCGGCGATCTACGAGGACGGCAGCCGCCAGATCCGTCAGTACACCGTGATGTCGGGCCAGGAGGCGGGGACCTGGGAGTTCACCGTCAGCCCGGTGCCCGGCGGCCGCGTGTCCACCAAGCTGATCGAAGAGGTCGGGGTCGGGTACCCCCTCGTGGTGTCGATCCCGTCGGGCACGCCGTATCCGATCCCGGGTGACGGGCCGATCGTGCTGGGATCCTCCGGGGTCGGCGCCGCGCTCACCGTCGCCGTGCTCCAGCAGATGGTCGAGGATCGGGACACCCGCCCGGTGCACGTCTTCCATGTCGACAACGACGAGGCGTCCTTCGGGCATCGTGCCCAGATCCTGGAACTGCTCCGCGCGTACGCGGGCAAGAGTTCCATCGACACCTTCTACGTCGGCGCCATGGAGGAGGGGCTCGAGCGGCTGCGTAAACACGACTGGGACCGGAAAGCCGACGTGTACCTGTGCGGATCTCCCCAGTTCATGCGCCAGGTCCGCAAGATCGCCGTGGTGAAGGGGGTCCGCCCGGAGCACATCCACTACGAGGTGTTCGCCCCGGACTCCTGGCTGGGCTTCGACTGAAGTCGGTCGCCGGGGACTCGGGCGGAGGTGTCACGTGGCGAAGCAGGCTCGTGCGGTGGCGACCCGTCGGCAGATCGTGGTCTGTGCCGCACAGGTCTTCGACCGGTTCGGCTACTACGGCGGGCGCGTCGACGAGATCGTCGACAATGCTCGAATCACCAAGGGCGCGTTGTACTTCCACTTCGGGTCCAAGGACGGCCTCGCGCAGTCGATCATTCGGGAACAGCGTGGCATCGCGGAGGCGTCGACGGAGGCGATCGCCGCAGCCGAGGTGCCGGCGCTCGAGCAGGTGGTGATGCTGTGCCACGAGATGGCGCGGCAGATCGTCACCGACCCGATCGTGCGCGCCGGGATCCGGCTGACAGTCGAACTGGGTGCGTCGGGCGGGGGCGGTAGGCCGTCGGATCCGTACAGCGTGTGGACGGACTGCTGCACCCGCTTCGTCGAGCGCGCGATCGAACAGGGGACGTCGCCGACACCGTCTCCGCCCCAGCGGTCGCGCGACACCTGATCTGCGCCGTCGCCGGGCGCAGGTGGTGTCGCGTATGCGGACCTTCTTCGAGGACCTCGATCGGCGCGTCGACGAAATGTGGGCGGTGCTGTTGCCGGGGATCGTGCCACCCGCCCGGCATGATCGGATCCGGTTGGTCACGTCCGCCAGGTGGTGCGCCGCGGCGAGGTGAACCCCGATATGTAGTGTGCACGTCACGTGCATGATGCACATCGGGTACTTGCGGGAGTGAGGCATTGTGGCGGATTCGGTCGAGGAACAGCAGGTCCTCTACGTGTACGACGGTCTGACGGACGAGGAGATCGCCCGTGAGGTCGACGTCTACGGCCCCTGACCGAGAGCGTGCGGGATCTGAACGAGCTCGCGTTGGCGACCGAGGTCGACGCCGACGACATCAGTCGTGCGCGTGAGCACATCGAAGCGGCGAAGGCGTTGCTGGGCAAGCAGACCCGGCAGCACCCCTACGGTGTGCGGTGGAGCGAATCGGGAACGAAGCGGGCGTGGGGGAACGCGGTCGTGGGTCTGCGCAACGCGGTCGCACCGCCGGTGGTGATCAACCGCGATCCCGACGGCCGAGTGTGGGCCGACTTCGAGCTCGGCATGGTGTACGAGGGTCCCGCGGGCCTGACGCACGGCGGCATCGCGGCCCTCGTGCTCGACCAGGTTCTCGGTGAGGCGGCCGAACACGGTGGCGCGCCGGGCATGACCGCGACGCTCACGCTGCGCTACCGCCGTCCCACCCCGCTCGGCAAGCTGCACGCGGAGGCCCGGATCGACCGCGTCGAGGGCGTCAAGACCTTCGTCACGGGCCATCTCGCCGGACCCGACGGCGTGTGCGTCGAGGCCGAGGGGATCTTCATCCTGCCCCGGTGGGCGCGGTCCGGCGACGGGTCGGGCGCGCTCCCGATTCCGGGATCCGCCTGACCGGACCCCCTCGGCGGTGCCGAAGTGGCAGCCGCGGCGGCGTCGATGTGAAACTGGACGGCGGGCACGGCAGTCGTGCACGACGTTGAGGAGGATGTCGCCATGGGCTTCATGGATTCGGTCAAGGGACTCGTGGACAAGGGTCAGGAACTCGCCGCAGAGCATTCCGACAAGGTCCAGGAAGTGATCGACAAGGCCGCGGACATCGCCGACGAGAAGACCGGTGGCGAGTACAGCGAGCACATCGACAAGGCTGCGGAGGCGGCGAAGAAGGTTGTGCCGCCGAAGGAGTGACCGTGGCGCGGTGACGGCGCGGCCGATGAGTGACCGGAGGCCGTTCAGCGGCACAATCGTCGTGTGAACGGAACACTCGTACTCCTCGTCGTCATCGTGTCGATCGCGGTGACGAGTCTGGCGAAACGTCGGGACCTGCAGGTGCCCCTCGTTCTCGTCACCGTCGGTTCGGTGGCCTCGTTCATACCGGGAATGCCACGGCTGGAACTGGACCCGACGATCATCCTCGGGTCGTTCTCCCGCCGCTGTTGTATTCGGCGGCCCTCGACTTCTCCCTGTCGAGCCTGCGGCGGAACATGGCGGCCATCCTGCGCCTGGGCGTCGGGCTGGTGTTGGTGACGGCGTTCGCCGTCGGATTCTTCGCGAACTGGCTCGTGCCGGAACTGACTCTCGGCGCGGCCCTCGTCCTGGGCGCGGTGGTGTCGCCGACCGACGCCGTCAGTGCTGTCTCGGTGGGCCGCAAGCTCGGTCTGCCGAAACGGGTGCTGGCGATCCTCACCGGCGAGGGGCTCCTCAACGACGCGACCGCGCTGACGCTGTTCACGGTCAGCGTCGCCGCGGTCGCCGGAACCCGGGTCGTCGTCGAGCAGCCGGTGCTGTTCTTCCTGTACGAGGTCGTCGGCGGTGTCGCCGTCGGTCTCGCGATGGCCACGGTCGTGCGGCTGGTGCGGGCGCGCATGTACGACTCACCGCTCGAGACCGTCCTCGGGCTGGCGCTGCCGTTCGCCGCCTATCTCGCCGCGGAGGAGCTCCACACCTCCGGCGTGCTCGCGGTCGTCGTCGCCGGTTTCGTCATGGGGCACCACGCCACCAACGTCTCGATTCCGACTCGGCTCCAGGAACGGTCGCTGTGGGCGACGCTGGACATGCTGCTCGAGATGTTCGTCTTCGCGTACATGGGTCTGCAGCTCAAGTTCGTGATCGACGACGTCGCCGCCGAGGGTCTGCCCGTCCATCACGTGTTCGGGTACGCGTTCGCGGTTCTGGCCGTGGTCATCCTGGTGCGGCCGCTGTGGGTGTTCCTCAACTGGGGACGGTTGCGGTTCATGCGGCGGCGCGGTTCGGGGTCGGGTTCCGCGCTCACCTGGAAACAGCAGCTCGTCGTCTCGTGGGCGGGAATGCGCGGCGTCGTGACACTCGCAGCCGCCGGCGGTATTCCGGTGCTGACGGCGGCGGGCGACCCCTTTCCCGGACGAGGCGTGATCCAGGCGATCGCGTTCGTCGTCGCGGTGGGCACCCTCCTGATCCAGGGGGCGACGATCCCGTTCATGATCGAGCGCTTGGACGTCGCGGATCCGGCGGAGGCCGAACGCGGCCGCCAACAGACGCAGCTGGCCCGTCGGATCGCTGCCGAAGCCGCCGACCGGGCGCTCGCAGAGGTCGCGGCCGGCCCGCCTCGCGGAGCCGACCCCGAGGAGTTCGTTCGCGCACTCAACCGGGTGCGCGTGTCGATCCGGGCGCAGGCACAGGTCGAGGAGGCCGAGGGCGACGACGAGAGCGTCACCAAGCTGCGAAAAGCGGGCACGTTGTTCGATTCGGTCCGGCGCCGCGTGCTCGAGGCGCAGCGCAGTGCCCTGATCTCGGCCCGCGACGAGGGACTCCTCGACGACGAGGTGCTGCGCGCCGAACTCGAATCCCGCGACATCGAGGAAGCGGCGGCCGAACAACGCGTGCGCCGACGCCGCGGATGATCCGCTCCGCTGCCCGCGGCGGGCACAATCGAGCCGTGACCCGAATCAGGATGGTGCTCGTCGCGCTCGCGTGCGCGACGGCGGTCGCGGGCTGCTCGGCGACAGCGGGGGAGCCGGACGCCGGGATCAGGACCAGTACCGCGACCGGTACCGCGGCGATCGCGCTGCCGGATCCGGCGGACCGGGGCCTCGTGACGTCGGCGGAGCCGTTCGCCGGCACGGGGCTGTCCGGCCATCGGATCCTCTACCGGTCGACGTCGGGGATCGACGGCCGCGGGACCGAGGTGTCGGGCACCCTGTCGTGCCGCCCGGGCAGGCGCCGCCGGGTGGGTGGCCGATCGTGACGGTGGGTCATCCGACGACCGGCCTGCTGGACGAGTGCGCACCGTCGCGCGACCCCGACCTGCTGGGGTCGGGCGGGCTGGTCCGGGATCTGCTGGCCCGTGGCGCGGTCGTCGCGGTCACCGACTACGAGGGCCTGGGCACCGGCGGGCCGCATCCCTACCCTTCGAGCCGATCACGGCCGCGCACAACCTGATCGACGCGGTCCGGGCCGCGCGGTTCCTCGTCCCGGAGGCCTCGCCGCGATGGGCGGCGATCGGGGTCTCGCAGGGTGGGCAGGCGTCGTGGGCGGCCGCCGAGCAGGCGGCGCAGTACGGTGACGGACTCGAGTTCGTCGGCGCCGCGAGCCTGTCCCCGCCCGCGGATCTCACCCCGATCGTCTCCGACGGGCCACCGAATCTCGATGCGCCGCAACAGCTGTTCCTGCCGATGCTGCTCGACGGCCTGGCGGTGGCACACCCCGACCTCGACGCGAGCGCTTACATCCGCGGGCCGCTCGCCGAGAATCGGGACGTGATGCGCTCGTGCACAGGACCGCTCGCGTCGAGGAAGCTGTCGGTGGCGCTCAGCGTCACCCCGGCCGACACGATCCCGCGCAGTACCGACGACGTGGTGCGCATGCACGAGTGGCTCGCGCAGGACGCGTTGCCGCAGCGCCGCGCCGCGGCGCCGATGCTGGTGGTGGTCGCCGGTCGCGACAACCTGATCCGCCCCGACTGGACCACCGCCGCGGTCGGCCGCGCGTGTGGGCTCGGCGATGCGATCGAGTTGCGATACCGGGCCGACGACGTGCACGCCGATTCGCGCGCGGTGCCCGGCGCGATCGACTGGGTCGTCGGACGGTTCACCGGCGCGCCGATCGTGAACACGTGCGCCGGGCAGGCGGCCCCGTGAGCGTGGTGCTGTGGACCGCGCTGGTGGTCGTGGTCGCCGTGCTGGCCACGGTCGTCGCGATGCGCACGCGGCGGGTGCTCACCACGCCGGCCGAGCGGGCCGTCCACGACACGCTGCACACCGCGTCGCTCGCGGCCGGGCCGCTGCGCCGCGGGCTGGACGAGGCGTCGTCCCGGGAGGCGGCACCGCACCTGCGCAGCCTGACTGGTGCCGAGTCCCTCGCGATCGCCGGCCCGGACGGCGCACTGCTCGCGTGGAACGGCCCGCACGAGGCGCTGTCGGACCAGTTCGTCGCGGCGGCGGCGCGGGCGATCGCCGGTGGCCGCCGGGTGCTGGTGGGGCACGGTGATCTCGAGCGCGCGTCCGGCGACCACGACGTGCGCGCGGTCGTCGCGCAGCCGCTGCTGATCGAGCACACCGGCGTCGTCGGGTGCTGGGGGTGGTCACCACCGCGGAGCCGGGCCCGGCGATGCTGGGCGCGCTCACCGAGGTGGCGCGGTACGCGTGCAGCCAGATAGAGCTGGCCGAACTCGACGCCTCCCGCGCCCGACTCGATCGTGCCGAGGTGCGCGCGCTGCGCGCGCAGATCAGCCCACACTTCATCTACAACGCGCTCGGCACGATCGCGTCGTTCGTCCGGACCGACCCCGACCGCGCCCGCGAACTCGTGCTCGAGTTCGCCGACTTCACGCGCTATTCGTTCCGGTCGGCGGGCGAGTACACGGTCCTCGCGGACGAACTGCGCAACATCGACCGCTACCTCACCCTGGAGCGGGCCCGGTTCGGTGACAACCTCGAGGTGCGGCTGCAGATCGCGCCCGAGGTGCTCAGTGTCGTGCTGCCCTTCCTGGCGCTGCAGCCGCTGGTGGAGAACGCGGTGCGGCACGGGCTGTCCGGGAAGCCGGACGGCGGCACCGTCACGATCGTCGCGTCCGACGCCGGCCCGGACTGCATCATCAGCGTCGAGGACGACGGCGTCGGCATGGACCCGGAGCTGCTGCGCTCAGGGGAGCTGGACGCCGTCACCTCGGGGACCGGCGGACCGAGCACGTCCGAGGCCGCACACGTGGGGCTCGCGAACGTCGACGACCGGCTGCGGGCGGCGTTCGGCAACGACTACGGCCTGGTCGTGGAGACCGCACCCGGCGCCGGTACCAAGGTCAGCATGCGGGTGCCGAAGTTCCGTCCGGGATCCGGGCCTGATCCCGACCGTTCGGCCCGCCTCGACCGGGTCGGGACGTGACATGGCACGATGGATCCGTTGTGAAAGAGACCCCTGACGGGCCCGCAGATGGCCTCCTGACCGTGCTGGCAGTCGACGACGAACGCCCTGCTCTCGACGAGCTCGCCTTCCTGCTGCGCGCCCGCGACGAGATCGGCGAGATCCGCACCGCCGGCGACGCGACGACCGCGCTGCGAATCCTGCGCGACGGCGGCATCGACGCGGTGTTCCTCGACATCAACATGCCCGGTCTCGACGGACTCGAGCTGGCCGGGATCCTGATGCAGTTCGCCAATCCGCCGTCGGTGGTGTTCGTGACCGCGCACGAGGACCGCGCGGTGGCGGCGTTCGATCTCGGTGCGGTCGACTACCTCCTCAAGCCGCTGCGGGAGGAGCGTCTCGCGGAGTCGGTGCGTCGCATCGTCGAACGGCGGCGCCGCGCACGCGACGAGAGCGACGACGAGGCGTCGGCCGACGAGGTGATCCCGGTGGAACTCGGCGGGGTCACCACGCTGGTGCCGCGGTCGACCGTGAAGTGGGTCGAGGCCGACGGCGACTACGCCCGCCTGCACACCGCCTCCGGATCGCACCTGGTGCGCATCCCCATCTCGTCACTCGAAAGCCGCTGGTCCGACGCCGGTTTCCTGCGCGTGCACCGCTCGTACCTGGTCTCGCTCGGAGAGGTGACCGGCATCCGCAGCGTCGGGTCCGGGCTGGTGGTGTGCCTGCGGCCGCAGGGCGACGCCCCGGCCGTGGAACTGCCGGTGAGCCGTCGTCACACGCGCGAACTCAAGGACCGGCTGATCCGCGGGCCGCGCCAGACCTGGACGTCGCGGTGACCTCGGGGGTGCCGTCCCTCCGTATGGACGGGCGGCGCCGCCGCGCGAGCGGGTGGTGCTGGCGCAGCGGCGCGGCGCCCGCATGGTGCGGACCCGGGTCGAGGTCCAGGAACAGACCGAGGTCGGCGACGCGATGATCCGCGGACTCGTCCGTGCCCAGCTGAGCCTGGCGCTGCGCGTCGCGCTGGTGGTGGGACTGCTGTTCGGGGCGATCCCGCTGTTGCTGGTCGCCTTCCCGGCCGTCGCCGACGTCGCAGTCCTCGGGATCCGTCTGCCCTGGCTCCTCGCGATCTGCCTGCCCGTACCGATCCTGTTGGCGGCCGGTCGGTTCTACATCCGCGCCGCCGAGCGCAACGAGCAGGACTTCACCGATCTGGTCGACGACTAGCGATGTGGTCGACGAGGTGATGCCGATGACCGGACAACCGATTCCCCTCCTCACGGTGCTGGCGCTGGTCGTCGCCGCCGCGGCCACCGTCGGTATCGGCATCTACGGGGTTCGCCTGGCGCGCACCACATCCGACTTCCTCGTCGCGTCCCGCAGCGTGGGGCCGGGGTGGAACGCGGCCGCGATCTCCGGCGAATACCTTTCGGCGGCTTCGTTTCTGGGTGTGGCCGGGCTGATCGCGAAGTACGGCGCGGATGCGCTGTGGTACCCGATCGGGTTCACCGCGGGCTATCTGGGCCTGCTGCTGTTCGTCGCGGCGCCGCTGCGCCGGTCCGGCGCCTACACGGTGCCCGACTTCGCGGAGTTCCGGCTCGGTTCGGTACGGGTGCGCCGGGTCGCGATGGTGGTCGTCGCCCTCGTGTGCGGCCTGTACATGGTCCCGCAGTTCCAGGGCGCCGGACTGACACTGAACATCCTGCTGGGGTTGCCCGGTGGGTGGGCGTCGCAGTCGTCGGGGCGATCGTGATCGGCAACGTCGTCGGCGGCGGGATGCGGTCGATCACCTTCGTGCAGGGCTTCCAGTACTGGCTCAAGTTCACCGCCGTCGCGGTGCCGGTGGTGGTGCTCTCGGTGCACTGGTTCGCCAACGAGAAACCGGTCGGTGAGCCCGCCCCGCCGACGGTCGCGGTGCAGACGTCGGTGGACGTCACCACCGACGTCGTCGTGCAGGTCGCGAAGCCGACCGACGTCACCGTCGACGGCCGACTCGACGGCCGCGAGATGTCGGGTGCCGTGCAACTCGGCACGGGCCGGCACGAACTGGGGAAGGGCACGACGCTCGTGCTGCCCGCGGGATCTCCAGTTCCCGTCGTCGCCGGGGCCCCGGCGGACGGCGCCGGATGGGTCGAGCCAGGCGGCGGATTCGGCGGCCCTCACCCGCTCTATCAGGTGTACTCGCTGATCCTCGCGACGTTTCTCGGCGCGATAGGGTTGCCGCACGTCCTGGTCCGCTTCTACACCAATCCGGACGGCCGGGCCGCGCGGCTGACGTCGCTGGTGGTGATCGCGCTCGTCGGCGTGTTCTACGTGTTCCCGGTGCTGCTCGGCGTGTTCGCGCGGCTGTACGTGCCGCAACTGCTCATCACCGGCACCTCCGACGCGGCCGTCCTGCTGCTGCCGGGGTCGGTGCTGTCGGGCTGGGGCGGACAGTTGCTGGCCGCGCTCGTCGCGGCGGGCGCGATCGCGGCGTTCCTGTCGACGTCGTCGGGGCTGCTGGTGAGCATCGCCGGCGTCGTCAGCACCGACGTCCTGCGCGGGCGGGTGCGGGACTTCCGCGTGGCGGCGCTCGTCGCCGGCGCGGTGCCGCTGGTGCTGGCCCTCGGCGCCACGGCGTTCGACCTCTCGCGGTCGGTGGGGCTGGTGTTCGCGGTCGCGGCGTCCACGCTGTGTCCCCTGCTGGTGCTCGGCATCTGGTGGCGGGGGCTGACGGCGGCCGGGGCGGCCGCGGGGTTGACGGTCGGGATCGTGGTCGGCGGGGGAGCGGCGCTGCTCGCCGTCGTCGACGCGGTGTCCGACGAGCTGTGGCACGGCTGGCCGGCGGCGCTGATCGGTTACCCGGCCGCGGTGAGCGTGCCGCTGTCGTTCGCGGCGATGGTGGTGGTGAGTCTCGCAACGCGGCGGCAGATTCCGCGTGAGGTGGGGCGGATCTTCACTCGCATGCACGCACCCGAACGGCTCGGGATGGGCCGCGACCGCGAGGGCGACCTGCGGTCGATGTGATGTTGTTGATCAGGACAGAGGTTGTCAGGTGGCCCGCATCTCGGTTCGGTGGGCGGGATATGCGTGTACGAGTGCTGTCGTGAGGCGTGGAACACCGGAGACCAGGACCTTCTCGGCATCATGAGCGATGGAGTGAGCGTCGCTCAGGCTGAGTTCGGGATCGACGTCGAGTTCCACATCGGCGTGCAGTCGGTGACCGATCCAGCGCATCTTGAGACTGCGAACGCGGTCCACGCCGGGCCGGCAGGACAACGCGTGTTCGGCTGAGGTCACGAGTTCGGGATCGACACCGTCCAACAGACGCCGGACGACGTCCCGGGTGGCTGTACGCAGGACCATGACGATCGCGATGGTGATCAGGATTCCGATGACGGGATCGGCGACGGGGAACCCGAGTGCCACGCCTCCGGCACCGAAAAGCACAGCCAGCGAGGTGAATCCGTCTGTCCGAGCGTGAAGGCCGTCCGCCACGAGGGCGGCCGAACCGATGCGCCGACCGACCCGGATCCGATAGACGGCGACGAGTTCGTTGCCGATGAACCCGACCAGCCCGGCCAGTGCGACCCAGCCGAGGTTTTCGATGGGTACCGGGTTGATCAGTCGCCGTACGGACTCGACGCCGGCGATCACCGCGGACAGGGCGATCATCGCCAGGACGAACAGCCCGGCGAGGTCTTCGGCCCGGCCGAAGCCGTACGTGAATCGTTTGGTCGCGGCGCGACGTCCGAGCGCGAACGCGATCCACAGGGGGATGGCGGTCAGCGCGTCGGAGAAGTTGTGCACCGTGTCCGCGGCCAGTGCGACGGACCCGGACAGTGCGACGACGACGACCTGAATCGCGGCCGTCACCGCCAAGACCACCAGGCTGATCTTGACGGCGCGGATGCCGACGCTGCTCGTCTCGAGGACGGAATCGATGCTGTCGGCCGAATCGTGGCTGTGCGGCGCGAACACGTCTCTCAGGGCGCCGATGAAACCTGAATGTCCGTGTCCGTGCCCGTGCCCGTGCCCGTGGCCGTGATCGTCGTGGTGGGTCGTCACGTGGCTTCCGCCTGTCGATCGGAGTGTTTGGCGGACCCTTCGTGCAATGCGTGGAGTCCGGCGTCGCCGCGGTGGTGGCCCGGCACCTCCGGCCCGGCGTGCTCGGCGTTGAAGACGGCGTCGGTCACCAACTGCCTGATGTGCTCGTTTTCGAGGCTGTAGAAGATTGTGGTCCCCTCGCGCCTGGTTCGGACCAGGCGCGCCATCCGGAGCTTGGCCAGGTGCTGTGACACGGACGGGGCAGGCTTGCCCACGTGGTCGGCTAATTCGGTCACCGACAACTCCCGATCGACCAAGGCCCACAACAGCCGGACTCGGGTTCCGTCCGCAAGCATGCGGAACACCTCGACGACCAGACCGACCTGGTCGTCGTCGAGCTTCCGTCGGCATGGTCCATTACTTGCGTACATACGCAGATAGTAGAACTTCGTGTTTCGGGCTGCGCGGCGGGAGCGCATTCATCCGCGCGGTCGTGGCACGGAGGGCGTCGGCGGAAGATTCCACTGGCCGGGTCTCGGGATTGACGTCCGTCGTGTCGGTCGGCCACCGTGACTGGTCCCGCTACGCGTCGTGGCCGTCACCGGCGACGCGATCGAGTTCCCATCGAGAAGGAGACCACGTGTCGGATTGGCACTGCCTCGGAACCGCCGACGACTTTCGCGACGGCAAACCGCACGCCGTCCGTGCGTTCGACACCGACCTGGTGGCCTTCTCCGACCGGGCGGGCGTGATCCACGTCCTCGACTCCCGCTGCCCGCACATGGGTGCCGATCTGAGCAACGGTCGGGTCGTCGGCGACAACATCGACTGCCCGGCGCACCGCTGGCGCTGGAACGGCAAGGGACGCTGCGTCGGCGGTTCGCCCAAGCTTCTCCCGATCCGGTCCTGGACGTCGGAGGAACGGGACGGCCTGCTCTACCTGCAGGCCTCCGACGCGCCGCCGACCGGTCGACCGATCAGGGCTGCCAACGCCTGGTGGTGAACACCGAGGTGATCACCACCAGGCGGGTGCTCACCGTGCTCCGCGGACCAGTGCGCCCGGCCGGGCGCCGGTGTCGACGCCGTCACGCAGCACCACCTGACCGGAGACGATGGTGGCCCGGTACCCGTCGGCGCGCTGCAGCAGTCGCCGCGCCCCGCCGGGCAGGTCGTGCTCCATGGCCGGCGACTTCAGTTGCAGCCGTTCGAAGTCGATGATGTTCAGGTCGGCCTTCTTGCCTTCGGCGATCACTCCGCGGTCGCTGAGCCCGTAGATGGTCGCCGTGTCGAGGGTCATCTTCCGCACCGCGGTCGCCAGCGGAATCTTCTCGCCGCGACTGCGGTCGCGTGCCCAGTGCGTGAGCATGAACGTCGTATTCGACGCGTCGCAGATGGCGCCGACGTGCGCGCCGCCGTCGCCGAGTCCGATCGCAGTCGCGGGGTGCAGCAGCATCTCCCGGATCGGATCGAGGGTGAAGTTCGAGAAGCCCAGCAGCGGACGGAAGAACAGCGCGCGGCCTTCTTCCGAGATCAGCAGGTCGTACATGTACTCGAACGGATCCTTGCCGGCCCGCTCGGCCTCGCGGGCGAGGTTCGTGTCCGGGTCGGGCTCGTACTGCGGCGGGTTGCCGAGGCGGAACGTCCGGTCCAGCTTGCTCAGGTAGGGCATGCGGTTGTCGGGTGAATCGGCCTCGTCGAGGATTGCGCGCCGGGTCGTCGGGTTGCGCAGTGCGGCCACCAGCGCGTCGAGGTCACCGCCCTCGCGGTCGACGGCGGCGACGTAACTGGGACGGGTGTTGAACGGATTGAACGTCTGCAGTCCGGTGAGCAGGCTCAGCGGACGAGCGGACACCTGAGGGCGCAGCGGAATACCGGACTCGTACGCGGCCGCGGACAGGTCCAGCAACCGCTTCCAGTCGTCCGGTGCACCGTCGTGCTGAAGGAGTCCGAAACAGACTGTGCGTCCGGTGAGTTCGGTCAGCCGCACCATCCAGTCGAGTTCGCGGTCGGGGGCGGCGAGATCCTCGCCCATGATCCCGGCGGGCGCCAGTTCGAAGACGCCAGTACCCGCATCGGCCAGTGCCCGGCTGATCCCGAACAGTTCGTCCTCCGCGGCGAACGTGCCCGGCACAGGCTCACCGTCGATCGCCCGGTGCACGATCGTGCGTGACGTCGAGAAGCCGAGCGCGCCGGCCTCGACGCTCTCGCGCACCAGCTTGGCCATCAGGTCGATGTCCTCGGTGGAGGCCGGCTCGTTTCGTGCGCCTCGCCCACCCATGACGTACGCCCGCAGGGCTCCGTGCGGCACGTGCGTTCCGACGTCGACCGCGAGCGGCAGCCGCTCGATCGCGTCGAGGTACTCCGGGAATGACTCCCAGTCCCAGCGGATCCCCGCCGACAGTGCGGCGCCGGAATGTCCTCGACGCCTTCCATCAGCCCGATCAGCCATTCGCGCTTGTCGTCGGTGACGGGTGCGAACCCGACGCCGCAGTTGCCCATCACCGCGGTGGTGACGCCGTGCCAGCAGCTCGGGGTCAGCATCGGATCCCACGTGACCTGGCCGTCGTAGTGGGTGTGAATGTCCACGAACCCGGGTGTCACCACCAACCCGGTCGCGTCGATGACCTCATCGGCGTCCGCGCCATGCAGCCCGCCGCCCGGCACGACCGCCACGATCCGGCCGTCTCGGACACCGATGTCGGCGACATACGGTTCCCCACCAGTCCCGTCGACCACTGTTCCGTTGGAGATGACAAGAGAGAAACCCATATCCACTCCTCGCTGATCGTCGACCGGCGCGCCATCCGCACCGTGATGACATTCCGTAGGTTAACTGGACGCGGTGTCAGCGAGTGGCATTTCGGGACGTGCGAAGGGCGAGGGTCGGCGCTCGCGGCGGAACCGCTCGTCGCGGCCGGACGACCGTTCGGCGCACCTAACGACAGTTCGGCGTGTGACCGGTGCCACACCCTTCTCCTGTGACATGGCTCTCACTAGCGTCGCATCGCACACCCCGCACCAGCGGCCGCGACGCGGTTGCCGATGTCCCAGGAGCCACCATGACCACCACCGACCTCGATTCGGGCGCGCCGCCGCAGCGGCCCGCACCCGACGCGCAGGCCTTCGTCGACATGCAGGCCAGCCCGCAGTTCCAGGAACTGCGGCACCGCTTGCGGCGCTTCGTCTTTCCGATGACCGCGTTCTTCCTGACCTGGTACGCCGTGTACGTCCTGCTGGCGACGTACGCGCCGGACTTCATGGCCACCAAGGTGTTCGGCAACGTCAACCTCGGGATCGTCCTGGGGCTCGGCCAGTTCGTGACGACGTTCGTGATCACCGCCCTGTACGTGCGGTTCGCGAACCGCGAGCTCGATCCGCGGTCGTCGGCGATCCGCGAGGAACTGGAAGGACCGGCCCAGTGATCACCACCTTCGCGCAGTCCGCGCCCGCCACCGATGTCGGCAACCCGCTATTCAACATCGCGATCTTCGTCGCGTTCGTCGTCGGCACCATGACGCTGGTGATCCGGGCGAGCCGTTCGACGAAGAAGGCGTCGGACTTCTACACCGGCGGCGGCCAGTTCTCCGGCCCGCAGAACGGTTTCGCCATCGCCGGCGACTACCTGTCGGCCGCCTCGTTCCTCGGTATCGCCGGCGCGATCGCGGTGTACGGCTACGACGGCTTCCTGTACTCGATCGGGTTCCTCGTCGCATGGCTCGTCGCACTGCTGCTGGTGGCCGAACTGTTGCGCAACACAGGACGATTCACGATGGCCGACGTGCTCAGCTTCCGGCTGAAGCAGCGTCCGGTCCGGATGGCCGCGGCCCTGTCGACCCTCGTCGTCTCGCTGTTCTACCTGCTCGCGCAGATGGCGGGTGCGGGCGGTCTGGTCGCACTCCTGTTGAACATCAAGGACTTCGCGGGGCAGGCGATCGTCGTCGCCGTCGTCGGCGTGCTGATGATCGTGTACGTGCTCATCGGCGGCATGAAGGGCACCACCTACGTGCAGATGGTCAAGGCCGTCCTGCTCATCGCCGGTGCCGCCATCATGTTCGTCATGGTGCTGTTCGCGGTGAAGGGCAACTTCTCGCAACTGCTGGCCGATGCGCAGAACATGGTGAACGGCTCGGCCAACGAGGCGGTCGCCGGTCGCGACGTGCTCGCGCCGGGCGCCAAGTACGGCCTCAGCGACATGTCGCGGCTCGACTTCGTCTCGCTCGGCATCGCCCTGGTTCTCGGCACCGCGGGTCTGCCGCACGTGCTGATGCGCTTCTACACGGTGCCGACCGCCAAGGAAGCGCGGCGCTCGGTGACGTGGGCGATCGGACTGATCGGCGCCTTCTACCTGTTCACGCTCGTCCTCGGTTACGGCGCCGCGAAGATGGTCGGACCCGACGAGATCCTCGCCGCCCCCGGCAAGGAGAACTCGGCGGCGCCGCTGCTCGCGTTCGAACTCGGCGGCACGATCTTCCTCGGCATCATCTCTGCCGTCGCGTTCGCCACGATCCTCGCGGTCGTCGCCGGCCTGGCCATCACCGCGTCGGCGTCGTTCGCCCACGACATCTACGCGAGCGTCATCAAGCGGGGCAAGGCGTCGGAGGAAGAGCAGGTCCGGGTCTCGCGGATCACCGTGGTCGTGATCGGTGTCGTCGCGATCGTCCTCGGCATCCTGGCGATGGGCCAGAACATCGCGTTCCTGGTCGCGCTGGCGTTCGCGGTCGCCGCGTCGGCGAACCTGCCGACCCTGCTCTACTCGCTGTTCTGGAAGAAGTTCAACACCATCGGCGCGCTGTTCAGTATCTACGGCGGCCTGATCAGCTGCCTCGTGCTGATCGTCTTCTCGCCGGCTGTCTCGGGTGCCAAGACCTCGATGTTCCCGCACGCCGACTTCTCGTGGTTCCCGCTGGCCAACCCGGGCATCGTGTCGATCCCGCTCGCGTTCGTGCTCGGCATCGTCGGCACCTACGTCGGCCGGAACAAGCTCGAGGACCCGGTCAAGCAGGCCGAAATGGAGGTCCGCTCGCTCACCGGCGTCGGTGTCGAGAAGGCGGTCGCCCACTAGGACGGACACCGGCTGGGACGGACACCGGTCGACCGGCTACTTCGCCGGCCGACCGGTGTCTCGCGTCGTGCGGTCAATCGACGCGGGTGGCGTGGACTTCCCAGAACGGAAGGTGGGCTCTGCCGTCGGTCAGAAGGGGCTCGATGATCCGAAGCCGTTCGAGCAGCGGTTCGAAGTTCTCGGACATGTCCGGGTTGGCGGCAGCAATCGCCTGGAGGGCATCGACGCTGAGATTGGCCTGATAGGTGGTCGGTCCCAGGTAGGTGAGGTTCCAGCCTCCGGCGGGAAGGATCTCTCGGAAGTTGTCCTCGGGAATCGCGAGCGGGAAGCTCAGACCGTTGACGTTGTGCGGGCTGAACTCGAACATGAACAACCGGGCCCCGGGTTTCGTGGCCCGGTGCAGGGCCCGCATGTAGGACTTCTGCAGTTCCGTGTCGGTGCTGAAGGTGTGGTAGAAGGCGCTGTCGACGACGGTGTCGAACCGATTCTCGAGTCCTTCGAGCACCGTCGCATCGGCGACCTGAAAATTCACCGATACGCCGGCGGTCTGCGCGTTCTGTCGGGCGCGCTCGATGGCGGTGGGCGACGCGTCGATACCGGTGGCGGAGTAGCCCTTCGACGCGTAGTGGATGGCATGGTGCCCGGGACCCGTTCCGGGTCGAGGACTTCGCCCTTGACCGCGCCGAGCGCGACGAGCTGTCGAATCACCGGCTGCGGCCCGCCGATGTCCCAGGGCGTGGCCGCCGGCAATCCGTGCGCCGTCTGTTCATCGCGGTACATCTCTTCGAAACGTGAGGGATCAGCTGGCACGTTCATACGATCGACGGTAATCCTCGATCATCAGCCGCGAAATGCCCCGCGAAGTGTGCGGCAAGAGCCGCAGCTGTCGTGTACGTCACCTTTGTCATTGGTTACGATCCGTCAATGGCCAAGCTGAAGGTGTCCATGGACATGCCGATGAGCCCGGAAGACGCATGGAACAAGGCGTCGGATCTGACGGGGTTCGACCAGTGGCTCAGCATCCACGAGGCGTGGCGCGGTGACCTACCGGCGGCGCTGAGCGCGGGCACCACGATCAGTTCGGTCGTCACCGTCAAGGGCCTGCGCAACCGGGTGGCCTGGACGTTGAAGCAGTACAACCCGCCCCGCAGCCTGGTCCTCAAGGGGGACGGCAAGGGCGGCGTCAAGCTCGGGTTGGTGCTCAGCGTCGACCCCGCCGCTGAAGGCGCGAGGGTCGCCCTCGACATCGACCTCGGCGGCGCGGCGCTCTTCGGCCCGATCGGGTCGGGCGTCGCCAGGGCGCTGCGCGGCGACATCGAAAGCTCCCTGCAGAAGTTCGTCACCCTGTACGCCTGACTCGGGCGGGATCCGTCCGACCATCCGCTCTCACCAGCGCTCCCTGCGCCTTCCCTGGAGGTCCAAGCCATGGCCGGTCGCCATAGCGCACCGCGCGCGAAAACCGTCTCTCCCGTCGTCAAGTACGGGTCGATAGGCCTCGCCGCCGTGGTCGTCGTGGGTGCGGGCTACTTCGTCGTCGACAGTCTCACCGGCGGTGGTTGCGAGTCGACGACCGCGTACACCGTGGCCGCGGACCCGTCGATCGCCCCGGTGCTCACCGAGGTCACGACCGCGATGTCGGCCGACGACCGGGGCTGCCGAAGTTTCACGGTCCAGGCGGCGTCGGGTGTCGACGCGCTCGGCGCTCCGGGGAGCAGGGCGGCCCGGACCTGTGGATCCCGGACTCCTCCCAGTGGATCGCCAAGGCGAGCAGCGGATCGGGCACCCTGTTCGACGTCGCGGCACCGTCGGTCGCCGCCACCCCGGTCGTGATCGCCGCCCGCGAGGGCGACATGCCGTTCTTCGCGACGTGGCTGAGCGCGCTGCAGCTGCACGGGCTGCGGATCGGCGATCCGCTCACCAGCAGTGTCTCGGCCGCGCCGATCGTCGGTGCGCTCGCCGAGGTGGACGCGGGCACCGTTCCCGCCGACGCCGTCCCGGGCGCCCTCGTTCCGCTCGCGCAGGCACAGGCCGCCAACCTGCATCAGGCCGACGTGCTCGCGCGACTCGGCGCGGTCGCCTCGGAGGGTGGCATCGCGATCGCGACCGAGGGACAGGTCGCGGCCCGCAACCAGAACGAGCCGACGAAGCTGGCGGTCACGGTCCCCAACACCGGTGCGGTGTTCCTCGACTACCCGGTGGTGGTGACCGCGGCGGGCTCCGACCATGCCGCGGCGAAGGAGGCGGGCGTCGCACTGACCGAGGCGATGGCATCCGAATCGGGGCGTGCTGCCCTGTCCCGCAGCGGTTTCCGTGGACCGGACCGCAGCCCGCTCGATTCCGGGCGCGGCGTCGGCGACGTCACGACCCTCACCCCGACCGATGCCGCCGCGACCGCCCAGGTGCTCAAGCGGTACGCGGTGCTGGCGCTGCCGTCGCGCGCGCTGGTGGTCGAGGACGTCTCGGGCTCGATGAACGAGAAGGCCGGATCCGAATCCCGGATCGCGCTGACGGTCCAGGCCAGCGAGACCGGCGCCAAGCTGTTCCCCGACAACGCACAGCTCGGGTTGTGGGCGTTCTCGATCGGCCTGGGCGGCAACGGTCAGGACTACAAGGAGCTCACCCCGATCCGGCCGATGGGCCAGATGGTCGACGGCGTCAGCCACCGTCAGCGTCTGACGGACGCGGTGCGCACACTGCCCACCCTCGTCAAGGGTGGAACCGGGCTCTACGACACCACGCTCGCCGCGTTCCGCAAGGTCAAGGAGGGCTACGACCCGGCCGCCATCAACAGCGTCATCCTGCTCACCGACGGTGCCAACGAGGATCCGTCGAGCATCTCGCTCGACGAGCTGCTCGCGACGCTGAAGAAGGAGCAGGACCCGGCCCGTCCGGTCATCATCGTCACGATCGGCATCACCCAGGACGCGGATGCCGCTGTTCTGCAGAAGATCTCGGCTGCGACCGGAGGCACCAGCCACGTCGCCCGCACGCCGGCCGAGATCCCCGGTGTGTTCGTCGACGCGATGCGTAGCCGCGCCGCGAGCTGACCGCTCCGACGCGAGAACGGGGGTGGGTGGCCGACCGGCCACCCACCCCCGTTCTCGTTGTCGTTCAGAGCAGCGTCGCGTCCGTTGCGGCCCGCACCTGCTCCTCGGTCACGCCCGGAGCGCATTCGCGAAGTGCCAGACCGGCATCCGTCACATCGATCACGGCGAGGTCGGTGATGATGCGGTGGACCACCGCGCGCCCGGTGAGCGGCAGCGTGCAGTGTTCGACGATCTTGGAGGCACCCGACTTGTCGGTGTGCTCCATGAGCACGACGACCCGGCGCGCGCCGTGGACCAGGTCCATCGCGCCGCCCATGCCCTTGACCATCTTCCCGGCACCATCCAGTTGGCCAGGTCTCCGGTGGCGGAGACCTGCATGCCGCCGAGCACCGCGGTGTCGATGTGGCCGCCGCGGATCATCCCGAAACTGGTTGCGGAGTCGAAGAACGACGCGCCGGCGTTGACCGTCACGGTTTCCTTGCCCGCGTTGATGAGATCCGGGTCCACTTCGGCCTCGGTCGGGTACGGCCCCGTGCCGAGGATGCCGTTCTCGCTGTGCAGAGTGACCTGGACACCCTCGGGCAGGTGGTTCGGAATCATCGTCGGCAGACCGATTCCGAGGTTGACGTACTCGCCGGACACGAGTTCCTGTGCGGCGCGTGCGGCCATCTGCTCGCGCGTCCAGCCGACGGTCTCGACCACCGCGGTCATCGTGTGCCCTCCTTCGCGGCCGAAACGGTCCGCTTCTCGATCTTCTTGTCCTGCTGTCCGATGTGCACGATCCGGTCGACGAAGATGCCGGGCAGGTGCACCTGCTCCGGATCGAGCTCTCCGGCCTCGACGATCACCTCGACTTGGGCGACGCACACCCGGCCGGCCATCGCGGCGAGCGGGTTGAAGTTCATTGCGGCCTTGTTGAACACGAGGTTGCCTTCGGTGTCGGCGACCATGGCGTGCACCAACGAGAAGTCGGCCGTGATCGACTCCTCCAGGACGTAGTCGCGTCCACCGAACTCCCGGACCTCCTTGGGTGGCGACGCCGAGCGCCACCGAACCGTCCGAGGCGTAACGCCACGGCAGGCCGCCCTCGGAGATAGGGGTGCCGACTCCGGACGGGGTGAAGAAGGCGGGGATGCCCGCCCCACCCGCACGCATCTTCTCCGCGAGCGTGCCCTGCGGCGTCAATTCCACCTCGAGTTCACCCGACAGGTACTGGCGCGCGAACTCCTTGTTCTCCCCGACATACGACGCCGTGACCCGGCGGATGCGCCTGTCCTCGAGTAGGATTCCCAGGCCGTGGCCGTCGGTGCCGCAGTTGTTCGAGAAGACCTCGAAGTCGGTTGCCGTACCGGCGGCGAGGGTGGCGATCAGAACGTCGGGGATACCGCACAGTCCGAATCCACCGACGGCCAGGGACGCCCCGGAGGGGATGTCGGCGACAGCGTCGGCCGCCGATGCGTAGATCTTGCTCATGAGTACCTTTCCGTCTCCGACTGTCTGGGGGATCGCTGGATCAGGCGGACGCGGTGCTCTGCGACGCGAGCTTGCGCAGTCCGGCCGGGTAGACGCGCTTGCCGACGAGCAGCGCGACGATGGCAGCGATGTAGAAGAGCGGCGCGAGCTGGAGGGACTCGAGCAGTCCCAGTCGATCGGCGAGGATGCCGATGACGAAGGGGCCCAACGCCAATCC
Organism: Prescottella defluvii; assembly: GCA_029690005.1. Lineage (GTDB taxonomy): Bacteria > Actinomycetota > Actinomycetes > Mycobacteriales > Mycobacteriaceae > Prescottella > Prescottella defluvii_A. The sequence continues at coordinate 5,168,239 of CP121458.1, read as the reverse complement.
GAGAACATTGTTGGCGATCGTGAGTGTACCCAGTGCCGACGAGCGAACCGACTCGTGGGTGAGGCCGGCGACCATGGCGGCCGTCGGGCCCGAGCAGCCGCCGGAGAAGAAGGCGCCGATTCCGAGCAGGATCAGCTGGGGAGCGCCGGTGCCCATCCGGAATCCGATGCCGAGTGCCACGAGGGAGATCGCGCAGAACACGACGCCGGTGATCCACTTGCGCGCCGGGTTGTTACGGCTCACGCGGTCGGTGACGACGCCGCACACGACCATTCCCGTGCCGACCATCAGGACGATGATCGCGGCGGCCCCGGCCGCCTTGTCGGTCGCCATGCCGTAGTACCGGTTGAAGAAGCTGGGCATCCACGACAGCAGGACGGCCGCGGTGAACATCTGGAAGCCGCCGGCGAGGTAGGCGCACCACACGGCCGGGTTGGTGAACAGGGTCGACACGGGGACACGGATAGCGGGGGCGGAGGCGGCATGGCCGTCGGACGGGACGACGGGTTCGTCGTGCACGGCGTACTTGGCGAGCCGGGACTCGGTGACGACGACCCGGAAGATTGCGACGAGGATCAGTCCGAGCACGGCCATTGCAGTGAACGACCACCGCCAGCCGAGATTCACAGCGATGACGCCGCCGAGCGAGACACCGACCACCGAGCCGAAGGATCCGCCGGCCATGAAGACGCCGCTCAGCGACGAGTGCAGACGCGGGGCGAACACGCTCAGGACCACCGCGATGCCGACGCTGCCGTATGCGGCCTCGCCGACTCCGACGAAGAACCGGGCGGCCAGCATCTGCTCGTAGTTGGACGCGATTGCGCAGCCCAGAGTCGCGATGCTCCACACCACCGCCATGATGACCAGGCTTCGGACTCGGCCCCACCGGTCGGCGAGCAACGACAGCGGGAAGGTCAGCAGGCCGACCATCAGAGCGACCACGCTGGTGAGCGAGGCGAGCTGGGAATCGGACAGAGCCCAGTCGGCCTTCAGCATCGGGAAGACGGCACTGAGGACCTGTCGGGACATGTAGTCCGACAGCAGCAGTGCGAAGGCGAGTCCGGCCACGAGCCACGGGTAGATCCGGATCGAGGACGACGGGCAGTCGAGACGACGTCCTGCTCGGTGGTGGTGGGTTCGGTGGCTTCGACCAGCTGTTCGGTCGGCGTGGGGACAGTCCCATGGTGGCTCCTGGAGGCGGATGGGCTGGTGGAGAGCGCGGCGATCGAGGGGGTCGACCGATGTCGCGAGGGGGAGGTCTGGCTGCGGGCGTCGAAGGCGGTGAGCAGCGCTCATTTCACCGGAGGTCGGATACGAGGTGATGCGTGCTACTGCACGCAAGAGAACGTGGCGCACATCACGTTATATGGACTCCGTTTACGATAATTACCCCTCCGGGACGTCATTCTGTGCATCTTGGGACACCGATGTCTCATATGTGCCGACGGTTCCCGTGAGAACGCCCGCCGCTGCCTGTTTGCGCCACTCGCGTGGGCTGACGCCGAACTGCTGGTTGAACCAGCGGGAGAAGCTGCTCGGTGTCGAGAACGCGAGCATCTCGGAGATCTCGGTGAACGAGTAGCGGGTCCCGCTCACCATCCGATTGGCGAGTTCTGCCCGGGTGGTGTCGAGGACCGAGGTGAACGTCTGGCCGGATTTCGCCAGGTGGCGATGGACCGTGCGGCGGTCGACGCCGAGGCTGCGGGCCACCTGGTCGATCGAACACCGACCGGTCGGCAGCAGGAGTTCGACGAGTTCGCGGACGCGGCCCTCGAGTGTGGGCTCCTCGGGTGCCGAGATCGTGTCGAGAAACTGCTTCGCGTACGAGCGCAACCCTGGATCAGACAGACGGTTCGGTTCGTTCAGATCTCCTGTGTAGGTGACGATCCCGCTGAAGTCGTTGTCGAAGGTGAGGGGAGCGCCGAACATCCGGCGATGCGTCGAGTCGTCCACCGGCCGGCCGTGCTCGAAGCAGACGGATACGGGGTGCCACCGATCGCCGAGCAGGTTTCGGAGAAGCTGGTAGACCACCGTCACGGCGAGCTCGGTCGACTGCCGAACGGGCATCGGTTCGCCGGGTTCGAAGCTGACCTGGATCGCGGACAATCCGTCCCGCTCGGTCGTGCGGATGTGCAGGGCCTCGTTGTACATGTGCTGGTACCGGATCAGCATCTGGAAAGCGCTGCGGGCATTGGGTTCTTCGCGGATGCTCACGCTGAGGGGGCCGAGTGTGGACAGTCGCCGGTGTTCGGCGAGCTTGAGTGCGAAGTCGGGGCGACCGGACACGGCCGACGACAGTTCGAGCAGGCGCGCAACCGAGGCGGCGGGGACCCATCGATCCTGGAGATCCAGGCTCGAAGGATCGAGCCCGACGGTCCTGAGCAACTGCACCGGATCGATGGCCAACGTGCGGCTGACCTCGATGTATCCGGTCAGCGAGGCGTATCGCGCGAGGGGCTTGGCCACTCGTATCACCCTCCTCGGGCTGGTCGTGCTGTCCCGCAAGGGTAAGTGTGTGCCCGGGCACATCGGAACTGGGGTGTGGGGTCGGGCATATCTCGTGGATCACACCCCTGTCCCGAAATGGAAAGAAATATGTCCCGTCAAGGTATGTGTCATCCGCCACAGGTCGATACTGTCGTGTCAGCTGAGTCACACAGGAACCGTTCTGGAGATTCACGTGCCGTTCTTCGTCCATGCGAGTGCTCTTGCGCTGGCTCCGACGAGGCTCGGATTCGAAAGAGGTTGCTGCCCGGAATGTTCCGGCAACTGCGCGTATGGACTGACCTGCCCGGGGCCGGTTCATGATCAAGGAGAGAGCTATGGCAAAGGCGATTCGCTTCTACGAGACCGGTGGCCCGGAGGTCCTGAAGTGGGAGTCCGTGGAGGTCGGTGAGCCCGGCCCGGGCGAGGTGCGGATCCGCCACGAGGCGGTCGGGCTGAACTTCGCCGACACCTACTTCCGTACCGGCATGTACCCGGCCCCGCTGCCTGCGGGAATGGGAGTCGAGGCTGCCGGCATAGTCGAGGCGGTCGGCGCCGGGGTGGAGGGCTTCGCGGAGGGTGACCGGGTCACGTACACCGGCAGCCCCCTCGGCGCGTACAGCACCGAGCGCGTCGTGCCCGCCGACAGCCTCATCGCGCTGCCGGACGGGATCGAGTTCGAGACCGCGGCCGCGATGACCATGCGCGGCCTCACCACGTCCTACCTGCTGCGCCGGATCGCACCGGGGCTGAAGGCGGGCGACACCGTGCTGCTGCACGCCGCCGCCGGCGGTGTCGGCCTGATCTTCTGCCAGTGGGCAAAGCTGCTGGGAATCAACGTCATCGGCACGGTGTCGAGCGACGAGAAGGCCGAGGTCGCCCGCGCTCACGGATGTGGCGAGGTGATCGTCTACAAGCGTGAGAACGTGGCGGAGCGCGTCCGTGAGCTCACCGACGGCGCGGGTGTGCCGGTCGTGTACGACAGCATCGGTGAGTCGACCTTCCAGTCGTCGATCGACTCCTTGGCGCGCCGGGGCCTGCTCGTGGCCTTCGGCACGGCGTCGGGCCCGATCCCGCCGATCAACGCGATGGAGCTCGCGGTCAAGGGATCGCTGTTCGTGACGCGCCCGGCGCTGGCCGACTACATCGCCGACCCGGCCGAACGCGCCGAGCTCGCCGGCGAGCTGTTCGGGCACGTCGCCGCCGGCCGCATCAAGATCGAGATCAACCAGCACTACGCGCTCGAGGAGGCCGTCCAGGCGCACCGCGACCTGGAGTCGGGCATCAGCATCGGCTCGTCGGTGTTCTCGTTCTGATCCTGAAACGCCCATCTACGCAACGTCGTTCGGCATGCCGGCGTACCACGTGACGGCGCCACGACCCACCACTTCCAGCTTGTACAGGAGAGTGTCATGACTACTGTCGAACTTGCACCCGGCCGTCGGACGACCGTCTCGCCCATGGATGCCCGTCCGCTGACCTGCAGCATCGGTGCCGAACTCCACGGTGTCGACCTCGCCGACGTGTCTCGCGACGACGACCTCTTCGCCGAGCTGAAGTCGCTGCTGCTGCAGCACAAGGTGCTCTTCTTCCGTGACCAGAACATGAGCCGGGCCGAGCACGTTGCGTTGGCCGAGCGTTTCGGCTCGCTCGAGGATCATCCGGTGGTCGGCAGCGATCCCGAGCATCCCGGTCTCGTCCGGATCTACAAAGACCTCGACAGCCCGCGTGAGGCGTTCGAGAACGCCTACCACACGGACGCGACGTGGCGCGTGAACCCGCCGATGGGGTGCGTGCTCCGGTGCGTCGAGGGCCCCGCCGTCGGCGGCGACACCATCTGGGTGAACATGGCGCTGGCGTATGAGCGGCTGCCCGAGCGGGTCAAGGAGCAGATCCAGGGTCTGCGCGCCCGGCACAGCATCGAGGCATCCTTCGGTGGGCGACTGCCGATCGAGAAGCGTCTCGAACTGAAGGAGCGCTTCCCGGACGCGGAGCACCCGGTGGTCCGCGCGCACCCCGAGACCGGCGAGAAGATCCTCTTCGTCAACAGCTTCACGACGCACCTCACGAACTACCACACCGAGGAGAACGTCCGGTGCGGCATCGACTACGCCCCGGGCGCCGGTGAGCTGCTGCGGTACCTGCAGACCCAGGCGACCATCCCGGAATACCAGGTGCGGTGGCGATGGACGAAGAACAGCGTCGCGATCTGGGACAACCGGTCGACCCAGCACTACGCGGTCCAGGACTACTGGCCCGCCGTTCGAAAGATGGAGCGCGCCGGGATCATCGGCGACCGCCCCTTCTGAGTTCCGATCCGTACCCAACACTTCTCACCTCTATCCAGAAACGGAGCTACACAATGCATTTCCTCGACGATGCACTCTTCCCCGAGAACCAGGACAAGCTGGTCATCACCGTCGCGCCGTACGGCCCGGAGTGGGCGGTGGAGGACTTCCCGGAGGATCTGCCGCTGACGATGGACGAGCACGTCCAGCAGGCCGTGGACTGCTTCGAGGCCGGCGCGACCGTGCTGCACATCCACGTCCGCGAGGAGGACGGCAAGGGCTCGAAGCGGCTGTCGAAGTTCAACGAGCTCCTCGGCCGCCTGCGTGAGGCGGTGCCCGAGATGATCCTGCAGGTCGGCGGTTCGATCTCGTTCGCACCCGAGGGCGATGGCGCGGACGCGAAGTGGCTGCCGGACAACGTCCGGCACATGCTGGCCGAGCTGGATCCGAAGCCGGACCAGGTCACGATCGCGATCAACACCAGCCAGATGAACATCATGGAGCTGATGACGCCGGGCGACATCAAGGGCACCTCGCTGGAGAACGCGGATCTCGCGCACACCTACCGCGAGATGACCGTTCCGGCCGGCCCGGAGTGGGTCGAGGAGCACCTGCGTCGTCTGCAGGCCGCCGGCATCCAGCCGCACTTCCAGCTCTCGAGCATTCCGCAGCTCGAGACGGTGGAGCGGCTGATCCGTCGTGGCGTGTACACCGGTCCGTTGAATCTGACGTGGGTGGCGATCGGTGGTGGCTTCGACGGCCCGAACCCGTACAACATGATGCAGTTCATCCAGCGGGTTCCGGACGGCGCGTGCCTGACGCTCGAGACGCTGATGCGCAGCGTGTTGCCGGTGAACACGATGGCGATCGCGATGGGTCTGCACCCGCGCTGCGGTAACGAGGACAACCTGTGGGCGCCGAGCGGCGAGGTGAAGATCACCTCGGCCGAGCAGGTCCGCCAGCTGGTGCGTGTCGCGAAGGAGCTGGGCCGTGAGGTCGCCACGGCGAAGGAGGCCCGCGACATCTACAAGATCGGCACCACGTACAAGGACGCCGACGAGACCCTCGAAAAGCTCGGCTACGCCCCGAACCGTCGCCCGGCCAGGTCGGCTTCACCCAGCACGCCTGACCCGCTGTCACCCGTCTGCGACAGCATCGAGCGGGGACACCTACAGGTGTCCCGCTCTGTCCGCCCGTCTCGAGATCTCTTGGAGGAAATGCCTTGAGCAGCTCCGTTTCCCCTACCGTCGTCATCGTTCCCGGACTGCGTGACCACGTCGAGGACCACTGGCAGACCCTGTTGGCCGCCGGCCTGGACAAGGTCCGCACCGTTCCGCCGCTCGAGCACGACAAGCTCAGCCTCGACGCCCGCGTGGCCGCGCTCGACGCCGTCCTCGTCGACATCGACGGCCCGGTCGTGCTCGTCGCGCACAGCGCCGGTGTGATGATCACCGTGCACTGGGCCGCGCGGCATGACCGCCCGGTCGCGGGCGCGATCCTGGCCACCCCGTCGGACCTCTCCACCCCGCTGCCGGCCGGTTACCCGGCACTGGCAGACCTCGAGGCGCATGGCTGGAACCCGGTGCCGCGCAACCCGCTGCCGTTCCCGAGCATCGTCGCCGCCAGCACCAACGACCCGCTGGCCGACTTCGCCGTCGTCGCCGACCTTGCGCACGCGTGGGGCGGCCGTCTCGTCGATCTCGGCGAGGTGGGACATCTGAACCCGGCCGCCGGCTACGGCGAATGGCCCCGCGCCACCGAGCTTCTCGACGAACTGTTCACCACGATCGGCGCCGCGGCCGCGCCGAGCCACTGACCTTCACGATCGCTGCCCGAGAGAACGCCCCGATGCTCAATCTGTCCATGTTCCTGGAAGACTCGGCCCGCAAGTACCCGAGCCGCGACGCGCTGGTGCTGGGGACGACCGGTTCACCTACGCGGAGACCGACGGTCTCGCGAACCAGATCGCCAATCTCCTCGTCGCGTCCGGGATCGAGCCCGGTGACCGGGTCGCAGTCTCCTGCCCCAACCTGCCGTGGTTCCCGATCGTGTACTACGGGATCCTCAAGGCCGGTGCCGTGGTCGTTCCGCTGAACATCCTGTTGAAGGGGCGGGAGATCGCGTATCACCTGCAGGACTGCGGGGCCAAGGCGTACTTCTGCTTCGAAGGCGGCCCGGATCTGCCGATCGGGGAGTACGGGCGGGACGGCTTCCGCGAGGTGTCGTCGTGCCGGTCCATGTTCGTGATCGGTGGGGACGGCGCAGACGACGAAGGGATCGCGGCGCTCTCGGCGGTGCTGCCCGAGCAGCCGGCGACCTTCGAGACGGTTGTGCGAGAGGCGACGGACACCGCCGTCATCCTCTACACGAGCGGAACCACCGGTCAGCCGAAGGGCGCAGAGCTGAGCCAGTCGAACATGGTGATGAATGCGCTGGCGGCCAACCGTCTGTTCGACAGCACGCCGAGCCGGCCGGACACCCATCTGCTGACGCTGCCGCTGTTCCATTCGTTCGGGCAGACGATCAACATGAACGCCGGGTTCTCGATGGGCGCGACGCTGGTGCTGCTGCCGCGCTTCGAGGCCGGTGCCGCGCTGGAAATCATGGAGCGCGAATCGATCACGATGTTCGCGGGCGTGCCGACGATGTACTGGGGTCTGCTCGGGGCGGTCGACGACTCGGTCGACGTCGACCGGATCGCCGCCAACCTGCGCAAGGCCATCTCGGGCGGCGCTGCGCTGCCCGTGGAGATCCTCGAGCGCTTCGCGCGCCGGTTCGGTGTGCAGATTCTCGAGGGCTACGGATTGTCGGAGACGTCGCCGGTCGCCCTGTTCAGCGATCCCGAGCAGGATCCGCGCGCCGGCTCGATCGGCGTCCCGCTGTGGGGCGTCGAGGTCCGTCTCGTCGACAAGGACTGGAACACCGTGGAGGGGACCGACGCGGTGGGCGAGATCGCGATCCGCGGCCACAACGTGATGAAGGGCTGCTACGGCCGTCCGGAGGCGACGGCAGAGGTGATGAGCAACGGCTGGTTCCGCACCGGCGATCTCGCGCGCCGGGACGCCGACGGCTTCTACTACATCGTCGACCGGGCGAAGGACATGATCGTGCGGGGCGGGTTCAACGTCTACCCCCGTGAGATCGAAGAGGTCCTCATGACGCACGAGGCGGTCTCGCTGGCCGCGGTCATCGGCGTTCCGCACGAGAGCCACGGTGAGGAGGTGCGGGCGTACGTCATTCCCGAGCCCGGCACCGCGATCTCCGGCGACGAGTTGGTCTCCTGGTCGAAGGAACGGATGGCGAGCTACAAGTACCCGCGCGAGGTCCGGATCGTCGAGCAGTTGCCGATGACCGCGACGGGGAAGATCCTCAAGCGCGAACTCGCCTGAGGCACAGTCACATTCGGGCGTGCTCGGGTGCGACGACATCGGCGGCGGGCCGGGCAGTCGGGGGCCCGGTCCACCGCCGGCGTCGAAGCGCCTTCTCGGCCTCGATGACGACCGGAACGATCAGTGACCATCCGATGCACGCGAGCCACTGAGCACCGGTCAGGGACGTCGTCAGGAGCAGATCCTGGAGGAACCCGATCTCGACGGCGAATACCGTGATGACGACGGCGATCGACAGGATCCTGACCGCACCCAGAATGGGTGGTGCGAGACCGGATTCCGGATCGCGCCGCATCACGAGTCCGCCGAGGATCGAACCGAACGACAGCACCACGAACGTCATCGTCATCGGCACGTTCGCTTCGGTGGGGCTCAGCTGCCCGGGGGCGGTGAGCATCGCGGCCAGGGCGATTGCGAACTGGAGCACCCCGTACGCCAGCCACTGGCCGACGGACCGGGCATTGGTGATCGGCATCTCGGGGTCACGCGGGGGCTTGTCCATCAGATGCGGCGGTGCCGGGTCGGCCATGATGACGGCCACCGGGAACAGCGTGATGAAGAAGTGCTGGAACAGCACCATCAGTGGCGTGAGGGCCACTCCGTCGTTGATGTCGAAGACACTCGCGACGAGGAACAGCAGCACCAGCGAGAACAGCTTGGCCATCTGATAGCGGATGTACGACACGATCTTGTCGTAGATGCTGCGGCCCAACCGGATTGCAGTGATCAAGGTTCCGAAGTTGTCGTCGGTGAGGATCATCCGGCCGGCCTGCTTGGTGACTTCGCTGCCGGACCCCATGGCGACGCCGATGTCAGCCTTCTTCAGCGCGGCGGCGTCGTTCACGGCGTCCCCGGTCATCGCCACGATCGCGCCACTGCGCTGCATGACGTCGGCCAGGCGGAGTTTGTCCTGCGGCGTGACGCGGCCGAAGACGTGGAGGCGGGGAAGCGCGGCGGTCAGTTCCGCGTCGGTCATCGCCTGGAGCTCGGCACCGCCGATCGCGCCGGGCCCCAGCCCGAGTTCGGCCCGATCGCCGCCGCCGTGATCGCGTGGTCACCGGTGATCATGCGGACCTCGATGCCGGCCCCGTGTGCGGTGCGGACCGCTTTCACGGCCTCCGGTCGGAGCGGATCGATGATGCCGACCATTCCGACGAACGTGAGCTCCGCAACGAACGACATGGGGTCGCGCCGCACGGCCTCCTCGTCCTCGTCGTCGAGTTGTCGTGCGGCGAAGGCCAGTACGCGCAGTCCCTTCTCGGACATGGTGCGATTGGCGGCCAGCAGCTCGTCTCGTACGTCGTCGATCGGTACCCTGCTTCCGTCGGGGCGGAAGGCGTTCGTGCACCGGTCGAGGACGACGTCGGGTCCGCCCTTGACCACTTCCAGGAACGACACGGCTCCATCGACCGGGAGGTGGTGGAACGTCGCCATGAACTTGTACGCGGAGTCGAACGGCACCTCGGCGGCCCGGGATACGTCCGCCTGGTGAGCGGTGCGTCGGCACCCATCTTCGCCGCGAGCACCACCAGTGCGGCCTCGGTCGGATCGCCGACGACCTCCCCCTGTCGGAGACGACGGCGTCGCTGTCGAGGCAGAGTCCGTACGCGAGCAGCGTGAAGTCCGGGACCGGTTCGCCCGCAACGTGGGTGATCGCCCCGGACTTGCCGTACCCCACGCCGTCGACCGTGAACCACCGGCCGCGGAAGTACAGCGAGCGCACCGTCATCTGGTTCATCGTCAGAGTGCCGGTCTTGTCGGAGTTGATCGCACTGGTCGCGCCGAGCGTCTCGACGTCGGTGAGGTTCTTGACGACGGCCTTGGCATCGGCCAGCTGCCGCGCCCCGTAGGCGAGCATCGCCTGCACGAACGTCGGAAGACCGGTCGGGATCGCGGACACTCCCATCGAGATTCCCAGCAGTAGGACCGTCGTGATGTCCTGTCCCCGAATCGCGCCGATCGCGACGATGATCGCCACCGCTGTCCACGCGATGATGCCGAGCACCTTGGTGAGCGAGTCCAGTTCGCGCTGAAGGGGAGACTTGCTCGGGGTGACGGCGGACAGCATCGACGCGATGCGACCCATCTCGGTGTCCATGCCCGTCTCAGTGACCACGATGGTGGCGGTGCCGCGGGTGACCGAGGTGTTCTGGAAGACCATGTTGCTGCGGTCGCCGAGCGAAACATCGACGGTGTCCAGCTTCCGGGCGTCCTTCGTGACGGGGGTGCTCTCGCCCGTCAGCGCCGCCTCCTGGGTCTCGAAGGGTCGTCGACGCGACCAGACGGCCGTCCGCGGGGACGACGTCGCCGGCCTCGAGCGCGACGACATCGCCGGGAACGAGGTCGGTCGCGTCGAGACCCGCGACCTCCCCGTCCCGCACCACCCGGGCCTGCGGCGTCTGCATCTTCGCGAGGGCGTCGACGCTGGCGCGTGCCTTCAGTTCCTGCCGCGTACCCAGCACGACGTTGAGCACGACCAGCACCGCGACCACGATCGCCGTCGGTACCTCCGAGATGACCAGGCTGACGACGACGACGGCCACGAGCATGAGGTTCATCGGATCCCGAAGTTGCCGCAGGGCAATGGCCCAGCCGGAGGGGCCGGGCGCGGACGCGATCACATTCGGCCCGTACCGAGCCTGGCGAACCGCGGCCTCGTCACTCGTCAGCCCGGTCTGCGTATCGGTGGCGAGTTCGGTCACGACATCGTCGGCGTCACGGGCATACCAGACACGGTCGGAGGCGGCGGTCTCTCGCGTGGGGAGGGGATCTGCGCCGGTCATGTCTGGCTCCTCGCGGACGGAACGGGTCAGTAGCGGTTCGGGACCCAGTTGAGCGCCAAGCCGGGATCGGTGTAGTCGCCGGGATCCTGGCGCTGCGGCAGGGTGACGTCGGGGGCCTGCAGTGGCTCGTAGGGGATCTGCGAGAGGAGATGACTGATGACGTTCAGTCGCCCTCGCCGCTTGTCGTCGGTTCGCACCACGTACCACGGGGCCCACCCGGTGTCGGTGTAGCGGAACATGGTGTCGCGGGCCTTGGAGTAGTCGAACCAGCGGCTGTACGACAGGAGGTCCAAATCGGATAGCTTCCAGTACTTTCGGGGGTCGTCGATCCGATCTTGCAGCCGGAGGGTCTGTTCCTCCTCGCTCACCTTCGAGCCAGTACTTCAGCAGCACGATGCCCGAGTCGACGATGGCCCGCTCGACGGTGGGAACGATCTCGAAGGAACTGTCGGGTCTGCGCCGGCGTGCAGAATCCCATGACCAACTCGACTCCGGCGCGGTTGTACCAACTCCGATCGAAGATGACGACTTCGCCGGCGGCCGGCAGATGCGGAATGTACCGCTGCATGTATATCTGCGATTTCTCACGCTCGGTCGGCGCGGGGAGGGCGACCACGCGGAACACCCGCGGGCTCACCCGTTCGGTGATCGCCTTGATGACCCCGCCCTTGCCCGCCGTGTCGCGGCCCTCGAACACGACGCAGATCTTCGCGCCGGACGTCTTGACCCACTCCTGCAAGGACACCAGCTCGGCGTGCAGCGATCGGAGGTGCCTGCGATAGTCCTTGTTCGTCATGCGCGGCACGTCGCCATCGGCCACCTCGGGTATCGGGTGGTCGAGTTCCACGCTTCGGTTCGGGGTAGTGCCCGCGTCTGCCTTGTGCTTCTTCGGTTTCGAACCCATGAGCGTCCCCGTGACGAGGTCGGCCGTTTCCTGGACCTCGGCGAGGCCGTCGGACACCCGGCGATGTCGAGGGATTTCATCTTATGTCCACCCGTGAACGGTTGACGAGCAGTCGACTGACGGTTCGTCGGGTTTCCGCCGACTTTCGCTATTCGGCCTCGTCGGCGCCCGAGTGACTCTAGGCTCTCCAAAGTTGGACGGTTGTACAGGAGGCTCTTCGTTGCGCGCGTTGTTGTTGACTGCACTCGCGGTCCTGACGTTTCAGACTGTCGCCCCGGCGGCGGAAGCTGCTCCGGCCGAACAGGGTTGGACGCTTCCGCAACTGACCGTCGTCGACCGCACGATCAAGGACGTGGACGGGCGGACCGTGCTGCTGCGCGGCGCCAACATCAACCAGCTCAACGACTACGCGCCCAACGGGACCGGGCTGCCGACCGTCGCGCCGCTCGATCACACGGACTTCGAACGCATGGCGGCGCTCGGCTTCAATGTCGTGCGGCTGAACGTCGCCTGGTCGGCGCTGGAGCCGACCCCGGGCGCCTTCGACGCCGCCTACGTCGGCCGGATCCGCCAGGCCGTTCAGGACGCGAAGGACAACGGCATCTACACCGTCCTCGACATGCACCAGGACGCGTGGGGCCCCTACGTGGGAACCCCGGAGGGTCAGGACTGCCCGCCGCTCCTGCAGCGTGGGATCGGGTGGGACGGCGCTCCCGAGTGGGCGACGCTCACCGGCGGGTGGACGACGTGCAACATCGGCGGTCAGCGCGAGGCATCGCCGGCGGTCGCCCGAGCGTTCCAGGCGTTCTACGACGACGAGCAAGGGATTCAGGGCCACCTGGTGCAGACGTGGGCGCGACTGGCTGCCACGTTCAAGGACGAGCCGGCGGTGGTGGGCTACGACCTGCTCAACGAACCGAACCCCGGTCTGCGGGACCCGTTCACCGCGGCCGACCAGATCGGGCGCTTCTACCAGCGTGCCATCGCGGCCATCCGGCAGGCCGAGGCGGGCGGCTTCCAGCACCTGGTGTTCTTCGAGCCCAGCGCGCTCTGGTCGGCACTCGGATTCGATGCGCTGCCGCCGCGGGAATACCTCGCCGATCCGCTCGTGGTGTTCTCGCCGCACCTCTACAGCCAGTCCATCAACATCAGCAACGAATTCCCCTCGATCGAAGACGGATTCCGGATCGCCGAGCAGGCGGCGGGCTGGTACGGCGCACCGGTGTGGACCGGCGAGTGGGGCTGGTTCGGTGAGCCCGACGAGCAGGCAGGCGACGTCGGCCGCTTCGTCGATGCGATGAACGCGCACCGGATCGGGGGAGCGTGGTGGTCGTGGACCCAGGCGTGCGGCGACCCGCACGCGGTGAAGGACGGCAACACCCACAAGCCGCAGGGCAACCTCAATCGCATCGACTGCCCGTCCGGCAAGGCGGAGGGTCTCGTCGAGGGATTCGCCGAGCAACTCGCCCGCGCATACCCGCGCGCCGTGCCGGGCCTCACCGAGGTGACTGCACGTGGCTTCAGCGGGACCGGGACCGGGCGCGTCGAGGCGTGGTACCCGGGCGCCGAGCAGCCGCGACTGGAGACCGCGAACCTCGCAGGCGTCGAGCTGACCCGCGTCGACGGTGGTTGGCGACTGACGGCCCGCGCGGACGGGGTCTACTCGGTGTCGCAGGCCTGAGCGATCGTCCGGACCGGATCGGCGCCGTCGTGATAGTTGTGACGACAGGCCAAACGGACGGCGAAAGTTGAGCCCGCGGGGCCGTTTTCCTGCAGAGCAGATCTTCCTAGTGTCGTAGATCACACCACTAGGAAGGGATCTGCCCGTGTCGGACATCGGCTACTTCGCTTGGGACCTGGCGGCTGCTCACGCCGACGAACCGTGTGTTCGTGACGACCGACTCGCGTTGTCGTACCGGCAATTCGCCGATCGTGCGGACGCGTTCGCGACTCAGCTGCTCGAGCATGGGGTCGGCGCCGGGGACGTCGTCGCGATCATGCTCTCGAACCGCGCCGAACTCCTCGTCGCCATCACTGGTGCGTGGCGCGTCGGCGCGATCGCCACTCCGGTCAACCCGGCGTTCACCGAGCCCGAAGCCCGGTATCAGATCGACGATTCCGGTGCCGTGCTGGTGGTCAACGAGGGTCCGCAAGCGCCCGACGGCGGCCGCACGGCGATCGCTGTCGACGAGATGGCCACTGTTCCCTTGTCCGTCCCGTCCGGCGCGGAGCGTCCCGTCGCCGAGGACACCGCGCTGCTGATCTACACGTCGGGCTCGACTGGGCGACCGAAGGGCGTCCAGCTCACGCACGCGAATCTGCAGTTCATGGCGGATTCGTTCCGGAGGCACCTCCGTCTCGACGGGAACGATCACTGCCTGCTGATCCTGCCGCTGTTCCACGTCAACGCCATCTGTGTCAGCTTCCTCGCGCCGATGCTTGCCGGCGCGCAGCTGAGCGTCACCGGCCGGTTCTCACCGGCCCGCTTTCTCGACGATGTAGGTCGACTGCGTCCGACGTACTTCTCGGCGGTGCCCACCATCTATGCACTGCTGGCGTCGCAGCCCGACGACACCACGCTCGACACGACATCGCTGCGTTTCGCCGTCTGCGGCGCGGCGCCGATATCGAAGGAACTGCTCGAACGGGTGGAGCGACGTTTCGGCCTGGTCGTCGTCGAGGGGTATGGGCTCACCGAGGGAACGTGTGCGTCGGCGTGCAATCCGATCGACGGGCCGCGCAAGGTGGGAACGGTGGGGCCGGCACTGCCCGGGCAGCGCATCGCAATCGCGGGGCCGTCGGGAGAGCTCTTGCCGGCCGGTGCGACCGGAGAGGTGATCATCAAGGGCCCCAACGTGATGCGCGGATACCTCGGTCGACCGGAGGAGACCGGCAGCACCGTCGTCGACGGCTGGCTCCACACGGGCGACGTCGGACGACTCGACGAGGACGGCTACCTCACACTCGTCGACCGAATCAAGGACATGATCATCCGCGGCGGGGAGAACCTGTACCCCAAGGAAATCGAGAATGTCCTGGCTACCCATCCCGCGGTGCTCGAGTCCGCCGTCATCGGCGCACCGCACGAGATGTACGGCGAGGTGCCCGTCGCCTACGTCGTGGCTTACCCCGACGCCGAGATCACCCAATCCGAACTGCTCGCCCATGTGGCTGAACGACTGACGCGGGTGAAGGTGCCGGCGGAGGTGCACCTCGTCGACGCCCTGCCGCGAAACCCCGTCGGCAAGATCGACAAGCCCGGGCTGCGTCGACACTACGTGCCACAACCGCGGACCGCGGTCGGCTGACCCGAGCAAGCACGCCAACCCTGCGACCGTCCTCGGAGCAGCACTGCTCCCGAGGCGATGCGCCCTCCCCTCGAACACCACTGTCAGGAGAACGCCATGGGATTCAAGACCGGGAACTTTCCCGAAGTCGACCCCGCCACCTTCCGCGACCGCCCGTTCCTCGATCGCATTCGTGCGATGTCCACCCACTGGGCGGACTACGGGTTCGGCACGCCGAAGATGGTGCACGCCATCTACATCCTCAAACTGCTGATCCTGTACATCGGTGCCGGCACCGCGGTCGCGACGCTCACTTCTGGACTGTCGTGGCTCGACGTCGCGTCGTGGTGGAACCAGCCGATCTTCTACCAGAAGATGATCCTGTGGACAATGCTGCTCGAGGCCCTCGGCCTCGGTGGCTCATGGGGGCCACTCGCCGGACATTTCAAGCCGATGACCGGTGGCTTCCACAACTGGCTCCGCCCGGAGACCATCCGGCTGCCCCGTGGCCGGACAGGGTGCCCGGCACCGCCGGTGATCGCCGCACCGTCGCGGACGTCGTGATCTATGCGGCCATTCTGGTGAATCTTGCTGTGGCGGTGTCGCTTCCCGGCGTGCACACCGACTCGATCGATGCGGTTCTCGCCGACAATGCCGGTCTGGTGCGCCCAGTGCTGATGTACCCACTCGTCGTGTTGTTGATCGTGATGGGCTTGCGGGACAAGGTGATCTTCATAGCCGCCCGGAGCGAGCAGTATCTTCCCGCTGTCCTCTTCTTCGGTTTCCTACCGTTCGTCGACATGATCGTCGCTCTGAAACTGCTCATCGTGACGGTGTGGGTCGGCGCGGGCGTTTCCAAGTTCGGCCACCACTTCTCGATGGTGATCCCGCCGATGCTGTCGAACACACCGTGGATGCCGTGGAAGGGGATCAAGCGTGCCCACTACCGCGACTTCCCGAACGACATGCGGCCCTCGAAACTGGCTGGCGGCGTCGGTCACGTTCTCGGCACACTCGTCGAGGTAGTTACCCCGCTCGTGCTGCTGTTCTCGACCAACCAAACGGTCACATTGCTGGCAGTCGTGCTGATGGTGGCGTTCCATCTTTTCATCCTGTCCACTTTCCCGTTGGCGGTGCCGCTGGAGTGGAACCTCCTCTTCGCGTATGCCTCGGTGTTCCTGTTCTGGGGCTTCCCGAGCTGGAACGGATACGGACTGTCCGACATGTCGTCGCCATGGCTGACCGTGGTTGTGGTCGCGGCACTGTGCTTCTTCCCGGTGCTGGGCAACCTCCGCCCCGACCTGGTGTCCTTCCTGCCCTCGATGCGGCAATACGCCGGCAACTGGGCGTCGGCGACCTGGGCGTTCGCTCCGGGCGCCGAGGAGAAGCTGAACGAGCACATCGTGCGGGGTGCGAAGAACACCTACACGCAATTGCTCGAGACGTACCCTCGGGACGTGGCGGACGTGGTCATGCATCAACTCCTGGGATGGCGATCGTTGCACAGTCAGGGGCGGGCCCTGCTGTCCCTCATGGTGCGGCACCTCGGTGAGGACATCGATCGCTACGACCTGCGTGAGGCCGAGTTCTCGTGCAACTCCATCGTCGCCTTCAACTTCGGTGACGGGCACCTGCACGACGAGCGGCTCATCGCCGCGATCCAACGACGCTGCAACTTTGCTCCGGGCGAGTTCCTCGTCGCATGGATCGAGTCGCAGCCCGTCCACAAGGGGACTCAGGAGTACAAGGTGATCGACGCGGCCCTGGGCGTGATCGAACGGGGCACGTATCGGGTGTCCGACGCGATCGCCGAACAGCCATGGCTTCCCAACGGCCCGATTCCGTTCGATGTGCAGTGGACCATCGACGTCGACGCGCCCGGGGTGCGGCCGTGAGTACCGCGATCGTGGTCGGCAGCGGGCCCAACGGGCTGGCTGCCGCGGTCCACCTCGCCCGCAACGGCGTCGACGTCGAGGTTCTCGAGGCCGCCGCAGAGATCGGCGGTGGCACCCGTTCCGGTGAACTCACCGTTCCCGGACTGATCCACGACCACTGCTCCGCATTCCATCCGATGGGCGCGGGCTCGCCGTTCCTGTCGACCCTCGGGCTCGAGCGATACGGACTGCGGTGGCGATGGCCCGAGATCGATTGCGCTCACCCTCTCGACGACGGTGAGTCGGCTCTGCTGTACCGCTCGCTCGACGCCACCGCGGGTGGTCTGGGTGAGGACGGGCCGCGGTGGCGACGTATGTTCGCCGACCTTGCAGGCGGATTCGACGACCTCGCAGCCGACTTGATGCAGCCGATCATCGGTGTACCGCAGCATCCGCTGCGGCTGGCGATGTTCGGTCCGCGGGCACTCCTGCCCGCGACGGTCGGCGCCCGCTGGTTCCGAACTCGGAAGGGGCGGGCTCTCTTCGGCGGAATCGCGGCGCACACCTACAACCGACTGGATCGCCCCGCCACTTCGGCGGTGGGCTTGATGATCGCGGCCGCCGGACACCGGTACGGGTGGCCGGTCGCCGAGGGCGGCTCGGTCGCGATCGCGCACGCGCTCGCCAGCCAACTCGGCGAGTTCGGTGGCAAGGTGCACACCGGCGTGCGGGTCGGCGGTACCAACGACCTGCCACCCGCCGATGTGGTACTCCTCGACGTCGCCCCCGGCGCTGCCCTCGACATCCTCGGTGACCGTGTACCGTCCCGGATCATCAAGGCATACAGCAGGTTCCGGCACGGTCCGGGTGCGTTCAAGGTGGATTTCGCGATCGACGGCCCTGTCCCGTGGTCGGATCCGGCGTGCGGGAGGGCCGGGACCGTGCATCTCGGTGGCGAGTTCGCCGAGGTCGCTGGTATCGAGCGGGAGGTGGCGTCGGGGCGGATGCCCGAGCGCCCCTTCGTACTGCTCGGCCAGCAGTACGTGGCCGATCCGACACGATCTCGCGACGGCCTCAACCCCCTGTATGCCTATGCGCATGTGCCGGCCGGATACACCGGGGACGCGACGGCGGCGATCGTCGGCCAGATCGAGCGGTTTGCCCCCGGCTTCCGGGACCGAATCGTCGCACAGACCGTGACGACACCGGCCGGCCTCGCCCGCGACAACCCGAATCAGGTCGGTGGGGACATCATCGGTGGTGCCAACGTCGGGCTCCAGGTGGTGTTCCGGCCACGCGTCGCCCTCGACCCCTACAGCACTGGCGTGCCCGGAGTGTTTCTCGTTCGGCCTCCACGCCACCGGGTGCAGGCGCGCATGGCATGTGTGGCCGCAACGCCGCCGAATCGGCATTGCGGCATCTGCGGCGCAGCGGTAAGGATGGGCCATGAGCAGCGCTGTCTCCGGAGACCGCGGAGTGATGGCCAGACGTCGACTCGCGCGGGTCCCGACCGCCGCCGATACCGACGTGCTCGAGATCGTCGCCGGCATCGCGCGCCGACTCGATGCGAAGCAGTCCGAGATCATCCGTTCGATGGCCGAGTTGCTCGCACACGAGGTCGACGAACTGGACGAGGATCCGCAACTCGTCGAGTTGCTGGAAGCGAGTGTGCACGGCAACGTCTCGACGATCCTGCACGTCCTGGCGAACGACATCTCGGTCGAACATCTGCAGCCCACCACCGCGGCGGTGGAGTATGCGCTGCGCCTGGCGCAACGGGACGTGTCTTCGCATTCGCTGGTTCGGGCGTACCACATGGGTCAGGACGACCTGATGAAGACGTGTTACGCAGAGGTCGAGGATCTGGCCCTGCCGGGGCGCCAGTCGATGGCGGTGCTCAAGCACATCTCGGACGTGGTCTACAGCTACATCGACTGGATCACGTTGTACGTGTTCGACGCTTACGAGCAGGAACGACGCCGATGGATCGGTGCTCGTGGCAGCGTTCGGTCGTCCACCATCCACAACGTGCTCAGCGGGGCCGATGCGACGAAGGAAGCGTTCGAAACCGAAACCGGGTACCGCCTCGATCAGACTCACGTTGCCATGATCGCGTGGTCTCCGAACTCCGGCGGTGAGGAGCTGAGCCGTCTCGATCGCGTCGTGCGGTCCATGGCTCACCAACTGATGACGGATGCCCTGCCGATCGTCACCGCGATCGATCGCAGCACGGTGTGGGCGTGGCTGCCGTTCGGCCGACGGAGGCCGTGCATCGAAACCGATGCACTCGGCAGTTCGATTCCGTCCGAAAGCGGTATCCGGGTTGCCTTCGGTCTACCCGCCGAGGGCGTCGGCGGATTTCGGAGGTCGCACGAACAGGCACGCGCGGCCTACACGGTCGCGAGCCTGCCGCATACTCCGGCACGCCCGGTGGTGAGCTTCGGCGATCGTGGCGTCGCGGTGGTCACCCTCCTGGCCGAGAACCTGGACTCCACGCGGGCGTGGGTGTGGGGAGGTGCTCGGTTCCCTGGCCGACAATACCGACCAGGCGGCCACACTTCGCGGGACCCTCAGTACCTACTTCGAGACCGGTGAAAGTCATCTGCATACCGCCCAGCAGCTGCAGCTCCACCGCAACACCGTCAAGTACCGGATCAACAAGACTCTCGGCGATCCGGCTACCGGGCTCTCCAACCACAGCAAGCTCGACCTCGCACTCGCCCTGCAAGTGTGCGAATTCCTGGGATCGACTGTTCTGCGAACGCCGAAGGTCTGAGCGATCGCTTAGATCTCGGGTGCGTGTGGGTCACGCACTCGCCTTGACCATCCGCTCGGCCAGCGCCGCGAAGGCCGTCCCGACGGCCTCGGGCGTGTGCAGTTCCCGGGACGGGTACCAGCGGATCGTGTCGATGCACAGCGACAGGATGGCCAACGTCGTGGCGTCGATGTCGGCCACGGCGAACTCGCCGTCGCGCGTTCCCTCGGAGATGATGTCCCGCACGGTGGCGACGATGTCCCGGCGCAACTGCACGACCTGGGCGTGGTTGTCCTCGTCCAGCGCGGACAGTTCGTACTGCACCACCCGCCCCGCCGTGTGGTTCTCGGCGTGCCAGTGCGCGAAGGCGTAAACGGTCGCGCGCAGGCGTTTCGTCGGTGATCCGGGGTGTCTGCGCCCGCGCGGATCGCGCTGAGTGCCGCGATGTGTCCGGTGAGACTCAGCCGGGCCAGCACGTCCTGCTTGGAACGGAAGTGGATGTACATCGCGGCCGGGCTCATGCCGGCGCCCGCGGCGATCTCGCGGGTGCTCGTGCCGTGGTAGCCCTTCGCGGCGAACGCGTCGCGTGCCGCGTCGAGCAGCCGTTGCTCCGCTTCTCCTACCGGGCGATCCGTTTCCGTCGCCCCGGCTCGCGCCCCTGTTCGCGATGACATGTGTTCCGACCCTCCGCCGCATCCGTCGACCCGGTGTCGACGCGCTCGCGTTGACATTCTCACACCGTACCCGCACACTAAGCGAACGCTTAGCCGAACGAGGTTGAGTCGGAAAGGGTGTTGAAGTGAAGAGAGCAGTTTTCACCGAGGATCACGAGCAGTTCCGGATTGCCGTCCGCGATTTCCTGGCACGTGACGTGGTTCCGAACGTCGAGTCCCATGCCGAGAATCGGCTGATCCCGCGCGAGGTGTGGAACGAGGCCGGCAAGCAGGGAATCCTCGGCTCGAAGATCCCCGAGGTGTACGGCGGCGGCGAGGCGGGGGACTACCGGTTCAACGCCGTCGCCACCGAGGAACTGTCGGCCGTCAACGCCGCCCTGGCCTCCGCGTTCGGCATCCACTTCGACATCACGACGCCGTACATCGTCGATCTCGCCTCCGAGAACCAGAAGCAGCAGTGGCTGCCCCGCCTGGCCGCCGGTGAAGCGGTCGCCGCCATCGGCATGACCGAGCCGTCTGGTGGCTCGGACCTGGCGAGCCTCAAGTCCACCGCCGTGCGGGACGGATCCGACTGGATCCTCAACGGTGCCAAGACGTTCATCACCAACGGCTACACCGCCGACGTCGTGGTCGTGGCCGCCCGGACCGATCCGGAGAAGCGCTCGAAGGGCATCAGCCTCTTCGTCGTCGACGCCTCGTTGCCCGGTTTCGAACGGGGTCGCAAGCTCGACAAGGTCGGCCAGCCCGAGGCCGACACGGCCGAGCTGTTCTTCGACGACGTGCGACTGCCTGCCGACGCGCTGCTCGGCGAGCCCGGCATGGGATTCGTGGCGATGATGGAGCGCCTCCCGCAGGAGCGGATCGGTGCGGCGGTCTCCAACGTCGCGCACGCCAAGCAGATCCTGTTCGAGACGATCGAATACGCCAAGGAGCGCAAGGCGTTCGGCAACTCGATCGGGTCGTTCCAGCACAACAAGTTCCTCCTCGCGGAGCTGGTCACCAAGATCGAGGTGGCGCAGGCGTACATCGACGCCGCCGTCGCCGAGCACGCCGGGGACGGTCTGAGCGCGGTCGACGCGGCCAAGGCGAAGTGGTGGTCGGCGCAGGTGCAGAACGAGGTGCTCGATCACTGCGTGCAGCTGCATGGCGGCTACGGGTTCATGCGCGAATACCGCGTCGCCCGCGCCTGGATGGATGCCCGCGTCACGAAGATCTGGGCCGGTTCCAACGAAATCATGAAGGAAATCATCGGGCGCGATCTCGCGCTGTGAGCCGACCCGGCGTCAGCCGGTGGAAAGGAACGCACATCATGACCGAAGCAGTCATCGTTGCGACCGCGCGCTCGCCCATCGGGCGGGCCGGCAAGGGATCGCTGGCAGGCATTCGTCCGGATGATCTTGCCGCACAGATGGTTCGGGCCGCACTGGACAAGGTTCCCGCGCTCGATCCGAACACGGTCGACGACCTGTACCTCGGTGCGTGGGAGCACACGGGCGAGCAGAGCGAGAACATCGCGCGGCGCGTCGCGGTCCAGCTGGGGATGGACGCGGTTCCCGCGGTGACGGTGAACCGGGCCTGTGCGTCGAGCGTTCAGACCACGCGGATGGCGTTCAACGCCATCAAGGCCGGCGACGGCGACGTGTTCGTCTCGGCCGGTGTCGAGTGCGTCTCGCGTTACCCCCAGCAGAACGGGGTCGGCGCCGGTGACGTGAACCTCCAGAATCCGCTCTTCGCGCAGGCGCAGGAGCGCACGGCGCGCCTCGCCGCGACGAACGAGACCTGGACCGATCCGCGTGACGCGGGTGCCCTGCCGGACGTCTACATCACGATGGGGCAGACGGCCGAGAACGTTGCCACCTTCCGCGGCATCAGCCGCGCGGAGCAGGACGAGTTCGCCGCTCGCTCACAGCAGTTGGCGGAGAAGGCCATTGCCGACGGATTCTTCGAGCGCGAGATCACTGCGGTCACGCTGGCCGACGGCACGGTCGTGCGTACCGACGACGGCCCTCGTGCCGGGACGACAGCCGAGAAGCTGTCCGGTCTCCGGACGGTGTTCCGTGAGAACGGCACCGTCACCGCCGGCAATGCCTGCCCCCTCAACGACGGCGCCGCCGCACTCGTCGTGATGAGCGACCGCAAGGCCGCCGAACTCGGCCTCACCCCACTCGCCCGGGTGGCGTCGACCGCCGTGAGCGGTCTGTCGCCGGAGATCATGGGCCTCGGCCCGGTGGAGGCATCGCGTCGAGCGCTCGCGAAGGCGGGCCTGTCGATCTCCGACATCGACCTGGCCGAGATCAACGAAGCGTTTGCGGCGCAGGTGATCCCGTCGTACCGGGACCTCGGCATCGACATCGACAAGCTCAATGTCAACGGCGGCGGCATCGCCCTGGGGCATCCGTTCGGTGCGACCGGCGCCCGCATCACGACCACCCTGCTGCACTCCCTCCAGGAGCGTGACCTGCAGTTCGGCCTCGAGACCATGTGCATCGGTGGCGGCCAGGGCATGGCAATCATCTTCGAGAGGCTCAGCTGATGACCGAAACCGTTGCTGCGCAGACACAGAGCGCGTCGAACGTCTCGTTCGACTTCGCGGGCCAGACCGTCATCGTGACCGGTGGTGGTCGGGGATCGGCCTCGAACTGGGGCGGTTCTTCCACGAGGCCGGCGCCACGGTGTACCTGGTGGACTTCGATGCCGACGCGCTGGTGGAGGCCGTCGCCGACGTCGGGTGCCGTTCCGCGGTGGCCGACGTGAGCGACAGCGCCTCGGTGCAGGCCGTCGTCGACAAGGCGATCGCCGAGACCGGCCGCATCGACGTCCTGGTGAACAACGCGGGCATCCTCCGCGACCGGGTGCTGTGGAAACTCACCGACGACGACTACGAGCAGGTCATGGCCGTCCACGCCGGCGGAACCTTCCGGTTCACCCGTGCCTGTGTGCCGCACTTCCGTGAACGCGGGTACGGCCGCGTCGTCAACGTCACCTCCTACACCGGTCTGCGCGGCAACCCCGGCCAGGCGAACTACGCGATGGCCAAGGCCGGCATCATCGGCTTCACCAAGACCGCCGCGAAGGAACTGGCCCGGTTCGGCGTCACGGTCAACGCGATCTCGCCGAACGCCGAGACCCGCATGATCGCGTCGATCCCCGATGACAAGAAGGCCGAACTGATCGCGCAGGTGCCGATGGGACGCTTCGCCGACCCGCGCGAAATGGCCGCAGCGGTCGCGTTCCTCGCCTCCGCGAATGCCGGATACATCACCGGCACAGTCCTTCCCGTCGACGGCGGCATCTCGATATGACAGCCCGCTTCGCGGGCCGCGTCGCGGTCGTCACCGGGGCGAGCCGGGGGATCGGCCTCGCCGTCGCCCAGCGTCTGGTCGACGAGGGTGCCCGCGTCGTGATCACCGCGCGCAAGCAGGAGGCGCTGGACCGCGCCGTCGAACAGCTGGGCGGGACCTCGGTCGCGCTCGCCGTCGCGGGACGCGCCGACGACGAAGCGCACCAGGCCGACACCTTCGAGCGCGCGGCGCAGGCGTTCGGTGTGGTCGACGTGCTGGTCAACAACACCGGGATCAACCCGGTCGCGGGGCCGGTGCTCGACACCGACCTGGACGCGGCACGAAAGATCTTCGGGGTCAACGTGCTCGGCGTGATCGGGTGGACTCGACAGTTCCGGCAGCAGCTGGGTCGGGCGACCGGCGCGGTGGTCAACGTCGCGTCGGTGGCGGGGCTGCGCCCGGCCACCGACATCGGGGTGTACGGCGTCAGCAAGTCCGCGGTGATCGGGTTGACCGCGCAGTTGGCGGACGAGAACAGTCCCGCCATCCGGGTCAACGCGGTCGCCCCGGCCGTGGTGCGGACACGCTTCGCCGGACCGCTGTTCGAGGGACGGGAGGATCGGGTGGTCGCCGACTACCCGCTCGGGCGCCTCGGTGAGCCCGAGGACATCGCCGCGGCGGTGGCCTTCCTCGCGTCGGAGGACGCCGCCTGGATCACCGGGCAGACGCTCGTGGTCGACGGCGGCCTGACCCTGGCCGGGGGTGTGTGATGACAGTCTTCGCATCGGTCGACGCGCTGCGGTCCGCGGCCGGCACCGACCTGGGCACCAGTGACTGGATCACCGTCACTCAGGATCGGATCGACACCTTCGCCGAGTGCACCGAGGATCGGCAGTGGATCCACACCGATCCGGTGCGCGCGGCGGACGGCCCGTTCGGCGGGCCGATCGCCCACGGATACCTCACCCTCTCGTTGCTGTCGCGGTTCGTCGAGGACCTCGTCCAGGTCGAGAACGTGGCCGCGGCCGTCAACTACGGCCTCGATCGCGTGCGCTTCCGGCCCCGGTGCCGGCCGGTGCGCGGGTGCGCGGGCACGGCAGGATCGCGTCCGTCGACGAGATCCCCGGCGGCGTGCAGGTCGGCCTCGAGATCACCGTCGAGTGCGAGGGCGTCGGCAAGCCGGTCTGCGTGGCGGTGTCCCTCGCGCGTTTCCTCGGCGAGGCTCAGGTGTAGGTCCGAGAGCGACCAGCGAATCCGCGGCGAGGCGGTTTCACGTTCGGGTGTCCACCGGCGTGTGAAACCGCCTCGCCGCTGCTTTTCGTGGGACGGCGCGCTTTCGGCGTCGGCGGCGCACAATGTGCGTACAGCAGCCGACCTCGAGGGAGGTGCCCGCGTGCCGACCCGCACCATCGACGGCCGTCGAGTGGCCGTGAGCAGGCTCGACAAGGTGCTGTACCCCGCCACGGGCACCGCCAAGGGCGAGGTGATCGACTACTACACCGCGATCGCGCCCGCGATGCTCCCGCACGTCGTCGACCGTCCGGTCACCCGCAAACGGTGGCCGAACGGCGTCGACGAGCCGTCGTTCTTCGAGAAGAACCTCGCTGCGTCCGCGCCGCAGTGGCTCACCCGGCACGCCGTCCACCACAAGGACCGCACCGTGCGCTACCCGATCGTCGACTCTACGGCGGCGCTCGTGTGGATCGGTCAGCAGGCGGCGCTGGAAGTGCATGTCCCGCAATGGCGATTCGTCGACGGTGAGCCCGGGCCGGCGACCCGGCTGGTGTTCGACCTCGACCCGGGCGAGGGGGCCGGCCTGTCCGAGTGCGCGCGGGTGGCGTTCGCGGTGCGCGATCTCGTGGCGACGCTGGGGTGGACGGCGTACCCGGTGACGAGCGGCAGCAAGGGCATCCACGTCTACGTGCCGCTGGACCGGACGCTGGCCCCGGGCGGCGCGTCGACCGTCGCCAAGAAGGTGGCGACGACCCTCGAACAGTTGCATCCCGACCTGGTGACCGCGACGATGTCGAAGTCGGTGCGCGGCGGGCGGGTCTTCCTGGACTGGAGCCAGAACAACCCGGCCAAGACCACGATCGCGCCGTACTCGATGCGCGGGCGCACCCATCCGACCGTCGCGGCGCCGCGACGCTGGGACGAGCTCGAGGATCCGGATCTGAGGCACCTGCGATTCGACGAGGTGCTCAAGCGGTACCGGCGGGACGGGGATCTGCTGGCCGATCTCGACGCGCCGTGGGACGCGCTGTCCGAGTATCGCCGCAAGCGCGATCCCGAACGCACGCCCGAGCCGATTCCGCAGACGGAAGCCGAAGGCGGTGAGGGAAATTCGTTCGTCATCCAGGAGCATCACGCCCGACGTCTGCACTACGACTTCCGGCTCGAACGTGACGGCGTGATGGTTTCGTGGGCGGTTCCGCGCGGCATCCCGACGTCCCCGAAGGAGAACCGCCTGGCCGTGCACACCGAGGACCATCCCCTCGAGTACGCGAGCTTCTCGGGTTCCATCCCGAAGGGGGAGTACGGCGGCGGCACCGTGAGCATCTGGGACGCCGGCACGTACGAGCCGGTCAAGTGGCTCGACGACGAGGTGATCGTCCGGCTGTACGGCGAGCGGGTGCAGGGCCGGTTCGCGCTCATCCGCACCGAGGGCGACCAGTGGCTGATACACCTGATGCGGGACGACGGCGACGACCGCGACTTCCCGCGCGGGCTGCGGCCGATGCTGGCGAGCGCGGGCAGTCTCGACGGCCTCGACCCCGACGAGTGGGCGTTCGAGGGGAAATGGGACGGAATCCGTCTGATCGTCGAGTTCGACGGCGAGACCGTCACCCTGCGCGGCCGCGCGGGCAACGACGTGACCGACCGGTATCCGGCACTGCAATCGCTGACCCGCGCCCTCGACGGGCACCGGGTGGTGCTGGACGGGGAGGTGGTCAGCCTCGACAGCGCGGGGCGGACGAGTTTCACGGGACTGCAGGCCGGCGGTGAACCCAGGTTCTGGGCGTTCGACATTCTGCACCTCGACGGGGTCTCGTTGCTGCGCAAGCGGTACGACGACCGCCGCCGCGTACTCGACGCGCTCGCCGCCGCGGTCGACGAGCTCGTCGTCCCGCCGCAGCTGACGGGTTCGGTCCCCGAGGTCGTCGAACAGAGCGGTGATCTCGAGGGAGTCGTGGCCAAGCGCCGCGACTCGGTCTACCTGCCGGGCAAGCGCGGATCGGGGTGGATCAAGACCAAGAACTGGCTCACCCAGGAGGCGGTCATCGGCGGGTGGCGTCGCGGGCGCGGCGGCCGAGACGGGCGCCTCGGCTCGTTGTTGCTGGGGATTCCCGGCGACGACGGCCTGCGCTACATCGGACGGGTCGGGACCGGCTTCAGCGAATCGGAGCTCGACCGCCTGGGCGCGCTACTCGCCCCGCTGAAACGCCGGACCAGTCCCTTCGCCGGCGACGTGCCCGACGCGGATCGTCGCGAGACCGTGTGGGTGACCCCGAAGATCGTGGGGGAGGTGCGGTTTCGGGGCCGCACCGACGCCGGGCGGCTGCGACACCCGAGCTGGCGGGGCGTGCGCGACGACAAAACCCCCGACGACGTGCGGGAGGAGTCGGGCTGAGCTCGCCGCACTGGCCGAGATCGCCACGACACGCTACGATTGCGCCGATGACGACTTACTCCGATCCAAGATTGGGGGCCCAGTTCGTAAGCGGTGAGTGCTGATGCACCCTCCGACTGCGAACGGGACCGATCCCGACTGTCCTTCTGGCTGCGCGTGCGCGAGTTCGCCGTGCCGCCCTCCATGATCGAGACCGCAACGGAACGACGCCTTGCAGGCGACTGGTCCGGGGCTTGTGCCGCAGCGAGTTTCGACGCCGACATCGATCTACGGGCACTGACCCGCAAACACGGCCGGGACGTCGCGACACAGGTCCTCGCTGACCTGCGACACCTGGCACCCGACCTGCTGCGCTGGCACCTGCCACGGATGGCACCCGACGGACTGCTGCGTCCCGGACTGACCGTCGCGCTGGCCCGATACGGGCCTGCAGGGCACCGAAAACGTTGCGGCGGAGCTGGTTCGGTGCACCTGGTGGTCCGCACTGCGCCCGCCTGGGCGGATGCCGGACAGCGGATCGTGCTGACCCTGTGGGGCGGCACGGATTCCACCCGCCATCCCCATCCCCGTCCCCGTCCCAACCGGCGCTACCGGCTCGACCTCCATCGGCACCTGTGGGACGCGCGCAGGTCCGGTGATTTGCGAATACGTTGCGGGACAGGGCGATTGCGGAATGGGCACGTCCTCGCTCGAGCGGTCCCGGAGGGCTGCGCCGTCGACCGCTGGGCTGCCGAAGCCGACATCGTGCTCCGCGCGGACGGACAGGAAGACGGCCCCGTACGGGTGCGGTGCGGGGGCCGGTACGACCTGGTGGTGGAGCCGGTCGCTTCCGGCGCCGATCCTGCCACGGTGCGGCTCGTGCACGACTACCCGCGCGGACGGCTCGCCGCGCTCCCGGTGCTGCCCGATGCGGCGACCTGGGCACTGCCCGACCTGGAGCTGATCCGGTCGGGAGCGATCACCGCCGACCGGTTGCACCCGCTGGTCGCCGCCGCTCTCGAACCGGGCTGGTCGCCGCCAGCTCCGTCCCGGAAACCGAACCGGGAGAGTCGGATTCACCTGGTGGACTGCCGAGGTGAACGGCACCGGATCGGACTGGCCGACGGTGCACTGACCGCGCTCGATCACGACCCCGCCGAGATCCGGCGCGAGGAACTTCTCGCTGCACTGGGCGGCACCCCACTGCCGTGCCTGCAGGCCATCGACCGGGCCCATCGCCGTCCGGACTGTCTGCCCGGCGTTCGTGAACGTCTGGACCACGGAGACGCCGCCGGGGCGCTGGCCGTCGTCGAAGGACTGCTCGGCCCCGACGCCGTCCTCCGTGACGGCCCCCTGCTGGACGAACTGCGGGCGTCCGCGGACCGCCGCAGCACGTACGACCGATTTCGCGCCGAACCGGTGGAAGCACCGCCCGTGTCGCGACCTCGGCATCTCGAGTGGTCGCGTCGCGCCCGCTCACGCTGAGCCCTCCTCGCACATCCTCGAAACCTACTGTCCCGCAGTGCGGCCGGATGGCCGCATCCTGCGACTCCTCACGACACCACAGGTGATGCACATGTCCTCCACACTCCTTCCGAACCGTCCCCTGACCGGCGAACTCGACAGTGCCGCAGCGCTGTCGGCGATGCTCGGCGCCGTCACCACCGAACCTCGTCCCGACGACCAACTCGAGGCCCTCACCCTGGCGGTGGCCGCCGACCTACCGGTACTGCTTTGGGGCGAACCGGGAATCGGCAAGACCGCCGCCCTGACCCAGCTCGCCGAGGCTCTGGATCTGCCGTTGACCACCGTCATCGCCAGCGTGCACGAG
Source organism: Prescottella defluvii (assembly GCA_029690005.1). Lineage (GTDB taxonomy): Bacteria > Actinomycetota > Actinomycetes > Mycobacteriales > Mycobacteriaceae > Prescottella > Prescottella defluvii_A. Next base: position 5,139,076 of record CP121458.1, on the reverse strand, counting down.
CCGTCGGACTTCTCGGGTCTGCCCGTCCTCGGGGACGACCCGGCAACGCGCGGTGTCCCGATGGCCCCGCCCGACTGGGCCGTCCGGCTCGTGCAGGCCGGGCGGGGACTGCTGTTCCTGGACGAACTGTCGACGGCACCGCCCGCCGTGCAAGCGGCCCTGCTCCGTCTCGTCCTGGAAAGACGAATCGGGACACTGCAACTCCCGCCCGGTGTCCGCATCGTGGCCGCCGCCAACCCACCGTCCTCGGCAGCGGACGGCTGGGAGCTGAGCCCACCGTTGGCCAACCGCTTCGTGCACCTGCGCTGGACCCACGACCACGAGGTGGTCGTCCGGGGCCTCGGCGGGACCTGGCCACGCGCGACGCTGCCCCGCCTCGACCCGGAGAAATTCTCCGACGCAGTGGCATTCGCTCGTCGCACGGTCTGTGAGCTCCTCACCGTTCGTCCCGCTCTCGTACATCAACTCCCCGGCAGTCAGACCCGCCGCGGCGGCGCCTGGCCGTCGCCGCGGAGCTGGGACATGACCGTGCGGCTGATCGCGTTCGCCACCGCAGCCTCGTCGTCGACGGACGTGCTGTCCCTGCTGGTCCGGGGCAGCGTCGGCGACGGGCCCGGGTTCGAGCTGTTGGCCGCCATCGACCGGATGGACCTCCCGGACCCCGAGATGCTGCTCGCCGATCCGACGTCTGCCGACCTGCCCGATCGCGGCGATCTGCGTCAGGCCGTGCTCGACGCGGTTGTCGCCGCCGTCCGCGCACGGCCGGAGAAGTCCCGCTGGGACGCGGCGTGGACGCTCCTGGTGACCGCGGTGCAGACAGGGCCACCGGACCTCGTGGTCGTGCCGGCAACAACACTGGCCACCCTGCGCAGGGACGACTGGGAGGTGCCGGCGGAGATCGACCAGCTCGCCGGTGTCGTGTCGGTGTCCCTGGCGGCGGACCGGTCCGCCGACCGCGCTGCCGCGCAGGTCGGTCGATGACGGTGTCGTCGGTGCTCGACCCGACAAGATCTACGCCGCTCGGCTGCACGCCGCCCGCGCGCGGCCCTACCTGGCGACCGCCCTGTACGCGCTGCACATCGTCGCGTCGCCTCGCGTGCCGACCATGAGTGTGGACCGGCACTGGCGCTGCTACGTCTCGCCCGCCTTCGTCGCCCAGCGGCCGGTGGAGGAGCTGGCTTCGATGCTGGTCCACGGGGTGTCGCATCTGCTGCGCGACCACCACGGCCGCAGCGACCGCTACGCCCGCGCACACGACCTGACCGGCCGCGGCGATCGGCTGCGGATGAATATCGCCGCCGATGCGGAGATCAACGACGACACGTTCGGCGACGGATTGCCGACACCCGACGATGCCGTTCTGCCCTCGACCCTGGGACTGCCCAGTGGCCAGCTCATGGAGGACTATCTGCGCCAGTTCGGCCTCGGTCCCGTCACCGACAGGCTGACGTGGCTCGACTGCGGCAGCGGCGCCGACGGGCTGTGCCGGGAGTGGGAGTTGGGTCCCGACGGGGCGAACGGGCTCAGTGACCAGCAACGCGACGCGGTCCGTTTCCGGGTGGCGCACGGCATCGTCGGTCTGCCCGCGCAGGCACCGCGCGGATGGCGGCGGTGGGCGGAGGAAGCCCTGCACCCGACGCAGCCGTGGCGAGCCCTGCTGGGCGCGGCGATCCGCTCCGCCACATCCTCTTCCGGCACCGGAGAGAACTACACCTACCGTCGCCCGGCGCGTCGCTCCGCCGCCGTGCCCGGCGCGGTCCTGCCGAGCCTGCGGCGGACCCCACCCCGGGTCAGCGTCATCGTCGACACGTCGGGATCGGTCAGCGACGCGGACCTGGGCAGCGCACTGCTCGAGGTGGCCGCCATCACGCGGGCCGTGGGCGGGCGCCGCGACCTGGTGACGGTGCTGTCGTGCGACGCGGCGGCCCGGGTCGTGCACCCGTTGTGCCGCGCCGAGGACATTCCGCTGTTCGGGGGCGGTGGTACGGATCTGCGCACCGGATTCGCCAAGGTGCTGCACGGTCGGCCCCGCCCCGACGTGATCGTCGTCCTCACCGACGGGGAGACGCCCTGGCCCAGCAGCCGGCCCGGGTGCCGCACGGTTGTCGGTCTGTTTCCTCGGGTGCGCCCGAGGGGTTGGGAGGACCATGACTACGTTCCCGACCCGCCACCGAAATGGGCGCAAGTGGTGGAGATCGGCACACCTCGGGCCAGAGTGGCGGAGGCGGTGAGAGGGGTTCAGGCCGTGCCGAACGGGTTGTCGATGATGTAGCGCCACTTGCCGTCGGTACCACGGCGCGCGACATCGGTTGCGGTACCTGAGATGTCGACCGGGCGCCGTCCGGGCCGTCGCCGCGAATCGACCAGTCCACGATGAGCAGCGCGATGTCGTCCGCGACGTAGACATGACGGGGCGGACGTCGATCGGAAGCCCGAGCCCCTGGAAGCGTGCGTTCGCGGCGGCACGATCGGCACCGCCCACCGGATTGCCGGGCTCGGGGACGAGGATTCCGTTCTCCTCGTAGACGGCCTCCACCGCAGCAGGTTCACCGCTGTCGAAGGCGGCCGCGAACACGGCCGGGTGTTCGTGAGCGTGCCGGGTGAGGCCGATACTGATCTCATGTCGAACGGTTTCGATGTCCATGCCGACACTCAAACGGTCGCTGTCGCGGCTCACCAAACGGTGAGTGACGGCTGGGACACCGAACTCGTACCCAGTGACCGAGGGCGCACCGTGCGGCCCGAATCGACGTGCCCGGTCGAGGCCGCACTCGCCGCGGTCTCCGGGCGCTGGACGAGCCTGGTGCTGCGCGATCTGATGCACGGTCCGCGGTCGTTCGGACAACTGAGCCTCGGCCTTCCCGAGCTCAGCGACAAGGTGCTGGCCGACAGGTTGAGCTCGTTGGTCGACCGTGGGCTGGTTCGCCGTCGGGTACTCGCGGGATTCCCATCACGCACCGAGTACTCGTTGACCGACGCAGGTGCGACTCTGCGGCCGCTGCTGATCGAGCTGTACCGCACGGGCGAGCGACTGCAGGAGCTGCTCGGGCCCGAGTTGTAGTGCGCGCGTTTCCCGCTCACCGAGGGTGGGGAACGTGGCAATACGCGGAATGTGCAATGTTGTCGGGCAAGAACTGCTGAGGAACAGGAGACCATCGTGCGTGCGGCGTTCCACACCGAACAGGGCGGCACCGACGTCCTGCGCGTCGGTGAACTGCCAGACCCGGCGCCGGGCCCCACCGACGTTCTGATCCGGGTGAAGGCGGCGGCCCTCGACCGAGTGGACATCTACTGGCGTGAGGGCTCGCACGGCATGCGGGTGACCCCGCCGCACATCGGGGGCCGCGACATGGCGGGCACCGTCGTCGCGGTCGGGGAGGCGGCGCGGCGCGCGTACCCACAGCTCGCGCCCGGAGACGACGTCGTGGCGATCGGCGTCCGGGGCGCTCACGCCGAGTTGGCGGTCGCCCCGGCGGTGTGGACGTTCCCAATGCCCGCGGGCTGTTCCTACGAGCAGGCCGCTGCGATTCCCACCGCGGGCCGCAGCGCGTACGACGCACTGATCAACCGGGCCGCGATCCGTCCGGGTGAGGACGTCCTCGTGTTCGCCGGCGGAAGTGGTGTCGGCAGCTTCGGGATCCAGATCGCCCGGGCGGCGGGCTGCCGGGTCATCACCACGGTCGGCAGAGCGGAGAAGCGTTCGGCTGCACTGGAACTCGGAGCGGTTGCCGTCATCGATCACTACCGTGACGACATCGTCGCGCGGGTCCGGGAACTGACGTCGGGCGAGGGCGTGCACGTCGTGCTCGATCACGTCGGCGCCCCGGTGTTCGCGGACGCCATCCGCTCCCTGCGGCCCTACGGCCGCTACGTCACCACGGGTGTCACCGCCGGCCACCTCGCCGAACTCCACCTCGGGCGGGTCTTCGAGAAGGGCCTGTCCGTCCTCGGGGTGGGGCGGCCCGACGAGCAGCGGGTGCGGCAGGTGCTCGCCGAGCTGCTGCGCCTGGTCGAGCGCGGCGCGGTGACCCCGGTCGTGCACGGGGTGTATTCGCTCGACGAGATCGCCCACGCCCACAAGCTCATGGAAATGTCGGACTTCTTCGGCAAGATCGTCCTCTCCGTCTGAAAGCAGGTCACATGTACGGGCTCGTCGTGCACGGTTCCCACCTCATGCAGTTCGCGCGGGCGATCGGAGACACCGATCCCACGTTCGAGGACGTCGGTCGCCTGTCCGCGACCGGCGCGGACGCGCTGGTGGCCCCGCCGACCTTCCTCATGGCGGCGGACCACTTCGACCCGACGTACTCACGCAGGCCGCGGCCGGGTGTGTCGTGGATCGGATCGCGACCGTCCGGGAACGGCAACGCCGCGCCGTCCAGGGGTGGCAACGCCACGCCGTCCGGCTTCCACATGGAGCAGCACTTCACGTTCCACCGCCCGGTGCGGGCCGGGGACGTCCTGACCGCGGACGCGCGACCCGGTGCGACGTGGGAGAAGAGCGGACGTCGCGCGGGCACGCTCACGTTCAGCGAGATCCTCACGGACTACCGGGATTCCGACGGCGACGTCGTCGCCACGGCGCGGTGGGTGTCGGCGTTCGTGGAGCACACGCCGCCGGTCGTCGCTCGAGCCGAAGCCGTGGATGCCGGCCGCGCCTCCCCGGAGGTGCGTGAGGAGGTCTCCGCCGCAGGCGATCTCGCGGTCGGAAGTGCCTGGGCCACGGTCCTGGTCGAGGACCTCACGCGCACCGCGATCGTCATGTACGCGGGCGCGTCCGGCGACTTCCATCCCCTCCACAGCGACGACGTCTACGCCCGCGAGTGCGGATACCCGGGAGTGTTCGCGCACGGCATGCTGACGATGGGCATGACGGGACGCGCGATCACCGACCGGTTCGGGCACGCGAACGTCCTCGGGTTCGGAGGCAGGTTCGGTTCACAGGTGTGGCCGGGCGACACCCTCACCGCGCGGGTCGAGGTCGTCGGCCGGCAGGAGAACGAGTCGGGGCGCACCGTGGCCGAACTGGCCCTCCGGACCACGAATCAGCATGGGGTGCAGGTGTTCAGCGGTTCGGCCGAGGTGGCCGTCGACTGACCTCGATCAGGTCGCCGGGCCGCGCTTGGGAAGGAACGGCCCAGTCACCACCCCTTGACCGCGGTCCCGTCCCACCGTGGATCGGCCAACAGCTCGGGTGCCGGACCCACGAAGGCGCGTGCGGCGTCGGTGCTCGTCGGTGAGGGTGAAGCGCAGCCACGCGGTGAGGTACCCGCGGAATCCGCCTCCGTCGCTGGGCCAGTCGTGCCCCACCCCCAGCAGGCGGCCGCGAGCCGCCGGCACCGGGCTCACGGCGTGATAGGCGGCCTGCGGTATGGCCGTCGAGACCGGATCGTCGGACCCGGTCAGGTAGAACACCGGAGCCGTCAGTCGAGCCACGTCGATCACGTCGACGGGACGAGAGGCCCACCAGGGGTCGGGTAGGTCGAGCACGGCCGTGGAGGTGATGAGTCCGTCGGAGTGGGTGCTGGCATTGATCGAGCCCCCGGCGCCCTGCGAATGTCCGACGGCGGCGACGTGAGCGACGTCGATGCGATCGTGAAAGACGCTCTCCGGGTTGTCGTTCTGCGCCAGGATGTAGCGCGCTGCCGCCAGGATCTCGGTCCCGTCGCCGGTGACGCTGCTGTCGGCGACCACGACGACGAAGCCCCACGAGGCCAGGTGGCGCAGCAACTCCTCGTACTGCTCGTACGTCGCGTAGCTTCCGTTGCCGAAGGTGACCACCGGATGGAGGTCGGGGCTGGTGTCGATGTCGGTGGGGTAGAACACCTGGTATCCGGGCACCGCAACCGATGTGACGTCGTGGACGCCGGTGGCCGCGTAGCGCTCGCTGACGGATTGCTGTTCCGGAGCGGCGGGAGCCGCCGGCGCGGTGGGAACCGCCGCGGGAACCGATGCGAGGGCCGGTGCCGAGAATCCCGATGTCATCGGCACCGCGATCATCGCGGCGAGGAGCAGTGTCCGGGCACGTCGGGTGGTGGGCACGAGAGGTCGTCGTAACGTCACGAACGCACCTTATCCGGCATCGGCGGAGGAGGAGTGGTTGTCGTCGTGCGCATTCCGAGGGGAAGCGAATGGATTTTGGGTGCCCTCGGCAGGATTCGAACCTGCGACACCGGCTTTAGGAGAGCCGTGCTCTGATCCCCTGAGCTACGAGGGCGGGGGCGGGCGAACTCGGTTCGCAGTATTCCGCAGTTGGGAGTGTAACCGCCGACGCCGTCCTTCGATGAATCGGTCGCGAGGTCCGGCGCTGCGCCGGTGATCGCGACCCGGTCACGGCGTCGGCCGCACGGTGATCCTGACGTTCTTCATCAGGGGCTGGTCGCTCTGTGTGCTGTAGTCTCCGATCGCGCACAGGACGTTCATCTCGGGCATGTAGCCGGCGGCACTGCCACGGGGATGTCGTGGGGGATGGCGGTGTAGCCGGTCAGCGAGCGGGTGCTGCCGTCGCGGGCGATGCTGGTGATCTCGACGGCGGCGAAGCTGTCGATGCCGCGGTCGCGCATGTCGGCTGCGTTCATGAAGATCAGCGTGCGCAGATTTTTCACACCGCGATAGCGATCGTTGTCCGAGTAGATCGTGGTGTTCCACTGGTCGTGCGACCGCATCGTGCCGAGCACCAGTCGGCCCTCGGCCGGGACGACGTCGGGCAGTGCGGCGGGGAGAACTCGGCCCGCCCGGACGGGGTGTCGAAGACCAGCTCGCGGGCGGGTTGGCGGATACGGAAGCCCAGGGGAGGCGGACCCGTCGATTGAAGTCCTCGAATCCGTCGAGCACGTGCGACATGGTGTCGCGGATGCGGTCGTAGTCGTCGACGTACCACTCCCACGGCGTGGCGCTCTCGGGCAGCGTCGCCCGGGCGATGCCGGCGATGACGGCCGGTTCGGACAGCAGGTGCGCGGAGGCGGGCCGCTTCATCCCGACGGACAGGTGCACCATGCTCATCGAATCCTCCACCGACGTCGCCTGGACCCCGGATCGCTGCTGGTCCTTCTCGGTGCGGCCGAGGCACGGCAGGATCAGCGCGTCACGGCCGTGGACCAGGTGACTGCGGTTGAGCTTGGTGCTGACGTGAACCGTCAGCCGGCACTTCCGCAACGCCGCGAAGGTGTACGGGGTGTCGGGCGCGGCGAGGGCGAAGTTTCCGCCCATGCCGACGAAGACCTGCACGTCCCCGCGCTGCATGGCCTCGACGGTGCCGACAGTGTCCAGGCCGTGGTGTCGGGGCGGGTCGATCTCGCACACGTCGGCCAGTCGGTCGAGGAACTCCGACGTGGGGCGATGATCGATACCGCAGGTTCGGTTGCCCTGGACGTTGCTGTGCCCGCGAACCGGTGACGGTCCGGCGCCTTCGCGGCCGATGTTTCCGCGTAGGAGCAGCAGGTTGACGATCTCGCGGGCGGTGTCGACGCCGTGGTCGTGCTGGGTGACGCCCAGGCACCAGCTGATGATGCTGCGATCGGCCTTGCGATAGACCTGCGCTGCTTTGGCGATGTCAGCGCGGGTGACTCCGGACTGGCGTTCGATCTCCGCCCACGGCGTCGCCTCGCACAGGGCGCGGTACTCGTCGAACCCGGTGGTGTGGCGTGCGATGAACTCGGCGTCGAGGGCGTCCGGGTCGGTCCGTGCCTCGTCCAGCACGGCCTTCGCCATCCCGCGGAGCAGCGCCATGTCGCCGCCGATGCGCGGCTGCAGATTCAAGGTGCTGGTGGGGGTGGACCGGAACGTCGCCATCGCCGCGAACTCGTGCGGGATGATCGCGCGTCGCGCCGCGGCCTCGACCAGTGGGTTGATGTGGACGATCTGGGCGCCCCGCTTGTAGGCCTCGACGAGCGAGGTCAGCATCCTGGGCGCGTTGGACGCCGCGTTGACGCCGATGACGAACAGCGCGTCCGTCATCTCCCAGTCCTTCAGGTCGACCGTGCCCTTGCCCGTGCCCAGGGATGCCTGCAGGGCGCGACCGCTGGCCTCGTGGCACATGTTGGAGCAGTCGGGCAGGTTGTTCGTGCCGAACTCGCGGGCCAGGAGTTGGTACAGGAACGTTGCCTCGTTCCCGAGCCTGCCCGACGTGTAGAAGGCGGCCTGATCGGGTTCGTCGAGTTCGCGCAGGGTGCGGCCGACGAGGTCGAAGGCGTCCGGCCAGGTGATCGGAACGTAGCGGTCCGTTCCCGGGTCGTATCGCATGGGCTCGGTCAGGCGACCCCGGTCTTCGAGGTCGGCGTCGCTCCACCCCGACAGCTCGGCGACGGTGTGCGCGGCGAAGAAGTCGCGGTCGACGCGTTTGTGGGTCATCTCCCAGGTGACGTGCTTGATCCCGTTCTCACAGATATCCAGGTGCAAGCCCTTGAGATCGTCCGGCCAGGCGCATCCCGGGCAGTCGAAGCCGTCGCCCTCGTGATTCATTCGCATGACGGCCCGTGGCCCGTCGAGGAACTCGCGTTCTCGGGCGAGGAAGCGGCTCACGCTCTTGGCGGCACCCAGCCGGCGGCCGGATGTCGGTAGGGCTTGAACCGGAATGCGTCGTCGTCGCCGTTCCCGCCGACCGTGGGGCCTGTCGTCATTGCCGCGACCTCCTGGGTGCCTGACACGCACGATTGCGCTCCGTCACCACGGCGCGCCCCCGGCCGGGGCTGCTTCCGAAGGGCCTGGTGGCAGACGAGGGGTCGTGCCAGCGGCGGAATGCCGAAAAGTCTATCGATCGCCGTCTCGACCGAAAATAAAGAACAGGTAACGCTGGCGAACGCGTATATGAATTTGTTACCTTGGCCCGGCAGCAAGATCGAGTGCACTGCGGAGTTCTTGGCCGAAGAAACGATTGACGAGGTAGCTGACTGTGGGACGCCATCGCCGGACGGATTCCGACGCCCTTCTCATCGAGATCGATCCGACCGCCCAGCGGGGCCGTCATCGCGACGCAACTTCCGGTCCCGGCGCAGGTCTGAAGGCCGCCACCGTCGCCGCCGCGACGGGCGCCATCCTCACCGCCGGAGCTCAGCTCGGCGCCGGATCCGCGGCCGCCGACACCGCCCCGACCACGCAGCAGTTCCAGATTCCCGAGGGCCTGCTCCCGGCCGGCGTCGAGTTGCCCGCCCTCCCGGCGCTGCCCACGCTGCCGCAGGCGCCCACCGCACAGCAGGTGATCGACTCCGTCAAGGCGTTCGAGATCCCGGCCGGTATGCCGCAGGTCGAGCAGGTAGTCAACGACTTCACCGCGGCGGCCGAGGCCAGCTTCGGCTCGCTGCACACGCCCCGCGCCGTCAAGCCCGTGTCCGGCACCCTGACCTCCGACTTCGGTCCCCGTTGGGGCAGCCATCACGGTGGCATCGACATCGCGGCCCCGATCGGCACCCCCGTCTACGCCGCCGCCGACGGCGTCGTGGTCGACGCCGGTCCGGCGTCCGGATTCGGTCTCTGGGTGCGCGTCAAGCACGACGACGGCACCACCACCATCTACGGCCACGTCAACGACTACCAGGTGGCTGTCGGCCAGCACGTGGTCGCGGGCCAGCAGATCGCAACCGTCGGCAATCGCGGCCAGTCGACCGGCCCGCACCTGCACTTCGAGGTCTGGAACGCGAACGGCGCGAAGATCGACCCGTCGTCGTGGCTCGAGGAGCGCGGCGTCGCGGTCACGTGGCGCGGCGCCGCGGCCACCATGTGAGCCGACCCCCAGACGAAGAAAGTCCCCGCCCGGCGTGAACCGGGTGGGGACTTTCGCGTTCGGGTCGAAACTCAGGCGGCGGGGTGGCTGCGCGGCGAGCGGCGTAGGAGAGGCCGCACACGGTCATGACCTGGCCGAGGCTCAGCGTGCCTTCGTCGCCGAGCGCCCGCGAGAAGCGCCCGTCGGGCCGCACCCACAACCGGACCGTCGCCGCGGCGCCGGCGCGGGCGAGGACGTACTCGTCGCAGCCGTCGGGGCAGGGCAGCGTCTCGAGCACGACGTTCTGGGCGTATGCGAGTTCGATCAGGTCGTCGATCACGAAAGCTGCTCCTAACACCCGGTGCGACCGGGTCCTACATCACCGTTCGGTAACGCAGATTAGGCTAGCCTTTGCCCATCCCCGCTGTCAACCCCTCGTTTCACCGTGTGAGCAAGGACTCGGGCGTCGCGCCGGTCCTATCGCGGTGTCAGCGCGACCGAGGCTTCGCCGGTGTAGGTGAGGAACGTGAGCGACTCCTGGAAGTACAGCTCGACCGTCTCGGAGTCGTGCGACAGGTAGCCGATCGACAGATCCTGGCCGATCTGTAGGTCGAAGTCGCCGCCACGGGTGGTCAGCACGAACGCCCCGTCGATCGCCGGCGCCCAGATGATGTCGCCGTCGATGAGCCGCCGGATGTGCTCGCGGATCGGGTACCCGTGATCGGAGGTCTCGCTGACCTGTGTGTACGCCTCGGCGCTCAACAACACCGAGTACGGGCCGTCGACGCCCGCCAGCCGCAGCTCCGACAGGGCCTGGCTGATCACCTCGGGCACGTCGCGGACGTCCTCGGGCAGGCGCAGCGGCGGGTTCGACGAGCTCGCGCGGATGCCCTCGATGCCGGCCGCGGCGTAGCCCTCGAAGATCGCGCGGTCCTCGGCGAACGCGATCTTCTTCGCGGCCTCCTTCACGGCGTCCCAGTCGGCGTCCTGCGCGCCGCGCTCGACGTTGTCGATCTCCTCACGGGACAGCGTGAACGGCACGCGCAGCTCGACCAGCGGGGCGACGCGGCGTTGTCGGGCCAGCACGCCGGAGGCCGGGCGTCGATCGCCGTGGTGCGGCCGAGCCCGACCGCGGAGAAGTCGGTGCCGTGCGGGCCCGAAACGTCGACGACGGTGCGTCCCGCGATGTGCCGCTTGAAGGTTCGGGTCGCCTCCTCCTCGATCGACGCCCAGGCGGCGTCGGTGATCGGGGCGAGACCGCGATAGAGGTTGTTCATTTTGTGGAACTCCTTCTCAGACTGCCAATTCCGAGTGATCCGTCAGCGGCGGGAGACGGGCTCGCGTCTTCGGTGCCGGCCTGCCGGATCCCCGGCGCCGGCGGGAGGTCGTCGAGGAACTCGACGGTGGGGGAGAAGAACAGGCCACCGGTGACGGCGGTCGAGAAGTCGAGAATGCGGTCGGTGTTGCCCTCGGGCTTGCCGACGAACATGTTGCGGAGCATCTCCTCGGTGATCGAGGGTGTGGCCGCGTACCCGATGAAGTAGGTGCCGAACTCGTCGTCGCCGAGGCTGCCGAACGGCATGTTGACCCGCAGGATCTGGCGTTCGCCGCCGTTCTCGTCCGTGACGGTGTTCAGCGCGACATGGGAATTGGACGGTTTGACGTCGTCGTCGAGTTCGATGTCGTCGAGCTTGGTGCGGCCGATGACGCGCTCCTGCTCCTCGGTGGAGATCGCGTTCCAGGAATCCATGTCGTGCAGGTACTTCTGCACGATCACGTAGCTGCCGCCGGTGAAGTCGGGGTCGTCGTCGCCGACGAGGGCCGCCTCGGCCGCCTCGACGTCCTCGGATTCTCGGTGCCGTCGACGAAGCCGAGCAGGTCGCGCTGCTCGAAGTACCGGAAGCCGTGGGTCTCGTCGACGACGGTGGCGGCGCCGCGCAGCCGTCCGACGATCTTCGACGCCAGCTCGAAGCACAGGTCCATCGACACCGCGCGGATGTGGAACAGCAGATCGCCAGGTGTCGCGGGCGCGCGGTGCCTGGCGCCGTCGAGCTCCACGAACTCGTGCAGCTCCGCCGGGCGCGGGCCGTCGAACAACCGGTCCGATGCCGACGAGCCGATGGAGGTGACGCACACCAATCCCGAATCGGGCACCCGGAATCCGACGGCCTTGCGCAGGCCGTCCACGTCGGCGAGCACGTCGCGGGCGGTGGTCTCGCCGCCCTCGTCGATGGTGAGCACGAGGAAGATCGCCGCGGGTGTCAGCGGCGTGAGAATCAACTGAGGTCGGGCCACACCTCACCGTAGATCACTCCCGGCAGCGTTGCCCGGGAACACCGACCGTCGGCGACGTGATGTCGCCGACGGTCGGTGGGTCCCGATCCGGGTGGCTACGCGGTGGCGCCGGCCCAGCTGTCAGGGCCGAACACCTCGTAGTGGATGTTCTCCTCCGGCACGTTCCGGGCGACGAGGGACTCCTTCATCGCCAGCATGAACGGCAGCGGGCCGCACAGGAACGCGCGCGTGCCGGGCTCGAGGGTGACGTCGGTCAGATCCGCACGGCCCAACCGGGTTCCGGCGAACGCGTCGCGCGCACCCATGTCCTCGTACCAGCGGTGCACCACGCCGGACGGCAGACGCTCGACCAGTTCGGTGAGCTCGGCACGGTGCGCGTGCTGCGCGGCGGAGCGGTCCGCGTGCAGGACCGAGACGCTGCGCTTGTCCTCGGTGGACGCGAGGTGCTCGAGCATCCCGATCATCGGGGTGCAGCCGATGCCGGCCGAGACCAGCAGCAGCGGCGCGTCGTCGTCGGGCAGGACCAGGTCGCCGAACGGCAACGACACCGTCAGCTCGTCGCCCTCGAAGACGTTGTCGTACAGGAAGTTCGACACCTCGCCTGCGGGGGCGGTGGCGCCGTCGGGCAGCGCCTGGCCCGCGATCCGCTTGACGGTGATCCGCCACTCGGCGTCGGTGGGTCCGCACGCGAGGCTGTACTGCCGGATCTGGCGGGCGCCGTCGGGCAGGTGGACGGCGACCGAAATGTACTGGCCCGGCGCGAACGTCGGCAGTGCGGAGCCGTCGGCGGCCGCCAGCGTGAAGGAGACGGTGTCCGCGGACTGGTGTGCCCGGCGCACGACGCGGACCGAGCGCCACACGTCGCCCGCCTCGACACCGGCCTTCTCGTACAGTCCGGCTTCCATCGCGATGAGGGTGTTGGCCATCAGCCAGTAGACCTCGTCCCACGCCGAGGCCACCTCGGGCGTGACGGCTTCGCCGAGCACCTCGACGATCGCCTCGAACAGGTACTTGTGCACGATCCAGTACTGGTCGGCGGTGATGCCGAGCGACGCGTGCTTGTGGGCGATGCGCGACAGGATCGTCTCGACCCGTGCGGGATCGGGGTCGAGCTGCAGCGTCGCGAACGCGGCGATGGCCCCCGCCAGTGCCTTCTGCTGCTCGCCCTGGCTCTGGTTGCCCCGGTTGAACAGATCACGCTCGAGCTCAGGATGGGCGTCGAACATCTTGCGGTAGAACAGCGGCGTGATGTCGCCGATCGCGGCGCCCACGGCGGGCAGTGTGGCGCGGACGGTTTCCTTCGAGGCCTCCGAGAGCATCGGATTCTCCTGTCGGTCGGGGTTTACGGTTCGTTCACTGCCGGCGCGGTGAGCGTCAGCAGCACGTCTCGAGTGGAGTCGTCCGCCAGGTCGCGGACGGTCAGTGCGTCCAGGGCGCCGTAGAAGGCGTTCTGGGCGTCGCGCAGTGCGTAGCGCAGTCGGCAGCCGCGGCGCAGCGGGCAGGGTTTGTCGCCCTCGCACGTCACGACCTCGCCGTCGCCCTTCGAGCTGCCGGGTCAGCCAGCCGAGCGACGCCGACCGCCCCAGTTCGGTGATCGCGAGGCCGCCGCCGCGGCCTCGGCGGGTGGTGACGACGCCGAGTTCACTCAGCCGCGCAACCACTTTCGTGGCGTGGGTGTACGACACGGCCAGCTGGTCGGCGATCGCGCGGGTGCTCGGGGCCGCCGCGGATCCGGTGGTCGACCCGGCGGCCAGTCGCATGACGATCCGCAGGCCCAGATCGGTGAACTGCGTCAGCTGCATGGCTCGACAGTAGGAAATTGGAATCTGGGACTCCAATTAAATGTGACGGGCATCTCGGGCCCCGCCAGGAAGTCCCGACTTCCGGCCCTGCGGGGCAGGACTTTGGTCCCGAACTACACGGGACTCATGCATCCCCACGGAATGCGGTCCGAGTGACTAACGTCGAAGTCGGCACCTCGATCGGTTCGGTCCGGGCGGACCGACCACGACTTGCCGCACCGATTCGTCGCAAACGGAAGAGGGTGAGCGGGATGACCGCACAGGGCATGCAGCACGGCGCCGAGGAACCGTCGATCGCACGGGACGCGAACGCGGTGATCGTCGGCGTCGACGGGTCGGAGGCCGCGGAAGCGGCCGTCCGGTGGGCCGCGCAGATGTGCGCGGACCGCAACCTGTCGCTGCGGATCATCCACGCCCTGAACTTCTCGCCCTACACCTACGGTGCGCCGTACCTCGACGTCGCCGGCATCTACGACTGGATGGAGGACGAGGGCAAGGAGATCCTGTCCCGCGCGGCCGCGGTGGCCCGGGAGGTCTCCGCCGACCTGGACATCTCCACCGAGATCTCGACGATGGGCGGCGCCCGCTGGCTGGTGTCGCTGTCCGAGGACTCGCGGGCTCTTGTGCTCGGGGCGTCCGGCAGCGGTTCGGCCGGCGGCATCGGCTCGACCGCGGTCAACGCCGCGAGTCACGGCGTGTGCCCGGTCGTGGTGGTCCACCAGCGTGACGGCCAGGTCCCGCAGGAGGGACCCGTGGTCGTGGGCATCGACGGCAGCCCCACCAGCGAGCGGGCCACGGGCGTCGCGTTCGAGGAGGCCGCGCAGCGCGGGGTCCCGCTGGTGGCGATCCACGCGTGGAGCGACACCCCGCACGGGACGCTCGCCGGTGGGCGCAGCTCGATCCGTGACCCCCGCGCGTTCGAGGACGCCGAGCACGAGGTGCTCTCCGAACGCCTCGCCGGGTGGTGCGAGCGGTACCCGGACGTGGAGGTCCAGCGCGAGCTGTACATCGACGGACCGCGCACCCACCTGCTCGCGTGGTCGCAGAAGGCGCAGCTGGTGGTCGTCGGCAGCCGTGGCCGCGGCGGCTTCCGTGGCCTGCTGCTCGGCTCGACCAGCAACGAACTGGTCCAGAAGGCGCAGTGCCCGGTGATGGTGGTCCGGCCAGAGCGGTCGTAGAGTCCACTTCGTCGTAACGTCCGTCACAGGTAACACGGAATGGGGTCGCCGCAGTGCGCATCGGAATGGGCTTGAACTACAGCGGAGGATTCGCGGAGACCGTCGAAGAGGTCGCCGACCTGGAACGGGCGGGCCTGGACATCGTGTTCGTGCCCGAGGCGTACTCGTTCGACGCCGTCAGCCAGCTGGGGTACCTGGCGGCCAGGACGTCGAAGATCGAGCTGGCGTCGGGCATCTTCCAGATCTACACCCGCACCCCGAGCCTGACCGCGATGACCGCGGCCGGCCTGGACTACGTCTCGGGCGGCCGGTTCGTGATGGGCATCGGGGCGTCGGGTCCGCAGGTGATCGAGGGCTTCCACGGCGTCAAGTACGACGCCCCGCTCGGCCGCACCCGCGAACTGGTCGACATCTGCCGCCAGGTGTGGCGCCGCGAGAAGGTCAACTACCAGGGCAAGTACTACCAGGTCCCGCTGCCCGCCGATCAGGGCACGGGCCTGGGCAAGCCGCTGAAGCTGATCGACCACCCGGTGCGCGAGCGGATCCCGATCGTCATCGCCTCGCTGGGCCCGAAGAACGTGGCACTGACCGCCGAGATCGCGGAGGGTTGGGAGCCGATCTTCTTCTACCCGGAGAAGGCCGAGTCGGTGTGGGGCGAGGCGCTCGCGGCCGGCAAGGCGAAGCGGGACCCGGCGCTGGGTGATCTGCAGATCTACGCGGGTCCGGCGCTGGCGATCGGCGACGACGTCGAACCGATGCTGCAGTGGATCAAGCCCCACCTGGCGCTGTACATCGGCGGCATGGGCGCCAAGGGCAAGAACTTCTACAACGACCTCGCGTGCCGCTACGGCTACGAGGAAGAGGCCGAGAAGATCCAGGACCTGTACCTGGCCGGCAAGAAGGAGGAGGCCGCCGCGGCCGTGCCCGACGAACTCGTCCGGGCCGTCTCGCTCATCGGCACCGAGAGCTTCGTCAAGGAGCGTGTCGCGGCGTTCGCCGCCGCCGGCGTGACGACGCTCAACG
The DNA here is from genome assembly GCA_029690005.1 of Prescottella defluvii. Taxonomy (GTDB): domain Bacteria; phylum Actinomycetota; class Actinomycetes; order Mycobacteriales; family Mycobacteriaceae; genus Prescottella; species Prescottella defluvii_A. The sequence goes on along the minus strand of CP121458.1, from coordinate 5,123,081 downwards.
TGACGCCGATGGCCGCCGACCGCGCGGGACGGGTCGCCCTGATCGAGAAGCTGCGCGCGATCGTCGACTGACCGGAACCCCGGCGGGCGGTGACGTGCCCAGCGTCACGGCCCGCCGGGTCCCAGACCGACGCGGTGGCGGACGGAAACCGGGACAATGGTCTCGACAGGACCGCAGGTGTGAAGGAGAAACTGGATCCATGAGCGCAACCGAAGCGATCGTCGTCGCCGTCGACGGCTCTGAAGCGGCATCGAACGCGGTGGTGTGGGCGGCCCGCGCGGCCGCGGTCCACCAGCGCCGCCTGCACATCGTCACCGCCGTGCACATCCCGGCGTTCTACTACTCCGAGCCGTACCTGGCCCGCAGCTTCCAGGACGAACTGCGCGACACCGCCCGGTCGCGTCTCGACAGCGCCCACGTCCTCGCCAAGCAGTCGGCGGAGGACATCGGTTCGATCGAGATCACCACCGAGCAGATCGACGGTCGCCCGGCGCCGACGCTGATCGACCTGTCGGCGCAGGCGTGGATGGTGGTCCTCGGATCGCACGGGCACGGCGAGATCACCGGCCTGGTCGTCGGTTCCGTCACCGCGGCGGTGTCCGCGCACGCCCAGTGCCCGGTCGCCGTGGTCCGTGGCCGCACGCTCGACGGCCTGCCGCCGACCGAGGGCCCGATCGTGGTGGGCATCGACGGCTCCGAGTCGTGCAAGCCCGCGGTCGCGGTCGCCTTCGAGGAGGCAGCGATGCGCAACGCCAACCTCATCGCCGTGAACGTCTGGAGCGACGTGAGCGTGCAGCCCTCCCTCGGCGCCACCCCCGACGACCCGCACTGGAGCCGCATCCAGACCGGTGAGGAAGTGGTGCTGGCCGAGCGGCTCGCAGGCTGGCAGGAGCGGTACCCGGACGTCACCGTCGAACGCGTCGTGGCCCGGGACCGGCCGGTGCGGGTGCTCAGCGAGTACGCCGAGCAGGCCCAGCTGATCGTCGTCGGCACCCGCGGACGCGGCGGCTTCAGGGGCATGCTGCTGGGTTCGACCAGCCGGGCGATGCTGCACACCGCCGACTGCCCGGTGCTGATCGTGCCGTCGGGCGACTAGATTCGACGCTCTTCCGGGGCCGCGTGGCGATCGCCGCGCGGCCCCGCTGTCGTTTCCGTCAGGTGCCGGACAGGGTGAGAACCCGATAGCCCGACTCGTTGAGCGCGTGGTGGCGCACCCACCTGGTCTCGGTCCACTCCGGGTCGGCGTGCGCCGCCACCAGCGCGGCTGTCGTCGCCGAATGCAGGTCGAATTCGAGGCCGCGGCAGAGTTCGCGCGCCTCGGACCGGTCGCGCGTGGCCTCGATCCGTTCGATCGTGGTCGCGACCCGGCCGTCCGCGTCCTCGAGGATCCGGCGGTACGACGCGGGCAGCACCGTCCACAACACGACGACGGCGACGACGACACCGATGACCGTCTCGAGCAGACGATCCCGGGTCACCCCGGTGAGGTTGTCGGGTGACCCGAGGCCGGCGAGCAGCAGCGCCAGGATCGTGATGAACACCATCGCCAGTCCGTAGTTGCGGACGAGGTACGCCTGCACTCCGGCCATCGCCGCGGCCAGCACGAGCACGAGGACGGCGCCGGTCGGATCGATCGGCGTCAACGCGGCGAGGACCAGCAGACCCAGCACGGTTCCCGCGAAGCGATGCACTGCCCGGTACGTTCCGAGGACCCGGTCCGGGCCCTGGTGCAGGATCATGGCGGCGGTGATGACCGCCCAATCCGGACGGGCGACACCGAGACCCATCGCGACGACCCCGGCGGCGGGACACGCCACGAGCAGTCGGATGACGATGAGCGTCGAACGGCTCCGCAGGTGTGCCGCCCGCCTCAGCCGGAACCGGATCGTCGGGCGCGGGGCGGGACCCGTCGCCCCAGGTCCTCACCGTCGGTGTCGAGCGCCGTCTCGCCGTCGTGCAGGAGTGACACGCAGCGATCCTGCGCCTCGAGCAGGTCCCGGGTCAGGGGATGGTCCTGCGTGGCGATACCCGCGTCGTGCAGGCACTGCCATGCGGCGTGGACGGCCTTGACCGCAGCGTGGCGTCGCGACGCCGAGTCCCGGGTGCGATCGAAGGCGTCGACCGCCGAGACGGCAGATGCGACCGCCGCGCGTTCGGGGTCCGGGGCGCACCATGCACCCGGACATCGCGACCGCGACGGCGGTGACCCCACCGACCGCCGTCCAAGCGACGACGTTGCCGACGGGAACGCCGGCCGCGGGCAGCGCCGACGCGATCTCGACCGCGAGCAGCGGCAGGAACGCGCCCGGTGCACCGAGTCGCAGTGCATCGACCGTGAAGGCGCCCACGGCCACGAAGGCAGACATGGCGAGGACCAGTGCCAGCGGCCACAGCGCGGATCCGCCGGAGGCCGCCGCGTCGTGGACGGTGCTTCCGACGACCGCTCCGATGAGGGCCCCGACCACCATCACGCACGCCGCGACCGAAACCGCCCGCCACCGCACCCGATAGGGACGGCTCTCGCCGTACACCACCGCGAAGGCGCCGAGCGTCGCCGTCGCGGCCGCCGGATCGTGGCCGAACGCGAGGCCGAGGAGTCCGGGCAGTGCGACCGCCACGGCCGCCCGCACGGTTCCGGGCCAGCGTCGTCCGTCCCGCGGTACGCGCACCAGCGCGGGCCATGCCCGGGATGGTGTGGGAATCGGGGAGTGGCTTCGATCGACACGGGCACTTACGTTACGAAACGATCCGGGCCGGGATCGAATCAGACGAAACGGCACCCGCGGTCGGTGCCGGGAGGTCGGTGCCGGGAGGCAGTTCGGACGGTGCGCACTGGACGTGCGCGCGAGTGCTCTCACCTTCTCGATTCCTACCCTCGCCGGAGCGGATCGGAGTTAAATAGATTCGAACAGGCGCAATGGATTTCGACAGGGAACATTCACAGCCCAGTCCACCGCCCACCCGCTCCGGGCCAGTGCCACTTGCGGGAGGCAGATCGTTTCGGGGATGCGCGATGAACGAAGCAGCCTTGGGGATCCACACGGGCGGCGAGCCCGCAGTGACCCGGCCCGAACCATCCGATCCGGTCGACGCCGACCCTGGTGGCTCCAGGGCCGGCGTCACACTCGCGAGGCTGCTCGCGGTCGCGAGGCTGACACCGGCGCAGGCCGCGCAGCTGTCCGCGGATGCGATCGACGAGCTGGAACGGGTAGGCGCCGGAGGTGGCCGTCCGATCACGCTGCGGGACGACGCTGCGATGGTGTCCGACGGCGGGCGGCTCACGCTCGACGGCACGGGGAGCGCCGCGTCCCGGATCGAGGCGAAGGACGCGATCGTGGGCCTGCTCGGTGGTATTGCGAAGAACTGCCGGGGATCGGATCTCGGTGATCGAGTGATCGAATCAGTATCGGACACAACGGATCCGGATGACCTGATTCGCCGGGTTCGCCGGGTGATCGATCCCGAACTCGACCCGGACGAGGAGGCCCGGCGGCGGCGCCAGATCGGCGAGCTCGTTGCGGCAACGATCGGGCGGCCCCGTCCGGATGGTCGGGCGGTGGAGGAGCCGGCGATCATGCAGAACGGGCCATGCGTGCCGGCCGGATCGCTCGCACCACCCACTGGCTGGTATCCGCCGGTCCGAAACGCCTGGCATCGCGGCCGGAGACGCCCGTCCCGGCGCCGGATGGTGTTCATCCTGAGCGGGATCATTCTTCTCGTCGGTGCAGTAGCGGCGGGTCCTCGCATGTGGGCAGAGCTGAATCGGGGCTGGGACGCGATCGTCGATCCGGTGAATCCCTCGCCGCAGAATCACCTCGATCCGGTGTCGCCGCCGCCCGAACCGACGAGCCAGCCCGGGGCCGCCACGGGGACGGGTGGCGCCGAGGCGGCACCCGTCCGTACAGGTGCCCCGGCCAGTGCGGGCCCGATCACCGGTGTCACCGCGAGTTTCGCGGACGGATCGTGCACCGCCGGACAGCCGTGCGACGTACGAGTGGACGTTCATCTCGACTCGGGGGCGACCGTCAGCGCGGTCACCTGGAAGCTGAACGTCTACGACCGATGCTCCGGTGAGGTGCACGCGGGTGCCGACGTCACGCTGCCGGTCGAGCCGGGTCGGGACGGGGTCTATGGGCTGAGCAAGACGTTTCTTCCGCCCGGTTCCGCCTTGGCTGTCGCTGCGGTCACGAGCGCCCCGGCGACAGCCGCTTCGGAGCCGCTGTACGTGCCTGCCGAGAAGCGACCTGCTGATGACTGGGGACGGGGGTCGGCTGCACGGACGCGAACGGCAGTCCGATCCGTGGATCGTCACGGCGGCGGTCGTTCTCACGGTCCTCGGCGTGCTCAACCTGGTGTCGATCGGGCTCACGTCGTATGCGATCCGCCACGCAGTCGTTGCCGCCGTCGGGATCGGGTTGATGTTCGTCGTGTCGCGGATGCGGATGGGTAACCTGCGACGGTTCGGGTGGGTGACCCTCGTCGTTTCGGTCGTGATGCTGGTGGGGGTATCGCTCGCCGGCGTAGCGGTCAAGGGAGCGCAACGCTGGCTGGATTTCGGCGTGTTCACCGTTCAGCCGTCCGAAGTCGCCAAGCTCGGTCTGGTCTTGGTACTGGCATCAATCCTGGCCGGCGGCTACACCTTTGGTCGGTTGGTAGCGACGTTGTCGATCACGGGCGTCGTGGTCGCAATGGTCGCGCTGCAACCCGATCTGTCGAGCGCAGTGATGCTGGCGGCGGCAGCAGTGCTGATGCTGATCCTCGCCAGGGTGCCGATGCTGCCGCTGCTGCCACTGTTCGCGCTAGGGATCGCCGCGCTGCCCTTCGCCGGTCTTTTCCTCCGCCCGTACCAGCTCGAACGGATCCAAGAGTTCACGTCGAACCACGCCGACACGAGTGGGTCGGGCTGGGCATCGCTCCAGGCCGACATCGCGGTCGGCAGCGGTGGGCTGTGGGGCCTGGCGCGAGACCCCATGTACGGCCTGAGGGCCGATTCCTTGCCGAATCGCAGCACGACCTTGCGTTCGCAAGCGTCGTGTACGGGTGGGACTGTTCGCCGGCCTGGCCGTCGTGGCGGCCAGCTTGGTGATCACCTGGCGTGCAGCGCTCGCCGCACGACGGGCACGGACCAAGGAAGGTGCGCTCGTGGCCGCGGGCATCGGCGGGATGTTCGGGATTCACGCCGCGCTGTCGGTCGCTGCGAGCCTGTCGCTCCTGCCCCAGCGCGGAATGCCGATCCCGCTGTTCAGTTACGGGGGCACGGTCGCGCTCGTCGGATACGTCTCGATCGGGCTGGTGCTCGCGGTGCGCAGAGACGGTGTCGCTCGGCCGCTGTGGGCTGAGTCGTCCACACGCCGGCGACTGCCGCGGGGGATGACGGCGGGTTCCCTCGCGGTCACCGCAGCCCTCGTCGCGATGTCGGTGTCCGCCTGGCATCTGCAGAGCGATCGCGGTCCGGAGTTGCGCGCGTTGAGCGATGAGCAGATGGCTCGCTGCATCCGCCTGCCTGCCGAGCGCGGTCAGATCCTCGACCGAAACGGTGTGCCGCTGGCGACCAACGTTGCCGAATACACCATTTCGGTGGTCACCGGAATGTTCCCCGAGGACGACGCCGGTTCGCACGGTGAACTCGCGAACTTGCTCGGTGTTTCTCCTGACGAGCTGGAGAAAACGCTGGGTGACCGCGGCGAAGGGGAGATGCAGGGGTCGTCGGCAGGGTCGGACCCGAGCAGGCTCGGCGAATCATCGATGCGCAGCTCCCCGGTGTTCTCGTCGCTCCATCCGGGAAGCGGCAGTACCCCTACGGCGCTACGCTCGCCTCCGTCCTCGGATACGTCGGCGTCGCCGATGATCAGGACATGGAACGTTGGCCGCAGCTGGCACTCGGGTCGCGGGTCGGCAGGGCGGGCCTCGAGATGCAGTACGACGCGCTGCTGCGCGGCACCGACGGCAAACAGTGCGTATACGTCGATCCGGCCGGACATCCCGTGGGTCCCGGAGAGCGCGTGGATCCCGTGCCGGGCCACGACCTGCGGCTGCACCTGGACATCGGGTTGCAGAATCTGGCGACCGATGCGCTGGCCCAGGCGGTCCGCAGCAGCGGGGGTGACCTGGGCGCGGCGGTCGTGATGGACGCGCGCACCGGCGCGGTGATGGCGCTCGCCAGCGTGCCCGGGTACGACAACAACGTCTACGGTCCCCCCGTCGACACTGTCGCGCTCGCGGCCCAAACCGAGGGCCCCGGGCCCGGACGGATGGTCAACAACGCGTACCAGACTGCCGCGCCGCCCGGCTCGACCTTCAAGATCGTTGTCGGCTCGGCGAACGCGGAGGATCAGGTACTGGACCCGGAACAGGTGATCGAGACCGGTGCCTCCTACACGTACGGCGGGCACACGTTCGCGAACTGGAAGCCGCTGGGGCCGAACAACCTGATCCAGGCGATCCAGTGGTCGGACAACGTGTACTTCTACAAGCTCGCCGAACTCCTCGGTCCCGACCGGATCGCGACGGCCGCCGAACAGCTCGGGGTTGGTCGGCCATCGGGAATCGATCTGCCCGGCGAGGCCGAGGGTTTCCTGGGAACACCCAAGACGGTCGCCGACGCCGGAGGCACCTGGTATCCGGGCTCGACGCTACTGATGGGCATCGGGCAGGGCTCCGTGACGGCGACCCCGCTGCAAGTGGCACGCTGGACGTCCGGCGTCGCCACCGGGGCGGTGGTCACACCGCAGCTCGCCGCCGCCTACGGGACCGGAGAGGGCGCGCCGATTCCGACGGGGGAGCCCCAGCGGCTTCCCTTCGCCGACAAGCTCGATCCGGTACGCGCCGGGATGCGGGCTTCGGCCGCTGCCGGTACGGGCGGACAGCTCGCCACCCTGCCGGTGCCGGCCGGCGCCAAGACCGGAACGGCGGAGGATCCGTCGGCACCGGGGAACGGTCTCGATGCCTGGTTCTCCGCCGTGGCGCCCTTCGATTCTCCCGAAGTCGTTGTCACGGCGATGGTTCGCGGCGGTGGATCCGGATCGGATGCGTCCGGTCCTGTGGTCAAGGCACTCCTCGAGCGCTACCTCGCGGGGCGGCCGGGAGCGGCGCCGGGTCGGTGATCAGCTGTTGTAGGTGATCCCCCGCAGCGGATGAGACGCTGCGGGGGATCAGAGGATGTGTGCGATCAGCCGCTGAAGGCGGCAACGACTTCCGGGTGATCCAGGCAGGCTGTGGCGCCCTCGGCGACGCACGTCAGGGGCCGCTCGGCCGTCTTCACCGGGAGGCCGAACGACTCTTCGAACAGCTGGGGCAGTCCGCGGAGCATTGCACCGCCCCCGATGACCAGGATCCCTTCGGCCATCACGTCACTGATCGCCTGCGGGGAAGGTCTTCCAGGCACGCGGTCAACGTCTGCACGATTCCGGTCATGGTCGGCCGCAGTGCCTCCACGATCTCCTCGACGTCGAGTGAGATCAGCCGTGCGCGGCCCGTGACGGCATCGAGGCCCTCCACCACGAGCGACTGGTCCTCGGCGGTGTCGGGTGCGCCCATCTTGGCGCGCTCGGCGGTCAGCTCTCCGATGATGATCTGGTGCTCTTCGCGTAGGTGGTGGTGCAGTGCCTCGGTCAGCTCCTCGCCGGCCAATTGGCAACTGCGGTGCGAGATCACGCCACCGAAGCAGAGGGCGGTGACTTCCGAGGTGCCGCCGCCGACGCTCACGATGAGATGGGCGCGAGGCTCGAGCGGATTGACACCGCATCCGAGAGCACCCGCCACCGGTCCCGGGATCAGTCCGACCTTTCGCAGGCCTGCCTCATGCCCGACTTCGAGGAGTGCGCGACGCTCGAGTGGCGTGGCCCCGGCGGGAGCCGAGATGACAGCCTTCGTGCGCCGTCCGTACCGTCTGTGCGGGGCGATCTGCTCTATGACGGCTGTGACGAATGCTCGGGCCGACTCCAGATCCACGATCACGCCGTCGCGCATGGGGCGAACCTGCGTGATTCCGGTAGGTGTGCGGCCGACAAGGTTTCGCGCATCCTGGCCGATTGCGAGGGCACGGTGCGGATCCTTGTTCCGAACCAGCATGAAAGACGGTTCATTCAGGACGATTCCGTCTTCGAGGGTTCCCACGACGGTGTTCGTCGTTCCGAGATCGATCCCAAGTCCACGCACGTCGGCCTCCCGAAGGGAATCGAACGAGATGGTTTAGATGCTAATCGAGGCGGGGAGGTTCATGGCCGGTTTCGCGGGGCAGTGCTCGGTGGGATCGTCGGGCGCGACAGCGCCCGCGGGAGTGAGACTCCCGCGGGCGCGTCGTCCTGAGCCGGTAGCCGTGTCTAGATGGTCCGTGCCAGGCGGTTCGCGAGCATTTTTGCGAAGTGTGCCGGGTCTTCCAGCTCGCCACCTTCCGCGAGAAGCGCCGTGCCGTAGAGCAATTCGGCGGTCTCTGCGAGGCCCGGGTCGTCGCCGCGCTCCGCGTGCGCGGTGCGCAGGCCCTCCACCAGCGGGTGCGTCGGGTTGAGTTCGAGGATCCGCTTGAAGTGCGGAACCTGCTGGCCCGACGCCCGGTACATCCGCTCGAGCGCCGGCGTCATGCCGAACTCGTCGCCGACGATGCACGCAGGGGAGTCCGTCAGGCGGGTCGACAACCGCACCTGCTTCACCTGGTCCTCGAGCGTCGTGGTGAGCCAGGAGAGGACGTCGGCGAACTCCTTGTCCTGCTCTTCGCGCTTGGCCTCGGCCTCCTGCTTCTCCTCCTCGGTGTCGAGGTCCACCTCGCCCTTCGCGATCGACTGCAGCGGCTTGCCGTCGAACTCGGGGACCGACGTCACCCACATCTCGTCGACCGGGTCGGTGAGCAGTAGCACCTCGAGGCCGCGCGCCCGGAAGGCCTCCATGTGCGGCGACGCCTCGAGCTGCTGGCGGGACTCACCGGTGAGGTAGTAGATCTGCTCCTGCCCGTCCTTCATCCGCTCGACGTACTGGGCCAGCGTGGTCTGCGCGTCCTCGCTGTGCGTCGACGGGAACGACGCGATCTCGAGCAGCGTCTCGCGGTTGTCGAAGTCCGACAGCAGGCCCTCCTTGAGGACCCGGCCGAACTGCGACCACACCGTTCGGTACTTGTCCTGAGCCTCCGTGTCCTCGGAGGACATCAAGTCCTTGATCGTGGTGAGCACCTTCTTGGTGAGCCGACGTCGGATTGCCCGGATCTGGCGGTCCTGCTGGAGGATCTCGCGAGAGACGTTGAGCGACAGGTCCTGTGCGTCCACCACGCCCGTGACGAAGCGCAGGTACTCGGGCATGAGTTCCTCGCAGTCGTCCATGATGAACACGCGCTTGACGTACAGGTGGATGCCCGCGCGGTGCTCGCGGGAGAACAGGTCGAACGGCGCGTGCGACGGGATGAACAGCAGCGCCTGGTACTCGAACGTGCCCTCGGCCTTCATCGGGATGACCTCGAGCGGGTCGTCCCACGAGTGGCTGACGTGCTTGTAGAACTCGTTGTACTCGTCGTCGGAGACCTCGCTACGGGGTCGGGCCCACAGGGCCTTCATCGAGTTGAGCGTTTCGGTCTCGATGACCGTCTTCGGCTCGGCATCCTCTGCCTCGTCCGCAACGTCACTGCTCTTCGGTGCGGGGCGCTCGACCTGCATCCGGATCGGGTACGCGATGAAATCAGAGTAGCGCTTGACGATCTCGCGCAGCTTGCGTTCGGACGCGTAGTCGTACAGGTGGTCCTCGACATCCTCGGGCTTGAGGTGCAGCGTCACCGTCGTGCCCTGGGGGGCGTCGTCGACGGTCTCGATCGTGTAGGTGGCGTCTCCGCTCGACTCCCAGCGCGTTCCGTGCTTCTCGCCGGCCTTGCGCGTGAGCAGCGTGACCTTGTCGGCCACCATGAACGTCGAGTAGAAGCCGATACCGAACTGACCGATCAGTTCTTCGGAGGCTGCCGCATCCTTCGCTTCGCGCAGTTTGCGGCGCAGCTCCGCGGTGCCAGACTTGGCCAGCGTGCCGATCAGATCGATCACCTCGTCGCGGGACATGCCGATGCCGTTATCGCGCACCGCGAGAGTGCGGGCGTCGGTGTCGACGTCGAGCTCGATGTGCAGATCCGACGTATCCGCTTCGAGGTCCTTGTCGCGGAACGCCTCGAGCTTGAGCTTGTCGAGCGCGTCGGACGCGTTGGAGACGAGCTCGCGGAGGAAGGTGTCCTTGTTGGAGTACACCGAATGGATCATCAGATCCAGAATCTGGCGAGTCTCCGTCTGGAACTCGCGCTGTTCGATACCTGTGGTCATACGTGGTCCCCTTCGGCAGCAGAACTTTCGACCGAAATGTTAGGACGGCGACGAGCGCTGCGGTGACGAAGGGCCGCGATCGTCACCCGTCGGTGAGGAAAGGTTCCTCGATCGCCACGAAGCCGTGACACAGCGCCGTCACGATCTTGCGGCCGCGCTCGGGGTCGAACCACCGGTCGACGTGCGCCCAGTGGTACGGGTGTGTCATGTAGGGACCGGTGAGGCCGTCGAGGCTCGCGTACTCCTGCTCCCACACGTGCGTCCAGGCCGCGGAACCGGTCGTATCGCGCACCCGGGCGAGCTGCGAGGCGCCGATCGAATGGATGTAGTGGGGCATCGCCCCGGTCTCGGCCTCGAACTGTCGGACGAGCCCCGGATCGGTGGCCGGATCGACGGCGACGAGCAGCAGTCGGTATACCGTCGGCGCGCCGGCGCTGTCCGACGGAGAGACGGTGCCGGTGTAGGTGACCCCGTCGACCCGGTCGACCGCCGGGCTCCAGAACCAGGAATCTACGACGTTCTCGACTGCGCGCCAATCGGATTCGGTGTCGAAGCGGAATCGGGCGATCACGTCACCGGTGTTGATTCCACCGGGGAGCGCGGCGTGGATCAGCACGGCCGCGGCGTGCGGTTCCACGTCGGCGCGCAGACCCGCGACGATGGCCTCGCGGAACTCGGCGTCGGCGGTGTCGGCGAAGTGGATCAGTCTGGTCACCTCAAACATCGGTGACCACCTCGAGATCGTCGAGCGCGGACGCCGTCGTGCGGCGTCGGCTCACCAGCGACTCGTCGGCCGTCGCCCACCACGCCGCGACGGCCGGGTCGCGCCCCGCGGCCCACCGCTGCTGCCACCACGCGTCCGCGCCGGTGACGGTCCAGGTGACGGTGACGGTGTTCGACTGGTCGGTGAGCCACACCGGGGGCTGACGAGGATGCGGTCGAGGGTGAGGCCGCGCGCGCGGGCGCCCGGCGCGTACTGCTCGAGATACGACGTGACGAACTCGCGCGCCCGACCGGGCACGACCTCCATCTCGTCGACGACGTAGACGGTCGGTGCAGCGTCGGCCGCAGGCTCGGCGAGCAGGCGCTCCATCGAACTCCCTTCGGTGTACCTCGACAGGACGCTAGGGCGTCGTGGAGTGTGGTGCCTACGACCGTTCCACGCAGTGGGAGGCTGGCGAGCGCACCGGGAGGGACAGCGGCGATGCGGATCGGGATCCTCGCCTACGAGGGGTGCCTGGCGGCGGAGATCTTCCTCTTCTCCGACATGTTGCTGGTGGCCAATCGGGTCGCACGGCAGGCGGGCGCCGAGCAGGACCCGTTCACGGTGTCGGTGATCGCCGCGTCGGCGACGCCCGTGCGGGCCGCCGGGGATTCGCCATCGGCGCCGACCCGTGCCACCACGACTTCGACCGACTCGTCGTGCCGGGGTTCGACCTCGTGCCGTCGGAGGATCCGGAGGCGCGATTGCGCGCCTGGCGCCGCGAAACGGAGTTCCTGGCCGCCGCCGCGGCCCGCGGAACCGAGGTCGCCTCGGTGTGCGTCGGCGCCTTCCTCCTCGCCGAGGCAGGACTGCTCGAGGGGCGCCGGTGCACGACGTCGTGGTTGTTCGCTGCCGAACTCGCGCGGCGGTACCCGGCCGCGACCGTCCAGGGGGATTCGCTGGTGATGCACGACGGACCGATCACGACGACGGCGGCGTTCAGCGCCGCGCTCGACCTCGCTACGGTCATCACCCGCGCGCACCTCGGGGACGGCGTCGCGCGCGCCACGGCCCGGATCACCCTCGTCGCCGAGAACCGGACGAGCCAGGCGCCGTACGTCGTGGACGCGATGCTGCCGGGCGGTCACGGCCCGTTCGCCGAGGACGTGGGCAGATGGCTGGTCGAACACCTGGCCGAGCCCTACGACCTCGCCCGCCTGGCCGCGGCATTCCACGTGAGCACGCGGACGATGTTGCGACGATTCCGCGCCGACACGGGACAGTCACCGCTCGCGTTCCTGCGGCGGGCTCGCGTCCGCGCGGCCAAGTCTCTGCTCGAGACCACTGACCGGCCGCTGGCGCAGATCGCCGAACTCGTCGGCTACCAGGACGCGGGGACTTTCCGCCGACTGTTCCTCGCGCAGGTGGGAATGAGCACCGCGGACTACCGGCGCCAGTTCCGGGCGGGACCGTCGGTGGGGGTGGGTGGCGAGATCGCCCGCGAACGTGGCGACGGCGCCACTCGTGCGACGGCGCGGTCGCCGAAACACTGATCGAGCACGCCACTCGGATCAGTGACGGAGGAACGACGGTGCCGAACCGCAGCATGAACGAGGACGACCCGCTCGAGGACTTCGAGGGCCGGCGGATCGAGTTCGACGGCGTCGCGAGGACCGTGTACGTCGCGGGCAGCGGACCGGCGGTGGTCGTCATGCCGGAGATGCCGGGAATCAGCCCGCACGTCGCGCGCTTCGCCCGCTGGGTGCGCGACGCGGGTTTCACCGTGTACATGCCGTCCCTGTTCGGCCGCGATGGCGCAGTCCCCACCGCCGAGGAGGGGATCGCCGTGCTGCGGCGGGCGTGCGTCAGCGCCGAGTTCCGCGCGCTCGGCGCGAACGACCCGAGCCCCGTGACGGTGTGGCTGAGGAGCCTGGCGCGCCGCGCGCACGCCGAGTGCGGCGGCCGCGGCGTCGGCGTGATCGGGATGTGTTTCACGGGCAACTTCGCGCTCTCGATGATGCTCGAGCCGGCCGTGCTCGCGCCCGTCCTGTCGCAGCCGTCGCTCCCGCTCGACGATCCGACGCGGTCGACAGCGGTCCTGCCGAGTTGGCGGCGGTCCGCCGCCGCCTCGACGGCGAGGATCTGACCGTGATGGCCTACCGGTTCCGCGGGGACCGGTTCTGCCGGGAGCAACGCTTCGCGGCGTACGCGGCCGCGCTCGGCGACCGCTTCGTGGCGCGGGAGTTGCCCGACTCGGCCGCCAACCCGGACACCTCGCCGTTCTTCGAGCACATGATCGGCAGCCCGCACAGCGTGGTGACCGCCCACCTCGTGGACGCGGCGGGGCAGCCGACGACCGCGGCGCGCGACGAGATCCTGTCGTTCTTCCGCGTCCGCCTCGGGCCGTGACGGCGGGGCGATCGCGGGCGCGGTAGCGTCATTCCTGAGTTATGGAAGGTGGCACCGATGACCCGGGTCTTTCTGGTGGACGATCACGAGATCGTGCGGCGCGGACTGGTCGATCTTCTCGGCAGTGCGCCCGACCTGACGGTCGTCGGCGAGGCCGCGTCGGTCGGCGAGGCGATGGCGCGGATCCCGAGCAGCGGCGCCGACGTCGCCGTCCTCGACGTCCGGTTGCCCGACGGCAACGGCGTCGAGCTGTGCCGTGACCTGCGGGCCGTGCTGCCCGACCTGCGCTGCCTCATGCTCACGTCGTACGCCGACGACGAGGCCCTCTTCGACGCCGTCATGGCCGGCGCCTCCGGGTTCGTGCTCAAGCAGATCCTCGGCACCGACCTGATCTCGGCGGTCCGGACCGTCGGCACGGGCGGGTCGCTGCTCGACAGCCGCGCGACGGCCGCCCTGATGCAGCGGATCCGGTCCGAGCGCACCGTCGACCCGCTGGCCGAACTCTCCGATCAGGAGCGGGCCGTGTTCGACCTCATCGGCGAGGGCCTGACCAACCGGGAGATCGCCGAGCGACTGTTCCTGGCCGAGAAGACAATCAAGAACTACGTCTCCCGCCTGCTCGCCAAGCTCGGCATGCAGCGCCGCACCCAGGCCGCGGTCCTCGCGACGGAGTTGCGGAACAACAAGCGCGGCTGAGCGCGGATCGGGCGCGCATTCCCTTCGGCTCCTGTCGGTTTCATCTGTTCCGGGTGATCCGGCGGCGCCTCTCGGCGGCATACGGTCGCAGCGGTTACGCCCAGTGTTCGCGAGGTAGGGAGCTGTGATGACCGGTGCCGGGGCTTCGATCGCCCGAAGATGACCGTGGACTACGCGCGGGCGGTGGGTACCACCGCCTATCTATGGGGCTGGTCGCTGGTGAACATGCACAATCGGCGCACCCTCATGGAGCAGCTGCCCGAACCGGGCCTGCTCGCCGGCATCGTCCCGGCCGGGCCGCCCGGGACGATCGGAATGTTGCACGACTACATCCGGCCGGAGGAGCGCGTCGTCGCGTGCCCGAACCAGGACGTCGCCTACGGCTTCGGCGTGCTCGACGCCCAGCGTGGCCCCTCGGTGGTGCAGGTGCCCGACTTCGGTGATCGATTCTGGGTGTATCAGGTGGTGAACCAGCGCACCGACTCGTTCGTCGAGCTCGGCAAGATGTACGGCACCCGTCCCGGCTTCTACCTGCTCGCGCACAACTCGTGGGACGGTGACGTGCCCGCGGGCATCACCGGGGTGTTCCGGTACGACACCAGCGTCGGCGTCGTGATCCCGCGAGTGTTCATGGACGACACCGCGCAGGATCGCGAAGCCATCGCCCCGCTGGTGGGCCGCATCTGCATGTATCCGCTGGCCGAGTTCGACGGCACCGTCAAGTCCGTCGACTGGTCGAATGTCCCGTCGTTCGGCGGTGACGGCGCTACCGGCGATCAGGGCGAAACCCAGTGGGTGGATCCCGAGAAGTACTTCGATGTGCTCGGTGAGGTGCTCGACGAGGTGCCGCCAATGCCGGGCGAGGAGGCGCTGTACGGATGGTTCCGTTCGGTGCTCGCCGCTGCCGCCGACGACGCGGCGGTTGCCGATGCACTCCGGCAGGCGGCGATCGACACCGACGCCGTCGTCCGGGACCTGTTCGAGTTCCGCAACATCGGCAATCCCGTCGCCCACAACTGGACCACGCAGCGAAACGGCGCCGCTTTCGGCACCGACTACCTGTCGCGAACGGCGATCGGGAAGTCGAACATCTTCGTCAACACCCCGAACGAAACCGCTTACTACTACCAGGATCTCGACGACGCGGGCGACCGCCTCCACGGCTCGAACGCGTACACCGTCCAGTTCCCCGCGGGTCAGCTCCCACCGGTTCGCGGGTTCTGGTCGCTGACGGTCTACAACAAGCACCACTTCTTCCACGCCAACGACCTCGACCGGTTCTCGCTGGGCACCAAGAACCA
The DNA here is from genome assembly GCA_029690005.1 of Prescottella defluvii. Classification (GTDB taxonomy): domain Bacteria; phylum Actinomycetota; class Actinomycetes; order Mycobacteriales; family Mycobacteriaceae; genus Prescottella; species Prescottella defluvii_A. The sequence continues at coordinate 5,107,689 of CP121458.1, read as the reverse complement.
GAACCTCACGTACGGAGACGACGGATCGCTGACCCTCACGGTCGGCGGTCAGGCGCCCACCGACCCGAAGCTGCTGGCGAACTGGCTACCCGCCCCAGACGACGAATTCACGATCTACCTGCGCGCGTACTGGCCGGACGAGGCAATCTTCGACGGAACCTGGGAACCGCCCGCCGTCACGCGGCAGTAGCGGTCACGTCGAACCCGGCGCCGGATCGACGTCAGAGGTCGAGGACCACGTCGTCGACCGGTGTCGAACAGCAGATGAGCACGTCCCGGCGCCGGGCGGGTCGATCGGTTCGGGGGCGTACGAGGTGTGGCCGCCCATCATCGCGGTCTCGCAGGTGTGGCAGACCCCGGTCCGGCACGACCACCGGACCGGGACATCGCACGCCTCGGCCAGTTCGAGGATGCTGGCGTAGCGCGCGGCGTCGAACTTCGCCGTCAGACCGCTGCGGGCGAACGAGACCGCGGGGCCCGGCCCCGACGATTCGGGTGGTGCGTGCGGTGGCACCGCGGCGGTGGCGGCGATGCCCGGCGTGATGCTCGGCCCGGCGCCGAAGATCTCGGTGCGCACCCGGTCCGGGGCCAGCCCGAGCGTGACGAGCGCGCCGGTGACATCTCGCATGAATGCGTCGGGGCCGCAGATGTAGGCGCGGGCGTCTCGCGGGGGATCGATCCGTGCGAGCAGTTCCGCATCGATGTGCCCGGTGTCCGTGAAGTCGACGCCGACGCGATCATCCGGGCCGGGGCGGCTGTAGCAGATGCGAAAATGACTGTTGGGCAAGCGAACCAGCTGCTCGTGCACCTCTTCCGCGAAGGCGTGTTCGGTGGTGTTCCGAGTCCCGTGCAGCCACCACACTTCCCGGGTCGAGTTCTCGTCGGCCAGCGACCGGAGCATCGCCAGCACCGGCGTCACGCCTACGCCGGCGGAGACGAGGAGAACCGGAGCACCGTCGGTCGACAGGAAGAAGGTGCCGCGTGGCGCGGCCGAGTTCAGCCGGTCGCCGACGGCCAGCGTGTCGTGCAGTCGGTTACTGGCCGCCCCGTGCGGCTCGACCTTGATGCTGATGCGGTAGGTGGGCGCGCCCGGCTCGCCGGACAGCGAATAGCTGCGGACGAGCGACGGCCCGGCGGCGTCCGGTTCTAGCTTCACGGTCAGGTACTGACCGGGCAGCGCCGCCGGAAGCGTTTCTCCTTCCGGGTCGGCGAGCACGACCGAGAAGGTGGTGGGGCTCTCCTGCCGGATCCCGGTGACGCGAAGCGGTCGAAACCCCGACCACGCCGGGGAGGGCCCGCCGCAGCCGGGCTCAGACCGACGTTGCCGCCGACGACCGAACGGTCGGCACTCTCGAGCAGCGACCGGAACGACGCCTGCCATCCCGGACTGAGCGCCTCGATCCGCAGGGCGCGCTCGAGCTGCCCGCGGGGGTGGTTCGCGGAGTACAGCAACTGGTCGGCCTCGACCACCGTCAGCGACTCCGGACCGCCGGAGACCTTGACGATCTCCTGGCCGGCCTCGACCGGCCCCTCCTCAAGGACCCGCAGGTAGAAGCCGGGGCGACGATGCGAGACGAGCAAGGCGGCCATCCGGGGCTCGTTCATCCGCAGGCCGACGCGGTAGCACGTGACTCGTGGTTGGGTGACCTCGAAGACCGCCTCGCCGATTCGGTACCGGTCCCCGATGCACACCTCGTCGTCCGGGAGACCCTCGATCGTGAAGTTCTCGCCGAACTGTCCGTGCACGAAATCGTCGCGTCCGAACTCGCTCGCCCAGTGTCTGTAGGAATCGAGCTGATAGATCATGACCGCGCGCATCTCGCCGCCGTGTCCGGCCAGATCGCCCTGCCCGTCGCCGTCCAGATTGAGCCGCCGGGCGGTGACCGGACCCGATACCGGCGACTTCCAGATGCCGGTGTGAACGGTCTTCCCGCGCCACGGAACGTCCTTCGGAAGGCCGACATTGATCGAAACCAGCCGGCCGGCGGCGGAACGAGTCATGGCTACGACGCTAGCCCTCTCGGCGCGTCACCTCAGCGCAACGAACTCAGCGCAACGGCACCCGCCACGTCAGCTCGGTCCCGGCGCTCACGCCGGCCGCCACGGTGCAGACGCCGCCGCACTGCTCGGCCCGTCGGGCCAGGTTGTCCAGGCCGCTCCGGCGCGGACTGTCCGGAACGCCGACGCCGTCGTCGCAGATGCGGATCGTCAGGTGGTCGGCGGCGTCGACCGCGACCGTGATCGTGGACGCGCCCGCGTGCCGCAGCGCGTTGCTCAGCCCCTCGCGTAGGACCGCCTCGGCGTGCGGATGGATCCGGGTCGGCACGAGCGTGTCGATCGCCCCCGTGAACTGCACGTTCGGGGTGAGCGCCGACCTGGTGGTCAGGTCGCCGACCGCATCGAGCAGCCGTCGGCGCAGGCTCGTCGGAGCCTCCTCGCCCGCGGTGTGCAGGTCGAAGATCGAGGTGCGGATCTCACGGATGGTGCGGTCGAGCTGGGAGACCGTCTGGGTGAGCGTGTTCGCCGCGGATTCCGGAACCGGGTGGGCCTCGTCGAGCAGCAGGCTCTGCAGGCTCATCCCGGTCGCGAACAGCTGCTGGATGACGTTGTCGTGCAGGTCGCGGCCGATGCGGTCGCGGTCGGCGAGGACGTCGAGCTGCCGTCGGCGGTGCTGCTGATCGGCGAACTCCACCGCCAGCGCGGCCGAGTCGGCCATCGACCCAACCGGGTGATCTCGTCCTGCGTCCACGCCTGGCTCTCGCGCGTGACCACCAGCATGCCCGCGACGCCCGACGTCGTGGACAGCGGCAGCGCGGCGATCCGGACACTGCCCGACGCGTCGAACGGGGCCACCCGATCCTGCTCGGTGAGCAGCGTGGGACGTCGGCCCCGAACGACCGGCAGCAGGTCGGACTCGGACAGGTCGAGGTGGCTGCCCGCACGTGGGCCGTCGTCGGAGGCGGCGGCCTCGACGGTGGCGTCTTCCTCGTCGACGACCATGACGTACGCGCCGCTCGCACTGCACAGGTCGCGGGTGCGCGTCACCAGCAGGTCGAGCGCCTCGTCGATCGAACCGCCCGACAGCAGCCGCGCGTTGAACGACGCGAGCGCCGTCAGCCACCGTTCCCGGGTGCGGGACTCCTCGAACAGGTGCGCGTTGTCGATCGCGACGCCCGCCGAGGTGGCGAGCGCGTCGAGGATCGTCTCGTCCTCGTCGGTGAACTCGGGGCCGGTGCGCTTCTCGGTGAGGTAGATGCTGCCGAACACCTGGCCCCGCACGATGATCGGCATGCCGAGGAAGCTGTCCATCGGCGGGTGGTTCGGCGGGAAGCCGACCGACGCGGGGTGCTTGCCCAGATGCGCGACGCGCACCGGCCGCGGATACTCCATCAGCAGGCCCAACAGGCCGTGGCCCTCCGGCAGATGGCCCATCCGCGCGCGCTCGTCCGCGGTGATGCCCTCGTAGACGAACTCCGAGAGGCCGCCCTCGGGATCCCGCACACCCAGCGCCCCGTACCGCGCGTCGAGCAGTGTCGTCGCCGCCTGCACGATCCGCTGCAGGATCGAGTCCAGTTCCAGGCCCGCACCCACGACGAGGACTGCCTCGAGCAGTTCGCGCAACCGGGCGGGCGTCGCGACGCTGTCGACGAGGCGACTGCGCATGTCGGCGAGCACTTCCTCCAGGTTCTCGAAGTCCCCGAAGTCCCAATTCGCGCTGTCGACCATGCTGGCAGCATAGGTGGCCGAAAAAATCCGGAAGTTCGGTCGAAATGGGGTGTAACACGTTCCACCCGGCCCCCGATTCATTCGGTGACGTTGTCGTGAGCGTGTTCGTGGTGGCTCTCTCACGGCTCGTGACCGTCCGGCGTCGATTCTCGGGGGAGGGGGTCGGCGCCGGACTCCCCTTCCGTGGGGCCTCCTCAGACCACCAGGTCGGCGAGGGAGAACGGTGGTGCACCGACTCCGGTGATCCGGAAGTGCCCCCACGGGTCCTGCTCGGCGAGGGTCGCGTCCACGGCGCGCCCCTCGCCGATCCGCAGCGTGGGCACCCCGGCGTCCGGCCGCTTCAGGTCCGCGATGCGCTCGTCGCCCATCACCTGGCCGTACCAGTGGTAGCGCCCGTCGAGCGGGTCCATGTGCCCGGTCAGGTGCACGTCCACGTCCAGGGTCCGGCCGCCGCCCTCGAGCACCGCGGGCCCGCGGTAGTCCTCCTCGTCGCGCTCGGCCGCGCTGCTCAGGTCGAACGCGTCGACGTCCGGGTGCCGTGTCCGCAGCCAGTACGACACGCTCGACCCGGGCCACACCGCGCGATTGCGGCCGGTCCGGTCGAGGTACCAGCTGTCGCAGCCGCCCGAGTTCCACACCGACCGCTCGAGCTTGTGGTGGATACGGCGGTTGAAGTCCCGCTGGGTGCCCGCCCGCACCTCGATGCGGGTGGCGTCCCGACGGTCCATCATCTGCAGGCACTCGAGGATGTAGTGCGACTGCGCCTCGATGACGAACACGATGGACTGGTTCCCGCCGCCCGAGTTGGGGCCCATCATCAGGAAGAAGTTCGGGAAGCCGCTCACGGCCATCCCCAGGTACGCCTCCATGCCGCGGCGCCACGCGTCCTGGATGGTCAGCCCGCCCCGGCCGACGATGTGGTCGGTCTCGAAGCGGTCCTCGATCGCGAAGCCGGTGCCGTACACGACGACGTCGGCGGCGCGTTCGACACCGTCGACGGTACGGATGCCGGTCTCGGCGAAGCCGTCGATGCGCGCCGTCACCAGGTCCACGTCGTCCCGTTGCAGTGTCGGATAGTAGTTGCTGGACACCAGGATCCGCTTGCAGCCGATCGTGTAGTCCGGCGTCAGGGCCGCGCGCAGGTCTGGGTCGGGCACCTGGCGGCGCAGCAGCCCGCGGGCGACACGCTCGAGGGCCGTCATCAGCCGGGGGTGCATGAAGCCCGCGATCAGCGATTCATGGCTCCAGTAGATCGCGCCGCGGTACATCTTCTGACTGCCGGGGACGGCGCGGAACAGGCGCTTCTCGGTGGGCGTGATCGGTCGATCGAGTTTCGGGACGATCCAGTGCGCGGTGCGCTGGAAGACGTCGACGTGCGCGGCCTCCTTCGCGATCTCCGGCACGAACTGGACCGCGCTGGCGCCGGTGCCGATCACCGCCACCCGCTTGCCGGTCAGGTCGACCGAGTGGTCCCACTGCGCGGAGTGGAAAGCCGTGCCCGTGAAGCGTTCCCGCCCGGGGAAATCGGGGATGCTGGGCTTGTGCAGCGGTCCGAGCCCGGCCACGACGATCCGCGCACGGTACGCGTCCCCGCCGCGCGTGCGGACGGTCCAGCGGTCGTCGGACTCGTCGAAGTCGTAGGCCACCACCTCGGAGTCGAATCGTATGTGCGGGGCCAGGTCGTACTCGCCGACGATCCTTCGGATGTACTCGAGGATCTCGGGCTGCCGCGCGTACATCCGGGTCCACCGCCGGTTCGGGGCGAACGAGAACGAGTACATCAGCGACATCACGTCGCAACCGCAGCCCGGATAGGTGTTCTCGCGCCACGTGCCGCCGACCTCGGACGCCTTCTCCAGGATCACGAAGTCGTCGATTCCGGCTTCCTTCAACCGGATCGCCACGCACAGGCTGGAGAACCCGGTGCCGACGATCGCCACCCGCGCGGTCTCGAGGCCGGTCACAAGAATCCCGCCCGACGCCACATCGCCCGGGAGCTGCGCCGCATCAGCCCGGTGTCCTCGAGGAACTCGGCGAGACCGGCGAATCCGCGGCGCTGGTTCGCGCGGAAGTACGGGTTTGCCAGGGCCTGCCGCCTGGCCTCCCGTCCGTCGAGTCCCGCGCGCCGGTACATGGCCGGGTTCGTGAACAGCCGCTCGAGCAGTAGGCCGCCGACGCCCTGGGCGGTGCCCACCCAGATCTTCTCGATGCGGTGGGTCTCGGCCATCCGGCGCCGCACGCCGGCCCGCGCGAACTGGATGTGGCGGGCCTCTTCGGTGACGTGGATGCGCATCAGGCGCGCGATCAGCGGCTGCAACTGCGGGTCGTCGACCACGCGGCGCTGGGTGGCGTCGAAGATCTCCTCGCCGATGAGCGCGGCCACCCACAGCATCGTGCCGCGGAAAGTCTTGGGCAGCAGGTTCACTGCGGTCGCCTGATACCAGCGCAGCTGGAAGGGTTTGGCGCCCATGCGTTCGATCGCGCGGCCGAACATGGCCATGTGCCGACACTCGTCACCCATCTCGGTGAGGGCGTAGCGGGTGTGCAGCGAACCCGGGTCGTTGTGGAGCAGGTGGCGCAGCAGCGCCTGGTTCAGGATGTCTCGAACCAGGTACCGACGCCGAGGATGTTCGCGGACTCCTGGCGGGACAGTTCGATTCGCTGCTCCTCGCTCATGGAGTCCCACATCGGTGTGCCGTACAGCGAGAGTATGTGCGGCGGCAGGAAGTACTTGCCGTCCTCCAGTGGCGCGTCCCAGTCGATGTCCACCACCGGGTCGTAGGAGCGTTTGACCGACCCTTTGAGCAACCTGTCCGCGACCTGCTCCCGGGCGTGCGGTTTCGCCGTCTGCGTCATGACCGTCCCTCCTGGGCGGACCCCGCGCGGCGGGCCGGCGGGGCGGGAACGACGCCGTGGTCGACACGGCGCCTGCTGCCGGTGTCCCCTTGAACGTATGCGCGTGCGGGGCCGAACGTCAACGGTGTCTGTGATCGGTCGGCACAGCAATCGGATGCAAACAGAACCGGCCGGTAGGTTAGTTCGACGCTAGACTCCGAGCGGTGAGTTCCAGAGCACAAGATCTGAGCCCCACCGCTATTCGCGAACGCATCCTCGACGCCGCCGAGGCATGCCTGATCGAGTTCGGTTACGGCTCACGGTTGCATGCGTTGATCGCCGAGCGAGCCGGACTGTCCCGGCCGACGCTCTACAAGTACGTCGGCGACCAGTCCCAGATCTTCGACGCGCTGTTGCAGCGTGAGATCACGCGGTTCTTCGCGGTGCTCGATCCGGTTCTGCGCAGCCAGGATCGGCTCCAGGCCGGGTTCGTCGATTGCATCGTGTTCGCCGTCGGTTACGCACATCGGCACCCGGTGCTGCAGAAGGGCCTGCGGGACGATCCGGCGACCGTGCTGCCGTGGTTCACGGTGTTCTCGGCGCCGCTCATCGTGCGCGGGGCCGAGTTCCTGGTTCCGCACTTCGAACGGATGTGTGCCGGTGACCCGACCGTCACGCTCGGTCCGCACGCGATCAGTGCGTGGGCCTTCCGCCTGGTGGCGTCGCTCGTCACCACCAACAGCGGCATCGACACGGGCGACGAGCGAGCCCTGCGCGAATTCGTGAACGGGCTGCTGTCGATCGGCGCCGTCCCCGCGACCGAGGTGGCGTGACCGCTACTTGGCGACCGTGAGGAGGAAGGCGACGTCCTCGAGCGCGTCGACGCTGTGCCGGGCCGGGGAATGATCAGCATGTCCCCGGCGGAACCCTTCCACGAGTCCTCGCCACAGATCAGCGCGAGCTTGCCGCTGAGCACCAGCATCGTCGCCTCGCCGGGACTGTCGTGCTCGGCCAGGCTCTTGCCGGCGCCGAGTGCGATCACGGTCTGGCGCAGGTGACGCTGGTGGCCGCCGAACACGGTCTGCGAACTACGCCCGCTCGTCGACGCGGCCGCCAGCTTCAGTTGCTGGCGGGCGAGAGCCGTCAGTGAGGTCTTGTCCATCACATGCCACTCCGATGCGTCGGGGACGAACGGGACACTGCTTCCGCAGTATGACCCACCGCAGCGGAGATGATCCGGTTATCGACCTAACGGTTCGGCCACCGCGTCAGCCGCGCACGTACGTGAGGAACCGGTAGCGCAGCCCCGACTTCTCGGAGATGTGCCAATCGCCCTCGTCGCCGACCACCCACTCGGCCCCGATCTCGGGGGCGAAGGCATCACCCTCGATGTCGGCGTCGATCTCGGTCACCGAAAGCAGGTCTGCGAACGGCATTGCCGCCGTGTAGATCTGGCTACCACCTGCGACCCAGGCGGTGTCGCCGGCGAGCGTGAGTGCCTGCTCGACGCCGTGCGCGGTCTCGGCGCCGTCGGCCGCCCACCCCTCCTGGCGGGTGACGACGATGTTGCGGCGGCCCGGCAGGGGCGGAACCGGGGCGGGAGCGAATCCCACGTCAGCCGGCCCATCACCACCGGGTGGCCCAAGGTGATGTCCTTGAAGTGGGCCATGTCCTCGGGGATGCGCCACGGGATCGTGTTGTCGAGGCCGATCACCCGGCCGTGGTCTGGCCCCAGATCAGACCGATCATCAGACGGCCACCGGCGCCTTGATCGCCGGGTGGTGCCGGTAGTCGACGATCTCGACGTCCTCGAAGGTGTAGTCGAAGATCGAGTCCCGCTTGTTCAGCTTCAGCGTCGGGTAGGGGAGCGGCTCGCGGGAGAGCTGCTCGGTGACCTGGTCGACGTGGTTGTCGTAGATGTGGCAGTCGCCGCCGGTCCAGATGAAGTCGCCCACCTCCAGCCCGGCCTGCTGCGCCACCATGTGGGTGAGCAGCGCGTAGCTGGCGATGTTGAACGGCACGCCCAGGAACAGGTCGGCGCTGCGCTGGTACAGCTGGCAGCTGAGCTTGCCGTCGGCGACATAGAACTGGAAGAACGCGTGGCACGGCTGCAGTGCCATGTCGTCGAGGTCGGCGACGTTCCACGCCGAGACGATGATCCGGCGCGAGTCCGGGTTGGTCTTCAGGGTCTCGATGACCTTGGTGATCTGGTCGATGTGCTCGCCCGACGGCGTCGGCCACGACCGCCACTGCACGCCGTAGACCGGCACCCAGCTCGCCGTCGGCGTCCGCCCACTCGTCCCAGATCGTGACGCCGTGCTCCTGCAGCCACTTGACGTTGGACTCGCCGCGCAGGAACCACAGCAGCTCGTACACGATGGACTTGAGATGCACCTTCTTGGTGGTGATCAGCGGAAGCCCTCGGCGAGATCCCAGCGCATCTGGTGCCCGAAGACACTGCGCGTCCCGGTTCCGGTGCGGTCCGCCTTCGCGGTTCCGGTGTCCATGACCAGGCGGAGCAGATCTTCATAGGGGGAGTGCACGGCGGACAGTCTGAGTCGGCGGTCCGGACATCCGAGCCGGACCGGTAGCGTCCCCGGCATGCGTGAGCTTCTCGTGATCGGCATCGGTGCCGGCGACCCGACCAGGTGACGATCCAGGCCGTCAAGGCGATGAACCGGGCCGACGTGTTCTTCGTCATCGGCAAGGGCGACGAGAAGCAGGAACTGGTGGACCTGCGCACCACGATCCTGTCCGAGCACATGGACCACGAGTACCGGATCGTCGACATCGTCGACCCGCCGCGGGACCGGACCCGGCCGACTACCAGGGTGTCGTCGACGACTGGCACGACCGCCGCGCCCAGGTGTTCGAGGAGCGCTTCGCGGCCGAGGACGGCGTCGGCGCGATCCTGGTGTGGGGCGACCCGTCCCTCTACGACAGCACACTGCGGATCGTCGAACGCGTGCTCGCGCGCGGCAACGTCGCGTTCGACTACTCGGTGATCCCCGGGGTCACGAGCATCCAGTCGCTCGCCGCGCAGCACCGGATCGCGCTCAACCGCATCGGCGAGCCGGTCCATGTCACCACCGGACGTCGGCTGCGCGAGGGCCTGCCCGACGGCGTCGACACCGCGGTGGTGATGCTCGACGCCGAGTGCAGCTTCATCCACGTCCCCGACAAGGACGCAGAGATCTGGTGGGGCGCGTATCTGGGTCTGCCCGACGAGGTCCTCATCTCCGGCAAGCTGCGCGAGGTCGAGGACGAGATCGTCCGCGTGCGTGCCGAACTGCGCGAGCGCAAGGGCTGGATCATGGACATCTACCTGATCCGTCGCTGACGGGCCGCCGCACCCCAGGGTGGGGATTCCCCACCCCCACGGGTGTCGGGGTGAACCCTCGGGTCGCCGTTCGGCGGACGCCGCCGGACGAGGTTGGAAACCGGGAAATTTGGACATCCGACCTCGGGCGATTCCCTCGCCCCGAGCCCTACACCTGGACGGAAGGTGGCGGAAACATGAGGTTTCTGGAAACTGAGCGCGGCGTGCTTCGGAGCACCCTGCCCGGCCTGGACGAGGCACTGACCTCGATACCGCAGGGCGACCTGGAACGACCGGGCAGTCCCGGCCCCGGGGTGTTCAAGGAGGCCGGTGGACCGGCACTCCTCGTTCCCGCCGATCTGGGCGGGATCGGGGCCAGCCCCCTCGACGCGGTCCGGGTCCAGCGCGCGATCGGTTCGCGGTCACCGTCGCTGGCGGTCGCCACCACGATGCATCACTTCTCGGTGGCGAGCCTCGTCGCGGTGAGCGAGACGAACACCGGCATGGATTGGATGTTGCTGCAGGCCATCGCCGCCGACAACCTGCTGCTCGCATCCGGCTTCGCCGAGGGGCGCCCGGACGGGCAGATCCTGAAGCCGACCATGACCGCCACCCCGACGCCTGACGGCGTCCGGTTGAGTGGGGTCAAGAAGCCCTGCAGCCTGTCGCACTCGATGGATCTGTTGACCGCCAGCGTCATGCTCCCCGCGGAGGACGGTCCGGAGGAACAGCTCGCGGTCGCGCTCATTCCCGCGAAGGACGACGGTGTCTCGATCAGCTCGTTCTGGTCGAGCTTCGCGCTGGGCGGCGCCGAAAGCGACCAGGTCACCATCGACGACGTGCTGGTGCCGTCGGACCTCGTCGTGCGCACCTCGGTGGGCGAAGGCGAGCAGCTCGACGACATTCAGAATGCGGCCTTCCTGTGGTTCGAACTGCTGATCACCGGTTCCTACCTGGGAGCGGCCAGCGCCGTGGTGGAACTGGCGCTGGGTTCGGACCGGATCAGCGAATCCGACCGTCTCCGGCTGGCGGTCACGCTGGAAGGCGCTATGGCGTCGCTGGAGAACATCGCCCGTCGGATGACGGACGAGCTGCGCAGCCGGCAACTGCTCGTGGACGCGCTCATGGTTCGGTACGCGGCGCAGGATGCGATCGCGGCCGCCGTACCCCATGCGGTGGAACTGCTCGGCGGGTTGAACTTCATTACGTCGGACCGGATCGGTTACCTCGCCGCAGCCGTCAACGGCCTCGGCTTCCATCCGCCCGCCCGCGCCAAGATGGCCGGCCCGTTGCTGAGTTACCTCAACGGGAATTCACTCACGATCTCCTAGCGAAATGTATTGGAGGACACTGATATGAAGCGTACTCTGCTGCTCACCGGTGGCTCCGGCGTCATCGGTAGGGCAATGCTCGACGCCATGGCCGCAGACTTCGACATCGTGTGTCTGCGCGGCAGACGCCCGATCGACGACCCGCGGGTCAGCGAGTTCGCCGGTGACTTCACGCACCCGACGCTGGGCCTGTCGGCCGCGGACTACTCGCGCCTGGCCGACCGAGTCGACGTCGTGTTGCACGGGGCCGCGGTCACCAAATGGAACGTGGATCCGGAGCGGCTCCGGGCGGTGAATGTGCAAGCGCCCGCGTCGATGCTGCGCCTGGCGGCGGACGCGGATGCTCCGCTCTACTACCTGAGCACGGCCTTCGTGATTCGTCAGGCGCCGTCCGACGAGCGTTTCGCGGGACTGACCGCCTACCTGGAATCCAAGACGGAAGCGGAAGAACTGGTGCGCGCCGGCTCGGTTCCGGCAGTCATCGTCCGACCGTCCGTGGTGACCGGCGATTCCCGCGACGGTTCGATCGCCGCCTTCCAAGGGCTGCACCGGATGCTGGGGAACGCGATCAGGGGCAATCTTCCGGTGGTTCCCGGAGAGATCGGGTCCCTGGTCGACGCGGTTCCCCTGGACATCGTCGTCGACGCCGTCGGCAAGCTGATCCGTGAGCGTGTGACCGGGGGCGAGTACTGGCTGACCGCGGGAGATCAAGCACTCACATTCACCGACATCGCCGAGGTGTGCGAGGACGTGTCCCGGCTGGCGGAGGTCGGTGCGACGCGGCCACGGTTCATGCCGTTCGAGTCGGTCGATCGGTTGTCGATGCCGCTGTTGGACGAGCTGATCCCGGACGGCCGACGACAGATGCTCACCGACTTCCTCGAGTCGGTGTGGGTGTTCCAGTCCAGCGAGGCCATGCCGAGTGACCTGGACAGGCTGGGATTCGGCGATCGGGCCACCCGGGAGGCGCTCACCGAGGCACTCAGGCGCTCGCTGATCTGACTGGGCGCAGGTCAAGAAGCTGCTGCCGGTGGAACGACAGCTGGCCGAGAGCGTCGTCTGATGAGCACCGGCACTATGCGCGATCCCGAGGTGCTGACCGATGTCTACCGGCGGCACTTCGGGACTGGTCGGGCGGCACTCGGCCGGATGATCGGTGACCTGGCCGAGGTGGAATCGTCGGGTGCCTGGATCACGGTCGCCGACGGCCGACGCGTCCTCGACTTCGGCGGTTACGGCGTCTACCTGCTCGGGCATCGCCATCCCTCCGTCGTCGAGGCGGTTTGTGCGCAGGTGCGACGGCACCCGATGGCGTCGCGGGTGTTCCTCGACCCGGTCAGCGCCGGCGCCGCGGCCGCGCTCGCCGAGGTCACCCCGGGTGACCTGGATCTGGTGCACTTCGTCAACTCCGGCGCGGAAGCCACCGAGTGCGCGTTGAAGCTGGCCCGCGCCCACGGCAAGACCGCTGTGATCACGACGCGCGGCGGCTTCCACGGCAAGACGCTCGGCGCGCTGAGCGTCACCGCGAACGCCGTTCTGCAGCAGCCCTTCCGGCCGTTGCTTCCGCACGTCATGGAGGTCGCCTTCGGCGATTCGGAAGAGCTGGAGGTGGCATTGCACGTCACCGGCGGCCACGGCTGCTTCATCGTCGAACCGGTGCAGGGCGAGGGCGGCGTGAACGTGCCGCCTCCCGGCTACCTGCGCGCCGCCGCCGACCTGTGCCGCCGGTACGACGCGTTGCTGATCGTCGACGAGATCCAGACGGGTCTCGGCCGACTCGGCAGCTGGCGGGGCGTGGACGCCGAGGGCGTCACACCCGACCTGTTGTTGGTGGGCAAGGGGCTCTCCGGGGGCGTGATGCCGATAGCCGCGGTGGTCGCCACGCCGGAGGCCTACGCCCCCTTCGCCCGGGATCCCTACCTGCACACCTCCACGTTCGCGGGGTCGCCGGCGGCATGCGCCGCCGCGCACGCCGCGATCGACGTGATCCGGGACGAGGACCTCCCGGCGCGCGCGGACCGGATCGGCGACCGTCTCCTGGCGGGCATCCGGACGGCCGTGGAGCGGCACGGCGGTGGCCGGGTGACCCAGGTGCGTGGCCGCGGGCTCCTGCTCGGGCTCGAGATGGCCTCGAGCGGCCTGGTCGGGGAACTGTTCCTGAACCTGCTCGAACGCGACATCCTGGCCAACCACTCGTTGAACGCGGCCGACGTGCTGCGCCTCACCCCGCCGGCGATCCTGACCGTGGAGGAGGTCGAACTGTTCCTCTGCGCCTTCACCGAGGCCCTCGCGGACCTCACGCTCACCTGACAAACGAATCCTTGGAGTTCCCATGCGCCACGTAGTCATGCTCATCCGCGCCGAGCACATCCAGCCCGACGCGGCCTATGCCCGGATCAGCGACTTCGCTCGCTATCCCGAACTCACCGACACCGTCCTCGCCCTCGATCTCGAACCCGCGCAGGCGGACGGATCCGTGATCTCCAATTGGCTGGTCCGATTCCGCAAGGGCACACTGCGCTGGACCGAGCGGGACGTGCTCGATCCGGTTGCCCGACGCATCGAATTCGCCCAACTCACCGGGGACTTCGTGACGATGGAGGGCTCGTGGCAGTGCCGACGCCGACCCTGATCGGGACGGCGTGCTGATCCGGTTCGAGACCCGGTTCGACCTCGGGATACCGAGCCTGGCCGAGATCCTCGACCCGGTCGCGGAATCCACGTTGCGCAACAACATCCTGCGCATCCTCACGGCGCTGCTCGGCGGTGTGGTCGAAGTCGGGCCGATGAACGAACCTGTCTGACCTACCCCCGGCTGTCGGTGCCCGGGCCTACGCTGATCGCATGCCCGAACTGCCCGAGGTGGAGGCCCTGGCACAGTTCCTGCGCGACCACGCCGTCGGCGCGGTGGTGGGACGCGTCGACGTGGCCGCGCTGAGCGTGCTCAAGACGTTCGATCCGCCGATCAGGGCCCTGCAGGGCCGGAACGTGACCGGGGCACGCCGCTTCGGTAAGCACCTCGCGATGGACTGCGACGGACTGTGGCTGATCACGCACCTGTCCCGCGGCGGGTGGCTGCGCTGGATCGACAACCCCAGCCCCGCGCCGCCGAAGCCGGGGAAGGGGCCGCTGGCGCTGCGCGTGCACTTCTTCACCCCCGACGCGGACACACCCGCGTTCGACCTCACCGAGGCCGGCACCAAGAAGCGGCTCGCGGTGTGGGTGGTGGCCGACCCGCAGGAGGTCCCCGGCATCGCCAGGCTCGGACCCGACGCGCTCGAGGTGACGCGTCCGCAGTTCGGCGAACTGCTCGGCGGGACCAGCGCCCGGATCAAGACGGCGCTCGTGGACCAGTCGTTGCTCGCGGGGATCGGCAACGCGTACTCCGACGAGATCCTGCACGCGGCCCGGCTCTCGCCGTTCGCGACGGCGTCGAAGCTGACTCCCGACGAGGTGGACACGCTGTACGACGCCATGCGCTCCGAGCTGTCCGACGCCGTCGAGCGCTCGGTGGGGCAGGAGGCGGCACGCCTCAAGGGCGAGAAGCGGGCCGGGATGACGGTGCACGCCCGCACCGGGCTGCCGTGCCCCGTGTGCGGGACACGGTGCGGGAGGTGTCGTACGCCGAGCGGTCGTTCCAGTACTGCCCGACGTGCCAGACCGGCGGCAAGATCCTCGCCGATCGGCGGATGTCACGACTGCTGAAGTAGCGGTTGGCTCCGGCCGAACACCCAGCCGCGGAGCGCGATGAACCGCAGGGCGCCGACGACACCGCTGACGGCGATCACCAGCGCGATCGACACCAGGCCGGATGCGTCCGGGAAGAAGAACCCCAGCAGCGCCAGCGCGAGCGAACTGACGATCAGGCCGAGGAGTGCGAGCGCGCCGCCCTCCCACTGGGCGGCGAACCAGCGCACCCGGTCGGCGGCGCGGAAGGTCCGGCGGCGGTGGAGTTCGTTGGCCAGCACGGTGCTGGTGGCGACCCCCACGGCATTGGCGAGCAACGTCCCGTAGGCGTCCAGGGCGACGAACGACAGCGCGTACACGACATTGCTCGATCCGCCGACGAGGGCGAACCGGGTCAGCTGGGCGAACCATCCGTCGCCGCCCAGACGCAGGTCGAGCATCGACATCGAGGTCTCCCACAGCCTGAAATTTGGTTGCGATCCGCAACGATATACCAGCGGGGGTTCAATGCCGGTGTCGGTATCCGCGCCACGCTTCGCGTCGGCTCCGCAGCGGATCGCATTCGACGCGGCAGACCTCGTCGACGATCAGCGTGTCTCGGCGCTCGTCCGAGTACTGCGGCCACGTCCCGAGCGGGCGCCCGTCGCGCGCGAACGCGAGCCAGTGGCCCTGCAGCGTGTCGGTGACAGCACGCATCCCGCGGCCTCCGCCGAGCGCGGTGAGGATGCGGGCCGTGCGGCCCCGCGACCCGAACACCGGGAACAGTTCCGTCGCGTGCGTCGCGCCCAGACCCGTGAGCCGCAGCAGGCGCGGCGCGAAGTCGTAGCGGTACATGTACGTGTCGCTGTGTCGGGTGTGGGCGTGCGCGCACCGCAGCGACGGCTCCCAGAACACGACGTCGCCGCCCAGGTCGGCGGCCGCGTGCCGGCCCGGGTAACCGGGGTAGGCGCCGATCGCGCGGGCCTTGATCTCGGGATCGGTGCCTTCGAACATCTTCTCGATGCGGGCCTCGTTCGTCGGCAGGATGTCGAGGAGTCGGGAGAAGATCCGACCCTCCTGCGCGTTGGTCCCGATGACGAGCGGCACTCGGTGTTCGGTGCCGGCCTCGAATGCGTTCAGCGGGTGCTCGGGAAGGAGATCGTCGCCGGCCACCGGTGCGAACGGGCGGGTGCCCGGCACCTCGTCGGCGCCGCGGACGCTGAGCGTCGCTGCGGTCTCCACGAGCGTGCCGGGGGTGGCGGTGGCGAGGAACGAGGCGGCGTCCGAGCGGGACACCCCGGCGAGGTCGAGGAACTCGCGTGCCCACCGCGCGGCCAACTCCGGGCCGTTGGACGTGGCCGGAGGCGGACTCTGTGCGATGGCGCGGGCGAACAGCCCCTGCGCCGCGGAACACACATCAGGGTCATCACGGCGTCCGCGCCGGCGGACTCCCCGAACAGCGTGACATTGTCCGGGTCGCCGCCGAATATGGCGATGTTGCGCCGTACCCACTGCAGGGCGGCGAGCTGATCGCGCAGCCCGAGGTTGACGTCGAAAGGGCGCTCGGGGGTGGAGAATTCGCGAAAGTCGAGATAGCCCAGGGCCCCGAGCCGGTAGTTGAGCGAAACGAACACGATGTCGCCGCGACGCACCAGCGATGCACCGCTGTACAGCGGGTCCGCCGACGTGCCGGCGGTGTGTGCGCCGCCGTGGATGTAGACCATGACCGGCCGGGCGACGTCACTGGGCGCGGAGGGGCGCAGCACGTTGAGCGTCAGGCAGTTCTCGTCGCCCTGTCGGCGCTGCTGCGGGGCCGGAGGGCCGAACTCGGCGGCATCGCGGATGCCGGTCCACGCCGGCACGGGCTCGGGAGCGCGCAGGCGCAGCGGGCCGACGGGCGGGGCGGCGTACGGAATTCCCCTCCACGACAGCAGGTCCGGCAACTGTCGACCGCGGACGACGCCCTCGGCCAGGGCAACGTCCACGCCGGTCACGGACGGGACTCGGCTTCGGCCGCACCCTCGCCTTCGTAGCCGAGATACCCGGACCACGCGATCCGACGCTCGCGGCCCGGATCGCGCTCGACGCGGGTGGGACGTCGAAGATCAGGGTACGTCGGTGCTCGGCGTCGTACCGCGGCCACCACGGTGTCGGGACACCGTGGTGGGCGAAGAGATCCAGTTCTCCTGCACTCGATCGGTGACCGCCCGCAGGCGGCGTCGGCCACCGGGGGCGGTGAGTGCGCGGCCGGCGGCGGAGGCGCCGTACCCGAACACCGCGAACATCTCGAACGCGTGCGTGGCACCGAGACCGAGCCAGTGCATGAGGCGGGGTGCGTAGTCGAAACGGTAACTGTAGGTGGGGAGTGGACGGAGTGCGCGTCGGCGATCTCGACCGACGGCCTCCAGAACGTCAGATCGCCGCCCAGGTCGATCGCCGCTGCCGCGTCCGGGTAGCCGGCGTACGCGCCGACGACCCGCGCCAAGGCCTCCGGGTCGGTGATCTCGAACATCGCCTCGATGCGGGCGGCGTTGCTGGGCAGGGCGTCCAGCATCTTGGGGAAGAGCGTGCCCTCCTTGGCGTTGGTGCCGATGATCATCGGCACCGGGTGCGCACGCCCGGCCGTGAACGCCGCGAGCGGTGACTCCGGCAGGAACTCGCCGTCCACCACCGGGCCGAACGGGTGCAGTCCGGGCGTCTCGGCGAGAACCTTGGCGCCCAGCCGACTTCCGGCCTTCCCGAGTTCGGCGGGCGTCGCGGCGTCGAGGGCGCGCGCGGCGTTCGCCGGGTCGTCGGAGCCCAGCAGCGTCATGAACTCGCGGGCCCAGCGTTTCGCGCGCCGGCCGTCGCCGACGAGCACGGGCGCCGAACTCTCCGCGATCGCCCGCGCGAACAGCCCACGCGCGGCCGGTGTCGCCATGAGTGTGGTGACCGACGTGGCGCCCGCGGACTCACCGAACAGCGTGACGTTGTCGGGATCGCCGCCGAACGCGGCGATGTTTCGCCGCACCCACTGCAGGGCGGCCACCTGGTCGCGCAGACCCAGGTTGGAGTCGAACGGCCGCTCGGGCGTGGAGAACTCGGTGAAGTCGAGGTAGCCGAGCGGGCCGAGTCGGTAGTTGATCGAGACGTACACGAGGTCGCCGCGCCGCGCCAGACGGTCCCCGCGACAGATCCCCAGTGCGGTCGTGCCCAGGATGAACGCGCCGCCGTGAATGAACACCATTACCGGTCGTGGCGTCGCGCTCGGCGCCGCCGGGGCGAGCACGTTGACCGTGAGACAGTCCTCCGAGATCGGCTGGCGCTTGCCCGGCCGCAGCGTCACGCCCATCGGGGGCTGGGGAGCGGCGGCGCCGAACTCGCCGGCGTCGCGGACCCCGGTCCACGGCTCGGTGGGCTGCGGCGCCCGCAACCGCAGCGGGCCCACCGGCGGGGCTGCGAACGGGATTCCGCGCCAGGCGAGCAGATCACCGATCCGGCGGCCCCGGACGACGCCGTCGGCGGTGGTCACTTCGAGACTCGGGGTCATGGCCGCGACTATACGACGATACGAGCGCCCGGTCGGTCGGGTTACCGGGCGCTCGTATCGTCAGCGGGCCCGCAGGAACCGCCCGGTGCGCCGGTTACCCAGGGCGGGTGCCGGTTCGCCGTTCCCGAAGACATAATCGCCGCCGACGAATACGGCGGAGACGGCGTCGTCGTTGCGGTTCACCATCCGGGAGAGGTTGTCGTACTCGGGGACGGGGCACTCGGCGTACGTGTCGAGCGAGTCGTCGAGGTGCTCGGGGTCGACGACCACGAGGTCGGCGCGGTCGCCCTCCCTCAGGTGCCCGGCGTCGAGGCCGTACCAGTCGGCGAGCTCACCGGTGACCCGGTGCACCGCCTGCTCCACCGACAGGAACGGCGTACCCGCCTGCTCGGCGTCGCGCACGCGTCGCAGGAAGCGCAGTCCGAAGTTGTAGAACGCCATGTTCCGCAGGTGCGCGCCTGCGTCGGAGAAGCCCAGCTGCACACCGGGGTCGGCGGCGAGCGTGTTCAGCACCTCGGGGCGGTGGTTCGAGATCGTGGTCCGCCAGCGCACCTTCGGTCCGTACTCGACCACCAGGTCGAGGAACGCGTCGACGGGATGCACGCCGCCGCGATCCTCCCCGACCTGACCGAACGTCTTCCCGATGACCGACTCGTCCGGGCACTCGACGATCTCGGCGTCGAAGAAGTCGCGATGCCACACCCGCGGCCCGTACTTCTGGTCGTAGTCCTTGCGGAAGCGTCGACGGTAGTCCTCGTCGGCCAGCAGTTCGCGGCGTGCGTCGATCTGGTTCGACAGGTGCAGGGCCGCCGCGCCGGAGCCGAACTCCTCGAACACCGGCAGGTCGATGCCGTCGGAGTACACCTCGAACGGCACCGGCAGGTGCTGCCAGCGGAAGTCGCCGCCCAGGCCGTTGAGGACCTTCGCCATCAGCGGAAAGATCTTCACCACGCCGGGGATTGCCTTGACGTCGGCGGCGGAGAGCAGGCTCGTCTTGAGCGGCTTGCGGAAGATGCCGAGGCTGCTGAGTGCCATCACCATCATGCTCTGCGGTCGGGCCACGTCCGGGCCGCCCTGCAGCGCCCGGCGGCGGCGTCGCAGGATCGCGTTGAGCCGGCGCCGCTCCTTGGCGGTCGCGTACGTCGACGGCAGTGTGCGGGACCGGCAGACCTCGCCGTCAAGCTTGTCGAACATCAGCTGCTGCGACGACATCCCGACGAACCCGGCGTCGAGCGCCTCGGTCAGCTGCGCTTCCATCGCGGCGAGTTCGGCCGCGGTGGGCTTGACCTCCTTGCGGGTGGCGCGGTCCAGTCCCATCAACGCCGCCCGCATGTCGGAGTGGCCGATGAACGCCGAGACGTTCGCTCCCAGCGGCAGCGATTCGAGCGCGGCGATGTACTCGCGCGCCGAATTCCACGTCTTGAGCTCCTCGAGCCCGTCGACGACGTGGCGGCGGGGGATCGCCTCGACCCGACCGAACAGGTCACCGGCGTCCGACGGCCCGACGTGGACGGTCGACAGCGAGCACGAACCCACGAACACGGTGGTGATGCCGTGCCGCACCGACTCGTCGAGTTGGGGGCGCAGCAACACCTCGACGTCGTAGTGCGTGTGGATGTCGAGCATGCCGGGGATCACCCACTTGCCGGCCGCGTCGATCACGTGCGGGCAGTCGGTCTCGTCGAGTGGTTCGGCCGAGACCGTCGCCACCCGGCCGTCTCGGATACCGAGGCTGCGGGTCGCGGACGGGGCGCCGGTGCCGTCGAACCATCGGCCGTTCTTGACGATCGTGTCGTAACTCATCGGGATCTTGCCCTCTCACCGCTAGGAACGGAAACGCGTTCGCCTACAGGGCGATCTGCGTGCGGATCGTCTTGCCGGTCGCGTTGCGCGGCAGCGAATCGGTGGTGATCTTCCATCGCGTGGGCACCTTGAAGTAGGCGAGACGCTCGGATGCGAACTCCCGCAACTCGTCTTCGGTCACCGACATCCCGGGCCGCGGGACCACCACCGCGCCCACTTCCTGCCCGAGGTCGGGGTGGTCCACTCCCACCACGGCGGATTCGGCCACCGCGGGGTGCTCGTCGAGGCACTGCTCGATCTCGACCGGGTACACGTTCTCGCCGCCGCGCAGGATCAGGTCTGAACGCCGTCCGGTGAGCCGGACCATCCCGTTCTCGATCACGCCGAAGTCGCCGGTGTGCAGCCACCGGTCGGCCCGGATCGCGTCGGCGGTCGCGGCGTCGTTGTCCCAGTAGCCGAGCATGACGTAGGGGCTGCGGACGCAGATCTCGCCCTCGGTCCCGTCGGCGACGGGCTCGCCGAGTGGATCGCGGATCTCCACGGTGACACCGATGATCGGCCGCCCGAGAGTGCCCGGGAACGCCTGCAGATCCATCGGCGTCGCAACCGAGATCGCGGTGCTGCACTCGGTGAGCCCGTAGCTGTCGACCAGCGCATTGCGGGCGAACGGCAGCTTCTCGCGCAGACGCTGCTGGAAGCCCGGCGACGACGGCGCCGACGCGAGCGCGAACGCCGTGAGCGACGACGTGTCGTAGCGCGAGACGTCCTCGTGCTCGAGCAGTCGGCCGGCCATCGTCGGGACCGCGCCCCAGTTGGTCACCTTCTCCCGCTCGATCAGCCGCAGCACCCGGTCGGCGTCGAACGAGCCCTGGTAGATCACCACCGCGCTGCCGGTTGCGAGCCGCGGCACGACGAGGTTGTGCAGGCTGGCGATGTGGAACAGCGGCGACGTGAGCAGGTAGCGGAGATCGCTCGGCGCGTCGCTGACCGGCGCGCCGGCGAACGCGGCGACGAGGGCGTCGCTGTAGCGGTGGTATTCGATGACGGACAACAGGTTTCGGTGCGAGTGGACCGCGCCCTTGGGGCGGCCGCTGGTGCCGCTGGTGTAGAGGATCACCGCCGGGTCGTCCTCGGCCACCTCGACCCGGGGCAGGTCGGAGTCGGCGAACTCCGCGATCAGGCGCGGGACGTCGTCTTCCATCGTCAGGACGGGGACGTCGAGATCGAGGCCGTCGAGCAGTGCGGCGCGCTTGGCGTCGACGATCATGACGGCCGGCCGGGTGTGCCCGACGCCGTACTCGATCTCCCGCGGCGCCCACCACGCGTTGAAGCCGACGGCGATCGCGCCCAGCGACTGCGCGGCCCAGAACGCCTCGACCCACTCGGGGTGTTGGCCGCGAGAATGCCGACCCGGTCGCCCTTGTCGACACCGAATCGTTCGCGCAGCGCCGTCGCCAGTGCAGCCACCGCCGCGTGGTGGTCGGCGAAGCTGATGCGGCGGTCCTCGGTGACCAGGTAGTCGCGATCACCGAACGTGGCCGAGGCGGCGATTACGTCGCCGAGGGACCGGTCGCGGTTCTTCATCACCGGTATCGGGGCGCCGAGGACCTCCTCGACGCCCAGTTCGAACCGCCCACCCGGTCCCGTCAATCCGGCCATCACTTGCGCGATGTACGCCTGGGGGTCGAGAGACTTCGTCACGGCGGTTCCTTTCGGATCAGGGCTGTCACGGACACAATCGAGGGTGACGTGCGTCATACTCCGTGTTGACTGACGATGTGTCAAGTGAGTGACGGACCGTACGTTCGATGACGTGGCGACTTGCCGGGGTGCGTGCGCGTGAGCGATCGTGGATTGCGTGGGAGCTGTGACGGACGAGGTCAAGGGCAGGCGCGGGAAGCTGCGCGACGAGCAGAAGCGGTGGACGCGTGCCCGGCTCCTGGAGGCCGCGCGCGAGCTGTTCTCCACGCGGGGGTACGCGGCGGTCACCGTCGACGACATCGCGGCCGCCGTTGGCTGCAGCCGCGCGACGTTCTACCTGCACTTTCCCAGCAAGGTGGAGATCCTTCGGGCCATCAGCCTGGAGAAGATGGTGCCGAGCGCCTTCGCCTTCTACGAGGACCTCGACAGGGTGCTCGACACCGGTTCGCGGGCCGAGTTCACGGCCTGGGTCAACCGGGCCATCGACTGGTTCGACGCTTGCAAGGACATCCTGCCCGCGTGGGACGAGGCGGTCGCGCTCGAACCCTCGTTCCGCGAGACGTCCCGCGAGGCGATCGTCGCCCTGCCCAACTCCATGACGCAGTACCTGGCGCGCTGGCCGCACGACCGGCAGGACGAGGCCCGGTTGCGTGTCGAACTGCTGGTCACGCAGCTCGAGCGGTTCTTCACCCGGTGGGCGGTGCAGGGCACGATCGAGGTTCCCCGAGAACGGGCGGCCGAAGTCCTCACCGACATCTGGTTCCCGGCACTGACCGCGCCGATCGCCCCCTGAGTCCGCGACCGGATCGGCCTGAGCGCCCACTCCTCGGGTCGTCCGGCGGGAAACCGCGTGCGACGGTGAGGAGTGGGCGCTCAGGCTGATGGGCTGAGTTGGCTGAGTGATCAGGCAGGTTCGCCGGAGAGCAGGCCGGCCGGCGACGTTTCCGCCGGTGCGGGCGTCGGCTTGTTCGACTCGGCCGGAGCCTGCTGACCGCGACGGCTCCGAGGGCGAATGCGACGGCGACGAGGATGTACAGCTGCGTCGGTGTCCAGTTCAGGTCGAGCAGCTTGCCCGCGACGATCGGCGAGAGGATCGCGCCGATCCGACCGACACCGATGCCCCAGCCGACGCCGGTGGCCCGGACCGAGGGGCCGTACACCGACGGGGTGATCGCGTAGAGCCCGGCGACGCAGCCGTTCGCGAAGACGCCGATCAGGGCGCCGAGCGCGAATCCGACCACGATCGACGTGGTCGCCGGCACGAAGACGACGAGGAGAACGCCTGCGATGACCATGTAGGCGGACAGCACCGACCGCAGAGCGAACCTGGCGGACAGCGCGCCGAGCAGGGTCGCGCCGAAGATTCCTCCGAGATTGAGCAGCACGCCGCCGGTGATCCCCTGGGTCGCGGACAGCCCCGCGGCCACGAGCAGTTTCGGCGTCCAACTGGTGACGAAGTAGAAGCCGAACATGGTCATGAAGAACGCGAACCAGATCAGCAGGGTAGACCGGAGCAGTTCGGGCGAGAACAGCTGGCGCAGCTTGCTTGCCGGCTCGGGCTGCGAAGCGTCGTTCGCGATCGGCTCGGGCAGTTCGGACAGCTGCGGCTGCCCGATCCGCGCCGCGAACTTGTTGATGCGCGCGAGGGCGTTGGCGGGGCGCCGGGCCAGCAGGAAGTCGAGGGATTCGGGAAGCCCGAGTAGCGCCACGGGAATGATTGCGGCCGTCCAGATGCCGCCGAACAGGAACACCGAGCGCCACCCGAAGCTGTTCTGCAGCACGACGGCGATGATGCCGCCGAGCGTGGCACCGATCGCGTAGCCGGTGGAGTTCAGACTCACCGCGAGTCCGCGCCAGCGCGACGACGAGTACTCGCTCGCGATGACGTTGCTGCTGGCCAGGATTCCGCCGATTCCCACTCCGGTCAGCGCTCGGAGGAGGCCGAGCATGAGGGCGTTGGGGCTCAGTGCCGACAGGATCATCCCGGCGCTGGCGATCACCAGGCACAGCAGGATCATTCGGCGTCGGCCGATCGTGTCGGCCCACGGCGCGAGGAGCAGCGATCCTCCCGCCATGCCGAACAGTCCAGCGCTCAGGAGGAGTCCGACCGCGGCCCCCGACAGCCCCCACTCCTGGGACACCGACTGCGCCGTGAAGGCCATCACCAGCACGTCGAAGCCGTCGAGGACGTTGAGCAGGACACAGATTGCCACTGCGCCCCATTGGAATCGCGTCATCGGACTGGAATCGATGCGCTCCCGTAGATCGATACTCATGTTCGGTCCCTTGATCGTGAGATGTGATGTGAGCCGGGTCACTCGGCAGAACTGTGGCGGATCGGGCCGCGTCGATGCCACCCGCATTCCGGATGCCGGAAGACGGCGAACAGTCTTCCGATATCCGGAAGTCGAGTGGCCTCCGTCATATGCAGCCGGAGAGAGTGTGTGCAGTCACCGGGCCTGTCGGGCCCCACTTCGAGTTCGAGGCGTGCGACACGCGCCACCCAGTTGGGAGCACACCATGACATCGATCGTCCGCAATCAGTGGTACGTCGCGGCTTACGGTTCGGAGGTGGGCCGCGAGCTGTTCGCTCGAACAATCTGCGGCGAACCGATTCTGTTCTGGCGCACCGAGTCCGGCGAGGTCACCGCGATGTCGGACCGCTGCGTTCACCGGCGGTTCCCGTTGTCCCAGGCGCCGAGCCGACTCGAAGGCGACACGGTGGTGTGCGGGTACCACGGCTTCGCCTACGGCAGTGACGGCGGCTGCGTGGCGGTCCCCGGCCAGAGCCGCATCCCGCGTACCGCCCGACTGCAGAGCTACACCGTGGTCGAGCAGGACTCGTTCGTGTGGATCTGGATCTCGGACCCGAGCGATCCGACGGAACCCGATGCGACCCGGATCCCTCGCGCCCCCTGGCTGGACAGCCCCGACTACACCGTCGTGCGGGGTATGGAGCCACTGCAGGCCCGGTACAGCCTCCTGGTCGACAACCTCATGGACCTGTCGCACGAGACGTATCTGCACGGTGGCTACATCGGTACGCCCGAGGTCGCGGCGACACCGATCACCACCGAGGTGGACGAGGACGCCGGTGTCATCTACATGACCCGGCACATGGACGACGCGGAGTGCCCGCCGTTCTACTCCGAGTCGACCGGGATCGAGGGTCGCATCACCCGGTGGCAAGATGTCGAGTACACCCCGCCGTGCCTGTACCTGTTGCACAGCCGCATTGCGCCGGTCGGCGTCCTGCCGCCCGAGACGGGACCCGACAGCGACGCCTTCCACGTCGAGGTGGTCTATGCCATCACTCCCGAGACCGAGCACTCGACGCACGACTTCTGGTCGGTGGCACGAGATTTCGCGCTCGAGGACGAGGGCGTGACCGACTTCCTGCGGGAGAACAACCGCACCGTGGTCCTCCAGGACGTCGTTGCACTCGACCTGCTCGAGACCGTCATCGCCGGCGAACCCGAGGGCTACCAGGAACTGAGCATCAACATCGACGCGGGAGCGCTCGCTGCGCGTCGACTTCTCGCACAGATGGTGAAGCGGTCGGCGTCCCCGACCGCTCCGATCGGCTGACGAGGCACGTCGATGGCCGCCGAACCCATCAGAACGTCGAAGGGCCGCAACGTCGTGCGAATCGTGTGGCTGCCGGGATCCGACAGCCTCGAAGGCACGTGCCATTGCGGCGCCACCCGGTCGCCGACGATCCGATCGAGTTGTGGAACTGGCTGCTCGGTCATCCGATCGACCACACTGCCGGCTCGCCGAAGAGCGAGATGGCCACCCCGTACATCCCTCCGAGAGTGTTGGTGAACGCATGACCGTTCGATCGCATGAATTCGAGGCAGACCTCGAAGTGCATCGCAAGACCGACGTCGCCGACGGCGTCACCCTCCTCGAACTGCGTCACCCCGAGGGGGTTTCGCTACCGGAGTGGACCCCCGGCTCGCACATCGACGTCGTGCTGCAGCCGGACCTCGTGCGGCAGTACTCGCTGTGCGGAGATCCCGCCGACACCGGCACGTGGCGGATCGCGGTGCTCCGGGAGCCGGACGGCCGCGGCGGCTCACAGTACGTGCACGACAAGGTCGATCCGGGTGACTCGATCCGGGTTCGCGGCCCGCGGAACAACTTCGAGCTTCGTCCGGCGTCGCGCTATATCTTCATCGCCGGCGGCATCGGCATCACGGCGATCCTGCCGATGGTCGCGGCCGCGCACGCCGCGGGATCGGAGTGGACGCTCACCTACGGCGGGCGCCGACGTGGCTCGATGGCGTTCGTCGAGGAACTGATGACGCGGTACCCGGACCGGGTGGAGGTGTGTGCGCAGGACGTTGCCGGGCACCCCGACCTCGCGGCGATTCTCGGTTCACCGCAGCCCGACACCCTCGTCTACTGCTGCGGTCCGGCCGGTCTGTTGGACGCGGTCACCGAGATGTGCGAACGGTGGCCGGCGGGGACGCTTCACGTGGAGCGTTTCGCGGCAATGGAACTCGGGGACCCGTTGCGCTCCGAGGCGTTCGAGGTGGAACTCGCCCTCAGCGGCAAGACCGTGACCGTGCCGCCCGGCACGTCGATCCTCGAGGCCGTGACCGCGGCGGGCGTCCAGGTGCTGTCCTCGTGTCAGGAGGGCACGTGCGGAACCTGCGAGACGTCGGTGCTCGGCGGCACCGTCGACCACCGTGATTCGCTCCTCACCGCCGAGGAGCAGGCCGCGAACGACACGATGATGATCTGCGTTTCGCGGGCAGCCTGCCCGCGACTGGTGCTGGACTTGTGAGGGGAGCGACCCATGACCATCGAAACCTCGAGCGTGCGCGAGGATCTGCCCACCCTGGACGACGACCCGTTCGGCGATGCAATTCTCACGGACCCCTACGAGTTCCACGCCCGGCTGCGGGCCGCCGGCCCGGTCGTGCACCTGCCCCGATACGACGTCCTCGCGATGGGACGCTTCGCGGAGGTGCACGCCGCGCTCACCGATTGGCGCACGTTCGTGTCCGGTCGCGGTGTCGGTTTGAGTGACTTCAAACACGAGAAGCCCTGGCGGCCACCGAGTTTGCTGCTCGAGGCGGATCCACCGGATCACACGCCGGTGCGCGCCGCGATGAACGCGATCCTCTCGCCCCGCGCGGTACGAAGGCTGCGCAATCGCTTCCAGGAGCAGGCGGACGTGCTCGTGGACACGTTGGTGCGTCGGGGCGAGTTCGATGCGGTCACCGACCTGGCCGAGGTGTTCCCGTTGCAGGTGTTCCCCGACGCGGTGGGCGTGCGTGCCGACGGGCGCGAGCACCTGCTTCCGTACGGCGCGATGGCGTTCAACACCTTCGGTCCCCGTAACGAAAGGTTGCGGAAGGCGCTCGAGGCGGCCGAACCGATCCAGGCGTGGATCTCGGAAAGCTGCGAGCGCGGCAATCTGTCCGCCGACGGGTTCGGTGCGCAGATCTGGCAGGCCGCCGACCGTGGCGAGATCACCGCCGCCCAGGCGCCGATGCTGGTGCGCTCGCTGCTCACCGCAGGTGTGGACACCACCGTGTTCGGCATCGGGAACACGCTGCACTCGATGGCAGCGCACCCGGACCAGTGGAGCGTCCTGCACGAGCAGCCGAACCTGGCGAAGTTCGCGTTCGACGAGGCGCTGCGCTTCGAGTCCCCGTGCAGACCTTCTTCGGACCGCGGCCGCGGACACCGAGTTCGCGGGGCACCGGATCGCGGAAGGCCAGAAGGTGCTGCTGTTCCTCGGATCCGGCAACCGCGACGAGCGGCACTGGGGCGAGCGGGCCGAGGAGTTCGACATCCAGCGGGCGGCGAGTGGGCACGTCGCCTTCGGGATGGGCATCCACCAGTGCGTCGGGCAGCCCATCGCGCGGCTCGAGGCGGAGACCGTCCTCACCGCCCTCGCGCGCCGGGTGCGCCGGATCGAGCCGGCCGGTCCCGCCGTCCCGCGACTGAACAACACCCTCAAGGGCTGGGCTAGCATTCCGGTGCGGGTCGAACCCGTCTGAGCAGGCGAACGAAGGCTTCGAGTGGTGGTGATCGACATGTCCTCGGCCGGGAGTCGGCGGGGCCCAACCGGTTCCGTGACCGTGCGGGCACTCAACCTGCTCGAGGTCTTCTCGCCGGACCAACCCGTCCTGACGCTCAGCGAGATGTCCCGGCTCACCGGTTTTCCGCTCACTACGGTGCACCGGTTGGCGGCGGACCTCACCGCATGGGGCGCGCTGGAACGGGACGGCTCGGGTCGCTACCGGATCGGGCTGCGACTGTGGGAGGTCGCGTCGCTGGCGCCTCGCGGCACCATGCTCCGCGAACTCGCGATGCCGGTGATGGAGGATCTGTCCCAGATCACGCAGGAGAACGTCCAGCTGGGGGTGCGCGAGGGGACCGAGATCATCTTTCTCGAGCGGATCGGCGGCAAGCGCGCCGTTCCGGTGCGCACCCGCGTCGGAGGTCGCTTCCCGATTCATGCGTCGAGCATCGGACTTGCACTGTTGGCGTTCGCGCCGACAGTGGTGCAGGAAGAGGTTCTGTCGCGGCCGCTCGAACGGTTCACCGAGAAGACCATCACGTCCGCCGACGAGCTGCGTCGGACGCTCGCGGAGGTTCGCAAGCGGGAACTTGCGATCAGCGACCGTCAGGTCACGATGGACGCCCTGTCGGTCGCCGCACCGATCTTCTCCCGCCCGGGTGTGGTCGCGGCGGCGATCGCGATCGTCGTCAACGCGGAGACCGCCCAGACGACCGCGCTGTCGCAGATGGTGCGCGCGGCCGCACGGTCGATCGGCCGTGCACTCCAGCCGGGTGGTTTGACGGCTCGCGGTCAGGTGGGCGGACTTCAGCGCTGAACGGCGCCGGGGTACAACGGGATCGGATCGTCACCCACGCTCGACGAGCCTGGCGAGCCGACCCAGGGCCTCGGCCCACCCCAGCTCGTTGTCGTCCGGATCGACGCCTGGTGGCAGCCCGTCGTGCTCGGCGGTCAGTTCGGTGCCGCCATCGTTGTCGCGCAACGTGATCGACAACCTCATCCGGCCCCGCATCACGGGGTCGTCGGTCTCGAACTCGAGGACCTCCACCACGCGTTCGTCCGGGACGATCTCGGCGAAATGCCCGTGGTAGGTGTCGGTGTGGGCGCTGGACTTCCCGGTCCGGTCGGGGAGTCGTAGGTGAGCGAGATCCGGAACGCGCCGCCCACCCGGGCGTCGAACTCGTGTACCTCGGCGGTCATCCCCGCCGGACCCGCCACGTGGCGATCGCCTGCGGATCGGTCAGCGCACCGAAGACCTGCCATCGCGGGGCGTGCAGTGTCCGGTGGACTCGTGTCGTGGGCATCGCGTCAGTCGTGAGTCAGGTCGTCGGCCATGTCCCGAAGGACCTGGTCGTGCGCGCCGGCAACGGCGAGTTCCGCGGGCGAACGAGGGTCGTCTGCGAATGCCGTCGGGCTCAGCCACCACGACGCGACGCCCCAAGGGTCGTCTGCGGCACCGAGCGTCTTGTTGATCTCCGCGACGATCGGCCGCACCTCTCGGCGAGCGGCGTCGAACTGGAAGGCTGGGTAGAGCTTGTGCCTGGACTGCGGCAGAACGATCACTGTGCCGGTCGCGGCGAGACGGCTGGCGGTGTTCCTGCCGATCCCCGGCTTGCCGAGGGCTCGACTGACGGTGCTCGAATCGAACATCTCGTACTTGTCTACAAGCACACGCAGGGCCGAAGTGACGATCCGAGCGCGAGCGACCGTCGGGTCCGGGTTCATGACGTCCTCCGCTGCGCCTCGAGCAGTCGCAGCCACACCTCGCTCACCGTCGGGTACGACGGGACCGCGTGCCACAGGGTCTCGAGCGGCACCCGGCCCACGACGGCGACCGTCGCGGCATGGACCAGGTCGGAGACGTCGGGCCGACGAACGTTGCCCGACGATCGTCTCGGTGGCGCGGTCGATGACGAGCGACGCGCGCCCGGAGTAGTCGTCGCGGGAGAGCGCCGCACCGGCGACGTCGATGTCGATCGTGACCACCTCGACGTCGAGTCCGTCTGCGCGGGACTGGCTTTCGGTGCGGCCCACGGACGCCACCTCGGGCGTCGTGAAGACCACCTGTGGCACCTGACCGTGGTCGGCCGACGAGACGAACCGGGGGCCGTCGAGCGGACGGCCCTCCGCACGCGCCGCGATCACGTCGCCGCACACCCGAGCCTGGTACTTGCCCATGTGTGTCAGGAGCGCGCGACCGTTGACGTCGCCCACGGCGTACAGCCAGTTGCCCTCCACACCCTGCACGGTCAGATGGTCGTCGACGGTGACGTACCCGTGATCGGGCAGGCCGGCGTGCCCCAGCCCCAGTCCCGCGGTCGCGGGGGTGCGCCCGGCCGCGACGAGGATCTCGTCCACGGTCAGTCCCGGGTCGCCGTCGTCGCCCCGGACCGTCAGCGTCACCGGACCGCCGTGGACACGTCCGATCCCGGTGTCGGAGACGTCGGAGCGTGCGACGGCCGCGAGCGAGGTGCCGAACCGGACGTTGATCCCGTGCTTGCGTAGCTTCTCCGTGACCATCTCGCCGGCGAACGTCTCCGTCCGTCCGAGCAGTCCCGATCCCCGCACCAGCAGGGTCACCTCGTCGGCGCCGAGTTCGTGCAGCCACGTCGCCGCCTCGCAGGCCACCACGCCGCCTCCGACGATCGCGAGTCGCTTCGGCACCTCCCGGACGTTGGTGGCGTCCCGCGACGTCCACGGCAACGCGTCGCGCAGGCCGGGGACGTCGGGCACGCTCGCGGTGGTCCCGGTCGCCAGCACCACCGCGTGCCGGGCCCGCAGCACGCGGTCGCCCACGGTGACTTCCCGGACCCGGTGAGCTTCGCGCTCCCGCGGATGACGTCGATTCCGACCGAATCGGCCCACAGCACCTGTGACGAGTCGTCGAGGTTGTTCGTGAAACCGTCCCGACGGGCGAGGACGGCCTGCACGTCGAGGCCGTAGGCGTTGACCTTCTCCTCGACGCCGGGCATGTGGCGGGCGGCGCCGAGCAGCTCGACCGGCCGCAGCAGTGCCTTCGACGGCATGCACGCCCAGTACGAGCATTCGCCACCGACCAACTCGTGTTCGACGAGCGCCGCGGTGCGGTCGCTGCCGGCGATGGCGTAGGCGGCCGCGTTCTCCCCGGCCGGGCCGCCTCCGATCACGATGACGTCGAACTCTTCGTCAGCCATGAATCCACGGTAGGCCGGGGAGGATCGTTTCGCGCGACTTCCCATGACCCGGTCAGTGGATCGCGCGGCGCTCGTACTGACGCTTCGCCCAGATGTACCCGAACAGTGCGATCGCGACGGTCCACGCCACGGCGAGCACGCCGTTGTGGCCGATCGGGCCGCCGAGGAGAAGCCCGCGCAGTGTCTCGATGACCGGGCTGAACGGCTGGTACTCGGCGAACCACCGCAACCCGGTCGGCATCGAGTCGGTGGGCACGAACCCGCTGCCCAGGAACGGGAGCAGCATCAGGAACATCGGTAGATTGCTCGCGGTCTCGACGCTGCGCGACACCAGACCGAGCGCGACCGACAGCCATGTGAGCGCGAACGTGAAGCCGGCCAGCAGACCGATCGCCGCGAGCCATTCGACTGCGTCGGCGGTGGGCCGGAAACCGACCAGAACGGCCACGCCCGTCACCACGGCCAGTGCGAACATCGTCTGGATCATGCTGCCGACGACGTGTCCGGTCAGCACCGAGGATCTGGAGATCGCCATCGTCCGGAACCGGGCGATGATGCCCTCGGTCATGTCCGTCGCGACCGAAATCGCAGTTCCCTGAGCGGCACTCGCGATCGTGATGAGCATGATGCCCGGCGTGACGAACGCGAGGTAGGCGTCGCGCCCACCGCCGAGACCTGCGCCGAGCGTGCCGCCGAACACGTAGACGAACAGCAGCAGGAGTACCACCGGCATCCCCACGAGCAGAATCGTCATCGACGGGTAGCGCGCCATGTGCCGGACGTTGCGGCGCAACATCGTCGCCGAGTCCTGCAGGGCATAGGAGACTGTGGTCATCGGAGGGCATCCTTTCGGGTGACGGAACCTTCGGTCAGGGCGAGGAAGACGTCGTCGAGATCGGGGGTGTGGATCGACAGGTTCGTGACCTCGATCGCGTCCTCGTCGAGTCGGTCGAGGATCGACCGCAGCGACGGCACGCTGCCGTCACCGGGGACGTCGAGGGTGAGTCCGTCGTCGTCACGCGGGACGACTCCGAGTGAGGCTGCGGCCGTGGCCAGTTCGCGAGGATCGGCGAAGGAGAGCTGGACGTGCCCGCCCGGCACCAGTCGTTTGAGGTGGGCGGGGTGCCCTCGGCGACCACGCGACCTCCGTCGAGCACCGCGATCCGGTCGGCGAGCTGATCGGCCTCCTCGAGGTACTGGGTGGTGAGGAAGATCGTGACCCGTCGGCGACCAGGTCCCGCACGATGTCCCGCATCGTGCGTCGACTGCGCGGGTCGAGGCCGGTCGTGGGTTCGTCGAGGAAGATGATCCGCGGCCGGCCGACCAGAGTCATCGCCAGATCGAGGCGGCGACGCATGCCACCGGAATAGGTTCCGGCGGTCTTCGACGCGGCGTCGGCGAGGTCGAAGCGTTCGAGCAGTTCGGCGGTGCGGCGACGCTCCTCGCGGCGCCGAGACGATGCAGATCGGCCATCAGGGCCAGGTTCTCGGCGCCGGTCAGAAGGTTGTCGACCGCGGAGAACTGGCCGGTGACACCGATCGCGGCGCGGATCGCGTCCGGCTCCTCCGCCAGTTCGTGCCCGCCCACCCGGATGTCGCCGGCGTCGGGATGGACGAGGGTGGAGAGGATGTGGACCGTGGTGGTCTTTCCGGCGCCGTCGGGGCCGAGGAGGGCGAAGACCGAACCGCCTTCGATGTCGAGGTCGATTCCGTCGAGAACGACCTTGTCCCGAAGGACTTCCGCAGGGATCGGACGCGAATGTCCGATGTCGTCGAGGTAGCTGTAGTCATCACTCCGCCTTTTCGCCGGTGGGCTGGTTCGGGGTAGCGCGTCGAACGAGGATGTCGCCGAAACCGGTGTGCGCCTGGATCTCGACCGAGTCGTCGGTCGATGCCGGGCCCGCGGTCTCGGCCAGTAGGTTCTGAACCTTTCCGAAGGTGGTGTGGACGTCGAGGCGCGCCGCGGTGCCGCTCCGGATGCCGATCTCGATCTCGCCGCGCGCGGTCCGCAGGTTCGCCGCCCCGCGCGCGATCGCACCGATCCGGATGTCCCCGTTGGCGGTTGCGGCCTCGACGTCGTGTCCCACCCCGCCGACGACGATGTCGCCGTTGGCGGTCTTGGTTCGGAGCGATCCGGTGACCGTGCCGATCCGGTTGTGGCCGTTGGAATTCTTGACGACGGCGTTGCCCGCGATGCTGCGCACCTCGATCCGGCCGGATCCGGTGCTGATCTGGGCGTCGCCGTCGACGTGCTCGATGGTGACCGCGCCGGCGCCGGTGCCGACGGTCGTGGTGCGGGTCTCGTCGAGACGGACATCGCCCGTCGAGGTCTTGATTCGGCAGTCGCCGAGTGCGCCGGTGGCGCGGACAGCGGCGACCGAGGCATCGGCCTCCAGGTCGGAACCGGCCGGGAGTTCGATCGTCACGTCGACCGATCCGGCCTTGCCCCACAGGACGCGAGGGCGCGGAGCGCGGACGACCAGCCTGCCGGACGTGTACTCGACCGGGTCTGCTCGGCGGCACGCACGTCCGCGTCGCGAGTGGGGTCGCTGGGCCGTACCTGCACGACGGTGTCGTCGCGATCGGTCGCCGCGATCGTGGCGTCGCCGACGGCGAGTTGGATGACGGCCGAGATCGGTTCGGGGTGGTGAAAGTGGGCATCGTGATCCTCGGGATGTGTTGGAGGGAGCGCTCTGTGGTGGCGGGTCAGCGGACCCAGCCGGTGAACCGGTCGCCGCCGGTGGGGGCCCGGCGCTCGGGACGCCGCGTCGTTGTGTTTTCGTCCAGTCCCGCCGTCGCCGCGCGGACGAGCCACGCGTTGACCGACAGCCCGGCCGCGCGCGCCGCGTCCTCGACGCGGTCCTTGAGATCCTGCGAGAGCCGGAGATTGATCCGCGTCATCGGACCGTCCTCGACATCCGCGGGACGCGTGGACGGTGTCGTCGGTGCTTCTCTGGGGCGGCCGCCTCGTCGAACGCCGCCGGTGCGGGCGGGGGAGTGACGACGAAGCCGGGTTCGCGCCCTCGCAGACGCAGGTCCACCGAGCCGGGGGCGAGGTCGCGGGTGATCTCGTTCGCGGCCGCCGAGAGAGCGTCGAGCAGTGCCAGCCGTACCGCCGAATCGAGCGGGGCGGTCAGCCGCTCGGCGATCGCCCGGGCTTCCGGGCCACCGGCCTCTGCGGCTACCGCGAGGTCGTTCTGGAGAGCGGTTACATACGGCGTCAGATCCATGGCATCACTATGGCACCAAGTTGGTGCCATGTGAAGACCATTCTTGAGAATGGCTGGTCAAAGTGGTGCCGCAGTGGCACCACTTGTCACCACGAGTGCGCCTTCAGCCCCCTCGTCGCGAGTTCGGACACCGCGAGATCTCGTAGCTGCGCGCCGCTGTCGAAGCGGTCCGGATCGATCCCGACCAGCGACAGCGTGTACCTGTCGTCGTGCGAACACAGATAGGCCGACAGGTGGGTGGTGGTCCGCGCGGGGCGGTCGGCGGAGATCCCGGGTGCATCGCCCGCGTCGCGACGCCGGTGGTCCGGTACGGACCCAGCGACGCGAGTGCGTCCGGCAACCGGCCGATGTTCGAGCACAGGGCGTCGAGCTCCCCGGCCCCCGCGGTCAGGCGTGCGGCGATCCGATCGGGGAGGATCTGTGCGGTCTCCTCGGGGAAGCCCGACGGTGCGCCCATCGGGCGGGCGGTGAAGGCCTCGCGGCTCGACCGGCGGATGTCGGAGAGTGAATCAGTCGGTGTCGCAACCACTTCGGTGATGACCATCGCATTGTCGACGGTGTCGGAGTTGCGCGTGTCGACCGGCACGCTGATGTGCAGCGGCATCGGCACCCCGGCGGCGTCGGCGATCGCGGTGACGAGCGCGAGGAACAGTCCGTTCGCGGTACCGCCTTCGGTGGCTGCGGCCGCGTCCCACTCCGCGGCGTCCACATCGACGATCGCCGTGCACGTTCCGGTCGTGAGGTGCGTCCGCTCCGGCCGTGGTCCCGGGTTGGCGTCGACGAACTCGCGCAGTTCGCGGCGCCGGCGAGCGCTGAACAGAAGACCCAGCGACGCGCGGGCGCCGCCGATCAACACGGTCCCGACGGTGCGGATCGCGTCCGCGAGATCCGAGGTCCGCGGCGGGGCGGGCGCCGGCGGCCTGCCGGTCAGCGCCGCGTCCACCGCCGACGCGAGGCCGCGGGCATCGGCGACGACGTGCGAGCACACCAGCGAGAGCACGGTGCCACCCCCGACGACGGGCGCCGCGGACAGTGCCCACCCCGGGCCGAACTCCGGGTCGACGTCGACGTCGGCCTTCGCGTCGGCCCACCGCACGACGTCGTCGACCGGAGTCTGCTCGTAGCGGAGGGGGTGGGCGTCGGTGCTTGCCTCCCACCGCGGCCGGGCGCCGGGTACCCGGGGGCGGACGACGCGGCGGCCCAGGGCGCCGCGGGTGAGCGCGCCGTGCACCGATTCGAGGACCGCGACGTCCACGACGTCCTCGGTACGCCACACGCCCTGCATCACGATCGGGACGCCGTACCCGTGATGCCGGCGCAGGAAGATCTCGTCCACCATGGTCAACCGGTCCATGCCGACGGACGCTACCGCTACTGCTGGTCGAACTGTCCGTGTCGTCCCTCGCCGGCGGCGAATCGGGCCGCGCCGGTGAGTGCGTCGACCGTCACCGCGACCATCCCGTGCCGGAACTCGGAGGCCAGCGCGTCCTCCTCGGTCAGGCCCTCCTGGTCGAGCAGCGACATCCGGTCCTCGCGCAGGCACGTCTGCGGGAAGCGGGCGAGTTCGGCGGCCAGTTCCTCGGCGACCGCGCGCGCCTGCCCGGTCGGCACCACCCGGTTCACCAGGCCGATCGCGAGGGCCTCGTCGGCGGCCACCGCGCGACCGGTCAACACCAGATCCATCGCTCGGCCGGCCCCGACGATCCGCGGCAGCCGCACGGTGCCGCCGTCGATCAGCGGGACGCCCCAGCGTCGGCAGAACACCCCGAAGATGCTGTCGGACTCGGCAATTCGGATGTCGGCCCACAACGCCAACTCGAGCCCGCCGGCCACGGCGTGCCCGGACACCGCGGCGATCACCGGCTTGGACAGCCGCATCCGGGTCGGTCCCATCGGCCCGTCACCGTCCGGGGTGACGTGGTTGGACCGGTCGGTGCCCAACGCCTTGAGGTCCGCGCCCGCGCAGAACGTGCCGCCCTCGCCCCACAGGACCGCGACGGCGGCGTCGGGATCCGCGTCGAATTCCCGGAATGCCGCCGCGAGGGCGGCGGCGGTGGGCCCGTCGACCGCGTTGCGCACCTCGGGCCGGGACAACACGATCGTCGTGACTGGCCCGGATCGTTCGGTGCGCACCGGCATGGCTCGACGCTACCCGCGCCCAACCGGCCGTCAGGACCGAATCGCGACTTCGCCGCTCGCCCTGGTTCACTACACACATGGCCTACCGTCGGACCCCTGCAGTCGAGGCACGCCTCGCTGCGCAGCGTGACGCTATCTTCGAGGCCGCGGTCGCGGTGCTGTCCGAGGCGGGCTACCAGGGGCTGACCATCGCCGCCGTCGCGAACCGCGCGCAGGTCGCGACGGGAACCGTGTATTCGCACTTCACCGGCAAGTCGGATCTGGTGGTCGCGGTGTTCCGGGAGATCGTCGGCCGCGAAGTGGCGGCCGTGAATGCCGCCGCCGGGCCCGGCCGGTCGGCCGGCGAACGCATCGCCGCAGTGATCGAGACGTTCGGTGGGCGCGCGATGCGGAACCCGAAACTCGCCTACACCCTGCTCGCCGAACCCGTCGACGCCGCGGTCGACGCCGAACGGTTGATCTTCCGGCGCACGTTCGCCGACGCGTTCGCCGCGGCCGTCGCCGCGGGTGTCGCCGCCGGGGAACTGGCGCCGCAGAACGTCCCGCTCGTGGCGGCCTCGCTGGTCGGCGCCACCGCGGAGGTCCTCGCCGGGCCGCTCGCCTCCGGACAGGACGCCCCGGCGTGATCGACGACCTCGTGCGGTTTGCACTCACGGCGGTGGGAGCTGTGCCCGTAAAGCGGTGATCAGGAGGTTTGCGCGGTGAGCGCATACTGAGTGCAGCACAATCCCGATCCGTACGGAGCACGGTCATGCTGGTCGACACTCACTGGAGCGCCTGGAACGAAGAGATCCAGGTGCAGGTCACCGAGGGCGCCGCGCTGGGCCCTGCGGTGGCGCTGGTGGGATCGGTCCTCGCCGAGGCGGAGGCGGCCTGCAGCCTCCAGCGCGGCAACGCCGAGATCCACGCCCTCAACCTCGCCCAGGGGCTGCCGGTGCGCGTCGAGTGTCCCCCTGGCCGGGCTGCTGCGGTCGGCGCTGTGGGTGGCCCGCATGACCGACGGCGCCGTCAGCCCGCTCGCGATCGAGGAATCACCGTCCGGCGTTCGGCCCATCCACCCCGAACCGACCTTCGCCGACGTCCAGATCGACGACGCCACCGTCCTCGCCCCGTGGGGTGTCTCGTTCGACATCGCCGACACCGCGAAGGCCGACACCGCGGACCGGGCGGCCGCCCTCGTCGCGCACGAGCTCGAGTGCGGCGTGCTGGTGCGTGTCGGCTCCGTCCTCGCGACCGCGGGACACTGCCCGGCCGGGGGCTGGCAGGTGGCGGTGCCCGGTGACGGTGCGGTGGAGCTGCGGGCGGGCACCGCGATGGCCTCCGTCGGCGCCGATCTGACGTACGGCGGGCACGACGAGGTCAGCGGTGAGTGGGAACAGGTGTCCGTGATGGCGGACGACGCGCTGTGGGCGTACGGCTCCGCGGCCGCGTCGATTCGGCGCGGTGTGGGCGCTGTGCCGTGGCTCGAACAGCAGGAACTCGGTGCGCGGCTGGTCGATCGCCTCGGACGGATCTACACGACGCACGGGTGGATTCACCCGCACGCCGCATAGCAGCGCATGTCAGACGGCGCGGCCCCGCCGCGCCCGATACCAGCGCACCAGTGTGTCGGTCGACGAATCGTCCTGCCGCGGGGGCGCTTCCGGTGACGTCAGCACGGGACCCAGTTCGAGGGCCTGCGTCTTGCCGAGTTCGACGCCCCACTGGTCGAACGAATCGATGCCCCAGATCGCGCCGGCCACGAACACCTGGTGCTCGTACAGCGCGATGAGCTGGCCGATCGTCGACGGCGTCAACCGCGGGGCGAGGATCGTCGTCGAAGGGCGGTTGCCCGGCATGACCTTGTGCGGCACCAGTTCCGGCGCCGTTCCTTCGGCCGCGATCTCCTCGGCGGTCTTCCCGAACGCCAGCACCTTGGTCTGCGCGAACAGATTGCTCATGAGCAGGTCGTGCATGCTGCCGGTGCCGTCCGCGGTGGGCAGGTCGTCGGTGGGCTCGGCGAACCCGATGAAGTCGGCGGGAACCAGCCGGGTGCCCTGGTGCAGCAGTTGATAGAACGCGTGCTGGCCGTTGGTGCCGGGCTCGCCCAGAAGATCTCACCCGTCTTGGTGGTCACGGGGGTGCCGTCCGCGCGCACCGACTTGCCGTTGGACTCCATCGTCAGCTGCTGCAGGTAGGCCGCGAACCGCGCGAGGTCGTTCGAATACGGAAGCACGGCACGGGATTCCGCATCGAAGAAGCTTGAGTACCAGACCCCGATCAGGCCGAGCAGCACCGGCGCGTTCCGCTCGAGCGGCGCGGTCCGGAAGTGCTCGTCGATCGCATGGAAGCCGCTCAGGAACTCCGCGAACCGCTCCTTGCCGATCACGGCCATCACCGACAGGCCGATCGCCGAATCCACCGAGTACCGGCCGCCGACCCAGTCCCAGAAGCCGAACATGTTGTCGGTGTCGATGCCGAACTCGGCCACCCGCTGCTCGTGCGTCGAGACCGCGACGAAGTGCTTGGGCACCGCCGCCTCGCCGAGCTCGTCGACCAGCCAGCGACGGGCCGCCGACGAGTTGGTGAGCGTCTCGAGCGTCGAGAACGTCTTCGACGCGACGACGAACAACGTCGTGGCCGGGTCCAGGTCCGCGAGCGTCCCCACTAGATCCGCGGGATCGACGTTCGAGACGAACCGGGCGGAGATGCCGGCGTCGGCGTAGTGGCGCAGTGCGCCGCACACCATGACCGGGCCCAGATCGGAGCCGCCGATGCCGATGTTGACGACCGTGCGGATGCGCTCGCCGGTGGCGCCGCGCCACTGTCCGGATCGCAAGCGGTCGGTGAAATCGCCCATGCGCCGCAGCACCGAATGCACGTCGGCGACGACGTCCTGGCCGTCGACCTCGAGCTGGGCGTCGGCGGGCAGTCGCAGCGCGGTGTGCAGCACCGCGCGGTCCTCGGACGTGTTGATGTGGGCGCCCGCGAACATGTCGTCGCGCCGCTGCTCGACTCGCGCCGCGCGCGCCAGTTCGACCAGCAGGGACAGGGATTCGCGGGTCACGCGGTGCTTGCTGTAGTCGATGTACAGGTCGCCCGCGGACACCGTCAGCTCGGTGCCGCGCTGGGGATCGTGCGCGAACAGGTCTCGCAGATGGGCAGATTCGATCACTCGATGATGCGCATCCAGGTTGTTCCAGGCTGCGGTCCCGGTGATGTCTGTGCTCATGATCAGCAGCTTATCGGCACCACGCCCGCGGAGCGGGACGACTCTCGTCGAATGGTCCCGAGCGCCTCTCGACGGCCGCTGAGCGGGCGCATGATGGGGGATATGAACACAGCCGAATTGATTCGTGCCGTTCCTACCAAACTCTGGATCGGGGGCACCCCCGTCGACGCCGAGAACGGCGCCACCTTCCCCGTTCACGACCCCGCCACCGGCGAGGTTCTCACCCATGTCGCCGACGCCAGCCCGGCCGACGCCGTCAAGGCGCTCGACGCCGCGGTGGCGGCCCAGCCGGACTGGGCCGCCACCGCGCCCCGCGAGCGTTCCGAGCTGCTGCGCTCGGTGTTCGAGAAGATCTCCGCGCGGGCGGAGACGTTCGCCCAGCTGATGACCTTGGAGATGGGCAAGGCCCTGCCCGAGAGCCGCGCCGAGGTGAAGTACGGAGCCGAGTTCTTCCGCTGGTTCGCCGAGGAGGCCGTGCGGATGGAGGGCCGTTACCAGTCCGCTCCGGCCGGCAACGGGAGGATCCTCGTCACCAAACAGCCCGTCGGTCCGTGCCTGGCCATCACCCCGTGGAACTTCCCGCTCGCGATGGGCACCCGCAAGATCGGCCCGGCGCTGGCCGCCGGCTGCACCATGATCGTCAAGCCGGCGTCGGAGACGCCGCTGACGATGCTCGCGCTCGCCGAACTGTTCGTCGAGGCCGGCCTGCCGCAGGGCGTGCTGTCGGTGCTGCCGACGTCACACTCGGGCGCCCTCACGGAGCCGTTGCTCGAGGACCCGCGGCTGCGCAAGCTCACGTTCACCGGCTCCACCGGCGTCGGCCGACTGTTGCTCGCGAAGGCGGCGAAGGGCGTGTTGCGCACCTCGATGGAACTCGGCGGCAACGCCCCGTTCGTGGTGTTCGACGACGCTGACGTAGATAGCGCAGTTGCCGGAGCCGTTGCCGCAAAACTCCGCAACGGCGGCGAGGCGTGCACCGCCGCGAACCGTTTCCACGTCGCCAACGCCGTCCGGGAGGAGTTCACCGCCAAGCTCACCGAACGCATGGCAGCGTCGAAGCTGGGCCCCGGAATCGACCCTGCGACGACGCTGGGCCCCCTGATCAACGCGGACCAGCTGTCGACCGTCACCGAGCTGGTCGACGACGCCGTGCAGGCGGGCGCGAAGGTGCTGCTCGGCGGCGAGGCGCCGGGCGGGCCGGGCTGGTTCTACCCCGCGACGGTGCTCTCCGACGTGCCGGCGTCCGCGCGGATCCTGCGCGAGGAGGTGTTCGGTCCCGTCGCCGCGATCGCCGGGTTCGATACCGAGGCGGAGGGGATCGCCGCCGCCAACGACACCGAGTTCGGGCTCGCCGCGTACATCTACACCCGGAACCTCGACCGCGCGCTGCGGGTCGCCGACGCCATCGAGAGCGGCATGGTGGGCGTCAATCGCGGCGTCATCTCGGACACTGCGGCACCGTTCGGTGGCGTCAAGTCCTCCGGTCTGGGGCGGGAGGGAGGCAGCGAGGGCATCGCGGAGTACCTCGAGACGAAGTACATCGCGCTGACGTGAGGCGAGGCCGGGCCTCGTCTCGGCGCTCGGCGCAAACGAAAACCGCCCGGTCCGTTGTCGGCCGGGCGGTGTCCGGATGGGGTACTCGAGTGCCCCAGTCGTCCGCGACCGAGGCGCAGCAGCAGCATCGCGAGGGTGTGCCCCTCCTGGCCGAGCTCGCTGAACCGCTCGAGGACCTTCATCTCCCGGCTGTGGACCAGGCGGGGCCACCGGATGCCATCCGGGTGCGGCCGATGATCTGGGACACCTCGCTGCGACGCTTGACGGCGGCGAGGATTTCCGCGTCGAGGCGGTCGATCTCCTTGCGGAGTTCGGCGATCTCCGCCTCGCTCGCAGGCAGGGGCGACTCGGATGAAGGCGTTGCGGTCGGACTGCTCATAATCTTCTCCTCGTGTCGGAACGTAGGTTCGTCAGGTTCCCTCGAAGTCGTTACGAATCCGGTCCAGCTCACAAGAACGCCCCGGGATCCGGTGTGGACCTCGGGGCTCGCGGGGATCAGGCCGCGGGCACCGTCGGTCGGTACCCGCTGGGAAATCGCCAGTGCTCGCGTGGCGAGCGCCATCGAATACCCGGCTCTCCCTGTGCGGCAATGATCATCACTCCAGTTTGCCACGCAAAGGAGTGCAACCCAAGCAGAGGTGACTGCCTTCACCGTCGTCGGGCCCCTGCCACAATGTCGGACTTCGCCGGTAGCGTGGACAGACGATGAACACGATTCCCGGCTCCACGATCGGTGCGGCAGGCCGTTCTCACGCCTCGTCCGACGCCCTGCTCGAAGGTCTCAACCCCCAGCAGCGGGAGGCAGTCCTGCACGCGGGGTCGCCGCTGCTCATCGTCGCGGGCGCCGGGTCCGGCAAGACCGCCGTCCTGACGCGGCGGATCGCCTACCTGTTGGCCGAGCGGGGCGTGATGCCCGGCCAGATCCTCGCGATCACGTTCACCAACAAGGCCGCCGCGGAGATGCGCGAACGCGTCGCGCAGTTGGTGGGTCCGCGCGCCAACAGCATGTGGGTCTCGACGTTCCACTCGAGCTGCGTTCGGATCCTGCGCGCCCAATCGGCGCTGCTGCCGGGCCTGAACTCGAACTTCACGATCTACGACGCCGACGACTCGCGCCGCCTGCTGACGATGATCTCCAAGGACCTGGAGATCGACACCAAGCGCTACTCGGCGCGGCTGCTCGCGACCAAGATCTCGAACCTCAAGAACGAACTGATCGACCCGGAGGAGGCCGCGGCCGACGCGGACCGCGACTCCAACGACCTCGACAAGCTCGTCGCCCGCGTCTACGCGATGTACCAGCAGCGCCTGCGGGCCGCGAACGCGCTCGACTTCGACGACCTGATCGGTGAGACGGTATCGCTGCTGCAGCAGCACCCGCAGGTCGCCGAGTACTACCGCCGCCGGTTCCGACACGTTCTGGTCGACGAGTACCAGGACACCAACCACGCCCAGTACGTGCTGGTCCGTGAGCTGGTGGGGGAGCCGACCGACGACCCGCACACCGTCCCGCCGGCCGAGTTGTGCGTCGTCGGCGACGCCGACCAGTCGATCTACGCGTTCCGTGGTGCGACGATCCGCAACATCGAGGAGTTCGAGCGGGACTACCCCGATGCCCGGACGATCCTGCTCGAGCAGAATTACCGGTCCACGCAGAACATCCTGTCGGCCGCCAACTCCGTCATCTCCCGCAACACCGGTCGCCGCGAGAAGCGGCTGTGGACCGACTCGGGCGAGGGCGAACTGATCACCGGCTACGTCGCCGACAACGAGCACGACGAGGCGCAGTTCGTCGCATCGGAGATCGACCGCCTGGTCGACGGCGGCGACGCCAAGTTCGCCGACGTCGCGGTGTTCTACCGGACCAACAACTCGTCGCGGGCGCTGGAGGAGATCTTCATCCGCCTCGGCATCCCGTACAAGGTGGTCGGCGGCACGCGGTTCTACGAGCGCAAGGAGGTGCGTGACATCGTCGCGTACCTGCGCGTGCTCGCCAACGAGGACGACGCGGTGAGCCTGCGGCGCATCCTCAACACCCCGCGCCGCGGCATCGGTGACCGCGCGGAGGCGTGCGTGTCGGTGTACGCCGAGCAGAAGGGCGTCGGCTTCGCGCAGGCGCTGCGTGCCGGCGCCGAGGGCGTGGTGCCGCTGCTCAACACCCGATCCCAGAAGGCGATCGCGTCGTTCCTCGAGTTGCTCGACGGGCTGCGCGCGCTGATGGTGTCCACCGACGCCGACGGGAACGACCTCACCGACATCGGCGAGATCATCGAGGCCGTCCTCGACCGCACCGGGTACCGGCGCGAACTCGAGCTCAGCAGCGACCCGCAGGACGGTGCGCGACTCGACAACCTCAACGAATTGGTCAGCGTTGCACGGGAGTTCAGCTCCGATGCGCGCAACGCCGCCGCGTTCGCCCAGGAGAATGCGGCCCCCGAGGACGTCGTGGACGACGAGGGCATGCCCGATCCGGGTTCGCTCGCGGCGTTCCTCGAACGAGTCTCGCTGGTCGCGGACTCCGACCAGGTGCCCGATTCCGGCGAGGGCGTCGTCACGCTCATGACGCTGCACACCGCGAAGGGCCTCGAGTTCCCCGTCGTGTTCGTCACCGGCTGGGAGGACGGCCAGTTCCCGCACATGCGGGCGCTGGGCGACCCCGCCGAGCTGTCGGAGGAGCGGCGCCTCGCCTACGTGGGCATCGCCAGGGCGCGGCACCGGCTCTACCTCACCCGGGCGATCGTACGATCCGCGTGGGGGCAGCCGGTCACCAACCCGGAATCGCGCTTCCTGCAAGAGATCCCGGCGGACCTCGTGGACTGGCGCCGTGAGGACCCCGGTGTCCTCGGCGGTGGCGGAGCGATCGGTGGCGGTCGCCCGCGCGGTCAGGGTTACGGCGGATCAGGTTACGGCGGTTCGGGATTCGGTGGTTCCGGTTTCGGCGGCGGTGGCCGGGGTGCCGGTTCGTCGCCCAGCTTCGGAGCGCCGCGTGGACGCAACAACAACCTGGTGCTCGCGGTTGGCGACCGGGTCAGTCACGACAAGTACGGCCTCGGCAAGGTCCTCGAGACCAAGGGCAGCGGTCCCACCGCGACCGTCACGATCGACTTCGGGTCCGCCGGGAAGGTGCGTCTGATGCTGATCGGCGGAGTGCCG
The DNA here is from genome assembly GCA_029690005.1 of Prescottella defluvii. Lineage (GTDB taxonomy): Bacteria > Actinomycetota > Actinomycetes > Mycobacteriales > Mycobacteriaceae > Prescottella > Prescottella defluvii_A. The sequence goes on along the minus strand of CP121458.1, from coordinate 5,063,280 downwards.
ATGGTCAAGCTCTGACGCCACGAAGTAAATGCCTGCGGGCCACGCGATTTCGCGTGGCCCGCAGGCGTTTACAGTGACTGTGAGATCGAGCGTCAGGGCTGCTCGACGCCGAGGCTGATGCCGCGGGTCGCGAGCCACGGAATCGGATCGATCTTGTTCTCACCGGCGAGGTGGACCTCGAAGTGGAGGTGCGGGCCGGTGGAGAAGCCGCGGTTGCCCATCGTGGCGATCTGGTCGCCGGCCATCACCTTCTGACCGACGGTGACCAGCGTGGTGTCGATGTGGCCGTACACGGTGATGGTGCCGTCGGAGTGCAGGAGGCGGACCCACATGCCGAAGCCGGAGGCCGGGCCGGAGTCGATGACCTGGCCGTCGGCCACCGCGTAGATCGGGGTGCCGATCGCGTTGGCGATGTCGACACCGGCGTGCAGCGTGCCCCAGCGGGAGCCGAACGACGACGTGTAGGTGCCCTTGGCGGGCAGCACGAACAGCGGGCGGCGGGCGGCGGCCTCGCGGGCGGCGCGCTCCTCGCTGAAGCGCTGGCCCTTGGCCAGGAGGTTCGAGAACTGGCCCAGGTCGGTCGGGCTCGCGACGGCGAGGACCTGCGGTGCCGAGCTGTCGGAGGAGGTCTGCGCGACGTCGCTGAACTGGGCGGCCTGCGGAACGGCGGTGGCGGCGACGGAGCCGGAAGCGGTGAGTTCGACCTCGGAGTGGTCGGCATTGTCGGCCGCGCCGTTGGTGGCTGCCTGGCCTGCGGCGACGACTGCGCCGGCGGCGACCGCGATGACGGCGGCGCGGCCCTTGAGGGCGGAGGGGGAGCGGGGAGGCGGTGCTGGCCGCCGCGGCGGGGGCGACAACATCGGCTGTCGGATCGATCGTCCCCGCGGGGGTGAAGAACTCGGTCGGCGGCTCGTCGGTGTCGACGGCGTCGTGGTGACTCTGGGGCTTGGAATTCTGGGGCTTGGAACTGTGGAACATGGCGCTACGAATCTCAGAACTTTCCGCCTCGGGGTAACGAACCCCCGAGGGCGTCAGATAGCTGGTTGCGACGCCGTCCGCCCGTTCCGACAGCTTGACCGGAGACGGTTCCGCTGCTGGATTGCAGCGCTCGAACTCGTGATCTGCCGCAGCCGGGAACCTGGAGGCTTCCGGGTCAGCGTGTTGATTCACAAAACGGCTGGCGGTGAACTGAGTGCGGTGGCGCATGTGCCCTTCCGTCCTCCTGCCCGTGACCTGCCTGTGACTTAGACCCTGGCGACGGTAACGAAACGGTTGCAGGGGAGCAACCCGTAAGACCGGACGAAACGGGAGATGTGACTGGCGTCACAGCGTGAACTGGGCGGATGCCGAACATGCCAAATGGTCTCGTTCATATATCGGGACGGCGCCGGGGCGTTACAAGTCGTATATCCGCGGCCGACATTCCCGTTCGACCGACGATCCGGCGCACACCCGATACCGTCGCGCGGGTGGATTCCCCAACCGAACTGCGCGCGACCCCCGAAGTGATCGAGCCCACCGGAAAACGACCGACCGACCGGCCGGCTGGGCGCGGGGACGACGGACCGGGCTGCTGCCGTACGTGGCCGTGGCGCTCGCGGCCGCCGGCGCGCTCGCGGTCGCCGCGGGCACCCTCGGTGCGGTTGCTCGCTCCGTATCCGGTGGGGCGCGGATTCCGGCAGTCGGTTCAGCCGCCGTCGTGGCGGTGGTCCTAGCGCTGGCCGTTCCCGTCGTGGCCGGGATCCTCACCGTGCGGCGGGCGCCGGCGGGCGCCGCGCTGCTCGCGGGCGCCGGCCTGGTGTCCGCGGGCTTGTGCGTGATGGACGTGCAGTTGTGGACCGGCCCCATCGATGCCAACCGACTCGAACTGTTCCGTCCCGTGACGGCCGGCGGAATCGAGGCCGGGCCCGGGGCCGCCCTCGTCCTCGCGGGGCACGTGTGCGCCGTGGTGGCCGGAATCGTCGGACTGGTCGTCGTCCACCGTGCCTCGCACACAGACGGTTACGGCTCGTCACCCGATCCGGACGCGGTCGGTCGTCCGGTAGGGGCCCGTGTGGGGGCCGGCCTCGTCACGGGCGTGCTCGTCGCCGCCGTCGCGCTGGCGGCGTCCCTCTTCGCGCGCCCGTTCGTGTCGAGCGATCCGGTGCTCGTGATGCGCGCCGCGATCGCGTCGGACGTGCCCATCGCGATCGGCAGTGCCGTCGTGGCGATCGCGGTGCTGATCGCCGTGGCGTCGGCGCTGGCATCGGTGGACCTCGCGGTGGCCGCAGGAGCGGTCGGGGGAGCGGCCCTGGCCGCGCTCGGACTGGTTGGCAGCCGCCTTGCCGCGGCGCTCGCGGACGACCGACTCTCGCCCGGCGCGGGAACCGTGTGGGGCGTTCTCGGTGCTGTTCTCCTGGCGGCTGGTGCGGCGGCGATGCCGGTCGTCGCCGGCCGGCGTGAACGACGCGCGGCGGTCGTGTTCGAGGAGGCTGCGCGGCCGCGCCCGGACGCCCGCGGCGGCGTCACCGGGGGCCGGGAGCGGATGCTGCGATGGCACGCCGCGGCCGGAGTCACCGGGATCGTCGCCGGAGTGCTCGCGATCGTCGGCGCGCTGCTGCCAGTGCTCTCGGTCCCCGCGGGCTTGCCGGAGCCGAACACTCCCGCCACCCGGGTGGTACTCGTCGCCGGAGTGTTGCTGGCGATCACGAGCGTGTGGCTGCTGATGTCGGAGTTCTCAGTGTTGTTCCGGCCGGCCCTCGCGATCATGTGGGTCGCGGTGGTCGCGGCGGCCGCGGACGTCGCGCAGACCGCCCTGACCGCGGTCCAGATCCCCGGCGTGAAACTGGGGGCGGGCAGCATCGTCGTCACGTGCGCGGTCGTGGCCGCGGTCGGTGCGGGCGTCCTCGCGGGAATTGCCGGCGCGGTCGAACGTGACGACATCGATACGTCGGATCCGCACGATCCCCGCAGCGGATGCTGGGCGTCGGCGCGGCCGCCGCCGTCGCGACCGTGCTCGGATACGCGCTGCCGCTGTACCGCGGAAGCGACGGCACCGCTGCCGCGCTCGGTCGCCTACCGTGGGGCTGGGACGCGTGGGGGCAGGTGCTGTCGGTGATCGCGATCGTCGTCGCGGTGCTGGTCGCGATGGGTGCGCGGCCGGCTCGCGGGGCGGCGCTCCTCCTCGGTGCAGCCGTCGTCGTCGCCCTCCACGTGCTCGCGTGGCCGTTGTCCGCGGGGCGTCTGACCGATCCGGTCGTTGCCTCCGGCGCCGCACCTGCAATCCTTGCGGTAGTGCTCCTCGCGGTGAGCGCGGCGCTCGTCGGGCGACGTGACCGCCGTTGAGGCGTGCATCGACGGCTGTCGTCGCGTGACATATGCCACATAGCATGTGGGCGGGCGATAGTCGATTGATTGAACTAGTTAAAGTCCGACACGGACCCGCTCCTACCCCTGAGCGGGCGTCAACGCAGACGAGACGGTGAGCAGATGGATCTCTTCGAATACCAGGCGAAGGAACTCTTCGCCAAGCATGACGTGCCGACGTCGGCCGGCCGTGTTACCGACACTGTCGCCGGTGCCCGCGAGATCGCGGAGGAAATCGGCAAGCCGGTCATGGTCAAGGCGCAGGTCAAGGTCGGTGGCCGCGGCAAGGCCGGTGGCGTGAAGTACTCGCCCGACGCGGATGCCGCGCAGGCGAACGCCGAGGCGATCCTGGGCCTGGACATCAAGGGTCACGTCGTCAAGAAGCTGCTGGTCGCAGAGGCGAGCGACATCGCTGAGGAGTACTACATCTCCTTCCTGCTCGACCGCACCAACCGCACCTACCTGGCCATGTGCTCGGTCGAGGGTGGCGTCGAGATCGAGGTCACCGCCGAGGAGAACCCCGACGCTCTCGCGAAGATCCCCGTTGACGCCGTCAAGGGTGTCGACCTCGCGTTCGCGCGCAGCATCGCCGAGGCCGGCAAGCTGCCCGCCGAGGTGCTCGACGCCGCGGCCAACACGATCCAGAAGCTGTGGGAGGTCTTCATCAAGGAAGACGCTCTCCTCGTCGAGGTCAACCCGCTCGTCCGTACGCCCGACGACCAGATCCTGGCCCTCGACGGCAAGGTCACCCTGGACGCCAACGCCGACTTCCGTCAGCCCGGCCACGCCGAGTTCGAGGACAAGGACGCCACGGATCCGCTCGAGCTCAAGGCCAAGGAGAACGACCTCAACTACGTCAAGCTCGACGGCGAGGTCGGAATCATCGGTAACGGCGCAGGCCTGGTCATGTCGACCCTGGACGTCGTCGCCTACGCGGGCGAGAAGCACGGCAACGTCAAGCCCGCCAACTTCCTCGACATCGGTGGCGGCGCCTCGGCTGCCGTCATGGCTGCCGGCCTGGACGTCATCCTGAACGACGCGCAGGTCAAGAGCGTCTTCGTCAACGTCTTCGGTGGTATCACCGCGTGTGACGCCGTTGCCAACGGCATCGTCGGCGCGCTCGAGACCCTGGGCGACGAGGCCAACAAGCCGCTCGTCGTGCGCCTGGACGGCAACAACGTCGAAGAGGGTCGTCGCATCCTCGCCGAGGCCAACCACCCGCTGGTGACGGTCGTCGCAACCATGGACGAGGCTGCCGACAAGGCTGCCGAGCTCGCCTTCGCAGCGAAGTAAGGGACACACACAACAATGGCTATCTTCCTGACCAAGGACTCCAAGGTCATCGTCCAGGGCATCACCGGCGGCGAGGGCACCAAGCACACCGCGCTGATGCTGAAGGCCGGCACCCAGGTCGTCGGTGGCGTCAACGCCCGCAAGGCCGGCACCACGGTCTCGCACACCGACAAGGACGGCAACCAGGTCGAGCTGCCGGTCTTCGCGACCGTCGCCGAGGCCATGAAGGAGACCGGCGCGGACGTCTCGATCGCGTTCGTTCCCCCGGCCTTCTCGAAGGACGCCATCGTCGAGGCCATCGACGCGGAGATCCCGCTGCTCGTGGTCATCACCGAGGGCATCCCGGTGCAGGACTCCGCTTACGCGTGGGCCTACAACGTGGAGAAGGGCAACAAGACCCGCATCATCGGCCCCAACTGCCCGGGCATCATCACCCGGAGGAGGCCCTCGTCGGCATCACCCCGGCGAACATCGCGGGCAAGGGCCCGGTCGGCCTGGTCTCCAAGTCGGGCACCCTGACCTACCAGATGATGTTCGAGCTGCGTGAGTACGGCTTCTCGACCGCCATCGGCATCGGCGGCGACCCGGTCATCGGCACCACCCACATCGACGCCATCGAGGCGTTCGAGAAGGATCCCGAGACCAAGCTGATCGTGATGATCGGTGAGATCGGTGGCGACGCCGAGGAGCGTGCCGCTGATTACATCAAGGCCAACGTCACCAAGCCGGTCGTCGGCTACGTGGCGGGCTTCACCGCTCCCGAGGGCAAGACCATGGGCCACGCCGGCGCCATCGTCTCCGGTTCCTCGGGCACCGCGCAGGCCAAGAAGGACGCCCTCGAGGCGGCCGGCGTCAAGGTCGGCAAGACGCCGTCCGAGACCGCGGCTCTCGCCCGGGAGATCCTGAAGAACCTCTGATCCCCAGACGGGGACGAGCGCTCGCTGCGCTCGCTCCTGGATCTCACGAACGGCGCTCGCAGCCAGGACATCTCGTCCGGCAGCGGGCGCCGTTCGCGTTTCACACGTCGACCCACCGGACGCCTGCCGGGGTGAGTTCGCTCGAGCCGGCGGTGAGTTCGGCGACGACTGCGGCCAGCCGCTCCGGGTCCTTCGTCGCGAGCGTGAAGGTGACCTCGGCGCCGTACGCGGTGTCGACGACGGCGACCCCGCGGCCGCGGAGTTCGGCTTCGATCCGGCCCGCGGTGCCGTGCCCGACGTCGAGGGACAGCAGTTCGAGCCGCTCGCGGCTGAGCAGCGTCGGCTGAGCGGCGTCGGCGGCAACGGCCACCGCACCCGAATAGGCGCGCACCAGTCCGCCGGCGCCGAGCTTGATGCCGCCGAAATAGCGCGTGACGACAGCCGCGACGTCGACCAGTTCCCGCGCCCGCAGCACCTGGAGCATCGGCACCCGGCCGTGCCGCCGGGCTCCCCGTCGTCGCTGGACCGCTCGGCCCGGTCCGAGGGCTCGTTGCCGGTGACGAACGCCCAGCAATGGTGCCGCGCGTCGGGATACAGCCGTCGCTGCTCGTCGACGAACTCCTGCGCATCGGCGGGGGTGTCGACCCGTCGCAGCGCCGCGATGAACCTCGAGTGCTTCACCTCCGTCTCCACGACGACGTCGGAACCGGCGGGCAGCGTGAAGGGCATGATTCATCTTCCCTTTCTCCCGCACCGACGATGTCGCGGGGAGACAACGGGGGCGATCCCTTCCGTGTAGAGGTGAGGTGCCATGACCGACGTCGTCGATTTCCCCACCCGGACCGACCGCGCGCGCCGCGGCGAGGACGCACGTCATCGCGTGCCCTTCGAGGCGCTCGTCGACATCGGACCCGGCGCCGAGCGCGACCCGATCGGTCTGCTCGAGGAGCAGGGCTGGACCCGGGTGCCCGAACTCCTGCCCGTCCGGTACAGCCGAATGGCCGTGGCACCCTTCGCTTTTCTACGCGGCGGGGCCATCGTGATGGCCAGCGACCTGTCGCGCACCCCCACACGGGCCTCACCGTCCAGTTGTGCGGGGACGCCCATCTCGGCAACTTCGGCATCTTCGCCACACCCGAACGACGGCTTGCGTTCGACCTCAACGATTTCGACGAGACCTACCCCGGGCCCTTCGAATGGGACGTCAAACGGTTGATCGCGAGCTTCGAGGTCGCCTGTCGGCAACTCGGGTTCGGCGAGAAGCGTCGTTCGCGTATCACCCGCGCGTGCGTCGCCGAGTACCGGGAGACCATGAGCAGGCAGGCGGCGCAGGGCAATCTGGCGGTCTGGTACTCGCACGTCGACCCGACGACCGAGCTGGCGCAAATGCGTGACGAACTCAATTCGACGACGCGGAAGACCAGTCGGAAGCTGGTCGAGAAGTCTTGGCGCTCCGGCAGTTTGCAGGCCGTGGAAAAGCTCACGGCTGTCGTGGACGGCCGCCGTCGGATCGTCAGCCGGCCGCCGCTGATCGTGCCGATCGAGGAGGTCTTCGCCGACGCGGACGCCGACGCGACATACCGCGAACTCCAGGCTCGGCTCGACGAGTACAGCGCCACGTTGCACCACGCGAGCGCGGTTCCCTTCGGGCAGTACGAGTTCGTCCAGGCAGCACGGAAAGTCGTCGGGGTGGGCAGCGTCGGCACCCGCTGCTGGATCCTGCTGATGCGCGGCGCGGACGACGACGATCCGTTGGTCCTGCAGGCCAAGGAGGCGGAACGGTCGGTGCTCTCGCGATACCTCGACGGCCCGTCGTACCCCAGCGAGGGGCAGCGGGTGGTCGACGGGCAGCGGGTGATGCAGGCGGCCAGTGACATATTCCTGGGATGGCAGCAGGGTGTGGGGTACGACGGCGTCCGCCGCGACTACTACGTGCGTCAGCTGCGCGACGCCAAGGCGTCGGTGACGATCGAAGGGTCGACCCCGAACGGGGCGGAGATCTACGGCCGACTGTGCGGGAGGGTGCTCGCACAGGCCCACGCCCGCTCGGGTGACCGGGTCGCGATCGCCGCGTACATGGGCTCGGGAACCGGGTTCGACGAGGCTGTCACCGCGTTCGCTCGCGCCTACGCGGACCGCAACGCCCGCGACCACACCACACTCGTCGCCGCACTGGGATCCGGGCGGGTCGCGGGGGAGTGAGCGCCCCGCGCTGCATCGATCACGGCTGATACGCGATTGCGGGTAGCGTTCAAGGCGTTGCGTTTCACCGACGAGGAGCAGACATGACTTACACCGACGGAGGGTCCTACGGGCAGCCTTCGCAGGCGTCGACCGGGACGGGGACGAAGAACCTGTCGTTCTATCTCGGACTCGCGGTGGCGGCTCTGGGCATCGTGAACTTCCTGCTCGGGTTCGCGCCCTATGTCGAGAATTCGACGACCGTCGGCTTCGGCTTCACGTTCACGCAGGATGCTTTCGAGAGCGGGGGTGCGCTCCCGCTGGCCTTCCTGCTAACCGGTGGCCTGCTCGCCGGGCTGTCGCTGCTGCCCAAGCAGGAACACACCGCTCCGGCCGCCGTCGCGTCGGTCGTGGGTTTCCTCGTGTCGTTCGTCTTCATGCTGAGCCTGCCCGGCGGCGGCACCCTCGCGGGCGGCGGGATCGCGATCCTGGTCCTCTCGTTCGTCCAGGCGGTGATCGCGGTCGCCGTGTTCCTGTTCGGCGCGGACATCGTCAAGATGCCGCAGCCGCGCCCGTCGCGGACCCACGTCCACCCGGCCGCGTACGGCCACCCGCAGGGATACAACCCCCAGGCCCCGCAGCAGGGCTACGGCACGCCCCAGGGTTACGGCGCGCCGCAGGGCTACCAGCAGCAGATGCCCGGGTACGGCCAGTCCACGCAGACGCCGCAGGGTTATCCGCAGCAGCCGACGGCCGGATACGGGCAGTTCCAGGCGTACCAGGCACAGCAGCCGACGCAGCACATGCCGCAGCAGTCGCCGGCACCGTCGACTCAGCCGCAGACCCCGCAGACCCCGCCGATGCCGCAGCCCGGCGAATCGTCCGGCACGCCGGCGGCGGACTCGACCAGCGCACCCACGCAGGCATTCGACGCACAGACGCACAAGGACGACGACGAGAAGAAGTGACGTAGTGCGCCCCGCCACGTCTCGGCGCGCCTGAGGGGCGACGCCCCGAGCGGGTGCGACCCTCGATCCGATGACTTCTCTGCTTGCTCGCGGCACCCGCCGCGACACTTCCGGCCGCCCCGACCCCACGTCCGAGCAGGTGCGTGCGCTGGTCGGGGTGGCGCTGCGTCCCACCGGCGTCGCGATCGTCCTGATCAGCGCGGCCGTGCTCGTCACCCTGGTGTCGTCGAACAGCGACCTCACGGGTGCGGTCGGTGCCATCGCGGCGGGCTGGCTCGCGCTGCACCAGGTGTCGCTGACCGTCACCGACGCACCACTCGGGATTCTGCCGCTGCTGCCGACGGCGCTGCTCGTGTGGGCCGTCGCGCGGGGCTGTGCCCGGGCGATGACCCCGCGGTCGACGCTCCAGGATGCGGCGCGCGTCGTCGCAGCCGCAGTTGCCGGTCCGCTGGCGGCGACGCTGATCGCGCTGGCGGTGATCACCGATGCCACCGTCGTGATCCCGTTGGCGACCCCCAACGCGCTCGAGGCCCTCGCCTGCGTCGTGGGCATCCATCTCGTCGCGGCGTGTGCGGGAGTCGCAGTGGTGATCGGTCGGCCCGAGTGCGCCCGGTTGGGCGCCCCGGATCGGCTGCCCGCCGCCGCCCGGCCTGCCGCACACGCTGCCGGACTGCTCTTCGCGGCCGGTGCCGCCGCGACGGTTGCGTCGCTGGTCTGGTCATGGTCCGAGGTCGGTGGCCTGCTGGACGACAACTCCGGATTCGTCGGGTCCTCGGTTTGACCGTGCTCTCGGCGCTGTACCTGCCGAACGTCGCGGTCGGTGCCGTCGCGGCGCTGGTCGGCGGCACCGCGCACGCGGGCGGGACGACGGTGAGCGTGTTCGAGATCGTCGGCGGGCCGGTGCCGCCGGTCCCGGTGCTCGGCGGTGTCCCCACCACGTTGGTCGGCAGCGCGTGGCCCGTCCTGCTGCTCGTGCCGGTGACGGTGGGGGCCCTGCTCGGCCGTGACTGCGGCCGGTTGGGTCTGCCCGCGGCGGAGACCGCGTACACGGTCCTGTGCGCTGCGGCGGGCGTCGGTGTGACGGCCGCGGTGGTCGGTGCCCTGGCGGGCGGCGACATCGGTCCTATGGGTTCGTGGGCGTCGAACCCGTCGCCCTCGGGCTGGTCACGTTCGGCTGGCTGGCGGTGCCGGGTGTCCTCGTCGGGCGCTTTTCGCGCGACGGGGCGGCGTCGAATCCGCCGTATCCGCCGGTGACGACGAGGCGGACTCGACGGACGAAGATGATGCGCAGCCCGAGACGGCGACAAGTGAGCCGAGCTTCGAGGTCAAGCGGCTCGAGCGTCCCGCGATGCGGTACCGCTCGGAGCCCGTTCCCGAGCTGGAGCCGTCGGTCACCGAGACGACGGCCACCGAGACGACGGCCACGGAGACGACCGCCACGCAGAAGACGGAGACTGCGGAGTCCATGGAGACGGTCGTCGACGCCGAGATCGTGTCGGAGCCGACGGACCCGGTCGTGGCAGGCGAGTCCTCCGGCGCGGCGGCCGCAGAGCCGGTCGAGACCGTCGTCGACGCGGTCGTCGAGGAGCCGGAGAACGACGAGGCGGAGGGTGCCGCGTCGACCGAAGGCGACCTGCCGGACGGTCCGGTGACCCCCAGCGACTAGGCTCTACCCGGCCCGTGATGCGGCCGGAACCGTCTCGAAAATCAGGAGTAGTGCGCTGACTGCCACGCGTGACCAGCTGCGGCCCACAGTGCCCGCTCGGATCGTCGTACTCGCATCGGGGACGGGCAGCCTGCTGCAGGCGCTCATCGCCGCCACTCGCGCCGACGGGTACCCCGCGACCATCGTCGCGGTCGGTGTCGACCGCGAATGCGCCGCGACCGAGCACGCCGCCGACGCCGGCATCGCGCACTTCCGTGTCGCGCTGCGCGATCACGCCGACCGTGCCGAGTGGGACCTTGCGCTCACCGAAGCCGTCTCCGCGCACCAGCCCGACCTCGTGGTCAGCGCCGGTTTCATGAAGATCCTCGGCCCCGCGTTCCTCGAGCGCTTCGGTGGCCGCATCATCAACACGCACCCCGCGCTGCTGCCGTCGTTCCCCGGCGCGCACGCGGTGCGCGACGCGCTCGCGTACGGCGTCAAGGTGACCGGCTCGACGGTCCATCTGGTCGACGACGGCATCGACACCGGCCCGATCCTGGCGCAGGAACCCGTCGCGGTGCACGCCGACGACGACGAGGCCGCCCTGCACGAGCGCATCAAGACTGTTGAACGAAGACTGCTGGCCGAGGTCGTGGCCGCTGTCGCCCTCCGAGGTGTTGTTTCCGACGGACGAAAGGCCGTGATCCCCAGTGAGTGAACGCAAGGCTGTGCGCCGCGCACTTGCTCAGCGTCTACGACAAGACCGGACTGGTCGAACTGGCCACCGGCCTGCACCAGGCCGGTGTCGAGCTGGTGTCCACCGGCTCCACCGCAGCCAAGATCGCCGAGGCCGGCATCCCGGTCACCAAGGTCGAGGACCTGACCGGCTTCCCCGAGTGTCTCGAGGGCCGCGTCAAGACGCTGCACCCCCGCGTGCACGCCGGCGTCCTCGCCGACACCCGCAAGCCGGAGCACCTCGCGCAGCTCGAGGAGCTGGGCATCGAGGCGTTCCAGCTGGTGATCGTCAACCTGTACCCGTTCACGCAGACCGTCGCGTCGGCGCCAGCCCGGACGAGTGTGTCGAGCAGATCGACATCGGCGGTCCGTCGATGGTCCGCGCGGCCGCCAAGAACCACCCGTCCGTCGCGGTCGTCGTCGACCCGAAGAAGTACGAGGGCGTCCTCGCTGCGGTCGAGGCCGGTGGCTTCAACCTCTTCGAGCGCACCGCATTGGCTGCGCAGGCGTTCCAGCACACCGCGTCGTACGACGTCGCGGTCGCCACCTGGATGACCGAGAGCCTGATCGAGTCCGACGAGCAGTTCCCGCGTTGGGTCGGTGCTACGTGGGACCGTTCGGCGGTGCTGCGTTACGGCGAGAACCCGCACCAGGCTGCGGCGCTGTACGACAGCCCGGCCGGCCCGGCGGGCCTCGCGCAGGCGAAGCAGTTGCACGGCAAGGAAATGTCGTACAACAACTACACGGACGGGGATGCCGCTTGGCGCGCCGCGTTCGACCACTCGGAGCCGGCCGTCGCGATCATCAAGCACGCCAACCCGTGTGGCATCGCGGTCGGCGCCGACATTGCCGAGGCGCACCGCAAGGCACACGCGTGCGATCCGGTGAGCGCATTCGGTGGCGTCATCGCCGCCAACCGTGCGGTCACGGTCGAGATGGCCGAGCAGGTCGCGGACATCTTCACCGAGGTCATCATCGCCCCGTCGTACGCGCCGGGTGCCGTCGAGGTCCTCACTCGGAAGAAGAACATCCGTGTGCTCGAGGCCGCCGCTCCCACCGCGACCGGCATCGAACTGCGCCCGATCTCCGGCGGCACGCTGCTGCAGGAGCGCGACGTCCTCGACGCCGACGGCGACAACGCGGCCAACTGGACGCTCGTCGTCGGTGAGGCCGCAGACGAGAAGACCCTCGCGGACCTCGAATTCGCGTGGCGCGCCTGCCGTGCCGTGAAGTCCAACGCGATCCTGCTCGCGAACGACGGCGCCTCGGTGGGCGTCGGCATGGGCCAGGTCAACCGCGTCGACTCCGCACATCTCGCGGTGCAGCGTGCCGGTGACCGTGCCAAGGGTTCGGTGGCCGCGTCCGACGCATTCTTCCCGTTCCCCGACGGCCTGCAGGTCCTGCTCGACGCCGGTGTCCGCGCCGTGGTCCAGCCCGGCGGCTCGGTCCGCGACAACGAGGTCATCGAGGCCGCCCGCGAGGCCGGCGTGACGCTCTACCTGACCGGTGCGCGCCACTTCGCGCACTGATCGAACGCTCCTACGACGCTCCCTCGTCCGGCTCGCGCGCCTCTCAGGCCGCGAGCCCGGACGGGGAGCGTCGTTCTGTGCGGAGGCGAGTAGCGCGCGGGCGCTGGCGTCGTCGGTGCCCGAGATGACCAGGCGCGCCGCGCCGCGGGCGAGCAGTTCGCTGAGCAGCGCCGCCGCGCCGTCGTGACCGGGGTCGACGTGACGCAGATCGATCGTGACGACCTGACCGGTGAGGTCGCCGGGCAGGTCCTGACTGGTGGTGCCGGTAGTACCGAGCCGAAGCTTCATGTGGTTGGTTCTCCTGACTGGAAGCGGATAAAGAAAAGGCACCCGAGGCGGTGTGCCTTCGGGTGCCCGAGAGAGGTTCCGGTTACGGGGAACTCGTCTCTCGGGGCCACCTGAAGAAGGCTGCGTGGCTGTGCCGCGTGGGTACGGCGAAAAACGCGTGCTTCGAAACGTGCTTGGCATATACGTGATTCATGGAAATTGCCGAGTCTTTCGACTGCATCGCGACCGTACCTTTCTCGTGTGTGCCCGTCGGTTAACGGAGAACCATACAGCAGTGTCCGCCCGGCGACATCTCGGTTTTTCGCCGAGCGTGTCGCCGGGGCCACCGGAAGTGACGTCAGAGGCTGCGGAGCCAGCCCTCGAATCCGGTCGTGAACTCGGTCGACCACGGCAGTGGCGCGATGTAGTCGGCGCCCGTGGAGGCGGCGTCGCCGATCTCCTTGAGTACGTGGTTGGCCGTCGTCATCCGCACCGATGTGAGCGTGGTGTGGGCCAGGGCGGCGTCGAGGGCGTCGACGTCGGTGCTGATCAACTGGATGTCCTTGGCGGAGCAGCTCGTCACCACCGGCAGTCCGGCGGGCAGGCGTCGCGCGAGCTCACGCGGATCGAGCGCGTCCTCCTCCGCGAGAGCCCGCGCGTTCGCGGGCACCAGCCCGGCCGCGCGCAGCGGATCGGGCAGGTCGTCGCTGAGTGTGGCGTCGGTGCGCAGCGACTCGACGGCACCGGCCAGTGCCAGGCGCAGTTCGTCGGCCAGTTCGACCGGCAGCTGCCCGGCCCCGACGACCGCGGTGAGCTGGCTGTCGATCTGCGTCGTCAACAGGTCCAGCAGGCGCACGCTGAGCGGCTCGAGCAGGCCCAGTCCGGCGACCTTCGTGCCGCCGTCCGCGAGCGCCAGCGCGATGAGCGCGCCCTCGCTGTGGCCGACGGCGTACACCCGTTCCGGGTCGACGGCGGCCCGGCCGGCGAGGAAGGTCAGCGCCGACGCGGCCGACTCGGTGAACACCGAGAAGCCCAGGTCGCCGATGTCCTCGAGGTCGTACGGGCCGAGCCCGGTGGTGCCGCTGCCGAGCTTGTCGTAGCGCAGGCTGGCGAACCCGTGCTCCTCGAGCAGGTCTGCGAGGAACTCGAGCGTGCCGATCGAGCCCGGCAGCAGCGCGCTGTCGCCGTTGCGGTCGGCGGGCCCGCTGCCCGCGAGCAGCAGCACGGCGGGCACGGGGAGTCCTCGCCGGCGCCCGCGGGCAGGCGCAGGCTGCCGTGCAGCGTGATGGCGCCGGTGGTGAACGTGATCTCGAAGTCGGCCATGACGTGTGTCTATCAGAGCCGGATGACCATCAGCGCGCACGGCGGCCGTCCGGGTGCCGAATCGCCAGAACGCTCGTAACGTGGAGTGGTGACTGCCACACCGCCTGCGCATCTGCCCCGGACTCTCGGCGAACTCCGCGCGTCCGGTCACGTCCAGCGTTCGGTCAAGGACGAGATGCGGGAGAACCTGCTCGCCGCCCTGCGTGACGGGATCGATCCGTGGCCGGGCATCGTCGGCTTCGAAGAGACGGTGCTGCCGCAACTCGAGCGCGCCCTCATCGCCGGCCACGACGTCGTGCTGCTCGGCGAGCGCGGGCAGGGCAAGACGCGCCTTCTGCGCACGCTGTACCTGCTGCTCGACGAGTGGACGCCGGTGATCGCCGGTTCCGAACTGGGCGAGCACCCCTACGAGCCGATCACGCCGATCTCGCTGCGGCGGGCGGCGGAACTGGGGGACACGCTGCCGGTCGCGTGGTGGCACCGCAGCGAGCGGTATGCGGAGAAGCTCGCGACGCCGGACACGTCGGTCGCGGACCTGGTCGGCGACGTCGACCCGATCAAGGTCGCGGAGGGACGCAGTCTCGGCGACCCGGAGACCATCCACTTCGGCCTGGTGCCGCGCGCCCATCGCGGCATCGTCGCGATCAACGAGCTACCGGACCTGGCGGAGCGGATCCAGGTGTCGCTGCTGAATGTCATGGAGGAGCGCGACATCCAGGTCCGCGGGTACACGCTGCGGCTGCCGCTCGACGTGCTGCTGGTGGCCAGCGCCAACCCGGAGGACTACACCAACCGCGGCCGGATCATCACCCCGCTCAAGGACCGGTTCGGCGCCGAGATCCGCACTCACTACCCGTCGCTACTCGAGGACGAGATCGCGGTGATCCAGCAGGAGGCGAACCTGCAGGCCGTCGTCCCACACCACCTGCTCGAGGTCCTGGCCCGGTTCACCCGGTTGCTGCGCGAGTCCACGTCGGTGGACCAGCGGTCGGGGGTGTCGGCCCGCTTCGCGGTGGCCGGCGCCGAGACGGTGAGCGCGGCCGCGGTGCACCGCAGCGCGGTGCTGGGCGAGGCGGAGTCGGTGGCCCGGCCGATCGACCTCGGCACGATCGTCGAGGTGCTGCGCGGGAAGGTCGAGTTCGAGTCCGGCGAGGAGGGGCGCGAGCTCGAGATCCTCGAGCACCTGCTCCGGCGCGCGACCGCCGACACGGCCCGCGTCCGGCTCGGCGGGATCGACCTCGCGCCGCTCGTGACCGCGGTGGAACTGGGACAGCCGGTGGTGACCGGCGAACGGGTCACCGCCAAGGCCTTGCTCGGCGAGCTACCCGAACTCGAGGTGCTCGACGTGGTTGCCGAGCGGCTGGGTGCCCGGTCCGACGGGGAGCGGGCGTCCGCCGCCGAACTCGCGCTCGAGGGGCTGTACCTGGCCCGGCGTATCTCGAAGAACCCCGACGAGAACGGTCAGGCCGTCTACTCGTAGTCGGCATTCGGACAGGGAGGCACCATGTCTCGCGGCGCACGCTACGGCCCGTACGCGGGCGGCGACCCGCTGGCACCGCCGGTGGATCTGCGGGAGGCGCTGGCCGCGATCGGTGACGACGTGCTCGAGGGGTCGTCGCCGCGGCAGGCGCTGCGGGAGCTGCTGCGCCGCGGGTTCGGGGAGCGTCGCGGCCTCGACGACCTGGCAGCGCAGGCCAACCGTCGTCGGCGAGAACTACTGCAGCGCAACAATCTCGGTGGGACGCTCGACGAGGTGCGGGAGCTGCTCGACCGTGCGGTGCTCGAGGAGCGCAAGACCCTGGCCCGGGCACTCGACGACGACGCCCGGTTCGCGGAGATGCGGATGGAGGAGCTGCCGCCGTCGACGGCGCAGGCGGTCGCCGACCTCGCCGACTACGACTGGCGCAGCAGCCAGGCCCGGGAGGACTACGAGAAGATCCGCGACCTGTTGGGGCGCGAGCTGCTCGACCAGCGGTTCGACGGGATGAAGCGGCAGCTCGAGGGTGCCACCGACCAGGACCGCCAACGCATCCGGGAGATGCTCGAGGACCTGAACTCGTTGCTGGACAGTCACGCCCGTGGCGAGGACACCACCGAACAGTTCCGGGATTTCATGAACCGGCACGGCGAGTTCTTCCCGGAGAACCCGCGCAACACCGACGAGCTGCTGGACTCGCTGGCCCGTCGCGCCGCGGCGGCGCAGCGGCTGCGGAACTCGCTCAGCCCAGACCAGCGCGCGGAGCTGGATGCGTTGGCGCAGCAGGCCTTCGGTGATCCGTCGCTGATGAACCAGCTGGACCGGCTGGACGCGCACCTGCAGGCAGCACGGCCCGGCGAGGACTGGACCGGGTCGGCGCAGTTCCGCGGCGACGAGGGACTCGGACTGGGGGAGGGGACGTCGGCGGTCGCGGACGTCGCCGACCTGGAACGGCTGTCGGAGCAACTGTCGCAACAGTATCCGGGCGCCCAGCTCGACGACATCGACACCGAGGCGCTGGCGCGGCAGCTCGGCGACCAGGCGGTGGCCGACGAGCGCACCCTCGCCGACCTCGAACGGGCACTGCAGCAGCAGGGTTCTTCGACCGGGCCCCGGACGGCCAGTGGCGGCTGTCGCCCAAGGCGATGCGCCAACTCGGCCAGACGTGGCTGCGGGACGTGGCCGGACGTCTCGCGCACCGCGGCGGCCAGCGGGAGACCCGCCGCGCGGGCTCGATGGGCGAGCCGACGGGGGCGTCGCGGCCGTGGGAATTCGGCGACACCGAACCGTGGGACGTGACGCGAACCCTGACCAACGCGATCCTGCGCGAGCCGGGCCGGATGCCGGTGCGGATGACGGTGGCGGACGTCGAGGTCGCCGAGACCGAGCAGCGGGCTCAGGCGGTGGTGGCGCTGCTGGTGGACACGTCGTTCTCGATGGTGATGGACGGGCGGTGGGTGCCGATGAAGCGCACCGCGCTGGCGCTGAACCATCTGGTGACCACGCGGTTCCGGGGAGATGCGTTGCAGATCATCGGGTTCGGCCGCTACGCCCAGACCCTGTCCGCGCCGGAACTCGCGGGCCTGGACGGGGCGTGGGACCAGGGCACCAACCTGCACCACGCGCTGCTGCTCGCGGCGCGACACCTGCGGAAGCACCCCAATGCGCAGCCCGTCGTACTGATCGTCACCGACGGCGAGCCGACCGCTCATCTCGAACCCGACGGGGAGGCGTTCTTCGACTACCCGCCGAGCGCGCGCACACTGGGCTTGACGGTCCGCGAACTCGACACCCTCGCCCGCCTCGGCGCACAGGTCACCATCTTCCGGCTCGGCGACGACCCCGGACTCGCCCGCGTCGTCGACCGTATGGCCCAGCGGGTCGGCGGCCGTGTCGTGGCACCCGACCTCGACGGGCTCGGGGCCGCGGTCGTCAGCGACTACATGCGGATGCGCCGTCGCGGCCGGTGACCAGGAACGTCAGGCGTGGGCGGCGATCTGGATCAGGTTGCCGCACGTGTCGTCGAAGACGGCGGTGGTGACCGGCCCCATCGCGAGCGGCTCCTGCGTGAACACGACGCCGAGTGCCTTCAGGCGCTCGTACTCCGCGTGGACGTCGTCGACGGCGAAGGACGTGCACGGGATCCCGTCCGCCACGAGGCCCTTCTTGTAGGCCTGGGCGGCCGGGTGCTCGTCCGGCTCGAGGACCAGTTCCGTGCCGTCGGGGTTCTCGGGGGACACGACGGTGAGCCACTTGTGCTGTCCCAGTGGGACTTCGGTCTTCTTCACGAAGCCGAGGACGTCGGTGTAGAACGTGAGCGCCTTGTCCTGGTCGTCGACGTGCACGCTGGTCAGGTTGATCCTCATTGCGTCTCTTCCTCTCTGTCTCGGTGGGGCGGGGTATCGGCCAGCGGTCGACGATCGCCCGCAGCGGGGTGGTGTCGAGATGGTGGAACTTGTATCGACCCTCGCGGCGGGTGTGCAGCAACCCGGCCTCCTCGAGCACCGTGAGGTGCTGGGAGACGGCCTGTCTGGACGATCCGAATCCGTACTTGGTGACCAGTCGGGTGCACAGTTCGAACAGCGTCTGCCCGTCCCGGTCGACGAGCTCGTCGAGGATCGCACGCCGTGTCGGGTCCGCCAGCGCTTTGAACAGGTCACCCACGTCCGAAGAATAGGCAAGTGTTGACTTGCCTGTCAACGATTGCCCGCGCCGTCATCGGTCATTCGACCGATGGTGTGGGTGTGACCGCGGTCATAGCGTGGCGTTCGTCTCCGAAACACGTCACCGTGAAGGGCGGTTCCCATGAACACATCGGATCTGGGTTGGATGTCGGCTACCGAGATGACTGCACAGGTCGCCTCGAAGAAGTTGTCGCCCAACGAGATCGCGGAGGAGATGATCCGTCGGGTCGAGGAGGTCAACCCCTCCGTCAACGCGATCGTGCACTTCGACGCCGACCAGGTGCGCCGCGACGCCGCGGAACTGACGCGCGCGCAGGAGAGTGGCGAACAGCTGGGGCCACTGCACGGCGTCCCGTTCACGATCAAGGACCTCACCGACGTCAAGGGCCTCCCGACGACGTTCGGCATGAAGCCCATGCGCGACAACATCGCCGAGCGTGATGCGGTAGTCGTGACCCGGTTGAAGCGGGCCGGTGGCCTCTACCTCGGCAAGACCAATACCCCGGAGAGCGGCTACTACGGCGGCACCGACAACCACCTGTTCGGTCCCACCCACAACCCGTGGAAGCCCGGCCACAGCGCTGGCGGATCGAGCGGCGGCGCGGCGGCGGCCGTCGCCGCCGGACTGGGCCCGCTGGCCGAGGGCAGCGACGGTGCCGGGTCGGTCCGGATCCCGTCGGCGCTGTGCGGCGTCGTCGGACTCAAGCCCACGACCGGCGTGATCCGCAGACGATCCTGCCCGGCCGCTTCAACAACTGGGCCTACCACGGGCCGATCACCCGGACCGTCGCCGACAACGCGTTGATGCTCGACGTCCTTGCTGGACCGGATCATTCGGATCCGCTCAGCATCGAACGGGTCGAGTCGTCGTACGTCGAGGCGGCGCGAGGCAGCGTCGACGGCCTGCGCGTCGCGTGGTCGCCGAACCTCGGCCTCGGCCACGTGGACCCCGATGTCGCGGCGGTGTGCGCCGAGGCGGTCGCGTGCTTCGAGGAGATGGGCACCAAGGTCGTGGAGGCGACGCCCGAGTGGGGTGACCCGTCGGAGGCGATGTGGCACGGCATCTGGGTACCGGATTCGCGGGCGAGCACGACATGCTCGACTGGGACTCGCTGCACGGCGACGTGGACGAGAACCTGATCGAACTGATGCACGAGGGCCGTCGCCTCACCGGCGTCGACTACGGCCGCGCCGACGCGTTCCGCGGCCGGATGTGGACACCTGGACCGAGTTCATGAACGACTACGACGTCCTGATCTCGCCGACCCTCGCGTCCGCGACGTTCCCGCTCACCCAGTTCGCGCCGGACTGGTTGCAGGGCAAGTCGCTGCGCGAGCAGCTGCTCGACTGGCTGCTGACCTACCCCTACAACATGCTGAACAATCCGGCGATCACGGTGCCGGCCGGCTTCACCGCGGACGGGCGACCTGTCGGCCTGCAGATCGCGGCGCGGCACCGCCAGGACGCCCTGGTGCTGCGGGCCGCGGCCAACCTCGAGCAGGCGCGGCCGTGGGCGGATCGTCGTCCGGTGGCGTAGGTCACAGGTAGATTCGTGCCATGAACGAGCGGTGCGAGGCGGTGGCCGGGGACCGGGACCTGTTGTCGTCCCGATCCCCGGTCACCGTCGCGCACGGCCTGCTCGCGCGTTGGGCCGGTGAACTCGACTACGTCGCCGCCGCTATCACCTACCGCCGCCGCGGCGATCGGGTTCATCGGGTGCTCGCCAACGGCGGCTACGCGACGCCGGTCGCGGACTATCTCGCCGGCGAGTTCGTCGACGACACTCGGACCTTCGACCACATCCGGATCGCGTCCGGTCGGCCCGTGTGCTGGGAGGACGTCCCCGGGTTCGAGCGCACCCCCGCCGCGGAAGCCGTGTTGCGGCCCTCGGGATTCCGGGAGGGATCGTCGGTGGCGCTCGGTCTGGAGCGGGGCCAGGTCACCAGCGTCCTGGACGTGAGTTTCGCCCGCCCGCAGGTGGATTCGACGGCCCGCGCCGGAATCGAGGCGCTCGCGCACCAGTGCCGGCGCATCGTCGCGGATCAGAGTGATCGTGAGTCGTTCCGGCTCAGCGGCCGTGAGCACCAGATCCTCGCGCTCGTCGCGCAGGGCGCGAGCAATGCGGAGATCGCGGCGGAACTGTTGATCAGCAGGCGAACCGTGGCGACGCACCTCGAGAACATCTTCGCCAAGACGGGGACGCGGTCCCGGGTCCGGGTCGCGGTGCGCGCCACCGAACTGGGCATCCTGTGAGCCGGGCGGCTCAGGTCAGCAGCGCCGCCACCAGCGCGATCGCGGGGATCGACGCGAGGGTCGTGACGAAGGCGGCGTCGCGCGCGAGGACCATGCCGCGCTGGTAGCGGCTGGCGTAGACGAAGACGTTCTGTGCGGTGGGCAGGGCGGAGACGACGACGATCGCGAACAGTTCGTGGCCGTCGAGACCCAGCAGGAAGCGGGCCATCAGATACCCGAGGACGGGTTGGACGCAGATCTTGAGGACCGACGCGAGCGCGACGTCGCGGCGCGGGCTCGCGCCCTTCTCGAGCACCCGTACCCCGTACAGCGACAGTCCGAACGCCAGCAACGCACCGGGAACGGAGGCGCCGCCGATGAGCCGGAACGGCTGCATCAGCGCCTCGGGCGGTGTCCACCCCGACACCGCGACCGCCAGGCCGGCCGCGCCCGCGAGCACGATCGGATTCTTGAACGGCGCGGTGATCGTCTCGAGCCTCGAGGCGCCCTGACGCATGGTGCTGATGTCGAGCACGGTCAACGCGATCGGCGAGAAGATCATGATCTGGAACAGCAGCAGCGGCGCGACGAACGACGCGTCGCCGAGCACGAACACCGCGATCGGGATGCCGAGATTCGCCGAGTTCACGTACGACGACGCGAGCGCGCCGACCGTCAGCTCCGGCAGCGGTCGACGCAGCCACAGGCGCGCGATCATCAGATAGATGCCCGCGACGACGAACGCTGTGGTCGCCGCGACCGCGAGGGTGGGGGAGAAGACCACCGACAGATCGGAGTTCGCGAGGGTGTCGAACAGCAGCGCCGGCGTCGCGACGAAGAACACCAGTCGGCTCAGGACGAACTGCCCGTGATCCCCGAGAGTGCCGCTGCGACCGAGGAAGTACCCGATGGCGATGACGACGAAAATTACCGTGAAACCCGCGACCACACCCGACACGCCGCGGGGCACCTCCAAAAACCGAACGGAAACTCGGCGAAAAGTCTAGACCCAACCATTGAACGGGAATTCACCGCACGCTTCGGGGCCGCGAACGTGCCGTGAATTCCCGTTCAGGGGTTCAGGGGGTGTCGAGGCGGAAGATGCCGGCGGCGGAGTCGAAGCGGACTCGCTGCGAGTCGAACGCCCGCCGTATCGCGCCGCACTCGACGAGCGTGGCGGGGGTGCCGTCGACGACCGAGCCGTCGCCCGCGGCCAGCCACACGTGCTGCGACGTCCGCAGCACCAGTTCCACGTCGTGCGTCGAGAGCAGCACGGTGATGCCGGCGTCGTCGGCGATCTCCGCCAGGAGCGCCAACAACTCGACGCGGGCCGCGACGTCGAGGAAGGCGCTGGGCTCGTCGAGCACCAGCAGTGACGGCTGCTGCACCAGCGCCCGTGCGATCAGGACCCGCTGGCGCTGGCCGTCGGACATCTCGTGCAGCCGGACATCGGCCAGATGCGCGGCGCCCATGCGCTCGAGGCTGTCGGCGATCAGTTGCTTCTCGGCGGCGCTGAGCCGCGACGCGAAGCCCTGGTGCGGCAGCCTGCCGAGAGCGGCCACCTCGCCGCCGGTCGAGCAGGCCGGCGTCGACGCGGTCGGTGAGGACCACCGCGATCCGCTTGGCGCGCTGCGCCGGAGGCAGCGCGGTGACGTCGTCGCCGTCGAGCCGGACGGTGCCGCCGAGCACTCGTTGCAGCCCTGCGACCGACCGCAGCAGCGTCGACTTGCCGGCACCGTTGGGGCCCAGCAGCGCCGTCACCTGTCCGGCATGCGCGGTCAGATTCAGATCCGTGAGCACCTCGCGGGGCGGGCGGCCGGGGTAGCCGACGGTGACGCCGTCGAGCACGAGCGTCATGCCATACCCGCCTTGGCTCGACGCGAGCGCAGCAACACCAGGATGACGACCGGTGCGCCGACGAGCGCGGTGACGACGTTGAGCGGCAGCACGCCGTCGCGTCCGGGAAGCTGCGCCACCACCGAACACAGCAGCGACACCGCCGCCCCCATCAGCACCGCCCCGGGCAACAGCACCCGATGATCCGACGTACCCAGCGCGAGCCGGGCCAGGTGCGGGACCGCGATGCCGAGGAACGCGATGGGTCCGCAGAACGCGGTGACCGCTCCCGCGAGCAGGGCGGACGCGGTGATCGCGACGGTTCGGGTGCGCAGCAGGTGCACGCCCATCGAGCTCGCGTAGTCCTCGCCGAGCAGCATCGCGTTGAGCGGCCGCACCATCGTCGTCGCCAGCACCAGGCCGACGAGCACGACGGGCACCAGCACCCGCAGGTCCGACCACGACGCGCCCGCGTACGAGCCGAGGCTCCACAGGATGAACTGCTGCATCTGGGCGGGCTGCGAGAACGCGACCAGCAGGGACACGACGGCACTGGTGACCGAGCCGACCATGACGCCGACGATCAGCAGCGTCACCACCGACTGCACCCACCGCGAGATCGCGAGCACCACCAGCAGCACCGCGAGCGCGCCGAGCGCTGCCGCGGCCGCGATCCCGAGCCGACCGGTCCCGGCCACGGCCGCGAACACGCCCGCCCCGGCGCCCGAGCCGAGCACGACGAGCGCGACACCGAGGCTCGCGCCCGACGACGCCCGAGGATGTACGGGTCGGCGAGCGGGTTCGCGAACAGTGTCTGCATCAGCAGGCCCGCCACCGCGAGCGCGGCACCCGCGAACGCCGCCGTCACGACACGGGGCAGACGGATGTCCTCGATGAGGGTGGTCCAGCGGGCGGAACCCGCGTCGCCGGTGAACAGGTAGCGGACGGTCGCGTCGAACGGGATCGTCACCGAACCCACCGACACCGCCAGCACGGTCGCCGCGACGAGGAGCGCGACCAACGCGGTGACGGCGGCTGCGGTGCGGTTCACTGCAGCTGGCGGTAGAAGGTGAACTCGTGGCCGGGCAGCAGTTCCGGGTGCGCGATCGCGATGAGGTCGGCCAGCACCAGGTCGGGCCGCAGGACACCCTGCTCGTAGATGTCGAGTGCGCCGGTGGCGGTCACGCGCGCCGACGACGTCCACACCTGGCCGTCCCGGAACGCGGCGAACTCGGCCAGCCGCGGTTCGGCGGCGATCGCGTCGGCCTTGGTCGTGTTCGAGGAGGTGCTGATCGCGAGCGGGATGTCACCGGCCTTCGCGAACACCGTCTCGAGGTCGGTCTGCAGGCTGCCGGTGCCCGGCTCGGTCATCCACGGATGCGTGATGTGGGCCGTGGCGTACAGGTCGTTGGAGTAGCTGGCGAGCGGCACCGACCAGGCGCCCTGGTAGGGCAGGCCAGGGACGATCGGCACGGGCGCGGTGTTCGCGGCCATCGTCGTGTACCTGTCGTAGTCGCCGACGATGCCGTCGAACGTCTCGGTGGCCTGCTTCTCG
Organism: Prescottella defluvii; assembly: GCA_029690005.1. Classification (GTDB taxonomy): domain Bacteria; phylum Actinomycetota; class Actinomycetes; order Mycobacteriales; family Mycobacteriaceae; genus Prescottella; species Prescottella defluvii_A. The sequence goes on along the minus strand of CP121458.1, from coordinate 5,039,293 downwards.
GTGCCGGTCAACGCGGCGAAGAACTTGATCCACTCGGCCCGGCCCAGCGGGTTCGTCTCGAGCCAGTCGTAGTCGGCGAGGACGGGGACCTTCGCGCGCTCGATCACCGCGTACGCGGGATCCGTGAAGCCGCCGGTGACGAACGCCTGCGGGGCGTGCGCGACGACCGCCTCGGCGTCGACCTGGCCGGCGGTCGCGAACTGCACGACGCCGTCGTTCGCGATGTGATTGCGGGCGGCGTCGCTGTAGACGTAGTCGGCGTTCGCGAAGCCGGTGAGGGCGTCGAGTTCGCCGAGCGCCTCGAGGCTCGGCAGGTGCGTCGTCGATTCGGCGAACAGGTTCGTCACCGGCGTGGTGACCTGCTGGGCGCCCGCCAGGTCGCCCTTCATGTCGGGTGCCGGGGCGCCGCACTTGGTGAGCACGTAACTCTCGTCGGCCTGCCCGGGCTGCCGGACGGTGAGCACCTGATACGAGTTGTGGTACTCGATGTCGAAGTTCTGCGCGTACTCGACGGTCTGCTTGTCCGGGTAGTAGTCGACGCTCGCGTCGAAGTCGGTGATGCAGTCGGCAGCAGCGGACGTCGAGGTAGTGGAATCGGACGAGCAGGCCGCGAGACCACCCACGGTGAGGGCGGTCGCGGCCAGGAAGGCGGCGGTACGGATCGAAAGCGACACCCGGAGAATCTAGCGCGACGCCGAACGCGCGAGGCCGCGCAGTCTCTGCGACTGCGCGGCCTCGCGCGTGATCTGTCGGGGTGCTACCGGCTGGTGAACGGAAGCAGTGCCATCTCGCGGGCGTTCTTCACCGCGATGGCGACCTGACGCTGCTGCTGCGGGGTGAGGCCCGTGACGCGGCGGCTGCGGATCTTGCCGCGATCGGAGATGAAAGTGCGGAGCAGGTTGACGTCCTTGTAGTCGACGGTCTCGATGCCTGCGGCGATCAGCGGGTTCTTCTGGGGCGGCGGCCCTGCTCGCTGCGCGACTTCTTCGACGGTGCCCTTTTGACTGCCATTGCTCTCCTCACCAGCTCGACTTGTGTACGCCTGGCAGTTCCCCACGGTGGGCCATCTCGCGTACCCGCACGCGGGAAAGACCGAACTTTCGCAGGTGACCGCGCGGACGTCCATCCGCAGCGTCTCGATTGCGCAATCGTACCGGACTCGCGTCCCGCGGCAGCCCTGCCAGCCGGGACTGTGCGACGGCGCGTTCCTCGGGCGTACTCGAGGGCTGGCGGATCGTCTCCTTCAGTTCGGCCCGCAGCGCTGCGTAGCGGGCGACGATCACCTTGCGCTGCTCATTCCGGGCGATCTTCGACTTCTTGGCCATGCCCTCAGCGCTCCTCTCGGAACTCGACGTGCCGACGCACCATCGGGTCGTAGCGGCGCAGCGCCAGCCGGTCGGGTCGTTGCGTCGGTTCTTCCGAGTGTAGTACCGGTATCCGGTCCCGGCGGTGGAGACGAGCTTCACCAAAGGTCGGATCTCGTCGCGTGCCATGGTTTTCAGACCTTCTCTCCGGCAGCCCGCATCCGGGCGACGACGGCTTCGATGCCGTCACGGTCGATCGTTCGGATGCCCTTCGGCGTCAGGCGCAGGGTGATCCGGCGGCCCTCGCTGGGCAGGAAGTACGTCTTGGTCTGGATGTTCGGGTTCCAGCGCCGGTTCGTGCGTCGGTGGGAGTGCGAGACGGACCGACCGAAGCCTGGTCGTCTGCCGGTCACCTGGCAGCGAGCGGACATGGGTGCTCCTTTCCGGCCGGGACGGCCAGTTAATGAAAACGATTGTCGTTAGTTGCTCGATGAGTGTAGTCTCGTCAACCGTTAATGACAATCGTTTTCGAAAGGGGCTCGATTGTGGCTGCGAAGCCGGACGGCCGCACCCCGCTGATCGTGGTGAGCGGGTGGAGCGGACCGGTTCACGAGACCGCGCACTCGTTCCTGGGCGACGGTGACACCCACACGGTCGTGGTCCGTCACCATCTCGACGAACTCGGCCAGGGTGTCCTTCGCCGGACCGTCACGACGGGGTCGGTGGACGGGCCGCAGGTGACCACGGAGATCCTCGAACTCGCGCACGGGTGCGTGTCGTGCACGCTGCGTTACGACCTGCTGCCGCTGCTGCGGAAGTTGCATGCACGCAGCTCGGTCGGTCGCATCGTCCTCGAGCTCGACCCGGAGCTGGAGCCGGAAGCGCTCTGCTGGGCCGTGGAGAACGTCCCGGTGGTGGGCGTCGTCGGGCAGCTCGACGGGCCGGCGAGCCGCGACGTCCGCGTCGATGCGGTCGTGACGTGCCTCGACACCGACGCGTGGTGGCAAGCGGTGACCGGCGACGAGGACCTTGACGACGACCGGACCGTCGCCCAGGTGGTGGTCGGTCAGGTGGCGTTCGCCGATGCGCTCGTCGTCGACGAGCGGGGCGCCGACACCTGGCTGACGTACAAGACCTCGGCTGTGCTCGCGAGACTCGCGCCCGGTGCGCCGACCGCCACGGTGCCCGACGGTCCCGCGCTGCTGGCGCGCATCGGTGCTGACGCGCGCCGCGGCCGGGTCGATACCGCCCATGCGCCGCTGCTCCGGGGCCGTCCGCCTCTCGACGTCGACGCCGGCGTCGCGCTCGTCGAGTTCACCGCGCGGCGACCGTTCCACCCGGGACGGTTGCACGAGGCGATCGACGTCCTGCTCGACGGCGTCGTCACCGCGCGCGGCCGGCTCTGGCTCGCCACCCGCTCCGACGTCGCGCTGTGGCTCGAATCGGCAGGCGGGGACTGCGGGTCGCCGCGGCCGACCGCTGGCTCGCGGACATGACCGACGACGAACTGTGCGACGTCGACCCCGAACGGCGTGCGCTCGCCGCCCTGGGCTGGGACGAGCGGTTCGGGGACCGGGACACCTCGCTCGTCGTGCTCGTCCACGACGCCGACCCTGAGTCGGTCACCGCGGCGCTCGACTGGGCGCTGCTCACCGAAAGCGAACTCGCCGAGGAGGAGTCGTGGCCCACGTGGGACGACCCGTTCGGCGAGTTCCACGCCGACCCGTGCGCCCGACCGCTCTGGGCGCACTCGAGAAGAACGGAGAAGCGACATCGTGAAACCAGGTATCCATCCGGACTACCGACCGGTGGTCTTCCAGGACGCGGGCGCCGGCACCGCATTCCTCACCAGGTCCACGGCACGAACGGACCGCAGCATCGACTGGGAGGACGGCAACAGCTACCCGCTCGTCGTCGTCGACGTCACCAGCGCATCCCACCCGTTCTGGACGGGTGCGGACCGCATCGTCGACACCATGGGCCGGGTCGAGAAGTTCGAGCGCAGGTACGGCCGCCGGGTCCGTCGCGCAAACAGTCGCGCATCAGAGGAGGGCTGAACCGATGGCGGTACCCAAGCGGCGCATGTCCCGCGCCAACACCCGCAGCAGGCGGTCTCAGTGGAAGGCGACCGCGCCCGATCTGGTGACCGTCGGCGTCGGCGGGCAGACGTTCCGCGTCCCCCGCCGGCTGGTGCGCGCCGTCCAGCTCGGAATGGTGGACCCGGGACGTCTGTGATCGCGGTCAGTGGGGCCGTGCGACCCTGTCCGCGTGTTGCTGAAGATCCTCGAGCTGGTGGGCATCGTGGCGTTTGCCGCATCGGGCGCCCTGGTGGGAGTGAGCAAGCGCTTCGACATCTTCGGGGTGGTGGTCGTCGGCGTGTTCACCGGCATCGGCGGCGGCATCGTCCGTGACCTGCTGCTCGGGATCCATCCGCCGACGTCGCTGACCAGTTGGCCGTTGTTCGGGACGGCGGCGGCGACGTCGGCGATCGTGTTCTTCGTCCATTCCGCGTTGGGAAGCTGCGGCGCGAGATCCTCGTGCTCGACGCCCTCGGCATGGGCTTGTTCGCGAGCACCGGCGCGACGATCGCGCTCGAGGCCGGCGCGGGCCCGCTCGCGTCGGCCCTGATCGGGGCCACCGCCGCGATCGGCGGCGGCATTCTGCGCGACGTGCTGGTCAACGAGGTCCCGCTGCTGCTGCACCGCGACCTGTACGCCATCCCGGCGCTGCTGGGGTCGGCGCTGGTCGTCGCGGGGACGTCGGTGGGCATGACCTACAACGCTGTCCTGGTGCTCGGAACTGTCGTCGCGACCACGTTGCGACTGGTCGCGATGTGGCGCCGCTGGAGCCTGCCGGGCCCCCGGATCCCCTCGACTGAGCCGACACGCGGACCTCTTCCAAGGGACCTCTCAGCGGGATCTCAGTCGCTCGGGCCAAAATGTCGGCATGCGCATTTTGGTGGTCGACGACGACCGGGCGGTCCGCGAGTCGCTTCGGCGGTCCCTCAGCTTCAACGGCTACAGCGTCGACCTCGCCGTCGACGGAGTCGATGCGCTCGAGAAGGTGACCGCATCGCGCCCCGACGCGCTGGTGCTCGACGTCATGATGCCGCGCCTCGACGGGCTCGAGGTGTGCCGTCGGCTCCGCAGCACCGGCGACGACCTCCCCATTCTCGTTCTCACGGCGCGTGATTCGGTGTCCGAGCGGGTGGCCGGACTCGACGCCGGCGCCGACGACTACCTGCCCAAGCCGTTCGCGCTTCGAGGAACTGCTGGCGCGACTGCGCGCCCTGCTGCGCCGCGCGACACCCGCCGCCGGTGACGACTCGGAGTCGATGAAGTTCGAGGATCTGACACTTGACCCGGTCACCCGCGAGGTGACCCGGGCGGCCGCTCGATCAGTCTCACCCGCACCGAGTTCGCGCTGCTCGAGATGCTGATGGCGAACCCGCGCCGGGTGCTCTCGCGCAGCCGGATCCTCGAGGAGGTGTGGGGTTACGACTTCCCGACGTCGGGCAACGCGCTCGAGGTGTACGTGGGCTACCTGCGGCGCAAGACCGAGGCCGACGGCGAGCCCCGGCTGATCCACACGGTTCGCGGAGTCGGCTACGTCCTGCGGGAGACGCCTCCGTGATGGTCACCCCCTTCGGTCGGGCCGGCGCCCGCCCCAACGGCCAGGAGACGCCGCCCGGCCGATGCCACCTCCCCGGCACGAGATGCGTCCGCCGATGCCTCTCACCCGGTCGGTGTCGCTGCGGTGGCGCGTGACGCTGCTCGCGGCTTCGGTCGTCGCCATCGCGGTGGCCGTCATGGCCGTCGCCGCCTACGCGGTGGTCTCGCGCGCCCTGTACGCCGACGTCGACAAGCAGTTGCAGTCGCGTGCGTCGGCGATCGTCGACAACGACCTCATCACGTTCGACCCGCGGTACGTCGCGGGCGCGACGCTGTACACGAGTGATATCAGCGTGGCGCTGATCTTCCCGGACCTGAACAAGTACATCCCGCCGGGATCGGTCGTGCCGATCGGTCCACCCGAACTGGCGGTGGCGCGCGGCCAGGGCGACTTCTCGCTGCGGACGGTGGAGGGCAACCGGGTCCTGGCCGAGCGCACGCGCGACGGCAGCACCCTGGTGATCGCGCAGCGACTACAGCCCACCAAGGACGTCCTCGACCGCCTCGCGTGGGTGCTGTTCGTCGTCGGCGGCTGCGGCGTCGTCCTGGCGGCGGCCGCCGGAACGACCGTCGGCCGGACCGGGCTGAGACCGATCGGGAGACTCACCGCGGCGACCGAACGCGTCGCCCGCACCGACGACCTCACGCCGATCCCGGTCACCGGCAACGACGAACTGGCCCGTCTGACAGTGAGTTTCAACACGATGCTGCGTGCGCTGGCGGAGTCGCGGGCGCGGCAGGGTCGGCTCGTCGCCGATGCCGGGCACGAACTGCGCACCCCGCTCACGTCGTTGCGCACCAACATGGAGTTGCTCATCGCGTCGAGCCGCCCGGGGGCGCCGCACATCCCGGACCAGGACATGGCCGAACTCCGTGCGGACGTCATGGCTCAGATCGAGGAGCTGTCCACCCTCGTCGGCGACCTCGTCGACCTCGCCCGCGAGGACGCGCCGGAGACGATCTTCGAACTCGTCGACCTGCGGGAGGTCGTGGAGCGGTCGCTCGAGAAGGCCCGACGGCGGCGCAACGAGATCGACTTCGAGGCCGTCACCACGCCGTGGTTCGTCTACGGGGACCAGGCCGGCCTGTCCCGCGCGGTGCTCAACGTCCTCGACAACGCGGCGAAGTGGAGCCCGTCCGGCGAGCGCGTCGACGTCACCATGCGGCAGATCGGGACCGGCTGCTCGAGCTCACCGTCGACGACGCCGGCCCCGGCATCCCGGTCGAGGAGCGGGAGCTGGTCTTCGAGCGGTTCTACCGTGCCACCGCATCGCGGTCGATGCCCGGATCGGGGCTGGGCCTGGCGATCGTCCGGCAGGTGGTCGTCAAACACGGCGGCACGATCGCCGTCGAGACGTCCGATCGCGGTGGCGCCCGCATCCGCATCGTGCTGCCCGGCGAACCGGACGCCGACGTCCGCTGACCGGCCCGCCCGGGCGCCGGATGTGTGACCGAGGTGGTATTCGCAGCAAGGACACGGGAAACTGAAAGCGGCGTCTCAGCGGCCTCTCAGCCGTACCGGGCAATCTGAAGTCAACGACCGGATCAGAGCCGCCCACCAAGGCGGTCACGAACGAAGGCGGTGCGATGACCGACGACCGTAACCCCAACGGTGGCCCCGATCAGGGGGCTCCGCAGCACGGCAACCCCCAGCAGGGCAATCCGTATCAGGCGCCCGGACACCAGTCCGCGCCGCAGGAGCCGTGGCGTTACCAGCCTCAGACCCCGGCTACCCGGGCGGAGCGGGCCACCACGAACAGGGCTACGGCCAGCCCGGCTACCAGGCGGGGTACCAGCCGACCGAGCAGTTCCCCGGCGTCGGAACGACCGGAACCCTGCCGACCACGGGTGCGCCGGTCACCACCCCGCCGCGGCGGGTGGGACGGACCACACTCGTCGCCGGCGCCATCGCCCTGGCCCTGGTCAGCGGCGGTATCGGCGGCGCCGTCGGCTCGCTGGCGACGTCGTCGAACAGCGGCAGCAACGCTCCGGTGTCGAACGCGCTCAACGCGCCCAAGCCGAGCACCAGCCCGGCCTCGAACGCGCCGGAGGGCTCCGTGCAGTCGGTCGCGGCCAAGGTCGTGCCGAGCGTCGTGCAGATCCAGGTCGCCGGCAGCAAGGGCGAGGGCGAGGGATCCGGCGTGATCCTCTCGTCCGACGGCCTGATCATGACCAACAACCACGTCGTCTCCGGCGGCGGGCCCGACGGCAAGCTGATGGTCGCCTTCGCGGACGGCTCCACGGCGCCCGCAAGCCTGGTGGGGACGGACCCGATTTCGGACATCGCGGTCATCAAGGTCCAGGGCAAGACGGACCTGACCCCGATCGAGCTCGGCACCTCCGACGGTGTCCAGGTGGGCGAGCAGGTCGTCGCGATCGGATCGCCGCTCGGCCTCGCCGGCACCGTCACGTCGGGCATCGTCTCGGCGCTCGACCGGCCGGTGTCGACCAGCGGTGAGTCCGGCAACCAGAACACCGTCATCGACGCGATCCAGACCGACGCCGCGATCAACCCCGGCAACTCGGGTGGCGCGCTGGTGAACATGAACGGCCAGCTCATCGGCATCAACACCGCGATCGCGACCGCCGGCGGACAGGGCGGATCGATCGGTCTCGGCTTCGCGATCCCGGTCGACCAGGCCCGACGGGTCGCCGACGAACTTGTCAAGACCGGCAAGGCCACGCAGGCGATCATCGGCGTGCAGGTGTCGGCCAAGGAATCCACCGGCGGCGCGCCGATCGTCGACGTCACGCCCGGAGGCCCCGCCGACAAGGCCGGCATCCCCAAGGGTGCGGTCGTCACCAAGGTCGACGACCGGGTCGTCACGACCGGTGACTCGCTGATCGCGGCCATCCGGTCCCACGCCCCGGGTGACACCGTGAAGGTGACCTACAAGGACTCCGCGGGCAACACCAAGACCGTCGACGTCCAGCTCGGAACCCAGACCCAGGGCGGTCGTTGATGGAATCTGGTCACCGCCGGCCCCCGGCACGGATTCTCAGGCCGCTCCCGACGGTGTCGGCGGTCTGCCGGGGCTGCCACTACGGTAGGGACCATGGAACTCGAAGCACCGCTCGCCGGACGTGCGCTCGTCGTGATCGTCGATGACCGAACCGCACACGGTGACGTCGACTCGACCGGCCCGCTCGTGACCGAACTGCTCACCGAGGCAGGATTCCTGGTGGACGCGACGGTCGCGGTGACCGCCGACGAGGTGGAGATCCGCAACGCGCTGAACACGGCGGTGATCGGTGGCGTCGACCTGGTGATCTCCGTCGGCGGCACCGGGTCTCGCCGCGCGACGTGACGCCGGACGCCACCGCCGAGGTGCTCGATCGGGAGCTGCCGGGAATCAGTGAGGCCCTGCGGTCCTCGGGCCTCGCGGCCGGCGCGGTCGACGCCGTCATCTCGCGAGGTCTCGTCGGGATCTCGGGCAGCACCCTCGTGGTCAACCTGGCGTCGTCGCGGGCCGCGGTGCGCGACGGCATGGCGACGCTGACCCCGCTGGCGAGCCACGTCATCGGGCAGCTGTCGAGCATCGACGAATAGGGCGGCACGAACAGACATGTCGGAGGGAAAGACGGAAACCGGCTCGTCGGCAGAGGGCCGGGCGTCCTCGGCGCCCAGTCGGGCCCGCATCGATCGGGCCCGACTGGACGCCATCTTCGGAACCGTTCTGCCGGAGCAGACCTCCGACGAACGTTCCCGGGACGGCGCGTCCTCCTCTGACGGCGGCCAGGACGAGTGGCTGCGGCGGCAGGTGCCGCCACATCACGGCTGACCGCGTCCGGTCCCGACAACAAGGCGACAAAACCGAGACGACAAACGAAGAAGGAGCCCGTCCGATCGGATTCGGATGGGCTCCTTCGCTGTTCGAGTTCGAGTGACTACTCGAGAACTCGGGTGTGCTTTCCGTCCGATTCGCTACCGGCCGCCTCGCCGATGCGGCCCTCCGCCAGGATGTCGCGGATCTGGATGAGCAGATCGGCCTCGCTCGCCTTCGTGTCTTCTTCCTCGGTCGCGAAGCGGGCCTTGACGGCGTTAGACGGCACGATGAGCACGAAGTAGACGACCGCCGCGATGATGACGAAGTTGATGATCGCGGTCACCACGGCGCCGACGTTGACGAACGTCTCCTGGTTCCCGGGGAGGACGTAGAAGCCCCACGCGTGCTCCTTCGAGCCGCCGACCGCGGCCACGAGCGGATTGACGATGTTGCTGGTGAACGCGGTCACGATCGCGGTGAACGCAGCGCCGACGACGACCGCGACGGCGAGATCGAGGACGTTTCCGCGGAGCAGGAAGTCCTTGAAGCCCCTGAGCATGTAAAGCCACCTCTGTGTGTATCCCGACCGAGGCGACACTAGTGGAGTGTCACGGTGATCGCGTCGGTCGAGCGACGCCGCCGCGACCGCACTCGCCTCGGGCGCCGGGAGCGCGAGCATCACCACCTGGTCCCGTCGTGCTCCCGACGCTTGCTCGGGTGTCACCAGGACCACCGTCGCGCCGGACGCCAGGACGGTCGCCGTGGCGGGCCGGGACGTGCCGGTGTCGTGCGCCGCATCGACGGTGAGGACGTCCACCCGGTCGCCCTCGCGGATGAACCTCGCGAGCCCCGCGTCCGACAGACGGACGGGAACCACGCGGGCGTCGGCGGATCCGGCGGCGGCCTCCGCGAGGCGGGGCCCGAGCAGACGGACATCGGTGAGGATCTCTCCGCCACGGACGGGGAGGACACGGTGCGCCCGACCACCGCACCGGGGTCGGCCACCGCGGCGTCGGGGAGGTCGGCGCGTGAACGCGCGATGGTGCGGACGTCGTCGGCGGTCACGACGTGACCGGGTGTCAGGTCACGCGCCGCGACGACCACCGGCTCGCCGCCGTCGTCGCGGTGATCGCGGATGAACAGGACGAAGGCCGCGGCGAGGAGTGAAGCCGCGGCGATCCTTCGCGCCGTGTCGGTTCGGGCCCAGCCGGGCGTGCCAGCCGACCCAGGCGGTCGCCGATCGTCGGTGCGAGGGATCCGCTGCGGTCGGTCTCGCGCCGACGGAACAGGTCGAGAGGCATGACAGGAACGCTAGGCCCGGGAGCGGAGGCCGGAACCCGGCGGAACCGCAGTTCGCAGCCCGCCTGTGGATGAACGGCGGGCTGTGGAGAACCTGCGGTGGCCTAGCTGGCGGCCGCCGGGGCGGAGGCGCTGGACGACGAGCTGGAGGTCGACGAGCTCGACGTGCTGGACGAGGAGTCGCTCTTCTTCGCCGGCTCGCTCGCGGTGCTCGAACCGCCGCGGCTGTCGGTGCGGTAGAAGCCGCTGCCCTTGAAGACGATGCCGACCGAGTTGAACAGCTTGCGGAGCTTGCCGGAGCACTCCGGGCAGACGGTCAGGGTGTCGTCGGTGAACGACTGCACGATGTCGAACCGGTTGTCGCATTCGGTGCAGGCGTACGAATAGGTGGGCACTGGGGTTCCTCCGCATTGTGTAGTCAAACCGCAGGTGTTGGCACTCTACAGTCGACAGTGCCAACAGCGCGAACCAGCCGACTATTCCAGCGGCAGCGAGCGGACCTGCCGATTACTCCGGATCGTCCGCGCCGAGACGCACCAGCCCGCGGCCGGGGGTGAGGGCATGGGTCATCGCCACGTCGTGTGGATCACCCGGCAACTGCGGCACCAGTTCGCTGTCGCGGACGACGGCAACGAGCATCGCGTCCGGTCGCGCCATCCCCAGCGTGCGGTCGTAGAAGCCGGCGCCCCGGCCCAGCCGGACCCCGTGTCGGTCGACGGCCAGCGCCGGCACGAGGACCACGGATGCGGCTGAGACCTCGGTCGACGGCAGTACCGGACCGCTCGGCTCGCGCAGCCCGTAGCCGGCCGGTACGAGGTCGTCCTGTCCGGCGAACTCGGCCCACTGGAGCGGGCCGGGCTCGCCGGTGACGGGCAGCAGGACCCGGCGGCCCGCGTCGCGCAGCGCGTCGAGCATCTCCAGCGAGCCGGGCTCGCTGCCGACGGGGACGTACGCGCACACCGTGGTGGCGATTTCCGGGTCCGCCGTGACCGATGTGACCGATGTGACGAACTCGACCAGCGACTCGGCTTCTGCCCGCTTGGTCTCGGGTGGACGGCCCTGCGCTGCCCCAGCACACGGGTCCGCCATTCCGCTTTGGTCGGCACATTCATGATCGCAACCATAGGATCGCTCCGACCGGCCGCGGGGGCCGGTGGATAGGGTGGTGAGTTATGACAGAAGCCGTCACCAATGACAACAGGTGCTTTCGGACGGCGGTCGTTCCCGCTGCGGGTATGGGAACCAGGTTCCTACCTGCGACGAAGACCGTGCCGAAGGAGTTACTTCCGGTGGTCGACACCCCCGGTATCGAATTGGTGGCGGGAGAGGCGGCCGACTCGGGGCAAGCCGTCTGGTCATCGTGACCTCACCGGGCAAGGACGGCGTCGTCGCCCACTTCGTCGAGGATCTCGTCCTCGAGAGCAAGCTCGAAGCCAGTGGCAAGTACCACCTTCTGGAGAAGGTGCGGAAGGCCCCCGGGCTGCTCGAGGTGGAGTCCGTCGTGCAGGAAGAGCCGCTGGGCCTCGGCCACGCGGTCGGCTGCGCCGAGGCCGTGCTCGACAACGACGAGGACGTGATCGCCGTACTCCTGCCGGACGACCTCGTCATGCCGCGCGGCGTGCTCGAGACGATGGCCCGCGTGCGGGCCAAGCGTGGTGGCACCGTCCTGTGCGCGATCGATGTGCCGAAGGATCAGGTCAGCGCCTACGGCGTGTTCGAGGTCGAGACCGTGCCGGACACGACCAACCCGGACGTTCTCAAGGTCACCGGCATGGTCGAGAAGCCGGCCATGGAGGACGCGCCGTCGACGTTCGCAGCCGCTGGCCGCTACTTGCTCGACCGGGCGATCTTCGACGCGCTGCGCCGGATCACCCCGGGTGCCGGTGGTGAGCTTCAGCTCACCGACGCGATCGCCCTGCTGATCGCGGAGGGTCACCCGGTTCACGTCGTCGTCCACCGCGGAACTCGACACGATCTGGGAAATCCCGGCGGCTACCTGCGCGCTGCGGTTGACTTTGCGTTGAACAGCGAGGAGTACGGCCCGTCTCTGCGTGAGTGGCTGACCGACCGTCTCCAGGAGCCGTCCGGCGAATAGTCGCCGGTAGGTACACGGTCGGGTCGACAGGGTCGGGAGGACGAGGAACCACATGCGCTCGGTTGAGGAGCAGCAATCGAGAGTCACTGCTGCCGCGGTCGCGCCCCGGCCCGTCCGGGTTGCGATCTCCGAGGCACAGGGATTGCTGTGCGCCGAAGAAGTGGTGACCGAACGGCCCCTGCCGGGCTTCGACCAGGCCGCGATCGACGGATACGCCGTGCGCAGCGTCGACGTCCTCGCCGCGGGTACCGATATCCGCGGTGAGGACGGCGAGCCCACCGAGCTGACCCTGCCGGTCGTCGGCGAGGTCACGGCGGGCTCGCGGCAGCCGATTCGGCTGCAGCCGCGTCAGGCGGTGCGGGTCGACACCGGTGCGCCGCTGCCGACCTTGGCGGACGCGGTGCTGCCGATGGACCGCACGGACGGCGGGCACGCCCGCGTCAAGGTCTACAAGCCGGTGCGGTCCGGCGACTACGTCCGTCGCGCGGGCGACGACGTCCAGCCGGGTGACGTCGCGGTGCGGGCCGGCACGATCATCGGTGCCGCGCAGGTGGGACTGCTCGCCGCGGTCGGCCGGGACAAGGTGCTGGTGCACCCCCGTCCGCGCCTGTCGGTCATCTCCGTCGGGGGCGAACTCGTCGACGTCGACCGGACCCCGGCCCCGGACAGGTCTACGACGTCAACTCCTACGCCCTCGCGGCCGCGGCCCGTGACGCCGGCGCCGACGTCAACCGCGTCGGCATCGCGACGATGGATCCGCGACGCCTGCGCGAGGTGGTCGAGGGCCAGCTGATCCGCTCGGAGATCGTCGTGATCGCGGGAGCCGTCGGCGGTGGCGCCTCCGACGAGGTTCGCGACGCGCTGGCCGACCTCGGGGACCTCGAGGTGGAGCGCGTGGCGATGCATCCGGGTTCGGTGCAGGGCTTCGGACAGCTCGGCCGCGACGAGGTACCGACGTTCCTGCTGCCGTCCAACCCGGTCAGCGCCCTCGTGGTGTTCGAGGTCATGGTCCGGCCGCTCATCCGTATCGCGCTGGGCGCCGCCAGCCGATGCGCAGGATCGTCACCGCGCGGACGGTCACGCCCATCACGTCCATCGCGAACCGCAAGGGTTACCTGCGCGGTCAGCTGATGCGCGACGAGTCGACGGGGGAGTACCTCGTCCAGGCGCTCGGCGGTGCGCCGGGCGCGTCGTCGCATCTGCTCGCGACGCTGGCGGAGGCCAACTGCCTGGTTCTCGTCGAGCCGGACGTCACCGAGATCCGTGCCGGCGAACAGGTGGAAGTCGCGTTCCTTGCGCAGCGGGGTTGAGCGCTCGATGTCGGTACATCCCGGGTGGCCCGCCCGGATCGGCCCGCTGCGCGTCGCGGCCGGGCGAGTGACACTGCGGCCAATCCGGCTGCGGGACGCCGCCGTGTGGAGCCGGCTGCGTATCGACAATCAGGCACACCTCGAGCCGTGGGAGCCGACAGGGCAGGCGTCGTGGGCGGACCGGCACCACATCACGGCGTGGCCGGGACTGTGCTCGAGCCTTCGTTCGGAGGCCCGCAAGGGGCGGATGCTGCCGATGGCCATCGAACTGGACGGCAACTTCTGCGGCCAGATCACGGTCGGCAACATCGTGCGCGGGGCGCTGTGCTCGGCGTGGATCGGCTACTGGGTGGCCAAGGAGGTCGGCGGACAGGGCGTCGCGACCGCGGCACTCGGGCTCGGGTTGGACCACTGCTTCGGGCCGATGCGGCTGCACCGGGTGGAGGCCACTGTGCGGCCGGAGAACGTGGCGAGCCAGGCGGTGCTCCGACATGCGGGGTTCCGCGAGGAGGGATTGCTGCGCAGGTATCTCGACGTCGACGGCCAGTGGCGTGACCATCTGTTGGTGGCGATGACGGTCGAGGAGGTGCCGGGTTCGGTGTCCGATCGGCTGGTGCGCGACGGGCGTGCGGACTGGGCGTAGTCCGGCCCGGCCTGGGCGTGGAAGCACGAAACGGCCCCGCCGGTGCCCGACTGCCGGCGAGGCCGCTGCACAGGTCTCAGACGATGACCGGCGGTCCGTAGCTGACGACGACGTCGTCGGCGACATCCGTGGACGCGGTGAACAGCGCGTACGAGCGCACCGACACCGAACCCATTGCATGGTTGACCTCGAGGTGGACGTCACGGAGGGTGATCGCGCACTGGGTGGACTTGCACTCCTTCTTCTGGACGGGGACCGTCGCGATGGTGCCCGGCGCGACCTGGGTCGAGAGATTCCCAAGGATCGGCGTCTCGACGCCCAACTCGAAGTGCCTGACCGTTGAACAGGTCGAGCACCGGCGGGATGTTGGGGTCGGGGGTTATGTGCAGAGTCTCCGCCTGTTCGGGGATGTAGACCCCGCTCGGCGTGACGCCCGCGTTACCGGTGATCACGGCGCCGTTGGAGACGTCCGCCTGGTAGCCGATCTGGTATCCGACCTCCAGCATGCCGCCGGTGATCGGGGCGCCGCCGTTGCCGCTGATCGTCGCCAGTGAGCGCCCGCTGGCGAAGAGGTCGCGGGTGAACTGGTTACCGGACAGCGGCGGAACGCTGTTGATGGATTGGCCCGTCTGGTCGATGTGGAGGTCCCAGCCGTCGAAGCTGACGGTGTGGGCGGACGTGTCCTGCTGGGACGACACGTCGGCGCCGGCCGAACCGACGGAAACAGTCAGCGTCAGGGCCGCGGCTCCGGCGAGGACGGCCGTACCGGAGCGTGCGAGCTTGCGGCGAAGGAAAGACTGGTGATTCGCGGGCATGGGAATTCCTCGTCTTCGTTTTGTTCGCGACCGGCGCAAACCGGCCTCGGGCAGTGTCGTGACGGCTCCGCACGGGGTCGTCCCGGTTGCAGTATTGGTGCTCAATCACTGGCGCGTAAGATTTTGGCGACTAGTTTTCATAAATTTGATAAACGAATGCTAACAATTCGGATTCGGTCGCCAATTGCGCCAATTTCGGTTTTCGGGCGAATCGCCGGAATCGCCCTCGGCGGGGCGATCGGGGGCGGCGGTCGGGGGCGGCGATCCGCTCGGTCGGTCCGTCGGCGCGGGGCCGGTGGGCACCGCCGGTGAATCTCGAGGCTGCAATTTCGTTCTCGAGGGGTGATAATCGAGTGACGGGTGTGACACCTGCGAAAGCTGAGTCGGCGCGTCTGCGAGGATGAGGCGGCGGATGGCACTACCCTGAACGGGGCAAGAGCGTCATCAGTGCTGGTAGACGAATGGGAGGAGGTCGCCGGTATGCCGAGTTCCTCGATCATCTGGATCGCGCTGGTTGCCGTCTGGCTGTTCGTCCTTGTTCCGATGCTTGTGAGCAAGCGGCCACGAATCCGGCAGACGACGGATGCGGCGCTCGCCACTCGAGTGCTGTTCCGGGGAGGCGCGGATCGACCGACGCGCGGTCCCGCGGCGGGACACCGCAGTGATCCGAACTGGCATCACGGGCCGACTTCGCAGAGCAGCGACACGCACGGCGACGACATGTACGGCAAAGACGCGGAGGACCGAATGGATGTTCACGCCGACTCCGAAATGATGGATGACGAGATGGACCGTGAGCGCGGTTCCGCGCGGGAATTCGTTCCGAATCGGCGCGGGCGGGGTGGATTCGACCCCGAGGCCGATGCGCTGGCCCGGGCGGCCCGTTATCAGTTCCGGCAGCGTGCCGTGCTCGGGCTCGTGTTCGCCGCGATTCTCACGGCGGCGCTCGCGGTCGCCGTCAGCTCCGTCCTGTGGTGGGCGTTCGCGCTCGCCGCATGTGGACTGGTGGGCTACATGGCGTACCTGCGCCGCCAGGTCAACCTCGAGCAGGAGATCCGTCGTCGGCGGACGGCTCGACTCGGCCGGTCCCGGCTGGGTGTCGAGTCCGACACCGACGACGAGCTGCGTCTCGTGCCGTCGCGACTACGTCGACCCGGAGCCGTGGTGCTCGAGGTCGACGACGGGGATCCGGCGTTCGACCACCTCGAGCACTACGACCTCGAGGCGGAGGAGTACGGCGACGGGCGTGGCTACGACGGCTACCGCGGCGACGGGATGCGGCGGGCGTCGGGAATGTGATGTCTCGGCCGCCGAGGCACTGAGAGCGCTGGGCGCCCGATCACCACGGTGATCGGGCGCCCTTCTTTTTGCGTCGAGGTGGTTGTCTGACCAGGCGATTCGTTGTCCGGGGTCATGTCCTGTTACAGTTTTCGAGCGGTCAGCGAAAGCGGGACCGTGGTTCGGGGCTGTGGCGCAGTTGGTAGCGCGCTTCGTTCGCATCGAAGAGGTCAGGGGTTCGATTCCCCTCAGCTCCACCAGCAGAAACCCTGCTCATCGTTCTCGGTGAGCAGGGTTTCTTGCTTTCTGCAGGTGTCCCGGTGGCGTCGTCGCCGGTGGGGCTACGCCGGTCAACCGAAGTGGATCACCGGGATGCGTCCGGCGGGATCTCCGGGAGCCCTTCCGCGGCCCTCAGCTTCTCCGCGAGCGTCGTCAACAGGGCCTGTGATTCCTCGGACAGGTCGAATGCGCGGGTAGCGAGTCTGCGGAGCCCGTAGCCCTGTAGTTGGGCCAACAGGTCGAGGTCGTGGTCGACCTTCGCGGCGTAGATGTCGTTGAAGAAGTACGCCGGCTTCACCTTGAAGAACTTCGCGAAGGCCGCGACGGTCTCGTCCGACGGATTGCACCGCTGCCCCGAACGCAGCTGCGAGATGTACGGCTTCGAGATCTGGTGGCCGTCGGCGATGAGGGCGTTCGCCACCTCGGCGTTCGTGTGCGGCTTCCGGCCGGGGGATGGACGGTGTCGAAGAGCTTGTTGAGCCGTGCGGCGAAGTCAGACATCGCGAAAATAGTAGCACCGGGAATAACCGGCGGGTAGCTCGATAAGGGTGATTGATCGACCGTTCGGAAGACGGTCTCCTAGCCCCGTTCGATGACGGTGGAACGGTGCCTTGGCATGCGAATAACCTCGTGATAGCTCGAGGCGATGATTGTGGGTAACGATGTCGGTCCGTGTCGCCGGAACCTGGAAAATGCGAGTGCCCGCGGGGAAACTGGGACTCATGGACCGCAGAATGAGCGACAACGAATTGCGCAGGGCGATTCGCGTGCTGCGTGAGCGGGCGGACGACGCGCGCAGCCACGGTCGTCCGGAGGACGCGGACGGGATCGAGAAGACCATCCGCGACTACCAGGACGAGATGACCCAGCGCCTGTAGAGCTCGTCCCGCAACTTCCGGCGCCGTAGTTACTCGGCGCCGGAAGTTGTCGAGCGCGGAAGTGGCCTGCGCCACGTACACTGCCGACACGGACCGAACGGATCGGCGAAGGTGGGGACTGCACGCGATGGCGATCAAGACGCTCGACGGTAAGAAGTGCCTGATCACCGGGGCGGCGAGTGGGATCGGCCGGGCCACCGCAATCGCTGCTGCGGCCCGCGGCGCCCACCTGTTCCTGACCGACGTCAACGAGGTCGGGTTGGCGGAGACGACCGCCCTCGTCGGCGGGGCCGGCGGCACGGTCAGTTTCTCGAAGGCCCTCGACATCTCCGATTTCGAGGCGGTCACCGCCTTCGCGGACGAGATCCACGACCAGTTCGGCAGCCTCGACATCGTGATGAACGTTGCCGGGATCTCCGCCTGGGGCACCGTCGAGAACCTCGAGCATCGGCACTGGAAGTCGATGGTCGACGTCAACCTGATGGGGCCGATCCACATCATCGAGCGCTTCGTCCCGCCGATGATCGCCGCTGGACGGGGTGGGCACCTCGTGAACGTGTCGTCGGCGGCCGGCCTGCTGGCGCTGCCCTGGCACGCCGCGTACAGCGCCAGCAAGTTCGGGTTGCGCGGCGTCTCCGAGGTGCTGCGGTTCGACCTCAAACGCCACGGCATCGGGGTGAGCCTCGTCGTCCCCGGCGGAGTCCGCACGCCGCTCGTGGGCACCGTGCAGATCGCCGGGGTGGACCGTTCCGATCCGCGGGTCGAGAAGCTCACCCGCCGGTTCGAGAAGCGTGCGGTCACGCCGGAGAAGGTGGCCGCCTGCATCCTCGCCGGCATCGAGAAGAACCGATTCCTGGTGTACACGTCCGCCGACATCCGGTTCGGCTACTGGTGGGCGCGCAAGTTCGCCCCGCCGTACGAGTTCGTCATGCAGAAGGCCAACGACCAGTTCAGTAAGCTCCTGTAGCCGCCGCGGCGGGTGCCGTCGCCCTGGGACGCAGTCGCCCGCTGTGCATCTCGTATGCCGCGTCGACGAGGTCGAGCTGGCTGAGGTCGTGGGTCACCATGACCGTCGCGACGGAGCGTTCGCGGCTCAGATCGGCCAGCAGCGCGACGATCTCCCGGCTGCGTTCCTCGTCGAGCGCCGACGTCGGCTCGTCGACGAGCAGCACTGCGGGATCGTTCACGAGCGATCGGGCGATCGCGACCCGCTGACGCTGTCCGCCGGAGAGCTGGTTCGGGCGTCGATCCAGCTGGCCCTCCAGCCCGAGGCTGCTCAACAGGTCCCGGGCGCGCTGACGGCTCTCCCGGACCGACCCGCCGTTCAGGTGGGTGATCATCTGCAGTTGCTCGGTGGCGGTGAGGGACGGCAGCAGGTTCGACTGCTGGAACACGAAGCCGAGCTTCTCGCGCCGCACGTCGGTGCGGGCCGCGCGGTCGAGGCCGGTGACGTCGGTCCCGTCGATCGTCACGGTGCCGGAGTCGGGCGTGGCCAGCAGTCCGGCGACGGCGAGGAGGCTCGACTTGCCCGACCCGGAGGGTCCGGTGACGGCGACCAGTTCGCCGCGGTCCACGTGGAGGCTCACGTCGTCGAGGGCGCGCATCCGGGTGTCGCCGTCGGGGTAGGTGAGAACGATGTCGCGGAGGTCGATGCTCATGGAGAAGTCCTTTCGAGAGTGGTCGGCCGGCTCAGCGGGCGGTCGCGAGCGCAGCCTGCGGGTCGATCGAGACGATGCGGGCCAGGGCGGCGGTGGCGCCCACCATGCCCATGACGATCAGCGCGACGAACGGGACGAGCGTGCTGGACAGCGTCAGCGTGAACGGCACGAACTGTGACGCGACCGCGCCCAGCCCCACCGCCGCGAGGGTGCCGAGGCCGGCACCGATCACGAGAACGATCAGCGACTGGCCGAGGGCGTCCTTGAGCAGGTACTTCGTCGACGCGCCGACGGCCTTGAGGACCGCGAGGTCCTGGCTGCGCTGGATGGTCCAGACGGTGAAGAACGCACCGACCACGAGGGCGCTGACGGTCATCAGCATCACCTGCATGAGCAGCAGCGACCCGCGCTCGGAGGTGTAGGAGCCGATCGCGTTGAGGGCGCCCTTCTCGTCGGTGATCGACGTCTTGGTTGCCGAGGCGGCGCTGTCGGCGTCGAATCCACCGGACGTGCGCAGCGCGATCACGGTGCCGTCGCTGCCGCCCGCGGACGGCAGCTGCGTCCACATCTCGTGGTCGATCCACACCACTGGCTGGTGGCTGTACAGGGAGTCGTCGACGAGCGCAGTGATGGTGAACGTCTGAGTGCCGATGGTGATTCGGCTGCCTACGCCCCATCCGTTGTCCTTCGCGAGCGTGGCGTCCACTGCGGCCGACCCGGCGTCGAGAGGGACTGGGGCGGCGAAGGAGTGGCCGTCCACACCGAACGCGGACGCGGCCACTTCCCGGCCGTCCGTGCTGATCCGGACCGGCGCGATCCCGATGATGGCGGCGTCGTCGACACCCGGTGTCGCGGCCAGGGCGTC
Organism: Prescottella defluvii; assembly: GCA_029690005.1. Taxonomy (GTDB): domain Bacteria; phylum Actinomycetota; class Actinomycetes; order Mycobacteriales; family Mycobacteriaceae; genus Prescottella; species Prescottella defluvii_A. The sequence goes on along the minus strand of CP121458.1, from coordinate 5,019,431 downwards.
ACGCTGCTGCCCGGTGACGGTCGACTCGCCGAACGACAGCGACTGACCCTCGGCGGGCTCGCCGAACGCGAAGTTGTCCGCGCCGATGTGCTGCACGGCGGCGATCGACTGGTTACCCAGCCCCGTGGTCAGCCCTGACAGCATGACGACCATCAGGGAGATCAGGAACAGGGCCGAGCTCATGAGAGTGAATCGGCCCTTGGCGAAGCGGAGATCTCGAATACTGAGGAACATGTCATCCACCTTCGCGTGGAGTGAGGGGTCGGGGCATCGCACATCGGTTGACATCCTCGGTCCATCGAAAGTTGGAGATGGCCGTCCGAGGCGGCAGACGCTGCATCGGCGGTGTTAGCGTGAGTGAAATGCAGACCTCTGACGTGTACCACCCGGGCGGTGTCGCCCCGGTGCTGCGCGCGATGCGGATCGGCGCGCACCTCCTGTTCGTGTTGTTGCTCGCGGTCGGCGTCGGACGGGTCATCGCCTCCAAGGGTCTCGACGGCTGGTGGATCGTGGTGCTCGCGGTCGCCGAACTCGGGTGGTACGTGTGCGGGGTCTTCTTCGTCGAGCGCGGCCGAGGTGGCGGCAAGGCCGACAAGGCGTCGGGGCGGGTGTGGCTCGCCATCCTCGTTCTCGGCTGGCTGGTGCTGGTGGCCTCGAACCCCGACTTCGTGTGGCTCTCGTTCGCGCTGTTCTTCCTGTGCTTCCACCTGCTGTCGATCCCGCAGGCGCTCGGGGCGACCGCGGCGCTGACGGCGGTGTCGATCGGGGCGAGCCTGTTGCACGGTGTGTCCAACACGATGGCGTCCATTCTGGGACCCCTGATCGGCGCGGCGGTCGCCGCCGGCATGGCGATGGTGTACGAGCAGTTGGTGCGTGAGGCGAGGGAGCGGCAGGTGTTGGTCGACGAGCTCACCGAGGCTCATCGCGAATTACTCGGGGCGCAGGACGAACTGGTTGCGCTGCAACGGGAATCCGGTGCGCTCTCCGAGCGTTCGCGGCTGGCTCGCGACATCCACGACACCCTCGCGCAGGGGTTCTCGTCGATCCTGCTGCTGGCGCGCGCGGGTCTGCGCGGCACCGAGACCGCGCCGATCTTCACACAGATCGCCGACACCGCGCAGCAGAACCTCGTCGAGGCACGCCGGGTGGTGGCCGCGCTCGCGCCCGCCGCCCTCGAGTCGGCGCCGCTCGAATCGGCGCTGAGCCGGTTGCTCGAACAACTGTCCGACCAGACCGGCATCGCCGGCGAACTGCTCACGGACGGCGAGTCGGCCGCGCTCTCGATGGACTACGACGTGGCCCTGCTTCGGGTCGCGCAGAGCGCGCTCGCGAACGTGCGCCTGCACTCGCAGGCGCAGCGGGTCCGGGTGACCCTGAGCTACGCGGGCGACGAGGTCCGCCTCGACATCGTCGACGACGGCGTCGGATTCGATCAGCGCGAGGCCGGCGGGTTCGGTCTGCGCGCGATGCGGGATCGGCTTGCCGAGCTCGGCGGGACACTGGTCGTCGAGTCCGCCCCCGGTGATGGAACTGCTGTTGCGGCAACCCTTCCCGTCGGGAGGCCGATGTGAGCGCGGTCCGGGTCCTGCTGGTCGACGACCACCCGGTGGTGCGTGCCGGGCTGCGCGCGTTGCTGGCGTCGCACGACGGGGTCGAGGTGGTGGCCGAGGCGTCGTCGGGCGAGGAAGCGGTGGCGTTCGCGGCGACCGCGAAACCCGATGTGGTGCTGATGGATTTGCGGCTCGGTGCCGGCATCGACGGAGCCGGTGCGACCGCGCAGATCACTGCGATGCCCGAGCCGCCGCGCGTCGTGGTGCTCACGACGTACGACACCGATACCGACATCCTGCGGGCGGTGGAGGCGGGCGCGTCGGGCTACCTGCTCAAGGACACCGCCCCGCAGGTACTGATCGATTCGGTGTTCGCCGCGGCGCGCGGTGAGACCGTGCTCGATCCCGACGTCGCGCAGCGGCTGTACCGGCGGATGCAGCAGCCCCGCGCCGACCTGAGTGCGCGCGAGGTCGAGGTGCTCGGGCTGGTTGCGCAAGGACTGTCGAACCGGGCAATCGCGAAGCAGCTGTTCGTCAGCGAGGCCACCGTCAAGTCGCATCTGGTGCACGCGTTCACGAAACTCGGCGTCGACAGCCGCACGGCCGCCGTCGCGGCGGCTCGCGAACGGGGCCTGATCACCTGATCGGTCCGGTACCGTCGGCAGCATGCCGAAGCGTTTCGAGTTCTCGGCCGAGTTCGATCATTCCGTCGAGCGTGTGCACGCGCTGCTCACCGACGAGGACTATTGGCGCTCGCGCGTGGCCGCGGGATCGCGGGCAGTGGTGCACGTCGGCGAGCAGGCGGACGGCGACGGACTTCCGGTAGTGACGGTCACCCTGACCGAAACGGTCGACCCGGACAGCTTTCCGGCATTGGTGCGCAAGGTGATTCGTGGCGAGATGCGGATGGGCGGACCGACGCATGGCGGCCGGTCGACGACGGCCGGGCGGCCGGGCGGGTCACCGGACGCTCCACCGGCATCCCCGTCGCGATCGACGGGGAATATGCGCTGCGGCCCAACGGAGCCGGGTCGGTGCTCGACGTCAGTGGCACGATCACCGTTCGCGTCCCGCTGGTCGGCGGGCAGATCGAACTGCTGGCGCGGCAGATGGTGTCCCAGATGGTGGAGCGGGACCGCGTCGAGGCGCAGCGCCGCCTCGACGGCGACGGGGCCTGACGTCGACGTCAGTCCAGCTCGACGTCGATGACGCGCGCGCCCGGGCCCTCGCTGCCGAGCTCGTCATGCGGGTTGGCCAGCGTGCAGCTCGCGAGCGAGAGGCACCCGCAGCCGATGCAGTTGGTGAGGTCGTCGCGCAGCCGCACCAACTGCTCGATGCGAGAGTCGAGGTCGGCGTGCCAGCGACTCGACAGGCGGGCCCAGTCGTTGCGGGTGGGTGTGCGGCCGTCGGGCAGGGTCGAGAGGGCGTCGCGGATCTCGGCGAGCGGGATGCCGACCCGCTGCGACAGCCGGATGAACGCGACCCGGCGGAGGACGTCGCGCTTGTAGCGGCGCTGGTTGCCGCTGGTGCGACGGCTCGAGATCAGGCCCTCGCGTTCGTAGAAGTGCAACGCAGACACCGCCACCCCGCTGCGCTCGGACAGTTGTCCGGGGGTGAGCTCCTTGGTGTTCCAGTCCGGCTTGTCCACCGTGTCCGCCTTTCCCGAGCCGACAACCTCGACAATAGTCGAGGGTTGTGAGGTGCCGTCCGCCGTGCGCGGGACTACCGTTTACGCATGAGCGTGCGGGAGGACTCCGTGCTCGGCGTCGATACCGAGGTGGGGACGTTGCGGTCGGTGCTGCTCCACCGGCCCGGCGACGAGCTCCGGCGCCTCACACCCCGCAACAACGATCAGCTCCTGTTCGACGGGCTGCCGTGGGTGGATCGCGCGCAGGACGAGCACGACGCGTTCGCCGACGTGCTGCGCGGCCACGGTGTCGAGGTGCTGCTGCTGGCGGACGTGCTCACCGAAACCCTGACGACCAGCGGCGCGGCGCGGATGCAGGGCATCGCGGCCGCGGTCGACCCGCGCAAGCTCGGGCACGCGCTCGCGCAGGATCTGGCCGCGCATCTGCGCGGCGTCCCGGCCGACGAGCTGGCCACGATTCTCACCTCGGGGATGACGTTCGACGAGTTGCCGATCGGCACGGGTGCCGCCACGCCTTCCCTGGTCCGGTTGATGCACCACGGCGGCGACTTCGTCATCGACCCACTGCCGAATCTGCTCTTCACGCGGGATTCGTCGTTCTGGGTCGGCGGCCGCGTCGCGATCACGTCGCTCGCGTTGCCGGCGCGGGTGCGCGAGGCGTCGCTGACCGACCTGATCTACGCGCACCATCCACGATTCCGCGGGGTGCGGCGGGCGTACGAATCGCACACAGCGCCGGTCGAGGGCGGTGACGTCCTCCTCCTCGCGCCCGGGGTGATCGCGGTGGGGGTGGGGAGCGGACCACCCCGGCGGGGGCGGAAGCGTTGGCGCGCAGCGTCTTCGAGGACGGTCTCGCGCACACGGTGCTCGCGGTGCCGATCGAGCAGCGGCGCGCGTCGATGCACCTCGACACGGTCCTGACCATGGTCGACTCGGATGCCGTGGTGATGTATCCCGCAGTGCGGGACACGTTGTCGGCGTACACGATTCGACGGGAGGACGGGATCGTATGCATCGGCGGACCGGAGCCGTTCCTCGAGGCGGCCGCGGTGGCGATGGGCATCGGCAAGCTCCGGGTGATCGACACCGGACTCGACCACGTCACCGCCGAACGCGAACAGTGGGACGACGGCAACAACACCCTCGCGCTGGCGCCGGGTGTCGTGGTCGCCTACGAGCGCAACGTCGAGACGAACGCCCGGATGGAGGCGTCGGGCATCGAGGTGTTGCGCATCTCCGGGTCGGAGCTGGGGTCCGGCCGAGGCGGACCGCGGTGCATGTCGTGTCCACTTGCCCGCGATCCGCTGGCCTGACCGGCGAACTACAGGACCTCGCGCACCTTCTCGTAGGGGCGCGCCAGGACGGTGCCACGGTCGGTGACCACGATCGGGCGTTCGATCAGGATCGGATTGGCGACCATCGCGTCGAGCAGTTCGTCCTCCGACGCCGTCGCGAGCCCGAGCTCCTTGAAGAGGGCCTCCTTCTTGCGGATCGCCTCGCTGGGGCGCAGGCCCGCGTCGTCGAGGAGCTTGCGCAGTCCGTCGTGCGACGGGGGCGTCTCGAGGTACTTGACGATCGTCGGCTCGATGCCGGCGTCCTCGATGAGCTTCAGGGTGTTCCGCGACGTGCTGCAGCGCGGGTTGTGATAGATCGTTGCGGTTTTCGCGGTGTCGTTCATGCCTGCCATGTCAGTCATTGTGCACGGGACAATGACGGATAGCGGGTACGTCATGTCGGATCCAATGTGAGGAGCACACCATGACCGATCGACGCGTCGTCATCGCCGGCGGGCACGGCAAGATCGCCCGGCAACTGATCAAGCAGCTCACCGCCTCGGGAGACCGGGCGGTTGCGCTCATTCGTAACCCTGACCACGAGGGTCCGGTGCGCGCGCTCGGGGCGCTCCCGCAGATCGTGGATCTCGAACACGCCACCGCCGGCGAGGTCGCGGACCTGCTCGGCGGTGCCGACGCCGTGGTGTTCGCGGCCGGAGCGGGCCCGGGGAGCGGTGCCGACCGCAAGGACACCGTCGATCGTGGCGCGGCGGTGCTCATGGCCGACGCGGCCGAGCTGGCCGGAGTCCGGCGGTTCGTGCAGGTCAGCTCGTTCGGGGCGGGCGAGCCCGTGCCGCCGGGCACAGACGAGGTGTTTGCCGCGTACCTGATCGCCAAGTCGGCGGCCGAGGAGGATCTGCGCGGGCGCGACGGCCTGGACTGGACGATCGTGCGGCCGGGCGGGCTCACCGACGAAGACCCGACCGGGGAGGTGGCGCTGACCGAGCCGCCGCTGGCGCGCGGCACGGTGTCACGCGCCGATGTCGCGGCGGTGATCGCGGCACTGCTCCGATCCGGTGACGACGGCCGTGTCCCTCGGGCGGTCGGCCGCACATTGATGCTGACGGAAGGCTCGATTCCGATCCAGGACGCCGTCGCCGCGTTACCGTGAGTTCACGGGCCGGATCAGCAAGGACGACGAAACGGGGACGCCGGTGGAGATCGAGATCGACCACGATGCTGCGACGCCACCGTTCGAGCAGTTGCGGGTGCGCATCCTCGAACTCGTTCGCAACGAGGAGCTGGTCGCGGGCACCAAGATCCCGACCGTGCGCAAGCTGGCCGCCGATCTGGGAATCGCGCCCAACACGGTGGCTCGCACGTATCGCGAACTCGAACAGCTCGGGGTGATCGAGACTCGTGGCCGGCTCGGTTCGTTCGTCGCGGCCTCCGGCGACCCGACGCGGACGAAGGCGCAGCAGGCCGCGACGGAGTACGTGGCGACGGTTCGTCGGCTGGGCATGTCCGACGAGGATGCGGCGGCCTTCGTCGCGACCGCGCTCAAGGGGGCCTGGTTTAGTTGACGCTTCAACCTAAACGTGCCACAGTGGGGACATCCGAGGGCGCGCCTCCGTGCGTCCGATCCCGTCTTGAGGACTCCCATGAACTCCACGGCATTCCGTGACGCCACCCTGCTCATCGCCCGCGTCGGTATCGGCGTCATCTTCATCGCCCACGGTTGGCAGAAGTTCTTCGACTGGGGGATCGCCGGCACCCAGGCCGCGTTCGCCGGCATGGACATCCCGCTCGCCGACGTCTCGGCGATCGCCGCCGCGACCATCGAGTTGGTCGGCGGCATCGCCCTGCTCATCGGGTTCGCCACCCGCATCGCAGGTGTCCTGCTGTTCCTGGACATGCTCGGGGCGTTCTTCCTCGTCCATGTCGGCAAAGGCATCTTCGTCAGCGAGGGCGGCTACGAACTGGTCCTGGCCCTCGGCGTCGCGTCGCTGCTGATCGCAGGCGTCGGTGCGGGCCGGGTCAGTGTCGACGCCTTCGTCGGAAAGAACTCGCGCATCCTGTCCGCGGCGTAACCGAGCCCCAGCCGGCAAGCACCCGGACGCTGCCACCAGCGTTCGGGTGCTTGCTTTTGCCCGTGAAGATGAGCAGCGTGTGAGGAATGGCAGGCACGCGCGAGCTGTCCGCGACCGATCGTGTGGTGTTCGGTGTCGCCGCAGGTGCGGTCGCCGCCATCGTGGTGTGGGGGCTGGTCGCGCCCGACAACCTCGACTCGGTCACCGCGGACATGCTCGACTGGCTCGTCACGAACATGGGCTGGCTGTTCGTCATTGCCGCCTCCAGTTTCGTCGTCTTCGCGTTGTGGCTCGCGGCGAGCCGCTACGGCCGTGTCCCGACTGGGCAAGGACGGTGAGAAGCCGGAGTTCAGCACCGTGAGTTGGATCGCGATGATGTTCAGCGCCGGCATGGGGATCGGACTGATGTTCTTCGGCGTCGCCGAACCCCTCGCGCACTTCGTCACTCCGCCGCCCGGCACCGACGGCGGTGTCGGAACGGCCATGGCCACCACCATGTTCCACTGGAGCCTGCACCCGTGGTCGATCTACGCGGTGATGGGACTGGCGATCGCCTACGGCACCTACCGCCGGGGCCGACCGCAGCTGATCAGCGCGGCCTTCTTCCCGATCCTCGGGCGGCGCAGTGAGGGGCCGATCGGCCGGGTCATCGACATCCTCGCGATCTTCGCGACGATGTTCGGCACCGTCGCATCCCTCGGACTCGGTGCGTTGCAGATCGGTTCCGGACTCGAGGTCGTCGGCTGGATGGGCGAGGTGGGCACCCTGCTCCTGGTCGCCGTGGTGGCCGTGCTCACCCTCGCGTTCGTCGCGTCCGCGGTGTCCGGAGTGGCCAAGGGCATCCAGTGGCTCTCGAACATCAACATGGTGCTCGCGCTCATCCTCGCGGTGTTCGTCTTCGTGCTCGGGCCCACCGTGTTCATTCTCGACCTGGTGCCGACGACGATCGGCAACTACGCGGCAGACCTGGCGACGATGTCGGCGCGGACGGCGGCGTCGAGCGATCCGGCCACCGGGCAATGGCTGTCGAAGTGGACGATCTTCTACTGGGCCTGGTGGATCTCGTGGGCCCCGTTCGTCGGGATGTTCCTCGCTCGCATCAGCCGCGGCCGTAGCATCCGGCAGTTCGTGGTCGGGGTCATCCTGATCCCGAGCCTCGTCAGCCTGCTCTGGTTCTCGGTGTTCGGCGGCGCCGGCATCAACGAGCAGCAGCAGGGCATCGACCTCGCCGGCCGCGACACCACCGAGAGCCAGCTGTTCGGCATGCTCGAGCACCTGCCGCTGTTCGGGGTCTCGACCGTCATCGTGATGTTGCTGGTCGCGATCTTCTTCGTCTCCGGCGCCGACTCCGCCTCCATGGTGATGGGGACCCTGTCGCAGCGCGGGGCACGCGCGCCCGCCCGGCGGGTCGTCGTCTTCTGGGGCTTGCTCACCGGCGGCGTCGCCGCCCTGATTCTGTGGACCGGCGGCGCCGATGCACTCACCGGACTGCAGACCATGACGATCATCGCGGCCGCGCCCTTCGTCGTCGTCATGATCGGCCTGTGCATCTCGCTCTACCGGGACCTGTCGCGTGACCCGATGATCCTCGCCGAGCGCAAGGAACGACGACTGTCCGTGCGGGCCCGGAGCCGCTGGACGTGACGCCGCGGCCGATCAGCGGCGGTCGGTGACCATCGACAGAATCCGGGGCAGCGGCGTCCAGTCGGTGGAGACGACCGACGCCGACCGACCCGCGAGTTCGAGAACCCGGGCTCGCGCGTCCGCTTCGCCGGGAGCGACGGGATCCAGCGCCGGACTCACCTTGTGCGCATCGGTCATGACGACGAGATAGCCGTTGGCGCGGTACCACTCGGTGTCGATGCCGCCGCCCGTGAAGTCCGTCGCGTCCCCGTCGAACATCACGAACCACGGCCGCAGACCGGCGTCGTAGCGCTCGCGCGGATCGCCGGCCTGTGCGTTGTGCACCGCGGGGAACGCGGTAGCGAGTCCGAGGCCGCCCACACGGGCCAGATTCGACAGGTGCGCCGCGTAGGCGCGGTCGGTCCACCACATGTCGAGCGGGTTGCTTTCCTGCACGGTCCCCGGGATCAGCTCGAGCAGGAACTTTCCGCGCAGTGCATCCAGCGCGGGCCAGCCCGCAGCGCGGACGGCGTCGTCGAGCGTCGCGGCGGACGGCCCGCCGTGGGCCAGAAGATCGGCCGGCCCGAACACCGCGTCCCCGAGGTGGCTGCGCACCAGCGCGTCGAACTCGGCTGGACCGCGACCGAACGGCGCGGTGAAACCGTCCTTCATCTCGACCTTCACCATGACGGGCGGATGGTTCGGGTTCGTGTCGTGCCACGTTCGCAGGTCGTCGAGACAGCCGCCCAGGAACTGGTCGCGCGGACCCGTGCGCAGCTGCGCCACCGACGTGGCTCCCGCACAGTTGTTGTCGTTCGCGATCGGGTTCGAGTGCGACACACGCCAGTCCGGGCCCGCCGCGTTGGTCCAGACGTCCAGCTCGATCAGGCCGGCCCCGGCGTCGAGAGCATCGGTGAGGAACGGATAGCGCTGCTTCTCGTAGGTGTTGTGGACACCCACCGACGTCACGTCGGAGTAGCGCGGCGCCGCCGGACCGGAATCCGCTCGCGCCGTTGCCGGTACGAGCACGGTGAACACGGCGAGTGCGGTCGTCGCGATCCCCGCGAGAGACGTCCTGGACATCCGGTGCACACTACCCACGCACCCGCGCCCGCGGACACCTTTCGCCGACGACCGTCAGCGCCAACTAGGCAGCCACAGCTCCCGCTGCCACATCTCCGGGGTGATCGGCATCGCCGTGAGGATCGGCCACAGCCACACGAAGTTCGCGACCACGAGCCCCACGTACAGGCACACCGCGAGCAGCCCGGTGCCGCGTCGCTCGGCCGAATCCTTCACAGTGCCGAGAATCTCGCCGAGGATCAGCGCGATCGCCATCACGAAGAACGGGGCCAGCGCGACCGCGTAGAAGTAGTACATCTGCCGGTCCAGCGTCAGGAACCACGGCAGCAGCGCGGCGCCGTACCCGGTGAGCACGGTCGCGTACCGCCAGTCGCGGCTCACGAAGGTCCGCCACAGGGCCCATCCGAGCACCGGCAGCGCCAGCCACCACATCGCCGGCGTGCCGATCAGCATGACCGCCTTGACGCAGCTCGGCCCGCCGCAGCCGGACACGTGCTCGCCCTCGGCGTAGTAGTACAGCATCGGCCGCAGGCCCATCGGCCACGTCCACGGCTTCGACTCCCACGGGTGGTGGTTGCCCGCCGAATTCGTCAGCCCCGCATGGAACTCGAGCACCTTCGCGCTGTAGTACCACAGCGACCGCAGCGCGTCCGGCACGAACGCGAACGGTCCACCGGTACCGACCTCGTTGCCCACCGCGTGCCGGTCCACGCCGGTCTCGCTCGCGAACCACGCACCGTAGGTGGCCAGGTAGACGCCGAGCGGCACCAACACCAGTGCGTACAGCGACGGGCCGATGTCGCGGATCGCGGTCCCGACCCACGGCCGGCGCACCCCGTAGGCGCGGCGGGCCGCGATGTCGAAGCCGACGCACATGAGTCCGAAGAACGCGATGAAGTACATGCCGGACCACTTGGTGCCGCACGCGAGCCCCAGCAGGATGCCCGCGCCGAAACGCCACCACCGGACGCCGAGCCGCGGCCCGAACGCGGTGACGTCGATGCGCCCCTCCGCCCGCACCCGGGCCATCCGCTCGTGCACCTGGTCACGGTCGACGACGAGGCAGCCCAGCGCCGCGACGGTGAACAGGGCCAGGAAGATGTCGAGCATCCCCAGCCGCGACGAGACGAACGTGACGCCGTCGATGATCAGGAGGATGCCGGCGATCGCACCGATCAGCGTCGACCGGGTCATCCGCCGCACGATGCGGACGACGAGCAGCACGAGGATCGTCCCCGCCATCGCCGACGCGAACCGCCAGCCCCACGCGTTGTAGCCGAACAGTGCCTCGCCGATCGCGATCAACTGCTTGCCGACCGGGGGATGCACCACCAGCCCGTAGGCGGGGTTGTCCTCGATGCCGCCACCGGTGAGCACCTGCCAGCCCTGCGGCGCGTAGTGCTTCTCGTCGAAGACCGGTGTCCCGGCGTCGGTGGGGTAGTTCAGCATCGTGAACCGGGTGATCGCCGCGAGCGCCGTCACGATCGCCGTCACGATCCAGCCGCGTCGCCGATCGGTCGGGCCGAAGTCGGGGAGGGCGCGAGCGGCGCCGGGCTCACGAGTCGGGCACTACCAGACGACGGCATGGGGCGCTCGTCCGTCAGCTGGGTCACGAGTCGATCGTAGGCTGTCACCCATGACTGGTCGCCTCGTCCTCGCCGCAACTCCGATGGGCGACATCGGTGATGCCTCCGATCGACTGCGCAGCGCGCTCGGATCCGCCGACGTCGTCGCCGCGGAGGACACCCGTCGCACCAAGGCCCTCGCGGCCGCGTTGGGGGTCACGATCACCGGCCGGGTGGCGAGCTTCTACGACCAGGTCGAGGTCAACCGGTTGCCGGCGCTGCTCACCGACCTCGAGGAGGGTCGGACGGTCCTGCTGGTCACCGACGCCGGAATGCCGTCGGTGAGCGACCCCGGCTACCGGTTGGTTGCGGCGTGCGTGGAGAAGAACCTCCCGGTGACCTGCCTGCCGGGACCGTCCGCGGTCACGACGGCACTGGCGCTGTCGGGGCTGCCCGTCGAGCGCTTCTGTTTCGACGGGTTCCCGCCGCGCAAACAGGGGCAGCGGCGCGCATGGCTGGAGATGTTGCGAACCGAGCAGCGAGCCTGTGTGTTCTTCGAGGCGCCGCATCGGCTCGCGGCTTGCCTCGACGATGCCGTGGAAGTCCTGGGCGGGGAACGGCGAGCTGCGGTCTGCCGCGAACTGACCAAGACCTACGAAGAGGTCCGCCGGGGCACGCTCGCGGAGTTGGCCGAGTGGGCGGTCGACGGCGCCCGAGGAGAGATCACGGTCGTCCTCGAGGGCGCACAGCCGGTATCCGCCGATCCCGAGGACCTGGTCGGGAGGTGGAGCGTCTCGTCGCCGATGGCGTCAGGCTCAAGGACGCGTGTGCTCAGGTCGCCGCTGAGAAGTCGCTGGGAGTGTCGAAGCGCGAGTTGTACGAGACGGTGCTCGCGGCGCGTCGGGACTGACAGCCCGAGCATCAGAAGTGTGGGGCGGTTTGCCGCCCCGCCGACCCCCGACGAGCGACTCACCCGTGGGCGGGAACTTCGATCGAGATCGAAGCCCCGCCCGACGGGGTCGCGGCCGCATCGGCGGGGCCGCACCGAACAGCACCATCAGCCCCACAGTCGCCGCGATCACGAGAGTGGCCACCACTGCCGGCGGTGTTCTCGCCGTCAACTTCGTCGCTCGTTCGATCATCGCGCGCTCCTCCTCCGTGGCGTGCGCCGGCCGGGACTACCCCTCGTCCATCTACAGCCCCAACCGGCAACCGCGCCGCCGGCGCTGGGGCCGTTGTGCGTCGATGTCGACTTTGCCCCGCTTGGTGGCACACAGAAACCGACAAGTCCGCACGAAGCGCTATCATCGCAGTTCGCAGGCGGTGAGGAATTAATCCGCAGCGGAATTTGAGCGGTCGTCCATGTCCTCCTCGGGTCCTTCTCGGGCGCGGAAGCGGACGCGAATCGGACCAACCGTCGGGGTGAAGGAGGGAACGCAGGCGATGACGTCCGACACGGATCAGACGCCGGACGCCGAGCAGTCGGGCTCCCAGGCGCGTCTGTTCTTCGCCGACCAATTGCGGCTGTTGTTCGCGACCGCGGGGGACCGCCACTGAAGAAGGTGGTGTCCGAAGCCGCAGCCCTCACGCGCTCGATGGGTGGCGAGAAGCCGGCGTCGGTTCAACGCATCAGCGACTGGCGCTCGGGTAAGAGGATGCCCGCCACGTTCGAGTCGGTGCGTCCGGTGCTGGCCGTGCTGATCCGGATGGCGCGCTCACTCAACGTCGCGCAGCCGCCCACCGACGGTCTGTTCTCGATGCGGCAGTGGGAGACGTGGTGGCGCAGCGCCAACGCGGTCCCCGCGACCCGGAGCGCTGCCGGGAGCACCGAGTCGACCGTCCCGGCCCTCCCCGCGGGGGTGCGGCCGTACCGGGACTCGCCCCTACCGGGAGAAGGACGAGCGGCTGTTCTTCGGTCGACGGGACAGCGTGAGCACCCTCGTCGCCGCCGTGCTGTCGGCGCAGGGACAGGGTCTGGTGATCGTCACCGGTGCGTCCGGTGTGGGGAAGTCCTCGCTCGTGCAGGCTGGCCTCATCCCCGAGCTGCGCGGACACGACCGCGGCGAGGGCCGGACCGCGTTCGCGCCGATCGTGTTCGCGCCCGGAGCGCACCCGCTGGACGCTCTGGTCGCGGCCGTGCCGGAGCTGGAGCAGTGCGTCGCGGTGCCGGATCGCGAGAAGATCGACCTGGCGCTTCGACAGGCCGCGCACCGGACGGGGTCCGTCCACGTCCTGCTGGTCGTCGACCAGATCGAGGAACTTTTCACCCAGTGCACCGATCCGGATCAGCGGACGCGGTTCCTGACGGTCCTCGACTTCGCCGCAACCGCCCGGGTCGGCCACGAGCCGTCCGAGACGCCGTCCGTCGTCGCGACCATGCGCTCGGACTTCTACGCGCAGGCCCTGGCCTATCCGGTCCTCGCGCGTGCGCTGGAGCAGCGCAGCAAGGCCGTCGCGCCGCTGCTCCGCGAGGACGTCGTCGAGGTGATCACGCAACCGGCCCGGATGATCGGCCTCAAGCTCGAGACCGGACTGGTCGACCTGATCCTCAACGACCTCGGTGTGCTCACGGCCGCGGCACCCAACCCGCAGGACGGGAGCGCCGTGCCGCCCGAGGGCAGCGGCACCGTGCTGCCGCTCGTCTCGCACTTGCTCGACACGATGTGGGAGCGGCGCCGGGGCGGCCAGCTGACCATCGCGAACTACCGCGCCACCGGCGGCGTGCTCGGCTCCATCGCCGCCGCCGCCGAGCAGGCATGGGAACAACTCGACGAACGCGGCCGCGTCCTCGCGCGGGCGATGATGGTGCACCTGGTGTACGTCACCAGCACGGGCACCGACGTCAAGATCCGCCGCACACTCGCACAGATCGTCGCCTTCGAAGGCGACGACATCGGCGCCGGTCGGCGCGTGGTCGACCACTTCGTCAACGCCCGCGTGCTCGTCGTCGACGGCGACGACGTCGAACTGATCCACGACGCGGTGATCGCAACGTGGCCGCGGCTCGCGACCTGGATCCAGGAGGACCGGTCCTACTCGGCGCTGCGGCAGCAGATAGACGGACGCCGTGCACTGGGACGACGCGAAGCGCAACCACAGCCTGCTCTACCACCGTGGTCGCCTGGACCTGCTCGCCGAACACGCCGCGAAACGTGCCGACAGCCCCGCCGGCGCGGTCGTGGGCGGGATCCCCGCAGTAGCGGCCTCGCTCACGCCGGCGGCCACCGACTTCATCGACGCGTCCGTCCGCCAGGTTCGGCGTCAGTCCTGGATGGAACGGAGCGTGATGGCGGCGCTCGCGTTCTGCGCCGTCGTCGCGGTGGTCATGGGCGTCATGGCGTTGGCCGCGAAGTCCCGCGCCGAGAACGAGCGCAGCGCGGCGCAGTTCCAGCAGATCGTGGCGCTGGCCGACGCGCTGCGCGACAGCGACCCCACCACGTCGGCGCAGCTCTCGCTCGCGGCATGGCAGATGCGCCCCGGGAGCGACGACGCCTTCTCTCGGCTGGTCGCGACCGAGAACACACCGATCTCCCGCGAGCTGCCCGGACACACCGGACCCATCTACGGGGTGGCGATCTCGGCCGACGGCCGTACGCTCGCGACGGCGAGCGACGACCGGACAGTGCGCCTGTGGGATTTCACCGATCCGTCCGACCCCGTCCAGCTGGGGGCGGACCTGACCGGCTCGGACAAGTACATGGCGTCGGTGTCGTTCAGCCACGACGGTCGACTCCTCGCCGCGGGCAGCGGCGACGGCGCGATGTGGATCTGGGACGTGACCGACCGCGCCGCGCCGCGTCCACTGGTGGAGGGCGTGCGGTCGGAGCCCGGCGCCGTGCACAACGTGCGGTTCAGCCCCGACGGCCGGCTTCTTGCGGTCCCGCACGACAACGGCACGGTCACCCTCGTCGACACGTCCGACCCCGACTCCGGACGGTTCCCGACCTGGACACTGCAAGGCCATGCGGGTGGGGTGCGGACGGTGTCATTCCGTGGGGACTCGGTGCTCGCGACGTCGAGCGACGACCGCACCGTCCGGGTGTGGGACATCGCCGATCCGGCGCACCCCGTCCAGATCGGGCGTGAGCTGTCGGGCTTCGACGACGTGGTGCACTCGGTCGCGTTCAGCCCGGACGGCCGCAGCCTCGCCGCGAGCAGCGACGACGGGTTGATCCGGATGTTCGACACCACCGATCTCGCGGCCATCCGCCCGATCGACGCCCCAGTCCAGGCGCACACGGGCGGCATCTGGACCATCGCGTTCGCCGCGGACGGCGCGACCCTCGCGAGCGCGTCGTGGGACGGGACCGCGAAATTGTGGTCGGTGGACCCGGCGACGCGCGTCCTGCACGAGATGAAGCCCGCGCTCAGCGGCAACGGCGGCGGGGTGCCCGCGCTCGCGCTCTCCCCGGACGGGGGCGCCATCGTCACCGGCGGCCAGGACTCGGTCCTCCGGGTCTGGACAGTGGCGCCGGAACGGTCCCGGTGTCGGATTCGCAGCTGACGTTGCCGTCGCTGAACCGGGCCGGTTCGTCGCTGGCGACCGCCGGATACGACACGGCGGTGCGACTGTGGGCGGTCGACGAGCAGGGCCACCTCGAGCGGGTCGGGTCGATCGACGTGCCGCGACCGAGGGGCGGGGCGAACGTCGCGGCCCTCTCACCGGACGGCACCCTTCTCGCGACAACGCAGACCTCTGGTGGGCACGTCCAGTTGTGGGATGTGCGGGATCCGGCCAAACCGACACCGTTGGGGCCGGCCATCGTCACCGCGACCCGGTTCACGTGGGAGATGGCGTTCAGTCCGGACGGGCGGACCCTGGCGATCGGCGACGACGACTTCAGCGTCGCGCTGTGGAACATCGAGGATCCCCTGGCGCCCGTCATCCGCGGCCGGAGCCTGACCGGGCCGCACAATCTGGTGCGCAGCGCCCAGTTCAGCCCGAATGGTGACGTGCTGGTGGTGGCGAGCGCCGACGGTGACGTCCACGCGTGGGACGTCACCGATCCGTCGAGGCCCTCGCCGCTAGAGCTGAAGGGCGGCGGTCACGAGGGCGGCGTGAACGCCATTGCGTTCAGTCCGGACGGTTCGACGCTGGTCACCGCGAGTGACGATCACACGTTGCTGTTGTGGGATCGCGACTCGGCCGGCGGATTCGACCGGCGTCCGGAGCCACTGCGGGGTCATACCGGCACGGTGTACAGCGTCGCGTTCACGGCGGACGGATCCCACGTCGTGAGCGGTAGTGACGACGGCTCGGTCCTGTTGTGGAGCGTGGCCGACGACGGCGAGGCCGTCGGAGGCCCCTTGACGACGATCGGCAAGGGGCGTTGGCAGGTGACGACCATGCCGCGCACCGACACGGTCGTCGCCGGTGGCGGTGACGGCGTGCTGCGCATGTGGCGGCTCGACACGGGCACGATCACCCGACGGATCTGCGCCGCTACCTCGGAACTGACGCAGGACCGGCCGGCGCACTTCGAGATGCCGGAGTCGGCAGGATGCGTGCGGGACGCGGTGAGCGTCACGATGCTGCGGGCCTTGTCGAGGCATTCCTGCCATTCGGCGGCGGGATCGGAGTCGATCGTGATGCCGCCGCCGACGCCGAGTTCCACGCGGCCGGCCGGGTCGAACTCGACGGTGCGGATCGCGACGTTGAGCTCGAGCCCGGCGACCGGGCTGCGCATTCCGACGGTGCCGCAGTAGATGCCACGCGGCTCCGGCTCCCATTGCGCGAGCAGCTGTCGGGCCGAGTGCTTGGGGCAGCCGGTGACCGACGCGGGCGGGAAGGTGGCGTCGATCAGTTCGGCGGCGTCCACGGTGTCGGGGATCGTCGCCTCGACCGTGGAGACCAGGTGCCAGACGCCGGGTGCCGGTTTGACCCGCAGTAGATCGGTGACCCGGACGGACCCCGGCTCGGCGACCTGGCCGAGATCGTTGCGGACGAGGTCGACGATCATCACGTTCTCAGCGACGTCCTTGACCGAGGCTCGTAGGAGTTCGGGACTCTCGCCGAGGGGGAGAGTGCCCTTGATGGGGCTCGACGTGACGGTTCCACCGCGGCGCGACAGGAACACCTCGGGCGAGAGCGACGCCACGGCACCCCACGGGCCCTGCACGAAGGCGGCCCGGCTGGGGCGGGTTCGTTCGACGGCGTCGGCGAAGAAGTCGCCGGGAAGGCCCGAGCTTGTGCCGTGGAACCGCGCGCACACGCACGCCTGGTAGACGTCGCCGCGTGCGATGGCGTCCAGGCAGTCCTCGACGCCGCGACGATGCGCGTGCCGGTCCGGTTCGGTCCATTCGATGTGCCACGGCTGGGGCTGCGGGTCCGGGTGGTGGACCGCCTCCGCAATGTCGTCTGGGCACGGTTCGTCACGCAGGCTCTCGAACCACCAGCAGCCCGACGAGTCGAGTCGTAGGACGTGGTCGGTCCAGCCCCCGGCCGCGGCGGGCAGCGCCCCGCTCCGGTCTGGGTAGGCGCGGTAGCCGATCCATCCGCCGCCGACCATCAACCCGTCCGGTACCGGTGTTTCACGTGAGACGGATTTCGACGAGGGGAGCAGTGTGAATGCCGCGGCGGGATCGCACGGCGCCACCAGGACGCTGGGTGCGATCACCGCGGCGGTTCCGAACCAGCTTCCGGTCAGGCCGGCCGGCGGGGGAAGCTGCCGCGACCGAGCCCGCCGAGCCAGTGCGCGGAACACGTCGGCGGCGGTGCCACCGTCTCCGAGCCGCTCGATCCGCATCGGTCCAGCTTTCCATGAGGTGTGGGCGGCACCGCCATCGGTCCGCGGTGATGTCGGTCGTGCCCACACCCGGTGTGTGGCCGGTACCTCATCGTGGGATCGCCTGTGCGGCAGGTGACAGCGAGGCATCGTCGGCTGCGGACTGCCCGGCATGCCAGCCGTCGGCGTCGACGGTGCGACTCCGGGACGCCCTGGTGGTCGGGAACAGTCGCTCGAACTCGGCGTCCACCGCCGCGGATCGCGCGGCCAGTACCGGCAGCAGGTCGTCGATTCGCACGTCGGCGTCCACCGCGGCCTCGGCGGTGGCGCGGCTGTCGGTCTCCTTGAGGCGCTGCCCGATGCGCACCGCGAATCCGAACAGGAATGCCTTGCGGAACGAGGCCTTTCGGGAAGTGCTCGCCTCGCGGCTTCCGGCCGCCTGCATCGCGCGGGTGGCCTGGACCAGCAGCGACGTGAACAGCAGGTCGACCTGTTCGAGGTCGAGCGCGCTGCCCACGACGGTCGCGATCGCGAACCGGTCGAACCACACCGTCCGCACGCGATTGGCCTCGCCGATCGCGGTGAGGAGGTGGACCTTCTCCCGCACGTACGGGTTGTCGAGGTGGAGGCGGCGACTGTGGACCGCCCCGGACGCCGGACCGCTGCCGCTCAGCAGGGCGGTGCTGATCGCGTACCGCGTCATGAGGTCCTGTGCCTTGGCGGTGAAGGTCTCGGCCTCCTCGACGAACTCGGTTGCCTCGGCCTTGGCGAGCAGCCCGCGAATCCTGCCGAGCAGCTTGGGATCGACGGCCTCGGGGACCTCGGGGCCGGGACCGTCGTGCTGGGTGCGCACGTGCGGCCACGCGGACGGCGGCTCGCACAGCTGGTTCAGCCGCGGGAACTCGAGCCACAGCACCGTCAGGTCGACCCAGTCGCGCACCCCGATCTCCCAGCCGACGGCGTCGAGGGCCGCGGCGAAGTCGTCGGGGTCGCAGCGGGTCGGCAGCTCCTCGGCGAACCGGGCCGCGTCGGGTTCGGCGTCCGCGATCCGGGTGAGCTGCGCCCACCACTCGCGCGGTGCCCGCCCGGCGGTGCCGAGGTGCGGGCCTGGAAGAGCACCGCTGCCGCGGCGGTGGGTGCGGCACCGGCGCCGAGCGCGCGCCGGGTCACGTGCATCACGTCGGCCGGCTGCCAGCCGCGCTCGTACGCGTCGGCGAGGGCAGCCATGAGGCCGGCCGCCGACCGCTGCCGCGGCGGCACGCAGTCACCGGCGAGGCGTTCCCGTGTTCGAAAGTATGTTCGATTGCTCCCCATGCGTGCGAGTGTGCACGAGGGGACCGACAACTTTCGGTGAGCGGCTAGTCGTCGGTGGATTCCTCGACGTACCGCGGGAAGACACCGACCGGCTTGGGCAGCGGCGTACCGGCGGCGATGCGGGTCCCGAGGTCCGCGAAGGTGCGCGACTCGGGGGCCTGGCCCAGCAGGTCGAGGATCTTCTCGGCCGAACCCGGCATCACCGGCTGGACGAGGATGCCGACGATGCGGACGACTTCGAGGGTCACGTACAGGACCGTGGCCATGCGGGCCGGATCGGTCTTGCGCAGCACCCACGGCTCCTGCTGCGAGAAGTACCGGTTGGTCTCGCCGAGTACGTGCCAGATCGCCTCGAGCGCGAGGTGCAGCGCCTGCACGTCGAACTCGGCGCGAACCTTCTCGAGCAGCGCGTCGGCCTGCGCGAGAAGCGCGCGGTCGTCGTCGGTGAGCTCACCCGGCGTCGGGACCTGCGCGTCGCAGTTCTTCGCGACCATCGACAGCGACCGCTGCGCCAGGTTGCCCAGCTCATTCGCCAGGTCGGTGTTCATGCGGGTGACGATGGCTTCGTGGCTGTAGCTGCCGTCCTGGCCGTACGAGATCTCGCGCAGCAGGAAGAAGCGGACGGCGTCGAGGCCGTACTGCTCCACCATGGCGAGCGGGTCGACGACGTTGCCGACCGACTTCGACATCTTCTCGCCCTTGTTGAACAGGAAGCCGTGCACGAAGACGCGCTTCGGCAGTTCGACGCCGGCCGACATCAGGAACGCCGGCCAGTACACGGTGTGGAACCGCGTGATGTCCTTGCCGATGATGTGCAGGTTCGCGGGCCAATAGCGCTTGAACTCCTCCGAATCGGTGTTCGGGAAGCCCGCGCCGGTGAGGTAGTTGGTGAGCGCGTCCACCCACACGTACATGACGTGCGCGGGGTCGCCGGGCACCGGGACACCCCAGTCGAACGTGGTCCGTGAGATCGACAGGTCCTTGAGCCCGCTCTTGACGAAGCTCAGGATCTCGTTGCGGCGGGTGGCCGGCGCAATGAAGTCCGGGTTCTCCTCGTACAGCGCCAGCAGGCGGTCCTGGTACTTCGAGAGCCGGAACGTGTAGTTGGACTCCTCGGTCCACTCGACCGGCGTGCCGGTCTCGGTGGCGATGCGGGTGCCGTCCTCGAGGACAGTCTGTCTCCTCCTCGGCGTGGAAGGCCTCGTCGCGGACCGAGTACCACCCCGAGTAGGTGTCGAGGTAGATGTCGCCGGCCGCCTCCATCCGCTCCCATATGGCCTTGCTGGCCTCGAGGTGATCGGCGTCCGTCGTGCGGATGAACCGGTCGTAGGAGATGCCCAGGACCTTGTCCATGGCCTGGAACACGTCCGAGTTGCGCGCGGCGAGGTCGCGGACGTCGATGCCTTCCTTGGCCGCCGTCTGCTGCATCTTCAGGCCGTGCTCGTCCGTGCCGGTCATGAAGTACACGTCGAACCCGTCGAGGCGCTTGAAGCGCGCGATCGCGTCCGACGAGATGTACTCGTAGGCGTGCCCGATGTGCGGGACGCCGTTGGGGTACGCGATCGCGGTCGTCAGATAGAACGGCGGCCGGGCGGGCTGGGCAGGCGAGGAAGGCACAGTCATGGTGCGCCTACTCTATCGACGTGAGCAAAGATCGTCCCGCCCCGGACCTGCCCGAGCCGCTTTTCCGCTCGTCGACGCCCATACGCACCTCGATGCGTGTGGCGCGACCGACGCGGAGAGCACGCGGGTGATCGTCGATCGTGCGGCCTCGGTGGGCGTCGAGCGGATCGTGACGGTGGCCGACGATCTGGCGGCCGCGCAGTTCGCGGTGGACGCCGCGAACTGGGACGAGCGGGTCTTCGCTGCGGTCGCGATCCACCCGACCCGAGCCAACGCCCTCGACGACGCCACCAAGGCGGAGATCGAGCGTCTGGCGGCGGACCCGCGCGTCGTCGCTGTCGGCGAGACGGGCCTGGACCTGTACTGGCCGGGCAAGCTCGACGGCTGCGCCACGCCGGCCGAGCAGGAGGACGGCTTCCGCTGGCACATCGACCTGGCGAAGCGTCTGGGCAAGCCGCTGATGATCCACAACCGTGAGGCCGACACCGATCTGCTGCGCGTCCTTCGAGTCCGAAGGTGCCCCCGCGACGGTCATCTTCCACTGCTTCTCGTCCGACGCGACGATGGCGCGGGCCTGCGTCGACGCCGGCTACGTGCTGAGCTTCTCGGGCACCGTCAGCTTCAAGAACGCCAAGGCGCTGCGCGAGGCCGCGTTGCTGGTCCCGGCGGATCAGTTGCTGGTCGAGACGGACGCGCCGTACCTCACCCCGCACCCGTTCCGGGGCGCGCCCAACCAGTCGTACTGCCTGCCGTACACGCTGCGGGCGCTCGCCGAGGTGCGCGGCGAGGACCCCGCCGAGCTGGCGAAGGCCTCGACCGCGACCGCCGAGCGCGTCTACCGGCTGCCGGCCCGCTCCTGACATTCGGCCCCAGCGCCCATTCCCGGCCGCGCCGGGCGGGATTCCGCGTCCGAGGGCGAGGAATGGGTGCTCAGGCCGACGGCGGATTCTTCCGCGGCCGGATCCGGGCGTTGGGCAGCGGCGGCGCGGGCAGCCGCTGCACGGCGCCGGTGTAACCCTGCACCGCGCCGAAGCGGTCGGACTCGGCCTGCCAGGCGTCGCGGAACTGCTCGATCTCCTCGTGGCTGCGACCGACGAAGTTCCACCACATCACGATCTCCTCGCCGAACGGCTCGCCGCCGAGCAGCACGACGCGCGCCGGCTCGTCGGTGAGGTTCGTCAGCGTCAGTGTCGGCGTACCGATCCCGACGTAGCCGAGGTCGGCGCGGGCGAGGTCGATGTCCTCGATCCGGACCGCGCCGGTGTCGACGAGGGCGCCGTGCTCGAAGGTCGGGTCGATGTCGAGGCGCACCTGCGCCCGCGGCTCGAGTGTCAGCTCTGCGCCGAGCAGGGGAGTGAAGGTGTGGACGGGCGACTGCGATCCGGCGAGCGAGCCCAGAAAGACACGAGCACACCCGCCGTCCAGCTCCACGACCGGTGGGACGTAGTGCTCGAAGTTGCGGGGCGCGTCGCGGGCCGCGTCGGGCAGGGCCACCCACAGTTGCACGCCGTGCAGGATCGTCGTGTCCGGCGTGGAGACCTCGGAGTGGCAGATGCCGTGGCCGCCGGTCATGAGGTTGACCTCGCCGGGGCGGACCATCGCGTGCGCGCCCATGCTGTCGCGGTGCTCGATCTCGCCGGTGAAAAGCCAGCTGACGGTCTGCAGCCCGGTGTGCGGGTGTGGCGCGACGTCCATGCCGCCGGTGAGCGCGACGTCGTCGGGTCCGTAGTGGTCGGCGAAGCACCACGCGCCGATCAGTGACCGCTGACGTTGCGGCAGCGTCCGGCGCACGGGCATCGCGCGCGGGCCGCCGAGCGGCACCTCACGGGACGAGATGACCTCGGTGAGCGGCCTTCCGGCGACGGGTTCGTCGGGTCCGTGCTCGCACTCGATCTCGACCGGATCGGTTTCGACGTTGCTCATGGCTCCACCCTTTCACGCGCCCCGAGGGTGGGTGTCCGGACATTCGATGGCCAAGGGGCCGTGACCGATTCGTGACTGACCAGCGGCGTTGTCGATATCTTTGTTGCGGAATATGTGCTGATCGACACCTTGCAGTTGCCAGATTGCAGACCCACCGTTACCGTACTGTGATCGAACCTGTCGTCGGCCCCAGGACTTCTCGTGTCGCCTTTTGCTCGGATCAACACCGCCAGGTCGCCACTGCTGTACGTCGTGATCGCCGCTCTGTTCGCGACGCTCCTCGTCGGTGGCGGGCTTGTGGTCTCGCAGCACAAGACGGTCACCCTCGACGTCGACGGCGAGGCAATCTCGCTCGCACACTGCGTTCCGAGGTCGGGTCCGTCCTGGACAGCGCCGGCTACCCGGTCGGTGAGCACGACGTCGTCGCACCGAGTGCGGATGCGAAGCTCTCCAACGGCGACACCGTCGTCCTGCGCCGGGGCCGCGAGATCGCGCTGACGGTCGACGGCGAGCGCCGGACGGTGTGGACGACGGCCCTGACGGTCGACGACGCGATGCGTCAGCTCGACCTCGCCGGAGACGCATACGTGTCGGCGTCGCGAGGCCACCGAATCCCGCTCGACGGCATGGAGTTCGACATCGTGAACGCCAAGTCCGTGAAGGTCTCGGACGGCGGGGCCCCGCCGGTGGACGCGCGGGTCGCGGCACCGACGGTCGGCGAGTTCCTGGCCGTGACCAGTGCACCGCTCGAGCAGGCCGACACCGTGACGCCCGCGCCCGAGACGAAGCTCACCGACGGTCTCGAGATCGTCGTGACGCGCAACCGCACCGAGACCCGCACCGAGACCCACCCGATCCCGGTCCCCGAGCACCGCGTCGACGACCCGGAGCTTCGAGCAGGGCAAGACCACCGTCGAGAACCCGGGTGCGCCCGGTGAGCGCACGGTGACGGCGACGGTCACGACGGTGAACGGCGCCGAGACGCAGCGGCAGGAGCTGTCGTCGTCGGTGGTCCGCGAGGCAGCGCCGGCCGTCGTGCGGGTCGGGACCAAGGCCAAGCCGTCGGCGCCGTCGGTGGCGAACGGCTCGGTGTGGGATTCGATCGCGCACTGCGAGGCCACCGGCAACTGGTCGATCAACAGTGGCAACGGCTACTACGGCGGCCTCCAGTTCAACCAGAGCACGTGGGCCGCATACGGCGGTACCCAGTACGCCCCGCGTGCCGATCTGGCCACCCGCGAGCAGCAGATCGCCGTCGCCGAGAAGGTGCAGGCGGCGCAGGGCTGGGGTGCGTGGCCGGGCTGTACCAGCAAATTGGGTCTCGGATAAGGAATCGCGATGTCGCCCCTGTCGAAGATCAATACGAGTCGGTCGCCGCTGATGTACGGCGTGGTGGCCGCGACGCTTGCGACCCTGTCGGTCGGCGGCGCGACAGCGATCGCGCAGCACAAGACCGTCACCGTCGACGTCGACGGCGATCTGATCCAGGTCGGCACGATGTCGTCGAATGTCGATGGAGCGCTTGCCGCGGCGGGCTACTCGGTCGGCGAGCACGACGCGGTCGCGCCCGCGGCGGACTCGGATCTGCGCGACGGCGACACCGTGGTGTTGCGTCGTGGCCGGGAGGTCGCGCTCACCGTGGACGGCCAGCAGCGCAGCGTGTGGACCACGGCGCTCACGGTCGACGAGGCGCTGAACCAGTTCCGGCTCGCCGGCGACGTGCACGTCTCGGCGTCCCGCTCGCAGCGGCTGCCGCTCGAGGGCGCAGACCTCGACGTCATCAACCCGCGCACCGTCCACCTCGTCGACGGTGCGAACGCGGCGTCCGACGTCCGCCTGGCCGCTCCGACGGTCGGCGAGTTCCTGGCGGCGCACGGGACCCCGCTCGAGCAGGCCGACACCGTCGTTCCCGCCGCGGACGCCCCGCTCACCGAGAACATGGAGATCACGGTGACCCGGGGCCGCACCGAGACCCGTGTGGTCACCGAGTCGGTGGCTCCGCCGGAGCAGCGCATCGAGGATCCGACGATGAACATGAGCCGTACGGTTGTCGAGAACGCGGGCCGTTCGGGTGTCGCGGACGTCACGTACGAGGTCACGACGGTCAACGGCGTCGAGACCGGACGCAAGCCGGTCGGCTCCACTGTCAGGGTTGCGCCGGAGCCGCGTGTCGTGCGGGTGGGCGCCAAGCCGGGCACCGAGGTGCCGCCGGTGCAGAACGGCGCGACGTGGGACGCGCTGGCGCAGTGCGAGGCGACGGGTAACTGGGCGATCAACACCGGCAACGGCTTCTACGGCGGCGTGCAGTTCGACCAGAACACCTGGGAGCGTCAGGGCGGACTCAAGTACGCGCCGCGCGCCGACCTCGCCACCCGCGAGGAGCAGATCGCGATCGCCAGCCGCACACAGCAGACGCAGGGCTGGGGTGCGTGGCCGGCGTGCACCAGCAAGCTGGGCATGCGCTGACCGCTTGCCTCGTGCGTTAGGTTCTTCAGGTGTCAGACGCCGTGCCGCCCCCGTCCACCCGCGAGGACAGGCCGCCCTCCTGGGCCCCGCCGAGGTCCGTGCCCTCGCCGAAGAGTTCGGGGTGCGCCCCACCAAGCAGCTCGGGCAGAACTTCGTGCACGACGCCAACACGGTGCGCCGCATCGTGGCCTCGGCCGGTGTCGGCCCGCAGGACACGGTGCTCGAGGTCGGTCCGGGCCTGGGCTCGTTGACGCTGGCACTGCTCGACGTCGTCGACAAGGTCGTGGCCGTCGAGATCGATCCCAAGCTGGCCGCACGCCTGCCCGCGACGGTTGCCGACCGTGCGCCGGAGTTGGCGGACCGGCTGACGGTGGTCGGGGCCGACGCCATGCGGGTGATGCCCGACGACGTCCCGGGTGAGCCGACGGCGTTGGTGGCGAATCTGCCGTACAACGTGGCCGTCCCGGTGTTGCTACACCTGTTCGCCGAGTTCCCGAGTCTGCGTACCGCGCTGGTGATGGTGCAGTCGGAGGTCGCCGACCGGCTGGCGGCGACGCCGGGCGACAAGGTGTACGGCGTGCCCAGTGTGAAGGCCAACTTCTTCGGCGCGGTCAAGCGTGCGGGCCACGTCGGTCGGGCAGTGTTCTGGC
This sequence comes from Prescottella defluvii, assembly GCA_029690005.1. Taxonomy (GTDB): domain Bacteria; phylum Actinomycetota; class Actinomycetes; order Mycobacteriales; family Mycobacteriaceae; genus Prescottella; species Prescottella defluvii_A. Next base: position 4,993,897 of record CP121458.1, on the reverse strand, counting down.
CGGTGCCGCAGGTGGAGTCCGGCCTGGTGCGCATCGACCGGTACACCGAGGAGCCGTGGCCGATGGACGCCGCGCACCGACGTCGGGTCTTCGCGGTGATCGACGCGGCATTCGCGCAGCGCCGCAAGACTCTTCGTGCCGCCCTCGCGGGCTGGGCCGGCTCGCCCGTCGAGGCCGAGCGGCGGCTCGTCGCGGCGGGGATCGAACCGTCGACCCGCGGTGAGAAGCTCGACGCGGCCGCTTTCGTGCGACTCGCATCGGTCCCGGAAACCGACTGACGCCGAATCGTCTTTCGTCACAGGATGGTTCGGTCGGCGCCTGGGATCAGGATCGTGCCGATTCGTGCGTATCGGACTTCTGGACCACAATAGACCGGGCGGTCGCTGTCGGGGGAGATCGCCGCGAAAGGGTCCCTTCGAGCTGTGATTTCGAGGAAAACGGTTGTGAACAAGCGAATGTGGGCATACCTGCGCCGGTCGATCGGGGTGGCGTCGGTGGTGGCAGCGACCGCACTGGTCGCTGGTTGCGGTGGATCGGTGGAGGGCACTGCGGCGGCTGCCGACTCCGGGTCGACGAGTTCGTCGAGCAGCGCGGCACCCAGCACGGTTGCCGGTCAGCAGGGGAGCGACCGCGGCGGTTCGGTCGACATCGACGTCGCTATCGGTGACTGTGTGCGCCTGGGCGGTACGTCGGATGCGGCGACGATCGCCGAAGCGAAGTGCGGCAGCGACAAGTCCAACTACAAGGTGGTGGCCAAGGCCACGAAGAACGCGCAGTGCCCGTCCGACGTCGATCAGGTCTACTACGAGACCCGCTGGGGCACCGAGCGTGGCGCCCTGTGCCTCGACGTCGACTGGGTGATGGGCGGCTGCATGACCATTCCCGACGGTGAGGACGAGCCGCAGCGCGTGGCCTGCAACGACCCGCACGCTCCGCGGATCGAGCGGGCCGTCGAGATCATCGAGGGTGTGACCGACGTCGAGCAGTGCTCGGAGGGCGGCTTCGTGCACGACGAGCGACGTTTCACCGTGTGTACCGAGACGGTCAGCGGCTAGCGTTCGGTTCGTGACGACGGCCCGGAGGGTTCCTGTGTCTGCTGTCAACCCCAGGAGCGTTCGAACACCGGCAGCATGATCTGGGTGCGGGTCGACGGGGGAAGCGTCGACCCGCACCGGTTGTCCTTTCCCACTTGGCGCAGGTCGTGAAGTCAGGGTGGCCAATGGCCCCGCTACGATTGCCGGCGAGAACTGGCGGTCCCTCGGTCACAACACCGCCCGGCCGGAAGAGGTGATACTGTGCTGCATCTGCGCGTCATCTCGCCGAGTGACCGGTCCACAGAGGTGCTGCGCATGCTGGCTGCCGAACCCGGCGCCACCCATGTCACGCTCGCACTCGGTGCCGCCGTCGATCCGCCCGGCGATGTGATCGAGGCGGATGTGGCGCGCGCCTGCGCGAATGATGTGCTTGCGGCGTTGACCGCTCTGGATCTGGTGCGGACGGGCGGCGTTCTGTTCGAGCCGACGGGGACCATGCTTTCCCACGCCGGGGAGCGGGCGGACGCTGCGGCTCCTACACGCCCGGACGAAGCTGTGGTGTGGGACCAGTTGCTCGGTCAGGTGCGCGAGGGGGCCCGACTGACGCCCATATTCATGGTGTTTCTGACGATCGCGTTCCTGCTGTCGGCGGTCGGCGTGGCGACGGCCTCTCTGCTCACCCTGGTCGGCGCGATGGTGGTTGGGCCCGAATTCCGACCACTGGCGGCGCTTTCGGTTGGTCTGGTCCGCCGAGACATCGGGCTCATGCGGAATTCGGCACGCACCCTGGCCATCTCGTTTCCGGCCGCGATGGTGGTCACCGCGCTGGCCACACTGCTGTGGATTCGTCTCGGCTGGATCGGGACCGGTGATGTCGAGAACGCCCGCGCCTTCGACTTCATCTACGAGGTGGGGCCGTTCTCACTGGTGGTAGCGCTGCTGGCAGGGGCGGCAGGCATGTTGGCACTGGTCACCTACGCCTCCACTGTCCTGGTGGGCGTGTTCATCTCGGTAACGACGGTGCCAGCTGCCGGATTAGCCGTCGTCGCGGTGTTCGCGGGAAAGTGGAATGTCGTGCTGAGCTCGCTCGGGCAACTTGGTGTCAATCTGATCGGCATCGTGGTGGCTGGCGTGGCTGTGCTGCTGGTGCTGCAGCGTGCCGGTCGCAGAGGCGGGTCGGCCATGTTCCGGAAGCACCATTCAGTGTCACTTCGACGACACCGCACTGTCACAACCACGACCGATCCGCGCCACCCAACCCTGCGGCCAGATCACCCCATCCCCGGCGTGGACGAGCACAAGAGCCAGAACTAGGCGGATTGGGTAATAGAGTGGCTAGTCTGTCGCTCTGGTCGTTCCTCATGGTGCGCCACAGTCGCTTCGCGACCTGTCGTTTGAGGCATCGCATCGCTTCACGGGAGGTCTTGCCTTCGGCCATCTTCCGTTGGTGGTAGGCATATCCGTCGCTGCTGGGTGTTCTGGCTTGTGAGACGGCGACGATGTGGATCGCGGAGTTGAGCATTCGGTCGCCGCTACGCGAGAGTCGATGGCGCTGCTTGTCGGCGCTGGCGATCTCGAACGGCGCGGTCCCGGTGTAGTTCGCGAACACAGATTCGTTCGGAAACCGGGAGGGATCGCCGGTGCGGGCGAGAATCCGTGCCGCGGTCACCGCGCCGATGCCCGGAATCTTTGGAAGTTGGGGTCCGCTGGCGGCGAGTTCGGTCTTGATCCGGGTGGTGATCTCGTCGATCTGGAACCGGAGCCGGCGCAGATCGCCCACGATCTCGAGGGCGATGTTCTTGCGCATCGCATCCGCCCCGGTGTCCGGCCGAACGCCTCGAGTTGCCGGTCGGCTTCTTCGGTGTCGAACTCATGCTCCATTCCACCGGGAAAAGCTCCCGCAGCAGGACGTGAAGCGGGTTCACCAGCCGCCCGTTCTGTTTGACCAGGTCGATCCGCCGTTTGTCCAGGATCCGCAGCACGTCGGTGTGGCCCTCTGGGGCGACCGGCCGGAAGTCGCCCTGTGAGAACGCGACACACGCCGCGGCGGCGGCGTCGATGCGGTCGTTCTTCCGCCGGCCACCACGGGAAAGTTCCCGGACGCGGGCGGTTGCGGTGGAGGGGATATCGACGACGGCCTCCCCTCGGTTGATCAGCCACCGTGTGAGGTGGTGGCCGAGACCGGAGGCGTTCTCCACCGCCCAGATCCGGTCGGGCCACTGCTTCGACCAGGTCATCAGCTGGGCATAGTCGTCGAACGAGGCCCGGATCCGGAGCGAACCCACATCCCTGTTGGTGGCCGAATCCACCGCGGTCGCGGTGTGGGTGGACTTGTGCGGGTCTATACCGATGACGATCACCGTGGAGTGTCTCCGTGTGCTGGTGGACGGGGTGTATTCGCTGTCGGCATTCCGGCTTCCGGCCACCATCAGGTGGTGACGCTCCTGTGTCGAGCCAGGCAGCGAACGGAGACCGCGGGGAGGCAGAACCCTCTGAGAGCCAACCCTCCAGCCGGTCGAGTGGCAGGAAGCCTCCGGGCCATCCCTACGGTCTCCTACGGCACGCTACGAACCCGTCAGTTCGAACACCTGCCGATCACGCCGTACAAGCCGGAATCCCCTCCGGGCCGTTCGCATTTCGTGATCCGGATCGCCTGATGGGCGTCTCCTCCTTTCGTACGGAAGAGCTCCTACTTTCGTATCCGGTCGTCCCGGTTCGGCGTCGGGCCGGCGTGCGCCGCCCTAGTTTCGGCGGGGTACAGCCTCGTTCTTGCATGTCGAAAGGTGTTCTCATGTCGCGAATTTCGATCCGCCGTGCTGCTGCTGCGGCCGTGGTCGTCGGTACTGCGGCGCTGGTCGTCCCGGCGCTCGGTCACGCCGCACCCACCGGTTCTCTCGGTTCGCTGGGCGGCTCGCTCGGTGGTTCGCTCGACGGCTCGGTCGGTGGCTCAGTCGGTGGCTCGGTCGGTGGCTCGACGGGTGGCTCGACGGGTAGCTCGTCCGAGGCGCCGGCCCCGGGTTTCACGTGTGACCCGGTGTCGACCGAAAAGGCGCGGGCGGGATGGGCATCCCGTTCGACGACGAGCGCGGGCAGGAGGCGTCCTACTCGGCATCGAAGGTGTTCGACCGGAACGGTTCCCTCGAGCTCGCGGTCGACGGGCCGTCGGATCGCGCCGCATGGTACCACTCGGCGGGCAGCGTGAAGCTTGCTGACGTCGTCGGGAAGGAGATCGGTTTCGCCGAGAGGGCGGCCACGTCGACGGCGTCGTTCCAGATCCGGTTGCTGGGGACGACCGGTGGCAAGTTCGAGAACGGATTCACCACACTCGTGTGGGTCGCGGAGCCGGGCACCACGTCGACCTCGGACGGCGGCATGCACGACGAGATCCAGAACGGCAAGTGGTGGAGCACCCAGAACATCGACGGCGCAAAGGACCGCCTTCCGACGACGCTCGCCGCGATCTCCGCCGCCAACCCGAACGCCACCGTCGAGCACTACGGCGTGAGCGTCGGTACCGGTTCGGCTGCGACCTCGACGCTCGTGGATGCGGTGACGTTCAACGGCTGCACCACCGATTTCGCCGTGATCGATCCCGCCCCGGAGACCGGATCGGGCACGGGATCGTTCGGAAGCATGTCCGGCAGCATGTCCTCCTGAATCAGGACACTGCCTGCGCCGACCGCGTCCGGGAAGGGCTCGGTCGGCGCTGTTCTCACTGACCGGGAACGGTCGATCGGGACGAACCGGGGCCGGTTACCCTCTCCGAAATCTGTGGCGGACGTCACAGTTGCACGAGTGGTGGGAGGGTGCGTGGGCGGAAGATCGGTATTCGGAAAGGGCCTGGTGGCGGCGGTGGTCGCGAGTGCCCTGGTGCTCGCGGGGTGCGCGAACTCGGCCGGCGGAAGCGAGCCCGGGACACGCGTACCCCACCGGCCGTCGGTCTCGTGGGGGACCAGGACGGCACGCCGGGGCCCGTGCCCCAGTTGACGTTCAGCGTGCAGGCGCTCGCCGCGGTCCTCGATCCGGCGAAGACGGCCGCGCGTGGTGGCAGCGGCGGCGACGAGTTGGCGGCCGTCTACGACGTCCTCCTGCGCTACGACGACAAGACGGGCGAGTTCGTGCCGCGGCTCGCGCAGTCCCTGTCGTCGTCCGACGACGGGCTGGTGTGGACGCTGAAACTGCGTCCGGGCGTGACCTTCAGCGACGGCACTCCGCTCGACGCGAACGTGGTGGTGTCGAGCATCAATCGCTACAACACCAACCGTGGCAACGGTGCCGCGGTGTGGGTCGACGCGGTCGAGTCGACCACGGCCGTCGATCCGCAGACCGTCGAGTTCCGGCTGCGCAAGCAGTGGCCGACGTTCCCGTCGATGCTGGCGCTCGGCCACGGCATGATCGTCGCGCCCGGGGCCGGCGAGGGCGAGGCGTTCAAGCCGATCGGCGCCGGTCCGTTCGTGCTCGAAGCGTTACGCGCCCAACGAGGAGCGTGTCCTGACCGCCCGCGCCGACTACTGGAACGGCAAGCCGAACGCGGACCGGATCCGGTTCATCGCCCTGAGCGGCTCCCGGGAGAACCTGGAGTCGTTGAAGACCAACGGCATCGACATCGGCTTCATGCGCGGTAACCCGCAGGCGATCTACGACGCGCTGGGCGCCGACTACCCGGCTCGTTCAGCATCCTCAACAGCGGTGGAGCCGAGTTGGTGAACAACCGCGAGGGCCGACCCGGCGCGGATGTGCGGGTGCGCAAGGCGATCGCGCTCGCGATCGATCCGGAGCTGGTGGGCCAGCGCGGCGACAACCGCCTCGGCCTGCCCGGGAAGGCGATGTTCGACGAGCGGTCCCGCTGGGCCACCGACGTCGAGGGCCTGCCCTACGACCCGGACGCGGCCCGGAAGCTGCTCGACGAGGCCAAGGCCGACGGCTTCGACGGCAAGCTGAACTACATCGTGCTGCAGGAGCCCACCGAGGCGGCGATCGGCCTGGCCGTGCAGTCGCTGCTGCAGGCGGTCGGGTTCACCGTGAACATCGTCAACGCGAACAACGCGGGCGACATCGTCAAGCAGGTGTACGTCCAGCACGAGTACGACATGGCGCACGCCGGTATCGGCCTGTACGAGGCGATTCCGTTCCTGGGCCTGCAGACGACGTTGGCGGGGAACTCCATCGCAAACTTCTCCGGCTACTCGAACCCGCAGATGGACGCGCTGCTCGGCAAGCTGCAGGCTGCCGACGGCGACGAACAGATCCGCGGCGTGATCTCCGAGATCCAGACGCTGTGGAACGAGACCGTGCCGAGCGTGCCGGTCAGCTCCGTGATGATCTACGTGGCATGGCAGCAGAACGTTCGTGGAGTGCTGCCCACCGCGACGGGAATCATGCTGTTGGACAAGGCAGGTCGAATCTGACCGGATGGCGCGACGGGGCCCGGCGACGCTGTCGCCGGGCCCTCGTCGTGTTCTATGCCGACGGGCGGAACCGCCGCAGCCGCAGGCTGTTGCTGACGACGAACACGCTCGAGAACGCCATCGCCGCTCCCGCAAGCATGGGGTTCAGCAGGCCCGCCGCCGCGAGCGGGATCGCCGCCGCGTTGTACGCGAACGCCCAGAACAGGTTGCCCTTGATCGTGCGGAGCGTCTTGCGCGACAACTCGATTGCGTCGGCGGCGGAGCGGAGATCACCCCGGACGAGGGTGATGTCGGCGGCCTCGATCGCGACGTCGGTGCCGGTGCCCATCGCGAGACCGAGGTCGGCCTGGGCGAGGGCGGCCGCGTCGTTGACGCCGTCGCCGACCATTGCGACCACCTTGCCGCGGGACTGGAGGTCCTTTACGGCTCTCACCTTGTCGCCAGGCAGCACCTCGGCGATCACGGTGTCGATGCCCACCTGCTCGGCCACGGTCCGCGCGACGGTCTCGTTGTCGCCGGTCAGTAGGACCGGGGTGAGTCCGAGGGCCTTGAATCGTCGCACCGCGTCCGCGCTGGTGTCCTTGATCGCGTCGGCGACGACGAACACGGCCCGGGCCTGCCCGTCCCAGCCGGCGGCGATCGCGGTCCGTCCCAGCTTCTCCGCGTCCCGCTTGGCGCGGGCGAGATCGTCCGGCAGGTGCTGCGACCAGTCGGCGAGCAGGCTCTCGCGTCCGGCGACCACGGCGTGGCCGTCGACGATGCCCTGGACGCCCTTGCCCTCGACGTTCACGAAGTCCTCGACGCCGGGCAGCGTTCCGACGCTCCCCGCGGCTCCGGTGGCGACGGCCTGCGCGATCGGGTGCTCGGACGCGTTCTCCAGCGCCCCCACCAGACGCAGCGCCTCGTCGCGGTCGACTCCGTCGGCGGTGACCACGTCGATCAGCGTCATCTTGCCGGTGGTGACGGTGCCGGTCTTGTCGAGCACGATGGTGTCGACGCCGCGGGTGGTCTCGAGGACCTCGGGGCCCTTGATGAGCACGCCCAGTTGGGCGCCGCGGCCGGTGCCGACGAGCAGGGCGGTCGGGGTGGCCAGGCCCAGCGCACATGGGCACGCGATGATCAGCACCGCGACGGCGGCCGTGAACGCCACCTGCAGGGGATTGCCGGTGCCGATCCAGTAGCCGAGCGCGGCAACCGAAATCGCGATCGCGATGGGGACGAACACGCCGGCGATCCGGTCGGCGAGGCGCTGCACCTCGGCCTTGCCGTTCTGGGCGTCCTCGACGAGCGCGGCCATCTGGGCGAGCTGGGTGTCGCTGCCGACCCGGCGGGCCCGCACCACGAGGCGTCCGCCGGCGTTGACGGTGGCGCCCACGACGTCGTCGCCGACGCTCACCTCGATGGGGACCGACTCGCCGGTGAGCATGCTCATGTCGACGGCGGAGCTGCCCTCGACGACGACACCGTCGGTGGCGATCTTTTCGCCGGGGCGGACCACGAACAGGTCGTCGACGCGCAATTGGTCTGCGGGATACGGGATTCGATCCCGTCACGGAGCACCGAGACTTCCTTGGCCCCGAGTTCGAGCAGGGCCCGCAGCGCGGCGCCGGCGGTGCGCTTCGACTTGGCCTCGAAGTACCGGCCGGCGAGCACGAACGTGATGACGCCGGCGGCCACCTCCAGGTAGATGTTGGCGGCGCCGTCCATCCGGTTGATGGTGAACTCGAACGCGTGCGTCATGCCGGGGGTGCCGGCGGTGCCGAAGAACAGCGCGTACAGCGACCAGGCGAACGCGGCGGACGTGCCTAGCGAGATCAGGGTGTCCATCGTCGCGGCGCCGTGCCGCAGGTTGGTCCACGCGGCACGGTGGAACGGCAGACCGGCCCACACGATGACCGGCGCGGCGAGGGTGAGCGAAAGCCACTGCCAGTTGGTGAACTGCAGCGCCGGGATCATCGCCATCGCGATGACCGGAATCGACAGGACCGCCGACACGATCAGCCGGGTGCGCAGCGACGCGAGTTCGCGGTCGTGCGGGTCCTCGGCGCCGTCGGACTCGTCGGTGGTCGGGGGAGCCGGCAGGGTCGCCGTGTAGCCGGCGTTCTCCACCGCGGTGACGAGATCATCGGTACTGACGCCCTCGGAGAAGGCGATCTTCGCCTTCTCGGTGGCGTAGTTGACGGTGGCGGTGACACCCTCGATCTTGTTGAGCTTCTTCTCGACTCGGGCGGCGCACGAGGCGCACGTCATACCGCCGATCGCGAGTTCGATGGTGTCGTTACGGCCGGTGGTGAGATCGGCGGCAGTCATCAGTGTCCTCCTTCGTGACCGTCGTGAGGTGCGGGTACGGATCCGGTGGTCGTCGAGCCCACCGGAACGGTGAACTCGGCGGTGTGGACGGTGCCCTCGTGCTGGAAGTCGAGGAACAGGCGGTACGTCCCGGCACTCGGGGCCTGGGCGTGGAACGTGACGTTCGGTCCCGGTGCGGTCGTGCCGTCGCCGGGCTCTCCCTCGGGGTGGACGTGCAGGTAGGCGAGGTCGCCGGTGCGCAGCGCGACCAGGTGCCCGTAGGCCCCCAGGTAGGGGTCCAGGTCGGTGACGGGGACCCCGTCGCGGGCGACGCGGAACGTGAGCGGGCCGCCGGCGGTGGTGAGGTCGCCGTCCAGGGTGACGGTGTAGCCGTCGACGGTCGCGGTGCGCGACGCGGCGGGCAACGCGGCCGGCTGGACGTCGCCGGCGACGTCGACATTGCGACCGAGCGTGAGTTGGCCGGGCGCCCCGGACGCCTGGAAATCGGCGAAGACGCGGTACGTGCCTCCGGTCGGCCAGGTCCAGTCGATCGACCAGGTGCCGTCGGGGCCGAGCGTCGGGTGGACGTGGCGGAACTGGCTGGTGTCGGTGCGGACGACGATCAGGTGCAGTTGCTTCCCGTGCAGTTCGTCGAACTCGCGGACCGGTACACCGTCGGTGCCCTGGATGCGGAAGCTCAGGGCGCCGGATTCGCCGGCGCGCGTGGGCGAGGTGATGTCACCGAGGGTGTAGCCGTCCTGCGAGACCTGCAGACCCGCGGGGAAACCTGAGGCAGGCTCGGCGTCGGCGGCCGCATGACTGCCGGTGTGTGTGCTCGTCATGTCGATCGGGCTCCCCGTGACGGTGCCCACGCCGAGGGCCGCGGCGAATGCGACCGCGAGGCCCCCGACGTAGGCGATGAGCGTGGTGGACGTGCGCATCGGATTCCTCAGATCGGCTGTGCCGTGTAGCCCGCTTCCTCGACGGCCGCGGTGACCGCGGACTCGGGGAGCGGGGCCGCGGACGTGACGGTCAGGCGGCCGGACTGCAGGTCGACGGCAACATCGGAGACGCCCGCGATCGCGCCGACCTCTTCCTTGACCGAGGCGACGCAGTGTCCGCAGGTCATCCCGGTGACGGTGTATTCGGCGGTGTTCATGTCGGTCTCCCTCTGTTGTACCACTACCCCGTGTGGGTATGGCGAACATTTCGAAAGGTACCCCCAGGGGTACTTGACGCAAGGGGCTGAAAGAGATCTTCGCCACGTCGCCGGGGTCTCTCGCAGGTGGGGCGAGCGCGCCCGACAGCGCTGTGGTTGACTGGTCCGCGGTCGTAGTTTTTGTGTTTGTGTTAGTCCACGCTCGCAAATCCTTAAGTTGCGGCGGGCGAGTCTCCACTCGGAGTTCGACGACACCGCCGTGTGACATCGGCCCGGGAACCCCTGACCTGGAGTTTCCCGAGTTTGCACTGCGTAAGAGAAGGAAAGAAACATGGCAGAAGGCACCGTGAAGTGGTTCAACGCTGAAAAGGGCTTCGGCTTCATCGCGCCCGACGACGGCAGCGCCGACGTCTTCGTCCACTACTCGGCGATCCAGACCAACGGCTTCCGCACCCTGGAAGAGAACCAGCGCGTGCGCTTCGAGATCGGCCAGGGCAACAAGGGCCCGCAGGCCACCGACGTCACCGCTGTCTGAGCTGACTCGGACCTGCCCGGCTGAGCCGGGCGCATGACGAGAACGGGCCCCACTCCTTCACGGAGTGGGGCCGTGTCGTGTCTCCGGCCCGATTCGTCTCGCCCACGCCCGGTTCGGCGCTAGGGTTCGGCAAGCGAGCCGAGACGGAGGGGGCAGACGTGACGCCCGAGGAGTTGAGCGACCGCGCCGAGATCGGCGACGTGCTGCACCGCTATTTCCGGGGCGTCGACCGGCGGGACTGGGCGCTCGTGCGAGGGTGCTTCTTCGACGACGCGCACAACGACTACGCGCCGTTCTACCAGGGCGGGATCGACGACTTCATGGAGTTCCTGGCCGACCCGGCAGGCTTCGGGCTGTTCGACCGCACATTCCACTTCGCAGGGAACCAACTGATCGAACCCGGCGGTGACAGCGCGGAGACCGAGATCTACGCGATGGCGCAGCACACCAGTGCCGCGGACGCGGGTAACCCCAGCCGCAACTTTCTCGTCGTCTGGCTGCGCTACCTCGACCGGTTCGAACGCCGCGACGGGCGGTGGGCGATCGCGGACCGGCGGATCGAGGTCGAGTGGATTCGCAACGACGTCGGCGGTACCTGGATGGACGTCCCCGGTCAGGCGTTGCCGTAGCGCCGGGCCGCCAATGCGTGGCGCTCCGCGGCGAGTCTGCACTCGTCACGCAATTCGGGTGGGTCGAGCACGGTGAAGTCGACGTCGAACGCACTGAGCCACCGTGCGATCGACCGGGGCGAATCGCCCCGAGCGCGACCACGCATCGATCGTCGGGCGCGTCCTCGAGCGTGCCCCACGCGGCGTCGACCATCGGTGCGATCTCGTCGATCGGGGCGTGGAGCAGCACCCGTGCCCGCACCCGGGTCACCGCGCGGTCGACCCCACGTGCGACGAACTCGGCGGCGCCGCCGGGCGGCAGTTCGCGCGGCGTGAAGCGCGGCCCGGTCGGGATCTTGGGGTCCATGCGGTCGACGCGGAACGAGCGCCAGTCGTCGCGCATCGTGTCCCACGCTACGAGGTACCAGCGCGCCCCGGATCGGACCAGCCGATACGGCTCCACCTCCCGTCTGCTCTCGCTGCCGTCGTGGGCGCGGTAGTCGAAGCGGAGGCGCTCGTGGTTGTGGCACACCGACGCGATCGCGGACAGCACCGCGGCATCGACGGCGCTCGGTGCCGGGTCGCGCTGCACCACGTCCACCTGGAGGGCCTCGAGCCGGTGCCGTAGCCGCGACGGCATCACCTGCCGCAGCTTGGTGAGGGCGCGCACCGACGACTCGCCGATCCCGACGACGGCTCCGGTGGCACCGGACTGCAGGCCGAGTGCGACGGCGAGGACCTCGTCGTCGTCGAGCAGCAGGGGCGGCATTTCCGCGCCGGCCCCGAGTCGGTAACCGCCCCCGACGCCGACGGTCGCGTCGACGGGGTAGCCGAGGCCGCGCAGCTTGTCGACGTCGCGGCGCACCGTGCGCGGGGTGACGTCCAGGCGGTCGGCCAGTTCCGCGCCGGACCAGTCCCGTCGGGTCTGGAGTAGGGACAGCAGCCGCAGTAGTCGTGCCGATGTTTCCCGCATGGGTCCGAGCATCCCACCGGTCGAGGACGGTAGGTGTCCGCAATCGCTCGTAGCTTTCGTGGCGACAGGGACAGAACCGCCGAACGAAAGGCACGGACGATGCGCGCGATGATCCACACGGAGGGGTTGACCAAACGGTTCAAGCAGGGCAAGAACACGGTCGACGCGGTCGTGGACGTCGAACTCGATGTCGCGGAGGGCGAGCTGGTGGCGCTGCTCGGCCCCGACGGCGCCGGCAAGTCGACGACCCTGCGGATGCTGACCACCCTGCTGGCGCCCACCTCGGGACGGGCGAGCATCGCGGGATTCGACGTCACCACCGATCGTGACGAGGTGCGGCGCCGGATCGGCTACGTCGGTCAGGGCAGCGGGGCCGGACACGATCAGCGCGTCCGGGACGAGTTGGTGACGCAGGGCCTCTGCTACGACATGGCCAAGGCGGCCTCCGTGGCGAGGGCGGACGAACTGCTCGAGGCGCTCGATCTCGCCGACCTGGCCACACGGAAGGTGAGCACGCTCTCCGGTGGCCAGCGCCGGCGCCTCGACATCGCGCTGGGGCTGGTCCACCGGCCGCCGCTGCTGTTCCTCGACGAGCCGACCACCGGCATGGACCCGCAGAGCCGCGCCAACCTGTGGGAGCACATCCTGCGGCTGCGCGCCCAGATGGGCACGACGATCGTGCTCACGACGCACTACCTCGAGGAGGCCGACGCGATGGCCGAGCGGGTGATCGTCATCGACCGCGGCACGGTGATCGCCGACGACACCGCGTCCGCGCTCAAGTCCGAGCTGGCCGGGGACCTGCTGACGATCGGGTTCGACGATCCGGTCGCCGCGGCCCGGGCGGCCGACCTCGCAGCATCGCTGGTGACGGTTCGCGACGTCACGACGGCCGGGGCCGTGATCCGGGTTCGCACCAGCCAGGGCGACGCCGCGCTGCCGGGGCTTCTTCGCGCGGCCGAAGGGTCAGGCCTGCGCGTCGCGACCGCCGAGATCGCCCGGCCGACACTCGACGACGTCTTCCTCGGCCTGACCGGCCGCAGCCTGCGCGAGACCGCCGCGGCGTGAGCGCGACCGCCCCGACTCGATCCGACACTCGGACCAGACCAAGGAGACTTCACATGACCGGCATCGTGCGCGACAGCGGGATCGTCATGGCCCGCGAACTGCGACCCACCCTGCGCGACCCGGTGAGCGTGGTGTTCAGCCTCGCCCAGCCGCTGATCCTGCTCGCCCTGTTCGGTCCGCTGCTGAAGAGCGTCCCCGGCATGGGAGAGGGTGTCTGGAACTGGTTCATCCCCGGCGTGCTGGTGATGATCGCTATCTTCGGCACGTCGATGACGGGCTCGAACCTCCTGATGGAGATGCAGCAGGGATCGCACGAGCGGATGCTCGTGACACCGCTGCACCGCTCGTCGCTGCTGATCGGGCGGGCCGCGAAGGAGATGGTTCCCCTTGCCGCGCAGTCGGTTCTGATCATCCTGGTGGCCCTGCCGCTGGGCCTGGACGTGGATCCGCTGGGCGCGGTCGTCGGCATCGTGCTGCTCGGAGTGTTCGGCGTGGGCCTCGGCGCGCTGTCGTATGCGCTCGCGTTGGCCGTCCGCGAGCAGGACTGGATGTTCTGGGTGGTGCAGCAGACGCTGATGTTCCCGATGCTGATCCTGTCGGGCACGATGCTCCCGCTCGACGACGCCCCGGGTGGATGCGGGCACTGGTCGCGGCCAACCCGCTCGGCTACGTGGTCGAGGCCGAGCGGGCCCTGTTCGCGGGCGAACTCGCCTCCGGAGCGGTCCTGTCGGGCGTGATCGCGGCGGTCACCGTCGCCGTGGTGGGACTGGGCGTCGGCGTCCGGTCCGTGCGCTAGGCACTCGACCGGGGCAAGTGCCGCCTGAGGTGCGTTTTCGTCGCCTCGGGCGGAGCGCCTATTGTTGGAACCTGTGCTTTCCGTCGTTCCGCGCCCCGTCACGGTCCGGGCTCCCTCCAAGGTCAACCTGCATCTCGCGGTCGGTGACCTCCGGGAGGACGGCTACCACGAGCTGACGACCGTGTTCCAGGCGCTCTCGCTCACCGACGACGTGTCCGTCGTCCACGCCGAGAGCCTCGCGGTGCGGGTCCGGGGTGAGGGTGCCGCCTCGGTGCCCACGGACGCCACCAACCTGGTCTGGAAGGCCGCCGAGATGCTCGCGGCCGAGGCGGGCATCGCCCCCGACGTCGAGATCTCGATCGTCAAGGGCATCCCGGTCGCGGGCGGCATGGCGGGCGGTAGCGCCGACGCGGCGGCCGCGCTGGTGGCCCTCAACGACCTGTGGCGACTCGGCCTGGACCGCGACGCGCTCGGCGAGTTCGCGGCGCGGCTCGGCAGCGACGTCCCGTTCAGCCTCCACGGCGGTACCGCGTTCGGCACCGGGCGCGGCGAGAAGCTGCTGCCCGTCCTGTCCCGCAACACGTTCCACTGGGTGCTCGCACTCGCGAAGGGCGGGCTATCGACGCCGACGGTGTTCCGCGAGCTGGATCGGCTCCGCGCCGAGGGCGACCCGCCGCGGGTCGGTGACGCGTCCGAGCTCATGCACGCCCTCGCGTCCGGCGACGCCGACGCGCTGGCACCGCTGCTCGGCAACGACCTGCAGGCGGCGGCACTGTCGCTCGCACCGGAACTGCGCCGCACGCTCCGGGCCGGTGTGACCGCCGGAGCGCTCGCCGGCATCGTGTCCGGCTCCGGTCCGACGTGCGCGTTCCTGTGCGCGGATGCCGACTCCGCCGTCGCGGTGGGCGCGGAACTCTCGGGTGCGGGAGTGTGCCGCACCGTACGCGTGGCGAGCGGGCCGGTGCCCGGCGCACGCGTGATCGACCCGAGCCGGAAGGCAGCCACTGATGGCGAATTTGATCAATCTCGAACAGGTTTCGAAGTCCTTCGGCATCAAGCCGCTGCTCGATTCCGTCTCGCTCGGTGTGCAGGAGGGCGAACGCATCGGCGTCGTCGGCCTCAACGGCGGCGGCAAGACGACGATGCTCGAGGTGCTCGCCGGGATCGAGGAGCCCGACTCGGGCCGTGTCAGCCGCGTCGGCGGTCTGCGGATGGCGGTGGTGACGCAGCGCGGCGTACTGCCCGAGGGAGCGACCGTCGGGGACGTGGTCCTGGGTCCGCTGGGGGTCGCCGACCACGAGTGGGCGGGCGACGCCCGCATCCGCGGCATCCTCGCGGGCATCGGCATCGACAACCTCGGGCTCGACGCAAAGGTCGACGGACTCTCCGGTGGCGAGCGGCGCCGTGTCGCGCTGGCCGCCGCCCTGGTCCAGGATCTCGACCTGCTGGTGCTCGACGAGCCCACCAACCACCTCGACGTCGAGGGCGTGCAGTGGCTCGCCGAACATCTCGTCTCGCGGCGCTCGGCGCTGGTCGTCGTCACCCACGACCGCTGGTTCCTCGACACCGTCGCCACCCGCACGTGGGAGGTGGTGGGCGGCAAGGTCGAGAGCTACGAGGGCGGCTACAACGACTGGATCTTCGCTCGCGCCGAACGCGCGCGGCAGGCCGACGCCGCGGAGGAGCGGCGGCAGAACCTGGCCCGCAAGGAACTTGCGTGGCTGCGCCGCGGACCGCAGGCCCGCACGTCCAAGCCGAAGTACCGCGTCGAGGCGGCCGAGGCGCTCATCGCCGACGTCCCCGCCCCGCGCGACAGCATCGCGCTCGCGTCGTTCGCCAAGCGTCGGCTGGGCCGCGTCGTCATCGAACTCGAGGACACGAAGCTCACGACGCCCGACGGCCGCGAGCTGGTCCACGACCTGACGTGGCGGCTCGCCCCCGGTGAGCGTGTCGGCCTGGTCGGCGTCAACGGCTCCGGCAAGACGACGCTGCTGCGCACCCTCGCCGGCGAGCTCGAGCCCGCGGAGGGCAAGCGGATCCAGGGCCAGACCGTCAAGATCGGGTGGCTGCGCCAGGAGCTCGACGACCTGCCCACCGACATGCGGGTGCTCGACGCCGTCAAGGACGTCGCGGAGCGGATCACGCTGGGCGACAAGGAGATCTCGGCCGGACAGCTCGCCGAGCGGCTGGGCTTCGCGCCCGCCCGCCAGCGCACCCCGGTCGGCGACCTGTCCGGTGGCGAGCGGCGTCGCCTGCAGCTCACCCGCGTGCTGATGTCGGAGCCGAACGTGCTGCTGCTCGACGAGCCCACCAACGACCTGGACATCGACACGCTGCAGCAGCTCGAGGACCTGCTCGACGGCTGGGCCGGCACGATGGTCGTCATCTCGCACGACCGGTACCTGATCGAGCGGATCTGTGACACCACGTGGGCGCTGTTCGGCGACGGCAAGCTGACGAACCTGCCCGGCGGCATCGAGGAGTACCTGCGCCGGCGCGCGGTCCTGGCCCAGAAGCCGGAGAACGTGGCGCAGTCCGTGGCGTCGAGCGCCGGGGCCGATTCCTCCAGGGCCCCGAAGGCGGCCCGCGACGGTGCCGCCGACCGCGCGGCCCGCAAGGAACTGGCCCGCCTCGAGCGGACGGTGTCGAAGCTGTCCGAGCGCGAGGAGAAGCTCCACGCTCAGCTCGCGGAGGCCGCGACGGACCCGTCGAAGCTGATGAGCCTGGACGCCGAACTGAAGCAGGTCGTGGCCGAGAAGGAGGCTGCGGAGGAGCAGTGGATGGAGCTCGCGTCCGAACTCGAGTGACCTCGAGTGGCACTGTCGGCGAATCGTCCCGTTCGTCTTCGTGTGCAACGATAATGCCGCTACCGGCCCCAGATGCCCATGATGGCGGTTAGCCTGCACTAGTACCGTACGCGCGGGGTGGAGGGCGGGCATCGTGGATCTGGAGGCGATAGCCGAGATCAGTCGGCTCAAGTACCGCTACGTGCGCGCCCTCGACACCAAGTCCTGGGCGGATTTCGCGGACACCATGCTGCCCGACGTGACGGCCACCTACGCCGAGCATCTGCGGTTCGACTCGCGGGATGCCTTCGTGTCGTTCCTGCAGGACACGCTCGGCCCGCACGTGATCACCGAACACCACTGCGGCCACCCCGAGATCGACGTGCACGGCGACACCGCGACGGGCATCTGGTACCTGTCCGACACGGTCGTGGTGCCCGGCGACCAGATGCTGATGCACGGCGCCGCGTTCTATCAGGACCGGTACGCGAAGGACGCGACCGGACGGTGGAAGATCGCACACACCGCGTACGAGCGCACCTACGAGTCGGTGTACTCGCTGGCCGACATGCCGAGTTTCCGCCTCACGTCGAACCGGTGGGCGTTGATCGGGTCGCCGCAGTCGGGGGTGCCCGGGGTGGCTCCGTGACGGACTTCCCTCCGGCGGGTGCCCTGCCGTACCTGACGGTCCGCGGGGCGCGGGAGGCGCTGGAGTGGTACCGGAAGGCGTTCGGGGCCGAACTGGTGGGGGAGCCGATCGTGATGGAGGACGGCCGCATCGGGCATGCCGAGCTACGTCTGCAGACCGGGATGGTCTACCTGGCCGAGGAATTCCCGGAGATGGGCCTGACGGCTCCCGAGTCCGGCGCCGCGTCGGTGAGCTTGATGCTGCCGGTCGACGACACCGACGCGGTGCTCGCGCGAGCGCATGACGCCGGGGGCACCGTCGAGCGGTGGATCTCGGAGAACCACGGCCGCCGCAACGCGACACTGATCGATCCGTTCGGACACCGCTGGATGCTGTCGGGCCCGGCGAAGGGTGCCGCCGGCCGATAGGGTCGGTCGGTGACCGTTCCGCCCCGCGCGTCGTTCCGCGACACCCGCAGCTGGATTCGTGCCTTCCCCGGTTCCCCGGCATCGCCGCCGAGCAGCGGACTGCCGATGCCCGCGGACCCGCGCCTGCCGGCCGACCCCGTCGAACTGTTCCTGTCGTGGCTCGGCGAGGCGGCTGCGGCCGGGGTGGTGGAACCGCACGTCGCGACGCTGTCGACCGTGGATGCGTCGGGCCTTCCCGACGCCCGCACGCTGCTGCTCAAGGATGTCACCGCGCGCGGCTGGTGGTTCTCGAGCGACCTGCGCTCACCCAAGGCGCATCAGTTGGACGCCCGTCCGGCGGCGGCGCTGACCTTCTACTGGCGTGAGCAGGGCCGTCAGGTGCGGGTGCAAGGCGGAGTCGAACGCGGCGACCGCGACGTGAGCGCACGTGACTTCCGGGAGCGGTCGGAGACGGCGCGGGCGGTGGCGGCGGCGAGTCGGCAGAGCGAGATCCTCACGGACGTAGCCGAATACGACGCTGAGGTCCGAGCCGCGGCGGCCGATCTGGAGGCCGACCGAATGCTCGTTTCGGAAACCTGGCAGGCTTGGTGTCTGGTTCCGGCGACAGTCGAGTTCTGGCACGCAGATCCGGGCCGACGGCACCTGCGTGTCCGCTACCGGCGCACCCCGGGTGGGGCTGCCGGTTGGCACACCGACGCGTTGTGGCCGTGAATCGTTCGACAGGAGAGGTAGGCACGATGACGTCGTTCATCCAGACCCGCGTGCACGGCAGTGTCGCGGAGATCGTGCTCGATCGGCCCAGGGCTCTCAACGCCTTGGACAACAGCATGATTCGCGATATGCAGGCCGCGCTGGAGCAGTGGCGCGACGACGACGCGATCACGGCGGTACTGGTGACAAGCTCATCGGACCGGGCATTTTGTGCGGGCGGCGACATCAAGTCGGTGCGTCAGTCCTCACTCGACCGGGACCACAATGCGGTCCACAAGTTCTTCTCGACCGAGTACAAGCTCAATGCGCTCATCGCGAACTATCCCAAGCCGTACATCGCGCTGATCGACGGCCACGCGATGGGTGGCGGGCTCGGCATCTCTGTGCACGGATCGGTGCGTGTGGTGACGGAGAAGGCCGGCCTCGCGATGCCCGAGACCGCGATCGGCTTCTTCCCCGACGTCGGTGCCAGCTACTTCCTGCCCGGCTGACCGGCGCGACGGGAATGTACCTGGGCCTGACGGGTGCCCGCGCATCCGGCGCGGACGCCGTCGCTGTCGGATTGGCCACCCACTTCGTGCCCGGCGACAAGATCGCCGCGCTGGCCGATGACATCCGCGCCATCAGCGGCGGTGACGCCGGAGAGGTCGATCGTGTCCTCGCGCGCCACGCCACCGACGCGCCGGCGTCGGAGCTGGCGGGTCGGATCGAGGAGATCGACCGCGTCTTCGGCTCGGGCAGCCTCTCCGACATGGTGGCCCGGCTGACCGGCGACGACGTGTGGACCAAGACCACCCGCGAGGAGCTGGCCTCACTGGCCCCCAGCAGCCTGTGGATCACGGCGGAGCTGGTGCGTCGGGGCGCGGATCTGACCCTCGAGCAGTGCCTGGACCTCGAACTGGCGCTCGGCGCCGAGGTGACCCGCAACGCGGACTTCATCGAAGGCGTGCGGGCCGTCCTGGTCGACAAGGACCGCAACCCGTCCTGGAATCCGCCGTCTGTCGACGACATCGACCCCGAGGCGATCGAGGCGCTGTTCACCGAGATCACCGCCGCATCCGCGGAGTAGTCGCCCTCGGACGCTCACGGGCAGGTCCACCTGCAACCGAGCACCGCCGAGCCGACCGTCGGTCGGCTCGGCGGTGACCGGTCGTTTTCTGCCGATCGGCGCCGAGATTCACGCCCCGCTGATCTGCAGCGCCGCCGCTAGCTCCCGCAGCGCGGGAAGGGGGTCGTCGGCCATCGGAAGTACCTGCACCGCAACGTGGTCGGCCCCCGCATCGAGGTGCGCCGTGAGCCTCGCGGCGACGGTCGCGGGATCACCGTGCGCGACGAGGGCGTCGATCAGGCGGTCGCTGCCGCCGTCGTCGAGTTCGGCGGTGGGGAACCCGAGACGCTCGAGGTTCCTCCGGTAGTTCCGCAGGTGCAGGTACGGGTTCTCGACGGCCGCGCGGCCGATCGTGCGGGCGGCGTCCGAGTCGGTGCTCAGGACCACCTTCTGCTCGGGCGCGAGCAGGGCGTCCGGGCCCAGAACCTCCCGGGCCTGCCGCGTGTGCTCGGGCGGCGTCAGGTACGGGTGGGCGCCCGCCGACCGGTCAGCGGCCAGCTTCAGCACCTTGGGACCCAGCGCGGCGAGCACCCGTCGATGCTTCGGGACGCCAACGTCGTCGAGGACGTTGAGGTAGCGGACGAGGGCGTCGTACGGCTTCTCGACACCCATGCCGGGCACCTCGGGATGGCCGACGCCGATGCCGAGCACGAAGCGTCCGGGATGCCGGGACTCGATCCGGTGGTAGGACTTCGCGATCTCGTCGGCCGGCGCGGAGAAGATGTTGACGATCCCCGTCGCGACCGTGATCTTCTCGGTGCCGGCGATCAGGTCCTCGATCACCTGCAGGTCGGCGGGCGGGATCCGCCGGCCCAGATCGCGCCGTAGCCGAGTCGTTCGATCTCCGCGCCTACCTCGGGCTGCAGCCCGAAGGCGTGCCGCCAGACGCCGAACTTTCCGTACGCGGGAGTGCCCGCCGTGTCGTGTGTGAGCTCTGCCATACACGGTCCAACCGGACCGGTCGGTGGATCATTCCGCGGCGGTGTCCAGGGCCGGGTGCGCTGCGGTTCGGCGCTGGATGCGTAGCCACACCGCGAAGCCCCACAGCACGAATGCCGCGTACACCAGGTACAGGATTGCGGACGGGTAGTAGCCGCCGCTGAACAGGAGTGGGACGCCCACCACGTCGACGCCGATCCAGATCAGCCAGAACTCGGTCCATCCGCGGGCCATCCCGTAGGTGGCGAGGATCGAACCGGTGAAGATCCAGGCGTCGGGCCACGGACCCCACGAGCCGAGCATCTCGAAGACCTTCGCGAACGCGACCGTTCCCACGACCATCGTCGCGATCATCGCGACGCGTTGTCCGGTCGACGCCCAGTGCGGAAGCACCGCTTCGCCGGAGTCGTTCCGCGACCGCAACCACTGAGTCCAGCCGTACACGCTGACCGTGATGAACAGCAGTTGCCGTCCGGCCTGCCCGTACAGGTTCAGATCCTGCGGGGTGTGGAACAGCGCGCCCATGAACACCGTGAACAGCAGGGCGTTGCCGATGATCCCCACCGGCCACGCCCACACGACGCGCTTCATCCCGCCGATCGCGGATGCGATGCCGAACGCGTTCCCGAGGATCTCGCGCCACAGGATGGTGGCGCCGCCGATGTGAATCTCGGCGTCGAACAGTGTCTGCAGCAGGCTCACTGATCGCCTGCGGCGACAAGCGCTTCGAGCGTGAGCTCCGGCATCTCCTTCTGGATGTACTGCAGGCGCCACTTGTCGCTGAACAGCGCCAGCAGCACACCGTCGGTGCGGGTGAAGACCTCGACGCCGCGCTGGCGGCCCAGCTCGACCGCGGACTCGGCGTCGGTGCGCCGGGCCAGCGCGTAGCCGAGCGGCTCCATCCGGGCCTCGACGTTGAACTCGGCCTTCATGCGGGCCGCGACCACCTCGAACTGCATGGGGCCGACGGCCGCCATGACGGGCGAAGCGTCGCCGCGGATGTCGTTGCGGAGGATCTGCACGACGCCCTCGGACTCGAGCTGGTCGACGGCGCGGCGGAACTGCTTGTACTTGCTGGCGCTCTCGGCGCGCAGCACCGAGAAGTGCTCGGGCGCGAACGACGGGATCGGCGGAACTCCACCTTCTTGTCACTGAACAACGTGTGGCCGGGTGCCAGCGCGTTGGCGTTGACCAGGCCGACGATGTCGCCCGGGTACGCGTTCTCGACGGTGTTGCGGTCGCGGCCGAACACCGTCAGCGCGTACTTGGTCGCGAACGGCTTGCCGGTCTGGGCGTGCGTGACGACCATGCCGCGCTCGAAGACGCCGGACACGACGCGCATGAACGCCAGGCGGTCGCGGTGCGCGGCGTCCATGCCGGCCTGCACCTTGAACACGACCGCGCTGAACGGGTCGGTCACCTCGCGTTCGCCGTCGGCGACGTCCTTGCGGGCACCCGGTGCGGGGGCGAGCGCGATGAGGGTGTCGAGGATCTGCCGGACACCGAAGTTGAGCATCGCGGACGCGAAGATCACCGGCGAGGTCTGGCCGGCCAGGAACAGCTCCTGGTCGTGGTCCTGGCCGCTGGCCGAGAGCAGCTCGCTCTCCTCGGCGGCCGTCTCCCACTCGTCGCCCTCGCGGGCCGCGGCAGCGTCGGCGTCCATGACCTCCTCGGGGGCGATCTTGGCGCCGCCCGCGGTGCGGGTGAAGCGGATGTACTCGCTCGGAATCCCGTCCTCGCCGCGCCGGAGAAGTCCACGGAAGTCACCCGCGATGCCGACCGGCCAGTACAGCGGGGTGGGGGTGAGACCGATGCGGTCGTTGATCTCGTCGAGTAGTTCCAGCGGCGTGCGACCCGGACGGTCCCACTTGTTGATCACGGTGATGACCGGGATTCCGCGGTGGCGGCACACCTGGAACAGCTTGAGGGTCTGCGGCTCGAGGCCCTTCGCCGCGTCGATGAGCATCACCGCGGCGTCGACGGCGGTGAGCACGCGGTAGGTGTCCTCCGAGAAGTCGGAGTGGCCGGGGTATCGACCAGGTTGACGACGTTGATCTGGTCGTCCGGGTCTCCTCGGCGTGGTAGTTGAACTGCAGGGCCGTCGACGACACCGAGATGCCGCGGGCCTTCTCCATCTCCATCCAATCCGACACCGTCGACTTGCGGCCGGCCTTGCCGTGCACGGCACCGGCCTCGGAGATCAC
Organism: Prescottella defluvii; assembly: GCA_029690005.1. GTDB lineage: Bacteria > Actinomycetota > Actinomycetes > Mycobacteriales > Mycobacteriaceae > Prescottella > Prescottella defluvii_A. The sequence goes on along the minus strand of CP121458.1, from coordinate 4,971,223 downwards.
CTTCGCGTGCAGTGCGAGGGCCTCGGTGAGTGTCGACTTACCGGCGTCCGGGTGCGAGATGACGGCGAACGTGCGCCGTCGGGTGGCCTCGGCCGCGAGGGACTTCGGTGCGGTACCGGCGGTCGGCGCCTTCTCGGCGGTGGTGAGTTCGGCCGAGTCGGGGCGCTGGTCAACGTGAACCTCTCGGGGAGTCGGGGCCGGTGGAGAAAACGGAGATAACCGGTACAAGGGTACGCGGGCGGTGTCCTGCAGTAACAGGTCGGCACCGCTTCCAGATATACGTCAGGGGGATCGGCCGGGCAGTCGTAGTGTCCGGACTGAACCGGAGGAGCTTTCATGAGCAACTTCACCGATGAGATGTACGCCGCGGCCGCGACCAGTTCGCGGGCCCTGATCACAGGCGAACCGGGCGCTCCGCTACGCCAGCCATGGAGTGAGGTGCACGCGATCGCGCGCAGGATGGCCGGCTCACTCGCCGACGCGGGTATCGGACCGGGGACGCAATCGGCGTCCTCGCCGGGATGCCTGTCGAAATCGCGCCAGTCGTTCAGGCGACGTGGATGCGGGCCGCGTCGGTGACGATGCTGCACCAGCCGACTCCGCGCACCGACCTGCAGGTGTGGGCGCAGGACACCGAGACGATCATCCGGATGATCGCGGCGGCGGCCGTGATCGTGGGCCCGCCTTTCGAAGCGGCGGTCCCGCTGCTCAGGGAGCGCGGCATCAAGGTGGTGACGACCGACGAAGTGCGCGGCGGCCCCGACATCGATCCCCTCGAAACCGCGGAAGCCGACATTGCGTTGCAGCAATTGACGTCCGGGTCCACCGGGTCGCCCAAGGCGGTGCAGCTCACGCACGCCAACTTCTATGCGAACACCTGCGCGATGGCCGACCGCGTCAAGTTCAGCCGCGACCGGGACGTGATGATCAGCTGGCTTCCGCTCTTCCACGACATGGGGATGATCGCGTTCCTCTCCGTGCCGATGCAGATCGGTTCCACGACGGTCCACATCACCCCGCTCGACTTCCTCAAGACACCGCTGCTGTGGGCGGAACTGATCGGCAAGTACCGCGGAACCATCACCGCTGCACCGAACTTCGCGTACTCGCTGCTGGCGCGCCGGCTTGCGCAGGCGCCCGACGGCGAATACGACCTGTCGTCGATGCGCTGCATGCTCAACGGTGCCGAGCCGGTCGACCCGGACACGATCGCCGCGCTTCAGAAGGCCGGTGCCCGCTTCGGGCTCGACCCGATCGCGCTCACACCGACGTACGGGATGGCCGAGGTGACGCTCGCGGTGTCGATTCCCGAGCCTGGACAGGGGCCGGTGCTCGACCACATCGACCCGGACCTGTTCGAGGGCGGCGGGTTGGCGGTCCGGTCCAACCGGAGCAACGCGCGGCCGATGGCAACGCTCGGGCCACTCGTCCCGGGCTCGAAGGGGCGGGTCGTCGCGCGGGACGGACTGGAGCTGCCGCGCCGTGCGGTCGGCGTGATCGAATTGCGTGGAAAGTCTGCCACCCCAGGCTATCTCACCATCGACGGTCCGATGCCGGCGCAGGACGAGGACGGCTGGATCAATACCGGCGACATCGGCTACTTCACCGAGGACGGTCTGGTCGTCGTCTGCGGGCGCGTCAAGGACACCATCATCATGGGCGGCCGCAACATCTATCCCACGGACATCGAACGCGCCGCCGGATCCGTTGCGGGGGTGCGCCCCGGCAATGCCGTCGCGATCCGCCTCGACGCCGGCGACAAACGCGAGAGCTTCGCGGTTGCCGTGGAGACCAACGCAATCGACGATCCGGACGAGGTGAGGCGAATCGAGCACGAGGTCGCACACGCCGTCGTCGCCGAGGTGGGCGTGCGGCCCCGCACTGTCGCCGTCCTCGGGCCGGGGCGATCCCCAAGACGTCGTCGGGCAAGCTGCGGCGGTCGAGTTCGATCGGGCTGCTCTGAACGTCGACCGTCTCTACTGGTCGACCGTGAAGATCACCGCGCGACCGTTCTGTGCTGCCGCGCGGTAGAAGTCCTTCAGATCGGGCAGGAACGCCACGGTGTAGGCGATGTCGTCCGCGTCGCCGGTGCCTTCGTAGTCGTCGAACGTGAGCGTGGCGAATCGCTCGCGCAGCCACTGACCATCGAGCGGTTCGAGGGCGGCCGCGACCTCGGGGACCTGCTGCGCGGTGACGTGGCAGACGATGTAGTCGTCGCCGTCGTGAAGCGGCTCTCCGCCGAGGATGACGTGCGACAACGGGAAGTCACCGTTGTCGAAGGCCAGATCGCCGTCCGTGAGGCAACGATGCATCGCATCCCAGGACTTGTCGAGCTCGCAGAGATGGTCTTCTTCCCACCGCTCCTCGATCTCCCCGACGAGTCGGTTCCGCTCGTCGTCGTGCTGGCAGGCCAGGAGACGTTCGGCGTCGTCGGCGTCCAGGGCGAAAAGTACTGCGCGAGCCGTCATGTGTTTCCTCCCACGAAGATTCGTTCGGGCGATCCAATCACATGGTCGACGGCCGTTGCTCGTCGCAGCCCTCAGTGCAGCCGGTTCTGTGCTGCTTCGAGTCCCAGCTGCAGCACCAGTTCGACGGCGTCGGCCGCCTCCTCGCAGACGAGGTCGAGTTCCTTGCGTTCGACGCTCGAGAACGGCTTGAGCACGTAGTCGGCGGGGTCCTGGCGTCCCGGGGGCCGGCCGATGCCGACGCGGGTGCGCAGGTAGTCCTTGGTGCCGAGCGACTGGGAGATCGAGCGCAGGCCGTTGTGGCCGCCCTCGCCGCCGCCCTGCTTGAGGCGGATCGTGCCGTAGTCCAGGTCGAGTTCGTCGTGGATGACGACGATGTTCTCCGGCTTCACAGAGAAGAAGCGGGCCAGCCCGGAGACCGCCCCGCCCGAAAGGTTCATGTAGGAGCGCGGTTTCGCGAGGATCACCTGCCGACCCACGAGGCGGGTCTGCACGATCTCGGCGCCGCTGCGCTTGTGGGCGCTGAACTTTCCGCCCACGCGCCCGGCGAGGACGTCGGCCACCATGAAGCCGACGTTGTGGCGGGTCTTCTCGTACTGCGGTCCGGGGTTACCCAGGCCGACGACCACTGCGGTGCCGGTCTCGTCACTCACTGCTCGGGCGTCCTTTCGATACGACGGTGCTCATACGAGAGCGGCGCGCCGAACCCGAACCGGGATCGACGCGCCGCTGGGCGTTCAGCGCGGAGCTGATCAGGCCTCGGCCTCAGCCTCTGCGGCCTCCTCGCCGGCAGCGGGCTCGGCAGCCTGAGCAGCAACGACGTTCACGAGCAGCAGCTCGGCGTCGTCGGCCAGGGTCGCACCCTTGGGCAGTGCGACAGCGCCGGCCAGGATCTGGGTGCCGACCTGGGCGCCCTCGACCGAAACCTCGACGGACTCGGGGATGTGCAGAGCCTCGACCTCGAGCTTGATCGTGGTGACCTCTTCGGTGACCAGCGCGCCCGGAGCGGCGGTGCCGGCGACGACGATCGGAACCTCGACCGCGACCTTCTCGCCCTTCTGGACGATCAGCAGGTCAGCGTGCTCGATGTGGCGACGGATCGGGTGGACGACGACCGACTTGGTCAGCGCCAGCTGATCCTTGCCGTCGATGTCCAGGTTGATGACGACGTTGGTGCCGTGCGCACGCAGGATGGCCGCGAACTCGCGAGCCGGGAGGTTCAGGTGCTGCGGGTCGGTGCCGTGGCCGTACACGACGGCGGGAACCTGGCCGTCGCGACGAGCGCGGCGGGCAGCGCCCTTGCCGAACTCGGAACGGACGGAGGCTACGAGGCGGTTTTCGTCAGACATGTGAAACGGCTCCTACAACTCACGTGAGATATTCGTTGACGGTCGTTCGTCGCGACGAGGGGCGGACAGACACGAACGGCCGGAGCAAACTGCTCTATCGAAGCCGTGCCGCGTCGATCACGGTGATTCAGCGCGTTACGCGAATCGCCCTCGCCGAGACAACTCGAAGCAGTCTACCGGATGGTCCCGCAGAAAAGAATCGGGCCCGGTCGCCGCGAGAGCGCGACGACCGGACCCGATACGGACTACGGCTGGGCGTCAGCCCTTCGCGGCGCTGATGCCGGCGCGGCGGCCGAAGAAGCTGCCGTCACCGAGCGACGTGCCGGACGCGTAACCACCCGCGCACACACCGGAGGTGCAACGTCCGGCGGCGAACAGGCCGGGATGGGCTCGCCGGAGACGTGCAGCACCTCGGAGTCGACATTGGTGCGCAGGCCGCCGAGTGTGAAGCCGCCCGTCATGCCGCGCAGGTCGATCGCCGCGAGGGGGAGCCGATCGGCTTGACCCACTCGGTCTTCTTGCCGAACAGCGGATCCTCGCCGTTCGCGGCGTGCCGGTTGTAGACGTCGACGGTGGCCTGCAGTGCGCCGGCGGGCAGGCCCATCTCGGCCTCGAGCTCATCGACGGTCTCGGCGACCCACTTGGGCTGGTGGCGCAGCTGCTCGGTCGCGGTCGGGCGGGTCAGGCCCTCCTCGTACGCGGCCTCGTCGATGATCAGGTACGCCTGGTTCTCGTTCTCGTACAGCGTGGCCTGGCCCACCCGGCCCGGGTAGGTGTCCTCGTTGATGTAGCGCTGGCCGCGCCCGTTGACCAGGATGCCGCGAATGAACAGCTGCGGATCGCAGAAGAACGCGACCTCCGCGGCATCCATGTGCGCCAGATCGGCGCCGAGTGCCTGCGCCATGCGGATCGCGCGGCCGTCGTGCTCCTCGATCGAGGCGGCGGGCCGGTTGACCATCTTGGGCGCGAACGACTCGAGCATCTGGTTGTTGTAGGCGAAGCTGCCGGTCGCCAGCACCACACCCTTGCGGGCACGGACCGCGACGTCCTTGCCGTACTGCTTGGCCAGCAGGCCGACCACGCGGCCGTCCGCGTCGACGATGAGGGTCTGCACGCGCATGTCGTACTCGGCGCGCACACCCAGCTCGGCGGCCTTGTCGGTGATCGGCTTCATCAGCATGTAGCCGCCGCCCTTCTCGGAGCTGACGTGCTTGTCCTGCATCTGCGGGACGTGACCGCGCGGCGCCGGCGGGATGGTCGCGTTGAACGGCGCCGCGTTCTCGCCGCCGGTGTACTGCAGGCCGTCGTCTCCCGGCGGCTCCCAGCCCGGCTCGCCCCAGAAGCTCATCTTGAACGGGACGCCGCACTCGTCGACCAGCCAGTGGTAGTGGTCGACGCTGCCCTCGCAGTAGGCGTCGATCTTCGCCTCGTCGGTGCCCGGGCCGAGAGCGGCCTTCATGAAGGCCTTCATGTTGTCGACGGTGTCCTCGAACCCGCACGCCTTCTGCAGCGGGGTGCCACCGCCCATGTAGATGAAGCCGCCGGCCATCGCCGCGGCGCCGCCCCAGCCGCCGGTGCGCTCGAGCACCAGGACGTCGGCGCCCGCCTGGGCGGCACCGACGGCGGCCGCTGCGCCGGCGACACCGAATCCGGCGACGACGACGTCGGCCTCGTAGGCCCAATCGGTGACTTGATCTGCAGGAACGGGGCGAATGGGCGTGGCCTCAGCCATACGGTCGTCCTCTCACGAATACGCGAACAATTGTGTGACACAGATCATTTACCTGGATGGAATGCTCATTGGCACACAGTTCCCGCACAGCGGGAACGAACTTCCCGGTCTGCGGATCGGATGGAACACGAATTGACAGCATCGGTGCGGCGGGCGGGGGCGGCGACAACTGGGCGCGGGGCGACCGCGAGTTATGTAAGCATTGCGAAATAGTTGTCTGAATCGTTACCGGAGAGTCGGATGTGACGAGAGGTTCACTTCGAGGCGCGCTACCGCCGCCAGGAATCGGTCGATGTCGCTGTCGGACACGAAGTAGTGCGCGGACGCGCGCACGACGGCGTCGAGCCCGCGGGCGCTCATGTCGAGCAGTGTCGACGACCGGCCGCTCACCGTCACCGTCACGGCGTTGCGCGCCAGCTGTTCTCGAACACTCGTCGGATCGACTCCGTCGACGGTGAAGGTCACGATGCCGCAGCGGTCGGTACCGAGATCGCGGACCGTCACACCTTCGAGGTCGCCGAGACCACCGCGCATTCGCTCGGCACGATCGGCGACAGCGTTTGCGGCGTAATCGATTCCGATGCCGAGAAGATAGTCGGCCGCCGCGCCCAGCCCGAGTCGAGCAGCGACGTCGCACTCCCACAACTCGAATCGTTGCGCGTCCGGCGCCGGCCGGTACGCGTCGGGTCCGGTCCACTCGGCGCCGTGCAGATCCAGCGCCGTGGGATCCAGTGATCCCGCGAGTTCTCCACGCACGTAGAGGAATCCGGTTCCCCGGGGGCCGCGCAGCCACTTGCGGCCGGTAGCGGACAGTGCGTCCACTCCGAGGCCGCCGACGTCGATGGGGACCTGTCCCACCGACTGGCACGCGTCCAGCAACACCAGCGCGCCGTGGCGGTGTGCCAGCTCGACCACCTCCCGGACCGGATTGATCAACCCACCGTTGGTCGGGACGTGGACCAACGACACCAATCGGACGCGATCGTCGAGCATCCGTTCGAGGGCCTCGACGTCGATCCGGCCGCTCGGGTCACTCGGGACGGCCTCGACCGTCGCGCCCGTCGCGCGGGCCCGATGCAGCGCGGTGATCGCGTTGCTGGCGTACTCCACCTGGGAGATCAGGATCCGGTCGCCCGGCGCGAACCTGACAGCTGCCACGAATTCGCTCCAGGCCCGGGTGGCACTGTCCATGAGGGCGATGTCCTGCGGCTGCGCACCGATCAGTTCGGCCAGTGACGAGCGCACCGCGGCGAGGTCGTCGGCCCGTTCGGCGGCCGCGACGTAGCCGCCGACCTCGGCCTCGCGGCGCAGGTGTCCGATCACCGTCGCCAGTACCGGCTGCGGCGGCAGCGACGATCCCGCGCTGTCGAGAAACACCCGTTCCAGACATCCCGGGGTGTCGCGTCTGAGCCGTTCGAGGTCGAGCATCGGCCAATCCTCCCGATCGGTAGCGACGACGGGGAGCGGGCTCTACCCTCGAGAAGGACGCTCGACCGCTCCCGAGGGGAGGATGGCATGGTTGTCGCAGTCGAGTCCACCTGTCTCAGCTCACGCCCCGCAGCAGAGTCCTACGTCGGCGGCGTGTGCTTCAAGCTGGGGCCGCCGAGGCTGATCGGTGCCGAACTCGAATGGCTCACCGAACACCGAAGTCCCTCGTCGACCCGCCCCGACCTAGCATCCATCGCCGCAGCTCTCGGGCCTCATGCCCCGCGGTCTCTCGTCTTCGACTCGCCCGCGTGCCCGCTGCCCTCCGGCAGCCTCGTCACCATCGAACCCGGCGGTCAGATCGAACTCTCCAGCGCCCCCCGCGACAGCGCCGTCGCGCTCTGCGACGCCCTCGCCTCCGACGAACGAACCCTGCGCGAGCTCCTCTCGACCCGCTCCATCACCACGCGCGCACACGCGGCCGATTCCCGGCGGACCGCGCAGCGGCTGCTCCAGCTGCCGCGCTACCGGGCGATGGAGGAGCGGTTCGAGGACATCGGGCCGTTCGGCAAGCTCATGATGTGCAACACCGCGGCCGTGCAGGTGAGCGTCGACGCGGGCGCCGACACCGCGGACGTCGCCCGGCGATGGAACCTGCTGCACACCGTCGGGCCCGCCCTGGTCGCCGCGTTCGCGTGCTCGCCGCGGCTGCGCGGCATCCCCCGGGGACTGGGCGTCGCAGCGGATGCGGACGTGGCTCGAGCTCGATCGGTCCCGCACGAGCGGGCCGTCGGAATCCGGGGAGTTCTCGGTGGACCCGATCGGCGACTACGCGCGCTGGGTACTCGACGTCCCGTTGCTGTGCGTGCGGCGTGACGGACCGTGCTGGACGGCTCCGCCCGGCGCGACGTTCGGGGACTGGATCGACGGCGCGCTCGACGACGAACTCGGTCGGCGGCCGACGCACGCCGACCTCGACTACCACCTGACGACGGTGTTCCCCGCGGTACGGGCGGTCGGCCACCTCGAGGTGCGGTACTTCGACGCCCAGCCGGGCGACCGGTGGCGGGTGCCGGTGGCGGCGCTCGAGGCGCTGCTGACCGCGCCGGAGGCCGTCGACGTCGCGCTGCCGACCCGCGGCCGGTGGTGGGATGCGGCCCGCGCCGGGCTCGCCGACGAGGACCTGCGCGGCGGTGCGGTCGCGTTGCTCGAGCTCGCGGCCGATTGCGCGCCGGACCGCGTGCTCGCGTTGGAGCTGGCCACGGCGGCCCGGCGGTGCCGCCGCGGCGAGCGCCCCGGCGGGGAGTCGATGTGAACGGCCTGCGCGAACAGCTCGAGGCGGCGCTGTCGCGGGCCCGACGGCGCACCGTCACCCTCACCGACAGCGTCGACGATCCCGACCTCGTGGCGCAGCACTCGCCGCTGATGAGCCCGCTGGTGTGGGACCTTGCCCACATCGGGAACCAGGAGGAGCTGTGGCTGGTCCGCGACGTCGGCGGTCGCGACGCGGTGCGCAGCGACATCGACGAGTTGTACGACGCCTTCAAGCACACCCGCTCGACGCGTCCGACGCTGCCGCTACTCGGTCCCGCCGAGGCCCGACGCTACGTGGGAGAGGTTCGGGACAAGGTGTGGGACGTGTTGGACGCGAGCAGGTTTCGCGGAAGTCGACTCGAGGAGAACGGGTTCGCATTCGCGATGATCGCGCAGCACGAGCAGCAGCACGACGAGACGATGCTCGCGACGCACCAGCTGCGCGCTGGACCGGCGGTGCTGAAAGCGCCGCCGATCGTCGTCGACGTCGCACCCGTGATCGAACCCGAAGTCGTCATCCCGGCGGGCGAATTCATGATGGGCACTTCCGACGACCCGTGGGCACTCGACAACGAGCGGCCCGCACACCGGGTGTTCGTCGACGAGTTCGCGATCGACACCGTCCCGGTGAGCAATGCCGACTACACGACGTTCATCGAGGACGGCGGCTACCAGCGCAGGGAACTGTGGAGCGCGCGCGGATGGCGGCACCGTCTCGAAGCCGGGCTCGAAGGCGCCGCAGTTCTGGATCGGCGACGGCGGTGGGCACTGGTGGCGGCAGCGGTTCGGGGTGCTCGAGCCGGTGCCGCCGGAGGCGCCGGTGTTGCACGTCTGCTGGTTCGAGGCGCAGGCGTACGCGCGGTGGGCCGGCAAACGGCTGCCCACCGAGGCCGAGTGGGAGAAGGCGGCGCGGTGGCATCCGGCCAGTGGACGCTCGCGCAGGTTCCCGTGGGGTGACGAAGATCCCGACCACAGACGTGCGAATCTCGGGCAGCGGCATCTCGGCCCCGCCCCGGTCGGGTCCTATCCGAAGGGCGCGTCCGCGGCGGGCGTGCACCAGCTGATCGGCGACGTGTGGGAGTGGACGTCGTCACCGTTCACCGGGTACCCGGGCTTCGAGGTGTTCCCGTACCGGGAGTACTCGGAGGTGTTCTTCGGCGGCGACTACCGCGTGCTGCGCGGCGGATCGTTCGGGACGGATCCGGTGGCGTGCCGGGGCACGTTCCGGAACTGGGACCGCCCGATCAGGCGCCAGATCTTCGCCGGTTTCCGCTGCGCGAGGTACGTCTGATGTGTCGACACCTGGGCTACGTCGGTCCGACGCGCTCGGTGCGTGAGGTGATCACAGCGGGGGAGTTCTCGCTGCTGCGGCAGTCGTGGGACCCGCGCGACATGCGCGGCGGCGGCACGATCAACGCCGACGGGTTCGGTGCGGCGTGGTGGGGGCCGACGCTGTCCCGGTACCGCAGCGCGATGCCGATCTGGTCGGATCCCGCACTGCCCGAGATGCTCTCGCGGGTCCGTTCGCACGCGGTGCTCGCGGCGATCCGTTCGGCGACGGTCGGGATGCCGGTCGAACGCAGCGCGTGCGCACCGTTCATGTCGGGGCACTGGGCGTTCAGTCACGACGGTCGGATCGTCGGCTGGCCCGAATCGATGGCGGAGCCGGCGCAGGTACTGCCGACCGTCGACCTGCTGGGACTGGAGGCGCCCACCGATTCGGCGCTGCTGTGGCTGCTCGTCCGGGACGCGTTGCGGGAGAACAGTCCGGAGGTCGCGCTGATCCAGGTCACGCAGCTCGTGGTCGATGCCGCACCCGGATCGAGGCTCAACATGTTGCTCGGGGACGGTCGGCAGCTGTGGGCCACGACGTGGGACCACTCGTTGTCGGCACTCGTCGACGACGACCGCGCCGTCCTGAGCTCCGAACCGTACGACCGGAACCACAACTGGAAGGAGATCCCCGACGGGCACCTCGTCACCGCGCGACCGGGCCACCTGATCAACACCCCGCTCTGAGCGTCATTCGAGAACGAACGTTTCAGATGGGAGAGGAATGAGCGCACCGACCCTCGAGGTCCACATCGCACCCGAGCAGTTGACCGCGGCACTGCGGTCGGACGCCGCGCGGGGGCTGACCTCGTCGCCCAAGTGGTTGCCGCCCAAATGGTTCTACGACGCTCGCGGCAGCGAGCTTGTTCGAGCGGATCACCCGGCTGCCCGAGTACTACCCGACGCGCACCGAGCGGGCGCTGCTCGAGGCCCACGCGCGCGAGATCGCCGACGTCGCGGTGCCGGAGATCCTCGTCGAACTCGGGTCGGGGTCGTCGGAGAAGACGCGGCTGCTGCTCGAGGAGCTGGGTGTGCGGGGATCGCTGGAGCGGTACGTCCCGCAGGACGTATCGGAGAGCGCGCTGCGCGACGCCACCCGTCGGATCGCGAAGGAGTTCCCGGAGATCGGCGTGCACGGGGTGGTCGGCGACTTCACCGAGTCGCTGCACCACCTGCCCGGCGGCGGTCGGCGGATGATCGCGTTCCTGGGCGGCACCCTCGGCAACCTCGTCCCCGACGAGCGCCGCGAGTTCCTCGCCGGGATCGTCGACGTCCTCGAACCGGGGGAGCACCTGCTGCTCGGCGTCGCGCTGGTGACCGATCCTGCGGTGCTGGTGCCGGCCTACGACGACGCGGCCGGAGTCACCGCGCAGTTCGACCTCAACGTGCTGTCCGTGTTGAACAAACAGTTGGGAGCCGATTTCGACTTGGACCGGTTCCGGCACGTCGCCGTGTGGGATCCGGGCAACGAGTGGATCGAGATGCGGCTCGAGGCGACGTCCGAGATGACGGTGCGCATACCGGATCTCGGCCTCGTCGTGCCGTTCGGCTCGGGGGAGCAGATGCGGACCGAGATCTCCGCCAAGTTCCGGGAGGACGGCATCCGTGGAGAACTCGCGGCCGCCGGATTCGACGACGTCCAGACTTGGACGGACGCCGAAAACCGGTTCGCGCTGGTCTGTGCCCGTCGTGGCTGACTAGGCGTCCGCGTCCGCGTACGGATCGGGCAGCGTCAGCTGCAGGTAGGTCATGTCCAGCCATCGGCCGAACTTCCGCCCCACCTCCGGCATCTGGGCGACCACCCGGAAACCGAAGCGCTCGTGAAGGGCGATCGACGTGGTGTTGGACGCTTCGACGCTGGCGACGATCACGTGGACGCCGCCGGCGCGGGCCCGCGCGATCAGTTCGGTCATCAGGGTCGTCGCGATGCCGCGGCGGTGGAAGTCGGCGTGCACGTACACCGAGTTCTCGACGGTGTGGCGGTAGCCGTTCTTGGGTCGCCACACCCCGTACGACGCGTACCCGGCGACCCGGCCGTCGATGTCCGCGACCAGGATCGGGAAGCCGTGACGGCGGCGGTCGTCGAACCACGACCGCCGCTCGTCGAGGTCGGCGGGTGTCTCGTCCCAGATCGCCGTGGAGTTGGCGATCGCCTCGTTGTGGATCTCGAGGATGTCGGGCAGATCTTCGGGGGTGGCGTCGCGGACGAACATGTCGAGCAGTGTGTCCCTACGCGCCCGCGCTGCGGCGGGCCTTCTCCAGCGCTGCGAGAGTGCGGAGAACGGTCGCCTTCTGGCTGTTGAGATCGTTGAGCCGGGCACGCGCGGCGAGGCCCTGGGCGGCCTCGGCGAGCTGGATCTGGGCGTCGACCTTGGTGAGCTGGTCCAGCAGACCCGTCACACGCTCCTCGAGCGCCGCGACGTCGAGCTTCTTCGCCGGTGCGACGGCCGCCGTCGGCGTGGGTGCCGGAGCGGACGGCGCCGTACGGGGACGGGCAGGTGCCTTGCGGGCCGGCGCGTCCGCTGCGTCGAAGGCGCTGACGATACGAGCGGCCTTGGGGCGCATCGACTTGCGGACGAGGGCCGGGTCCGGCGGCTCGGCCAGACGGATGCCGTTGAGGGCCGCGCGGGCGTCACGGGCGGCCACTCGCCACTCGCGCTCTTCGTCGTCGTCCGACTGCAGGGTGCCGCCGATCGGGCGCAGGCCGTACATGCCCATGAACTTACGGGCCTCGTCGATGACGCTCTCGTGCTCGCGGCACGTTCCGCAGCGCGGTTCGTTGCGGAACTCCTCGATCGAATTGTCGCTTCCGCACCACACACAAGATCCGGGAGTCCATCGGCGAACTGTTTGACTGTTCGAGATTTCAGGTCCTGCGGCTGGGCTTTCCAGGGTCTGCGCGTCGATCACGACGAGCCACAATAGGGCACCGCTCCGCGTCCGGCTACACCGAGGTCCACTTTTGCCGCCGCGCGTGACCAAACTCATGTTCGGTACCGGTCGGTAGCGGCAAAGTCTTGTGCCACACGCGTTCTCCGCTCCGGGCCCTGATCACGCGTTCACGCCGAACGCGTGCGTGAACCAGTCGACGAGGGGGCTCATCGCATGCCAGGCGACCCGCACGTGATCGGCCGCCTCGCTCGTGCCGAGCCAGTCGGGACACCCCAGATTCGACGCGGCCGTCAGCGATCGGTGCCGGAGCAGTTCGATGCGTGGATGGTCGGCCGCGACACCCCGCGGGCGGGTCGCGAGGCGGTCGCCGCCGATGTCGTAGCCGCCCGATTCGAGCTTGCGCACGACGCGCTGCAGAGCGCGTCCGCGGCGCTCGTCGTCGACGGCCTCGCGGTAGCGCGCGAGTTGCTCGGGGGTGTGCGAGTAGTAGCCGCCGGCCACGAACAACCCGGACGCGTCGACCTGGACGTAGAAACCGACACCCGGGCACGCCTCGACGAACCCGCCCTGATGGGTCTTGTACGGCGACTTGTCCTTCGCGAACCGGACGTCGCGGTAGGGGCGGAAGACCTTGCCGGAACCGAACTCCGGTTCGAGTTCGGTCAGCAGCTCGACCATCGGCACACGCACGTCGGTGTCGTAGATCGCTTTGTGGGAGGTCCAGAAGGCCTTGCTGTTGTCGGCCTCGAGGTCCTCGTAGAAGTCCAGTGCGGTGGTTGGGAAACCGGAGAACACGCCGGAAACACTACGCCCGCGCCCGGCACGCCAAGGGCGAACCGGGCACGGGCGGTGGAACGAAACTAGGCGATGCCGTTGAAGAGGGACGTCACCGAGCCGTTCTCGAAGACCTCCTGGATGGTCCGCGCCAGCAGCGGTGCGATGGACAGCACCGTCAGCGTCGGGAACCGCTTCTCCTCCGGGATCGGCAGCGTGTTGGTGGCGATGACCTCCTTGGCGCCGCAGTTCGCGAGGCGCTCGGCGGCCGGATCGGAGAACACACCGTGCGTGGTCGCGATGATTACGTCGCCCGCGCCGGCGTTCTTGAGGACCTCCACCGCGCCCGCGATGGTGCCGCCGGTGTCGATCATGTCGTCGATCAGCACACAGGTGCGGCCGCTGACGTCACCGACGACGCGGTTGGACTTGACCTGGTTCGGGACCAGCGGGTCGCGCGTCTTGTGGACGAACGCGAGCGGAGCGCCGTCGAGGGCGTCGGCCCACTTCTCGGCGACCTTCACGCGGCCGGCGTCGGGGGAGACGACGCAGATGTTGTCGGTGCCGTAGTTCTCGCGCACGTACTGCGCCAGCTGGCCCTGCGCGTGCATGTGGTCGACCGGGCCGTCGAAGAAGCCCTGGATCTGATCGGTGTGCAGGTCGACCGTGATGATCCGGTCGGCGCCCGCGGTCTTGAGCAGGTCGGCGATGAGGCGGGCAGAGATGGGCTCGCGGCCGCGGTGCTTCTTGTCCTGGCGGGCGTACGGGTAGAACGGCAGCACCGCGGTGATGCGCTTGGCGGATCCACGCTTGAGCGCGTCGATCATGATCAACTGCTCCATGATCCACTGGTTCAGCGGTGCCGGGTGGCTCTGCAGCACGAACGCGTCCGAGCCTCGCACCGACTCCTCGAACCGGACGAAGATCTCGCCGTTGGCGAAGTCACGCGCGGTCTGCGGCGTGACCTTGATGTCCAGTTCCTTGGCCACCTGCTCCGCCAGTTCGGGGTGTGCGCGGCCCGAGAAGAGCATCAAGTTCTTCTGCACGTCGCTGGATATCGCGCTCACTGATCTTCGCCATCCTTTGGTTCTTGCCGATCGGATTCTTGCTGGAGTGCTAGTTCCGCCGCCTCAGCAGCGGGAGTGCCGGGCCTGTTGCGCTGGACCCAACCCTCGATGTTGCGTTGTTTGCCGCCCGAGACGGCGAGCGCCCCCGGCGGAACATTGTTGCGCAGGACAGTGCCCGCGCCCGTGTAGGCGCCGTCCCCGACACGGACCGGGGCGACGAACATGGTGTCGGATCCGGTGCGCACATGCGAACCGACGACGGTGCGACTCTTGTTCACGCCGTCGTAGTTGACGAAAACGCTGGATGCTCCGATGTTGCTGTGCTCGCCGACGGTCGCGTCGCCCACGTACGTGAGGTGCGGCACCTTCGAGTGTGCACCGATGTCGGCGTTCTTGGTCTCGACGAAGGCGCCGAGCTTGCCGGACACGCCCAGGACGGTGCCAGGGCGGAGGTACGTGTAGGGGCCGACGGTCGCGTCGGGCCGATCACCGCGTCGTCGCCGTGTGTCCGGACCACCGACGCACCCTCGCCGACCGTGACATCGGTGAGCGTGGTGTCGGGGCCGATGACGGCGTCCTCGCCGATGCTCGTGGTGCCGCGGAGCTGCACGCCCGGGCGCAGGGTCACGTCGCGGCCCATCGTCACGTCGACGTCGACCCACGTGTTCGACGGGTCCTCCACGGTGACGCCCGCGCGCATGTGCCGCTCGAGGATCCGCCGGTTCAGTTCCTTTGCGAGAGTGGCGAGCTGGACGCGGTCGTTCGCGCCGGCCACCCGGTGGTTGTCCGCGATGTGCTGACCCCGAACGGTTTTCCCGGCCTGACGGGCGATGGCGATGACATCGGTCAGGTACAGCTCGCCCTGCGCGTTGTCCGCGCTCAGGGAGGCCAGCGCGGCGCGGAGCGTGGCCGCGTCGAAGGCGTAGACCCCGGAGTTGACCTCGGTGATCGCGAGCTGCGCCTCGGTGGCGTCGGCCTGCTCGACGATCGCGGCGACCTCGCCGTCCGTGGTCCGCAGGATCCGTCCGTAGCCGGTGGGATCAGGTGCCGTCGAGGTCAGGACGGTGACGGCGGCGGCGGGCTCGGCGGTGTGGGTGCCGACCAGCGCGCGGAGCGTGTCGGCGTCGAGTAGTGGGACGTCGGCCGCGGTCACCAGCACGGTGCCGTCGAAGTCGTCGGGCAGGGCGGTCAGTCCGCAGCCGACGGCATGTCCGGTGCCGTTCTGCTCGTCCTGGACGGCGGTGGCGACGGCGCGTCCGAGGTCCTTGGCGACCTCGTCGACGGCGGCGGCGACCGCTTCGCGGTCGTGTCCGATCACCGTCACGAGTTCTGTGGGATCGACGGCGGCCGCAGCGTGGAGTGAGTGGGCGAGCATCGATCGACCGGCCAGGGTGTGCAGCACCTTGGGGGTCTTCGACCGCATTCGAGTCCCGGCACCGGCAGCGAGGACGATGACGGCGGTCTGCGGTGGCATGAAGCTCCCTCGAAGTCGATCTACGCTTAGCCGCCAGGGGCGGCCGGACTCGTCGCACACGTTTCGGAAAAGAATATCGCGAGCGGTACGCACGACGGCAACGTGCCCGAGCGTAACGGTGAGCGAGCGGGCTCGTCGGTGGAACCGCCGCGTCGAATCGGCCAGTCGCAGAAGTGAGTTAGCGGGGAAATAGCGAGATCGGACCGACTGGTCGGCATGCGGTGGCCGGAATCACAGTCGGGTCGGGTCGATGGGCTCCGCCGCCAGGACTCGAACCTGAACTATCTGAACCAAAATCAGAGGTGCTGCCATTACACTACGGCGGATTACCGCGCCGGCGAGCTGGCGCTCGCAGCGCGGGACGATCCTCGCATGCCGACGCGCCGCGCGTCGAACTGCTCGAGAAATTCGCCCGCGGCGTGTCGGAAAGGACGGTTACCTCGAGTGTCGCGACCAGCACGGGAGTCCTCGAACCCCGAACGTACGCCTCGGACCCGGATGACGGGGACGCAGCGACGCGAGCAGTTGATCGAGATCGGTCGGACGCTCTTCGCGGAACGCGGCTACGAGGCCGCCTCGATAGAGGAGATCGCGGCGCGCGCGCAGGTCTCCAAACCCGTCGTCTACGAACACTTCGGGGCAAGGAAGGTCTCTACGCGGTCGTCGTGGACCGGGAGATGTCGAAGCTGCTCGAGATGGTCACGTCGTCGCTCACGCAGAACCGGTCGCGGATCCGGATCGAGCGGGTGGCGCTGGCGCTGCTGACCTACGTCGAGGAGCGCACCGACGGGTTCCGGATCCTCGTCCGTGACTCGCCGGTCGCGGCCGCCGAGGGCACGTACTCGAGCCTGCTCAACGAAGCGGTTCGTCAGGTTGGCCACATCCTGGCCGGCGACTTCGCGCGCCGGGGCTTCGACCCCGAACTCGCGCCGCTGTACGCCCAGGCGCTCGTCGGCATGGTCGCGACGACCGCGACGTGGTGGCTCGACGAACGGGCGCCGTCCAAGGAGGTCGTCGCCGCGCACCTGGTGAACCTGTGCTGGAACGGGCTGACGAACCTCGAGGCGGATCCGCAGCTGGGGGAGTGATCCGCCCGCTCCGGCGCGCGCCGGGCGCCGGGCCCCGTGTCGGTCCCCGCGCCTAGAATCGAACAGTCTGCATTTCACGACATCAGGAGCGCCCCCGTTGTCTTCCGTGTCCTCTTCAGCTCCGTCCGTGGCCCCTGTCGGCGGGTCGACCCCGCTCGCCGGACTCGCGCGGACAGTCCTCACGGACGCCGCGA
The DNA here is from genome assembly GCA_029690005.1 of Prescottella defluvii. Lineage (GTDB taxonomy): Bacteria > Actinomycetota > Actinomycetes > Mycobacteriales > Mycobacteriaceae > Prescottella > Prescottella defluvii_A. The sequence goes on along the minus strand of CP121458.1, from coordinate 4,954,117 downwards.
TCGGGCAAGTGGTCGACAGTGTGGGTCGCGCGGCGATCGACATCGTCGCGCCCAGCCCGGTGCGTCCGTTCGTCGCGACGGCCGTGTCGGAGAAGGCGCAGCTGCTGCTGGTCACCGCCACCGGCCGCGAGGCCGACGACCTCACCGTCGAGTTGCGCGAGATCATCGGTGACGCCGTCGCGCAGTTCCCGTCGTGGAGACCCTGCCGCACGAGCGGCTCTCGCCGAGCGCGGATACCGTCGGGCGCCGCCTGCAGGTGCTGCGCCGGCTGGCCCGGCCCGACGACGGCGAGTACGGCCCGCCGCTGCGGGTGATCGTGACGACCGTGCGCTCGCTCGTGCAGCCGATGGCGCCGGGGCTGGGCGAGATCGAGCCGATCATCCTGCGGGTCGGCGCCGAACACGACTTCGACGCGTTGATCTCACGCCTGGTCGAGCTCGCGTACACGCGCGTCGACATGGTCGGCAAGCGCGGCGAATTCGCGGTCCGCGGCGGCATCCTCGACATCTTCCCGCCCACCGCCGATCATCCTGTGCGAGTCGAGTTCTGGGGCGACGAGGTCACCGAGCTCCGCGCGTTCTCGGTCGCCGACCAGCGTTCGCTGCCGGAACTCGAGCTCGCCACCGTCATCGCACCCCCGTGTCGCGAACTGCTGCTCACCGAGGCGGTGCGTGACCGTGCCGCGCAGCTCGCGGCCGACAACCCGGCCGACGCCGCCCTGGTCGAGATGCTCGACAAGCTCTCGGCCGGCATCCCGGTCGAGGGCATGGAGGCGCTGCTGCCGCTGCTGCAGCCGGGCGAGCTGCAACTCCTCACGGAGGTGCTGCCGCGCGACACCCACGTCCTGCTGTGCGATCCGGAGAAGATCCGCACACGCGCGACGGATCTGGTGCGAACCGGGCAGGAGTTCCTGGAGGCGTCGTGGACGGCGGCCTCGATCGGCGGTGCGGCCCCGATCGACACGTCGGTCCTCGGTGGCGGCATCGACCTGGGCGCGTCGGCATACCGGTCGCTGCGGCAGGTCCGGGAGACCGCGGAGGCGCAGGGGCGCCCGTGGTGGACCATCAGCCCGCTCGCCTCGGGTCGCGACGACGAGATGGTCCTGCCGGTGCAGTCGGCGCCCGAGGTGCGCGGGTCCGACGAGCTGCTGTCGATGCTCTTCGTGAATCTGCGCGCACACGTGACGACCGGCGGGCGGGCGGTGGTCGTCGTCGCGGGCTCGGGCACCGCACACCGGGTCCTCGAGCGGCTGCGCGACGCGGATGTCCCCGCGGGCGAACTCGCCGGGCGCCGAGCCGGCGCGCGGACTGGTCGGCGTGCTGTGCGGCTCGCTGCACGAGGGACTGGCGCTGCCCGGCGACGATGCCGTCGGGGTTCCGGGGCTGGTGGTCGTCACCGAGGCCGACCTGACCGGCAATCGGGTCGCGGCGGCGGGCGACGGCAAGAAGATGCCGGCCAAGCGCCGCAACCAGGTCGACCCGTTGGCGCTGACCGCTGGCGACATGGTGGTGCACGACCAGCACGGCATCGGCCGCTTCGTCGAGATGGTCGAGCGCACCGTCGGCGGGGCCCGTCGCGAGTACCTCGTGATCGAGTACGCGGCGAGCAAGCGCGGGCATCCGGGCGACCGGCTGTTCGTGCCGATGGAGTCGCTCGACCAGCTCTCGCGCTACGTGGGCGGCGAGATGCCCGCCCTGTCCAAGCTGGGTGGCTCCGACTGGCAGAACACGAAGCGTAAGGCCCGCAAGGCCGTTCGCGAGATCGCAGGCGAGCTGGTGCAGCTGTACGCGGCGCGACAGGCGGCGCCCGGTCACGCGTTCGGCCCCGACACCCCGTGGCAGAAGGAGATGGAGGACGCCTTCGCGTTCACCGAGACCCACGACCAGTTGACCGTCATCGACGAGGTGAAGGCCGACATGGAGAAGCCGGTCCCGATGGACCGCGTCGTGATCGGTGACGTCGGCTACGGCAAGACCGAGGTCGCGGTCCGCGCCGCGTTCAAGGCCGTCCAGGACGGCAAGCAGGTCGCGGTCCTGGTCCCGACGACGCTGCTCGCGCAGCAGCACCTGCAGACGTTCGCCGAGCGGATGGCGTCGTTCCCGGTCAAGGTGCGCGGGCTGTCCCGCTTCACCGACGCCGCCGAGTCCAAGGAGATCATCGCGCAACTGGCGGAGGGCGAGATCGACGTGGTCGTCGGCACCCACCGCCTGCTGCAGACCGGCGTCCGCTGGAAGGACCTCGGCCTCGTGGTGGTCGACGAGGAGCAGCGCTTCGGTGTCGAGCACAAGGAACACATCAAGGCGCTGCGCACGCACGTCGACGTGCTGACCATGTCGGCGACACCGATCCCGCGCACGCTCGAGATGAGCATGGCCGGCATCCGGGAGATGTCGACCATCCTGACCCCGCCCGAGGAGCGGCACCCGATCCTCACGTACGTGGGCGCGTACGCGGACAAGCAGGTGGCCGCCGCGATCCGCCGCGAGCTCCTGCGCGACGGCCAGGTGTTCTACGTACACAATCGGGTCAGCTCGATCGACAAGGCTGCCAAGCGGATTCGCGACCTCGTCCCCGAGGCGCGCGTCGTCGTCGCGCACGGGCAGATGAACGAGGAGACGCTCGAGAAGACCGTGCAGGGCTTCTGGCAGCGCGAGTTCGACGTCCTGGTCTGTACGACGATCATCGAGACCGGCCTTGACATCTCCAACGCCAACACGCTCATCGTCGAGCGAGCCGATTCGCTCGGACTGTCGCAGCTGCACCAGCTCCGCGGTCGCGTCGGACGCAGCCGCGAGCGCGGCTACGCGTACTTCCTGTACCCGTCCGAGAAGCCGCTCACCGAGACCGCGTACGACCGGCTCGCGACCATCTCGCAGAACTCCGACCTCGGCGCCGGCATGGCAGTGGCGATGAAGGACCTCGAGATCCGCGGCGCCGGCAACGTCCTCGGCGCCGAGCAGTCCGGTCACGTCGCGGGCGTCGGCTTCGACCTGTACGTGCGACTGGTCGGCGAGGCCGTCGAGGCCTACCGCGCGATCGCCGACGGCCGGCCCGTCACGACCGAGCCGGAGACGAAGGAGGTGCGGATCGACCTGCCGGTCGACGCGCACATCCCGCCCGACTACGTCACGAGCGACCGTCTCCGGCTCGAGGGCTACCGCAAGCTGGCGGCCGCCACCGACACCGGCGCCATCGCCGGGTCGTCGAGGAACTCGTCGACCGGTACGGCCCGCTGCCCGAGGAGGTCGGCCGGCTGGTGTCGGTCGCGAAGCTGCGACTGCTGTGCCGCGAGTACGGGATCGAGGAGGTCGCCGTCACCGGCACACAGCTCAAGGTGTCGCCGATGCAGCTCCCGGACTCGAAGCAGATGCGACTCAAGCGGATCTACCCGAGCGCGCAGTACCGTGCCACCACCGGGATGGTGCAGATGCCGTTGCCGCGCATCGGTTCCGGCGGTGTGGGCGCGGAACGGGTGCGCGACGTGGAACTGCTGCAGTACATCGCGGACTTCCTGCTCGCGATGGACGGCAAGGCAGCGGGGTCGGTCGACGTGAGCACGCCGACCGGCGTGCAGGCGGGGTCTGACCCGGATGAGTTCCAGTGGGGAGCGCCGCGACGGGTGGCGCGCCGGTGACGCGCTGATCGAGGCCGTTGAGGTGATGGACAGGCTGTGGGGATACGGCGGCTGGGAGGTCACCCAGACCCACGACTCGCTGCGGCCCTACCTGCTCGAGGAGACGTACGAACTGCTCGACGCGGTGCAGGTGGGCGACCCGGAGGTATCCGCGAGGAACTCGGAGATCTGTTGCTGCAGGTCCTGTTCCACTCGCGGATCGCCGAGGCGGCGGGGGAGTTCACGGTCGACGACGTGGCCGCGACACTGGTCGCCAAGCTCGCGCACCGCAGCCCCCATCTGGCCGACGACGTCGTCGGTCCGGTGGACATCGCCGAGCAGGAGCGGGCCTGGGAGGCGCGCAAGGCGGCCGAGAAGGCACGCGAATCCTGTATCGACGGCATCGCGCTGATGCAGCCGGCGCTCGCACTCACCGAGAAGGTAATCTCGCGGGCCCGCAAGGCGGGGCTGCCGGACGACCTGGTCCCCGCCGAGCTGCTGGTAGTGCGGCTGGGTGGACCTGAGAGCGCCGAGGACGAACTACGCAAGGCGACACTGCGTTTCGTCGCCCGGATTCGCGCCGCCGAGTCCGCCGCACACGGGAACGGTGTCCCGTGGGGCGGACTCGACGGCGACGCCTGGCGAACCTACTGGGCGTAGAAGTGCCGGCGGTGCAGCCGGGATGGGAACTGCCGACGACGTCAGTGCTTGCGGCAGTTCAGTATCGCCGCGTGAGGCCTCTCCCAGTAGCCGCGTAGGAGGTGCGCCTCGGCATCCGCTTCCGGGGAACGCACCTGGGCGTGGTCGACCCACTGCGCCAATTGGAACCCGGAGGAGTGCATCGCGTCGTCGATGCTCTCCTTGGTCCAGACGTAGGCGGTTACGGTGTCTTCCTTCGTGCGGTCGGACGGGTCGAAAAGGTCGAGTTGCACCTGCCCGCCGTCCACGTCAGGTCCGATCGGAGTGAGCCGGAAGCCGTACCGTTCGTAGTACGACGAATCTCGCTCGTAGTCAGGATGGATGGGCAGGGTCACCAAACGGCCACCGGACCGAAGCGGTCGTGCCATTTGCGCACACATCTCGTGAAGTTCTTGTCGTGTGGTGGCATAGGGCAGCACGTATACGGCCAGCACAAGATCGAACTGGCCTTCGAGGTCGGGTGTCAGTTCGGATGTGAACGTGATTCCGCGAGGGCTGTTCTGTTCCCACGTGCGTGCGTACTCGAGCATGCCTTCCGAGACGTCGTAGCCGACCACTCGATGGGCGCCCTGCTCCTTCAACCATCGCGAGTACATCCCGTTGCCGCAACCGAAGTCGAGTACATCGCGTCCGGCCAGATCCCCGAGCGCTGCGAGTACGTTCGGAATCTCCAGATGCCTTCTGAACGGCCAGTCGGCCATGTCTTCGTAGAGATCGGCAAGCTCGTCGAATTGGCTCTGCATACGCACCTCTCCTGATGAGTGGGGTGTGTCCGATGGCTCCCTGATGTCACAGCCTCCGGCATCGCGCGAAGTCGGAGACGTCCAGCGTGACGGGGGAGTCCTGCACACCGTCACGGTAAGCGCGACGGGGGTTACCCGCAGGTATGTTTCGGCGGATGCAGTCACAGCGGTGATCGGATTCGACGCCGACGAGCGGCGCATCTACTGGGTGGCGGACAGGACCTCGTCGGCGCGTGCCTCGATGTCCCAGTGGTCGCCGACCGTGTCGAAGTGATGATGCTGCACGTGACGGGCGTAGTCGGAGACGCAGGTTACCGGGCACCTCGAGGCAACTCGAATGGTCTCCCGCGGGTGGAAACGGTCACGCGGGTCCGACTGTCGACATCGTTCTGCACAGAAGCGCTCAGGCCGGAACCACTGACGAAGGGTCATTCACCGAGCCCGGTCGGTTGCCTGTACGTCACGCCTCGAAGAGCGTCGACCCCCAGTAGCCGCCGTCGCCGACGCCCGGCGGCACCGCGAACACCGCCGACCCGACGTGCTTGATGTACTCGTTCAGCGCGTCGTTGCGGGCGAGGTTTTGCTGCATCGGCACGAACTGCTTCTGCGGATCGCGGCAGTACGCGATGAAGAAGAGCCCCGCGTCGAGGTGGCCGAAACCGTCACTGCCGTCGGTGAAGTTGTAGCCGCGGCGCAGGATCTGGATGCCGCCCAGTTCCTCGGCAGACGCGAGCCGCACGTGCGCGTCCCTGTCGATCACCGGCTTGCCGCCGGCGCCCTTCGCGTCGAGCTGGAGGTCGTCGAACTCGTTCTTCATCCCGAGGGGGCGCCGCTGCCCTTGCTGCGCCCGAACACTCGCTCCTGCTCGTGCAGGCTGGTGCGGTCCCACGGTTCGATCAGCATGCGGATGCGTCGGGCCACGAGGTACGAACCGCCGGCCATCCACGCCTGGTCGTCCTGCGGGTCCACCCACACGAACTCCGACACCGCCGTCGGGTCCTCGGCCTTGATGTTGCGCGTTCCGTCCTTGAACCCGAACAGGTTTCGCGGCGTCGTCTGGCTCGTCGAGGTCGACGACGTGCGACCGAACCCGAGCTGTGACCAGCGCACCGCGACCACGCCGAAGCCCACCCGGGCGAGGTTGCGGACCGCGTGCACCGCGACCTGCGGGTCGTCGGCGCACGCCTGGATCGCGATGTCGCCGCCCGAGCGCGCAGGCTCGAGGGCGTCGCCGGTGAACTTCGGCAGATCGACCAGGGCCGCCGGCCTCTTGCCGGCGATGCCGAACCGATCCTTGCCGTCGACGCCGAACAGCGACGGCCCGAAGCCGATCGTGAGCGTCAGCTTCGACGCGTGCAGGTCGAGCGCCTCGCCGGTGTCGGTGGGCGGACTGTACTCGCCGGCACCGGTCGCCCCGTGCTCGGTGGCCTCCTCGCCGGCGGTCATCCGCGCGGCCATCTCGGTCCACTTCTTCAGCATCGCGATCAGCTCGTCACGCGAATCGGTGATGACGTCGAACGCGACGAAGTGCATGCGATCCTGTGCGGGCGTGACGATTCCGGCCTGATGTGCGCCGCGGAACGGCACCACCTCGGAGGTCGACGCCGCTGCCTCGGGGGCCGTCAGACGCCCCACCGCGACACCCGCGCCCGCGAGCACCGCACCCGCGCCGACGGCGCCGAAGAGCCGCCGCCGGGACAGACCCGGACGAGATTCGGACCGGGCCGTGCCGTCCTGCTGATCGCGGTCCTGCTGATTACTGTCCTGCGATGACACCCTGCACCTGACTCACTTCTGCGGACAACGCGTCGATCTTCTGCGACAGGGCTTGACGCTGCGGCTCGGTCACGGTGTCGTAGGAGACGAATCCGTCGCCCTGGCGGTACTTCGCGAGCTCGGCGTCGAGGTCGGCGAAGCGCTGGTCGATACGCTTGGCCAGGTCGGCGTTGCGCTCGTCGAGGATGGGGCGGACGGCGGCGATGGCTGCCTGCGAGCCGTCGACGTTCGCCTGGAAGTCGTACAGGTCGGTGTGCGAGAGATGTCCTCCTCGCCGGTGATCTTGGTGCGCGCGATCTCGTCGAGCAGTGTCTGCGCGCCGCCGGCCATCTGGATCGGGTCGATTTCGAAGTCGGGCGCGGCGACACCGTCCGCCAGCTCCCGCAGGTCGGCCAGCAGCTGGTCCGCGATCGCGTTGGTGTCGGGCTGCAGACCCTGGGCCCACAGATCCTTCTCCAGGCGGTGGAAGCCGGTCCAGTGCCAGCCCGGCTCGACGTCGACCTCACGCAGATCGAGGCGCGGGTCCAGCTGGTCCGGGAAGCTCGAGCCGATCGGCTCGATGCGCTCGTAGTACGTGCGAGTCAGCGGGTACAGCGCCTTGGCGGCGGCGATGTCGCCGGACTTGATCGCGGCCACGAACTTGGTCGCGCTCTCCTGCAGCGCGGTGATCTGGCTGTCGACGTACCGCTTGTAGCCGGACGCCGCCTCGACGAGGCGGCTGTCCTGGTCGGTGGCGACCACCGAGTCGCCGGTCACGGTGAACTCGGTGCGAATGCCGTCGCCGACCATGCCCGGCTTGCACGCGGTGTGGTACGTCCCGGCCTCGGCGAGGTTGACGATCAGCTGGCGGGTCAGACCCGGCCCGACGTTCTCGACCTCACCCATCACACGATCGCCATCGCCGTAGACGTAGAACTCGGTGACCTTGGAACCGTTGTTGGTGATCGAGAAGGTGGTGTTGCCGGTCTCGCCGCTGTTCGCCGAGACGTCGCAGGTGGTGTCGTTGGCGGTGACCGTGATGGCCTCGCTCTCGGTGGACGACTTGGACGTGCAGGCCGCGAGGGCGAGCGGAGCGATCGCGAGTAGAGCGATCGCGGAGGTGGTACGACGCACGGGCGGAACCTTTCGGGAAACGGTGCTCAGGAAGCGGCGACGGAGGTGTCTTCGGCGTCCGGCTCGGGCCGCACGGCATCGGAGTCGGGCTTGACAGGCTGCTTGACGGGGCGGAGGAACAGCGGCATCACGATGACGAGGTAGGCCACCCACACGACCACCTGGAGGGCCGTCGGATCGGGGCGGAAGTTGAAGATGCCCTGCAGCACGGTGCCGTACCAGCTGGAGGTGTCGAACGCGGACGAGACGTCGAACGCGAGTGTCGATCCGCCGGGCAGCCAACCGGCGATCTGCAGCGCTCGGACGCCGTACGCGAGGATGCCCGCCGCGACGACGACGAGGAAAGCGCCGGTGTAGCGGAAGAAGCGCGCGAAGTTGATGCGTACTGCGCCCAGGTACAGCAGCAGGGTGAGGACAGCGGCGACCACGATCCCGAGCAGCAGGCCCACGAGCGGCCACGCACTGCCGGCGGCGTTTTCGGCGTAGCCGACGAGCAGCAGTGCGGTCTCGACGCCCTCGCGGCCGACAGCGAAGAATGCCATCGTGGCCACGGCGGCGGGGCCGATGGCCAGCGCCCGGTCCAACCCGGCGCGCAATTGTCCGGAGATCGAGGATGCGGCGGTGCGCATCCACAGCACCATGGCGGTCACGATCGCGACCGCGACGAGTGATGCGAGACCGCTGATGAGTTCGGCCGCCATGCCGGTCACGGTCGAGGTGCCGAAATGGATCACGGCGAAGATCGCGGCGACCATCGCGACAGCGGCACCGACGCCGGTCCACACCCACTTGAGTGCGTCGCGGCGTCCGGACTTGACCAGGAACGCGACGAGGACCATCACGACGATGCCGGTCTCGAGGCCCTCCCGGACGCCGATCAGGCCGCTGCCGAACAACTGTGTCGCGATGGACGGCGCTTCGGCGCCGGCGGCGAGGACTGACACTGCATGTGCTCCTGGGGCGAGTCGGGGCGGCCGGCGTCCTGATCCCGGAGGCGGTCTCTGGGAAGGCAAGGCAAACCTGGAATGGCCGAGGTGAACGTAGCATTCCCTAAGATCGGTTGAAAACCGCCCCGGACAGGTCTTTTTTGTCCGTAATATGGCTTTCGTCCCGATGTCGACAAGCGTCACGACCGCGCGGTCTGGATGATGGACGCCGTGACGAGACAAGCCGCGACCCGAAGCGGGGCTCCCCGGACGAACACGGCAGGCATGCCGCCGGACCCGTTTCCGCGGCGGCCGCGGCGCCGGTTCCGGACGTTCCTCGTCGTGACGTCGGCGACTCTGGTGGCCGTCGCGGCCGTGACGGTCGCGGCGGGGTTGGACGAGTTCGACCAGCGCCAACCTCGCATCGAGATTCCCGAGGGCATTCCTCCGGGGCCCGGCGCGCCGCTGCCGCCCATCGACATCGACGCGCCCGGCAGAGCCGCGACGCAGTTGGCGGACTGGGCCGCGCCGCTGTCCGACAGCCTCGCGATTTCGCCCATCGCTCTCGAGGCCTACGGGTACGCGGCCGCGGTGATGGCGGCGACCAAGCCCGAGTGCGGGATCGGATGGACGACACTCGCAGGGATCGCGTCCGTCGAGAGCAAGCACGGGACGTATCGCGGTTCGAGCGTGGGCGACGACGGCAAGGTGAGTCCGCCGATCCGGGGCATCCCGCTCGACGGGTCGCCCGGTGTCGCGGAGATCCCCGACACCGACGGCGGCGCGATGGACGGCGACGCCACCCACGACCGCGCGATGGGGCCGCTCCAGTTCATCCCCGAGACGTGGAAGCGCTGGGGTGTCGACGCGAACGGCGACGGGTCGCGGACCCGACAGCATCGACGACGCTTCCCTCACCGCCGCGCGCTACCTGTGCGCACGCGGTGGCGACCTCACCACCGAGGACGGGTGGCGCACCGCATTGATGGCCTACAACCTGTCCGGCGAGTACCTCCTGGACGTGCGGGACCGCGCGGCCGCGTACTCGGTGGGGGTACGGCGGTGACGGGTGCAACTCGCGCGCCTCGGCACGGGAGTCGGTTACTCCGGTTAGGCTCAGACCTGGCACTATGCTTCCGGCGGCTCCCGGCCGCTGGCAAGTGGCGGCTCGCTGCCGCCGCCCGCCCGTAGACAACCCAGACGCTGCTTGTCCGGACCGGCATTGTCCGCCCCGGCCGCAGCCGAACGAAGCCGCCGAAGGAGAACCATTCGTGGCCATCATTGAGCAGGTAGGAGCTCGCGAGATCCTCGATTCCCGTGGCAACCCCACGGTGGAGGTCGAGGTGCTGCTCGAAGGACGGCAGCTTCGCGCGTGCCGCCGTTCCGTCCGGTGCCTCCACCGGTGAGCACGAGGCCGTCGAGCTGCGTGACGGCGGCGACCGCTACCTGGGCAAGGGTGTCCAGAAGGCCGTCGAGGCCGTGCTCGGCGAGATCGCGCCGGCCATCATCGGCCTCGACGCGACCGAGCAGCGCACCGTCGACCAGGCTCTGCTCGACACCGACGGCACCCCGGACAAGTCCCGCCTCGGCGCGAACGCGCTGCTCGGCGCGTCCCTCGCCGTCGCCCGCGCCGGTGCCGAGAGCTCGGGCCTGGAGCTGTTCCGCTACGTCGGTGGCCCCAACGCGCACGTGCTGCCGGTCCCGATGATGAACATCCTCAACGGTGGCGCCCACGCCGACACCGGTGTCGACGTCCAGGAGTTCATGGTCGCGCCCATCGGCGCTCCCACCTTCAAGGAGTCGCTGCGCTGGGGTGCCGAGGTGTACCACTCGCTCAAGGCCGTCCTGAAGCAGAAGGGCCTGTCCACCGGTCTTGGTGACGAGGGTGGCTTCGCTCCCGACGTCGCCGGCACCCGTGAGGCGCTGGACCTGATCAGTGAGGCCATCGCCAAGACCGGCCTCAAGCTGGGCACCGACGTCGCGCTGGCGCTCGACGTCGCGGCCACCGAGTTCTACACCGATGGCACCGGCTACAAGTTCGAGGGCAAGATCCGCACCGCCGAGGAGATGGGTGCGTTCTACGCCGAGCTGCTCGGCCAGTACCCGCTGGTCTCCATCGAGGATCCGCTGAGCGAGGACGACTGGGCGGGCTGGGTCGCGCTCACCGAGCAGATCGGCAACAAGATCCAGCTCGTTGGTGACGACCTGTTCGTCACCAACCCGGAGCGTCTCGAGGAAGGCATCGCCAAGGGTGCCGCCAACGCTCTGCTGGTGAAGGTCGACCAGATCGGCACGCTCACCGAGACGTTGGACGCGGTCGACCTGGCACACCGCAGCGGCTACAAGACGATGATGAGCCACCGTTCGGGCGAGACCGAGGACACCACGATCGCCGATCTGGCCGTCGCGGTCGGCAGCGGTCAGATCAAGACCGGTGCGCCCGCTCGCAGCGAGCGTGTCGCGAAGTACAACCAGCTGCTGCGCATCGAGGAGAGCCTCGGCGACGCCGCCCGCTACGCCGGTGAGCTGGCCTTCCCGCGCTTCGCCTTCGAGGCGTAAGCAAGCCGATGAACCAGCGCGGTAGGTCGCGGTCGGGTCGCCCGGGTGGGCGTCCCGCTCGCCGCGGTGCCGGATCGGACCAGGGGCCCCAGCGCCCCGGCGGATTCGGTCCGGCGCGTCTACCGCAGCTACCGACCGCGTCCAGGCGGCCGCCCGGGGGACACCGGGGCGGCCGGCGGAGGCGACGCAGACGCAGCCACCTCGTCCCGTGCGCGCACGACGCGCCGCGCGGGGCGGGGATCGGCTCCCGCCAGGTCCGAGCGCACGTTCTTCGGGCTCTCGACCGGGCGCGCCGTCATTCTCGGAGTGGTGATCTGCGCGTTGGCGCTCACCCTCGCAGTGCCGCTGCGCACCTACCTGACCCAGCGTTCCGAGGCCGATCGGCTCGCCTCCGAACAACTGCAGCTCGAACGGCAGCTCGAGGAACTGCAGCGTCAGAAGGAACAGATCGACGATCCCGCGTGGATCGCGTCGCAGGGCCGCGAGCGGCTGGGCCTGGTACGGCCGGGGGAGACGCCGTACAAGGTGCAGTTGCCCGGCGACTACAAGCCGCCGCAGAAGGATGCACCGCCCCACCGCCGTCCACCGGCACCTGGCACAGTGATCTCTGGCAGCGGCTCACCGAACCGCTGCCCACCACCGAGCCTCGAACAGATACACCGCCGGCGGCCCCGCGGTGCCGGCTCCCGCATCAGAAGAACCAGGAGTACCCACCGGGTGAGCGAATCGTCCGTCCCCAGGAAGACCTCGACGCGGTGGAGGCCCAGCTGGGTCGTGTCCCGCGCGGAGTGCTCGCCATCGCCTACCGGTGCCCGGACGGGCAGCCCGGCGTCGTCAAGACCGCTCCCCGGCTGCCGGACGGCACCCCGTTCCCGACGCTCTACTACCTCACCGACCCCCGCCTGACCGCGGAGGCGAGCCGGCTCGAAGTCCGCCGGTGTGATGCGTGAGATGACCGAGCGGATCGGGACCGATCCCGAACTCGCCGCGGCGTACCAGCGGGCCCACGAGTCCTACCTTGCCGAGCGCAACGAAATCGATTCCCTGGGAACGGATTTCACCGGCGGTGGCATGCCGGACCGGGTCAAGTGCCTGCACGTGCTCATCGCGCACTCCCTCGCGAAGGGGCCGGGCGTCAACCCGCTCGGCGACGAGGCGGTCTCGCTAGCCGCGCGAGGTGACCTGCGGGGCACCGCGATTCCGGCGGAGCTGGCCCGAGTACCGCGGCCCGTTCGCCGAGGGCGACGAGTGACCAGGGTCGCCGCGATCGACTGCGGCACCAACTCGATCCGACTGCTCGTCGCGGACGCCGACGAGAACGGACGGCTGACCGATGTGATCCGGCTGATGCGCATCGTGCGCCTCGGGCAGGGTGTCGACGCCAACGGTGCCTTCGCCCCCGAGGCCATCGAGCGCACCCGCGTCGCGCTCACCGAGTACGCCGACATCATCCGCGAGACCGGCGCGACCGCAGTGCGGATGGTTGCGACGTCGGCGGCCCGCGACGCCGCGAACCGTGAGGACTTCTTCTCGATGACCCGGGAGGTGCTAGGTGCCGTGATCCCCGGTGCCGAAGCTGAGGTCATCACCGGTGACGAGGAGGCGCGACTGTCGTTCGCGGGCGCGGTCGGCGAACTCGACGCCGCCGCGGGGCCGTTCGTCGTGGTCGATCTCGGCGGCGGATCCACCGAGGTCGTCCTCGGCGACGACACCGGCGTCCACGCCGCGTACTCCACCGACGTCGGCTGCGTGCGGGTGACCGAGCGGTGCCTGCACGACGACCCGCCGACCGCCGAGCAGGTATCTGCGGCGCGCGAATTCGCGGCCGAGCGGCTCGCCGAGGCGTTCGCCCGCGTGCCCGTCGAGCAGGCGCACGCGTGGGTCGGCGTGGCCGGGACGATGACGACGCTCTCGGCCGTCGCACAGAACCTGCCGGAGTACGACGCCGACCGTGTGCACCTGTCGCGGCTCAGCCTCGACCAGTTGCACGACGTCGCTCACCGTCTCGTGACGATGACGCACGACGAGCGTGCCGCGCTCGGCCCCATGCATCCGGGACGGGTCGACGTGATCGGTGGCGGCGCGATCGTCACTGCCGTTCTGGCGGACGAACTCTCGCGCCGCGCCGGCATCGGCGAACTCGTCGTGAGCGAACACGACATTCTGGACGGAATTGCAATGTCAGTCCCACTGGGCGGGTCGTGAATTAGCTCACTGTTGGTTCCGCCTACACTGTTCTGAGTTCCACGGTCGTGGGCCACCGGAGTCGGGCCGGTGGTGGGCCCCCATAGCCCAATTGGCAGAGGCAGCGGACTTAAAATCCGCCGAGTGTGGGTTCGAGTCCCACTGGGGGCACCACCGTCTTCGCAGGTAGATCCGTTATCGGCCCGCTCCGGGCGAAAGGTCGCGGGTGACGACGCTACCCCCGCGCCACCCGCGTGGGGGAGCGTAGATCGTCCGGAATGTCATAGGTGCGTGCCAAGATCAAGTTCGTGGACGAAATGGATCCGCTCTATGTCCTTGGATTGCTACTGAATCCGGCCCTCGGCCGTGTCAGCGAACGCGCTAAGCGCGGGCAGACCCTCGAGCCTTGGGGGCTGAACCCGCATCGGGCGGACCCAGGCACTCCGATGGCGCTCGATGACGAGGGCGGTTACGACCAGAAAATTCCGGAGGGGCTTACTGGTGTCGTCCTGTTCCCAATCATGAACGCCACAGACGCGCTGGCGTCGATTGACTTGCTTGCGTCGGCGGCGGCGAAAGAGCGTCCATTTAAGCACCACACCGTATCGTTCCTATCTCTTTGCCGTACTGCTATCGAATGCTCTGCACAGGCGATTTGGGTAATGAGTCCGTTTGAACGGGAGACCAGGCGATCGAGAGCTGCCGGACTTGCCAAGATCGGAACGGAGCATCCTCGTGACTATCACGCTGAGGCAATCAAGTCTCACGACAACCGACTCCAACTGTTGCCTGACCTCACTTACCAGCAGGCGACACACCGTCTCCAGTTCCATGAGGATGAGCTCGCTGCTCTAGATGAACTCTCTCCGGCGAACGGGCGGAGTTACAAAGAGCTAGTGCGGAAGTCTGCAAATTGGATCGGCGAGAATCCGCCCAAGCATACGAACGAGACCGTGCAGGTTCACTTCCCTACAGTCGCCAAAGCTCAATACCGAGTCTGCTCTAGCTTTACGCATGGGCATAGTTGGGCTACTGACCTGGCCGATGGACCGAGCGGCATGTTTTCTATGATGGCCGATGCCATCGCTACCGCGATCCTCTTCACCGAATGCGCGGTCTGTCTATTCGAAGCGCAGTCAACAGACCCTGCGAGTGGTCGCCAGAATCATTATCCTGAACGGCTGCAAGCAACGATCGACGAATGGCGCGGTCGTTACAGTGCATCCGACGGCGATTCACCGCCCGAAAGCTCACCTACCGAATAGCTGAATGACGTTGGAACGATCGGGTTCTGGGGTGGGCGTCGGCACTGCGACGGCGTCTGGCCCGGGGAGGTTGTTGCCAGCGCCGCCCTCCTCCTCTTCCTCCTCGGGGATCCAGTCGCCGTAGGTGTCCAGGGCCAGAGTGAACGTGCTGTGACCCAGCCACCGCTACACCTGCATCCTGGCGGCTGCGACCAATCCAGCGGCACCGCATAACGAGTGCCCTTGGCGCGGTAGCCGCCGTTCTTCCGGCTGGGCCACTGGGAAGCGGTGGGCTCGTCGGCGCGGGGATGGTCGGCCAGATAGGCGCGCATCCGCTCGCCGACCAGGGCGGCAACGGTACCGACGGCCGCGACCACCACGTCGCAGCCGGGGATCTGGGTGTGGTCGACCACCGTCGTTGCGACGTAGGCTCTCGAAGGGCTGATGGAACACCGCTTCCTGCGGTGCCGGCTGTCCATCCTTGGCGCATGCCGTACAGTGATTCCGTCAGGTGCGCCATCAAGGCTGCATGCGGGCTCGGACAATGGTCCTGGGCCGCCGGAGCGACCGAACGTCGAATCCCTGACCTCCTCACGAACTCACAGGTCGAGCGCTCGCGAGTCGGGCCCACCGTCGACCGAAGATCACAGCCAGAGGCGCACAGGCGCCGATACGTGTTGTCGCCGAGATGAACTCGCGACGGCCACGAAGGAATTTTATGCACCACAGCACCATCCATTCGCCGGGCGGTATCCGTCCGGTCTCCGGGCAATCGCGTCGAGAGCACCTGCGCGGCCGGTCCGCGGCTGTCCGGGCCCGCGCCCTCGAGATCGTCGGCATCCTCTACCGCTGCGAGCCCGACGCCGCCGCGCAGTTGCTGATGCGGCACTCGCAGGAGAACAACCTCGAGATCGCTGCCCTCGCGGAGGCGGCGGTCGCCGTCGTGGACGGCGCGTCGGGTGAGCCGGACGCGAACGTCCAGCCGACCCGCGCCGCCCACTTCTGGCTCCGCGAGATCCGCCGGCTCGGGCGAACGCACCGCCGGAGCGATCGTTGGATGCGGCACGTCCCGGCGACCGGGACCTGTGTCGCGGGACCGCAGACCGAGGCTCGGAAATCTTCTGTCCGGCAGAGTGATCCGAATCGCGTCGACTTCCTGACTCGAGTGTGATTCACTAAAAGTGGTCATAGTGTTTTGTGTTTGCGCTTCTCTGCGCTCGCAATTCCTTAGTTGGGGATGGATCTCCTCTTCGGGTATCGCTTTCGGCAGTACCGGCCCGGGTCGCTCGACCATCGACGATTCGTGATCGGCAAGCAAGAGGAGTACAAAATGGCGACTGGCACCGTGAAGTGGTTCAACGCTGAAAAAGGCTTCGGCTTTATCGCTCCCGAGGACGGCAGCGCTGACGTGTTCGCGCACTACTCGGAGATCCAGGGCGGTGGGTTCCGCAGCCTCGACGAGAACCAGCGTGTTTCCTACGATCTGGGCCAGGGCGCCAAGGGCCCCCAGGCCACGAACATCACCGCGATCTGATCGCGCGTCGCCCGAATCGGGTGACGACTGACGACAGGCCCCCTCCGTTTCCACGGAGCGGGGCCTGTCGTTTTGTCGAGGGGCGGGGCCCGTCGGCCGGGGATCGTCGGCAGATGGACGGCGCGGTCAGATTGCCAGGGCGTCGATGTCGGCTAGTGCGGGCAGGGATCGCACGGCCGTGGTCACACGTCAGTTCTGTGAGTCGATGACAGCCTGTTGCGCGGCGGGTGTGACGGCGTCGACATAGCCCTCGAAGTCGTCGTGCTTCTCCAAGAATCCCGCCACGAACGGGCAGATCGGCACGATCCGTTTGTCGTGCGCAACGGTGTCCTCCAGCGCCGCGCGGATCAGTGTGCTCGCCAGACCTCGACCGGCGAAACTTTCGCCGATCTCGGTGTGGAAGAAGATGCGCTGGTCAGCGCTGTCGACGAATTGGGTGAAACCCGCGGTGGCGTCTCCGACACGGATCTCGTAGCGGCGGAGGTCCGGTGCGGAATTCACTTCGGGCTGCGCGTCGAGTTCGTCGGTCATGACTCCACTATGACGCCGCCACCGCTTGTGGGCGAGCGTTCCCCGCGTCGGCAGACGGAACGGGGCAGCTTTGGACAGGTTTCGTCAGCGTCCAGGCGTACGCGGGTGGGAGGTTGGTCCACACCGTTACGCGGTCCTGACGGAATCCTGAACGAAAGTCTGCGAGTGCCCGCGCGCTGCCGAGGCGGTGCCGTCTATTCCGCTGGCCGGCGAACCGGTCGACCGCCGCGGCACCGAGGTACGAAAAGTAGGTGATGCAGCCGCCGGGCGCGAGAACACCGTCGAGTGTCCGGCAGATCCTGCGTGTCTCGTGCGCGGTGAAGTTCGCAAACGGTAGTCCGACTACGACTACGTCGTAGAGTTCGGTAGCCGAGACCTCGACCACGTCGCATTCGTGGACGACTATTCGGTCGGAATGGGCACGCAGTGCTGGATCCGTGCCGATCGTCCGACGGAGATGCCGGGCGAGCCGTGGGTTGCGTTCGACGCAGGTCAGTGTGTCGTCGGGGCCGATGCGTGCCGCGATGGCCCGGCTGAGCGACCCCGTCCCGCCCCGACCTCCAGGATCGACAGCGTCGTGAGGGTG
This sequence comes from Prescottella defluvii, assembly GCA_029690005.1. Taxonomy (GTDB): domain Bacteria; phylum Actinomycetota; class Actinomycetes; order Mycobacteriales; family Mycobacteriaceae; genus Prescottella; species Prescottella defluvii_A. The sequence continues at coordinate 4,936,609 of CP121458.1, read as the reverse complement.
GAGCGCGCAATGGGCGCGGTCAGTGCGCGTGCGAGCCGGAGACTGCTCGGGGCGATGGCACCCGTTGTTCGAAGATCGCGCAGCGCTTCGGCGGCGAAGACGGCGCGGCCATTCGCGCGAGTCGACAGGTTCCTCTCGGTGGTGTTCGGCATACCGTTCAGAGTGCAGGTGATCCGCGGCGTCGCGCATCGGCGATTCGGCTGTCCGCGCCCCCGACGAAAGTCGATGTGCCCAACCGGCGATCGGTCGAATCGGTCGATCCAGGAGGCGATCTCGCGGGTACAGTTTCGGCGTGATCTCCATCCTCGTCGTCGACGACGATCCGTTCGTGCGGCAGGGACTCGCCGAGTTGATTGCCACCGACGATGACCTGACGGTGGTCGCGCACGCGTCGGACGGCAGTGAGGCGCTACAGCTCGTTCGGTCCCGGGACGTCGACGTCGTGTTGATGGACGTGCGAATGCCGATCATGGACGGGATCGAGGCAACCCGACGCATGGCGGCCCTGTCGTCTCGCCCGCGGATCCTGGTGCTCACCACCTTCGATCTGGACCGCCACGTGTACTCGGCCCTGGCCGCCGGCGCGGACGGATTCCTCCTCAAGGACACGCCGCCCGCGGAGATTCTCCGGGCCGTTCACATCGTCGCGGAGGGCGGCTCGATGCTGCATCCTGGCGCGGCGCGCGCCCTCGTCGACCGGTTCCACCGGCAGACAGCGGAATCCGCGCAAGCCGCGGCCGAGCACATCGCGCGGCTCACCCCGCGTGAGGCCCAGGTGCTGGAGCGGGTCGGACTGGGGGATTCCAATGCCGAGATCGCGCGGGCATTGTCGATGCGGGAGAGCACGGTCAAGGCGCATGTCAGCCGCATCCTGACGGCGCTGGAGGTTTCGAACCGCGTGCAGGCGGCGCTTGTGGTCCGGGATGCTCAGTTACTCGCAGATCCGGACTGACCGTCGGGCCAGGGCGAACTGGCGAATACCCGCCACCCGCCATCCGGCGTGGGGCCGTGTTCGAGGGTGCCGGACGCCAGTCCTACCCGTTCCCTCAGTCCCACGAGACCCGAGCCGGAGCCGGTCAGTCCCGACGGCGTCGCCGGATCCGTGGGAGCACTATTGACGACCTCGATCGTGAGGCTGCCACCGGGACGGCCGTGGATCTCGACCGTCGTCGATGCGCCCGCGGCGTGCTTGTGAATGTTCGTGAGGGCTTCCTGCGTCACCCGATAGGCGGCGAGTGCGAGCACGGACGGGGCCGGAGAACCGAGATCCGCGGAGATGTTCTCCGCGATCGGGATTCCGGCCTCACGTGACGCCGCGACGAGTGCCGGCAGATCCACCAGACGCGGCTGCGGTGGATCCGGGTGATCTTCGTCGGACGAGTCTCGGAGCACGCCCAGCACACTGCGCAGGTCGGTGAGTGCGGCGCGAGCCGTGTCGGCGATCAGCTCGGCGGAGCGATGCACTCGGGAGGCGTCCGGCGCCGCGGTCATCTGCAGGGCGCCGGCGTGAAGCGCGATGAGCGAGACCTTGTGTGCGACGACGTCGTGCATCTCGCGCGCGATTCGGCTGCGCTCCGCGAGTCGCGCCTGAGCGGCGCGTACCTCCCGCTCGGCTTCCGCGTGGCGCACCCGCTCGTGCAGCCCCTCCAAGTGCTTTCGGCGCAGTCCGATGTAGGCGCCGAGCACGACGTAGGTGAACACCGAGAAGAGCGATGAACCCAGGCAACTCAGGTAGCTGTCGGTGCCCGCGCGGAGGAAGCCGGACGTGGCATTCGTCAGGACGCCGATCGCCGCGACGGCCCACAACCACCGGTCGTGCCGGCGAACCGCCAGTGTGCAGATCCCGAGCATCATCATGACGTTCGACCGGATATGGCGCACACCATGATGCCGACACCGGTGACGGCGATCGGGTAGCGGCGCCGCCACATCAGCATCGTCGCCGCGGCGACGGACGACACCGTCGCCCAGACTGCAACCGTCGAAACGGATCCCGTCTGAACGAAGCGCACGATCAGCAGCATGATCGTCGCGGCCGTCACCACCACGTCCCGTACTCGGGGCAGGTTCGGTTCGAGCCTCCGCCGGTACTGCTCGAGGGCATTCACGCGGTGCAGGATAGCGGCGGTACGCCGTCAGGAACCGACCTTCGGTGTCGCTCGTTCGATGATCGGGGCCAGATCGAGCCCGGCCGGAAGGGTGCCGAACACCGTTCCCCAGTCCCGGACAACCGACTGGCGCAGAACGTATCCGCGACGGCCGGATGTCCGGCGCGGACCAGCAGCGCGCCCTGCAGCGCGAGCGCCATGTCGCCGACCACGCGCCGGGCCCGGTGTTGGAGGGTATCGAAATCCGCGAACGACGCCTTCAGCTCCGCCACTGCGGTGTCGAGGCGGGCGTCTACGCCCGCACTGTCGTCCAGTTCGTCGAAGAACGCCTCCACCGTCTCGGGTTGGCGCGCCATTGCCCGCAGGACGTCGAGCGCGGCGACGTTGCCCGACCCCTCCCACACCGACAGCAGCGGCGCCTCCCGATACAGGCGCGGCATCCGCGACTCCTCCACATATCCGTTGCCGCCCAGGCACTCCAGGGCCTCGGCGGCGAGGATCGGTCCGCGTTTGCACACGTAGTACTTGCTGACGGCGAGCGCGATGCGGCGCAGCGTCGCGGCCTGCGGATCGCCGGTGGTGGCCCGGTCGGTGAGGGCGGCGAGCCACAGCGCGACGGTGGTCGCGGCCTCCGATTCGACGGCCAGGTCGGCGAGCACGTTCCGCATGAGGGGCTGGTCGATCAGATGCGCGCCGAACGCGCTGCGGTGCACCGCATGATGGGCGGCCTGCGTGACGCCGACGCGCATCCCGGTCGCGGTGCCGATGGTGCAGTCCAGCCGGGTCATGTTGACCATCTCGATGATCGTCGGGACGCCCCGGCCCTCGTCGCCGACGCGCCACGCGACCGCCTCGTCGTACTCCACCTCGCTGCTCGCGTTCGACCGGTTGCCGAGCTTGTCCTTGAGGCGCTGCAGGAACATCGCGTTGCGGGTGCAGTCGGGCAGCACGCGGGGCAGCAGGAAGCACGTCAGCCCGCCGGGAGCCTGCGCGAGGACGAGGAAGATGTCCGACATCGGTGCCGACGTGAACCACTTGTGGCCGGTGAGCAGGTAGGTGCCGTCGGACTGCGGGACGGCGCGTGTCGTGCCGGCGCGGACGTCGGAGCCGCCCTGCTTCTCGGTCATCGACATGCCCGCGAGCAGCCCGGGCTTCGTCATCGGCGGCCGCGGCGTCGGATCGTAGACGCGGGCGGTCAGCAGCGGCTCGTACTGCAGCGCCAGTTCGGGGTTGTGGCGCAGTGCCGGCACGACGGCGTAGGTCATCGAGATGGGGCACCCGTGTCCGGCGTCCACCTGACCCCACACCGCCATCTTCGCGGCCCGCATCAGGTGCGCGTGCGAGGCGGGGTCGGTCCAAGCGGCGCCGTGCAGTCCCAGTTCCACGGCGGTGTTCATCAGCTGGTGGTAGGCGGGGTCGTAGTCGACCTCGTCGATGCGGTGGCCGTAGCGGTCGTGCGTCCGCAGCGCCGGGGGATGGGCCTCGGCCAGGTCGCCCCACCGCTGCGCCTCCGCGCCGCCGGCGAGCCGGCCGACTCGGTGCAGGTCGTCGAGCGCTTCGTGCGCGCCCTCGCGCCGCAGCGCTTCGAGGATCGGCGGATAGTCGGCCGCGTCGTAGTCGATCAGCGGCGGGACCTGATTGGTGACGTCGTGTGTGACCCTCATGCGACCCCCTGTGCGGCGGTGACGGTGATCCTCGATTGCAGTCAATGACGGTCCGGCCGGTACGTCAAGCAGTTGCCGACCGCGCCGGTGGAATATCGGCGGGGCGGACACGGTTAGTGGATATAGTTGAAACTTGAAATACTTTGGAGGTAGCGCATGCAGTTCGGAATCTTCACCGTCGGCGACGTGACCATGGACCCCACGACCGGCCGGACCCCGACCGAGGCCGAGCGCATCAAGGCGATGGTCGCGATCGCGGAGAAGGCCGAGGAAGTGGGCCTCGACGTGTTCGCCACCGGCGAGCACCACAACCCGCCGTTCGTACCGTCGTCGCCGACGACCATGCTCGGCTACATCGCCGCGCGCACCGAGCGCCTCCAACTCTCGACGTCGACGACGCTCATCACCACCAACGACCCGGTGAAGATCGCCGAGGACTTCGCGATGCTCCAGCACCTGGCCGACGGCCGCGTCGACCTCATGCTCGGCCGCGGCAACACCGGCCCGGTGTATCCCTGGTTCGGCAAGGACATCCGTGAGGGCATTCCGCTCGCCATCGAGAACTACGCACTGCTGCACAAGTTGTGGCGCGAGGACGTCGTGAACTGGCAGGGCCGGTTCCGGACGCCGCTGCAGTCGTTCACGTCGACGCCGCGCCCGCTCGACGACGTCCCGCCGTTCGTGTGGCACGGCTCGATCCGCAGCCCCGAGATCGCCGAGCAGGCCGCGTACTACGGCGACGGCTTCTTCGCCAACAACATCTTCTGGCCCAAGGAACACTTCATCCAACTGATCGACCTCTACCGCCGGCGCTACGAGCACTATGGCCACGGGTCGGCCGACCAGGCGATCGTCGGCCTCGGCGGCCAGGTGTTCATGCGCAAGAACTCGCAAGACGCCGTGCGGGAGTTCCGCCCTTACTTCGACAACGCACCGGTCTACGGACACGGTCCGTCGCTCGAGGAGTTCACCGAGCAGACCCCGCTGACCGTCGGCAGCCCACAGGAGGTCATCGACAAGACCCTCACGTTCCGGGAGAGCTTCGGCGACTACCAGCGTCAGCTGTTCCTCATGGATCACGCCGGCCTGCCGCTGAAGACGGTCCTTCGAGCAGCTGGACCTGCTCGGTGAGGAGGTCGTCCCGGTGCTGCGTCGTGAGCTCGACGCCATGCGTCCCGCACACGTGCCCGACGCGCCGACCCACGCGAGTCTGCTGGCTCTGAAGAATCAGGAGGTGCTGTCGTGAGTTCCGCGAAAACCCGTGCACTGACGGTGATCTCGGCGGGGCTGACGCAGCCGTCGTCGAGTCGCCTCCTCGCCGACCGCCTCGCTGCGGCCACCTCGGACGCGCTCGCCGGGCGGGGCATCGACGCCGACGTCGAGGTGGTCGAACTCCGCGACCACGCGCACGCGCTCGTCGACAACCTGCTCACCGGGTTTCCGAGCGGTTCGCTGCGGTCGGTGACCGAGCGGGTCGCGTCGTCCGACGGGCTCATCGCGGTGACGCCGATCTTCAACGCGTCCTACAGCGGGCTGTTCAAGTCGTTCTTCGACGTCCTCGAGCCGGGAACGCTCGACGGTGTGCCGGTGCTGCTGGGTGCGACCGGCGGCACCGCACGGCACTCGCTCGCGCTCGAGCACGCGATCCGTCCGATGTTCGCGTACCTGCGGGCGTCCGTGGTGCCGACGGCCGTCTTCGCGGCGTCGGAGGACTGGGCGGGTTCGGGTGATCAGGGGCCGGCGCGGCGGATCGCCCGAGCCGGCGGCGAACTGGCCGCGGCGATGGCGGATCGCGAGATCGAACGCCCGGAGGACCCGTTGGCGAACCCGGTGCCGTTCGAGGAACTGCTCGCCCGCGACGGGAGGTAGCGGTGTCTCGACGCTGTAACTGACTCACGAGTAAGATTCCCGCAACTGACGTCGTCGATCGATACAGGGGGAGCGGGCCTTGCGGGAATCGGACTGGTGGACACGGGTGAACGTCTCACTGCGCAACGCGTGGGGGCTGACGTTCGGTGGCGGCGTCGAGCCGGCGGAGCGGACGCCCTCGACGCCGATCCACCTGGAACTGCATCGCGATCTGCATCGCTACGGACCCGCCGACGGTGGTCGTCCGGTGCTGCTCGTCCCGCCGCTGGCGGTGTCGATGCACTGCTACGACCTGCGACCCAGGCAGAGCCTCGCGGCGCACCTGCTTGACGCGGGGCGCACGCCGTACGTCGTCGACTACGGGACCATGAGCTACGCCGATCGCGGGCTCGGCTTCGAGGAGTGGATCGACGACATCGTCCCGGACGCGCTCCGGAGGGTGAGCGAACTGCACGACGGTGCCGACGTCGATGTCATCGGATGGAGTCTCGGCGGGACGCTCTCGCTGCTCACCGCGTCCGCCCACCCCGACCTGCCGATTGCGTCGATCACCGCGCTCGGCACCCCGATCGACTACTCGAGGATCCCGCTGATGGCGGCGGCCCGCGGCGTCGGCCGCTTCACCGGACACCGCCCGGTGACCGAACTGACCCGGCTGATGGGCGGGCTGCCCGCCGCGCTCGTCCAGGTGGGCTACCGGGCCACCGCCCCACAGCGGGAACTGCTCAAGCCGTGGTTCGTCGCCCGCAACCTGCACGACACCGAGACCCTCGCCCGGATGGAGGCTATCGACCGGTTCATGGCCGACATGCCCGGCTACCCGGCGCGGCTGTTCTACCAGATGGCCGAGGAGTTGGTGCTCGCCAACGGGCTCTCCGAGGGCCGGATCACGCTGGGCGGCACAACGATCAAACTCGCCGAACTGCGGGTTCCGGTGCTCGCGGTCGGCGGCACGGGCGACGTCATCGCCACCGCGGATTCGGTGGGCGCGATCGTCGACGTCCTGCCCGGCTCGCCGTCGGTGCGCTTCGAGACCGCTCCCGGGAGCCACCTGGGTCTGCTCGCCGGACCCGGCGCGAAGGACACCACGTGGCGGCACATCGACGCGTTCCTCGGCGAGCTCGCGGCCGTCTGAGCGTCAGTCGTCGAGCAGGACGCGCCGACTCGCCGCGATCGGGCTCTGCGCGGTGAGGCCGCCGTCGAGCACCAGCGTCTGACCGCTCATGTACCGCGATTCGTCGGACGCGAGATAGACCATCGCCCAACCGATGTCGTCCGGTTCGCCGATCATGTCCAGTGCGTTGTGTTCGCGGATGTCGTCGATGACGTCCCGCGGCAGGTTGTCGCGCAGCGCCGGCGTCATGATCGCGCCGGGCGCAAGCGCATTGCAGCGCACGTTGTGTCGGCCGTACTGCGTGGCGACGTACTGCGTCAGCCGGATCACCGCGGCTTTGGACGCGCCGTACGCGCACTGCAGGACGTCGCCGACGAGTCCGGCGACGGAGACGGTGTTGACGATCGACCCGCCGCCGGCCTCGATCATGTGCGGTAGCGCCAGCCGTGACGCGACGACGGTGCTGCGCGCGTTGAGCGTCATCGCGCGGTCCCACTCGGCGAGGTCCATCCGCAGCAGGTCCAGATCGGTGCGCGGATTGCTGCCGCCGACGTGGTTGCACAGCACGTCGATGCCACCGAACTCGGCGACCGCGCGGTCGATCATCGTGACCACCGATTTCTCGTCCATCACATCGACGGCGACCCCCACGGCCCGCCCGCCCTCGAGCCCGATCTGCTCGGCCGCCTCGTCGGCGGCGTCCGCATCGAGGTCTGCGACCAAGACCCGCGCACCCTCGGCGGCCATCAGGCCCGCGGCGGCCCGCCCGATGCCGCTCGCGGCGCCCGTGATGACGACTTTCTTCTCGGCCAGACGGTCCATGGCGGTCCCTTCCTCGGGAAGTCCCACCCCGTTCCAGTGTGTCGTGCCAAGGCGCCGAGCGTCTCAGCTTCCGAAGAACGACCCCGGTGAGGCGGGATCGGCGGCGAGGGCAGCGAGGCGGCCGAGGGTGACGGACCGTCCGGTAGTGGTGTCGATGACCGACACCGCTATCGGACGTCGGTGATCCTTCAGCTGCCGAAGGGGAGTCCGAGGCTGCCGCCGCCGGTCCCGTCGAGGAGGACGAAGGGCGACAGCACCTGCGGCACCGCCTCGTGCACTCCGTCGACCAGGTAGCCCTTCCGGTTGTCGATGTGGAGGACGGCAGGCTCACTGAAGCGGCCGAACTGTAGCTTCCAGGCCGTGGCGCTGCCCGCCGAGGCCTGATAGATCCCGTCGGCCGGAGGTGCCTGTGTCAGCGACCCGAAAGGGATAGACATCCAAGTCGATTCGAGAGCGAAGAAGTAGACGTCGCCGTGGTCCACGGTCAGCCCGGTGATCGTGTTCTTCGACTTGAATGGCAGTACGGTCGGTGTCGTTGCGCCGGAAGGCAGTTCGACTACGCGATTGCCGGACGAATCGGTTGTGTATACGTTGCCGTTGTCCACGGCCAGGTGGCCGCCGACGGAGAGTTCGCCGAAGGGGAGCACGGTCGGCGTGGATTCGCCGGCGCGGAGCGCGAGGATTCGGTGATTCCCGGTGTCGGCGACGTACACGGTGCCGCCTTCGACCGCGATGGCCCCTGGACGCGAAAGTCCGTCGAACGGAAGCACCACGGGGGTCGACTGGCCGTTCAGGAGGGCGAGTACGCGGTCGTTGCCGGTGTCGGTGACGTAGACGTTGCCGTTCTCCACGGCGATACCGGACGGGGAGTGGAGGCCCGTGAACGGCAGCGTGATCGGTTCCTCCACTCCTGGAACGATTCTGATCGCCCGGTGGAGCGCGGTGTCGGCGACGTAGAGGTCGCTTCCGTCGACCGCGTACGCTCCACCCTCCAGCGTGGGCAGCAGCGGCCTCGACTGCATGGAACTATTGGCTGGGGGCGCCGGTGGGTAGCCGGGTGCCGCCAACCCCATCGAATACCCCTGCTCATTCGGTTTGTGGACTTCGGGCGGGAGCTTAGCGGCGGTTTTCGACGAAAAGGGCGATTCGCGGATTCTCGCGCGAGCGTCCCCGCTCCGGACACCGTCGTGAGCGTCGAGGACAATTGGCGTCATGCTCTCCGTCGAAGACCTGTTCAGCCGGATGCGGCGCTTTCCAGACATCGAGGCGCCCAACCTCTTCGCCGTCGACGCGGCCGACCGGCTGATCCTCGACGAGGCGGCCGACGCCCTCGCTGCAGCGCCGGGCGGTGCGGTGACGGTGATCGGTGACCACTACGGCGCGCTCACCCTCGGTGCGGCAGTCCGATTCGGCGCGAACAACATTCGGGTACATCAGGATCCGGTCACCGGTGAGCGGGCGCTGGCGAACAACGCCGAGACTGTCGCACTGTCGGACAGCTTCCGCTCGTGCGCACTGGGGGAGGACCTGCTCGCCGGCGCCCGCGTCGTGCTGCTGCAGTTGCCGCGCAGCCTCGACGAACTGGACGAGATCGCTGACGCCATCGCTCGCCACGCCGCCCCCGACGTCGTCATCTACGCCGGCGGCCGCAACAAGCACATCACCCCGGCGATGAACGACGTGCTGCGGCGGTCCTTCGCGAACGTCCGGGCGACGCTGGGTCGGCAGAAGTCGCGGGTGCTGGTCGCCGACACGCCCCGGCGGCCGGCCGCGTCATCGCGTTTCCCCGTCACCGAACACCTCGACGAGCTGGGGCTGGACGTCGTCGCACACGGCGCCGTGTTCGCGGGACCCAAGCTCGACATCGGAACGCGGTTCCTGCTCGAGTTCCTGCCGCGGATGCGTGACGCGGACACCGCCGTCGACCTCGGGTGCGGCACGGGCATTCTCGCCGTCAGCCTCGCGAAGGCCCAGCCCACCGTCACCGTCGTCGCGAGTGACCAGTCCGCGGCCGCCGTCGCATCCGCCGCGGCGACCGCCGGGGCGAACGGGGTCGAGGACCGGGTGCAGGCACTGCGCGACGACGCCATCGCGTCGCTGCCCGACGCGAGTGTCGACTTGGTCCTGTGCAACCCGCCGTTCCACGTCGGGGCGGCCGTACACACCGGTGGCGCGGGAAGATGTTCGATGCCGCCGGCCGGGTGCTGCGACCTGGCGGGGAGCTGTGGACCGTCTACAACTCCCACCTCGGTTACAAGGGCGCGCTGACGCGGGCCGTCGGGCCAACCGAAGTGATCGGTCGCAGCGCGAAATTCACCGTGACGAGGTCCGTCCGCGCGCGCTGACGCAGCGGTTACTGCACGGGCCCGCCGCCGGCCGCGTCCCCGTCCACCTGGCCGCGGTGCAGCCCTATGTCCTCGACGATGACCCCGTCGACGATCTCCGCGCCCTGGAGTTCGTCGTCGTCTTCCGCGTACTCGCGATCACCGCCGAATGGCGGTATGTCCGGCTCCTCCTCGGCGAGGCGCTGGTCGAGGCTCTCGCCCTGCTCGGCCTCACGCAGCGTGGTGCCGAACCGGTCGGCCTCGCTCCACTCGTCGGGCGCGTCGACCACGTCGTCGCCGTCGTCATTGCGGACCTCGTCAGAATCGAGGCTCTCGCTGACATTCAGTGTCTCGCCGGATCCGTCTTCGATTCCCATGTCGCCATTGTCTGTCGAATCGTGATTTCGCGCTGGATTGTCGAGGCAAGCGATACCGTTTGGTCGGATCCTCGTATAGCGATTGCGACGGTCCGCCCGGTACAGTCCGAAATGTCCAACTCGGCGGCGCGGTCGGGAACTTTCCCCGCGATGCCGGACGTTTCATGGACAACGACGCCGGGCGACACCGGCCGATTCGGGCCCCAGCGGGCACGACAGACGACCACGAGAAGGGATGTGCACGGTGCGCACCACCAGCAACCCGGTGTTCAAGAACCTGCCGAAGCAAGAGGGTGGGGGCTACGCCACATTCGGATCTGCGCAGGCAGGTGCTGCGCAGGTTGCACAGGAATACGGCCAGCAGTACCCGGCCGCCGAGCAGTATCAGACGCCGCAGCGGGCCATGACGATCGACGACGTCGTCACCAAGACCGCCATCACGCTGGGTGTGCTGACGATCTCCGCGATCATCTCGTACTTCCTGGTCGACGGAAACGAGAGCCTCGCGGCGCCGCTCGTCATCGGCGGTGGCCTCGTCGGCTTCGTCCTCGTCATGGTCGCGTCGTTCGGCCGGAAGATGGACAACCCGGCGATCGTGCTCGCCTACGCGGTGTGCGAGGGCCTGTTCCTCGGCGCGTTCTCGTTCATGTTCGCGAACTGGGCCATCCAGGGCGTTGACGCCTCCGTCCTGATCGGCCAGGCCGTCCTCGGCACCTTCGGCGTGTTCTTCGGCATGCTGGTCGTTTACAAGACCGGCGCCATCCGCGTCACGCCGCGACTGACCCGCATGATCATCGGCGGCCTCATCGGCGTCCTCGTCCTGATGATCGGCAACCTGATCGCCAGCTTCTTCACCGCCGGCGGCTTCGGCCTCCGCGACGGCGGCACGGTCGCGATCATCTTCAGCCTCGTGTGCATCGCGCTCGCCGCGTTCAGCTTCCTGCTCGACTTCGACGCTGCCGACGAGTTGATCCGCGCCCAGGCCCCGGAGAAGGCCGCGTGGGGTGTCGCCCTCGGCCTGACGGTCACCCTGGTCTGGCTGTACGTCGAGATCCTGCGCCTGCTGAGCTACCTCAACAGCGACTAGTCTCACCATGCCTCACGAACGGGCGGTCGTCGCGGGTGCGACGGCCGCCCGTTCTCGTCGCCTACGCAGAACGGGCGGTTCTCCGACGGTGGCCCGTCGGAGAACCGCCCGTTCGCGGACGCTGCGGGATTACGCGAGGCGCTCGAGCACCATCGCCATGCCCTGGCCGCCGCCGACACACATGGTCTCGACGCCGAACTGCTTGTCGTGGGTCTGCAGGTTGTTGAGCAGCGTCGCGGTGATGCGGGCGCCGGTCATACCGAACGGGTGGCCGACGGCGATGGCGCCACCGGAGACGTTCAGCTTGTCCTCGTCGATGCCGAGGGCACGGGCCGAGCCCAGCACCTGCACCGCGAAGGCCTCGTTGATCTCGAACAGGTCGATTTCGCTGATCGACTTGCCGGCGAGCGCGAGCGCCTTCTTGGTCGCCTCGATCGGGCCCAGACCCATGATCTCGGGGACAGGCCGGAGACACCTGTCGACACGATGCGGGCGAGCGGGGTCAGGCCCAGCTCCTTGGCCTTGGTGTCGCTCATGATGACCAGCGCGGCCGCACCGTCGTTCAGCGGGCAGCAGTTGCCGGCGTTGACGGTGCCGTCGGGGCGGAAGACCGGCTTCAGCTGGCTGACGGCCTCGTAGGTGACGCCGGCGCGCGGGCCGTCGTCGGTGCTGACGACCGTGCCGTCGGCCAGGGTAACCGGGGTGATTTCACGCTCGAAGAAGCCGGCCTTGATGGCCTCCTCGGCGCGGTTCTGCGAACGGACGCCCCACTGGTCCTGGTCCTCGCGGGTGATGCCGGTCAGCTGCGCGACGTTCTCGGCGGTCTGGCCCATCGCGATGTACGCGTCGGGAACGACGGCGTTCTCACGCGGGTCGCTCCACTGCACGCCGCCCTGCGCGGCGGTGGCGGTGCGCTCCATGGCCTCGGCGAAGAACGGGTTCTTCGTGTCGGGCAGCGAGTCCGAGGTACCGGCGGCGAAGCTCGACACCGACTCGACACCGGCGGAGATGAACACGTCGCCCTCGCCGGCCTTGATCGCGTGCAGCGCCATGCGGGTGGTCTGCAACGACGACGAGCAGTAGCGGGTGATCGTGGTGCCGGGCAGGGTGTCGTAGCCCAGCTTGATGGCCACGATGCGGCCCATGTTGAAGCCGGCCTTGCCGCCCGGCAGGCCACAGCCCAGCATCAGGTCGTCGATATCGGTGGGATCGAGCTCGGGAACCTTGGCGAGCGCGGCGGCGACCATCTGCGCGGCCAGATCGTCCGGACGCATGCTCGCCAGCGAGCCCTTGACGGCACGGCCGATCGGCGAACGGGCAACGGAGACAATGACTGCCTCGGGCATGGAAACTCCTTCTCGGGTTGGTCTCTTCGACCATGAACTTACGTTGCCGCGGCGGTATATCCACCCTGCTACCACCGGTAGCCGCCGGAAACAGCGTCTTCGACCGGATTTCCGGGGTGCACACGGCCTGCGAGCTGGGCAAACGGGCGGCGTTCTGGAACACGTTCCGCCCCGCGCGGCGACGATCGCGCGTCCCACTGAGCGAGAGACGCCGTCGACGCGTCCGAGCGCTCGAGCCCAGCGGGTGGGCGTGTCCGATTCCGATCTGGAAACATGGGGTCATGCGCATCGCGGATCATGTCGTCGACCTCATCGGCAACACCCCCTTGGTCAAGCTGTCCTCCGTGGTCGGAGAGGGCTCCGGGCTGGTGGCCGCCAAGGTCGAGTACCTCAATCCGGGCGGCAGCTCCAAGGACCGCATCGCGGTCAAGATGATCGACGCCGCCGAGGCGTCGGGCGAGCTGAAGCCGGGTGGCACCATCGTCGAACCCACGTCCGGTAACACCGGCGTCGGCCTGGCGCTGGTCGCGCAGAAGCGCGGCTACAAGTGCGTGTTCGTCTGCCCCGACAAGGTCAGCGAGGACAAGCGCAACGTGCTCCGCGCGTACGGCGCGGAGGTCGTCGTGTGCCCCACCGCGGTCGCGCCCGAGCACCCGGACAGCTACTACAACGTCTCCGACCGCCTGGTGAAGGAGATCCCGGGCGCCTGGAAGCCCAACCAGTACGCCAACCCGGGCGGACCCGACAGCCACTACGAGACCACCGGTCCGGAGATCTGGCGCGACACCGAGGGCAAGGTGACGCACTTCGTCGCCGGCGTCGGCACCGGCGGAACCATCACCGGCACCGGCCGCTACCTCAAGGAGATCTCGGGCGGCAAGGTCAAGGTCATCGGCGCCGACCCCGAGGGCTCGGTGTACTCGGGCGGCACCGGTCGGCCGTACCTCGTCGAGGGCGTGGGCGAGGACTTCTGGCCCACCGCGTACGACCCGTCGGTGCCCGACGAGATCATCGCCGTCTCCGACGCCGACTCCTTCGAGATGACCCGCCGACTCGCCCGCGAGGAGGGCCTGCTGGTCGGTGGCTCGTGCGGAATGGCGGTCGTCGCGGCGCTCGAGGTCGCGAAGCGCGACCCGGATGCCGTCGTCGTGGTGCTGCTGCCGGACGGTGGCCGTGGCTACCTGTCGAAGATCTTCAACGACGAGTGGATGGCGTCGTACGGCTTCCTGCGCTCCCGCCTCGACGGCGACAGCAGCGAGCGGACCGTCGGCGACGTGTTGCGCGGCAAGTCGGGTGAACTGCCGGACCTCGTGCACACGCACCCGGGTGAGACGCTGCGCGACGCGATCGAGATCCTGCGCGAGTACGGCGTCTCGCAGATGCCTGTCGTCGGCGCCGAGCCGCCGGTCATGGCCGGCGAGGTCGCGGGCAGCGTGTCCGAGCGCGACCTGCTGAGCGCGGTCTTCGAGGGTCGTGCCGGCCTGGCCGACCCGGTCGAGAAGCACATGAGCAAGCCGTTCCCGCTCATCGGTGCGCACGAGCCGGTCTCGGCGGCGACCAAGGCCCTCGGCGACACCGACGCCCTGATGGTCGTCGACGACGGCAAGCCGGTCGGTGTCATCACTCGACACGATCTGCTCGGGTTCCTCAGCGCCGGAGCCTGATTGCCCGAATCCTGACGAACTACTGACGAATTCCCGACGGTAACCCGCCGGGAATTCGTCGTTTCGGGCCTCGGATAGGCTCTGCGCCATGCAGTGGGGAGAAACATCGGGGCTGCCGCATGTCTTGCGGCGGTGGTGGTATCGGGTTCGGCGTGCGGGGCGCGGTCGACGGGACTGCGAAGGCGGCCGGCGGGGAGATGGTCTCCGCGCACCCATCGACGCAGGCGTCGCCACGGTCGTCGGCGGCGCCGTCGCGCGCGCCCGGTACGGCCAACGGTGCCGCGGTCGCACTTCCGACGTGCGCCGAGGTCGAGAAGGCCATCGCCCGGTACGCGAACGGCTACAAGATGTCGGTCCTGTCGGAGCAAGGCGGGACGATGTGCTCGTTCGCAGGCAAGGGCGAGTTCACGGTCAGTGTCGAACCGACGGACGCGACGGCGGAGGAGGTCAACAAGCTCCGCCCGGCGATCGCCCGCTCGAACATCTACCTACCCAGCAAGGAAGCCGAGGCGATCGGCGGCTACATCACGACGTTCGACGGCGTCGGCACCACCTACAACTCACCGCGCGCGAATCTCTTCCTCTTCCCCGCGGCGGGGCCTCGTTCTCGAAGGAGGACTCCGCCGCGCTGCTGGTGGCGGTGCGGTCGACGATGGCGAACTGACCGGCGGCCCGGCCCGGCCGTTAGGCTGAACGCCATGAGTGAGCAGGGATCCACAGGGTTTTCCACCAGGGCCATCCACGCCGGATACGACCCGACCCGCAGACCGGTGCCGTCAACGTGCCGATCTACGCCAGTTCGACGTTCGCGCAGGACGGCGTCGGCGGAATGCGCAGCGGGTTCGAGTACGCGCGCACCGGCAATCCCACCCGTCGTCCGCTCGAGGCGAACCTCGCCGCGCTCGAATCGGGCACGTTCGGGCGGGCGTTCGGGTCCGGCATGGCCGCGACGGACTGCGTGCTGCGGTCGGTGCTGCGTCCCGGCGACCACCTGGTGATCCCGAACGACGCGTACGGCGGCACCTTCCGGCTCATCGACAAGGTCTTCACACAGTGGGGGATCGACTACACCCCGGCGGCGGTGTCCGACGTCGATGCGGTTCGCGCCGCGATCCGCCCGGAGACCAAGCTGGTGTGGGTCGAAACTCCGACCAACCCGCTGCTCAACATCGGTGACATCGCAGCGATCTCCGAAGTGGCGCACGCGGCGGGCGCGAAGTTGGTGGTGGACAACACCTTTGCGTCGCCGTACCTGCAGCAGCCGCTGACGCTGGGTGCCGACATCGCGCTGCACTCGACGACGAAGTACATCGGCGGCCACTCCGACGTCGTGGGCGGCGCGCTGGTGACGAACGACGAGGAACTCGACGCCAAGTTCGCGTTCCTGCAGAACGGGGCGGGCGCGGTGCCCGGTCCGTTCGACGCGTTCCTGACGATGCGCGGCATCAAGACCCTCGCGCTGCGCATGGAGCGTCACAGCGACAACGCCGAGAAGGTCGTCGACCTGCTCGACGGCCACGCCGCGATCTCCCAGGTCATCTACCCGGGCCTCGCATCGCACCCCGGTCACGCGGTGGCGGCCAAGCAGATGCGCCGATTCGGCGGCATGGTCTCGGTGCGGCTGAAGGGCGGCAAGCAGGCTGCACTCGACTTCTGCTCGCGCACCCAGATCTTCACGCTCGCCGAGTCCCTCGGTGGCGTCGAGTCGCTCATCGAGCACCCGGGTGCCATGACGCACGCGTCGACCGCCGGCTCCGCTCTCGAGGTTCCGGAGGACCTGGTGCGCCTGTCGGTCGGCATCGAGGATGCCTCCGACCTGCTCGCCGACATCGAGCAGGCCCTCGGCTGACCGGCCGTCCGACCTGAGGTTTTGCACGCTTGCCGTCGTCGTGGGTGAACGCCCGGCGACGGCAAGCGTGCGAAAGGCTGAGGGTTTCCTGAATCCCGCACGCGCCAGTCAGTTTGCCCGTTACGGTGAGTCCTCGGAACAAAGCGCGACCCCAGGAGCGGTGTATGTCATGGGAGCCTGCAGCCATCCTCGTGGCTGTTACTGCAGCAACAGGTGCAGCATTTCCAGCAGTCGCAAATGCGGCACCCGACCCGGCTCCGACAGCTCCGCCGATCGAGCAACCCGCCCCGCAGCCCACACCGCAGTTGGTCGAGCCCGTGAACAGCATCATCGCGCTGCTCCCGCCGGATATGCGACAGCAGGCGGCATCGGATCTCGCGAAGGCCATCCCCGCCCTCCAGGCGCCGACCGCCCCGACGGCGCAGCCTTCGGCGACCGAGGCGCCCGCGCAGCCGCCCGCGACTCAACCGGCCCCGGCCGCGCCCACGACGGCCGCGCCAGCGGCGGCCCCGGCCGAGTTCCGCGCGCCCGCGCCGGTCGCGGCCCCGGCGGTTGCGCTCCCGGGGATCGGTTCTGTCACTCTCCCAGCACTTCCCGCTGTTCTGCCCTCGAATCCCGCTCTGGGGCAGGTAGGTTCGATCGCGGTGTTCGCCCCCTGGCTACGCAAGGCCGGTGAGATCTGCGACGGCGTCAAGGCGCCCACGCTGGCCGCGTTGTTCTCGGTGGAGAACGACTTCCGGTACGGCCCGAGCGCGCCGATGTCGTTGGCCGGTGGACGCGGTCCGGCCAAGTTCATGCCCAGCGACTGGGCCAAGTACGGCAAGGACGCCGACGGCGACGGCACCGCCGACATCCTCGGCGTCGCCGACTCCGTCATGGCCGCCGGTCACATGCTGTGCGACAACTACGCTCAGATGGACACCTGGAAGCAGGAGGGCCTGGTCCAGGGCGACACCCTCGACCTCGCGCTCGCGGCCTTCAACGCGGGAACCCGAGCGGTCCGCAAGGCCGGCGGCATCCCGACGGGCGCCGACGATGCGGCCAACCAGTCCGGTGAGTTCGTACAGAAGATCCGCGGGTCGGAGGGGCAGTTCGAGCAGTTGCTGTCGCCGTTCGCGAACTTCAACTTCGACATCAACCTGCCCACCACCGGCCTCGGCGGTGCGGCCGTCCAGTTGGCGATGCGGTTCCTCGGCCTCCCGTACGTGTGGGGCGGTGGCAACATCAGCGGACCCACGATGGGCGGCTTCGACTGCTCGGGCCTGACGTCGGCGGCGGTGTACGCGGCCAGCGGCGGCAAGGTCGTCCTGCCGCGCACGTCGGAGACGCAGTGGGGCGTCGGCACCGAGATCCCGATGTCGGCGGCGCAGCCGGGCGACCTCGTCTTCGGTAACTGGCAGGCGGGCGGTCCCGGCCACGTCGGCATCTACATGGGCAACGGGCTGATGGTCCACGCGCCGCAGACGGGGGACGTCGTCAAGATCGGGCCGGTCTTCGCGGACATGAAGGCACGCCGGGTGCTCTGACTCCGACCGAAAACGAGAACCCCGGCCGGGCAGCTGCCCGGCCGGGGTTCCGTCGTCTGGAGACTGTGATCAGCCGTGGTACGGCTCGGCGCTGACGAGGGTGACCTTCATCAGGCTGCCGTTGGGGAGGGTGTACTCGCGGGTCTCGCCGACCTTGGCGTCGATCAGCGCGCCGCCCAGCGGGGAGCCCGGCGAGTAGACCTCGAGCTTGTCGTTGCGGGCGCCTTCCTCGCGGGTGGCGATGAGGAAGGTCTCGGTATCGGTCTCGTCGCCGTCGTAGTAGACCTTGACGACCGAGCCGGGCAGAGCCACGCCGGACTGCGTAGGGGCCTCGCCGACCTTGGCGCTGTTCAGCAGCTCCTGCAGCTGGCGGATACGCGCCTCCTGCTGGCCCTGCTCCTCGCGAGCAGCGTGGTAGCCGCCGTTCTCCTTGAGGTCGCCCTCTTCGCGACGCTCGTTGATCTCGGCGGCAATGACCGGACGATTGGCGATGAGCTGGTCGAGCTCAGCCTTGAGCCTGTCGTGAGACTCCTGAGTAAGCCAGGTCACCTGGGTCTCGGTCATTGTCGATCACTCCCTTGTTGTCGAAGTCCCTCGTGGACTCCCTCGGCAGATCGCTGCGAAACAGCAACGATCAACGGGCAGGCCGCTCTGTCCGTGGCGGTTAACCCCCGGTCGCCCACTTCGTGAGCAGACTCGTCCTGCCGTCAATGCAGCAATACACGGCTCCGAGTGGAACCGTGTATCAACCGATTTTAGCACGGAGGGGCCTTTCGGCCCCGTCTAACGAAGACCGGTCGGTCTGAACGTCAGCCCGCGTGAAGATAGTCCGGAACGTCCAGACTGCATCCGTACAGATCACCCATAGCGGGCGGCTGGGACGCGTGGACTGGCGCGGTGACCTCGACAGTCTTCGCCTCGGACGGTGCGATGTACACCTCACGGCGTCCGGTCTCGGAGCCGTCCTTCGAGCGGGTGCGGATGATGCACACGGCGGCTTGTAAGGGGTCCTGGCGCGTCACGGTGATCTGGATGTTCATAGTCCGGTCGTCGACGATGTCGAACGCGACCTGTTTGCCGTCGACGTCGCTGACGGCGAACTTGGTGTAGCCGATGTACGCGATTCCGATGCCGGCGAGGATGACGAGACCGGTCAGCACCCACTTGGCCCAGTTCTTCGGGCGGGCAGTCCGCGGCGCGGACCCGTAGCGGTCGGTGGGAGGTGTACTGCTCATCACTTCGCTCTTCGAGCCGGTTGTGGTGGTGCTCCGTCGGGCCGTCGGGATCGCCGTATGCCACGCGTAGCGGGGGTACGACAGACGGTCGTATGTGTCAGGTGGAACTATAGGGGAAGGACGACGGCGCGCCGTGCGCGGTAGCGGTCGACCACTGCAGGTGACACGCCACGACGGTGACACGCGAAGCTGAGGTGAATACACACGTGAGCGGATTCCGACTCATGGCCGTTCATGCCCACCCCGACGACGAGTCGAGCAAGGGCGCCGCGACGATGGCTCGCTATGCCTCGGAGGGCAACGAGGTGCTCGTCGTGACGCTGACGGGCGGTGAACGTGGCGACATCCTGAATCCCGCGATGGACGTCCCGGGTATCCGCGAGCGGATGGACGAGGTCCGGCGCGAGGAGATGGCCGAGGCCGCTCGGATCCTCGGGGTGCAGCAGACGTGGCTCGGGTTCGTCGACTCGGGCCTGCCGGAGGGCGACCCCAAGCCGCCGCTGCCGGAGGGCTGCTTCGCGCTCGAGCCGATCGAGGTGCCGACCGAAGCGCTGGTGAAGGTGATCCGCGAGTTCCGTCCGCACGTGATGACCACGTACGACGAGAACGGCGGCTACCCGCACCCCGACCACATCAAGTGCCACGAGGTCTCGATGGCCGCGTACGAGGCGGCGGGCGACCCGGAGCAGTTCCCCGACGCCGGCGAGCCGTGGGAGGTGCAGAAGGTCTACTACTCGCACGGGTTCATCCGGAAGCGCCTGGTCCAGTTCAAGGAGGAATACGAGCGCCGCGGGGAGGAGTTCCCCATGGCCGAGTGGCTCGCCAAGTGGAAGACCGAGCAGGGCGACCTGATGGCGCGGGTGACGACGCAGATCCAGTGCGGGGACTACTTCCCGCAGCGGGACG
Organism: Prescottella defluvii; assembly: GCA_029690005.1. GTDB lineage: Bacteria > Actinomycetota > Actinomycetes > Mycobacteriales > Mycobacteriaceae > Prescottella > Prescottella defluvii_A. Next base: position 4,916,718 of record CP121458.1, on the reverse strand, counting down.
ACGCGCTGCGCGCCCACGCGACGCAGATCGACCCGAACGGCTCGTTCTTCGCGGTTCCGCTGGACATCCAGCAGAAGATCTGGCCGACCGAGGAGTTCGAGCTGGCCAAGACCCGGGTACACACGGCGATCCCGGAGGACGACCTCTTCGCGGGCATTTCGGAGGATGAGAAGTAGTGATGACGACGTTGGCGTGGGACCTTCTGGCGCAGGGACCAGTACCCCGAGCAGCCCGCAGGGCCCCGAGTTCGGCAAGGCGTCGCCGCTCGGTCTGGTGCTGGTCGTGGCCCTGCTGGCCGGCACGATCCTGTTGGTCCGGTCGATGAACAAGCAGCTGCGTAAGCTGCCGGACACCTTCCAGCCGGAGCATCCGGAGGCCGATCAGGCGGCCGACGAGGGTACGGAGCGGGGCGCGGCGATCGCCGAGGTCATCGAACCGGAGCAGCCGGCCGGTGGCTCGCAGGAGCAGGACCCGCCCACCAAACCGACCAGTTAGGGGAGAGTCGTGTCGCTCGAGAGGAACACCCTGGGCGGCGCGACCAGCCCGTATCTACGGCAGCACGCGGACAACCCGGTCCACTGGCACGAGTGGGGTCCGGAGGCGCTCGCGTGGGCGCGTGAGCGCAACGTCCCGATCCTGCTGTCCATCGGGTACGCGGCGTGCCACTGGTGTCACGTCATGGCGCACGAGTCGTTCGAGGATCCGGCGACCGCGGCCGTGATGAACGAGCACTTCGTGTGCATCAAGGTGGACCGCGAGGAACGCCCTGACCTGGACGCGGTCTACATGAACGCGACGGTCGCGATGACCGGCCAGGGCGGTTGGCCCATGACGTGTTTCCTCACGCCGGACGGCGCCCCGTTCTACTGCGGCACCTACTACCCGGCGCAGCAGCGGGGCGGCATGCCGTCGTTCACTCAGTTGCTGAACGCGGTCGCGGAAACCTGGCGCACGCGACGCGGAGACGTAGACGACGCGGCCGCGTCCGTGGTCGCCGAGCTCCGGCGAAACAGTGCCCCGCTGCCGGCCGGCGGACCGCCCGTCGACGTGCCGTTGCTCTCGGGTGCTGTGTCGAGCGTGCTGCGTGACGAGGACCGCGCCCGGGGTGGATTCGGCGGCGCACCGAAGTTCCCGCCGGCGATGCTGCTCGAGGGGCTGCCGCGCTCGTACGAGCGGACGGGCGCCGAGCCGGTTCTGCGAACGGTCGAGCGCACCGCCGACGCGATGGCCCGTGGCGGCATCTACGACCAACTCGGCGGCGGCTTCGCGCGCTACTCGGTGGACGCGGACTGGCTGGTGCCGCACTTCGAGAAGATGCTCTACGACAACGCGCTGCTGCTGCGTTGCTACGCGCACCTCGCGCGGCGCACCGACTCGGCTCTCGCACACCGGGTGGTGGAGGAGACGGCCGAGTTCCTGCTGCGCGACCTGCGCACCAGCGCGGGGGCCTTCGCGTCGGCGCTCGACGCCGACACAGACGGTGAAGAGGGGCTGACGTACTCGTGGACCCCCGAGCAGCTGATCGATGTGCTCGGCGCCGACGAGGGGGCCTGGGCGGCCGAGACGTTCGCGGTGACGGCGGAGGGGACGTTCGAACGCGGCGCCTCTGTCCTGCAGCTCCTCTCGGATCCGTCCGACGACGCCCGCCTCGCCGACGTGCGGTCGCGGCTGTTCGCTGCGCGCAGTCGACGGCCGCAGCCCGCACGCGACGACAAGGTGATCACCGCGTGGAACGGGCTCGCGATCACCGCGCTGGCCGAGGCCGGTGCGACCCTCGACCGGCCGGAATGGGTGTGGGCGGCAGCCGAATGCGCCCGTGTCCTGCTGACCACTCACGTGGTGGACGGGCGCCTGCGACGCGCCTCCCTCGCAGGCGTGGTGGGCGAGCCGGTGGGGATCCTCGAGGACCACGCCGCGCTCGCCACGGGACTGCTCACCTTGCACCAGGTGACCGGTGAGAAGGAGTGGCTGGACGCCGCAACCGGCTTGTTGGACATCGCGATCGCGCGTTTCGCCGACCCGGATCAGCCGGGTAGCTGGTTCGACACCGCGGACGACGCCGAGGTTCTGGTGACCCGTCCGCGCGATCCCCTCGACGGTGCGACGCCGTCGGGGCGTCCGCGATGGCGGAGGCGCTACTGACCGCGTCGGCGTTGGCGGACACGGAGCGGGCGTCGAGGTATGCGGGCGCCGCAGCGGATTCGCTAGCCCGCGCCGCTATGGTGCTGCAGCGCGCACCGCGATCGGCGGGGCACTGGCTCGCGGTCGCGGAAGCTTCGGTGCGAGGGCCGGTCCAGATCGCGGTGTCGGAGACCGAATCGTCCGAATTGTCCAGGCAGGCGCGACGTCTCGCGCCCGGTGGCTCCGTCGTCGTTGCGGGACCTTCGGATTCGACTCCGCTGCTCGCCGGCAGGCCGCAGATCGACGGTACTCCAACGGCCTACGTGTGCCGGGGGTTCGTGTGTGATCGGCCGGTCACCGAGGTCGGCGCGCTGCGGGAGCTGGTGGACGCGGACTGACGCGAAAGGGGCCGTGCGGCACTGCCGCACGGCCCTTGTGAGATTCCTGTCCAGGAATCTCTCGGTCCAACTAGGAACCGATGAAGTGCAGAACGTCGCCGGCGACCGTGCCCAGGCCCTTGAGCGTGGTGTTGATCGAGTTGATGAAGCCGGTGATGATGTCATCGGCGCTGCCGACCGGGATCTGGATGGCGTGGATGATCGAGCCCATGGTGTACCTCCGAGATGTGACAGGTCCGACTGCTCGGCCTGCGAGTGGTGTGAATGCTCCGAAGGAGCGAACGAACCGCGGCGCCGCTCAGGCGCGCCCGCGGTTCGTGTCAGCCTCTCAGCTGTGGAAGATGTTCGAGACCGAGCCGCGGATCGTGCCGAACAGATCCTTGATCGCGTCCAGCGACCCGGTGCCAGCGAAGATGCCCTTGAACAGATCCTCGATCGACGTCATGAAACTCTCCTTCGTGAATGCTTATGGCGCGACATCCAGCAAATCGATTGCGGGACAAGCGCCTTCGTCTGACCGCAGGGGTGAGCCCCGCGACTGCAGCGACGATAGCAGTCGTCGGATGTCATTGTGGGCAAAACGAACAAAACTGTTCAGTTGTTCAACTCGGGGGTAAATGCGGGAAGGATCCGTGGTTAACGCCCACGGACCCTTCCTACATCAGGACTTCACCGAAACTCGGTGACCACGCCGAATCGTCAGCTGAACGCACGGGTCGTGTAGTCGACGAGGTTCCTGAAGGACTGGAGGAGTCCGACGCCCAGGGCGTCGATGCTCATGACGGGGATCTGGATGACAGCTGCGAGCGAACCCATGTACTTTCCTCCTGATCGGTGCAGGCCTGCCGGCGCTGCAATTCGAGTGGACGGGGAGTCGTTGCGCCGCACGGGCGCAACGGCCTCTGTCAGTGGGCGCTGCCGGTGAGGAGTCCGCCCAGCCACGCGAGCACGGTCCCGATGGTGCCCTCGGTCAGATCCACCGACTGGACGTCGGCGAGGATATCCGCGATAGAACCCATGATCCCTCCCAGTTTCCCGGTGCGCTGCGGGGAGTCCCTCAAACCAGTTGTGCAGTCCCGCAATCGCGTTGTCTCTGCCCCGGGCAAAGCGCCCGTGATATTGGACGCTAGCAGCAACTGGTGAGGTATGCGCGTTATGTATGTGAATCGATCAGTCGGTTGTTTGATTCCGTCTATTGGTGAAGTGCCGCTTCGATCGTCGGCCACGAACGTCCGAGCTCGTCCCGCCAGTAGATCCACGCATGTACCCCAGTCGGTTGAGCGCTGCGGGTCACGTCGGCTCCGGCGCTCCGAAGTGCCTGTGCCAGTTGGTCGGTGCACACGTTCGAACCGGCCTCCAAGAGTCCGCCAACCACGACGGTGTTGGCGATGTCGGGCTGGTCGAGGGATTCGTGTGGGCCGGGTAGGCCGTTCCCCGACGACAGGTAGACCTTCTTGCCGGCGAGGCGGAAGCGTTGCGGAACAGGTCGTGATCGCGCCAGGCGTCGCTGTCCTGCGGGCCCCACATCATGTCCGAGGTTGCCATGCCGTTCATGACGATCAGATCCGTCAGGATCGGTCCTACGGGCCCCTCGGTCACGTAGCAGCCGCTGTAGCCCACAGCCCCGTCGTACAGTTCCGGATCGCGGGCGGCGAGCATCACGGCGCCTTGGGCGCCGGAGGAGATCCCACCGATGACGTTCCGCCCGCTCGTGTCGAAGCGAGCGTCGATCAGGGGAGGTAATTCCTTGGACAGGAACGTCTCCCACTGGGTGCGTCCGAACTTGGGGTGATCCTCGGTCCAGTCCTGGTAGAGACTGCCGGTGCCCCGACCGGCATGACGACGTTGACGTTCTTGTCGGCGAAGAACGCTTGCGCGTCGCCCTTGGTCGGATCGAGCCAGTTGGTGCTCTCCACCTGCCCGGAATTGCCGTCGAGCAGGTAGAGAACGCCGCGTGGTTCGCTGCGGTCGGCGGGCAGCAGCACGTTCACCGGCACCTCACGGCGCATGGCGGGGGAGGCCACCTGCAGCAGGAGGATCCGGTCGGAGACGGTCGTGACACTCGTGATCGAGGGTTGGGCGTTCGCGTCGACCTGCACGTACTGCGGGACATCGGTTCCCGGCTCGGTCTCGGCTGCCGCTGTCGTGACCACCGGACCTGCCGTCAGCAGTCCCGCCGCCAACAGCACGGCGCCCAGGCTTCGAACGTGGTTCCGTCGCATGAATGTTCGATCTCTCCGGTCGATTCGATCAGATGCCGAGCGAGCGTGCAATCATCGGCCACGACTCGTGCAGGTCGTCCTCCCAGTAGCCCCACGAGTGGGTGCCGGCCGGCCGGAAGTTGTAGACGATGTTGTCCATCCCCAGCGCTCGGGTCTTCTCCGAGAGTCGTGCCGTGCAGTACTGCGTGGACGCCTCGATGATGCCGCCGACGACGACCTGGCTTGCCAGGGTCGCCGGCTTGCCTCCGATTCGGGGATTGTCCATCGTGTCGTGGGGGCCGGGAAGTCCACTGGCCGTGGAGATGTACATGGGGATGCGCGGGAGCTTGTCGGCGTTGACGTAGGGATCCCGCGCGATCCACTCGGGGTCGTCCTGCGGTCCCCACATGTTGTCGACGTTGCCGTCGCCGAGTCCCACGACGAGCTTCACGAACTGGCGGCCGGGCGTCTCGCTGGTGATGGCACATCCGCTGAACGAGCCGACGCTCTTGTAAAGGGCGGGCGCCTCGATCGCCAGGTCGAGGACGGACGTCCCGGTCATGGAGATCGCGGCGATGGCGTTGTCGCCCGTGGTGTCGAAGGCGTCGTCGATGACCGGCGGCAGTTCCTCGGTCAGGAACGTCGTCCACTTGTTGATGCCGTTGTTACCGCTGGTGGCCGCCAGTCCGGGGTCGGGATTGCGCCAGTCGGTGTAGTAGCTGAATGCACCTTCCATAGGCGTGACGACGTTGACGTGCTTGTCCGCGAAGAAGTCTCCGACATCGGTCTGCAGGTCCCAGGCCGCACCGTCCTCACCGCCGCCGGCGCCGTTGAGCAGGTAGAACGTCGGGGCGGGCGTGCTGGTGTCCTTGGGGCGGAGCACCTGCAGTGGGATGTTGCGCTGCATCGAGGGCGAGTACACCTCGATATCGACCCGCTGGCCGGCCCGTTGGGTGGAACTCACCAGCCGTGCGGCGGACGTGGCATCGACTGCGGTGGCGTCCGGCGTCCCCGTAACCTCCGCTGTCGCAGGGATTCCGCCGAGCAGCGGAAGCGTGACAGCAGCGAGGATTGCGCACGCCGTCCGCAGTCGCTGCATTCCTTTGACGTTGTTCATCGATTATTCCCCTGCGAATGACGGTGAATCATGAGTCGAACACACGTAATCGGGACCCGCGCGCAAGGCGCGGGCCCCGATCGGGTGCCGGACGGCACGAAGTGCGTGGAACTAGCCCTTGGCCATCGGGTTGGTGCCACCGCTCAGCGCGTAGAGCGCGTTGACGACCTTGGTGATCGCCGGGCCGGCGCTGCCGGTGAAGACGCCGAGAGCTTCGTAGACGGATCCATGATTCTCCTTAGGTATAGCGGGTTGGTGCGATAACCGATGGTGGTTCACGGCGATCCGGAATCACTCGATCTCCACCGGCGCGACTGGAAATCGCTTGGTCAGCGGGGCCGGCTACTTGCTTCGGCGGTGCCGCGGAGAAGCTCTTGATGGAGCCGAATCCGATATCGACCAGCTTGCCGAGCGAGCCGAGCCCGCCCTGGATACTGTCCTGCGCGGAACCGATGAAGGTGCCGAGCAGTCCGTCGGCGCCGAGCGAACCGACTCCGCCCTGCAGCAGCGCGCCCAGAAGTGGCTCGAAGAACCCATGTTTGCCTCCTGAAGACATATGTAGTTGCCCGGCATCGAATCCGGCAAGACACAATTGATCGGATCGGCACCGGTCCACGTATCACGGTCGGATTGCCCGCGACACAATGAGAAACTAACAACCGGCCACAGCATGATGGGTCGGTTTCGCGAAATTTCTCGTGAATCGGAGGAAAACCGCTCTCCGGCAGCATCTTTTGAACGGTCGACCAACTCCCGGAATGCCCGGGTGAGGAGTTCCTTGTAACGATCCGTGTCCGGCATCATCGCGGTGTCGGTGCAGAACGAGATCTCGATCTCGTCGCCGTGATGGGACACGATCAGATGCCTGAGCCCGACTTTGTCGATGATGCCGAGAATGCCGAAACTGCGGACCAACGGCGCGCCGCGCAGCACCAGGTCGTCACCCGTCCATGGAATGTTGCTGACCATTGTGTTGACGGTTTCGACAGTTCCTTCGGGTTGCTTGCGCAGTTGCATCAACCAATTGACCCCTCGCAGCAACCATGCCGGCGCCGTTTCCACCCGGGACGCTGCGATCTGGACGTCGGGATGGCGGTGACGGTGCTTTTCCGCGCGGACCGATGCATTGACCGCCCGAAGACGTTCGAGTGGGTCGTCGATGTCGGTGTGCAGATCGACGCTCATCAGCGCGAGATGATTGGCGCGATTGTTGTCCGGTTGGTTCGCGACACCCGGTCGGGTGCCCCTCAGCGACATCGGGACCACCGCGGACAGCGATGCGCTGGGGGTCTCGCCCTTCTCGGCGAGGTAGGCGGCGAGTCCGCCCGAGATGGTCGCCAGGAGAACGTCGTTGAAGGTTGCACCCTCGACCGCGGCCTGCACGGTACGGATGTCCTCGGGCGAGAAGCTCACGACGTCGAAGATCAGATCGGGGGTGATCTGCTGGTTGAACCGCGTCGCGGGCCTACGCGGTCCGGGCGGGGCGATCGTGCCGGCTTCGGCCTCGTCGGTCACGCGCTTGGCAGCGTCCGCGGTGGTGGCCAGTCCTTCGCGGAACGTGCTCCATCCTTTGGGAAGCCGGCCGATGGCTTTCACGAACTCCGACGTCGTGGACCAGCTTTCGGAAGTCGACGGGATCGGCGGATGAACCTCGGACCGTCCGAAGATTCGAAGTCCCAGATCGCGGGCGGTGAGCCCGTCCCCGGAACTGTGGTGGCACCTGAGCACCGCCACCGTCATCCGGTCGGGAAGGCCCTCGATGCCGGTGACGCCGGTGAGGAAGTGCAGCTGCCACGGCGGGCGAGTGAGATCCAGTGGCTTGCCCGAGAATCGGGAGATGTGGCGCCGTAGGGCGTCCACCCCGGCCCGTCGACCGGCTCGACGACCACGTGCTTCGCGAGGTCGAGTTTGGGATCCGGGACCCAGAACGGGTAGTCCAGTTCCAGCGGCAGGTGCCGAAGTCGCCGCGTGAACACCCCGCTGTAGCCGAGTCGCGCGCGCATCCACTCGACGGCCTCCCGTTGCGTGATCGGTGAAGGCTCGGCGGTGGTGTCGAACATGTAGATTCCGGTCGAGTTCGAGATATGGCGCTCGGCCTCGTGGTAGACGAATTCGGCGTCCTGCGGTGCCAATTGGGTAATTCCACCAACTGTTTGCTCGGTCGTCGTCACTGCACTCCTTCCCCAGGTAGATAGGTCAGGGTAAGCAGATCGTCCGAAACTCCGGGCCGTTTCCGGAACCTTCGCGCAATTCGGGCGAGCCGGATCTAACCGAAGACCACCAGGCAGACCGCCACGAAATGGCAGACGGCGGCGACGGCGGTGGCGGCGTGGAAGAACTCGTGGTGGCCGAACGTCTGCGGCCACGGGTTGGGCCACTTCGTGGCGTAGAGGATCGCCCGACGCTGTAGAGGACCCCGCCGACGGCGAGCAGCACCATCGGCGCGATGCCGGCCTCGTGGACCAGCTCGCCCGCGACCGGGACGATCGCCCAGCCGAGCAGCAGGTAGAGGGGAACACCCACCCAACGAGGCGCGGTGGGCCACAACATCTTCAGGGCGATCCCGGCGAGCGCGCCACACCACACGACCGTGAGCAGGACCGTGCCCGTGTGCGGCGGCAGGGCGAGGAGGCCGAACGGCGTGTAACTGCCGGCGATGAACAGGAAGATCATCGAATGGTCGGCGCGCTTCATCCAGGTTCTCGCGCGGACCGTGTGCCAGTGGATGCGGTGGTACGTCGCGCTCACCGCGAACAGCCCGCACACGGTGGTGCAGTAGACGACGGTCGCGAACCCGGCCCGTGCAGACTCGAGCGTGAACGCGAGCGTCACCAGCGCGACGCTTGCCACCGCGGCGACCACGAGCGACCACGCGTGGATCCATCCGCGCATGCGCGGCTTGGCCGGTGGCGCGATGAGGTCGTCGAGCCCGAGAGCCGTCATTGGCTGCCCCTGTCGTCGGTGAGGGCCGGGACGCGCCCCGGCAAACTTACGGAACCGTAACCTACGGTGAAGTAACTACGGTAGGGGTTCGAAGTGAGGTGTGCACGACACCGGGAGCGTCGTCGCGGTGCTCGTCGTCGGTGGAACGTGTTCGCGGCGTACTCTTTCTTCCCGTGGTGATGTCCAGGTGAAGTTGCGCGGCCTGCTGTACAGCGTCTACGAGCGACGGCTGCTGCGCCGTCTCGACGGTTTACAGCATCCGCGCCATGTGGCGGTGATGTGCGACGGCAATCGGCGTTGGGCGCGGGAGAACGGATTCACCGACGTCAGCCACGGGCACCGGATGGGTGCGCGCAAGATTGCCGAACTCCTGAGCTGGTGCGACGCGGCCGGTATCGAGATGGCGACGATCTACCTGCTGTCCACCGAGAACCTGCGCCGCGAACCGGAAGAACTCGACACGCTGCTCGAGATCATCACCGAGGTGGTCGAGGAGATCTCGGCTCCCGGGAAGAACTGGAGCGTCAAGATCGTCGGCACGCTCGACCTGCTGCCCGAGGATCAGGCGCGGCGGCTGCGTGAGGCCGCCAAGGGGACGCGTGGCCGGACGGGCACCCACGTCAACGTCGCGGTCGGGTACGGCGGCCGGCAGGAGATCGCCGACGCCGTCCAGTCGCTGCTGCGGGACAAGCTCCGCGAGGGCCTCACCGGCGACGACCTCGTCAAGGCCATGAGCGTCGAAGGCATCGACGGCCACCTCTACACGTCGGGCCAGCCGGACCCCGATCTGGTGATCCGGACGTCGGGGGAGCAGCGGCTGTCGGGCTTCCTGCTGTGGCAGAGCGCGTACTCGGAGATCTGGTTCACCGAGGCGTACTGGCCGGAGTTCCGTCGCGTCGACTTCCTGCGGGCGCTGCGCGATTACGCGGCCCGGCACCGCCGCTTCGGCGTGTAGGTGCCCACGTAGGCGCCGTCACGACGTCGGCGGCGTGAGCGCCGGGAACCATATGTCGGTGAGCACCTCCGCGGCCTGCTCGCGGGGATCTCGATCGTCCCCTGAACGGCCCATCGGGTGAAGAACCGTTCGAGCTGCGTGACCAGGAGTTCGATCCGAACGCGGGCCTCCCGTTCGCGGTCGGCGCCCCAGCGCGTCAGGTAGGACGGCATCGCGTTCGGCAGCGCTGCGATCGCTTCCCGCGCCGGTTCGCGGAAGTCGGGCTCGAGCACCAGCGCCTCGTCCCATGCGGGCAGGATCGCGCGATTGAGGTCGAACCAGTCGATGGCCCGCTCGATCCAACGAGTGAACTCGTCGCGGGATCCGGATTCGAGTACCTCGTCGAGGTCGGCGTAGATCGACACCGCACGTGGATCCATCGACTCGGCTCCGATGCGGCGCAGCGCATCGGTCTTGCCGGTGAAGTGCAGGTAGAACGTGGCGCGGCTGCAGCCTGCCGCGGAGGCTATGTCGTCGATCTTCACCGCCGCGTAGCCGTTGGTTGCGAACTGTTCCCGGGCGCAGTCCAGGAGGCGCCGCCGCGTCAGCCGCTTCTGCTCGTCCCGCAACGTCGGCTTCCGTTCGGGGGCCTGGTCGATCTCGTTCACTGGACACCTCCAGATCGGCATCGTACGGCGGCATTCACTTGACAGCGTGTCAGTGAATCCGGTTCTATGACGCAGATCACGTTTTCGCTGCAGGTCTATGTAATCCGATTGCGGGAAAGGAACTTCCATGCCTCAGCTGCCCAAGGTGTGCATCATCGGTGCCGGTTGTTCCGGCTTCACCACGGCCAAGCGCCTCAAGGACCACGGCGTCCCGTACGACTGCTTCGAGGCGTCCGACGACATCGGGGGAACTGGTACTACAAGACCCCACCGGCATGTCGTCGTGCTACGAGAGCCTGCACATCGACACGTCGTCGACCCGCCTGCAGTTCGAGGACTTCCCGGTCCCGGCCGACTGGCCGCACTTCCCACACCACTCGCTCATGCACGGCTACTTCCGCGACTACGTCGAGAAGTTCGGCCTGCGCGACACCATCACGTTCAACACCATGGTCGAGAAGGCCGATCGTCTCGCGGACGGGACTTGGGCAGTCACGCTCGACAGCGGCGAGACCGGCACGTACGACGCGTTGGTCGTCGCGAACGGTCACCACTGGGATCCGCGGATGCCGAACTATCCGGGCAAGTTCGACGGGCAGATCATCCACAGTCACGACTACCTCAACGCGTTCGACCCGATCGACATGCGCGGCAAGAACATCGTGGTGGTCGGCATGGGCAACTCCGCCCTCGACATCGCGTCGGAGCTGTCGCACCGGTCCATCGCCAAGCACGTGTGGGTCTCCGCGCGGCGCGGCGTGTGGGTGCTGACCAAGTATCGCGAGGGCAAGCCGGCCGACAAGATGATGATGCCGCCGTGGATGCCGAAGAAGCTGGGGCTGGCAATCGCGCGCCGCAAGATCAAGAAGTCCCTCGGCCGGATGCAGGACTACGGGCTGCCCGAGCCCGACCACGAGCCGCTCGGCGCGCACCCGTCGGTGAGCATCGATTTCCTCGCCAAGGCGGGATCCGGTGACCTGACGTGCGTTCCGGCGATCGAGTCGCTCGAAGGCGATCACGTTCGGCTCGTCGACGGCCGTCGTATTCCCGCCGACGTCATCGTGTGCGCCACCGGGTACAACATGAGCTTCCCGTTCTTCGACGACCCGACGCTGCAACCCGATTCGCAGCACCGGTTCCCGTTGTTCAAGCGGATCATGCAGCCCGGTGCCGACAACCTGTTCTTCATGGGCCTCGCACAGGCGTCGCCCACGATCGTCAATCTCGCCGAGCAGCAGAGCAAGCTGGTCGCCGGCGTGCTCAGTGGTTCGTACGTGCCGCCGACCGACGACGAGATGCGGCGGATCATCGCGGTCGACGACGCGGCCAGCCTCGCGCAGTACTACCAGGCGCCGCGGCACACCATCCAGGTCGACTTCGCGCGGTACGTGCGCGACCTGAAGAAGGAGATCGCGGCCGGCGAGAAGCGGGCCCAGCAGACGCCGGTGGGTGCGCGGTGACGTCCGTCGAGGGGTTCGCCGATCCCTCGTTCGGGGGCCTGCGAGACCTGTTGCAGCGCAACCTCGACGACGGCACCGACGCCGGTGCCTCCGTGTGCGTCGTGCGTGACGGGGAGACCGTGGTGGACCTGTGGGGCGGTGTCGTCGACGTCGACACCGGCGCGCGCTGGGTCAAGGACACCGTCGTCAACACGTACTCGCTGACCAAGACCATGACGACGCTCGCCGCGCTGGTGCTCGTCGACCGCGGTCTGCTGGACCTCGACGCCCCCGTCGCCCGCTACTGGCCGGAGTTCGCCGCCAATGGCAAGGACGGCGTGCTGGTTCGGCACGTCCTCGGGCACACGTCGGGGGTGAGTGGCTGGCAGCAGCCGGTCACGATCGCCGACATCTGCGACGACGTCCGTGCGGAAGACCTGCTCGCACAGCAGGCGCCGTGGTGGGAGCCCGGTACGGCGTCGGGCTACCACGCGACCAACTTCGGGCACCTGGTCGGCGGGATGACCCGACGCCTCACCGGGCGTAGCCTCGGCGACTTCTTCGCCACCGACGTCGCCGGCGTGTGCGGCGCCGACTTCTTCATCGGCACGCCCGCCGACGTCGACGCTCGGGTCGCGCCGCTGATCGCGCCGCCGCCCACGGGATTCGACTACGCGTCGCTGCCGCCCGACGGGGTGTTCGTCAAGACCATGGCGAACCCGGTGATCCCGGTGCCGGAGACGTCGAGTCGACTGTGGCGCGGCGCCGAGATCGGCGGCGCCAACGGGCACGGCAACGCGCGGTCGGTCGCGCTCGTGCAGTCGGTCGTCTCCCACGGCGGCCGGACCCGTCGGGGAGCAGCTGCTGCGTCCCGAAACGGTCGCCCGGATCTTCGACGTGCAGGCCGACGGCGTCGACCAGATCCTCGGGGCGTCGCTGCGGTTCGGTCTCGGCTACGCGCTGCCGGCGCCCGGCATCCATCCCGCGATCCCCGACGGCCGGGTGTGCTGGTGGACCGGGTACGGCGGGTCGATCGTCGTCAACGACCTCGACCGCCGAATGACGTTCGCGTACGTGATGAACAGGATGACCCCGCAACTCCTGGGTGCATCGCGCACCGAGGAGTACGTCGCGCAGGCCTACGCGAACCTGTGACCCGGGTGTCCTTTGCGTCGCGAGGGGGATGCAAAGGACACCCACCTCCGGTCAGAGCTTGCGCAGGCGCAGCCGGTTGATGGTGTGGTCGGCGTCCTTGCGCAGCACCAGGGTCGCGCGCGGGCGGGTGGGCAGGATGTTCTCCACCAGATTCGGCCGGTTGATCGAGTTCCAGATGTCCTCGGCCGCGAGCGTCGCGTGCTCGTCCGACAACGCCGCGTAGTGGTGGAAGTGCGCGTCCGGGTCGGAGAACGACGTCTTGCGCAGCGCCAGAAAGCGCTTGATGTACCAACGCTCTATGTCCTCGATGCGGGCATCGACGTAGATCGAGAAGTCGAACAGGTCCGAGACCATCAGGCGCGGACCGGTCTGCAGCACGTTGAGACCCTCGATGATGAGGATGTCGGGTTGCCGGATGAGGTGGTACTGGCCGGGATCACGTCGTACGAGATGTGTGAATAGACCGGAGCGGCAACCTCTTCGGCCCCGGACTTGACCTCGGTGACGAATCGCAGCAGCTTGCGCCTGTCGTAGCTCTCGGGGAACCCCTTGCGGTGCATGATGCCGCGGCGCGTCAATTCGGCAGTGGGGTAGAGGAAGCCGTCGGTCGTGACGAGGTCGACGCGCGGGTGGTGCTCCCAGCGGGCGAGGAGTGCCTGCAGGACGCGAGCGGTGGTGGACTTGCCGACGGCGACGCTGCCCGCGACGCCGATCACGAACGGCACCTGGCGGTCCGGGTGCTTCTCGCCGAGGAAGGTTGCCGTCGCGGCGAACAGACGCTGGCGGGCGGCGACCTGCAGGTGGATCAGACGCGCGAGCGGGAGGTAGACCTCCGCCACCTCGTCGAGATCGATCTGTTCACCGAGACCGCGGAGCCCGACGAGCTCTTCCTCGGTGAGTACGAGCGGCGTCGACTTACGCAGCTTGCGCCACTGCTTGCGGTCGAACTCGACGTAGGGGCTCGACTCGCTCACCCGTGCCATCGGAGCACCTTCCGGGAGAGCGGCTTCGACTGCGATCGGTGCATGCGCGTGCTGAGGGGAGGCAGGTGCATGAGGCAAATTGTGCTCGCAGCCACACGGGAGCGGTGCGCCGGGTCCGCCTCTCGACTGAAACCACAGGTAAAGGACTACTGTCCCGGACATGGAACCGGACGCATTGGTACGTGACTACCTCCTGCTGGGTCTGCGTTTCGACCGCCTCGAAGAGGGCTTCGTCGACGCCTACACCGGTGACCCCGCCCTGCGGCGGCAGGTGGAGAACGAGTCGCGGCCCGATCCGCGCCGGCTCGTCGCCGACGCCCGTGCGCTGCGTGCGGATCTCGCATCCGCCGGGCTGTCGGGGGAGCGGACGCGTTTCCTCGACGCGCACCTGACCGCTCTCGAGTGCTCGGCCCGCAAGTTCGCGGGCGACGACATCGGTTTCGTCGACGAGGTGGCGGCGTACTTCGACGTGCGGATCGAACCGGGCGACGAGGGCGAGTACCGCGACGCCCACCGCCGGATGGACGCCGTGCTTCCCGGCCCGGGCACGCTCGCCGAGCGTATGGAGGCGCACCGGGTCGCCGACCGCATCCCGCCGGAGCGGCTGCAGGACTGCGTCGAGGCGTTCAACAGCGCGCTGCGGGACCGTGTGCGTGCCGAATACGCGCTGCCGGAGACCGAGCGGGTCGAGTACGAGGTGGTCGGCGACAAGCCGTGGTCCGGGTTCAACTACTACCTCGGCGGGTACCGGTCCACCGTCGCGATCAACTCCGACCTCGACCAGCACATGTCGAACCTGCCGCGACTGATCGCGCACGAGTCCTACCCCGGGCACCACACCGAGCACTGCCGCAAGGAGGCGGGTCTCGTCGGGACCGGGCAGCTCGAGCAGACGCTGTTCGTCGTCAACACCCCGCAGTGCCTCATGGCCGAGGGACTCGCGGACCTGGCACTCGAATCGATCGTCGGTCCGGGGTGGGGTGCCTGGGCGCAGGAGGTCTACGCCGACCTGGGCCTGCGGTTCGACGGGGACCGGGCCGAGGAGCTGTCGGCGGCGTCGAGCGGACTGCTCGGCGTCCGGCAGGACGCCGCGCTGCTGCTGCACGACCGTCGGGCGAGTGTCGACGACGTCCAGGCGTTCCTGCAGCGCTGGAGCCTGTCGAGCCCCGAGCGGGCCAAGCAGAGCCTGCGGTTCCTGTCGTCGCCGCTGTGGCGGGCGTACATCAGCACGTACGTCGAGGGCTACCGGCTTCTCGGCGGCTGGCTGGCGCAGGTTCCGGTGGGCCCGCAACGGTCCGAGCGGTTCCGTCGACTGCTCGACGAACCGCTCACTCCGGGGGCGCTGCGCGACGAGGTGACGAGCGGCGGCGGAGCCGCGTTGGGGATCTGACAACCCCGTTCCTTAGACTGAGGGGGATACTTCCGCAATCCAGCCTGGAGATTCGCTGATGACTGCTGTGCCTGCCACCGACGTGAACACCGCGTCCCTCGCCCAACTGGACCCCGAGGTCGCTGCCGCGATGGCGGGTGAGTTGTCGCGTCAGCGTGACACCCTGGAGATGATCGCGTCGGAGAACTTCGTTCCCCGCGCGGTGCTCGAGGCCCAGGGCAGTGTGTTGACCAACAAGTACGCCGAGGGCTACCCGGGTCGCCGTTACTACGGCGGCTGCGAGTACGTCGACGTGGTCGAGGATCTGGCCCGTAACCGCGCGAAGGAGGTCTTCGGCGCGGAGTTCGCGAACGTGCAGCCGCACGCGGGTGCGCAGGCCAACGCCGCGGTGCTGATGGCGTTGATGAACCCGGGCGAGAAGCTGATGGGCATGGACCTCGCGCACGGCGGGCACCTCACCCACGGGATGAAGCTGAACTTCTCCGGCAAGTTGTACGAGGTCGCCTCGTACGGGTCCGGGAGGACACCCACGTCGTCGACATGGACCAGGTCCGCGAGACCGCGCTGCGTGAGCGCCCGCAGGTGCTGATCGCCGGCTGGTCCGCGTACCCGCGGCATCTGGATTTCGCGGCGTTCCGGTCGATCGCCGACGAGATCGGCGCGAAGTTGTGGGTCGACATGGCGCACTTCGCCGGTCTGGTCGCCGCGGGTCTGCACCCGTCGCCGGTCCCGCACGCCGACGTGGTCTCCACCACCGTCCACAAGACCCTCGGCGGTCCGCGTTCGGGCATGATCCTGGCGAAGAAGGAGTGGGCGAAGAAGCTCAACTCGTCGGTGTTCCCGGGCCAGCAGGGTGGGCCGCTGATGCACGCGATCGCCGCGAAGGCCGTCGCGATGAAGATCGCCGGCACCGACGAGTTCAAGGCGCGTCAGGAGCGCACCCTCGCGGGTTCGAGGATCCTCGCGGAGCGTCTCGGTGGCGCGGACGTCGCGGGCAACGGCATCTCGGTGCTCACCGGCGGCACCGACGTGCACCTGGTGCTGGTCGATCTGCGGCACTCGCAGCTCGACGGTCAGCAGGGCGAGGATCTGCTGCACGAGATCGGCATCACCGTCAACCGCAACGCGGTGCCGTTCGATCCGCGTCCGCCGATGAACCCGTCGGGTCTGCGGATCGGGACGCCGGCGCTGGCGACGCGTGGTTTCGGTGAGGCGGAGTTCACCGAGGTCGCCGACATCATCGCGACCGCGCTCGCGGGCGGCGCCGACGCGGACGTGCCGGCGCTGCGGGCGCGGGTGTCGAAGCTGGCGCAGGACTTCCCGCTGTACGACGGCCTGGAGAACTGGGGCCTGCTGCCCAAGGCCTGATCCTTCGGATTCGACGACGGCCCGCACTCCCGAGAGGAGTGCGGGCCGTCGTCGTTGCGAGAAAAGGCTTAACGCTGCGTTCACTCGACACGGCGTGTCCGTGTGCCGGGCGATCGGTCTGCTGGCGTAGCGTCCCGGGATAACAGGCAGCAGGTGAAGCCGTCTGTACGGGAGGTCCTGATCGTGGCTGATCTGTTCAGTGCGAGGGGGCCGGCACCCGGCCCTCGTGTCGATTGACGCATCGGGTTCGGACCGGTCCAGCGAACTGGTCTGCGCGGGTGCCACGCAGACACGAGGAGCCTCACGTGACCGCAATCAGCTCCGTCCGCACCTACGTCCTCGACACCTCGGTCCTGCTCTCGGACCCGTGGGCCGTCACCCGCTTCGCCGAACACGAGGTGGTCCTACCGCTGGTCGTGATCAGCGAACTCGAAGGACAAGCGTCACCATCACGAGCTGGGATGGTTCGCCCGCGAAGCGCTGCGGATGCTCGACGATCTCCGTCTCGAGTACGGTCGCCTCGACCGCCCCGTGCCGATCGGCTCGGAGAACGGCACCCTCCAGGTGGAGCTCAATCACACCGACCCCTCGGTGCTCCCGGTCGGATTCCGCACCGACAGCAACGATTCCCGGATCCTCGCCTGCGCACTCAATCTCGCGGCCGAGGGCAAGGACGTCGTCCTGGTGAGCAAGGACATTCCGTTGCGGGTCAAGGCCGGTGCGGTCGGCCTGCCCGCCGACGAGTTCCGCGCCCACGACGTCGTCCCGTCGGGCTGGACCGGCATGACCGAACTGGACGTCGCGTCCGGGTCATCGACCAGCTCTTCTCGGAGGGTTCCGTCGACCTCGACGAGGCTCGGGAGTTGCCGTGCCACACGGGTATCCGGTTGCTGGGCGGCACCTCGAGTGCGCTGGGCCGGGTCACCGCGGACAAGCGGGTCCAGTTGGTGCGGGGCGAGCGGGAGGCGTTCGGTCTGCACGGCCGGTCCGCTGAGCAGCGGGTGGCGTTGGATCTGCTTCTCGACGAGAGCATCGGGATCGTCTCGCTCGGCGGCAAGGCCGGCACCGGAAAGTCAGCCCTCGCGCTCACTGCCGGGCTCGAGGGCGGTGCTCGAGCGTCGCAGCCACCGCAAGGTCGTCGTGTTCCGGCCGCTCTACGCGGTGGGCGGTCAGGAACTCGGCTATCTGCCGGGCAGCGAGAGTGAGAAGATGGAGCCGTGGGCGCAGGCCGTCTTCGACACCCTCGACGGCCTCGCGAGCCCCGAGGTGATGGACGAGGTGATGAGCCGTGGCATGCTGGAAGTGTTGCCGCTCACACACATTCGAGGCCGCTCGCTGCACGACTCGTTCGTGATCGTCGACGAGGCGCAGTCCCTCGAACGCAACGTGCTGCTGACCGTGCTGTCCCGCCTGGGCGCCGGATCTCGGGTGGTGCTCACGCACGACGTCGCCCAGCGCGACAATCTGCGAGTCGGCCGGCACGACGGTGTTGCCGCCGTCATCGAGAAGCTCAAGGGGCACCCGCTCTTCGCGCACATCACCCTCACTCGTAGCGAGCGGTCGCCCATCGCGGCCCTCGTGACCGAGATGCTGGAGGAGTTCGGGCCCAACGCCTGATCCTGCGAATAATGGGTTGAGTGCGATCCCGTTTCGTCCGGAGGCCGCGAACGACGTACTCGCGGCCTCCGGGCGCTGACGGAAGTATCTGCTGCAGATACGAATTGGGTGCTAGTAGAAGAGTTCGGCTAGACCGATCGCGACGAGCACACCGGCCCCGACACCAGATCGTCAGTGACACCGACGTGATCGGCCAAGAATGTCAGGTCGAGTGCGGCGGTGGCGCAGGCGACCAGGCCGCCCACTGCCGCGACGGACGCCGGCCACGCTCTCTGCACAACTGATTGAACGATCGGCATCACGAGGGGCACCGCGCCGACCGTAAGAACAATCTTGCCGTCTGGTGTCGACGTTCCGGAGAACGACGCCTGTCCGCCGAGTACCGATGCCCAAGTTCCCAATGCGCCGACAACTACCGCTGCAGCAAAGACGGAACTGGCGATGAATGCAGGTGTCCGAACTACTGCGGGCGTCAACGAAACGCGCTCGACAGCGGCCGTATCCATCAATTCCTCCCCTTCGCGCCCCGGAGTGGGCAACGTGAATGGAGTGGAAACAGGCCGGTTTGTCTGGCGAGAAGTGTATTTGTGATGACCGACGGGGGTGGGTGCAGTTGGATCCAGTCGCCAGCCCGGCACTCCGAGGGGAGGAGTGCCGGGCGGTGGCGTTCAACCGGCGTGACCGAACCCACCGCCCGGCGGCTGAGCGCTCGCCCGCGTCGGGGGATGGGCGAGTGCTCGACACTGCTTTGACAGAGGACAAGCAGCGCCTGTGACGCTATCCGCCAGGAGCGTCCGCGGCGATTCGAAAACCGCCGAAGGTGACATTTCATCCCGGGATTTCACCCTCGGCGCGTATCGCGGAGCAGTTAGGTCTTGCTAAAAGCGCGTGACAGGTGGTGCTGTCCGGCAAAACTGATGGGTATTCGGAATGCGGGGGCGACGAGAGGGGCCACCGGACATGCTCGACGTGGAACTCTCGGCAGGACCGATCGAATACGAGGACACGGGTGGCGACGGCCCCGTCCTGGTGTTCATCCACGGCCTCCTCATGGACGGCTCGGCGTGGCGGCACGTGGTCGGTACACTGCGCGACGACTACCGATGTGTAGTTCCCACTTGGCCGTTGGGTGGACATCGGAGACCGATGAACCCCGAAGCAGACCTTTCCCTGGTCGGGCTGGCGATGCTCCTCGGGGAGTTCCTGCAGAAGCTCGACCTCAGCGATGTCACGTTGATCCAGAACGACTGGGGCGGAGCTCAGATCTTCATCGGCGTCGGCGACCCCGAGCGGGTGAGCCGTCTCGTGCTTACTTCCTGCGAGGCCTTCGACAACTATCCGCCCGGCCGGCACGGACGATCGTGGCCGCCGCCCGGATTCCCGGCGGGCTGCGCGCCGTGATGGCAGTGCTCGGTACCCGGCTGGGTCGGCGGGGACCCGCCATGTGGGGGTGGATGAGCAAGCGTCCCGTGCCGAAGGCCGTGATGGACGCCTGGTTCCGTCCGGCCACGGCCGACCGGAACATCCGACGGGACCTCGCGAAGTACGTGGTGTCGGTTCCTAGGCGGGCCGAATTGCGCGACATCGCGGCTCGGTCGGCGGAGTTCACCGGCCCCGTTCTGATCGTCTGGGCGACCGAGGACCGGATGATGCCGCGCGCACACGGACGTCTTCTCGCGGAGCTGTTTCCGGATGCTCGCCTCGTCGAGATCGGCGACAGCTACACCCTGCTGGCCGAGGATCAGCCCGAGCAGTTGACGGCGGCGATCGCGCACTTCCTGGGAACGACCCGTGCGTGACACGAGGATCGGCGGCGAGGGCGCATCTGCGGCACCGGCCGTGCGACTTACTGGAAGGAATACCTGTCGACATTCGCGGACCGACCGCGCCGTTTCTCCTGTTCACTGGCAGTCCAAGTCCCAAATCGTTGTTCAATACTGAAACGTGTTCTAAATTTGGTGCATCACTTTCCAATGCGCACCGAGGGGTGGTTATGGCAGGGAATTCCGAATCGGACGAGCGTTTCGACGTCGTCGTGGTGGGTGCCGGCGGTGCCGGCATGGCGGCGGCGATCACGGCCGCCACACACGGGTTGAAGACCGTCATCGTCGAGAAGTCGCAGTACTGGGGCGGTTCGACGTCGCGCTCCGGTGGCGGCGTCTGGATCCCCGGTAATTCGGTGCTGAAGCGGGACGCGCCGGCCGACGACGTCGAGGCCGCACGCCGCTACCTGCACAGCATCATCGGCCCCGGCGTCGACCCGGCGCGGATCGACACGTACATCGACCGCGGCCCCGAGGCGCTGCAGTTCCTCATCGACAACTCGCCGCTGAACCTCGAGTGGGTCAAGAACTACTCCGACTACTACCCGGAGGCGCCGGGCGGCCTGTCCACGGGACGGTCGTGTGAGCCCAAGCCGTTCGACGCCCGTGCGCTCGGTGACGATCTCGCCACGTTACATCCGGCGTACAGCAAGGCTCCGCTGAACGTCGTTGTGAAGCAATCGGATTACCGCTGGCTCAGTACCGGGTTGCGGCACTGGCGGGGACCGGTCCGCATGGCCCGCGTCGGCCTGCGCACGTTCGTCGCCAAGGCGCGGCACCGCAAGCTCATCGGTATGGGCGCCGCGCTCATGGCCGAACTGCTGCTCGGTGTGCGGCAGGCGGGCATCCCGTTGCGGCTGAACACCGGTCTGGTCGACCTGGTGGTGGAGAACGGGCGCGTGACCGGCGTCGTCGTCGAATCCGGCGGGGCCAAGCGCACGCTCCGCGCCGAGTACGGCGTCATCCTCGCCTGCGGCGGGTTCGACGCCAACGACGAGATGCGCAAGAAGTACCAGCGCGCACCCATCGGTGCTGACTGGACGATCGGTGCGCCGTCGAACACCGGTGACGGTATCAACGCCGGTCTGAAGGTGGGTGCCGCAATCGATTTCATGGGCGACGCGTGGTGGGCGCCGTCCATCCCGCTGCCCAAGGGCCCGTGGTTCGCGCTCGCCGAGCGGTCGCTACCGCGCAGCCTGATGGTCAACGACCGTGGCGAGCGCTTCATGAACGAGTCGCTGCCCTACGTCGAGGCGACCCACCGCATGTACGGCGGCGAGTTCGGGCAGGGCGACGGCCCCGGCGAGAACCTGCCGTGCTGGCTGATCTTCGACCAGACCTACCGCGACCGCTACCTGTTCGCCGGTGTCACCGCCCGGGCCCCGCTGCCCCGCAAGTGGCTCGAAGAGCGGGGCGATCGTCAAGGCGTCGACCGTGGAGGCGCTCGCCGAGAAGATCGGCGTGCCCGCCGACAAGCTCGCCGCGACGGTCCAGCGGTTCAACGGATTCGCGCGCGCGGGCGTCGACGACGACTTCCATCGCGGTGAGAGCAAGTACGAGCACTACTACGGCGACATCACCAACAAGCCCAATCCGAGCCTGGGCGAACTGGCCAAGGCGCCGTTCTACGCCGCGCAGATGGTGCCCGGCGACCTCGGCACCAAGGGCGGCATCGTCACCGACGTCGCCGGACGAGCGCTGCGTGAGGACGGTTCGGTGATCGACGGACTCTACGCGGCGGGCAACACCAGCGCGCCCGTCATGGGCCACACCTACGCCGGTCCGGGTGCCACGATCGGACCCGCGCTGGTCTTCGGTTACCTTGCGGCGCTGGACATAGCGGACAAGGCGGGCGAGCCGCTCAGTCGTCGCTGAGCGGACCCAGTTCGGCCTCCAGGACCTCCTGCACCACGCGCATCGCGGCGAGCCCGGCAGGCGCCCCGCAGTACGCGCTCGCGTGGATGACCGCCTCGACGATCTCCGTGCGGGTCAACCCGTTCCGCAGGGCGCCGCGCACGTGGCCGCGCAGTTCGTTCTCGGCGCGTAGCGCGATGAGCATGCCGAGGTTGAGCAGGCTGCGGCTGCGGCGGTCCAGGCCCGGGCGCGTCCACACCGATCCCCACACGTGCTCGGTGATGAACTCCTGGATGTCCTCGGAGTCGGTGCCACGGGTGCGATCGAACGCCCGCTCGACGAAGTCCGCGCCCATCACCTCGGTGCGGACGTCGAGTCCGGCCTGGAATGCGGGGGAGGTGTTCTGGTGCTCGGTCATCGCGATCGGCTTCCTGTGCGGGTCAGGCGGTACATCTCGCCTGTACCGCTCAGCGGGAGCCTACTAGGTCGGTTGCGGCGCCGACCCCGTGTGCTCGGCGCCGCTCGGCGGCCGGACTCGAGGCGTTACCGGCGAAGCAGGGAGCGGGCCGTCGCCCGGACCGTGCCGACGGCGACGTTGCCCCAGCTGAAACGGTCCCGCCACACCGTTATTCGGCCGTCGTGCAGTTCGAACGTTCCGCACACCCAGAACGTCGAGCGCAGCGGGCCGACGAACAGCGTGTCGAACCGTTCGGTGAGCACCGTCGTACCGTCGCTCGCGATGTTTTGCATCTCTGCCCCGAACCTGATCGACGGCCGGTTCGCGAACGCGAGCGCCCGTCGCACCGCGGGCAGCCCCCGCAGTGTCGGTAGGGTGGTGTTCTGCCACACGACATCAGGATCGAGGTACTCGACGGCCCGGTCGACGTCCATGTCGCCGAGCGCGGCGAAGAAGTCCTCCACCACCTGCACGGCGGTCGGCGCTGCGTTCGCGTTCACTATGTCCTCCTTGACTACTCGTCCCGGTCGACCTTCGTCATCGCCAGCACGTCGAGACGTCGATCCAGTTCAGCCTCGGTGAGGCCGTCGCCGATCAGCCCGCGGTCGATCACCGTCTGCCGAATCGTCTTCTTCTCCTTCAACGCCTGCTTGGCGACTGCCGCCGCCTCCTCGTAGCCGATCGCCGAATTCAGCGGCGTGACGATCGACGGCGACGACTGGGCCAGTGTGCGCAGATGCTTCTCGTTCGCCTCGAGTCCCACGATGCAGCGGTCGGCGAACAGTCAGAGACGTTGGCCAGCAGGCGGAACGACTCGAGGAGGTTGCGGGCCAACACCGGGATGTAGACGTTGAGCTCGAACGCGCCCCGGCGCCGCCCCACGCGACGGCCGCGTCGTTGCCGACCACCTGGGCTGCGACCTGTGTGACCGCCTCGGGCAGAACGGGATTGACCTTGCCGGGCATGATCGAGCTCCCCGGCTGGAGGTCCGGCAGCTGGATCTCCCCGAGGCCGGTCAGCGGACCGGAACCCATCCACCGGATGTCGTTGGCGATCTTGGTCAGCGAGACCGCGACCGTGCGCAGCGCGCCCGACGCCTCCACCAGGCCGTCCCGGGCGGCCTGCGCCTCGAAGTGATTGCGGGCGGGGTCAGGGCGTCGAGGCCGGTGGCGCGCACCAGTTCCGCGACCACGCGGGGACCGAAGTCGTCGGGCGCGTTGAGGCCCGTACCGACCGCGGTGCCGCCGATGGGTAGTTCGCCGAGTCGCGGCAGTGTTGCCATGACCCGCTCCATGCCCGCCTCGATCTGGTGGGCGTAGCCGCCGAACTCCTGCCCGAGCGTTATCGGGACCGCGTCCATCAGGTGCGTGCGTCCGGACTTCACCACCGTCCGCCATTGGGCCGCCTTGTCGAGCAGGGCGAGTCGCAGGTGGTCGAGAGCGGGTACGAGATCCTTGACGGCGGCCTCGGTCGCGGCGACGTGCGTGGCCGTCGGAAAGGTGTCGTTCGACGACTGCGACATGTTGACGTCGTCGTTGGGGTGCACGCTCATGCCGGCCTTCGCGGCGAGGCTCGCGATGACCTCGTTGGTGTTCATGTTCGAACTGGTGCCCGAACCGGTCTGGAACACGTCGATCGGGAACTGGTCGTCGTGGCGGCCGTCCGCGATCTCGTTCGCGGCGGCGATGATCGCGTGGGCCTTCTCCGGCGCGAGCAAGCCGAGATCTTTGTTGACCTGTGCGCAGGCCGCTTTCAGCAGGCCCATCGCGCGGATCTGCGTGCGCTCGAGGCCCCGGCCCGAAATGGGGAAGTTCTCGACGGCACGCTGCGTCTGCGCGCGCCACAGCGCGTCGACCGGGACCCGAACCTCGCCCATCGTGTCGTGTTCGATACGGAACTGCGGATCGCTGCTGTCGCTCATGGATCCAGCTTGCCACCGCAGCAAAGCTGAAGGGTCCCTTCATGCGCAGGCAGCGCACGAAGGGACCCTTCAGCTGGGAACTATCGGTCGATCAGGGCAGCGGCGGCTGTGCGCCCTCGACCCCGTCGAAGTTGATCGAGGAGAACTCGTGCAGCTTCTCGAGGCGGTGGTAGGCCTCGATCATGCGGACGGTGCCGGACTTGCTGCGCATGACGATCGACTGCGTCGTCGCGCCGCCACCGTAGTAGCGCACACCCTTGAGCAGGTCACCGTCGGTGACACCGGTCGCGCAGAAGAAGATGTTCTCGCCCGTGACCAGCTCCTCGGTCCGCAGGACACGGTCCAGGTCGTGGCCGGCGTCGAGTGCCTTCTGGCGCTCGGCCTCGTCCTTCGGGGCCAGCTTGCCCTGCAGGGCGCCGCCCATGCAGCGCAGCGCGGCCGCGGCGATGATGCCCTCCGGGGTGCCGCCGATGCCGAGCAGCATGTCGACGCCCGACTCGGGGCGGGCCGTTGCGATCGCGCCGGCGACGTCGCCGTCGGAGATCAGTCGAATGCGCGCGCCGGTCTCGCGGATCTCGCGGATGATGTCGGCGTGGCGCGGACGGTCCAGGATCGTGACCGTCGTGTCGGAGACCGCGCGGTTCTTCGCCTTGGCGACGCGACGGATGTTCTCGGCGACACCCGCGGACAGGTCGATGACGTCGGCGGCCTCGGGGCCGACCGCGATCTTGTCCATGTAGAACACGGCCGACGGGTCGAACATCGCGCCGCGCTCGGCGACGGCGAGGACCGCGATGGAACCGGGAGCGCCCTTGCTCATCAGCGTGGTGCCGTCGATCGGGTCGACCGCTACGTCGCACAGCGGGCCGTCGCCGTTGCCGACTTCCTCGCCGTTGTAGAGCATCGGGGCTTCGTCCTTCTCGCCCTCACCGATGACCACGACGCCCTGCATCGAGACCGAGCTCACCATGTGGCGCATGGCGTCGACGGCGGCACCGTCGCCGCCCTCCTTGTCACCCCGGCCGACCCAGCGACCGGCAGCCATGGCGGCGGCTTCTGTGACTCGCACCAACTCGAGAGCGAGGTTGCGGTCCGGGGCCTCGCGGCGACTCGATGGGGTGCTGGCCGTCATGGGCAGTGCCTCCTGCTGCAGTCAAGGTCGGCGCAATGTGGTGGCCGACACTTCGGGGCGGTCGACCGCGTTGCGGTCGGGCCGTCGATTCGGTGGACGAATCTCAGAGTGATTCTCTCAGAACCCCCACGATGAGTGGGGGCTGGGCCACCCTGACGGCGGAACAGGAATACTGGACATCGTGCCCGAGAAGAAGCCCCGCATCCTGCAGAACGGCCAAGACATGGCGTGGTCACTGATCCCGCTGGTTGTGGCGTGTCTGCTCATCGCGGGCATCGCGACCCAGTGCTCGTTCAGTCCGGGCGGTCCGAAGCAGGGACCGATCCCCAGCTTCGACGCCGAGGCCGCGTTCAAGTACGACTCGCGCGAGCTGGGTTTCCCGATCCGTCAGCCCGAAACTCCGCAGGGCTGGACCCCGAACTCGGGTTCTCGGAGCATCGTCTCCGGTAACGGCGGCGGTGACTCGAGCAACATCGGGTTCATCACCGAAGCCGGCCGATACATCCAGCTGACGCAGAGCGACGCCACCGAGGAGGCGCTGGTCCCGTTCATCGCCGGCGAACCCCGGTACGCGACCGGCACCGAGCAGGTCGGTGACCACACATCGGACGTGTTCGGTGGCGATGGCGTCGAGGCCATCTGGGTCAGCGACTTCGGTGACACGCGGATCCTGCTCACAGGGCCCGCGCCCGCGGCGGACTTCACCACGCTCGCGACCGCGGTCGGGGCGGTTCAGCCGCTGCAGCGGTAGCGGGGCCTACTCGTCCGAGTCGTCGTCGGCAGCGTCGGCGTGGGCGAGTGCCTGCTCGACCCGCTGGCGGGCGCCCGCAAGGTGCTCCTCGCAGCGCTTGGCCAGCGCCTCGCCGCGCTCCCACAGCGCGAGCGATTCGTCCAGGTCCAGGCCGCCCAGTTCGAGGGTCTTCACGACTACGACCAGCTCGTCCCGCGCCGCCTCGTAACCGAGTTCGGCCACATCTGCGTTGCTCATGACTCTCTTCCCATCACGGCGGCGCGCACCGCGCCGTCGGCCAACCTGACTCGGATCTGCGTGCCCGGCGGTGCGTCGTCCACGGACCGCAGCACCTCGGGCTCGTTGTCGCCGAGCACCTTCTGCACGACGGCGTAGCCGCGGGCCAGCGTCGCCGCCGGCCCGAGGGTCGTCAGCCGCGCTCGTAGATGCTCGACGGCCGTCGACTCGGCCGCGATCGCGCGGCTCACGTCCCTGCGGGCGGCGTCGCGCAGCCGGTCGACCTCCTCGGCCCGACGATCGATCCCGGCGAGCGGATCGGCGAGCACCGGGCGGCTGCGGAGCTGTTCGACGAGGTGCGCCTCGCGCTGGACCCAGTTGCGCAGCGCCGCGGCACTGCGCCCGCGCAGTTCGGACACCAGCGCCTGTTCGGCCACGGCATCGGGCACGACGCGTTTGGCGGCATCGGTGGGCGTCGCGGCGCGCAGGTCGGCGACGTGGTCGCTGAGCGGGCTGTCCGGCTCGTGGCCGATCGCGCTCACCACCGGCGTCGTGCACGCGACGATCGCGCGGCACAGGGTCTCGTCGGAGAACGGGAGCAGATCCTCGACGCTGCCGCCGCCGCGGGCGAGGATGATCACGTCGACGTTCGGATCGTCGTCCAGCTCCTCGAAGTGCCGCGATGATCTGTGGCACCGCGGTCGGCCCCTGCACGGTGGCGTGCCGCACCTCGAACCGCACCGCCGGCCACCGACGCTGCGCGACGCTGAGGACGTCCCGCTCGGCCGCGCTCGCGCGGGCGGTGACCAGGCCGATCGTGCCCGGCAGGAACGGCAGCGGACGCTTGAGCCGCGGATCGAACAGGCCCTCGGCAGCCAGCAGCGCCCGCAGCCGCTCGATGCGGGCCAGCAGCTCACCGATGCCGACGGCGCGGATCTCCGTCACCCGCAGCGACACCGTGCCGCGACCGGTGTAGAACGACAGCTTGCCGAACATCACGACACGGCTGCCCTCGGTGAGCGGCACCGGGGCGTCGCGCAGCAGCTGCGGCGAACAGGTCACCGACAGCGACATGTCGACCGACGGGTCGCGCAGCACGAGGAAGGCCGTGCGGGTGCCCGGGCGGGCGTTGATCTGCGTGATCTGGCCCTCGACCCACACACTGCCGAGGCGGTCGATCCACTGGGCGACCTTGGTGGAGACGGTCCGTACCGGCCAGGGCTGCTCGGCCGTGCTCGGGGACGGGCCGCCGGACGCGGGGCGAGCGGAGGTCACTTGGCTTTGGCGGAGGTGATGCGGTTGGAGAGCATGGTCTGGAACGGCGCCCGGGCCGCGGTGCGCTCCTCGTACTCGAGCAGCGCCGTCAGATCCTCCACCGACAGCGACCGCAGCCGGGTCCGCAGTTGGGCGAGCGTGAGGGCCGCGTAGTCGAGTTCCTCGGCGATCTCCGGAACGGGAACGTCGTGGGCGGGCGGCGCCGTGTCGGCGGGCTTCTCCGGGCGGTCCTCGGCGTCGTCACCCTCGGTGGGGGTCATCGAGTACAGCGCGAACCGGCCCGGCGTGCTCGGGCGGTCGGCGGTGTCGGTGTCCGCCGGGGCCTCGACGTCCACCTCGCCGTCGGTGTCGAAGTCGGTGCGGTCCTCGTCGAACACCGCCCACGACGGTTCTTCCTCGTTGTGGTCGAAGAGGCAGAACGCCTGGTCACCCTTGATAGCGAGCGCGGTCATGGACTGCTGGACCCGCATCGTCGTCTGCAGCACCTGACTGACCGCGGTCATCGGCAGCGTCATGGCGGTAGACGGCAGCTTGAGTGCCTCTTCATACGCCGTGATGGCCATACCGGCGGCGACGCGCGCCACGAACGGAGGACGGATCATGCTCACAGCCTGCCTCACGACGGCGCTATTTGGTAGCCGACGCCCCGGTGATCCGGCCGGGATCCCACATCGTCGTGTGCCGAACGGGGGCCGGCGGCGTGCACCGTACGCTGGAGTCATGTCTTCGGCTGTTCCTCTCAATCTGGGTATCGCCCGATCCGCCGGTGCCGACGCCGCCGATCAGGCCAAGCGGGTTCTCCTGGCCGAGCCTCGCGGCTACTGCGCGGGCGTCGACCGCGCCGTCGAGACCGTCGAGAAGGCCCTCGAGAAGCATGGCGCGCCGATCTACGTGCGCAAGGAGATCGTGCACAACCGCCACGTCGTCGACACGCTCGCCGAGCGCGGCGTCGTCTTCGTCGACGAGACCGACGAGGTGCCCGAGGGATCGGTGCTGGTGTTCTCCGCGCACGGCGTGTCGCCGGCGGTCCACACCGCCGCCGCCGAGCGGAGCCTGCACACGATCGACGCGACGTGCCCGCTGGTGACGAAGGTCCACCAGGAGGCCAAGCGGTTCGCACGCGACGACTACGACATCCTGCTGATCGGGCACGAGGGCCACGAGGAGGTCGAGGGCACCGCCGGCGAGGCCCCCGATCACGTGCAGCTGGTCGACGGCCCCGACGCGGTGGAGAAGGTCGTGGTGCGCGATGGCGCCAAGGTCGTCTGGCTGTCGCAGACGACGCTGTCCGTCGACGAGACGATGGAGACCGTGCATCGGCTGCGGCAGAAGTTCCCGCAGCTCGAGGACCCGCCGAGCGACGACATCTGTTACGCCACGCAGAACCGTCAGGTGGCCGTGAAGGCGATGGCACCGGAGTGCGACCTGGTGATCGTGGTCGGATCACGGAACTCGTCCAACTCGGTGCGGCTGGTCGAGGTGGCGCTGGGAGCCGGTGCGCGCGCCGCGCACCTGGTCGACTACGCCCGCGAGGTCGATCTCGAGTGGCTCGACGGTGTGCGGACCGTCGGCATCACGTCCGGAGCGTCGGTTCCCGAGGTGTTGGTTCGCGGGGTCATCGACCTGCTCGCCGAGCACGGCTTCGCGGACGTGCAGTCGGTGACCACCGCCAACGAGACGCTCGTCTTCGCGCTGCCGCGGGAACTGCGCGCAGCCCGCAACTGACGACGACCGACAAAGGGAACGCCCCGGGACGAATGTTCATCCCGGGGCGTTCCCTTCTCTTGTCCGTCTAGCCGTCGAACGGGGGCTCGCGTCGCTCCCGGTAGCGCACCTGCGGTGCCAGCCGCGGCGGCATGTCCATCGGCGGGCGGGAGCGGGCCGGAATCGGGTCACGCTGGATCGGTTCGCGATCGCGGGCGATCGGCTCGCCGTACACGGTCTCGCGCCGCGGGCCTTCGCGTCGCACCGGCTCGCGGTAGCCGTTGTCGCGCCCACCGTAGCCGGAGACGTGTGCCGTGACGGGCTCGTGGGCGGGGCGGGGCGGACGCTGGTCGTTCACCGGGGCGCGCCGCCGAGGGCGGCGGTCCATCGGTGTCTCGTAGTCGTCGCTCCGTGTGTAGTCGTCTCGGGCGTGGTCGTCGCGCCGCGGGCGCTCGTCGCGGCGCGATGTGGCGCGCGGCGAGCGGGTGGGGGCTTCGCGACGACTCGTCGACGAGTCGTCGCGAGTGGTCCTCGGCTGGGTGCGTCGGACCCTGGACCGCGCCGGGGCGCCCTTGCCCTGCCGGACGAGGAACACCCGCGCGCCGGCGATCAGTCCCACCACGAGGGTCGCCACCAGCATCAACGGGAATCGGTTGACCAGGGGATATGCGACGTTGAGTGCGAGATCCTTGAGGCCGGTGCCCGTGCCGCCAGTGAACACCTGCTGAGCGATGGGAACCGCGACGAACAGGAGGAGCGGAGGCTGGACGACGGCGGTGAACATCCCCGGTAGCGAACGGCGAGGACCGCCAGGACACAGCCGAAGAAGTACAAGATCGAGAACGTCGAGGTCAGTTCGCTGCCCGACATTGCGTCGAGTGCGAAGCCGATGAAGGTCAACCCAGCGGCTACGACGACAGCCCCCAGGCAGGCACACCGGGAACGGTGGGAGGGCCGATCGTTGGTCGAGCGGCACCCCGGAACGAGCACGTTGGGTTGCGGACACACTTCGACATTAGTCGCTGACGGTCGGCTTGCTTCGTTGGCGGGACCGGCAGACGCCGAGAATTCGCTGAGAATCCACAGCTCGGGCCGGTCATTGGCCCCGTCCGACCGGCATGTCCGATTCGATGGGCTGTCGGTCGGGTGCTCTACCGTCGTTCGCCATGAGGATCCTGCACACGTCCGACTGGCACGTCGGGCGCACCTTCCACGGCGTCGACCTGCTCGGCGACCAGGCGCGGGTGCTCGACGCGATCGCGGACCTGGTCGTCGCCCACGGCGTCGACGTCGTGGTGGTGCCGGGGGACGTGTACGACCGTTCCATTCCGAGTGCCGACGCGGTCGCGGTGTGCAACCGGGGCTTCGAGGCGATCCGCGCGGCGGGTGCTGTGATTGTCGCCACGTCGGGCAATCACGACTCACCGGTGCGACTCGGCGCCGGCGCGGCGTTCTCGGCCGCGGGCGGCCTGCACCTGCTCACCCGGGTGGGAGCGCTGGACACCCCGGTGTTGCTCGACGACGAGCACGGCCCGGTCGCCTTCTACGGCATCCCGTACCTTCGAGCCGGAGATCACCCGTGCCGAGTTGGGGGCACCCCGGGCGCGGTCGCACGCCGACATCCTCGATGTCGCGATGACGCGGATCAGGGCCGATCTGGACGTGCGACGGACTGCGGTGCCCGGACTGCGGTCGGTGCTGCTGGCGCACGCCTTCGTCGTCGGTGGGGAGGCGACGGGGTCGGAGAGGTCGATCTCCGTCGGCGGCGTCGAGACGGTGTCGGCCGCGGCGTTCGACGGCGTCGACTACGTCGCCCTCGGCCATCTACACTCGCCGCAGACGCTGGCCGAGAACGTCCGCTACAGCGGTTCGCCGTTGCCGTACTCGTTCGGCGAGCGGTCGCACCGCAAGTCGGTGTGGCTCGTGGACGTCGACGCCACCGGTCTCGCCGGGGTGGAGCGGATCGACCTGCCGGTGGTGCGCGGGCTCAGCCAGCTCACCGGCACCCTCGACGAGTTGCTGCACGACGCGGCGTTCGCGTCGGCGGAGGATCACTACGTGTCCGCGGTCCTGACCGATCCGCTGCGCCCCGTCGATGCCATGCGGGCGTTGCAGGCCCGCTTCCCGTTCGCGGTGCACATGGAATGGCAACGCCCCGAAGGTAATCCGGAGCTCCGGTATCGCGAGCGGGTTCGTGGACGTTCGGATCTCGAGGTGGCGGAGGGCTTTCTGTCCGACGTGCGCAGCGACGCGAGCACGGGGGAGGTCCGGCTGCTCGAGGACGCGCTGCGCAGCGCGACGGCCGCCGAGGTCGCGTCGGTCCGCAGCGACGATGCGATCGACGCGCTGGAGGTGTCGGCGTGAGGTTGCACAACCTCGAGGTCACTGCGTTCGGCCCGTTCGCCGACACCGTCGTGGTCGACTTCGACGAGCTGGGTGCCGACGGGCTGTTCCTGCTGCACGGGCAGACCGGAGCCGGTAAGACGACGATCCTCGACGCCGTCGCGTTCGCGCTGTACGGCACGGTGCCCGGCGCCCGCAAGGAGGGCAAGCGGCTGCTCTCGGACCACGCGCCCGCCGGGTCGGTGCCGACGGTGACGCTCGATGCGACCATCGGCGGACGGCCCCTGCGCATCACCCGCAGCCCCGAGTACGAACGCCCCAAGAAGCGCGGCGCGGGGACGCTCACCGAGAATGCGAAGGCGACTCTCGAGTGGCTGGACGGCAAGGGCGAGAACCTTTCCCGTATCCCGGACATCGCGCGTGAGGTCGAGCGTCTGCTGGGTATGACCGCCGACCAGTTCTTCCAAGTGGTGCTGCTGCCGCAGGGCGAGTTCGCCAAGTTTCTGCGGGCCGACAACGAGGAACGCGGCAAACTGCTCGAGAAGCTCTTCGACACCACGCGGTTCAAATCCGTCGAGGATTGGTTCGTCGACCGCAAGAGGGCCAGCGCGGCGCGCGTCGAGGACCACCGCAAGCAGGTGGACCTCCTTGTCGCGCGGGTGTCGACGGCCGCGGGTATCGAACTAGGGACCGACGGCGATCCGCTCACCTGGTCGCGGCGGCTGCTGGACCAGTCCGTCGAGACGGCCGACCTGACAACGGCGGAACTGAACCACGCCCGTGCCGGGAGGAGAAGGCCCGCGCCGCGGCCCTGGAGACCAGGCGGGTGCGTGAGCTGCAGGCCAGGCGCGACCGCGCCCGGGCGGCGCTCGTCGAACTCGAGACCGGGGCCGCCGAGCGTGATGCGCTCGCTGCCGAAGCGGATCGCGCATCGCGGGCCGCCGTCGTCGCAGCGGCGGCCGCCGAAGCGGACTCCGCGGCACGGGATTCCGAGTCCGCGGTATCCCGTGCCCGAACGGTCGCCGATCGGCTCGGCGCGTCCGAGGATGGCGCGGGTCTGATCGCGATGCTGTCGTGGCCGCAGACGGGAGCCGACCGCGACGCGATCCGTGCACAGGGGCGGGAATGGGCCGCGGAGGTGGTCCGACTCGACGGCCTGCTCGGCGAGGCCCGCGCTATGGAGCAGCTCGACCGCGACCTCGTCGAGATGCGCCGTGGCAGAGCGGATCTGGCGCGGAAGGCTGAAACACTGGCGACCGACCGCGCCCAGTGGCCCGCGGCACTCGACGCGGCGGAGGAGGCGTTGCGTGCAGCCGAGCAGGCGCAGGCATCGCTGCCCGCGCTCGAAGATGCGGCCGCGCGCGCGACCGATGCGTCCGCCGCCGCCGACGAATTGATCTCGACCAGAACGGCTCTCGAGAAGCAAAGGGTGGCGGTTGCGGACGCCCGCGACGCGCACCAGAGCGCGCGGGACCGGCTCCTCGACCTGCGCGAGCAGCGGATCGCGGGCATGGCGGCGGAGCTGGCCGCGCAGCTCGTCGCCGGGGAGAAGTGTGCCGTGTGCGGCTCGGTCGACCACCCCGAGCCCGCGCGGCCGGGCGATGCGACGGTCACCAAGG
Source organism: Prescottella defluvii (assembly GCA_029690005.1). Lineage (GTDB taxonomy): Bacteria > Actinomycetota > Actinomycetes > Mycobacteriales > Mycobacteriaceae > Prescottella > Prescottella defluvii_A. The sequence continues at coordinate 4,883,289 of CP121458.1, read as the reverse complement.
CGGACGAGGAGACGGCCCGGCTCGCCGAGCAGCGGGCGGCCCAGGTCCTGGAGAAGGAAACCGAGCGGCAGGCACAGCTCGAGCGGACGGTCGATCTGCTGGCCCAGCGTGGCGGCGACGGCGACCGCGACGAGCTGCGGGTACAACGTGCGAACGCCGCGGCGGCGGTCGACCGCGCGCGGTCGACCGCCGAGGGCCTCGCGGGCGCGTCCGTATCGGTCAGCGAACTCCGTTCCCGCGGTGCCCGGTTGGACGAGCAGTCCCGCGCGGTCGACACCGAGCGGGCCGCGCTCGACACCCGCATCGAGGCCGCCGAGGAACAGATGGCGTCGCTGCGCACCAGACTGTCCGAGGCCGCCGGGGAGGACCGCAGCGTGCAGGCCCGCCGCGACCGGTTCGACGACCTCGCGGCGCTGGCCGCGCAACTGCTCGACGCCCGGGACCGGGCCGCGACGCTCGATGCCGCCGCGCGCGACCTCGGTGCCCGCGTGCAGACCGCCACGACCGACGCCGGTTTCGAGTCGTTCGCCGCGGCGTTGGCGGCCGTTCGCCCGGCCGCCAGGACGGGACAGATCGAGGCCGTGCTCACCGCAGCCCGCGATCGCCTCGCGGCTGCCCGAGCGGTGCTGTCGGAACCCGATGTCGTGGCGGTCGCCGACCTCGAGCCGGTCGACACCGCCGGCCCCGACGCGCTCGCGCGTGAGGCAGCGACAGCGGTCGAGACCGCCGCGGCCGCAGCGGCGGAGGCGGACACGCGACGCGGGAACCTCGAGCGACTCGTTGCCCACCTGGAGGAGACCATGGCCGCGCTGGGCCCGGTGCTCGCGGCCCACGACGAACTCGCCGGACTGGCGGACGTGGTGGCCGGGCGTGGCCAGAACTCGCGCAAGATGTCGTTGCGGTCGTACGTGCTCGCGTCGCGGCTCGAGGAGGTCGCGGTGTCGGCGTCGGCGCGGCTGCGTCGAATGTCCGCCGGGCGGTACGAGTTCGTCCACTCGGACGAGGCGGGCTCACGTGGACGTCGCGGCGGACTCGGGCTCGACATTCGGGACGACTACACCGGCGTGGTCCGGTCGGCGAAGACGCTGTCGGGCGGCGAGTCCTTCCTGGCATCGCTGGCGCTGGCGCTGGGGCTCGCCGACGTCGTGGCCTCCGAGTCGGGCGGCGTCGTGCTCGACACGATGTTCATCGACGAGGGCTTCGGGACACTCGACGCCGACACCCTGGACCTGGTGATGGGTGTCCTCGACGAGCTACGGGCGGGCGGTCGGGTGGTCGGGATCGTCAGCCACGTCGACGAGATGCGCCAGCGGATCCCGAGCCGGCTGCACGTCGTGCGCGGCCGGACCGGGTCCACGTTGGAGATGATCGCCAGCTAGTTGCGGGCGGGCCCCGACAAGTTGGTGTCAGCGTCCACCACGGCGGGGACCGGCTCGGTGTCCGCGATCGGGGTCGGCACTGCGGTCTCCGGCTCGCCGGAGCACTCGGTGGCCGTTCCGTCGGCGGTCGCGTCGGCGGCGTCGAGCAGTGCGTCCCGCTCGAGGCGGTGATCGATCTGCTCGCCCAGGTAGCGGATCACCACGGCAGCGACCGCGGCGAAGGGGACGGCGAGGAAGGCGCCGACGATGCCGTACAGCGAGCTGCCGGCGGCGACCGCGAGCAGCACCACTACGGCGTGCAGCTTCATGCTCTTGCTCTGCAGCACCGGCTGTAGGACGTTTCCTTCGATCTGCTGCACTGCGATGATGATCGCCAACACGATCAGCGCAGTCGTCACGCCGTTGGCGACGAGCGCCACGAGGACCGCGAGGGCGCCGGCGACGAAGGCACCCACGATCGGGATGAAGCCGCCGATGAACGTGAAGATTGCCAGCACGGGCGCGAGGGGCACGCCGAGGATCAGCAGGCCGGCGCCGATGAACACGGCGTCGATGAGGCTGACCAGCGCCTGGGTGCGGATGAAGCCACCGAGGGTGTCCCACATGCGGCCCAGCACCTCTTCGAGGTGGCGTCCTGCACGGCCGCCGCCGACGCTGTGCAGCCACGGGATGAACCGCGGGCCGTCCTTGACGAAGAAGAACGCCAGAACCAGAACGAGGCCGAGCGTGACGAGCATCGACCCGGCGGTGGTGACACCGCTGAAGACGCCCGACGCGATCGCCGTGCCGCTCTGCTGGAGCTTCGTCGTGAGTGCGTGGATGGCCGTGTCGATCTGTTCGTCCTGCAGGTTGACCGGCGGGCCCTTCAGCCAGTTCTGCACCTGCTGGATGCCCTGGGTCGCCTTGTTCGCCAGTTCCGGCGTCTGGTCCACGACCGACGGAACGATCAGCGCTATCACTCCGCCGAGCAGTGCGAAGAAGACCAGCAGCGTGATGGATGCCGCGCCGGCCGGGGCACGCCGCGTCGGGTGAGCGCGCGTGTCGGCGGCCACAGCACCGTGGAGACGATGATCGCGAGGAGCACGGGCAGTGCGATCACCCATAGCTTCTCGAAGATCCAGCCCACGACGATCGCTCCGAGCGCGATCGCAGCGAGGCACAGCGACCACTTCGCGAGAAACATCCCGCCGGCCCCGATCACCTCACCGCGGTCGCGCATGCGGGTGCGCGGGGAGGGTTGAACGATCTTCTTGACGCTCACAGTCGCGGGGGTCCTTCCGGCGGTCGGGTGATGGTTCTCGTCGAATCTACGCATTTCTCCCGGATCGGCGCGAGCAATCGATCCGGTCACGGCCTGGTCAATACCGGCATTGATGCTCCCAGGCGAACGTAGGATCCGGCACATGAGGAGCATCATCGGGAAAACAACCGCAACGATTGTCACCGCATCTGCCCTCGTGTTCGGGCTCTCGGCGTGCACCAACAACGGCGGCACCTCCGAGGAAACCAAGGAGAAGATCAGCTCGGCGGTCACGTCCACGCCGGAGACAGGTCCTGGGGAGGCGCTGCGTTCGAGCATCCAGCAGACGGCGTCAGGCCTGGTATCGAGCGTCCAGGAGACGGCGTCGAGCGTGGTGTCCGGCATCGGCGGGGCGTGGGATCAGGCCAAGCTGACCGCGTTCACCGCCACCTTCCGGACGGCGTACCCGAACCTGTCGAGCGACCGCAGCGACGATTCGATCGAGTCGATCGTCAAGGAGACGTGCACGGCCATCGACGCCGGGGCGAGCGACCAGGCGTTGGTCGCGAAGGTGACGCAAGTCGCAACCAACGACGGCACCGTTCCGACCGAGGACCAGGCCAACCGGATCCTGCAGTTGGTCAGGCCGGCGTGCCCGTAACGGTCCGGGGCCGGAACGAGTAGGGGTCGGCGGCGAGCCAGTCGCGCCGCCATTCCGTCGGGGCGTGGTCGAGCAGTTGACCGGGCTCGAGCCACTCGTACAGTTCGGCGTAGTTGCGGGTCGTGACGCCGTCGATGCGTCGGTTCAGCATGGACGGGTGCAGCTCGTCGAAGCCGTCGAGTCCCATCGAGGCGATCATCTGCTTCGCGCTCGCGACGGTGGCCTTCTGGAATCGGTACACGCGGGCGGTTTTGTCGGGCACGTCGAGGGCGCGGGTCCGCGCCGGGTCCTGGGTCGCGACGCCTACGGGGCACCGGTTGGTGTGGCACTTCTGGGCCTGGATGCAGCCGACGGCGAACATCATCGCCCGCGCCGCGAGGGTGAAGTCGGCGCCCTGGATTATGCGCTTGACGATGTCGGCGCCGCTCGCGATCTTGCCGGACGCGCCGATCTTGACGCGGTCGCGCAGTCCGGTGCCGACGAGCGCGTTGTGGACCGTCATCAGGCCCTCGGTGAGCGGCATCCCCATGTGGTCCTCGAACTCCACCGGTCCCGCTCCGGTCCCGCCCTCGGCGCCGTCGACGATGATGAAGTCGGGAGTGACGTTCCGTTCGAGCATCGCCTTGCAGATCGCCAGGAACTCGACGCGGGACCCGACACACAGCTTGAGCCCGACCGGTTTGCCGCCCGAGAGGTGCGCAGTTCCACGATGAAGTCGATCAGTTCGTCGGGGGTGGTGAACGCCCGGTGCGCCGGCGGCGACGTCACCGTCTCACCGATCGTGACCCCTCGGGCCTCGGCGATCTCCGCGGTGACCTTGGCGCCGGGCAGCACACCGCCCATGCCGGGCTTGGCGCCCTGCGACAGCTTGATCGAGATGGCCTTGATCTGATCCTCGGACGCCTTGGCGGCGAACAGTTCGGGGTCGAACTCGCCGGCGGGTGTCCGGCAGCCGAAGTAGCCGGACGCGATCTCCCAGATCAGGTCGCCGCCGTGCTTGCGGTGGTGGCGGCTGATGCTGCCCTCGCCGGTGTCGTGCGCGAAGCCGCCGCGCGCGGCCCCGGCGTTCAGTGCCTCGATCGCGTTCGCGGACAGCGCCCGAAACTCATCGCCGAGACGTTGAGCAGGGCGATGTCGTACGGCCGGGTGCAGTCCGGGCCGCCGAGTCGCACGGTCGGGGTGGCCTCGGGTGCGGTGCGGGCCCGCAGCGAGTGCGTCATGAACTCGTAGCCGATGGCGTGGACGTCCCGTTCGGTGCCGAACGGTTCCTCGTCGAGCGTGCCTTTCGCCCTCTCGTACACCAGGTCTCGCGTCTCGCGGTCGAATGGCGTTCCGTCGGTGGGGATTCGATGAAGTACTGCTGGATCTCGGGGCGGATTCCCTCGAGGAGGAAGCGCGCGTGGCCGAGGACCGGGTAGTTGCGCAGGATGTTGTGCCGGCGTTGCGACAGGTCCCACGTCCCGAGGATGGCCATGGCGGCGAGGGGGACGGCGGCGACGAGCCACCACGGCGACAGCGTCGGGACCGCGATCCCGGCGGCCAGTGCGAGCGCCCAGAAACAGACGACGATCGAGATGCGAGCCATGCGGCGATGGTAAGCGCCGGCGTCGGGCCGTACCCTGTCGGCGGTGCGAGTCGGTGTGTCCACCGACGCCGGTAGAGCGAAGGGATGCCCACGAACATGAACTCGGATCCGATCACCGAGCTGGAGGCCGAGCTGGTCGACATGTGGCGGCGTGGGCGGATCCAGTCACGCGAGCGTGCCCGGGCGATCAACCCGAAACTCGACCCGGCGTGCTATCCGCTCCTGGCGATCCTCGCCTGCGGGGATGCGGTGCCGATGTCGGCTCTCGTCGCCGAGTTGGGAGTGGAGAAGTCGACGCTCACCCGGCAGATCGACGCCGTCGTCCGGCTCGGGCTCGTGGAGCGCCGCCCTGACCCACAGGATGCGCGGGCCCGGCTGGTGGTGCTCACCGAGCCGGGGCGGACCCAGCTGACCGAGCTGCGCGAGTCGGCGATCGCGCAGTGGCGCGAGCGGCTGTCGCGCTGGGATCCCGCCGACGTCCGGCAGCTGACGACGCTCCTACGGCGGCTCGCGGAGAGCGCGAACTGAGCCGAGTCCGCGTTCCCGCACCCGATAGTTGCGCACTGCAACTATCGGGTCTATAGTTGTACTACTCAACTAATCGGGAGGCTTCATGATTGCGCCGGACACCGCGGAGGTGCTCATCGATCACCTGCGCGACATCGTCCGGAGTAGTCGCGAGGTGTCGGCGGCGCTCGTGCGCGAGCCCGACGGCGAGATGCTCACCGTGCCGTTGGGGGCGCTGTTGTCGCATGTCGCCGCCGGTCAGGGGCGACGCTGCAACGCCCTGGCGGATCGGATGCACATCACCCCTTCGACGTTGAGTCGGCACATCGCCCATGCGGAAGAACTCGGCTACCTCGAGCGAGTTCCCGATCCCGCCGATCGCCGGGCCGCGCTGCCCGCGTTGACCGACGAGGGGGCCGCGGTTCTGCGTCGCCACCGTGCACGGCAGAGGGAATGGTTGCTGGAATCGATCGCGGACTGGACGGACGAGGAGGTGCAACAGCTCGTGGACGGGTTGGCGCGCCTGAGTTCGTCGATACGGGACGCGGTCTCGGTGCACTGACGCCGGAATACCAATTCACTTTTTACGCAACTGTTTTCGGGGTAGCCCGAAGAATTCGCGAGGTTTCTGCATGAGCACATCCGTCAGCCGGGCGACCGGCGCACCCGATTCGGCGGCGGACTCGCCGATGACGCACTCGCAGCGCATCCAGGCGCTCGTGGGCCTGCTCCTCGGCATGTTCGTCGCGTTCCTGTCGTCGACCATCGTCTCCAACGCGCTGCCGACCATCATCACCAGCCTGCACGGCACGCAGGACCAGTACACGTGGGTCGTCACGGCGACGCTGCTGGCGTCGACCGCGACCACGCCGATCTGGGGCAAGTTCTCCGACCTGGTCAGTAAGAAGCTGTTGGTCCAGTTGGCGCTGGTGACCTTCACGATCGGCTCGGTCCTGGCGGGTCTGTCGCAGTCGGTCGGCATGCTCATCGCGTTCCGTGCCGTTCAGGGTCTGGGACTCGGCGGCCTGCAGGCGCTGGTCGTCATCGTCATCGCGACGATGTTCAGCCCCCGCGAGCGCGGCCGCTACCAGGGCCCGATGGCCGGTGTCATGTCGATCGCGACCGTCGCCGGACCGCTGATCGGCGGCGTCATCGTCGACACCAGTTGGCTCGGCTGGCGCTGGACGTTCTTCGTCTGTGTCCCGCTCGCGGTCATCGCGCTGCTCGTCATCCAGCGGACCCTCAACCTGCCGGTCGTGCGCAAGAACGTGAGCATCGACTACATGGGTGCGCTGCTCATCGCGTCCGGCGTCAGCACCCTGCTGATCTGGGTGACCCTGGCCGGCAAGAACTTCGACTGGGCTTCCGGTGCGTCGTTCGGTCTGGTCGGCCTCGGTGTCGTGCTACTGCTCGGTGCGATCTTCGCCGAGACCAAGGCCAAGGATCCGATCATCCCGCTGCGCCTGTTCAAGGATCGCACCACCGCGCTGGCGACCCTCGCCAGCGTCTCGGTCGGCGTCGCGCTGTTCGGCGCCTCGGTGTTCCTGGGCCAGTACTTCCAGATCGCGCGCGGCTACTCGCCGACCGTCGCGGGCCTGCTGACGCTGCCGATGGTCATCGGTTCGATGGTGTCGTCGGGCGTCTCGGGTGCACTGATCACGAAGTTCGGCCGCTGGAAGGGCTTCCTCGTCGGTGGCGCGGTCATGATGACCGCCGGGTTCTTCCTGCTGTCGACGATCGATCACGAGACCAACATGGTGCTGCTCGGCAGCTTCCTGCTCGTGCTCGGTATCGGCATGGGCATGACGATGCAGAACCTGGTCCTGGCCGTGCAGAACACGGTCAGTCCGTCCGACCTGGGTTCGGCGAGCTCGGTGGTCTCGTTCTTCCGCTCGCTCGGTGGCGCGGCCGGTGTCTCCGTCCTCGGTGCGGTGCTCTCGAGCCACGTCGCGGACCTGACGACCAAGGGCCTGACGGCGGCCGGGGTCGACATGAGCCATCCCGGCGGATCCGGTGCGGGTCTGTCGAACCTCAAGGAGCTGCCGGGTCCGATCGCGGACATCGTCCGTGGCGCCTACGGTGACGGCACCGCGCGGATCTTCCTGATCTCGGGCATCGTCTCGCTGATCAGCTTCGCGGCGATCTTGTTGATCAAGGAGGTGGCGCTGCGCACCTTCAGCGCGGACGAAGCGCGCCGCGCCGAGGCGGCCGGCGAGGACATCGACGCCGAACTGGCCGAGATCGTCCAGGGTGACCCGGTTCTCGTCGACCCCGTCCCGGCGGAGCCGACGGAGGCGAGGCGCAGGTAGCAAAAGGACCGACTCGGTTCGGGCCGGGTGCCGTCGTGGACGGCGCCCGGCCTTACTGCTGCCTGGGCCTATCGTGGGCGCATGGGCAGCACCCGATGGCAGCGTGAACGATCCGCGTCCGACTCCCAGGCGTACATCGAGCGGTTCGCTCGGCTCGAGGCCGACGGGACGGACCTGCACGGCGAGGCGCGGGCGGTGGACGCGATGCTGCCGCGCGGGGCCCGCGTCCTCGACGCCGGTTGCGGCACAGGACGGCTCGGCGCGGAACTGGCCCGGCGCGGTCACCACGTCACCGCCGTCGACCTGGACCCGGTGCTGGTCGCGGAGGCCCGCAAGCATCCCGAACTGACGGTGCACGAGGCCGACCTGGCGGCGCTCGACCTGCCGGGGGAGCGGTTCGACGCCGTCGTCGCCGCCGGCAACGTGATGATCTTCGTCGCGCGCGGCACCGAACGGCAGGTGCTCGGGCGACTCGCCGACCACCTGGTTCCCGGTGGACTGTTCGTGACCGGGTTCGCCACCGACTACGAGTACACCGTCGACGAGCTCGACACCGATCTCGCGGCGGTCGGGCTGGTGCGTGAGCACCGGTTCGCCACGTGGGATCTGCGGCCGTGGCACGACGGCGCCGGCTGGGCGGTGACGGTGGCGCGCAAGCCCGGGCGCTGACCGACGAGTCGGTTTCGGCTACCTTCGTGCCGACAATTTCGTCGACCACGAGGGGGACATCCACGTGTCGGAACCGACTTTCAATCAGCCGCCGACGGGCGAGCCGTTCGGCGGCCAGCCCGGCTACCCGCAGCAGCCGTACCCGAGCGCGCCGCAGTACCCGACGGGGCCCGCGCCGGCCCAGCACGGGGACAGCCGCCGGTACCGCCGTCGAACGCCGGCTGGGCCGTCGCATCGATCATTTTCTTCTGGCCGCTCGCGTTCGCCACGTTCAACCACCTGCATTCGATTCTTCCCAGGTGGGCGATGGGCGACTACCAGGGCGCGCAGTACGCGTCGGAGCGGGTCGCGACGCTCGGCAAGATCGCGCTGGGCATCGGCATCGGCCTGTTCGTGCTCTCGATCATCTCGTGGTTCATCATGGTCGCGGCCTTCGCGAGCGCCGTGGACTCCGCCACCACCACGACCTACCAGTGGTGAACGGTGGCGGTGGCCGGCCCCGGAGCACGGCCGACCACCGCCACCCCGCCGTGACGCCGTAGAATCCCTATACCGTGAGCCTTACCCTCGGAATCGTCGGACTTCCCAACGTCGGCAAGTCGACCCTTTTCAACGCGCTGACCAAGAACGACGTGCTCGCCGCGAACTACCCGTTCGCAACGATCGAGCCCAACGTCGGCCTGGTCGAGCTGCCGGATCCGCGGCTGAACAAGCTCGCCGAGATCTTCGGTTCCGAGCGCCTCCTGCCCGCCACGGTGTCGTTCGTCGACATCGCCGGCATCGTCAAGGGCGCCTCCGAGGGCGCGGGCCTGGGCAACAAGTTCCTCGCCAACATCCGTGAGGCAGACGCCATCTGCCAGGTCGTCCGTGTGTTCGCCGACGACGACGTCGTGCACGTCGACGGTCGCGTCGACCCGGCCTCCGACATCGAGATCATCGAGACCGAGCTCGTGATCGCCGACATGCAGTCCCTTCAGAAGGCGCTGCCGCGGCTCGAGAAGGAAGCGAAGAAGAACAAGGACCTCAAGCCCCAGCACGAGGAGGCGCTGAAGGCGCAGGAGATCCTCAACGAGGGCAAGACCCTGTTCAGCGCCAAGGACAAGCTGGACTTCGGGCTGCTGCGCGAGCTGCACCTGCTCACCACCAAGCCGTTCCTGTACGTCTTCAACGCCGACGAGGCCGTCCTCACCGACGAGGCGAAGGTCGCCGAGCTGCGCGCGTCGGTCGCCCGGCCGACTCGGTGTTCCTCGACGCCAAGGTGGAGCACGAACTCCTCGAGCTCGACGAGGAAGACCGCCAGGAGATGCTGGACTCCATCGGCCAGTCCGAGCCGGGCCTGCACGCCCTCGCCCGCATCGGCTTCCACACCCTCGGCCTGCAGACCTACCTCACGGCCGGTCCGAAGGAAGCCCGGGCCTGGACGATCCACAAGGGCGACACCGCCCCCCAGGCCGCCGGCGTCATCCACACCGACTTCGAGCGTGGCTTCATCAAGGCCGAGATCGTCTCCTTCGACGACCTCGCCGAGGCCGGCTCCATGAACGCCGCCAAGGCCGCCGGCAAGGTGCGCATGGAAGGCAAGGAATACGTCATGCAGGACGGCGATGTCGTGGAGTTCCGCTTCAACGTGTAGTGGGGCTAATTTCCCCAGAAGGAACGCTCACCAGCGCGAATAATGTGCTGGTGAGCGCTTGTTTTTGAGCACCTGATAGGCACCTGCGCCTTACCGCCTGATGAGTCGCCGATGGGGCTGGAACGGGGCTGCGTGGACCACTCGCCGCGTGACCAACGCCGCCCTGGCACAGCAGGGCGTCCGGCTTCACGACCTGCGCCATTCGTTTGCCGTGATGCAGTTGATGGCGGGCGTCCGCTCCATGCAGGTGTCGCGGTTCGGGGTGTCAGCGTGAGCGACGGCGATGTGATCACAATCCACGTCCGGAGCGCCGATGTCTCCGGGGATCGACGCCGCGTCGACGCCGGCTCAGGAACCTACGTCCACATCACGGCAGTGTGACCGAAGGCAGGCCCCCACCCTCACGGGTGGAGGCCTTTCGTCGGCTCTGGAACCGAGCGATGCTCGCCGGCTTCCAACTCTGCATGGACGAAATATGGGATCTCGCGCTCTGGTAGATGGAGATGGACCAGTGGTTCCGTGAGCAGGGCGAGGAACCCGGCTAGCCGCCGAGCACCTTCGGCAGCACGAACACGGCCAGAACCCCGAACCATCGCACCGTCGGGATGCGACATCGTGGGAGCTGCGCGAAGGCCGTTTCGCGTGTCGGTCAGCTAGCGGCGCGCAGTGCACCGGCGACGGCACCGGCGACGCCGAGGACGACGAGACTTCCGAAAGCCCAGCTGGCAAATCCGGCAATGTTTTCGACCAGCGTGAACTCGGGGACGAACCCATAGCTAACTCCTTCAAGTGATAGTGGCTGCACGGCGACATCTGCCGGACGCCGAAGAAACTAGCCGCTCGCGCTGGCTGTGTCACGCTGAGGTGTGGGGAGGGTATAGGTGAGATCGGCAAAGGCGTTCTCCCGGAAGATGGTGGGTGGTGTTGCGCGGCTCATGGTTTCGTCGAACCACGCTTGCGTCTCGGGTGTCCACTCGACTGCCATGTGGCTGACCGTCGTCGAAGCATGATCGGGTCGCACGCTCAACGAGATGTCACGGAGTAGGCGATCTCCGTCCAGGCCGCCCGCACGCGGGCAACCGCGGTCATGACATCCGCGGTGGGTGGGTGACGTCCGTCCCGTGCGAGCAGGCCGAAGTAGTGCGCCCCCGCCGCACGCGCGCGAAGATAGGCAGCCGGGGTTCTCAGGTTCAAACGCGTCGGTAGGCCGAAGGGCGGCCAGGAGGGCGACCGCCGACAGCAGATCTGCCACGGTGAGCCCGTGACTCGGCGTGACCACCAGCAAGACTGGGCCTTCGACCGGGCTGTTCACAGGGAGCCACACGGCGGCTGCGACCAGTGTCGCCGCGGCCGACAGCGCGGATGGACGCGCCACACACCAGGATATGGCTGCCAACAGCAGGACGAGCCACACCAGCGCGAGGAGTAGTTCTGGCACGAGCTCATCATGCATCGCCCGCCCTGGGTGGCCGGACGAAATCGTGGCTTGGCGATCGCGACGAGCTCGTCGATGCGAGTCATCACCGCTTCATCGGTAACGATCTGCTAAGTCCTGCGGCCGAAGCTGGGCGTGGTGCGACTGCCGTCCTGAATGCTGCGTAGATGACGCTCACCAAGCGGAGCTTGTCCGCCGTATCGATGGTGATGCTCTGTGTCGCGGGCTTGTTGGTCGCGGCCTCGGGGAGCAGTGGGGCTGCACCACCGCCGGGTTGGCGATACACGATGGTGGCGTTCAGCAACACCAGCGATCGTGACATGGATGTGTACGAGTCGGCGGACGGCTCCCAGTTCCAACTGGTACAACCGTCGGCGTTCCGGCCGCCGTCAGCGCTCGTGCGTGACCCGAGCATCTTCCGGAACACGGACGGGTTGTACTACATCACGTACACGACGGGCGACGGGGCGAGTATCGGGTTCGCGCGCAGCAGTGACCGCATCAACTGGACGCACATGGGCATCCTTCCGGTCCCGTTCTGCTGCGCCTTGATGCCGGGGACGGGAGACGGCACAGGTTCGGCGAGCCCGCCGGGCTCGTCCGGGTCGGCCGGGTCCAACGATGGGCCGTCGCTGTCGCCTTTCGTCACCAAGGCATGGGCGCCTGAGTGGTTCGTGGACGGCGACCGCGTCGACGTCATCCTGTCGATGTCGACCGGTGGGGATTCGTGCCGTATCTGATGACGGCGCTGGAGCCGTCGCTCCGGCAGTGGAGCCTGCCCGTTCCGCTCGCCGGCATCGGAGCCGACCACATCGACACCACCGTGGTCAAGGTCGGATCGACCTATCATGCGTTCACCAAGAACGAGACGAAGAAGGTCATCGAGCATGCGATCGCCTCGACGGCGACAGGTCCCTATTCCTTCGTCCCGCCTGGAAACTGGGGCACACAGCGGGAGGGCCCAGCCGTTGTCCAGTTGCCGAACGGTGCCTGGCGGATATACCTCGACGCCTACGCCGAAGGAAAGTACCTCTACTCCGACAGCACGGATGGGCTGAATACCTGGTCGCCGGTGCAAGAGCTTCCAGGTCTTTCCGGGAAGGTGCGCCACTTCGGTGTGATGCGCGAGTCGGGATGACACCGACTCGATGACAGGCACAACGGAGCGACACCGACTCGTCTGCTATCCGGCAGCGGATCCCATCTCGGCGGAAATGCCACCGGGCTGACTGTGACAGAAGTCGACTCCACAGGAACCGTCACGTGTTCTCGTCACGACCTGGTTTGCAGCGGGAAGTAGGTCGGGAACCGGTTTCCTTCAGGATGTTCCCGGAATTGGACCCTCAGACCCGGCACGACGTCGCGGCGGCCGTGGATCCATGCGAAGGTCCACTGGCCGCTGTCCAGCGCAAGGATCGCCATCCTTCGCGGCGCCGGCTCCCACGATCGCGGCATGTCTTGGATAGGTCTGAGGGCCACGACAGTGCCCGTCCTGGATGGATCACGTTTGGTGCATGGGTCGGCTACAGGTTGAAGGTCACCAAGCATCTGAACAGCTCCCGAAAGTGGACTGATTCGAGCACGTCCACAGTGACGCGCAGCACACGAGGCCGCGAGGGTACAAATACCCGGTTGCATACCTGTGTCCCACGTCGACAACCGATGGCGGTCTCGTCCATATCGGCCGGGAAAGCGGAAGACCCCGCACCAAGGGGTAGCGCGGGGTCTTCGGTGCGCTGATGGCACAGGCGCATAGCGAACATATCGGGCGAGATAGTTGAAGATCAAATCAGTGGGCAAGTGGGAGTCACTGTGAGGACGCGAAGCATCGACCGACGGGTCCGACACGGCCGCAATCGAGCGCAAAACGGCAGGCGAACACGCAAACCGTTCACCCCGACAATTCACCCTGAAAAAGAGCCCGATACGTCTGGTCTGCCAACTACTCTCTCCGGGACCCGACCACGGAACCTCAGGGGAAACGGAATGCGCAAGTCCATCGCTGCCGGCGTCGTTGCGGCAGCATCGGCCGGAATCATCCTCGGAGGCACAGGAATTGCATCCGCCGCATCCAAAACCATCCCCGAAGGGTGGGGTGTCTACGGCGTGAACAGCCAGATCCGACCCGGCACCTACGCCACAGAGGGTGGGATCGACGGCAAGCAGACCTGCACCTGGATGCGAGGCAAGCGCCATCTGGCGCACATCGAGCCGATCGCGTCCGGTAAATCCATCGGCCCGACGACGGTGAAGATCGAAGAAACCGATGACGTGTTCGTCACCAACGGGTGCAGCGGGTGGAAGCTCGAAAGCCCGCAGGACGGGGCTTCCTCCATTCCGGATCCCTGTCCGGCTCACTCGACTTCGGCTCTCTGACGAACGGTCTTGTCGGCTCTCTCGAGGCTGGCGCTGCGGCCGGATCGCTCGGCGGTTCCCTCGCCACCGGTTCCATCATCAGCGGATCGGCTGCGAACGGATCGGCTGCAAACGGATCCGCCGCGAACGGATCGGCTGGTTCCTGATCGCAGTACGCGCGCGCCCCAACCGGTTTCGGTTGGGGCGCAACGCTTTCGGAACAAGTAACGGGCTGTTTCGGCGGGACGCCGCGTGATGCCCTCGCCTCTCAGCGTCCCGACACCGGCGCCTCGCCCAACGTCCGGCGGGTGACGAACCGTCGCGGCATCCCCGACAGCGGATCGGTGAATTCCAGCTCCCGCGCGAGCAATTGGAGTGGGAGGGCATGATCGTCCGGCGCCTCGGGCAGTAGGTCGGGATACCAAGTGTCGCCCAGGATCCCGACGCCGAGCGCCGCCAGATGCACCCGCAACTGGTGCATCCGCCCGGTGTGCGGGCGCAGGATCGTGTGCAGCACAGCGCGTCCGGAGGCGCTCACCCCGGTGCCGCACACTTCGATCACCGTCTCGGAGTTGGGCTCACGGGAGTCGTCGACGACGACCCGTAGCTCGCCGCGCCGCGCCTCGATGTGGTTGCGATAGACGACGGGAACCGCGCACCCGGCAAGGGTCGGTGCGTCCGGGTCCCACCCGGGCGGTAGCGCCGACACCGCCTCGTAGACCTTCGTGACCCGTCGCTTCTCGAACAGCGACTGGTAGGCGCCGCGCGTCGCGGGACGGGCAGAGAACATCACCAGGCCGGCGGTCGCGCGGTCGAGTCGATGGATCGGCGTCAGGTCCGGGTTGCCCAGGCGGGTCCGCAATCGGACGAGTGCGGACTCCCGCAGGTATCGGCCACCCGGGGTCGTGGGGAGGAAGTGCGGTTTGTCGATCACGACGAGGTCGTCGTCGACGTGCAGGATCTCCTCGTGGAACGGCACCGGGTCCTCGACCGGCAGATCACGGTAATACCAGACGAACTGGTGCGCGCCCAACGCCGTGCCTCGACTGATCGGGCTGCCGTCGATGCCCACGATCTCGCCGGCGTCGAACCGTCGGTGTAGGTCGTCCGCGTCCAGGTGGTCGAACCGTGCGACGACGTACTCGGCGATCGTCGCCCACGGCCCGGACGTCGGGACGCGCAGCCGCGTCGGCCCGACCCCGTCCTTGACAGGCAGCGGTGAGGGCATCGGCATGGCCCCCATCATCCCACCGGCTACTGGCCCGGCCGCGCCGTGGGCCGCGCTGAGGGGATGGAACGGTCGCGGGCGAGGATGGCCGAGAGCGCACGCCCCAACGCGTCGGCGGGGTCTGCAGGCATCGTGTCCGCTCGCCATCCGACGAAATCGTCCGGCCGGATCAGCAGGGCTCCGGACGGGGTCAGCCCGGTGGCCGCCGCCCACGCGCCGTCGGTGTCGACGGCGTCGCCGCCGGCGCCGATGCGGCGAACCGCGATGGGGACCCTCAGGTCGGACGACGTCGAGGCCGCGGCGACGGTCCAGCTGCCCCGTCGTCTGCGGTCAACAAGGTGAACCCGGGACCAAGTAGGTCGAGCGTCGAGACACGCTCCCCGTCTCGCCGCACCCAGACGTGCGGCACCCGGGTGCCCGGTTGTGCTCGCAACTCGTCCACCAGTGACACGGCGTCGGGGTCGTCCGGCGCGGGCTGCGTCGGTCACCACCGCTGCCGACCAGTACCGGTAGCCGATGAGCATGTCGAACAGCGGCCGCTCCTCGCCGGCCGGGAGCTGCGGTCGGTCATCGTCCAGCCGCAAGAACTTCATCGCAGGCCCGGTCAGTGACTGACGGGCGCTGAACCGCCCGATCGGGTGCCGCTCGGCGCGATATGTGGCGAGCAGCCCCGGCTCGGCCGTGCCGTCGAGGACTGCGGACAGTTTCCAGGCCAGATTGTGTGCGCTCTGGATGGCTGCGTTGGCGCCGCCGGCCTTGAACGGCGGCATGGTGTGCGCGGCGTCGCCGACGAGAAAATCCGTCCGCACTCGAACTGGGCGGCCACTTTCTCATGGGGCTGCCACGGCGCGACATCGACGATCTCGACCTCCATCGGCTGACCGATGGCCGCGAGGAGCATGTCGTGACAGCGCTGCGCGGTGAACTGCTCCGCGGTCTCGCCCTCGCGGGGAAGTAGGTCGTGACGAACATCCCGAGATCCCCCTGGGCCACCAGGAAGATCCCATCCACGTCGGCGTTCTCGACCTGGACGCCGTCTCCGTCGCCCAATCCGGGAACCAACCGTCTCCAGGGCGCGCGGAAGTAGACGAAGACGACGAAGATCGGTATCGGGCCGTACCCGGCGGTGGCTACTCCCAGCGTTTCGCGAATGCTGCTGTGGACACCATCTGCGGCCACCAGGTAGTCGGCCCGCACCGTGCGCTCCGTGCCCGAATCCAGGTCGCGCAGAACCGCGGTGACACCCTCGTCGTCCTGCTCGAACGACGAGAGAGATGTCCCGTACCGCACCTCGCTGCCGTGCCCGCGGGTGTACGCGAGCAGGAGGGGCTCGAGCTTGCTCTGCGGGAAGTACTGTGCGGACGGTTCGGGGCTGAGCTCGTCGAACTGGGAGAAGATCGCGGCGACGCCGAGAGCCGGCTTCTGCACAGGACTGTTCAGGGCCGGCTTGACGAGCATGTCAGAAACGCCTTCGGCGACCGCGTGCACCTCGTCGGCCAGCCCGAGGCCACGCAGAATCTCCAGGGTGCGGAAGCTCAGGTTGCGGGCCTTGGGGTAGATGAAGACCTCGCGTCGCTTCTCGACCAGAAGTGACCGAACCCCGTGCTTCACGAGCAACGCCGACGTTGCCAGACCGCCCGCCCCGGCGCCGACGATCAATACAGGGACATGTTCGGCATCCATCACCACAACCGTCCTCGGCCATCCAAACCGGATCTGCGGGCGTTGCGCCCGGTTCGGTCGACGCATGCGGGGCAACGACTTTCAACGCTACTCGGATTTTCGACCGTGAGCTGCGCGGTCCGACTGTCGGAAATTGGCAAACCGCTGGTTCGGTATCGCGGCGTTGGTGCCTTTGCGCCGGATCAGGATCCGAGCGACGCCGAGTCCAGGGAGCCGGTGCCCAGCGATCCGGTCTCGAGCGACCCAGAGAACCGGTGCCGAGCGAGCCGGAGCCGAGGGAACCCAGGACGTCGAGCGAGCCGAGGGAGCCTGACGCGGGTTTGGGATCGTTCTTGGCGAAGTTCGTCGTGCAGCCGTTGAACTTCACGTTGTCGACCAGCGTCGAGGTGGCCTCGGAGCCGGTGCCGAGGCTCACTCCGTAGTGGTCGACGACTGCGTCCGGGTTGAGTGCCGCGATTTCGGCGAGCGGGACGAGGTCGCTACGGTTCGGAGCGCCGGCAATGGGCGAGGTGCTCCACCACTTGCCGTCCTGCAGGTTGGAGTGGACGCCGCCCTTCGAAGTGTCGGTCGAGTCAGCGTCCGGAACCCACACAAGGGTCGTGAAGCCGTTCTCGAATTTCGGGTGCTCGGAGGACGTACCAGTCAGGCGCAGCTGGAACGACGCCGTCGGGTGCTCGGCGCGCTCGGAGAAACCGATCTCCTTCGCGATCGCATCGGACAGCTTGATGCCGCCGGCTTCGTGGTAGCTGACCGACCTGCCCGTGGAATCCTTGACCTCCAGCTTCAGGGACCCGTCAGTGTCCAGTACGGAGTCGTCGGTGTAGCGGGCGACCTGCTCCTTCTCATCGTCGAACGGGATGCCCCATCCGTTGGGAGTGGCTTCGGTCGAAAGCTCGGCACAGGAGAATCCACCGGCGCCCCGGTCGAACCGCTCGAACCGCTCGAACCGCTCGAACCGAGCGAACCCGAGTCACTCGAACCGAGCGAACCCGAGTCACTCGACCCGAGCGAACCCGAGTCGCTCGACCCGAGCGAACCTGAAACGCTCGAACCGAGGGGCCCGCCTGAAACGGTCGAACCGAATAAACCGCTCGAAATGCTCGAACCGAGCGGCCCGTTCGACGCGGCGGCCAGTGCGGGTGCAACGAGCACCGCCACGCTGACGACAGCCGCCGCGGATCCGATACGGAATGCGTTCTTGGGCATACTCTTCACTCACCTCATTGGGAGGAATGGACACGGTTCGACGCCCCGGCCGGTAGTGCACGCCCGCGTGGGATGTCCTTCGAATCGATGAATCGTGCGGCAGCACTTCGTAGTTCCCGACGCAACCCCCTGTGTAGCCACTCACGCCACAGATGCTGATCCCTGTTCGTGAATGTGAACAGTTCAGCGATTGTCAGAGACAGTAAACAATCGGACGAGAGTAATCAATACGACTAGTCGGCACACTACTGTGCAGCGCTGGCCTGCTGCGCTCACAGTTCTTTGACGCCCGGATATTGCGGCGACAGGCCGGCAGACGTCGAGCTACGGCGAGCCCGTGGATTCGGACTCGGGTCCTGGTCGGATCGTCATCGCGACGGCCCGGCCGGTGCGGGAAGGACCACGGTGTCGACCGCACGTCCAGGCGCTGCGACCGGTGTGTGACGCCGGCTCAGCTGACCGACGACGTGGCCCGCGACTTCCACCACGACCACACGGCGGTCACGATGATCGCGCCGGCGAGCGAGCCGATGATGCCGCTCGGGCGGAGCGCGAGGCCGTCGCCGGCGAACAGGCTGATGAGCAGGCCGCCGACGAACGACCCTCCGATACCCGCGGCACAGGCCAGGCCCCAGTCGATTCCGGCCTTGGACTTGCCGACTATGAGCTGGGCGGCGGCGCCGACCAGCAACCCGAACAGGATCATTCCGATGATCAGCATGGCCGGAGTATAGGCAGCACGACCCTGCGGAATCTCCGTTTTGCCGCGCGGACGCGCTGATTCGTCGGCGGCAACGATCGGATCGAACTCGGGTGATCCGAACCCTTGAACGCCGTGCCCAGGCCCTGTCCGGGTGGGGGAGAAGCGTGCGCGCTCACGTTGACGCCGGGGTCGGTGACGCCCACGATTCCGGCATGACCTTCGGCAGCGTCGAGACCCTCGCACACCGGCACGCCACCTCGGCGTGCTGCGCGTGTGCGCCCTGTCCGCGCTCCTGTTGACGTCGCCGGCCCGCGTGAACTGAGCGCGCCCCTCTCATCTCACCCGCCGGTCTCCGCGACCGGGGCGGGTTCCTCGTGCACTTCCTCACGTACGTATCGGAGGTTTCCATGCGTCGTTCGACGCGAACACGTTTCGTCCTCACCGCATTCACGGCCGTCGCGGCCCTGGCGCTCAGCGCGTGCAGCACCTCCAGCGCCTCGGCGCCGTCCGGCACGGCCGGCAATCCGACGTCCGGCGTCACCCTGCGCATCGGCGACCAGGTCAAGAGCACGCAGTCGCTTCTCGAGGCGGCCGGGGAACTCGACGGCCTCGACTACGGCATCGAATGGTCCACCTTCGAGGCCGGACCGCCGCTGCTGGAGGCGTTGGGCGCCGACAAGATCGACGCCGGCGGCACCGGGGACGTGCCCCCGGTGTTCGCGCAGGCGAACGGCAACTCGGGCCGCATCGTCGCGGTGCAGGCGCGGAGCGCCACCAACGACTTCCTGCTCGTGCCTGCGAACTCGACGGCGTCGTCGATCGCCGACCTGAAGGGCAAGAAGATCGCGGTCACCCAGGGGTCGAGTTCGCACGGCCTCGTGCTCGGTCTGCTCGAACAGGCGAAGCTGCCGGTGTCGGACTTCCAATTCCAGTTCCTCAGCCCCGCAGACGCATTGAGCGCCTTCAGCTCCGGGCAAGTCGACGCGTGGGCGGTGTGGAATCCGTACGCGACCATCGGCCGGAACACCGCGGGAGCCAAGGTGATCGCCGACGGCAGCGAGGTCACCACCGGCCAGTCGTACTTCTCGGCCGCCTCGGACGCGCTCGCGGACCCGGCGAAGTCGGCGGCGCTCGCCGACTTCTTCCAGCGTCTGGCCCGCGCCCAGGTATGGGCGGACGCGCACCCGGAGGCGTGGGTGCCGATCTTCGCGAAGCTGACCAAGCTCCCGCAGGACGTCGCCGCGGCGTCGTTCGACACCTCGAAGGGCTCCTATGTCCCGATCGACGACCAGCGCATCGCGAAGCAACAGAAGCTGATCGACCTGTTCGCGGCGGCGGGTCTGCTGAAGCAGGCCCCGGTCGCCGGTGACTGGTTCGACACCCGGTTCAACCAGCAGATCCAGGCGGGCGCGAAATGACCGCGGTACTGGCGAAGGGCGTCGCGGCCTCGCACACGGAGGAGCGCGTCGCGCCGCCGGAAACGTCGAAGCCGCGGCGGTCGTGGACGCCGTTGCTCCGTCTTATCTCCCCGCTGGCACTGCTGGTGCTGTGGCAGGTGGTGAGCAGTGTCGGACTGGTTTCAGACAAGACGCTCGCCTCGCCGGCGCAGGTGATCTCGGCGGCGGCCGAACTGTGGTCCGACGGCAGCCTGCAGGACGCGTTGGCCGTGTCGGTGCAGCGCGTGCTGCTGGGGGTGGTGCTCGGTGTCGCGGTCGCGGTCCTGCTGGGCGTGCTGGCCGGGTTCTCCCGGGTCGTCGAACTCGCGATCGATCCGCCGATCCAGATGCTGCGCACGGTGCCGTTCCTCGGCCTGATCCCGCTGTTCATCATCTGGTTCGGGATCGGTGAGGAGCCCAAGGTGTTCCTGGTGGCCCTCGGCGTGATGTTCCCGCTGTACCTGAACCTGTTCGCGGGGATCCGCAGCATCGACGGCAAGCTGATCGAGGCCGCGGAGACCCTGGGCCTCAACAAGTTCCAGCTCGCGACGCACGTGATCCTGCCGGGGCGCTGTCCCAGGCGCTGACCGGGCTGCGGCTGTCGCTCGGCGTGGCCTGGCTCGCGCTCATCGTCGCCGAACAGATCAACGCCGACGCGGGACTCGGCTACCTCGTCAACAACGCCCGCATCTACTTCCGCATCGACATCGTCATCTTCGGCCTGCTCGTGTACGCGTTCCTCGGTCTCGCGACCGACGCGCTCGTGCGGGCCCTGAGAAGGGAGGCTGCTGACATGGCGCAAGACGTACCAGGGCGCGTGAGCGACACCGTCGTCACCGCGCGCGGCGTGCGCCGGGTGTTCGGATCCGACGTCGTGCTCGACGGCATCGACCTGACGCTGCATCGGGGCGAGATCGTGGCGCTGGTGGGCCGCAGCGGATCCGGCAAGTCGACGCTGTTGCGCACCATCGCAGGGCTCGACCGCGGGCACGAGGGCCGCATCGACGTCGACGGCTCGGTTGCCGTCGCGTTCCAGGAGCCGCGGCTGCTGCCGTGGAAGCGGGTGCACCGCAACGTCTCCCTCGGCCTCGCCGACCACGACGGCAAGCAGCGGGCGATCGAGGCCCTCGGCGAGGTCAACCTGGGTCACCGCGTCGACGCCTGGCCGCTCACGCTCTCGGGCGGTGAGGCGCAGCGCGTGTCGCTCGCCCGTGCGCTGGTCCGCGAGCCGGACCTGTTGCTGCTCGACGAGCCGTTCGGCGCGCTCGACGCGCTGACCCGGATCACGGCGTACGAGTTGCTGATCCGGCTGTGGAAGCGGCACGGCTTCGCCGTTCTCCTCGTCACCCACGACGTGGAGGAGGCGGTGCTGCTCGCGGACCGGGTGCTCGTCCTCGACGCCGGCCGGATCGCGCACGACGTCGCGGTGACGGCCCCGCGGCCGCGGCTGCGCGCCGACCCGGACGTCGTCGCCCTGCGCAGGCAAGTTCTCGCCCATCTCGGTGTTCTCGAAGGGATTCCAGCATGACCCTGCACTTCCACTGGTACCTGCCCACCTCCGGCGACGGACGGGAGGTGATCGGCGCGCTCGAACCGCGGGAGGCGTCGGGCCGGGCGTCCGAGTTCCGCCCGGCGTCGCTCGACTACCTGACGCTGGTCGCGAAGACTGCCGAGCAGCTCGGATTCGAGGCGGTGCTCGCCCCGACGGGAACGTGGTGCCCCGACGCCTGGATCACCACGGCCGCGCTGATCCGGGAGACACACACGCTGAAGTTCCTGGTCGCGTTTCGTCCCGGGCTGATCACGCCGACGCTCGCGGCGCAGCAGGCCGCAGCGTTCCAGCAGTTGTCGAGCGGGCGGCTACTGCTCAACATCGTCACCGGCGGAGACGCCGAGGAACAGCGGCGGTTCGGCGACTTCTCACCAAGGAGCAGCGGTACGAGCGGACCGGGGAGTTCCTCGACATCGTGCGCGGCGCGTGGGGTGCGGCCCCTACGACTACGCCGGGAAGTACTACACGGTCGAAGGCGCGGCGGCGTTCCCCACGCCGTCCCCGGCGCCGGGATCTTCTTCGGCGGGGCCAGCGAGCCCGCGCTCGACGTGGCCGCCGAGCACGTCGACACCTACCTCACGTGGACCGAGCCGCCGGCGAAGGTCGGGGCGCTGATCGACGACGTCCGCCGCCGCGCCGCGGCTCACGGCCGGACGCTGAGCTTCGGCATCCGTGCCCACGTGATCGCCCGCGACACCTCGGAGGAGGCGTGGGCCGAGGCCGACAAGCTCGTCGCCCGGATGAGCCCGGCGCAGATCGAACTGGCGCGCACCCGGCTGGCGCAGAGCGAGTCCGAGGGGCAGCGACGTCAGCTCGGGCTCAGCGCCGACCTGCGCAACCTCGAGGTGTACCCGGGACTGTGGGCCGGTTACGGGCTGGTCCGCGGCGGCGCGGGCACCGCACTCGTCGGCAGCCACGCCGAGGTGGCGGCGCTGATCCAGGAGTACGCGGCGGTGGGCGTCGAGCACTTCGTGCTGTCGGGCCAGCCGCACATCGAGGAGGCCTACTGGTTCGGGGAGGGGGTGCGGCCGATCCTGTCGCGGCAGGGTCTGCTGCAGGTCGCCTGACGATCGGGGCGGGCCGGAAAACCGGTTGTCCGTCCCCGTAGCCGGTCGTATCGTGGCGGCGGTCAGTCGCCCGAACGATCGAAGGAGCAGGACTGGTCATGGATCCGATCACCGAACGCGAGATCAGGGCGTCGTTCGTCAACTGCTCCAAGGGCGACGCCAAGCGTCTGCCGGCGCCCCGCGACCTCGACGACCGGCCCTGGGACGACCTGGACTTCCTCGGCTGGACCGATCCGTCGTTCCCGGGCCGCGGCTACGTGGTCGTGCCCCGGGACGACGGCCCGGTCGGCATCGCTATGCGGTTCGAGCCGAACGGGTCGGGCAAGTCGCAGATGTGCGTCGTCTGCATGACCACCCACACGCGCGGCAACGTCGCATTGATGACCGCCGGCAAGGTGGGTGAGGCCGGACGCGCGGGAAACACGGTGGGCATCTACATGTGCATCGACCTCGCGTGCTCGCTCTACGCCCGCGGCAAGAAGCGGCCCGCGTTGGGCAGCCGGTACGAGAGGACCTCTCCGACGAGGAGAAGACCGAGCGGGTCCGGGAGAACCTCAACGCCTTCGTCGATCGGCTGTACGCCTGAACCTGGGGCAGCCACTACGAACGGGCGGTTATCGGAGCAATCGTCGAGAGGCGACTCCGGCAACCGCCCGTCGGTATATCGACGGTCAGACCAGCTCGGGCACGTGGAGGTGCGCGATCGCGAGCTCGAACTCACACACCTCCAGTAACTCGGCTCCGGCCTCGCGGAAGAAAGCGGCCCGGTGCGTTCGGCCAGCTGGCGACTGGCTCGCATCTGTTCGACGCTGTCGAAGGTCACCGAGGACACCGCCCGGCCGGCCGAGTGGTCGACCATCAGGCTCGCGCTGCAGAATCCGTCGGTGTCTTCCATCGCGGGCAAGCCCAGCTTGAAGACATCGACAGCGTGCATCATCTTGCCTGGATCGACTTTGAACCAGGTCACGCGGACGCACGCGCCGAGGCTCGACGTGTGGTCGCGGTGAAGGACTTCGATGTCCCACCGCTCGACGTGCGCGGTGCCGTGGAAGATCTCGGTGGCCTGATCTCGAAGGGATATGACGGGCCCCTCGCTCGCACGGAGGGTCTCCTCGTCCATCCACGAGCTGGTGGCGATGCAGCGCCCGGAGTCGCGATCGACCAGCAGTGACAGTCCGGCGCTGCCCTCGATGTCGGCGAGCGCCGGCATCACGGTGTCACGGATGTGCTTGATTCCGGCATCGATGAACGAGGGATGCGCCTGAATGGTTGTAGAACGCGCGTACACGATCAACTTCCTTTGCTCGAGGCGGCGCCCGGTGGCGCCACCGGTCCCGTTCCTCCCCTCACCTTCCTCCCATGGTCGGGGCCTGGCAATGGCGCTCCGGTGGTCCGTCGAGGTGTGTCAGCCGGGTAGCGCCAGACCGAAGTCCACGCTGCCGTCCGGGTTGACCTCGTAGACCTCGATACCGTCGTCGACGTTGGCCTGGTCCGTCCCCGTCGAGACGGCGATCTTGTTGCACGAGTTGCGCATCATGTCGATCACCAGTTCCACCCCCTCGGCGGGGAGAAGTGCGCGCGCACATCCGATGCGACCCGCGGATCCAGGTGCCCGGGCTGCCACGTGAGGGCGTCGGCCAACTCGAGCGCCGCCTTGTGCCGTGGCGACAGGTCGTTGCGACGGAAGTCGTCGATCGCGTCGTAGAGGCTCTCGTCGCCGCCTGCCATCATGGCGGTGCGGTTGCGCAGCGACTTGCACAGCCGGCAGTTGTGCTGGCGCGCCTGGTACAGCCGCACCACCTCGGTCGTGACCGGGTCGAGCTCACGCACGCGGGCGACCTCGACGAGCGTGCGCTGGATCAGCGGCCACGGCTCGCCGGTGGTGTCCCAGGTGGTCGGGACCGGCCATCCCGGCCCAGGTGCCCCGAACAGAGCGTCCAGCCCGGCCCGCACGCGCGGCACCCAGTCGGCGACATCGAGCGCCTGCATGTACACCCCGGTGCGGTCCCCGAGCGCCGTCGCCAGCGCGGTCCGCATGCCGTCGTCGATCCCGGAGACGTCGATGCAGAACTGTTCGGCGAGCACGAGTGCGGCCGGTGGGGCGTCCGGGGCCGACGGCGCGGGCTCGGGAGCCGGCAGCGCGGGCAGCGACAAGGTCACTGCGCACGCCTGCCGTGTGACGGCGGTGAGCGGACTGTCACCGATCGCCGGCACGACCGCGACGAGGCGGTCGAGTGTTTCCGCGACGGCGGGAGCGAATCGCCGCAGCGCCGATGCACCGCTCTCGTTGGTCCAGTCCGTCACTGCCACCACCGTCCTTTCGGGTACCACATCGTCGTACTCCATTGAACTGCAACGGACGATTATTCGTTTGCTTTGTCCCGGTATCGCAATACGGTTGTGGTACCAACAATTTTCGGACGCAACGCGGGCGATCCCCGCGTGGACGTCCACGACCGGAGAAGGACAGTGACCCCCACCGAGCACGGCCACAACCTGGTGAACTTCGCCAGCCACATCGATGACGGAACCCTCGCTCAGGCCCGCGAGACCGCCTCCATGCCGTTCGTGTACCCGCACGTGGCGCTGATGCCCGACGCCCACGTCGGCAAGGGTTCGGCGGTGGGGACGGTGATCCCCACCCGCGGCGCGGTGATCCCGGCGGCCGTCGGCGTCGACATCGGATGCGGAATGATCGCTGCGCGAACACAGTTCGCGCTCAAGGACGTCGAGCAGGCCGAACAGCGGGGCACACGCTGCACGCGCTGCGGTTGCGGATCGAACACGCGATCCCGCTGTCCCCGGGGCACTACAACCTCACCGCGTCCCTAGGGAAGTGGTTCGCGGAGCCCAAGATCGCCGAGCTCGAGGAGCGGGCCGCGAAGGACGGCGTCGACCTGTCCCATTCGCCGAAGTGGCGCGAGCAGCTGGGGTCCCTGGGCGGCGGTAACCACTTCATCGAGCTGTGCCTCGACGAGCAGGACCGGGTGTGGTTGTTCCTGCACTCCGGGAGCCGCGGTGTGGGGAACAAGATCGCGCAGAAGCACATCGCGGTCGCTCAGAAGCTCTGCCGCACATGGCACATCGACCTGCCCAACCGGGACCTCGCCTACCTGGCGGAGGGTGCGCCGGAGTTCTGGGAGTACATCCGGGAACTGCGGTGGGCGCAGCGGTTCGCGCTGCTGAACCGCGCGGAGATGATGGACCGGTTCAGCAAGCTGTTCGGTGAGTGGATCGGCGCCCCGGTGGTCGAGGCGGAGCGCATCAACTCCCACCACAACTACACCGAGCAGGAGGAGCACTACGGCGAGAAGGTCTGGCTCACCCGCAAGGGGGCGGTGAACGCGCACGAGGGCGTGGCGGCGGTGATCCCGGGTCCATGGGGACCTGCTCGTACATTGTGGTCGGCAAGGGCGACGCGCGGGGGCTGTGCTCAGCCCCGCACGGCGCCGGCCGTCGGTTCTCCCGCACGCAGGCGCGCAAGCGGTTCACCGTCGACGACCTGGCCCGCCGGATGAAGGGGATCGAATACCGACACGGTGCCGCGTGGATCGACGAGATCCCCGACGCCTACAAGGACATCGACGTGGTGATGGACGACGCCCGGGATCTCGTGGACATCCGGCACGAGCTGCGGCAGATCCTCAACGTCAAGGGCACCTAGAGATTGTCTCCCCGGGGAACGGGCCACCCGGCGACGGTCGCCGAACATGGCGCGCCGAGGTGGCCCGTTCCGCCTACTGTGGAAGACCGCAGTGTGTCGCGATACGGCCGCGCGCCGCGATGGCGTCGGGCGAGACGATCGAAAGGCCCGCCATCCCGGTACCGACCGTCGTGCCATCCATCTGTCCAGCGAAGGAGCGGTAGGACTCGATCAAGGTATCGACATCGGATTGGAGTGCTGCCGGAGCGAGAGGTCGGATCTCGGTCAGAGTGTCGGCCTGGTAGGTGGCGACGGTGACCAGTCCGTCGTCGTCGGGGATGGCTTCGACCTTTTCGCCCATCTCGCGCAGCCGGGTGCAGAAGTCACCGGCTCGTGGCGCGGACGGAAGGTCTTGCGCGACGGGTTCGGCGGATACCGATGGACCTGCGGCTGCGGGCGCGGGTTCGGTTGGGGCCGGCTGCGATTGGCAGGCCGTGATGGCAAAGGAGCAACCCAGGAGCAGTACCCCAGCAGTTCGGTAACTACGCACGACCAAACAACCTCCTTGTCGAATTAGACTGACAATCTAACTTGCGCGTCGGAAGGAATCCACCCCCTCATATGGCCGGTTCGAACAAACGCCGCTATCGCTCCCAGATCCAGCGTGGAGAGGCCGCACCCGCGATCATCGCCGCCGCCACCACCCTCTTCGCGGAGCGGGGATATCAGGGAACCTCGATCGACGACATCGCCCGCGCAGCCGCGGTCGCGCGGCCGACAGTGTTCACGGCGGTGGGCACGAAGCCCGTGATCTTCCGTGCAGTGTTGGAGGCGGCGGTCGCCGGGCCGGATCCGGTCATCCCGGTACTGGATCAGGAGTGGACCCGGGAAATGGTCGAGGAACCCGACCCTCGGCGGATGCTCGCGCTCCTCGCCCGCCGCGTGAGGGTGATCGGCGAGCGGATCTCGGATCTGTACTGGGCGGCGGAGGTCGCAGCACAGCATGACCCGGCGGTCCGGGAGGTCTGGGACGCGCTCGAAGAGCGGGCGGCTCGGCATCGGCGACCTCCTCGGCGCCGCCCTCGCGGATCGGGGCAGCCTCCGACCCGAATACGACGCTCGGGAAGCAGCGTCAGTCATGACAACCATTGCGTCGCCGGCGGCTTGGCGCGCCTTGGTCAGAGACCGCGGATGGACCGCCGACCGGTTCGAGAGTTGGACGCGGGAGAGTCTCTGCCGCCTGCTGCTCCCGGAACAGCCCGGCGCCGCTGGATGAGAACGCGGACCCGAACGGTGCCACGTGGATCGACGAGATCCCCGACGCCTACAAGGACATCGACGTCGTGATGGACGACGCCAGGGATCTCGTGGACATCCGCCACGAGTTGCGGCAGATCCTCGGTGTGAAGGGACCTAGCCGCCTCGAACTCGGCTTGAGCGGAACCTGTCGCCGAAGTTACATGCTGAAATGGAACGAGCTGCCGAAGTCCAGGAGGCTGTCGATAAACAGCGCCGGGAACAGCGAGATGAGGCCGTTGATATTCATTGCAAACCCTTCCAGGGCGGGCCGGTTGGCTGACTGTTATGCGGCCGAAATATAGCCCAGGGGGATTGCGGGACACGCCGGTTTGCGAAAGACGGGTGGACGTCCGTCCAGGATGTGGGCGCAGTCGTGGTGTCGGCTGCTAGGAGGTTCGGGCGAGGAGGGCATCGAGCGCGGCGAAACTCGCGTTCATTCCCTCCTCCATGCCCGACTGGACCATGCCGTCGCGGTCCTCCGCGGTCATGAACAGCGAGTCGATCACCACCTTTGTGCGGCCGTCGCCGAGGTCGACGAACTCCGTGGCCTCGATGCACACGTGCGCCGGCATGCCGTCCCACTCGAACGACCGCACGATGCGGTTCTCCGGGCTGATCTCCCGGAATCGTCCCTCGAAACCATCCGCCCGACCATCGTGGTGTTCGACGAACCGCCAGTGCCCGCCGGGTTCGGGCTCCCATTTCTCGATGTCGACCTTGTTCCCGCGGCCCCACCACTGCGCGATCGACTCCGGTTCGTTGTAGGCCGCCCACACTCGGTCGAGCGGCGCGTTCAGCGTGCGTTCGATGTGCAGGCCGCGCTCACCCGGGGTGGTGACGGTGGCGGCGGGTGTGCGGTCGGTCATGGTTCCCATCCGTTCGTCGTTGTGTTCGTCTTGTTCGTCCGCGCGGACTCCTCAGTAGGGAAGCGTTGTGTCGGTGAGCTTCTCGGCCACCGCCCACAGGGACGACGCCAGGTCGACGCCCCGGGAACTGCGCGGCTGTTCGTATCGCCGGGTCGGCCCGATCAAGCCCATGCGCCCGCCCGGGCCGTAGTAACCGCCCTGGACGACGTCGGCGCTGGTCGCGGCGAACAGCAGCGGCTCGACGCCGTGCTGGACGTCCTGTGACGGCAGGATCGTGCGGTCGCTCCCGGAGAACATGCTGTGGCGCGGCTTGTCCCGGCCCAGACTCGCCCGGCGGTCTGCAGGTTGGTGCGGGTGTAACCGGGATGCGCGTACGTGCTCAGCAGGTTCCAGCCGCGTTCGTCGGAGATCCGGGCGAGGTGCTGGGCCATCAGCATGTCGGCGAGCTTGGACTGGGCGTAGCTCAGCGCCGGACTGTAGCGATGCGTCGAGTGCAGGTCGCGGAAGTTGATCCGCCCGTAATGCGCGGTCCCGCTGGTCATGGTGGCAACCCGAGGGGCGGGCGCGTCCAGCAGCAACGGCAGTAGCAGGTTGGTGAGCGCGAACGGTCCGAGGAAGTTGCTGCCGAACTGCAACTCGAAGCCGTCGACCGTCTCGAACCGCTCCGGCGGGGACATCACGCCGGCGTTGTTGACCAGCAGATCCAGCGGGCGTCCGTCGTCGAGGAAGCCGGCGGCGAACTCCGCACCGACCCGAGGTCGGCGAGGTCGATCCGTCGGATCTCGAGCTGGGCCTGCGGATCTCGTGCATGATCTCCGCGCATGCGGTCTCGGCCTTGCTCGCCGTGCGGCAGGCCATCACGATGTGCGCGCCTGCTGCCGCCATTCGGCGGGTGGCTTCCTTGCCGGTGCCGCTGTTGGCTCCGGTGACGACGACGTATCGGCCCGTCATGTCGGGAACCTGATACATGTGAACCCCCTCGGCGATCGACGATGCACGGGTCCGTTCCCGTCCCAATCTACCGCCGGAGCGGCCGCGTTCCGGGCGGTTGCGGCCGCATCGTCGTACGCTCGCGATCGGCGGCCGATCTGTCTCCCGAACCGCCACGGTCTATCCCGACAGAGCACGTCTCGACGACGAACGACCGGAAGGACGAACCGACGATGCAGAAGATCACCCGTGCCTGTGGTTCGACACCGAGGGGGAGGAGGCTGCGAACTTCTACGTCTCGGTGTTCAAGAATTCGAAGATTCGGAACATCTCGCGCTACGGCCCCGGCATGCACCGCCCT
This sequence comes from Prescottella defluvii, assembly GCA_029690005.1. Lineage (GTDB taxonomy): Bacteria > Actinomycetota > Actinomycetes > Mycobacteriales > Mycobacteriaceae > Prescottella > Prescottella defluvii_A. The sequence goes on along the minus strand of CP121458.1, from coordinate 4,853,542 downwards.
GAGGGCCTCGCGCTCACCATCGAGTTCGATTTGGACGGGCAGGCCTTCACGATTCTCAATGGCGGGCCGGAATACACGTTCGACGAGGCGATCTCCTTCCAGGTCAGCTGCGTCGACCAGACCGAGGTCGATGCGTACTGGTCCCAGCTGACGGCAGGCGGCGGTGAAGAGGGCCGGTGCGGCTGGCTCAAGGACCGGTGGGGAATGTCGTGGCAGATCATTCCCGCGCAGTTGGGCTCGTATATCGGCGGTTCCGACCCGGCGGGCGCCCAGCGCGCCACGCAGGCGATGCTCGAGATGCGCAAGCTCGACATCGGAGTCATCCGCGCGGCCTATGAGGGTGCCGCGGGCTCCTGACGGTTTGTCCGCTGCGTGATCCATGGGGTTCGCTGTTCCCATGGGATTCAGCCGTGCCGAACTGGAGTCGTTTCGTGACGCTGAGGTGCCCGACCTGATCGGTCCGGGGTGCCGCCTGCTGTTCGTCGGGATCAACCCGGGGCTGTGGACGGCGGCGACCGGCGCCCATTTCGCCCGGCCCGGCAACCGCTTCTATCCGGCGCTACTGCGCGCCGGTATCGTCGACCGCCCGATCGACCCCACCGCCGGAATGTCCGACATCGACCGGGACCTGCTCGTGTCGCGCGGCGTCGGCATCACGAATCTCGTTGCGCGCGCGACCGCTCGGGCCGACGAGCTGACGGCCGACGAACTGTGCGACGGTGGTCTACGCCTGCGACGCCTCGTTTCCGAACTGCACCCGCGCGTGGTCGCGGTCGCCGGCATCACCGCCTACCGCGCCGCGTTCGGTGTGCGTAAGGCCGTGAAGGGCCGCCAGTCGGGGGATTTCGAGGGCGCCGAGTTGTGGGTGGTGCCCAATCCGAGCGGACTGAACGCCCACGACACCGTCGACACGTTGGCCGAGGCGTACCGAGCCGCGGCCATCGAGGCCGGTGTGATCCCGGGCTGACCGGCCGAATGTCACGTACGTCCACTTGGACTGAACGTATGTGACATTCGGCCAACGGGGGTGGGTCGCGCGCGGCACACTCGGAACATGACTGAGCGGAGGGCACTCGGAATGTCCCGGCTGGTGGCTGACTCGGGATCGGCCCTCCCACTGTTCGCGACCGACCCGGTCGCGGCGGTGGTGCTCGCGCTTGCGTTCCTCGCGTTCCTGTTCTCCGAGTACCGGATCGGGCGCGCGCACCCGGATTCGGGATCGACACGCGACGCCTGGTCGGGCATTGCATTGGGGCTCGGGCTCACGACGGTCTACATCGGTGGGGCGGCGGTGAGCGTCCTGTCCCACGCCACGGTGATCACCACCGGCGCCTGGTGGTTCTTCTGGGGCGGCCTGACGGTGGCGGCCGCGGGCCAGGCGATGCGGCTGCGGGCGGTCCACGAGCTGGGGGTGTCGTTCACGTTTCGCGTGCAGACCACCCCGGAGCAGCGGGTGGTGGACACCGGGCTCTACCGCCGAATCCGGCATCCCTCCTATACCGGCGCCCTGGTGTGTGCGCTGGGATTCACTGTGGCCTACACCAATTGGCTTGCGCCGCTCACGGTGCTCGCGCTCGCCGGCGCGTACGTCGTCCGAATTCCGCACGAGGAGCGGGTGCTCGTCGAGGGGCTCGGCGAGCCGTACCGGCGGTACATGGACCGGACGAAGAGGCTCATTCCGTTCGTGCTGTGACGGTGGTGCGCCCAGGTCACATAGTGAGAACCATGCGGTACCGCGCGTGACCCTCGTCCATCCTGGCGAACGCTTCTGCCGCGTCGGCCAGCGAGCGCTCCTCGATCTGTGCCCGCACCCCCGACAGCACCGCGAACTGCATCGTCTCCTCGACCTCGCGGGCGGTACCGGAGGCATGACCGGTCACGCTCAGCGCCGGCGTGATCAGCTGGAGCGGGCTGATCGGCAACGGATCGGAAGTGACGCCGATGATCACCAGCTCACCCAGCGGAATCAGCCCACCGACGGTGTCCGCCATCGCCTGCGAGTTCGCGGCGGTCGCCAAGACCACCGACACGCCGCCGAGTGCCTGCAGGGCCGCCCCGACATCCCCCGCGGTGGAATCGACGTAGTGGTGTGCACCGAGCCGACGGGCGTCGTCGGCTTTTCCCTCGCCGCGGGCGACGGCGATCGTCTCGAATCCCATCGCCCGGGAGAACTGGACGCCGAGGTGTCCGAGTCCGCCGACGCCGAGAATGGCCACCCGGTCACCGGGCCGCGCGTTCGTCTTGCGGAGGGCGTCGTAGACGGTAACGCCGGCGCAGCTCATCGGTGCGGCCTCCGCGAAGGAGAGGCCGTCCGGGATGCGGGCGAGGGCGTTGGCCGGCGCCGTCACCGACTCGGCATAGCCGCCGGGGTACTGCCAGCTCGGCACCTGCAGCTTCTCGCAGTACATGAAGGTGCCCTTGCGGCAGGGGATGCACTTGCCGCAGTGCCCGCCGAACCACCCGACAGCGACACGGTCGCCGACGGCGAAGTTGTCGACGCCGGCGCCGAGTTCGGCGATCGTCCCGGCGATTTCATGCCCCGGCGTGAGCGGCCAGGACAGGCCGGGGAATCCGCCGCTGACGAATCCGCGGTCGGTGCCGCAGACTCCGCACGCGGCGACTGCGATGCGGACGTGCCCGGGTTCGGGGACTTCGTCTCGACGTCGACGAGTTTCAACGCTTCGCCGGGGACTGGACGTGGACTGCACGGTGGGTCGACATCGGCTACCTCGCTCCGTGTGTGGCGATGGGCGAACGCACGATCCAGTCAAGTTCCTCCGTGAAGTAGCTGGCAAGGGTCGGACCTGGATCGGTATCGAACCGGGGCGCGAGATCCGACAAAGACGGCGAAAGCCCGGTGGAGTGAATACTCCACCGGGCCTTCGTTGTTCGGCGCGTCAGCTCACAGGCCGGGGCGCTTGCCGATCGTCAGCGTGACCTCGCCGGTGTGGGCGAAGAAGTCGTTGCCCTTGTCGTCGACGACGATGAACGCGGGGAAGTCCTCGACGTCGATCTTCCAGACCGCCTCCATGCCGAGCTCTTCGTACTCGACGATCTCGACGTTCTTGATGCAGTCCAGCGCCAGCCGGGCCGCCGGGCCACCGATCGAACCGAGGTAGAAGCCGCCGTGCGTGTTGCACGCGTCGGTGACCTGCTTGGAGCGGTTGCCCTTGGCCAGCATGATCATCGAGCCGCCCGCCGCCTGGAATTGCTCGACGTAGGAGTCCATGCGTCCGGCGGTGGTGGGGCCGAACGAGCCCGACGCCATGCCGTCCGGGGTCTTCGCAGGGCCGGCGTAGTACACCGGGTGGTCCTTGAGGTACTGCGGCATCTCTTCGCCGGCGTCCAGGCGCTCCTTGATCTTCGCGTGCGCGATGTCGCGCGCGACGACCAGCGGGCCGGTCAGCGACAGGCGGGTCTTGACCGGGTGCTTGGACAGCTCGGCCAGGATCTCCGACATCGGCTTGGTGAGGTCGATCTTGACCGCCGCGCCCTTGCCGGTGCCCGAGACGCCGTCGGTGTCCGAGTCGAGCTGGGTGTCGGTGACCTCGGGCAGGAACTGGCCGGGGTTGAACTTCGAGCTGCTCGAGGAAGACGCCCTCGGGGGTGATCTTCGCCTTGGCCTGGCGGTCCGCGGAGCACGAGACCGCGATCGCGACGGGCAGCGAGGCGCCGTGGCGGGGGAGGCGGATGACGCGGACGTCGTGGCAGAAGTACTTGCCGCCGAACTGCGCGCCGATACCGATCTTCTGGGTGAGCTCGAAGACCTGCTTCTCGAGCTCGTGGTCGCGGAAACCGCGGCCGGTGATCGCGCCCTCGGTCGGCAGCTCGTCCAGGTAGTGCGCCGACGCGTACTTCGCCGTCTTGAGCGCGAACTCGGCGGAGGTGCCGCCGACGACGATCGCCAGGTGGTACGGCGGGCAGGCCGCGGTGCCGAGCGAGCGGATCTTGGCCTCGAGGAACTGCATCATCGAGTCCGGGTTCAGGATGGCCTTGGTCTCCTGGTACAGGTACGACTTGTTGGCCGATCCGCCGCCCTTGGCCATGAACAGGAACTTGTAGGAGTTCTCGTGGCCCTTCGCGGTGTCCGCGTACAGCTCGATCTGCGCGGGCAGGTTGTTGCCCGTGTTCTTCTCCTCCCACATGGTGATGGGAGCGTTCTGCGAGTAGCGCAGGTTCAGCTTGGTGTACGCGTCGTACACGCCGCGAGCGATCGACTCCTCGTCGTCGCCGGGGGTGAGCACCTGCTGGCCGCGCTTGCCCATGACGATCGCGGTGCCGGTGTCCTGACACATCGGCAGCACGCCGGCCGCGGAGATGTTCGCGTTCTTCAGCAGGTCCAGTGCGACGAACTTGTCGTTGCCCGACGCCTCGGGATCGTCGAGGATGCTCGCGACCTGCTTGAGGTGGTCGGTGCGCAGGTAGTGCGAGATGTCGTGCAGTGCGGTCTCGGTGAGCAGCCGCATGGCCTCGGGTTCGACCTTCAGGAAGGTGCGGCCGTCGGGTCCTTCGACGGTGGACACCCCCTCGGTGGTGAGCAGCCGGTACTCGGTGGGGTCTTCACCGATCGGAAGCAGGTCCTCGTAGAGGAATTCGGCCATCATCTCTCCTGAACACGGGGCTGTGAAGTTCGTACTCAGGCTAACGGCGCTGGTTTGCTCGTCCGAACCGGGGCGGGGCGGGGCACCGTAGCATCGAACGTGACCGTGCAGGGGTGTGGGCGAGTTCACGACGCGCCGCCGACGCACGGAGGCGTACTCTCGAGATTGGTAACGGACGGATAACGATCTGTGTTCTCTCGGTGTCGGGTTGATCGCAGAGACTGGGGATGCGCACCGCATGAATCTCGTAACCGCGAACGCCGGCGCCGCGTCGACGACGGGTATTCACCGCATCCGTGCCGCGCATGCATGGTTGGACGTCGCTGTGGTCGTCGTGGTGCTGGTCGCGACCAACATGATCGCCCACTTCACCACAATCTGGGCGAGCATTGCGACCGTGCCGATCGCGGCGGTGATCCTGGTCGGGCTGACCCGACGTCGTGGTCTCGGCTGGTCCGAGCTGGGGCTGTCTCCTCGTCACTGGCGCAAGGGCACGCTGTACGCGCTGGCGTCGGTCGGCATCGTCCTCGCGGTTGTCGCGATCGGTGTAGCGCTCCCGATGACGCGGCAGTTCTTCATGGCCGATCGCTACGCCACCATCTCCGGTGCGCTGGTCGCCTCCATGATCGTCATCCCGCTGCAGACCGTGATCCCCGAGGAACTCGCGTTCCGCGGCGTGCTGCACGGCACCCTCTCCCGCGTCTCGGGCGCGCGTGGCGTCTTCGCCGCCGGGTCCCTCCTGTTCGGTCTGTGGCACATCGCGTCGTCGCTCGGGTTGACCTCGGGTAACAAGGGGCTGAGCGCGATGCTCGGTGGCGGTCCGCTGGGGCAGGCGCTCGGCATCGCCGGGGCCGTCGCCGCGACCGCGGCCGCGGGCTTCGTCTTCACGTGGCTCCGCCGACGCAGCGGCAGCCTGCTCGCCCCGATCGCCCTGCACTGGTCGCTCAACGGCGTCGGCGCCCTCGCCGCCGCCCTCGTCTGGCACGCGTCTTTGAGCTGACCCCGCGCTGGGCCGACGTCAGTCCCGATCGACGACACCCGTGAGCGTCACGCCGCGGAAGTCGGCGAGCGCCTGCGCCTGCTGCTCGATCCCGCCCCGCACCGGCTTCGTGAGCCGAGCCCACGGCGTCACCTCGACGGTGAACTTCTTCCCCGAGGTCCGTGGCCGCCACAGGCCGACGAGCTCCCCACCGGCGGCAACCGCTCCCGGTCGGCCGAGCGTCGGCCACAGCGCCTTGCGTCGCGACTCGTCGGCCACGAGCAGCTCCCGGTCCTTCAGCTGCAGGTAAGGGTCGAACGGGCCGAGGAGCCGCACCCCGTCGTCGGTGGGCGGATCGAGCAGGGCGTCGAGATCGGCCGCGAGGATCCATCGCTCCGCGCCCTCGACCGAGACCGGTGTCGCGTCGTCCGGCCAGTGCTGTTTGACGTCCTTGACCGGGGCGTCGATGTATCCGGCTGTGGCCTTCGGCTCGGACGGCCCGAAGAACCGGAGGTACCCGCGGATCACGTCGAAGCGGGTGTCAGCGTCCGCGCCGGTGTGGGTGTACGGCTTGCCGCGCCAACCCGGAATGCGTTCCAGAACGGGCGGCGAGGTGTCGGGCCGCAGTTCCAGACCGGCCTGCAGCGCCGCGAGCCGAAACGGCATCTCGTACATGTGCGTCGCGTTGCAGGGGCGGCAGAACCGCAGATAGGGCTCGCTCATCCGGGCGGTGAGCGCCGCCGACATCTCGCCCTTGACGGTGGGCGTGCGGACGATGTCGCGCATCTCGTCGGCGATTGCGCGCAGCGCGTCCAGCGTCGGAATCCCCGCGGCCTTCAGCGGCCGGTTCGCGTCGAAGATGCGCTTGGCGGCGTCCGCGTCCGACAGCGGGGAGGTGGCCGTCGCGATCGCGGGCAGGTCTGAGCGCCGGTAGCAGTGCGGCGCGGCCCGCAGCGTCCACGCCAGCGCGAGGTCGCCGCCGGTGTCGCGAGGTGTGCCGCGTAGGAGCAGTGCCCACGCGGCGCCGTCGGGGCCGGTGTTCTGGATCCCGAGGTCGAGGATGGCGCAGTCGGTCGGCCCCGACGCGACGCCCGGGGCACGGTCGAGCTGATGGGCGTGCCAGCGGTACGAGAGCACCTGCGTGCGGGCCACTTCGACGGTCATGGCGTGAGTGTAAGGGCGGTCACAGACAAATGTGCGGGGACACTAGACTGCGAGTATGGAAACCGAACCCGACGAGAAACTGTCGCTGCGTGAACTGCAGAAGCGGAAGAGTCGGGCACATCTGATGGACACCGCGGCCCGCCTGATCGGGCAGCGAGGCTTCCGGGAAACGACGATCGACGACATCGCCAAGGCGGCCGGCGCCAGCCGGGCCACCCTCTACTCGTACTTCCCGAGCAAGGATGCGATCGTCCAGGCCGTCGTCGTGGAGGTGTGGGACCGGGCCGAGGCGCTGTACCAGGACTTCGGCCGGCTCACCGACTGGTCGCGCCAGACGATCCGGGAGTGGGTCGTGGGGGTCGTCGAGGCGTGGGAGGCGAGCCTCGACAAGTTGCGGGTCCAGTCCGCAGGGCTGGTGCGGTTCGACGATTTCTACCTGGACTACCACCGCCGGTTCGTCTCGGCGCTGACGGCGAACGACGAGTTGTGGCAGCGCTTCGACGATGTGGAGGCCGAGCGCCGGGCGCTGCTGTTGATCAGCGGGCTCGAGCTGTTCCTGAACACTTGGATGGTGCGCGGGTGGCCCACCGATCGGGACGGTGCGATCGACACCGTCACCGATGTGTGGTGTGCGGCGCTGCACGGGAACGAATGATCGACCGCTCCGGCCGGGTCGAGGCGACCTGGCCGGAGCGCAGCGCGACTCAGGCGTAGCCGGCCTCGGGGTTCAGGCCTTGACCTTGCCGTCCACGTCGGGGGCGACCCGGATCGCGTCCCAGTCCGCGCGAGTCTGCGGACTCATCCGGGAGACGAACGAATCGAGCTGGGACCACAGGGATTTCGAAACGATCATGTCGCCGGGTGCTATCACCTGGTCGATCAGCGCGGGCCAGGCCTCGGGGGAGTGGTCGTCGGTCGATGCGCCCTGCGTCTCCGCCTGCACGACGCGCGAGACCAGGCCGCCGCCCACGGTGAACACCTCGCCGGTGAGCGTCGTGCCGGTGTGGAGCAGATAGGCCGCGAACGCGGCGACCGCCTCGGGTGGGAAGTGGGCCTGCATGAACTCTGCGAAGCCCGGTTGTTCGATTCCGGCGGTGGAGCGCGTCCACGCGGCGGGGAGGATCGCGTTGGAGCGCACACCGATTCGATTGCCGAGGATCGCCTGCGTTCGGGTGAGGGAGAGGATGGCGCCCTTCGCGGCCGCGTAGCCGGGCATGGCTGGTGCCCCGAAGCTGCCGTTCGACGAGATGTTCAGGACCCGCCCGTCGCCGTTGGCGGACAAGTACGGCCACGCGGCCTCGGTGATGCGGTTCGCCCCGCGCAGGTGGACGTCCACCAGAGTGTCGAAGTCGCCGCCCGCGCCGGCGTTGTTGATCACGATGTCCAACCGGCCGAGCGCGTCGACCGCGGTCTGCACGATGCGGTCGGCCTCGCTCACGACGTCTCCGGTGACACCCACCGCAACACCACCGTCGGCTTCGATCAGCCGGACTACCTCGTCCGTCCCCGGTGCGCTCTCCGACCCCGTCCAGTCCCGGCCGAGGTCGTTGACGACCACCGAGCATCCGCGGGAGGCGAGCACGCGCGCGTAGGCGAGGCCCAGTCCGAAGGTGGACACGCCCGTGATCAGAGCGACTTGACCGTCGAAACGTAGTGGATCCATGGCAGGCAACGCCTTTCGTCTGGAGACGCCGGGGGTGAAGTGTCACGGCCGCAGCGCGGATGCGACTGATCGGACGGTAGCCGACCGTCGCCCACTTGGGTAGACCTTCGGGTAAGAAATCAGACTGTGAGTCTGATAAATGGGACATAGGTATGGACAGGGAGGGTTCGGTGGCCTACTCTCCTGAATCGCAGGTACCCAAGCGGATTCCCTCCGGCGGGGCACCCGCGAGTGGTCGGCTACCCTCTTCGCATGGCCCGCACGATGCCGAATCGACAGGGAGGGTTCGGTGGCCTACTCTCCTGAATCGCAGGTACCCAAGCGGATTCCCTCCGGCGGGGCACCCGCGAGTGGTCGGCTACCCTCTTCGCATGGCCCGCACGATGCCGAATCGACAGGGTGACGCCACCCGAGTCCGCCTGATCAAGACAGCCGAAAAGCTGTTCGCCACGCAGGGTGTCGATGCCGTGTCCGTGCGTGCGATCAATGCTGCAGCGGGCCAGGGTCCGGCCGCCGTCCACTACCACTTCGGCTCGAAGGAAGATCTCCTGTCGGCGGTGTTGCTGGACGTCGGAGCCCGAGTCTCGCAGGACATTTCCGCACGGGTCGCAGCGTTGGCCGCGTCCGATCAGCGTCCCGAGCTCGAGGATGTGGTCCGGGCCCTGACCGATCCCTACCTGGAACTGCTTCTGAATCAACGTGTTCGAGGGGTTCGCTGGATCAAGATCGTCGTGCAGGTGTCGCGGGAAGCGCGACCGGCCGTCACCTCGACGGGCCAGGACGAGCTGTCGTTGCGCTTGCGGGAGCAGGTTCGCCGGGCGCTTCCCGACACCCCGCCGGAACGGATCGACCATCGGTGGCCCATCGCGGTGATGAGCTTCCTGCAGTCCCTGAGCCGAGTCGACGACTGGGTGGTCGGAAAGGCGCGGCCGACCCGCGACGAACTCGTCGAGTTCTACGAGGATCTCGTCGCATTCGTCGTCGGCGGCGCCGACCGGATGCTGATCTGACGAACCGGGCACTCCTCGGCTGACGTTCGGGCGGCCTGCTCGAACTACATGAATCGATCAGGTGATCGATTAGTTGTCGTATGGCGAGGCCGTGTCGTCGACGCGTGCGCGGCAATGTGCGCCGGGGCGGAAGCTGCCGTTTGCTCGAGTGTCTGCACAAAATATGCAGTCAGGCAAGCATATTCGTCGGAGTTGATGCCCGCTTCGGGGCGTGCGGCCCACGCGTTCCACTGAGCGGGAGGGTGTCGAACCGTTATGCACGAATTCAATCGTTTGATTCAAATCTTTGGTAGACCACTAGGCGTCGAGGTAGTTCGACGACGACACACTCGAGGAGACGACATGTGGACACCGGACTCGATCAAGTTCGGAGCCTTCCTAGCTCCGTTCCACCCGCTCGACGCCGATCCGGCGCTCCAACTCCGGCGTGACATCGACCTGATGGAACACCTCGACCATCTGGGGTTCGAGGAGGCCTGGATGGGTGAGCACCATTCGACGGGCGCCGAGATCGTCCCGTCCCCGGAGGTGTTCATCGCGGCGGCGGCCGAGCGGACCGAGCGGATTCGGTTCGGCACCGGCGTCGTCTCGCTGCCCTACCACCACCCGCTGATCAGCGTCGACCGGATCATGCAGCTCGACCTGCAGACCCGTGGACGGGTCATCTTCGGGACCGGTCCGGGCAAGATTCCGCTCGATGCGCACATGATGGGCATCGACCCGAGCGATCAGCGTCGGCGGCAGGGCGAGGCGCTCGAGGCGATCCTCCCGCTGCTGCGCGGCGAGACCGTGAACATGGAGACGGACTGGTTCACGCTCCGCGACGCCCGCGCGCAGCTCCCCACCTACGACCCCGCCGGCATCGAGGTGGTCACCGCATCGACCATCTCGCCGAACGGGTCGGTGCTGGCCGGCACGAACGGGCTCTCCTTGCTGTCGCTCGCTGCGAGCTCGCCGGTCGGTTTCGATGCGCTCGACCGGAATTGGTCGATCTACGAGAAGGTGTCGGCCGAGCACGGCCACGTCGCCGACCGGTCCACCTGGCGCGTGGTGAACCCGATGTTCCTCGCCGAGACCCAGGCCGACGCGGAGCGGGCCGTCAGCCGCCGCATCCAGGCGATGGCCTACTACGCCAATCGCCAGAACGGTCGCTACCCCGAGTGGGGCGAGACGCCGCAGGGTGTGATCGACCACTGGCGCCACGATTCGCTGGGCGAGTTCGGTCGGGCGATCATCGGCACCCCGGACCAGGCGATCGCACAGATCGAGCGGCTGATCGAGAAGACCGGCGGCTTCGGGACGATGCTCATCCTGCACGTCGACATGGCCAACTGGGAGGACACCAAGCGCAGCTACGAACTGTTCGCCTCGGAGGTGGTTCCCCACTTCCGTCGACGCAACGTCCGGCGGCAGGCGAGCCTGCAGTTCGCCGAGGACAACCGCGAGTACCTCATCGGCAATCTCGTGGGCGCACTCGAGAAGGCACGGACCGACTACTACGGTCAGCCCGCGCAGGCGGGAGCCTGACATGCGGGCAGTCCAGTTCCACGACGGTCGGTTCACCCTCGCCGACGTCCCCGAGCTGCCGCCCCTCGGTGCCGGACAGCTGCGGATCGACGTCATGGCGTGCGGCATCTGCGGCAGCGACCTGAGCGTGTCGAAGGACCCGTGTCGGTTCGTCGACGTCGTCGACGCGGCCCGGTACCCGCTGGCCAGTTTCGATCACGAGCGCCCGGTCGTCCTCGGGCACGAATACGCCGGAGTGGTAGCCGAAGTCGGCCCCGAGGTGACCGATTTCTCGGTCGGTGACCGTGTCGCCGGCCTGGGCATCGTCACCGACACCTCGACCGGGATCCCGAAGATCATCGGCTACTCCAACACGTATCACGGTGGATTCGGTGAGCAGATCCTGGTCGATGCCGTATGGGTCCGCCACGTGCCAGACGGGTTGTCGTTCGAGCATGCCGCGCTGGCAGAGCCGCTGCACGTGGGGGAGTTGCACATGCAGCGCTCGGGGCTCACCGCCGCCGACTCGGCTCTGGTCATCGGTTGCGGGACCATCGGTCTCGGCGCGATCGTCGCGGCCAAGGCGCGCGGGGCGCACACGGTGATCGCGTCCGAGCCCTCCCCGAAGCGGCGTGAGCTGGCGTTGAAGATGGGCGCGGACATCGCCGTCGATCCCGGCGTGGACGATCCGATCGAGCTGTGGTATCGGATGGTCGCCGACGGCCACAACGAGGCGGCCGCGGGCGGCGGCGGAATCCTGATCGCCTACGAGTGCAGCGGCCGCAAGGGGATGCTCGACATGCTCCTGCGAAACCTGCCCTACGACTCGCGAATCCAGGTACTCGCCGCGCCCTTCGCCGACGAGACGATCATCCCCGTCATCGGGCAGCTGCGTCGCATCGCGATCAACTTCGGGCACGGTCCGACCGAGCGGGGCTACGAGATCGTGCTCGAGCGCCTCGCCCGCGGTGAGATCGACGCCGACGCGATCATCACCGGCCGAGTCGCCCTGGACGGGGTGGCGGACGCGTTCACCGCGCTGCGCGCCCCGGACGACCACGTGAAGATCATGGTTCTGCCCCGAGGGTCCGTGCAGGACTGAGTCGACACGACATCCGTAATCCGCAACTCCCTGAAGTGAGGTGGTCATGTCTCTGCCAACAACCAATGACGGCCCAGACGAACGGCGCCTCGAGGCGTCCGCACCCGAGCGCCCCACCCGGTACTGGGTGGGAGTCCTGGCGATCCTGCTACTGCTCACCGAGCAGTCGGCACTCGGCTTCTCCCTGTTCGCGCCGACGCTGCCCAAGGTCGCCGCCGAGTTCCACACCACGCAGGTGGTGTGGGTGATGACGGCGTTCACGCTGTCCGGCGCGGTGGCGTCGCCGATCATCGGCAAGCTCGCCGACCGCTACGGCAAGAAGAGGATGCTGGTCGTGACGGCGGCGATCGGTGCGCTCGGCGCACTCGTCTCCGCGACGGCGACCGCGTTCCCGGTGCTGGTCGCCGGCCGGTTCCTGTCGGGTGCCGGGTTCGCCTGCCTGGCACTGGGATACACGTTGATCCGGGACACGTTCCCGGCTCGGTTGCAGCCGATCTCGATCAGCATCGCCAACACCGGTGTCGGTGCGGTGGGCGTGGGTGCGCTGCTGGTCGCCGGTGTGCTCATCGACCACCTCGGTGTGCGGTCGGTGTTCTGGTTCGCGTTCGGGTTCTGCGCGATCGGCGCGCTGCTGACCCTGTTCTTCGTCCCGGAGACCCCGATCCGCTCGCGGTCCCGCATCGACTGGTTCGGGCGATCCTGCTCGCGGCCAGCATGTTCGTCATCATGCTGGGGTTGTCCCGAGGCAAGGAGTGGGGGCTGACGGATTCGCGGACACTGACGTGTGTCGGCATCGCGCTCGTCGGGTTCGTGGTCTGGGTGTGGTGGGAACGCCGCACCGACGAGCCGCTGATCCGACTGGACCTGATCACCAAGCCCGCGCTGCGGTACACGCTCATCGGCGGTGGCATCGCCTACGGCGCGACGACCCTGCTCGCGAGCCTGACCCCGATGCTGCTGCAGGCGCCCGAGAGCACCCCGTACGGATTCGGCCTGTCCGCCACCCAGATGGCCGGATGGCTCCTGCCCGGTCAGCTGATGATCGTCGCGAGCGGCTTCATCGTCGGTGCCACCGCCAGGTCGATCGGGTTCCGCAACCACCTCGTGTTCGGCGCGGTGTTCATCGCCGTCGCCGCCGCGATCCTCTCGGCGGTGCCCACCGTGCCCGCGGTCATCGTCGTCGCCTGGATGGTGTTCGGGCTGGGGTGCATGATCTACGCGGCCGTCCCCGATCTCGCGCTGCTCAGCCTGCCCGAGACCGAACGCGCCGTCGGCTCGAACTTCGTCGGCGTCGCACAGACCCTCGCCGGCACGCTGATCTCCACGATCGGCTTCACCGTCCTGGCGCACTACGTCCTCGCCACCGACGGCCACGCCGTGGCCTACCAGGCCGCCGGCTTCCGCGGCGCGTTCCTCGTCGCCGCCGCGGCGGCAGCGATCGGCGCCCTCGTCGCGTTGGCGGTGCCCAAGCCGGCGCCGGCCGAGACCTCCCTCTGAGAGAACAGGATTCCCATGCTTCCCGAACCGAGATTCGTCGACACCAACGGAGTTCGCCTCGCCGTCTACGAGGCGGTGCCCGCGACCGTCACCCGTGACGTGTGCGTCGTGCTGTGTCATGGCTTTCCCGAGCTCTCGGCGTCGTGGCGGCACCAACTGCAGCCCATCGCCGACGCCGGATTCCATGTGATGGCCCCCGACATGCGCGGCTACGGACGATCGACCGGGCCGGACGACCGCCGCGCGTACAGCATCGCCGAGACCACCGCCGACGTGGCGGGCCTGATCGCCGACGCCGGCTACGAGAAGGCCGTCGTGGTCGGCCACGACTTCGGCGGCATGGTGTCGTGGATGATGCCGTACCTGCAGCCGGATTCGGTGGCCGGCGTCATCACCCTGAACACCCCGTTCGGATACTCGCGCGAGAACCCGCTCGAGAAGTACGAGCAGGCGTACGGGCCGCGGAACTACGTGGCGCACTTCCAGACCCCGGAGTGTGAGGCGCTGCTGGACAAGGACGCCGAACGCACCTTCCGGTTCTTCATGCGCCGCGACACCGGATCGGGAACGAACCTGTCCCGCACCGGTCGACACGATCCGGAGTCGATGAGCTACATCCACTGGCTCGAGGACGACGAATCGACGTGGCCCGGCGACGTCGTGCTCAGTGCCGACGAGTTGCGGTACTACGCAGACGCATTCGCGCGCACCGGGTTCCGGGGCGGGCTGAGCTGGTACCACAGCATCATCCGCAACTGGGAGGTCCACACCGAACTGTTCCCCGACGGGGTGGTACCGAAGGTCGCCGTCCCCGCGCTGCTGGTCGCGGCGCGCCGCGACCCGATCTGTCACCCGATGCTCACCGACAACCTGCTGCAGTACTTCGAGACGTTCGAGCGCCGGATGATCGACACCGGGCACTGGACTCAGCTCGAGGATCCGCAGGGCACCAACGAGATCCTGGTCGATTGGCTCACGCGGCACTTCTGACGGGACCGGCGCCCGGGTTCGGTGCGCCGCAGAAGGAGGCAGCCTTCGCCCGGTTCTCCGGGCGAAGGCTGCCTCCTGTCCAGTCAGCGTGGTCGGACCGATCGTGATGGTGAAGCCTGATGTCAGGATCCACCACGACGATGGATTCTTGTGTTCCTTACTGTGGGAGTTCGTACTTGTCGATCACGGACTCGAGCAACTCTGCGGCCCGGGAACCGGTGATAACGTCCTCCGGCGCAACCTTGGTGACAGTCTTGGAAGTCGCATCTTCGTACACGTGTTCGCCGATCAATCGGACGTCGTTGTCGTAGTGCCAGACGAATGCAAGTGTGCGACGGACCAGGTAGTACGCGTCAGCGTCGTACTCCGATGTACTGCTGGCAGAGCTCTCGTCCAGGCTGCCGAAGACGTTGTCGCCTAGCATCTTTCCCGGAACGAACTGACTGAACTCCGCCTCGCCGGCGAAGCCCCAGTCGGCGACCGCCATCTTCTGCTTGCCCGTCCACATCACCAGCATGTCCATACCGGCCAGCGTCTGGTAAAAGCCGCGAACCTCGCTCATTCCGTCGAGGATTACGCCTTGGCCGCCCTCGAAGACCCGGTAGTGAGGCTCGTCGACGGTCATCTCGGGAGCGAGCAGTTCGTCGTAGCGACCCGACACCTCGAGTAGGCCGTGGCGGCGGTAGTTGACAAGAATCTTCCGGTGGATGGGATTGGTGGTGCTCTCGATGAGGGTGTCGATGTCGTCCATCATGTGGACGAACTCCTCCTCGTACGAGGTTCGGGGGGCTGCGGTCGGTCGGGCGGAATGTGCTGTGCTCATTGTTGTTCTCTCCCTACAGGTACTTGCTGAGATCGGGGTAGCTGCCCACTTCGTAGCCGCCATCGACAACCAGACTGGTGCCGGTGATGTAACTGGCGCCCGATCCTGCCAGGAAGATTGCGGGGGCAGCGAGCTCTGCTGGCTGTGCGGGACGCTCGAGAACGGCGTTCGCGCGGAACTCGTCCATGATGCCTTCGTTCTCGAGGATGAAACCCGCCATCGGAGTCTCTACAAGTCCGGGAAGCACAGTGTTGACACGGATTCCGTGCCGGGCCAGCTCGAGTGCGGCATTCTTGCCGAACATTTCCACACCGGCTTTGCCGGCAGCGTAAGCGCTTCCGCCGTAGAGGGGCAGGTGTGCGTTGACCGAGGAGATGTTGACGATCGCGCCACCGCCTCCCGTTCGGATCATGGACTGTGCGACGTATTTGGTGCAGAGGAAGACACCCGTGAGCACCACGTCCATGGTGAAGTGCCAGTCGACTTCGGCGAGATCGGTGATGGGTGCAGGACGCAGGCCGCCCGCGACGTTGAACAGGCTGTCGATTCCCCCGAGGGCTAGTTCGGCCTTCTCCACCGCAGCTTTGACGTCTTCCGGTTCAGTGACGCTGCCGGAGAAGGTTGCGTATGAGCTTCCGAGTTTCTCGGCCGCTGCGGCGAGGCCGTCCTTGTCCAGATCGAAGGCAAGGACAGACGCTCCGGAGGCGATGAGTTGCTCGGCAATCGCATAGCCGATTCCGGATGCGGCCCCGGTGACGAGCGCTCGTTGAGGTGACTTCGCGGTTGCTGACATGGGTTCCCGTCTTGGTTAACTCGAGGGTGGCTGAAGGCCCGATCATGTTCCGGCTCTTGGATTTCTTCCGGTCTCGAACACCTTGACACCGTGCGGCTGACCAGTAAATTGACATCCACGACACAGGGTTAAGTAGTTGCTTCATCGGAGGAGTCGGGTGTGTCCTCGTTCTTGAATCTGACTTTGGTCAATTCGTTGGAGGTGCTGATCGAAGAAGGAAGCTTCGCGCGCGCGGCGGCGCGATTGTTCGTCTCACCGCCGGCCATGACCCAGCAGATCCAACGCCTCGAGGGCGCTGTGGGTTACAAGTTGGTCGAGCGTGGCACCGCTCCGATCCGGCTGACCGACCGTGGCCGGGAGTTCATGGTGCATGCGGGCGCTGCGCTGGCGTCTTCGCGCATTGCACTGGGCGAAAGGACCGAACAGGAGATCCTGCGAATCGGGTTCATCAATGGCTTTCCCGGCCGGAGAGACGAGGGTTTTCTGGCGGACTTCGCGGCGAAGAACCCCCATGCGCGGCTGCAGTTCATCCAGCTCGAGTGGGGTGATCAGCTTTCGCGGCTGGCTCGAAGGCGACGTCGATGCATCTCTCGCCCGTCCACCCTATCGAGAGATGGCGGACAAGATGGATCGCATTGTCGTGCATCGAGAGAAACGGGTGGCAGCAGTGCCGATCGACTCGCCACTCGCGGCATATGGAGTGTTGACTCTCGGGGACCTCGACGGCTACGCCGTCGTCGGCGCCAAAGGCATCGGCCGTGAGTGGACCAAGGAGTGGGTGGTCAGACCCTCGTCCTAGCGGACTCGCCGTTCAGTATGGTTGCTGGGCAGCAACAATGGAGGAGGCGATCAACGGCGTCGCGCTCGGCGGCAATGTCATGATCACCGCGCAGTCGGTGGCCAATCGCTACCAACACGACGGCGTCGCCTACCGCGACATTGCCGACGTGGATCTCTGTCAGGTTGATCTGATTACCCGAGCCGCGGACCGTAGACCACTCACCAAAGAGTTGCGCCGCGCCGCTCTTGCTCGAGTTGACGACTTGGCGACGACCATCCCAGCCTCGTGACTCGTCGGTTCTGATGGCGGAGAAGCGATTTAGGCTCGTCACCACGCATCGGACAAGGACCTCGACGCGCCATCAGGTGGCTCATTTGCATGGCTCGGCTGAGAGTCCTGGATCAGCTGGATCTGTCGGCGGTCATTTCGCCGGACATCAGCGTCCGCCCCGTCCTGCGCACGGGCCTTCATCGTGCGTCTGCGCTCCGTCGGTGAATCGATCGACCGAGGTCCGTACGAGGCGGTAGTGCAGTCGCACGGCCGTGGCGCCCCACAGCCTCAGGACATGATCAGTTCGGGCGACGCCCTCGTCGTCGACGTACAGATGGAACTTCTCGTGGACCGGCACGCGGGCGGCATACGTGCGGCCGCCGTCGACGACCGTCACGTAGGCGCCGTCGTCGCCGAAGCCGCCGGGCGGTGACGACAGCGTCATCGCTCCGTCGGGTCCGTTGGACGGGCGGAGGTACACCTGTACGTTGCCCTGTTCGAGGGGGAAGCTGACATGCACGCTCGGCTGATCGTGGCCGGGGAGTCGGCCGATGCGGTAGTACCCGCTGAACATGTAGTCGCCCGTCCGCCGCAGGGTCCGGAGCCAGCCGGAACCCGCGTGGGCTCCGTCCGGGCCGACGATCGTCACGATCTCGCTGTCGACCCCGTGCGCGACGGCCAGCGAATCGACGGGCAGCGCAAGTTGTTGCAGCCGTTTGCCGTACAGCGATTCGATCACGGCACCCGGCCCGGCGAAGCCGCGCGACCACTTGGTCCATGCGTCCATTCGCCACGACAAGGTTTGCTCGTAGAACCCTCGAATGGCCGGATGGACTGCTGCCGGATCGAACCCCGGACCGGCGAGGGCGTCCATGCTCGGCAACAGTCCGGTCCCGGTGCCTGCGTCCCGAACGAGGCTGCCGCCGATGCGTTCTGCCTCTGCCGGCAACCAGCGGTCGGCGACTGCACCGCGCCCGGACGTCGGCGCGGCCAACCACGAATGATCGCCGTCGAGATCGATCCGTCTGCCGACCGTTCGCCACCACCGTCGCGTCCCACGATCGAGCATCGGCCAGCTGTCGGTTCTCCCCATGCATGCGAGGCTCTCATGCCCGGCCGACGCGACGCGTGACGCTGCACCCATCGGCATGGTCTGAGCATTGACAGCACTCACTCTGCGTTGCAGAGTGAGTGCATGGATGGACAAGGCGCGGAGCACTGCCCGATCCCCTCGGTCCTTGTCGCGGCGGATGCCGCCCGCGCCGGACGCCTGCGCCTCCGGGTCGAGTCGACGAATCTGTTGGTCCTGGGTGGTGCAGCGTCGGCCATCGGGCTGGGGCAGATGTTCGGCAGTGACAACCTGCCGTTCGTGTCGGGGCTGCTGATTCCGATCGCATTCGTGGGGTTGGCCGTGGTGATGTCCCGTCGGAGTAACCGGATCGGCGTGAGGGGAAGGCAGATCGGGTATACGCCCGTGGCCGTGGTGTCGGTCGTCGCGATCCCCTGGGTCCTCGCAGCGGCAACTGTCTTCGGTGTTCTCTCGCTTCTCGCTGCGGGATTCGTGGTGTTCGGGTGGAGGGAACGCTGCCAACGACTTTGGGTTACCGGGGCTCTCGGATCGCTGCTGGGGCTGATCACCGCCTCGGAGCCGGTCCGGACAATGTTGTCCGTCAACGCGTTCGAAGGCTCTGTGGCCGCCGGCGTTGTGACGGCATCGTTCGGGGTGATCGCGTTCGCGCTCGGAGTTCTCAGCTATCTCGCCGAGTCGGAAGGGTTGGCGCGGATTGGATAGCGCTCAGCGTCGAGTCGTGGGACTCGACGAGATCGTTCACCAGAAGACCAGACTCGCCATCCTGTCGATGCTCGGCGAATCCGACGAGGTCAGCTTCGTCTTCATTCGTGACGGTCTCGGTCTCACCGACGGCAACCTCGGTCGTCACCTCGATGTTCTGCTCGGGGCGGGGTGCGTCGAAGTGCGCCGTGAATACACGGGGCGGCGCACCCGCTCGTGGATCCGGATCACCGATCGCGGTCTCGACAAGTTGCGCGAGGAGGCCGAGGTGCTTCGGGCACTGCTCGACGTCCTGGACAGTCGTTGATCATCGGGGGATGGGGTGCCGGAACGGTGACGACACGGATCAGCGTGGGCCGGCCTTGACCGGACGCCGGGCGGGCCGCGATTTCGGCGCCGGTTTCGCGGGTCGTCGCAGTCGCCGGTCGAGCATGTGCACCAGTCCGACGACCAGGCCGACGGCGGCACCCCACAGTGCTGACACGATCATGCCGAGGAGCACGGCCAGCGCGTATGTGCCGAGTCCCTGATGGGTCTCGAAGCTGAGGAACACGATCCGCACCAGATTGCCGACCATGACACCGAGGATCGTCGCGAGGAGCCCGGCGAGGAAGGGCCGTCGCGGGCTACGAACCAGCTGTGCCCACACCACCGCGACCATCGCGAGGGCGGAAACGACGTCGATGAACCAGAACGACCACGTGGTGTCGCCGAGCGGGGAGATACGCAGCGCGGGGATCCCGAAGGGCAGGCCGATCGCGCTGGGAACCAGCAGTTCCGGGTTGAACGTGAGGATCCGGCCGGCGAGCGACCAGATTCCGAACAGCATCGACGCGAGCAGCACGGTGACCGCCGCGGGCCACGGACCCGCCGGGATCCGGCGGACCAGTGCCCTTGCCGAAAGCGTCCCGTGCTCGTCAGACATGGCGCAACATTAACGCACTGAACAGGACGATCGTCCGGGTTCGGAATGGATGCGAGAGTTGGTGAAGTGGTGGGGCGTTCGAGGGTGCTGATGGCGGTCGTCGGTGCGCTGGTGCTCGTCGGCAGTGTCGGAGCCGCGCTTCGGGCGGACCCTGCACCGTCCACCGCGTTTCTCACGGACGGCGCGGGACGGGCGCTGATCCTCAACGGATTCAACACCGCGTCGAGCGCCAAGAGCACTCCCGACGGTATGCCCGCCTTCACCGAGGCCGACCTCGACCGCGAGCACACCGACATGGGAACCAACTTCGTACGGTTCCTGATCTCGTGGCGCTCGGTCGAACCCGAACCGGGCGTCTACAGTCAGGAATACCTGGATCGGGTGGCCGAACGGGTCGGGTGGTATGCCGAGCGCGGCTACAGCGTCATGCTCGACATGCACCAGGACCTGTATTCGAGCGCCATCACCCCCGGTGGGCAGAACGGCAACGGTGCCCCCGCGTGGGCGACGTACCTGGACGGACTCCCGGTCGGCGACAACGACATGTGGGAGATGTACTACCTTCGAGCCGGGCGTGATGCGGGCGTTCGACAACTTCTGGAACACCACCGGAGACCACCCCGAGCTGACCGACCATTACGCGAACGCGTGGCGGGCGGTCGCGGAGCGCTTCGCCGACAGCCCAGCGGTGGTCGCGTACGACCTTATGAACGAGCCGTACGGCGGCACACTGCAGGGCCCGTCGTTCGAGGCGGGTCCGCTGACTGCGTTGTACCAGAAGACCTCCGATGCCATCCGTACCGTCGACCAGAACACGTGGGTCTGCGTCGCACCGCAGGCGATGGGCACCAACTGGGGCACCCCCAGCGGGCTCCGCGCGATCGCCGACGCCCGTCACGGTGAGCAGCGGATCGCGTACTGCCCGCACATCTACCCGCTCCCCATGGACCTCGGCGGCGGCTACACCGGAATCTCACGCGCACAGGTGGACGCGACGATCGACGCGTGGCGCGGCAACACCCTGCGGACCGCGGCCGCGTTGGGGAACGCGCCGATCATCCTGGGGAGTTCGGACTCGACACGACACTGCCCGGCGCGCTCGACTACGTCGAGCGGATCTACGACACCGCGCGCACGATGGGCGCGGGCGTCTCCTACTGGTCGCGCGATCCCGGCCCGTGGGGGCCGTACGAGGAGGACGGCGCCGAACGCAACCTCGTGGCGACCCTCGACAAGCCGTACCCGCGGGCGATCGCCGGATCGCCGCTGGAATGGTCCGCCGACGCGGACCGCCTCGAATTCTCCTTCGTGCCCAACCTGTCGATCATCGCGCCCACCGAGGTGTATCTGCCCGCGCGGACGTTCCCGCACGGCGCGAACGTCGAAGGTGTCCACGTCGCGAGCTGGAACCAGGACACCCGCATCCTCACGCTCCGTGCCCCGGCCACCCGGCAGCCGGTGACGGTCACACTCACGCCGCGGCCGTGAGGCTCACGCGTCGGGACCCGGCGCGAACTCCCGACGCAGCATGTTGCCGCAGTCGTCGAGTTCCGGCGACGGGATCGTCGCGCCGATCGAGTCCCAGGTCCCGAACTTGAGCGGTGTGCCGGGAACGTCGAATCCGCCGACGTTCTTGATCATCCCGCGCGCCGCGATCTGATCGAGCCTGCGGGTGTCGTCGACGTTGAGGACGACGCCCACCGGGACGCCGGCCTCGATCAGCCGACCGCGCCACGCCTGCGAGGTGTCGGTGCGCAGCACGTCCTCCATCGCGGTCTTCAGCTCCGTGTGGTTGGCGCAGCGGTCGACGTTGGTGGCGAACCGCTCGTCCGACGGCAGATGAGTGAGTCCTAGTGCACCGCACAGTAGTTCGAAGAGACGGTCGTTGCCGACCGCGATCGCGATGGTGCGGTCGCTGCACTCGAACGTGTCGAACGGGTACATGAACGGGTGCCGGTTGCCCAGGCGGGTCGGACGCACGCGCGGGCCGAGCGCGTCCATCAATCCGTGCTCCATCAGCGCGAACGTGCTGTCGAGCATCGCGACGTCGACGGTGGTTCCGCGGCCGGTGCGCTCGCGGGCGACGAGGGCGGTGACGATGCCGCAGTAGCCCATGATGCCGGCGGCGATGTCCGAGATCGACGTGCCGACGCGGGTCGGGGGACCGTCGGGCCAGCCGGTGGCGTCCATGATGCCCGACAGCGCCTGGATCACCGTGTCGTAGGCCGACTCCTGATGCATCGGCCCGTACTGGCCGAACCCGGAGATCGAGCACACGACCAGCCGAGGATGCGCGGCTATCAGGTCGTCCGGGGCCAGGCCCAGCCCCGCCATCACACCCGGCCGGAAGTTCTCGACCACCACGTCGGCGTGCTTGATCATCGACCGGACCAGCGCCATGTCGTCCGCGTCCTTCAAATCCAGTGCAATGCTCTCCTTGCCGGTGTTCGCCAGCCGGTAGTACTCGGAGCTGCCGTCGTCGGCGAACGGGCCCATCTGCCGCGTGTCGTCGCCGCTGCCGGGACGTTCGATCTTGATGACCCGCGCTCCGGCGTCGGCGAGCATTCGGGTGCACGTGGGCCCGGCCAGCACGTGGGTGAAGTCGACCACCGTGATTCCCTCGAGCGCTTGCGGTTTGGTCGGGTCGAGGTGTCCGCCGAGGTCGTGTCCGGTCATGATTCCTCCTCGTGCGCCGAGCGGTTGAGATTCTGGAGATGGCCGCTCTCGGTGCCGACGGCAGGGTCGATGATGCAGTCGATCAGCGCGGGCCCGGCCGACTCGAGGGCCGAACGCAGTGCGACCGTCACCTCCTCGGGTGTCTCGGCGTGGTACCCGACGCCTCCGAACGCCTCGATCAGCGTGTCGTACCGGCTCGAGCGCAACAGCGCCGTCGGCGCCGGATCCGCCGAGTGGACGTTGACCTCGTCGCCCCGGTAGACGCCGCCGTTGTTGAAGACGATCACCACGACGGGCAGGTGGTACCGGCAGATCGTCTCGATCTCCATGCCACTGAACCCGAATGCGCTGTCGCCCTCGATCGCGACCACGCGGTGGCCCGTCTCGACCGCGGCGGCGATCGCGTACCCGAGACCCACGCCCATCACACCCCACGTTCCGACGTCGAGCCGGTGCCGCGGGTAGTGGATGGGAATGATGTTGCGTGCGTTGTCGAGAGTATTGGCGCCTTCGCTGACGACGACCGTGTCGCGATGCCTGTCGAGAACGTCGCGCACAGCCCGCAGTGCGACCGCGAAGTCCATCGGGTGAACCTCGCGGTGCAGTCGTTCCTCCATCTTCGCGGTGTTCGCCCGCCGCGCGGCGCCGATCTCGTTCAGCCAGTCGCGGGACGGCTTGATCTGTCCCGGGCGAAGCGTCGCGAGCAGTGCGGCCGTCGACGATCCGATGTCGCCGAGGACCGGGGCCGCGATCGGACGGTTGCTGTCGAATTCGGTTGCGCAGATGTCGAGTTGGACGAACTGCGCGTCCGGGGACCAGCGCGGCGATCGGCCGTGGTCGAGCAGCCAGTTCAAGCGCGCGCCCATCAGAACCACGACGTCGGCCGTTTCGAGCGCCAGCGATCGCGCGGCCGCCGCGGACTGCGGATGATCGTCCGGCAGAAGTCCTTTCGCCATCGACATCGGCACGAACGGTGCCCGCGTCGCCTCCACGAAGTCGCGGACGACCCTGTCGGCGCGGGCGTACGCCGCCCCCTTCCCGAGCACGATCAGCGGGCGCTGCGCACCCTCCAACAGGGCCAGTGCCCGCTCGACGGCCGCCGGCGCCGGGATCTGGCGCGGTGCGGCGTCGACGATCGGTGGGCGCGGAATGGGCGGCGCGGAGCCGGCGAGGACGTGGGCGGGCAGATCGAGGTACACACCGCCTGGGCGTCCGGAGACCGCCGCGCGGATCGCGCGGCCGACACCGACGCCGATCAGGTCGGGGGAGTCGACGCGGTACGCGGCCTTCGCGAACGGGCGGGCCGCGGCGAGCTGGTCCAGCTCCTCGTAGTCGCCCTGCTCCAGATCGACGACGGAGCGGTCGCTGGACCCGCTGATCTGGATCATCGGGAAACAGTCGGTGGTCGCGGTGGCGAGGGCGACGAGCCCGTTGAGGAAGCCCGGTGCCGACACCGTCAGGCAGATGCCGGGTCGCCCGGTGAGGTAGCCGGCGGCCGCGGCGGCGTGGCCGGCGGCCTGCTCGTTGCGGAAGCCGAGGAAACGGATGCCGCGGGCCTGGGCGGTGCGCGCCAGATCGGTGACCGGGATCCCGACGACCCCGTAGATCGTCGAGACCCCATTCGCCGTGAGCGCATGTACGACGAGTTCGTTCCCGTCGACGGATTCGGGCTCGGTCATAAGGGCATCCCCGGACGGCTGGACTCCGCACCTGGTGCGGCGGTCGTCTCCGAGTATCCCCGCGCGGCGGTGGCGGGTGGCCCTCTCGGGCATGCCTGACCGGATCGTCCGCCATGTCGGTTCGTCTGGCCCGGAAGGGGTTCTCGGCGTCCTCGCGGATATCTACGATCACTACTACGAGACCTTCGACAACGACGTAGCGAGGACGCCGGCACCAGCATCGTTCTGTTCCGGGAACGCCCGCCGAGTCCGTCGGGCGCTGAGAGACGAGAGGTCACTCATGCCTCGATCCATGCGCGCGCTCGTAGCCGGAAAGCTCGGCGAGCCAATCGATGTCCTGCGGCTGGAATCCGTGCCCGTTCCCACGCCCGAAGCCGGTCAGGCGTTGATCCGGGTGAAGGCGACGCCGATTCACGCCAGTGACCTGCACGTGCTGCGTGGCCGCTACGGCTTCTCACCCGAGTTCCCCACTGTCGGGGGTCACATGGAATGCGTCGGCCGTATCGAGGCCCTGGGCCCGGATACCGAGGGACTGAAGATCGGCGAGCGCGTGGTGACCGTTGCGGTCCCGGCGGTGCCCGGACCCCGTGTGGCCGGCACGTGGCAGGAATACCTTGTTGCCGACACGCGAAGGCTCCTGCCGGTCCCCGACCGTCTGAGCGACTCCAGCGCCTGCCAACTTGCCGTCAACCCGCTGACCGCGCTGCTCCTCGTGACTCGCGAACTCGACGCGCAGCCGGGTGAATGGCTGTTGCAGACGGCCGCGGGCTCCACCGTCGGCCGGCTCGTCATCCAGCTGTGCAGGCATCTCGGTATCCGCACGATCAATGTCGTGCGCCGGCGCGGTGCCGTCGAGGAGATCAGAGCGCTCGGTGGTGACGAGGTCATCTGCACTGAGGACGAGGACCTGCTGCAGCGTGTGGCCGAGACAGCGGGGCCGGCGGGCGTGCGCAAGGCCGTCGACTGTGTCGCGGGCCAGTTGGGGGCCCAGGTATCGCAGGCGTTGGCTCCGGGAGGAGAGGTCGTGGTCTACGGCGCGCTCTCCACCCATCGACAGACCGACCCGATGGCGCTGACGATCCCGCTGCAGGCACGCTCGGTCATCTACGAGACCAAGACGGTCCGCGGCTTCTGGCTGAACCGCTGGTTCGGCGCTGCGTCACCCGAGGATGCACTGCGCGCGCTGTCCCAGGTGCGCAGTCTCGTCGCCGATGACGTGCTGAGCATCCCCGAAGGCCGGCCGTTTCCGCTCGAACGCTTCACCGAAGCCGTCTCGCTCGCCGAAGCGCCCGGACATGGCGCCAAGCCACTCTTCGTCTTCGAAGACGGCCCGGGCAAGGACGCCAGCTCAGGAGGGGCGCCCCTGCCCGCAGTCGCCCCGGCGTCAGCCCTTCGCGGCGCTGATGCCGGCGCGGCGGCCGAAGAAGCTGCCGTCGCCGAGCGAGGTGCCCGACGCGTAGCCCCACGCGCACACGCCGGCGGTGCAGCGGCCGGCGGCGAACAGGCCGGGGATCGGCTCACCGGAGACGTGCAGCACCTCGGAGTCGACGGTGGTACGCAGCCCGCCGAGCGTGAAGCCGGCGGTGAAGTTGCGCAGGTCCAGCGCGGCGATCGGCGAGCCGATCGGCTTGACCCACTCGGACTTCTTGCCCAGGACGGGGTCCTGACCGGTCGCGGCGTGCTTGTTGTAGACCTCGACGGTGGCCTGCAGGGTGCCCTCGGGCAGACCCATCTCGGACTCGAGTTCCTCGACCGTCTCGGCCACCCACTTCGGCTGGAACCGGAAGAACGGGGTTGAGGTCGGCGTCGTCTTCGCCTCCTCGTAGGCGTCCTCGTCGATGATCAGGTAGGCCTGATTGTCGTTGTGCAGCAACGTGAGCTGACCGATTCGGCCGGGGTAGGTGTCCTCGTTGACGTAGCGCTGGCCGCGGCCGTTGACGAGGATGCCGCGGACCATCATCTGCGGATCACCGAAGAACGCGACCTCGGTGGCGTCCATGTGTGCGAGATCCGCGCCGAGCGCCTGCGCCATGCGGATCGCACGGCCGTCGTGCTCTTCGATCGCGGCGCCGGGACGGCCGATCAGCCGCGGCGCGAAGGCCTCGACCATCTCCTTGTTGTAGGCGAAGCTGCCGGTCGCCAGCACCACACCCTTGCGGGCGCGGACGGTGACGTCCTTGCCGTACTGCTTGGCCTGCACACCCACCACGCGGCCGGTGCCGTCGGTGATGAGCGTCTGCACCCGCATGTCGTACTGCGCCTGCACGCCCAGGGCGGTCGCGGTGTCGACGAGCGGCTTCATGAGCATGTACCCGCCGCCCTTCTCGCCCACCTTCTTGTCGGCCATCTGCGGGATGTGTCCGCGCGGGGCCGGGGTCGCGATGGTGCTGAAGGGGCCGAGTTCTCGCCACCCGAGTACATGAGGCCGTCGTCGAACGGCGTCTCCCAGCCAGGCTGGCCGTAGAAGCTTTCCTTGAAGGGGACACCGCAGTCGACGAGCCAGTTGTAGTGGTCGACGCTGCCCTCGCAGTAGTCGGTGATCTTGGCTTCGTCGGCGCCGGGTCCGAGGGCGGCCATCATGAACGACTTCATGTTCTCGGGGGTGTCGTCGAATCCGAGCGCCTTCTGCAGCGGAGTACCACCGCCCATGTAGATGAACCCGCCGGCCAGAGACGCCGCGCCACCCCAGCCACCCGTCCGCTTCGAGCACCAGGACCTCGGCACCGGCGCGGGCCGCCTCGATCGCGGCACTCGCGCCGGCGACGCCGTAGCCGGCGATCACGACGTCGGCCTCGTAGTTCCAGGTGTCGATGGTCTCGGCGGACAGGGGACGGACGGGGGTGGCCTCGGCCATGGGGTGGGTCCTTTCGACGTGCTCTGGGTAGAACGTGTTCTATTTCCTAGTATTCACCCTCGCGGCGGGGCGTTGTTACGCGAATCGCCGGACTATTGCTCGCGCTGCTTCTCGGCCGCGCGTGCCGCCTTGCGCCGATCGGCCTTGACGGAGATCAGCGCGTTGTTCAGCCCGGTGCCCAGGGGCCAGCCGACGTAGTGGCAGAGGAAGATCGCGGCCTCCTCGACCTGCTGTTCGGTCAGCTCCTCGTTGTGCAGGGCCGCGTTGATCTGGATCTTCGCGACGTCGGTCTGCCCCTGCGCCGCGATCGCCCCGAGCAGCAACAGGCGGCGGTCGCGCAGGCTCAGGCCCGGCCGGGTCCAGATGTCGGCGAACAGGTGGTCGGCGGTGACGGCGAAGAAGTCGCCCGGGACATCGGCGGGCATATCCCAGCCGTACACCTGGTTCATCATCTCGACGCCACGCGTCCGTCGTTCCGACGCGGCGGCGTCGCCGTTCTCGTGCGTCATGCGTTCTCCTTCTGTTGGGACGATCGGTCGGCGAGGGTTCCGGTACCCACACCGAGGCCGGGTCCGAGTCCGGTGAGGGCCCGCGCGGCCAGGGGGAGATCGACGTCGAACCGCTCGCCCAGATCGAGAGCGAGCGCGAGATCCTTCTCCCCGAGATTGCGGACGTGGGACAGGATCGAGAACCACGGATCGTCCTGCGCAACCGGAGCGGTCGTGTCGCGGAGCATGATCGCCCCCGCGCCGCCGGTGATCGCGTCGGTGTGCCGGACGATCTTGCCCAGCTTGCGAATGTCGATGCCGGCAGCTTCGGCGAGCCGCTGCGCCTCGCTCGCGGCGGTGAACGAGACGAAGTGGAGCAGGTTGCGCGCCAGTTTCATCCGCGTGCCCGAGCCCACCGATCCCGCATGGATCACCAGTTCGGCGAAATACCCGAACGGTTCGCGGACGGCCTCGAACGCCTCGTCGCTGCCGCCGACCATCACGGCCAGCCGCCCCTGCTGGGCTCCGGGGGCACCGCCGCTGACCGGGGCGTCGACGAGGTCGACGCCCTTCGCCCGGCAGGTCTCGGCCAGCTCGGTCGCCGTCACGTCGCTGATCGTCGAGTGCACCGCGATCACGGTGCCCGGACGAGCCGTCGACAGGATGCCGTCCGGTCCGGCGACGACGTCGCGGACCTGGTCGTCGTCGAGCACCGTCGCCGAGATGACCGTCGCGCGCGCGGCGACCTCGGCCGGTGTCGCTACCGCGGTCGCGCCGGACTCGGTGAACGACTGCGTCGCCTCGGGCCGGGCGTCGCACACGACGAGGGGGCCGGGGCGCTCGAGCAGTCGGGTGGCCATCGGCGCGCCCATGTTGCCCAACCCGATGTAGCCGATCGTGGAAGCTGCTGCGGTGTCGTCACTCACGACCGGATCACCTGCCCGCCGTCCACGTTGAAGATCTGCCCGGTGATCCAGCTCGCCTCGTCGGACAGCAGGAACAGGCACATGCCCACCAGATCCTCGGGGGTGCCCATGCGTTGCAGTGGGATTCGCTTGACCATGTCAGAGACGATGTTGCCGGGCGTGACGGTGCGGGTGGCCTCGGTGTCGATCGGTCCCGGCGCGATGGCATTGATCCGGATCTTGGACCAGCCGAGCTCGAATGCGAGTTGCTGTGTGAGGCCGTTGATCCCGACCTTCGCCAGGCCGTAGAAGTTCGAGTACACCCAGGCGGCCGTCGACGACTGGTTGACGATCGAGCCGCCGGCCGCGCGCATGTGCGGGACCACGGCCCGGCACACGTTGAGTGCGCCGTCCATGTTGACGCTCATGAACTTCTTGTAGTAGTCCCACGGCACCGTGAGCAGCGAGTCGAGCTTCATGCCGCCGTAGATCGCCGCATTGTTCACCAGATGCTCGACGCTGCCGAACCGGTCGATCGTAAAGGCGGCCAGCTCGAGCGCCGAATCCGGTTCGGCCACATCGACTTCCTTGAACGCCGCGGAACCGCCGTCGGAGACGATCTGCTTGGCCACCGTCTCGCCGAGTTCACGGTTGAGGTCGGCCACCACGACGTTGGCTCCCTCGGCGGCCAGCGCCCGCGCGTACGCCTCCCCGATGCCCTGCGCGGCGCCGGTGACGATGGCGGTACGTCCGTCGAAACGTCCCATCTGCCTACTCCTTCTCTGTCGGACTGTCAGGCCCGTGCGGGCTCCGCGACGAGCTTGGTCTCGAGGTACTCCTCGAAACCGGCGACGCCCATCTCGCGCCCGATGCCGGACTGCTTGTACCCGCCGAAGGGGGCGTCCGCGGCGTACCAGACGCCGCCGTTGACGGCGAGCGTGCCGGTGCGGACCCCGTCGACCACCTTCCGGACGCGGTCGGGATCGGTTCCCCACACCGACCCCGAGAGTCCGTAGGGGGAGTCGTTGGCGATCCGGATCGCGTCGTCGTCGCCGTCGTGGGGGAGGATCACCAGCACCGGGCCGAAGATCTCCTCCTGCGCGACGCGCGAGGAGTTGTCGAGTCCCGAGATCAGGGTGGGCTCGACGAAGAACCCGCGCTCGTGTTCGGCCGGCCGACCGCCGCCGACGACGATGGTGCCGCCCTCCTCGACGGCGAGTTTCAGGTAGCTCTCGACGCGGGCGCGCTGACGAGCGGAGATCAGCGGGCCGCAGACGGTTCCGCGCTCGGCCGGGTTTCCTGGACGGATCCCGGACATGGTGCGCGCGGTGGCTTCGACGGCCTCGTCGTAGCGCTCGCGGGGGACGAGCAGGCGCGTCGTGATCGCACACCCCTGTCCGGCGTGCGTACAGACGGTGAATGCGGCGATCGCGCAGCCGGCGGCCAAGTTGGCATCGTCGAGGACGATGAACGCCGACTTGCCGCCCAGCTCCAGGAACACCTTCTTCAGTGACTCCGACGCGGCGGCCATTACGGCCTTGCCCGTTGCGGTGGAGCCGGTGAAGGAGATCAGGTCGACCCGGGGGTCGCGGGAGAGCTGGGCACCCAGCTGGTGGTCGGTGGAGGTGACGATGTTGATCACGCCGGCCGGGATGTCGGTCTCCTCGGCGACGACCTTGCCGACCAGGGCCGCGCACCACGGGGTGTCCGGAGCGGGCTTGAGGATCACCGTGTTGCCCGCGGCCAGCGCCGGTCCGATCTTCGCGAAGTTGATCTGGTGCGGGAAGTTCCACGGGGTGATCGCGCCGACCACTCCGACCGCCTCCTTGAGGATGCGGCGGCGAGTCCTGATCCCCATCGATGACGCGACGCCGAGATCGGTTTCCCACGAATAGGACTCGGCGAGGTCGGCGAAGTAGCCGAGGTCGGCGATCGGCCCCTCGAGCTGGGGCCCGGCGGTGAGCATCGCGGGCGCGCCGACCTCGGCGATCGTGATCTCGCGCAGTTCGTCGATGTGCGACTGGAGGGCGTCGCGTAGCTGTCGCAGGCAATGTGCGCGAAAGGCCGGATCGCGCGACCACGAGGTGTCGTCGAACGCCCGGCGCGCGGCCGTGATCGCCGCGTCCATGTCGGCGCCGGTCCCCTCGGCGGCGTAGCCGATGACCTCCTCGGTCGCTGGATCGGTCACCTCGAACACCCCGCCCGAGCCGGGGATGAGCTTGCCGTCGATCAGGAGCGCGGAGCTGTCGGTCGGTCGAAGCGTCATTGCGCACAACCCTTTCTGGCTGGACAGGTGTCTGGACTATAGTACGCACCGATTGGTGATGGCAATGCTGTTCCAGCGGAATCGGTTTCGAGTTCCATCTCGGTCGGGATGGGGAAGATTCCAAGCCGAACGGGTGCCGCTGAGCGGTAATCTGTAGTAATGTCCGGACATGTGTCCAGTATGAGTTTCGAGTCCACCCGGAGACGCTTGACGCAGAAGCAGGCAGACACCGTCGACAGGCTGTGCGACGCGGCGGTGCAGGTCCTGCGCGAGGAGGACTTCACGGGACTGAC
This sequence comes from Prescottella defluvii, assembly GCA_029690005.1. Classification (GTDB taxonomy): domain Bacteria; phylum Actinomycetota; class Actinomycetes; order Mycobacteriales; family Mycobacteriaceae; genus Prescottella; species Prescottella defluvii_A. The sequence goes on along the minus strand of CP121458.1, from coordinate 4,822,485 downwards.
CGTCCGTGCGGTTGCGTCGCGCGCGGGGGTCGGCCCGGCCACCGCGTACACCTACTTCTCGTCCAAGGAGCACCTCGTCGCCGAGGTGTTCTGGCGTCGGCTCTCGCAGTCGCCACGGCCCGCGGCGGACGGGCTCGACCGCACCGGTCGCGTCGTCGCGGTGCTCCGAGGCATCGCGCTGCTGCTGGCCGACGAGCCCGGGTTGTCCGGCGCCGTCACCAACGCCCTTCTCGGCAGCGATCCCGACGTCGAGCACCTGCGCCTGCGGATCGGCATCGAGATCCGTGATCGTCTCCAGGAGGCGTTGGGTGAGCCCGGCGATCCCGAGGTCCTCGAGACCCTCGACATTCTTTACGCCGGAGCGCTGCTCCGGGCCGGCATCGGCTACGGCACCTACGAGGACCTGGCCGGAAGCCTCGAGCGTTCCGCCACGATGATTCTGGAGTAATCACATGACCGAAGCGCTGATCGACCCCGTGGTCTTCAATCCGTACGACTACGACCTCCACGAGGACCCGTACCCTACGTACGCGCGACTGCGGAAAGAGTCTCCGCTGTACCACAATTCGGAGATCGGATTCTGGGCGCTGTCGCGCCACGCCGACGTCCTGCGAGCGTTCCGCGACAACACGCGACTGTCGAGTGCGAACGGTGTCTCGCTCGATCCGGCGGCGTACGGGCCACACGCCCACCTGGTGATGTCGTTCCTCGCGATGGACGATCCGCGGCATGCGCGGTTGCGCCAGCTGGTCTCGCGCGGCTTCACCCCCGGCGCGTCGCCGAACTCGACGGCCGGATCCTCGAACTCACGCGGCAGTACCTGGAACCGGCGCTGGAAGCCGGCGAGTTCGACTGGGTCGCCGAGGTGGCCGGCAAGCTTCCGATGGACGTGATCTCGGAACTCATGGGGGTACCGGAGGCGGACCGGCGGAACTGCGCCGGCTCGCGGATCTGGTGGTGCACCGTGAGGACGGCGTTCTCGACGTCCCGCAGGCGTCCGTGGAGGCGTCGATCACCCTGATGACCTACTACAAGGACATGATTGACCAGCGGCGGCGCTCGCGCACCGAGGACCTCACTTCCGCACTGCTCGATGCCGAGATCGACGGCGACAAGCTGTCCGATCAAGAAATCCTCGGATTCATGTTCCTGATGGTGGTCGCGGGCAACGAGACCACGACGAAACTGCTGGGCAACGCGGCGTACTGGGGCGCACGCAATCCCGACCAGGTGGCCCTGGTTCTGAACGACCCGGACCGGGTGTCCGATTGGGTCGAGGAGACCCTCCGATTCGACACCTCCAGCCAGATCGTGGCCCGGACCTCCGCCGTCGACCTCGAGTACTACGGGCAGCGGTCCCCGCCGGGAGAAGGTGCTGCTGCTCATCGGTTCCGCCAACCGGGATGCGGCGGTATTCGAGGAGACGGACGAGTACCGGATCGGCCGGGACTCCAGCAACAAGCTCGTCAGCTTCGGTGGCGGCGTCCACTTCTGCCTCGGTGCGCACCTGGCCCGCCTCGAGGCGAAGATCGCGCTCGCCGAGTTCGCCAAGCGGGTAACGCACTACGAGGTCGACGAGTCCGGAATCGAACGTGTCCACTCCACGAACGTGCGGGGCTTCGCGGCCCTGCCGATGAAGGTACAGGTGAGCTGATGCCCCGCTTCGAACCCAACCCCACCCGCCGGCCGACGCTGATCAGCGGCGCCTCGTCCGGGATCGGCGAGGCCACCGCGTACGCGCTCGCCGAGCTCGGTCATCCGGTTGCCCTCGGCGCCCGCCGGGTGGCCGAGACCGAGGCGATCGCCGACAAGATCCGCAGCAACGGGGGAGAAGCGTTCGCGAAGTTCCTCGACGTCACCGACGACGCCTCCGTGGACGCCTTCGTCACCGCCGCCGAGGATGCGCTCGGTCCGACGGAGATCGTGGTCTCCGGTGCCGGCGACCTCGAGTTCGGCGCCGCCGACCAGATGGACACGGCCCGGTTCGCGAAGCAGATCGACGTGCACCTCGTCGGCGTGCAGCGGCTGGCGCACCGCGTCCTGCCGGGATGCGGGAGCGGCGCCGGGGAGATTTCGCGCTCATCGGGTCGGACTGCGCCGACCGGCCGCGCCCCATGATGGGCGCCTACGACGCGGCGAAAGCGGGCCTCGAAGCGATGGGGCGCCAGATGCGAATGGAGCTCGAGGGAACCGGGATTCGCGCGTCGATCGTACGACCGGGGCCGACCTTCACGGGAATGGGCATGAACTCCACCCCGGAGATCCTCGCGCCCGTCGCGGAGATGTGGTCCAAGTGGGGCTTCGCTCGCCACGGCTACATGCTGCGCGCCGCCGACATGGCAGGCGCCGTGGTGGCGGTGGTGGGCGCACCTCGTGGCGTCCACCTGGTCCTCATCGAGGTCCAGCCCGAGGCGCCCCTCGCGCCCCTTCCGAACTCGGAGGAGACGAAATGACCCTGCCCGATCCGCCCCGCGTATCCGGCGGCGACCACGAACACGGCCACCTCGAGGAACTGCGCACCGACCCGATCGCGTTGATGCGGCGCGTTCGACACGAGTGCGGGGACGTCGGAGTGTTCCGGCTGGTCGACCGCGACGTCGTGCTGCTGTCCGGCGCCGAGGCCAACGAGTTCTTCTTCCGCTCGTCCGACCACGATCTCGATCAACAGGCCGCCTACCCGTTCATGAAGCCGATCTTCGGTGAGGGTGTGGTGTTCGACGCCAGCCCCGAACGTCGCTCCGAGATGCTCCACAACTCCGCGCTGCGCGGCGAACAGATGAAGGGCCACGCCACCACCATCGGCATCGAGGTCGCGGACATGGTGGCCGGCTGGGCGACGAGGGCGAGATCGACCTGCTCGACTTCTTCGCCGAGCTGACCATCTACACGTCCTCGGCGTGCCTGATCGGCAAGAAGTTCCGCGACGAGCTGGACGACCGGTTCGCCAAGCTCTACCACGAGCTCGAACAGGGCACCGATGCGATCGCCTTCGTCGATCCGTACGCGCCGATCGAGAGCTTCCGCCGCCGGGACGCCGCGCGCGTCGCACTCGTGGACCTCGTCCAGGGGATCATGAACGGCCGGATCGCGAATCCGCCCAGGGCAAGGACGATCGGGACATGCTCGACGTCCTCGTCTCGATCGAGGACGAGAACGGCGCGCCGAGGTTCAGCGCCGACGAGATCACCGGAATCTTCATCTCGATGATGTTCGCCGGCCATCACACCACCTCCGGCACCGCGGCGTGGTCGCTCATCGAGTTGCTGCGCCACCCCGACACCATGGCCGACGTAACCACCGAACTCGACGAGCTGTACGCCGACGGCGCCGACATCAGCTTCCACGCACTCCGGCAGATCCCGGTCCTGGAGGCGGTCATCAAGGAGACGCTGCGGCTGCACCCGCCGCTGATCATCCTGCTCCGCGTCGCGCGTGACGACTTCGAGGTGGGCGGATTCTCCATCCACGAAGGGAATCTGGTCGCGGCCACGCCGGCGATCTCCAACCGGATCGCGGAGGACTTCCCGGACCCCGACCGGTTCGATCCGGGCCGGTACATCGACCCCAATCAGGAAGACATCGTCAACCGGTGGACCTGGATCCCGTTCGGAGCCGGGCGCCACCGGTGCGTGGGAGCCGCGTTCGCGCAGATGCAACTCAAGGCGATCTTCTCGATTCTGCTGCGCGACTACGAGTTCGAGATGGCCCAGCCGGCCGACTCCTACCGCAACGACCACAGCAAGATGGTGGTGCAGCTGCAGCAGCCGTGCCGCGTGCGGTACCGCAGACGGGCCGGCCGAGCCGAACCTGTCGGCGCCGCCGCGGTCGCGGAACCGACGGGTTGCCCCGTCGCCCATGCGAGCGAGGCCTGATCATGCGCGTCGAAGTCGACCTCGACCTGTGCCAGGGGCACGCCGCCTGCGAGTTGGAGGCACCCGACGTGTTCGCGGTGCCCAAGCGCGGCAAGGTCACCATCCTCGATCCGACCCCACCCGAGTCGCTGCGCGCCGACATCGAGAACGCCGTCCGGTACTGCCCGACACAGGCCCTGCGGATCGTCGAGGACTGACGAGACCCGCCGAACATTCCGCTCGACAACGACTTTCGAAGGAGATGGCAGCATGACCGGATTCGATCGCGCCGAGCTGGACGAGATGGTTCAGCGCTGGGTGGACGCCAACAAGAAGGCGGAGACCGCCGGGGACTGGAAGCCGTTGGCGGACTTCTACACCGAGGACGCGACCTATGGTTGGAACTACGGCCCCAAGCAGGACTTCATGGCGGTCGGACGCGACGAGATCCGCGACGTCGCGCTCGGACTGGAGATGACCGGACTCGAGGGCTGGGAGTACCCCTACCAGGAGTTCGTGATCGACGAGGTCAGCGGCAACGTGATCGGGCTGTGGAAGCAGATCTCCGATGCCAAGCGCCCCGACGGCACCAACTACTCGGTCTACGGCATCGGCGGCAGCTGGTTCCGCTACGGCGGCAACTTCCAGTGGTCATGGCAGCGTGACTTCTTCGACTTCGGCAACGTCTCGGCGCTGTTCTTGGAGATGATCCAGAACAACGCGCTGTCGAAGGGCATGCAGGCCCGCATCCAGCGCTCGATCTCGGGCGAGAAACTGCCGGGCTGGTACCCGGCCGGCCAGGCCCCGGTGCCGCTGTGGTGAGTACCGAGGCGCACTCGTCGCGGTCGTTCGCGGCGCTCTCGCGGGCCGACCTCGCCACCCTGGTGCCGGAACTGCTGCTGTGCGGGCAGCTCATCGACCGCTCCGGGATGGCGCACCTGATCGTCGAGTTCGGGCGAGAGGGCATGGCGCAGGTGGCGATCGAGGAGTGGCAGGCTCTTCGAGCCCTGGTACACCCGCCGCATGCAGCGCGCCCTGCGCTACGAGGGCGACGACGTCGTCACGATCTTCAAGGGCCTGCAGCTCGACATCGGTGCGCCGCCGCAGTTCATGGACTTCCGCTACCGGGTCGACGACCCGCACCACGGGGAGTTCTGGCTCGACCACTGCGGTGCGCTGATGGACGTCGAACCGCTCGGCGACGAGTACGTGACCGCGATGTGCCACGACATCGAGGACCCCACCTTCGACGCGACGGCGTTGGCGACCAACCCGCACGCGCAGGTCCGCCCGATCCACCGTCCGCCGCGTCGGCCCGCGGACCGTCACCCGCACTGCGCGTGGACCGTGATCATCGACGAGAAGCACGTGCCGCCGACGATGCAGCCGCACACGGAGCGAATCGGCCGAAGCGCAGCCTACACAGTCGATCTCAGCCCGATCGACACCAGCGGGACGGCAACCACGACTACGCCGGACCGCTGCTGTCGGATCTGCGCTTCCGAGACTTTTCCCGGTCGGCGCTGATTCGGATCGCCGAGGAGGTGTGCCTGCAGCAGCATCTGCTCGCCCTCGGCTTCCTGATGGCGGTCCGCAAGCGGGTGGACGACGAGAAGGCCCGCGAGATCACCCGCAAGCAACTCACCGGCATCGCCGGGGTCACCGCACAACGGATCCGGGACGCACTCGGCCTACCCGCCGACCTCGAGGGCCTGGCGACGGTGCTGTCGCTGCATCCTCTCCTGAATCCGAACCAGTACGTCGAGAGTGAAATCCTGTTCGACGGTGAACAATTGAGGCTGCGGATTGGCCGCCGCGGCCTCGTCGACGCGGACGGCGGCTGGCCCACACTGATCGACGGGGAGCACCTCGAGGCGCTGCAGGCGTTGGTGCGCGGTGTGAATCCGCGCTTCACCGTCCGCGTCGTCGGCGAGGACGCCGCAGGCCTGCTCGTCGTCGTCGATGTCACCGACGAACCTGCCCCCGAATGCGTCGAGGTCGCGATCACCAAGGTCAGCACCGGCGCCGCGTTCGTATTCGAAGACCGCGGAATTCCGTTGCCGCTCTACGTAGTGTGAGTGGCCGAACCTCGACAAGGACATTCGATGGCCTACACGTTCGCCGATCTGTTCGAGCACTCCGTCGACGCGATGCCCGACCGCCTCGCCATGATCGTCTCCGGCGAGGAGGTGACCTACCGTGAGCTCGACGATCGCGCCAATCGCCTCGCGCACCACCTCGAGAGCGCCGGATTCGGCGTGGGCGCGCACATCGGTATCCACATGCACAACTCGATCGAGACGATGGTCGCGATCATCGCGGCGTTCAAGATCCGCGCGATCCCGCTCACGGTGAACTTCCGCTACACCTCCGACGAACTGCGCTACCTGTACGACAACGCCGATCTCGAGGGCCTGGTATTCCATCGGGGATTCGCGGATCGGGTTGCCGAGGTCCTGCCCGAGGTCCCGCGCATCCGGCATCTGATCTCCGTTCCGGACGAGCTGGCGACGGGAGTCGAGGGCGCGGTGCCGGGCGCGGTGGCCTACGAGGACGCGCTCGAGGGGAGCAGTCCGCAGCGGGGGTTCGGGGAGCGCAGTCCCGACGACCACTACATCTTCTACACCGGCGGCACGACCGGCCGACCGAAGGGCGTGGTCTGGCGGCACGAGGACATCTGGCGGGTCCTGGGCGGAGGCCTGGACTTCTACACCGGCGAGCCCGTCACCGACGAGTTCCAGCAATCTCGGGCGGAGTGACCGCGGGGGTGGCGATGCGCTGGGTGATGCTGCCGCCGCTGATCCACACGTCCGCGATGATGCCGACCTTCACGGCCTTCTTCACGGGCAACACCGTCATCATGGAACCGAAGTTCGACGCGGCCCGCGTCTGGGAGGTGGTCGCCGAGTACCGCCCACAGGTCATGGTCATCACCGGCGATGCGATGGGCCGGCCGCTCGTCGAGGAGTTCCGGGAACAGGACCGGGACACCTCCAGTCTCGGGGTCGTCGCGTCCGGCGCCGCGCTGTTCTCGGCCGCGGTGAAGGATGCCTTCTTCGAGGCCATGCCGAACCTGATGATCTCCGACTCGGTCGGCTCCTCCGAGACGGGATTCGGCGGAATCGGGTTCGCGACCAAGGGCTTCGAGCAGCACGGCGGCCCCAAGGTCGGGGCCAACAGGTACTCGGTCGTCGTCGACGACGAGAATCGCATCCTGCGGTCAGGATGCGGCGGTGAGGGGTGGCTGGCCAAGCTCGGCAACGTGCCGGTCGGCTACTACAAGGATCCGGTCAAGTCCGCGGAGATCTTCAGGATCGTCGAGGGGCAGCGTGCCGTGGTCACCGGGGACCGCGCCCGGATCGAGGACGACGGATCGATCACCCTGCTGGGACGCGGCGACATGGTGATCAACACCGGCGGTGAAAAGGTCTTCGCCGAGGAGGTCGAGGCGGCGGTGAAGGCGCACCCCGACATCTACGACGCGATCGTGATCGGCATCCCCGACGAGCGCTGGGGATCGCGGGTGGCCGCGGTGATGCGAGTTCGCGACGGCGTCGAGCCGGACTTCGAATCCATCGAGAAGCATGCCCGCAATCAGCTTGCCGGCTACAAGATCCCGCGGACGTTCTGGATCGCCGACGAGGTGATTCGGACGCCGAGCGGCAAGCCCGACTTCGGCTGGGCGCGAGAACACGCAGCAGCCAACGACCATGCCTACCGGATCGACTAGACCGCTGCAGGATTCGGATGAACACGGTGACTCGCGGCGCGCCGAGCCGACTTCCGGCGGAGGGTTCGAGTGCGTGGTTCGCACAGTGAATTCCGCTCCGGTGGTTGGGAATCAGTGCATGGTGTCGCCATTGGTGCGGGACCGATGTGAGGAATCCTCCTTGGTGGGCTGAGACAACTCGGTTGCATGACGAATCGGAGACGGTGGGGCGGGCGTTACAGGCGGTGGACAAACGGGCGTGAGGACGCATCGCTCGAATGTTCGCTGTCGAGAGGAAAGGCACAGGTCAGCCCGGGCCGAGCAGTCGGTGCGATGAACCCTGCGAACGGGTTTCGCGGAAATCGCCGAGCGAGATCGGTGATAAGTCGGGTCCGAGGTGCTATCTTGATCGCGCCTGTATGCATGTGGCCGGGGGGATTGCTATCCGTTTCAGCGGGGGCTGGCGGATTTTCGGGGGCGTTTTTCGTCATTTCTGTCTTCATGCGACTGGGCTGTCTGTCTTTGCATCTGGACATGCCGATCGAGGAGGTCGAAGAACGATGTCTACCCATAGGGCCGAGAACGTCCGAACGCGAAAGATGAAGAGTCGCATCATGGTTGCCGCCACCGCGGTGGGCGCCTTGACGATTGCCACCCCCGGTATCGGCCACGCTGCGCCGGCGCCGGCAGGCGGAATCGGTAGCAGTGCGAACGGTGGTGCCGGCGGCGGACTCTCGGGTCTCGGTAGCAGCATCGGAGGTAACGGCGACGCCGGCCTCGGAAGCGCGGCGGGCCCCGGCGGCGCCAACGGTGGCGTCAACGCCGGAAGCGCAGGCAACCTCGACCTGGCGAATCTTGCGCAGGTTGCCCTCGGCAGCCTCGGAAACATCGGAACCGGCAGCCTCGCCGGCGGCGGTGTGGACACCGGCAGCCTCGGTGCCGGTGGCCTGGACACGGGCAGTCTCGGTGGCGGCGGTGTGGACACCGGCAGCCTCGGTGACGCGGGCACCGGCAGCGCCGGTGGTACTGGCAGCGGTACCGGTACGGGAAGCGGCGGCGACCTGGGTCTGGGCAGTCTCGAAGCGGGGCTCGGCATCCTCGGCGAACTGGCAGCGGGCAGTGCGGGACAGGCGGGTACGGGCAGTGCCGGGCAGCTCGGAACCGGCAGTCTCGAAATCGGCAGTGCAGGGGTGGACCTCGGCAGTCTCGCCGACCTCGGTTCGGGAAGCGGCACCGGCAGCGCCGGTGACAACGGGAGCGCGGCGGGCGGGAGCCTGGATGCCCTCGCCGGACTTGCCCTCGGCAGTACCGGCAACGCCGGCCTCGACCTCGGGAGCTTGTCGGAGCTCGCGCTCGGCAGCCTCGGCCTCGCCTCGGGGAGCGCCAACTCGGGCAGTGATGCCGGTAGCACCGAGACCGGTAGTGCGGGCATGAATCTCGGCAGCCTCGCCGATCTGCCGACAGGCAGTACCGGTGGTACGGACCTGGGTCTGGGCAGCCTGAGCGATCTCGTGACGGGCAGCTCGGGGAACACGGGCAGTGTGGATCCCGGTAGCGCGGAGTCCGGCAGCGCGGGCGGTACGGGGTTGGATCTCGGCAGCCTGGGTGAGCTGGCGCTCGGCAGCCTGGCGCTGCCCTTCGGAAGCCTCGCGCTTCCGGCGGCGGGTAGCGCTGCAGCGCTCGGCAGCACCGGCGACACGGGCAGTGCGGGCGGTGTCGACACGGGCAGCCTCGGCGGCATCATGAACGCGGGTAGCTCGCGTCCGGATCTCGGTAGCCTCGCGGCCGGCAGCGAGGGCGGAAATGGAAGTACAGGGGACACAGGCAGCATCGGGGGGACCGATACCGGCAGCGCCGGTGACCTGGGTAGCTCCGGCAGCAGCGGTCTGGATCTCGGGAGCCTGACCGATCTGGCGCTGGGCAGCTTGGGCCTGGGTAGCACCGGCGGTGCGAACACGGGCAGCACCGGCGGTGTGGACACGGGCAGCCTCGGGGATCTCGGATCCGGCAGTACAGGGGACACAGGCAGCCTCGGTGACACGGGGAGCCTCGGTGACACGGGCAGCACGGGCGCGGGTGGCACCGGCAGCGGTGAGCTGGCGTTGGGCAGCCTGGCGCTTCCGTTCGGCAGTCTCGCGCTTCCCTTCGTGGGCAGTGCGGCGGCGCTCGGTAGCACCGGCGGAGGGGATACCGGTAGTGCCGGCAACAACGGGGCCGGTAGCTCCGGCAGCAGCGGTCTGGATCTCGGGAGCCTGACCGATCTGGCGCTGGGCAGCCTGGGCCTGGGCAGCACCGGCGGTGCGAATACGGGCAGTGGTGGCGGTGTGGACACCGGCAGCCTCGGGGATCTCGGGAACGGCAGCGCCGGGGGCAATGGCAGTGCCGGTGACACGGGGAGCCTCGGGAATACGGGCAGCGCGGGTGGCACCGGCAGCGGTGAGCTGGCCTTGGGCAGCCTGGCGCTTCCGTTCGGCAGTCTCGCGCTTCCTTTCGTGGGCAGTGCGGCGGCGCTCGGCAGCGCCGGCGGAGGAGACACCGGCAGCACCGGCGGCACGGGTACCGGCAGTGCCGGTGACCTGGGTAGCTCCGGCAGCAGCGGTCTGGATCTGGGGAGCCTGACCGATCTGGCTCTGGGCAGCCTGGGACTGGGCAGCACCGGCGGTGCGACCACGGGCAGCCTCGGTGATCTCGGAACCGGTAGCACCGGGGCACCGGCAGTGCCGGGGCAACGGAAGCCTTGGTGATGCGGGCAGCCTCGGCAATGCGGGCAGCACGGGCGGCAACAGCAGCGCAGGCGGCACCGGCAGCGGTGAGCTGGCGTTGGGCAGCCTGGCCCTTCCGTTCGGCAGTCTCGCGCTCCCGATTCTGGGCAGTATGGGTGCGCATGGCAGCACCGGTGGGGAGACACCGGCAGCGCCGGCGGAGCCGGCACCGGTAGTGCCGGCAACAACGGGGCCGGTAGCTCCGGCAGCGCGACCGCTCCCGGTAGCTCGGGCGACACTGGCAGCGCTGGTGGCGGCGGGGGCGGTGTGGATCTCGGCAGCGCAGTGCTCGGCAGCGCCGCACTCGGAAGTGCGATCGCGGGCGGCGCGGCGCTCGGCAGCCAGGCCGGTGTCGGCGCGAACGGCGCGGCCAACGTTGCTCTTCCCGTCGCCGTCAATGCCGTTGTTGCGCACGATGCCAGTGCTCACATCCGCACCGCTGAGGTGAGCGCCGCCCGAGCCGGCGGCCAGATCACTGCGGTGCCGGTCGGTGGCGTCGAGGCCGGAGACAAGGGCATTTCCGACGACTCGTCGAACCGTGGCGTGCTGCTGGGCACGGCACTGCTGCTGGCCGCCGCAACTGGTGGGTCCGTAGCCGCAATGCGGAATCGCCGCAAGTCCTGAAGATCCGAGGATGCCGATGAGCATCAGATCGACAGGCCGTTGCCGACGCTCGTCCGGCAACGGCCTGTCGGCGATCCTGATCGCCTGCATGACCCTGATCTTCGCGCTGAGCGGATGCGCTGCAAGTGGATCCGAAGGGCCTCCGCCGCCGGCCGTCGGGCAGCAGACGAACGAACCGGCCGCCGTCGCCGGCACCGAACCTGCGTCGATCACGGATCCGCGTCCCGTTCGGATCGCGATCCCGGCCATCGGAGTCGATTCCGACTTGATGGAACTCGGACTCGAATCGAACGGGGCGCTGCAGGTGCCGCCGGGCGGGTTCCCGGCCGGATGGTATTCCGGCTCACCGGTTCCCGGGGAGCTCGGACCGGCGGTCATCGCCGGCCATGTCGACTGGGGCGGCAAGCCCGGCGTGTTCTTCCGACTGCACGAACTGGCGCCGGGGACGAGATCATCACCGATCGGTCCGACGGCATCACCGAGGTGTTCCGGGTGGCGAGCGTGGAACGCTATGCGAAGGACGCGTTCCCGACCGCCAAGGTCTATGGCGACATCGACCACCCCGGGCTGCGACTCATTACGTGCGGGGTGAATTCGACACCGCCGCACGCAGCTACCGCGACAACACCGTCGTGTTCGCCGACCTCGTCGGTACGCGGGATCCGAACGCGAACTGACCGCGTCCGGGCCCGCATCCGATCAGGCGGACTTCTTCGGCCCCAACGGAAGTACGACAGCGGGCCGATGATGTTCACCGCGATGATCGCAGCCCACTTGCCCTTGCTGCCGTTGATCTCCTCGCGGCGCCTCGTCGCGAGGTCAGCCCACGCACTGACCGCCAGGCTCAGCTCGACCGCCGCCAACGCGATGATCGATGCGCGCTTGGCCGGGCTCAGGTCCGTCCACTTCGACTTCGCCATGGCGCTTTTCCTTCCGCGTCCACGGGTACTCGGGTGCCCTCTCCATTCCTACCCGACGACGACACGATCACGTCGTCACGGTCGCGTCGACGCGCGGATGGACCGGTCGGTCTGTACCCTGTTTTGTGCGAGAAACCGGCCCTCAGGAGGCTGGGGCAGAACTGGGAGGGTCAATGGCTGACCTGGTGTTGTTCGGTGATGTGCTGACCATGGACGAGGCCAACCCTCGGGCGACTGCGGTGGCCGTCGAGGGCGGGCGGATCGTGGCGGTGGGCTCGGACGCGGACGTCGCGTCGCTCATCGGTCCGCAGACGGTCGTCCACGACGTCGGTGAGGCCTGCATCATGCCCGGCTTCATCGAGGCACACGGTCACCCGATGAACGAGGCCGTCCTGCTGGGCGATCCGGTGGTCGACATCCGCCCCGTCACGATCCCCGACGCCGACGGCGTGCTCGCCGCGATCGACAAGGCGGTTGCCGATGCGGGTCCCGAGGGTGCGGTACTCAACGGGTGGGATCCCCGCTGCAGAAGGGGCTCGCCGACCCGACCATGACATGGATGAACGAGCTGTCACCCGACAAGCCGTTGATCATCCTGCACAACTCGGGTCACGCGGCCTACTTCAACTCGCATGCCGCCGCGGCCGCCGGCGTCACCCGCGACACCCCCGACCCGGAGGGCGCCCGCTTCGGCCGCGACGAGTCCGGTGACCTCGACGGCGTCGCGTACGAGTCGTCGGCGGTCATCGCGATCGCCGGCCCGGTCCTCGCGTCGGCGGCCTCACGATTCGGCGAACTGATGGCCGCCGAGTGTGCCCGTATGAACGCCGTCGGTGTGACCACGGTGAGCGAGATGGCGTTCGACCCGAAGACGCGCGCCCCGCTGGCCGCGGCCGTCGATTCGGGGCGCTCACCACGCGACTGCGCCTGTACGAGATGTCGGGGCCGGAGCGTGCGTCCGACGTCGAACCGGGGGCGGGCGACGACCTGGTCCGCCAGGTGGGCATCAAGATCTGGTCGGACGGGTCGCCGTGGATCGGGAACATCGCGCTGAGCTTCCCCTACCTCGACACTGCGGCGACCCGGGCGCTGGGCATGGCGTGCAGCCACGGGCACGCGAACTACACCGGCGAGCAGATCCTCGAGATCAGCACCCCGTACTACGAGCGGGGCTGGCAGATTGCCTGCCACGCACACGGTGACGAGGCGATCACCATGGTGCTCGACGCGTGGGAGAAGATGCTGGCCGCCGACCCGCGCTCGGACCACCGACTGCGCCTCGAACACGTCGGTGCGATGCGGCCCGACCAGTTCCGGCGCGCCGCCGCCCTCGGTGTCACGTGCAGCCTGTTCGTCGACCACCTCGACCACTGGGGCGATGTCCTCGTCGGCGACCTCTTCGGCACCGATCACGGCGGGCACTGGGCCGCAGCGGGTTCGGCGCTCGCTGCCGGACACCGCATCTCGTTCCACAACGACGGCCCGGTCACCCCGACCAATCCGCTGCGCAACATCGCCGACGCGGTCAACCGGCGCTCCCGCGGCGGACAGGTCCTCGCGCCGGACGAGCGCATCCCCGCTCGAGGCGGCGCTGCGCGCCCAGACCGTCGACGCCGCGTGGCACCTGTTCAGCGACGACGCCGTCGGATCGTTGAAGCCGGGATTGCACGCGGACATGGTTGTGCTGTCCGCGAATCCGCTCATGGTCGATCCCGAGAACCTCGCCGACATCGAGGCGAAGGCCACGGTGTTCGCGGGGAGACGGTGCACGGCAGCCTGAGCTGAGACGCTACGACACTGCCCGGGACTCGTGGTCCCGGGCAGTGTCGCGTTTGCGGGCAGTTTTGTTGCCCAACGATATTCGTCAGCTCGCCGTGTGCTGCGAGACGCGGGTGGGCGCGGGCTTGCGGAGCTGGGTCAGGCCGAGCAGGACCACTGCCGCAACGAACCATCCGCCGATCACGAGCAGTCCGTGCCCGACACCGGTGCCGCCGAAGTAGACGATCGCGCGGACCGCATCGACCGCGCCGGCGCCGATCCAGAAGTGGCTCAGCCCCGACCAGAACCCGGGCAGGAAGTCTGCGGGGAAGGCGCCACCGGCGCTGGGGAAGTTCACGAAGATCATGAGGACCATCACCACCATGATCGCCGCCTTCCCGAATACGCGGTTGACCAGAATGCTGACCAGGCCCACCACGATCGTGTAGGCGATCACCACGGCGAGCATTGCGATACTCTCCGCGAACGAGGCGCCGTAGAAGCCGACGAAGATCGCGGAGACGAGATACGCCGCGAGGACGCCGATCACCGCCATCACACCCAGGACGCCCACCTGCTGGCGCAACTTCAGCCGCGGCGCCACCTGGGAGAGCACGGTGATGGTGAGGTAGCCGACGATCGTGCAGACCATCACGAGGTAGAACAGGCCGGTGCCGGTCGGGTCGTCCGCGGCCAGCGGCGCATGGTCGAGGGTGTTCATCTCGACGCCCTGGGCCGCCGCGAGCGGCTTGGCCAGACCCTCCACCGCCTGCACGCGCATCGTGCCCTCGGCGGAAGCGATATGAACGTTCATCGTCGAGCCCAACTCGATGACGCCCGCGATCTCGCGGTTCTGCAGGCGATCGAGCGCCCCCGAGGCGTCGGTGGCGGTCTCGAGTTCGAACTCGTCACCCACCGTCGGCGCGAGCCGGTCGACGAGCGCCGACGTCGCGGCATCCGGTCCGACCACGACGACCTCGACGCCCCGAGGCGTCGGGTTGTGGAAGGCGCTGACGTAGCAGAGGGCGAACATCACCGCGAAGAACAGCGGAAACACCATCGACTCCACGATCATGCGCCACGGCGGGCGACCGGGATCGGCCGGCTGCGGCTCCGTTCCGTGATCGAGATGGAGAGCGGGGGCGACCGCCTCCGTGTCGGCCTCGATGGCCTGGGTCCACTCCTGTTGCCGTTGATCGTGCGTGTTCGGCAAATCTGCACCGCCTTCCTGTCCGGACACACTGTCAACACTGTTGACGAACGGGTAGTCAACAGTGTTGACGCTCGATTGTCAACACTGTTGACGTAGGGTGTGCGGCAAGGTTGGCGGCAACCACTCCGAACGAAGGACGATCGATGACCGTCGAGACACCTGAGCCCCACGCGCGCACCGGCAGCGCCCACAATCGCGAGGCGGTGCAGCAGGCCGCCGCCGAGTTGTTCGCCGAGCAGGGATTCGCCGCGACCGGGGTGCGGGACATCGCGCGCCGCGCCGGCGTGGACCCCGCGCTGGTCATCCGCTACTTCGGGTCGAAAGAGAATCTGTTCGTCCGCACCATGACCATGTCCAACGCCTTCGTCGAGGTCGTGGAGGGTCCGCTGGACGGATTGGGAAGGGCTCTCGTCGATTTCGTGGTCCGGCGAACGCGTCGCCGGCAGGCCGACAAGGCCACCGCCGTCTATTCGGCGCTCATCCGCGCGTCCGACCGCCCCGTCGTGCGTGAGCACCTTCAGGAGGCGATCGACCAGATGATCGTCGCGCCCCTCGCGCCGCGCCTGCACGGCGACGACGCCGAGCTGCGTGCGCACCTGCTCGCGGCGCAACTCTCCGGGCTGATGGCCGCGTTGTACGTCATGGAGAGCCCGTGGCTGCGCGCCGCCCCGATCGACGACATCGTCGAGCGCTACGGCGCCGCCATCCAGGTGCTCGTCGACGGCTGACCCGGAAGGTGTTCCGTTGGGCGGGAAGTGCCGAGCGCCCGGCGCCGCCGAGATTGGAGGATGGCGTGGATCACATCAGTTGACGATGGCGATCCATGTCACATCAATCGAGAGGGGCGAACGTGGGCGTTGCGGGCTTCGACGAGGAATTCGACGTGGTGGTGGTGGGGTCGGGAGCGGCCGGTGCGGCCGCTGCTCTGGGTGCGCACCGATCCGGTGCCTCTGTGCTGGTCGTCGAGAAGTGCGACAAGGCCGCGGCCGGTGGCAACACCCGTGTCAGCGGTGGCGGCTGGTGGGTCAATCGCGACCCCGAGCGCGCGCAGGTCTTCCTGCGGTCGCTGAACGGGCGTTCCCGGTGGCCGACGACGTCGTCGAGGCGTGGGCGGCCGAAACGGCCGAGAACTCGCGTTGGCTGAAGGAGCTGGGCGCCGACGTTGCGATGAGCGCCGACTACCACACCGAGCCTGAGTACCTCGAAGCTCGAGGGCAGCGACTGCTACGCCGGCATGGACACCATCGCCGGGCGCATGGGCCACTCGCTGCTTCACGACTTCCTGCACGGGGCGCTCGCCGAGCGCGGCATCGAGATCCGTTTCGAGACACCGGCGGTCGAGTTGATCACCGACGGTGGCGCCGTGGTGGGCGTCGAGGTCGACGCCGCCGACGGTCGGCGCCGGATCGGTGCGCGCGGCGGCGTCGTGCTGGCGACCGGAGGCTTCCAGGCCGACGCCCGGATGGTGCGCGACTACCTGCGCGTCGAGGATCACGTGCTGTGGGGCTCGCCCGCCTCGACCGGTGACGGCCACCGGATGGCGCAGGCCGCCGGCGCCGACCTGTGGCACATGGACAACATGATGACCATCACCGGTGTGCGCGGTGACGACGACAACGGCTACTACCTGGCGCTGTGGAACGCGCACAACTACCTGTGGGTGGGCGCCGACGGCCGCCGCTTCATGGACGAGGCCGCCGACCCGTGCCACGGACACGTCCTCCGCAACGGCGACTACGAACTGTTCCCGCAGCGCCCGTTCCACCTGATCTTCGACGAGCAGATGCGCACCGCCGGCCCGCTCAGCCCGATGCCCGACGTCCTGCCTGTGGGGTGGAACCTCCTCGTCAACGGCGCACGCTGGAGTCTCGACAACGCCGATGAGATCGCGAAGGGCTGGATCCGACGGGCCGACTCGATCGCCGAACTCGCTGCGATCGTCGGGGTGGACCCCTCGACGCTCGAGCGCACGGTAGAGCAGTACAACGAGGCGTGCGCGGCCGGGCGCGACGACCACTTCGGCCGGGCTCCGGAGAAGCTCGCCCCGGTCGCACAGGCGCCGTTCTACGTCCTTCGAGGTGACCCCGCTGCTCGGCTGGAGCAACGGCGGCCCCCGCCGGGACGGCCGCGCGCGAGTGCTCGACACCCGCGGCGCCGCGATCGACGGTCTGTACGCCGCCGGCGAGGTCAGCTCGACGTACAGCTGGCGCAAGGACGGCGGATTCCACGTCGGTGACGCCCTGGCGTTCGGCCGCGTGGCCGGACGCGACGCGGCCTCCCGCGCCTGAGTAGCCCCGGTGGCTCCGCCGACGCGCGGAGCCACCGGATTCGGGGCCCGGCCCGTTTCCCGATAACATCCAGGTCGGCTGGCCGATCCGGTGTCGAACAGCCGGCGGCCGACGGTGCGATGGGAGCGGGTGTGCAGGTGCAGGAGCCACGACGTGGGGACGTCGCCGATCAGGTGACTCTGATCGCCCAGCTTCCGCCGTACACCGAATTGCTGTGGCCCACCCTCCAGGCGCTGATCGCTCTCGGCGGCTCGGCGTCCAACAACGAACTCGACGGCGCGGTCGTCGAGCGGGAGGGCTGGTCGCCCGACGTGCAGGGCATCCTGCACGGTGACGGTCCGGGTACCGAGGTCGAGTATCGATTGGCTTGGGCGCGTACGTATCTCAAGGGAATGGGCCTGCTCGCCAACAGTCGCCGCGCGGTGTGGAGCGTAACCAAGCGCGGGCGTGAGGTGACCGAGGGTGACATCCGTCCGCTGCTCGCGACGTTCACCGCCGACAAGCGACGCCAGCGCCAGAACCGCAAGGCCAACACCCCTGGCGCGCAGGTTCTTCCGCTCTCCGGGAGCAATGCGGCCGCCGAATCGGACGCGTCGTACGGCGAATCGGGGGATGCCGTCGAGTGGAAGTCCGCGCTGCTGGACTCGATCCTGCGGATGTCGTCCACTGCGTTCGAACGCCTCACCCAACGGCTGCTGCGCGAGGCCGGATTCTCGACCGCCACCATCACCGGCCGCGGGTCGGACGGTGGGATCGACGGCATCGGCATGTGCCAGATCTCCCTGCTCAGCTTCCCCGTGGCCTTCCACTGCAAGCGGGTCAGCGGGAGCGTCGGGGCCAGTGCCGTGCGGGATCTGCGCGGCGCGATGGCCGGACGCGGCGAGAAGGGCCTGCTGATCACGACCGGCACTTTCACGAGTGAGGCGCGGGCCGAATCGCGCCGCGACGGTGCCCCGCCCGTCGACCTCATCGACGGCGACCGTCTGTGCGGGCTGCTCAAGGAACACGCGCTCGGCGTGCGCACGACGACCCGCGTCGTCGAGGACGTCACGGTGCAGGCCGACTTCTTCGCGGGCCTCGAATCCGACTGAAGCCGAAGTCACTCATGTGACTGACGGAACCAGCGTGACTGTGGTGAAATAGCCCTCGAATCCGAACGGCCCCGGACGAATCGGCCGTGGGCGTCCCCAGTCACAGCTATGCCGGAATCCGCCGGTGATGCGAGGTTTTGCCAGTGCAGGTCTCCAGACGACAACTGTTCAAGTACGCCGCGGCCGGCACTGCGGCGGCCGGGCTGGCCGCCATGGCGGGCCCGACGATCGCGAACGCCGGACCCGCGACGCTGGTCGACTACGCGGCGGGCGTCCCGTCGCCGCTCGGCATCCGGCTCGCCGGACACGTCGGCGCCATCCGTTACGTCTCCGACCGGCGTCCGGGCGCGGAGTGGATGCTCGGCAAGCCGATGCAGCTCGGCTGAGGCGGCCGCCATGGCGGCCATCGGGCTGCAGATCGTGTCGTGCTACCAGTTCGGCAAGGGCTCGACGTCGGACTGGCGCGGTGGCTACGACGCGGGCGTGCGGCACGCGCAGCGCGGCCGCGAACTGCACCTGGCCGCCGGCGGCCCGCAGAACAGCCCCATCTACGCGTCGATCGACGACAACCCGTCCGCGTGGGAATTCGACAATCTCATCGCGCCGTACCTGCGCGGCTGGGAGAGCGTGATCGGTCACTGGAACGTGGGTGTCTACGCGAACTCGCCGACGATCGACCGGTGCCTGCGGGCGGGCGTCGGTTCCTGGTTCTGGCAGCACAACTGGGGCACTCCCGCCGGCTTCGTGCACCCCGCGGCGCACCTGCACCAGTTCGAGATCGACAAGCGTCAGATCGACGGAATCGGCGTCGACGTCAACTCGATCCTCAAGCCCGACTACGGGCAGTGGTCGATGCAGCGGCCGTTCTTCCTGTCCTGACGGCACGCCCCGGTGCGGAGGTCGCCTAGCGGCGTTGCCGCCTACGCGGTGTCGGTTCCGTACACCGAACCCGCGTAGCGACGTGTGAAGGAAGTGCCGTCGTCAGCCGTGACGGTGACGTCGTAACGGCCGTCGGCCGTGGGCCAACGGACGCTCACCCGTCCGTTCGGCCCGACCTCGTGGACGCGCGATTCCCCGCCGGAATGCCGCGGTGCGATCACGAAGGACAGCGCAGCCGCGCCGGGGTTTGCCAACTCCAGCTCCAGCCACGTGTCCGTAGGCCCGCTGCCTCGCAGTACAGCTCTGACGTCCGGTACGGCGGCGTCGTCGGTCCGGGGCAGCGCGCCCGCGAAGTGGCGGAGGAATCCGTCCGCGCCGTAGACGGTGAAGTCGTAGCGACCCGCGGTGCGGACGGCGTCCCACTCGTAGACGGCGGTGCCCTGCGGCGCGACGGTGAACGGGGTACCGGCGAATGGCCGGTACGCGTTGGGGAAGACCGTGTAGTGGAACGCCACGCTGCCCTCGTTCGTGAGCTCGGCGCGGACCCGGCCGGTGGCGTGATCGACCACGACGTCGGCCCAGGGCCGGTACGGCAGCGGCCGGCGCGGACGGCTTCGCGGCTCCTGCGTCGGCATGACCTGCGCCCCTGGGACAGGCAGCGGCACCGGCGGCAGGTCCACGGCCGCATCGGCCGCTGCCATCAGCGCTCCCGTGTCCGGCAGCGCGGGGACGGAGTAGTCGGGGTTGTCGAAGTCGAAGCAGCTCGTCAGGTCGCCGCACACCGCTCGCCGCCACTCACTGATGTTGGGCTCGCGCACGCCGGTGACGAGTTCCAGAAACTGCAGCACCGAGGTGTGGTCGAACACCTGAGAGTTCACCCATCCGCCGCGCGACCACGGGGAGACCACCAGCAGCGGCACCCGGTTGCCGAGCCCGATCGGCTGCCCGTCCACGAACTCCTCAGGGGTGCCGGCGGGCGGGAACGGCGGCACCACATGGTCGAAGTAGCCGTCGTTCTCGTCGTACATGAGGAGGAACACGGTGTGTCGCCACACCTCGGGGTTGGCGAACAGCGATTGGAGCGCGGTGTCGACCCAGTGCGCGCCGTACGCCGGGCTGGCGTCGGGGTGCTCGCAGAACAGGTACGGCGACACGAGCCACGACACCGTGGGCAGCGTGCCGTCCTTGCAGTGCGCGTCGAAGGCCGCCAGGTCCCACCTCGTCATCGCATCGACGTACCGGGGATCGTCCTGTGCGAAGCCGTGGAACTGGGGAGTACTCCAGGGCGTTGTCCTCGTAGTTGCCGTCTCGCTCGTCGAGGCCCGGCGTGTGATAGACGCGCCAGGAGACGCCGGCGTCGGAGAGACGCTCGGCATACGTCGTCCAGTCGCACACCGGGCTTTCCGGTAGCGGCGTGTTGTCGATCCAGGGCCCGGTCGTGCCGTCGCGTCCCGGTCCCACCGTCCCGGTCCACAGGTAGAGGCGGTTGGGGCTGGTGGGGCCGGCCATCGAGCAGAAGTACGCGTCGCCGATCGTGAACGCGTCCGCGAGCGCGAACTGATACGGAATGTCCTCGCGGGTGAGGTATCCCATGCTCCGCTCGCCCTTGGCCGAGGTCCAGCGGTTCATCGCACCCCGGTTGATGGCATCGTGACCGCTTTCCCAGTCGTGCGGCAGACCCTCCGCGTTCTGGGCGTTGTACCGGGTGGAGTCCATCCGGAACGGCAGGAGGACGCCACCGTCCGAGCGGGACAGCGCAGGCTGGCGGAAGACGCTGTCGCCGTCCGGGAACGTCAGGGCCTGGCGGTCCTCGAACCCGCGGACCCCGCCGAGTGTGCCGAAGTAGTGGTCGAAGCTGCGATTCTCCTGCATCAGGATCACCACGTGGCGGATGTCGTCCATGCTCAGTTTCTTTCTGCCGGGTGCAACAGGGAGGCGAGGAAGGCGACGTCGGCCCCCTCGAGTGAGTTCAGGATCGTTCGTCCCGCTGCCGGCGGGACGTCGACAGAGGGAACGACGAGTACGGCGCATCCCGCAGCCTCGGCTGCCGCCACACCCACGGGCGTGTCTTCGACAGCGACGCACGCGCGCGGGTCCACGCCGAGGGCCGCTGCCGCCGCGAGGTAGGGGTCCGGCGCCGGTTTGGAGCGGACCGTGTCCTCGACGGCGATCGTCGTGGTGAACCGCTCCGCGCCGAGCGTCTCGCGCACCAAGTCGACGACACGTCGTGGTGACGCCGTCACGATCGCCGTGGGAATCCGCGCGCCGACCAGCTCATCGAGCAGCGGCAGCACCCCCGGGCGGGGAACGACCTCGTCGGCGACCAGGGCCGTGAACGCCGAATCGAGCTCGCGGGCAAGCGCATCCGGGTTCGGCGCCGCCGGTCCGAGTGTCCGGCACAGATAGGCGGCGGTGTGACCGGAGGGACGTCCCAGCACGGCCGGCGCGTCGGCCGCCGACAAGCGATGCCCGATCCGTGCCGCGACCCGCTCGACTGCGTCCCACCAGAGTCGCTCGGCGTCGACCAGCGTCCCGTCCATGTCGAAGAGGACGGCTGCCGGTGCGTCGGGGCGGTGGTCGTGTCTCATCGGGTGCGCCTCCAGGCCCGTCGATCGGTTGAAACAGGTTGTGGCACTGGCTTGCTGGACGCTTCGGTGGCTCCGCGTGGGCGGTCCACCAGCACCGGGCGGTCCGGCAGCGAGAGGGTCACGGCAGTGCCCGCGCCGAGCGCGGTTGCGGCGGTGGTGGACACGTCCGCAATCGCCTCGCGTCCGTCCGGCAGCTGCACCGTCAACCGCGTGCCGGCGCCTCGGAACGTCGAGGCGGTGATCCGGGACGTTCCGTCGTCGGCCGCCGTCACGCCGAGGGCCTCCGGGCGCACCAGCACATCGACGTCGCGGGCTCCGGTTCCGGACTCCGTGCCCGGAAGCTCCCCATGGACGGGGAGTCGGCGGCCGAGAACGTGCACCGTCCGCGCGTCCGCCGACAGCTGCCCCGGGATCCGGCTCATGACGCCGACGAATTCGGCGACGAACGCCGTCGCAGGGCGCTCGTAGAGCTCGGCCGGCGGCGCACACTGCTCCATCCGCCCGGACCGCATCACGGCAACCCGGTCGGCCATCGAGAGAGCCTCCTCCTGGTCGTGCGTCACGAACAGCGTCGTGATGCCCAACTGCTGCTGCAGCCGGCGGATCTCCTCCCGCAGGGTCTGTCGCACCTGCGCGTCGAGCGCCGACAGCGGCTCGTCCAGCAGCAGGACCCGGGGGCGCAGTGCGAGGGCGCGCGCCAACGCGATCCGCTGCTGCTGGCCACCGGAGAGCTGGCTCGGGTACCGCGTGGAGTGCTGCGGCAGCCCCACCAGCTCGAGGAGTTCCATCGCGCGGGCGCGCCGGGCGGACTTGCCCGTTCCCTGCATCCGCAGTCCGAAGGCGACGTTGTCGACGGCGTTCAGATGCGGGAAGAGGCTGTAGGACTGGAACACCATGCCCACATCACGCCGATGCGCGGGGTCCGGGTGATGTCTTCGCCGTCCATGAGCACCATGCCTGCGTCAGGGCGCTCGAAACCGGCAACAGTGCGCAGCGCGGTCGTCTTACCGCATCCGGACGGGCCGAGCAGGGCGAGCAGTGCACCCGGGCGGATCTCCAGATCGAGCCCGTCCAATGCCGTTGTGGCGCCGAATGTCCGGCGCAATCCCGGAACTCGACGGTGGAACCGGCTCCCGCCGTGGGCGAGGGCGTCCGGTCGGTCAGTAACGCGGTCATGGGGCCTCCTCGAGGCGACGGGTGCGACCGGCCGCAGCGACCACCATGAGCAGCGCCCAGGTGCCGAGTAGGCCGACGATGGAAACAGCGACCGACATCTGCGCCTCGGAACCGCTGATGACGACGGTCCATACCGCGAACGGTTGGTACCCGAGGAGCGCGGCGACGGCGTACTCGCCGAGCACGAGAGCGAGAGTCAGGAAGGCGGCGTTCAGCAGCGCGCCACGCAGATTCGGCAGTAAGACGTGGATGAGTGTGCGCGGCCACGAGGACCCGCACGACCGTGCGGCTTCGACGAGAACCCGCAAGTCGAGCGCAGACAGCCCGGCTTCGAGCGTGCTGTAGGCGAGAGGAAGCGCCATCACGGCATAGGCGAGCACCAGGATCACCGGAAAATTGGGGTCTTGCAACGCAACCAGACCGTCGAACAACGGTGTGCCGTAATTGCGATCCGCACCCCACGTCAACAACGTGGTGATGCCTGCGCCGAGGGCGACGGCCGGGACGACGAGCGGCAGCAGGCATACGGCTTGCACCACCGTGCGCAGACGCGGTGCGACAAGCCGTACCGCCAGCAGCGCCGGCACCAGCAAACCCAGTACGAGCACGATCGTGGCTGCGGCTACCTTCAGCGTCAATGCGAGGCTGCCGGCTAGGCCCTTCGCCCCGGCGATGCCCGTGTAGGCGTCGAGACCGACCTGCTGACCGGGCGAGCCGATGCCCACGCTGAACGCGAACGCGCAGGCGATCGGGACGACGAAGTAGAGGCCGGCGACCAGCAGCACGAGCAGGCGGCCGTATCCGGACCTCGTCGATCTCACGCGAGCCATCGCGCGCTCCTTCGCTGTAGCGGCAGATAGACGGCCATGACGATCGCCGCGACCAGCACCATGTCCAGGCCGAGGGCGAGCGCGACGTTGCCCTGACCCACGAGCACGTCTCCGGACAAGCCGGCGGCGATCTGCACGGTGACCAGTTGCACGGAGCTGCCGGCAATTGCCGCGGCCGTCGCGTACGCGCTGAATGCCGTCCCGAACAGCAGGACGAATCCGCCCAGCAGCGACGGCAGCAGAATCGGCAGTGCCACGTGCCGCCAGTACTGCACCGTGCTCGCGCGATTGTTCGAGGCAGCCTCGCGCCACTGCTTGCGCAGACCTTCGAGTGCCGGGGTGAGGGTCAAGACCATGAGCGGGATGAGGAAGTAGAGGTAGACGACGGTCAGTCCCCGAGAGTCGTAGAGGCTCCAGCCGAGGTCGTCGAGATGGAGGGCGCCTGTCAGCACGCCGGCGTTGCCCAGGGTCGCCACGAAGGCGAACGCCAAGGGAACCCCGCCGAAGTTCGCCAGGACGCCGGCCGCCGCCAGGACCGCCTCGCGGAGGGCCCGGAACCGCGACGTCACGACTGCATGAGCGATCGGCAGGCCGACGACCGCTCCGATCGCCGCGGCCACCGCCGAGAGCTGGATGCTGCCGATCAGGCTCGACAGGTACGGGTCCTGCAGAGTCGCGCTCATATTGGCCGTGGTGAACCCGCCCCCGGCTGAATCGGTCGAGGGTGCGGTGAACGCGCCGATCACCATCGTCGCCACGGGCAGACCCAACGCGACCACCGCGAACAGCAGCAGCGGAAGAACACCGAGCCAGCCGCCCGTCGTCCCCCGAAGGCTGCGCCGCCGGGGACGACGGGCGCGTCTACGGCGGTGCCGGGCCCCGCGGTCCGATCCCCAGCCGCCGTAACCTGAATGCTCATTTCGAGACGACGCCGGCCCAGCCGCGGCTGACGACTTCCTTGGCCGTGGTCGACTGCGCCTCCGTCGGGAAGACCGGGGCAGCGGCGTCGACCTTCGGCAGTCGGGCTGCGGCAGCGGCGTCGAGCGTGCCCGACTTCTCCATCGCGGGCATCAGAACGGGCCGGGCGTAGCCCTTCAACCAGAGGTTCTGACCCTCAGGGCTGTAGAGGAACTCCTGCCAGAGTCGCGCCGCAGCGGGGTGCGGCGCCCACTTCACGATCGCCTGGGAGTAGAACTGCGCGAACAGGCCGTCGGCCGGGATCGAGACCTGCCAATCGATCCCCTTGTCGCGGAGCTCGTCGTGGTAGCCGGCGTTGAGGTAGTCCCAGTCGATGCTGATGGGGGTCTCGCCCTTCTGGATGGTTGCGGGCGTCGACTCGACCGGGTTGAGGTTGCCGACCCCGCGGAGCTTGGCGAAGTAGTCCAGACCCGGCTGGATGTCGCCGAAGGAGCCTCCGTTGGCGAGAGCGGCCGCGTAGACGGCGGCGAACGCGGAGCCGGACTTCGTGGGGTTGCCGTTCAGCGCGACCATGCCCTTGTACTGCGGGTCGAGAAGGTCCGCAAAGGTCTTGGGGCACTTCGCAATGCGCGCGTTGTCGCAGCCGATCGAGACGTAGCCGCCCATGTCGTTGTACCACCGGGCGTCGGCGTCCTTCTGGCCCTCGGGGATGTCGGCGAACGCCTGCACGCGGTACGGCGCCAGCACGCCCTGGTCGGCAGCGCTGATGCCGAAGATGTGGCCCACGTCGATGACGTCCGGCGATCGGTCTTGCCCCTTGCGTGACGTCGCGGCGTTGATCTCGTCCTGACTGGACCCGTCCGGATTCTCCACCTCGACATCGATCCCGTACTTCGCCTCGAAGGTGTCGATGATCTCGCCGTAGTTGGCCCAGTCCCGCGGGAGGGCGATGGCGTTCAACTTGCCTTCCTGCTTCGCGGCGGCGATGAGGCCGTCCATGCCGCCGAAGTCCTCGGCTGAGGTGGCGGTCGAGGACTTGTCGGCGTCGCTGTCAGCCTTGGTGCTGGTCAGTCCGCAGCCTGCGAGCGTCGACAAGGCGATCGCCAGCGAGCAAGCGAGGCTCGCCCGGCGAAGGTGGTGCAGTCGCATGGCGTCTCCCTGATCAATGTTGGCTATACAACTTCGCCATCATTTCGCCAGGGCAACGTGACCGTGAGGTGAACCACTCGGAATCGAGCCGTGAAGATTCCCTGGCCGGGAACTGTCCATTCCTGGCGGGGAGACGCCTGTGACCAGTGGGAAGGTTTGTGAGAGCTACGATTTGGTCAAAGGTCACCGGGTGCAGGAAGGGAGAGGACATTGGCTGGATCGGGGGCGAGCGCCCGCATGCCGAGTATCGAAGGTTGGCAGCCGAGTTGCGCGAGGCGATCACGTCCGGAGAGTTCGGTTCAGGGGACCGGCTGCCCAGCGAGGAGAGTCTCGCCGGGCAGTACGGCGTCTCCCGCGGCACCGTCCGTCAGGCCCTGGCTGTGCTGCGCGCGAACGGACTGGTCACCTCACGACGTGGCACACGCCGCGTCATTCTCGGCACGGCGCGTACGCAGAGCTTCTTCGAGTTGCTCAGCTTCACCGGCTGGGCACACTCGATCGGGGAGGCTCCCGGAAGTCGAACGGTCGAGATCGAGCATCGGCTCGCTCTGCCGCTGGAGTGCGAGCAGCTCCAGCTCGAACCGGGATCGCACATCTACCGGGTGGTCCGGCTCCGCACTCTCTCGCGGGTTCCCGTGATGCTCGAGCGTGCCATCTACCCCGAGGAGGTCGGAAAGCTGATAGCCGATCTGCCGCCGGATGCCCCCTCGCACGCGAACCCCCTGCTGGACGAGGGCGTCGTGTTCACCGATGCCGATCACACCATCGATCTCGTCGAGGCAGACACGGACGATGCCCGTCATCTGGGGTGCGCCGAGGGCTCGCCCCTGCTCCGCGAGCGAAGACGCGTCACCGACCCCGCCAGCACCCCGCTACTGTGGTCCGACGACCGCTTCCTGCCCGGCACGGTGTCGTTCACCGTGCACAACTCCGTGGCCACGACGGCCCTGTCGCGTCGCCGTGGCTAGCCCCTGCAGAGCGACCACGTCGCCTGCCGAAATCGGATCCGGAGGCTCACAGTGACCCGTTCCGACGTCTTCCACGACGACACGGCGCACGACGGAGATGTCGGGCCGTCCCTGCCGCAGCTGCAGCTGAGTCTCCCCGCGGTCGAACACAACGTGGAGCTCATGGCGACGTGGTGCCGCGACCGCGGCGTCGAGCTGTGCCCGCACATCAAGACGACGATGACACGCCCCATCGTCGAGCGGCAGCTGCGCGCCGGCGCCTGGGGCGTCACGGTCGCCACGGTTCGTCAAGCGTCCATTGCGCTCGAATGGGGAGCGCGGCGCATCCTGATCGCAAACGAGGTGGTCCATCGCCCCGAACTCGAGGCGATGCGTACGTGGCTGGACACGCACCCCTCACTGGAGCTCTACCTCTTCGTGGACTCGATGGTCGGACTGCGTCTGGCCGGAACGGGCATGCAGGGCGCCGACAACCCCCTGAAGGTACTCATCGACGTCGGGGCACCGGGCGGACGGAGCGGTGTCCGGGAGGCCTCGGCGGCGCTGAATCTTGCCCGGGCGTGTGAGAACTACTCAGGAATCGTGCTCGCGGGAGTCGCTGGATACGAGGGCGTACGACCGAACCGGCGGGACTCGGACATCATCGCGCAGGTCGACGCCCATTGCAGGGAGGCAGTGGAGGCCTTCCGGCTCGTATCACCGTGGATCGAGGCCGAGCAGTCCGTGTTCAGTATGGGTGGCTCGGCCTTCCCAGACCGGGTCGTCGACGCGGTAGCGGACCTTCCGGATCATTCTGGCCGGACCGGCAGGCGTCCGATTTCAGTGCTGCGGTCGGGTTGCTACGTGACGCACGACCACGGAACATACGCGGCGGTGTCGCCGGTGCCCGCTCTGCACGCGGCCCTGACGGTCCGGGCCGTCGTCCTGTCCGCGCCGGAACCGGGGCTGATCGTGGTCGGCGCCGGAAAGCGCGAGCTGCCCTACGATGCGGGTCTGCCGGTGCTCGTGTCCGCCACCGATGCCCGGGGAATCCCCCGCGGTGCGGCCAAGGCGACCGCGACCCAGATCTACGACCACCACCTGGTCCTCACCGATTCCGAGGAACTCGAAGTGGGGGACATCGTGGATTTCGGGATCTCCCACCCCTGTTCCGCCTTCGACCGCTGGCCAGACATCGAGGTGGTCGAGGACGGCCGCGTGCAAGCGGTGTGGCATCCGCAGTTCCGGTGAATCCACCTTTGGATGGATTTCTCGAGCAGAGTTGTGAAGCCGCCGGATACGTAAAGCTAAGGTAATAGCATGTCTGTCGTCTACAACATCCTCGTCGCCATCCACCTGCTGGGCATGGCTGCCATCGTCGGTGGATATCTCTCGGTCCTGAAGGCGCCGCGGATCAGCGAGGTGATGGTCTGGGGCGCTCGAATCCAGCTGCTGTCGGGTCTCGTGATCGTCGGCCTGGGGGAGGCCGTGGAGTCGCTGGGCAAGGACTACAACCACACCAAGATCGGCGTGAAGCTGCTGATCACCCTGGTCATCGTCGCGTTCGCCGAGATCGGCCGGGCCCGCGAGAAGCGCGGCCAGGGCAACCCCAACTTCGCGCACATCGTCGGCATCCTGGCGATCGTCAACGCGCTCATCGCGGTGCTCTGGACCAGCTACTGACGTCCGCGTCACGCACACGAAACGGGCGCCCTCCACACGGAGGGCGCCCGTTTTCGTTCGCGGCCCCGGTCAGCCCGGGACGTTGGCCATCTTCTCCAGCCAGACCCGGGCGTCGTCGGGCAGGTTCCCGACGTGTCGGCGTGCCGGCACCACTTCTTCGCCATCGACAGAAAGTTCATCGGGTTGTAGGCGTCCTCCTCGTGCGACCACAGGTTGTCGCCCGCGTAGTGGAGGATCGTGATGTTCGCGGCGCCGTGCTCGGTGCCGTCACCCGGATCCTCCATCGGGTTCTGCACCTCGCAGATCACCCAGCCGCGCTCCTCGTCGATCACATACCAGGAGACCGGGAACTCGGGCATCCGGTTGCCGGGGAAGGCGGTCATGGTGCGCGTCACCCAGCGGCGGATCTCCTCTCGACCGGAGAAGCTCCCGAACGCGTGCTCCAGGTAGGTCGCGTCCTCGGTGAACTGGTCGGCAAAGATGTTCCAGTCCCCGGTTTGCGTCGCCTCGACCACGGTCTTCTGGTAGTTCGCGAATGCGGCCTCGAGTTCGTCGCGGGTCCACGCCATCGCTGCGCTCCTCCTGCTCGGTTGCGGTCACCCGCCGCGTGGGCGAGTTCTCCTGCAACCTAACGCACGGCTGGAACGTGTTTCAGTTTTTTGCCCGGAATGGGGTGAACTGTCAGGTTCCGTGAAGTTCCGTCCACTTGCCGAACGGCGGCGGGCCCTCGCCGAGCACCTTGAGTGCATGTGCCGGAGTTCCGGTTTCGGCGTCGTCGTGCTTGACGTGCATCCACTGATACCCGGCGAGCACGTGTTCCTCGGACGTGGACTGATTGACGACCACGTGGTCGCCGTTCGGTCGCTGTTCGAGGGACCACCCGCTTTCGGGCCCCGCCAGCACCCACCACTTCTCTTTGCTCATGGTCGTGACTCCCGTCTGGAGTGACTACACGATGCGAGTTCAACGCTACCGCACCGACCAGGAGGTGAAACGGAGTCGACGGGGCCGCCGATATGCCCGGTGCGGGTCCGACCGTCGGACCGGTTCGGATATGGTCAACGGTCCGAATGCTGCTACTACGTGGAGGGTCTCGTGGATTTCCTCATCAACCTGCTGTACTCGATCGCCGCAAACCTGTGGGTCGGATCGTCCGGCGGATCGTCCGGCAGCGGTCAGGGCCCGACGACTCCGACCCCGTAACACCCGAACCAAGCGAAGGCCCGCACCGGATCGGCGGTGCGGGCCTTCTGCGTCTCGACTTCGCTCGTCAGGCGCGTTGCTGGCCGGCGGATGCGGGCTGCTTCGACTTCGGGATGAGGAAGGCGAACGCGAGTGCGACGACCGCCGCCACGATGGCGATGACGAACGTGGCGCGGAACGCGTCGAACGAGGGAATCGTGGCGGTGCCGAGGGTGACCGTCATGCTGGCCAGCACGACACTGATCACCGCTGCGGCACTGGACGTTCCGATCGACCGCATCAGCGAGTTCAGGCCGTTCGCGGCCGCGGTCTCGGACACCGGGACGGCACCGATGATGAGGGCCGGCATCGACGAATAGCTCAGGCCCACGCCCGCGCCGATGATCATGCCGCCGACGACGATCATCCACACCGACGAGGACAGGAAGTAGACGAACAGGTAGCCGAGGCCGACCACGACCGAGCCCACCATCAGGGTGAACCGCGGTCCGCGCCACGCCGAGATCTTGGCGGAGACCGGGGACAGCGCCATCATCACGAGGCCGCCGGGCGCAAGCGCGATACCGGCCTGGATCATCGACAGTCCCAGTCCGTAGCCGGTCGACTCCGGGGCCATCAGCAACTGGGGGAGCGTCAGCGAGTTCCCGTACATGCTGAACCCGATGGCGATCGACGCCAGGTTCGTGAACAGCACGTTCGGGCGCGCGGACACCCGCAGGTCCACCAGCGGTCGCGCGGTGCGCAACTGGATGAACCCCCACACGACGAACACCACAGCCGACGCCGCGAGCAGGCTCAGGGTGAGGGGATCGCTCCAACCCCACGTGCCGCCCTTCGTGATCGGGAGCAGGAACAGGATCAGGGCCGCGCTGAGCCCGACGGCGCCGACGAAGTCGAAGCGTCCTGGGGTGCGAACCGGCGACTCCGGGATCATGACGAGCGCAACCGTCATGCAGGCCAGGCCCAGCCCGGCGGACACCCAGAAGAGCACATGCCAGTCCGCGACCTGCGCGATCGCCGCTGCGACGGGCAGGCCGATCGCGCCGCCGACACCGAGCGTCGCGCTGACGATGGCCATTGCACCGGCCACCTTCCTCGGGGGCAGTTCGTCGCGCAGGATGCTGATGCCGAGCGGAATGACACCGACGGAGGCGCCCTGGAGTGCGCGACCGACGATGAGCGGGATCAGGGAGTTCGCGAAGGCACAGACCACCGATCCCAGGACGACGAGCAGCAGGCTCGCGACCAGGATGCGCTTCTTGCCGTACATGTCACCGAGTCGGCCGCTGATGGGCGTGACGACGGCGGCAGCGAGAAGCGTCGCGGTGATGGCCCACGAGGCGTCGGCGGGCGAGGCGGAGATCAGGTGCGGGAGCTGCGGAATGATCGGCACCACGAGGGTCTGCATCAGGGAGACGACGATGCCGCAGAAGCCCAGGATCGCGACGATGACGTTGCCGCCGGATCGGGTGTCTGCGGACGCCGTCGACGCAGACGCGACGGATGAGGTCAAGGGATACTCCTCGAAAAAAGGGCTAGAAGACCGAAATCGCAAGAGTGTGTACGGTACACAGCGTGTGCACGATGCACAAAGCGGACAATTCTGGCGAAAGTCGAGAAAGGGCGAGTGCGTGTCCGACGCGGACCGGGTGTTGAGCGAGATCGAATACGAGTTGACTCTGCTGTCGCGGTACCACGCGCTCGCACGTCAACGCGGCGGGCAGAAGCTCGATCGGTCGGCGTACCTGATCCTGGCCCGCCTCGAACTGGAACCGCCGATGAGCCTCAAGGAACTCTCGGAGGCGTTCCGATTGGACATCTCGACGATCAACCGACAGGTGGGCGCGCTGCTGCGCAACGGCTTCGTCGAACGTCTCGCCGACCCCGCGGGCGGGGTGGCGCGCAAGATCCAGCCGACCGAGAAGGGGCTCGAACAGCTACGTCAGGACCGGGATCTCAACTGCCGCGGGATCCACAGCGTGCTCGACGAGTGGTCGGTCCAGGACGTGCAGGACCTGCGAGACGTCCTGGCCCGGTTCAACAGCGACGTCGAGCACCTCGAGGGCCGGCCCTGGCCGCGACCCTTCGGGGACCGGCGTCCGAACGAGAACTAGGACTGCACGTGGCGGGTAGGTGACTCGACGAGGTCGGGTTCGTCCGGGACGACCACCAGCCGCGGCCGCTCGTCGGGGCAGTGGCTCACCCCGCGCCACGACAGCAGCGACCACCGGGACAGACCCGACAGCGCCGAGCCCACGCTCGCGAACGACAGCGACGACAGCACCGATCCGGCCGAGCCGATCGAACCGACGGACAGGATCGATCCGATGCTGCCGATGGACAGGATCGATCCGACACTGCCGATCGACAGGATCGATCCCTCTGAGCGGATCGAGAGGATGGACCGCCGCGAGTTCCGGGAGCGAATGGACTGCGTGTAGTCGGCCATTCCTTGGTCTACCACGAACGACCGGGTCGTGACAGCGCAAGGGACGACGGTCTTCCCGCTACCTTCGGCCGAGGAGCGCGTCGGCCAGTTGCCCGACCGTCGGCAGCCCCGCCGGCCCGTCCGGCGTCGGGTAGACCCGGCACGCGAGTCGCGGCACCGGTTCGACTCCGAAGGCGTCGGCGCCGTCGACCAGGATCGTCGGTGAACCAGCGAACGGCAGCGCGGCGGCTTCGGCGTCGGTATCGACGCGCCGATAGGTGACCTCGGGCTCCGGGAGGGCCGCGGCCACCGCCGCGTGCCTCACGAGCGCACCCGCCTCACGCCAATTCGGGCACCCGTCGAAGTACAGGATCTCGACCTTCATCCCGACATTGTGCCCGCGAACACGAACGCCCTGCCTCGACCGGTCGTCGGTCGAGGCAGGGCGCTGCGAGTTGGGGGGTTATGCGACCGTGAACATTCCGACGGTCGGCAGGAAGTTGCACGTGATCGGTGCGGCACCGTCGGGCTCGGTGGTCAGCGAACCGGAGATGACCGCAAGGACACGTCCGGGGCCGGTGTTGGCGATCGCCGACAGCGTGGCCGGGCCGTCCGGGTTGATCCGCGCCTCGGTGGTGAGGTTCTGCGTCTCGCGACGACCGTTGTCGACGTTGATCCACGTGACCGTCATGCCCTGGTTCGGGCCGCCTTCGCGGTGCCGAGCGCGGTGAAGACGAAGCCTGCCTGGCCGGCGGCCGGTCCGGGCGGGGGAGGTGTGCCGGGCCGGGAACCGCGAGCGCGGTGCCGACGGAATCGCTCGACGGGGCGATGCAGCCCTTGCCGATGGTGGGGTAGAGGAACTGCGCGATGACGGGGCCGTCCTTGGGGATCTCGGGTCCGCCGCCGCCGCTACCGTCGAGGAAGGTGATGACGCGCTCGAGCGTGGACTTGAGCTCCGGCGGCAGGCTTCGCACCCTCGAGCAGGATGCGGGCCTGTGCCAGCAGATCGGCCTTGGCGTCGACGTCGTTGAGATCCGGCGGGGCTGCGGCCGCGCCGAGGATGGCGGGGGCGAGGGACGCCA
Source organism: Prescottella defluvii (assembly GCA_029690005.1). GTDB lineage: Bacteria > Actinomycetota > Actinomycetes > Mycobacteriales > Mycobacteriaceae > Prescottella > Prescottella defluvii_A. The sequence continues at coordinate 4,789,386 of CP121458.1, read as the reverse complement.
GCGCGTCGATCGAGACGCCCTCGGGGATGCCGGGAGGCGCCGGCTGTGCGGCCGCGTTGGCCGGGACAGCGAGCGCGGCGGCGGCCGCAACTGCACACGCGGTGACTGCTCGTCGCATTCCTCGGTTACGAATCACGGTTTCCCCATCCTTGTCGTTCAGACGCCGGCGATGCAGCGTCGGCCTACCGGGCGGACCCTGCGGTCCGTCCCTCGGTCGTGGGTCACTCTAGGGATCGACCCCCGGTGTGTACAGACTCGTCCGTACGACCCATTCGTGACCTGCATCGCGGAGAAGTCTAAGCAAGCTGTGACATCACTGCCATTGCCTGGTGACAATATCGCGTCACATATGGGGAGATTGTGATCCTTGATGCAACTGTTACTGATGAGGAATGTATTTTCGGCGCCGTTCCGGTCAGGTTAGGCTGACGCGACACCTGGTCCTTCCCGCCGCTGGGCCACACTGGGTGCTTCCAGCCAGCACACCGATCAGGGAGAGCATCAACCAGTGACTCAGGTTCCACGCGCCGAGCGGGGATCGCGCATCTCCGCGGCGTACCGCGGGCTCGTCCGGTGGGCGCCGCTCGTACTCGCCGTGGCGGTATTGACGAGGCTGCTGTGGACCGTGCTCACGCCGAACGGCACCAATTTCGTGGATCTGCACGTCTACGTCGACGGTTCGGCGGCGCTGCTGCGGGGCGATCTCGACGGGTTCACCTACTCGGAGGAGACTCCGGACTTCCCGCTTCCGTTCACCTACCCGCCGTTCGCGGCGCTGGTCTTCCTGCCTCTGCACTACCTGCCGTTCGGGCTGGTCGGCTTCTGCTGGCAGTTGGGGACCGTCCTCGCGCTGTTCTGGGTGATCCGGATCAGCCTCGAGTTGCTGCTCGGCGAGACCGCTCGCGAGCGCCACTGGCAGCACGTCGCGATGTTGTGGACAGCGATCGGGGTGTGGACCGAGCCGGTGCGCACGACCTTGGACTACGGCCAGGTCAACGTCTTCCTGGTGCTCGGCGCGATGCTCGCGGTCCGCAGCACCCGCTGGTGGGTGTCCGGTGGCATCGTCGGCATCCTCGCCGGCATCAAGCTCACACCCGCCGTGACGGGGCTGTACTTCCTCGCACAACGACGGTGGCGCGCCGCGGTGTTCTCGGCGGTCGCCTTCGCGGGAACCGTCGGCGTGAGCTACCTCGTGATCAGCGCCCAGGCGCGCGACTACTTCTCCTCCAAGTTCGGCGACGCCGATCGGATCGGTCCCGTCGGGTCGGCGTGGAACCAGTCGTTGCGTGGCGCGCTCAGCCGTATCGCCGGCCACGACGTGGGCTCCGGCCCGGTGTGGATCGCGGGCGTCGTGGTCGCGGCGGCGCTCGCCTTCTTCGCGTGGAGTGCGCTCGCCCGCGACGACCGGTTGGGCACGCTCCTGCTGGTCGAGCTTTTCGGGCTGCTGGTCTCGCCGATCTCGTGGGTCCACCACTGGGTGTGGGTGCTGCCGATGCTGATCTGGCTGTTCTACGGCCCCTACCGACATCTCGTCGGCACCCGGGTCGTCGCGGCGTGCTGGCTCGCCGTCACGGTGATCGGCGTGCCGTGGGTCCTCCACCAGTTCGAGGGCGAGTCGATTTCCCGCGCCGGCGCCCTCGCGTGGGCCGGGACGGTCAACGTGACCGGCGCGCTCGTCGTCTTCCTGTGGATCGGCTACGCGGGCCGCCGGTACGCGGCTAAGCCGACTCTGCCAGTTCGTCGATCCGTCGAGCCAGCTCCAGATCGAACTTCGTGATTCCGCCGACGGCATGCGTCGAGAGCGAATACGTGACCTTGCGCCAGCGGATGTCGATGTCGGGGTGGTGATTCATCGACTCGGCGACTTCCGCGACCCGGTCGACCAGGGCGATCGCGTCCGGGAACGTCGCCGATTTGACGGTCCGGGTCAACGCGGCGCCGTCGCGGCTCCAGTGCGAAAGATTCGTGAGTGCGGTGTCGATCTCGGTGTCGGACAGCAACTCGGCCATACCTCATGATGATTCGATGACGAAGGGACCGCAATGATTCGCGAACGCGAGGTCGTCGCGGCCGCGGTGATCCGGGACGGGCGACTGTTGCTCGCGCAGCGCACGCGGCCGGTGGAATTGGCCGGTATGTGGGAGTTGCCGGGCGGCAAGGTCGAGCCCGACGAGTCGCCGGCCGACGCGGTGCGCCGCGAACTGCGCGAGGAACTGGGCGTCGAGGCGGTCGCGGGGGAGCGGATCGGCGCGGACGTTCCCCTCCGCGACGGGATGGTGCTGCGCGCGTACCGCGCCGAGGTCGTCAGCGGGACACCCCGGGCGCTCGACCACGCGGCGCTGTGCTGGGTCGACTCGAAGGAACTGCTCCAGGTCGACCTCGTCGACAACGATCGCGGCTGGGTCCCGGAACTCGTGGCACTGCTCGACGAGTGACGGCGACCCTCAGGCTGCGCGGGCCTTCTTGAGGCCCTTCTTCAGTTCCTTCTTGGTCGCGCCCTCGTTCTCGAGCTTCTTCATCCGCATGATCACGACCGGGCACTCGAGGCAACGCGTCTTCTTCCGGCAGCACTTCTTCTTGGGCTTGAGACCAGAGACCTTGCTGGCCTTCACCTTTCCCTTGCCCATGTGCGAGCCCGGCCTTCCTCCCGAGTGCGGCGCCGGACGCTGCCGCACGGAGTTAGCGTACCCTCATTCGACCTCGGCGCACAGGTGGCCCGGCGTCGAACCCGGGCCACCCGCTGGTCGGACGTTCGTCAGCGTTCGTGCAGCGGGTAGTTGCCGCGCACCACGTATGACGGATCCACGGCCTGCTCGAGCCGGCGCAGCGCCGCCAGGGTGGGCGCGTCGTACGCGCGTTTCGGGGATTCGCCGGGTCCGAGCAGCGTCGGGACGATCGGACCGGCCGACCAGGGTGCGAGCTCGTCGAACAAGGCCGCCATCGCCCTTGCAGCCGCCTCGAGCAGGTTGGGGACCGGTGCGATCGTCAGCGTCATCACCGCGAACTCCGCGCTGCCTCGACGCAGATCCACCGCGCCGCCGCGTCCGGTGCGCGCCGGTCGACCGGTTCCTCTCACACCCCTGCCAGGTCGCCTGGTTGCAGCGGCCGGACGGTGCTGCGCAGTACCGTGCCCGCCGCCCGGATCGGGGACAGGTGCGCCGCGAGGGCGTCGGCCGGACCGACCAGCAACGTGTCGACGAAGCAGAACGACTGTCCCGGATCTCCTCGGGCAGGTCCGGGATCGGCGGGAAGTGCATGATCGACGCCCACACTGTCAGCTCCGCCCGTGCGACCGCGGTCAGCGCGGTGACCGCACGCAGCACCGACCGAGCCTCGGTCGCTGGAAACACGAGCCGTCCGCCGGTCAGCTCGGGCGCCGGGAACAGGTCGATCTCGACGGCGGTGACGATTCCGAACTCGCCGCCGCCACCCCGCAGCGCCCACATCAGCTCGGGCGACTCGTCGTCGCTGACCCAGCGGTGGACACCCTCCGCGTCGACCAGTTCGACCGCCGACAGCGATCCCGAGCCTGGCCCGTAGGGGCGCGTGAGCCACGACAGGCCACCGCTCAGGCAGAACCCGACGACCGAGACGTCCGGGTTGGAGCCGACGAGCCCGGTCAGCGCGGTGCCGTCGAGTGCCGACTGCAGCGCGCCCCACTTGACCCCCGCCCCGACGCGGGCGGTGCGGGCGGCGGTGTCGATCCAGATGTCGTCGAGCGCCGCGGTCCGGACGACGATGGTGTCGTCGAGGGCGCGCGTCGCGCCGTGGCCGCTCGGCTGCGCGGACACCCGGATTCGGTGAGCGGCCGCGAAGCGCACGGCCTTGACGACGTCGGCGGTGTTCGCGGCGGTCACCACCGCGGCCGGGCGCTGGGCGATGCTCAGGTTCCACGCCTGCGCGACGGTCGGCCGTCGGGGCTGTCGGGCAGGTGGAGCCGGCCGTCGAGATCGGCGGCGAGCCCCTTCCACGTGTCGTCGGCGAGACGGACGGCCGGGCGGGCGGTGTCGGGATGGATCGGTGTGTATCCGGCGGTGCTCACGTTCGATCATCGCAACGCCCTGTCCCAGGCCACTCTGGCCGCGCAGGTACGCATCGAGGAACTGGGCGGAAGCATGTGGGGCGAGCTGCCGCAGCCGGTACTTGCAACGGTGTCCGCGACGCGCGCGCTCATTGCCGGGCGGACAGGAACCGTGCCGCGAATGCGGTCAGGTCCCGGACCGGGGAGTGGCTGGCCGTCCACGGTGCGCCGCTCGCCGGGCGCGACGGCTGTCCGTCGCAGATCGTCGTCACCATCGAACGGGCCGGTGCGCCCGAGGTGGTGCCGCTCGTGGTCGCTGCGTTCGGCCTGACGCCCCGCAAGCGTGACGTCGTGGACGGTGTCTTGCGGGGCGCCACCACTGCAGAGATCGCGAAGGACCTGCATCTGTCGCCGTACACGGTGCAGGACCATCTCGAGATCGTCTTCGACAAGGCCGGCGTCTCGAGCCGCCGGGAGTTGACCGCGCGCGTGTACTTCGACCACTACGCGCCCCGCAAGGACTGTCGGCTCGGGCCGTCCGGGTGGTTCGTGCAGGACGCCTGACGGCCTAGTGGCGCAGATCACTATTTGCAGGTCAGGGGTGTGATCCTGGCCCGCGATGCGAGAAACGGCAGCGCGGGCGGGTAGGGTATTCGCTGGCCGCAATCCCGTCGTCGGCACAAATGTCGTGATTACTCGTGCGACGTTCCGTGCCCTGGGATCGCGAATGGGAATCACGCATGCGCGCAGCGGCAGCCCAGAAGCCGTGCGACACCTACCTCGCGTGGCCCCGTCAGCAGCCAGGAGAACGCCCCGCGTGAGCACCACCAACTTCCGTAACGTCGCCATCGTCGCGCACGTCGACCATGGCAAGACCACCCTCGTCGACGCCATGCTGCGCCAGTCCGGCGCCTTCGCCGAGCGGGCCGAGCTGGTCGACCGCGTCATGGACTCCGGTGACCTCGAACGCGAGAAGGGCATCACCATCCTCGCGAAGAACACCGCAGTGCACCGCCACAACCAGGACGGCACCGTCACTGTCATCAACGTCATCGACACCCCGGGCCACGCCGACTTCGGCGGCGAGGTCGAGCGCGGTCTGTCGATGGTCGACGGCGTCGTCCTGCTGGTCGACGCGTCCGAGGGTCCGCTGCCGCAGACCCGCTTCGTGCTGCGCAAGGCGCTCGCCGCCTCGCTGCCGGTCATCATCGTCGTGAACAAGACGGACCGTCCCGACGCCCGCATCGAGGAGGTCGTCACCGAGGCGCAGGACCTGCTCCTGGACCTGGCGTCCGACCTCGACGACGAGGCCGCCGCGGCCGCCGAGGCGCTCCTCGACCTGCCCGTCCTGTACGCGTCGGGCCGTGAGGGCAAGGCGTCGATGAACCGTCCCGATGACGGCCAGGCGCCCGACACCGAGAACCTCGACGTCCTGTTCGACGTCCTCATGGAGCACGTGCCGGCCCCCAAGGGTGATTCCGCCGCGCCGCTGCAGGCGCACGTCACCAACCTCGACGCTTCCGACTTCCTCGGTCGCCTCGCGCTGGTCCGCATCCACAACGGTGAGCTGCGCAAGGGCCAGAACGTCGCGTGGATGCACGCCGACGGCGTCAAGAACGTCAAGATCACCGAGCTGCTCAAGACCGTCGGCGTCAACCGTGAGCCCGGCGAGGTCGCCGTCGCCGGTGACATCGTCGCCGTCGCCGGTATCCCCGAGATCATGATCGGTGACACCCTCGCCGACACCGAGAACCCGGTCGCCCTGCCGACGATCACCGTCGACGAGCCCGCGATCTCCGTCGTGATCGGCACCAACACGTCCCCGCTCGTGGGCCGCGTCAAGGGCCACAAGCTCACCGCTCGCATGGTCAAGACCCGCCTCGACTCCGAGCTGATCGGCAACGTGTCGCTGCGCGTGCTCGACATCGGCCGCCCCGACGCGTGGGAGGTGCAGGGCCGCGGCGAGCTGGCGCTGGCCATCCTCGTCGAGCAGATGCGTCGTGAGGGCTTCGAGCTCACGGTCGGCAAGCCGCAGGTGGTCACCAAGCACGTCGACGGCAAGCTGCACGAGCCCTTCGAGGAGCTCACGATCGACACCCCCGAGGAGCACCTCGGCGCGATCACCCAGCTGCTCGCCAACCGCAAGGGCAAGATGGTCCAGATGACGAACCACGGCACCGGCTGGGTTCGCATGGAGTTCATCGTCCCGTCGCGCGGCCTGATCGGTTTCCGCACCGACTTCCTCACCGAGACCCGCGGCACCGGCATCGCCAACGCCGTCTCGCACGGCTACGCCCCGTGGGCCGGCGAGATCCGCGCCCGCCACACCGGCTCGCTGGTCTCCGACCGCACCGGCTCGGTGACCCCGTTCGCGATGATCCAGCTCGCCGACCGCGGCACGTTCTTCGTCGAGCCGGGCTCGGACACCTACGAGGGCATGGTCGTGGGCATCAACCCGCGCGCCGAGGACCTCGACATCAATGTCACCAAGGAGAAGAAGCTCACCAACATGCGCTCGGCGACCGCCGACGCCACGGAGACCCTCGCCAAGCCGATCGAGCTGACGCTCGAGGCCGCGATGGAGTTCTGTGCCGCCGACGAGTGCGTCGAGGTCACCCCCGAGGTTGTCCGCGTGCGCAAGCTGCACCTGTCGCAGACCGACCGCGCGCGCGAGCGTTCGCGCGCGAAGTCGCGTGACAAGGCCGCACTGTAAGTGCGTGACGCGTTCCGTGCGCGTTGTGCGAGGCTGAACCCTCGCGCAACGCGCACGGCTGTGAGAGCCGCTCGCGGAGGGGAGGACCGGTAGTGGCGCTGCACTGGAACGCGGGGGTCTTGGGCCGACGCGTCGTCGGAGCCGTCGCGGTGGGTATGGTGCTGACCGCGACCGCCTGCACCGCCAACCCGCCGCCGCCGGTGGAGAGCACGGACAGCCCCAAGCCCACGACGGCTCTGCCCACCAAGAACACCGTCGTCGTCGCGATCGACGACGTGGGCATCGGGTTCAACCCGCATCTGCTCGCCGATCAGTCGCCCGCGAACTCGGCGGTGAGCTCGCTGGTGCTGCCCAGCCCGTTCCGTCCGGTGCTCGACCCGGCGCGGCCGGGCGTCACCGACTGGGTGCTCGATCCGTCGGTGCTGGTGTCGGCGACGGTCAACCCGCCGACGCCCGACGCACCGTCGTCGATCACCTACCAGTTGCGCAACGAGGCCCAGTGGTCCGACGGGGCGCCGATCGCGGCCGAGGACTTCCGGTACCTGTGGCAGCAGATGATCAGCCAGCCCGGGTCGTCGACCCCGCCGGATACGGGTTGATCGAGGACGTCGAATCGTCCGGCGGCGGCAAGACCGTGACCGTGAAGCTGTCCGCGCCGTACCCGGCGTGGCGGGAGCTGTTCACCGACCTGCTGCCGTCGCACCTGGTGAAGGACTCACCGGGTGGGTTCGCGCGGGGCCTGACCGACAACATCCCGGTGTCGGGCGGACGGTTCCACATCAAGTCCGTCGACCGCGGCCGGGACGAGATCGTCCTCGAGCGCAACGACCGGTTCTGGGACACCCCGGCCAAACCCGACCAGATACTCATGCGCCGCGGCGGGTCGCCCGCCCAGCTCGCCGACTCCATGCGTTCGGGCGACGCGCAGGTCGCGCGCGTGCACGGCAGCGGTGCGACGCATGCGCAGCTGTCGGTGATCCCCGACGTGCGCACGGGCACCGAGCTGCAGCCGCGGGTGCTGTCGATGACGCTCAACGGCCGGGTCCCCACGCTGGCCGATGCACAGGTGCGCAAGGGCCTGCTCGGTCTGGTCGACCCGAACCTGCTCGCCACGGTGGGCGCGGGTAGCGAGTCGTCGGCGACACCGGCCCGCGCGCAGGTGCTTTCCCCGTCCGACCCCGGGTACGCCCCGACGGCCCCGCCGCAGCCGACCCGCGAGCAGGCGTCCGGGATGCTGGCCGCGGCCGGCTACCAGCTCGTTCCGAACGTCACCCAGGACATCGACCCGGAGACCCAGACGCGGGGCCGGATGATGCGCGGTGACGAGCAGCTGACGATGGTGATCGGCGCCCCCGCGAACGACGACATCGCGATCGCCGTCGCGAACACGGTGGCCGATCAGTGGCGGGGCGCCGGGATCGCCGCGTCGGTCCGGGCCATGCGCGCCGAGGACCTCTATGGTGACGCGCTCGCGTCCGGGGAGGTCGACGCGCTGGTCGGCTGGGAGCGCGCAGGCTCGGATCCGGCCACGTCGCTCGCGTCCCGCTTCGGGTGCCTGCCGATGACGCTGCCGTCCGCGACTCCCGAGCCGTCGTCGACCCCCGACGCCGGGCCGACGCGACGGGCCCCGAGCAACCTGTCGGGTCTGTGCGATCCGGCGCTGCAACCGGCGATCGACGAGGCGCTGCGCGGTCGGGCCGACACGGCCCGGGTGATCGCGGACGCCGAGCCGCGGTTGTGGGACCTGGCGGTGACGCTGCCGGTTCTGCAGGACAACACCGTCGTCGCCGCGGGCCCCGGGGTGCAGGGTGTCGCGTTGACCGGTCCGGTGCAGGTCGGGATCTTCGCAGATGCCGCCATGTGGACGCGGACGCCGAAGTGAGTAGAGGTGAACCAGCTGTGGTGAGTGGTCGACGGATCCTGTTCGTGCATGCTCATCCCGACGACGAGACGTTGACCACCGGCGGCACCATCGCCCGGTGCGCGGCCGACGGCGCCGAAGTCACGGTGCTCACCTGCACCCTCGGTGAGGAGGGCGAGGTGATCGGTGATCGGTGGGCCGGTCTGGTCGCCGACCGCGCCGATCAGCTGGGCGGCTACCGCATCGTCGAACTGACCCGCGCGCTGCGGGCCCTCGGGGCGGCGGCGCCCCGGTTCCTCGGCGGCGCGGGCCGCTGGCGCGACTCGGGCATGGCGGGCACGCCGTCGGCGCGCAATCCCCGCGCGTTCGTCAACGCCGACCCGGACGAGGCGGTGGGCGCCCTGGTGGCGGTGATCCGTGAACTGCGCCCCGACGTCGTCGTGACGTACGACCCCGTCGGGGATACGGACACCCGGATCACGTTCAGGTGCACCGGTTCACGACGGCGGCTGTCGAGGCCGCGGGGACGGACGCGTTTCCCGACGCGGGTGCCCCTGGGAGGTCTCGAAGTTCTACTGGACGGTGACCGAGCACGGTGCGCTCGCGGCGGGCGTCGCGGCGATCGACGACGTCCCCGCCGGGTGGCGCATGCCGGAATCGGACGAACTGCCGAGCGTGCCCGATGCGTCGGTGACCGCCGCGGTGGACGTCTCGGGCGTGATGGCCGCGAAGCTCGCGGCGCTGCGCGCCCACGAGACGCAGGTGACGGTGGCGCCGTCGGCCACCGAGTTCGCGCTGTCGAACGACGTTGTCCAGCCGGTCCTCACCGAGGAGCACTTCGTGTTGGTCCGGGACAGGCCGGCCCGGTCGACGAGCGCGGTCGCGAGCGTGATCTCTTCGGCAGGATTTCCTGACCGGTCCCCGTATGCTGTGACCTACGCCACGCATCGTGGGGGTCCGATCGTCGGCGTCTCGTGTTGTCGATCGGGAGGGACCGGCGCATGTACAACTGGGACGTGCAGAACGCGATCGTCGCGTTCGTGGACAGCCTGCGGCCGATGTCGCAGTTCTACCGCGATCTCTACTACGGCTCGCTGTACTCGTTCGCGGATCAGCAGAGCGAGTTGTTGACGATGCTCGGCTATCCGCCGGTGCCGTGACGCCGACCCCACTGTCGCGGGCGGCGCGGCCACAAGGGACGATCGAAGTATGACCGCCCCGAGTCCCGATAACGACACGCCGACCACCGCCGAGTCCCGCACGACTCTGGCGCTGCTCACGTTCGACGGGTTCCTCTGCGCGATCCTCTCGGTGCTGTTCCTGCCTGCGTACATCGGGACGGTGCCGTTCCCTGTGACGATCCTGGTGGCCGCGGTGGTGAACCTGCTGCTGGTGCTGGGGGCCCGCAAGTTCGCCGTCGGCGCGCTGGGTGCCGCGCTGCCGCTCTTCGGTTGGCTGTTCGGATTCGGGGTGTGCATGATCGGCGGCCCGGGTGGCGACGTGCTGGTGTTCCAGGACTGGCGGACGCTGCTGCTGTTCGTCGCGGCGCCGATGCCTGCGGGGTTGTATCTGTTCCGTGTGCGTCTCCAGTCGCTGATCGCGAACGCCCAGGGCTGACCCGTGCGCGGGTGGGGCCCCACCCGTGCGCGGCTGAGGCGGCGCTACCGAAATGCGCGCTAGTGCTCAGTCGTTCACGGCGGAGGTGAAGGCGCGCGCGGGAGGCCGGGCAAGGGCCGAGTGTGCCCTAGATGCATGAGGACATGACGTTAGTGACACCGGCTTGAAGCTTGTCCGCGGGCGGTCGATCGCTGACGGCGGTGTGGGGCCGGTGGTAGTTGTAGTGGACGTTCCACACCTGCAGGGCTTCGGAGCGTTGCGTTTCACTGGTGTCAGGTGATTGCCGGGGAACACGCGGTGCCGGTATCTGGTCACGAAAACCAAGTGTGCGTGCAGCGCGCAGTCCGGTGTCGACCGGCGCGAATGGTGCCGAGTTCTGTCATAGGTCGCGTTTATGGTCTGAGTTGTGCAGCTCCGATACCAGTACCGTCTGAACCCGTCACCGGGGCAGCAGGCGGCGCTGGCGCGGACGTTCGGGTGCGCGCGGGTGGTGTTCAACGATGCGATCGCCGCGCGTGAGTCGGCGCGGCGGGCCGGTCTGCCGTACCCGAAGGACGCGGAGCTGTCGAAGGCCCTGACTGCGGCGAAGAAGACGCAGGAGCGGGCGTGGCTGGCCGAGGCGTCATCGGTGGTGTTGCAGCAGGCACTCGCCGACGCGAACACCGCCTACCGCAACTTTTTTCGCCTCGATCACCGGGAAACGCAAGGGGTCGCGGCTCGGCGCGCCGAGGTTCCGGTCCCGCCGCGACAACCGGCAAGTGGTCCGGTTCACCCGCAACGCGCGGTTCACAGTCACGGCGGGCGGAAAACTGCGGCTGCCGAAGATCGGCGACGTGCTGGTCCGCTGGTCGCGGGAACTGCCATCGGAGCCGTCGTCGGTCACGGTCATCAAGGACGCTGCCGGACGGTACTTCGCGAGCTTCGTCGTCGAGGTCGACACCGAACCGTTGCCGCCGGTCGAGCGGGAGGCGGGGATCGACCTCGGCCTGACGACCTTCGCGGTCCTGTCCAACGGCAAGGTCGTCGATTCCCCGAAGTTTCTGCGCCGCGCGGAACGCAAACTCCGCAAAGCCCAACAAGCCCTGTCCCGCAAGGAGAAAGGCAGCAACAACCGGGCCAAGGCGCACCTCCGTGTCGCCAAGACCCACGCCGCAGTGGCCAACGCCCGCAGGGACTTCGCACACAAGCAGTCCACGAAGTCGGTCCACGATGCCGGGTGGGGCATGTTCCTTCGCATGCTGGAGGAGAAGGCCGCCCGGTACGGGCGGACGCTGGTGAAGGTGAACCGGTTCTTCCCGTCGAGCCAGATGTGCTCGACCTGCGGGCGGGTCGACGGGCCGAAACCGTTGTCGGTTCGGGAATGGACGTGCCCGTGTGGGGCGCACCACGACCGAGACCTCAACGCCGCCAGAAGCATTCTCGCCGCCGGACGGGCGGAGAGGCTAAACGCCTGCGGAGAGACGGTAAGCCTCCCCGCCTGAGCGGGAAGCGCGACTCGTTGAAACAGGAACCCACCGACAGCGCCACCGGCGCTGGTAGGATCCCGGTCGTTCACGACCGGAGGACGTCAATTGCGGTAGAACGCGGTCACGTCGTCGTTCCCGATCAGATCCGGGACGGTCCAGCCGTCGAGGTCGTACTCGCTCATGAACTGCTCGGCCAGGCCCTTCATCGAGGCGACGTCGCCGCGATTCTCGGCGGCGAACAACAGTTCGGCCTTGATGTTCTCGTGGTTGCCGGAGTAATTGCGTTCGTAGAGTTCGTGGCGGCCGCCGAACTCGGAGCCGATCGAATCCCACAACGCCTTCATGACCTTCACCCGCTCGACGGCGGTGATGCCGTCGCTGCCACGCACGTACTTGTCGAGGTAGGGGCGGACGTCCGGATTCTTGAAGTCGGCCGCGCTCGAGGGCAGGTAGATGAGGCCGGACGCCACGTCCTGCTCGATGATCTCCTTGATCCGCGGGTAGCCCTGGATCATGAACATCCGATACGTCAGGCCGTATTCGAGCTTGGGGATGACGGTGTCGCCGATCCAGGGTTCGGGGTTACGGGCCATGGATTCGCTCAGGGACCAGAACAGGTTGCGCCAGCCGATCACCTCGCCGACCCGAGTCTGCACGCCGCGGAAGCCGCCGGCCCCGGTGCAGTCGAGCGCCTTCATCGGCAGTCCGGCGATGAAGTCGAGCTTGACCGCCAGACGGGTGCAGCCCTGGAAGGTGAACCGCGGCAGGAATCCGGACTGCGGGAAGAACGCGTTGATCTTCTCGACGTCGCCGTACATAAAGACGTTCTCCCACGGCACCAGCACCTTGTCGAAGATGAAGATGGCGTCGTTCTCGTCCATCCGGCTCGAGAGCGGGTAGTCGAACGGCGAGCCGACGACCGCGGCGTTCTGCGAGTACGAGGCGCGGGAGATGAGCTTGATGCCCGGTGCGTCCATCGGCACCGTGCAGATCAGCGCGTACTCCTTCTTCTTGATCGGCAGGCCGTAGTGCGCGATGAAGTTGTAGTTGGTGATCGCCGATCCGGTCGCGACCACCTTGGCGCCGGAGACGATCAGGCCGGCGTCGGTCTCCTTCTCGACCTTCATGAACACGTCGCCGACCTGGTCGGGCGGCAGTTGCCGGTCCACGGGCGGGTTGATGATCGCGTGGTTCCAGTACAGGACCTTCTCCTGCGATTCGCGGTACCAGCGCTTGGCGTTGTCCTGGAAGGGTGCGTACAGCTCACTGTTGGCGGCGAGGGTGCCGAGGAAGCTGGCCTTGTAGTCGGGGGAGCGGCCCATCCAGCCGTACGTCATGCGCGCCCAGGTGGCGATGGCGTCCCGCTCCTTCAGAAGGTCGTCGGACGACTTGGGGGTCTTGAAGAACGGCATGGTGACGCCGCCGTTGCCGGTGTCGGTGGGGCAGGTGAGCGTGTCGACGTGCTCGCCGGTGTGCAGGGCGTCGTACAGTCGCGCGGTCATCCGGATGGAGTTCCGGAACGCGGGGTGGTTCCAGAACTCCTTCACCCGCTCGCCGTGGAGGTAGATCTCACGGCCGTCCTTGATGGACTCGATGTACTCGTCGCCGGTCATCGGGCGGGTCGCGAAGTTGGCGGTGCGATTGGCCTCGGAGTCCGCGGCGACGTTGATCTTCGAGCGGTCGACTTCATCGATGGTGGGGCGGGGTTCGGTGGTGGTCATCGTCTCTCCTGCGTGAAGGGGATCGGTCAGTTGGTCGCACCGGACAGGTGCATGGGCGTGAAGGTGGCGGTGGCGTCGAACCAGCCGCGATGCGGATCGTCCATCGAGCCGTTCCAGGCGGCGTTCGCGCTCGGCGCGCCGAGGTCGTGAAACGTGCTGCGGTAGAACAGCAATGGATCGGTGTCCCGGCACTGGGCGTCGACGATCTCGCCGATGAAGATCACGTGGTCGCCGCCGTCGTACTCGCGCCAGGGAACGCACGACAGCGTCGCCGCGCTGCCGGCCAGCACGGGTGCGGTGGGCCCCTGGACCCACACCGGTTCGGGCGATTGCGGGCGACCGGCGAAGTGCAGCGCCACGTCGGTCTGGTCCGCGGCGAGGATGTTGACCGCGAACGGTGCGCCGGACAGGAACGAGCACGCCTTGGACGTGCGGGTCAGCGTGACCTGGCACAGTCGCGGTTCGAGCGAGACTGCGGTGAAGGCCGTCACCGTGGCACCGTGGGGGGTGCCGTCCTGCTTGGCGCAGGTGATGACGGTGACCCCACTTGCGAACTGTCCGAATATGTTTCGCAGTCGACGCGAATCCATGTCGGGCTCCTTGCTGGTGGTCGTTGACTGTGACGGAGACCATAGGTCGATCGGGTTCGACTCGGCGATCCGCTGAGCGCCCCCGCTATCCGGATTGCGCGATCGGTTCGACCGCCCGTTGTTGCCAGGGACGTGTTCCCGATCACACTGGGCCGAAGTCCCGAACTGGACGGGACCGGAAGGGTGCGAGGGTATGGCGATGGACGTGACCGCCGATCCGGCGATCGGGACGCCGCGGAGAACGTGGTCTCCGATGCGTACTTTCCGCACGAGCTGACGCCGCTCTCGGCCGGTTCGGAGCCGCATGTGAACGTGCGGTCGATGCAGATAGGCCGCTGCGCCTGGCGCGGATCGGTTGGGGAGCAGAGGTTTCCGTGGACACGGAGCACCCCGGCGCGTATGCCGTGAACATTCCGCTGTCGGGCCGGATCGAATCCGCGAGTGCCGGCAGGGACGTGATCTCGGGCGTGGGGAAGGCGTCCGTATTCCGGCCGGACACCCCGGCCGTCATCACACGGTGGACCGCCGACTGCGAGATCGTCGGCGTCAAGGTGGATCGCGACGACCTGCACCGCGAAACGGCGCGCGTCCTCGGGCGTCCCGACCGCCGGCTGCCCGATCAGGTGGATCTGTCGACCGCCGACGGGCAGAACTGGATGGGGTTGCTGAACTCGATCGTCCAGCAGGTGCGCGGTGGCGAGGGGCTGTGGCAGACCCCGGTCGTCGCCGAGCAACTATCGGGGGCGATCACCAGCGCGTTCGTGCTGGCGGTGATGCCCGACGATCCGTCGGCGGCGCCGCGGCCCCGGATCGTCAAGCGGGTGCTCGACCGGATCGACGAGGATCCGTCGCTCGCGTGGACCTCGAGCGACATGGCCGAGGCCGCGGGCGTGAGTGTGCGGCGGTTGCAGGAGGGGTTCCGCGAGTACCTCGGCATGTGCCCGCGGACTACCTGCTCGATGTTCGACTCTCGCGGATCCACGACGACCTGGCGGCGGGCGACCCGTCGGTCACGTCGGTGACCGACGTCGCCGTCCGCTGGGGAATCACCCACACCGGGCGGTTTGCGGCCGCCTATCGCCGCAAGTACGGGTGTGCCCCCTCGATCACGTTGCGTTCCTGATGTTCTCGGGTCGGATCAGCCACGGTGACCGAGGTCGGCACTGAGCGCCTTCGCGGCCTCGACGACGTGCAGCGCGGCCGCGTCGCGGAACTGTTCGGCGTGTTGCGACCGGACGAGGTGGAACACGCGGTCACCGCCACGACCGCGCCCGACGTGTCGCGGACGGGGGCGGCGAGCGAGATCAGGCCCTCTTCGAGTTCGGCGGCGGTGAGCGCGTATCCCTGGTCACGCACGCGGGCCAGTTCGGCGCGCAGGTCGTCGGGCGTGCCGACGGTCGCCGAGGCCAGCTTGTCGAATCGGGTCGCGGCGATCACCTGCTCGACGGTCTCTGTCGGCGCCCATGCGAGCAGGGCGCGGCCCATCGACGTGGCGTAGGCGGGCACTCGGGTGCCGACGGAGACGTTGATGCTCATGATCCGTCGCACGGGTACACGTGCCGCGTAGACCACGTCGGCGCCGTCGAGTACGCCGAGCGAGGCCGACTCGCCGGTGCGCTCGGACAGTTCGACGAGGTGCGGCATCGCGGCGTCCGCCAGTCCGTGCGACGCGGAGTAGTGCTGGCCGATGCTCAGCACCCTCGGGGTGAGCGACCAGCGGCTGCCGTTCGCGCTCACGTAGCCGAGTCGCTGCAGGGTCAGGAGGATGCGACGGACCGCGGGCCGCGAGAGTTCCGTCTTCGCGGCCAGTTCCGCCAGCGACGGCTCGGGGTCGTGTTCGTCGAAAGCCAGCAGCACGGCGAATCCCCGTTCGATGCTCTGGATGAAGTCGCGTTCGTCGTTGGCCATCGGCGCTCCTCGCAAGCCTTTCCCGCGCCGGCGGGGCCGCCGGCTGTTGACAAAGTGTGTGACTCGACGCACAGTATCTACACGCACAGCGTGTACGCATTGCGAATCAGTTGTACGCACAGCGTACTCCCGATCGGGGAGGCGAAAGCGCCCCCTGATCCCACGACTTCTCGACTGCATCATCCGAACCCTCGACGAGGAGGATCCATGACAGACATCGATACCGCCGTAGCGACGGCGCACGCATCCGGCAACGCGGCCACCGACAAGTTCAAGACCGCGCGCGTCTCGTGTGACACGTCGCCCGAGCGGGCCGCTGCGATCTACCGGGACGTGCTGGGCGCGCTGGGCGCGATCATCCACCGGCACGAGGTCACCTACGACGAGTACCGCGTCCTCAAGCAGTGGATGATCGACGTCGGCGAGTACGGCGAGTGGCCGCTGTGGCTGGACGTGTTCGTCGAGCATCAGGTCGAGGACGTCAACTACAGCCGAAACGGGCTCGCGGGCACCAAGGGCAGCATCGAGGGGCCGTACTACGTTCCGAACGCGCCGGAACTGCCCGCCGTGTGCGCCTTGCCGATGCGCGAACAGGACCGCCGCGCAACGTCACTGGTGTTCTCCGGGCAGGTGACCGATCTCGACGGCAACGGACTGGCCGGCGCCACGGTGGAACTGTGGCACGCCGACGAGGACGGCCTCTACTCGCAGTTCGCCCCGAACATCCCCGAGTGGAATCTGCGGGGCACCATCGTGTGCGACGACGAGGGTCGGTACGAGATCACGACGATTCAGCCTGCGCCCTACCAGATTCCGCACGACGGTCCGACCGGGTGGTTCATCGAATCCCACGGTGGTCACCCCTGGCGTCCGGCACACCTGCATCTGATGGTCAAGGCGCCCGGCCGGGAGTCGGTCACCACGCAGTTGTACTTCCGTGACGGTGAGTGGGTGGAGACGGACGTCGCGACCGCCGTCAAGCCGGAGCTCGTGCTGGACCCGGTGCGTGGCGCGGACGGCGTGAACCGAGTGACCTACGACTTCGCGCTCGATCCCGCCCGGTAGTGGTCAGCTAGCGTCGAATCCGTTCTGTGAAGGTGAGTTTCCCGATGTCCGACCCCGATCTCGCGATCGTCTCGATCGAGACGACCATCCTCGACGTGCCGTTGGTCCGTCCGCACAAGTTCGCAACGACGACGAGTGAGGTACAGCCGATCCTGCTCGTCGCGATCACCACGGCGGGCGGTGTCACCGGGTACGGCGAGGGTGTCGTCCCAGGGGGGCCGTGGTGGGGTGGTGAATCCGTCGAGACGATGAAGGTGCTCGTCGATCTACACATCGCGCCCACCCTCATCGGGCGGGGAGTGGACGAGATCACCGGCATCATGGTCGATCTCGAACGGATCGTCGCGAACGCGCGGTTCGCGAAGGCAGCCGTCGATGTGGCGCTGCACGATGCCTACGCCCGGTGTCTGGGCGTCGGGGTGCACACCCTGCTCGGCGGCGCCTTCCGGACCGGTGTCGACGTTCGGTGGGCGCTCGGCGCGGCCCCGTCCGAGGAGATCCTCGACGAGGTCGCCGAGAAGATCGAGTCGCGCTCCAACTTCGCCTTCAAGCTCAAGATGGGTGCGCTGGACCCGGCGGTGGATACAGCCCGGGTGGTGCGCGTCGCCCAGGCGCTGCAGGGCCGCGCGGGTGTCAGCATCGACGTCAACGCCCGCTGGGACCGCCTGACGGCGCTGCGCTGGGTGCCGGAATTGGTCGATGGCGGAGTGGAACTCGTCGAACAGCCGACACCGGGCGAGCAGCGTGAGGTGCTCGCCGAGATCTCCCGCCGGGTGTCCGCACCCGTCATGGCGGACGAGTCGGTGCACACGCCGCACGACGTGCTCGAGATCGCGAAGCTCGGCGCGGCCGACGTGATCGCGGTCAAGACCACCAAATGCGGTGGTCTGCAACGCAGTAAGCAGGTGGTCGCGGTGGCGAAGGCGGCCGGCTTGCGCTGCCACGGGGCCACGTCCATCGAGGGTCCGATCGGGACCGCGGCGTCCATTCACTTCGCGTGTGCCGAGCCCGGGATCGACTACGGCACCGAGCTGTTCGGCCCACAGTTGTTCGCGGTGGAGTTGTTGCAGACCCCGCTCGACTACTCGGAGGGGCAGGTGCACCTGCCGCCGGGCCCGGGTCTGGGCGTGGAACTGGACATGGACGTGGTCAAACACCTCGCACGCGACTGAATCCGATACCGACACAGGAGTAACCGCACGATGGCACTGTTCCATGTCCGAATGGACGTCGACATCCCCCGCGACCTGGATCCGCAGGTCAGAGAGGACACGATCACCCGGGAGAAGGAGTACTCACAGGATCTCCAGCGGCGGGGCGCATGGGTCCACCTCTGGCGAATCGTCGGGCAGTACAGCAACGTCAGCATCTTCGATGTCGAATCGGCCGACGAACTCCACGAGATCCTGTGGAATCTTCCGCTGTTCCCTACATGACGATCGACGTCACGCCGCTGACGAAGCACGGCAGTTCGATCCGCTAGGAGGTGCGGCGCCAGATCCCACCCGCACCCGGGGTGACGGCGTCGACCAGCGCCCACGCATCGTCGGCGGGGATGTCGTGCACGACGTATCTGCCCGTGCCGGCGGGGGTCGCCGCGATCACGGTGGCGACGCCGGCGCGACGCTGGAAGAACGTCTGCCGCACCGTCCAGCCGATGATGCCCGCGGCCTCGACGGCGTCGCGTCGGCGGTCGAGCGACCCGCTGCGGGTGATCAGCCAGCCCGGCAGCACCGCGTGGCCGAGGCCGCGGTAGCGGTCCCACGCCAGTCCCGCACCGACCAGCGCGAGCACCACGACACCCGTCCACACGGGCCACGGCACGTGTCGGCCGGCGACGGCGAACCCGGCGGCGATCACCGCGGCGACGGCCGCGGGCCACAGTGCCCGGGTGTACCGGCGGCGGCGCGCGGCCGGGCCGTGCGCGGCGAGCGGGATGTCGGCCTGCCGGTCGTCGCCGAGGACGGTCGCCATCACCCGGGTCGCCTCGGCGCGCGGGCCCTGCGGCAGCAGCAGTGACGATTCGCGGTGCTCGGCGCTGACACCGGTCATGATCGCGTCGAGCGCGGCGCCGCCCGCCAGGCGCAGCAGCAGGGGCTCCTTCAGCGTCGTTCCCCGCAGCCGGGCACGGTCGAGCGTGGTCTGCCTGGTCCGCAGCAGACCGTGGCTCACGTGCACGGTCCGCCCGTTGTCGGTGACTGTCATGCGTCCGTAGACGACGAGATAGCGCACGCACGCGAGGACGGACGCGGCGACGAACAGGACGATCAGCGCGAGCAGGCCCAGCCGCGCCAGAACCAACGTCCCGGCGCGCTCCGCGGAGTCGAACCCGTTCTCGAAGGGTGGGCGAATGGGCGATCCGGTCGGCCAGGCCGTACTGGAAGATGATGCCGACGAAGGCGCCGATCGCGATCAGACCGGTGACGGAGAACGGGGCGTACCTGACCCAGGACGGCGACCAGTGGCCGATCTCGGCGGCGGCCGGGACGTCCGGCGCGGCGACCCGGTCCGCGGTCGCGGCCGGTCGTTCGTGACCGGCGAGCAATGCGGCGCGCATCGCCGGCACGAGCGACGCGTCGAGGGCGTCGAGTTCGAACCGCTCCTCGTGGCGGGCGGTCTGTCGGCCGGTCCCGATCCGCAGCACCGCCAGCCCGAGCACACGGTGCAGGACGCGGGCCTCGACGTCGACGGACCGGATCCGGCTGCGGGGGATCGAGAGCACCTTCTTCTGGAACACCCCGCGGCGCAGTTGCACGTGCACCGGACCGATCCGGTACGTCGTGGTGAACCAGCGCAGCACGCCGTACACGACGAGGCCGGCGACCGCGGCCAGCCCCCAGTAGTGATTGCCGCTGCGGCTGCCGACGATCCACGACACCGCGATCACCGGCAGCAGCTTCAGGACCTCGTTGACAGGGTGCACCAGCAGCATCCGCTTGTCGAGCCGGAGCCAGGGCTGCTCCTCCTCGACCGCGAGGGCGTCCGCCCCGGACTGTTCGACGGGGACGGTCATGTCGCGTCCCCGGCGGCGGCAGCGGCGATCTCGGTGAGGTGTTCGACGGCGCGGTCGGCGACGTCGAGGTCGAGCGCCGAGATCTTGACGGCGCCGGCCGACGAGGCCGTGGTGACGGTGACCGTCGCGAGGCCGAACAGCCGGTCGAGGGGGCCGCGTTCGGTGTCGACGGTCTGGATGCGCGTGATCGGGGCGATGCGACGCTCCTGGTTGAACCAGCCGGTGCGGGTGTAGACCGCGTCGGCGCTGATCTCCCAGCGATGCACCCGGTACCGCCACTGCGGCACGACGAGGACGTCGACGGCGGCTACGACCAGCGTCGCCGCGAACACCGTGACGTGCGGCCACGTGGTCCAGTTGCCGTCCACCACTGCCCACACGATCTGCGCGACGAAGATCGGCAACCAGATCAGGGTGGCCGTCGTCGCCCACAGTCGCGGCGCTCGGGTGCTCGGTCGCCACTTCGGGTCGGCCATCGCCACCGTCCGGGGAAGGGTGGGGTCGGGAGGAAAACTCACGGTTTCATCCTGCCCGAGTCGGCGCGCGGCGTCCTATGGTGGAGGTGGCCGGACAGGGCTGCGCTGTCTGTCGAGACGGGAGGTGGTCGTGATGGTTCCGTTCGAAACCGACAACACCGAGAACGACGTGGAGGATGTCGAGTCCTCGGCGTCCACGGATGTCTCCGAAGCCGACCTCGTCGAGCAGATGACTCCCGCCGGGCGGACGACGAGCGGGACGAGTCGACGCCCGAGTCGACGCCGCTCGAGGTCAATCCGGCCGATGCCGCCGAGCAGCGCCGCAGCGTCCCCGCCGACGAGGACTACCCGCACGGGTAACCGGGGTGGCGCGGGACCCGCACTGGCAGGCCGGCCGGTCGGTGGCGCATGATCGTCGGGTGAGTCACACGAGCGATGACACCGATCGGTCCACGATCCTGCCGATGCCGTCGGTTCCGGGGCGTTCCGGGAACATCGAGGCGCCCTCCGCGAGTGCGATGCGGCGCGTTCTGCGACGGGCGCGCGACGGTTCGACGCTCAACGTCGACGAGGCCGCCACGCTGCTGCAGGCGCGTGGCGTCGTGCTCGAGGACCTGTGCGCGTCGGCCGCGAAGGTGCGCGACGCCGGCCTGGTCGCCGCGGGCCGGCCGAAGACGGTGTCGTACTCGCGCAAGGTGTTCATCCCGCTGACCCGGCTGTGCCGCGACAAGTGCCACTACTGCACGTTCGTGACGGTCCCGGGTAAGCTCCGCGCCGAGGGGCACGGGATGTACCTGGAGCCGGACGAGGTGCTCGAGATCGCGCGGCAGGGTGCCGAATTGGGTTGCAAGGAAGCCCTGTTCACGCTCGGCGACCGCCCCGAGGAGCGCTGGCCGGAGGCCAAGCAGTGGCTCGACGAGCGCGGCTACGACTCCACCCTGGACTACGTGCGGGCGATGTCGATCCGCGTCCTCGAGGAGACCGGCCTGCTGCCGCACCTCAACCCGGGTGTCATGAGCTGGGAGGAGATCTCGCGGCTCAAGCCCGTCGCGCCGTCGATGGGCATGATGCTCGAGACCACGTCGAAGCGACTGTTCACCGACAAGGGGGAGTGCCACTACGGCAGCCCCGACAAGGATCCCGAGGTGCGGTTGCGGACGCTGACCGACGCGGGCCGGCTGTCGGTACCGTTCACGACGGGCATCCTCGTCGGCATCGGCGAGACCTACGCGGAGCGCGCCGACTCCATCATGGCGATCCGCAAGCTGCACAAGGCCTTCGGGCACGTGCAGGAAGTGATCGTGCAGAACTTCCTGGCCAAGCCGGACACCGCGATGCGCGACGCGCCGGACGCCGACCTCGAGGAGTTCCTCGCGACCATCGCGGTCGCGCGACTTCTACTCGGCCCGGGCATGCGGATCCAGTCGCCGCCGAACCTGGTCTCGGAGGCGGAGTGTCTGGCTCTGATCGGCGCCGGTGTCGACGACTGGGGCGGCGTCTCGCCGCTCACCCCCGATCACGTGAACCCGGAGCGGCCGTGGCCCAACCTGGACACGCTCGCGGGGATCACCGCGCGGGCCGGGTACACGCTCGTCGAGCGGACCGCCGCGCAACCGCAGTACGTCCTGGCCGGGCATCCGTGGATCGACCCGCGGATCGGGGTGCATCTCCGCGCGCTCGCGGACCCGGAGACGGGTCTTGCCCGCGAGGGCGTGAAGCCCGTGGGGCAGCCGTGGCAAGAACCGGACGAGGAGTGGGTGTCGTCGGGCCGGGTGGACCTGGGCACCGAGATCGACACCGACGGCCGCAACACCGAGACGCGGTCCGACCTCGGAAGCGCGTTCGGTGACTGGGAGACCGTGCGGGAGCAGGTCCTCGAGCTGGGCCGCGCCGCGCCGGCACGGGTCGACACCGATGTGCTGGCCGCGCTGCGCAGCGCCGAACGCGACCCGGCCGGGCTGACCGACGACGAGTACCTCGCGCTCGCGACCGCGGACGGCGACGGACTGGAGGCGGTCGTCGCGCTCGCCGACGCGCTTCGCAAGGAGGCCGTCGGCGACGACGTCACGTACGTCGTGAACCGGAACATCAACTTCACCAACATCTGCTACACCGGCTGCCGGTTCTGCGCGTTCGCGCAGCGCAAGGGCGACGCGGACGCCTTCACGTTGTCGGCCGAGGAGGTGGCCGACCGCGCGTGGGAGGCGCACGTCGCCGGCGCGACCGAGGTGTGCATGCAGGGTGGCATCGACCCGAGCTGCCGGTGACCGGTTACGCCGACCTGGTGCGGGCGGTCAAGCGCCGGGTGCCGTCGATGCACGTGCACGCGTTTAGCCCGATGGAGATCGTCAACGGCGCGTCCCGCGGCGGTCAGAGCATCCGCGACTGGCTCACCGAACTCAAGGACGCCGGGCTCGACACGATCCCGGGCACGGCCGCGGAGATCCTCGACGACGAGGTGCGGTGGGTCCTCACGAAGGGCAAGTTGCCCACGTCGGCGTGGATCGACGTCATCACCACCGCGCACGAGGTGGGCCTGAGGTCGAGTTCGACGATGATGTACGGCCACGTCGACAGCCCCAAGCACTGGGTGGGGCATCTGAACGTGATTCGCGGCATCCAGGACCGGACCGGCGGGTTCACCGAGTTCGTGCTGCTGCCGTTCGTGCACCAGAGCGCGCCGCTGTACCTGGCGGGCGCGTCCCGTCCGGGGCCGACCCAGCGTGACAACCGGGCGGCTCACGCGCTGGCACGGATCATGCTGCACGGGCGGATCGCGAACATCCAGACCAGCTGGGTCAAGCTCGGCATCGCGGGCGCTCAGGCGATGCTGCAGGGCGGCGCGAACGATCTGGGTGGCACGCTGATGGAGGAGACCATCTCGCGGATGGCCGGCTCGCGGCGCGGGTCGGAGAAGACCGTCGAGGAGTTGCGGGCGATCGCAGAGGGGATCGGCCGTCCGGCCAGGGAGCGGACGACGAGCTACGCGCTGCGGGAACCGGCGACGGTCCTGCCGGTGGTCTGACGCCGCCGCGGGCCGCGATATGAGGTAACCCTTACCGGACCGTCGCGGCCGCAACGCTTCATACTGGACACTCCGGATGTTCGTCGGGCGGGAGCCCGCGGCCGGCTCGCCGAGGCGCCCGGCGCCCGTGTCAGAAAGGCAGGGAGAGCAGCAGTGACCTACACGATTGCCGAACCGTGCGTCGATGTGATGGACAAGGCCTGTATCGAGGAGTGTCCGGTCGACTGCATCTACGAGGGCGGTCGCATGCTCTACATCCATCCGGACGAGTGCGTGGACTGTGGTGCGTGTGAGCCCGTCTGCCCCGTCGAGGCCATCTTCTACGAGGACGACGTGCCGGATCAGTGGACCGGCTACGTCAGCGCGAACGTCGACTTCTTCGACGATCTCGGGTCGCCGGGTGGCGCCGCGAAGCTCGGCAAGGTCGACCATGACTCGCCGATGATCAAAGCCCTGCCGCCCATGAACGAGGACTAGTCGAGCACTGGTCCAGCAACAAGTAGGAACGGTTTCGAGGAAGATCAGTTGCCGCGCATCTCTGTAGCCAAGACTCTGCCCGACTTCCCGTCGGATTCCCTCGCGTCCGCGAAGGAGAAGGCGGCCGCGCATCCCGACGGCATCGTCAACCTGTCCGTCGGGACGCCCGTCGATCCCGTGGCTCCGGTCATCCAGGAGGCGTTGTCGTCGGTGGCGGCGGTGCCCGGCTATCCGACGACGCACGGCACCGACGAGCTGCGTGAGGCGACGGCGGCGTCGCTGGCGCGGCGCTACGGCATGACCGGTGTCGATCCCGCGGCGATCCTGCCCGTGATCGGCACCAAGGAGGCCATCGCGTGGCTGCCGAGCCTGCTCGGGCTGGGCGCGGACGATCTGGTGGTCATCCCGGAGGTGGCGTACCCGACGTACGAGGTGGGCGCACTGCTCGCCGGTGCCCGGGTGCTGCGCGCCGACGGGACCGCGCAGTTGGGCCCGGAGAAGCCGGCACTGATCTTCGTCAACTCGCCGTCCAACCCCACCGGCAAGGTGCTCGGGGTCGAGCACCTGCGCAAGGTGGTCGAGTTCGCGCGTGAGCGCGGCGCGATCGTCGCGTCCGACGAGTGCTACCTGGGTCTGACCTGGGAGGCCGAGGCCGTGTCGATCCTGGACCCGCGTGTGTGCGGCGGCGACCACACCGGGCTGATCGCGATCCACTCGCTGTCGAAGACATCGAACCTGGCCAGCTACCGGGCCGGGTTCCTCGCCGGCGATCCCGCGCTGATCGCCGAACTGCTCGAAGGTTCGCAAGCACGCGGGCATGATGATGCCGACGCCGATCCAGGCGGCGATGGCGGCCGCGCTCACCGACGACGACCAGGAGAAGGCGCAGCGCGAGCGGTACCGCGATCGCCGCGAGGTCCTACTGGCCGCGGTTCGTGGGGCGGGCTTCACGGTCGACAACTCGGAGGCCGGCCTGTACCTGTGGGCCACGCGGGGCGAGGACTGCCGGGCCACGGTCGACTGGTTCGCCGAGCGCGGCATCCTGGTGGCGCCGGGCGACTTCTACGGCCCGCGCGGCCAGAAGCACGTCCGGATTGCGCTCACGGCGTCGGACGAGCGCATTGCGACGGCGGCGAGCCGCCTGAAGTGACGGCGGCGAGCCGCCTGAAGTGACGGCGGCGGGTCGCCTGTAGTGCGGTGACCCGCTGAACCTCTTCGCGTCGCCTGTGGTCGGCGTAGCCTGAGCTTGGTTGCAGTCTCTCGGGCTCAGGCTGAGGAGGGCAGCATGGATGCCGTCACGCAGGTCCCGGCGCCGCGCAACGAGCCGGTCCACTCCTACACGCCGGGCAGTCCCGAGCGGGAGCGTCTGCGGGAGGCTCTCGCGGACCACACAGCCGAGGCGATCGAAATCCCGCACGTGATCGGTGGACATCACCGTTTCGGTAGCGGTGAAGAGCTGGAAGTAGTCCAGCCGCATCATCATTCGTCGATCCTCGCAACGTTCACCAATGCGACGTACGACGACGCGAGCGCCGCGATCGACGCCGCGACCGCGGCGGCCCCCGCGTGGCGGGAGTTGCCGTTCGACGAGCGGGCGGCGGTCCTGTTGCGTGCCGCGGACCTGCTGTCGGGGCCGTGGCGCGAGAAGTTGGCTGCCGCGACGATGCTGGGCCAGTCCAAGTCGGTGCAGCAGGCCGAGATCGACGCCCCGTGCGAGTTGGTGGACTTCTGGCGGTTCAACGTGCATTTCGCCCGGCAGATCCTCGCCGAGCAGCCGATCTCGTCGCCGGGGGTGTGGAATCGGCTCGAGTACCGGCCGCTCGAAGGGTTCGTGTACGCGATCACGCCGTTCAATTTCAGCGCGATCGCCGGGAACCTGCCGACCGCTCCGGCGCTGATGGGGAACACGGTGGTCTGGAAGCCGTCGCCCACACAGACGCTCGCCGCCTACTGGACGCTGCGACTACTGGAGGCGGCGGGTCTGCCGCCGGGGGTGATCAATCTGCTCACGGGTGACGGACTCGCGGTTTCCGATGTGGCGCTGTGTGATCCGAGGCTGGCCGGGATCCACTTCACCGGGTCGACCGCGACGTTCCAGCACCTGTGGCGCGAGGTGGGATCCAACGTCGAGAGCTACCGCAGCTACCCGCGTCTGGTGGGCGAGACCGGGGGCAAGGACTTCGTGGTTGCCCACGCGTCGGCCGATCCGGCGGTGCTGTCGACGGCCCTGATCCGCGGCGCCTTCGAGTACCAGGGGCAGAAGTGTTCGGCAGCCTCGCGCGCGTACGTCCCGCGGTCGGTGTGGGCCGGGATGAAGGAGCAGTTCCTCGCCGAGGTAGACGCGCTCACGTACGGCGACGTCAGCGATCTGAGAACTTCGGTGGTGCGCTGATCGACCGCCGCGCCTACGACAAGAGCGTTGCGGCGATCGAGCGAGCTCGGGGCGCTGGGGGCGTGGAGATCGCGGTCGGCGGCAAGTACGACGACAGCGTCGGGTACTTCGTCCGGCCCACCGTGCTGCTCGTGGACGATCCCCGGGACGAGGCGCTGGCGAAGGAGTACTTCGGTCCGATCCTCTCGGTGCACCTGTACGACGACTCGGTCCCGGGCGCGTTCGCCGACGTCCTTGCTGCGGTCGACACCGCGTCGCCGTATGCGCTCACCGGGGCGGTCGTCGCGGACGATCGAAATGCTGTCGAACAGGCCTCGGCCGCACTGCGTTTCACGGCGGGCAACTTCTACGTCAACGACAAGCCGACCGGTGCGGTGGTGGGGCAGCAGCCGTTCGGGGGTGGGCGGGCGTCGGGCACTAATGACAAGGCCGGCTCGCCGCTGAATCTGCTGCGGTGGGTGTCGGCGCGGACGATCAAGGAGACGTTCGTCCCGCCGACCGATCACCGTTACCCGCACATGGGGCCGGAGGGTGGTCGATGACGCCGGGCGTCCTGTCGAATCCGTTGCGGCCGGCGATCCTCGCGGCCGCGCGGTCGGCCAGGGTCAAGAACGCGGTGACGCGGGCGCCGGTGACGAAGTCGATCGTGCGGCGCTTCGTCGCGGGGGAGACGCTCGCCGACGCGATGGCGGCGGCGTCGACGCTGCTCATCTCTGGGCGGTCGGTGAGCATCGACTACCTCGGCGAGGACACGCTGGACGCCGGTCAGGCCAGGGACACCGTCGTCGCGTACCTCGAGTTGCTGGGCGAGTTCGGTCGCTTACCGCAGGCCGGTGCCGGCGGGGTGCGCCCGCTCGAGGTGTCGGTGAAGCTGTCGGCGCTGGGGCAGGGGCTGCCGGTGGACGGGACAAGATCGCCCTCGACCACGCCCGCACCATCTGCGCGGCCGCGCACGAGCACGGGGTGTGGGTGACCGTCGACGCCGAGGACCACGCCCGGACCGATTCGACGCTGTCGATCGTGCGCGAGCTGCGCGCGGACTTCCCGTCGCTCGGCACGGTGCTGCAGGCGTACCTGCGGCGGACCGAGGGCGACTGCCGGGACCTCGCGGGCGCGGGCTCGCGGATCAGGCTCTGCAAAGGCGCCTACCGCGAGCCCGAGTCGGTGGCGTTCCAGTCGCGCGCCGACGTGGACTCGTCGTACCTGCGGTGCCTGGCGATCCTGATGCGCGGCGACGGCTACCCGATGGTCGCCACCCACGACCCGGTCCTCATCGAGTCGGTGGACGGCCTACTCGTGGAAACCGGCAGGGGAGCAGGAGCTTTCGAACACCAGATGCTGTTCGGCATCCGGGACCTCGAACAGGGGCGGCTGGTCGACGCCGGACGTCGGGTGCGGGTCTACGTGCCGTACGGCGTGCAGTGGTACGGGTACTTCATGCGCCGTCTCGCGGAGCGGCCGTCGAACCTGAAGTTCTTCCTGCGGTCGACGCTCACGCGACGCTGACCGGTGGTGTGAGACAGTCGAGCATCGTGCTGCTGACATCGCTCGACCCCCTCGCCGTCGCGCGCGGCGACGACATGCCCGACGCCGTCAGGATCGGCGATACCACGCTCTCGCGCACCGACATCCTCGGTGCCGCCGGAGCGCTCGCCAAGCGAATCGGTGGCGCGCAGCGTGTCGCGGTCCTCGCGACACCGAGCCCCTCCACGATCATCGCGATCGTCGGTAGCCTGCTCGCGGGCGTCACCGTCGTTCCGGTGCCGCCGGATTCGGGTCCGGCCGAGCGCGCGCACATCCTCTCCGATTCGGGAGCCCAGGCGTGGCTCGGTCAGGCCCCCGACGACACCACTCTGCCGGTCGTCCCGGTACGTGTGCACGCCCGGGACTGGCACTTCCACCCGGAGCCCGACCCGTCGTCGATCGCGTTCGTGCTGTACACCTCCGGGACCACGGGTGCTCCCAAGGGGTGTTGCTCAGCCGCCGCGCCATCGCGGCCGGCGTCGACGCGATGGCCGAGGCCTGGGACTGGACGTCGAAGGACGTTCTGGCGCACGGTCTTCCTCTGTTCCACGTCCACGGGCTGATCCTCGGGGTGATGGGCGCGCTCCGGGTGGGTAGCCGACTGATCCACACGGTCAAGCCGACGCCGCAGGCCTACGCGGACGCCGCCCGCGCCGGCGGCGCGCTGTTCTTCGGGGTTCCCACCGTGTGGTCGCGGATCGTCGAGGACGAAGAGTCGGCCCGAGCGCTCGGTACCGCCCGGCTGCTGGTGTCCGGCAGTGCCGCGCTGCCGGTTCCGGTCTTCGAGCGGATGCGCGAGCTCACCGGACTGACTCCGATCGAGCGGTACGGCATGAGCGAGACGATGCTGACGATCAGCACCCGGGTCGATGGCGAGCGCCGCCCCGGCTGGGTGGGGCTGCCGGTGCGCGGGGTGGAGACGCGACTGCGCGACGAGCGCGGGGGAGACGTGCCGCACGACGGCGAGAGCATCGGCGGGCTGCAGGTCCGTGGTCCGATGCTGTTCGACGGCTACCTGAACCGTCCCGACGCGACCGAGGAGGCGTGGACCGACGACGGCTGGTTCAAGACCGGTGACGTCGCGGCGATCGACGAGGGCGGGTTCCACCGCATCGTCGGACGCGAGTCGACCGACCTGATCAAGTCCGGGGGCTTCCGCATCGGTGCGGGGGAGATCGAGACAGTGCTGCTCGGGTACCCGGGCGTGAAGGAGGCGGCCGTCGTCGGACTGCCGGACACCGACCTGGGCCAGCGCATCGTGGCGTTCGTCGTCGGTGACGGCTTCGACGAGGCGACGCTGATCGACCACGTCGCGTCGCAGCTGTCGGTGCACAAGCGGCCGCGTGAGGTGCGGATCGTGGAGTCGCTGCCACGCAACGCGATGGGCAAGGTTCAGAAGAAGCTGCTGGCCTGAGATCCGCTGCCCGGCGCCCGATCCGCGCGCCGGGCAGCCCCGGCGTCAGTCCGTGTAGCGGTAGAAGCCCTCGCCGGACGCGATGCCGAGCTTGCCCTTGTCGAGGTAGTTCTCCTTGAGCCACACGGCGAGCTTCTGTGCGGCCGCGTCGCCGTGCGCCATGATGTTGTACGGCGTGGTGAGGCCGATGATGTCGAAGATCTGGAACGGGCCCAGTGGCGCGCCCGTGGCGATCTTCCAGGTCTTGTCGACGTCGGCGGGTTCGGCGTAGCCGCCGGCCGCGAGGCCCGCAGCCGAGTTGAGGAACGGCACGAGCAGCGAGTTCAGCACGTAGCCGGCCTTCTCCTTGTGCAGTTCGATCGGGACCATGCCGATCGCCGTCGCGAAGTCGACAACCTTCCGGTAGACCTCGGGATCGGTGCGCTCGGTGCCCATGACCTCCGCGGTGTTGAAGCGCCACACCCGATTCGCGAAGTGCAGTGCGAGGAACCGGTCGGGACGGCCGGTGGCGTCCGCGAGGTCGCTCGGCAGCAGCGTCGACGAGTTCGTCGCGAAGATCGTGCGCTCCGGCGCCGCGTCACCGATCCGGCGGTACGTGTCCTGCTTGAGGGAGAGGATCTCGGGAATCGCCTCGATGACGAGATCTGCGTCGGCGACCGCTGCCTCGAGATCGGATGTCAGCGCGATGCGGTCGAGCGTGGCGGCGGCGCTGCCGTCGTCGGCGCCGGGAACCTCCTGGCGATAGGTGTCGACGAGACCTGCGAAGCGCCCGCGCGCCGAGTCGAGTGCCTTGTCGTCGATGTCGTACGAGGTGACGTCGAAGCCCTTGAACGCTGTCTGGAATGCGATCTGGGAACCGAGAACTCCGGCGCCCAGCACAGTGACCTTCCGAATGTCCGTCATGAACTTCCTTCCGCTGGCGTGGCCGAATCGGACGACGGCCGGTTCCCTGTGACCATATCCCTGGCGGCAGTGAACCGGCGTACCGTCGGGGTATGAGCGCCGTCACGAGCACCCGCATCGTTCTCGCCTCACGACCGCACGGTGAGCCCACTTCGGACAATTTCCGTACGGAGACAGTCGAATTGCCCGACCTGTCCGACGGCCAGGTGCTCCTGCGCACCGTCTATCTGTCGCTCGACCCGTACATGCGCGGTCGGATGAGCGCCGCCGAGTCGTACGCCGCGCCGGTCGAGGTGGGCGACGTCATGGTCGGCGCGACGGTCTCGCAGGTGGTGCAATCGCAGAGCCCGAAGATCGCCGCGGGCTCCTACGTTCTCGCGTACTCCGGGTGGCAGACGCACGCCGTGGTCGACGGCTACGCCGTGCGCGTCCTCGACCCGTCCCGGGCACCCCTGTCCACGGCGCTCGGTGTGCTCGGTATGCCCGGGTTCACCGCGTACTCGGGCCTGCTGAAGATCGGGCAGCCGAAGGAGGGCGAGACCGTCGTCGTGGCCGCCGCGGCGGGACCCGTCGGGTCGACCGTCGGGCAGATCGCGAGGATCCGCGGGGCCCGGGCCGTCGGGATCGCCGGCGGGCCCGACAAATGCGCGTACGTCCGGGACGAATTCGGGTTCGACGCCGCGATCGACCACCGGTCCCCGGACTTCGCCGACCGGCTGAAGGCGGCGGTGCCGGCTGGCATCGACGTCTACTTCGAGAACGTCGGTGGCCCGGTCACCGCCGCGGTGCTGCCGCTGCTCAATCCCTACGCGCGGATCCCGGTGTGCGGGTTGGTGTCCCAGTACAACGTGGCATCGCCGCCGACGGGTCCGGACCGCTTGCCGGCGTTCATGGGTCTCGTACTCACCAGGAGCCTGACCGTGCGCGGCTTCATCCAGTCCGAGTTCGTGCAGGAGATGTACGCGGACTTCGAACGCGACGCCTCCGGGTGGATCGCCGACGGACGACTGAAGTACCGGGAGGACGTCGTACACGGACTGGACAACGCTCCGACGGCCTTCCTAGGAATGTTGCACGGCAAGAACTTCGGAAAGCTGGTGGTCCGGGTCGGCCCCGACGAGTGACGTCAGGCCGGGACGCCGACGGGCCTGTCGCCGACGATCGAGATGCGGTCCATGACCCGGCGGGCCGGGTAGTAGTCGCTGGACGCGTAGTGCTGGCACGTGCGGTTGTCCCAGAAGGCGATCGTGTTCGCGCGCCAGTGCAGTCGCACCTGGAACTCCGGCCGCTGGACGTGGCGGTACAGCATGCGCAGGAGCTCGTTCGACTCCGCCTCGGAGACACCGAGAATGCGCTGGGTGAAGACGGCGTTGACGAACAGCACGCGTCGTCCGGTCTCGGGAATCGTCCGCACCACGGGGTGCGTGACCGCGGGGAACGCCGGGCGGAGCAGGTCGACGGTCTCGGCCGGCATGCCGCGCCCGAACGAGTTGATCCAATCGTGTTCGGCCGAGAGGTGGTAGATGCGCGTGCGGATGTCCTCGGGAAGCAGGTCGTAGGCCGCTCCGGTGTCGGTCCACAACGTGTCGCCGCCCACGGCGGGAACCTCAACGCCGCGCAGAACTGCTGCGAAGGAAGGGAATTCGTGCCAGGTGACGTCGTTGTGCCACATGTTTTCGACACCCGCCGCCGCCGCGTCCTTCGCGAGGGTCGCGACATCCGCGTCGCTCTGACCGGGCTGCGTGTACTTGAAGAACGGGTGCTGTTCCAGTTCGCCCCAGCGGGCGGCGAACGCGCGATGGTCGGCACGGTCGATGTCCTGGTCGCGGAAGAACAGGACCTTCCACTCCAGCAGGGCACGACGAAGTTCCGCGAGCACGTCGTCGGACAGATCGCCGCCGAGGCGGATACCGGAGATCTCGGCGCCGATGGTCGGGGTCTTCGGCGTGAGCGAGAAGTGATCGTACGGGCGGCTTTCGGTGTCGTCGGCGGTCCGTCGTGCCACGAGTGGTCCCACTGCGTACAGCGGGTCGGTCGGCCGGGGCTCGATGAAGGTCTGGAAGATGCTGGGAGAACCTGATGCGGTCATTGCGAAACTCCTTGGGTATAGGTCTGTTTCGTCGGATCGGAAGTGCTGGGAAACTGCGCGGATGTGGGGGCCTCGAGCACGGCCACGCAGGTGTCGACGAGATCCGAGACGATCGCCGCGGTCTGCGCCGGAGTGCGCTGCGCCCCTTCCCGTGCGGCGAGTGCCGTCATGGTGAGCGTGACGATGTTGTCGGCGCGCCACTGCGCGAGCTCGCCCGGCGCCGGGCAGAGTTCGATCAGCAATCGATGTACGCGCCTGTAGCTTTCCGCCCGTAGATGCCTCTGGATGAGATGTGCGAGGGCGGGGTCGAACAGTGCCTGGACGAGGAAGCGGGCGTATCTGCTGCCCGTTCGGTCGAGCGTCTCGCTGGCGAGCGGTCGGACCAGGGCCTCGACCGCCTGTCTCGCGGTCGCTGGGGCGCCCGGCTGTTCCATCTCGTCGAGCAACTCCTGCCGGCGGGCGTCCACCGGCGACATGCGGACCTCGACGAGCGCCTCGATGAGGCCCTCGCGGGAACCGAAGTGGTACTTCGCCGCCGACTTGTTGGATTGGTTGGCCTCGATCTGGACGTCCTTGAGCGTCAGCGCGGGCATTCCCCGTTCGGCAATGATCCGTTCGGCCGCCACGATCATCGCCAGGCGGGACGTGTTCTGGGTCACACAGCGAGATTAAGGTTGCAACCTTAATGTGTCAACGGTTTTCTGGAATTCGTTTCGATCGCGTGCGTTTACGAAGTTCGGGGATGGCGCGAAACGCGCTGAGCCGCCGCTCCCGATGGGATGCGGCGGCTCAGTGGTACGGCTCGGATCGGTGCTAGCGGGTGTCCCGGAAC
Source organism: Prescottella defluvii (assembly GCA_029690005.1). Lineage (GTDB taxonomy): Bacteria > Actinomycetota > Actinomycetes > Mycobacteriales > Mycobacteriaceae > Prescottella > Prescottella defluvii_A. The sequence continues at coordinate 4,756,279 of CP121458.1, read as the reverse complement.
ATCGGGTCGCGCTTCTCGCGCCGGGCCAGGGTGGCCTCCTCGAAGTTGTCGGTCATCAGTCGAATCATCAACTGGCCGAGTCCTTCCTGGTTCATGTGCTGCGCCATCGACGACGCGTCCAGGCTCGACCACAGGGTGCGCTTGGTGAGCTCGACGCCCGGCCGCGAGAACATCGCGATCCGCTCCGCCATGTCGAAGGCCTCCTCGAGGAGGTCCTCCTGCGCCACGATGCGGGACACCAGCCCGATCCGCGCGGCCTCGTCGGCGTCGACATCCCGGCCGGTGAGCATGATCTCGAACGCCCGCGACGATCCGATCGCGCGCGGCAGCAGGTAGCTCAGGCCGAGTTCGCTCGCCGTCAGGCCGTTGTTGATCCCGGCCGCGCGGAAGTAGGCCTCGGGGGCGGCGAGGCGGATGTCCGCGGCCAGCGACAGGCAGAGACCGCCGCCGATCGCGGCGCCGTTGACCGCCGCGATCACCGGCTGATGCATGCGGCGCAGCGTCAGGATGACGTCGTCGAGCAGTTCCATCGAGCGCAGCGCGATCGTCGGGCGGGTCAGTCCCTCGATGTGCGGGATCGGGCCTGCCGATCGCTGATCGGCGCCGGAACAGAAGCCCCGGCCGGCACCGGTGATCACGACGACCCGCACCGTGGTGTCGTTGCTGATGGCCTCGAGCGCTTCCCGGAACGGAATCATGACGTCGAACGCCATCGCGTTCATGCGTTCCGGGCGATTGAGGGTCACCAGTGCCACGTTCTCGCGCGGCCGTTCGACGACGATGAAGCTCAACGGATCTCCTACTGGCGAGGGTCGATTCCCGCCGACCCTACGCCGGGGGAGCGTCCGATGTGCCCGTTATCCCGCATCTCTGCGAGCGCCTGTTTCGCGGTCGGTCGCACGGGATTGCCGGGCTCACCTCACGATCCGGAGCCGCCCGACGACCCCGAGCTGCCGAGCGGCGCGAGGCTGCCGGATCCTCCCGGATCGGTGCTAGGTGGCGCGATCCACCCGGCGGGCACGTGGCCGAGGCGCACCCGCTGCGGGTGATCGCCCACCGGAATCGTCGCGACCTTCTGCCCGGTCGCGAAGTCGATCGCGCTGACCGCGTCGTTCGCGCTCTCGGAGATCACGCACTGCGTCCCGTCACCGTTGACCGTGGCCCAGTACGGCTTGCCCGCCGGGACCAGGGCCGTCTCCTGCAGCGTCCTGGTGTCGACGGTGGTGACGTAGTCGTCCATCGTCCCCGCGATGCACAACTTGCTGCCGTCTCGGTTGATCGACATGCCGTGGTGCCGGGAGTCGTTGACCCAGGTGGTGCGGTCCGGGTTGGTGGCCGGGTTCTTCGGCAGTTCCTTGATGCGGGTGATCCGGTCCGAGGCGACGTCGTACTCGACGAAGCCGTTGAAGAAGGACACCTGGAAGTACAGCGTCCGCTCGTCGGGGCTGAAGGCCACCGGACGCACCGAGTTGGACAGGTCCTTGCGCCCGAACGCATCGAGGCGATCACGCATGTTGATCACCTTCACGGTCTGGAAGGTCTGCGCATCGACGATGGTGATCCGCCGGTCGCCCTTGGTGAAGTCCAGCTCCGGCGCGTCCAGCGGGGTGTTCACCTCGCCGATCGACATGTTCCACAGGTACCGGCCGCCGTCCGTGAAGACGTTCTCGTGCGGCTTGTCGCCCGTCGTGAACGAGCCGACCTGCGTGCCCGTCGCGATGTCGAGGACGTGCACGGTGTTGCTGGTGGACGCGGAGACCGCGACGCGGGTGCCGTCCGGGGAGACGGCCATGTGGTCGGCGCGGTAGCCGGACACCGGGAACCGCCAGTTGATCTTTCCGGTGGTCAGATCAATCGAGACGACGTCGGCGAAGCTGGGCCGGGACGCGACCACCGCGGATCCGTCGGGTGTCGTGTACATGTCGTCGACGAACTGGTCGTGTCCTTCGCCGGCCGTCGCCCGGATGCCGAGGTAGAAGGCGAGCTTGACCGGGTTGAGGTAGATCTCGCGAAGGCGCTCGTCCTTGTCGGGGATCATGTTGATCCGGCCGAGCTTGTCGTAGGTGCCGGTCGACTTGATGACGTCGGCGGTGCCTTCCCAGTTGTTGCCGACGAACAACACCTCGTCGAGCCCGGCCGGGGTCGCGGTTGCGGTCGGCGTTCCGGCCAGCGCCGAGAACACCGCGGCGGCCGCCACAGTGGCGGCACACCCTCTCCGAACGGTCCTACGTGATGTCACTCGCGCCCCCTTGTCGACTCGATTTGTCGGCGGGAGGTTAGCAAGTACATCCACCGCGCACACGGAAAACGCGAACACCGCCCGCGCGACAAGATCCGCCGACATCACGGTGGGCGCTGCCCGAGGCTAGCTCGTGGTCTCCACCGCGGCCGCGGCCTTCCTCGCGCGGCGTCGCGAATTGATCACCGCGAGGACGAGGATCACGAGGAACAACACCGCTGTGGAAATCAACTGCTCACGTGCGTCGTTGTCGAACGCCATCAGCACGACGAAGCCGGCGAGCAGTGCCAGGGTGAGGTAGCTGAGGTACGGGAACAGCCACATCCGGACCGTCAGCTTGCCCTCGCGCTCGAGGCGTGGCCGCAGTCGTATGTGGGCGATCACGATGAACACCCAGACCACCAGCAGCGCTGCGCCGACGGCGTTGAGCAGGATGCCGAGCAGCGAATCGGGCAGCAGCCAGTTCAGCAGGACACTGACGAAACCGAAGAAGACCGACAGCAGCACCGCGTTGGTGGGGACTCCGGACCTGGACAGCTTTGCGAGTGCCGCCGGTCCGTCGTTGCGGCGGGCCAGCGAGAACGCCATGCGCGAGGTGCCGTAGACGTTCGCGTTGAACGCGGACAGCAGCGCGATGACCACGACCAGTTCCATGAGGCCGGAGACGTACGGGATGTTCGCCTTCTCCAGGACCGCGACGAAGGGGCCGTTCTGGAGTTCGGGGTCGTCCCACGGCAGTACGAAGACCATGATCGCGATCGCGCCGATGTAGAAGACGCTGATCCGCCACATGACGGTGCGGACGGCCGTTGCGATCGACCGTTCGGGGTGCTCGGACTCGGCCGCGGCGATCGTGACGATCTCGATGCCGCCGAACGCGAACGCCACCACCAGCAGGCCCGCGGCGATCCCGGCGAAGCCGTTGGGCATGAACCCGCCGTCGCCGAGGAAGTGGGTGAACCCGACCGGCTCGGTGCCGGGAAGCAGGCCGAAGACGAGCAGCACGCCGATGACGAGGAAGCCGATGATGGCGGCGACCTTGAGTGCCGCGAACCAGAACTCGAACTCGCCGAAGTTGCTGACCTTCGCGAGGTTCACGACCGCGAAGAAGGTCACGAACACCAGCGCGACGACCCACTGCGGCACGCCGGGCAGCCAGTCGTTCACGATCGCCGACGCGCCGGTGATTTCGGCGCCGAGGACCATGATCAGCATGAACCAGTACAGCCAGCCCATGACGAAGCCGGCCCACTCGCCGATGCCGATGCGCGCGTAGTGCGAGAAGGATCCGCTCGCAGGCAGAGCGGCGCCCATCTCGCCGAGCATGCGCATCACGCACACCACGACGAAACCGGCGATCACGTAGGAAACGAGGACCGCGGGGCCTGCCTTCGCGATCCCGACGCCGGTCCCCAGGAAGAGACCGGCGCCGATGGCGGACCCCAGGCCCATCATCGTCAGATGACGGACCTTGAGGCCGTGCCCTAATCGGACTGGGTTTTCGGTGGAGCTCACAAGCCTTGGAATCAGTCGTTGGCGTGCAGTGCTGCGTTCAGTTCCACGCCGGTGCCCTTCCACGGGACGACCTCGACCGCGCCGGAGACGGAGTTGCGGCGGAACAGGATGTTCGACTGGCCACTGAGGTCGGCGGCCTTGACGACGGTGCCGTCGGGGCCGGTGACCTTGGTGCCGGCGGTGATGTAGAGGCCCGCCTCGACCACGCAGTCGTTGCCGAGCGAGATCCCCAGGCCGGCGTTGGCGCCGAGCAGGCAGCGCTCGCCGACCGAGATGACCTGCTTGCCGCCGCCCGACAGGGTGCCCATGATCGAGGCGCCGCCACCGACGTCGGAGCCGTCACCGACGACGACGCCCGCCGAGATGCGGCCCTCGACCATCGAGCTGCCGAGCGTGCCGGCATTGAAGTTCACGAAGCCCTCGTGCATGACGGTGGTGCCGCTCGCCAGGTGGGCGCCCAGGCGGACCCGGTCGGCGTCGGCGATGCGGACGCCCGACGGGACGACGTAGTCGACCATGCGCGGGAACTTGTCCACGCCGAACACGGTCACCGGGCCGCGGATCCGCAGGCGCGAGCGCACCAGTTCGAAGCCGTCGACCGCGCACGGTCCGAAGTTGGTCCACACGACGTTGGCCAGCAGACCGAAGATTCCGTCGAGGTTGATCGAGTGGGGCGCGACCAGGCGGTGCGACAGCAGGTGCAGGCGCAGGTACGCGTCGTGCGCGTCCACCGGCGCCGCGGACAGATCGGCGATGGTCGTGCGCACCACGACCTGCTTGACCTCGCGCGCCTCGTCGTGACCGGCGAGCAGCGCGAGGTCCGACGGGATGTCGGTGCCCTCGAGCGCGACGGTTCCGTTCTCCTGGTATTCGCCCAGTTCGGGGGCGGGGTACCAGGTGTCGAGAACCGTGCCGGACTCGGTCACGTTGGCGACGCCTACTGCAGATGCTCCCTGTGCACTCACGGATGCACAGGTTACGCGAGTGGGTGGACACGTTCCGGACGTGGTGAGCCGATCGCGGCCCGGGGCACGCGTTCCGACCGGTCGGCCGCGGCGGCCCGGCGGGCCCTAGTCTGGAGCGGTGAGCCTTCTCGATCTGCACGCCGACCCCATCGATCTCACCGCCGCCTTGGTGGACATTCCGAGTGTGTCGCAGGACGAGGCCGTCATCGCGGACGTCGTCGAGGCCGCGCTGCGGGAGCAGACCTCGGGGTTCGAGGTGATCCGCAGCGGCAACGCGGTGCTGGCCCGCACGAACCGCGGGCTGCCCAGTCGCGTCATGCTCGCCGGACACCTCGACACCGTGCCGATCGCCGACAACGTGCCCAGCCGCCGCACGTCCGACGAGCGGGGCGACCTGTTGCACGGCTGCGGCACCGTCGACATGAAGTCCGGCGACGCGGTGTTCCTGCATCTCGCGGCGACCGTCTCGGATCTCGCCCACGATCTGACGCTGGTGTTCTACGACTGCGAGGAGATCGCGGCGCAGTACAACGGGCTCGGCCGGATCGAGCGCGAACTCCCGGAGTGGCTGCGTGCCGACGTCGCGATCCTCGGCGAGCCGACGGGCGGTTTCATCGAGGCCGGCTGCCAGGGCACGCTGCGAGTGCGGCTGACGGCGTCCGGCACGCGTGCCCACTCGGCGCGTTCGTGGCTGGGCGACAACGCGATCCACAAGTTCGCGCCGGCGCTCGCGCGGCTGTCGGCGTACGAGGCCCGGTCGGTCGACATCGACGGCTGCGTCTACCGGGAGGGGCTGTCCGCGGTGCGGATCTCCGGCGGTGTAGCCGGCAACGTCGTGCCCGACGCCGCGGAAATGGACGTCAACTTCCGGTTCGCGCCCGACCGCAGCGTCGAGCAGGCGATCGACCATGTCCGGGAGATCTTCGATCCGTCGGCACTGGGTGGCCTCGAGCTGGGGTTCGAGGTCACCGACAGTTCCGCGGGCGCACTGCCGGGCCTGTCGCATCCCGCGGCCGCGGCACTGATCGATGCGGCAGGCGGGCAGTACCGCGCCAAGTACGGCTGGACGGACGTCTCGCGCTTCTCGGCGCTGGGGATTCCCGCGGTCAACTACGGTCCCGGCGACCCGAACCTCGCCCACAAGCGGGACGAGCACGTCCCCGTCCACCAGATCACCGACGTGACGCGCGTGCTGCGTGGGTACCTGAGCGCGTAAACGCCTAGCCTTGGCCGCATGGCACCTGAGAGGAAGACCGGGGAGGCGGCCCGGCGCGCCGCCGCCTCGGTGAAGCATCGCGGCCCGGTCATGCTGCGGCGCGACCGCAAGGCCGAGGTCACGACGGCCGACCGGCGACTGCTCGATCAGCGTGGCCCCACCGACTGGGTTCACACCGACCCGTGGCGGGTGCTGCGCATCCAGAGCGAGTTCGTCGAAGGGTTCGGTGCGCTCGCGGAGGTGCCGCGCGCGGTCACGGTGTTCGGTTCTGCGCGCACCCCCGAGGACTCGGCAGAGTACGGAACGGCCCGCGCACTCGCCGCCGCCCTGGTGCAGGCCGGTTTCGCGGTCATCACCGGTGGCGGTCCCGGCGTCATGGAGGGCGCGAACCGCGGTGCCAGTGAGAGCGGTGGCTATTCGATCGGGCTCGGCATCGAGCTGCCGTTCGAGCAGCGTCTCAACGACTGGGTCGACCTCGGCATCAACTTCCGCTACTTCTTCGCCCGCAAAACGATGTTCGTGAAGTACTCGCAGGCGTTCATCTGCCTGCCCGGCGGGTTCGGCACGCTCGACGAGCTGTTCGAGGCGCTGACCCTGGTCCAGACGCGCAAGATCACCAGGTTCCCGATCATCCTGGTCGGCACCGAATTCTGGTCCGGGCTCGTGGACTGGCTGCGCGGCGTCATCGAGCCGTCCGGCAAGATCTCGCCGGGCGACATCGATCTGATCCACGTCACCGACAGCATCGACGAGGTGGTGCGCATCGTCGTCGAGTCCCAGCAGGGCGTCGACGAGGCGGCACTCCTGGGCGACGAGGACGAGTGGTGAGCGCCGAGACGTCCGGCGAGAAGTTCGCCGTCTGTGTGTACTGCGCGTCGGGCCCGGTGGATGCGCAGTTCCTGGAGTTGGCCGCGGCGGTGGGCACCGCGATCGGTCGCCGTGGATGGCAACTGGTTTCCGGTGGTGGCAACGTCTCGATGATGGGCGCCGTCGCGCAGGCGGCCCGCGAGGCCGGCGGATGGACCATCGGTGTCATCCCGAAAGCTCTGGTGCACAGGGAGGTTGCCGACGTCGACGCGGACGAGCTGATCGTCACCGACACGATGCGTGAACGCAAGAAGATCATGGAGGACCGCGCCGACGCGTTCATCACCCTCCCCGGCGGCATCGGCACGCTCGAGGAGCTGTTCGAGACGTGGACGGCGGGATACCTCGGGATGCACGAGAAGCCGGTGGTGATGCTCGATCCGGTGGACCACTTCCGGGGGCTGCTGCATTGGCTCGAGGGGCTGAAGGCGCAGGGCTTCGTGGCCCAGCGCGCGCTGGACGGCCTGATCGTCACGGGCGATGTCGAGGCCGCGCTGGACGCCTGCACGCGCTGAAAGTGGTTCCCTTCGAGGGGTTCCGGGGACGGGGCGCAAAGGTTACTGTGGAGTAAGAACCGCCCCGTACCCCTCCCCAGAAGGATGCCGATGAGTTCCCACGCCACCGCCCCGACCATCGGTCTCGTGCAGCTGGCGCTGCAACTCCCGCGGATGGCGACCGAGCTTCCCAGCCTGGCGCGTGGGGCGCTGGGGTTGACCCGCACGCCGGACAGTCGCCTCTCGATCGGGCGGGTCTTCCAGGATTTGGCTCGGCGGCAACCACACCATCCGTTCATCCGATTCGAGGGCGCGTGCATCACCTACGGTGACGCGAACGCCCGGGTGAACCGGTACGCCGACGTCCTCGCGCGCCGCGGCGTGCGGCACGGCGACGTCGTCGGGATCCTCATGAAGAACCGGCCCGAGACGCTGCTGGTGACACTCGCGGTCGTCAAGCTCGGTGCGATCGCGGGGATGTTGAACCACAACCAGCGCGGCGACGTCCTCGCGCACAGCCTGTCGTTGCTGGACAGCCGGGTTCTCGTCGTGGGGGAGGAGTGCGGCGAGGCGATCGTGTCGCTCGACGGCGATCCACATGCCGAGACCGTGCTCCAGGGCGCCGAACTCGAGGCCGACCGCCGAGTCCGCGGATTCGTCGAATCCTGCTGTGTGTGAGCGTATCCAGGGCAAGGACCGGGCGTTCTACATCTTCACTTCGGGCACGACGGGGCTGCCCAAGGCGAGTCTGATGAGTCACTTCCGCTGGCTCAAGAGCATGTCCGGACTCGGTGCGATGGGAGTTCGCCTGCGCCGCAGCGACACTCTCTACTGCGCGCTGCCGCTCTACCACAACAACGCGCTCACGGTGTCGCTGTCGTCGGTGCTGTCGTCCGGTGCCACCTTCGCCATCGGGCGCACCTTCTCCGCGTCCCGGTTCTGGGACGACGCGAAGGCCAACGGCGCCACCGCCTTCGTCTACATCGGCGAGGTGTGCCGGTACCTGCTCAACCAGCCGCCCAAGCCCTCCGACCGTGACAACGACATCCGTCTGATCGTCGGAAACGGCCTGCGGCCGGAGATCTGGACCGAGTTCACCGAGCGATTCGGCATCGACCGGGTCGCCGAGTTCTACGGTGCGAGTGAATGCAACATCGCCTTCGTCAACGCGCTCGGTGTCGAACGCACCGCCGGCATCTGCCCGCTGCCCTACGCGGTGGTCGAGTTCGACCCCGAAACCGGCCGGGCCCGCCGGGATTCGGCCGGACGCCTGCGGCGGGTCGACGCCGGTGAGGTGGGGCTGCTGCTGTCGAAGGTCACCGACCGGGCGCCGTTCGACGGGTACACCGATCCCGACGCCAGCGAAAAGAAGCTCGTCCGAGACGGTTTCAAGGACGGCGACTGCTGGTTCGACACCGGGGACCTCGTGCGCCGCCAGGGATTCATGCACGTCGCGTTCGTCGACCGACTGGGGGACACGTTCCGGTGGAAGGGCGAGAACGTCGCCACGACCGAGGTCGAGGGTGCGCTGTCGGCGCATCCCGCGATCGACGAGTCCGTCGTGTACGGCGTCGCGGTGCCCGGAACCGACGGCAAGGCGGGCATGGCGGCGGTGACAGTGCACCCGGGACACGAGTTCGACGGCGAGCTGCTCGCGAAGGAACTGTTCGACCGGCTACCCGTGTACGCGATTCCGCTGTTCGTCCGGGTGGTCGAGTCGCTCGAGACGACCTCGACGTTCAAGAGCCGCAAGGTGGGACTGCGCGAGGAGGGGTATTCCGCGAGCGTCGACCGACTGTACGTGTTGGCCGGCCGAGCCGACGGCTACGTGCCCGCCTACGACGACTACGTGCGGCAGGTCGCCGAGGGGAATGCTCCCAGGGCGTAGTGCGATCCCCGTCATGCGACTATGGGGGCATGGCACCGCGCCCCGCCTCTGATGACGCCTCGGCCCCCGGCCACGTCCTGCCCACGCTCTGTGGCAGGCCGGTCGCGACCGATCGTGCACTGGTGATGGCGATCGTCAATCGCACCCCGGACTCGTTCTACGACCGCGGCGCCACGTTCAGCGACGAGGCGGCCATGGCGGCCGTCGATCGCGCCGTCACCGAGGGCGCCGACCTGGTCGACATCGGCGGGGTCAAGGCGGGCCCGGGCGCCGTCGTCGACAGTGCCGAGGAGATCCGCCGCGTGGTCCCGTTCGTCGAGGCGATCCGTGCGCGTCACCCGGACGTGATCATCAGCGTCGACACGTGGCGCAGTGAGGTGGCACGACTCGCGTGCGCCGAGGGCGCGGATCTGATCGACGACACGTGGGCGGGCGCCGACCCGCATCTCGTGGAGGTCGCCGCCGAACTGGGCGCGGGAATCGTCTGCTCGCACACCGGCGGCGCCGTGCCGCGCACCCGCCCGTACCGGGTCCGCTACACCGATGTCGTCGCCGACGTCGTCGACGAGGTGGTCCGGGCGGCCGAACGCGCGGCCCGACTGGGCGTGAAGCCGGACTCGATCCTGATCGACCCGACTCACGATTTCGGGAAGAACACCTTTCACGGGCTCGAATTGTTGCGCCGCGTGGAAGATCTCGTTAAGACCGGATGGCCCGTCCTGATGGCGCTGAGCGACAAGGACTTCGTCGGGGAGACTTTGGGTGTGGAACTGGCCGAGAGGTTGGAGGGCACGCTCGCGGCGACCGCGCTGGCGGCCGCCGGTGGTGCTCGCGTGTTCCGCGTCCACGAGGTTGCCTCGACCCGGCGCGTGGTCGACATGGTCGCCGCGATCCTCGGTTCTCGGCTACCCGCTCGAACAGTACGGGGGTTGGCATGAGCATCACCGAAGCGTCACGCACCTGGACGGACGCCAACAGCTGGGATCACCCGTGCTGGAGCATCGCCGAACTCGAGCGAGCCAAGGCGGGGCGCACGGTGTCGGTCGTGCTGCCGGCACTCGACGAGGAGAAGACCGTCGCAGGCGTCGTGGACACCATCCACCCGCTGCTGGGCGGGCTCGTCGACGAGTTGATCGTCCTCGACTCGGGCTCGTGCGACGCAACGGCCGAGCGGGCGGCCGCAGCCGGCGCGACGGTCATCAGCCGTGAAGACGCCGTCCCGGGTCTGCCGCCCGTGCCCGGCAAGGGCGAGGTGCTGTGGCGTTCGATCGCCGCGAGTACCGGCGACCTGATCGCCTTCGTCGACTCCGACCTGGTCGACCCCGATCCGGCGTTCGTCCCCAAACTGCTGGGCCCGCTGCTCACGGTGGACGGGATTCACCTGGTCAAGGGCTACTACCGGCGTCCGCTGAGGGTGAGCGGCGCCGAGGACGCCAACGGCGGCGGCCGGGTCACCGAGCTCGTCGCACGGCCCATGCTCGCGGCGCTGCGCCCCGAGCTGACGTGCGTGCTGCAGCCGCTCGGCGGCGAGTACGCCGGCACCCGTGAACTGCTGTCGTCGGTGCCGTTCGCCCCAGGCTATGGCGTCGAGATCGGCCTGCTTCTGGACACCTACGACCGACTCGGGCTCGCCGCGATCGGACAGGTCAACCTGGGGGTGCGCAAGCACCGCAACCGGCCGCTGTCCGACCTCGGCGTGATGAGCCGGCAGATCATCGGCACGATGCTGCGGCGGTGCGGCGTCGAGGACAGCGGCGGCGGACTGACGCAGTTCGTCGCCGACGGCGACTCGTTCGTCCCGGCCAGAACCGACGTCTCGCTCGCGGATCGCCCGCCGATGAACACGATCCGTTCCTGACCCGCCCCCGGGATGCATGTCGGCGGTTCGTGACAGTATCGGGGCATGCTGACGGTCCTGCTGTACCTGGTGATCATGGCGCTGGTCGGTGGTCTGCTCTACCTTGCCGCGAGCACGGTGTTCGGTCGTTCCGAGGAACTGCCGCCGCTGCCCGCGGGTACCGCCGCGACAGTGCTGCCCGCTGAAGGGGTGAGCGGGGCCGACGTGCGCGCGCTGCGGTTCCAGCAGACGCTGCGCGGCTACAAGGCCAGCGAGGTGGACTGGGCGCTCGACCGTCTCGGTCAGGAGATCGATTCCCTGCGAGCGCAATTGGCGGAACGTATCGACGCGGGGCGGCTGATGGCCCCGACGAGGCGGACGGTCCCGACGAGGCGGACGGTCCCGACGAGGCGGAGGTGGACCGATGAGCGCGGTTGCAGGGGAGGATATTTCGTTGTCGGACGAGCGGACGCGCTGTCCGTGGGCCGTCGACACCGACGGCTCCCGAATCTACAGCGACTACCACGATTTCGAGTGGGGGCAGCCGCTGCACGGCCGCGACGCACTGTTCGAGAGGCTGGCCCTCGAGGCCTTCCAGTCGGGGCTGTCGTGGATCACGATCCTGCGCAAGCGAGAAGCGTTCCGGGAGGTGTTCGCCGGCTTCGACCCGGAGGCCGTGGCGGCCTTCACCGAGGACGACGTCGCGCGGCTCCTGGGCGACGCCCGCATCGTCCGCAACCGGGCGAAGATCGAGGCCGTCGTCACGAACGCGCGCGCCGTACTGGACCTGGCCGACACCGACCTGGACACGCTGCTGTGGTCGTTCGCCCCGCCGCGGCGCGCGCGGCGGTACGAGCGAGTCGAGGAAGTGCCCGCAATCACTCCCGAGTCCACTGCGATGGCCGCCGAGTTGAAGCGCCGAGGCTTCCGATTCGTGGGTCCGACCACGGCATATGCACTTATGCAGGCCACCGGGATGGTCGACGATCATCTCGCCTCTTGCTGGGTCGAACTGCACGGTTAGGGCTGTCTGATTCGAGTGGTTTTTTCGACTCAGCTACCCGGCAACCCGCTCGATAGGGAAGAATGGACTGCAGAGCCTCGCTAAGTGCTGGCGGGGCACCCGCGGTAACTCGAGGCGCTAGCGAAATCCGGCGCAGATGTGGAGGGAGCAGAGGATGGCGGCCATGAAGCCCCGGACCGGGGACGGTCCCCTCGAGGCAACCAAAGAGGGACGAGGAATCGTCATGAGGGTGCCGCTCGAGGGCGGCGGACGTCTGGTCGTCGAACTCGCCCCGGAGGAAGCTGCGGCGCTCGGGGACGAGCTCAAGGGTGTCACCAGCTGAGAGGATCTTCCCTCTTCGGCGTTTCCGGCCGGGTCGATTCGTCGACCCGGCCGGCGCCTGCAGGTGGCCAAGGATCTTCCGGAAAGGGCACGGCGGTACAGGTGCTGGCGGATGTGTGCGCACTTCTCGCGTGCCCACAATGCGGCGAGGAGCTCGACCTCGAAGAAGACGCCGGTCGCGCCTTGGTGTGTCTGCGCGGCCACAGCTTCGACGTCGCCCGTCAGGGCTACGTGACGCTGCTGACCGGCGCCGCGACCAAGTTCACCGGCGACAGCCCCGAGATGATCGCGGCGCGCAGCGAATTCCTCGACGCGGGTCACTTCGACCCCCTCATGGATGCCGTGGCCGACGCTGTCGCGGCGACGGTCGGGGACACCGACGACTCGGCCGAACCACGAATCCTCGAGATCGGTGCGGGCACTGGGCACTACCTCGCCCGCGTGCTCGACGCGATCCCGGCGGCGCAGGGCATCGGCCTCGACGTCTCCAAGCCCGCCGCGCGGCGACTGGCGCGGGCTCGCCGGCGAGCCGCGGCCGTCGTCGCCGACGTCTGGCGGGCACTGCCCGTCCGCGACCACGTTCTCACGCACGTCCTCTCGATCTTCGCGCCGCGCAACGCCGCCGAGATCGACCGCGTGCTCGCCGATCACGGCACCCTCGTCGTCCTCGCCCGACGGACCGGCACCTCGCGGAGCTGATCGACCTGCTCGGCATGGTCCGGGTCGACGACCGCAAGGTCGAACGACTCGGCGAGACGGTGGCCGGGCGGTTCGACCGCGTCCACCGCACCCCGGTCGAAGTCCGGATGGCGTTGTCGCACCGGGACGTCGAGAATCTCGTCGGAATGGGGCCCTCGGCCCGGCACCTCACCGCCGAGCGGCGGGCGGAGGCGATCGCCGCGCTGCCGGATCCGTTCGCCGTGACGGCCTCCGTCGTCGTCTCGACCTATCGGCGGGCCGCTACCGCCGACTGAGCACGTCGGCGTACACCGTGAGGGTCTCCTGCGCGATGCGTGCCCACGAGAACTCCGCCGTCGCGCGCACCCGTCCCGCTCGGCCCATCGCCGCCGCCCGGTCCGCGTCGGTGGCGATCTCGTTCACCGCCGCCGCGAGCGCGTGCTCGAAAGCCTCGGTCTCGTACGAGTTGTAGTGCACCAGCCGGCCGGTGACCCCGTCCTGCACCACCTCGGGGATGCCGCCGACGTCGGACGCGACGACGGCCGTCTCGCACGCCATCGCCTCCAGGTTCACGATGCCCAGCGGCTCGTACACCGATGGGCAGACGAACACTGTTGCTGCGGAGAGTATTTCGCGTACCTGTTCGGTGGGGAGCATGTCCCGGATCCAGACCACACCGTTGCGGCGCGCCGAGAGTTCGGCGACGGCGGCCTCCGTCTCGGCCGCGAGTTCCGCGGTGTCCGGGGCGCCCGCGCACAGGACGAGCTGGATCGACGGATCGAAGGCGTGCGCCGCGGCGACGAGATGGGCGAGCCCCTTCTGGCGCGTGATCCGGCCGACGAACACGACGATCGGGCGGCCCGGGTCGATGCCGCGCGCTGTCAGCACCGACGTGCTCCCCGGGGCCGCCGGACCGGGATGCCACACCTCCGAGTCGATCCCGTTGTGCACCACATGGACCCGTGCCGGGTCGATCGCCGGATACGTGTCGAGGACGTCGGCGCGCATGCCGGCGCTCGCCGCGATGACGGCGTCGGCGTGCTCCATCGCGTTGCGCTCGGACCACGACGAGACGCGGTAGCCGCCGCCGAGTTGTTCCGCCTTCCACGGTCGCCGCGGCTCGAGCGAGTGTGCCGTCACGATGTGCGGGATGTCGTGCAGCGCGCCGGCCAGGTGTCCCGCGAGCCCCGTGTACCACGTGTGCGAGTGCGCGACGTCGGCGCCGTCCGCTGCGTGCGCCATCCGCAGTTCCACCGACAGCGTGCTGAGGGCGGGATTGGCGCCGGCGAGTTCGGGGTCGGGGCTGTGCACGAACGCACCGTCGCGGGGGGTGCCCATGCAGTGCACGTCTACGTCGCACAGCCGGCGCAGGTGCGCCACCAGTTCCGTGACGTGGACCCCCGCGCCTCCGTAGATCTCCGGGGGATACTCCTTCGTCATCATCGCGACCCGCACCGGGTAAACGTAACCGCCGGAACCCGTTCCGGCCAGCGGGCTCGCATGTGTTCCGGGCAACGGTGGCGGCGGTCGGGGCCGCCGGATAGGTTGACTGGTGTGAGGAGTCAGCCCCATGTGCTCGGGATCGTGCTCGCCGGCGGCGAGGGCAAGCGCCTGTACCCGCTCACCGCCGACCGGGCCAAGCCGGCGGTCCCGTTCGGCGGTGCGTATCGGCTCATCGACTTCGTGCTCAGCAACCTCGTGAACGCCGGTTACCTGCGTATCTGCGTGCTCACCCAGTACAAGTCGCACTCGCTGGACCGGCACATCTCGCAGACCTGGCGGCTGTCCGGGTTCGCGGGCGAGTACATCACCCCGGTGCCCGCACAACAGCGGCTCGGGCCCCGCTGGTACACCGGCAGCGCGGACGCGATCTTCCAGTCGCTCAACCTGGTCTACGACGAGGATCCCGAGTACATCGTCGTCTTCGGTGCCGACCACGTGTACCGCATGGACCCGAACAGATGGTGCAGCACCACATCGACTCCGGTGCGGGCGTGACCGTCGCGGGTATTCGGGTGCCGCGCAGCGAGGCGTTCGCGTTCGGCTGCATCGACAGCGACGAATCGGGCCGGATCACCCAGTTCCTCGAGAAGCCCGCGCACCCACCGGGCACCCCGGACGACCCCAACGTGACGTTCGCCTCGATGGGCAACTACGTCTTCACCACGAAGGTGCTCGTCGACGCGATCCGCGCCGACTCCGAGAACTCCGACTCCGACCACGACATGGGCGGCGACATCATCCCGGCGCTCGTCGAGGCGGGCCTCGCGTCGGTCTACGACTTCAAGAACAACGTGGTCCCGGGCGCCACGGACCGCGATCGCGGGTACTGGCGGGACGTGGGGACCATCGACGCGTTCTACGACGCGCACATGGACCTGGTGTCGGTGCACCCCGTGTTCAACCTCTACAACCGGCGCTGGCCCATCCGCGGCGGCGCCGAGAACCTCGCTCCGCCAAGTTCGTCAAGGGCGGGCTCGCCCAGGAGTCCGTCGTCGGGGCCGGCTCGATCCTGTCCGCGGCGACGGTCCGGAACTCGGTCCTCAGCTCCAACGTGATGGTCGAGGACGGCGCGACCGTCGAGGGCAGCGTCCTGATGCCGGGCGTCCGGGTCGGCAAGGGCGCTGTGGTGCGTCGCGCGATCCTCGACAAGAACGTCGTCGTCGGGGAAGGCGAGATCATCGGAGTCGACCTCGAACGCGACCGGCAGCGCTTCGCCGTCAGTAACGGCGGTGTCGTGACGATCGGGAAGGGTGTCTGGATCTAGGCCTCAGTGCCGCGCGGCGCACAGCAGGCCGTCGCCCACCGGGAACAGCACACGCGTGAGCCGATCGTCGTCCGCGATCGCCCGCGCGGCCTCCCGGACGGCGACCGTGGTGGCGTCGCGCTGACCGGGATCGGCGACCCGGCCGCCGAGGAGCGCGTTGTGCAGCACGATGACGCCGCCGGGCCGCAGCAGGCGCACACCCTCGCGGACGAAGTGCGGGTGGTCGACCGGAGCGTTGTCGATGAACACCAGATCGTAGGCCGAGTCGGCGAGCCGCGGCAGGACGTCGAGCGCGCGGCCGTTGATCAGCCGCGTGCGGGACGGGGCGATACCGGCGAACCGGAACGCCTGCTTGGCCGCGCGCTGATGCTCGGGTTCGCTGTCGATGGTGGTGAGGACGCCGTCCTCGCGCATGCCGCGCAGCAGCCACAGGCCACTGACGCCGGCGCCCGCGCCGACCTCGACCACAGTCTTCGCGTCGAGCATCTTCGAGAACAGTGCGAGTGCGGCACCGACCGGCGGTGGCACCGGGGTAGCGCCGAGTTCCGTCGCCCGGTCGCGGGCGGCGGTCAGCATCTCGTCCTCGAGGATCGAGTCCTCGGTGTGGGTGAGAATTCGTTCGGCGTTCGTGTGCACGCAATAGAGGCTAGCCTTGCCGCGAAGTCCCGGCGTCAAGGCTCGCTCGCGGTCACATGGCGAGGCCCGCCGCGGTCACATCACGAGGCCTGCCTCGGTGAAATTCTCAGGCACAGCTCAGGTTGCTCATAGTGCGCACATATCGCCGTGCGACAGGGTGAGTGCAACGCCGGACGACTAGACCGCACGGCGTGAAGATCGCGCAGACCGACCCCT
This sequence comes from Prescottella defluvii, assembly GCA_029690005.1. Classification (GTDB taxonomy): domain Bacteria; phylum Actinomycetota; class Actinomycetes; order Mycobacteriales; family Mycobacteriaceae; genus Prescottella; species Prescottella defluvii_A. The sequence goes on along the minus strand of CP121458.1, from coordinate 4,739,616 downwards.
GCGGACGGTGGCGGGAACAATTCCGTGCACTCCGGAGTTGAACCCACACAATCCGGTGTCTCCGTGATCCGCGGTCCTGAGTAGGAGGATCCACCCATCCACATGATCAATGCCGAACGCACCCTCCACGACACCGCCGACGAACTCGTCGCGGCGGGCACAGATACAGGTGTGTCCGCACACGGCGTTGACGATGTGACATCAGAACCGACCGGCACCGCTGTGTTCGACGCCACAGGTGACAAGGCCGCGATGCCGTCGTGGGACGAACTGGTCCGTGAGCACGGCGACCGGGTCTACCGGCTCGCCTACCGGCTGTCGGGCAACGCGCAGGACGCCGAGGACCTCACCCAGGACACCTTCATCCGGGTGTTCCGGTCGCTCCAGAACTACCAGCCCGGCACGTTCGAGGGCTGGCTGCACCGCATCACCACGAACCTGTTCCTCGACATGGTCCGCCGCCGCAACCGCATCCGGATGGAGGCGCTGCCCGAGGACTACGACCGCGTCCCCTCCGACTCGCCGAACCCCGAGCAGATCTACCACGACGCGCGACTGGCGCCCGACCTGCAGTCGGCGCTCGACTCGCTGGCTCCGGAGTTCCGCGCGGCCGTCGTCCTGTGTGACATCGAAGGACTGTCGTACGAGGAGATCGGTGCCACGCTGGGAGTCAAGCTGGGTACTGTGCGCAGCAGGATCCACCGCGGACGCCAGGCGCTGCGCGAGCACCTCGCCGCGAATGGCAAGGTGGACTCGGATCGGATCGGTATCGGGCATTGATGCAGGAGGGCTTGATGACGCAGGCGCGCGGACCTCGTCAGTTCGGCTCGACCGAACACCTGGCGAGTGAGGCGATCGCCGCGTACGTCGACGGCGAACTCCGCATGAATGCGTACCTGCGAGCCGCCCAGCACCTGTCCCTGTGCCCGACTGCGCTGCCGAAGTCGACGCGCAGCAGCAGGCGCGGATCGCCTTGCGCCGCGCCGCATCCGACGTCTCGATGCCGAGTTCGCTACTCGGGCTGCTGAGCCAGATTCCGCGATGCCACCATCCCGAGCCGGAACCGCCGTCCGGGCGTGATCAGGTTTCCGGGATCATCTCGTTCGACCGTGACGACATCAACCGGCGTTGGCCGTTCCGCCGTCGCCGTTGACGGCCCGGATCGCGCCCGCGCCGAGCGCATCGGTGTCACCGGCGCGCGACCGATCGGTGATACTGGCAGGCGTGACTGACGCACACGAGGGGGACATGCGCGCGTGACGGCCGATTCGAGGACGCCGGGAGCGGCGCAGGACGAGACCCGGCGAAGGGCGAATGGCCTGATCGGTCCGAGGGCCCGCGTCTGGCTCCCCGTCCGATCTACCGTCCCGACGTCGACCCGGCCGCGCAGCACGCGTTCGGCCGCCCCACCGGACGTGCCCGGCTCGTTCGGTCCCCGGTCGGCGCAGCCGAACCGTCCGCCCGTCGGTGTCGGCCGCCCCGACGAGGCGCTCGCCGAAGCGTTCGGTCGCCCCGCCGGCGAACCCGACTCCCTCCAGCGTGGACCCGACATCGTCGACGTCGGCCCCGACGACGCGCAGGTCGCCGACCCCTGGCGCGATCCCGACGCCGCCGTCCGGCTCGGCCCGCCCGCGCAGGGCGCCGCGGCTCCGTCGCAGCAGCCGGACGCCCCCAAGCTGACGGTGCGCGACGTGCTGTTCGGGGAGCGTGTCGAGCGCAAGGCGCTGGTGGTCCTGGCGGCGATGGCGCTCGCCATCGGCCTCGTGGGTGGGCTGATCGCGACCGCCGCGACGTCCGATCGCGGTTCCCTCACCAGCAAGCGGGTCAGCCTCTCGCAGTCCGGCGGCGCCGAGGACGCGCCCGAGGGCCGGGTCGCCGAGGTCGCGGACGCCGTGCTCCCGTCGGTCGTGTCGATCCAGGTGTCGCACGGCGACCAGTCCGGGACCGGTTCGGCGTCGTCGTCGACGGCGCCGGCTACATCGTCACCAACAACCACGTCGTGTCGATGGCCGCGTCCGATCCCGGGGCGTCGACGATCCGGGTGACGTTCTCCGACGGCACCAAGGTGCCCGCACAGATCGTCGGTCGCGACACCAAGACCGACCTCGCGGTCCTGAAGACCGATGCGAAGAATCTCACCGTCGCCGATCTCGGCAAGTCGTCCGACGTGCGGGTGGGACAGGACGTCGTCGCGGTCGGCTCGCCCCTCGGTCTGAACAAGACCGTGACCCGCGGCATCGTCAGCGCCCTCAACCGACCGGTGCGGCTGTCCGGCGAGGGCACCGACACCGACGCGGTGATCGACGCGGTCCAGACCGATGCCGCGATCAACCCGGGCAACTCCGGCGGGCCGCTGATCGACATGGAGGGCCGCGTGATCGGCATCAACTCCGCGATCCGCTCCGAGAGCGGCGGCTCGGTGGGTCTGGGCTTCGCGATCCCCATCGACGACGTCACGGCGGTCGCGCAGGAACTGATCCGGGGCGGCGTCATGCACCACCCGGAGATCGGGGTGAACGCCCGCACCGTCATCAACGACGCCACCAGCGGCGCGCAGGTCGCGAACGTGCAGGCAGGAAGCCCGGCGGAGAAGGCAGGCATCGCGGAGGGCGACGTGATCGTGAAGGTCGGCGACCGGACGGTGGCCGGCGCCGACGAGCTGGTCGTGGCCGTTCACGAACAGACGGTCGGCCAACCGGTACCCGTCCAACTGATCCGGTCCGGGCGGACCGTGGACGTGCAGGTCACGCCGACATCGGACTGACGGGACGCCCCCACCGGGAATTCATGTGATATTTCCAGATCGTGGGGGCGCATTCGGCCGCGACCACGTACCCTGAAGCGGTGTTTGGCAACATCGGCTGGGCGAGTTCATGGTGCTCCTCGTGGCAGCGCTCGTGATCCTCGGACCCGAGCGGCTCCCGGTGCCGTCACCTGGGTGACCAAGACCATGCGTCAGGTCCGCGACTACGCCAGTGGCGCCGGTCAGCAGCTCAAGGACGAGCTGGGACCAGAGTTCGACGATCTGCGCAAGCCGCTGTCCGAGCTCGACGAGCTGCGCGGGATGTCGCCGCGCGCGGTCATCACCAAGCACCTGCTCGACGGCGACGACTCGATCCTGACCGGCAACTTCGACAGCAAGCCGAACACCAATGGGTCGACGCCGATGCCGTCCACCGGACCCGCGTCCAAGCCGCTTGCGGCGGCGAGCTGCCCGGTCGACCCCGACGCCACCTGAGCCGCCCAGTGGCGGCAACGCCGTAGACAGAACGAGGGCCGGATCCGCACTGCGGATCCGGCCCTCGTCGGTCTCTGTCGCTGAGGTGCCGGACGGTGTCGATACCGAGCGACATTCCGGCCAGGCCGCGTGCCCGCACCGACAGCTTGTCCGCGATCGCGCGCAGCGCTGTGCCGGCGGGAGAATCGGGGGCGCCGAGCACGATCGGCATGCCCGCGTCGCCGCCCTCACGGACGGCCTGCTCGAGCGGAATCTGACCCAGCAGAGGAACGTCCGCGCCCACCGCGCGGGTCAGACGGTCCGCGACGGCCTGGCCGCCACCCGAACCGAAGACCTCCATGCGCGTGCCGTCGGGAAGCTCCATCCACGACATGTTCTCGACGACGCCGGCGATGCGCTGACGGGTCTGCAACGCGATCGCGCCGGCCCGCTCGGCAACCTCCGCCGCGGCCTGCTGCGGGGTGGTCACGACGAGGATCTCGGCGCCCGGGATGAGCTGGGCGACCGAGATCGCCACGTCACCGGTGCCGGGCGGCAGGTCGAGCAGCAGCACGTCCAGATCGCCCAGAAGACGTCCGCGAGGAACTGCTGCAGCGCGCGGTGCAGCATCGGCCCGCGCCACACGACCGGGGTGTTGCCCTGCGTGAACTGGGCGATCGAGATCAGCTTCACGTCGTGCGACTGCGGCGGCATGATCATCCGCTCGACCTGCGTGGGCTTGGCGTCGGTGCCGAGCATGCGGGGCACCGAGTGGCCGTAGATGTCGGCGTCGAGTACGCCCACCGACAGTCCCTTCGCCGCCATCGCGGCCGCGAGGTTGACTGTGACGCTGGACTTTCCGACGCCACCCTTGCCGGACGCGACCGCGTAGACGCGCGTGAGCGATCCGGGCTGGGCGAACGGGATCACCGGCTCGGTGGAGTCGCCGCGAAGCGAGCGACGCAGTTCGGTGCGCTGCTCGTCGCTCATCACGTCGAGCTCGACGCGGACGGAGCCGGCGCCCTCGACGTCGGCGACCGCCTTGGTCACCCGTTGGGTGATCTCGGTGCGCAGCGGACAGCCCGCCGTGGTCAGGTAGATGCCGATGTCGACACTGCCGTCGTCACCGATCGCGATGCTCTTGACCATGCCCAGTTCCGTGATGGGTTTACGGATCTCGGGGTCCTGCACCTTGGACAGTGCGGTGCGGACGGCGGTCTCTGTCAGGGCTGCCATGCCCCATGGTATGCGGCGGGGTGCAGACGCCGATCAGGGCGTCGGGGCTTCGACCGGCGCCGGGCGGGCGGAGGGCAGAAAACGAGGCACGGCAGTTGCGGCAGCTGCGGTAGGGCCGGCAGCGGCAGCGGCAGCGGGAGCGGAGCGGGTGCCGGTGCCGGTGCGGCGGGCGGTGCCGTCGGTGTCGGGGTGGCGGGAGCGGTGGCCGACGGGCCCGGCGCGGCAACGTCTGCGGCCGCCGACTCGGAGTCGGCAGAACGCTCCGGCGGCATCGGGGCGACCGGCACCGCAGGCGCTGCGGTTCCACCGGTGCGGTACGCGGTCGACCAGGCGAGCACGTTCGACAGGTAGGTCGTCGAGTTGTTGTAGCGGAGCACGGCGCGCGCCTCCTGCGCGGGATCGCGCAGGTCCAGGCCACCCGAGCACAGGTACCGTGCGGCCGCGAGGGAGGCGTCGAACACGTTGTTCGGGTCGGCGATGCCGTCGCCGTTGCCGTCCGACGCGTATCGCACCCACGTGCTCGGGATGAACTGCATCGGGCCGACGGCGCGGTCGTGGACCGGATCGCCGTCGATCAGACCGTGATCGGTGTCGGTGATGATCTCGTTCCCGGCCAGGTGGCCGTTGAGGGTCGGGCCGAGGATCGGCGTCACCGTGGTGCCCGCCGCGTCGGTCTGTCCGCCACCGGCATGATTCGACTCGATCTTGCCGATGCCGGCGAGCAGGTTCCACGTCAGGCCGCAGCCGGGCTGGGCGCTCGCCATCGTGAGTTCGGCGGAGCGGTAGGCGTTGAGCACGATCTCGGGGATGCCGAGCGGGCCGACGACCACGGGGACCGGCACCGAGCGCGGAGCCGATCCGGGCGACAGCCCGGCCGGATCGGGGAGCGCCGGGGCGGTCGCGGGCTTGGCCGTGCGGAGCTGGCGTTCGGGTCGCGGCGCCGCCGGCACCAGCCCGACCGTCGGGATGAGGGCCGCCTGCCCGTCCGGGGCCGCGGTCGTGGTCGTGGTCGTGGTCGGGGCGCCGGGGTCCAGCTCGTGCGCGACGGCGGCCGACGCGGACTCCGCAGCGGAAGTCTCGAACACGCCACCCACGGATGACGCTGCTGTCACGAATCCGGCAAGAACGAGGGCGGAGCACACCGACAGTTCCACGAGCACGCACTCTTCAATCCCCTCCTTGCAGGAAACCTGCATCCGCGATCACGGATCTCGTTCCGAGCGTTCCAGCGGATACATCTCGGTCGATGTGACACACGTTACATATCGGTGACCGGTTGTGCGCGCGGAACTGCGGCAGGCGAGGGGAAGATCCGAAGCGTCCGGGTCACTTGCGGCCGCCGCGCGCCCTGGGGACGGGCCGGGCTCGTCGCCCTCGTCGCCACCGGCGTCCCGCTCGAGGAGCATCTGCCGGATGTCGTCGAGCTCGCGGCGCAGGTAGTCGCGGGTCGCGACCTCGCCGACCGCCAGCCGCAGGGCCGCGAGCTCGCGCGCGAGGAACTCGGTGTCGGCCTTCGTCTGGGCCGCGCGCGCCCGGTCCTCCTCCAGCGAGACTCGGTCGCGGTTCTCCTGCCGGTTCTGCGCCAGGAGGATCAGCGGCGCCGCGTACGCCGCCTGCGTCGAGAAGGCGAGGTTCAGCAGGATGAAGGGATACGGATCCCACTGGAACTTCACCGCGAAGATGTCGAGGATGATCCACAACACCACGATCACGGTCTGGATGAGCAGGTACCGGCCGGTGCCGAGGAACCGGGCGATGCTCTCGCTCACCCGGCCGACGGCCTCGACGTCGATGTGGAACCCGAGGCCTCGCGTGCCGCGCGGGGTCTCGAGGCGCTGACGCCCGCTGGGTTCACTCATCGCCGGCCTCCTCGCGCCAGTCGGTGGGCAGGAGGTGGTCGAGCACGTCGTCGACGGTAACCGCTCCCAGCAGGTGGTGCTCGTCGTCGACGACCGGCGCGCACACCAGGTTGTAGGTCGCGAAGTATCGCGTGACGCTCGTGAGCGAGTCCTCGGGGTCGAGACGGGGCAGGTCGTCGTCCAGGACGCCGCCGACGAGGCTCGCGGGCGGCTCCCGCAGCAGCCGTTGCAGGTGCACACACCCGAGATATCGCCCGGTCGGGGTCGCGGTGGGCGGCCGGACCACGAACACCATGCTCGCGAGGGCCGGGGTCAGGTCGGCGTTGCGGGCGCGGGCCAGGGCCTCGGCGACCGTCGTCGACGGCGTCAGCACCGCCGGCGAGGGCGTCGTCAGGCCGCCGGCGGTGTCGGGGGAGTGCTCGAGCAGGCGTCGGACCGGTTCGGAGTCCTCCGGGTCCATCAGCTGCAGCAGCGACTCCGCGTCCGTCTCGGGAAGCTCGCCGAGGAGGTCCGCGGCGTCGTCGGGATCCATCGCCTGGAGGACGTCCGCCGCGCGCTCGACCTCGAGGTGCAGCGGCAGGTCGGTCTGGTCGTCGGCGGGCAGCTCCTGCACGACGTCGGCGAGCCGCTCGTCGTCCAGCGCGAGTGCCACCTCGTGCCGGCGCTTCTCCGGCAGCTCGCGCATCGCGTGCGCGACGTCGGCCGCCCGCATGCCCTCGAACTGCATCAGCAGTTGGGAGACGCCCTGGCCGGGCATCGCGAGCGCGGTGGGGGTCAGGCCGTGCACGTGTGGCCAGTCGACGACGTGGATCGCCGAACGTCGGCCCAGACGTCCGCGGTGGGCTCGCACTGCAACGCGGGAGACCACCCAGTCCCGGGTGCGGGTCGACTCGATGCCCAGGTCGACGATCACGACGTCTTTGCCGATGGTGTCCGTGACCTCCGGGTCGTCGATCGTGACGTGGGAGTCGAGGACCTGGGCGAGCGCGAGGACCTCGGTGGGGCGCTGATTGAACCGGCGCAGACTGACGTTGCCGGTCTTGAGGGTGACCGAGCCCGGCTCGATCGCGGTGACGCGCAGCATCGGAACGAAAATCCTTTTGCGCGTGAACATCTCGATGACCAGGCCGAGGACCCGAGGTGGCTGTCGGCCGACGCGGATCGTGAGCACCACATCGCGTACACGCCCGATCGACTCGCCGTCCGGTCCGAGGACCACCAGGCCGGCGAGCCTGGCTGCGAATACCTTGCTCACAGCTGCCATGATGAAAAGGCTAAAGCCTGGCTTACTTGATCAATTCGGAGGGCCTGTCGGTCATGACTTCCAGTTTTCGGCCTCGTCGTTCGGTTCTGGCCGTTCCCGGTTCGAGCCGCAAGATGATCGACAAGGCGAAGGGTCTCCCCGCCGACGAGATCTTCCTCGACCTCGAGGACGCCGTCGCTCCGATCGCGAAGGCCGAGGCGCGCGGACGGATCGTGGAGGCCCTCAACGAGGACGGCTGGGCGACCAGATCAAAGTCGTGCGGGTCAACGACTGGACCACCGAATGGACCCACGCCGACATCGCGACCGTGGTGGGCGGGGCGGGTGCGAACCTCGACGCGATCCTGCTGCCGAAGGTCCCGGACGCCAGTCACGTTCAGGCCCTCGACCTCTTGCTGACGCAGATCGAGAAGGCCAACGGACTCGAAGTGGGGCGGATCGGCATCGAACCGCAGATCGAGAACGCGATCGGCCTGACGAACATCAATGCCATCGCGACCGCGAGCCCGCGCGTGCAGACACTGGTGTTCGGTCCGGCGGACTTCATGGCCAGCATCAACATGCGCACGCTGGTCGTCGGCGAGCAACCCGAGGGCTACGACCGGGGCGACGCCTACCACCACATCCTGATGACGATCCTGATGGCGGCGCGGGCCCACGACCTGCAGGCCATCGACGGCCCCTACCTGCAGATCCGCGACGTGGACGCGTTCCGCCGGTCGGCGCAGCGCACCGCCGCGCTCGGATTCGACGGCAAGTGGGTGCTGCATCCCACCCAGATCGAGGCGGCCAACGAGGTGTTCAGCCCCGCCAGGAGGACTACGACCAGGCCGAGATGATCCTCGACGCCTACGAGTTCCACACGTCCGCGGCGGGCGGTGCCCGCGGCGCGGTGATGCTCGGTGACGAGATGATCGACGAGGCGAGCCGCAAGATGGCGCTGGTGATCTCCGCGAAGGGGCGGGCCGCCGGGATGAACCGTACGACCTCGTTCACGCCGCCTGCGAACCGATAGGCGAGCGCGGCTCGGGGCGGGCACAATTGATATGCGGGCCGGAGATCGGTAGAACCGGACATATCGTACGCCCCGAGCGAAGAGAGACGAAGACGATGACGAATCCACTCTCACAGCCGAACCGCGCCGGGCGGGGGCTGCCGACGCCGCCCACCGGGTGGCCGATCGGTTCGTACCCGACCTACGCCGAGGCGCAGCGCGCCGTGGACTACCTGTCGGACCAACAGTTCTCGGTCGAGGACGTGACGATCGTCGGCGTCGACCTCATGCAGGTCGAGCGTGTCCTGGGTCGCCTCGCGTGGGCCAAAGTCATTGGCGGCGGAATTGTTTCGGGTGCCTGGCTCGGTGTGTTCTTCGGTCTGCTCCTCGGGATCTTCACGGGCGGATTCCTCGGCCCGTTGCTCGTCGGCATCTTCGGCGGCATCATCTTCGGCCTGATCTCCACGACGATCCCGTACGCGGCCGCCCGTGGTACACGTGACTTCTCGTCCACGATGCAGCTGGTGGCCGGCCGCTACGACGTGCTCTGCGATCCCAAGACGGCCGAGTCGGCGCGGGACATGCTGGCCAAGCTCGCGCTCTGATCCGGCTCGTCCGGCTCACCGGTGGGGTGTCGTCCCGAGGTACCGATGAACACCAGTAGCGGCGACACGACGGCGCACACCGCGCCGAACCCGAACGCGACGAGGTACGCGTCGACCCGGGCGTACGCGGTGTCGCCGATCGTGAGGGCCGCGAGCAGCGTCGCCAGCAACGCGCTGGCGACCGAACTGCCGGCCGTCCGGGCGATCGAGTTCACGCTGTTCGCGACGCCCGTCTGGTCCCGGTCCACCTCGGCGACCAGGAGCGCCGGCATCGCGGCGTACCCGAGGCTGGTGAACGCCGACGCCACCATCGATCCGCCGATCACCTGCCACGTGGTGTCGTGGGCGACGATCAGGGAGCAGAACCCGATCACGCCCAGCGCGCCGGACGCGGCCATGACCGCCCGGGCGCCGAAGCGGTTGATGAGGGCGCCGCTGCAGATCGACACGACGACGCCGATCGTGGCGCCCGGCAGGATGTAGACCAGACCGGCCTGCATCGGGCCGGCGTCGAAGCCGTACCCGGTCGCCGCCCGCGTCGTCTGCACGAAGTAGGTGAGTGCCGTGATGTTGACGAACATTCCGGCCCCGACGAGCAGCCCGGCGAGGTGCGTGCAGACGACGGGCCGGCGGGTGAGCATCTCGGTCGGCACGAGTGGCTGGGCGATGCGGCGCTCGAACGCGAACCAGCCCGCGAGGACGACGATCCCGGCGACCGCGCACCCGATCGTCCGGGGCGATGCCCAACCCCAGCTCCCGCCCTCGGACAGCGGCAACAGGATCAGCACCAGCCCCGCGCCGAGCAACACGGCACCGGTCCAGTCGACCCGGCCCGGTGCGGGATTGGGGCGGGAGGGCACGACCGCGATCACCGCCACGACGGCGATGACGGTGAGCGCGGTCGCGAGCCAGAACGCCCGCCGGTAGTCGGCGCCGGCGGGCACCGCCAGTCCGGTCAGTACCATGCCGACGCCACCGCCGAAACCCAGCGTGCCGGACAGCAATCCCATCGCCGACGCCAGCCGGCGCGGCGGCAGTTCGTCCCGCAGGATCGCCAGGCTGACAGGGAAGGCGGCGAACGAGACACCCTGCAGCGCCCGCGCGAGGATCAACAGCGGCAACGACTCGGTGACGGCCGCGAGGACCGACCCGGCGAGCATGATCGTCAACACGCCCAGCAGAACGGTGCGTTTGCGCCGCAGGTCGGCCATACGCCCCGCGACGGGAGTCATGACGGCGGCGGCGAGGAATCCGGAGGTGATGGTCCACCCGATGGCGGTGGTGCCGATGTCCAGTTGGTGGCCGATGACGGAGGACAGCGGCATCACGATGGTCTGCTGGGTCGATACGACGAGGATGACGAAGCACAGCGTGGCCGTCAGCAGCGATGCCGAGGCCTGTGCGGGACGAGACAAGTGGGCTCCCGGGAACTCTGGTCAAAAGTCGAGCGAAGATGAGGCAAGGGGTGGTGCACGAAATCGGTCAATTGGTTAGCTCATTAGCTAGTCGGTCCGAGTCGGTATGTCCAATCGCTCTCCCTGTGGGCGGGAAGATCCGCCGAATCGGCTCGCGCCCATGGGTGTTCGACGTCACTGGCCGTTCGGCCGGCCGTGCGTGGCGGCTCGCTCGACTGCCGCGACCGGGCCCACCCGGCGCGGGTGTTAGATGAACGTGTGACTGACAGCGTTGTCTCGGCCGTCCGCGCCCATCTCGACCGGCACATCGGGGACCCGGAGCAGCCGAGCCGACGGAGCCCTCGGTGGCATCGGTGACGTTCCTCGGCCTCGAGCCGTCGACGTCCTCCGATACCCGGGCGACGGCGACGCTCCGGTCCGATACGCGACCCTGGGGTGCTCGCGGCACCCGATGGGCGATCCCAGCGAGATGATCGCCGACCCCACGCGTGGCCCGCGCGCCGAATTGGTGCTGAGCCTGGTGGGCGGTGCCGGTGTGGCGTCGGGCGTGCACAAGACCCTCGCGGTCCTCGCCGCCGCGCCGTCCGTCGAGGGTGTGGTGTCGCGCCCGGACGGGCTGATCGATCTGGGCGAGCCGCTGTGGAAGGGGCCCCGTTCACCGCGGTGCTGCTCGGTCCGAGCGACATCCCCGACCTCGTTCTGCCCGAGCCGCTCGATCCGGTGCAGTTCCTCGAGGTGGCGCCGCTGACCGGCACCGAGGCGGCGTGGGTGCGTCTGCGCGGTGCCGCCGCTCTCCGGGAAGCCTGGGCCGAGGCCGGCATCGACGTCCGCGACCCGAACCGCGGGGCCGCGGCGCTCTGACAGGACAACGCTTCCGGACCTGAGACACTGGACCGGTGCGTATCGATCTCCACACCCACTCGACCGCGTCCGACGGCACGGACACGCCCGCCGAACTGGTGCGGGCGGCGGCCGACGCGGGGGTCGACGTGCTCGCGATCACCGATCACGACACCACCGCCGGCTGGGGCGAGGCGGCCGCGGCTCTGCCGGCGGGGATGCAGTTGGTGCGGGGAATGGAGATGTCGTGCGAGGGGCGTGGCGAGGACGGACGCCCGGTGGCCGTCCACCTGTTGGCCTACCTGTTCGACCCGACCTCACGTGAGTTCGCCGCCGAGCGTGAGCGATTGCGCGGTGAACGAGTCGCGCGGTTGCGGGCGATGGCGACGCTGATGGCCGAGGACGGGCTGCCGATCGACCCCGACGCGGTGATGGCCGAGGCGGGCCCGGCGGTCGGACGACCGCACCTGGCACGGGCGCTCGTCCACGCGGGCGTCGTGGAGAGCGTGGGTGAGGCGTTCACCGACCTCCTGTCGACCCGTAGCCCCTACTACGTCGAGAAGGCGGACACCCCGCTCGAGCGAGGCGTCGAGATGGTCGCTGCCGCGGGCGGAGTCAGCGTGATCGCGCACGCTCGGGCCCGCGCGCGTGGACGGTTGCTGTCGCTCGACCACATTCGCGAACTCGCGGACCACGGCCTCGGCGGTCTCGAGGTCGATCACCCCGACCACGACGCGCACGACGTCGCGCTCCTGCGCTCGCTCGCCGCCGAACTGGACCTGATCACCACCGGGTCGTCGGATTACCACGGCTCGAACAAGACGATCGAACTCGGCCGGCACACCACCGCTCCCGCGGCGTTCGAGGCGCTCGTGGCGCGCTCGTCCGGGGTACCGGTGCTGTCGGGGCAGCTGAGCGGCGAGGTCGTCACCCGCGGAGCCGGTCGGTGAGCCTCGACGGCTTCGGCGACGGGCGGCGCAGGCGGTCGTCGGACATGTGGGCGGTACGGGTGCTGCGGGGGCTCTCGGGTGTCGTCGCCGGCGGGGTCGTGGTGCTCACCCTCGTCGTCATCGGTGTCGCGTACCTGGCGTCGAATCGGGACTTCCCGGGGCCGGGGCGCGAATCGGTCGCCGTGCACGTGGTGTCGAGCGTCGTCGTCGTGGTGGCTCAGGTGCTGGCGGACCGCCGCCGCGGGGCCGCGTCAGTGCTCGCTTCGGCCGCGGTTCTCGCGGTTACCGGCCTGTTGCTGTGGACGCAGTGGTGGATGTGACCTCCCACTGACCGGAACGGGCCGGAGGTTCGGGTCACATTCGGGCCGTCAGGCGCATCCTCACAGGTAGATGCCGGTTTCGGTGAGATTTCGATCTACCCGGAGGATTTGATTCCTGCCAGTCGATGGTGCAGAATTACGGCACTCTCGCGTGGGTGCTACCGCCCTTCGCAGGAGGTTTGGAAGGTGGCAGAACTTGTGCCAGGGCTCACCCCGCCCGGCGCCATCACGCTCCGGCAGTAGTGCAGCAGATCGCGCGCCCCGGTAGTTGCAACTGATCAATCCTGTGTTCGAAGTGCCGTGTCGTATTTCATCCCTGCCGACCCGGTTACTTCTCAGTAACCAGGACCCGAGTGAGTCTGGCCTCAAGAGGAGTGTCATCGTGTCCCCTGTGTCTGAAGCTTCCGTAACGCCAAAGGTCGAAATTACCGACGAGGAGATTTTCGCGGGCCACATCGGTGGCAAGCTTCTCGGTCGAGACAACCGCGCCCCTCGATTCCCAGCGTGCGCTCTCGATCGCGTACACGCCCGGCGTCGCGCAGGTCAGCCGCGCGATCCACGCCGACGAGACGCTGGCCGATCGCTACACGTGGACCAACCGCCTGGTGGTCGTCGTGAGCGACGGCTCGGCCGTGCTCGGCCTCGGCGACATCGGCGCTCGCGCGTCGCTGCCGGTGATGGAGGGCAAGTCGGCGCTGTTCAAGAACTTCGCGGGCCTGAACTCCATCCCGCTCGTGCTCGACACCAAGGACCCGACGAGATCGTCGAGACGCTGGTCCGGCTGCGCCCGAGTTTCGGCGCAGTGAACCTCGAGGACATCTCGGCGCCGCGCTGCTTCGAGATCGAGCGTCGGGTCATCGAGGCCCTGGACTGCCCGGTCATGCACGACGACCAGCACGGCACCGCGATCGTCGCGCTCGCCGCGCTCCGTGGTGCCGCGAAGGTGCAGGACCGTGACATCGCGGGTCTGCGCGTGGTGATCTCCGGTGCCGGTGCGGCCGGTGTCGCGTGCGCCAACATCCTGCTGGCCGCGGGCGTCGCCGACGTCACCGTGCTGGACTCGAAGGGCATCGTCTCGTCCGACCGCACCGATCTCAACGAGATCAAGGCGGACCTGGCTTCGCGCACCAACCCGGCCGGCCGCAGCGGCGGACTGGTCGAGGCGCTCGACGGCGCGGACGTGTTCCTGGGCGTCTCCGCGGGCACGGTGCCCGAGGAGATCATCGCGACGATGGCGCCCGAGTCGATCATCTTCGCGATGTCGAACCCGGATCCGGAGATCCACCCCGACATCGCCAGCAAGTACGCGTCGATCGTGGCGACGGGTCGCAGCGACTTCCCGAACCAGATCAACAACGTGCTCGCGTTCCCGGGTGTCTTCAAGGGTGCCCTGGACGCCGGCGCGCGCCGGATCACCGAGGGCATGAAGCTCGCTGCCGCCGAGGCGATCCTGTCGGTGCTCGGTGACGAGCTCGCGGCCGACAAGATCGTCCCGAGCCCGCTGGATCCGCGGGTCGCCCCGGCGGTGGCTGCGGCCGTCGCGCAGGCAGCCAAGGACGAGGGCGTCGCCTGACCGCAGGACAGCAACTCGTCAGCGGGGCCCCGTCGCATCAGCGGCGGGGCCCCGCTGCGTGACATCGGCCGATCTGACGTGCGCGCCCGTCGTTCTCCGACAGGATGGTCCGCATGCGTGAGATCACCCTGGACCTCGACACGGTCCGCTTGCGGGCACTGACCTGGGGCCCCGAGACCGGCCGGCTGGCGGTTCTCCTGCACGGATTCCCGGACACCGCGCACACCTGGCGGTACCTGGGTCCTGCGATGGCGGACGAGGGGTGGCGGGTGATCGCGCCGTTCACCCGCGGCTACGGGCCCTCCGCCGTGCCCGGGGATCGCAGCGTGCACGTTGCCGCACTGATGGACGACGCCGTCGCGATCCACGCCCGCTCGGGCGGCGGATCGGACGCGGTCCTGGTTGGACACGACTGGGGCGCGATCACCGCGAACGCGCTGGCCGCCCACGCCGAGAACCCCTTCGCGGCCGTGGTCGCGCTCGCGGTGCCGCCGTTCGCGTCCCTGCGGACGCCGGCCGTTCTGCGTGTGCTCCCGCACCAGCTGCGCAACAGCTGGTACATCCTGTTCAACCAGTTGCCGGTCCTGCCCGAGCGCTGCGCCGAGCGGTCGGTGCCGCGGCTGTGGGCGGACTGGTCACCGGGCTACGACGCCTGCGAGGACCTGCCCGCCGTGCTCGAGGCGATCGCGGATCCGGCGCACCGCCGCGCCGTGATCGGCTACTACCGCAGCTACGCCCGGCCCTTCCCGCGCCCACCGGAGCGCTACCGGCGCTGGGCCGGTGCGGAGATGCGGCCGCCGACCACTCCGACGCTCTACCTGCACGGTGGTCGCGACGGCTGCCTCGACCCGCGGCTGGCGGCCGTGGCGGCGTCCGGGTTGTCGCAGCGGAGCACTTTCCACCAGGTCGCGGATGCGGGCCACTTCCTGCACTTGGAGCGGCCTCGGGAGGTCAACGATCGGATCCTGAAGTTCCTTGCAGCGCAGTGACGTCGACCGGCCGGCGCAGGCGTCCGGTGCCGGGCGCCGAGGCCCACACGGCGGCCGCGAGGATCGCGTCGACGATGAGGGCGAGGGCGGCGACCAGGATCGCGCCGACGAGGACGCGGTCGTAGCTGCGCAGCGCCAGCCCGTCGAAGATGTACCGGCCGAGCCCGCCGAGGTTCACGTAGGCCGCCACCGTCGCGGTCGCGATCACCTGCAGCGCCGCGCTGCGCACGCCGCCGAGGATCAGCGGCAGCGCGTTGGGGATCTCGACCCGGCACAGCACCTGTAACGGCGTCATCCCCATCGCCTCCGCGGCGTCGACCACCGACCGGTCCACGTTCGCGACGCCCGCGTACGTGCCGGCGAGCAGCGGCGGGACCGCGAGTAGGACCAGCGCGAGGATGGGCGGCACCAGGCCCAGACCGAGCAGCAGCACCAGCAGCGTCAGCACGCCGAGGGTGGGCAGCGACCGGAGCGCGTTGACGACGCCCACGATCACGATCTGGCCGCGCCGGAAGTGCCCGATCGCGAGCCCGGCGGGCACGGCGACGACGGCCGCGCAGGCGACGGCCAGCAGGCTGTACCAGAGGTGTTGCAGGATCCGGGTGCCGATCCCGGTCGGGCCCGCCCAGTTCGCCGGGTCGGCGATGTAGTCCCATGCGCTCGTGAACATGTCAGGCCGGACCCTCCGAGAGTTCGACCGTCACCCGGCGCGTCCGACGGCCCGGCCGCTCCCACGGGGTCAGCAGGCGGCCCGCCACGTACAGGGCCGCGTCGAACGCCAGCGCCAGCGCGACGATGGCGATGATGCCCGCGACGATCTGGTCCGGATAGTCGCGCTGATAGCCCTCGGTGAACAGTTCGCCCAGCCCACCGACTCCGATGAGCGCGCCGACCGACACGAGTGAGATGTTGGTGACCGCGACGACGCGGACGTTCGCGATGAGCACCGGCAGCGCGAGGGGCAGTTCGACGGTGAGAGCGCGGCGCACCGGGGTGAACCCCATCGCGGCCGAGGCGTCGACGACGTCGTCCGGCACCGCGTCGAGGGCTTCCGGGACGACGCGCACGAGCAGGGCGGTCGAGTAGACGGTCAGTGCGATCACGACGTTCGCCGGATCGAGAACGCTCAGCCCGAACAGGCTCGGCACGGTGACGAACAGCGCCAGCGACGGAATCGTGAACGCGATGCTCGCAGCGACGACGGTGGTGCGGCGCAGCCACCCCCACCCGGCGCACCGCGGTCCCCAGCGGCACCGCGATCGCCAGACCGAGGATCAGCGGCAGCAAGGCCAACTGCAGATGCTCGCGCGTCAGTTCCAGCACACGCGGGAAGTTGTCGATCAGCCAGCGCACGGGCTCACCGTCCGTTCCGGACGCGATCCTCCGCGCGCCGCTGCTCGTCGAGCGCCGCGACCACCTCGGCGGCGTGGATGCCGCCGACCACCACTCCGTCGGCATCGACCGCGACCCCGACGCCGGACGGCGACGAGATAGCCGCGTCGAGGGCCTGGCGCAGATCGGTGCCCAGGGTGAACAGCGAACCGCCGGCGGCCGAGGCGTCCGCGACCGCACGCCCTGCGCGGGTCGCGTCGATCCCGGCGGCGTCGATCCACGCGTGGGGGCGGCCGTCGTCGGAGACGATCAACGCCCACTCTCCGGAGTCGAGAGAGGTTGCGGTGATTGCAGATTCGCGGATGCTGCGGATCTCGTGCAGCGGGAGTCCGTCGGCGCTGCGGAACGACAGCCCCCGGTAGCCGCGGTCACGGCCGACGAAATCCGCGACGAAATCGGTTGCGGGGGAGGTGAGCACGGTCTGCGGGGTGTCGTACTGCTGGAGCCGGCCGTGCGGCCCGAAGACCGCGAGGCGGTCACCCAGCCGCACCGCCTCGTCGATGTCGTGGGTGACGAACACGACCGTCTTGCGCAGCTCGGACTGCAGGCGCTGCATCTCGGCCTGCAGATCGGCCCGGACGACCGGGTCGACGGCGCTGAAGGGTTCGTCCATCAACAGGATCGGCGGGTCGGCCGCGAGTGCCCGGGCCACGCCCACCCGCTGCTGCTGACCGCCCGACAGCTGCGCCGGGTAGCGGCCCGCCAGCGCGGGATCGAGCCCCACCCGTTCGAGTACCTCGAGTGCGCGGCGCCGCGCCGCCCGCCGCGACTCGCCACACAACACCGGCACGGTCGCGACGTTGTCGACCACCGTGCGGTGCGGCAGCAGCCCCGCGCTCTGGATGACGTACCCGATGCCGCGCCGCAGCTCGACGGCGTCGAGGGTCGCCACGTCCCGGCCGTCCACGCCGACGGTGCCCGCGGTGGGGGCCACCATGCGGTTGATCATCCGCATCGACGTCGTCTTGCCGCAGCCGGACGGTCCGACGAAGACCGTGAACGAGCCCGCGTCGACCTTCAGATCCAGTCCGTCGACGGCGACCGTGCCGTCCGGAAAGCGTTTGGTGACACCCGAGAACGTGATCACGAGATCGGAGCGTCCAGCCCCTGCCGCGCGACCCACTGCTGCGCCGCCGCCTGCGGCTCGGTCTTGCTGGAGCCCGACACCGCGTCGTTGAGCGCCACCAGTTCCTCGGTGGTGAGCTTGGCGGAGATCGCGTCCAGGACGCGCGTCAACTGCTCGGTCTTCGCGTTCGCGCGCAGCAGCGGGACCACGTTCTGGGCCGGGAAGTTGTTCGCCGGGTCGGCCAGCACCACCAGATCGTTCGCCTTGATCGCCGGCGAGGTGGTGAAGATGTTCGCGGCGGTCACCTGGCCCGACGTCAGCGCCTTCACCGTGGCGGGGCCGCCGCCGTCGGCGATCGGCACGAAGTTGGCCGCACTGATGTCGAGACCGTAGTGCTCCCGCAGCCCGGGCAGGCCCACGGGACGTTCCTGGAACTCGGCCGGTGCCGCGAACTTCACCTCGGCGGAGTGCGGTGCCAGGTCCGCGATGGACGTCAGGTTCCACTTCTCGGCCGTCTCGCGGGTCACGACGACCGCGTCCTTGTCCTCGGCGGGTGCCGGGGTCGTGGTCGCGAGATCGGGCGCCAGCGCGGCCGGCAGGGCCGCATCGATCTCGGCGGCGCTCGTCGCCGTCGACGACGGGTCCAGGTACTGCAGCAGATTCCCGGTGTAGTCGGGGATCACCGTGAGCGAACCGTCGCGCAGCGCCGGGACGTACGCCTCGCGGCTGCCGATGTTCATCTTGGTGGCGACGTCGAAGCCGTTGGCCCGCAGCACCTCGGCGTAGATGTAGCCGACGGTCGTGGACTCGGGGAAGTTTGCCGAGCCCACCACGACGGTGTTCCCGTCGACGTTGCCGCCGCCGGAGCCGCCGCTGTCGAGCGGGTCGTTGCTCCCGCACGCGGTGAGCATCGTCAGGGACACTGCAACGATCGCCACCGCGCCTCGGACGAGGCTGTGGCGCAGGCGGATCCGGGAACCGTTCATGTCGTCCTTCCATCGGATCCGGCGTAGCGGCCCCGCCCGATGCGGCAGCGGCCGCGCGGTGACAAGCCGGATCTTCTCGACCCCTCGTGATGGTGCGCGCCGTCAGTGTAACGATAGGAACCGCCAACGCACGGTTGACGAGCGGAGAGAGACACGGTGTCGAACAGGAACGGGCGAGCGGGCAGGCTCGCCGTGCTGACGGTTGTTCCCGTCCTCGCGATCGTCGCCGCGTGCGGCGTCGACACGAGCAGCAGCGTCAGCGGCCCGCCGGCGCCCGGACCGGTCGTCGTCGGTGCGTCGAACACGATCGAGAGCGAACTCGTCGCACGCCTCTACGCCGGCGCACTCGAAGCGGGTGGGCGCAGCGCCGAACTCGTGCTGGGGCTGGGAGACCGCGCCGACCGTATCGCCGCCCTCGACTCGAACCGGGTGACGCTGGTGCCGGACTACACCGGACGACTGCTGCACTGGTTCGACCCGGACGCCGACGTCACCGAATCCGAGGACGTCTTCGAGGCGCTGAACAAGTCTCTGCCGGAGGGCCTTACGGTCTCCGACTACTCGCCCGCCGACGACCGGTCGGCGCTCGTGCTGTCCGCGGCGCAGGCCGACCGACTCGGCGCGCACTCGATCGACGACATCGCGCCCGACTGCGGCGGCATGACGTTGTACGCGTCCGCCGGCTTCCGCGACGATGCGCGGGCACCGGAGCACCTTCAGGCCGCTTACGGGTGCACGTTCGGTCCGTCGTCCCGGTCGAGACCACCACCGACGTTGCCCGTGAACTGATCGTCGGCACGTCGCCGATCGGCGGCGCCACCGCCGCGTCACCCGACGTCGCGCACGACGAACTCGTGGTGTTGGCCGACGACGAGTACGCGTTCACCGCGCAGAACGTGGTGCCCCTCTACCGCAGCGGCGTGTTGCGTGCCGACGACGTCAAGGGATTGAGCGTGGTCCTGCAGCTCACCACCGCGGATCTGACCGACATGGTGATCCGGATCCGCGGCGGCGAGATCACATCGGCCGACGCCGCCGCGGAGTGGCTCGCCGACCACCTCTGACGGCCCGCGCCTTCGGCCCGGTCAGCCGTCCACCCGTGCCCGCGCGGCCGCGGCGGCGTCGTGTCGGCCGAGAGCCTCGTAGGCGTCGCCCTCCATCAGCGCTACCCGGATCACCAACCGTGGCGCCTCCGTCACCCGCGGCGCGGCGTCGGCGAGCACGGCGAGGGCCTCCTCGTAACGCTCGGTCGTCAGCAACGCCTGCGCGACGACGATGAGGGCGTTGCCGGAACCGACGACGTCCTCGGCCGCGGCGTACGCATCGGAAGCGGCGAGCCCGGTCCGCACCGCCTCGTCGAACCGGCCCAGCTGGGACAGCGCCCGCGCCGTCGAGTCCTCGATGTCCGCGCGGGTCCACAGGTCGGCGTGTTCGGCCGCTGCCCGCAAGTCCTCGAGCCCGGTCTCGTCGCCGAACTGGCAGCGGGCGCGGCCGCGCGCGTGCAGAAGGTCGGCGAGTGCGTCGGGTTGATCGGTGAGCTGGCGGGCGTCCTCCACCGCGTCGTCGAGGACCTCCAGGGCGTCCTCGTCGTCGAATTGCATCATCAGCAGTCCGAGTTCCTTGCCGATCCGCGCGGCCAACGCGAAGTCCGCGCCCGCCTGGGCCAGCTCGTGCCCCTCGGTCCACGCCATGACCGCAGCCCCCGGCTCGCCCGCGTCGCGCCGCGCGTAGCCGAGCCACAGCATGGTCATTGCGCGGGATCCGGCCTCTTCGCCCTGGGCCTCCTCGGTCTCGGCGACGGTGGACAGTTCGTCCATGGCCTCGTCCGGGTGTCCGGCCCGCACCAGCGTGACGCCGAGTCGGTAGCGGTGGCCGACGGATTCGGCGCCGGCCAGTTCGGCCTCCTGCGTCGCCAGGCGCAGGCGCCCGGCCGCGTCGTCCAGCCGGCCGAGGTCGTCGCAGATCTGGGCGCTCAGGGCGGCGAGCGGGGCGGTCAGGGACCGCGCCAGGTGGGTCACCGCCAGGTCGAGCGCGCCGTCGACGGCGGTCAACGCGTCCTCGAACCGGCCCGCGCTTGCCAGCAGCTGAGCCAGTAGCCGCAAGAGCACCGCGCGGCGACCGGGCTCGGTCACGGTGGACAGCTCGGACTCGACCCAGGCCCGCGCCGCGTCCCGTCCTCGGTGTCGAAGATGGCGTCGACCTGTTCCTCCGCCGGGCGCATCCCCGCCACCTCGTCGACGAAGGCTGCGGCCGCGACCGGATCCACGGCGGCCGGCGACGGGACCGCCACCGTGTGCGCGGCCCCGATCGGCAGGTCCCAGCGCTGTCCGGCGAGAACTCGTGCGGCGGCAATCTTTTCGCTGCGGTAGGTGGTGCCGTTGCGCTCGTCGAAGCGGGCTGCGAGCTCCTCGGCGGCGCGCCAACCTGCCTGCGCCAGTTCGTCGACCGTCCACGGGCCGTCGTGTGCACCCAGGAAGGTGCGCAGGGGCGCGGCGTCGGCCCCGCGGACGCGCTCGTGGCCGAGTCCGGCCGCGCCGGCCACCGTGCACGTCACCGCGAAGGCGGTGAGCGCGTCGAGGTGCGCGATCGCGTTGAGCTTGTCGTGCGCCAGCCAGGCGATGTGCCGTTCGAGCATCTCGAGGGCACGCTGAGCGTTGCCGGTCACCGCGAGGAATATCAGGTGCTGCCCGATCATGTCGATGTTGTCGACGTTGCCGCGAGCGAGCCGGTAACCCCGCACGTGCATCCGCTCGGCATCCTCGAGACGGCCGACCTGGAGCAGCGGCACCAGCGTGTGGGCCATCGCCCGCTCCGGTTCGTCAGCGCACCCATGTCCTGGTCGAGCATCTCCTCGACGAGGGCCAGTCCGGCATCGAGGTCACCGGTGACGAACCGGAACTGGGCCTCCTCGGAACGCACGCACGCCTCGCAGTGGCTGTACTCGTCGCGCGGGGTCCGACGCAGCTCCTCGAGGTGGTGGGCGGCCTCCTCCATCCGGCCTCCCTCGAACGCCTGCCAGAACCGGGTCTGCACCACCCCGGACACACCGACGCCGGCCTGTCGGTACGCGGTCTCCATCTGCTCGATCGACTCGGCGATCGTCGTGCGCGGGAACAGCGGATTCGAGGAGAGCGAGTCGGCGATCCACTTGTGGAACCAGAGCAGGTCGTGGTCGTCGACCTGGGTGGGGAACGTGGCCGGGTCAGCGGCGTTCCGCCCGACGCACCACGCGAACGCGGTCAGCAAGGCGTCGGTGTCGCCCGTGATGGAGGCGGACTGGATCTGCCGCATCCGCACCGCGTAAGCGGCGGCCTCGTCACCGGTCTCCTCGGCCAGCATGATCGCCCGCTCGATGAGCTCGCGTTCGGCGGGGCCGTACGGCGTCGAGTCGATCTCGCTGATCAGGGCGTCGACGGTGGTTTCATTCGGCATGGTCGTCCTTGTCGGTGGTGAGGGGAGCGGCCAGACCGACGGACAAGTGAACGATGTCGGTCATGGCGTCGGTGAGGGCGGCGCGGTCGGCTGCCCGCAGCGGTCGGTGCCCGGCGAGCAGTGACTGGACGTACAGGATGCGCACGGCCCGCGACAGGACGGCGTCGTCGTCGACGGTCGCGAGGGTGCGCACCAGGCGGTTACGCCAGTTCAGGGCGAGGCGGCCGGTGGTTTCCGTGTCGCCGGCCACAGCCTCGTCCACCCGTCCGAGAACATCGGCCAGAACCCACCGGTCTCGCTCGCCTGCTCGCGCCGCAGGCTGCGGAGCACGGCCTCGTCCGCGACATAGAGGGCGGGAACGGTGTCCGGGTCGAACGCCCGCACCGCGGTACTGCAGTCGAGGTCGGCCAGGGCGGCGTCGGCGCGCTCCTGCAGTCGGCGGGAGGCGGCCCGATCGGCCAGCGGCGGCACGTCCAGATGGTCGATCTCGTCGGAGACGGTGACGACTTCGACCTCGGCGCCGGGCACGAACTCGGGCAGCCGGCCCGCGATCTCCGCGTCGTAGACGTAGCCTCCGTTGACGATCGGGGCGCCGGCGCGGGCGATGCCGGCCAACTGCCGGAACTCGTCGACGGTCCGGGTGTACCGAACGGTGCCGCGTCGGGCGGCCTCGCCGAACGTTGTCGGCCCGTCGGTGGTCTCGATCGGCAGGTGGGGGACGATGAATCGGGCCAGCTCGTCGTCGTGGACGACGAGCGCCCGCAATGCCAGGTGGTGCACGGACAGGAACGCGGCCAACCGGTGCGGCGCCGTCGCGGCCAGCCCGATGACCCAACGGCGAACCGCCGCCCCCAGCTCCGCGCGGGTCGATTCGAGCGCGCTGTCCTCGATCAGGGCCTCACGGGACGCGGTCGGGTGGAGCCCGGTGGTGTCCACGACGGCCCGCACGAAGAACGCCCAGTCCGGCAGGAGATCGTCCATGCGCTCGGACAGCAGCATTCCGCCCAGGTAGACCCGGCTCGCTTGCCGCTGGCCGGGAGAGAGCTGGAAAGGGAGTACGAAGGCGGTGCCCCGGGTGCCCGTCGACGGCACGTGCAGCGGAATCGTCGCGAACGGTTCGGCGCCGACGACCTCCCGGCCCAGCGCCCGCAACTCGGGCGACGGGACCGCCGTGTTCTCGAGGAACGGAGCCGGCCGGGTCACCGTCTCTCCGGCCACTGTCACCCGTACCGGCAGGTGTCGGCCGAACCGGTCGGCCAGCTCGCGCGCCCCGGCGGGGAGACGAGCCCGGTGGCGTCCTTGCGCGGGAACAGCTCGACCCGGGTGCCGACTGGCAGGTCGTCGGCGAGCTCGGTCACGGTGAACGTGCCGTCGGTGCGCCCGATCCACTCGACGGCGGGTGTCCCTGTGGTCGACCGCGACCGGACCCGGATCTCGTCGCTCACCATGAAGCAGCTGAGCAGGCCGATCCCGAACTGGCCGAGGCGGTCGGTGCGGGGCAGATCGAGGACGTCACGCTTGGAGCTGCGGCCGACCGTCGCGAGCAACTCGCCCACCTCGGCCGCGGTCAGCCCGACCCCGTCGTCCTCGACCGCGAACACGGACCCGGCGCCGTCAGCGGGCAGGACCCGGATGGTGCCGACGTGGCCGGGTTCGCGCTCGCGACGGGCCGCGATCGCGTCACATCCGTTCTGCAGGAGCTCACGGATGAAGACCCGCGGCCCGGTGTAGATGCTCGCGCTGAGCAACTCGATGATCCCGCCGAGATGTACCTGGAATGGACGGCTGTCGCCGTCGGCTCTTGTTGTCATCGAGGGCGGAGCTTATAGGGCGAGTACGACATTTCGGCCCGACCCCGCGATCTGCGGGGTCGGGCCGCGAGTTCGTCTGTGCCCGTCAGTTCGACTTGGGCAGCATGCGCGCGGTGACCGTCGCGACCACCCGCTGGTAACTCGGTCCGACGATGCGCACCCACGCGTCGAGGAACTTCGCATCGGCGCCGATCAGCACGCGTGCCTTGCCCTTTCGCACGCCACCCACGATGGTCTTCGCCGCGTCCTCGGGAGTGGTGCGCGCGAGGTGCTTGTCGAAGAACTGCGCGAACGTCACCTGGTCGTCGCCGTCGGGCATTGTCGCGTTGCGCGCGATCGCGGTCTTGATGCCACCGGGGTGTACACACGTGACCTTGACCGGGTGCTTCGCGATGAGCATCTCCTGGCGCAGCGACTCGGTAAATCCGCGCACCGCGAACTTCGCTGCGTTGTAAGCGCTCTGGCCCGGAATGGACAGGAGGCCGAACAGGCTCGAGATGTTCACGACGTGCCCGTCACCGGACGCGATCAGGTGCGGCAGGAACGCCTTGGTGCCGTTGACGACGCCCCAGAAGTCGACGTCCATGATCCGCTCGATGTCCTTGAACTCCGAGCGCTCCACCTCGCCGTGGAAGGCGATGCCGGCGTTGTTGTAGACCTGGTGCACCTTGCCGAAATGTGCGACCACCGCGTCGGCGTACGCCAGCACCGCCTCGCGCTGGGTGACGTCGAGATGGTCGGACTTGACCTCCACGCCGAGCGCCTCGACCTGCCGGACGGTCTCGGCCAATCCCCTCGAATCCATGTCGGACAGGGCAAGTTTCGCGCCCCGCCCGGCGAGGTTCAGGGCCAGCGCCCGTCCGATGCCCGAACCTGCGCCCGTGATGACGCAGACCTTGCCTGCGAACTCGCTCACTGTGCAACCACCTTGTCGTCGTCGAGATCGGTCAGTTCGGCGTCGAGCGCGTCGACCGTAGCAGTCTGTGCGGTGACGGCAGGCGCCGGCAGATCGCCCGCGGCGACGCTGCGGTAGGCGCCGAGGTCGAACTGCTTGGTGAGGCGGCGGAACTCGAACGTGAAGCCCGGCCACAGCGTCGTGTTGTTGCCGTGCTTGTCGAGGTACCAACTGGCGCAGCCGCCGTTGTTCCACACGCTCTTCGACAGCTTGGCCTGCAGGTCGCGGTTGAACGCGTCCTGCGCATCCTGGCGGACCTCGATGGTGCCGATGTCGTAGCGCTCGATCACGTCGATCGCGTCCACGACGTAGTTCACCTGCGACTCGATCATGAACACCATCGAGCTGTGGCCCAGGCCGGTGTTCGGGCCCACCAGGAAGAACATGTTGGGGAAGTTGGCGATGGCCGAGCCCTCGTAGCCCTGCTGGCCGCCGTCGTCGAAGGTCTGCGCCAGAGAGCGCCCGTCCTTGCCGAAGATCCCTGCGAACGTGGGGGAGTCGGTGACGTGGAAGCCGGTCGCGACCACGATCGCGTCGACTTCGCGTTCGGTGCCGTTGCGGTCGACGATCGAGTGCTTGCGCACCTCGGCGATGCCGTCGGTGACGACGTCGACGTTCGGCTGCGCGAGCGCGGGGTAGTAGTTGTTGGAGATCAGCATGCGCTTGCAGCCGATCTGGAAGTTCGGGGTGACCTTGCGGCGCAGCTCCCGATCCTTGATCTGGCGGCGCAGGTGCCGCTGGGCCGTGAACTGGATCGGCTTCATGAAGATCGGGGCCTTCGCGAGACCCACGACCTGCGACTCGCGCATCCAGTAGATGCCGGCGCGGCACAGCTTCTGGAAGCCGGGCACGTACTTGAACGCGAGGTGCTCGGCCTTTGTGTACTCGCGGTCGGCGCGCGGCAGGATCCACGGCGCGGTCCGCTGGTACACGTCGAGCTGGGCGGCGCTCTTCGCGAGCTGCGGGACGATCTGGATGGCCGATGCGCCGGTGCCGATCACCGCGATCCGCTTGCCGGCCAGATCGGCGTCATGGTTCCACTGCGCGGAGTGGAAGATCTCGCCCTCGAATCCCTCGATGCCCGCGATGTCGGGCAGCGACGGCTCACAGAGCGCGCCCACTGCGGCGACGACGATCTTCGCGACGAACTCGCCCTTGGAGGTCTGGACCTCCCAGCGCGCGGTGTCGCCGTTCCAGTGCGCGGACTGCACCTCGCAGCCGAAGATGTGCTTGTCGAGCACGTTGTACTTGCGCGCCACCGACGAGATGTAGTTCTGGATCTCGGGCTGCGGCGAGAACGACCGCGTCCATTCGGGATTGAGGGCGAACGAGTAGGAGTACAGGTGGGAGGGGACGTCGCACGCCGCACCCGGGTAGGTGTTGTCTCGCCAGGTGCCGCCCACGTCGTCGCCACGCTCGAGCACGACGAAGTTGTGCTTGCCCTCCTGAACCAGCTTGATAGCAGCGCCGAGGCCGGCGAAGCCGCTGCCGATGATCAGTGTGTCGACCTGGCGCGGGTCGCGGCCCGGCGGAAGTATCTGTGACTGGAAGACTCATGTAAGGGAGACTAGGGCGTTGTTGATCAGCGGTCAATAGCTAATTGACTGCAATTCAGTAAGGTGGGGGCTCATGGACGTCGTCAAACGCACCAGGCTCAGTCCCGAGGAGCGGCGGGCGCAGCTGATCGACCTGGGTGTGCGGATGCTCGCCGAGCGGCCCCTGGAACAGATCTCCGTCGAGGACATCGCCGACGAGGCCGGCGTGTCCCGCGGGCTGCTGTTCCACTACTTCGCGTCCAAGCACGACTTCCACGTCGCCATCGTGCGCCACACGAGCGCGGACATGCTGGCCCGCACGGCCCCGAACCCGGACCTCGCGCCGATCGAGATCCTGCGCGACGCCATGGCGTCGTACGTCGACTACGTCTCCGAGAACCGCGACACCTACGTCTCGCTGCTGCGGGGCACCGCCAGTGGCGACCCGCCATGCGGGAGGTGTTCGAAGAGACTCGTGGCGAGATGGCCCGGCGCGTGATCGACCAGCTCCCGGCCCTGGGGATCGAACCCGACGCCCGCATGGGCCTGTCCGTGCGGGGTTGGATCGCCTTCGTCGAGGAGGCCACCATCACGTGGCTTCGCACCCCCGAGATCACCCGGGACGAGCTGATCGACCTCCTCGTCACCGCGCTGCCCGCCGTCGCGCTCAGCGCCGACATGGCCGCCGCCCTGTTCCAGCGCTGACCGACCGGTCTTGCCGACGTGGCGCCGGAGCAGGGACGATAGGAAACGGCACGGCCTGTCCGCGCCGACACGCGGCACGGACGTAGCTCGAAGGAGCACGAGCGATGCGTACCGGAGTCTTCGGATTTTGCTGTCCACCCTCGAATCAGCACCCGACCTGCTGCTACGGAGCAGTCGCAGCCTGGCCGCGGTAGGCGCGGCCGACTCGTTCTGGGTTCCCGACCACCTGCTCGGATTGATCCCCGCCTCGATCTGGCACACCGGGCACAGCGGCGCCGCCCGCCTGATCCCGCGAGCCGACGCCTACCTCGAACCGTGGACGACGCTGGGCTACATCGCCGCCCGAAACCGTCGCCCTCGGATGCGCCTCGGTCTGGGCGTCACCGACAGCGGTCGCCGCAACCCCGCCGTGACGGCGCAGGTGGCGGCGTCGCTGCACCTCCTGACCCGTGGGCGCGCGATCCTCGGGATCGGCCCAGGCGAGCGCGAGGGCAACGAACCGTACGGCGTCGATTGGAAGACGCCCGTCGCGCGGTTCGAGGAGGCGCTCGCAACCATCCGAATGTTGTGGGATTCCGATGGACGTCCGGTGAGCCGGGCGTCACGGTTCTTCCCGCTGCAAGACGCGAAATTCGATCTGCCGCCGTACCGCGGCACGCGACCCGAGATCTGGGTCGGAGCGCACGGTCCCCGCACACTGCGAGCCGCCGGGCGGTACGCGGACGCGTGGTTCCCCGCGTTCCCGCAACTCCCCGAGGACTACGGGAAGAAGTTCGACGCGGTCCGCTCGGCCGCCTCGGATGCAGGACGCGATCCGGCCGCGATCACCGGCGCCGGCCTGTTCCTGGTGCTCACCGCCCGCACCCGGGCCGGCGTCGACGAGCTCGTCGAATCGATCGGGGCCCGGTCGATGGCGCTGTGCGCGTCCGGGGCCGACTGGGCGCGGCACGGTGCGGAGCATCCGCTCGGTGCGGATTTCTCCGGTGCCCAGGACCTGTTGCCGCACGTGCTCGACGAGGAGACAGTGTTGTCCTACGCGAACCGCGTGCCAACCTCGTTGGTTCGTGAAGGCTTCATGACCGGGACCCCAGCGGAGGTCGTCGAGCGGCTCGCCGAGTGGCGCCGCCACGGTTTGCGATACCCGGTCCTGACGAACGTCAGTGCCATGTGCCATCGGAGCCTGTCCCATGGGCTCCGCACCGCGACGTCGTTTCTGCGGGTGCTGCGCGCCGCCAAACGCCTGTGAGGAGCTGGAAACGGGACCGGCCCGCCCACTCGTAGAGAGTGGGCGGGCCGGTTCTACGTGTCTCAGCCGTTCAGGCAGATCACTTCGTGGGCGTGAACGCCGAGTCGATGATCTCCTGCTGCTCGACAGCGTGGACCTTGCTCGAGCCCGACGACGGTGCCGACATCGCGCGACGCGAGACGCGCTTGATGCCCGCGAGCTTCTCGGGCAGCAACTCCGGCAGGGCCAGGCCGAGGAACGGCCATGCACCCTGGTTCGCCGGCTCCTCCTGGACCCAGAAGAACTCGTTCACGTTCGGGTAGCGGTCCAGGGTCTCCGCGATGCGGCGACGCGGGATCGGGTACAGCTGCTCGATCCGGACGATCGCGACGTCGTCGCGGTTCTCCTTCTGCTTCTTGGCCAGCAGCTCCCAGTAGATCTTGCCGGACGTCAGCAGCACGCGCTTGACCTTGTCGCGGTCGCCGCCCTGCGCCTCGTACGACGGCTCCTCGAACACCGAACGGAACTTGCCGGTGGTGAAGTCCTCGAAGGTTGCTGACCGCGGCCTTGTTGCGCAGCATCGACTTCGGAGTGAACACCACGAGCGGGCGGCGGATGCCGTCCAGGTGGTGACGACGCAGCAGGTGGAAGTAGCTGGCCGGGGTCGACGGCATCGCGACCGTCATCGAGCCCTCGGCGCACAGCTGCAGGAACCGCTCGATGCGACCCGACGTGTGGTCCGGGCCCTGGCCCTCGTGGCCGTGCGGCAGCAGCAGCACGACGTCGGACAGCTGGCCCCACTTGGCCTCACCGGACGAGATGAACTCGTCGATGATGGTCTGGGCGCCGTTGACGAAGTCGCCGAACTGCGCCTCCCACAGCACCAGTGCGTCGGGTTGCCGACCGAGTAGCCGTACTCGAAGCCGAGGCCCGCGAACTCGGTGAGCGCCGAGTCGTAGACCATGAACTTGCCGCCGTTGTCGGCGTCCGCGGCGATCTGCGCGATCGGGTTGTACTCGTCGCCGGTCTTGCGGTCGATGAGCACCGAGTGGCGCTGCGTGAACGTGCCGCGGCGCGAGTCCTGGCCGGCCAGGCGCACCAGGGCGCCCTGCTCGACCAGCGAACCGAACGCGAGCAGCTCGGCGAACGCCCAGTCGACCTTGCCCTCGCGGGACATCTCGTGACGCTTCTCGATGACCGGCTTGACGCGCGGGTGCACCGTGAAGCCCTCGGGGACGTTGACGAACGCGTCGCCGATGCGGGCGAGCGTCGCGGCGTCGACCGCGGTGGTGAGGCGTGCCGGCGGGGTCTGGTCCAGCTCGACCGACTCCGACGGTTCCGGCTTGAACTTCTCGAGCTCGCGGACCTCGTTGAACACCCGCTCCAGCTGGCCCTGGTAGTCACGCAGGGCGTCTTCGGCTTCCTTCATCGAGATGTCGCCGCGGCCGATCAGGGCCTCGGTGTAGCTCTTGCGGACGCTGCGCTTGGTGTCGATCAGGTCGTACATCGCCGGCTGCGTCATCGACGGGTCGTCGCCCTCGTTGTGGCCGCGACGGCGGTAGCAGATGAGGTCGATCACGACGTCCTTGCCGAACTTCTCACGGAAGTCGACGGCCAGCTGCGCGACCCAGACACAGGCCTCGGGGTCGTCGCCGTTCACGTGGAAGATCGGCGCGCCGATCATCTTCGCGACGTCGGTGCAGTACTCGGACGAACGCGAGTGCTCCGGCGCGGTGGTGAAGCCGACCTGGTTGTTGACGACCACGTGCACGGTGCCGCCGGTGCGGTAGCCGCGCAGCAGCGCCAGGTTCAGGGTCTCGGCAACGACACCCTGACCGGCGAACGCCGCGTCACCGTGCAGCATCAGTGGCATGACGGTGAAGCCGTCCTGGCCCTTGTCGAGGATGTCCTGCTTCGCGCGGACCAGGCCCTCGAGGACCGGGTCGACCGCCTCGAGGTGCGACGGGTTCGCGGTGAGCGACACCTTGATGTCGTTCTCGCCGAACATCTGGATGTAGGTGCCCTCGGCGCCCAGGTGGTACTTCACGTCACCGGAGCCGTGCGCGGCCGCCGGGTTCATGTTGCCCTCGAACTCGGTGAAGATCTTCGAGTACGGCTTGCCGACGATGTTCGCCAGCACGTTGAGGCGACCACGGTGCGGCATGCCGATGACGACCTCGTCGAGGCTGTGCTCGGCGGCCTGGTCGATGATCGCGTCCATCATCGGGATGACGGACTCGGCGCCCTCGAGCGAGAAGCGCTTCTGACCGACGTACTTGGTCTGCAGGAAGGTCTCGAACGCCTCTGCGGCGTTGAGCTTGCTCAGGATGTACTTCTGCTGCGCGACGGTCGGCTTGACGTGCTTGGCCTCGACGCGCTCCTGCAGCCATGCCTGCTGCTCGGGCTCGAGGATGTGCGTGTACTCGACACCGATGTGGCGGGCGTACGCGTCGCGCAGGATCGACAGGACGTCGCGCAGCTTCATGCGGGACTGGCCGTGGAAGCCGCCGACGTTGAACTCGCGATCCAGGTCCCACAGGGTCAGGCCGTGGCTCGTGACGTCGAGGTCGGGGTGGCTACGGAACTTGTCCTTGACGAACTGCAGGGGATCCGTGTCTGCCATCAGGTGACCGCGGTTGCGGTACGCGGCGATCATCTCGAGCACGCGGGTGCTCTTGTCGACCGCGCCCTCCGGCACGTCCTTGCGCCAGCGGACCGGCTCGTAAGGAATGTGCAGCGAGTGGAAGATCTCGTCGTAGAACTCGTCGCTGATCAGCAGGTTGTGGATCGTGCGCAGGAAGTCGCCGGACTCGGCGCCCTGGATGATCCGGTGATCGTAGGTCGAGGTCAGGGTCATCAGCTTGCCGACGCCCATGTCCGCGATGCGCTCGTCGCTCGCGCCCTGGAACTCGGCCGGGTACTCCATCGCACCGGCGCCGATGATCGCGCCCTGGCCCTGCATGAGACGCGGCACCGAGTGCACGGTGCCGATGCCGCCGGGGTTGGTCAGCGAGATCGTGACGCCGGAGAAGTCCTCGGCGGTGAGCTTGCCGTCACGCGCGCGGCGGACGATGTCCTCGTACGCGCCGTAGAACTGCACGAAGTTCATCGACTCGCAGCCCTTGATCGCCGCGACGACGAGCGAACGGCTGCCGTTCTTGCCCGGCAGGTCGATCGCCAGGCCGAGGTTGGTGTTCGCCGGGGTGACGACGTTCGGCTTGCCGTCGATCTCGGCGAAGTGCCGGTTCATGTTCGGGAACGCCTTGACCGCCTGCACGATCGCGTAACCGAGGATGTGGGTGAACGAGACCTTGCCGCCGCGGGTACGGGCGAGGTGGTTGTTGACGACGATGCGGTTGTCGAACATCAACTTCGCGGGGACAGCGCGGACGCTGGTCGCGGTCGGGATCGTGAGCGAGGCCGACATGTTGCGGGCCACCGTGGCAGCCGCGCCGCGCAGGACCTGGTTGGTGTCCTGAGTCGGGGGCTTCGGCGGCAGCCGGCTTGGGAGCAGCAGCGGGCTTCGGGGCGGCAGCCGGCTTGGGCGCGGGCGGGGCGGCCGGAGCCGGAGGCGGGGTGGCCGCCTTGGGAGCCGGTGCCGGAGCGGGCGCGGGAGCTGCGGCAGGCGCCGGAACTGCGGCACCGTTCGCGGCCTTGGTGGCGACATCACCGGCGCCGAGCGCCTCGCCGTTCCCGGTCGCGTTCGCCGCATCGGGCGAGTAATCCGTCAGAAACTCGTGCCAACTTGCGTCCACGGATGAGGGATCATCCTGGAAGCGTTGGTACATCTCGTCAACCAACCACTGGTTCTGTCCGAACTGGGAAGTAGAGCTGCTGCTCACGGCAGGTGTTCGCCTCGTTTCTTTCTTCGGTACCGATCAGAGCGCCTATACACATGAGGCTAGCCTCCGCGCGTCGAGCCCGGGCATCCGGTCCGTCGCGTGTCGGCTGTCTCACATTGTTGCGATGGGGTCACCATCGATGACGGTTCTCGCCGACGAATTATTCCCCTGTTCACTCTCCGTTGCATCACAGAGCCGCGCGTAATGTCCACCCGCGCATCGAAGGGTGTCGTGAGCACCGGTTTCCACGATACGACCCTTGTCGACGACCACGATGAAATCGGACCGAGCGGCGGTCGCGAGACGGTGCGCGACCACCACTGACGTGCGCCGTCGAGTGACCATTCGGTTCGATTCGAGGACCAGTCGCTCGGTCGCCGGATCGAGTGTCGCGGTCGCCTCGTCGAGCAACAGAAGGTCCGGATCGACCATCTCGGCGCGGGCGAGCGCGATCAGCTGACGCTGGCCCGCTGACAGCCCCTGCCCGCGTTCCCCGATCGGCTGATTCGTGCCCCGGGCAGAGCCGCGATGGTCGGCAGCGCGCCGACCGAACGCGCCGCGGCCTCGATCTGCTCGCGGGTCGCATCCGGTCGGCCGTAGGCGATGTTGCTCGCGACGGTGCCGGTGAACAGGTGCGCCTCCTGTGGGACGACGCCGAGACGTCCCGGTAGCCGTGCAGCGGATAGCGCCGCAGGTCCTCTTCGTCGACCCGGACCGAGCCGGACGTCGGGTCGTAGAAGCGCGCGAGCAGCTTGACCACCGTCGACTTGCCGGCACCGGTGCGGCCCACCAGCGCGACCGTGGTGCCGGCCGGGATGCGCAGGTCGATGTCGCTGAGGGCGTCGGATTCGGCGCCCTGGTAGCGGAAGCTGACGTCGTCGAAGGCGACGTCGCCGCGCAGGTGACCCGCGATGGGCACGGTGTCGCCCAGGTCGGCCGTCTCGATCGAACTCGGTGTCGCGAGCAGGTCGGCGATCCGGCGCAGGCCGACGTCGGCCTGCTGGTAGCCATCGAACACCTGCGACAGCTGCTGGATCGGACCGAACAACAGACCCAGGTACAGCACGAACGCGACCAGCGTGCCGGCGGTGGTGGCGCCGTCGGCGACGCGCTGCGCGCCGACGAACACGACCGCCGCGAGCGCCAGATCGGACAGCAGCGTGATGAACGGGAAGTACACCGAGATCGCGCGCTGCGACCGCATCCGGCTGCGGCGGTAGCTGTCGGCGCGCTCGGCGAACCGCCGCGCGGCGAACTCCTCGCGCCGGTACGCCTGGGCCGCCCTCAGACCCGCGATGTTCTCCTGGAACTCGGCGTTGACCAGCGAGATCCGCTCCCGGGACACGCTGTACGCGGCGCCGGACACGCGGCGGAACACGAGGGTCGCGACGGTCAGCGGGAGCAGCGCCGCGAGCGCGACCAGCGCCAGCGTCACGTCGGTCACGAGCAGCGCCACCGCGATCCCCACGAGGGTGAGCAGCGCGACGACCGCGGTCGACAGGCCCGTCTGGATGAACGACGACAGCGCGTCGACGTCCGTGGTCATGCGCGTCATGATTCGGCCGGACAGTTCGCGCTCGTAGTAGTCCAGGCCGAGCCGCTGCAGGTGTGCGTAGCTGCGCACCCGCAGCCCGAACAGCACCCGCTCGCCGGCCCGCGCGGTGATCACCGTGAGGACCGCCACGACGAGCCAGCCGACGAGGGCCAGCGTGGTTCCGACGGCGGTGGCCGCCCACAGCGGGCCGTAGTCGGCGGGGACCACGCCGTGATCGATCGCGTAGCGAACGATCGACGGGAACGTGATGCCGATCAGCGAGTCCAGGGCCAGGCACACCACGACACCGGCGAGGAGCCAGCGCACCGGGTGGAGCAAGGGGCCGAGCCGGAACTCGGAGTCGTCGCGGCGAAGCTGGGCGGTGTCGGTGTGCGGTCCTCGTCCGCCGGCGGGAGGGCATCGACGGCCCGCTTCAATTCCGGAGTCGCGGCCACCCCGCCGAGCGCGCCGGCCATGTGCCCGCCGCCGCCGTGGCCGCCACCGCCGTGGCCACCGGGGCGGCCGGGATCGGACGGTGCGCCGACACCGGCCTCGTCGTCCGCCGCGACATCGGGCCACAGTTGCGCTTCGGTCGGCTCGACCACCGGCGTGGTGACCTCTCCGTCCGGCCCGACGTCGAGCGGGTCCGGCGCGGACAGCAGCGTCCGGAACAGCGGGCACCGCTCGTCGAGTTCGTCGACGGTGCCGATGTCGATGATCCGGCCGCCGTCGAGGACCGCGACACGGTCGGCGAGGGTGAGGGTCGAGCGGCGGTGAGCGAGGATCAGCGTCGTGCGGTGGCGATCGTCCCGCAACGCGTCGAAGATCGTCGCCTCGGTGCCCGCGTCCACCGCCGACGTCGCGTCGTCCAGGATCAACACCCGCGGATCGACGAGCAGGGCGCGGGCCAGCGCGACGCGCTGGCGCTGGCCGCCCGACAGCGTCAGCCCCGTTCGCCGACGACCGTGTCGTAGCCGTCGGACAGTGCGGAGATGAACTCGTCGGCCTGCGCGAGCTTCGCGGCGATGCGGATCTCCTCGGCGCTGGCGTCGGGGCGACCGAGCGCGATGTTGGCGGCGATCGTGTCCGAGAACAGGAACGGCTCGTCGAACACGAGACCCACAGCCTCGCGCAACTGTTCGGCGCGCAGCTCGGAGACGTCGAAGCTGCGTCCCTCGCTCGTGAGCGCCACGGTCCCGGAGGCCGGCGTGTAGAAGCGGGGCAGGAGCAGCGAGAGCGCGGTCTTGCCGGAGCCCGCCGGGCCCACGACCGCGACGGATTCGCCGGGGGCGATCGTCAGGTCGAGGCCGGTCAGGACGTCGCGCCCGTCCTCGAAGCCGAAGAAGACGTCGCGCAGCTGGACGCCGAGCGGGCCGTCTGGGAGATCGGCCGGGTGCGGCGGATCGGACACGTCGGGCTCGGTGTCGATCACCTCGTAGACGCGCTCGACGGCCGCGCGCGACAGCTGCGCCATGATCACGACCTGCGACAGCGTCCGGGTGGCGGCGGTCATCGTCGCGACGTAGGTCGCGAAGGCGAGGAAGGTGCCGACGGTGATCGAGCCGTGCAGCGCGAGCACGCCGCCGAGGGCGATGACGCCGACCAAGCCGAGCTGGGGGAGGGCCGCCATCGACGGCGCGAACCGCGCGTTGATCCGCGCCGCGCGCATCCGTTCTGCGTAGAGGGTGCGGCCGAGGCCCTCGAGCTGGTCCACCGCACGGGACTCCTGCCCGAAGCCCTTGACCACGCGGACACCGGTCACGGTCTCCTCGACGTGCTGCGCGAGGTCGGCGGCGCGCTGCTGCGCCGACCACGTCGCCGCGAACAGCGTCGGCCGGACCAGGTACACCACCAGCGCGACAGCGGGCACCACGACGAGCGCGACCACCGTCAGCAGCGGCGACAGCCACGCCATGATCACCAGCGCGAGCGCGAACTGCAGCACCACGCCGGCCGACATCGGGACCATCGCGAGCAGGCCCTGCACCAGCTGCAGGTCGGTGATCGAGCGGGACACCACCTGGCCGGTCCGGATCTGGTCCTGGCCGCGGCCGTCGAGGCGCTGCAGCGAACCGAGCAGCCCCAGCCGCAGGTCGTGCTGGACGTCCAGCGAGAGCCGCCCGGCGAGCATCCGACGCCCGTACTGGCACGCGAAGCGGACGCAGGCGAGGACGGCGATGAGCACCGCGATCACCGCGATGACCTTTGTCGCGGTGGATTCGCCGGCCGATGCCGCGTCGAGGGCGACTTTCGTCAGCAGCGGGAACACGATGTCGATGACCGCGGCGATCACCGTCACGGTGAGCGCGCCGACCGCGGTACGGCGGTGGTTCCAGCACTCGGCGCCGAGTCGTCGCATCCAGCCGCGGCGACTGTCCGCCGCCCTTGTCACGTCCTGTGTAGCCATCGCCGCCAACGGTAGTCCGCGGTCCGGACACCCTCGGTCGCCTCGGCGCCGATGGTTTCTGTCGCAGGGCGTTTCCTAGGATCGGGGCGTGCCCGATTCAAGATCACCCAAGACCCGGGCGCGGGACATCGACCGCGCGCAGACCTGCAGCCTGCTCGACGCCGCGTACGGCGACGGTCAGCTCGGTGTCGACGACTACGAGGCCCGCACCGCGGCCGCGATGCACGCGGAGACGCTCGGCGATCTGTGGGCGCTCACCGAGGATCTGCAGGTCCCCGACCACCTTCGCGAGTCCCAGGAGCAGCCCGCCGACGAGGCCGGACAGTCGCGCCGCCTC
Source organism: Prescottella defluvii (assembly GCA_029690005.1). Classification (GTDB taxonomy): domain Bacteria; phylum Actinomycetota; class Actinomycetes; order Mycobacteriales; family Mycobacteriaceae; genus Prescottella; species Prescottella defluvii_A. The sequence goes on along the minus strand of CP121458.1, from coordinate 4,703,128 downwards.
GGCCTCGTCCTGGCCGCGGTGATCGGTGTGGCGGTGGTCTGCGGCGTCGTCGTCTACCTGCTGTCCAGCAGTGCTGTCGGGGACCGGTCGACCGGCGCGTCGGGATCGACAGCTGCCCAGCCCGCGGCGGCCGGTGAGCCGGACCCGATCGCGGTCGAGCCGATCGATCTGCACACCGCCGATGGCATCCGCGAGTTCGTGCGATTGTTCGAACTGCAGTTCCACGACACGATCGCCGACGATGTCGATCTGTACCGCGACAATGCCATCGTCGTGCGTATGGTCCCCAACCAGCCGCACCGCTACCTGCGGTGGCGGTTCAGCGGCGGATTCGAGCAGTCGACCAACCTGCCCGGTCCCCGGGATCGGGATCAGCAGACGGTCGACCTCGCTCAGCTCGACGCCGACCGCATCGGTACCGTCATCGCCAATGCGCGCGAGCTGGTGAATCGGCCCAGCGGGCGGATCGATCTCGTCGCGATCCGCGCCTACGACGGCCAGCCGCGCGTCACCGTCTACGTCGTCGACAACGACGAGTCCAGGGGGAGCGTGACGGCGACATTCGGCGGCGAGATCGTCGAAGTCCAGACCGCAAAACAGGGGTGACCATGGCGACCAACCGCCGCCGACGCACCACGCCCGTGCAGTTACGAGCTCGGGACATCGACCGGGCCGACGCCCGCGCCCTCCTCGACGCCGCGTACGAGACCGGGCAGTTGAGCCCCGACGAACACAGTGCGCGCGTCGAATCCGCCACCGTCGCGGCGACCCTCGACGAACTCGACCGGCTCGTGGGCGATCTGCAGCTCACCGACGAGATCGTCGGGAGAACACGGTTCGCGCGACCCCCGGACCCGCAGCCCGCGCCGACGACCTCCACCGCGTCGACTCCCACTGCGTCGACGCCGCCGAAACCCGCACAACGGCGGCGGGCCGCCCTCCTGGCCGCGGCAGCGCTCGTCGGTGGGCTGCTGTTCGTGACGCTGGTGGGAAAGACGCCGACTCGGGAAGGAACTGGGCGTCGCCCGAGACGTCGGACCGCAATGCACTGTTCACGGTCGCGGGGTTCGGGCAGATGCTCGACGACATCCAGCGCGAGTTCGGTGACCTGGTCGTCGACCGCATCACGATCTACCCTGACCGCGCCGAGATCGAACGGCCCATCTCCGGCAAGCCCGGCCAGGACCAGAGCTACGGCTACCGAATCACCGCCGGTACCGGAGAACTCACCGACCAGGGCACGACCTCACGCAGCAGTGACGCGATTCCCAACGATCTCGCTCCGCTCCGGCAGAACCTGCCACGCGTGATCGGGCTGTTCTCCGGAGCGGACCGGACCCTGCGGGTCGAGAACCCGACCTCGGCGCACGTGCTCGTCGGAGCGAGCGGGCCGATCGTGGAGATGAACCTGACGAACGACGAGCAGGGCACCAGGGGTTATCTCAGCGTCGGGTTCGACGGGGTCATCCGCCGCATCCACCGATCGGACCAGTGAGCGCGGACCGGCTCAGGTGATGTCGCGGGTCCGGGTGGCCCACCAGCCCAGACCACACGCCGCGGCGGCCCACAGGACCAGGAACAGCAGCGACAACGCCGTGCCGGGCTCCGACGTGCGGGCGTGTTCGTCGACGATGCCGACGAACGCACTGACGGTGACCGAACCCGGAAGCCACTGACCCACCGACGAGAGGTGGAGCCCGCCGAGGATGGCCCGGACTATCGCCTCGCCCATCACGTACCAGACGACGATCGTGACGGTGCTCGCGATCGACGACGCGGTCAGCAGCGCCAGCCCGGCACCGATGAGGGCCCACAGCATCGATGCGACCAGTCCGACGACGAGGACCGCGGTCATCTGCCCGTCGAGTCGGACGTCACCCGACCCGGCGAGGAAGAGCACCGGGACGCTGACGAGTTCGATGGCGAGGCAGTACAGCGTGCCGAAGAGCGCGCTGACCAGGAGCTTGGCGGTCACGACGCTGTCGCGTCCGCGGGTGGTGAGGAAGGTGGTCGTGAGCGTGCTGTGCCGGTACTCGGTGCCGGCGTTGACAGCGCCGAACAGCGCCGAGAACACGAACACGAGCGCGAGCGCCACCAGGAGTCCGATGGCACCGACGGCCGCCTTCACTCCGTCGTCGCCGACCTCGTCGGCGATCCCGGAGATGAGCGGGAGGCTGATCGCGCCGGAGAGAAGTCCGACGAGAAGCGGTGCGAGGCCGAGTGCCCACCAGAACTTGAGGGTGGTGACCTTGCGGAACTCGGACAGCAGCAGGTTCGTCGTCACTGGCCGACTCCGTTCGGTCCGGGGCCGTAGCCGGGCGGGGTGGGTAACCGGCGGGTGGCCCGTAGCCGGGCGGGGTCCGTACCCCGGCGGCGGACCGTAGCGTCCCGGCGGGGCGGCGGGAGTGGGCGCCGCGAACTGTCCCGACGTCATCGCGAGGAACACCTGCTCGAGGTCCACGTTCTCGGTGGCGGCGCCGAAGACGGTGACGTCGGCGTTTGCGGCGATCCGTCCGACGGCGGCCGGATCGGACCCCGCGACGGCGATGCGGCCGTCCGGGAGGTGCTGGACGTCGGTGACGCCGGTGGAGGCGAGTTCGGTCGCCAGGCGCACCGGGTCGGAGCAGGCCACGAGGAGTCGGGCGCGGTGGCTCGCGCGGAGCTGGTCCATCGAGCCCTGGTGGACGAGGACGCCGCGGCTGACGACTACGAGGTGATCGATCATCTGCTCCACCTCGCGGAGCATGTGGCTCGAGATCAGGACGGTGCGACCCGATCGGGCGAAGCCGACGAGGAACTCGCGCAGCCACGCGATGCCCTCGGGATCTAGTCCGTTGGACGGTTCGTCGAGCACGAGAATCTGCGGATCACCGAGCAGCGCAGTCGCGAGGATCAGGCGTTGCCGCATGCCGAGCGAGAACGTGCCGGCCTTGCGGTCCGCGGCCTCGGACAGCCCCACGAGGTGCAGCGCCTGCCGGGCGCGATCGTCCGGTACGCCGATGGCCGATGCGTACACCCGGAGGTGGTCGAGCGCAGTGCGTTTCGGGTGAAGGCCGCGGGAATCGAGCACCGCGCCGACTGCGCGGGCCGGCTCGGCGATGGCGCTGAACGGGACACCGAACACGGTCGAACTGCCCGCGGTGGGCCGGACGAGACCGAGCAGCATCCGCAGGGTCGTCGTCTTCCCGGACCCGTTGGGACCGAGGAACCCGGTGATCGAGCCCTGCGGAACGGCGAAGCTCAGATTCGACACGGCCTGAACCGATTTGAACTGTTTCGACAATCCGTGCGCCTGGATGGCGGCGGGTGGTCCCGTCGGTACACCCGCGGACGGCACCGGTGGCATGCCTGAATTCACTGATCCCCCTGGATTCTCGGTCGAGTGAGAGTACCCGGGGAACCGGTCGGTCGGGTTGCACACCCGGTGAAGCGCAGCGGCGGCGCCTCCGGGTGCGCAACCCGTTGGGCTACCTACCGAGCAGGGCCTCCATCTGGGCGATCTCGGCCTGCTGGCTCGACACGATCTGCTGCGCCAACTGCCGCACCTGCTCGCTCTGACCGTTGGTCAGGATCTGCTCCGAGCTGGCGACGGCGCCTGACGGTGCTCGATCATCATCTCGAGCCACATGCGATCGAACTCGGTTCCTTCGCATTTTCGAGGGCCTGCATCTGGTCGGCGGTCATCATGCCGTGGCCGCCACCCTCCATGCCGGGCATCCCCGGCATCCCCGGCATCCCGTGCTCGCTCGTCATCGGCATGGCGGGCTCGCCCCATGCCTTCAGCCACCCTTCCATCTGTTCGATCTCGGGTGCCTGGGCCTGCTCGATCTGCGCGGCGAGCGCGACGACGTCGGGGTTGCTGCTGCGACTCGGGACGAGCTCGGCCATCTCGACCGCCTGCTCGTGGTGCGGGATCATCATCTGGACGTACGCCACGTCGGCAGTGTCGTGGGCGCCGCCCGGTTCGGCGGTGCCGGATGCGCTCGCCGACGTCGTGGCGGGGGTGCCGTTCGACGTGTTGTCGTTGGACTCGTCGTTCGTGCAGCCGACGAGGAGGGTGACGGCTGCGGCGGCGGCACCGATGCCGACGATCATTCGCTTGCTGTTCATGACCTGTGCTTTCTTCAAGAGTGATTCAGGAAACCGGACTGCGGCCGGGACGGCGTCGACGCCGCGCCGCAGTGGCCCTGTCACACCCGCAGGATGCACAGAGACGACAGGAATTCGGAGGTCGTCGGGGTGAACGGGGGTGCCCGTCCGGCGCGTCGGGCGGGACCGGACGCGCGATGGATTCGCACGTGCTGTGCCCGGGCGGTCCTCAGCAGCAGCCACACCGCCAGGGCGAGGGTCGCGGCCAGCAGCACCGCCAGGCACATGTGGAAGGCGGGGTGGTCGGTGGGGTGATCGGGCGCGGGCGTCGGGTCCGTCGGCGATTCGGAACCGGCCATCGCGTGTTCCTGCCCGTGGTGTCCGACCGCGGCGATCGGACCGAGGGGGGCGGTGGCGACGGGTGCATCGCCAGGACGCCGAACACGAGAGCGCACAGTGCCGCCGCGCGAGTGATCGACGCTCGAACGTGCCCGGCCATGGCTTCGACTGTACCGACCGGGCGGACGCCTTCAGCGGTGCAGGAACGGAAGAACCTCGGCGAGGAACTCGCTCGGGCAGTCCAGTTGCGGGCAATGTCCGCAACTGGGGATGATCGCGACCCGACGGCCGGTGTGGGTCGTGATCCGGCTGGCCGCTCGGGCGGGGGTCAGCAGGTCGTTTGCGCCCCACAGCAGCAGCGCCGGCATCTCCAGGCCGTCGATCATCGCCGGGATCGGCAGGTCCTCGATCTCCCGGATGACGATGCGGCCGAGCGTCAGCAGGTCGGCCACCTGCCGCTTGCTGGCGTAGTGCTGCGTGTAGTCGGCGCGCACGCGTGCGTTCGCGCGGCGGGGATGGCGCAGTGCGGCGCTCGCGTAGACCGCACCGATCAGCTGCTGGAGGTACCGGTCGGGCACCGGCCCGGCCAGCACCCGCGCCACTCGGTCCATGCGCAGTTGCGTGCCGCGCGTCCAGGACCGGGGGATCGGGAGACCCCGGGCATGTCGGACAGGACAACGTCCGCGACGAGGTCGGGGCGGGCGGACGCCCACGCGAGTGCGGTCACCGCGCCGAGCGAGTTGCCGATCACGCTGACCTGCCCCGACTCGTCGTTGGTGAGGGCGCTGAGAGTCTCGACGTACCCGTCGATCAGCGGTTCGCGCCAGGTACCCGCGCTGCGCCCGAATCCGGGCAGGTCCACGACGAGCACCCGGAAGTGTCGGGCCAGAGTGGGCGTCACCTTCTGCCAGGTGCCGCCGTGGTCCGAATAGCCGTGCAGCAGAACGACCGTGCGGTCACCGGATCCGGCGGACAGGACGTGGAGTCCTTCGAAACGTTCGGTGCGCACGGCGACGTCCTCCCGTCGGGTCGACCGGTCAGGACCGGGCGCTGCGCGGCTCGCTCGGCGGCGGGACGACGTGCAGTCGAGCCCGGTTGTCGAGCGTGGCGGGTCGATCCGGCCAGACCGCCGGGGCCGGGCCGAACGCCTCACGCGCATTGTCGATGACCCCGCGGCCGATCGCGCGGTTTCCGGCGCCGCCGATCACCGCACCGACCCCGGCGGGAGGAGCTTGCCCAGGATGAGGGCACTGCGCTTCGCGGCGTATTTCGTGACGAACTTGCGGACGAGGGAACTGTTCATCGCCCGCATGGTCCCGGGCGGGATCCGGCCGGTGACGAGCCGCGCCCAGTTGGTCGCGGTCAGCCCGGTGGCCCGCTCGACGATCTCCATGCCCGATTCGCCCAGGGCGACGGCCAGGACGAGCGCGCGGCGTTGCTGATGATCATGTGGGGAGATGCCGTGGACGGAGGCGATCGCGAGCGTCAACAGGGCCGACGCCTCGAGGAAGAACGCGGTTTCCGCGCCGACCGCGGCAATCGACGTCATCGTCCCGACCGCCGGCACCGCGGCGGTGGCGCCGACCGCGCTGCCGCTGCTCGTCACCGCGGTCAGGAACATCTTCTCCATGCGCGCGACGCTCTGGGCGGGTGTGTCTTCGGGGCGGGCCCGTCGTACGCGCTCGACGTACTTCGCGACGGCAGGTGCCTGCAACCGGCTCGCGTTGTCGAGCACCGAGACGATCGTCGATTCGATCCGTCCCTGCTTCTCGGCCATCCCAGTCCTCATCTCGGTATCCCGGTCCCGGCGCGCGGGCGGTCATTCCGTATCCGACTATATGGAAACCGAGTCTGCGACCCTGGAATTCCCAGGCAGGGAGACTTTGCCGTGGATAGGCTGGTGCCGTCCGCGACTGTCGAGGCAGGTGAGCGACGTGGGCGGCGCGGTGGTGGTCCAGGGGCTGAAGGACGAGGACGACGGTTCCCGCGGATTCACGTGTCGCGACCCCGAGGGCGTGTACTGGAGCTTCGGGACGTACACCGGCGAGTGAGTGATTCAGTCGCGCTGTGTGGTTGCCCAGTGTGACAGCGGCACAACCTCTTCCGGCCGGGGCGGATGCGGGGGAGTGCCGTTGCCGAAGGGACGTCCGCCCAGCACCTCCCGGTTGTGCGGTTCGAGCCAGTGCGACAGGTCGGGCCCCTTGGGCACGATCTGCGTCGGGTTGATGTCCTTGTGGACGATGTAGTAGTGCTGCTTGATCTGGGTGAAGTCGATCGTGTCCCCGAAACCGGGGGTCTGGAACAGATCCCGCGCGTAGTTCCACATCACCGGCATCTCCGACAACTTGCTCCGATTGCACTTGAAGTGCCCGTTGTAGACGGCGTCGAACCGGGCGAGCGTCGTGAACAGGCGCACGTCGGCCTCGGTAATGGTGTCGCCCACGAGGAACCGCTGGGTCGACAGTCGTTCGGTGAGCCAGTCGAGGCGTTCGAACAGCCGGTCGTACGCGGCATCGTACGCGTCCTGTGAGCCGGCGAATCCGCACCGGTAGACACCGTTGTTGACGTCGTGGAACACGAGATCGGCGACCTCGTCGATCTCGCTGCGCAGGTCCTCGGGGTACAGGTCCGGTGCGCCGTCGCGGTGGAACTCCTTCCACTCGGTCGACAGGTCCAGCGTCATCTGTGGAAAGTCGTTGGTGACGACCTGACCGGTCGCGATCTCGACGATGGCGGGCACTGTGATGCCGCGCGAGTAGCCGGGGAAGCGGGCGAAGTACGCGTCCTGCAGCCTCGGGATCTTCAACACCGGGTCGACGCCACCGGGATCGAGGTCGAAGGTCCAGCTGCGCTCGTCGTGGGTGGGTCCGCAGATGCCCATGGACAGAACGTCTTCCAGTCCGAGGAGCCGCCGCACGATGATCGCGCGGTTGGCCGACGGGCAGGCGCGGGCGACGATCAGGCGGTACCGGCCGGGCTCGACGGGATAGCCGTCGCGCCCGTCGGCGGTGATTCGTGTCGGGATGTAGTTCATGTCCCGGCTGAACTCCTCGCCGGGTTCGACGAAGGTGGCGCCGGCATCGGTCGGGTGGGAACCGTCGTCGCTGTCGGTCGTGCGTTCCGTACCGTCGTCACTCATCGCGCATCAGCTCCGTGTGTCGCCCCCTCTCACACGGTACTGGGCGCCACCGCGATCGACACGTACGTTCCGAGTTCCTCGTATCCGAGGCCGGCCGCCAGCCGGCGGGACGCGACGTTGTCCCGATGGGCCCGCCACTGCGGGATCAGCCCGGCGTCGAGGGCGTCGTTCGTGGCGAGTCGGGTTGCGGTGGCCCCGAACCCGCGTCGCCGGGCGGACGGCGCGGTGAGCGCGCCCATGTCCGCGATGATCCCCTGCCACTCCGCGTACCCGGCGGACGCGAGCGGACGGTGGGCGTCGTCGACGACGGTGAACCAGTTCGCCTTGTCGCTCAGACCGGCCTCGGCGACGTCGTCGGGCGGGCACCCGCTCTGGAGGGCGAGGACGTGCTCGAACTCGTGTGAGACCAGAGGCTCCTCGACGGCGATGCCCTTCCCGAAGTCGGCGGCCCAGCCCAGCTCGACGGGTCCGGAACTGCGGCCGGAATGGTCCTTCGCGAGCGCGAGCAGGCCCCCGGACCGGGCGAGCTCCTCGTCGGAGTGTGACTGCGCGCGTTCCACCGCCCATCCGGGACCGACCAAGGCGCCGGCGCCGGCGATCGTCACGAAGCGAATCCGCTCCTCCGAGTCGTCCACCCGGACGTGACGGACTCCGGAGTCGTCGAGGGCTCGGTCGGTGAGGCCGAGTTCGCGCGCCCACGCGAGCCGGATGATGTCGATCTGATGGCCGTCCACGTCGTCAACGGTAGTGCCGCGGCGGGGCCGTGACGCCGACCGGATCCGTTCGGCGAGCGTCCACTCGCCCGGTCGGGGGTACCGTCGAAGCAGCAGGGGCTCGAGGGAGTGGGCGGTCCATGTCAGCCACCACACGGAGCAAGGTCGGAAATCTTCCCTCCGCGCTGACGACGTTCGTGGGACGCCGCCGCGAGGTCCAGGCGGCCAAACGATTGCTTTCCGAATCCCGGTTGGTGACGTTGACCGGCATCGGCGGAGTGGGCAAGACGCGGCTCGCGCTGGAGGTCGTCGGAAGTGTGCACCGCGACTTCCCGGACGGGGCGTGGCTCGTCGAGCTGGCGGAGGTGCACGAACCGGACCTGGTTCCGGACACGGTCGCCGCGGTGTTCGGGTTGCACGACATGGCGGCCCGTTCGCCGGCGGACCTGCTGATCGAGCATCTCGCCGGTCGAGACCTGCTGTTGGTCCTCGACAACTGTGAGCACCTGGTGGACGCGGCCGCGAAGCTCGTCGACGTGCTACTGCGCGAGTGCCCGGGGTTGCGTGTCCTCGCGACGAGTCGTGAGCCGCTCGGCGTCGGTGGCGAGGCACTGTTCCTGGTCCAGCCGCTACCCGTCCCGGATCCGACGTCGCCGCCCACCTTGGAGGCGTTGCCGCGATACGAATCGGTGACGTTGTTCGTCGAGCGCGCCCGTGCTGCTGTTCCGGATTTCGTTGTCACCGAAGATAATCGGAAGGCGATCGTCCAGATCTGTCACCGGCTCGACGGACTACCGCTGCCGATCGAGCTGGCGGCTGCACGCATGCGGGCGCTGTCGGTGGACCAGATCCTGCAGCGGCTCACCGATCGATTCCGTTTGCTCACCACGGGCAGTCGGGTCGCTCCTACCCGCCAACAGACGCTCCGTCTGAGTGTCGACTGGAGCTACGAACTGTGCACCCCGGAGGAGCGTCGGTTGTGGAGCCGGCTGTCCGTGTTCTCGGGTGGGTTCGAGCTCGACGCCGTCGAAGGCATCTGTTCTCACGCGGCCGGAACGGGAATGGTGCTGGACCTGGTGGCGTCGTTGGTCGACAAATCGATCCTCACGGTCGAGGAATCCGGTGCGGCCAACCGATACGGGATGCTCGAGACCCTGCGCGACTACGGCCTGGAGAAGCTCGACGAGATGGGCGAGCGCGCGGAGTGCCGGCGTCGACACCGGGACTGGTTCCTCGGACTCGCGGAACGTGCCGACGCGCAGTGGGTAGGTCCTCACCAGGTCGATCTGATCGCGCGGCTCACCCGGGAGACGGCAAACCTGCGCGACGCGCTGAAGTTCTGCGTGGGCGTGCCGGGCGAGGGCGGGCACGGGGTACGGATGGCGACTGCCCTGTTCCCGTTCTGGTTCTGCCAGGGAATGTTCGGTGAGGCCCGGCGCTGGCTCACCCGCGCGCTCGCGGCGTCGGACGAGCAGCCCGACCCGGCGCGCGTCACCGCGTTGTGCGTCGCCAGCCATCTCGCGGCGATGCAGCAGGACTTCGTGAACGGCGCCGAATTCGTCGGACGGGCGGAGCGGCTCGCGGCGGTCATGGGTGATCCGGCCGTCGACGCGATGGTCTCCCAGTCCGCCGGCCGGCAGGCGCTCTACCGGGGTGACTTGGGGGCGGCGCTCGAGCTTGTCGAGGTGGCGGTGGCGCCGCTCCGGGAGCTTCCCGATCCCCATCGACTGATCTGGGCGCTTCAGGCTCTCGGTCTCATCGGTGGGATGACTGGGGACATGGCACTCGCCCAGGCCTGCCACGAGGAGGTTCTCACGATCACCCGGGCGCGAGGCGAGTGCGAATACCGAGCGCGGTCGAGTTACCTGCTGGGGCTCTCGTTGTGGAGGCAGGGCGCTCGCGATCGTGCCTCCGCGCTGCTCACCGAGGCCCTGCCGTTGACCCGAATGGTGAACGACCACTACGCGGCCGCAGGTTGTCTCGAGACGTTGGCGTGGGGTGCGGCCGCCGCTCGACAGGGGGAACGGGCCGCGATCCTGTCCGGCGCGGCCGAGGCGCTCCGGCAGGCCATGGGCGTGCCGCCCGTCCTGATCCCGACCATGTTGGCGTGGCACGAGGAGTGCCGCCTGCAGTGCCGCCGGATCCTCGGCGACCGCGCGTTCGAGGCGGCTCTGGCGAAGGGAGCCGAACTGACCCTCGCCGACGCGGTCGACTACGCGCTCGGCCGGAGGGACGCGCTCGGCCCGTCGCGGGCCTACATGGAGGCGCCGACCGCGCCGATGCGGATCGTGACACCGTCGGCCGAGACACCGGCCCTCACCCGCCGCGAGCGTCAGGTCGCCGACCTCGTCGCGCAGGGGCTCACCAATCGGGAGATCGCCGAGACGCTGGTGATCTCGCAGCGGACGGCGGAGGGTCACGTCGAGCGGGTACTCGCCAAGCTCGGGTACGGATCGCGCGCGCAGATCGCCGCGTGGGTTGCCGAACATCGCCACGAGTCGACTTCCTGACCTGGGCAGACGCCCCTGGAGCAAACCACCTGGGCGGTTCTGCGGCACAAAACACGTATACGAACCGGGTAGATCTACCGTCCCGCGGATCGCGGTATGCAGCGAGGCTGACCTTGGTCAACACCGACTGCACGAGACGAGGTACCCGATGCGCCGCCAGCCGCAGTTCCACCCGACGATCGATGCCGATCCGCGTTCGCCGATCGGACCGTCGTGGCGGGAGCTCGACGTCGACGGGCGGGCGGTTCCGTACGGGGTGGCCGGACGTGGCCGTCCGGTGGTGTTCCTGCACGGCTTCGGTCTCACACACCGCACCTACGCGGCGGCGATCGGGCGTCTCGCCGCCACCGGGGTGCGTGTCTACGCTCCCGCGCTGCCGGGCTTCGGGGCACCGGCGCCCTGTCGGCGCCGCGACACGGGTTCGGCGGATACGCACAGTTCGTGGGCCGGTTCCTCGATACCCTCGGTATCGACGAGCCGGTCACCGTCGTCGGTCATTCGTTCGGCGGCGGGGTGGCGATCGCGTCGGCCCACGACCTGGGCGAGCGGGTGTCGGAACTGGTGCTCGTCAACTCCGTCGGCGGCGGGGCCTGGGCGCCGAACGGGGCGGTGCTCGACATCCGGCACCGGCCGCTGTGGCGGTGGGGCGCGTCGGCCGCCGTCGACGCGGTCCTCACCGGCACCCCGGTGTCCGCGATCGCGTCGATCGCCGGCGACGCGCTGCGCAACGCCGTCCGCGATCCGGCCGGGCTGTGGCGGATCGGTGAACTGGCCCGGACGGCGGACCTGCGGGGCGAGGCGACGCGGCTCGCCGAGCGCGGCGTGCCGACCACGCTGCTGTGGAGTCGCGGCGACACCTTCATCCCGTACGCGAGCTTCGAGTCCCTGCGCCGCGCACTGCGCGACCCGCGCGTGCACCGGGTCGCCGGCTGCCACGGCTGGCTGATCGGCGACCCGACACGTTCGGCCGGGCGGCCGGCGAGATCCTCGGCTCGGCGGCCGCCCGCGTAGCCTGACCGCCACAGGCCCAGGTCGCGGCCGATGAGTTCCTTCATGATCTCGTTCGATCCGGCCCAGATCTTGGTCACACGCGCGTCCACCCAGGCGCGGGCCGCGCGGTACTCCTTCATGAAGCCGTAGCCGCCGTGCAGCTGGACGCAGTGGTCCAGGATCTCGTTCTGCACCTGCGCGCTCCACCACTTGGCCTTCTCGGCGTCGACTGCGGTCAGCTCGCCGCTGTCGTGCGCGGCGACGCAGCTGTCGACGTACGCCTGCGCCACCTCGAGCTTGGTGACCAGCTCCGCGATGAGGAACTTGTTCCACTGCATCTGACCGATCGGCTGCCTGAACGCCTTGCGCTCCTTGTCGTACTCGATGGTCTCCTCGAGGATTGGCCGGGCGTGCGCGAGGTTCGCGACCGCGGCGCCGATCCGCTCCTGCGGCAGCAGCTGCATCATGCGGTTGAAGCCGCCGTCGAGCTCGCCGATCATGTTGGCGCTCGGTACCCGGACGTTGTCGAAGAACAGCTCGGCGGTGTCGGACTCGGGCTGACCGACCTTGTCGAGCTTGCGGCCCCGCTCGAAGCCCTCGGCGCCGGCCTCGACCGCGAACAGCGTGATGCCGCGGGCCGTCTTCTCCGGGCTCGTGCGGGTCGCGACGATCACCAGGTCGGCGCTGTAGCCGTTGGTGATGAAGGTCTTCGAGCCGTTGATGATCCAGTCGTCGCCGTCGCGCACCGCGGTGGTCTCGAGCGCCGCGAGGTCGGAGCCGCCCGACGGTTCCGTCATGCCGATCGCGGTGACCATCTCGCCGCTGCAGAACTTGGGCAGCCACCGCTCCTTCTGCTCGTCGCTGGTCAGCTTGACCAGGTATGGCGCAACGATGTCGTAGTGGATACCCAGGCACGAGCTGAACGAGGCGCTCGCGCGGGCGAGTTCCTCGCCGAGGACCGCGTTGAAGCGGTAGTCGCCGGCGTCGCTGCCGCCGTAATGCTCGGGCACCTCGAGGGCGGATTCGCGGAACGCTTCGTGATCGGGGCCGTACAGGGTGCGCTTCGTGCACCGTTGACTGAACCAACTCCGAGGTTGGGGTAGGTGGGTGCTCGGGTTGGAGGTGGGTCGGTAGCTTGCCCGCGTGATCGAATCGGACGAGAACCGCGATTTGGCAAGCCTGGTAGCGCCCCGCAGCGGTCGGTTCGTAGCCACCCGCGAGCACACGGAGCCGTATCGCTTGGAGGACGCCAACGGCGTGGTGGTCGAACCGGTCGCGGTGTATCCGTCGCAGTTCGGCATACGGCTTGGGTGACGGGCCACGATGTGGATCACGGAGTTGAGCATTCGGTCCCGCTGACGGAGAGCCCCATAGCCGCAACCGCCACCTGGTTCCCGAACGAATCTGTGTCCGCGAACTAAACCGGCACCGCACCGGCCGGGCTCGCCGGCGCGGGCAAGACGCACCGTCGCCGCGATGAACAAACATCTCAGTTAGTTCAGAGAAGCGTGCCTGCGATGCAGCCAGCTGCACGTCAACCCGAAGATGGTCAGTCGACTCGATCAACTCGAGGCTGACCTGCTCGGCCGCAAGCAGCGCGCCGTGGACGAGCACTGGCTGGGCGAGATAGAGGGGATTGATCGCACTTTGACATGTCTACGCGGCAAGCGCGATGACGCCCGACGACTTGCGCACGACAACCGCTCAGTCAGCCTTGGGATTACTGCACGTGTTGCCGGATCGGGGTGGTCGGACCAGTAGCCCGACCACACCGAACGTCACTTCGATCCTTGCGAATTGCGGAGGACTTGCTTCGACGGAGCCGCATCATGCGGCCGCTGTAGGTTCCGGATCGAGATGGCGCTACTTCCGGTCGTACATGTCCGAACTTGTCATGATCTACGAGCCGATATCGTGGCGGCCATTGTGCTGTCCGGATGGACGGGCGCAGGTAGCCTACGGTCATGGTCGTCGTGATCACCGAGGGGAGTTTCCGCCACAAGGACGGAGCCCGGATCGAGGAAAAGTCCCTGATCGTGTCGAGAGGACGGACGCGAGCCCGACGGCCCCGAATGCGGCGTCGGGGCCGGGCGTTCGCAATAACACACGCGGGAACTCGTCGACTGCACTCGGTCTCGACGAGCCGAACAAGCCGGCGCCGGACGCCGTGGGCGAGCCGCAGCGGCTGTGGCGGGAGGTCGTCGGTGAGCAGATCCGGCAGATCCGCACCGACCACGCGGAGCGCTTGACGGACGTCGCCTCACGGGCCGGGGTGTCGCCGCAGTATTTGTCGGAGATCGAGCGAGGGATGAAGGACCCGTCGTCTGAAGTGCTCGCCGCGGTTGCCGGCGCTCTGGGGACGAGTGTCGAGGGGTTGGCGCGGCGGGCATACCGCCTTGCCCCGGTTCTGCCGCTGAGCGCTGCGGCGAGCTTTGCCGGAGGACACCGGACAGCGGCCGGGCCGGTGCTTCTGGCCGCCTGAACGCACCGGCCCGTACCGGCCGCTTGTCCAACACACGCTGGCATGCTCATGGCCCCGCAGTCAGGGAACGGAGCGGTTGCCGATGACGGTGTCGACGATGCCGTACCCGATCGCCGCGTCGGGCGTGAGGACCAGCTGCCGCTCGATGTCACGGCGCACCTGATCGGCGTCGCGGCCGGTGCGGGCTGCGAGGATCTGCTCCTGCAGTCTGCGCACGCGTTCGATCTCCTCGGCCTCGATCACGAGGTCCGGGATGGGAGCGCGGCCGCCCTCGGTCATCGGCGGGTGCAGCACGACCCGACCGTGCTGCAGTATCGCCCGCCGGCCCGGGTGCCGCCGGCCAGCAGCAGCGCCACGCTGCCCACCGCCTCGCCCACACAGGTGGTCTCGATCGGGGCGCGCACGAACTGCATCGCGTCGTACAGGGCCAGCACCGAGGGGATCGCGCCTCCGGGCGAGTTGATGTAGAGCGCGATCGGCCGGTCCGGGCTGTCGTTCTCGAGGTGGAGCAGCTGCGCGATGATCGCGTTCGCGACGCCCTGGTCTACGGCGGTGCCCAGGTAGACGATCCGATCGGCGAGCAGGCGGCTGTAGATGTCGATGGTGCGGTCGCCGGCCGAGGTCGACAGCGTGACGTACGGGATCGTGTAGGTGCTCACCTGGCCACCCCCAGACCGAACGCGCGCGGGAGCCGTCGTGGGATCACGTCGTCGAGCGAGGTCGCGATCCGGTCGATGAAGCCGTAGTCGCGGGCCTCCTCCGCGGTGAACCAGCGGTCCCGTACCGAGTCTTCAGTAATTTCGTCGAGGGGTCGGCCGGTGTCCTCGGCGATGCAGGCGAGGACGGTGTCGCGGGTGTGGCGGATGTCGGCAGCCTGAATTGCTACATCCGGGGCCGACCCGCCCACACCGCCGGATCCCTGGTGCAGCAGCACCTTTGCGTGTGGAAGTGCTACCCGCTTGCCGCGGGTCCCCGCCGACAACAGGAACTGGCCGGCACTGTAGGCCATCCCGAGGTTCACGGTAGTGATGTCGTTGGGCACAGCGCGCATGCAATCACGGATCGCCAGCATGCCGGGCACCGAGCCGCCGGGCGAGTTGATCACCAGCGCGATGTCCGACTCCGGGTCCTCGGCAGCCAACACGAGCAGGGCAGTGCAGATGCGGTTGGTGTTGGCCTGCTCGAGCGCATCGCCGAGCAGGATCATGCGCTGCGCGAACAGCCGCTGGTTCAGATCGCGGTCCAGCACCGCGGTGGGATCGAACGCGTTCTCAGACATGACCCCACCCTCTGACGCAACGAACTTGGTAGGCAATGCCACGCTGCTGTGAGCAGATCCGCCTACAGCGAAACCGCCCTTGTCGCGGACGCCAGTCGCGCGAATTTCGCACATCGGACAGGCGTGAGTGGAATCAATCGTGCGCTGAGCGTGTTGCGCGCGGCGTCTGAAGGGGTTCAGGAAGCGCCCCGTCTCTCTGGGACCCCACACTGGCGATGCACTTTCGTCAGGTGCGCGCGAATCGCTTGCGTAGTGCAGAGAAGCCTGCCTCCGGTGGGGCTTCACTCGTCGCGAGCGAGCATACTCGCGAGTAACTTAGCGGGCGCCGTCGTCCAGCCCGGTCCGGAGCCGGTTGTGGCACGCTGTCGCCATGGCAGCAGAATCCTCCGTGCCCTCGGGGCCGACCCGGCTCGAACGCTCGACCACCGGAGCCGGTGCCGAGATCGTGATCCTCACGCTCGACCACGGGCCACTGAACCTGTTCGACAGCGCCATGTTCGACGCCGTCACCGCCGACGTCGCCGCCCTGACCGCGCGACCGCCGCGCGCGGTTCTGGTGCGAGCCGAGGGCAAGGTCGTCTCCGGTGGGGTCGACGTCCACGTGTTCGACGGCCTGACCCCGGACCAGGGGGCCGCGCTGTGGGAGTCGTTGTTCGCGCGGATCTGCCACCCGCTCGAGGCGTTGCCATGTCCGGTCGTGTTCGCGGCGCACGGACTGACGCTCACCGCGGCATTCGAGATCGCGCTCGCGTGCGACCTCGTCGTCGCGGCGCCCAAGGCCCGGTTCGGCCTCGTCGAGACCGTCGTCGGGCTGACGCCCTCGATGGGCGGCCCGCAGCGCCTCGCGGAACGAGCGGGTTCCGGGCGGGCCCGTGAACTGGTGATGACCGCGGATCTGTACGACGCCGCGACCCTGCGCGACTGGGGTGTCGTCAACTACGTGTCCGAGGACGTCGACGCCGACGCGCGGGCTCTCGTCGCGAAACTCGCGGAAGGGCCGACGCGGGCGCACGCGGCGACCAAACAGATCGTCGAGGCGTGGCGGTCGGGCGGTGTCGCGCACGCGGACTCGGTCACTCCGCGGGTGTCGGGCGCACTGTTCGGCACCGACGACCTGCGGGGTGCGGTGAGCTCCTTCCTCGACGTCGGACCCGGGCACGCGACGTACACCGGGAAGTGACGGCGCGCGGACCGCGCGGTTCGTCCCGCGCCGGTGTGATGGGGGTCATATCGTCGGGGCCAAACCGACTCGGTGGAGGTGGCTATGGCTTCGCTGCTCGAGTACCCCGTCCCGATCGATCGATCCGTCGACGATCGGATGGTGCGCTGCGCCGACGGTCTGCTGCACTACTCGGGTCTTTCGTCGTGTCTCACCGAACTCCTCGACGTCGCGGCGCACCGTTACGCGGGCTGCGAGGCGGTCGTCGACACCGCCACCGGTGCGCGCCTGACGTACGCACAGTTGTGGACGTCGGCGTCCCGGGCCGCGGGGGGCCTGCTCGATCGGGGCGTCGGGATCGGCGACCGCGTCGCGATCCGACTCCCGAACGGTGCGCGATGGGTGCAGGCCTTCCTCGGCGTTTTGCTCGCGGGCGGTGTGCCGGTCCCGGTCCATCCCGGGTACCCGGACGCGATGGTGCGGCACATCGTCGCGGACAGCGGCAGCGAGCCTCTGCTCGACGGGGAGCTGCCCACCGGGACACCGTTCATCGACGACGGTGCGGCACTGAGCGATTCGGCCCTTCTCTTCTACACCGGCGGCACCACGGGGCCACCCAAGGGTGTCGAACTCTGTCACGAGAACGTGCTCTCCACGATCGAGGCGGTGGTCCGGTCGTGGGGTACCGATACGGACGGGGTCCGGCACGCCATCGCGCTGCCACTGAGCTCCGCGGCGGCGTGCGTGCTGCAGTTGCTGCCCACCCTGGTGTCCGGCGGCGCCGTGGTCCTGGCGGCCGAGTTCGACGCCGGTAGCCTGCAGCGCGCGATCGATGTGGAAGGCGTCGAACGGATTTCGGCTCAAGCGCGGTTGTGCCGCGACCTGGCTCGTGCGTCGGCCGCCGGCTCCGGATCGTTGCGGTCCCTCGCGCTCGACGACGAACTGGTCTCGGCCGCGACGGCGGACCGGCTGCACCGACGGTTCCCGGCGGCCGAGATCGTCTCGGGCTGGGGGATGACCGAGACCGGGGGAGCCGGCATGGTCCTGCGGACGGGTCCGGCGTCGGGTCGGCTCGAACTACCGCACGGCGGAATGGAGTTCGCCGTCTCCGGTCCCGAGGTCGATGCGGGGGTGGGGGAGCTGTGGTGCCGCGGACCGAGCGTGATGCGCGGGTACTGGGGCGATCCCGAGGGAACGGCCCGCACCACCGCCGGTGGCTGGCTCCACACCGGGGACGTCGTCCGGATCGGCCCGAGCGGCGACTTCCGCTTCGTCGGCCGCGCCGCCGACGCGGTCGAGATTCCCCGCGGCGTCGTCTACAGCCGCGAGATCGAGGACGCGCTGCTCGACTGTCCGGGCGTGGAGGAGGCAGTCGCGGTAGGGGTGATGACCCCACGCGGGCCCGATCTCGGCGTGGTCGTCGTGCCGGAACCGGGCACCGAGCTGCGGCTCGATGCGGTCCGTGATTTCCTCGACGCACCGCTAGGGCACCGGCTGCCGCGTCGGCTGTGTGCCAGCGCGGCGGTGTTGCCACGGGGTGCCACCGGACGAATCGACCGACGGTCGGTCCGCTGGTGGCTCGAGGATGCTTGTTCCACCACGACGAAGGGACGTGTCGATGTCTGATGAGGTTCTTCTCGAACGGCGTGACCGCGTGCTGGTGATCACGATCAACCGCCCGGAGGCGCGCAACGCGATCAACGGTGCGGTGAGTCGCGGGCTCGCCGCCGCCGTCGACGAGCTGGACGACGACGCCGGGCTGTCGCTCGCGGTCCTCACCGGGGCGGGTGGAACTTCTGCGCGGGAATGGACCTCAAAGCGTTCGTGGCGGGGGAGAACGTCGTGGTGCCCGGCAAGGGGCTGGGTTTCACGGAGGCGCCGCCGCGCAAGCCGATCATCGCGGCGGTCGAGGGCTACGCCCTCGCCGGTGGCACCGAACTGGTCCTCGCCACGGACCTGGTCGTGGCGTCGCGCGAGGCGAAGTTCGGGATCCCCGAGGTCAAGCGCGGGCTCGCGGCCGGTGCCGGCGGCCTGCTGAGGCTGCCCCGTCGGATCCCCTACCAGAAGGCGATGGAGTACGCCCTGACCGGCGACGCGTTCACGGCGGAGGAGGCCGCGGCGTACGGGTTCGTCAACACGCTCACCGAGCCGGGCGGGGCGCTCGCCGGCGCGCTCGCACTGGCCGAGCGCATCACGGCCAACGGGCCGCTGGCGGTCGCGAAGACCAAAGAGGTTATCGTCCAGTCCGGGCAATGGGCCGACGACGAGGCCTTCGCTCGTCAGCTCGAGATAATCGGACCGGTGTTCGGCTCGGAGGATGCGCGCGAGGGTGCGACCGCGTTCGCAGAGAAGCGCGCGCCGGTATGGAAGGGACGCTGACGACATGACCGCGACACCGTTTGCGGAGCTGCACATGCACATCGAGGGTGCGCTCGGACCGGAGCTGATCTTCGCGCTGGCCGAACGCAATCGGATGCACCTTCCGTACAGCGGTCTCGCGGATCTCGAATCCCGTTACGAGTTCACCGATCTGCAGTCGTTCCTCGACCTGTACTACGCGAACATGGCGGTGCTGCGGACCGAGGAGGACTTCGCCGACCTCACCCGCGACTACCTCCGACGGGCTGCGGCCGCGGGGGTGCGGCACGCCGAGATCTTCTTCGATCCGCAGGCGCACGTCTCGCGGGGCGTGCCGTTGCAGGTGGTGCTCGACGGCATCCTCGACGCGCTCGCGGCGAGCGAGCGCGAGTTCGACGTGAGCAGCGGGCTGATCGCCTCGTTCCTCCGGGACGAGCCGGTGCACGACGCGGAGGAGGTGCTCGCGGAGATGCTGCGGCTGCAGGCGCCGATCATCGGCGTCGGCCTCGATTCGGCGGAGGTGGGATACCCGCCGACGCTGTTCGAGGACGTGTTCGCGCGGGCCCGGGCGGAGGGGCTGCACGTCGTCGCGCATGCCGGCGAGGAGGGGCCGCCCGAATACATCTGGCAGGCACTCGATCTCCTCGGTGCCGAGCGGATCGACCACGGCGTCCGGTGCCTCGAGGACCCGGCGCTGGTGGACCGTCTGGTGGACGAGGAGATTCCGCTGACGGTGTGCCCGCTGTCGAACGTGCGTCTGCGCGTGGTGGATTCGATGGACGAGCACCCGCTGCGCACGATGCTGCGCGCCGGACTGCGCGTGACCGTCAATTCCGACGACCCGGCGTACTTCGGCGGGGACCTCGGTGAGAACTTCGCGCAACTGAGGGATGGGCTCGGCCTCACCGACAGCGAGGTGGACCTGCTCGCGCGCAACTCGATAGAGGCGTCGTTCGCGTCCCCGGCTCGCAAGGCGGAACTGCTTCGCACCTAGGTCGGTTCGCGCCGCTCGCGGGCGGCCCGGCGATCTCCCGCGCCTAGATCTCAGCCGAGTCGATCGTCGGCGTGAAGCGGTCCTCCGTGAATGGTGGCCTGGTCGACGAACGGGGCACGCAGGGCCGGCAGCAGGTGTTTGCGGTTGACGATCAGTGCGGCAACAGCGATGACGGCGTACACGGCGCAGAGGATGAGGCGGCCGTGGGTCGAGGTGATCGGGAACTGGACGAGGAACAGCGCCGTCAGGGCCCACGCGGAGTAGCGGCCGAACCGCAGCGCGAGGATCAGCGCGACGCCCATCATGGTCTGCGTGGCGGTGAGCAGGACTTCTTCGATCTGGCGGCCGTCGAGGGCCAGTGACATCCCGCCACCGCCGGCCATGTAGGCGATCGGCAGCGAGCCGATCAACAGCGTCCACTGGTTGACCTTCGACGAGATCAGGGTTGCGATCGCGGCGGTGCCCTTGCCTCGGCTGGCGAAGATGATCGCGATGATGAACTCGGGTGCCTCGGAGGCGAGCGGGGCGAGCCACTGGACGAGGAGGAATCGGTCGATGCCGAGTTCGGTGCCGGCGTCGATCAGGCTGTTGGCGAACGGTTCTGCACAGGCCAGGATCACCCCGGCGGCGACGACGAACAGTGCGATCACAGTGGTGCGTCGGGGACGGTCGGGCATCTCGCCGATCGCGGCGGCGGTGCCGATCAGGTCGGGCTCTTCGACGTCGCCGCGCGTGAGCTTGTAGAGGTAGAAGCCGAACCAGGCCAGCAGTGCGACACCGAGGACGAGGTGGATGTGGCCGGTGGCGGGGATGACGAACGCGAGAACGCCGGCGATCAACAGGAAGCCGAGTTCGACACGGTTGCTCGGCTCGAGCGCGAGGGACGTGACCTTCTTGCCGGTGACCTTGCGGGCGACAGCCAGGCTGACCAGCACGACGAGCGGCCAGCCGATGCCCATCAGCAGACGGTTCGATCCGGTCATGTTCGCGGCCGCGTACTGCACGTACTCGGGGTTGTGGCCGGCTGTGAACGCGTAGTACAGGTCGACGGCGTACTCGGGTAGCACCGCGATGAGTGCGAGGACGGCGATCGCCAGGCCGCCGGAGACATCGATCTGCGCGGCCTCGGCAGCCCATGCGAGCAGGAAGCTCGCCGCGACGACCGCGGCACCGTAGATGGCCAGGGCCAGAACCGGGTTCGGGTGCAGGCCCGCGAATCGCACGATCAGTGCCGGCAGGATCAGCGCGGCGGTCAGGATCAGCGACCGGATCAGCGGTTCGCGGTTGGAACGCCCGCGAGCAGGCGACTCGGTCGTGGTGTCGACGGTCATGACGAGGTCCTTCTGGTCAGCGACCGAAGCGGGCTCGTCTGAGAAACGGGTGCGGTCTTCGGTCGACAACATCTGTTGTCAGGCCGAAGGTCTCGCTCGCCGGACCACATGTCCGGTGGATGACCGGGCGCCAGTGGCGCCAGTATGTCGACCATCCGCATTCGCCACCGACTGGTGGCGCGTGGGAACTACTCCCCTTCGCTGACGGTGACCGTACCCACAGCGAACGATGCTCCGCAACGTGCCAGATCAGCCAGAAACCGCAGCGACACAACGAAACTGAACACACCGGCACCTCTGAAAGTGATGTTCGGTCGTCCGACGTTCTTTCTCCGGCCAGGGTGCTCAGAACCGCTGTGTGCGCGTTGCGGAGTGTGCCGGCCTTCTGCTCATCTCGGGTCTACGGGCGGGCCCCGGCGAGGGGAGCGGTCGCCGGGGTCGCCGGCGCCGGGGTGATCAGGGGCCGGACGCGTCCGGCACGGACACCGTTGGCGATGATGACGATCTCGGCGACTTCATGGACGAGGACCACCGCCGCCAGGCCGAGGACGCCGAACAATGCCAGCGGCATGAGCGCGGTGATGACAACCAGCGAGAGTCCGACGTTCTGCAGCATGATCCGCCACGAGCGTCGGGCATGGGTCAGAGCCTGCGGCAGGTGGCGGAGGTCCTCGCCCATGAGGGCGACGTCGGCGGTTTCGATGGCGACGTCGGTTCCCATTGCGCCCATCGCGATTCCGAGGTCCGCGGTAGCCAGGGCGGGGGCGTCGTTGACGCCGTCGCCGACCATGGCCATCGACCGCTGCTGACCGAGCCGGCCGATGATGCGGGCCTTGTCCTCGGGCCGCAGGTCGGCGTGGACGTCCTCGATCCCGACGTCGGCGGCAAGAGCGCGGGCGGTGCGTTCGTTGTCGCCGGTGAGCATCGCGACGTGGTAACCGTCGCGCCGCAACTGCGACACCACCTCGACGGCCTCGGGGCGCAGTTCGTCGCGGACTGCGATTGCGCCGACGACGCGGCCGTCACGCTCGATGAGGACGGCGGTCGCTCCGGCGCGCTGCATGCGCTCGACGTCGGCAGCCAGCGGGCCGGGCGCGATCCATCCCGGCCGGCCGAGGCGCACCTGCGCCCCGTCCAACTGTCCGGTCAGGCCCGCTCCGGTGACGGCCTCGACGTTCTCGGCCGGACACACGTCGTCGACAGCGTCGAGGATCGCCCGGGCGAGCGGATGCTCGCTGCGTGATTCGAGGGCCGCGGCGATCGCGAGGACCTCGTCGCGCGTGGCTCCGTATGCGGTCGCGACGTCGATGACGGTGGGCTCGTTGCGGGTGAGGGTACCGGTCTTGTCCAGGGCGATGCCGCCGATCTTGCCGAGGGCTTCGAGGGCGGCGCCTCCCTTGACCAGGACGCCGAGCTTGCTGGCGGCGCCGATCGCGGCGACCACGGTGACCGGGACGGCGATCGCGAGCGCGCACGGCGAGGCGGCGACCAGCACGACCAGGGCACGTTCGATCCAGATCCGCGGGTCACCGAGC
This sequence comes from Prescottella defluvii, assembly GCA_029690005.1. Lineage (GTDB taxonomy): Bacteria > Actinomycetota > Actinomycetes > Mycobacteriales > Mycobacteriaceae > Prescottella > Prescottella defluvii_A. Next base: position 4,680,210 of record CP121458.1, on the reverse strand, counting down.
AGGCTGCCGGCCGCGGCGATGACCGCGGCGGCGACCATGATCGCGGGGACGAGCGGTTTCGCGATCTTGTCGGCGAGGCGCTGGGCCTCACCCTTACGGGCCTGCTCGGCCTCGACGATCCGCACGATCTTCGCGAGCGAGTTGTCCTCCGCGGACGCGGTGACCTCGACCTCGAGGACGCCGGTGCCGTTGATGGATCCGGCGAACACCTCGTCGCCGGGACCGGCCTCGACCGGCACCGACTCGCCGGTGATCGCCGAGGTGTCCAGGGCGGTGCGGCCACGGCGGATGACGCCGTCGGTGGCGATCCGTTCACCCGGCTTGACGATCATGATCTCGCCGAGCCGCAGCTCGGCCGGGGCACGCTCTGCCCGGCGCCGTCACGGATCACCGTCGCGGTGTCCGGGACCAGCGACAGCAGTGCCCGCAGACCGTGCCGGGTGCGGGAGACCGCGTACTCCTCGAGGCCCTCGCTGATCGCGAACAGGAAGGCGAGCATCGCCGCCTCCCCGACCTCCCCGAGCACCGTGGCACCGACGGCTGCGATCGTCATCAGGGTGCCGACCCCGATCCTCCCCTTCACCAACCGGGTCAGGGTGGACGGGACGAACGTGTAGCCGGCGACCGACAGCGCCCCGGCCTCGAGCAGCGTGCGCACCGACTGCGGTCCGTCGGACAGGTTGACGATCAGCCCGGCGAGCAGCAGCACTCCGGCAACGGCCGCTGCCCGGATCTCGGTGACCTGCCAGAGCCTGGCAGGTTCCTGCTCCTCGCCCTCCACGCTGGGCTCGTCGTGGCCGCAGCCGCACGCGTCGCTCATTCCGTCACCCCCGCCGTCGACTCGGTGCCGTAGTTCGGGCACAACGCGACCGCGGAACCCGTCGCCGCCAGAACCGTCTCGGCCGCCGCGAGCAGATCGAGCAGCTCCGGCCTGGCCAGCGAGTAGAACACCTGCCTGCCCTGCGGGCGCCCCTCGACGAGCTTGCAGTCTCGCAGACACGCCACGTGCGCCGACACTGTCGACTGCGCCAATCCGAGCTCGCCGACGAGATCCGCGACCCGGGCCTCCCCCGGGCGAGGCGACGCACGATCGCCAACCGTGTTCCGTCGGAGAGGCTGTGGAACAGCGCCGCCGCGGAATCGAGCGCCGACCCCGACCCGGTATCCGCCGAGAGGCAACCCCCGACACCATTAATCGTCATACGGCGATGATAGCCGGATCCGGCGATTAACGGGGGTGGCGAGGGTTGCGCGGTCGCCGCCGGGGAATACCGGTGGAGTGAGGTACTCGTCCGGCCGGCCACGACGTGCTCGTTTCCCGGTCGTGAGCTCGGGAGTGGGGCGCAGTGGTGATCGTGCTCGGCTTGATCTTGTTGCTCCTCGGATTTCCCACAGGGACCGCCATTGTCTGGGTCATCGGAATAGTTCTTCTGGTCGTCGGCGTGGTCCTTGCACTGCTCGGTGCGCGTGTGAGGACCCGATGAGCAGAATGGTTGTTTCACTGGATCGTCGGCGAGGAACCGTCCGGTTCCTCGCCGACGTGACCCCGAAGGTCAGGAACGGGCCGGTTCACCCGCGGTGGTCGACACCGGCGCGCTCCGATCGCGGCGTGCCCAGAACAGGACGGGGATGAGGAGCAGTGCCAGCGCGCCGCCGCCGAGGGATAGCGTGGCGTAGTCGGTCGCGGACATCACGACCCCGGACACCGCACCGCCACCGGCGCCGGCGAGGGCGATCAGGACGTCGATCGTGCCCTGGGTGCGCGGACGGTTCTCGGGGACCGTGGCGTCGACGACCAGGGCGGTCCCGGAGATCAGCCCGAAGTTCCAGCCGAGGCCCAGCAGCGCCAGCGCGACGATGAGCAGCGCGAGCGAATCGCCGGGTGCGAACGCCGCGGTGACCCCGGCCAGCAGCAGCGTGACCCCCGCGGCCGCGGCCATCGGCAGGCGGCCGACCCGGTCGACCAGGACACCGGTGACCAGGGAGGGAGATGCATCGAGCCGACGTGGATTCCGATCACCAACCCCACCTCGCCGAGTCCGTGGTGGTGCGCCCGCATGTGCACCGGTGTCATGGTCATGATTGCGACCATCGCGATCTGCGTCAGCACCATCACCGTGGCGCCCACGTAGGCGCCCGGTCCCGGGCGCGGCACGGCGCCGGTCGTGGTGGTCGTCACGGGGTTGCCGGCGTCGATCCGGCGGGCGAGGAGCAACGGGTCCGGACGCAGCAGCGCGATCAGGGCGGTGCCGGCGGCGAGGTACGCGACGGCCGCGAGGAGGAACGGCCCGGACAGCGCGGGGAGGCCGAGGCTGGTCGCCAGCTCACCCAGCGGTTCGACGAGGTTGGGTCCGGCCACCGCGCCGAGCGTCGTGGAGACCATCGCGACGCTGATCGCGGTACCGCGCTGGGCGGCCGGAGCGAGATCCGTCCCGGCGTACCGTGCTTGCAGATTGGTGGCCGTGCCCGCGCCGTACACGAACAGCGACACGAACAGCAGCGGCACGTTGTCGAGCATCGCGGCGAGAACCACACCGATCGCGCCGACACCACCGGCGTCGAACCCGAGGCCGAGGCCGATTCGTCGACCGCGTGACTGCGTGATCCGGCCGACGAGGAACGCGGCCAGCGCCGACCCCAGTGTGAACAGCGCGGTCGGGGCACCGGCCAGGCTGTCCGAACCGAGCATCTGCTGAGCCAGCAGCGCGCCGACCGTGATGCCGGCGGCCAGGCCCGCGCCACCGAGGATCTGGCTCACGACGACAACGGTCAGGGTGCGCTTCTGGACCCGTCGGCGTTCCTCGTCGTCGAGGGTGATCGCCTCCGCGGCCCGGGCGTCACTACGCGACACCAAGGTCGACCTCCTTGCTCACGCGCCACTCGACGACGCCCTCGTCCATCGCCTTCGCGTCGACGCCGCGGTCGCCCAGCCACCGGGCCGCCTCGCGTGCCAGGCTGCAGAACTCGCCGCGGCAGTACACGACGACCTCCGTGCCGGCCGGGATCTCCCGATACCGATCCGGGAGTTCGGCCAGCGGAATCGACAGCGCACCGGGGAAGTGGCCGGCCTCGAATTCCTCGGTCGGACGTACGTCGACGACCGTCATCTCCGACGTGACGGCCGACGGATCGATCGACGGGGCGGTCCGACCCGCATCCGCCTGCTCCATGTACTCGACCAGCGTCTGGCGCAGGTCGGGGTAGTGCCGCAGTCCCACCCGCTTGGCTGCCAGGAAGAACTCGGCGACGTCGTCACCGGCGAGCCGGTAGAAGATCGTGGTGCGCTCTCTCCTGGTGGCGACCAGCCCCGACTGCTTCAGCGTCTGCAGGTGACCCGACACGGTCGTCACGCCCATCCCGGTCATCCGGGCGAGGGTCTCGACCGAGTGTTCCCCTGGGCGAGCAACTCGATCAGCTCCAGTCGGCGGCCGTTCGCCATGGCCTTCACTACTCGCGCCAGCGATTCGAAGACCGAGGCCTTGTCCGCTGATCTGATATTCCCAGGATCCATGGAATAATAAACTAGCAGCCGGTGGGGACGCGGATCCGTGCCGAGGCCCCAGACGCAGCGGAGGCGGCCGACCCGCAATGGGTCGGCCGCCTCCGTCGCTGTGCGGTTCCCGAGGTCAGATGCGCTCGTAGATGGTGGCGTTCGCGGTGCCGCCGCCCTCGCACATGGTCTGCAGGCCGTAGCGGCCACCGGTACGACGCAGGTGGTTGATCAGCGTCGCGGCCAGGCGCGCGCCCGAGCCGCCGAGCGGGTGGCCGAGCGCGATGGCGCCGCCGAGCGGGTTGAGCTTGTCCGACGACGCGCCGGTCTCGAGCTGCCACGCCAGCGGCACCGACCCGAAGGCCTCGTTGACCTCGAACGCGTCGATGTCGTCGATCGACAGCCCGGACTTCTTCAGCGCCAGTGCGGTCGCGGGGATCGGACCGGTAAGCATCTTGACCGGGTCGTCGCCGGCGACGACGGCGGTGTGGATGCGGGCGAGCGGCGTCAGGCCCAGTGTCTTGGCCTTCTCGGACGTCATCACCAGCACGGCCGCGGCACCGTCGGAGATCTGCGACGCGCTACCGGCGGTGATGACGCCGCCCTCGAAGGAACGGCGACTTCAGCTGGCCCAGCTTCTCGGTGGTGGAACCGCGGCGGATGCCCTCGTCGGCGGAAAAGACCGTGCCGTCGGCGAGCGTGACCGGTGCGATCTCGGCGTCGAACGCGCCCGCGTCCTGGGCGGCCGCGGCGCGCTCGTGCGAGGCCACCGAGTACTCGTCCAGTTGTGCGCGGGAGATGTTCCACTGCTGCGCGATCAGCTCGGCGCCGACGCCCTGGTTGAAGCGGCCGTTGAAGCCGGGGGCTTCGAGCTGGGTGGCGTAGCGATCGCGCGCGGGGCCTGCGGAATCGCCGGTGCCCGGAACGTTCGAGGAGCCGAGCGGAACCGCGGTCATCATTTCGACGCCGCCGGCGACGATGACGTCGGCCTGGCCGGAGATGACCGACGCGGCGGCCATCGAGATCGTCTGCTGCGACGATCCGCACTGCCGGTCGACGGTCAGGCCGGGCACCGACTCGGGCCAGCCGGCGCCGAGGACGGCCATGCGGCCGATGTTGCCGGTCTGCATGCCGACGCTGTTCACGTTGCCCCAGTAGACGTCGTCGACGACGGCCGGGTCGATGCCGGTGCGCTGGGCGATCGAGCGGAGCACGTGGGCGGACAGCTCCACCGCGTGCACGTCGGCGAGCGATCCCTTCCGCTTGCCGATGGGGGTACGGACTGCCTCGACGATTACTGCGTCACGCATGGCGCCTCACTCTCTCCGAAGGAAATGGATTGAGTGTAATCAGTTAAATAAATGAGTTGCACCTTCGTGTGGCTAACCTCACTCAGCGGCGGGCGGCGACACCCGTCCTGGCCACCTGCTCGGCGAGAGCGAGAACATCCCGATCCCGCCCGGTGGGCCCGACGACGGACAGCCCCACCGGTATCCCGTCGGCGCTCTTCACCGGGACCGTCGCCGTGGGCAGTCCGGCGACCGACGCCACCGTCGTCAGCAGTCCCGTGGTGCGGAGCAGCGCGGTGAGGTGGACGTTGCCGGGATCGTCCTTGGTCGAGGGGGCTTGCGATCCGGTGGTCGGCAACAGCAGGACCCGGGATCCGAGGAAGTCGCGCACGATCCGGCCGGCCGCCCGCACCTCCTCCAGGCGGCGCTGGTACGTCGACTCCGAAACCTTCGACGCCGCCAGGAAGTTCGCGCGGGCCTCGTCGCTGATCGTTCCCGTGGCCGTCGACACCCAGCCGCCGTGCTGCTGCCACGCCTCGTATCCCCGTACCGCCACGACCGCGTCGTACCAGTCGGGCAGGGCCGCGATGTCGAGGTCCTCCTCGGTGAGGGTGGGCAGGCTGGAACGTTTCCACTGCGCCAGAGCATCGCGGATCGCCGACTGGACGCGGTCGTCGGCGACGGCCACCAGCCCGGGGCACGTCGACCGCGGCCTCGAACGCGGCCTCCGGCGTCGACCGCAGCAGAACATCGCCGACCGTCGCGAGGGTGGTCGCGTCGGAGCACACCCATCCGACGCTGTCGAGCGTGCGGGAGAGCGGCGACATGCCGTCGACGGGCACCGCACCGTGGGTGGGGCCGAAACCGTACAAGCCCTGATAGGACGCGGGGATCCGCACGGAACCGGTCGTGTCCGGACCCAGCCCGACCGACGCCGTGCCGCGGGCGACGGCGGTCGCGGCCCCGGAGGTAGCACCGCCGGGAACTCGTCCTGCGGCAGCCGGATTGGGCGGAGTCCCGTAGGCGGAGTTGACGCCGGAGTGGCCGAATCCGAAATCGATGGTCTGCGCGATGCCGACGACGGTCGCGCCGCCCGACAGCAGCCGGGCCACGGCGTCCGCCGTGGTCGGTGTGCGGGGATGCCTGACCGAGCCAGACCGGGTTGCCCGCGCCGACGCGCTGCCCCTGCAGTGCGAAGAGGTCGGTGACGGCGACCTTCAGTCCGTCGGCGGACCCGGAACGGGTTGCGGGCAGGAGCGGTTCGCCCTGGACCCGCCACGTTGCCTTGTCGTCGGCGACGACGTTCCCGCCGGGCAGCGGCGGGACGCCGGGATCCCGCAGGTCGTCCCCGCACCCGGAGATCAGCGCGGCCCCGCCGAGCACGGTGCCGAGGGCACCCACCCGCAGGAACGAACGGCGGTCGAGGCGTGGAATGTTCGGTCCGGTCGGCACGCGCTCACAGTATCCACGTGCCGACCGGATCCGTCGGATCCGCTCTCGTGTCAGCCGAGAACCTGTCGCAGGTACTCGTTGTCGAACGTCCGGGCGGGATCGAACTTGTCGCGGACGGCGCAGAACTCGTCGAACCGCGCGTAGGTGGGGCGCAGGTCGGCGGCGGTGCGGCTGTGCATCTTGCCCCAGTGCGGGCGACCGTCCACCGCGCGTGCGATGGCCTCGACCGCGTCGAAGTACTCCCGGTGATCGCGCCGGTGGTACTGGTGCACAGCGATGTACGCGCTGTCCCGGCCGTTCGCGGTCGACGACCAGACGTCGTCGGCGGGCGCGAAGCGGACCTCCACCGGGAACGCGATCCGGCAGTCGGAGCGGTCGAGCCAGCTCGAAGATCTCGCGCAGCGTGTCCTTCACCGCCTCCTGCGGCACCGCGTACTCCATCTCCTTGAACCGGACCCGACGGGGCGACGCGAACACCTCGTAGCTCCGGTCGGTGAACTCCCGCGCCGACAGTGCGCGCGCCGAGATCTGGTTGATCTGCGGAATCGTCGTCGGGAAGGCCGAGGTGAGCCGGTTGATGCCCTCGAACAGCGTGTTGGAGAGCAGCTCGTCGTCGATGTAGCCGCGCACGCGGCCCACCGGTTGCAGCGGCGTGTGCCCGGGAAGTCGGGTGTTCCGCTTCGTCAGCACGCGGTTGGTGTGCGGGAACCAGTAGAACTCGAAGTGGTCGACGGTCGCGAGATCGTGTTCGAGACCCTCGAGCGTCTCGTCGAGCGCCGCGGGGCCCTCGACCGCCCGCATCGCGTACCTGGGCTGGACCGCCAGGTCGAGCTTGGTGATGATGCCGATCGAGCCGAGGCTGATCTTCGCGGCCTGGTAGAGGTCGGGTTCTCGGTGTCGGAGCAGTCGACCACCGAGCCGTCCGCGAGGACGATCTGCAGTCCGCGGATCAGCGTCGCGAGGCCGCCGAATCGTGCCCCGGTTCCGTGGGTTCCCGTCGAGAGCGCGCCGGCGATCGACTGCACGTCGATGTCGCCGAGGTTGATCATTGCGAGTCCGCGGTTCCAGAGCTGCTCGTTCAGGCTCCGCAGGCGGGTGCCCGCCCACACGGTCGCGATCGGTCCGTCCGGCGTGGTGCGCACGGATTCGATCCCAGCGATGTTGTCGAGGCTGACGAGTATGCCGTCGGTGACCGCTACTCCGGTGAACGAATGGCCCGCCCCACTGCCTTGACGCGCAATCCTCGTTCGGTCGCGCCCGCGACGAGCGTGCTCAGTTCGGCCACTGATCGCGGAGTTTCGAATCGTTGCGGTGTCGACGAGTGGGTCCCCGCCCAGTTGCGCCACGTGTCCTGTGCCATTCGGCAACTATTCACCTGGACGAGCGTCCAGGCAAATGAAACACGAAAATTAGACTCCGGGTTTTACGATCGGGGGATGTTGAATCGGCTCCCTGCGGAAGAACGCCGCGCCCAGCTCATCGAAGCGGCGCTGAACATCGCCGAACGTGGCGGGATCGCATCCGTGACGATCCGCGCCGTCGCGGAAGAGGCGGGCGTTTCGCTCGGCGTCGTGCACTACTGCTTCGAGAGCAAGGAAGCCCTGGTCGCGGCCATGGCCGAGAGTCTGGTTCTTCAGCTCAGCGCCGGTATGCGCGAGGCGTTCGCGGCGGTGTGGGACTCCCAGGAGCTGCACGGCCTGCGGGACCTGCGCGAAGTTCTGCACACAGGTCTGACCGGGATGTGGCCGCTGGTCGAGGCCACCGCCGACCGTCAGCTGCTCACCTACGAGATCACCGCCTACGCGCTGCGTCACCGCGCGGCCGGCGCGCCCATCGCCGGGAGTGTCGCCGACGAGCAGTACCGGATCATGGACATCGAGGCCACCGTCTTCCTGCAGGAGAGCGCCCGCCGCACCGGCTGCGCGTGGACCGAGCCGGTCGAGGCGATCGCCCGGTTCGCGCTCGCGGTCATCGACGGCATCGTGCTGCGCTGGCTCGTCGACCGCGACAGCAACGCGATCATCACCGAACTCGACGATCTCGTGCGCATAGTCGCGAGCAAGGCGGTCGAGGCAGAACCAGACCTGGACAATCGTTCAGGAGAGTGATCGACTGTTCCGGACGCCGGCCTTCTCGGACTGACGAACGGAACTGATGTGACTGCCACGATCGACCGACTCACAGCCGCCACCGCCCATCTGGATCCGCCGTTGGCGGCGCTGGATCTCCCGACGCTGCACACGAATGCGGCGGATCTCGTCCGGCGGGCGGAGGGTACGCCGGTACGGGTCGCCAGTAAGTCGGTGCGGTGCCGCGCGGTCCTCGAGATCGCGCTCGGATCCGGCCTGACCTCGTCGGGCGGCTTCCGCGGCATCATGTCGTATTCGCTGCGGGAGGCGATCTGGCTCGCCCGCCAGGGCGCCGAGGACGTCCTGATGGGCTATCCCACCGTGGACCGGGCGGCCCTCGCCGAACTCGGCGCCGACACCACGTTGCTCGATCGGATCACCCTCATGGTCGACGACGTCGCGCAGCTCGACGTCGTCCGCGCCGCGGTGGGTTCCGACCGCGTGCATCCTCGGATCTGCCTCGACGTCGACGCGTCGTTGCGGATCGGGCCGGCGCATCTCGGTGTCCGGCGGTCGCCGCTGCGCGAGCCCGGCCAGGTGGCCCGCCTGGCGCGACTCGCACGCGACCGCGGATTCGCGGTGGTCGGCGTGATGTTCTACGAGGCCCAGATCGCGGGCCTGCCCGACACGAGTTTCGCGGTGCGGATGGTGAAGAAGGCGTCGGCGGCCGAGCTGTCCACGCGCCGTACGGCTGTCGTCGACGCCGTCACCAACGAGGTCGGCAAGCTGGAGATCGTCAACAGCGGTGGGACCGGATCGCTCGAGGTGAGCTCCGCCGATTCGACCGTCACGGAGGTCACCGCCGGCTCAGGTCTCTACGTGCCGACGCTGTTCGATCGGTACCACTCGTTCACGCCGCGTCCGGCGATGTTCTTCGCACTGCCGGCGGTCCGCAAGCCGACGTCGAAGGTCACGACCCTGTTCGGCGGCGGCTACATCGCCTCCGGTCCGGCGGGCGACACCCGGGTTCCGGCGCCGGTGTGGCCGCGCGGACTGAAGCTGCTGCGCAACGAGGGCGCGGGCGAGGTCCAGACGCCGGTCACGGGCGCCACGGCCGCGGAACTGGCTGTGGGGGACCGGGTCTGGTTCCGGCACGCGAAGGCCGGTGAGCTGTGCGAGCGCTTCACCGAGGTGCATCTGGTGGACGGCGACGGCAAGGCGACGTCGGCTCCCACCTATCGCGGGGAGGGCGGCTGCTTCGGGTGACCGCGCAGGTCACCGTCCCTCGCCGGCCAACCGCATGAAGGCCCCCAGTTCGGCCAGCCCGGCGGGCGTCGCGGGCAGGTAGTGGGTGAGAGCGCGCGATCGCACGATCACCGCACACCACTTGCCCCGCGACACCGCGACGTTCAACCGGTTGCGGGAGAGCAGGAACGACATGCCGCAGGGACGTCGTCGACCGACGACGCCGTCATCGACACGAACACCACCGCGGCCTGACGCCCCTGGAACTTGTCGACGGTCCCGACGAGGACATCGGTGAAACCGGCTGCCGCGAGGTGCTGTCGGATCAAACCGACCTGCGCGTTGTAGGGCGCGACGACGAGGACGTCGGACTGGCCCAGCGGCCGGGTCCCGTCGAACGCGCCGGGTCGGTCCACGGCCGTCCCAGGAGCTCGCCGATCCGGGCGACGATCTCCCGGGCCTCCTCGGCCGATGTCGTGGCGTTGCCGCGATGGTCGAGCATCGCTGTGTGCACCCCCGGTTCGACGCCGTCGAGGTGGCGGGCCGTCGTCACCGGTTCCTCCGAACGCAGCCTGCCGTCGTACGACAGCGCGGACACCGGGGCGCACAGCGCGGGATGCATCCGCCAGGTGCGTTCGAGGAAGTAGCCGCGGTCGGGCGGCAGCGAGTCGTGACCCGTGCCAGCCAGCCCAACGCGGACTCGTCGACGGGCTCGGGGTGGGTGCCCTGGCTGACCTGCGGCAGTTGTTGCGGATCGCCGAGTAGCAGCAGGTTCCGGGCCGCGGCGCCGACCGCCACGGTATTCGCGAGCGCGAACTGTCCGGCCTCGTCGATCACCAGCAGGTCGAGGCTGCCGGGCGGAATCCGGTCGGCGTGCGCGAAGTCCCACGCGGTGCCGCCGATGACGCCGCCGGTCGGGGCGGCGGCGTCGAGGAACTCCGGGTATGCGTTGGCGGTGATCGCGGTCCACCGGCGCTCCTGCGCCCGCCCGTCCTTCTTGGCGACGAGTCCACCGTCGAGCCCGGCCGCGACGACCGCGTCGAGCATGTTCTCGACCACCGAATGCGACTGGGCCACCACACCGATCCGCCACCGGTGCCGACCGACGAGCTCGGCGATCACCCGCGCACCGGTGTAGGTCTTGCCGGTGCCGGGCGGTCCCTGCACGGCCACATAGGAGTCGTCCAGGTCCAGCAACGCTGCGGCGATGATCGCGACCGGATCGTCACCGCGCCCGAGGTCGGGGAGCGGGCGGCCGCTGCGGGTGCGTGGCGGGATCCGTCGCAGGACATCGACCGCGGCGTGGGGTGGCAACGCGGGTAGCGCCTCCGCCATCTCGTCGCCGGCGGCCTCGATGGCCTTCTCGATCCGAACCGTCGCGATCGGATGCCCGGGGGCGGTCGCGATCGGACGGTCGACGTATTCGACCGTGCCGGTGAGCAATTCTTCGACCACGACGACGTCGTCGAAGTTGGCGTCGGAGCCCACGGACAGCACGACCGCGGTCGACGTTCCTCGCTCGGTGGGCTTCTCGCCGGCCAGCGCGTCGGGACCGGAGGTTCGTAGAGCGTGAACACCTCGGCACCCGGCACGACCGTGCTGCCGGTGCCGAATCTGCCGGTCAGCCGGAGGTGTCGGCGCAGCTTTCGCTGTTTCGGGCTGCTCTTGTGCCAGTCCTGCAGTACCTCGACGTGTTCCACCTGGAGCACGTCGCGGGTGTCGGACCAGTCGTCCACCGGCTGTGTGAGCCTGTCGAAGTGTGCCCACCAGAACGGCTTCCGTTCCCGGCCGTGGTATCCGATCGCCGCGGCCATGAGTGCAGCCGCCTGCTGGTCGGCCGACCGGGCCTCGCGGGGGCCGTCGCCGGCGAAGCGTCGCAGCGCGCGTTCGGTGTGCCCAGCCGTGTCGTCGTCGGCCGCCGGAGCGGCGGGCGCCCGTCGGTGCGGGACACGCCGTGCTCGGCGGCCCGGGCCAGCAACCAGTTCCGCAGCTCGCGCGTGGAAACGCAGTCGTACTCGTTGTAGTCGGCGATGCCGCGGAGCACGTCGTCCGCGGCCTCGGTCCGTCCGCTGTCGCGGAGATCGCAGTAGTCGGAGTAGGCCACCACGGAATCGGCGGCGTTCGTGACGTCACCTGCGCGCAGGCGGTCGCCCATGTAGAGGGGCTCGAGCTTCTTGATGCTGTACGAGCGTTCCCCGATCCGCAGCGACGCGCGGACGATCGGGTACAGGTCCACCAGCACGCCGGCGCGCAGCAGGTCGTCGACGGCGTCCTCGCCGACACCGTGACGTCCGGCCAGGCGCAGCAGGGCGGACTTCTCGTAGGCGGCGTAGTGGTAGATGTGCATGCCCGGATGTTCGGTGCGCCGGTCGCGGACGTACTCGAGGAAGTCGACCAGTGCTCGCCGCTCCTGCCGGCGATCGTGGGCCCAGAACGGCCGGAACACCGGATCGGTCGACCCCGGCCTCGGCTCCTCGACCACGCCGAAGAGGTATTCGAGACCCCAGTCGCTCGAACCCGCCTCGGACCACAGCGGATCGCCCTCGAAGTCGAAGTAGACGTCACCCGGGTCGGGCTCGGGTAGGGCCGTGAGTGCGCCGGCGTCGAACACCTCGAAGGTGTTGCCGCCCTCTCGTTCCCGGCGCAGCTGGATGGCGGCCTGCGCCTGCAGGGCCGAGAGGGTCCGGCCGGACAGATCTGCGACGGGGGCGGTGTGCTCGGCGAGGACGTCGATGGTCGAGACGCCGCCCGCGATCAGTCTCTGGCGACTGGTCGTACGAATCCCGGCCACCAGCAGCAGGTCTCGATGCGTCTCGACCTCCGGTGTGCACGTCTCGCAGCGACCGCACGCGAGGTACCGCTCGTCGCCCCACGCCACGGGAACGCCGGCGGTCCGGTGCTCGTCGAGGACTCGCTGCAGGGCGACCCGGCGCGACGCGTACACCGGGGCGAGGTCGGCGAGGGCGTGGACCGAATCGGAACCGTCGCCGAGCAGGAGGTGCACCAGCGGTGCCGGACGGATACCCGAGGCGGAGAGCGCGTCCGCGTACGCCGCCAGTTGCAGCAGTGCCGGAACCTCGGCGTGGCGGGCGAGTTTGGTGTCGTACACCGCGTACGCGTCGTCGTCGCGGACGAGGAAATCGCAGAACCCGAGGAAGCGTCCGTCGAAGAACGTGCCCTGGTAGATCACCGGGACGCCCGCGTGTGCCGCGTCGACGGTCGTCCGGTGCGCGTCGTGCAGGCCGGTCGCCGTGTACTCGGGACGGGCGATCGTCTCGACCCTGCCGAAGCGGCGTTCGAAGTCCTCGCGGACGCCGCGCTCGTGTGCCGCGCCGAGCCGGGACGCCCGTTCGAGCATGGGGTCGGTCGCGGATCCGGCTGTGGCAGGAGCGAACCCGAGGAGTTCGTCGAGGCGCCGGAGCAGTGCGAACTCGCACGTCGCCGCGAGCGTCAGGTCACCGGAGCTGTAGACCACGACGTCGTCGAGGAGGAACATCGCACCCCTTTCCGGGTCGGTTCCGGCCGATTGTGCCACCGGCCGCCGACAACACGGGTGCCGTCGCGCGACGTGTCGGTCGTGTTCCGCACAATGGAGGCATGCCGTTCTTCGCCGGTGCCACCGGACAGATCCACTACCGCCGCTGGCCGCTCGACGGGCAGGGGCGGCCCCGCGCCGGGCTCGTCTTCCTGCACGGGATGGGGCAGCACACCGGTCACTACCACCGGTTCGCCGCCGGCCTCGCCGCCCACGACATCGAGCTGTGGGGCATCGATCAGGCCGGGCACGGGCTGTCCGAGGGAACCCCCGGCGCGCCCGGCGCGCTCACCGACCTGGCCGACGACGCCGCGCGGCTCACGGCCGTCGCCGCCGGCGACCGACCGGGTCTGCCCCTGGTGCTCATGGGTCATTCGCTCGGTGCCGCGGTGTCCGTCACCCTGCTCCGTCACGGACGCGCTCCCTTCCACGCCGCCGTCCTCTGCGGCACCCCCAAATCGGTTGTGCAGCACCCTGAGACGGCGGACTTCGCGGATCCCGGGTTCCCCGTGCTCGCGATCCACGGCGTCGACGACCGGCTGGCGCCGATCGACGGTGTGCGGACCTGGACGTCGGGGCTCGCGGGCGTGACGTTGCGGGAGTACCCGGACGTCGGACACGACCTGCTGCACGAGAAGACTCACCGGACGGTGACGAACGACGTCGCCGAGTTCGTGCTCGGCGCTACCGTTACCTGATGGATTCCACAAGTCTGCTGTCCGCGCTCCGCGAGCAGGGCGAGATGCTGGCCGCGACGCCGGTCGTAGCGTTGTCCGAACCCGTGCCGACGGTTCCCGGTTGGACCGTCGAACACGTGGTGCGACACACCGGCAAGGTGCACCAGTGGGTGCTCGCGGCGCTGCAGGCCTCGGCCGATACGCCGCTGCCGGAGATCGTTCGCGTCGGCGACATGCCGAGGGGGCCGGAATGCGTTGCCGCGTACCGACTCGCGTTCGATTCGCTCGTGGAGACCTTTACCCGCCTGGACCCCGATCACCCGGTGCCGACGATGGTCGGACCGGGCACGGCGTCCTGGTGGTTGCGGCGGCAGACCCACGAGGTGTCGGTTCACCGGATCGACGTGTCCGACACTCTTCGGGCCGCCGGCGGTCCGAGCGTTCCCGAACTCGACCCGGAGGTCGCGGCCGACGGGGTGGACGAGTGGGCGCACGTCTTCCTGGGTCGTCTCGCCCGGGACGGCCGACTGCCGGACTCACTCGACGGCCGGACCATCCACCTGCACGGGACGGACACCGAGTCGGCGGAATGGCACCTCGGGTTCGAGCCCGGTGCGGTGACGGTGACGCGCGAACACCGCAAGGGCGACGTCGCGCTGCGCGGTCGCGCGCAGGACCTGTTGCTCACCATGTGGCGGCGGCGTCCGCTCTCACGCCTCGACGCGGTCGGGACGTGACCGTCGCGCGTGACCTGCTCGAGTCGGCGGCGTTGTAGGTTCCGGATGGCTCGGGGCCCGGACGCCGTCGGCGTCCGGGCCCCGAATCATCTTCTCGCGCTTACGTGTAGATGCGCGCGATGGCCTCCGCGTGCTGCTCGTGGATGATGTTGCGCTTGAGCTTGAGCGTCGGGGTCAGCTCGCCCGAGTCGACGGTGAAGTCGACTTCGAGGATGCGGTACTTCTTGATCTGCTCCGGGTTGGAGACCTTCTTGTTGCCCTCGGAGATCGCCGCGTCGATCTCGGCGACCAGGTCGGGGTGCTTCACGAGTTCCGCAATGGGGGTGTCGGCGGCCAGGCCGTGCCGCTCCTTCCAGCCGGGCAGGGCCTCGGGGTCGAGCGTGATGAGCGCGCCGATGAAGGGCTTCGCGTCGCCCACGACGAGGCACTGGCTGATCAGCGCGTGGGCGCGCAGGGCGTCCTCGAGCACGGCCGGGCGACGTTCTTGCCGCCGGCCGTCACGATGATCTCCTTCTTGCGGCCGGTGATCGAGACGTAGCCCTCCGTGTCGATCGATCCGAGATCCCCGGTGTGGAACCAGCCGTCGCGGATCGCCTCGGCGGTGGCCGCGTCGTTGTGCCAGTAGCCGCCGAACACGACCGGGCCGCGGATCAGCAGTTCGCCGTCCTCGGCGATCTTCGCGGCGTGGCCGTCGATCGGCTTGCCGACCGTCCCGACCTTCTGGTCGCGGGTGGTGTTCACGGTGACGGCCGCGCTGGACTCGGTGAGACCGTAGCCCTCGTACACGGGGATGCCGACGCCGCGGAAGAAGTGGCCGAGGCGGGCGCCGAGCGCGGCACCGCCGGACACCGCGCGGTCGCATTCACCGCCCAGGGCCGACCGTAGCTTCGAGTAGACGAGCCGGTCGAACAGGGCGTGACGCAGTCGCAGGCCGAGTCCGGCGCCACCGGTCTCCTGCGCCTTGCTCCACGCGATCGCGGTCTCGGCCGCCGTGGCGAAGATCTTGCCCTTGCCGCCGTCCTCGGCCTTCTGCTTGGCCGAGTTGTAGACCTTCTCGAACACGCGGGGACCGACAGGATGAAGTTCGGCTTGAACACGCCGAACTGGTCGAGCAGCGTGGTCAGATCCGAGGTGTGTGCGACGGTGACCTTCGCGTCGAACGCGCCGAACGAGATGGCCCGCGCGAACACGTGCGCGAGCGGCAGGAACATCAGCGTGCGCTTGCCCTCCTCCAGCGCGTCGCCCAGCGCGATCCGCACGGCGGCCGACTCGGCGTAGAAGTTCGAGTGGGTCAGCTGCACACCCTTGGGTCGGCCGGTGGTGCCGGAGGTGTAGATCAGCGTCGCCGGTGACGACGCGCGCACCTGGTGACGGCGCTCGTGGAGGTCGTCGTCGCTGATGCTCGCACCGCGGGTGACCAGCTCGTCGATGGCGCCGGCCTCGATCTGGAGGACCTCGCGCAGTGCGGGGGCGGCCTCGGCGACGTCTTTGACGGTCTCGGCATGGGACGGCGTCTCGACCACGAGTAAGGACGTGGCGGAGTCCTCGAGGATCCATTGGGCCTGATCGGCGGACGACGTGTCGTAGATCGCGACCGTGCAGCCGCCCGCGGTCCAGATCGCGTAGTCGAGAACCACCCATTCGTAACGCGTGGCCGACAGGATCGCGACGCGATCACCGAGTTCGATGCCGGAGGCCATCAGGCCCTTCGCGACGGCCTTGACCTCCGCGGCGAACTGGGCCGCGGTGACGTCTACCCAGCCGCCGTTGCCGGGCTTCTTGAAGGGCACGAGGTTCGGGCATTCGGCTTCGTAACGAAAGACCGTGTCGGCCATCGACGCGTCTTCCGGGATTGCGAACGACTGTGGAACCGAATACTCACGCACTTTGACCCCTCCAAGAAATGACATGACGGATGTGCATTGCATCACACTTGGAGATTCATTGCACCAAATCAAACGCCCGATTTGCGGCATTCCGCGCCGCGACCTGGGGAAATAAGTGTAACCGTAAGTCCTGCTAAGTTTCTGCAGGTAGGGGCCCTACGGTGTCACGCGACGGGCACAGAGTGGTCCTCGCGGGTGCAGCTCCACCGCCGCACGGCGTGCTCGAAGCGCGGCCGGCGGGACGTCGAGCCGGTCGGCCGCCGCGGCGAGGATTGCCGACGGCTGGGCGTCGCGGGTGGGGCCTTCGGCCGTGTTCGCGAGGGCCGATTGCACGAACTCGGCGATGGCGAGGGCGGTGTCGTCGGCGGCCGGAACACCCGCGAGCACCAGCAGGTGCTGCCACGTGGTGTCGTCGCGGGCGCCGCTGGACTCGTCCCACGCGGCGCGCACGCGGTGCCGGGTCCCGGCGGTGCGGGTCGCCCCCACCAGGTCCCCGACGGAGTCGATCTGCAGCGTGTGGAGGCGTTCCGCGGTGCGCTGAATCTCACTGGCGCGCAGCGGTGCGGTCGACTCGGAGTAGCGGCGCTTGTAGTTGCCGATCTTGCCGGCCCACTGATCGGCGCTGCCGGCCTCCTCGAACGTGCGCAACAGCGCGCGGGCGCCGTCGGTGATCGGACCGGACTCGTGGGCGCGTCGGTACGCGAGGTACCGGTCGACGACGGTTCCGGCGTCCGCGAACCGGGTTCCGGCGGCCTGGACCGATTCGATGATGCACAGCGCCAGGCTGTGTCGGTACTCGTCGGGTGGCGCCCACCCGGCCGGGTCGCCCAGCCTGTCGCGGCACGCCTGTGTCACTGCCTGTACTTGCTGCTCCGAGACGCTCACGGATCCTCCCTGACTGCGTGGTGCCTCCGAAACGTGTATCGGCGCCGAGGCGCCGGGTGTTGCACCCGTCACGGGCCGGGTTCGCACGCCCGCGCCAGCAGATCCGTCACTTCGCGGTCGTCGAGCTGGTGGAAGTCGATGTAGGCCCCGCCGACGCCGCCCAGATTCGCGGGGACGAACGGGCACACCACCTCGTCCGCGGTGATCCTCAGCCTCGACATGGCCTCGGGGGACGCGACCGGCACGGCGACCACGACGCGACTCGCGCCCTGGGCTCGGGCCACCTGGCAGGCGACCGCGGCCGTGGCGCCGGTGGCCATTCCGTCGTCGACGAGGACGGCGGTCCGCCCGGTCAGCGGTGTCCGCGGATGGCCGCCCCGCAGTGTGTCGGCTCGCCGGATCAGTTCCTGCCGCTCCCTGGCCCGCACCGCGT
The DNA here is from genome assembly GCA_029690005.1 of Prescottella defluvii. Lineage (GTDB taxonomy): Bacteria > Actinomycetota > Actinomycetes > Mycobacteriales > Mycobacteriaceae > Prescottella > Prescottella defluvii_A. Next base: position 4,662,512 of record CP121458.1, on the reverse strand, counting down.
CCACCGACTGGTGCGATACGTGACCCAGGCGGACGACGTCGTCGTTGATCACCTCCGCGTCACCCTCGCCGATCGCGCCCATCGCGAGTTCCGGCTGCCACGGCACGCCGAGCTTGCGAACCAGGATGATGTCGAGGGGGCGCCGAGCGCATGTGCAACCTCGAATGCGACCGGGACGCCGCCGCGGGGAGTCCGAGTACGACCAGGTCGGCCCCACGGAGGTGGCTCAGCGACTTGGCCAGCGCGCGACCGGCTCTCGCGCGCGTCGCATAGTGCATGCGCGTGCTCCGTTTCGCTCTCGATTCCGACGATACGCTCGCAGGTCCGGGCATGCGTGGATACAGTTTCGGTCAACCAATCAATTGATTGAGTGGCGAACCTGCAGGCCGACGAGCGGAGAATCGATGTCCGACGACCACGTGCACCCCTACCGACTGGGGATACCGTTCGACGTCATGCCGGTGCCGGTCGTGCCCGAGCACTGCGTGTCGATCGATGCCGGCCCGATCCGCTTCACGGTCGAGTCCCGGACCCTCACCAACGAGATCATGATGAGGGGCCTCGCGGACGCGGGCATGGCGACGCCCGATGCGGACTACGTGGCCCGACTGAACCTCGACGACTCCGGAATGTCGTTGCACGTCTTCGGGTTCGACGACGGCCGCGAGTACCTGCGGTTCGACTGCTTCGAGAGCGAACCGCACTACCACTACGTCGACCACGACAACGGGGTGAACACGGTGGTGCGCATCGACAACGTCGCCGAGGCGGATCCGGTCGGGTGGGCGCTGGCGCGGATCTCCGAGCGGCTGCCCGAGATGCTCGAGCATGCCGGAGCCGACGTGCTGGCCGCGGATGTCCGGGCCCGGTGGTCCGAGGTCGAGCCGGGCATCGCGCCCGTCGCCGAGCTGCTGCGCGGCAATCGCCGCTGAGAACGACCGCGGGCCGCGGCGGAACACTCCGCCGCGGCCCGCGCCCGTGTCGACTAGGCCGTCGAGACGAGGTTGCCGTCGATGTGCGACTGGTAGGCGGGCAGGTCGAGCATGCCGTGGCCGGACAGGCCGATCACGAGGACCTCGGGCTCGGTCAGGCCGCGGGCGTACTCGGCGGCCGCGGCGATCGCGTGCGCCGACTCCGGGGCGGGACGATGCCCTGGGTGCGCGCGAACAGCACGCCGGCGTCGAACGAGTCGCGCTGGTCGACGGCCTGGCCGGTGACGTAGCCGAGTTCGACGGTGTGGCTCAGCAGCGGCGCCATGCCGTGGTAGCGCAGGCCACCGGCGTGGATCGGATCCGGCACGAAGTCCTGGCCGAGCGTGTGCATCTTCAGCAGCGGCGTCAGACCGGCGACGTCGCCGTGGTCGTAGCGGTACTCGCCCTTGGTGATCGACGGGCACGCGGCCGGCTCGGCGGCGACGATCCGCGTCTGCGCCTTGCCGTGCAGCACCTCGCGGATGAACGGGAACGCCAGCCCGGCGAGGTTGGAACCGCCACCGGCGCAACCGAACACGACGTCGGCGTTGGCCTCGCCGGCGTTACGCAACTGCTCGACGGCCTCGAGGCCGATCACCGTCTGGTGCAGCACCACGTGGTTGAGCACGCTGCCGAGCGCGTAGCGCGCGTCGGGGTCGTTCGCGGCGACCTCGACGGCCTCGGTGACAGCCATGCCCAGCGAGCCCGGGGTGTCGGGGAACTCGGCCAGCATCCTGCGGCCCGACTCGGTGAGATCGGACGGGCTCGGGTGCACGGTGCCGCCGTAGGTCTCCATCAGGTGGCGGCGGTACGGCTTCGACTCGTACGACGCGCGCACCTGCCACACCTCGAGGTCGATACCGAACTTGGCGCACGCGAACGACAGCGCGCTGCCCCACTGGCCGGCGCCGGTCTCGGTGGTGATCTTCTTCACGCCGTCCTGCGCGTTGTAGTACGCCTGCGCGACCGCGGTGTTGGTCTTGTGGCTGCCGACCGGGCTCACACCCTCGTACTTGACGTAGATGCGGGCCGGGGTGCCGAGCGCCTTCTCGAACTCCCGCGCGCGGATCAGCGGCGCGGGCCGCCACGTCCGGTACGCCTCACGGATCGGTTCGGGGATCTCCACGTACTGGTCGGTGGTGACCTCCTGCGCGATCAGCGCGCTGGGGAACAGTGCGGCCAGGTCAGCGGCCTGAACCGGCTCCTTGGTGCCCGGGTGCAGGTGAGGCGGCGGGGCGACCGGCAGGTCCGCGACGATGTTGTACCAGTGGGTGGGGATGGGTGTCGTATCGGACACTGCGGTTCCTCTCGAGGTGACGTCGGATTGTCCACATTGTGATCCCGGTCATTCCGGGCACGTCGGCGGGGTCGTCCCTGCTCCGGTTCCGTCCCGAAGCCCTGAACGGGAGTTCACGATACGGATCGGGCCCGAAAGTGGTAGGTGAATTCCCGTTCAGGGGTTGGGAGGGGAGGAGGGCGGCGGGGCCATACCACGCATCGACTAAACTCACTGGTCAAATGAGTGACACCGAGCGCGACCCGCAGACCGACGACAATCCCACCACCTTCGCCGAGCTCGACATCGACGAACGTGTGCTGAAGGCCCTCTCCGACGTCGGATACGAGTCGCCCTCGCCGATCCAGGCCGCGACCATCCCGCCGCTGCTCGCCGGCAGCGACGTCGTGGGCCTCGCGCAGACCGGCACCGGCAAGACGGCCGCGTTCGCGATCCCGATCCTCTCCCGCCTCGACGTCGACCGGAAGGTTCCGCAGGCGCTGATCCTGGCGCCGACGCGTGAGCTGGCGCTGCAGGTCGCCGAGGCGTTCGGCAAGTACTCGGCGCACATCCCCGGCCTGCACGTGCTGCCGATCTACGGCGGTCAGGCGTACGGCGTGCAGCTGTCGGGCCTGCGCCGCGGCGCGCAGATCATCGTCGGCACTCCCGGGCGCGTGATCGATCACCTGGAGAAGGGCACGCTCGACCTGTCGAATCTCGAGTACCTCGTCCTCGACGAGGCCGACGAGATGCTCAAGATGGGCTTCCAGGACGATGTCGAACGCATCCTCGCGGACACCCCTGAGTACAAGCAGGTGGCGCTGTTCTCGGCGACGATGCCGCCGGCGATCCGCAAGATCTCCAAGCAGTACCTGCACGATCCGATCGAGATCACGGTCAAGGCGAAGACCCAGACCGCCTCGAACATCACGCAGCGGTGGGTGCAGGTGGCGCACCAGCGCAAGCTCGACGCGCTCACCCGGATCCTCGAGGTCGAGACCTTCGAGGCGATGATCATCTTCGTCCGCACGAAGCAGGCCACCGAGGACCTCGCCGAGCGTCTGCGGGCCCGCGGGTTCTCCGCCGCCGCCATCAACGGCGACATCGTGCAGGCGCAGCGTGAGCGCACGATCGGCCAGCTCAAGTCGGGTGCCCTCGACATCCTCGTCGCCACCGACGTCGCGGCCCGCGGTCTGGACGTCGACCGCATCTCGCACGTCGTCAACTACGACATCCCGCACGACACCGAGTCGTACATCCACCGCATCGGCCGCACCGGTCGCGCGGGCCGCACCGGTGACGCGCTGCTGTTCGTCGCACCGCGCGAGCGGCACCTGCTCAAGGCGATCGAGCGGACCACCCGGCAGCCGCTCACCGAGATCCAGCTGCCCACCGTCGACGACGTGAACGCGCAGCGTGTCGCGAAGTTCGGTGACTCGATCACCGCGAGCCTGAACTCGGACAACCTCGCGCTGTTCCGCAAGCTGATCGAGGATTACGAGCGCGAGCACGACGTCCCGCTGGCCGACATCGCCGCTGCGCTGGCCGTGCAGTCGCGCGACGGTGAATCGTTCCTCATGGCGCCGGAGCCGCCGGCCCCGCCGCGCCGCGAGCGCGAGCCGCGGGAGCGGCCGGCCCGCCGATTCGACGAGGGCGGTCCGAGCGGTCCGCGCGTCGGTCGCGACGGCCAGGAGTTCGCGACGTACCGGATCGCGGTCGGCAAGCGGCACAAGGTTGTTCCCGGTGCCATCGTCGGCGCCATCGCGAACGAGGGCGGCCTGCGCCGCAGCGACTTCGGGCACATCAGCATCCGCCCCGATCACAGCCTGGTCGAGCTGCCGGCGAACCTGCCCCGCGAGACCGTCGAGGCGCTGCGCGCTACCCGGATCTCCGGTGTGCTGATCCAGCTGCAGCCGGACCAGGGTGCGCCGTCGGGTCGCCCGTCGTCTCGGGGTGGCCGGGACGATCGGGCCGGTGGCAAGTTCGGCCGCGGCAAAGGCGACAAGTTCGGCAAGCGTCGGCCGCGTGACTGACGCCTGACCAGGGCGAACGGCTTCCGAAGGGGTGCCGGTGGGTGTCGAACCCGCCGGTGCCCCTTTCCGTCGATGCCCCGGATTCTGTGACAGGAGTGATTCCTGCTCTGTAATGTGCCTCACAGTTTGTGGTCGGGGGGATCCGCGCATTTCCGAGCAAGGAGGCACGAGCGTGGCCCACGTAATTCGTAGAGGTTTGATCGCAGCAGGACTCATCGCCGGGGGTGCCGTCGGATCGGCCGCACCCGCCGCCGCGCAACCCGACATCGTCGGTTCGATCACCAGCGCAACCGATATCGCCAACGGTCTCACCGACGTCCTGTCGTCCGGTAGCTCCGGCAGTAGCGGGGGAACGGGAGCGCCAGTCTGTTCGCCGGCAGCGGCGACATCGCCATCCCGCTACCGATTCCGAGCCCCCGCGCGATGGCCGCGCTCACGGCGGCCACCACGCAGGCCGGGAAGCAGTACGTGTGGGGCGGTAACGGACCGGATGTGTGGGACTGCTCCGGTCTGGTCCAGTGGGCGTTCCGGACGGTGGGGATCAACCTGCCGCGCACCAGCCAGGAGATGGCGCGCGACACCGCCGGCATGCTGGTGCCGCTGTCGGCGCTGCAGCCCGGCGACGTCATCACGATGGACACGTACGACATCGCCGGGCACGTCGGCATCTACGCCGGCAACGGCATGGTGTTCAACGCCTACAGCTCGGGCGTCCCGATCGGGTTGACACCGTTGTCGGACTTCGACATTCACAACATCCGCCGCTACTTCTGACGGCGTTCGGTGGTCAGCGCAGTACCTCGGTGAGCACGGGAGCCGTGCCGGTGTCGAATTGTGTCCGGTACAGCTCGGTGTAGCGTCCGCCGGCGGCGAGCAGCTCGGAGTGGTTGCCGCGCTCGACGATTCGGCCGTCCTCGACGACGAGGATCTGGTCGGCGGCGCGAATGGTGGACAGCCGGTGGGCAATCGACCACCGCTGTCCTCCCTTCGAGGGCTTCGCCGAGCGCGTCCTGCACCGCGGCCTCGGAGGTCGAGTCGAGGTGCGCGGTGGCTTCGTCGAGGATCACGACGCGTGGCTGGGCCAGCAGCAGTCGTGCGATCGTGAGACGTTGCCGCTCACCGCCGGACAGGCGGTATCCGCGTTCGCCGACGACGGTGTCGAGGCCGTCGGGCAGCGACTCGATCAGCGACGCTAGGTTGGCGCGGCGCAGCACGTCCCACAGGTCCGCCTCGGTCGCCTCGGGGCGAGCGAGGAGGAGGTTCGCCCGGACGGACTCGTGAAACAGGTGTCCGTCCTGCGTGACCATGCCTACGGTCGCACGGATCGAATCGGCCGTCAGGTCGCGCACGTCGACGCCGCCGACCAGGACGGCACCGGAATCGACGTCGTACAGACGCGGAAGTAGTTGCGCGATGGTCGATTTGCCCGCACCGGACGACCCGACCAGCGCGACCATCCGGCCCGGTTCCACGCGGAACGAGACGTTGTGCAGCACGGTCGCGCCGCCGCGGGTGTCAAGGCCGGCCACCTCCTCGAGCGAGGCGAGCGAGACCTTGTCGGCGGAGGGGTAGGCGAAGTCGACCGATCGGAACTCGACGGACGCGGGTCCCTCGGGGACGTCGACGGCGTCGGGCTTCTCCGCGATGAGCGGCTTCAGGTCGAGGATCTCGAAGACCCGCTCGAAGCTGACCATCGCGCTCATGACGTCGACGCGGGCACTCGCCAACGAGGTAAGCGGCGAGTACAGCCGGGTGAGCAGCAGTGCGAGCGAGACGACGGCGCCGGCCTCGAGCTGCCCGCGGAGCGCGTAGTAGCCGCCCAGACCGTAGACGAGGGCGAGGGCGAGGGCCGAGACGAGGGTGAGTGCGGTGACGAACACCGACTGCAGCATCGCGGTGCGGACGCCGATGTCGCGGACGCGGCGGGCGCGCACCGCGAACTCGGCGGACTCCATCGAGGGGCGGCCGAACAGTTTCACCAGGGTTGCGCCGGGCGCGGAGAACCGCTCGGTCATCTGGGTGCTCATCACCGAGTTGTGGTTTGCGGCTTCGCGGCTGAGCCGGGCCAATCGGGTGCCCATGCGGCGGGCGGGGATCACGAACACCGGCAGGAGCAGCAGCGACAGCAGCGTGATCTGCCACGAGATGCTCACCATGACGACCAGGGTGATCGCCAGCGTCACCAGGTTTCCGACCACGCCGGAGAGGGTGTCGCTGAACGCCCGCTGCGCACCGATGACGTCGTTGTTGAGACGGCTGACGAGCGCACCGGTGCGGGTGCGGGTGAAGAACGCGATCGGCATCCGCTGCACGTGATCGAACACCGTGGTGCGCAGGTCGAGGATCAGGTCCTCGCCGATGCTCGCCGACAGCCATCGGGTGAGTACCGCCATGCCCGCCTCGAAGAGTGCGATGGCCGCGATCGCGGACGCCAGCACCACCACGACGCGGACGTCGTCGCCGGCGACGATCGCGTCGACGACACGGCCGGCGAGCACGGGGTCGCCACCGCGAGTGCGGCGGTGACGACGCTGAGCAGCACGTACCAGAGGATGTGGCTACGGTGCGGTCGCGCGTACCCGGCCACGCGGCGCAGCGTGGCCCGGGAGAAGGGCCGACGGTCCTGTTGCGCGTGCATCGCGTTGTACATCGTGTTCCACGCGGTCACGTCCATACTCATCCGTCGCCCCTCTCGTCGGTCCCGTCACGGTAGGACGGGGGTACGACAACGAAGGTAGAACCTCGAGAATGGTTGAGGTCAAATTCGACGGTGTGTCAGCGCGAGATGTCGACGACCAGGCGCGTCGGCTCGGTGAGCGTGTAGACGCGGTAGGAGACGTTGCGGTCGGAGAGCCCGATGAGCGTCTGGTCGGTGCCCTCGAAGATCCCGGCGTCCCGGACCTCGGTCACGACGACGGGGTTCTCGACCTCGAGCGGGTTTGGGCCCGAGTACGGCTCGACGTTGGTCATGAACGGCATCGAGGAGCCGTCGACGAGGACCTGCAGAATGCCCTGACCGGCGACCGCGAGCGGCTTGCCGCTGCCCTGCTGGGTCGCGGTGGACACGATCTCGGCGCGCCAGCCGGGGGTTCCGGTGCCGCCGAACTCGTAGACCACGCGGTCGAAGCCGTCGTGCTTGCCGACGCGGATGTCTCTGATCGTGAGCGCGGCGTCCGGCGACGCCGCGGCGGTCTGCGGGGCCTGCCCGGTCGGTGCCGCGGTCAGCGTGCCGTCGACCGCTGCCGCGGGCGCCTTCGTCTCGCGGCTCGAGTCGTCGGAGGCGGCGGACGAGGAGGTCATCGACGTGGTCGATGCGGCCGGCTCGGATTCGGCGCTGGTGCAGCCGGCGAGGGCGAGTGCGGCGACAGCGACGGACGACATGGCGAGGGTGCGGCGGGACCGGAAGTGCGTCATGTCTCGGGATGGTAGGTGCCGGTGGTGGGTCCGCCCGCCTTCGACGCGGCGTCGTAGCCGATTCGGTATGTGATGTCGGAGACTCGTCAGTCTCCGGCCAGCGCGTCGCGCAGGTAGGCGAGATCGTCGGCGATCCCGTCGGCGGGGTCTCGAGGATCACGGGGGCGTCGGCCGCGGAGACGACGGCGGTGAGCATCGCGGGGTCGATCATGCCGGTGACCAGGTTCGCGTGCCGGTCGCGGGCGGAGTCGAACTCGTCACGCGAGTTGTTCAGGTGCACCAGGTCGATCCGGCCGGTGATCGCCTTGACGCGCTCGACGATGCCGAGCAGCTCCTCACCCCCAGCCCAGGCGTGACATGTGTCGAGGCAGAAGCCGGCGCCGAACTCGCCGACGGCGTCCCACAGCCGCGCGATCGCATCGAGGTGCCGGGCCATCGCGAAGTCGCCGCCGGCGGTGTTCTCGATGAGGATCGGCACGGGGAATCCGCCCTTGTCCTGCTGACGTTCGAAGAGCTTGCGCCAGTTCGCGACACCCGCGGCGGGATCCTCGCCGTCGCGCACGTGGCCGCCGTGGACCACGAGGCCGACCGCGCCGATGTCCGCGGCCGCCGCGGCCTGATCGGCGACCGCCTTGCGGGACGGCATCCGGAGTCGGTTGTTGAGGCTGGCGACGTTGATGACGTACGACGAGTGCACGACGACGTCGATCGGGCTCTGCAGGATCCGTTCCGTCTGTGGATGCGGTTCGGGCTTGTCCCACTTCTGGGGGTCGGTGAGGAACAGTTGGACGATCTCCGCGCCGAGGCGCTCGCCGGCCCCGATGGGGTCCGCGTCCTGCCGGACATGGGCTCCGATCCGCATGACGTCGAGCGTAGCGGCGAACCGGTCCCGATCAATGGGAAACGCGGCGTGGCGGTCGGCCGGACCTGGTTGTGTGTGCCTCGACACGTCGATCGATGCGGGAGATTGAAACCACATGGGCAAGTTGGAGGGAAAGGTCGCGCTCATCACTGGCGCAGGCCAGGGTGTCGGTCAGGGCATCGCGTTCGCGCTCGCGAAGGAGGGCGCGCGGATCGCGGTGTCGGGCGCACCGAGTCCAAGCTGATCGACACTTGTGAGGCGATTGCCGCATTCGGCGGCGTTGCCGAACCGGTCGTCGCGGACGTGTCGGACGCCGAGGACATCACGCGCGCCGTCGACACCACTGCCTCGCTGTTCGGCGGAATCGACATCCTGGTCAACAACGCCAGCCTCAACCCGCTCGGCCCGATCAACGACCTGAAGCCGGATCTGCTCGAGCGGGCCTACACCTCCGGTCCCGTCGCGGCGCTGCGGACGATGCAGGCCTGCTACCCGCACATGAAGGAGCGTGGCGGCGGCGCGATCGTGAACATGGTGTCGTCGGTGGCGGTCCGGTGGGACGCCAGCGGCTACGGCGGGTACGCGTCCGTCAAGGAGGCGGTCCGCGCGCTGACGAGGGCTGCGGCCTGCGAGTGGGGTGTCGACAACATTCGCGTCAATGCGGTTGCACCGCATGCGATGTCGCCGGGGCTGCAGCGTTGGACCGAGGCGCGTCCGGAGGAGGCTGCCGCGTTCGTCGCGAGTATCCCGATGCGCCGGATCGGCGACCCCGAGACCGACATCGGCAACGCGGTCGCGTTCCTCGTCGGGCCGGACTCCGGGTACCTGACCGGCGCGACGATTCCCCTCGACGGCGGTCAGGCCCGCTGGTCGTGAGTCCCGCGTAGTTCGACGAACCGGTCCGGACGCCTCTCGGCGCGTGTGATGATGGGGTACCACGCATCGGGAGGACCCGGCCATGGCTGCGGAGTTCACGGGCAAGGTATCGGTCGACATCCGGGATTCGACGCCGGACTGGGCGCCGTTCGCGGAACCCCGTGCGCCGGAAGGTGCCCCGAATGTCCTGTACCTGGTGTGGGACGACACGGGGATCGGCACGTCGGACTTCTACGGCGGCCTGGTCGAGATGCCGAACCTCCGGCGCATCGCCGAGCGTGGGGTGTTGCTCAGCCAGTTCCACACCACCGCGCTGTGCTCGCCGACGCGGGCCGCGCTGCTGACGGGACGCAACCCGACATCGGTGGGGATGGCGACCATCGAGGAGTTCACCGACGGGTTCGCGAACTCGAAGTGGACGGATACCGACCGACGCGGCGCTGCTGTCGGAGGTGCTGAGCGATCGCGGCTGGAACACCTACGCCGTCGGCAAGTGGCATCTGACTCCGTTGGAGGAGTCGAATCTGGCAGCCACCAAACGGAATTGGCCGCTTTCGCGAGGATTCGAGCGCTTCTACGGATTCCTCGGTGGTGAGGCCGACCAGTGGTATCCCAACCTGGTCTACGACAACCATCCGGTCGATCCGCCGTCTGCGCCGGAGGACGGCTACCACCTGTCGAAGGATCTGGCCGACAAGTCGATCGAGTTCATCCGCGACGCCAAGGTCATCGCGCCGGACAAGCCGTGGTTCCTGTACCTGTGTCCGGGCTGCGGGCATGCGCCGCATCATGTTTCGAAGGAATGGGCCGATCGGTACGCCGGCCGGTTCGACATGGGGTACGAGCGGTACCGCGAGATCGTCCTCGACAACCAGAAGCGGCTCGGCCTGGTTCCCGCGGACACCGAACTGTCGCAGATGAATCCGTACACCGACGAGGTGAGCGCGGACGGGGCGGCGTGGCCGGTGGGGACACCGTCCGTCCGTGGGAGTCGCTCGACGACGGCGAGCAGCGCCTGTTCTGCCGGATGGCGGAGGTGTTCGCCGGGTTCCAGAGCTACACCGACGCCCAGATCGGCCGCCTGCTCGACTATCTCGAGGATTCGGGCCAGCTCGACAACACGATCGTCGTGCTGCTGTCCGACAACGGCGCCAGCGGTGAGGGCGGCCCCAACGGCTCGGTCAACGAGTACAAGTTCTTCAACGGCTACCCGGACCGAATCGAGGACGGTCTGGCGCAGATCGACGACCTGGGCGGCCCGGAGACGTACAACCACTACTGCACCGGCTGGGCCATGGCGTTCAACACCCCGTACAAGCTGTTCAAGCGGTACGCGTCGCACGAGGGCGGGATCGCGGACCCGTGCGTGATCTCGTGGCCGGACGGCATCTCCGCCCGCGGAGAGGTCCGCGACAACTACATCAACGTCTGTGACGTCACGCCCACCGTGTACGAACTGCTCGGTGTCGATCCGCCGCTGCTGGTCGGTGGGGTGCCGCAGCGGCCGCTCGAGGGGGTGAGCTTCCGACCCGTCCTCGCGGACCCGGAGGCGGCGACCGGCAAGACGACGCAGTTCTACTCGATGCTCGGTACCCGCGGGATCTGGCATGACGGGTGGTTCGCGAACACCGTGCACCCGGCGGCCCCGTCGAACTGGGGGCATTTCGACGACGACCGCTGGGAGCTGTTCCACATCGAGCGGGACCGCAGCCAGGTTCGTGACCTCGCGTCGGCGCGACCGGACAAGCTCGACGAGATGCGCGCGCTGTGGTTCGACCAGGCCGCGAAGTACGACGGGCTGCCTCTCAACGACCTCGATGTGCTGTCCGCGTTCCTGCGCTTCCGGCCGTACCTGACGGGTACACGCGAGTCGTTCGTCTACTACCCGGACGCGGCCGAGGTGGGGCCGGGCGCCGCGCTCGAGATGCGGGGTCGGTCGTTCTCGGTGCTCGCGGACGTGCGGATCGAATCCGACGAAGTCGAGGGTGTGCTGTTCGCCCACGGCGGCCGGCTCGGTGGCCACAGCCTGTTCGTGCAGGACGGGACCTGAAGTACGTGTACAACTTCCTCGGTGAGGACGAGCAGGTCGTCGTCTCGATCGAGTCTGTCCCCACGACCGGTGCCCACGTCCTCGGGGTGCGCTTCGACAGGACGGGGGCGGCTGCCGACGGGTTCACACCGATCGGGGACGTGACCCTGCACATCGACGACCGCGACGTCGGTTCACTCGGCGGCGTGCGGGTCCAGCCGGCGATGTTCTCCGGAGTGGGGGAGGGAATCCGGGTCGGACGCGACACCGGCCAGTCGGTTTCGCGGCTCTACCGGGCACCGTTCCGGTTCCGTGGGGGAACCGTCCGGAAGGTGACTGCGGACGTCTCGGGCACCCCGTACCTCGACCTCGAGCGGGAGATCGCCCGCGCCTTCTCCCACGACTGACGAACCATCCCTGGGTCGGGGTACAAGATCAGGGAAGTCCCCGATGGTTTTCCGTCACCCCGGCGGGTGAGGATGTTGGGCATGCCAACCGAAACCGAGATGCCCACCGAGACCACCGTTGCCGCCCGCGCGGTCAACCTGACGAAGGTATACGGGTCGGGGGACGCCCAGGTCCACGCCCTCGCGGGCGTGTCCGCGGAGTTCGCGCGGGGGAGTTCACCGCCATCATGGGGCCGTCCGGCTCCGGCAAGTCGACGCTCATGCACTGCCTGGCCGGTCTCGACGCGGCGACGTCGGGTTCGGTGCTGATCCGGTGCCACGGACCTGACCACCCTCTCGGACAAGCAGATGACGCAGCTACGCCGGGACCGCATCGGGTTCGTCTTCCAGGCGTTCAACCTGGTGCCGACCCTCACGGCGCTCGAGAACATCACGCTGCCGCTCGACATCGCCGGCCGCAAGGCCGATCAGCAGTGGCTCGACACCGTGATCGACCGGTTGGGGCTGCGCGATCGCCTCGACCATCGTCCCGGGGAGCTCTCCGGTGGCCAGCAGCAGCGTGTCGCGTGCGCGCGTGCCCTCGCCGGGCAGCCGGAGATCATCTTCGGTGACGAGCCGACGGGCAACCTGGATTCGCGCTCGTCCGGTGAGGTGCTGTCGATCCTGCGGGCCGCAGTCGACGAGTTCGACCAGACCGTCGTGATCGTCACGCACGATCCGCGGGCCGCGAGCTTCGCCGATCGCGTGGTGTTCCTCGCCGACGGTCAGATCGTCGACGAGTTGCGCGAGCCCACCGCGGAGTCGGTCCTGGACCGCATGAAGAACCTTGAGACGGTCTGACGCCATGGCCGTGACAAATTCCCCGATGCGCAAGGTGTCCCTGCGCAACCTCGCCGCGCACAAGGTGCGGCTCGTGCTGACCGTGTTGTCGGTGGTGCTCGGCACGGCGTTCGTCGCCGGATCCTTCGTCTTCACCGACACCCTGCAGAAGACGTTCGACAGCATCATGGACGGCGGCGCCAAGGGCGTCGACGTGCGGGTGAGCCCCGTCGAGCAGGGCTCGAGCGGCGTCCCGATCGCGGACGTCGACACCCTCCGCGCCGTCGACGGCGTCCGCGCCGTCGCACCGTCCGTGGGCGGGCAGATCGTGGTTCTCAACTCGGCCGGCAAGCCCCTGCAGAACGGCGGTGCGCCGAGCATCGGTACGTCGTACCTGCCGCCGGACCAGCAGCTCGGCGAACCGGCCAAGTTCGTCGGCGGCACTCCGCCGCAGCAGGCCGGTCAGATCGCGCTCAACGAGAGCGCCGCGAACCGGGCCGGCCTCGCGGTCGGCGACCACACGCGCGTGTTGACGATGAGCGGCTGGAACGATGTGACGCTGTCGGGCATCTACGCCCCCGAGACCGACACCGGCGGGTACGTCGGCGCGCTGTTCACCGACGCGCAGGCTCGCGAGTTGTTCACCGACGGCAGCCACGTCGGCTACATCGACGTCGCCGGTACCGGTGTCTCGCAGGACGTGCTGCGTGACCGGATCGCGGCCGCGGTGCCCGACACCAAGGTCCAGACCGCCGACCAGGTCCGCGAGGAGACCAAGGACGAGGTGGGCAAGGCGCTCAGCTTCGTCAACTACTTCCTGCTGGCGTTCGGCGCGATCGCGCTGCTGGTCGGCACCTTCATCATCTACAACACCTTCTCGATGATCGTCGCGCAGCGTCTGCGTGAACTCGCGCTGCTGCGCGCGATCGGCGCCAGCCGCAAGCAGGTGGGCCGGTCGGTGGTCTTCGAGGCCATCGTCGTCGGTGTGATCGGCAGCGCGCTCGGCATCGCGGGCGGTGTCGGACTCGCCTACGGCCTGCGCGCGCTGCTCAACGCCTTCGACCTGGGCCTGCCCAGGGTCCGCTGCAGATCGAGCCGCGCACGATCATCGTCGCGCTCGTGCTCGGCCTGATCGTCACCGTCGTCAGCGCCTACGCGCCGGCACGCCGGGCATCGAAGGTGCCTCCGGTCGCGGCCATGCGCGAGGAGTTCGCGTCCACCGGCGACACCCTGAAGGTGCGCACCCTGATCGGTGCGATCGCCGCGGTGCTGGGTGTTCTCGCATTGGTCGTCGGCGCCCAGTCCACCGGTGGCGGTGCGGCGGCCCTCGTCGGGCTCGGGGCGCTCGCCCTGGTCCTCGCGGTCCTGCTGGCCGCGCCGGCGCTGTCCCGGCCGGTCGTCGGTGCCCTCGGCGCGGTGTTCGCCAAGCCGTTCGGCCCGGTCGGACGACTGGCCCGCACCAACGCGGTGCGCAACCCCAAGCGCACGGCCGCGACAGCGTTCGCGCTGACCCTCGGCCTGATGCTCGTGTCGGTGATCGGAGTCTTCGGTGCGTCCGCCAAATCGAGCGTGAACGCGCTCGTCGACAAGGGCGTCCAGGCCGACTTCGTGCTCACCGGACCGCAGGGCATCGGCGTCCCGGCGGGGGCCGCCGCGGCCGCCGCGAAGGTGACGGGGGTCGAGGAAGCCGTCTCGCTCCACGGCGTCGCGGTGAAGATCGACGACAAGGACGTGTTCGGCACGGCGCTCAGTGGTTCCCCCGCCGGCGTGCTCGACTACACGATGAAGGAAGGCGCCGCCTCGATCACCGGCACCGACATGCTGGCCAGCGATTCCGAGGCCACCGATCACGGCTGGAAGATCGGCACGCCGGTCACCCTCACCGACCGCGACGGCGAGCAGGTCACCACGACGGTCACCGGCATCTACGCCGACAACCAGCTGCTCGGTCCGTGGGTCGTCTCGGACCAGGTCTACCAGCAGGTGACCCCGCTCAACATGCGCACCGAATGGGCCGTGCTGGTCAAGACGGCGCCGGGCACGAACATGACGATGATGGCGTCCGATCTCGTGACCGCGACCGACCCGTTCGTCGTGGTGCAGGTCCAGGACCGGGAGCAGTTCAAGGGCGCTCAGGGGCAGCAGATCGACACGCTGCTCGCGGTGCTGTACGGCCTGCTCGCACTCGCAGTCGTCATCGCGATCCTCGGCATCGTCAACACGCTCGCCCTCTCGGTCGTCGAACGACGACGTGAGATCGGCATGCTGCGGGCGGTCGGGATGCAGCGGGCGCAGGTGCGCCGCACCATCTATCTCGAGTCGGTGCTGATCGCGGTGTTCGGTGCCCTCGTCGGCGTCGTGCTCGGCGTGGTCTTCGGTTGGGGCTTCGTGCGGACGCTCGCCGATCAGGGCCTGGATCAGGTCTCGGTTCCGTGGGTGCAGGTCCTCGCGATGCTGATCGGGTCCGCGGTGGTCGGCGTCCTCGCGGCCCTCTGGCCGGCGAGCCGGGCCGCTCGAACCAAGCCCCTCGAGGCCATCGCCGACATGTAGGAGCAGCTGCCCGAGGACGGTACCGCCGCGGCGCCCCGCCGCGGCGGTACCGTCTTCACGGTGAGCAACCTGCAGGACATCGGTGAACGAGACGGCTGGCGCTGCTGGCTGTGCGACGAGCCCGTCGATCCGGACATGTCGGTGAACGATCCGCGTGGGCCGAGCGTCGACGGCATCAGCACCGCGAAGAAGAGCAAGGGCAAGTCGGTTCAGGAGCGCCTCGCGCACCGCGCTTGCAACACGAAGAAGGGCGCGATCAAACCTGTCGTGCCGTGGTCCGAGGACCTCTTCGTCGTCGACCCGGCGCCGATCATCGGCGTCGTCGAGCAACTGAGCCGCAAGGGCGGGCGGGTCGCGGTGGCCCGTTGCCCCGGGGAATCGGACGCGACGGCCGCCGGGGAGTGGCTCCTCGATCGGCTCTCCCGGCTCGCGCCCGATCTGGCGCTGACGACCCGGGTGGACGCCGGCGGCGGGGATATCTCCTGGTCCTGGAGACGCGCTAGCAGCCCCGCAAAGCCGCCGTTCGCCGCGCCGGAGGGAGTAGCGTTCGCATCGAGGTGCACTGAGATCCGCGCGTGTGGAGGGAATCATCGATGAACCTGGCCCTGACCGCGGAAGAGCGCGCGTTCCGGGAGGAGATGCGGACCTCTTCCGCACCGAGATCCCCGGCGAGATCCGCGAGCGGGTGGCGTCGGGAGCACAGGTCGGCCGCGACGACTTCGTCGCGACACAGCGCATCCTCAACGCGGCGGGGCTCGCGGTCCCGCACTGGCCGGTCCGGTGGGGCGGCCGGGACTGGACGGTGGTGCAGCGACACATCTGGCTCGACGAGATGCAGTTGGCCGCGGTGCCGGAACCGCTCGCGTTCAACGTCAACATGGTCGGCCCGGTGATCGCGACGTTCGGATCGCAGGAGCAGAAGGAACGTTTCCTGGCACCGACCGCGAATCTCGACATCTGGTGGTGTCAGGGGTTTTCCGAGCCGGGATCCGGGTCGGACCTGGCGTCGTTGCAGACGCGTGCGGTGCGCGACGGTGACCACTACGTCGTCAACGGGCAGAAGACGTGGACGACGCTGGCCCAGTACGCCGACTGGATCTTCTGCCTCGTCCGCACCGACCCGAACGCACCGAAGAAGCAGGCAGGCATCTCGTTCCTGCTCATCGACCTCACGTCGCCGGGCGTCACCGTCCGGCCGATCCAGCTGATCGACGGCAGCTACGAGGTCAACGAGGTGTTCTTCGACGATGTCCGCGTTCCCGCCGAGAACCTCGTCGGCGAGGAGAACGCCGGCTGGAGTTACGCGAAGTTCCTGCTCGGCAACGAACGTACGGGCGTCACGGGAGTGGGCCGCGCCAAGATCCGGCTGGCGCGGGCGAAGGAACACGCGGCGCGCACACCCCTCGGGTCGGGCAGCCTCCTCGACGATCCGCTGTTCGCGGCCCGCGTCGCCGAACTCGAGAACGAACTGCTCGCGCTCGAACTGACGCAGCTGCGCGTCGTGGCTGCCTCGGCGCATGGCAAACCCGACCCAGCGTCGTCGTTGCTGAAGCTGCGGGGTTCGGAACTGCAGCAGGCCGTGACCGAACTTCTGGTGGACGTGGCGGGACCGGACTCGTTGCCGTTCGACGCCGGGCCCGACATCGAGACGCCGCTGTGGGCGCAGCGCGCGGCCCCGACCTACCTCAACTACCGGAAGGTGTCCATCTACAGCGGGTCGAGCGAGGTGCAGCGCAGTATCATCGCCTCCTCGATCCTCGGACTGTGAGGCGGGGCATGGACTTCGAACTCGACAACGAACAGAAGCTGTTGCGGGACACTACGAGAGGCCTGCTCGAGCGCAGCTACGACGCGGAGACCCTTGCCTCGGTGAAGGCGTCGCCGCGCGGATGGAGCGCGGACGTGTGGCGTCGGCTGGCCGAGACCGGACTGCTCGGACTCGGATTCGACGACGAGGACGGCGGCTCGGGTGCCGGACCGGTCGAGGTAGGCCTGGTGATGACGGAGCTGGGCGGCGGCTGGCCCCGAACCCGTTCTCGACGCGGTCGTGGTGCCCGGCGGTGTGATCGCGGATGTGGGCAGTGAGGCGCAGCGCCGGAAGATCCTGCCCGTCGTCGCCGACGGCGGCCTGTTGCTAGCCTTCGCGCACTCCGAGCCGGGATCCCGCTGGCCCGCGGTCGATGTGGGCACTCATGCTGTCCGGCAAGGGGATTCGTGGACGATCACCGGGACCAAGAACCCGGTCCCACACGGAGACTGCGCCGACACGGTCGTGGTCTCGGCGGCGCTCGCGGACGGTGGGGTCGGTCTGTTCCTGGTGGACGCGGACGCCCCGGGCGCGGTCCGGCGACGGTATGCCACGCACGACGGTCTACGGGCCGCGCAGATCGAGTTGCGCGACGTCGCGGCGGAACCGCTGGGTGACGGTGGAGACGCCGTCGTCGCGATCCGCGCAGCACAGGTTCGGGCGCAGGCCGCGCTGTGTGCCGAGGCCGTCGGAGCGATGGAGCAGGCGTTGCGGCTGACCACCGAATACCTCCGCACCCGTAAGCAGTTCGGGGTTCCGTTGGCCAGCTTCCAGACCCTGACACAGCGCGCCGCGGACATGTACGTGTCGCTGGAGTTGGCGCGGAGCATGAGCCTGTACGTGACGATGTCGCTCGCGGACGGCGTGGTCGATCCGGTCGTCGCGTCGCGTGCGAAGCTGCGGATCGGCAGGTCGGCGCGGCACATCGGGCAGGAGGCGATCCAGATGCACGGCGGTATCGGCATGACCGCCGAATATGCGGTGGGCCACTACGTGTCCCGGCTGACCGCGATCGAACACACACTCGGCTCGGCCGACGACCATCTGCGGGTACTCGCCGCCGACGTCGCCGGGCACGACATGGTCGAGGTCGCGGACTAGCCGTGCCCGCGGGACGGGTGAAGGGAGCAAGGTGGTGGCGAGCGGAATCGAGTTCACGGTCCTGGGTCCCGTCGCGGCCACGCAGGGTGGCCGGCAGATCGTCCTCGACCAGCAGCAGAGGGCATTGCTCGCCGCACTGCTGGTGGCCTTCCCACACTCGGTCGACATCGAGCGGTTGCGTGCCCAGGTCCGGTACACGCGTGCCGCCGCGGCCGGGAACGGTCAGGCAGGGGTGGACCCGACCCCCTCGCGCAGGCGCTCGAGGGGCTTCGCGGTCGGCTGGACGACGGGGGCACCGCGGGCAGCGTCCTGGTGCGGGACGGCACGCGGTACCAGTTGGCGGTGCCTCGCGACGCGGTGGACGCGGCGCGGTTCGTCGACGAGGTCCGCCGGGGTGACGCGATGCTGGCGCACGCCCCGGACACGGCCGCGGATGCCTACCGTGAGGGTCTGCGCCAATGGCGCGGCCTCGCGTACGAGGGCCTCCCGGTACCGGCGTTCGCCGACACCGTCTTCATCGAGTCGGAGGTGGCGCGCCTGACTGAACGCCGGTTCGAGGCGCGGATCTCGTTGGCCCGAGCGGAACTCGACGCGGGATCCCCGGCGTCGGCCGCGGTGGAGGCGGAGGCCGTCGTGGCGGATCATCCCCTCGACGAACGCGCGTGGGAGTTGTTGGTGCTGGGGCTCAGCCGCTCCGGTCAGCAGGCCCAAGCGCTGGCCGCACTCCGGCGCTGCCGCGCCACCTTCGACGACCGCCTCGGGTGCGAGATCGGCGCGGGTCTGCGGCGTATGGAGCTGGCCCTGATGACCCACGACGGCGTCTATCTGGAATCGGCGCAACTGTCGCCTCCGCTCCAGGTGTCGAACTCGAATCTGATCCAGCCGAGGACCCGACTGGTCGACCGTGAGCGGGACGTCTCGTCGATCATGCAGCTGCTCGACGAGCGTCGGTTGGTCACACTCATCGGTCCGAGTGGAGTGGGCAAGACGCGACTGGCGGTCGAAGTGTGCCGGAGATTCGAGGCTCCTGACGGGCCGTGGATCGTCGATCTCACGAAAGTCAGTGACGGCGCGCTGATTCCGTCGACGATCGCGACGCTGTTGGCGTTACCGGGCGTCGGATCCCCGACGCATCTCGCGGAGACCATGGCGGCCAGGTCCTGTGTCCTCGTGCTGGACAACTGCAAGCACATCCCCGACTACACCGCGGACGTCGCCCGGGCGGTCCTCGCGCGCTGCCCCGACGTCCGGCTGATCGTCACGGGTTGGGCGCCGCTCGGTGTCGCGGGCGAAGGCGTCCACGAGGTCGCCCCGCTGTCCGTGGACGGGGCTGCCCTCGAACTCTTCTCCGAACGTGCCGCAGGGTCTCCGCCACGTGGACGCTCGATGAGAGGAACCAGCGTGCGGTACAGGCCATCTGCGAGGAGGTCGAGTGCCTGCCGCTCGGCCTCGAGCTGGCGGCGGCCCAGCTGCGTTACCTGAACGAGGAGGCGATCGCCGACGGTCTCGCAGACAGGTTCACGCTCCTGCACGGAGAACCGGCGCCGGCGATCGGCCCCGCGGGCGGATGTGGGACACCATCGACTGGGCCAACCGTCTCATGTCTGGCGGGGAGGCTCGCCTGTTGCGCCGGATCTCGGTATTCGCGGGTTCGTTCGACGTCGACGGTGCAACGGCGATGTGCGTGTTGGGGTCGACGTCGGAGGTTTCCGCGGTGCTCACCTCGCTGGTACGGCGGGGACTGCTCCGGGTGGTGCCGGGTCCTCGCCCACCCGTTATCGGATGTTGGCGACGATCCGCCAGTTCGCGCGCGATCAGGCCGACGACGCCGAGTCGATCGCGATCCGTGCGACCCACCGCGACTTCGTCCTCGCGCGGGTCGAGGCCGTGTCGGCGGCGCTGCACACCTCCCGCGGTAGGCAAGCAATCAGGCTGCTCGCCGCAGATCAGGCGGAGCATCGGGCGGCGCTCGAGTCGGCGTTCGCGGTCGACGACGGCCAGTACGCGCTCGACCTGGCGGGTCGCCTCGCCTGGTTCTGGTACCGGACCGGGAACATCGGCGAGGGCCTGCAGTTCCTGCGGACCGCCTTGGATCTGGTGGCGGGGACTGGCGGCCGCCCGAGCCTCGTGTGATGGCGCGGGCTCTGGACGGTTTGGCGTCGCTGACCTATCTGACGGGCGACGCCGCCAGCGCGGAGGACGCGGTCCGGCGGGGTGGGCAGTTGTGGTCGTCGATCGGCGACATCGGCGAAGTGGCCCGGGACGAGGCGTGGCGCGCGCACTTCGTGGCGATGCAGGGGCGGTCCACAGAGGCAGTCGAGCTTGCCCGTCATGCCGTCGCGCTGGCCGTCGATCACGACGCGGGATGGATCGCGGCCGAAGCGCGGATGGTGCTGGGCATGCTGCTGCGGTCGGTCGGCGAGGCCGAGGAGGCCCGCGCCGAACTACGGGACGCAATCCGTGCCGGTGAGCGGTACGGGCACCGCTGGGCCGTGACGTCGTCGACATGGGCGTTGATGAAGGCAGCGGCCGATGCCGGGGACGTCGAGGGTGCGCTGGCGACGATGCGTGTGCTGCGGGCCGACCTCGACGAGGAACCCGACGCCATCTCCTGGCTGGTGATGATCCATTCGACCGCCGCCGTCCTGGCCTCGGCGGGACGCCCGGCGGACGGTGCCGTGCTCATGGGTGCGGTGGACACGCTCGGCGCGCAGGCCGGATTCCTGCCGGCGTGGATCGACGCGGTGGACGGTCCGATCGAGGCTGCCGTCGTCCACGGCGCCCTCGACGACGAGGAGTACGAGCAGTACGCCGCCCAGGGCGCCCACCTCACCCGCGAGCAGGTCAACCGGTTGGTCGGCGAACTGGTCGAGGGGCCGGTCGTCGAACCTCACTGACCCTTCGGCCGCACCCACTCGAAAGCGTGTGCCTCGGAACGGGTTCCCTCGGCGGTGCGGGACCGGTTGGGCTCGCCGAGTTCCGCGAGCATCGGTGCCGCGATGTCGACGAGCCCGGTCAGCGTCTCCGGCGTGAGCCAGCCGGGCCGCGTCGCGAACGCGATGTCCTCGGTGGAGGTGTTGCCGCTGGCTCCCGGTGCGAACGGGCAGCCGCCGAGCCCGCCGAGCGAGCCGTCGACGACGGTCGCACCGGCGGTGATCGCGGCGAGTGTGTTGGCGACGCCGAGACCCCACGTGTCGTGACCGTGGAAGACGATGCGGCGCTGGGGGGATTCCGCCTTCACCCGCGAGATCAGCGCGGCCACCTGCGCCGGGACCGCCTGTCCGAGCGTGTCCGCGAGCACGATGTCGTCCGCGCCGTCGGCGCGCGGGTCGTTCGCGATCGACAGCACCCGATCGGCCGGGACCGCGCCCTCGAACGGGCACGTGAACGACGTCGCGATGCACAGCTGGATACGTCCGCCGACCGCGCGGGTCAGCTCGATCGCGGCCGGCATCGCGGCGAGGCTGTCGTCGGTGGAGCGCCCGATGTTGGCGCGGTTGTGCGACTCGGACGCCGAGAAGCAGTACTGGAAGTTCCGGGCGCCGGCCGCCGCGGCCTTCTCGACGTGGCGCGGGGTGGCCACCCACACCCAGCACCGGTCCAGTTCCTCGGGGGTGAGTTCCCGATCACCTCGAGCGTGTTCGCCATGGGCGGCACCAGGTCCGGGCGGGCCATCGAGCCGATCTCGAGTTCCGGCACGCCCAGCGCCAGCAGGCCACGGGCGATCTCGAGCTTGCGGTCGGTCGAGAGCGGCTTGCCGGTGAGCTGAAGCCCGTCGCGCAACGTGACGTCGCGCAGAATCGACTGCGGTGCAAAGGAATAGGTCATCACGACTCCGTCTCGGCGATGATCCGATCGATGTCGGCGGCGGACTTGCCCAGCACCGACGCGAGCACCTCGCGGGTGTGCTCGCCGAGGTCAGGGCCGACGTGGTCGATCGGCAGCGACTCGCCGCCGATCACCGGCACGATCCCGGGAAGCCCACCGGCTGCGGGGTGTCGGCACCGGTGTCGACGTCGAACGTCTGAATCATGTTGCGGGCGTTGTACTGTTCGTCCTCGACGATGTCGGCGGCGGTGTAGATCGGTCCCGACGGGACGTTCGCCGCGTCGAGGATCCGCAGCGCGTCGTCGCGGGTGTGCCGCGACGTCCAGGCCCCGATCGCGGCGTCGAGTTCGTCGCGGCGCGCCCACCGGCCGGCGTTCGTCTGCAGTTCCTCGTCCGTCGCGAGGTCGGGGCGTTCGATGGTTTCCATGTAGCGCTGGAAGATCGCGTCCCCGTTGCCCGAGATGATGATGCTGGTGCCGTCGCTGCACGGGTACGCGTTGGACGGCGCGATGCCCTCCATGCGGCCGCCGACCCGCTCGCGCTTGATGCCGTACGCGAGGTAGTCGGGGATCAGCGACTCCATCATCGACATGATCGACTCGTTGAGCGCGACGTCGATGATCCGCTGCGACAGCGCGAGCGGCTCACCGGCGCGCGCCTTGCGCTGGTACAGCGCCATCACCGAACCGAACGCGGCGTACAGGCCCGCGATCGAGTCGCCGATGGACACGCCCACCCGCACCGGCGGCCGGTCCGGGTCCCCGACGAGTTCCCGGAAGCCGCCGAGCGCCTCGGCGACGGCGGCGAAGCCGGGCCGCTCGGCGAGCGGGCCGGTCTGTCCGAACGCCGAGATCCGCGTGATCACCAGTTCGGGGTTCACCGCGTTCAGCTGCTCGGGACCGATGCCCCACTTCTCCAGGGTCCCGGCCGGAAGTTCTCGAGCACGATGTCGCACTCGGCGGCGAGGTCGAGCACGAGCTGTCGGCCCTCGTCGGAGCGCAGATCCAGCACGATCGACTTCTTGTTCCGGTTGATCGTGCGGTACAGCATCGACGTGGAACCCGAATACAGGCGCCAATTGCGCAGCTCGTCACCGGTACGGGGCCGTTCGACCTTGATCACCTCGGCCCCGAAGTCGGCGAGCAGTCGGCCCGCGGTGGGGGCGGCGATGTAGTCGCCGAGCTCGAGTACACGCACGCCGTCGAGCGGCCGCGTCGGGATGTCCTGCGCCATGCCTCGATTCAAGCAGCTTCGGCACCGTCGTGTTTCCCGACCATCGGGAAGTGACATGCACGGACCCCGGCACCTACGGTGTGCTGGATGAGACGTGGACCACATTTCTCGTGGTCGCCCGACGACGGATGGAGTGCATGGTGGGTCTGAGTTCGGATCGGATCGTGGTGGTCACCGGAGCGAGCCGGGGAGCCGGCAAGGGAATCGCCCTCGCCCTCGGCGAGACCGGTGCGAAAGTGTACGTGACCGGGCGGACCAAGACCGAGGGTGACGCCCCGCTGCCCGGCACGGTGTTCGCGACTGCCGAGGAGATCACTCGACGCGGTGGCACCGGGGTGCCGGTGGTCCTCGACCACAGCGACGACGCCCAGGTCGAGGCGTTCTTCGAGCGGTTGCGCGAGGAGCACGGCCGACTGGACATCCTGGTCAACAACGCGCTGACGGTGCCGGACGAGCTGACCAAGAAGGGCCCGTTCTGGGAGAAGTCGCTATCGCTGCTCGACGTGCTGGACGTCGGCATGCGGTCCAGCTACGTCTCGAGCTACTACGCCGCGCCGCTGCTCGCCGCCAACGGTGAGGGCCTGGTCGTCAACACGTCGTCGTTCGGCGGCACGTGCTACATGCACGGTCCCGCCTACGGTGCCGGCAAGGCGGCGGTGGACAAGATGGCGCACGACATGGCCGTCGACTTCCGCCCGTTCAACGTCGCGGTGGTCTCGCTCTGGATGGGTCTGCTCCTGACCGAGCGCACCAAGGCCGGATTCGATGCGAACCCCGGCGCGTACGACGGGCTGGCCGCGACCGCGGAATCGGCGGAGTTCCCCGGCCGCGTCATCGACGCCCTCGCGAAGGATCCTGAGCTGATGAAGCGCAGCGGTCAGGTGCTGGTCGGCGCCGAGGTCGCCCAGGAACTGGGCGTCACGGACCTCGAGGGGAAGCAGCCGCCGTCGCACCGCCCGTTCCTCGGCAATCCTCCGGTGTTCTCCGACGCCGTCATCGACTGACGGCGTGCGCGGATTCTGGAACAGTGGTGGGCATCGGGCTCCTGGAGGAGGCATCATGCCCGCACCCGACCAGTCCGCGGCGGTCGAGCGCCGCGCACGCATCAACGAGCAGGTCCGCTACTGGTGCGAGCGCGCGCGTCTCGACGGCCGTCACCCGCCGCTGTCGGACACCGCGTCCCTGCTGATTGCAGCCGGGCGCGTCGACGCGGCCACCCGCGGGATCCTGGCGACACGGCGCCGCGCGGGGCGGACCCTGCCGTCGACCGGCGGTTTCGGGGACCTGCGCCTGCTGGCCGACGAGCACGCCCGGATCGTGCGTAAGGCCGCGTCGATGCGCCCGGGACCGGTGCAGTTGGCGTACCGGTACCGGGCCGCGGAACTCGGCAAGCGACTGGACGGCCTGCGATCGGCGACGACGATGTCGAACGCGCACTACGCCGGTGGCGTGCGCGCCATTCGCAGGGACCGCCGCGACGGGGTACACCTCGATCCGGGGCAGCGCGATGCGCTGTTCGTCGCGTTGACGCGGACCCCGGCGCCGCTGCCGGTGGGGCGACGGCACCTGCACGAACTGCGCAACGCGATGCTCGAGGGTACGGCGTCGAGGGTGACGCGGGTGTCCGAGCAGACGAGAGCGCAGGACGTGGGCCGCCGCGCCGCCGACGCATTGGAGCGTGCGGTGGAACCCGACGACGACCGGTTCGCGGACCGCTACGACACCCTGCTCTTCCTGGCCGGCACGCTGTACGACCGGATCGAGGGCTCGGCGGCGTGGCGCTCCGAGTACTTCGCGGTGCAGCGGGCACAGCTGGACCTCGCCGAGGAGCTGAGCCCAGATCGCCGTCGACACGGTTGCGCTGTACGGGATCGTCGGTGAACTCGACAACGCGCTCGAGTCCACACCGGAGGCCCGTGAGCACGTGGAATCCCGCCGCGACGCACTCGCACCGGTGTGGGACCAGTTGGTGGAACGGGTGGCCGCCCTCGCCCGGATCGGGGACCTGTTGGCGCAGGCCGAGATCCAGCTCCGTGCGATGGAGTCGATGCGGTGGGCGACGAGCCTCGACAGCCGAATCGACGAGCTCATCGCACGGTCGGGAAACCGGGAGCTGTCGGCCGAGACACCCACCAGGTGGGCGATCAGCTCGGTGGGGTCGAGGAGCTGATCGGCACCTTCCGCAACACCCTGGGCGTCGACATCGCAGCGCTGACCGCGCGTGGGGCGCAGTAGGTTTCGGAGAGGTTCGAGTCAGACGGCCATCCCGTCGAGGAACGCCGAGATGCAGTCGGCGGACAGTTCCTCGAGGGTGTACGGGTCGTCGGGCTTGCGCCAGTAGACGGTGAACCACACCGAGTCACGAAGGAACCGGTGGAACACCTTGGAAGGGACGTCCTTTCGGAGGACGCCGGTGTCCTTGCCGGCCTCGATCGCGTCGAGCCAGATCTTCTGGATCTCGTCCGCGAGTGCGCGGGCCTCGGCGTAGTCACGCAGCTTGCGCAGGTTCGCGAATTCCGCGTGGTAGACCTTGGTCGCGTTGGGACGCGCGGCGCCGGTCGTCAGGGAGACATCGACGATCGCCTTCAGCCGGGCGCGGGCTCGAGTCGGTCGAGATCCATCGCGCGATAGTGCGTGAGCAGATCGGCGAGAAATCCGGTGACCAGTTCGTTGACGATCGCGCCCTTCGACCGGAAGTAGTGGTAGAGCGCGCCGGCGTTCAGTCCGACCGCGTCGCCGATCTCGCGCATCGACGTACCCGCGATCCCCTGCACCGCGAACAAGGCCGCCGCGGCATCGAGGATTTCGGACTTCCTGTCGTGAGGTTCTGACACGTCAGCCCTTCCGTATTGAATATTCGTTCAACAGCCTAGGGCCGGGGTTGAGTCGAAGTCAAAGAGGGGGCGTCGGCAAGAGGCTTCATGTGAGTTCGGCTGCTGCGTTGCCGCGGTGACCTCCCGCGGGCGCAGCCCGCTCGATATATCCATTTCCCGTCTTGACGGCATCGATACCCCGATCTATATTCGAATTTGAATGAACGTTCAATGCACTTCATTCAGGTGTGGAGACGGACCCTGCGCGGGTCTGAACCGCCGCCGTCGATTTCGCCGGACCCGCTCGAACAGGGTTGGCACGCACAGGTTGCCGCCATGGCCGATCGGCGCCCACCGGCGCCTTCCGAGATATCAACCGAGGAGATCCCATGACCAGGGTTGTCTATGCCCGAAGTGTTCACGACGATGCCGAGATCGATGCGTGCCTCGAGGTGCTGCGGGGTGGTCCGTTCGCCTTGAAGATCGGCAAGAACGTCGCGGAGATGGAGCGCCGGGTTGCCGACCTGTACGGCAAGAAGCTGGGGCTGATGTGCAACTCCGGCTCGTCGGCGCTGTACCTGGCGCTCGAATTGCTCGACCTGCCCAAGGGTTCCGAGGTCATCACCTCGCCGCTCACGTTCTCGACCGACGTGTCGCCGATCGTGCGTGGCGGGTGGATCCCGGTGTTCGTCGATGTCGAGCCCGACACCTACAACGTCGACGTCACGAAGATCGAGGAGTTGATCACCGAGAAGACCGGGGCGATTCTGGTCCCGAACCTTGCGGGGAACGCGCCGGACTGGGACGCGATCCGGGAGATCGCCGACCGCCACGGCCTGAAGGTGATCGAGGATTCGTGCGACTGCATCGGGACGACGTTGCGGGGCACCAAGACCGGGTCCCGGTCGGACATCACCGTGACGAGTTTCGCGATGGCCCACATCATCACGTGCGCCGGCCAGGGCGGCATGGTGTGCCTCGACGACGAGAAGCTCCGCGACAAGGGCCTGATGCTGCGCCGGTGGGGCCGTCGCTCGGAGCCGCACCTGTTCGGTTCCGAGAACACAGGGCGGGTCTTCCGGGAGGACCTCGACGGTGTGGCCTACGACAACGACTTCATCTTCGATGTGCTGCCGTGGAACTTCGAGCCGTCCGAGTTGGGGTCGGCGTTCGGTCTGGTGCAGTTGAGCAAGCTCGACGCGAACTACAAGCGTCGGGCCCAGATCTTCGAGGCGTTCTCCGCCGCGTTCGGGGCGTATCCGTCGCTGTTCCGCCTGCCGAAGCAGCTCGAGGGCTTCCATACCGCGTGGCTGTGCTACCCGGTGACGGTGCGTGAAGATGCCGGCTTCGCCCGTTCGGACCTGCAGGAGTCGCTCGAGGGGGCGGGTATCGACACGCGAACGGTGTGGAGTGGCAACGTCACTCGTCATCCGATGATGCGCAATGTCGAGTACCGGGTTCCCGAGGGTGGTCTGCCCAACGCGGACGAGGTCTTCGAGCGCGGGATGTCGCTCGGCATGAGCCACGGGATGAGCGACGAGGAACTCGACCACGTCGTCGCGAGCATCCACGCCTTCGCGTCGAGGTTCGCGACCCCGCAGTCGTAGAACCTGCGGGCGCGTCGCGCCCGGCCCCCGTCCGTGAGCCCCCGACTTCCGAGTCGGGGGCTCACGGCGTTCTCGGCTGGTTGCCGACGACTGAAGTCGCCATGTGTGGAACCTGGTTCTACATTAACCCGGTGCTACCTCTTGACTTTCGGCAGTGGCTGGCTAATCTCGAAGGTGATTCGATAGAACACGGTTTCATATTGAACCCTTCAGTCGGGAGTGTCCATCGTGACGAACGAAAAGCCGTACATCCTCATCTCCGCGGACAGCCACGCCGGTGCCGACCACGCCACCTACCGGTCGTACCTCGAATCGAAGTGGCACGACGAGTTCGACGCCTGGCGCGGTGATTACAAGAACCCCTACCGCGACCTGGTCGACGACGGGCGAACCCGCAACTGGGACAACGAGCGCCGCCGGCGCGAGACGCAGGGCGACGGCGCGGTCGGCGAGGTGCTGTTCCCCAACACGGTGCCTCCCTTCTTCCCGAGTGCGGCCGTCCTCGCCGGCCCGCCGCGGGCGGAGGACTTCGAGAAGCGACTCGCCGGCATCCGCGCCCACAACCGCTGGCTCCAGGATTTCTGCAACGAGGCCCCCGCCCAGCGCGCCGGTGTGGGGCAGGTGTTCCTCAACGACGTCGACGAGGCGATCAAGGACGTCGAGTGGATCAAGGAGCGCGGGCTGCGTGGCGGCATTCTGCTGCCGAACCTGGCGCCCGACATCAAGTGGGTCAAGCCGCTGTACGACCCGCAGTACGACCGGCTGTGGAAGGTGTGCGAGGACCTCGGCGTCCCGGTGAACAGCCATGCCGGCACGGGGCTCCCGGACTACGGACGCTACAAGACGTCCTCGCTGCTCTACATCAACGAGGTCGGGTTCTACTCGGTGCGTCCGCTCGTGCAGATGATCCTCTCGGGTGTCTTCGAGCGCTTCCCGAAGCTGAAGTTCGCGGTGTCGGAGCAGGGCTGCTCGTGGGCGCCGGACCTCATGCGTCAGCTCGACACGGTCGACCTGCGGGTCAAGCGCACCGGCCGGATCGGCGAGCTGTTCTACAGCGAGGACGAGCAGTTGCCGCTGCGTCCGAGCGAGTACTTCCGGCGCAACGTGTGGGTCGGCGCGACGATGCCGTCGGCGCAGGACATGGCCTCACGCGACACCCTCGGCGACGGCAAGTTCATGTGGGGCAGCGACTACCCGCACAACGAGGGCACCTACCCGTTCACGCGCGAGTGCATCCGGCAGGTCATGCACGACGTCGACGAGGCCGAGCTGCGGAAGTTGTTCGCCGAGAACGCCGCCGAACTCTACGACTTCGACCTGGACGCGCTCGCCCCGCTGGCGGCGAAGTACGGCCCCACGCCGTCCGAGGTCGCCCGGCCGCTCACCGAACTTCCCGAGAACCCGAACGACGTCCTGCTGCGCGAGTCCTTCGCGAAGCAGCTCGAGGCGGAGCTCAGCGCGTGACGGGCAGGCTGCGCGGACGGCGCGCGATCGTCACGGGTGCCAGCCGGGGATCGGTGCGGGCATCGCACAGCGGCTGGCGGCGGAGGGCGCCGCGGTCGCGATCGTGGCCCGTACCGTCGACGAGCCCGATCGCGGGTTCGAGGGCACGCTCGCCGAGACTGCGGAGGCGATCCGTTCGGCGGGTGGCGCGGTCGCGATCGTGCCGGCCGCCCTCGAGGATCCCGAGTCGCGTGGGCGGATCGTGGAGGAGGCCGAGCGGGCCCTGGGTGGCCCGATCGACATCCTCGTCAACAACGCGGCGGCCGCGATCTTCCAGCCGCTGCGGGAGTATCCGGCCAAGCGGGCGCATCTGGTGTTCGAGGTGAACGTGCATGCGTCGCTGGACCTGGCGCAGCGGGTAATTCCCGCGATGCGTGAGCGCGGCGAGGGCTGGATCGTCAACATCACCAGTGGCACCGCCCGGCTGCGGTCCGTCGAGCCGCTCCCGGAAGGCACAACCGACCTGGACGCCGACGTCCACGGCACGAGCCTGTACGGCATGAGCAAGGCCGCGCAGGACAGGATGACCGCGGGGTTGGCGGCGGAGCTGAACGGCACCGGGATCCGGGTCAATGCGGTGCGCCCGCGCTCTGCGGTCGCGACGGCCGGAGCTCTGACGGTGGCGTCGAGCATGGTCGGGTCCCGATGGTTCGTTCCCGAGTCGCTCGAGGAGATGGTCGAGGCGGTGACGTGGCTGTGCGACTGCGCGCCGCACTACACCGGCAACGTCGAGGCGAGCCTGGACATCCTCGAACGTGAGAAGGTCACGGTTCACGGTCTGGATGGCAGGCCGATCGCGAAGGAGCAGAACGTATGACGGCCTACGACGGCATCCCGATCATCGACACGCACATCGGTTTCCGCGAATCCGGCTACGACGAGTACGCCTTCATCACGCGTCAGACAAAGGACCGGCAGAGTCGCGACGAGTTCAGCATGCCCGCGCAGTACATGTTCAAGGGCGTGCCGGACCTGGCCACGGACGATCCGATCTCGGTGACGTTGCACGAGATGGACAAGCACGGCATCGAGATCGGCATGGTGAGCATGGCCAAGGAGTCCGGGCAGCGCGCCGTCCGGATGTTCCCGGACCGCTTCGTGCCGCAGGGCTCCGCGGTCGACCCCAACGACATCATGGGCACGCTGAACCGGATGACGCGGGAGTACGAGGAGTTCGGCATCGTCTCGGTGAGTTCGTTTGCGGCGGGGACGTTCCCGCAGGTGGCTCTCAATGCACCGCAGATGTATCCCATCTACGCCAAGTGCGTCGAGCTGGACATCCCGATCTTCGCTTGCGCCGGGATCGCGGGACCTCGGGTCAAGTCCGCGGTCCAGCACGTCGAACTCATCGACGACGTGATGTTCGACTTCCCGGATCTGGTGTTCGTGACCCGGCACGGGTGTGAGCCGTGGGAGGACCTGGCGATCAAGCTGATGCTCAAGTGGCCCAACCTGTACTACTCGACGTCGGCGTTCGCCCCCAAGCACTATCCGAAGGCGATCGTCGACTACGCGAACACCCGTGGTGCCGACAAGATCATCTATGCGGGCTACTTCCCGGCGGGGCTGACTCTGGACCGCATCTTCGGGGACATGCCGCACGTGCCGTTCAAGGACGAGGTGTGGCCCAAGTTCCTCCACGAGAACGCCCGCAGGGTGCTGAAACTGAAAGGTTGATCGGACATGCCGATCGGTATCGGAGCAGACCACGACGCGCTCGCCGACGCGCTCGCCCGGTTCGCCGCGCGGGAGACCCCGGTGGAGCGCACCCGCACCCGGTTCGAGGAACTCGGCCGCGGTGAGCGGCCGGACCACTGGGAACAACTGGTCGCCATGGGGATTCCGTCGCTGCACATCGACGAGGAGTACGGTGGCGCCGGCGCGGGACTGCTGGAACTGGCCGTCGCGCTGGAACAGTCGGGCCACGGTCTGATTCCTGGCCCGCTGCTCGCGACGGTGACAGCGAGTGCGGTGATCCAGGCTCACGGCACCGACGCCGCGCGCAAGGCGCTGCTGCCCCGCTTCGCGGCGGGCGCGATCGGCGCGTGCGGGCTCGAACCCGGGACCGTCACCCTCGAGGGCGACGGCGACGAGATCGTCGCGTCGGGCACCACGGTGCCGGTCCTCGGTGCGCTCGGCGCCGACGTCCTGGTCCTGGCGGGTCAGTGCGGTGAGAAGCCGGTCTGGTTCGTCGTTCCATCCGACGCGGAGGGTGTCACGTGCTCTGCGGAGGAGGGTGTCGACCTGACCCGCGACATCGGTCGGATCCACCTGTCCGAAGCGCGGATTCCCGCCGACCACATCCTCGGGGCACTGCCGGCGGAGGTCGGGGCACTCGCGGCGGTGCTGCAGTGCGCCGAAGCCGTCGGCATCGCGCGCTGGGCGCAGGAGACCAGCCTCGCGTACGCGAAGATCCGCGAGCAGTTCGGCCGGCCGATCGGCTCCTTCCAGGCGATCAAGCACAAGTGCGCGCAGCTGTTCATCCGTGTCGAGGTGATGACCAGCGCCGTATGGGACGCCGCCACGGCCGCGGACGGCGACTATCCGCAGCAGGCGGCGCTGGCCGCGGTGCGGGCCGCCACGGTGTGCCGACGTGAGGCCGTGGACGTGGTCCTGGACTGCCTGACGCTGCTCGGCGGCATCGGCAATACGTGGGAGCACGACATCCACTTGTACTGGCGGCGGGCGGTGAGCCTGCTCGCGCTGGGCGGATCGCAGGACGAGTGGGCGCGGCGTGCAGGCAAACTGGCGCTGACCACCGAGCGGCACGCAGCTCTCGGCGTCGAGGACCGACCCGAGTTCCGGGCGCGAGTCGCCGCGACCATCGCGGAGGCCGCGCAACTGGACCCGCAGGCGGCGCGCGTGCTGCTGGCCGATCGGGGACTTGTCTCGCCGCACTATCCGGAACCGTACGGTGTGGGTGCCGACACCGCGGGTCAGCTCATCATCGCCGAGGAGTTCGAGCGCGCCGGGATGCCGCAGCCGACAACCGTGATCGGCGAGTGGGCGCTGCCGTCGATCCTCCAGTACGGCACCGAGGATCAGATGGAGCGGCTCGTCTCGCCCACCCTGCGCGGCGAGATCGTGTGGTGCCAGCTCTTCTCCGAGCCCGGCGCCGGCTCGGACCTGGCGTCGCTGACGACGTTCGCCACCAAGGTCGACGGCGGCTGGCGCATAGACGGAAGCAAGGTGTGGAATTCCAAGGCGCATGAGGCACATTGGGGAATCTGCCTGGCCCGCACCGACCGCGACGTGCCCAAGCACCGCGGTATCAGCTTCTTCCTCGTCGACATGAGTGCGCCCGGCGTGGACGTGCGGCCGCTGCGGGAGGCCAACGGCGACAAGATGTTCAACGAGGTGATCCTGGACGGCGTCTTCGTGTCCGACGCCGACCTGGTCGGGGCGCCGGGGGAGGGCTGGAAGGTGGCGCGCACGACGCTCGCGAACGAGCGGGTCGCGATGGGCACCACCCCGGTTTCGGGCGGTCACCGCTTCGACCCGGTCGAGGTGGCCCGCGCCCTGGACCCACACAGGCAACAGGACGCGCTGCCGGCACTCGGACGGATCACCTCGATCACCGGCGCGCTCGACGCGCTCGCGCACCGCAGTGTCCTCAAAAGGCTTTCGGGCCTGAACCCCGGGGTCGAGGCGAGCGCACTCAAGGCCGCATCGGCCCGACACATCACCGACGCCACCGCGCAGGTCCTCGAGTGGTTCGGGCCGGAGGCCGCGATCGGCAGCCTCGGCCCGGACGTGTCCGGGGGCGGACGGGCGGCCAAGGCGTACCTGTCGACGCCGTCGCTACTCATCGGCGGCGGCACACTAGAGATCCAGCTCAATGTCATTTCGGAGCAGATTCTGGGTCTGCCCAGGGAACCGCGAACCTCGTGACCACCGTAGGCAACGGGCCGAGTGGACGCAGGTCGACGACAGTTAGGCTGCACCGGTGACCGAATCCGTTGCCGTGCCGATGAGCCCAGACGACATGACCGATGCACAACGAGAGCGTCGGCGGCACCTGACGGACACCGTGATCGCGATGCTCGCCGAGACGGGGCCCGACGGGATTCAGATGCGCGAGGTCTCCGAGCGGTCGGGGTCGCCCTCGGCACGCTGTATCGCTACTTCCCGGCGAAGCAGCACCTGCTGGCTGCCTCGATGGTCGCGTGGAACGAGATTCTCGCCGCTCGGCTCGCGGAGGAGCGGGCGACCGGACGGCGCAGCCGGGCGCACGCCTCGGTCCTCGATCGGGTCGTCGACCTGTACACCCGGCAGATGAAGGCGTTCCAGCGCGGGCCGAACTTCGCTCGGCTCGAGGTGGAGTTGCAGACGTCCGACGATCCGTACGTCCGGGACACGCTCGACGAGCGGTCGGCGGCCAATCGGACGGCGCTGTTCGAGTTGATGGAGGGCGTCCCCGCCGAACTGGCACGGCTCGCGTCGCTGTCGATCGGCAGCACGATGCTCAATTCGCTGGTCCTGTGGACCACCGGGCGCATCGGGTACCCAGAGGCCCTGCGCAACGTGCAGGACGTGTCGCGGCTGGTGCTCGGGGACTACGCGTAACCGAACACGTAACCGGGCTCGTCAGAGTCCGAGGGGGATCGCGGCGCCCGAGATCGGGGTGGAGTCGTCCGAGAGCAGGAACGCGATCACCTTCGCGATGTCGGCGGGGTCGACCCAGTTCGCCCGGTCTGAGTTCGGCATCGCGGCGCGGTTGGCCGGTGTGTCGATCACCCCGGGCAGCAGGGCGTTCGACCGGATGCGGTCCTTCTTGTACTCGACGGCGATCGACTCGGCCAGCGCGAGAACCGCGGCCTTGGACGTGCTGTACGCGGTGCCGCCCGGGAACGGCTTCAGGGCCGCGCCGGACGACATCGACACGATCGAGCCGCCGCCGTTCGCGACGAGATGCGGCAGGCATTCGCGCAGGACCGCGTATGTCGTGCGCACGTTGAGATCCAATTGGCGGTCGATGGCCTCCGCGTCGGCCTCGTCGGTGCGGGGGCCCGACTCGAATCCGCCGACCAGGTTGACGAGCGCCGTCAGCGGTGCGCCGGGATCACCTGCGGCCACCGCCACTGCGTCGGTGAGTTCCGCCGATACCGCCACGTTGCACCGGACCAGTTCGAGTCGGTCCTGGGCGTCGAGTCGCGCGGCCTCGGACTCGTGGATGAACGGCACGACCACCCGCCACCCCAGGGACAGAAGATGGTTCGTGACGTGTACGCCGAGGGCGCCCGTGCCACCGGTCACGAATACGGTTCCAGTCATTTTCGATGTGTCCTTCGCGGGGTCGGCTGAGCGGTTCTCGGATGCGACCCAACCGTTGAAGAGGAAGTCGACGAACTCGTCGGCGAGCTTGACACCGTCGACGTTGAGGTCGCACTCGTGCGCATGCGCTGGTTCCTGATGCTTCGTACATGATTGCAGCCGTGCGCGGGGGCTGCAATCGACGCCCCGACCGCTCGTCACTCTAGGTCCCGCGCGCGAATCGATGTCCCGCGCGCACGATTGTGCGCGCGGGACGCGATTGTGCGCGCGGGACGAGCAAGTCCTACTCGCAGGCGATTCCGTCGTCGTCTCGATCCAGGTGCGGTGCGTACCCGGCCTGACCCCGGTAGATCGGAGTGACTCCGGCATTACGGGCCTCGGTGCAGTTCTTGTATCCGGTCTGCGGGCGGGGCGCCGGAGCGGCCTGCGGCGCCGGGGCCGGGGCCGGGGCGGGGGCCGGGGCAGGAGCGACAACGGGCGGCGCCGCGACCGGCGGAAGCATCGAACCGAGGGCGTCGGCCGAACCGGTGGGGATCAGATTGGCGATCTCGAACGGGAGGAAGTCCTGGATCGTTCCGGGGCGCATCGGCGTTCCCGGGGCAGAGGGAAGCAGCGGCTGGACCGCATCCGCGACAAATTGCGGAAGTGCATTGGCGACCGCCGGAGGCAGGAAATCGTGAACGGTCGACGCCGTCGCGATTGTCGGCGCGGCGACGGTCACCGCCGCGCAGCCGACGAGTGCCAGTGTGAAACTGCGAACTCGCATGAATCCTCGATTCGTCTACGAGGCTGCGGACCAGCAGGACCTCGCGTGCTTGTGGGAACAGGGAAGACTTACACGAAACCTTGCAGTCGGTTTGTCTGGGGTGTCGGAATTAGCTCCCACGACGTTGCGGTATAACTGCGGCCGGTTGACCAAACGAGGCCACTGGGATCGGTGGCGGTATCAGGGGGAGCTTCCATGATGATGTTCGGTGTCCGGGATGTGCACGGAGCCAGTCGGGTTCGAGTTGCGGTCGGCGTGGGCGCAAGCCTGGCGCTCACTGCAGCGCTGACCGGCTGTGGCGCGTCAGACACCTCGTCCTCGGCGGCCCCTTCGTCGACGACCCCGCCGGTCACGACGACCGTTGCGGCACCTGCAACTTCGTTTGCGGCACCCGCGCCGACTCCGGATGCGGTCCCGCTCGCCACGGTGCCTGTCGTGTCCTCCGCGTCGGCACCGGCACTGGTGCCCATGCCGAACGTGATGTGCATGAATCTGCAGGCTGCGCAGGACCTAATCCAGGAGAACGGCGTCTTCTTCTCCCGCAGCTCGGACGCCACGGGCAAGGGGCGCCACCAGGTCGTCGACTCGAACTGGATCGTCGTAGGTCAGACCCCTGGCGTGGGTGCGCTGATCGGTGAGGGAGATGCTGTGCTCTCCGTCGTGAAGATCGGCGAACCGAACCCCTGCTGATCGGGCGGCGGGCTTACTGGTCGTCGAGATCGTCGAAGAGCGACGGCTGGATGGGCTCCTCGACCGGGGCCGGTTGCGCGGACCGGTTGTCGGGCGCGGTATCTCGATCGGATTCGAGCTTCTCGGGCGTGGTCTCCGCCGGCGCCGGCGGTGTGGCCGGTGCGTCACCGATGGTGGCCGGAGGTGCGGGCGGGAAGTGCAGCTGCCCGCCGAAGTGGGCCGCGAACTCTGCGTCCACCCCGCTGAGGAAATCGCCCAGGTGCTCGACCATGTCGGCGAGGTGCTGGGGTACGAACGGGTCGGCGAGCATGTCGATCATGACGCGCAGCCGATCCTCGTAGAGTCCGAATCGCAGGTACGGCCAGCGCCGGTTGAGGTCGGTGATCAACTCGGACGCCCGCGTGCGACCGCTGATGTCGCGCACCAGGGGTGCCCACAACTGCACCTCGGGGGTGCTCTCGTTCGCGATCACGAGCGCGAGGGCGGAACCGAACCGCAGGACGATGTCGCCGTCGGAGTCCCGTTCCGGCATCTGGCCGTAGATGTCGGCCAGCGTCAGGGCGATCACCTCGCGGAGGTGCTCGGTGTCGCGCGGCCTGATCGCGACGTGCCGGTCGAGCGTGATCGGTCGAGGTGCTCCCTCTCCGGGCTGGGCGGGGTCGATGTCGCCGTCGGCGCCGAGGTGGTGGAGCGCGAGGAAGCTGGGGTGCGGGACGTCCCACGTGTCGCGGAACACCGAGATCGTCATCGCCGCGAGTTGGTCCGCCCAGCGAGGTGCCTTCTCGACGACGAGCGCGGGCTCGTCTTCCTCGCCGAACTCAGCGAACAGGGGAGGCTCGTCGACCGGCGGCGGGGGCGTCCAGCCCTGCTCCAACAGCCGCGCGCGGTCGGCGTCGGACAGCCGTCGGCGCGGGGGCAGGTGCAGCTCCGTCGGAATCTCGCAGCGGACGACGGGGCCGTCGGGTCCGGCGACCACCTGGCACTGTACGAACGGCACGCGACCGTCCGCCTCGTCGGTTTCGCACGTCGTCTCGACAACCAGTTGGTCGTCTGCGGCGATCGCCGCGATCCGGTCGGCTAGGCGGGCCCGGTAGGCACCCCAGGCGTCGTCGACCGCCTGATCGAAATCGCCTCGGGCGGACCTGCTGGAGAACTCGGACACGCCATATACGGTATCGCGCCGGTGGGGGCATCCTGGCAGAGGCGGTCCACGATCTCGCTGAACGCACCTGTTCGGACCCGACGGCTGTGCCCGAGCAAGCCCTCGGTGTCTCCCGACGATCAGGCGGTGACGGCCTGGACGGACAGCTGATCGAGGTTGTCGCCCGTTCCCGAGCAGCCCTTGGTCGCGTACGGCACGAACATCGAGCCGGTGTCGTTGGGCGGGTAGACGCGCAGGCCCGCGACGTCGGTCGGTGCACACGTCTCGGCCGGGTAGTTCTCGACGTGGACGGCACGAACCATCGCGGTGGCCGTGCCGTTCGGCGCCAGGGACACGGCGCCGTTGGACTCACCGGATCGAGTTGCGGCAGAGCCGATCTGGGCACCGTCGGCGCCACCCTGGACGTAGGAGACACCGGGGAAGCCGTCGAGCACACAGGTCCGCCCGCCGACGTTCGTGAACACCAACGGAAGTTCGGTGGATCCCGCCGCCCCCGTGTCTGGCCGAGGGTGAGTCGAAGCTCGTTCACCGCGCAGCCGTCAGGATGAGCGGCGGGCGCGAACGTGGAGGTCGGCGCCGTGGTGGTGGTCGCCGCCGCCGGCGCGGCCGTCGTGGTGGCCGACGGGGCCGAGGTGGCGGCGGGGACGGCTCCGGGGTTCCGTCCTCGTTCGTGCTGCAGCCCGCCGCAGCCAGTACGACGGCTACTCCGAGCAGCCCGAGACCGCGGAACACGAGTGACTGTCGTTGCATGGCGGGTACTCCCCGGGATCGGCAGCAGGTTCCCCGCGAATATCGCACGGCCCGCCCGGGGCCGCAGCCCGGCTCGCCGCGGGAGGGCCAGTTCGTCCTGGTCGGTCGACACGAGATCGTCACGCCGCGTAGCCCGCACGTAACACCAGGTCACATAGCGTATACGCCGAGGTATACACGGTTGGGCCGTCGTCTGCGGTCCATGCGAGAAAGCGGTCGACGATGACGACGACACTCGAGACCCCCACCCCGACCGACAGCGTGCGCACCGCCTTCGCCCGGATCGCCGCGTGCGGTCGTCCGGAGGTCTGGACTGCGTGCGCGCCGAGGTCGACGTGCTCGCGGACGCGGCCACGGTCGAGGCTCGGCTCGCCGCGGGCGAGGAGCTGCCGCTCGCCGGAACGGTGTTCGCGGTCAAGGACAACATCGACGTTGCGGGGTTGCCGACCACGGCGGCCTGTCCGGAGTTCGCCTACGTGCCCGAGGCGTCCGCGCCGGCGGTGACGCGACTGCTCGCCGCCGGTGCCGTGCTGCTCGGCAAGACCAATCTCGACCAGTTCGCCACGGGGCTGGTCGGAACCCGCAGTCCGTACGGAATCGTCCGTGCGGCACAGCATCCCGAGCGAGTGTCCGGCGGGTCCAGTTCCGGCTCCGGGGTGGCGGTCGGTCTGGGGCTCGTCGACTTCGCGCTCGGCACCGACACCGCGGGCTCGGGCCGCGTCCCGGCGGCGTTCAACGGCGTCGTCGGAATCAAGCCGACCGTCGGCCTCGTGCCCACGCTCGGCGTCGTGCCGGCGTGCGCCGACTTCGACTGCGTCACGGTCATGGCGCCCACCGTGGCCCTGGCCGCACGCGTGACATCGATCATGGTCGGCCCCGACGCGGCGGACCCGCGCAGCCGGGTGTGGCCGGCGGACGTGACGCTGTCCGCCCCGAGTGTCCCCCGGGTCGGGGTTCCGCTGGAGGCGCAGCTGGAGGTGCTCTCGGACAGCTACCGGGACAGTTTCGCCGCGGCGGTCGTCCGGGCGGGGGAGTCCGGCATGGAGGTGGTGCGTGTGGACATCGCACCGCTGCTGGAGGCCGCGCGGCTGCTCTACGACGGCGCCCTCGTCGCCGAACGGTTCGATGCCGTCGGAGACTTCGTGGTCGCCCATCCCGATGCCGCACTCGATCCCACCGTCGCTGCCATCGTCCGCGCCGCCGCCGAGAAGGCGGCGCACGAATTCGTCCGCGACACCGGCACTCTCGTGGCCGCCAAGCACTACGCCGCTGGGCTGTTCGCGGAGGTCGACGCGCTGCTGCTGCCGACGACGACCGAGCACCCGCTGGTATCCGACGTGCTGGCCGACCCGGTGGAGATCAACCGCCGACTGGGCACGTTCACGAACTTCTGCAACCTGCTGGACATGGCCTCGGTCGCGGTGCCCGCGGCCGGCGCGCCCGGCGAGTCGTTCGGGGTCATGGCCGTGGCCCCGGCGTTCGGTGACCAGGTTGCCCTCGATGTCGCGGCCCGCATCGCGGGGAGCGGCTCCGCGGCCCTGGCTCCCGACGTGGGCGTGCTGCTCGCGGTGTTCGGGGCGCATCTGCGCGGTCAGCCGCTGCACCACCAGCTGGAGGCGTTGGGAGCGCGATTCGAGCGGACGGTGTCGACCACGGACGACTATCTGATGGTGCGCCTGGACTCGCAGCCGCCCAAGCCGGGTCTGGTGCACGTGCCGGGCGGCGGGGACGGTCCCTGCCGGGCGAGCTGTACCGCATCTCGCCGGCCGGCCTCGGTACCTTCCTGGCGGCGCTGCCGGAGCCGATGGCGCTCACCGCCATGACCCTTGCCGACGGCACCGCGGCCGTCGGGTTCACCTGCACCCCCGAGGCGGCGGCGTCCGGCGTGGACATCACCGAATTCGGTGGTTGGCGTTCGTTTCTCGTCGGAACTGTGGCGTGACGGTCGGGACGCGGGGAAGGCGCGCGCGAGATGGACACCGCCGGTGAAGGAATCGGTGTCGGCCTGCGCGAGAAGGTCTATCTGGATCTGCGGGAACGGATCATGAGCGGACAGGTTTCGGCGCAGGCGAGACTCGTGGGGGACGGCTGTGCGAGACGCTGGGCGTGTCGCGGACTCCGTTGCGCGAAGCCTGAAGTCCGACCCGCCGATCCCGTCGCCTGACATCGTCCAGTTGGACCAGCAGTTCCACCTGGACCTGTCGACCGCCGTCGGCGAGTCCCTGGAGGTCGTCGAGCAGCGGGCGGTGCAGGCGCTCACCGCGCACGCGTTGCACGGGCGGCGCTGATCACGGTCGCGGACCCGCGAACCAGTCGAGCCGCCTTCGTTCGCGTGACGGATGTCACGGAGCGGAGGCGGCTCGCATCGTCCCGGTGTGTGACCGGTTACACCGGATCGACCGTACCCAGGCGGGTGAGCATGCGGTCGAAGGCCGGGCCGTCGGCACCCAGGTCACCGAAGCGTGACGCGCTCGCATCCGAGCCGATCGACTCCGTCGATGCCAGGCTGCGGGCCAGGTCGCTGCGACGACGCACAGCGGCCAGGATCAGCGCATCCAGGTCGACGATCTCCTGCTCGAGCCGGTCGAGCGTGGCTGCGTCGGCATCCCGGGACGAACCAGCGGCGTGGACGGCGAACGATTCGGTCTGAACGGTCACATCGTCTCCTCGAGTCTCGGGCGGCAACGCCGCGATTGCGACGCCGTCTCATGGTTAGTCGCAGCAGCGGGCTACACGTTACGTCCGGTACGCAAAAGTCGCCGACTTCGTTCGGCGGCGTATAGTTGCACTGTGCAACACGAACTGGCGGTCGACCATGTGGCGGCGGTGCACGCCGAGCTGGTCCAGTTGGCGCGCGAGTTGGTCGCCGGAGGTCGCGACGCCCAGGGCGGGCCGTCGTTTGCGCAGCACTCGGTGCTCTCGTTCGTCGCCCGGCACCCGGGGTGCCGTGCCACCGACATCTCCGACGCATTCGGGGTCAACCGGTCGACCGTTTCCCGTCAGCTGCGAGGATGTCTCGAGGCCGGATGGGTGCGCACCGAACCCGGCTCGGTGCGCAACGGCTACCCGCTGCAGGTGACCACGCAGGGCGCCGCGGTGCTCGCGGACGCGGACCGGAAACGATTCGACGAGGTCCGGGAGCGAGTGCGCGGATGGTCGCCCGACGAGATAGCCCAGTTCGCTCGCACTCTGCGCCGGTTCCGTGACCCATCGGTTCCGGCGGACGACCACGACGCCCCCGCTCGAGTTGGAGATGACGCACATGCGTGAGTACGGCACCCCTGCCCGCTTCACCGTCGCCGAGGACGACTCGATCGTCCACACCGTCTTCGAGCACGCGCGCCGCACGCCGGATCTCGTGCTCTCTCTCGGCCTCGCGGTGACGAGTGGGTGGACGTCACCGCGACGGAGTTTGCCGACCTGGTGACGGGCGTCGCGAAGGGACTCGTTGCAGCGGGAGTGCAGCCGGGGGACCGAGTGGCGCTGCTGTCGGCGACTCGGTTCGAGTGGTCGCTGTTCGACTTCGCGATCTGGGCGGCCGGGGCCGTGTCGGTGCCGATCTACGACTCCTCGTCGCCCGAACAGATCCAGTGGATCATGGAGGACTCCGGAGCGGCGGTCGCGATCGTCGAGACCGCAACGCACGCCGCCGGATTCGACGGTGTGGGTGCGCAGCTCTCGCGGCTGCTGCAGATCGAGGACCGCGCCGTCGAGAAGCTGGTCGCGGAGGGCGCCGGGCTGGACGACGCCGTGATCCGGGGACGACTGTCCGACATCCGGGTCGACGATCTCGCGTCGCTGGTCTACACGTCCGGCACGACCGGACGCCCCAAGGGCTGCATCCTCACGCATCGGAACTTCCTGTCCGAGGTCCGTGGAATCCTCTCGGCGTCCATCGGTGACGTGGCCCGCCCCGGTCGCCGGATGCTGACCTTCCTGCCGCTCGCGCACGTGCTGGCGCGCGCGGTGTCGCTCGCGATGTTCGAGGCCGGTGGGATGCAGGCACACTGGTCGAACTTCGGCACCGTGGCCGCACAGTTCCAGCGGTTCCGCCCGCACGTGATCCTCGGTGTGCCGCGCGTGTTCGAGAAGGTGCGCGACAGCGCCGCACACGCCGCGGAGAAGGGCGGCCGAGTTCCGCAGGCCGTCTTCGCGTTCGCCGAGGCCACCGCGGTCGCGTACAGCGAGGCGCTCGACACAGGTGGCCCGTCGTTGCGGTTGAAGCTGTACCACGCCGTCGCGGACCGCCTCGTCTACAAGAAGCTGCGGTCCGCGATCGGCGACGAGTGCTGGTGGGCGATCTCCGGCGGCGGCGCTCTCATGCCGCGGCTCGGGCACTTCTTCCGCGGTGCCGGCATTCCCATCTACGAGGGCTACGGGCTGACGGAATCGACTGCCGCCCACTGCGTCAACGTGCCCGGGCAGCAAAAGATCGGGTCGGTCGGTAGGCCCATGGGCGGCAACGCCGTCAGGATCGCGGACGACGGCGAGATCGAGCTCAGCGGTGGCGTCGTGTTCGACGGCTACTGGGGAAATGAGAGTGCCACTGCCGCAACGCTTCACGACGGCTGGCTCCGGACCGGGGACCTAGGCGAACTCGACGGCGACGGATACTTGACGATCACGGGCCGGAAGAAGGACCTGCTCGTCACCGCCGGCGGCAAGAACGTCTCGCCGGGTCCTCTCGAGGACCGGTTGCGTTCACACGCCCTGATCTCGCAGGCGGTGGTGGTCGGCGACGGCCGGCCGTTCATCGGCGCGTTGCTCACGCTCGATCCCGAGCCGTTCGAGAACTGGAAGGTGTCCAACGGCAAGCCCGTGTCGGCCACCGTCGCCGACCTCCGCACCGACCCGGATCTGCGCGCCGCGCTGCAGGCCCTGGTCGACGATGCGAACTCGACGGTGTCCCACTCCGAGGCGATCAAGCGCTTCGAGATCCTTCCCGTCGACCTCAGCGAGGAAGCCGGCGAGCTCACCGCGACCTTGAAGATCAAGCGGAACGTGGTGTCCGAACACTTCGCCGACCAGATCGAGTCGATCTACCGGGGGCACTGAGCCGCCCACTGGACCTGGTCGCCGTGCGACCGGGTCCAGTGCGTCCTACACTGTTCGGACCGGGCTCGGCCACCCTTCCCAGGTCCACGCATACCGTGCATTTCGCCCAGTACGAGCATTCGCGCTGAGTGGATGCTCCCGACGCGATACTCTCACGTCCGGCATTGGAGATCTTCCCGCTCTTCGGTCGCTTGTTTTTGCTCTCTGAGGTTGGACGTGAAGGGTCGTTTTGCGTGGGGTCGGAACGAATTTCTGCGAACTCGGTTTTCGCAGGATTGGATGGAACTAGTATCGGATCCGTGACCGGAGCTGGAGCTTCGGGCGCTGGTGTCATCGCTTCCGACGGCGACGTGTTACCACTGTCCGCGGCACAACGCGGGATCTGGTTCGCGCAGCACCTGATCGAGGACGTCCCGATCGCGATCGCGCAGTACATCGAGATCGTCGGCGATCTCGACGTCCATGCTCTTTCGGAGGCGTGCGCGACTGCGGCCCGCGAGTTGGGCACCGGCATGTTGCGGATCGTGGAGATCGACGGTGAGCCCTACCAGGCCCTCGACTACGCGGTGAACGACCGGACGACGCATCTCGACTTCCGTTCCGAGCCCGATCCCGTTGCGGCAGCGCAGGTGTGGATGCGGCGCGAGTACAGCACCCCGGTGAACCTCCTGACGGACAGGCTGGTGGAATCCGCCACCCTGCGGATCGGTGACTCGCACTACTACTGGTACGCCCGCATCCACCACATCGCCCTCGACGGGTTCGGGGCCATGACGTTCCTGAACCGGACCGCGGAGCGGTACACCACTGCGGTTACGGGCGCGGAGCTTCCGGAGTGGAAGGCCTACGGTCTCCGCGAGATCAGCGAGGACGAGGCGAGATACCGCACGTCGTCGCGGTTCGAGACGGACCGCGGGTACTGGGCCGAGCGCACCCGGGACCTGCCGCACCCGATCAGCCTGGCGGGTCGATCGGCCGACGTCGGGCCGCACTCGCAGCGGGCGACGGGTCCGCTTCCGGCCGCCGTGGAGTCCGCGATGCGGCGGATGGTGGCCGAGTCCGAC
Organism: Prescottella defluvii; assembly: GCA_029690005.1. Lineage (GTDB taxonomy): Bacteria > Actinomycetota > Actinomycetes > Mycobacteriales > Mycobacteriaceae > Prescottella > Prescottella defluvii_A. The sequence continues at coordinate 4,618,622 of CP121458.1, read as the reverse complement.
GGCATCACGTTCGCCGCGATCGTGGTCGCCGCGGTCGGTGCATTCATGTCCCGCCTGACGGGCGAGGACGACGTCGTCCTCAGCCTGCCGGTCTCGGCTCGGACCACCGCCAAACTGCGCCGCTCGGGCGGAATGGTCTCCAACGTCGTGCCCATCCGTCTCGACACCGGCGGGGGTGTCACGTGTGCGGAGCTGGCGCGTCGGGTCCAGGTGGAACTGACCGGCGTCCTGCGCCACCAGCGGTACCGGCACGAGGACATCCGGCGTGACGCCGGCGTCGGCGGCGGTCGTCGAGGGTTCTTCGGCCCCGCCGTCAACATCATGATGTTCCACGGGGAGATCCGCCTCGGGCACGACATCGGCACGCTGCACGTCCTCACCACCGGCCCCGTCGAAGACCTCGCGGTGAACATCTACCCCGCACTCGCGGGCGAGGGAGCGCACGTCGACTTCGAGGCGAACCCCAATCTCTATGCACCGGAGGAACTGCACGCTCACCATGCGCGCTTCCTCGAATTCCTCGCTGCCTTCGCCGAGTCCGCCGACACCGCGGTCGCCGGCCTCGACGTGATGCACGCCGATGAGCGTGACGCGCTGGTGCCGCTCCTCGGCCCGGCCGCCTGTCCGCCGCAGCTGCTGCCACATCTGCTGCGTCGCGGCGCCGAGAACCACCCCGACAGCGTCGCGATCGCGGCGGTCACCGGGGAGCTCACCTATCGCGACCTCGATACGACATCGAATCGGTTGGCGCGGTTGCTGATCGAGCGTGGCGCCGGTCCCGAGACGTTCGTCGCGATCAGCATGCCCCGTTCGACGGACGCGTTGATCGCGATGTGGGCGGTCGCCAAGACCGGTGCGGCGTTCGTGCCGATCGATCCGGGGCTGCCGACGGATCGCATCGTCCACATGCTCACCGATTCGCGGGCCGCGATCGGACTCACGTGCGCCTCCGAACGGCCGGGACTGCCCGACGACACCGACTGGATCGTCGTCGACGATGACGTGACCCGTGTTGCCGCCGAGCACTTCTCGCAGGATCCGGTCACCGACGCGGACCGGCTCGCGCCTGTCGGGATCGCGAACACCGCCTACATGATCTACACGTCGGGCTCTACCGGACTGCCGAAGGGCGTCCTGGTGACGCACGCAGGACTGTCCGCGTTCGCCTCCGGCGCGCGCCCGGAACTGAACATCGGCCCGCAGTCCCGAGTGCTGCGGTTCTCGTCGGCCAGTTTCGACGCCTCCGTGTTCGAGATGCTCCAGGCCTTCAGCTCCGGGGCGACGATGGTCGTGGCACCGCCCGACGTCTACGGCGGCCTCGACCTCGTGGATCTGCTTCGTCGGCAGCGGGTTTCGCACATCATCTCCGCACCCACGCTGATGAACACGGTCGATCCGCGGGGACTGACCGACCTCGAAGCCGTCGTCGTCGGCGGCGACGTGTGCACGCCGGACCTCGTCGAGCGGTTCGGTGACGTCTGCCGGTTCACCAACAGCTACGGTCCCACCGAGACGACGATCGTCATCACCGCCGGTGATCCAATCGCACCGGGCGATCCGATCACGATCGGGCGTCCGATCCAGGGCGCCGGCGCACTCGTCCTCGACCGCAAACTGCGTCCGGTCCCCGTCGGCGTCGTGGGCGAGCTGTATCTCACCGGCCCCGGTCTGGCCCGGGCTACCATCGTCGCGGCGCGCTCACGGCCGACCGGTTCGTCGCGGATCCGTTCGGCGAACCCGGAACCCGTATGTACCGCACGGGCGACGAGGTGCGGTGGACGGCCGCGCACGAACTCGAGTACGTGGGCCGGTCCGACTTCCAGGTCAAGATCCGTGGTTTCCGGATCGAGCTGGGGAGATCGACGCGGCGCTGCTCGATCAGGACGGCGTGAACTTCGCGGCGACCGTCGCACACGAGCGGGCCGCTGGCCCGGTGCTGGTCTCCTACGTCCGGATGGACCCGGCGCGGAGTTCGATGCGGCCGCAGTCGTCGCGGGCGTGGCGCGGATCGTGCCGTCGCACATGGTGCCGGCCGCCGTCGTGCGCCTCGACCACGTCCCGGCGACCCCCGCCGGAAAGCTGGATCGTCGCGCGTTGCCGCTGCCCGAGTTCGGCAGCGATTCCGAGGAGTACTGCGCACCGTCGACGCCCGCCGAGCAGGCCATCGCCGACATCGTCGCCGAGGTGCTCGGCCTCGACCGCGTCGGCGTGCACGACTCGCTGTTCGCGCTCGGCGGCGACAGCATCGTGGCGATGCAGCTGGTCTCCCGGGCGCGGGCCGCCGGGCTCGGATTCACCGCGCGGGAAGTGTTCGAGCACAAGACCGTGGCCGAGATCGCGCGGGTGTCCGTGCCGATCGACAGCGTGCCGCAGGACCTGTTGGAAGAGCTCCCGGGGGGCGGAATCGGACAGGTTCCGCTGACGCCCGTGATGTACGAGATGGCGGCCCGCGGGCCGTTCGACGACTTCCACCAGTCGGTGCTCCTCACGGCCCCCGGCGACATCGACGACCGACGCCTGGCGGACACCGTCCGCGCGGTCGTGGACCGGCACGACATGTTGCGCAGCCGCCTGGAGTCGGACCTGCAGGGCGAGCCGATGCTCACCGTCGGGCTCCCGGCGCCGTCGATCCGGCGGACCTGGTCACCCGGGTGACGGTGACGAGCGCGCCGGGTACCCGAGCATTCGAGTCCGCGGTGATCGACGAATGTGACCGTGCCGCAAAGCGTCTCGATCCCCGATCCGGGGTGATGCTGCAGGTGGTGTGGCTCGACGCCGGCGATCTCGGCGCCAGGCTGCTCGTCGTGGCACACCACCTCGTCGTCGACGGCGTCTCGTGGCGCGTCCTCGTGCCGGACTTCGTGGTGGCGTGGCTACAGGTTTGCGCGGGCACGCCGGTCGAGCTGCCTGCGGTGGGCACCTCGTTCCGGCGATGGGCCCACGGACTGCGGGAGGCGGGCGTCGACGGCGCCTACCGCGACGAACTCGACCGGTGGTGCGAGATCCTCGCCGGGCCCGACCGCCTGGTGGGTGCGCGACCGCTCGACCCGCGCATCGATACCATCGCAACGACCGCGCGCGTCCACGTGGAACTCGGTGCGGCGGTGACGGATACGGTCCTCGGACGCCTTCCCGACGCGTTCGGGTGCGGTGCCGCCGACGGACTGCTCGCCGCGTTGACGATGGCGATCGTGCACTGGCGCCACGAGCACGGCGTCCCCGAACGGTCGGTCCTGCTCACCCTCGAGGGGCACGGTCGCGAGGAGGATGTGGTGCCGGGCGCGGACCTGGCCCGCACCGTGGGCTGGTTCACCAGCACGTTCCCCGTGCGGCTGGCCCTGCCCGACGTCGATCTCGGCGACGCCTTCGCGGGCGGGCCGGACGCCGGCGCGGTGATCAAGGCCGTCAAGGAACAGACGCTCGCGGTTCCGAGCCGCGGCATGGGTTTCGGCGTGCTGCGGCACCTCGACCCGCACACGCGGGACGAACTCGCGGGCCGGCCGCGTCCACAGATCAGCTTCAACTACCTCGGCCGGCTGGGTGTCGGGCAGTCGATCGATGCCACCACTGGTTGGTTGCCGGATCCCTCGGCCCCGGACCTCGTTGCCCGCAGCGGGTCCGCGATGGCCGTCGGCGCTGCCGTCGACATCAACGCGATGGTCACCGACGGCCCCGACGGGCCGCGCCTGAGCGCTACGTTCGCCTATCCGACGGCCGTACTCGGTGACGCCGACGTGGCCGAGCTGGCCGACCTGTGGCGCCGGGCCCTCGAGGGCCTGGCCGCGCACACCGACCTGCCGGGCGCCGGCGGGCTCGCCCCGTCGGACGTTCCGCTGGTCGCGGTGTCCCAGGCGGAGATCGACCGGTGGGAGCATCGCTATCCGGCGGTGCGCGACGTGTGGTCCCTCTCGCCGCTGCAGGCGGGACTGCTCTTCCACGCGCGTCTCGTCGCGGACGGCGTGGACGTGTACACCGCGCAACTGCGGATGGACCTGGTCGGACGCGTCGACGCGGCCCGCCTACGGTTGGCGCTCGACGCGGTGGTCGAGCTGCATGCGAACCTGCGGACCGCGTTCGTCTACGACGACTCCGGCGCGCCCGTCCAGCTGGTCCTCGCGCACGGCGAGGTTCCCTGGAACGAGGTCGATCTCCGACAGCTGCCGGACGCCGAGCGCGACCGTGAGCTGTCCCGGATCTTCGACGAGGAGCGGACGGCCCGGTTCGAACTCGACCGCCCGCCGCTGCTGCGGGCGACGCTGGTCCGGCTCGCCGCCGACGAGTACGCGTTCGCGGTGACCAACCACCACATCGTGCTCGACGGATGGTCGATGCCGCTGCTGGTGCGCGAGCTCCTGGTCCGCTACGCCTCCAGTGACGCGGCTGCTGCCGTGCCCGAACCGCGGCCGTACCGCGACTTCCTGCAGTGGCTCGCCGCACGGGACACCGAGCGGTCCCGGCAGGCGTGGCGCACCGCGCTCGACGGGTTCACCGAGCCCACCCTGCTCGCTGGCGCCACGGCGGACGCGGCAGCGGACGACGCTCCGATCGAGGTCGATGTCCCCGCGGCGCCGTCGCTGATCGACACGATCACCGATCTCGCCCACTCCCTCGGCGTCACGGTCAACACCGTGGTCCAGGCGGCGTGGGGATCCTGCTGTCCCGCACCACCTCCCGAGACGACGTCGTGTTCGGTGCGACCGTCTCGGGACGGCCCCCGCAGCTGGACGGGGCCGAGGAGACGCTCGGGCTGTTCATCGACACGATTCCCGTGCGCCTGTGCACCGACTCGACGGAGCCGATCGGGGCGATGCTGTCCCGGCTGCAGGGTGAGCAGGCAGAGGTGCTCGACCACCATCACGTCGGGCTCGCGGAGATCCAGGCGATCGCGGGGATCGGCAACCTGTTCGACACGCTGACCGTGTTCGAGTCGTACCCGATCGAGCGGGCCGGGCTCGACGAGAACACCGACATCGCCGGGATGCGGGTGCGCGGCCTGCAGGGCCTCGACGCCACGCACTACCCGATCACGCTGATGACGTTGCCGGACATGCGCATGACGCTGCGGTATCGGCCGTCCTCGTTCACGGCGGACGAGGCGACGACGCTGGCCGCACGGCTCGTGCGGATCCTGGACGCGATCGTCGCCGACCCGTCGCTGCCCGTGGGCGACATCGATGTCCTGACGGCCGACGAGCACGCCACTGTCGTCGAGAAGTGGAACGCGACGCAGCATCCGGTCCCCGAGACGACACTGGTCGAGTTGTTCGGCGCACAGGTCGCGCGCACCCCGGATGCGCCGGCCGTGTCCTTCGGTGACGTCACACTGTCCTACGCGGACTTCGACGCACGGGTGAACCGTCTGGCCCGGTACCTCGCCGCGGCCGGCGTCGGCCCGGAGACGTCGGTGGGCATCGCGCTGCCGCGTTCGATCGACCTGCTCGTGTCGATCCACGCGGTGGTCGCCGCGGGCGGCGCGTACGTGCCGATCGACCCGTCGCAGCCGGCGGAACGCGTGGGGTACGTGCTCTTCCAGTCGGAACCCGTTCTGGTCCTGGCGGATTCGGTGACCGCGATCACGCTGCCGGCCACCGCGCCGGTGATCGCGGTGGACACCCTCGTGCTCGACCACGTCGATTCGGCACCGCTGACGGCGGAGGAACGCGGCGCGCTGCGCCCCCGGAACACCGCGTACGTGATCTTCACGTCCGGCTCGACCGGCCGGCCCAAGGGGGTCGCCGTCCCGCACGCCGGCATCGTGAACCGGCTGCTGTGGATGCAGGGCCGGTATCCGCTGGACTCGTCGGACGTGGTGCTGCAGAAGACGCCGGTCACCTTCGACGTGTCGGTGTGGGAACTGTTCTGGCCGTTGCAGGTCGGTGCCCACCTGGTTATCGCCGAGCCGGACGGGCATCGCGACCCGCAGTATCTCGAGCGGGTGGTGCGCGACCACGCGGTCACGACGATCCACTTCGTCCCGTCGATGCTCGACGCGTTCCTCGCGGGCGCAGATCTCGGTCGGTGCCCGTCGCTGCGCCGGATCTTCACCAGCGGCGAGGCGTTGCAGGCCACCACCGTCGGCCGCGTGCACGAGCGCTCGGACGTCGAACTGCACAACCTGTACGGACCCACCGAGGCGTCGGTGGACGTGACCTACCACGAGACCCGCGCCGGCGAGACGACGGTTCCGATCGGTGCGCCGGTCTGGAACACCGCTGTCTACGTCCTGGACTCGCGTCTGCGACCGGTCCCGGTGGGCGTCGACGGCGAGTTGTACCTCGCCGGAGCACAACTGGCGCGCGGCTACGTCGGTCGGCCCGATCTGACCTCCGACCGGTTCGTGGCCTCGCCGTACGGCACGGCCGGCACCCGCATGTACCGGACCGGTGACGTGGTGCGCTGGACCGCGGCCGGGGAACTCGACTACATCGGGCGCAGCGACTTCCAGGTGAAGCTGCGCGGCCAGCGCATCGAGCTCGGCGAGATCGAGGCGGCACTGCTCGCGCAGCCCGGCGTCGCGCAAGCCGTCGTGCTGCTGCTCGTCCACGAGATCGCGGGGGAGTACCTCGCCGGGTACGTCGTCCCGCACGACGGCACCGAGGTGCGTGAGGCTGACCTGCTGGACGCCGTCGGCGCCGTCCTGCCCCGGTACATGGTGCCGTCCACGCTGGTCGTGCTCGATGCGCTGCCGGTGACGGCGAACGGCAAGCTCGATCGCCGGGCCCTGCCCGTCCCCGAGTTCGCGAGCACGTCCGAGTACATCGCGCCCGGCACGCCCACCGAGTACACGCTGGCCGCGGTGTTCGGGAGGTCCTCGGGCACGAAGCGCCGATCGGCGTTTCCGACAACTTCTTCGACCTCGGCGGCAACTCGCTGGTGGCCACCCGGCTGCTCGCCCGGGTCAACGCCGAGTTCGGGGTGCACCTCGGGGTGCGCGAGCTGTTCGACGCGCCCACGGTCGCCGGACTCGCATCCGCGGTCGACACGTCCCGGGCGGGCGGGCCCGTTCCGGCACTTCGAGGCGGCACCGCGTCCCGCGCGGATCCCGTTGTCGCCGGCGCAGTCTCGCATGTGGTTCCTCAACCGGTTCGATCCCGCATCACCCGCGTACAACGTTGCAGTGGCGCTGCGGATGACCGGTGCGCTCGACCACGAGGCGCTCGTCGCCGCGGTTGCCGACATCCTCGACCGGCACGAGTCGCTGCGCACGGTCTACCCCGACTCGGTGGACGGCCCGCACCAGCGGATCCTGCCGACGGGCGAGGCGCTCGACGAGTTGGCGCTCGACGAACTCGGTCACGGTGAAGCCGTCGGGTCCGACCTCACCGACCGCATTCGAGAGGCTGTGTCCTCGGGATTCGACGTCACCGCCGAGATCCCGATCGAGGTGACGCTGCTGCGCGAGAGCGCGGACAGCCACGTGTTGGTCGTCGTGGTGCACCACATCAGCATCGACGGGTGGTCGATGGACGTGCTCGCCGCCGACCTGGTGCAGGCCTACTCGGCGCGGGTTCGCGGCGAGGCGCCGGCATGGAAGCCGCTGCCGGTGCAGTACGCCGACTACGCCCTGTGGAAGCGTCAGGTGCTGGGCGCCGAGGACGATCCGCAGTCGACGGTCGCTCGGCAGATCTCTTACTGGTCCGCCGAACTGGCCGGCGCGCCCGAGGTGCTCGAGCTGCCCGCCGACCGGATCCGGCCCGCGATCCCGAGCCACGTCGGTGGCAAGGTCGACACCGAGATCGGCGCGGACGTCTACGACGCGGTGTGTGCCCTCGCCCGCGCCGCCAACGCCACACCCTTCATGGTGCTGCACGCGGCGCTCGCGGTGCTCCTCGCGCGGCTCAGCGGATCCGACGACGTCTCGATCGGCACACCGGTCGCCGGTCGTGGCGAACGCGAGCTGGACGATGTGGTCGGCATGTTCGTCAACACGCTGGTCCTGCGCACCGAGCTCGAGCCGTCGGCGTCCTTCGCCGATCTGATGGACGAGGTCCGCGGCACCGACCTTGCCGCGTACGCGCACGCGGACGTGCCGTTCGAGCAGTTGGTCGAGGTCATCAGTCCGGCGCGGTCGACCGCGCATCACCCGCTGTTCCAGGTGGTCCTCGCGTTCGAGGGCCCGAAGCCGCACTCGATCTCGCTTCCCGACGTCGAGATCTCCTCGGAGGAACTCGATTTCGGCATTGCCAAGTTCGACCTCCAGGTCGAGGTCGCCGAACGGGTGGACACGAACGGGGCCGGTGCGGGAGCGCGGGTGACCTTCACCTACGCGTGCGACCTGTTCGACGCGTCCACCGCCCGGGGATTCGCGGATCGGTTCGTGCGGCTTCTCACCGCCGCGGTCTCGGACCCGGCGTACCGGTCGGCGACATCGAAATGCTCGGCGCCGCCGAGCGATCGGCGCGCCTGTCCGCGGCAGCGGACCCGGTGCCGGTGCGGTTGCTGCCGGACCTGCTCGCCGACGCCGCCGCCGACCCCGGCACGACCGCCCTGATCGAGGGCGACCGGGCGGTGACCTACGCCGAACTCGACGATCGCTCGAACCGGTTGGCGCGGGCGCTGATCGATCGTGGGGTCGGACCCGAGTCGTTCGTCGCGCTCGCGCTGGCGCGTTCGGTCGAGTCGGTGTCCGCGGTGTGGGCTGTCGCCAAGACCGGTGCGGCCTTCCTACCGGTCGATCCCACCTATCCCGCCGAGCGGATCGCCCACATGCTCACCGATTCCGGTGTGCGCGTCGGCATCACCGTCGGCGAACACCGGGACGCGCTGCCCGACACGGTGGCGTGGACCGTCCTCGACGGCGACGTCCTGTCCGGGCTCTCCGAGCATTCCGGGGCCCTGATCACGGATGCCGACCGTCTGCGGCCGCTGCGCCCCGAGCACCCGGCGTACATGATCTGACACATCCGGCTCCACCGGTGTGCCCGAGGGCGTGGTGGTCACACACGTCGGACTGGCTGCGTTCGTGGCCGAACAGCAGAGCCACTACGGTGTCGACTCCTCCTCGCGGGTACTGCATTTCGCGTCGCCCAGCTTCGATGCCTCGATCCTCGAGCTGCTCATGGCCGTCGGGGGAGCGGCGACGACGGTCGTCGTTCCGGTCGGTGTGTACGGCGGCGAGGAACTCGCGCAGGTCCTCCGCGCACAGCGGGTGACCCACGCGTTCGTGACGCCCGGCGCGCTGGCAACCGTCGAACCGGCGGGGCTCGAGCACGTCCGCGTGGTCGTCGTCGGTGGTGACGCGTGCGACGCTGCGCTGGTACGACGTTGGGCACCGGGACGCGCGATGTTCAACGCGTACGGACCCACCGAGTCGACCATCATGGCCACCCACTACGGACCGATGGTCCCGGACGAGACCGTGTCGATCGGCGCACCCGTGCGCGGCACCGGCGTCCGGGTCCTCGACCGGCGGCTGCACCCGGTCCCGGTCGGGGTCGCGGGGGAGCTGTACGTGACCGGGCAGGGCCTGGCGCGGGGCTACCACCATCGCGCGGCGCTCACGGCGGAGCGGTTCGTGGCCGACCCGTACGCCTCCGACGGCAGCCGGATGTACCGCACCGGCGACCTGGTGCGCTGGCAGCCGAACGGACTCGAGTGCTCACTCGAATACCTCGGCCGCACCGACTTCCAGGTCAAGGTGCGCGGACACCGGATCGAGCTGCGGGAGGTCGACGCGGTCCTGGCGTCGCATCCCGATGTCGACGTCGCGGTCACGGTCGGGCACCGCGGCGGTGGCGCCGACGCGCTGGTCTCGTACATCGTGCCGACGTCCGGGCAGGCCGTCGACCCGAGAGACGTCGTCGTCCACGCACGTGGCCGGCTTCCCGAATACATGGTGCCGTCGGTCGTCACGGTGGTCGACGCCCTCCCGCTGACGCCGTCCGGGAAGGTGGACACCCGGGCGCTGCCCGAACCGGTGTTCCCGACCCGTGAGTTCGTCCAGCCGCGCACCCGGACCGAAGCGATCGTCGCCGACGTGTTCGCCGACGTCCTCGGCATCGTCGGTGTCGGAGCCGAGGACGACTTCTTCGACCTCGGCGGCAACTCGCTCAGTGCCACCCGCGTCGTCGCCCGGGTGAACGAGCTGCGCCGCACCAGGATCGGTGTCAGGGAACTGTTCGACGCGCCCACCGTCGCCGCGCTGTCGGTGCGAGTGGACCGGGCCCGCCACGAGGACGACCGTCCCGCGCTGATCGCCGGACCGCGCCCGGCGGAGCTCCCGCTCTCGCTCGCGCAGCAGCGCATGTCGGTTCCTCAACCAGTTCGATCCGGCGTCGCCCGCGTACAACATTCCGCTCGTGGTGCGGCTGACCGGCCGTCTCGACGTCCCCGCGCTGCGGGCCGCGATCGGCGACGTGCTCGGCCGCCACGAGTCGCTGCGCACGTTCTTCCCGCAGTCGGAGGACGGGCCGCACCAGGTGATCGTGTCGGCGGACCGGGTTCCGCTCGACCTCGACCCGGTCACCGTGCCCGGGGAGGCCGCGCTGCAGGACGCGGTCGCCGAGGTGGTCGCCGGCGGCTTCGACGTCACCGCGGACGTCCCGTGCGGGGCCGGCTGCTGCGGGTGGCCGACGACGATGTCTTGCTCGTCCTCGTCGTGCATCACATCAGCGCCGACGGCGTCTCGACGCTGCCGCTGGCTCGGGACGTGATGACCGCGTACACGAGCCGCGTCCGCGGCGAGGAGCCCGGCTGGGCGCCCCTCGCGGTGCAGTACGCGGACTACGCGCTGTGGCAGCGCCGGGTGCTGGGTGACGAGGCCGATCCGCGCTCGCTCGCCGCGCAGCAACTCGGCTACTGGAGGGAGCGGCTCGACGGAGCACCGGCGGTGCTCGAGTTGCCGCTGGACCGCCCGCGCCCGCCGGTCGCGTCGTATCGCGCCGCGCGCGTCGACTTCGCGGTCGACGCGGACGTGGCCCGGCGGCTCGAGGCGCTCGCCGCGGAGCACGCCACGACGCTGTTCATGGTGCTGCATGCGGGACTGGCCGCGGTGCTCGCCCGGTTGGGCGCCACCACCGACGTCTCGGTGGGAACCCCCATCGCGGGACGCGGCGAACGCGTACTCGACGACCTGGTGGGCATGTTCGTCAACACGCTCGTGCTCCGTACCGAGGTCGATCCGGCCGAGCCGTGGGACCGGCTGCTGCGACGGGTCCGGTCGGTCGATCTCGCGGCCTTCGCACAGTCCGACGTGCCGTTCGAGCGGGTCGTCGAGGTGGTCGATCCGCCTCGGTCGCAGGCATATTCGCCGCTGTTCCAGGTCGCGCTGTCGTTGCAGAACCACGGGGAGGCCGTCCTCGAGCTTCCCGGTGTGACGGCCACCGTTGTCGACCCGGGTGCCGACGTCGCCAAGTTCAACCTCGAGTTCACGCTTCGCGCCTCGGCGTCCGCGGGACTCCTCGGCTCGCTCACCTACGCGACGGACCTGTTCGATCCCGCGACCGCGGCCGCGATCGCCGACAAGTTGGTGCGCGCGCTCACGCAGGTCACTACCGATCCGGCCCTGCCGGTGGGCGACCTCGATCTGCTCGACGACCACGACCGGGCCCTCGCGTCCCCGGACCCGGCGCCGTTGGCGGTCGCCCCGCGCACGATGGCCGAGATCCTCACCGCGGGTGCGGCGTCCGCGCCGGACGCGGTGGCGGTCCACGGTGACGGCGTCGCCCTCACCTACGCCGAACTCGACGCGCGGTCGAACCGCCTGGCCCGGGTGCTCCTCGACCGGGGCGTCGGCCGCGAGCGGTTCGTCGCGCTGTCGTTCCCGCGGTCCGTGGATTCGATTGTCGCGATGTGGGCGGTCGTCAAGACCGGCGCCGCGTTCGTGCCGGTCGACCCGGCACATCCCGCGGACCGGATCCGGCACATGCTCACCGACTCCGGTGCGGACGTCGGCCTGACGACGTCGGCCGTCGTCGAACGGCTGCCGCAGTCGACGCAGTGGCTGGTGCTCGATTCCGACGAACTCGAGCGCGATTGCGCGCAGCGTTCGGATTCCGCCGTCACCGAACAGGATCGCGGCGGGCCGATCGTGCTCACCAACGCGGCGTACATGATCTACACGTCCGGGTCCACCGGACTGCCGAAGGGCGTCGTCGTCGAGCACACCGGCCTCGTGTCCTTCTGCGCCGACGCCCGGACCGAACTGGCGCTGTCGCCGCGGTCCCGGGTGCTGCGGTTCTCGTCGTCGAGCTTCGACGCCTCGGTGTTCGAGATGCTCGCCGGATTCAGTGTCGGCGCCACCCTCGTGGTGGCGCCGCCCGCGGTGATCGGCGGTCACGAACTCGCCGAGCTGATCCGGGACCAGCAGGTGACGCACATCCTCACGGCGCCGGCGGCACTGGGCACCGTCGACACCGACGGCCTCGACTCGCTCGAGACGGTGATCGTCGGTGGCGACGTCTGCCCGCCCGAACTGGTCGAGCGGTTCGCGCCCGGACGCCGGTTCTTCAACAGCTACGGCCCCACCGAGACCACGATCATCATCACGATGACCGAGCCGCTGTCGGTGGGCGAACGGATCACGATCGGCACGCCGATCGCGGGTGCCCGCGCGACGATCCTCGACTCGCGGCTGCGCCCGGTACCCGTCGGTGTGATCGGTGAGCTGTACCTGTCCGGTCCTGGTGTCGCGCGCGGGTACCACCAGCGCGCGGACTGACAGCGTCCCGGTTCGTGGCCGACCCGTACGGCGGTGGACGCATGTACCGCACGGGCGACCTGGTCCGGCGCACCCGGGACGGTCTGCTCGACTTCGTCGGCCGCGCCGACTCTCAGGTCCAGCTGCGAGGACTGCGCATCGAACTCGGTGAGATCGAGGCCGCGCTCGTGGGCTGCACCGAGGTCGCGCAGTCGGTCGTGGTGCTGCACAGCGACTCCCGAACCGGCGATCACCTCGTCGGCTACGTCGTGCCCGAGCGGGCCGCGTCCCTCGACCCGGAGGGCCTGCGGGAGCGGATCGGTGAGTCGCTGCCCGCCTACATGGTTCCGACCCAGGTCGTCGTGCTCGACCGGCTGCCGGTGACGGCGGGCGGCAAGCTCGACCGCCGGGCGCTCCCCGTTCCCGAGTTCGTCTCGACCCGCGAGTTCCGGGCGCCGTCGAACCCGGTGGAGGAGAAGGTCGTCGGCGTGTTCGCCGAACTGCTCGGCCTGGAGCGGGTGTCGGTGGACGACAGCTTCTTCGACCTGGGTGGCAACTCGCTGCTCGCGACGCGGCTCATCGCCCGAGTCAACGCGGTGCTCGGCACTGCGCTGGGCATCCGCGAACTGTTCGAGCACCCCACCGCGGCCGCGCTGGCCGCGCGAGCGGAGTCGGCCCGCACCGACTCCGGCCGGAACTGGGCACGCTCGCGCGGCCCGACCGGATCCCGCTGTCGCCGGCTCAGCAGCGCATGTCGGTTCCTCAACCGCTTCGACCCGACGTCGGGGGCCGAGAACATCCCGATGGCGTTGCGGTTGTCCGGTGCGCTCGACGTCGACGCGCTGCACGCCGCGATCGCCGCGACCGTCGATCGGCACGAGGCACTGCGCACGGTGTACCCGGGACTCGACGAACGGCCCGCACCAGGTGATCGTGCCGGCGGCACACGTGGTTCCGACGCTGGAACCGGTGGCGGTCGACGAACCCGAGATCCTGCCGATGGTCGTCGGACTGGCGGGCGCAGGATTCGACGTCACCGCCGAGGCGCCGCTGCGGGTGGCGCTCCTGCGGGTCGGGCCCGACGACCACGTACTCGTGCTCGTCGTGCACCACATCTCCGCCGACGGGTTCTCGGTGGCCCCGCTCGCCCGGGACGTGATGGTCGCGTACGCCGCGTTCCGTCAGGGGCTCGAACCGTCGTGGGCGCCGCTGCCGGTCCAGTACGCCGACTACAGCCTGTGGCAGCGAGCGGTTCTCGGCGACGAGAACGACGGCGGATCCTTCGCCGCCCGCCAGATCGCTTACTGGTCGGACACGCTCGCGGCCCTGCCGGACCAGCTGGATCTGCCGACCGACCGTCCGCGTCCGGCCGTGCAGTCGTTCCGCGGGCAGACACACGCGTTCACGCTCGACGCGTCGCTGCACCGGGCGCTGCTCGCTCTCGCACGCAGGCAGGGCGCCACCCTGTTCATGGTGGTGCACGCCGCGTTCGCGGCCCTGCTGAGCAGGCTCAGCGGCGCCGGCGACATCACGATCGGCACCCCGATCGCGGGTCGCGGCGAGCAGGCACTCGACGGTCTGGTCGGCATGTTCGTCAACACCCTCGCGCTGCGGACGGACGTGCACGCCGATGCCACCTTCGCGGACCTGCTGGACCGGGTGCGCGGCATCGACCTGGCCGCGTTCGCCCACGCGGACCTGCCGTTCGAGCGGATCGTCGAGGTCCTCGACCCGGAGCGGTCCACCGCGCGGCACCCGCTGTTCCAGGTGGCGCTGTCGCTGCAGAACCTCGGCCGCACCAGGTTCGAGCTTCCCGGTCTCGACATCGACGTCGTCGACGCGGGATTCGAACCCGCGAAGTTCGATCTGCACCTGACGCTCGTCGACCATCGCGACGACGATGGGGAGCCGGCGGACATCGCCGCGTCGTTCACGTACGCCGCGGACCTGTTCGACGGGGCGACCGTCGCGCGGTTCGCGAACCGATTCGAACGGCTGCTGCGTGCCGTTGTCGCCGACCGTCGCGCGGTGATCGGGGACATCGACCTGCAGGGCGAGGCCGAGCGGCGCGCGGTGCTGGTCGAGTGGAACGCCACCCGGCACGAGGTGCCGTCGGCGACGCTGCCCGACCTGTTCGCGCAGCGGGTGCGCGCCACTCCGGACGCGGTGGCGGTCGTGGTCGAGGAGTTCGAACTCACGTACGCCGAGTTCGACGCCCTCGCGAATCGTCTCGCCCGGGGAGCTGATCTCGCGAGGCGTCGGGCCCGAGATCCGGGTCGCTCTCGCGATCCGGCGGTCGCTCGAGCTGCTGGTCGCGATGTACGCGGTCGCCAAGGCGGGCGGCGCGTACGTTCCGATCGACCCGGACCACCCCGTCGAGCGGACCGAGTATGTACTCGAATCCGCCTCTCCCATGGTCGTTCTCACGACCAGCGGCGAGACGGTTCCGGTTCCGGACACGGCCGAGCGGATCGACGTTGACACCGTCGACCTCAGCGGGCACCGGTCCGATCCGATCACCGACGCCGAGCTGCGGGCACCGCTGCGCGCGGAGAACACGGCGTACGTGATCTACACGTCGGGCTCGACGGGCCGGCCCAAGGGTGTCGCGGTTCCGCACGCGGCGATCGTCAACCAGTTGCTCTGGAAGCAGGCGCAGTTCGCACTCGACGGCACCGATGCGGTGCTGCTGCGGACGGCGGCGACGTTCGACCTGTCGGTGTGGGAGTTCTGGTGGGCGCTCACCGCGGGTGCTCGGCTGGTGGTCGCGAAGGCCGGCGGCGAGCAGGATCCGGCGTACCTGGCGCGGCTGATGCGCGATCACCGCGTCACCACGGTGCACTTCGTGCCGTCGCTGCTGACCGCGTTCCTCGCGTCGGCGGGCGACGAGCCGCTCGACGCGTTGCGCCGGGTGATCTGCATCGGCGAGGCGCTGCCCGCCGAGGTGGTCCGCAGGTTCGGCGAGGCGAACGACGCCCCGGTGTTCAACCTGTACGGCCCGACCGAGGCCGCGGTGAGCGTCACGCATCACGCGTGCGGGCCCGACGACGGTCCGTCCGTGCCGATCGGTGTGCCGGAGTGGAACACCCGCGTGTACGTGCTCGACGCACGCCTGCAGCCGGTGCCGGTCGGGGTGCCCGGCGAGCTGTACCTCGCGGGCGCTCAGCTCGCCCGCGGATACGTGGGACGGGCCGACCTGACGTCCGACCGGTTCGTGGCCGACCCGTTCGGCACTGCCGGTACCCGCATGTACCGCACCGGTGACCTGGTCCGGTGGTTGCCGCGGGGGTCGGGAGCCGTCCTGGATTACCTGGGCCGCACCGATTTCCAGGTGAAGGTCCGCGGCTTCCGGATCGAGCTTGGGGAGATCGAGACTGCGCTGTCCGCGCACCCCGACGTCGATCGGTCCGTCGTAACGGTGCACCGGGCGCCCGGTGGCGCCGAGCATCTCGTCGGCTACGCGGTGCCGGTACCCGGGACCGCGCCGACGTTGCCGGACTGCTGGCGTTCGTCGGCGAACGCGTGCCCAGCTACATGGTGCCGTCGACCGTCGTGCTGCTCGACGCGCTTCCGCTCGGCGTCACGGGCAAGCTCGACCGGCGCGCACTGCCGGCGCCGGAGTTCGCGAGCAGCAGCGGTTTCCGCGAGCCAGTCACCGCCACGGAGGAGATCGTCGCGGGCATCTTCGCGGACCTGACGGGCGGTGCCCGGGTCGGCGCCGACGACAGCTTCTTCGAGGTCGGCGGTAACTCGTTGTCGGCGACCCGGGCCATGGCTCGGATCAACGAGGCGTTCGGGACTGCGCTGACGGTCCGCGAGTTCTTCGAGGTGCCGACGGTCTCGGCGTTGGCGTCGCGGGTGGATGCGCACGTCGGGCTCGACCGACCGAGGCTGACGGCGTCGGAGCGGCCGGCGCGGATCCCGTCGGCGCCGGCGCAGGAGCGGATCTGGTTCGACAACCAGCGCACCCGCGGCGGTGAGTGGAACATTCCGTTCGCGCTGCGGCTGCACGGCGCGATCGACGTCACGGTGCTGCGCGCTGCGGCCGGCGACGTCGTCGCCCGCCACGAATCGCTGCGGACGGTGTACCCGGCGACCGCGGACGGTCCGGTGCAGGTGATCGTGCCTGCGGAGGACGCGATTCCGCAGGTGGAGGTCGTCGATGTGGATCCGGCGTCCCTCGATGCCGGGCTGAACGCGTTCCTGTGGGGGCAATTTCGACGTCGCCGCCGAGCTGCCGATGCGGATGCGGTTGTTCCGCATCGGACCGGACGACTATGTGCTCGGCGTCGTCGTGCACCACGTCTCGGCTGACGGCTTCAGCGTCGGGCCGCTCACCCGCGACGTCGTGGTGGCGTACGCGGCGCGGGCGATCGGCGTCGCACCGCAGTGGGATCCGCTGCCCGTGCAGTTCGCCGACTACGCGGTGTGGAAGCACTCGCTGCTGGGTGAGTTCGACGATCCGTCGAGCGAGGCACACCGCCAGATGGACTACTGGGCGCGCGCGCTCGCGGACCGGCCCGGGTTCCTGGACTTCCCGACCGACCGGCCGCGGCCGGCGGTGCGTCCCACGGCGGGAGCAGCCATACCGGTCCACCTCGACGCGGAGACCCACGCGGCCCTCGTGTCGCTGGCCCGGGAGTGCGGCGCGAGTCTGTTCATGGTGCTGCAGGCGGCGTTCGCGTTGTGCGTCAGCAGGTTCGCCAACGAGAAGGACGTCACGGTCGCCACGTCCATCGCGGGACGCGGCGAGCCCGAACTCGACGACCTCGTCGGAAACTTCTCCGACGACGTTCTGATGCGGGTGGTCGTCGACGAGGGGGAGTCGGTCGCGGACCTCGTCGCCGCGGTTCGATCGGCGGCGCTGGCTGCGTACGCGAACCCGGACGTGTCGAACCCGCGGCTCGAGCGGGCACTCGGTCTCGACCCGAACTCGCCCTACAACCCGCTGTTCCAGGTCACGCTGATCCTGCAGCGGGCCGCCGACGGGCTCGCGGCGGAGTTCCCCGGGCTGTCGATCGAACAGCATCCGGTGCCGACGACCGTCGCGAAGCACGAAATCGAGTTCAGCCTGAACGACCACTACGACTCGGTCGGCGTGCCGACCGGCGTCACTGGTGGTTTGCTGTACCAGACGGCGCTGTTCGACGAGTCGACCGCGCAAAGCTTCGTGGAGCGGTTCGTTTCGGTGCTACGAACGATGGCCGCCGATGCGTCCGGCGCCGATCGCGACATCCGACGATGCGAGGAGTGTAGGTGACCGACCGGGAGCGCCCACTGGCCAAAGCGACATTCGGACCACCGACAGGGGTTTCGGTGGTCGTCGCCGCGTACAACGCGCTCCCGGAGATCGACATCCAGCTGGAGGCCCTCGCACGTCAGGACTACGACGGTGCGTTCGAGGTCGTCGTCAGCGACAACCAGAACAGCGCGGAGCTGCGGAGTCACATCGAGCAGCACCCCCTGCGTGACCGTCTGGGGCTGCGGTGGGTGGATTCGAGTGCCGTCGCCGGGACGTCGCATGCGCGCAACGTCGGCACCCGGGCCGCCCGGTACGACTTCGTCGCGTACTGCGACCAGGACGACGCCGTGTACCCGGGCTGGCTCACCGCGCTGACCGTCACCGCCAAGGAACACGGGATCGTCGGTGGGCTCCTCGAGCGGAGACCCTCAACGATCCGGTGATCGCGCAGTGGCGGGCGCTCCCGCCGCCGGACAAGCTGCCGCTGATGGCGCACTTCCTGCCGAGCACGTTCGGATGCAATCTGGGCATCTGGCGTTCGGTGTTCGACGAGATCGGCGGCTGGGACGACACGTATCCCACCGCCGGCGGCGACGTCGACTTCTGTTGGCGTGCCCAGCTGCGCGGATACGACCTCGGCTACAACCCGGACGCCCTTGTCGCGTACCGCTATCGCACCACCCGCCGGGAGATGTTCGACCAGGCCGTCGAGTACAACATGGCGGAGGCCCGGCTGGCGAAGCAGTACGCGGCCCAGGGCGCCCGCGGCACCAATCCGCTGATCCTGTTCGGCTACCTCGGGTGGCTGCTGTTCCGGCTGCCGGCGTTGCCGTGGAACTGGCCGGCCGGGCGCCGCGGCCAGTGGTACTGGGTGGCCGGGGCCGTCACGGGACGGATCCGGGCAGCATCGAGCAGCGCCACCTGTACCTGTAGTAGTCACACGTAGAGGACCCGTGCCGGATGCTGCCGCGGATGCGGCCGGCGAACCCGGCGAGGTAGCAGATCCACGTCCCCGTCGGCAGCTTCGTGACCGATTGGGGGAGCAGCGGATTGCGCAGCACCAGCAGCACGGGCATGGCGAGGGCGAGCAGTGGATTCCGGCGGCGGTGGCCGCGATCGCGGTACCGCACGAACGTGTCGACGTCCGACTGGGCCCACGCGTACTGCTGACGCCACAGTTGCGGGTACGAACTCTTCACCCGGTAGGACATCATCGCTTCGGGTTCGTGGCCGAATGTGAGCCCCGCGAGTTGGATTCGCAGGCAGTAGTCGACGTCCTCACCGCCGCCGAGGCAGGCGACGTCCCACGGTCCCACCTTGTCGATCGTGCTGCGCCACATCCCCAGGTTGCAACTGCCGGCCACCGGGAACAGTCCGGGACCTCGGTACGGACGTCGGCGCATTGACCGGCGTCCATTCGGCTGTGCGTGCGGAGTTGAGGGTGGTCGTCTCGACTGGGCCGCTGACGGCGTCGAAGTCTGCGGCCCGCGCAACGAGACGTCGGAGCCACTGCGGGTGGGCCTGGTCGTCGGCGTCGCAGAAGACGATGAAGTCGCCGCGGGCGGCGTCGACACCGACGTTGCGCGCGTGCGCGGCGCCGGGTGCCGCCCCGGCGTCCACACGGCGCAGCCGAAGCCGTTCGGCCAGAGGATGTCCGGACAGATGCCGGGCCAGTCCGTCGGTCGAACCGTTGTCGGCGACGATCACCTCGAACTCGCCCGGGTAGTCCTGCCCCGCCAGCGCGGCGAGTTGCACGTCGATGACCGGCGTCGCGTTCAACGCGGGAAGGACCACCGAGACGAGAGCGGGCGTGCGTGACATGGATCCTCCCTGGTTCCTACACGTAGAAGACGTCGAACTCGCGACTCCCGGCGACGCGTCCGAGTAGGGCACTGACGTGCCAGAGCCATTGTCCGCGTGGCAGTCTCGTCAGGGTGGTCGGCAGGAGCGGATTGCGGATGACGATGAGCACGATCAGCAGGACGAGGTACGGAACGGGGCGCCCGGACATGCACGTCGAGCGGTGGTCCCGGTAGAGCTGCACCTCGCCGCGGCCGTAGGCGAACGACTGGCGGTAGAGCGAGCGGAGATCGTCGCGCAGCCGGTAGTCCACCACCGCGCGCGGTTCCCAACCCAGAGAGTGGCCCGTCAACTGCAGGCGCCAGCTGAACTCCATGTCCTCGAGCGCGTACACGTACGAGGTGTCCCACCCGCCGATCTCGTCGAACACCTCGCGCCAGATCCCCATGTTCCCGCCGCCGCCCCACGGGAACCGGGCATTGGCCGAGGTGGGTTGGGTCGCCACGTCCGACAGTGGGCGCCAGGCCACGGCCCGCTCACTCGACAGTGGGCGCCCATCGAGGGAGCCGGCCACTGCATCGAAACGCATTGCGGCCGTGGCGAGGTGGCGCAGCCAGTCCGGGTGGACGCGGTCGTCGGCGTCGCAGAACGCGAGGAACTCGCCCGAAGACCGGGCGACACCGACATTCCGGGCGTGGCTGACGCCGCGCGCGTCCGACGCGTCCGCCCAAGACAGTTGCAGTCTGTCGCGGAGCGGGTGGTGCCGCAGGTACTCCTCGAGTCCGTCGGTCGACCCGTTGTCGGCGACGACGACCTCGAAGACGCCGTCGTAATCCTGCTGTGCGAGCGCCGTCAACTGGACGTCGATGATTCCCTTGATGTCGAGGGCCGCGATCACGACCGAGATCAGCGCGGGAGTCGGGCGCATCGCATCAGACATAGAAGACCCTCTGTTTCCATGCGGCGCGGAGCCGGCCGACCAGGAACGCGGTCTCCGAGACCCACAGTCCCCGCGGGGCACGAGCGACGAACCGCGGCACGAGCGGATTGAAGAGCACCAGTCCCAGGACTGACGACCCGAAGGCGCGCATCGACCGGCGCGCGTGCCCGTAATCGCGGAATGCGAGGTGGAGCAGCACCGAGTTCCGCCCGTACCGACTCGACTGGTCCCAGGCGCCGCGGAAGGTGTCACGGAATCTGTACGCGACCAACGCATCCGGCGCGTGCCCCAGGGTCATTCCGGCGAGTTGCAGTCGCCACGACGTCGCGACGTCGTCGGCGCCGTCGGTGAAGGTGTGGTCGAACCCGCCGATCATCTCGAGGCTCGACCGCCAGGCCCCGAAGTTGCATCCGATTGCGTACGGCAGGATTCGTCCGCACCGAACCGCTCGTGACGCTCGGGCAGGACTCGCCACGATGCGACTTCCGGGGAGTTCAGTGTCGTGGTGTCCACGGCGCCGCCGACCGCGTCGAACCCGTCCGCGGCGCGTACCAGTTCGCTGAGCCAGTCTGCGTGCACCTGGTCGTCGCCGTCGCAGAACGCGAGGAAGTCGCCCTGCGCCGCAGCGATGCCCACGTTGCGCGCGTACGCCATGCCGCGGCCGCCGGAGCTGTCGACGCAGCGGAGCGTCAGTCGATCGGTGAGGGGATGGTCTGCGAGATGTGCTGCGAGTCCGTCGGTGGATCCGTTGTCGCTGACGACGGTTTCGAACTCTTCCGAGTAGTCCTGGCGGGCGAGGGCCTCGAGCTGTCCGTCGATCAGTTCCGCCGCGTTGCGCACCGGGATGATCACGGATACGAGACGGGGAGGCACCGCGCAATCGTAGGGCAAACCTGCGTACTACGCAGGGCGAGACGAGATCGTCATAGTTGAACGGTCGTCCAACTCGCGGTGAATATCTGGATACGGGAAGTGTTTGCCACGAACCGCTTTCGGAATCGGAGCGTTTGTTCGGCGCGCGGGACTTGTGGGGTCAGCGACCGTCGTCGATGGCGGCGACGAGAGCGGGCAGCCCGACGGCTGCGGTGGTGCGCCACGAGTGGTGGACCAGTCCGCTCAGGTCCGTCGCGTCCGGGTTGATCTCGATCACCGTGGCACCCGACTCGACCGCGCGCAGCGGTAGTCCCGCGGCCGGATACACCACCGCGGACGTGCCGACGACCACCATCAGGTCGCACGCGTCGACCGCGTCGGTGGCCCGCGTCCAGGCGTCCTCCGGTAGCGGCTCGCCGAACCAGACCGCCCCCGGTCGCACGTCGCCACCGCAGTTCGCACACGTCGGCGGCGTCACCGGACCGGTGGGTTCGACGTCGAGACCGCCGTCCGACGGGTGCGGCGCGGCGCAGACGCTGCAGCGCGGGGTGAACAGGCTGCCGTGGAGGTGCGCGGCGACTTCGCTGCCGGCCCGTTCGTGCAGATCGTCGACGTTCTGGGTGACGAGCGTCATCGGTACCTGCCGTGCCCACGTCGCCAGTGCGCGGTGGCCGTCGTTCGGCTGCACTCGCCGGACCAGGCCCGTGCGCCACTGATACCACGCCCACACCAGGGCCGGGTTGCTCTCCCACGCCTGCGGCGTCGCGAGTTCGGCGGGGTCGTAGCGTTCCCACAGGCCGGTCTGGGCGTCGCGGAACGTCGGCACTCCGCTCTCGGCGGACATTCCGGCCCCGCTGAACACCACCACGCGGCGTGCGGCACGGGCCGCGTCGACGAGTGCCGGATCGACTGCGAACTGGTCCATGTCGTCGATTGTGCGCGCAGGGCTTCCGGTGGGCCGCACCCGAGTGGGCCGGGTGGCGCCGATCGGGTTGAATTGACGCATGCCAACGTGTGCGCGGATTCGATGACCAGCGAGCTGCTGCCGCACCCCGGCACGGGGAGTCGTTCCCGTCACCGGTGCCGCCGGGTACCGGCTGGCCGGGTGATCCCGCGACCGCGGCGACGCCCGTCGCGCGCTCGGCGCAGGACGTCGTCGCGGGGGCCGCCGCGGCGGCGAATCTCGCCGACCTCGATGCCCGGATCAGCGTGTGCCGCGCCTGCCCGCGGTTGGTGGACTGGCGTGAGCAGGCCGCGGACGTCAAGCGTCGGTCGTTCGCCGATCAGCCCTACTGGGGTCGGCCGCTACCCGGATTCGGAGACATCCTGCCCAAGCTGCTGATCATGGGTTTGGCGCCCGCCGCGAACGGCGGTAACCGCACGGGCCGGATGTTCACCGGCGATCAGGCCGGCGACTGGTTGTTCCGGGCGCTGCACCGCGCGGGCATCGCGAACAAGCCCACTGCCGAATACGCCGGGACGGGCAGAAGCTGTTCGGTGCGCGGATGATCTCGGCGGTACGTTGCGCGCCGCCGGACAACAAGCCGACTACCGAGGAACGGGACTGCTGCGCCGGCTGGCTGGACGCCGAGGTCACCGACGTGTTGCCGTGGGTGCGCGCCGTCATCGCCCTCGGCTCCTTCGGCTGGGACGCCACCCTGAACGCGGTCCGGCGGTCCGGCGGCACCGTGCCCAGCCCCAAGCCGAAGTTCGGGCACGGCGAGGTCACGGTCCTGCACACCGCGGACGGCAAGCCGCTCAACGTGATCGGCTGCTACCACCCGAGCCAGCAGAACACCTTCACGGGCAAGCTGACCGAGGAGATGCTCGACGACGTCGTCGCGCGAGGGAAGGAACTTGCCGGACTCGGCTGGGGCTGCGGCGGCTCGGGCCGCTGACGTCGGCTCCCGGACCGACACTCCCGGACCGACACTCCGGGACCGTCCTCTCAGTGGGACGAACGCTTGATGGCCCCCAGGTGGGCGTGGCTACCATCACACCCACGTCGACCGCCGTTGGAGGTGTGCATGGGCCACGAGGTACCCGAACCTGCCGTTCAGATGGGGTATGTCGTCGCGGATCTCGATGCCGCCGTCGAACACTGGCTGACCCACGCCGGGGTCGGTCCGTGGACCGTGTTCCGCGGCGTCACGCTGAACGGGACCTACGCGGGCGCCGAGACCGTCGTCACCATGGACGTCGCGATGGGCTACACGGGCGAACTCCAGATCGAGCTCATGCAGATCACCTCGTCCACGCCGTCTCCGTACACGAACGAAGTCGGCGAGCCGCTGGTCGGACCCCACCACATCGCCTGGATCACGGACGATCTCGACGCAGCGCTCGCAGCCGCGCACGGCCGCGGGCTCGAGGATCTGTTCGTCGCCGAAGGGCCCGGCACCCGGGTCGCCTACGTGCACTCGCCGGCCCAGCCCGGCGTCGTCTTCGAGTACATCCAGAGCGACGGCATGCGCGCGATGCTCGAGTACGGCATCGAGCAGGCCCGGACATGGGACGGGTCGAACCCCGTCCGGCCGATCGCCTGACGGCGGGCGCACCACTCAGACATCAAGTCCCACCGTCCTCCTCGACGAGGTGGAGAATCCGAATCCGGCGTGGCCGGGAAAGGCTGAACGATGGTCAACTGGAACGAAGAATGTGACGTGTTGGTGGCCGGCTCCGGTGGCGGCGGCGTCACCGGCGCGTACACCGCGGCCCGGGAGGGCCTCGACGTGATCCTGGTCGAGGCGACCGACAAGTTCGGCGGCACCACTGCCTACTCCGGTGGCGGCGGCGTGTGGTTCCCGTGCAACCCGGTCCTCAAGCGCGCCGGCACCGACGACACGATCGAGGACGCGCTCGAGTACTACCACGCGGTGGTCGGTGACCGGACGCCCCGTGAGCTGCAGGACGCGTACGTCCGCGGCGGCGCCCCGCTGATCGAGTACCTCGAGCAGGACGAGATCCTGAAGTTCGAGATGCTGCCGTGGCCGGACTACTTCGGCAAGGCGCCCAAGGCCCGACTCGACGGCCAGCGCCACACGATGCCGAGCCCGCTGCCGATCTCGGAGGTCGGTGATCTGCACGAGCTGGTGCGCGGACCGCTGGACTTCGACCGCCTCGGCACCCCGCTCCCGGACTACCTGATCGGTGGCCGTGCCCTGATCGGTCGCTTCCTCAAGGCGATGGAGAAGTACCCGAACGCCAAGCTGAACCTGAACACCGCGCTCGTCGAGCTGGTCGTCGAGGACGGCGACGTCGTCGGTGCGATCGTCGAGCGCGACGGCGAGCAGGTGGGGATCCGTGCCCGCAAGGGTGTGCTGCTCGCGGCCGGTGGCTTCGAGGGCAACGACGAGCTGCGCCAGAAGTACGGCGTCCCGGGCGAGGCCCGCGACACCATGGGCCCGTGGGGCAACCAGGGCCAGGCGCACCAAGCCGGCATCGCGGTCGGCGCCGACACCGACCTGATGGGCGAGGCGTGGTGGTCGCCCGGCATGACGCATCCGGACGGTCGTTCGGCGTTCGCGCTGTGGTTCACCGCCGGCATCTTCGTCAATCAGGACGGCAAGCGCTTCGTCAACGAGTCGGCGGCATACGACCGCATCGGCCGCGACATCATCGCCCAGATGGAAGACGGCAAGGCCACGCTGCCGTATTGGATGATCTACGACGACAAGGACGGCGAGCGTCCGCCGGTGAACGCCACCAACGTCTCCATGGTCGAGACGGAGAAGTACGTCGAAGCGGGTCTGTGGCACACCGCCGACACCCTCGAGGAACTGGCCGAGAAGATCGGTGTCCAGGCGGAGAACCTGGTCGCAACCGTCGAGCGGTTCAACTCGTTCGTCGCCACCGGCGTCGACCCCGACTTCGGGCGCGGCGACGAGGCGTACGACCGCGCGTTCTCGGGTGGTGAGCCGCCGCTTGTCACGATCGAGCAGGGCCCGTTCCACGCGGCCGCGTTCGGCATCTCCGACCTCGGCACCAAGGGCGGCCTGCGCACCGACACGTCGGCGCGCGTCCTCGACACCTCCGGCAACCCGATCAAGGGTCTGTACGCGGCCGGCAACACGATGGCCGCGCCGAGTGGCACGGTCTACCCGGGCGGTGGCAACCCGATCGGCACCAGCATGCTCTTCAGCCACCTCGCGGCGATGGACATGGCCGGCAAGTAACCGGTACCCGCACTGCCTGCGCCCCGCCGTCCGTTATCGGGCGGCGGGGCGCTCGTCGATCACGGTGCGGCCGAGGTCGTTTGCGTTGACCAGTGGTTTCGAGGCGACCGTTCGGAATCGGGCATAATCGGCATCGAATCCATCCGAGACCAGGAGCGCCCCGGTGATCAGTGACCTGCAGAACGAGTTCCACGGCCTTCCCGTCGTCGAGTTCCCGATCGACACTGCCCCACCGTTCCGACGGAGGGGCCGGTCGCGTGGCGAATCTCGGTTCCCACGTACGATGACGAACCCGTGGAGTGGCCGGCGGCGTTCGCGAAGTTCCGGGCCGCGGTCGATCCGTCGACCGTGCAGGCGATCGTGGTCGGCGGCTGGTCCGAGCCCTGACGAGAACAGCTCGGCCGACGTGGTCGAGGCACTCGTAGAGGCCGCCGGTGAACTCCCCGCGCTGCGGTCGCTGTTCGTGGGCGACATGACCTTCGAGGACTGCGGAGATCTCGTGGATCGTGCAGTCGGACATCACAGCCCTGCTGACGGCGTTTCCTCGGCTCGAGCATCTGGGGGTGCGCGGCGGTACCCAACTGGCGCTCAGCCCGGTGCGGCACGAGCACCTGCGCAGCCTGGTGATCGAGACCGGTGGCCTGTCCGCCGATGTCGTCCGGGCCGTGGCCGCGTCGGATCTCCCGGCGCTGACCGACCTCGAACTGTGGTTGGGCGACGAGAACTACGGCGCCGATTCGACCGTCGGCGATCTCGCCCGATCCTCACCGGGGAGAGACTGCCGCAGCTGACGCGCCTCGCGCTCGCGAACAGCGAGTACCAGGACGAGATCGCGGCCGCTGTCGCGAGCGCGCCGATCGTTCCGCGGCTGCGGGTCCTGGATCTGTCCAAGGGCATCCTGCTGAACTCCGGCGCCGAGGCGCTGCTCGCGGGGCAGTCGCTCACCCACCTCGAATCGCTCGACCTGCACCACAACTACCTCAGCGAGAGCATGCGGGAGCGCTTGCGGGCGGCGCTCGAACCGTCCGGCGTGCAACTGAATCTCGATGGCGAGGACGCCGAGGAAGACGAGGACGAGGGAACGATCTACCGGTCGGTCGCGGTCGGCGAATGACGCGTCCCCGCTTGGCGGTCGTGGGCAACCCGGACAACCGCCGCGTCACGATGCTGTTGGACGCCGCGGCCCGCCACGGGACGTCGACCCCACGGGTGGTGTCGTGGCGTGAGGTGCTCACGGCGCGCGGGGCTCGGTTCGACCCGGACGAGTTGGTGCGACTCGACTCGCCCGGCGAGGACCCAGACGTAGACGCACTGCTCCGCGGACCCGGCGACCCGACACGTATCGCCGACGGAACACGGTGGTACGCATCGCTGCTCGCCGCGGTCGGGACTTTGCGCAGCGGGCGATTGCTGACTGATCCCGACGATCTGGCGGTGCTGTTCGACAAGCGCCGGTGCCACGCCGCCCTCGCGGGCGGGGGTGTCCCGGTGCCGCTGTCACCGACGTCGGGCAGCGACGCACCGGCGCCGGGGAGTTGGCCGGAGGTGCGCGAGCTGGCCGCCGCTGCCGGGCTGCGACGGTTCTTCCTCAAACCCGCGCACGGATCCTCCGCAGCCGGGGTTGTCGCGGTGGAGACCGCGCCCGGTGGCCGGGTGCAGGCCCGCAGCAGTGCGGAGATCGCGGCCGACGGAGCCTACAACTCGCTGCGGGTCCGCCGATTCACGGGCGAGGCCGACGTCGGCGCACTCGTTGACGCGCTGGCCGGTGAACTCCTGCACATCGAGGCGTGGTTGCCGAAGCCGTCGTCGCGGGGCCGCACGGCCGACCTGCGGGTGGTGGTGGTCGCCGGGCGGGCGACCCACGCGGTGGTGCGCACCAGCACCCACCCGATGACCAACCTGCATCTGGGCGGGCAGCGCGGCGATCTCGAAGCCGTGCGGGCAGCGTTCGACTCCGCGGGCTACGGCTGGGAAAGTGCGCTCGCCGTAGCGGAATCGGCCGCCGCGCGATTCCCGCGCACCCTGTGCGTCGGGGTGGACCTGCTGCCCGCCGCGAACTGGCGCGGTGCCGTGGTGGGTGAGGTGAACGCCTTCGGTGACCTGCTCCCGGGCCTGAGCGGGCTCCCCGGACGCGCCGACGGGCTGGACACCTACGAGGCGCAACTGTCGGCGATCCCGGGATGGGCCGAACATGCCGCTGCCTGACATGAACACCGTCGTCGGCGCCGACGACATTCTGCTGGTCACGCTCGACACCCTGCGCTACGACGTGGCCTGCGAACTCGCGGCCGCCGGGCGGATCCCGAACCTGGCACGGCACCTGCCGGGCGGGCGGTGGGAGGAGCGCCATGCCCCGGCAGCTTCACCTACGCCTCGCACCAGGCGATGTTCGCCGGATTCCTGCCCACCCCGGTGGGGCAGGGGCCGCATCCGCGGCTGTTCGCCGCCGAGTTCGGTGGCAGCGAGTCGACCGCGGACGGCACCTTCGTGTTCGCGGAGCCGAATCTCGTTGCGGGCCTTGCCTCCGCCGGCTACCACACGGCGTGCATCGGCGGCGTCGGCTTCTTCAACCGCCGCGGCGCGTTGGGCTCGGTGCTGCCGGACATGTTCGACGAGGCGCACTGGTCGCCCGAACTCGGGGTGACGTCGCCGACGTCGTTCGAGGCCCAGGTGGACCTGGCGGCACGGGTGGTGGCCGGTCTTCCGGCCGAGCGTCGCCTGTTCCTGTTCGTCAACGTCTCGGCTCTGCACCAACCGAACTGGTTCTTCGCCGAGGGCGCCACCGCCGATCATGGGGACAGCCGGGCGACGCATGCGGCCGCGCTGGAGTACGTGGATCGGCACATCGGGCGACTGTTCGCCGCCATGTCGAGCCGGCGACGGTGCTTCGCGATCGTGTGCTCCGACCACGGCACTGCGTACGGCGAGGACGGCTACACCGGGCACCGGTTGGGACGCTCGGTGGTGTGGACGGTGCCGTACGCGCACTTCTTCCTCGAGGGACCGAGATGACCACCGTCGACCTGCCCCTATCAGTAGCACCGGATGCTGTCGCGGCGGATTACGTTGCGCCGTACCAGAACTACGTGTACGCGTACCCGCACAAGACGGCGTACCGGCCGCTGCAGCCGCGCCCGACCCTGACGGAACTGTGGGCGAACGAACCGCAGGACGCGCTGTCGCTGTACCTGCACGTGCCGTTCTGCGAGGTGCGCTGCGGCTTCTGCAACCTCTTCACGCGTGTCGGTGCGCCGGGCGAACTGACCACCCGATACCTGGACGCCCTGGAGCGGCAGGCCGAGGCGGTGCGCGAGGCGCTGGCGCCCTCGGCCCACTTCGCGACGGCGGCGTTCGGCGGCGGGACCCCCACCTACCTGACCGCGGGGGAGTTGGAGGGGCTGTGCGACATCGCCGAGAGCCTGGGCGCCGACCTGAGAGCGGTCCCGCTGTCGGTGGAGGCGTCGCCGGCGACGGCGACTGCCGACCGGCTCGCGGTGCTGGTCGAGCGCGGCGTCACGCGGCTGAGCCTCGGCGTGCAGAGCTTCGACGACACCGAGGCCCGGGCGGCGGTCCGCCCGCAACGGCGCGCGGACGTGGAGGCCGCGCTGGGGCGCATCCGGGATGCCGCCATCGAGGTCCTCAACATCGATCTGATCTACGGGATCGACGGCCAGACACCGGATTCCTGGATCGCCTCCCTCGACGCCGCGCTGGCCTGGCGTCCCGAGGAGCTGTACCTGTACCCGCTGTACGTGCGGCCGCTGACGGGTCTGGCCCGCCGCGGCGCCGGCCCCGACCCGGAATGGGACGCCCACCGACTGGATCTCTACCGCCGCGGCCGCGATCACCTGATCGCGTCGGGCTACGTCCAGGAGTCGATGCGCATGTTTCGCCGCTCCGACGCACCCGATCTCGGTCCCGACGACTACGCTTGCCAGACCGACGGCATGATCGGACTCGGTTGTGGCGCAAGGTCGTACACCAGGGATCTGCACTACTCGTTCGACTACGCGGTCGGTGCGCACGAGGTGCGAGCCATCATCGACGACTATGTGGCGGGCACGGTCGAGGACTTCCGACGCGCCGTCGTCGGTCACGCGATGACCGACGACGAGGCCCGGCGCCGCCACCTGCTGCAGTCCGTGCTGCAGGCCACCGGAATGCCGTCGGCCGACTATCGGTCCCGGTTCGGGCCGATCCGAACGAGCATTTCGGCGTCGAGCTGAGCCGGTGGTCCCAGCGCGGATGGCTGGAGTCCGACGGCGGCAGGCTGCGGCTGACCGAGCTCGGTCTGGCGTACTCGGACGCTATCGGGCCGGAGCTCTTCTCGCCGCAGGTGCGGGCCGCGATGGCGGAGTACGAAGGCCGCTGACGATGCTGACCATTCTGTACCGGGGCCCGCTGGCGTCCTGCGACTACGACTGCCCGTACTGCCCGTTCGCCAAACGCCGGGACACCTCCGAGCAGCTGCGCGCCGACCGGGCCGCGTTGGACAGATTCTGCGCGTGGGTGGCGGATCAGGACCAAGAGCTGTCGATCCTGTTCACTCCCTGGGGCGAGGGCCTGGTGCGGTCCTGGTACCGGCGGGCTCTGGTGACGCTGTCGCGGCTGCCTCACGTGCGCAGGGTGGCGATCCAGACCAACCTGAGCTGCCGCACCGGCTGGCTCGACGACGCCGACCGCGACGCGGTCGCTCTGTGGTGCACGTACCACCCCGGTCAGACGCCCCACGACCGGTTCCTGACCAAGACCGCCGAACTGACCGCGCTCGGCGTGCGGTTCAGCGTGGGTGTCGTCGGACTGCCGGAGCATCTGGCGGCGGGCCGTCGGCTGCGCGCGGAACTCCCGGATTCGGTGTACCTGTGGGTCAACGCCGCCGAGGGGCACGTGTACACCGACGCCGAAGCGGCCGACTGGATCGCGATCGACCCGCTCTTCGAGTTCAGCCGGCATCCGCATCGGACGCACGGACGATCGTGCCGCACCGGGGACTCGGTGGTGTCCGTCGACGGCACCGGCGTCGTCCGCCGCTGTCACTTCGTCCCCGAGGAACTCGGGAAACTGTACGACGGATCCTTCCGAAACGCGTTGCGGCCGAGGCCTTGCCCGCTGGAGGTGTGCGACTGCCACATCGGGTATGTGCACACCGAGCAGCTCCCGCTGTACGACGTCTTCGCCGGTGGTGTGCTGGAACGGATTCCGGCCGAGCCGGTGTGGCTGCCGTTCCAGTCGGGGCGGCCGGCCTAGGCCGCAGAGAGCAGGGTGTCTTCCCAGGCCAGGATGGTGCGGGCGCAGGCGCTGTTGTTGCCGACCTGGCAGTGGTTGCTCGCGTGCTCGGCCGCGGTGAAGACCCTGGTGGTGACCGAGCGGGCCGCTGTGAGATTTCCGGCCTGGCGGTGGAGTTGGTGCAGCGGAACGTAATGGTCGGCTGCTCCGGCGATCAAGAGCACATCCGCGGTGACCCTGCCGGAGACACGCCGGGTGGTGATCGTCGCGGCCGAGGTCAGAAACTCATACGGCGAGGTGGTCCCGGTGATATGCATCCCCTGCCACAGGCCCCACCGCGTGACGGGTCGACGGACCGCCGCGGCGCGGGCTGCGACATCGATGACCGGCCGCGCACGGAGCGCGAGTGCTGCTCGGATGATCCGTGCCGCACGAGGAGCGACTTGTCGCGAGACAACCTCGAGTTCGTCGTCGAAGATGTCCCATGCGACGGCCCGGCGGATTCGTGGCTCGAATGCCGCGGCGCGGATCACCAGTCCTCCGCCCATCGAGATTCCGACCGCGGTGACATCGTCGAGACCGTAGTGGTCGAGGACCGCGGCGATGGGTCGTTCCCATTCGTGGGTGAGGACTACACCGGCATCCTCGAGGGCTCCGCCCTGTCCTGGGCCATCGAAGGCGACGACCCGATGCCCGGTTGCCGTGATGGCCGTCAGCAGCGGGAAGAACTCCTCGATGTAGCTGTCGAATCCGCCGAAGATGACCATGGTCGGGCCTGTCGGCGTCCCCGACGGACGCAGATCATAGGCAGGAAGCCATGCGTTCTCGTAGGGCACACGATCCGGGTGAAGTCCGTACGATTCCTGCATCGTGGTCACGAACCTGGACCGCGCGGCCGACTTGCGCGGGTCATCGGGAGTCATGAAGAACTCGGCCGCCCGGTCGTAGTACGCGCCCGCAAGACTGCGCCCCTCGACACGCACCCGTTCGGCCAAGGCGAGGTACCCGGCGATCCACTCCTCGTAGCTGCCGGCCGCGTGCGCGATCGTCGCAATCTCGGCGTGTGCCTCGGGGCCGATCCACTCCAGCCAGCGATTGCACTGAAAGTTCAGACTGATGTCTGGGTGGAAAGCGTGGAATCCCGATGCGGGGCCGTCCAAGTCGAGGACTCGTTTGTCATCGGTCATGCCACTCCTGTCGCAGTAGCTACTGCGATACGGTAGCGCGTATCCCTGGCCCGCGGGCAGGCACGAGATCTCGATCTAGTCGTTCGTGACGACGAAGCCCTTGCCGATCGGGTTGGCCTGTGCGGCGATGCTGTCGAGCACCGCCGAGAAGTCGATGAACTCGAACGGTCCCCGGGTCATGCCCACCAATTGGCTGCCGTTGACGAAGGCGGGGCCGCCGGAGTCGCCACCGTTGGCGGTGGCGAACGAGTTGATCCGGGGCGCGGCCTGGCCGTAGATCGGCCCGCAGGTGAGGCCGGTCCGGACCCCGGACTTGCACAGTGTTCCTTCGGGGTGGGACGGCCCGATACTGTCGATCCGCGCTTCCGGTCCGGTGGAGGTCAGGACCGTATCCGGGTTCAGCTTGATCACCGCGTAGTCGATGTGCGGGTCGCGGTACGCGATGGTGCCGATCGGGGCCCCGGTTCCGCTAGACCCGAATCGGTACACCGTGGCTCCGTCAGGGAATTCGGTCGCACCACCCGCGACCGCGGACACGCAGTGCCCCGCGGAGATCGCGATCTTGTTGCCGAGGTTGTCGGTCCCGACGACGCCGAGGGTGCAATACTCCTGGTTCTGCATCGGGTTGGACGGGCCGGCGTCCGGCTTCGCCGTCCAGCCGATGCCGTTGGAGACCGTTCCTGTGGCCGCCGATGCGGCGGGGGCGATCGCCAACGCCGGCGCCAGCGCCGCGAGTGCGGCGGCCGCCGTGAGCAGGATTCGTTTCGTCATCGTGTCGTTCCTCGCATGATGAGCGCGACCTGGCATGAGGCAGAGGACGGGTGTGGTGCGACGGGGAGCGTGACCGAGGACCTGTCCGGGGCGCTGGCGGGTAGATCGCTATTCCGCTGCCAGTGCCATAACAGAAGAGTAACGAGGATGCAGCGATTCGTCGAGAGATAACGGGCAATCATCTCGATTGGGTGTGAACCGACCGGTTTCCCTTGAACGAGAAGGAGATTCGGTCGTGACGAGGAGACCGGCCGGTTCTACGGTCAGCCGGCGGTCTCTTGTTCGGCCAGCGCGCGGCGGGACTCCTCGTGCAGGACCTCGATCAGTTCGCCTTCGATCGTCGCGAATTCGGGGGAGGTGACGACCGCGAGTTCCCGCGGCCGTGGCAGATCCACGATCACCTCGCGGCGCACGGTCGCGGGCCGGGCCGACAGCACCACCACCCGGTCGGACAGGAACACCGCCTCCCGGACGTCGTGGGTGATCATCAGGACGGTCCAGCGGTACTGCTGCCACACGTCCTGCAGCCAGGTCTGCATCTCGGTGCGGGTCAGCGAGTCGAGCGCACCGAACGGCTCGTCGAGCAGCAGGACCGAGCGGTCCTGGACCACGGTCCGCAGCAGGGCCGCCCGCTGGCGCATCCCGCCCGACAGTTGGTGCGGCCGGGCGTCCTCGAAGCCGGCGAGCCCGAACCGTGGGAACAGGGCGGCGGCGCGGGCGCGGGCCTGCGCCCGGGGCATCCGCTGCACCTCGAGCCCGAGGGTGGTGTTGTCGAGGACCGATCGCCACGGGAAGAGCAGGTCCTTCTGCGGCATGTGCGCGCACGTCGGGGCCGCGGCGCTGCCGGCGTCCGGTGTCTCGAGGCCCGCCACGATCCCGAACACGGTGCTCTTGCCGCACCCGCTCGGGCCGATCACGGACACGAACTCGCCCGGGCGGACCGCGAGGTCGATCCCGTCGAGGACCTGCCGGGCGCCGAACGACTTGGTGACCGACGACAGTTCGACAACTGGGCCCTCGGAGTGATTGCTAGTCATGACGCTGCTCCTGCCGCGGCTGCTGAATCCAGGGCGCGACGATCCGTTCGATCGCGAACGTGCACAGGTACAGCGTGACGCTGATCGCGGCGGTCACCACGACGGCCGCGAGCACCAGGTCGGTCCGGAACGAGTTCTTCTGGACGCTCATGTAGATGCCGAGTCCGGAACTGGCGCCGACGTATTCGGCGAACACCGCGCCCACCACGGCGTAGGTGATGCCGATCCGCAGTGCGGTGAAGAAGCGGGGGAGCGCGGACGGCAGTCGCACGTACCAGAACTCCTGCCACCGCGACGCACCCATGCTGCGCAGCAGCGCGCCGGCTTCCCGGTCGGTGGCCGCGAACCCCTCGATCAGGCCGATCGCCATCGGGAAGAACGTCGCGAGCGCGATCACCAGGACCTTGGGCAGCAGCCCGAATCCGAACCAGATGATCATCAGCGGCGCGATCGCGATGATCGGCAAGGTCTGCGAGACCACGAACAGCGGGACGAACGCCCGTCGCAGCCAGGGGGAGAAGTCGACGGCGATCGCGAGCGCCCACGCGACCACGAGCGACACCGCGAACCCGACGAGCGTCACCTGGAGCGTGGCCCAGGCGTGGACGGCGATGTCGTCGCGGTGCGCCCAGCCCTGCTCGAGCACGCGGGCCGGGGACGGCAGCACCTGCGGGCGGATCCCGCTCGCCGCGACGTAGACCTGCCACGCCGCGACGAGCGCGATCACCACGACCACCGCCGGCAGCAACCGGCGAACCGGGCCGTGTTCTGCGGGCGCCGCGCGCCTACGGCGCTGCGAGGTACTCATCGGTGAAGTACGTCGACCAGTCCGGCTCGGTGGCGAGCGGCTTGCCGTCGGGTCCGGCGAGCAGCCCGTGCTGGTACAGGAAGCCCGAGAACCCTGCCCACTGCTCGCGGGTCTGGGTGCCCACGCGGCCCGACGCGTCCTTCATGTAGTCGGCGGCCAGCATCCGCTGGCTCTCGTACACCAGCTGCTCGTCGCTGAACACACCCGGGTTCGCGTCGATGAGGTCCTTGGCGCCGCGATCGGGATCGTCGGCGGCCACCTGGTAGCCCCGCTGCAGGGCCTGGACGAACTTGCGCGCCTGCTCGGGATGCTCGGCGAGCCACTTCTCGTTGCCGTTGACGACGATCGCGTACGCGTCCGGGAACCCGTAGTCGGTGTAGTGGAAGTAGCGCATCGGGGTGCCCCGGCGGGCCGCCTCGACGCCCTCCCACGCGAAGTACGAGACCGTGAAGTCGGCCTGGCCGCCATACACCGCCTCGTACGCGGACGTGCCGAGGACGACGGTCTTGAAATCGCCTGTACCGCCGTCATTTCGGATGACCTGGCGGAGGATCTCCTTCTCGCCGGGGTAGCCGAAGCCGGCGTAGGTCTTGCCGTCCAGGTCCTTCGGGCTCGCGAGGTCGGCCCGGTCGGCCTTGACCCCGATGCCCGTGGCCCAGTGCTGCAGCGGCGCCAGCACCGAGACGGGCTGCGCGCCCGCGGCGCGGGAGAAGGTCGCGGAATCCTGGAAGCTGGAACCGAACTCGGCATTGCCGGCGTCGACGAGCGTGTCCGGTGACGTGTTGTTGTACGGCAGCACTTCGACATTCAGCCCGGCGTCGGCGAAGTACCCCTCCTGGAGCGCCACGTACAACCCGG
Source organism: Prescottella defluvii (assembly GCA_029690005.1). Taxonomy (GTDB): domain Bacteria; phylum Actinomycetota; class Actinomycetes; order Mycobacteriales; family Mycobacteriaceae; genus Prescottella; species Prescottella defluvii_A. Next base: position 4,583,068 of record CP121458.1, on the reverse strand, counting down.
TGTGGTTGGTGTTCGGCGTCCAGTCGAGGGCGAAGCGGATGGTGTCTCCGGAATTGTCGGAACTCGAGCACCCGGTGAGGATGCTCAACGCCGACGCCACGATCGCAGAGGTGGCCAGGGCGCGGCGCAGCCGCGACGCCTTCCTCACGACGCGGGCCAGGGCTGCGGGTTCAGGGCGGTGTCCCAGAACATGAACTCGTAACGCGTCGCGACGACGAACGCGCGGACCATCGCCTCACGCTGCTCGGGCGTCGCGGCGTCGGCGGCCGCGTCGACGAGCTGCCGGGCCGTCGCCACCGACTCGTGGAACGCCGGATCGTCGTAGGTGGTGACCCACTGCGCGTAGGGGTGCGTCGGGTCGGCGGCGAGCACCTCGTGCGCGTCGGCGGCGAGGCGGCGTCCGACCTCGGCGTAGATCCAGAAGCACGGCAGGACCGCCGCGGCCGCCACCGGGTACGGCTCGGTGGACGCGGTCGCGGTCAGGTACGACACGTACCCCAGGCACGCCGACGAATGCTCGAGCGCGCCCACGCGCTCGGGCAGCACGCCGCTGCTCATCAGCCCCTCGTGCAGCTCGGTCTCGACGACGGCGGCCGTCGCGGCCGACGTCGCCCAGAACGCGGCGGTCTGCGGATCCGGCGCCTTGGTCGCCAACAGGGCGAGGGCCTTCGCGTACTCGGCGAGGTAGAGCGCGTCCTGCTCGATGTAGGTGCGGAACACGTCGAGCGGCAGGGTGCCGTCGCCGAGGCGGCGCAGGAACTCCATGTCGTCGATCGCCGCGCGCAGGACGGCGCTTCGTTCCCACAGCAGATCGGTGAAGCGTGAGACCGCTGGGGCGGTGTGGACAGATGTGTCGTGGACAGGCGTCGTCATCGCCTTGACATCCCTTCGTCAGCATTACCTGATGCAGGTTCCCGGGTGTGATCTCAGCCCCGCCCGTGCGGAGCACCCCGTGTCAGTGAACGAGCCGACCTTAGCACCGCAGGATTGGTACGTTGGCAATCGGCTGTCCGTCGCCCGAAAGGTCCGACTGGCGGCCGGCACCGCCCGCGCGCCGTAGGTCAGGAGGGTTGCGCCATGGAAGAAGTGGAAGTGCTGGAGACGGGGGCGTCACGCGGCCCCGAGACACTCGTCGTCGAGACGTCGCTCGGCCCGGTCCGCGGATACGGCGGAGGTGGCTCCGGCACGGTCTTCGCGTGGAAGGGCATCCCGTACGCCGCGCCCCCGACTGGGGATCTACGCTTCCGCGCTCCGGTGCGGCCCGACCGGTGGAGCGACGTGCACGACGGCGCCGCGTTCGGTGCGATGGCGCCGCAGGGCCACGACACCTCCGTTCCGCTCGATCCGTCGATGCGCATCGACGAGGACTGCCTGACGATCAACGTGTGGGCGCCGCGCCCCGACGGCACACCGCGGCCGGTCATGGTCTGGATCCACGGGGGCGCCTACGTCCTGGGCTCGTCGGCGCAGGCGATCTACGACGGGCGCCTGCTCGCGCACCGCGGCGACGTCGTGGTGGTGACGTTCAACTACCGGCTCGGGACGCTCGGGTTCCTGGACCTGTCGTCGTTCTCGACCGCCGCCCGGACGTTCGAGTCCAACCTGGGCCTGCGGGACCAGATCGCGGCCCTCGAGTGGGTCCGGGACAACATCGCGGCGTTCGGCGGCGACCCCGGCGAGGTGACGGTCTTCGGTGAGTCGTCCGGGGGCGGTGCGATCACCACGCTCATGACGGTCCCGCGGGCCGAGGGCCTGTTCCAGCGCGCGATCGCGCAGAGCCCGCCGGCGACGTCGGTGTACGGCGCCGAGCGCGCCGCGAGCGTCGCCCACAGGTACCTCGAGATCCTCGACGTGCCCGTCGGTCGGGTCACCGACCTGATGGGCATGCCGGCCGAACGTTTGGTGAAGGCCGGTGATGCGCTGGTGGACGAGGTGCCGATGAAGGTGCCCGGCACTCTCGCGATGGCCCCGGTGGTGGACCGCGACCTGGTGCCGCACTACCCGGTGGCGGCGTTCCAGAAGGGGTACTCGCACCGCATCCCGCTGATCATCGGCTCCAACAAGGACGAGGCGTCGATCTTCAAGTTCATGCGGTCGCCGCTGCTGCCGGTCAGTGCCGAGGCCGTCCAGCAGATGTTCGCCGGCCTGGCCGACGACAATCCCGGGCTGTCACCGGTGCGACTCGCCGAGATCGTCGCGGCCTACCCGGACAACACGAAAGCCCGAGGAGTGCTCGCGATTTCGCGCGATGCGGCGTTCCGGATGCCGGCGCTGTGGGTGGCCGACGCGCACAGCAAGCACTCACCGACGTGGGTGTACCGCTTCGACCACTCCACCCCGCTGCTCAAGGCCGCACGTGTCGGCGCCGGGCACGCAACCGAATTGCCTTACGTGTTCGGCAATTTCGGGACCCTCAATCCGGACCCGACCTTCTGGCTGGGAGGACGCAAGAGCGCGTTCGAGGTGTCCGGCCGCGTGCAGCGACGGTGGCTGGCGTTCGCGCGGCACGCGGTGCCGGCCGCGCTCGACGGCTCCAAGCACTGGGCGCCGTACACCGTGGGGAACCGGTCCACGCTGCTGATCGACAATCACGACACCCTGGTGCCCGACCCCGACCACGCGATGCGCGTCGCGTGGGGCGACGAGGTGATGGGATTCAGCTAGGCCTTCTTGACGACGCTCGACTTGAGCTGCATGGGGCCGATTCCGTCCACCTTGCAGTCGATGTCGTGGTCGCCGACGCCCTGGACCAGCCGGATGTTGCGGACCTTCGTGCCGGCCTTGATGCCGGTCGGGCTGCCCTTGACCTTGAGTGTCTTGACCACGGTGACGGTGTCGCCGTCGGCGAGGACGTTTCCGACGGAATCCCTGATGACCCCGTCATCGGAGTCCGTCCCCTGGTCGGCGGGCGCCCATTCGTGCGCGCACTCCGGGCAGACGAGCAGTGCACCCATCTCGTAGGCGTACTCGCACGAGCAGTTGGGGCAGGGCGGCAGCGATTCATCCACGTCGCGATCGTAGTGGGCGGGATCGGCCCGGTGGAAACCCCAGCTCGGCGTCAGTGACCGAGACGCCGGCTGGGGTCGCCGGTGCCGGCGCTCAGATGCCGGCGACTCCGGCGAGGTGGCCGATGCCGTAGGTGACGATCATGGCCAGGGCGCCACCGACCGCGATCCTGCTGACCGCGCGTGTGTGGCTGCTCCCACTCAGGTGCGCGCTGATGTTGCCGGTCAGCACGAGCGCGAACAGCACGGCGCCGAAGGTGATCGGGATCCGCACCGACGCCGGCGACAGCGTGACGGCGAGCAACGGGAGCAGTGCACCGACGGTGAACGCGATCGCCGACGAGAGCGCAGCGTGCCAGGGATTGGTCAACTCGTCCGGGTCGATCCCCAGTTCGGCGTCGACATGTGCGGCGAACGCGTCGTGGGCGGTCAGTTCGTCGGCGACGAGCTGGGCGGTGTCCGCGCTCAGGCCCTTGCTCCGGTAGATGGCGGCGAGTTCGGCGAGTTCTTCCTCGGGGTTCTCGCGCAGCTCGCGGCGTTCCTTGGACAACAGGGCGCGCTCGCTGTCACGCTGCGAACTGACCGACACGTACTCACCGAGCGCCATCGCCACCGCACCCGCGGTCAGGCCCGCGACGCCGGCCGTGAGGACCGGGCCCGTCTCGGTCGTCGCCGCCGCGACACCGACGACGATGCCGGCCACCGACACGATGCCGTCGTCGGCGCCAAGCACGGCGGCCCGCAGCCAGTTCAGCCGGGACGACAGCCCCGAGGCGTGCGGCTCGTACTCGTGCAGACCGCTGTCAGTCACCACAGAATTCTCGGAACCGGTATTCACGCCGCAGAGAGTAAGGGCCCGACGGGCCCGTCCGCCAGCAATGGCAGCCTCACCAATGCGTGGTCACCCTTGCTTCCAATTGCCTAGTATGGCAAGGCTTTCCGCACCCGTGGTCCAGTCGAGAGGCGGGCCGGTCGGGTCTTCGCTCAGTGAGTGTTCGGTTCGACTCCCAGCTCGACGCATGCCGCCCGATGCAGCTCGACGACCGCGGTGCGGATCGACGCGCGATCGGTGACCGGGCCGAGCCATTGCACACGAACGGCTCGCTCCGAACCGTCGACGTCGGCGACCCACTCGCCGGACTCGCTGTCCAGCCCGGTCATTCGGGCCGACGTCGCGGCCGGTTCGGCGAAGGCGCGCACGATGAGGAGGTTCTCGTCGGCGTGGTCGCCGTTCATGTGGCCGGTCACCGCGGCGATGACGGAGGCGTCGAAGGAAGTCATGACGGCGAGCCTAATCTCGCCGTCGGTGGGTTCCGGTCTGCGTCCAATTCGTGCAGCACTCGCAGCCTGAAGCACACCGCCGCGACGGCCACGACGGGGATCGCGAGGGCGAAGAACGTCGTGCGGATGCCCACCTGGTCGATCAGCGGTCCGGCGAGCATGTAGCCGAGGGGGCCGGCGGCATACGCGGTGGACGTCATGACGCCGACGACGCGTCCGCGCATGTGCTCGGGACTGCGAGTCTGCATGGCCCAGTTGGCGATCGGGCCCACAGGGCCGTACACCAGGCCGATCACGACCGCCAGCGCGAGGAGCACCCACAGCGGCGGCAGGAAGGCCATGCCGATCATCGACAGGCCCAGCCCGGTGACCGCGACGAGCATGAGGGTCCGGCGCCGCAGATACGGGGCCAGCACGCCGTAGGCGAGCGCGCCGACCAGTCCGCCGATGCTCATTGCCATGAGCACCCAGCCCAGTTGGGCGGGTTCGCCGAGGTCGGTGAAGTGCTTGGGGAACAGCACCGACTCGATCGGCAGGTACAGCGCCACGATCACCATGTCGACCAGTGCGAGCGTGCGCAGCAGTCGATCCCGCCACACGAACCGCAGCCCCTCGAGCGTGCCCGCCCACATCGACGGCGGGCGGTCCGCGTGGTCCGGTCGGCCGGCGTGCTCGAGTCGCAGGAACGCGATCGTGACGATCGACAGGACGAAGCACACCGCGGTGACCCACAGCGTGCTCTCCGGCCCCACGAGCGCGATCAGCACACCACCGATGCCAGGGCCGACCAGGTACGCGACGTTGTAGTTGGCCTCGTAGACGCTGTTGACGCGGTCGAGTCGCCACCCCGCGGCCTTCGTAGCGGCCGGCAGCATCGACTCGCGTGCGGAGATCCCCGCCGGGTCGAACGTCGCCCCTAGCGCGGCCAGGACCGCGAGCACCGGGACGGACAGGCCCACGGTTGCGGCGACGACCGGGATCGCGGCCACCGACAGCGCGGACAGCCCGTCCGAGACCAGCGAGGTGGGACGTCGTCCGAACCGGTCGACGACCGTGCCCGAGAAGAGGCTCGCCAGCAGCAGCGGGAGGGTCGCGGCGCCCGCCACGATCGCGGCGTCCGTCGCCCGCCCGGTCTGCTCGAGCACGAGCCACGGCAGCGCGACGATCACAATGCCGTTGCCCGTCGCGGACAGCAGCGTGGCGAGGTTGAGCAGGATCAACGGCCCACGGCGTCGAGTGGTGGTCACATCGGGGGCGGTCACAGCGGGGCCTTCGGGTCGATCGGTCGTCGAACCCGAAGCTAGCAGCGCGACCGGAGACCGCGCGAGCGGTTTTCCGGTCGGGGCGCCTGACTGGATCCTGAAGGATTCCTCCCGGAGGCCGGGAGGAATCCTTCAGAGTTGGACCTATTCGCGGGTGCCGATCGCCGTCACCGGGTCCTGCCGCATCGCGGTCCGGGTGGGGATCGCGATCGCGACGAGACCCAGCACGACGGTGACGCCGAGGATCAGGGCGTAGGCGAGTGGGAGACGGTCGGCAAGGGCCGTCCGGACACCGCGGCTGCGACGCCCGCGAGCGGCGGCAGCGCGATCGCGGAACCGACCACTGCGGCCACGGTCACGATGATCACCGACTCTGCCCGCATCATCCGGCGCACCTGACGGGTGCTGGCACCGACCAGGCGCAGCAGCGCGAACTCCCGGCCGCGTTCGGCTGTGGCGAGGACGAGCGTGTTCACCACGGCGACGGCGAGGTAGCCGAGCAGCACGGCGAGCGCCACGATGCTCACCCATGCCTGCGTGCGGCGCTGCTCCTGACCGGCGGCGGCGAACTCGGCGCGATCCGACACGACCACCCCGCCCGTCGCGGCGATGGCGGCGCGGGCCGCGTCGACCCGTCCGGGTTCCGCGGTCACGAGGAGCATGTCGGTCAGTCCGGTGGTGGTGTGCGCCCGCACCTGCGACGCCGGCAGCGTGACGTCTCCGAAGCCGAGACCGCGGCCGTACGTCGCGACCACGGTCGGCGTGATCAGCGCGCCGTCCCCGAGCCGCATCGGCACGGTGTCGCCGACGCGGGCGCCCATGCCGAACGCGGCGTCCGTGCTGAGCGCGACGGTGCCGTCGCGGAGCCGGCCGAGGTCGCCGTCACGGACGTCGAGATCGAGGGTCGGTCCCGTCGCCGCGGGGTCGACGCCCTGGACGGCATACGGTTCGGTCATCGGCGTCTCCCGGTCCGTGGCGGAGTAGAGGGCTTGGCTTCGGGTGATCGGGTTGGCCGCTCGCACAGCCGGATTCGCGGAGATTGCATCGACGAGGGCGGGCGCCAGCCCGGCGGGTGCCGTCACGACGAGGTCGGCGGTGATGCCGCTGCGAGACTGGGCGTCGGCCGCCGTGGCGACGGTGGACTGGGAGAACAACTGCACCGAGCCGATCGCGATGGCGAGCGCCAGCGGCGTGATCGCGGACGCCAGGCGCCGCGCGAGGGCCCCGGAGTTCGCGGCTGCGAGGACCAACGCGGGTGACGAGCTGCGGCGCAGCGGGCCGCCAAATCGTCGAATCGCGCCGGACACCAGCACCGGACCCAGCAGCGCCACCGCGATCACCAACAGCACAGCCGAACCACCGGCCCCCGCGAGTGCCGTCTGGCCGGGGAGGAACGCGGGCAGCAGCGACGCGGCCAGCCCGAGGCCTGCGAACACCACACCGGTGATGAGGCGTCCGCGTCCGATCGTCGCCGGTTCGACGGCGGATTCCCGCAGCGCCTCGGTCGGGTCGAGGCGGGCCGGGCGCCGAGCGGCGACGGCGGCCGCGGCGCGTGCGGTGCCCACCGCGAGCAGCACCCCGACCACTGCGGGCAGCGGACCGTAGGCGAGGGCGAAGTCCGACGGGAGGACACCGGCCTCGGTGAACTGCGCACGAAGCACCTGCGCGAGCGCATAGCCGGGGCCCGCGCCGAGCAGGGCGGCGACGCCGGCGACCAGCAGGACCTCGCTCCCGATCAGCCGGTGGATCTGGCCAGGGGTCGCGCCCGTCGCGCGCAGCAGCGCGAACTCGCGCCGCCGCTGCTGGATCGACAGCGACAGCGTGCTCGCGACCACGAACATCGCGATCAGGATCGCCAGCCCAGCGAACGAACCGCACAGCATCATCAGTTCGCTGCGAGCCGCACCGGCGTCGAGGTACTCGACATCGCCGCGGCCGTCGCCGGTGTAGGTGCGGACGTCGGTGCCTGCGAGCGCGTCACGCGCCCGGACGGCCAACGACGACGCGTCGAATCCGGTGTCGGCGAGCAGTCCCACCGCCGCCACCCGATCCCCGTGCGGCCACAGGTCGCGGGCGCGGTCGTCGGACAGGAACACCGCCGCGGGGCGGTCGGTGGGCTCCGCGGCGGGCGCGGCGGCCACGCCCACGACGGTGTAGTCGGTGCCGATTCCACCGTGTCGCAACGTGATCCGGTCGCCCGGTTCACCCGCGCCGGTCACGACGACCTCGTCGGGCGCGGCCGGCGCCCGCCCGGTGGTGAGCGTGTACGGCGCGAGTGCGGCCGACGTCCACCCGTGCCCGTCCAGCAGCTGGCCCTCGTCGGTGGTCAGCGGCACGCTGATGTCGCCCACCGCGGCCCGGACGCCGGGCACCGCGGACAGTTCGGCCACCGTCGATCCAGGCAGCAGTGCGCGTTCGGCGTACTGCGGGTCGATGTCCTCGGGGATGTCGAGCGACTGGGCGCCGCCGACCACGACGTCGGCGCCGGCGTAGCGGTGCGGGGTGACGCCGCCGCGGATTCCCGACTCGAACAGCACGCCGAGCGCGCAGGTGAGCAGGGCCGCGCAGAACACGGCCACGAACACGGCCGCGAAGCCGCCGCGCCGCTGCCGGATATTGGCGCGCGCGAGCGTGCGCAGGCGAGAACGGCGCATGCTCACCACTCCCCGAGGTGGGTCATGTGGTCGGCGACCGCGGCGGCGGTGGGGGTGTCCATCCGGCCGACGAGCCGACCGTCCGCGAGGAACAGGACGCGGTCCGCGTGTGCGGCTGCCACCGGATCGTGGGTGACCATCACGATCGTCTGCCCGAGGTCGGTGGTGGTGCGGCGCAACAGGTCGAGCACCTGACGGCCGGTGCGACTGTCGAGCGCACCGGTGGGTTCGTCCGCGAACACCGCGTGCGGCTGGGTGATCAGCGCCCGCGCGATCGCGACCCGCTGCTGCTGACCGCCGGACATCTCCGCCGGGCGCCGATCGCGCTTGTCGGCCAGTCCGACCGCACCGAGGACGTGGTCCAGGTGGGCGCGGTCGGCGCTGCGGCCCGCGAGCAGCAGCGGCAGCGTCACGTTCTGCTCCACGGTCAGCGCCGCCATCAGGTTGTACGCCTGGAAGACGAACCCGATGTGGTCGCGTCGGAAGACGGTGCGGGCCTTGGGCTTCAGCGCGCTGATCTCGGTGTCTCCGAGCCACACGGAGCCACGCGAAGGCTGGTCCAGGCCGGCGGCGCAGTGCAGGAACGTGCTCTTGCCGGAGCCGGACGGGCCCATGATCGCGGTGAAGCTGCCGGGCGCGAGGCTGAGGCTGACGCTGTCGAGGGCGGTCACCTGGGCGCGTCCGGAGCCGTACGTCTTGCTGACGTCGGCGAGCCGGACGGCGGCCCGCGGAGGGCTCTGGAGAAGCGGTGGCGCGGAGGTGAAGGAGGACATGGGAAGAACGCTATGGAGCGCGGACGGTACGGAACATCCCGTGCGGTACCCGATCCATGGTGTAGCCAGCTCTACCGACAGCTCTCGGAGCGGTGCGGCACGATGGAGCGATGGCTCGGAACGAATCACTCATGGCGCGGTGGCGTGCCGTCCGTTTCCTCGCGGTCGAGGCGGCGGCCGCGCTCGTGTCCCAGTGCGTGATGGTGGTCGGGCTCGTCGTCGGTTCGATGCTGATCCTCATCGTGGGGTGGCTCGCCGTGCCCTCTTATCTGCGGGTGCTGCGTTGGTGGGCGGGCCTGGCGCGGAACCGATTCGGCCGGTTCACCGGCGTCGAGATCGCCCAGCGGTACGCGCCGATCCCGGATCGGCCCGGCTTCGACGACCTGCGCCGACTGCTGCTGGCGTCGTCGACGCGCCGCGACTTCGCGTGGGCGATGATCCACTCGATCGTCGCCCTCGGTGCCGGGTTGCTCGCGATCGGGCTGCCGCTCGGGGTGCTCAACTCGCTGGCGATTCCGTTCTACTGGTGGGCGGTGCCGGCCGACGAACCGGTGAACAACGTCTTCCCCGTCACGTCGTGGGGAGTGCGGCGGTGATGCCGCTCGTCGCGCTCGCGTACGCGGCGCTCGGATGGTGGTTGATCCCACTCATGGCGCGCGGTGTGGCCGGCATCACTTCCCGGTTGCTCGCGCCCAGGCGGGAAACCGAACTGTCCGAACGGGTCTCGGCCCTGACGGCGAGCCGCGCCGCGGCCCTCGACGCGCACGCGGCCGAGCTGCGGCGCATCGAGCGCGACCTGCACGACGGCGCCCAGAACCGTCTGGTGGCCGTCGTGATGATGCTCGGGTTGGCCGAGCGGTCGTTGCGGGTCGCACCCGAACAGGCTCTGCCGCAACTGCTCCGGGCCCAGGACGCGGCGTCCGATGCGTTGTCGGAGCTGCGGACCCTCGTCCACGACATCTATCCGCCCGTTCTCGACGAACTCGGTTTGGGCGGCGCCGTCTCGGCGCTGGCGGGCCGCAGCGCGGTGCCGTGTGTGCTCGACGTCGACCGTCTGCGCCGCGCGCCGGCCGCGGTGGAGGCGGCGGCCTACTTCGTCATCGCCGAGGCGCTGACCAACGTCGCGAAACACAGCGGTGCGGAGCGGGTACAGGTGACCATCGCCACACGGGACGACGAGCGCGGCGCGACGATGCTGATCGACATCGTCGACGACGGTGTGGGCGGTGCGGTGGAGTCGGCGGGCAGCGGATTGGCGGGGATCCGCCGTCGCGTGGCAGCGTTCGAGGGAACGATGACCATTCACAGCCCGCTCGGCGGGCCGACCCGACTCGAGGTGCAACTGCCGTGCGGATTCTGATCGCCGAGGACGACGCCCTGCTGCGCGAGGGGCTCGCGCTGCTACTCGGCAGCGTCGGGATCGAGGTGACCGCGGCCGTCGACGATGCCGAGAAGTTCCTGGAGGCGTTCGAGGCGGATCCGCCCGACGGCGCCGTGCTCGACGTGCGGATGCCCCGACCTTCACCAACGAGGGATTGAAGGCGGCGATCGAGGCGCGCCGGCGGCGTCCCGGGTTCCCCGTCCTGGTGCTCTCGGCCTACGTCGAGGACCGGTACGCGGGGAGTTGCTCTCCGGCGGTGCCGGTGGCGTCGGCTACCTCCTCAAGGAGCGCGTGGGCAGGGTCGAGGAGTTCGTCGACGCGCTGCGGCGGGTGGTCGACGGCGGCACGGTCATGGATCCCGAGGTGATCTCGCAGCTGATGAGCCGCCGCCGCGCCGACGACCCCATCCGCACCCTGACCCCGCGCGAATCGGAGGTGCTGGGGCTGATGGCCGAGGGCCTCGGTAACGCCGACATCGCCCGCAAGCTCGTGGTCAGCGACACCGCGGTGAGCAAGCACATCGGCAACATCTTCGCCAAGCTCGGGCTGTCGGCGTCCGACAGCGGACACCGGCGGGTGCTCGCGGTGCTCGCGCACCTGCGTTCCTGACCACGGATCACACGGTCTCGAGGGCCTCGCCGACCTCGTGCAGCGCGCGGTGGCGTTGGTTCTCGGCGAGCGCGTGCCCGACGGCGATCGCCACCGCGACGGGCCACTCGATCACCTCGAACGCCGCCAGCAGGCCGAGTGCGGCGTAGTAGGCCAAGTGGTCGGGACGGGGACGCCGACGTCTCCTACGAGCGGCAGACGGATGGCGAAGCGCGAACCCTGCGCGATTCGGTCGAGCGCTGCTTGGTGTGATTGCAGGGAGATCCGGCGATCCAGAGTTGCTTCCGTCATCAGTGGTTTGGCGCGGAGACTCCCTCGCTGACCGGGAAGTTGGAGCGCCTTCCTCCTTTTCTGTCGGTGGTGTCGATTAGGTTGCCGGGTATGGGGGAAGTGGTGCGGTACACGTATAGGTTGCGCCCCGGCGCGCAGGCGCAGCGTGTGCTGACCGAGGAGTGGCATCGGTGCCGGTTTCTGTGGAACGAGGCCGTCCATCAGCAGAAGTCGGGTGGGCGGCCGACGTTCGGGCGATTGTCGAAGTTGTTGACAGCGTCGCGGTCGCGTAATGCGTGGTTGCGGGGCGGGTCGCAGGTTGCGCAGCAGCAGATGTTGCGGACGTATGCGCAGGCACTGGACCATTCGTTCACCGTGGCAGGTCGTGGCAGGCCTGCGTTCAAGCGCCGCAAGAAGGCACTGCTGTCTTTGGAGTTCACGCGCCGTGGGTTCCGGATCCGGGACGGCCGGCTGGTGCTGCCGAAAGGCGATTCGGTGCCGGTGGTGTGGTCGCGGGAGCTGCCGTCTGACCCGACCAGTGTCCGGATCACCAGAGATGCGCTCGGCCACTGGTATGCCTCGTTCGTCGTCCGCCGTGAGGTCCTCTCTGTCCCGGAGGCTGTGGGTGGGATCGGTGTCGACTGGGCGTGACCACGACGGCGACGACCACCGATGCCGAGTTCGATCTGCCGTACCTCGGGCACCGCAAGCGGTGCGCGGCGGAACTGGCGCGGGCGCAACGGAAGATGGCTCGCCGCCGCACCGGGAAGCGCGGACCGCAGTCCAGGGGTTACGAGCGTGCGAGACGGGAGGCCGCGAAGCTGTACAAAAAGGCGGCTCGCCAGAGCCAGCACGACACGCGGGTGTGGGCGAAGAAGGTCGTCGAACGCCATGCGCTGATCGCGGTCGAGGACTTCAAGCCGCGTTTCCTGGCGCGGTCGAAGATGGCGCGTAAGGCCGCGGACGCCGCGATCGGTGCGGCGAAGCGGGAGTTGATCAACCGTGGTGTGCGGGCTGGCCGGAGGGTGGTGTTGGTGCAGCCCGCCTACACGACGATGACGTGTTCGGGTTGTTTCGCGAGAGCCAAGCAGCAACTCGGGCTCGACGAACGACTCTTCCGATGCGGGGCCTGTGGTTACACCGACGGTCGGGATCGGAACGCTGCCGGGGTGATCCTGGCTGTGGCAGAACGCGGCGACACGAGTGTCGACGACGTCAGACAATTTGATCACCTCCTTCGGGTGGATGGTCCGGTTGCGGTCTGAGCTTGAAATCTCCTGCATTCAGCAAGAGAAGCGTTAACGTTTGCCCACCTCATCCGCGCCGTTCACCTGCTGTACACCTACACCGACCATCGTGTGAACCGTGATCGTTTCGTTATCGACGTTCTCCGCGTTCGCGTCCGCCGTTCGTTCGTCCGGGCCCGACCCGTTGACCGGTGTGGTGACCTCCGTGCTCGCCCCGCCGTTGCGCCACGCGTACGCGGTGCTGCTGCGGGCCGGGGTGATGGTCGTCGACTGATCGCCAGGTGCGCCGCGTGTCGACCACCAGGTGAGGACCCGCGGTGTGGCGGCGGCGACGGCCGTCGCACCCGCCGCCGACCCGAGGGCCTGCGCCCAGGCGAGCGGACCGAGCGGCGTGCATCCCAGGAACTGGCTCAACCCGGGAACACTGATCACCCGGCCAGTGCCGCCATGGAGCCGGCGGCCGTCGCCACGACGAGCGGGCTGCGGGAATCGATGAGCGTCTGCCCCAACTGGGCCCCGACCAGCGCGACCAGGCCCACCGTCGAGGCCCGCCGGGGCCGCCCGGTGACCGATGCCATGCCCCAGGCGGCGCTCGCTCCGATCGCCGTCGCCGCGCCGCGGACGGCGACGGTTCGCCACAGCGCCGCGCGGTCCGGTCCGCGACCGTCGTACGCGTGGTCCCGGTTGGGCGGGCTCACCGCGAGGGCCGCCGCGGGCAGCGCGTCCGTGAACAGATTCACCAGCAGCAGCTGCCGGGCATTGAGCGGCGCCCGGCCCCCGATCGCGCTGCCGATCAGCGCGAACGCGACCTCGCCGGCGTTCCCGCCCAGCAGCACCGCCACGGCCGACTGCACCCGCTGCCACAACTGCCGGCCCTCGTCGACGGCGTCGAGGATCGCGTCGACGTGGCCCCCGATCAGCAGGATGTCGGCCGCGCTGCGCGCCGGATGGCTGCCGTGGGAGGTGACACCGATACCGATGCTCGCCGCCCGGATCGCGGCGGCATCGTTGGCGCCGTCGCCCACCATCGCGCACACGTGTCCCGCCCGCTCGAGGGTCTGCACGATCTGAACCTTCTGCTCCGGGGACATGCGCGCGAACACGCGCCGCTCACGGACCGCGGTCTCCTGGAGCCGGTGCGACAGGGACTCCCACGCGCTTCCGCTCACCACGTCGTCGGCGTCCACGTCGAGCCCGAGGTCCCGCGCGACGGCCGCGGCGGTGACCGGGTGGTCGCCGGTGATCAACCGCACCGAGACGCCGCGGTCCTCGAGCTCCGGGAGCAGCCCCGCGGCCTCGGGCCGGGCGGTGTCGGACAGCCCCAGCAGCCCGATCGGTTCCAGCCCGCGGCCGCACAGTGATTCGACGACGTCCGGGTCCAGCGCGGCCTGCTCGGCCTCGGATGCGGTGACGGTGCGGCGTGCGACCGCGATCACGCGCAGGCCCTCCTCGGCCATCGCCTGCACGTCCTCGACGATCGATTCGAGCGTGTTCGGGGCGGCGCCGGTACAGGCCGCCAGGACCACCTCGGGGGCGCCCTTGACGACCAGTTCGGTCCCGTCCAGCGCCGCGGCGTAGGGCCGGCCGGCTCGGAACGGCAGCAGGACGTCCGAGCTCAGAGTTCCCTCGGGCACGTCCGCGGCCTCGACGACGGCGCGGTCGGTCGCGTGGGCGGCGGTGCGGCCGTCCGGCGTCACGGACGTGCGGGCGGCCGACCGGACGATCCGGTCGCGGTCGTGCGGACCGACACCGCGCACCTCCGTCACCCGCAACCGGTCCTGGCTGAGCGTTCCCGTCTTGTCGAAGCAGGCGACATCCACGCGTCCGAGCGCCTCCACCGACCGTGGGGCGCGCACGAGCACCGATGCGTGGGTCAGGCGACGGGCGGCCGCCTGCTGGGCCAGCGTCGCGACCAGCGGGAGTCCCTCGGGAACGGCGGCGACGGCGACGGCGACACCGCTCGTAACCGCCGCGCGGAGACCGCCGCCACGAAGCATCGACGTGACGGTGACCAGTGCACCGCCCCCGATGCTCACCGGCAGTACCCGGTCGGTCAGGGCCCGGAGTTGCGCCTGCAGGCCGACCTTCCCGACCGGGGCAGGCGACATGGCTGCCGCGCGGCCCGTCTCCGTGTCGTCGCCGACCGCGGTGACCAGGGCGATCGCGGTGCCGGTCAGGACCGTCGTGCCCGCGAAGAGCATGCAGCTGCGCTCGGCGAGCGGGACGCCGGGCGTGGCATCGGTCTGTTTGTCGGCCGGCATCGACTCGCCGGTGAGCGAGGACTCGTCCACCTCGACGCCGTCGGCCTCGACGAGCCGACCGTCGGCCGGGGCCACCTCGCCGGACCGGACCTCGATCACGTCGCCCGGCTGCAGCAGTCGCGCATCGATCGACTCGGACCCGCTGGGGGTCCCGCCACGGACCATCCGCGCCGGCGGGTCCTGGACCGCGAGCAGGCGGGAGAGGAGGCGCTCGGCGTGCAGCCGCTGCGTGGCGGACAGCGCGGCGTTGCCGACCAGCACCGTTCCGACCAGGATCGCGTCGACCGGCGAGCCGAGAACCGCGCTCGCCGCCGATCCGGTCGCCAGGATCGGGGTGAGCGGGTCGGAGAGTTCGGTGCGAAGCGACCTGCCGAAGTCCCACACTCCTGTGACGGGCCGTCGCACCCAGCCGATCGTGGCGCCGACGCGCCCCGGACCCTCGCTGGGAGTGCGTGGTGGCGGGCTGCCGAGCATCCGGCGGACACGGTCCACCGACATGGCGTGCCAGTCGTACTGCGGGTTCGCGTGTGGGGATCGGCCCGGAGCACGCTCCGGGCGAGCGTGTGCCCGGTCCACAGGGCGGCGCCCGCGCCCGCGCTCACCGGGCCGGGGCCGCGTCCGTGCGTGCCGGGAATCATCAGAAGGGCACCCAGAAGTGATGCACCGGAGGAGATTTCGATTCCCCGTCGGCTGGCGGTGCGGGCGGCGGGCAGCGCCCGCACGATCCGCCACGCCGCTACCAGGTCCGGCACGACGAGATCGCAGTCCGGCGGCGGTGTCCGCGCCGCGCGCGGCGACAGGCACAGGCTCACGTCCGCTGCCGCGAGAGTGTCCGGGCAGCCCGCCGCGAGCACCGCCACCGTCCCGCCGGCTTCCCGAAGATCCGCGACGATGGTGGTCAGATCGGAATCGATTGTGGCACTGCGTTTGCGGAGGTCGTCGAAGGCGGAGCGCAACGTTCCCAAGGCCTCGTCGTCGATCGAGTGGACCGTGACACCAGCCTGGCGTGCCTGCTCCAGCAGGGCGCCGCCGAGGGCGTTTCGGACCGGGGAGATCAGGACCGACGCGTCGGGCTCGTCGTCGGGTCGACGGCGTCCATGAATCGGCTCAGCAGGTGCCACCCCTCGCCGAGGTCACCGGCGTCGACGGCGATCCGTGCCGCCTCCCACACCGCGGCTCGACGGTCGTCGCGCACACCCAGGATCCGGCTCACCCTCAGGTCAGTGGTGAGCAGCGCGCGAGGGTCGACGACGAGCGCCGTCACCCTGTCGAGGCGCCGCAGGACGTCGGGTCCGCGGCACAGCACGTCGTGATCGTCGGCGAGCCCGCGACCGAGTGTGCTGGCAAACGATTCGCGGGCGGTACGGGCTGCCTTGGGGGCGGCGACGAGCGCGGCGGTGCCGGCGGCGTGAACGCTGCCGGTGGCGACCCCCACCGCGGCCGTGCCACCCAGTTGAGCCCATGCCGCGCGTTCGAGATGTCGGTCGACGGGGCCCCGACCGCTAGTTGGCGTCTGTTCGCCGGGGCGGGATCGAGCGGGCTGCGCTTCCATGCGCGCCGGTTCGCGAGCACCTCGCGCACGACCGACGCCCGCAGCATCGCTTCGATCGCGAGCGGTGGTGGAGCCTGCACGAGCGTGAAACTGGCCGCGGTCAAAGTCGAGAGGAGCAGGTCCGTGCGGGCCCGCCCGATGCTCGATTCGAGCACGCGGCGCACCGCAGGCTGGTAGTCGACGAGGGTCACCGGCGCCGCGACGGCGAGGGGCAGTCGAGGTATCCGCAGCAACCGGCCGGTCGTGGCGAGACCGAAGCCGAGCGAGTGTGCGGCGAGCGCCGTGATTCGGGCCGAGAGCACCGCGTCGTCCCAGTCTCGCGGCGGTCCCGCTGGTGCGGCGCCTGCGACAGTCTGTGTCCGGCGACCGGATGGCGCGAGCAGTCCCGTCAGCACGCCCGCGGTGGTGGCGGTGCCAACCGTGACGGTGGTGAGCGCGGCATGCACGGACCGTCCGGGCAGGCTGCGTGCCTGCCCGACGATTGCCCGACCCCCGCGATCCTCACCGAGTGGTACGCCCCCGGGGACGGGTTGTGGTGCTTTTCTTGGCCGGGGTCTTCTTCGAGGTGCTGCGCTTGGTGGTGGTCGCGCTCGCGGACGTCTTCCTCGGCGTCGTTTCGCCGGCGCCCTTACTCGGACTCCCGTCGGCGGCGCTGCGCGTCTCGGTCTTCATCGTCGGCTGCTGACGCCCGGGTTGCGCGCCGCGCTCGTGGAGTTGCCTCAGCACGAGCGCGGCGCCCCCGACAGTTAAGATCACCGGCCAGTCGACGAGCCCGACCGCACCCACGGCGGCCATCGTCAGCAGCGCGGCCGGTGTGGAGTGGCTTCCCCTCTCGATGCCCTGGCGGGTCCCGCCGGCGACTCCGGCGACAGCTCCCCGAACGCCGCCCACGACGCTCCCGACGGCGGCCCCGCCGAGGGCCCCGATCGATGACGTCGTCACCTCGGCGATCCCGGAGACGGTTCGCACCGCACCATCGGCGAACGACATTCGGCCACCGGATCTGTGACCGTTGTGCGAGGTGTTCCCTGTCTGCTCCATCGACCGCCCATCGTCCGGAATCTCTCGCGGGTCGGTTCGGCGGTGGATCTGCGCCGAGCCTTACGCCGGATCGGGTTACCACTGGTAGCCGAGTCTAAACCCGACCACTTGTGATGTGAACCTTTCCGCCGATCCGGCGACACGAAAATGCCGGTGTGTCAAGCGTTGTGTTCACGAAAACGGCAACCGGTGGATTCTCGACCGTCCGGTCCTAATGTTGCTTTCCGTCACCCCGCGACCCTCCGACTCGATGGATGTCGGTGTGGCGCATTCATTTCTGTTCGAATCCCATTCCTGCAAGGAGTCTCCGATGTTCCGTCTGCGCCGACTGCCCGAGCCGTTCTCGCGCTCGCGCTCGTTCCCGTGGCAGGGCTGGCAGTCGCGTGCGGGGGAAGCGGAGACGGCGAAGCCGGCGCGACCGGCGGCGCGACGTTCACGCTCAAGGTCTTCGACCCGGGGAACTCGGGTGCGATCGCGGTCGGCAAGCGCGACGGCGCCTACGAGCGAGCGCTGGCGCCCCTCGGTGCGAAGATCGAATGGGTAAAGACCACACCGGGATTCAGCTCGAACCTCAAGCTGTTCAACACCGGTGAACTGGACGTCCAGACCGGTGCCTACAGTCCCGTGGTCGGCGCGATGTCCAAGGACGTCGGAGTGCAGATCTTCGCCACGTCGGATCCGTACAACAAGGATCAGAGCGGCATCATCGCCACCCCGGGATCGGGTATCTCGTCGCTGGCGGACCTGAAGGGCAAGCGCGTCGCGGTGAACCCGGCGGCGAAGGGTGAATACATCGTGCTCAAGGCGCTGACCGAGGCGAACATTCCGATCGACTCCGTCGAACGGGTTCGCTGCAGCAGACCGATGCGGCGTCCGCGTTCTCGACCGGTCAGGTGGATGCGTGGGCCTCGTTCCTGGCGCCGTACCAGGAGGCGAAGGCCAAGGGGGCCAAGGAGATCGCGACCGAGGGCGACATCAAGTCGGTCGACAACACGATCATCGCCGGTCGCACGGTGGTGCTGCAGGAGCACCCCGAGGCGGTGCAGAAGTTCCTCGAGGTCAGCGCAGGACCTCACCAAGCGTCAGCGGCAGGATCCCGCCGCATTCGAGAACGTCTTCGAGCAGGCCGGTCCGCGTGCGCTGAGCGGGCAACGTCTCGACGACGCGATCGCGCTCGGCGGCCAGGTCACCGACTTCCGGTATCCGACCGCGGCCGACGAGGCCGACCTGCAGTCGGTGGCCGACCTGTTCTACCGCAACGGCGTGATCCAGCGGCAGCTCACTGCCGCCGACCTGACGTTCGATCTGCAGGGTGCCTTGAACAAGGCGTCCGCGAAGCCAGGGGCGTGATCATGACCGCGACCCTGCGCGGCCCTGCCCGGACGACGGGCG
Organism: Prescottella defluvii; assembly: GCA_029690005.1. Lineage (GTDB taxonomy): Bacteria > Actinomycetota > Actinomycetes > Mycobacteriales > Mycobacteriaceae > Prescottella > Prescottella defluvii_A. The sequence goes on along the minus strand of CP121458.1, from coordinate 4,564,340 downwards.
CGCGTGAACTGGACCTGGAGGAGCCCGCCTACCGCCGGCGGCGCAGCCGGCCCGCGTGGTTGTCGCTGCCGCTGCGGCTGCTGGTGCCCGCCGCCCTGCTCGCCGGATGGTGGATCGGCTCGGCCACCGGACTGATCTCGGAGGCGGTGCTCGCGCCGCCGACGAAGGTGTGGGACGCGTTCGCCGAGCTGTACTCGACCGGTCAGCTGGTCGACTTCTCGCTCGCGTCGCTGCAGCGGGCCGCGATCGGCGTGCTGTTCGGAACCGTCGTCGGCCTGGTGCTCGGTGTGCTGTCGGGACTGTCGACGCTCGGCGAGGAACTCATCGATTCGACGATGCAGATCAACCGGGCCGTGCCGTTCCTGGCGCTGGTGCCGCTGTTCATCGCGTGGTTCGGGATCGACGAGACGTTCAAGGTGGTGCTCATCGCCGTCGCGACGGTCGCGCCGATGTACGCCTACACGTACCTCGGCGTCCGGAACGTCGATCGCAAGATGGTCGAGGCGGCCCGCGGATTCGGGCTCACCGGCTGGCGGCTGGTGGCGGAGGCGATCCTGCCGGCCGCGTTGCCCGGTGTCCTGATGGGACTGCGAATCTGCTTGTCGCTCAGCATTACCGGTCTCATCGCCGCCGAACAGGTCGGCACCCGCGAGGGGATCGGCTACCTGGTCACCCTGGCGCAGGAGTACAACCGCACCGACTACATGGTGCTGTGCGTGGTGCTGTACGCCGCGCTCGGTCTGGTGTTCGACGCGGTCGTTCGCGTCATCGAGCGGTTCGCGATGCCGTGGCGACGTCTGGCGGTGGTCCGATGAGCGCCGCACAGGCCCCGCTCCCGCCGCTCGCGGAGCGGGAGCGGACGGCGACCCGCGCGGCCGAACGACGAGCCGGGGATCCCGTCGCGGTGCGGCTGCAGGGTGTGCGGAAGAGCTTCGGCGACAAGACGATCCTCGGCGGCGTCGACCTCACGATCCACCGGGGCGAGTTCGTGGTGTTGCTCGGTCCCAGCGGAACCGGAAAGACCACGCTGCTGCGGCTGCTCACCGGGCTCGAAGCGTCCCGACGCCGGCGAGATCCGGGTGCCGCACCAGCGCACCGTCGTCTACCAGGAACCGCGGCTGATCCCGTCCAAGCGAGTCCTCGGCAACGTCGTCGTCGGCCAGCGTCGGACCGCTGCCGTCCGCGACGCGGGGGCGAAGGCGCTCGACGAGGTGGGCCTGGCCGGCAAGCAGTGGGACTGGCCGGCGACGCTGTCGGGCGGTGAGGCGCAGCGGGTCGCGCTGGCCCGCGCGCTGGTCCGCGAGCCGGAGTTGCTGCTGCTGGACGAGCCCTTCGCCGCGTTGGACGCGCTCACCCGGCTGCAGATGCAGGACCTGGTAGGCGATCTCGTAGCCCGGCACCGACCTGCCGTCCTGCTCGTCACCCACGACGTCGACGAGGCCGTCCGGCTCGCCGACCGCGTCCTGATCCTCAACGAGGGCTCGTTCGCGGTCGACGTCGACATCGATCTGGCGCGACCCCGCGACCGCAACGATCCCGAGGCACTGCGCTACCGCGCGGCGTTCCTCGCCGAACTCGGCGTCGGCCGAACCGTCGTCGACGTCCACCCCACCGAAAGGAGTACCCGTGACCGCCTCCGCATCACCGCTCGACACCCTCTGGTACACGCGGTGCCCCGTCCCCACCGCCAGCGGACTCGCGAACTCGCTGGGGTGGCTGTCCCAGACCGCAGACAACGCCGGACTACGGTTCGGGATCCTGCAGGATGCCGATGCCGATGCCGATGCCGAGCTGGCCGGGCGTCACTTCGATCACGGACTGCCCGGCCTGATCCGTGAGGGCGGCAACGTGCCCGCGCTCGCGGCGCGGGCGGAGGGCGCCCCGACTCGGCTCATCGGACTCACCTGGATCGACGAATCGCAGGCGATTCTCGTCGGATCCGCGGCAACGATCGAGTCGCCCGACGAATTGGCCGGACTCCGGATCGGCATCCCCGCGTGGGCGAGACGACCGCGCGCGCAGCTTCCCGAGGGCGATGGCGCTGCACGGGTTCGCGTCGGCGCTGCGGCTCGGTGGCCTCACCTTCGCCGACGCCGTCGCCGTCGAAGTGCCCACCGAATCGAACCCGCAGGTGCGCAGCGCATCCCGATCGCGCACCACAACGTGGGGTGTCGAGGCTCTGCTGCGCGGCGACGTCGACGCGATCTACGTCAAGGGCGCGCGGGCGCAGGAGGCTGCGCGTGAGCATGGGCTGCAGGTCGCCGTCGACCTCGACGCCACCGAATCGAAGCGCCTGCGCGTCAACAACGGAACCCCACGGCCCATCACCGTGCACGCCGATCTGCTCGAGTCCAGGCCCGAACTGGTGACGGCGTTCCTCGCGCAGACACTGCGCGCCGCTGACTGGGCCGCCGACAACCTCGACGAGGTGCGCGGCGTCCTGGCGAGCGAGACGGGTTCGGGCGCCGCCGGGGTTGCGGCCGCGTACGGCGACACGTTCCACCGCGGACTGCACCCGACCTTGTCGGCCGAACGGCTCGAGCTGCTCGACATCCAGAAGCAGTTCCTCTACACGCACGGGTTCCTGGCCGCCGACTTCGACCTCGCGTCGTGGGTGGCGCCCGAACCGCTGCAACAGGCACGCGAGCTGCTCGCGGCCGATCGAAAGGTGGCATCGTGACCGAGTTCCTGTGGGAGCTGCCGGTGCGCGGCGACGGCCGGCATGTCGGTGCCGTCTCCGACCGCCGCAGCGGGTTCGAGTTCCTCGACCAGGCCATCCTCGCCGCCGAACTGTCCGGGCTCGACGGCGTCGTGATTCCGTACGACCCGAGGGTGACGACTCGTGGGTGGTGGCAGGCTCGGCCCTGCGGCAGACCCGCCACGCCCGCGTCACCGTCGAGTTCCACCCAGCGTTCGGCACCCCGGTGTACGCGGCCAAGCTGTCGGCGACGCTGCAGCGCCTGTCCGCCGGGCGGCTCGACTGGCGAGTGCGGGTGGACGTCGATCCGGATGATGGGCGCTCTCGTGGTGACCGGGTCACCGGGGCCGACCGGTACCGGCGTGCCCGCGAGTTCCTCACCGTCGCACGGGGGGTGTGGAACGACCGGCAGGTACTGCCGGGACGCTTCGGCGGCACCGGCTTCGAGTTCGCCGGCGACTACTACAACGTGATCGACGGCGGATTCCGCGGCATCCTGTCCGGGCTACCGTTCCCGACCGTCTACCTGTCGGGGACGTCGCCCGAGGCGATCGCGTTGGCGGCCGAACACGCCGACGTGCACCTGCTCGACGAACAGCCGCACGGAGTCGGGGCGAAGGTTGCCGAACTTCGCAGTGCCGCTGCCAGATTCGGTCGCACCGTCCGGATCGGGCTCGAGCTGCCGATCGTCGCCCGGGAGGACGCGGACGAGTCGTGGGCGCGGGTGCTGCGGCAGTGGCGCGAGGTGCATCCGGACGCGACCGCGGCCGACGTGAAGGCGTTGGGGCTGGACGGCGCGCGCTGGGCCGGCTTCGACCGCATCGGCTATCGGCACCAGATCGGTCTCGTCGGCGGTTACGAGCAGGTGGCACAGGCGCTGTCGCGCTACCAGGGGCAGGGCGTCGACACGTTCGTCCTCACCGGGCACCCCCATCTCGAGGAGCTGCACCGCGCGGGCGAGCACCTGCTGCACCTCGTCGATCCCGCCGGACGCACGCTCGCTGGACAGGAGATCCCCGCATGAGCACCGACTTCTACTGGCGCATCGGCATGGAGGGCGACCACGCGTCGCTGCGCACCCCGCGCCGCTACAACCGCGGGCACGCGGGCGGGCACGGCCCCGGCAACATCGCGCCCGCGATCCGCGGGGGCGAACTCGACGGCTACAGCTACATCGACCACATGGCCGCGGTGGTGAAGGCGTCCGAGTCCGCCGGGTTCGTGGGCGGTCTGCTGCCGTCGTTCCCGATCACCGAGGATCCGTGGGCGGCGGCGTCGGCGCTGGCCCGCGAGAGCGACACCTACCGGTTCATGGTGGCGTTCCAGCCCGGATTCCTCCATCCCGTGCAGGCGGCGCGGATGTCGGCGAGCCTGCAGCGGGCCACCGGTGGCCGGCTCGTCTACAACATCATCAGCGGCGGTGGGGGAGCGCCGCAGCTGTGGTGGGGCGACAAGGTCGCGCACGACGACCGCTACGCCCGCACCACCGAGTTCCTGGACGTGCTGCGCGGGGTGTGGGACGGGGCGCCGTTCGACTACGACGGCCGCTTCTTCCGCACCGACGGTGCAGCGCTGCCGCCGCTGCTGGCCGGGCAGCCGTTCCCGGAGGTGTTCTTCTCCGGGTCGTCCGGGGCGGCCGTCGCCGCCGCGGGAGCGCACGCCGACTACTACCTGTCGTGGCTCGAGCCGTTCGCGGACCTGCGGGCCAAATTCGACGGCGTCCGTGAGCATTCCGCGAAGCTGGGTCGCACCCCCAAGTTCGCCGTCCGCATCGACGTCGTCGCCCGGCACACCGAGGAGGCGGCGTGGGCCGAGATCGAGAAGGGTTGGGCGTTCGTCGACCGCGACGCCGCAAACCGTGCGGCGCAGGGCGATTCCGTCGGCGCCGCGCGGATCGCCGGCTGGGTGCCCGAGACCATCACCGGGTATCGCGATCTCGAGGTTCAGCCCAACGTGTGGTGCGGCTTCAGCCTCATCCGCGGCGGCCCGGCGTTCGGGCTCGTCGGCAGCTACGAGCAGGTCGCCGAGCGCCTCGACCAGTTGATCGATCTCGGCGTGGACGCGTTCATCCTCGCCGGCAACCCCCACCTCGAAGAGGCCTACCGCGTGGGCGAGGAGGTGCTGCCGCTGCTGCGCCGCACCACGCCCACCCAGGTCCGCAGTCTTTCTGTCCGATAGGAGAATCCCCATGACCAGCACCGAGATTCGCATCACTCCAGCCGTCGAGGCGTTCGTCGACGACGCCCGCCGCGCCGCGGACACCGCCTTCCGTGTGTTCCGCGAGACCGGAACCGTCTCGGCCAACGGCACCGTCAATTTCGTCGAACGAGTGCCCGGTGAGGAACTCGCCGTCGCGCTGAACGAGCCCGGCCCGTGGGCCGAGGACCGCAGCGCCAAGCCGATCCTCGCGACCTTCAACGGCGAGGTGCTCGCCGGCGACGGCCCGGCCGGATTCGTCACCGGCTACGCGAAGGTGTTCCGTGAGCACCCGGAGATCACTTCGATCGTCCACGTTCACACGCCCTGGCTGGGCGGCTGGGCGCAGACGCACCGAACGCTGCGGATCAAGTACGCGGCCTCGCAGCGCCTGACGCTCTCGCGTGACATCCCGCCGCACATCGATCGCAGCCAGTCGCCCGGCGACTTCATCCTCGACCGTCTCGTGGACGATCCGGACCTCGTCGCGATCTTCGAGGCCAACGGCGGCGTCAACGTCATCGGACGTGACGGGCTGCTCGAGCTCGCAAAGTTCGTGGTGCTGCTCGAGGAGGGCGCGCAGTACCAGGCGCTCGGCGAACTGGTGGGCGGCACAGTCGACTTCGACAAGACCAACCTCGTCGCCCAGTGGGGCCGCAGCGGCCTGCTCGACGAGGCCCGCCGCCGCGGACTCGTCTGAGTCCCCGTCGATCAGGAGCGCTCCCATGACGATTCGTGTCGGGTACTTCCCGAACAACAACTCCCTGTTCGCGCTGCGCCACAACGGCCTGCTCGAGCTTCGCCTGCCCGAGATCGAGTCGGTGGACCTGCGCGAGCTGCCCGACGCCTCGCGTCGACCCCCGCCGCGGACTGCCGACGTTGCACTCGGACTGGCTGTTCGAGGACGGCGGCTACGACTTCATCGGCACCGGCTTCACCCCGCCGATCACGGCGCTCGGTCAGGGCCGGGACCTGGTCTACGTCGGCATCTCGGGTCCGCGGGTCGAGAACGGTCGGCTCGTCGCTCTCTCGGAGTCGGGGATCCGGACGGTCTCCGATCTGCGCGGCAAGCGGGTCGGCGTCGCGCACGGGTCGTGGCAGAGCCACCCTGGCGCTGCTGGCGCTGGACCGGGAGGGCCTGTCCTGGTCGGATATCGCCCCGGTGGACGTCGACGTCGACCGCGGCGGTGCCGCGCTGCGCGCCGGGGAGATCGACGCCTGGGTAGGCGCCTATCCGGGCCTGGCCGAGGTGGAGGCGGCGGTGAAGGTGCGCACGCTCGTCGACACCGACGGCCTGTTCAGCCACCCCTCGCTGTGGTTCGTCCGCCGCGAGTTCGCCGAGAACCACCGGCAGGAGCTGGAGGCGATCGTCGCGGCCCTGCAGGAGTCGGACGCGTGGATCGTGGCGAATCCCCGTGAGGCCGCCCGCTTCTTCGTCGAGGACGCCGAAAGGCATGGCGGCACGGCCGATCTCGATCGCTGGGAGGAGGCGCTGCGCGGACGGCCGTTCGGGATCGGTGCGGTGACCGAGGAGTTCCTCGACGAGCAGCAGCGCGCGGCGGAGCCTGCTGCACGCCAACGGTCTTCTGCCGCGCGCGGTCACGGTGCGCGACGCGGTTCTCCCGTGGATCGGCGACGTCGTCGAGGCGAGGCGTCGAGCCGCGGTCTGACCGACGGAATCCGGCGACCGCCCCGTCGCCGCCCACCGCTACCCTGGTGATCGAGCGTCCGCGGAGGTTGCGGCGCAGATGAGCAGCAGGGATGGCGTCGATGGGTAGGCAGCGGGGCGGCCGCAGGGCAGAGGGCCGCAGCCCTCGCGGCGACGGTGGGCCGGTCGCCGGCACCTACGAGATCGACACCGGGATGTGCGAACTCGAGGAGGATCCGTTCGATCAGCAGAGCTGGATCCTGCGGATCAACGGCGAGCCCAGTTCGCACATCGACCTCGGCGATCCGCAGACGCTGGCCTTCGACTACATGCGGTGGATATCGGAACTCGTTCGTTCCCAGTGGGATTCGTCGTACAAGCTGCGCATCCTCCACCTGGGTGGGGGTGCCTGCACGCTGGCGCGGGCGTTCGCGTCCGTGTACCCGGAGGCGCGGCAGGTGGTCGTCGAACTCGACGGCCGTCTCGCCGTCCTGGTCCGGGAGTGGTTCGACCTGCCCCGCGCCCCGCTCGTGCGAGTGCGGGTGGGGGAGGCCCGGGCGGTCACCGAGACCCTCACCGAGGACAGTCGCGATCTGATTATCCGTGACGTGTTCGCGGGCCGCAGCACCCCGCGGCCGTTGACGACGCTGGAGTTCACCCGGCAGGCCCGGCGCGTGCTGTCACCGGGCGGGATCTACGTCGTCAACTGTGGGGACACCCCGGACCTGCGTGGCGCCGGGCGGAGGCCGCGACCATCGGCGCTGTCTTCGAGCACACGGCGATCATCGCCGACCCGGCCATGCTCAAGGGCAGGCGCGACGGCAACGTCGTCATCGCCGGGAGTGACGTCCCGATCGGGACGTCGTCGACGCTCGCGAGTCGCGTTCTCGGCGGCGGCACCCAGGCTCACGTGTGGCAGGACGAGCAGGTGCGTCGGTTCGCCGAATCGGCGAAGGTGCTGCGCGACGAGGGCTGACCGATCCCCGCTCAACCGCGTGATCACGCGGCTGGATCGGGAGAATGAGGGCCATGACGCTGTGGATCGTCGAATACGTGGCCGGGGAACCCGGTTGCCCGCTGGTTCTCGAAGGGCAAACTCAACCGCCCGTGGGACTGGGACGCGTTCGATCCCGAGCCCGTCGAGTCCGCGATCGAGTCGGACTACGAGCTCGTCACGACCAATCGGCGGCTCGACGTCGACTACTGGGGCGTGAACCGGCTCGCATCGGAAGAGTTCGTGCGGATCTGCCGGGACTTCGGGCTCCGGCTCGTGGCGGTGCCCGTGCAAGTGCTGCAGTCCGGCGGGATACCGACGGCGAAGCGGTACAGCTACCTGCGCTGGGGTGAGTGGGCGTCGGTGATCGACGTGGCGGCATCCGATGTCGAGCTCGAGATCGATCCTGTCAGCGGTGAGCCGTCCCGCGATCGCAACATCCCGGACGCGCCGAGATTCGACTCCGTCGCGAGGTTCGAGATCGCGGAGGCGCGCGTCCCCGAGGCTGCGGCCTTCATCTGCACCGACGTCGACGGCGCGCTCGTCTGCACTGACGAATTCAAGCGCGCCTGCGAGGCGGCGGGGCTGCGTGGCCTGGGATTCTCGCCGCTCTCCGAATACACGAAGGCCGACTTCTGGGGGTAGTCCGCTGGCCTAAGGCGCGTCTGTCGACTGCTGGGTGGTAGTGGGTCCGTGGTCTTCGGGTTCCAGTGGCGTGTCGCGGGCCGCTCGGACCCCGAACCAGGCTCCGGCGAGGGCGAATCCGACCAGACATCCCGCCCGGCGATCCCGAGGGCCGTGAGCATCGATTCCTCCATCGGCACCAGGGCGCCGAGTCCGGCGACGATTGCGAGCCATCCGCCGATCTCGGTGAGCGGCCTGCTCGCCCGATGCGCGGCAATCCACGTCGCGTCGCTCGCCATCGTGCTGGGGGTGCGGACGCCGACGTACGGGTTGCGGCCCAAACGGCCACTTGCTGCTGCCCGTGCGGTCCAGACGATCACGGCCCCCGCGATCGTGAATGTCAGGCACAGGGCCACCCGCAAGCCGATCGAGTCCATACAGCCACGCTAGATCACGAACGTCCCGAATCGGTCGATCCCGGCATCAGGTGAGTCGGTCGGGCTCGCGGAAGGTGGCGTCGAGGCGCCGATTGCCCAAAAAGTGATATCACTTTAATATCTGTTTCGGCGGTCCGTGCGGGACCGAGCCGACGAGGAGGGCACGATGACAGCGGTAACCGAGTTCGCTCCCAGCGAAGCGATCGATTCGACGGGCGTCGAGGAGCGCCCCGGCTGGTCCGTGAACGGTTGGCCCTTCGCGATCGGCGGGCTGCTCGCGCTCTTCGGCGGTGCCGGTCTGATCGCCGCCGGGATCTTTCTCGGGTCGGGCCCGAACGTCGCGCTCATCGTCGTCGGGGCAGTGCTCGTCTTCGCTGCGCTCGACGCGCTGATGGGGCTGGTGCTCATCGAGCCCGGCCAGGCCCGGGTCCTGCAGTTGCTGCAGGGGTCGTACTCGGGCACGTTGCGCGAGGACGGCCTGCGCTGGGTTAACCCGCTGAACACCCGCCGGGCGATCTCCACGCGAATCCGCAACCACGACACCGGCAAGGCGAAGGTCAACGACGCGGACGGCAATCCGATCGAGATCTCCGCGGTCATCGTGTGGCAGGTGCGCGACACCGCCCGCGCCATGTTCGACGTCGACGACTTCGAGGAGTTCGTCGCGGTCCAGACCGAGGCGGCGGTGCGGCACATTGCCGGTAGCTACCCGTACGACGGCAACGGGACGTCGATCTCGTTGCGGCAGAACGCCGACGAGATCACCTCGCGGCTGTCCGACGAGGTGGGCGAGCGGGTTCGTTCCGCGGGTGTGCAGGTGATCGAGTCGCGGATCGACCAGCTCGCATACGCCCGGAGATCGCCCAGGCGATGCTGCGCCGGCAGCAGGCCGGCGCCGTCATCGCGGCGCGCGAACAGATCGTTCAGGGCGCGGTCGGCATGGTCGCGTCGGCGCTGGAGCGGCTCGAACGCGAGCACACGGTCGAACTCGACGAGGAACGCAAGGCGGCGATGGTCTCGAACCTGCTCGTGGTGCTGTGCGGCGACCAGAGCGCTCAGCCGATCGTCAACACCGGAACTCTCTACCAGTAGGCTGCGCCGTCATGGTCGAACGCAAGAAGGTGTTGCTGCGCCTCGACCCCGCCGTGCACGACGCGCTCGCACGATGGGCCGCCGACGAACTGCGCAGCACCAACGCGCAGATCGAGTTCCTGTTGCGGCGCGCGCTCGACGACGCGGGACGGGCACCGTCGAACGCCGAGCGGATGCGGCGGCCGGGGCGTCCGCGCAAGGACGAGGAGTAGCGACAGTGCCCGGCGGTGCACCGCCGGGCACTGCTCGTGTCTCGACCGGGGCGTGTCTCGCAAATGAGATTCGCGAAGTCGGCGCGGTGTGCCGGCATGCGTTGTGTCCCCGCCTCACGTGCTGCGGGCGGAGCCGGTGAAGGCGTGGGTACAGTGCCTACATGATCCGAAACGCCCGGTTTCTTCCGGTCCTGCTGCTTGCTGCGGCGCTGAGCGCCTGTGGTTCCGACGACGGCGACACCGCGGCCCAGGACGTCACGGCGGCCGAGGTCACGGATGGCCAGGGTGCGGTTGGCGAGAGCGCCTCGCGTACGGACGTGTTTGCGCGATTCTCGAGCTGCGAAGACGTCGCTCCCGCGGTTGCGAAGTACATTGCGGGACTGCAGGAGAGCCCGTCCAACGCGGTCGACGAGTACGGCGCGATCTGCAACTGGGAGACCCCGGACGGCGCCACCTCGCTGAGCGAGATTCGTGGCGTCGAGGTGCTCATCGAGCCAGGGACCGGTGAGGTTCCGGCGGTGAGCGATCTCGAGGCGGGCAAGCTGGCCGTCCTTCCGGATGCCGCGCTCGAGAAGGCTGGCGGTGTCGCCTACACCCTCCCAGTGTCGACGGCCGTCGCCGGGGTGATCGTCACGAGGGTCGAGACACCCGATGTCACGGTGTCGATCACGGGTGGCCAGTGGAACGACATGCCGTCGCTGGACGGACCGGCCGCGGTGTCGGCCGCCAAGCAGCTGATCGGCATCTAGTCTGGTCGCGTTCGGGTTTCGCGCTGGGGTTGCCGAGCATGGCCCGCAGTCGTCGGGTCGACAAGATCGCCGGATACACCGAGGCGAACACCCGCGACGATTGAGGCCGACGAGGTCATGATCGTGCCCGGCCTATTCGCCACAGCGACCCCGTCGTGCCAGAGCAGCTGCGCCCCGGCCGAACCGTTCGGGGCGCAGCGGTCTTCGGCGCGGCCGAAGCTCACAAAACAGGAGACATGCTTTAGCTGCGGGCGAACCGCGCAGGCTCGGTGCCGGGTACCTGGGCGACCTGGCCGCGGGCGACCAGGTGCCGCAGATGGGCGGCGGCCTCCGACAGCGCCATGCCCTTGGCCATCGGGTGGAACTTGTCCCACGGGCGGTACCACTTCATCCGCTCGGCCACCTGCCACACGGTGATCTCGTCGTCGCCGAACGCCTCGTAGAGGTGGTCGAGGCGTTCCTCGTGGTGATCGATCAGCTCGCCGGCGCGTCCCGCCACGTCCAGGATCGGGACGCCGTGCGCGCCGAGTCCGCGCGTGATGTCCATCTTCTGCACGCGGCGCAGCGACTCCATGAACTCGGCGAGCGCGTCGCGCTCCTCGGAGCGGGTATTCGAAGTTGCCGACGTGCGGCGTGGTCTTCTGCAGCACATGGTCGCCGGTGAACATCGCGTCGGCGTCCTCGAGATAGAAGCACACGTGGCCGGGGTGTGGCCCGGCGTGAATACCGCTCGCAGGTCGCGGCCGGCGAGGGCGATCAGTTCGTCGTCGACGAGGATCCGGTCGGGCGCAGACTCCGGCCCGACGGGCGCGTCGCCCTCGGTGGCCCGCGCGAACGCCTCGCGGTCGGCGAGCGGAGCGCCGGCGCGTGCGAGGTTGGCCACGTGGTAGTCCATCCACTCCTGGTCCCGGCCGGACGACATCTTCTCGAACATGTCGTGATCGGCCTCGTGCATAGCGATCCACGCGCCCGACGCCTCCCGCACCCGCCCACACAGGCCCGTGTGGTCGGGATGGAAGTGGGTGAGCACGACGCCCTCGATGTCGGCCACCGAATGACCGATCGATTCGAGGCCCGACGTCAGACCGTCCCAGCCCTCGTCGCCGTCCCAGCCGGCGTCGACGAGGATCAGGCCGCCCGGCGACTCCATCGCGTATACGAGGGTGCTGCCCAGCGGGTTGTGGGACATGGGGACCGTGATCTGGAAGATGCCATCACCGATGGCCGAAGCGCCACTCATATACGCAACCTCGTTGGCTAGATGAAGAACCCGTTCTACCTATGACTTCATAGTTACCCGGCGTCGTCTCCGCGCGGGCGAACGGGTCCCACTTATCGGAAAGGCGGGCTACGCGACCAGGTCCGCGTACTCGGGGTGGGTGGCGACGTACTTCTCCACGTAGGAGCACGACGGCACGATCTTGAAGCCCTGCTCGCGGGACGCGTCCAGGGCCGCCTTGACCACCTGGCCGGCCAGACCCTGCCCGCGGAAATCCGACTCGGTGACGGTGTGCCCGAAGTCGCGCACGCCGTTCGCCTCGACGTAGTCGGCGTAGCCGGCGAGTACGTCGTCGACGTAGACCTCGAACCGATTCTCGTCGGCGTTGTGCTCGATCCTGTTCGCCACGGCCGGGCTCCTTTCGTTTGCTTACGATCGCACGTTACCTGGGTACAGCACCGGCAGCGGGACGGAATATTCCCGCAGACCGGCCCGTGCGGCCACCGCCGATGGGATACTGAGGTCGCAACTACGAGCGGCTGATGATCGCGCCGGATCCGGCGCCGGGTGAGCCATCCTGGTTTCGGGTTCGTCGCCTCGGGAAGTGGGGTCGTGCGGTGAACGACACGGAAATCGACGAACTCGGACCCATCGACTATCTCGTGGTGGAGTTCCCGGCGGACCGGAAGCCGGACGGCTCCGCCCTGCCTCACCTGCGCGATCTCGTCGAGCGGGGCATCATCCGGGTCCTCGACCTGGTGTTCGTCCGGAAGGACGCCGCCGGGACCCTGGCCGGAATCGCGATCGAGGACCTCGGTTTCGAGGGCGGCATCGACGTGACCCTGTTCGCGGAAGCGGCGTCGGGCCTCATCGACCGGTCCGATCTCGAGGAGGCTGCGGCTGTCCTCGAACCGGGCTGCGCCGGCGCGGTCCTGGTCTACGAGAACTGTTGGGCCGCACCGTTCGCGGCCGCGCTGCGGCGTGAGGGCGCCCAGCTCGTGGCCTCCGGAAGGATTCCCGTCCAAAGCGTGCTGTCGGCGCTCGACGCGCTCGACGCCGCCAGCTGAGAGATCGAGGAGAACACAATGCCGGGACTTCTCCGGGTGTGGCCCGGACCGCGGTGGTCGCGGGAACCGCGACGGCGGTCTCCAACCGAGTGTCGCGTCGTCAGGGAGAGCGCTGGGCCGCGCAGGAGCAGCCCCCGCAATACCAAGCCCCGCCGCCACCCGCCCCGCCGGCTCCTCCTGGGCCGGGCGTCGGTCAGGTCGACCGCATCGAGGCGCTGAAACAACTCGGTGAGCTCAAGGCTCAGGGCGTCCTCACCGAGGAAGAGTTCAACGCCGAGAAGGCGCGGATCCTGGCCTCCTGAGCGGCAGCCGGCAACGAGCCGAGAACGGAGCCGAGTGATGGACAGCTTCTGGGAGTTCTTCTGGGTGGTCCTCGCGTGTTTCGCGTTCGGCGCGTACCTGATCGTGCTCTTCGCGATCCTCGCCGATCTGTTCAGGGATCACGACACTCGCGGGTGGGCGAAGGCGTTGTGGATCCTCTTCCTGTTCGTCGTGCCGTTCTTCTCGGCGCTGATCTATCTGATCGTGAGAGGCGAAGGCATGGCACGCCGCTCACGGGCCGCGTCCGAGAGGTTCGCGGAGCATCAGGAGGAGTACGTCCAGCGAATCGCGGGCAAGTCGCGGGCCGATCAGATCGCCGACGCGGAGAAACTGCGGAGCGCCGGAGTTATCAGTGACGAGGAGTTCGCGGCGCTCAAGGCCAAGGCCCTTTCGTAGCTTCCTCTGCCGCTTCGTGCTGGTCTCGTGGGTGCTCAGCGCTCCATCGGAACGAGGGCTGCCTCGACCTGCTCGGGTGGCAGCAGGAAGCCGGCGACTGTACGACGGTCATCGTCTTCGCTGTCCAGTTCCCAGAGGTCGGTGAGCAGGACGCGGACGGCGGTCGCGAAGTCGGGATAGGAGCTGAGCGGTTCGCCCGCGTATTCGGCGCTCCACCGTTGCACGGTGCCATCCGGAGCGGCGAGCACCGAGGTGGTCCCGGAGCTCCACAACGGTACGAGGTCGGGGTGGCGCTCGACGATCGACCAGGCCGGTGCCCAGACGGAATCGGCGAGATCCTGCAGAACCGGGTGCACGGTCGCGCCGCCCTCGACGGCGATGCGCATGACCGTATCGGGTAGTCCGAGTGTGTGAATGCGGGCGGCGTGTTCCTCTGGATGCACGCCCTAGCTCGACTTGGTCTCGGGCTCTGGGCCGGTGATGGCTTCCTGTTCGTCGGGGGCGCCGCTCTCGGGCGGTGCGCCGGCCCGCACTGGACGGATCAGCAGTTCCAGCGCGAGCAGGGCGACCAGGCCGATGAGGACGATCCACAGCACGACTAGCCCGGTGGGGTAGTGCCAGAAACCCAGGAGCAGCGCGGCGACCCCGATGATCAGGCATCGCAGCGGAACTCGCGCCTGCGCGGCCCACCGTTCCACGCTGGTAGGTGTCCGGTCTGGAGAGGGGTGGCGCGCGAAGTCGAGTCCCCGCCCGAATCCGCGTCGTACGAATGTCGCCGACGACGAGCCACCGATCAGGTACGCGCCCACCGCGATCACGAGTCCGAACACCGCGACGGCACGCAGAGTCGTCCGCATCGGCACGAGGATCGTGTCGATCACGGCGGTCGCGGCATCGGGTGTCAGGACGTCGGGCGGCACCTCGTTCAGATAGATCGCGCGGCCGATGAGGATCCCGATTGCCAGGATGAGCATCCCCACAGCGATCGACAGTCCCGCGAGCGACAGCGTGTGCAGTCGCCGCCCACGGGGCGCGACGGCGACTGCCGCAGCCGCGCACGCAATGGTCAACCAGGGCAACACGGCCGAGACCTTGTCGAGTGCGTTGACCGCCCGCTGCGCCTTCACCAGGTCGGGGATTGGAACAGCACGAACTGCTTGTCCACGGTCGGGATCTTCTCGGCGAACGTGAAGCCGCGGTCGGTCAGTTCGGTGCGCACGTTGTCGATGATGGTGGCGAGGGAGATGCTGACGGTGCCGCTCTGGTCGACCTGCACCGAACTCGGCCCATAGTTGCCCGTCACCACCGAGACGAGCGCATTGTGTGCGGAACGGTTCGCTTGAATCCACAGATCCTCGAACTGCTGTGATTGCACGAACGTGGTGACGGTGTCGTGGATGAAGCTCTTCGCCTGGCCGGCGAGCACGGGTCCCAGCCCTCCGAGGATCTGATTGACGCGTGGCGCGTTCTCGGCCAGGTTCGACGCGTTGGTGAGCGCCGTCAGTGCCTCGGTGGTGAGCGCCTCGACGTCGACCCGGTCGAAGATCTCGTTCGTGATCTGGTCGGAGATCTCGGCCTGGATCGCCGGATCCTCACCCAACGGCGCGACGGTGGTGACGTACCGATCGGTGTCGAGGATCTGACTGCGCATGAACCGGGACGTCACGGACACGATGGACAACGCCGCCACCAGCACGAGCAGGATCGTCACCGCGATCCACCGCATGGTGTGTCGCGGTCCGTGCGCGACCGTCTCCGGCGCGCCTGGAGTTTCGGCGACCTGCGTGCGCAGTGCCGTCACTTCGTGACGTAACCGGAGAAGTTCGGCGCGTTCGCTCTCATCGAGTGGTTCGGTGGCTTTGCCGTCGTCCATCGAGTTTCCGTCCAGCATCGTGTTTCCGTTCAGCTCATACCTTCTCGGGATGCCAGGTGGTGACCGCCCAGATCACGACGGTGTTCAGCGCGATGATCAGGATCGCCCAGAGCGGGTAATACGGCAACCACAGGAAGTTGACGATGATCGACACGGCGCAGATCACGACCGCGCCGACCCGCGCCCACGTCGCGCCGGTGAACAACACGGCGCCGACGATCGTGACGAGGACGCCGAGCACGAGGTGGATCCATCCCCACGCCGTGACATCGAACTTGTAGGTGTACTGGAGACCGACGACGAACACGTCGTCCTTGGCCACCGCAGAGATTCCCTGCAGGAACTCGAGCACGCCGACAGTGACGAGGAGGACGGCGGCGCCCATCGAGGTTCCCTTGGCGACGCTCTGTTGGACGACCGATTCCGCTGGTGCCTCTGACATGACCCTTCCTTCCCTCGGGGTCCGAAGTGGTCTGGCGAGACTCATTGTCCACCCGCCGGGCCGTCAGGGCACCGTGTTCGACGATCTGTTTTCTGCGGATTCAGTCAGCGCTGTACGGGATCCGGTCGAGGCGCCAGTCGTCGGTCACCCGAGTCGAGTGGGGAGTCATTCGGAGCCCTTCACGGTGTGGTCCGGGGGTTCGATCGTGTTCGCGTCGAACAGCGTCTGCTCGGTTTGATTCCCGAACAGCTCCATCTGATCGGGCTTGGCGGCCGGCGGCGTGAGCCGCGGGGGCTCCGGCAGCGCGATCAGCCGGAGCGCCGCGCGCAGCGATTCGTGCGTGTGCGCCCATGCCCGCGCCTCGCCGTCGCAGACGTCGGCTTCCTCCGAATCGTCCTCGGCGCGAGCCGTTCTCGAGGATTCACGCCAGCTGAGCTCCTGCTCCTTGGTGATCCTCAGGTACTCGAGGACCGCGTCGCGGTCGTGGCCACACACCGCCGCGACCTCGCGTGCGCTCGACGCCCCGGATCCGTTCGGGTCGAGGTGGAGCAGCGTCAGCAGCGCGGGAGGAAGTTCGCCCGTGTCCTCCCCGGCGCCGGCGGCGGCATCGGGAGCATCTCGTCGAACTCGCCGCGGGGAACGCCGTCGGCGAACCGAGAACCGTCGAATCGTGTCGCGAACGCCGTGTCGACCGTGGGCACGAACTTGCCGAACAGGTCGAGTGCATCGACGAGATGACGGGGCACGAACGGGTTCCCGGAGACGTCGATGGACGCATTGAGCCGATCGTCGTCGAGGGTGAAGCGAATTCCCGGCCAACGCCGGGTGAGGTCGCAGACGTTCTCGGCCGCCCGGGTCCGCCCCGCGACCGCGTACAGCAGCGGCATCCACACCCGCACGAGCGGCCGGTCGGGATGCGAGATCACGAACACCGGTTGGTCGTCGAGCTTGAGGACGACGTCCCCGTCCTCATCGAGTTCGGGTGCGAAGCCCATGGCCTGTTCGACGGTGCGGGCGACGAGGTCACGGAGTTCGTCTGGATCTCGGGGCGCGACGGCCGCGGAGTCGTCCAGGTCGAAGGGTTCGGGATCGGCCTCGGCGATGTCGGTGGCGACGAGGTCGGTCCCTTCGAGGGTGCCGATGATCTCGGTGGTCAGGAAGCTGGGGTGCGGGACGTTCCAGATCTCCCGCAGAGTCGTGACGGTCATCGCCGCGATCTGGTCCGCCCAGCGCTGCTCCTTGTCGACGAAGAACGCCGGCGACCCGTCGTCCGGCTCCTCGTGGGGAAGGTGCGTCGGCCGGCCCCAGCCCAGCTCGCACAGCCGCTCCTCGGCCTCCGGGGCGAGGGTGTACAGCGGTGCGAGATACGCGTTCGAGGACACCTCTGCGCGCACGAACTCGTTGTCCCACAACAGGAACTGCATCCACGGCGTGAATCCCTCCACGGTGGACTCCTCGATCCAGTCGAGGATCAGGATGTCGTCGTTCCGCATCGCGGAGAGGTGGTCGGCGAGGTTGTGTTGGAAGGTGATCCACGATCGGTCGACGGCCTCGTCGAAGCTGGTGATGTCGAACATGTGCCCCCTGTCTGTCGGGCCCGAGTGTCACGGGTGGGTGCCGCTCGCGGCGCCGGTCCCGTGTCGAGATCAACGTAGCGTGGTGGACCGACAAGTCCGGCGCGGCAGGCCGGTCGGGTGCGTCAAACCGTGAGAAGTCCAGCGGCGCCGGCGGGCAGTTCGGCGTCGCCGCTGCGCCGGAACAGCTCCGCCGGGCGGCCGGCGCCGCTGGTCGACATCCGTCCGGTCGGCTCGATCGCATCGATGACCAGTCGCCGGAACGAATCCTTCGGCAGGGGCGGTCGAACACGGCCTCGTACAGGCGGCGCAGCTCGAGCACCGTGAACGTGTCGGGCAGCAGGCCGGACGGGTCGATCCGGCGGGCGTAGCGGGCGCGCAGGTCGTCGACGGCGCGCGACACCATGTCGCCGTGGTCGAACGCCAACGGTTCGCCCACGGTGCGCCCGTCGACGCGGACGAGTTCGGCGTCGTGGGGCAACTCGTCACGGGGCAGTGTCGCGCCGTGCGCCATCGACAGCACCCAGCCGCGGTCGTCGCGGTCGGGGGCATCGAACATCGCGAGCTGGTGGAAGTCGGCGCCGACGAGCCCGGCCTTGGTGCACAGTGCCCGCTCGGCCGCGTCGGCCAGCCGCTCGCCGGGCCGCAGAAACGACCCGGGCAGTGCGTGCCCGCCGCGGGGGCCGTCGACCACGAGGACGTGGAGGCGGCCCGTCTGCACGGTGAGGACCGCGACGTCGACGGCCACCGACGGCCGTGGGTAGTCGGTGAGTGCCTTGCCGTCGGCGTCCCGCCACCCGGATCCCGCTGCGCGCCCAGTCACCCTTGCAGATTAGCGCATGCGTGATCTAATCTTTAGCGCGAGAATGATCCAAGGGGTTCGATGGGATTGACCGAGGACCGTGCCGACCGCGTCGCGGGGGTGCTGCTCGCCACCGCCGCCGGTGACGCGTTGGGCGCCGGATACGAGTTCACGCCGCCGCCGCCCGGCGCGGTGATCGACATGATCGGTGGTGGCATCGGCGCGTTCGCTCCGGGGGAGTGGACCGACGACACCTCGATGGCTGTCGCGATCGCCGAGGTCGCGGCGACCGGAGCGGACATCTCCACCGGCCCGGGTTTGGATGCCGTTGCGGCGCAATTCGTCCGGTGGTACGACTCCGGTCCGGCCGACATTGGGAACCAGACGTCGGCGGTGCTGTCGCGGCGGCCTGCCTCGGCCGACGAGATGCGGCAGATCGCGTGGTCGCTGCCCGGACGCAAGGGCGGGAACGGCTCGCTCATGCGGACGGCGCTCGTCGCGCTGGCCTACCTCGACGACGCCGAGCGGTGCGTGCGGGCGGCCCGGGCGATCGGCTTGCTCACCCACCACGACGAGCGCGCCGTCGAGGCGTGCGAGATGTGGACCCACGCGATCCGGCACGCCGTCCTGCACGGCACCTTCGACGGGCTCCGCGAGTACCTGGACGGCGCGCCGACGCGTGTGCGTGGCTACTGGGCGCCACTGCTCGACACCGCCGAACGTGGCACACCGGCCGACTTCCCGAACAACGGCTGGGTCGTCGACGCGCTGCTCACCGCGTGGTGGGCAATCACCACCACAATGGAAAAGGGCGAGGCGTCGGACCCGGACCACCTGCGGCGCGCACTGGACCAGGCCGTGCGCGCCGGGCACGACACCGACACCACCGCGGCGATCGCGGGCGGACTGCTCGGGGCCCGGTGGGGTGCGTCCGCCGTCCCGGACCGCTGGCACCGGATGCTGCACGGCTGGCCCGGCTACCGGGCGGACGACCTGGTCCGCCTGGCCGTGACCACCGCGGCCGAAGGCGACGCCCCGACACCGGAGGAGGACGCGTGACCGTCATCGACATCGCTCAGGGCGACATCACCGAGCAGCGGGTGGACGCCGTCGTCAACGCCGCGAACTCGTCGCTGCTCGGCGGCGGCGGGGTGGACGGCGCGATCCGCCGCCGCGGCGGTCCCGCGATCCTCGCGGCGTGCCGCGCCTTGCGCGAGACCACGCTGCCCGACGGCCTGGCCGAGGGCGCGGCCGTCGCGACGACCGCGGGTGAGTTGCCCGCGAACTGGGTGATCCACACCGTCGGGCCGCGCTACTCGCGCCACGAGGACCGCAGCGACGTGCTCCGGTCCTGCTACCGCCGCAGCCTCGCGGTCGCCGAAGAACTCGGCGCCGCGACGGTCGCGTTCCCGCTCATTTCGGCGGGCGCGTTCGGCTGGCCCACCGCCGACGCCGTGATGCAGGCCGTCACCGCGGTCCGGTCCACCCCGACGGACGTCGCGATCGTCATGCTCGTCGCGTTCGATCCGGTGGTCGCGGACCTGATGCGCCGCGCGCTCGCCTGATCCCGCGCCCAGCTGAAGGGAACCTTCATGCGCTGCCGGCGGACGACGGGTCCCTTCAGCTGTGGTTCGGGGGCCGACTTCCGCGGTACTCGGGCGCCGCCGTCGGATCGGCGATAGCGTGATTGCTACAGACCGACTGCGGGAGGTCACATGCGAATTGCCCTGTTCGCGACGTGCATCGGCGACACGCTCTTTCCCGAGGCGTCCAAGTCGACCGCGATCCTGCTCACCCGCCTCGGGCACGAGGTGGTGTTCCCTCCCGGGCAGACGTGTTGCGGGCAGATGCATGTCAACACCGGCTATCAGCCCGACGCGCTGCCGCTCGTGGAGAACTACGCCGACAGCTTCGGGGACGCAGCCATCGACGCGGTGGTCGCGCCGTCCGGGTCGTGCGTCGGGTCGGTCCGGCACCAGCACGAGATCGTCGCCGCCCGGTACGGGACCACCGCACTGTGCGATCGCGTGGAAACCGTGAAGGCGAAGACGTACGAGCTGTCCGAGCTGCTGGTCGATGTGCTCGGTGTGACCGACGTCGGCGCCTACTTCCCGCACCGGGTCACCTATCACCCGACGTGCCACTCCCTGCGCATGCTCGGCGTCGGGACAAGCCGCTGCAGTTGCTGCGGGCGGTCCGCGAGATCGACCTGGTCGAGCTGCCGGCGGCCGACTCGTGTTGTGGGTTCGGCGGCACGTTCGCGATCAAGAACGCCGAGACGTCGACCGCGATGCTCGCGGACAAGATCCGCAATATCGGCGATACGGGTGCCGAGTTCTGTTGTGCCAGTGACTCGTCGTGCCTCATGCACATCGGCGGCGGCATGTCCCGGCTGCGGATGGGGGCTCGGACGATTCATCTGGCGGAGATCCTCGCATCGGCCGAATCCCGGGTTCCGGCAGGGGCGGCGACATGACCGCCGTCGGTCTCGGCATCCCGGAGTTCCCGCCCCGCGCCCCCGACGACGTCGGGTTCCTCCGCGGCGACGAGACGTTCCCGGAGGCGGCGCGCCACGAACTCGCGAATCCGCAGCTGCGCCGCAACATCGGCAAGGCCACGCACACCATTCGGGCCAAGCGGCTCGAGGTCACCGGCGAGCTGCCGGACTGGCAGGCCCTGCGCGACGCGGGATCGGCGATCAAGGTCGACGCGTTGAACAGGCTGCCGGAGCTGCTCGAGCAGTTCGAGGCCGCGGTGACCGCGCGGGGCGGCGTGGTGCACTGGGCGGCGGACGCGATCGAGGCCAACGCGATCGTGACCGAGCTGGTGCAGGAGACCGGCTCCGACGAGGTCATCAAGGTGAAGTCGATGGCCACGCAGGAGATCGGTCTCAACGAGTATCTGGAGCAGCACGGCATCCACGCCTACGAGACCGACCTGGCGGAGCTGATCGTGCAGCTGGGGCACGACCGCCCGTCGCACATCCTGGTCCCCGCGATCCACCGTAACCGCGCGGAGATCCGGGAGATCTTCCTGCGCGAGATGGACGGTGTGGACCCCGATCTCGACGACGACCCGCAGCACCTGGCCGCGGCATCCCGAAAGTTCCTGCGGCACAAGTTCATGACCGTCCCGGTGGCGATCTCCGGAACCAACTTCGGCATCGCCGAGACCGGCACCCTCGGCGTCGTCGAGTCGGAGGGCAACGGGCGGATGTGCATCACGCTGCCGCAGACGCTCATCACCGTCATGGGCATCGAGAAGATCATCCCGACGTACGCCGACCTGGAGGTGTTCCTGCAACTGCTGCCGCGCTCGTCCACCGGCGAGCGGATGAACCCGTACACGTCGATGTGGACCGGTGTCACCCCCGGTGACGGGCCGCAGAACTTCCACCTGGTGCTGCTCGACAACGGCCGCACCGCCGCCCTCGCCGATGCGATCGGTCGGCAGGCGCTCAAGTGCATCCGCTGCTCGGCGTGCCTGAACGTGTGCCCCGTCTACGAGCACACCGGTGGCCACGCGTACGGCTCCACGTACCCGGGGCCGATTGGGCGGTGCTGACCCCGCAGCTCACCGGGATGGAGGGCGCCGACGACCCCAACTCGACGCTGCCATTCGCGTCGAGCCTGTGCGGCGCCTGCTTCGACGCCTGCCCGGTCGAGATCGACATCCCGTCACTGCTCATCGAACTGCGGCACCAGAAGGTGGAGCACAGCGGGTTCGGTGCCGAGGCTGCGGCGATGCGGGCCGCGTCGGCGGCGATGTCGTCGGCCAAGCGGTTCACGTTGGCGCAGAGGGCCGCCGGACTCGGTCGACTGATAGCTGGGAAGAAGGGCGCGATCTCGACGCTGCCGCCGCCGCTCAACGGGTGGACGTCCGCCCGCGACATCCCCGCGCCGCCGAAGCAGACGTTCCGGCAGTGGTGGGACTCGCCGGAGGGTCGGGCGGCGATCGACGCGGCGCGGAAGGAGGCGCGGCGGTGAGCTCACGCGACGAGGTTCTGCGGCGGATCCGGGGCGCTCTCACGCTGGCCCCGCCCACTCCGGTCGACGTGCCGCGCGAGTACCGCGTGGGACGCACGATGCCCGACGCCGAACGCATCGACCTGCTCGTCGACCGCCTCGAGGACTACGACGCCCATGTGCACCGGTGTGCCGCGTCCGAGTTGCCGGCGACGCTGGCCCGGGTGCTCGCCGACGTCGGCGTCCGACGGGTCGGCGTGCCTGCGGGACTGGACGATTCGTGGCTGTCCCGGTTCGACGGGGAGATCGTCGTCGACGCGCCCGACATCCCGCCCCCGATCTGGGCGACCTGGACGGGGTGGTGACCGCGTCGGCGGTGACGTGCGCCGAGACCGGGACGATCTTCCTCGACGGCGGTCCCGACCAGGGTCGGCGGGCGTTGACGCTGGTGCCGGACCGGCACGTGTGCGTGGTGACCGTCGACAGTGTCGAGGTCGGGGTGCCGGAGGCGGTGACCCGCCTCGAACCCGAACGGCCGACCACGATGATCAGCGGGCCGTCGGCGACCGTCGACATCGAGATGGAGCGGGTGCAGGGAGTGCACGGGCCTCGCCATCTGCATGTCGTGATCGTGGGCTGAGGGCGGTCCTCGGCAAATTTCTTCGTGACGGATTGCGCCGTCCGGCTTGACATCTGAGGCGCGTGTGGTCACCATTTGTTTGCAAGCACCTCGCTAGGTGAGGCTTCTGCACGGACACAGGCCACTGACCCCGAACGTCGAGAGACGCCCCGGGTCAGGACAGCTCCTCCCGGATTAAGGGTTGAGCCCAAGTGGCTTCCGGTCGGCCGGATACGCCGTGCAGTGCCGAAGCTCTGACGAGAGGGGTGCCCGCCCAGCGTTTCGGTTCTGGGCGTACCTCCCCTGTGTGCACCGTGGTGACGCCCCCGTGCGTCCATGCCGTGAGGAGGTGAGGGACGAGATGAGTCCGTCTGATAGTCCGTATCCGAGTTCGACTTCCTGTTCGTTCCGACCCGATCGCGGCTCGGTTTCGGCTGCCTGAGTTCGGCGACCTCGCACTCAATCTGTTCGGCTGCAACGCTATCGGTGCAGTCGGGTGCGGTCGTGTGGCGGCTCCGTCCGCGCCATGGGTCCTGTCCCGACTGGAGACCATCATGGCTGTTGTCCTCACCTACCGTGCACCGCTGGCCCGGGGATCGGTGTTCGTCGACGCTTGGCGCCGCTTCTGGGCCCGTCGAAACCTGACCCCTCAGGAGCGGGCCAATCTCGCCGCGTCGTACACGCCGACAGCGGTTGTCACCGCCTCCCTCGGCGGGCACGTTCGCGCTGCCTGATCGGCGCCCACCCAGGCCGGTCACCGGGTGGGTGACATGGCCGGCCAGCGCAATGGGCTGTTACCCAATGTGATTGACCGATCCGGCCTGATCGAGCTTGTTGTCCGATGACTTCGAAGGAGACGCATGAGCTAGAGGGGTCGCGCCCCGAGTACCGATCGGAATGGCCTGCCTCGCGGCGGCCACCAGGACACGCATCGATGAAGGGTCACACTGACCCGACACACAAAAGGAGTATCACCATGGGTTCGTCCACCAATGACCTCAACCAGATCAGCATGTTCGCCGGCCTCGCGGGCGCAGTCCTCGGCCTCATCGGCGCTGTGGCCACGGTCGCCGCTGCACTGCAGGGGTAGCATCGGTCGCCGCGCGGGCCGGCACGCCTGCGGACCAAGGGGTAGGGGCTCGCGTCCATGTCGGACGCGAGCCCCGTCGCTTTCATCTTGTGGTGCTGGATGATTCGTCGTATCTCAGGAGCCGCCGCGTACACCCTCGTAGTAGCCGGTGATGTGGTCGACGATCCGCTTCTGCGCGAGCGGCGCATCCCCCTTCGTCACGGCCTCGACCAGGCCGCGGTGTTCGTGGCGCAGCCGAGTGCAGGTGGTCGGCCACGCAGTCATATCCACACCCGACACGACGTACGACTCGATCGACGCGCGCAGTCCTGCCATCGTCGCCGCGATCACCTGGTTGCCCGCGGCATCGGCCATCGCGACGTGGAACTGGGCGTCGAGGACCAGGAATTCGTCGGCCGTCAGGGCGGGTTCGTCCATCGAATCGAGTAGCTCGACGGCCGTGGCCAGGTCGGCCGACGGCAGGTGCGCGAGCGTCCGCATCACCTCGGATTCGAGCACCAGACGGGTCTGCACGACGTCGGAGACCGGGAAGCCGTGCGCGGCGACCTGCATGCGCATGAGCAGGGTCATGCCGCCGGTGGGGCGGGAGACGATCATCGCGCCGGCGTTCGGTCCCGATCCGGTCTGCGCCTTGAGTAGCCCGAGCGCCTCCATCACGCGCAGCGCCTCCCGCACGGACGAGCGCCCGACGCCGAGATCGGCGGCGAGGGTGCGTTCGCCCGGGAGTCGCTGGCCGGGGAGCAGGTCGCCGGAGACCATCATCTCCTCCACCTTGCTGAGCACCTGCTCCCATGCGCGGGGGTGCGGTGCGGTCGGCAGGTCGGTGGTCGGGGACTCGGACGTCATGACACGTGAGCCTAGGCCGTCGGGCGACGGCGTCCGAGTCCGATCACGGCAGCATCCAGCTCAGGATCGGGGTGGACTGCAGGTAGACGAGCGTGCACAGGATCAGCAGCATCGCCAGGCTGTAGCCGACGACCTTGCGCAGCAGGATCGGCTCGCTGCCGGGCTGGCCGACGGCGGTCGCCGCGATCGTGAGGTTCTGGGGGCTCACCAGCTTGCCGACCACGCCGCCCGAGGTGTTGGCCGCGACCAGCAGCGTCGGGTCGATGCCGGCGTGCAGACCGGCGGTCTGCTGCAGCTTCGCGAACAGTGCGTTCGCGGACGTGTCGGATCCGGTGACCGCGGTCCCGAGCCAGCCGAGGATCGGGGAGAAGAACGCGAAGATCGAGCCGGTGCCGGCGAGCCACGTCCCGATGGAGACGGTCTGGCCGGACTGGTTCATCACGTAGCTCAGGCCCAGGACGGTCGCGACCGTCGCGATGGCCAGACGCATCTTGACCACGGTGACCCCGAACGTGGTGACCGCGTCACGCGCCGTCAGCCGGAACCGTCCACCGCTGGTCCACAGCGAGTAGACGATCGTGACGATGATGCCGGAGATCAGCAGCAGGGTTCCGGGGTTGGACAGCCAGGAGAACGTGTAGACCGCGCTGGACGACGGGGCGCCGCTGCCGGTGAGCAGGTTGCCGTACAGGCCGGGCCATTCGATCTTGCGGTCGGTGCCGGCCAGCCACGCGGGGATGTCGACCCCCAGGGTCCACAGCTTGGCGACGCCGAACACCACGACCACCAGCAGGTAGGGAACAGCGCCAGGAACACGCGCGACGGGCCGAGGCGCTCGGGCTCGACCTGGGACCGCTGATCCTCGGGGGTCTTCGGCTTCCAGAACTGGAGCATGATCACGGCGGCGGCCAGGCCCGCGAGCGAGGCGACGACGTCGGTGAGCTCGTATGAGAAGTGGGACGAGCACCAGAACTGGGCCAGCGCGAACACCACGCCGGTCACCAGCGCGATGGGCCACGCCTGCTTCATGCCGCGACGGCCGTCGACGAGGAAGAGCAGCAGCAGCGGCACGAACAGCGCGAGAATCGGCGTCTGGCGGCCGATGACGGCGGCGATCTCGGTCGGCGGGATGTCGGTCAGGTTGCCGGCGGTGGTGATCGGAATCGCCATGGCGCCGAAGGCAACCGGTGCGGTGTTGGCGACGAGGACGGTCACGGCGGCGCGGGTCGGGGCATGCCGATCGCGAGGAGCATCGCGCCGGTGATCGCGACGGGGGCGCCGAATCCGGCGAGGGCCTCGAGCATGCCGCCGAAGCAGAACGCGATGAGCATGGCCTGCACGCGCATGTCGCCGCGGCCGATGGAACTGAACACCCTCCGCAGATCCTCGAAGCGTCCGCTGACGACGGTCAGTTCGTAGAACCAGATCGCGGTGACGACGATCCACATCACCGGGAAGAGGCCGAAGGTGATGCCCTGGAGCGCGGACAGTCCGGTCAGGGAGGCCGGCATGTCGAAGCCGACGATCGCGACCAGGGCCGCGACGGCGAGTGCGCCGAGCCCGGCGTACCAGGCCTTGAGCTTGAAGCCGGCCAGCAGCACGAAGAACGTGACCAGCGGGGCCAGGCCGACGAGCGCCGACGCGGTGAGGCTGCCGCCGACGGCGTCGGTCGCGGGTGTGAAGGTCACCGCGAGGATGTCGGTTTCCACATGAAACTCCTGGATTGCGCCGGGGTGGGGCGGCTCGGTGTGAGGCGTCAGATGACCGTCCTGTGGTCAGACCACAGGGACCGTACACCATGACTCGGGTCACAATCGAGGTCTGGACGAAAGTTGGTGCAGAAGTCCGCGTGGGTTGCGTCATCGCGCTGACCATGGCTTACTGTGGTCTGACCACACCGTCGGACGATGCCGGAGATCCGCATGCGAATCGCGATGTTCGCCACGTGCATGGGGGACACGATGTTCCCGAATGCTCCTCGAGCGACTGCCCTGCTGCTTACCCGGTTGGGCCATGAGGTGGTGTTCCCGCCTGGCCAGACGTGCTGCGGACAGATGCACGTGAACACCGGCTACCAGCCCGACGCGCTGCCGCTGGTGGAGAACTTCGCCGACACGTTCGGGGACGGTTCGATCGACGCGGTGGTCGCGCCGTCGGGGTCGTGCGTGGGGTCGGTGCGGCACCAGCACGAGATCGTCGCCTCGCGGTACGGGACTACCGCGCTGTGCGGCCGGGTCGAGACGGTGAAGGCGAAGACGTACGAGCTGTCGGAGCTGCTGGTCGATGTGCTCGGTGTGACCGACGTCGGCGCGTACTTCCCGCACCGGGTCACCTATCACCCGACGTGCCATTCCCTGCGGATGCTCGGGGTCGCGGACAAGCCGCTGCAGTTGCTGCGGGCGGTCCGTGAGATCGACCTGGTCGAGCTGCCGGAGGCGGACTCGTGTTGTGGGTTCGGCGGCACGTTCGCGATCAAGAACGCCGAGACGTCGACCGCGATGCTGGCCGACAAGATCCGCAACGTCGCCGACACCGGCGCCGAATTCTGTTCCGCCAGTGACTCGTCCTGCCTGATGCACATCGGCGGCGGCATGTCCCGGCTGCAGATGGGTACGCGGACGATCCACCTGGCCGAGATCCTGGCGTCGACGGAGAGCATGGAGGTGACCGCATGAGCGAGGTGTCTCTGGGCCTGCCGGCCTTCCCGCCGCGCGCCCCCAAGGGCGTCGGGTTCCTTCGCGGGCAGGAGAAGTTCCCGGCCGCCGCGCACCACGAGCTGGCCAATGCCCAGCTGCGCCGCAACATCGGCAAGGCCACCCACACGATCCGCGCCAAGCGGCTGAACGTGACGGGCGAGCTGCCGGACTGGGAGGACCTGCGCGACGCCGGGTCGGCCGTCAAGACCGACGTCATGGGCCGGCTGCCGGAGCTGCTCGACCAGCTCGAGGCTGCGGTGACCGCGCGCGGGGGCACCGTGCACTGGGCGGCCGACGCGAACGAAGCCAACGCGATCGTCACCGAGCTGGTGCGGGCCACCGGCTCCGACGAGGTCATCAAGGTCAAGTCGATGGCCACGCAGGAGATCGAGCTCAACGAGCACCTCGAGGCGAACGGGATCCACGCCTACGAGACCGACCTGGCGGAGCTGATCGTCCAGCTGGGTCACGACAAGCCCTCGCACATCCTGGTGCCGGCGATCCACCGCAACCGGTCGGAGATCCGCGAGATCTTCCTGCGCGAGATGGCCGACGTCGATCCGGAGCTGGACGACAATCCCAAGCACCTCGCGGCCGCGGCGCGGAAGTTCTTGCGGCACAAGTTCATGACGGTGCCGGTGGCGATCTCGGGCGCCAACTTCGGCATCGCCGAGACCGGCACCCTCGGCGTCGTCGAATCCGAGGGCAACGGCCGCATGTGCCTGACGCTGCCGCAGACGCTGATCACCGTGATGGGCATCGAGAAGGTGATCCCCACGTACCGGGACCTCGAGGTGTTCCTGCAGCTGCTGCCGCGCTCGTCGACGGGGGAGCGGATGAACCCGTACACGTCGATGTGGACGGGGGTGACGCCCGGCGACGGCCCGCAGGACTTCCACCTGGTGCTGCTCGACAACGGCCGCACCGCTGCCCTCGCCGACGGCGTCGGGCGTCAGGCGCTCAACTGCATCCGCTGCTCGGCGTGCCTGAACGTGTGCCCGGTGTACGAGCGCACCGGCGGGCACGCGTACGGGTCGACGTATCCGGGCCCGATCGGCGCGGTGCTGACCCCGCAGCTGGCGGGCATGGACGGCAAGGACGATCCGAACTCGACGCTGCCGTTCGCGTCGAGCCTGTGCGGCGCCTGCTACGACGCGTGCCCGGTGAAGATCGACATCCCGTCGCTGCTGGTGGAGCTGCGGCACCAGAAGGTGCAGAAGTCCGGCTTCGGAGCCGAGGCGGCCGCGATGAAGGCGGCGTCCGTGGTGATGTCGTCGGCCAAGCGATTCACGCTGGCGCAGAAGGCCGCCGGACTCGGCCGCGTTGTGGCGGGAAGAAGGGCAAGATCTCGACGCTGCCGCCGCCGCTCAACGGGTGGACCGACGCCCGCGACATCCCGGCCCCGCCTAAGCAGACGTTCCGGCAGTGGTGGGATTCCGTCGAGGGGCGGGCCGCGATCGACGAAGCGCGCAAGGAGGCGCAGCAGTGAGCTCACGCGACGTCATCATGGGACGGATCCGGGACGCGCTGACGCTCGCGCCGCCGGCAGCGGTCGAGGTTCCGCGGAACTACCGCACCGGTCGCACCATGCCCGACGAGCAGCGCGTCGACCTGCTGGTGGACCGACTGCTCGACTACAAGGCTGTCGTGCACCGGAGTGCGGCCGACGAACTGCCCGAGGTGCTGGCGCGAGTTCTCGGTGACCTCGATGTTCACGGCGTCGGTGTCCCTGCGGGACTGGACGATTCGTGGCTGTCCCGGTTCGGCGGCGACGTCTTCATCGACTCCCCGGACGTGCCCGCCCCGCAGCTGTCCGAGCTGGACGGCGTGGTGACCGCGTCGGCGGTGACGTGCGCCGAGACCGGGACGATCTTCCTCGACGGCAGTCCCGACCAGGGCCGCCGGGCGCTCACCCTGGTCCCGGACCTGCACGTATGTGTCGTGACCGTCGACAGCATCGAGGTCGGCGTGCCCGAGGCTCTGGCGCGGTTGGTTCCCGAGCGTCCGACCACGATGATCAGCGGGCCGTCGGCGACGTCGGACATCGAGCTTGAGCGCGTCGAGGGCGTCCACGGGCCCCGGAACCTGCATGTGGTGATCGTGGGCTGACTGAAACCGCGTCCGCGAGTTCCTGATACCGTCGCGCGTCAGGGGAGCAACACGGGGGCGGTTCAAGATGAAGGTCGATCCGGGCGCGCTGAGGAAGTTCGCGGAGACGGCGTCTTCGGCGGGGGATTCGCTCGCACACGTCGATGTGAGTTCGCCATTCGCGGATTCGCAAGGAGCTTTGCCGGGTACCGAGTTCGCGGCAGTCGGCACCGAAGGCTACGAGGGAGTCGCCGGTGTTCTCAAGAACATCTGCATACGGCTTTCTTCGATCGCGGAGATCGCCCGAGGGTCGGCAAACAACTACGAAGTGTCCGAATCGGACTTCACGAGCATGCTCGACGCAATGGATGTCCCGTCGTGAGTCCGACCGTGTCGGACGTTTCAGCTTGGAATCCTGATGCCCTCAAGTTGACGAGCGAGGGCATCAGGGGTCTGGCGAGTCAGCTGGACGACCGAATGCGGGAGCTGATCGCTGGTCAGGATTCACTTTGTGAGAGTTGGGACGGCGTCGCCGCCGACTCCGCGACCAAACGAATTAGTCGTGAGAACTCGACGGCGAGCCTTGTCGCCCATGCGCTGCAACAACTTGCCCAGGAGTTCGAGAGCGGAGCTGCCGTGATCGGTTCAGCCCGCGACCATGTGATCTCTACCGTGAATGGCATCCGACAACGTGGTTTCGCGGTCGGCGAGGACGGAACGGTGGACGCCAGCACGCTGACAGTGTGGCTTGTCATGGCGCCAGCTGATACCCGGGACGCTGCGCGTCTCCGATTGGAGAGAGAGGCAGCAGAACTGTCGCTCGCCTTGCTCGATGCATTGCGGCAGGCGGAGTCTGCGGCATCGGACGTTTCCCGTCGGGTCCGTGAATCCCTGTCAGAGGTGACATCGGCGGGACGGGACGCCGTACCTGGACGGATCGCCGAATCGCCGGATGGGGAGTTCAGCTGGGCGCCGGATGTGCCGGCGACGGTGGCAGCCTCGACGATCGGGGTGATGGTCGATGCGACTGGCGAGGGACTGGTCAGCGCCGCGAAGGCGTCTGGGGATGACGTTGCACGCTTGATCGGTCGCAGGTTGGGGCCGTTCGGTGCCGTCCTGGGTGCTGTGCCGGCGATTGCCGACGACATCAACGGTGGGATGGGGCCGCGAAGGCCGTGACTACCGAGGCGGCGGGAGCGGGAGCGGGGCTTGTTGCTGGGTCTTGGGCCGGTGGGATAGCTAGTGGTGCAGTGGCGGGGTCTGCTGCAGGCTCTGTGGTCCCGGGACTCGGCACGGCGGTCGGACTGGTCGTCGGCGTGATCGTAGGTGGAGGTGCCGCTTACGGCGGATCGAAGTTCTTGCAGTGGGTTTGGGACTAGCAGTAGGGGACAGGACGTGGCGAAGACTGATTCATGGAAGCAGACCTGGTCCCAACGGCTTCGATGGGGACCTTTGGTGGGGGCTGCCGTGACCGCATCGATGGCGTGCATCATGTCCGCGACTGCGGTGCAGGGTGTGGTCCGCGACGAACCCGTGGTGATCTTGATCGCGCCCGTTCTGGCGCTAGTTTTCGGCTTCGCGACGGTGGGACTGGCGGGTCTTGGCGGGTTTCGATATCTAGGGCTGTCGAAGCGGATCGTCGTCTGCCATGACGAGATCGGTGAGGGGATTGAGGTGCCCACCCGGAAATACCTGGTACCGCTCTTCGTAAGCCTCGCGGCAGTCGCAGTGATCGGGTTGGCCGTTGCGGCGGGTTGGCTGTTCGGTTTCGATGTGGGACCGCTCGAGGCTCGAGACTCCGGGCAAGCCAAGTTCATGACTGCCTGCGGCATCGCCGCGTTGATCTTGCTTGCGCTTTTCCTTGGGTTCCGCTCCTCGACGTCGATCCGCCTGTACCCGAGCGGGATTCGACGGATAGTTGCACTTCGTCGACTGTGGTCGACACGGACGATCGACACCTTCGTCTCGTGGGACGACATCGTCGAGTTCCAGGTGGACGAGCAGGTGGTGGGCGGCCTGATCGAAGTTCGCAATCCAATCATCTGGTTGGTGAGTGGGATGCCCCTTCCGGGGCGGGGCCGGCTGCGGTACGACGAGACGAACCGGCTGAGGCTAGATGCTCATGTCCTCGTGGCGGAACCGAACGTGCTGCTCGGACTGTTGTCGTCATTGCGGGAATCACCGGATCGTCGTCGTGCGCTTACCGGCGCAAGGGCACGAGCGCTCCTGACTCCAGCGCCGCTGCGATCACGACTACGGGCAGCGTCATCCGCCGACGGATCCGAGGTGTCATGACACGCGGCGAGACTGGCGGGGGTTCGCGGAGGCGCGGTACGTTGCTGGACTATCTGGATGAGAACGGCCTGGAATGCTCGCCGTGTTGTGCGACCGATCCGGCTGTTCCGGTCGTGACCGTGCCGGTGCTTCCCGGCTGGACGAAGGCTGCGCCAGATGCATTTCCCGGGGCTTGGATGGTGCTCCTGGCTCCGGAGTGCGAGCTCAACGGTTTTACGCCGAACGCCGTCGTGTTGCACGGTGAACTGTCGGGCAGGGTCGACGCGGACCAACTCCTCGGAGCGGCGCGTAGGACTTCGTCGCAGTTGCCCGATTGGCAGGAGGAGGAATCCTCGCATGCCGACTTCCTCGGGCATCGCTCGCTCTTCGTCCGAGGCGCGTACAACGCCGACCACTGGATGCTGGCGAGTACGACGCGTTTCCTCATCACGGAGCGCGCGGGGAAGCAGTATTTGACTCAGCTGACGGTGACCAACCTCGTCGAGCAGATGGCTGCGCTCGAAACTGATGTGATGGTGATCAACTTGGGGCTCGACATTCGATCGAACGCAGGTGCGTAGCACGCATGTTCCCGCCGCCGTATGTGCAAGTGGTGGTCTTCGGCTGAAGATCCTTCAGTCTCGAATGGCCCGTATCGCGGCCGCGAACTTTGGATGCGGGTCGGTCACGATCACGGCGGAGCCGTCTGGGGTGGCTGCGGCGTGGAAGAGTTTGTCGGGACGGGTCGCGGTGAGGAACGCGAGCGCGAGCGGCAAGAACGCCAGTCCGGTCAGAAACGAAGCCGTCGTGGCTGGCCCACGCAAATCTGCCAACCCGAGGCCGACGGACACCATGATGAGCACTGGTCCGCACGCGGCGAGGATCGCCGCGGCGCGCAGGCATCGACTTCGGCGAGCCTCGCATCGGGAGCAGAGCGGCCATGTGGTTTGCACGGAAGGCTGCTCTCGGAGTCGACTGAGGGAGTTCGTGAGGAGATCCCAGAAGCCGCCAGGAAGTATCGGCACCGCGTCGCGATATGAGTCATTCATGATCTTGTGATACGGCCGCACCAGGAAGGTCGCCGTGTTCGTGGCGGGCAAACCGTGCGCCACGCAAATCCCGGGCACCGGCATGGCGAGCCTTCGGTGCTGGTTCGGCCCGGTTTCGTCAGCCGGCACCGTCTCCAAGACGACCGCAGATGAACGGGTGGTCGGTTCCACCGCAGTCCACTTCTCGGCGTCGTTCGGTTCGACGAATAGGTCCGACATCTTGCCCCTGGCTACATCTGTCGCGGGGCAGACTAGCAAGTGGCTGCCG
This sequence comes from Prescottella defluvii, assembly GCA_029690005.1. Taxonomy (GTDB): domain Bacteria; phylum Actinomycetota; class Actinomycetes; order Mycobacteriales; family Mycobacteriaceae; genus Prescottella; species Prescottella defluvii_A. Next base: position 4,531,101 of record CP121458.1, on the reverse strand, counting down.
GCCGGCGAGCCACGCGACGAATTGGCAAGTGACACCAGGTGATGGGCTAGAGCGTGTCTCCTATTTCGTGAGGGACCTCAGCCAGATACAAACCGCTGAGAGGACCACGCCGGCCCGATAGGTGAGTGCGAGTTTGTCGTAGCGGGTGGCGAGCCCGCGCCACTGCTTGAGGGTGGCGAAGGATCGTTCGACGACGTTGCGGCCCTTGTATTTCTCGGTGTCGAACCCGACCGGACGGCCTCCGCGGCCGCCCCGCCGGAGGCGGTGACGCTTCTGGTCGTCCGGTTCGGCGATGATCGCTTCGATGCCTCTCGACCGGAGGTGGGTGCGAATCGCTTTCGACGAGTAGGCCTTGTCGCCGAGCACCGCGTCCGGGCGGGTTCGGGGTCTTCCACGGCCGAACCGGGGCACCGACAACGCACCCATCAGGATCGGGAACATCGGCGAGTCACCGGCCTGACCTGGCCCGATCAGCAGGACGAGGGGACGGCCGTGTCCGTCGGCGAGCTGGTGGATCTTCGTGCCGAGCCCGCCACGGGAGCGGCCGAGGGCGTGGTCAGCCGGCTCGTTCAGGAGGTTCGTGTAATTCGACAGATCCCCCTGTGTCGCGGGTGAGGTTGGTGCCGTGCTGGTGGGCTCGGCAGATCGTCGAGTCCACCGACACGGTCCAGTCGACCAACCCGTTTGCATCCGCATGCGCCAGCAGGGAAGCGAGGATCTTGTCCCAGGTGCCGTCCCCGGCGTAGCGGCGGTGCCGTTTCCAGATCGTCTGCCACGGACCGAAATCCGTGGGTACATCCCGCCAGGCGATCCCGGCTCGGTAGCGGTAGACGATGCCCTCCACGACCCGACGGTTGTCCCGGAACGGGCGGCCCCGACATCCGTCGGACGTAGGAAGCAACGGCTCGATCAACGCCCACTGCTCATCAGTCAGGTATTCGGTGCGCGACACACGGGACAGTGTCGCCGATCCGACCGCCCGGATTTAGGAGACACGCCCTAGATGTATGCGAGGCGCTGTGGGCGCGTTGACTGCCGCATGTCCTGTGGTCGCGTTGACTGCCGCATGTCCTGTGGTCGCGTTGACTGCCGCATGTCCTGTGGTCGCCGTGGAGCGTCGGATCGGTGTGATAATTCTTGGCCGATGCCGCACTGTCGACGACGCCGCTAGGAGATGAGCATTGCTGACGCTGCACCGCGCCGAGAGCGCCGGCACGCTCGCGTCCGCGCTCGCCGATGTGCTGGTCACGCCCCTCGCGGACTCGTTCCAGCGCGAGGTGATCGCGGTTCCAGCGAAGGGCGTCGAGCGCTGGCTGACGCAGTGTCTGTCGCACGTGCTGGGCGCGGGTGACGCCGGCCACGGTGACGGCGTCGCCGCCAACATCGAGTTCCCGTCCCGACGCGGCTGATCGACCAGGCGCTCGCGACCGCGACCGGCTACGACGTCGACGGCGACCCGTGGCATCCGTCGCGGATGCTGTGCACGCTGCTGCAGGTCATAGACGACCGCGTCGGTGTCCCTGCGGGACTGCAGGATTCGTGGCTGTCGGGGTTCGACGGCGAGGTCGTCGTCGATTCCCGGACATGCCGGCCCGCAACTGTCCGACCTGGACGGCGTCGTGACCGCGTCGGCGGTCACCTGCGCCGAGACCGGCACGATCTTCCTCGACGGCGGCCGCGACCAGGGCCGCCGGGCGCTCACCCTGGTGCCGGACCTCCACGTGTGCGTCGTGACCGTCGACAGCATCGAGGTGGGCGTACCCGAGGCGCTGCGCGCGGTTGGTGCCCGAGCGGCCGACCACGGGCCGCGGAACTTGCATGTGGTGATCGTGGGCTGAGCCGTTCTCAGCGTCGTTCGGCCCGGTGAAAAGGAGCCCGTTGGGCGGTGCGCCTCTGCGGTCCACGGTCCCGTTGCCTTCGGAAACGGACCTGCGGATTCTCCGGTCCTCGGCAGTCCGGTCCGCGAAAGCCCCACGGTAGTTGGACGATTGTCTGTATAAAGGTGCCCGTGCGTGATTCGTATCGCGCACGGGCACCTCTTTTGCTGGGTCCTGCAGTCACATACTGCGGGAATGCGCTTGATCGAACGGAGATCTGTGTGGCCCGATCCGCAGTCTGTCGTATCGCCGCCCCGTCGTCGGCCGGCTCAGTTCAACCGGCCTGGTCAGCAACGTTCTCAGGGGATGGCGGCTAGCCCCAGCGTGTAGTCCCCGTGTGGTCGGCGACCCGACCGCCCCGGGCCCAGCACACGGCCATTCAACCAACGCTGCGACCTCGATGTCGGCGGTCGCGACACCAGCGAGCAAAGGAAACACATGACATCACGAGCGATGACGCGCGGCATCGCCGTCGGCGCGGCAACGACACTGACGATTGGTGCATTCGCCCTCCTCGGCGCAGGTGTCGCCGGCGCAGCCCCCGGGTCGATCACCTGGGACGACGGAAGCTCCCGTTTCACCCGCACCGTCAGCAACACCGCCCCCGCGGTCGGCGACACGATCACCGTGACGACGAAGTTCGACCGGACCAGTTGGGTCGACGAGTTCATCTACAACGTCAAGGACCGGCACCCGTCCTGCATGACCTACGTCCCGGGTTCCGCCAAGATGATCGGCCAGAGCGAATACCCTGTCTCCAACCCCGAGGTCGTCGCCGACGAGGGCAACGGGACCGGCTACGTCCGCGCCTCCTGGGGCATCACCGACTGGGTGGTTCAGAATCGCCCCGGTTTCTTCCGGAACCCTGTCTTCAGCGTCAGCTACAAGGTCGGTCAGAACTGCGCCCGTGATACCGCACTGGCCACCGGCATGGACTACGGCGGATCACTCGGCAGCGGTAACTACGGCACCGAGGGCCCGTCGATCACGATGGCCAAGACCGGTACCACGACCACCCTCGCCCCCGTCGCCGGCGCTCGCGTCGGCGTGCCGAGCACGCTGACCGCCACCGTCACCGGCGGCGCGGCGGGTGACGCCGTCGAATTCCGCGACGGCGCAGCCGTAATCGGCCAGGCCGCCATCGACGCCGGCGGAACTGCGACCCTCGCCTGGACCCCCACGCTCCGGGGCAGCCACGCGCTCTCGGCAGGCTTCCTCGGCACCGCGTTCTCCACCGCGTCCCAGTCAGGGACGATCACCGTGCAGGTCGCCGAGCAGAACGTCACCTCGACGATCACGCTTGCGCCGGTGACCGGCGCCCAGGTCGGCCGCGCGTCCAACGTCACCGCCACGGTCAGCCCGACCGCGGCGGGTGGCGCCGTCGAACTCCGCGACGGCACCACGACACTGGCGACGCTGCCGGTCGGCAACGACGGGAAGGTCACCTACCAGTGGGTGCCCACGGTGGCCGGCAGCCACACCCTCACCGCCACCTTCTCCGGCCGTGACGGCGTCACCGGATCGGGCACCACCGCACAGGTCAACGTCGCCGAGGCACCCGCCTCCACCACCGACTCGACCACCACCCTCAACCCGATCGGCAGCGTCACCGTCGGCACGACCACGACCCTGACGGCGAAGGTCAACCCCGCCAACGCCGGCGGTACCGTCACCTTCAAGGACGGTGGCACCGTCATCGGCACCGGCCAGGTCGGATCCGACGGGACTGCCACGACTGCGTGGACCCCGGCTACCGCCGGCCAGCGGACCGTCACCGCCGAGTACTCGGGCCAGGGCACCGTCAACGCCTCCGCCGATCAGGTATCGGTGATCGTCGCGCCCGGCGGAGACCCCGGAGGCCCCGGAACCGGCAGCCTCGGCTCGCTCGGCGGCTTCGGATCCAACAAGTAGCAAGTAGCGCGTAGCCACCGACAACGACGGGGTCTGTTCCCGGCCGACAACGGCCTGGGAACAGACCCTGCTCGACCTCTTGCCGAGAATGTTCTGGCGGGAACCGGGAACAAGTGAGGCCTGTCGATTCCGCAAGATCTGGTTTTGTACAAAACTCTGTCGTGCACCGAGGTGAGCTGGCGGCTCGGACCAACAGCCTTCCGGATAGGCTGAGTTGTCCGGAGCATGTGATACTCCTAGGCCCTGGAATTGCCCGACGATACGGTGCGGGGACGCCGAGGGGTACGGAATTGCTGACGCTGCACCGCGCGGAGAGCGCTGGAACACTGGCGTCCGCGCTCGCCGATGTGCTGGTCAGGCCCCTCGCGGACCCGTTCCAGCGCGAGGTGATCGCGGTTCCCGCGAAGGGCGTCGAGCGCTGGCTGACGCAGCGTCTGTCACACGTGTTGGGCGCGGGTGACGCCGGCCACGGTGACGGTGTCGCCGCCAACATCGAGTTCCCGTCCCGACGCGGCTGATCGACCAGGCGCTCGCGACCGCGACCGGCTACGACGTCGACGACGACCCATGGCATCCGTCGCGGATGCTGTGGACGCTGCTGCAGGTGATCGACGACTGTATCGGTGAGCCGTGGTGCGCGGCGCTTGCCCGACACCTCGGCTGCGGCGCTGACGGGCGTGGCGCCGACGACCATCGCGCCGGCCGCCGCTACGGCACCGCCGCGCACCTGGCCGAACTGTTCCGTGCGTACGGCTCCCAGCGCCCCGGGATGCTCGTCGACTGGGCGGCCGGACGCGACACCGACGGCACCGACCCGCTGGACGACGACCTGCGGTGGCAGGCGCAGCTGTGGCGCCGGCTGCGGGAGCAGATCGGCAGCCCGAGTCCCGCCGAGCGGCTCGAGGGCGCCTGCGCGCGGCTGCGGGCAGAGCCGGCGCTGCTCGACCTGCCCGAACGGCTGTCGCTGTTCGGGCCCACCAGGCTCGGCGCCGACCAGATCGCAGTGCTGTCCGCGATCGGCGCCAATCGCGATGTGCACCTGTGGATTCCGCATCCCAGCATCGAGATGTGGGGAGCGCTCGCAGACGCCGATCCGCCGCGACGGCGCGCTGGCGACAACCGTGCCCTCGACGTCGCACACCCGCTGCTCGCGAGCCTCGCCCGGGACGTGCGCGAGCTCCAGTCCCGGCTCGCCGCCGTCGAGAAGATCGATGCGCACCATCCGGGCGGTGCGCGGCCCACCACGCTGCTGGGCCGGCTGCAGTCGGACATCGCCGCCGACCGTGCCCCCTCGCCGGCCCCGGGCGACGACACCGTCGAGATCCACGCCTGCCACGGCCCGGCCCGGCAGGTCGAGGCGCTGCGCGAGCGTCTGCTGCACCTGTTCCAGGACGATCCGACGCTTCGAGCCGCGCGACGTCGTGGTCGATGTGCCCCGATGTCGAGACGTACGCGCCGCTCGTCCGCGCGGCGTTCGGGCAGGGCGTCCAAGGTCCGCTCAGTCATCCCGGGCACCGGCTGCGGGTGCGGTTGGCGGATCGTGCACTGCACCAGACCAATCCCGTCCTCGGGGTGGTCGCGACGCTGCTCGACCTCGCCGACTCCCGGGTCACCGTCAGCCAGGTACTCGATCTGGCCGCGACCGCCCCGGTGCGGCGTCGCTTCCGCTTCGACGACGACAACCTCGAACGGATGCGGGAGTGGACCACCGACGCGGGCGCGCGGTGGGGATCGGCCGTCGTGAGCGCGGCGCCTTCGGGCTCGGCGACTTCGAGCAGAACACCCTCAAGTCGGCGCTCGACCGGATCCTGCTCGGCGCCGCGGCCGACGACATCGACGGCGAATGGCTCTCGCTCGCATTGCCGCTCGACGACGTCGAGAGCAACGACATCGACCTCACCGGACGGCTCGCCGAGTACGTCGACCGGCTCGACGTGTCGCTGCGCGGGCTCACCGGGCCGCAGTCCGCCGAACAGTGGTCGGCGGGGTTCGCGCGGGCACTCGACCTGCTGGTCGACGTCGCCGAGGCCGACGCGTGGCAGCTGGGGCAGGCGCGCCGTGAGCTGGCCGCGGCCGTCGAACACGGCGGGACACGCTGCTGCGGCTCGCGGACGTGCGGGCGATGCTGCGCTCGCGGCTCGCGGGCAGGCCCACCCGCGCGAATTTCCGGACCGGCGAGCTCACCGTGTGCACCATGGTCCCGATGCGTTCGGTGCCGCACCGCGTGGTGGTGCTCCTCGGGCTCGACGACGACGTCTTCCCCGCGGCACCAACATCGACGGCGACGACGTCCTCGCCCGCGATCCGCTTCTCGGGGAACGGGATCCGCGCAGCGAGGACCGGCAGCTGCTGCTGGACGCGATCATGTCCGCCACCGAGCGGCTGCTGCTGTTCTACACCGGCGCCGACCCGGTCAACGGCACGCCGAGGCCGCCCGCGGTGCCGCTGAGCGAACTGCGGGACGTGCTCGCGGCCATGGCGGGGGCCGACGTCGTCCAGCGGCATCCGTTGCAGCCCTTCGATCCCCGCAACTTCGATCCGGCGGGGCCGCGCAGCTTCGACCACGCCGCGCTCGGCGGCGCCCGTGCCGCGCAGCAGCCGTCTGTGCCGGCGCCCGCGTTCCTTCCGGAGGCGCTGCCGCCGCTGGAGCCGGGTGACGTCGACCTCGCGGAGCTGATCGCGTTCCTCGAGAATCCGATCCAGGGCTTCCTGCGGCAGCGGCTCGGATTCCGGGTCCCCGACCTCGACGAGGACGTCGCCGACACCCTCGATCTCGAACTGGATCCGCTGGCGCGCTGGGGGATCGGCGAGCGGATGCTCGGCGCCCGGCTGGCCGGTGTCGATCCGGCGGCGTTCCGGGCCGCGGAGTGGCGGCGCGGCACCCTGCCGCCCGCCCGGCTCGGCGACACCGCGCTTTCGGACATCGAATGGACCGTCGACTCGCTCGCGCGGGCGTCCGCGCTGGTGCACGCCGGACGATCCGAGCCGGTCGACATCGACGTCCACCTCGGCGGTGGGCGGCGGCTGGTCGGCACCGTCGACGGGGTGCACGGCGAGGTGATCGCGCGGACCACGTTCTCCCGGCTGGCACCCAAACACCGCATCGGTGCGTGGGTGCGGCTCCTCGCCGTCGCCGCCACGGGGCGGTCCGGGAATCTCACGGCCGTCACCACCGGGCGCGGTAGCGGGCGCACCCCGGTCATGCGGTCGACGCTGGTGGCGCCGGAGAATCCGGCGGAGATCCTCGCCCGTCTGGTCGAGATGCGGGACCGGGGGATGGTGGCGCCGCTGCCGATGACGGCCGCGGCCTCGGCGGCGTACGCGGACCAGCGCTTCCGGGGCCGGTCGATCGAACTCGCGCTGGTGGCGGCCGAGCGCGCGTGGGGCGGCGACTTCGGCGACGGCAAGGATCGCCACGTCCGGTACGTGTACGGGCCCGACGCGGAGCTGTCCGTGCTCACCGACAAGCCCGCGCCGCCGGGCGCGCACGAACCGACCCGCTTCGGCACCGAGGCCGCCGTGGTGTGGGGACCACTGCTCGCGGCCGAGACTCTGGGGGAACCGTGACGGACACAGCGAGCATGGACGCCGGGACCATGACCGACACCGCATTCGACCTGTTCGCCCCGCTGCCGCAGGGCACCACCGTGCTCGAGGGCCAGCGCCGGCACCGGCAAGACCTACGCGATCGTCGGGCTCGCGGCCCGGTTCGTCGCGGAGCAGGGCATCGACCTCTCGCAGCTGCTGCTGGTCACCTTCAGCCGCGCGGCCACCAAGGAGCTGCGCGAGCGCACCCGCGAGCGGTTCGCCTCGGCCGCAGCGGGATTGGTGGATCCGGTCGCGGCGCGCGCCAGCGGCGACCCGCTGGTCGCGCACCTGGCGGACACCGACGACGCCGAGATCGCGCGTCGGCGCCGACGGCTGATGCAGGCGCTGTCCGACTTCGACGCCGGCACCATCGTCACCACCCACAGCTTCTGCCAGCGCATGCTCGACGGTCTCGGCATCGCCGGGGAGCGCGACCCGGACGCGGTCCTCGTCGAGGAGGCCGAGGACCTGGTTTCCGAGGTGATCGCCGACCTGTTCCTGCACCGCTTCGCCCGCGCCGACTCCCGGACGCTGCGCCCCGCCGACGCCCGCGCCGCCGCGAAGGCCGCGATCTTCGACCCGCAGGCCACCCTCGCGCCCGAGGACGCCGACGGCAGCCGGGCCGGGGACGCCGTCGCGTTCGCCACCGCGGTCCGTCGGGAGGCCCAGCGCCGCAAGCGGCTCGCGGGCATCCGGGACTTCGACGACCTGCCCGCGCTGCTGCACGGGGTGCTCACCGATCCCGAGCACGGGGCGGCGGCCTGCCGGCGGGTGCGCGACCGCTACCGCGTCGTCTTGGTCGACGAGTTCCAGGACACCGACCCGCAGCGGTGGGGGATCCTGCGCGCGGCGTTCCACGGGCACTCGACCCTCGTGCTCGTCGGCGACCCCAAGCAGGCCATCTACGCGTTCCGCGGCGCCGAGGTGCTCAGCTACCTCGATGCGGTCGGCTCCGCGCACAGCCACCAGGAGCTCACCACCAACTGGCGCAGCGACGCCGATCTGGTTGCCGCCCTGGGGCATCTGCACGGTGGGGCGGCGCTGGGGCACCGGGACATCGTCGTGCACCCGGTCTCGGCGGCGAAGGGGGGTTCGCGGCTGCACGGGGCGGCGCCGCTGCGGCTGCGCTACCTGTGCCGGGCGGGCGCCGGACGGCTCGACAACTCGGGCTATCCCGCGGTGGGGGCGCTGCGCACGCGGGTCGCGGCGGACGTTGCCGCCGACATCGTCGAACTGCTGGGCAGCGGCGCCACCCTCGAACTGAACGGCGCGCCCCGGCCCGTCGAGCCGGGCGACATCGCGATCCTCGCTGGCACCAACGCCCAGATCGCGCTGGTGCGTGAGGCGCTCGACCGGGTCGGGGTGCCGTCCGTGCTCGCCGGGGGCACCAGCGTCTTCGAGACCCGGCCGCCGTGCACTGGCTGCAACTCCTGCAGGCCCTCGAGCAGCCGCATCGTCCCGACCGGGTGCGGCTCGCGGCGCTCACCCCGCTCATCGGCTGGACCGCTGCGGACATCGACGCCCGCAGCGACGAGGTGGTCGCCCGCGTCGGCGGGCAGCTGCGGGAACTGGCGACGGTGTTCGCGCAGTCCGGGTTCGCCGCGCTGTTCGAGCGGCTCGCCGCCGACACCGGGCTCGAGGCCCGGCTGCTCACCGTCGCGTCCGGCGAACGTACGCTCACCGACCTGCGGCACATCGGACAGCTGCTCGGTGCGGTCGCGGTCGACGAGTCCCTCGGCCTCACCGCGCTCACCGGCTGGCTCACCGACCGCATCGAGGACCCGAAATCCGGTGGCGGCGACCGCAGCCGACGCCTCGACAGCGACGCCGCCGCGGTGCAGATCGCGACCGTCCACGCCAGCAAGGGCCTCGAGTACCCGATCGTCTACGTGCCGTTCGGGTGGAGCACCGGACGGTTCGCCGACCCCAACCGGCTGCTGCTGCACGACGAGCACGGCCGCCGCACCCTCGACATCGGCGGCGAGGGCAGTCCCGGCTACGGCGACCGCCGGCGTCGCCGCGACGCCGAGGCCGCGGGCGAGGACCTGCGGCTGCTGTACGTCGCGCTCACCCGCGCCCAGTGCCAGCTGGTGCTGTGGTGGGCCCGGCGTACTCGACCAACGAGGCGCCGCTGCACCGCATGCTGTTCGGCCGCGAGACGGGGGAGCCGGACGTCCCGCCGAAGGTGGGGGTGCCGAGGATCCCGTTGTCGCGCAGCAGCTCACCCGCTGGGCCGACGTGGCACCCGTCGCGGTGGCGGTCCAGGCCGTCGGCGCCGACCCGATCCCACCGCTGTCGTGGACACCGCCGCAGGAGGAGACCGGTGAGCTCGCCGCCGCCGTCTTCGATCGCGTGCTCGACGCCGGCTGGCGGCGCACGTCGTACACGGCGCTCACCGCGTCGGCGCACGAGCATCCCGGCGTGACCAGCGAGGCCGAGGAACCCGAGACCGACGACGAGCCCGCGGAACCCGCGCTGATCACCCCCGTGTCCGCGGAGGGGATCCCGTCGACCATGAACGACATGCCGTACGGCGCGGTGTTCGGCACCCTGGTCCACGAGATCCTCGAGCACGTCGATACCGCCGCCGACGACCTCGAGACCGAACTGGTGCGGCACTGTCGCGAGGCCGTCGCCGCGCGGATGTCGCAGGTGGACCCGGTGGCGCTGGCGGACGCGCTGCTGCCGGTGCTGCGCACCCCACTCGCCGGTGGCGGCACCCTCGCCGACATCACCCCGCGGGACCGGCTGCCGGAGTTGGACTTCGAGCTGCCGCTCGCCGGCGGCGACGATCCGGCCGTGCTCACGGTGACGCTGCACCGGATCGTGGAACTGCTGCGCAAACACCTGCCGGCCGACGACGTCCTCGCGCCGTACGCGGACCGGCTCGCCACCCTGGAGCCGACGCCGCTGCGCGGCTACCTCACCGGCGGCATCGACGCGGTGCTGCGCCTGTCCGGGGCGGAGCGGGCTGCGGTTCGTGATCGTCGACTACAAGACCAACCGGATCGCCCCGGCGAGGTGACCACCGCCGACTTCACCCGCGAGTCGATGGCCGGGGAGATGATGCGCTCGCACTATCCGCTGCAGGCGTTGCTGTATGCCGTTGCGCTGCACCGGTATCTGCGCTGGCGGCTGCCCGGCTACCACCCGGCGACCCATCTCGGTGGGGTGCAGTACCTGTTCGTGCGCGGCATGGTCGGGCCCGACACCCCCGACGGGGCGGGCGTGTTCGACTGGGATCCGCCCGTGGCGCTGGTGGTGGAGCTGTCGGATCTGCTGGCGGCGTCCGGCGATCGGGAGGGGGACCGGTGATCGAGGCACGCGTCGCGCAGCGCGGCAAGGGTGTGCTGCGCGAGTTCAACGAGGCCGGAGTGCTCGAGGCCGCCGACGTGCACGTCGCGCTGCGGCTCGCGGCGCTCGGCGGCGAGACCCGCGAGCCGGTGCACCTGGCGACCGCGCTGGCGGTGCGGGCGGTGCGCTCGGGATCGGTGTGCCTGGACCTGAGCCGCATTCGGGAGGTGACAGTCGACGAGGAGTTCGACGTCGACCCCGCCGCGTTGCCATGGCCGGACGACGCCGTCGTCGCCGAGGGGCTGGCATCGAGCCGCTGGTCGTCGGTGGGGACGCCGGGCCGCTGCGGCCGCTGCGACTGGTGGACGGCCTGCTGTACCTCGACCGGTACTACCGGCAGGAACAGACCGTGCGCCGGATCCTCGACGAGCGCGCACACGGGCATCCCGCCGTCGACGAGGACCTGCTGCGGGCCGGCTTGGACGAGTTGTTCCGCGACTTTGCGGACCCGTCGCGGCCGTCGGACGCCCCGGACCGGCAGCGCATCGCGGCGGCCGTCGCGGCCACGCACTGGACGTCGGTGATCGCCGGCGGTCCCGGTACGGGCAAGACGCACACCGTCGCGCGGGTGCTGGCGCTGTTCGAGCGACAGCAGCCGGGGCTGCGCATCGGGCTGGCCGCGCCCACCGGCAAGGCGGCGGCGCGGCTGCAGGAATCCGTCCGCGAGCAGGCCGACGCGGTGCGGCTGCGGGCGGACCTGTCGGCGATGACGCTGCACCGGATGCTCGGCTGGCAGCGCGGCACCAGTCGGTTCCGGTTCGACGAGACCAACCATCTGCCGTACGACGTGATCGTGGTCGACGAGACGTCGATGGTGTCGCTGACGATGATGTGCCGGCTGCTCGAGGCCGTGCGGCCCGAGGCGCGGCTGGTGCTGGTGGGCGACCCGGACCAGTTGACGTCGGTGGACGCCGGCGCGGTGCTCGCCGACCTGGTGGCGCGCCCGGTGACCGGCGTCGAGAACCCGGTGCTGGCGCGGGTGGTGGGTGCCGAGCCTGTCGGCGTCCGACGACCCGGCCGAGGCGGCGCTGAGCGCTACCGAGCGGGACCGGTTGCGGGGCGGCGTGATTCGGCTCAGCCGCGGGCGTCGGTTCGGTGGCGCGATCGCCCAGCTGGCGGTGGCGGTGCGCGACGGCGACGAGGACCGTACGCTCGAGATCCTGCGCGGCGGCGCGGCGGACGTGTCGTTCGTCGAGCCCGAGGACCTGGCCGGGCTGCGCGCCGACGTGGTGTCGACGTCGGCCGAGGTGACGGCGGCCGCCCTGGCCGGTGACGCCGCCGCCGCGGTGCGGGCGTCGGAGAAGCACCGGTTGCTGTGCGCGCATCGGGAGGGCCCGTTCGGGGCGTCGTGGTGGGCGCGCAACGCGATGACGTGGATCGGCGAGGCCACGGGCAGCCGGTTGGATCCGGAGCGCTGGTACGCGGGGCAGCCGCTGATGGTGACCGCGAACGACCACGAGATGCGGATCTACAACGGCGACACCGGCGTTGTCGTCGCCGATGGTGTCGACGGCGACCTGGTGGCGGCGTTTGCACGCGGCGAGGAGCCGTACCTGCTGCACCTGAGCCACCTGGCGTCGGTACAGACGGTGTACGCCATGACGATTCACCGCAGCCAGGGCAGCCAGTACGACGTGGTCTCGGTGATCCTGCCGGGGGAGCAGTCGTCGCTGCTCACCCGAGAGTTGCTCTACACCGCCATCACCCGCGCCCGCACCCACGTGCGCATCGTCGGCACCGAGGACGCCGTGCGCGCCGCGGTGGGGCGGCGGGTGTTGCGGGCGAGTGGGCTGCGGCGGTAGTCGAGGCTGTCGCGACCTCGTCGTTGACGCCGCACAGTCGCCTCTAGAGCGTGCCGTTCTCGATGTCGCGTTTCATGGCCTGCTGGTTCGCGATGTGTGAGGACACGCCGTTCTGCACGGTGTAGTCGATCAGCACCGCCGGCGCCGAGAACGTCAGGTGCTCGGTGACCGTCGTCGCGTCGCCGTCCGCGGCGAAGGTGACCTTCTGGTGGGTGATCACGCCGGGCATGTCCCAGGTATCGGTGCTGTACCAGTGGTCGGCGGCGTACACCCGCTGCTGCCCGACGGTGCGTCCCGGGATCGACAGCGAGCCGGCCGGGACGTCCTCGAGGGCGATGAATTCCCAGACGTCGGCGCCGCCCTCGGTATACCTGCGGTGGTCGAGCACATCCTTCAGGAACGGGTGCCGTCCGAGGCTGTTATTGAGGTTCGAATACGCCGGGAACACCCGATCGATCGGCGCGTCGATGGTGACCGGCAGGTCGACGTTCACGGTCGCGAGCGCAGAGCCGGCCATTCCGGCCTCGAGCTGGTAGGCCGCCCACGAGGCCTCCCATTCCATATCCACACTGGAGGAGGAAGAGGAGGAGGCAGAGGAGGCAGAGGAGGAACTCGAAACAGATTCGGCCCCTGCAGTTCCCGTGCTCCCAGCACGATCCCGGTGGCCAGCGCACAGGTTGCGAGAATCTTGGACTTCGAGCCCCGGTCGGCTTGTCGTCGACCTGCTCAGGACGTTCGATCATTCGTGTTTCCCCGTCGAGACCGTTGCCACCATTTGGAGGCCGGGCGAATAATACGCCGCCCATGCCTTCGATCAACCCCATATCGGCTCCGGGCAGGCGGTCGCGCGCGCGATCGGCGGTCCTGTGGACGCTGTGCGCCGCTGCGCGGCGGATCTTGCGGGCTGCCGGGCTGCGGCGGGGTGAACCTGTCGTGATCGTGTTCGATCAACTCAGATTGTTGTTTTCAACTGTTGCAGTGCGGGTTTCGTTCGGAGCCCATCGCCATCGCGGCGTCCGCGTAGTCCGGGTGGGGGTTGTCGATGATCAGGCGCGCGCCGTCCTCGCTGACGGTCGTGCGGGCGAATTCGTGAATCCAACGCGCGGACGCCGCGGTGACGACCAGCAGGCCGAGCCCCGCGAAGAGCGACGGGCGGTGAGACCCTCTTGTGAGGACTCGGCCAGTGCCCTCGGCAGGGCGATAAGCAGGAGCAAGGTGACCGCGAGTAGCGCCGCGGACCGGGCGCGTCGTCGGCGGAGCCAGCGTCGGCATTCGGCGCAGCCATGCGTCGTGACGGTGGTCGAGTAGGCCGTCGCCAGGCGGTCCACCTGTCGGAAGATCCGGTCCGAGGTGAACACGAAATCGTGCAGTAACTGCGATCGACGTGACTTGCGATCGAAGTCGGTCGTGGGCCGTGAATAGCACCAGAAGCGCCTCGACCACGTACCCGGCTCTCCGTGTGCCACACAGAGTTCGGGCGTCGGTACTGCGATAAAGCGCATCAGCTTCCGTGCTCGAGCATGATCCTTCCATCGGCCGAGTTCGTCGTCAGACCCTTCACGCAGAGGGAAAGCAACCTGGTCCGTCGTTGAGGAGCCACGATCGGTATGCATAGCCTCCGATCGTGGCCCAGTGCAAGTATCGGAGGCCGCGGCCTACCTTGAAGATCATCTGTCGATCGGAATGGACGATGGTCGAATCTTCCTGTCGGTCGCACCCGCGGTCTCCGCTGTTCGGACCTCCTGATGGACAACACGGACGCGATCGGAGGTAGGTACCGGCCCAACCGAACCGCGCTGCTGCGCGTCTCCTGCCTTTGGCGAGCGCCCTCAGGACGCCTCGAACCGTGCCTCGACGTCGGCGGTAATGCGGAGCTTCTCCGGTGTGAGTTCGATTGCGGATCGTTCGGAGTCCTGGACAGGCGCCGACGCCGCCATCATCCGTGCGGTCGGAGGGCCGAAGTCCGGGCGCTGCCCCGGGTTCAGCATGCCGGGATCGGCGATGGCCACCGCCTCAATCCGGCGGCAGCCCAGGCTGCGCGTGTAGCCCTCGGCCTTTGCGAGCGCGTCGCGGACCGCGAGGTCCCGCACCCGGGCCAGGGCCTTCGCGTGCGACTTCCGGGCGAGCTTCCACTCGAGGTGCGTGACGTTGACTCCCTCGATCGCGGACACCTGGTCGACGAAGGCCGCGACGGCGGCGAGGTCGCGGAACGTCACCGAACCGGACGACGTCGACTGGTAGTTCCACGGCAGCTTCTTGCCCTGCGGATGGTATGGGCGGAAGCGGGCGTGCTGGACCTGGTCCAGGGACCACCGGCGGAGCGGCCGTGCCGAATCGCCGTCGAGCGTGCGGATCAGTTTGGTCAGCGCCGCGGCGGCTTCGGCCGCGTGGTCGGCGGCTTCGGCGCGGGTGGTGCCGTCGAACGCGATGTTCAGATGCACCACACAGCGATTCGGTGCGGACGTGCGCTCGGCGTGACCGGTGACGGTGATGGTGACGGGATTGCTCGGCATGAGGCCAGTGTCCCCGAGAAAGTCGGCGGGTGGTTCAGAACAGCGTCGGCTCGGCGCGGGCGCCGCTGCGTGCCTCCTGCACGCGCGCGTTCCAGCGCTGCACCAGCCACATCTCGATCAGCTCGGGCTCGGTGCCCACCCGCATCGCCCAGTCGCTGAGCAGTTGCAGGTAGCGGTCGTAGCGGCGGATTGTGAAGCCGCTGACCGACGGCTCCTCGAGCCAGCCCTCGTGGATCAGCGTCGAGACGCCGTGCTGGTCGATCAGCTGGGCGCGGATCCCTTCCCGTCGGACACCGGCAGCCCACATGAACAGCGCCATGAGCGGCACGCCGACGCCGGGCATGTCCGGCCAGCCCGACCACGCGTCGCCCGATGGATCGGCGATCCGCTTGTCCTTGGCGCACCGGTCCAGAACCTGCTTGATTCTGCCGAGCGGGTCCTGGTCCGCGTGTGGGTGGAAGACGTCGGGCAGACGACGGGTCGCGCGGCGGCTGTGGTGGGCGCTGCGCCAGGCCGCGCACAGGAACAGCAGACCGAGCGCGTCGTGGTCGGCATCGACCAGTTCGCTGCCGAGCTGCAGGTCGTTGCGCTGCACGACGGCGATGCCGCGATCGACCACGTGGCCGTCGAGATCCCGGCCGTGCAGGACGATCTCGTGCTTGTGCTCGCGCAGGTGGTGGTTCCACCAGTCGAGGTCGATGTGGGCGCTGTCGTCCAACACGTGCAGCGGGTAGGCCCGTGCCCGGCACCACTGCGCGCAGGCCTCCGGAGGCGCGAACCCGTCGTCGAGCAGATGCATGCGGCGATGATCGCACCGATCACGGACAGCGGCGGTGCACGACACGGTGGCACCCCGGCGCACGCGGGCATACCTTTGACGGTGAGGGCTCGATCGCGGGTGGCTACGCGAGCGACCGGGCCCTCGCCGCAGGTGAGTGCAGATGACCGGATTGGGCGCGTTGGCGCTGGTAGTGGGCGTGCTGCTGATCGTGATCGAGGCGCACGTGCCGACCTTCGGCGCCCTCGGCGTGGTGGGGACCCTGCTAGCCGGGACCGGGCGTGGCTGCTGTTCACCGAAGGCGGGCTGGGGATGGAAGTCGCGCTGCCCGTCACGCTCGGGATCGGCGTCGTCGGCCTGGGCGCCGCGGCGGTGGCCGGCCGGAAGGTCCTGTCGGCGCGTCGGACGCCGGTACAAACAGGGGTGCAGTCGCTGGTCGGGTCCGCGGCCACCGTCCGCAGCTGGGACGGACCCAAGGGCAGGTCGAGGCCGACGGCGGATTGTGGCGCGCACGAATGGAATTCGGCTACACCGAGATCCCACGGGTGGGGGAGTCGGTGGTCGTCGAGGGCGTGCGCGGGCTCACCCTGAGCGTGCGGCGTCGTGAACCGTGGGAGCTGCCATGTTGACCACCATCATCCTTGCCGTCATCGTCGTCGCCCTGCTGGCTGTCATTGTTGCGTCGGCCGCGATCCGGGTGCTGCGCGAGTACGAGCGGGGCGTGCTGTTCCGGCTCGGGCGCCTCGTCGAGCTACGGGGGCCGGGCTTCGTGCTGCTGATTCCGGCCGTGGACCGAATGGTGCGAGTGAGCCTGCGGACCGTCACGCTGAACGTCCCCATGCAGGAGGTGATCACCCGAGACAACGTGCCGGTGAAGGTCACCGCCGTCGCGTACTTCCGGGTCGTGGACGCCAATCGCGCGATTGTCGGCGTGGAGGACTACTTCGCGGCGACGTCGCAGATCGCGCAGACGACGCTACGGTCGGTGCTCGGCAAGGCCGAACTGGACTCCCTGCTGGCGGAGCGGGAGCGGCTCAACGAGGACCTGCAGAAAGTGATCGACCAGCAGACCGAACCGTGGGGCGTGAAGGTCACAACCGTGGAGATCAAGGACGTCGAGATCCCGGTCAACATGCAGCGGGCCATCGCGCGGCAGGCGGAGGCCGAGCGCGAACGCCGCGCCAAGATCATCAACGCGGAAGCCGAGTTCCAGGCGTCGGCCCGACTCGCCGAGGCCGCAGACGTCATCAGCCGCAATCCGACCACCCTGCAGCTGCGCTACCTGCAGACGCTGGGGGAGTTGGGCGGGAGAGCACCTCGACGGTCGTCTTCCCCGTACCGATCGACCTCATTCGGCCGTTCCTGGCCGGCGATGCGGTGCCCGCGCCGTCGACGAGCGCGGAGATGCCGGCGTTGCGGGGGCGGAGCGACATGGAGTCGCTCATCGCCGGCTGGACGTCGGTGCGAGCGAACGCCCAGCCGGCCGAGAAGTAGCGAGCGTCAGTTCGACGGCTGTCCGACGGGATCGTTTCCCCGAGGTCGCCGGCGTCGTGTCCGCCGCAGGCGCAGTCGTCGCCGCAGCCGCCGCACCCGCCGGCGTAGGAGTCGTCGTCGGCGTCGCAGCTCGAGGGCGCCGCCGAACTTGGCGGCGAAGTCGTCGTCCAGGTCGTGGGTGAGCTCGTGGATCTCGTCGACCAGGTTGATCAGGTGCTGCGGAGCGAACGGGTCGGCGTCGACGAGCGTCGAGACCGAGCAGGTGCCCGTCCTCGATCGTGAAGCGCAGGCGCGGCCACTCGGCCGAGAGCTCCGGCAGGTTCTGCGCGGCGGCGGCACCGTCACCGAGCTCGGAGAGGACCGACGCCCACACGTGCAGCTGCGGGCCGTCCTCGGCGACCGTCACGTAGAGCCCGAAGCCGTGGACCGGGACCGCGATGTCGCCGTCCTCGTCAACCTCCGGCGCGCTGCCCAGCAGCTCGGTCAGCGTGCGGACACACAGGTCGTGCAGCTGGTCGCGGCTGTCGGTCGCGATCGCGAACGCGCCATCGAGCTGCAGTGGCTGGTCGGTGGTGTCGTGGTCGGTCATCATTCCCCTGTCCGGCGCCGGCCGGATCTACGGTTCGGGCGCTGCAAAGTCGGTGTTCGGTGGGTGTCCACGGTATCGCGGACCGGATCTCGCGAGTCGGTTAGGTAGCGGGTCTCCCAACGTCTGTAGCAATCGTTGTCAGCCCGGCGGGATAGCCTTCGACCCACTTGTGCGAATCGGGAGGACTTTGAGTGGCGGCGGTGATGGGGCCGAGTGATGATGCTCGCCTGAGGCAAGAAGCGATGCGGTTCCTGACGCTGCGAACCAACGATGGGTTGGACTCCGTCACCCGCGACGAACTCCTCGACTTCACGTTCGACGGCAAGATGTTCCGCCTCGTCGACCCGACACGAGGTATCCGGAAGCCGCGGGAGTTGAGTTCCGCGCTGTCGATCATGACCACCTACCGGGCCGAAGGGGCGGCGCGACCGTACGAGGACGAGGTCGGGGGCGACGGATTCCTGCGATACAAATGGTCCGGGACCGATCCCGAGCACATGGACAACCGAGGTCTCCGGGCGGCGATGAACCAGCAGGTGCCGCTGATCTGGTTCTATGGGGTGGGCGTCGGCCGCTATCAACCTATCTACCCGGTGTATCTCGTCGACGAGGAACCCGACAAGCATCAGTTCGTCGTTGCGATCGACGCATCGCGCGATCTGCATCGACCTGATTCGCGGGCCGAGAGACCTTGCGCAGGTACGTGGTGGCCGAGACGAAGCGACGGCTACACCAGCCGGTCTTCCGTGCGACGGTGATGCGCGCGTACGAGACGCGTTGCGCCGTCTGTTCGCTCGCGCACGGCTCGCTGCTCGACGCGGCTCATATCGTGTCTGACGGGCATGATGCTGGGATCGCATCTGTGCGGAATGGTTTGGCGCTGTGCAAGATTCATCATGCTGCGTTTGATGTCAGGATCCTCGGGATAACACCGACTACGTCGTCCAAATCCGCGAGGATCTACTCGCCGAGATCGACGGACCGATGCTCGAACATGGCCTCAAGGAGCGGCATGGCGAGCGTTTGATGGTTCTGCCTACCAAGGCGTCCGAGCGGCCGGACCGTGGGTTGCTGGAGATCAGCTACAAGGAATTTCAGACTGCGGGGTAGGTCGGGGCATGAACACCGTGCTCCACAGACCTTGTGTCTACGCCCACTCGCAGGATCGTCGGTGCCGCTCCAGGGCGTCGACGTCAGGGTATGCCTTGATATCGGCCGGCATCCGGACATCCCGGCCGTGAAGTGGCCCGTACTCAGTCTCGCGAAGCCAAGGTGCCAGGAGCACTGTCATGGCGCTGGAGACGGTGAGGTGTCGCAGGTCGAACAGCGTATGGATATCCGAACGCAGAAGCAGGCCATTGGTTACTTGGTTGGTGTGCGGTCCGTAGTACCGGTCGATGTGCGCAGCCTCGAGTACTGAGGTGACCGTCGATTCGGTGACCGCGCAGGTACCGCTGTAGGCGACGATCAGCTTGTTCCGAAAGCGGGCTTGTCCCCGCCGCAGTGTGATCTGCCGTTCCGCTCGCTCGCGTGTGTCATCTCCGGGTTCGTATGCGACCGGCACATTGGGAAAGACAACGTCGATCTGGTGACCGAACTGTGCCCGCAAGAATACCTCGGCGTCCGGCTCAGAGACTTCGTTTGCCGGTGACTGTGCGGCGTACTTCTTGCCGCCGGCCTTCCTGACTTCGCTCCAGGACGCGAGGTGAGGAACGTCCTCACTGACTACTTCGAACTCGAATCGATGGGTGTACTGCCCGGTGTGGTTGTCGACCCACCTGGCAGGTCGGGACCCCGGACGAACGGGGTACAGCGATGTCGTTGCACGTACCCACGACACGAATCCAGTCTTCGATAGCCAGAAATCGATGTCGTCGCCGGGTTCGATTCTGTTGAAGAACCCGGGCCGCCGGACATCCCACAGCCTGTCGTCACGTGCGAAATTCCAGTGCTGTGGTGTCTCTTCGCCGATCTTGACAATCCAACTGGTCAAAGCCCATGTGCCTATCCGGGATCGCACCGGGTGGAGGCATGTCCTGTCGCGGAAGCCTGTCGGGCCGTGCTCGTGAGTGGTGTTCGGTTCGTCTCGCTGGAGGAGTCAGCGGGATTCGGTGATCAATGCGCGCAGCGCATCCCTCGTCTGTTCGTCCGTCGAATAGATGACCGTGCCGACCATGCCGCGCGTCAACAGCACCTTGTAGACGTTGCGCACCAGCTTGTCGAAACGGAGGTCGCTGACCTTCTTCGAGTTCTTGAAGTCGGGATCACGGTTCGCCGCGCGTACCGTCGTGAACCGTCCATCCCGCCAGACCAGATCCGGCCCGAGGATGACCCCGTTCCAGTCGTACTCGAATCCTTGCGCGGTGTAGACGCACCCGACCTGGTCGAATCCGCCGTCCTCCGTCGCCCACAACGCCGACGGGGGAGCGTCGCCGATCCGTCTGTCGCTCTTGCTGTTCCACGGCCGTGCCCAATCGTCGATGACGACGTCCGGGACCGAGTTCCGTCCTTCCGGGCGTCGCTCCACGGCCAGCAGTAGCCGGCGGTGATGCGTGCGCCGTACCCGTTCGTCATCTGCTGGGTCAGCAGGTGCTCGAGCTCCTGCGGGCTGTCGGCGACGCGGACGGAGAACTGCGGATCGCCCTTCCACGGGACCGGGCCGCCCTCGGCAAGCCCCAGCAGGCGCTTCACCCACAGCACATACTCCTCGCTGCCGCCGCAGCGGAACTGCTCGTCCAACTGCACATGCTGCACCTCGAGACCGAGGGACTCGGCGTGGCGCTGAATCTGTTCGAGCGAGCCCATCTCGCCGGGGCGCACGATCTGGTGTTCGTCGAGCAGGAAGACCGGAACACGTGCGGCGGAGATCAGTTCGTCGATCTGCGGGCGATCGGTACGCAGTTCGGCCCGGGTGTAACGGTCGACGGAGGTCTCACGGATCCGGTGGGCCTCGTCCAGTACCAGGACGTCGAGACCGTTGCGCTCGGCCGTGATGAACTGGTTGAAGTACTTGAACATTTTCTGCACGCGCGGCGCCCGGTGGCCGGCGACCTTGCGCAGGGTCTGGGTGAAGGACCGGGAACCGGTGGCGTGCAGCACGGTCCGGCCTCGGCGGGCGAGCTCGCC
Source organism: Prescottella defluvii (assembly GCA_029690005.1). Taxonomy (GTDB): domain Bacteria; phylum Actinomycetota; class Actinomycetes; order Mycobacteriales; family Mycobacteriaceae; genus Prescottella; species Prescottella defluvii_A. Next base: position 4,510,069 of record CP121458.1, on the reverse strand, counting down.
GACCAGGGACAACGCGATGACGCTCTTGCCGCTGCCCGGTCCGCCGGTGACGACCACGATCCGCTTGCTGTCGGCGGAGCGGGCGTGCTCTACGGCGTGCAGCACGAGGTCGACGGCCAGCTGCTGGTTCCCGAGCAGATGGAACTGGGGCCGCTCCCGGACCTCCGCCGCTGCGACCTTGAGCAGCTGTTGCGACGGCGCAACAGCGGACCGCATCAGGGTGTCGCCTGCGGCGTGACCGGCGGCGGAGACGGAGAGACGCGAGCGGAGGAACGCGGCCATGTCGTCCCGGTCGGCGGCCGTGAACAGCCGGCCGGTGACGCTGACCGGGAAACCGCGAAGGTCGGACACCGATGACGGGTCGGTCGCGTTGTGCAGATACGCCATGCCGGCGAGCGCGTCGGGCTGATCGGCGACGGCCTTCGCGAAGTCGCCGAGGTAGTCGCAGTAGCCCTTGACCTGAGCGACCGGGTGCAGCCAGGTCCGCCCGGCATGCCGGGAACCTCGACGAGCTCGGGGCTGTCCTCGAACCGATACGCCGACGACCACTGCTTGAGCTCGACCACCACGTACGAGGGTGCGCCGGTATCGGGGTGGACGCCGGCGAGGACGACGTCGGCACGCTGTGACGTCAACGGCAGGTGGTACTCGATGAGCATCTCGACATCGCCCAGCCCCACATCGACGAGATCGCGGGCGAAGACCGGCAGGCTACGTCCCAGGACTTCTGTTCCGCTTCGCTCGCACGGCGTCCGGTGGTGAACAGCATCTGCTCCGACAATTGTTCGACCAGCGAGTCGGGACGAGCGATGCCGGCGACGCGTTTCGCCGACGTACGAAGCAAGGTCGACGGTCGGGTCCCCCGGGCAGCGCGGATCCAGTCGTGCGGGTGGGGGCGTGTCCGTGGCTGTGAATCACAGCGGAAGTCCGTCGGGCCGCGAGGTGAAGGATATCGGACATGGACGACACGAAGTCGTCACGGGCAGCGAGCGGCGAGGTCAGTGTTGCGACGTCGGATGGTTGACGATCTGCGCCTTCTCGTGGATGACGGTTTCGGCTGCCGGCTTGTTGACGGTTCTGGCCGCGAGTGTGCGCCGGGCCAACCTTTCCGGCAGCGCCGCGGAGAACTTCAGCCCCTTGAGCGCGTTCTTGTCCACCAGCGGAAGCGGACGCTCGATACCCGGCGCGCGCAGCGCTGCGAGCCCGCGCCGAATGTCTTCGACCGACAGATCGCTGTGCAGACGAAGCGATTCCGCGCCGATGCGCTGACGGGGCGGGATGAGGTCCGGCGCCCATGCGGCGAGGGTGCGGTTGGCCTTCGCTCCGGCCCATGTCCACCACCACCAGTCGTCGCGTCCGTCGCGCGCAATGACGAAGGCGCCATCGGTGACGTGGTCGGCGCGTTGCAGGCGCACGTCCTCCAACGTGGCGGCGGTCCGCCGGGTGAGGGTCACTCCGGCCGGTTGGGTGCCGAGGAGAACCTCGCGCACGCCGCGGGTGATCTCGAACGACGCGCCGTCTGGCAGCGACATCCACTTCGCGCGACCCTGGAGATCGGTGTTCTCCACGAACACCTGACGCCGCTTCCAGTCGATGTGGGTGACCTTCCAGGACCGGCCGCCGAGCAGCAAGACGCGTGGTCCTTCGATCTCGTCGGTGAGCACGCTGGTCTCGACCGATCCAATTTCCTGGCGTCCCGCGAAGACCTTGAACTCCGGTGCTGCAGCGAAGACGGCGAGTAGCTCCATGAAGTGGCGGCGCCCGAAGTGCTTCTCTGCCTCGGGCCCGATGAAGGCGGTGCCCGATCGTGTTCGAGGAAGCGCTCTTCCAAGAGGTAGTCGAAGATCTCGTGGCCGTCGGATCCGAAGAGCGGCAAGGAACCCCACGTGTCCTGCCACCCGTCGAGCGGCGCCCGTCGGGTCTGCAGCGCCGACGCGAGGATCTGCTGCGCCGCGATGTGGCGCGGTTCGGGTGTCGCGACGACGGGTTCGAGCCCAGCCGGTGGACCAGCACTGCGGCGTCCCGAGCGTGCTGAGCACCGCCTCGTCGGTGACGCCGAGGAAGAGGCGGTTGCGGGTGCTACCGGGTCGTCGGCCCGTGCGGCCGAGACGCTGCAGGAACGACGACACCGTGCGCGGCGCGTTGATCTGGATGACCCGATCGAGGTCGCCGACGTCGATGCCGAGCTCGAAGCGTCGAAGTGGCGACGATGACGCAGTCGCGGGCCTCGGCGAACGCCTGCTCCGATTCGCGTCGTTCCGCGGCAGACAGCGACGAGTCGGGAGACGAACGTCGTAATCCCACGGCCTCGCAGCATCGTTCCGAGTTCCTCGGCGAGCCGGCGTGAGTCGACGAACACCAGTCGTTTCTCGCCGGCGTGTAGCGCGGCGATGACCTTCGCGGCGTTCTCAACGCTGCCGAGCCGAGTCGACGGTGATCTCGGGACCACCGTGCCGCCGGCCACCGCCGGCGCGATCACCCGGCCAGGGGAGGTGCGGCCGCCCTGCAGCCAGCCGAGTAGCTCGTCGGGATTGCCGACAGTGGCGGACATCCCGACTCGTTGCAGCTTCCGGCCGAGCAGCGACTCGAGCCGGGCGAGCACGGCCAACAGGTGCCAGCCGCGGTCGTCGCCGGCGAAGGCGTGGACCTCGTCGACCACCACGGCCTGCACGCCACCGAGAACCTCTGACGCGTCGACGCTTTCGGATACGAGCATCGACTCGAAGGATCCGGGGTGGTGAGTAGGACGTCGGGACGGTCCCGCTTGATCCGGTCACGAACGGACTGACCGACATCCCCGTGCCACGTCATGGCGCCGCGACCCATCCACGCGGCGTACTCGGCGATCCGCGGCTGGAGGTTGTTGAGCAGTGCCTTGAGTGGGCACAGGCAGACGCCGGAGATCCGTGCCATCGCTGCTCCTGCATGCGGGTCAGGAGTGGGAACATCGCGGCCTCGGTCTTGCCGCCGGCGGTGGGTGCCAGCAGGATCGCGTCCGAGCCCGCCGTGATCGGGGCAATCGATTCGTCCTGTAGTGGACGCAGGCCTGGCCAGCCGAGCGAGTTGACGATGTGGTGCTGGAGTACCGGATCGAGCTGGTCGAAGCCGGCCGTCACAGCTCCACCTCGTCGGCGGTGGCGGCGCGTAGCGCCTCCGCCTTCTCGGTGTCCGCGATGGTGAGCGAATAGTGCTGCCGCGGATCGAAATCGGGGAACTGGTCGACGCGGTCGAGGACGTCGGCGACGAGCTTCTTGAGGAACAGCCGTGGCGAGACGCCGACCTTCCCGCCCAGTTCACCGGCGACCGCGGACGCCAGGTCGCGCAGATAGGCGTCGTCGACGAGGCGGCACACCCGTTCGGGAGCGGCGGAGCCGTCGGCGTAGACGTCCCGCACGCGGATGCCGACCTCGACGAGCCGGTCCAGGTCGAAGCCGGTGAGCCGGATTTGCGGCGCGCGCGGGTTGTCGAAGCGGGCGTCGGTGCCGAAGTCGGTGTGCAGCCGCTGCGCCAGGGGCGGCAGCGTCTGTACACCGGAGCGGCCGTCGAAGAACGCCGGTGTGCCGGTGATCATCAGGTACAGGCCGGGGTAGCGGCCGGAGTCGAGTTCGTCGATCCACTGCCGCAACGCGTTGAGGGCCTTGGCGCGAGAGTCGCTGCGCATCCGCTGCAGGGTCTCGACCTCGTCGATGACGAGGACGAGACCGGGGTGCCGGGCGCCCTTGAGGACGGCGAGCAGACCCTGCAGGAAGCCCATCGCGAGGAAGTGGTCGACGTCCTGTCGGATCCCGGCGGTGCGCTTCGCCGCAGCACCGACATGGGGTTGTCCGCCGAGCCAGGCGATGAGCGCGTCGGCGGTGGCGGCATCCTCCCGTTCGAGCGCGGAGCGGTACGCGCGCAACACCATCGGGTACACGGGGGTGGCGGTCGCCACCGACGCGAGTCGCTGTTCGAGCAGCTCTTCCACCTGCGCCGACGTGGCTTCGTCGACCCCGGCGGCGGTGGCCGCGTCCTCCTCGATCCCGTACAGCCACGCGTCGATGACCGGCCGGAACGCGCTCTTCGCGAAGGCCGAGGTGCGCAGTTCCTCGATGGTGCGGCGGTACACGGTCTCCAGTTTGTGCAGCGGCGTCTCGAGTTCGCTGATCTGTACTTCGGCGACGGCCAGGCCGCGGCGCATCGCGCGCTGCTCGACCCACCGGGAGAAGAACGTCTTGCCTGAGCCGTACTCGCCGCGGACCGCCTTGAACAGCGAACCGCCCGCGGCGACGGCGTCGAGGTCCGCGTCCACGGTGCTCGCGAACCGGTCGATACCGACGGCGAGAACGTCGAGGTTGCCGTCCGGGACGGTGCCCTGACGCAGCGACTGCAGGATCTCCCGGCGGCGCACCGGCGACAGCCCGCTCACGGCGCGACCCCGAACTGCTCGAACAGCGCCGCGGACTCGAGTTCGACGTCGGTGCCATGCACGGAGAGGACGACGACGCCATCGGTGTTGAGGACCTGCGCGAGCACCTGCACGGCCGGACCGGCCCGGAACGCTTTGACTCCGAGGATCTGCGCGGCCCTGGTCAGCGGAAGCACCCCGTGGCCGTCGATCGATTCGCGCAGCAGCGTCGCGACGGCGTCGCGATCCATCTTCCGCCCGAACACCTTGTACTGCTGGGTGAACAGGTCGGTCGCGAGGAGCTCGGCGACCCGGTCGCGCCCGCCGACCGGTGCGGCCGATGCCTGCTCGGCGGTGGCCGGGCGCCAAAGTCGAACAGCGACTCCACCTGTGCCGGCGCCTTGGCCGGCGCCTTCTTCGACGGCTTCGGCGTAGCGGTGGGGCGGCGGTAACAGGAGCTGCCGCACGGGTGGGTTCCCACCAGACGGGCTGCGGTGCGGGCGCTTCGGTGAGACCGAGATGGCGAGGCGCAGTGCCGTTGACGAGGATCGAGATCGGGATGGCGGCCTCGGCCAGCGCGGCACCGCCGTGGTAGCCGGCCTTCAACCCGGTGTAGCGCAGCTGTTCGTCGACCGCGAGGACCGCGCGGTGATCGTCGGTGAGCACGCGAGGTCCGTCGACGAGCACCTCGTCGGCCGGCAGCGTCGCGGCATCGACGCCGGTGGCGAAACGATACCGTGCCGAAATCTGGTCGCCGCGTTGCACGCTCGGCTGCTCACGACGTTCGACAACGTGCCGTGATCGGAGACGAGGACGACAGTGCGGCCGACAGCGGCGGCAGCGGACAGCAGGGCGTCCAGGCGCTTGAACCGGTCTGTGGTCCACACCGTTCCGATCGGGTCGGAGCGGTCGAGCGCGTCGTCGATGTCGTTGAGCACGCACGCGATCACCGGCCGATGGGTGGTGTCGTCGACGGCATTGCGCACGTCCCCGCGAGCGCACTACCGCGCGAGACCGATTCGAGGTCCGCCTTGTGGAAGAGCACCTGTCCCTGTCCACGCAGACCGTGCCCGGCCAGCCAGGTGGCGAAGCCGGCGCGTTCCTCCACCTGTCCGCCGCGGGCCAGGATCCCGGACAGCAACGAACAACGGGAGAACTCCGTGACCGTCGGCAGCGCGGCCAGCGCGACGGTCACCGGCTCGGTGTTCTCCGGGACGTACTCTTGCCACTGGGGGCGGTTGCGTCGCAACGCATCTGCGACCACTTCGTTCGCGGCGGACGCACTCATCCCGTCGGCGACGATCAGCAGCACAGGTGAGGGAGTCGCGTCCTGGATGGAGCCGTGTGCACGCGCGGTCAGCGGGCGCACGACGGTGTCGAGGACGTCCTCGATGTAGGTGGGGGTTCCGGGTCCGGTGAGGCGGCGGGTACCGGAGGACGCGAGCAGTCCGGCGAAGGCACGGTCCTGCGCGGCGCGGCGCGCACGCACCGATTGGGCAATGTGGTGTGCGGCGGCGGCGAGCGTCGAGTCGTCGGCACCGACGAAGGTTTCGTCGACGGCGCCGTCCACCCAGGACAGATCGCTGCGGTAGAGCGTCAGCCAGTCGGCGAGAGTCGACGGGGACGGGTTGGGGCGCCTAGTCCACCGCAGCAGGCGCAGGGCCGCCGCGCCGACCCGCACGTCGCGGGGTGCGTCGGGCCGGTCGGCGCGGGCGAGCCGGTGCGCGGTGACGTCGGCCCAGGCGTTCTCGACCGCGGTCAGGGTATCTGCGTGCTCAGCGGCCGTTTCTTTGGAGGCCGCAAGCGCGGTGGCGAAGCGTGCGATGCGCGGAGCGAGCGCCGATGGCAGTACGTCGGATCGGCCCACCAGCGCGGTGGCCTGTAGCCGGATGACGAGATCCTCCGCCCGGCGGAGGGTCTCGTCGGGCACGTCGGTGCCGGCCACGGCCAGGGTGGCGGTGTCGCCCCACCCGGAGAGCTGTTGCTCGGTGAGGGCCTGGTGACCGAGCTCCACCTCGAGCAGAGTGCGCACGCGCACGGTGACGTCGACCGGTGCCGGGAAAACGGTGGCAGCGGTGGCGGAGTCATCGATCAACGCCGCGACGAGACCGAGTGGAACCAGCTGCGCGGGCCCGCTGCTACGCCACACCAGGGTGATGGCGCGGCCGAGTGGGCCGAGCTTGCGTTCGAGCCACACATAGAACTGGTCGAGGAGGGTGCCCTCGGCGCGGGACTGCCACGCGGCGAACCGAGCTGTGCACTCTGGATCGGTGGACCACAATGCCACCTGGTGCGGGGTGAATTCGTTGGGCGCCAACCCGAAGTTGCGATGCGCGAGGGATCCGAAGAGGTGATCGCCGGTGAGCACGCCGCCCGGCGCGGGCGGCACGGTCTCGTCGAGCTCCCGCAGCGCCGACCGCGCGGCGCCGTTGTCGAGGGAGAGCAGGTTGAACTCCTGCTTGTTGGCCTTGAACAGCTCCCGGAGCATGGGCCACGGGTCCAGGTTCGACAGTGTGCCGGCGACGAGGTGGTCGCGGACGCCGGCCGGCAGGTCGGCGGCCGACTGGTCGGTGAGGACCACCACCCAGTCGTACCGGGACCGCTCGGTGAGGGCGTCACGGATCGCCAGAATCGACGAGGCCGTCCGCACCCGCACCGACTGCCCGGCGAGGTCCACCACATCGGGCCCCTCCCAACGGGGAAGGGCGGCAAGGGCGATGACCCCGGATTCGTGCCGGCTGCGGCGGGCGTTGTCGATGGCCGCGCGGATGCCGGCGAGGTCTGCCTCCGGCAGGGTGGCCGCCACGGTCATCGCGGCACCCTGGTGATGGTGACGGTGAACTCGTCGTTCGGGTAGTTGGCGAGCAGGGCGGCGAGGCGCGCCTCGACGGCCGAGGTGGCGTTCGCGCCGGTGACCGTGAACGTCTCGGTGGGAGCCGGTGGCGGTAGCGGGATGTCGTCCGGGTTGTTTGGTGGCGTCGCGGGCGGCTGGATGACCGGGGGCGGTGTCACCGGCGGCTGGACGACCGGGGGCGGCGTCACGATCACCGCGGCCTCGAGCCAGGTGTCGCGGGCACGGTCGGCGGCGGCCAGCGAGGTGGACAACGATTGGGTGAACTCCTGCGCCTGCACCGCTTTCGCGAGATCGGTGAGGATCGCCTTGGCCTGCACGGCTCGTTCGTCCGAGCCTGCTGCAGCCTCCCTCAGGACGTTCCAGCGGGTCAGCGGATACCGCAGCAGTGCCTGTTCGACGGCGTCGGCGGTAGCCAGCGACTTCCCTGCCTCGATGTCGTTGCCACGCAACGACGCTCCCGCGACGGCCGCGACCAGGTCGAGGTTGGTGACGTGCGCGAGACGCGCCTCGAACAGATCGAGAAGATCCGAGGCGAGCGCGTGCCGGCCCACCTCGGGGTCGAGGCCGAAGTAGTTGTAGGCCTGCCCGAGCGCGGAGACGAATTGGCCGCGGCCGGCGAAACCGGACCGGGCGAAGTCGCGGACCTGCTCGGCGAATGCGGCCAGGTTGGTTGCGGTGAGGTACTCGTTGACCGTCTGCCCGGTCCACGACTTCCAGCGGGTGACGGCGTCGGTCCACGTCTGCCGTTCCGGCAGCGGCTCGAGCCGCAGGGTGGTGCCCGGCGGAAATCACCGATGATCGCCTCGGTGGTGGGCGACGAGTGCAGGAACCAGGATCGCTTCGTCTGCGCCGCCCAGGCCGCCGCGATGAGGTCGACGATGTCGGGGGTGAGACCGCGCTTGGGGCCGCTGGCGTTGATCGCGGTGCGGAGCACGTCGATGTCGACGTCGCCCTGCTCGTCGATCGAGAGCCGCGCGAGTTCCTGGGTGATGCGGGTCTGCCAGGCGGTGAACTGTTCCGGCCCGAAGATGAGGTGGGTTTCGTTGACCTTCGCGATGCCGAGTGGCTCGACGACGCGTCGGGCGATGTCGCGGTCGCCGCGGGCGCCGCCTTCGAGGGGGATGCGTCCGTCGATCTGGACTGTGCCTCCCGCAACCGGGTGAGGACGGTGTTGAGGTCGCGGCGGGTGATCAGTGCGTCCGCCGGGCTGAAGTCCGGGTGGTCGGGGTAGAGGGCGTCGAATGTGTCGCCGATGAGCCGGTCGACTGCCTCGCCGAGGGTGTTGCCGATCGGCGGCTGCGCGGTGAACCCGGCGTGCAACGACCGCAGCGGCGGCTGGCCCTCGGGAACTTGGCCCCGGAGGCGGTGCCGTAGGCGACCTGGATGGCGTTGCCGAGCTGCCCGCGGACCTGGGACTGCTGCTGCTCGAGAATCGAGCGGGCGGCGATCCGGTCACCCTCGGACAGTTCGTTGGCGTAGGTGGCCCAGCGCTCACCGGCGAGGACGTAGTTGAGGACGACGAGTCGACCGAGCTGGCGAACCACCTTGTCCGGGAAGAAGGTCGGTAGCCATGCGACGGTGAAGCGGTCCTGCCCGGTGCGCAGGAGCTCCGAGATGCGGTCGTGGTCCTCAGTGATGGTGTGACCGGGGTCGTCGAACGGCAGGTCGACGATCAGCCGCAGCGCGCCCGGTGTGACGGGGCGGAACCGGTCGTCGGAGAGGTAGCCGCGGTCGCGGACGTTGCCGAACACTACCTCGACGGGTCGGTCGGTGCCGCGCCAGACGACGGTCCGCAGCAGGGCGTCGTCGAGGGTGCGCTCGGCACCGAGCACGCGGAAGTGTTCGCCGAGCAGTGATCGCATCAGTTCGCGGCGGCGGCCGTCGGTGTCCTCGCCCTGTGCGCGGGTGATGATCCGTTCGTAGTCGACGGATTCGAGGGTGACGGAGATGATCGGGTTCTGGTCCGAGGTCACGGACAGTTCGGGGATCTCCGCGGCCCACTGCTTGACCTTGTTGGTGATCTGGCCGACGGTGTCGCCGGGGATCAGGGAAACGACGCTGCCATGGTTGAGGGACGCAAGCCGTCCGGCGTCGATCTGCTTGAGTGCGGGCACGTTCGGGCGACAGCGGACATCAGCAGGGTCTTGGCGATGCGGATGTCGGCGCGCAGCCCCGGCGGCACCTGGTCGTCGGACACCGATTCGTCGACGCCCGCGTTGCGGAACAGCAGGGGTCGCAGCTTCTCGGTCCACAGGGTGCGCGCGGTCTTGAACGTCTGCGCGGCCGCGTCGTTGATGGGCGTGGAGTTGGCGCTGTCGATGACGTAGTCGAAGGCTTCGCCGACGGGGATCACGTGGTCGACGGTGAGCCGGTCGGCGGAGTCCTGCAGCATCTGCTGCATCACCTTTAGCGCGGTGCGTTCGCGCTGCATCTGCCCGGACAGGGCGCGCAGTGTCGCGATGAGGGCGGGGGAGAACGGGTAGGTGAGCTTGAAGGCGTCGGCATCGGAGCCGCGGTGCTGGTCGTCGGTGTTGACACCGTCGAGCAGCACGTCCCACACCTGCGGGTTGCGGTCGAGCCGGGCGAACGCAGCGTCGAGTGCGGCCTGCGCGTCGGGGCCCAGGGGCTGCAGGAGTCGCCTCTTTGCGATGAAGGGGAGGTTCTCGTCGCCGAGCTCGACGTTGCCGAAGCGGCCCGCCTGGTGCGCGAACGCCTGCTCGAGCGCCTGCTGGGTGGCGCCGGAATCCGAGCCGGTGGCGACCCAGCGGGACAGGTCGTGCTGGCGGGCGATGAACGATGCGACCGGGACGGCGCGCCGGCCGCGGCTGGTCTCGACGAGCTTGGTGATCTTCTGCACCTCGGCGTTGAAGCGTTCGCGTTCGGTGATCAGGAACGTCAGCCACAGCACCAGCTCGTCGAGCATCAGGACGACGCCGTCGTAGCCGAGGGACTTGGCGTGGTCGGCGATGACCGCGAGCCCGTCCTCGAAGGGACAGCCAGTCGGTGTTGCGCGAGTAGCTGGTGAAGTAGGACGCGATCAGCGCCTGCTGTAGCCGGGCCCGCTCGGCGGGGTCGGCGTCGGGGGCGGTGGCCGCGGCGTAGGTGGCGGCGGTCCAGGTACCGGTGGTGGCGCCGAGCGCGGCCCAGTTGACGGTGCCTGTGGACGCGGTGGTGCCGCCGGCCGCGTTGAGGGTGGCGAAGAACTTCTCGTCGCCGACTTCGGCGCGACGGTTGTCGGCGTCGGTGAACAGCCCGCCCGCGGAGTGCAGAACCGGCGGCAGTGCGTCCGGGTGCAGCCGCGCGATCTGGCGCAGGTATTGCTCGAACAGGGCCGACTCGATGGTCGTCGAGTCGAGGAAGTGGAACGTCAGTCGCAGCAGGTTCGCGCCGGCGATCTGCGGATGCTTGGCGACTATCGGCTGCAGCTCGGGACCGACAGCGCCTTGGGGGAGTGCCCGAGGACGCCGTACAGCACCGCCATGAAGTGCGACTTACCGGAGCCGAAGGAACCGTTGAGGTAGGCGGCCTTGTTCTCGCCGCTGCTCAGCGACTCCTCGACGACGGCCAGCGCCCGGTCGAACGCCTCCGCGATAGCGGGGGTGACGACGTAGGAGTCGACGGTGGCTGCCAGCTGGTCGTCGGCGACGGAGTCCGACAGTCGCAGCACATAGTCGTTTGTGCCGTGGGTCTGCGGGATGTCGAAGGTCTCGCGCAGCGTACGAGCGGAGCTGGACGTGGCGCCGGGAACATTGTGGTTAAAAACTCCGTTCGGGCGGGAATCTGGCCTGGTGGTGTGTGGGGGAACGAGTCGGCTCCGCGCAAGCTACATCGTGCCACGGGCCTCGGCCACATTTGGTCTGCCGGGTCTGTACAGCGGGTTCATGTTGGGCGTACGCCGCCATAGCTCGCACATGAAACGCCCTTGCTCGGGCGAAATCAGGTGTTGTAGCAATTAAAGACAGGGCGACAGAGCATGCGCCCATTCCTTCTCCCGTGAAATATTGGCGATCGCCCTGCGTAGCCGAACGAGCCTGCCAACAAGGTAGCGCAGGTCACGGATCGGGAGCTTTGTCACCCGGGTCGATCGGTGTGGCCGAACCGTGTACGCGGTCCTGGCCCACGGTGGCTTCAAGTACGCCAGCGGGTGATCGTGACCGACTGGAGACACAGATTAGGTCCACGCCGCGAGCTGTTCCGCTGTACGGCGCCTACCTATATATTCTTGGCCGTGGATTGTAGGTCTATCGCGCGACCCGGGAGTATCGCAGGTGCATCCGGCGATGGAGGAACTGAATACCGTCGTGGGGTTGCCGCATACGCGGTCGCGTGTGGTCTCGCTGGAGTGTCACTTCCGGGTGTCGGAATCCCTCCCGCCCACGCGCGGGTGGCATCGGTGTCACTAGAGACCGATAGCTCAGTCGACGACATAGCGATCACCTTCGACTCGGGATGGCGCGCTTTCGTGCAGGCCAAGCGGACCCTTAACGCTGGAAAGGCGTTGAAGGAGGCCGTCGCGCAGTGGGTGAAGATTGCAGGAGAAGGGCTCGATCCCGCCACAGATCGTCTTGTAGTCGTTGCGGGCGCACTGAGTGGCCCGATGCGATTGCTCCATCAGGTATTGGAACGCGAACGGACCGATCATCCGGGCTCTCCCACGGCGGGCGAAGCAAAGATACTTGCGGTAGTCCGGAAGCTTCTCGTCGACCTTGATGAAGCCGACCGTCAGAAGGTGCTGAAGTGTGCAGTTGTTTGGGAGCTCAAGGCGGAAGAGCCAGACGAGCCTGGATCACAGCAAGCCATCGATCACCTGCGCCATGTCGTCTCCGGTGGCGGCCATGATTCGGCACGAAAGGCATGGGCAACACTAACGACACTTTCGGGACGCACGGCTCGACGGAGAGGAGGATATGACCTCGCTGGTTGGCTTGCCGCCCTGCACGGTGAAGGAATGAGGATTAACAGCGATGGAAGTTCTCCTGCGGCCACGCTCGAGATTCGGCGACAGGCGCTTGAGCGATACAGTGCGACTTTGATACGCGATGGCTCGGTGATCGATTTGCGCACGCTTGGCGCGGAGCTCCCCGCTATCCCTTTTGACAAGGCGGATGCGGGTATCAGGGTTGCCACGGATCCGAGTGGCGATCACGGTGAGCGCGAGCTCATCTGGGCATTTCTTCGCCGCGGCCGTGTCATCTTGACCGGGCTTCCTGGTGGCGGAAAGTCCACTGCCCTCAGGCGCCTGGCGGCCCAGCTCGCTCTGAATCCGACGTTCCCTCTGCCGGTGCGCGTTTCTCTCCGTCAGGTCGACGCGCTCAGTTCGACTATGAGCTTCAGGGACCGGCTCATCGCCGCTTGTGTGCGAGACATGAGGCCTTCGGATCGGGATGTGCTTACTTCCGAGATAAATGAACGACTTGATAACGATGGCAACGTTGCTCTACTACTCGACTCATTAGATGAGACATATGACCGACGTTCCGATGTGGTCAGCGAGATATCTTCGTTCGTTGCGGATCTGCCGGAAGGTGTTTGTGTCCTCTTGGCGACTCGCGATGTCGCCTATGGTCAGGCAGCTAGCCTCGAATGGACCTCGGTGCACTTGCGTCCACCCTCCGATGCTGCAACGACGATAGCTGCTGTTCTTGAGGTCGCAGCGGCTAAGACGGTGCCGAATGCCGTCGACCGGCCAGGCTGGATCAGCGAGCGTTCGGTGTGGGTTCGCTCAGCCCTGTCCGAGGACGACGTGCTTCGTGAAACTCCTCTTATGTCGATTCTGTTGTCTCTCCTCGCTGTGCGGAGAACTACCGAGCGGCTCCCTCGGCGACGCGCGCGAATACTGGAGGCAATTGTCAAGGAAGTCATAGTTGGGCGAGAGATACAGCGCGGCGGCGGACGTTCGCTGGGTCCGCTCGGTGGCCGTGCTCTAAATAAAGCAATTATGCAGGCGTTCGTAAGCGAAGCGGCGCATATTCAGAACAGTGAGGGAAAAGCCAACGCACAATCAGTCGTAAACGCCATCGCTGATGAGATGCGCGAACCCTGGGGACTTCCGTCGGCGCAGGCTGCAACTGCTGCAGAGGATGCAGTTCGACTGTTCGATGAATCCGGCATCTTCGTGCTGTCTGGTGCTGAGGAAACTGTTGTCCCGCGAATTGCGCTATTTGCGGAGATCGGCGACGCCATTCGGATCACTTCTCGACCGGACGAGATTCAGTCATGGGTCGAGGCGCGGATCGCTGGCCAGCAGATGGAGCCGCTAGTCCTTGCATGCGCCCTCGACTCGGCAGTGTCGAGGACTGCCGCAAACGCGCTAAAGGCTAACCCTGGTAACTCCACATTGGCGAGCGCTATCGCCCAAGCACTCAGGGAAGGAGCTGAACTCGACGAAGATATGGTCCGCTTGGTCGGCGAGAGCTTGATTGCTCACGTCGCGGAAGGAACACAGGAAGGATGGAACAGCTGGGAGGCGCTGACGAGGTTGCCTCTCCCCGTTGAGCTCTGGGATTCAGCAGAAGCGGCTGCCGAAACGCACGGCCCGGAGCACGCAATGGTCGCACGTGCGTCAATAGTAGTTCAGTTCGATCACCAGACCTTTGACGCGAGGCACTCTCAATTATTGGAAGAGGTACTCGCTCTGCGTTCTCTGCCTGATCGGCCTTCGTCGGGTGAAGCGGGTAGCGTTCTCCCTTCCGCTTGGTTCGTCGACCGAACCCTGGCTAGCACGCAACTCCAGGCTGCTGAAGTACTGTTGGAGAATGTGCCCGGTGCATCTTCGCACGTTGCCGCATGTGCCATTGGCGCACCCCAGGGTCTTCGAGATTCCCTCACACAGCTCCTCGCTGACAAGGGCTGCGAAGTCGACGTTCGATTTGTCCATGAGGATGCAGCGAAGATCGCTGGAGAGGTGAGATTCCCGACGTGGTGGGCAGACTATGACGAGGACGTCTACGCGCAATTCATTCGACTGGTTGCTGCTGCCGGGACGCCGGCTGAGCTGACCACCGCGCAGGCAACACTTCTCAGTGAGCTAGCTGACTTCGTCGCGACACTTCAAATGAACGATGGCGGAGTTCAGCACCTGCACCGGCAGAGTGATGCATTTCTCCGAGACCTTATCGAGCTTGCAGCGACACTATACAATTTCGACCGAGGCGTACTCGCAAGTCAAGCGACGGTGGTTCTGGACCGAATGGAGCGTTGGGGTGGGACAGACCCGTACTTCGCCCTCTTCGACAACTCGCGAGAACGTGATGATCCTGACTGGTGCGAAGTGAGGTCACCGGAGGCCTCAGTGCAGCTGCTGACACGGCTGTTCACCCTCGGAATCGGTCAGGCGAACTTTGCAGCCAGGTCGCTGTGGAAAGCTACCGTCGTCGATGAGGCAGCACCTCGATTGCGGGCCCTGTTGCCTAGGCTCGTTGTCAGCACGCAGCACCAGCGGATGGCGGCGATCGCCTTGGCGTCACTTGAGTCCGGACCAGAGCCAGAATGCTGGACCGCTAGCGACGATCCAGTATTACGTACCGTTGCGGCGGACATGATTGATGTAATGAGCGGAGACGTGGTCAGCAATCAACTTCGCGCGCTCCTGGACGATAAGGATGGGTATGTCCAGGAGGCAGCGGTCAGGCGTGTTGTCCGCTGTCGACCAGCAGATCTGCCAGTAATTCTGAACAGAATCGCCGGCCAGGCATTGCCGGGGTGGATGTGTCTGAGTTGTAGAACTGACAACCCTCCGCCTGGATCCACCTCGTGCTCCAACGCTAACTGCTATCGCGTTGGGCCGAACCCCGCCAAACTTGCAATGGGTTTTCAGTTGCACCAGTCAACGCCATTAACCGCCTCTGGCTCGATGATCAGGGCTACCACGTGAGCAGTTTTGCGGTCCGTCCCAATCGAGAGTGCATGCGGCTCGCCGCTCTCAGCCGATTCGGGTTTCCTGAAGGCCTGCGGTTTCCGAACTCCGCCACAGTCTGAGGGTACTCCTGCATGCTCAGGTGAAAAGCTAGGTCAGGAAAACTGACCGCTTATTGTGGTCAAAATAGTCTCGTATTCGACTGGATTTTACGGCTGAGCCTGGCGCGGCCTGGCGCCGGCGATGGTGTTTGTCCTCAATGGCGCATCGACTTTGCTCGGGCAATCAGAATGAAGTCCGGATTCCGGGTTGCCCGCCCAAGATTGACGAGCCCACCTTGCCGGCTTCGTGCGGGTTTCTAGGACATCGGCGAAGGCGCTGTCATGCAAGCTGATTCAGAGCCAATGTCAGTGGAGGCTCGACCCACCTGCGCGTGGAGTCAGGCCCCCTAAAAAAGGACAATTCGGGTTTTCGAATTAATCGTTCGTATTGCGCAATTCTGGCGGTTGCTCCAAGTTCTGCTGACGCTTCTTCTGTTCGGACTTGAGGCGATGCACTTCCTCGACGAATTCTGCGAGCCGTTCATCTTCATCGGTGATCCGTTTGTAGCGACCGACCCCAATGTCGAAAGCTTCCCACTCATGCTCAATTGCGTCGGCTGTTTGCTGAAGGTAGAAGCTGCGTTCCTTGTACTTGAAGTACCCCATGAACCCACTGGACAAGCCGACCGTGAATGTAATAACCAGGGTGGCCCACCTTAGTGAGGGGACTTCCGACGCAATTCCTGCTGCAGCTGTTGCGGCCAGTGAACCGATTATGAGGATCCCCTGCAGGAAGTTGTTGACTTGCCGATAGCGATTACTCTCGATTCGAAGTTGATCGATATCCGAGTAAGCATCTTCCTTGTAGGTGATTCGACGAACTCTAGTTGGGATATCTGCGCTGGCAAGAAATGACTTTCTGGTTTCGCGTTGGAGTGCAAGCTGGAGTTCGATCTGTCCTTCGCTAACTCGCTCTTTGCCTCGGCTGCCGGGTTTGGCGGGTCCGCCTGGGTATTTGTTCAGACGGTACGCGGCGATGCAGAATGCGATGGAGAACGGTATCGCTGGAATGAACGCGGCCACTAACACCCTTGTGGGAATCCCTGGGATCCACGGGATGCAGTACAGGAGAACTGCCAGTAGTGGTCCAAATATCAAGGACAACTTGAGCCATTTGTTTCTGCGCTGCGCCACAGCCAGTGAGTGTTCCGTTTGCCGAATTTGGTGATTGAGGGTCAGTAGTTGCTCATTTATCGGAGTTGAAGGGATTTCTCCGTAAGAGTCATCGAGATTTGCTATCGAAGTCATTGGAACCCTCCGCTAGAATCATAGAAATTGACAGGGCTGTCCGTGGATTCGGCCTATGTAGATGGTGTGAGAACTATAACTCTGTCCGTTACTCGAAATATCCAGCCGGATGCGACTGTCGTCATTCCACTGCAGAAATCGACAAGTCGAGCGGCCTGCGGAGGATCCATGCCTGCAAGGTCAAGTGACACAACTCGACCTTCTCGGAAGTGACGTGATATGTCGCGGATCGCTACTTGATAGTCCGAAGGTCTCAGCCTGACTGCTGATTGAAGGCGGACACGCGGATCGTTCTCTGCATGCACATTGTATGAGTTCACGGCAGCTGCGGTCTCAAGTGCGATCTCCAGGTCGTCGCTCCGGCCTGATGGGGCACTTACGAAAGACGAGCTATCAACCCACGTTTCAGGTTGTGGCCACGAGAAGGTCCTTCGCGACGTGAGCAGCAATACGATCACTGTCAGTAGAAGAATCAGTGATGGCCCGACCGCCTCGGTGAGGGCAATCATCGAACTGTCGCCGCACGGAGGACGGCTGTCCGCTGTGCGACACTTCGCGTCGCGCAGAGTTTGGGGCTACAGGCTTCTCGCCGGAAGACGGTCCGGGTCATAGTGCTCCGTTCGGTACTGCGCCGTGGGCAACGGTGCCCACTGCCTCCTCATGTGACTACCGGATGATGCCCGATGGGTCCGACAGACTCACCCCACCTTGGTCTTGCGGCCGCGAGTTGTCTTGGGGGACGCCAGTTGCCAAGGTCGGGGACGGGGACTCCGACTGCTGCCGACTTTTCGTTGAGTTGTCCGGTGAGGTAGTCGGCGAGGTCGATGCCGAAGGTGGGGTCGACGCCGGAATGCCATTGCCTGACCCAGGGAGAATCTCCGCGATGCCGGCGACTACCGGGACGAGCTCGGTGAGCGCCGTGCCCTCGGACTCGCGGTATGCGTAGATCGTTGCCAGGGCGAGGCCCTGCTGCGCGTGATTCCAACCCGCCCAACCCAACAGCGGCGTCGGGTCGGTGGCGCGGCCGGCTCCGGGGTAGGAGATGAAGCGCTCCTTCGTCACATCCAGCTTGCCGCGGTGACTCCAGAACGACGACTTGAGGAAGTCGGCGCTGGTGTACTTCGGTGGCACCGGAATGTCGGTCGCCTTGATCAGCCCGGCGTCCTCGTCACGCTGCAGATCCCACACCCGCTCCCACTCCGCGCGCTTACGCAGACCGGAGTCCTTGTAGCGCATCGCCGCCAGATACGGCACTGCCTCATCAGCGAGCACCTTCACCAGTGTCTCGGTGACTGGCGCGTCCTTCTTTCCGGCCCACAGGTCGAGTGCGGTGATGAACTCGGGGTCCTTCTCCACATGCCCGGCGAGCTCGGCAACGGACAACATCTGCGGGGTGCCCTGCGTGGTGAACCACAGCGACTTGTCCTCGAGTCGATCGAGCAGCCAGTCCTTGAGCGCACGGGAAAGTTTCACATCCCACGAGTCCCCAGCCCACCGCCGCTTGTACTCCGGCTTCTCCAACAGCCGGATGAATGGGTTCGATTCGATCGCTTGCAAACGCTTCTCCACCAGGTCCCGGTACTCTGCTGGCCAGTGCGCGGGAATCTCTGTGACGGGCGTGGACCCATGGCGCTCGAACCATGAGGTCTCCGCCTCCCCGGTCGCAACCTTGCGGGCGAGCGCGATTTCGAATGCCCTCTCACCCAACGCGATCCCGGGAGCCTGGCCGACAGGCAGGAACAGCTCCTCGTCGACAAGTCCGTAGTTCCGGTACACCTCCCAGTCCAACTCATCCTGCTCGGCGATCATGAGAGCGCGGATACGGGCGTGCTCAGCTCTCGCAGATTCGATGACCGCGATGCTGCCCCCGTTCGCTTCGATCGTGGCGGAGGGTTCCTGGGTTGCGAGCTGTTGCGAAAGCTCGTCGACGAGGCGAGCACGGTTGAGCGGGGCCGACTTCGGGAGTGGGAAGTCCTTCAGCGTCGTCCCGGTGAACTCGAAGAAGTTCTCCCACTCCGACAGTGTGGTGCGAGCTCCCGACGAGTCGACAGTACTGCCCTTGTTGTGGCTGTTCTGCTTGAGCCAGAAGCAGGCGGTCGAGCTGTTGAGGGTGCCCAGCAGCCGCAGGTGATCGTCCTCGGATTGCAGATCGCCGAGGGATAAGACCATCGCGGAGTGGTTGATGACCTTCCTCCACGATGGAGCACGAACCCAGGATGAGTCGTGATGAAGCCATACGTGATCAGCATGGAGGATGCGAGGCGTGGGTGGTTCGGGAGGATGTACTCGTACCATCGCATCCCCTTGTCGGCACGCGTCTTTCCGAACGCGAGGCCGCGTGCGAGGCCAGTGCGCAGTGGCCACATACATCTCTCGATTTGATCCGACGCTGCGTCGTTAAGGGCCGGGCCAGAATCGCCATAGGGGTAAATGACATTATGTGGCTCGGAGATGCAGTAATCCCGGATCATGCTTCCGGTGATAAAGGGTCGAGTCGGGATCTCGTTGATGCGGATACGCGGCGGTGAGGTTCGTCCGAACTCGAAGGCATCGTCGTCGCCGGTGATGGCTGTCGATCCGATAGAGGTGACTCGGTCACTGACTTGACCGATCTTTGCGGTTTCAATTGTGTTCAGGAGCTCGACCGCCCCGCCGCCGCTGAGGCTCCAGGGATGCTTACTGAGGTTCTCTCGTGAGAGATCAGCAACTGAGATCCATTGGTTCTCGAACCCGGCTTGGTCGACGTGCTCGACAATCGACGTCCACACCTTGCCCCTGGCAGGATCATCGGGTGCTCCCGGTTCACCCTGGATGCCGAGGATTGCGCGCACACTCTGGTGGACTGATGGGTGGTTGCGACCAACGATGATTACGGTCGGGGTGCCGTGGCCGGGAATGTATGCACCGGACGTGTCGGCGACGAGGCGGAGATCGAGCCTGGCGAGTAGGTCCTCGATGACCGGTGCGCCGAACTCCCGCTTCATGAATGAGTTCGATGTGATCTGCCCAATCCATCCCGCACGTTCGCCGGGCTTGGCGAGGTCGAAGAATCTCTCCATGAATGGAGCTGTGAGCGCGTACTTGCCCTTGCAGTAGTGGTAGATCTCGCGGTACCGAGCGTTCAAAGCCTTGTCGGAAACGACAATGTACGGCGGATTCCCTACCACCACGTCGTACTGTCCCGGCGCGAGAATCTTCCGCAGCAGCGCCACATCCTCGGTCGAGTACGCGAACCCCGACACCACAGCGTCTTTGTCGAACGACAGGTCACCGAAGTCGAGGGCCGCCGCCCCACCCTGCTCGGCCCCATGGAGCAGCGAATCCCCGTTCGCGAGATTCAACGCGAACTTCGGCGCATTCACCAAAGTTGTTTCCCCGCATGCCTTCAACGCCGCGACTATCAACCGAAACTTGGCGATCGCCACGGCGAACGGGTTCAAGTCCACTCCATAGACGGACGACAATGCGTTGTCGACCCGCGTCCGCAGGTCAAGCCCGGGGGCCTCCCGATGCCACCGATCGACCAATCGAGCAAAGGCGCCGAGCAGGAAGTGCCCCGACCCGCACGTCGGGTCGATGACCTTGAACCCTTCCAGCGGCCGATCCTTGAAGGCAGGTTCGAGAGTCTGGTCGAGGATGAACTCCTCGACGAACTCGGGCGTCTGCAACAGTGCGTACTTCTTCTTCGCGAAGTCGGACAGGTCCTGGTACAGGTCGCCTAGGAAGCGTGTAGACAGTTCGGGATCTCGAAACGTCCACTCGAGTTCACCAGTTTCATTGACCTGCCGCCAGAACGACAGCACCTGGTGCACCGCATCCGACGACGGCGCGATAATGTTCAGTGCCGCGTGCTCGTCGACGAGGGACTGCGTCGCCGGGAACCCGCGGAGTGCGTCGAATGACTGCTCGAGCCACTCACGGTACGAATTGTCGGAATCGCTCCGGTAGAACGCTTGCTCGGCGTCCACGGCCCGCTGCCGGAGCATAGGGTCGGGGTGGGTGATCCAGACGGCGGTATCGCCGAGGAGAAAGTTGTCCTCGCAGAACCGCACGAACACGGACGTGAGCAGCCAGCCGACCGCGGCCTGGGTGAGCTGATCCTCGGACCAGTCGGTCCACGACACGGCGGTTCGCTTCTCGGCGACGGCAGCGCGGTGCGTGGTCCGCCAGCGTGCCAGCTCATCGGCGTCGGCGGTCAGGCGAGTCCGCATGTCGTCGACGAGTAGCGTCAGCTGCGGCTTGAGCGCATCCTTGAGCGCGGCTCCCGAGATCGTGGCCAACGCCATCAGACATGCTCCTTCATCGTGTGCTTCTCATCGTTACTGGCAAGGAGTGCGCGCAGACCGAGCCGGTCCACCTGCACGAACTGCTCCGGGCTGGTACGGGGTAGCGCGGTCCCGTCGACGCGAGCACCTGGCCGGCCACCGGACTCCTCCGGCTGCGGGATAAGCGCCCACACCGCGTGCGGCGGCGGATTCGTCACGTCCACCCACGCCTGCAACGCCCCAAGCTGCCCGTACGCCGCCAGCGTCGACAGGTCGGTCAGTACCACCGGGCCACCGGCCGAGTTGACGGTGTCGATGACCGCCGGGATGGACTGTGCGACAAACCCTTTCAAGCCTTCTCGGTCCGCGGCCGCGCCGGAGTCGGCGGCGAGGATCGCGTCCCACGGAATGCCGGCCAGCTCCGCACGCGAGCGCAGCTCGTCCAGCAGCGCATCCGTGACGTCAATGTGCACCGCCCCGAATCGCTCCACCAGTGCGTCCGCCACCTGATCGGACGCGCCCATCGGTACCCCGAGCGCCCGGAAGGTGCGTTCCCGGATGCTGGCTTGCAGCAGCAGTTCGACATCGCTGCCGGAACCGCCTGCGACGGCAGGCGAACCGGCGAGGGTGTGCAGGGTGGGCACGTGCGAGAGCCGCTGCGTTGCGTTCTCGAACTCGTAGCGCCCGCGCTCCTCGCTCCACGCCATCCCCGGCACCACGGCCGCGACGAGACCGTCGAGCTCCGGGCGGCGGGGGAGCGCCTTCGCCCGCGCCGGGAACCGGGCAGCGACACGCGATTCCAGCTCCGCCCGGCCGAACGTGTCCGAATCGGACAGGCCCCGCAGCAGCAGTGTCAACACGTCGCGGATCGGGAGGGCGTGCGCATGCAGCTCGTCGCGCGCCGACAGCGACACCTCGCCGGAAGACGCGGCCGCGATCCGCAGCAGCGCGTAACCGGGGATCTCTACCTGATCCGGTGCCATGTCGAGCACCGCCGCCGCGGCCGCTCGCAGCGGCCGATCGGCGTCCGTCGGCGGAACCAGCGCCAGACCCTGAGCGTCAGCGGCCGCGACGAGGCCGTCCGCCTCCCTGGCCAGGGCCGCGGGAAGGCGGCGCGCGACCGCGGGCGTCGCGATCATCGCGACCGTGCCCGTCGACTGGCGGCGCACCAACTGCAGGTCGAGGCTCTCGGTGTCCGTCGCCTCCTCGCCGGGCTCCGGTTCGGGGGCGGGCGGGGCCGATGCGAGGACCAAACGCAACGCCCCGAGGGCGGTGCGCTGCGGATCACGCAGTCCGTCCGTGTCCAGCGCGGCGGCCAGCTCGCGGGCGAGAAGCTCGGGAGTGCTTGCGCCGCCAGTCGATTCGAGCAGCACGAGCCCGCGTCGATACAGCGAATCCACGGTCGCAGCCGACTGCGGGTTCTTCGCCCACAGGTCACGCAGCTCGCCGAAAATCTGGGCGATGCGGCCCGGTGTGACCCCGGCGAGCGGTGCCAGCACCTGGTAGGTGACGAACGGGTCGGCCGGCGCGGCGTCGTGGCTGCCGAGGACCAGCTCTACAACCTGCCGGCGGATCGCCGACGACTTCGTCGCCGACGCGCGCGCGAACTCCGTCGCGAGCACCTGCAACGAACCGTAGGTGGCGACGGGTTCCCCGACGGCGACCGTGGGCGGGTTCACCTCCGCGGTCGCGGTGATGACCGGCGCGTGCACCACCGCGGAGGCGGGCTCGGGATGGACGGCCTTCGCGGCGAACACCGCCGCCCACGCCTTACGCATCGCGGTCGCGGTGTCGAACCGGTCGCGCACGTCGCGGGCCAGTGCGGTGCGGAAGAACCCGGCGAGCGCCTCCGCGCGGGTGCGCGAGTGGCCGCCGAAGTCCTCCGCCGACACCGATACGTCGTCGGTGAGCACCCGGGGGTCGCTGACCCCGTCGCCGTAGAGCGGGGTGCTGGCGGTGGCCATCTCGTACAGCACCACCGCCGCCGAATCAGCGCTCGGCCGCCGAGTCGTAGGCGGTGCGGATCCCTGTGCCGAGGAACGGGTCCCGATACGGGGAGTGCCGGCGTCGAGCAGCTCGACGGCGGCACGCGAGAGCGAGAAGTCGAACAGCGCGAGCCGCGCCTTCGCCGAACGCTTGCCGTCCGGGCGGGACAGCCCCAGGTTCGACGGCTTGATGTCGCGGTGCGTGATGCCCGCCGTGTCCAGCGCCACGACCGCGTCCAGCAGGCCCAGGCCCCACGTCTTGAGCTGCGCCTCCCCGAGCGGGGTGTAGCGGATGACGTCGGCGAGGGTCTGCTCGCCGCAGTTGGTCAGCAGCAGCGCGGTGCGGTGCGCCAGCTGCAGCGGGCCCTCGATCAGCTCGACGACGCCGGGCACCGGCGGCTGCTGTTGGGCGAGCGTCGTCAGGACCTCCGCCTCGTCCTGCAGCCGATGGGTCGCCGTGTCGTCCAGACCGACCTTGAGGACGCGCTGGCGGCCGTCGTGGTCGTGGTCGGCGACGAGGATGCCGCGGGCCGTGGACCCCGACCCGAGCACCTGCAGCACCTCGAACCGGTCGTCGAGCAGCGCGCCCGTCGGCGGGTTCAGCGGGTCGATCTCCGGCACGGCGGCGGTCGGTGCCTGCTCCCGCCGGTACGCGTCCAGCTCGGCCGCGAACTGTTGCGCACCGAACGTCGGCGGACCCGACTTCCCATCGATGCCAATGCGTTTCGACACCGACGGGCTGGTCGTCCGCAGCACCAGCTCGCGCAGTCGCTCGTCGACGAACCGTCCCGTCGACGCGGCCAGGTCCAGACCCTGTTCGACTCGTAGTCGCTCGAGCAGTGCCGCGCGGTCGCGCGCCGGGTTCTGCCCGCCCGAGAGCAGGAAGTACGCGAGGGAACCGAGGGAGAAGACGTCGAGCGCGATGCGATCCGAATCCGGCGCCCACCGGTCCTCCGGCGCCTGATACACCTCGTCCGCAGCCGCCCCGCCCGTCGCGGTGACCGCGGTGCCGAGCATCGTTGCAGACCGGGTGTTTCCGTCGTGGATGCGCCCCGCCCACGACCAGTCCACCAGCCGCACGTCGACCCGGCCCGCGTCCAGTCGCTCGGTATGGATCAGCACCGTCGACGGGCCGAGGCCGCGGTGCGCGACGTGATTGCGGTGCGCATACGCAAGCGCCTCCGCGACCTGCGTCAACACCGTCAACTGCTGCTCGGCGGTGAGGGTGCGCGTCGCCAACGCCAGATCGAGCGGCTCGTACCCGGGGTCTCCGGGTAGACGAGGACCGTATTGCCGTGGTCGTCCTGCACCAGGTCGCGGGGGCCACGATCGACTCGTGCCGCAGCGACGACAGCAGCGTGTACTCGCGCTGCATCTTCCGATGCGCTGCCGCACGGGCGTGCGCCGGAGTGCCCGGGCGGAACGAGACGATGCGGGCACGGGCATGCTCGTCGGTGCCCTTGTGCTTAGCCGGCCACTCCTGCCAGTCGTCACCCGACGCCAGCGGGGCACCCGAGATCGTCCACGACCCGGCCTCGCGCTCGGTGCGGCGGGAGATGCCGAGGTTCTCGAGGGCGAGGGCAATGATTACGCTCATGTCTTCGTCGACACGTCGCCCGTCGATCGGAGGCTCGAGAATACGAGTCGAGATACCCGGCAGGTGGGACCCGTGCTCGTCGCCGTCGAGGCCGAACAGCCCCGACTTCGCCAGCTCCGGCATGTCGACCGTGAAACCCTCGGCGTGCAGGAACACCGACTCCTGCACGAACGGCAGCGCCCGGCGCACCTTCTCCGGATTGAGCCCGCGCGCGATCGCGACCTTGCGGGCTTCCTCCTCGATGCGCGTCGCGAGCCGTTGTGCCTTGCGGCGAGTCAGGAGGAGGGGAGAGCGCTGGGTGCGGACCTTGCCGCTCGGTAGCTGCCGCACCCAGTTCGTCTCGGTGCCTCCGAGACGACCCACGAAATGCTTGAGCTCGATCAGATGCAGACGACGCCGACCGAGGACCAGGGCATCGACCTCGTGCCAGAGACCGTGGTTGTCCATGAACTCGAAGTTCGTCCACGCGCGATACGGGGAGGCGTTGGGGACGATGTCCTGGAGGAAGCTCAGACCCTCGGCCTCGTGGGCGAACGCCGACTTCGACACCTCGACCCACCGGTCACTGCCTTGTGCCACGTCACCGCCCCGTTGTCGTTGAATCTCGCGGCCGACGGCGGTCGCGTTCACCCCGCCAGACTCTATCAATCCGGATCTCTCGGACACTCCGATACCGCCGAAGCGACCGGGGTGCCCGCGCTCAGTCCTGTTCTTCGATGAGGATGGGCGGACGATCAAGAGCTTCGAGCCATCCACGGAATGTTCGCAGTGGCTTGTATAGGCCCAAACGTGCGCGCTGCATTCGCGGTACCCGAAGGGATTGGCAGGCGGGTCGAAGATCCGATCGGCTACCTGGGTTGCCATCTCGTAGGGAGTTCTGAAGTGGTGATAGTCCATCTCGTCTCGGATGTGCTCGGGGCTACATCGAGGAGTCCGCCGAGCACCTCCGACAACGATTCCGGCGAAGACGGAAAACTGTGCGGATAGCGGTGGGGCATCTCTGCCGAAGGAGGAGTGAATTGGTTTCTCAGAGTTGAATGTCCGTCACGACTTCCCACGAGCATCACCCGGCCGGGCCACCGGTGTCGGTTGCCGATCCAGTCGCGTTGGTACACGTCATCGGCAATTCCTATAATGGCCCAGAGGAGATGTTCGCCAGTACGCTCCTCCTCGGCGGTGTGCCCTCCGATCCCGAGGATGGGTAGTGCGCCCAGTCGAAGGCGCTGAGTGTTGAACCTGACGAGGGAACCGTTCTTCGCGTCGCCGAGGCGTTGCCACGAACGCCCCTTCGCTCGCCGCACCGTTTGATTCACGATGGTTGCTGGCTTTGAGCGCATCTCCCGGGAGACCGTCCGACTCAATCCCACGACCTTGGAGATCGAAATAGATCTATCGACTTTGTACGTGGTCTGCGCTGGTCCGATTTCAGACAGTGCGCGCTCGGAAAAGTACAGCGCCATGCGGGTCAGTTTCGCATAGCGAGATTGCGGTCGATTCGTCGTTGCCGTGGTGCCGTCGGACTCATCCGTCCGAACGCCCCCAATCCGTCAACCGCCCGATACCTCGTTCCTTGCGACGCGCGGGATCACTCCGACATCGATGCTTGGATACTCACCGGATCACCGACTGAAGCTCCTCCTTTTAGGTCGGTCGATCAACTCAGCGCGGTGGGCGCAAGTCCAACCGCAAGTTCGCGGCGCTCTCGTCGTCGACCCCGTCGGCCTTGAGCAACGCCATCAAGTCCTCCTGCCGGGGCTGTCCGAAGGCGAGTCGGTAGCGAGCGACGTCCGACTTGATCCGTTCGAGTCGGCGCGTGTCGCGGCTCAGTCGGTAAGGCATGACGTCGCGGATCACTCGATGAGGTCCGGGATGGATCCAGTCGGGGATCAGACCGTCCAGACCAGGCTCAGGGAGGTTGTAGGTGGCGGTCCATGGACTGGCCTCCGTGGAGCCAAGCATCTCTGCGCGGTGGGCGTCGATGATGTTGCGGCGCACCGCGTGACCGCGGAAGCGGTTCACCCGACCGTCGCGCTGCTCGAAGTCGACCGGATTGCTCGGGGTGTTCCAGTGCGCGACATTGTGGCACCACGGATGGAAGTCGATACCCTCCTGACCCGCGCTCGTGGACACCAGCACGAACGGCCAGAAGGGGCTGTTGAACGACTTGCGGATATCCGACGGGCGGAAGGACTCGTCGGTGGCCTTCGAGCCGTACTGCATCGCGAACCGCGCCGGGAACCGGATCGGCGGATGCTCGCCGAGCGGGTCCGTCGCCTGGTACCGCGCGGGCCGCAGCGACATCGCCTGCGCGGCAGTCTCCGCGAGGACGCGCAGGCGGTCGTCGTCCACCGACTGCAAACCGAGGTCGGTGGCGAGGTGGAAGAGGTACTCGTCGAGCAGCGCCTGCAGGTTGCCGTCGGCGCAATAACGCAGCACCTTCTGCCAGTACGACCCCTCCGGATACTCGCGGTCGAGCAGCAGGATCGACTGCCAGCGGTTGAACGTGTTCCGCAGCCCGGACGCCACCACCGCTGCCGCGAGCCAACGACCCTCCTCGCTGGCTGTCGAGGGGAGCCCGAGCCGGCCGAGCGCGCGCCAGGCGCAGTTCGCGGGCGAGTGCATGCCCAGCTGCGCGGTCACCGCGGCGAGATCTGCGGGAATGTGCATGGGGCCATCGGCGGTCAGGTTCCGGAGTTCGCTGAGATACGGGCGGAGCTGGGTGCCCTCATCCTCCGACGGGTCGTGGCCGTGCAGCGCGCCGGCGAGGTCCGCCGGCGAAATCGATGTCAACAGGTTGGTCAGACCCGGCTCCTGCGACAGCGGCCACGCCCAGTACTGATGCTGATGCTCGCTGGCATTGCTCGTCGGCACGCCCCGCAGGTCGTCCCGCAGCGATGTGGCCACCTGCGCCTCGGCGTCGGCTGCACTCACGACCGCGCGAACGTCGCGGGCCGCGGCGAGTGGATCTGACCGCTCGGCAAGACGCGGCATCGGCCAGAACAGCGCCAGCGCCGTCATCCGCTCGGCTCGGCCATCCCGCACCCGGAAGTCCAGCCGGGGCGGC
The DNA here is from genome assembly GCA_029690005.1 of Prescottella defluvii. Lineage (GTDB taxonomy): Bacteria > Actinomycetota > Actinomycetes > Mycobacteriales > Mycobacteriaceae > Prescottella > Prescottella defluvii_A. The sequence goes on along the minus strand of CP121458.1, from coordinate 4,482,716 downwards.
ACCACCGGGGAGTCGTCGTCACCGAACAGACGGGCACCGATCTGCTCCAGGCTGGTGGACCGGTCCGACGCCTCGGCCGAGGTCTCGGCGATCCGGCGATCGGCGTCGTAACTGAGTAGCGACGCCACCGCGGGCGGAGTCGACGACCACGCCGAGAAGACGAGCTTCTTCGTCATCGATTCGATTGCCGGGTCGGCGAACACCCCGCCGGGCGCCAGGTACGGCAGGCTCGGCGGCACCCACAGCAACTGCTCCCAGCCCGCCGCGTCCCCGGCGAGCCGACGGAATCGGGGGTTACCCGGCGACAGCGATTCGAAGCGCCGCACCGCATCCGGGTCGAGCCGGGTCAGCCGGCCGATCGCGTCGCGGGCGGCCGCGCCGTCCTCGCCGGCCAGAACGTCGGCGAGTTTGCGGCCCAGCTGGTAGGTGTCCATGAAGTTCGCGAAGAGCGGCACCGACTTCCAGTAGTCGATGTTGAGCCGTGCGTCTGTGAGAGTCGAGAGTTCCTCGAGTGCAACGTAGTTGATCAGATCGGTGGCGGTGATCCCGTCCACGAGAACTGCACGCTCGTCGACCATGTTGCGGGCCTCTGTGGTCGGCCGCTCGGTGCGGCACATCACGTCCAGCAGCAGCTTCTCCAAGGCGTCGACGGCGGGGCGGGCGTCGCTACGACCCACGATCGAGGTCCGGAACAGATCGAGTTGCTCGGTCACCTCCGCAGCCAGGCCGGAGCGGGCACCCTTCGCGAGGAAGTTTACGGTGCTCAGGAACTGGTCCTGGTGCGACTGACCCGGCTCGGTCTCCCCGGTCAGCGTCAACGGCTTGTACGGCGTGGCAGAGAGCAACAGCACTCGGGCGTCCGGGTAGCCGAAGAGCTGCTCCGCGAGCTCACCGGCCTCGGTCTGCGTATCGAGCAGGTCGGTGAATCGCTGGAACTCGTCGAGGATGATCAGATCCGGCTCGAGCGCCTCGACACCGGCGTGTGCGAGCGCGGTGCGGAGTCTGCCGATGAGGCTGCGGACCATGTCGGGCTCGGGCTTGGGAGGTCTGACGCCCGGGATCCGGCTGGGGAGTAGGTCGATGAACTCGTCGAGCAGGGTCGTGCCGTTGACGCGTGTCCGAATTGCGGTGACGAACCGCTGTTCGATGCCGAGGTCCAGCCGGTCGGTGTTGGCGGCGATGAAGTTGGCGACGTCATCAGGGAAACGCGAAGCGTCGACCTGGCCGCGGAGGAGCTTCAATGCCGCGTTCCGCTGTCGTCGCGTCATGTCGAGGTGCCGGTCGAGCAGCCAGAAGAGCAGGGCCCGTTCGTCGCGCCGGCCGGTCTGGTGGCCCTTCTCGAACGATGTGCCCGGCGTCAGGGACACCAGATTGATGGGTTTGCGACCGTTGTCGGTGCGGTGCCTCAGGTTGCCGCTGTGCACCGCGAGCAGGCCGAGGCGGCCCGGCATCGGGACGTCGGCCCCGCCGGTGACGTTCAGCCGGCGCAGGTTCTGGCGGGCGAGGTCGACGTTGGAACACACGTACAGCACGTCTATCCGGTCGATGGCGGGGTCGTCCTCGAGGTGTTCGATGGCTCGGGCGATGACGCCTCGGGCGACCATGCTCTTGCCGAGCCCGGTCTCGTCGGCCACCAGGAACCGGCTGCACCCGTCCGGACCATAGAACCGGTCGACGACGTGCTCGACGGTGTGCTGCTGGAACGGGCGCAGACCAGAGACAATCGCGTCTGCGTCGAATCCCGTGCTCATCGGGTGATTCCTTCCTGCAAGGCCTTCGACGCATCCTCAACGGCGCGCCACAGTTCGCCGAAACCGTCGGGAAGCACATCCCGACCGTCGAGGCGGTCGACGATCCGTCCGATCGCCTCCAGATCTCCGTCCCCGCGAGCGAGTGCCTGCAGTCAGTACCTCGAGACCCCTGAGCCGGTGTCCCCGGTAGCACCGTCTGACGTCGTGGCCATCCACGAGGCTCCCGCACCCCCGTAAAGGCCCTGCACCGATAGCAGCAGCGCGATCAGCTTCAGGAAGTCCTCGGGGACTTCAGCTGCGCGGCGATCACCTCGTCGAGACGCTCCGGCGGGTCGCCGACGAGGGTAGCCACCACCACGGTCGAAGCGACGAGGCCCTCGGGCGAGGTGACCGTCAGCGTCACGAACGGAGTGATCTCCACCAGGGCGAGCCGCCGGATGCGATGGTCGGGATCGGTGTCGGTGTCGATCCGGATGTTGTTGCCGGGGCGGGTGGTCAGCCCGATCGCGAAGGCGAAACCGTCGGGCACGTTGAGCGGCCCGTCGGTGCTCAGGAGCAGATCGAAGCGGTCGCCGTCGTGCACCACCGTCGCGGTGATCGGGACAGCGGCCAGGGCGCGCAGAACGTTCGCCAGTACCCGCCTCGCGTCCTCGTCTGGATTCGGCGCGGCACCGCCCTCGGCGTCGTAGGGGAGCAGAATCGGGGCCATCCCCTTGTCGCCGAGCAGGGTGTCGATTCCGAAAGCCGTGCTGCGCACCGTCATCTCGACAAGGACCTCCACATTGCGTGTGAAGGCGGGGCCCGTGGCGTTCGCGGAGCCCAGGAACAGGCGAGTCTGGTTCGCGTACTCGACCACGTAGGCCTTGGCGTGCAGGCCCGACAGGACCGAACCGGTGCTGTCCGGGTCGGGGATGCCCGCGTTGGGGTCGAGGATGTAGGCCTGTTCGATGAATCGAGCCCATTCGGGGTCGAGCTGATCGAAAGCCTCCGGGCGGCTCACAACCGCCAGTCGCTTGATGTCCGCCGAGTACACATTGAGGCCGTCATCAGTGAGGAACGGGAGACGACAAGCTGGCGGGTGCCGGAGAAGTCGAGCTTCGTTCGGCGGCGGCCTGGCAGTCCGAGGACATGGAAGTCGAGAGACTTTACGTCGTCCGGGAACTCCCAGTCCGCATAGCGAATCGCGTCGGCCAGCGCACGGATGCGTTCGCCCCGATCGGCATCGAGCGGGGCCACGGTGGTGCCGTCGGCGGCGAGGTAGTGGAGGAGGTCGCACGGGGGCGTTCGCCTTGTCGCGGCGCGTGCCGTGCCAGCCGTCGAAGCACGCGACGAGATCCCAGGAGGCATCAGGCGTGAGGTTGCGGCTCTGGATCAGCAGCCGGTATGACGGTTCCCCGTCCTTGTCGACATACTGAGCCAGCCAAAGCTTCGGGTGGAACAACCCGCCGCGGGGCGGGTGAACCGCGTGCAGCGACGGCGCCAGGAACTCCATCAGCGCCGACGGAGTGGAGGGCACCTTCACTTGGCCACACTGATGGAACAGGTCGATGTTCGCGATGCTCGAGTGCACCGCCGCGAGCATCGCGAGCGGGTCACGGGAATCCCCGTACTCGGCGAAGGCAAGCGGCGGCAGCAGCGCGGATTCGAGATCGACGGTGAAGGTGGTGCCCACCAGGTGGTCGAGCCGCCGACCCGCGCCGGGCCGCAGCTGTTCGAGGAAAGTCGCACGGTTGTCAGGCGTCAGCACGATCCAGCCCTTCGAAGATGTCGATGACGATGCGACGAGCCTGGAACCACCGATACACCAACGGTGTCGTCCCGGACGCACCTTGCCATGTGGCGAGGAGTTTCTCGTTGCGCAAGCGCGACTGCGCGCGCTTGTTCTGGAACTCGCGATCTGCCACTAGTCGTCGCACGGCAGGGTCGGTCGCGAGCGTGTGGCAGTCCTGAGACTGGACCGCACTGACCCAGCTTTCAACGAACTGCCTTGTGGCAGGGGATATGCGGGGCGCCTTCAGCACGACCAGCGGCCACAGGTCGCTCACCTGCCACGCGGCCACCTCGTCGCGGCGGGCCTCGCAGCGCTCCGCCCACTCGTCGAGCACCTCGCGATAGCCGTCGGTCGGAGCATCGAGTGAGGTGAGGCCGAGCTCCTCATACCGCTCGGCCAACAGCAGGTTGTAGAGGAACCGGGCGCCCTGGATCACCAGCGAGAACATCTCGGCATGGTGGACGAGGCTCTGCAGCTCTGACGGGGCCGAAGCGAGATCTTCGATGTCCCATGGCGCCGACCACTTGTCGTCCGGTGCGTCAGCCCGTCGGAGCAGGTGCGACAGCAGGGAGTGCTCGAACTGGGGGTGCGGTTTCGCGGTGGCCATCTGCTCGCGCAACCACGTCGCCTCGGTGGCGGTCAGGTCGAACCCTCCGAGCACCGTCTTGGGGTAGTCGTCGGGGGCCGGCGGAAGACTCGAGGACCAGTCGCTGGAGCCGGTCTCGTCGGGGCCGTCCTCGTGTGGACGGAAACGGCGGGTCTGCTGCAAACCGGACGGGCGGACGTCGGCACGCAGAATGTCGTAGGTCTTCAGGCCGGTCCAGTAGATGCTCGACGGCAGCACCTTCACCCGGACCCGGCGCGGCGCCCGATCAACCCGTCGGTGGCGCCCTCGGTGCTCAACACGTTCACCAACTGGCGTTCCTCGTTCGCGGCACGCGAGGCCAGCTCGGCACCCGCATGCCGGCGTGCGGCGCGTCGGTAGGTCCACGGCACGAATAGGAGATAACGCGCTCGCGTCTGGACCGTCGAGATTCCCGGGAACAGCAAGTCTCCGAACGCGTCCCGAATCTGGCCGACCCCGAGATCGTCGAGGGTGTCCGAGTCGCTGAGCAGCTTGATCAGCTCACGCATCCGGCGTTCCTCGTCCGCCGATGTATCGAGCCATGCGATCAAGGACATGGGCAGCCTTTCGTGGTGGTGTTCATCGTTGGCAGAGCACGTAGCTACGAGGTTTCGGCGGCTTGGACGGAGGGGCCAAAGGTGGACCTGAACCTTCAACTGGTGCAGGGACGCCAACAGATCCGAGCTGGTCACCTGTCGCCGACCTACTCGGAGTCGACGACGAAACCGAGATCGCTCAGAGTGCGGACCACCGTGCGCACACCACCGCTGAAGTCGCGCCCGGTCCAGAACGTTCCGGTCGCGTAGCCGTGTGCCACGCCGACGATCGCTTTCGAGTCGTACGACCGGCCTCCATGTGACAACCGGTAGATCCGGGCCGCGTGAAAGCCGTACTTCTCCAGGAAGGCCTCCTGACCGAGGGCGTCGTACTCGTCGATCGCCGTCAGCGCCGATGCCCGTGTGATGTCTGTCAATGCCACGCGCACACGCTAATACGGCGATATTCGGGCGACGCGCCGGGGTTGCGGGTAGTGGCACCTCTGCTGAAATGCTCAGTCGGGCTAGCGCTCCCGCGGCACATTCAGGTGTCCCGTGATTGTGCTGCGGGCGCTATGGACAACGTCCCCGGTCCGTACACCTAGGCCAGTCGAACGTTGTCGAAGTAGTCCGAGTGGCTCGCCACCTTGGCGGAGACATCCCGGTCCTTGATGTTCGGGTACTTGCTTTCGAAACCGCGCAGGCCGACCGCGACACTTCCGGCCTGCGCCGCGGCGTACATGTACTTCAGGACTGCATCGTTGGTCGAGTAGTAGTTGTTCACCGTTCCTGCGACCGCCTCGCTGAGCGGTCGCCAGTCGGCCTTCTTGCCCTCAGCGGCGCCGAGGAGGTGAACGGCCTCGACCTTCGGGGCGTCTTTGCTCGTCCCCATGGTCTCCGCGGCCGTGATCATCGCGCGGGCGCCGAGGCTGTGGCCGACGAGGATGTAGCCCTCCGCCTCGGTGCGAGCCAGGATCCCGGCGAGTGCGACGCCGGTACGGTCCGCGCGGACCACCGCGGTGTGCCAGGGATTCTTGGCGAGGTCGCCGACCAACAGCGCGGGTGCGATCGGAGCGAGCTTCTTCGCGGCCAACTTGCCTGCGCGCGCCGCCGCGCCGCCCACGGCGGCCATCGCCTGCTTCGCGCCCACGTTCTTCACGGCCAAGGCCGCCAGATTACCGAGCTCCTTGCTGCCCCAGCGTAGCCGGTAGATCGGTGAGTCCGGGTACCGTTCCTCGACCATCTGCATGGCCGACTTCCAGTTCTGGTCCTTCTCCGTGGTGAAGCCCCGCGCAACGATGACAGGGGTGCCGGAGCCGTCGCGAAACCTCTCGATGGCGAACGACTTGTCCTCGCTGACATACGCGTTGGTGATGCTTGCCCCCAGCGCTGTGCCCAAGGCGGCTCCCGCCGCGGCGACGACATAGGTGCCGCCCACCATCCCGAGGCCGCCGGCGGCCACGGCGCCGCCACCTAGCATCGCTAGCCCGTAGCTGGTGGCCGCGGCGCCTGTGTATCCACCTACGAGGGTGCCGATTGCGCCGCCCACCGCGGGCGCGGCAAGGAGGCCCCGGTGCCTACGACACCGGCAGCGAAGACGCCGGCCATCGCGTACTTGGAACCGCGGCTCAGATTGCTCTTGTCAAACACCCGGAGTTGTTCGTAGTCGTCGACCGTCTTAATCTTCTCGGTTGCTCGCTCGAAGCTGGGAAGCTCATGGCGGTGCTCCGCACAGAAGCGTGGGATGCGCACCGCGCCGGAGCCACGAGTCGCCATGTTGCTGCACTGAGGCGCTGCGCAGGCGAGCGTCGGTGAACCGCATGTGACACACAGATTCGCGGGCACGCTGAGCCGCCCCATCTTCACCTTGCGGTGATCGGTGCGCGCGTAGCAGGCCGAGCACCATCCAGGCCGAGTGGAGTCCCCAAGCTGGTCGATCAGCTCGGCGATCTCTTCGGCGGCATCCGCGTGAGCGTCGGCCTGCTTACGGTGGCTTTCCTTCTTCTTCGGATCCTTGAAGCGACGAAAGAGCTTCTCGTTCTTCGCATATGCCCACGCGTTGTGAATCAGCGCCGGGTTCGCAGTCATCGGTGCGTCGCCCTCGACAGTCGGTTCGACGGCCGCGATGGTCCCGCTAAGCCGCAGCCGCAGGCCGAGCGGAGAGCGCACCTCGCACTCCATGCCGTCGTGAGAGACCGGTTTGAACGACACTGCCTTCGATGGCACTGCTATACCCCCATCAGATTGGTGCTTGTTTCGCACTGACGTGAAGATGGACATGCATCCAACTCAGCCGGGCTCAGTTATACGTCCAGACCCGGACAAACGGCCCGGCTTTCGCAATCGGATTGCGCCACCGTGGCGGACGGTCCGACAGTTGGGCGGTGTGAGGGCGTGGCCGGGCATGAACGTCACGGGAATCCGTGTGCATTGCTGCCCGCGTAGGAGGACCTGTCATCGGCGCCGGAACCGCGAGACCTCCGTGGGGCCAAGGCTGCCCGAACCCGTTTCGAGTCATGAGGTATCACCTGAGATTGGCGTCGGAGCGAGAGGTCCGACCGCCGTGGCGTACCTCTGGCAGGACTTAGCGCAAATATGCGCTAATGTTGGCGCCGTTGAGTCAAGGAGGGGTGATGATTGAATTTCTGAACTTGACGGCATTCACCGCATTCGGTGCGCCGACAAGTTGGGCGGAGGTGCTGGGCTTCGTGACCGGAGCCTGGTGCGTGTGGTTGGTGGGCCGGCAGTCGGTGTGGAACTGGCCGATCGGGATCGCAAACAACGTGGTGTGGATCCTGCTGTTCGCTACCGCTGGACTTTTCGCGGACTCGGCGCTGCAGGTGGTCTACATCGCGCTCGCCGTGTGGGGGTGGCGGAACTGGGTGCAGGGGCGCGCCGGGACACGCTGCCGGTCACCGGTACGACCGGGTCCGAATGGGTGTGGCTCGCCGGCGCGGGAATCGTCGGAACCGGTGCCCTGACGCTGTTCCTCGACGCGGCGACGTCGTCGACGGTCCCGTTCTGGGACGCGGTCACCACGGTCCTGTCGCTGCTCGCGACGTGGGGGCAGGCGACCAAACGGTGGGAGTCGTGGCTGCTGTGGATCGCCGCCGACCTGATCTACATCCCGCTCTACCTGCACAAGGGGCTGACACTTACGGCCCTGCTCTACGCCGGGTTCCTGCTGCTGTGCGTTCGCGGCCTGCTCGCCTGGCGCCGCAGTCGCGCAACCGAACCCGCACTGGCGGTGGCGCCATGACCGCGATGTACCGGCACGCCCTGGTGATCGGCAAGTTCTATCCGCCGCACCGCGGACACCACCACCTGGTGCGGTCGGCCGCGCGGATCGCGGATCGGGTGACGGTCGTGGTGATGGCGTCGGCGGCGGAGTCGATCCCGCTCGCCGACCGGGTGTCCTGGATGCGCGAGACGCACGCAGGCGAGGCGACGGTGCGGGTCGCCGGAATCGCCTGCGACGCACCGATCGACCTCGAGTCGACCGCGGTGTGGGCGGCGCAGGTCGCCTGCATGCGCGCGGCCATCCGGCAGGTCGACGCGACCCCGATCGACGCGGTGGTGTCGAGCGAGAAGTACGGCGACGAGCTGGCGCGCTGGTTCTCGGCCACCCACGTCTGCGTCGACGCCGAGCGGGTCGCGCACCCCGTGTCGGGGACCGGGTGCCGCGCCGACCTCGCCGGCCAGTGGGACCAGCTCGACGAGGCTTCGCGGGCCGGGCTGGCCACCCGCATCGTGGTGCTCGGCGCCGAGTCGACCGGCACGACGACGGTCAGTCGCGCACTGGCGCACCGCTACCGGGACCGCGGCGGCGTGTGGTTGCGGACCGGATGGGTGCCCGAGTACGGGCGGCAGGCCACCCACGACAAGCTGGCCCGCCTGCGGGCGGCGCGCCCGACGCCGCGGTGGAGGAGCTGACCTGGACCGGTGCCGACTTCGCGCACATCGCCGCGGAACAGACGCGGATGGAAGAGAGCGCTGCCCGAGCCGGCTCGCCGGTGCTGATCTGCGACACCGACGCCTTCGCCACCACCGTCTGGGAGCGCCGCTACCTCGGCACGGGCAGCGGGCGCGCCTGGGAGGGCGTCGTCGACCGGCCGGCGCTCTACCTGCTCACCGATCACACCGACGTGCCCTTCGTGCAGGACGGGATCCGCGACGGCGAGCACGTGCGGGCCGAGATGACGCGGTGGTTCGAGGACGCGCTGACCGTGACCGGGCGGTCGTGGGTGCTGCTCACCGGTCCGCTGTCCGAGCGGGTGGATCTAGCGGAGCGGGTGGCCGACCTTGCTCTGGCGCAACGGTCGTTGTTCGGGGCGCCGCTGTAGAACCCGGGATCAGGACAGGACGGCACCGGGATTGAGGATGCCCAGCGGATCGAGTGCCGTCTTGATCCGCCGGTTCAGCTCCATGACGTCCTCGCCGAGCTGGCCGGGTAGCCAGTCCCGCTTGGGTCGCCCGACGCCGTGCTCGCCGGTGGAGCTGTCGAACCCAGCAATCACGGACACGGCAAGCCACTCAGTTCGGGCGAACTCGTCGCGGAGCACATCGGTGTCGGGCTCGGCGCTGCGACAGTGGGGCGGGCGGTGCCAGCGATCTGCCGGCCGCGCTTACAGCTGCGCCCGCATGAGGTCCAGCAGTTCGCTGATGCCTGGCTCGTTGCTCAGGTCGAGACCGACGATATCGCGGGCGGCACCGCGACGGGTCAGCTGTGCGTCGGGGGCGCGCAGCAGGGTTTCGGCCGGGTTGAGGGTGGCCCACTGCAGGGCTCCGGTCCACGCGCGTGGGAAGCGGGCCGCGTAGATCACCTCGAGGTACCGGTCGGCGCTGGCTTGCGGGTCCTTGCGGACCACGACCACCCGAACCTCGTCGAGCCCTGGCGCGACGGCGAGACCTTCCTTGACGGTGGCCAGCACTGTGGAGCCGAGCGCGGCGGCATAAAGCTCGTTCCGTTCGGTCTTGGTGCGCTTGTGCAGTGTCGGCTTGCCGCTCGGAGTCAGGGCCGGTTTGCGTTCCGGAACCAGGTCGGCGGTGCCGAAAAGCACTGCCACACTGGCGTATGCGGCTCCGTTCTCGTTGCCGTGACCGACATACGCGGCCGGCCACTGGTTGTCCTCGAACGCGGCCTCCATCGCGTCGTGGACAGTGTCCGGATTGTTGGTGGTCAACGCCCGCCAGTACTCGTCCGCCTGACGCTGATGTTCTGCGTGCTCGGCGCAGGCCTGCTGCCACAGCGCATCGGCATCCGCGCGGCCGGCCTGCTGTGCCCACGCCTTGGCCTCCCGGCGGCGGGAGCGAGCGAAGAACGACACCCCGCGCAGCGCCTCGGCGGTGCGCGCCGCGATCAGCGTGTCGAGTTTCGGTGGCGTCGGCGGTGCCACCGTCGGCGGTTGTGCGGGCGCGAACTCTTCCCGGTGCAGGGTGCGCAACGCGTCCTCCATGCGCTGGACCTCGGTGATCTGTGCTGCTCGCTGCGCCGCCGCCGACTGGCGTTGGTAGGCAGCCAGACTCGTGGTCCGGCCTCGCGCCGGGGTGCTGGGGCGGTCGCCCCGACGACGAGGGCTGCCATCGAGACCTGTCCATACTGTGATCGGACCCGCGCAGGAAGAGACGGTCGTTCGGCCGCCGCCGACGTGGATGCGTGCCGCGCGGGGACCAATGCTGGTGCGGATCCCGCGACTCGACGCCCGGATCCGTACACCCGGTGCAACCCGGAAGCTCATGCCGATGCCCATGCGGTCATGGTGGCACGCGCGTCCGATATGCCGGGGCGGTTGCTCAAAACGCACCGACCTGCCGCCGCGCGGCCGACACCCACGGCCGCGGGATCTACTCCTGGCCGAGCCGCAGGGTCGCCTCCTGCACGGTCACCAGCGGTTGACGGGTGCCGTCGATGTGGGTTGTCCGCGTGGACCTTCTCTGTCCCTCGCTGGGGCACCACTCGGAAGACAGGATTCCCTTGCTACCCGGCCATTCGTCGTCTATGGGCGGGAGATCTGAAGTTGGATGTGGGCGAAGAGAATCAGGGCGATCAGTAGGGGAGGATAGGTCTGCCTCGGCGGCAGCCGCCATCCGAGCGATCTGCTCGTCCGACAGTGCGTTGAACTTTTCGAGTGGGCGCGGCAACAGCCGATCGAGCACCGCGGTGAACGAGTCATTGCTCGTCAGCTCGCGCACACTTGCTTGACCGGACAGGCACTCGACGATCGATGTTCTCGCGGCGGGTTCGGATGCGCGCGAGGCGAGGATCGTGAGCGACCTGCGTAGCTGCTCCGAGACGACGCGGTCGTTGCCGGCGATGTCCAGCAGCGGTGTCGGCTCGCTCATCCGGCCTCCTGGTAGCTGTACGCCGATTGCGGAAGGGCGGGCAGTTCGATGAACTCGGCTCCGCCGAGCGTGCCGACGATCCCACTCATGAGCGCTTCAACCGTCGTCCAGGTTCTGGTCCACACATCGAGGACGGACCCCCCAGGTATTGATAATGCGCGTGACCTGTAGTGCGGCCGCCCCGGCAGACGAGAGCGACGCAATGCGCCCACACCTGTCACGGCCAGCGCTTCGGCGGCCGCGATCTCGACAAGGGCGATGATCGCCAAGTCGCTGATCGCGGACAGCGCATCTTCCACCGCTTTGGACAGCTCGTACATCGCGAGGGCCAGTTGTTCCATTTGATCCGCGATGGATCTGAGCGGGCCTACCTGGTTGGTCAACGCGCGGTCGAAACCGTGAAAGTAGTTGCGGCGTTGTCTGCCGCATCGCCCTGCCAGAAGGCCATGTTCTCGACGCCGTCACGCAATCCCCCCCTTGCCCAGGACAGGACGGGCCATTGGAGCACAAGTACCTTTTGGTCGTGCGCGTGCGGCGCTGGATTCAGGGTCGATGCATAATCCACCGCGTGAATACGGGGAGGAAAGACGTGCGGCTCGCCGTCAGGTACAGGGATCTCGATCCTGATGACGCGACCTGGATCGACGACAAGATGGCCGACCAGATGTTCGTGCTTGCAGAGCCGGCACCCGCGGTGTGCGCGCGACATGGTGAGCCGGAGATCCGGCGGCGTTCCACCACGATAGCCTCGGATCCGCCTAGTCCGATTTCGAATCTGCCCTGGTGGAAGCAGAATGCGATCTTCGCACCCGAGGCGATCACCGCGTTCCGCGAGAATCCGCCCACGCTCTACTTCGTCACCATGGAGTGGCCGGTGTGTGTCCGGTGCGCGCGGGTGGATCGGCGATGGAACATTGCCACCGTCATCGCGTTCCTGCTGTTCGTTGGGGTCGCGGCAGCGTGCTACCTGTCGTCGCAGGCATCGGAGCGCAGTGACGACGTCGTCGCGCTGACCTTCTTCGGTGCCTTCGCTCTGTTGTTCGTAGCCGTGAAGATCAGGAGTCTCGCGTCGATGTTCACCGGCGCAACGGTTCTCGACGACGGATCGGCGGTCTTAGTGCCCGGAGCGCATCCGGAGTTCGTGCGGCGCGTCGAGGAGATGGCCGGAGAGTAATCGAGATTCATTCGGAAACGCTCGCGCGCAGGGCGAGATCAGGAGAGGACCGCCCCCGGATTCAGGATCCCCAGCGGATCGAGCGCGTTCTTGATCCGGCGGTTCAGTTCCATGACGTCCTCGCCTAGCTGTCCGGGCAGCCAGTCCCGCTTGAGTCGTCCGACGCCGTGCTCGCCGGAGATGGTGCCGCCCAGGGCAATTGCGAGATCCATGACGCGGCTGAACGCGATGCGGGCTCGTTCGGTCATGTCGGGGTCGGTGGGGTCGAAGACGATCAGCGGGTGGGTGTTGCCGTCGCCGGCGTGCGCGACGGTGCAGATCAGGACGTCGCAGTCCTCGGCGATCGCCTCCACGCCCGTGATGAGCGCGGGCAGCTGCTGCATCGGGACGCCGACGTCCTCGAGCAGCAGGCTGCCCATCGCCTGCACCGCCGGGAACACGGATCGTCGTGCGGCGGTGAAGGCTTCGCCCTCGGCCGCGTCGTCGGTCGCGAACACCTCGGTGGCACCGTGCTCTCGCACGCCGCGACGATCGTCTCGATCTCGCGTGCGCCGGCGCCGCCGGGGGCGTCGGACTGGGCGAGCAGCAGCGCGCGGGCGTTGCGGTCCAGGCCCATGCGGACCGCGTCCTCGACCGCGTTGATGCTCGCGTGGTCCATGAACTCGAGCATCGCCGGACGCATCTCCCGCGTGATCGCCAGGACGGCGTCGGCCGCCGACTCCACCGACTCGAACGACGCGACCACCGTCGAGGCCGGCGGCTGGGCCGGGATCAGGCGCAGGGTCAGTTCGGTGATGATGCCGAGCGTGCCCTCGCTGCCGACGAACAGCTTCGTCAGCGAGAGCCCGGCGACGTCCTTGAGCAGCGGACCACCCAGGCGGACGGCGGTGCCGTCGGCGAGGACCACCTGCATGCCGAGCACGTAGTCGGTGGTCACCCCGTACTTGACGCAGCACAGCCCGCCCGCGTTGGTGGCGGCGTTGCCGCCGATCGAGCAGATCTCGTACGACGACGGGTCCGGCGGGTACCACAGCCCGTGCTCGGCGGCGGCCTTCTTCACCTCGGCGTTGAGCAGGCCGGGCTGGGTGACGGCGACCCGGGTGACCGGGTCGACGGTGATCTCCCGCATCCGCTCGGTGCTCAGCACGATTCCGCCGTTGACGGCGCTGGACCCGCCGGACAGCCCGGAGCCCGCGCCGCGCGGCACCGCCGAGATCCGATGCGCGGAGGCCCACCGCATCACCGCCTGCACGTCCTCGGTGCAGGTCGCGCGGACCACCGCGATCGGGGTGCCGGCGTTCGGGTCGGCGGCCCAGTCCTGGCGGTAGCTCGCAACAAGGTCCGGGTCGGTCGAGCACCGCGCCGTCGGGCAGCGCGCCGATCAGTTCGTCCACTACAGCCGGGTCCACCGTCGTCATGCCGTCCATCATCCTCCGGATGCCCGATTTTCGGACGGAGGCGGAACCGGGCCGATAGCCTCGAGGCGACTGTCGTCGACGAAGGGGGTTGTGGTGGCGGAGTTCGAGCAGGACCGGGATCTGCTGATCGGGCTGTGGCGGATGTGGGCGAAGCGGGCCGCGGAGCTGTCCGACGAGCAGTGGACGACGGAGACCCGGCTGCCGGGTTGGACCTTGCGCGACGTGTACGTGCACGTGACTCCCGACGTCCTGATCGCGATGCTGGCCGCGCCCGCCGCCGACGGCGACGCGAAGGTGACCAGTGCGGCGGAGATGCTCCGGGTCTTCAACGCCGACCCGGTCGCTGCCGAGTCGTTGCACGCGCAGCTGGCCGAGATGGTGCGCCAGGCCGCCACCGACGTCGATCGGGAGACCCTCGTCGCGCGCTTTGACGCCGAACTGCCCGAGGCGTTCGAGCGACTGTCTGGCCTCAGCCGCGACACCGTCATTCCACACCCGATGCTGGAGTCGGTCTCGCTGGGCGCCTTCCTCGACATGGCGATCATGGAAGCGACGATCCACTGGCTCGACGTCGTCGACGCGGTCGGTGGCCCGAGCCGGAGCTACTGGCCCTCGAGCGTGCGCGTGACGTCCTCGCCGCGGTGGCCGATCCGCTGGCGTTCGTCGAGGCCGCATCGGGGCGGTCGGGCGGGACGGTGCTGCCGGTGATGCGGTGATGGTCAGTCCCGTGCGATGAGGACCGTCGGCGTCGACCTATCGGCAGAACCCGCGAAAACCGCTGTCGCGACAATCGATTGGGGCGGAGGATCGGCCCGTGTGGTCGATCTCCGGCTCGGCGTTACGGATGACGGTCTGGTCGAGGCGATTCGACGCGCCGACAAGTGCGGGATCGATGCGCCGTTCGGGTGGCCGGACGCGTTCGTCGACTTCGTGGTCGCGCACCGCTCCCGGAGACCGCAGCGCGAGCTCGAGCTGAGTAGCCGCGCCGGACGTCTGCCCCTGGTGCGCCGGCGCACCGACCGCGTTGTCCACGAGGTGACCGGGATCGTGCCGCTCAGCGTGTCGGCGGACCTGATCGCGCACGTCGCGCTGCGGTGCGCCGGATTGCTGGCTCGGCTCGAGGTGGCCGGCGTCGATGTGGATCGTGTCGCCGGCACAGTGGTCGAGGTGTATCCGGCTGCGGCGCTGCAGCAGTGGGGGCTGCGGTTTCGCGGCTATAAGGGTTCGGCGAATCGTCCACACCTGCAAGCACTCGTCTCGAGTTTTGCCGCGCAGATCGAGGGCCTGGAGTTCGGCGACTTCCGCGACTCCTGTGAGTCGTCGGACGACGCGTTCGACGCCGTCGTCGCGGCGGTGATCGCACGGGCGGCGGCGCTCGGTCGGACACGGATGCCGGATCCGGCGGACGAAGAAGTGACGCGGCGCGAGGGTTGGATTCACCTGCCGGACGCCGGGCTCGCCACGCTGGTGTGACGCTCTGGCCCGCGTTGTCACGGCTGTCGGAATTTGTACGAAATGAGGGGAACCGAATCGGCTGGTCCTGCGTCTGTTTAGGGTGAAGCGGTCTGGAACGAGGGGAGGAGTGCCGGATGCGGGTGGCTGCCGTGATTGCACTGGTCGGCGCTGGGCTGCTGCTTGCGGGCTGCGGGTCGGGGGATGTTGAGGGTGAAGCTGCCCCGCAGGGTGTCGCGGCCGGGGAGCCGATATTCAGCCCGTGCGATGTAATCCCCGACGAAGCTCTGATTGAGCTCGGTCTCGATCCTGCGACGGAGTCCCCGGACATTATGGGGGTAGCACAGCCGGGCTGGAAGATATGCAAGTGGCAGGGGTCGGGGCCAGCGCTGGGCGTCGCCGCGACGACGCACACACTGGAAGATATCCGGGAGAACAAGCGCAACATTGATTTCAATCCCGTCGAAATCGCGGGCAGACAGGGCTTTACCTACCGGGAGGCGACAGACAAGGATCGTCGCAACTGCGATGCGGCGATCACATCGGGCAGCGGCGCTGTGATCATCTCAGTTGCGTATCTGGGCGTTGATCCGGTTCTCGAGGAGCCTTGCTCGGTGGTTGTTCGGCGAGCTGCACATATCGCTCAGTACATTCCCGACTAGCTTGCAACCATGACGGAGGGGGAACAGTGGAAAGTGCCAGTTGGAAACAGCTTGGCGACGCTGTTGGTTCAGGGGAGCTCTATCTCGAGCCGGGACAGCTCGGCGGTGCGCCGATCGTTGCGATGAGCTTGTGGCGCGGTTGAAGGACCTTCACTACGAGTCGGCGTGGTTGGCAAAGGTTGACGGGTTTGGCGATCAGCTTCCGTCAGGTATCGCTCTGGCTGCGAAGTTCGAGCGCAAAGCATCTGGTGGCGAGTACTCGCTCGATCAAGCTATCGCCGACCATATTTCAACGGTCGAGCAGATGCGCAACGTGTTTCTTCAGATCGAAGCGCGCTACGCCGCGGCGGAGGAAGCGCATACCGCAGCCACAACGGCAGTCGGGGTGCGGATCGACTAGGACTTCCGGTGCCACGGCACGGTGGGCAAACCCTCGGCCGGGGCCGTCCCGGTGTGGTGATCGTAGATCGAGTAACTGGCGCCGGCGTGCAGCTCCCCACGCTGCACACAGCTGTTGCGAAACCGAAGGGAACCGAATCCGCAGTGCACGCGTCTGTTTAGGGTGGAGCGGTCTGGAACGAGGGGGAGGAGTGCCGGATGCGGGTGGGTGCCGTAATCGGGCTGGTCGGCGCTGGGCTGCTGCTTGCGGGGTGTGGGTCGGGGGCGTTGACGGTAGTGCCACCCCCGCGGGAGTTGCAGCGGGTGAGCCGGTGTTCAGTCCGTGCGATGACATTCCGGACGATGTGGTCCGTGGACTCGGCGTCGATCCTGCGACCGAAGAGCGAGACATCATGGACGTGAAGCAGCCCGGGTGGAACATCTGTGGTTGGCGCGGACCCGATTTCCATGTGTCTGTGTTCGCCACTAACCGCACCCTCGACCAGGTACGCGCGAACGACCGGAATGAAGATTTCAAGGTCGCTGATCTGGGTGATCGACAAGGTACTAGCTATCGCGAGAAGTCAGATCGGAACCGAGAGCGCTGCGATGTCGCAGTCGAGTCCAGAGGCGGAGTTGTACTGGTATCGGCGGGCTTCTTCGGAAGCACGCGCCCGAAGGATGCCGACGAGGCATGCGGCGTAGTCATTCAGGCAGCCCGAACCCTCACGCCCTATATCCCTGAGTAGCCGGAATCAATCGGAGGGAAGTCACGGTGACAGTTGCGGAGGCCTCGGTCTGGTCGCAGCTCGGGTCCGCGGCCCAGGCAGGCGAGCTCTTCATCGACCTGGATGTAGCGCGGCGGTGCGCGAAGCGCTGTGAGGACTTTGTAGTCGAGCTCAGTGACATCGGGCCCGAGGCTCGAGATTGGCTCACGTCGATGGGTTCGGTCAGCTCCCATCGGGTATCGCGCTGACCGCCAAGTTCGAACGTAAGGCTTCCGGTGGGGAGTATTCGCTCGATCAGGCTCTGGCTGACCACATCGCGGTGGTCGAGCAAATGCGGGACGTGTTCCTCCAGATTGAGGCCCGCTATACCTCAGCGGAGGAAGCGAATACGGCAGCCATGACGGCGGTCGGGGCGCCGATCAACTAGAACTTCCTGTGCCGCGGTACTGAGGGGATGGCGCGGCACCAGATCGGCCTTTCCAATGAATCGGCCGAACGTAACGCACGACAAGAGGGGGATGGGACATGGATTTGCCGGGCTTGGCATCGGTGGGCAAGGCCGCGACGGTGATGGGTGGGAAGGCGGTCGACTTCGCCCTCGACAAGGGGAACGATGCCATCGAGCTCGTCACCGGAACCGACTACAAAGAGCGCAACCGCGTCCGCGACGAACAGGCCTCCGGCAACGCCGAGCGCGACCAGATCTACCAAGAGCAGAACGGGCTGTGCCCCAGGTGGGCGACACGTTTGACCCTCCGGTCCTGGGGTCGCCGGAGGCGTTCGAGGCCATGTCGCACGAGGCGATCAAGTCGGCCGTCGACGCCATGAACGGTGAGGCGCTGCGCGCGAGCGCCGAAGGCTGGAAGAAGATCGGCCAGTCGCTCGAACAGTCCCTCAACGACTTCCGTGACTTCATGGCAAACACGATCAAGGACGGCACCTGGGAGGGCATCGCCGCGGACAGCGCGCGTGCCGCGACCGCCAACTATGCCGAGGACTCGACCAAGCTCGCAGCTGCCGGCAAGCTCGTGGGTAGCAAGATCGAGGAAGCCGCCACCGCGATCGACCAGGTGAAGTCCACCGTCCCGCCCGTCGCTAAGCGGTCGATCGCCGAGGCCGTGGTCGACGTCCTGCTGCCGCCCGCGGGGTTGTTCAAGAGCCTGACACACGAGCAGGACGAGGCCCACCAAGCGGCCATCCAGATCATGCGGACCGTCTACACCCCGGTCATGCAGCAGTCCGACACCAAGGTTCCGACGCTGCAGCCGCCGGCGCAGGTCATCGACGAGAAGACCCAGACACACCCCGGACACCCGCGCCACCTCTTGGGGTGGCGGACCCACCGCATACACGCCCTACAGTCCACCGAACCCCGGCTCACCGTCGCCGCACGCGGGCGTGCCGAATGGCGCCCGGCACCCGGAACCACACCCGGTGCCGACATCCCGGACCCGACGCTTTCGGACCCAACACCACCGGATCGAATCCCGTCGCCCCCGGCGACGGTGGCTCGTACGCCGGCACCCCGAACACCGTTGACGCGCAGACCAACCCGGCCTCCGCATGGACGGCACCGGCCGCCGCGAACGGCGGCGACGCCGCCCGCTTCGGGCAGACCGGCCTCGGCCCGCTCGGGGCGGGAACCGGTGGCGGCTACGCCGGCACCCACGGCTCGGGCGGTGGCTACGGCGGCGGGGACCCTCCACCGGATCCGGTGCGGGCGGCGGCGACTCGCCCGGCGGATTCCTGAGCGGAGGGCTCGGCGGCAGCGGCGGCGGCCTCGGTGCCGGCGGTGCCGGGGCGGCGACGACCGGGGCCGGCGGGGCACCCAGCGGTGCCGCGGCGGCGGCCGGCCGACCCGGTGCACCCGGCGGTAGCGGGATGATGCCCGGTGCGGGCGCCCGCGGCCGCGGCGAGGACGACAACGAGCACAAGACGCCCGGCTACCTCGTCAACGTCGACAACGGCAACGAACTGATCGGCAAGCTCCCGCTCGCCGCGCCGCCGGTCATCGGATCCTGAACGGAGCCTGGTGTTCTGATTCGGGAAATCTGTTCGGATACGAGTCGCCCACAAGCTCGATATGTCCAAACGTCATTCCTGACTCAGAACACTAGAGGTCCCAGGTGTGTCTGCCGTGCACCCGATAGTCGTAGTAGAGGACGTTCGCGCGGGCCGAGATGAACCCGCAGAGCCCGAAGGTCAGCGCCGTATCCAGGATGTTGGGCAGCTGCAACAGGATGCTGGCGATCCCGAGCGCCACACCGATGGCGAACATCGTCAGGGCCTTGCGCCACAGGCCGAGATACAGCAGGTAGAACCAGCCGAAGAAGAAGGCGAAGAAGTTGGAGGACACGGTCATTCGAGTCCTGAATGGCAACGCCCGGAACGCCTGCTGGTAGGCCTTGTTCGGCTTCCACATTCCGGGTACGCCGTTGGCCTGGAAGAACTGGAACCGGATCCGCCACGCCTTGCTGAGATCGGTCATCTCTTCCACGCTTACATCCGAAGTGACGTCGGACATCATCCCCACCCATTGATCAAATCCCCCGACAACGGTTACTTAGCGGGACCATTGGTGACCCAACGGCGTGGACGAATTCCAATCGCCATCGATCCACTCCCACGGACGCCAAAATGTCGGCCGCACAACATGAGATGGGCGCATCCACTGCGCGGGCGATTCGACTTCTCTGGTTGCCCGGTTCCGGCAACGGGGCCGCTACGCCTTCACCGGCCCCGCCCGCAGCACGTCGTCGAACCGCTCCCGCACGTCGGCGATGTGCTGGTCGATGTCCTCGACGTTCCAGCCCTCGGTGCTGATCGGTTCGAGGACGTCGACGTAGACGGTGCCGGGGTGTGCGACAAACGAGTTGCGCCACATCAGGTCCCCGGCGTTGTGGACGACGATCGGCACGATCGGCACCCGCGCCTGCATCGCCAGGTGGAACCCGCCCTTCTTGAACCGCCCCAATCGCGGTGTGGGGGAGCGGGTTCCCTCCGGGGCGATCGCGATTGACGTGCCGCTTTTGAGTTTCTCCACCGCGGGCGCCAACGCCGCTCGGGCCTGTTTGCTGTCCGAGCGGTCCACGTACGCCACGTCCAGCAGTGCGCCCACCGCCGCGAACCGCGGATCGTGCGCCGCCTCCTTCTTCGCCACACCGGTGACGTCGCGGCGAATCACCTTGGCAATCACCAACATGTCCAGGGAGCTCTGGTGATTGAACATGAACACCGCCGGACGGTCCTTCGACGCGTTGTCCTCACCGGTGATCTGCACGTCGATCCCACAGATCGTCAGCGCCAGATCCGGGCCGAACGAGCCTACGATGTTCGCCGCGGTCCGCCGGTTGCCCGACAGCACCCCGCCGTCACCGCCGCCGCGGTGGTGGCGGTGAGCGCGCTCAGCGCCGCCCCCGTCCGAAGAGTCGCGACCGGCGTCGCCCCGCGCTCCGGCTTGCGCAGGTTCACCGCCAGCCATCCCTCGTCGTGCGCGATCCCTGCCAGCCGCCGATCCGGGTTCAGTGCCACCGGCCGCCCCACCGAATCGAGCATCGGAACATCCTCGACACCATTGGAATACGCGAACGCCTCCGACAGCGGCGCGTCCGCCTCGTCGGCGAACTCCCGCAGCGCCTTCGCCTTCGCCGGACCCCACAGCGCCGGACCGGTCATCTCACCGGTCAGTATCCCGTCGACCACCTCCGGCCGGCTGCACAGGATGTCGTCGATCCCGAGGTCGTCGGCCAGGTGCTGAGCCTGATACGTCGTCGCCGACGTCGCCATCACGATCCGGTGCCCGGCGCGGCGGTGCGCGTCGAGCAGTCGCCGCACGTCCGGGTAGATCATCGACGCGACCTCCTGACGGAACAGCCGCTGACTCCACTCCCATAGTTCGTCCTCGCTCCGGCCGGCCAGACCGCTGACCGCGATCTCCATCAGCCGCCCGACGTCGGCGCCCCGGAACTGCGTGTCGAACGCGGCCCCGGTGGTGCGCAGCAGCTCGGCGAGACTGATATCGAAGTGGCGCAGTCGATCCCGATACACGACGGTGGCGGAGTACCCGGTGATGAGGGTGCCGTCCAGGTCGAACGCGGCCAGCGTCGTCGAGCCCTCGGGGGCGGCGGCGATCGCGGCGTACAGGTCCTTCAGACGGTTCATCGGTCCGACTCCGTGGTGTCGTCGATCGGCTCGGCGACCGAGTCGGTTCCCTTCACGTAGTCGAGCTTCGCGTGCGCCAGCGCGCGGATCTCGCGGACCCGCCGGACCAGCGTCCGGATCTCGTTGGCGAAATCACGACGCTGCTCGAGGACCGCCGGATCGTCGGACTCGACCAGGTTGCGATTGCGCGCCACCCGCAGCGCGGTACCGAACAGCTCCGACGAGATCGACTCACTGCTCGCGATCTGCTGCCGCAGCCGCCGCTGCTGCGCCAGCGCGAGACACTCGGACACGAAGGTCTTCTCGTCGAAGTCCGTGGACACCGGGACGTCGAGCAGATGATCGGCCACCACCTCGTACGCCTCCAGGAACGGCTGGAACACCCGGTGCGCGAAATAGGGGCGGACCTGCTCCAGAACCTTCTGCACATTGTCCGGATCCCGCAGGTCCTCCTCCCAGGCCGGGTCCACCAGGCTCAGTTCGGCGCGCAACTCCTCCCGGAAGGTGCGCTTGTCGCTGAAGAAGAACTCGTACTTGAGCAGGTCCCGGATCCGCAGCGCCGACTGCCAGCCGTCGTCGAGCGGGTCGGCGAACTTCTCGTCGATCGCCGCGACCATCACCATCTCGGCGATCGAGCGGACCAGCAGGAAGTGAATCATGTTGTTGCGGTAGAACGCCGCCACCAGACCCTGATCCTTGCCGAGGTAGTAGACGCGCTCGCTGCCCTCGTCGTAGCGCTTGAGCACCCCGGCGTCGACGTGGGTGAGCAGCGCCCGGCGGACCACCTGCGGGTTCGTCAGATCACCGGCCGTCGGGAGCTTGCGGGAGGCGATGTAGTCCACCATCGGCCGCAGGATGAACTCGAGTTCGGCACCGTCAACGCCCTGTCCTCGATGCCGAGGAACGCGAGCATCACCAGCGACGACGCCGTGATCAGGGTGACCTCGTTGATCCGGTGGCTGACCTCGATCCCGGTCTTCTGGATCGCCAGGCGCATGTCGTCTTCCTGCGCGAGCGAATCCCGCAGCGACAGTGGCCGTCCGATCGACACGTGCGCGACGCCGCGGCGCTGCCCCTGCGCGCGGACATAGCCGACCAACCACCGGAAGCTCTCCTTGCGCTTCTCCGCCCCGTGCGCCTCCGCGGCCATCGCGTTCACCTCGTACAGCTGGTCGTACACCAGCGACACGGGCACGAGGTAGACGTCGGATGCGTCGCTCTCCCGGAAGGCCTTCGAGAGGTAGGTGAGCAGCCCGTAGCGCGGCGGGCGCAATTTCCCGGTGCGCGAGCGGCCGCCCTCGATGTACCACTCGAGGTTGAAGCGCTTGTTCAGCAGGAACCGCATGTACTCGCGCAGCGTCCACTTGTAGATCTCGTCGCTGCCGAACTTGCGGCGGATGAACACCGTGCCCGACCGCTTGCTGATCGGACCGACCGGCCAGAAGCTGACGTTGAGCCCACCCATCACGTGGTTGAGCGGCAGGTCGTTCGCGAGCAGCGCCGGCCGCAGCACCAGCGGATCGAGGTACGAGCGGTGGCTGGGAAGGAACACCAGCGAATGGTCCCGATTGAGTTCGCGCAGCTCCTCGAACCGGGTGGTGTCCACGTCCAGCCGGTATGCGCGAGAGAAGTAGCGGCCCAACTGGTCCCACAGCGCGATCGCCCGTCGGCTCTGCGCCGCGACCATCTCGTCGAGGTCGGCGCGGGCCCGCCGGTCGACGTCTGTGACGGTGAGATTGAGCTGCGCGGCAAGCTTCTTCACCCCGGCAGTGAATCGGCTGGTGTCGGTGATCTCCTCCACCACGAACCGCGACACCTTGTACTGCGTACCGAGGAGCTTGCGTTCGGCACGCTCGAGCGCGAGCGCGGCCTGGCGCCGGATGAAGTCGGGCAGTGACCCGCCGCCGCGCTCGGCCAACCGGTCCCGGAGTTCATTCAACGGTGCCGGGTCGCCCTCGATGACGCGGCAGCGCGCGGGATCGCTGCGCATGACGCGACGCTGCGCGCTCGCGCCCAGGTGCAGAGGATCGCGCGCCGAGAGCACCTCGCGAAGCCGCTGGGCGCGATGCCCGTTGGTGATGTCGGGCAACCACACCACCCGCACCGGCCTCAGCTCGGGATCGTCGTCGCGCTGCGACAGCGAGATCAGCCCCTGATCGGTCGTCGTGACCGTCACGGTGGGCTCCCCGGACTCGGTCTCACGGCGCTGGAGCCACGTGCGCAGCACCCGGTCCTCGGTGTCGGTCATCGGCTCGGTGAGGTAGACCCGCGTGTGATGATTCGTGCTCGTCATCGTTGCGCTCCTTCCGATCCCTCGGCCCCGTCGCGGGCGTGGCCGAGCGTCACCACCTCGTCGAGCCCTTCCTGCAGGCAGCGCATGAACAGGGCCGGCTCGGTCACGGCCGCGGTATCCAGATTGACGCCGATGCAGCACACCCCCACGTGCGAGACCATCGTCGCCATCACCGCACACCCGGGCGCCGGCGCGAACGGGAACACCCGCTCGATCCGCGCGCCGGCCAGGTACACCGGGACCGGGACACCGGCGACGTTCGACGCCTGCAGATCCAGGCCCTTCGACTGGGACAGGTACCACTCGGCCAACAGCCGTGTCGGCAGGCGAACCAGCAACGGCGACGCGGCCTCGACGATGTCGAGCGCGGGTTCCTCGCGCAACGCCAGGACGATGGCCCGGACCTTGCGAATGCGCATCGCCGGGTTCTCCTCGGTCGCGGGGCCCGCGAACCGCACGGCCGCGAACCGGTTGCCCCGGACCGGTCCGTCGCCGCCCGCATGTTGATCGGCATGCCCATCGGCACCTTCCCGACCTCCGCACCCATCTCCTCGTGGTAGCGGCGGTACCCGCCGAGCAACGCCGCGATGTAGGCGTCGTTGACCGAGCCGCCGGCGGCGTGCGCCGCGATCCGCAGTTCGTGCAGGCCCACCTCGAGCACCCCGAACCAGCGGCCGAGGCCGCGGTTGCTCAGCAGGGGAGACCCGGTGGCCGGCGGCGGTTGGACCACCCGGCGCAGCGAGTTCGCGTAGTCGAGGACCTCGCCGGCCGCGTCGAGCGGGCGTCGAACCGCGTCGAGCGCCAACCGCACCGACCCCGTCACGAGGCCGGCGATCCGGCTCGGCGCCCGGCGCGCCTCGGTGACCACCTCCTGGCCCAGCGCCGAGAGATCGTTGAGATGCTCCGGGGGCGCGGGCTCGCGATCGGGCTTGTCCGGGGTGGGCTCGGGCCGGCGGCTGTGCAGCAGCGTCATCATCTGGATGCCGCCCATCCCGTCGGCCATGCTGTGGTGCGTCTTGACGACGTACACCGCGCGGCCGTCGTCCATGCCCTCGATCAGCATCGCCATCCACGGCGGGCGCGCCTTGTCGAACGGCTCGGTCGCCAGGTGCCGGCACAGGCGGAGCGCGTGATCGAGATCGGCGGGCTCCGGCAGACGCACGCGCCGCAGGTGGTAGTCCAGATCGAACTCGGGATCGACCGACCACACCGGGTTGCCCAACCCGAACGCCGGTTCCACCGCCCGCATCCGGATGCGGGGAACGATGTGCGACGCCCACTCGTGGGCGCGGACCACTCGATCCCAGTCCGGTGCCCGGTCGAGGACGTCGACGGCGACGATCGGCGTGCGCAGCTCCGGCCGGACCTCCTCCATCCGCCACATGCCGGTCTC
Organism: Prescottella defluvii; assembly: GCA_029690005.1. Lineage (GTDB taxonomy): Bacteria > Actinomycetota > Actinomycetes > Mycobacteriales > Mycobacteriaceae > Prescottella > Prescottella defluvii_A. The sequence continues at coordinate 4,458,032 of CP121458.1, read as the reverse complement.
GAAGTCCGACATGATCCGACTCATGCCCCACCCGACCGTGGACAGGTCGACGTCCACCGCGCTCGGAGGGATGAACGGTTGTCCGTCGGCCATGCGCACGCTCCTCGGATTCGCGCTGACGAGATCGCTCTGGGGTGTCGCCTCAAGTGTGGACCCGCACGTGCGGACGCGTCACGGAATTCGGTGCTTCACCGGATCGGACGATGCGGACAAGTCGTGTCGCGCGCGGTCCGGTGCGGTCTCCGATACCGTCTGAGGGACTTCGATCCTTGCCCCGGCGAAAGGACGCGGTCATTCCCCTCTACCAGTTCCGGTGCGATCACTGCGGTCCCTTCGACCGCACCTTCACGATGGCCACCGTTCCCGACACGAGTGCCTGCCCCGACTGCGCGTCCGACGCGCGACGACAGGTCACCGCACCGCGACTCGGCCACGGTGCGTCGACGCAGATGCGACTACTCGACGCGACCGCGCGGTCCGCGAGCGAGCCGGCCGTCGTCCAGGGGCCGCGCCGCGGCGGCGGCCGCACCGCGCAGAAGGTCACCACCAATCCGCTCCACCGAAAGTTGCCCCGCCCCTGAGTAAATCGCCCGTCCGCGTTAGGAGGCTCGATGCCTGAGTTGCTGTTCCCGTTGGATTCGAACAAGAAGTTCACCGAGCAGGAGAAGATCGGCCACAACCGGTGGCACCCCGACATCCCGGCCGCGGTGACCGTCAAACCGGGCGATTCGTTCCGGGTGCACTGCCGCGAATGGTTCGACGGCGCGATCCACAACGACGACTCGGCCGACGACATCCTGAACGCGCCGTTGACGACGGTGCACACCCTGTCCGGGCCGTTCGCGGTCGAGGGCGCGAAGCCCGGCGACCTGTTGATCGTCGACATCCTCGACATCGGGCCCATCCCGCAGGAGGATTCGGGGCCGCTGGCCGGCCAGGGCTGGGGCTACACCGGCATCTTCCCGCGCGACAACGGCGGCGGCTTCCTCACCGAACAGTTCCCCGACGCCTACAAGGCGGTGTGGGACTTCTCCGGGCAGACCGCGACGTCGCGCCACGTGCCGCACGTGAAGTTCACCGGCATCGTCCATCCCGGGCTGATGGGGACGGCGCCGTCGCACGCGCTGCTCGGGAAGTGGAACGCCCGCGAGGCCGCGCTGATCGCGACCGATCCCGACCGGGTGCCGCCGCTGGCGCTGCCACCGGAACCGCGTGACGCCGTTCTCGGCACGCTCACCGGTGCCGACTTCGATCGGGTCGCCGCCGAGGCCGCGCGTACCGCGCCGCCCCGGGAGAACGGCGGCAACCAGGACATCAAGAACCTCACCAAGGGCAGCCGGGTCTTCTACCCGGTGTTCGTCGACGGCGGCAAGCTGTCGGTGGGCGACCTGCACTTCTCGCAGGGCGACGGCGAGATCACCTTCTGCGGCGCGATCGAGATGGGCGGATTCATCGACCTGCGTGTCGACCTCATCAAGGGCGGCATGGAGACCTACGGCGTCTCCGAGAATGCGATCTTCATGCCCGGCAACACCGACCCGCAGTACTCCGAATGGCTCGCCTTCTCGGGAACGTCGGTGACGCTCGACGGCGAACAGCGCTACCTCGACTCGCACCTGGCGTACCAGCGGGCGTGCCTGCACGCGATCGACTACCTCACGAAGTTCGGCTACAGCCCGGAGCAGGCGTACCTGCTGCTCGGGGCCGCGCCCATCGAGGGTCGGCTGTCCGGCGTCGTGGACATCCCGAACTCGTGCGCGACGGTCTATCTGCCGACCGCGATCTTCGACTTCCCGGTGGCGCCGTCCGCGGCCGGCCCGGTGAAGATCGATCCGGGGATCGGAGCGCCGCACTCGGCGCGCTAGGCGTACGACGGCGTCTACCGGACGGCACCGACGAATCGTTCCCTCCGCGAGGAGGCACGGGCGTCGGTGCCGTCCGTTTGCCCGCGCGGATAGTAGCAGCGCAATTCGTATTTTTGGTGTCCTACGAATGGACTCGTGCCCAATTCGTCGGGCTCAGGTTTCGTGCGGTCGTGCGGTCCGTGAACGCCAGGTTTCGTTACTTAATCGTGATGGTCAAACAGTAACGCCCCCGTCTTTGGTCGCGTTAGCGTCGATTCCAATCGCTCAGCGCTATCGAAGCGTTACGCGACGTCACCATCATCAACATCCTTGTCGCCCGGAACGTGATCCGTCAGACCGGGGAAAGCCGTCGGGGAGAAAGGGGCGCGGAGTAGTGAGCGCTTCGTCGAACTGCATCGAGGACTACGTCGCGGCGATGTTCGCGTACGAATTCATGGACGGAGGCGTCGACTACGACTCGCTCGATCGCCTTCACCGCGGCGAGGTGAGCGACTGGGCGTCGGCCGTCGCCGGGTCCGGACTGTTCACGAACACGCAGGTCGATCGCATCGATGCGCAGTGGCGTCTCGATCCGAAGTCCCTGCTCGAAACGCTGCTCTCCGAGGCCGACGAGATGACCGTCAGGCGCTGCGAGATGACGTGGGCCGCGCTGGACCGTCCCGCTCCCGTCGAGCACGACGAGATGGTGGTCGGCGGCTACAGCAACGTCGTGGCGGCAGCCTCCACGACGATCGCCTGATCATCGGTCAAACACCTGCAGGCAACCCCGGCGGCACGGCAGGCCTCGATCATTCGGGCCGATTCGTCGCCGGGGTTCGCCATGTCCGGCCCCGTCTCCGTGCCGATTCCGCCGACGGGCGGACAGTGCGGCACGATCGCGAAATCGACCAGACCCAACCCGTCCCATCGTGGCTGAACCGCGCACGTCGGCTCCACCTCGCCGGGGTCGTCGGCGCTGTCGACCCCGACCAGTGACGGCGCCATGACGCAGGCGCCCGCGCTGTAACCCGCGTAGGCGAGCACGCCGGTACGGAGAAGCCGTGGCAGCACCTCGTCGCCGCCGCACCGGGCCAACTGGGCCCGCAGCACGAACGTATTCCGCCCCGCACCCAGACCGCGCGGAACGCTGACAGCGACTCCTCCAGCCGGTCCGGCGGCCGACGAAGTCGCGCAGATCCACTTCGGCCGGCGCGAATCCGAGCCGACGCAGCGGGACGACGTCGCTGACCACCGCCGACTCCCGCGCCCGCACCGGCCACGCGTCGGCCGCGTTGGCAATCACCGCGATCGGACGAGGGCCGCCGACCAGATCGACGAACCGGTCGACATGCGCGCCGAAGCGATACGACGACAGGAACAGTCGCACGCGCGGTCAGACCGTGAACGCGAAGTTGTCGATGATCCGCTTGCCGACCACGACGTCCCCGCCGAGTTCGATCTCGGACCGGTGCGCCTCGGCCCACGTGCGGCCGCAGGCCAGCCGGGTGAACAGCCGAGAATCCATCGCGATCGTCGACGTCGCCGGTCCGGACAGCTGCGGCACCACCGCGGCCCGGCCGTCCATCTCGACGTGGATCGTGCGGGCCAGCGGACCGGACAGCTCGAACGTCACCCGGGCGCCCTCGGGGGCGCGGCCCTGCTTGCCCACGATGAATCCCAGCGCACCCTCGATCTCCATGAACGCGAGATCGCCGCGGCTGCCGCCCTCGTCGCCCGCAGGAACAGGCAGCGCATCGCGGATGTCGTGCCGTGGATCCAGCAGTCGAACAGGCGGATGCGCATGAAGCGGCCGTACGGCGCCGGACCGACCGGCGTGGCGGCGGTCGCGTCGAAGTCGGCCTGCGTCATGTCGGCGAGCATCTCGCGTCGGGTCGAGGTGACCTCGCGGAACATCGCGAGAATCTGCTCCCCGGTGTGCGCGCGCAGTCCCTCCACCCACCGCTCGTTGAGGGCGCCGATCTCGTTGCGCACGTGGGCGAGTCCGTGAACGTCGATCGCCGTCACGGGTGGCTTCAGGCCCGACAGTAGCGACTCGGTCCCGATGATGTGCGAGACGATGTCGCGCACGGTCCAGCCGGGCAGCGCTGTCGGCGTGAGCCAAGCATCGCCCTCGACCGTGGACAGCACGTCGTCGAGCACGGCCCACTGCTCGGACAGGGCATCGGCCAGCGCGCCCTGGGGGAACTCGCTCATGTGTCGCTCTCCATTTCCGGTACCGGGAGGTCGAGTACCTCGCCTCGGTCGATGCTCTGCCAATCACGCCCTCGCACATACGGTTCGAGGGCTCGTCCGATGTCCTCGGCGTCCGACGGGCCCTCGATCCGCTGGATCTCGTACACGTGCGGGAACTCCAGCAGCTCGGTCACCGTGTTCCACAGCCGCACCGCCAGCTCGCCCTCGGGCGGATCGATCAGCACCGGGCCGAAGAACGCGGTGTCCTGGACGAACAGCGTCGGCACCCCGAACCCGCCCGCCGCGACCACGCGGTCGTGGTCCGCCCGCACGTCGTCGTGCGTCGTGGGGTCGGCCAGTGCGGCGTCGAGCAGGCCGGGATCGAGGCCCAGTCGGACGAGCAGGTCGCGCGCGACCGCCGGGTCGTGCGGCTTGCCGCCGTCGACGTGCAGCAGATGCCCCGTCGTGAAATACCAGCGGTCCAGCAGGTCCATGCTCTCGCGGCGCAGCAGCGCACCGATCCGCATCAGCGACCATCCGTACGACCACTCACGTTCCCACGGGTGCTTCTGATCGTCGCGCCGGTTGATCTCCTCGAGGCTGAAGAAGCGCCACGCGATGTCGATGCCGGTCTCGGCGCGAACGTGCCGGATCCATCGCGACGCATGGAACGCGAACGGACACATCGGGTCGAAGTGGAAATCGACCGACGTGATCGCCTCGACGCCCCCGTCCGTGGTCACCCTGTCACTCTATGACCGATTGTCGTCCGGAGCGACGACTCCGCCCGGAAACGTCGAGGGGAGTCGGTCTTCGCGCGATTCGGTCGAAACCACCTCGAGTGGGCCGCGGGAGGTGGACCATCGACCCAGACCGATCGTGCGAATCACCGTTCACATGAGGAGCCGCCGTGTTTCCGGGAAACTTCGTCGCGTCCACGCCCGACAAGCCTGCGGTCATCCGGCCCGCCACGGGCGAGCAGCTCACGTATCGGGAGTTGGACGACCGTTCGCTGCGGTTGGCCCGCTACCTGCAGTCGGTGGGGCTGCGCCCCGGCGACCACGTGGCCGTCGTCGCCGGAAACGACCTGCGGGTGCTCGAGGTGTACTGGGCGGCGCTGCGATCCGGGCTGTACATCACCGCCGTCAACTGGCACCTCACGCCGGCCGAGGCCGTGTACGTGGTCGACGACTGTGAGGCGGCCGCGCTCGTCGTGTCGGCGGACGCGGCCGGTGCCCTCCCGGCGGATCCCGGCGAACTCCCGAAGGTCCGCCATCGGCTGGTGTTCGGGGAGCGGTCGACGGGTACGACGACTACGACGCGGTGCTCGCCGAGCAGTCGAACGAACCGCTCGAGTCCCAGCCTCGCGGTCGGGACATTCTGTACTCGTCCGGCACCACCGGCCGGCCCAAGGGCATCAAGCCGAAGCTGCCGGTAGGACAGGTGCACGAGACGGCGGACCCCTACACGGCGGTCTTCGCCCCGATGTACGGCTTCGACGCCGACACCGTCTACCTGTGCCCGGCGCCGCTGTATCACGCTGCGCCCCTTAGGTTCTGCGGGACGATCAACTCGGTTGGCGGCACGGTGATCGTGATGGACCGCTTCGAGGCGACCGACGCGCTCGACCTGATCCAGCGCTACCGGGTCACCCACAGCCAGTGGGTGCCCACGATGTTCGTCCGGATGCTCAAGCTGCCCGCGGACGTTCGCGACCGGCACGACGTGTCGAGCATGCGGGTGGCCGTCCACGCCGCGGCCCCGTGCTCCGCCGACGTCAAGCGGGCGATGATCGAGTGGTGGGGGCCGGTGATCCACGAGTACTACGCGTCGACGGAGGGATCGGGAGCGACGTTCATCGACAGCGCCCAGGCGCTCGCGCATCCCGGCTCGGTGGGCCGCGACGGGGTGCTCGGCATCGTCCACGTCTGCGACGACGCGGGCCGCGAGCTGCCCGTCGGCGAGATCGGCACCGTCTACTGGGAGCGCGACGAGTTGCCGTTCGAGTACCACAACGACCCGGTCAAGACCGCGGCCGCGCAGCACCCCGATCACCCGACGTGGACGACGAACGGCGACATCGGCTACCTCGACGACGACCGCTTCCTCGATCTCACCGATCGGGCGGCGTTCACGATCATCTCCGGCGGCGTGAACATCTACCCGCAGGAGTCGGAGAACGTCCTCACACTGCATCCCAAGGTGTACGACGTCGCGGTCATCGGGATTCCGCACGATGAGATGGGGAGGAGGTCAAGGCGGTGGTCCAGCTGGCGGACGGTGTGACGGGAAACGCCACTGTGGAACGGGAACTGCTCGACTACGTCCGCGACCGGGTGGCCCACTACAAGGCACCACGATCGATCGACTTCGTCGACGATCTTCCGCGCACGCCCACCGGAAAGCTGGTCAAGCACGCCCTACGCGCCCGGTACGTCGACGCGTGAGATTCAGGCCGAATGCTGCAGTTCCAGGAGGAACTCCCGCAGCACCGCCGCATTGCTGTGCTCGACGTCCTTCGTTGCTGTGAGGAGCACCAGCGGACGGTCCCGGCAAGTGCCAGCACCCGTTCGGCGGCGCTACGACCGTCCGGAGATTCCAACTCAGCGAGATAGCGGGAGCGAAACTCGGCAAACTCTGCTATGTCATGGCTGTACCACCGACGCAGTTCCGTCGACGGTGCGAGATCCTTCGACCAGTCGTCGTAGTAGAACGAATCCTTGCGCAATCCGCGCGGCCACAGCCGGTCGACGAAGACCCGGAAACCCGGTTCCGCGCCCGGGTGGTCGTACACGCGTTCGATTTCGATGGCCTTCGCGGGCATGTCCCGCCTCCTCGTCTTGGGCCTATTCGGGGCCAGGTTAACTCCGTGTGAAATGGTGAGCTGCATCACAAAATTTGTCCATCATAGTGGTATACGTCTGTTCGGACTCGATTCAGACTGTTTCAGCGACTTGCGCGTGTTCCCTTGCTCACGGTAGTTCTGGCTACCATCGTGGACCACTTGCATCGGTCGGGTCATCGTCCGTCGATCGCTCGATAGTTGCCGCCCGTCGCGGCAGGCACACCATCTACCGCAGGAAGTCGAAACATTGGATACATCGAAGAGCGCGGCACAGGTGCGCCCATCGGTCGGTGTCGCTCGGGAGACGAGCGACGGCGAGCGACGGGTGGCCCTGGTGCCCAAGGTTGTGGCGTCGCTGGCCGCCAAGGGGGTCGACGTGGTCGTCGAGCCCGGTGCCGGGCTGGGCGCGTCGATTCCCGACGAGCTGTACAAGGAGGCCGGCGCCACCATCGGTGACGCATGGTCGTCCGACGTCGTCGTCAAGGTCGCGCCGCCGTCGGATGACGAGGTCGGCAAGCTCCGTTCGGGGCAGACGCTGATCGGCTTCCTGGCGCCGCGTAACGCCGACAACCAGATCGGTGCCCTCACCGCCGCGGGGGTGAGCGCGTTCGCCGTCGAGGCGATCCCGCGCATCTCCCGTGCCCAGGTGATGGATGCGTTGTCGTCGCAGGCGAACGTGTCGGGTTACAAGGCCGTCCTCGTCGCGGCGTCGGAGTCGACGCGCTTCTTCCCGATGCTGACCACCGCGGCCGGCACCGTCAAGCCGGCCACCGTGCTCGTCCTGGGTGTCGGTGTCGCCGGCCTGCAGGCGCTGGCCACGGCGAAGCGTCTCGGCGGCCGCACCACCGGCTACGACGTGCGCCCCGAGGTCGCGGACCAGGTCCGCTCGGTCGGCGCGCAGTGGCTCGATCTGGGCATCGACGCGGCCGGTGAGGGCGGGTATGCCCGCGAGCTGACCGACGCCGAGCGCGCGCAGCAGCAGCAGGCCCTCGAGGATGCCATCAAGGGCTTCGACGTCGTCATCACCACCGCGCTGGTGCCGGGCCGTCCCGCGCCGCGCCTGGTGACCGCCGCCGCGGTGGAGGGCATGAAGCCCGGCAGCGTGATCGTCGACCTCGCCGGCGAGACCGGCGGCAACTGCGAGCTCACCGAGCCCGGTCAGACCGCCGTCAAGCACGGCGTGACGATCTGCTCGCCGCTGAACCTGCCCGCGACGATGCCCGAGCACGCCTCCGAGCTGTACTCGAAGAACGTCGCCGCGCTGATCGAGCTGATGCTCGACGAGAACGGCGCTCTGGCGCCCGACTTCTCGGACGAGATCCTCGCCGGCGCGCTGGTGACCGGATCGAAGGAGAACTCCTAGATGTACACCGAATTGTTGGCGAACATCGCGATCCTGGTCCTGGCCGGGTTCGTGGGCTTCGCCGTCATCTCCAAGGTGCCGAACACGCTGCACACGCCGCTGATGTCGGGCACCAACGCCATCCACGGCATCGTCGTGCTCGGCGCGCTGGTCGTGCTCGGTCACCTGCCCGGTGATGCGCCGTGGTCGATCAAGGTCATCCTGTTCGTCGCGCTGGTGTTCGGCACCCTGAACGTGGTCGGTGGTTTCGTGGTCACCGACCGCATGCTGGCGATGTTCAAGCCGAAGAAGGACGCCCCCAAGGCTGTCGAGAAGAAGGGGGCTGACGCCTGATGAGCTACCTCGTCACGATCCTCTACATCGTCGCGTTCGCGATGTTCATCTACGGTCTGATGGGTCTGACCGGCCCGAAGACCGCGGTGCGCGGCAACTACATCGCCGCGGTCGGCATGGTCGTCGCCGTGGTCGCGGTGTTGATCGACATCCGCGACACCGACAACTGGGGCCTGATCGTCGGCGGCCTGGCGGTCGGCATCATCCTGGGCGTCCCGCCGGCACTGCGCACCAAGATGACGGCGATGCCGCAGCTCGTCGCGCTGTTCAACGGTGTCGGTGGCGGCACCGTCGCGCTCATCGCGTGGGCCGAGTTCCTCAACTCCGACGGCTTCACCGCCGTCGAGCGGGTGCCGTCGGCGCCGTTCATCGTCGGCTCGCTGTTCGCGGCGATCATCGGTTCGGTCTCGTTCTGGGGCTCGCTGGTGGCGTTCGCGAAGCTGCAGGAGCTGCTCAACAAGGGCTTCGAGAAGAAGGTCGTCGCGTCGGCGAAGCTGTTCCAGCTCGCGAACATCGTCCTCGCCCTGGTGTCGGTCGGCCTGGCCGTCTACATCGGCCTGGGCGCCGACGGGGACCCGCAGTCGCCGTGGCTGATCGTGGGCCTGCTCGTCGCCGCGGGTGTGATGGGTCTGTTCGTGGTGCTGCCGATCGGCGGCGCCGACATGCCCGTCGTCATCTCGCTGCTCAACGCGCTGACCGGTCTGTCGGCCGCGGCCGCGGGTCTCGCGCTCAACAACCAGGCGATGATCGTCGCCGGCATGATCGTCGGCGCGTCGGGCTCGATCCTGACGAACCTGATGGCCAAGGCCATGAACCGGTCGATCCCGGCGATCATCTTCGGCTCGTTCGGCGGCGGCGACGCCGGCGGCGCGGCCGGTAGCGCCGCGGGTGGCACGGTCAAGGCGACGTCGGCGTCGGATGCGGCGATCCAGATGGCGTACGCCAACCAGGTCATCGTCGTCCCCGGCTACGGTCTCGCGGTGGCGCAGGCCCAGCACGCGGTCAAGGAGATGGCGGCGCTGCTCGAGGAGAAGGGTGTCGAGGTCAAGTACGCGATCCACCCGGTCGCCGGCCGCATGCCCGGTCACATGAACGTCCTGCTCGCCGAGGCCGACGTCGCGTACGACGCGATGAAGGAGATGGACGACATCAACGGCGAGTTCTCGCGCACCGATGTCACCGTCGTCATCGGCGCCAACGACGTCACCAACCCGGCCGCGCGCAACGATTCGAGCTCGCCGATCTATGGCATGCCGATCCTCAACGTCGACCAGTCCAAGTCGGTCATCGTGCTCAAGCGCTCGATGTCGTCGGGCTACGCCGGCATCGACAACCCGCTGTTCACCGCGGACGGCACGTCCATGCTGTTCGGTGACGCCAAGAAGATGGTTTCCGAGGTCACCGAGGAGCTGCAAGGCTCTGTAGGCCCGGCGCACCCCGGAATACGAAGACGGCAGCTGGCGGGCGATCCCCCTCCGCACGTCAGACGAAGGGACCCTGCACACGCTCACGGCGCGTGCAGGGTCCCTTCCGCCGTGACGGCCACCGGTCGGCGGGGCGGGCGCCGCACCACACCGGCGAAACGGGCCGCGACGAGAACGCAGACGAGCGGCACGACCATCGCGACGGTGAGCGGCACCAGATGCGTCAGCCACCCGATCGTGGCCGGGCCGGCGAGGAACCCGATGTAGCCCATGCCCACGACGCGCGACATGTTCGCGCCTGCCGCACCGGTGCCGAGGTTGCCCGCGGCGGTGAAGATCTGCGGGACGCACCCCGAGAGCCCGAGCCCGAACAGTGCCCACCCCAGCAGCGTCGTCGGCAGCCATCCCGACACGACGACCAGCGCCATGCCGGCCGCGGCGATCAGCGTCCCGTAGCGGACCACCGCGACCGGGCCGAACGCGGCGCTGATCCGGTCCGCGGTGAACCGGCCCACCGTCATCGTCAGGGAGAACGCGCCGAACGCGAGCGCCGCGACCGCCTCTGGGACGGCGAGGTGTTCCTTGACCTGCAGTGTGGTCCAGTCGTTCGCGACGCCCTCGGCGAGCATGAGCGCGAACGCGACCGCGCCCAGCGCGAGGACCCGCGGCGAGTACCGCCCGCGCGGGCGGGCGCCTTGGTGCTCGTGGCGCGGGTGCGCCGACAGCGGCAGCAGTCGGGTGGTGCACACCGCGATCACCGCGACACCCAGCATGGACGAGGCGCCGAGCGCGACGGCCGGCGACACGTGGGCCGCGCGGGTCGTCGCGCCGACGAGGGATCCGGCGACACCACCGATCGAGAACATGCCGTGGAAGGCCGACATGATCGGCCGACGGTACGCCTGCTCGAGCAGGACGGCCTGCGAGTTCATCGACACGTCGAGGGCGCCGTTGCCGAACCCGAAGACGACGAGCGCCAGCCCCAGCTGCCACGCGGTCGACGCCAGACCGGGGCCGAGCGTCGCGACGGACAGCAGCGTGCCGCTCAGCGCGACCAGGAGTCGGCTGCCGAACCGGTCGGCGAGCGGCCCCGACAGCTGCATTCCGGCGATCGCGCCGACGGCCAGGAGCAGCAGCAGCGACCCGAGCGTCGAGTGCGCGATGTCCGTCCGGTCCTCGATCGCCGGGATGTGGACCACCCACATCGCGAGCAGGAACCCGTTGATCCCGAAGACACCGAAGATGGCGGCCCGCGCCGAGCGTAGATGTGTCGGCTGCTCGGTTCGGGTGTGCACGTAGCCCTTTGTACCCAAGGTGCGGGACAGCTGAAGGGACCGTTCATGCGCTGGCAGCGCATGAACGGTCCCTTCAGCTCATGCCCGGGCGCGTTCAGAGTCGCGCGAGGAGGGTCGGCACCGGGTCGGCGAGCATCGCCCCGAGATCGGACAGGAACCGCGACGCCTGCTCGCCGTCGACCAGGCGGTGGTCGACGGTCACGCTCAGCGTGGTGACGTCCCGGGCCACGATCTCGTCCCCCACGACCCACGGTCGGCGGTTGATCGCGCCCAGAGCGAGGATCGCGGCCTCCCCCGGATTGAGGATCGGGGTGCCGGTGTCGATCCCGTAGACCCCGACGTTCGTGATCGTGATCGTCCCGCCGGTCAGGTCCTCGGGGGTCGCGCGGCCCGATCGTGCGGTGTCGGCGAGCTCGCCGATCGCGCGGCACAGGTCGGGAAGCGTCAGGGTCTCGGCGTCCTTGACGTTCGGTACGACGAGGCCGCGCTCGGTCGCGGTCGCGATCCCGAGGTTCACGTAGTGCTTGGTGACGATCTCCTGCGCGTCCTCGGCCCACAACGAGTTCAGTTCCGGATGCGCGCGCAGCGTGAGCAGCAGCGCCTTCGCGACCAGCGACAGCGGTGTCAGGTGCAGACCCTCGAACGCGGTCGAGGCGCGCAGGTGCTCCAGCAGTTGCACGGTCTCGGTGACGTCGACGGTGAGGAACTCCGTGACGTGCGGTGCGGTGAAGGCGCTGGCCACCATCGCCGCCGCGGTCTGCTTACGTACGCTGCGGATCGGCGCGCGGGTCTCGCGCTCGTCCGGGACGGGTGCCGCCACCACAGGGGTGCTCGCCGGCCGAGCCCGCTCCACGTCGTCGAGGGTGATCGCGCCGCTGCGCCCGAGCCGGTGAGGGTGGACAGGTCGACGCCCCGTTCGTGTGCGGCGCGTCGGGCGGCAGGAACCGCATCCGGCCTCGCTCCCGCGGGCCGTGACGGCTGCACGGGAGGACGCCGACGTCGGCTCGGGCGGGGGTGGACGGGCCGTACCCGACGAGGACCGAATCGGTCTTCCTCTCGTCTCGCGGCGCGGCGGCGCCGGGCCGCGTCGACTCGATCCGGATCAGGGCGGTGCCGACGGGGACCGTGTCGCCGGGCCGCGCCAGCAGCTCCCGGACCACGCCCGCGAACGGGGACGGCAACTCCACCAGCGCCTTCGCGGTCTCGACCTCCGCGATCACCTGGTTGAGCTCGACGGTGTCGCCGACGGCCACCGCCCACGACACCAGTTCGGCCTCGGTCAGTCCCTCGCCGAGGTCGGGCAGCCGGAACTCCTCGACCCCGCTCACGCCGCCAGCACCTCGTCGACAGCGCCGAGGATGCGGTCGGCGTCGGGGACGTGATGCTTCTCCAGCTTCGCCGGCGGATACGGGACGTCGAATCCGCCGACGCGCTGGACGGGCGCCTCGAGTTGGTAGAAGCAGCGCTGCGAGATGCGGGCGGCGATCTCCGCGCCGAGGCCGACGAACACCGGGGCCTCGTGTGCCACGACGAGCCGTCCGGTGCGCCGCACCGACTCCTCGACGGTGTCGAAGTCGATGGGGACAGCGACCGCAGATCGACCACCTCGAGCGACGTGCCCTCGTCCTCGGCGATCTCCGCGGCCTGCAGGGCCGTCGGCACCATCGAGCCGTATGCGACGACGGTGGCGTCGGTGCCCGGACGGGCGATCCGCGCCCGGTCGAGTGGTAGCTCCGACGGCGCGTCGACGTCCACCGCACCACGGTCCCAGTAGCGCCGTTTGGGTTCGAGGAAGACGACGGGATCGTCGAGCGCGATCGCCTGCCGGATCATCGCGAACGCGTCGGCCGGATTACTGGGCGACACGACCCGCAGGCCGGCGGTGTGCGCGAAGTACGCCTCCGGCGACTCCGAATGGTGCTCGACGGCGCCGATTCCGCCGCCGTACGGGATGCGAATCGTCAACGGCGCCTTCACATGTCCTCGGGTCCGGTAGTGGATCTTGGCAACCTGGGACACGATCTGGTCGAACGCGGGGTAGACGAAGCCGTCGAACTGGATCTCGCACACCGGCCGGTAGCCGCGCAGCGCCAGCCCGAAAGCCGTTCCCACGATCCCGGATTCGGCGAGCGGGGTGTCGAGGACGCGGGCGGGCCCGAAGTCCTTCTGCAGCGTGTCGGTGATGCGGAAGACGCCACCGAGCTTGCCGATGTCCTCGCCCATCAGGACCACCTTGGGGTCGTCCTCGAGCGCCCGGCGCAGTCCGGCGTTGAGGGCGCCGCCGAGGGTCATCGTGGTCGTGCTGTTCATGAGAGGGCCTCCTCACCGGCGGTCAGGCTGTCGAGGTACGTCCGGTACTCGGCGCGTTCCTCGTCGATCAGGGGATGCGCGGTGGCGTAGACGTGTTCGAACAACTCGTCCGGGCCGGGTCCGCGGTTTCGAGGGCGCCCGCACGCAGGCGGGACGCGATCTCGTCGGCGCGGGCGGTGACCCGCGCGTCGAGGGCGTCGTCGAGCAGTCCCTCGCGGTAGAGGAGTCGGCGCACCCGGTCGATCGGGTCACGCGCCTTCCACACCTCGTTCTCGGCGGCCGTCCGGTACCGGGTGGGATCGTCCGCAGTGGTGTGTGGGCCCATCCGGTACGTGATCGCCTCGATGAACGACGGACCGGCGCCCTCACGGGCGTGCCGCGCGGCCTGCCGGGTCACCGCCAGGACCGCGAGGACGTCGTTGCCGTCGACCTGGACGGCGGGCATGCCGTAGCCGGCGGCGCGCAGCGCGATCGGGTTCGGGCTCTGCAGTTGCACGGGTTCGCTGATGGCCCACTGGTTGTTCTGGCAGAAGAAGACGACGGGCGCGTTGAAGCTGGTCGCGAAGCCGAGTGCCTCGGCGATGTCGCCCTGGCTGGTCGCGCCGTCCCCGAAATAGACGAGGGTGGCGATCTCGGCGCCGTCGAGGTGCGCGCCCAGGGCGTACCCGGTCGCGTGCAGCCCCTGCGACCCCACGACGATCGCCGGATTGGTCATGTTGACCGTCGCCGGATCCCAACCGGAGTACGCGCAGCCCCGCCACATCCGCGTCATCACGGCCGGGTCGACGCCGCGGCAGTAGGCGACGGCGTGCTCGCGGTAGCTGGTGAAGATGTAGTCGTCCGGGTTCAGCGCGTGCACCGAGCCCACCTGCGCGGCCTCCTGCCCGAGCAGCGGTGCCCAGATGCCCAGCTGCCCCTGCCGCTGCAGGTGGGTGGCCTCGGTGTCGATGCGCCGAGCAACCACCATGTCCTCGTACAGATTCCGCAGTTCGTCGGGGCCGACGTCGGACACGAGCGCGGCGTAGTCGGGTCGGTGTACGCGTCGTCCGTCGGGTTGGACGAGCTGCACCGGAAAGTCGATTCTGTCGGCCATCGGGGTCACCTCGTTGGCTCCGGATCCGACGGTGCCTCGTGAGCGATCGCCGGATCGTTTGTGCTCTACCTCACAGGATCCGCTGTTTCGCGATCTGCGCAAGTGCCATCGTCACGATTCAGCAGCGTGCACAGTCTGGAGGGGTGTCTCGAGGGCATACTGCGGAAGATGACCACTCTCGACGCCACCGACGCCCGCCTCCTGCTCGAGCTGTCCCGCAACCCGAGGGCGACCGGCGTGGAGCTCGCCCAGCGACTCGGCCTCTCGCGAAACACGGTCCAGGCCCGTCTGTCCCGCTGGGAGGGGTCCGGTGCCCTCGGTGGGTTCGACCGCCTCGTCGACCCGCGGGCCCTCGGCTACCCGCTCGCCGCGTTCGTCGCCACCCGGGTCGACCAGCATCAACTCGACGACGTCGTCGACGCGCTGGCCGACATCCCCGAGGTGGTCGAGGTCTACGGAATGACCGGACTGACCGACCTGTCCGTGAAGGTGGTGGCGACCGACGCGGACGACCTGTACCGGCTGGCCGGGCAGATCCTCAAGATCCCCGGTGTGGAGCGCACCAACATGGCGCTGGTGATGCGGGAAGTGGTCGGTCCGCGAACCGCGCCGCTGCTCGAGCGCACCGCCCGGCAGTGAAGTGAGCACTCCGTAATACCCGCGTGACGGGCTGCGGGAGGCTAGCATCTGCGGACGGGCGTCGAGGGGGCGCCGGATCGAAACACGCATAAAGCAGTCGTTTTCACCATCCGGAAGTACGTACGAGGCGCGGCAGGGGAGTGATGCGAAATGGGCGTTGTGGGCCTGAACGAGGATGCCGTCTCGACGTGGATCACCGGACTCGGTGTCGGTGCCCTGGCGCCGCTGTCGTTCGAGCGAATCGGCACCGGTCAGTCGAATCTCACTTTTGCCGTTCGTGATTCGGGTGGTGGTCGGTGGGTGCTGCGGCGCCCACCCCTGGGTCGGCTGCTCGCGTCCGCGCACGACGTCGAGCGAGAGCATCGAATTCTGTCCGCGCTGCAGGGAACTGGTGTCCCGGTTCCGAAAATGCTCGGTCTCACAACGGATCCGGCGATCACCGATGCACCGCTCGTCCTCATGAGCTACGTCGACGGCGTCATCATCGACGACATCGTCGACGGCGAGGGAGCGGCCGGACAGCTCACGCCCGAGCGGCGCCGCGCGATCGGGCTGTCGCTACCCAAGGCGCTGGCGAGTATCCATCGCGTGGACCTCGAGAGTGCCGGCCTGCTCGACCTCGCCAGCACCAAGCCCTACGCGGCGCGCCAGCTCAAGCGGTGGTCCGCGCAGTGGGCGCAGTCCAGGACCCACGACGTGCCCGCCATCGAGTCGCTCGCCGAGCGCCTGTCGCGGAACACCCGGAGCAGACGGAAACCACGCTGGTGCACGGCGATTTCCATCTCAGCAACGTCATCACCTCGCCCGACGACGGCCGGGTGGTCGCGGTGCTGGACTGGGAGTTGTGCACGCTCGGCGATCCGCTCGCCGACCTCGGCGGGTTGCTCGCGTACTGGCCGCAGCGCAGCGACGGCATGCCCGGGCCGCTCATGGCGTCGACGCTTCGAGGGCTTCCCGACCCGGGACGAACTGGTCGAGGTGTACGTCCACGAGACCAAGCGGGACGTGTCGGCGGTCGGATTCTGGCACGTCCTGGCGCTGTGGAAGCTCGCGATCATCGTCGAGGGGGTCGTGCGGCGCACCATCGACGATCCCCGGAACCGGGCCGAGGCGGGCGCCCCGACGGCGGAGTTCTTCGACGCCGTCGTTCGGCGGGCGGTCGCGACGGCCGACGAGGTGGGCCTGCGCTGATCATCAGCGACACTGGAGTCATTGACAGTCTGCTGTCAACATGACAGATTGCTGTCATGACTGAAACCGTGTATGTTGCCGTGTGCGACACCTTCGTCGACTGGGAGATCGGTCTCGCGATCGACCACATCAACAAGCCGATGTGGCACAAACAGCCGGGCCGGTTCACCGTCGCCACGGTCGGTGCCACCCGCGAACCGGTCGTGACCATGGGCGGCCTGCGCATCGTCCCGGACACGACGCTGGACGAGATCCGAACGCAGGGGAGCGCGATGCTCATCCTGGCGGGCAACGACATCTGGAACACCGACCAGTTCACCCCCTTTGCCGCCAAGGCTCGTGAGTTCCTCGTCGCCGGGGTCCCGGTCGCCGCGATCTGCGGTGCGACCGGTGGGCTGGCGATGGCCGGGCTGCTCGACGACCGCGAACACACGAGCAACGCGGCCGAGTTCCTGAACTCGGTCGGCTACGGGGGCGGGCACCTGTACCGAGACGAGCCCGCCGTCGCCGATCGCGATCTCGTCACGGCCGCGGCGAACGCTCCGGTGCACTTCGCCCGCGAGATCCTCGAGCGTCTCGACGTGTTCGAACCGAACGTGCTGGCCTCGTGGTTCAAGCTCTACGGCCAGCGCGATGCCGCGGGCTTCTACGAACTGATGGCCGGATGAGCACTCGGGCCGAACAGGACCTGCTCAGCGGTCTCGCGCTGGGGAGCTTTCGGCTCAACGGTCAGTTCCTCGACGTCGCCGAGGGCCTGGCGCGCCCGGCCGGGCTGACCGCAGCGTGGTGGCAGGTCCTCGGCGCCGTCCTGCCGGAGCCGCTGTCGGTCTCCGATGTCGCGCGCGAGATGGGCATCACCCGGCAGAGCGTGCAGCGGATCGCGGATCTGCTCGTCGACCGCGGCCTCGCCGAGTACCGGCAGAACCCCGCCCACCGCCGCGCCAAGCTCGTCGCGCCGACCGAGGAGGGACGCCAGGCGGTGTCCGGAATCGGTCCGGCCCATGCGGCGTTCGCCGGCCGACTGGTGCAGGCCATGGGACGAGACGAACTGGCCGACGCCCTCGCCGCGATTCGTCGACTGTCCGCCGTCCTCGACCAGCTTTCCGACGACGAGGCACCCGGAAGCGCTCGCTGAAGGGGCCCGAGCCCGCCGGAGCGCGGCGTCAGTCGTCGGAGACGACCAGCAGGCTTGCGGCGCTGCGGATCTCGGGCGGAATCGGGACCGGCCGGCGGGTGTCCGGTCGATGTACACGTGGACGAACCGTCCGGTGGCGGCCAGTTCCAGGACGTCGTCGGGGTCTTCCCGGAAGATCGCCAGCGCGTACACGATGCTGCTGGTGCCGAGGCGCTCGACGGACAAGCCCACGTGCAACTGGTCCGGGAACGACAGTTCGCGCACGAACCGGCACGACGTCTCGGCGACGATGCCGATCGCGGGCAGCTCGCGGATGTCGAGTCCGGTGCTGGCCATGAGCCATCCATTGACCGCGGTGTCGAAGTACGAGTAGTAGGTGACGTTGTTGACGTGCCCGTAGTGGTCGTTGTCGGCCCAGCGGGTCGGCACCGGCCACAGTGCGGGATACGCCTCGGCGCGCGGTTCGGGCTCGTCGGGGCTGCCATGGAATCAGACGATAACGCCTCGTGCGCGGCTAGCGCAGTTCGTCGTCCGGACGCAGCAGCCGGGGAACCACGAACCACAGAACGCCGAACACCAGGGCCGTGAGTGCCCCGATAAGTTTCGCGACCCAAGTGTCGACCGCGACCTCGGCGATGATGAGGACCGTTCCGACCATCGTGGCAGCGAGAAAGACCGAACCCGCGAGCGCGCACATATTGGCGTAGCGCAGAATCTCCTCGCGTCGCCGGTGTCGGAACAGGATGCGATGCCACACCGCGGGGGCGATCAGCAGCGCCGACGACATTGCGGCACACAGCATTGTCGCGAGGTGCAGGCCGCGCACGAACTCCGGCTGTTCCTCGTACTGGTTGGTGAACACGATCGCCAAGAGGAAGGCGAACAGGATCTGCACGCCGGCCTGCTCGACCCGCAGCTCCTGCAACAACTCGCTGAAGTTGCGGGCGAGGCGCGCGCTTTCGGATTCGCCGGGCTCACTCGGCGGCAACTCTGACATCTACGACCTCGAAAATGCCGACGCACGTCGGATCTGTTCGTCGGTGGGTCGCACCCCGGTGTAGAGCGCGAACTGTTCGGCGGCCTGCAGCGCGATCACCTCGGCGCCCGTGATCACGGTCTTGCCGTGGGCGGTGGCGATGCGGACCAGCGGTGTGTCCGGGGGCATCGCGACCACGTCGAAGACCGCCTCCGCCGCCACGACCGCGTCTTCGGAGAACGGCAGCGCGTCGGCGTCTGCGCCGCCGGTCATGCCGATCGGAGTGGCGTTGACGAGGAGCTGGGGGTGGGCCTCGCCGAGGTCGGGCGCCACTCGAAGCCGTAGGTCTGGGCCAGCGCCGGGCCCGCCTCGTGGTTGCGCGCGACGACGGTGACGGTGCGGAATCCGCTGTCCCGCAAGGCGGCGACGACGGCCTTCGCCATGCCTCCGCTGCCCGCGACCGCGACCGTCAGGTCGGGACTCAGCTGCGCACGACGCAGGAGGTCGGCGACCGCCTGGTAGTCGGTGTTGTACGCGTGGAGTTCACCGTCCTCGTTGACGATCGTGTTCACCGAGTCGATCGCCGACGCCGAAGGGTGCACCACGTCGACGTGCTCGATGCACGCCTCCTTGAACGGCATCGACACCCCGCACCCGCGGATGCCG
Organism: Prescottella defluvii; assembly: GCA_029690005.1. Lineage (GTDB taxonomy): Bacteria > Actinomycetota > Actinomycetes > Mycobacteriales > Mycobacteriaceae > Prescottella > Prescottella defluvii_A. Next base: position 4,438,725 of record CP121458.1, on the reverse strand, counting down.
AGGGCGCGGATCCCCGCGATCGCCGCCGGCAGGTCGGTGGTGGTGAACGCCTTGTAGACGAAGTCGAGACCGAGCTCGTCGTACAGGTAGTTGTGGAAGCGGGTCCCGATGTTGCTGGGACGGCCCGACAGCGACATGCACAGTCGGGTGTCCTTGGTGACGGTGTCGGTGATCGTGCGGCTCACCCGTCCACGCTAACCGTCGCCCGCCGCTCGTGTCGGCGACTCGTCACCGACACGAGCGGACGCCACACCTACCGGGGATCGCCGCCCGCGCACGGTGCATAGGTCGAGTCGGCGAAGTCCGGCACTTCGGGAGCAGGCGAGGCGACCAGGGGTGCCTGGGCCTCCCACGCGTCAGCCCGAATCGTCGGCTCGATGAAGGCGTTCTTCAACGTGCCCCAGGCCTTCGCGCCTCCCGCGGGCGTGTCCCCGATCAGCTCGGCGAGCCACTTGGCCATCGCGTCGTCATTCCGCGGGTCCTGCGAGAAGTCGTAGGCATCCCAGATGGCCTTGCAGTAACTCATGATGTCGCCCGGGCGCTGTTCGACCGCCTCGCACGAGGCCGTGTAGTACGCCTGGACCAGCGGCGAGAGCGCGTTGCCGTCCCGGCCGACGATGTCGGTGACGCGGACGACGTCCGTCGGGGGCAGCTGCTCCTCCATCATGGGGCCGTAGTACATGGCGTCGACCTGCTTGGCCTTGAACGCCTGGATGGCGGTCGCGGGCGGGCCGACGGCCACGAACGTGACGTCCTTCGCAGGGTCCATGCCCGCGTGGCTCAGCAGTGCGGTGATCCACAGCTCGGTTCCCGACCCGCGTGCGATCACACCGATGGTCTTGCCCTTCAGGCTCTTCATGGTGGTGTCGGGATCGGTGGGGTCGCCCTTGATCTCCGTGCCGGGCTGCGCGACGACCTCCAGTGTGTTGCTGATGGTGCCGCCCATGGCCTTGACGCAGGCGCCCTTGTCGATCGCCGGCCACATCAGCGGGGGCACCATGGTGTCGACCGCGATGTCGTTGGAGATCAGCGCGGTTGCGAGGCTGTTGGCGTTGTCCATGGTGACCAGTTCGACGTTGACCCCGCGCTTGTCGAAGAATCCTTCGTTCTCCGCGACGTAGGTCATCAGGTCGGCGGGTACACCGCGCGACAGGCCGACCTTCAGGACGACGCCCTCGCCGTCGGCTCCGGAGCCGGCCCCACCGCCGCTGCTGCACGCTCCCAGCGAGAGTGCAGTGCCTGCTGCGGCGAGGAGGGCAAGCGCGTTGCGCGTCCAAATACGTTGACGACTCATCTGACTTCCTCACGTGACTTTCGTAGATGCGCTGGTTGTGCGTCGAATCAGCCTTCGGACTGCCGCTGCTGACGTGCGGCCATCTCCTCGACCAGGATGGGGACGCCGAGGTTGCACGAGTGGATGCCCACGATCGTCGCGAGCTTGAGCACCTCGAGGATTTCCTCCGGGGTCACACCCATGTCCAACGCGGCCTGGATATGACGCCTCGTGCCGGGCGCGTACATGTGGGTCGCCGACGCATCGACGGCGATGCACAGCAGCTGCACCACCTTCGGCGGGATGAGGCCGCTCTGGAACGGCTGCATCGCCATCTTCATGTACAGCTCGGTCCACTCGGGGTCCATCTCGTACAGCCCGTCCCAGAGCTCGTTCCAGCCGCCGCCGGCCTTCATGCCCTCGACAACCGGGTATTCGCTGTCCGTTCGGGTCATCGTGTCCTCCTGTCGGCCGGAAAACGGCCGCGTCTGCTGTGTGCCGGAATCGGCGAAGTGGAATCGGATGGCGGGCGCCCGGCGGGTTCGCGCTCGAGGATCGTGCCCGTGGTCGTCGTCGGAGGTCCGGTCACGAACCGTCGGGTCGACGTCGCGGGCGGCTACCGGGTGACGAGGGTCACAGTAGCGCGAGGGGGGAACTGACACTTGACCGTTCGGGTCGTCAAACTTGACGATTGGGGCTAACTTTCTCGGATGCTGATGCTCCGAAGTGCCGTTCTGAACGGCTATGTCGAGTTGGCGGAGTCGGTGGGCTTGAACCCCCATCCGCTGATGCGAGTCGTCGGGATCGACCCGGGGTCTTCGCCGCCACCGCTGGGTGGATCTCGGCGCACTCGGTGGACCGCCTGCTCGAGATCTCCGCGGCTCAGTCCGGCTGCGCGGATTTCGGCATCAGGATGTCTGTCGACCGCGGACTGTCCAGCCTCGGCCCGGTCGGGCTGGTCGCGCGCGAGGAGCCCGACGTCCGCGGCGCGTTGGGCATCGTCCTACGCCACCTGAACCTGCACAACGAGGCCATCAGTCTGAGTCTGGCCGAGGCGAGGGGTCTGGCCACCTTCCATGTGCAGTCCGCCTCCGGGATCGACATGGGCGTCAGTCCATCGAGTTGGTGGTTGCTTCTGTCTTTCGGATCCTCGCGGACCTACTGCCCGAGGGTTGGCGGCCGGTCGCCACCTATTTTGCGCACGAGGCACCCCCGGACATCGCGATGCACCACCGGGTGTTCGACTCGACCGTGGTCTTCGGGCATGAAATCGATGGGATCATCATCGCGTCCAGCGACCTCGACACGCCGAACCCGCTGTCCAACCCGCTGTTGCGCCCCTTCGTTCAGGAGTACCTCGAGCTACTGGCCCCGGCCACCGGCACCTCGGCGTCATCTCAGGTTCGCGATCTGATTGCCACACTCTTGCCCACCGAGAGCTGCTCGGCCTCACGGATCGCTCGTAGTTTGGGGATGGATCGGCGCACGCTGCACCGCCATCTGGCCGCCTCGGGCGATTCGTATTCCTCGATCCTCGACGCCGTGCGAAAAGAGCGCGCACAACTCGCGATCGAGCACGGAGACTGCTCCCTCACCGAGCTCGCCGCGGAGTTGGGGTTCTCGGAGCTGAGCGCATTCTCGAGATGGTTCCGGCAGCGATTCGGCGTAAGTCCCCGTGCCTGGGCGAAGAAGTTTGCGGAAGACACCTCGGACGCGCGGAGAGGCCGCAGGCTGCCGCCGAAACCGCCGGTTCCGCTTGGAAGTTCGGCCCCGAGGTCCGCGACCGGCGCGAGGCCGACTGCCTGAACTCCGCAGGTGCCTGTTGCCCGACCGCCTGCGCCTCGCGCAGATGCCCTGGTGGCGAAGCTGTTGGGCTTCAACGTGATCGAAGCGCGGCGTGCTGGGCCGGCGCCGCGGCCGCGACTCGGGGACGTTTCTCCCAATTAGTCAAGTATTGCGACCCAAACCGTCAAGTTTGTGTTCGCGCCCCGCGCTAGCGTGATCTGCGTCACCCGGTAGCCCGCGTGTGGTGCCATTCACATCGTCGATGACTGCGATGGCATACCGCGCGTTGGCCCAGTCTGTGTTCCCGGCTGGCGCCTCTTTCCACGAACGGAGATCTGCAATGCATTTCCACGATGACGCCCTGTTCCCGGAGAACCAGGAGGAGCTGGTCATCACCGTCGCGCCGTACGGCCCGGAGTGGGCGGTGGAGGACTTCCCGGAGGATCTGCCGCTGACGATGGACGAGCACGTCCAGCAGGCCGTGGACTGCTTCGAGGCCGGCGCGACCGTGCTGCACATCCACGTCCGCGAGGAGGACGGCAAGGGCTCGAAGCGGCTGTCGAAGTTCAACGAGCTCCTCGGCCGCCTGCGCGAGGCGGTGCCCGAGATGATCCTGCAGGTCGGCGGTTCGATCTCGTTCGCACCCGAGGGCGATGGCGCGGACGCGAAGTGGCTCCCGGACAACGTCCGGCACATGCTGGCCGAGCTGGATCCGAAGCCGGACCAGGTCACGATCGCGATCAACACCAGCCAGATGAACATCATGGAGCTGATGACGCCGGGCGACATCAAGGGCACCTCGCTGGAGAACGCGGATCTCGCGCACACCTACCGCGAGATGACCGTTCCGGCCGGCCCGGAGTGGGTCGAGGAGCACCTGCGTCGTCTGCAGGCCGCCGGCATCCAGCCGCACTTCCAGCTCTCGAGCATTCCGCAGCTCGAGACCGTCGAGCGGCTGATCCGTCGTGGCGTGTACACCGGTCCGTTGAATCTGACGTGGGTGGCGATCGGTGGTGGCTTCGACGGCCCGAACCCGTACAACATGATGCAGTTCATCCAGCGGGTTCCGGACGGCGCGTGCCTGACGCTCGAGACGCTGATGCGCAGCGTGTTGCCGGTGAACACGATGGCGATCGCGATGGGTCTGCACCCGCGCTGCGGTAACGAGGACAACCTGTGGGCGCCGAGCGGCGAGGTGAAGATCACCTCGGCCGAGCAGGTCCGCCAGCTGGTGCGTGTCGCGAAGGAGCTGGGCCGTGAGGTCGCCACGGCGAAGGAGGCCCGCGACATCTACAAGATCGGCACCACGTACAAGGACGCCGACGAGACCCTCGCCAAGCTCGGCTACGCCCCGAACCGTCGCCCCGGCCAGGTCGGCTCCACCGGCCACGCCTGACGATCCACCGGCGGAAGCCCTGCCGTCGTCGAGGCAGGACGCAGCGTACACCCGCCTGCTTCCGTCAAACCTGAGCAACCAGAGGACTTTTCATGACCACATTCCGCACGCGCGCGGCCAGGACGGTGGCTATCGCCGCAACCGCCGTCGGCGCGATCACGTTGTCAGCATGCGGTGGGGACACCTCCGCCGCAGAGGGTTCCGTGATGAAGGTCGGCATCACCCAGGGTGTGCCCGGCGATCTGATGGCGGTCGTCGCCGAGAACGAGGGCTTCTTCGACAAGCGTGGGGTCAACGTCGAGTTGATGCCGCCGTCATTGACGACAGCCCAGTCCGCGGCGGTCATCTCCAACGACCTCACGGTCGGCACCATGGTGCCCGGCACGCTGTGGCCGGCGATCGACAAGGGCGCCTGCGCGAAGGCGCTCGGCTCGACCCTGGGTAACACGCTGGAGGTCATCGCGCAGCCCGGCACGGAGATCAAGGGCGACCCGACCGATCCGAACACCACCATGAAGAGCCTGAAGGGCAAGACCATCGGTGTCACGTCCCGCGGGTCGGGCATGGAGCTGTGGATCACCGAGCTGCTCAACGAGGCGGGCATGGACCCCGCGAAGGACGTCACGTTCGTGGCCGTCGGCGCCCCCGCGACCGCCGTCCAGGCGTTCAAGGCCAAGCAGGTCGACGCCATGTACTACGGCCCCACGATGGAGGAGCAGCTGCCCCCGTCGGACGTCGTCCGCGTCACCGACATCGTCGGCCGGGACGGTAATGCGCTCTCGCCGCTGGTCCAGGGCTACCCGTCCGCGTCGTGCAGCACGATCGAGCAGCGGCCCAACGACGTGCTCAACTACTGCAAGGCCATGTGGGATGCCTACGACTTCTCGCAGGATGCGCAGAACGCGGCGACGATGGCCAAGTGGCTCGGTGGGCTGGTCGGCGTCACGCCCGAGGCCGCGCCCGCGCTGTGGGAGTCCATCAAGGGCGTGTACGTGCCCTTCTCCATCACCGAGGAGTCGTGGAAGGCACAGGCCCCGCTGGCGGGTTCGCCCGCTCCCCAGGCGCCGAACTTCGCCGACGCCGTGTACGCGCCCTGTGCAGGCGGTGATCCGCGATGAGTGTGACGCCCGCTCAGGTTGCCCGCTCCGAAACCCCCGCTCCGACAGCGGCGGTGGGCGGCACGCGTGCCGCCGGCAAGGTGAAGAAACAGAAGAAGAACAAGGTCGTCGTCGGTGCCACCGGTGCGAAGGCGAAGCTGTCGGGTGCGCCGCTGCTGGCGGTGCAGCTTCTGCTGCTGGTGGCGCTGATGGGACTGTGGCAGTTGACCTACAACTTCGCCGGCAGTAACAAGCTGGTGGTCTCGAACCCGCAGCTGGTGTGGAAGTCGTTCGTGGCCTGGCAGGACAAGGGCACCTTCTGGCCGGATCTGTGGTCGACGGTGTCGGCGGCGCTCATCGCGCTGGTCGCCAGCGCCGTGATCGGCATCGCCGTGGGCATCGGCCTGGCGCTGTCCCCGAGCGTGGAGGCGGTGGTCTCCCCGTTCCTGGACGCGATCAACGCCATGCCCCGCATCGCGTTGGCCCCGGTGTTCGTGATCTATTTCGGCATCGGCTCGACGTCGAAGATCGTGCTGGCCTTCACCCTGGTGGTGTTCATCATCACCATCAACACCCGTGCGGGTGTCGCCAGCGCTGACCCGGAGTTGCTGCGACTGTCGGTGGTGATGGGTGCGAACAAGTGGCAGCGCTTCTACAAAGTGCTTCTGCCGGTGGCGGTTCCGTCGATCTTCGCGGGCCTGCGACTGGGCCTGATCTACTCGCTGCTCGGCGTGGTCGGCGCGGAGTTGATCGCGTCCACCGCCGGTCTGGGCCAGCAGATCTCCGCGTCCTCGGCCGCGTTCGACCTCGGCACCGTCTACGCGGCGCTGATCGTGCTGGCGATCATCGCGGCGGCGTTCAACGCCGCGTCGGGCCGGATCGAAAAGGCGATTCTCCGTTGGCAACCCCCTCAGGACTCATGATGACGCATACGGACGTGACCACAACGGGCGCCGCCGGCGCCACCACCATCGAGGATCCGGCCTTCGAGATCCGCTCCGCGACACTGGATTACACCCCCCGGGTGCGACGACCTACTCGGGCGTTCGGGACCTGTCGATCACCGGCAAGCGGGGCGAGCTGCTGGTGCTGGTCGGGCACAGCGGCTGCGGCAAGACGACCGCGCTGAACCTGATGGGCGGACTGATCCAGCCCACCACCGGTTCGGTGTCGGTGCTGGGCACCAGCCCGGCCCAGGCGCGTTCGCAGATGGGCTACATGTTCGCCCGCGACGCGCTCTACCCGTGGCGGACCGCGCTGCGCAACGTCGAGCTGGGCATGGAGATCGCCCACGTCGACAAGGCCGAACGCCGCGAACGGGCGATGGACATGCTCCGCCGCGTCGGCCTCGAGTCGGCGGCCGACCGCTACCCCTGGCAGCTGTCCCAGGGCATGCGCCAGCGGGTCGCCCTGGCCCGGACCTGGGTGATGAAGCCCGCCCTGATCCTGATGGACGAGCCGTTCTCCGCCCTCGACGCGCAGACCCGCGACGTCGTGCGCGACGAATTCCTCAACGTGTGGAGCCAGGAACGGCAGACGGTCGTCTTCGTCACTCACGACCTCAACGAGGCGCTGCTGATCGCCGACCGCGTCGTCGCGATGCGCGAAGGTCGCATCGTGATCGACACGAAGATCGAACTCGACCGCCCTCGCGACAACATCGACACGGAGAGTTCCGCCGAGTACCGGAACCTGCTCGCCGAACTGCGCGAAACGCTCAACAAGCACTGACAGGCGCATCCACCTCACGCCACAGCGGGGCCGGCCCAACGCGAGGGCCGGCCCCGCTGTGGTCCCGACCAGGGAGCTGGTCCACCGCGGCGCGGGAAGGGCTGCCGGGGACGCGTTCTGGAGCCCCAGGCGGGATGCCGCACGAAACCGAGAGCGATCACCGCGGCATCCACCCGCCCCCGACACCCTTGACCGCAGCCACTCGCCTGACGACCGTCAGTCGCGGTCAGATTGCCGGACGGCACCGACAGGATGGGCTGAGCGGTAGTCCTGGCGGAGACGTGCACACGGAAGCGTAGTATTTTCAGCTCGCCGGGGCGTAGGCATTCAATCCATTATCTAGTGTCCAGATAATGGCGGCAGCTCCGCTGCGGGATTCATAGTTGTGGCGTTCAGTCAAAATACACAAGTCGCCCACGCCGACCCCGTTCTGTGCATGTGTGACGTAGTCTATATCGGTATCAGCGCCTTTGAGTAGGGTTTCAAGGAAGTGTCGGTTCCATGGGATGTCGTGAAGCACCCACGGCGCCTTTCCTTCGCAGACGAGTCGGAGAATATTCTCTAGATTCTGGGCAGCAGTTCTCCGGTGGCTACCATTGGATATCTGAGCGATGAAGTTTCCAGTCTCTACGCCTGCCGTGATTGGGAGTATGAACTCTTCTTTTCGGTCGAGGCGTTCTCTGAGTTCGTTCTGTACACTTTCTCGATCTTGGTCTCGCCCCGGGACGGGGACCAGGTTGCACAGGATGCACGTATCAATAAACACGACAGTCTTCATTATCGCAGCCCTAGCAGTCGCTCGAACTCGCTGTAGTCCTCGGTTCGCGTATCTTCTGGGGCGCCCACAAGCTTCCCAGCGCTTACCGCAGAGCCGAGAGTTCCTTCAGCGAGTGCTGCGGTGTAGCCCGGCAGCTCCATCAGTGGTGCAAGAACGCTATATCCGGTCGCCGGATCGCGATGGCAGACGGTCACTTTATCGTTGAGCGCACCTTCCGCTGCATCGAGGATGGCGGGACTATGTGTTGTAACGAGAACGCTTTCTCTGGAGTTTCGCTGCTCGTTCGGACTAGGTCGAGTACGCGTTGAGCTTGAGATGCGTGGAGTCCATTCTCGAGTTCTTCGATTACGATAAGTACACCGCCATGAGGATCATCGCCTCGGTCGGCGGTATCGCCTCGCCCCCGACCGAGGATGCAACGTCGAGGCCGTACTGGGAGGATAGAAGTGCTGTTGCGATTGCTGTAAAGCGAAGCAGTCCGTCGCTCATCTCGCGCGCGGGGGTTCTTTCAATTGCGCCTCTCTCGCCGCGATTCTCATTTAGTGCGAGCATGACGTCACCGAGGTCTGAGGACACGAAGCTGATATTCTCTACACGGTCGTCGGCGACTTGCCGAACCAACTCTTGTACGCGTGCAAAAGATTCCGGATCACGGGTTTCTAATGACTTAAGTGCAGCTGAGATGTTCTCGCCAGTCCGTCGCAGTTCCGCGTCGCGGTGCGGGACGAATCCGCGCATAAGGTGTGGAATTGGGTCGAGATGAAAGATGCCCCTGAGTGCCAGCAGGACCGCATTCGCGCCCCTGATTACCGACACTTCGGCTCGATTGTTCCCTGCGATCGCCAAGGGGACTTGACTTAGGATTATTCTGCTGTCGCGAAATGTGTACGGGGTGTTGGATCCACGTTTTCCGTTGTGTATGTCAGCGACGATTCCTGTGCCTGGCGCTCCGGGCTCGCGGGTCTCAATGAGTGGACCGTAAGAGGTGCGACCGCTTTTCACGGCCACGCCGGGCCCGTAGAGCTTCTCAGCCACAACCCGCAAGTCCGGGCGTACTTCGACGGTGAGGTCGTAATCGTAACGCTCGCCGTCATACTCAACGGAGCACCCCAGCTCGAACCGTGACGTCCCGTGCGGTGGACAACCTGCGGATCCTCCTCGGACGGTTCCCCCTTCGCGTCGGCGTCCATCCAACGCGTCGGCTAGGTCTTCGCCTTCGGCGAGGCGCGCGAGAACCTCAAGACCGTCGAATGCATTGGACTTGCCAGCGCTGTTACGGCCGATCAGGATTGTTGTGCCACCTAGGGTGTGTCTCCTATTTGGTGAGTGACCTCAACCAAGTGCAGACCGCTGAGAGGACCACGCCGGCCCGGTAGGTGAGTGCGAGTTTGTCGTAGCGAGTGGCGATCCCGCGCCACTGCTTGAGGGTGGCGAAGGATCGTTCGACGACGTTGCGGCCCTTGTATTTTTCGGCATCGAACCCGACAGGCCGGCCTCCGCGGCTGCCGCGTCGGAGGCGGTGGCGTTTCTGGTCGTCCGGTTCGGCGATGACCGCTTCGATACCTCTCGAGCGGAGGTGGCTGCGGATCGCTCTCGACGAGTAGGCCTTGTCACCGAGAACGGCGTCCGGTCGGGAACGGGCTCGACCAGGCCCGATCCGGGGCACCGACAACGCGTCCATCAGGATCGGGAAGATCGGCGAGTCGCCGGCCTGACCAGGCCCGATCAGCAGGACCAGGGGCCGGCCGTGCCCGTCGGCGAGCTGGTGGATCTTCGTGCCGAGCCCGCCCCGCGAACGTCCGAGGGCGTGGTCAGCCGGCTCGTTCAGGAGGTTCGTGTAATTCGACAGATCCCCCTGTGTGACGCGCGAGATTGGTGCCGTGCTGATGGGCTCGGCAAATGGTCGAGTCCACCGACACGGTCCAGTCGACCAGCCCGTTCGCGTCGGCGTGAGCGAGCAGCGCGGTGAGGATCGTGTCCCAGGTACCGTCGCCAGCGTAGCGGCGGTGCCGCTTCCAGATCGTCTGCCAGGGCCCGAAATCCGCGGGAACATCCCGCCACGCGACTCCGGCCCGGTAGCGGTAGACGATGCCCTCCACGACCCGGCGGTTGTCCCGGAACGGGCGTCCCCGACATCCGTCGGACGTGGGAAGTAGCGGCTCGATCAGCGACCACTGCTCATCGGTTAGGTACTCGGTGCGGGACACGATGAACAGTGTCGCTCACCGGTTACGCACATTTAGGAGACGCACTCTAGTGGCAAGGTGGCACCGTGGAAGGACTTGAACGCTGTCAGGCGCAGCTCAACTAGGCGCGAAGGCATCACAGCGAGAGCATATGTCGTAAGGGAGCCAGAATGCATGTGCCACGACGGTGAGATCAGACCGTGCGAGTGTCCGTGGCCCTTCGCCTCTGGTTTCCGAAGTCTTGGATCGTCTGGGTAAGGGACGTCACTTCGGCGGACTCGTAAAGTGCAGCAACTTTATTCCATCCCTGCTAAATGCAGTTGTCGCGGTGACCACGTGGCCAGTAGTTGAGCTGCCCAGTCGCGGAAGTTGGTGCTGAACGATCGGAGATTGTGAGGCTGCTTCTGGAGTGTCGATTGACACCGAACGCCTCCGGCAGGGACGCGCCGCGGACGGCGGTGGGACATTCAGGAATGGGGGAACTTCGCGGCGTGGATCGTGCCGGCGTCGACGCCGTCGTGGCCGACGAGCCACGAGCCGCCGTTCTGCCGGCACTCGGCGATCTTGCCGAAGATGCTCAGGAGGAAGTAGATCGCCTGCTCCGGCGATCGGGTGGTGGCCAGCCGATGCGATTCGCCGTGTTTGGTGACGTCGAGCCACACCCCGGCTTGACCGTCGAGGCGCATCGCGACGATGTGATCGGCGTCGACGAAGGCGACCTTGCGCTGCTGCCACGGCGTGTTGGGCGAGTACACCTGTTCGAAGACTTGAATCATGATCGGCATGACCGGCTCCAGACTTCCGTCTGCGCCCAGTATGGCCTGGTGGCGGGGTGAACTCCAGGTGTGTCGGCGGGGCTGGTTGGATGGAATGCATGCTGCACGGGCTCTGGTCGCCGGGCGCGGGTCTCTTGCTGTGGCGAGGCCCGGAGTCCGAGCTGCCCGATCTACCCGAGCCGCTCGGTCGGGCGCTGCGCCGTCGCTTCCGTCGCCACCACACCGTGCAGGTTCCCGGTCCGGTCGGGGTGGCGCCGCAGCGGGTACCGGTTCTGGCTCTCGCGCCCGCCGAGGCCGCCGACGTCCTGCTCGCCGTCCCGGACGATGCCCCGCACGTCTCGGGCGATCTGCGGTACCTGGCGCACGTGGCGCGCGGTGTCGAACGGTGGGCACGTGCCGGGCGCGTCGTGCCCGAGCTGTACCGGGCGGAGGGTCACTGGTGGCCGCGGTGGCGGCTACTCGGTGGGGAACGTCAGCGGGCGTGGCTGGCCGAGTTGTCGGCGGCGATGCCGCCCGTGCAGCGGTTCGAGGGCAGCCCCCGCGAGATCCTCGACGACTTCGTCGGCGAACTGACCGACGCCGTGGTCCGGGACCTGCTCGGCGACCGGGACTCGGAGCATCCGCTGCTGCGGGCGCTGCTCCGCGGCGAACCGTACGAGGGCGGCAACCACAAGATTGCGAGTGGGCTCGACGCGTGGCGCGAGAGCCTCACGGTGGACGAGCCGGAACTGGTGCTGCGGCTGCTCGAGCCTGAACCCGAGGCGGGCGACGATGCCGACCTCGCCGACGACGCGCTGTGGCGGCTACAGGTGTGCCTGCGCGCCGAGGGCGAGGCGCCCGCGCCGATCCGTTTGCACCGCACCGAGTCTCGGCTGCTCGAGATCGCGGTCCGGAAGCTGGCCGCCGCGGTCGCGGCGTACCCGCGGCTGCGGGACCTGCCCACCGATCCGGACAGTCTCGACCTGCTGTTGCCGACCCCGGTCGTCACCGACCTGGTGCTGCACGGTGCGCGGGCGCTCGAGCACGCCGGCATCGCGCTGCTGTTGCCGCGCGCGTGGGCGGCCGCATCGCCGTCGCTGCGGGTGAAGGTGTCGTCGCCGCCGGTGCCCGCCGCGGCCGAGGACCGGGCCGTCGGCATGAACGAGATCGTTGGGTACGACTGGGAACTCGCGCTCGGCGACATCGTCCTCACCCCGACGAGCTCACCCGGCTCGCCGACACCCAGAGCGACCTGGTGCGGCTGCGAGGGCAGTGGGTGCAGGCCGACGCCACCGTCCTCGCGCAGGCGGCCCGCTATGTGACGCAGCGCAATTCGGGGGAGGACGGGACGCTGGGCGGTCTGCTGGGGCAGCTGACCGAGGCGGAACGGCCGCCCGTCCCGGTTGAGGAGGTGCAGGCCACCGGGTGGGTCGGCACGCTCCTCGACGGCACCCTCGAGCCGACGCCGGTGCCGAAGCCGGCGGGGTTGAACGCGGATCTGCGGCACTACCAGCAGCGCGGCCTGGACTGGCTGGCGTTCATGAGCGAGACCGGACTCGGCGCCGTCCTCGCCGACGACATGGGCCTCGGCAAGACCTTGCAGCTATTGGCACTGCTCGCGCACGAGCGCTCCGACACGCCGACCCTGCTGGTGTGCCCGATGTCGGTGGTCGGCAACTGGCAGCGCGAGGCCGCCAGGTTCGTGCCCGACCTGCGAGTCCACGTCCACCACGGCGCCGATCGCCGTCGTGGCGAGGACCTGGCGACCGCGGTCCGCTCCAGCGACCTGTTCATCACGACGTACTCGCTGCTCGCGCGCGACGCCGCGGCGCTAGGGGAGCAGACGTGGCGCCGGGTGGTGCTGGACGAGGCCCAGCACATCAAGAACTCCGCGACCGCGCAGGCCCGTGCCGCACGCAGCATCCCGGCCGAACATCGCATCGCCCTCACCGGCACACCGGTGGAGAACCGGCTCGACGAGTTGCGGTCGATCCTCGACTTCGTCAATCGCGGAATGCTGGGTAGCCCACAGGCTTTCCGCGCCCGGTTCGCGGTGCCGATCGAGCGCGAGCAGGACGAGGCAGCGGTGACTCGACTGCGGGCGGTGACGTCGCCGTTCATCCTGCGCCGGGTCAAGACCGACCCCACCGTCATCTCCGATCTGCCGGAGAAGCAGGAGATGACGGTACGGGCCAACCTGACGGTGGAGCAGGCCGCGCTGTACCGCGCCGTGGTCGACGACATGCTGAAGAAGATCAAGGACACCGAGGGCATGCAGCGCAAGGGTGCGGTGCTCTCGGCGCTCACCCGGCTCAAGCAGGTGTGCAACCATCCCGCGCATTTCCTCGGCGACGCGTCCGGGGTGCTGCGCCGCGGGCGGCACCGCTCCGGCAAGCTCGGCCTGGTCGAGGACATCCTCGAATCGGTGACCGCCGACGGCGAACGGGCGTTGCTGTTCACACAGTTCCGGGAGTTCGGGGACCTCGTGGAGCCGTACCTGGCCGAGCGGTTCGGGGTGGACGTGCCGTTCCTGCACGGCAGCGTCCCCAAGGCGCGACGCGACCGCATGGTCGAGCGGTTCCAGAGCGACGACGGCCCGCCGATCATGCTGCTCTCCCTCAAGGCCGGCGGCACCGGCCTCAACCTCACCGCCGCCAATCACGTTGTGCACCTGGACCGGTGGTGGAACCCGGCGGTGGAGAACCAGGCGACGGATCGCGCCTTCCGGATCGGGCAGCGGCGCGACGTCCAGGTGCGCAAACTGGTGTGCGTCGGGACGCTCGAGGAACGCATCGACTCGATGATCTCGAACAAGCAGGAACTCGCGGACCTCGCGATCGGGACCGGCGAGAAGTGGATCACCGAGATGAGTGCCGATCAACTGCACGACCTGTTGATCCTCGGCGACGAGGCGGTGGGCGAATGAGCCCGCAACGGGGACGCCCGGACTTCAGCGCCTTCGGCAAACGCCGCCCCGTGGTCGGTGGGGTCGAGGCCGCCTCCAAGCGGGGCGCGTTCGCGCGTGGCTGGTGGGGACGCGCATTGATCGACTCGCTCGAACGGGTCGGCGACAGCGGCCGGCTCAGCCGGGGCCGCACCTACGCCCGCGGTGGTCAGGTGATCGCGCTCGACATCGCCGCCGGTCGAGTCACCGGCGAGGTGCAGGGCAGCCAGATCGCGCCGTTCACCGCGGTTCTCACGCTGGGAACCCTCGACGAGGAACACACAGCCGAACTGGTCGAGACGATCCGGTCGACACCGGGCACGCTCGCCGCGCTCGCCGCCGGGGCCGTGCCCCAGGAACTGGCGCCGATGCTGCTGCCCGACGGCGGACGCGAACTCGACTTCGACTGCACCTGCCCCGACCCCGGGTGGCCCTGCAAGCACGTCGCCGCCGTCGCGTACCTGCTGGCCGAGCGTGTCGACCGCGACCCGATCACGATGCTCACCGTGCGCGGGCTCGACCTCGACCGGCTGATGCGGGCCGTTGGCGGCGAGGACGAGGAGGAATCCGGCGGCCCGGCTGACGACGACCACTTCGGCGACGACGTCCGGTACGCGGCGCTACCGGAGATCGACTTCGCCGCGGCCCCGGACGATCTGGACGCGACGCTACTGCGCAAGGTGTTGCGAGCGGGGGTCGAGGACGAGTCGGAACTGGCCCACGCCCTGCGTGACCTCGACGAGTGTTACCGCGCGCTGGGGAGCGGGTTCCGGCGTCGGCGTTAACATTCGGACCGTCCGGTCGGATAGACGGGACATGAACCGGACCAGAGCTACAGCAGTTGTCGCATTAGTGGGTGTGTTGTTGTTCGTGGGCGGCGGTGTCGCGAGTGCGACCCCGCCTCCGCCGGACCCGTTTGCGGGTTGGCCGGAGGCGCTTCGCCCACTCGGTATGGCGTCCCTGGAAGGTCTCGCCGTTCTGATGAACCTCTACGGCAGTGTTTCGCAGTTGCTGATCTTCGGTTCGTGACCGCGTGGGGTGACGCGGCGTCCCGGAGCATCGGCGTAGCGTCACCTTCGAATCTCGAACCCGAAACCTGAAGGAGCTCCATGCGTCTGCGCGACACCCCCACCGTCGAGGTCGTCGAACGTCTGTCCTGCAGCCCGGAGCAGGCGTGGGCGCTGGTCACCGACATCGAGCTGCCCACCCGTGTGGACGGTGAACTGCAGCGCGTCGAGTGGCTGGACGGGGCGACCGGCGTTGCCGTCGGCGCCCGGTTCCGCGGGTACAACGTGAACCCACAGATGGGGGAGTGGCACACCAGCCGGAGATCGTCGAGGTCGAGGACGGTCGCCGATGGGTGTGGTGCGTCGGTCCCGTCGAGGCGCCGGTGGCCGTGTGGGGCTTCGAGGTCGAGCCCGCCGGCGACGGCGTCGTCGTTCGGCAGTGGGCCAAGGCCGGCACCGGACGCTCCCCGCTCTCCGATTTCATCGCCCAGCATCCGGACAAGGAGGGTGCGATCGTCGCCCACCGGATGGGGGTGTGGCGTGACGGGATGGCGGCCAACCTGGCGATGCTCGCGCAGTTGGCCGCCGTCCACGTCTGACGGCTACGACGCCGACACGATCACGTCCGTCGCGCGGTGAGGGTGCGCGACCTCGTCGACGATGATGGCCGTGCCGTCGGAGTTCTCGGTGCGCAGAGCGACGATGTCCTGATAGGCAGGGGACTGGTACCACTCCAATGCCATTCTCCGGCTCGGGAACTCGATCACGACGAGGTCGCCCACCCAGTCGCCTTCCAGGACGGTCGTCTCGGATCCGTGGACGACGAAGCGGCCGTCGAACGGCGCGAGCGTCGCGTCGATCCGCTCGAGATACTCGACGACGTCGGCGCCGAAGTCGACGGACCGCAGGTGGGCTATTGCGAATGCGGACATGATTCCTCCGGGTTGTCGTTGGTGGGAGAGGTCAGGCTGTGGGGATCTTGTCGAGGAATCCGAGCACCAGGCGCACCCGCCCGGCAAGGTCCCGTTCGAGGACGTCGAAACCGATCACGAGGGGTTCTGCGCCGGCCGGGCCGAGGGCCCACGTGAACCGGGCCTGCTCATGGTGGGCGTCGATGTCGCCGACGAGCTCGAAGCGCATGCCGTCGAACTGCTGCTGCACGGACCCGATGAGGGCGCTCACCGCGGCGGGTCCCTCGGCGCTGCCGATCGGGTCGACGTAGCGTCCGTCCGCGGCCCAGAGTGCCGAGACGAGTTCGTTGCGCTTGTCGGTGTCCGTCTCGTTCCAGGTGTCGAGGTAGCGCTGGATCAATGAATCGAAGTCGTTCATGGTGAATCCCTTTCGGTCCCGGGCTGCCCGTTGCGGCCTGTGTGGACGAGACTGCTCGGTTGTGGGTCTGCGGTCGATTACCTCGGAGGTAATGGGGCTCATTCCGAAGACCGCCTAGTGTCGACCGCATGACGCGGTCACAGGAGGCGGTGGGAGACCTGATCCGGCAGTGGCGTGGCCAGCGCCGGATGACCCAACTAGACCTGGCCAATCGGGCCGAGGTGTCGGCGCGGCACGTCAGCTTCCTCGAGACCGGTCGCGCCAAACCGACCCGGTCGATGCTGCTCCGTCTCGGTGAACACCTCGACATCCCCCTGCGAGGCCGCAACGCGCTGCTTCTTGCGGCCGGGTTCGCCCCCGCGTACCCCGAACACGTGCTCTCGGATGTGCCGATGGCCGTCGTCGCCGACGCGATCGCCACCATCCTCGCCGCGCACGCCCCGATGCCGGCGGTGGTGGTGGATCGGCACTGGAACCTCGTCGACTCGAACGAGGCGGTCGCGCTGCTGACCGACGGCGCCGCCGCCTGGCTGCTCGAACCGCCTGTCAACGTCCTGCGGCTCAGCCTGCACCCGGAGGGGATGGCGCCGCGCATCACCAACCTCGCGCAGTGGCGGGCCCACGTGCTGCACCGGCTCGACCATCAGGCCGACGTCACCGGGGACCCGGAGCTCCGTCGGCTCCGCTCCGAACTCGCCGACTTTCCCGGCGGAGTCGACCCCGCCCAGCCCGGGCCGGCACTCGTCGTCCCGCTGCGCATCCGGGCGGGGGACCGTGAGCTGGCGTTCCTCAGCACCACCACGGTCTTCGGGACACCGCTCGACGTCGCGGTCTCCGAACTCGCGATCGAATCGTTCTTCCCCGCCGACCTCGCCACATCGGAGTACCTGACGTCGCGGTGACACGGCGCCGACCAGCGTGATTTCGGTGAGCCTCTACCGTGGAGCCCGGCGTGTCATCGGTACAGGAGGAAATGCGTGAGGCTTCGTCGGGCGACGGTACTGCTCAGCGGCGTCGCGTTGGGTGCCGTGACCTTGTCCGGCTGCAGCAGCTCGAGCGGCGGCGGACCGCGCCGGTGGCCTGGGGGCCCTGCTCGGACCTCGCGGCCTACGTCACCGATCTCGGCATCGAGTCGGGTGTCGTCGACCGCCTGCAGTGCGGGTCGGTGGACGTCCCGCTGGACTACAACCACCCCGACGGCCGCACGGTCGAACTCGCGCTGAGCCGCGTCGTCGGCACCGATCCGGCAGCGCCGACGACGTTCGTCAACCCCGGCGGCCCGGGGGTGGAGGGCCGCAGCATGGCGGCGACCGTGGCATCGGATCTCGGGCTCGGCGGCACCGTCGTCGGCATCGATCTGCGCGGTCTCGGGTCCTCGACCAGCGTCACCTGCACCGAGCCCGATGCCCCCGACTCGCGTGACGACGCGAGCCTGGCGACGTACGCCGACGAGATCGTCGACGCCAACCGGGACTGCATCGATGCCGACCCCGACTTCGTCGAGAGCCTGACCACCGCGAACGCGGCCCGCGACCTCGACCGGGTGCGGCAGGCGCTCGGCCTGGACACCGTCGACTATGTCGGCGTCTCGTGGGGCACCGTCCTCGGGGCCGAGCTGCAATCCCGGTTCCCCGACCATCTGCACCGCGTGGTGCTGGACAGCATGGACTACACGGGCACCTCGACGGACGAGGCGCTGCGCGCCCTCGCGGCAGCCGACCCGGACGTCCCCTCGGAGGCCGTGCCCGAGCCCGCCGACCTCGGAGCGGTCGGCGGCGGAGGCCCGGCGCCCGACGACCCGCAGGTCCCACCGGGTTCTCCTCCGGCGCCCGACGACAACGACGCCCCGGTCGACCCGGCCACAGCGGACTTTCTCGACCGCGCCGTCAACGGGGCCGCCGGCACCGCCTACATCTGCAACAGCCTCGATCCGGTCGGCGACACCGGCGATCAGCTGGCCGCGAACCGGGCAATCAACGCCGAGATCGCGCGAAACCCGCAGCGGCGCATCGAGTTCCCTGCTGACTCCGATGTTGCCGGCATCAGCCTGTGCAGCGGTTGGCCCCTACCGGCGGAGCCGACCACGGTCGCGAACACCGGGACCGATCTGTTGATCATCGGGCACCGTATCGAGAACGTCACCCCCTACGAATGGGCCCTGGACGCGCAGGAGGCGATGGGTGGCCAATTGCTCACGATCGAGGACGGCGTCCACGGCTCCACCGTGGGTTCGTCGTGCGGCGGTCTGGTCACCGAATTCCTCTACTCCGGTGAACTGAGCGAGAACGACTGCACCCCAAGCTGATTACGGGACACGTCGACGATCCCGAAAGCCGCCCCCGCGCCCGAGTCGCTGCTAGCATTTTGTCCGGTTCACCTCGATGCCTCGTTGACAGATCTGCTCTCTCGACTCACGAAAGGTGGAGCGAATGTGCACTAGGGTGATGTGGCCAGATGCGGCGGGTTCGGTGCTCGTCGGCCGCAATATGGATTACCACCGGGACACCGGCACGAATTTGTGGTCCCTGCCCCGGGGAATCGAACGGAACGACGGCGTCGGCGGGTCGCTCAGCTGGACCTCGAAGTACGGCAGTGTCGTGGCCGGCGCTTTCGACATGATGTCCGTCGACGGGATCAACGAGGCCGGCCTGTCGGGCCACGTCCTCTGGCTCACCGAATCCGAGTACGGAACGTTCGACAAGTCGCGACCGGCGCTCAGCATGGCGATCTGGCTGCAGTACTTCCTCGACAACTTCGCGACCGTCGCCGACGCCGTCGCATGGATCGAGCAGACCAAGGTCCAGGTTGTGCCGATGGGGGATCCAGCAACGGGTGAGGTGCCCGCGGTGCACCTGGCGCTCGACGATGCCACCGGCGACTCGGCGATCATCGAGTACGTCGACGGCGGTGTCGCCAGCGTCTGGCACGACCGCAGCTATCGCGTGATGACCAACTCGCCGACGTACGACAAGCAGATCGAGATGCTCCGAGATGTCGCGGGTTTCGGCGGTGAGAAGCCGCTTCCGGGCACCACGCAGGCATCCGACCGGTTCGCGCGCGCCGCGCACTACGTCGGTCACCTGCCCGAGCCGAAGACTCGGTGGAGGCCGTCGCGGGGATGTTCAGCGTGATTCGCAATGCGGCCCAGCCGTTCCGCGTCCCCGAGCCGGGCAAGCCGTATGCGTCGCAGACGATCTGGCAGACGGTGGCCGACCTGACCAACAAGCAGTTCGTCTTCTCGTCGACCACGCGCCCCAACGTCGTCTGGGTGAACCTCGCCGAACTGGATTTCAGTGAGGGCGCCTCCGCGCGCAAGCTCGACCTCGTCGGCGACACGGCACTCGAGGGTGGCCTCGGCGGCAACGTCACCGGTCGATTCACGGAAACCGCTCCCATGCAGTTCCTGGAACTCGTGCACTGAGCCGACGGCCATCCCGGGCGGCCACCGCGTGATCGCGGTGGC
This sequence comes from Prescottella defluvii, assembly GCA_029690005.1. GTDB lineage: Bacteria > Actinomycetota > Actinomycetes > Mycobacteriales > Mycobacteriaceae > Prescottella > Prescottella defluvii_A. The sequence goes on along the minus strand of CP121458.1, from coordinate 4,418,981 downwards.
CGCCCGTGTCAGGAGCCGACCAGTGGAACTGGCGCGAGGCCACGCGCCGGGGTGGTGCCGCACCTGTTCATGACCTCGAACAGCCTCGCGTGCATCCGGGAAGCCTGGGCCGGGTCGAAGTACGCGAGGTTCAGCGGGTCGGCGCGGTTGTGCAGTTCCAGCGGGTCGGCCTGCAGGTCGTACATCTCGCACTGCGGCGGTGTGACCCCGGCCGGGTCGAAGTACGCCGAGTACTTCCATCGGTGGTCGCGAATGGTGCGCATGTGGTTGGGCTGCGTGACGATGCGTTGCCCGTCCGGGGTGGCGCAGTTCTGGTCGTCGTAGGTGAAGTGCACGACGTCCTGGACCTCGGCGCTCGGCGCGCCGGGATTCGCGGCGGCGTCGGCGACGACCGCCATCAGGTCCACACCCTTGAAGGTCCATGCTGATCGGTCCGGAACGTCCGCCAGGGTCGCGAGGGTGGGCATGACGTCGATCAGCGACACGAGCGCGCCGGTGCGTGCGGGCCGCGGAACAGCACCGGATCGCTGATCACCATCGGCACCCGCAGTGTCTCCTCGTACGCGTTGAACACCTTCTGCCGCAGCCCGCCGTGCGACATGCCCATCTCGCCGTGGTCGGACATCCGCACCACGACCGTGGATTCGCGCATCCCCGGCGGGATTCGAGGGCGTCGAGCACCGCGCCGATGTGTTCGTCGACCACCTTGTGCATGTAGGCGTAGAAGTTCACGTAGTTGCGGGCCGCCTCCTGACCGGGCAGGGGCCCGAGTCCGGCGGCGAGCAGCACCTGGGACTGGATCTGCGCCGTGGGCTTGAAGTTGAGGGCGAGGGACTCGTCGTAGGTCGGCGGCAGGTCGATGCCCTGCTCGAAGATGCCGGGCGCGTCGGAGCCGTAGTTTTCACACGTGCCGTTGATCGCATCCCACGTCTGCGGGTAGGCGAGGACGTCGTGCGGGTTGACGAACGAGACGATGAGCGCGAACGGGCGGTCGTCGTTCGAGTCGAGGCCGCGGAGGAAGTCGACGGCCTCTGACGCGTAGCGGCTGTCGAGATCGGCGCATCCACCGCCGAAGTGGTCGGGATTGGTGTCCTGGCCGCCCTCGGGTGGAATCCAGCCCTGGAACCCGTACGCGGCGACGTCCGCGCCGGAGGGGTCGCCCCCGTCGGCGCCTTTGCTCATGTGCCACTTGCCCCGGCAGTGCACGTTGTACCCGGCGGAATCGAGCAGCCTGGCCATGTTCTGAATGTCGAGCGGCAGGGTCGGCTCGGTGGGGGAGACGGTGCCGCCCTCGGTGAGTGTCGCGGCGACGCCGTGCTGGGCGGGGAAGAGCCCGGTGAAGAAGCGTGCTGCGACTGGGGAGCACATGGCCGCATTGCAGAACGCGTTGTCGAACGACAGTCCGGTGTCGGCCAGGCGCTTGCGATTCGGCAGGTTCTGATCGGGCCAACCTTCCGGCCAGAACATCGGTGGGCGTTCCTGGTCGGTGATCACGACGACGATGTTCGGTCGGTGGGGCAGGCCGCCGGGCTCGGCCGCACGCGCGGGTCGCGGTGACGCGGTCGCGTGGGTGGTCGCTCCCGCCATGCCCGCGACGAGCAGGGCGCCGGCGCCGCCGAGGAAGGTTCGACGCGAGAACGGGTGGTCGAGGGTGTCGAGACCGGGTTCGCTCAGGGAGTCCATCGGCTGATCTCCGTCCGGGAAGCGATCGCTGAATCCAGGCGTTCGGATCGTCATTGTGTCCGAGGATTCGGCCCTCTACCTGCGGTTCGGGCAATTGTCGGGATCAAACTCTGGACTTACATGGACTTCCAACTATAGGATGAGCGAAGAATGTCGGAGGTGACGCACGTCTCCTCCGCGTCTCCGTGACGACCAGCAAAGGATGGGTTCGGACAATGAGCGTTCGAGAGCTCTCCCACTTCATCGGCGGCAAGCACCTTCCCGGGGCATCGGGCCGATTCGCCGACGTTTTCGACCCCAACACCGGGCAGGTGCAGGCCAGGGTTCCGCTCGCCGACCAGGCCGAGACCGAGGCCGCGATCGCGAACGCCGTGGAGGCGCAGCGTGAGTGGGCGTCGTGGAATCCGCAGCGCCGCGCCCGGGTCCTGATGCGTTTCCTGCAGCTTATCCAGCAGGAGATGGATCCCCTCGCCCGGCTGCTGTCCTCGGAGCACGGCAAGACCATCCCCGACGCGAAGGGCGACATCCAGCGCGGCCTCGAGGTCGTCGAGTTCGCGACCGGTATCCCGCACCTGCTCAAGGGTGAGTACACGGAGTCCGCCGGCACCGGCATCGACGTGTACTCGATGCGTCAGCCGCTCGGCGTGGTCGCCGGGATCACCCCGTTCAACTTCCCCGCGATGATCCCGCTGTGGAAGGCCGCACCGGCCCTCGCGTGCGGTAACGCGTTCATCCTCAAGCCGTCCGAGCGGGACCCGTCGGTGCCGCTGCGGATCGCGGAGCTGTTCCTCGAGGCCGGCCTGCCCGAGGGTGTGTTCAACGTCGTCAACGGCGACAAGGGCGCGGTGGACGTGCTGCTGACCGATCCGCGGGTCAAGGCCCTCGGCTTCGTCGGCTCGACCCCGATCGCGCAGTACATCTACGAGACCGCGGCCGCGCACGGCAAGCGCGCGCAGTGCTTCGGCGGCGCGAAGAACCACGCGATCGTGATGCCCGACGCCGACCTGGACCAGGTCGCCGACGCGCTCGTCGGCGCCGGCTACGGCTCCGCGGGCGAGCGGTGCATGGCGATCTCCGTCGCGGTGCCGGTCGGTGAGGAGACCGCGGACGCGCTGGTCGCGAAGCTCACCGAGCGCGTGGCGAAGCTGCGCATCGGCCGCTCGGACGACGAGACCGCGGACTTCGGTCCGCTCGTCGGCTCCGACGCCCTGGCGCGGGTGAACAACTATGTGCAGATCGGTGTCGACGAGGGCGCCGAGCTGGTCGTCGACGGCCGCGGTTTCGCGCTCGAGGGTCACGAGGGTGGGTTCTTCGCCGGCGCAACGCTGTTCGATCGGGTCACCCCGGAGATGCGGATCTACAAGGAGGAGATCTTCGGTCCCGTCCTGCAGGTGGTGCGCGCGCACGACTACGAGGAGGCGCTGCGCCTGCCGTCCGAGCACGAGTACGGCAACGGTGTCGCGATCTTCACCCGTGACGGTGACACGGCCCGTGACTTCTGTGCCCGTGTCGACACCGGCATGGTCGGCGTGAACGTCCCGATCCCGGTCCCGATCGCCTACCACACGTTCGGTGGCTGGAAGCGGTCCGGCTTCGGTGATCTCAACCAGCACGGTCCGGACTCGATCCGCTTCTACACCAAGACCAAGACGGTCACGCAGCGCTGGCCGTCGGGCAAGAAGGAAGAGGCCTCGAACCACTTCGTCATCCCCACGATGGACTGAGACGGTGCCGGTCGATGAGACCGGCATCAGGCCAACCACTTCGGGTGCATCGGGTGCCCCGAGAAACCCGAGAACCCCGAGAACCCATCGACGAGCGGATCGAGGACTTCGACAGTGAAAAAGTACGTACCGACCTGGCATGACGACGAGGTCAGGGCGCTCTCCGAACTTGCGGTCGGATTCTTCGAACGCGAGGTCGTCGCCAACAACGAGAAGTGGGAGGCGCAGCGCCGCATCGATCGGTCCGTGTGGCTGACTGCAGGCGAGCTAGGGCTGCTCTGCTGCTCGATCCCCGAGGAATACGGTGGGGGCGGAGGAACATTCGCGCACGATCTCGCTGTGTTCGAGGCGCAGGGCTACTCCGGTGACCTGGCGTTCGGGATTTCCGTGCACAGCGGAATCGTCGCGCACTACATCAACGAGTACGGCACCGAGGAGCAGAAGAGGACCTGGCTTCCGGGAATGGCGTCCGGGAGATCCTCGGCGCCATCGGGATGACCGAACCGGGGGCCGGGTCCGATCTCAAGGCCATCCGGACGACCGCCATCCGGGACGGTGACCACTATGTCGTCAACGGGTCGAAGACGTTCATCACGAACGGTTCCTCCGCCGACGTGATCGTCCTGGCCGTCAAGACCGATCCCAAGGCCGGCGCCAAGGGCGTGTCCCTGTTGATCGTCGACCTGCGCGACTGCCCCGGATTCACGGTGGGGCGGGTGCTCGACAAGGTCGGTCAGCATTCCGCCGACACCTCCGAACTGTCCTTCGTCGATGTCCGGGTTCCGGTATCGAACCTGTTGGGGGAGGCGGGCAGTGGGTTCGGTCAGCTCATCGCCCAGCTCGTCCAGGAGCGGTTGATCATTGCGGCCCAGGCATCGGGTGCGATGAAGCGGGCCGTGGAGGAAACGGTCGCGTACGTCAAATCGCGGCAGGCCTTCGGACACAGTCTCTTCGAATTCCAGAACACGGCTTTCGAACTCGCCGAGTGCCAGACGATCGCACGAACGTGCGAGGTGTTCCTCGACCACTGCATCCAGGAGCACCTGCGCGGTGAACTCGATGCGGCCGAGGCGGCCATGGCGAAGTACTGGCTCACCGACAAACAGTGCGAGGTCGTCGACCGCTGCGTGCAGCTGCACGGCGGTTACGGGTACATGCGTGAGTACCTCGTTGCCCGCATGTACGAGGACGCCCGGGTGCAGAAGATCTACGCAGGTGCCAACGAGGTCATGAAGGGGATCATTGCGAAATCTCTGTGACGACCGCAATTTACCGGCATCACGACGATGGACTAGGAGCTAAGGCCATGTTCAGACTTTCCGACGACGAGCGCGCGATCAGCGACACCGCGCGCGACTTCGCCGCGGAATTCCTGGCGCCCCACGCGATCGAGTGGGACCAGACCAAGCACTTCCCGGTGGACGTGCTGCGCAAGGCCGGCGCGCTCGGCATGGGCGGCATCTACATCCGTGAGGACGTGGGCGGCTCGGGACTGACCCGGCTCGACGGCGTCCGGATCTTCGAGCAGCTCGCCACGGGCTGTCCGTCGATCGCGGCGTACATCTCGATCCACAACATGGTCACGTGGATGATCGACGAGTTCGGTGACGACGAGCAGCGTCGGCGCTGGGTGCCCGGGCTCGCCTCGATGGAGCAGCTGGGCAGCTACTGCCTCACCGAGCCTGGTGCGGGCTCCGACGCGGCGGCCCTGTCCACCAAGGCCGTTCGCGACGGCGACGACTACCTGCTGACCGGTGTCAAGCAGTTCATCTCCGGTGCGGGCACCTCGGACGTGTACGTCGTCATGGCGCGCACGGGCGACGGCGGCGCGCGGGGCATCTCGGCGTTCATCGTGCCGAAGGACTCGCCGGGACTGTCGTTCGGTGCCAACGAGAAGAAGATGGGCTGGAACGCCCAGCCCACCCGGCAGGTGATCCTCGACGAGGTGCGGGTGCCGGCGGCGAACCTGCTCGGCGGCGAGGGCGAGGGCTTCCGCATCGCCATGAAGGGCCTCAACGGCGGACGGCTCAACATCGCCGCCTGCTCGGTGGGCGGCGCGCAGGCCGCGCTGACCAAGGCCGTCGCGTACCTCGGCGAGCGAAAGGCGTTCGGTTCGGCGCTGGTCGAGTCGCAGGCGCTGCAGTTCCGCCTCGCCGACATGCGGATCGAACTCGAGGCCGCGCGCACCCTGCTGTGGCGGGCCGCGGATGCCCTCGACGCGGACGCTCCTGACAAGGTGGAGCTGTGCGCGATGGCGAAGCGCTTCGCCACCGATACCGGATTCACGGTCGCGAACGATGCCCTGCAACTGCACGGCGGCTACGGCTATCTGGCGGAGTACGGATTGGAGAAGATCGTGCGAGACCTGCGGGTGCACCAGATCCTCGAGGGCACCAACGAGATCATGCGGATTGTCGTGGCACGCTCGGTGGTCGGTTCCGGATCGGCGGGCGCGGCGTGAGCGAAGCGAACGAAGCAATCCAGCGCAGCAGCGTGAGCGAACCCGAAGTCATCGTCGAGCGGGTCGGCGGCCTCGGCCGCATCACCCTCAACCGGCCCAAGGCCATCAATGCCCTCAACCACGCGATGGTGCAGACGATGGCGCCGGCGCTGCTGGAATGGGCCGAGGACGAGTCCGTTCACGCCGTCCTGCTCACCGGCGCCGGCGAGCGCGGGCTGTGCGCGGGCGGCGATATCGTCTCGATCTACCACGACGCCCGCGAGGGCGGCAGCGGGTCGAAGGACTTCTGGCGTGACGAGTACGTCCTCAACGCCGCGATCGCCCGCTACGGCAAGCCGTACGTCGCGATCATGGACGGCATCGTGATGGGCGGTGGGGTCGGCGTCTCGGCGCACGGCAACGTCCGCGTCGTCACCGAACGGTCGACCGTTGGAATGCCCGAGGTGGGCATCGGCTTCGTCCCCGACGTCGGCGGCACCTACCTGCTGTCCCGGGCGCCGGGCGAACTCGGCACCCACATCGCGCTGACGACAGCGCGGCTGAGTGCGGGCGACGCGATCGTGTGCGGCTTCGCCGACCACTTCGTTCCGTCCGACCGGCTCGCGGAGTTCGCGCAGGCGCTCGCGGCCGGATCCGTCGAAGACGCGATCGCGCGGTTCGCGCAGCCCGCCCCGGTATCGGAACTGGCCGCGCAGCGTGCCTGGATCGACGCCGCGTACGCGGCCGACACCGTCGAGGAGATCGTCGCGAACCTGCGATCGAGTGGTGTTCCCGAGGCCGCCGCGGCCGCCGACCAGATCCTCGCGAAGTCCCCGACCGCCGCGAAGGTGACGTTGCGGGCGCTACGGCAGGCTCGCGAACTCGACACGCTCGAGGCAGTCCTCGATCAGGAGTACCGGGTGTCGTTGGCGTGCCTGGGATCCCACGATCTCGTGGAGGGCATCCGCGCGCAGGTGGTAGAGAAGGACCGTAACCCCGCATGGTCGCCGTCGACCCTTCGAGGCGGTCACCGACGAACACGTGGATCGATTCTTCGAGTCGCTCGGCGAAGCCGAACTCGGTTTGGCCGCAGCACTCGTGAGTGGGGAGGAAGTGCGATGAGCACAAGTGACATCACCGTCGGATTCGTCGGACTCGGCCACATGGGTGGACCGATGGCGGCGAACCTGGCCAAGGCCGGATACGTCGTGCGCGGCTTCGACCTCGCGCCGGCCGCGCTCGAGCAGGCTGAGCGCGACGGGATCACGGTCGTGGGATCCGCCAACGACGCCGCAACCGAAGCGGACGTCGTGATCACGATGCTGCCCAGCGGCAGGCACGTGATCGGCCTGTACGAGGGTGGGCTGCTGGCCGCTGCGCGCCAGGGCACGCTGTTCGTCGACTGCTCGACGATCGACGTCGCCGACGCCCGTGCCGCTCACGAGCTGGTCGAGCAGGCCGGGCACCGGGGCGTGGATGCGCCGGTGTCGGGCGGGGTCATGGGCGCCGCGGCGGGCACGCTCGCGTTCATGGTCGGCGGCGACGACGCGGACTTCGAGGCGGCGCGTCCGCTGCTCGATGTGATGGGCCGCAAGGTCGTGCACTGCGGCGGTCCCGGCGTCGGGCAGGCCGCGAAGATCTGCAACAACATGATTCTCGGCGTCTCGATGATCGCGATCAGCGAGGCGTTCGTGCTCGGCGAGAAGCTGGGGCTGAGCAACCAGGCGTTGTTCGACGTCGCGTCGAACGCGTCGGGTCAGTGCTGGGCGCTCACCACCAACTGTCCGGTGCCCGGTCCCGTCCCGGCGAGCCCCGCCAACAACGACTACCAGCCGGGCTTCGCTGCCGCGCTCATGGACAAGGACCTCGGGCTGGCGGCGAACGCGTTGCGCGCCAACGGTGTCGACGCCGAACTCGGTATGCGGGCCGCGGAGCTGTACCGGCGGTTCCACGAAACCGGACACGGCGGCGAGGACTTCTCGGCGATCATCAGGGACATCAGGGACAGGTCGAACGGAGAGACTCGATGACGGACTACCAGACCATCCAGGTCGGACGAACCGGTCGCGTGGGCATGATCACGCTCAACCGGCCGGAGGCGCTCAACGCCCTCAACGCCCAGCTGATGTCGGAGGTCGTCGCGGCTGTCGACGAGTTCGAGAAGGACCGGAGCATCGGTTCGATTCTCATCACCGGCTCGGAGCGCGCGTTCGCGGCCGGCGCCGACATCAAGGAGATGCAGAGCAAGTCCTTCATGGACATGTATCTCGATGACTGGTTCTCGGCCTGGGACCGCCTGGCGGCGGCGCGCAAGCCGATCGTGGCGGCCGTGGCCGGCTACGCGCTCGGCGGCGGGTGTGAGCTGGCGATGATGTGCGACGTGCTGATCGCCGCCGATTCGGCCAAGTTCGGTCAGCCCGAGATCAAGCTCGGTGTGCTGCCCGGCATCGGCGGCTCGCAGCGTCTGACCCGCGCGATCGGCAAGGCCAAGGCGATGGACCTGTGCCTGACCGGCCGCACGATGGACGCCGAGGAGGCCGAGCGTGCCGGACTGGTCGCTCGCATCGTCCCCGCCATCGACCTGCTCGACGAGGCCATCGCGACCGCATCGAAGATCGCCGACATGTCCCTGCCGATCGCGATGATGGTCAAGGAGTCGGTCAACCGGGCATTCGAGTCGACGCTGTCCGAGGGCGTGCGATTCGAGCGTCGCGTGTTCCACTCCGCGTTCGCGACCGAGGACCAGAAGGAAGGCATGGCCGCGTTCACCGAGAAGCGCGACCCCAACTTCGGGCACCGCTAGGCACACGGCGCAATACGCTTCGGCCCCGCATCGAATCGATCGATGCGGGGCCGAGTCATGTCAGGGACTTGTCAGTGCCACTTGCCGGGCGTGTCTCCGGTATCGAAATCGCCTGCGCGGTAGCGCAGTTCAGCGAGTATCCGGACGAGGGAGTCGAGCCGATCCGGGGCCAGACCGGGTTCGGCGAACACCTTGGCGTTCAGTTCCTCGGTGGAGCGCAGTGCCAACTCCCGCCCCTCGTCGGTGATCTCGACGAGAGTCGCGCGGCGATCGGTCGGGTGCGGGACGCGGCGCACCAGCCCGGCAGCCTCGAGGCGGTCGACCGCGTTGGTCACGCTCGTCGGGTGCACCTGGAGTCGGGCGCTGGCCTTCGCCATCGGTAGCGCACCGCTACGGGTGAAGGTCAGCAGCGTCAGGAGTTCGTAGCGGGAGAACGTCGACCCGAACGGCTTGAGCGTTTCCTCCACGCGCGCCATCATGATCTGCTGAGCCCGCATCACCGATGTCACCGCAGCCATCCCGTCGGCTACCGCACCCCAGCCGTGCTGCGTCCACTGGCGGTGCGCTTCCTCGATGGGGTCCAGTGGCAGCGGCGACGGTGACGGCATGCTTCGATCATCCCACGCTGGCGGCGCCGGATCGTGCACCGGGCGTGCGGGTTCATGTACGCGGCGGTCGGTCTGATATCCGCGCGCTCGCGAGCATCGTGGCCAGCGCGATCGCGAGGCACGCGGTCATGCTCGACGCGAGTGCGGTGCTGGTGTTGCCGAGCAGGCCGACCAGTGGCGCCACGACCGCGCCGACGGCGTACTGCATCGAACCCAGCAGGGCGGCCGCGGTGCCCGCGGCCTCGCCGTGACGGGACAGGGCCAGGGCGGGGGCGTTGGGCAGCACGAAGCAGACGGCGCCGAGCATGATCCACAGCGTGGCGACGAATCCGGCCATTCCGCCGATCGTGAAGAACGCCACGACGACCGCGACGAGGCCCAGCGCGACCGCCGCGGTCAACGACCACTGCACGATCCGGCGCGGCGACCAACGGCGCAGGAGGCGGACGTTGAGTTGCGTCGCCCCGATCATGGAGAAGGCGCCGGCGCTGAAGACCAGAGCGAATTGCTGCTGGTCGAGGTCGAACTGGTCCTGGTAGACGAAGGACGCACCCGAGACGTACACGAAGAGCGACGCCATCACGACGCTCGCGACGAGCGTGAGTGCGACGAAGGTGCGGTCACGCAGGAGCATTCCGTAGGTGCGAAGCACCGGCCCGAGCCCACCGGGTCGACGCCGGTCGGGTGGAAGCGTCTCCGGCAGCGCGAAGATGGCGATCAGCGCGATGACCACGCCGATCAGCGCGAGGGCGACGAAGATCCCGCGCCAGTCCAGTGCCACCAGCAGGGCGCCGCCGATACTCGGCGCGAGCACGGGCGCGACGCCGAGAACGAGCATCAGTCGCGAGATGACCACCGCGACCGTGCTGTCGGAGTAGAGGTCTCGCACCATTGCCATCGTGACCACCGCGGCCGCGGCGGCACCGACGCCCTGGAAGACGCGGAGGACGCCGAGCATCGCGATGTTGGTGGCGAAGACCGCGAGTAGCGCGGCGACGATGTGCAGTGCGATCCCGGCGACGAGCGGTCGCTTACGGCCCAGCGTGTCCGACAGCGGACCGATCACCAACTGCCCGAGTGCGAGCCCGATCAGCGTGCCGGTGATCGTCAGCTGTGCGCCGGACGACGAGGAGTCCAGTGCCGCAGCGATGTCCGGCAAGGCCGGTAGGTACATGTCGATCGTGAAGGGGCCCAGGGCGGTCATCGATCCGAGCGCCACGATGGTGCCCAGGCGCGGCTCCTGTGCGGCGGCGGCCGCCCTGCCGGCCGGGGCGTCGGCGGCGGTCGGCTGCAGGGTGTCGTCGGCTGTCATGTGCAGACGATGTCGGATGTGTTCTCCGTCATGCCAGTTCCGTCCCGCAGGGCGGAATCGGGGCGTGTCGATCCGACTCCTGTGTTGGAACACCGAACGGGCCGGACTCGAGGAGTCCGGCCCGTTCGGTGTGCGTGGGAGATATCAGCTCAGGGAGCTGAGCTGCTGAATCAGCGGCATGATGGTCTTGACGAGGTCGATGACGGCGCTGATCGTGCTGAAGGAACCCATGTTTCAGTCCTCTGCTCCGGTGGATGTGGCCCGACGCCACTGGCGTAAAGCTAGCAGTTGATCGAGAGGTTTGGGCGGATTACACCAATCCAATTGGGCGTTTGTTCAACTGGATGTTGCTTTGGACGTTCTTCTCCCGCGGACGGAACGGGACGAATGCCGGAAATCGCTGCCCGGGCTTCGTCATGTGGTGTAGAACAGGGCTTCGGCGCAGGTCCGGCGTCCAGGGCGTGAGGGGGATCGGTGATGCAGTCCGCGCGACATCGAGGCGAGGGCTCGGCAGGCTACGGCGTTCTGGGGATGGGAATGTACGTCCCGCAGCGAGTGTCGACCAACGCCGAGATCGGCGCCGCGGCAGGCGTCACCGAAGAGTGGATCGTCGAGAAGACCGGTGTGCTCGAACGGCGGCGGGCCGCGACAGGGAGAACACCGCGGACATGGCGGCCGAGGCAGGCCGACTGGCCCTGAAGGATGCGTGCGAGCGCGCACTGACGCCGGAGGCCGCGGAGGAACCGGGAATGCTGATCGTCGCGACGTCGACACCCGATCGGCAGGTGCCGGCGCCGGTGTCGGACGTGCACGCACGCGTGGGGCTGGGACCCATGCCCGCGCTCAGCCTCGACGGTGGCTGTGCCGGGTTCGCGCAGGCGATGGTGACCGCCGAGGCGTATCACCGGATGGGGCAGGCGCGGACCGCGCTGGTCGTCGGATCCCACCGCATCGAAAACTTCGTGGTGCCCGCCGACCGGAAGACCACGCCGCTGTTCGGCGACGGCGCGGGCGCCTACCTCATGGGCCCGGTTCCTCCCGGCTACGGAATCCTCACCAGCCATCTCGTCACCGACAGCACGTTCGTCGAGGCACTGCGAACTCCCTACCGCACACCGGATTCGGCGGGCGTCGAGCCGCTGCACATGGACGGTTACGTACTGGTGGACGTGTTCGTACGGGAAATCCCCGTCCTGCTTCGGCAATCGCTCGACGAGGTGGGGCTCACGATCTCGGACATCGACCACCTCTTCGTGCACCAGGCCAACGTGAAGATGGTGCGGACCCTCGGACAGGTCCTCGGCCTCGCCCCAGAGAAGGTGCCGACCAGCGGGGAACGGTTCGCGAACACGGCCTCGGCGTCGTTGCCGATCAGCACCGCCATGGCCGAGCGAGAACGGAAACTCGAGCGCGGAGACATCGTCGTGATGGTTACTGCGGGTGCAGGTGTCAGCGGCGCGGTGATCGTCATGCGGTGGTACTGACATGGCGGATGCGAAGCGGACCGCGGTGGTCACCGGCGGTGCAGGCGGAATCGGCTCGGCGATCTGCACGCGGCTGGCCGACGACGGTTTCGATGTGGTGGTCGCATACTGCGCCAACGAATCCGGTGCCGAGGACACCGCGCGTAGGTGCCGGGAGGCTGGTGTGGGCGCGGTGACCGTGCAGGCCGACCTGGCCGAGCCCGCCGGCGTGCGGCGGGTCGTCGACACGGCCGTCGACCGGTTCGGCCGCCTCGACGCGTTCGTCCATAACGCGGCGACCGCGGTGTTCGGTTCACTCCCCAAGCTGGCGTCCGAGCGGCACGACGAATACCTCCAGGCGTTCGCGCTCAACACCCATGCGCTGCTGGTCGCCGCGGCCGAGTGCTCGAAGCGGATGGAGGACGGCGGCCGCATCGTGAACATCTCGTCGGTCTCCACCGTGCAGGGGCTGTTCGGCGGGGCCGCATACGCGGCGAGCAAGGCTGCCGCCGAGTCGATCACGCGCACCGCAGCCACCGAACTCGGTGGGCGCGGGATCACCTGCAACACAATCCAACTCGGTCTGGTGGACACCCCGACCGCGCGGGAGGTCACCAATCAGCAGGTGATCGACTTCTACGCGATGCAGGCGCCGGTTCGGCGCGTCGGGGGGCCCTCCGACGTCGCCGCCCTGGTGAGTCATCTGCTTGGCGCGGAATCGGCCTGGCTCACCGGCCAGACCATCGGGCTCAACGGGGGGTACCGGTTCTGATGACGCAGTCCACGATCAGCCGAGCGCTCGGCGACGCAGAGTCCGAGGACCTCTCACGCTGGCTCGCGGACCGACTGCCGGGCGCAGGGGCGCTGACGATCGCGCCGCTGGCGCAGACCGCCGGACGCAGCCACGCGGTCTACCTGGTGGCCCGCGGCGACCAGCGGTGGGTGCTCCGGGTCGCCCCGGATCATCGGGAGGCGTCGGTCGGCGGTGCCTTCGACCTGAGCCGGGAAGGGAAGATTCTGGACGCCCTGACGGGGACCGGAGTCCCGCACCCGGCCGCGGTCGTCGTCCGCGACGAGTCCGCGCCGACCCGGCGAGACTTCCTGGTCAGCGAGTTCGTCGACGGGATCACCCTCGATCGGACGCTGCCGCAGCCGTTCGCGAACCAGCGCGACGGGCGGGCGATCACGGAATCGATCGTCGACACACTCGCGCGGGTGAACGCGGTGGACTGGCGCGCGACGACACTCGTCGACACCGCGCGCCCCGACGGCTACCTGGCGCGGCAGTTCGACAAGGCGGCGTCGATGCTCGACAAGTTCCGCACGCGCGACACCCCGCTCCTGGACGAACTCCTCGAGGGGCTTCGCCGGGACCAACCCGCGACCTACCGGCTGGGGTTGATCCACGGTGACTACAGCGCCATGAACATCATGGTGGCGCGCGAGCGGGCGGAGGTGAAGGCGGTACTGGACTGGGAGACCGCGACCATCGGCGACGCGATGATCGACATCGGGTACCTCACCGCCCGTTGGGCGCGACCCGAGGAGAACCCGCTGATGGCTGCGTTCGCGCTCGGTGGCGGCGACTCGGCGGTGCACGACCTGCTGCCGTCGCGCAGCTACGTCGCCGAGCGGTACGCCGAAGCCAGCGGGCGGCCGATCGACCGGTTGCCGTTCTATCAGGGACTCGCAATGGCGCGGCTGGCCGTGGTGCTCGAGGGTCGGGTGGCCGCCGGCCGGCGTCGGGGACGGCCCGAGGTCGCCGAGATGTTCGCGACGATGGCGGACGGGTGTTCCGCGCACGGTCTGCGACTGGCGGGTGCTGATGGCTGAGCCGCTGCTCGCCGGGGTGCGGGTGGTCGAATCGGCCAGCCTGCTCACCGGAGCGACGGTCGGGATGCTGCTCGCCGACCTCGGGGCCGACGTCGTGAAGGTCGAACCACCGCACGGCGATCTGATCCGGTGGGCACTGGGTCAGGTGACCCCCGGCTACAGTCCCGCGCACCTGCAGCTGAACCGCAACAAGCGGTCGGTGACACTCGACATGCGGGCGGCGGAGGGGTTGGCACTTTTCCGTCGGCTGATCGAGGGCGCGGCCGTGCTCGTCGACGGAAACGCCCCCGGGACGCTCGCCAAGTTGGGGTTGTCCGATCGCGAACTGACGCAACTGAATCCGGGCCTCGTTCACTGCTCGGTCAGCGGCTACGGAGCAAGTGGCCCGTACGCCGCGATTCCGACGCACGGTCTGATGATGAGTGCGCTCGTGGGGGCGAACCCGACGACGGTCACACCCGACGGCGGGCTGCTTCCCGCCGAGTACGAGGGCGCGTCGATCAGCGGGCGGGGCGGTGATGCGGCGATCGCCGCCGGCAGTGCGGCGGCGATGCAGATCTGCGCCGCGCTGGTACGTCGGGAACGCCGCGGCGTCGGCTGCCGAATCGATGTTTCCGGCGCCGATGCGCTGTTGGCCCAGTCGATGATTCCCGTTGTCTACCGAGCGAATCTGGACAGGATTGCCGACACGACGACGTTGCCGATGATCAGCGACGGCACCAGCGGCCCGCGGTATCGGCTGTACGCAACCGCCGATCGCCGCGCGGTGGCGTTCACGGCCCTGGAACCGAAGTTCTGGGCCCGATTCTGCCGCGCCGTCGGTAGGGAGGACCTACTCGACGCGCGCCCAGACGACACGAGCCTGGAGCACCCCCTCACCGAGATCTTCGCGACGAGGACGCAGCAGCAGTGGACGGACCTCGCCATCGCCGGCGGTCTCGCGATCGGCCCGGTTCGCAGCACGCTAGGGGAGATCGCGGACGACGAGCACCTGACGGCACCGGGGCGTTTTCGTGAAATCTGAACATCCGGTCGCCGGTGCGTTCACTCACGTCGGCATGCCGGGGCTGATCGACGAGGAGTCCTTCGGTATTCGATTGCACGCGCCGGGGCTCGGTGAACACAACGACCTGTTCGAGTCCGGCTGGCCCAGCTGACGAGCAAGGCCGGGCTCGACAGGGAGCCCGGCCTTTACGCGTCGTGGGGACGATCAGCTCAGCGTGCTGACCATGTTGATCAGCTTCAGGACGGTGCTGACGACGTTGATGACAGCGCTGAGCGTGGTGACGATGTCCATGGGAATCCTTCGAGAATGATGCTGAATGTGGCCGGACGCCACTCGCGGTAAAGCTAGCAGGAGCATGGGGATTTGTGTGAACCACCCGAATTCGCATGGACGTCGGCCCATTTGCGAAGGCGTTGACGAGAAACGGCGGCGCTGCCTACCGTGGCGAGACCTGCATCTGGGAGGGGTTTGCATGGACGCCCGCATACACGACGCGGCGAGGATCACCTCGTACGCCCACGAGGGTCTGAGATTCGACGTCCGGGACGAGGGACCCCTGGGCGGCGATCCGGTCGTCCTGTTGCACGGGTTCCCTCAGGACTCCCGCTCCTGGGATCGCCTCGTCCCGCTCCTGCACGCCCGCGGATTCCGCACCCTCGCGGTCGATCAGCGTGGCTACTCGCCGGGCGCCCGGCCGCGTTCCCGTCGGGCGTATCGGCTCGCGGTACTCACCAGGGACGTCGTCGCGCTGATCGACCAGCACGAGCTGGGCCCGGTGCACGTCGTGGGGCACGACTGGGGTGCGGCCGTCGCGTGGACACTCGCCGCCCGCAGGCCCGATCTGGTCCGGACCCTCACGGCGCTGTCGGTCCCGCATCCCGCGGCCTTCGTTCGCGCGCTGCTGACGAGCAGTCAGATACGAAAGTCGTGGTACATGTTGGCGTTTCAGGTGCCCGTCCTACCCGAACGGGCGTTCATGGCGGGAGGAATCGGCCGTCGAGCCCTGCTCGCCAGCGGCATGACGGACGCGCAGGCCGATCGCGACCTCGAGCCGATGCGGGAGCGCAGTCGCATTCGGGGAGCGTTGAACTGGTACCGCGCCATGCCGTTCACGACTCCGAGGTCCACCACCGCGCAGGTGCGGGTGCCCACTCTGTACGTGTGGAGCGACCGCGACATCGGCATCGGTCCTGTCGCCGCCCGGCTCACGGAGCGATACGTCACGGGCCCGTACACGTTCGAGACGTTGCCGGGTGTGAGCCACTGGATTCCGGAGGAGGCACCCGAACAGGTCGACGCGCTGCTGGGTGCCCACCTCCGCTAGCGACCGACCTCAACCTCCGAGTCGGGTGCTGCGCGCTGCGGCCACGAGCGCCCGGCCGTCCTCGAAGCGCAGAAACCCCGCGGCGACGGCGCGATCGGTGGCTTCGGAGAATCGGGTCACGTATGTCTCCTGGTCGAGGTACAGCGACGCCAGGGTGTCCGCGTCGAGGGCGACCGTCGCACCGTTGTGCGGGACATGCACGGTCTCGCCGGTCAGCGAACCTACCGGGACGTCGACGATCGGTGTGCGTACCCCGCCACGGGCGTTGCCGAAGCGGTCACGAACGATTCCGGAGTCCGTCGTCTCGATCGGATCCGCCGACGGGGGCGTGACCCCGTCGGCAACCCAGGTGCGGAGCGAGCGCAGTGCCGACGAGACGACCTGCGCCTGTGGTCCGTCGTTGACGATCGGGATCACCGCGCTCAGGTCGCGGACGTCGCCGAACTGTGCGGTGTACTGCGCGTGGAGGATTCGAAGCGCGTGGGCGTCGGAGTGTGCGGTTCCGGCGATCTCCCAGGTGCGGATCCGGTCGGAGTCGGGCTGGCGGGCAGCGACGAACGATCGGGGACCGGCGCCGCCCCCGAGTTCGAACAGTTCGGTCTCGGCGATCACCTGGAAGACCGGGACGTCCAGGTCGGTCCGGACGCGCGCGGGAGCGACCACGGCGGGCCCGTCCGGTCCGTCCAGCTTGGGCAGGCCCGTGCCGGATCCGATCGGGGCCCCGAACCCGGCACGGCTGTGAACGAAGAACCCGTCGAACACCCGGGCTCGCGGATGAATCGCGTTGACGTAGGTCAGCATTCGCATCGCCGACTGCGACTGACCCGCCGCCACGAGGCGCTCGACCGTCAGGCCGGCGAGCGGGTCGGCGCCCCGGGGTGCACGCAGCGCCGCGCCGGCCTGCGAGAAGATGTCGTACGAGTAGGCGTCCCCCGGATGGTGCAGTGGGCCGTATCGCTGCGGATCCCACGCCTTGAGGCCGACGACGTCGGGGCCGAGGGGGCTGCCGCCGGTGCTGTTGACGCCGGCGGCCTGGGCCGAGACGCCCACCCACGCGTACCCCTGTAGCAGTTCGGGGTGCATGTACCCGAACTCGACATCCACGTCGACGTTGCCGCTCACGTTCAACCACTCGACGACGACCGTGCCGTTGAACCGCTCCGGATCCTGCGGGACCCGCACCAGCAGTCGGGTGCGGTACGGGGCCTGCCCTGCGTCGGCGACCGGCCAGCGTCCGTCCGAATCCCACGCGTCGTCCTCGCGGAAGGCGGTGGCGGTGCCGCTGAGGAAGAACTCGTGTTCGGTGTAGCCGGACGCGGCCAGGTCGACCGATGTCGCAGTGGCAGGGGTGTCGTGCATCCCGTCGGGGAGCAGGTGACGGTCGGTGTCGAATCGTCTCGCGTGCAGGAACATCCGGATCGAGCCTCTCTGACAGGGTTCTGCGCCGTTGCAGCCCCCGTGACGAGAAACTCTGCCCCACATGTGTCCTCGATCACAGTGCGGTCTCGCTGGGTGGGACTTCTTCTCGGTTCAGCCGCCCACGTAGTCGCCGAAACGCTCGTCGACTTCCTCGGCCGTGAGCCCGTACTCCTCGAGGGTGTACTCGTGTACCGGCTTGCGGCTACCCGACCGGCTCTCCGCGCGCATGTCCTCCATGGCGCGGTGCGCCTGCTCCGACAGCGGGATCGAGAAGTGTGAATAGACCTTCTCGACCGTACCCAGGGGATCGGCGACGAAGTCGCTGTAGTCGACGTCGATGAACTGGGCGGGGTCGTACTTCGCCCGCGCTGCCGGCGAAGTCCTCCAGGCCGCGCGCCCACAGGTCGAGCTGGCTTCGTCCGATCACCTCACCGCGGAACTTGTTCGACCACCCCTCGGTGGCCTGCTCGGCGAGGCTGCACATCGACGGGACGAGCGTGCGCGGCGGGCGGTGCGTCTGGATGACCAGCGCGTCCGGGTAGACGGCCATCAGCTCGTCGAGCGCGAACAGGTGACTCGGGTTCTTGAGCACCCAGCGCCGGTTCTGGTCGTGCAGGCCGATCAACTGCAGGTTCTTCCGGTGCCGCTCGTACGCGTTGGTCCAGTCCTGGCCCTCGAGCCACCTCGAGTACGTCGGCAGGTTCGCCAGGCATTCGTACGACACCGACTTGAAGGTCTGCCGCAGCAGCTGCCAGCACTCCTCGACCTCGCCGGCCGACATGTAGTGCACGCCCATGAACTCGGGATGCTCCACATGGTGCTTGCTGAACTGCTGCTCGATCGCCTGGAACACCGGGTTGGATTCCCACGTGTCCCGAGGTGGGCGCGGCTGCGGCATCTCGGTCAGCCACATCTCGAGACCCTGGTGCGCAGGGTCCACAGTGAGCAGCCGGTGCAGCGCGGTGGTGCCCGTGCGCGGCAGCCCGGTGACGAAGATGGGGCGCTCGATCGCTACCTCGGCGTGCTCGGGGTGTTGCTTCCACGCGGCTTCGCTGAGGAGCCGCGCGACCAGGGCACCGCGCAGGAAGACGCGGGAGATCTTGCTGCCGAACGGCGTCAGATCCTCGTCCCGCGCATACGAGTCGAGCAGCACCCCGAGCGCCTCGGTGTAGTCGTCGACGCCGAAGTCGTCGAGGCCGGTCATCCGGGTCGCGGACGCGTGCAGGTCCTCGATGGTGCCGACGGTCGTGCGTTCAGTCATGGTGATCCGGATTCTCTAGTGGTGGAACTCGCCGCAGTTGACGTCGAGGCACTGGCCGGTGATCGCGTTGGCCATCGGCGACGCCAGGAAGATCACCGCGTCGGCCACCTCGTCGGTGGTCGGCAGGCGCTTGAGGTCGCTGTTCGCCGCGGTGTGCTCGTAGATCTGGTCGACCGTGATGCCGAACTTCTCGGCCTGGTGCTCGAAGTACTTCTTCAGGGTGTCACCCCAGATGTAGCCGGGGCAACGGAGTTCACTCGAATCCCCTGCGGACCCAGCTCCGTGGCGAGGGACTGTGACATCGCCAGCAGTGCCGACTTGGCGAGCTTGTAGCTGCCGTACCGCTCCTGGGAGTGCCGCAGCACCATCGAGTTGACGTTGACGACCGCGCCCTTGCTCTCCGCCAGTGCGGGAGTGAACAACTGGGTCAGGCGCAGCGCGCCGAGCACGGTCAGTTCGATGGCATCGCGGATGTGCTGGAAGTCGGTGCGGCCGAACGGCTTCATCGACGGCACCGTGAACGCGTTGTTGATCAGGCCGTCGACCCGACCGTATGCGTCCGTGGTGGCGGCCAGCAGGTGTGCGGCCGACGCGTCGTCGGTGATGTCGGTCGACACCGTGACTGCGCGTCGACCCAGGTCCGTGACCTCCTTGGCGACCTCGTCCAGTCGCGCCTGCGTGCGGGCGGCCAGTACCAGATCGGCGCCGGCCTCGGCGCAGCGCAGCGCGAGGGTGCGGCCCAGTGCCGGTCCCACGCCCGAGATGACGATTACCTTGTCCTGCAACAGATTTGTCATGTCTACCCCAGCATCCGGTCGGCGACGGCGGCCTGTCGCGCCGCGATGCGGGCGGCGAAGTCCTCCGACGTGATCTTGTTGTGTTCGTGGAAAGGCAGTTTCGAGGCGATCTCGTCGAACTTGACCACCTCGACGGTCGGGCCGTCCTCGGGCGTGTACTCGCGTGACGTCCGCTGCCACCGGAACTGCAGGTAGCCACGCGGATGGCCGAGCGCCTCGAGCCAGTTGGTGACGCCGGGGTTCCGCTCGCTGAGGACCATTCGGATCATGCCGTCCGGATCGACCTGCGCCTGAGCGTTGTTCAGCGACGTCTGATGGTTGATGTAGTCGAGCGAGATGTACCACAGGCTGCCGAGCTGGAAGCCCTGGTACGGCGCGTCGGACTTCGGGACCGTGATGATCATCGCCTCGTCGTCGGCGAGTTCGTAGTGGCCCACCGACGAGTACTGCGTCGCCAGGCCGCCCGGCGTCAGGCGCGGCGCGGTGATCGTGTTGACCGGGAGGTTGTCGTAGAACCACTGCGGGAACTGCAGCCACGTCTTCACCCGGCTCACCAGGGCCTTGCCGGCGCGGGCGAACCGCTTCTCGGTCTCCTCGCGCGTGAGCGGCGCAATCGGGACCCCGATCCGGTCGGCGCGTTCGATGCGGATGGTGCCGCGCTTCTGGCTCCAATCGCTGTAGACCTCGCGAACCACGAGCTGGCTCGAACCGGGGGCGAGCGTGAAGTGGTTGCGGCGTCCGTCCGCCGGTCCGGGCCCGAACGTGGCGACGAACGTGCCGTCGTCCTCGATGTGCAGTTCCCGGTCGTCGAAGGCGATCTCGCTGCCGGGGACGTTCGCGTTCGTGTAGTTGCCGCTCAGCACCTGGAAACTCAGGTCCGCCGTGCTGCCGCGGGTGCCGGTCACGATGTACTCGGCGTCGTCGTTGATCCGCGCGCCCCAGTACAGGGTGTCGGGATTGTCCAGCCCCATCTTGGTGAACGGGCCGGTGCCCTCGATGAAGAACGGATGTGTCTTCTCGGTGGCCCACGCCGCGTGGACTGTCGCGAGGATGCCGCCCGCGAGGTACTGCATTCCCTCCAGCAGATCCTGCTCCGAGCGGATGTGGGGGGCGCTCTCGACGAGCTTTTCGGCCTCGGCGATGGCCTCGGCCAGTGGATCCGTCAGCACACCTTGCTCCTTCGATCCGGTGGTACAAATATGTACCTCAGTGGTAGATCAAGTGTTGCTCAGACGATAGAACGTGTTTCAACGTGTTTCAAGGAGTGGGCCGTGATTTCAGAGGTTGCCGAACCGAGTGAGCCGAGCGGGCGCCGATCCCCGCCCACCGAGCGGGTGGTCCAGGTGCTCGACTTCCTGGTCGCCCGCGACGAGCAGCGTTTCGGCCTGTCCGAGCTGGCACGAGCGCTGTCGATGAGCAAGCCGACCTGTCTCGGCATCCTCTCCGAACTCGTCGCCGGCGGATACCTCACCCGCGACCCGATCTCGAAGACCTACGGCCTCGGACCCGCCCTCATTGCCGCGGGTCGCGCGGCGCAGCGGGGCTTCGCCGTCGGGCCGATCGCCCGCGCCCAACTCGACAAGCTCGCCGCCGAGTTCGGTGCGGTGTGCACGGCCTCGGCGGTGGTAGGCGATCGCGTGATGATCCTCGAGACGGTCGCCCCGCCCGGGATGACGCTCGGGCGCACCGCGGCCCGGGCGGGACAGGCGTACCCGTTCGCGCCTCCAG
Source organism: Prescottella defluvii (assembly GCA_029690005.1). Lineage (GTDB taxonomy): Bacteria > Actinomycetota > Actinomycetes > Mycobacteriales > Mycobacteriaceae > Prescottella > Prescottella defluvii_A. Next base: position 4,397,580 of record CP121458.1, on the reverse strand, counting down.
TGGGCCTGATGTACGTGATCTGGGGTGGCGACGACGACCTCGAGGCGTGGCTGCGTCGGGAGCCGGCGCTGCCGGTGGTGCTCGATCGCGACCTGCTGCAGCGCGTCGTCGACGACTGCCGGCGTTCCGGATACCTCGTCGAGCGGCTCACGCCGGTCGGTCGCAAACTCTTCTCGCTCATGGCCGGGGTCGCCGGGCGGGATCTGCCGACGGAACTGCGCGAGCTGATCGGCGAGATGGTCTCGAGCCTCGGCGAGCGGGTCTATCTCGGCGCCGAGACCGCGGCCGACGTCGAGTATCCGGTGAGCCTGATCGCCGCGCCGGTCTACGACGCCGACGGCCACCAGTCGCTGGTGCTGACGCTCGACGTGGGCGGTTCGATCAGTGGTGCGGAGATCGCCAGGCGGGGCGCGGCGCTCGTGGCGGCCGCGGACGCGGTGACGGCCGAGGTGGGCGGACGACGTCCCGCCCGGGCCTGAGCCGGTGGCCGAATGTCACATGCGTTCCGTTCAACTGAACCGATGTGACATTCGGTCGGGACGCGGGGCCGTTGACCGACGTATGGAACGCGTTCTATTCTCGGCTCACAGTCAGTATGCGTACCGAGTCGGTACAAAAATGTACCGGTGCGTCGATCCGTCGAGGAGCTGCGCGTGACACCCCTGGCATCCCCGCCCACCTACGAGCTGTCGCACCTGCAGGCGCTCGAGGCCGAGGCGGTTCACATCTTCCGTGAGGTCGCCGCGACCTTCGAGCGCCCCGTCCTGCTGTTCTCCGGCGGCAAGGACTCGGTGGTGATGCTGCACGTCGCAGCCAAGGCGTTCTGGCCGGCGGCGCTGCCGTTCCCGGTGATGCACGTCGACACCGGTCACAACTTCGACGAGGTGATCGAGTTCCGGGACCGGACCGTCGAGAGGCTCGGCCTGCGACTGGTGGTCGCGAGCGTCGAGGAGGACATCGCGGCCGGGCGGGTCGTCGACGAGGCCGGGCCGCGCGCCAGCCGCAACCGCCTGCAGACGCATTCGCTGCTGCGTGGAATCCGGGAGAACAAGTTCGACGCCGTCTTCGGCGGTGCGCGCCGCGACGAGGAGAAGGCCCGCGCCAAGGAGCGCGTCTTCAGCTTCCGCGACGAGTTCGGCCAGTGGGATCCCAAGGCGCAGAGACCCGAACTGTGGAATCTCTACAACGGTCGGCATCGCCGAGGCGAGCACATCCGCGTCTTCCCGTTGTCGAACTGGACCGAGCTCGACATCTGGCAGTACATCCTCGAGGAGGAGATCGAGCTGCCGTCGATCTACTACGCGCACCGCCGGCCGGTCGTCGAGCGCGACGGAATGCTGTTGGCGCACACGCGGTTCCTGACCCTGCTGCCGGGGGAGGAGGCACGCGAGGAGCTCGTGCGGTTCCGCACCGTCGGCGACGCGACCTGCACCGGGTGCGTCGAATCGTCGGCGGCCACCGCGGCCGAGGTCGTCACCGAGGTCGCGGCCAGCCGCATCACCGAGCGCGGCGCTACCCGCGCCGACGACCGGATCTCCGAGGCCGGCATGGAAGACCGCAAGAAGGAGGGGTACTTCTGATGGTGCACACCCAGCAACTCCTCCGCGTCGCCACCGCCGGCAGCGTGGACGACGGCAAGTCGACGCTCATCGGACGCCTGCTCTACGACTCGAAGTCGATCTTCGAGGATCAGCTCGAGGCCGTCGAACGTAGCAGCCGTGAACGCGGCACCGAGTACACCGACCTGGCGCTGCTCACCGACGGGCTCCGGGCCGAGCGCGAGCAGGGCATCACGATCGACGTCGCGCACCGCTACTTCGCGACGCCGCAACGCAAGTTCATCATCGCCGACACCCCCGGCCACGAGCAGTACACGCGCAACATGGTCACCGGCGCCTCGACCGCCGATCTCGCGCTGATCCTCGTCGACGCCCGCAAGGGTGTGCTCGAGCAGACGCGTCGGCACGCGTTCCTGTCGACGCTGCTGGGGATTCCGCACCTCGTGCTGTGCGTCAACAAGATGGATCTCGTCGACTGGTCGCAGGAGCGGTTCGAGGAGATCAAGGACGAGTTCGGACAGTTTGCAACCAAACTCGACGTGCACGACCTCACGTTCATCCCGGTGTCGGCCCTCAAGGGCGACAACATCGTCACCCGCACCGAGAACATGCCGTGGTACGAGGGTTCGTCGCTGCTGCACCACCTCGAGGACGTCCACATCGCGTCCGACCGCAACCTCATCGACGCCCGTCTGCCCGTCCAGTACGTGATCCGGCCGCAGCGACAGACCGACGCCGATCTGCACGATTTCCGCGGCTACGCGGGAACCGTCGCCAGCGGCGTCTTCAAGGCCGGCGACGAGGTCGTTGCGCTGCCGTCGGGATTCACGTCGACGATCTCGGCGATCTGGGGGCCGGGCGGCGAGCCGGTCAAGGAGGCATTCGCGCCGTCTGCCGTGTGCGTGCAGCTGGCCGACGACCTCGACGTCAGCCGCGGCGACACGCTGTGTCGGCCCAACAACCGGCCGCTCGTCGGTCAGGAGCTCGACGCGATGGTCTGCTGGTTCACCGAGCAGTCGTCACTCAGCGTCGACTCCCGATACACCGTCCTGCACACCACCCGGTCCACCAAGGCGCAGGTGGTGCGGCTCGACTACCGGCTCGACGTCAACACCCTGCACCGCGACGAGACCGCACAGTCGCTCTCGCTCAACGAGATCGGACGCATCCAGCTGCGCACCCAACAGCCGCTGCTGTTCGACCCGTACCGGCGCAACCGCGTCACCGGCAGCTTCATCCTCGTCGACGACACCACCGGAAATACCGTGGCCGCGGGCATGATCACCGGGCCCACCCTCAAGGAATCGAAGGTGGTGTGGCACTCGGCCGCGGTGTCCCGCGACGAACGCGCCACCCGCGGCGCGACGGTGTGGCTCACCGGCCTGTCCGCGTCCGGAAAGTCCACCGTCGCGGTGGAACTCGAACGACGACTGGTCGCGGCCGGGATCCCCGCGTACCGGCTCGACGGCGACAACCTGCGGCACGGGCTCAACTCCGATCTCGGCTTCAGCGCGGAGGACCGGGCCGAGAACGTCCGACGCGTCGGCGCCGTCGCGCAGCTCATCGCCGACGCCGGCATGGTCGCGGTCGCATCGCTCATCAGCCCGTACCGCGACGATCGGGACCGGGTGCGACGCCAGCACGAGGAGGCCGGACTGCCCTTCGTCGAGGTGTTCGTCGACACCCCGATCGAACAGTGCGAGGCGCGCGACCCCAAGGGCATGTACGCCAAGGCGCGGGCGGGGGAGATCACCGGCTTCACCGGCGTCGACGACCCGTACGAGGCACCCGAGAACGCCGAGCTGGTGCTGCGGCCAGAGGACGGCGACCCGGTCGCGCAGGCGGCCAGGATCATGGAGTATCTGAACCTGTGACCACCGACGCCGAACTTGCCGCCGAACTCGCCGCCCGCGCCGGGGACCTGCTGCTGGAACTCCGGGCCCGCGAGCTGGGGGAGACCCCGCTGGACAAGGCCGCGGCCAAGGAACTGGGCCGCCGCGGCGACAAGGCGGCCAACACCCTGCTGCTGGAAGGGTTGGCCGCCGCCCGTCCCGGCGACGCCGTCCTGTCGGAGGAATCCGCGGACGATCCTGCGCGCCTGGCCAATCCGCGGGTCTGGATCATCGACCCACTCGACGGCTCCCGCGAGTACGGCCTGGTCGGCCGCGCCGACTGGGCCGTGCACGTCGCGCTGTGGGAACGCGATCGGGGCATCACCGCCGCCGCGGTCGCGCAACCCGCGCTCGGCGAGGTCTACGTCAGCGGGACCTCGCGGGCGGTGTCGTCGGATCGGCGGCGTCCCCGAATCCTGGTGAGCGACAGCCGACCTCCAGAGTTCGTCGACGCGCTCGCACAGCGGGTCGGCGGCGACGTCGCCCAGATGGGATCCGCCGGGGCCAAGGCCATGGCGGTGCTTCGCGGCGACGCCGACGCCTATGTGCACGCCGGTGGACAGTGGGAGTGGGACTCGGCTGCCCCTGTCGGGGTGGCCCTCGCGGCCGGGCTGCACTGCTCCCGCATCGACGGCACACCGCTGCAGTACAACGCGGAGCACCCCTACCTGCCGGACCTGCCGATCTGCCGGCGTGATCTCGCGGTGCCGCTGCTCGCCGGCATCGCCGACCTGGCCGCGGCGGCCGCGCGGGACAGCCCACGGGTGGCGATGGCGCGCGAGTACATCGGCTCGCTCGTCACGCACGACGCGAGCAAGGTGCGTCTCGCCCGGCACTGCCACCGCTACGAGAACGGCCAGCGCACAGGCGATTCCGGCGAGGAGATCCGCTCGATGCTCGAGGCGGGTGCGCAGTACCGGCCGATCAGCGGGGTCCGCGACCTCGAGTTCCGCGAGTGGGGCTCCGACGTAGTCGCGCGGTTCCTGCTCGACATGACCACCGGCCGGGACACCCTGACCGTCGCGATCACCGAGCACTTCTCGATCCCGAGCGCCGAGATCGACTCGATCACGGCGATCATCGAGCCGGTGCGCCAGCGTCCCCGCCGATCGGTAGGCTCGCCCCCGTGGCATTCGGTGAGGACGAACGGTCAGCTCTGTTGGCGTTGAAGGGCGTCGGGCCCACCGTGGTGCGACGACTCGAAGAGATGGGCCACGACAGCTTCGACGCGTTGCGGTCCGTCACCGCCGACGACATTCTGGACGCGGGGTCCTCGATCACCGGATCGACCTGCTGGCGAAACAGTCCGCAGGCCAGGGCGGCGGTCGCCGCGGTCCTGGAACTGGCACGCCGAGAGGCGAGTGGATCCAGGACCGCGTAGCCGGTCCGCGGGAGCTGCGATCACGCTGATGCGGACTCCGCAGTGAGCGCGGCGCCGAGCGCGTCGAGCAGCAGCTTGGTGCCCTGCTCGCGGAGCCGGCGTCGTCGTAACCGTCGAGGTACGCACCCTGCTCGGTCATCACCAGGCGGGTGCCGTCGCCCGACGGGAAGAACTCGATGGTGGCCAGCGACACCGAGATCCGCGCGTCGTCCATGTGCATGTCGTAGCTGTAGACGATCCGCTCGTTCGGGACGATGTCCTGGTAGGTCGACGAGAACGAGTGCACGGGGCCACCTTTCGGGCCGCCGCTGACGGTCTCGCGCCCGCCGACGCGGAAGTCCATCGCGGGTTCGTCCGACACCCACTCGTCGGGGTGAGTGAACCAGCGCGCCTTCGCCTCGGGGTCGGCGAACGCCTGGAACACCCTGGCAGGGCTCGCGTCGTAGACGCGCTCGACGACGAATGTGGAATGGGTGACCGATCGGGTGCTCATGGCATCTCCTTGGCTTCTGGTGCTTCGTCGGTTTCGGCGAGGTACTCGCCGAGTCGGTCGAGGCGGCGCTCCACACTCGTGCGCCGCTGAGCAATCCACTGCCCGGCACCGTCGAGCGCGTCCGGTACCAGATGGCAGGTCCGGGTGCGGCCGATCTTCTCCGTCCGCACCAGACCGCTGGCCTCGAGTACCTTCAGGTGCTGGACGACGGCGGGCAGTGACATGTCGAGCGGGGCCGCGAGCTCGCTGACCGAGGCCGGCCCGCGGCTCGAGCCGCTCGACCATCCCGCGCCGACTCGGATCCGACAGTGCATGGAACACCTGGTCGAGCGGCGCGGAATACTTAAGCACGTCCTTAAGTATTGCCGAATGTCGAGCTGAGTCAAGACCAAATCACGAAATGCGCGGTCTGATGGTCAGAAGTGCAGCGCCATCGGCCCCGGATTCCAGAGACCCGAGCGCCTCTCGTCGACCTTTGTGATGTCCGCTGAGACTGCCGAGTGGTCGCGCGGAGCGAACTGCTCGATCTCTCCCCAGTCACGGCGCCAGTCGTGATTCAGGTACGACGGGATCGTGCGGGCCTTCAGCAGCTGATCCGTCCAGCCGAGCGGCTCCGCCGCCGAAGTGGTCCTGCCAGAGATTCGTCGAGACGGCACCACCGCGGTCGGGCAGGATGCGGTACTGCGGCACCTCTGCGACGCCCTCGTGATGCGTGAACGGCTGCTGACACGGGAACTGGAGCCCCACCGCCCAGTCTGCGAGTACTGGGGTGTCGGCAGCCGACGACGTCGTTCAACGTCCGGGTCTGCGGCGCACGTGGGGAGTGACCGCGAGCCACTGGTCCGGGTCACGGTTGTCGTCGGACGCCACCAGGCGGACAGCGTCGGCCTCAGCGGGGAGCTGGTCGAGCGGCACCCGGAGATTCCGCCACGACGGTGCCGGCCCGATGTCGAGCGGAGCCGCCTGCCCGAGCGCCGTCACCGATCCGTCGGGCTGCCGCGCGCCGTATTCGACGTGGAGATCCTGTCCGGGGTGACGATGCCGTCCGGATCGACCGTGCGGATGCGGCCTGCGACCGCGATCGAGACGATGTCCCCGCGGGTGCCGTCGTCGCCGATGGCGGGCAGCCCGTACCATCCGCTGACGAGCTTGGCGGGTAACTGTTCACCGCGGCTGTAGCTGCCGAGAACGGGGTGGTCGCCGGGTCGAGGCCGTACGGCAACGCGACCGTGCTGCCGTCGACGCCGATCGTGCCCTCTCCGCCGCCGGTGCCGGCCGATGCATCCGTCGACGTGGGCTTGGTGTCGGAATCGACGAGGTTGGCCGCACCGGATCCTGCCGTGCCCGCGTCGGCGCTGAGATCGGACGCAACGCCGTTCGGGGTGATCTGTCGACAATTCTCCGCCGAGCGCGTTCGCTGCCGTTCCCGAAATCGGCTGCAGCATGGAGGCATTGGGATTCATCTCGAGCAGGACGTCGTTCGCGAGTCCGCAGTTCTGGCCGCGCAACGCGTCGAAGTTCGATCGCGCCAGCGAGTACGCCGGGTACTGCGTGACCGCGCCCTTCGCGAGCGAAAGCACCTCGAACAACACCATGGCGGCGACCGCGATCGTCAGCGGCGGCAGGGCCCAGATCCGGCGATTGGGCGAGTCCGGTCGGGGAGCCTTGGAGTCGCGTAGATGGCACCATGCGGCGACCGCCAGCATGAGGATCGTCGCGACCAACAGAACCTTGGCCGCGCCGACACCACCGATCGACGGCGGCTTGTCCCACCACGGCACGCCGTAGTACGACACGTACCACCAGCCGTTGGGGCCGTTGAAGGTGAGGGCGAGGACGAACAGGACCGCCGCCGCGAACAGCGCTCGATTTCGGGGCGAACGGAGGACAGCCGTGCCGACAGCCACCGATGCGAGCACCGCAATCGCGCCAGCGAGGCCGGCGTAGATGCCGAGATGACGCGTCCACTTGGTGGGGGTGAACATCATCAGGGCCATCGCGCCCAGGGTGATACCGATGATCCGGCGTGACGGCCCGGCCGCGAGGCCCGGAATACGCCCGCCCTTGCGGAGGATCGTGACGATGCCGACCACGATGCCGAGGAACATCGCGAAGATGCCGAATCGTCGCGCGAGAGAGCCGTCCGGCGCGATGTTGAACAGCCACTGGTATCGGAGGAACTCGGTGGTCCAGTGCTCGTTCGGTCCGGCAGCGACGTGGGCGTCCTGCATCGGCGGAACCGCCGCGATGGTTTGGTCGGCGAAGATCGCGACCAGTATTGCGGTGCCGGACGCGACGAGCGGCAGCAGGAGTGCCGCGTAGCCGACGGTCTTGGCGCGCGCGACGAGGATTCGCAGCAGCGGCCGCGCTCCGGCGAGCAACGCTGCGAAACAGATGATTCCGGACGGGCCGACCGAGAGTGTCGCGGCCGCGACGAGGATCGCGACCGCCGCCGGCAGCAGGCGCCGGGTCGCGATCGCGCGCTCGATCGAGCACCACGTGAGCAGCACCCCGGCCGCGACGATCGGTTCCGGACGCAGGCCGTTGTTGTACGGCAACCACACGGCGAGGAATCCCAGGGCGCCCGTCCACAGTGCGACCCGACTGGTGCGTGCCGCGACTCCGAGCCTCGGTACGACCTCACGGCTGAGCACCATCCACGTGACGAAGCCTGCGAGCAGCGCGGGTAGGCGCACCCAGATGCTCGCGCTCCAGATGTCGTCGAGCAGGCCGAAGATGTCAGTAGTACGGCGTGCCGAACGGTGTTTCGGGGACGCCGAAGTAGCGGAAGTAGTTCGACATGTAGCCGGACGACTGCGCCGAGCGGGCCATCGTGTACTGGTAGCCGTCGTCTGCGGTGGTGGCGCCGATGAAGTGCCACAGCACGAGCGTGCCGACGACGACCGCGTCGGCGATGCCGAACCGCCACCAGCGGGCAGGCAGGAACCGTCGGGCACGGCGGCCGTCGGAGCAGTCGAGGCGGTGCAGCGCAACCAGACTCACGAGCGTCGCGAGGATCGCAACGATCATCGCGACGACCTTGATCGGCGTCGGCGACGACGAGAAGCGCGAGTCGATCTCGGCATTCACCTGCAGTCCGGACGGAGCGGCGCCGTCGAGATCGCTGAAGACGCCGACCATCTGGGGGCGGAAGTCGCCGTCCAGGGTCTTGGGCGGAATCGCCTCGGCCGCCGGAGATCCGGCGACCGCCGCGACCGTGCGGGTAGCGTCCGACGAGATCGTCACCGCGCAGTCGGCGCCGGTGAGTTCCGGCAGAGGAACGGAGAGCAGCGCGGTGTCGCGCAGGATCACCTCGAGCCGCGCGGGCGAATCACCGGATGCCGCCACGGTCTTCGCGATCAACCCGTAACGCTCTGCGCCCGGCGCGCCGGCCGGCATCGTAGCGGCCACGAAGCCGCCGGACTTCGAGATGCTGCGCCGCCGAACACGGGATCCGGGCATCGAACGTCAGCGGTGCGTACGACACGAGCGGCGCCTCGACGCTCGTCGTCACGCCGTTCTGCGGCCACGACAGAGAAGACTGCTGCTGATCGACCGGAAGCAGCGGAATCGCCACCGCCGACAGCACACCGATCACCGCCGCGACAATCGCGATCACGCGCGCCTGCGCGAGTCCCCACCAGCCCGGACCCGCCGGTTCGGCGCCCCGTGTCGGATCTCCTGCGGATGCCTGCTCCGCCCCCACCATGCTCTCGACCACGAGAAGGGATGGTAACGGTAATCACACCTGCCGCGGGCACACTCACCGTGCCGTCGCGAAATCCGGCAATTCGCCGGGTAGAACGAACTGATGAAGGTCTACACAGGAACCGACGCCGCCATCGATCCGACGGCGGTCGCCGACTTCGCTCGTCGCGCCGAGGCGGCCGGCTACGACGGTCTGCACGTCTCGGAGACCGTCCACGATCCGTTCCTCCTCGCGCTGTTGGCGCTGCAGGCCACCGAGCGGATCGTCGTCCGAACGTCCGTGGCGCTGGCGTTCGTGCGCAGTCCGCTGCTGACCGCGTACACGGCGTGGGACCTGTCCAAGCTGTCGGGCGGGCGGTTCCACCTCGGGCTCGGCAGCCAGATCCGTCAGAACATCGAGGAGCGGTACGCCATGGAGTGGTCCGCGCCCGCACCCCGCATGCGGGAGTACATCGGGGTGGTCCGCGCCGCGTTCGAGACCTTCCGCACCGGCGAACTCGTTGCATACGAAGGGGATCGATACCGGTTCACCCGGATGCAGCCGTACTTCAACCCCGGACCCGATCGAGACACCGTGGTTCCGCCGATCTACCTCGGTGGAGTCGGCAGGCAGATGTGTCACGTCGCGGGCGAAGTGGCCGACGGGTTGGTCACGCACCCAACCAACTCCGATCCGCAGTATCTCGCCGACGAGTGCCTGCCGGTACTGGCCGAGGGCGCCGCCGCGGCCGGGCGCGCGCTCGACGGCTTCGACGTGGTCGCGGGACTGCAGGTGATCACGGGGGCGACCGAAGAGGATGTGGCCGAGGAGCGGGAACGGCGCCGCCGGCTCTTCGCCTTCCTGTACTCGACCCCCGCGTACCGAGGGGCCCTGGAACGCCACGGCTTCCCGGACCTGCAGGAGCAGTTGACCGCGCTGGTGCGGCGCGACGAGTGGGATCGTCTGCGGTCGGTCGTCACCGACGACGTCCTCGGCGAGATCGTGCCCACCGCGCGCTACGACGAACTGGCCGAGGTGATTCGACGACGGCTCGACGGTGTCGCGCAGAGTGTCACGCTGGCGCTGCCGGAAAACCCCGACCAGGATCGGCGCATGGCCGACGTGGTCGCCGAACTGCAGACCGGATAGGGAGTGGAATGAGCCGTCTCGCTCGGATCGTGCCCGTGCTCGCAGCACTCGTGTGCGGCGCGATCGCCGGCCGCGTGCTGTGGTCGCCGCTGCCCGACGACTACGTCAGGGCCGAGAGTGCCCTGCCCGCAGCCCTTGTCACGAACGGTGCGGGGATCGCGGCTGCAGCCGCCGTGGCGGTGTCGGTCACGGTGGTGTCGGTACGGCGGCGCTCGGCGACGCTGGTGGCGGCCACTGCCCTGTCGGGACTGCTTCTGCTCATGCTGCCGGAGGTCCTGGTGTACCCCGAGGACGCGGCGGTTCTCCTGTACTCGAATGCTGTTGGTGCAGGCTTGGTCCTGGGGGCGATCTCACCTCTCGCCGCTCGTGACCGGGACGCTCAGGCAGGGCTCGCGGCGGGCGCCGTGGGCGCATTCCTGCTGTCGGCTTCCTTCGTCGAAGTGCATGGCTCCAGGACGGCGGACTTCGGATGGACCGCGTACACCCCGCTGACGTCGTTGGAGCCCGCGCAGCAGTCGGGTGTGGTCGGCTTGTGGCCGGTCGTTGCAGCAGCGGTTCTCGTAGTCCTGTCAGTCCTGCTCGACCGGAGGACGTCATGGACTGCACGGGTCGATACGCGGTGGCTCGCTGCTGCCGCCGCACTACCGGCCGCGATCTATGCCGTCAGGTGGGTGCTGATGGAGTCCGGAGTGCAGCCGGAGTGGTGGTACCTCTATGTCGGTCTGGTGACGGCGGTCATAGCTTGGATCGCCTGGCGACTGCCCGGGAATGACGGGCGTGTGGTGTTCGCGGGTGCCCGCGGTTCTCGCCGGCGCGATCGGGGAACTCCGTCGACGAGCACGGACTGGTGGACCGTCGCGATACCGGCCGCCCTGATCGTTGCAGGCGTCGCGATCGGCGTCCGGTGGCCGATTCCGACGGTCGGCTTCGGGCTACTGGCAGTTGGCGCAGCGGCGTCGCTTGTGGCTCCGGAGCAGTGGGACATCCCGCCGTCGCCTCGATGTTCCTACTGCCCGCCGCTGCGGGGTTCGTCGCTGGGTCCTGTCTCCCTACATCGGCTCCGGCGTCGACGGTTGGTCTTGCGCTGCCGTTTACAGTCTCGATCCCGGGTGTCGTCGTCTTGGCCGGGGTGATTCCCGAGCGCAACGTGGACTACGGGCCGACCCTCGAATCTCAGGTACCGGCCGCCAACTCGGTTGTCGTGGCGGCGCTCGCAGTCATCGTCGTGTGCGGAGTGGGCGCGTGGGGACTTCGACCTGCGGTCCGCGGAGCGCTGAACGGATTCGGTCCGGAAAAGGCCAAGGCCCGACTCTCGATGAGAGTGGGGCCTTCCCGGTGCCCCGGCAGGATTCGAACCTGCGGCCTTTCGCTCCGGAGGCGAACGCTCTATCCCCTGAGCTACGGGGGCGCACCGTAATTTCCGGTGTGCCAGTGGGCGGAGTTAGCGTAGCGCATTGTCGGCGATCATCCACATCGCCTGGTAGATCGGCGTTTTTCGTGCTGCGCCACGACGGCGGAACGAGATCGGCGACGCTCCCGGTGGGGAGCGCCGCCGACGACGAGTCCGACGAATCGCGGCAGACTGATCAGTTCATCGGCAGCGGAGTCGCGCCGCGCTCGGTGAGCATGCTCGTCATGAGCGTCGACTCACCCTGCTGCGTCTCGACCATCGTCTTCGCCAAATTCCGGACCGCGGGCACGTCCGCGTACTGCGCGCCGTACTCCATCATCGGCAGCCCGCCCTGGTGGTGACGGAGCATCAACTGAAGGAACATCACGTCGAGGTCGCGGCCCGACGCCTGACCCAGCGCCGTCATCTCCTCCGGGGTCGCCATGCCTGGCATCTTGCCGGTGTCGTGCGCCGCGGGTGCGGCGGTCCCGGCCGCCGCGTGACCCGAATGGCCGGTGTGTCCGTCACCCTCGGTCATCCATGTCATGTACCCACCGGTCGGCAGCGGCGCACGGTCCCACAGCGCCAGCCAGCCCTGCATCTGCCCGACCTGGTTCTGCTGCGTCGTGAGGATGTCGTACGCGAGGTTCTTCACGGCCGGATCGCCCGACTTCGTGAGCGCGATCGTGGCCATGTCGATGGCCTGATCGCGGTGCACCGTCATGTCCTGCGAAAACCCGACGTCGACGGAATCGGCACTGGGCGTGGAGGATTCGTGGTCGTCGATCGGGAGTCGCGCGAAGAACCCGAGCGCGAACCCGATGGCCAGGACGCCGATCAGTCCGACCACGGCGAGGGCCGTGCGCTGACTGCGCTTGCTCGGTGCCGTGTCACCGGCGGTCTGTGTCTCGATATCGGTCATGGTCGAACGTCAGCCGTTTCCGCCGGCGCCGGGCTGCGGTGCGCCCGCCGGGAGCTGCGTGTCGGTCGGAAGGCCGGCGCCGCCGCCGACCTCGCTGGTATCCGGCGTGATGCCCTCACCGCTCATCGGGACGGCGTCCGGGCCCGGCGCGGTCGGATCGAACGGCGGCGGGTTCTTGGGATCGAACGAGTCGGGGATCGTCGAGCAGCTCGCGCCGACCTCGGGGTACGCGTAGCGGTTCAGGCGCAGCGCGGCGATGAACTGGTCGATCCGCTTGTCGTCGGAGCTGTCGAGCTTGAGCTGGTGGCCCCACGACTGCAGCGAGATCGGGGTGTCCAGGCCGGGGTACGGCGACATCAGCATGTAGCCGGAGTTCTTGCACCCGGTCCGCGAGCTGCTGGCGCTGATCGTCACTGACCTTGTCCGGGTTGTAGGTGATCCAGATGGCGCCGTGCTCGAGCGAATGGACGGCGTTTTCGGTGCGGATCGGATCGGCGTAGACGGTGCTCATGCACGTCGCCCAGATCCGCGTCGTGCGGCCCGCCGAACGGGGGCGACTGGTCGTAGGCGACGCGCTGCGTCGGCCGGACGTGCATGCCGGCGGGGTAGTCGACCTTCACGACGCCGTCGATCGCGGTCGACGGATCCTGGTCGGAAGCGGACGGCGCGAACTTGTCCGCTTCCTCCTTGGCTTGGTACTTCGGCGCCAGGTTGACCGCGAGGACGGCGATGAGGGCGACGACCGCCACCACGGCGCCGATAGTCAGCCATGGCAGCTGGCGCTTCGAGCTACCTCCGCGCTTGGACGCGGGCACGCCGCCCTTCTGCTTGGCCGCCTTGATGGCCTTGGCTAACTTGGCCCCCGTTTTGCTGCCGGGACCGCGATTTTCCGAACCGCTGGGCATCGATGAGTGCTCTTTCGGTGATTGGACAAGGGCGTCCCCGAGGGGTAATGAGCCTCGTGGGCCCAATCACTGTACGTTCCCACCCTGAGGGAAACCTGGGAGAGGCCGATCCTGGTAATCGGCACTGGTTAACCGGCCGGGGCCCCACGCAATAAGATGGACTCCTGTGACTCCAGCCGACCTTGCCGAACTGCTCCGAGGAACCGCCGCGAAGGTGCTCGCCGAGCACGGACTCGACGTTTCCGTACTGCCCGCGACACTCACGGTCGAGCGTCCCCGCAACCCCGAGCACGGTGACTACGCCACCAATGTGGCGATGCAGGTCGCCAAGAAGGCCGGCACCAACCCGCGCGATCTGGCCACGTGGTTGGCCGCCGCCCTGACGGCCGCCGACGGCATCGACTCGGCCGAGGTCGCGGGTCCGGGCTTCCTCAACATCCGCCTCGCCGCCGACGCCCAGGGCGCGATCGTCGCGAAGGCACTCGCCGAGGGCGCGGCCTACGGCGCGGGCGACTCGCTCGCAGGTAAGCGCATCAACCTGAAGTTCGTCTCGGCGAACCCCACCGGTCCCATCCACCTCGGTGGCACCCGCTGGGCGGCGGTCGGCGACGCCCTCGGCCGGATCCTGACCACCCAGGGCGCGGACGTGACGCGCGAGTACTACTTCAACGACCACGGCGCCCAGATCGACCGCTTCACGCGCTCGCTCATCGCCGCGGCCAAGGGTGAGCCCGCCCCCGAGGACGGCTACGCCGGCGACTACATCGTCGACATCGCCGCCGAGGTGCAGAAGCAGGCCCCCGGCGCTCTCGACCTGCCCGAGACCGAGAGTCACGAGACCTTCCGGTCCATCGGCGTCGAGCTGATGTTCGCGCACATCAAGCGCACCCTGCACGATTTTCGGCGTCGACTTCGACGTCTACTTCCACGAGAACTCGCTGTTCGAGTCGGGCGCCGTGGAGAAGGCCGTCGAAACCCTCAAGGGTTCGGGCAACCTGTACCACGAGGACGGCGCGTGGTGGCTCAAGAGCACCGACTTCGGTGACGACAAGGACCGCGTCGTCATCAAGTCCGACGGCAACGCCGCCTACATCGCCGGCGACATCGCGTACTTCCAGGACAAGCGCGCCCGCGGCTTCGACCTGTGCATCTACATGCTCGGTGCCGACCACCACGGATACATCGGTCGCCTCAAGGCCGCCGCGGCCGCGTTCGGCGACGATCCCGACACCGTAGAGGTCATGATCGGCCAGATGGTCGACCTCGTCCGCGCGGGCGTCGCCGTGAAGATGAGCAAGCGTGCCGGCACCGTCATCACCCTCGACGACCTCGTCGAGGCGATCGGCGTCGACGCCGCCCGCTACTCGCTCGTGCGCTCGTCGGTGGACCAGAGCATCGACATCGATCTCGAGCTGTGGACGAGCACCAGCAACGAGAACCCGGTGTACTACGTCCAGTACGCGCACGCGCGCCTGTGTTCGATCGCACGCAACGCCGCCGACTTGGGGCTGAGCTCGCAGGACCCGAACCTGGGCCTGCTCACCCATGACCGCGAGGGCGACCTGATCCGCACGATCGGCGAGTACCCGCGCGTGGTCGCGAAGGCCGCAGAGCTGCGTGAGCCGCACCGCATCGCGCGGTACCTCGAGGAGCTCGCCGGTACCTACCACCGCTTCTACGACGCGTGCCGCATCCTGCCGCAGGGCGACGAGGAGGCCGGCGAGCTGCACACCGCGCGTCTGGCGCTGTGCGACGCGTCCCGTCAGGTGCTCGCGAACGGCCTCGAGCTGCTCGGCGTCAGCGCCCCGGAGCGGATGTGAACGCGCACCCCGCCGGACCCGGCACGCCGAGATCCAGCATGCCCCGGGGCTGCCCCGCGCCCCGTGACGTCGTCCGAGATGACGACGCTGCCGGCACAGGTGTGGCCGCGTGGGGCCGAGCGCGGCGACGACGGCGTCGTCCGCCTCGCGGGAGTTCCGGTCACCGAGCTCGCCGCAAAGTACGGCACCCCGCTGTTCGTGATCGACGAGGACGACTTCCGCTCGCGCTGCCGCGAGATGGCGAGCGCGTTCGGCGGCGCCGAGCGCGTGCACTACGCGTCGAAGGCGTTCCTGTCGGCCGAGATCGCGCGCTGGGTCCGCGACGAGGGCCTGTCGATGGACGTCGCGTCCGGCGGTGAGCTCGCCGTTGCGCTGCACGCCGGGTTCCCGGCCGAGCGGATCACCATGCACGGCAACAACAAGTCCGTCGCCGAGCTCGAGACGGCGGTCACGGCCGGCGTCGGACACATCGTGCTCGACTCGATGGCCGAGATCGACCGCCTCGACGAGGTTGCGGCCCGCCACGGCGTCGTGCAGGACGTCCTCATCCGGATCACCGTCGGCGTCGAGGCCCACACGCACGAGTTCATCGCGACCGCGCACGAGGACCAGAAGTTCGGCTTCTCCCTGTCCGGCGGCAAGGCGATGGCCGCCGTCGAGCGGATCTTCGCCACCGGCAACCTGCGTCTGGTCGGTCTGCACAGCCACATCGGCTCGCAGATCTTCGAGGTCGACGGCTTCGAGTTGGCGGCGCACCGCGTCATCGGCCTGATGCGCGAGATCGTCGATCGGTTCGGCGCCGAGAAGACGGCGCAGCTGTCGATCGTCGACCTCGGCGGCGGTCTGGGCATCTCCTACCTGTCCAGCGACAATCCGCCTCCGGTCGACGAGCTCGCGGCCAAGCTGGCGCACATCGTGGCGACCGAGTCGAAGGTGGCGGGGCTGCCCGTTCCGACGCTCATGGTCGAGCCCGGCCGCGCCATCGCCGGCCCCGGCACCGTAACGTTGTACGAGGTCGGCACCATCAAGGACGTCACGCTCGACGCGGGCGCGACCCGCCGATACATCAGCGTCGACGGCGGAATGAGCGACAACATCCGCACGTCGCTGTACCAGGCGGAATACGATGCCCGTCTGGTCTCGCGCGACAGCGAGGGCGAGCCGGTGGTCGCGCGTGTCGTGGGCAAACACTGTGAGAGTGGTGACATCGTCATCCGTGACGCGTCGATGCCGACGATCTCGGTCCCGGAGATCTGCTCGCGGTCGCCGCGACCGGCGCATACTGCTACTCGATGTCGAGCCGCTACAACCTGCTCACGCGACCCGCGGTGGTGGCGGTGCGGGACGGTGCATCGCGCCTAATCTTGCGTAGGGAAACTGTGGAAGATCTGCTCAGCTTGGAGGTTACGGAGTGACCAGCGAATCGGCGCAGCGCGCCATCGGGGTGGCTGTTCTCGGCCTCGGGACCGTGGGCAGCGAGGTGGCCCGGATCATCCGGGAACACTCGTCGGACCTCGAGGCCCGAGTCGGTGCGCGCCTGGAACTGCGCGGTGCGGCTGTGCGCCGCATCGAAGGCGATCGCGGCGTGCCGCAGGAATTGCTGACGACCGACGCCGAGGCGTTGGTGACCCGCGACGACGTCGATGTCGTCGTCGAGGTGATCGGCGGCATCGAGTTGCCGCGCAAGTTGGTGCTCGCCGCACTCAACGCGGGCAAGTCGGTCGTTACCGCGAACAAGGCGCTGCTCGCCGAGTACACCGGTGAACTGGCCGAGGCCGCCGAGCGGGAGAGCGTCGACCTGTACTTCGAGGCGGCGGTCGCCGGCGCGATCCCCGTGATCCGCCCGCTGACGCAGTCGCTCGCCGGTGACCGGGTCGATCGGGTGCTCGGCATCGTGAACGGCACCACCAACTTCATCCTGTCCGCGATGGACGAGACCGGCGCCGACTACGCGGAAACGCTCGCCGAGGCCGGGCGCCTGGGCTACGCCGAGGCCGACCCGACCGCCGACGTCGAGGGCTTCGACGCCGCGTCGAAGGCCGCGATCCTCGCGTCGATCGCGTTCCACACCCGCGTCACCGCTGGTGACGTGTACCGCGAGGGCATGTCGAAGATCAGCGCGGCGGATCTCGACGCCGCCAAGTCGCTCGGCTGCACCATCAAGCTGCTGTCGATCTGCGAGCGGATCGTCGACGGGGACGGCAGTGAGCGCGTCTCCGCGCGCGTGTACCCGGCCCTCGTTCCGCGTGAGCACCCGCTCGCCGGTGTCAACGGCGCGTACAACGCCGTCGTCGTCGAGTCGGCCAACGCCGGTCGGCTGATGTTCTACGGCCAGGGCGCCGGCGGTGCTCCCACCGCGTCCGCGGTCATGGGTGACGTCGTGATGGCCGCCCGCAACAAGGTGCACGGCGGACGTGGCCCGCGCGAGTCCAAGTACGCGGACCTGGCCATCGCGCCGATGGGGATATCCCGACCCGCTACTACGTCAACATGCAGGTGGCGGACCGGGCCGGCGTGCTGTCGGCGGTCTCCGCCGAGTTCGCCAAGCGTGGCGTCAGCATCTCCACGGTCCGCCAGGAGGGTGCCGGCGACGGCGCACGCCTGGTGGTCGTCACCCACCTCGCGACCGACGCGGCATTGGCGGAAACGGTTGCCGCCCTTGCCGAGCTCGAATCTGTAACCGCTGTGACCAGCGTGCTCCGACTGGAAGGTACCTCCGAATGACCGGCGCCAATTCCAAGGCCGAAACCAAGGCGACCCCCGTCCACACCCCGTGGCCGGGACTGATCGAGGCCTACCGCGACCGGCTCGCGATCGGACCGAACTGGAAGACCGTCACGCTGCGTGAGGGTGGTACGCCGCTGCTGCCGGCCGGGCACCTGTCGGAGCTGACCGGGTGCGACGTGTACCTCAAGGTCGAGGGTCTCGACCCGACCGGTTCGTTCAAGGACCGCGGTATGACGATGGCCGTCACCGACGCCCTGGCCCGCGGCCAGCAGGCCGTGCTGTGCGCGTCCACCGGCAACACGTCGGCCTCCGCCGCCGCGTACGCCGCCAAGGCCGGCATGGGCTGCGCGGTGCTGGTCCCGCAGGGCAAGATCGCGATGGGCAAGCTGGCGCAGGCCGTCATGCACGGTGCGCGAATCATCCAGGTGCAGGGCAACTTCGACGACTGCCTCGAGCTGGCTCGCAAGACCACCGCCGAGTTCCCGACGATCGGTCTGGTCAACTCGGTGAACCCGGTCCGCATCGAGGGCCAGAAGACCGCCGCGTTCGAGATCTGCGACGCGCTCGGCAAGGCTCCCGACGTGCACGCGCTGCCCGTCGGCAACGCCGGCAACATCACCGCCTACTGGCGCGGCTACTCCGAGTACTTCGCCGACGGCATCACCTCGGTGCGCCCGCGCATGCTCGGTGTCCAGGCAGCCGGTGCGGCGCCGCTGGTCCACGGTGCCCCGGTGAAGGATCCGGAGACCATCGCGACCGCGATCCGCATCGGTGCCCCCGCGTCGTGGGACGGCGCCGTGGCGGCCAAGGAGGAGTCGAACGGTGCGTTCCGTGCGGCCACCGACGAGGAGATCCTCGAGGCCTACCGCCTGATCGCCGCGACCGAAGGCGTCTTCGTCGAGCCCGCGTCGGCCGCGAGTGTCGCGGGTCTGCTGGCCGCCCGCAAGGAGGGCTGGCTGGACTCGGGTCTGACCGTCGTCTGCACCGTCACCGGCAACGGGCTCAAGGATCCGGACACTGCGCTCGCGGGTATGCCTGCGGTGCAGCCGATTCCGGTCGACCCCGTCGCCGTGGCGTCGGCCCTCGAGCTGGCGTAGTGACGACGGCTCCGGACACGGCAGTGAATCAGGCGATGACTCAGACCCTTCCCACCGGACTCACGGTGACCGCGCGTGTTCCCGCTTCGAGCGCGAATCTCGGACCGGGATTCGACACGTTGGGTCTCGCGCTCGGTCTGTACGACGAGATCACTGTCACGACCACGGATTCGGGATTGACGATCCGGTCGAGGGCGAAGGTGCGGACGACGTGCCGTGGGGTCCGTCCCACCTCGTCGTCCGCGCCATCGAGCGGGGCCTCGAGGCGGCCGGCCTGTGGGCCGACGGTCTGGACGTGGTGTGCCGGAACGCCATTCCCCACTCGCGGGGACTCGGTTCGTCGGCGTCGGCCGCGGTCGGTGGCCTGGCCGCCGCCAACGGTCTGGCGCGCAAGGCGGCGCCCGAGTTGGCGCTGACCGACGCCCAGCTGGTGCAGCTGTCGTCCGAGTTCGAAGGCCACCCCGACAACGCCGCCGCCAGTGTCCTCGGCGGCGTGGTCGTGTCGTGGAGCGAGACCGAGGTCGACGACGAGTCGCAGCGTCTCTACAACGCGGTGCGGTTGTCGGTCCACCCGGACATCCGGGTCGTGGCGCTGGTCCCGTCGGAGCGGTCGTCGACCGCGCTGACCCGGGGGCTGCTGCCCGAGACCGTGCCGCATCGCGACGCGGCGTTCAACGTCAGCCGCGGCGCGCTCGCGGTGGTCGCGCTCACAGAGCGTCCCGATCTGCTGATGACCGCCACCGAGGACAAGTTGCACCAGGCGCAGCGCGCGCCGGCGCTTCCGCTGACGACGCGGTGGATCGCGAAGCTGCGGGAGGCCGGGATCGCGGGCACCGTCTCGGGCGCGGGCCCGACCGTGCTGGCGCTGTCCGACCAGCCGTTCCCGGACGCGCTCCGCAGTGAAGCCGAGCAGGACGGACTGCGGGTCTCTCAAGCTTCGAGATCGCCGACGGCGTGCAGGTGAACTGAATCGGACGCGCTCAGGATCGGTTACCCGTCGGTTCTTGCCGAGTAGGGCATTGGCCGCTATCCTGAGCGTGTCCGTACATCGTGCGCTTCAGACGCCGGTGCTTCACCAGGGCAATTACTCCATTTCTTCGGGGATACCTGGCATGATCCTCACGCGCTTCTCCGCGTTGATGGATCGACAGCACTCGCCTTCTCGGGTGATGTGATGGGGGACAAGCCGAAATTCCATCCAGCGGATACGGCACATCCGAGTTCAGTTGTCGACTGAACTGCGGGACGAACCCTCGACTCAGCGCAGCGCGAGCGAGGGAAGGAAAGGACCTCCGTGACCGATACGGACCTGATTGCCACGCCTGTTCAAGATTCCCGGCAGAGGCCGCGGGTGCCCGGGCGGGCAATCCTCCACAGACTTCTGACGCTGCACCGCGCGAGGGCGCGGTCGCCGCGTCGACCAAGCGCGCCGAGGCCCGCCGTGGCGCCGGCCTCTCCGGCATGGTGCTCGCCGAGCTGCGTTCGCTCGCGGGCGAACTCGGCATCAAGGGCACCTCGGGGATGCGCAAGGGCGATCTGATCGCCGCGATCAAGGAGCGGCAGGGCGGCGGCGCCGCCAAGTCGGCGAACGGCACCGCGCCGGCCGCCGAGGCGCCCGCCGCAGAGAAGCCGGCCGCGCGCAAGGCACAGGCCGCATCTGCGCCTGCCGACGCCGACACGCAGGACGCCGACGCCGACCAGGCGCCGCGCCGGGGCCGTCAGCGTCGCGGGTCGTCCCGTCGCGCGGGTGCCCCTGAGCAGGCGGGTGCGGATTCCGCGGACGCCGCGTCGACGGCCACCGCGACCGAGGCCGCGCCGGCCGAGAGCCGCGCCGCCGAGGTGAAGGACGGCGAAGCCAAGCAGGGCGAGGCGCGCGAACAGGGCAAGGACCAGCAGGCTGACGAGCGCGGCGAGCGCGGTGGCCGTCGTGAGCGCGGCGACCGCGGTGACCGCGGCGAACGTGGTGGTGACCGGGGCGAGCGTGGTGACCGTGCCGAGCGTGGTGACCGTGGCGACCGCGGTCAGGGCGGCAGCGGCCCGCGCGGCGAGGGTCGTGGCGAGCGCCGCGACGGCGACGACGAAGAGGGCGGTCGCGGACGTCGCGGACGTCGCTTCCGTGAACGTCGTCGTGGTCGTGACCGCGGCGAGGCGGGCGAGGGCCGCGAGCCCGAGATCCGCGAGGACGACGTCCTGCAGCCCGTCGCCGGCATCCTCGACGTTCTCGACAACTACGCGTTCGTGCGGACCTCCGGCTACCTCGCGGGCCCGAACGACGTGTACGTCTCGATGAACCTCGTTCGCAAGAACGGCCTGCGCCGCGGTGACGCGATCACCGGCGCGGTCCGCGTTCCGCGTGAGGGCGAGCAGGGCAACCAGCGGCAGAAGTTCAACCCGCTGGTCCGCCTGGACACCGTCAACGGGCACGATCCCGAGGCGGCCCGCAAGCGTCCGGAGTTCAACAAGCTCACGCCGCTGTACCCGAACCAGCGTCTGCGTCTGAGACCACGCCGAACATCCTGACGACCCGCGTGATCGACCTGGTCATGCCGATCGGTAAGGGTCAGCGCGCGCTCATCGTGTCGCCCCCGAAAGCCGGTAAGACCACGGTCCTGCAGGACATTGCGAACGCGATCTCGGTCAACAACCCCGAGTGCTACCTGATGGTCGTCCTCGTCGACGAGCGACCCGAAGAGGTCACCGACATGCAGCGGTCGGTGAACGGCGAGGTCATCGCCTCGACGTTCGACCGCCCGCCGGCCGATCACACGTCGGTTGCCGAGCTCGCCATCGAGCGGGCCAAGCGCCTGGTCGAGCAGGGCCGCGACGTCGTCGTGCTGCTCGACTCGATCACCCGACTGGGTCGCGCGTACAACAACTCGTCGCCCGCGTCCGGACGCATCCTGTCCGGTGGTGTCGACTCGACGGCGCTGTACCCGCCCAAGCGTTTCCTGGGCGCCGCGCGCAACATCGAGAACGGCGGCTCGCTGACGATCATCGCCTCCGCCCTGGTGGAGACCGGTTCCACCGGCGACACCGTGATCTTCGAGGAGTTCAAGGGCACGGGTAACGCCGAGCTCAAGCTCGATCGCAAGATCGCCGAGCGTCGTGTGTTCCCGGCCGTTGACGTCAACCTGTCGAGTACCCGCAAGGACGAGCTCCTGATGAGCCCCGACGAGTTCGCTGTCGTGCACAAGCTGCGGCGGGTGCTGTCCGGTCTGGACAATCACCAGGCGATCGACCTGCTGGTCGACCGGCTCAAGAAGAGCAAGAGCAACGTCGAGTTCCTCATGACGGTCTCGAAGACGGCTCCGGGCTCGCTCGCGGACTGACGTCCGTTCGGCGCCCGTCGGGAATCTTCCCGGCGGGCGGCGCGTTTAGGAGAAGCACCGGCGATCTGGCAGAATGATCGACCGCGTGACAACTATGTCCGGTTCCGGTTCACGGCCTCGAACGGCGAGGTCGACCCGGCGGCCATTGAAAGGGACACCATGAAGGCTGGAATTCACCCCGAGTACGTTGCGACGACCGTCGTGTGCGGTTGCGGCAACGCGTTCGAGACCCACAGCACCGCGGCCAGCGGACGTATCAACGTCGAAGTTTGCTCGCAGTGCCACCCGTTCTACACCGGCAAGCAGAAGATCCTCGACACCGGCGGCCGCGTGGCTCGCTTCGAGGCTCGCTACGGCAAGCGTGCCCCCAAGAAGGCCGCTGCCGACCAGTAGCTGCCCCACCGACGCCCGTCCTGCGAATCTGCAGGCCGGGCGTCGGCGTTTTTGTGGCACTACCGCTGTGCCGTCCCCGAATGAGCGTTTGGCGCACTGGCCGCTGTTCGGAGGGCCTCGACAACACCGACTAGTGCGCGAATCGTGAAACAGGAGCCAACCATGGCAGGGACGACGCAGCCGTCGGCGATCGACGACATCCTGGCCGAGCACGCGGGTCTGGAGCAGCAGCTCGCCGATCCGGCGTTGCACAACGATCCGGGAGCGGCCCGCAAGGCGGGTAAGCGCTTCGCCGAACTCGCACCTGTCATGGCCACCTACACCAAGCTGAAGGCCGCGCAGGATGATCTCGAAGCGGCGCGTGAGCTGGCCGCCGACGACTCCGCGTTCGCCGCCGAGGTTCCCGTCCTCGAGGAGGCCGTGGCCGAGCTCGAGAAGACGCTCACCGACCTGCTCGCCCCGCGCGACCCGCACGACGGTGACGACGTGGTGCTCGAGCTCAAGTCCGGTGAGGGCGGCGAGGAGTCCGCGCTGTTCGCGTCGGACCTCGCACGCATGTACGTCCGGTACGCCGAGCGCGCCGGTTGGCGCGTCGAGATCCTCGACGCCACCGTGTCCGATCTCGGCGGCTACAAGGACGCCACGATCTCGATCAAGTCGAAGGGCGACGTCCGTGACGGCGTCTGGTCGCGGCTCAAGTTCGAGGGTGGCGTGCACCGCGTGCAGCGCGTCCCGGTGACGGAGTCGCAGGGCCGAGTCCACACGTCCGCGGCGGGTGTCCTCATCTACCCGAGCCGGAGGAGGTCGAGGAGGTGCAGATCGACGAGACGGATCTGCGCATCGACGTCTACCGGTCGTCGGGCAAGGGTGGTCAGGGCGTCAACACCACCGACTCCGCGGTCCGCATCACCCACCTGCCGACGGGCATCGTCGTGACCTGCCAGAACGAACGTTCGCAGCTGCAGAACAAGGCTCGCGCCATGCAGGTTCTCGCGGCGCGCCTGCAGGCGGCGGCCGAGGAGGCCGCCGACGCCGAGGCGTCCGCCGGGCGCCAGAGCCAGATCCGCACGGTCGACCGCTCCGAGCGCATCCGCACCTACAACTTCCCCGAGAACCGCATCACCGATCACCGCATCGGGTTCAAGGCGCACAACCTCGACGCCGTGCTGGACGGCGAGATGGGCGCGCTGCTCGACGCCCTCGGCCAGGCTGACCGTGAGGCCCGCCTCGCCGCGGAGTGAGCGACGTCAGGAAACGACGGTAGTCGCGACGCCGCCCTGCACGAGAACGCAGGGTTGGCCGGCACCGTTGGTGTAGACACCGTCGAGCACCGTGACGACGGTGCCGGGTCCGGTGTTCGCGACGAACTCGGCGCGGCTGCCGTTGTTGGTGAGCGTGGCGATGCCGTTGGCACCCGTGCTGGTGTTGGTCCACACGACCCGGCCCCCGCCGGCCGGAGGGCCTTCGGGGACGCTGATCGCCAGGCGGCCACCCGGTAGGGGAGTGGCGTCTGCCGGTGCCATCCCGCTGAGGCAGATCGCGGGTGCGGGTTGCACGTTGAACGGCGCGGCGAGCGCAATCGCCGGTCCGATCGACGCAGTGGCTGTGGTGAGAAGTGCGGCCGCGAGAACGCGGGCCGCTGTGGCGGAGAACATGGGACGTTCCTTCGTCCGACCTCGGCCTGACGATATTCAGACCGGTCGCATTTTATCTCCGGCGTGTCCTCTCGAACCGGGACGCAAGCCGACCGGCACCTATCCGTGCTGTGTCCGTGACCGACGTGGCAGGCTGTACCCGTGAGTCGACAACCTCTCCGCCTGGCCATCATCGAGGCAGCTGCCGAGTTGGAGCGGGCGGGGTTCCCTCGGCCCGCGTGGACGCCGAACTTCTCGCCGCCCACCTGCTGGGCGTGGAACGAACCCGCCTGGGTCTGGTGCCGCTCGTCGATCCGTCCGTCATCGAGGAGTACCGCGGTCTGGTCGCGCGCCGAGCCGAGCGGATACCGCTGCAGTACATCACCGGTTCGACGGCCATGGGCAACATCTCGCTCGAGGTGGGACCCGGTGTATTCGTGCCCCGGCCCGAGACCGAACTGCTGCTCGCGTGGGCGCTCGCCCAGCTCGAGGCGTGCGGTCGACGCGAGCCGGTCGTGATGGACCTGTGCACGGGATCCGGGGCGCTCGCGCTCGCGATCGCGCACGCCCGCCCGGACGCCGTCGTGCACGCGGTGGAACTCGAACCGCGGGCGCTGGCGTGGGCGCGGCGCAATGCCGACCGTCGTGGGACTGCCGGCGACACCCCCATCAACCTCGTGCAGGGTGACGTCACCGACCGCGGACTGCTGACCGCGCTCGAAGGCGGCGTCGACCTGATCGTGTCGAATCCGCCGTACATCCCGGAAGGTGCGGTGCTGGATCCTGAAGTCGCGGACCATGATCCGCACTCGGCGCTGTTCGGTGGTGCCGATGGTCTGTCCGTGATCAAGCCCATGGTCAACAACATCGCGCGGTGGCTGCGCATCGGCGGCGCCGTGGGCGTCGAACACGACGACACCAACGGTTCACAGGTCGCGGAGTTGTTCCGGACCCGACGCGTGTTCGGTCACGTGGCCGAGCATCCGGACCTCGCGGGCCGGCCCCGATTCGTCGTGGCACAGCGCGTCGCCACCGACGTCGAGGCGGCGCGGTGACGGCAGCTCGAACGCGAGTGGGAGGATGAGGGCGTGAGCACTGTCTACGACTGCAAGGATCCCGACAACCGCGAAGCAGGACTGACCGCCGCGAAGAACGCGCTCAAGGCCGGTCGGCTCGTCGTCCTCCCGACGGACACCGTGTACGGCCTGGGTGCCGACGCGTTCGACGGCGACGCCGTCGCGAGCCTGCTGCGCGCGAAGGGCCGCGGTCGCGACATGCCGGTTCCCGTCCTGGTCGGCTCGTGGACCACGATCGACGGTCTCGTCTACTCGGTCCGCCCTCAGGCCCGGGAGCTCATCAAGGCCTTCTGGCCCGGTGGCCTCAGTGTCGTTGTGCAGCAAGCACCTTCGCTGGCCTGGGATCTCGGTGACAGCCGCGGCACCGTCATGCTCCGGATGCCGCTGCACCCGGTCGCGCTCGAGTTGCTGCGCGAGATCGGGCCGATGGCCGTCTCCAGCGCGAACATCTCCGGACGTCCCGCAGCGACGACCGTGGACGAGGCGCGGGACCAATTGGGTGGTGCGGCCAGCGTCTACCTCGACGGCGGACCGGCCACTCACGCCGTCGCCTCGACGATCGTCGACCTCACTGCGGACGAGCCGCGGATCCTGCGCGAGGGCGCCGTCACCGCCGCCGCCGTCGCCGAGGTGCTCGGAGTCACCGCCGCGAGCCTGCTCCCGGAAGGACGATGACCGTGATCGGACGCGTCGCACTCAATCCCGTCCGCGGGCAGACGTGCCGGTAGCGTCGTCGAGGTGAGTTCTGCGGATACGGCGGTGCTGGCGCTCGCCCAAGGTGGAAACGGGGCGGGTGTCCCGCTGCGCGAACTGCTGCTGGTGCTGTTCACGGCGGCCGTGGTCACGTTTCTCGGGACGGGTGCCGTCCGGGTGGTCGCCATCCGGTTCGGGGCCGTCGCGGTGCCGCGCGATCGCGACGTACACGTCCAGCCGATACCGCGGCTGGGTGGCGTCGGCATGTACATCGGCATGCTCGTCGCGCTGCTGTTCGCGCAACAACTCCCCGCGCTGACCCGAGGGTTCGAGTTCACCACCGACATCAGTGCCGTACTGGTGGCCGGTTTCGTGATCGTGTTGGTCGGGATCATCGACGACCGCTGGGGCCTCGACGCCCTCACCAAGTTCGTCGGTCAGGTCACGGCGGCCGGGATCCTCGCGCTCATGGGTGTGAGTTGGTACATCATCTACCAACCCTTCGGCGACACCACAGTGATTCTCGACCAGCTCCAGGCCGGGCTGGTGACCGTCGCGGTGACGGTCGTGATGATCAATGCGATGAACTTCGTCGACGGACTCGACGGTCTGGCCGCCGGCCTCGGTCTCATCGCATCGCTCGCGATCTGCGCCTTCTCGGTGGGGTTGCTGCACGACCAGGGCGGCGACGTCAGCGCCTACCCGCCGGCGATGATCGCGGCGGCGCTCGCCGGAGCTTGTCTCGGCTTCCTGCCGCACAACTTCCAGCCGGCGCGGATCTTCATGGGCGACTCCGGTCGATGCTGATCGGCCTGACACTGGCCGCGGTGTCGACGAGCGCGTCGGGTCGGATCAGTTTGAGCGCGTACGGCTCCCGCGATCTCGTGGGTCTGCTCACGCCGCTGCTGCTGGTGAGTGCGGTCATGTTCATCCCGATCCTCGACCTGTTGCTCGCCATCGTCCGGCGGACCCGGGCCGGCGTCAGTCCGTTCAGCCCCGACAAGATGCATCTGCATCACCGTCTGATGCAGATCGGGCACTCGCACCGGCGCGTGGTCCTGTTGATCTACCTATGGGTCGGGGTGCTCGCGTTCGGCGCCGTCGGCTCGTCACTCATCGATCGGCGCGTGGTCGTCCTGCTGGTCGCGGCAGGATTGGTGTTCGCGCTCGTCGTGACAGCCGTGCCGTCGTGGCGGGGGTTGCAAGAGGATCGTCGCCGTTAGAAGGCGTGCGCGCAGGCGGGACAGATGGTCTCTACCAGCGTTCCTCTAACCTGGGTTCCGTGACTTCGACGCCAGAGCCGTATTCCGCCGATCCCACCGCTGCCCTCCGTCGCGGACTCCGCTACGGAGCGCTCGGTCTGCTTGTTCTTGCCGTCGGCGGTGCGATCATCGCCAGCCTGTTCGCCGGCGTTGCCGGGCTGTGGGGTGCGCTGCTCGGTGCTGCGGTCGGCGGCGGATTCATCCGTGCACGGTCCTTGCCGTCCTGCTCACCGCCAAGCTGCCCGCCACCACGGCGGGAGCGGTCCTGCTCGGGAGCTGGCTGCTCAAGATGATCCTGGCCATCGCGGTGCTCGCGATCCTCGATCCGCTCGATTTCTACAACCGTCAGGCGATGGTGATCGTGATCGTGCTGTCGCTCGTCATCGTGCTGGGCGCGGAGACGTACGGCGTGCTGCAGACGAGGGTCCCGTACGTGAGCCCGACCGAATCCGACGAGGAATCGGGCGCGGCCTGACGGCGTCCCGCCGCAGGTTTGTGGAACGTGTTCCAGAGTTCAAGGGGACCCCATCTACACAACGTCGTAGATGTCTTGATAGTCTCTGGGCCAAGCAAGTGCGCTGACGACGGGAAAGTCCAGAAATCCCGACGTGTGGCCGACGCTTGTAGGCAACCGGGGTAGTCGGAGTTGTCCGAATATCGGATTCGGATGGAACCGCCCTCTCGTTGCCGAGTCGACGACAGTCGCCGACACCGACAGACGCCAGGACCGGTTCACCCGAGTCTCCAGCTGCTGACGAATACGCGAGCCGACCTGGTCGACTTGTTAGATCGTCAATGTCCGATCGAACCGCAGACAGCGATGCCTGCGGCCGACTACGGGAGAGACCGCTGAGCGTCACCTTCATGGCCGCGGGTGAATACCATCCGCCGTCACTCGATGATTTCTACCCGCCCGCAGTGCTGTTCGAGGGCACCCCCTTCGAGCTCGACCGTCTGATGCTGATCCGTCTCCTGATGTCGGCAGTGGTCGCACTGTTCTTCATCATCGCGATGCGCAGCCCGAAGATCGTTCCGCGCGGTGTCCAGAATGTTGCCGAGTACGCGCTCGATTTCGTTCGGATCCACATCGCTGAGGACATCCTCGGTAAGGAACAGGGCAAGCGCTTCCTGCCCATCATCACGACGATCTTCTTCATCGTGTTGGCAAGCAACGTGGCGAGTATCGTTCCTTTCCTCAATATCTCGCCCAACGCGAAGATCGGTATGCCGCTCGTGCTCGCGGCGCTGGCGTACATCACGTTCAACTACGTGGGTATCAAGAAGCACGGCTTCTTCAAGTACGTCAGGTCCAGTGTCGTCGTTCCCGGCGTCCCGCCGGCGCTGCACGTGCTGCTGATCCCGATCGAGTTCCTCTCGACGTTCGTGCTCCGGCCGTTCACGCTGATGGTCCGACTCATGGCCAACATGCTCGCCGGCCACATCCTGCTGGTGCTGTTCTTCGGCGCCACGCAGTACTTCTTCTTCACCTCCGGAGGGTTCCAGGCGATCTTCGGCGTCCCGTCGATCATCGCGGGCGTCGCCATGACCTTCTTCGAGTTGCTGGTGATCGGCCTTCAGGCTTACGTCTTCGCGCTGCTCACCGCGGTGTACATCGACCTGGCCCTGCACGCCGACTCGCACTGACCAACTCACATCGATAGACCTGCCCCACCGGCCGACCGGCGGTGGGCAACAGAAAGGGAACGGAACACCAAATGAGCGTTGCGCTTCAGGCAGTCGACGTCCTCGCGCAGACTGCGGAGACCAAGTTCAAGGGTCTCGGTGCGGTCGGTTACGGCCTCGCGGCCATCGGCCCCGGCGTCGGTATCGGTATCGTCGTCGGTAAGGCGATCGAGGGCATGGTTCGTCAGCCCGAGATGGCTGGCCAGGTGCGTACCACGATGTTCCTCGGTATCGCGTTCACCGAGGCCCTGGCGCTGATCGGCCTCGTCGCCGGCTTCATTTTCTAAGAACACACCATGTCAACCACCATCGCATTGCTCGCGGCCGAGGGGGAGGAACACAACCCCCTCCTGCCCGCGACGTATGACATCGTGTGGTCGATCGTCGCCCTGGTGGTCGTCGGGTTCGTCTTCTGGAAGCTTGTTCTTCCGATGTTCCAGAAGGTTCTCGCCGAGCGCACGGAGCAGATCGACGGCGGCATCAAGCGTGCCGAAGAGGCTCAGGTCGAGGCCAAGGCCGCGCTGGAGCAGTACCATGCCCAGCTCGCCGAGGCTCGTACCGAGGCCGCACAGATCCGCGAGGAAGCACGTACTCAGGGCCAGCAGATCATCTCCGAGATGAAGGCACAGGCCCAGGAGGAGAGCGACCGCATCGTCGCCGCCGGTCACAGCCAGCTGGTCGCACAGCGCCAGCAGATCGTGACCGAGCTGCGGGCCGACCTCGGGAAGACCGCGGTCGACCTGGCCGAGAAGGTCATCGGTGAGTCGCTCGCCGACGACGTCAAGCGCGCCGGAACGGTCGATCGCTTCCTCAACGAGCTGGACGCAGTCAGCGCCGATTCCGCAGCAGGAAAGTGAGCACCATGTACGCAGCGAGCCGTGAAGCCCTGACGCAGACTCGTGCTGCGTTCACCGCGGCGTTGGATTCCGTTTCCCCGGCGCGGCCACTGCGGCCGCGGCGCAGGCCGGATCCGAGCTGTTCTCGGTGGTCGAGGTTCTCGACGGCCAGCGCACTCTCCGGAGTGCCCTGGCCGACGCGTCCACGCCTGCCGCTGGTCGCCAGAGTCTGGCCCGCCAGGTGTTCTCGGGGAAGGTCGGCGCCGAGGCGCTGGCAGCCCTCGAGGCCGCCGCGGGCCAGGACTGGTCGACTTCGGCAGATCTGCTGAACTCGCTGGTCACGGTTGGACGCGAGTCCATGCTCCGTGCCGCGGCGGATCAGAACCAGAGCGACGCGGTCGAGGACGAGCTCTTCCGTCTCGGCCGCATCGTTGCCGGTAATCCGCAGCTGGAGCAGGCCCTTTCGGATCGTTCGACGCCCGTCGCCGGCAAGCGCGAGCTGCTGTCGAAGCTGCTGTACGGCAAGGTCACCGCGATCACCGAGGCCCTCGCCATCCAGGCAGTGGGTCGCCTGCGGACCGCCCCTGCGGACGCGTTCGACGAGCTGTCGGCCCTGGCCGCGGCTCAGCGAGACAAGGCCGTTGCGCACGTGCGCAGCGCCTCCGCGTTGTCGAGCGAGCAGGTCGAGCGGCTCGCGGCGACGCTGACCCGCACCTACGGCAAGCCCGTCACCGTGCACGTGGAGGTCGAACCGGCCCTCCTCAGCGGCATGGTCGTCCGGGTGGGGCACGAGGTCATCGACGGGAGCGCGGCCGGTCGCCTCGCTGCCCTGCGGAAGACCTTCAAGTAGCCGACGACCGAACACATACTCCCGATCTTTTCGAAGACCAGATACCGAGAGCAGGAAAAACATGGCGGAGCTGACGATCTCCTCCGACGAGATCCGTAGCGCGATCGAGAACTACACCGCGAGCTACTCACCGGAGGCCTCCGCGAGGAGGTCGGCGTGGTGTCCGACACCAGCGACGGCATCGCTCACATCACCGGCCTGCCGTCGGCGATGGCCAACGAGCTGCTGGAGTTCCCGGGCGGCGTGCTCGGTGTGGCCCTGAACCTGGATGCCGCCGAGATCGGTGCCGTCGTCCTGGGCGACTACGAGCACATCGAAGAGGGCCAGGAAGTCAAGCGGACCGGCGACGTTCTGTCGGTGCCGGTCGGCGACGGCTACCTGGGCCGCGTCGTGGACCCGCTGGGTCGTCCGATCGACGGCCTCGGCGACATCGAGACCACCGAGACCCGCGCGCTCGAGCTGCAGGCCGCCACGGTGCTCGAGCGTCAGCCCGTCGAGGAGCCGCTCCAGACCGGTATCAAGGCCATCGACGCCATGACCCCGATCGGCCGCGGCCAGCGTCAGCTCGTCATCGGCGACCGCAAGACCGGCAAGACCGCGGTCTGCGTCGACGCCATCCTGAACCAGAAGGCCAACTGGGCGACCGGCGACCCGAAGCAGCAGGTTCGCTGCATCTACGTCGCTATCGGCCAGAAGGGCTCCACCATCGCCGGCGTCAAGCAGGCGCTCGAGGAGCAGGGCGCGATGGAGTACACCACCATCGTCGCCGCCCCGGCCTCCGACTCCGCCGGCTTCAAGTGGCTCGCCCCCTACACCGGTTCCGCCATCGGCCAGCACTGGATGTACCAGGGCAAGCACGTCCTCATCGTGTTCGACGACCTGACCAAGCAGGCCGAGGCGTACCGCGCCATCTCGCTGCTGCTGCGTCGTCCGCCGGGACGTGAGGCCTACCCGGGTGACGTCTTCTACCTGCACTCGCGTCTGCTGGAGCGTTCGGCCAAGCTGTCGGACGAGCTCGGTGGCGGTTCGCTGACGGCCCTGCCGATCATCGAGACCAAGGCCAACGACGTCTCGGCGTACATCCCGACCAACGTCATCTCCATCACCGACGGCCAGGTCTTCCTCGAGTCCGACCTGTTCAACAAGGGCATCCGTCCGGCGATCAACGTCGGTATCTCGGTTTCCCGAGTCGGTGGCGCCGCGCAGACCAAGGGCATGAAGAAGGTCTCCGGTTCGTTGCGTCTGGAGCTCGCTCAGTTCCGTGAGCTCGAGGCCTTCTCGGCCTTCGCCTCGGACCTCGACGCCGCCTCCAAGGCTCAGCTCGAGCGCGGCCAGCGCCTGGTCGAGCTGCTCAAGCAGGACCAGTACTCGCCGATCGCGGTCGAGGACCAGATCATCTCGATCTACCTCGCCGGCGAGGGCGTGTTCGACTCGGTGCCCGTCGGAGACGTGCGCCGCTTCGAGTCCGAGCTGCTCGAGGACCTTCACCGCAACGCGGGCAGCGTCTACGAGGCGATCAAGGGGGCAAGGCCCTCGACGACGGTTCGATCGAGGCCCTCATGGCTGCGACCGACAAGTTCAAGGCTGGCTTCCTGACCTCGGACGGCGCTCGCGTCGTGAACGAGGCCGAGGCCGAGGCTCTCGACGCCTCCGAGGTCGGCCAGGAGAAGGTCACCGTCAAGCGCACCACTGTCAGCAAGTGAGCGTGGACCCCATGACTCAGCGACACCCGAAGGGAGAGTGATCGATCGATGGCAAGCATCCGCGAACTGCGTTCTCGCATCAAGTCGGTCAACTCGACCAAGAAGATCACCAAGGCGCAGGAACTGATCGCGACCTCGCGCATCACCAAGGCGCAGGCGCGCGTCGCGGCTTCCAAGCCGTACGCCGAGGAGATCACCAAGGTGCTCTCCGAGCTGGCCAGCGCGTCGGCGTCGCTCGATCACCCGCTGCTCAACGAGCGCGCGAACCCGAAACGTGCCGCAGTCCTGGTCGTGACCAGCGACCGCGGTATGTGCGGTGGCTACAACTCGAACGCCCTCAAGGAGGCGGAGGAGCTGTTCCAGCTGCTGCGCTCCGAGGGCAAGGAGCCCGTGATCTACGTGCTCGGTTCGAAGGGCCTCGGCTACTACACGTTCCGTGGGCGCAACATCGGCGGAGCGTGGACCGGCTTCTCTCAGGAGCCCGGCTACGCGGATGCCGCCAAGGCGAGCCGCCACCTGGTCGAGCTGTTCATGGCCGGCTCCGGTGCGGAGGTCGAGGCCCCGAACGGGGAAGGCACGATCGAAGGCGTCGACGAGCTTCACATCGTCTACACGCGTTTCGTCTCGATGCTCACCCAGAAGCCGGAAGTCCGGCGGATGGCCCCGCTCGAGGTGGACTACGCCGAGGATCACATCGAGCTGGGCGAGGACATGCTGTCCAACGGCCAGCACGACGGCAAGTCGGGTCCGGTGGCCGGCTACGACTTCGAGCCCGAGGCCGGCACGCTGCTGTCGGCTCTGCTGCCGAAGTACGTCAGCACGCGCATCTACTCCGCTCTGCTGGACTCCGCCGCCTCGGAGTCTGCCGCCCGTCGTACGGCCATGAAGGCCGCGACGGATAATGCGAACGAACTGGTGAACACCCTGAGCCGTCAGGCAAACCAGGCTCGCCAGGCCCAGATCACCCAGGAAATCAGCGAGATCGTCGGTGGCGCGAATGCGCTGGCCTCGAGCGCAGGAAGTGACTAGCACATGACCGCAGCAGTAACCCAAACCAACGCGAACGGTGCGGACACCACGTCCGGCCGGGTCGTGCGGGTCATCGGTCCCGTTGTGGACGTTGAGTTCCCGCGCGGCCATGTCCCCGACCTGTTCAACGCCCTGCACTCGCAGGTCACCCTGCCGTCCGTGGCGAAGACGCTGACCCTCGAGGTTGCGCAGCACCTGGGCGACAACCTGGTGCGCACCATCTCGATGCAGCCGACCGACGGCCTGGTCCGCGGCGCTGCGGTGTCCGACACGGGCAAGCCGATCTCGGTTCCCGTCGGTGACGTCGTCAAGGGCCACGTGTTCAACGCCCTCGGTGACTGCCTCGACGCTCCGGGCACCGGTCGCGACGGCGAGCAGTGGGGCATCCACCGCAAGCCCCCGGCCTTCGATCAGCTCGAGGGCAAGACCGAGATCCTCGAGACCGGCATCAAGGTCATCGACCTGCTGACCCCGTACGTCAAGGGCGGCAAGATCGGTCTGTTCGGTGGTGCCGGTGTCGGCAAGACCGTTCTGATCCAGGAGATGATCACCCGTATCGCCCGCGAGTTCTCCGGAACCTCGGTGTTCGCAGGCGTCGGTGAGCGCACCCGTGAGGGCACCGACCTCCACCTCGAGATGGAAGAGATGGGCGTCCTCCAGGACACCGCCCTTGTCTTCGGCCAGATGGACGAGCCGCCGGGAACGCGTATGCGCGTGGCGCTGTCCGCGCTGACGATGGCGGAGTACTTCCGCGATGTCCAGGGCCAGGACGTTCTGCTGTTCATCGACAACATCTTCCGGTTCACCCAGGCCGGTTCCGAGGTTTCGACCCTGCTGGGTCGTATGCCTTCGGCCGTGGGTTACCAGCCGACGCTGGCCGACGAGATGGGTGAGCTGCAGGAGCGCATCACCTCGACCCGTGGCCGCTCGATCACCTCGCTGCAGGCGATCTACGTCCCCGCCGACGACTACACCGACCCGGCGCCGGCCACCACCTTCGCGCACCTCGATGCGACCACCGAGCTCTCGCGTCCGATTTCGCAGATGGGTATCTACCCCGCTGTGGACCCGCTGACCTCGACCTCGCGCATCCTGGAGCCCGGCATCGTCGGTGCCGAGCACTTCCGCGTCGCGAACGAGGTCAAGCGGATCCTGCAGAAGTACAAGGAACTGCAGGACATCATCGCCATCCTCGGTATGGACGAGCTGCAGGAAGAGGACAAGGTCCTCGTCGGCCGCGCCCGTCGTCTGCAGAAGTTCCTCGGCCAGAACTTCATCGTCGCCGAGAAGTTCACCGGTGAGCCCGGCTCGGTCGTGCCGCTGCGCGACACCATCGAGGCATTCGACCGCGTCTGCAAGGGCGAGTTCGACCACCTGCCGGAGCAGGCGTTCAACAGCTGCGGTGGACTCGACGACGTCGAGGCCGCTGCCAAGAAGATCGCCGGAAAGTAGACCGACATGGCTGAGATGACCGTTGAACTCGTTGCCGTCGAGCAGCGACTCTGGTCGGGATCGGCGAAGCTCGTCAGCGCCCAGACGACCGAGGGCGAGATCGGTGTCATGCCCGGGCATGAGCCGGTCCTCGGTCAGCTGGTGGAGGGCGGCGTGGTTGCGATCACGACCGCCGAGGGCGAGCGTGTGGTCGCGGCCGTGCACGGCGGTTTCCTCTCGGTGACCGCCACCACGGTGACGATCCTGGCCGAGTCCGCGGACATGGCACAGGATGTCGACGTCGAGGCGGCCAAGGCCGTCCTGGCGGAGACCACCGAAGACCTCGAGGCGATCGCGGTCGCCAAGGGTCAGCTGCGTGCGGTCGAGCGCGCCTAGTCAGTTCACGACGAGCCGCGACGGAGCCGACGAGCAGTGACGATCGGAATGGTAGTTCTCATCATTCTGGTCGTCGTGCTCGCGGCGACCGTCGCGGCTTTCGTGTATCGACTGACAGTGTTGCGTCGTGGCGGCACCGCGGCGATCCTGCGGCTCACGCCCGCGCCCGGCGGTAGCGGCTGGCGCCACGGGGTGGTGCGGTACGGCGAGGGATCCCTCGTCTTCTACAAGTTGTCGAGCCTGCGCCCGGGACCGGACACCCGGATGAGCCGGCAGGGCATAGAGATCGGTGCCCGGCGGGGTCCGGTTGGCAACGAGTACGACATCATGACCGACGAGATCGTCATTCTCGAGGTTTCGGACATGGATCGCACGTACGAGATCGCACTCGATCGTGGTGCACTGACCGCGTTCTTGTCGTGGGTGGAATCGCGGCCGTCGGGACGCTCCATGCGGGGGCGTCCGGCCTGAACCGGTGTCCGCCGGAGAAGGACGACGACCCCGACATGAAAAGGGAGGCCATCAGGCCTCCCTTTCGTCGTTCTCGTACCGGTCTAGGAGTCGCCGCCGGCACCGGGCTTCCACAGCACGTCGCCGCCAGGGTTCGCGAGTCGGCTGACGATGAACAGCAGGTCGGAGAGCCGGTTGAGGTACTTGGCCGGAAGCACGCTCGTGTCGTCCGGACTGGCCTCGACGGCGGCCCATGCCGACCGCTCTGCACGACGCGCGACGGTGCGGGCGGTGTGCAGCAGGGCTCCGAGGGGAGTTCCGCCCGGCAGGATGAAGGAGTTCAGCGGTTCGAGTCGCTCGTTGAACGTGTCGCACCAGCCCTCCACCCGATCGATGTACGACTGCGTCACCCGCAGGGGTGGGTACTTGGGCTCGGCGACGATCGGAGTCGACAGGTCGGCACCGGCGTCGAACAGGTCGTTCTGAATCTGACGGAGCACCTCGACGAGCTCCTCGGGCGGCGCTCCCAACGCCAGCGCGACGCCGATGCTCGCATTCGTTTCGTCGCAGTCCGCGTAGGCGACGAGGCGGGGATCATTCTTGGACACTCGGGAGAAATCGCTCAGCCCGGTAGTTCCGTCATCGCCGGTCCGGGTGTAGATCCGCGTCAAATGCACAGCCATGGGCTAACGGTACCGCCCAGCGGAGGGACGGTAGCCCTGGCTAGGCTGTGCGACTGTGAGTGAGCGCTTTCTTGTCACTGGTGGAAACCGACTCGTCGGTGAGGTGCCAGTGGGTGGGGCGAAGAACAGCGTCCTGAAGCTGATGGCCGCGGCATTGTTGGCCGAGGGCACGACTGTCATCAGCAATTGCCCCGACATCCTCGACGTCCCCCTGATGGCCGACGTCCTGAGAGGCCTGGGCTGCGAGGTGGTTCTCGAGGGCGACGTCGCGACCATCACGACGCCCGCGCAACCGAAGTACCACGCCGACTTCGCAGCGGTTCGGCAGTTCCGCGCGTCGGTATGTGTACTCGGCCCGCTCGTCGCGCGATGCCGGAAGGCTGTCGTCGCACTTCCGGGCGGGGACGCGATCGGATCGAGGCCGCTGGACATGCATCAGTCCGGCCTTCGTCTGCTGGGCGCACACAGCGAGATCGAACACGGTTGTGTCGTCGCCGAAGCCGACGATCTGCACGGCGCGAACATCCGTCTGGCGTTCCCGTCTGTCGGCGCCACCGAGAACATCCTCATGGCGGCGGTTCTCGCCAAGGGGGAGACCGTCATCGACAACGCCGCGCGCGAACCGGAGATCGTCGATCTCTGCAACATGCTGAACCACATGGGCGCGAAGATCAGCGGCGCCGGCTCGACGACGCTCACCATTCGCGGCGTCGACCGACTCCAGCCGACTACGCATCGAGTGATCGGTGATCGGATCGTTGCAGCAACCTGGGGCATCGCCGCTGCGATGACGCGGGGCGACGTGTTCGTGCGTGGGGTCAACCCCAAGCACCTGGCGCTCGTTCTCGACAAGCTGCGCGCGGCTGGATCCCAGATCACCCTGGAAGCCGACGGTTTCCGCGTCGTGCAGACGAACCGTCCTCAGGCGGTCAACTTCGCGACGCTCCCGTATCCAGGATTCCCCACGGACCTCCAGCCGATGGCGATCGGACTCGCCGCGATTGCGGAGGGCACGTCGATGATCACCGAGAACGTCTTCGAGGCGCGCTTCCGTTTCGTCGAGGAGATGATTCGGCTCGGCGCAGATGCTCGTACCGACGGACACCATGCAGTGGTGCGCGGTGTGCCGGAGCTGTCGAGCGCGCCCGTGTGGTCGTCCGATATTCGTGCCGGCGCGGGACTGGTCCTGGCCGGCCTGGTCGCGGACGGTGTCACCGAGGTGCACGACGTCTACCACATCGATCGCGGGTACCCGAGGTTCGTCGAGGACCTTGCTGGTCTGGGCGGGGACATCCGTCGGGTGGCGGGAGAGTAGGAGCTCCGTTCGGGGCTGTGCTCGGCATCACAAAACGCAATTCTGTCGAATCCGAGGCATTTCGGGCCTGACGACCTGCGGAAATGAGGATGGACGAACGCCCGACCTGGCGGTTTGACGCTCGGTGAACACTCGCGTAACTTATTCCAGGTCAGAGCGACACGGACACCGACCCGGACGCGATCTTCACAGGTCAGCGTGGGAAAACGAGGTTGTACGGGGAGCGCCTGGCGAATCTGCTGAAGCTCTCCTCCGGGGGTCGGATTTGCATCCGGTGCCGGTGGGGGTTAGGCTGGAACGGTTGCCCCGGAACGAGGAACTGCAAGGTTCCAAGTGATGGTGTGCGCGTGTTCTTTGAGAACTCAACAGTGTGTCGATGAATGTCAGTGCCAAATATTATCGGTACTCCACTCACCGTTTTGGTGGGTGGGTATTTGCTGATCGTCTCATTCTTCCGTCTGGGGCGGTCAGTGCAAGCTAGTTTGAGTTTTTTTGCTAGTGATTTGACTCGATGTCTATGGCTGATTGCCGGTTTTGCCGGCCAATCTAGAGTCTTCAACGGAGAGTTTGATCCTGGCTCAGGACGAACGCTGGCGGCGTGCTTAACACATGCAAGTCGAGCGGTAAGGCCCTTTCGGGGGTACACGAGCGGCGAACGGGTGAGTAACACGTGGGTGATCTGCCCTGCACTCTGGGATAAGCCTGGGAAACTGGGTCTAATACCGGATATGAGCTCCTGTCGCATGGCGGGGGTTGGAAAGGTTTACTGGTGCAGGATGGGCCCGCGGCCTATCAGCTTGTTGGTGGGGTAATGGCCTACCAAGGCGACGACGGGTAGCCGGCCTGAGAGGGCGACCGGCCACACTGGGACTGAGACACGGCCCAGACTCCTACGGGAGGCAGCAGTGGGGAATATTGCACAATGGGCGAAAGCCTGATGCAGCGACGCCGCGTGAGGGATGACGGCCTTCGGGTTGTAAACCTCTTTCAGCAGGGACGAAGCGAAAGTGACGGTACCTGCAGAAGAAGCACCGGCCAACTACGTGCCAGCAGCCGCGGTAATACGTAGGGTGCGAGCGTTGTCCGGAATTACTGGGCGTAAAGAGCTCGTAGGCGGTTTGTCGCGTCGTCTGTGAAAACCCGCAGCTCAACTGCGGGCTTGCAGGCGATACGGGCAGACTTGAGTACTGCAGGGGAGACTGGAATTCCTGGTGTAGCGGTGAAATGCGCAGATATCAGGAGGAACACCGGTGGCGAAGGCGGGTCTCTGGGCAGTAACTGACGCTGAGGAGCGAAAGCGTGGGTAGCGAACAGGATTAGATACCCTGGTAGTCCACGCCGTAAACGGTGGGCGCTAGGTGTGGGTTTCCTTCCACGGGATCCGTGCCGTAGCTAACGCATTAAGCGCCCCGCCTGGGGAGTACGGCCGCAAGGCTAAAACTCAAAGGAATTGACGGGGGCCCGCACAAGCGGCGGAGCATGTGGATTAATTCGATGCAACGCGAAGAACCTTACCTGGGTTTGACATATACCGGAAACACCTAGAGATAGGTGCCCCCTTGTGGTCGGTATACAGGTGGTGCATGGCTGTCGTCAGCTCGTGTCGTGAGATGTTGGGTTAAGTCCCGCAACGAGCGCAACCCTTGTCCTGTGTTGCCAGCGCGTAATGGCGGGGACTCGCAGGAGACTGCCGGGGTCAACTCGGAGGAAGGTGGGGACGACGTCAAGTCATCATGCCCCTTATGTCCAGGGCTTCACACATGCTACAATGGCCGGTACAGAGGGCTGCGATACCGTGAGGTGGAGCGAATCCCTTAAAGCCGGTCTCAGTTCGGATCGGGGTCTGCAACTCGACCCCGTGAAGTCGGAGTCGCTAGTAATCGCAGATCAGCAACGCTGCGGTGAATACGTTCCCGGGCCTTGTACACACCGCCCGTCACGTCATGAAAGTCGGTAACACCCGAAGCCGGTGGCCTAACCCTTGTGGAGGGAGCCGTCGAAGGTGGGATCGGCGATTGGGACGAAGTCGTAACAAGGTAGCCGTACCGGAAGGTGCGGCTGGATCACCTCCTTTCTAAGGAGCATCTCCCCAGCACAGCCCCGAAGAGTCGGGCTTGTGTGAGGGCAGAGCCACTTCGGATTCACACGTAATCCGGTGGTGCTCATGGGTGGAACACTGACAATCTCATCCACACGTCAGCGGGTCACATGGCCGGCTGGTGGGTGATATATCGGCGCACTGTTGGGTCCTGAGAGAACACGCGAGTGTTACCTCGAAGGAAGAAACGACAACATCTGGGCGTGGTCATACCGCGGTACGTGAGTGCCGGCTGGTGCCACATTCGGTCTGGGTGTTGTGTGTTGTTTGAGAACTGCACAGTGGACGCGAGCATCTTTGTTGTAAGTGTTTAAGAGCGTACGGTGGATGTCTGGCACCAGGAGCCGATGAAGGACGTAGGAGGCTGCGATAAGCCTCGGGGAGCTGTCAACCGAGCTGAGATCCGAGGATGTCCGAATGGGGAAACCCAGCCACAGTGATGTGTGGTTACCCGCGCCTGAATATATAGGGCGTGTGGAGGGAACGTGGGGAAGTGAAACATCTCAGTACCCACAGGAAGAGAAAACAACATGTGATTCCGTGAGTAGTGGCGAGCGAAAGCGGATGAGGCTAAACCATGGGTGTGTGATAGCCGGCAGGCGTTGCATTCGTGGGGTTGTGGGATCCGTCTTGTCAATTCTGCCGGATTGGCCGACAGTAAGAAATCATCGTGTTAGTCGAAGTGGTCTGGAACGGCCTGTCGTAGAGGGTGAGAGTCCCGTAGACGAAAACATGGTGACTGTCGTGACGGACACCCGAGTAGCAGCGGGCCCGTGAAATCTGCTGTGAATCTGTCGGGACCACCCGATAAGCCTGAATACTCCCTGGTGACCGATAGCGGACTAGTACCGTGAGGGAAAGATGAAAAGTACCCCGGGAGGGGAGTGAAATAGTACCTGAAACCGTGCGCTTACAATCCGTCAGAGCCTTCGCACCTTCGGGTGGGGGGTGATGGCGTGCCTTTTGAAGAATGAGCCTGCGAGTTAGCGGCATGTCGCGAGGTTAACCCGTGTGGGGTAGCCGTAGCGAAAGCGAGTCCGAATAGGGCGTCCTTGAGTGGCATGTTCTAGACCCGAAGCGGAGTGATCTACCCATGGCCAGGGTGAAGCGACGGTAAGACGTCGTGGAGGCCCGAACCCACTTAGGTTGAAAACTGAGGGGATGAGCTGTGGGTAGGGGTGAAAGGCCAATCAAACTCCGTGATAGCTGGTTCTCCCCGAAATGCATTTAGGTGCAGCGTCGCGTGTTTCACTCTGGAGGTAGAGCTACTGGATGGCCGATGGGCCCCACAAGGTTACTGACGTCAGCCAAACTCCGAATGCCAGAGTGTGAGAGCGCGGCAGTGAGACTGCGGGGGATAAGCTTCGTAGTCGAGAGGGAAACAGCCCAGATCGCCGGCTAAGGCCCCTAAGCGTGTACTAAGTGGAAAAGGATGTGGGGTCGCGAAGACAACCAGGAGGTTGGCTTAGAAGCAGCCACCCTTGAAAGAGTGCGTAATAGCTCACTGGTCAAGTGATCCTGCGCCGACAATGTAGCGGGGCTCAAGTACACCGCCGAAGCCGCGGCATTCACATAACACCCCGGATGGTTTACGGATCGTCCGGCAGTGGTGTGGATGGGTAGGGGAGCGTCGTGCAGCCATGGAAGCGCCGGAGTGATCCAGGTGTGGAGGCTGCACGAGTGAGAATGCAGGCATGAGTAGCGAAAGACGAGTGAGAAACTCGTCCGCCGAATGACCAAGGGTTCCTGGGCCAGGTTAATCCGCCCAGGGTGAGTCGGGACCTAAGGCGAGGCCGACAGGCGTAGTCGATGGACAACGGGTTGATATTCCCGTACCCGTGCGAACGCGCCCCTGGTGAATCAGTGATGCTAAGCGCCCTGAAGCCACTTTCGAACCTTCGGGTTCTTCGGTGGTGGATGCGCGTGAACCGATCTGGTAGTAGCCAAGCGATGGGGTGACGCAGGAAGGTAGCTGAGCCAGTCAGTGGTAATACTGGTGTAAGCGTGTAGGGCGTGACCTAGGCAAATCCGGGTCGCATATAGCCTGAGACGTGATGCGTAGCCGATTGAGGCGAATTCAGTGATCCTATGCTGCCGAGAAAAGCCTCTAGCGAGCTTTCACACGGCCCGTACCCCAAACCGACACAGGTGGTCAGGTAGAGAATACTAAGGCGATCGAGATAACTGTGGTTAAGGAACTCGGCAAAATGCCCCCGTAACTTCGGGAGAAGGGGGGCCTCTGCCGGTGACCGGACTTGCTCCGTGAGCTGGTGGGGGCCGCAGAGACCAGAGAGAAGCGACTGTTTACTAAAAACACAGGTCCGTGCGAAGTCGTAAGACGATGTATACGGACTGACGCCTGCCCGGTGCTGGAAGGTTAAGAGGACCGGTTAGCCAGTAATGGCGAAGCTGAGAATTTAAGCCCCAGTAAACGGCGGTGGTAACTATAACCATCCTAAGGTAGCGAAATTCCTTGTCGGGTAAGTTCCGACCTGCACGAATGGCGTAACGACTTCTCTGCTGTCTCAACCACAGACTCGGCGAAATTGCATTACGAGTAAAGATGCTCGTTACGCGCGGCAGGACGAAAAGACCCGGGACCTTCACTATAGCTTGGTATTGGTGTTCGGTTCGGTTTGTGTAGGATAGGTGGGAGACTGTGAAGCATGCACGCCAGTGTGTGTGGAGTCGTTGTTGAAATACCACTCTGATCGTATTGGACATCTAACCTCGGACCATGATCTGGTTCAGGGACAGTGCCTGGTGGGTAGTTTAACTGGGGCGGTTGCCTCCCAAAATGTAACGGAGGCGCCCAAAGGTTCCCTCAGCCTGGTTGGCAATCAGGTGTCGAGTGCAAGTGCACAAGGGAGCTTGACTGTGAGACTGACAGGTCGAGCAGGGACGAAAGTCGGGACTAGTGATCCGGCACCGGCAAGTGGAAGCGGTGTCGCTCAACGGATAAAAGGTACCCCGGGGATAACAGGCTGATCTTCCCCAAGAGTCCATATCGACGGGATGGTTTGGCACCTCGATGTCGGCTCGTCGCATCCTGGGGCTGGAGTAGGTCCCAAGGGTTGGGCTGTTCGCCCATTAAAGCGGCACGCGAGCTGGGTTTAGAACGTCGTGAGACAGTTCGGTCTCATCCGCCGCGCGCGTTAGAAACTTGAGGAAGGCTGTCCCTAGTACGAGAGGACCGGGACGGACGAACCTCTGGTGTGCCAGTTGTTCCGCCAGGAGCACTGCTGGTTAGCTACGTTCGGAAGGGATAACCGCTGAAAGCATCTAAGCGGGAAGCCTGTTCCAAGATGAGGTTTCTCACCCCCTCGAGGGGTAAGGCCCCCGGCAGACCACCGGGTTGATAGGCCAGAACTGGAAGCACAGTAATGTGTGGAGGTGACTGGTACTAATAGGCCGAGGACTTACCACAAAGAAGCTACGCGTCCACTGTGCGGTATCTGAAACAACACACAGATACCATTCACCCCCAACACCGACGGCATTCGTGCCGGCGGTGGTTCGGGCGGGGGAATCGAATGTGTGACAGTTTCATAGAGTTACGGCGGCCATAGCGGAGGGGAAACGCCCGGTCCCATTCCGAACCCGGAAGCTAAGCCCTCCAGCGCCGATGGTACTGCACTCGACAGGGTGTGGGAGAGTAGGACACCGCCGAACATCCTTTCCCGAAGGCCCCACCATTACTGGTGGGGGCCTTCTGCGTTTTCGTATATCTGTGTTTCCGCATCTGTGCGTTCGGAACGA
Organism: Prescottella defluvii; assembly: GCA_029690005.1. Taxonomy (GTDB): domain Bacteria; phylum Actinomycetota; class Actinomycetes; order Mycobacteriales; family Mycobacteriaceae; genus Prescottella; species Prescottella defluvii_A. The sequence goes on along the minus strand of CP121458.1, from coordinate 4,353,937 downwards.
GAGCAGGTCGCCGGCACAGCTCACTGACGCCCTGCAGCCGCGATCGGCGTGCTTCGGGGCCACCCCCGGACGAGTCAGAGCGCCGGCCCGCACGACTCCGGGACAGGTTGATCCGGCGGGAGCCGCGGAATCAGTCGACGGTGGGAATCGCGGGCGAGTTGTCGTTGTGGCCGGACTGGACTGGCCCATCGACTGCGTGCGCGAGCCGCGTCGGTGCGGTCCTGCCGCGAAGAACCACCAGGTCGCCGAGCCTCCAGAGCCGAGCCTCCGGCGGATGAGCACGTTCGACCGTGACGGACGATGCGAGGAGGGCATCCGGATCGGACTTCGCGAGTTCGGACAGTCGTGCGGCCTCGTTCACTGGATCGCCGATCACCGTGTACTCGAACCGTTCTCGCGCCCCGACGTTGCCTGCGACCGCGGTGCCGGCCGCGACACCGATGGCGGCGCGGCATTCGGGTACCTCGACAGGTAGCCGTCGTCGAATCGCGCGGGCGGCGGCGAGCGCCCGGCCGGGGGCGTCGTCCAGGTCGCGGGGTGCCCCGAAGATCGCCAGCGCGGCATCGCCTTCGAACTTGTTCACGAATCCGCCGTAGCGGTCGACCTCGTCGACGACCACCTCGAAGAATCGGTTGAGGAGATCGACGACCTGGCCGGGCGGTCGCGTGGCTGCGAGTTCGGTCGAGCCGACCAGGTCGACGAAGAACACCGCGACCTCGCGCTCCTCACCGCCGAGCGTGGGTGGGACACGAGCGCCGCCTCGGCGACGTCGTGGCCGACGTGCCGTCCGAACAGGTCCCGAATGCGTTCGCGCTCACGCAGGCCGTCGGCCATGCGGTTGAACCCGGACTGGAGTTCGCCGAGTTCGGTGCCGTCGTACACGACGATCGCGGTGTCGAGATGTCCGTCCTCGACCCGGCTCATACCGGCCTTGACCGACCGGATAGGTGCGACCGTGGCGCGCGCGTTGAGAAGGATCAGCAGCAGCCCGAAGACGAGGGTGATCGCGCCGAGTCCGACGATCGCGATGATCAGTTGGTTGGCCGTGGTGTCATGGCTGAGGTAGGCGTACGCGGCGACGATCATCAGGCCGGCGATCGGCACACCGGTGCCGAGAATCCATGCGAGCAAGGTGCGGCCGACGACGCCGCCGAGGCGGACATCCGGCCGCATGCCGGTCTCAAGGGCGCGGGCCGCAGCCGGCCGCAGCGCGAACTCACTGAAGACGTGGCTGAAGGCGCAGATCGTGACGCCGCCGAACGCGATGGTGAAGCCGATCTTCGGCAGTGTCTGCGGTTCCACCAACCCGTAGGCGGTGGTGAGGAAGATCAGCGCGATCGTCCACTGGTCGATCTGCATCTTGGCGAGTCGCCACGGCATGTTCAGTGCCGTGAGCCGGTCGTGCTCGGTGGGGGTGCGGTCTTGCACGATCCATTGCAGGCTGTGCAGCGCGCGTTGAGTTCCTCGAATCGTCCCGACCAGCAGGGCGACCGCCAGATACACGGGACGACGACGAAGTTCAGGAACCGGAACTGCGCATCGAGCATCTGGGCCCGGGCACGACGTACGTCACGAGGATCGCAACGACCGCCGCGCCGATCAGGTTGGCCCCGACGAGCGAGGTGGTGAGCAGCGTCTGCACGCGGATGCGTCGGATACGCGGTGTCTCCGTGGGGGTTCCGAGTAGGCGGGAACCGAGGGGCTGGTCGGTGGATCGGCGCAGGTCCATGGTCGTTCGAGATTAGTCCGAATCCATCCACTAGGGTGGGCGAGTGCGTCTTGTGATTGCTCGTTGCCGTGTCGACTACGTCGGTCGACTGACCTCCCACCTGCCGATGGCACGTCGTCTCCTCCTGATCAAGGCGGACGGCTCGGTCAGCATCCATGCGGATGACCGCGCATACAAGCCGCTGAACTGGATGAGCCCGCCGTGCTGGCTTTCCGAGACCTCCGATGGTGAGAGCGCGGATGGTGCGGAGCAGCAGCTGTGGGTCGTCACCAACAAGGCCGGCGAGGAACTGCGGATCACGATCGAGGAGATCGAGCACGACTCGAGCCACGAGTTGGGCGTCGACCCCGGTCTGGTCAAGGACGGTGTCGAGGCGCACCTGCAGGAGCTGCTGGCCGAGCACGTCGAGACGCTCGGTGAGGGCTACACGCTGATCCGGCGCGAGTACATGACGGCGATCGGTCCGGTGGATCTGCTGTGCCGCAACGCGGACGGTGCGACGGTCGCGGTCGAGATCAAGAGGCGCGGCGAGATCGACGGCGTCGAACAGCTCACGCGCTACCTCGAACTGCTCAACCGGGACCCGCTCCTCGCACCGGTGACGGTGTGTTCGCGGCCCAGCAGATCAAGCCGCAGGCGAAGACCCTCGCGACCGACCGCGGAATCCGGTGTCTGATCCTCGATTACGAGGCGCTGCGCGGCACCGAGAGCACCGAGTTCCGCCTCTTCTGACGATCAAGCGCCGGCGACGAGGTCGTCGCCGGCGCTACGCCCCTAGACTGGTGGGGTGCCGCGTCGTAACCAGTCCCGCAAGTCCCACCGTCGCGTCGAGACGACCGAGACGGTGGTCAGCGGTAGCCTGTTCGGAAACGCCCTGGCCCGTGAGGAATCCGGTCCTGCGGGTTACGAAGGCGAGCGGTACATGGTCCGGCAGGTGCCGGGTGCCCGCGCGACCAAGACGTACCGGTGCCCGGGATGCGACCAGGACGTGCGTCCCGGCGTCGCACACGTGGTGGCGTGGCCGTCCGACCCCGGTGGTGCCGACGACCGACGCCACTGGCACACCGGGTGTTGGAGTGGGCGCCGTACGCGCGGGCTGACGCGTCGCTGGTCCTAGCTCTTCGCCGGGTCTTCTCGGGACCGGCTGCGTCGTTCGCCTTCGTCGGCGACTTTCCGTCCTCGTTCGCCGGCTCCGAAGTCTCCGCGTTGTCGAGCAACTCCGCCTCGCGATTGACCGACGCGAGCATGGCGGGCACGGAGTCGAGCTGACCGCGAATACCGAGGAGCTGAGCGAGGATTCGGCTGCGCAGCACGCGCAGTTCCTCCGCGAGTTCCTTGGCGTGCGCGATCTTGCGATCGGACTGTTCGGTGGCCACCTGGAGTCGGCGCTGCGCTTCCTGGCTCGCCTCGGTGACTCGACGGTGGGCGTCGGCCTTGCTGGTGGCCTCGAGCTCCTCGATGGCGGCGACGACCTTGGCGCGGCGCTCGGCCATGGTGATTTCGAAGTCCTGCTGCACCTGGGCGCGCTTGGCCTCGGCCTCGGCGGTCAGCCGGTCGCGCTCGGCCTGGGCCGCCTCGACGAGGCGAGTGGCCTCGGCGCGCGCGGCCTTCATGGTCTGTTCGTGCTCGCGTTCGAGGGCGACGCGGCGCTCCTCGAGTTCGGTCATCTTCGATTCGTACTGTCGGCGGAGGCGCTCGCTGTCCTGCTCTGCCACCGAAACCATCTCGGCCGCATCGGCTTCGGCCTTGGCCCGGACCTCGGACGCCTCGTCGGACGCGAGGCGGAGCATGCGGGAGATTCGTTCGCTCATGCCCTCCGCAGTGGTGGGCGGCACCGAGAGCCGGTCGACGTCGCGGCGCAGCTCGTCGATCTCGTCGCGCGCGTCCTCGAGCTGATTGGCCAGTTCGCGGGCCTGTGCGGCCGCAGCGTCGCGATCCGTCGCGGTGAGACGGAACTCCGCGTCGAATCGGTCGAAGTAGCGCCGAACCTCGTCCTTGTCGTATCCCTTGCGGACGATGGTGAACGGCATGCCGCGGTCTTGGTCGTAGGCCATGCCTGCCAATCTACCGGCGGCGATCGTGGCCGTGCCTGCGGAGTGGGACCGATGTCGTCACATCGACCCCACTCCGGGTCGGCGCCGGAAGACGCGGGTCAGTGCCCGCCGTCGGCAGCCGGCTCGACAAGCTCGACGAGGACGCCGCCCGCATCCTTCGGGTGGATGAAGTTGATGCGCGAGTTCGCGGTGCCGCGTCGTGGTGCGTCGTAAAGCAGACGCACGCCGTCGGCGCGGAGCTGCGCGCTGATCGCGTCGATGTCGGTGACGCGGTACGCCAGCTGCTGCAGGCCCGGGCCGCTGCGCTCGATGAACTTCGCGATCGTGGAGTTCTCGTTCAGCGGGGCGAGCAGCTGGATCGCCGGAGCGCCGGCGGGCGAGCCGACGACCGAGAGCATCGCTTCGCGGACACCCTGCTCCTCGTTGACCTCCTCATGGGTGGAGACCATGCCGAGGTGCTTGGTGTACCACGCGATTGCGGCGTCGAGATCCGGTACGGCGATACCGACGTGATCGATCGCGGTCACGAGCTGCGAGGACAGTCCGCTCGCGGCGGGGCTGGGGACGAAGATGTCATGTATCAGACGGTAGCGCTACGGTTTGAGGTGTTCGCGTCGGGCCACGGCACAGACCGCTAGCTCGGACCAAGATCGACCGCTGGAGGAATCTTGACTACTTCTGTCATCGTTGCCGGGGCTCGCACCCGGTCGGACGACTGCTCGGAACCTTGAAGGACCTTTCGGGCTCCGATCTCGGCGGTGTAGCGATCAAGGGCGCGCTCGAGAAGGCCGGCGTCGCACCGGAGCAGGTCGAGTACGTCATCATGGGCCAGGTCCTCACCGCCGGTGCCGGCCAGATGCCGGCCCGCCAGGCCGCCGTCGCCGCAGGCATCCCGATGAGCGTCCCCGCTCTCACGGTCAACAAGGTGTGTCTGTCGGGTGTCGACGCCATTGCGCTCGCCGACCAGTTGATCCGCGCCGGCGAGTTCGAGATCGTCGTCGCCGGTGGCCAGGAGTCCATGTCGCGCGCCCCGCACATGCTCGAGAAGAGCCGCGAGGGCTTCAAGTACGGCGACGTCACGCTGCGTGACCACATGGCCTACGACGGCCTGCACGACATCTTCACCGACCAGCCGATGGGCAACCTCACCGAGTCGGAGAACAAGGACGCACGGTTCGTCAGCCGCGAGGACCAGGACGCGTTCGCGGCCGCCTCGCACCAGAACGCGGCGCGCGCGTGGAAGGACGGCCTGTTCGACGACGAGGTCGTGCCGGTCACCATCCCGCAGCGCCGCGGCGAGCCCGTCGTTGTCAGCACCGACGAGGGCGTGCGCGCGGACACCACCGTCGACACCCTCGCCAAGCTGCGCCCGGCATTCGCGAAGGACGGTGCGATCACCGCCGGCACCGCGTCGCAGATCTCCGACGGCGCGGCCGCAGTGGTCGTGATGAGCAAGGCCAAGGCCGAGGCACTGGGCCTCGAGTGGATCGCCGAGATCGGTGCGCACGGCGTCGTCGCCGGACCGGACTCGACGCTGCAGTCCCAGCCCTCTCGCGCGATCGCCCGCGCCTGCGAGCGCGAGGGTATCGACCCCAAGCACCTGGATCTGGTCGAGATCAACGAGGCGTTCGCGGCGGTCGGCATCGTGTCGACCCGTGAGCTCGGCATCGACCCGGCGAAGGTGAACGTCAACGGCGGCGCCATCGCGATCGGCCACCCGCTCGGCATGTCCGGTGCCCGCATCGCGCTGCACCTGGCGCTCGAGCTGCAGCGTCGGGGCGGCGGCGTCGGAGCAGCCGCTCTGTGCGGTGGCGGCGGCCAGGGCGACGCTCTGATCGTGCGCGTCCCGAAGAAGTAGACCCGGCAGTTTCCGGGGAGAAACGACGCCTCTACGACACCCCGTGGCTGGGACTGTGACCAGTCTCAACTACGGGGTGTCGTAATCGTTCATGCACAATGGCGTCCATGGCTAACATTCTCGACGTGTCCACCGCCGCGAAGCGGTTCCGCCTTGTGGCCCTGTGGGAGGCCGTGACCTGGGCGGCCCTGCTGGTCGCGATGTTCTTCAAGTGGGTTCTCGGATACGAAGAGGCCGTCAAGATCCGGGCATGGTGCACGGCATCGCCGGGTTCATGCTCTACATCGTCATCACCTTCCTCACGGCGCGCTCGCTCAAGTGGGACTTCAAGACGCTCGTTCTCGCGCTCGTCTCCAGCGTTCCGCCGTTCATGACCGTCTGGTTCGAGCGTCGTGCCGCGCGCAACGGGCAGCTGGGCGAGCTGTCGGTGGGCGCCGCCGGTCAGAGCGGCGAGCCCACGCCCGTCTCCACCCGATAGCCGGGTCCTGGGGTGGCGGGTCGGAATGGCTGCCCGCCCGCCACTCGTGACACACTGAAACCGTGACTCGACCCGGTTCTCGTCCGTCCTCCCAAATCGCTGCGGCCATGTCCGGAGCCGTGGATCTGTCCGGTCTCAAAGACCGGGCCACGCAGCCGCCGAGTGCGCCCGCAGGCCCGCCCGCGGACGGGTCCGCGCCCGTGAGCAGCACCGGTCTGGCGCCGGTCATCGACGTCACCGAGGCGACCTTCCAGGCCGAGGTGCTTGAGCGGTCGATGCAGGTCGTGGTCGTCGTCGACCTGTGGGCCACGTGGTGCGAGCCGTGCAAGCAGCTGTCGCCGGTGCTCGAGAAGCTTGCACACGAGGGCGGCGGCAACTGGGTCCTCGCCAAGATCGACGTCGACGCCAATCCGGGTATCGCGCAGGCGTTCGGCGTCCAGTCGGTGCCGACCGTGGTCGCGATCGCCGGCGGACGACCGCTCGCGGACTTCGCGGGAGTCCAGCCCGAGCCGCAGCTGCGGCAGTGGATCGCCGCACTGCAGGAGGCCGTCGCGGGCAAGCTCGCCGGTCCGCCGACGGGCGACGAGCCGGAACCCGAGCCGGAGGATCCCCGCTTCGTCGCGGCCGAGAACGCCTTGGAAGAGGGCGACTTCGAGGGCGCCGAGGCCGCCTACAACCTGATCCTCAACTCGGAGCCGGGCAACACGGAGGCGCAGGCCGCGCTTCGGCAGGTCAAGTTCCTGGCCCGCGTGCAGGGTCTGCCCGACGACGCGATCGAGACCGCCGACGCCCAGCCCGATGCGATCGACGCGCAGTTCGCGGCCGCCGACGCGGAGTTGTACACCCAGCGCCCCGACGCGGCCTTCGATCGGCTCGTCGCGCTCGTGCGTCGTACCGCAGGTGACGACCGGACCCAGGTCCGCACTCGCATCCTCGAGCTGTTCGAGCTGTTCGACCCCGCCGACCCGATCGTGGTCGCCGCGAGGCGCAAGCTCGCCTCCGCTCTGTACTGACCTGCAGTCAGGTCATCGGTAGCGGCCGTCGCACGCCTTCTGCCCACCGAGCACGCCGGTGCGGAAGGCGTCGACGCGCGAGAACCCGCTGGGCACGGTGTTGCCGTCGACGTCGCTCGCGGCCAGGCCGTCGGCCAGCAGTCCGAAATGGCCTCGTCGAGATCGCCGGGGGAGAGCCACACCCGGCGTGTGCCGTCGGTCGGCTTGGCGTTCTCCGGGCTCAACGCAGCGGTGACGGCACCCGACAGGCAGGCCGCCCGCAGCGCGGCCTGCGGCCCGGACAGCGACATCCCGGCCTGCCGCTGCACCGCCAGCGTGTAGCGCGACGCCAGAAGGACGTAGGCGCTGTAGTCCCCGGTGACGTCGACGCTGACGATCTCCTTGCCGTCGCCGGCACTCGGTCGTCCGCGTTCGGCGAGAGCGGGAAGGTCGACGCTGATCGTGTTGGTGGCCGGGCAGAAGGAGACCGGTTCGGTCGCATCGGCGTCCGGGCATCGGGTGTCGATGCCGCCGAGATCGAGCTTGGGCGGGTCGGCGAGGGCGAAGACGGAGCCGAACGAGTCGAAGATCGCCGTCACCGATTCCCGCGTGACGGGCAGTTCGCCGTCGTCACTCCGTTTGGCGAAACGCTGCGGCAGGTCGGCGCGCCGGGATGTGATCTCGTCGGCGTCGATCCGTGTGCACGCCGCCGGTCCGTCGGTGAAACCGATCTGCACCGCGGTGACCCGTTCGAATGCCGACCCGTGGATCGACTCGGGATCGTCGGGGTCGGTGTCGCGCACGGACACGGTGGCGGCGAGGACCGAGTTGAGGCCGTCCGACGTGTTGAGCGTGAAGTGCGGGGCGCCGTTCTCGGCGACATGGCGGACGAACGCCCCCGCGAAGCAGTCCGCCTGCTGCTCGAACACGATCCCCGGATCGTCCTGGCCGACCAGGCCCGCCTTCTGCTGGATCGCGTGCCCGTACTCGTGCGCGAGCACCATGACCACAGCCATCGGGCCGAACGCGTCGACCAGTCCCGGTAGCAGGTAGGTGCGATCCCAGCCGATCATGTCCTGCTTGGTGCAGTACGCGGCGTTGACGAGTTCTGCGGTGTCGATGCCGCAGAAGCGTGGCCCACCCTTGTCGTCGGGGTTCCACGACACGAGTTCGCTCACAGGATGGAACATGCCCCGGAAAATCGTCGGGTACTGCGCCGCCCAGTAGTCCTCGATGTCGGCGATGGCGTTGGCGGCCAGGGCGTCGATCGCGCCACGGTCGGTGCCGACCACCGCGCGGGTGGTGTCCGGGACGCCTGCCCGGGTCCGCTCGGCCCGCCCTTCGCGGGGAGTCCGGCCACCGTGAACGGGTCGTCGTAGATCGACACGGCGCGACCGTCGGTCGTCGAGGAGCAGGCGGTGGCGGCGACCGTGATCAGCGCGAGGGTCGCAAACAACGCACGGGTTCGTCGCTGCCGTCTGCTCACCGGTCGCGCCCAGTCACCGAGTGCCCCTCAACGTTCCAACCTCATCCAGATCGCCGTGCTCGGCGGCAGGGTCACCTCCGCCGAGGCGGGTCGCCCGTGCCAGGGATCCTCGGTCGCGGTCACCGCGCCGAAGTTGCCCATCCCCGACCCGCGGAAGTCCCGCGCGTCGGTATTGAGAATCTCAGACCATGTGCCCGGTTCGGGCAAGCCCACCCGGTAACTCGAGTGCGCGGATCCGGAAAAGTTGAACAGGCACGCGACGATCGAGCCGTCGCTGCCGTAGCGCAGGAAGCTGAGAACGTTGTTCTCGGTGTCGTTGGCATCGATCCACGAGTAGCCGCCGGGGGAGGTGTCGAGCGTCCACAGCGCGGGGGTGGCCCGGTAGGCGGCGTTGAGATCGCACACCAGTTGGTGGATCCCGTGGTGCAGGTCGCCGGCGACCGGGTCCTCCAGCTCGAGCCAATCCAGTCCGTGCTCCTCCGACCATTCGCTGCTCTGGCCGAACTCCTGGCCCATGAAGAGCAACTGTTTGCCCGGGTGCGCCCACATGTAGGCGAGGAGTGCGCGGACACCGGCCGCCTTCGCGTGGTCGTCGCCGGGCATACGGGACCACAGCGTGCCCTTGCCGTGGACCACCTCGTCGTGGCTGATCGGGAGCAGGTAGTTCTCGCTCCACGCGTACATGAGCGAGAACGTGATCTCGTGGTGGTGGAAGCTGCGGTGGATCGGATCGCGGCGCAGATACCCGAGCGTGTCGTGCATCCAGCCCATGTTCCACTTCATCGTGAACCCGAGACCGCCGACGTTCGTGTTGCGGGTGACCCGGGCCACGCCGTCGACTCCTCGGCGATGGTGACGGCACCGCGGTGGAGCTTGTGCACCGTCGCGTTCATCTCCTGCAGGAAGGCAACCGCCTCGAGGTTCTCCCGTCCGCCGTGCACGTTCGGTGTCCACTGGCCCGAGGGCCGCGAGTAGTCGAGGTAGAGCATGGATGCGACGGCGTCCACGCGCAGGCCGTCGACGTGGAACTGGTCGAACCAGAACAGCGCGTTCGCGACCAGGAAGTTGCGCACCTCCCGCCGGCCGAAGTCGAACACGTATGTGCCCCAGTCGAGTTGCTCGCCGCGCTGCGGATCGGCGTGCTCGTACAGCGGGGTGCCGTCGAACCGCGCCAGTGCCCAATCGTCCTTCGGGAAGTGCGCAGGCACCCAGTCGACGATGACGCCGATGCCGGCCCGGTGCAGGCGGTCGACGAACGCCCGGAAGTCGTCGGGGGTGCCGAACCGCGCGGTAGGCGCGTAGTACGACGTCACCTGGTAGCCCCACGACCCGCCGTACGGGTGCTCGGCCACCGGCAGCAGCTCGACATGCGTGAACCCGGATTCGATGACGTACCGGCTCAGTTCGTCGGCCAGTTCGGTGTAGCTCAGGCCCGGGCGCCACGAGCCGAGATGCACCTCGTAGACGCTCATCGGTTCACGGCTGGGTTCGAGGCCGGCGCGGGCCGCGATCCATTCGTCGTCCGTCCACCGGTGCGTCGACTGCGTGACGATCGACGCGGTCGCGGGCGGGACCTCGGTCGCGAACGCCATCGGGTCGGCCTTGTCGCGGACGGTGCCGTCCCGGCCGTGGATCCGAAACTTGTACATCTCGCCGACGCCGACGTCCGGGACGAACACCTCCCACACGCCGGTGCCCCCGAGCACCCGCAGCGGGAAGGTGCGCCCGCCCCACAGGTCGAACTGGCCCAGCACGCTCACCCCGCGGGCGCCGGGCGCCCACACCGCGAACGACGTTCCGTGCACGACACCGTCCGGCGTCTCGTACGCGCGGGGGTGCGCTCCGAGGACGTCCCACAGCCGCTCGTGCCGGCCCTCGCCGAACAGGTGCAGGTCGAGTTCGCCGAGCGTGGGCAGGAAGCGGTAGCCGTCCGCGGTGACGACGACATGGTCGCCCGGATATGTCACGACCAGCCGGTAGTCGGCGAGGTCGCGGATCGGGAGCAGGGCGCTGAAGACGTCGTGGGCAACCCGGTGCAGCAGATGGTCGCGGCCGGCGATCCGTACCGACACCGATTCGGCGCCCGGACGCAGTGCGCGCACGACGGTGCCGTCGGGCCGCGCGTGCGCGCCCAGCACCGAATGCGGGTCGTGGCGGGTGCCCTGCGCGATCAGTGTCAGATCGTGCGGGTCGGGCGGGCACACCGCGTCGGGGGCCGTCACGGGTTGTGCTCGCGGTCGGCGAGGCGTCGGCGGGGCTCGAAGCGGGACGGGTGGCAGCGCGAGGATGTGCGCGCACGCGCGCCACGGCTCGAGCCGGACGAAGTTGTGCTGACCCCATTCGTACTGTTCGCCGCTGACCCGGTCGTGGACGGAGAGGTGGTCGTGCCAGTCCCGGCCGATCGCCGGCATGTCGAGCGAGACGAATCCCTGCTGCGCCCCGAAGGGGTCGAGGTTGACGACGATCAGCACGGCGTCGCCGGTGACCGGATCGAACTTCGAGTACGCGATGAGGGCGTCGTTGTCGATGTGGTGGAAGTGCAGATTCCGCAGTTGCTGCAGGGCCGGGTGGGCGCGGCGGATCCGGTTGAGCGTCGCGAGCCACGGTTCGAGCGATTCGCCCCGGGAACGGGCTCCCGCGAAGTCGCGCGGTCGCAACTGGTACTTCTCCGAGTCCAGGTACTCCTCGCTGCCCGGGCGCACGGCGACGTGCTCGAACAGCTCGTACCCCGAGTACACACCCCACGTGGGCGACAGCGTCGCGGCGAGCGCGGCGCGCAGCGCGAACATGCCGGGGCCGCCGTGCTGGAGGCTCTCGTGGAGGATGTCCGGCGTGTTGACGAACAGGTTGGGCCGGGCCTCGTCGGCCTTGGCCGCGATCTCGTGGCCGAACTCGGTGAGCTCCCACTTGTTCACCCGCCAGGTGAAGTACGTGTACGACTGCGTGAATCCGCGCTTGGCGAGCCCGTAGAGCCGCGCCGGTCGGGTGAACGCCTCGGACAGGAACAGCACGTCCGGATCGGTCCGCTTGACCTCCGCGATCAGCCACTCCCACAGGTCCGACGGCTTGGCGTGCGGGTTGTCGACCCGGAAGATCTTGACGCCGAGCCCAACCCAGTGCCGCACGACGCGCAGCACCTCCGCGTGGATGCCGGCCGGGTCGTGATCGAAGTCGATCGGATAGATGTCCTGGTACTTCTTGGGCGGGTTCTCGGCGAACGCGATGGTCCCGTCCGGCAGCTGCGTGAACCACTCGGGATGCTCACGCGCCCAGGGATGGTCGGGCGCGCACTGCAGCGCGAGGTCCAGCGCCACCTCGAGCCCAGCCGGGCGGCGTCGGCGACGAACGCCTCGAAGTCGGTCGTGGTGCCCAGCCGGGGGTGGATCGCGTCGTGACCGCCGGCGGCCGCCCCGATCGCCCACGGCGAGCCGACGTCGTCCGGCCCCGCCGTCAGGGAGTTGTTGGGGCCCTTGCGGTTCACCTCGCCGATCGGATGGATCGGGGCAGGTACACGACGTCGAAGCCCATCGCGGCGATCCGGGGCAGATCCTCGGCGGACGTGGCGAACGTCCCGTGGCGCGGGGCGCCGTGCTCGTCCCAGCCGCCGGTGGAACGGGGAAGAACTCGTACCACGAGCCGAACAGTGCGCGTCGGCGGTCGACGACCACCTCGTGCTCGCGCGACGACGTCACCAGCTCGCGTAGCGGACGCGTCCGCAGCGCCTCGGCCACCTCCGCCGAGAACGCGGGCGCGACACGGACGGGCAGTTGCCGATCCGATCGCAGGGCCGCCGCGACCGCGAGGAGACGAGTGCGGTCCGTGGGCTCGGCGCCGTCGGCGGCGCGCTCGAACAGGCGCGCGCCCATCTCGAGGTCGTTCGCCAACTCGGCGGGCCCCTGCCCGACGGCCAGTTTCGCCTCGACCGCGCTGCGCCACGTCTGGATCGGATCACCCCACGCCTCGATCCGGTACGTCCAGCGGCCGACGCTCGTCGGGGTGAACGTCGCGTGGAACGTGTCGAGCAGCGGGCCGGGATGCATCGGAATCCACAGCGATTCGGCCGGGCCTGCGGGACCCTCGACGACGAGGGTCGCGGCCACCGCCTCGTGGCCCTCGCGCCACACGGTCGCGGACACGGGGAACACCTCGCCGACCACGGCCTTGGCCGGGAAGCGGCCCCCGTCGATCGAGGGCAGCACGTCGTCGATGGCGAGGCGACCTGTCACTCGTACTCCGTTCGGTCTCTGAGCGTCCCGATGGGCCGGCCGTCCCGGAGACGGCGCGCTGGATCAACCGTAGTTCAGTGGGTCCCGCGGTGTCGGGATCGAGAGGGTCGAAATCGGAGAAGCGTTCGTCACGTCACGTTCGCGCGGACCTGGCTGCTCGGCGGGTCGTCGGCGTCGAATGTGGGTAGTCTTCGCGGCGTGAAAGCCCTGCGTCGGTTCACCGTCCGAGCCCATCTGCCCGAGCGCCTCGCGGCACTGGGACCGCTGTCGACCAATCTGCGGTGGTCCTGGCATCCGCCGACGCAGGATCTGTTCGCGTCGATCGACCCCGAGTTGTGGACCGCGGTGCGCCACGACCCCGTCCGCATGCTCGGCGAGGTCGATCCGTACCGGCTCGACGACCTCGCGGTCGATGCGACGTTCCTCGCCGACCTGGACCGCGCGGCCGCGGACCTCGACGACTACCTGACCCGTCCGCGCTGGTACCAGGACCAGCTCGACAAGGGCGCGGAGCTGGCGACCGGCATCGCGTACTTCTCGATGGAGTTCGGCGTCACCGAGGTGCTCCCGAACTACTCCGGTGGGCTCGGCATTCTCGCCGGCGACCACCTCAAGGCCGCCTCGGATCTGGGTCTGCCGCTGATCGGTGTCGGGCTGCTGTACCGCTCCGGGTACTTCCGGCAGTCGCTCACCGCGGACGGCTGGCAGGCCGAGCACTACCCGGCGCACGACCCGCAGGGGCTGCCGCTGCGGCTGCTCACCGAGACGTCCGGCGACGGCGGCGCGGGCGCCCCCGTCCTGGTGCACGTCGCGATGCCCGGTGGCCGGGTGTTGCGGGCGCGCGCGTGGATCGCGCAGGTCGGCCGGGTGCCGCTGCTGCTGCTCGACTCGGACATCGCCGAGAACGACCCGGAACTGCGCGCGGTGACCGACCGGCTGTACGGCGGCGACCAGGACCACCGCATCAAGCAGGAGATCCTCGCCGGCATCGGCGGCGTCCGAGCGGTGCGCGCCTACACCCGCGCGCACGGGCTCCCCGACCCCGAGGTGTTCCACATGAACGAGGGGCACGCCGGGTTCCTCGGCCTCGAACGCATCCGGGAGCTGATCACCGGTGCCGGACTGGACTTCGACGCCGCCCTCGCGGCGGTGCGCGCCGGCACCGTGTTCACCACCCACACCCCGGTGCCGGCGGGGATCGACCGGTTCCCGGCCGACCTGGTGCGCCGCTACTTCGGTGGCAACGAGGGCGAGCGTGAGTCGACGCTCCTGCCCGGCCTGGCCGTCGACCGCATCCTCGGCCTCGGCGCCGAGAACGACCCGGGCGTGTTCAACATGGCCCACATGGGCCTGCGTCTCGGGCAGCGCGCGAACGGCGTCTCGAGGCTGCATGGCGAGGCGAGCCGGGAGATGTTCGAGTCGCTGTGGCCGGGATTCGACGCCGCCGAGGTGCCGATCGGATCGGTCACCAACGGCGTCCACGCGCCGACGTGGGCGGCGCGCGAGTGGATGGACCTCGGCCGGCGCCTCGTCGGTCCCGAACATCTCGAGGAGGCGCGCGGCTGGGAGCGGCTGCGGGAGATCGATCCCGCCGAGCTGTGGTCGACCCGGAACACGCTGCGGGCGCAACTGGTGGACGAGGTGCGCCGACGCGTTCGCGCGTCGTGGCTCGAGCGCGGCGCCACCGAGGCCGAACTCGGCTGGACCGCCGAGGTGTTCGACCCGAACGCGCTGACCGTCGGGTTCGCGCGCCGCGTCCCGACCTACAAGCGGCTCACGCTCATGCTGCGCGACCCCGAGCGGCTGAAGGCCATGCTGCTCGACGACGAGCGCCCGGTGCAGCTGGTCGTCGCCGGCAAAAGTCATCCGGCCGACGAGGGCGGCAAGGCCCTCATCCAGCAGGTGGTCCGCTTCGCCGACCAGCACGACGTGCGGCACCGGATCGTGTTCCTGCCCGACTACGACATCTCGATGGCCCGCTACCTGTACTGGGGCTGCGACGTGTGGCTCAACAATCCGCTGCGGCCGCTCGAGGCGTGCGGGACGTCGGGCATGAAGTCGGCGCTCAACGGCGGGCTCAACCTGTCCATCTGCGACGGGTGGTGGGACGAGATGTTCGACGGCGAGAACGGCTGGGCCATCCCGACCGCGGACGGCGTCGTCGACGAGGTCCGCCGCGACGACCTCGAGGCCACCGCGCTGTACGAACTGCTCGAGCGGTCGGTGCCGCCGCGGTTCTACGACCGTGACGAGCGTGCCCTGCCGACCCGCTGGATCGAGATGGTGCGGCACACGCTGCAGAGCCTCGGGCCGAAGGTGCTGGCGTCGCGCATGGTGCGCGACTACGCCGTCGAGTACTACGCGCCCGCCGCGGTCGCGACTCGGAACACGCTGCCCGACAACTTCTCCGGCGCCCGCGCGGTCGCCGAGTACCGGCGGCGCGTGGAGGCGGCGTGGCCGGGCGTGCAGGTGGCGCAGGTCGACAGCGCCGGATCGCCCGACGACCCCGAGATCGGCGCCGACCTGTCGCTGCGGGCGTTCGTGCGTCTCGGTGGGCTGTCGCCGGAGGACGTCGTGGTGGAGGCGGTGCTGGGCCGGGTCGGCCCCGACGAGGACCTCACCGACGTGACGACGGTGCCGATGGCGCACGCCGGCGTCGACGGGCTGGGGAGATGTTCGTCGCCACCACGCCGCTGCCGGTGTCCGGGTCTGTGGGCTACACCGTCCGCGTCCTGCCGCACCACCGACTGCTCGCGACCGATGCCGAGCTGGGACTCGTTGCGGCGCCGTACGTCTAGCGCCGCGCCGCGGCGTTGCGGATCACACTCGATCTAAGGTAGGAATCTGGCGACAGGCGTCCGGCCCGCCCCGGCTCCGGTCGCAGAATTGCCCGCTGCAGTAAAGGAACTGATCGCGCCATGGCCGAACCGGTGGCCTTCACGAGTTACTACTCCGACGAGTCGAACGACGACGGATTCCAGTGGAAGTTCCGTTGTGAGCGCTGCAGCACCGAGTACCGCTCCTCGTTCCAGCAGAACGTCTTCTCGCGCGGACGGGGCGCGCTGCGGGTGCTGCGCGACCTGTTCGGTGACAGCGTCGGCGTACTGAACAAGGCTTCGTCCGCCGCGGAGAGCTACTCGAGCAGTTGGGGCGGCTCGGCGTCGCGCTCGAAGGACAAGGCCTTCGAGGGTGCCGTCCAAGAGGTCGAGCGCGACTTCCGGCTGTGTGGCGGCTGTGGCTCGTGGGTGTGTGCACGCGTCTGCTGGAACGACCAGGTGGGCGAGTGCTCGCACTGCTCGCCTCTGGTCGCGCACCAGATCGCACGTGCGCAGGCGGATGCTCGCGGCGAGCAGATTCGCGACGCGGCCCGGAGACAGGACTGGACGCAGCAGTACGACATCGCGACCGAGGCCCGCGTGAATTGTCCCACCTGCGGCACGGGCACCAATGGCGGTCGCTTCTGCTCGACCTGCGGCACCGCGTTCGATCTGCGCACCGACTGCACCGGCTGCGGCCACGCAGTGCAGGCCGGGGCAGCGTTCTGCTCGAATTGTGGTCAGCCCCAGTAGGTTCCGCGAAACTGCTCTGATCGCCGACGAAAGTCGCCGTGGGGACTACAGTCGGCCGATCACATCCGAGAGGATGTCGAGGTCAGGACTGGATGTCGCGGCGGCGGAACCCGACCAGGGCGAGCCCGTAGAGCGCCGCCGCGATGACGAGCAGCACGACGAACGGCACAACCTCGAACGCGTCGGCCGGCATGTTCGACGTGAAGTGGAACGGCGACGCCCACCCGGTCCAGGCGGGGAGCACCTCGAGGAACATCCCGATCACCAGCGCGTAGCCGAGGCACACCCACACCACAGCTAGTAGTCTCGGGAACCATCCGTACACCGCGGCGGTCAGCGCGATCATGGTCAGCGTCGCCGGCAGGTAGTTTGCGGCCGAGGCGACGAGCCGGCCGAACATCGACCCGTCGTGCAGCGTCGCGGCCGCGGTGATCCCCATCGCGGCCCCGGCGGCCAGGACGATCAGCGACGTCGCGACACTGATGACGGCCAGCTGTGCGCCGAGCCACCGCCACCGCGACACCGGGCTCGCGAGGACGTCCTCGGCGCGCCCGGACGTCTCCTCGTCGCGGGCCGACTGAACGGCGGTCATCGCGTACATGCATGCCATGATCGCCAGGAACACCAGGTAGAGCGCGAACGCGCCCTGCGCGGCGTTGCTCTCCCCGCCCGGCAGCAGCCCGGCCAGGCGGGGTCCTGATCGAGGAACTCGGCCACCTGCTGGCCCAGGGCGCCGATCGGGAACGCCAGGGCGGCGACGCCGATGCCCCACGCCACGATCTGGTTGCGCTGCATGCGCAGCGTCAGCGCCGCGATCCCGGTGAGTGCGCCACTCGCGCGGGGCCGGCCGCCCCGCGGCGCCACCAGGCCGGCGCCGACGTCGCGTCGACCCACGACCAGGTACGCGAGCACGATGCCGGCGACCACCGCCGCGAGTCCGAGCAGCAGCGGCCACCACCGCTCGTCGACGTAGGCGCGCGTGGACTGCGCCCAGCCGATGGGCGACAGCCACGACCAGCACGCTGCCGTCCTCCTTGGCGCGGACGTCGCCGATCGCGCGCAGCAGGTACGCGACGGCGACGGCGACGAGCCCCAATCCGCTTGCGGTGCGGGCGTGCTCGGTGACCTGCGAGAACAGCGCAGACGTCGCGCCGAATGCGAGGCCGACCATGAATACGCCCGCGGCGAGGTTCCACGACCCCAGTGCGGGCAGCCCGACGGCGGTCAGCCCGAGGCCCAGGACCAGCCCGATCAGCAGGTTTGCCAGCAGCACCACCGCGAGCCCCGACGTGATCGGCGCGAACCGGCCGACGACGCCCGAGCGCAGCATCTCCGCGCGCCCGGTCTCCTCCTCGGTCCGCAGATGCAGCGTCACGAGCAGCACCGACATGATCGCCACCGCGATCATGGTCATGCCTCCGATCTCGTTGGCGACCATCGCGCCGAGCGTGTAGTTCGAAAGCCCGTACCCGGGTCCCGCGAGCGCCGTCGCGGCGGGCGATTCGATCAGCAAGGCGCGGGCCTGCCGGGACTCGGGGGTGGGGTAGAGGGTCTGGTAGCTCGACGCCAGCAGCACGGTCGAACCGCCGACCGCGATCACCCACGCGGGCAGGCGGATCCGATCGACCCGCAACGCGAGCCGGGTGAGCGTCCACGTCCCGGCGAGCGGGTCCGTGGTGGACGTGTCTTTAGGTTGCGTGGCCTGCACGGTTCCCGCGACCTGCGTCGTCATCGGCGCTCGATGCCCAGCGAATCGAACTCGTCGCTGTACTCGCGCAGGAACAGATCCTCAAGCGTCGGGGGTGGGCGGTGATCGTGACCACGCCGAGCCCGGCGAGCGAGGACATCACCGAGTCGACGCGGTCGGAGTCGACGTCGAACGTCACACTGTTGTCCTGGTCGTCGAGGGCCTTCAGGTTGTGCACGCCCGGCACCGACCCGAGCCCGTCCGGGGCTTCGCGTGTGGTGGCCGTGACCGTGGTGCGGGTCAGGTGCCGCAGCTCGCTCAGCGTCCCGCTCTGTACGGTCCGTCCGGCGCGGATGATCGTCACCACCCCGCACAGCGACTCGACCTCGGCGAGGATGTGACTCGACAGCAGGATCGTGCGCCCGTCCCTTGTCGCCTCGCCGACGCATTGCTGGAACACCGCCTCCATCAACGGGTCCAGGCCGGACGTCGGTTCGTCGAGGATCAGTAGCTGCGAGTCCGCGGCCAGCGCCGCGATGAGCGCGACCTTCTGCCGGTTGCCTTTCGAGTACGTGCGGCCCTTGCGTGTGGGATCGAGCTCGAACCGCTCCATCAACTCCTGGCGGCGCTTGTCGTCGAGGCCGCCGCGGAGCCGGCCGAACAGATCGATGGCCTCGCCGCCGGTGAGATTGGGCCACAGGTTCACGTCGCCCGGCACGTACGCCAGGTGTCGGTGCAGGCTGACCGCGTCGCGCCACGGGTCGGCGCCCAGTACCGACACGTCACCGCCGTCGGCGCGCAGCAGACCGAGCAGCACACGGATGGTGGTGGACTTGCCGGAACCGTCGGGGCCGAGGAAGCCGTGAACCTCGCCGGGGCCGACCTCGAGATCGAGACCGTCGAGGGCATGGACGTCGCCGAAGCGTTTGGCGAGTCCGCGAACCGAGATCACCGGGTCCATCGCCCGAGCATAGGACGATGCGGGTGCTGTCGGCCGCGTTTACCGGGTATCCCGGCTGTGTCCGGCGTGTTCAGGAACGCGGTCGCGACGCCGCGATCCGCTCCAGTGCCTGCCGAACCACCTTCGGATCGGCCGTCTCCCAGAACGGGGGCAGCGACGCGCGGAGATAGCCGCCGTACCGGGCCGTGGCCAGGCGCGAATCGAGCACCGCCACCACGCCCTTGTCGTCGACGCTGCGCAGCAGGCGGCCGACACCCTGCGCGAGCAGCAGCGCCGCGTGGTTCGCCGCCACGGAGAGGAACCCGTTCCCGCCGCGGGACTCGACCGCCTGCTGACGCGCCACCAGCAGCGGGTCGTCGGGTCGGGGAACGGGATCCGGTCGAGGATCACCAGGCTGAGCGACGGGCCGGGCACGTCGACGCCCTGCCACAGCGACAGCGTGCCGAACAGTGTCGTCGGTTCGTCCTCGGAGAACTGCTTCACCAACGTGCCGGTCGCGTCGTCGCCCTGGCACAGGATCGGGACGTCGAGGCGCTCGCGCATCTCCTCGGCCGCGGCTTTCGCGGCGCGCATCGACGAGAACAGGCCCAGCGTGCGGCCACCGGCCGCGGTCACCAGTTCCTCGATCTCGTCCATGAAGACGGGGACAGGCCGTCGCGGCCCGGCGGCGGCAGGTGCCGGGCGATGTACACGATCCCGGACTTGGCGTGGTCGAACGGCGAACCGACGTCGAGCGAATTCCAGCGCAGCGCACCGGCATCCGACGGAGCCTCCTTGCCGATCGCGGTTGCGGTGTCGCTGCGCGCCGGCGACTCCGGCGGCAGCCCCCAGTTCACCGCGAGGCCGTCGAACGAACCACCGACCGTCAGGGTCGCCGACGTGAGGACCACCGTGGACTCCGCGAACAGACTCGCGCGGAGCAGCCCGCCACCGACAGCGGTGCCATTCGCACGACGCGTCGGACGTTGCCGCGGTTCTCCTCGACCGACAACCACACGACGTCCTTGCGCTTCGCGGGATCGGGTTCGTCGAACGCGGTGAGCACCCGCACGGCGCTGTCGTGGACCTCGTCGATCGCCGTCAACGCGGCATTGCGCGCCGCCGCGGCCTCGGGGTCGGCGGCGGCCATCCCGGGCTTGGACGGTCCGATCGCGGTGCGCACGTTCCACGCCGCGTCGCGGACGGCGGCCAGCGCGAGCGGGACGCCGTCGGGCAGCGCGTCCCAGCGCTCGCCGGGTAGTTGCTCGAGCAGTTCCGCCCAGCTCTCGGCGGCGGCCTCGAGTCGATCGACGTCCTGCTCCTCGACGAGCTTGACCGCACGGCGGGCCGCGGCGCTGATCGCCGACGCGCCGAGTTCCGCCGTCGCGACGCCGGTGACCCGGTCGACCAGCTCGTGGGCCTCGTCGATCACCACGACGTCGTGCTCGGGCAGCACCGCGACCCCGGAGATCGCGTCGATCGCGAGCATCGCGTGATCGGTGACCACGACGTCCACCTGTGCGGCCTCGGCGCGGGCACGCTCGGCGAAGCAGTCCTCGCCCACCGGGCACCGGGACTTGCCGAGGCACTCGCGGGCGCTGACGCTCACCTGCCGCCACGCCTGGTCGCTGACGCCGGGTACGAGATCGTCGCGGTCACCGGTCTCGGCGTCCGACGACCACTTGGTCAGCCGCTGCACCTCGCGGCCCAGCCGGGAGATGGCGAACGCGTCGAACAGCTCCGCCTCGGGCGGATCGTCCTGCGCCATCCCGGTGTGAATCTTGTTCATGCACAGGTAGTTGCCGCGGCCCTTGAGAATCGCGAACCGGGGTAGGCGGCCGAGGGCGGGCTTCAGCGCCTCGGCGAGGCGCGGCATGTCCCGGTCGACCAGCTGACGCTGCAGCGCGATCGTGGCGGTCGAGACGACCACCGTGCGCCCGGACTCGACCGCGTGCCGCACGCTGGGCACCAGATACGCGAGCGACTTGCCGGTGCCGGTGCCGGCCTGCACCGCGAGATGCTCGCCCGCGTCGATCGAGTGCGCGACGGCCGACGCCATCGTCAACTGGTTCTTGCGTTCCTTGCCGCCGAGCGAGCGGACCGCGAGCTTCAGGAGATCGGGGACGGTGGGCAACTCACGGTCGGGCACCGCAACAGGGTACTGCTCGCCACCGTCAGGTGCGTTCGGCGACCTGACCCACCAGTTCGACACCGGCCTGATCGAGTTCGGTCAGCGCGGCCGCGACCGTGTCGGGGAGACGCCGGCGGTGTAGGAGAGCAGGACGCGGGTCCGGAAGCCCTCGGTTACCGCATCGAGGGCCGTCGCGCGCACGCAGTGATCGGTGGCGATGCCGACCACGTCCACCGCGTCGATGTTGCGGTGGCTCAGCCAACCGGCGAGCGACTCGCCCTTCGGCGATACCCCCTCGAAGCCCGAGTAGGCGGCGCTGTAGGCCCCCTTCGAGAACACCTCCTCGAGCGGCTCGGTCTCGAGCGCTGGACAGAACTCGGCCCCCGGCGTCCCGGCCACGCAGTGCGGCGGCCACGTGTCGACGAAGTCCGGGTGATCGGAGAAGTGCGGGCCGGGATCGACGTGGTTGTCCCGCGTCGCGACGATCGTCGCGTAGCCGTGCCCGGAGAACAGGTCGTTGATGTCGGCCGCCACCGTGGCACCGCCCGCGACGGCCAGCGATCCGCCCTCACAGAAGTCGTTCTGGACGTCGACGACGAGCAATGCGCGTCGGGTCACTGTCGCCATCCCTCTCCGGTGCTCGTCGGCTCGGCCGCCGCCGCGAAACGGGTCGGCACCGCAGGCTCGCCGTGCGAGAGCTTGAGGCCCTCCCACGGCAGGGCCACGAGGTTCCGCGCCAGCAGTGCGCGGCTGTCCTCGAGGGAGGGCAGATCGTCGGCGATCTTGCCGCCCCGCACGAGCGGGATCAGCAGCTCGCGTGCCTCGAACTCTCCGGGATCCGGTGCGGGCGTGCCGGCGCGATACAGGACTTCCTCGACGACCGTGCCCGACGCCCGGCTCAGTCGCATCGCGCGTTTGGTGCCGCCACGGGACTGCTTGTGGGCGCTGCGCTTCTCGACCGGGACACCGTCGACCTCGACGAGCTTGTAGACCATCCCGGCCGTCGGTGCGCCCGATCCCGTCACCAGCGACGTCCCGACGCCGTACGAGTCGACCGGTTCGGCGCGCAGTGCGGCAATCGAGTACTCGTCGAGATCGCCGGACACGACGATCCTGGTGCCGGTGGCGCCGAGCCCGTCCAACTGGTCGCGGACCTGCCGTGCCAGCACGCCCAGGTCGCCCGAGTCGATCCGGACGCCGCCCAGCCCGGTGCCGGCCGCCGCGACGGCGTTCCTGACGCCTTGGGTGATGTCGTACGTGTCCACCAACAGGGTCGTGCCGACCCCGAGCGCCGCAACCTGGGCCCGGAACGCGGCCTCCTCGTTCGCGGCCCCGTCGGTGGTGTGCAGCAACGTGAAAGCGTGTGCGCTGGTGCCTGCCCCGGGCACCCCGTGCCGACGCACGGCCTCGAGATTCGACGTCGCGTCGAACCCGGCGAGGTATGCCGCGCGGGCACACGCGACCGCGGACTCCTCGTGCGCGCGCCGCGACCCCATCTCGATCATCCGACGGCCGTCGGCGGCGCTGACCATGCGCGCGGCCGCCGACGCGATTGCGCTGTCGTGGTTGAGGATCGACAACACCAGGGTTTCGAGGAGGACACATTCGGCGAACGTTCCGCGTACCGACAGAATCGGAGACCCGGGAAGTAGAGCTCGCCCTCGCGATAGCAGTCGATGTCACCGGAGAAGCGGAAGTCGCGGAGCCACTCGACGGTCGCGGCGTCGAGGAACCGCGAGACGATCTTCGAGCTCTCGGTTCGCCGAACCGGAAGCGCGCCAAGGCATCCGGGATCCGTCCCATGCCTCCGACGACACCGTAGCGGCGTCCGTCGGGCAGGCGTCGCGCGAAGACCTCGAAGCTGCATGGGCGGTTCGCCGAGCCGTCGGCGAGGGCCGCCTCGAGCATCGTCAGCTCGTACTGGTCGGTGAACAGCGCGGTACTCGGACGGTCTCCGGTGCACTCTGCAGAAACGGTTGCCACGCGCCCAACTTTACGATTCAGCCGCCGGGCGCGGGTGTCGAGTTCGGAGCCCACGCCGTACCCTGGACCCATGGCGCAGCGCTCCACAGTGATTCCCCGACCGCGGTTCCGGTCGGCAAGATGCCCGCCGCAGCGCCCCAGGAGGCGGAAATCGAGCAGATGACCGAGGCGCTCGACCGGCCTTGGGTCACCGTGGTCTGGGACGATCCCGTCAACCTCATGCACTACGTGACGTACATCTTCCAGAAGCTGTTCGGCTACAGCAAAGCCAAGGCCACGGACCTGATGATGCAGGTCCACAAGGAAGGCAAGGCGGTCGTCTCCAGTGGCTCGCGCGACAAGGTCGAGAACGACGTGCGCAAGCTGCACGCCGCCGGCCTGTGGGCGACCATGCAGCGCGACAGCAGCTAGGCGCCCATCCCATCCATCTCGACCGTAAGGAATCCCGGGTACAGACGTGCGGACTTGGACGAGGAAGAACTCACTCGGCGGATTGAAGCTGCGTTCGGAGATGGACGCACACGAGGCGGCGGTGCTGAGGTCGCTGGTGTCCTCGGTGACCGGGCTGCTCCGAGGAGCGGGCCGCGTCGGCGCCGACGGACGAGCTGGCGGCGCTCACCGGCATGCGGACCGGCAACAGCGACACCCCGTCGGACGCGGCCCTCGCACGGCTGCTCCCGGACTTCCAGCGCGCGGACCCCGACGCACCCGACAACGATCCCGAGCGGGGCAACGTCAACAGCGCGCTGCGCAGCCTGCACGAGCCAGACATCATCGACGACAAGATCGCGGCCGGCGCGGTGATGCTGCAGACCGTGCCCGCCGAGGGCGGCAAGGTCGCGCTCACCCCGGAGCAGGCCGACGCCTGGCTCGCCGGCCTCAACGACATCCGCCTGGCACTCGGCACCAATCTCGGCATCGACGCCGACACCCCCGACGAGTTGGAGGAAGGTGACCCCCGGGCCCCGCATCTCGACGTCTACCACTGGCTGACGTGGATGCAGGACTCGCTCGTCCAGGCGCTGATGTCGTGACAGTGCCGCGGCCGGCGGTCGTCACCGGGCCGTCGGACTCCCTGCGCGACGTCGAGGGTGTCCTGGTGGGGCACGACTACCTGCTCGACGCCGACGCCACCCTCGGCTCCGGCGCGGCGACCGGCTGCACCGTGGTGCGGGTCTCGTCCGGGGCTACCGCAGCCGTCGACGTGCGCGGCGGCGGCCCCGGCACCCGCGAGACCGACCTGCTCGACCCGAGCCATTCGGTGCAGCGGGTCGACGCGGTGCTGCTGTCCGGCGGCAGCGCGTACGGCCTGGCTGCGGCGGACGGCGTCATGCGGTGGCTCGAGGAACACGATCACGGCATCCCGATGGGTGCGCCGGGTCAGGTGGTCCCCATCGTGCCGGGCGCGGTGATCTTCGATCTCCCTGTCGGCGACTGGCACACTCGGCCCACCGCGGAGTTCGGCTACCGCGCGGCGGATCGGGCGGGTACCGCCGTCGAAACCGGTTCCGTCGGCGCCGGCACCGGCGCCCGCGCCGGGTCCTCAAGGGCGGCGTCGGTACCGCCAGCACGGTCATCCAGGGCGGTCTGGCCGACGGCGTGACCGTTGCGGCGCTCATGGTCGCCAACCCGGTCGGCTCGGTGTGGGATCCGGAGACCGGCCTGCCGTGGGGCCTGTCGCTCGCGGACGCCGAGCGACGCGGGATCCGGAGGCCGTCATCCGACGAGCTCGCCGCCGCAAACGCGCTGGGGAGAAGGCGACCGTCCTCAACACCACGATCGGGGTGGTCGCGACCGACGCCGAGCTGTCGAAGGCGTCGTGCCGCCGGTTCGCGGTCGCCGGGCACGACGGCATGGCCCGCGCGATCCGGCCCGCGCATTCACCGCTCGACGGCGACACGATCTTCGCGCTCGCGACGGGGACCCGCGAGACCCCGACACCGGACGGCGTGCCGGCGGCGTTCCCGGCCGAACTACCTATCCTGGACGCGGTCTGTTCGGCGGCCGCGCAGTGCGTGCAGCGGGCCATCGTCGACGCGATCCTCTCGGCCACGACCGTCGCGGGCATCCCCAGCTACCGTGACGTGTTCCCATCGGCGTTCGGGACTTCCGGCTAGATCGCGCGGTCGCCGCGCACCCGTCGCGTGTCGGACGGCGTCGGTAGGCTCGAAGCCGTGACAGCCGGATCCGAACTGACCGCGCGGCCGCCGCGCACCCCTCGCCCGATGTGGCAGCGCGCCGCGATGACCATCGGTGGTTTCGTCGCGGTCCTCTACGTGCTCGAGGCGATCGACACCGTCGCCGGAAACCGGCTGGACGCATGGGGCATTCAGCCGCTCACCGTCGACGGGTTGAGGGGCATCGCGTTCGCGCCGATGCTCCACAACGGCTGGGGACACCTGTTCGCGAACACGGTGCCGCTGCTGGTGCTGGGGTTCCTGGTGCTGATGTCGGGGATCGGGCGAGGCTTGGCGGCCACCGGGATCATCTGGGCGATCGGCGGGCTCGGCACGTGGCTGACGGGCGGTCACGCCGTGCATCTCGGGGCGTCGATCCTGGCGTTCGGCTGGCTCACGTTCCTGCTGGTGCGCGGCATCTTCACGCGCAACGTCGGGCAGATCCTACTCGGCATCGTCGTGCTGTTCGTGTACGGCGGCATCCTGTGGGGTGTACTGCCGGGGCAGAACGGCATCTCGTGGCAGGGGCACCTGTTCGGCGCGATCGGTGGCGTCGTGGCAGCGTGGGCGCTGTCGTCGGACACCCGGCGCAAGGGCCTTCCGGCACCAGGGACGGGCGGCGTCTCCACTACGGCGCGCCCGCCGGGCTGACTCGGCCGTCACACGCCCCGACGGTGAAATGCCGCATCACAATCCGACGTTGGATGTGAGTTGACGCCGCCGAAAGTGACCGAAGCTTTTTGAGAGCCGGGTGATCGTGGCAGCATAGCTGGCATGCGCATTACGGTCCTGGGATGTTCGGGCAGCGTCTCCGGACCTGACTCGGCTGCTTCGGGCTACTTGTTGACCGCGCCGGGTACCCCGCCGGTCGTCATGGATTTCGGCCCCGGCGTCCTCGGGGCCCTGCAGAAGTACGCGGATCCGGGCGAGGCGACGATCCTGCTGTCGCACCTGCACGCGGACCACTGCCTGGACATGCCCGGTCTGCTGGTGTGGCGTCGATACCACCCGAATCCGCCCGCCGGCCGCGCCCTGGTCTACGGGCCCACCGACAGCGCCTGCCGCATCGGTGTCGCGTCCGCGGAGTGCGGCGGCGAACTCGACGACATCTCCGACACCATCGAGCTGCGCAACTGGTCCGACGGCCACGTCGCCGAGATCGGCGAGATCACGGTGCAGGCGTCGCAGGTGAACCATCCGCCCGAGTCGTACGGCTTCCGCGTCACCAGCAAGGCGGGCCGCGTCCTCGCGTACACGGGTGACACCGGCATGTGCGACGCCGTCGTCGACCTCGCCCGCGGGGCGGACGTGCTGCTGTCGGAGGCGTCGTGGACGCACAGCCCGGACCGGCCCCAAGGCATCCACCTCTCCGGCACCGAGGCCGGCCAGGTCGCCGCCCGCGCCGGGGTCGGTGAACTGCTGCTCACCCACATCCCGCCGTGGACGTCCCGCGAGGACGTCATCGCCGAGGCGAAGGCGGAATTCTCCGGGCCCGTGCACGCGGTGTCGGCCGGGGACGTCTACACCGTCTGACGCCAGCGCTCGCTCGCGCGGCCGCCGACTGGGCTCACCGTCGGCGGCGCCGGCTAGGCTTTCGGACGTGACGACACGAGAAGACGGTAGGGCGGACGACGAGCTCCGCGAGGTCCGGATCACACGCGGGTTCACCAACCATCCCGCGGGTTCGGTGCTGGTCGAGTTCGGCAACACGCGGGTCATGTGCACCGCGAGTGTCGAGGAGGGTGTGCCGCGCTGGCGCAAGGGCTCCGGGCTGGGCTGGCTCACCGCCGAGTACGCGATGCTGCCCGCCGCGACCCACACCCGCAGCGGCCGCGAATCGGTCAAGGGCAAGGTCGGTGGCCGGACCCAGGAGATCAGCCGACTGGTCGGCCGCTCGCTGCGCGCGTGCATCGACCTCGCGGCGATCGGTGAGAACACGATCGCCATCGACTGCGACGTGCTCCAGGCCGACGGCGGCACCCGCACCGCCGCCATCACCGGCGCATACGTCGCGCTGGTCGACGCCGTGACGTACCTGCGTGCCGCCGATCGCCTGGCGGACCCGCAGCCGATCTCCTGCGCGATCGCCGCCGTCAGCGTCGGCGTCGTCGACGGCCGCGTCCGGCTGGACCTGCCCTACGAGGAGGACTCGCGCGCCGAGGTCGACATGAACGTCGTCGCGACGGACACCGGCACGCTCGTCGAGATCCAGGGCACCGGCGAGGGTGCGACGTTCCCGCGCTCGACGCTCGACAAGCTCCTCGACTCGGCGCTGGGCGGCTGCGAGAAGCTGTTCGAGGTGCAGAAGGCTGCGCTGGCCGAGCCGTACCCGGGCGTGCTGCCCGAGTCGTCCGAGCCGAAGAAGAAGGCGTTCGGCAGTTGAGCGGCAAGATCCTGGTCGCCAGCCGCAACGCCAAGAAGCTCGGTGAGCTGCGCCGGGTCCTCGCAGCCGCCGGCATCGAGGGACTCGACGTGATCGGCCTCGACGAGGTTCCCGAGTTTCCCGAGACGCCCGAGACGGGCGCGACGTTCGAGGACAACGCGATCGTCAAGGCCGTCGACGGTGCCGCGGCCACCGGGCTGCCGTGCGTCGCCGACGACTCCGGACTCGAGGTCGACGCCCTCAACGGCATGCCAGGGGTGCTGTCGGCGCGTTGGAGCGGCGGTCACGGCGACGACGGCGCCAACACGGCGCTGCTGCTGGGACAGCTGGCGGACGTGCCCGACGAGCGCCGCGGCGGCGCATTCGTGTCGGCGTGCGCGCTCGCGATCCCCGGGCAGGACACTATCGTGGTGCGCGGGGAGTGGCGCGGACGGATCGTCCGCGAACCGCGCGGCGTGAACGGGTTCGGCTACGACCCCGTCTTCGAGCCCGAGGGTGAGCAGCGGACATCGGCCGAGCTGTCGCCGCAGGAGAAGGACGCCGCCTCGCACCGGGGCCGCGCGCTGGCGCAGCTGGTGCCGGCGCTCGCGGAGCTGGCGAAGGCGTAGCGCATCGCACAACACGGAGGGCCCGTCTCGTTCGAGACGGGCCCTCCGGCGTTCGTGGGATCGAGGTCGCTCAGACCCCGAAGTCCTTCTTGACCTGCACCGTGCGCCAGTGCTCGACGAAGAACGACAGGAACGGGATGGTGCCGGCGAGCAGGGTGCCGATGGTGCGGCCGGCGGGCCAGCGCACCTTGACCGCGAGGTCGATCGTCATGATCAGGTACACGAAGTACACCCAGCCGTGGACGATGGCGATCCACGTCGGCAGGTTGTGGACTCCGAAGATGTACTTGGCGACCATCTCGGCGGTCAGCACGAGGAGCCAGATGCCGGTCGCGTACGCGAGCACGCGGTAGCGCAGGAGCGCGGAGGCGATCTTCTGGTTGTCCTGGCCGGCGGGTGCCGTCGTAGGTCGGGTCTGCTGCGGTGTGGTCTCGTGGGGGCCGCCGCTCACTTGTCGCTCCTATCGGGCTCGCGAGCGGAGAGCTCGGCGAGGTAATCGTTGTACTCGAGCATCTGTCGCGCCTCGGGGTCGTCGATATCCGCTGCGCTCACCGATTCCGCCTTCGGGCGTTCCGGAAGCAGACCTTCGGGGACCTCGGTCGGCTGGTCGTTCGCGGCACTGTCGGCCGAGCCGTCGGCCGCGGTCTCGTCGCGGCCGTCCTCGAGCTGGACGAACCGCCGGTAGGCGTAGACGACGAACGCCGCGAAGAGCGGCCACTGGAACGCGTATCCGAGGTTCTGGCCGGTGCCGCCCACGGACTCGAATCGTGTCCATTGCCACCACCCGAGCGCCAGGCACCCGGCGGCAGCGACGACGACCAGCAGGATCAGCGCTGGTCGGCTCTTTCGACTGGTTCGGGCCACATATCGACGGTACCCGAGGTGGGAAGGGTCGCCGTAGGAGTGCCGGGTGGTTCTGGTCACCGGACCTGCACGTGAACGGGGTCACGGCCTGCGTTTCCGTTCCGTGCGGGTCGTCTGGCAGAATGAACCGCTGTTCGTCGCATCCGGTTACGTACCGCGCGACGGTCACAGGAGAGAGGCAAAACCGGACTCACCGACCTGGTGGGTCGCCGAATTGCACGTGACACGTGTGCACTGATGTGCGCACTGAAGGAGAAACGCAGCTCATGGCTGTCAAGATCAAGCTCACCCGCCTCGGCAAGATCCGCAACCCGCAGTACCGGATCATCGTCGCGGACTCTCGCACCCGCCGCAACGGCCGTGCGATCGAGACCATCGGCAAGTACCACCCGAAGGAAGAGCCGTCGCTGATCGAGATCGATTCGGAGCGCGCTCAGTACTGGCTGGGTGTCGGCGCGCAGCCGACCGAGCCGGTCGAGAACCTGCTGAAGATCACCGGTGACTGGCAGAAGTTCAAGGGCCTGCCGGGCGCCGAGGGCACCCTGAAGGTCAAGGAGCCCAAGCCGTCCAAGCTGGAGCTGTTCCAGGCTGCGCTGGCGCAGGCCGAGAACGAGCCGGTTTCCGAGGCCATCACGCCCGAAGAAGAAGGCTGCGAAGGAAGAGGCCGCCGAGGCCGAGGCTCCCGCGGCTGACGCCGAGTCCACCGAGGCTGCCGAGTAATGAGCGCCGTTGTCGCCGATGCCGTCGAGCATCTCGTCCGTGGGATCGTCGCCAACCCCGACGACGTTCGCGTCGAGCTGATCACGGGGCGTCGGGGGCGCACCGTCGAGGTGCATGTGCACCCCGACGATCTCGGGAAGGTGATCGGTCGCGGTGGTCAGCACCGCGACCGCCCTGCGGACCCTCGTCTCCGGTATCGGGGGCCGTGGGATCCGCGTCGACGTCGTCGACACCGACCTGTAAGTCCGCAGTGGAACTCGTCGTAGGCCGCATCGCCAAGTCGCACGGCATCAAGGGAGAACTGGTCGTCGAGGTTCGCACCGACGAACCCGAGGAGCGCTTCGCCGTCGGTACCGAGCTGCGTGGCCGCAAGCCGCGCGAGAACAAGCTGCACACGTTCGCTGGTGGAAGCCGCCGGGAGCATTCCGGCGGCTTCTGCTGCGCCTGCGCGGTGTCACCGACCGCACCACCGCGGACGGCATGCGCGGCATGTTGTTCCTCATCGACACCGCCGATCTCGCTCCGTCCGACGATCCGGACGAGTTCTACGATCACGAGCTCGAGGGCCTGGCCGTGCGGATGGCGGCCGGACGCCCCGACGCCGGCGAACCGGTCGGCACCGTGATCGAGGTATTGCATTCTGCCGCAGGAGAATTGCTGTCCATCCGA
This sequence comes from Prescottella defluvii, assembly GCA_029690005.1. Classification (GTDB taxonomy): domain Bacteria; phylum Actinomycetota; class Actinomycetes; order Mycobacteriales; family Mycobacteriaceae; genus Prescottella; species Prescottella defluvii_A. The sequence continues at coordinate 4,323,383 of CP121458.1, read as the reverse complement.
CCGGAGGGGCAGACGTCGGGCGAGGTTCTGGTGCCGTTCGTGACGGCGATTGTGCCGACCGTGTCCGTCGCCGACGGCGTCATCGAGATCGACCCGCCGGAAGGCTTGCTGGATCCGAATTTCGGGGACAGCTCCAACGAGGAGTGACCGAACCACCGTGCGTCTCGACGTAGTCACGATCTTCCCCGAGTACCTCGAGCCGCTCCGGGCCGCACTGCTCGGCAAGGCGATCGACAAGGGACTCATCTCCGTCGGCGTCCACGATCTGCGCCGCTGGACTCACGATGTCCACAAGGCCGTCGACGATTCCCCGTACGGCGGTGGGCCGGGCATGGTCATGAAGCCCACGGTGTGGGGCGACGCGCTCGACGAGGTTCTCACCGACGACAACGGTGACCCTGATTCCGAGGCCCTCCTGGTCGTCCCCACTCCCGCGGGTGTGCCGTTCACGCAGGCCACCGCGCACCGCTGGGCCGAGGAGAAGCACCTGGTCTTCGCGTGCGGCCGCTACGAGGGCATCGACCAGCGGGTGTTCGAGGATGCGTCCGCCGGGTGCGGGTCGAAGAGGTTTCCATCGGCGACTACGTGCTGATCGGCGGCGAGGCCGCGGTACTGGTCATGGTCGAGGCCGTCGTCCGTCTCCTGCCGGGTGTGCTCGGCAATCAGCAGTCCCACCAGGAGGATTCGTTCTCCGACGGGCTCCTGGAGGGGCCCAGTTACACGCGCCCGGTCAGTTGGCGCGGACTCGACGTGCCGCCGGTGCTGCTGTCCGGCGATCACGCGAAGGTCGCGGCCTGGCGGCGGGCGCAGTCGCTCCAGCGCACGGCCGAGCGTCGGCCGGATCTCCTTTCCTGATCGGTTCTCACCGACCTTTGACCCGGCGCGGGTCGCCCGAGTAGGCAGGAACTCGAGGTGACCTGTGATGACCGATGTCGACTATTGCGTCGTGGGGACCGGATTCGCGGGGCTGACTGCCGCTCTGCGACTGAAACAGGCGGGCCGCTCCGTCACCGTGCTCGAGGCTCGTGACCGACTCGGCGGCCGCACGTTCACCGAGACCCGCGACGACGGCGTGTGGATCGACCGCGGCGGCGCCTGGATCGGCCCCGGCCAGGACCGGATCCATGCGCTGATGAGCGAGTTCGGGGTGCCGAGCTACAAGCAGTACACCGACGGCGACGCGATGATGATGGTCGACGGCAAGAAGTACCGGTACCAGGGCACGATCCCGATGACGATGAGCCCCTGGGCGGTCGCGAACCTGGGCACGGTGTTCCTCGAACTCGGGGAGCTGTGCAAGTCGATCCCGCTGGACGCGCCGTGGGAGGCGAAGCACGCCGCCGAGTGGGATCGGATCACCCTCGCGAAGTGGCTCGACGACAACGTGCTCTCCAAGCCCGCGCACGAACTGCTCGAGATGGCGATCGCCGGTTGCTACACGTCGGCGGCGTCGGAGGTGTCGTTCCTGTTCGTGCTGTACCAGATGGCGTCAGGCGGTGGACCGGGCTTCGTGCTGGGCGTCAAGGACGCGGCGCAGGATTCGCGTCCGGTCGGCGGGATGGGGCGATCTACCGGCCGATGGCGGCCGAGCTGGGCCGATCCGTCCACCTCTCGCAGCCGGTGCGCACGATCGCGCAGGACGACGGGGGCGTCACCGCCACGACCGATCAACTGACGGTCCGTGCCCGGCGGGTGATCGTCACGGTGCCGCTCGCGGTCGCCGCGCAGATCCGCTACGAGCCGCTGCCGGTCGATCGGACGTTCCTGCACCAGCGGATGCCGAGCGGCGCGATCCGCAAGATCTCGGTGCTCTACGACGAGCCGTTCTGGCGCGCCGACGGGCTGTCGGGCCAGTCCGCCGCACCGGGATCGGCGGCGATGGTCACGATCGACGCCGGCACCGCTGCGGCGGCGCCGATCGACGTCGTCGAGCAGGACTGGAGCGCCGAGCGGTACTCCGGCGGCGGCATGCTCGGCCACGCGCCGACCGGGGTGCTCACCGAGTTCGGGCCCGCCCTGCGCGCGCCCTGTGGCCGCATCCACTGGGCGGGCACCGAGAGCTCGGCCGTGATGTGCGGGTGGATCGACGGGGCGGTGCGGTCGGGGGAGCGGGCGGCGCGGGAGGTCATCGCCGCCGACGACCTGGTCGGCGCCGGGCGCAGCTAGCAAGGGCGCACGGGAGTGTGCCTCCCGTGTGGAAATCCTGATGCGCCAGGAGACCGCGAGCTCTACAGTTCCGGCTGTGGCGAACCCCTGTCTTGCACTGGAAGCAGCGGCCCCCGATACCTATCTCGGAGACGACGGAATCATCCAGGCGCAGTCGTCGGATGTCCGTTTGCTGGCGCGTCGATTGCGGGAGCGAACGGGTGGTGACGCGCCGTTCGCAAAGGCTGCGTTCGAATGGGTGCGCGACCGGGTCGATCACTCGTACGACGTCCAGGACTCCCGGGTGACTCTGACTGCGAACGACGTTCTCGAAGAGCGCGTGGGGCTCTGCTATGCAAAGTCGCACCTGCTGGCCGCACTGTTGCGATCCGAAGGGGTCCCGACCGGACTCTGCTACCAACGCCTCGTGCACGACGACGGCCACGTCCTGCACGGGCTGGTCGCGATCCATCTCGAAGGAGGCTGGCATCGCCAGGATCCACGCGGCAACAAGGCAGGTATCCACGCGGAATTCTCGCTCGATGCGGAAAGGCTTGCCTGGAGGGTCGATCCGTCGCTCGGTGAGGTCGACTACCCACACGTGTACGCGTCGCCGGCTCACTGCGTCGTCGACGCGCTTCGTGGCACGACAGACGTGCTTTCGCTCTACAACGCCGGCCTGCCGACTGGGCTCGACGCGTGAGACACCCATGAAAGAGGTGTCGCGGCCTAGTCGATTCGCTTCTGCGGGAATACCGTTCGCACGACGTCTGTGATCGTCTCGCGGGCGTGGGCAGCGCTGACGTCGTCGACCGCCGCAGTGAGAGACGTATCCGGGTACTCGGCGTCACTGTCCCCGTAGTCGAGGCTCTCGCGGGAGACGAGCACCAGCACGTAGCGGTCGTCGGGCCCGATCACACCGGTCGACAGGTGCGTCCACCGATCGTCGATGCAGCACATCCAGCCCTGCTTGACGGCGATCTCCGTCTCGTCGGGCAGGCCCGCGGGGATCCCGAAACTCTGGTCGTAGCCGTCCGCGGCGGTCGGGCTCGACGCGCGCAGGTAGGTCATCATCTCGTCGCGGTGCGCCGCGTCGAGGCCGCCGCGGCCGTCGAGCACGGCCGAGTAGTAGTCGACGAGGTCCCGTCCGGTCGTCATGGTGTTCCACCAGTGGTCGTCGTACGGAACGGACGTGTCCGCGAGCCCGTAGCGCGACACCACGTCGACGATCATGTCCGAGGTGCCGTACTCGTCCCACAGCTCGTTGGCGGCGTCGTCGTCGGAGTACTCGAGCATCCGCGCCACGAGGGCGTGCTCGTCGTCGCCGAGCGCCAGTTCCGCAGTCGTCTCGCGGTAGAAGAGGTCGTCCGCGATGAACAGTTTCGCGACCGACGCGGTCGCGAACGGGGTCGCATCCGCGAACGATTCGTAGTGTCCGTCCTGTCGGTCGAGCAGTGCGATGGTGACGTCCGCGCCACGGTTGGCGGCGTCCACGACGGACTGGGTGATCCGCCCCTCGACGGTGAGCGGCGCGGCCGCGACCGTCGAGTTGTCGGCCTTGTTGGCGCGTCGGCTGTCGGGCGTCGTCCCGTCGTCGAACGGTGTCGCGCAGGCAGTGATCGCGGTGACGGCGAGGCACGCGACGGCAAGGCGTCGCACTCGTCCCGCCACTGGATCCTCCACCGCATCGTTCGCCGTCCTCATTACCGACGCCCCCGACAGGGTAGCGGTAGGGTCGTTCGCCGTGACCACTGCTCTCAAATCCGTGAACCAGCGCATCGCCGACGAGCTCGACGTACGGGAGGGGCAGGTCGCCGCGGCCGTCGACCTCCTGGACGGCGGCGCCACGGTCCCGTTCATCGCCCGCTACCGCAAGGAGGTCACGGGCGCCCTCGACGACGCTCAGCTGCGTCAGCTCGAGGAACGGCTGCGGTACCTGCGCGAGCTCGACGAGCGCCGCGTCGCGATCCTGGAGTCGATCCGCTCGCAGGACAAGCTCGACGCCCAGCTCGAGCAGCAGATCATGGTCGCCGACACCAAGGCGCGGCTCGAGGACATCTACCTGCCGTACAAGCCGAAGCGGCGGACCAAGGCGCAGATCGCGCGGGAGGCCGGACACGAGCCGGTCGCGGACGCGCTGATCGGCGACCCGACCGTCGATCCCGCCGGCTACACCGCCGAGCAGCTCGAGGGTGCACGCGCGATCCTGGTCGAGCGGTTTGCCGAGGACGCCGACCTGGTCGGTGAACTGCGCGAGCTGATGTGGACGCGCGGCCAGGTCGAGTCCACCGTCCGGAAGGGCAAGGAGACCGAGGGCGCCAAATTCTCCGACTACTTCGAGTTCTCCGAGCCGTTCGAGAAGCTGCCGTCGCACCGGATCCTCGCGATGTTCCGCGGGGAGAAGGAAGAGGTGCTGTCGCTGACCCTGGCATCCGACCGCGAGCCGCTCGAACTGGGTCAGACCAGCGTGTACGAGGGCCGGATCGCGAACCGGTTCGACATCGCGGACCGCGGCCGTCCGGCCGACCGCTGGCTGCTCGACACCGTCCGCTGGGCGTGGAAGACCAAGATGCTCATCACGCTCGGCATCGACACCCGCATGCGGCTGCGCCAGTCCGCCGAGAAGGACGCCGTCGACGTGTTCGCGGCCAACCTCAAGGACCTGCTGCTCGCGGCGCCCGCGGGCACCCGCGCCACGATGGGCCTGGACCCGGGCTTCCGCACCGGCACCAAGGTCGCGGTCGTCGACGCCACTGGCAAGGTCGTCGCGCACGACACGATCTATCCGCACCAGCCGCACAACAAGTGGGACCAGTCGCTCGCGACGCTCGCCGCTCTCGCGGTCAAGCACGGCGTCGAACTCGTCGCCATCGGCAACGGCACCGCGTCGCGCGAGACGGATGCGCTTGCCACTGAACTGATCTCGAAGTTCCCCGAGGCGGGGCTGACGAAGGTCATGGTGTCCGAGGCCGGGGCTTCGGTGTACTCGGCGTCGGCCTACGCGTCGCAGGAGCTGCCCGACCTCGACGTCTCGATCCGCGGCGCGGTCTCGATCGCGCGCCGCCTGCAGGATCCGCTCGCCGAGCTGGTGAAGATCGACCCCAAGTCGATCGGTGTCGGCCAGTACCAGCACGACGTGTCCGAGTCGATGCTCGCGCGCTCGCTCGGTGCGGTCGTCGAGGATGCCGTGAACGCGGTCGGCGTGGACGTCAACACCGCGTCGGTGCCGCTGCTGTCGCGGGTGTCAGGCATCGCCGGCTCGCTCGCCGAGAGCATCGTCGCGTACCGCGACCAGAACGGTCCGTTCCGCAGCCGGAAGGGACTCAAGGACGTGCCGCGGCTCGGGCCGAAGGCCTTCGAGCAGTGCGCCGGCTTCCTGCGCATCCCGAACGGCGACGATCCGCTCGACGCGTCCGCCGTCCACCCCGAGGCGTACCCGGTGGTGCGCCGGATCGTGCAGTCCTCCGGGGCGGGGTGGGTGAGCTGATCGGTAACACCGCCGTCCTGCAGAAGGTGAGGCCGGCCGATTTCGTCGACGAGAAGTTCGGCCTGCCGACGGTCACCGACATCATCGCCGAGCTGGACAAGCCGGGCCGTGACCCGCGTCCGGAGTTCAAGACCGCGACGTTCGCGGCCGGAGTCGAGAAGGTCGGGGACCTGAAGCACGGCATGGTGCTCGAGGGCGTCGTCACCAACGTCGCGGCGTTCGGCGCGTTCGTTGACGTGGGCGTCCACCAGGACGGCCTGGTCCACGTGTCGGCGATGTCGCGCACCTTCGTCAGCGACCCCCGCGAGGTGGTCAAGTCCGGCGACGTCGTCAAGGTCAAGGTGCTCGAGGTCGACGTCGAACGTCAGCGGATCGGGCTGACGCTGCGCCTGGACGACGAGGTCGGCGCGGGCGCGAGCGGGAAGGGCGGCCAGGGCGGACGCGGACCCCGGCCGAACGGCCAGGGCGGCGGTCAACGTCAGGGTGGCCAGCGGCAGGGCGGCCAGCGTCAGGGCGGGCAGGGCCGGGACCGGCGGTCCGATTCGCGTCCGGCGAGCGGATCCATGGCCGACGCGCTCCGCAAGGCGGGCTTCGGAAAGTGACCGATCCGACGGGCGTCCCGGCTCCGGCAGGGACGCCCGTCGGCGTCGGTATCCGTCAGTAGCCGCCGATGCCCTTGCCGATCAGCGACACGCCGATCACGAGGAGCAGTACCGACATCACCGCGGCGTTGTTCGCGGTCAGCCAGGTCTTGAGCCCGCTGAGCCACGACGTCGCCCGCTCGCGCATAGTGAAGTAGCCGATGACCGGCACGGCGACGGTGCTCGCCGCGAGCACCGTGAACACGATTCCCACGACGACGATCGACCCGGCGCTGAGGGCGAGCTGCGAGACCGCGACCGCGGCCCCGACGATCATCAGCAGGTTCTTCGGGTTCACCGCGGACAGGGCGAACCCGAGCGCGACGGCCTTCACGGGCGTGACCTTGTCCATCGCCGACAGCCACGCCGGCATCGTCGGCTCCTCGCCCGGCGCCGGTCGGCCGCGCCACTGTTTGGCGGTCAGGCCGAGCATCAGCAGGCCGAGCACGAGGCGAATCGTCGCGGTGACGGCGTTGCCGTCCGAGTCGGTGGACAGATCGATGGCGCTGCCGACGACCACGAAGATCGCGTAGGCGACGGCGATCCCCAGCACCCACCCGGCGAGGAAGGCCGTCGCGGTGCTCCCGGCCCGCGGCGTGAGCAGCATCAGGATCGTCGCGATGATCGGGATCGGGCTGACTGCGACGCCGATCGCGAGGGGAGAACGTCCCCGATTGCGGTACCCATGAAACGAATGTCGTCGGTACCTCCGGTCGCCGTCCCCACCCGTTTCGGGTGAAACGCCGGCGCTGCTCCGGCTTTCATGCGGGTGTGACAGGTGGAACACTCAGGATCCATGCAGCCGATCGCGTCCGTGCGCAGTGATTCGTCCCGTGCGCCGAAGAACATGGTGTGGGTCCCCGGTGGCACGTTCTGGATGGGGTCGGAGGACTCTGATCCCGAGGAGCGACCAGTCCACCAGGTGACCGTCGACGGCTTCTGGATGGACACCCACCAGGTGACGGTCGCCGAGTTCCGCCGGTTCGTGAAGGACACCGGGCACGTCACGACCGCCGAGACCGCGCCCGACCCTGCGGACTACCCCGACGCCGACCCGTCGCTGCTGGTGCCCGGATCGCTGGTCTTCACCCCGCCCGACCACCCGGTGTCCCTCGACGACTACCAGCAGTGGTGGTCGTGGGTGCCCGGCGCGGACTGGCGGCACCCCGAGGGACCCGACAGCAATGTCGGCGGCCGCGAGCGGCACCCGTCACCCACGTCTCGTACGCCGACGCGCTCGCGTACGCGGCGTGGGCGGGCAAGGAACTGGCGACCGAGGCCGAGTGGGAGTTCGCCGCCCGCGGTGGCCTGGACCGCAAGACCTATGTCTGGGGCGACGACTTCACCCCCGGTGGCATGCATCAGGCCAACACCTGGCAGGGCCAGTTCCCGTGGCAGAACCTCGTCGACGACGGGTTCGTCGGAACTTCGCCGATCGGCAGCTATCGGCCCAACGGCTACGGCCTGGTGGACATGGCCGGCAACGTGTGGGAGTGGACGTCGGACTTCCACACCGCCGATCACAGCGCCTCCGGGAAGAACGTCGCGCCGACGTCGTCGTGCTGTATCCCTCGGAACCCGCGTGTCGAGGTCGGTGAGGCCCGCGACGGCGAGGTGTACGCGCGACGGGTCATCAAGGGCGGATCGCACCTGTGCGCGCCCAACTACTGCCTGCGGTACCGGCCCGCGGCGCGGCAGGGGAGACGGAGGAGACGTCCACCTGCCACATCGGCTTCCGCTGCATCGTCCGAGCTCCCGGTCCGTCCTGATGCGCGAGTGGCTCGATCGGGAGATCATCGCGAACGGGCGTCTGCCGCTGCTCTTCTTCCTGATCGGCTTTCTGCTCGCGTTCCTGTTCATCCGCGTCAGCGTCCGGATGATCCGCGCCGAGGTGCGCTGGTGGCCCGGCAACATCACACCTGGGGGCCAGCACATCCACCACGTCGTGTTCGGGGTGGTCACGATGTTCGCGTCCGGGGTCGCTTTGATCGCGGTCCAAGAGACGGCGACGCAGACCACGGGCGCGGTGCTGGCCATGTTCTTCGGGATCGGCGCGGCGCTCGTGCTCGACGAGTTCGCGTTGATCTTCTATCTCAAGGACGTGTACTGGGAGGATCAGGGACGGGCGTCGGTCGACGCGGTCTTCGTCGCGCTCGCGGTGACCGGTCTGCTGTTGCTCGGGTTCCAACCACTCGAACTGTTCGACATCACCGAGTTCCGCAAGGATCCGCACTTCGCGGTCCGGGCGGCGATCGTGGCCCTCGCGGTCGCGAATCTGGCTTTGGCGGCAATCGTGATCCTCAAGGGCAAGATCTGGACGGGACTGGTCGGGTTGTTCGTGTTCCCGATCCTGCTGGTCGGCGCGATCCGGCTCAGCCGGCCCGGGCGCCGTGGGCGCGCTGGCGCTACGTGAAGAAGCCCCGCAGGATGCGCCGCGCGCTCGAGCGGGAGAAACGGTTCCGGCGCCCGATGATCCGGGCGAAGATCTACGTGCAGGACCTCGTCGCGGGAAAGCCCAGCGTGGAGCACGCGCTCACCGCCACCGAGGAGGAGCTCGAGCGGACCGTGCACGCCGCGCCGGCGCCGATTTCCACGCATGGAGCGGCGTCTGGCACAATGGTCGGGTTGCCCGGTGAGGGTGACGGAACCTGATCTGAGCACGAACCAGTCGAGCACCAGCCGCTCGGTTCCTCTGCTCCTGCGATGAACGCAAGGATGGAACAACCGATGAACACCTTGGACTTTCTGGACGCCAAGTCCCTCCGCGACGATATCCCGGAGTTCCGTCCCGGTGACACCCTGAACGTGCACGTCAAGGTTATCGAGGGCTCGAAGGAGCGCGTGCAGGTCTTCAAGGGCGTCGTGATCCGCCGCCAGGGCGGCGGCGTGCGCGAGACCTTCACGGTCCGCAAGGTCTCGTTCGGCGTCGGTGTCGAGCGCACCTTCCCGGTCCACAGCCCCAACCTGGCCCAGATCGAGGTCGTCACCCGCGGTGACGTCCGTCGCGCCAAGCTGTACTACCTGCGCGACCTGCGCGGCAAGGCTGCGAAGATCAAGGAAAAGCGCTGAGCTTCGACGCTCCGAGCTTGATCGATTGGCCCGGCACCGTTTTCACGCGGTGTCGGGCTAATCTGTCTCAGTGGCAGATGCACCGCAGGACCCGGCCGTGACGCCGGATGCGAACAACGGCGACGGCGCAGGGAACGACAACGGGGGAAGGTCGTGCGGGGCAAGGAGAAGAAGCATCGCTCCTTCTGGCGTGAGATACCGATCCTCATCGTCGTCGCGCTGCTTCTTAGCTTCCTGCTTCAGACTTTCATCGCCCGCGTCTACCTCATCCCGTCCGAGTCGATGGAGCCGACGCTGCACGGCTGCCCCGGCTGCACCGGCGACCGGATCGTGGTCGAGAAGATCAGCTACCGCTTCGGCGATCCCAAGCCCGGCGACGTCATCGTCTTCAAGGGCCCGGACTCGTGGTCGACCGGTTACACGTCGACGCGATCGTCGAACGTCGTGATCCGAGGTTTCGAAGAGTTCGGCTCACTGGTGGGACTCGTCCCGCCGGACGAGAATGACCTCGTGAAGCGTGTGATCGCGACCGGCGGGCAGACCGTGGAGTGCTGCGACGACCAGGGCCGCGTCCTGGTCGACGGCAAGCCACTCGACGAGCCGTACATCAAGATGGACTTCCCGTTCATCCCGGGCGTCCAGACTTGCACGACGGCGGTCAAATCGGGCCGCTGCTTCGGCCCCGTCACCGTCCCCGAGGGCAACGTGTGGGTGATGGGCGACAACCGCAGCAACTCGGCTGACTCGCGGTTCCACGTCTCCGACGAACTACAAGGCACCATCCCGATCGACAACGTGATCGGCAAGGCGACATTCATCGTGTTGCCGCCGTCACGCTGGGCAAGATCTCGTCACCCGATATCCAACAGCAGTGAGTACCTGGCCACCGAGAACAGTCATTCGCAGAGCGTCCGGCTTGCGGACCATGGAGTCTGCGCTGGTGCGGTGCGGCCTCGGTCCGGTCGCCGGCGTGGACGAGGCCGGTCGCGGCGCTTGCGCGGGGCCGCTGGTGGTGGCGGCGTGCGTGCTCGGCCCCAAGCCGCACACGGCGTTGGCGGGGCTCGACGACTCGAAGAAGCTGACCGAGAAGGCTCGTGACGAGTTGTTCCCGGTCATCAAACGACTTGCGGTCGCGTGGAGCGTGGTCGAGATCCCAGCCGAGGAGATCGACCGCATCGGTGTCCACGTTGCCAACATCGAGGGCATGCGCCGCGCGATCGCACGCCTCACGGTGGCGCCCGGTTACGTGCTCACCGACGGATTCCGGGTTCCCGGACTGCCGGCGCCGTCACTGCCCGTGATCGGCGGTGACGCGGCCGCGGCCTGCATCGCCGCGGCCAGCATCCTTGCGAAGGTCACGCGGGATCGGACGATGATCGCACTGGACGACGAGCTTCCCGGGTACGGTTTCGCGGGGCACAAGGGGTACAGCACCCCGGTGCACACGGCAGCACTGAACGAGCTGGGGCCGAGCCGTGAACATCGGATGTCGTACGCGAACGTGTCCGCGGCGAGCCGCGCGTTCGAGACAGCGGCGAGCCGCGCGTTCGAGACAGCGGCGCGTCGGGCGTTCGGATCCACGGCGGTCGGTGCGCGATGATGAGTGTTCACAACAACGTAGGAGGACGTCGAGGCCGATGAGTGCCGAGGATCTCGAGAAGTACGAAACCGAGATGGAACTGTCGCTGTACCGCGAGTACCGGGACATCGTCGGTCAGTTCTCGTACGTCGTGGAGACCGAGCGCCGGTTCTATCTCGCGAACTCCGTGGAGTTGATTCCGCATAGTGCGGACGGCGAGATCTACTTCGAGGTGCGGATGTCCGACGCCTGGGTGTGGGACATGTACCGTCCGGCTCGGTTCGTGAAGTACGTGCGGGTCATCACCTTCAAGGACGTCAACATCGAGGAGCTCGAGAAGTCGGACCTGCGGCTTCCCGAGAGCGGCCTGGGCTGACACGAGTCTTCCGGAACCGCGCACCACGAATCGTGGTGCGCGGTTTCGTGTTTCCACGAGCCGGCGCCGCGGGTTGTCGGGGTTGTCCACAGCTCTGCGCTCATCCACAGGGGAAGGTGTCCGCGCAGGTCGGGCCGGACGCCGCGTCCACCCGGGACGGCACAGTGGCCTTCGAGCGGCGGGGTGTGTCCCGTCGGCTGAGGGGAGGCCTGGGACGGGACGGAATCTCGCGCTGGGCGCGATGGGGGAGGAACTCGCGGCCGAGCTGCTGACGGCGTCGGGCTTGCGGATCCTGGACCGCAACTGGCGGTGCCGTCACGGCGAACTGGATCTGGTTGCGGTCGACGGCGACACCGTCGTGTTCGTGGAGGTGAAGACCCGGTCGGGTCTCGGGTTCGGTAGTCCGGCCGAAGCGGTCACGTACGCCAAGCAGCGCCGGATCCGAATGCTGGCGCAGCGCTGGCTGTCCGCGTCGGATCGGCACTGGCCGTACGTCCGGTTCGACGTGGTGTCGGTGCTCGTCGGGCGGAGTCGTGAGCCCGAGGTCACGCATCTCACGGCGGTGTTCTGATGGCGCTGGGGCGTGCACATTCGGTTGCGGTGGCCGGCGTCGAAGGACAGATCGTCGAGATCGAGGCCGACATCGGACGCGGGCTGCCGGGTGTGCACCTGGTGGGGTTGCCGGACACCGCGCTGCAGGAGTCTCGGGATCGGGTGCGCGCGGCGGTGACCAATTCGGGTGCGAAGTGGCCGGAGTCGCGGGTGACGCTCGCGTTGTCACCGGCGACGCTGCCGAAGGTCGGCAGCGTCTACGACCTCGCGTTGTGTCAAGTGCGACACTCTTAAACATGCAGGCAGTCATCTACACGCGCATCAGCCGCGACCGTGAGGGCGCACAGCTCGGCGTTGAACGGCAGCAGGCGGACTGTGAAGAGTTGGCGACCCGATTGGGCTGGACAGTAGTCGAGTCGTTCACGGATAACGACATCAGCGCCTTTTCGGGGCGTCGCCGTCCCGGCTACGAGAAGTTGTTGCAGGTCCTGGATGAGGGGAACGCTCAGGGTCTGATCGTGTGGCACTCAGACCGCTTGCACCGGTCTCCGGTCGAACTCGAAGGATTCATCGACCTGTGCGACCGTCGCGGTATCGAGGTGCAGACGGTGAAAGCTGGCACGTTCGATCTCTCAACAGCGAGCGGCAAGATGGTTGCGCGGATGCTGGGTGCGGCAGCGCGGCATGAGGTTGAGCATTCGGTAGAGCGGCAGAAGAGGGCCAAGCTTCAGGCGGCAGTCGATGGGAAGTTTCGTGGCGGCCGACGTGCGTTCGGGTTCGAGGATGACGGGATGACCCTGCGTGAGAGCGAGGCGCAGGCAATCCGTGACGCGACCAAGCGTGTGCTGTCTGGTGTTTCGATCGCTCAGATGGTGCGGGAGTGGAATGACGCAGGCTTGGTGACATCGTTCGGCGGGAAGCCATGGACTGCGCGGACACTCAAGAAGGTGCTTGTACGGCCGCGGAATGCGTCTCTGGTGACCCACGAGGGGCAGATCATTGGGGATGGGCAGTGGCCGGCGATCGTTGACACAGACGACTATCGGGCACTCGTTGCACTGCTGGGCGATCCGTCACGCCGGCTGTCTTACTCGTACGAGCGGAAGTATCTCGGCTCAGGCGTCTATGTCTGCGGGAAGTGTGGCGCGAAAATGCGTACCGCTACCCAGCCCGGAGGTAGGGCTGGGCGAGCGAAGACGTACAAGTGCTCAGGCGGCGCTCACCTCGGCAGGATCGCTGACAAGCTGGATGAGTACGTGACTGGTCTGGTCCTCGGACGTTTGAGCAAGCCGGATGCGGCCGTTGTTCTGGAAGGACAGGAGGTCGATGTGGTTGGCCTCCAGACAAAGCGTGATGGACTGCAGGCGCGGTTGGATGAGTTGGCTGATCTGTTCGCGCAGGGGGCGATTGACGGTAGTCAGCTGCGCCGGGGAGTGATTCGCTGCGGGAGAACCTGCGAGTGGTAGACGCGGAACTGGCTGCAGCGCGCTCGTCTTCGGCTCTGGCGAACCTAGTGCTGTCCGGGAGGGATCTTCGGGAGGCGTGGTCGGAGCTCTCTGTGGATGTCCAGGGAAGATCGTCGATGCGCTGATGGTGGTGACGATTCTGCCGGCTCTGCGTGGTCGTCAGCCTGGCGGCGGCTACTTCGATCCGCAGTTCATCGATATTGAGTGGCGGGTGTAACGCCTGCTGTAACGCGTTACATGCACCGTTACTAACGCTGCGACCCATGGGTTGCTCGATTTGTACGGTGTCTTCGGCCACGAGGTTTACTATCCAAGGGTCGAACCCTTGTTCGATAGCAGACCGAGGGGGACACGTGCTCACACAAGCTCAGATCGAACGCGACCGAGCCCAGCTCGCTGCCCTACAGCAGCAGGGCGTCGACGGGAAGGCTGCGCGTGAGCGTCGGGATGCTAACCGGAGGCGCGCCCGTCAAATCGAAGCCGACCTCATTCGCTCGAACGGCAAGTACCGCGCCTACAAACAGTCGTGGCTGTCAGAGGTAGAGGCTGTCGAGTTCGTGAAGAGATCCCCCGAACGTTGCGGCGTTGGGCATCGACGGGCGTGCTGACGGCGTATCGGACCGCAGGCGGTGCACGTCGGTATTCGCGGCTGGAACTGTTCGTGGCACGGAAGCTGGTGGACGAGAACTACCGGAATCGGAAGTCGACGGCTAGCCCTGGGCGTCCCCGTAAGAGGGCTGAGCGCGAGCATGTTGCGGCGCTTCTGGCTGCGGATTCGTCTGCGAGTAATCGAGAGGTGGCTCGTCGGCTGGGTGTCTCTCATGCGTTCGTGGGTTCTGTGCGCCGTGAGTGGATGGAAAAGTCGTGCCGACCTAGCACGTAGTGTTGTTGGTGTCAAGAGGTCGTGCAGAAAAAATGAACGACCATCGGATGCCGACATGGGGGTGAAGAAGATTGGACTGGCTAACAGAGCAGCAGGTGTGCGTGACGTTCGCCAAGAGTCGATGCACGGTGCAGCGGTGGCGGCGTTTGGGGATCTGGTCGCTTACCGTCAGGGTCCGCATCGAATGATGTATCGGCGTAGTGAGGTTGAGGCGTGCGCGGAGTTGCAGCGTCGCCGGTATGAGGAGCGGCCGTTGCCGGGCCGTCCGAGGCTCGCTGGCTGATTGATAAAACTTTTCATTCTGGCTAACTGAACATCGCCGTACAGGCTTCCAGCTTCAACGCTGGCGGCCTATTTCTGCATGCCCGAAAGTAGGTGCAGCCCTTGGCTACTGCGACGATTACACGCGATCCCCGCATCGAAGAATATACACAGAAGATCCTTGCTCAAGCGCCCCCGATGAGCCCGGAACGCCTCAGCCGCATCACTGCCTTGTTCCGAAGTGGGGCGTCCACATGATCGTATTCAGTGCAAAGGTCATTGTGCGGACGATCCCGGAGACGATCGCCTACCTCCGATCCGAACGCGCGAGCAAGCGGAAGCCTCCCGGATCGAAGAATGAGGGAAGCATGGTGCGCCGGCCAGGATCCGCCCACCACTAAACCTCGATGCTGTCGACGCGGCAGACGAACAGCTGATGTTCCTCGCGTACTGGGCTGAGGCTGCGGGGGTCAGTGTCCGCAATATCGGCAACGTGTGGCGCTACCCGACAGGGGAAGTGAGAGGAGTGTTATACGACGACTCTCGACCCGCTGACGTGCTCGCTGCGCGTCTGCTGTCGGCGATGGCGGACCCGGGATGGATCGAACCCGCCGGGATGACAGAGACCTTGAATCAGATGATGGTGCAGCAGGAGAAGACGTTCCCCGCCATCCAAGACTATCTATGGGCGGTGGAGAAGATTGAGGCCAATACCCCCGATCTACGGGGCATCAGAGACGCCAGCTACGTTCGCGCCCAGGCGGCTTCCTGAACATGACGCTATGCGGTTCGTGGACCGTTCGTGGCGGACCCTGCTGCGGTGGCGGCAAGAGGGTGTGGTCCGTTGTGTGACTCGTGGCGGTGTGCGGCATTACGAGGCGTCGGAGCTGATGCGGGCTCGGGAGACGACGGCGAAGCGTGTCGTGTGTCGGGATCGGTCGCGGACGGTGGATCCGGCTCGCGTGGCTGAGCTTGTCGACGCGGGTTGCTCATATCCACGGATAGCCAGAGAGATCGGCTGCTCTGTGCCGGCAGTGGCGAGGGCAGCGAAGAGAGTGAAGGGGGTGCGGTCTGACTGACACATTCACGATCATCCCCAACAACCTCTTCGACGCGGGACTGTCCGTGCAGGCGTTCATGGTGTGGGCCGTACTCCGAAAGTACGCGGACAACGAGACTGGGAAGGCGTGGCCGTCGCGGGAGACAATCGCCGACCATCTCGGCATCAAGCCGAAGGGTGTGGACCGCTACATCAAGGAGATCGAGGACAAGGGCCTGGTTCGGGTGGAGCGGCGTCGTCCTCGCCCGAACGCTCTACTGGCTGGAGACTCGTGGGATTTCAGCGGAGGCTCGTGGGAATTCCACGAGGATGTCAGAGGATGTCGGAAATCCTCGCGAGGATCTGCGTAACGCTTCTACCTCTGGAAACGTGCTCGGCGAAGGAGTTTCAGCGGAGACGCAAGGAACGCCAGAGAGTCGGCAGGGAAACCCAATGTCCTCTACAGGCGACATTCAATGTCCCCAGAGAAGACATTCAATGTCCCTCACAGCGGACATGAACTATACCCAGAGAACTACACCCATCTAACTAGACCCATTACTTCCAGTAGGGGCTCATCTTCGATGACCGGAACAGGGGATTCCGACAAGTCGGGCCTACCGCAAGCGCCAGGCGTGCAGATCAAAATTCCAGACTTGCTAGACGTGGATGACGAAGATGCTGTCCTCGACTGGATCTACGAGGTAGCTGACGGTCGGGGCTACGACTATGACGAGCAGACAGTTCGCGGGATCCTCAACTGCCCCAGCTACACCCAGCGCGGTGCCATCAAGGTTGCGCTCAACAAGATCGCCAAGCCCGACTACTGACCAGACGGCTGATTTGCACTTCGCAGATGACACCGCCGAAAAGTGACTAATTTCGTCACTCCTAACCATTCACTCGAGTCACTGCCGAACGTGGCTCACAAAGCCGCACAGACGGCAGGAATCGCTATGCCAATCACAGTCCTACGCAAGACAACCACGCTCACCGTGGAAGGAGACACCATGTCCAAGATCCGCATCAACGACACCGATGAGACAGAAGCCCAGAAAGCCATCTGTGCGCTCGAACGCAACGACGAGAAAGCATTCCGAGCTGTCGTCGATGATGCCTTCGGCAGGTATGGAGGCGTGGAGCGGATGCTGTATGTCCTCACCAGCCATCTCGCACAGGCCGGCAAGTGAACGTCCCGCAGCGGATCACAGTCGAGCGTGCCACCAGATCGAAGAACGCCAGCCGACGTCGTCAAGTCTTCGTCATCGGTCGGCACCAGCCAGACGGACGGTACTTCTACTGGCGACTCGGTACCGAGGAAGCCTTCCAACTACTCGACGGCCTCACCGACGCGCTAGACGAATACGAGCAGGAGGTTCGGCGATGAACGAGCAAGGACGCCACTGCGTCTACACCACCACCAGCGGGCGTCGCCCCTTCCGATACGGCGGACGAGCCAGCTACAACCCCACCACCCACACCGTCGAGGAGACCCAATGCGAATCAACCACAACCTCAACTACCGAGTCGGCACACGACCCGGACTGCCCCGACCCATCAACCTCCGCATCGGAGACCTACGACTCGAACTCGACACCAGCGAAGCAATCCAGCTCGCCAACGAACTAGCCGATGCCGTAGAGGGAACAGAGGATCACTCGATCACCGGATCGTCATCCGTCCAGGAGCCAAACGTCGGATCATGATGCACCGGATCACCAGGATGATGCGGCTTCAAACAGCAGTACCTAACCCGCAACCCACGCACGTATGCGATACGGGGAGCGCGGCACTCAGGGAACACATTTGAAGTAGTCATGCCGGACAGGATCCACGGCCGACCCACTCAAGCACAAGCATATACAGACCGTCATATTCGACGCCGAGTAATGCTTGACAACTCCGTATCATCCGCGCGCGCGAGCCGAGCCAAACCAGCCGGCGAACACATCGTCGCGCACCCAACAGTCATGGGCCACAGCCCAATCAACCCAGGGGCGGTCACCACGACCACCCCACCAACCAGGCACCCCCGAGTGCCACACACAAGGAGAACCACATGAACCACTACCAGCGCGCCGAAACGCTCCGCACCGCATACCGCGACCGCGTCCACGAAATCCTCGCCGCAACCGAACCAACCCACGCGATCGGTGCGACCGTCAACCGACTAGCCGAGGGCATGACCAACCAGCGACGCCTGCACGAACGCTGGCGTGACCTCGCACGCGTATGGGTCGAAACCAGCCGCGAACTCGCCACCCTCCGCGACGACCTCACCCGCGAACGACAAGACCTCCGCAGCCGCACCGAACGCCAGCTCTACGGCCTCGCCGCCGGACCCAACCAACTCGAACGACAGAGACACTTCATGTCCGCACAGAAGATCGTCCGAGACACGCTTCGAGGCCTCAACTACGCCGATCACGAGACCGTGCAGACAGCCCGCGACGAACTCCAGGCCCTCTACACAGACGCAACCCTCTCCGACGACACCATCCTCGCCAGAGCAGTAGCCCGAGCCGCAATCAACCACGGCTGGAACAACATCCTCGAACAGCACCTCGCACAACACCCCGGCGACAAGGCACACCTCGACACCCTCACCGCACTCGACCGAGCCGACGACCCAACCGACTTCCGCGACGCATCAGCCTTCAACCTGATCCCACCGAACGAACTCACAGGCGGGCAGGCACGAATCGAGATCGCCGCCGAGACCGGCATCAACACAACCTCGCCCGGCGGCATCGAAGCACTCGCCACCATGTGAAACCGGCCTGACCAGCACAGTTGTTGGGCGGACGGGCTATACGCCCTCCCCGTCCCGTCGCGGCCCCCCTCTGGCCATAGGGCCTCATATACATATGAGCGCGATTCCACACCGGCCTGTGGACAACTGGGGATCCGGGTGGGGCCTACGGATGTGGAAATTGGGCGTGGGGAGGGATGCGGCCCGATGGCCCTGAGGTGGCCGTTGGGGGCCGGGAGGGCGTGGTGGGGGTGGCTGATTCGCATATCGGGCGGCAGGCGGTCGCTTTGTGGGCGCGTCCTGATGTAGCGGCGTCTGCACCGACCAGTGAGCCGGCGCAGACACCTGATTGCTAGATGAACGTTGCGCCGGAGCCGCTGTCGAAGTTGCCGATAATGCGGACCGGAATGTTCTCGTTTACGAGGACGTGCATCTCTTCGTAGGTGTCGGCTTCGGTGAGAGACAGGTTGCTGCGCTTGGTGACGTGGACCGTGATGAAGGTCGGGTTGTTGGCGAGTGCAGCGTTTGGGTTTGCGACGAGCTCGCGCATTTCGGGGGTGTCGGCGAGGGTGTGCCGTTTTCCGTTGTAGTCGATTCGTGCCGCCATGTTTGGTGTGCCTTTCTGGGCGCGTTTGTTGGGCGGTCGATTGTATCCGCGTTTGTCCTGGTTGTCGGGCGTTGCGTGAGTTGACCCGAATGTAGTTGTGGCGGTGTGGGCCGTTGCTGGTTGGTGTGGGGCTTCCCGATCTGGGAGGCCCTTTCGTATTTCCCGGAGACGGGAAGAACAGGAGATTGATGATGGAGAACACGATGTTGAGTGCCGAGGTGCAGGCGGCAGCCGGCGAACTCTGGGGCGAGTTGATGGCGTCCGACGGTGACGGTGAGAAGGCACTCCTGCTGATCGCTGCTGCGGCGCTGAAGAACCCGCGAGAGTACCGAGACATTGCCGCGTTGGCGCTGGTGTTCATGGCAACGCACACCTGGGGCACAGCTCTGGCGATGCTCGCCGAACACGGTATTGATGCGGATGAGGTTCGACAGCGGATGCTGGTTGACCTCTTCGCGAAGGCTGCCGAGAACCTTCGGGCTGTATAGCGCTAGTTCGGATTTCGGGCGGTTCACCACTGTGGTGAACCGCCTTTCGTTTTTGCACAAGTGAATAGACGGCACAGCTCTGAGGGGTGTCGTGCCGTCCGCCCTGGGTCGGGCGGAAAGGGGGCAGAAGCTGTGGCGATTGAACTCGCAACAGCATATTTACGTCAGTCTCGTAGCTGACACCAAGCAAATCCCGAAGCAGGTAGGGGCTGCTCTCGGACAAGTTCAGGCGCAGGCAGACAAGGCCGGCGAGGGCATCGGCGCGAAGATGTCTGCGGGTCTTGGGCGCACGTTGAAGGCTGGTGCGCTGGGGGTTGGCGCAGTCGCTGGCGCAACCGTCGCTACTGCGTTAGCTAAGGGGTTCGGTCGTCTGACAGCGATCGATGATGCGCAGGGTAAGCTTCGGGGTCTCGGCCATGATGCGGGCACTGTCGAGACGATCATGGGCAACGCGCTCTCGTCGGTGAAGGGCACGGCGTTCGGGCTTGGTGATGCTGCTGGTATCGCTGCCGGCGCTGTCGCTGCTGGTATCAAGCCGGGCAGGATCTCGAGCGGACGTTGAAGCTCGTCGGTGATGCCGCGGCGATTGCCGGCACTGATTTGGGCAGTATGGGTTCGATCTTCAATAAGGTCGCTGCTAGCAACAAGATTCAGGGTGATGTGATCGCCCAGCTGTCCGATGCCGGTATCCCGGTGATTCAGATGCTTGGCAAGGAGTTGGGCAAGACCTCGGAGGAGGTCGTCAAGCTCGCTTCGGACGGCAAGATCAACTTCGATCAGTTCCAGAACTCGATTCAGAAGGGTTTGGGTGGCGCGGCCCTCGAATCCGGAAAAACCGTCTCAGGCGCGTTCAAGAACATGAACGCTGCGCTGGGTCGTCTCGGTGCTGAGGCTTTGAAGCCGACGTTCATGCGTCTCGGCGGCGGTGTCGGTGGCCTGACTGGTGCGCTCGATAAGGCGACTCCGAAGGTTGGGGAGCTGGCAAAAGCGCTGGACGACCGCATATTCAACCAGGGTCTGCCGAAGCTGCATGAGGCGTTCCTGAAGTTCCGGGAATCCGACTTCGCCACGAGCACCATGAGCAAGTCGGTCACGATCATGGACCAGCTCAGGACGACAGCAGTTGCTACCGCACCAGCGTTGAAGGATGTTGGGAAGTCGCTGGCTGAGGCGAGCGCGGTTACTGGTGGTGCTGGTCTGACGCTGGGTCTGCAGACGATCACAGGGGTTGCTACGGCTGTCTCTGGTCCGCTCACCACGGCGCTGAATGGCGCGTCCGGGGTCATGAAGGAACACCAGTCTGTCGTTACTGGCCTGCTGATGGGGTATGCGGGCATCCGGGCGATCAATTGGATGAGTCAGACGAAGTCGATGCAGGGGTTGCAGTCGGCGGTCACTGGCACGTCGGGGTCGTTGAAGACGGCTACGGGCACGATGGCGGCGATGCGTGCGGTGAGCGCATCGACGGGCCAGGAGATGTCACGTCTCCAGTCGGCGGTCGGGTACATGTCGACTGGTTCGGGCACGATGGGAAGCTTGCTCAGTCGTTCCAGTCGGGGAAGTCGAATGCCGAGAAGTTCGGGCGGACGATGGGCACGGTGTCGGCTGCCGGTACCGGGTTGAAGGTCGCTGCTAGTGGTGTGTCGTCGATGCTTGGTGGACCGCTGGGCATGGCGCTCGGCGGTGCGACAGTTGCGATGGCTGTCTACGGCGCGAACGTTGAGAAGACAGCGGCGCAGCACCGTCAGATCGTCGAGAACGCCAAGGACCTCGGATCCGCACTGGCAACGTCGAATGGTGCGTGGACAGCCCAGACACAGGCGGCTGCAGCTGCCTCACTGGAGAATCAGAAGCTCGCCGGCACGGGACGCTCACTGACTGAGTACCTGGAGTCTGTTGGTGTAGCCGGCGGTCTCGCCGCAAAGGGTTTAGCCGGTTCTCGGGCCGAGATGGACGCGACGCTCAAGGTTTTGGAGCAGAAAGCCGCTGAGGAAGCGAAGTATCAACGCGAGGTTGGTTCCAAGGATCTGTCGTGGCAGGGCGCAAAGGACTCTGTCGCAGGCATTTTCAACTATAAGGGGATCAGCGACAAGAAGAACGAGGCGCGTAATGCGCTGGCTGACTTCCAGAAGCTGAATGATGAGGCGCAGCGTGTAGCTGGCGAGCAGCGGCGGATCATGCAGTCCGCGAACTTCCTCGACACCTCTGGAACGGCTACAGAGCTGGGGACGCTCAACGGGGCCATGCGGGCGTTCGCGGAGTCCACTGGTGGAGCGGCCGACAAGATCGGGATCCTCGCTAGCGGTCTGTCTTCGATCCGCGGTGACCAAATGTCGACCGAGGACGCGCAGCAGCGGGTGAACAACAGCCTGCGGAACTTCTCGACTGCACTCGCGAATGGTGGCGCTGCCGCTGTCGATGCCGGCGGGAAGATCGACACTGCGACCACGGCTGGTGACCAGCTGTATTCGGCGATGAAGGGTGTGCAGTCGGCGTTCGACAGTGCGGGTGCTGCGGCTGGTCAGGCTGCGCAGCAGCAGAGCAAGTCGCAGGAGGAGATTGCTGCAGCGGCAAGGAACGCCGGCCAGAAGGTCCGAGACGAGTTCATCAATCAGGCTGCGTTGATTGTTGGGACGCGGGCTGAGGCTGAGGCGCTGGCCAACCAGTACGGCCTGTTCCCAGACAAGTTGTCGACCGATGTCGAGCTGATGACGAGTCAGGCGACGACGGCCCTCAACGCCTTCGTGAATCAGCCTCGCACTGCGTTCGTTGATGTTCAGACGAGGATCAATGTTGCTACAGCGAATGCGGCGATCTCGGGCACGATTGCACAGCTGACAGCACAGCATGGACCAGGGTTCGCGACTGGCGGAAGGCTCCCTACTACCGGGCCAGGCACAGGAGTCACTGATGGCTTCCTAGCAGTGAATGGTGCTGGTGCGCCGATAGCTCGTGTCGATGCCGGCGAGTGGGTCATCAATGGCCGTAGTTCGGAGCAGTACGACCGTGAGTTGGCAGCAATCAATGCCGGTACCTTCCCGAAGCTGCCCGGGTACGCCGAGGGCGGCAAGGTCAACGGTATCCAGGCGGCACTCAACGCTGGACGTACCAACGTCAAAACCTACCTGTGGGGTGGCACCGGCCCTGGCGGCTGGGACTGCTCGGGCTGGGTTGGCTGGCTGCAGCAGATCGTCATGGGTGCATCGCAGGCGGAGGCTGCCGGTAAGCGCCTGTACACGACGTACAGCTTGCTGGGCGGATCGCTGGCCGGGTTGCGTCCCGGCCTTGGCCCTGCAGGAACTCAGTTCCAGGTGGGTGTGTCGCAGGAGCACATGGCGGCAACGATCGCTGGGTTGCCTGCCGAGTCTGGTGGATCGCACGGTGATTCCCGTATTGGTGCGCCGGCGGTTGGTGCAACGGACTCGCAGTTCACGAACTGGTTCTACCTGCCGAACGACTTGGTCGCGGGCGGTGTGGATCGTCGGGGCATCGTTTCCGCATACGAGGCTATGAAGAATCCTCGGGAGTGGACGAGTGACGATGAGGATGACCTCACCGAAGCGCATCTCCGTGTCCGTCAGGAAGAGGAGTCACTGTCTGAGACCCAGACGAAGCTCAACGAGGGCAAGGCAACCCAGGTAGATCTTGACCGCGCGAACCTGGATTTGAAGAAGGCCCAGAAGAAGGTCCTTGAGCTGCAGAAGCAGAAGGACAGCGCGGGTGCCGGCCAGTACATCGCTCCCGAGGCTCCGGGATTGGCGAAGCGGTTCACCGATAGTGAGACTGAGCGCCTTGAGGCTCAGATGGCGCTCGATGAGGCGAACGATCACCGCAACGAGGTGTACGACAATCCGGAATCGTCGGAGCGTGACCGTCTGCGCGCAGACATCGACCTCAGTAAGGCTGAGGATGCCCTCGATGCGGTCCTGTCTGGCAAGAACAAGACGGGCCAGGACTACTCGCTGCGCGGGATTGCGAAGACGTTCCTGGATCGCGCCGGCGACTCTCTGATCGAGGGTGTGTTCGGTCAGATCCCGTTCGGGCTCGGCGAATCCAGGTGGGTGACGACTGACTGGAAGTCGCTGGTTCCGGAGCAGACCTTCTCCAAGGAGGAGATCGAGAAGCAGTTGCCGGTCACTCGTGGTGATGGTGATTGGGTGTCGACGCTTCTGGACACGATTGACCAGGCCGGTAAGGGTGGCCCGTTTGATCCTGAGGAGATCAAGAAGCGCCTGAAGGTGTATGACTCGGGCGGTTGGTTGGAGCCTGGCGAGATGGCGATCAACCTGTCTAGTCGTCCTGAGCCGATCTTCAATAGTCCGGATCAGTTGCGGCAGTTCGCGGGGGATCTGCAAGCGCCGGCGTCGGGGTCTGCGGGCACGACGTACTCGATAAACATGGGCGATGTGACGACTGCCGATGTGGACGAGCTGATTCGGAAGATCCGGTTGGAGCAGAAGCGCCAGTCGTATGGGTTCAATCGGCGGTGATTGGGTGGTGCCCCTCAGAGCAACTGGCTGAGGGGCGTCACACCCACCAACTACCATCAGACGCAATGAAGGACTGGATTGGCATCTCTCTCGACCTTCTCGATGAGGTTGAGCAGCTGGTGAATGCCGCCGACCGTTCCGATGCGAACCGCACGATCGTCGACAACCTTTTGGGTGAGGGCGAGTTCGATACGGCGTTCGAGTTGCTGGTCGCAGAGGCTGCACGTCGGGATGTTCATGTGCCGGCGCGCCTGCTCGATGAGATCGAGGCAGAGGTCGTTGACGCGGATGAGGACGCGTTCACTGCTGAGTTCGGTGAGGATCTGCGGAAGCTGCGGCTGACTGCGGTGTGAGTGCGCCCCCTCGGTTTGATCGCCGAGGGGGTCATCAACCTCCGTCAGCTACCAACCACCCACTGTGGCGTGAACCGCTGCAGTGACATCCTCGCTCGCCAAACCCATCATCCTCATCGCACTCATGCAATCAGCCATCTTTTTGGCACTGCCACTGGCGCTGCCAGCTCCGCATGACTGACTGGTCATAGTGGACGCGTCCAGGATCTCCTTCGTTGACGCGACGACCTTCGGCCAGCCTCCAGGCATCGCTTTTGCTGCGAGCATAATGTCGGATGTTAGGGCGTCGCCCTTCTTTGCTGCCGCGATGCAGGCAGGTGTGCCGATTTCGTTGGCGCACGGCTTGTAGGCGGGTGTGAGAGCTTCTGCCGCGGCGATGAACTCGTCGGCGTTGGTGAGTGTGGCGGCAGCCTTCGTGGTCGTCGTGGTGGTGGGGTCCGCTTTTGCCGGCTCTTCGGTTGAGCTGCAGCCTGCAGCGAAGAGGAGCCCCCGACCGCGAGTGCGGTGATGATCTTTCTCATGCCGGTAGGTGTATCAGACGAATCGGACACACTGGTTTGTTATGCCGGAATACGAAAAGTGCCCCACCTGGCCTTAGTGGCTGGGCGGGGCACTTTTCGTCGTTTACGGGTCAACGGCGACGCGCGCTGCGACCCTCAAGCCATGCGTCCAGGTCTGCCACCTTGAACCGCCACTGCTGTTTTCCTTGGTGGCCTCGGAGTTCGCCGCGACGTGCCGCCGGCAGGATCGTGTTCCGGTGATAGCCGGTGTATTCCTCAGCTTGCTCGGTGTTGAGCCAGGGTGTCGTTCGTTCCACGGCGGATAGTGTGCACTGCTGGTGTTGGTGAACTGGCAGTGGGCTCGTGCGTGTTGGCGTCGCCCACAGCAGTTTTGGTAATTCCAACGGTGTCTTGGGTGCGGTGTGCAAGAAGGCCGCCGTGGTTGTGTCTGGTCGCCCACACGCGCTGCGGACACCTGGCGGTGGCAGAAGCTTGAACCCCTTTCCCGGACTCCCGACCACCATGCCCCGTTAGGCCATCACGGCAACACCAGTAGCCCATCCGCAGAATGCGAACAGGCTGGCGCTGACCCCCACAGCGTCCGGCCGGAACCATCCGTGAGAGCGCCCCGCCGGTTCAGGGGATTAAGAACACCGGGTGCAGTCGGTTTACGTCGGACCGCGCTGTGAGCGACGTGCAAGCTAGAAGAAAGTGCGGAAATTCCGCAGTTCCCCGGCTGGCAAGGCGCGGGCACCTACAAGAGATGCCCGGCCCAACCAAACGGGATCAGGCAGCAGCAGGCGATGTCACAGACAGCCAGCGGGCGTGAAGGCCCTTCAACGCCTCGATAACGGAGGGGATGTCTTGCGGATGGACGCCAGCTTCAAGGCCCTCCAGATCGGCCATCACCCATACGTTCCATTCCGTCTCTACGATGTTGCGCTGATGGTCGAGCACGATGAGCCGATCCATGCTCACAGTCGTGGAACCCTTTTCGGATGCAGAGTTCTGGAACTTGGTTTCGCCGAACTCGGTGAGATGGCCAGCGCACTCGCGGAGGTGAACCTCGAAGTCGACGTGGGTTCCGCTCTGGTAGGTGACGCTGGCACCATGCTCGATCTGGTCGACGCGACCCTTTCCGCAGACGCCGGCGAGGAGCCGTATGTGTGTCTTGACGGTGTCGATGATGCTGGATGCGGCCTCGTATCGGCCAATGTATGCCTGCTGGTCGCCGGATCGGATGATGAGGTCGTAGCCGTCGCAGGCGTGGTGGGTCCAGATCGGCTGTGAGGCGAGCCAGAGGGTGACGGCGTCTTCTGTCTTGACGAACTTGTCGGTGGCCGTCGATACACTTGTCATACGGTTCATGCGGAGTCCTAAGTCCGTGTGTTCCTAGGCCCCGGATCTGGTGTTGGTAGCACCAACCGGGGCCGATCTCGTTTCGAGAACAGTCTTTACTGTCCCTATGCCCTGGCACTCGCGTGCGCGGTGCTCGACGCGGCCCGGCAGGTGCCGCGGACGCGGCTCGAGAAGACCGTGCTGCTGGGGAATTAGCGCTCGACGGTCGGCTGCGCACGGTGCGGGCGTGTTGCCCGCGGTCCTGGCGGCGAAGAACGCCGGCTGGTCGGCAGTCGTGGTCCCGATGGCGGCCCTCGCGGAGGCCGGGCTGGTCGACGGGATCGAGGTGTTCGGTGCCGATCGGCTGACCGCCGTCACGGAGTGGTTGCAGGGCAAGGGGCAGCTTGCGGCGCCGGCGCCCTTCGACGCCGAGACCACCTCGGCGCGCAGTGATCTCAGCGAGGTCGTGGGACAGACGGAAGCCCGGTGGGCGATCGAGGTCGCCGCGGCCGGCGCCCACCACCTCATGCTGACGGGCCCGCCCGGGATCGGGAAGACCATGCTGGCTCAACGGCTGCCGGGTGTCCTGCCGGCGTTGGCGGAATCGGAGGCGTTGGAGGTCACGGCAATTCACTCGGTGGCCGGGCTCCTCACTTCCGAGCGCCCGCTGATCACCGAGCCGCCGTTCATCGCGCCGCACCACACGTCCTCGGCGAGTGCCCTCGTCGGTGGCGGTAGCGGCATGGCCAAACCCGGCGCGGTGAGCCGGGCGCACCGGGGAATCCTCTTCCTCGACGAGTGCGCCGAGATGGGCACCAAGGCGCTCGAGGCGTTGCGCACGCCGCTCGAGGACGGCGAGGTGCGGATCGCCCGACGGGACGGGGTCGCTCGGTACCCGGCGAGGTTCCAACTGATCCTCGCCGCCAATCCGTGTCCGTGCGCACCGGCGCGGAGGCCGACTGCGCGTGCGCGCCGACGGCCCGGCGGCGCTACCTCGGCCGGCTGTCGGGGCCGCTGCTCGACCGGGTAGATCTGCGGATCCGAATGCAGGCCGCCTCGACTGATGCGCTCATGGACGGCGTGGGGAGAGCACGGAAGACGTGCGTGCCAGGGTTGCGGCGGCGCGCGCTGCCGCCGCCGAGCGATGGCATCCGTACGGCTGGCGGACCAATGCCGAGGTGCCGGGTCCGGCTCTGCGACAACGGTTCCGGCTCTCCCGCGACGCCATCGGCCCGGTCGAGAAGGCCCTGCGTCGAGGCTCCCTCACCGCGCGCGGTGCCGACCGCGCGCTGCGGGTCGCGTGGACCCTCGCAGACCTCGCCGGCCTGGGTTCACCGGGCGCGGACCAGGTGGGACTGCGCTCGGGTTCCGGGATCGGGCGCACCGTGACCGGACACGATCCGCGTTCGTCGGCGTGGGCGTACCTGTCGAAGGTGGTGCAGGGCTCGTGTCCGCCGCTCGCCGAGCTGGTGTCGGCGGTGGGCCCCGAGGACGCCGCGCGCGCCGTGCGGGAGCGGGACCTGTCGAGCTTCCTGGACCGGCGGACGTCGGCGCGGCGCACCTCGACACGTCGGCACGCGACCTCGACCTGCTGCGGGCGATGGGCGGGCGTCTGGTCACGCCCGACGACGACGAGTGGCCGCGGTGGCGCCTGCTCGCGTTCGACGGTCTGGGACACGGTCGCGACGACGGTGGACCGCTCGCGCTGTGGGTGCTGGGCAGTCGACCGGTGGACGAACTGGTTGCGAGGTCGGTGGCGGTCGTCGGCACCCGTGCGGCGAGTTCCTACGGCGAGCACGCGACCGCGGAGATCGCGGGTGATCTCGCGGCGGACGGGTGGACGATCGTGTCCGGGGCGGCGTTCGGAATCGACGCCGCCGCGCACCGGGCAGCCCTCGGCGCGGGCGGCCTCACCGTCGCGGTCCTGGCCTGTGGCGTCGACCGCGCCTACCCGGCCGGGCACGCGCGGCTGCTCCAGCAGATCGCCCGCGACGGAGCGGTGATCAGCGAGTATCCGCCCGGGACGACGCCTGCGCGCTATCGGTTCCTGGCCCGCAACCGGCTGGTGGCCGGGCTGTCCGACGGTGTGGTCGTCGTCGAGGCGGGGTGGCGCAGCGGGGCGCGGAACACGGCGACGTGGGGCGGCGGCTGGGACGTCCGGTGCTGGCGGTGCCCGGGCCGGTGACATCGGCGGCGTCCACCGGTTGCCACCGGATGATCCGCGAGGGCGAGGCGCGCCTGGTGGCGAACGCCGCCGATGTCGTGGAGGAGGCGGGACCGATCGGGCTCGACGGCGACGACAGCGGGCCCGCCCGCGCGCTCGACGTGCTCGAGGGGGATGCTGCCGCGGTGTACGAGGCGCTGCCGGCCAGCGGCACACGGGGTGTCCGGGAGCTCTCGGAGGATTCCGGGTGGCGATCGACCGCGTGCGCGCGGTCCTGCCGGTGCTCGAGCTCGACGGCTTCGTCGGGTCGGACGAGACGGGGTGGTTCCGCGAGCGGTGATCGGTGCGAGCCCTCACGGCTCGCGCATCATCACTTCCTTGATGCGCCGGATCCGATCCAGATCGGCTCCTCACCCGTGCGTCCGACCAACGTGGTCAGCGTCGTGATGACCGTTTCGGCGTTCGCGTCGCGTACGACGTTCTTGGTGACGATGATGTCGCTGCCGGCGGTCTGCCGAAACGAATCGAGAGAGACGTCCAAGGTCAGTCGGTCGCCGGCGCGTATCGGTCGGTGAAATATGAGCTTCTGATCCGTCTGGAGGATCTGACTCAGGTCGAATCCGGTGAGGATCTGTTCGAGCAGGTACTTCTGCGCGAGGATCCCCATCACCGACACGAACGTCAGGGGAGCGATCACCGTGGGGTACCCGAGGTCCTGCGCAGCCTTCTCGTCGTAGTGCGCAGGGTGCTCGTTCTGCACCGCCGCCGCGTACTCACGGACCTTCTCCCGACCCACCTCGTAGTAGTCGGGCATGCGGTAGCTGTAGCCGACCAGCCGCGCTGCGCGCGAGGCGCGGTCGTCCGTCGATTCCGCGGAACGGGTCACGTGTCGAGTGTGACGGAAGAACTGCCCCGTGCCTGATATCGGGCGGACATCGACCTGACCGCGTCCAATCGTTTCCGATCGGAAACGATTGCGTCCGGTGGTCAGCAAGGCGTACCGCATGCGGTCCCTGGATCGCCTACAGTCGCGTCATGGCTACCGTCTGGACCGTTCCCGAAGACATCACCCGAGTGCTGCTGGCCGCGCCGGGTATCCGCGATTTCATTACGGATGACGAAGGTCGTGGCGTGGTGAGCGATCCCAAGGTGAGGCTCGCCGAGTTCACCGCGGTGGTCAACGCGCTGCATCTCAACGCAGGGCGCACGTTCACGTCGGTGCGCGATGCGGCGGGCGTGCTGTTCGACGCCCCGGCGACCGGGGGTGTCGTGGTCTCGGATGCGCTGCGTCTGGCGGTCATGCGGGTGATCACCGCCGAGCCGAGGGAGCGTAAGCCGGCGCCGAACCCGCTCTCGCCGCGCGTGGTCGAGAACCTCGGCCTGTACGTCTACGCACTGCGGGATCCGCGGGACCTGACGATCTTCTACGTCGGTGTGGGACGCGGGAACAAGGTGTACTCGCACGACTGGGACGCGCTCGGGGAGGCCGGGACCCTCGACGCCGAGGGCGTTGGCGAGGCGGATCGGACGAGACCCGCAGCGCCTGGATCCAGCGGATCCGTGACATCTACGCCGCCGGGCACTCGGTCGAGCACATCGTGCTCCGCCACCGGATCGATGCCGCCCACGACTCTGCCTCAGCTGCCAAGGAAGCCGCGCACTTGGTGGTCGACGCGCTGCGCCTGCTGGAACACCGCCCCGATCACCCCGTACTGACGAACCTCGCCGGAGAACCGGCCGACCTCGAGAAGCGCGCGATGTCCGTCGAGGAGTTGGCGGTTCAGTACTCGGCGCTCCCCGCGCCCGAGTTGCCGGTCCCCGGGGCACTGGTCCGGGTTCCGGCCGCGGCCGGCGCCGGATTGACCGCCGACGACCTGTACGCCCTGTCGCGGGGGCCGTGGCGCGCCGGCGCGGCCGCCCGCAACGCCGTCGACCTTCCGGTGATCGTGTTCGCGGACAACATCGTTCGGGCGGTGTACCGAGTGAGCGCCTGGGAGAGTGTGGGCCCGGCCGGTGAGCAGGAGTATCGCTTCTCAGGTGCGGTCGATCCGGAACTCGAAGCCAAGTACGTGGGAACCCGCGTGACGCCCGACCGGGCCGGGCTCAAGGCGTGGCCGGCGCACGGCTGGGTCCAGCGACTGACCATGGCGCGGCCGCACGGGCGCTGACAGCGCCGCCCCCCACTCGCGGGATATGGTTAGCTTTACCTAACTGTTGCTCGTAAGTGGGGAGTGTGCCGTGGCGCGGAAGACATCGACGTTGACAGTGGTGCGGACCGAACGGATCGCCCCGCACATGGTCCGGGTGCTGCTGGGTGACCCCGGCTTCGACACCTTCGAGCCGTCCATATTCACCGACTCGTACGTCAAGATCGAGTTCGGTCCGGCCGACGCACCGGTCCTGCGGACGTACACCGTTCGCTCGGTCGACCCAGTCGCGCGCGAGATCGCGATCGACTTCGTCGTGCACGGCGACGACGGGGTCGCCGGGCCGTGGGCTGCGTCGGTGCAGCCGGGTGCCTCGGTGACGGTGCGCGGGCCCGGCGGCGCGTACGCGCCGCGATGGGCCGCCGACTGGCACCTCATCGCCGGTGACGAGTCCGCGCTGCCGGCGATCTCGGCGGCGGTCGAGGCGCTCGGTTCCGACGCGATCGCGAAGGTGTTCGTCGAGGTCGCCGACGAGCGCGACCGGATCGAACTGTCGGCAGGACCGAACGTCGAGATCACGTGGTTGTACCGCGGAACGACCTCTGACCTCGCGGGCGCCGGCGAGGCCGGCGTCAACGCCCCGCTGGTGACGGCGGTCCGTGAGATGCCGTGGCTTCCGGGTGACGTGCACGTCTTCATCCACGGCGAGGCGGACACCGTCATGCACCACCTGCGCCCGTACATCCGTAAGGAGCGAGGTGTCCCCGCGGCCTCGGCGTCGATCTCCGGCTACTGGCGCCGAGGGCGTACCGAGGAGGGTTTCCGGGTGTGGAAGTCGGAGCTCGCGGCGGTCGAGACCAGCGCGAACTGATCGCTCCTTCCTGGCCCGCGCCTCAGGCGGCGCGGGCCAGGACCTTCAGTGACGTCATCGCGATGAGCCCCGACGCCAGGATCGCGATCGCCATCGGAACCGCGGTGTCGGGTCCGGCGATCCCGACCAGTGGGGACACGATGGCCGCGAGTCCGAACTGGCATGCACCCATCAATGCGGAACCGGTGCCCGCCGCCTCGGTCACCTGCCCCTGCGCGAGCGCGGTGGCGTTGCCCATGATGAATCCGATGCTGGAGACGACCCCGAACATCAGCGGAAGGATGAGCCAGATCCGGCTGCCGCCGATGGTGGTCGCGAGCGTCAGCAGCAGGCCCGACGTGACGAGCAGGCTCACGCCGAACTTGAGGAGTTGGCGGGCCTGGTAGGTGCCGATCAGCTTGGTGTTGACGATGCTGCCGGTCACGATGCCGAGCGAGTTGATCGCGAACACGATCGAGAACTGGCCGGGTGAGAGCCCGAGCACGTCCTGGACGACGAACGGCGACGCCGAGATGTACGAGAACAGCGCACCGAACCCGAAGGCGAACGTGAAGGCGTAGCCGAGGTAGGTCCGGTTGGTCACGACGTAGCGGAGGTTGCCGACCAGCGCGGCAAGTCCGCCGCCGTGTCGGCGCTCGACCGGCAGCGTCTCGGGGACCAGGGCGAGGACGCCGATCAGCATCGCGACCGCCGCGCCCGCGAGAACCCAGAAGATTCCGCGCCAGCCGATCGGTCCGAGCAGGGCGCCGCCCATCAGTGGTGCGATCACCGGGCGACACCGCCGATGATCATCATCACACTGAACAGCCGGGCCGCGGCGTCGCCCTTCGCCCGGTCGGCAATCACCGCACGCGCCAGCACGATTCCCGCACCGCCGCTGAACCCTTGCAGCAGACGCGCCGCGATCAGCACGCCGACGTTGGGAGCGATCGCGCAGAGGACGCCACTGGCGGCGCAGAGTGCGGTGCCCGCGATCAGCAGGTTCCGTCGGCCGAGACCGTCCGACAGCGGTCCGATGACCAGCTGTCCGATCCCGAGTCCGGCCATGAACGTGGTGAGCGTCAGCTGCACGCTCGCGGGTGAGGTGCCCAGGCTGTCCGCCATCGAGGGCAGGCCCGGAAGGTACATGTCGGTGGCCAAGGGAGCGATCGCCGAGAGGAGGGCAAGAACGCAGAGCATAGGAATGGGAATCGCTCGTTTCACGCGAAAACCCTACCGGCGCGGGAACTTGCGGAATCCCGCGGTCACCGCGACGGTGGTGGTCATGGATGTCGACCCGACCCGAGCGCTGCCGACCGGGCTGCGGTCCCATTTGGACGACTACGCCGAGCATCTTCGCCTCGAAGCGGGGCCGTTCCGCGCACACCGTCCGCGCCTACCTCGGGGACGTGACGAGCCTGCTTGAGTACGTGTGCCGCGACCGGTCCGACGCGACCCTCGCCGACCTGGACCTGCGCGCGCTGCGTGGATGGCTGGGTGCTCAGGCCGGCGCCGGGGTGGCCCGCACGACGCTCGCCCGTCGGACGTCGTCGGCGAAGGGATTCACCGCGTGGGCGCAGCGGACGGGCGGATGGACGTCGATCCAGGTGTCCGGCTGGTCGCGCCCAAGGCGCACCGCACGTTGCCCCCGGTCCTGCGTCAGGAGCAGGCGGCGGAGGCGATGGCGGCTGCGGAATCGGGAGCGGCGCAGGAGGATCCGATCGCGCTGCGGGACCGGTTGATCGTCGAACTGCTGTACTCGACGGCCATCCGAGTCGGAGAACTGTGCGGGCTCGATGTCGACGACGTCGATGGCGACCGCCGTGTGCTGCGCGTGCTCGGTAAGGGGAACAAGGAGCGCGTCGTCCCGTACGGGCGACCCGCCGAGGACGCGATCGACGCGTGGCTGCGTGCCGGGCGACCCGAACTCGTGAACGCGCGCTCCGGGGACGCGCTGCTGCTCGGGCGCCGCGGTGGTCGACTCGACCAGCGTCAGGCCCGCAGCGTCGTGCACGACGTCGTGCAGACCGTGCCGGGCGCGCCCGGCCTCGCGCCGCACGGTCTGCGGCACTCGGCCGCGACGCATCTCCTCGAGGGTGGCGCCGACCTGCGCGTGGTGCAGGAGGTGCTCGGACGTTCGAGCCTCGCCACGACGCAGCTGTACACGCACGTGTCGGTTGCGCGGTTGCGGGCCGTCCACGACCAGGCTCATCCGCGCGCATGACCGGCTCCGGACGGTAGCAGCCTGATCGGAACGGCCCGGATCAGCGGTAGGGATCGAGGTACTCCCGGTCCCGCCGCAGGCCCCAGTGCAGGCACGCGGCCGCCGCGCATTCGGGATGGCCCACCGCCACGTTCCCGAGGACCGCGCCGCGATCGACGAGTCGGCCCGCAGTCACCGTCGCCTCGACGGGCTCGTACGTGGTGCGCAGTCCGCCGGGGTGGTCGAGCCGAGACGACGGGTTTGCCCGCCACGGTTCCGGCGAACACCACGGTGCCGGCGCCCGCGGCGAGCACGCTCTGGCCGGGGGCGGCCGCGAGGTCCACCCCGCGGTGTCCGGGCAGCCAGTTCTGTGCGGGCTTCTCGAACGCCCGGACGACCCGCGGCCGCGGGCGCAGCGGCCAGTCGAACGACGGGCGGGCGCCGTCGTCCGGGAAGGCGGCGGCCGGAGGTGGAATGCGCGGCGGGGCGGCGGCGGCCGGTGCCGCGCCGATCCACGCGGCCGCCACTGTCATAGTGGCGCCGACCCGCAGGGCCGCCCGAGCATCGAATCCCATGCCCGACCCTGTCCGGTCCCGACGGGAAACGGGTGGCCTGCGCGTCGACTGTGGATGGCGGATCAGGGTGTCCACAGATTTGCCGTTTCGCATTGCGGGACCCGCTCACCTGTGTCTTCTGGAGTAACCGACCGCGGGTTAGGAGTGCGCGCGCCCAGGCCGTACACTTGTCAGGCGGTCTGTGCACGCACAGTCCGACTTCGCGCGTCCGCGCAAGTACCCGGTCGTCGGCTGGTCCCGCATTCGTGCAGGTCCGACACCGGGCGGACGCCAGGGCGGGGGTCACCGATCCCTGCGACAACCGGCACACGAAAGACGAGGTACACAGCCATGGCTGTTGTGACCATGCGGCAGCTGCTCGACAGCGGCGCACACTTCGGGCACCAGACCCGCCGTTGGAACCCGAAGATGAAGCGCTTCATCTTCACCGACCGCAACGGCATCTACATCATCGACCTGCAGCAGACGCTGACGTACATCGACAAGGCGTACGAATTCGTCAAGGAGACCGTCGCGCACGGCGGCACCATCCTGTTCGTCGGCACCAAGAAGCAGGCGCAGGAGTCCATCGCGGGTGAGGCCACTCGCGTCGGGATGCCCTACGTCAACCAGCGTTGGCTC
Source organism: Prescottella defluvii (assembly GCA_029690005.1). GTDB lineage: Bacteria > Actinomycetota > Actinomycetes > Mycobacteriales > Mycobacteriaceae > Prescottella > Prescottella defluvii_A. The sequence continues at coordinate 4,288,797 of CP121458.1, read as the reverse complement.
GGCGGCATGCTCACCAACTTCTCGACGGTCCACAAGCGCCTGCAGCGCCTGAAGGAGCTCGAGTCGATGGAGCAGACCGGTGGCTTCGAGGGTCGCGCCAAGAAGGAAATCCTCATGCTCACGCGTGAGATGACCAAGCTCGACCGCACCCTCGGCGGCATCCGGGACATGGCCAAGGTTCCGTCGGCCATCTGGGTCGTCGACACCGACAAGGAGCACATCGCCGTCGGCGAGGCGCGCAAGCTGAACATCCCGGTCATCGCGATCCTGGACACCAACTGCGACCCCGACGTCGTCGACTACCCGATCCCGGGCAACGACGATGCGATCCGTAGCGCCGCCCTGCTCACCAAGGTCGTCGCCTCCGCTGTCGCCGAGGGCCTGCAGGCTCGCGCTGGTGCGAGCGCCGACAAGGACGCCAAGCCGGAGGCCGGCACGGGCGAGCCGCTCGCCGAGTGGGAGCAGGAGCTCCTCTCGCAGGCTGCCCCGGCCGCCGAGGCCGAGGCTCCCGCCGCGGACGCTCAGCAGTCCTAGTCGATTCGGCCCGACCTTTCCGGTCGGGGCCGTTTCGCTCACGTGCTTCGCCAGGTTTCGGCGCGAACCGCAGAGCCTGGCTTCCGAAACTCATCCGAGGAGGATCGCCCCCCATGGCGAACTACACCGCCGCCGACGTCAAGCGGCTCCGTGAGCTCACCGGCTCCGGAATGATGGACTGCAAGAACGCGCTCACCGAGACCGACGGCGACTTCGACAAGGCTGTCGAGCTGCTGCGCATCAAGGGTGCCAAGGACGTGGGCAAGCGCGCCGAGCGCACCACGGCCGAGGGCCTGGTCGCGGCCAAGGACGGCGTCATGATCGAGATCAACGCCGAGACCGACTTCGTCGCCAAGAACGCGGAGTTCCAGGAGCTGGCCGACAAGGTCGTTGCCGCTGCTGCCGCCGCGAAGCCTGCCGACCTCGAGGCCCTCAAGGCCGTCGACGTCGACGGCAAGTCCGTCGAGACCCTGGTCCAGGAACTCTCCGCCAAGATCGGTGAGAAGCTCGAGCTGCGTCGCTACGTCGCCTTCGACGGCGCCGTCGCGACCTACCTGCACAAGCGCGCTTCCGACCTGCCCCGGGCGTCGGCGTGCTCGTCGAGTACACCGGCGAGGGCGAGGCAGCTGCCGAGGCCGCTCGCGGTGCCGCGATGCAGGTTGCTGCGCTCAAGGCCAAGTACGTCACCCGTGACGAGGTCCCCGCGGACATCGTCGAGAACGAGCGTCGTATCGCCGAGCAGACGGCCAAGGAGGAGGGCAAGCCCGAGGCTGCGCTCCCGAAGATCGTCGAGGGTCGCGTCAACGGCTACTACAAGGACGTCGTCCTGACCGAGCAGTCCTCGGTCACCGACTCCAAGAAGACCGTCAAGGCTCTCCTGGACGAGGCCGGCGCCACGATCACCCGCTTCGCGCGGTTCGAGGTCGGCGCCAGCTAGTCGCACTCTCACACATCGGCCCCGCCGGCCGGGTGGGTGTAGTCGTCGGTTCGTTCTTCGAACCGACGATCCACCCATTCCGTTCCGTGCGGGGCCGATCTGTGCGGTGGGTGGGGTCAACTGGGTCGACCGCCGGGGAATGAGGCAGGATGATTAGGGCCCGTTCCGGTGGATTCGCCGGACGGCCTGGTTCCCGGTCCGGCTCGGCCGTGGCCCCGCTCGCCGACGAACCGTAATACTTCTAGAACCGCACTACCTGCAGAACCGAGGGAGAGTTATGACCGCACCGGCCGACGAACGTCCAGGATTTCGACGTGTGCTCCTCAAGCTCGGCGGTGAAATGTTCGGTGGCGGAGAGGTCGGGCTCGATCCGGACGTCGTGACGACGGTCGCGGAGCAGATCGCCGAAGTGGTTCGCTCCGGGGTGCAGGTCGCCGTGGTGATCGGTGGTGGCAACTTCTTCCGCGGTGCCGAACTGCAGCAGCGCGGTCTCGACCGGGCGCGGTCCGACTACATGGGCATGCTCGGCACCGTCATGAACTGCCTTGCGCTGCAGGACTTCCTGGAGAAGCAGGGTATCGATACCCGAGTACAGACCGCGATCACCATGGGGCAGGTCGCCGAGCCGTACCTGCCGCTGCGGGCTCGCCGCCACCTCGAGAAGGGGCGCGTGGTGATCTTCGGTGCCGGCATGGGTATGCCGTACTTCTCGACCGACACCACCGCCGCCCAGCGCGCGCTCGAGATCGGTGCCGAGGTGGTGCTGATGGCGAAGGCCGTCGACGGCGTCTACTCCGCGGATCCGCGGGTCGACCCGGACGCCACCATGTTCACCGAGATCACGCATCGCGAGGTGATCGAGAAGGGTCTCAAGGTCGCAGACGCGACCGCGTTCAGCCTCTGCATGGACAACCAGATGCCGATGATGGTGTTCAACCTCCTCATCGAGGGCAACATCGCGCGTGCGGTGTCCGGTGAGAAGATCGGAACATTGGTCAAGTCATGATGACAGCCAGTGTGATCATGATTCGCAACGCACACGACCGCGATGGATACGAGACGGAGGAACAGCCGTGATTGATGAAGCTCTCTTCGAGGCCGAGGAGAAGATGGAAAAGGCCATCACGGTTGCGAAGGACGACCTGGGTTCCATCCGCACCGGCCGCGCGAACCCGGGCATGTTCAACCGGATCGTCGTCGAGTACTACGGGTCGATGACCCCGATCACGCAGCTCGCGAGCATCAACGTGCCCGAGGCGCGAATGGTCATCATCAAGCCCTACGAGGCTGCACAGCTCGGGCCGATCGAGAATGCGATCCGCAACTCCGATCTGGGCGTCAACCCCAGCAACGACGGCAGCATCATTCGCATCTCGGTCCCGCAGCTCACCGAGGAGCGTCGTCGCGAGTTCGTCAAGCAGGCCAAGGGCAAGGGCGAGGACGCCAAGGTCGCGATCCGCAACGTGCGCCGCAAGACGATGGACGAGCTCTCCCGCATCCAGAAGGACGGCGAGGCGGGCGAGGACGAGGTCGGTCGCGCCGAGAAGGAACTCGACAAGACCACCTCGCGCTACGTCAGCCAGATCGACGACCTGGTGAAGCACAAGGAAGCCGAATTGATGGAGGTTTAGCGGTGGGGAAAGCTGACGGCGCCTCCGCGGCGACCGCCACCCCGGCCTCCAAAGCTGGACGCAACCTGCCTGCCGCGATCGCCGTCGGTGGCGGTCTCGGCGCGGGGTTGATCTTGATCCTGCTCTACGCCCCGCTCGTGTTGATCGGGGTCGTCGCCGTCGCGATGGCGATCGCGACGTGGGAGGTCACCAAGCGCCTGCGCGAGGCTGACATCAGTGTCCCGCTGATCCCGCTGCTGCTCGGGGGCCAGGCCATCATCTGGCTCAGCTGGCCCTACGGCCCACCGGGCGCGCTGGGGGCCTTCGCGGGAACGGCCCTGGTGACGATGGTGTGGCGCCTGTTCGATCGCGGGCTCAAGGCCACTCCACGCAACTTCCTCCGGGACACCGCGATCGCGGTGTTCGTGGCGGCGTGGATCCCGCTCTTCGCGACGTTCGCGACGTTGATGGTGCTGCAGGACAACGGCGCCGGCCGGCTGTTCTGCCTGCTGATCGTCGTCGTGTGCTCGGACGTCGGTGGCTACGTGGCCGGAGTCTTCTTCGGCAAGCACCGATGGTCCCGGCGATCAGCCCCAAGAAGTCGTGGGAGGGCTTCGCCGGTTCGCTCGTGTTTTGCGTGATCGGTGGTGTCCTGACCGTCACGTTCATCCTGGATGCGAACCCGCTCATCGGCGCACTGCTCGGTGTCGCGCTGGTGTTCACCGCGACCCTCGGCGATCTCATCGAGTCCCAGGTCAAGCGTGAACTGGGCATCAAGGACATGGGTACGCTGCTGCCCGGCCACGGCGGCATCATGGACCGCCTCGATTCGCTCCTGCCCTCGGCGTTCGTCACCTGGCTCGTCCTGACCGTCCTGGTGTGAGCCGATTCCGCGGAGCCGGACGGGCTCGGGGACCGATCCCGAGCCCGAACATCTGGCACTGGCCGCACATCTACGAGGTGGAGAACCGCGCGCAGGACGTCGACGGTGTCGTGTTCCGCGCCCTCGGCGAGGTGGCCGACTGGCGCGGTCGCGACGTGCTGGACGTCGGGTGCGGGGCGGGGTTCCATCTCCCTGTGTTCGCCGAGGCCGCGCGGTCGGTCGTCGGAGTCGAACCGCACCACCCGCTCGTCGCCGCGGCCCGCGACCGCGTCGCCGGTCGGGACTCCGTCACTGTCCTGGAGGGTTCGGCCGAGTCGGTGCCACTCCCGGACGCCAGCGTCGACGTCGTGCACGCGCGCACCGCGTACTTCTTCGGACCGGGGTGTGGGCCGGGCATTCTCGAGGCGATGCGGGTCCTGCGCCCCGGGGGCGTGCTCGCGATCGTCGATCTCGATGCCACCGCCGCGCCGTACGGACAGTGGATGCGCGCCGATCTGCCGCGCTACGATCCGGCCGCGGTGGAATCGTTCTTCGCGGCTCAGGGCTTCGCGATGCGCCGGGTCCGTACTCGGTGGGAGTTCGAAGACCGCGAGGCGCTCCGGGCGGTGCTCGGCATCGAGTTCACTGCGCGCACCGCGGCCCGCGCGTTCGTCGAGACCCCGGGTCTGGGGCTGGAGGTGGGCTACCGGATCCACACCAGGTCCGCGCCGATCGGACTTATCGTCTGACCGGTTAGCGGTACCGGAGTATCGACAACAGCCGTTGCCATCGTGTGGTGTGTGTCACATGACGACGATCGCGCGCTGGACTCGTCGGGCAGCAGCAGTGTTGGGCGCCTGCCTGGCCGTCGCAACCGTGGGGACCGCCTCGGCGACGCCGACCGACTTCTACCAGGCCCCGTCCCCGCTGCCGTCGGGTGAAGCCGGCGACGTCCTGCGGTCCGAGCCGTACGTGCCGACGCTGTCCGTTCCGAACCAGGCGGGACCGTGGCCGTCGGGGGCGACGCGGATCATGTACCGCAGCACGGACGCTCACGGATCTCCCGTGGCTGCGACCGCGACCTACTTCGACGCGAGCTCGCCGTGGACGGACGGTGGCCCCGGCCGCTCGTGGTCCTCGCACCGGGCACCCAGGGGCAGGGCGACCAGTGCGCGCCGTCGAAGTCGTTCACCGACCGCGTTCACTACGGCCCGCCGCTCGACTTCGCGATCGAGTACGAGATCGCCCAGACGTATGCGCTGCTCGAACGCGGAATGGACGTCGTCGTCACCGACTACGAGGGCCTGGGGACCGCGGGTGTCCACAGCTACACCGACCGGCGTGCGCAGGCGCATGCGGTGCTCGACGCGGCCCGCGCGGTGAAGTCGTTGCCCGACATCCGGATCGGCGACGACAGCCCGATCGGGTTGTCGGGCTACTCGCAGGGCGGTGGCGCGGTGGCCGCGGCGACCGAGATGCAGGCGTCCTACGCGCCGGAATTGAACGTCCGCGGAACCTTCGCGGGCGGGCCGCCGGCGGACCTGCGGTCCGTCGCCGCGGCGATCGACGGCGGTCTGGCGACCGGGCTGCTCGGCTACGCGGTCAACAGTATCTACGCCGGTTACCCGGAGACCCGTGCGGATATCGACGGCGCCCTGAGCCCGGCCGGGCGTCAGGCGCTCGACGACATCGCGAACCAGTGTGTGCCGGAGACGATCGCCCGCTACGGCCTGCACCGCACGTCCGAGTGGACGCGCGACGGCCGGTCCGTTGCGGAACTCATCGACGCCCTCCCGCGGTGCGCGCCGTGGTCGACGAGCAGCGCATCGGGCGGTCGGCGCCCCGCAGTCCGGTGTTGATCGTCCAAGGGCGCAACGACGACCTGATTCCGCACGCGCAGGCCGCGCGGCTCGCCGCGGACTGGTGTGCGCTCGGCGCGACGGTCGACTTCAGCACCGAGGAGATCCCGCCGATCGCACCGGGATTCATCGTCGGTCACGGCCTGCCGATGGCCACCGGGATGCCGCGGGCGCTGGATTGGATGACCGATCGGTTCGCGGGCGCGGCGTCGCCGTCGACCTGCGCCCCCGAGTTCAGCCCAGGCCGAAGGCCTCGGCGAGGTGGGTGAACTTCTTCGCCCTCGCCAACCGGGGGAGGTCGCTGCCGACCCGGACGCGCTCACCGTCCGCGCCGAGGTCGGTGATGACGTCGTGAGCCCACTGGATGTCGTGGGCGCTCGGGCTGAGCGCACGGTTGACGGTCGCGGCCTGATCCGGGTGCAGACACAGCTTGCCCGTCAGCCCGAGCGACACCGTGGCCTCGCAATCGCGTTGCAGGATGGTGTCGTTCGCGGAGAGCGTCGGTCCGTCGATGGGCCCGCCCGGCAGCCGCGCGGCGCGGCTGGCGATCACGAGCCGCGACCGCGGGTAGGCCATGGCCATGACGTCGTCGCTCATGCCGGTGTCGCGCCGGAAGTCGCCGCTGCCGAACGCCAGGCGGAACGTGCCCTCGGCACGGGCGATCTCGGGTGCCGCCTCGAGGCCCACCGCGGATTCGATCAGCGCGAGGATCGGGGTGCCCTGCGGGAGTCGTTCGGCGGTGGCGTCGACCTGGTTGCCGCTCTCGCTCTTCGCGAGCATCACGCCCGACAGCCCCCGTAACCCGGCGAGCGCGTCGAGGTCGTCGGCCCAGTAGGGCGTCGTCGCGTCGTTGACCCGCACCCAGGCGGTGTTCTCGCCGCCGCCGAGCCACTCGACGACGGCCTCACGCGCTCCGGGCTTGTGATCCGGGCGACGGCATCCTCCAGGTCGAGGATCATCGCGTCCACGTCGGTGGGGCGGGGAAGGTCTCCGGTTTCGTGGCGGCTGTCAGAAGCCAGGATCGCGCCAGATCGGCTCGGATGGTGGAGATGGTCGTCACGCGGCAGCTCCTCGGCTCGAAGGCGTACTCGTGTCGTGAGTCCCATCGTGCTCTCGAAACGGCGAGGCAGCTACTCCGGCGGCGTGTTCTCGGCCACGGCGCCGGCGCGTTGCGCGACCCGGCGGATCTGGATGATCCGTATCCGCCCGCGAGCGCCATGATGAGCGCGCCGGCGATCGCCGCGAGCAGCAGGCTGATGCCCGCGGGCAGCGTGAAGTGCCACGCGAACAACTGGAATGTCACGGTTTCGAGGTTCTGCAGGATGAAGATCAGCAGCAGTATCGCGACCACGATTCCGATGACCAGCCCGGTCCAGGCCGACGCGGCACGAGTTCGGGTCAATCGCCCCGCCTCGTGCGTTGCCTGCCGGCCGGCGGCCTCGTGCCGGCCGGACGGGTGCGGGGTGGCCGGCTTCTCGACCGCGTCGGGGTCTTCCCGCGGCGTCTCGGTCATGTGTCGATCATCACCCACCGTATGGCGTTGCGCACGCGCATCGGACAGCGGGAGTAGGTAGTGGGAGAATGGCGGGCACTACGACTGTCTCGCTTCCTCTCGTCTTCAACGCGCCGCGCCGCGGTATGCCGCCGCGCCATCTCGCCGACCTCGACGCCGACGAGCGCAAGGAGGCGGTCAAGGAACTCGGTCTGCCGGGATTCCGTGCCGACCAGTTGGCGCGGCAATGCTACGGCCGGCTCGAGGCCGATCCGGACAAGATGACCGACCTGCCTGCCGGGATGCGCGAGCAGGTGGGCGCGGCGCTGTTCCCGCAGCTGCTGTCCGTCGTCAAGCACGTCGCATGCGACGCCGGTCAGACCCGCAAGACGCTGTGGAAGGCGAACGACGGCACACTGCTCGAGAGCGTCCTGATGCGCTACCCGGATCGCGCGACGTTGTGCATCTCGAGCCAGGCCGGCTGCGGCATGGCCTGCCCGTTCTGCGCGACCGGCCAGGGTGGACTCAACCGCAACCTGTCGACCGCCGAGATTGTCGACCAGGTGCGTGCCGCCGCGGCCGCCCTGCGTGACGGCGAGGTCGAGGGCGGGCCGGGGCGCCTGTCGAACATCGTTTTCATGGGCATGGGGGAGCCGCTCGCGAACTACAAGCGCGTCGTGGCCGCGGTGCGACGGATCACGTCGCCGGCGCCGGACGGGCTCGGCATCTCGCAGCGTGCGGTGACGGTGTCGACCGTCGGTCTGGCGCCCGCGATCCGCAAGCTCGCCGACGAGGAGATGTCGGTGCGTCTGGCGGTGTCGCTGCACACCCCCGACGACGAACTCCGCGACACGCTGGTCCCCGTCAACAACAGGTGGCCGGTGGCCGAGGTCCTCGATGCGGCGCGCTACTACGCCGACAAGTCGGGCCGACGCGTGTCGATCGAGTACGCCCTGATCCGCGACGTGAACGACCAGCCGTGGCGCGCCGACATGCTCGGCAAGAAGCTGCACAAGGCGCTCGGTCCGCTGGTGCACGTCAACCTGATTCCGCTGAACCCGACGCCGGGCAGCAAGTGGGACGCCAGCCCCAAGCCGGTGGAGCGGGAGTTCGTCCGTCGCGTGCAGGCGCAGGGCGTCGTGCACCGTCCGCGACACCCGCGGTCAGGAGATCGCCGCGGCGTGCGGGCAGTTGGCCGCGGAGAACTGAAGTCGCGTCGTTCGCCTCGGGTTCCACGAACGGACGCCTGGAGTTCACGTAGGTTACGCGAAACCCACACATCGGGAAACGGACAAACGTAGGGTCGGCGCCACCCGTGTCCACGCGCACCCGAGGTGGCCCATGCCTTTTCCGCCCGAAATGTCTCCGTCGTACCTTTCTCGCCGGCCTGTCGGTGATCGGTGGCGCCGCCGTGCTCCCCGCGGCAGCCCACGCGACGCCTCTCCTTCGGCAGGCCCCGGACGCCGGTCCGGGACTGATCCGGAACCCGGATTTCGGGAACGGCGTCATGGCCGGCGTCCCGCGCACCGACGGCGCGACGTTGTGGACGCGGGTCGGTGCGGCCGGCGGAATCGGCAGTCTCGCGGGCAGTCTCGGCGGCAACGCCGCGGGCGGGGAACTGGCGCTGATCGTCTCGACTCGCGAGGACCTGTCCGCGCCGGTTCTGGCCGAGCGGGTGCCGGTGCGCGAGGATGCCGACGGCACAGTGCATTTCGATGCGACGGGGCTGGCGCCCGGTGAGACCTACTACTACCAGTTCCGCGGCGACGGGGGAGAGTCGCCGGTCGGCCGCTTTCGCACGCTGCGCCCGGCCGACTCCAACGAACCCGTCCGCATCGGCTGGTTCACCTGCCAGGGGTTCGAGGAGGGCTACTACGCGGCCCACCGCCACCTCGCCGAGGAGGATCTGGACTTCGTCGTCTGCCTCGGTGACTACGTGTACGAGTTCACGATGCCCGGAGTCCGGGGCATCGAGGTCAATCCGTTCCCGCAGGCGCTGGGCAGCATGCGGGAGAAGTACCGCAGGTATCGGTCGGACGCCGACCTGCAGCTGATGCACAGCCGGCACGCGTTCCTGCCGATCTGGGACGACCATGAATTCCGCAACAACTACAGCAAGGACGGGTGGACGTTCCCGTCATCGCTCCGGTCGACGGCGCGATCGGGTTCCAGCAGAAGAAACAGTGGGCGTGGCAGGCGTGGTTCGAGCACATGCCGGTGCCGCGGTTCGGCGACGACCCGCTGCGCACCTACCGGTCGCTCCGGGTGGGCCGGACGGTGGAGCTGTTCGCGCCTGACACGCGTCAGTACCGCGACCGGCAGGCCTGCGGCGACTCGCTCGACCACATCCTGTGTGCGGAGGCCGACGCGCCGGGCCGCACGATGCTCGGCGCCTCTCAGAAGCGGTGGCTCCTCGACGGCATGACCCGGTCGGACGCGACGTGGAAGGTGGTCGCCAACGCGAACATGATGATGGGCATGGTGGTGGCGGACGACGGCACCCGGGCCTACCTGGACACGTCGGGACGGATACGGCGCCGAGCGGGCCGAGATCCTGTCCACCGCCGCCCAGTCGGTCGAGAACATGGTCCTGGTCACCGGCGACGACCACGACGGATGGGCGGGCGAGTTGTGGGACACCGGATTCGCCCGGGCACGTCGAGCGGTGAGCAGGTCAACGCGCCCGGCACCCGGCGGGCGGGCGTCGAGTTCGTGGTCCCGTCCGTCACGTCCACGAACACCGGAGACGGTGGGTACACCGGGAGCAGCAGTGGCGGCGACCCGGTCGATGCGGCCCGCGCCGAGGAGACCAGTCGGCGCGCTCACAACCCGCACGTCAAGCATGTCGACATGGTCAGCCACGGCTACGGTCTGCTCGACGTCGACGCGGATGAGGCGCGCTTCCGTTTCCGTGCGGTCGACAAGCTGGACCCGAATTCCGATGTGACGACGTCGAAGTCGTTCCGTGTACCTGCGGGGCAGGCGGTGATCGAGCCGCCTGACGGCGCCCGGAACGGCGAAGGCCCCGCACCGAACTGGTGCGGGGCCTTTACCGTTGATCGTGGTAGCGCCTACCGGGGCTTGCGCCGCAGGATGATGTCGCGAACCAGGATCAGGACGATTGCTCCGGCGAAGCCGATGAGGAACAGGTCCTCGACCTTGCCGCCGTGGTTACCGATCATCATCAGCAGCAGGAAGGCTGCGAAGAACCAGCCGGCGAAACGGAACAGTCGCGGAGCCTCGCCACTCCAGCCCCAAGCGGCCGAGGGGACCTCGGCGGTGTCGACGTGCGCGGCGACGACGGGGTCGTACGAAGTGGGGTCCAACTGGGTACCGGCCACGGCTCGATCCTCCTGATCTTACGAATGCGCTATCTCTGCATATCGTGGCATACGACCGACTGTCGTACGAAGCGGGGTCCCGGCGTCGTCTGCGATACCGGAGTAATCCTGTGTGATCCTCTCAGCTTCGGTCAGGAACAATGGTTGCGTGGCTGACACCCAACCGACTCGCGTCCTGCTGCTGGGCAGCACCGGCTCCATCGGCACCCAGGCCCTCGAGGTCATCGCCGCCAATCCTCGACAAGTTCGAGGTGGTCGGTCTCGCTGCCGGTGGCGGGAACATCGACCTGTTGGCGCGCCAGATCCGCCGATACCGGGGTGACCCGGGTGGCGGTCGCCGATCCCGCCGCGGCCGCGCGGCTGGACCCGCCGGGTGTGCTGTCCGGTCCCGGTGCGGTCACCGAGTTGGTCCGGGAGACCGAGGCCGACGTCGTGCTCAACGCACTGGTCGGCTCGCTCGGGCTCGAGCCGACGCTCGCCGCGCTCGCATCGGGCGCCCGGCTCGCGCTGGCGAACAAGGAGTCCCTCGTCGCCGGCGGGCCGCTGGTGACCGCGGCCGCCGCGCCGGGGCAGATCGTGCCGGTCGACTCGGAGCACTCGGCGTTGGCGCAGTGCCTGCGGGGTGGGCGCGCCGACGAGGTCGAGCGACTGGTCCTCACCGCGTCCGGTGGTCCGTTCCGTGGATGGAGCCGCCGCGGCCCTCGAGGACGTCACGCCGGAGCAGGCGGGCGCCCACCCGACGTGGTCGATGGGGCCGATGAACACGCTCAACTCGGCGTCCCTCGTCAACAAGGGCCTCGAGCTGATCGAGACGCACCTGCTGTTCGGGATCGACTACGACCGCATCGACGTCACCGTGCATCCGCAGTCGATCGTGCATTCGATGGTGACGTTCGTCGACGGCTCGACGCTCGCACAGGCCAGCCCGCCGGACATGAAGCTGCCCATCGCGCTCGCTCTCGGTTGGCCGAACCGCGTCCCGGGCGCGGCGGCCGCGTGCGACTTCCGGGCGGCGTCGACGTGGACGTTCGAGCCTGTCGACGCGACCGTGTTCCCCGCCGTGGACCTGGCCCGCCAGGCCGGCAAGGCCGGTGGGTGCATGACCGCGGTCTACAACGCAGCCAACGAGGTCGCGGCCGAGGCGTTCCTGGGCGGTGCGGTGAGGTTCCCCGAGATCGTCCGCACCGTCGAACGAGTTCTCGCGGCCGGCGGCGAATGGTCGGCCCCGCCCGCTACCGTGGACGACGTATTGGCGGCCGATGGGTGGGCGCGAGCCCGCGCGTGTGAACTCGTGAAGCAGGAGGGCTAGAGCGGCATGGTCTTCGCGTTCGGTGTGCTGCTGTTCGCCCTCGGTATCGGCGCGTCCATCGCGCTGCACGAGGCCGGTCACATGTGGACCGCCAAGGCGCTCGGCATGAAGGTGCGCCGGTACTACGTCGGCTTCGGGCCGAAGATCTTCTCGTTCCGTCGGGGTGAGACCGAGTACGGACTCAAGGCGATCCCGGCGGGCGGCTTCTGTGACATCGCCGGCATGACTGCCGTCGACGAGCTCGCACCCGACGAGGTCGACCGTGCGATGTACAAGCAGAAGGCGTGGAAGCGCATCGTCGTGATGTCCGGCGGCATCGCGATGAACTTCGTGCTCGGGATCGTCCTGGTGTTCATCCTCGCGGTCGGATGGGGGCTGCCGAACTCCGAGACCCGCGCGGTCGTCGCGGGCACCGTGTGCGTGGCCCCGTCCCAGGGCCCCGCACCGAACTACGCACTTGCCGAGTGCTCGGGCGCCGGCCCCGCGGAGGCGGCCGGAATCCGCGAGGGTGACGTGATCACCGCGGTGAACGGTGAGTCGACCCCGACCTTCACCGACCTGGTGCGCAAGACGCAGCCGCTGACCGGAACCGCGGACTTCACCGTCGAACGCGACGGGCAGACCCTCGTGATCCCGGTTCAGGTCCAGCAGGCACAGCGGTACGTCAACAACCCCGACTCCACGGAGAGCGATCCCAAGCCCCGGTCTCGCAGAACGTCGGTGCGATCGGTATCCAGGCGCCGCCGCGAGTCGTCAAGTACTCGGCGCTCGGGGCCGTGCCGGCGTCGTTCGTGTACACCGGCGACATTTTCGTGCAGACGGTGCACGCGCTCACCGAGATGCCGGGCAAGGTGGTCGATCTGTGGACCGCGGTGACCGGCGGCGAGCGCGCGCTGGACACCCCGATCAGTGTGGTCGGCGCGTCGGTGATCGGCGGCCAGGTCGCCGAACAGGGCTTGTGGGAGGTGTTCATCGGGCTTCTCGCCACGTTGAACTTCTTCCTCGGCATCTTCAACCTGCTGCCCCTGCTGCCCCTCGACGGCGGGCACATCGCGGTGACGATGTACGAGAAGATCCGGAACTCGATCCGGCGGCTGCGCGGGCTCGGCGCCGGTGGCCCGGTCGACTACATGAAGCTGATGCCGATCACGTACGTGGTCGTCGTCATCGGCGGCGCCTACATGCTCCTGACTCTGACGGCCGACATCGTGAACCCGATCAAGCTGTTCCCGTGACCCGGTTCCGGTAAATGCTCGAACGATAGACTTGCCCCGTAGCAACGAAAGAAGGCGAAACGTGACCAGCCCTGTCGGTTTGGGCCTGCCCGAAGTTCCTGCGGTCCTTGCACCGCGACGCAAGACTCGCCAGTTGATGGTCGGGAATGTCGGTGTCGGCAGCGACTACCCGGTGTCGGTGCAGTCGATGTGCACCGCCAAGACCCACGACGTCAACGCGACCCTCCAGCAGATCGCCGAACTCACCGCGTCGGGCTGCGACATCGTCCGCGTCGCGTGCCCGCGTCAGGAGGACGCCGACGCGCTCGCCGCGATCGCGAAGAAGAGCCAGATCCCGGTGATCGCGGACATCCACTTCCAGCCGCGGTACATCTTCGCCGCAATCGATGCCGGTTGCGCGGCCGTCCGCGTCAACCCCGGCAACATCAAGGAGTTCGACGGCCGCGTCAAGGAGGTCGCGAAGGCGGCCGGTGACGCCGGCATCCCGATCCGGATCGGTGTCAACGCCGGTTCGCTCGATCCGCGACTGATGCAGAAGTACGGCAAGGCCACCCCTGAGGCGCTGGTGGAGTCGGCGCTCTGGGAGGCGAGCCTGTTCGAGGAGCACGGCTTCGGCGACATCAAGATCTCGGTCAAGCACAACGACCCGGTCGTCATGGTCGAGGCGTACCGCCAGCTGGCGGCGCAGTGCGACTACCCGCTGCATCTGGGTGTCACGGAGGCCGGTCCGGCCTTCCAGGGCACGATCAAGTCGGCGGTCGCGTTCGGTGCGCTGCTCTCCGAGGGCATCGGCGACACGATCCGCGTCTCGCTGTCGGCCCCGCCGGCGGAGGAGATCAAGGTCGGCACGCAGATCCTGCAGTCGCTGAACCTGCGCCCCGCAAGCTCGAGATCGTGTCGTGCCCGTCGTGTGGTCGCGCGCAGGTCGACGTGTACACGCTCGCGAACGAGGTCACCGCGAGACTCGAGGGTATGGAGGTGCCGCTGCGCGTCGCGGTAATGGGCTGCGTCGTCAACGGTCCCGGTGAGGCACGCGAGGCCGATCTCGGTGTCGCTTCCGGTAACGGCAAGGGCCAGATCTTCGTCAAGGGCAAGGTCATCAAGACCGTGCCCGAGGCGCAGATCGTCGAGACCCTGATCGAGGAAGCGATGCGTATCGCTGAGGAGATGGAAGGTGGGGAGGCGAGCGGCGCGCCGGTGGTCACCGTGAGCTGAAATTTGCCCGCCCAGGGGCACCTTCATGGCAATGTGGTTCTCGAATCCGGCACTGACAGCCCGACGCTGACAGACATCACGCCGAACGGTCTCGACGACGAGGCACGGGACGAAGGGGGTGTGTCGGTGCTCAAGCTCCTCGGAGCGCGACAACTCAGTGGACGCGACGCCGCCCAGGTGTTGCGTGTGCTCGAAGTCCGATCCGGTCGCGGCGTGCATGGTCGCCGCTCGCGTCCAGCAGTCGGGTCTCGATCCCCGCACGCTCCAGGGCGAGATGTGGAGCCGCGGGGGCCGGCCGAGTCGCTGTGTTTCGCTGGGGCGAACCTGATTCCGTTGCTGGGCGACGTCGACGATCTGCGTTCGTTCGCGGATCGGGCCAGTCGGTTTCCACGGATGTGTTCGTCGCTCGTAGGGCGCGCGGAGCTGACGCTGCCGCTGTGGGAGATGCTGCGAGTCGGAGTGGGGTCCTGCGCGCGAGATCCGTTCGGAGCAGCCGTTGCTCGCGCTCGACGCCGACCCCGGTGTGCGTCCCGATCCGCACGTGCGTCAGGTGCGGATGGACGAGATCGAGTCCTACCTGCCGGCGGCGGTCGCGATGTTCATCGAGGAGGTCGGGATCGACCCGGGCGCCAACGATGGCGGCCGCAGCTACCGGCGGCGGGTCGCGAACCTCATCGCCTCCGGGCGCGCGTGGGCTCGATTCGAGAACGGCGACGTGGTCTACAAGGCCGAGGTCGGGTCGATGTCAGCCGCCGTCGGGCAGATTCAGGGCGTGTGGGTCGATCCGGCGCATCGCGGCGAGGGACTCGGTGCGGCCGGGACGGCGGCGGTCGCGGCGGCCGTCATGGCGCGCGGGCGCATTGCGAGCCTCTACGTCAACAGCTACAACGAGCGTGCCCGTCGGGCGTATGCGCGGGTGGGCTTCAGTCAGGTCGCGACGTTCGCGACCGTCCTACTCGACTGATCCGCACCGCCGACCGGAATCGTCGGCGGTGGGATCGGCCGATCATGAGTAGCATGTCCGCCTTCGTGATCTCGTACGTCTTGCGGTTCAGGTAGCAGAAGAGCACCGCGTGCGAACCGTCGACGGTGCAGGTGGCGGTGACGGTGTCGCCCGCAGCGATGATCTTGGTGACGTCGCGGACGGTCCGGCCGCCCAGCAGGGCCGACGCCCGCAGGTCGCCGCGCTGGGCGTCGGACACCAGTCGTCGCACCGACCGCTTGCCGCGTTCGCCGACGCTGCGCACCGCCAGACCGAACGCGAGCGATCCTCCGATGCCCTGCAGTCGCAGCATGCGCGCGCCCATCGTGGCGCCGACACCGAGCCTGGCGCGGTCGATCCCGGCGACCTGGGCGAACATCGGCGCCACTTCCCAGTGCGCGGCGATCCGCCGAATCCGCGGGGCGCCGTCGTCGAGCGTCGTCTCGTACAGCAGGTGCATCGGGGCCTTGGCGACGACGCCGTCGCCGAGGCGCGTCTCGATCGTGACGTCGCGGATGACGTCCAGTCCGCACACGATGTCGTCGTGCTCGACGTGGAAGCGAATGTCGTTGGGGGCGATGAACGTGTCCCAGAACCGAGCGAGCGGTTCACCGCCGCGGACCCGGCTGCGCCGGTCGTAGAGTCCACCGAGGACGGGGCGGCCGCCGACTGGGTCTTCGACGACGTGCCGCTGCGAGAACAAGCCCAGCCAGGCCTCTTTGTCGTGGACGGCGACTGCGGCGGGGGACCCGAGCACGAGATCGAGTAGCTCCTGCGCGGTCGCACTTCGGGTCACATCGGTCGATTCGGTCGGAGTCGCTGACATGGCCGCGAGTATGGCACAGCGGTGGAACGTGTTCCAGAAAATCGTCGGACTACGGCAGCAGTCCCAGCCGGCGTGCGGTGACGACCGCCTCCCGGCGGGAATTGGCGTCGAGCTTGCTCATCGCGCTGCGTAGGTAGCTCTTGACGGTCTCCGGCTTCACCGAGAGCCGTTCGGCGATATCGGCATTGGTGCATCCCAGGGCGGCGTGGCTGAGGACGTCGATCTCGCGCGGCGACAACGTGATCGTCGGCGCGGGACGGGCGGCGCCGTCGGGGGAGCCGACGGCCGCGAGCCGGCCGGACAGGGCCCGCAGTCGCTCTTGGAGTTCGGGCTGCTGCACCGTCTGCGCGATGCTGCGCAGCTCCGCGTACACGTCGCGGATCTCCTCCGTGTCCACCGCGTGCGGTGTGTGCTCGGCGGCCGCCGCGTCGAGCAATTGGACCCGTCGGTCCACCTCGTCGCGGATCGCGACCTCGTTCGCGAGCCGGCGTCCGGCCTGCATCATGATGTCGGCGATCCGGTCGCCCAACTGGACGCGCTCGCGGATCGCGGCGTACATGACGGCGCGGGAACTCCCGCGGACGACCACGGGCACGGCCAGCACCGAACAGAGGCCCTCGGCGAGGACTGGACCGTCGTAGTGGTGGGTGATGGTCCGGGCGCGGCCGTAGTCGTGGACCGCGATCGGGTTCTTCCGCTCGACGACCCGTCCACCCAGCCCCGAACTTTCGCGGACCGCGAGACCGCGCAATCCGTCGGTGAAGGTGCCCACGAACTCGCCCAGGTGGAGCGTGCCGTCCTGGACCTCGCCGCCGAAGACGACGGGAACGACGCCGGTAGAGGCGATTTTGCGGAGCTCGGTGCGTAGCGCATCACGGTCGCGCGGACGAAGAAGGGCCGTGGTGTCGATCGGCATCCTCTTCACCCCTTTCCGGGGGTAGTGGGTCGAGGCTGTGACTCGGATCATAGGGGGATGAAGGCCCGATGGTGAGCTGGGCCCCGACGACGAGGAGCGACGATGACCGTCGACACCACCACCCGCGTGCGCGAGCTTCTGGCGCAGTACGACACCCCCGAGGCGTGCGCCGCGGAGCTGCTGTGCGATCGGCATCCGGCCGACGCGGTGGCGTTCACGGTCGTCGAGAGCGACCTGTCGTCGACCGATCTTACGTACGGCTGGCTGCGTGAGCAGTCCACCCGCTTCGCGGCGGCCCTCGCCGACCTCGGCGTCGAGCCAGGTGACTGCGTCGCGACGCTCATGGGCAAGTCTGCCGACCTGGTCGTCGCGCTGCTGGGCATCTGGCGTCGCGGGGCCGTCCACGTCCCGCTGTTCACCGCGTTCGCGCCGCCCGCGATCGCGTTCCGGCTCTGAGGCCAGCGGGGCCAAGGTCGTGATCTCCGACGCGAACCAGGTCGGCAAGCTCGCGCCCGGCGAGGACATGCCGGAGAACCCGTCGTGGCGCGTCGTCGTCGCGGGTGGTGAGGCCGAGGGAGCTCTGGCCTTCGACGCCTTGGTGGCTGGCTACGCGGCCGACGACCCGCGCGGCGCCGCGGTCGCGATGGGCGGCAACGCACCGATCGTTCGTTTGTTCACCAGCGGCACGACCGGCACTCCGAAGGGTGTTCCGGTGCCGGTCCGCGCGCTCGCGGCGTTCCGGTCGTACATCGAGTTGGGTCTCGACGTGCGCGAGGACGACGTGTTCTGGAACGCCGCCGATCCGGGGTGGGCGTACGGGCTGTACTACGCGCTGCTCGGTCCGATGGCGTCGGGCATCCGCAGCATCCTGCTGCACGCGGGGTTCTCCGCGCCGCTCACGTGGCAGGTGATGGAGCGCTTCGCCGTCACGAACTTCGCCGCCGCGCCGACCGTGTACCGCAGCCTGCGTGCCGACGAGACCCCGGTGCCGGAGTCGGTGAAGCTGCGCCGTGCCTCGTCGGCCGGTGAGCCCCTCACGCCGGACGTCATCGCGTGGTCGGAGGCCGAACTGGGTGTGACCGTCCGCGATCAGTACGGGCAGACCGAGCACGGCATGTTCATCATCAACGCGTGGGCCGACGGTCTGCGTGAGGATGTCGTCCCCGGCTCGATGGGTCGCCCGCTGCCCGGTTGGAGTTGCGCGGTCCTGTCCGACGACGCCGACGAGATCGCCCCGCCGAACACCCCGGCCGCGTCGTGATCGACACCACCGCGAGCCCGCTCATGTGGTTCACCGGGTACAGCGATGCCCCCGAGAAGACCGCGGCGCGCTTCACGGAGGACGGGCGCTGGTACATCACCGGCGACGCCGGCCAGGTGGACGAGCAGGGCCGGTCTCTTCTCGTCCCGCGACGACGACGTCATCATCATGGCCGGCTACCGCATCGGCCCGTTCGACGTCGAGAGCGTCCTGGTCATGCACGACGACGTCGTCGAGGCCGCAGTCGTGGGCATGCCGGACCAGCTCCGCGGTGAGGTTCTCGAGGCGTTCGTCGTGCTGCGCTCCGGCGTCGAGGGCACCGACGAGCTCGAGAAGGACCTGCAGCAGCTGGTGAAGAAGAAGTTCGCCGCGCACGCCTACCCGCGCAGCGTGCACTTCGTGCCGCACCTGCCCAAGACCCCCAGCGGCAAGGTGCAGCGGTACATCCTGCGCCAGGGATAGCGACGATCGGCCCGAGCGCCCATTCCTTGCCTGCTTCCGCGGAATCCGCGGACCGCGGCGAGGAATGGGCGCTCAGGCTTGCGTATAGGACCTGTTCTAGGCTCGTCGCACCGCAGCGGCAGAGACTAAGGGGGCGACGGTGTTCAGTCGGTTCGTGGCGATCGGTGACAGTCAAAGCGAGGGACTCGAACGACGGGGACGACCTGCGGGGCTACCGCGGCTGGGCGGACCGGCTCGCCGAGCGGCTCGCGGAGGTCAACCCCGAGGTGCTCTACGCCAATCTCGCGATCCGGGGCCGGCTGGCCCGCCAGGTGCGGGAGGAACAGCTGGCTCAGGCGTTGGCGCTGCAGCCCGACCTGGCATCCGTCGTCGCCGGAGTGAACGACCTGCTGCGACCGAAGTTCGAACCCGCCGCGATCGCAGCAGAACTGGAGATCGCGTTCGAGGCGCTCACCGCGTCGGGCGCGCGGGTGCTGACGATGGCATTTCCCACGCTCGGCGCGCGCATGCCGGGCGGCCGCGCGATCATGGCCCGGATCTCGGCGCTGAACACGGAGATCCGGGCGGCCGCGGCACGGCATGATGTCGCGGTGATCGACCTCGAGGTGTACCCGGTCGCGACGGACCCGCGGCTGTGGAGTTGGGATCGATTGCACCTCAATGCGGATGGACACGATCGTCTGGCGGCGGCCGCGGCCACGGTGCTGGAGGTCCCCGGCGCCGACCTGAGCTGGCAGGACAGCCTGGGTCCGCTCCCGCCGGTCACCGTAGTGGGGCGAATTCGTGCGGACACCGAGTGGGCGGTCCGCTTTCTCGGGCCGTGGCTCGGCCGCCGCGTGCGCGGAACGTCGTCGGGCGCGGGGCGCGTCGCGAAGCGTCCGGACCTCACGCCGGTCCGGCGCGGAGAGGGTGCACCGGACACGACGTCGGTCTGAGCACCCATTCCTCGGCCGCATACGCGGCATCCCGCGTACCGCAGCGAGGAATGGGCGCTCAGGCCGAGCAGGTTCAGCGTGCGGCGCCGCGACCGCGGATGCGGCCCAACACCAGTAGGGCCAGCAGGGTGACGAGCATCAGCATGGTGGTGTTCGCGGCGGCCTGGAACACCTGACCGCGGTCGGTGAGTCCGAAGATGGCCACCGGCAACGTCTTCCACGTCGCAGGATACACCATGATCGTGGCACCCAATTCGCCCATCGACAGCGCGACGGACAGGCCCGCGGCGGCGCCGAGGGCGGGCACCAGCAGCGGCAACGTGATTTGCAACAACACCCGCACCGGTCCGGCACCGAGGATCGGCCGCCTGCCGGTACGCGGGATCGAGACGGTCCAGCGCGGCGGACACCGAACTGAACGCGAACGCCAGCACCAGCACCGCGTGGGCGAGGATCACGATCCACTTGGTGCCGCCCAACAGCAGCGGCTTCTCGTTGAACGCGATGAGCAGCCCCAGACCGATCGCCACCGACGGCAGCGCGACCGGCAGGTGGAAGACAGCGTCGGTGACCTTGCGCAGCCAGGCGGGGGCCTCCCGGGCGGCCAGGGCCGCCCACGTGCCGACGATCAGCGCGAGGCCGCCGGCGATGATCGCCGTCTGCAGGCTGACGCTCATGCTCGCGAGGTTCTCGTCGGACAGCGCCGCGGACAGGTTCTTCGTCCCGAGGTCCGACGGCAGCGGCCCGTTCCAGGAGCCCGCGAGCGCGGCGGCGATCACCGTCGCGATCGGCGCGACGAACACGATCATCACCACCGCGGCGAAGACGGCGAGCGTGAGGTACCTAGCGCGTCGGGTCCACAGCAGCACGGCTGCCTCCCATCAGTCGGGCGAACAGGAATCGGTAGCCGCCGTACAGCGCGAGCGACAGCGTCACCTGGACGGTCGCGATCACCGCGGCGCCGGGGAGGTCGAACGTGACGATGCCGTGCGTGTAGATCAGCACCGGCAGCGTCATGACGTCCTTCGCGCCGGTGAACAGGACGATGCCGAACTCGTTGAGCGTCAACAGCAGAACCAGCGATCCGCCGGCCATCATCGCCGGCCACGCCTCGGGCAGCACCACCTGGCGCAGTACCCGCAGCGGCGACGCGCCCAGGCTGGCGGCGACGTCGAGCTGGTCGCGGGGATCTGGGAGAACGCCGCCAGTAGCGGGCGCACGACGAACGGGGTGAAGAAGGTGATCTCGGCGGCGATGACACCGAGCGGGGTGTTCAGGAAGTTGAGCGGCCCGTGGTCGGCCCCGGTGAGTCGGGTGATGAGCGCGTTGACGGCGCCCGCGGTGCCGTAGAGGAACGTGAAGGCGAGCGTGACAAGGAACGACGGCAGCGACAGGATCGTGTCGATCAGCCGGCCCACCACCTTCGCGCTGGGGAACGGGACGAACGCGAGCACGAGTGCGAGGAACGTGCCGAGCACGAGGCAGCCACCGGTGGACGCCACTGCTATTTCCACGGTGCGCCACAACGCGTTCCGGAACGACGTCGACCCGAGAACCTTGGTCCACGTCGGACCAGCCGCGGCCGGTGTCGGTGACGGTGGACTCGGCCAGCACCCGGGCCATGGGGTACACCGCGAACCCGACGACCAGCAGCAGCGGCGGCAGAACCCACAGCCCGGAACGCCAGCGTGACGGTTCGGGACGAACCGGTGGCTCGACGACGGCCGGGAGTCCAAGAGTGCAGTCACCGCGTCACTCCCAGGGACGCGCCGGGATCCGGCACCAGCACGGCGCCGCGCTCGGGGAACCGCATGCCCACCTCGGTACCGACGGGGCGTTCGTCGTGACCGGGGACGTCGATGTCGATCGAACTCTCGGGCAGGCTCGGCAGCGCGATCGTCACGCGGGTCGACGCGCCGCGCCACACACTGGCGACGATGCGGCCCGGCAGCGCGCCGCGTTCGGCGGGGGAGGTGAGGGTGATCGCGTGCGGGCGCAGGCACAGCAGCGCGCCGGCCTCGGACTCCCAGTCGGTGCGGCCGATATCGGGCTGTGGCGCGTGCGCGGTCACGGGCGTGCCGCCCACCGACACCAGCGCCGACGTCCCGATCACGCGGGTCACCGTGCACGGCAGCAGGTTCGCGCCGCCGAGGAACGCCGCGGTGAAGCTGCTGGGCGGGCGCTTCCACAGGTTCTCGGTGGTGTCGACGTCCACGAGACGGGCGTCGCGCATGACGGCGATCCGGTCGGCGAGCGCGAGCGCCTCGGACTGGTCGTGCGTGACGTACAGCATCGCGGTGTCGGGCAGGGCCGCCCGCAGCTCCTGCAGTTCGGTGAGCATGCTCTGGCGCAACTGCGCGTCGAGAGCCGCGAGCGGCTCGTCGAGCAGCAGCACCTTGGGGCGGATCGCCAGGGCGCGAGCGATCGCGACGCGTTGCTGCTGACCGCCCGACAGCTCCCGCGGAAAGCGCTTGCCGTACGCCGACATTCCGACCATGGCGAGGGCGTCGGACACCCGGCCGCCGATCTCGGACCGCGGAACCCGCTGTGCGCGAAGCCCGAATGCGACGTTCTCGGCGACCCGCATGTGCGGGAAGAGGGCGTACGACTGGACGACGACGCCGATGCCGCGCTTGGCGGGCGGCAGGTCGGTGACGTCCTCGCCGCCGAGGCGGACCGTGCCCGACGTCGGACGGGTGAAGCCCGCGAGTGCCTTGAGGGCGGTGGACTTCCCGACCCGCTGGGGCCGAGCAGCGCGACGGTCTCGCCGCGCGCGACACGCAGATTGAAGTCGATCAGGGCCCGGGTGGCCCCGCCGCCGCGCCCGTACGCGACGTTGACCCGGTCGAACGTGATGGCCGGAAGGGACGAATCGGTGTCACGCGGCGCGCTGTCGCGCTCCTTGCCGATCGTGGTGCGGAGGGACCGCCCGGGCTCGAATCGTGGCATGTCAGTTACCGGTTGCCTTCTGGTAGGCGGCGACGTTGGCATCGAGCGAGGCGAGGACGTCGTTCCAGTTCGGGTCCACACCTCGACACCGTTCAGCAGACCGGCCGGCGTCGACGGATCGGTCGAGGTGCCGGCGGCCTGCCGGACGTCGGTGCGAACCGAGACGCCGAGCCCGTCGGTGGCGACCGCCTGCTGGGCCTTCTCGGACAGCAGGTACTCCATCAGCTTCTGGCCCCGTCCGAGTGCGGGGCGCCCTTCGCGAGACCCATCACGTACGGCAGCGCAACGGTGGTGCGCTTGCCGTCGGCCTCGGCCGGGAAGAAGATCTGGAACTTCGAGCCGTCGTCCTTGATCGACGCCAGGTTCATCTGGACGTCGCCGTTGGCGACGAGCAGTTCGCCGTTGCTGACCTTGGGCTGCAGCTTGCCGGTGGACGACGACGGTCCGACGTTGTTGGCCTGCAACTTGGCCAGGTAGTCGAGCCCGCCCTCCGCGCCCTTCAGGTGCTGGAGCAGCAGCAGCACCGCGGTGCCGTCACCGGCCTGGCCGGGCGTGGAGTACTGCAGCTTGCCCTTGAACTGGTCGGAGAGCAGGTCGTCCCACGTCTTCGGGGCCGGGTTCACGCCGGGTTCGCGATGAATGACAGATAGTTGTCGACGACGGGCACGTACTTGCCGGCCGGGTCCTGGACATTCGCGGGGACCGCGGACGTGTCGATGCCGCTGGTCTGCAGCAGCCCCTGCGCGTCGGCCTTCTGGATGAACGGCGGCAGCGTCACGACGACGTCGGCCTGCGGGTTGGACTGCTCCTTCTCGACGCGCGAGACGACCTCGCCCGAGCCGGCCTCGACGAGGTTGACGGCGATGCCGGTCTCCTCGGTGAAGGCGGCGAACTGGGGCTTGTACCAGCTCGCGAGGCCGTCGGCGCTGTAGACGGTGACGGTCTCGCCGCCCGTGCCGGCTGCCGAGCCGGTGCCGCCGCACGCGGTAAGGGTGAGGGCTGCGGTGGTCATGGCGAGCGCCGCGATGCCGGCGCGGAAACGCTTGGTGTTCCTGCTCATTCGGGAATTCCTGTCTGGGTGAGGGATTCGAACGGTGACGGAAGAACTCATTGGGAGAGGACGAGATCGGTGAACTCGCGGACCGACGGCACCACGTGGGTGGGGTCGGCGGCACGCAGCTGCTGTTCGTCGTGGGCGCCGGTGAGGGTGCCGGCGACGATGCTGGCGCCGGCCCGTCGGCCGCTGGTGATGTCGTTGGCGGTGTCGCCCAGCACGGCAACGTCTTTGACGTCGTCGATGCCGAGGCGCATGAGGGCGGTGAGGATCAGGTCGGGGTAGGGGCGGCCGCGGCCCGCCTCGGCGGGGGAGAGCGTCAGGTCGGCGAGCGTCTGCCAGCCGAGGGCGGACAGCAGCTTGTCCTGCGTGGTGCGGCTGAAGCCGGTGGTGAGCGCGACCTGGACGCCGGCCTCGCGGAGCGCGGTGATCGACTCGGCGGCACCGGGAATCGCGGCGGCGCCGCCCTCGTCGACGAGGCGGTCGTACTCGGCCTCGAACGCGCGATTGGCGGCCTGCGCGCGGTCCTCGTCGCCGAAGAGCGCTCGGAACACGACGATCTTGGACTGGCCCATGGTGTCGAGGACGTACTGGCGGGCGGTGTCGGCCTCCGGTCCGGTGGCCGGGAGCCCGGCGGCGGCACCGGCGGCGTCGAACGCACGCAGCACCAGGCCGTCGTCGGCGACGGTGGTGCCGGCCATGTCGAGGACGGCGAGCTTGATGGTGGTCACGGGTGTCTCCTCGGGGTTCGGGCTACAGGCCCAGCTGGTCGGCGGTCTGTTCGGCGAGGGCGGGGCCGAGGGTCATGCCGCGGCCGCCCGGCCCCGCGACCACCCACACGCCGTCGGCGGGCTGCGCGCGGTGCACCAGCTGGGCGGGGTCGAGGCACTGGCTGTAGACGCCGGCCCAGCGCTTGACGACCGGCGGCAGGTGGCGGCCGAGGAGTTCCTCGACGACGCTGGTCAGGTGGCGGTACGGGGCCTCGTCGACGTCGAAGTCGAACGGCTCGTCGTACTCGTGGGTGTCGCCGATGGTGAGGCCGCCGTGCAGGCGCTGCACGCACAGCAGCTGCATCCGGTGCTCGGCCGCGGTGGGCTCCTGCGGCTGCGCATCGCGCAGGGCGTCGAGCGCGGTGCCGGCGAAGGCAGGGTAGTAGCGCATGCTGTCGCCGTCGGCGATCGCGGTGGTGAGCGCCTCGCCGAGCGGCGCAGTCTGCATCATCTGCAGGCGCACCCGGCGCAGCGGCAGGTCGCCGGCGAGGTCACGGGCCAGTCCGCCGAGGGTGGCGCCGGGCACACGATGACCAGGTCGGCCTCGAAGGTGCGGCCGTGGTCGTCGCGGATGCGCACCCCGGCTGCGGTGGTGGCGGTTTCGCGGGCCTCGGTGCCGGCGTGGAAGGTGTAGCGGCCGCTGGCCTCGAGGTGGCGGCGGATCGCAGGGAGCGCGACGCGCGACTCGACCGCGCCGTCGCGGGTGCAGTGCAGGCCGGCCAGGTACTTGCCGCGCAGCGCCGGGTTGATGGCGCGGACCGCGTCGGGCTCGAGGAGGCTGAAGCCGCGGACGTCGGCGTCGGGGCGTACCGCCATGTCCTCGGCGACCGCGACCTCCTCGGGGGTGCGCAGCAGCGTCATCGATCCAGCCGCGCGGAAGCCGATCTCGGGGACGCGCCGGGCCAGGTCGGCCCACAGTTCCCGGGAGCGCAGCGAGGCGTCGAGCTCGTGCTCGGCCCGCCCGGAGACCCACACCAGTCCGAAGTTGCGTACGGTGGCGCCGCGCGCTTCGAGTTCGCGTTCGAGATGGACGACGTCGTGTCCGCGTCGGATCGCCTCGTCGGCATGGGCCGTGCCGAGGATTCCTCCGCCCACAATTGCAATTCGCATGGACACAGCATGGGCATTGGTCTAGACCAACTGGGGATGTTCGGAAACGTCAGATGAACAATTGGTATAGACCGAATTTGTGTAGGCTGACACGAATGAACGACGACTCGGCCGTGCTCGAAGAGGCTGCTGCACTGTTGGATTCGCTGCGTGGAGTGTTCGACGGCGAAGCGGTCGACGAACTCGACCACGCGCTGCAGGCCGCCGGTCACGCGATCGCAGACGGGGCCGACGACGACCTGGTGCTGGCGAGCGCACTGCACGACCTCGCACGCAGTCCGCTGACGGGTACGGCGGGCGACGCGCCGCACGATCGGGTCGCCCGCGACTGGCTCACGCCGCGGTTCGGGGAGCGGGTCGGATGGTTGGCTGGGGCGCACGTCGTCGCCAAGCGCTACCTGGTGGCCACCGATCCCGCGTACGCAGGGACCCTGTCCTCGGAATCGATTGCGACACTGCGACACCAGGGCGGACCCGCCGTCGAGCCGGAGTGGGTGTCGCACCCGTGGTGGTCGGATGCGGTCCGACTGCGTCGCTACGACGATCGCGCGAAAGTGCCCGGCGCGCAGGCGCCGTCGATCGACGACGTCCTCGTCGTGGCGCGCCGCGTGCGGGCCGGGATGGTGGCGTGATGACCGCCGAGAGCCTGCCCAAGCACTATGTCGTGCGGACCCATGTCGAGGATCTGCTCGCCGACCTGTCCGAGGGCGACCCGGTGCCGGCCGAACGGGAACTCGCCGCGCGCTGCGGCGTGTCCCGCGAGACGGTGCGGCAGGCACTGCACGAACTGCTCGTGGCCGGACGCGTCGAGCGTCGGGGGCGGGGAACCGTCGTCGCGCGACCGAAGTTGGTGCAGCCGCTCTCGCTCGGTTCCTACACCGAAGGCGCCGTCAGTCAAGGTCGCGAGCCGGGCCGAATCCTGGTGCGGTGGGAGGAGATCGACGCGCACGAGAAGCTGGCGGAGATCCTGGAAGTCGAGGTCGGCGATCCGGTGATTCACCTCGAGCGCGTCCTGCTGGCGGACGGCGAACGCATCGGTCTGGAGAGCACCTACCTGCCGCTGCACCGGTTCCCGGACCTCGCCGACACGTTCGATCCCGAGACCTCGCTGTACGCGGCGATTCGTTCGCGCGGTATCGCATTCACATCGGCCACCGAACGCATCGAGACCGCCCTGCCCACCCCGCGCGAGGCGGCGCTGGTCGAGTCGAGCACCGCGATGCCGATGCTCAAGCTGCACCGCGTCTCCCGCGACACCGACGGGGCGCCGATCGAGCGTGTCCGGTCGCTGTACCGGGGCGACCGGATGGCGTTCGTGACTGAACTGCGCTGAAATTCCGGCTGGAATCGGTGAGAGTGGAGACCCTCACGAAAGAGCGTCGACCACGAGCCACTGCACCGTGCCTCCCACGTTCCACAGTGCGTCTGGATTATCGAGAGATGCCACATACGCGGCCGCAGCTTGTTCGCCGGCAATCACACCGCTCTCACCCGACGGTGGGCTCGGCTCGAGGAACTCGGAGGGGTGCGGTCCTGGCCAAACAGGTACGTCATCGGGAGAGATGTCGGAGTCGATCCTGCCTGGTTGGTGCACTGCCACCCGGTCGGGAATGGGCTCGGTTTCCGCCGTCACGGTGATCGCTCTGGCGTCGGCACCTGCATTGCTTTCGCTACCACAGCCCCCCACAGCAAAAGCGAGACCTGCGACTGCCAGACCAAGTACCGCACGACGTACCTGCACCGTTGCTCCCCTCCATCGCCCGAACCCAAACGCGTCCACCATCACACGTAAGGGCCGCCTGCTGTGCTCGTTCGTCTCGTCAGCGTTTCACTGCGTGCAGTAGCTGCAGGCCGCGTTCGTTTGTTTCGACGTGACGCACAACGAGATCAGCTGCATGGCACTGATCGGCCAACCACTGGTGAGGAAGCCGAAGTTTCGGGTAGCTGCTCGTCTTCAATTGCCAGGCGCCGTCGTGGCGAGTGTGTAGCAGGTCGTAGACCGTCACCGTGCTCTCGTCGACGTAGTCGAGAAAGCAGGTGAGAATGCGGTCTGCGGTGTGACGGACGGGAATGAAACGGTCCGTACCGTGACGCGCGTCGGTCAGGTCGCGATAGGTGACGACGAAGCTCCGCCCGGCCGCAGCGCCTCGGCAGCGTCGGTGATCAGCTGCTCCACGTCGGCGCGGGTCGGAAGGTGGGGCAGAGTGTCGCCCATGCAGACGATCGTCGCGACCGAGCCGCGGGTGCGGATCCGGGCAGGACGCCGCGGACGTCCGCGTGGACGGGCGGACGGCGTGCGTGACACCGGAGTGCCTGGCATGTTCATCCAGTTCCTGCAGGAGAGAGGCACTGGTGTCGACAGCGGTCACGGAGCCGTAGCCGAGATGGACGAGGGCCAGGGTCTGCGGGCCGGGACCGCAGCCGAGGTCGACGGCCACTGCGCCGTCTTCGGCACGCACTTCGAGCCCGAGCCCCTTCAGAAGGTTGGCTTGTGTCGCTGCCGCCGCGTCGATGTCACCGCCGAGCATCCAGGTGTAGTGCTCAGCGAGCAGGTGATCGTAATGGTCGGCCGCTGTGGCCATCGGGTGTCCTTCGTGTCGGAGGTAGCGCAACTTCGGCCGACTATCGAATGTAGGTCACCCGGCGAAATCGACCGCATCGATCCGCGACCGAGCCTCTCGGCACTCGAGCCAAGCTCTAGCCGATGTAGCCAGTCGCCGGGTCGATCGCCGGCCGGCTTCGAGGTGATCGAGACTCACACGCGAACGGATCACAGGCCCCTCGGCGCAATCACCGCACGCCGGCACACACAGAAGTGAAACCGCTGGTTCTCGACCCCCTCCTGCGACCCGATCGCCCTACCCGACCGCTCGGCGCTGGGTACGCTGACGTGCAGCAAGGTCCTGGCAGATCCAACTCCAACTCGCGAGGATCACGCCGTGCACCGTGGAGCAAACCGTCGTTCGCCGGCCGTCCTGTTCGCGGCGGCCGTGACAGTCCCCTTTGCGCTCTCGCTCTCCTCGTCCGCCGAGGCGACGGCGAGTCCGCCGCCGGACCCGGCCGGGGCGATGACGGTGTTCCAGGTTCCGACGAGGTTCGTGGCGGATGCTCGTTCAGTGTGATGGAGTGCTGGGGTCTGCCACCGTTGTCGACGGTCGTCCCGTCGGCCACGCCGAGTGCACCCGGAACGGTGACATTCACGGCGGAGCCGGCAGCACGGGTTTCGGCCGGCTCGATGGAGTGTGTCGACGTGTGGGTGCACTGGCGAAACCTGACCACCGGCGTCACCGGCACCACTGTCCTCCGCCGTGTCGAGGTCTGACTACACCCAGCCTTTCCCGCCGAATCCGTGGTGCCGGTACACGCCCGAAACGGCAGACATCGGCGGTGGCACGGTCGTCGCGACCGCCGACGTCGTCGCGTTCGGTGCTCCTCCCGGCGCGTACCGAATCGTGGTCAACCCGGGCCTCGCCATATTCCAACTCGCTTAGGGGCGGTCGCCTAACGCATCCTCGATCGAAGTGAGTGCGATGCTGTGCCGATGGACCAGCCCTCCGGCCGAAGGACCGCCCGAGTGGCCGCCTCGCTCGCGGCGCAGGTGCTCGCGGCTCTCGTCGCGGGACCCGTGCTCGTCGCCGGCATCTATCAGATCGCCGTGGCGGCGTCGAAGTTCGTCGGCGACTGGATGATCTCGGGATGGTTCGGCCTGCTCTTCCTGATCGTGGTTGCGGCAGCCGTTGCGTATTCGTGCACCGAAGGTTCGCGCGCCTGCGCGTGTTCGCCTGGACGACTTTCTCGGGGCCTCGGCCTTCCACCTGTGGTTCACCTTCGCGGTGATCGCGGCCCTGCCCGGGCCCGACTTCTAGCTCCATCGCGCGCGTTCACCGACAATTGCGGCATGTCTTCGCTCCTCGTCTGCAACGGGTATCGACGAGGAGGCCGCGGTCGTCGTGTCGGCCGACCTGGCCAGACTCGAAGCAGCGCACCGGGATCCCGTCTGGAGACGCAGCTGCACTCCCGGTGACGCTAGCTCGAACATAGGTTCAGGGACGCAGCAGCGTCTTGATCGCGCACCGTTATCCGGCGAGTCCCGTTACGCCCGGTAGCGTTTGAGGTACGCCTCCCAATCCCACTCCTTCAGGAAGGCCTGCGCTGCCTCGTAGCCCTTCGCGTAGAGCGCCTCGGCCTTCAGGCCTCGAGATATTGAAATCGACAACACCTACCTCGGTCGAATCCACGCGGATGGCACGGTCATTCACCCATGGCTGGTCGAGGTATGCCTGGTCACGGCCGACCAGGATGGTGGAGACGATGAGCTCCAGCAGGTGCGGTGCTCCCAGCCGGGCAAGCCGCCCAGTGGAGCCAACGGCCCCGCGGGATGACCTTGTCGTCGCCCTCGGGCAGGTTGGGCAGCACGGTGATCCCGAAGGTGGCGCAATCGCGAAAGACCCTGAGAGAGCTCCTGACCGATCGACTCGCCGCGGGCCGTCGGATCGAAGGCCTCCACATCCGCACGCCCAACTTCTGGTGGCACGGCCGACCGCAGTTGGTGCGCGGCAACGGGTATCGACGAGGAAGTCGCGGTCGTAGTGTCGGCCGACCCGGCCAGACCCGAAGCGGTGCACCGGGATCCCCGTCTGGAGACGCAGCTGTACTGCCGGTGACCGTCCGGGGCAGCGACTCAGGGGCGCAACAGCACCTTGATCGCGCGCCGCTCGTCCATGGCCTTGTACGCCTCGGCCACCTGGTCGAGTGGGAGCGTCAGGTCGAAGACCTTGCCCGGCTCGATCCGGCCGTCGAGTACCCGCCCGATGAGGTCGGGAGGAAGCGGCGCACCGGCGCCGAGCCGCCGCGCACCCCGATGTGCGTGTCGAACAGTTCCCGCGCCGGGAATCGACGCCGTGCGGGACTCCGACGAAGCCGACGTTGCCGCCGGGGCGGGTGCAGCGCAGCGCCTGCGACATCGACTCCTTCGTGCCGACGCACTCGAGCACCGAACGGCCCCGACGCCGTCGGTCAGCTCGGCGATCCGGGCGACGCTCTCGTCGCCGCGCTCGGTGACGATGTCGGTGGCGCCGAACTCGAGCGCCAGCTTCTGCCGGTTCGCGTGCCGGCTCATTGCGATGATCCGTTCGGCACCCAGTTCCTTCGCGGCGAGGACGCCGGACAGCCCGACGGCGCCGTCGCCGACGACCACGACCGTCGAGCCTGGTCGAACTTCGGCGGCCACCGCCGCGTACCAGCCCGTCCCCATGACGTCCGAGAGCGCGAGCAGGCTCGGGATCAGGGCCTCGTCCGGACGGTCGGGAAGCGTGACGAGGGTGCCGTCGGCCAGCGGCACGCGGACGTACTCGGCCTGGCATCCGTTGACGAATTCTCCCTGCCGGCAGGAGGACTGGTAGCCGTAGCCGCAGCGTGGGCAGGTGTTGTCGGAGGAGAGGAACGAGCCGATGACGAACTGTCCGGGCGCGACCGTGGTGACCGCTCCGCCGACTTCCTCGACGACGCCGACGTATTCGTGTCCGATCGGGCGCGGCTCGTCGACCGGGGTGATGCCGCGGTAGCGCCACAGGTCCGAGCCGCACACGCACGTGGCGACGACACGGATGATCGCGTCAGTGTCCTCGACGATCCGGGGTCGGGCAGGTCCTCGAACCGGATGTCCCTCGGTGCGTGGATGACGGTCCCTCGCATGGGCGTGCTCCTCAGGTCGGGAATCGGTGCGTCCACCCTATGCCCGGCGTGCTCACGCCGCGTTGGCGCGGCGGTCTACCCTGGACGCATGTCTGTTCGCACTGCGCTCGTTCCCGGAACCGTCTCGCCCGTCCTCGATGTCCCCAAGAGCATCGAGCGTCCCGAGTACGTGTGGAAGGCGACGGCCCGCGAGGGCAAGGAGCCGTGGGTGCAGATGCCGGAGACCATCGAGAAGATGCGGGTGGCGAGCAAGATCGCCGCTCAGGCGCTGCAGGAGGCCGGAAAGGCCGTCGCACCGGGCGTCACCACCGACGAGCTGGACCGCATCGCCCACGAGTAGATGCGCGACCACGGCGCCTATCCGTCGACGCTGGGCTACCGCGGGTTCCCGAAGTCGTGCTGCACGTCACTCAACGAGGTGATCTGCCACGGCATCCCCGACTCGACGGTGATCCAGGACGGCGACATCGTCAACATCGACGTCACCGCCTACATCGACGGCGTGCACGGCGACACCAACGCGACGTTCCTGGCCGGCGACGTCTCCGAGGAGAACCGCCTGCTGGTCGAGCGCACCCGCGAGGCGACGATGCGCGCGATCAAGGCGGTCAAGCCGGGCCGCGAACTCAACGTCATCGGCCGCGTCATCGAGTCGTACGCCAACCGCTTCGGCTACGGCGTCGTCCGCGACTTCACCGGCCACGGCATCGGCGAGACCTTCCACAACGGCCTGGTGATCCTGCACTACGACCAGCCCAACGTCGACACCGATCATCGAGCCCGGCATGGTGTTCACCATCGAGCCGATGATCAACCTCGGCACCGTCGACTACGACATCTGGGAGGACGGCTGGACGGTCGTCACCAAGGACCGCAAGTGGACCGCCCAGTTCGAGCACACCATCGTCGTCACCGACGAGGGCAACGAGATCCTCACGCTGCCGTGACGGCGGCGCTGAGCGGCGCATTGCTGGTCGCCGGCACCACCTCCGACGCCGGCAAGAGCGTGCTCGTTGCGGGGCTGTGCCGGATGCTGGCGCGGCGCGGGGTGCGCGTGGCGCCGTTCAAGGCGCAGAACATGTCGAACAACTCCGTCGTCACCCTCGACGGCGGGGAGATCGGCCGCGCCCAGGCGCTGCAGGCACGTGCGTGCGGCTCGATCCCAGCGTGCGGTTCAACCCGGTACTCCTCAAACCCGGCGGCGACCGCACGTCGCAGCTCGTGGTCCGCGGCAGGGCCGTCACGACGGTCGGCGCCCGCGACTACATCACCCACCGCGAATGGTTGCGCGAGATCGTCGTCGACGAGCTGTCCGCGCTGCGCGACGACTTCGACGTGGTGATCTGCGAGGGCGCCGGCTCGCCCGCCGAGATCAATCTGCGGGCCACCGACCTGGCGAACATGGGGTTGGCGCAGGCCGCGCAGCTGCCGGTGGTCGTGGTCGGCGACATCGACCGCGGGGAGTGCTCGCGCACCTGTTCGGCACCGTCGCCGTCCTCTCGCCCGAGGACCAGGCGCTGCATCGCCGGATTCGTGATCAACAAGTTCCGCGGCGACGTGAGCCTGCTCGAGCCCGGGCTCGACCAGTTGAGGGAGCTCACCGGCCGCCCGACGCTCGGGGTGATCCCGTTCGCCGAGGGCCTGTCGGCTCGACGCCGAGGACTCCCTCGGCGTCGTCGGCGACGCCCCCGTCGGACGACCCGGTGCCCCGATCGGCGACGAGTGGCTGCGCGTCGCGGCGATCCGGCTGCCCCGCATCTCCAACTCCACCGACGTCGAGGCGCTCGCACTGCGAGCCGGGCGTCTCGGTGCACTGGGTGAGCGAGCCGTCGCGCCTGGCCGACGCCGACCTCGTCGTGCTGCCCGGCAGCAAGTCCACCGTCACCGATCTGGAGTGGTTGCGGCGCAGCGGAATCGCCGACGCGCTGACCAGGCGGGCCGCGAACGGCGGCGCGATCCTCGGCATCTGCGGGGGCTACCAGATGCTCGGCGCCGTGATCGACGACGGCGTCGAATCCGGTGCCGGCGCGGTCCCGGGACTGGGCCTGCTGGACCTCGCGATCGAGTTCGCGCCCGACAAGGTCCTCGCGCAAGTCGACGGCGATGCCGCCGGAATCCCGGTGCGCGGCTACGAGATCCATCACGGGCGCGTCCGCCGCAACGGTGACGCTCCGTTGCTGGCGACCGCGGACGGCGTCAAGGAGGGCAGCGTCCGGGGGAGCGTCCGTGGCACCCACTGGCACGGTCTGCTCGAGAACGACGAGTTCCGGCGCCGCTTCCTCGTCGAGGTGGCGGAGGCCGCGGGCCGGACCGGCTTCGTGGTCGCCCCCGACACCGACGTGGCGCAGGTCCGGGAGGCGCAACTCGATCTGCTTGCGGACCTGGTCGAACAGCACCTGGATGTCGACGCGTTGCTCGAGATCCTCGCGGCCGGGGCGCCGATGGACCTGCCCCGCATCACGTCGTCGCTCGCCTGACGATCGCCCACGAGGCAGCGATCGTGGCCACCGACACCCCGACCGGCAGCGCGGCGAGAACCAACACGCGGGGTGTGTCGAGGAGCCACGACCCCACCGAGGGCCACCAGCCCGCCCACGTCAAGGCGACGGCGGTGAGGCCGAGGATCGCGACGACGGAGATGCCTGCGATCAGGAATCCCACGGTCTTCCACCGCTGGTAGACGGCGCCGAACGCGATCGAGATAGCGGTGGTGAGCAGGAGGCTCGCGAACAAGGTGGCGAACTCCAGCAGCGTCGAATCCGTGGCGTAGCGCAGGATTCCGAACATGCGCATGTAGACGCCCCACCCGTCTGTCGCGGCCTCGATCGGCGACAACACCTGGAAGAGCACCGCGAATCCGAACGACTGCGCGAGCGCGACCGCGACGGTCGCGACGAAGAACTGGCGCCGGGTCACACCCAGGCCCAGCGCAAAGGGGAACGTCTGCGTCATCGCCTGTGCGTAGAACGCCACGACGAATCCGTACAGCGCAAGGATCGAACCGGTGGGGTGGGTTTCGCCGCTGGAGTCGATGTGCGCGAAGATCGCGAAGTTGATCGCGAAGGTGAGCGCGAGGATGGCCAGCGGTGCGGCGATCAGGATCGGCCACGCGACCACGTGGATGCGGGCGATGGCCAGGATTCGCCGAAACCCCGCGCGCGAGGCGGGCACAGGTTCGGTGGAGGCGGTGGAGATCGTCGCGGTCATGGCATTGCCTCCTCGAGCCGGTGGGCCTCGCCGCCGACGGTGTTCCGAATAGTGATCTGCTGCAAAGAAACCGGAGACAGTTCGAGTCCCAGGCGCCTTGCATCCTCCCGATCAGGGCCGGTGAGGAGGCCCTGGATCGTGGCCCGGGAGTGACCGCCGAGCGCCTCCCTGTGCAGGACGGTGCGGTGCGCGACGAAGGTGTCGACCGCGGCCGACGGTCCGTCGACCATTACGTGGCGGCCGAGGAGCGAATCGACATCCTCGTCAACGACGACCCGGCCGCCGTCGATCACGACGACGTGCTCGAGCAGGTTGCTGACCTCGTCGATGAGATGGGTCGAGAGGACGACCGTGCGCGGATGCTCCGCGTAGTCGGCGAGCAAGCGGTCGTCGAACAGCTGGCGCGCCACCGCGTCGAGGCCGAGGTAGGGCTCGTCGAACAGCGTCAACGGCGCGCGGGACGCCAGGCCGATGACGATGCCGAGCGCCGACGTCATGCCGCGGGACAGCTTTTGACCCGACGCCGGTCGGGCAGTCGGAAGTCGTCCATGAGGCGCCCGGCGAAGTCGCGGTCCCATCCCGGCAGCAGCAGCTCGGCCGCGGCCAGCACGTGCTTGACCTTCATGTCCTCCGGATACTTCTGGCTCTCCTTGACGAAGCACAGGTTCCGCAGGACGTCGGCGTTCTCGAACGGGGAGCCCCGAAGACGTTCACAGTCCCCGAGCTGGCCGTCTCCTGGCCGGTCAGAATCCTCATCAGGGTGGTCTTGCCGGCCCCGTTTCGTCCCAACAGGCCATAAATCTTCCCCGCCTCCAGGTCGAACGAGACGTCGTCGAGCGCGGTGAAGTCGCCGAAGCGCCTACCGAGCCGGTCGACGGAGACGATCGTTTTCGGGTCGATGTCGATGATGGTCATGGACGCTCCTCCCAGTGGTCGAGCATGGATTTGAGTTCGGCGATGCTCATCCCGAGCTTGTCGGCCTCGCGGACGAGAGGTCCGATGTACTGGGTTGCAAAGTGCTCCGTCGCCGGAGCCGGAGCGCGTCCGGTGCTCCCGTCGTCACGAACATGCCTATTCCTCTTCTCTTGTAAAGGATTCCGTCGGCGACGAGCTTGTTCAGTCCCTTGGCGGCCGTGGCCGGATTGATCCGATGGAAGGCTGCGAGCTCGTTCGTCGAGGGCGCCTGGGACTCCTCGGGGAGCGATCCGTCGATGATCGCGTTCTCGATGAGCTCGGCAACCTGCAGGAAGAGTGGCTTGCCTTCCTCGCTCAGCATCGTGCTACCCCACGGGAGCCGAACCTGCGTGGTTCATTACTCATGTAATGAACCATAGAACCATGTGGTCTCCAGCGTCAATCCGAACGGCAGGAACGCCGGCCCCGTGTGGTTGCGCACGAGGCGGTTTCGGGCTTCCGGCCGGGGCGCGCACAACGGCGCCTACGCTCGCCCTACGACGCAGCGGTCACGTGCCGACCCGGAGGAGGCAACCGTGCGTACTGCCCTGGGGAGAAGCTCGACCGTCCGACTGATCGGCGGTGCGGCGGTGGCCGCGCTGGTGATCGCGGGGTGCTCGTCGAACGAGTCGCACGAGTCCCGCGAGTCCGGCACCGGGACCACCCCGTCCGCGACTGCCGGCGCCGCGTCGTCGACCGTGGTTTTGCAGAAGGTCGACGACACCGCGCTGAACGACATCGTGGCCGGCGTAGCGAAGGACCTCCAGATCCCGGGTGCCGTGGCGATTCTGAAGACTCCCGACGGCGACTACACGGTCAAGTACGGCACCGGGGCCCGGGGCTGGACTCGCCGGTCGACACCGTCGAACACGTCCGCGTTGGTTCCAACACCAAGACCATGACCGGCACCGTGATCCTGCAGCTCGTCCAGGAAGGCAAGATCGCGCTGACCGATCCGGTGTCGAAGTACCGGCCGGACGTGCCGAACGGCGACAACATCACGATCGAGCAGCTGCTCGACATGCGCAGCGGCCTGTTCAACTACACCGACACCCCGCAGCTCAACGAGACGATGGACAACGACCCGCAGAACCAGTGGAAGCCCGACGAACTGCTGGCGCTCGCGTTCGCGAACCCGCCGTACTTCCCGCCGGGGCAGGGCTACCACTATTCGAACACCAACATCGTGCTGCTCGGCCTCATCGCCGAGAGCCTCGACGGTAAGCCGCTGCAGCAGATCTTCCAGTCGCGACTCTTCGGTCCGCTGGGATTGACGGGGACGTCGTTCCCGGACATCACCGACAGCTCGATCCCGGCACGCCACCCACAGGGCTACGTGTACGGGACGAACATGGAGACCCTGACCGACCCGGCGCTGCCGCCGGACATGCAGGCCGCCGCGAAGGACGGAACCCTTCAGCCGCACGACGTCACCGACGTCAACCCGTCGTGGGCGTGGGCGGCCGGCGCCGGCATCTCCACCGCGAACGATCTCGTGACGTGGGTGCAGGCGCTGGTCGGCGGAAAGTTGCTCGACGCCGACCTGCAGGCGCAGCGACTCGCCAGCGTGCAGCCCACCGGCCCGGACAGCGGCGCAGCCCAATATGGTTGGGGCATAGCGAAAATGGGTCCGATGTTCGGGCATACCGGCGAGCTGCCCGGGTTCAACTCGTTCATGGGGCACGACCCGGTGAACAAGGTGACGTTGGTGGTGTGGGCCAACCTCGCGCCCGCCGCGAACGGTCAGGACCCGGCGACCACCATGGCCAAGGAGATCATCGGCAAGGTCTATCCCGGATAGGTGTCCGATTTCGTGACGTGGATCGCGTACCGTTTTCAGCCATGGAGTCGACGAACGTTGCGGTGGGTAGTGGGACCTTGACGGTCCGTATCGGGGGACCGGAGAGCCGGCACACGGTGTTGCTGCTTCCCGACGCGGGCGCCCCCGCCGACGTCTTCGACGCCGTGTGTTCACGACTGCACGATTCCGACCTGAGGACCGTGGTGCCGGAGAGCATCGTCGGGCTCGACGAGCCGTCGGTGATCGCGATGCTCGACGAGCTGAAGCTGCCGTGGGTGAACCTCGTCGGCGCCGGGGTGGGTGCGGAACTGGCGTGGCGGCTGGCCGCCAAGACGTTCGGACGCTTCGCGAGCCTGATCGTCGCCGACCGCGGGCACCCCGCGGTGCCGGGTGCGGACGGCGCGGTGCTCGACGCCGCATGTCCGGCCGTGGAGCTGCCGACCACGGTCGTCGTCGGCACCTCGCTGGGCCGTCCGTGCGCCGACGCGAGCGGCCGGTATGCATACTCCGAATTCCGGATCGTCCAGCTCGACGGCGTTGACGACGTCCCGCTGAAGGCGCCTGCGGAGCTGGCCACCGAGATCGTGCTGCGAACGGGCTCCTGGTAGGCGAGTCCATCCGCGTGAACCGGGACAACGGACGCGCAACCCCCGTGGCCGCTTGCCTGGCCGGACGTGGGGAGCAGGCTGAAATTGCTCGGCACGACCGCGCCGTCGCCGACCGACCTCGGGTGTCGATCGTGACCGTGGCGTGGAGGCTGTGATGACCGAGGTGAATCCGCGGGCCTACAACAGCATGTGGCAGTTCCGGGCGGACTCGTGGTGCCGACTGGAAGGCGCGAGCGCGCACCTGGCGGGTGACGCCGCCCGCGGGGCATCGATCGGGCCGCTGCTCGAGCGTGTCGAGGAGCTGCTCGACAAGTTGCGGCCGCTCGAACGGTACTGGGCCTTCCCCGGGCCGCAGGTGTTCGCGCAGACGCAGCGGCTGTTCACGACCGGCGTGTACGACAAGTTCTCCCGCACCGTCACGCGGATCAACCGGGCGCTCGTCACCGGGGCGTATCGCAGTTGCCCAACCGTCTCACCGCTCGACGGCGACATCGAAGTGAGCGGCCCGGAGTCGTCGCGCGCCGACGGGTCCGGTGTGGACCGGTCCCGACCGCACTACTTCGAGGTGCTCGTGGTCGAGACCATGACCGACGCACAGGAGCGCGCACTGCGCCGGGAACTGCGGGCCTGGCGTCGACCGGACGACCAGTTCATCTACGAACTGGTGGTCGTCGGCAGCGGCGACGACGCGGTCGTCGCGGCACGGCTGAACGCGAACCTGCAGGCGTGCGTGATCCGCCGCCGCTTCTCTCATCAATCCAGGCAGGATCTTCTTCCCTGGCGCAGTTCATCTACACGGGCGTCGCGGAGAGGCTGGCCGGGCACACGCCGGAGGAGCGGACCCGGATTCTGGCGGGTGAGCTCACCGATACCCGGCCGGAGCTCGACCTCTATCTGATGACCGAGATCGCGGTCGAGGATCTCGCCGGCCAGCTCGGCCAGTACTTCCGCCGGGTCTTCCACGCGGGAGAGGGCTCGCTCGATCTGCACCTGAGCCTGATCGAGGGAATCGCGGCCCGGTACCGAACCCCGTTCTTCAGCGCTCTGCGCGAATACAGCCACCGCCCGACCGGCGTGTTCCATGCGCTGCCGATCTCGCAGGGCAAGTCGATCGTCAACTCGCACTGGATCTCCGACATGGTGGACTTCTACGGCCTCGAGGTTTTCCTGGCCGAGACGTCGTCCACGTGTGGTGGGCTGGACTCGCTGCTCGAACCGACCGGTCCGCTCCGTGACTCGCAGAACCTGGCGGCGAAGACGTTCGGGGCGCGGCAGACCTACTTCGTCACCAACGGCACCTCGACGGCGAACAAGATCGTCGTTCAGGCCCTCATCGCACCGGGCGACATCGTCCTGGTCGATCGCAACTGCCACCAGTCCCACCACTACGGCCTGATGCTCGCCGGCGCCCAGGTCACGTATCTGGACGCGTATCCGCTGAACCAGTACTCGATGTACGGCGCGGTGCCGCTGCGGGAAATCAAGTCCAAGCTGCTCGCACTCCGCGACGCCGGAAAGCTGGACCGGGTCAAGCTGCTGATGCTGACCAATTGCACCTTCGACGGGGTCATCTACGACGTCGAGCAGGTCATCGAGGAATGCCTGGCGATCAAGCCGGATCTGGTGTTCCTGTGGGACGAGGCGTGGTTCGCCTTCGCCCGGTTCCATCCCGTCTATCGGACCCGTACCGCGATGCACGCGGCGCAGGCGGTGCGAGAGCGGATGCGTGATCCCGAGTACCGGGCCGAGTACGCCGAGTACGCCGAGCAGATGCACGGCGCCGACGACGAGGCGCTCCTGGAACAGCGCCTGCGGCCGGACCCGGCCCGCGCGAAGGTGCGGGTCTACGCCACCCAGTCCACCCACAAGACGCTGACCTCGCTGCGACAGGGCTCGATGATCCACGTGTTCGACCAGGAGTTCGACCAGAAGGTCGAGGAGACCTTCCACGAGGCCTACATGGCGCACACCTCCACCTCGCCCAACTATCAGATACTCGCATCGCTCGACATCGGCCGGCGGCAGGCAGACCTCGAGGGTGCCGAGTTGGTGCAGAAGCAGGTCGAGAACGCGATGCGGTTGCGTGACGCGGTCGACCACCATCCGCTGCTGAGCCGGTACATGCACTGCCTGTCGACGGCGGAGCTGATTCCCGAGAAGTTCCGGCCCACACACATCGATCAGCCGCTGCGCGGAGGCCTGCGAGCGATGGTCGCGGCCTGGAAGCGCGACGAATTCGTCCTCGACCCGTCGCGAATCACGCTCTACATCGGCTCGACAGGTATCGACGGGGACACCTTCAAGCGAGCCGAGTTGATGGATCGCTACGGCGTCCAGATCAACAAGACCTCCCGCAACACGGTTCTGTTCATGACGAACATCGGTACCACCCGCAGCTCGGTCGCCTACTTGGTCGAGGTGCTGGTCAAGTTCGCGCACGAACTCGACGACCGGCTCACCGACATGAGCACCACCGAACGCGCGTACCACGAGGCGGCCGTGACTCGGCTGACGAACCCGACCGCACCGCTGCCGGACTTCAGCGGATTCCATCCGATCTTCCTCGAAAAGGACGGCGGTGCGACGACTCCCGACGGTGATGTGCGACGGGCGTTCTTCCTCGCCTACGACGACACCCGGTGCGAGTACCTCTCCGCCGACGAGGTGGAGGAGGCGATCGAATCCGGGAGGCCGGTGGTCTCCGCGACCTTCGTGACGCCGTATCCGCCGGGCTTCCCGGTGCTCGTCCCCGGGCAGGTGTTCAGTCGGCAGATCCTCTCGTTCATCCGCAGTCTCGACACTCCGGAGATCCACGGCTACCGCCCGCATCGCGGCTACCGCGTCTTCACCACCAAAGCCCTCGAGATGGCCGATCCCTCGGTGGGGGCGTGACCACCATTATGGCTGAACAGTTCCGACCGTTCGTCTCGCAAATGTCGCCGCTCGTCGTCGTGCGTATACGTTCGATTTGAACTATTCGTGGCGGGCACGTTAGCCTCCAACCACTGGCACGTCCGATCCGGCGCGCCGGTTCACGATCTCGTCCTGGAAGGACCCCGATGCGCGGCCCTGCAGCAACTGTCGCCACGACGCACATGCGTGGTGGTTGTTGTTGCATGCGCCAGCGCTGAGACGAGACAGCTTCGCGCGACGGCACTGAGGCCGTCCCGCATCCCCGTGCGAATTCCTCCCACCGGGCACCCACACGTCACAGCGCCATCACTCCTTCGGTGCCCGTGGGGAAAGGATCCGTTCCATGTCCGCCCACTCGCTCCCGATCATCGATCTGGGGAACCTCGACCTCGATGCGCTGCGCGAGGTCACCCATGAGATCGGCTTCTTCTACCTGACCGGTCACGGCATCGAGCAGCAACTCACCGACGAGCTGATCGCCGCGGCCCGCGAGTTCTTCGCGCTGCCCGAGGCGGACAAGCTCGAGATCGAGAACAGCAACTCGCCGCACTTCCGCGGCTACACCCGTGTCGGCGGCGAGCGCACCCAGGGCTACATCGATTGGCGTGAGCAGCTCGACATCGGCCCCGAGCGGCCGGCGGTCGACCCGATCGACCCGGATCGCCCGTGGGACGTGCTGCACGGTCCGAACCTGTGGCCGGCCCGTGTCCCGGCACTGCGTGACCTCGCGCTGGAATGGTCGGGTCAGGCGCAGTCCGCGGGCCTGCGCCTCATCAGCGGCTGGGCCCAGTCGCTCGGCGCCCGGCCGACTTCTTCGACACCGCGTTCGCCGACCCGGATCCGCTGCTGAAGATCGCCCGGTACCCGGGCCACGACGGTTCGGTCACCGACCAGGGTGTCGGCAGCCACAAGGACGTCGGGGCGCTGACCCTGCTCTACCCGGAACCGGCCAGCAC
Organism: Prescottella defluvii; assembly: GCA_029690005.1. Classification (GTDB taxonomy): domain Bacteria; phylum Actinomycetota; class Actinomycetes; order Mycobacteriales; family Mycobacteriaceae; genus Prescottella; species Prescottella defluvii_A. The sequence goes on along the minus strand of CP121458.1, from coordinate 4,247,005 downwards.
CGGATTCCAGGTCGAGACGGACACCGGCTGGCTCGACGTCGCACCGATCCCCGGTCACCTGCTGGTCAACATCGGCGAGCTGCTCGAGGTCGCCACCGGCGGCTACCTCAAGGCCACCGTGCACCGTGTGCTGCCCCGGCCGCCGGCACCGACCGCGTCTCGCTGCCGTTCTTCCTCAACCCCGGCTACGACCAGGCCCTGCCCACGGTTCCGCTGTCGCCCGAGCTCGCGGCCGAGGCCGCCGGCGTCGGCCCCGATCAGCACGGCGGCACCCTGCACGCCCGCTACGGCCTCAACGCCCTCAAGTCGCGCCTTCGTGCGCATCCCAACGTCACCGAGCGGTACCACCGCGACCTGCTCGATCTGCCCGCTCTGCGCGGCTGACCATCTCCACAAGCACCGGAAGGTACCCCTCAATGTTCTTGCGCCGCACCGCTGTTCTCTCCGCCGCCGCCCTGCTCACCGCGGGCCTGGCCGCCTGCTCGTCGGGTAGTGACGGCGAGAAGCTGGTGATCTCCGCGTCGAGCACCCCGCACGTCGAGATCCTCGAGCACGTCGCCGACTCCGGCGTCCTGGGTGACGTCAAGCTCGACATCAAGCCCGTCACCGGCGAGATCGACCCCAACGAGCTGCTCGTCGCCGGCGACGTCCAGGCCAACTACTTCCAGCACGCCCCCTACCTCGCCGACTGGCAGAAGCAGAAGGGCGTGGACGACCTGGTCTCGGTCGCCTCCGTCCACCTTCGAGCCGATGGGCCTGTACTCGCAGAAGATCACCGCCGTCGACCAGCTCGCCGACGGCTCGACCATCGCACTGCCGAAGGACACCACCAACTTCGCGCGCGGCCTCTACCTGCTCGAGTCCGCCGGGCTGATCCAGATGGACAAGCCGTTCGCGCAGGCCGACCTGTCCGTCGTCACCCAGGCGAACATCAAGGCCAACCCGAAGAATCTGAAGTTCGTCGAGATCGAGCGCTCGCAGCTCGCGCGTAACCTGGGCGACCCGCAGATCACCGCGGCTGTCATCAACTCCAACTACGCGATCGAGGCGGGCCTGACCCCGGCGAAGGATGCGCTGCTGTCGGAGAAGGTCGAGAACAACCCGTTCGCGAACCTGCTCGTCGTCCGCGCTGCCGACGAGAACGATCCCGGCGTCAAGGCGCTCGCCGCGGCGCTCGAAGTACCGGAGACCGCCACCTGGATTGAGGAGAACTACTCCGGTTCCGTCGTCCCTGTTCACCCGGCCAGCTGATGATCAGCGTCGAGAACCTGGTCAAGACCTTCCCCGCTGCCGGTGGCGCGGGGGAGGTATCGGCCCTGCGGGGCATCGACCTCGAGATCGCCGAGGGCGAGATCTTCGGCATCGTCGGGCCGTCGGCGCCGGTAAGTCCACGCTGCTGCGGTGCCTCAACCTGCTCGAGCAGCCCACGAGTGGACGCATCGTGCTCCGTGGCGACGACCTCTCCCAGCTCTCCGGCGCGGGACTGCGTCAAGCGCGCCGCCGGATCGGCACCGTGTTCCAGCAGTTCAACCTGCTGCACTCGCGGACGGTGCGGGCCAACGTCGAGTTCCCGCTCGAGCTCGCCGGAATGGACCGCAAGCAGCGCCGGGCCCGTGCCGACGAGCTGATCGAGCTGGTCGGACTCGGCGGCAAGGAGAAGGCGTTCCCGTCGCAGCTGTCCGGCGGGCAGCAACAGCGCGTGGGCATCGCACGCGCGCTGGCGTCCGAGCCGGACGTGCTGCTGTGCGACGAGGCGACCAGCGCGCTCGACCCCGACACCACCGACCAGGTGCTGGACCTGCTGGCCGAACTCAACCGCTCGATCGGCGTCACCGTCGTGCTCATCACCCACGAACTGGGCGTGCTGCGCCGCATCTGCACGTCCGCCGCGAGGCTCGAAGGACGGCCGGATCGCCGAGACCGGACGGATTCTCGACCTGATCGGGACGCCCGGCTCGGCGCTGGGCGCCGCGATCGTGCCGGTGGGCGACGACCCGTCCGCGGGGGACAGCGCCGACACCGCACTCGTCACCACGATTGGCGACGAGGCGTCCGGGCCGTGGCTCGCGCAGCTCGTCCGCAAGCTCGACGTCGACATCTCCGTCGTCGGCGGCAGCGTCGAACAGGTCGCCGGCGTCACCGTCGGTCGCCTCCGGTTGCGGTTCGGTCCCGATGTGTCCCGCGCGGACGTCGAGGCCTTCGTCGACGCGCAGCCAGGCACCACCCTCTCCTGGGGTCCTGAGGCCCGGATCGAAGGACGAATCGCATGAACAAGCTGTCCTGGAAGGACTCGCTCCCCGAGGTGTGGGAGGCGACACAGGAGACCCTCTACATGGTGGGAATCTCGCTTCGTGCTCACCGTGATCGGCGGTGTGTTGCTCGGGGTGATCCTGCACGTGACCTCGCCGAGCGGGCTGTGGCCGCAACGCGCCGTCAACGCAGTGCTGGGCGCGATCGTCAACGTGTTCCGCTCGCTGCCGTTCCTGATCCTGATGATCGCGCTCATCGGCACGACCCGGATGATCGTCGGCACCGCGATCGGACCGACCGCCGCGATCGTGCCGCTGACGATCGGCGCGATCCCGTTCTACGCGCGGGTCGTCGAGTCCTCTCTGCGCGAGGTCCCCGTCGGCCGCGTCGAGGCCGCTCAGGCGATGGGCGCGAGCAACGGGCAGATCGTGCGCAAGGTGCTACTGCCGGAGTCGGTTTGGCCCTGGTAGCGGGTGCGACGCTGACCGTGGTGCTGCTGGTCGGCTACTCGGCGATGGCGGGTGTCATCGGCGGCGGCGGACTGGGCGACTTCGCGATCGTCTACGGCTACCAGCGGTTCAACACGCCGGTCCTGCTCGTCGCGGTCGTCGTGCTCGTCGTCCTCGTGCAGATTCTGCAGTCCATCGGCGACAGGATCGTGCGGGCGCTGGCGCACAGGCGCTGACGCGCGACGGTCCTCGTCCTCGCCGGGCCGTGCTCAGTTCGAACCGAGTAGCCCCAGCGACCCGAGCAGCTGGAGCGACCCGACCGGCCCGAGTGACGCGAGCGATCCTCCGGAGGCCGGCCCGCACGCGCGTTCGGCCGATCCGGGCTCGCACTGGAACACCCTGTCGACGAAGGCGACCGCGTCGGCCTCACCGGCGTACATGCTGCCGATGTGATCGGCCGGATAGACCTTGAACTCTGGGAAGGTACCGGCCAGGTTCATGTCCGCGACGAGCTCGAGCGTCAACGGCAGAGGCACGGTCGGGTCTTCGGACCCCTGTCGGATCATCAGCGGCCGGTCGTATCCGTGTGTCGGCACCTGCAGGTAGTCGCGCAGCGCGGCCAGTAGTGCGGGATTGTTGAGTGAGCGCGAGAGCATCTGGGCCACGGAGACATTCGCGGCAAGTTGGGCGAATTGCGGGTACGGCATCTCCGGCGCCGCGTCGACCAGCGTGCGGCCGATCGGCGTCAGGTAGCTGTTCACGTCGAGTTCGGGGTGAGTATCGCGGAGCCCGGCGATCACGAACGTCATGAAATTGGTCAGCCCGGCGAGGCTCTGCGGCGGGAAGTTCAGGTCCCGCCAGCGGGGCGATCGTCTCGATGTTCGACGGCACGCCGGTGGCGACCGCGCCGCGGTAGTCCAATTCGGGCGCGTACTCGCTGGCGGCGCGCGCGGTGAACACCGACGCCTGCCCGCCCTCGGACAGGCCGACGACCGCCCACTTCGGCGAGAGCCGGCCGTCGACGGCGCGGGCCGCGCGCACCGAGTCGATCACACTGTGCGCCGCGGCCTTCCCGTTCAGATACGGCGGGACACCGGGGGTGCCCAGACCGATGTAATCGGTGGCCGCGACCGCGTAGCCGCGGGCGAGCCAGTTCGCGACGTAGCTACTGCTGGCTTCGTCGACCCCGTTGCGCGACGGGGCATCCGCGTCGGAATCACCGATGGTGCCGTGTGCCCACGCGATGACCGGCCAGCCGCCCGGCGGCGGCGAGCCGGCCGGGACGAACACCATTCCGGTGCAGGGGGTGCTGCCGTTCGGGCCCGTGGTTTCGTAGGTGATCCGGTACGCGGCGCCGGTGCCCGGCAGCCAGAACGACTGGGGCAGTGGGGCGGACTCGAGGACAGCCCCGGGGTCGTCCCGCGTAGGCGTGACGACGGGCACGGCTTGGGCTGTCGGAGTGAGGATCTGGGGTGCGCCCGCGAGCAGCGCAACAGCGATCGCGGTGACGAAACGGCGGCAGATCCGGTTACCCGTCATCCGCCGAATCTAGCTGAGCGCCATCATTCGTCGGGCTGGTTCGCCGTAACCCGTCCAGGGGAGGGGGAGGGCGCGGACGGAAAACGATGCGTCGCAGCGAAGTTCCGCAAGGGTCCGCGCCGGACTGGAAGGTGGCCTCGGCGGCATCCAGGTGCTGGCCCACGGCCTTTTGCCGCCCGCGCTGATAGTGAAGGATTCGTCTCGGAATCCGAGAGGAATCCTTCACTATTCGACGATCCGAGAGTTGTGACTGCGGAATGCTGAACGTGATTCGGGCGGGATGGGTCGGGCTGGCGTGGATCTGCGCCGGGCTGGGGGTCCTCGCGGCGACGAGTCCGATGCTCCAGATCACCTCGTGTGAGCTGGGGTATCCCGACGCCGGCGTCATGCCAGGCGAGCAATGCGAGATGTCGATCGCGCGGTTTTACGGACCACCGATCGTGGCCGCGTTGATCGTGCCGGCGCTGCTGTGCCTGCTTCCCGCGGTGATCGCTCGGCGCTGGGCCGCGGGAGTCGTCGCCGCCGTCCTCACGCTCGGCTCGTTCGGGTCCTTGTTCAGGCCCGCCCCGCAGTTCACATTCGTCTACTTCGTCCCCGCAGCGGTGGTCGCGGTGCTCCTCGCGGGATGGCAGGCCTGGCTGCCGGATTCGGCCGAGCGACGCGCGCCGGTCGGGTGACCGGCGCGCGGACGACTCAGATCTCCAGGCCCAGTAGCGCGTTCTCGACGACCTCGGGGAGGGCTGGGTGGATCCAGTACTGGCCGGTGGCCATGTCCTGTGCCGAGAGCCCGAAGCTCATGGCCTGGATCAGCGGCTGGATCAGGGTGGGGGCCTGGGCGCCGACGACGTGCGCGCCGAGGAGGCGTCCGGTGCTGCGTTCGGCGATCACCTTGCAGAGGCCCTCGTCGTCCTCCATCGCCCAGCCGTAGGCGACGTCGCAGTAGTTCTGCAGCTTGACGGTGATGTCCAGGCCGGCCTCGCGGGCCTGCTCCTCGGTCATTCCGACGCTGGCGATCTGCGGGTCGGTGAACACCGCGGACGGCACGAACCGGTGATCGGTGCGGCGCAGCTTCGCGATGGACTGCTCGGTGGTGTTCCAGGCGTCCTGCAGCAAATTGTGCTGGACGACCCGCATCTCGTGGTTCGCAACGTGCTTGAGCTGGTTCGGCGACGAGATGTCTCCGAGCGCGAACACTCCCTCCGCGGTGGTGCGCTGGTACTCGTCGACGATCACGCGGCACGACTCGTCGACCGCGACCCCGCCGAGTGCGGCGTCGAGCCGGTCGCCGTTCGGCGTGCGACCGACCGCGACGAGCAGTTCGTCGCCCGCCACGACGGTTCCGTCCGACAGTTCGATCTCGACGCCGTCGCCCACCGAACGGGCCGCGACCATCGGGTGGCACAGGTGGACGTCCCACTTACGCTGCGCCAGTTCGGTGAACCAGTCGGAGACGGCGCGGTCGAGGTGGCGGAGCAGGCGGTCGCTGCGGGCGATGATCGACACCTGCACGCCGAGCGCCGAGAACACGTGCGCGAACTCGGCGGCGATGAACCCCGATCCGAGGATGACGAGACGCTCCGGCAGCTCCGGCAGCCGCATGATGTCGTCGTTGGTGTGGAAGCGGACACCGCTGTCGATGATCTCCTGCGGGATCGTCGGGCGCGAGCCGGCCGCGATCACCACCTGGTCTGCGGTGATCACCTCACCGGTTCCGGTGTCGATGGTCCGCGGGCCCACGAACTTCGCGTGACCGCGGAAGACGGTCACGTTCGCGCAATCCTCGGTGCGGTACCGCTCGCCGCCCGCCGAGATCGGATCGATCCGGCCGAACACCCGCTTGACGATGTCGTGCCAGCGCACGTCGTCGAGCGTCGCGTCGATGCCGAGCTTCGACGACTCGGCGACCGCGCGGGCGACGTCGGCGGTGTAGACGAACGTCTTGGTGGGGATGCAGCCGACGTCGAGGCAGGTGCCACCGAAGGTGCCCTCTTCGAGGATCGCGACCTTCTTGCCGTCATAACGCCTGTCGAGGATCGAATTGCCAGACCCGGTACCGATGATCGCGATGTCGAAGTGGGTCACGCGCGGGCTCCCGTCTCGGAACTGATGGTCGATGCCGGCTCAGTGTCCGTCGCGGCGAGGTGGTGAGCGTCGAGCCACGACAGCCACAGGTCCACCTCGTAGAACGCCGCCGCGAGCGGCTCTGCGGTGGACAGGAACGCGTCGTGGCGGGCGCCGTCGATGGGGACGATCGTGGTGCGGTTGCCGAGGCAGCCGGCCCACTTGGCGATCTGGTCGACGTCGAGGACGGCGTCGGCGGCGTCCACGCTGGGGTTGTAGCGGGAGGCGAACACCGTGGTCTTCGACCGCAGGACGAGCGACGGCACCCCGATGTCGAGTCCGCGGTGCAGGTGCGCGTGGCCGCGGCGGATGGCGCGCAGCCAGCCGAACGTGATCGGGAACCCGGTCAGCGGCTTCCAGTCGAGGTCGTACTCCCACTCGCCGTTGGCGCCGATGTGCAGGCTCGAGCCGTATGTGTCGAGCTTCTGCCCGGGTATAGGGGTCTTGCTCGACACCCGGCCCAGCGCGTCGATCGCGGCGGTGGTGCCGGGGTTGCGCAGCAGGGCGGGACCCTGCAGGTCGAACCAGGGACTGTTGAGGATGACGCCCGCCACACCCGCGCCCGCGGATCCGCCCGGGCGGCGCTCGACGCGGTCGAGCCACAGCGGCACGATCAGGCCGCCGGTCGAGTGGGCGACCAGCAGGACCTGACCGCCGCCGATCTGCTCACGGACCAGGCTCAGGGCCTCGTCCAGCTCGCGGTCGTAGTACTTCAGGTCGGTGACGAAGTGCGGCGTCTGCCCCGGACGCCGCGAGCGGCCGCATTTGCGCAGGTCGAGGGCGAAAAAGGCGTAGCCCTGCTCGGCGAAGTGCTCGGCCAGGTGCTGCTGGAAGAAGTAATCGGTGAAGCCGTGGACGTACAGCACCGCTCGGGTGCCGGTCATCGTCGACGGTTGATAGCGGACCAGGGTGGCCTCGACCGTGCCCTCCCCGTCGGGTCCGGCCCCAAAGGGATTGTCAGCTGCTGGTATCCGTCGCCCAGGACGTCGGGGGCCCAAGTAGTCACGATCACACTCTATTGGCACAACAGAGTCGTTTGCGAGGGCACAATTGGGGAAGGTGACGCACAGGTAACCTAAGCGCCACAGGCGCGCGAAATGCGGTCTGTGCACGTAATGTCTCGAATGGACGCGATCGGTGTCGCAAGGCCGGTGAACGCGTGGGATCCGGGCGGGCGATGCGTGTGAAACAGGTCGCGTGTAACAGACAAGGAAGTCGATTCTCCAGTGTCAGACCAGAATGTAGTGGCGAAGACCGATGTAGTGCTCGTGGGTGCGGGCATCATGAGCGCAACGCTCGGCGCGATCCTGCGTCAGCTGCAGCCCGACTGGTCGATCACCACCTTCGAACGCCTCGACGCGGCTGCCGCCGAGAGCAGCGACCCGTGGAACAACGCAGGCACCGGCCACTCCGCCCTGTGTGAGCTGAACTACACCCCCGCCAAGGGCGACGGCGTCGACATCAGCAAGGCCGTCAACGTCAACGAGCAGTTCCAGGTCTCCCGGCAGTTCTGGGCCTACGCCGTCGACAACGGGATCCTCGCCGATCCCAAGGAGTTCATCAACCCCATTCCGCACGTCAGCTTCGTGCACGGCGCCGACAACGTGAAGTACCTGCGCGCCCGCTACGACGCACTCGCCGGCCACCCGCTGTTCGCCGGCATGGAGTACTCGGAGTCCGAGGACTACTTCTCCGAGCGCCTGCCGCTCATGGCCAAGGGTCGTGACTTCTCCGACCCCGTCGCCCTCAACTGGACCGAGTCCGGCACCGACGTCGACTTCGGCGCTCTCACCAAGCAGCTCCTGAGCTACGTCGGCGCGTCCGGCGGCCAGGTCTACTTCGGTCACGAGGTCCGCAACCTCACCAAGCAGTCCGACGGCAGCTGGCTGGTCAAGGTCGCGAACCTGCGCACCGGCGCGAAGAAGACCGTCAACGCCAAGTTCGTGTTCGTCGGTGCCGGTGGCGGCGCCCTGCACCTGCTGCAGAAGTCCGGCATCAAGGAGGCCAAGGGCTTCGGCGGCTTCCCGGTCAGCGGCCAGTTCCTGCGCTGCACCAACCCCGAGCTCATCGCGCAGCACCGCGCCAAGGTGTACGGCAAGGCCGCCGTCGGTGCGCCCCCGATGTCGGTCCCGCACCTCGACACCCGCGTCATCAACGGCCAGCAGGGCCTGCTGTTCGGCCCCTACGCCGGCTGGTCGCCCAAGTTCCTCAAGAACGGCAAGGTCACCGACCTGCCCGGCTCGGTCAAGCCCAACAACCTCACCTCGATGCTCGGCGTCGGCCTCACGGAGATGGGCCTCACCAAGTACCTCATCGGTGAGCTGATGCAGTCGCCGACCGACCGCATCCACACGCTGCGCGAGTTCGTGCCCCGCGCCACCGGCGGCGACTGGGAGCTCATCACCGCCGGCCAGCGCGTCCAGGTCATCCGCAAGAAGGGCAAGGGCGGTGTCCTCGAGTTCGGCACCGCCGTCGTCAACGCCGAGGACGGCACCATCGCCGGCCTGCTGGGTGCGTCCCCGGGCGCGTCGACCGCCGTGCCGGCGATGCTCGACGTCCTGCAGCGCTGCTTCCCGCGCGAGTTCGAGGCGTGGAAGCCGAAGCTGCAGCAGATGGTCCCGTCGCTGGGCCAGAAGCTGTCGGACAACACGGCGCTGTTCGAGCAGGTGTGGGACTGGAGCACCCGTGCGCTCGAGCTCGGCGACGCCGCCGACGTCGCGGCGCCCGCGGTCGACCAGGTGGCCGAGTCCGCCTCGGTCTGAGTTTCGTTCGTCGTTCACGCTGCCGCGGCCGGGATCTTCCCGGCCGCGGCAGTGTGCTGTCGGGGCACTGCAGGGTGCCGCCCGTGCAGCACGGTAGTGTGCTGCAACTGAAGAAACGTTTGCGGGGAAGTCCTGTGAGAATCAGGCGCGGTCCCGCCACTGTGAGGGTTCGATCCGATCGACCCGAGCCAGAATGCCGCGACGTTTCGTACCGCCAAGCTCTCGGCGCGGAGACCGAGGAGTGAAGGGATTCGATCGTTGCGTCACACCCACGAGGCCAGCCCTGAACCTGCAGGGTTCCCGTTCAGTGCAATCGTCGGACAGGACCGGCTCCGCCTGGCGCTGATCCTGTGCGCCGTCCACCCCGGCATCGGCGGTGTGCTGGTGCGGGGTGAGAAGGGCACCGCGAAATCGACTGTCGTGCGCGCGCTCGCCGCGCTGCTGCCCGACGTCGAGCAGTCCGGCGAGCGCCGTCGCGCGCGGCTCGTCGAGCTGCCGGTGGGTGCGACCGAGGACCGCGTCGTCGGCTCGATCGACCTCGAGAAGGTGCTGCGGGACGGCGAACGCGCGTTCCAGCCAGGGCTTCTCGCCGACGCGCACCAGGGCGTGCTGTACGTCGACGAGGTCAACCTGCTGCACGACCACCTGGTCGACGTGCTGCTCGACGCCGCCGCGATGGGCCGCGTCCACATCGAACGCGACGGCGTCTCCCATTCGCACCCCGCGAGGTTCGTGCTGGTGGGCACCATGAACCCGGAGGAGGGCGAGCTGCGGCCGCAGCTGCTCGACCGGTTCGGCCTCGCTGTCGACGTCGCCGCTTCCCGCGACGTCGACGTGCGCATGCAGGTCGTGCGCCGCCGCCTCGACTACGAGCGCGACCCCGACACCTTCGCCGCCCGCTACGCCGACGAGGACGCCGACCTCGCCCGCCGGATCGCTGCGGCCCGCGCGACGGTCGACGCCGTCGAACTGTCCGATACCGAGCTGCGGCGCATCGCGTCGGTGTGTGCGTCGTTCGATGTGGAGGGCATGCGCGCCGATCTGGTCCTCGCCCGCACGGCAACCGCGCACGCCGCGTGGCGCGGTGCCGACGCGGTCGCGGAGGAGGATGTGCGCGTCGCCGCGGAACTGACACTGCCGCACCGTCGTCGCCGCGATCCGTTCGACGAGCCCGGTCTCGATCCGCAGCAGCTCGACGACGCGATGGACAAGGCCGACGTCGACGCCCACGCTAACGAGGATCCCGAGCCCGACCCGGACGGCCCCGGCGGCGGCGAGAGCCCCGCGGATGCGCCGTCCGAGGCGCCGAAAACCGAATCGGCCGAGCAGGATTCGCCGAATCGTGGCAGCGGCTCGGAGCGCCGGGCGGCCGCCCCCGGCCCCCAGTTCCAGGCGCGCCTGCTCGAGATCCCCGGCGTCGGCGACGGCGCTCCCGGCCGCCGCTCCCGTTCCCGATCGACCCGAGGCCGCACCGTGCGCCCGACCATCGAACGCGGCACCGGACTGCACCTGGTGGGGACGCTGTTCGCCGCGGCCGAACACCAGACCACCCGCGGACGGGTCGATGGACCGATGCGGTCGGCGCCCAGTGACATTCGTGGCGCGATCCGGGAGGGTCGTGAAGGTAACCTGGTGCTGTTCGTGGTGGACGCATCCGGCTCGATGGCCGCACGGGACCGGCTCTCGGCGGTCACCGGCGCGGTCGTGTCGCTGCTGCGCGACGCCTACCAGCGGCGGGACAAGGTTGCCGTGATCACCGTGCGGGGTCGGGACGCCGAACTGGTCCTGCCGCCGACGTCGTCGGTGGATGTCGCCGTGCGGCGCCTGCGCGCGATGAAGACCGGTGGCCGCACGCCGCTGGCCGAGGGGTTCCTGCGTGCGCGGGACGTCGTGCTGCGCGAGCGCGTGCGGGACCCGCGGCGGCGTGCGCTGGTGGTGGCCCTCACCGACGGACGCGCGACCGGCGGCAAGGATGCCGTCGCGCGCGCCAAGCGCGCCGCCGGCATGCTCGCCGACACCGGGGTGGCGTCGATCGTCGTCGACTGCGAGACCGGCATGGTGCGGCTCGGCCTCGCCGCCGAGATCGCGCACGACCTGCGCGGCGGCTGTGTGCGCCTCGCCGAGCTGTCGGCCCAGCAGGTGGCCGGCGTCGTCCGCGCCGCCGCCTGAATCGAAAACCCAAGCCCGAGAAAGGGACTGCACATGCCTCAGGGCGTACCCGAGAACGTGCCTGCCGACGGGCTCACCACCCGACAGCGTCGCAACCAGCCGGTGCTCGCGGTCCACGCCGGGCCCGGCAAGGGGAAGTCGACCGCCGCGTTCGGCATGGCGCTGCGTGCCTGGAACCAGGGCTTCGACGTCGGCGTCTTCCAGTTCGTCAAGAGCGCCAAGTGGAAGGTGGGTGAGGAGGCCGCGTTCCGCGCGCTCGGCGAGCTGCACGAGACCAGCGGCGTCGGCGGCGCCGTGCAGTGGCACAAGATGGGCGAGGGCTGGTCGTGGTCCCGCAAGCACGGGACTGAGGAGGACCACGCCGCGGCCGCACTCGAGGGCTGGCGTGAGATCGCCCGCCGCCTCGAGGCCGAGACGCACCGCTTCTACGTGCTCGACGAGTTCACCTACCCACTCAAGTGGGGCTGGGTGGACGTCGACGAGGTGGTCGAGGTGCTGCGCAACCGGCCGGGCAACCAGCACGTCGTCATCACTGGGCGCGACGCCCCGCAGGCGCTGATCGAGGCCGCGGACCTCGTTACCGAAATGACCAAGATCAAGCACCCGATGGACGCCGGTCGCAAGGGCCAGCGCGGCATCGAGTGGTAGCGATGGTGATCCGGTGAGCACTCCTGCCGTCGTCATCGCCGCGCCCGCATCGGGCAGCGGCAAGACGACCATCGCCACCGGTCTCGTGGGCGCACTGCGGGCCGCCGGCGACCGGGTGGCGCCGTTCAAGGTGGGGCCCGACTACATCGACCCGGATACCACGCGCTCGCCGCGGGACGGCCGGGACGAAACCTGGACACCGTGCTCGTCGGCGCCGACCGGATCGGCCGCTGTTCCGCCACGGCAGCGACGGCTGCGACATCGCCGTCGTCGAGGGCGTGATGGGACTGTTCGACGGCAAGATCGACCCGGTTCGACGGAGCCGTCGGCCGAGGGATCGACCGCGCAGATTGCCGCGTCCCTCGGTGCGCCGGTGGTGCTCGTCGTCGACGCGCGCGGCCACAGCCAGAGCCTGGCGGCCGTCCTGCACGGGTTCTCGACCTACGACGCGGCGGTGCGCATCGGCGGAGTGATCCTCAACCGTGTCGGCAGCGCACGGCACGAGCAGGTGCTGCGGCAGGCGTGCGAGCGGGTGGGGCTGCCGGTCCTCGGGTCTGTGCCGCGCCTGGCCGAGCTCGAGGTGCCGTCGCGTCACCTCGGTCTGGTGCCGGCCGTCGAGCACGGCCGCGCCGCGACCGACGCCGTCGCCGCGATGACGGAACTGGCTGCCGCGCACCTGGATCTGTCCGCCATCCGCGCGCTCGCGCGTTCGTCCGTCGACGTCGCCGCGTGGGATCCCGTCGCCGAGGTCGGGCCCGCCGCGGTCGGACCGCGGCCGGTGATCGCGCTCGCGGGTGGCGTCGCCTTCACGTTCGGCTACGCCGAGCACCGGGAGCTGCTCGAGGCCGCGGGGGCGGACGTCGTGACGTTCGACCCGTTGCAGGACGAGTTGCCCTCCGGGACAGCAGGTCTGGTGTTGCCGGGGGGATTCCCTGAAGAACATGCCGTGGCACTGTCGTCGAACACGGCTCTGCTGCACCAGGTTCGCCGGCTCGCCGCCGACGGCGCCCCGATCCACGCCGAGTGCGCGGGACTGCTGTACCTCACGCGCAGCCTCGACGGTCACCCGATGGCCGGGGTCGTCGACGTCGACGCGCGGTTCGGGTCGCGCCTCACTCTCGGGTACCGCGAGGCGGTCGCGGTGACCGACTCGGTGCTGTTCGACGCCGGTACCCGCGTGACGGGGCACGAGTTCCACCGCACGTCGCTCGAGGTGGACACCGCCGACGGTTTCGGCCCCGCGTGGGGATGGCGGGCCTGGGATGCCGGGGCGACCCGCGAGGGCTTCGTCGGCGCTCCCAGTGGCTCCGCACCCTCGGTGCACGCGTCGTACCTGCACGCGCACCCGCCGGGAACCCGCAGTCCGTCCGCCGGTTCGTGGACGCCGCCCGTGGGTGAGCTCTGCGTGGGTGTCGGGGCCGGCAGCGCGGTGCGTGCCGCCGACATCGTCGCCGCCGTCCGCGACGTGTGCGGCGACGAGCCGGTCGCAGTCCTGGCGACACTGGACCGGAAGGCGTCCCTGCCGCCGTTCCTCGAAGCGGCCGAGATCCTCGGAGCTCGAGTCGTCGGGTACCCGCCGGAGCGACTCGCGGCGGTACCGGTCCCCAACCCGGTGGACGGGATCGCCGACGCGGTCGGCACCCCCAGCGTCGCCGAGGCCGCGGCGATCCTCGCCGGCAGCGGGGGAGCGCTGGCCGTGACCAAACGCATCACGAATGGCGTGACGGTCGCCGCCTCCATTGGCGGCACCGCCGCGGGCTCCATTGGCGGCACCGCCGCCGACGCCCGTAGTGTTTCGAAATCTGTCGAGTGAACATCCGCATGGATAGGGAGAACGGGGAGACGAGTGTCTGCTTCCGCCGGTGACGAGACCAGCTACCTGGTCGGGCTCAACCTGACGGACCGTCGTGTCGTGGTGGTCGGTGGCGGCACCGTCGCGCAGCGCCGTCTCGGCCTGCTGGTCGCGTCCGGGGCCCGCGTCCACCTCATTGCTCGCGAGGTCACGCCCTCGGTCGAGGGCATGGCGACGTCCGGACAGATCACGCTGGAACTGCGCGACTACCGCGACGGCGACCTCGACGGTGCCTGGTACGCGATGGCGTGCACCGACGAATCCGCGACGAACGCGGCGATCGTTGCCGAGGCCGAGCGGAGCCGCATCTTCTGCGTCCGCGCCGACAGCGCCCGCGAGGGCACCGCGGTCACCCCGGCCACCGGCACCTACGAGGGACTCGGCATCGGCGTACTCGCCGGCGGCGCGCATCGTCGATCCGCGGCGGTGCGCACTGCGCTGCTCGAGGCGCTGCAGTCCGGCGCGGTCTCCGACACCGACGAGGCGCCCGCACCCGGGGTGGCGCTCGTCGGCGGCGGCCCGGGCGACCCCGACCTCATCACCGTCCGCGGCCGGCGCCTGCTCGCGCGCGCCGACGTCGTCGTCGCCGACCGTCTCGCGCCGCCGGAGCTGCTGGCCGAGCTCGCCCCGCACGTGGAGGTGATCGACGCGGCCAAGATCCCGTACGGCCGGGCGATGGCGCAGGAAGCGATCAACGCCGCACTGGTCGACGGTGCGAAGGCCGGCAAGTTCGTCGTCCGGCTCAAGGGCGGCGACCCGTACGTGTTCGGCCGCGGCTTCGAGGAGCTCGAGGCGTGCGTGGCGGCCGGTGTGCCCGTGACCGTCGTGCCCGGCATCACGAGCGCGATCTCGGTCCCGTCCGCGGCCGGGATCCCCGTCACGCACCGTGGTGTGACGCACGAGTTCGTCGTCGTCAGCGGTCATGTGGCGCCCGACCACCCGGACTCGCTGGTCGACTGGGCCGCGCTCGCGAAGCTGCGCGGGACGATCGTGCTGCTGATGGCCGTCGAGCGCATCGAGCAGTTCGCGACGGTTCTCGTCGAGGGCGGACGCCCGGCCGACACCCCGGTCACGGTGATCCAGGAGGGCACGCTGCGCACGCAGCGGGTGCTGAGGGCCGACCTCGCGACCGTCGCGGCCCGGGTGCGCGAGGAGAACATTCGCCCACCGGCGATCGTGGTTATCGGCACTGTGGCCGGATTCTCCGCCGACCCTCGGTAACGTGAACTCTCGTGTCTGACTCCACCGTCGTGAAGTACCCCGTGACCACGCGGGCGTTCGGCCTCGCGATCATCGTC
Organism: Prescottella defluvii; assembly: GCA_029690005.1. Taxonomy (GTDB): domain Bacteria; phylum Actinomycetota; class Actinomycetes; order Mycobacteriales; family Mycobacteriaceae; genus Prescottella; species Prescottella defluvii_A. Next base: position 4,231,917 of record CP121458.1, on the reverse strand, counting down.
CTCAGCGGCATGCAGCTGATGATGGTGCTCGATGGCACCGTCGCCTCGCTCGCGCTCGCCAAGATCCAGGAGGACCTGGGTCTCAGCGATTCGGGCCGCAACTGGGTGATCACGTCGTACGCGCTCACGTTCGGAGGACTGATGCTGCTCGGCGGTCGTCTCGGCGATGCGTTCGGCCGCAAACGCGTCTTCATCGGCGGCGTCGCACTGTTCACGATGGCCTCGCTGCTGTGCGGTCTCGCGGTCAACGAAGCCACCCTCGTCGCCGCGCGCGCGCTGCAGGGCGTGGGCGCCGCGATCGCCTCGCCGACGGCGCTGGCGCTGGTGGCTACGACGTTCGCGCCCGGCCCGGTGCGCAACCAGGCCATCGCGATCTTCGCGGCGATGACCGGCGTCGGCTCGGTGACCGGACTGATCATCGGCGGTGCGCTCACCGAGGTGTCGTGGCGGTGGATCTTCCTCATCAACGTCCCGATCGGACTGGTGATCCTGCTGCTCGCATTCCGGGCGCTCGCCGAGACCGGGGCCGAGCGGCTCAAGCTGGACGTGCCCGGCGCGATCCTCGCGACCCTCGGCTGCACCGGTGTCGTGTACGGGTTCACCGAGGGGCCGGAAATGGGCTGGGGCAGCCCGCTCGTGCTGACCGGCCTGATCGGCGGACTCATGCTGCTGGGCGCGTTCCTCGCCGTGGAGCGCCGTGCCGAGAACCCGCTGCTGCCGTTCTCGCTGTTCCGTGACCGCAGCCGCGTCGCGACGTTCATCGCCCTCGCACTGGTCGGCATGGTGATGTTCTCGCTCGCCCCGTTCGTCGCGCTGTTCGTCCAGGACATCCTCGGCTACACCCCGCTGCGCGCGGGCCTGGCCTTCGTGCCGTTCGCGTTCGGTCTCGGCGCCGCCGCGTTCGTCGCCTCCAAGCTGGCGGTCAAGGTGCAGGCGCGCTGGCTCGTCGTCGTCGGCACCGCGTTGACGACCGTCGGCCTCCTGTACGGGTCCACGCTCGACGCGTCGGCCACCTACGGCGGGAACCTGTTCATCCTCGTCGTCGGCGTCGGCTTCGGCGTCGGCCTCGCGGTCGTGCCGCTGCCACTGTGCGCCATCGCCGGGGTCGGCCCGCACGAGATCGGTCCGCTGACTGCCATCGCGCAGGTTGCGCAGGTCCTGTTCGGCCCGGTCGGTCTGGCGATCGTCGGCGCGATGGCCACGTCCAAGACGCTGTCGCTCGGCGGTGTCGCGGGTGTCGCCGCCGCACGAATGACCCGGAACAGCTTTCGGCGCTGAGCGAGGGCTACACGTTCGCGCTGCTGGGCTGCGCGATCCTTGCCGCGCTCGCGGCCGTGGCCGCAATGTTCGTGCGCTTCACCCCGGAGCAGGTCGCGCAGGCGCAGGCCGCGGAGAAGGCGGCGCAGGAGGCCTGATCGTCTGCTACCGGTCTCCGGAGCGGTAGATCCGCGGCGTGAGCGGCCGTGCCGTCCAATCGTCAGGCCATGGTTCGGCCGTGAACATCGTGGGCTTGTCGAGATCGTGGACCGGCGTGCTGCCTCCTGCACCGAAAGATGTGCGTACCGAGGACCGGACGTCGGATACCTCGACCTGGAGGGAACCGTCGACTACCGACAGCACCCACTTGTCCATGTCCTCGAGCAGCTCGGCGGACCCTCTGTCGCATGCATCGCATCCACAATCGGGAATCTCTGCCAACCTCACCGCAGGGTCGCCTGCCGCGACCGTGACGGTGAAAACATGGTCGCTGTCCACCGGTGTATGCGTCGTCAACACCAGGGGAGCTGCACCGTCGGCCGCCGGCTCGAGGACGGTGTCGGCTCCGCCTGAATCGAACGGGCGCAGCGCCCAGTCCACGTGCGCCGCTCTCGCGCCCAGCCTCGGTCCAGGAGAACCTTTGTCCACGCGCGCGCTCTGGCCACCACGATCAGGAACTTCTCCGGGTCGGTGACGCGCTCGTACGCTGCCTCGTCTGGCTCGGGGCCGTCCTTGTACGGGTGCGGCCACTGAGGAGTGTCCGCGCCAGTGACTGCGAATGCCGCGTCGACGTCGTCGAGCAGCGCACACATTTCCGGGGAGAGCAGCGGCGCGTTCCCGGCCCAACCGGTTGCGCGTGCACTGAGAATCCGGTCGTTGTATGCGTCCCACCACGACGATTTCGGTTCGGTAGCCACCGACGGGACGCTACCCGCCGCTTCCGCAACACGGTTACGTCCGATTCCTTTCGAATGCCTCTTGCGCCCGCCTCCAAACAATTTTAAAGTCAGACTCAGATTTGCAGTCGGGTTCAGAATTTGTGCGAACGATTGGATTTCGGGATGACGAGATCGACACGCGTCGCTGCGCTCCAGATCGAGGCCGAGGTCGGCAACATCGACGCGAACCTGGCTATGTGCTCGGACCTGGCGGAGCAGGCGGTCCGCGAGGGCGCGGAGTGGATCGTGCTGCCGGAGTTCTTCTCCACGGGCGTGGCGAACCGGCCGGAACTGGCACAGAACGCGCCGGCCGCGGACGGCGCACCCACTCGGCTGTTGCGGGATCTGGCCCGCACACACGGTGTCCACGTCGGCGGCTCGAGCCTCGTGCGCGACGCCGACGGACACGTCCGCAACGCCTTCTTCCTGGCAGGCCCCGACGGTGACATCCTCGGCCGGCACGACAAGGACATCCCGACGATGTGGGAGAGCTCGCTGTACATCGGCGGCGGCGATCCGGGTCGGATCCTCGCCGGGGGAGCACGATCGGCCTGGCTGTGTGCTGGGAGCTGCTGCGCAGCCAGACCGCCGAGCGGCTGGCGGGGCAGGTCGACCTCGTGCTGTCGGGATCAGGCTGGTGGTCGATCCGGCGTTGCCGCCCCGCCCGTTGACCCGGTGGCTGCAGCAGCGCAACAACACCCGCGCCGTCGACTCGCCGTCCGTCTTCGCCACCTACTGCGGTGCGCCCGTCGTGCACGCGGCCCATTCCGGGCCGCTGAACTGTCCGATGCCGCTTCTCGGAATGACCTACAGCGGCCACTACCAGGGCGGGGCCTCGGTCACCGCGGCGGACGGCAGGGTGCTGGCGCTCCGTCGACGCGAAGGGGCCCCGGGCTCGCGGTCGCCGACGTCGTGCTCGGTCGCTCGGCTCCCCGGCCGGTGCCCGACCGGTTCTGGCTGCAGAAACGCGGCGTCCTCCCGGCCCTCGCGTGGGCCTACCAGAACCCGTACGGTCGCGCCCAGTACGCCCGGACCCGTGGGCATCAGGCCCATCGACCGGCGGGGTCCTCCGATGACCGGCAGTGACGTCGCCACAGCGCCGGCGGCGTTCCTCCCCGCAGCGCCCTCGGCCCTCGTGGTCAGCGGGCTGACCGAGCTCGCCGCGGGAGCGTTGTCGGGCTGGGTCTTCGCCGCGGTCAGGAGGAGGCCGGAGACGATGCGTGCACTCGGTGTCCGTGCGCCGCAACGGATCCGGCAGTGGCATCTCGACCTGGCCATGCTCGGCGGGTTCACGGCGATCTGCGGGACGGCCGTGCCCGCGGCGCCGCGCGTCACCACGGCGGCGCTGGCGATCGGCGCCTGGAGCAACGCATTCGCGTTTCTCCCGCTGGCGTTCAAGCCGGACCTGAGAACCGACCGGCGTACCTGGGCTTGGTCGTCGGATCCTTCGTTACGACGTCGATCGGGTTCTGCGGTATCGCCCGAACTGCGCACCGGCGATACCGCGCGAGGTAGCGTCGCCGAGAATTCAGGCATGGACTCCGAAGCAGCAGACGCATCCAGCACCGCCCCCGGGCCGGCCCGGCGTCCGGACCGACGCCGTGCCCGTACGCGCGGGGCGATCATGACTGCTGCGCGTGCCCTGTTCGCCGAGCGGGGTCTGCAGCGCACGACGATAGACGAGATCGCCGAAGCCGCGGACGTCTCGGTGGGGGCTGTGTACTTCCACTTCCAGTCGAAAGAGGGGCTGTACCTCGCGCTCGTCGATCAGGCGCTCGAGGTCAACACCGAGGCGATGGCCACCGTGGACCGGTCCCTCCCTCCGCTCGACCGCGTTCTCGCGGCGGGGCACGCGTACATGCGGTTCGCGCTCGAGTACCCCGAGCACTTCCGGATGGTCGCCTTGCGGGTCCTCGATCCGGTCACGGACCGGCGCTTTCCGACATCGAGGATCGGGTCGCGGCCCGCGTCGAGGCACTCGTCGGGACCGTCGAACAGGATCTGGTCGAGGCGATGGCCGACGGCAGCGTCGAAGCGGTGCCGCCGCGCGAGGTCATGCGGTTCCTCTGGGGGGCCTGGAACGGGGTGACCGCGTTGGGATTCCGGCCGGACCGCCTGAGGCTGACGCCCGACGAGGTGCAGCACACCCTCGAAGTCGGCCAGGACATCATCGAAAGCGCGCTACGACGACGCTGAGCGCTGATCCGAAAATGTCGTGATTGTCCCGGATCGCCCTGATAGCGTCCGGGAATGCTGCTGACACTGACAGTGGAGGCCGGGGGAACTGGTCCGACGCGTCCGATCTGGGGTACGTGCTGCACAAACATCCCGGCAAGGTGCAGGAGTTCGAGCTGTCCGTCGGAACCGCGACGGTGCTGTACCCGCAGGTCGGCCCCGAGCGATGCACCGTCGCGTTGACGCTCGACGTCGATCCCATCGACCTCGCCCGCAGTCGGATGAGAAGGGGCAGGGATGGATTCGCGCTGGGCCAGTACGTCAACGATCGTCCGTACGCCGCGTCCTCGATGCTGGCGGTCGCGCTCGGACGGGTGTTCACGACCGCACTCGCCGGGACATGTCGGTCGCATCCCGAACTGGTCGATCGTCCCGCGCGGCTGACGATCCGGGTCCCCGTGCTGCCGTCGCGCGGCGGACCGGACCTGCCCGGCCGACTGTTCGGGCCGTTGGGGTGGACCGTGACAGCGGTGCCGGTTCCTCTCGACCTGGAACTGCCGGAATGGGGCGTCTCCGAGTACGTGGACCTCGCGATGTCGGCCACCCTGACGGTGTCGGAGGCACTCCGGCACCTGTATGTCCTCCTGCCGGTCCTCGACGACGTCAAGCACTACTGGGTCGGCCGGGACGAGACCGAAAAGCTCGTCCGGACGGCGGGCGAATGGCTGCCGGGGCACCCCGAGTCGGAACTGATCAGTGCTCGCTACCTGGCGCATCAGCGCGAACTCCTCCAGTCCGTCGCGGATTTGCTCTCCGACGATGATGCCGGCCGCGACGAGTCGGTCCCGTCCCGCGATCCACGGCTGGCCGACCTCCGCGCCGACGCGGTGCTGGCCGCGCTCGCCGAGTCGGGTGCCGCGCGCGTCGTCGACGTCGGTTGCGGTGACGGCCGGCTGCTGCGGGAACTGGCTACGCGGCCGCAGTTCACCACGATCGTCGGCGTCGACGTCAGCGACGGGGAACTGCAGCGCGCTCGGCGACGACTGCGCGTCGAGGAGTTCTCCGACGCGCAGCGCGAACGCCTCTCGTTGCTGCACTCGTCGGTCGTCTACCGAGACAGCCGTCTCGCCGGGTTCGACGCGGCCGTGCTGATGGAGGTGATCGAGCACGTCGATCCGACTCGGCTGCCCGCCCTGGAGCGGTCCGTCTTCGGGGAGATGCGCCCCGCACCGTGGTGGTGACGACGCCGAACTCCGAGTACAACGCGCTCTATCCCGCGCTGGCTCCGGGCGAGTTCCGGCACCCCGATCACCGGTTCGAGTTCGATCGCAGTCAGTTCCGCGAGTGGGCCGAAACCGCCGCGACCGCATACGGGTACAGGGTCGAGTTCGGGTCGGTCGGCCCCCTCGACGAGCGCGCTGGCGCGCCCACGCAGCTGGCCGTCTTCACGCGCGAAGGAGCGAAGGAATGACTGTGCTGGAGATTCCGGACCCGAGTCTCGTCGTGCTGATCGGGGTCAGTGGGTCGGGCAAGTCCACGTTCGCGGCCGACCACTTCGGGCCCTTCGAGACCGTCTCCAGCGACTTCTGTCGCGGACTGGTCAGCAACGACCCCAACTCGCAGGAAGCGACCGCCGACGCCTTCGAGGTCCTGAACCTGGTGGTGAGCAAACGGCTGCGCGCCGGCAGGCTCACCGTCGTCGACGCCACGAATGTGCAGGCGTCCGCCCGGAAGGCGTTGATCGAGCTCGCCCGACGCCACGACCTGCTGCCGGTTGCCGTCGTGCTCGACCTGCCCGAATCGGTCTGTGCCGAGCGCACTTCGGCGAGGCCCGACCGCTCCTTCGGTCGCGACGTGGTGCGCCGCCAGTATCGGACGCTGTCGCGGTCGCTGAAAGGCCTTGCACGCGAGGGCTTCCGGTCGGTGCACGTGCTGCGCGGCGTCGAGGAGGTCGCGGACGCCGTCGTCGAACGGACGCCGCTGCGGAGCGACCGTCGGGACCTGACCAGCCCGTTCGACGTGATCGGCGACATCCACGGCTGTCGCCACGAGCTCGAAACACTGCTCGGTCGACTGGGCTACGCGATCGAGCGGGACGAGCGCGGTCGTGCGGTCGACGCGAGCCATCCCGACGGACGGACGGTCGTGTTCCTCGGCGACTACGTCGATCGCGGACCCGACGCGCCCGGCGTGCTGAGACTGGTGATGGGCATGGTCGCCGCCGGCCACGCCCTCGCGGTACCCGGCAACCACGAGAACAAACTGGTGAAGGCGCTGCGCGGTCACAAGGTCACGCCTTCGCACGGTCTGGCCGAGACCCTCGACCAGTTGTCGGGGGAGAGCGACGAGTTCCGGAGACAGGTCGCCTCCTTCTGTGACGGCCTCGTGGCGCACCTCGTGCTCGACGGCGGCCGCCTGGTCGTCGCGCACGCCGGGCTGAAGGAGGAGTATCACAACCGGGCGTCCGGACGGGTGCGGTCGTTCGCGTTGTACGGCGAGACCACCGGGGAGACGGACGAATTCGGCCTGCCGGTGCGGTACCCGTGGGCGCAGGACTACCGCGGAGCGGCGATGGTCCTGTACGGACACACGCCCACGCCGGAGCTGCGGTGGGTCAACAACACGCTGTGCCTGGACACGGGATGCGTGTTCGGCGGTGAACTGTCCGCCCTCCGGTACCCGGAGAAGGAGACGGTGTCGGTCCAGGCGGAGCGAGTCTGGTACGAACCGGTCGCGCCGCTGCGTCGACAGGACCCGGACCCGCACGATCTGGATCTCGACGACGTCGTCGGGGTCGGCGGCGTGCAGACGGCCCTGCGGGGACGGGTGTCGGTCCGACCCGAGAACGCGGCCGGCGCCCTCGAGGTGATGAGCCGGTTCGCTGTTCCGCCGCAGTGGTTGTTCTATCTGCCGCCGACGATGTCGCCGTGTGCGACGTCAGCGTTGCCGGGGCTGCTCGAGCATCCGGCGGAGGCGTTCGCCGACTATCGCCGCGCCGGGCTGGGGGTGGTGATCTGCGAGGAGAAGCACATGGGTTCGCGGGCGGTGGCGCTCGTGTGCCGGGACGCAGATGCCGCGCAGAAGCGCTTCGGCGTCGCCGACGGACTCTCGGGGATCGTCCACACCCGGACCGGGCGTCGGGTGTTCGACGAGGAGCTCACCGAGAAGCTGGTGCGCAGGCTCGCGGACGCGGTCGACCGCGCCGGGCTGTGGGAGGACCTCGGCACCGATTGGATCCTGTTCGACGCCGAGCTGCTGCCGTGGTCGGCGAAGGCCGAACCTCTGTTGCGCGGCCAGTACGCGGCGGTGGGAGCGGCCGCGTCCGCGGACCTGACCGCGCGGGCGGCGGTGCTGGCGGAGGCAGCCGCACGCGGACTCGACGTCGCGGACGCTGAGCAGCGCACGCGGGCGAGGCGCGCCGACGTCGACGGCTACGTCGCGGCCTACCGTCGGTACGTGTGGCCGACGGACGGGCTGGACGGGGTGCGACTGGCGCCGTTCCAGGTCCTCGCCACCGAGGGCCGCACGTACGGGGAGCACGCCCACGAATGGCACCTGGCGGTGGCCGACCGGCTCGCGCACGCGGCTCCCGAGCTGGTGACCACGACGCGTCGCCTGCAGGTGGACCTGAACTCCGAGGAGTCGACGGCGGCGGCGACGGCGTGGTGGGAGGAGCTCACGGCGTCGGGTGGCGAGGGGATGGTGGTCAAGCCGGCGGGCAACCAGGTACACGGACCCGGTGGCGTCGACCGTCGCGTCCAGCCCGGCATCAAGGTGCGCGGGCGCGAGTATCTGCGGCTCATCTACGGACCGCACTACACCGGACCCACCAACCTGGAACGTCTGCGCGCGCGTTCTCTCGACCACAAGCGCTCGATGGCGCTGCGGGAGTACGCGTTAGGCGTCGAGGCCCTCGACCGCCTGGTGAAGGCCGAGCCGCTGTGGAAGATCCATCAGGCGGTCTTCGCGGTGCTCGCACTCGAATCCGAGCCGGTCGATCCGCGACTGTAGGGCTAGAGCGTGTCTCCTATTTCGTGAGGGACCTCAGCCAGATACAAACCGCTGAGAGGACCACGCCGGCCCGATAGGTGAGTGCGAGTTTGTCGTAGCGGGTGGCGAGCCCGCGCCACTGCTTGAGGGTGGCGAAGGATCGTTCGACGACGTTGCGGCCCTTGTACTTCTCGGTGTCGAACCCGACCGGACGGCCTCCGCGGCCGCCCCGCCGGAGGCGGTGACGCTTCTGGTCGTCCGGTTCGGCGATGATCGCTTCGATGCCTCTCGACCGGAGGTGGGTGCGAATCGCTTTCGACGAGTAGGCCTTGTCGCCGAGCACCGCGTCCGGCGGGTTCGGGGTCTTCCACGGCCGAACCGGGGCACCGACAACGCACCCATCAGGATCGGGAACATCGGCGAGTCACCGGCCTGACCTGGCCCGATCAGCAGGACGAGGGGACGGCCGTGTCCGTCGGCGAGCTGGTGGATCTTCGTGCCGAGCCCGCCACGGGAGCGGCCGAGGGCGTGGTCAGCCGGCTCGTTCAGGAGGTTCGTGTAATTCGACAGATCCCCCTGTGTCGCGGGTGAGGTTGGTGCCGTGCTGGTGGGCTCGGCAGATCGTCGAGTCCACCGACACGGTCCAGTCGACCAACCCGTTTGCATCCGCATGCGCCAGCAGGGAAGCGAGGATCTTGTCCCAGGTGCCGTCCCGGCGTAGCGGCGGTGCCGTTTCCAGATCGTCTGCCACGGACCGAAATCCGTGGGTACATCCCGCCAGGCGATCCCGGCTCGGTAGCGGTAGACGATGCCCTCCACGACCCGACGGTTGTCCCGGAACGGGCGGCCCCGACATCCGTCGGACGTAGGAAGCAACGGCTCGATCAACGCCCACTGCTCATCAGTCAGGTATTCGGTGCGCGACACACGGGACAGTGTCGCCGATCCGACCGCCCGGATTTAGGAGACACGCCCTAGCGCCGCGCGGCGGCCGGGGGTTGCTCGCGTACCGCCCCGAAGGCGAAGAAGTACGCGGGCAGCCGCGAGATGCCGGGTATCGACGTGGCGCGCCGGACCAGCGTCGACACATCCGCGCGCGGAGCGCCTGCGAGGGCGGGGGAGATGACCCGGTTCTGCGCGAGTCGTTGCAGCGCCTGCGTCGCCGCCGCGGTCGGCCACCGTCGGACCTGGATCCGGCGCGTCACCCGTTCGGGAACGGTGTCGGCGGGAAGGCGATCGGCGAGGTGTCGGGCTGCCGCGACGGCGTCCTCCACGGCCAGATTGATCCCGATCCCGAAGATCGGCGACATCGCATGGGCCGCATCGCCGATGCACAGCAGCCCCGGTAGGTACCACCGCCGCAGCCGGTCGAGCCGGACGTCGAGCAGCTTCACCTGGTCCCAGGACTGCAGGGCGTGCACGCGATCGCCCAGCCACGGCGCGGTGGCGAGGAACTGGTCCGCGAACCGGTCCAGGCCGGCGGCGCGGCGCTCGGCATCCGATCCTTTGGGAATCATCGCCCCGCACTGCCAGTAGTCGCCGCGGTCGATCATCACCGAGATGAACCGGTCACCGACGTTCCCGAGCAGTCCTTCCGGTTCCCCCGGGCCGCGGGGTAGCCGGAACCACCACGCGTCCATCGGGCACGGGAACGCCCGCAACCCCAGTTCCGGGAGGTCGCGGGCGAGCGAGCCGCGACCGTCGCACGCCACCGTGAGCGTCGCGCGCAGGGTGCCGATCTCTCCGTCGGCGGTCCGGTAGCGGACCCCACAGATTCGACACCCGTCGTCGAGGAAGGACAGGGCTTCGGTGTTCATTCGCAGCGTGAACGTCGGTTCGGTGCGGGCCTCGTCGGCGAGCAGGTTCGAGCAGGTCCCACTGCGGGACCATCGCGATGTAGTTGTGCTTCACCGGCAGAGCATCGATGTGGCCGACGGTCAGCGGTGCGCCGCCCCGGCCCATCGGAAGCTGGACCGAGTGCACGTGCCGTTGGGGTAGCTGCGCGAACCGCTCCCCGAGACCGAGGTCGTCCAGCAGGGCGAGCGTCGAGGGGTGGACGGTGTCACCGCGGAAGTCGCGCAGGAAGTCACCGTGTTTCTCGAGGACCGTCACCGGGACGCCGCAGCGGGCCAGCAGCAGCCCGAGCACCATTCCGGCGGGGCCGCCACCCACGATGCAACACGAGGTCCGTTCCATAGCGCTCCTCGTCTCTCAGCGTGCGCCTACCGACCGGACTGTGCGAGCGATGGTGAGGCCACAGCGGCGGCGGTAGGCTCGGATCATTCCCACGGGCGTCGAAACCCCGAGGAGCGCACATGCGAGTTGTTGTCGATCTGACTCGGTGCCAGGGATACGCGCAGTGCGCATTCCTCGCTCCGGACGTATTCGAGATTCGCGGCGACGAGGCCCTCCTGTACGATCCGGAACCCGACGACGGTCAGCGCCTGAACGTGCGGCGTGCCGCGGCGGCCTGCCCGGTTCAGGCGCTACAGGTCGATGGACCGGGAGGCGACTGGTCGCCCGACGTGCCGGCGACGTCGTCCGCGTCACCGGATTCGGCGGCAGTCGACGAGTTCCGCCGCCACGGCCGCATCGTCGTCGTCGGCTGTTCTCTCGCCGGGCTCAGGGCGGCGGAGGCGCTGCGCGGCGGGGATTCACGGGGTCGCTGACCATGATCGGCGACGAAACCTGCGAGCCGTACGACCGGCCACCGCTGTCGAAGCAGGTCCTCACCGGAATGGTGCCGGCCGACCACACGACGTTGCCGCGTCGCGGCGACCTCGACGCGGAGTGGCGACTCGGCGTGGCCGCGACCGGGCTCGATCTGGCCGGCCGCGCGGTGGAACTCGCGAACGGCGAGCGGGTCCCGTTCGACAAGGTGCTGATCAGCACCGGTGTCCGCGCCCGGCCGTGGCCGGTGCCGGAGCAGGCGGCGCTCGACGGTGTGTGCGTCCTGCACACTCGCGACGACGCCGCCGATCTGCGGCGTCGGCTCGAGTCCGGCCGGACCGGGTTCTGGTGATCGGTGCCGGATTCACCGGCACCGAGGTTGCCTCGGCGTGCCGTGAACTCGGCGTCCCGGTGACGGTCGTGGCGTCGGTCCGGCCCCGCTGTCGGGGCGCTGGGCGCGGTGATCGGTGACGTGACGGCCGGGATCCAGCGCGAGCACGGGGTCGATCTGCGGTGCGGTCTCACCGTCGACGCGATCTTGGGGACGACAGTGGGCGACTACGGGCGGCGCGGCTGTCGAACGGCGACGTCGTCGATGCCGACGTCGCGGTGGTAGCCATGGGCGGAATCCGGAACGTGGAGTGGCTCGCGGGGACCGCACTCGCGAGCGAGCGGTGGGGCATCGCGTGCGACGCAGGCTGTCGGGCATTCGACGAGAACGGCCTCGTCACCGACCACGTCTTCGTCGCCGGTGACGTCGCCCGGACGCCGCACCCACTGTTCGGGTACCAGTTCCTCGCGCTCGAGCACTGGAGCAGCGCCGTCGCGGAGGCCGAGATCGTGGCCCACAACATGATCAACGGCGAGGCCGATCGGTGGCCGAGTCTGCACGTCCCGGCGTTCTGGTCGATCCAGTTCGACCACGACATCAGGTCCGTCGGCGTTCCGCCTATCGCGGACCAGGTGATGGTGGTCGACGGCTCGGTGGCCGAGCGTCGATTCGTCGCCGCCTACGGGTACAAGGGCCGACTGGTGGCGGCGGTCGCGTTCGACGCCGCCAAATGGCTCGACTTCTACCGTGAGGCCATCGAGGCCGCGGTCGCGTTCCCGCCGTCACGCCGCGCGACCGCGACGGGTGAACCCGCCGTCCGGTGTCGCCGGGCTTCCCGCCCCGCAGTTCCCGGTCCGGGACGCGACAGTGGTCGTCACCGGACACGAACCGAGTGCGCGGCGAGCGCGACTGGTTCGCCGCTGACGCCCAGGCGAGGAGATCCGACGATGGCCGACGCGAGCCTCTTCCAGCAGGTCCTCGACTACCGCAACCGTCCCGACCCGTACCCGCTGTACGCCCGGCTGCGTGAGGAGCCGGTGGTCCGCGAGGCCGACGGTTCGTTCGTCGTCACCAGGTACCGGGAGATCGTCTCCCTGCTGCACGACCCCCGGATGAGCTCGGACATGCGCAATCGTGCCGACCGGTTCGCGGCGGGGCGGGAAGCCGAGCCCGACGAGGTGCCCGGCCTGCCTCCGGCGTTCCTCCGACTCGATCCTCCCGATCACGACCGGCTGCGGCGACTGGCGATGCGGGGCTTCGGCCCACCGCACGCACCGGGGTTGGTCTCCGGATCGGAGGTCCGGCTCCGCGGGATCGTCACGGCGCTCCTCGACGGCGTCGTCGGGCGCGACCGCATCGATGTCGTCGACGACATCGCCTACCCCTTCCCCGGTCGCCGTCATCTGCGGACTGCTCGGCGTACCGCGCGAGGACGAGCTCCGCTTCCGCGGGTGGGTCGATGCCGTGGTGGAGAGCATGCTCATCACGACGGCCGAACAGCAACGGGCCCGCCGCGAGGCCGTGGTGGCGCTGCGCGAGTATTTGGGCGCGCTGGTGGCGGTGCGCCGCGAGACGCCCGGCACCGATCTGCTGTCCGGGTTCGTCGCCGACGACGGTCCCGACCACTGGACGGACGACGGCGAGCTGCTCGCGACCGCGGCGCTGCTGCTGGTCGCCGGCCACGAGACGACGGTCAACCTGGTCGCGAACGGGATGCTGACGCTGCTCCGGCACCCGGACGCGCTCGACAGGCTCCGGTCGGAGCCGGACTTCGCGATCCGCATGGTCGAGGAGCTGCTGCGCTACGAGCCGCCGGTGCAGCTGGTGTCGTGGCGCACTCCGCTCGAGGACGTCGAGGTCGCGGGTGTGCGGATTCCCGCCGGGGTGCCCGTGACGCTCCTGCTCGCGTCCGGCAACCGCGATCCCGCACACATCGACGACCCCGAGCTGTTCGTCCCCGACCGTCCGACGATCGAGCACCTCGGCTTCGGTGGCGGCATCCACTACTGCTTCGGTGCCCCGCTCGCGCGGCTCGAAGCGCAGATCGCGCTCACCGAGATGGCACGCCGGTTCGACCGTCCGAGGCTGGTCGTCGATCCGCCGCCGTACCGGCCGAGCCCGGTCCTCCGCGGTCCGCGGCACCTGCGCGTCGATGTCGACGGGTCCGGCCGGCGATGTCGGTGTGACGGTTCGGCCGTCAGGTCAGGATGATCAGCTCCGAGTCCGACGCGATCTCGACCCGCAGCCCCGCCTTGGACGCGACGCGGGCGACCCCCTCGATGTCGGTCGGCTCGGCGCGGGTCACCGTGAGCGCCCGCGCGAGCAGACCCTTGTGATGCTTGTTGAAGTGGCTCACCACTTTTCGTGAACCGTCGGGCTGCTCGGTGAGGACGGTCGCGATCATCGCGCCGGGGACGGGGCCGAGCTGCTGGTAGGTGCCCGAGCGCAGGTCCACGAGCAGTCCGCCGTCGGCCTCGGCGAGCAGTGCGTCGGTCAGCTCCGGCCGCCACAGCGACTGCAGTGTGCCGAAGCCGGGCAGTTTGGAGCCGCCGGAGAGCCGGTACGCCGGGATCGGATCACCGGCCGAACCGCGCCGAACAGCGCCGAGCCCATCGCGAGTCGGCGAAAAGCCTTCTCCCGCTGCACCTTCGTGAACGACTTGGCGTCGAGCGCGTCGAACAGCACGCCGGTGTACCGCTCGAGGGCGGGACGTGTGGCGGAGACCCACAGCTTGGCGTTGCGTTCGATCTCGTCGGCCTGCTCGGGGCCGAGGCCGAGCGCCAGGTTCGACGCGTCGGTGTCCGTCGACAGATCGACGAGGGCCTGCGCGAGCATCTCGCGGGTCGCGGTCAGCTGCGGCATCGACAGTTCACCCAGATCGAGCGGCGCCCCCTTGCCGCCGTCGGACTTCGTCTCGGAAGGGGAAGCAGCACCAGCACGGTAGACCACCGTACCGGGTGCCTCGCCCGGAAACGGGTCCGGCCTCCGTTCCGAGGAACGGAGGCCGGACAGGGTTGCGTCAGTGGTTTCGGATCAGGCGCGACGACGCAGTGCCAGCGCGGTCAGGCCGACGGCGATGGCGCCACCGACGGCAAGCGGAGCGATCGGCAGGCCCTTACCGGCGTCCGACTCGACGCTGGCGACGTTCTGGATCTCCGGAGCATCGACGACCGCGTTCGCGGCGGCCGGCGCAAAGGTGATCGGGGTCTTGGTGTCCTGGCTGCGGTCGGCTGAGCCGTGGGCCATGACGGTGTAGATCGAGCAGGCGTTTGCCACGCAGTCCGCACCGCCCTGGATCGCCTTGATGTTCAGCGTGGTGCTCCACGCGCCGCCGACGATCTGGGTCGGGCGGACGAACGTCTGTGCGCCCCAGGCGCTCGCGTCGGTGGGGACCACTTGCCGTCCTGGATGACGCCGACATAGAGGCCCGTGCCGGTCGCGGCGCCTTCGAAGCCGGTGCCGGAGATGGTGATGTCCTCACCCGCGGCTGCGATGTTCTGGGTCTTCGAAGCGGTCACCGCGGGCCCGGTGGGCACGACGACCGGCGGTACGAAGGTGACCGGCGTCTGGGTGTCCTGGGTGCGGTCGCTGAGCGAGTAGTGGTCGGCGAGGGTGTAGATCGAGCACGCGTTCTCGAAGCAGTTCGCGTCGCCCTTGATCGCGGTGGCCTTCAGCGTGGTGGTGAAGCCGCCGTCGACGATCTGGGCGGCCTTGATCCACGCGGAGGAGTTGAAGGCGCTGCTGCTGCTCGGGGAGTACTTGTCGGCCTGGGCGAGGCCGACGTAGATGCCCTGGCCACCGCGCCCGAACCCGGTACCGGTGATGGTGAGCGTCTCACCGTCCGTCAGACCGGCGGTCTTCGATACGGTCACCGCCGGCCCGGCCGGCACGACGACCGGGGGTGCGAAGGTGATCGGGGTCTTGGTGTCCTGGCTGCGGTCGGTGGACCCATGGGCCATGACTGTGTAGATCGAGCAGGCGTTGGCGAGGCAGTCGGCACCGCCCTGGATCGCCTTGATGTTCAGCGTGGTGCTCCACGCGCCGCCGACGATCTGGGTCGGGCGGACGAAGGTCTGTGCGCCCCAGGCGCTCGCGTCGGTGGGGACCACTTGTCGTCCTGGATGACGCCGACGTACAGGCCGGTGCCGGCCGCGGCGCCGTCGAAGCCGGTGCCCGAGATGGTGATGTTCTCACCGGCGGCGGCGATGTCGGTCGACTTCGGCACCGTGACCTGGGGTACGGGGTTCTCCGTTCCCGGGTTCTCGGTGCCGGGGTCGCTCGAACCGAGGCTGCCCAGCGAGCCGAACGGGCTGGCCTGGGCAGCCGCGACGCCCATCGGGAGCGTGCAGGCGATCGTGGCGGCAACTGCCACGACCGCGGACTTGGTGAACGCGCGCATCTTCCTACTTTCTGGTGTGGGTCGCCGTCACGAGGCGAATGCTTAGGTAAAGCTAGCCTTAGTTCAATGTGAAGTAAAGGGGTGGAGCTGCGTCGGCACGTGGACGAATAACGTTGTACGACAGCGATTCACGGCATGCTTCGGTGAGGGGCATCCGACTCGGATGCCCCTCACCGAGGGTGGGATCGTGCTAGCTGCGGCGCCGCAGCGCGAAGGTGGTGCCGGCCGCGAGCCCTGCTCCGAGCACGCCGCCGATCAGCAGCGGGATGATCCACGCCGTGCCGTCGGCGATGGCGTCGGCCAGGTTGCGGAACGCGGAGGCAACCGAATTCGACGACGACCCTCCGTCGCCGTTCGATCCGTCGGTCGCCGCCAGCGCCACGTCCTCGGCCTTGTCGGCGTTGGGCGCATTGCGGTCGTCGCCGAAGCTGACGGGAGTCTGGGTGTCCTGACTGCGGTCACTCGAGCCGTGTGCGGCGATCGTGTAGATCGAGCAGGCGTTCTTGGTGCAGTCCGAGTCGCCCTTGACTGCTTGGACCTTCATCGTGGTCGACCACGCGCCGTCCTTGATCCTGCCCGGCGTGATGAACGCCGTGGTCATCCAGGCGCCGGCGTCGGTGGTGGAGAACTTGCTCTCCTGGATGAGGCCGACGTAGATGCCGGGCTGCGCACCCGAGAATCCGGTGCCCGAGATGGTGATCTCCTCGCCGTCGACCTTCAGTCCCTTCGCCTTCGACAGGGTCACGGCGACGGTCTTCGCGGCGCCGGGAGCGCCGGCGCCGGTCAGTGCGGGCGGGGCCGTGACCGTGCCCGGTGCGACACCACCGACGAAGCTCACGGGGTCTTGGTGTCCTGGCTGCGGTCCGAGGAGCCGTGTGCCATGACGGTGTAGATCGAGCAGGCGTTCTTGACGCAGTCGAAGGCGCCCGACGTGGCGACGAGTTCCATCGGGATGGACCAGTTGCCGCCGGAAATCTGCTCCGGCTTGACGAATGCGGAGGTCATCCACACCGATGCGTCGGAGGAGGAGAAGACGTTGTCCTGCACCAGGCCGACGTACAGGCCGGGCGCGGCGCCGGAGAAGCCGGAGCCCGAGATCGTGACCGACTCACCCGACGGGTTGATCTCGCTCGCCTTCGAAAGCGACACCGACAGGCTGCCGTTCGCGGTGTACGTGGTGCCGGGCGCCGCACCGGCCACGCCGCCGTCGGTCGCAGCCCCGCCGCCGGTGCCGGTGCCGGTTCCGCCGCCAGGCTGCTGTGTGACCGGGGGAGCCGTGCCGACGAAGCTGATGGGGGTGACGGTGTCCTGGCTCCGGTCGGACGAGCCGTGGGCCGCGAGCGTGTAGATAGCGCAGGTGTTCGCGACGCAGTCGCCGCCGGGGAAGGCGCCGATGACCTCGAGCGTGGTCGAGAAGGAGCCACCGGGCATGTCGCTCGGCTTGATGAACATCGCATTGTGGAAGACCGATGCGTCGGTGTGCGAGTAGCGATTCATCTGCGCGACGCCGATGTAGATGCCCGGACCCGAGGTGGAGAAACCGCTGCCGCGCACGGTGATCCGGTCGCCGGCGGCCTTCAGCCCACTGGTCTTGCTCGCGTTGACCTTGGGGCCGTTACTCGTTGCGGGCGTCGTCGTCGTAGTTGTGGTCGGCGGGTTCGTGGTCGGCTTCGTGGTCGTCGGCGGCTTGGTCTTCGTGGTCGTCGGCGGTGTGGTGGTGGTGGTTGTCGTCGGCGGTTGCGTCGTGGTCGTCGTGGGCGGTGTGGTTGTCGTCGGAGGTGCGGTCGTAGTGGTCGTCGGGGTCGTGGCCGCGAACGTCACCGGCGTCCGGGTGTCCTGGCTGCGGTCCGACGAGCCGTGGGCGGCGACGGTGTAGATCGAGCAGGCGTTCACGGTGCAGTCCGAGGTGCCCGCGACGGCCATGACGTCGAGCGTGGTCGACCAGGCGCCGCCGGTGATCTGGTTCGGCCGGATGAATGTCGTCGAGATCCAGGCGTCGGCGTTGGTGGTCGAGAACTTGTCGTCCTGAACGAGGCCGACGTAGATCCCGGGGCCGCTGCTGGAGAACCCGGTGCCCGAGACGGTGACGGTCTCGCCGGCGGCCTTCAGGCCGGACGTCTTGGAGACGGTTGTGACCGGAGTGGCGGACACGGCTTGGAGGGCGCTGCCTCCGTCCACGGTCGAGGTGTCGGGGTCGGCAATCGCGATGCCGACCGGCGTCGTCAATGCCACGGCGACTGCCACGGTCGCGATGGCAGCCCTGGTGAACGCGCGCATCTTCCTTCTTCTTCCTGGTCACAGCCGCGGTCGCGGCACCCGGCGGTGCCGCGACCAGCGATGAAGGTGAGCCTAAGTTTGCTCAGGCGAGCCTAAGCTACATCATCTGCAGTCTGTTTTGGGAAGTTTCGAACTCGCACCCTCGCCGAGGGGGCGCCGGCGGTGCGACCGGCCGTCAGGAGGCGCCGGGTGTGTGGATCTGTGTCGCCAGCCACGGCAACGCGTCGGCGAAACCCTGTGCGGCGAACTGCCAGGTGTGACGGCCGTTCGATGTGTGCACGCTGCACGTGATGCCGACCGACTGCGCGGTCGCGCACAACTGTTCCGCGGCACCGGTCTCGCCCGTGTCGTGGGTGCCGTCCTGTCCGCCGAGACCGTCGCGTCCCGAACTCGGCGGCGGGGCGGCCGGCGACGGACCGGACCGGGGCGGGACATCGCTGTCCTGGAACCAGCCCGTCACGCCCTGGTATGGGCCGTGCGCGATCATCACCTTCGTCGGGTCGAACCGGTCGCGCAGCGCGGTGTCACCGCCGTAGAGCCGGTCGAGCGTCTGATCGTCCGTGCCCGCCGTGGGCCCGATGTCGCCGGCGATGTCCTCGAACGTCGTGAACAGATCGGGTGCATGACCGTCAGATCGGCCGCGCACGTGCCGCCCATGGACCACCCGACCACCCCCAGTTCGTCGGATCGGCGGACGCCCCGAATGTCGAGAGCACGTACGGACGGACGTCGTCGACAAGATGCGCCGCCGAGTTGCCTCGGGGCCCGTCGACGCACTCGGTGTCGTTGTTGAAACTGCCGCCGGCGTCGACGAACACCAGGATCGGGGCCTGCCCGCCATGCGCCTGCGCATAGTCGTCGACGGTCTGGATTGCATTCCCGGTCCGCAGCCAGTCCGCGGCCGTGTTGAACTCGCCCCCGACCATCATCAGGACCGACAGCTGCGGGGGCGTGTCCCCGGCGAACCATGCCGGCGGTAGGTACACGTACTCGGTGCGGTGCTTGAAGCCGCTCCCGTTGTCGGGGATGTCGGCGGCCACGACCTTGCCGGTCGACATCGACGTGCCCCGCAGGCCGGGGAGGTCCGACGCATCCACCTGGTCCGGAACCGGTCCGGCCGTCGCGGCCGCCCACGCCACCTGCACGGTGGGGTAATAGCCGACCCACTGGTTCAGTGTCAGCGCGACACAGGTGAACGTCAGGGGGACCAGCACGATCGACAGGGCGCGCCGCCACCAGCGAGTGCCCCGCCAGCCCAGGACTGTGACGGCGAGCGACCCGACGAACACCGCAGACCACAGCCACAACTGCATGGGTGCGGATCCGACGCCAGGCCCTGCTGGTTCACGAACCAGTGCGCGATCGCCGCGGCCGCCACGCCGAGCGCCGCGGCCACCGGCACCCACAACATCCACCAGCGTCGACTGCTCCGCACGAGTACGACGATCAACACCACGACAGTGATGATCTCGATCGTCAACGGCAGCCACCCGGCCAGCAACGAGATCCCGGAGGATCCGCTGTGGTAGCCGCCCGCCGGCGGCGCGGGCGCCGCGAGCGGGGCAAGTGACGAAGTAATCGCAGCCACGCCTCCAGTGTGGTGCGAGAACCTGGCAGCCCGCTGTGAACCTCCTTCCTGATCGCCGACAGCGCCCTCGATCGGTCTCGCCGGCTCGACCGACTAGGCTGCTACAACGTGATCACCCGCATGTCGCACCTGTTCCTCCGCACGCTCCGCGACGACCCGGCCGACGCCGAGGTCGCCAGCCACAAGCTGCTGGTTCGCGCCGGCTACGTGCGGCGCATCGCGCCAGGCGTCTACTCGTGGCTGCCACTCGGCCTGAAGGTGCTGCGCGAGGTGGAGCGCGTGGTCCGCGAGGAGATGAACGGGATCGGCGCGCAGGAAATCCTCCTGCCGGCGCTGCTGCCGCGCGATCCGTACGAGACGTCGAACCGGTGGACCGAGTACGGCGACGGCCTGTTCCGGCTGAAGGACCGCAAGGGCAACGACATGATGCTCGGCCCGACGCACGAGGAGCTCTTCGCCCTCACCGTCAAGGGCGAGTACAACTCGTACAAGGACTTCCCGGTCACCCTGTACCAGGTGCAGACCAAGTACCGCGACGAGGAGCGTCCGCGCGCCGGCATCCTGCGCGGTCGCGAGTTCGTGATGAAGGACTCGTACAGCTTCGACCTCACCGACGATGGCCTCGCCGAGTCGTACAAGGCGCACCGCGACGCCTACGAGAAGATCTTCCAGCGCCTCGGCGTCAAGTACGTGATCGTGTCCGCGACGTCGGGCGCGATGGGCGGCAGCGCCTCGGAGGAGTTCCTCGCCGAGAGTGAGATCGGCGAGGACACCTACGTCCGCTGCATCGAGTCCGGCTACGCGGCCAACGTCGAGGCCGTCAAGACGCTCGCTCCGGCGGCGATCCCGTTCGACGGCCTGCCGGAGGCGAAGGTCCACGACACCCCGGACACCCCGACGATCGACGCGCTGGTCGAGTGGGCCAACTCCGCGGGGCTGGGGCGCACGATCACCGGCGCCGACACCCTCAAGAACATCATCGTCAAGACCCGCGTGCCGGGCGGCGAGTGGGAGCTGCTCGGCATCGGCATCCCGGGCGACCGCGAGGTGGACGACAAGCGCCTCGAGGCATCCCTCGAGCCCGCCGAGGTCGCGCTGCTCACCGACGAGGACTTCGCGAAGCACCCGTTCCTGGCCAAGGGTTACATCGGTCCGAAGGCGCTGCTGGACAACGAGGTTCGCTACCTCGTCGATCCTCGTGTGGTAGACGGCACGTCGTGGATCACCGGTGCCGACGTCGTCGGCAAGCACTACGTCGACCTGGTCGCCGGCCGCGACTTCACCCCGGACGGCACCATCGAGGCCGCCGAGGTCCGTGACGGCGATCCGTCGCCGGACGGTGCGGGCCCGCTGGTCGCTGCCCGCGGCATCGAGATCGGTCACGTCTTCCAGCTGGGTCGCAAGTACACCGACGCGTTCGCCGTCGACGTGCTCGGCGAGAACGGCAAGCCGGTGCGCCCGACCATGGGCTCGTACGGTGTCGGCGTCTCCCGCCTGGTCGCGGTCATCGCCGAGCAGCACCACGACGACAAGGGCCTGCGCTGGCCCGCCGAGGTCACGCCGTTCGACGTGCACCTGGTCATCGCGAACAAGGACGAGGCTGCCCGCGAGGGCGCCGAGGCGCTGGCCGCCGAGCTCGACAAGGCCGGCATCGAGGCTCCTGTTCGACGACCGCAAGGCGTCGCCGGGCGTGAAGTTCAAGGACTCCGAGCTGATCGGCGTCCCGCTCGTCGTGGTCGTGGGCCGCGGCTACTCCGACGGCAAGGTGGAGCTGCGCGACCGCTTCAGCGGCGAGGCTCGTGAGATCGCCGCCGACAGCGCGCTCGCCGAGATCCTGACGGCCGTCCGAGGCTGAACCAGCTCCCGACTCCGCGTTTTGCGCACGTTTCGGTCCCGATCGGGTGACCGGGACACCGGTTAGTGCGCAAAACGCGGGGTGGTGCCGTCCGATCCGGAGGACAGTGGAGGCTGCGACCCCGACCGGGGCGCAGACTCACGCTGCGGAGGGTGAGGACGGTGGACCGACTGCTGCTGAATCCGCACGACTACGACCCGACGGTGTTCGACCCGAACACGCGCCGGTCGCTGCGGGCGACGATCGACTGGTTCGAGGCCCGCGGCAAACGGCGACTCCTGCAGGACGACCTGCACGCGGTGTGGACGCGGGACTTCCTGGACTTCGTCGGCCGCGAGAAGGTGTTCGCGACGTTCCTGACGCCGGCCGCCGACTCGGGGGGTGACCCCAACAAGCGGTGGGATGCGGCCCGAAACGCGGCGCTCAGCGAGATCCTGGGCTTCTACGGCCTCGCGTACTGGTACGTGTGGCAGGTGACGGTGCTGGGGCTCGGGCCGATCTGGATGAGCGCCAACGCCGCGGCCCGCGAACGGGCCGCCGAACAGCTCGACGCGGGCGGCGTCATGGCGTTCGGGCTGTCCGAGCGTGAACACGGCGCCGACGTGTACTCCACCGACATGCTCCTCACCCCGGCCTTGGAGACCTCCGCCGGCACCCACGACGCAGTGTTCCGTGCGAACGGCACCAAGTACTACATCGGCAACGGCAACGTCGCCGGCATGGTGTCGGTGTTCGGTCGCCGGGCCGACGTCGAGGGCGCGGACGGGTACGTCTTCTTCGTCGCCGACAGCCACAACCTGCATTACCGGCTGATCGACAACGTCGTGCACGGGCAGATGTACGTGAGCACGTTCGCGCTGCGGGACTACCCGGTGCGTGAGGAGGACATCCTGCACACCGGTGCGGACGCGTTCTCGGCGGCGCTCAACACGGTCAATGTCGGCAAGTTCAACTTGTGCACCGCGTCGATCGGCATGTGCGAGCACGCGTTCTTCGAGGCGATCACGCACGCGCACAACAGGATTCTGTACGGAAAGCGCGTCACCGACTTCCCGCACGTGCGCTCGAACTTCGTCGACGCCTACACCCGGCTGGTCGCGATGAAGCTCTTCAGCGCCCGCGCCGTCGACTACTTCCGCAGCGCCGGTCCGGAGGACCGCAGGTACCTGCTGTTCAATCCGATGACCAAGGCCAAGGTCACCTCCGAGGGCGAGGCGGTGGTGGCGCTGCTGCACGACGTCATCGCCGCGAGGGGATACGAGAAGGACACCTACTTCCGTGAGGCCGCCGAGCTGATCGGCACCCTGCCGAAACTCGAGGGTACGGTGCACGTCAACGTCGGGCTGATCCTCAAGTTCATGCCGAACTACCTGTTCAATCCCGTCGACTACCCGGCCGTCGGCACCCGCGACGACGCCGCGGACGACACGTTCTTCTGGGAACAGGGTCCCGCGCGCGGCGCCGCGAAGGTGCAGTTCGACGACTGGACGCGCATCTACACCGCGCACTCGGACATCCCCAACGTCGAGCGCTTCCTCGAGCAGGCGCTCGCGCTGCGGGAACTGCTCGCCACGGCCGGGCCCGACGACGCCCAGCGCGAGGACCTCGACTTCCTGCTCACCGTCGGGCACCTGTTCGAACTGGTCGTGTACGGGCAGTTGATCCTCGAGCAGGCCGACGTCGTGGATCTCGGTCGCGACCTGATCGAGCAGATCTTCGACATCCAGATCCGGGACTTCTCGCGGTATGCCGTTGCGCTGCACGGAAAGCCGTCGTCCACCGATGCTCAGCAGCAGTGGGCGCTCGCTGCGATCCGCAAGCCCGTCGTCGACTCCGAACGATTCGCGCGTGTGTGGGAGCAGGTCGCGGGTTACGACGGCGCCTACGAGATGCGGCCTTAGGCTGTGTCCATGGCTGATCCTGATCACACCGAACGCACACAGTGGGCCGAGGTCGACGACTACCTCGTCGAGACTGTCGTGGGCGTGGACGACGACCTCAGCGCGGCGCTGGGCGCGAACGCCGCGGCCGAACTACCTCCGATCGACGTGTCCCCGCCGCAGGGCAAGTTCCTCAACCTGTTGGCGCGCATGGTCGGTGCGACGCGGGTGCTCGAGATCGGCACGCTCGGCGGGTACAGCACCATCTGGCTCGCCCGCGCGGTGGGCGAGTCAGGTCGCGTCGTGACGCTCGAGTACGAACCGAAACATGCCGCGGTGGCGCGGGGAACGTCGATCGGGCCGGCGTCGGGAGCCGGGTCGACATCCGGATCGGTGCCGCGCTGGACACGTTGCCGGGCGTCGAGGCCGACGGCATGGGGCCGTTCGACCTGGTGTTCATCGACGCCGACAAGGTCAACAACTCCAACTAT
Source organism: Prescottella defluvii (assembly GCA_029690005.1). Lineage (GTDB taxonomy): Bacteria > Actinomycetota > Actinomycetes > Mycobacteriales > Mycobacteriaceae > Prescottella > Prescottella defluvii_A. The sequence continues at coordinate 4,208,066 of CP121458.1, read as the reverse complement.
GTGCGCTGGGCGCTGCGACTGTCGCGGCCCGGCACCGTGATCGTCGTCGACAACGTCGTCCGCGGGGAGGGGTGTCCAATCCCGACCTCGACGACGAGGCGGTGCGGGCCAGTCGCGAGGTGCTGGGCCTGCTGGCCGACGAACCCCGCGTCGATGCGACCGCGCTACAGACCGTCGGGTCCAAAGGGTGGGACGGGTTCGCGCTCGCGTTGGTCGTGAACTGACGCCGACGTCGCCGCGAAGTGCCTGGTGATCGCGGCTGTGCGCCGTCCGGTCCCGTGACCGGTCCCCATCCTGGGTCGCCGCACGCGCTGACGCGTGGGGGTCCTCACGTAGGGTGTGACGCGCGCTACTGGACACCGACCGTCGAACCCGGAAGAGACACAGGCGAATGCAGAAGTTGAGAACCACACTTGTCGTGGCCGGCGTGGCCCTCCTCCCGGCTCTCGTGGCGGCTCCCGCCGAGGCGGCCTCGCTCAACATTCCGGGCATCATCGGTCAGGGCATCGACACCGTCGAGCACACCGTGGCCTCCGGAATCGGTGACACCGCCGCGTCGTTGGGGCAGTACGGCGCCGCACACGCCTACCTCACCGGCGACCCGGCCTCCCGGTACATCGTGGTGCTCGGTGCCCGTCTGAATCCCGACGGTCTGCTGCCCGGCGTTCTCAACGCACGCCTCGACGCCGCGGCGGCGATCGCCCGGCTCCATCCGCAGAACAAGGTGATCGTGTCGGGCGGGCCGACGCAGCCGCTGCCGTACACCGAGGCGCAGGCGATGCTCGTCGGGCTCACGTTGCGGGGTGTCAATCCGGCCAACATCATTCTAGAACGACTCGTACTCGACGGTCGACAACGCCGGAACACCACCCAGATCCTCTCCGGCGCGGGCGCGGACGGAGCCGTCCTCGTCACCTCGGCGTCGCACATCGATCGGGCGCTCGCGACCTTCCAGTCCGCGTCCGGGCGGTTCCACTACGTGCCGGTGTCCGTGCCGGGTTGGTGACATCGCGGGAAGGGCTCGCCTCCCGACACCGGAGCCCGCACGGCCGTAGCATCGGCACCGTGGCCAATCCGACCGTCCGCTCCGATGTTTCCGGTCCACTGCGCGTGCTCGTCTACAGCAGCGACGCCTCGACGCGAGAACAGGTGATGCGCGCCCTCGGCACCCGCCCGCACCCCGATCTGCCGGAACTCGAGTACGTCGAGGTCGCGACGGAGCCGGTGGTGATCCGCACGATGGATGCTGGCGGTATCGACCTGGCGATCCTGGACGGCGAGGCGACCCCTGCGGGCGGCATCGGAATTGCCAAGCAGCTCAAGGACGAGCTCGATGTGTCCCCGCCGATCGTGGTTCTCATCGGCCGCGCCGACGACCGGTGGCTCGCGGACTGGTCGCGGGCGGAAGCGGTGGTGCAGCACCCGATCGAGCCGTTCCGCCTGGCAGAGGCCGTCGTTCCGCTGCTGCGGCGAGCGTGAAGGAATCGGGTCCGGGCCGATGCGCGGCCGGCACCCGAAAGACTCGCGGGTAAAACCGAAGCCAAGCACGGGGCCTATCCCGGTACGCTGAGTCGTAGATCACATTCGGCGGGTGGTTTTTCTGATTGCGTGATTGTGCGTCTCCCGTGGCTACCCGCCGCGCGTGGTCACTTTGTGGGCTCGCGACGAGAGGAGCTGGGGCGCAATGAACGCGTACGTGCCGATTCTCGTGCTCGGGGCCATCGCGGTGGCCTTCGCCGTGTTCTCCGTGGCCGTCGCCTCGGTCGTCGGACCCAAGCGGCGCAACCGCGCGAAGCTCGAGGCCTACGAGTGTGGCATCGAACCCACGCCGCAATCAGCCACCGGCCGCGCCGGCGGGCAACGGATCCCGGTGAAGTACTACCTGACAGCGATGCTGTTCATCATCTTCGACATCGAGATCGTGTTCCTCTACCCGTGGGCCGTGCATTTCGACGCCCTCGGACTGTTCGGTCTGGCCGCGATGGCGGTTTTCGTCTTCAACGTGTCCGTCGCCTACGTGTACGAGTGGCGGCGCGGGGGATTGAGCTGGGACTAGGCGGTACCCGCGAGAAGGAGGTGAACCAGGCATGGGTCTCAGGAGAAGGTGCCGAGCGGTTTCCTGCTGAGCACCGTGGAAACCGTCGCCGGCTACGCCCGCAAGGGTTCGCTGTGGCCGGCCACGTTCGGCCTCGCGTGCTGCGCGATCGAAATGATGGCGACCACGTCGGGGCGCTTCGACCTGGCCAGGTTCGGCATGGAGGCCTTCCGCGCGTCGCCCCGGCAGGCCGACCTCATGATCGTCGCGGGCCGGGTGAGCCAGAAGATGGCACCGGTGCTGCGTCAGGTGTACGACCAGATGGTCGAACCCAAGTGGGTGCTGGCGATGGGGGTGTGCGCGTCGACGGGCGGGATGTTCAACAACTACGCGATCGTCCAGGGCGTCGACCACGTCGTCCCGGTGGACATCTACCTTCCCGGCTGCCCGCCCCGGCCGGAGATGCTCCTCAACGCAATCCTGGAGCTGCACGCGAAGATTCAGCAGATGCCGCTCGGCGTGAACCGCGAGGAGGCCGTCCGGGCGGCCGAGGCGGCGGCGCTCGCGGCGCGACCGACCGTCGACCTCGGGATGCCGGGCCGTGGCGCCGGGGCGGTGGCGCCATGACGAACGACCACGACCACGTGCCGGGCGGCACCGATCCCGAGGTCACCGCCGGCCCCGAGGGCACCGTCCCGCCGGAGCGCGTCGCCGGCGGCGAGATGATCGGCCTGCGCCAGGGCATGTTCGGGGTCGGCGGCACCGGGACACCTCGGGCTACGGGCGTCTGGTGCGGCCGGTCACGTTGCCGGGCGGCACACCGCGGCCGTACGGGGCTGGTTCGACGGGGTCGTCGACACCCTCGCCGACGCCCTGGACGCGGACGACGCGGGCGTCCTGTTCGACGACGCGGTCGAGAAGGTCGTCGTCTTCCGCGGCGAACTCACCCTCCACGTGCGCCGCGAGTGCCTGCCGCTGCTGGCCCGGCTGCTGCGCGACGTCCCGGAACTGCGGTTCGAACTGTGCCTCGGGGTGAGCGGCGTGCACTATCCGCAGGACCCGGGGCGAGAGCTGCACGCGGTGTACCCGCTGATGTCGATCACCCACGGCCGTCGGTTGCGGCTGGAGGTAGCCGTCCCCGATGGCGATCCGCACATCCCGTCGCTGTACCTGGTGTATCCGACCACCGACTGGCACGAGCGCGAGGCGTACGACTTCTTCGGGCTCGTGTTCGACGGGCACCCGGCGCTCACCCGGATCGAGATGCCCGACGACTGGGTGGGGCATCCGCAGCGGAAGGACTACCCCCTCGGCGGCGTCCCCGTCGAATACAAGGGGGCGAAGATCCCGCCGCCCGACGAGAGGAGGGCGTACCAGTGAATCACTCTCGTGACTCCTTCGGCGGGAACGGCAGCGGCGGTGCGGAGTTCACCGTCTCCGGCCAGGACTGGGACGAGCTCGTCGACGCGGCCACCGCGGCGCACGAGTCCGGTGCCGAGCGGATCGTCGTCAACATGGGCCCGCAGCACCCGTCCACCCACGGGGTGCTGCGACTGATCCTGGAGATCGAGGGCGAGACGGTCACCGAGGCCCGCTGCGGAATCGGATACCTACACACCGGGATCGAGAGAACCTGCAGTACCGCAACTGGACGCAGGGCGTCACGTTCGTGACCCGCATGGACTACCTGGCACCGTTCTTCAACGAGGTGGCGTACTGCCTGGGCGTCGAGAAGCTGCTCGACGTCACCGACGAAGTCCCCGAACGCGCCGCCGTGGTGCGTGTGTTGCTCATGGAGCTCAACCGGATCTCCTCGCACCTCGTGGCACTCGCGACCGGTGGCATGGAACTGGGCGCGATCACGCCGATGCTCTTCGGATTCCGCGAGCGCGAACTGGTTCTCGACATCTTCGAGATGATCACCGGCCTGCGCATGAACCACGCCTACATCCGCCCGGGCGGACTTTCGCAGGACCTCCCGGACGGGGCTGTGGAGAAGGTGCGTGAGCTGCTCGACCTCATGCCCCGGCGGCTGCGTGACCTCGAGAACCTCCTCAACGAGAACCCGATCTGGAAGGCCCGCACGCAGGGCATCGGCTACCTCGACCTCACCGGCTGCATGGCGCTGGGCATCACGGGCCCCATCCTCCGGGCCACCGGACTGCCGTTGGACGTGCGCAGGTCGGACCCGTACTGCGGCTACGAGACCTACGAGTTCGACGTAGTCACCGACACCGGATCCGACTGCTACGGGCGCTATCTCGTACGTGTTCGCGAGATGGCGGAGTCGCTGAAGATCGTCGAGCAGTGCCTCGATCGCCTGCGCCCCGGACCGGTCATGCTGGCGGACCGGAAGATCGCCTGGCCCGCCGATCTCGCGCTGGGCCCGGACGGGCTCGGCAATTCCCTCGAGCACATTCGCCGGATCATGGGCACCTCCATGGAGGAGCTGATCCATCACTTCAAGCTCGTCACCGAGGGATTCCGCGTCCCGCCCGGTCAGGTGTACGTGGCGGTCGAGTCACCGCGCGGTGAGCTGGGCGTGCACATGGTGAGCGACGGCGGGACCCGGCCGTTCCGCGTGCACTATCGGGATCCGTCCTTCACGAATCTCCAGGCTGTGTCGGCAATGTGCGAGGGCGGGATGGTGGCCGACGTGATCGCGTCGGTGGCCAGCATCGACCCCGTCATGGGGGAGTGGACCGATGAGCGAACCACGAACCACGGGACCGGTGTTCGTCGACCTCGGTCCGCGGCTCCGGGAGCGGCCGTCCTATCCCGCGGATGTCGCCGACCGGCTGGCTGCCGATGCCGAGGAGATCATTGCCCGTTACCACGGCCGCGTGGACGAGTCCGAGCCCCCGGTACCGCGCGCTCGGCGCTGCTGCCGCTGCTGCACCTCGTTCAGGCCCAGGACGGATACGTCTCGCCCGCCGGAATCGATTTCTGCGCACGGCAACTCGGACTGACCGCGGCCGAGGTCACCGCGGTGGCCACGTTCTACACCATGTACCGCCGCGACCTGACCGGCACCTACCACGTGGGCGTGTGCACCAACAGCCTCTGCGCGGTGATGGGCGGCGACGCGATCCACGCGGCCCTGCGCGAGCACCTCGGGATCGGCGACGGCGAGACCACCGCGGACGGGGCGGTGACGCTCGAGCACATCGAGTGCAACGCGGCCTGTGACTTCGCGCCGGTGATGATGGTGAACTGGGAGTTCTTCGACAACCAGACGCCCGCGTCGGCCACCGAGGTGGTCGACGCGCTGCGGGCCGGGCAGACCGTGACGCCGACGCGCGGTGCACCGCTGTGCTCGTTCCGCGACACCGCCCGCATCCTCGCCGGATTCCCCGACAGACGACCGGGCGCACTCGAAGCGGGCGGCGGCGCCGGGTCGGCCACGCTCGCCGGCCTGCGCGTGTCCCGGGAAGACGCCGCCGACGGACCACGTTGACTCCCGTGCTGAGCCGACACTGGACGACGCCGGTCGTGGACCCTCGACACCTACCAGAGCCACGACGGCTACACCGCGCTACGCAAGGCGCTGCGGATGAACCCCGACGAGGTGATCCAGACCGTCAAGGACGCCGGGTTGCGTGGCCGCGGCGGAGCGGGCTTCCCGACGGGCATGAAGTGGTCGTACATCCCGCAGGATCCGGCCAGTAGCGCGAAGCCGCACTACCTGGTCGTCAACGCCGACGAGTCGGAACCCGGCACCTGCAAAGACATTCCGCTGATGCTCGCCACCCCGCACGCCCTGATCGAAGGTGTCGTCATCGCGGCCTTCGCGATCCGGGCGTCGCGGGCGTTCATCTACCTGCGCGGAGAGGTGGTGCCGGTACTGCGCCGATTGCAGGCCGCGGTCGCCGAAGCCTACGACGCCGGCTATCTCGGGCGCGACATCCTCGGGTCCGGCTTCGACCTCGACATCGTGGTCCATGCCGGGGCCGGCGCCTACATCTGCGGCGAAGAGACAGCGCTGCTGGACTCGCTCGAGGGTCGACGCGGGCAGCCCCGGCTGCGGCCGCCGTTCCCCGCGGTCGCCGGGCTCTACGCGTGTCCCACCGTGGTCAACAATGTCGAGTCGATCGCGAGCGTCCCGCCGATCATCCTGCGGGGGCCGGAGTGGTTCCGCAGCATGGGCAGCGAAGCGTCCCCGGATTCACCCTGTACTCGCTCTCGGGACACGTCACCAACCCCGGTCAGTACGAGGCCCCGCTCGGAATCACGTTGCGGCAGCTGCTCGATCACGCCGGCGGTGTCCGCGCGGGCCATCGGCTCAAGTTCTGGACCCCGGTGGTTCCTCGACGCCGATCTTCACCGACGCGCACCTCGACGTGCCGCTCGACTACGAAGCGGTCGCCGGCGCGGGGTCCATGCTCGGCACCAAAGCGCTCCAGATCTTCGACGAGACCACGTGCGTCGTGCGGGTGGTGTTGCGGTGGACGGAGTTGCTACGCGCACGAGTCGTGCGGCAAGTGCACCCCGTGCCGGGAGGGCACGTACTGGCTGGTGCAGATCCTCGATCGGCTCGAGCGGGGGGAGGGGACCGAGGAGGACCTCGCCAAGCTGCTCGACATCTCCGACACCATCCTGGGCAAGTCGTTCTGCGCGCTCGGTGACGGCGCAGCGAGCCCGATCATGTCCTCGCTGAAGTACTTTCGCGACGAGTACGTCGCGCACTTCGAGCACGGCGCCTGCCCGTTCGACCCGGACGAGTCGGCGCTCGTCGCGAGGGTGGCGGCCCGACCGGAAGGGGGCAGCGCATGACCGTCAACGTGGGTGCCGACGCGTCGGGCCAGCCGGTCCCGTCGGACCGGGTGACGCTCACGATCGACGGCGTCGAGGTGACCGTCCCCAAGGGAACGCTCGTGATCCGCGCGGCGGAGGGCATCGGCATCCAGATCCCGCGGTTCTGCGACCACCCGCTCCTCGACCCGGTCGGCGCGTGCCGGCAGTGCCTCGTCGAGGTCGAGGGGCAACGCAAGCCGCTGGCGTCATGCACGACCGTCGCGACGGACGGCATGGTGGTGCACACGCAGGTCACGTCGGAGGTCGCGGACCGCGCGCAGAAGGGCGTGATGGAGCTGCTGCTCATCGACCATCCGCTCGACTGCCCCGTCTGCGACAAGGGCGGCGAGTGCCCGCTGCAGAACCAGGCGATGTCGAGTGGACGTTCCGAATCCCGGTTCGGGGGTGTCAACGCACCTTTCCCAAACCGATTCCGCTGTCCTGCGAGGTGTTGTTGGACCGCGAACGCTGCGTGCTGTGCGCGCGCTGCACCCGCTTCTCGCAGCAGATCGCGGGCGACCCCATGATCGAACTGCTCGAACGAGGTGCGCTGCAACAGGTCGGAACCGGGAGGACGAGCCGTTCGATTCCTACTTCTCCGGCAACACGGTGCAGATCTGCCCGGTCGGAGCGCTGACCGGCGCCGCGTACCGGTTCCGGGCCCGGCCGTTCGACCTGGTGTCGAGTCCGAGTATCTGCGAGCACTGCGCGAGCGGTTGCGCACAGCGCACCGACCACCGCCGCGGCACCGTGCTGCGCCGGCTCGCCGGCGACGACCCGCAGGTCGACGAGGAATGGAACTGCGACAAGGGGCGGTGGGCGTTCACGTACGCGACCGAACCGGACCGGCTCGAGACCCCGATGATCCGGGACGCCTCCGGCGATCTCGTGCCGGCGTCGTGGCCGGAGGCCCTCGCGGCCGCCGCACACGGGCTCGCGTCGGCACCCGGCGGCACCGGTGTCCTGGTCGGTGGCCGGTCCACTGTGGAGGACGCGTACGCGTACGCGAAGTTCGCGCGGACGGCCCTCGGCACCAACGACATCGACTTCCGGTCCCGGCAGCTCTCCGTCGAGGAGAGCGGGTTCCTCGCGGCGCGGGTCGCCGGCCATGTCCTCGGCGCCGACCCCACGGCGGTCACCTACGACGGTCTCGAGCACGCGCCCGCCGTCCTGCTGGTCGCGTTCGAGCCCGAGGAGGAGTCGCCGATGGTGTTCCTCCGGCTGCGCAAGGCCGTGCGCACCCGGAAGGCCGTGGTGATGTCGATCGCGCCGTACGCGACCCGCAGGCTCGAGAGATGTCCGGCCGATTGCTGCGGGCGGTCCCGGGCGACGAACCGGCGATCCTCGACGAACTGACCGCGTCGGACTTCCTGCGGTGCGCAGGCTCGGTGATCCTGGTCGGGGAGCGCGCGGCCGCGATACCGGGCACGCTGTCGGCCGTCGGGCGCCTGGCCGACGCGACCGGCGCGCGGATCGCGTGGATCCGCGGCGGGCCGGTGAACGTGGCGCGCTGGAGGTCGGGGCGTCTCCGCCGTGCTGCCGGGCGGGCGGCCGGTCACCGATCCCACGGCCCGGCGCGACGTCGAGACGATCTGGGGAATGGAGAATCTGCCCGCGGGAACGGGCCGGGACACGTCGCTGATGCTCTCGGCGGCCGCCACGGGCACGCTGGGAGCGTTGCTGGTGGGGGGCGTCGAACTCGACGACCTGCCCGATCCCGCCGCAGCGAGGGAGGCCCTCGACGCGACCGGGTTCGTCGTGAGCCTGGAGGTGCGCCGCAGCGCCGTCACCGAGCGCGCCGACGTCGTGTTCCCGGTCGCACCGGTGGCGGAGAAGTCCGGCGCATTCGTCGACTGGGAGGGTCGGGTGCGCCCGTTCGAGGCCGCGCTGCGCGACACCGGTGCAGTGGCGGAGCCAGAGGGTGCTGCACGCCCTGTCCGCCGAGATGGGAGTCCAGCTCGGGCTGCCCGACGTCGCCGCCGCCCGCATCGAGATCGCGCGGCTGGGCACGTGGACCGGCGCACGACCGCAGTCCTGGGAGATCCCCGCCCGCCCGGTGCCCGAGCCGCGGCCCGGCGAGGCGGTCCTGGCCACCTGGCGGATGCTCCTCGACGCCGGCCGGATGCAGGACGGCGAACCCTACCTCGCCGGGACGGCCCGCCCGCCCGTCGTCCGCCTGCCCGCCGACTGCGCCGCGGAGATCGGTGCGCGCGACGGTGATCCGGTGACCGTCGAGACCGAGCGGGGAGCGGTCGCCCTGCCGCTCGCGATCACCGATCTGCCCTACCGGGTGGTGTGGCTGCCGATGAACTCGCCCGGTTCGGCGGTGCACCGGCAACTCGGCCGACCCGGCGACGTCGTGCGGATCCGCCTCGCGGAACCCGGCACGAACGGTGTCGTGGGACCCGCGTCTCGAAGGGGAGGTCGTGCGATGACCGACACCGGGATGATTACGGCCGCCGCCGACCTGTCGATGTTCGGCCACGACCCGTGGTGGCTCGTGATCGCGAAGGCGTTGGCCATCTTCGTGTTCCTGGTGCTGACCGTCCTGATCGCGATCTACGCCGAACGGAAGGTGCTGGCGTGGATGCGGATGCGGGTCGGCCCGACCGCGTCGGCCCCCGGGGAATCCTGCAGACACTTCGCCGACGGCATCGAGCTCGCGCTCAAGGAGGGCATCGTCCCGCGGGCGTCGACAAACCCGTCTACATCCTCACGCCTGTCATCGCGACGGTCCCGGCCTTCATGGCCTTCGCGGTGATCCCGTTCGGCCCGGAGGTGTCGATCCTCGGCCGGTGGACGCCCTTGCAGCTCACCGATCTTCCCGTCGCCATCCTGTATGTCCTGGCGGTCACGTCCGTCGGCGTCTACGGGATCGTGCTGGCGGGATGGTCGTCGGGTTCGACGTACCCGCTCCTCGGCGGACTCCGGTCGACCGCGCAGGTGATCTCCTACGAGGTCGCGATGGGGCTGACGTTCGCGGCCGTGTTCCTCGACGCCGGCACGATGTCGACGTCGGGAATCGTTGCCGCACAGGAGGGCACCTGGTACGCGTTCCTGCTGCTGCCGTCGTTCCTCATCTACGTCACCTCGATGGTCGGCGAGACCAACCGGGCCCCGTTCGACCTGCCCGAGGCCGAGGGCGAACTCGTCGGCGGCTTCCACACCGAGTACTCGTCGCTGCGGTTCGCGATGTTCATGCTCGCCGAGTACGTGAACATGGTGACCGTCTCCGCGCTGGCGGCCACGATGTTCCTCGGCGGCTGGCACGCGCCGTGGCCGCTGAACATGTGGTCCGGCGCCGACTCGGGCTGGTGGCCGCTGCTGTGGTTCGTCGCGAAGGTGTGGGCGTTCCTGTTCGTGTTCATCTGGCTGCGCGGCACGCTCCCACGCCTGCGCTACGACCAGTTCATGAACCTCGGCTGGAAGGTCCTGATCCCGGTCGCGCTCGTGTGGGTCATGGTGGTCGCGACGGTCCGGGTGCTCCGCGACGAGGGCACGAGGTGCGCTGGATCGTCCTGGTCGTCGGCGGCGTGATCGTGGCCCTGGTGCTGCTGGCCCTGCTGTGGCGCCGCCTCACGGCCGCGCGCGGCGCGCCGCGCGAGGTGCAACCCGTCGCGGCCGAAGAGTTCGACCCGATGGCCGGAGGCTTCCCCGTCCCGCCGCTCCCGGCGTCCGCGCTGCGGACCGAGCCGGCGCTCGCGGCGTCCCGGCACCCGGAAAGGAGGAATTCGATGCCTGACTTCCTCGACTCCGTCGCAGGTTTCGGCGTGACGTTCTCGACGATGTTCAAGAAACCGGTGACCGAGTTCTATCCCGAGCAGAAGACGCCCACCGCCGCCCGCTACCACGGTCGACACCAGCTCAACCGTCGCCCGGACGGGCTGGAGAAGTGCATCGGCTGCGAACTGTGCGCGTGGGCGTGCCCGGCCGACGCGATCTACGTGGAGGGCGCCGACAACACCGACGAGGAGCGGTACTCGCCGGGGGAGCGGTACGGCCGCGTCTACCAGATCAACTATCTGCGGTGCATCGGCTGCGGTCTGTGCGTCGAGGCGTGCCCGACCCGCGCGCTCACGATGACCAACGAGTACGAGATGGCCGACGACAACCGCACCGACCTGATCTACGAGAAGGACCGCCTGCTCGCCCCGCTGCAACCCGGGATGGAGCCGCCGCCGCACCCGATGGCGCCCGGTACCACCGACGAGGACTACTACCGGGGCAACGTGATCGGCACGATCGCCACCACGCCCGCCCGAACCGACGAGACCGCGAGCTGAGGAGGCGATCGGGGTGGACGCTGTGACCGTGCACGCGACGACGATGCTCGCCGCCGAGACATTCGCCCGGACGTCCACCGCCGAGGGTGTGCAGTTCTGGATCCTCGGCACCATCGCGGTACTGGGTGCCCTCGGGGTGGTGTGCGCACCGAAGGCGGTGTACTCGGCGATCTTCCTCGCGATGACGATGATCGTCCTCGCCGTGCTCTACATTGCCCAGGGCGCGCTGTTCCTCGGCGTCGTGCAGGTCGTCGTCTACACCGGTGCGGTGATGATGCTGTTCCTGTTCGTGCTGATGCTCGTGGGCGTCGACTCGTCGGACTCCCTCGTGGAAACCCTGCGCGGACAACGCATCGCGGCGGTGGTGGCCGGCCTCGGGTTCGGGTTGCTGCTGGTCGGCGCGCTCGGCAACGCCACCATCGGTGTCACCCGCTCCGGCCAGGTCGGTTTCGTCGGTCTCGACCAGGCCAACGCCGGCGGCAACGTCGAGGGTCTCGCCGAGACCGTCTTCGTCCACTACGTGTGGGTGTTCGAGCTCACCGGCGCCCTGCTGATCACCGCGACGATCGGTGCGATGGTGCTGGCCCACCGCGAACGCTTCGAGCGCCGCCTGAGCCAGCGGGAGCTGTCGGAGAAGCGGTTCCGGGACTGGGGTGCGGGCGAGCCCGACGCGACCGCCCGCGTCACGCCGCTCCCGAGCCCGGGCGTCTACGCGCGCAGCAACGCCGTCGACATGCCGGCCCGGCTGCCCGACGGTTCCTACGCGCGCGAATCCGTTGCCCGCGTGCTCGATCCGCGCGACATCCCGCCGTCCGCCGCGGCACCGACCGGGGAGGAGACGCGATGAATCCCGACAACTACCTGTACCTGGCCGCGCTGCTGTTCACGATCGGAGCCGCCGGGTGCTGTTGCGGCGCAACGCGATCGTCGTGTTCATGTGCATCGAGCTGATGCTCAACGCCGGCAATCTCGCGTTCGTCACGTTCGCCCGCATGCACGGGAACCTCGACGGCCAGGTGTTCGCGTTCTTCACGATGGTCGTCGCCGCGGCGGAGGTCGTCGTCGGCCTCGCGATCATCATGACCATCTTCCGGACCCGTCGGTCGGCCTCGGTCGACGACGCAGACCTCCTGAAGTACTGACATGAACGGGGACGGGAATTCACGCGCTCATCTGGCTCCTGCCGGTACTTCCCGCTCGCCGGCGCGGCGATCCTCCTGCTGGCGGGTCGGCGCAGCGACCCGTGGGGACACCTCCTCGGCTGCGCCGCCGCCCTCGCGTCGTTCGTGCTCGCGGCGGCGCTGTTCGTCGACATGGTCGGCCGCGATTCCGCCGACAGGATCGTGACCCAGGACCTGTTCACGTGGCTGCCCGTCGCCGGACTCCACGTGGACGTCGGCTTCCGGCTCGATCCGCTGTCGATGTGCTTCGCGCTGCTCATCACCGGCGTCGGCTCGCTCATCCACATCTATTCGGTCGGCTACATGCAGAATGACCCCGGTCGACGGCGATTCTTCGCGTACCTCAACCTGTTCCTCGCCGCGATGCTGCTGCTGGTGCTCGCCGACAACTACCTCGGCCTGTACGTCGGCTGGGAGGGCGTGGGTCTCGCGTCGTACCTGCTGATCGGGTTCTGGCAGTACAAGCCGACCGCCGCGACGGCCGCGAAGAAGGCGTTCGTCGTCAACCGCGTCGGCGACATGGGCCTGGTCGTCGCGCTCATGATCATGTTCGCGACGTTCGGGTCCGTCTCGTTCCCGGACGTCTTGGGTGGGGCGGCCGCGGCGGGCGAGGGCACGTGCACCGCGATCGGGCTGGCGCTGCTGCTGGCCGCGTGCGGCAAGTCGGCCCAGGTTCCGCTCCAGTCGTGGCTCGGCGACGCGATGGAGGGCCCGACGCCGGTGTCGGCGCTCATCCACGCCGCCACGATGGTCACCGCGGGCGTCTACCTGATCGTCCGATCCGGGCCCCTCTTCGAGGCGGCCCCGGCGCTCAGGTCGCGGTCGTGATCGTCGGCGCGGTGACCCTGCTGTTCGGCGCGATCATCGGTTGCGCGAAGGACGACATCAAGAAGGCGCTCGCCGCGTCCACGATGAGCCAGATCGGCTACATGGTCATGGCGGCCGGGCTCGGCCCCGTCGGCTACGCGTTCGCGATCATGCTGCTGCTCGCGCACGGCTTCTTCAAGGCCGGACTGTTCCTCAGCGCCGGCTCGGTGATGCATGGCATGGACGACGAGACCGACATGCGCCGGTACGGCGGATTGCGCACCCTCATGCCGATCACGTTCGCGACGTTCGGGCTCGGCTACCTCGCGATCATCGGCGTCCCACCGTTCTCCGGCTTCTTCTCCAAGGACAAGATCATCGAGGCCGCGTTCGCGTCCGGCGGCGCCGGGGGCGCAGTGATCGGCACGGTCGCGATGCTCGGCGCGGGCATCACCGCGTTCTACATGACCCGCGTGATGCTGATGACGTTCTTCGGCGAGCGCCGGTGGAATCCGGACGCGCACCCGCACGCAGTCGCCGGGCGTGATGACGGTGCCGATGATCCTGCTCGCGGTGGGGTCGGTCACCGCCGGTGGACTGCTCGCGATCGGCGGCACCCTCGAGCACTGGCTCGCACCCGTCTGGACCGAATTCGGTTCCGCGGCCGAACACGCCGAGCCCGCCGTGCCGGTGTGGGTGATCACCGTCGCGACGCTCGCGGTGGTCGCCGTCGGCATCGGGATCGCGTGGCGGCAGTACGGCACGCGACCCGTCCCGGTCGTCGCGCCGGCCGAGGTATCCGGCCTCACCGTCGCCGCCCGCCGCGACCTGTACGGCGACGCCGTCGACGAGGCGATGTTCATGCGTCCCGGACAGCGGTTGATCGCGGGACTGAAAGTGCTCGAGGACAAGGGGATCGACGGCGTCGTGCGGGCCGTGCCCAACATCCTCGGCTTCGCGTCGGTGGCCCTGCGGCGACTGCAGACCGGATTCGTCCGCTCGTACGCGCTGTACATGTTCGTCGGCGCGGTCGTGGTGGTCGCGGCCGTACTGGTGGGGAGGGTGTGATGAACGGCTTTCCCTGGTTGACGGTGCTCTCGGCTGCTGCCGCTCGCCGGTGCGGTCGCGGCGGTGGCCACCCCGTCCGACCGGCGCGTCCTCGCCCGGTCGCTCGCCCTCGGCGCGGCGGTGGCGGCCCTTGCGGTGGCGTTGGTCCTGGCGGTCCGCTTCGATCCCGCCGGCGATCAGTACCAGTTCGTCGAATCACACTCGTCGATACCCGCTTTCGGTACCCGTTACGAACTCGGACTCGACGGCATCGCGCTCGCGCTGGTCCTGCTCACAGCGGTCCTGGTGCCGCTACTGCTGGTCGCCGGATGGCGGGACGTCGCGTCCGACGACCCGCGGCCACGCGCGACCCACTCGTACGTCGCGCTGATCCTGGTGGTCGAGTCGATGGTGCTGATGTCGTTCCTCGCGCTCGACATCCTGTTGTTCTACGTGTTCTTCGAGGCGATGCTGATCCCGATGTACTTCCTCATCGGCGGGTTCGGCCAGCCCGGCCCCGATCGGTCGCGGGCTGCGGTGAAGTTCCTGCTGTACAACCTCTTCGGCGGACTGATCATGCTCGCGGCGGTCATCGGCCTGTACGTCGTCACCGCCGGCGCGGACAGCCCCTTCACCTCCGGGACGTTCGATTTCCGCGGATCGTCGCGGCGGTCTCGTCCGGTGACCTGGCGATCAGCGCCCCGGTCGCGAACGCCCTGTTCCTCGGTTTCATGTTCGCGTTCGCGGTCAAGGCCCCGTTGTGGCCGCTGCACAGTTGGCTGCCCGACGCCGCGGTGCAGGCGACGCCGGTGAGCGCGGTGCTGATGATGGCGGTGGTGGACAAGGTCGGCACCTTCGCGATGCTGCGGTACTGCCTCCAGCTGTTCCCTGACGCCGCAGAGTATTTCGCGCCCCTGGTGATCACGCTGTCGGTGATCGGCATCGTCTACGGCGCGCTGCTCGCGATCGGCCAGACCGACGTCATGCGGCTCATCGCGTACACCTCGATCTCGCACTTCGGGTTCATCGTGCTGGGTGTGTTCGCGATGACCAGTCAGGGGCAGAGCGGCGGGGTGTTGTACATGGTCAACCACGGGATCTCGACCGCGGCGCTGATGCTCGTCGCCGGATTCCTGGTGTCTCGGCGCGGGACCCGCGCGATCGCCGACTACGGGGGCGTGCAGAAGGTGGCCCCGCTGCTGGCCGGCACCTTCCTGGTCGCCGGCCTCGCGACGCTGTCGCTGCCCGGGTTGGCGCCGTTCGTGAGCGAGTTCCTGGTCCTGATCGGCACGTACACCCGCTACCCGGCCGCAGCGGTGCTCGCGACGATCGCGCTGGTGCTCGCCGCGCTGTACGTGCTGTGGCTCTACCAGCGGATGATGACCGGCCCGGTCACGGACGGCAACGAACGCATCCGCGACCTCAGACGCCGTGAGCTGGTGGTCGTGGCGCCGCTGATCGCGCTGCTGCTGATCCTCGGCCTGTACCCCAAGCCGATTCTCGACGTCATCACCCCGGCGGTGACCGGGACGCTGACGACCATCGACCGGCCCGATCCCGCGCCGACGGTCGCCGAGCCGAACGGAGGTGCCCGATGAACACCGACACGGTTCTGCCGGCCCCGAGCATCGAGTACAGCCAGCTCGCACCGATGCTCATCGTGTTCGCGGTGGCGGTCGTCGGCGTCCTGGTCGAGGCGTTCGCGCCCCGGCGGGCCCGCTACGCCACCCACGTCGGCCTCGCGCTCGGCGGACTGGTCGCGGCGTTCGTCGCCGTCGTGGCGTTGGCCGGGACCCGTGCCCTCGTAGCGGTGGGGGCGGTCGCGATCGACGGCCCGACGCTGTTCCTGCAGGGCACGATCCTGCTGGTGTCGATCCTGGCGGTGCTGCTGATCGCCGACCGCGGACTCGACCGGGCGCGGGCCGGTGCGGAGACGGTCGCGGTCGGATCCGGTGGGGTGGACGCGTTCACGCCCCGGGCGTCGGCGGTGCCGGGCAGCGCCGCCGAGAAGGAGGCCGCGAAGGCGGGCGTGACCCAGACCGAGGTCTTTCCGCTGGCGATGTTCGCCGTCGGCGGCATGCTGCTCTTTCCGGCGGCCAACGACCTGCTGACGATGTTCGTCGCGCTCGAGGTCCTGTCGCTGCCGCTGTACCTGCTGTGCGGCCTGGCTCGACGACGGCGGTTGCTCTCGCAGGAGGCAGCACTCAAATACTTTCTGCTGGGCGCGTTCTCGTCGGCGTTCTTCCTCTTCGGGGTGGCCATGCTCACGGCTACGCCGGCACGGTCCAGTTGCCCGGAATCGGCAGGCGATCGAACAGCGTTCCGGCGACATCGTTCTCGCGCAGATCGGCCTGGCGATGCTGTCGGTCGGACTGCTCTTCAAGGTCGGCGCGGTGCCGTTCCACTCCTGGATCCCCGACGTCTACCAGGGCGCGCCGACGCCGATCACCGCGTTCATGGCGTCGGCCACCAAGATCGCAGCCTTCGGTGCGGCGCTGCGGGTCTTCTACGTCGCGGTCCCCGGACTCAGCGTCGACTGGCGGCCGGTGCTGTGGGCGGTCGCGATCCTCACGATGGTGGTCGGCGCGGTCCTCGCGATCACGCAGACCGACGTCAAACGCATGCTCGCCTACTCGTCGGTGGCGCACGCCGGGTTCATCCTCACCGGCGTGATCGCGGGCAACGACGCCGGGATCTCGTCGACGCTGTTCTACCTGCTGGCGTACGGCTTCAGCACGCTCGGGGCGTTCGCGGTGGTGAGCCTCGTGCGCGATCCGTCGGGCCACGAGGTGACGGACCTGGCGCGGTGGGCGGGCCTGGGCCGCACCTCCCCGGTTCTCGGTGCGACGTTCGCGTTGTTCCTGCTGTCGTTCGCCGGTATCCCGCTCACCAGCGGCTTCGTCAGCAAGTTCGCGGTGTTCCAGGCCGCCGCGTCCGGGGGAGCGGTGCCACTCGTGATCGTCGGCGTGATCAGTAGCGCGATCGCCGCGTTCTTCTACGTGCGGGTGATCGTGCTGATGTTCTTCTCGGACCCGCCGGAGGGAGCGCCCGCCACGGTGGTCACCAGCGCCCCGACGGTCGCGGTCGTCGCCGTCGCCGCGGCAGTGACGGTCCTTCTGGGCATCGTCCCGCAGCCGGCGCTCGATCTCGCGGACCGGGCCGCGAGCTTCCTCACCTGACGATCAGCCGACGCTGTTTCGTACGACGCGCTCGATCAGGTCGACCTCGTCCACACCGGAGGTGGCGAGTCCGAGCGATCCGGTGGACGAGAGCACGGCGATACCGTGGATTCCCACCCACAGGGCAGCTGCGCTCCCTTCGGGGTCGCCCGCGTCGGTGGACTGCTCGATCAACTGCACCAGCCACTCGAACAGCGGGCGGGACACGTTTCGCAGCTCCGTGCCGGAGCCTGCGAGCAGGTCGTGACGGAAGATCAGAGTGAACATTGCCGGACGGCGACAGGCGAAATCCACGTAGGCGGTGGCCATCGAAACGAGTCGGTTCGCGGATTGTTCGGCCGCGGCGACCAGAGCTGCGGAGAGGTCCTGCAACCCCACCTCGGCGATCGCGGCGAGGAGGCATCGGTGTGTGGGGAACCACCGCCGCGGCGCGCCGTGGGAGACGCCGGCTCTCCGCGCGATCTCCCGCAGTCCGATGTCTGCCGAGTCGCTCTCCTCGAGCAGCTCGACGCCGGCTCGTACCAGTGCCGATCTCGTATCTTGACCTGTCACGTAGACAGTGTCTCCCATCCTCGTGTAGACACTGTCTATGTCTCTCTGGAGTCGCTGCTTCCACCGGCTGTGTCGATCCGTCTTGATCGGGCCGGCCCTGCGCTTATGGGGGCGTCCGAAGATCTTGGGCCGAAACAACATTCCGCGGACCGGGCCGGTCATCGTGGCGGCCAATCACCTCGCCGTGCTCGATTCGTTCTATCTGACGCTGGCGGCCCGGCGGCAGGTCACGTTCCTGGCGAAGCGTGAGTACTTCGATCGCGGCGGGTTGATCGGCCGACTTCAACGGTGGTTCTTCTCGGCTGTCGGGGCAGATACCGGTCGATCGACGAGGAGGTGCGAGAGCCGTGTCGGCGCTCGAGACCGCGGCCGGGATCGTGGAGCGGGGTGGGGTGTGGGGTATCCACCCGGAAGGGACGCGCTCGCCCGACGGTCGTCTCTACCGCGGGCGGACTGGCGCTGTCCGCGTCGCGATGGACACCGGGGTCCCCCTGGTGCCGGTGGCGATCACGGGGACACGGCCGGACCGTGCCGTCCCGTGGTGGCGACGCAGGGTCGTGGTCGAGATCCTCGGGCCTCTGGACCTGACGCAGTTCCGGAACGAGGGCGTGACCGGCGTTCGGGCAGCCACTGATGCCTTGATGCTCGTGATCGGATCCCGTAGCGGGCAGCAGTACGTCGACGAGTACGCGAAGGCATTCACGGTGCCGAGTGATCGGCGGGATGCCGCCTGACGACCGATCTCGTGCGGTCGAGACGGCTCGGCCTCACTCCCGGTTCAGCGTGGCCTCCTCGAGGTCGAGTTCACGCAGCACCTGTCGCAGTACCTCGTCGTCGATTCGTCCGTTGTCGCGCTCCGCGATGAAGACGCCTCGCTCCGTGGCCAGCATCTGCAGGCGCAGCGCGCGGAACGCGGCGGACGGGCTCTCGCCCAGCTCGTCCTCGCTGCGTCCGAGCCGCTCCCATGCCGCGTGGGCGCGGTGCTCGCTCCACGTGCGCAAGATTTCCGCGGCCCGCTCACGGACGTCGGCGGAATCCTCGTCGGCGTTCGCGACCAGGCTGTCGAGCAGCTCGGTCGCGGCCCGCGCGGCCTTGTCCTGCGCGGCGGCCAGCGTGACCGCGTCGTTGCGGCGTTCCTCCTCGTCGCCGACCCCGAGCCGGGTGATCACCCACGGCAGCGTCAGCCCGTGCAGGAGCAGGGTGCCGACCACGACGGCGAAGGTGATGAACAGGATCATGTCGCGCCCGGGGAACGGGCGCCCGAGTTGACGGTCAGCGGGATCGCGAAGGCCGCGGCCAGCGAGACCACACCGCGCATGCCGGACCACGCGACCACGAACACCCCTCGGGGCGGCGGTGACGGCTCGCGCTCACGGATCCGCGCCGACAACAGCCGCGGCAGATAGGTCGCGGGGTAGACCCACGCCAGCCGGACTGCGATCACGGCGACGAGTACGGCAACGGAGGCGCCGACGACCTCGGCCACGCTGCGGCCGTGGAGTCCCTGCACGACACTCGGCAATTGCAGTCCGATCAGCAGGAACACGAACGACTCGAGGACCACGTCGACGGCTTTCCACACCGCGGTGTCTTGTAGGCGGGTCGCGTATCCGGCGCGCGTCGACCGCTGGCCGAGATACAGGCCGGCGACGACGACCGCGATCACCCCGGAACTGTGCATCTCCTCGGCCGCCAGGTATGCGACGAACGGGACTACCAGCCCGATCGCGCTCTCCATCACCGGATCCGAGAGCCGAGAACGGATCGCGGCGACGACGATCCCCACGCCGATGCCGATCAGAGTGCCGCCGATCGCGGCACCGAAGAAGGTGCGGACCCCCTCCATCAGGGTCACGCCGGTGCCGACCGCTGCAGCGAGGGCCACCCGGTAGACGGTGAGCGCGGTCGCGTCGTTGAGCAGGCTCTCGCCGCCCAGCAACGTCATGATCCGCCGGGGTAGGCCGAGGCGTCGTCCGATCGCGCTGGCGGCCACCGCATCCGGCGGCGCCACGACTGCCCCCAGCACCAGCGCGGCGGCAATGGGAAAGTCGGGAATGGTCAGGTACGCGACCAAACCGACAACGGCGGTGGTGGCCAGCGGCAGCCCGACCGCGAGCAGCGCGATCGGACGCGCATTGCGGCGCAGCGCGAGTGAGGAACTGTCGAGTGCGGCCGAGTAGAGCAGCGGCGGCAGTACCGCGTACAGCACGAGCTCGGGATCGAGTGCGGTGTCGGGGAGCCCCGGAATCTGTGACCCGACCAGCCCGACGAGGACCAGCAGCAGCGGCGCCGACCAGTTCAAACGCCGCGCGAGGGCGGCGGTGAGCAGCGCCGCCACCGCGACAGCGAGCAGTGCCACGTTCACGGCGGTTCTCCGTCCGACGTTTCGGGGTGTGGATATCGCTCCCTGAAGCATGCAGGATGGGAGGTGATGAAGAGAGTGCTCCGGCGCGCGGCCGACGCAATCCGACCCGGATCCCGGATCCGGTCGTCGAGCCCTGCGTCGAACTGGCGGCGGCCACCGGTCCGGACCCCGAGCCGCGCACGCCTGGCCAGTGTGAGGACTGCGCAGCGCTCGGCGAGGACAACTGGGCGCACCTGCGGATGTGCCTCACCTGCGGGCACGTCGGGTGCTGCGACTCGAGCCCCCATCGGCATGCGACCGCGCATTTCGACCAGACTGGGCACCCCGTCATGCGATCGCACGAGCCTGGCGAGTCGTGGCGTTGGTGCTACCGCCACGCCGAGATGGGCTGACCCCGGACGTTGCTCGTGGGTCAGTCTGCGTTGCAGGCGGCGGCGTCCAGGCTGTTCCCGAAGGCGCAGACCGAGAGTTCCGCGAGCGCGGGATCGTTGTCGGCGTTCTGGGCGCCTCCATCGCGAGGAGGGTGTTGAGGAGCATTCCGTTGGCGATGAAGGTGCGTGCGTGTTCCGGCGTGCACCCGGTCCGCGTGCGGATCTGGGTGTAGATCTTCGACATCCAGTCGCGCGCCTGGGCGCCGATCTCGGGCATCGAACCGGCGGCGAAGCCGTGCATCATCACCAGCAGCAGGTCTCGGTCGGCCAGCAGCTCCGCGTACGCCGTACCCATCTGCTCCCAGAGTTCCTCGTTCTCGGGATCCTCGGCGATCCTGTCGAGCGCGGGTTCGAATGCGTGCATGATCCGGCCCACCGCGTGCGCGAATACCTCGCGGAACAGGTTCGCCTTCGATCCGAACATCCGCACCACGTACGGCTGGGAGACCCCGGCTTCCTTGGCGACAGCATCGGTGCTGGTGCCGTGGAGTCCGCCCCGCGCGAATGCCCTGGTCGCGGCGGCGAGACGAGTTCGCGGCGAGCCTCGGCGCTCATCCGTGTCTGCTTCTCCAATTTTTCTGCCGTCGACATGTTGACAGGTTATCACTCGATAACTAGCGTCGGAACTCATAAGTAATCATTCGATGCTTACAAGTGGGTAGTTCCCGACATTCCGTCCGCGGGCCACAGGAGCCGACATGACGACCCTCACCGATCAACTCGATCCGCGATCTTCCGAACTTGACGCCGGGGCGCCGCCCGGGCGCACTGTTCCCATCTGGCTGGCCATCGTGGCCGCCTCGATTCCGATGTTCATGGCCACGCTCGACAACCTGGTGATGACCAGTGCCCTCCCGGTCATCCGGGCCGACTTGAATGCGTCGGTCGGGCAGTTGCAGTGGTTCATGAACGCCTACACGCTCGCATTCGCGACGCTCATGCTGTCGCTGTCCACACTCGGCGACCGGCTCGGCCGACGTCGCGTATTCCTCTGGGGCATAGCGGTGTTCGCCGCTGCCTCGATTGCATCCGCGCTGTCCACGACCCCGGGGATGCTGATCGGCGCCCGTGCCGTGCAGGGTGTCGGCGCCGCGGCGATCATGCCCTGTCGCTCACCTTGCTCGTGGGCGCAGTCCCGCTGGCCAAGCGTGCCATCGCCATCGGCGTCTGGGGCGGAGTGTCCGGACTCGGGATCGCGCTCGGCCCGGTCGTGGGCGGCGCGGTGGTCGACGGTGTCTCGTGGCAGGCGGTCTTCTGGATCAACGTCCCGGTGGCCGCGCTGGCGGCGCCGTTGGCGCTGTACGCGTTGCGTGAATCCACCGGACGGCGTCAGCCGCTCGACCCGATCGGCGTGCTCTTCTCCGGTGGCGCCGTCTTCCTCGGCGTGTGGGGCATCGTCCACGGCAACGACGACGGATGGACCAGCGTCTCCGTGCTCGGCGCGCTGGTGGCGGCCGCGGCGCTGCTGGTCGCGTTCCTCATCCGTGAGTCGCGCGCCGAGTTCCCGGTGATGCCGCTGCGGCTGTTCCGGTCCCGGCAGTTCACGCTCGCGAACGTCATCGCGCTCACCTTCACTCTCGGCATGATGGGCGCGGTGTTCCTGCTGTCGCAGTACCTGCAGATCGTCTCCGGATACAGCCCGTTCGCGGCGGGCCTACGGACGCTGCCGTGGACGGCGGCGCCGATGATCGTCGCACCCATCGCGGGTCTGCTCGCTCCCCGGGTCGGGGTTCGGGCCCTGCTCGTGACCGGCCTTTTGCTGCAGGGCCTGTCGCTGGTGTGGATGGCGTCGCTGATCCAGCCGGGAGTGGCCTACTCGACTCTGGTTCCGTCGTTCGTGATGGCCGGCGTCGGAATGGGATTGACGTTCGCGCCCAACGCGACGGCCGTGCTCGCAGACATGAAGGAAGCCGACCACGCGACGGCCAGTTCGATCAACGCGACGCTGCGTGAGATCGGTGTCGCGCTCGGTATCGCCGTGCTGACGGCCGTGTTCCTGGGTGCCGGTGGCAGCCTCACCCCGACCGGGTATACAGACGCGCTGGCGCCGGCGTTGTATGTGGGGGCAGGGTTCGTGGCGGTCGCGGTCGCCGCGGCAGCACTGATGCCACCGCGGCGAGCCGCGCAGAGTGACCCGCGGCGAGCCGCGTCATCTTCGGGTCACGGTTCCCGCTGACGGTCCAGAGACGACTTCCGTCCCCTCGCCTCATCGCACCGCGGCCGCGCGGTCCGACACCCGGCGGAGGGCGGAGTCGTACTCGTCCGCGATGCGGTCGACGATGGTGCTCACCGGTTCGACTGCGCGGATGGTCTGCAGTCCCTGGCCGGCGGCCCAGACGTCCTTCCACCTCTTGAGCGAGGCGGTCCCGGCGGTGTAGTTCTTCTCGCCGGTGGGGGCTCGAGATTGTCGGGTCCAGGCCGCAGGCGAGCAGGCTCGGCTTGAGCCACGACGCCGGGGTTCCGGTGATCGCGGGACTGACGACGAGGTCGTCGGTCCGTGGTCGACGACCATCTGCTTGTAGGCGGCTTCGGCCGTGCTTTCCTCGGCGGCAAGGAATCTGGTGCCCATGTACACCAGGTCGGCTCCCGCGGCGACCGCACCCGCGACCCGTACCCGTCGCTGATTCCGCCGCCGATGATGACCATCCCGTCGAAGAACTCGCGCACCGCCGAGGTGAAGGCGAAGGGGGAGAGGTGGCCGGTGTGGCCGCCGGCTCCGGCCGAGACGCATGCCATGCCGTCGGCTCCTGCTTCCGCGGCCTTCTTGGCGAGTTTCATGTTCACGACGTCCGCGATGACGGTGCCGCCATATCCCTTGACGACGTCCATGACGGGACGGGGCGAGCCGAGGGCCGTGATGACGATCTGCGGCTTGTACTCGGCGATGAGGCGAAGGTCGTCGGCCAATCGTGCATTGCTGCTGTGGGTTACGAGGTTCGCCGCCCAGGGGCCGGTGGGGTTCCCGGTGTCGTTGCCGCGCAGGCTGTCGGTGATCGTGCCCATCCACGTGTCGAGATCGTCGACAGTTCGGCAGTTCTGGGTCGGGAAGGAGCCGACGATGCCTGATCGGCACGCCGCGACCACGAGGTCCGGCCCGGAGACCAGGAACATCGGTGCGGCGACGACGGGAGACGGAGGGAGTCGAGGAGGGGATTCGTCATGGTGTCCTGCTCAGAAGTAGTTGGTACACAAGGGGTCAGTTGGTGGATCGGATGGAGGCTTCCTGCGCGATGTGCTCGAGCATGCGTGTCGCGCTCGCGCGGTCGACCTTCCCCAGGGGCGTCAGGGGAAGCGCATCGACCTGGTGGACCGATTTGGGGCGCTTGTAGTCCGGCAGTCTGTGTCGGCTCTCGGCGAGGACGCTCGCGTCGTCGAGACCCGCGCCGACCTCGACCGTGTACGCGGCGACGATCCGCTGTCCCCAAAGGGGATCGGGAAGCCCCACCACGACGACGTCGTTCACGCCGGCCACGGCGGAGATCGCCTCTTCGACCTCGCGGGGGTACACGTTGTAGCCGCCGGTGATGATCATGTCCTTGCTGCGACCGGTCAGGTGAAGGTAACCGGTGGCTGCCCGGAATCCGAGGTCGCCGGAGTAGAGGACTCCGTCTGCGTGGCTCTTGCCGAGATCCGTTCGCGCACCCGCGTTGTGGTAGCCGGGGCTGACAGCGGGCCCACTGACCACGAGCTCGCCGAGCTCGCCGTCGGCGACAGGACGGTCGCCGTCCCGGAACTCGATGTCGACTCCGGTACAGGGTCGCCCGACCGAGCTCAGCAGGTCGGGATCGTCGGTCACACCGCGGTGGTGGTCGGCGGCATCGAGCACGGTCAGCGGCGGAATCGCCTCGACCATCCCGTAGTACTGAACGAGATTGGGGGTGATCCGGTGGTAGGCCTGACGGATGTGCTCGACCGGCATCGGTGCTCCGGCATACGCCAGCATGCGCATCCGGCGCATCGGTGCGAGCTGGGCGTCGTCGAAGTCGAGCATCCGGGCGACGACGGTGGGCACGAGCGCGGTGTGTGTCGCGGCGTGGCGGTCGACAGCGGTGATCACATCCGCAGGACGGGCGTGGTCGAGGAGGACTTGGCGCCCGCCGGCCTCGAGGAACGGGAGGACGAACAGCCCGCTCGTGTGGATGATCGGTCCGGCGTGGACGAAGACCGGGGCTCGGGCCCGTCGAGGGTGCCGGCCAGGACGTGCTCACGCATCGCGCGAAGCGACGCTAGCCGGTTGGCGTGCGACCGCTGTGCACCCTTCGGTACACCCGTCGTCCCGGAGGAGTAGTGAAGGGCGCAGAGGGATTCGGGGTCCGGGTCGGGCAGTGAGAGACTCTCGGGTGCCCGCGCGGCGACGTCGTCGAGCGTGAGATCGTCACCCTTACCACCGGCCGCGATGACGATCTCAGCCGTCGATCGCAAGGCGAACTCGCGTGCGCCGGCGACCGCGGGATCGTAGACGAGTGCCGCGGGTGCGCAATCCTCCATGATTCGCGCCCAATCCCGTTCGCCCACCCGCGGGTTGAGCGCAACTCGAACGTACCCGCCGATGGTCAGGCCGAGGTCGACCTCGACGGCCGCCGTCGAGTTGGGCAGCAGTACGAGGACGGTGCTCCCGGGCGCAACCCCGACCTGCGCGAGCCCGGCCGCGAGGCGGTGGACGCGGTCGGACAGTTCCGTGAACGTGAGCGAGGTCGTGCCGTCCTCCACGGCGACGTCGGGACCGAAGCGTTCGGCTGCGACGCGCACCACACTGGCGATAGACATGTGAGCTGTACTCCTCCATTTCGCTACACTTATTGAAGTAGACAACGTCCGGCCCGGTTTGCGCAACAGTTCGGCGCCGGCAGGAGAGGAGAGCGTCATGACCCGACTCGCTACTTCGGCAGCGGATGCGCGGACACCGCGGGTGATCGACGCGGTCCGAACGCCGTTCGGTTCCGCGCGGGGTGCACTGTCGGGCATCCGCGCGGACGACCTCGCGGCGCTACCGATCGCGGACCTGGTCGGCCGACACCCCGAACTCGATCCCGCACGCATCGACGACGTCGTCTGGGGAAACGCGAACGGCGCAGGTGAGGACAACCGCAACATCGCCCGGATGGCCCTGCTGCTCGCGGGGCTGCCGCACACGATCCCGGGAGTCTCGGTCAACCGGTTGTGCGGATCCGGCGCCGAGGCGGTGCTGTCCGCGACGCGCCGGGTCGCGGTCGGTGACGCGGACGTCGTGATCGCCGGGGGCTCGGAGAGCATGAGCCGGGCGCCCTACGTCCTGCCCCCGGTCGACACCGCCTTTCCGCGTGCGCTCGACCTGGTGCCCACGACCGTCGGATGGCGCATGACCAACCCGCGGTTTCCCGCACCGTGGGTCGAATCGCTGGCCGGTCGGCCGAACTGGTGGCCGAACGCCACGGCGTCGGTCGCCTCGAGCAGGACGAGTGGGCCCTGCGGTCGCACGAACTCGCGGCCCGGCGTGGGCCGACGGTGTGCACGACGGATTCGTGACTGCGCAGGCCGGTCTGGAACGTGACGAACCGATCCGCGCAGCCGACCGGGCCGCGCTCGCCGCGTTGCGGCCGGCGTTCTCGCCGGAGGGGAGCGTGACGGCGGGAACTCCTCGCCGGTCAGCGATGGCGCGGTCGCCGCGCTGGTGGCGAGCGGGGCCGCCGCGGCCGATCTCGGCGTCGAGCCGCTCGGCCGGGTCCTGTCGTCGGCGGTCGTGGGTATCGAGCCGGAACTGTTCGCGCTGGCTCCGGTCGCGGCGATCGCGAAGGCGTTGGACCGGGCCGGGCTTCAGCCCGAGGACGTCCGCGTGCTCGAACTGAACGAGGCGTTCTCGGCGGTGGTCCTCTCGCGCTCCGCGCGAGCTTCCCGGCATCCCGGCCGAGCGGGTCAACCCGTTCGGCGGGGCGATCGCGATGGGTCATCCGCTCGGTGCGTCGGCCGCCCGGGTGGTCATCGACTGCCTGCGGCACCTGCGGCGTCTCGGCGGCGGGATCGGCGTCGCCTCCGCCTGCATCGGGGTGGGGCAGGGCATCGCTATTGTGTTGGAGGCCTGACGCGATCGGTGTGGCGGGCGGCAGTTCGGGAAGGCGGGTGGCCGTGGTCGACGGTGCGGGGGCCGTCGTGGCGCCGAGTCCGGTGGCGCAGACCATCGACCTGCTCGGCGACCGCCTGACCGTCGCCGTCATTCGCGACGCGTTCGTCGACCACGTGCGTCGTTTCAGCCAGTGGATCGACCGGCACCGGGGCCCCGCCCGCGGCGCTGTCGTCGCGCTTGAACGCGCTGGTCGACGCGGGGTCGATGGAGCGGCGCCCGCAGTCGGGAGGCCACGAGCGGCACGACTACATGCTCACCGACCTCGGCCTGGCGACGTGGGAATTCCTCGTCAGCGTGTGGTCGTGGCAGCGGGAATGGTCTGCCGAGGGTCTGCTCCAGCCCGAGATGGTGCACGTGGACTGCGGGCACCGGGGGCCACCGGAACTCGTGTGCAGGCACTGCGGGGCGACGGTCAAGCCGCAGGACGCCCGGCTGGAGATGGACCGCGACTCGTTGGTCCTGGTGGCGCGGGGGAGCCGACGGCGGTCGACCCGGAACTCGCCGGCCCTGAGCCGGGCCGATCTCCAGTTCACCGAGGTTATGGAGGCGATCGGGGACCGGTGGAGCGCCCTGGTCACGGGACTCGCGTTGTCGGGTGTCCGGCGCTTCGGTGAATTCCAGTCCATCCTGAAGATCTCGCCCACGACCCTGACCGAGCGACTGGCCCGACTCTCCGACGTGCAGATACTCACCCGCAGCGAGGGCGGACGCGAGTACGTGCTGACTCCCCGGGGGCGGGCGCTGTTCCCGATCTTCGCCTTCCTCCTCGCCTGGACGCTGACCGCGCACCCGGGCGTATCGCCCGAGCAGCTGGGCCCAAGCTGCGTCACGAGAGCTGCGGCAACTGGCTGCAGCCTGCTCTCCGCCGCCGCGGCTGCGACCTCGACCTCGAGCGCACGACCGTCATCTTCGAATCCTGACCCGGATCGGTTCGCCCGGCCGCCGTGCTCGTGGTGGCCGCTGGTTCGCGATCCCTCTGAGATCCTCTGATCCCCGATTCTCCCGAGCAGTTGACCGTTGACAACCGTTGCGTGGCTTGGTTCACTTCAATAACAGTAGTGACCGGCATGCGTGAACCGGATGCCCAGACCTCCGAAGCAGACCCGCCGATGTCGCTCGACGAGTCGCACCCCGTCGACAGGAACGAGCCTTCATGTTCTTCGAAACACATCAGATCTGCTGCAGTCTGCAGCGGACGCCAACCGGACACGCTCGGCGTGGACCGGTACACCGCCGTCACCCCGCCCGACTCCCGGCAGGCCGAAGCCTTCGTCGGCTCCTGATGACGGTGCAGCGCTGCATCTTTCGGCGCAGACGCAGACCTTCATCACCGCCGACGAGGTGTCGCCGTACACCGGTCGGGCGCTGAACGTCACGTACAGCGCTCCCTCCGCCGACGAAGCACTCGACGGCGCCGCACGGGCAGCGGCAGCTCTGCGCGACGCGGGCGTCGAGCAGCGGGTGGGTGTGCGTCTGAAGCCCTGAACCGAATTCACCTACGGGGCCAGGAATTCGCCGCAGTCACGTCCCACACCACCGGGCAGAGCCTCAACATGGCGTGCAGTGGCAGCGGGACCAACGCGCTCGACCGCGGTCTCGAAGCCGTCGCGATGGCGTGGGCGGCGATGAGCCGGGTGCCCAGCCAGGTGACGTGGCAGCAGACGTTCGGCAAGTCGGATGTCACGCTGCGCAAGCGGTTCCGTCCGCGCCCCCTCGGCACGGCACTCGTCATCGCCTGCGCGTCGTTCCCGGCGTGGAACGCCTACCCGGCGATCCTTGCCAACCTGGCCACCGGAAACCCGGTCCTGGTCAAGCCGCATCCGCGGTCGGTGCTCGCGACCGCACTGGCCGTGAGCATCATCCGGGACGTTCTGACCGAGGCCGGCCTGCCCGCCGACGCGGTCCAGCTCGTCGTCGACACGGTCGACGAACCGATCGCCGCGAAGCTGGCCACGGACCCGGCCACGCGCATCGTCGACTTCACCGGCAGTCAGGCGTTCGGCACGTGGCTCGAGCGCAACGTCGAGAACTCTCTCGTGTTCACCGAGACCGCCGGCGTGAACACCGTCATCCTCGACTCGGTCCGGGACCTGGCCGCCACCATGCGCACCCTGGCCGGCGGCCTCTCGCTGTTCAGCGGCCAGATGTGCACGACGCCCCAGAACATCTACATTCCGGACGCCGGTGTTCTCACGGACGACGGCCGCGTCTCCCGCGACGACGTCGTCGCGGCCCTCCACGCGGCGATCGACGACCTCGCCGGGCGCCGCGCCGCGCCGCCGCCGTCTGCGGAGCCCTCCAGTCGGAGGCGACCCTGCAGGCGCTCGACGCACTCGCGGACCGGGCCGAGGCGAACGGCACCCTCGTCCGTCGGCCCGTGGCCTACGCCCACCCCGAGCACCCGAAGGCGCGCGCGGTGACCCCGCTGCTCGTCCGCGTCGATCCGCGGCGCGGGACCAGCTGCCCGACGGTGAGCAGTTCGGCCCGGTCGCGTTCATCATCGACTGCGCCGATCGGGACGCGGCCGTCGAGCACGCGACCGCGAGCGTCCGCCGGCACGGCGCCATCAGCTCGTACCTCTACTGCACCGACGACGAGGCCGTCGACGCCATCGCCGATGCGTACGCGGATGCGGGTGCGTCGCTGTCGGCGAACCTGGTCTCGTCGATGCCGATGCAGTACGCGGCCGCCTACAGCGACTACCACGTCACCGGCCTGAACCCGGCGGGCAACGCCACGCTCACCGACGAGTCGTTCGTCGCCGGGCGATTCCGCATGGTCCAGGATCGCCGTCAGGTGGAGGGGTGAAGGCCGTGTCCCAGTTCGCCAACGGCGTCTTCGTCTACGACGCCGTCCGAACCCCCAAGGCCCGCGTTCGCCGTCACGGCGGGACCCTCGCCGACGTTCCCGCCTACGACCTTCTGGCCCAGTTGTTCTCGGCCCTTCAGGAGCGCGGCCTGCCGCCGGAAGTAGTGGACGACATCCTGATCGGGACGAGCACCGCCGTCGGGACCAGGGCGGCAACGTCGCACGCTCGGCGGCCCTGTGGGCCGGATGGCCGGACGACGTGGGCGCCGGCGTGCTGTCGCGACTGTGCTGTTCGGGACTCGACGCGATCGAGACGGCGTCCGCCAAGATCGCGTCGGGGATCGCCGACGTCGTCGTGACCGGCGGCGTCGAATCGATGTCGCGCGTGCCGATGACGTCAGACCGGCCCGCCTTCGCGGACGACGCGGATCTCGGTGAACGAACCGGGTACGTGACGATCGGTGTATCGGCGGATCTCACCGCCGCGCAGTACGGATTCACGCGGGCCGAGCTCGACGAGTGCGCCGTCACCTCGCACCGCCGGGCCCTCGCCGCACTCACGTCGGACTCGATCGTGCCGGTGCGCTCGGAAACCGGGACGATCCTCGCCTCGGACGAGGGGCCCCGCGACGACATCAGCCTCGCCGGTCTCGCTGAGCTGGCGCCGTTGTTCGGTCAGGATCCGCTCTGGCAGCGGGTGGCGCGACGGCTACCCGGCGCGCCGCGTCCCGCGGGCGGGCTGCACACCGCGGCGACCGCTCCGCAACTCTCGGACGGTGCGGCGGTCGCTGTGCTCGGCACACGAGCTGCGTCGGCCCGGATCGGCGCCGAGCCCGTGGCGGAGGTGGTCGGCGTCGCGCAGGCGGCGGTGCGCTCACCGTTGCTGACCGCCTCGGCGGTCGCGGCGCGACGCGCACTGGACAACGCCGGGATCTCCGCCGACCGACTCGATGTCGTCGAGGCGAACGAATCCTTCGCCGCTTCGGTGCTCCTGATGATCCGCGAACTGAAGCTCGACCCGGACAGGGTCAACCCCAACGGCGGATCGATGGCGACCGGCCATCCCCTCGGCGCCGGCGGCGGCGTGCTGCTGGTCAATGCACTCGATCAGCTGCGTCGCATCGACGGCGAGTACGCGTTGATCACCATTCCGGCGGCACTGGGACTCGGTGCAGCCGTCGTCGTCCGGCGGCTCGGATGAGCGCCCGCACCTTCGAGCGTCCAAGGAAGTGGAACCAATGAACGTCACTGCGGACAACCTGTCCTCCAGCCGGTTACGCGCGTGTCATCCCGACGACCGGGTCGACGACTACCTCGCTCGTGGGTGGTGGCGCCCCGACACCGTGCTCGACCTTCTCGACGGGCACGTCCGGGCCCGGCCCGGCGCGCCCGCGGCCACCGACCCCGGGAATCTGCCGGAGCTCGCGGGCATCGCGCCCGAATCCCTGACCTGGGCCGAGTTCGATGCGAAGGTCGACGACATCGCCGCGAAACTCCATGCGAGCCAGGTGCGCCCGGGAGACGCGGTGGCGGTTCTGCTCCCGAACTCGGTCGCGCTCACCGCCACGTACTTCGCGCTGTGGCGCCTCGGGGCGATCGCGGCACCGATGCCGGCCTCGTACCGGCGACACGAGCTGAGTCGAATCGTGGCGGCGTCCGGCGCGGTCGGTGTCGTGACCGCGACGAGCCTGCACGATCGGACGCCCCACGTCGAGGCACTCTCCCTGGTCGGTGAGCTGCCCTCCCTGCGGCACGTCTTCACCTTCGGGTCGCCAGCCGACGGCGCCGGTGTGCCGCTGGACCGCGATCCCGCGACCGCGGACGAGGTCGACGCGGTGCGTCGTTCGTATCGGCAGCTGGCACGAACCGTCAACGACTGCATCACGATCTGCTGGACCAGCGGAACGGAGGCGGCGCCGAAGGGCGTTCCGCGGTGCCACGCCGACTGGCTGGCCATCGGGCAGGCCGTCCAGGACGGTCTGCACACGGACGCGGAGTCCGTCATCGTCGGGCCGTTCCCGATGGTCAACATGGCCGGATTCGCGACGTCGCTGTTGCCGTGGCTGCTCGGCGGCGGGCACCTCGTCCAGCACCACCCGCTCGATCTCGCGGTGTACCTCGATCAGATCCAGCGGCACCGCGCCACCCACACGAGCATGCCGCCGGCGATTCTCAGTATGCTGCTTCAGAATTCGAGCCTGCGCACCACGTTCGACCTCTCGTCACTGCGCACGGTCGGCTCGGGCGGCGCGCCGCTTCCCCCGGCGTCGTCCGCGACTGGCAGAACGATCTCGGCATCGAGGTCCTCAACTTCTTCGGATCGAACGAGGGAGTCTGCCTGCTCGGTGCGCCTTCGGACACACCGGATCCGATGGTGCGCGCCGAGTACCTGCCGAACTACAGCGCGACCAGCAGGACGTGGGTCACGTCCGTGGCGGAACGGACGTCGGTCCGCCTCGTCGACGTGGCGACGGGCGAGGTGGTCACGGAGATCGGCGGACGCGGTGAGCTGCGACTGAAGGGGCCGACCGTCTTCGCCGGGTACCTCACGGGCACGGCGGCGAACAGCCCGTTCGATGACGACGGATACCTCTGCAGCGGAGACGTATTCGAGCTGTGCGGTGAGTCCGGCGAGTACCTGAAGTTCGTCGACCGCAGCAAGGAGATCATCATCCGGGGCGGGATGAACATCGCGCCGGCCGAGATCGAGGGACTACTCCTCGAACACCCTGGGGTCTCGGACGTCGCGATCGTCGGCTACGACGACGTCGTTCTCGGCGAGAAGTGTTGCGCTGTGGTCGTTCCCGTGCCGGGGAGGAGGTCTCACTCGACGACCTCGTCGGCTTCCTGCGCGCGAAGGACGTGGCGTCGTTCAAGCTGCCCGAGAAGCTCGTGACGGTCGACGAACTGCCCCGCAACCCGGTCGGCAAGCTGCAACGCCGCGAGTTGCGTGTCGAGATCGCGCAGAACGGCTGAACCATGGGCGAGAGAACAACCCCGGTGGCCGCGCCGCGAGCGACACCGACCGGCGTGGATCGCCCCCTCGCGGAAGAGTTGACCGACATGCTCGAGGGTCGCTTGCCAGGCACGATCGGCATGCGGTCCTCCAGGCCTCCGCGGAGAAGGTCGTCGGGGAGCTGCCCGTTCTGGAAAGGTGCTCGCCCCCAACGGGTACCTCCATGCGGCCAGCGTCGTCGCGTTCGGCGGACACCGCCTGCGGGATCGGTACCCGACTCGCGTTGCCGGCCGGCGCGTCGGGTTTCACCACGGTGGAACTGAAGACGAACTACCTGGGCACCGCACGCTCGGGGGTCGTCACGGCGACGGCGGTCCGCGTGCACGGCGGCCGGCGCACACAAATCTGGGACGCGACTGTATGCGACGACGAGGGCCGGACGATCGCCCTGTTCCGATGCACCCAGTTGGTGTTCCACCCCTGAACCGCCCGTGAACCGGGCCACACGTCATTTCGACGAAAGGAACACTCGATGACGAATACGAAGTCATCGGCGGGCGAGGCTCCGATTGCCGTCGCCCGCCCGGTGAACAGCGGCGAGGAGAATCCCGACCTCCTCGGCGTGTTCGCGCCCGTGCAGGACGAGTTGACGCTCGACGAACTGCCCGTGATCGGAGAGATCCCCAAGGACCTCAACGGCGTGTACCTGCGCAACGGTCCGAACCGCCAGTTCGCGGCCCCCGGCCGGTACGACATGTTCGACGGGGACGGCATGATTCACGCCGCCCACTTCGAGAACGGAAAGGTCCGCTACCGCAACCGATACGCGCGCACCCGCGCCTTCGCGGAGGAGTCCGAGGCCGGCCGCGCGCTGTGGACCGGTCTGATGGAGAACCCGCAGAACAACCCGTGGGGTAACGGGCACGGCCTGGGGATCAAGGACGCCGCGAACACCGACGTCATCTTCCACCGCGGCCAGGTCCTCGCCACCTGGTACCTGTGCGGAACCCCGTACGGGGTCGACCCCCTGTCGCTGGAGACGCTCGGCGCCCAGGACTTCCTGGGACCTTCGCCGGCGACATGATGGCCCACCCGAAGGTCGACGAGTCGACCGGTGAGCTCATCTGGTTCGACTACGGCCCCGACCAGAACTTCCTGCGCTACGGCATCATCGGGCCGAACGGGCAGCAGACCCATCTGACCCAGGTCGACCTGCCGGCGCCGAGGCTGCCGCACGACATCGCGATCACGAAGAACTACTCGATCCTCATGGATCTGCCGTTGGTCCAGGATCAGGACGCGCGCAGGGCCGGGAAGTACCGCATCTTCTACGACCAGGAACTGCCGTCCCGCTTCGCCGTCATCCCGCGGCACGGCACCGGCGCGCAGGTGCGGTGGTTCGAAGCGAAGCCGTGCTACATCTACCACGTCGTCAACTCCTGGGAACAGGGCGACGAGATCATCATGGACGTCTGCCGCGTCAAGAACCCGCAGCACCAGACGACCTTCGATCATCCGCTGGCGAGCATGCTCGCCTACATGCGCCTCGACGCGCAGTTGTACCGGTACCGGTTCGATCTCCGGACCGGGACGACGACCGAAACCCCGCTCGACGACGCGAACATCGAGTTCCCGAGCGTGGATTCGCGGATCATGGGGCAGTCGCATCGGTACTCGTACAGCATGAGCCTCGGCAACGAGCCGACGCTGCTCTTCGACGGCCTGGTGCGCTTCGACTCCCAGACCGGAACGAAGGAGGAGCACAAGTTCGGGCCGGGACGATGGGGTGCCGAAGCGCCGTTCGCGCCGCGGGACGGATCGACCGGCGAGACCGACGGCTACCTGGTCTGCTTCGTGAACGACGAGGCGGAGGATCGCGGCGAGATTGACATCTTCGACGCCGCGGACGTCGCCGCGGGACCGCTTGCGCGCGTGCTGCTGCCGCAGCGGGTGCCGTCCGGTTTCCACGCGTGCTGGATCCGCAGCGATCAGCTCGCCGAGGCACAGGCCGACTGACGGCCGGAAGCGCGATCGGCCCGGCGCCGTGGGGGATCCGACGATCCACCCACGGTGCCCGGGCCGGTTCCGTCCGCGTCAGCCCTCGGTGACGACGGTGCCCTCCGCGAGCGGTCGGGTCATCGACCACAGCGTGATCGACTGGCACTTCGACATCTTCCACGCGCCGTTCTCGACGACGTACTCGTCGACGTACTCGATCGAACGGACGGTCTCGGTGTTGTCGATCAGGTTGACCTGGCGGAAGGCGAGCGTCCACTTGCCGGACGCCAGATCGTCGCCGTGCAGGGTGATGTCCGGATGGAAGGCGTGGTGCATGTCGAGGATGACGTGCTTGCCGTCGACCGTCTGCAGGGCGATGTTGCGGAACACCTCGGCGATGGGGTCGGCATCGTCGAACTTGCCGAGCGGACCGTAGTCGATCTGCGCGCCGCGCTCGATGAAGCATGCGCGGAACGTGTCCGCGTCCTTGGCGTCGCACGCGCGCAGGTATCGGTGCTTGAGCGCCTTGATGGCCTCGATCCGCTCGAGGTCGGCGATGCGCTGCTCGATGGTGCGTTCGGTCATGGGACGTCCTCTCGGTCTCCGAGTGCTCGGAATGTCGCGAATGTTGTCGAAGAACTTAGGTCCCGCAACGCATTCCGCGAGAGGCTTTCCCATTCAATGGATGATCGGGGGCGATCAGGGCTGCCCCGGGAACGCCGTCGTCGGCGGCGAGACGCCGAGAATGGCACGCCAGTTCGCCTCTCGCACAGCGGCTTCCGTGAGAGCCGTGACGGCGACTTCGCGCGTGTGCTCGGACTGACTGCGCTCGATCACCGACCGCCACGCGACCGCGGTGTCCGACTCCACCTGGGCCGCCAACTGCGCCGCGGACGTCGGATCGTTCACCGGGAAGGGGACCGAGTAGCCGGCCTCGGGCTGCGGGGGCTGGACGCTGGCGGCGACGAGTGCGTCGATCGTCGCGTCGCGTCGGGCCCGGTGCGCCGCGGTGTTCACGGCGACGAGATCGGATCGGTTCGGGTTGGAGAACGCCGCCACCAGGCCGTACGCGAAGATCGCGGAGTA
This sequence comes from Prescottella defluvii, assembly GCA_029690005.1. Lineage (GTDB taxonomy): Bacteria > Actinomycetota > Actinomycetes > Mycobacteriales > Mycobacteriaceae > Prescottella > Prescottella defluvii_A. The sequence goes on along the minus strand of CP121458.1, from coordinate 4,172,444 downwards.
CTCGGCCTGGAGCGCGTCGATCAACGCCTGCTGCTCGGGACCGGGATTCTGATTGCTCATGCCAGCAACACCGCCTGCTGCGCGGCGCACGCCGCGCTGATCGAACCGAGCAGACCTGCGCGGTATCCGGATTGGGTGCGCGCCAGTCGCGCGGCTTCCTTCTGCGAGTCTGCGAGATCGGCCCGCAGCTGCTCGAGCGTCGGTGGCGCCGTCACCGGCGGCGCCGCCGGTGCGGTGCTCGACGGCGTCACTGTGGCGGCACGCGCGATCTCCGCGTCGAGCGCGTCGGCGTGCGCCGACCGTTCGGCCGCCACCGCACCGAGCGCCCCGGCACGGTCCGGGAGCACCGCGATCGCTGCGGTCGCGTTCGCTGCGTCGCGTCGTGCACGCTCGGCCTGCGTGGTCAGCGCATCGACCTCCGCGGGGAGTCGGCCGATCCGGAATCCGAGCAGCCGGTCGTCAGCGCAAGTGCCGAGGCACCGAGTACTGCGCTGCCCGCGACCCGCAGCGCGGCGCGGCGGGACAGTGGTTGGGTGAGGAAGGGCGTTCGCACCTGATCATGGTGCCAGGACTGCACCGGATTCTCGGCACCGAGCAGCTCGGGACGAACCGCGGGGTCCGGTCGGACGGGCCCCGCGTGGTCACGGTCGGTCGAAATCCGCGATACCCTGAAGACTCCACAGTCCACCTCGTGGTGCGTCGAGTCCTGCGTCGATGAAGTCGACGGAACGGGACTGCAGGCGACCACACGTCAGTCTTGACCACAACTGAAGCGAGGAGCGTCTCAGATGCCGGTGCCGTCGAGGGAGAGGGTTATCGAGCTTCTCGCCGAACCCGTCGAGCGCGAGGGCTACGACCTCGAGGACGTGACCATCACGCTCGCAGGTCGGCACAGCTCCGTTCGCGTCATGGTCGACAGCGACGCAGGTCTCGAACTGGACGAAGTGGCTCGGCTGAGTCACGTGATCTCCGAGGTCTTCGACGCGGTCTCCGATTTCGGTGAATCCCCGCACACCCTCGAGGTGACGTCGCCAGGAATCGACCGGCCGCTGACCGAGGATCGTCACTGGCGGCGCGCCCAGGGTCGCAAGGCGCTCATCGAACTCGAGACCGAGTCGGTCACGGGCCGGATCGGTCGGCTCTCCGACGGTGCGGTCGACGTGGTCGTGAAGGCCAAGGGTGGTCCGGCGGTGCGCCGGGTGGAACTGAAGGATGTCAGGAAAGCTGTTGTGCAGGTGGAGTTCTCGCGCCCCGACGCGCGGGAACTCGAACTCGCGGGAGGAATCCCCGAGGGCCGTGTGGCGCCTGCGGACGCGGACGCGTCGAACGAAGAAGAAGTAGAGGGGTCGGACAAGTGAATATCGACATCGCAGCGCTGCGCGCGATCGAAGCGGACAAGGGTATCTCCGCGGGACGATCATCGCGGCGATCGAGACCGCTCTGCTGACGGCCTACCGCCACACCGAGGGGCATCAGCCGCACGCCCGGATCGACGTCGACACCAAGACCGGTGTCGTCCGGGTCATGGCGCACGACGCCGACATCGACGGCAACCGCGTCGGCGAGGAATGGGACGACACCCCCGAGGGCTTCGGCCGGATCGCGGCAACCACCGCCCGTCAGGTGATCCTCCAGCGCCTGCGTGATGCGGAGCACGAGCGCAGCTTCGGCGAGTTCTCCACCCACGAGGGCGAGATCGTCGGCGGCGTCATCCAGCGCGACACCCGCGCCAACGCGCGCGGCATGGTGGTCGTGCGCATCGGCAGCGAGGCGAACGGTGCCGAGGGACTCATCCCGCCGGCCGAGCAGGTGCCGGGGGAGACCTACGAGCACGGCGACCGGATCAAGTGCTACGTCGTGGGCGTGTCCCGCGGCCAGCGCGGGCCGCAGATCACGCTCTCGCGCACGCACCCGAACCTCGTGCGCAAGCTGTTCGCCCCTCGAGGCTCCCCGAGATCGCCGACGGATCGGTCGAGATCGTCGCGGTGGCGCGCGAGGCCGGCCACCGCTCCAAGATCGCCGTCCACTCCCGGGTTCCGGGGCTGAACGCCAAGGGCGCGTGCATCGGCCCGATGGGCCAGCGTGTGCGCAACGTCATGAGCGAGCTGGCGGGCGAGAAGATCGACATCATCGACTACGACGAGGATCCCGCGAAGTTCGTCGGGAACGCGCTGTCGCCGTCCAAAGTGGTGTCCGTCACTGTTGTCGACCCGGACGCCCGTGCCGCGCGCGTCGTCGTCCCGGACTTCCAGCTGTCGCTGGCGATCGGCAAGGAAGGCCAAAACGCGCGTCTGGCTGCGCGGTTGACCGGATGGCGTATCGACATCCGCAGCGATGCCGCACCGGGCCCCGAGTCACAGGTCGGTCGCGAAACGACAGGTGCTTAGGAACAGAATGCGGAGTTCACGGCGATACAGCGGTAGAGTGGTCGATGGTTCAGCGTGAACTGTCTGTGTTGACGCGTGTCCGAGCCGGTGAACCGGTGCGGACGTGCGTCGGATGCAGGCAGAAAGGGCTGGCCGCCGACCTGCTCAGGGTCGTGGCACACCAGGCCGAATCCGGTGGGTTCGTCCTCGCGCCCGATCTGAAGCGAAGGCTCCCCGGGCGTGGTGCATGGTTGCACCTCGATCCGAAGTGTCTGAGCGAGGCGGGCCGGCGCCGAGCATTCGGCAGAGCACTGCGGGTGTCCGGAAGTCTGGATTCCTCGGAACTCGACCGGCTGATGGAAGCGGTCGAAATGTCCGAGACTTCAAGGGCGGGTCACTCGGCCCTGTGTGAACAGGACAGTGATCACGCGTGACGCAGTACCACTCGGGACCTCTCGAGTCGCAGTAACACTCGGGAATTACGAGCAGTACCTCAGAGAACAGGCACAAGCACTCATCGAGCACACCGTGAAGCACCAGCGATGAACGTCCATCGGAGATAACCGAGGTCGTGCGGGCATCAGTCGCTCGCTCGACCTCTCAGTAGAGGAGAGCAGTGGCAGGCAAAGCCCGCGTGCACGAGTTGGCGAAAGAACTCGGTGTCACAAGCAAGGAACTACTCGCACGGCTCAAGGAGCAGGGCGAGTTCGTGAAGTCGGCGTCCTCGACGGTCGAGGCGCCCGTCGCACGTCGTCTGCGGGAGTCGTTCCCGTCGGCGAAGGCGAAGTCCGAAGGTGGCAAGCCGGAAGGTGCGGAGAGCGCTCCGCGTCCGGCTGCGAAGCCCGGCGTGCCCGGTGCTTCCGCACCCAAGCCCGGTGCCCCGCGCCCGGCCCCAAGCCCGCCCCGGCTGCTCCCGCAGCCCCGGCGGCAGCAACCCCGGCTCCTGCGGAACCGGCTGCGCCCAGCGCACCGGCCGCTCAGGTCCCCGGTCCCCGTCCGGGTCCGGCGCCCACGCCGGCACCGAAGCCTGCTCCGCAGGCACCTGCTGCTCCGGCCGCTCCCGCGGCCCCGGCGGCAGCAGCCCGACCTCGCCGGGCCCCAAGCCCGGTGGTCCGCGCCCCGGCCCCAAGCCGCCGCGTGTCGGTAACAACCCGTACTCGTCGGCTCCGGCCGACCGTCCGGCTCCGCGTCCGGCTCCCGGTGCACCCGTCCGGGTGCACCCGTCCGGGTGCTCCGCGTCCGGGCCCGCAGGGTGGCGCGCCGCGTCCGGGTGCTCCCGGCGCTCCGCGTCCGGCTGCCGGTCCCGGCGGTCCGCGTCCGGCGCCCGGCCAGGGCGGTCCCGTCCCAGCCCCGGCTCCATGCCTCCCCGCCCGAACCCGGGTGCGATGCCTCAGCGCGCAGCCCGTCCGGCTCCCGGTGCGGGTCGCCCCGGCGGTCGTCCCGGTGGCGGCGGCGGTCGTCCGGGTGGCGGCGGCGGTTACCGTGGTGGCGGCGCTCCCGGTGCCGGCGCTCCTGCTGCAGGTGCAGGTGCCGGTGCTCCCGGTGGATTCCGCGGTCGCCCCGGTGGCGGCGGCGGACGTCCGGGTGGTCGCGGCGGTGCCGCGGGTGCGTTCGGTCGTCCCGGTGGTGCACCCCGTCGTGGTCGCAAGTCGAAGCGGGCGAAGCGCGCCGAGTACGAGAGCATGCAGGCGCCTGCAGTCGGTGGCGTGCGGTTGCCCCGCGGCAACGGCGAGACCATCCGTCTCGCCCGCGGCGCATCGCTGTCGGACTTTGCAGACAAGATCGATGCGAACCCCGCAGCACTCGTGCAGGCGTTGTTCAACCTCGGCGAGATGGTCACGGCCACTCAGTCGGTGAATGACGAGACGCTGGAGCTGCTCGGCGGCGAGATGAACTACGTCGTCCAGGTCGTCAGCCCGGAGGACGAGGATCGCGAGCTGCTCGAGTCGTTCGACCTCACCTACGGCGAGGACGCGGGCGACGAGGACGATCTCGCGTCGCGTCCGCCGGTGGTCACCGTCATGGGTCAGCGTCGACCACGGCAAGACCCGCCTGCTCGACACGATCCGCAAGGAAAACGTCCGCGAGGGCGAGGCCGGCGGCATCACCCAGCACATCGGCGCCTACCAGGTGCTGACCGAGCTGGACGGCAACGAGCGCCTGGTGACGTTCATCGACACCCCGGGTCACGAGGCCTTCACGGCCATGCGTGCGCGTGGTGCCAAGGCCACCGACCTTGCGATTCTCGTGGTCGCAGCCGACGACGGCGTCATGCCGCAGACGGTGGAAGCGATCAACCACGCCCAGGCGGCCGACGTGCCGATCGTGGTCGCGGTGAACAAGATCGACAAGGAAGGCGCGAACCCGGACAAGATCCGTCAGCAGCTGACCGAGTACGGACTGGTCACTGAGGAGTACGGCGGCGACACTATGTTCGTCGACATCTCCGCCAAGCAGGGCACCAACATCGATGCCCTCCTGGAAGCAGTGCTGTTGACCGCGGATGCCTCCCTGGATCTGCGCGCCAACCCGGACATGGACGCCCAGGGTGTCGCGATCGAGGCCCACCTCGACCGTGGCCGTGGCCCCGTCGCGACCGTGCTCATCCAGCGCGGCACGCTGCGGGTCGGCGACTCGATCGTCGCGGGCGACGCCTATGGCCGCGTCCGTCGCATGATCGACGAGCACGGAGACGACGTCGAGGAGGCTCTGCCTTCGCGTCCCGTCCAGGTCGTCGGCTTCACGTCGGTCCCCGGCGCAGGCGACAACCTGCTCGTGGTCGACGAGGACCGGATCGCCCGCCAGATCGCGGACCGGCGTAATGCACGCAAGCGCAACGCGCTCGCTGCCCGCAGCCGCAAGCGCATCAGCCTGGAAGATCTGGATGCCGCGCTCAAGGAGCACAACGAGCTCAACCTCATCCTCAAGGGCGACAACTCCGGCACCGTCGAGGCGCTGGAAGAGGCCCTCATGGGGATCGAGATCGACGACGAGGTGCAGCTGCGGGTCATCGACCGCGGTGTCGGTGGCATCACCGAGACCAACGTCAACCTGGCGTCCGCGTCCAACGCGATCATCATCGGCTTCAACGTCCGTGCCGAAGGCAAGGCGACGGAGCTGGCGAACCGCGAGGGCGTCGACATCCGGTACTACTCGGTGATCTACCAGGCCATCGACGAGGTTGAAAAGGCCCTCAAGGGCATGCTCAAGCCGGTCTACGAAGAGGTCACTCTGGGCCAGGCCGAGATCCGTGCAATGTTCCGTTCCTCGAAGATCGGTAACATCGCCGGCTGCCTCGTCACCTCGGGCATCGTGCGCCGCAACGCGAAGGCACGTCTCATCCGTGACAACGCGGTGATCGCCGAGACCATGACGATCTCGTCGCTCAAGCGTGAGAAGGACGACGCGACCGAGGTCCGCGAAGGCTACGAGTGCGGTCTGACCGTCACGTACAACGACATCAAGGTCGGTGACGTGATCGAGGCGTACGAGCTTCGCGAGAAGCCGCGCGACTAGTCGCACAGCACTGCGTCCCTCCCTGGCGGCTCCGGCCGCCGGGGAGGGACGCCCCGGCTGTGCCGGGAATCGACAACCCGGCCGTGCCGGGATTCGATGCTGTTCACCGGAGGGAGGACTGGTGTATCTCGGCGCGCTCGAGATGGACATTCTGTTCGGCGACGTGCGGTCACTGAAGGAGAAGCGGTCGCTGGTGCGGCCGATCCTGACCGAGCTGCGTCGATTCGGGGTGTCGGCTGCCGAGACCGGTGAGCAGGACCGCTACCGGCGGACCCTGCTCGGGGTCGCGGTGGCGAGTTCGGGGGTCGATCATGTCCACGAGGTGCTCGATCAGTGTGAGCGGCACGTCGCTGGGCGACCGGAACTGCAATTGCTTGCAGTTCGACGAAGAATTTCGGCCCCGAAGATTGAACGGGCTGACGGCGGGATATCCCGGAGAGGAGACTGATTGCCATGGCAGATCCTGCACGCGCACGCAGGCTCGCGAAGCGCATCAGCACGATCGTCGCGACGGCGATCGACCACGAGATCAAGGACCCGCGTCTGGCCTACGTGACCATCACCGACGCCAAGGTCACGGCAGACCTGCACGACGCCACCGTGTACTACACGGTGATGGGTACGGACATCGATTCCGCACCCGACCTGGTCGGTGCCGCAGCGGGCCTCGAAAAGGCCAAGGGTGTGCTGCGCTCGAAGGTGGGAGCGGGAACCGGGGTGCGTTTCACCCCGACGCTGACCTTCGTCGCCGACACGGTGCCCGACACCGCGCGGCACATGGAGGAACTGCTCGCCCGCGCGCGGGCCGCGGACGACGCGGTGGCACGGGCGCGGGAGAACGCGACGCCGGCCGGCGACGCGGATCCCTACAAGGAGCCGCGTCCGGCGGACGACGATTCCTCGTCCGAGGACGACTGACCCGAGGCGCCCATGACTCACTGTCCGGACACCGCGCCGCCGACGCTCGCACCGCAGGACCTGCAGATGCAGGACGCGGTCGAGGTGTTGGACGCAGCGACATCGGTGACCATCCTGTGCCACGTCCAGCCCGACGCCGACACTGTCGGTAGTGGTCTTGCGCTCGGAATTGCCTTCGAACGCAAGGGGATTCCGGTGCAGGTCGCGTTCGCGTCGCCGAGTGAGCTGCCGGTGTCGATGGACGGGTTGCCGGGCACCGACCTGCTGACCCGGGTCGACGACGTCGCTGACGAGGTCGACCTGCTCGTCACCGTGGACTGCGGCAGCGCCGGGCGTCTCGGCTCGCTCGCGTCCCGGCTGGGCGGGGCGCGGCGATCACTGGTGATCGACCATCATCGGTCGAACACCCGGTACGGCATGCTCAACCTGATCGACGACTCGGCCGAGTCGACGACGGCCGTGCTGGCCAAGCTGTTCGACCTGTGGGGTGTGACGATCGATACCGATCTGGCGCATTGCCTGTACGCGGGGTTGGTCACCGACACCGGATCGTTCCGTTGGGGTCAGGCGGGCACACACACGCTCGCCGAGCGACTCCTGGGTACCGGGATCGACGGGGCCGCGATCACCCGTCGCCTGCTCGACACCCATCCGTTCGGCTGGCTGCCGATGCTGGGGTCGGTGCTCAGTTCCGCCGTCCTCGTCCCGGACGCGGTCGGCGGTCGAGGTCTGGTCCACGCGGTGATCCGGTGCTCGGACTCGGCCGGGCTCGGTTCCGAGGAGATCGAGAGCGTCATCGACATCGTCCGCACCACCGCCGAGGCGGAGGTGGCCGCGGTGTTCAAGGAGTCGACGCCGGATTCGTGGTCGGTGTCGCTGCGGTCGAAGGACTCGGTGGACGTCTCCACGGTCGCCGAGCGCCTGGGCGGCGGAGGTCACCGCTTCGCGGCGGGCTACACCGCGTGCGGCTCGAGTGACGCCGTCGTCGCGGCGCTGCGCGAGGTCCTCGGCTGACTTGACGGGCACCGACGCCGACCACGAGTCCCGTGCAGAAGAGGCCGACGCCGGACCGCGCCGGATCCTCGGGCTGGCGCTGCCGGCGCTCGGGGTCCTCGCGGCCGAACCCCTCTACCTGTTGCTCGACATCGCCGTCGTCGGCCATCTCGGTGCCCTCGCGCTCGCCGGCCTCGCGGTCGGCGGGCTGATCCTCGCGCAGGTGAGCACGCAGCTCACGTTCCTGTCCTACGGCACCACCGCACGCGCGTCGCGGCTGTACGGCGCCGGGCGAGAACGCGACGCGGTCGGGGAGGGCGTGCAGGCGACGTGGCTCGCGCTCGCCATCGGCGCCGCCCTGGTGGTGGTCGTCCAGATGCTCGCGGGCCCGATCACGCGTCTGATCGCCGGATCCGGTGACATCGCCGTCGAAGCCGAACGTTGGCTGCGGATCGCGGTGTTCGGTGCACCGCTGATCCTGGTGGCGATGGCCGGCAACGGCTGGATGCGGGGCGTGCAGAACACCCTCCGCCCGCTGCGGTTCGTCCTCGCCGGTCAGGTGCTCTCGGCGGTGCTGTGCGTGCTGCTGGTGCACGGTGTGGCCGGTGCGCCCCGCTGGGAACTCGCGGGATCGGCCGTCGCGAACGTCGCGGGCCGGACGCTGTCGGCGGTGCTGTTCGTCGCCGCCCTGCTGCGTGAGCGCCGCTCCGCGGGCTCCGTGCCGGGTGACGGGATCTCGCTTCGGCCGCGTCCTGCGGTCATGCGCGCCCAGCTGGTGCTCGGGCGCGACCTGATTCTGCGCAGTCTCGCGTTCCAGGCGTGCTTCCTGTCCGCCGCTGCGGTCGCCTCACGCTTCGGTGCGGCGGCGGTCGCCGCGCATCAGGTGGTGCTCCAGCTGTGGAACTTCGTCGCGCTGACCCTCGACTCCCTCGCCATCGCCGCGCAGACACTCGTCGGTGCCGCCCTCGGCCGCGGCCAGGTGCGGGGGCCAACCGGCTCGCGTGGCGCCTGACGCGGTGGTCGGCGGTGTTCGCGACGGTGCTGGCGCTCGCGTTCGCGGCGGGTAGTGCGGTGGTGCCGACATTGTTCACCGACGACGCGGCGGTCCTCGACCAGGCATTGATCGCGTGGTGGTTCTTCGTTGGCATCATGCCGGTCGCCGGGGTGGTCTTCGCGCTCGACGGGGTCCTGCTCGGGCCGGCGACGCGGCGTTCCTGCGGACCGCGACGCTGGCCTGCGCGCTGGTCGGATTCCTGCCGCTGATCTGGTCGTCGCTCGTGTGGGACTGGGGGCTGGCAGGAATCTGGGCGGGGCTTACCGTGTTCATGGTTTTGCGGATGCTCGCCGTGCTGTGGCGCACGGTGTCGGGCCGGTGGGCGATCGCCGGCGCCGATCTCCAGACGCAGGGGACGAAAGGGTAGGGGTGTGGCAGGCAAGTTGATGGCGGTGAGCGACACGCACGTCGGGCACCGGGGTAATCGGCCGATCACCGAGGAGATCTTCCCGGACTCGCCCGACGACTGGCTGATCGTCGCGGGCGACGTGTCGGAGAAGGCCGACGACATCCGGTGGGCGCTGACGCTGCTCAAGAGCCGCTTCGCGAAGGTGATCTGGGTGCCGGGCAACCACGAGCTGTGGACCACCGCGAAGGACCCCGTCCAGATGCACGGCAAGGCGCGGTACGACTACCTGGTCGACATGTGCCGTGAGATCGGCGTGCTCACTCCCGAGGACCCGTATCCGGTCTGGGAGGGCGAAGGCGGCCCCGCCACGATCGTCCCGATGTTCCTGCTCGACGACTACACGTTCTTGCCCAACGGGGCGATCGACAAGGCCGACGGGTTGCGGATCGCGCGGGACAAGAACGTCGTCGCCACCGACGAGTTCCTGCTGTCGTCGGAGCCGTACGCCACCCGCGACGCCTGGTGCCGCGCGCGCCTCGAGGAGACCCGGAAGCGACTCGACGCGCTCGACCTGTCGATCCCGACCGTCTTGATCAACCACTTTCCGCTGGTCCGTCAGCCCACCGAGGTCCTGTACTACCCGGAGTTCGCGCTGTGGTGCGGCACCGTGGAGACCGCGGACTGGCACACCCGCTACAACGCGGCGTGCTGCGTCTACGGGCATCTCCACATCCCACGCACCACCTACTACGACGGCGTGCGGTTCGAGGAAGTGTCGATCGGCTACCCGCGGGAGTGGCAGCGGCGCGGGCTTCCGGACAAGCTGCTCCGGCAGATCCTGCCGGTGCCCGAGTACGCGCCCGGCACGCTCAACAAGTTCGGGGGACGCTTCAGGATCACCGCGGAGCAGGAAGCCGAGTACGAGCGCATGAGGGCGCAGCGATGACAGGGGAGTCGGATTGATCGAGAGCATTCTGCCCACCGGTGTGGCTTCGGCCGAGTTGTTCGAGGACCCGCCGGGACTGCAGCCGCATCCGCAGGAGGAGTCGCTGATCGCCCGCGCGGTCGAGAAACGTCGCCGCGAGTTCATCGGTGCCCGACACTGCGCCAGGGTGGCGATGGCGGACCTCGGAGTGGAGCCTGGCCCGATCCTGCGGGGAGACAAGGGATCTCCCGCCTGGCCCCGTGGAGTCGTGGGGAGCCTGACGCACTGCGACGGCTACCGCGCCGCGGTGCTCGGCTACGCGATGCAGGTGCGCTCGGTCGGCATCGACGCCGAGCCGAACGGCCCGCTGCCCAACGGTGTGCTCGACGCCGTCAGCCTGCCCGAGGAGCGGGAGTGGCTCGCCGCGGTCGAACCCGCTGCGGTGCACTGGGACCGATTGCTGTTCTGCGCCAAGGAGACGACCTACAAGGCGTGGTTCCCGCTCACCGGCCGCTGGCTCGGCTTCGAGGACGCCCACATCACGTTCGACGACGGCACCGAGACCGCCGACGGGATGACGGGCACCTTCCACTCGCGCCTGCTCGTGCCCGGCGACACCACCGACGGCGGAGCCCCGCTGGCGAGCTTCGACGGCCGCTGGCTGGTCTCTGACGGCCTCATCGTCACTGCAATTTCGGTCAGCTGACCGGCGGCTGGCAGAATCGGATCACGTGCCCAAGTCTGAAAAACCGTCCTCCGGTCTCGTCGGCGCCGGTCTGCTGATCGTCGACAAGGACGCCGGGATGACCAGCCACGACGTCGTCTCCCGGTGCCGGAAGCTGCTGAACACCCGGAAGGTGGGGCACGCCGGCACCCTCGACCCGATGGCGACCGGGGTGCTGATTCTCGGTGTCGAGCGGGCGACCAAGCTGTTGGGCCTGCTGGCGCTGACCACCAAGTCGTACAGCGCCACCATCCGCCTCGGACAGAGCACGAGCACCGACGACGCCGAGGGGGAGACCCTCGCATTGACCGGCGCGTCGGGATCACCGACGAGCAGATCGCGGCGGAGATCGCCCGGCTCACCGGCGACATCCAGCAGGTGCCGGCGACGGTGAGCGCGATCAAGGTCGACGGCAAACGCGCGCACGCGATGGTCCGGGACGGGAGGAAGTGAAGCTGGCCGCGCGGCCGGTCACCGTCTCCCGCTTCGACGTCCTGGCGCGCCGTGACGTGCAGAGCGACGACGGTGCGGATGCCCCGGCGTTCGTGGACCTCGATGTGGAGGTGGACTGCTCGTCCGGCACGTACATCCGTGCCCTCGCACGCGATCTCGGTGCGGTGCTCGGCGTCGGTGGTCACCTGACGGCGTTGCGTCGCACCGCCGTCGGCCCGTTCACCCTCGAACACGCCCGCACCCTCGAGCAGCTCGCCGAGAATCCCGACGTCAGCCTCGACATCGACCAGGCCGCCCAGACCGCGTTCCCGCACCGGCAGATCAGCGCCGACGAGGCCGAGTCGATCAGCCAGGGACGCTGGCTCGAACCGATCGGCCGCAAGGAGATCTACGCGGCGATCGACCCGAGCGGGCACACGATCGCGCTGATCCAGGAACGCGGCAAGCGTGCCAGCTCGGTGATGGTGGTGCGGCCGGCGACGCTGCGCTAGCGCGTCAGCTCCCGGGGAGCAGGTCCGGGTAGACGAAATGCCCCGGTCCGCCGCCGGGCTGGTACGAGCCCGTCGAGCCCGGGAAGTCGAGCGGCAGCTGGACCAACTTGTGCGGATTGCCCTGCAGATCGGCCTGCCAGCAGTTCAGCAGGACGCCGTGGAAACCGGTGCACACGATGCGGGTGCTGGTACCGAACGGCGACGTCAGGCGGTTGCTGCTGACGAACGGGTTCCAGTAGTCGAGGTCCGTCGGCGTGAGGAAGCCGTAGTATTCGGCCGGCCCGACGGCGCTCGGTCCCTCCGGCATCGGCGGCCACTCGTCGGCGGTCGCGACCCCGGCGCCGGCAACCGCGACTGTGGCTGCGGCGCACGCCGCGGCGGTGAATCCTGCGATGCGTCGAACGGCTGCGCTCATGGCCTGCCTCGATTCGTCGGGCCCGGAAGTCCGGGTGCGCCCGAGCCTAGACGAGCCAGATCGCCTGTGCGGCAGGGTTGCCGAGGTCGACCGTGCCGGCGTCCGGATCGGCGCCGAGCCGGATCGACACGGTGCCCGCATAGTCGCGCCGTTCGACGACCGTGATGTCCGTGTCGAGTGCGATGCCCACCGAGTCGAAGTACCGCAGCATCGCCGGATCGGCGTCCGAGATGCGGGCGACGCGCCCCGAATCGCCGTCCTGGAAATCGCTGAGCTGCCGAGCCGGCGGCGTCGGAACCGAGCCGTCCGCCGCGGGGATCGGATCGCCGTGGGGGTCGCGTTCGGGGAACCCGAGCTTGGCGTCCATACGGTCGATCATGCGATCGGAGACGGCGTGCTCGAGCACCTCGGCCTCGTCGTGGACCTCGTCCCACCCGTAGCCGAGCTCGTTCACCAGGAACGTCTCGATCAGTCGGTGGCGGCGCACCATCGACACCGCGGCGGATCGGCCGGCGTCCGTGAGCGCGATCGACCCGTACCGGGCGTGGTCGACGAGCCCCTGGTCGGAGAGCTTGCGGATGGCCTCGGAGACGGTGGACGCCGACACGCCGATCCGCTCGGAGAGCAGCTTGGTGGAGACGCGTTCGCGGGACCACTCCTGGACCGTCCAGATGACCTTGAGGTAGTCCTGCGCCACCGACGACAGGGTCTCCGGGCGGGGCACCTCGCTCGGGGCATTCACGTCTGACTTCTGAGTGGCCACGCTTACGAGCTTAGGCAACCGTCACTCAGGACACACATCAACTCCCGGCGCCGCGACTGTGCCTGCTTGTCCGTCCCGGGCGTGACCGGTGTCTGTCGTGGCCGTAGGCTGCCACCTGTGCAGAGATGGCGAGGTCTGGACGATGTGCCGGCGGACTGGGGGCGTTGCGTCCTGACGATCGGCGTTTTCGACGGCGTGCATCGTGGGCACGCGCAGCTGATCTCGAAGGGCGGTCGACGCCGCTCGCGAGCGTGGAATCCCCAGTGTTCTCATGACATTCGATCCGCACCCGGCCGAGGTGGTGCGCCCGGGCAGCCACCCCGCTCAGCTGACGACGTTGCCGCGGCGCGCCGAGCTGGTCGAGGAGCTGGGTATCGACGTCTTCTGCGTCATGCCGTTCACGACCGAGTTCATGAAGCTCTCGCCGGAGCGTTACGTGCACGAGATCCTGGTCGAGCGTCTCCACGTCGCGGAGGTCGTCGTCGGCGAGAACTTCACGTTCGGTCGTAAGGCGGCCGGCAACGTGGATCTGCTGCGGGAGACGGGCGCTCGGTTCGGATTCGCTGTCGACGGCGTCGATCTGCTCGCCGAGCACGCGGTGACGTTCTCGTCGACGTACATCCGTTCGTGCGTGGACGCCGGCGATGTCGCGGCGGCCGCGGAGGCGCTCGGGCGCCCGCACCGCGTCGAGGGCGTCGTCGTCCACGGCGACGGACGCGGCCGCGGCCTGGGCTTCCCGACCGCGAACATCGCGCCGCCGATCTACTCGGCGATTCCCGCGGACGGGGTGTACGCGGCGTGGTTCACGGTGCTCGGTCCGGGCCCGGTGGAGGGGTCGTTGGAGCCGGGGCAGCGCTACAAAGCGGCGGTGTCCGTCGGAACCAACCCGACGTTCTCCGGCCGGACCCGCACCGTCGAGGCGTTCGTGCTCGACCGGGAAGCCGACCTCTACGGCCAGCACGTCGCGGTGGACTTCGTCGAGCGAGTGCGCGGCATGGAGAAGTTCGATTCGGTCGACGCACTCATCGAGGAGATGGGACGCGACGCGGAGAAGGCGCGGAAGATCCTCGCCGAGGACGCAGCGGCTTCGGAGACCTCACCGGCCGCCGAGGCCGCCGGAGACTGAGCGCGGCGGGACGCCTGGTGCGATTTCCCGCTGGTGTGTGCTGCGGTTCGCGGCGGCCACGCCCGTCGGAGTGTCCGGTTCTGACCGGAGCCTCCGATTTCCATTCACGCGGACGTCAGTTACAGGAGTGCACCAAGTGGCATTGACCACCGAGCAGAAGAAGCAGATCCTCGGCGAGTACGGACTGCACGAGACCGACACCGGTTCGCCGGAGGCGCAGGTGGCCATGCTCACCAAGCGCATCGTCGATCTCACCGAGCACCTGAAGCAGCACAAGCACGACCACCACTCGCGTCGTGGCCTGCTGCTGCTGGTCGGACGCCGTCGTCGTCTGCTGAAGTACGTGCAGAAGGTCGACATCGCCCGCTACCGCTCGCTCATCGAGCGTCTGGGCCTGCGCCGATAAGACGCGCTCACGGCGAGTCACTTCGCCGACCTCATCGATAGCCAGCGAGGCAATGCTTAGACTGAGCCTCGTTGGCTATCGGTGTTTGCAACACCACCGCCGCCCGCCCCGACAGTTGTGGCGTCGGTCTTCGGTAGTGGCCCTCCGGATGTAGTCCGGCAGGCTTCGATCGACGGCCGCCTCCGCCCTGTGAGGGGAGCGCAGCCGCGACCAGGAGGGTCGTGGCGCCCGTGCGGGTACGGCAAAAGACGAGAGGGAAGAGAAGAAAAGCAATGACAGTCAATTCTGCGATCGAGGTCGAAGAGGGCGTGTTCGAGTCCTCCGCCGTCATCGACAACGGGAGCTACGGCACCCGCACCATTCGTTTCGAGACCGGTCGCCTCGCGCAGCAGGCCGCCGGCTCCGTCGTCGCCTACCTGGACGACGAGACCATGCTGCTGTCGGCCACCACGGCCAGCAAGCAGCCCAAGGAGCACTTCGACTTCTTCCCGCTGACGGTCGACGTCGAGGAGCGCATGTACGCCGCGGGCCGCATCCCCGGCTCGTTCTTCCGTCGTGAGGGCCGCCCCTCCACCGACGCGATCCTCACCTGCCGTCTGATCGACCGGCCGCTGCGTCCGTCGTTCGTCGACGGTCTGCGTAACGAGATCCAGGTCGTCGTCACGGTCCTGAGCCTCGATCCCAAGGATCTGTACGACGTCGTCGCGATCAACGCCGCGTCCGCGTCCACCCAGATCGCCGGTCTGCCGTTCTCCGGCCCCGTCGGTGGCGTGCGCGTCGCGCTCATCACGTCGGACGAGAACAAGAAGGGCCAGTGGGTCGCGTTCCCGACCGTCGAGCAGCTCGAGGGTGCCGTCTTCGACATGGTCGTCGCGGGTCGCGTCGTCGAGTCCGGTGACGTCGCCATCATGATGGTCGAGGCCGAGGCCACCGAGAACGTCATCAGCCTGATCGACGGCGGCGCGCAGGCTCCGACCGAGGCGATCGTGGCCGAGGGCCTCGAGGCTGCCAAGCCGTTCATCGCGAGCCTGTGCGCCGCGCAGCAGTCGCTCGCCGAGAAGGCTGCCAAGCCCACCGGTGAGTACCCGGTCTTCCCGGCCTACCAGGACGACGTGTACGCCGCGGTCGAGGCCGCCGCCACCGAGAAGCTGTCGGCCGCGCTGTCGATCGCCGGCAAGCAGGAGCGCGACGACAAGACCGACGAGGTCAAGGTCGAGGTGCTCGAGCAGGTCGCCCCGCAGTTCGAGGGTCGCGAGAAGGAGATCGGCGCAGCGTTCCGCTCGCTGACGAAGAAGCTTGTGCGCCAGCGCATCCTGCGCGACCAGTTCCGCATCGACGGCCGTGGCATCACCGACATCCGGTCGCTGTCCGCCGAGGTCGCCGTGATCCCGCGTGCACACGGTTCGGCACTGTTCGAGCGTGGCGAGACCCAGATCATGGGCGTCACCACCCTCGACATGGTCAAGATGGCGCAGCAGATCGACTCGCTGGGCCCCGAGACCAGCAAGCGTTACATGCACCACTACAACTTCCCGCCGTACTCCACCGGTGAGACGGGCCGCGTCGGTTCGCCGAAGCGCCGCGAGATCGGCCACGGCGCTCTCGCCGAGCGCGCCCTCGTGCCGGTGCTGCCGAGCCAGGAAGAGTTCCCGTACGCGATCCGTCAGGTCTCGGAGGCGTTGGGCTCCAACGGTTCCACCTCGATGGGCTCGGTGTGCGCCTCGACCCTGTCGCTGCTGAATGCCGGTGTGCCGCTGAAGGCTCCGGTCGCCGGCATCGCCATGGGCCTGGTCTCCGACGAGGTCGACGGCGAGACCCGTTACGTCGCGCTGACCGACATCCTCGGCGCCGAGGATGCCTTCGGTGACATGGACTTCAAGGTCGCCGGCACGAAGAACTTCGTGACGGCCCTGCAGCTCGACACCAAGCTCGACGGCATCCCGTCGCAGGTGCTGGCCGGCGCGCTGAGCCAGGCGCACGACGCCCGCACCACGATCCTCGAGGTCATGGCCGAGGCGATCGAGAGCCCGGACGAGATGAGCCCGTACGCGCCGCGCATCACCACCATCAAGGTCCCCGTGGACAAGATCGGCGAGGTCATCGGCCCCAAGGGCAAGATGATCAACTCGATCACCGAGGAGACCGGTGCCAACATCTCCATCGAGGATGACGGCACGGTGTACGTCGGTGCGGCGGACGGCCCGTCCGCGCAGGCCGCGATCGACAAGATCAACGCCATCGCCAACCCCCAGCTGCCCAAGGTGGGCGAGCGCTTCCTCGGCACGGTCGTCAAGACCACGGCCTTCGGTGCGTTCGTCTCGCTGCTCCCGGGCCGCGACGGACTGGTGCACATCTCGAAGCTGGGCAACGGCAAGCGCATCGCCAAGGTCGAGGACGTCGTCAACGTCGGCGGCAAGATCCGCGTCGAGATCGCGGACATCGACAACCGCGGCAAGATCTCGCTGATCCCGGTCGAGGACGACGCGGCGGGCGCTTCCGCCGAGTCGGGCTCGGAGCCCGCTGCGGAGTAGTTCGCCGCTCGGTACCACCCGTTCCCGGCCCCGCACGGTTCGTCCGTGCGGGGCCGGGGCTTTGTCCCGGTGTATCGTGAGTCGACGTTCAACGCAAGGAAAAATGAACCGCCACATGGCTCAATCCCTCCGCGAGAAGCCCCACCGCGGCTCCGCACTCGATACGCATCCCGCACCGGTGTGCAGCGCACCACGCTTCCCGGTGGTCTCCGGGTGGTGACCGAACGCGTGCCCGGTGTGCGCTCGGCCTCGGTCGGCGTCTGGGTGGGCGTCGGTTCGCGCGACGAGCAGCCCACCGTCGCGGGTGCCGCGCACTTCCTCGAGCACCTGCTGTTCAAGTCCACCCCCACCCGGTCCGCGCTCGACATCGCTCAGGTGATGGACGGCGTCGGCGGTGAACTCAACGCCTTCACCTCGAAGGAACACACGTGCTTCTACGCGCACGTCCTCGACGACGACCTGCCACTCGCGGTGGACCTCGTCAGCGATGTGGTGCTGCGCGGTCGTTGCCGTTCCGTCGACGTCGACGTCGAACGCCAGGTCGTGCTCGAGGAGATCTCGATGCGCGACGACGACCCGGAGGACCTGCTGGGCGACGCGTTCCTCACCGCGCTGTTCGGTGACCATCCCGTGGGCCGCCCGGTGATCGGGAGCATCGATTCGATCGAGTCGATGACCCGTACCCAGTTGCACTCCTTCCACGTGCGCCGCTATACCCCGGACCGGATGGTGGTCGCGGTCGCCGGCAACGTCGAGCACGAGCACACGGTGGAACTGGTCCGGCGGGCGTTCGCGGGCCATCTCGACCGTGACACCGAGCCCGCACCGCGACGCGAGGGCGCGATCCGGCTGCGGACGGCGCCGACGTTGAGCCTGACCAAGCGGGACAGCGAGCAGGCGCATCTGGCGCTCGGCGTCCGGGCATTCGGCCGACACGAGGGACACCGCTGGCCGCTGTCGGTCCTCAACGCCGCGGTCGGTGGCGGTCTGAGTTCCCGTCTGTTCCAGGAGATCCGGGAGGAGCGGGGCCTGGCGTACTCGGTCTATTCCGGGGTGGACACGTTCGCCGACACCGGCGCGTTTTCCGTCTACGCGGGATGTCAGCCCGAGAACCTCGGCGAGGTCGCCACCCTGATCCGCGAGGTGCTCGCCAACGTCGCCTCCGACAGGCATCACCGATGCCGAGTGTGCCCGGGCGAAGGGATCGCTGCGCGGTTCCCTGGTCCTGGGGCTCGAGGACTCCGGGTCGCGGATGACGCGGATCGGCCGGAGCGAGCTGAACTACGGCAACCACCAGTCGGTCTCGGAGACGCTCGCGCGAATCGACGAGGTCACCACCGACGAGGTCCGGGAAGTCGCCCGGGTGCTGTTGCAGCGCCCGTTCGCCGCTTCGGTGGTCGGTCCGTATCGACGCAAGCGGGATCTGCCGGCTTCGGTGCGGGGATCGTCCGATAGCAGCAGATCCCGACGGGAGTCGGGAGAACGGGGAGCGGCATGCGGATTCGTGGAGCGGTACTCGAGGCGATCGGCCGGCCGCGACCCTACGCCGAGTCGATGCCGCTCGTGGTCACCGACCTCGAACTCGATCCACCGGGGCCGGGGGAGATCCTCGTCCGGATCGAAGCCGCCGGCCTGTGCCACTCGGACCTGTCCGTCGTCGACGGCAGTCGCGTGCGCCCCGTTCCGATGCTGCTGGGGCACGAGGCGGCCGGGCGTGTCGAGGCACTGGGAGCGGGCGTCGACGACCTCGTGGTGGGCCGGCGGGTGGTCATGACGTTCCTGCCCCGATGCGGCGAATGCGACCGTTGCGCCACGGACGGGCGGATGCCCTGTGGACCGGGCAGTGCCGCGAACAACGCCGGCGCGCTACTCGGCGGTGGAATGCGTTTGCATCGAGGCGGTTCCGCGGTTCATCACCACCTCGGCGTATCGGGTTTCGCGACGCACGCTGTCGTGGACCGGCGATCGGTGGTGCCCGTCGACGACGACGTCCCGGCCGACGTCGCCGCCGTGCTCGGCTGTGCGGTACTCACCGGCGGCGGGGCCGTCATGAATGCGGGCGCCCCGGCCCGACGACCGGGTGATGGTCGTGGGGCTCGGGGGAGTGGGGATGGCGGCGGTCCTCGCTGCGGTCGCGGCCGGCGTGCGGGAGGTCATCGGCGTCGATCCTGTTCCCGAGAAGCTCGACACGGCAAGGGAACTGGGTGCCGCCGCGGTGTACACCCCGGACCAGGTCGACGAACTCGGGGTGCGGGCGGAGGTGGTGGTCGAGGCGGCGGGCAGCGCGCGGGCTTTCGAGGCCGCGGTTGCGGCCACCGCGCCCGGGGGTACGACCGTCACGGTGGGGCTGCCGGCCCCGGACGCCCGCGCATCCGTCTCGCCCCTGACGCTGGTCGCCGAGGCGCGCACCATCGTGGGCAGCTGCCTCGGCTCCGCCGTACCCGAACGCGACATCCCCGTCTACGTCGACCTGTGGCGGCACGGTCGGCTTCCCGTCGAGAAGCTCATCTCGGCGCGGATCGCGCTCGACGACGTCGACGCGGGCATGGATGCACTCGCCGACGGCAGCGCGCTGCGCCAGGTGATCGTCTTCGAGTGAGCGCTGGCGCCGCCGTGTTCACTGCCGGTACATGGCCACCCGCACGACGTCGGCCGGGTCGACGAGGTGACTGTGGTCGTCGTCGCCCACGTCGATCTGCACCCAGTGGATCCGCCCGGTGAAGGCGTTGTCGCCGCGCGAATAGTCGGGTGTGACGGTCGACTGGGCGTCCCTCCCGACGTCGGTGAACTCGTAACCGAAGCCGATGGGTTCGGTGCGCTCGAGTCGCCCCGCGCCCACCGTCCGGCCGTCGGTGAACAGCGTGATCGTCCCGCCCTTGCCGAGTCCACCACCGTCGTACGCAAATTCGACGCGCACCTGGTGTGTCCGGGCGGAGCCGGCTGCTCGGCGCGTACGTGCGTGCGCTCCAGCCCGAAGAGGTTGTAGCAGAACGTGGGTCGCCCCTCCTTGAAGTAGAACGCCCAGCCGCCGGCGTGCCCGCCGAGGGTGAGGATCACCCCGTTCGCACCGGCCGCGGGGTCCTCGGGAACGTCCACCTGCGCGGTCAGCGACCACGACCGGTTGCGCCAGTTGACGATGTGCATCTCGAGCAGCCCGCCCATGCCGGGGAGCAGGACCTGTCGATTGCCGGGGGCGAGGCTCGGTTTCCCGGAGATCTGCGGCAGCACCCGCTCGAACATCCGGTCGTCGAGGGGGAGGACGCGGTTGCGCGTCGCCTCGATGAGGAACAGGCGTTGGAGTTCGTGCAGCCGATCGGGATGTTCCTGTGCCAGGTCACGGCTCTGGGTCCAGTCGGACGCGGTGTCGTAGAGCTCCCACACGTCGTCGTCGAACGCGATCCCGGCACTGCCGACGGTCTTCCACGGCGTCCGATGCTTGGTGACCGCCGTCCAGCCCCGGTGGTCAGATCCCCTGTTCCCGAGCATCTCGAAGTACTGCGTGACGTGGCGGTCGGGCGCCGCGCCGTCGTCGAAGGTGTAGGCCATGTCCACGCCGTCGAACGGGTCCTGCCGCACCCCCTTCACCGTCGTCGGCGCCGGGAGGTGCGCGGCCTCGAGAACGGTGGGGACGATGTCGATGACGTGGTGGAACTGGTGCCGCAGCTCGCCGCGCGCACCGAACCCGTGCGGCCAGTGCACGATCGTCCCGTTGCGTGTTCCGCCCCAGTGCGACGCGACCTGCTTGGTCCACTGGTACGGGGTGTCCATCGCGTGCGCCCACCCGACCGCGTAGTGCGGTGACGACTCCGGCCCGCCGAGCTTGTCGAGTTGGCTGGTGAGGAACTCGGGCGTCTCGATCTCGGCCATGCCGTTGAGGCTGATCAGCTCGTTGAACGTGCCCTGCAGCGTCCCCTCGGCGGAGGCGCCGTTGTCGCCGATGATGTAGAAGACCAGGGTGTCGTCGAGCGCGCCGATCTCGTCGATCGCGTCCACCACCCGGCCCACCTGGTGATCGGTGTGCTCGAGGAACCCGGCGTAGTTCTCCATCTGCCGACGCAGCACCGGCAGCAGCGCCGCGTCCATGTCCACCCACGCGGGGATGACTTCGTGCCGCCGGGTGAGTTCGGCGTCGGCCGGAACGATCCCGAGCTCCTTCTGGCGCGCGAATGTCCGCTCCCGCAGCGCGTCCCACCCGTCGTCGAAGCGTCCGCGGTACTTGTCGGCCCACTCCTTCGGCACGTGGTGCGGCGCGTGCGTGGCGCCCGGCGCGAAGTACAGGAAGAACGGTTTGTCGGGTGCCAGCGCCTTCTGCTGCCGCACCCAGGACATCGCCCTGTCCGCGAGATCCTCGGTGAGGTGATACCCCTCCTCCGGCGTACCCCACGGCTCGACCCGTCTGGTGCCCTCGTGCAGCGTCGGATACCACTGGTCGGTCTCACCGCCGACGAAGCCGTAGAAGTACTCGAAGCCGTTCCCAGGCGAGGGCCACCGGTCGAACGGCCCAACCGGGCTCGTCTCCCAGATCGGGACCTCGTGGCACTTACCGATGTGTGCCGACGAGTACCCGTTGAGGGTGAGGATCTCCGCCAGCGGTGCGCACGTGTCGGGCCGCACCGACGTGTAGCCCGGTGACGACGTCGCCATCTCCGTGATCCCGCCCATGCCGACCCGGTGATGGTTGCGGCCCGTGAGCAGCGCGGCGCGAGTGGGCGAGCACAACGCGGTGGTGTGGAAGCGGGTGTACTTCAGCCCGCCGCCGGCCAGTCGTTCCGCGGTGGGGGTGGCGACGGGACCACCGAATGTGCTCGACGCCCCGAACCCCACGTCGTCGAGCAACACGACCAGCACGTTCGGTGCACCTGCGGGCGGCCGCAGCGGGCGGATCGGCGGGAACGTCGCATCGGGGTCCTTCGCGTCGTACAGGATCGTGCCCGCGTACGTCTCGGGTGGAATCGGAAGGATCTGCCTGCCGGTGTTCCTGCGGTAACCGTCGTTCGAATCCATCGCCGACGACCTCCCTCGTGACGCGCACGCCGCCGGCGTCCGGCGCCGAGCAGCGGCGTCACCTGGTTCGACGGTACGTTCCGGGCGGCCGCTTTCGCAGGGGAATCTCAGCTTCGCGCACGGCCCGGGAGTAGCCTGGAACTGGCGTCGGCCGGGGCCGAGAGTCCGGATCCAGGCCTGAGCGTCGGTGCCGCAACGTGATCGAAAGACGTTGCACGGCAATCTTCTCCATTCGGATGATCGTGTCCTGGTGAGGTGCGAAATGAACGAACTGGCGGAATGGGACATCGTCACCGGTGTCGGAATCACGGCCCTCGGCGTGGCGGCGGGGCGGGCTATGGAGACTCATCGGGAGGACGGTCTGGTCTCCGACCCGTACGCGGAGGCATTCGTCGAGGCGGCGGCACCGCCGGCGCCGATGCCGACCCGTCTCGACGCGGCCGACGACCTCGAGATTCCCTGGGGGCGATGGCGAACTACGTGGGGGTGCGGTCGAAGTACTTCGACGACTACTTCGCCGCTGCGAGCGAAGCGGGTGTCGACCAGGTGGTGTTGCTGGCGGCCGGCCTGGACGTCCGCGCATACCGGCTGGACTGGCCCGCGGGCACGACCGTCTACGAGCTGGACGCGCCCAAGGTGCTGTCCTTCAAGGACGGAGTACTGGCAGCGAACGATGCCCACCCGCGCGCGGACCGCCGTGTCGTGGCCGTGGATCTGCGCGAGGATTGGGCGGTTCCGTTGCAGGAGAAGGGCTTCGACCCGAGCCGGCCGTCGGCGTGGCTGGCCGAGGGGTTGCTGCCGTTTCTCCCCAACGCAGCCAAGGAGCGTCTGTTCCGCTTCGTCACGGACCTCTCCGCGCCAGGTAGTCGCATCGAGGTCGAGCATGTCGACGATGTGCGGAGCATGCTGCAGGAGGACCAGTTCCGGCAGATGAGTGAACGCTTCGGCATCGACATGGCCACGCTGTGGCCCGACGAGGACGATTTCGGGCCGGCCGCGTGGCTGACGGACCACGGCTGGGAGGTGGACGTCGTGCGCTCGGCGGAAGTGGCCGAGCGGTGGGGGCGCACCCTCGAGAACCCCGACCAGGACCCGATGCGCTCGAGCGTGTTCATCACCGCCGTCCGCCTGTGACGGCCGAGCGTCGGGTGAGTGCGGCCGTCGTGCGCCCCGTAGGCTTACGCCGAGCACATTCAGGGATTTACGGGATTTTGGGCGGAGCGTGTACGTGACTTCAGCAGCACCCATCAGGGTCGGCGTTCTCGGCGCGAAGGGCAAGGTCGGCCGCGCGATGTGCGAGGCCGTCGAGCAGGCTGGCGACCTGGAACTGGTCGCCGGTGTCGACCAGGGTGAGCGCATCGAGCACTTCGTCGACCAGCGGACCGAGGTCGTCATCGACTTCACCCACCCCGACGTCGTGATGGACAACCTTCACTTCCTCATCTCGAACGGCATCCACGCGGTCGTGGGCACCACCGGCTTCGACGACGCCCGGCTCGCGCAGGTGCAGTCCTGGCTCGACGAGAACCCGGGCGTGGGCGTGCTGATCGCGCCCAACTTCGCGATCGGTGCGGTGCTGTCGATGCGCTTCGCGGCGGCCGCCGCCCGCTTCTTCGACTCCGTCGAGGTCATCGAGCTGCACCACCCGAACAAGGCCGACGCGCCGTCGGGCACCGCCTACCGCACCGCGGCGCTCATCGCTGAGGCGCGTGAGAAGGCCGGTCGCGGGCCGAGCCCCGACGCGACCACCACCGAACTCGAGGGCGCGCGCGGCGCCGACGTGAACGGCGTGCGCGTGCACTCCGTGCGCCTGGCCGGCCTCGTCGCGCACCAGGAGGTGCTCCTCGGCACGCAGGGCGAGACCCTGACGATCCGGCACGACTCGATCGACCGGAACTCCTTCGCTCCCGGCGTGCTCCTGGGCGTCCGCGAGATCGGGCAGCGTCCGGGCCTCACCGTCGGCATCGACCCCCTGCTGGACCTGTGAAGAACCAGTCCACCCGCGTCGTCGCGGCGATAGCTGCGATCGTCGTTGCGCTCACGTTCTACTTCGTGCTCCTCGGCCAGCGCGGCATCGCGCTGATCCAGGACGGCCGGGCGGTCCCGGTCGTGCTCGGTAGCGCGGTCCTGGTGCTGCCGTTCCTGGGTGTATGGATGGTCGTTGCGACGATCCGGTCCGGCCTGGCGCACCAGCACCTGGCCCGCCGCATCCACGACGAGGGCCTCGAGCTCGACGTGTCCGACCTGCCGCGGCGCCCGTCCGGGCGCATCGAACGCGACGCCGCCGACGCGCTGTTCGCTCAGGTCAAGCAGGAATGGGAGGCCGATCCCGACAACTGGCGCAACTCCTACCGGCTCGCACGGGCGTACGACTACGCCGGTGACCGCGGTCGGGCCCGCGAGACGATGCGCCGTGCCGTCGCGCTCGAGAAGCTCGAACAAGAGGGCTGACCGATGGCTGACGGGTCGCCGGAGCCGGCGGAGAAGACACTTCTGGTGGTACACCACACGTCCTCCCCGGCGACCCGTGAGCTGCTCGAGGCGGTGCTCGCGGGAGCGCGCGACCCCGAGATCGCCGGCGTCACAGTGCGTTCGGTGCCGGCGCTGCACGCGACCCCGGTCGATGTGCTCGGTGCCGACGGCTACCTGTTCGGGACATCGGCGAACTTCGGGTACATGTCCGGGGCTCTCAAGCACTTCTTCGACACCGTCTACTACCCGTGCCTGGACACGGTCGCCGGCCGGCCCTACGGGTTGTGGGTGCACGGCAACAACGACACCGCCGGCGCGGTCAAGTCCGTCCAGAAGATCGTGACAGGCATGGAACTCGTGCAGGCGGCGCAGATCGTCGAGGTCACCGGCCCGATCGACGCGGCCGTTCGCGAGGCCTGCTACGAGCTCGGCGCCACCGTCGCGGTCACCGTCGCGGGCGACATCTGATCAGTTCATCGGGACGGTACCGGGCGCCCGGGGATCCGGCGGTCCCGGCTGGAACGGCGGCGGATTCTTCGGATCGAACGACGTGGGCAACGTCGCGCACGTCGCGCCCGGTTCGGGAAATGTGTTGCGGTTCAGCCGCAGTGCATCGATGAAGTGGTCGATCCGCTCGTCCGACGTGTCGTCGACCACCAATTGGTGTCCCCACGACTGCAGCGAGACCGGAACGGACAGACCGGGATACGGCGACAGCAGCAGGTAGGGCCGGCCCTGGACGCGTTCGACGAGCGTGTCCAGCGCCGCGCCCGAGACCAGGTCCGGGTCGTACGTGATCCACACGGCGCCGTGCTCGAGCGAGTGCACCGCGTTCTCGCTGCGAATCGCCCTGTCGTACACCGTCCCGTGCACGTCGCCCACGCCGCGTCGTGCGGTCCGCCGAACGGCGGAGTGCGGTCGTAGGCGACGCGCTGATCCGGGCGCACGTGCAGACCCACCGGGTACTCGACGACGGTGATGCCCTCGATCCCGAGCGACGGATCGGGTTCGGCGGTGGTCGGGGCGTACGGATCGGCGACCGCCGTGCCATCGACGGTGTCGGCGCACCCGGCGGCGGCCAGCACGACCACCGCCGCGGTACCGACGGCCCGCACGAGGGCCCTCACCAGTGGTCTACTTCCCGTCGACGAACTTGGTCAGGCCCTTGCTGGCGGTGTCGAGCGCCATGTTCCGCGCCTTCTTCAGCATGAAGCCCGGCAGCGGGATCTTCGGGTCGACGGTCAATTCGAACCTCACGAGCGTGCCGTCGCCCTTCGGGGTGAGGATGTACGAGCCGTCCTGGCTGTTCTGTTGGGTGCTCTCGACCAGCGTCCACGACATCCGGTTGTCGCCGTCCCACGCGTAGTCGACCACCTGCTCGTCGTTGATCCCCATGATCGAGACCGTCATTCGCACGCGGTTGGCGCGACCGTCCGGGTGGGTGCTCTCGACGATGACCTTCTTGTGAGCGGACGACCACTCGGGCAGGCGGTCCACCGCGGCAATCGCCGCCATGACGTCGGCCGGTGCGGCCTTGACCTCGAACTCCTTCGCCCCGGATACCGCCATGCTCTCCACTCCTCCATACCGTGAACTTCCCGCGAACGATGAGACGCAATTAGACCATCTCGGGGCCGGGATTCAGGTAAGCGGACAACCCACGGGTGTGGAGAGGGGAGCGGCCGCTCAGACGTCGTCGGGTCGGCTCCGGCGCATCTGGTCGCGCAGCGCGCCCTGAACCGCTTGCGAGACCCACGAATTGAGCGACATCCCGTCCTCCACCGCGGCCTCCTCGGCGCGCGCCTTGATCTGGTCGACCAGTCGCAACGTCACCCGGCTGATGTCGCCGGTGACGTCCTCGAGGGTGCGGTAGGGGTCCGTGGTGTCGCCCGACCTCGACGACGTGGAGGCGGCGTCGGGTTGCCGCCGCGTCGCCTCTACGGTGACGTCGGTGCCGTCGAATCGGACGTGGAGTGTGCGATCGCCCAGTTCCTCGGACGCCTCGCGGGCGAGGTCCGACAGCGCCGACACCAGCATGAGCTGCGCCGAACGCTCGGCCGCGCCCGCGAGTGCCTGGGCGATCCGCTGGGTGTCGTCGTCTCCGAGGGCTGCCGCCGCGGCCAGGTCGTCGCGCAGTCTCGCTGTGTACTCGGTGAGATCCATGACGCCAGTGTGACGCCATATTGGCGTCATTTCAAGGTTGATATGACGTCATGGTGTCGGGCATGTGTCGTTCTCGCACGGTCAGCCCCGGTTCTGTTCGATCACCCACGCGGCGATCTGCGTCCGCTTGGTGAATCCGAGCTTCGTCAGCGCGTGCTGGACATGCCCGTGCACGGTGCGGGGAGAGACGACCAACCTGGCCGCGATCGCCTTGTCCGTCAGGCCCTGTGCCACCAAGTCTGCGACCTGCCGTTCGCGGGGGGTGAGAATGTCCGTCGAAGTGGGCGGACCTGACGGACTCACCCGTTCCTCTCCGAGTGCATATCCGACGGCTTCGTCGAAAGACAGGCCGGCGCCGCGCTGGAAGTCTGTGGAGAAGGCGCGGTCGCCGAGTGCGCTGCGGGCGCGGTGTTCGGCGTCGCGGTGATACGCCTGCAGTGTCGGGGCCACGACACCGGCGCTGCCCACCGCGAGCCACTGCGTCTGCACCGCTCCCAACAGCACTGCCGCACGGTGATCTCGGTGATCGGCGGCCGCAATCCACACCAGTGCTTCCACGCACATGGCGGCGGACAACTTGTCGTCCACCCGATCGGCCAGTCGCAGTGCCTCTTCGAGCAATTCGGTCGCACGGTCCGGCTCGGTCTTCCACAGCCCCAGCCCGAGCGCGCAGTGGGCGTAGCCCTTGTACATGGATTCGCCGCGGGCTTCGGTGATTTCGAGTCCCCGACGGTCGTAGTCCTCGGCCTCCGCCGTGTTCCCGAGAAGTCCGTGGGCTATCGAGAGACCGAGCACGGTCGAGATCTGCCGAACGAAGCTGCGTTCGGACCGGAACACCTCGAGGGCTCGCTCGGACGCTCGACGGCGCGCGGGATGTCGCCGCTGAAAGCCGCCAGGTAGCCCATGGCGTGCAGGACCACGGCCTCCGACGTGGTGTCCCCGAGGCGCTGCGCGAGGTCGCGACCTCGCGCGGCGAATTCCTCACCCGCCGCGACGTCGCCCTGGTACCCGGCGAGCAGGCAGGCCCCGGACAGTGCCTTGACCTGGCCTACGGTCGGTCTTCCTCCTTGGAGGTCCAGTGTCCGGTCGAGCCAGTACCTACCCTCGCCGAGCAGCCCGTCGGAGAGCCAGAACGGGAATAGGGCGACCGCCAGCCGAAGCCCGTGGTCGGCTTCGCCGGGGGTGGACAGGCAGAACTCGATCGCCTCGCGCAGGTTCGACTGCTCGCGTTCGAGACGGAGCTTGGCCTCCGCCTGCCGAGGACTGATCCAGTTGC
This sequence comes from Prescottella defluvii, assembly GCA_029690005.1. Classification (GTDB taxonomy): domain Bacteria; phylum Actinomycetota; class Actinomycetes; order Mycobacteriales; family Mycobacteriaceae; genus Prescottella; species Prescottella defluvii_A. Next base: position 4,144,499 of record CP121458.1, on the reverse strand, counting down.
GGCGCAGCTGCAACACCAGCTGCTCGTACCAGTCCCGGTGTCGTCGACGCATCACGGCGTGCTCGTCCATCTCCCGCAGACGGACGAGTCCGTACTCGCGCAGCGTGTCGAGCAACCGGTACCGGACCACGCCTCCCGCGTCTTCGCGTGTCAGGACGGACTTGTCGACCAAGGAAGTCGTCATGTCGAGCACATCGACCGTGCCGGTGCCGCAGATGGCTTCGGCGGCACCGAGCTCGAATGCGCCCGCGAACACCGACAGCCGAGCCCACGTCTGCCGTTCCTCACGAGTGCACAGTTCGTAGCTCCAGTCGATGCACAGGCGCATGGTCTGCTGCCTGGTGGGAACACCCCTGACGGGAACACCCCTGGTTTTGCCGGTCAACAGTGCGTACCGGTCGGTCAGGCGCTCCAGGATCTGGTGCACGGACATCGCGCGCAGCCGCGCCGTCGCCAGCTCGATCGGCAGCGGCAGGCCGTCCACCCGCCGACATATCTGGACGATCTCGTACTCGTTGTCCGCGGTGAGCTCGAAGCCGGGCACCGCCGTGCGGGCCCGCGCCACGAAGAGCGCCACCGCGTCGTAGCGGCTCGGATCGCGCCTCGGCTCCCGGCCGTCCGGATCAGGCAATTCCAATGGCGGCACCTGCAGCAGGTGCTCGCCTTGAATGCGCAGCGGTTCACGGCTCGTGGCGAGGACGTGCAGTTGCGGGCACGATCTCAGCAGCGTCTCGACGAGCCCTGCGACCGCCCCGACGAGGTGCGCGCAGTTGTCGAGCACCAGGAGCAGATGGCGGTCCTCGAGGTGCCGGATCAGCAGATCCGTCACCGGCTGGGTAGAGAGCACCTGGATGTCGAGCGCGGCCGCCGCCGTGTCCGGCACCAGATCGGGATCCTGCAGTTCGGCCAGGTCCACGAGCCATACCCCGGCGCTGAACGCCCGCTGGGAGTCGCCGGCGACGCGCAGCGCGAGCCGCGTCTTGCCCACCCCACCGACGCCCGTCAGTGTCACCAGACGTGAGGCGGTCAGCAACCGCTTCACCTCCGCGACGTCGTCGCGGCGGCCGACGAAGCTTGTCAGATCGAGGGGAAGGTTCCCCGCTCGAGCGGTGGGCATCAGGCCCTTCTTCTCGTTCGCCCGGGTTGGTCGTCCCAGAGTGACCGGCTCCAAAGTCGGTGTGGGATCTGGCACAGTCTGCCGCGCCTCGGACGGCCTCGTCCACGAGCGAGGAGCAGTTTCCTACCGGCCCCGGGGTGCCCGTCATCCGTCGACGAGCACCCCGCAGGGATGGCGTCAGCTGAAGATGTCGGGGTCCGGGCCGGTACGCAGGCCTCGGTCGAGGCCCGTCAGGGTGGCCATGTCGGCGTCGGTGAGCTCGAATCCGAAGACGTCGAGGTTTGCCCGGATGCGGGCGGGGGTGACCGACTTGGGGATCACGATGTTGCCGGTCTGAACATGCCAGCGCAGCACCACCTGCGCGGGAGTGACCCCGTGCGCGGCCGCGATTGCCCCGATCGCTTCATCCCCGAGGACCGCGCCCTGGGCCAGCGGGCTCCACGCCTCCGTGGCGATACCGTGCTCGGCGTGGAAAGCGCGCAGCTCGGTCTGCTGCAGGGCGGGATGCAACTCCACCTGATTGACCGCCGGGGTGATGCCGGTGTGCTCCAGAAGTTGCTCCAGATGGGAAATCTGGAAGTTGGACACACCGATGGCGCGCACACGTCCGTCGGCGCGGATCTTCTCGAGCGCCCGGTAGCTCTCCACGAACGAATTCCGCGCGGGGGCCGGCCAGTGGACGAGGTAGAGGTCGACGTAGTCGAGCCCCAGCTTGTCGAGAGGCGTCGAACGCGGCCAGGGTCCGGTCGTACCCCTGATCCTCGTTCCACAGCTTGGTCGTGACGAACAGCTCCTCGCGCGCGAGGCCGGAGGCGGCGATCGCCCTACCGACACCACGCTCGTTGCCGTAGATCGCGGCGGTGTCGATGCTGCGATAGCCGGCCTCCAAAGCGCTGGTGACCGCGGCGGCGGTCTCGTCGTCCGGGACCTGGAAAACGCCGAAGCCCAACTGCGGCATGGCTACACCGTTGTCGAGTGTCACGTTCGGTACGGAAGTCATCAGGGTTCCTTTCATGGTGCTTACGTCGAGGGAGAACGGAGAAACGGGGCTGTTGCGCGACCGGGATCGGTCAGGCGTGGACGGAAGCCGTCACGGGGTTCGGGTCGGCCGTGGCGACGGTGGTGCGCGTCGGGTGCTTCTCGAGTCGATGTGAGACGACTGCCAGCGCCAGCGCTGCGGCAGCCAGGACGGCACCGACCGCGTTGGGAGCGGTGTAGCCGAGGCCGGCGGAGATCACCAGGCCGCCGAGCCAGGCGGACAGTGCGTTGCCCAGGTTGAAGGCGCCGATGTTTGCGGCCGAGGCCAGCGTCGGAGCGCCGTGGGCGTAGTCCAAGACGCGCTTCTGCAGCGGTGGGACGGTTGCGAAACCGAGTGCGCCGATGAGGAAGACGGCAACGACGGAGAAGAGCTTGTCGGAGGCCAGGAAGGTGAAGAGTCCCAGGACCAGCGCGAGGCCTCCCAGTGCGGTGTAGAGCATCGGCATGAGCTTGCGGTCGGCGCAACGGCCGCCGACGAGGTTGCCGACCACCATGCCCAGGCCGAAAACGACCATCAGCCAGGTGACGGAGGATTCCGCGAACCCGCTCACCCCGGTCACCATCGGCGCGATGTAGGTGATTGCCGCGAACACGCCCCCGAACCCGAGAACCGTCATGGCCATGGCCGGAACGACCTGGGTGTTCTTGAAGGCGGCGAGCTCGTGTCGTAGCTGGACACCGTCCGGCTTCGGCACGTCGGGTACGAGCTTGGCGACGCCGGCCAGGCCGAGGACGCCGAGGGCGGCGACGATCAGGAAGGTCACGCGCCAGCCGGCGGTCTGGCCCACGAAGGTGCCCATGGGCACGCCGACGACGTTGGCCACGGTCAGGCCGGTGAACATCATGGCGATGGCGCCGGCCTTCTTCTCGGGAGCGACCAGTTCGGCGGCGACGACGGAGCCGATACCGAAGAAGGCGCCATGGGCCAACGAGGCCACGACGCGGCCGATCAGCACGACGGCGAAGATCGGGGCGACGGCGGTGACCAGGTTGCCGAGGATGAACAGGCCCATGAGCAGCATGAGCATGTTCTTGCGAGAGATCTTGGTGCCGAGGACGGTCATGAGTGGTGCGCCGATCATGACGCCCAGGGCGTAGCCGGTGACCAGGAAGCCGGCCGTCGGCACGGACACACCCAGGTCGGCGCCCATCTGGGGCAACAGGCCCATGACGACGAATTCTGTGGTGCCGATTCCGAAGGCTCCCATTGCCAGTGCCAGGAGTGCGAGCGGCATGAGGACGATCCTTTGTGCAAGGTGAAGGTACGCGAACGCGTCTTACGAGCGGAAACAATAATTGCAGACGCTGACTATTCGCAAGCGCGGGTATAGTGAGGTATGCAATAGCTGGGCTTCTGCCGGCGCCAACCGTTCGCACCGTCCGACCGAGGGAGCTTCACCATGACCGCCACCGATCCAGCGATGACCGCACTCGCGCACAGTTGGTCGGCGCTCTCGTTGCTGCACGGGCGTATCGAGGGCAGGGTCGAACGCGCACTGCAGGCCGGTCACCAGTTGAGCGCGCGCAGTACTCACTCCTGGACGTGCTGAGTCGCCAGCACGACGGCGAGGGCGGACATCTGCAGATGCGGCAGGTCGCGGACTCCGTCGTCCTCAGTCAGAGCGCCACCACACGCCTGGTGACCCGCCTGGAAGACCGCGGGCTGCTCTCGCGTTACCTGTGTCCTACCGACCGCCGAGGCATCTACACCGATGTCACCGACGAGGGGCGACGCTTGCTCGACGAGGCGCGTCCCACTCACAACAGCGCCCTGCGCGAGGCGCTCGACCAGGCAGCTGCCGAACCCGAGCTCGCCCCGCTGGTCCGTGCCGTCGAACAGTTGCATGGCAGCGTCGAGCCGGCATGACGGGATGTGTTGCACCGGTGACCGCGACTGCGTGGCGATAGGGTCGGTCGAGGTGAATCGACGACCATCCCGGGAGGGTGAGCGGTGCGGAATGCGGTGTCCCTGAAGGTGCAACTCGTCGCGAAGACGGAGTTCGTGCCGCCCGCCGACGTCCCCTGGGAGACCGACGCCGACGGCGGCGAGGCGCTCGCGGAATTCGCCGGCCGGGCGTGCTACCAGAGCTGGTCCAAACCGAATCCGCGTACCGCGACCAACGCCGGCTACCTGCGCCATCTGCTCGAGGTGGGACACCTGTCGGTCCTCGAACACGGCAGCGTCAGCTTCTACATCACCGGCATCTCGCGCTCGTGCACGCACGAGCTGATCCGGCACCGGCACTTCTCGTACTCGCAGCTGTCCCAGCGGTTCGTGCGCGAGAGCGACGCCAACGTCGTCGTCCCGCCAGCGATCGCCGGCGACGCGCATCTCGAGGCGTTGTTCGAGAAGGCCACCGCGGCCAGTCGGGACGCCTACGCCGAACTGCTGGCCGCACTCGAGGACAAGCTCGCCGACGTGCCGAACGGCCCGATCCGCAACGAGCAGGCCCGTCAGGCCGCACGCTCGGTGCTGCCCAACGCCACCGAGACTCGCGTCGTGGTCACCGGCAACTACCGCGCGTGGCGTCGTTTCGTCGAAATGCGGGCCACCGAGCACGCCGACGTCGAGATCCGTCAGGTCGCCGTCGAATGCCTGCGGCAGCTGCAGCACGCTGCGCCGAATGTGTTCGGAGACTTCGAAATCGTCACGTTGCCGGACGGTTCTGAGGTCGCGACGAGCGAGTTCGATTCGGTCGGCTGAGCGGGGCGGTGCGCGTGGGGTGCCGTCGTGTTCAGGTCTGCAGCGGCGACCGGGTAGCCTTCTGACCATGACCTACGGTGATTCAGCTGCTTCCGTCGAGCGTCCGTTCGGCACCGTCCTCACTGCGATGGTGACCCCATTCAGCAAGGACGGAAAGCTGGACGTAGACGCCGGCGTGCGGCTGGCCGCCCACCTCGTCGACAACGGTTGTGACGGACTGGTGCTGGCCGGCACCACGGGCGAATCGCCCACCACCACCGAGAACGAGAAGCTCGAACTGCTGCGTGCCGTCGTCGCGGCCGTGGGTGACCGCGCCGGATCGTCGCCGGGGCCGGCAGCGACGACACCGCGCACAGCGTCGAACTCGCGCGTGACGCCGCCCGGGCCGGCGCGCACGGCCTGCTGGTCGTCACTCCGTACTACTCGCGTCCGCCTCAGGCCGGCCTGTACGCGCACTTCACCGCCGTCGCCGACGCCACGGATCTCCCGGTGATGCTGTACGACATTCCGCCGCGCTCCGTGGTCCCGATCGAGACCGAGACGATCCGTCGTCTCGCCGAGCATCCGCGGATTCTCGCGGTCAAGGACGCCAAGGGCGACCTCAATGCCGGCGCCGAACTGATCGGCACCACCGACCTCGACTTCTTCTCGGGCGACGACCCGCTGAACCTGCCGTGGCTGTCGGTCGGCGCGATCGGCTTCGTCAGCGTCATCGGTCATTTGGTGCCGCAGCGCCTGCGTGCGCTGCACACCGCCTTCATGGAGGGCGATCTGGCGAAGGCTCGCGAGATCAACCTGAGCCTGGTGCCGGTCAACCGCTCGGTGGCCCGTCTCGGCGGCGTCAGCGCGTCCAAGGCCGGACTGCGACTCATGGGCATCGACGTCGGTGAGCCGCGTCTGCCGCAGGTCGCCCCCACCACCGAGCAGATCGACATCCTGGCGGCGGACCTGCACGCCGCGGGGGTGCTGGCATGACCCGTCCCGCACGTCGCCGCAGCGCCTCCCGTCAGGCCGGCCCGCCGATCACCGAGTCCGAGCGGGCGCAGCGGGCCGACTCCGCCGCGCCGGCAGCCGAGAGTGGCGAGCGCGCTGCGCCGCAGCGGGAGTCGGCGCCGAAGGCCGGCACCAGGAAGTCGCAGTCGCGGCGGTCCGGGCGGTCGAAGCCGCCCGCGGCGCCCGCCGTGGCTGACCCGACCGATCGGCTCGGACTCCCGCCGAAGGCTCCCGCGAAGGGCCTGCGGGTGGTCGCGCTCGGCGGCATCGGCGAGATCGGCCGCAACATGACGGTCTTCGAGCATCAGGGCAAGCTGCTCATCGTCGACTGCGGCGTGCTCTTCCCCGAGGACCAGCAGCCCGGCGTCGACCTGATCCTCCCGGACTTCCGGCACATCGAGGACCGGATGGACGACGTCGAGGCGATCATCCTCACGCACGGCCACGAGGACCACATCGGCGCCGTGCCGTTCCTGCTGCGGTTGCGGCCCGACGTCCCCGTCGTCGGCGCGAAGTTCACGCTCGCGCTCGTCGCGGCCAAGTGCCGTGAGCACCGCCAGCGCCCCAACCTCGTCGAGGTCGTCGAGGGCGACAAGACCAGCCACGGTCCGTTCGACTGCGAGTACTTCGCGGTCAACCACTCGATCCCCGACGCGATCGCCGTCGCGATCCGTACGTCGGCCGGCCTGGTGCTGCACACGGGCGACATCAAGCTCGACCAGCTGCCGCTCGACGGCCGGCTCACCGACCTCGCCGGGTTCTCCCGGCTCGGTGACGAGGGAGTCGACCTGTTCCTCGTCGACTCCACCAACGCCGAGGTGCCCGGCTTCGTCACGCCGGAACGTGAGATCGGTGGCGTGCTCGACAACGTCATCGGCAAGGCCACCCAGCGGGTGATCGTCGCGTCGTTCGCGAGCCATGTGCACCGCATCCAGCAGGTCGTCGACGTCGCGGTGCGGTACAACCGCCGCGTCGCGTTCGTCGGCCGCTCGATGGTCCGCAACATGCAGATCGCGCAGGACCTCGGATATCTGTCGGTGCCCGACGGCCTGGTCGTCGACATCGACACCGCCGCGAACCTGCCCGACGACAAGCTCGTGCTCGTCTCCACGGGTTCGCAGGGCGAGCCGCTGTCGGCGCTGTCGCGGATGGCGCGCGGTGAGCACCGCCAGATCAACATCCGGGCCAACGATCTCGTCGTGCTCGCTTCGTCGCTGATCCCCGGCAACGAGAACTCGGTGTTCGCGGTCGTCAACGGCCTCGCCAAGCGCGGCGCCACCGTCGTCACGCAGCAGAACGCCAAGGTGCACGTCTCCGGGCACGCGTCCGCCGGCGAGCTGCTGTACCTGTACAACGCGGTGCGACCCACCAACGCCATGCCGGTGCACGGCGAGTGGCGGCACCTGCGCGCCAACGCCGCGCTCGCGAAGGCGACTGGCGTGCCTGAGGACCGGATCGTGCTCGCCGAGGACGGCGTGGTGGTCGACATGGTCGACGGGCTCGCCGAGATCGTCGGACGCGTTCCCGTCGGGCATGTGTACGTCGACGGCAACAGTGTGGGGGATGTCGGTGACTCCACCTTGTCGGACCGCCTCATCCTCGGCGAAGGCGGCTTCATCTCGATCTCGCTGGCCGTGGACTCCGCGACCGGACGTGCGGTCAGCACCCCCGAGGTGTCGGGCCGTGGCTTCTCGGACGATCCCGCCGCGCTCAAGGAGGCCGCGAAGCTGGTCGAGTCGGAGCTCGTCCGACTGGCGGGCGAGGGCATCAACGACACTCATCGCATCGCGCAGGCAGTACGCCGGGTCGTGGGGCGCTGGGTGGCGGAGAAGTACCGCCGCCGGCCGATGATCGTGCCGACCGTCATCGGAGTGCCGTAACCCCGGGTCACGCGCACAATGGCGGGTGAGGAGGATGTCCCGCCATGACCGAGCGCAAGCCGCTGCGCGCCACGTTCGAGTCGTGGGTCGAAACCCAGATCCGCGGCGCGTACGAGCGTGGCGAGTTCGAGAACCTCGAGGGCGCCGGCAAGCCGATCCCCAGGCTGGGCGGTGACGACTGGTGGGTGCGCGGCTACCTCCGGCGTGAGGGACTCTCGGCCGACGAGCTGCTGCCGGAGCCACTGCGGCTGCGCAAGGACATCGAACGGCTTCCCGAGATCGTGCGTACCGCGCGCACGGAGCGCGAGGTCCGCGACGAGGTGGCGCGGATCAACCGCAGGATCGCCGTGTGGCTGCGCAACCCGTCCGGCCCGCAGGTGCCGATCCGCCGGGTCGACGCCGACGAGGTCGTGGAGCAGTGGCGGCAGGACCGGACGACCGCACCGGTCGTCGACATCGGTGTTGTCGACGACGAGCAGCGCAGGGCCCGTCGGGCGCTCGCCAGTGCCGCGCTCGCCGAGGCCGGATACGCCGAGATCCGCAGGGGTGAAGTGCGTTTCGGGCGGCGTCGCCGATTCGGGTGGCCGTTCCGGTGGCGGCGTTCGACGGCGTGACCGTCAGGACTGCAGCTTTCCGTAGTCGACCGTGAACCACCGCTCCGGGCGCATCCGGATCACGACGGACTTGTCGTTGAACGATTCGGCGATGAACACCTCGGCGTCGGCGTCGGGCAGGTAGCGGCGCACCAGCGGCCGCACGTCGTCGGCGGTGACGTCGTCCTGGAACGTTGCCGGCCCCTCGACGCTCACGTACCGGTAGGGGGATCCTCCTGCTGCGCACACAGGCTGAACCGGCCGCCCGCGCGGATGAGACGTTCCTTGACGGTGCCGCGTTCGGTCCACACCATGACCTCGCCGCCGGGGAGTAGTGGTACCAGACCGGCACCGCCAGCGGAGCACGGCCGTCGCGTTCGGCGGCGATCACTCCGACGTGTTTGTCCGCGAGGAACTGCTCCCGCTCGTTCTCGGACATCGTGGTCTTCGACATTCGTCGCTCCTCTCGCCGCGTCCGGTCCCGCCTTCCACGGTAGAAGTCGGGGACGACGAGTTCGCGCGGACGAGTCGAGATCCGGTTACGGTGTGGTGTGCCTTACGCCCGTGACGAACGCCACGCCCTCGTGGACACCATGCGCGCCGCCGGTCCGGACGCGCCGACGCTGTGCGGCGACTGGACCGCGCGCGATCTGGCCGCGCACCTGGTGCTGCGCGAGCGCCGACTCGACGCCGCGCCCGGATCATGGTCCCCGCGCTGTCCGGCCGCACCGAACGCGTGCAGCGAGGCATCGCCCGCAAGGACTGGAACGCGCTGCTCGAGGACGTGCGAACCGGTCCTCCGCTGTGGTCCCCGTTCCGTTTGGTGGACGAGCAGGCGAACCTCGCGGAAATGTTCGTCCACCACGAGGACGTGCGGCGGGCTCAGCCCGACTGGACGGTGCGCACCCTGCCGGCCGGTATGCAGAACAAGCTCTGGACCACCGCGTCCGGAATCGGGCGACGCAGCTATCGAAAGTCCCCGGTGACCGTCGTGCTCGAACGCCCCGACGGTAAGCGCACGACGGTGCGGTCGACGGGGGCGGCCACCGTCACGCTGCGCGGCGAGCCGGGCGAACTGCTGATGCATGCGTTCGGTCGCGACGAGGTCCGCCTGGAGTTCGACGGCACCGCGGAGAATGTGGCGGCCGTCACCGCCCTCGATCGCAGCTTGTGACTCGGGGAGTTGTCCGCGCGGCGGTGTTGCGGCAGGTGAACGGGTGGGACGTGTGTTGCGGATGGTCCCGATGGGGCCGCAGCGACTAACCTGACCTGTATGGCAGGGAAGACGAGCGCCCGCGGATCGAGTTCTACAGCATCCACGTCGGGGACTCGTGCGCGCTCGACCTCTGCAGCGCGAGGCTCCACCGCATCCGGAAACCGGGCGTCGGGACGCGCCAAGTCGGCGTCGAGCGCGCGCAAGCCCGCAGGTCAGCGCAAGCCTGCCGCGTCCCGTTCGTCGACGGCCCGCAAACCGGCGGCCCGCGGCGGCGCCGGTGGGCGTCGCCCCGCCGCCAAGTCCTCGCGCGGCGCCGGCACGCTGGCGTCGGTCGGCCGGGGCATCGGCGCCGGCTGGTCGATGGTCGCCAAGGGAGTGGGCGCCACCACCCGGACGATGGGCAAGGCCGCCGACATCGAACACGGCCACCGACGCGACGGCATCGCCCTCGGGCTGATCGCGGTCAGCGTCGTCATCGCCGGAGGCATGTGGTTCTCCGCCGGCGGACCGGTGGGGAGTGGATCGAGGCGGCCGTGCGTGCGGTCGTCGGGGCCGTGGCGGCGGTGCTGCCGATCCTGGGCGTCGCGATCGCGGTCGTGCTGATGCGGACCGAACCCAAGCCCGAGATCCGACCCCGCCTGATCCTCGGCTCGCTGCTCGTCGGACTGCCCGCCGTCGGACTGTGGCACATCGCGTCCGGTTCACCGGCCACGTCCAACGGGTGGCCGGAGGGCGCCGGTGTCGTCGGTTACGTCGTCGCCGGTCCGCTCACCAACGGCGTGACCCAATGGCTGTCGGTCCCGCTGCTGCTCATGGCTATGTTCTTCGGCGTCCTGCTGCTGACCGGAACCACGGTGCGTGAGGTGCCCGGACGGCTGCGGTCCTGGTTCGGCACCTCGTACGACGACGACTACGCGTACGACCACGCCGACGATCCCGACTTCGACGACGACCACGACGGCGACCGCGGATCCGACGACTACGACCCAGCCTGTTCGACGCGGACGGCTACCCGGTCGACGGCGCCGTCCCTGCTCGGCCGACGCGGCGCACACCGCGCAGCCGCCGCAGCACGCCGGAGGAGAACTATCCGACCGACGAGGTCCACGCCGACACGGCCACCGAGGTGCTCGGCCTGTGGGACCCGGGCGATCCCGACCACGCCCGGCCCCGCCGGAACCCGAACCCGAGCCGGCACCCGAAGCGGAGCCCGCTCCGCCCGCCCGGCCCAAGGCACGTGCGCGCGTCGCGCCGACGCCTCCGCCGAAACCTGCACCGCCGGCCGAAGAAGACGCGTTCGTCCCCGACCGGGTGGTCGAGGGCGACTACGCGCTGCCGCCGCTGTCGTTGCTGGTCGAGGGTGACCCGCCCAAGACCGGCAGCAAGGCCAACGACGCCATGATCGAGGCGATCAGCGAGGTCCTCGAACAGTTCAAGATCGATGCCGCCGTCACCGGGTACACCCGTGGTCCGACGGTCACCCGGTACGAGGTGGAACTCGGTCCGGGCGTCAAGGTCGAGAAGATCACCGCACTCGCCCGCAACATCGCGTATGCGGTGGCGACCGACAACGTCCGGTTGCTCGCGCCGATCCCCGGCAAGTCCGCCGTCGGTATCGAGGTGCCCAACTCCGACCGTGAGATGGTCCGCCTGTCGGACGTCCTCGTGGCCCCGTCGACGCGCAAGGACCACCATCCGCTCGTGATCGGTCTCGGCAAGGACATCGAGGGCGACTTCGTCAGCGCCAACCTGGCGAAGATGCCGCACCTGTTGGTCGCTGGTTCCACCGGCTCCGGTAAGTCGAGCTTCGTGAACTCGATGCTCGTGTCGTTGCTCACCCGCGCGACCCCGGACGAGGTCCGGATGATCCTCATCGACCCCAAGATGGTCGAGCTCACCCCGTACGAGGGCATTCCGCACCTGATCACGCCGATCATCACGCAGCCCAAGAAGGCCGCCGCGGCGCTCGCCTGGCTGGTCGAGGAGATGGAGCAGCGCTACCAGGACATGCAGGCCAGCCGTGTCCGTCACATCGACGACTTCAACGCCAAGGTCAAGTCCGGCGACATCACCGCACCGCTCGGCAGCGAACGGGTCTACAAGCCGTACCCGTACATCCTCGCGATCGTCGACGAGCTCGCCGACCTGATGATGACCGCGCCGCGGGATGTCGAGGAGGCGATCGTCCGGATCACGCAGAAGGCGCGTGCCGCCGGAATCCACCTCGTGCTCGCGACGCAGCGACCGTCGGTCGACGTCGTCACGGGTCTGATCAAGACCAACGTGCCGTCCCGGCTCGCGTTCGCGACGTCGTCGCTCACCGACTCCCGGGTCATCCTCGACCAGCCGGGCGCCGAGAAGCTCATCGGCATGGGTGACGGGTTGTTCCTGCCGATGGGTGCGGGCAAGCCGATCCGTATGCAGGGTGCCTTCATCACCGACGAAGAGATCGCCGCCGTCGTCGATTTCGCGAAGAACCAGGCCGAGCCCGAGTACACCGAAGGTGTGACGGCGGCGAAGGCGGGGACAAGAAGGACGTCGACCCCGACATCGGCGACGACATGGATGTGTTTCTCCAGGCGGTCGAACTCGTGGTCTCGAGCCAGTTCGGTTCGACGTCGATGCTGCAACGCAAGCTGCGCGTCGGGTTCGCCAAGGCGGGTCGCCTGATGGACCTGATGGAGACACGCGAGATCGTCGGGCCCAGTGAGGGCTCGAAGGCGCGTGAGGTGCTCGTCAAGCCCGACGAGCTCGATGGGCTGCTGTGGTCGATCCGGGGCGGCGATCCGAACGCGGGCGAGAGCGCGGACTGACCGGTTTGTCCTGCGTGTTCTGACTTTGGGGTGCACCTGTGGTTGAATAGAAGACGCTTTTGGAGGGGAGTATCCCCGATCCTGCGACAGACTCGTCAACACGAGGGGCAACGTTGCCGCTCCGGTTCTGTCGGCTGATTCGACACGGCATTCTCGCCGTCGAATCGGTGGGAGAGACCTCCGGTAGTGAAACGTACCTACCGGAGGACCATCGCTGATGCACGTATCCCCCTTGTCTGGATCCTCACCTGTTTGGTGATTCTCGGACTCTTCGTCTTCGACTTCTTCGCGCATGTGCGCACCCCGCACGCTCCGACGTTCCGTGAATCGGCGTTCTGGTCCGCGGTCTACATCGGGCTGGCGATCGCGTTCGGACTCTTCGTGATGGCGGTCTGGGGAACCACGTTCGGCGGTGAGTATTTCGCCGGCTTCGTCACCGAGAAGGCACTGTCGGTCGACAACCTGTTCGTCTTCGTGATCATCATGTCGACGTTCTCGGTGCCACGTGAGTACCAGCAGAAGGTCCTGCTGATCGGCATCGTGATGGCGCTCGTGATGCGTGGTGCGTTCATTGCGGTCGGTGCCGCGGCGATCAATACCTACAGCTGGGTGTTCTACCTGTTCGGCGCGTTCCTCATCTACACGGCGGCCAAGCTGATCAAGGACGCCGGTCACGGTCCGGAGTCCGAGCAGGACCGTGAGAACAAGCTGGTCCGGACCCTCAAGCGGTTCCTGCCGACCACCGAGGAATACGACGGCGACAAGCTGATCACCAAGGTCGACGGCAAGCGGATGGTGACGCCGCTGCTGCTGGCACTGGTCGTCATCGGTTTCACCGACGTGCTGTTCGCGCTCGACTCGATCCCCGCGATCTACGGCCTCACGCAGGAGCCGTACCTGGTGTTCACCGCGAACGCGTTCGCGCTCATGGGCCTGCGCCAGCTGTTCTTCCTCATCGGCGGGCTGCTCGAGCGCCTGGTCTACCTGTCCTACGGTCTGTCGATCATCCTGGCGTTCATCGGCGTCAAGCTGGTGCTGCACGCGCTGCACGAGAACACCCTGCCGTTCATCAACGGCGGCCAGCACGTCGCGGTACCGGAGATCTCGACGGTGATGTCGCTGAGCGTGATCATCGGCGTCCTCGTGATCACCGCGGTCGCGAGCCTGATCAAGACCCGCAACACTCCTGTCGAGAAGGACGCCGTCGAGGCTGCCGACGACGCGGCCGTCGCGCAGAAGAAGTAGGTCGAAACGCACGGAACCCGCGGCGCCGACGGTGCCGCGGGTTCCGTGCGTGAGTTACTTGACGAAGACGCCGAAGACGGGGATCCACTCGCGCACGGTGCGGTTCTCGACCAGGTCGCGCATGGCGAAGGGATCCTGGTCGAACAGAGCTTCCACGTCGCCGGCGGTGTCGGCCTCCGCCATCATGAGGGCGCCGCTGCCGTCGGCGAACGGGCCGGACGAGTGCACGATGCCGCGGCGGACCAGATCGGAGAGCCACGCCCGGTGGTCGGTCCGGTGGTCGTCGCGCAAGGCGGACTTCTCGGGAGCGTAGGTGTACTGGACGGCGAAGAGCGGCATGATTCCTCGTTCCCGGGTTCTGGAAGGCGTCAGAGCGTCAGCAGCATACGGGTATTACCCAGCGTATTCGGCTTGACGTAGCTCAGGTCGAGGAACTCGGCGACGCCGGTGTCGTAGGAGCGGCACATCTCGGCGTACACCTCGGCGGTGACGGGCGTGCCCTCGATTTCGGCGAAGCCGTGCTTGGCAAAGAAGTTCACCTCGAAGGTCAGGACGAACAGCCGCTCGAGTTCGAGTTCGCGGGCCACCTCGACGAGCTTCGCGACGACCAGATGCCCGGCGCCGCGGCCCTTCACCTGCGGATCCACCGCGACCGTGCGGACCTCGCCCAGATCGGACCACAGGACGTGCATCGCCCCGCAGCCGATCACTACGCCGGCCTCCTCGACGACCCAGAACTCCTGCACCGCCTCGTACAGCGTGACGAGGTTCTTCTTCGAGCAGGATCTTTCCGGCGTAGATGTCGATCAGCCGCTTGATCTCCGGTACGTCCGAGGTGCGCGCGCGGCGCACCTTCATCCCTTCAGCCTCGTTACTTCCAGCTGTCGGAGTCCCAGATGTCATGTGGTGCACAGTAGTCATAGGCGCAACCGATATTGTGAGCAGTGTGCCGCCCCGATCCATCGCCCCACACCACGCCCCGTTCGTCTCGGGTGTGCCTGGGCGAACCGTCGGATCGGTGCGGTCATGAGCACGCCGCGCCGCGACGTGACGGCCGCCCCTGACGCCCGCCCGGCCGAGGGTGTCGCGCCACACACCCCGGTTCCGCTCGTCAACATCGCCAACATTCTCACGGTGCTGCGCATCGTGCTGGTGCCGGTGTTCCTGGTCGCGCTGTTCGCCGACGGTGGTCATTCGACGGGGTGGCGGATCGCCGCCGCGTCGATCTTCGCTGTGGCGGCGATCACCGATCGCATCGACGGCCAGCTGGCCCGCAAACACGGACTCGTCACCGACTTCGGGAAGATGGCCGACCCGATCGCCGACAAGGCACTCATCGGTGCCGCACTGGTCGGGTTGTCGATGCTCGGGGACCTGTCGTGGTGGGTGACCGGCATCATCGCCGCACGCGAACTGGGCATCACGCTGATGCGGTTCGCGGTGCTCCGGCACGGGGTGATTCCCGCGGGCCGCGGGGCAAGCTCAAGACGCTCGTCCAGACGCTCGCGATCGGGCTGTACCTGGTTCCGCTCCCGGCCGGTTTCGCACCGTTCAGCGCGACGCTGATGGGCCTCGCGGTCGCTCTGACGGTCGTGACCGGCCTCGACTACGTAGTCCAGGCGGTCCGGCTCCGGGCCGGGGTGAGGCGCGCGGGCGCATGACCGACCCGTTGACGGCTGCGGTTCCCGCTCGTGACGTCATCGAAGCCCGATCCGTCGCGGCGAGACCGTCGCGACCGCCGAATCCCTCACCGCGGGTCTGCTCGCGGCAACCCTCGCCGGTGTGCCCGGCGCGAGCGCCGTGCTACGCGGTGGGCTGATCGTCTACGCCACCGACCTCAAGGGCACCCTTGCCGACGTCGACGCCGATGTTCTGGCCGCGGACGGGCCGGTGGCGCGTCGGACCGCGGCGCAACTGGCGGAGGGCGCGGCGCGTCGGTGTGTCGCAGACTGGGGTGTGGGGCTCACCGGCGTGGCCGGACCTGATTCGCAGGACGGACATTCCCCCGGACGGTGTTCGTGGGTGTATCCGGGCCGGACGGCACCGAGGTCACGGCGCTGGAATTGCGCGGCGATCGATGGGAAATCCGACTCGGTTGCGTTCATGCGGCGGTGTCGAGTTTGCTCGAACGCCTGGCGCGATAGGGTTTCGGGAACCAAGAACACGCACTCGTGCGTTTGTAATCACGAGTGGGGTTTCGGATGAAGGAGGAGCGAGATGGCGCTGCTATTGCGTGAGGCAATCGGTGACAGTCTTCGGCGCACACGCGTTTCGCAGAGCCGAACCCTGCGCGAGGTGTCGAACAGCGCGCGGGTGAGTCTCGGCTACCTGTCCGAGATCGAACGCGGACGCAAGGAAGCGTCCAGCGAGTTGCTCGCAGCGATCTGCGACGCGCTGGAGGTCCCGCTGTCCGACGTACTGGTCGACGTGAGCGAGACGCTGGCCGTCGGCGCGGTGCCGGCAGTCGGCTCGCGAGGCACCGCCCAGCGTGAGAGCGTCGGTGCCGACACTCAATCGGTGACCGGACGCATCGCGCAGGACACTCGGGTCGTCATCCCGGCACCCACCGCGCGGGCGCTGGCCGCCGCGTAAGCGGTGTCGGCGGTCCACGGAAACCGATAGATTCGAAAGAAACGATCTCGGGTACACCGAACATGCCGAACGGTGACTTCGTGATCGAGCGAGCAGTTCAGGGCAGACCCCGATTTCGGTGCGTGACGGTCGCGCATCGGGTCGCGCATCGCGCGGCGCAGCAGATGGAGGCAGGATCAACCCATGGCTAATCCTTTCGTCAAGGGATGGAAGTACCTGATGGCGCTCTTCAATTCCAAGATTGATGAGAAGGCCGACCCCAAGGTTCAGATTCAGCAGGCGATCGAGGACGCTCAGCGTCAGCACCAGGCCCTGTCCCAGCAGGCTGCGTCGGTCATCGGCAACCAGCGTCAGCTCGAGATGAAGCTCAGCCGCCAGCTCGACGAGGTCGAGAAGCTCAACGCCAACGCGCGTCAGGCTGTCACGCTCGCCGACCAGGCCGCCACCGCCGGCGACAACGAGAAGGCGATCCAGTACACCAACGCTGCGGAGGCGTTCGCGGCGCAGCTGGTCACGGCCGAGCAGTCGGTCGAGGACCTGAAGGTGCTGCACGATCAGGCGCTGCAGGCCGCGGCACAGGCCAAGAAGGCCGTCGAGCAGAACGCGATGACGCTGCAGTCGAAGGTGGCCGAGCGCACCAAGCCGCTGAGCCAGCTCGAGCAGGCGAAGATGCAGGAGCGCGTTTCCGACTCGCTGCGCTCGATGGACCAGACCCTCGCGGCGCCGGGCAACACGCCCAGCCTCGACGCGGTGCGCGAGAAGATCGAGCAGCGCTACGCCAACGCGCTCGGCGCCGCGGAGCTCGCCCAGAACTCCGTTCAGGGCCGCATGATGGAGGTCCAGCAGGCGAGCGTGCAGATGGCGGGCCACAGCCGCCTCGAGCAGATCCGCGCCTCCATGAAGGGCGAGGCCCTGCCGTCCGGCAACAGCGCGGCCGCCCCGGCCACGCCCGCCCCCGCGGTGGAGCCGCCGGCGACGTCGTCCAACGGCGAGACCGCCGCGCAGTAGCGAACCCCACAGCGACGCGAAGACGGTTCGATGAGCAACACGAGAGGCGGCCGGTCCGGGAAGCAGTCCGGCCGGCCGCCTCTGTCTTCGGTGACGGCTCCGGGTTCGCCTCGAGCGCGGCCGCAGCGATGGACAGTGCGCAGAGTGTGCTGCGGGAGGTCGGCGGGAGCGTCGCCGACACGATGCGGCGCTGGTCCGATCCGCGCGAACGGACGCTGCGCAAGCGTCGACGCGCCCGCAAACGCGCCACCCGCTTCGGTATCGCGTCCGGGGCGAGCGTCGTGGGCGCGGCATCACTCGCGGCCGCGTCGGCCCCCGACTGGACGATGGTGGCCACCGGAGGCGCTGCGGCCCTGTTCGCGATCCCGGCGGTGGTCGCGCTCAGCAGCTACCGCCAACTGACGGCGACCCCGCTGCCGCCCGCAGCAGCGTCGCGGCAACCGCTGCCCCCGATCGGTTCCTCGGCCCGTGCGCCGATGGAGCGCCTGGCGAACGCCGAGAACAGCCTGCAACAGCTGATCGGTGTCCTGACCCGGTCGGCGGTCGTCGACGTCGACGAGCTCGACCGCACCGGTGAAACCGCCCGGGCCGCGTCCACGGCCCTGCGGACGGTCGCGTCCGACGTCGTCGCGATGGAGAGCGCGGGTCGGGAACGGCCTCGGCGGCCACCCACCTGGAACAGTCGATTCGTGCGGCCGTCCAGCAGATCGACGTCGGCGTCGCACAGTACGAGGGTCTCGTCACGGCGGCGGCGAAGATGACGGCCCCGGCGCAGTCGTCGTCGTACACACTGCTCGGACAGCAGCGTCAGGACCTGCTGTCGGCGTCCGACCGGCTCGAGGGCTGGGCCGTGGCACTCGGCGAGGTCGACGAGATCGACCGCCGCTACCGCTCCTGACGGTCAGTCGTCGACCCCGCGGGCGGCGAGAGCGTCGCCCATCGCCTCGGCGGTCATCAGCGCCGACACAACCACCGGGACCGCCAGCGCGCGCAGCGAGAACCCGAGGCCGCGGGCCTTACGGGCGTCGGATACCTGCTGCACGATGCCGGTGAGGAGCGGAATGCAGCGCAGCGTCATCGCGAGCACGAGGCCCGCGCGGTCGGGGTTCACCCCCACGTGGCGCAGCGGGCGCAGGGCGCGACTGATCGTGTCGAGCATGTCGGTCACCCGCGTGGTGAGCGTGACCAGGGCCGCGAGTGCCACGGCCAGCAGGATCGTGCCGCACACCACCAACGCCCGTGCCCAACCCGTGAAGACGACCTGGAACACCCCGATGAGCAATAGCGCCCACAGCAAAGGCCGCAGCTGTGACAGCGCGACCCATGCGGGGATGCGGGCAACGGCGTAGCACGCGGCGACCGCCAGGACGGCGGAACCAGCTGCCACGGCTGACGCACCAGAATCGTCACCGCGAGGATGGCGACGACCATCGCGATCAGTTTCGGTCCCGGAGACATCCGGTGCAGCAGTGACGTGCCGGGGTGTAGAGACCGAGCGTCGTCATCCGACCAGCTCGCGATAGTGCGCTATCGCATCCATGGGGGCGCCGTCGGCGGCGACGCGACCGCCGTCGATCACGATCACTCGGTCGAAGTCGTCGAGCAGATCCAGGTGGCGCGTCACCACGACGAGTTGCTGCCGCAGGCCCGCCAGCGTGGAGCGCATCAACCGCGCGTTGCGCAGATCCAGGAGCGTGGTGGGCTGTCGGCGACGATGACGTCGGGTTCGGTGACCATGACCGCGGCGAGTGCCAGCAGCTGCTTCTGGCCGCCCGAGAGCAGGTGCGTGGGGTGGTCCGCGTGCCCGCCCAGCCCGAAGTCGGAGAGCACCTGCGCGACCCGGTCGGCGCGCTCGCTCTTGCTCAGCGAACTGCGGCGCAGCGAGAAGGCGATGTCCTCCGACACCGTCGGCATGACGATCTGGTGATCCGGGTCGGTGAAGACGAACCCGACCTTCCGCCGCACCTGTCGGCCCTTGCGGGCGGTGTCGACTCGTCCACGGTCACGGCCCCGGACGTCGGGGTGACGAGACCGTTGATCATCCGTGCCAGCGTGGACTTGCCGCTGCCGTTCGCGCCGATGATCCCGATGCGGGCCTCGGTGAGCGTGAGATCGATGCCGTCCAGCACCGTGCGCTCACCGTACGAATGGTGGACGGCCTCGAACCGGATCTCGCTCATCGTGCAGGGTGTGACTACGCGGCGTCGGCCCGGACCGGGACGGTCGGAACGCGGGAGGCCGCGAGGGCCGGGTAGGCGCGGTGCACCTGGGCCGCGACGCCGGCAGCGACGACCGCCTTGATGACGTCACCGGGCAGGAAGGTGAGGTTGGCTGCGAACGCGGCGGACACCGTCATGTCGGTCTTGAGCAGCATGCCGGCGATACCGAACGCGTACAGCACCACGACGCCGCCGAGCAGATCGATCGCGACACCCGCGAGCACGTTGTACTTGGGCAGCATTCGATAGCTCAGCCAGCCGATGATCGCGGCGGTCGGCAACCAGCCGATGAGGAAGCCGGCCGTCGGGCTGGACAGGGAGACCAGCGAGGTGCGTCCGCCGGCCAGGACCGGCAGTGCCAGGCCGAGAACGATGACCGTCAGCACCGCGAGGGTTCCCTTGCGCGGGCCGAGGAGCGCGCCGGCGAGCATGACGCCGAGGGTCTGCAGCGTGATCGGGACGGCGGAGCCGCCGATGTTGATCGTGCCGGGAAGCCCCAAAGCGACGATGAGGGCTGCGAAGACGGCGATCTGCGCAAGATCACGAGCGGTGTTGCGGGGAGTGCCCATGGGGATGTCGGCGGCACGACTATCGACTTCTCCTGTGTATTCGCGAACGGGACGGATCGGTCCAACCTGCCGAGCTTATGTCAACCGAGCCGCGAGGACGCATGCCAGGCCGGTTCGGGGGCGTCAGGGTGAACCCCCATCTTTCCCTGATCTTGCCGCTGAGCTGGTGATTTCCGTGTCCTCGCACGCCACGATCGAGTTGCCGCGGTCGTAGGATCGACGGTGAGGACCAAGCAGGAGGCACATCGTGTTCTGGAAGATTGTCGGCATCGTGGCGCTGATCTGGATCGCGTTCGCGCTGATCGGGGTCGTGATGAAGGGGCTGTTCTGGATCCTGGCGATGAGTGCGATCGTCTTCGGCGTCTACATGCTGTTCAAGGCCATGTCGAGCAGCTCCGACACCGCCGACAAGCACCGGCTGTAGCTAGCTGTCGCTCAGGTGTCGGTCGACGAGGTCGGTGAACGCCCGCCCGGCGGCGTCACCAGGGTCGGCTTGCTGATCATGTGCACCGTGCGGATGGGTGCGTCCGCGATGCGGAGCAAGTGCAGCTCGGGGCGGGTGACGGCGTCGGATTCGGGTAGGAAGCCGACGCCGACACCTGCCGCGGTGAGCGCGGCGACGAGCGTCGCCGACCCAGCCTGGGCGACGACCGTTCGGGGAGACCAGCCATCGCGAAGGCGTCGTCGCTCTGGCGCCGGGCACCGGTGCCCTCGGGAAGCTCGACGGTGGGCACCTCCGCGAGGTCGCGCAGTGTCACCGCGGCGCGGCCGGCCCACGGGTGGTCGCGTCCGACGACGGCGACGAGTTGCTCGGTGCCCAGGACGCGGGCCGTCAGATCCGCCCGGGGGCGGGTGTGCCACAGGCCGATGAATCCGAGGTCGAGTTCCCCGTTCTCGACCTGCTCGACGATCGCTTCGCTCATCGACGACGTGACGTGCACGTCCACGCCGGGGTGGGTGTCGAGGAACGCGCGAATCAGTGCGGCGAGGTCGATCTGGGTGAGGGTCGTGATGGTGCCGATCCGGAGGGTGCCGGTGACGGGGCGCCCGGTCGCCGACACCTCTCCGTGCAGCCGGTCGGTGGCGGCGAGGACCTCCCTGGCGCGGAGGACGAACGACTCGCCGGCGTCGGTGAGTTCGACGCGGCGGTTGGTGCGGGTGAACAGGGGAGTGCCGAGTTCATGCTCGAGCTGCCGCACCTGGTGGCTCAGCGCCGACTGGGCGACGTGCAATCGAGCGGCGGCCCGGTGAAGTGCCGTTCCTCGGCCACGGCGAGCGCGTAGCGCAGTTGTCGCAGTTCCATCGCGCCCTCCATGTCATCGCCAATCACGATCAGTTCGATCTGATTCAGATGTTAGACAGATGATTCGTAGGGGTAAAGAATTCTCGGGGTGAGCGTCACCGAAACCCGAATTCCCACTCGCCCGGCGCTGTCGCCCGGGCTCCTGCTCGTCATGGCCGTCGCGACCGGCCTGTGCGTAGGCGGAAACTACTTCAACCAGCCTCTGCTGGACTCGATCGCCACAGCCCTCGGGGTGGACCAGTCGACGGCAGCGATGACGGTGACGTTGTCGCAGGTGTTCTACGGCCTCGGCCTGCTGTTCCTCGTCCCGCTCGGTGACCTCGTCGATCGGCGAGTGCTCAGCGTCGGGTTGATGGTGCTCGCGGCGGTCGGGCAGGGCGTGTGCGGTGTCGCACCGTCGATCGGCTGGCTCATGGTCGGCACCGCGATGGCCGGTCTGTTCTCGGTGGCCGCGCAGGTGCTGGTCCCGTTCGCGGCCGCGCTGGCCGAGCCGGGCCGGGCGGCCACGGCCGTCGGGACGGTGATGAGCGGTCTCATGGTCGGGATCCTGCTGGCCCGCAGCGTCGCCGGCCTGCTCACCCCGTTCGGCGGGTGGCAGACCGTGTACCGCCTCAACGCGATCGCGATGCTCCTGGTCGCCGTCGTCCTGTGGCGTGCCCTGCCGAGTTCGCGCGATCGGCACGGCCTCGGCTACGGCGCGATCCTCGCCTCGATGGGGACGCTGCTGCGCGACCAGCCGCGACTGCGGACCGCCACCGCGATGAGTGCCCTCAGCTTCGCGGCCGCCAGCACCGTGTTCGCCGCCATGGCGTTCGTGCTCGCGGCCGAACCGTTCAACCTCGACGATGTCGCGATCGGTCTGGTCGGACTCGCGGGCGTCGCCGGCGCCGTCATGGCGAATGTCGCGGGACGCCTCGCCGACCGGGGTCTGGCACGCGCCACCGCAGGCGTCGGAGCGCTCGTGTTGCTGGCATCCTGGGTACTGTTCGGGCTCGGCGCGAGCAGCCTGATCGCGTTCGTCCTGGCGGTACTCGTCTCCGACGTCGCGCTCAAGTGCGTGCACGTGAGCAACCAGGGCGTCATCTACGCGCTTGCACCGCAGGCGCGGTCGCGGGTCACCGCGGTGTACATGACCGGATACTTCGTCGGCGGGGCCGCCGGATCCGCGCTCGGCTCGCTCGTGTGGGCCACGCACGGCTGGGCCGGTGTCTGCTGGGCGGGCGCGGCGCTGTCGCTCGCGGTGCTGGTCGTGTGGTGGCTCGATATCCGCCTTTCGACGCGCACGGCCGCGGCGACGGAGGCATGCTGAGCACATGGAGCCGATTCCCGAGGACTGGCAGCGCGGGTTGGTGATCGTCGCCCACCCCGACGACATCGAGTACGGAGCAGCCGCCGCGGTGGCGCGGTGGACCGACCAGGGCAAGGACATTCGGTACGTCCTGGTCACGAGTGGTGAGGCGGGGATCGCGGGGCTGCATCCACGGCAGTGCGGCGTGCTGCGCGAGGACGAGGAACGGCGCTCGGCCGCGATCGTCGGCGTGACGAAGGTCGAGTTCATGGGCTATCCCGACGGGCGGATCGAGTATCGGGCCGACCTGCGCCGGGACCTGGCGCGGGTGATCCGCCTGCACCGCCCCGAGATGGTCGTCACCGCGAACCATCGCGAGACGTGGGGGCCGGGCTTCCTCGACAGCGCCGATCATCGCGCCGTCGGGCTCGCGGCGCTCGATGCCGTCGCAGACGCCGCGAACGAGTGGATCTTCCCGGAACTCACCGAGCCGCCGTGGGCGGGTGTGCGGTGGGCTGCCGTGAACGCGATGGTCGGCATCACGCACGCGGTCGACGTCACCGCGTCGGTGGAGCGGGCCGTCGAGTCGCTGTGCGAGCACCGTGCCTACCTCGAGGCGCTCAGCGACGAACCCGTCCTGGACCAGGCGGCCCGGCAGATCGAGATGTCCACCGGGCCCAAGCCTGGATTCGACGCCGAGCGTGCGGTCGGCTTCGAGTTGTACGTCTACGGCGGCTGACCGCGATCCGGTCGCTACCGCAGCGGTGCGCCGACGATGACGCGGCCCGCCCCCGGCACCGCCTCGATGTCGATCGGCAACTGTCCGACGAACTCGCCGTCGGCGTACGACGTCACCGGGTGCCGGTCTCCAGTCGCAGCTTGCGGGTGCGGTACGTCTCGACCTCGTCGAGCTCCACGTGGGTGCCCTTGTAGACGGTGGGGAACAGGCGGACCAGCTTGAGCCGGCCGCCGGACTTCACGACGGTAACGTCGAGCAGGCCGTCGTCGAGCACCGCGTTCGGGGTGATGAGCATGCCGCCGCCGTAGGAGGTGCCGTTGCCCACCGACACCATCGTGGCGTCGAGCTCGACGGTGCGGTCGTCGAGGACGATCCGGTAGGGGATCGGCTTCAGCTGGGCCAGCTCGACCAGCATCGCGACGTTGTAGCGCATCGGCCCCTTGGGCCAGCGCATCCGGTTGGCGCGGTCGGTGACGAGGGCGTCGAAGCCGCTCGACAGCACGGTGCCGAACCACCGGTCGCCGACCTTCGCCAGGTCGATCGTGGCCACCTCGCCGTCGGCGATGATGTCCGCGGCCGCGACCGCGTCGTCGACCGGGATGTGGAACAGCCGGGCATGGTCGTTGCCGGTGCCGCCGGGAATGATGCCGAGCGGAGTTCCGGTCTGCGCCAACGCCTGCCACGCGATGCTGACGAGCCCGTCGCCGCCGGCCGCGATGAGCGCGTCGGTGCCGGCGGCAACGGCCTTGCGTGCCAGTTCGAGAGCCTCGTCGGCGGTCCGTCCCTCGATCTCGGTGACGGTGACACCGCGTTCCCGCAGTCGTGTCACGGCCGCGGCCGCCGCCCACGGGGCGTGACCGCCCCCGGCGGTGGGATTGGTCAGGACGGTAACCGAGCTCGTCATGGCAGCAGCTTGCCAGGGTTGAGGATTCCCGCGGGGTCGATTGCGTCCTTGACCGCGCGCAGGACCTGCGCCCCGAGCGCGCCGACCTCGCTCTCCATCCACGGGCGGTGGTCGCGGCCGACCGCGTGGTGGTGGGTGATCGTGCCGCCGGCGGCGACGATCGCGTCACCTGCGGCGCGCTTGGCGGCCGCCCACTGCGACAGCGGATCCGCTGCCTGCGCGCACACGACCGTGAAGTACAGTGACGCTCCCGTCTGGTACGTGTGCGAGATGTGGCACATCACCAGCGCCGGAGTGCCCTGGGCGGCAAGCGATTCGGTCAGCGCTTTGGTCACGGAGGTCCGCAGGTTCGCGAGATTGGACCAGCGCGTGGCGGTTTCGAGCGTCTCGGCGATGGCGCCGGCGTTGAGCAGTGCGTCGCGCAGGTAGGGGGCGTCGAAACGGCCGTGCTCCCACGACTGCGCCGGACCCTCGCCCAGCGCGGTGCCTCCCGCTGCCGAGAGCAGCGCCGTGGCCTCCGCGTACCGCGCGCGGACGTGCGCGTCGGTGCCCTCGAACGTCGTGATCGCCAGGCATCCGGACGTCGGGCTGTCCCGCCGATGTCGCCGGACAGGGCCAGGTTGATGCCGGTCTCGGCCTCGTCGGACAGGCGCATGACGGTGGGCGCGGACCCGGACTGCACGACGGTGCGCAGCGCGGCGGCGCCGGTCTCGAAGTCGGGGAACGACCAGGCCTGGTAGGTGGTGTGCTCCGGGACCGGGTGCACCCGCAGGCCCACCTCGGTGATGATGCCGAGGGTGCCCTCGGAGCCGACGAACAGCTCGCGCAGGTCCGGCCCGGCGGCGGACGCGGGGCCGCGACCGAGGTCGAGGGTGCCCGACGGGGTCGCGACGCGCAGCCACTCCACCATGTCGTCGAAGCGTCCGTAGCCGGCGGACGCCTGGCCCGACGACCGCGTGGCGGCGAAGCCGCCGATGGTCGCGAACTGGAAGCTCTGCGGGAAGTGCCCGAGCGAGAACCCGTGCTCGCCGAGGAGCTGCTCGGCCTGGGGTCCCGTCGCGCCGGCCTGGAGCGTCGCGACACCGGAGACCGGATCGAGGTCGACGAGGGCGTCGAGTCGACGCAGGTCGAGGGCGACGACGGAGCCGAACCGGCCGCGCGCGGGGTCGACGCCGCCGACGACGCTGGTGCCGCCGCCGAACGGCACCACCGCGATGCCCTCGGCCGCGCAGAACCGCAGCAGCGCCAGCACCTCGTCGTGCGAGCCGGGCAGCAGCACCGCGTCGGGTGCGTCCTGCTCGCCGGTGGACTTGCGGCGCAACAGGTCCGGGGTGCTCTTGCCGCCCGCGTGTCGCAGTCGCGTCGCGGTGTCGGTGCGCACGTTGTCGGGGCCGAGGAGGTCTTCGAGAGCGTGGACGAGCGGCGTGCCGAGCGCGGTCTCGCGCACGATCGCGTCGGCCTCGGTGGGCGGCGGGGACTGCTCGGCCGACACTCCGAGCGCCTGCTGGAGGAGGGTCGTGATCTGCGGCGACAGGTGGCGGCGGGACTCGGCGACGCCCCAGGCGTCCCACTCCATGGTGGGAGCTTCGGTGGCGGGGAACTCGGGCACGAATGCTTGCGACATGCGTTACAGTGTTACACAAGATGTCTATCCGTAACGAGGTTTCCGATTCGCCCACCGTCGACGACCAGATCCTGGACGCGACGCGCTCGTGCGTGCTCGAGTTCGGGCTGCGCCGCACGACGCTCGCCGAGGTCGCGCGTCGCGCGGGCGTGAGCCGGCCCACCGTCTATCGGCGCTGGCCCGACACCCGGGCCGTCGTCGGCGACCTGTTGACCCGCGAGATCCGCGTCGTGATCCCCGACATGGACGGGGACGAACCGGCGCGCGTCCAACTGGTGCGGGCGGTGGTCGACGTCGCGACCGGGATGCGCGAGCACCCGCTGTTCGTGAAGATCCTGCGCTCCGATCCCGACCTGCTGATGACCTACATCGTCGACCGGCTGGGTACCAGCCAGCGGGCGATCATCGTGCGCGTGGCGCAGGCGGTCGCGGCGGGACAGGCCGACGGATCGATCCGTGCCGGGGAACCCGCCCACATCGCAGCGATGGTGCTGCTGATCGCCCAGTCGGCCGTCCAGTCGGCGGGCATGGTCGCCGAGGTACTTCCGGGGGCCGAGCTCACCGCGGAGTTGGAGATCGCGGTCGACTCCTACCTCGCGCCCCGCTGACCACGAACCCATCCCAGGAGGAACAGTGCAGGACAACTCGCAGTCGGCGCTCAACGCGGACCGTCGCCGCCGGGAGCTCTCGGCCCTCGGCGACGACGGCGCTGTCGACCTACTCGTGATCGGTGGCGGCATCACCGGTGTCGGGACGGTCCTCGATGCGGCGTCGCGCGGCCTGCGGACGGTTCTCGTCGACAAGCACGACCTCGCGTTCGGGACCAGTCGCTGGAGCTCCAAGCTTGCCCACGGCGGGCTGCGCTACCTGGCGTCGGGCAATGTCGGGATCGCGCGGGAGAGCGCCGTCGAGCGCGGCATCCTCATGACCCGGACGGCCCCGCACCTGGTGCGCGCCATGCCGCAGCTGGTGCCGCTGCTCCCGTCGGTCGGGCTGTTCGAGAAGACGCTGGTCCGGACCGGTTTCCTGGCGGGTGACGCGCTGCGTCTGACGGCCGGACGCCGTCGTCGGTGCTGCCGCGGTCGCGGCGTGTCGGCGCCGAGAAGGCCGCCCAGCTCGCGCCCGCGGTCCGCCGGGAGGGACTGCGCGGGGGCCTGCTCGCGTACGACGGTCAGCTCGTCGACGACGCGCGGTTGGTCGTCGCGCTGGCCCGCACGGCCGCCGCGCACGGCGCGACCGTCCTGACCCGCGTCGGCGCCTACGACGTGACCGGTGATTCGGCGCGGTTGCGCGACGAACTGACCGGTGAGGAGATGACGATCCGCGCCCGCGCGGTCGTCAACGCCGCCGGTGTCTGGGCCGATCAGGTCGATCCCGACATCCGGCTCAAGCCCAGCCGCGGCACCCACCTGGTGCTGCCCGCGGAACTGCTCGGCAACCCGACTGCGGCGCTGACCGTGCCGATCCCGGGGAAACCAATCGCTTCGTGTTCGCGCTGCCCGCGCAGCTCGGCCGGGTCTACCTGGGGCTGACCGACGAGGCCGTCGACTCCGTGCCCGACGTCCCGGTGGCGTCGGACGGCGAGATCGACTTCCTGCTCGCGACCGTCAACACCGCACTCGGGACGCCGCTCACGCGCTCCGACGTGCTCGGGACGTTCGCGGGGCTGCGGCCGCTGTTGGACTCGGGCGAGGGGAAGACCGCCGACCTGTCGCGCAACCACGCGGTGCTGCGCTCGTCGAACGGTGTCGTCAGCGTCGTGGGCGGCAAACTCACGACCTATCGGAAGATGGCGCAGGACGCGGTCGACGCGGCGGTGGCGGCCGGCGGGCTCACCGCCCGCTCGTGCGTGACGACCGATCTGCCCGCGGTCGGGGCGGCCCGGACGGCGCCGCGGAACCTGCCGTCGTCGCTGGTCGCGCGCTACGGCGGCGAGGCCGGAGTGGTCGCCGCGGCCGGTGAGCTGACGCCGATCGCGGACGGCATCGACGTCACCCACGCCGAGCTGGCGTTCGCGGTGAGCCACGAGGGCGCACTCGACGTCGACGACCTCCTCGACCGGCGCACCCGGATCGGTCTCGTCCCCGGCGACCGGGAGTGGGCGCTGCCGGCGGCGGAGCGGGCCTTGAGCGGGCGGTGATCGTTCACGCGCAGGCGTGATCCGCTACTTCGCTGCGACATGCTCCTCGAGTAGGTCGAGGTTCTCGCCGTGGTCGTCGCCGACCTTGGCCAGCAAACCGGTGGCCAGGAGCAGCCAGGACAGCAGGTGCGCACCCGGTTTGCCTTCGAGCGCCGGCCGGAAGCGGATGGTCTCGGTCACGATGTGGCCGCCGTCCGTGGGTTCCATGGTGAGCACCACGGTCTGTCGGATGCCGCGCTGTTTGCCCGAGAACTCGAACACTTCGTTCGGCACGTGCCGAACGATGGTCCACCGGACGACGTCGAAGTCGCATTCCTCGCCGTGCTTACTGTCCCAGCTGTGCCCGGCGGTCATCGCGAAGTCGGGCGGGAGCACGGTGTCCGTCTTGTGTTCCTCGTACAAGGCGGTCTCCACCGGGTGGGTGAATGCGTGCCAGATGACGTCCGGGTCGCCTTCCAATTGCCGCCAATTGGTGAACGACGCGTAGCCCATGACTGCCCCTGCTGATGTGGCCCGGCCCGGACTCGAACGGTGGCGCCGGACGAAGGTTGTTGCGCGACAGGGTAGCTTCCGTCGGGACCGACTCGGCGAGCCGAGGTACGACTACGATGGCGGTATCGGGCAATTGCGGACAACGCCACTGGGCGCCTCAGATTCCGGGTGCCGATCTCGGGAAGCGGCGTAGCGTCGGTGGCATGAGTATTCGCCTGGGATACCAGATTCCGAATTTCAGCTATTCGACTCCCGTGCGCGACCTGTTTCCCACTGTCATCACCCAAGCTCGCGAGGCTGAGGCGGCCGGATTCGACGCCGTCTTCGTGATGGATCACTTCTATCAGCTGCCGGGCATCGGCGAGCCCGACGAGCCGATGCTCGAAGTCGTACACGGCACTGGCCGGAATCGCCACGGCCACCGAGTCGATCCAGCTGTCGGCCCTCGTCACCGGCAACACGTACCGTAACCCGGCGTTGCTCGCCAAGACCGTCTCCACGCTCGACGTCGTCAGTGGCGGCCGCGCGGTGCTGGGCATCGGTGCGGGCTGGTTCGAACTCGAACACCAGCAACTGGGATTCGAGTTCGGCACGTTCACCGAGCGGTTCGAGCGTCTCGACGAGGCTCTGCAGATCATCGCCCCGATGCTGCGCGGGAGCGCCCCACGTTCGCCGGCAAGTGGTACCACGTCGAGAACGCGATCAACGAGCCGCGCTACCGCGACGACCTGCCGATCCTGCTGGGTGGCGGCGGCGAGAAGAAGACGTTCGGACTGGCGGCCCGCTACGCCGACCACCTCAACGTCATCGCGGACGCGAGAGAGCTGCCGCGCAAGCTCGAGGCCCTCGCACAGCGCTGCGAGGAGGTGGGCCGGGACCGCTCGACCCTCGAGACCAGCTTCCTCGCGTTCGTCATGATCGACGAGGACGGCGACAAGGCGCGTGCGATGCAGCGCGACTTCCTGCTGGCGCGCGGCATCGACCTGTCGGCGCTCTCGGAGGCCGAGCGCGCCGCCGCGACGGACCGCCACTTCGTCGGCAGCCCCGACGAAGTCGCCGAGCAGATCAAGACCCGAGTCCTCGACCCGGGGATCGACGGCGTCATCATCAACCTCGTCGCCAACGGGCATCAGCCGGGAATCGTCGAACTGGCCGGACACACCCTCGGGCCGCTCGTGCGCAGCTGAGGTCGCGGCTCACCGCCGGTCTGTGTCGCGGCTCACGCCGTGTGGCACGCTGAGCGGATGCGTGTAGCTGTCGTCGCCGGGCCCGAGGCCGGTCATGCCGTCCCCGCCCTCGCGCTCTGTCGGAAACTCGTTGCCGCGGGCGATGATCCGGTGTTCTTCTCCGACGGGCGCTGGCTCGACGTCGCACGCGACATCGGGATCGAGGCGCTCAAGCTCGGTGGCCTCGCGCCGAGGGACACCGATGACGACGCCGACTCCGGTGCCAAGATCCACGGCCGGGCCGCGCACGTCTCGTCGGCGCTGCTGCCCGACATGCGAGCCGTCGCACCGGATCTGGTGGTGTCCGACGTCATCACCGTCGGTGGTGGCATGGCGGCCGAGCGGCTCGGCGTGCCGTGGGTCGAGCTGTCTCCGCACCCGCTGTACCTGCCGTCGAAAGGGCTGCCGCCCATCGGATCCGGTCTGGCGCCCGGGGTCGGGCTGCGTGGCCGGACGCGTGATGCGGTTCTGCGTGCCATGACCGCGCGGTCCATCCGGAAGGGGCAGGTGCAGCGTGGTGAGGCGCGGAAGAGTGTGGGGCTTCCGGCCGAGGACCCCGGACCGGCTGCGCGGTTGATCGCGACGCTGCCTGCCCTCGAGGTGCCGCGGCCGGACTGGCCGTCGGACGCGCACGTGGTCGGTCCGCTGGTGTGGGAGCCCGCCGACAACGTGCTCGAACCGCCGCCGGGCGACGGCCCGCTGATCGTCCTGGCGCCGTCCACCGCCGCCATGGGCGCCGGCGGCATGCTCGACACCGCGATCCGGGCGCTCGACGGCATGGGCGTGCGGATGCTCGTGACGTTGTTCGAGACGCCCGACATCGAGCTGCCCGCCTGGGTGCGCGCCGGATACGGCCGGCAGGACGCGATGCTGCGGACCGCGTCCGCCCTGGTGTGCGGCGGCGGACACGGTGTCCTTGCGAAGGGCCTGCTCGCGGGGGTGCCCCTCGTGACGGTGCCCGGGGGCGGGGACCAGTGGGAGGTGGCGAACCGGGTCGCCCGCCAGGGTGGCGGCGCCCTGATCCGTCCGCTGACCGTCGACGCCCTCCGCGACGGGGTGCGGCGCGTCCTCGACGACCCGTCGTTCGCCGCGGCCGCACGGGAGGCCGCGGACGGTGTCGCCGATGTCGAGGATCCGGTCGAGGTGTGCCGCGCGGTACTGGGATGAGCATCCGGACCGGAGGTCGGCCTCGGCTACCGTGGCAGGTGTGCGACTGACCGAATTCCATGATCTCGTCCGGGAAGAGTTCGGACAGGTCCGCGGCGACTCCCTCCTCGTCGACCACGTGATTCTCAGCCTGGGCGCCAAGACCGCCGCCGACGCGATCGAGGACGGCGTCGACCCCCGGGCCGTCTGGCGAGCGCTGTGCGACGAATTCGACGTCCCGCCGCAGCGGAGATAGCGGCGGTGGCGGACACCGTTCGGTGATTGACTCGAACACATGTTCGCCTATGCTGGGGTTATCCGTTGCTGTCCATGAGTTACCGCTGGGTGCGGCAGTGTCGGGTCGTTCGGGTCGGCGAAGTTGTCGGTACCGGGCTCTAACCTGAACCACAGATCGCTGGACGAGACTTCGAAAGAGGACCACGATGGCACCGCAGGCACACGACCGCGACAAGGCGCTCGAACTGGCGCTGGCCCAGATCGACAAGAGCTTCGGCAAGGGTTCGGTGATGCGCCTGGGCGAGGAGGCTCGTCAGCCCATCGCCGTGATCCCCACGGGATCGATCGCGCTCGACGTGGCGCTGGGCATCGGCGGTCTGCCGCGCGGTCGCGTCGTCGAGATCTACGGCCGGAATCCTCGGGTAAGACGACGGTCGCCCTTCACGCCGTGGCGAACGCACAGGCCAACGGCGGTATCGCGGCCTTCATCGACGCCGAGCACGCGCTCGATCCGGAGTACGCCCGCAAGCTCGGCGTCGACACCGACGCGCTGCTGGTCTCCCAGCCGGACACCGGTGAGCAGGCTCTCGAGATCGCCGACATGCTGATCCGCTCCGGCGCCCTCGACATCATCGTGGTCGACTCGGTCGCCGCACTTGTGCCGCGCGCCGAGATCGAGGGCGAGATGGGCGACAGCCACGTCGGTCTGCAGGCGCGACTGATGAGCCAGGCGCTCCGCAAGATGACCGGTGCGCTCAACAACTCGGGCACCGCCGCGATCTTCATCGACCAGCTGCGCGAGAAGATCGGCGTGATGTTCGGCTCGCCCGAGACCACGACCGGTGGTAAGGCGCTCAAGTTCTACTCTTCGGTCCGCCTCGACGTCCGTCGCATCGAGACCCTCAAGGACGGCACCGACGCGGTCGGTAACCGCACCCGCGTCAAGGTCGTCAAGAACAAGGTGTCGCCGCCGTTCAAGCAGGCCGAGTTCGACATCCTCTACGGCCAGGGCATCGGCAAGGAGGGCTCGCTGATCGACATGGGCGTCGAGCACGGGTTCATCCGTAAGTCCGGTTCCTGGTACACGTACGAGGGCGACCAGCTGGGCCAGGGCAAGGAGAACGCCCGCAAGTTCCTGCTCGAGAACACCGACATCCGCGACGAGATCGAGAAGAAGATCAAGGAGAAGCTGGGCATCGGCGCCGTCCTGACCGACGAGGACGCTGCCGAGTCGGCCGACTTCTGATCGGACAGCCCCGTTCCTGCCCGGGCGGTGATGCCGCCCGGGCAGGGAAGGGCTCGAAACCATGAGTGACGACAGCAGCCACAACGACACCAGTCACTACGACCGGTACGGCAGTGACGACGTCACGACCGGCCGGCGCCGTGCCTCGAACCGGGGGCGCGGACGGCCCGTCGGGGAGAACGGTGAACCGTTCGAGTTGAAGGGCAGCCCGGAGACGTTGGCGGCGCGGGCCAAGGACGTGTGCCTGCGCCTGCTCACCGAGCGTGCCCGCAGCCGCACGGAACTCGAACAGAAGCTCGCCCAGAAGGGCTACCCGCCGGCCGTCATCGAAGGCGTCCTCGACCGGCTCGCCGAGGTGGGGCTGGTCGACGACGTCGCGTTCGCCGAGCAGTGGGTGCATTCACGGCACACCTACTCCGGGCGCGGTCGGCGCGCCCTCGCAACCGAGTTGCGCCGCAAGGGGATCGACCAGCAAACCTCCACCGAGGCGCTGTCGCAGATCAGTTCCGACGACGAGCGCGAGCGCGCGGTCGAACTGGTCCGCAAGAAGCTTGCGCGGACGACCCCTGACGACATCGCGGACCGTGACGACCGAGACCGGCTGATGCGGCGACTCGTCGGCATGCTCGCGCGCCGGGGCTACCCGTCGTCCGTGTCGTTCAGCGTCGTGAAGACCGAATTGGCGAACCTGGGTGCAGGAACCGACGGGCTCGCGGAGGACTGAGGTCCACCGCGAGCCCGTCGGCTCACTCGTGTCAGTCAGCGAGGCGGCTGCGGCTGCATCGCGTCACTGAAATCGTCGATGCCGGGGACACCGTCGAGTTCGGTGGTGTCGATCGGAATCACGGCCGGCTTGCCACGCTTCTTGCTGCCAGTGCGCAGGCGCTTCTCGAGCCACGTCGCGAACGACGTCAGCGCGAAGTTGATGACCACCATGATCACGCCTACCACGACCAGCGCGGCGAAGAAGTTGCGGTAGTACGACGCCGCCTGCTGGCCACTGCGGATCAGCTCGACGTAGCCGATCTGGTAGCCGAGCGCCGAATCCTTCAGCGCCACAACCATCTGCGACACCAGCGCCGGCAGCATCGTCGTGATCGCCTGCGGGAGCAGGATCAGCCGCATCATCTGGCTCTTGCGCATACCGAGCGCGGATGCCGCTTCCGTCTGGCCCTTCGGCAGCGACAGGATGCCTGCCCGGAGGATCTCGGCGATCACCGAGCCGTTGTACAGCGTCAGGCCCACCACGACCGCGGCGAGCGCCAACTGGCTCGACGGGAAGATGCCGTACTGCGCGAACGCCTGGTAGGCGAAGATCATCAGGATCAGCACCGGGATCGAGCGGAAGAACTCGACGAACGCTCCGCTGATCCAGCGGACCCAGCGGTGGTCCGAGAGCCGGCCGATGCCGAGGATGGCGCCGAGGATCAGCGCGAACACGATCGACAGCGACGCCGCCAACAGTGTGCCCTTCAGGCCGGGCAGCAGATACGTCGTCCACGTGAAGTGGTTCAGGAACGGCGACCACTTGTCGGCCTCGAGCTGTCCGTTGTCGGCCAGCACGTTGATCACGTACACCGCGAGGGCGATCAGGACGACGCCGAAGGCGATCGCGATCAGTCGGTTGCGGATCCGGGCCCGAGGGCCGGGGTGTCGAAGAGAACACTCGCCTGCTGGGTCATCGCTTCACCGCCAACCGCTTGCCGAGATAACCGAACAGGAAGCCGACCGGCAGCGTCAGGATCATGAAGCCGATGGCGAAGATTCCGAAGACGAGGAACAACTTGTCCGCCTCGTTCTCGATCATCGTCTTCATGAGGAGCGACGCCTCGGCCACACCGATCGCCGATGCGATCGTCGTGTTCTTCGTCAGGGCGATCAGCACACTGCCCAGCGGTGCGATGACTGCCCGGAAGGCCTGGGGAGCACGATCATCCGGATGCTCTGCGTGAACGTCAGGCCCAGTGAGCGGGCCGCCTCGGCCTGCCCATGGGAACGGTGTTGATGCCGGATCGCAGCGATTCGCACACGAAAGCCGAGGTGTAGACGATGAATCCGAGGACCGCGAGCCGGAAGTTGTTCTGGTCGATGAACTTCGGCGAGTCCTCGGGGGCGAAGTGCACCCCCAGGTTCTGGTAGAGCCCCACCGAGCAGAACACGATGATGAGCGTCAGGGGTGTGTTGCGGAAGATGTTGACGTACCAGGTCGCGAAGATCCGCAGGATCGGCACGGGGGAGACCCGCATGCCGGCGAGAATCGTGCCCAGATCAGCGCGCCGAGCGCCGAGCCAGAACGTGAGCTGCACGGTGGTC
The DNA here is from genome assembly GCA_029690005.1 of Prescottella defluvii. Lineage (GTDB taxonomy): Bacteria > Actinomycetota > Actinomycetes > Mycobacteriales > Mycobacteriaceae > Prescottella > Prescottella defluvii_A. The sequence goes on along the minus strand of CP121458.1, from coordinate 4,109,854 downwards.
CAGAACGCGCTGACGAGCTGGTCGCCGTAAGTATCGATAAGTCCCATGTCACCTCCTCCGCATCAGTACCGGTCGACCGTCGGGGGCGCCGGCAGCGCGTAACCCGACTCGCCCATGGTCGCTTGCAACGCCCGTTCCCAGGCGCCGGTCGCGATCATGTCCTCGATCGCGTCGTTGATCTTCATGCGAGCGTCCGTGTCGCCCTTCGGTAGACCGACGCCGTACAGCTCGGTGGTGAACGGCTGACCGGCGAGCTTGAACTCGCCCGGGTACTGGGCCGCGTAGCCCGCCAGGATGATGTCGTCGGTGGTGAGGGCGTCGACCTTGCCGCGGTGCAGCGCCTCGACGCACGACGAGTAGCTGTCGAACTGCTGCAGCTGGACGCCGGGGTACGACTTCTTGATCTTCTGTGCGGGGGTCGAGCCCGACACCGAGCACAGCTTCTTGCCGCCCTGGAGGGAATCCGCCCGGTGATCGAGTCGTCGTCGGCGCGCACCAGCAGCGACTGGCCCGCGATGTAGTACGGGCCCGCGAAGTCGACGACCTTCTTGCGGTTGTCTGTGATCGAGTACGTGCCGACCACGAAGTCGACCTCACCGTTCTTGATCAGGTTCTCGCGCTGCGCCGACGGCGCCTCCCGCCACGTGATCCCGCTCTCGGGGACACCCAGGTAGTTCGCGATGTACTTGGCGACCTCGACGTCGAAGCCGGTCATGGTCTTGTCCGGCTCGCGCAGCGCCAGCCCGGGCTGGTCGTACTTGGTGCCGATCGTGAGGTGCCCGTCGGCGGCGTCGGCCAGGACGTCGCGCGGCTCGCTGCTGCCGCACGCGGACGCCGTGAGCACGACGGCCGTCAACGCCGCGACGACACCCAGGATGCGGGGCGATCTGATTCGTATGCGTCTCATTGTGGTTCTTCCGTCCCCGCTCAGTGTCCGAGGATCTTGCCGAGGAAGTCCTTGGCGCGGTCGGTCTTCGGCGCGGTGAAGAACGTGTCCGGATCGGTGTCCTCGAGGATCGAGCCGTCCGCCATGAAGATGATCCGATCGGCGGCCTTGCGCGCGAACCCCATCTCGTGGGTCACGACGATCATCGTCATGCCCTCCTTCGCGAGGTTCACCATGACGTCGAGGACCTCGTTGACCATCTCGGGGTCGAGGGCGGAGGTCGGCTCGTCGAAGAGCATGACCTTGGGGTCCATCGCGAGCGACCGGGCGATCGCGACGCGCTGCTGCTGGCCACCGGACAGCTGGGCGGGGTACTTGTCGGCCTGGGTCCGGATGCCGACGCGGTCGAGCAGCGCCAGCGCGCGCTCCTTCGCCTGGGCCTTGTCGATCCTGCGGACCTTGACCGGAGCGAGCATGACGTTCTCGAGCACCGTCTTGTGGGAGAACAGGTTGAAGCTCTGGAACACCATGCCGACGTCGGAACGCAGGCGGGCGAGGGCGCGACCCTCGGCCGGGACCGGCACACCGTCGATCGTGACGGCGCCCTGATCGATCGGCTCGAAGGCGGTTGATGGTCCGGCAGAGGGTCGACTTTCCCGACCCGGACGGGCCGAGCATCACGACCACTTGGCCGGCCGGGATCTCCAGGTCGATGTTCTTGAGAACGTGCAGGTCACCGTAGTGCTTGTTGACCCCCTTCATGGAGATCATCGACTTGGTTCCGGTAGCCGCTCCGGTGGTCTCAGGCTGCGTCATAACGCGTAACCCTAGCTGGACTTATTACGTACCTGTTGGTCCAGCACGCCCTGATCTTGAACGATACAGATCAGGGGTTCCCGCGGACGGGCTGATGCGTGGCCCCAGCAGGCGATTTTGTGCGGGGCCGTACCCTGGACGCGTGGAGACGATCGACCAGAACAGCGGGCGCAGCTACGAGGTCCGCACGTACGGCTGTCAGATGAACGTGCACGACTCCGAGCGGTTGTCCGGCCTGCTCGAGGACGCCGGCTACTCGAAGGCCGCTCCGGGGGAGCAGGCGGACCTGGTCGTCTTCAACACGTGCGCGGTGCGCGAGAACGCGGACAACAAGCTGTACGGCAATCTCAGTCACCTGGCGCCGGTCAAGGAGGAGCGCCCCGGCATGCAGATCGCCGTCGGCGGCTGCCTCGCCCAGAAGGACCGCGACACCGTCGTGAAGAAGGCGCCGTGGGTCGACGTCGTGTTCGGTACCCACAACATCGGCTCGCTGCCCGCGCTGCTCGAGCGTGCCCGCCACAACCGCAAGGCGGAGGTCGAGATCCTCGAATCGCTCGAGGCGTTCCCGTCGACGCTGCCTGCCAAGCGCGAGTCCGCGTACGCGGGCTGGGTGTCGATCTCGGTCGGCTGCGACAACACGTGCACGTTCTGCATCGTGCCGTCGCTGCGCGGCAAGGAGGTCGACCGCCGCCCCGGCGACATCCTCGCCGAGGTGCAGGCGCTCGTGAACGAGGGCGTCCTCGAGGTGACGCTGCTCGGCCAGAACGTCAACTCCTACGGCGTCTCCTTCGCCGATCCGGAGCTTCCGCGCGATCGTGGTGCCTTCGCGAAACTGCTGCAGGCCTGCGGGCAGATCGAGGGCCTCGAGCGAGTGCGGTTCACCTCGCCGCACCCGGCCGAATTCACCGACGACGTCATCGAGGCGATGGCCACCACGCCGAACGTGTGCCCGCAGCTGCACATGCCGCTGCAGTCCGGCTCGGACCGTGTCCTCAAGGCGATGCGCCGGTCGTACCGCAGCGCCAAGTTCCTCGGCATCATCGAGAAGGTGCGCGCCGCGATGCCGCACGCGGCCATCACGACCGACATCATCGTCGGCTTCCCGGGCGAGACCGAGGAGGACTTCCAGGCCACGCTCGACGTCGTCCGGCAGGCCCGCTTCACCAGCGCGTTCACCTTCCAGTACTCCAAGCGGCCCGGTACGCCCGCCGCCGAGATGGAGGGTCAGCTTCCCAAAGCCGTTGTGCAGGAACGCTACGACCGCCTCATCGCGCTCCAGGAGGAGATCACGCTCGAGGAGAACCGTAAGCTCGTCGGCACCGAGGTCGAGTTGCTGATCACCGCCGGTGACGGTCGCAAGAACGCGGAGACCGCGCGCATGAGTGGCCGTGCCCGCGACGGTCGGCTCGTCCACTTCCGGCCCGAAGGCATCCTCGACGGCGACCTGCGCCCCGGCGACGTGATCACCGTCGTCGTCACCGCCGCCGCACCGCACCACCTCGTCGCCGACGACCCGATCCTCACCCACCGGCGCACCCGTGCCGGAGATTCGTTCGAACGAGGGGTCACACCCAAGACCCCGCCGATCGGCGTCGGACTGGGACTGCCCCAGGTGGGCGTCCCCGCTCCGCTGCCAGCACAGATGGGATGCAACGCATGAGCGAGCGCGGCGACACCGCCGGTGACGAGAACCGGCCCGCCGGGAACGGTCAGGACCCGATGGCGGAGTACCAGAAGGACTTCGAGGCCGCCGAGAAGAAGATCGCCGGCGAGATCGACCCCGGCGTGCGTGCCGTCGTCGTCGCGGTGTGCGTGCTCGTGCTGCTGCTGTCGTTCACCCTGCCGCACGCGGGATCGGCCAACGGCTGGGACGTGCTGGTCTATGCCCAGCCTGCGGTCGACGAGCACATCAAGCTGACGTCGCGGATCTTCGTGTGGCTCGCGCTCGTCTTCGGTGGCGTCTTCTCGATCCTCGCGCTCGTGACCCGTCGCTGGGTGCTCGCGTGGATCGCGCTCGCCGGCACCGCGGTGTCCGCGGTGTTCGGCATGCTCGCGATCTGGTCGCGGCAGACCCTCCCGCTCGCCGAGTCCGGCAGCGCCGGTCCAGGAATCGGCCTGATCCTGGGCTGGATCACGGTCATCGTCCTGACCTTCCACTGGATCAAGGTGGTGTGGAGCCGGACCGCGATGCAGCTTGCGGCCGAGGAGGATCGCCGCCGGGCCGCCGAGGAGGACGCGGAACGCGGCGACTGGACCGTCTGAGTCCGACGAACGAAGAGGGGTGCGACGCCATCAGGCGTCGCACCCCTCATCCGTCTACCGGGCGTGTCAGCGCTCGTTCACGGCGCCCTCGGCGGCCTCGGCCCACTCGCGCCACTGCTGTGCCTGGGCGAGGGCCTTCTCCGCGTCCTTGGTGCGGCCGGCGGCGGTCGCCTTCGCGGCCTGCTCCTCGAACTGGGCGACACGCTCGCGGAACTGGGCGGCACGGGCCAACGCCTCGGGATCGCTTCGGCGCCACTCGGAGTCGGCCGCGTCGCGGACCCGCTTCTCGATCGTGCGCAGCTTGCCTTCGAGGTCGTGCATGCGCTCGCGGGGCACCTCTGCCGATCTCGTCCCACTTCTCCTGCAGGTCGCGCAGGGCCGCGCGAGCCGCATCGAGATCCTTGCCGGGATCGATGTTCTCGGCGCTCTTCAGGAGTTCCTCCTTGGCGACCGCGTTCTGGGCGAACTCGGCGTCGCGTTCGGAGGCGGCTGCGTTGCGGGCCGCGAAGAACACGTCCTGCGACTCCTTGAACTGCCGCCACAGGGCGTCGTCCGCCTCGCGAGGAGCGCGACCGGCGGCCTTCCACTCGGCGAGCAGATCACGGAACTGCGCCGCGGTGGTTCCCCAGTCGGTGGAGGAGGACAGTGCCTCCGCCTGGGCGACCAGCTCCTCCTTGCGGGACTTGGCGGTCGCGCGTTCGCGGTCGAGCTCGGCGAAGTGCGTGCCGCGGCGCCGGTTGAATGTCTCGCGCGCCTTCGCGAACCGCCGCCACAGGGCGTCGTCGCTCTTGCGATCGAGACCACGGATGGTCTTCCACTCGTCGAGGATCTCGCGCAGCCGATCGCCGGCGACCTTCCACTGCGTGGACTCGGCGCCGATCTGCTCGGCCTCCGCCGCCAACGCCTCCTTGCGGGCGGTCTGATCCTTGCGGGTCTGCTCCTTGTCGAGCTTGGCCTGCTCCTCGGCCTGCTCCGACCCCTCAATGATCACGGTCAGCCGGGCGCTGAGGGCGTCGATGTCTCCGATCACCGCGGCGGTCGGGAGCGACTCCGCGATGGCGCGGGCTGCAGAGCGGGTCTTCTTCGCGTCGCCCGCGCCGGAGGCCAGTCGGGTCTCGAGCAGTGTCACCTCGGTTGCGAGGTCGTCGTAGCGGCGCCCGAAGTGGGCGAGCCCCTCGGCCGCGTCACCTGCCTGCCACGAGCCGATCTGCCGTTCGCCGTCGGCCGTCCGGACCCACGCGGTGCCGTCCTCGTCGACGCGGCCGAACAGGCTTGGATCGCTCGCGGCGACGGCGGGCATGGCGTGGCTCGGAGCCGGACCGGGCTTGGGCGAGCCGGATTTCACAGCACCGGGCTTGGCGCCGGGCTTCGGGGCACCCGGCTTGGGGGAACCCGGCTTGGGTGCGTTGCTCTCGGTCATAGCTCCTCGTCTCTGCCGCGCGTCACGGCCGCCTGATCGCACTGTCGCCTCCCGTTCGCGCCCGACCGGTCGTTCGGAATGGGCGGGAGCCTGCAGCGACTGTCAAGACTATTGAAACAGGTCTGACCCCGGGAAGGCGTCACCTCGTCGACTACCGTTGCGCAGTGTGTTGACCGTCGCCGCTTTCGTGCCCTCGCCGCCGCTGCTCGTGCCCCAGTTGGCCGGTGCCGCAGCATCGGAAACCGACCGGTTGCGCAGAGCGGCGCTCGATGTGTCGACGCGCCTGGGTGTCTCGTGCGCGGAGTGGACGGTGGTCGGTGTCGCTGAGCCCGGGATGGCGTCCGTCACCGATGTCGATCCCGAATCGTGCGGCACGTTCGCGGGATTCGGCGTGGACGTGCGAGTGTGCTTGTCGCCCGACGCATCCGACGACGATGTCGACCCCTCGATGCCGCTGGCGGCCCTGGTCGCGGGTTGGTTGCGCGGTCAGTCGGCGCCCGAGGCGCGGCTGCGGGTGCGGACGCTGGCTCCCGACACCGCGGCCGGCGAGTGCGCGCGGGTGGGGAGTCGCTGCGCCGTGAGCTCGACGCGCGCCCGACGCCGCAGGCGCTCCTCGTGGTCGCCGACGGCGCGAACACTTTGACCGACAAGGCCCCCGGTGCGTTCGACGCCAGGTCGGCCGAGGTGCAGGCGGCGCTGGACGCGGCGCTCGCCGAGGGTGACTGCGGAGCGCTCGACGTCCTCGATCCCGCACTGTGCAGTGCGATCGGGCTGCCCGGGCGTGCTGCGTGGCAGACACTTTCGGCGGTGTTCGGCGGCGAGAACGGCGGTCCGAGCAAGTCGGAGTCGCTCTACACGGGTGCTCCGTACGGGGTCGGCTACCACGTCGGGATGTGGTGGCCGTGACCGGGCGGACCCCGATCGCCGTCGTCGGCCCCACCGCGACCGGCAAGTCGGATCTGGGCCTCGACCTCGCGGAGCGGCTGGGCGGCGAGATCGTCAACATCGACGCAATGCAGCTCTACCGCGGAATGGACGTCGGCACCGCCAAGCTCACGCCGGCCGAGCGGCGCGGCATCGTTCACCACCAGCTCGACGTGCTGGACGTGACCGAGACCGCCACCGTGGCCCGCTACCAGGAGTCGGCGTCCCGCGACGTCGAGGACATCCGCGCTCGGGGCGCGGTACCGATCATCGTGGGCGGCTCGATGATGTACGTGCAGTCGCTGCTCGACGAGTGGTCGTTCCCCGCGACCGATCCGCAGATCCGTGCTCACTGGGAGACCGTGCTCGCCGAACGGGGTGTCGCGGCGGTGCACGCCGAGCTCGCGCGCGTCGATCCCGACGCGGCCGCGTCGATCCTGCCGACCGACGGTCGTCGCATCGTGCGGGCGCTCGAGGTCGTCCAGCTCACCGGGCAGCCCTTTGCCGCGTCTGCGCCGAAGATCGGCGAACCTCGTCGGGGCACAGTCATCATCGGTGTCGACCGGGAGACCGAGGCGCTCGACGCCCGGATCCGGCTGCGCACCGAGCTGATGTTCGACAAGGGGCTCGTCGACGAGGTCCGGGGCCTGGTCGAGGTTGGGCTCCGGGAAGGCGTCACGGCACAGCGAGCCATCGGGTACGCCCAGGTGCTCGCGATGTTCGACGGCGAATACGACCTCGCGGAGGCGCTCGAGCGCACCTTCATCGGCACCCGCCGGTACGTCCGCCGGCAGCGGTCGTGGTTCCGGCGCGACCCGCGGGTGCACTGGCTCGACGCCGCCGACCCGAACCTCGTCGACAACGCGCTGCGGTTGATCGAGGGGAAGTGACCCGCGGGCGCGCCCCCGCGCCTCGCTAGAGTGGGCGCCATGGAATTCAGCAAGGGCCACGGCACCCAGAACGACTTCGTGATCCTCCCGGATCCCGATGCCGACCTTGCTCTTCCCGAGCACCGGATCGCGGCGCTGTGCGACCGCCGTCGTGGACTCGGCGCCGACGGTCTCCTGCGGGTCGCGCGGGCCGGTGCCCTGACCGCGGTCGGCGTACTACGCGACCTCCCCGAGGGTGTCTCCGCCGACGACTGGTTCATGGACTACCGCAACGCGGACGGCTCCATCGCGGAGATGTGCGGCAACGGTGTTCGGGTGTTCGCGCACTACCTGCGCGCCACCGGACTCGAACTGCGCGACGAGTTCGTCGTCGGCAGCCGTGCCGGTGCCCGTCCGGTCACCGTCCACGCCGCCGACCACGTGAACGGCGACGTCACCGTCGAGACGGGGCGCGTCCGCGAGCTCGGCACCTCGACGGCGACCGTCGACGGCCGCGTCCTCCAGGGGATCGGCATCGATGTCGGCAACCCGCATCTCGCATGTGTCGACCCGGGGCTGACGCCGGCGGCGCTCGCCGCGCTGGACCTGACGGTCGCGCCCAGCTTCGATCCCGGGTTCTTCCCGAGGGCGTCAACATCGAGATCCTCACCGCGCTCGACGGCGGCTCGGTCGAGATGCGCGTCCACGAACGCGGCGTCGGCGAGACCCGCTCGTGCGGCACCGGCACCGTCGCGGCGGCGGTGGCCGCGCTGCGTGCGCACGGCGACTCCGACGGCAAGGTCGAGGTGCGGGTGCCCGGTGGCCGGGTGGAGGTCACGGTCGACGGTGGACATGCGGCACTGCGGGGCCGTCCGTGCTCGTCGCGGCGGGCCGGATCGACGACCGCTGGTGGACCGAACTGGGTTGATGCCCGGCTCGCCGGGGTGCTGACGCCCGGCCCGCCGGGGTGATGATGCTCGGCCCGCCGGGTGCTGATGCCCGGACCGTTGGCGCCTGTTCGCCCTGGGGAAATCCGTGTGCACGCCCGTCGCGCTTCGTGGGACCATGAATGTGTATGACGAAATCACATCGCACCAAGTTCCCGTCCCCGTCGGAGCCCCCGGAATCGTCCGACCGATCGGCAGTGTCCGATCGAGACGAGTACTTCGACGACTCGGCTGCACCGTCCGTCGGTGAGATGCAGCTCGACGAGCGCAGCGCCCTGCGCCGCGTCCAGGGTCTGTCCACCGAGCTCACCGACGTCACCGAGGTCGAGTATCGGCAGCTGCGTCTCGAGCGCGTGGTCCTCGTCGGCGTCTGGACCTCCGGCACCGCCGCACAGGCCGACGCCAGCCTCTCCGAGCTGGCCGCACTCGCCGAGACGGCCGGATCCGAGGTCCTCGAGGGCCTCGTGCAGCGCCGCGACAAGCCGGACGCGGCCACCTATATCGGTTCCGGCAAGGCCGACGAGCTGCGTCAGGTGGTCCTCGCGACCGGGGCCGACACCGTCGTCTGCGATGGTGAACTGACCCCCGCGCAGCTCACGGCGCTGGAGAAGGTCGTCAAGGTCAAGGTCATCGACCGAACCGCGCTGATCCTCGACATCTTCGCGCAGCACGCCACCTCGAGGGAGGGCAAGGCGCAGGTCGCGCTCGCGCAGATGGAGTACATGCTGCCGCGGCTTCGCGGCTGGGGTGAGTCGATGTCGCGGCAGGCCGGTGGTCGTGCCGGCAGCAACGGCGGCGTCGGTCTGCGCGGTCCCGGTGAGACCAAGATCGAGACGGACCGTCGACGGATCCGCGAGCGGATGGCGAAGCTGCGTCGCGAGATCAAGGAGATGAAGTCCGCCCGCGACACCAAGCGCAGCCATCGGCTCCGCAGCGAGATCCCGTCGGTCGCCATCGTCGGATACACCAACGCCGGCAAGTCGAGCCTGCTCAACGCCCTCACCGGTTCGGGTGTGCTCGTTCAGAACGCACTGTTCGCGACGCTCGATCCGACGACCCGGCGCGCGACGTTCGAGGACGGTCGGAGTACGTCCTCACCGACACCGTCGGCTTCGTCCGGCACCTGCCGACCCAGCTGGTCGAGGCGTTCCGCTCCACACTCGAGGAAGTGACCGACGCCGATCTCCTGCTCCACGTTGTCGACGGATCGGATCCGCTGCCGACCGACCAGATCAAGGCCGTTCGTGAGGTCATCACCGAGGTGATCCGCGAGAACGATACGGCCGCGCCGCCCGAATTGATCGTGGTAAACAAGATCGATGCGGCGGACCCCGTGGTCCTGACCCAGCTGCGCGGGCTGCTGCCCGGTGCGGTGTTCGTGTCCGCCCGAACCGGGGAGGGCATCGATGAGCTGCGGGTACGGCTGTCCGAGATCGTCCGGCGCCCGGAGGTCGAGGTAGATGTCCTCGTGCCCTACACCCGAGGTGACCTCGTCGCGCGGATCCACTCCGACGGACAGATCCTCGACTCCACGCGCGAGGAGACCGGCACCCGGATGCGCGTGCGGGTCCCGGAGTCCCTCGCCTCGGCCCTCGTCGACTACGCGGGGAGTGCCTAAGGCCCGAGCGGCGGCCCGGTTGGCGCTGGCCGGGGCCCTGGCCATCGCTCCCGCGCTGCTGGGCGCGACGCCCGCGGGTGCTCAGAGCGCAGGCTCGAGCGGATCGGGCGTTCTCGCGCCCGGCGCGCAGTTCGAGCAGTTGTGCACGCCCACCGACCCGGCGCTCGAGGAACTGTCCGGCCTGGCGATCGTGGCGGGGAAGACGTACGGCATCGGCGACAGCGGCACCGACGAGTCCGTCACCGTGATGGACGGCGACTGCGCGGTGATCGGCACGCTGCCGGTCCCGGTGGATCCCTACGACATCGAGGACATGGGCGTCGGTCCCGACGGCCGGCTGTGGCTGTCGGACACCGGGACGACGACCGACTGCGGCAGACGGTCGCTCTGATCAGCCTCGACTCGGCGTCCGGGGACGGGCAGTTGCACCGGCTCGTATATCCCGACGGCCCACACGACGCCGAGACGCTGCTGATCCAGCGTGATGGGTCGCCCCTGATCGTCACCAAGGAAATCCTCGCCCCGAGCGGGATCTGACCGACCCGTCGGCGGCACCTCCCTGGACGGGCTCGCGTCACCCGGTTCCACCGCGCTCGAACGGCTCGGCGAGGTGCGCCTGGGGCCCGCCCACACTCCCGGCGGCCCGGTGCCAGTCGGCGGATCGACGCTGGTGACCGGTGGCGCCGTCAGCGCCGACGGTACCGTGGCCGCGCTCCGGACCTACACGGACGTCTACCTGTACTCGGCTCCTGACGGCAACCTCGTCCGGGCGCTGACCACCACGACACCGGTGCGGGTGGCCCTCCCGAACCAGCCGCAGGGCGAGGCGATCGCCTTCACCCCGGACGGGACCTGCTGGCCGGATCGGAATCCGCGGGCGGAGCCCTGCCCCGCTGCAGATCCTGCGTGGTGCGGCCGACATCGCCGAGACGACTCGGGGTCCGGGGGATCGGTGCCGCTGTCGGCGTCGGTGAACGAATCGGCCGCCGAAGGGGCGTCCGGTGGGGCCGCCGAGGAGGATGGTGCCCTGCGGTGGTCCACGCCGGCCCTCGTCGGCGGTGCACTGGTTGCCGGACTCGCCACGTACGGCCTGGTGCGCCGGCGGTCACGGTCACGGCGACACTGACCGGAGTCGGATTCTCCTCAGCGGGGCGGCATCCGAGGCCGTGGCGACTGTGGCGTGCATCGGATTTCGGCGAATCTGCTCGAACCGGACACCCGGTATCGATGTGATTCGGGTGGCGAGTCCCGGTGCGGTGGTGTAACGCCGCAGGCGGTGGCCCTACTATTGGCCAACTGTGACGAGTACGAGGACCACGCGCAAAGCGCGCCGAGCGGGAAGCCGGCACCGGGATGTTCGGATGGGCGCTGCATGGCGACGGCCGACGGATCAACGACGGTGCCGTGGTGGCGCCCACGAGCGGCTGTCGTGGCCGCGCACCATCGGCATCGGCATGCAGCACGTGATCGCGATGTTCGGCGCGACGCTGCTGGTGCCGACGATCACGGGTTTCCCGGTCACCACGACGCTGCTGTTCTCCGGAATCGGCACCGCGCTGTTCCTCATCATCACTCGCGGACGTATCCCCAGCTACCTCGGCTCGTCGTTCGCGTTCATCGCCCCGCTGACCGCGTCCGCAGGTGAAGGCCCCGCCGCGCAGCTCGGTGGCGTCGTCGCGGCGGGTGTTGTGCTCATGCTGGTCGGTGCGCTCGTGAGGGCGATCGGCGCCCGCGTCATCGATGCCGTGATGCCGCCCGTCGTCACCGGTGCGGTGGTTGCGCTGATCGGACTCAACCTCGCGCCCACCGCGGCGGGGTCCTTCCAGGCGCAGCCGCTGATCGCGGCCGTGACGCTGCTGGGCATCCTGCTCGCGACCGTGATCGGTCCGGGCATCATCGGTCGTCTCGGCATCCTGATCGGTGTCGTCGTCGGCTGGGTGTTCGCGGCGCTGACGGGCGGCCTCGCCGACGAGCGCGTCGACGCGCTCCGCGAAGCAGCGTGGTTCGGCGTACCGCACCTGCGGGCGCCCACCTTCGAGCTGTCGGTGATCCTGCTCGCACTGCCCGTGGTGATCGTGCTCATCGCCGAGAACGTGGGGCACGTCAAGGCCGTGTCCGCGATGACGGGCAAGCCGCTCGACGACCTCGCCGGAAATGCGCTCTTCGCCGATGGTCTCGCGACCACCCTCGCCGGTATCGGCGGCGGTTCGGGCACCACGACCTACGCCGAGAACATCGGCGTCATGGCCGCGACCCGCGTGTACTCGACCGCGGCGTACTGGGTCGCTGCGGTCACCGCGGTCGTCCTGTCGTTCTCGCCGAAGTTCGGGGCGCTCGTGTTCACGGTGCCCGACGGCGTGATCGGTGGCGCGACGCTGGTGCTGTACGGCCTGATCGGTGTCCTCGGCGTTCGGATCTGGATGGACGCCAAGGTCGATTTCACCGATCCCGTGAACCTGACCGTCGTCGCGACGGCGCTCGTCGCCGGCATCGGCAACCTCACGCTGTCGATCGGCTCGGTCGAGCTCGGCGGCATCGCGTGGGGTTCGGTGGGCATCCTGGTCGCCTACCCGGTGATGCGCTGGCTCAGTACGCTGCGCCGCTGACCTCTACTCGAGCGCGATTCGTGATCCACGCCCGTGCGGTCACGAATCGCGCTCGTCTCGGTCATGGATCGGCGCTGATCGGCGTCCTACGGTCGAGTCGAGGAAGTACGGCCGCCGCTCGCCGGCAGATCGACACGAGGAGACGTAGTGGAACGCACCCTGTTCGAACCGGAGCACGATCTGTTCCGGGAGTCCTACCGCAAGTTCCTCGACCAGCACGTCGCCCCCTTCCACGATCAGTGGGAGGAGCAGAACATCGTCGACCGGTCGGTGTGGATCGAGGCCGGTAAGCAGGGCTTCCTCGGCATGGCCGTACCGGAGGAGTACGGCGGCGGGGGAGTCGACGATTTCCGCTACAACATGATCGTCACCGAGGAGACGACCCGCGGTGGCTACAGCGGCATCGGCTTCATGCTGCACAACGACGTCGTCGCGCCGTACCTGATCAAGCTCGCCAACGAGGAGCAGAAGCAGCGTTGGCTGCCTGGCTTCTGTTCGGGGGAGCTCATCGCAGCGATCGCGATGACCGAGCCCGGCACCGGCAGCGACCTCCAGAACATCAAGACCCGCGCGGTGCGGGACGGTGACGACTGGATCCTCAACGGCGCCAAGACCTTCATCACCAACGGCATCAACGCCGACCTGGTCGTGGTCGTCGCCTGCACCGACCCGGACAAGGGCGCTCAGGGCTTCTCGCTCTTCGTCGTGGAACGCGGCATGGAGGGCTTCGAACGCGGCCGCAACCTCGACAAGATCGGGCTCAAGGCTCAGGACACGGCTGAGCTCAGCTTCACGGACGTGCGGGTGCCTGCCGCGAACCTCCTCGGCGAGGAGGGGATGGGCTTCATCTACCTGATGCAGAACCTGCCGCAGGAGCGCATGTCCATCGCCGTCGTCGCCGCGGCCGCCATGGAGTCGTGCCTGGACATGACGATCCAGTACTGCCGGGACCGCAAGGCGTTCGGCAAGTCGATCGGTAGCTTCCAGAACACCCGATTCGTCCTCGCGGAGCTGGCCACCGAGACCACCGCGGTGCGCGTGCTGGTCGACCGGTTCGTCGAACAGTTGAACGTCGGCAAGCTCACCGTGCAGGACGCGGCTATGGCCAAGTGGTGGACGACGGAGGCCCAGGTCAAGCTCATCGACCGCTGTCTGCAGCTGCACGGTGGCTACGGCTACATGCGCGAGTACCCGATCGCAAAGGCGTACATGGACTCCCGCGTCCAGACGATCTACGGCGGCACCGCCGAGATCATGAAGGAGATCATCGGTCGGGGCCTCGACCTGAGCTGATCACCCGAACGCGAAAGGGCGGGCCCGCGGCACGAAGCCGGGGCCCGCCCTTGTCGTCGGGGTCAGAGCTTCCGCATCACGGTGACGACCTTGCCCAGGATCGCCGCGTCGTTGCCCGGAATCGGGTCGAACAACGGATTGTGCGGCATGAGCCAGACCTCTTTGCCGGTGCGCTTGAACGTCTTGACGGTGGCCTCTCCGTCGATCATGGCCGCGACGATGTCGCCGTTCTCGGCGACGTTCTGCTGACGGACCACCACCCAGTCGCCGTCGCAGATCGCGGCGTCGATCATGGACTCACCGACGACCTTGAGCAGGAACAGCGAGCCCTGCCCGACCAGTTCACGTGGCAGCGGGAACACGTCCTCGACTGCTTCCTCGGCGAGGATCGGCCCGCCGGCGGCGATACGGCCGAGCACGGGAACGAAAGTCGGGGCCGGCAGCTCGTCGGCGGGCGTGAGGGTCGTCGAACCGCCGTCGACGGATGCGACGGTGGAACCGGGCCGACCCGCCGGAGCGTCCAGGCCGCGCACGTCCACCGCGCGCGGGCGGTTCGGGTCGCGCCGCAGGAATCCCTTGCGTTCGAGGGTGCGCAGCTGGTGCGCGACGGACGACGTCGAGGTCAGACCCACCGCGTCACCGATCTCGCGGATGCTCGGCGGGTAGCCGCGCTCGGCCACGGATGCGCGGATGACCTCGAGGACTTTGCGCTGCCGATCGGTGAGCTTGCCGACGTCGACGGACGGCTCGCGTCCGCTCTCGCTGGAGGTACCCGAGTTGTCGTCCTTCATGCCGTTCCCCTCTCACGGCTCCGCGGCATGCGCCGCGGATTCGTGGTTCCGGTCTGCCGTCCGCCTGTATGTACTGCCACAAATCTATCCCGATCATCCCCGACTTCAAACATCTGTTCGAGATTTGTCGGCGAAGGTGCTGACTTTGTCGGGGACGCGTGGTAAGAATCGAATATGTGTTCTATCGAACACGTGATCGAACAGGTGGTGTTCGGACGACTCGTGTTGTGTCCGACGAGCGACAACGACTCGCTGGGAGGGTTCGGATGGGTATGGCACTTTCGGGGAATGGTTCGACAGGTGTGATCGGCGACCGGGCGGCTGGCGGGGTGGCGCGCCGGGTTCGGCCGACACGCCCCGCCGTGGCGACTCGGTGGGGCCGCGCGCCGGGACCGTGCGCTACGACGCCGTTCCGCGACACGGGTCTCGTCGGATCCCGAGTGTCGACGGCGTCCACTCGGTCGCACGACCAGCGCCCCGCGCGGTTGCGGCTCGCGGGGCTGGGCAATGTGGCCGCGGCGGTCGTCGTGACGATCGCAGCGGTCCTGGGGTTGGGCGCTCTCGCGAACCTGACCGCGGGCTCGGGTGCGGTGCCGGCGGAGACCGCCGCGGTGCGGGTGCACGGCGGGGAGACGCTCAGCGACGTCGCGGCGCGGGTCGCCCCCGACGCGCCGGTCGGCCGGGTGGTCGACCGGATCATGGAGTTGAACGAGATGTCGAGCGCGGCCGTGCGGGCGGGTCAGACCCTGCTCGCGCCGGTGTCGCTCGAACGCTGAACCCCGGCGGAGGCCGGGGATGGAGGAGGCGTCCGATCATGACGCTGTCGCGAAGGCCTGACCATGCGCCGATCCGTCTCGGCACCCGGGAGTCGCTGCCGGTGTGGGTGGGGCGGGTATCCTCGGATCCTGTCAGTCACACCACATCGCGTGGTCGCGTCGATTTCGTTCCTGTTCTGCGTGCGCCGGTCCTGCTGGAACCGGCATCGGTCGAGATTCGGCGCACCGGCCACGATGGCTACGAAGGATTCACCATGCACTGCCCGTTCTGTCGGCACCCTGATTCGCGCGTGGTCGATTCCCGTGAGGCCGACGAGGGCGCGGCGATCCGCCGTCGACGTTCGTGTCCCGAGTGCGGTCGCCGGTTCACGACCGTCGAGACCGCCGTCCTCGCCGTGGTCAAGCGCAGTGGTGTCACGGAGCCGTTCAGCCGCGAGAAGGTCGTGCGTGGCGTCCAGCGTGCCTGCCAGGGCCGGCAGGTGGACAACGATGCGCTGTACAAGCTCGCCCAGCAGGTCGAGGACACCGTGCGCGCGTCAGGGTCTCCCGAGATCCCTAGCCACGAGGTGGGATTGGCGATCCTCGGTCCGTTGCGTGATCTGGACGAGGTAGCCTACCTGCGCTTCGCGTCGGTGTACCGGTCGTTCAGCTCCGCGGAGGACTTCGAGCGGGAGATCAAGGATCTGCGAACACATCGCGAGAGCCGCGCGGCCGAACTCACCGACGCCGACACCGCGGCCAAGTAGGCCTGCCCTCCGAAACGCGACCGACGGTGCCCCCTGGGGCTACCGCCGGATCGCGTCGATGGCCTTGAGGACCCGCTTCTCCGACACCGGGATCGCGGTCCCCAGCGTCTGCGCGAACAGGCTCACACGCAGCTCCTCGATCTTCCAGAGGATCTCGTTCACGTCGTCGTCACCGCGACGCTCCTCCTGCAGAGCGGAGAGCATGCGGTCGTAGGCGGCATACACGCGGTCCAGGGCGTCCATGCCGACCTGGTCGCGCTGCGCGCCCGCCGGCAGCGATTCGAGCCGCATCGACGCCGCCGCCAGGTAGCGCGGGAGGTCCTTCAGTCGCCTCGAGCCGAGTTCGGTCACGAAACCGGGGAACAGCAACGACTCCCGCTGCTCACGCACATCGTCGGCGGCCTCGCCGCTCGCCCGATCGAGGAGCACGGCCAGCCGGTGCGCCTCCGCGAGTGCCGGCAGCAGCAGGCGCAGCAACCGTGCCACCCGCGTTGCGAGCTGTGATCGCACCGTGGACGTCAACTTCTCGAAGGCAGCCGGATCCTGCACCGGGCCACCGTTCTCGGCGATCAACTCGTCGATCGCGCAGGCCCGGCAGTCGTCGACCAGCGCGTCGAAGCTGCCGTCCGGGTTCTGGCCGAGCGCGAGCCGGTCGGCGTTGCTCATCCCGTTCGTCACCGACTTGGCTTGGGTGGGAACCGCATTCAGGAGCAGCTGCCGGGTGCCGGCCGCATCGCGGCGCGCTGGGCGGCGGGGGTGGTGAGCACCCGCACCGCGACTCCGGATTCCTCGGCCACCAGCGCCGGGTAGCCGGTGACCTCTGGCCGCCGATCGTGCGCGTGACGGACTCGGGCAGGGTGCCGAGCGTCTGCGCGGTCCAGACGAGCGAGGGCCGCCGCTCGGTGTTGGACGTCGCCTTGGCGACCTCGACCTCCACCCGCGGTGCGAGCGTGCGGCGCAGGGCCGTCAGGCTCTTGTCCTTCCCGAGGACCTTGCCCTTCTCGTCCACCGCCGCGAACGTCATGCGCAGGTGCGGCGGTAGAGAAGTGATGTCGAAATCGGTCGGCTCGATCCGGCAGTTGCCCAGCCGCGACAGCTCCCGGGCCATCGCGTGCACCAGTGACTCCGAGCGCGGCTTCACAGCCGCGAGCGCTGCCGTGGCGAAGTCGGGCGCCGGGACCACCTGGCGGCGCAGTTGCTTCGGCAACGTCTTGATCAGCGCGGTCACCAGTTCGGTGCGCATGCCCGGCACCAGCCAGTCGAAGCCGACGGGGCGAACCCCCGCGAGCAGCGCCACCGGGATCCGGGCGGTGACGCCGTCGTCCTCCTTGCCCGGCTCGAACTGGTAGGTGAGCGGGAACTGGATGTCACCCTGACGCCACGCGTCCGGGTACTCGCCCTCGAGCACCGCGGCAGAGTCGGCGTTGACGACCGTGGAGGTCGTGAAGTTCAGCAGGTTCGGGTTCTCCCGCCGCACCCTCTTCCACCACGTGTCGAAGTGCCTGGCGGACACCGCCTCCGGGCCGACGCGCTCGTCGTAGAACTCGAACAGCGTCTCGTCGTCGACGAGGATGTCGCGGCGCCGCGCGCGGTGCTTCGAGTTCCTCGACGTCGTCGAGCAGCGCCCGGTTGGCGTGGAAGAACTTGTGCTGGGTCTGCCACTCGCCCTGCACCAGGGCGTGCCGGATGAACAGGTCGCGGGAGACCTCGGGGTCGATCGAGCTGTAGGTGACGGGACGCTCGGCGACGAGCGGGACGCCGTAGAGCGTGACGCGTTCGTACGCCATCGCGCACGCCCGCTTGGTGGACCAGTGTGGTTCGGAGTAGGTGCGTTTGACCAGGTGCGGCGCGAGCTTCTCCGCCCACTCCGGCTCGATCCGGGCGGCCATCCGCGCCCACAGCCGCGACGTCTCGACAAGTTCGGCGGCCATCACCCAGCGCGGGGGCTTCTTCGAACAGCCCCGAGCCGGGGAAGATCGCGAATCGGCTGCCCCGGGCGCCGAGGAAGTCGCGCTTCTCGCCCTCGCGCAGGCCGATGTGCGAGAGCAGGCCCGCGAGCAGCGACTGGTGGATCGACGTCTCCGAGGGCTCCGAACCGGAATCGGATGTCTCCCAGCCGAGCCCGCGGGCGATCTGACGGAGCTGGCCGTGCAGATCCTGCCATTCTCGGATCCTCAGCCAGTGCAGGAACTCGTTGCGGCACATCTTGCGGAACTGGCTCGAACTCAGTTCCTTCCGCTGCTCGCGCAGGTACTCCCACAGCTGCAGGTAGGCCAGGAAGTCGGAGTTCTCCACGTTGAAGCGGGCATGCTTCTCGTCGGCGGCCTGCTGGAACTCGGCCGGCCGTTCTCGGACGTCCTGGATGGACAGCGCCGAGACGATCACGAGCATCTCGTGCAGGCACCCGTTGCGGTGCGCCTCGACGAGCATCCGGGCCATGCGTGGATCGACCGGCAGTTGGGCTAGTCCGCGGCCGGTCGCGGTGAGCTGCGGGCCCGCCGGGGCCTGCCCGTCGCCCTTCGCGGGCTGATTACCGGACGAGATCGCACCGAGTTCCTCGAGAAGCGCGATGCCGTCGCGGATCGCCCGCGGGTCGGGCTTCTCCACGAACGGGAACGCCTCGATGTCACCGAGCCCGAGGGCCGTCATCTGCAGCACGACGGACGCGAGGTTGGTGCGCAGGATCTCCGGCTCGGTGAACTGCGGCCGCGACTCGAAGTCGTCCTCCGAGTACAGCCGGATACAGATGCCGTCGGCGACACGGCCGCAGCGGCCGGCGCGCTGGCTGGCGGACGCCTGCGAGATCGGTTCGATCGGCAGGCGCTGCACCTTGGTCCGCACCGAGTACCGCGAGATGCGTGCGGTGCCCGGGTCGACGACGTAGCGGATGCCGGGCACGGTCAGTGACGTCTCGGCGACGTTCGGTGGACAGCACCACCCGTCGGCCGGTGTGCGCGGTGAAGACCTTGTGCTGTTCGGCCGCGGACAGTCGCGCGTACAGCGGCACGATCTCGGTGTTCCGGAGCTTGCGGTCGCGCAGCGCGTCGGCGGTGTCGCGGATCTCGCGCTCGCCGGACAGGAACACCAGAATGTCGCCGTCGCCTTCTGCGGACAGTTCGTCGACGGCCTCGCACACCGCGTCGACGGGGTCCCGGTCGAAGGTTTGGTCGCCGACCTCGACGGTGAGCGGCCGGTACCGCATCTCGACGGGGAACGTGCGCCCCGACACCTCGACGATCGGCGCGGGCACGCCGTCGACCGAGAAGTGCTCGGCGAACCGCTCGGGTCGATCGTCGCCGACGTGATGATCACCTTGAGGTCGGGCCGGCGGGGGAGCAGCTGCTTGAGGTAGCCCAGGATGAAGTCGATGTTGAGGCTGCGCTCGTGGGCCTCGTCGATGATGAGCGTGTCGTAGCGGCGCAGCATCCGGTCGCGCTGGATCTCCGCGAGGAGGATGCCGTCGGTCATCAGCTTGACGAGTGTGGAGTCGGAGACCTGGTCGGTGAACCGGACGGTGTAGCCGACGGTGTCGCCGAGGTCGCGGCCCACTTCCTCGGCGATGCGCTCGGCGACGGTGCGGGCCGCGAGGCGCCGGGGCTGGGTGTGGCCGAGTCATGCCGCGGATGCCGCGGCCGAGTTCGAGACAGATCTTGGGGATCTGAGTGGTCTTGCCGGAACCGGTCTCACCGGCGACGATCACGACCTGGTGCGATTCGATCGCGGCGGCGATGTCGTCGCGGCGCTGCGTGACCGGCAGCGACTCCGGATAGGTGATCGAGGGAACCTGGGCGCGGCGTCCCGCGATTCGCAGCTCGGCCGAGGAGATCTCCTCGTCCAAGGCCGTAAGCGCCGACGGGGACTTGGCGCGGTCGAGGCGTCGGCGCAGACGGTGCTCGTCACGAAGGGTGAGTGCGCCGAGTCGCTTCCTCGCCTCGCGGCGATCGAACGTGGCATCGGCTGCTGATGGTGTAGTCGACATGCTGCGGACAGCCTATCGAAGCGCGCAACGACAATTCCGGCTGGAACGCCGACCGCATCTCCGTGGCATAGTCGCCGGAGAGAGCATGCGATCGGGAGCAGGAGAGAGCGCTGATGGGTGGAGCACTGTGGCACGGGTTCGCGGATATGGGAGCCGTCCAGCGGGAGGGTGCGTTCGTCGTCGCTCGCGGTGAGGGCGCTTACATCTGGGACGACGGCGGAAACCGCTACCTCGACGCGACGGCGGGACTGTGGTTCACCAACGTCGGGCACGGACGCACCGAGATCGCGGACGCCGTCGCGGCACAGCTGTCGAAGGTGGCGCACTTCTCGAACTTCGGCGACTTCACCTCCGATGTCACCGTCGCGCTCGCGGATCGTCTGGCCGAGATCGCCCCGTGCCGGGTTCGAAGGTGTTCTTCACGTCGGGCGGATCCGACTCGGTCGACTCCGCCGCGAAGCTGGCCCGCCGCTACTGGACGGAGGTCGGTCAGCCGTCGAAGAAGCTCGTCGTGGCCAGGCAGAAGGCGTATCACGGGATGCACGTGGCGGGCACCGCGCTCGCCGGCATCCCGGTCAATCGCGAGGGGTACGGCGAACTGATGTCCGACGCCCGCACCGTCGCGTGGGACGACGCGAAGGGGCTGCTCGAACTGATCGAGCAGGAGGGCGCGGACGCGATCGCCGCGTTCTTCTGTGAGCCGATCATCGGCGCCGGCGGCGTCTATCTGCCGCCGGAGGGCTACCTGACCGAGGTCCGCGACATCTGCCGCGAGCACGACATCCTGTTCGTCGTCGACGAGGTCGTTACCGGATTCGGCCGCATCGGCGGCTCGTCGTTCGCGTCGACCCGCTTCGATCTGCAGCCGGACATGATCACCACCGCGAAGGGGCTCGCGTCGGGGTACGTCCCGATCGGCGCCGTCTTCGTCGCGCCCCGGGTCGCGGAGCCGTTCTTCGGTGGCGGCGTGTGGTGGCGCCACGGCTACACCTACGGCGGTCATGCCGGGGCGGCGGCCGCGGCGATGGCGAACCTCGACATCATCGAGCGGGAGAACCTGCTGGCGGACTCCAAGCGGCTGGAGGCGTCGCTGCACGAGCACCTGTCGCCGCTCGCGGCGCACCCGCGGGTCGCGGAGGTGCGCAGTCGGCTCGGCGCGGTCGCGGCGGTCCAGTTGGCCGATCCGGCCGAGGCGCTGCCGTTCGTGAAGACGTTGCGCCAGTTCGGGATCTCGGGTCGGGCTGCCGGTCAGGGCGCGATGCAGTTCCTCCGTCGTTCGTCATGTCCGACGACCAGGTCGCCGAGATGGCGGCGGGAGTGGCCGCGGCGCTGGGGTGACTCCCGCTCGGTCGTCGGGTCAGCGGCGCCGACGCAGCCGACGCAGCCGACCCGACAGGCGTTGCAGGAGGGACGGTTTCGCCTCGACGAGGTCGACCGTGGTGCGGTCGGCTGCGGCCGACGCCTGCGCGTAGCGGGTGTGCAGACGGTCGCGAACCTCGTCGGGGGTGTAGGCGCGGCGCTGCCGTTCGGCCCTGGCCACGAGAACCCCGCCTGCCGCCACCCCGACCGCACCGGCCAGGCCGAGGGCCTTCCACACACGTCTGCCGTTGAACCGCATCGCTCTAGGCTAGGTGGATGATTCGGCGACCGCATCCAACGGAGATCGACCTGGGCGAGGCGGTGGACATCGCCCGCACCGGCGACATCTGGATCTTCCGCGGGCACTCGGGGGCCGATCGCGCGATCCAGACCCTGACGAACAGCCCCGTGAACCACGTCGGAATGTCGGTGGTTCTCGACGACATGCCGCCGCTGATGTGGCACGCGGAGCTCGGGCGCTCGCTTCCGGACATGTGGACCGGCAAGTTCCAGCGCGGTGTCCAGTTGCACGATCTGCGGGCGGCGGTCCAGGTGTGGGGTGCGCGCTACGGCCAGCGTGCCTGGCTGCGGCAACTCGCCGAGCCGGTGACCCGCGAACAGGAGGATGCTCTGCTGCGCACGATCGCGCGCCTGGACGGGACACCTTTCCCCTCCAGTGCCAAGCTCGCCTCCAGGTGGTTCGGCGGGCGGCTGCCCTCGTGGCGGGCCAAGCGGCGCCGGGACGAGGCCGGGGAACCTGCCGGCGCCGAGAGCGCCTACTGCGCCGAGGTGGTGGCGTCCACCTACGAGGCGATGGGGCTGCTGACGGCCGATCGAAAGACCAACTGGTACGACCCGGGCCGGTTCTGGAGCGGTGACCGCCTCCCGCTCGCCCCGGGCGTGGCTCTTGGCGACGAGGTTTCGGTGCTTCTCGGCCCGGACGATCTGGCCGCGGGGGCTGTTCCGCGTCCATGAAAGCGTGACCCACGCCACCGAAATGGTGTGTTGGTTATCACATAACAGGTGGATAACGACCGGTCTGCCGACTTGCAGACACGCCGAATGTAACTGCGTAAACATCATCGGTTGACGCCGATTCTCGGACGTCCGTACCGGAAATTCTCGTCGTGACCTTTCCGTGACCGATCGCTTACGGTCGTTACCGGTCCGAGACGAACGGACCACGCCGGATCGCCGCTGCGAGCACCTGTCCCCGCGATCCGGACACCCGATTCTTCGAGGGGGCGGGGGTGAGGCGGATCGGAATTCCGCCCGACACGGTCGGCGCGAGAGCGCCGTCTCACCGGCAGGAGCGGAGAGGATCTGCCCGAATGACCAGCTTCACCATCAAGCGCGCCCTGGGCGCTGTCGTTGCCACCGGCGCCGTCGTCGCGATCCCGCTGGCGATCGGCACCGGCACCGCCAACGCGGCCGGTGGCCACGACTGGTCCGGCGTTGCCGAGTGCGAGTCGTCCGGCAACTGGGCGGCCAACACCGGCAACGGTTTCTACGGTGGCCTGCAGTTCACGCAGAGCACGTGGGAGGCCTACGGCGGCACCGGCAGCGCGAACAATGCGAGCCAGGCCGAGCAGATCCGCGTCGCCGAGAACGTCCTCGAGGGCCAGGGTGTCGGTGCATGGCCCGGTGTGGCCAGTACCTCAGGGGCGGCGGCACCCCGGCGCCGCGGCATCCGTCGCGCAGCCAGTCGTCGAGTCGGCCCCGGCCGCCCAGGACTCCGTCTACCCGCAGCAGGTGAATGAGGTGGCGCAGACCGTCGGCGCCGGCGTCGGGAACTACGTCGTCCAGCTCGGCGACACCCTCTCGCAGATCGCCGAGGCTCACGGTGTCTCGCTGGGCAGCCTCGCCGCCCAGGTTCAGAACCCCGACCTGATCTTCCCGGACAGACTCTGTCCCTCTGATTCGGTCCACGACCGACAGCTCGCGGCCCCGCCGGTGATCCCCCTCCGGCGGGGCCGCGTCGTGTCACCCCCGATCGAACCACGTGACGGTTGCGCCGTTGTCGAACGAGATCGAGTCCGTCCGGGTGAACGCCGTCGGCCGGAACGGGCCCTCGAAGGCGGGAATGCCAGCGCCCGCGACCACCGGGTAGCTCTTGACGATCAGTCCGTCGATCTCCGGCAGGAGCGTGCCCGCCAGTCGGCCGCCGCCGGCCAGCCAGATGTCGAGGCCGTCCTCCTGTTTGAGTTTGCGGACCGCCGCGACCGGATCGTCGGAGACGAGTTCGACCGCGGGGTCCGGACTCGTCCCCAGAGTCGTGGAGACAACCAGCTGGCGCAGGTGGGCGTACGGGCTGGTGACGTCGATCGCAAGCGCGGGCTCGTAGGTGCCCCGTCCCATGATCAGGGTGTCGAATGCGCGATTGGGTGTGTTCTCGAGGCCCGCTTGCTCGCGCATGTGCGTCGGCACGGTCTCCGGATACCGCTCGTTGATCCAGGTCGCCATGGTGTCGGACAACGGGTGGAAGTCGATCTCGCCGCCGGGGCCGGCGATGTAGCCGTCCAGGGTAACTGCCACGTAGTAGACGAGCTTCCGCATGAACCACTCCGTTCGTAGTACTCTGAGTGAAGTGGTTGCGAAGTTAGTACTACAGATGGAGTGGTGTCAAGGTGCGGCGGAATACTGAGCGGCGGGCGGCGCTCGTCGACGGTGCGATCGAGGTGCTGGCCCGGGAGGGGGCGCGGGGCCTCACGTTCCGGGCGGTCGACGTGGAGGCCGGGGTGCCGCCCGGGACCGCGTCGAACTATTTCGCCAACCGGGACGACTTGCTGACCCAGGCGGGAATGCGTGTCTACGAGCGGCTGAAGCCGGACGACGCGACGATCGATCTCAGCCTGCGCGGCGCGCACGACCGGGCACACCTCACCGCGCTGATGCGCGAGACCGTCGGCCGCGTCTCCGCGTTCCGCACCGGGTTCCTCGCGCTGCTCGAGCTGCGTCTGGAAGCGACCCGGCGACCCGAACTGCGCGCGGTCCTCACCGAGCGGGTGCGGCAGGACCTGGACTTCAACATCGCCAACCATCTCGCGGCGGAGATGCCGGGGGACCCGACGACGGTGACGCTGCTCTACATGGCCTTGAACTGGCTGATCGTCGACCAGTTGACCCTGCCGGACCTGTTCTCTGACAGGGAGATCGACGACCTCGTCGAGGCGGCCGTCCGACGCGTCATGCCGGACTGACGGGCCGCGCGGTCAGGCGACGATCGTGTGCTCGAATCGGACCAGGCCGCCGACCTCCACGCTGCCGTCGTCGCCGAACGTGGTGTGTATCCGCGAGCCACGTCCCTGGATGATGAACAGCGCCCGCCGCAGATGCGCGGTGATCTGCACGGCTGCCGATCCCGTGGCCTCGTCCTCGGTGATGCCGAGGTTGGGGGCGAACATCCGCGACCGGATCCGGCCCTGCAGTTCGTCCTCCCACGCCCAGATGTAGTGGTGTCCGTCGGTGAAGTCGCGGGCCCGGGCGTGTGCGACGTCCTCGACGTGCGGCATCGGGTGGATCGTGAACTCGGGGGCCCAATCTGGCTGTGTGCGAACCCATGTCGCGCCGTGTCGTGCCCGCGTCTCGACGCGGCCGGCCGGTACCTCGAGGGCGTCGACGTCGAATCCGCCCCGCTCGAGCCAGGCTGCGAGTCCGACGGTCGGATGGCCGGCGAAGGGGAGCTCGGCCACGGGCGTGAAGATCCGGGCGCGTGCCGTGCGCGCACCGGGTTCGGGGAGGTCGACGAACACTGTCTCGCTGAAGCCGAGATGCTTCGCCAGCGCCTGGCGTTCGGCGTCGTCGACGACGGTCGCCGCGTCGACGATGCCGAGCGGATTGCCGTGCTTCCCATCGGGGTCGGTGAACACGTGGACGACGTGGACCTCGGCTGCCATGTGGCTCAGGCTATCCGCGAGGCGGTCGAAGTCCCGCCGACGTCATTGCGTGTCGACGGCACTCCGCCTAAGCGAAAGGTAAAGGTGATAGGTGGCACTATACTGATAGGCATGGCTGATGGGACGTACCAACCAACACTGTCGCAGCTTCGTGCGTTCGTCGCGGTGGCCGAGTACCGCCATTTCGGCACTGCCGCAGCGCGTTTGAGTGTGAGCCAGCCCACCCTCTCCCAAGCCCTTGCGTCGCTCGAGAACGGCCTCGGCGTGCAGTTGATCGAGCGCAGCACCCGGCGCGTCCTCGTCACGGCGGCCGGTGAGCAACTGCTCACGCAGGCAAAGCTGATCCTCGACGCCGCGGACGGTTTCGTCGCCGCCGCGGCCGGGGTGGGCGACAAGCTCGTCGGCCCCCTGCGCATGGGGTTGATCCCGACCGTCGCGCCCTACGTGTTGCCCGCGCTGCTACCCGCGCTGCGCCGGGAAATGCCCGCGTTGGTTCCGCAGGTCATCGAGGACCAGACCGCGCGACTGCTCGAGTCGCTGCGAACCGGTGCGATCGACGTCGCCGTGCTGGCGCTGCCGTCCGAGGCGCCCGGACTGATCGAGGTCCCCTTGTATACGGAGGACTTCGTGGTCGTCCTGCCCAAGGATCACGCGTTCGCCGGTCGCGACGACCTCCCGCTCGACGTGCTCGACGAGCTGCCGTTGCTGCTGCTCGACGAGGGGCACTGCCTGCGTGATCAAACGTTGGATCTGTGCCGCTCGGTCGACGCGCACCCGCTGTCCGGTGACACCCGGGCGACGTCGCTGGCCACCGTGGTGCAGTGCGTCGCGGGGGGATTGGGGGTGACCCTTGTTCCGGACTCTGCGGTGCCCGTCGAGACCCGTCGTGGCGATCTGGCCACGGCCCGGTTCTCCGAGCCTGTCCCCGGACGCACCATCGGGCTGGTGTTCCGAGCCTCGAGCGGGCGCGCCGAGAGCTACCGGCAGCTGGCCGAGCTGCTGCGCGAGGTCGCCCCGGTGGGAGCTGCCGCGGACCGAAGCTGACCGTTCCGCTCTTACGGCGCGCCGCGGCGGGGGATGATCGGGTGGTCACGAGGAGGCCAGATGCCGATGGACACCGCGATCGCTGCCGGATGGGGTCCGTTCGTCCAAGCGGCGTACTACCAGTTCTACGCGGCCCCGGGTGTGGTGAATCCGGGGTCGATGTCGCTGCCGGCCGGGTACTCGCTCGTCCGCGCGATCCAGATGAACGATCTGTCGGGATCGGCCCCGGTGTTCTTAGGCTTCCTCGCTGTCGGCGGGACACCCGCCGTCCAGGTGATCGCGCTCCGGGGCACTGCGACCGCCGCCGAGTGGATCGATGACCTGCACTGGGCGCCGGTTCCGTTCACCCAGGTGAGCGGCGGCGGGAACGTGGCCGAGGGTTTCCTCGACCTCTACGACACGATTGCCACGATGCGGCCGGGACAGTCCGGCGTCTCGGCCGGAACGGGAGATCTCGTGTCGGCGATCGACCCGGCGCTGCCGCTCGTCGTGACCGGACACAGCCTCGGTGGCGCCCTGTCGACACTCCTCGTCGCGGACCTCGCGGCGAACTCCGCGCTGCAGCCCCAGACGTGGACGTTCGCGGCACCGAAGGTGGGTGACGCGAACTTCGCGGCGCGATACGGGGCACTCTCCACCGTGTCGTGGCGGATCTACAACATCGTCGATCCGGTCCCGTACTTTCCCCTCGACCCAGTCGACAACTATCAGCACGTCAACACCGGCTATGCGATCGATTCGCGGACATATGCCAGGTGGAGCCTCGGCTGTGCGCATTCTCTGAACACGTACCTGTACGGGCTCTCGCCCGGGACCGTCACGCTGGACACGGCCTGCCGTAAGTGACTGGGCGCCCGACGATGCCGCGAGGACGGTGCGGACGTCGGTGCTGAACGCGACGTAGACGGTCGCGGGTGCGAAGATTCACACGTGCGAGCCGCGTCACGGTTCGGTGGGCGTGCTCGCACAGGATCCAAGAGAGACGAAGGAGTGAGCTGGCTTGAGCACCAGTGTCATCGTTGCGGGGGCCCGGACCCGATCGGCAAGCTGTCGGGGGCGTTCGCCTCCCTGACCGCGGTGGACCTCGGCGCGCACGCCATCGCGGCGGCGGTCGAGCGGGCCGGGGTGGGTACCGACGGCGTCGACGCCGTGGTGATGGGGACCGTCGTACAGGCCGGTGTCGGCCCGAATCCGGCCCGTCAGGCTGCGGTCGGGGCGGGTCTGCCGATGACCGTGCCGGCTACCACCGTCAACAACCTGTGCCTGTCCGGCCTCGAGGCGATCGTGCAGGCCGACCGGCTGATCGCAACCGGTGCCGCCGACGTCGTGGTTGCGGGCGGCATGGAGTCGATGACCGGCGCGCCCTACCTGGTGCGCGGTGCCCGCCAGGGACTGAAGTACGGCTCGACCGGTTTCGAGGACGCCCTGGACCGCGACGCGCTGACGTGTGCGTTCGACGGCATCTCGATGGGTGCCTCCACCGAGCGCTACCAGGCGGGGAGAACATCACCCGCGCCGAGCAGGACGAGTTCGCCGCCCGCTCGCACCGCCTCGCGGCTGCTGCGACCGAGTCCGGCGCGTTCGCCACGGAGATCGCACCCGTCGAAATCTCTTCGCGCAAGGGCACTGTCACCGTGTCCGAGGACGAGGGCATCCGTGCGGGACCACCGCCGAGTCGCTCGGAAAGCTGCGTCCTGCGTTCGCGAAGGACGGCACCATCACCGCGGGCGCTTCCTCTCAGCTGTCGGACGGCGCGGCCGCCGTCGTCGTGATGCGCAAGGAGCTCGCGATCGAGCGCGGCATCGAGTGGCTCGCCGAGATCCGCTCGCACGCCCTGGTCGCGGGACCGGATACCTCGCTGCTGCACCAGCCGGCCAACGCGATCGAGGCCGCGTTGAAGCGCGACGGCGATACCACTGTCGCCGACCTCGACCTGCTCGAAGATCAACGAGGCGTTCGCCGGCGTCTCGATCGCGTCCGTGCGCCAGCTCGGCGTCGACGCCGAGAAGGTCAACGTCAACGGCGGCGCGATCGCCCTCGGTCACCCGGTCGGCATGTCCGGTGCGCGCATCGTGCTCTCGCTGGCGCATTCGCTCAAGGCCCAGGGTGGCGGCAAGGGTGCGGCCGCTCTGTGCGGCGGCGGCGGTCAGGGCATCGCCATGATCCTCGCGGTCTGACGACAGCTGAGTTGTCCGTGCGCGGTGGTCGAGTCAGCGGACTCGTCGACCGCGCACGGGCGCGTCAGCGCTTGCCGCGCCGGGGTTTCCGCGGTGGCGGGGGCACTTTGCCTGCCTCTACGCGGGCCGCACGTTTGGCCGCCGCCTTCTGGGAAGCGGTCCGCTTGGGCGCCGGTTCGGGCGCACCGCGACCGCGGGAGCTGTTGACGCTGCGTCCCCGCACGATGCCGACGAACTCCTCCACCAGATCGGTAGTCGCCCCAGTCGGCCAGGCGAGGGCGACGGGGGAGAGCGGGCCGTCGGTGACGGTGCGGTAGGTCAGGTCCTTGCGGTGGTGCAGTCGCGCAAGGGATTGCGGCACCACCAGCACCCCCACACCGGCCGCGACGAGTTCGACGGCGTCGCCGGTGGTGTCGGGGCGGTGCAATGCCGGAGTGCCCGGTCGGGTCGACCACTCGAGGGTGTCGTCGTGCGGGTCCAGTACGACCTCGTCCGCCAGATCGGCGGTGGACACGTCGTCGGCGGCGGTGACCACGTGGTCCTTCGGCACCACCACCACCGGAATTTCCTCGTACAGTGCGATGACGCTCAGCCCGTCGCGTTCGATCGGCAGCCGCACCAGTCCGGCGTCCGCGCCGCCCGCTCGCAACAGCCCCGGGGCCTCGGCCGCGGTGGTGCTGACCAGCTCGAAGCGGGACGTCGGGCATGCGCTCGCCCCAGATTCGCACCCACTTGGCGGGCGTCACGCCGGGCACGTACGCGAGCCGGAACGGTCGGGGGTCGGTCGCCTCTGTCACCCGGTCAGGCTACCCGCAGCCTCCCGGTGGCCCACCGGTGCGGCAGCGTGGAGCGTCCTCGTTACCCTTGAGGTATGACGTCGCAGAAGACCCCCAGACGATGAAGCCGGCCACCGCCGCGAAGAAGCTGGGTGTGTACCTCCAGGCCACCCCCGCCGAGTTCCAGGACGGCGTGGTCTCGCGCGACGAGCTGAACGAATGGCAGACCAACCCGCCGGAGTGGCTCGTTGCGCTCCGCAAGGACGGTCCGCACCCGAAGGACGTCGTCGCCGCCAAGCTCGGTGTGTCGATCTCGGGTCTCGCGCGCGGCGGCGTGGAAGAGGCGCTCACCACGGCACAGATCGAGGCGCTCCTCGCCGACCAGCCCGACTGGCTCGTCGCCGAGCGCGCCAATCTCGTCGAGGTCCGCAAGGACGAGAAGCGGATCCGCGAGCAGCAGGCCGCCAAGCGGGAGCAGTCCAACCGCAAGCCGCGCAATGCGGGGCCGTTCAAGCCTCAGGCGTAACCCTCGGCGACCGATCGGCGTTCGGCGCGGTCAGCGTGCTTGGTAGGTGAGGCAGCGCGCTGCGTGTTCCCCGGAACCCGCGCCGACGCGGATCTCGCTCGCGGTGCACTCGAGGTCCCGGTTGTGGACGCAGTCGGCACGCTGGCACGCCCCGACCATGCTCGTCACGGTCGTGGTTGTACGAACAGTTCGTGACTGTGTAATCGCTGACGTGGGGCGTTTCCATCGTGGTCATGTGGCACTCCGGACATCTCGACAGTTGTCCTCGTGCCACCTCACCGTATCTGCGTGATGAGGACTCGACCAGCCAGTATGGGCTGCCCTAAGCGGATTGCGCGGGCTCTGTGGTGGACGGCTGCCACTGGTCGCGGAGCGATCGCTCGCGTCCGAGCATCCGCAACTGTGCGATCACGCCGGCCACGACGAGGACCAGGTAGAGCGCGTACCACCACCAGCCGTCGCCGACGGTTTCGGTGATCGACGTGTCGTCGAAGTCGGCGGTGTCGAGGACTCCGGTGAGGAGCATCGCGCCGCCGACGATCGCGACCGCTCCGCCGAGGACGCTCACCACGACCAGCAGTGCGGCCGGCAGGTCGACCGCGAGCGTCAGGACTGCCAGTGCCACACCGAGAATGACGCCGACGGTGACGATCACCCAGTCCCAGGTGACGCCCACCGCGACTGTTGCGGCCGTGCCGAGCGCGAAACCGACCGACGCCATCATGAGCGTCACCGCCACCGCGTAGTACAGGTAGGCGAGCACGGAGAAGAGGACGGCCACCAGGAGGCCGGCCATCCATCCGAGCGCCGTGCCGAGGTAACTGTCACCGGTGATCGCGGACACCAGGCCCGCACCGAGATTCAGGCCCGCGAACGCGCCCCAGAGGGCGATCACGAACCGCATGGCAGGCACGCCGCGGAAGCAGAACACCGCGCCGACGACGATGGCCAAGATTCCGATCACGATGTCCGACATGTGGAAAAGGTACCCGGCTCGACACGTTTGAGCCCCGGTATCCGTCGCGCGCCGGATCGGAAAGAGAGACAGGTGCGGGCGAGGATGCCGCGCAACCTGTCTCGACTCTTCTCGTGGGGAGGGTGATCCTTCGCGGAGCCGGCGATCAGCCCTCCGCGACCTCGAACTCGTCGAAGACCACCTCGCCGGCCGCGTCGGATTCGGCGAGGTTGACCTCGCCGAGCAGTGCCCATCCGTGGTCGCCCTGGGGGTCGTCGAGGACCTGACGGACCCGCCACAGCGTCGGCTCGACGGTGACCTGGAAGAGCAGCGGACCGCGGGCGGCCGGGCCGGTCCCGATCTCGTCGTACTCGTCGAAGTACAGCTCCATCAGGTCGGCCCAGTCGTCGGCGTCGAGGCCGTCGCCCAGTTCGGCGAGCTGGTCCCAGCGCTGCCTCGACGCGAGTTCGACGCGACGGAACATCGCGTTGCGCACCATCACCTTGAACGCGCGGGTGTTCGCGGTGATCGGACGCGGGGTGTCCGCGCCGAACGCGACCTGCTGGTCGTCGGACTCGGCGCCCGGGTTGGTGAGCTGCTCCCACTCGTCGAGCAGGCTCGAATCCACCTGGCGGATCAGCTCACCCAGCCACTCGGTGAGGTCCTCGAGTTCCTCGGTGCGTGCCTCGGTGGGAACCGTCTGCCGCAGCGCGCGGTACGCGTCCGCGAGGTAGCGCAGCACCAGGCCCTCGGAGCGCGCGAGGCCGTAGTGGCTGACCAGCTCGGCGAATGTCATCGACCGTTCCACCATGTCTCGGACGACGGACTTGGGGGAGAGCGCGAACTCGTTCATCCACGGATGACCCGCGCGGTACGTCTCGAACGCGGGGAACAGCAAGTCCGCCAGCGGTTTCGGCCAAGTGATCTCCTCGAGGAGCTCCATGCGCTCCTCGTACTCGATGCCGTCGGCCTTCATCTCGGCCACCGCCTCACCACGCGCCGCGTGCTGCTGCGCCATGAGGATCTGCCGCGGATCGTCGAGCGTCGACTCGATGATCGACACGACGTCGAGTGCGTAGCTGGGCGATTCGACATCGAGCAGTTCGAGCGACGCCAGCGCGAACGGTGACAGCGGCTGGTTGAGCGCAAAGTCGCGCTGCAGATCCACCGTGAGCCGGGCCATGCGGCCGTACTCGTCGGGCTCGTCGAGCTGCTGGACGATGCCGGCCTGCAGCAGTCCCCGGTAGAGGCGGATCGCCTTGAGGATGTGCCGGCGCTGCGCTGGACGCGGCTCGTGGTTGTCCTCGAGGAGGTGCCGCATCGCCTCGAAGCCGTTGCCCGGGCGGGCGATCACGTTGAGCAGCATCGAGTTGCTCACCGAGAACCTCGAGGTGAGCGGCTCGGGCGAGGCCACGACCAGCTTGTCGAACGTGCCCTCGCCCCACGAGACGAATCCCTCGGGTGCCTTCTTGCGCTGCACCTTCCGGCGCTTCTTCGGGTCGTCGCCCGCCTTCGCGAGCGCCCGCACGTTCTCGATCTCGTGCTCGGGGGCCTGCACGACGACGGTGCCCATGGTGTCGTAGCCGGCCCGGCCGGCCCGCCCGGCGATCTGGTGGAACTCGCGCGCCCGCAACTGGCGGGTGCGGGTGCCGTCGAACTTGGTCAGGCCCGTGAGCAGCACCGTGCGGATCGGGACGTTGATTCCGACGCCGAGGGTGTCGGTGCCGCAGATGACCTTGAGCAGCCCGTCCTGCGCCAGCCGCTCGATGAGGCGCCGGTACTTGGGCAGCATGCCGGCATGGTGGACGCCGATGCCGTGACGGACCAAGCGTGACAGCGTCTTACCGAACCCGGTGGTGAACCGGAACGCGCCGATCGCCTCGGCGATCGCATCCTTCTCCGCGCGGGTGCACAGGTTGACGCTCGTCAGCGCCTGCGCGCGTTCGAGCGCCGCGGCCTGCGTGAAGTGCACGACGTACACCGGTGCCTGGTGGGTGGTGACGAGTTCCTCGATCTCCTCGCCGATCGGGGTCTGCGAGTACGAGAAATGCAGTGGCACGGGGCGTTCGGAGCCCGACACCTCGGTCGTCGGTCGGCCGGTCCGGCGGGTGAGGTCCTCGCGTAGGTGCGTGACGTCGCCGAGCGTCGCCGACATCAGCAGGAACTGTGCCTGCGGCAGCTCGATCAGCGGAACCTGCCACGCCCAGCCGCGATCCGGCTCGGAGTAGAAGTGGAACTCGTCCATCACGACCTGGCCGATGTCGGAACCCGCGCCCTCTCGCAGCGCGAGGTTGGCGACGATCTCGGCGGTCGCGCAGATGATCGGCGCCGACGAGTTCACCGACGCGTCGCCGGTCATCATCCCGACGTTGTCGGCCCCGAACACGTCGCACAGCGCGAAGAACTTCTCGCTGACCAGCGCCTTGATCGGCGCGGTGTAGAACGTGCGACGACCTTCGGCGAGCGCGCAGAAGTGCGCGCCCAGCGCGACCATCGACTTGCCGGAGCCGGTGGGGGTGGCCAGGATGACGTTGGCCCCGGAGACGAGCTCCATGAGCGCCTCTTCCTGCGCCGGATACAGCTGCAGGCCACGATCGCTCGTCCACGACGTGAAGGCGTCGAAGAGGGTGTCGGCGTCGGGGCTGGCGGGCACGAGGTCTGTGAGGAGCACTGATACAGGCTATCGGTCGCCGGATGCGCCCTGCACCAGGTCAGTGCGGGAGGCCCCAACGCGTCGCGGCGCCGGCGGAGCTGTTCGGCTGAGCTCAGGTGGCGCTGCGCTCGTCGGAGCCCATCGCGTCGAGCACCGCCATACGGGTCTCGGGTGCGCCCGAGATGGCGCCCTCTCCGACGCCGTTCATCAGCAGGTTGCGCCATCGGCTCTCGTCGAACTCGAGCGGGACCGTCGACGTGAGGAAGTTCTCGACGACGGTCAGGAAGCGCAGCGGGTCGTCGCGGAAGGGGAAGTGGCCGGCGTTCTCGAAGATCTCGAGTTGTGAGCCCGGCATGGCCGAGTGCGCGAGGCGGGCGTGGCTGACCGGGATCACCGAATCGCGTTCACCCCAGATGAGCTGCACCGGGAGGTTTTCCGTGAGGTAACAGCGGTCCAGCATCGTCACCACCTGACCGCGCCAGTCGACGACGGACCGCAGCGTCCGCAGGTACGCCTCGTACGCGGTGGGATCGGGCAACTCGCCGAGCACCCGGACCAGATCCGGGGTGTCGTGCAGCATCGTGCCAGGACGCAGCGGCGAGCCGTGGACCCGCGAGATCACCTCGCCGACGGTGCGGACCGCCGTCATCGCGCCCGGAATCCGCAGCAGCTTGAGGGCCTCGTTGACGACCGGCATCGAGATGAGCCGCAGCAGGGGGTGAACGTCCCGCGTCACCCCGCCCGCGGACACCAGCACCAGGCGGTCGACCATGTGCGGGAACTGGTACGCGAACTGCATCGCGACGCCGCCGCCGAGTGAATGCCCGACCACCGTGACCCTGTCGATGTCCAGCACCGACAGCAGATCGCGCATACCGTTCGCGTATGCCGCGACCGAGTAGTCGGCACGCGGCTTGTCCGAGCGGCCGTGGCCCAGGAGATCGGGCGCGACGACCGTGTAGTTCTGCGCCAGATGCGGGATGATCTCGCTCCAGGTCGACGAGTTGTCGCCGATTCCGTGCAGAAGGAGGACCGCGGGTCCCTCGCCGGCGATCCGGAACGCGCGTCGGTATCCGTGGATGGTCCGGAATGCGAGCCGCGGCTCGGTGTCGGGCACCGGGCGGAGCATGCGCGTGCGAGAGTCGCTCATATCGCCTCCTGAAGCCGATGCCCGGCATGCGGGCATCGCTCAGATGTTGATCGTCCGAGTATATCCGTGTACCGAGAGCGTAGGTGTCCTCTTGTCGCCTACATGACGTCGGATAACGGATAGGTTACGTCCCCGACCATACCTGGACGGACGACCAAATGACCGGTCGATCGACGAACTCAGTCGTCCTTTTCGTCGCCGTGGTCGTCGTCGAGCCGCGCCTGTTCGGCCAGGAACCGTTCGAACTCTGCGCCCAGTTCCTCACCGCTCGGCAGGTCGTCGTCGGTCGCGAGGAGCGTCGACTGCTGTTCCTGGGCGGCGACGTACGAGTCGTACTGGTTCTCGAGCGCGCGCACCACGGCCTGCACCTCCTCGTTCGCCGCGATGTGCTCGTCGATCTGCTCGCGCACGCGCGCAGACGCCTCGCCGAGTGCGGCCAGCGGCAGCTCGAGATCGGCGATCTCCATGACGTTCTGGAGTGTTTCCGCGGCGGCGGGGTAGTCGGTCTGCGCCAGATAGTGCGGAACATGCACGGAGAACCCGACCGATTCGTGGCCGTGCTGGCTCATCCGCAACTCCAGGAGCGACGACGCGCTCCCGGGCACCTGGAGCTCGCCCGACCAGCGGTGGTGATCCTTGATCAGGTCCTTGTTGGTGGAGTGCGCGGTCACGCTCAGCGGACGGGTGTGGGGAATCGCCATCGGAATCGCGTTGATCCCGACCGTCCGGCGCACCCCCAACTGCTCGGCAAGCAGACGGACGGCGGTCGTGAAGCGCTCCCAGCGCAGATCCGGCTCCATCCCGGCGAGCAGCAGGAAAGGGGTTCCGGCAGTGTCGCGCAGGGCGTACAGGTTGAGCTCCGGGGCCTCGAAGTCGGAGAAGTGGTCGGCCTTGAACGTCATCATGGGTCGACGCGACCGGTAGTCGATCAGCTCGTCGACGGCGAACGAGGCGACGAGCTCGGATTCGAGGCTCTCACGCAGGTGCTTGGTGGCCAGCTTCACAGCGTGTCCGGCATCGGAGAATCCCTCGAGGCCGTGAACCAGGACCGGGCCCAGGCCGTCGGCGGAGGACAGATGCGGTGCCGGGAACTCCAGCTCGTACATCTTCGACTGCTCGTCCATGACGGCTCCTTTTCCTTCGAACGTCTGCTTCCAGTGTCCCTCACCACGTCCCGCTGACCGAAAACGGAGGAACGGACATATCAATCGGCGCCGACCAAGATCATCGGACGGTGCTCTGGGAACTCCAACACCCGGCAGTCGCCGACGATTCCCGTGGCCTTCATACTTTGCCGTTCGAGGTCTGCGGCGGGCGTGGTGTGTCACGCTGTGCGTTGGATCGAGGCGATCGAACGGCAGGGGGCTCGGGTATGTCGCAGCGCTCGGGTATGTCGCAGCGGACGCGCGTCGCGCCCAGCCTGGTGCTCGGATCGATACTGCTCGGTGCCGGGATGCTCGTCGCGGGATGTTCCACGGAGGTTCACGGTGCCGCTCATCCGGTCGACGTCCAGCGCGCCGGCTCACAGTCGCTGGGTGACATGCTGCTCGAGCCGTCCATGTTCCCGCCCCAGTATCCGGCGGTCGTCCTTCCCCCGAAGGCGGTGTCGCAGGCCGCACCCGATCTGACCGGCATCGCGCCGGGAGCGAAGGTCGATCCCGCGGGATGCAAGCCGCCGTCGCAGGACTACGGCCCGGACGGCACCGCGATGGTCGTCGGGACCGACAGCGCGAACCGATCGACGATCACGATCGAACTTGTTCGCGTGGACACCCCGCTCTCCGAGTTCGCGGCGTACGTCGTCGATTGCCCGGAGGTGACGGCCACCCGGAACGGAGTCGACGCCGTCGTGCGAACCGCCCTCACCCCGCCGCCACGGATCGACGCCGACGAAACGCTCGCGCTGCGGCGATCAGTGAGTTCGGGTCAGGGCGAACAGGCCGTCACTCAGTCGATGGTGACGCTGCTGGCGCAGATCGACGGAGTCCGGTCCAGGCGACGGCGATGTCGTTCGGTGACGTGACCGACCCCGAAGTGCTCGGCGCCCTCTTCGCGTCCGCGGTCGCGAAGGCGCGGGCGGGATGAGGCGGCGAACCTAGCAGGGGGCTCCGACACCGATCGGTGCCGGAAGCGGTCCGTCGGCGACGTTGTGCACAGTCCCGGTGCCATCCACAGCTCCACGGAACTCCCAGGTCGTGAGCGGCTCGGTCGCCGCCGTGCGCGGCAAGGTCGACGCATGACGACATCAGCCTTCTCGCACGACTCACACTCTCCTTCGGACCCGTACCGTGCCGGTGCGGGATTCGGCACCCGCTGCGCGGTGCGGATATCCGATCCGGCACGCTGATCAGCGCGGTGCCGGCCTTGTTGGGGTTCCATCCCCGACGCTCCCTCGTGGCGATCTGCCTGACCGGGACGAGCGTCGGGGCCGTGATGCGACACGACCTGCTCCTCGACGAGCCCGGAGACGCGGGCGGGGTGATGGACCTGGTCCTCGACCAGTTCGCCGCAGTCGCGGTGCG
Organism: Prescottella defluvii; assembly: GCA_029690005.1. Taxonomy (GTDB): domain Bacteria; phylum Actinomycetota; class Actinomycetes; order Mycobacteriales; family Mycobacteriaceae; genus Prescottella; species Prescottella defluvii_A. Next base: position 4,072,863 of record CP121458.1, on the reverse strand, counting down.
GGAGGGTGCCGACCGGATGCTGGTGGTCGTCGTCGACGATCGGATCCCGCCCAACGCGCCGCCCGCGGACCTCGCTGCCCATGTTGTCATCATGGATCGGTTCCGGGAATTCCTGCACCGCAGTGGAATCGATCTGTCCGCAGTGCACATTTGTTCGCGAATCGAGGCCGGGGCGCCGTGGCGGGACCTCACCGGTGCCGATTGCGGGATCCTGCCTGACCCCACGGCATCCGCGGTCGCGGCGGCCCAGGTCCTCGAAGGGAGGGCCATCCGCGGTTCCCGGGAGGAGCTCGAGGCCGTGCTCGATCCCGCCTCGCCGGAGGTGCAGGAGCGGATAGCCGACCTGATCGACGCCGCGCGCGAAGACGGCGCGCGCCGCGTTGCCCTCACCCGCGCGGCCGCCGACCCCGAGCGGGCCGCCCGTGAAGGTCTCGAGTACGTCCTGACGCGGATCGCGCAGCACGAGTCGGGAGACGAGATCTCCCCGGAGGAGAACGCCGAACTCGCTCTGGCACTCGAGAACCTCACCGTCCGGGACTCGCTTCTCGCGCTCTCGACGGGGCACAGGCGTCCGCGGCCGAGCAGATGTGGGTGCATCTGGCCCGGACCCTGCCCGATCCCGAACGCGCCGAGCCGCTCGCGCTGCTCGGGTACAGCGCATACCTGCGCGGCGACGGGCCCATGGCCGGTGTCGCGCTGTGCGCCGCTCTCGCCGCCGACCCGTGTCATCGGCTGGCTGGCCTGCTCGACGACGCACTCCAGGCGGGGGTCAGGCCCGCTGCACTCCGAGACCTCGCGTCGGTCGGCTACCGGATCGCGCACGATCTCGGGGTGCAGCTGCCCCGCTCGAGCCGCTACCGCTTGGCGGCGTGTGACCGATCGCCCAGAGCCTGCAGGTACGTCCAGGCGTCGGCGACGATCTCGTCGAGGTCGGTGTGCGCCGGGCGCCAACCCATCTCGGCGATGGCGCGGTCGCTCGATGCGATGAGGACGGCGGGATCGCCCGCGCGCCGGGTGCGTCCTCGGCTGCGATGGGGAGTCCCGTCACCCGCTCACACGCCGAAATGACCTCGCGGACAGTGAATCCCGCGCCGCTGCCCAGGTTGTAGATCTTGTGGCGGCCGGGCTCGGACGACTCGAGCGCGAGCAGGTGGGCCTCGGCGAGATCCAGCACGTGAATGTAATCCCGGACCGCAGTGCCGTCCTTGGTCGGCCAGTCGGTTCCGAACACCGAGATCTTCTCGCGCTGGCCCAGCGCGACCTGGAGCACGAGGGGGATGAGATGCGTTTCCACGACCCGGTTCTCACCGGCGCCCTTGTACGCGCCCGCGACGTTGAAGTAGCGCAGGCTGGTCGCCGCGAGCGAGTGTGCGTTCGCGTAGGACGTGATCGCGTGGTCGATCGCCAGCTTGGTGGCGCCGTACGGATTGGTCGGGCGGGTCGGATCGTCCTCGGTGATCGGCGTCCGCTCGGGCTCACCGTAGGTCGCGGCCGTCGATGAGAACACCAGGCGCGGCGTGCCGGACAGGCGCATGGCCTCGAGCAGGGCGAGCGTGGTGACCACATTGCCCTGCCAGTACTGCTCGGGCTTCTCGACCGACTCGCCGACCAGGGACTGCGCGGCGAAGTGCAGCACACCGTCGAAACGCGGTGCGCCGTCGCCGGACCCGAGAACGGATCCGGCGACGGCTGCGATGTCACCTTCGATGAACTCGGCGCCCGCGGGCACCGCATCGGCGTTACCGGTCGACAGGTCGTCGACGACGACGACCTCGTGGCCGCGCTCGAGCAGGACAGTGCTGCACACGCTGCCCACGTAGCCGGCGCCGCCGGTAACCAGAAGTCTCACCGCTTGTCTCCTCACCCGCCGAATCCGGCGGAGCGAGGCGTCAGACCTGCTTCACCTGGACGGCGTGGGCCATTTCCTCGGGAAGTTCGAATTCGTCGTGGCCGGACGCGGTGATCGTCACCGACCCGGGCCTGGTCTCGACTGTAACCCGAGCATCGGGGACCACGCCTGCCTCGCGAAGCTGGCCGATCAGTTCGGGGTCCGACTGCACGTGCTCGGCGAGTCGGCGAACGACGACGGCCGTCGGCTTGCCCGAGGGAACGTCGGTGAGCCGGATCAGCGTCTCCGCGTTGGCGGATGGACGATCGAGGCCGAGCTCGGCGAGACCCGGGATGGGGTTGCCGTACGGCGACGTCGTGGGATTGTTCAAAACCTCGACGAGGCGTCGCTCGACGTCCTCGCTCATCACGTGCTCCCATCGGCACGCCTCGGCGTGCACCTGGTCCCAGTCGAGCCCGATGACATCGACGAGCAGACGCTCGGCGAGGCGATGCTTCCGCATCACCGAGACCGCGAGGTTGCGGCCCTTCTCGGTCAGCTCGAGATGGCGGTCGCCGGCCACCTGCAGCAGCCCGTCGCGTTCCATCCGAGCAACCGTCTGGCTCACCGTCGGCCCGCTCTGATCGAGCCGTTCGGCGATCCGTGCGCGGAGCGGGACCACGCCCTCTTCTTCCAAGTCGTAGATCGTCCGGAGATACATCTCCGTGGTGTCGACCAGATCCTTCACTCTCACACCCCTTCGTCTGGAGAGATTTACCGGGCAAACCACATTCCGGGTTCCGGTCGGGCCTTCCGCGCGTTCCGGGCGGTGACCGCCTGATCGGCGCCTCGCGACGGCGCCTCGCGCGGTGGGCGCCGAGGGAAGTAACTTGAGTCCATGACCGCGCCGACAGGTCCCGCCCCGGGCATCCGAGCTACCGGAACCAACCGCGTCGTGGTGTGGAGCCCGGACTACCTCAGCTACCGGTGGAGTCCGCAGCACCCGATGAACCCGACGCGGCTCGAGCTGACGATGGACCTCGCTCGCGGACTCGGGCTCGTCGAGGGCGCCGAGTTGATCAGTCCCCACTCGGCACCCGACGCCGAGCTGCTCCGCATCCACACTCCGGCGTACATCGACGCGGTGAAACGGGCCGGCTCCGAGCCGGACGGCGGTTTACCACCCGAGATCGAGACCCGCCACGGGCTGGGCACCGACGACAACCCGGTGTTCCCCGCATGCACGAGGCCAGCGCCATCCTCGCCGGCGGCACGCTCGCCGCGGCGAAGGAGATCGCGTCGGGTCGGGCGCGTCGCGCCGTGAGCATCGGTGGCGGGATGCACCACGCCATGGCGGACTGGGCGTCGGGCTTCTGCGTCTACAACGACGCGGCGATCGCGATCTCCTGGTTGCTCGACAACGGATTCGACCGGATCGCCTACATCGACATCGACGCCCACCACGGTGACGGCGTGCAGCACGCGTTCATCGGTGATCCTCGGGTGTTGACGGTCTCGATCCATCAGCATCCGGCGACGCTGTGGCCGAACACCGGGTGGTCGAGCGAGGTCGGGGCGGGCGCGGCCGAAGGCACCGCGATCAACCTCCCGGTGCTCCCCGGGACCTCCGATGCGTTGTGGCTGCGGGGATTCCACGCGGTCGTGCCCGCCGCGATCGCGGCGTTCCGGCCGCAGATCGTCGTCAGCCAGTGCGGTGCGGACAACCACCGCGAGGATCCGCTGGCCGATCTCGCACTCGACCATCGACGGGCAGCGGGCGGCGTACCTGGCGATGCGAGACCTCGCGGACCGCTACGCGGAGGGCCGCTGGCTCGCCGTCGGCGGCGGCGGGTACGGGCTCGTGCGGGTCGTGCCGCGATCGTGGACGCACCTGATCGCGACGGCGCTCGATCGTGAGATCGATCCCGCCACAGCGACGCCCGAATCATGGCGCGAGAAGGCGCACACCCTCGCCCCGAGCGTCGATCTCCCGACGACCATGGGGGAGGGCGGCGACACGTCGTACCTGCGATGGGACGGGCCCGGCGGCACGCCGGAAACCGGGGTGGCGTCGATGGATCGGGCGTTGACCCGGATCGACTCGGCGATCATCGCGACCCGCCGTGCCACGTTCCCACTGCTCGGACTCGATCCGGAGGACCCCCGTGACTGACGGCAGCCCCAAGGAAGCCGACCTCGACCGCGCGCGCAACTTCCCGCGTCACTGGCTCGCCGACGTCCTCGCCTCGGACGGCGGGGTCGTGCACCTGCGGCCGATCGTGCCGGAGGACGCGGAGAAGCTCGTGGCGTTCCACGGCAAGCTGTCCGAGCGCACCCGGTACCTGCGCTACTTCGGCCCCTACCCGACGATGTCGAAGCGCGACATCGTCAACTTCACCACCGTCGACCACCACAACCGGGTCGCGTTCGTGGCGATCCTCGGCGACGAGATCATCGCCGTCGGGCGGTACGAACGCCTGCTCGACGTCGGCGACGGTCGCTCGGCGGAGGTCGCGTTCGTCGTCGCCGACGCGCACCAGGGTCGGGGCCTCGGACCGATCCTGCTCGAACACCTCGCCGGGGCCGCCGCCGAGAACGGGCTGAACATGTTCGTCGCCGAGGTCCTCGCCGAGAACCGCAACATGGTCTCGGTGTTCCGTGAGGCTGGATACCAGGTCAGCCGTAGTTTCGACGGCGGCGTGCTGCGCCTAGAGTTCGCGATCGACCCCACCGAAGCGCTTCTGTCCGTTCGGAATTCGCGGGAGCGGGCCGCGGAGGCGCGCAGCGTGCGCAACGTGCTCAGTCCGCGTTCGGTGGCGGTGATCGGCGCCTCCACCGACAGTTCCAAGGTTGGCAACGCGGTGCTGGTGAACCTGCTACGCGGCAACTTCTCGGGGCCGGTGTACCCGGTCAACGCAGAGCACCGGTCGGTTCGTGGCGTCCGCGCCTACCCGACCGTTCGCGACATCCCCGACGACGTCGACCTCGCCGTCGTCGCGGTTCCGGCCGAGTCGATCGACGCGGTGCTCGACGACTGCCTCGCCAAGGGCGTCAAGGCGCTGGTCGTGGTCTCCGCCGGATTCAGCGAGACGGGTGCGCCCGGTCGCGACTCCGAACGGCGGCTCGTCCACGCGGCCCGTGCCCACGGGATGCGGCTCATCGGCCCCAACGCGCTCGGTGTCGCCAACAACGACGTCGCGGTGTCCCTCAACGCCACCCTGGCACCGGTGCTGCCCACGCCCGGCAAGGTGGGCTTCTTCTGCCAGTCGGGTGCCCTGGGCATCGCGATCCTCGACCAGGCCGCCAAGCGCAAGCTGGGGCTGTCGACGTTCGTCTCGGCCGGCAACCGCGCCGACGTGTCCGGCAACGACCTGCTCCAGTACTGGGACACCGACCCCGAGACCGAGGTCGTGCTGCTCTACCTGGAGAGCTTCGGCAATCCCCGCAAGTTCTCCCGGATCGCCCGCCGCGTGGCCCGGAACAAGCCGATCGTCGCGGTCAAGAGCGGTCGGCACGCGGTGCCGCCGGCGCTCGCCGCGACCGGCGTCGAGATGGACGACTCGATCGTGCGCGCGCTGTTCGAGCAGGCCGGCGTTGTACAGGTGGGCTCGATCTCACAGCTGTTCGACTGCGCGATGCTGTTCGGCTACCAGCCGCTGCCGGCCGGACCGCGCGTGGCGGTCGTCGGCAACTCGACCGCCCTGGGGGTGCTGGCCACCGACGCGGCGCGCCGCGAGGGACTGCAGGTGGGGGAGCCGGTGGATCTCGGGGCGCAGGCGACGCCCGAGGTGTTCGCGGATGCGGTGTCGACGGCCCTCGGGTCGTTCGACGTCGACGCCGTGATCGCCGTGTTCGCCCCGCCCGTCGCCGTTCCCGTCGAGCCGTACGCGCAGGCCCTGCGCGAGGCGGTGCTCGACGCCGACAAGCCGATCCTCACCACCTTCCTCGCGACCGAGGGCATCCCCGACGTGCTGGCGGTCCGCGGATCCGACGGGCACCCGACGCGCGGCTCGGTGCCGTCGTTCCCCGGACCCGAACGCGCGGCGTTGGCCCTCGCGCGGGCCTGGCGGTACGCCGCGTGGCGTGGCCGGCCGGTGTCGAAGGTGGTGCGACCCAACGGCATCGACCCGGACCGGGCGCGGCAGCTGGTCGAGGGCTGGCTCGGCGAGTCGAACGGTCGCTGGCTGTCGGACTTCGAGGCGTCGCAGCTGCTCGAAGTGCTACGGCATCGCGGTCGTCGAGTTCCGCGCCGCGACCACCGAGGACGAGGCGGTCGAAGCCGCGGACGAGCTGGGCTACCCGGTGGCGGTGAAGGCGACGGGCGAGTCGTGGCGGCACCGACCCGACCTGAGCGGTGTCCGGCTCGATCTGCTCGGACCCGACGCGGTGCGCGTCGCCTACCGGGATCTGGCGACGGCGTCCGGGGAGCCGCTGCTGCACGTGCAGAAGATGGCGACCAAGGGCATCGGCTGTGTTGTCGGCGTCCAGGACGACCCGTCGTTCGGTTCGCTGATCTCATTCGGCCTGGCCGGGTGATCTCGGACCTGCTCGGCGACCGTGCCTACCGGGTGCTGCCGCTCACCGAGGACGAGGCGGCGGAACTGATCGACGCGCCCAAGGCGGCCCCGCTGCTGTCCGGGTACCGCAGCGCGGTGCCGGTCGACAAGAAGGCCCTCGTCGACCTGGTGCAGCGCGTGTCGGCGCTGGCGGACGACCTGCCGGAGGTGCGTTCCCTCGCGTGCGAGCCGGTCCTCGCCTCTTCGGAAGGGGCGCAGATCACCGACGCCCGGGTGCGGATCGGCCCCGAACCGAGCATGGCCGACCTGGGCCCGCGCCGGCTTCGCGAGTGGTGAGCACGCGACCCACCGTTCGACCGGGTCCCGAGACATGAAAAACCCGGCCGGAGGCGGATCCCGAGGGGAGGGACCCGCTTCCGGCCGGGGGCTGGGGGTGTTCGGTCAGCTGGCGTAGGCGCGCAGCCGGTCGGCGCGCTCGCCCTGACGGAGCTTGCCCATGACCTCGCGCTCGATCTGGCGCACGCGCTCACGGGAGAGGCCGAACAGCTTGCCGATCTGGTCGAGGGTGCGCGGCTGGCCGTCGTCGAGCCCGTAGCGCAGGCGGATCACCTGCTGCTCGCGCTCGTCGAGCGTCGCGAGCACGCTGCGGACGTCGCTGTGGAGCAGCCCTGCGATGACCGCGCTCTCCGCCGACGTCGCCTCGGAGTCCTCGATGAAGTCGCCGAGCGGCGCCTCCTCGTCGTTGCCGACGGGCATGTCCAGGCTCACCGGGTCGCGGCTGTGGTCCAGCAGATCGGCGATCTTGTGCTCCGGGATGCCAGACTCCTGCGACAGCTCCTCGTCGGTCGCCTCGCGGCCGAGCTGCCGGTGCAGCTCCCGCTTGATCCGGGCCAGCTTGTTGACCTGCTCGACGAGATGGACGGGCAGACGGATCGTGCGGCTCTGGTCCGCCATGCCGCGGGTGATGGCCTGACGGATCCACCACGTGGCATAGGTCGAGAACTTGAAGCCCTTGGCGTAGTCGAACTTCTCCATCGCGCGGATCAGCCCGAGGTTGCCCTCCTGGATGAGGTCCAGCAGCGGCATCCCACGTCCGGTATAGCGCTTGGCGAGCGACACCACGAGGCGCAGGTTGGCCTCGAGGAGGTGCCGCCGAGCGGCCTCGCCGTCGCGGACGATCGTCGCCAGATCGCGCTTCTTCACCGCGGAGAGACGCTTCTTGGTCTCCAGCACGTGGGCCGCGTACAGCCCAGCCTCGATCCGCCGCGCCAGATCAACCTCGTCTGCGGCGGTCAGCAACGCGGTGCGGCCGATCCCGTTCAGGTAGACGCGAACGAGATCCGCAGCCGGGCTCTGGCCGTCCAGATCGGAGTCGGTGCGGGGTCGAGTGGTGCTGGGGCTTGTCATGACGGGCCTCCTCGTCGGGGTGTCTCGATATGCCTCAACGCTCCGACGGCCTGGGAAAGTTCCCGATACAATTCGACCCGATGGTCCGTGACCTGCGGATTCTCGCCAGCTCCCCTGAGAAGTTCCTGAGAAGCTACGAGGCGGGAACGCGCGCGTCAGGCCGGTGCGATCAGACCGTGGCGCACCAGCGAATGGACCAGCGGCACCGCTGTGGCCGCGAGCGCGTCTTCGTCCTCGTCGTGCGCGAACGCGAGGAGCGTGACGAGTTCTTCCAACGGCAACCCGTCCTCCCGCATTCCCGCGAGCAGAGCGGCGGCGAGGTCGTCGACCTCGTGCTGCCACTGCGGGCCGTTGCCGCGGTGCACCCGCGCCACCACCTGACGCCAGCCGTCCTCACCCGGCAGGTACACCCGCTCGAGCGCCGTCTCGGGCTGCACCGCGAACCGGGCCGACAGGACGTCGTGCTCGCGCAGCCAGGCCAGGCGCTCGAAGTAGTCGAGGGCCTCGTCGCCGAGCGGATCGTCGAAGCCGTGTCGCAGGTCCTCGCACAGGATGTCAGACGGCGCGTCCGTCCGCCGCAGGTACACGAACCCGAACCCGACGCCCTCGACCTCGGCCTCCTCGAGATGGTCGAGCCACGCGTTCGCCCGCGCCGAAGTGGCGGGATCGCGCGGATCGGCGCCGCCGTCGCGCAGCCACGTCCCGACGTACAGCGCGGGATCGGCGACGTCGCGCTGGACGATCCACGCGTCGATGCCGTGGGCCGGCAGCCACGACGCGACGCGATGGCGCCAGTCCTCACCCTCGACGTGCAGCCACGACGCGAGCAGCGCCGCGGTTCCGCCCGGATTCAGGTAGTCGGCGGAACGGGAGATCATCAGCTCGCTCGCCCCATCCAGGTCAAGACCGGAATCGCGGTACGAATGCGTGACGCGGGCCTCGCCGACGACGAACGGGGATTGGCCACCACCTGGTCGAACCGACGTCCCTCGACCGGTTCGAACCACGAACCCTCGCGGTCCTCGAAGTCGAGGCCGTTGAGCGCCGCGGTGGCCGCGGTCAGCGTGAGCGCGCGCGGGTTGATGTCCGTCACGGTGACCTTGCCCGCGTAGTCGGCGGCGCGGATCGCCTGGATTCCGCAGCCGGTGCCGACGTCGAGAACGGTGCCGACCGGGCGGGTCGGCGTTCCCCTCAGTAGCGACAGCGACGCCTGCCCGACACCGATGACGTGGTCGTCGGCTGTGGGGCGCGGGTGCATCGAGCTGTCGAGGTCCGACACCACCCACCGGTTTCCGGTGCCCAAGTCGAGGGGGCGCAGATCGAGTTCGGCGCGCACCGTGTCACCGGTGCGCGACAGCAGACCGGCGGCGACGGCGTCGTCGAGGCTCACGGGCTTCAGCGCCGCCGCGATGTCGGTCGCGGGACAGTCGTCGCCCAACAGGAACAGGCGGATCAGTCGGCCGAGGTCTCCGCCGTTCTCGGACGCGCGGCGAGCGGGAACGGGCTCGTGCCGTCCGAGGGCGGCGTGCGCGTCGACGCCGAGAAGATCGACGATCGAGTCGATGTCGTACCGGGCGCGGACGAGCGCCTCGCGCAGCGGGCCACAGATGGACAGCAGGAGATCTCGGTTCACCCCAGCATTGTTGCAGCCTTCAGCGCCGGATCACCCGTGCCTGCGGGTCACCCCTCGATGGTGCGGTGCTGCCGGGATTCGAGCGCGCGGGCCGCGTCGCGGTGGTCGTACCTGCTGGGTTCGTCCTTCGACCGGGGCGGTCGGTCGTTCGCGATGAGCACGGCGATCCACGGCAGCGGAACGGAGAGAGCGATGATGCCCACGGAGATCCAGGCATTGCCGAATGCTCCGTACGCGATCGCGGCGAGAACCAGTGCCGGGACTCGGAACGACATGATCGTCAGGTACTTCTTCACTCGCGCCCGGTGCTGATCCTCGATCGACTGGGCAGCCTCGGTGATCAGTGCCGGGTTGCGGGGTGTGCCGCTCTCGGCGGACTCGCCGAACCCCGATGTTCTTGCCATAGGTCCACTGTTGCACTCTCGGGCGGCAAATGCACACGAGCTTGCGGCATCATTGACGTGTGAGCACTTTGACGAAGGAACGCCCCGACACCACCACCGAAGAGACGACCGACGACGACACGCCCAAGTTCTTCCACTATGTGAAGAAGAACAAAATCGCGGAGAGCGCCGTGATGGGCACGCACGTCGTCGCACTGTGCGGCGAGGTCTTCCCGGTCACGCGGTCCGCGAAGCCGGGTTCCCCGGTGTGCCCCGAGTGCAAGAAGGTCTACGACGGGTTGCGCAAGGGCGACTGAATCGGGTGGGTCTCGTCCTCTTCGGTGGACGCGTTGCTCTCGAACGCGTCCACCTTTTCGTCTCCGTCCGAGTCCGCCGACTGTGACCGATCAGACGTGAATCGGATCGGTCCGGTCGCCAGCCGACGCGTCAACGTCGTCATGGGCCCCGCGTCCTCGGACGCGTCGACCGCCGCCTGCGCGGCAATCCAGTCGCGGACCTGCTCCATCCGGGTGGCCCGGGCCGGCCAGAACTCCTGGATGGTCGCGTTGAACTCGGCGCCGAGCACGATCGCGAAGCCGAGGAAGAACGTGAACAGCAGGAAGGCGATCGGCGTCGCCAGCGCGCCGTAGGTGTATCCGGTCCCGGTAACCCAGCTCAGGTACCACCGCAGAACGGTGCTGGCCGCCATGAAGAACACGCCGGCGACCAGCGCCCCGCCGAGGAGGCGGTGCCACGGCAGCGACTTGGGCAGCGCCGCCTTGTAGAGCGTGGTCAGGCCGATGATGAGGAGCAGGCCGACCGCGGGGTAGTAGAAGGCGTCGATCATCTCGGTCCCGACCGCGTGCCAGGACTCGGGCAGCACCCGGCCGATCATCGTCGGACCCAGCGCGACCAGGGGGAGCGTGAATACGGCGAGGACGAGGAAGGTGACGTAGAGCAGCAGCGCGAATACGCGCTGCCACACCGGGTGTCGGGCGTCCTTCTGGCCGTGCGCCTCGACGATCGAGTCGACGAACGTCGAGATCGCCGATGATCCCGCCCACAGCGACAGCAGGAAGCCGGCCGAGACGATCTCCGGGCGGCCCCGCCCGAGGACGTCGGTGACCGTCGGCTGGATGATCTGGTCGACGACGTTCTCGCTGAACGCGGTGTGGCTGAACGTGATGATCTTCGACTGGATGATCTCGACGGTGTTGGGGCCGAACCACCCTCCGACGTAGCCGAGACTGCCGAGGAGCGCGAGCAACAGCGGGGGCAGCGACAGCGTCTGCCAGAACGCGGCCATGGCCGACTTCCCGAAGATCGAGTCGTCCCACGCCTTGACCGCGGTACGTCCGACCACCTGCGCGCACCGGCGCAGGGGGCGACGTTTGGTGACGGTCGGCGTCTCACTCATGGTTCTTCCAGGATTCCTGACGACGCGCCGTCACGCGCGGTGGGGCGTCGACGTGTCGCGACCGATTCTGCCACTGGAGGCGATTCCCGCCGGGCCGGGCGTCTGCCCAGGACGCCCCGGCGTGTCTGCGGCTGATGCGGAAGCGGTCGGTCCCGGGCGCTAGGCTCCTCGGGGTCGTCGCCGGACATCGGACCGGATGCGAGCGGCCGGTAGCCCGTCAGCGAAGCAAGGAGTGGGACCAACTGTGCGAAGCCTGTGGCGAGGTGCGATGTGAGCGCTGAACCCGGAAGTGTCGAACGTGCACCTGCTCCACCGGCTCCCTCCGAGCGTGGCAGCGCCGTGCGCTGACCAAGTACCTGGCGACCAAGCCGCGGGACTTCCTCGCGGTCGCGACGCCGGGTGCAGGCAAGACCACGTTCGCCCTGCGGGTCGCGTCCGAGCTGCTGCGGGACCGCACGGTCGACCAGGTCACCGTCGTGGCGCCCACCGAGCACCTCAAGCACCAGTGGGCCGAGTCGGCGGCGCGCATCGGCATCGCGCTGGACTCGAACTTCTCGAACTCGACGGGCCAGACGTCGTCGGACTACCACGGTGTCGTCGTCACGTATGCCCAGGTCGCGTCGCACCCGTTCAAGCATCGGGCGCGCACCGAGGCCCGTCGCACCCTCGTCATCCTCGACGAGATCCATCACGGCGGCGACGCGAAGAGCTGGGGTGACGCGATCCGGGAGGCGTACGGCGACGCCACCCGTCGTCTCGCGCTCACCGGAACGCCGTTCCGCAGCGACGACAGCCCGATCCCGTTCGTGACCTACGAGCCCGACAACGAGGGCCACCAGCGCTCGAAGGCCGACCACACCTATGGCTACTCCGACGCCCTTGCCGACAGCGTCGTCCGTCCCGTGGTGTTCCTGGCCTACTCGGGTGAGGCGCGTTGGCGCAACAGCGCGGGCGAGGAGTTCGCCGCGCGGCTCGGCGAGCCGCTCAGCGCCGAGCAGACGGCGCGGGCGTGGCGCACGGCCCTCGACCCCGCGGGCGACTGGATCCCGTCGGTGCTCACGGCCGCGAATACCCGCCTCGGCCAGTTGCGGTCCGGCGGCATTCCCGACGCGGGCGGGCTGGTGATCGCCACCGACCAGACTGTGGCCCGCGCCTACGCCAAACAGCTCGAGGCGATCACCGGCGAGGCACCGGCCCTGATCCTGTCCGACGATCCCACCGCGTCGAAGCGCATCGCGGAGTCTCCAAGAGCACCCAAGCTTGGATGGTCGCGGTGCGAATGGTGTCCGAGGGCGTCGACGTGCCGCGGCTCGCCGTCGGTGTCTATGCCACGAGCGCGTCGACGCCGCTGTTCTTCGCGCAGGCCATCGGGCGTTTCGTGCGTCTGCGGACGAAGGGCGAGACGGCAAGCGTCTTCCTGCCGTCGGTCCCGGTTCTGCTCGACCTCGCGGCCCAGCTCGAGGCGCAGCGCGATCACATCCTCGGCAAGCCGCACCGCGAGAAGGACGGTCTCGACGACGATCTGCTCGCCGACGCGAACAAGCAGAAGGACGAACCGGGCGAGGAGGAGAAGGCGTTCGTTTCGCTGGGCGCCGACGCCGAGCTCGACCAGGTGATCTACGACGGCTCCTCCTTCGGCACCGCGACCTTCTCCGGGTCCGACGAGGAGGCCGACTACCTCGGTCTGCCCGGCCTGCTCGATGCCGATCAGATGCGGGCGCTGCTGCGGCAGCGGCAGGAGAAACAGCTCGACAAGCCCGACAAGAACGCGGCCGCGCCGGAGCCGGTCCCCGCGCCGCAGATGGTGACCGAGCGTGTCGCCGCCGCCGGCCAGCTGGCGAACCTGCGCCGGGAGCTCAACTCCCTGGTCGCGATGCACCACCACCGGACCGGTAAGCCACACGGCGTCATCCACGGCGAGCTGCGCCGGGTCTGCGGTGGCCCGCCCACCGCGATCGCCACCGTCGACCAGCTCACCGACCGGATCGCGATGCTGCGCCAGTGGTAGGTGTGCCGGAGTGGCTCCGGAAACGCCGAAGCGGGCGACCACCGTGGTGGTCGCCCGCTTCGGGAACTGGGGACGGACGGGAGTCCGCCCGGAGGGCTGACGAGTCAGATTGTCGCCGCAGATGCTACGGACGCTTCCGCGTCGCTCACGATGGTCGCGTTCATCTCACGAAGACGATCCGCATGCTCGTTGGCGTGATGCTGGCAGAAGAGAAGCTCTCCTCCGCTCGCGAGCACGGCGCGCACGCGGGCTCCTGCGCTGCATCGGTCGCACCGGTCGGCAGCGGTCAACGGGGGCTGGTCAGGGTTCCGGGCATGACTCCTCCGAACTGGCTGCGGGTTCGCACCCGCCTCCTGGGGTCTTCCGCCGCGTCGGGGGTGACGCGGTAGGTCCACTCTGTCAGACGTTCGACTGATCGGGTTGTTCCCGATAGGCCCTCGGCGTGTCTCTCTAACAGAGAACGTCCTGAACTCGGACAATGCGATTCGGCAGGGTTCGGTGTTCGCTGACAGCTGAGCGTCGGCCTAGCGTGTCGGGGCGACGACCGGCCGAAAAGGAGCACCGATGACCGACCCGGAGCAGGTGCTGGTGCACATGTGCACCCGCGAGGAGTGGGTGAACGCACAGCGCGTCGGACAGCGGATTCCGGACGGATTCGCTGCCGAGGGATTCGTACACCTGTCGACACCCCGGCAGGTTCACCTGCCCGCCAACCGGCTGTTCGCGGACCGTCGCGACCTGGTGCTCCTGCATCTGGATCCCGGCCGGCTGGGCGCCGAGGTCCGGTGGGAGCCCGGGGTCCCGTCCGACCCCGCGTCGATGCGATTCCCGCATCTGTACGGTCCGCTGCCGGTCGCGGCGGTCGTCGAGGTGACCGAGTACCTGCCCGACACTGCCGGGGTGTTCCCGCCCGTCGCGTGACACGCCGACCGGAGGGACGGGTGTTCGTGGTTCGGCGTCGGAGCGTGGCGCTACCGTTGAGCCATGAACGTGGAAGTGACGCCGCTGCCCGGTATCGGAGTCCGTAAGGACTTCGCGCTGGCGACGGGTCGACGCATCGGTGTGGTCACCCACCGCGACGGCCGCACCGATCTCATCGTCTCCAAGGTCGACGACCCCGACGCCTGCATGGCGTCGATCCCGCTCGCATCGGACGAGGCGTCGGTGCTGGCGAACCTGCTCGGCGCCCCGCAGCTCGTGGCGCAGCTGCGGGAGGAGCACCGGGACCTGCCCGGGATCAGCACCCGCCAGCTCCCGATCACCGAGAATTCGCCGTGGACGGCCGGACTCTCGGCGAGACCGCGATGCGCACCCGCACCGGTGTCTCCGTCGTCGCTGTGATGCGGGCCGGCCAGGTTGCGCCGTCACCGAATCCCGACTTCACCTTCACCGAGGGCGACCTCCTCGTAGCGGTCGGCACCCAGGAGGGTCTCGACCACGCCGCCAAGATCCTTGCGCACGGCTGAACGCGGCTCGATCCAAGCACGATGACTGGTACTGCTCTGGCACTCGTCGAACTCGGCGCTGTCTTCTTCACACTCGGCGTCCTCGGTCGGCTGGCCGGACGCATCGGCATGTCGCCGATCCCGCTCTACCTGATCGGAGGTCTGTGCTTCGGCCAGGGCGGGTTCATCTCGCTCGGCGACATCGGCGAGTTCAGCCATCTCGCGAGCGAGATCGGCGTCGTCCTGTTGCTGTTGCTGCTGGGCCTGGAGTACACGGCGTCGGAGCTCGTGACCGGCCTGAAGAGGTCCTGGTTCGCCGGCGTCGTCGACCTTGTTCTGAACGCGGCGCCGGGCGCGATCCTGGCGTTCATGCTCGGATGGGGTCCGGTCGGGCGCTGACGCTCGGCGGCGTCACCTACATCTCGTCGTCCGGCATCGTCGCGAAGGTGCTCGGCGACCTCGGTCGTCTCGGTAACCGCGAAACCCCGGTGATCCTGTCGATCCTCGTCTTCGAGGATCTCGCGATGGCGGTGTACCTGCCGATCCTCACGGCCGTTCTCGCGGGGGTGAGCTTCCTGGGCGGGCTCCAGGCCGTGGCGATCTCGTTCGTGGTCATCACCGTCGTGCTCGTCGTCGCCCTGCGCTACGGAAACGTCGTCTCCGCGATCGTGGATAGTACCGACCGCGAGGTGTTCCTGCTCAAGCTGCTGGGCGCCGCACTGCTGGTCGCCGGCTTCGCCTCGTCGCTGCAGGTGTCCGCGGCGGTCGGAGCGTTCCTGCTCGGTATCGCGATCTCCGGATCCACCGCCCGGAACGCGACGCGGCTGCTCGAGCCGCTGCGGGACCTGTTCGCCGCGATGTTCTTCGTCGTCTTCGGGCTCAACACCGATCCGACGACCATCCCTCCGGTGCTCCTGCCCGCGATCGGCCTGGCCGTCGTCACGACCGCCACCAAGGTGCTCACGGGATGGTGGGCAGCCGGGCGGCAGGGCGTCGGTGTGATGGGCCGCGCCCGCGCCGGTGCCGCGTTGATCGCCCGCGGAGAGTTCTCCATCGTCATCGCCGGTCTGGCCGTCTCCGCCGGTGCGGTCGAGGGTGAGCTTGCCGCACTGGCCACCGCGTACGTGCTGCTGATGGCCGTCCTGGGACCGGTCGGTGCCCGCGTCGCCGAACCGATCGTCCGGCTGTTCCAGCCGCGCCGACCAAAAGAGGAAGGGGCCCCGAAGGACCCCTTCCTCACGACCTGATCGGTATCAGGCAGTTAGTCGAGATAGTCGCGCAGCACCTGCGAACGCGACGGGTGGCGCAGCTTCGACATCGTCTTCGATTCGATCTGGCGGATGCGCTCGCGCGTGACGCCGTAGACCTGGCCGATTTCGTCTAAAGTCCGCGGCTGGCCGTCGGTGAGACCGAAGCGCAGGCGCACGACACCGGCCTCGCGCTCGGACAGCGTCTCGAGCACCGACTGCAGCTGATCCTGCAGCAGGGTGAAGCTGACCGCGTCGACGGCCACCACGGCTTCGGAGTCCTCGATGAAGTCGCCGAGCTGGCTGTCGCCCTCGTCGCCGATCGTCTGGTCCAGGGAGATGGGTTCACGCGCGTACTGCTGGATCTCCAGCACCTTCTCCGGCGTGATGTCCATTTCCTTCGCGAGCTCTTCCGGCGTGGGCTCGCGGCCCAGGTCCTGCAGCAGCTCACGCTGGATGCGGCCCAGCTTGTTGATGACCTCGACCATGTGGACCGGGATACGGATCGTGCGGGCCTGGTCGGCCATCGCACGCGTGATCGCCTGCCGGATCCACCATGTGGCGTACGTCGAGAACTTGTAGCCCTTGGTGTAGTCGAACTTCTCGACCGCGCGGATGAGGCCCAGGTTGCCTTCCTGGATGAGGTCCAGGAACGCCATGCCGCGGCCGGTGTAGCGCTTGGCCAGCGACACCACCAGACGCAGGTTCGCCTCGAGGAGGTGGTTCTTGGCGCGGTTGCCGTCGCGGGTGATCCAGTTCAGGTTCCGGCGATCGGCGGGGAGGGCTTCTCGCCCTTCTCGGCCATCTCCGTCATCTTGAAGGTCGCGAAGAGGCCGGCCTCGATGCGCTTGGCGAGCTCGACCTCCTCCTCGGCGTTGAGGAGCGCGACCTTGCCGATCTGCTTGAGGTACGCGCGCACCGAGTCGGCGGACGCGGTGAGCTCGGCGTCCTTGCGGGCCTGACGGAGGGCCTCAGACTCCTCCTCGTCCCAGACGAAGTCGCCCGACGCCTTGTCCTTCTCGGACGGCTCGGCGGTCTCTTCCTCGTCCTCCTCGACTTCCTCGACGACAACTTCCTCGTCGACGAGGTCGCCGTCGGCGACGTCGATGTCGGCCATGTCGATGTCGTCGTCCTCGACGATGTCGTCGCCGGCCTTGCTGGTGGCCTTCTTGGCGGCCGTCTTCTTCGCGGCCGTCTTCTTTGCGGCCGTCTTCTTGGCAGGTGCCTTCTTGGCGGCGGCCTTCTTCGCGGGCGCCTTCTTGGCGGCGGCCTTCTTTGCAGGGGCCTTCTTGGCGGCGGGCGCGCTACCGGTAGTCGCCTCGGCAGTGGATGCAGGAGTCGCTGACTCGGGTGTGGAATCGGCGGTCTGACGCGTATCGGTGGCTGCCACGTACGCCCTTTCGTGACGGTGTCGTGCGGCGTCACGCCAGATTGGATTTCCGGCGGAGAGGTCTGTCGGGTTTTCGCCGACTCACAGTCGGCCGCCATCCATTGTAACGACAGCTTCGAAATTGTTACGGAGCGATGCCCGTTTCCTGCCAGTTCGCCGCGCACATCGCGGCACCGACGATGCCGGCGGTGTTGAGCAAAGCTGCCGGAACGACCGGGGTTCGGTTCTCCAAGCGGGGAATCCACTTCTCGTGCTTGCGGCTGATGCCGCCGCCGGCGATGAACAGATCGGGCCACAGCAGGTCCTCGAATCGGCACAGGACCCGGGTCACCTCGGCGGCCCATTCCTTGTACGACAACCCTCGGGTGTCCTTGACCGACGACGCCGCCCGGTGCTCGGCCTCGCGCCCGTCGACCTCCATGTGCCCGAACTCGGTGTTCGGCAGCAGGACGCCGTTGTGGATGACCGCGGAACCGATCCCCGTCCCGAACGTCAGCAGCACGACGACCCCGTCGACGTCCTTGCCCGCCCCGTAGCGGTCCTCGGCGAGCCCCGCGGCGTCGGCGTCGTTGAGGACCGTGACGTCACGACCGCCCAGGGCGCGCGAGAACACCGCCCGGGCGTCGGTTCCGATCCACGACTTGTCGATGTTCGCCGCCGTGCGGGCGATTCCCGACGTGACCACGCTCGGCAGTGTGATGCCGACCGGTCCCTCCCATCGGGCGTGGGCGACGATTTCCGCCGCCGTCGCAGCGACCGCTTCGGGAGTCGCCGGATGCGGCGTCTCGATCTTGATTCGATCCTCGATCAGCTCACCGGTGGCGAGGTCGACGGTCGCGCCCTTGATGCCGCTTCCGCCGACGTCCACACCGAACCCGAGCGCACCCACAATCGGCTCCTTCCGTGAGATGACCGCCTGCGCCGAAACAGTAGTTGGTTTCGGGTCGTTCGGCTTTGCCATACCGGTGGTGTGGGGTCGTCCCGGTGTGGTGCGATACAGGCATGCGCGCCACTGACATCCCCGCCTCCGACCATGCCACCTCCACCGACCCGCGTGTGCTCCGCGATATCGCGGTCACCGTCGCGGAATCCGCAGCTGCCCTCGTGCGGGCCCGGCGCCCGGAGGTGTTCGGTGTGATGGGCGCCGAGCTGCACGCGACCGACGGCGGATCCGTGCAGGCCAAGAGCACTCCGACGGACCCGGTGACCATCGTGGACACCGAGGCCGAGCACCTCATCCGGGCCCGGCTCGCCGAACTGCGCCCGTACGACGCCATCCTGGGCGAGGAGGGCGGCGGGGAGGTCGGCGTCGAGGGGACCCGCTGGGTCGTCGATCCGATCGACGGCACCGTCAACTTCCTGTATGGGATCCCCGCCTACTCGGTCTCCGTCGCTGCCCAGATCGACGGTGTGTCGGTCGCGGGGGCGGTCGTCGACGTCGCCGGCGGCGTCACCTACTCCGCAGTCGCAGGAGGCGGGGCAAGGTTCACCGACGTCGCAGGCGGCAGCGGTGTGCTGTCGTGCAATCCGGTGAAGGACGCGTCCTTCACGCTGCTCGCGACCGGGTTCGGTTACAGCGCGCAGCGCCGCAGCGCACAGGGGCGGATCATCGGCGAGTTGCTGCCGCATGTGCGCGACATCCGTCGTGTCGGTTCGGCGGCACTGGACCTGTGCATGGTGGCGTCGGGACGGGTGGACGCGCACTTCGAGCACGGACTGAACCCGTGGGACTGGGCGGCGGGCGCACTCGATCGCGACCGAAGCCGGTGCCCGCGTCCACCTGCCCGCACCCGACACGCGCAGCGCCGAGGGCGAGGTCGTGGTCGCGATCGCGCCCGGGATCGCGGACGAGCTGGAGTCCGTCTTCAGGTCCGTGGGCGTGTTCGACCCGTTCCGTGAGCCCGGACGGTCGGCCCGGGCTCAGCAGCGCGCGGTCCGGGCCGCGCTGAGCAGGCCCGGGTCGAGCGGTGCGGGAGTGGTCCCGGGCATCGGGTCCTTGAGGGCATTGAGCACTTCCTCGGCGTCCGCGTTGGGCTTGACGTCCTTCGCGAAGTAGGTGCCCAGCGCGAGGTCGACGGTGTCGTCGGTGCGGCCGTCCTGGATGAGTTCGGCGCACGGCGCCACCAGCCAGAGCGCACTGGCGGCCGGCAGTCCGTTCGGTCCGAATCGAAGCTGGCCGTGGCACTGGAGGTTCTGGTCCACGTAGACCGGATCGTTCCCGACCTGGACATCGGGTGCACTCGCGAACCCGTAGTCGCGCAGCTCGTTGGCGACGTCGGCCGCCTGGCCGCGTTCGCCGTTCGCGTTGTAGACGCGGACCTGGGTCGCGGACAGCGGCGCGGGCTCTACCTCGAGGAGTGTGTTGCGGCTCACCTTCTGGCCGAGCGGCTGCGGCATCGGTGCGTCGGGGGACTTCGGCTTCACCGGGGATTGCAGTCGACCGTGGTCGCGTAGACCTCGGGTTCGGTGAGGATGCGGGTCCACAGCACGACCCCGAGCAGCGCCAGCACGGAGATGAGTGCGATCACCGGGACCGAGCGGCGGCGGCGGAACGGGCGGCCTCGGTCGTCGGTCGCGCTGCCATCGGTGATCAGTGAAACCACGGTGTGTCGACCTTCCGTTGCCGAGCGTGCGGCAGTGATCCGCAGGAAAGAGTTTGTGTGGTTCCGGCCACGTCCGTCTAGCCGCCGCCGTCCCGCAGCCAACTGTAGATCCCGGCCGGTCACCGTCCCGCACATGGCCCGTCCAGGAATGTCTCGGGTTGCTGTGCGGTTGGTGACAATTGACGGACAGTTTCCGACAGTGTCCGGTTCGGTTGCCACTTTTCCTGACGCGTCGGCTATTGTCTGGCGGCCCCAGTCGTGAGAACACACGATTCAGAGAGGGTCCGGACGGAGTCGAGAGTGAGGTGTAGGTCATGTTTTCCGGAGGGTGTTTCGGGCACTTCCGGGTGAACTGAGGCGTTGTTACAGCCACAGGAATGGATCTACATCACTGTCGGTTTCCCATGGATCGCCGCAACCGATCGGTTTCGGCGGCCCGGGCACCGGGGATACGCGCAAGAGGACGAGGGGAAGAGGAAATGGCAACCGACTACGACGCACCCAGGCGATCGGAGACCGACGAGGTCTCCGAGGATTCGCTCGAAGAACTGAAGGCACGACGCAACGAGGCGCAGTCGGCGGTCGTCGACGTGGACGAGTCCGACACCGCGGAGTCGTTCGAACTCCCCGGCGCGGACCTTTCCGGCGAGGAACTGTCGGTGCGGGTGGTGCCCGAGCAGGCGGACGAGTTCACCTGCTCGAGCTGCTTCCTGGTTCACCACCGCAGCCGCCTCGCAAGCGAGGAGAACGGCGTAATGATCTGCATGGACTGCGCCGCCTGACCCGGTCGGGCAGGACGGACTAGCCCTTCGGGGCGGTCCCTCGGCCGATGGCGGCCAGCAGTTCGGCTGGCCGCCTCGTGCTGACCAACCAGTACGGCGTGGGGTCCTCGGGATCGTCGAGGACGATCAGGACGGTGTCCTTGATCCACGACCGATTCTGAACGAATGCCGCCGGATCGAGCTGGCGGCCGAGCGCCGCGCTCTTCGCGGACGGCGGAATGGCCGCTGTGCGGGAGATGACGGACAACGGCAGGTGGGCCCGGCCGACCCCCAGCTCGCCGTCGGGGCCGTCGAAGACCTCGACTCGGTGCCGGGAGACCCACAGCAGGGCCCACACCGGGAACGGGAACAGCAGGACATACGGAAGCCAGGCGCGCACACCCGGGGAACCCATGTGGATCTCCGCGGCCAGCAGGCCTGCGATGAGCAATCCGGCGGGCCACCACCACAACGGAACCCACAGGCGCTCCGAATAGATCGGCACTCGGGTGCCGTCGGGCGTGGTAGCTGCGGGCTGAGACGATTCGGACACGTATTCCAGAGTAGTCTCGGTGCACGTGAGCGATCTTCCTGCCATCGCGCTGAAGCGACTGGACCCCGGTATCCCGCTGCCGCAACGGGCCCACGACGGTGACGCCGGCGTCGACCTGTGCACCACCACTGACGTCACGATCGAGCCTGGACGTCGAGTCCTGGTCGGTACCGGCATTGCGATCGCGCTGCCGATCGGCACGGTCGGCCTCATTCATCCGCGTTCCGGACTCGCCGCCAAGGCCGGCCTGTCCGTCGTGAACACTCCCGGCACGGTCGACGCCGGCTACCGCGGCGAGATCAAGGTCTGCCTGATCAACCACGACCTCGAGACTCCCGTCGAACTGCGTCGCGGCGACCGCATCGCGCAGCTGGTGGTGCAGCGGGTCGAACTCGTCGACTTCGTGGAGGTCGACGCCCTCGACGAAACCGTCCGTGGCGCAGGTGGTTACGGATCCAGTGGGGGACACGCGAGCCTCGTGACGCACAATGCCGATCAGGATTTCGACGGTACGGAAGGCCGCCCGCACGAGTTGACGAGGCTGCCGAGGGAAGGGGCCTGATCACATGTTCGGACGTCGCAAGAAGAAGGATGCAGCTGCCGCGGACGACGCGGCGTTCGTCGACATGGAAGTCGACACCGAAGAGGAATTCGACGAGGAGTCCGAGCTCGACATTCCCGTCGGAGCGGTCGACGGCGGCCCGTTCGACGCGGGCGATCTCCCCGAGGGCGAGGAACCGGCGGCGACGCGACTCGATCTCGGTTCGGTCCTGCTGCCGATGCCCGACGGCGCCCAGCTCCAGGTCGAGATGGCGCCGGACGGCTCGCCGCAGGCGGTCCACCTGGTGACGCAGTTCGGCCGGGTGACGGTGTCGGCATATGCCGCGCCCAAGTCGCCGGGCCAGTGGCGCGAGGTGGCGTCGGAGCTGGCCGAGTCGCTGCGCGGCGATAACGCGGAGGTCAGCATCGAGAGCGGGCCGTGGGGCCGAGAGGTGATCGGAGTCACGCCGAACGCCGACCTCCGCTTCATCGGCGTGGACGGTCCGCGCTGGATGATCCGCTGTGTCGTCGCGGGACCGTCCGGCAACGTCGCGGCCGGTTCGCCGCTGGTCGAGATCGCTCGCGGTGTCCTGCGTGACACGGTCGTCCAGCGCGGGACCGATCCGCACCCGGTGCGGACCCCGCTCCCGGTCGTGCTGCCGCAGGTCCTCGTCGAGCAGCTCGTGGCCGTCCAGCAGCAGCAGCTCGCGGCCCAGCAGCAGGCGGTCCAGGAGCAGATTGCGGCACAGCAGCAAGCTCAGCAGGAGCAGGCGGCACAGCCGCAGGCCCAGCAGCAGCCCCCGCAGCAGTCGGGGAACGGGTCCGAGCCGCCGCGCCGCGGCGAGTCGGGCTCCGCGATGCAGCAGCTCGGGCTGTAGGGCCCGCAGACCTCGTCAGGCGATCCGGTCGAGCGCGCCCAGGCACGCACGGCCGAGGGCGCCGGGGTCGTCCCCGACCTCGCCCAACGTCAGTTCGGTCAGCTCCGCGTTCGGTAGCGTCGCCGCCCACTCCTTGGCGACCGTGAAGGGGTGGACGGCGTCGTCGACCGCGGCCGCGATGCCCACGGGGGCCTGGATGCGCGCGAGCGTCGCCGCGTCCGGTGCGTGGTAGTCGGCGGCCTCCTCGAGCGCCGACGGCAGATGCGGCCACTGGGCGCGCCACGACCGCGTGAGTTCGTCGGCTAGCCACGGCGGGCTCGACGCGGTCATATCCGCCGTCACCGCGTCCAGCCCGTGGGCGCGCAGCTGCGTCGCGGTGAAGGTGGCGCTGGCGGCTGCGGGCGCATGCGTCGGCGAGCCCGTCCACGCGGGCAGCGCCGCGAGCACCGCCTCGACCCGGTCGGGGTGCGTGGCCGCCCACTCGAGCGCGACGGCGGCGCCGATCGACACGCCGCCGACGAGGATCCGGCCGTGGGTGTCCGCGGCTCGGTCCATCGCTTCCCGGTAGCTGTCGACCACCCGGCGAGGGTCCGGCTCGACGGCGATCGTCTGCACTCCCACCTGCGTCAATGCCGAACGGAAGGCGCGGTCGACGAAGTCCGCGTCGGACCCGGTGCCCGGCAGGACGACAGCCACTGCGGGCCACGTACGTTGTTGCATGAGTCGATCTTGCACTGCCGTGTCCCGAGCCGTCCCACACGGCTGTGGTTGTCAGGTCACTTTGGGGTTACAGTGGCCATCGAGGGCCCGACTACGGGCCCTCGTGCAAGCCTTACCGTGCGGCGCAAGACCTGCGCCGCCATTTGTCCAGGAGCGCGCTATGGCCCCCGCCGCGGCAGGTTACTTTCGCCGGCTGACTCGCAGACTCACCGAAGATCTCGAGCAGCTGGACGCCGAGGAAATGGTTGAGACCGCGCAGGCATCGGGCGCCAAGCGTGCCTGTGACTGCTCGCGCGGTGAGGAGGTCACGATCCTCGGGCGCCTGCGCAGCGTCGAGGCGTGTCCCAAGTCCGCGAACGCATCCGTCCAGGCCGAGTTCTTCGACGGAACCGACCCCGTCACGCTGGTCTGGATCGGCCGCCGACGCATTCCGGGCATCGAGCCGGGAAAGACGCTGATGGTGCGTGGGCGCATCGGCGAGCGCGGCGGCCAGAAGGTCATCTTCAACCCGTACTACGAGCTCCGCGGCGATTCGTGATCAGCCTTGACGGCTCGCCGTCGGAGTATGGCAATCTCGTCGCGTGACCGAAACGAAGCAACAGACGATCCTCGAACAGCTCGGTGGACTGAGTGGGCTGGTCTACTCGTCGCTGCCGGTCATCGCCTTCGTTCCGGCGAACAGCCTGTGGGGCCTGGGACCGGCCGTGTGGATCGCGCTGGGCGTGGCCGCAGCCATCCTGGTGTGGCGCATCATCCGCCGCGGGCCCATCCAGCCGGCCATCTCGGGATTCCTCGGCGTCGGTGTCTGCGCGTTCATCGCCTATCGCACCGGTGATGCGAAGGGCTACTTCCTCTTCGGCATCTACACGAGCCTGCTCTACGCGGCGGCCTTCGTCGTCTCGATCCTCGTTCGGTGGCCGCTCGTCGGTGTCGTCTGGGGCTACCTGAACGGGCACAAGAATGCGTGGCGGGCGCACAAGAGCGCGGTGCGCGCCTACGACATCGCGACCGTCGCGTGGGCGCTGGTGTTCGCGGCCCGCTACCTGGTCCAGTCGCAGCTCTACGACGCCGACCAGACGGGGTGGCTGGCGGTTGCCCGTATCGGGATGGGGTGGCCGCTCACCGGCGTCGTGTTGCTCGTGACGATCTGGGCGGTCCGCCGTGCGGATCGGGTCGTCGAGCCGGCACCGTCCCCGAGGACCTCGAGCAGATCGAGGGCGCCGGGGACGGCGCGGCAGACCGGCCCGAATCAGATGTCGATCGCGGCGCGTAGCTCGTCTTCGACCTCGACCGCGGCGACGAACAGCAGCTCGTCGCCGGCTTCGACCGGATCGTCGGGCTGTGGGACGATCACGCGTCCACCGCGAATGATGGTGACCAGCGCCGCGTCACGCGGCAACTGGATCTTCCGGACCGGCTTGCCCGCGAGGGGGTGTTCTCGGGCAGCGTGATCTCGACGAGGTTCGCCTGACCCTGCCGGAACGTCATCAGCCGCACGAGGTCGCCCACCGTGACGGCCTCCTCGACGAGCGAGGCCAGCATGCGCGGTGTGGACACCGCGACGTCCACGCCCCAGGACTCGTCGAACAGCCACTCGTTGCGCGGGTCGTTGACGCGGGCCACCACCCGGCCGACGCCGAACTCGGTCTTCGCGAGCAGGCTCACCACGATGTTCGCCTTGTCGTCGCCGGTCGCGGCGATCACGACGTCGTAGCTCTCCAGCTGGGCGGCCTCGAGCAGGCTCAGTTCGCACGCATCGGCGTGGACCCACTCGGCCTGGGGGATCACGTCGGGTTCGACATGTTCGAGTTTGCGTTCGAGCAGCATGACGTGGTGGTCGCTGCGGACGAGTTCACGGGCGATGGAGCGGCCTACGGCGCCGGCTCCTGCGATGGCCACTCTCATCGGAGGCATCCAATCGGGTAGTCGATCGAAAGGGGGTCATGACCGGTGCCATGTCAGTCGTCCGACGGGGAGGGTTCCCCGCGAGCGCGACGGCCTCGGCGACGGTCCCGGACACCGCGGCGACGTACACCTGGTCCTGGGACTGGATCACGGTCTTGCGGTCCGGGAGGATTCCCGTCCCGAATCGGATGATGAACGAGACACGCGACGACGTCGCGGCCTCGAGTTCGCTGACGCTGCGGCCCACCCAGTCCTCGTGCAGGGACAGTTCGGTGACCACGACCGTGCCCGACGGATCGCGCCACTTCGAAATCTGATCGTCCTGCGCGAGCGCGAGCATGAAGCGGTCGGTGGTCCACGGCACCGTCGCGATGGTCGGAATTCCGAGGCGCTCGTAGACGGCGGCGCGCTTGGCGTCGTAGATCCGTGCCACGACCCGCTCGACACCGAACGTCTCGCGCGCGACACGCGCAGAGATGATGTTCGAGTTGTCGCCCGACGACACGGCCGCGAACGCCTGTGCGCGCTCGATTCCGGCCCGGACCAGTACGTCCCGGTCGAAACCCATGCCGACGACGGTCGTGCCTGTGAAGTCCGATCCGAGGCGGAGGAATGCGCTCGCGTCGCGGTCGATGACCGCGACCTCGTGGCCGATCCGGCTCAGTGCGGTAGCGAGGGACGAGCCGACCCGGCCACATCCCATGACGACTACGTACACCCGTCCACTCCGTTCGTTTGCTCAGCGGCCGACGGTATGCCGCCGGCATCGAATCGAACCGTACAGCGCCCACCGGGAAGAGCAAGCAGCCACCGCCGATCGGTGGGCTCGCGGGGTGTTCGACGAACCGGGAATCGCTGTGGGGGACGCCCTGATGTGGTGTGTGGCCGGGGACGGCTTACGCTTTGTCGGTGTCGAAGCTTTCCACCGCTGCGAAGCGGCTGATTTTGGGGCGACCATTCCGAAGCGACGAACTCGGACACACGCTTCTCCCCAAGCGGATCGCGCTACCCGTTTTCGCCTCGGACGCGATGTCGTCGGTGGCGTATGCGCCGGAAGAGATCTATCTGGTGCTGTCGGTCGCGGGCATTTCCGCGTACGCGTTCGCGCCCTGGATCGGTCTGGCCGTCGCGCTGGTGATGGCCGTGGTCGTCGCGAGCTACCGCCAGAACGTGCACGCGTATCCGTCCGGTGGCGGTGACTACGAGGTCGCGACCGTCAACCTGGGGCCGAACGCCGGCCTGACGGTGGGCAGTGCGCTGATGGTCGACTACGTGCTCACGGTGGCGGTGTCGATCTCCTCGGCCGCGTCGAACATCGGGTCCGCGGTGCCGTTCGTGGCCGAGCACAAGGTCCTGTTCGCGATCGCGGCGATCGTCGTGCTGACCGCGATGAACCTACGGGGCATCCGGGAGTCCGGGTCGGCGTTCGCGATTCCGACCTACGCGTTCATCGTCGGCATGATGGTGATGCTCGTGTGGGGCTTCATCCGCATCTACGCCTTCGGTGACGACGTCCATGCCGAGTCCGCCGGGTTCACCCTCAATGCGGAGGACGCGCAGCTGCACGGCATCGCGTTCGCGTTCCTCATCGCGCGGGCGTTCTCGTCCGGCTGTGCGGCGCTGACCGGTGTCGAGGCGATCAGCAACGGTGTGCCCGCGTTCCAGAAGCCCAAGTCGCGCAACGCCGCCACCACCCTGCTGCTGCTCGGTACCTTCGCCATCACGCTGCTGATGGGCATCATCATCCTGGCCCAGAAGATCGGCGTCGTGTACGCGCACGATCCGGCGATGCAGCTGAGCGGCGCGCCCGAGGGCTACCAGCAGAAGACGCTCATCGCGCAGCTCGCCGAGGCGGTGTTCTCCGGATTCCCGATCGGCTTCTACTTCATCGCGACCGTCACCGCGCTCATCCTGGTCCTCGCCGCGAACACGGCGTTCAACGGCTTCCCGGTGCTCGGGTCGGTCCTCGCACAGGACCGCTACCTCCCGCGTCAGCTGCACACCCGCGGCGACCGTCTCGCGTTCAGCAACGGCATCCTGTTCCTGTCGGGTGCGGCGATCGCGTTCGTCGTGGTGTTCGGCGCCGAGGTCACCAAGCTGATCCAGCTGTACATCGTGGGCGTGTTCGTCTCGTTCGCGCTGAGCCAGACCGGCATGATCCGGCACTGGACGCGGCACCTGAAGGCGGAGACCGATCCCGCGCAGCGCGCGCGGATGAAGCGCTCCCGGGTGATCAACTCGATCGGCCTCGCGATGACCGGCGCGGTGCTAGTGATCGTCCTGCTCACCAAGTTCGCGGCCGGCGCCTGGATCGCGATCGTCGCGATGATCGCCATCTTCGTGGTGATGAAGTCGATCCGTCGCCACTACGACAGCGTCGCGACCGAGCTCGACGAGCAGGAATGGGACGGCGTGCTGCCGAGCCGGACGCATTCGATCGTGCTCGTGTCGAAGATGCACATGCCGACGATGCGCGCGCTCGCCTACGCTTCGAGCGACGCGTCCCGACACCCTCGAGGCCATCACGGTCAACGTCGACGAGCCGGACACCCGGGCCCTGGTCCGGGAATGGGAGAGCAGCGACATCACGGTGCCGCTCAAGGTGATCGAGTCGCCGTACCGGGAGATCACCAAGCCGGTGCTCGACTACGTCCGCCGCGTCCGGCGGGATTCGCCGCGTGACGTCGTGACTGTGTTCATCCCGGAGTACGTCGTCGGTCACTGGTGGGAGGCGGTGCTGCACAATCAGAGCGCGCTGCGTCTCAAGAGCCGACTGCTGTTCCAGCCCGGTGTGATGGTC
The DNA here is from genome assembly GCA_029690005.1 of Prescottella defluvii. Lineage (GTDB taxonomy): Bacteria > Actinomycetota > Actinomycetes > Mycobacteriales > Mycobacteriaceae > Prescottella > Prescottella defluvii_A. The sequence goes on along the minus strand of CP121458.1, from coordinate 4,044,828 downwards.
ACGAGCGTGCCGTGGCAGCTGAGCTCGTCGGAGAAGGTCAAGCGGGAGCGCGTCGACAATGCGCCCGGCGCGATCCGACGCGGTCTCGATCTGGAAGGCAAGTGACCGGCAGGTGAGCGAGAACTGGGTCGGACGCCGACTCGAGGTAGAACTGGGCAAGCCCGGCCACGGTGGATTCTGTGTCGCCCGACACGAGGGCCGGGTGCTGTTCGTCCGGCACGGGCTGCCGGGCGAGAAGGTGATCGCCCTCGTCACCGAGGACCGCGGTGGATCGTTCTGCCGGGCCGACGCCGTCGAGATCGTCGAGGCGTCCCCCGACCGCATCGCGCCGCTGTGCCCCATCTCGGGTCCCGGCGGAGCCGGGTGCTGTGACTACTCACACGCCACGCTCGCGGCGCAGCGGCGGATGAAGTCCGACGTCGTCGCCGAACAGTTGCGCCGCATCGCGGGCGTGGACATGGACGTTGCCGTCGAGTCGTTGCCGGACACCGGCGACGGCACGGGATGGCGCACCCGGGTCCGGCTGGCGGTGGACGCGGCCGGACGCCCCGGCTTCCATCGCTTCCGCAGCCTCGACATCGAGACGTTCCTGGCCTGTCCGCAGATCGATCCCGCCGCCTACGCCGGGCTCGCCGAGCGCTCGTGGCATCCCGGTGCGGAGATCCAGCTCGTGCTGGACTCTGCAGGCGAGCGGCACGTCGTCGAGATCGCGCCGCCCAAGGTGTCGCGCACGGGTCGGCGCAGTCCGGGCCGGCGCGGGGCGACGGCGCGGCGGGCGGCGTCGGCGGGCAGTCGTGCGGAACACGTCGTGATCGGATCGGGTCGGCCCGTCGAGCGGGTCGGTGACCGGGAGTGGACGCTGTCGGCGACGGGCTTCTGGCAGGCGCACCGCAGCGCCGCCGAGACGTATTCATCGGTCGTGGGGGAGTGGGCGCAGGCGTCGAACGGCGCGAACGTGTGGGATCTCTACGGCGGTGTCGGGGTGTTCGCGGCCAGGCTGGCCGATCAGGTGGGCCCGGTGGGACGAGTCGATTCGGTGGAGTTCTCGCGACAGGCCGTCGCCGACGGTGCCGCGGCGTTGGAGGACCTGCCGCAGGTGTACCTGCATGCGGCCCGCGTCGAACGGGCGCTGCACGACCTGTCGGCCCCGGAGGTCGTCGTTCTCGATCCGCCCCGTGCGGGTGCGGGACGCGACGTCGTGGCCGCGGTGACGGCGGCCGGTCCGCAGCGCATCGTGCACATCGGGTGCGATCCGGCCTCGTTCGCGCGGGATGTCGCGCTCTACCGCGAGCACGGCTTCCGGCTGGCGCAGGTTCGGGCCTTCGATGCCTTCCCGCTCACGCACCACGTGGAGAGCTTGGCACTGCTCACACGCTGACGCGGTGAGTGGACCTCGACACACCCGGCTCCGGCGCTGGTCGAGTTTGCGCTGGTCAGAGCCGTTGAAGTGCGGAATGTCGCATTTGTGAAGTAATTGCTTGACGCACGCAACTATGCGTATCGTTGCGTTCTGCAAGTAATTCACTAGGTCTATTCGAGGATTCGGGGTATCCGATGGCTGTCCAGGCCGATACCGCGCAGGCCCTGGTCGATGCGATCTTCCTCTTCGGCCGCTCGCTGCGAAATGCGATCGCGAGTGCGGCGGATGATCCGATTGCGCCGGCACTGGTCGCCGTGCTGGTCGTCCTTTCGGCGCGCGGCCCGTGTCGTCAGAACGAGCTCGCGTCCGTTCTGTGTGTGAGCCAGTCCGCTCTCAGCCGGCAGATGACCGAACTGGTCGAGGCCGGACTCGTCGAGAGGCAACCGGACCCGGACGACAAGCGCGCCTTCCGCGTCCAGGTCTCGGCGGACGGGCACGAGGCACTGCGCGCCACCAAGGAGAACAGGTCCGCGCGTTTGCGGGACATGCTCGGTGGTTGGAGCCAGGAGGAGGCGGCGGTCGCATTGACCACGATCGAACGTCTCACCGACTCGCTCACCGCGCGCTCCGAATCCTCACCTCTAGCAGCCGATCAATGTGGGAGAGCACTTCGATGACGACATCAGTGGGGAGAGCCGGGCAGGCGCCGGCCAGCAGGCGATGACACATCGCCAGATTCTCGAGGTCCTCGCGGGCCTCATCGCCGCGCTGTTCACGGCGCTGCTCAGTACGACCATCGTCTCGACGGCGCTGCCGACGATCATCGGTGACCTGAAGGGCACCCAGACGCAGTTCGCGTGGGTGATCACGACGGCCCTGCTCGCGAACGCGGCATCGACCCCGATCTGGGCAAGCTTGCCGACCTGTTCAACAAGAAGGTGCTGGTCCAGAGCGCAATCGTGATCTTCGTCGTGGGCTCGGTCATCGCCGGTTTCGCCCACAACGTGCCGGTCCTGCTCGCGGCGCGCGTCGTGCAGGGCATCGGCATGGGTGGCCTTACCGCCCTCGTCGTCGCGATCATCGGCAGCATCATTCCGCCGCGCGACCGTGGTCGCTACTCCGGCTACATGGGTGCGGCGATGGCGGTGTCGATGTCGGGCGGCCCGATCCTCGGCGGTGTGATCGTCGACAGCCCTCTCGGGTGGCGCTGGTGCTTCTTCGTGTGCGTCCCGTTGGCCGTGATCGCGTTGTTCCTGCTGCAGAGCACGCTGCATATCGCGACCGAGCGCAAGGGTGACGTCTCCATCGACTGGTGGGGCGCGATGCTGCTGACCGCGGGCGTCAGCGTCCTGCTGATCTGGGTGTCGTTCGCGGGCAAGGCCGACTACTACGGCTGGATCTCGAAGGAATCGGCGATGTACGTCGGTGCCGGTGTGCTCCTGCTGATCGCGACGGTGATCGTCGAGGCGAAGGCCAAGGCGCCGATCATCCCGCTGAAGATCATCACCGAGAAGACCACGGGTATCGCGATCATCGCGTCGATCGCCGTCGGTGTCGGCATGTTCGGTGCCACGACGTTCCTCGGCCAGTACTTCCAGACGGCGCGCGGGTACAGTCCGACGATCGCCGGTGTCCTGACCATCCCGATGGTGCTGGGCATGCTGGTCTCGTCGGTCGTCGGGCCAGCTGATCTCGCGCTTCGGCAAGTGGAAGCCGTTCATCGTCGGTGGTGCGTTGCTGCTCGTCGTCGGATTCGGTCTGCTCGGCACGATCGATCACGCGACCAGCCTGTGGCTGATCGGCGTCTACATCGCGATCGTCGGCGTCGGCGTCGGCAGCCTGATGCAGAACCTCGTTCTCGCGGTCCAGAACACGGTGAGCGTGGACAACATCGGCGCCGCCAGCAGCTCGGTCGCGTTCTTCCGGACCTTCGGTGGAGCCATCGGCGTCTCGGTGCTCGGATCGGTGCTCGCGACCCGGGTCGCGACCCTGTCGACCGAGGGCTTCGCGAAGCTCGGCATCGACACGCACTCGTCCGGTGGTGGCGGCAGCCTGGATCTGAACGCGCTTCCGGCGCCCATCGCGGAGGTCATCCGGGTGGCGTACGGCGACGCGACCGGACTCCTGTTCGCGATCGCGGCCGGTGTCGCGGTGATCACGCTGATCTGCGTGATCCTGGTCCCGAACACGCCGCTGCGGAAGACCATCGACATCCAGAAGCCGGATGCGCCGACCGAGTCGGCGGCCGTGAGCGAGAGCGAATCCGCCTAGTCGCGGTGCGCCGTCGAGCACCCGACGTGCCGGCTGCGGAACCCCTGTGAGCGAGAACGGGGCGGTGCGGGTCCATCGGACCTGCGCCGCCCCTTCCGTCTCTCCAGGCTCGGCCGCGGCCGAGCCGACATTCCAGTGGTCGCCGGACGAACACTGGGGAACAACTGCCGAAAGCGCCGTCAGATGGCGAAGAGTGCCCGCGACATGCGACATAGTTGAACGCAGTACATCGAGCAGTCACCGCCCCTGTCTCAGTCGGCGCGCGCATCGACTCGATCCGAAGCCCACACCGCAGGAGCAGTATTCACATGCGTGTTCTCAGTCACGTCCGGTCGATGTGACGTCCGTGCGCACATACGACGCTCGTTACGAGCTCATCCAACTGTCCGACACCCATCTCGTCGCCGCCGGCACGCTGTTCGAAGGCCTCGACAGCCAGGCACACCTGGAGCTGGCCTGCGCCGCCGTCCGGGCCGCCGACCGGACGTTCGACGCGATCCTGTCGACCGGCGATCTCGTCGACGGTGGGGGTGTGGAGGCCTATCGGCGTCTGTCGACACTGATCGACGGACTGAGTGCGGAGGTCGGTGTACCCGCGATCTACGCTCCGGGTAACCACGACGATCCGGAGATCTTCAGCGATGTCCTCGGAACGCCGATCGGCCCGGACGGCACCATCGACTACGTCTCGCACGTCGGTGGGCTGCGGATCGTGGTCCTCGACAGCAACGTTCGCGGGGCCGGTCACGGCGAACTGCGTCCTCATCAGTTCCAGTGGCTCGCGGAAACCCTGCGTGAGCCGGCGGAGGACGGAACCGTGGTGGTCGTGCACCATCCGCCGCTGCCGGCGTCCTCGCCGCACCTCGAGGACTACATCCTCGACCCCACGCACCGCGCGCAGTTGGCGGATGTTCTTCGGGGTACCGACGTGCGGATCGTCGTGTCCGGCCACTACCACCAGCCGATCGGCGGGGTCCTCGAGGGAATTCCGGCGTGGGCCGGCGGCGCGGTCTCGTACACCGGCAGCGCGTTCGCCCCCGCAGGGCTGCATCAGGGATTGCGGCTGCCGAGTATCTCCAAGATCCAGTTGCATCCCGACACGGCGTTCGGGCTGGCGCATCCCCTCGTGACGGAACCGCCGGTCTACACGATGTCCACGAAGTAGCGCTACGTCTTTCGGTTGTACAGGCGCATCGTCAGGGGGCCGAAGACGACGATGAACCCGGCGCACCAGATCAGCACCACGGACAACTGACCGAACTCGAATGATCCCGCGGACAGGGCCCGCAGTGCCGTCACGAGGTGGCTGATCGGGTTGACGTCGACGAATGCCTGCAGCCAGCCGGGCATCGTCGACGGGTCGACGAAGATGTTGCTCGCGAACGTGAGCGGGAACAGGATGAACATCGACACGCCCATCACGGCCTGCTCGGTGCGCATCAGCATCGCGAACATCGTCCACACCCACGAGAGGCTGAACGAGAACAGCAACAGCAGCAGCACCGACGCCACGACCCCGACGACGCCGCCCGCGGGCCGGAATCCGAGGATCAGGCCGAGGACGAGCACGATCACCGACGCGATCGTGTAGCGCACGATGTCTCCGAACAGCGCACCGACGAGCGGCGACGGCCGCCAGATCGGCAGCGAACGGAAGCGGTCGAAGACGCCCTTCTCGATGTCCTTGTTGAGCGTCAGGCCCGTGTACATCGTGATCATCACCACCGTCTGCACGAGGATGCCGGGGATGAGGAACTGGACGTAGGCGGTGGTGGATCCGGCCAGCGCGCCGCCGAACAGGAACGTGAACATCAGCGTGAACATGATCGGGAACATGGTCACGTCGAACAGCTGCTCCGGGACGTGCTTGATCTTGAGCAGTGCCCGCCAGCCGAACGACAACGACGTCGAGAGCGCATTCGGGCGGGCGGGCCGCGGGCCGGGCATCTGGAGGACGTTCCCGACCGCCTGCGCCGAGGTGGTGATGGTGTCGGTCATGGGGTGGTCTCCTCGAATTCGGCGGTGTCCTCGGTCGGTTCGGCGCTGTGCCCGGTGAGGGCGAGGAACACCTCGTCGAGGCTGGGCTGGCCGAGGGCGAACGTCGTGACGGCGAGGTTCGCGTTGTCCAGTGCTGCGAGTGCCCGCGCCACCCGCTGTGGGTCGTCGAGACGCGCGGTCAGTGCGGCCGGGTCCGATTCGAGCGTGACGGGAACACCGAGGACCGGTTCGAGGATCGCGGCGGCGTCCGGGCGGCGCGACGGTTCCGCGACGCGCACGTGCAGCGCCCCGGAGCCCACCGACGCCTTGAGCTGGCCGGTCGTGCCCTCCGCGATGACCTTGCCGTGGTCGATCACGGCGATCCGGTCGGCCAACTGGTCGGCCTCGTCGAGGTACTGCGTGGTGAGCAGCACGGTGGTGCCGCCGGCGACGAGGGCCCGGACGATCTCCCACACCTGGTTGCGGCTGCGGGGGTCGAGCCCGGTGGTGGGCTCGTCGAGGAAGATGAGTTCGGGCGTCACGATGATGCTCGCGGCGATGTCGATGCGCCGTCGCATCCCGCCCGAATACGTCTTGACCTGGCGGCCCCCGGCCTCCTCAAGTCCGAAGGCGGCGAGCAGTTGTTCGCACCGGGACCGGGCCGCGGCCCGTGAGTACCCGTACAGCCTGCCGAGCAGGGTCAGGTTCTCGGTGCCGGTCAGATCCTCGTCGAGAGATGCGAACTGCCCGGTCAGTGACACCTTGCTGCGGACCGTCTCGGCTTCGGCGGTGACGTCGTGGCCGAGGACACGCGCGGATCCGCCGTCGATCGGGAGCAGCGTCGCGAGCATGCGGATGGTGGTCGTCTTGCCGGCGCCGTCGGGTCCGAGGACGCCGTACACGCCGCCGGAGGGCACCGCCAGGTCGACGCCGGCGACCGCGGTGTTCGAGCCGAAACGCTTGATCAATCCGGTGGTTTCGATGGCCAGTGCGCTGCTGTCGGATTTCATCTGTCCCCGTCGTCCGGTGTAAGTGAGGTCGCAACCAGTCGGTCCCAGCCTGAAGGATCCGCGGAGGCGGCGCAATCGGTTTTCCCTCCTCCTGGGGAGCGTTTCCTTCCCCTGGGGGATGTTGTCGGCACGACGTTCAGAGGCGTCCATGCTGCTCGAAGGTGCGGAGCAGCATTTCGAGTTGTCCGTACGCCGCCGTGGCCAGCCGTTCGAGCAGAGCCGACTTGATCTCCGGGGCGGCGGAGGTGAGCCGGGCGAAACCGTCCGGCGGAAGCAGGGCGAGCGTGACCGTCGTGTCGGCGCGCACGTCGTTGAGGAACGTCGAGTCCAACAGGGTGGGCATCTCGCCGAAGGTCATCCCCGCCGACAGGGTCGTGATGCGGTGGATCGCGCCGTCGGCGGACGTCACGGTGGTGCTCGCGCGACCCGACAGAATGAGGAAGATCCCGGCCGCGGGCGCGCCGCGCCGTGCGATCGTCTCACCGCGCGCGACGGTCCGCTTCTCCAGTTCGTCGGTGAACCGCTCGAACTGCTCCGGTGTGAGATCCGCCAACAGTGGATGCTGTTCGAGTTCGACGGATTCGGGCTGCCTCCCGATGTCGCAGTGCAGCGTCAGCAGGACCTCCTCGCACCATTGGGTCGCCGCGTCCAGGTCGGCGAACACCCGACCGTGCGGATCGTCCGGTGTGAGGCTCGACGCCGTGTGGCCGAAGAGCCCGTTCGGGTCCACGAGGGCGGTCCGGCAGCCGTGCCGCGCGAGATCGGCCCACAGCGCCTCGATCATCCGCCGCGCGACGTCACTGACGTCGTCGACGCGTCGGACGTCGACGACGACGGCCTCGAGTCCGTCGCGTGCGCCGTCGATCTCCCGGACCGCGGTTTCGGCGCCGGTGAACAGCAGGTCGCCGTGTAGTTCGTAGATGCGAGCGCGGTCGCCGATCTCGTCGAGGGCGGCCCGCTCGGCATCGGTGCGGCGGGTCCGGGACGGCGCGGATGCGACGCTGTAGCGGGCGCGGATGGACGACCGGGCGGCGCGGGTGACGTGCAGGAAGTGCAGCTCCAGATCGCGGGAGAGCTCGCGGCAGGTCCGCACGCCCCGCACGCTGTTTCCGTGGCGGTCCAGGCGCGGCGAGTAGACGGCGATCCCCAGCTGTCCGGGCAGGACCGCCAGCACTCCGCCACCGACGCCGCTCTTGGCGGGCATGCCCACCTCGGTGACCCATTCGCCGGCGGCGTCGTACATCCCGCACGTGGTCATGACGCTGAGGACGCGTTCGACCAGCGCCGGGGCGAGCACCCGGTCCCGGGTGACGGGATTGATGCCGTTGTTCGCGAGCGTCGCCGCCATCAGCGCGAGGTCGTGGCACGTGACGTCGATCGAGCACTGTCTGAAGTAGAGGTCCACGGCCTCGTCCGGGTCGTCGGTGATGACGCCGAACGAGCGCAGCATGTAGCCGATGGCGCGGTTGCGGTGCCCGGTCTTCGCCTCGGAGGTGTACACCGCGTCGTCGAGCGTCAACTGTCGACCGGCGCAGCGCGAGTACAGCGATCGGATCCGCCCGAATCGTTCCTCCACAGTGGCGCCGGCGACGAGCGACGCGGACGTGATGGCGCCCGCGTTGATCATCGGGTTGCGTGGCCGCTCGGTGTCGGGGTCGAGGCTGATCTCGTTGAACGGCTCGCCCGACGGTTCGACGTCGATCTTCTCGGCGACCGCGTCGACTCCGCGATCGGCGAGCGCCAGCGCGTACGTGAACGGTTTGGAGATCGACTGGATGGTGAACGGCACGGCGGTGTCGCCCACCTCGTACACGTGCCCGTCGCTGGTGGCGACGGCGATCCCGAATCGGTCCGGGTCGACGGCCGCGAGTTCCGGGATGTAGTCGGCGACCTCGCCGCCGTGGTCGACGCGGACCACGTCGAACACTCGGGTGATGAACTCGTCGACCACGTTGCTCATGGAGCAACAGTAGGATGAGCGGACAGTCTGCGATGTGCGATCGGGCGCGCACGGGTGTGCTCGGATTCGATGCCGATGGGCATCGTGTCCGGTCGCTCCGTAGACTTGTCGGGCTGTCACGTGGCAGCCCGTGAACCTGCCGGAGGGAGCGATCTCGTTGGGTGTCCTTGCCCGCATCCAGACGCCTGACGACTTGCGTCAGCTCGATCCTGAGGAAATGAAGGAACTCGCCGCGGAGATCCGTGAGTTCCTGGTGCAGAAGGTGTCCGCCACCGGCGGACACCTGGGCCCCAACCTCGGTGTCGTCGAACTGACGCTCGCGCTGCATCGGGTGTTCGATTCCCCCTCCGATCCGATCATCTTCGACACCGGCCATCAGGCCTATGTCCACAAGATCCTCACCGGCCGCAAGGACGAGTTCGATTCCCTGCGCAAGCAGGGTGGGCTGTCCGGCTACCCGTGTCGCGCCGAGAGCGAGCACGACTGGGTCGAGTCGTCGCACGCGTCGGCCGCGCTCTCGTACGCCGACGGCATGGCCAAGGCGTTCGAGCTGTCCGGCCAGCAGGGTCGCCACGTCGTCGCCGTCGTGGGCGACGGCGCGCTGACCGGCGGAATGTGTTGGGAGGCGCTCAACAACATCGCCGCGGGCACGGACCGTTCGGTCGTCATAGTCGTCAACGACAACGGCCGCTCCTACGCGCCCACCATCGGCGGCCTGGCCGACCACCTCGCGTCGCTGCGCCTGCAGCCCGGCTACGAGCGGATGCTCGACAGTGGCCGGCGGATGGTCAAGAAGATGCCGTGGGTCGGCCGCGCCGCCTACCAGTTGCTGCACGGGATGAAGGCGGGCCTGAAGGACGCCGTGAGCCCGCAGGTGATGTTCACCGATCTCGGGATCAAGTACCTCGGCCCCGTCGACGGACACGACGAGGCGGCGATGGAGTCGGCACTTCGGCGCGCCAAGGCGTTCGGCGGTCCGGTGATCGTGCACGCCGTGACCCGAAAGGGCATGGGGTACGCGCCCGCCGAGAACCACGTCGCCGACCAGATGCACGCGACGGGTGTGATCGACCCGCTCACCGGCCTGTCCCGCGGAACGTCGGCGCCGGACTGGACGTCGGTGTTCTCGGCCGAGCTGATCGAGCAGGCCGAGCAGCGTGACGACATCGTCGCGATCACCGCCGCGATGGCCGGCCCGACCGGGCTGGCCGCGTTCGGGGAGCGCTTCCCGGAGCGGATGTTCGACGTCGGTATCGCCGAGCAGCACGCGATCACGTCGGCCGCGGGGCTCGCGCTCGGCGGCATGCACCCGGTGGTCGCGATCTACTCCACGTTCCTCAACCGCGCGTTCGACCAGTTGCTCATGGACGTCGCGCTGCTGAAGCAGCCGGTCACGATCGTGCTGGACCGGTCGGGCGTCACGGGTGTGGACGGCGCGAGCCACAACGGCATGTGGGATCTGTCGCTGCTGGGGATCATCCCGGGCATCCGCGTCGCCGCGCCGCGCGATGCCGCGACGCTGCGCGAGGAACTGCAGGAGGCCCTCGCGATCGACGACGGTCCGACGGTGATCCGGTTCCCCAAGGGCGCGGTCGGCGACGACATCCCGGCGGCCCGGCGGCTCGACGGCCTCGTCGATGTGCTGCAGATGCCGGAGGGTGACCGCGGCGACGTTCTGCTCGTGGCGGTGGGCTCGTTCGCCGGCGTCGCGCTGGAGGCGGCCGAGCGGCTCGCCCAGCACGGCATCACGGCGACGGTCGATCGACCCGCGGTGGGTGCTGCCGGTGCCCGAGTCGGTGGTCAAGCTGGCCGAGAACTTCCGGATGGTCGTCACGGTCGAGGACAACGGCCTGCACGGCGGTATCGGTTCGACGGTGTCGGCGGCGCTGCGCGCGGCGGGGGTCGACGTCCCGTGCCGGGATCTCGGTGTGCCGCAGCAGTTCCTGGACCACGCGTCGCGCGACCAGATTCATCGCGAACTCGGACTGACCGCGCAGGACATCACGCGCCAGGTCACGGGCTGGGTCGTCGGCCTGGACCGGGCCGACACCGGCGGTGGCCTCGACAAGGGCCTCGACAAGTCGAATCCGAGCGTCGGATAGCGGTTTCTAGCGGAACGCCGCCCTCGAGCGCCTTGACCCCGACCTTGGGGTCGAGCAGCCCGTGGTAGATCGGCGGGATCGGCTTGTCGACGTCGAACAACGTGTAGACGGCGTGCATCGCGCCGCGCACGGAGTACTCGACGGTGAACACGACGTCCTCGGGCAGGTTCGTGAACTGCCCGAGGAAAGCGAAGTTCTCGGCGCCGTCGGGCACGACCTTGGGGCGATCCTCGGGGATGCGACGACTGAACAGGGCCGACGCGTAGGGCATCATCACCGTCGTCACGTCTGTGGTGGCCAGCACCTCGTCGAGCAGGTCCTCGAAGCCGTACTGGTGGATCAGCTCGATGAGGATCTCCTTCCCGGTGGCCTGCGACATCTTCTTCTTGATGTAGTCGCCCTCGTTGTCGATGTCGAAGCCGTACCCCCACAGCGTGTAGATGTCCTTGGGCTGGGCGGGGAAATGGGGTTGGTACGGGACCACCGTGGACAGGTGCCAGCCGGACTCGAACCACGTGGTCAGCGCGCCGGTTCCGGGTTCGTTGCCGGTGTACTCGGTGATGCGCCGCAGCAGCTTGTCGCCGCGCATCGTGAGCGTGAACGATTCCCACTTGTTCTCGTCGATGTTGCCGTAGAACGTGTTGGGGCGGCCGAAGTCCGGTGCCTTCTTGGCGATCTCCTCCCACAGCGACCAGCCGTGGTCGGCGCGGTCCCGGATCAGCGCCGGCACGTCGTCGTTCCCGCCGTACATCGAGTCCGAGGTGATCGAGCCGAGCGTGATGAACGCGTAGTCGCCCTCGCCCAGATCGATGGTGGAGGGTCCGTCCGGGCTCTCGACGTGCAGTCGCCACGCCCGCCGCGGCTGCCCGGCCTGCGCGAAGTCGACGTCGACGACGCGGGTCGCGAACCGGACGTCGACGTTCCGGGCCCACATCCACCGTTGCAGCGGGACGACCATCGAGTCGTACTGGTCGTAGACGGTGCGCCGGACGCCGGACAGGGTGTGGATGCGCGGGAACTCCTGGACGAATCGCAGGAAGTAGCGCCGCAATTCGGCCGCCCAATGCCACTTCTGGAAGGCGAACGTGGTGCGCCACATCTGCCAGAAGTTGGTGGTGAAGAAGTGCCTGCCGAACATCTCGTCGATCCGCCGGGCCCCGAGGGCGTGCTCCGGCAGGCCAAGCAAGCGCATCATCTCGAGCCGGTCGCGATGGTCGAGGCCCAGCTGCGAGGCGTCGACGATGGTGTGGCGTGAATCGATCAGCCGCGCCTTGTCGTTGGTCTTGACCTTGGCGTTGAAGTCCAGAATCTCCCGGCGGACGCTGATGTCGGGGTTCTCAAGCGACGGAATCGACTCGAACAGGTTCCACGTGCAGCGGTAGACCTCTTCCTCGAGCATGCGTCCGCCGCGGGTGACCCAGCCGTCGGTGACGGCGGGGGAGCGGGTGCCGTCGAGCGAGCCGCCTTCGACGTCGAGTTCCTCGAGGATGTGGATGTGTTCGCCGGGTACCCCGACGTCGCGGATCGCGAAGGCGGTCGCGGCCATACCGGCGATGCCGCCGCCGATGATCCAGAGGTGGGCCTGCTTCGGGTCGACGCTCACGGTGGTCCCTCCCGCCACGGCGGCTGGACCGGTTCGAGACCTGCCCGTTCGGGCGACGCGGCAGTGCTCGAGCGGCACACCGACACCACACGCCCGGGCGACGCCGGGTGCCGCGGGGTGCGGCGTCGCGAGGACCCACGACCAGTGTCGGTCCGGCCGTTCGCGGCCGTCAACCGGCGAGGCGACGTCGCGCGCGATGCGGGTGAGCGTCGCTGCCCGGCAAGCGGTTTGCGAGTGTGGTCCGGATCGCCCGGAAATGGTTGGCCTCGACGGGCGCATGTCGTGCAGGATTGGGGGTCGGGTCAGGTCAGGAGGTCTCGGTGTCGGAGCCGAATACGCGGGTGTCGTCCGAACTCGTCTCGGATTGCTCGAACTGCTTCGGCCTGTGCTGTGTGGCGCTGCCGTTCGCGGCGTCGAGCGACTTCGCGGTCGACAAGGCCGGCGGCACGCCGTGCCGAAATCTACTCGCCGACTTCCGCTGCGGGATCCACTCCGAGCTGCGGGAGCGGGGCTTCCCGGGCTGCACGGTGTACGACTGTTTCGGTGCCGGCCAGAAGGTGTCGCAGGAGACGTTCGCGGGCCGAGACTGGCGCGGTGCCCCGGACGTCGCCCGCCCGATGTTCGACGTCTTCCCGGTGATGCGTCAGCTGCACGAATTGCTGTGGTACATCGACGAGTCGCTGCGGATCGGCGCCGCGTCGCGCCTGCACGACGATCTCACCCGGTTGCGTGGGGAGACAGCCTCGCTCACGGCGTCCGACGCGACTCTGCTCGCCGGCCTCGACGTCTCCGGGCACCGGGAGCGGGTGAACGTGGTGCTGCTCGAGGTCAGCGAGCTGGCACGTGCGGCGGTGCCGGGCGTCGCCGCAATCATCGCGGCGCGGACCTGATGGGTGCGAAGCTCGCCGGCAAGGACCTGCGTGGGGCGAACCTGCGTGGGGCGTGGTTGATCGGCGCGGATCTGCGGCGGGCGGATCTGCGGAGCGCGGACCTCATCGGCGCCGATCTGCGCGGCGCCGACGTGCGGGGCGCGGATCTGTCGGACGCGCTGTTCCTCACACAGTTCCAGGTGAACGCGGCGCGCGGCGACGGCGGGACGCGGCTGCCGTCGGTGTTGTCGCGGCCGCCGCACTGGGCCTAGTCTCAGCCGGCCTGTTCGAGCGTCCGGCCACGGGTTTCGGTGACGAACCGGGACACCACGGCGATCGACAGCAGCGCCATCAGGGCGTAGCCGCCGTAGGTGAGCGAGAGGTTCCAGTCGGCCAGCGACGGGAACGTGGCCGAGACGAGGAAGTTCGCGACCCAGTTGGACGCGGTCGCGATGCCGACGGCGGCGGCTCGGACCCGGTTGGGGAACATTTCGCTGATCAGCACCCAGACGACCGGGCCCCACGACAGCGCGAAGAAGAAGACGAAGGCGTTCGCGGCGATCAGCGCGATGGTGCCGCCCGCGCCGGTGAGGGTCGCGACCGACTCGCCTTCCGCGTTGCGCGTGATCGTTGCCGAATGGAAACAGACGGCGGCGGTGGCGAGCGAGGCGGCCATGCCGACCGAGCCGATCAGCAGCAGTGGGCGGCGGCCGATGCGGTCGATCACGGCGATCGCGACGAACGTGCCGACGATGTTGACCAGGGCGCTGACGACACTGATGAGCAGCGAGCGGTCCTCACCGAAGCCGACGGCCTGCCACAGCGTGCTCGAGTAGTAGAAGATCACGTTGATGCCGACGAACTGCTGGAGCGCGGCCAGCGTGATGCCGAGCGACACGAGCCCGGCGACTCCGGTGGACTTGGCGAACAGGGCCCGCACGCCCACCCGGGCGCGTTCGGCACCGAGCGAGGTACGGATCTCCTCGATCCGGTGCGAGATGGCCTGCGGGTCGCCGCCCTCGAGTTCGCCGATGATCGCGCGGGCGTCGTCCTCGCGGCCGCACCGCACGAGGTGCCGGGGTGACTCCGGGATCGTGAACGTCATGACCAGGTAGATCACGGCGGGAATCGACTCGATCGCGAGCATCCACTGCCAGGCCTCGACACCGAGCAGGTCGCCGCGCCCGCCGCCGGCGGCCGCGGAGATCGCGTAGTTCACCAACTGGGAGACGGCGATCCCGAGGACGATCGCCAGTTGGTACATCGACCCCAGGCGGCCGCGGATGGCCGCGGGCGCGATCTCCGCGATGTACGCCGGCGCGATGACGGACGCGAAACCGACTGCCACGCCGCCCAATACGCGCCACAAGGTGAGATCCACGATGCCGAACGGGAACGCCGAGCCCAGAGCGCCGATGACGAAGAGCACCGCCGCGATCCGCATGACCCGGATGCGGCCGAGTCGGTCGGCGATGGTGCCCGCGACCCACGCGCCGAGCGCGGCCCCGAGGAGCGTCAGCGACACCGACAGTCCGGTCGCTCCGGCGCCGATGTCGTAGCGGTCGCGGATCGCGTTCACGGCGCCGTTGATGACGGCGGTGTCGTAGCCGAACAAGAAGCCGCCCAACGCCGCTGCGGCCGAGAACATCACGGCCAGAACGACCGACGCGTGCGCCGTCGCGGGCCGGTCGCCGGAGTCGGTGTCGGTCATCGGTCCGACCTCCTGTCGGAACGACGTCTGCAGTCGGGACGCTACGCCGAATTCACCGGTTCGGACCGGTACTCATACAAGCGACGCACCGGCGTCACGCCGCCCGCTTCGCCGCCTCGGTCAGCTGCGGGGTGAGCTGGTCGATCACCCACGGCGTCGCGAGGACGCTGGTCTGGCTCAGGCCGGCGATGATCTTGGTGTCGGACAGTGCCACGGCGCCGCCGCGCTTCACCGCGCCGAGCGACGCGTAGGCGGGATTCTTCTCGGCCTCGGCCGTGTCGGACACGAACACCACGACCACGTCGGCGTCCACCTCGGAGATGCGTTCGGCCGAGATGTCGACGAAGAAGTTGTCGGGGTCGCTGGACGCGGCCAGCTTCTCGACGCCGGGGGAGTTCACGAAGCCCAGCTGGGTGAGGATCTGGACGCGCGGGTCGGTCGGCTTGTAGACGTTGACCTGGCCGTTCGTGGTGTCGAGGTTGATCACCGAGAGTGTCTTCCCGGCGTACTCGGGGTGGGCGGCGGCGGTGTCGGCGAGCATCGTGTTCATGCCGTCGATCAAGTCGGTGGCCTCGTCGGACTTGCCCAACGCCTGGCCGATCAGCTTCGTCTGGTCCTGCCAGGTGGTCTGCCACGCCTTGCCTGGGTACGCGACGGTCGGTGCGAGCGAGGACAGTTGGTCGTAGGTGGCCTTGTCGAAACCCTCGTAGGGCGCGAGGATCGCGTCCGGCGAGAGCGTTGCGATCGCCTCGACCGGCGTGGATGCCGCGGCGTCGAGGAGGGTCGTCCTGCTCGGATCGAACTTCTCCTGGAGCCACGGCATCACTCCGTTCGCCTCCGCGCCGTAGGTGTACTTCGGCATCCCGACCGGCGTCGCGCCGAGCGCGTACACGACGTCCTGTGCATTCCAGCCGAGGGTGACGAGGCGTTCGGGAATCGCCTCGATCGTGGTGGAGCCGAACGTGTTCGCGATCGTGACAGGGAAGACGCCGTCCGTCGCGGACGCCGGTGTCGAGTCCGAGGCCGACGACGAGCACGACGCCAGCAGTGCCGTCGCACTGAGGGCGGCGACGGCCGACGCAACCTTGCGGCGGGTGGTGAGAGCGAACACGGAGAACTCCTTCGAGGTCGAATAGTAGGTGAGCCTAACCTACTTACGCCTCGTTGGTGAGAGAGGTCGACGCGGGTGTTCGGGTGCTGAGGGTGGGGCACTCGTCCCCTTTGTCGTGAACCCGGGGAAGTCCAGCGGGAGGTATCGACGATTCCCGACGATTCGAACCGGCCGGTAAGTATTGTCTCTCCAGATCGAGCATGTCGGGGTGGCCATTCGAAGTTAGCCCAGGGGAGCGACATGAATGCTGGCTTGAAGAAGCGCTGGTCCACGCGTGCATCCGTGGCCGGTGTGGTGGGGGTGCTTGCTGCGACGGCGGTGACGATCGGAAGCACGGCGGCGCCGGTGACCGCCGCTGAACCGAACGTCGACCGCTACCTGAATCTGCCGATGATCAACCGAGACGCGGCGCACGGCCCGGGCGGGGTCAATCCGGCGCTGCCCACCGACCGCGCGACGCTCGCCCGAATCCTGGAGGAGGCCCGCGCGAGCGGCGCCGCGCCACGGGAGTACCAGGCACTGCTCTTCCAGTACTGGCTGGTGGAGGCCACCGACGTCGCCGGAATCGATCTGGCGGCATGGGATCCGCGCGCCGGGGTGGCGGTGAACCGGGAGAACCTGGTCAAGTCGTATCGCCTCTACGAGGACCTGCAACTGGCGCGCCGGGAACTGCAGTGGGCGGGAATGGGCGGCATGGTCGGTGCCGACTTCGGTGGCGGGCTCATCGACTTCGATCTCATGACGACCGCGTACGACCTTCCGCAGCTCCAGCAGTCCGCTCGGGCCGTCGTCGCGGCCGCCACCGACCTCGCGGGACCGGGGATCGTCGACTTGCTTCCGGACGGGCTGCGCGCACTGGCCGATGCCGGTAGCGAAATCACCAGCGAGGACCTGCATTTCATCCTCGGAATGATCATGGTGATGCAGAAGAACATCTTCTCCGACCTGATGCCGATGCACCGCGCCTACGTCACTGGTGGGCTTCCCGCCCTCGAGGAGATGCGGCGCGCGGGACTCTTCGGCGACGACATCATGGCTGCGTGGCGCGACATCGCCTCGGGGACCCGGATCGGATCGCGCGCGGCAACGGTGCGCTGTTGCAGCGTGAGCAGGGAGTGATCATCCGGGAACAGTGGGACACCGTCCGCAACTACAAGAACACTGTCGGCCAGGCCATTACATACCTGTCCACCGTCGCCGGGTCGCCGTCGGTGGCCGGTGTGCTGCCGCCACGCTCGTTCCGTCCGATCGACATCAGCACGCGCCTGCCCGATGGGCGCACCGCCACCCTGACCACTCCGCTACCGGCATGGAACTGGTCCGTGTATGACGAGCGATGGGACTACATCACCACTCAGTTGCTGCCGAAGTACAAGAACATGGTCGAGAACGATTGGCCGCAACTAGAATCCGAGCTTCGTGTGCCCTACGACACGCAGCTCGAGTCGCATCGCCCCCTGCTCAACGTTTTCCAGATCATGCAGTCCGCTCTGAACAACACGAGAGTGACGGTGTCCTGATGGCATCCAGTGTGACGCGTCGTCGCCGGCTTTCCGCGACAGTACGAGTCCTGTCCTGCGTAGCGGTGGCCACCGCAGCGATGACGGTCGTTCCCGTAGCAGCGTCCGCCGAATCGTCGGCCGGGTCGTCGGCGGGGTCGTCGTCGGAATCGTCGGACGGGTCATCGTCGGCGCAGGGCCAGCCGACGGTGCGGACACCGCGGCCGAACGAGGTGTTCAACGGATTCGTGGTCGGCGCACTCGATTCCGGGACGGCCGTGTCGCGCGCCGAGGCGTTCAAGGCGCTGACCGCACGCGACCCCTTCTACGACGAACCCCGGCTGACCGGGACGGAGCGGCCCGGCACCGTGCTGAAGGTCAAGCCGGTCGACGTGATGTTCCTCGGCTACCAACCGGGCAGGATCGACGCCTACAAGCTGATGTACGTGACGACCGGCCTCGACGGGACCACACCGGAGATCAGCACTGGCATCGTGATGATCCCGGTCGACGGCACACCGGCGTCGGCGAAGAAGGTGATCAGCTACCAGGAGGCCAACGACAGCGTCGGCGCCTACTGCCACCCGAGCAGCCAGTGGACGGGCCGGAACCCGCTCGACGGCTCCGCCTGGTCCGCACTCGGACCGCTGGCCCTGATGTTCGGCAAGGGCTACGCGGTGGTGATCTCCGACGTCGGCAACGACGCCGATCCCGACCCGCACGGCGTCTTCGCCGGAAAGTACGCCGGCCACGCCCAACTCGACGCGGTGCGTGCCGCCCTGTCGGCCCCGAGCGCGGGGTTGAGCGCGGGCGCCCCGGTCTCGCTGTTCGGTGTCGCGGGCGGTGGAGTCGGTGCCGGCTTCGCGGCCGAGTCGCAGGCGCAGCATGCCCCGGAGCTGAACATTCGCTCCACCGTCCTTGAGGGCATGGTGGTCAACCAGCGCAACTTCATGCGTACGGCCGACGGGTCGATCGGGTCCGGGTTCGCCTTCGCCACGCTGCTCGGTCTTCGAGCCGAAATACCCACAGATGCGCATCGACGAGAAGCTCAACCCGGTCGGGAAGGCGCTGGCGGCCGCGTATCGCACGCAGTGCCAGACGCCCGCGTACTTCACGGCTCCGTTCGTGCCCCTCGAGACACTGTTCGTCGGTGGACAGAGCCCGGCCGACATCCCCGCGTTCCAGCCGGTCTACGACGACAACCTTCTCGGAACCAAGGCGCCGAAGTCGAAGGTCCTGATCACGTCGTGCGCGAAGGACGACTCGCCGATGTCTCTAGTGCCGGCCGAGGATTCACGCGAACTCGCGGAGAAGTACCGGGCCGGCGGCGCCGACGTGACGTATGCGCCGAGCGACTGCAGCATGGTGCGGATGCTCACCGACCTCTACGGGTGGGGCACCGACCTGTTCGGGATGCAGACCATCGACTGGATCGACCGGAACTTCGACGAATGAGCCACACACGACCCGCGAACGAGGGGAGGTGACCGACGTGATCGATGCCATGTTCACCGGGAGCGGCTACATGTTCTCCCTGGGACCTGTCGCATTTCTGGAAGCCTTCGGACGCATCTTCGGTTCCTGACCGAGTGTCGTCGGTTGCCGCCGATGCGCTCACGGTGGAGCGCGACGTGAGGGTCTGCGCTCCAAAGGGTGATCGGGCAGCCGCTTTCGTCGATCGTTCGCGCTGCCCGTCGGGCGCTGAGGAGTTGATACGTGTTCGCTCGCTGGGGATCTCGTCTATCGGGCCCGCTTCACCGTTCTCGCCGTGATAGTGGCCGCGCTGTTGGCGTTGGGCGCCTACGGTTCCGGCCTGGGTGCTCACCTCAGCCAGAGCGGTTTGGATGATCCCGGTTCGGAGTCCGTGGCCGCCGCGAGACTCGCGGACGGCACGTTCGGGCGTGACACCACGGGTGACGTCGTGGCGATGTACTCGGCTCCAGAGGGCAAGACCGTCGATGACCCGGCGTTCGACGCGAAGGTCTCCGACAGCCTGCATCGTCTGGTCCAGGACCACCCCGACCAGGTCGCGAAGGTCAATGTCAGCTATTTCGCGGTGCCGAACACCCCGCGCGTGGCGTCGCTGGCGACCAAGGACAAGACGCACGCGATCGCCAGTATCGCGCTGAAGGGCGACAACGACACCGCGATCACCGACAACTTCCGCGCCGTTCGGGACGCGTTCGCGATCGACGGTGTCGAGGTGCAGCTCGCAGGCATGCAGCCCGTCGCGAGCGCCATCAACGACACGATCGCGAGTGACATCCACCGGATGGAGCTGCTCGCGATCCCGGCGGTCGCGGTGCTGCTGTTCTTCGTCTTCGGCGGTGTCGTCGCCGCGGCGCTGCCGCTGATCGTCGGTGGTCTGACGATCGTCGGCGCCACCGGCATCGTGCGGGTGCTCACGCATTTCACCGAGGTCAACTCGTTCGTCGAGTCTGTGGTGTCGCTGATCGGTCTGGGTCTGGCGATCGACTACGGCCTGTTCGTCGTCAGCCGGTTCCGTGAAGAACTCGGCGACGGCTACGACACCCGTGCGGCCATTCGTCGGACCGTGATGACGGCGGGCCGGACTGTCCTGTTCTCGGCCACGATGATCACCGCGAGTCTCGGTGGGCTCTTGTTGTTCCCGCAGGGCTTCCTGAAGTCGATGGCGTACGGATCGATCGCGACGGTGCTGTTGGCGGCGTTCACCTCCGTGACGGTGTTGCCGGCGATCCTCAGCATTCTGGGTCGGCGCATCGACATGTTCGGGCTTCGAGCGCTTCGGTCAGATCAGGTCGACCGAGGAGATCGAGGCCGGCGTCTGGGGGCGGCTGACGCGCTGGGTGATGCGGAACCCGCTGAAGGTGACCATCCCCATCGTGCTCGGCTTGCTGCTGCTGATGATCCCGATGACGGGTATCAAGTTCGGTGGCATCAACGAGGAGTATCTGCCGACCGACAACCCGACCCGCGTCGCGCAGGAACAGTTCGACGAACTGTTCCCGGGCAACCGCACCTCGCCGGTCAAGCTGGTGGTCACGGGCGCGCAGGGCGCCGAGGTGGGCCAGATCATCAAGAGCGCGAACGGGGCGCCCGGGCTGGTCGAGAAGTTCTCGATCACCGGTCCGGCGAAGGACGGCGTGCAGGTCCTCAAGGCCGGGCTGGTGGATGGCAACGACTCCGCCCCGACCATCGATTACCTGCGTTCGATGAACGTCCCGGACGGCGTGCAGGTCCTCGTCGGCGGCACGCCGGCGATCGAGCAGGACAGCATCAGCGCCCTGCTCGACGATCTGCCGCTGATGGTTTTCACGGTGGTTGCTCTGACGACCCTGCTGATGTTCCTGGCATTCGGGTCGCTCGTGCTGCCGATCAAAGCGGTGCTGATGAGCGCGCTCGGTCTCGGGCGACGCTCGGCATCCTGACGTGGATCTTCATCGACGGTCTTGGCGCCGGCATGTTGAACTTCACTCCGGGGCCGATCACATCGCCCATGCTCGTCCTCATCGTCGCGATCATCTACGGACTGTCCATCGACTACGAGGTGTTTCTGCTCTCCCGCATGGTCGAGGCCCGTTCGCAGGGCGCGAGCACGCCGGAGGCCATCCGGATCGGCACCGCGCACACGGGGCGCATCATCACCGCGGCCGCGTTGATCCTGATCGTGGTCACGGGAGCGTTCGGGTTCTCCGATCTGGTGATGATGAAGTACATCGCGTACGGCATGATCGCGGCGCTGATCATCGACGCGACGCTGATCCGCATGTTCCTGGTGCCGGCGGTGATGACACTCCTGGGCGACGACTGCTGGTGGGCGCCGGCCTGGATGAAGCGGATTCAGCGGAAGATCGGGCTCGGCGAGCCGATCCTCGAGTACGAACCGGTGGCAGTCGCCCCGCTGTCGCGAAGAATTCCCGGAGCCCGAAGTGGTCCGTGAGCAGGAGCCTCTTTCCGAGGATGCGATCTCCTAACCGGTACCCGCCGAAGCCGAAGGGAGCGTGTCCCCGGACTTCCGGGACACGCTCCCTTCGTGGATGGAGCTGCGACGTCAGACGCTCGCGACGCCCTTGGCCAGGAACGGCTTTCCGTTCACGGCCTCCGAGGTGCCGGTGCGGTCCAAGTACGGCGTGATGCCGCCGTTCCAGAAGCCGAAACCGCCACCCAGGATCAGGCACAGATCGATGTCTTCGGGAGCGGCGACGACGCCTTCCTCGAGCATGATCCGGATCTCCTCGGCGAACGCGCGGCGGGTGCGGTCGAGCACCTCTTCGGCGGTCGACGGCTTGTCGCCCTGCTGCCACAGCGCCGCGACCTCGGGGTCGACGATCTGGCCCTTGTCGGTCCAACTCCACACGCCGGGCTTGCGCGCCTCGACGATCGCCTCGAGTTCCGGCGACGGCTTGAACCGCTCGGGGTAGGCGGCGTTGAGGGTCTCGCCGGTGTGCAGCGCGATGGCCGGACCGACCAGCGCGAGCAGCGTGAACGGCGTCATCGGCATGCCGAGTTCGGCGATCGCGTTGTCCGCGACGTCGAACGGGGTGCCCTCGTCGACCGCGTTCATTACCTCGCCGAGGGCGCGGATGAGCAGGCGGTTGAACACGAAGCCGGGCAGGTCCGCGGAGCCGACAGCCGACTTCTTCAGCGCCTTCGCGGTGGCGAACGCCGTTGCGAGCGTGGCGTCGTCGGTCTGCGCACCCTCGATGACCTCGAGCAGCGGGAGCACGGCGACCGGGTTGAAGAAGTGGAAGCCCACAACCCTCTCGGGGTGCTTCAGGTCCGCGGCCATCTCGGCGATCGACAGCGACGACGTGTTGGTCGCGAGCACGGTCTCGGGGAGATGTGCTCCTCGAGCTCGGCGAACACGTTCTTCTGACGTCCATGTTCTCGAAAACGGCCTCGATAACGAAGTCGGTCTTCGCGAACGCGGCCTTGTCGAGCGAGCCGGACACGAGCGCCTTGAGGCGGTTCGCGCCGTCCTGCGACAGCCGGCCCTTCGCCTGCAGCTTGTCGATCTCGCCGTGGACGTAGCCGACGCCCTTGTCGATGCGCTCCTGGTCGATGTCGGTGAGGATCACCGGCACCTTGAGCTGCTTGACGAACAGCATCGCCAGCTGGCTCGCCATCAGGCCCGCGCCGACGATGCCGACGCCGGTGATCTTGCGCGCCAACGACTTGTCCGG
Source organism: Prescottella defluvii (assembly GCA_029690005.1). GTDB lineage: Bacteria > Actinomycetota > Actinomycetes > Mycobacteriales > Mycobacteriaceae > Prescottella > Prescottella defluvii_A. The sequence continues at coordinate 4,022,190 of CP121458.1, read as the reverse complement.
TGCGCCGGCCGGGCGCTTGGCCCGCCGGTTCACCAGGTCGAACGCGTACAGGCCCGCGCGGAGCTCATCGGTCATCAGCAGGTCGGCGAGCGCGTCGTCCTCGGCCGCGAACCCTGCATCGAGGGACTTCGAGTCGGTGAGGTCGGTGGTGCGGGCCAGCTCGAGCAGCTCGACCGTACGCACCGCGCCGGGCGCGTTGTTCTTGGTCTTGCCCTCGACGATGGCCTTCGCCCGTGCAATGGCCTCGTCCCAGCCGGCGCCGCGGTCGATCTCCGGGCGGGCCGGGGTGATGTCACCTGCGAGCACCCGCGCGGCCCAGGCGAGGGACTGCTCGATGAAGTCGGCCGAACCGAGCACGACGTCGGCGATGCCGAGCTCGAGCGCCTTCTTCGCGTTGATCATCTTGCCGTTGTTGAGCGGGTTCTCGATCGCGACGGTGACGGCGTTCGACGGCCCGATCAGGTTGGGCAGCAACTGGGTTCCGCCCCAGCCGGGGACCAGGCCCAGCATCGCCTCGGGCAGCCCGAGGGCGCCGACGTTGTCTGCGTACGTCCGGTAGTGGCAGTGCAGACCCACCTCGAGGCCGCCGCCCAGGGCGACGCCGTTCACGAAGGCGAACGTCGGGACCTCGGACTCGCGCAGGCGGCGGAACACCTTGTGTCCCAGGCGTCCGAGTTCGAGGCCCTGCTCACGGGAGGTGATCGACGGGACGCCCTTGAGGTCGGCACCGGCGGCGAAGATGAACGGCTTGCCGGTGACGGCGATCGCGGCAGGCTTGGCGGCGAAGGCCTCGTCGATCGCCTTGTCGAGAGCCAGCAGCCCGCGCGGGCCGAACGAGTTCGGCTTGGTGTGGTCGAAGCCGTTGTCGAGGGTGATCAGCGCGACCGGCCCGTCGATGCCCGGAACCGAGACCAGCTTGGTGAAGGCGTTCGTGACGACCTCGTCGGCGAAAGCGTTTGCGATTTCGGTCATTTACTTGACTCCCGCCTCGTAGTCAGCATGGTTGGGGTTCTCCCAGATGACGGTGCCGCCCATGCCGAGACCGATGCACATCGTGGTCAGGCCGTAGCGAACGCCCGGGTTCTGTGCGAACTGACGCGACAGCTGCGTCATGAGGCGCACACCGGACGAGGCGAGCGGGTGGCCGCACGCGATCGCGCCGCCCCACTGGTTGACCCGCGGGTCGTCGTCGGCGATGCCGAAGTGCTCGAGGAACGCGAGCACCTGCACGGCGAACGCCTCGTTGATCTCGAACAGTCCGATGTCGTCGATCGACAGGCCGGTGCGGGCGAGCAGCTTCTCGGTGGCGGGAACCGGGCCGATGCCCATGACCGCGGATCGACGCCCTGGAAGGCGAAGCCGACCATGCGCATGCCGATCGGCATGCCGAGTTCGGTGGCGGTGTCCTCGCCCGCGAGGATCGCAGCGGTGGCACCGTCGTCGAGGCCCGCGGCGTTACCGGCGGTGATGCGGCCGGCGGGCCGGAACGGGGTCTTGAGCTTGGCGAGGTCCTCGAGCGTCGTGCCCGGGCGCGGCGGCTCGTCCTCGGTGGCCAGGCCCCAACCCGCCTCCGAGCGGGTCGCCACCGGCACCAGGGTGTCGGCGATGTAGCCGGCCTTCTTGGCGGCCTCGTATTTGTTCTGCGACGCGACGGCGTAGGCGTCGGCGCGCTCCTTGGTGATCGTCGGGAACCGGTCGTGCAGGTTCTCGGCGGTGTTGCCCATCACCAGTGCGCTCGGGTCGACCAGACGGTCGGCGAGGAAGCGCGGGTTCGGGTCGGCGCCCTGGCCCATCGGGTGACGGCCCATGTGCTCGACGCCGCCGGCGATGACGACGTCGTACTGGCCGAAGCCGATGCCCGATGCCGTGGTGGTGACGGCGGTCATCGCGCCGGCACACATGCGGTCGATCGCGAAGCCGGGCACCGTCTCGGGCAGGCCTGCGAGGATCGCGGACGTGCGGCCGATGGTCAGCCCCTGGTCGCCGGTCTGCGTGGTCGCGGCGATCGCGACCTCGTCGACCCGGGCGGGATCGAGCTGAGGATTGCGGCGCAGCAGCTCGCGGATGGCCTTGACGACCAGGTCGTCGGCGCGCGTCTCGGCGTAGATGCCCTTCGGGCCGGCCTTGCCGAACGGCGTGCGGATGCCGTCGACGAAGACGACGTTTCTCTGGTTAGCGGAAGCAGCCACGCTGGATTCCTCCTGGCGGGAACGATGCGGTCACGGCGGGTCCGAAGACCCGACAGGCACCACTGTAGCGCTAATTACCCGTCAGTAACATGTGGGGCGGCGGCTGGGGGTTTCCACTGGTCACGGCTCCGCGTGGGCGGCCTCCGCGAGGATCGGCACGGTCAGTTCGCGCTGCCACGGGCGCGCGCCAGCCGCCGCGAGGACGCCGTCGATCGCCGCCGCCGTCTCCGAGTCCGCGTCCGGACCGGCGGCCGGCGGCTCCCAGCACACGCGGCGCACCAGATCCGGGCTGAGCAGGTTCTCGACGGGCACGTGGACCCGCTCGCTCAGGTCGGCGATACCCGCCTTCGCCGCGGCCAGGCGGGCAGCGGCCTCGGGGTCGCGCTTGGCCCAGCGGCTCGGCGGCGGAGGGCCGGTGAACGGCTGGTCGACCGGCGGGAGTTCGGTCTGCGGCAGGGTGCGGGCGCGTTCGAGCGCGGAGAGCCACAGCCGCGACGACCGGCGCTGGCGCGGGCCCCCGAACACGGGCAGCGCCCGCAGCGTGTCGATGCTCTTGGGGTCGGCGCTCGCGGCCGCGACGATCGCGGAATCCGGCAAGATCCGGCTGGGGAGATGTCGCGCTTGCGGGCGACCTCGTCGCGCGCGGTCCACAGCTCGCGGACCGCCGCGAGCTGGCGGGGGCTCTTGAGGCTGTGGATCTGTGACGTGCGGCGCCACCGGTCGGGCTTGGGCTGGGGCGGCCCGGCCAGCCGGACGTGTTCGAACTCCTGCTCCGCCCACTCGGTCTTGCCCTGCGCGGCAAGCTCTTTCGTCATCGCCTCGCGCAGCTCGAGGAGGACCTCGACGTCCAGGGCCGCGTAGTTGAGCCACGCGTCCGGAAGCGGCCGGCTGGACCAGTCGGCCGCGCCGTGCCCCTTGCGCAGTTCCAGCCCGAGCGTGCGCTCGACTATCGCCGCCAGCCCGACACGCTCGAAACCCGCCAGGCGCCCGGCCAGTTCGGTGTCGAACAGCTTCGCGGGTGCGAGTTCGAGTTCGGCCAGGCACGGCAGGTCCTGGTCGGCGGAGTGCAGCACCCATTCGAGATCGTCGATCGCGTCCCGGAGGGGCGCGAGGTCGCCGGCGGTGGGGATGGGGTCGAGCAGGAACGAGCCGGACCCGGCGCGGCGCAACTGTACGAGGTAGGCGCGGGAGGAGTAGCGGAACCCCGACGCGCGCTCGGCGTCCACGGCCAGGGACCGCTGCCGGCAGCGAGTCGCTCCGCCGCGTCGCGCACGCCCTCGGCGGTCTCGATCACCGGCGGAACGCCGTCGGCCGGGACGAGGAGCGGGACGGGGGCGGAAGCGGGCTCGGGGGTATCTGGCATAGGGGGCAACTCTACTGGTGGCGCGGAGGCGTGGATGCGATCTTGCGTTGACATTCGGGCGATTTCCGGTAATTGTGTCAAATGTTGGACAAGTGACCAAGGACACGCAACGCGGCGTCTGTGGCACTCGTCTCGACGATCGGATCGGAATGGGGAAGTCGATGCTCAATCTCGCGGCCGCCGTGGCTCCCGTCGGCGCAGTCCCGGTCGGATCGATGGTGGAACTGCCTGGCCGTGGTTCCACGTACGTCATCGATACCGGCGACTCTGCGGAGCACGACGGCAAGCCGACGCTCGTGCTCCTGCACGCGCTGGCCTGCACCGGATCGCTGACGTGGTACCCGGCGATCGACAAGCTCGCCCGGAAGGCGCGGGTGGTGATCCTCGACCAGCGCTGGCACGGTCGCGGGATCCGGTCCCGCCGATTCACCCTCGAGGACTGCGCCGACGACGTCGTCGCACTCGCCGACGTGCTGGGCATCGACCACGTCGTCCCGGTCGGGTACTCGATGGGTTCGCTCGTCTCACAGCTCGTGTGGAAGCGGCACCACGAACGAGTTGCCGGTCTCGTGCTGTGCGCGGGCGCGGCGCATTTCAAGCGGAACTCGCGTGAGCGGGTCGCGCTCGAGTCGCTGAGTTACAGCCTGGGCGCGCTGAGGCCGCGGCCTGGTCCCGTGCCCGCCGGCGGTCCCATTCTCGGTGGCGACCGGGTGTGGGCGTACTCGCAGTTCCGGGAGACCAGCTACGGCGCGATCGGTCGGGCGACCGCCGAGATCGGCAAGTTCGACTCGACCGCCTGGGTGGGCGACATCGACGTCCCGACCGCGGTCGTGGTGCCCACCAGGGACATGATCATCCCGCCGCGGCGCCAGCGCTGGCTCGCCCGCCAGATCGCCGGCGCCGCGACGTACGAGGTGGACTGCGGTCACTCGTCGTGCGTGATGAACGCGGGTCCGTTCACCGAGGGGTTGCTGGCTGCTTCTCTTCCGTGCTTGCGCGCGTGCGGCCTTGACCAGTTCGGCGAGGGCCTCGGGGAACGCGTCCGCCAGATCCCACAGGTGCGGTGCCAGTTCCTTGCACGAGACGAGGCCCACGTCGACTCGCCCTTCGAGCGACATCACCGTCACGTTGAGGCCGGCGCCGTGGAAGACGGGTCCGAGCGGGTACATCTGCTTGATGCGCGCGCCCAGGAAGTACAGCGGCATCGGCGGGCCGGGCACGTTCGAGACCACGAGGTTGTGCACCACGGGTGACGCTCGGCCAGCTTCAGCTTGGAGTACACGCGCATCGCGCTGCCGAACGTGGCCGGCGCCGCGAACTGCGCCCAGTCCTGCAGCAACGTCGCGCCCAGCGCCTCGTTGTGGTGGTCCTTGTTGATGGCGTTGCGTTCGGCGACGGTGTGCAGCCGCTCGACCGGGTCGGCGATGTCCGTGCCGAGCTGGGTGAACATGACCGAGATCTGGTTGGTGCCGGGACGATCGGACTTGTCGTGGACGGAGACCGGCACGGTCGCGACCAGTGAGGTGTCGGGGAGCTCCTCGCGGTCCTCGAGATACCTGCGGAGCGCACCGGCGCACAGCGTGAGCACGACGTCGTTGACCTTGACGCCGAAGGTGTTCTTCACGAACTTGACGTCGTCGAGGCTCAGTTCGGTGTACGCGATGGTCCGGCGACCGGTGATCGCGCCGTTGAACGACGTCCGCGGCGCGGTGAACGGCGTCGGCATCGCCTCGCCCTTGCGGGCCCGGCCGATCCACCGGGGGAGCAACGTGATGCTGTCGGGGAGCAGCTTCGCCATCTTGAGCGGTCGCGACGCGAACGACATCAGGCCGTTGACCGCGATGTCGAGCGAGCTGGCACGGCCGGCGCCCTCGGGCAGCTGGTCGAATTCGGGTCGGGGAGCGTCGGGTTCGAGGCCGCACAGCTGAGACATCAGGTTCGAGCCGGTGACGCCGTCGACGTTCGCGTGGTGCATCTTCGACATCACGGCGACGGAGCCGTCGTCGAGGCCCTCGATGACGAACATCTCCCACAACGGGCGGGAACGGTCCATCGGCTGGCTGGCGATCGAGCTGCACAGCTCGGACAGCTCGGCGCGGCCGCCGGGGGCGGGACGGCGATCCGGTGGAAGTGGCGATCGATGTCGAAGTCGGTGTCGTCGACCACACGGGGTGGTCGAGGTTGAAGCGGGTGTCCTTCAGTCGTCGCTTGAAGCTTGGCATGGCTTTCACGCGAATCGCGAGTTCGTCGCGCAGTTTCGCGAAAGAATAGCCACCGGGAATTGTGGACCCGTCGAGGATGATCAGGCCGCACACGTGGAGCATCTGGGTGGGGGTCTCGAGGTAGAGGAAGCTGGCATCCATTCCACTTAATCTCTCCATGCAGCTAACGGTAGAACCTGTTCTAGATTGTCGTGGGCGTTGTGACAAAGGTCATGGTTGAATAGGTTAATGACGTACAGAAACCGGTTCCTGTTACGGCAATTGGCAAATGCGGCATTGACGGCAAATGCGCTGCGGCCCGTCCCGGGCATGCCGTTGTCGGTGCCGACGTTCCTCTCCGGCTGGCTCACCGCGGAGCTTGCTCCTCAGTTGCTCGCGACCACCGTGGCCGACGCCGCGATCCACGTGGCGCGCCGGGGAATTCGTACGCGCGGCGACGTTGCCGCCTTGGCTGCCGCGGGGCTGTCGACCGCCGGACTGGCCGCGGTGATCGCCACCGGTCGCGGGGCGCGGTCGGAGGTCGAGTCGGCGCTGGCGTCGGCGCTGGGCCCCGACTACCGATCCGTCGCGGGGCGTTCGGGGGCCGTTGCCGATGTGTCGTGGCGCCAGCTGGCGTTGCCGTTCCGGATGCGGCGCGCGGACGTCGTGCGGGTTCCGAATCTGGCCTACGCGCCCGGCGGGACACGGTTCCGGGTCGACATCTATCACCGCCGCGACGTCCCGGTCGACGCGCCGATCCTCCTGCAGATCCACGGCGGTGGCTGGGTCATCGGCAGCAAGGACCACCAGGGGATCCCGCTGATGCTGGAGATGGCCTCCCGCGGGTGGGTGTGTGCCGCGATCAACTACCCGCTGTCGCCGAAGGCGGTGTGGCCGGCGCACCTGATCGCGATCAAGCGGGCGGTGGCGTGGCTGCGCGCTAACGCGACGACCTACGGCGGCGACCCCGATTTCGTCGCGGTGACCGGCGGATCCGCGGGCGGTCACCTGGCCGCGATGCTCGCGCTCACCGAGGGGGACCCGGCTCTGCAACCGGGATTCGAGGACGCCGACACCTCGGTTCAGGCCTGCGCGCCGCACTACGGCGTCTACGACTTCGCGGGAGAGACGGGGATCAAGGCGACCCGCCAGCGTGTCGAGTCCGGCCTGATGCCGATGGTCCTCGGCAAGAACGCACACTTCCCCGAGGACTACGAGGCCGCGTCGCCGCTGAACCACCTGCGCCCCGACGCGCCACCGTTCTTCGTCGTCCACGGAATCAGCGATTCGTTCATCCCGGTCGCCGAGGCGCGCGAGTTCGTCCGGAGGCTGCGGGAGGTGTCGGAGAATCCGGTCGCCTTCACGGAACTGCGTGGGGCGCAGCACGCCTTCGACATCTTCCCGTCGATCCGCAGCGCCGCCGTGGCGCAGGGCGTTGCCGACTTCCTGGATTGGACGCGGGCCCGGCAGCTCTCGGGTGAAGTGACGGCCACCGAGGCGGCAGGCTAGCGGTTCAGGGCCTCGGTCGACGACCGAGCTTGGTGACCCGGCGGGCGGAAGCCCCGCGGCGTACGCGAGCACGTCGCAGAACGCCTCGACGTGGGAGGCCAGTGCCGTGGACGTCGCGGTCCACGACGCCCGCAGCTCGAGTTGGTGCGCGTGCGGCGGGCCCGCGATGTCGCCGTACCGGACCGAGCTGGTGGCGGTGACGGTGCCTCCCAGCGCGACGATCTCGTCGGCCTTCTCGGCGAGCGCGTCGACGAGCCAGCTCCACGCGACCTCAGGCAGCAGGGGATCGGCGGCGAGGGCGGGTTCGAGGTCGGCCTGGATGTACGCGACCAGTCGCATCGTGCCGTTCCACGCCTCGTCCCGTCCGGGTCGTACAGCAGGATCAGCCGCCCGAACGCGTCCCCCTCGGCGTGCTCCGCGACGGTGCCGGTCTCGGCGTGGCGCACCTCGGCGCCGATCGCGTAGCTGAAGGGTGCGAGTCGTTGCGGCGGGCGGATGGGCCCGAGCTCGATATCCGGGTGAACCAGGGCCGAGTTCATCGCGTCGACTGCGGCGCGGAACTGGGCGGGTTCTTCGGTAATCCCGGGGTCGTCACACCTGCGGACGTTAGACGCCGCACCTGGTAGGGCGTCGGAGGCGCGCCGATTCTGCCGGGCGTCCAAGTCGTGGCAGCATGGAGCCCGATGAGCGGCTTGGAAGATACGAATGCAGGCATGAGCGGGCGCGCGGAATACCCCGCTCGGCGGGTGCTCGACGACGCACCGCTGTTGGCGGCGGCCACCGGCCGTCCGGTGAAGCATCGGCCCGTGTGGTTCATGCGTCAGGCCGGACGCTCGTTGCCGGAGTACCGAGAGATCCGGGCGGGCATCGGGATGCTCGAATCCTGCTTCGACCCGGAACTCGTCTGCGAGATCACGATGCAGCCGGTCCGACGGCACAAGGTCGACGCGGCGATCCTGTTCTCCGACATCGTCGTTCCGCTCAAGGCGGCCGGCATCGATCTCGACATCGTGGCGGGGTGGGCCCCGTCGTGGCGAACCCGGTGCGGTCGGTGGCCGATGTCGAAGCCCTGCCGCGGCTCGTGCCCGACGAGGTCGGCGCCGTCGCACAGGCCGTGCGCCTGCTCACCGCCGAGCTCGGCGAGACGGCGCTGATCGGTTTCGCTGGTGCGCCGTTCACGCTCGCGTCGTACCTCGTCGAGGGTGGCCCGAGCCGCAATCACGAGCGCACCAAGGCGCTCATGCACGCCGACCCCAAGACGTGGCACGCGCTCCTCGGCCGCATCACCGACATCACCATCGCGTTCCTGCAGGCGCAGCTGCACGCGGGTGTCGACGCGGTGCAGCTGTTCGACTCGTGGGCCGGCGCGCTGTCGCTGGCCGAGTACCGCGAGTTCGTGCTGCCGCACTCCGAGCGCGTCTTCGTCGAGGTCGAATCCGCGCGCGTGCCGCGCATTCACTTCGGCGTCGGCACCGGCGAGCTGCTCGGCGCGATGGGCGAGGCAGGCGCCGACGTCGTCGGCGTGGACTGGCGCATCCCGCTCGACGTGGCCGCGCGGCGCGTCGGACCCGGCAAGGCCCTGCAGGGCAACCTGGACCCCGCGGTGCTGTTCGCCGGCTGGGACGCGGTCGAGAAGCAGGTCCGTCGCATCTGCCGCGAGGCGGACGCCGCGATCGCGGCCGGAGCGACCGGACACATCTTCAACCTCGGACACGGCGTGCTCCCGGAGACCGATCCGGCCGTCCTGACCGACGTCGTGGAGCTGGTGCATTCGTTGTGACATCTCGGCGCGTCTCGGTAGCGGTCGTCGGTGGCGGCGTCACCGGCCTGGTCGCGGCGTACCGCCTGCGCCAGCAGTTCGGTGCCGACGCCGAGATCACCGTCATCGAGGCGGCGTCCCGGTTCGGCGGCAAGCTGCGGACGGTGCCCCTGGGCGACGGTCCGGTCGACGTCGGCGCCGAGGCGTTCATCGCGCGGCGGCCCGAGGTCGCGGAGCTGATCGTCGAACTGGGCCTCGAGGACCAGCTGGTCCATCCCGCCGGACGCCAGCCCCTCATCTGGTCGCAGGGGTCACTGCACCCGCTGCCCACGCGCACCCTGATGGGCATCCCGTCGAACCCGGAGTCGGTCGCCGGCCTTGTCGACGCCGATACCCTCGCCCGCATCGTCGCCGAACCGTCGGTGCCGTTCGAATGGGATCCGGCGTCGGACATCGACGTCGCGACACTGGTGAGCAGCCGCTTCGGCGAGCAGGTGGTGCGCCGGAGCGTCGACCCGCTACTCGGCGGCGTCTACTCGGGCCTGTCCGACTCGATCGGTGTGCGGGCCGCGCTCCCGACGCTGGCCGCCGCGCTGGACGCGGGTGCGACGAGTCTCACATCCGCGGTAACGGCCGCCCTCCCGACGCCGTCGCCCGGCCCGGTCTTCGGCACCCTGCGCGACGGCTACGGCGCGCTGCTCGAGGCGCTGCACGACGCGGCCCGCCCGCGCACGATCCTTCGAGGCGCCGGCGACCGGCCTGCGCCGCGAGGGTGACGGCTGGTGGGTCGACCCGGTCGGACACGTAGACGGCGTCGTCGTCGCGGCCCCCGCCCCGGAGATGGCCCGTCTGGTCGCCGATGCGGCGCCGCGACTGGCCGCCGCCGCCCGCGGCATCGAACTCGCGTCGTCGGCAGTCGTGGCGCTCGCGCTGCCCCGCGACAAGGCCACTGACACCGGCGTCCCGGAGAACTCCGGGATCCTCGTCGCGACGGGGGAGTCGTTGGGCGCCAAGGCCTTCACGCTGTCCAGCCGCAAGTGGCCGCACCTGGCCGAGCGGGAGGTCACGCTGGTGCGCGCCTCGTACGGCCGCTTCGGTGACGCCGCTGTGGTCGACGCACCCGACGCCGAGCTGATCGAGATGGCGCGCGCCGACCTCGAGACCGTCACCGGGGTGTCGGCCGAACCGGCGGACGTGTTCGTCCAGCGCTGGCACGGCGGCTTGCCGCAGTACGCGCCCGGTCACCTCGATCGGGTCGCCGCGATCGAGGACGCGGTCGCCGAGGTGGACGGGCTCGAGGTCGCGGGCGCCTACCTGCACGGGGTGGGGGTCCCGGCCTGCGTCGCGGCGGCCACGACGGCGGCGACACGGCTCGCGGCACGAGTGGCAGGATGAGGCCATGGCACGCCTCGATTTCGACAAGCTCAACTCCACCCTTCGCTACGCGATGTTCTCGGTCTTCCAGGCTCAGCCGGGCGTCCTCGGTGACGACCGCGCCGCCGCGGTGAAGAACGCCCAGGACTTCTTCGACTCCTACGAGGACACCGACGTCGTGGTGCGCGGCATCTACGACGTCGCCGGTGTCCGCGCCGACGCGGACTACATGATCTGGACGCACGCCGAGCGCCTCGAGGACCTGCAGAAGCTCTACGCGGACTTCCGGCGGACCACCGACCTCGGTCAGGCCAGCGACCCGGTGTGGTCCAACGTCGCGCTGCACCGTCCGCCGAGTTCAACAAGAGCCACGTCCCGGCGTTCATCGCCGGCGAGGAGCCGGGCAACTACCTCTGCGTGTACCCGTTCGCGCGCTCCTACGAGTGGTACCTGCTGCCCGACGCCGACCGCCGCAAGATGCTCGCCGACCACGGCAAGGCCGGTCGCGGCTACCCGGACGTGCGCGCCAACACCATCCCCGCGTTCGCGCTCGGTGACTACGAGTGGATCCTCGCGTTCGAGGCTCCCGAGCTGGACCGCATCGTCGATCTGATGCGCGACCTGCGCGCCACCGAGGCTCGCATGCACGTGCGCGAGGAGACCCCGTCTTCACCGGTCCCCGCGTGAACGTCGAGCAGCTCGTCAACTCGCTGCCTTGACCCGACTCCACCGCACCCCGCACCGGACAGGTGCGGGGTGTTTCGTGCGTCCCTCCGGAACGGGTGTCTTCGTCGTGCTCTGAATCCCGCTGGCAGACTGACAGCCGTGAATTCGTCGACGCGGTACCAGCACATGGCGCACTGGGCATGTTCGACGTCGAGTCCGCCGACGGCGACGTCAGCGCGGTGCGCCCGTACGCGGGCGACGCCGATCCGTCGCCGATCCTGGGGAACCTGCCCGGTCGGTGCGGCACCGGTCCCGCATCACCGGTCCGGCGGTCCGGCGCGGGTGGCTCGAGCGTGGCCCCGGCCCGTCCGACGTCCGCGGCGCCGACGAGTTCGTGTCGGTGTCGTGGGACGAGCTGCTGGACCTGCTGGCCCGCGAGCTGCGGCGCGTCGTCGACCAGCACGGCAATCGCGCGATCTTCGGCGGCTCCTACGGCTGGGCGAGCGCCGGTCGGTTCCATCACGCGCAGAGCCAAGTCCACCGGTTCCTCAACATGCTCGGCGGCTACACCCGCTCGGTGCACAGCTATTCGCTCGGCGCGACCGGAGTCATCATGCCGCGCGTCGTCGGCACGCACTGGAAGCTGTTCGCGCGCTCCACCAACTGGGACGTCATCGCCGACCACACCGATCTCATGGTCTGCTTCGGCGGCGTGCCGCTCAAGAACACCGCCGTCAACAGCGGCGGCACAAGCGAGCACCCCACCCGCGGCGCCCTCGACCGGCTGCGCGATCGCGGCGGCGAGGTGGTCTCGATCAGCCCGCTCCGCGACGATCTGCACGGCCGCTGCGAGTGGATGTCGCCCGTCCCCGGAACCGATGTCGCGATCATGCTCGGACTCGCGCACGTGCTGGCGTCGGAGGGGCTGCACGACGCGGACTTCCTTCAGCGGTACCGCGTCGGCTACGACCGTTTCGAGCGCTACCTGCTCGGGGTCGACGACGGCGTCCCCAAGACGCCGGAGTGGGCGTCGGCGCTGTCGGGGATCCCCGCCGGTGACATCGTCGCGCTCGCCCGGCGCATGGCCGCGGGCCGGACCATGGTGACGGTCACGTGGTCGCTTCAGCGTGTCCGCCACGGTGAGCAGGCGCCGTGGATGGGCGTGACGCTGGCCGCGATGCTCGGCCAGATCGGCGTTCCGGGAGGCGGATTCGGTCACGGCTACGGGTCCATGAACGAGCCTGGTCTGGCGCCGGTCCCGTATCCGCTGCCGACGCTGTTCCAGGGCACCAATCCGGTACCCGACTTCATACCCGTGGCTGCGATCGCGGATCTGCTGCTGCACCCCGGCGAGGAGTTCGACTACGACGGTCGACGGCTCACCTACCCGGACATCCGGCTGGTCTACTGGGCCGGCGGCAACCCGTTCCACCACCACCAGGACCTCGCCCGGCTGCGGCGGGCCCTGGCCCGGCCGGACACCATCGTGGTTCACGAGCCGTACTGGACGCCGATGGCCCGGCACGCCGACATCGTGATCCCGTCGACTACATCGCTCGAACGCAACGATCTGGCCTGCACCCGCAACGATCCGCTGCTGGTCGCGATGCAGCAGGCGGTGCCCCGGTACGCCGACGCCCGCGACGACTACGACACGTTCTCCGCGCTTGCGCACCGGTTGGGCTTCGGGGAGCGGTTCACGGAGGGGCGCACGGCCCAGCAGTGGATCGAGCACCTGTACGAGCAGTGGCGTGGGTTCGTGCTGGCGGACGACGTCGGCGGTGCCGACAAATCACCCAGCGAGGCGCCCGAGTTCGACGAGTTCTGGCGGCGCGGACACGTCCGGATGCGCACCGAGGACGGGCTGTCCCTGTTCTCCGAGTTCCGCGACGACCCGCGGAGGAACCCGCTCACGACCCCGAGCGGACGCATCGAGATCTTTTCCGCCGACATCGACGGCTTCGGCTACGACGACTGCGCCGGCCACCCGCGCTGGTACGAGCCCGACGAGTGGCTCGGCGGCGAACGCGCGCAGCGCTTCCCGCTGCACCTGATCGCGAACCAGCCCAGGACCCGCCTGCACGGACAGCTCGACCACGGCGCGACCAGCCAGGCGTCGAAGATCCAAGGGCGCGAACCGATCCGGATGCATCCGGCCGACGCCGCCGAACGGGGCGTCGGGGCAGGCGAGGTGGTCCGGGTGTTCAACGACCGCGGATCCTGCCTCGCCGGGGTCGTGCTGGACGACGACGTCCGGCCCGGGGTGGTGCAACTGTCGACCGGCGCCTGGTACGACCCGTTGGACCCGACGGACCCCGACTCGATGTGCGTACACGGCAACCCGAACGTGCTCACCGCCGATGTGGGCAGTTCGCGCCTGTCGCACGGCTGCACCGGGCAGCACGTCCTGGTGCAGATCGAGCGGTTCGACGGACCGCTGCCGCCGATCCGGCGTTCGACCCGCCTGTCGACGCGTTCTATCGCTCCGAATAGCGCAGTGACGAGTCGATTTCGCGCTCGATCCGCCGCCCGCGACGCCCATCAGCGCCGCGGGCGATGCCGAGTGTGTACACGATTTCGGCTACACCGATGACTTTCGGGCGAATCCATCGTCTATATCTCTGGATGTACCGACAGACAGGAGTCCAGGCATGACGAGACCGTTTCGATGTGGCATGACCTCGGTACGGGTGAACGGTGTCGAACTCGGCATCGAGAGCTTCGGCCGTGAGTACGATCCGCTGGTCCTGCTGGTCGGCGGCACAACGATGTTGTCCTGGCCCGACGCGCTGTGCGAGCGGCTGGCGTCGGGCGGGCGGCGCGTGGTCCGCTACGACCTGCGCGACTCCGGCGCGTCGACGACCCTCGACCCGGAGAATCCGGCGTACGACCTGCGGGATCTCGTCGCCGACGCAGCCGCGCTGGTCGGGGTGCTCGGCGCCGGGACCGCCCATCTCGGTGGGGTCGGCGTCGGTGGGATGGTCGCTCAGGTCGCCGCGCTGGACCACCCGGACGAATTCTCCGCACTGACCCTCGTCGGCACCCGGCCGGTGGCGCCGGGCCCGGTCGACGAGGACCTGCCGGACCACGACCCCGCGGTCATGGCCGCGCTGTTCTCCCGCCCGTTCCCGGACTGGACCGACCGGGATGCCGTCGCGGCGTTCGCCGTCGAGGGTGCCGAGCTGATGGGCGACGATCCCGAGGAGTCGCGGGCGACGGCGGCCCGAATCTGGGACCGGACGGCGTCGAGCGATCCCGCGGTGCACCAGGCGAACCAGCTCGGGATGGTGTTCTCCCGGATCGACTGCGCCCCGCGATGGCGGGAGCGGTTCGGTGAGCTCGACGCGCCCACGCTCGTGGTGCACGGTCGCGCCGACCCGTTCTTCCCCGTGGGCAACGGCGAGGTCCTCGCCGCCGAGATCCCCGGGGCGCGACTGCTCGTCCTCGACGACATGGGTACCGCCCTACGGCACGCCGCGGCCGACCAAGTCGCTGCGGCCATGCTCGCCCTCTGAAACGGCGGTGCTCAACTTGCTCGCTGCGTGCGGACGGGTCGCTCGGTAGCAGACCACACTGCGGATGCTCCGCTGATCGAGGAGGTCGGCCGTTCCCGTCTCTGCATGGCAGCACGGGATGGCACGTCCTGGTGCAGATCGAGCGGTTCAACGGACCGCTGGCGCCGATCCGGGTTCGACCCGCCGATCCAACTTGTTCTATTTAAACTAGAACAATATGGTGGATGCGTGCTCATCCGTATCGATCAGTCGTCCACCGTGCCGCTCTACGAGCAGTTCGCCGCGTCCGTGCGCGGCGCGATCGCCGACGGTTCGGTCGCGACCGGGGAGCGGTTGCCCTCCGCCCGTGACCTCGCGGCGTCGCTGGACGTCAACATCCACACCGTCCTGCGCGGATACCAGCTGCTGCGCGACGAGGGGCTGATCGAACTGCGCCGCGGACGCGGTGCGGTGGTGGCCGCGGACGCGTCGGCCCGGAGTCGGTTGTTGGACGCGGTCCGCGGACTCGTCACCGAGGCCAAGCGACACGGTATGAGTACGGCCGACCTGCTCGACCTCGTGAAAGGGGAGATGGCGTGACCGACTCGATTCGGGTGCAGAGTGTTTCGTGGTTCCGGGGCTCGCCGGCGCATTGGTCGTACCGGCCGTTGCGGCGGTGGCCGCGATCGTCGGACTGACGGTGTGGTCGGCGATTTGCCCGATCCGGTCGCCGTCCACTTCGGGCCCGGCGGTGCAGCGGACGGCTTCGCGTCCCGTGCGGCGGCGCAGTGGTCGCCTCTCCTGGGTCTCGCGTTCGCGCTGCTCCTCGGAGGAATTCTGTTGCTGCTCACGCGGCGTGACGTGCGGGCCGCCCGCATGGGTGCGGCGATCGCGTCGGGGACCGGAACCGCGGTCGCGATCCTGCCGGTGGGGATGCTGGCGTCGCAGCGCGGCCTGACCGATGCGGCGGGGGCCACGTTCAATGGATGGTGGCTCGTGCCCGTCGCGCTGGTGGGAATCGCCGCGGCGATCGCCGGTTCCGCGATGATCCGCCGACCCGACGCCGTTGCGGCAGCTGCCGCTCCGCCGTCGGACGCACCTCGAATGAACCTGGGCGACACCGAGACCGTCATATGGACCGGGACTGCGGCGATGCCGCGGTGGCTCGCCGTCGTGCTCGCGCTGGTGCCGGTGGTGATCGTCGTGGCGGCCGCCTGGGCCGCGAGTGGGGAGGCGGTGCCGATGCTGCTCGGTGCGGCGGTCGTCGGGCGCTGCTGATGGGATTCGCGCTCGCGCCGGTGCACGTGGTGGTCGACGGGCGCGGCCTCGAGACCCGATACGTCCTCACCGGCGGCCGGCGCCGGATCCCGCTCGACGAGATCGCCCGCGCCGACGTCGTGGAGATCGGGCTGATCAACCGCTACGGCGGGATCGGCTACCGGGTCGGGCCCGACGGTGTCGGGCTGCTGACCCGGCCGGGCGCGGCGCTGCGGATCACCCGCGGCGACGGATCCAAGTTCACCGTCACCGTCGACGGTGCGGATCAGGCCGCCGCCGTGCTGAACTCGCTCGCCGCACGCGGACGCGTTGCCGGGTAGCCGGCAACCGGGTCGAGTCGGCAAGCACGACTGCGATTCGGGAAGCGCCCCCGGCGACGGACTACGTCGCCGGGGGCAGTTTCGGTTCCAGGACCCGTCGGCCGGCTGGAGCTTCAGCGAGATGCTGTTGATGCAGTACCGCTTGTCCGTCGGGGTGGGGTAGCCCTCACCCTCGAAGACGTGGCCGAGGTGGCTGTGGCAGTTGCTGCACAGAACCTCGACGCGGTGCATCCCCAGCGAGTCGTCGGCGCGCAGGATCACCGCGTCGGAGTCGGCCGGGTCGAAGAACGACGGCCACCCGCAGTGCGATTCGAACTTCTCGGCGCTGCGGAACAGCTCGGCGCCGCAGGCGCGGCACGAGTACACGCCTTCCGTCTTGGTGTTGGTGTACTCACCGACATGCGGCGGCTCGGTGCCGGCCTGACGGAGCACGTGGTACTCCTCGGGTGTCAGGTGCGCGCGCCACTCGCCGTCGTTGCGGCGGAACCGCGGTTCGGGGAGGCCGGAATCCTGTGTGGAACTCATGCCTCCACGCTAATACGACGCACCGCGAGCCGCGTCACACCTTGGCGGGTGCCGGGGCGGCCGCAGTGGGCTCGGTGACGAGGAAGTCCGGGTCGATGCCCTTGTCGAGGCGACCCTCGCGCTTCGCGGTGAGGTAACGGTTGACCAGAACCGCGAAGATGACGATGAGCAGCAGGCTCCAGCCCATCGTGGGCTTGAGGTATTCGGCGGCCCGGCCGGCCTCCAGGAATCGGTGCGAGATCCACTCGTCCGCGCTGAGACAGCCGTAGAGCGCGAGCCATGCCGGCCAGTTCCGCATCACCGAGTTGCGTAGCACCACGGTCATGACGAGCGGGAAGAGCAGCATCGAGTAGTACATCTGCCCGAGCGACAGCAGCAGGAACGACGCCGCCATCAGCACACCCGTCGTGGTCGCGACGAAGAACAGCTCGTCCTGTCGGTAGTACCGGTACAGCAGCCACAGCGACACCGCGACCATGGCGGCGAACGTAATTCGCAGCGCCCAGATCAGTGCGACCGGCAGGCCGTAGTAGGTGCCGTTGCCGACGATCGAGCTGTTGAAGTAGTCGCGCGACTCCGACAGGTACGGCAGCGTGTGGGTGACGAAATCCATCGGATCGACCGACAGCGGCCACGCCACCGCCATGAGGACGACCGGGATGCCGATCGCGGTGACGAACACCTTCCACTGGCCGCGCACCAACGGCAGCAAAAGTAAAGGCGCGAGAATCGGTTTGACCGCCAATGTCAGTCCGATCGCGGCACCCGACCACAGGTCCTTCCGGCGCAGCAGCAGGAGCAGGAACGCGACCTCGCCGAGCAGGACCAGGCCGTTGACGTTCGAGAACACGAGGGTGTTCGACACCGTCTCGGTCGAGAACGCCGCGAACAACAGGATGGGCGCCGCCACCGAGTTCAGCGTCAGGTTGAACATCTTCAGCAGCAGATACAGCGCGATGATGACGGCGATCGCGTTGGCCAGGATGAACAGCCAGCGCGACTTCTCGGGGTCGATGAGCGCGATCGGCGACAGCAGCAGCGTGCCACTCGGCTGGTAGAGGTAGTGCGGGTCCACCGAATTGAAGTTGGCGGTGTAGACCTCACGACGATTGAGGAACGCCAACGCGGCCTGGTACACGGGGGAGAAGTCGTCGGTGACGGATCCGTTGACCGCCTTGATGACTACCCGGTGGATCACCGTCATCACGGCGAGGGGCCAGAGCGCGAAGTTGATGACCTCGGCGGTGGTGCGGCCGGTACGCGGCTCGAATCGTCGAAGGAACACTACGGCACGGTACACCGCGCGGCGGTCGGGGCGGGTCGGCCACCCCGCGGGTCACGCCGGGCAGGCGCTCCCGTTCGCCGGCAGTGCAGCTGAATCCAGGTAGCGGACAAGCGATTTTCGCGCACAGTCCGAATGCGTCGTGACCGGATGCCCGTAACCCGCCCACGACACGTTCGACCACGTGGTGTTCGCGCTCGTGAGGGTTCCGGTGACCGTGGCGACCCCGCCGTTGCCGACGACCGGATCGGCGGCGCCGTCGAACACGAGGACCGGCACCGGGATCGCGCTCGGCAGCGGCGGCGGCGACATCGTCGGCCACGCGGAGCACCGCATGAGCCCGGCGGCGGCGTCCGCGCCGAACACCGGATACCGCTCGGCCCATGTCCGTTGGAGTTCCTTCGCGCGTCCGGGTCCCGGCCACTGCTGGCCGTCGCTGCAGCGCGCCACGAACTGACCGTCGGTGCCGACGGCGGCCTCGGTCGCGCCGATCAGCCCCTGCAGCGGCGCGAGGTCGCCGCGTCCGGCCGCCGCCAGCACGTCCGACAGCTCGCGCACCCGGCCCACCTGATCGCCGCGCGGCGACCCGAGGAACGACGAGACAGCAGTGAGCAGGGCGCTCGACGACACCGTCCCGAGGTCGCCCGCGGCCGCGCGGTCCCGCAGTGCCACGATCGCGGCGGACGGGTCCGGGCCCAGCGAGCAGTTCAACGCGGCGCAGCGGCGGCTGAAATCGGCGAGGGCCGCCTCCTGACCCTGGACACGCTGCTCGGCGGCGGTCGTCGCGTCGGCGGTGGTCGCGGCGGGCGAGTCCAGCACCAGCCGGCCCACACGGCTCGGGTACTTCGCGGCGTAGGCCAACGCGACCGCGGTGCCGTTGCCGGTGCCCAGCAGGCCGAGAGCGTCCACCTGCCACAGCTTCCGGAGCTGCTCGAGGTCGTCGGCGGCGTGCGCGGTGTCGAACGCCAGCTCCTGCGGCTGCAGCGCATCGGTGCACGCCACGGTCGCGTCGCGGCTCATCGCGGCAACCTCGTCGACGCCGGACATGTCGCCGGGTGTGAACTGGCCGAGATCGGCGAGGCCGCGGCGGTCGATGGACCGACCACAGTCGATCGGCGTCGACGCGCCGATACCCCGCCGGTCGACCGCGACGATCGGTTGCCGCTCGAGCAGCCCCGAACTGGGCCCGGTCGCCAGCGCGGCCAGCGTGCTCGTCGACGTGACGTCGGAACCCGACGTGAGGACCAGCGGCGCGGCGTCGGCGGGGTCTGCGGCAGGCGGGCGCGCGCGGCGCCGACCTGGAGCGGGCCTGTCCCGCTGCCGCTGTCGAGCGGCGCGACAAGACTCGCGCACTCGAATGTCAGACCGTCCGGGCCCGAGTCCAGCCCGAGTGCCCGGAGGGTGGCGTCCTTGCAGTCCGTCCAGTCGAGGTCCCGGACCGGGGTCTGCAGCTGCGGGATCCGGTCGGCCGTGTCCGACGTCGGTGCGGAGCCGCCACCGTGCTCGACGACCGCGATGTCGGGTCGGTTGGACGGTCCCGCGCCGCACGCGGTGCAGGCGGCGAGCACCGCGCCGGCCATCGCTGCGACACCGACCCTGCTCATCAGCGACTGCATGCCGGACAGCCTGCCAGGTCGGTCACCGATCACGCGTGCGCACCCATCGCGTCAGCAGGGTCCCGTCGTCGTCGCCGAGGACGTGCGCGCGGGTCATCGGCGTCGGATTCGCGTCGGGGAGACCGCGATCCGTCCGGCCCGTCCGGCCACCAGTTGCGGGGACGTCGTCAGGCACAGTTCGTCGACGACGCCGTCCGCGGTCAGGGTGCCGAACAGGCCCGGTCCGCCCTCGCACAGCACGCGGCGCAGCCCCCGCCGTTGCAGGGCCGCGACGACGGCGGTTCCGGTGACGTTCCCTTCGGAGACGATCTCGACGCGGGCGCCCGCGTCGCGCAGGCGGGCGAGGTTGTCGGCGTCGGCTCGGGTGGAGGTCAGCACCAGCGGCGGCACGACGGTGTCGGTGAGCAGTCGCGACGTCGGGTCGACGCGGCCGCTCGCGGTGACCACCGCGATCGGCGGGACCTCGGACAGTCCGGATTCGAGCCGGCGTTCGGCGAGGGCCGGGTCGGTTCGGGCGCCGCCGTAGTTCTCGGTGCGGGCCGTGCCGGCGCCCACGACGATCACGTCGGCGAGCTCGCGGAGCACCGCGAACACCCGCTTGTCAGCGGGCGTGCCGAGGCCCCCACTGACGCCGTCGACGGTCACCGCGCCGTCGACGCTGGAGACGAAGTTGACGCGGACCCACGGCCGGTCGAGCGGGGCCGGATAGCCGTACAGTGAACGCAGGTCGTCGTCGCTCAGCTCCGGCGGCCGACCGGTGCCGCCATCGTCGCGTGTGAGGTAGGTCGCAATATCCAGACGGTGCACGTGTTCGATCACAGCACGTCGATACGCTCTGTGCATGCATGCACGTCTTGTCGATCGCAATCCGGTGGTGCCGGCCGATCAATTGGTTGCTCAAATGGTGCCCCGGCGATGTTCGACGAGGTCAGCTTCGCGTCCTACATTCCCGACCCCAAGGAGCCCAGCCAGGCCGCCGCGGTGCGCAAGGCCGAGGAGTTCTCCCAGAAGGTCGCCAAGATCCGTGGCGGCGGACGCCGTGGCCTGTTCGGCAAGAAGGCGCCGTCCACGGGCGCCGGCCTGTACCTCGACGGCGGATTCGGTGTCGGCAAGACCCACCTGCTCGCGTCGATCTTCCACAGCTCCCCGTCGCCCAAGGCGTTCGGCACGTTCGTCGAGCTGACGCACGTCGTCGGTGCTCTCGGCTTCAACAAGGCCGTCGACGAGCTGTCGTCGCACAGCGTGCTGTGCATCGACGAGTTCGAGCTCGACGATCCGGGCGACACCGACGCTGGTCTCCCGTCTGCTGACCGAGCTGTCGGCGCGCGGTGTGTCGATCGTCGCGACGTCGAACGCGCTGCCCGGACAGCTCGGTGAGGGCCGCTTCGCCGCGCAGGACTTCCTGCGCGAGATCAAGAAGCTCGGCTCGATCTTCGAGACCATCCGCGTCGACGGCCCCGACTACCGCCACCGCGACCTGCCGCCCGCGCCGGAGCCGACCGACGACGCCGACCTGCTCGAGCGCGCCGACGCGATCGAAGGCGCCACGCTCGACGACTTCGACGAGCTGTGCACGCACCTGAGCACGCTGCACCCGTCTCGGTACGGCAAGCTCATCGAGGGCATCCCTGCGGTGTTCATCAAGGGTGTGCATCCTGCCCAGGATCAGTCGGTGGCCCTGCGCCTGGTGGTGCTCGCCGACCGTCTGTACGACGCCAGCATCCCGGCGACCGTGTCAGGTGCGAAGCTCGACGAGATCTTCACCCCGGAGATGCTCGCCGGCGGCTACCGCAAGAAGTACCTGCGTGCCACCTCGCGTCTGCTCGCGCTGTCGCGTTTCGAGGTCGCTGCCTGAGGCACGTCCGTGATGCAACGCAGCAGGTCAGATGCTGCGTTGCATCACGAAGTCGTGGTGGGTCTGGGCGCCCACCCGGAAGGTCTTGGTACCGACCTTCTCGAAGCCGTTCTTGACGTAGAACCGTTGCGCCCGCTCGTTCTCCTGGTTGACGCCCAACCACACGCCCGCGCAGTTCGCGTTCCGCGCGTGGTCCACCGCCGCGTTCATGAGCGCCGCCGAGACGCCCGAGCCGTGCCGGTCGGGCAGCACGTACAGCTTGCTGATCTCCGTCGTCGGCCGCAGCGACACCACGGTCTGGATGTCCAGGTCCTCGGGCGTGCCATCGACGAGCATCACGTAGCCGACGATCTCGCCGCCCGTGGTCGCCTTGAGGACCGTCCGCGTCGGATCCGTGAGGTACTCGCTGAACTTCTCCGCCGAGAGGACATCGTCGATGAACGCCGCGATGTCTTCCTTCGTCGCGTGCGGCGGGCGCGCGAGCGGGAAGGTCACCGCCGCGACGTCGGCGAGCGCCTCGGCGTCCCACAGTCCGGCGCGGTCCACGGAAATGGTCACAGCTTCACCTCGAGTACGTCGGGTCCGTCCCGGTAAGTACACCACCTCCCGGGACGGCCCCGGTCACGCGCCGGCGGGTGCAGATTCGGTCTCGGCTTCGCCGGACCGGACCCGGGTCGGGCGAAAGCGGGCGCGAGCAGGAACAACACGACCGCAAACAACAGAGGTGCGACAAACCCGACCCGGAGGTCGGACAGCGCTGCGATCCCGCCGACGACGCCACCGGCGATGACCGTTCCCGCGTAGTTGAAGAGGTTGATCCGAGCGACCACTGCGTCGGTCTGATCCGGTGGCGCCAACCGTCCGGCAGCGCTGAAGCTGAGCGGCGCGATGACGGGGGCACCGAGGCCGACGATGAAGAACCCGGCGATGGCGACCGCGGGCGAAGGTGCCAGGACCGCGATCAGCAGACCGAGCACGCTGATCGCCGCGCCGACCCGCACGACCGCGATCTCACCGAACCGGCGCACCCAGTAGTCGCCGGTCAACCGCGAGATCAGCGCGGTCACCTGGTACGCGCCCATCGCGAGTGCGGCGGTTCCTGCGTCGGACAGCAGGACCTCCTTGAGGTACAGCGGTGAGTAGGTGCCGATGCCGAAGTCGATCGCGTAGAAGAGCATCATCGCGATGCCGAGTGCCAGGAACGGCCGCAGCGGCACGGTCAGCGGGACGGTCGCCGACGTCTCGGCGCGCTCATGCCCGGTGCGCAGCAGCCGCGGCCCGATCCACGCGCAGATTCCCGCGACCAGTGCGGCCCCGATCAGGACGGAGAGCTTGACCGACAAATCGGCTGCGGAGCAGACCGCGACGTAGCCGGCACCGATGATCGCTCCGACACTCCACGACGCGTGGAACGAGGACAGGATGACCCGGCCGTAGGCGTGCTGGATGGACACCGCCTGCATGTTCGCTGCGGCGTCGACGATGCCGAGTCCGATGCCGTACAGCGCGAACGCCGCGAGGAAGGCCGGTGTCGACGTCGCGAGCGCGATGACCGCGGCGCCCACCGCGATGACGAACAGTCCTGTGCGCAACGTGGTCCGGCTCGAGGTGGCCTTCGCGAGTTGTTCGGCCAGGACGCTGCCCACGCCGGCGACGATCGAGATTCCGACGACGGTAGCGGCGACCAGAGTGTCGCTGAAGCCGAGACTGTCCTTGAACTGCGGCAACTGGGTGAGCAGCACTGCGAGCAGGAACCCCTGTAAGCCAAACGCGACAGCCGTCGAGACTCGCGCCCCACTAAGGGTTTTGGTGTTTCGAATCACTGAACGAGTGTCCAACATTCAGCTCCGTTTCGTGGCGTTCTCTGCTTCACTGCTCATCATGGCGGCAGAGCATTCGATTCCAGAGTTTCCCGGCGATTTCCTTTCGGTGTCGCGGCGGCGGCGTACCAGGTGGAGGGGGCGGTGACCGAGGACGGTCGGGGCCGTTCGATCTGGGACGAATTCTGTTCCGTCCCCGGCAAGATCGTCGGCGGGGAGACCGGCGACGTGGCGATCGACCACTACCACCGCTATCGCGAGGACGTGGCCCTGATGCGCGACCTCGGCATCGACTCCTACCGGCTCTCGGTGGCGTGGCCGCGGATCCAGCCAGAAGGCAAGGGCGACGTCAACGCGGCCGGCCTCGACTTCTACGACCGGTTGATCGACGAACTGTGCTCCGCCGGCATCACCCCCGCGGTCACGCTGTTCCACTGGACCTGCCGCAGGCACTCCAGGACGACGGCGGCTGGCTGAACCGGGAGACCTCGTACCGTCTCGCGGAGTACGCGGCGATCGTGGGGGAGCGGCTCGGCGACAGGGTCGGCATGTGGATGCCGCTCGAACGAACCCGTCGTGCACACGCTCTACGGCCATGCTCTGGGAGTCCACGCGCCAGGGTTGTCCCTCGGATTCGGTGCGCTGCAGGCGGCGCATCACCAGTTGCTCGGACACGGGTTGTCCGTGCAGGCGCTCCGCTCCGCCGGCTGCGGCAACATCGGCATCGCGTCGAATCACGCCCCAGTGCACGCCGCGAGTGACGCCGAGGCCGACGTCGAGGCCGCGGACATCTACGACCACATCGTGAACTGGACGTTCGCCGACCCGGTCCTGCTCGGCAAGTACCCGGCGGACGAAGCTTGCCGCGCTGCTGACCGGCCCGGTCGACGACGACCTGCGGGTGATCGCGCAGCCGCTCGACTGGTTCGGGATCAACTACTACGAGCCCACCGTGATCGCCGCGCCCCGGGAGGGGGAGGGTACGTCCGGTGTCCCTCGAGGTCGATCTGCCGCCCGGAATGCCGTTCGCGCCGGTCGCGCTGGAGGGATATCCGACAACCGACTTCGGCTGGCCGATCGTCCCCGACGGCCTGCGCGAGATCCTCACGATCTTCCGCGACCGGTTCGGCGCGGCGTTGCCGCCGGTCTACATCACCGAGAGCGGGTGCTCGTTCCACGACCCCGACCCGGACGAGTCGGGACGGGTCCGTGACGAGCGTCGCATCGTGTACCACGCCGAGCACCTCGCTGCGGTTCGTGCGGCGATGGATGCCGGCGTCGACGTCCGGGCTACTTCGTGTGGTCGATCCTCGACAACTTCGAGTGGGCGGCCGGGTACCGGGAGCGTTTCGGTCTGGTCCACGTGGACTACGACACACTCGCGCGAACGCCGAAGGATTCGTACCTGTGGTTCCAGGAGCTGCTCGCCGCCAGGAAGCGGGTCTGAAGCGGGTTCTAAGACGCGCGAACCGGGGAATTGAATGAGCCCCAGCCGTGGATGGGGGGTCATGGCTGGGGCTCAACACCATCGGGGGATGGCAAGGACGACGATACCTGAGGATTCCCTCATGTTCGAGTTGGGCGGGCGGGACGACTCCGACCGCAAACGCAAGAAGAGGCACCTCCGTGTGGAGGTGCCTCTTCTCGGTGGTGCGCGATACTGGGATTGAACCAGTGACCTCTTCCGTGTCAGGGAAGCGCTCTCCCGCTGAGCTAATCGCGCGGGCCTTCGAGTCGGAAACCCCGAGATACCTCGGGGTTTCCTGATCGACCACAGGGGCCGATCGTGGAGCGGATGACGGGATTCGAACCCGCGACCCTCACCTTGGCAAGGTGATGCGCTACCAGCTGCGCTACATCCGCATGTGTAACACTCAAGCTCCTCAGCAGCATACTGCCTCGAAACTTGGTGCGCGATACTGGGATTGAACCAGTGACCTCTTCCGTGTCAGGGAAGCGCTCTCCCGCTGAGCTAATCGCGCGAGGTGGAGACGGGAATCGAACCCGTGTGCACGGCTTTGCAGGCCGTTGCCTCACCACTCGGCCACTCCACCATAAAAGGTCGAGTCCAACCTCTCGAGCGGATGACGGGATTCGAACCCGCGACCCTCACCTTGGCAAGGTGATGCGCTACCAGCTGCGCTACATCCGCATTTCGCTCCGGCGGGGCGTTTCGGCCTCTCCGGTGCCGCTCCGTTTCGGCGTTTCCGCTTTCCCGGTGCGGTGAGAACATTAGCGGACCATTTGAGAAAGGCACAAATCGGCAGGTCAGGGCCGAAAACGGGGTTCTTCGGGGTCCCCTACGAGGGTGTTTCCGTGGCGAATCCCGGCGATAACCGACCTGTCGCGTCGAACTCCTTCGTCCGTGGCCCATCGGAGGGGTTCGCGGTCGAGGGTTCTGGGGAGTCTGTGCGGGACGGGCCGCCGAGAAGCGGGCGCGGGGCGGTGAGTGTGGACCGAGTGCTCGCGCAGGGGGTGCCTGGAGATTGTCCGCGCAAGCGCGCACGTACGAGCGCGTACGCGCGAACAGGCGGCCGGGGATGCGCGAGGCTGGGGTCCCGGGCGCTGTTCCGAGTCGGATCGAGGCGCCGCCGGCGACGTCGAAACGAATGACAACCAGGGGATTCGTGTTCGGCGCGAGTGCGTGTTAGTGTTTCGTCTCGTTCGACCGCGAGCATTCAGCGCGGTTCGGTCCCGTGGCTCAGTGGAAGAGCGTCCCGTTCACACCGGGGAGGTCGCTGGTTCGATCCCAGCCGGGACCACAGAAGAAAATGCAGGCCAGGGAGTGCTTCCCTGGCCTGTTGCACGGGTTCGTGCAAATAGCGTGCAAAGTCGCCCCTCGTTGAGGGGCGATTTCTGCGTTTCGGACGGCGGTGGGGGCAGCGTGAGTCTTGGGTCGTGGATCGTCGAGGTGTTGAAGACGCCGGGCGGTGCGGCGGCAGTCAGTGCGTGCGCCGCGCTCTCGGGCGCGTTGCTGACGGCCCGCGTCCAGCGCAGCAACCACCGCGAGGCATCCATCGAACGGCAAGAGGACCAGCTCCGCGAAGCGGTCGCCGACGTCCTGGCGAGTCGGTGGACCTGGCCGAACAGCTTGGACGCGCTCGCGTCCGTGATCGCCGCGGCGGACCGATCGACGGCTGAGGGCAACACGGCGTTCAGGGCGGACTACGAGGTGGCACTCGACGACTTCGACCGTGAGTCCGTGGAACTCGCCCGGCGGGTCGAGCGCGTGCGTCTGACTCACGCGGCAGGTGAAGATCCACACCGCCCTTGGGCGGA
Organism: Prescottella defluvii; assembly: GCA_029690005.1. Lineage (GTDB taxonomy): Bacteria > Actinomycetota > Actinomycetes > Mycobacteriales > Mycobacteriaceae > Prescottella > Prescottella defluvii_A. The sequence continues at coordinate 3,995,660 of CP121458.1, read as the reverse complement.
TTGACGAGTTGGGAAAGTCGCGTGGCGGTGCGCCACGGACGAAGGTCGACCGTCGGGCCAAGGTCCCCAGCAGATCGACGACCCGTTCTCGCACTATGCCGACCAGATGGTGGACGCCCTGAAATACCTGTCCGGGCAGACACAGCTGCTCACCGCACGGCACGGACTCGACAACCCGGTGCAGCCCGATCACGACCTCAGTCGGCGGACGGTCCGCAGGTTCCGCAAGCGCGCGGTGCGGGAGGGAACCGGGTATGTCTCCACGATCGAGGCGGAACTGCCGTGGTGGCGCTACTACCCGAGGAAGTTCCGGCAGCGGTTGGCGCGGTACGGAGATTGACAATTCGTTAGATCGAGATGGAGGGGATCGAGGGTGGCTACAACGGTGTGCCGGTTTGTCGTCGTTTCGACCGATGGACGGCGTTCGAGTGAATGGCGAGTGTGGACGGGCCAGGAAGGAAAGAAGCCGACGGACGACGTGTATCTTGCGCCACGGACTCAGATCGTGGATTTCAAGATCAGCCTGCACAAGGACGGCTGGGGGCAGTACGGGCTATCGCAGGCGGTACGTGATGCCCTCCGTCCGGGTGATCGTCATGCCCCGTTGAGGTGGGAACTCAGCCAAACGGAGATGTTCCCCGGGTGGCTTCCCATGTACACGATCGTGTTTCCCGAGAGCGAGCTTGACACAGTTGCACCGTCGGATGAGGCACCAATAGTGATCCCGGCCCCAAGCTCAGGCAACGCGATCGGAGTGATGATCCTTGCGAGCGCCGACGCTGACGTTGAGTTGCCCTCGGGGCTAGATGACGGAGTAGTTGCGCTCCTTGACCGTAAGAACGGGGAAAGGTCGCGGTCATCGCGGTACCGATGCCATTCGACGACGGTGCGTTGGCGTCGCTTGAGGTACCTCCGAGTGGTATGTCCCCGTGGGCCATCTCGGGGAGTCAGGCGGAATCTGAGCCCTTCGGCTGGATGGTGAATGCCGCTTCTGACGGCACCCGGATGTCGACGGAGTTCAATGGGCTCCGACGGCGTACCGAACGGGAGTTTGTGATCCCGGGATTCACTGGCGTGCTTCGTCCTTGGGACGAGCGGCCGCAAGTCGATCGAGACATCTCTTGTGCAGTGCTCGTTTGCCCGAGTGGTGGTCCGGCGCAGCTCTACGTAGACCTGCGTGCTCGCTGCAACCACGCGCATCTCGCGTCCGATGTGAACGATCTGGTCTTGGCACACGGTCGTGGGGAACTCGACCACGGCTGGGGCCGACTGCCCAACGGTGATGCCTATACCTGCCTTGCAATGCCTCGTGTGCTCGAAGAATTGGGTGGGATCGACCCCAGTCAATGGGCGCCCGGACCGGGCAAGGGCTAGGGGAGGCGAAGCAATGACGACGGCCGAGCGGGATGCTCGGCCGTCGTCTTCGTGTGGTCGGTGGTCAGGGCTTGAACGGCGGGCAATGGTGTTCGAGCCACTTCTCGATCCGGCCGATGGTGCCGCTACCGCCCGGCACGTAGTACATCGTCTGTGCGCTACGAAGGATGGTCTCGACCTGCCTCCACGCGGCTTCGTCGAACGGTCCGGGCAGGAACCGGTTGCCGTTGTTGTCGGTCGTCAGACGCCACATGCTCGGGCTATCGACCGTGTCGTAGTTGCGCACCTCCTCGAGCGTCAGACCGTGCTGCTGCGCGCACAGCTTCGCCCGCGCGATCCGGTCGTCGAGCCGCTGCCGCTGCGCGGCCTCCTCCCGGCGGCGCTGCTCGGCGTCGGCGGCGGCCTGCTCGGCCTCGGCGTCACGGCGCGCGATCAGCGCGTGGAGTGCCTGCCGGCCGTTCTCTGCCTTGGTGATCTCGCGGCGCACCCGGCGGGCGGCCGCCTCCAGTTCGTGCAGCGCGTCGAGCAGTGACCGGTAGACGGCCGCGGCGGCATCACCGTCGCGGTCGTCGTGGACCGCCATGCGGCCGAGGTCGGACAGGATCGCGCGCGTGCTCTCGTCGGCGTCGCCGAGGATCGCGGCCAGCCGCTCGACGACCGAGAACGTGTCGAGGTCGGGCAGGCTCAATCCGCGGACGTCGTGCGGGCGCAGCTGCGGTTCGGTCGTGGTCACTGCCTGGTCCTCTCGGTCTCGGTGCCGATGTTGCACCAGTCGTCGGTGTCGATGTCGTGGGAGCGGTCCAACTCGGCCGGCGGCTGCACCCCGATCTCACGCATGAGACCGACCAGGGTGGCGGCGTACTCCTCGTCGGGCATCGCGGTTGCCTCGGCGACGATCACCTTCTCGGGCACGTCGAGGCCGAGCAGCTTCGACCGCCGCGCCGAGACACGCAGGACGAAGTCGGCGGACTTGACGTCGCCGCTGATCGCGGCGGGCCAGTGCGCGGACTGGAGTGCGTCCAGACGGGCGGATTCGAGTTCGCGGTAGTCGGAAACCTTTTCGGTCTCGACGCGGCCGAGCAGGCTCTGGATCGCACGGTGCGGACCGCTCCGGTCGGCGTATCCCTCGGCGTCGGCGATCTCCTGCAACGTCTTGCCCTGCAATCGCAGCTCGAGGCATCGCTGCTGTCGCAGCCGTTCGTCGAGCTGTGCCGTGGCGGCGGGTCCGGGTCGGGACATGGTGACCTCCTCGGGTCGGTGATCGTTGAGTGCTCGTGTGTTGAGTTACGGGTGGACGATCTGGATCAGGTCGTGCCGGCCGCAGCAGACGCCGCCGCAGCCGGTACGCCCGACACGGTCGAACGCGGCCTGTGCGGCCGTCAGGGCGGCGTGCAGGGTGACCGTCAGCGCACCGCGGCGACACCGCGCCACGACGGCGTAGCGGCCGTCTCCGGTGATCCACGCGGCGCTCGGCCACGCGCACACCGCCCACGAGCGGTAGGTCGGGTGGTTGCCGCCGCAGCCGCACCACCGGTACCGCTTCACGAGCGGGCCGGGAGCGGTGAACGGGTCGGCGGTCGTGGGACTGGTCATCGTGGGGCCTCTCGATTCGTCGTCGTCGATCTCGGTCGGTGGGGCACGGCTCGTCTCCCGTGAGGCCGTCGGAGCGGGAGACGGGCCGAGCTGGTCCTACTTCGGGCGCAGCCGGGCACGCAGCCACGGGCACGTCGGGTCGTGGTGAGTGGTCAGGACGTACTGGCGCGGCTCGGTCTCGGACACCGCGTCGAAGCTGTCGCAGTCGTCGCAGCTGCCGGGCAGACGCCGGTCGGTGAGCGGTCCGAAGATGCTCGGCCGGGCGGTCGCAGAAACGGATTCCATCGGTGTAATTCCTCCTCCGTCGAAGGGGCTCGTAGGACCGTGACCGAGTCCTGTCACCTCGGCCTCGTCCTTATAGGGACGAGGCCGAGGTGCCGAGGTCTCTCGCCGCGGATCGCTGGAAAAGTGGCCGAGGTGGGCCGAGGTGATCGAGAAACAGGCTGTGACCTGCGTCGTCACTTCGGCCGCGTCTAGCCGTCCGAGGTTGGCCGAGGTGGCCGAGATAGCCGGATCGAAGAAATGGGCAAAGTGGACAAACATGGTCTGAGCTGCGGTTTCACTTCGGCCACCGAGTTCGGCCGAGGTCGTGGTCATCGGAGGTCCGTTCGAGCGGTGTCCGAGACGAGGTCGGCGACCGACGCAAAGGGGTCTCCGGGCCGCGTTTCGGACGCTGCTGCGTGCCACTCCGGGCGGGTGCCCGACCCTCGGTTCTCGACGACGCCGCGCTCCTCCAGTCGCTTGCACGCGGCGTAGGCGCGCTTCGGCGGCAACCCGGCGGCGTCCCTCAATGCCGAACCGCTGAGTCCGGGCTGTGCCCGCAGCGCGGCGAGCACCGCCGCGTCGTCGGCGTCGTGTGCGTGCGACTTAGCCGCGGCCTTCTTGTCGGCCCGGCTCTCGAGCGTCAGGTGGTGATCCTCACCGAGCACGAGCACTCCCTGCTCGACGTCCACGCCGCGTCCGTATGCGGTGAAGGTGCGTTCGGCGTCCGAGCCGAGCGGGCCGTCGAGGCGGATACGGCACAGCACGTCGGCGAAGCCTTCGATCGAGCTGTGTCCGCGTGCGCCGCGCTCGTCGTCCTTGCCGAGGTGATGCACCACGATCGTCCCGAGCGCCTGGCACTCGGTCGCCAGTGCGCGCAGCCCGAGCAGCACCGCGGCCACCGTGTCGTCGTTCTCGCTGATTCCGAGCGCGGCGAGGACCGAGTACAGGCAGTCGAACACGATCACCGACCCCGGTGCGATCTGCTGCGCCCACCGCTCCCGCACCGCGCGCACCCGGACGTCGAAGCTGCGTTCGACGCCCCTGATCGAACGCAGGTTCAGCCGGCCCAGTTCGAGCGTGCCTGACTTGTCGTACTCCTCCTTGAGGTTTTCCAGCGGCATCTCGGAGTCGATCAGCGCGACCTCGGTGCCCGGTGGCACGTTGACAGGGAACCGGCCGAACACCTTGTCGCCGTCGAGCAGCGACCGGACGATCTCGCGGACGGCGGTCGTCTTGCCCGCCTTGAACTGCGCGAACAACCCGAGGGTGGACTCGCGGCGCATCAGCTCGTCGATCAGCCACGGGTCGTCCGGCGGGACGAACTCGGCCAGGTTGATCCGTTCGGGCAGCTCGATCTCGCCGGCGGCCTGCTCGGCCTCGATCAGCTTGGCGCCGCGCTGCTCGGCGTTCTGCTCGGCGCGGCGTTCGGTGCCGTAGCGGCGGACCGCCTCGGCCAGGTCCGATTGCGTCGCGGGCGGTAGCGCGGCGACCTGCTCCGGCGGCACCCCGAACCGCTGCACCAACTCGATCGCGGTGTACCCGAGCCTCGGCGCCCTGCGGTCACGGCTCGGTCCCGGTAGCCGAGCCATGTTGTTCTCGTGGCGCATCTGCTCGACGGCCAGCTGCGCCCACTCGGCCGCGGCCGGCTCGTCCCGTGCGTACTGCTCGATGATCGCGGCGGTGAACAGCGCGCCGGGTCGATCGACGTGGAGTGCTGGCGCAGCTGCTTCTCGGCCGCCTTGCCGGCGTCCCGCTCGCGGGCACGCTCCCGACGCCGAGCCGCGTGCTCGGCGATCAGCCGGGCCGCGACGTCGTGCGGGTCGTCCTCGCCGTGGTTGGCGGCGTCCTCGGCGACCTCCTGCCGGGTTGGGACGTAGCCGAGGACATGCTCGACGATGCCGACCGGGAGCGTCGGGCAGTCGCGCAGCGTCTCCGGCGGGTCGAGGTCGTACTGACGGCAGAATCTGCGGACCGCCTTGATCGTGTCGGGGTCGGGCACCTCGCCCAGCTCGGCGTCGGGTCCCGCCCGGACATGGCTGCGACGTAGTCGCCCCTGACGTAATCCGCGGGCACGTCGTCCTGGGGCGTAGCGGCGCGGCTCGGAATGCCGTCGGCCGCCAGCTCGTCGTCCGGGACGTCGAACGGGTCGGCGGTCACGCGGTCACCGCCACGGTGGAGGCTGCCACAGCAGCTGCGACGGCGCTAGGCTCGTCGTCGCGGGACTTGTCGTCGTCCCATCCTCGGTGGTCGCTCCCGGAATCCTTGGTCGGGCCGGGAGCGGCCCGGTTCTCGGTGGTCATTCGGGTATCGGCCTTTTCGTTGTCGGTACGTCGTCAACGGGCTCGATCCCGATGGACGCGGCCTCGGTGCCGCGTCGTCTTTGCCGTCGGTGGCTGTGTCAGTCGGCGGTGCCGGCGGCGATCGGGTGCAGCAGTGCCTCTAGGTCGGAGACCTTGATCCGCACCGCAGCGCCGCGGCCGGTGCCGACGCGGAAAGCGGGCAGTTCGCCGTCCCGGACGCGCTTGTGGATCGTGACGCGGCTGACCCCGATCCTCCGGGCCGCCTCGGCCATCGAGACATAGGTCGGGGCCGTGGTCAGCGCCGAGTCCTTCGCGGCCATCTGTACCTCCTGCGGTGCTCGTTGTTCGTCGTGTTCGACCTGTTCTGCCCGCGACTGTCAGAGCAGGGGTGCAGCTGTCCAGAAGTGCTAACACGTTGAAACACAACGACTTTGCCCGATCGTCGGGGGTTGTGGCGGGAACGGCGACGGCCGCCAGGTTGGTGTTCCGGCGGCCGTCGAGCTCGGGTCCGGTGCTACTGCACCGCGCGCAGGTGTCGCGGCTCGGACTGCCCGGCGGCGAGTGCGGACAGGCGGTCGGCGACCATCTCGGCGCGGCCCGAGGCGGTGTGCTGGTAGCGCATCGCGGCCGAGGACGTGACGTGCCCGAGGCGGTCCATCACCTCCTTGGTCGTCGCTCCGGCGTGCGCGGCCATGACGCCGCCGAAGTGACGCAGGTCGTGTAGGTGCAGATCGTCGCGGCCGATCTCGGCCGTGGCGGCGTCGAACCGCTTGCGGTAGGTCCACTCCCGCATGTGACCGCCGGCAGGGTCGGGGAACAGCAGGGCATCGCGGCCCGGTCCGACGTGCTCGGTCAGGTGGCGCTCGATCTCGGCGTGCAGGTGAGGTGGAATCGTCACCTTGCGGATCGACTCCTTGGTCTTGGGTGGTCCGACGATGAACTGCCGGTCCCGGTAGGTCACGCCGCGCGTGATGCTCAGCACCGAGCGGTCGGCGCTCAGGTCCTTGCGGCGCAGCTCGAACGTCTCACCGCGGCGCAGCCCGCACCACGCGGCGAGCAGGATGCTCACGCGCAGTTCGTCGGGCATCGCGTCGGCGAGCGCGGCCAGCTCGGCGGGGACAGGACGTAGATGTCGCGGCGGTGCTTGACCTGGCCGGCACCCTTGATCCGTGCAGGGGAGCGGTCGATCAGCTCGTCGTCCACCGCGCTGTTGAAAATGGCCGTCAGGACGCCGTAGGCGCGTGCGTTGCGGGTCGCGTACTGCGTCCCGAGACCGTGGTGCCACTCGCGGACGTCCGCGGCGGTGATCTGACTCAGTACGCGGTCGCCGAGCACGGGCAGGATCAGCGTGTCGAGCAGGTAGCGGTAGCTCTCGCGGGTCCGCGGCCGGATCGGTCGGTGCTCGAGCCACGGCTCGGCGTACTCGGCGAACGTCCGCACCCGTTCGGCCCGCTGCTGCGCGGCCTCCCGTGGCGGGGTCCACGTCCCGAGGTCGATCTGCTTACGCTGCTCGGCCAGCCAGCCCTCGGCGTAGTCCTTGGCGTCGAACGTCGTCGGCGCACGATGCACCGACAGGTCGGGGCCGGTGTACTTCGCCTGCCAGCGGCCCGAGGGGAGCTGTCGGAGCTGTCCGAACGATCGTCGTGTGCGCTGCGGCTTGCGTGCCATGTCTCGGGTCCTGTCGTCGAGCCTCGTCGTGCAACCTGCGTGCAACTTACGTGCAACACAGTACCCAACACATCGAACACATCGAACCGATTGAATGCTCGATAATCCCCGGTCACCGGGGATTTAGGCCGCTCGCCGAGCAGGTCGGAGGTTGGCGCTCGGATCGCTCACGACTGGTTCGATCCCAGCCGGGACCACGCACGAGAAGGCCCCGTCCGAGAAATCGGACGGGCCTTCTCTGTTTCTCCTTCGCGGGTCGCCTGGTCAGCCGATGTCGTACGTGACGGCGACGTTGACCGTCAGTTCCTGGCTGCCGGCCTCGATCGGCGTCGACGCGGCCGCTGCCTGGTCGAAGGCCATCGGTGAGCGCATCAGCGGTGCCGGCTGGTTCGCGCGCTCCTCGACGATCGACCGCACTGCCCCGAGCTTGACGCCGGCCGCGTCGGCGATCTGTTTTGCCTGGTCCTGTGCCTGCCGTACCGCGTGGGCCCGCGCCTGCGCGCGCAGATCGCTGTCGTCGGAGATCGAGAACGTGGTCTGTTCGACGCGGATCGCATCGCCCGCGGCCGCGGCCGCCGCGTCGATCAGGGTGCCGGCCGACCCGATGTCGTGCAGGGTGGCGGTCACTCGATTCGTCACCTGGTAGCCGTTGATGCGGCCGGACCCGCCCTCGAAGGTCGGATTCACGGACAACCCGCTGGTCTGGATGTCGTCGGCCGCGATCCCTCTGCCCTTCAACGTGTCGATCAGCGCCGTCGTCTTCTGGGCGTTCGATTCGAGTGCGGACTTCGCGTCCGGCGCCTGAGTCTGGACGCCCAGGGCGACGGTCAGGGTGTCCGGCGTCCCCGTTGCGGTGCCGGTGCCACGGGTGTTGATGCCTGTCGTGTCGCCGGGTGCGGGCGCGCTCGCGCCGTCGGATCCGCATCCGGTGAGGAGAAGTGCGCAGGTCGCTGTCACCGCGATCGCGGCGGACAGTCGTTTCCCTCTGCTGGTCGTGTGCATCGGATCACTATCGTGCAGGGCGCGCGCCGAGGTGCCGAATCGTCCGAACGGTTGGGTCTCGAAGTGGCATCGTGGCAGGTCGTGAGCCCAGTTGCACGATCGTGAGCGTCGGTACGCTGGAAAAGGTCGGCGTCGGACCGACGCTTCGCCGGGCTGGGGATCCTGGCATCCGAGTTCGCGTGGGCGCACCGACTGCTGCACTGGGCCCGCGCGCGGTACGACCGGTTCATGACCTGGTTCGCCCGGCAGTCTGACGTCGTCGAGGGAACCGGAGTGTTGTTCACTTCCGTCGTCGTCGTGCTGACCCTCTGGGTGCTGGGCACCTTCAGTCTCATCGGGACGTGGGTGGGCGTCGAGCAGCCCTGGCTGGACAGCCCCGTGTAGCTGCGCGCCGACCCGACGGCGGGACGGCTCCACAGATGGCGACGCGGTGCCGATGACGTCGGATCGCCCCTCATCCGGGGGCACACCCTCATACCTAGGAGCGCATCGCCGTGACCACGCCCGCATCCGTTACCCCTGCCGCACGCGTCCAAGTGCCCGCCGGGACTACTGCGGGCACGGCGGTGCGCGAGGCCGGGCTGCCCGGCAAGGGACCCGACGCCATCGTCGTCGTCCGTGACGCAGAAGGCCAGCTCAAGGACCTGTCCTGGACCCCCGACGTCGACGTCGAGGTCGAGGCGGTTGCCGCCGACACCGAGGACGGCCGCAGCGTGATCCGGCACTCGGCAGCGCACGTGCTCGCCCAGGCCGTCCAGCAGGAGTTCCCCGAGGCCAAGCTCGGCATCGGCCCGCCGATCAAGGACGGCTTCTACTACGACTTCCAGGTGGACCGTCCGTTCACCCCGGAGGATCTGGCCAAGCTTGAGAAGCGCATGAAGAAGATCGTCAAGGACGCGCAGCGCTTCTCCCGTCGTGTCGTGGAGGATCTCGACGACGCCCGCACGGAACTGGCGAACGAGCCGTTCAAGCTCGAGCTGATCGACGACAAGTCCGGCATCGACGACCCCGAGGTCATGGAGGTCGGCGGCGGTGAGCTGACCATCTACGACAATCTGAACCCGCGTACGGGCGAGGTCATCTGGAAGGACCTGTGCCGCGGCCCGCACATCCCCACCACCAAGTACATCCCGGCATTCAAGATCACGCGCAGCTCGGCCGCCTACTGGCGCGGTGATCAGAGCCGTGAGGACCTGCAGCGCATCTACGGCACCGCGTGGGAGTCGAGCGAGGCGCTCGACAAGCACCTCGAGCTGCTGGAAGAGGCCGAGCGCCGCGACCACCGCAAGCTCGGCGCCGAGCTGGACCTGTTCTCCTTCCCGGACGAGCTCGGCTCCGGCCTGCCGGTGTTCCACCCCAAGGGCGGCATCATCCGCCAGGAGATGGAGAACTACTCGCGCAAGCGCCACGTCGAGGAGGGCTACGAGTTCGTCTACTCGCCCCACATCACCAAGGGGCATCTGTACGAGGTCTCCGGTCACCTCGACTGGTACAAGGACGGCATGTTCCGGCGATGCACATCGACGAGGAGCTGAACGAGGACGGCACCGTCCGCAAGCCGGGCCAGGACTACTACCTCAAGCCGATGAACTGCCCGATGCACAACCTGGTGTTCGGGTCGCGCGGCCGCTCGTACCGTGAGCTGCCGCTGCGTCTGTTCGAGTTCGGCTCCGTGTACCGCTACGAGAAGTCCGGCGTCGTGCACGGCCTGACCCGTGTCCGCGGCATGACGCAGGACGACGCGCACATCTATTGCACCAAGGAGCAGATGCGCGACGAGCTGACCACCACGCTGCAGTTCGTGCTGGGTCTGCTCAAGGATTACGGCCTCGACGACTTCTACCTCGAGCTGTCGACCAAGAACCCCGACAAGTTCGTCGGCGACGACGCGCTGTGGGAGGAGGCGACCGACACGCTCGCCGAGGTCGGCACGGCGTCCGGGCTGAACCTGGTCCCGGATCCGGGCGGAGCCGCGTTCTGACGGCCCAGATCTCGGTGCAGGTGCAGGACGCTCTCGGCCGCAGCTGGCAGATGTCGACCATCCAGCTCGACTTCAACCTGCCCGAGCGCTTCGACCTCGAGTTCACCGGCTCCGACGGCACCAAGCAGCGCCCGGTGATGATCCATCGCGCCCTGTTCGGTTCCATCGAGCGGTTCTTCGGTGTCCTGACCGAGCACTACGCGGGCGCGTTCCCGGCGTGGCTCGCGCCTGTTCAGGTTGTGGGTATCCCGGTCGCCGAGGCGTTCGAGGACCATCTGTTCGACGTCGTCAAGCAGCTCAAGGCGATCGGCGTCCGCGCCGAGGTCGATGCCAGCGACGACCGGATGCAGAAGAAGATCCGCAACCACACGACGCAGAAGGTTCCGTTCATGCTCCTTGCGGGTGAGCGCGACGTCGAGGCCGGCGCGGTGAGCTTCCGTTTCCGGGACGGCACGCAGGTCAACGGTGTGCCGGTGAAGGATGCCGTGGAGGCCATCGGGTCGTGGATCGCGCGGCGTGACAACGCCTCGCCCACGGCCGAACTGCTCGGCGGTGCCCAGTGACCGACCAGACGAACGGCAACGCCGAGACCGGCGCGCTCGTCGACACCGGCCGGGAGACCCGGACCGGTTGCAGCGGCTGTGGTCCCCGCATCGGATGTCGTACATCGCGGAGGCGCCCAAGACGTCGAGCTCGGAGCGAGGGTCCGTTCAGCGAGATCCCGAAGATGAGCGACGAGGAGGGGCTGATCGTCGCGCGCGGCGAATCGGTGTACGCGGTGCTCAACCTGTACCCGTACAACCCCGGTCATCTGATGGTGGTGCCGTACCGCCGGGTCGCGGCGCTCGAGGATCTGACGCCGGAGGAGAGCTCCGAGCTGATGGCGTTCACGCAGCAGGCGATCCGCGTCATCAAGCGGGTCTCCCGCCCGGACGGGTTCAACGTCGGGCTCAACCTCGGGGCGGCGGCTGGTGGTTCGCTGGCCGAGCACCTGCATCAGCACATCGTTCCGCGCTGGGGCGGCGACGCGAACTTCATCACCGTCCTCGGGGGAGCGAAGGTGATGCCGCAGCTGCTCCGGGAGACGCGGGCACTCCTCGCGGGGGCCTGGAACGAGTGATTCGCCGACATCGTCGGGGCGCAGCATGGCAGGATCGGAAACCGGGTCCGCGAGGGCCCTGCACCACGACCGGATGCGGGAGGGGGAGCAGGATGCTGAGTTTCTTCGGACGTGCCTCGGTGTCCAAGGTGACGGCCCCGATGGGCCGCGCCTTGGTGAAGACGGGGCTGACCCCGGACGCGGTCACGGTGATCGGCACCGTCGCGAGCATCGCGGGCGCATTGACGCTCTTCCCGTCCGGGCATCTGTTCTGGGGAACCATGCTGATCTGGTTCTTCGTCATGTTCGACATGCTCGACGGCGCCATGGCGCGCGCCCGTGGGGGCGGCACGCGGTACGGCGCGGTGCTCGACGCCACGTGCGACCGGCTCGCCGACGGCGCGATCTTCGCCGGCCTCGCGTGGTGGGCCGTGTACCACGCGAACAGCAAGAGCCTGCTGGTCGCGACGTTGATCTGTCTCGTCACCTCGCAGGTGATCTCGTATGCCAAGGCTCGGGCGGAGGCCAGCGGCCTGTCCGCCGACGGTGGCCTCATCGAGCGCCCGGATCGGTTGATCATAGTTCTGGTCGGTGCCGGATTGACCGGTATCGCAGGACATTTCGACATCGGGTGGCTGCACTGGGCCGTGTACGTCGCGATGTGGATCCTCGCGGTCGCGAGCATCATCACGGTGTTCCAGCGGGTGCTTGCGGTCCGCAACTCGGCCGGTGCTCGTGACCTGCTGCCGGTCGCGCCGCACGCCGCGGAGAACCACGGTGCAGGGGAGGCCTCGTGAACGTTTCGGAGTGGGCGACCGATCTCGGGTACGCGACGGGATGGCGCGTCGTCCGGGCGCTGCCCGAACGGGTGGCGACCGCGATCTTCGACGCCGGAGCGGACTTCGCCGCGCGCCGCGGTGGCGGCCCGCAGCAGTTGCGTCGCAACCTCGCTCGTGTTCTCGGGGTGCCGCCGGAGCAGGTGCCGGACGAACTGGTCCGCGACTCGCTGCGCTCGTACGCCCGCTACTGGCGCGAGGCCTTCCGGCTGCCGTCGATGGACCTGGCTGAGACTCAGGCGAAGGTCGCACGCACGGTCGTCGGAACCGAGCACCTCGACAAGGCGATGGCCGAGGGCAAGGGCGCGATCCTGGCGCTGCCGCACACCGGGAACTGGGACATGGCGGGGGTGTGGTGCGCGCAGACGTGGGGCGGACTGTCCACCGTCGCCGAGCGCCTGAAGCCCGAATCGCTGTACCGGCGGTTCGTCGCCTACCGCGAGAGCCTCGGTTTCGAGATCTTCCCGCTGAGCGGCGGCGAGCAGCCGCCGTTCGTGGAGCTGGCGAAGCGACTGCGCGGCGACAAGATCGTGTGCCTGCTCGGAGAGCGCGACCTGGCGGCCAGGGGCGTGCCGGTCACGTTCTTCGGCGAACCGACCCGGATGCCGGCCGGCCCGGCCAAGCTCGCGATCGAGACCGGCGCGGCGCTGCTTCCGGTGCACTGCTGGTTCACCGACGGTGGATGGGGATTCTCGATCGCCGAGCCGATCGACGTCTCGGTCGGCGTCAGGGGGCCACACAGGCGCTGGCCGACCGCTTCGCCGCCAACATCGCCGCGCACCCGGCGGACTGGCACATGCTCCAGCCGCTGTGGCTGGACGATCTGTCCGAGGCGCGTCGCGCACGCATGGAGTCGCGATGAAGATCGGCATGGTCTGCCCGTACTCCTTCGACGTGCCGGGCGGTGTACAGGCGCACGTCGTGGAGTTGGCCGAGGTGCTCATCGAGCGAGGCCACAAGGTCAGTGTTCTCGCACCCGCATCGGACGGCACCGAACTGCCGGACTTCGTGGTGTCGGCCGGCCGCGCCGTCGCCATTCCCTACAACGGTTCGGTGGCTCGCCTGACGTTCGGGCCGGTGTCGTACGCGCGGACTCGGCGGTGGATCGCCGAGAACGACTTCGACGTCCTGCACATCCACGAACCCAACGCGCCGAGCCTGTCGATGCTCGCGATGAAGATCGCCGAGGGACCGATCGTGGCGACGTTCCACACGTCCACGACGAAGTCGTTGGTGCTCAGCACGTTCCAGGGTGTGTTGCAGCCGTACCTGGAGAAGATCAGCGGACGGATCGCGGTGTCGGAGCTGGCGCGACGCTGGCAGGTCGAGTCGCTCGGCTCGGACGCGGTCGAGATCCCCAACGGCGTCGACGTGTCTGCATTCGCGACCGCAGAGCCGCTGGCCGGATACCCGCGGCCCGGACGTACGGTCCTCTTCCTCGGGCGCTACGACGAGCCGCGCAAGGGCATGGCAGTGCTGCTGGGCGCCCTGCCGACGCTGGTCGAGAAGTACCCGGATCTCGAGGTCCTGGTGGTGGGCCGCGGTGACGAGGAGAAGCTGCTCAAGGAAGCGGGCCGTCACGCTCGTCACCTGCGGCTACTCGGTCAGGTGAGCGACGAGGAGAAGGCCTCTGCCCTCCGTAGCGTCGACGTGTACTGCGCGCCCAACCTGGGCGGTGAGAGCTTCGGCATCGTGCTGGTCGAGGCGATGGCGGCGGGTGCGCCCGTCGTCGCCAGCGAGCTCGACGCCTTCCGGCGCGTCCTGCGCGACGGCACCGCGGGTCTGCTCGTGCCGATCGGCGACTCGGCGGCCCTCGCGCAGGCGATCGACACGGTCCTCGGTGACGAGGACCGGCGCCGGGCTCTGACCGACATGGCCAGTGCCGTGGTCGCCGAGTACGACTGGCCGGTCGTCGCCGAGCAGATCCTGCGCGTGTACGAGACCGTCACAGTCGGTGCCACCGGTGTGCGCGAGGTGCGTTCGTGACCTTCTCCGCGATGACGATCCTGATCGTCGCGTTGGTCGCCGCGGTGATCGCGACGATCGGCGCATGGGCGTACGGCACGGCGAACCGGCTCGACCGGCTGCACGTTCGCTCCGACCTGTCGTGGCAGGCGCTCGACGCCGCGCTCGCGCGGCGCGCGGTCGTGGTCCGGGCGATTGCGGCGGCGATGGCGTCCACCTCGATCGAGAGCAAGCGGCTGTCGGTCCTCGCGGGCCAGGCCGAGCGCGCCGACCGCGCGCATCGGGAGACGGCCGAGAATGCGCTGTCGGGTGCGTTGACGACACTCGACACCCACGCGCTCCCACCGCAGTTGGTGGCGGAACTGGCCGACTCCGAGGCCCGCGTCCTGATCGCTCGGCGCTTCCACAACGACGCCGTGCGCGACACCCTGGCCCTGCGCACCCGCCGTCCGGTCCGGTGGCTCCACCTGGGCGGCACAGCGCCGCTGCCGACGTACTTCGAGATCGCGGAGCGGACCGAGCCGTCTGGCCTGCAACTCGACGAGGTGCGCACGTCCGCGCGGGTCGTGATGCTCGACGAGCGTGGTCGCGTCCTGCTGATGCGGGGCCACGACCCGGCGACACCCGATACGACGTTCTGGTTCACGATCGGTGGCGCCGTGGAAACGGGGAGACGCTCCGGGCCGCGGCGGTCCGCGAGGTGCGCGAGGAGACCGGTAGGACCGTGCCACCCGAGGACCTGCGCGGTCCGTTGTGGCGCCGGGTGGCGATCTTCCCGTTCGCGGGGAGCTGATCCGGTCCGAGGAACTGTTCTTCGCGCTGCGGACCGACGAGTTCGTCCCGCACGGCGGCGGTTTCACCGAACTCGAACAGCGCATCATCACCGAGCACCGCTGGTGCACCGCGTCGGACATCCGCGTCATCCAGCAGTCCGGGGTGGCGGTCTACCCGCAGGATCTGCCCGATCTGCTCGAGGAGGCGAACCTGGCGGTGGTCCGGGTCGACGAGCCCGAGGTCCGGGCGATCCGTTGATATGACGGTTGCCACAGCAGGCCAGCTATCGGGCACTGGCTATCGGGCCTGGTGCGGTGTCGTCCTGAGAATTGCCACTGCGCTGCGGTGCCGTCAGGTCCGCATGTGCCAGATAGTCATCCGAAGCCGGCGAGAACCCAGGAGTTTGCTGTGAGCACCCCCGACACCACCCCCACTACCGGCACTGCACGCGTGAAGCGGGGCATGGCCGAGATGCTCAAGGGCGGCGTCATCATGGACGTGGTCACCCCCGAGCAGGCGAAGATCGCCGAGGACGCCGGCGCCGTCGCCGTCATGGCCCTCGAGCGCGTCCCGGCCGACATCCGCGCCCAGGGCGGTGTCTCGCGCATGTCCGATCCGGACATGATCGACGGCATCATCGAGGCCGTCTCCATGCCGGTCATGGCCAAGGCCCGCATCGGCCACTTCGTCGAGGCCCAGATCCTGCAGTCGCTCGGTGTCGACTACATCGACGAGTCCGAGGTCCTCACCCCGGCCGACTACGAGAACCACATCGACAAGTTCGCGTTCACCGTCCCGTTCGTGTGCGGTGCCACCAACCTCGGCGAGGCCCTGCGCCGCATCAACGAGGGCGCGGCGATGATCCGCTCCAAGGGCGAGGCCGGCACCGGTGACGTCTCCAACGCCACCACCCACATGCGCAAGATCCGCCAGGAGATCCGCCGCCTGACCTCGCTGCCCGAGGACGAGCTGTACGTCGCGGCGAAGGAACTGCAGGCCCCCTACGACCTGGTCGTCGAGGTCGCCAAGGCGGGCAAGCTCCCCGTCACCCTGTTCACCGCCGGTGGCATCGCGACCCCCGCGGACGCGGCGATGATGATGCAGCTCGGCGCCGAGGGCGTGTTCGTCGGCTCCGGCATCTTCAAGTCCGGCAACCCCGCCGAGCGGGCCGCCGCGATCGTCAAGGCCACCACCTTCCACGACGACCCGGACGTGCTCGCGAAGGTCTCCCGCGGACTCGGCGAGGCCATGGTCGGCATCAACGTCGACGAGATCCGCAGCCGCATCGCCTCGCCGAGCGCGGCTGGTGATCTGACCGGCGGGTCGATCCAGATCTGACGAACGCGGTGAGGGCCGATGCGGCCCTCACCGCGTTCGTGTCTGTGCGTTGCTAGCCTGAGCGAACGCGGCGGAAGGAGCCCCAGATGGCGAAGATCGAGCAGATCCTCGAACTGGAGCGACTCGAGCGGGACATCTTCCGGGGCATTGCGACGGAGACGATGCTTCCCCGCACGTTCGGCGGCCAGGTCGCCGGTCAGGCGCTGGTGTCCGCTGTGCGAACCGTCGACGAGCACTTCCACGTCCACTCGCTGCACGGCTACTTCCTGCGGCCGGGCAACCCGGTGATGCCGATCGTGTACCTGGTCGACCGGATCCGGGACGGCCGCTCGTTCACGACGCGTCGCGTGACGGCGGTGCAGGACGGTCAGGCGATCTTCACGATGTCGGCGTCGTTCCACGTTCTCGACGAGGGGATCGAGCACGAGGACGTGATGCCGCCAGTGCCCGACCCCGAGGAGTTGCCCGACGCCTCGACGCTGACGTCGGAGGAGATGTCGTGGGAGTTCCGCGAGTGGGCCGACTCGGATCTGCGGTACGTGCCGGCCGACCGGATCGAGCGGCGGTCCGGTGTCCCTGTCCAGCAGCAGGTCTGGTTCCGGTCTCGTGAGACGTTGCCGGACGATCCGGTGTTCCACATCTGCACGCTCGCCTACATGAGCGACATGACGCTGCTGGCGTCGGCCAGCACGATCCACCCGGACACGCTGATCCAGAGCGCCTCGACTCGACCATGCGCTGTGGTTCATGCGGCCGTTCCGCGCGGACGACTGGTTGCTCTACGACCAGACCTCGCCGTCGGCCGGCTTCGGTCGCGCGCTCACCCAGGGCCGGATCTTCGACCGCAGCGGCAATCTCGTTGCGGCCGTTGTCCAGGAGGGCCTGACCCGGCTGCTGCGCGCAGACTGATCGCGGTGCCAGCTGCACCCGGCACACGACGGTGTCGGGCGTCGGCGCAGTGCCCGCCGCAGGTCCGCGGCGCGGGACCGGGGATGAGGTTCTGCCAGCGGGACGCGGGCGCGATCTCTCCGACGACGACGATCACCCGGCATCGCGGGGCGGTGCGATGCAGCCATTGTGCGATCGGGCGCCCGACCGACCCGTGCTCATGATCGAGCAGGACCAGGCGGACGTCGGGATGCCAGGCCTCCCACGCCTTGGTGAATGCGCGCACGGATCGGCCGGGTTCGGTGACGTGCACGGCGACGACTTCGCGGCCGAGTGCTGTTGCCATCGAGAGGGTTTCGCGGCTCACTTCGGATACCTCGGCGACCGGAACGAGCACGAGTGGATCGACGGGATCGGGTTCGTCACGCCCGTCCAACGGTCGCCGCAGCGGCGCGCTGCACCGGTAGGTGCGGTGGACCCACTCCATTGCGAGCACGAGCGTGGGCAGGGCGAGCGCGATCAGCCATGCGCCTTCGGTGAACTTCATCGTCGCGGGTGACCACCGCGGCGATCGCGGTGAGCGTGGCGCCGCAGCCATCGAGTACGGCGCGCCATTTCCAGCCGGGGGAGCGAACCTCACGCCAGTGCCGGACGAGGCCGGCCTGCGCGAGGGTGAAACCCACGAACACGCCGATTGCGAACAGCGGAACCAGGGCGTTCATGCTGCCGCCCGAAACCCACGAGCAGCGCGCCGGCAGCTCCGGCGAGGCACAGCACGCCGAAGCGGTACACCTCGCGGCCCGATCGTGCCGCGAAGCGGTGCGGCAGGCAGTCGTCGTCGGCGAGCAGTCGCAGCAGCGTCGGCAAACCACCGAACGACGTGTTCGCGGCCAGCGCGAGGAGCACCACGGTCGCGCCCTGGACCAGGTAGTAGCCGGCACCGCCGCCGAGGGCCGCCTCGGTGACCTGGGACAGCACTGTGGTGCCTTCGATCGGATGTACCTCGAACTTCTCGATCAGGACGGCGAGTCCCAGGAGCATGGTCCCGAGCAGCACGCCGAGTGCGACCTCGGTTCGCTGCGCCGTCCTGACGCGTGGTCGGCGGAAGCTCGGCACGGCGTTCGCGATGGCCTCCACACCGGTCAGCGCGGCGCAGCCGCTCGAGAACGCCTTGAGCAGCAGCAGGGCACCGACCGTCGTGACGTCGGTGGCGATCGCCTCGCCCTGCGCGACGGTGGCGGGTTCGGACCGGATCAACCCGAGGACGACGACAACGAGGATGCTGACGATGAATGCGGCCGTGGGGAGCATGAACGTGCGTGCGCTGTAGGCGATTCCGAGCAGATTGAGGCCGGTGACGACGGCGAGGACCAGCAGGCAGATCCACAGCGTCCAGGGGAGGAGGGCCGGGATCGCCGACGTGAGCGCGGCGACGCCGGCGGCGATCGAGACGGCGACGTTGAGGACGTAGTCGAGCACGAGTGATGCGGCGGCGGTGAGCCCCGCGCGGCGGCCGAGGTGTGTCTTGGCGACGGCGTACGCGCCGCCGCCGTCGGGGAAGGCCGCGATCACCTGGCGGTACGACGCCACCAGGAACGCGAGCAGTACCGCGATCGCCAGGGTCACCGGCAGGGTCATCCCCAGCCCGGCGCTGCCCGCCGCGGACAGGACCAGGACCACGGCCTCGGGACCGTACGCGACCGATGCGAGTGCGTCGAGCGACAGACCGGCGAGCCCGGTGGCGACGGTCAGCTTGTTCCGTTGTCGGGCCGTTGCACCGCCCGAGGAAACACGTGTATCGATCACACCGCCGATTGTCGGAGCCGCGGGCGGTGCCGCTGCGTCCGTTGACGCGGGTTTGACGCTGCCGGTGGGGTTCCTGACACCATCCGGCCGGACCGGCCGCGCGATCGACCGGGAACCCGCGACTGATAGCGTTTCTGGAGTCAATAACGTCGAATAGTGCAGGACTTTCACTCGTGGCAAATCAACCGACGATCGGCGTGCTCGCATTGCAGGGCGACGTTCGCGAACACCTCGCGGCACTCGACTCCTGCGGGGCCCGCGCCATCGGAGTCCGGAGACTCTCGGAACTCGAATCCGTGGACGGACTGGTCATTCCGGGCGGTGAGTCGACGACGATGAGCCGCCTGCTGACCGTCTTCGAACTGCTCGAGCCGCTGCGCGCCCGACTGAAGGCCGGTATGCCCGCCTACGGTTCCTGCGCCGGAATGATCCTGCTCGCGAGCGAGATCCTCGATACGCGGCCCGACGCCGAACATCTCAACGGGCTCGACATGACGGTGCGGCGCAACGCTTTCGGCCGTCAGGTCGATTCGTTCGAGGCGGATCTCGACTTCGCCGGCATCGCCGGGACCCGGTGCGCGCGGTGTTCATCCGCGCGCCGTGGGTCGAGCGTGTCGGACCGGGCGTCGACGTGCTCGCACGAGTGCCGGAGGGGCCCGCCGCCGACCACATCGTGGCCGTGCGGCAGGGCTCGGTCCTGGCCACGCTCGTTCCACCCCGAGGTCACCGGCGACCGCCGGGTCCACGGCCTGTTCGTGGACATGGTGCGGGGAACTGACCCCGCACCCGTCACCGTCCGACGATCACCAGGCGTTCATGGCGTCGAGGATCTGCGGGCGTGACTTCCACAGCTCCTCGGACCAGTACGCCCACGAGTGGGTTCCCGAGCTCGTGAAGTCGAATGTCGCAGGGATCCCGAGGGAGTTCAGCCGCACCTGGAACGCCCGCGTGTTCGCCAGCGCGAGTGCCTCGAGGCCCATCGCGTTGGAGGTGTTGAACGAGCCGACCGAGCCGACCGGCCGGTCGAACTCGCCCATCAGGCCGTTGCCCGAGGAGACGTACAGCGACAGGCCCTTGAGTAGCGGCGCGAACACGAACGGATCGTTCCGCAGCCACGCCGGGCTCCACGGGGGACCCCACATCGAGTCGACGTTGTAGCCTCCGGAGTCGAGCATCGCGATCCGGATGCCCTCACGCATACCGGGTGCCGAGATGTTCAGATAGCCGGAAAACGAACCGGCGTACTTGAACTGGTCGCGGTGGTACGCGGCGAGGGTCAGGGCGGCCGATCCGCCCATCGACAGTCCGGTGATCGCGTTGTTCGACGGGGAGACGCCGCGGGTCGCGAGGTAGGCGGGAAGTTCCTTCGTCAGGAACGTCTCCCACTTGTAGGTGACCTTCTGGCCGTTGAAGTTGCTGGGTGCGTACCAGTCCGAGTAGAAGCTGGACTGGCCGCCGACAGGCATCACGAGAGTGATGTTGTCGTTCCGGAACTGGTCGAGCGCATTCGTCTCGAACGACCACGCGTTGCGGTCGTCGCGCGCGCGGAGGCCGTCGAGCAGGTACAGCGCGGCATTGCCGCCGCGTGCCGCCCACTGGATCTGGACCTTGATCGGACCCATCGTCGAGTTGACGAAGACTTCCTCGTAGCCGCCGGACGGCGCTGCCGACGCGGTCGAGGTTCCGGCGACCACAGCGAGCGCGGGAAGCACGAGTACCGCTGCCGTCATGCCGATCAGACGTTGCTTGAGCCGTCTCGTGAAACCCGGTCTGTGAATGCGCATTCGTTCGCCCTTCCCCCAACGGTCGGCATCTGTTTCGTCCGCGCCCCCGCGCGAGACACCCGTCCCGTCGTTCTCGATGTCCATGTCCTGGATGTCACTGGAAGGGTCCATTGGAATGGACCGAGTGTCCTGGGAACGCAGCAACTTCAACCGGATCGTGACCTTCCGGGGAGGCGGTGTGCCCGGGGTGCCGAGGTATGCAGGTAGCATCGAACCTCCGACAAGTGTGCAGTCGATTGCCGTGGGATTTGTCGTATCTGCCACGGCATGCTGCAGGAAGGGGCTCCCACGAATGAGCGGCCACTCCAAATGGGCCACCACCAAGCACAAGAAGGCCGTGATCGACGCCAAGCGCGGCAAGATGTTCGCGAAGCTGATCAAGAACATCGAGGTGGCAGCTCGTACGGGTGGCGGCGATCCGGCGGGTAACCCCACCCTCTTCGACGCCATCCAGAAGGCCAAGAAGAGCTCGGTCCCCAACGACAACATCGAGCGCGCCCGCAAGCGCGGCGGCGGCGAGGAAGCCGGCGGCGCCGACTGGCAGACCATCATGTACGAGGGCTACGGCCCAACGGGGTCGCGGTGCTCATCGAGTGCCTCACCGACAACCGCAACCGTGCTGCCGGTGAGGTCCGCACCGCGATGACCCGCAACGGCGGCAACATGGCCGACCCGGGCTCGGTCTCGTACCTGTTCACCCGCAAGGGCGTCGTCGTGCTCGAGAAGAACGGGCGCACCGAGGACGACCTGCTGGAGATCGTGCTCGAGGCCGGCGCCGAGGAGATCAACGACCTCGGCGATTCCTTCGAGATCGTGTGTGAGGCAGGCGACCTGATCCCCGTCCGCACCGCGCTCGTCGACGCCGGTGTCGACTACGAGTCGGCCGATCCCGACTTCCGGCCTCCGTCGAGGTGCCCGTCGACGCCGACGGCGCCCGCAAGGTGTTCAAGCTCGTCGACGCGCTCGAGGACTCCGACGACGTGCAGAACGTCTACACCAACGTCGACGTGTCGGACGAGGTACTCGCCGAACTCGACGCCTGATCGCCACCGTGCACCGATCGCGCGTTGGTGCACGAGCACGCGCCCGCCTCCCGCTATGCTCGAACAGCTGTTCGGATGTAGTGCGAGAGGTGGGCGCGTGCGCGTTATGGGTGTCGACCCCGGTCTGACGCGGTGCGGGTTCGGCGTAGTCGACGCCGGACGCGGACGCGAGGTGAAGCCGGTGGCGGTCGACGTCGTGCGCACCCCGCCGGACATGGAACTGGCGTCTCGCCTCCTGGGGATCTCGGACGCAGCCGACGAGTGGCTCGACCGCTATCGGCCGACCGTCGTCGCGGTCGAGCGGTGTTTTCGCAGCACAACGTGCGGACCGCGATGGGCACCGCACAGGCGGGCGGGGTCGTGGCGTCGGCCGCGGCCAAGCGCGGTATCCCTGTGCGCTTCCACACGCCGAGCCAGGTCAAGGCCGCGGTCACCGGCAGCGGCACCGCCGACAAGAAGCAGGTCACCGCGATGGTCACGCGGATCCTCGGACTCGACACCCCACCCAAGCCTGCCGATGCGGCCGACGCGCTCGCCCTCGCGATCTGCCATTGTTGGCGCGCGCCGATGCTCGATCGGATGGCCGCCGCCGAGGCCGCGGCGGCGGAACAGAAGCGGCGGTACGAGATGCGGCTCAAGGACATTGCGGCCGGGAAGGCAGGGAAACGGTGATCGCTTCGGTGCGGGGTGAGGTCCTCGATATCGGGCTCGACCACGTGGTGATCGAGGCCGCCGGCGTCGGGTACCGGCTCAACGTGACCCCGGCGACGGTGGCGACGCTCCGCCGCGGCGAAGAGTCGCGACTGCTGACGGCGATGATCGTCCGTGAGGACTCGATGACGCTGTACGGATTCGCCGACGCCGAATCCCGCGACCTGTTCGGGCTTCTGCAGACCGTGTCCGGTGTCGGCCCACGCCTGGCGATGGCGATCCTCGCGGTCCTCGAGCCGGAGGCGCTGCGCAAGGCGCTCGCGGAAGGCAACGTCACCGCCTTGACCCGGGTGCCGGGGATCGGCAAGCGCGGTGCGGAACGCATGGTCGTCGAACTGCGCGACAAGGTGGAGGCCGTCCCGGCCACCGGCGACGCACCCGGCGTCGTGCCGGAACGTCGGCGCCGTTCGTGACCAGGTCGTCGAGGCGTTGACCGGGCTCGGCTTCCGACTCGATCAGGCCGAGAAGGCCACCGACACCGTCCTCGCCGCCGAGCCGGACGCCGCGACGTCGAAGGTCCTGCGGTCAGCGCTCGCGCTGTTGGGTAAGACGCGGTGAACGACCCGGACGGATTCGACGGCCTCGACGTCACCGACGACGAGTCCGCGGTGACCGCCGACTTCGTCCCGTCGGACGGCGAGATCGAGGCGAGTCTGCGGCCCAAGAGCCTCGACGACTTCATCGGTCAGCCGCGTGTGCTCGAGCAGCTCCAGTTGGTGCTCGCGGGCGCGAAGATGCGCGGCGGCACCCCCGACCACATCCTGCTGTCCGGGCCGCCGGGCCTCGGCAAGACCAGCATGGCGATGATCATCGCTACCGAACTGGGGACGTCGCTGCGGCTCACGTCCGGTCCGGCACTCGAGCGGGCAGGCGATCTCGCTGCGATGCTCAGCAACCTCGTCGAGGGCGACGTGCTGTTCATCGACGAGATCCACCGGATGGCCCGACCGGCCGAGGAGATGCTGTACCTCGCGATGGAGGATTTCCGCGTCGACGTCGTCGTCGGAAAGGGCCCGGGCGCGACGTCGATTCCGCTCGAGATCGCGCCGTTCACCCTGGTGGGCGCCACGACGCGGTCGGGCTCCCTCACCGGTCCGCTGCGCGACCGATTCGGGTTCACCGCCCACATGGACTTCTACGAACCGCACGAACTGCAGCGAATCCTCCTGCGCTCGGCCGACATCCTCGGTGTCGACCTGGGCGAGGAGGCGAGCGCCGAGATCGCCGGCCGATCGCGGGGCACGCCGCGTATTGCGAATCGACTGCTGCGGCGCGTCCGGGACTTTGCCGAGGTCCGTGCGGACGGTGTCGTCACCCGCGACGTCGCGAAGGCGGCTCTCGCGGTCTACGACGTCGACCCACTGGGACTGGACCGCTTGGACCGGGCGGTACTCGGTGCGCTGGTGCGCAGCTTCGGCGGTGGACCGGTCGGTGTGTCGACGCTCGCGGTCGCGGTGGGGAGGAACCGAGCACCGTCGAGGAGGTGTGCGAGCCCTTCCTCGTCCGTGCCGGCATGATCGCGCGCACGCCGCGCGGTCGAGTCGCGACCGCGGCGGCATGGGCCCAGCTGGGGCTGACGCCGCCGCCCGACGCCGCGATCGGCGGGATCGAGGTTCGGGCCCGCGAACCGCAACTGGACCTCTTCGACGAGGGCGCGTCGGGGACGTCGAGCCCTGACGGCGACCGACGAACCGACCGGGTGTTTCGACTCGGACTCTCGTCGCCCAGGCGCCGTGTTCGATATGAGCAGAATGCGATCGGTGACGAATTCCCGTTCGATCGACCTGGTGATGGCACACTGGGAGGGGCGCGGCACCGACCTGGCTCCGTGCGCGCAGCTATGTGCAACACCCTATGTGACGAAACCGAGGACTGACTTCCCGATGGAATTGCTCTTTCCGCTTCTGATCCTTGCTCTGCTGGTGCCGATGTTCCTCGGCATCCGGCGCCAGAAGAAGGAGATGCAGAAGACGACCGATCTCCAGGACGCCCTGCAGATCGGTGACCGCGTGATGACGACGGCCGGCCTGCACGCCACCGTCGCCGGTCTCGACGACGGAACCATCGATCTTCGAGATCGCGCCCGGCGTCGTCACGACGTGGTCCCGCATGGTCGTCCGTGAGCGTCTCGTCGAGGACGATGCGACCGACGACACCGTCGACCACATCGACGAGACTCCGGACGAGACCCAGCGGCGTCTGAACGGCGAGTAGTGCGGTAGCCGCCCTCGTCGGCAGGTTCGAAGACCTGCCGACGAGGGCGTGCGCGCGCCGGGCTCGTCCGAGCGGCAGTGACGATCTGCCACTCATTGCGTCACTCACCTGAACCGCACGTATCGAGGAGACAGACAGACCGTGGCACCTTCGACAGGATCGGTGCATCCAGTGCGCTCGCTCACCGCTTTCGCGGTGATCGTGGCGGTGCTGTATGCGTTGGTCTTCTTCACCGGAGACAAGTCCGCGACCCCCGAACTGGGGATCGACCTGCAAGGTGGGACACGCGTCACCCTCACCGCGCGCACGCCGGACGGCAGCACGCCCAGCCAGGACAGCCTGCGCCAGGCCCAGCAGATCATCGAGACCCGCGTCAACGGGCTCGGTGTGTCGGGCTCGGAGGTCGTCATCGACGGTGACAACCTCGTGATCACGGTTCCCGGCGACGACAGCTCCCAGGCTCGTTCGCTCGGCCAGACGGCTCGCCTGTACATCCGGCCGGTCATCGGTTCGCAGGCGGCGGCCGCGCCGGGCACGCAGCCCGCGCCCGTCGAGGCGCCCACGACGCAGAACCCGGCCCCGGAGGCACCCGGGCGACTCCGGCGCCGCAGGAGCGCCCGTTCCCGGCGCAGACCCCCGGGACCGACGGAGCCCGCTCCGGCCCCGACCTCGCAGGCCCCGGCCGCGCCCGCTGCTCCGTCTTCGGAGGCCCCCGCGCCCGGTTCGCCGGAGGCCGCGGCCGCCGAGATCGCGAAGGCCAAGGAGACCCGACAGAGCCAGGACCCGGCCGTCCAGCAGAAGGCGATGGCGACGCTCGACTGCTCGGCGCCCGACCCGCTCCAGGGCAACGACGACCCAACCTGCCGCTCGTCGCCTGCTCGACCGACGGCACCGCCGTCTACGTGCTCGCACCGAGCATCATCGACGGCCAGGAGATCGCCGACGCGTCGTCCGGCTTCAACGCCCAGCAGTCGCGCTACGAGGTGAGCCTGAGCTTCAAGTCCGACGGCAGCTCGACGTGGGCCCAGTTCACGTCGTCGAACATCGGCAAGCAGGCCGCCTTCACCCTCGACTCGAAGGTCGTGAGCGCCCCCGTCGTGCAGGAGCCACCCCGGTCGGTAGCTCCACCTCGATCACCGGCCAGTTCAACCAGACTCAGGCTAAGGAGCTGGCGAACACGCTCAAGTACGGTTCGCTACCGCTGTCGTTCTCGGCATCGGAGGCCGAGACCGTCTCGGCGACCCTGGGCCTCGCGTCGCTGCAGGCCGGCCTGATCGCCGGTGCCGTCGGCCTCGTGCTGGTGCTGCTCTACTGCCTGGTCTACTACCGCATGCTCGGATTGCTGACCGCGCTGTCGCTGATCCTGTCCGGTGTGATGGTGTACGCCGTCCTGGTGCTTCTGGGCCGCTACATCGGCTTCACGCTCGACCTCGCCGGCATCGCCGGTCTGATCATCGGCATCGGCATGACCGCCGACTCGTTCGTCGTGTTCTTCGAACGCATCAAGGACGAGATGCGTGAGGGCCGCAGCTTCCGCTCGGCGGTGCCGCGCGGCTGGGCCCGTGCCCGCCGCACGATCCTGTCCGGCAACGCGGTCAGCTTCATCGCCGCCGCCGTGCTGTATGTGCTGGCGATCGGTCAGGTCCGCGGCTTCGCGTTCACGCTGGGTCTGACCACGATCCTCGACGTGGTCGTGGTGTTCCTGGTGACGTGGCCGCTGGTGTACCTGGCGTCCAAGTCCCGCTTCTGGTCGAAGCCGAGCGTCAACGGTCTCGGCGCCGTCCAGCAGGTCGCGCGGGAACGCAAGATGGCGGCGGCTTCGGCCCCGGCATCGCAGGCAACGTCCGACATGGAGGCATGAGCATGACCGAGTCGAACACCTCCGCGACCAAGCAGGACGCGGCCCTGAGCGACGTCGGCGTCGACCAGGCCCTGCTGCCGCACCACAGTTGGCTGCAGCGCCTGTACACCGGCACCGGCGGCTTCGAGGTCATCGGTCGCCGCAAGTTCTACTACTGGCTGACCGGCACGTTCGTCGCGCTGTCGCTGGTGAGCATCATCTTCCGCGGATTCACGCTCGGCATCGAGTTCGAGGGCGGCACCCGCATCCAGTTCCCGACGCCGGAGGGCGTGACCACCCAGCAGGTCGAGACGGCGTACTCCGACGCGCTGGGTATGGAACCGGTGTCGGTGCAGACCGTCGGCTCCGGCTCCAGCTCGTCGATCGAGATTCGTTCCGAGGCGCTGGATACCGCCCAGGTGGCCACGCTGCAGAACGCGCTCTACGACCAGTTCCACCCCACCGACAGCGACGGGACTCCGTCGAAGAACGCGATCAGCGTCGCCGACGTCAGTGAGACGTGGGGCGGGCAGATCACCAAGAAGGCGCTCATCGCGCTGGTGGTCTTCCTGGTCATCGTCAGTATCTACATCGCGATCCGGTTCGAACGTGACATGGCGATCGCGGCGATCATCTCGCTGTTCTTCGACATGATCGTGACGGCCGGTGTCTACTCGATGATCGGCTTCGAGGTGACGCCGGCGACCGTGATCGGCCTGTTGACCATCCTCGGCTTCTCGCTGTACGACACCGTCGTCGTGTTCGACAAGGTCGAGGAGAACACCCGCGGCGTCCTGCACCTGAACCGGCGCACGTACGCCGAGCAGGCGAACCTGGCGGTGAACCAGACCCTGATGCGGTCGATCAACACCACCGTCATCTCGATCCTGCCGGTGCTGGGTCTGATCGTGGTCGCGGTCTGGCTGCTCGGTGTCGGCACCCTCAAGGACCTCGCGCTGGTCCAGCTCGTCGGCATCCTCGTCGGCGCCTACTCGTCGATCTTCTACGCGACGCCGCTGCTGGTGTCGATCAAGGAGCGGTGGGGACCGGTGGCCGCGCACACCAAGAAGGTGCACGCCAAGCGTGCGGCGGCCGCGTCCGGCGGCAAGCCGGTGGCCGAGCGCCCGGAGCCGCGCGTGCGCGCCGCTGCGGGCACGGCACCGCGACCGGGCGCACAGCCGACGGGGAAGCGCAACAAGAAGAGGCACTGACATGCCGGGTACCAACACCCCCCGCGGATCTCGTCGTCGGGTGGTCAGGGTCATCGGTGCCCTGACCGCCGCGGTGGCGGTCGGCGCGACCGCGACCGCGTGCGGAGAGCCCGCGGACCAGGTCCCGTCCCTCGGGTACGCGATCGACAACGTCGTCACGACGTACAACGGCAACACGGTGGAGGGATCCGCGACCGGTGCGGTCGCGGCCTTCGGCCGGGTGCTCACCGGGACGAACTACATCGGGCCGTCCGGCGGCCCGGTGGCGGACACCGACTACGCGACCGCCAGTGTCCTGCCGGGCGACGTCCTCGCCGTGCAGTACCGGATCAACCCGGCCGCGGTGTACTCGGACGGCGTGCCGATCGCGTGCGACGACCTCGTGCTCGCGTGGGCGGCCGGCAGCGGGCGGTTCACCCGCTCGGCGGAGGAGGGGCACGCCCCGATGTTCGACGCCGCGACACGCGCGGGCTACGCGGACATCGATCGGGTCGACTGCACGCCGGGCTCGAAGGAAGCGACGGTGGTGTTCAAGCCCGGTCGGTCCTTCCTCGACTGGCGGTCGCTGTTCGGGGCGACGGAGCTGATGCCCGCGCACGTCGCCGCGCAGGCGGCGGGGGTGCCGGACCTGGTTGGTGCGATCCACTCGGGTGACACCGACGCGGTGCGCCGCATCGCGGAGTTCTGGAACACCGGGTGGCGGCTCGTCCCGGGCGAGCTGGACGTGACCAAGCTGCCGTCGTCGGGTCCGTACAAGATCGATTCGTACACCGAGGACGGCGGCCTGGTGCTCGTCGAGAACGAGCGCTGGTGGGGAACCAAGCCGGCAACCTCCCGAATCGTGGTGTGGCCCAAGGGTTCGGACGTGCAGTCCCACATCGGCGACGGTGAAGTCGAGGTCGTCGACATCGGCTCGGGTCGATTCCGGGGCTGGACCTCGGTAGCGGCTTCGAGGCCGTGACCCAACCCTCGCGCAGCGTCGAGCAGCTGGTGCTCGTGAACCACGGCGTGTTCGGGTCGGCGGACGCCCGTCGTGCGTTCGCGTTGTGCCTGCCCAGGCAGCAGCTGTTCGACAAGTTCGGGCACTCGGGCGTCGACGGGGACAAGGCGCCCGGTTCGGGCGTCGTCGACTCCCGCGTCACTGCTCCGGACACGCTGTTCTACAAGTCCGCGGTCGCGGCCGAGGGCGGCCTGTACACCGATCCCGACATCCCGGGAGCGAAGGCGGCACGGGAGGCGGCCGGGCAGTCGCACCTGACCGTGCGGATCGGATATCTCGGCCCCGACGACCGGCGCGCGCAGACGGTCCAGCAGATCGCGGCGTCGTGTGCGGGCGCGGGGATCACGGTCGAGGACGCCGGCTCGCCGGACTTCTACCCGAGCGCCCTCGGGGCGGGTCACGTCGACGCGGTCCTCGCCGGGACGGCGTCGGCCGGCGGCGCGGCCGGCACGAGTGTGCCGACCGACGCGGCGTTCGCACTGCGATCCGGCAACGGCGACAACTTCGGCGGGTTCTCGAACCGGCGGTTCGATCAGGTCGTCGACCAGCTCGCGGTCGACGGGTCGCTCTCGGCACGCATGTCGCTGTCGGGTGAGGCCGAGTCGATCCTGTGGAACGAGATGCCGACGATTCCGCTGTTCGATCAGCCCCGGACCACCGCGCATTCGAACGGAATGCACGCGGTGGTGCCGAATCCGACGAGGTCCGGTGCGGGCTGGAACATGGACAGGTGGATACTTCTGAGGTGATTTCTGCGATGGATGCCCCCGAAGACGTGACCCCGATCTCGCCGACGCGCTGGATCGGGCCGGGTCGTCGGTGTCGCGGCTCACCCGGTGGTGCGACGACTTCCCGACGCCGGGCGTTCGGTTCGCGGACCTCACGCCGGTGTTCGCGGACGGCACGGGATACCGCGCGGTGATCGAGGGGCTGGCCGCGGCCGGCGCCGGCGCGGACCTCGTCGCCGGTGTGGACGCCCGCGGTTTCCTGCTCGGTGGCGGCGTAGCGATGGAGCTGGGCTGCGGGGTCCTCGCGGTGCGCAAGGCCGGCAAGCTGCCGCCGCCGGTGCATTCGGAGAGCTACTCGCTCGAGTACGGCGCAGCGACGCTGGAGATCCCGTGCGACGCGCCCGACCTGACGGGGCGGCGCGTGTTCGTGATCGACGACGTCCTCGCGACCGGCGGAACCCTGCTCGCCGCGGCCGAACTGCTGTCGCGCGCGGGTGCGGAGGTCGTCGGTGTGGCCGTCGTCCTCGAAGATCGAGGCGTTGGGTGGCCGGGAGCGGTTCGAGCGGTACCCACTGACGTCGCTCGTCAGGGTCTGAGGACTACAGTTGTGCCTGGTGGTGTAGCAGCGCCGCCGGGTCCCGAGGGACCGCCCGCAGCGCGGTGGCAGGAGGTGACGGCATGACCCAGCATCTTGATCGGTCCCAGAACACAGGTGCGAAGGACACAGGTGCGACGCCCCCTGCCGACAAGACCGCGCCGGTGCCGACGTCCGCGTCGCGCCGGGTTCGGGCGAGGCTGGCGCGGCGCATCACCGGTCAGCGGAACGCGCCGATCCGGCCGGTGCTCGAGCCGCTGGTCACGGTGCATCGGGAGCTGTACCCGAAGGCGGACTTCTCGCTGCTGCAGCGCGCCTACGACGTCGCCGAGCGGCGGCATGCGACGCAGTTTCGCAAGTCCGGTGACCCGTACATCACCCATCCGCTCGCGGTGGCGAACATCCTCGCCGAGTTGGGGATGGACACCACGACCCTGGTGGCCGCGCTGCTGCACGACACCGTCGAGGACACGGGCTACACGCTCGAGGAGCTGACCGCCGAGTTCGGCGAGGAGGTGGCGCATCTCGTCGACGGCGTCACCAAGCTGGACAAGGTGGTGCTCGGATCGGCCGCCGAGGGCGAGACGATCCGCAAGATGATCATCGCGATGGCCCGCGACCCGCGCGTGCTGGTCATCAAGGTCGCCGACCGTCTGCACAACATGCGCACGATGCGGTTCCTGCCGCCGGAGAAGCAGGCACGAAAGGCGCGCGAGACGCTGGAAGTGATTGCGCCACTTGCGCATCGGCTCGGGATGGCGACGGTCAAGTGGAAGCTCGAGGACCTCGCGTTCGCGATCCTGCACCCCAAGAAGTACGAGGAGATCGTGCGGCTGGTCGCCGACCGGGCGCCGTCGCGCGACACGTACCTGGCGAAGGTGCGCGCGGAGATCAACGCGACGCTCTCGGCCTCGCGGATCAACGCGACCGTCGAGGGCCGTCCCAAGCATTACTGGTCGATCTACCAGAAGATGATCGTCAAGGGCCGCGACTTCGACGACATTCACGACCTGGTGGGTGTGCGGATCCTGTGCGACGAGATCCGTGACTGCTACGCCGCGGTGGGTGTCGTGCACTCGCTGTGGCAGCCGATGGCGGGCCGGTTCAAGGACTACATCGCGCAGCCGCGGTACGGCGTCTACCAGTCGCTGCACACCACGGTGATCGGCCCCGAGGGCAAGCCGCTCAAGGTGCAGATCCGCACCCGCGACATGCACCGCACCGCGGAGTTCGGCATCGCCGCGCACTGGCGGTACAAGGAGACCAAGGGGCGGCACTCCGGCGACGTCGCCGAGGTCGACGACATGGCGTGGATGCGCCAGCTGCTCGACTGGCAGCGTGAGGCCGCGGACCCGGGGGAGTTCCTCGAGTCCTTGCGCTACGACCTGGCGGTCAAGGAGATCTTCGTCTTCACGCCGAAGGGCGACGTGATCACGCTGCCGTCGGGGTCGAGCGCCGGTCGACTTCGCGTACGCGGTCCACACCGAGGTGGGGCACCGCCGTATCGGCGCCCGGGTCAACGGCCGCCTGGTCGCCCTGGAGCGCACGCTCGAGAACGGTGAGGTCGTGGAGGTCTTCACCTCCAAGGCGGCCAACGCCGGGCCGAGCCGGACTGGCAGTCGTTCGTGGTGTCGCCGCGCGCGAAGGCGAAGATCCGGCAGTGGTTCGCGAAGGAGCGCCGCGAGGAGGCCCTCGAGGCCGGCAAGGACGCCATCGCGAAGGAGGTCCGCCGCGGCGGACTTCCGCTGCAGCGCTTGATGAATGCCGAGTCGATGGCGGCGATCGCACACGAGTTGCGCTACACCGACGTCTCCGCGCTGTACACGGCGGTGGGCGAGCACAACGTGTCCGCCCAGCACGTGGTGCAGCGACTCGTCGCGCATCTCGGCGGCGTGGGTGCCGTCGAGGAGGAACTGGCCGAGCGGTCGACGCCGTCGACCATCCCGACGAACCGGCCTCGGACCGGCGACGTCGGTGTTCTGGTGCCCGGTGCGCCGGGGACGGTCGCCAAGCTCGCGAAGTGCTGCGCCCCGGTTCCGGGTGACGAGATCATGGGATTCGTGACCCGCGGCGGCGCGGTGAGCGTGCACCGGAACGGACTGCACCAACGCGAGTTCCCTTCGCGAGCAGTCGGAACGGATCATCGACGTGCAGTGGGCGCCGTCGCCGTCGTCGGTGTTCCTGGTGGCCATCCAGATCGAGGCGCTCGATCGGCATCGTCTGCTGTCGGACGTGACCAAGGCACTCGCCGACGAGAAGGTGAACATCCTCTCGGCGTCGGTCACGACATCGGGCGACCGGGTGGCGGTCAGCAAGTTCACGTTCGAGATGGGCGACCCCAAGCATCTGGGTCATGTGCTCAACGTGGTGCGCAACGTGGAGGGCGTCTACGACGTCTACCGCGTGACGTCAGCGGCGTGAGCGGAGGGTGTAGCGCCCCCTGAATCGGCTGCAGGTCCCTTCACGCGCTGGCAGCGCATGAAGGGACCCTTCAGCTTTCGCGGGTGGCGTCAGCCGACCTTGGCGGCCTGGATGGTCACCGGATCGGTCGGTGCGCCGTCGCCGGGGGCCGTGCAGCTCGACGCCCGCCGAGGCGATCTTCTCGAGGGTGGTGAGGCCTTCCTCGGAGATCGTGCCGAAGACGGTGTAGTTCGGCGGCAGGACGGAGTCGGCGAAGACGAGGAAGAACTGGCCGCCGTTGGTGTCGGCGCCGGCGTTCGCCATCGCTACGGCGCCGCGGGGTACACGACCGGCTTCCGCAGCGCCGGGTCGGACGGCGCGTACGCGTTCGTGGGGTACTCGTTCGCGTACTGGTAGCCCGGTCCGCCGGTGCCCCTGCCGGAGGGATCGCCGCACTGCAGCATCTCGAGGCCGGGCGAGGTGGAGATGCGGTGGCACGGGGTGTTGTCGAAGTACCCCGCTGCGCGAGGCTGACGAAGCTGTCGACCGTGCAGGGCGCCTTGCGTGCGGTCGAGCGTGAGCCCGATGGCGCCATCGTTCGCGGTCATCGCCACGGGACGTGCTCGGCGGACACGCCGGTCCCGTTGGGGGCCTGGACCGGCTTGGCGGCCTGGCCCGCGGCGGGGTAGCTGCAGTCGACGGTCGGGCCCGCCGGGGCGGGAACGGCGGGCAGGCGCCGTACTTGGACATGTCGACCGTCGGAGCCGCGGGAGTGGTCCACGTGCCTGACGAGGTCGTCGACTCGGAGGATCCGCCGCCGTTGTTCGAGCAGCCGGCCAGGAGAAGGGCGGCGCCGAGTCCGGCGGCCACGAGTGCCGTGCGCTTCATCAGTCCAACCTCACGCTCGTGATGTCGACGGGCAGGTTCGGCTCGCCGCCGCCCGCGGACATCGATCCGTCGTCGCCGGCGGCGGCGACCTTCTCGATGGTCTGGAGTCCGGTCTCGTCGATCTTTCCGAACACCGTGTACTGCGGCGGCAGCGTCGAGTCCCCGTAGACGAGGAAGAACTGGCTGCCGTTGGTGTCGGGGCCGGCATTTGCCATCGCGACGGTGCCACGCGGGTACGTCACCGGCATCTGGGCGTTGGGGTCGCCTGCCGCGTACTGGTCGGTGGGGAACTCGTTGGCGAACTGGTATCCCGGCTCCACCGGCTCCGGTTCCCGACGGATCACCGCACTGGAGCACCTGCAGGCCCTGTCCGGTGACGAGGCGGTGGCAGTTGGTGTTGTCGAAGTAGCCCTGCTGAGCGAGGCTGACGAAGCTGTTGACCGTGCAGGGGGAGTCGGCGTTGTCGAGGGTGAGCCCGATGGGGCCCTGCGTGGTCTCGATGCTGGCGCTGACGGTCTTGACGGTGGTGTCGATGCCCTCGGCGCGGGGCGGCGTGTTCGGCTTGGCCGCGTCACCGGTGGGGGTGTAGGTGCAGTTGACGAGGTTCGGCAGTGCCTCCGCGCGGCCGGCGGGCAGCGCGCCGGCGGTGGGCGTCTGGGAGGCGGCCGTGTTCTCGGTCGAGGTGTTGTCGTCCTTGCCCGACAGTGTCACGACGACCGCGCCGACCGCGACGACGACGATCGCGCCGACGATCGACCCGGCGATCGTCATCTGCTTGCGCTTGCGTTCGCGCGCGGCGCGTCGTTCGAGCTGGCGTTCCAGCTTGCGTTTCGCCGCCTCCCGGCGCTGCTGATTGCTCGGCACTACAGTCGTCCTCCCGTACGTCGTGTTCGGTATTTTCCGCACTCTACGCAGCCGGTCACGCGGACCTGCCTCCGTCCGTCGGCGGCACAGAGTCTGCCACCGAATCCTGAGAGGATCCTGGAGGAGCGAACGCCTAGGCTGTATTCGATTCGTCTTCGGTCGTGATCGACCCGAACTCTAGGAGCTGACACCGTGCTCGTCACCGGATTCCCGGCCGGGATGTTCCAGACCAACTGCTACATCCTCGCGCAGGACGACGCGAAGGAGTGCGTCGTCGTCGATCCCGGGCAGGACGCGACCGAGCCGCTGGTGCAGTTCCTCACGCAGTCGGACCTTCGAGCCCGGGCGGTGTTGCTCACCCACGGCCATCTCGACCACACGTGGTCGGTGGCGCCGGTCTGCGAGCGATACGGGATCCCGGCGTACATCCACCCCGACGACCGGTACATGCTCACCGACCCGGGGCGCGGATCGGACCCTCGATGAACCAGTTCATCGCCGGTGTCGAGTTCCGTGAGCCTGCCGAGGTGATCGAACTCGCCGACGGCGACCAGTTCACCGTCGCCGGCATCGACTTCGTCGTCGACCACACCCCGGGCCACACGCAGGGCTCCGTGGTCCTGCGGACCACGATCACCACCGACGACGGCCCCCTGCAGGTGGCGCTGACCGGCGACACGCTGTTCCAGGGGTCGATCGGCCGCAGTGACCTGCCCGGCGGCGATCACGAGCAGCTGCTCCAGTCGATCGCCCGCAAGTTGCTCGTGCTCGACGACACCACCGCGATCCTGCCCGGCCACGGCGGTGCGAGCTCGATCGGCCAGGAACGGGCCGCCAATCCGTTTCTCGTTGGACTGACCGCGTCCCGAGTAAGGAAAAGTAAGCACAGTGAGTAAGTCAGGCGCCAGCACCTTTCGGCCCCCAAGGGCATTCCCGACTACGTCCCGCCGCAGTCCGCGGAGTTCGTCGCCGTCCGCGACGGGCTGACCCGCGCGGCCCGGCTGGCGGGCTACGGGCATATCGAGTTGCCGATCTTCGAGGACACCGGCCTGTTCGCGCGCGGGGTCGGCGAGTCGACCGACGTCGTCTCGAAGGAGATGTACACGTTTGCCGACCGCGGTGACCGTTCGGTGACCCTGCGTCCCGAGGGCACCGCCGGCGTGAT
Organism: Prescottella defluvii; assembly: GCA_029690005.1. Lineage (GTDB taxonomy): Bacteria > Actinomycetota > Actinomycetes > Mycobacteriales > Mycobacteriaceae > Prescottella > Prescottella defluvii_A. Next base: position 3,960,329 of record CP121458.1, on the reverse strand, counting down.
GCGCGCGGTGATCGAGCACGGTCTCGACCGCGGGCAACTGCCGGTGAAGCTCAGCTACGCCGGCCCGTTCTTCCGCTACGAGCGGCCCAGGCGGGCCGCTACCGGCAGCTGCAGCAGGTCGGTGTCGAGGCGATCGGCGTGGACGATCCGGCGCTCGACGCCGAGGTCATCGCGATCGCCGACGCGGGCTTCCGCGGTCTGGGGCTCGACGGGTTCCGGCTCGAGATCACCTCGCTCGGCGACGACACGTGCCGCCCGCAGTACCGGGAGCGCCTGCAGGAGTTCCTGTTCGGGCTGGATCTCGACGAGGACACCCGGCGCCGCGCCGAGATCAATCCGTTGCGCGTCCTCGACGACAAGCGCAAGGACGTCCGGGAGATGACGGCCGACGCGCCGCTCATGCTCGACCACCTCTCCACGAGCGCGAAGGCGCACTTCGACCAGGTACTCGCGCACCTCGATGCGCTCGGCGTCCCGTACGTGATCAACCCGCGGATGGTACGGGGGCTCGATTACTACACCAAGACGACGTTCGAGTTCGTGCACGACGGGCTGGGCGCGCAGTCGGGTATCGGCGGCGGCGGACGCTACGACGGCCTGATGGCCCAGCTGGGCGGTCAGGCGCTGTCGGGCATCGGCTTCGGTCTGGGTGTGGACCGGACGGTCCTGGCGCTGGCGGCGGAGGGCGAGTCGGCGTCCACGCCGGCCCGTTGCGAGGTGTTCGGCGTGCCGCTCGGCGATGCCGCGAAGGCCCGGATGGTGAAGATCGCGCACGATCTGCGGACGGCCGGCATCCGCGTCGACATGGTCTACGGCGACCGGGGCATCAAGGGCTCGATGAAGGCCGCCGACCGGTCGGGTGCGCGGTTCGCGTTGGTGCTGGGTGACCAGGACCTGGAGGCGGGCACGATCGGCGTCAAGAACCTGAGCACCGGCGACCAGATCTCGGTTCCCCTGGAAGAGGCTGTCGCGCAGGCAGGTTCACTTCTTGCCGGCGCCTGAGGGTAACGGTCGGGAGGAGCACTCCCTCGACCTGATCCCGGCGTCGATGCTGGCGCCCCGCATGCGGCGCGTCGCGCTCGTCTCGATCCTCATCGGGGTCGTCGTCGGTGGGATCGTCGCGCTCTTCACCGGCCCGCTGATCGCGCTCGCCGTCGCCGCGGTGATCGGGCTGCCCACCGCGGTGTCGGCGCTGCTGGCGACACGGCGGCGAATCTGGCTGGAGGGCAACACGCTTCACTCCTCGAACGGATTGCGTCGGCGTCGGGTGGACGTCGCGCAGGCGGTGACGGTCGAGTTCGTGGTGCGGTCGGCGCGGATCAGCCAGGTCGCAATCCGCGTCGGCGACGCCCGCGCCGCCCAGACCGTTCCACTCGCGCTCTACGCCGGCGAAGGGGGACGCGAGCTCGACGTGCTGGGCCTGCGCAAGCTCGCGGACGCGTTGTCGGCGAGCGAGCTGGTGCCCGCCGTGGCGGCCGCGTCCGTCCTGATCGAGCAGTTGCGGGCCGAGGCGCGCGGTGCCGGACTCGAGGAACGCCCGTTGTTCCGGGCCGTCGAGTTGATCCGCAACGCCGGCCGGGTCCCGCAGACGACACTCACCGATCAGGAAGTGGCATCGCTTTCGAACTGACTCGGACCGACCGGGCGGTAACTCCCTGGTTGCGGGTTTGTCTGATCGCTTCGCACTGTCGCCGCGGAGGATTATCGTTCGAAGCATGGTCGGTCTCTGGCCCGTCCTGGATCGCAGGACTGCGTTCCGGGGCGCAGAGGAACTGCTCCGTGACGGCAGGTCGTGCGGGGTGGTGCTGGTCGGTACCGCGGGCGTGGGCAAGACGACCATGGCCAGAGAACTGGTGGGTTCGCTCACCGGCGACGCCCGGTGGATCGTCGGCACCGAGTCCACGCAGAACATCCCGCTCGGGGCCTTCGCGCCGCACCTCGCCCGCACGACGTCGCGCGACCCGGTCGTCGCGTTGCGCGCCGCCCGGGACGTGCTCGCCGAGGACGGGCTCGCCCCGGACGGCGGGGTGGGCATCGTCGGCGTCGACGACGCCCACCTGCTCGACGAGTTCTCCGCGGGCCTGGTCCACCAGTTGGCGGTCGGTCGAGACGCCCGCCTTGTCGTGACCGTCCGCAGCGGTGCCCCCGTGCCGGCCGCGATCGAGGCGCTCTGGAAGGACGGCCTGCTCACGCCGTTCGTGGTGCCGCCGTTCACCCGCGAGGAGATGGACGACGAGCTCTCCGCCGTCCTGGGGGCACCGGTCGAGCGGTTCAGCGCCGATGCCATCTGGGAGGAATCGGAGGGAAACCCGCTCTTCCTGCGGCACTTGGTGGAGGGTGCGCTCGACGGAGGCACGCTCCGCAAGTCCGGCGGGGTGTGGCAGCTGCGCGGAAGCCCGGGCATCTCCCCGGAGCTCGCGTCGCTGCTCGAGTCGCGATTCGCGCGCACCCCGCAGGACGCGCTCGACGTCGTCGACTACCTCGCGTTCTGCGAGCCGCTCGAAGCTCGAGGTGCTCAGTGAGCTGGTGAGCCGCCGGTCCATCGAGGAGGCCGAACGGATGGACCTGGTGCGGGTCCGCGACGTGGGGCACTCGCACGTCGTGCGGCTCGCGCATCCGCTGTTCGGCGAGGTGATCCGCGACCGGGCCGGGGTGCTCGCGTCGCAGCGGATCAAGCGCCGGCTCGTCGAGGTGCTCCGTGAGTCACCCGATCCGGGGTCGTGACGTCGATGCGGATCGCGGAGCTCGCGATGGAGTCGGGCATCGAGCCCGATCCTCAGCTGCTGGTGCGCGGCGCAGAGGACGCGATCGCGATGTGCAGCCTCGAGCAGGGCGCCAGACTGGCGTCGGCGGCGGTGCGGCTCGGCGCCGGATTCGACGCGTCGTTCGCGTTGGGGCGGGCGCTGATGTGGCAGGGGATGGGCGACGAGGCCGAGTCGGTGTTCGCCGAGGTCGATCCCGACGAGTTGTGCGAGTACGACGTCGCGCGGTGGCTGCTGACGCGGGTGGCCAGCCTGTATCTGGAGGCGGGCCGTCCACGCGAGGCGGTCGAGCTGTTCGAACGCGAGCGGGGCCGGATCACCGATCCGATGCTGCGGGTGTCGGTCGTCGCGCTGGACGCCGTCCTGCACCTCTACGACCGCCGCCTCGGCGAGGCCATCGCCCTGGCACGCGAGGTGGAGGCGGCACCCGAGGCGCATCCGTGGGCCCGGGCCAGCGGCGTGTTCGCCGGGGTCGCCGCGCTCACCGTGTCGGGGCGCGGTTTCGAGGTCGGTGCGCTCGCGTCGTCCGCATGGGAAGCGATCTCGCACGGCGACGGACTGCTGCGGTTCCACATCGGCTACTTCGAGGTGCAGGCGCTCACCCTGGTCGGGCGGCTGCCCGCGGCCCAGGACACCGCGGCCCGGTCTCGGGACCTCGCCGCCGGGCAGCCGAACAGTGCCGCCCTGGCCGACGTGGCCTCGGGCGTCGTGGAGCTGACGTCCGGCCAGCTGAACGACGCCGCCACCCACCTCACCGAGGCCTTGGCGGTTCTCGACCGGAAGACGCGGTCGGAGTGGATGCTGCTCGCCGCCGTCAGCCTGTGCCAGGTGCGGGCGGCGCAGGGTCGGCCCGAGGACGCCGCTGCGGCGCTCGAGATCGCCGAGCGGAACTCGGGACCCGAACTCGCCCTCTTCGATCCGCTCGTCGACGTCGCGCGCGCGTGGGTTGCCGGTGCGGCCGGCGAGGTGTCCGCGGCGGTCCCACGCGGCGCGCCGCGCCGCCGATCTGGCCGCCCAGTCGGGGCAGTTCGCGGTGGAGACCCTCGCCCTCGACGTGGCCACGACCTTCGGCGACTACTCGACCGTCGAGCGGCTCGAGGCTCTCGAAGCCCTAGTCGACGGGCCGTTCGCGAAGGTGGCGACCGCGCGGGCGCGGGCACTGGCGAAAGCGGACGGCCCGGCGCTCGACGCGCTCGCGGCCGAGTTCGAGCGGGTGGGCGCGCTGCTCGCCGCGGCGGATACGTTCGCGCAGGCCGCGACCGCGTACTCGCGGTCGAACGACCGGCGGGGCGAGTTGGCCGCCGCGGCGAGGGCCCACTGGCTGTCGTCGCGATGCGACGGTGCGACCACGCCGGCACTCGCGAAGGCGGCCCGCCCGCTCCCACTCACCGATCGCGAGCGGGAGGTGGCGGTGCTGGTGGGCCGGGACTGTCGAACAAGGACATCGCCCGTCGTCTCGTCCTGTCCGTGCGGACGGTCGAGGGGCACGTCTACCGTGCCTGCGAGAAACTCGCGCTCAGTCGCCGCAGCGACCTCGCGAAACTCGTCCAGGTGTGAGTCCTGCGCCTGGGTTACGCCAGCTCTCCTACGGTGCCGGGAACCTGGTTCGGGTAGGTCATCGTCATGTCGCTGATCGCCTCCCCGTTGGTCCATCGAGCCCTCGCCTCGATGCTCCCCATCGAGCGACCCAGCTCCCAGAACAGCAGAGCCGGGTCGATGTCCCAGTCCGGGATCGAGATGTCGATGGCCGGGAGTGTCCGGTTCGAGTATCGGGACACCCTCTTGTTCCGCTTCTCCTCGGGAAGCCGTCTCCGCAAGGTGATGTATCCCCGCTCGATGCGCCGGGAGTACGTGGACCGCGCCTCGATCTGCTCGATCTCGTCCCACGGGACCATCTTCGTGCCTGGGAGCCAGCACCCCAGCCCCGAGATATGGATGACGTCCTTCCGCCCCCCGAGTCGTATCACAGCAACGGTGACTCCGAGCGCGGTGAGGGACCAGGCCAGGAACATGAGCCAGACCGGCTCTCGGCCCCAGTCCGGATTCAGGGACGCGGAGAACAGAGCCGGACCCGAGAGGATCATGAGGACGATCATGATCACGTCTCGTCGCACAGTGGCCGGGTTCCGAGGAATCAGTGTCCCACTACTCCGGATCCGGAATCCACCTCACCGGTGGCCGGGTCCAATCTCGTCACCCGCACCGCGGGGGAGAGGAGATGGGTCTCAGGTTCCGGATCATGAGGACGAGGAGGGCGAAGATGCGCGGAACCAGAGGCCCGGCACGATTGCGTAAACGCTCCGCACCTCGAGTGCCGCCATCACGCCAATCACGACCAGCACGGGCAAACTGGGCACTGCAAGCCAGAGGGGGACCTCCCTCTGGGGCCAGCGCGAAGGCCATTCCGCCGAACTCGTGATCCGAGACTTCATCGTTTCCCTTCAGCGGGTAAGGAATTCGGGGCGACAGTCACAGTCGGAGGTGGTCAGTCTCATGCCATCGACGGCCAATCGACCTATTGGTTACCGCGCTCGAGCAGGAACGTGACGCGGTTCGGACGCTCGGCCTGATCTGACGCGATCGGCCGAACGCCCGAACGGTGATCAGCGCAGGTCGTCGAAGCCGAGATCGTCCGGGTCGACGGCCCCGATTACGGCGGGTGCGACGAGCGGCAGATCGCCGACCACGGTGTTGCTCGGTGCGGCACCGACGAGGTACCCCGGAGCGGAGCGGTCGACGGTGTCGTCGTAGCCGTGTCGGGCCGCCGGCGACATCATCCCGGCGAGGCCATCCCGCCGGACGGGGCGTTCACTGCTCCCGATCCTGCTGTGGCCAAGGCTGATTGGCCGCTCGCCGTGGACGCCGGCGCCCCCGCGGACAGCTGGGCCGCCGAGGGGCCGCGCGACGCCGAACCTGCCGCCGCGAAGCTGCCGCCGACGCCCCCGCCGAAACCGCCGCCGCCCGACGCGGGGATCGCGGAACCGGCCGCACCGGTTGCGCGTCCGGCTCCGCCCACCACGCCGCGGTGCGCGTAGTCGCCGATTGCGGTGGACGTCACAGCGGCGGCGTGGGTTTGCGTGGGCAGGTCCGCCGCGGCCGAGTCGACCAGCGGCTTGCCGACGGCCTCGAGCAGTGAGGCCGCGACCGCGATCGGGGACGGTCCGCCACCGGTGGTGAGCCCGGGCGCCGGGATAGGGGCGGGCGGTACCGGGATGGCGGTGCCCAGCGCCGCCATCGCGGCCTGGTGACCGGACAGCTCGGCCCGTGTCTTCGCCACGACGGACAGCGCGCGTTGCAGATGGTCGGCCGCGGCGGCGATGAGCATCGTCTGACCGGGAGGCGTCGGGCCACGGGGGCCGCGGCGACCGCTGTCGCGACGAACGACTCGGCGACGGCGGCGAGTTCGGCGTTGCCGCGGGAGACAGTGCATGCGGCCTCGCGCGTGACCGCGGCGATCTCGTTGCCGCGTTCGCTGAGCTGCGTCCCGGCTGTCTGTGTCTGCTGTCCCTGCGTCTGCGCGGCGACGGCGGCCTGACCGTCCCAGGCTCCGTCGAGGGCGCGCAGCCCCGAAATGCCCATCGACAGTGCGGTGTCGATGATCGACGAAGACTGCTGCAGCATCGCCGTCGGATCGAAGCCGCCGATCGTGCCGGTGCCGAATCCGCCCGCCAGTTCGGACAACGGCTGGAGCAGCTGATCGATCCCGGGCAGCGGAGGAAGAGGTGGCAGCGCCGGTAGGGGTGGCAGTGCCGGCAGCGGGGGCAGTGCGCCCGCGGCGATGTCGGTGAACGGCGTGTCCAGCAACGGCCCCAGGGGCGACGCCTCGAGCGCCTCCATCGGGGTGCGGGGGACCGGCATGTCCAGGACCGGTCCGGCGGGTGACGCCTGCAGCAGGTCGAGCACCGTCGGCTGGCCCGGAGGAGTTGCGCCCGGCGTCGTCATGCGTTCTCCCCAGAGCGGTTCCGGCGGAGCCCAGTACCGCGCTGGTGGCCTGGTCCGCGGCGTCGTACGCGGCGGCGATCGCATGCGCGACCGATCCGGTCCCGGCGAAGACGTTCGCCAGCGCGGCGACCGATCCGGCGTGTGTCGCCTGTGTGGCGGCGTACGTCGCGAGGAAGTCGGCGCCGATGACGCCGAACACCGGTGTCAGCGCCGCGACGTTGGCGACGACGTCCAGCCCCTCCGTCGTGGCGATGTGCGCGGCAGCTCCCGCCGCGACGTTCCCGTACGCGCGAATCTCATCGGGCGCGGCAGAGAATCCGTCCAAGATGACCCCCCAGTCGTCGAATTCGGATGACCGATTTCGGAAGACACTGTAACCGACGGGTGGCGGGGTGCGCGCACGTCACTCGGTGGGCTGTGGACAACTCTCGGCAACGCGGTCGAGCAGGTCCGTGGCGCGGGCGGCGACCGGATCGGTGGGGTCGGTCCAGCCGAGCACGCGCAGGGCGGCCGCGGCGATCGTGTGTCGCGTGATGTCGGACGTCGTCCCGTGCGCGGTGGCGTCCGACCGGGCACTGATCGTGGCCTCGACGAGCCGGAACGGCAGCTCGGTCGTGCCGGGCCCGCAGTCGGTACCCCCGATCGAGTTCCGCACGTCCTGGGCGAACGCGGAGTAGTGGGCCATGAGGTCGTCGCGCAGCGCCCGGAACGCGGCGAAGCGTTCGGTCGTCACCTCGGGCAGCAGGTACAGAGCGCCGAGATTCCATCGAGAGTCGGCGAGTTGCCGGCGTCGAACAGCACGAGGGCGTACATGCGGACGATCGGGTCGTCGCACGCGTCGCGCAGCCGCTCGGCGCACTCGACGGGTGCCGTGACCGTGCCGAGCAGCAGCGCCGCGAGGATGTCGTCCTTGGTCGCGAAGTGGTGATACATCGACGCCTGCCGGATCCCGACGGCGTCGGCGATCATCCGTGTGGACGTGCCGGTGAACCCGTGCGTCGTGAACAGCTCGGCCGCGGCGTCGAGGATCTCCTCGCGTGCGGTCGCGCCCGGTCGCTTGCGCGTGGCCAGCCGTGGCCGACCGGAACCCGTCGTCGTCATGTACCCATCCTTACAGGAAAGCGGCGCAGCGCAATTCGGCTCCACCTGCGGATGTGAGCGGCCGGTCACCTGCGTGTAACCGGTGACATGCGATCGCAACCGGAACGGCCGGTCCGGACCCACGATCGCAACCTGCACGACATCGCGCGTGTCGTTCCGCTCGGAAAACTGTCGAGTGACAGGAACCAGTGCTCCGGGATTCGCCGGGAAGGCGACGATCTCCATCTCCCGCAGGAGGGTTCATGACGGCCACCGTGACGACGGCGTCGAACGACCGGGGCGACCTGGCCGAGTTCGGCTACGAACAGCAGTTGCACCGTTCGCTCGGGAAGTTCGGTTCGTTCGCGGCCGGCTTCTCGTTCGTCTCGATTCTCACCACGATCTTCCAATTGTTCGGTCTGGGTTTCGGTTTCGCGGGACCGGCGTTCTTCTGGACCTGGCCCGTGGTCTTCCTCGGGCAGTTCATGGTTGCGCTCTGCTTCGCCGAACTGGCGGCCCGTTACCCGATCTCCGGCGCGATCTACCAGTGGTCGCGCCGCCTGGGCGGGGAGATCCTCGGCTGGTTCGCAGGCTGGTTCATGATCATCGCGCAGATCGTCACCGCGTCCGCGGCTGCGATCGCCCTCCAAGTGGTGCTGCCGTCGATCTGGAGCGGATTCCAGGTGGTCGGGGACGATCCCGCGCTGACGTCATCGAGCGGCGCCGCCAACGCCGTCCTGCTCGGCTCGATCCTGTTGGTGGCGACGACCGCCATCAACTGCATCGGCGTGAATTGGATGTCGCGCATCAACAGCATCGGCGTGACCTGTGAGATCGTCGGCGTCGTCGCGGTGATCGGCATGTTCTTCACACACGCGCAGCGCGGCCCCGAGGTCGTGTTCGACACCGGGGTCGCCGGCTCGCAGCCCGGCTACATCTGGGCCTGGATCGTGTCGGGCCTGATGGCCGCGTACGTCATGGTCGGCTTCGGCTCCGCCGGTGAGCTCGCCGAGGAGACCCACAACCCGCGCCGCGTGGCGCCGCGGACGATCCGGCTCGCGCTGTCGGTCTCCGCGCTCGGTGGCGGGCTCATGATCGTCGGGGCTCTCATGGCGGCCCCCAGCCTCACTGACGGCCGCCTGGCCTCCGAGGGTCTGCCGTACGTGCTGACCTCGATTCTGAGCTCGCCGTGGGGGACCGTGCTGCTGGTCGACGTCGCGATCGCGGTGTTCGTCTGCACCCTCGCGATCCAGACCGCGGCGTCGCGGCTGATGTTCTCGATGGCCCGCGACGGCCGACTGCCCGCGAGCGAGGTGCTCTCCAGGGTCAACCGCCGCACGGGGACTCCCATCGCGCCGAGCGTGCTGATCGGCCTGCTGTGCATCGGTGTCCTCGCGGTCAACGTCGGAAACTCCGCGATCTTCGCGACCGTCTCGAAGTGTCTGCATCGTGCTGATCTACCTGGCGTACCTCATGGTGACGGTGCCGCTGCTGGTCCGGCGCCTGTCCGGACGGCGGTTCGGCGGACCCGACGTCGATGCCGACGGGCGAAAGCTGTTCTCGCTCGGCGTGTTCGCGGTCCCGGTCAACGTCGCCGCCGTGGCCTACGGGGCCCTCATGGTCGTGAACCTGTCCTGGCCGCGCGCCGAGATCTTCGATCCCACAGGCGAATACCCGATCCTCCAGTGGGCCGCCCCGCTCACCGTGCTGGTCGTGGTCCTCGTCGGTGCCGCCTGTTACTCGTCCCGCGCCGAGCGCATCCGAACCCCGTCACGATCGGAGCCTGAAGTGACCACCAGCAACCTGTCCGACACGTCCACCACCGCGGCCGCCCGCGCGCATGCCCGGGCGCAGGCCGGAAGCCGAACCGACGCGATGCCGGTGCTGCCCGCCTCCGCCTGGCCCACCCCGCCCGCCGGCGTCGTCGCCGACCGACTGGTCTGGGCGGAAACGGTTCCGGGGGCCGCTACACCGCGAAGGTGCTGGGCCGCGGCACCCGACTGCGGCTGCGCGACCTGGACGGCAACGCGTGCGCGAACCTGCTTCTGCACCGCGCCGACGCGCCGTGGGAGCGCCTCAACATCGCCGACACCGTCAAGGTCCCCTGGCAGGCGTACCTGGGGCCCGGACACCCGCTGCTCTCGGACGCCGGCCGCGTCCTCGCGACCGTCGTCGCCGACACCTCGGGCCACCACGACGCTCTGTGCGGCACCACCAGCGCGGCCGGGAATCTGGCGAAGTACGGGGCCGGGGCCCTGCACGAGGCGGCACCGGCCGGTCGCGAACTGTTCACCGGCGCCGCCGCCAAACACGGACTGACGCCACGGGACCTGCCGCCGTCGCTGTCGTTCTTCCACGGCGTGCGCGTCGAGCCCGACGGGTTCCTGACCAGCACCGGAACCGCCGGCGCCGGTGTCCACGTGGACCTGCTGCTGCACCTGCCGGTGATCGTGCTGATCGCCAACACCGCCCACCCGCTCGACCCGGTACCGGAGTTCGCGACGACGCCCCTCGAGGTGCTCGCGTGGCGGGCGCCCGACGAACTCGGCACCCTCCCCGACGGCGATCCCGAGTACCGCCGCGCCGTCCTCAACACCGAGGACGCCTGGGCCGCACTGCACGGCGCCGCACCGCTCGAAGGAAAGGACGCACGATGACCACCACCGTTCCCGACGCCCACGACCTGGCCCTCATTCCGGCGAGATCGTTCTCGACGAGACCGTGGCCCCGCGCGGCCCCTGGTCGGCGGTCGTCGCCGCCGGCGACGTCCTGACCATCGTGGATCTGCACGGCAACCAGGCGGTCGACACACTGATCTACGCGGCCGGCGACCACTCCCGGCGCTGATTCGGCGGCCGCGACGGTCGTCGGGCAACGGAATCTGTTCCTCACCACCGGCAGCGTACTGCGGGCCGACGACGGCGGTCCGCTCGTGACGATCGTCGCCGACGAGGTCGGCAATCACGACACGGTCGGCGGCGCCTGCTCGCAGGAATCGAACACGCTGCGCTACGGCCACCACACCAGGCACCAGCACGCGTGCCTCGAGAACTTCCTGGTCGAGGGTGCGCGGTGGGGTCTCGGCAAACGCGACCTGGTCTCCAACATCAACTTCTTCATGAACGTCCCGGTCGACCCGGACGGCGCTCTCGGCATCGTCGACGGGCTGTCCGCACCGGGCAAGCGGTTGGCACTGCGCGCCGATGTCGACGCGCTGGTGCTGGTGTCGAACTGCCCGCAGATCAACAACCCGTGCAACGGCTTCGCCCCCGCCGCCGTTCGCATGATCGTCACCCGGCCGAAGGAGGTACGACCGTGACCGCCAAGTGCACCGTCCTGCGCCCCGGCATGGGCACCACCGTCCAGGACTATCCGGGCCGGACCGGGTACTGGCAGATCGGGGTGCCGCCGTCGGGGCCGATGGACGACCTGTCGTTCCGACTGGGCAACGTCGCGCTGGGAAACCCGGAGGGCGCAGCGGGATTCGAGGCCCTCATGGCCGGTCCGGCGCTGCGGTTCGACGAGCCCACCGACGTGTGCGTCACCGCGGCACCCGTTCGGGTCACCGTCGACGGCGCCGTCGTCCCGCAGTGGCGCCCGGTCCGCGTCCCGGCTGGGGGAGTGCTCGACGTCGGCGCGGTCTCGGGACCGGGGCTGCGGATCTACGTGCTCGTCGCGGGCGGACTCGATGTGCCCGAGTTCCTCGGCAGCGCTTCGACGTTCACGCTGGGGCGGTTCGGCGGGCACGAGGGGCGGACGCTGCGGGAGGGGACGTTCTCGCCCTCGGCGACGCACCGGCGGTGTCGGGTCCGGTCCCGTCCGACGCGGTTCCGGCGCTGTCGGAGCGCTGGGAGATCGCGGTGACGGAGGGCCCGCACGCCGCCCCGGAGTTCTTCACCCGCACCGACATCGACACGCTGTACCGCACCGACTACGAGGTGCACTTCAACTCCGACCGCACCGGCGTGCGGCTCGCCGGCCCCGAACCGGACTGGGCGCGCCCCGACGGCGGCGAGGCCGGGCTGCACCCGTCGAACATCCACGACAACGCGTACTCGGTGGGCGCGCTGGACTTCACCGGCGACACCCCGATCCTGCTGGGGCCGGACGGGCCCAGCCTGGGTGGATTCGTGTGTCCCGTGACGGTCGTGGCCGCCGACCGGTGGAAGCTCGGTCAGCTCGCACCGGGCAACATGGTGCGGTTCGTGCCGGTGCGATCCGGGCGGGCCGCGTCGAAGCGTGAGCTCGGACTCGGCCGGCGTGCGGCGCTCCCAGCCGTGCTCTCCACCGGCGGCGACGGGGACGACGGCGTCCTCGCCCGCCGCGACGGCGACACCGCGGTCACCTACCGCCGTTCGGGTGACGACAACGTCCTCGTCGAGTACGGCGACATGACCCTCGACCTGGCGTTGCGGGCCCGCGTGCACGCCCTGCACCGGCGACTCGACGCCGAGCGGCCCGACGGCCTGCTCGACCTGACGCCCGGCATCCGGTCGTTGCAGGTGCGGGTCGACCCCGACGTGCTGCCGGTCCCGACCCTGCTCGGGCTCCTCGCCGAGGCCGAGACGCCATCCCCGCCGCGAACGAACTGGTGGTGCCCAGCCGGGCGGTGCGGATGCCGCTGTCGTGGGACGACCCGGCGACTCGGGAGGCCATCGCGCGGTACATGCACGGTGTCCGCGCCGACGCGCCGTGGTGCCCCTGGAACATCGAGTTCATCCGCCGGATGAACGGTCTGGGTCGGTGAACGACGTGTTCGACACCGTCTTCGGTGCCGACTACATGGTCCTCGGGTTAGGGGACGTCTATCTGGGTGCGCCTGTGGCCACCCCGCTCGATCCGCGGCACCGCCTGGTGACCACCAAGTACAACCCGGCCCGCACCTGGACGCCGGAGAACGCGGTGGGCATCGGTGGCGCGTACCTGTGCATCTACGGCATGGAGGGTCCCGGCGGCTACCAATTCGTCGGACGCACGACGCAGGTGTGGAACCACCGGCATCCGCAGTCGTCGGGGCCGTTCGAGGGCGGGACGCCGTGGCTGCTGCGCTTCTTCGATCGGATCTCGTGGTACCCGGTGGAGCCGGACGAGCTGCTCGATCTGCGGGCCGATCTCGCGGGCGGCCGCGGGCCGGGCGGGATCGAGATCGCCGACGGCAGTTTCTCGTTGGCTGACCACGAGCGGTTCCTCGCGGACAACGAGGCGTCGATCGGGGCGTTCCGGGCGAAGCAGGCGCTCGCGTTCGCGGACGAGCGTCGTCGGTGGGCCGACGCCGGCGAGTTCGCGCGCCGCTGACGACTCGATCACATCTCCCTACGAGTGGGACGGCGATTTGCCCGCGCGTGGTGAATGGGTGTTCACTCCATGGTGAACGCTCATTCACCATGGTTGTTTCGGAGGCCGTCCGTCGCCGGCCGGCCGCCGCGCCCGCAGTTTCGGAGATGATCCATTGGCAGTACGTCCCAGCACCTCCTCGCTTCCGCTGGACCAGGCCCGTCCGCGCCGGTCCAGTGCCCTGATCACCGCGGTGCTGTGTCTCTGCGGAACGCTCGTCTCGCTGCAGCAGACGCTGGTGGTCCCTCTGCTTCCGGACCTGCGCCACATCCTCGGCGTCAGTGCCGACAACGCGTTCTGGCTGGTCACGGTCACCCTGCTCACCGCGGCGGTGGCCACCCCGATCGTCTCGCGCCTGGCGGACATGGTCGGGAAGAAGCGCATGATGCTGGTGTCGATGACGGTGATGGTGAGCGGCTCGCTGCTCGCGGCGATCGGCGGCACCTTCGTGACGGTGCTCATCGGGCGCGGCGTGCAGGGCTTCGCGTCGTCGCTCATCGCGGTGGGTATCGGCATCCTGCGTGACGAACTGCCGAGGGAGAAGGTTCCGGCCGCAACCGCGTTGATGAGCGCGACCCTCGGCATGGGCAGTGCTATGGGTCTGCCGCTCGCCGGCGTCATCTACCCGCATCTCGGGTGGCGCGCGATCTTCTGGATCTCGGCGGCGGCCGGCGTCCTGCTGCTCACGGCGGTCGCGTTCGTCGTTCCGGAATCGAAGGTCCGCTCGCCGGGTCGTTTCGACTTCCTCGGTGCGATCATTCTGTCCGTCGCGCTCACCGCACTGCTGCTGGGCGTCTCGAAGGGCGGGTCGTGGGGCTGGAGCAGCGGGCGCACCATCGGGTGCTTCGTGCTCGCGATGGTGGTGCTCGCGATCTGGGTCCCTTATCAGTTGCGGGTCACCGACCCGATGGTGAACCTGCGGACCTCGGCGCGGCGTCCGGTCCTGCTGACGAACATCGCCTCGATGATCGTCGGATTCGCGATGTTCGCGAACATGCTCGCGACCACGCAGCAGTTGCAGATGCCCGTGAGCACCGGCTACGGATTCGGGCTCAGCGTGCTGACCGCCGGGCTGTGCATGGTGCCCGCGGGGCTGTCGATGGTGGTCTTCTCGCCGGTGTCGGCGAAGATCACCACTCGATTCGGTGCGCGCACCACGCTCATCACCGGCGCCCTCATCCTCGCGGCCGCGTACGTCATCCGGTTCTCGTTCAACGGGTCGATCCCGCTGATCATCCTCGGTGCGATGGTGGTGAACATCGGTACGGCGATCACCTATTCGGCCATGCCGATCCTGATCATGCAGTCGGTGCCGATCGCCGAGACCGCCGCGTCGAACGGCCTCGACGCGCTGCTGCGGTCGATCGGTACCTCGACGTCCAGCGCCGTGGTGACCGCCCTGTTGACCGCGATGACGATGGACATCGCAGGCGTGCACCTGCCGACGCTCGACGCGTTCCGAACGGTATTCGCGGTCGCGTGCGGCATGGCTCTGCTCGCCGCGGCCGTCGCGTGGTTCATCCCTCGGATGCCGCGGACGGTCCGGGTGTCGACGGTGGTCGAGGCCGCGGCCGAGGCCCGGGTCGAGACCGCGTCGTGACTAGGGTTGGCGCAGTGAGCGGAAAGTCCACGCGGGACAACATCATCGAAGCCGCCCGTCGGCTGTTCGCCGAGCGCGGCTACACCGCGACGACGATCAAGGACGTCGCCGAGTTGGCCGGCTACTCGCCGGCGATGGTGATGAAGATGATGGGAAGCAAGGCCGAGCTCTACAAGGCGGCGGCACCGACGCTGCCGTCGGCGGCCGACGATCCGCACGTCTGCGAGGACGAGGCGCCGGGCTACCGCCTGGTGCGCAACATCGTCGAACGGCGCGACGCCGACGAGTCGGAGCCGTGGGTGATGATGCCCCTGCTGATCCACGAGGCGCCCGACCGGGAGTCCGCGCAGGCCGACGCACGGGAGCGGTACATCCGGGGAATCTCCGGCAAGATCGGTGACACCAGCGAGGACAAGTCGCCCACGCACATGGTCGTCGCCGTCCTGCTCGGTCTCGCGAGCGGCATCCGCACGGTCGGGCTGCTGCCCGCCGAAGCGATCGAACCCGAGGACCTCGTCCGGCGGTACGGTGCGGTGGTCCAGTCGATCATCGACGGGATCGAAACGCCGTAGCGGCACTGCGCGCAGCGTGGACGACGGGCGCCGCGCCTGGTAGCCGGACTACAGGAGGTCACCATGATGAATCTCGTTCGCCGACTGGCCGTCTGCACGCCCATCGTGGTCGGTTCGGTGCTGCTTTCGGCAGCCGTCGCCTCCGCAGCGGTGACCGTTCCGTTCCAGATCGACCCGGCGCCGTTCGGGAACCCGAACGGCAGCTTCGACGCGCCTGCGGTCCGCTGTGCGGCCGTGCTTGGCGAACAACCCGGCACGGTGACGATCACCGGCGGCAAAGAAGGTCGGTGGGGATGTCCGCTCTCGTCCGAGGTGCGCTGGCTCAACCTGTCGACCGGCGCGTCCGGCGCCGCCCGACTGTCGGACGGGCTGGGCGGATCCCGGCCGAGGCGACCTTGCCGACAGGGGCCGGGCAGGTTGCCGTCGCCGTCACGCCCACGGCAGGATGATCACCCCGGGCTTTGCAGTCTTCTACGTTCAGTAGGTCCTGTTAGCTGCACCTTCTCGACATCGACGACGATCCACCCTGTCCAGTCGGAGCCGGATGTCTCGCCCGCTGCTGACCAACGAATGTCACGCCACCGCCCAGTCGATCGTCCACCCTGATCATGAATCAAGGCAGGATGGCCCAGCACCCGCGGAATAGCCGTTGCCACCGCCCAGTTGAGAACCTCTTGTTTACAATAGGTCAAGCCTCGAGGAGGGCGCCGATGCCAGCTCAGACAGATCCCCAGCACCTCGACGTTGTTGGCCTTCGAGGCTGCGGCACGCCATGGGAGCTTTTCGTTGGCCGCCCAGGAGCTGGTCGTCACCGACGGGGCGATCAGCCGCCAGGTTGCGCGGCTGGAGGCGTTCCTGGGGGTGTCGCTGTTTCTTCGAGGCGGTAACCGCGTCGAGCTGACAGCGCACGGGGAGCGCTATGCCGAAGAGCTGGGGCGGTTGCTCGTGTCGTTGGAGCAGTCGACGTTTCAGGTGATGACGACACCGCCGCAGCAGCGAGTGCTCGAGCTCGCGTCGATCGGGACCTTCGCCACCAGATGGCTGATACCGCGACTTCCGTTGTTCCTGCGGGAGCATCCAGACGTGGTCGTGAATCTCAGCACACGAAACGATCCGTTTGTGCTGAACGGCAGCGTTTTTGATGCCGCGATCACATTCGCCCATCCCGCGTGGGCAGGAGCCGAATCACGGCACTTGTTCCGGAGCTCGCTGATCCCGGTGTGCGACCCGCTCTGCTGCGGGGCTGCAGCGCAGATTCGACGATATTGCCGGGACTGCCGTTGCTGCACAAGACCACGACACCCGAGAGCTGGCGCGACTACTCGCGCGAGTTCGGGATTGATCTTCAGGACGCGACGGCCGGGAGCCGCTTCGAGCAGTTCTCGATGCTGATCGAGGCGGCCCTTGCCGGTCTCTGGTGTGGCGCTCGTCCCCTATCTCTACGTCGCCGACGAAATCCGAACCGGGAGACTGGTTTCGGTCGGGCCACCCGGACAGCAGGTGGGCAAGGACTTCATCCTCGTCACCAACTCGCGGAGCTCCCGCACCGAACTACTCGACGAGTTCTCCGATTGGATGGTGGAACAAGCCGGGCCGGATTCGTCACTCGCTGCGTCGGAAGCTGCAGCCACTCAGCCCTCGTCTGTGATCGTGTAGCCGGTGTTCGACCGCTCGACGCGGGCGAATCCCCGATCATTCAGATGTGGACCAGCAACAAGCAGGTGCTCGGTGCTGACCATCTCGAGCACCTGGGAGCGTGTATCGGCGGCACGGACCGGATCGTTGTCCAGCGTGACCGATGCATCGGGCCGCGTTACTTGGATGGCCGGGAAGTGAACAGTGTCGCCCCAGAAGAACACACTCTGATCTTCGGAGTTGATGAGGTAGCCCGTGTGGCCATCTGTGTGGCCGGGAAGCGGAGCTGCCGAAATGCCGGGCAAGACTTCGCCTTCCTCGAACGTGCGCAGCCTGCTGCCATAGGCGTCGAGGGCCCGGCGGGCGATCTGGAAGTTGCCGCGAGCGCGTTCGTTGGCGCGTGCAAGGTTTCCGTCGTCCTGCCAGAAGGCAACCTCGCGCTGGTGAATCAGTAGTTCCGCGTTGGGGAAGACGACTTGTCCCGACCCGTCGAGGAGGCCACCGACGTGATCGGGGTGTGCATGCGTGAGAAGAATCGTGTCTATGTCCCAAGGCTGCACCCCTGCCAGCGGCAGGCCGGCCGTCAAATGGCCACCCCAGTGCTTGATGCCGCCCGCCCCGGCGTCCACCAGGACGGTGTGGCCGGCGCCATGTACCAGATAGCTGTTGATATGCAAGGGCGACTGATCGTTCAGCCCGCCTCGCCGCCGCAACTCGGATGCCTCGTGGTGATCGACGTTCAGGAGAAGGTCCAGGCTCGCGGGCAGGTACCCGTCGCTGATGGCGGTGACGGTGTAGTCGCCGATCTTCTTGGTGGGAAATGAAATGTCTGTCATGTTCAGCCTCGCTCGGTTTCGCTAGTTGCGTGCGTGAATGTGCTGCTTCGCGAAGCTGAAGCAGCGGATGCGGGAGGTAAGGCCCACGGTGTCGGTGATCGCGTCATCGATCTGTTGCATGAAACGGTCCATGACCGCGGGCGGACGAAACAGCTCCTCGCGGAACAAGATTTCCGCGAATACCGGGTGACCTCGGCCTTGTCGCACGGGCAGGTAGATGATGTGCACGTTCTCGAGCGCAGCCTGCAACGTGCCCGTGCAGAGCTCGGTGCACTGTTCGGTGAGCATTTCCAGTGTCTCGTCCGACGGCATAGCTTCCGGAGTCGATATACAGCGTCAGGTTCGGCATCCCGGACTACCCCTTCTCGGATGCCGCCGGAGACGATGCGGTCCTGAGCTGGGGAGTCATTGCCGCATAGACGTAGACGTCCTTCGGCAGGCTGGCGAGGAGCGGGAAATCAGTGGTCGCCGTCGTGGCCAGCCAGCGCTGTTCCGGGTTCTTCTCCATCGCGACGGCATGCATGGCATGCGGTGCGAGTCCGAGCCGCGTCAGAGCCTCCGGACCGGTCGAGCTCAGTACCAGGTACTCGCCTGCGGCCACGTCGGGTGCGCGGTCGAGTCCGTCGTAGAGGTTGCGGTGCCAGTCGGTGATGTCGGGCTGCCAGCGAGCGAAGTTTCCGCCGCCCTTCTCCCTGTACTCGTCCCCGTTCAGTAGCTCGAGGCCGTCGATGGTGTGAAGGGCAAGGTAGACCGGACATCCGGTGCTGATCGCCTTGAACCGCTGCGAGGTGTGGAACCCCGTGACGGAGATGAGCGCCGGCAGCTTGCGGTCGGAGTAGAACTCGTTCCACTCGTCCTCTCGTGTCGGCTCGGCAAAGCTGCACTCAACGGTGTAGATCATCTGAAACACACTCCTGCTATGACTGATGCTCAAATCATAGGTCGGAGAGTGACTCGAGAAAGGGGCTGTGACCACGATAGTTTGGCAGTTGAGATTGACCATAGATCAATCCAGCCGTAGTCGTGCATTTCGACTTCCGGCATATGAGGACGAAGACGCGGAACCGTGGACGGAACGGTTGGCGCGGTCGGTCCAGGCGGTGCGGGCTCGGTCGGTGAGGTCAGCGCAGGGTGTGCAGTTCCTGCGCGGTCGCTGCGTACGCGGTGTCGTAGTCGACCGCGGTCAGCGCCTCGACCGCGCCCACGCGGGTGAACTCCACCCACGCGCGGCCGTCACGGCTTCGCCACGCGTTGCCGTCTACGTCCATGCCCCACAGTGACCCGTCGCGGCCGGCGGCGATCAGACCCAGGCGCGGCGCGCCCGCAACGGGCGTGAACGTCGCCGCGTCGTCGGTACTGACGAGGAGTCCGTCGGGTCCGGCGGCCCACACCCCGCCGTCGTTGACCGCCAACGCCGACGCGGCCAGTTCCGCGCCGGGTGCCCAGGTGGTGCCGTCGTCAGTAGAGACCCGCAGCCCCGATGACGTGTCGAACCCGACGAGGATCTCGCCGTCCGTGGCGAGGGCGTGGAAGTCGACCTCGCCGACGAGCGAGCGCGGCTCCCACGTCACGCCGCCGTCGGAGCTGCGGGCGAGCCCCAGCGGGTCGGGTGCGTCGCTCGACGGGCCGGGATGGCCGGACGAGAACAGCGTGTCGGTGCCCGGGATGCCGGTGAGCCCCATCAGATCGTCGTCGGACGTGCCCACGCGGGTGGTGTTCCCGGACGGGGCGAGCGTGATCAGGCCCGAGTGCGTGCCGGCGAGGACCGTTCCGTCGGCGTCGACGTGCAGGCCGTGCAGGTGGTCCAGTTCAGGGTTGAGTGAAATCGTCGCGCGGCGCGGATCGATCGGTGGCGTCGTGACCTCCGCCTCGGACTGCGCGTCGCTCGTGCAGCCGCCGACCACCAGCACGGCGGCGGCGATGACGGGCAGTGCGGCACTTCGGAATCGGGTCATCGGGTCCTCTCGTCTTCGTGGTGGGCGCAGTCGTGGCGGCACCCAGTAACTACGTATCTACGTAGTAGGTTAGTAGATGCTGTCGGAGGTGTCCGTATCGTCCCGGAGCGCCTGGTCGGGGCGGTTTACGCGAGTGCGGTGATGCACAGCGTTCGTCCGGCGAGCATGAGCGCCCCGGCCGCGAGCGGAAAGCCGGCCACCGTTGCGATGGTGGCTGCGAGGAGGGCGCGGGTACGTGCGCGGTCGAGTGCGCGCGGCGGGGATGCGAGTCGGCCCGCGCGGTCGAGGACCGCGACGTTGCCCGTGCCGAGTGCGCCGGAGGGGGCGGGTCCGGTGAGTGCGATCAATCCGCGCAGCAAGGTGTGCGGGCTGTGCGTCCGCACCGCGCGATCGTCGGCGCACATCTCGAGCAGACGTGCGATTTCCATTGCGCCGGTGGTGAACAACGTCGATCGTCGGGACGCTGTCGGCGAGTGCGCGGACGACCGCGAGCACCTGTGGGTGCCGACCGGTGAGATGGGCGCGCTCGTGCGCGAGAACCGCGCCGAGTTGTCCGTCGTCGAGAGCATCGAGGGCCGCGCTGGTCACGACGATCGCGTTCGGCCGCCCCGCGACACAGTAGGCGGCGCGTTGCGGTGCGTCCAGCACGACCGCGTCGTGCCCGGCGATCGGACGGCCGACGAGGCGGGCGGCGCGTGCGTGGCCGTGGGTGCTGCGGCGGCTCGCGGACAGGTTCCGGGCGAGGCGAACTCCCGTGAGCGCGAGGGCGACGACGGCGGCGGTCACGAGTGCGGCGGCCGCGTATCGCGCGGTGGGGTCGGAGTCTTGCCCGACGAGGATGCGCGCGAGATGCTCGCACGCATGCATCAGTGTCGTGCCCGGCGCGGAGGGGGAGCGGGCGAGATCGACGACGGCGACGGTCGTCGCGGCGATTGCGGATGCGACGACCGAGCCGATCGCGACGCTCCATGCGATGACGCCGAGTCGGGAGCGTTGCCCCGGCGGGTCAGTCGGATCAGCACGCGCGGCGCCGTGACGGCGACGACCGCCGTGTACGTCAGGAGGCAGAGTGCCGCACTCATCGACCGTCCCGGGCGGGGTCAACCGCTCGAAGGGCCATCCGTAGGCTCGCGGACTCCTCCTCGCTCATCTGCTCGATGAAGTGAGTGAGCACCAGATCGGACCGGCCGCCGTCGTCGAATGCGTCCCGCATCAGGCGGGCGGTGTGCTGTTCGCGGGTGAGGGTGGGCCAGTAGCTGAACGCCTTGCCGACGCGTTCGCGTTCGAGCCAGCCCTTGCGGTGCAGGTTGTCCATGGTCGACATCACGGTGGTGTAGGCGATGTGGCGTTCCCGGCGAGCTGGTCGAACACCTGTCGGACCGTCGCGGCGCCGTCCCGGCTCCAGAGCCGATCCATCACGACGGCTTCGAGCTCGCCGAATCCGCGAACACGCACGCTTGCCTCCCGTTATCGTCGCTCCTCAGGATACGACGCCGGGTTTGCCCCGGATGCCGCACGAAGCGCGGGTGGAAATCCGGCCACGGACTTCCGATCGCGTTGTTACGGTCTACGTACGTAGATAGTAGATGGGGTGGTGCACCAGATCGCCACCGTCCACCTCGAAAGGCGGATCCGCACATATGCCGTTCCCACCACCTGCGTCCCGGTCGCACGGGTACCGACGAATTCAATGCGGGGCGCGGCGCTTTCGGCGGGATGCGGCGGGCGGTTCGGCAAATATTGTTCCGGTCCTTCGTTCGGCGCCGTACTGCCGGAAACGCGCAGGTCGAGCGTTGCTCTCGGCCCCGTCAGGTCATCGGCGGAGTCGTTCTCCGCGCCTTTCGAGTTGCGAGCGCCGTCCAGGTATGGGAGTTCTTCGTCTTGAAGGATTCGTAACGAGTTTTGTCCGAGTCGGTTCCACCGAACCGATCGAACGCTCGACGAAAGGGTGTGGGAATGGGACGTTCGAAGTGGCAGTTGGGAATCCGGCGCGTGGTCGCCGGCGTCGTATCCGCTGCGGGGTTGACGGGCGCACTCGTGATCGGCTCCGGATCGACCGCGGCGGCGCAGCCCGCGCTCCCGGCCATCGGGTCGGCTGAGGTCGCGCAGTTCTTGAACGACGCCGCCGGGGTGGTGGAGAGCGTGAACGGCGCCGTGCGGAGCCTGCAGAGCCTCGAGCTTCGGATCGAGCTCAGGACTGCCCTTCGGCAGCCTCGGGCTGGGCGGTGTGGTCAGGCCCGCATCCGGCCCCATCTCGCAGAGATTCGGCGGTGGACGCCGGGCATCGACATCGCCGCCCCGATGGGTGCGCCGATCCTCGCCGCGGCCGACGGCACCGTCATCAACGCCGGGCCCGCGTCCGGATTCGGTCTGTGGATCCGGATCCGTCACAACGACGGCACCGTCACCACGTACGGCCACAACGACGTCAACTTCGTCTCGGTGGGGCGGCGGGTTTCCGCCGGCCAGCGCATCGCGAACGTCGGCAACCGCCGGCGACTCGAGCGGCCCGCGCCTGCACTTCGAGGTCGAGCCTGCCCGGCGGCATCAAGACCGACCCGATCCCGTGGCTCGCGGCACGCGGCGTGTTCATGTTCTGAGCCCGTCGTCATCCGGGTGACGGACGCTCGTCGTCGAAAGGCGCGGACCGCCCGCTGAGCGGTGCTCGACGGGCGGTCCGGGTGCTGCCGGCGATCAGTCCGCGACGACGGCGTCGGCCTCGATCTCGATCAGCAGTTCGGAGTCGATGAGGGCGCTCACCTCGAGGATCGTCGTGGCTGGGCGGATGTCGCCGAACACCTCACCGTGCGCGAGGGCGGCCTCCTCCCACTTCGACTGTCCCGCAGGTACATCCGGGTGCGGATGACGTCGCTCAGCGACGCGCCCGCCTCGGTCAGCGACGCGGCGATGGTCGCCAGCGCGCCACGGGTCTGCTCCTGGAGGGTGGCGCCCGGCGACGTCGTGCCGGACACGGCGATCTGGTTGCCGATGCGCACTGCGCGCGAGTAGCCGATCTTGCGGCTCCACTCGGAACCGGACGAGATGTTCTTTCTGGTCATGGGCGAGATTCTGTCAGGCGGGCGGATCTGCGCGACGCGCGCACCGTTCGAACACGATTTCGACAGTTCTGTTGACACCGGTTCGCACGCGTGTTCGACTGTGGTCATGAGGTGGCAGGGGCAGACGCTCGACGCGAACGACGACGCGCTCCCGGGGCTCGAGCGGGCCGGGCTCATGCGCAGCGTCCGGACGCCGGAGTTCGACGGGATCACGTTCCATGAGGTGCTGTGCAAGAGCGCGCTGAACAAGGTACCGGAGGAATCGGCGCTGCCGTTCCGCTTCACGGTCAACACCTTTCGTGGATGCACGCATGCGTGCCGATACTGTTTCGCGCGGCCCACGCACGAGTACCTGGATCTCGACTCCGGGAATGACTTCGACGCCCAGGTCGTGGTCAAGATGAACGTCGCCGCCGTGCTGCGGAAGGAACTGGCGCGACGCTCGTGGAAGCGCGAGCACGTCGCGCTGGGCACCGACGCCGACCCGTACCAGCGCGCCGAGGGGCGCTGCCGGCTCATGCCCGCGATCATCGGTGCGCTCACCGAATCGCGCACCCCGTTCTCGATCCTCACCAAGGGCACTCTGCTGCACCGGGATCTGCCACTGCTGCGGCAGGCGGCCGAGCAGGTGTCCGTCGGCATCGGGGTGTCGCTCGCGATCCACGATCCCGAGCTGCAGAAGGCGGTCGAGCCCGGGACTCCGTCCCCGAAGGCGCGCCTCGACCTGATCCGGTCCGTCACCGACGCCGGTTTGCCGTGCAATGTCATGGTCGCGCCGGTCATCCCGTATCTCACCGACTCGACGGCGCACCTCGACGGCCTGCTGTCCGCGATCGCGGACGCCGGGGCCACCGGCGTGACGATCTTCCCGATGCACCTGCGGGGGAGTACCCGTGGTTGGTTCCTGAACTGGCTCGCGTCCGAACATCCGGCGCTGGTGCGCCGGTACCGGCAGCTGTACGGCCGGGGTGCGTATGTCACGCCGGAATACAAGGCGTGGCTCAAGGCGCGCGTCGAGCCGATGGTCGAGAAGTACGGGCTGGGCGGGCGTTCCGAGCACCGCGACACCCGGCCGTTGAGCAGCGTGAGCTCGTCGGGGCCGGTGCCGCCCGGACCCCACGCTGTTCTGAGCGAGGTCAGCCCAGTCGTTCGACGATGAGGACGTTCGCCGTGCCGCCGCCCTCGCACATCGTCTGCAGCCCGTAGCGCCCGCCGGTCCGCTCGAGCTCGCTCAGTAAGGTCGCGAACAGCTTGGTTCCCGTGGCGCCCAGCGGGTGTCCGAGGGCGATGCCGCCGCCGTTGACGTTGACCTTCGCTGGGTCGGCACCCGTCTCGGCCAGCCAGGACAGCACCACCGACGCGAACGCCTCGTTGATCTCGATCGCGTCGAAGTCGTCGATGGTCATGCCGGTCTTGCGCAGCGCGTACTCGGTCGCGGGGATGGGCGCGCTGAGCATGAAGATCGGATCGGCGCCGCGGACGCTCATGTGATGGATCCGGGCTCGCGGAACCAGGTTGTGCGCCTTGACCGCCGACTCCGACGCAACGAGCACGGCGCTGGCGCCGTCGGCGATCTGGCTGGCCAGTGCGGCGGTGAGCCGTCCTCCGGGGCGCAGCGGCCGCAGGCGTGCCATCGCCTCGAGGCTGCGTCTCGCGTGGACCCTCGTCGACTGTGACGTCGCCGACCGGGACGATCTCGCGCGTGAACCGCCCCTCCGCGATCGCGGCGTGCGCCCGGTCGTGGCTGCGAAGCGCCCAACGCTCCATGTCCTCCCGACTGATGCCCCACTTCTCGGCGATCAGCTCGGCGCCGTGGAACTGGGACACCTCCTGGTTGCCGTAGCGGCGCGCCCACTCGATCGATCCCGAGAACGGGTCGTCGAACCCGAACTCGCGGCCCACGGTCATCGCCGCCGAGATCGGGATCCGGCTCATGTTCTGCACGCCGCCGGCGAGGATCAGGTCGGCGGTGCCGCTTCATCACCGCCTGCGCCGCGAAGTGCAGTGCCTGCTGACTCGACCCGCACTGTCGGTCGACGGTCGTACCGGGCACCTCCTCGGGGAGTCCGCCGCGAGCCACGATGTCCGCGCGATGTTGCCGGCCTGGCCGCCGATCGCGTCGACACAGCCGAAGACGACGTCGTCGACTGCAGCGGGATCGAGGTCCACGCGGCTCATCGCGGCTCGGATGATGGTCGCGCCCAGGTCGATCGGTCGGATCGACGACAGCGCGCCGTTCTCTTCCCGACGGGTGTGCGGACTGCGTCGACGATGTACGCCTCGGTCATGGGAACCCTCCTCGGCCGTTAATTAGGTAGATAATTTATCTATACCGCATGCGGCGGTGTGCGTCCAGAGCCCCGGCACGGGCGATTCTCCGGCCGGGGAACCTCCGCCGAATCCCGGTGCGGCGGGTAGGCTTCCCGCGGTAGGGCAGCAATCGTCACGGGGCGGAGCGCGATGGCCGACGACTCGAACACCGGTTCGGACGAGCCGGAATCGACCGACGACAACCGCAAGGCGAACCTGCGCTCGCTTCGGGTCGCGATCGTCTACGTCCTGCTCGCGGTCGCGGCGTACCAGATGGCGGGCTGGCTCTTCCACAACATCCGCGGCTTCCTCGGCGTGCTGTTCCTCGCGTGGCTGGCCAGCGTCACCATCGAACCGGTCGTCGACCGCCTCGAACGGGCCGGGCTGCGTCGTGGTGCGGGAACCGGATTGGTGCTGGTCGGGACGATCGTCTTCGCGATCGGGTTCATCGCGGTCTTCGGCGCGCTGCTCGCCGAGCAGCTCGCGCAGTTGCTGGGCGCCCTGCCGGACGCCCTCGCCCGCGTGACCGAATGGGCCAATCGCACCTTCGGCACCGAGTTCGCCACCGGTAAGGACCTGATCAAAGTCACGCCGGAGAACATCCGCGACCTCGCCAGAGATACACGCCAGGCGTTCTCGGCGTCGTGTCGACCCTGGTCGGCGTGGTGTTCCAGGCGGCGACGGTGCTGCTGTTCGTCTTCTACATGTCGGCGCAGGGGCCGCGACTGCGCCGCACCATCTCGAGCTGGTTCCCGGCGCGGCAGCAGAAGATCATCGCGACGGTGTGGGAGATCTCGGTCGACAAGGCCGGCGGTTACGTGGTGTCGCGGGTCATCCTCGCCGCATTCAGTGCCATCGGCACGGGAATCTTCTTCCTGGCGATCGGGGTTCCGTACTGGCTACCGCTCGCGATCTGGACCGGCGTCGTCTCCCAGTTCATCCCGACCGTCGGCACATATCTCGCGATCGCGCTGCCGGCGATCATCGCAGCGGCGGCGCATCCGCTCGACGGCGTGTGGGTGGTGCTGTTCGGGACTGCATACCAGCAGATCGAGAACTACATCCTCCATCCGCGCATCACGTCCCGCACGGTGTCGATCCATCCCGCGGTCGCGTTCGGGTCGGTGATCGTCGGGGCCTCGCTGTTCGGGGCGATCGGCGCGCTGGTCTCGGTGCCGGTGGTGGCGGTGATCCAGGCAATCGTCGGAAACCTACGGGCGCAGGTACGAACTCGTCCACGAGGCGGAAGCCGAGTCGTCGCCGGCGCGGACGACGAACCAGACTGATCGCGTCAGTGGGCCGTCCAGAACGGTGCCCGCAGGACGCGTTTGCTGATCTTGCCCATGCTGCTGCGGCCCAGGTCGTCACGGAACTCGATCGTGCGCGGCGCCTTGTAGCCGGCGAGCGCGGCGCGGCAGTGCTCGACGAGGTCGGCGACGGCGGGCGGGCGATCGGGTGAGCGGGGACCGCCAGCGCCAGGACGGATTCACCCATGTCCTCGTCGGGCACGCCGATGACCGCGACGTCCGCGACGTCCGGGTGGGTGACCAGGGCGTGCTCGATCTCCGCCGGATAGATGTTCACGCCGCCCGAGATGATCGTGTCGGTCTCGCGGTCGGTGATGAACACGAAGCCGTCGTCGTCGACGTAGCCGACGTCGCCGAGCGAGAACAGGCCCGGCCGGATCAACGCCTCCGACGTCTTCTGCGCCGCACCGAGATAGGCGACCGAGCGGCCGTCGCGCTCCTCGAACGCGAGCCTGCCCTCGGCCCCGGGCGGCAGTTCGTCGCCGTCTTCGTCCACCGCGACGGCGCGGACGAACGGCGGTCGCGCTCGCCCGACGCTGCCCGGTCGGGCCAGCCACTCGGCCGACGAGATCCCGCACAGCGGACCGGATTCGCTGCCGCCGTAGGAGTCGAACAGCACCGGGCCGAACCAGTCGATCATCGCGCGCTTCACGTCGTGCGGGCACGCCGCGCCGGTGTGGGTGACCAAGTCGAGCGAGCCCACGTCGTGGCGGGCGCGGACGTCGTCGGGCAGCGACAGCAGGCGGTGGAAATGCGTCGGCACCGTGAGCGACGTCGCGATCCGGTGCCGTTCGATCGTCGCGAGCACGGCCTCGGCGTCGAACTTCTCGAGCACCGTCACGGGTCGTCCGCACGCGACGAGGCGCACGCCCGCGAGCGGACCGGTGTGGTGCAGGGGCCCGCAGCCAGGTGTCCGGGCCACTGTGCGAGCGGCAGCGACCGCATCGACCGCACGTAGTCGTCGACCGTCGCGCCCGGATCGGGGCTGCCGGCAAGGGCGTTGACGCCCTTGGGGGTCCCGGTGGTGCCGGACGTGTACGACAGGAACGGCAGCGCCGGCACGTCGGACGGCGGGTCGTCGGTCGATGCCTGCGCGAGCCACGCGTCCCACGGTGTGATCCCGTCGGCGTGGTCGTCGTTCTTGCAGCGCCAGCCCACCACGAGCGGCACCCCGGCCAGCCGCGCGGCCTCGGCGCCGACGACGGCATTCTCCGGGCCGACGAACAGCGCTGCTGCCCGCGAATCCTCCAAAATGTAGGCGAGTTCCGGGGCGGTCAGGTGGTAGCTCGCCGGAACGGGGGAGCAGCCGGCGTGGATGATCCCGACGTGCGCCAGGATCGTCTCCGCGCTGTTGCGCGCGAACACCGCGACCCTGCGTTCGGGCCCGAGCGCGATAGCCCGCAGTGCGTTGGCGATGCGGTTGACCGCCACGTCGACGTCCGGCCACGACATCTCGACGCGGCCGTCGCGCAGGGCGATCTCGCCGGGCGCTTCGAGTGCGCGCTCGCGGTGCACAGTCGCCACAGGTGCCCTCCCCGGAAGTGTCGTCGGCGGTCGTCAGTGACCGCTCGAGGACAGGCTGTGCAGGAGCGCTCAGCGCAGCCCGGGGGACTGTCCAGATTGCCCGCCGAGTAGGTGTTGCAGGCGCTGACCTGCCCGGTGTTGTAGCCGGTGAGGAACCACTTCTGCCGCTGCTCCGACGAGCCGTGCGTCCACCCCTCCGGATTGACCCGCGCACCGGCCGATCGCTGGATCCGGTCGTCGCCGACGGCCGACGCGGCCGACAGCGCATCGCGGATGTCGGCCTGGGTGAGCGGCTTCAGCAGCGGCACACCACTGTCCGGGCGCGGCGGAGGCCGCGTAGTCGGCCCAGATTCCGGCGTAGCAGTCCGCCTGCAACTCGGTGCGCACTGCTTGCGAGGTGGCGCCGCGCGGATCCTGCTGCGCCCGGCCGATGTCCCGAGCTGATTCTGGATGTGGTGACCGAACTCGTGCGCCACCACGTATTCCTGCGCGAGCGCGCCGTCATTGGCGCCGGACCGGTCGGTGAGGAGCTGGAAGAAGCTGGTGTCGAAGTACGCCGTCGAGTCGGCCGGGCGGTAGAACGGTCCGACGTCGCTGGTCGCGTTGCCGCACCCGGTGCTCACCGCACTCGCGAAGAGGCGCACGTGCGGCGCCTCAGTACGCGACGCGGGCCTGGGCGGGCAGTTGCGCTCCCCACACGTCGTCGAGGCTGCCGACGGTGTACAGGACGCGGCAGTCGACGTCGCGGTTGGCGTCGTTCGCGTTCTTGCACTTGCCGGCGAGGCCTCCGCTCACTGCGCTGGTCCCGGAGTCGACCGGCGCTCCCGTCGTCCCGGACAGCCCGCCGAGAGTCGAACCGGGATCGCCGCCGAGGAGCAGTGCGAGGAGCAGGACGACGAGGCCGCCCGCGCCGCCGCCCAGCACGAACTTGCCGCCGCGTCCGCCACCGCCGCCACCACCGACGGACACTCGTCCCGGATCGACGTGTGCACCGTCGTTGAACGTCATTGCGAGAGCTCCCTCGTACCGAACTGCCTGTGCTGGTCGTTACACCCTTCCAGCAATTCGGGACGCGTTTCCGATAACACGCGGGGCGTCCGTAGGATCGCAGCAGACAGAACACCGTGCTTGAAGCACGCATCGACCATTTGTGCTGGAAGTTTGTGAAAGGATTCCCGTGCTGCGCACCCGCCTGGCCGGCTCGCTACGACCCGAGCACGCTGAGCAGACCGTCACCCTCACCGGTTGGGTGGCACGGCGCCGCGATCACGGCGGGGTGATCTTCATCGACCTCCGCGATGCGTCGGGAGTCTCCCAGGTCGTGTTCCGCGCGGGTGACGTGCTCGAGCAGGCGCACCGGTTGCGCGCCGAGTACTGCGTCAAGGTCACCGGTGTGGTCGAGGTTCGTCCCGAGGGCAACCAGAACTTCG
The DNA here is from genome assembly GCA_029690005.1 of Prescottella defluvii. Classification (GTDB taxonomy): domain Bacteria; phylum Actinomycetota; class Actinomycetes; order Mycobacteriales; family Mycobacteriaceae; genus Prescottella; species Prescottella defluvii_A. Next base: position 3,930,983 of record CP121458.1, on the reverse strand, counting down.
AGATCCCGACCGGCGCCATCGAGGTCAACGCGGTGGAGCTGGAGGTGCTCAACGAGAGCGCCCCGCTGCCGTTCCAGCTCGACGACCAGGTCGGCGAGGAGGCGCGTCTCAAGTACCGCTACCTGGACCTGCGCCGCGAGGTCCCCGGTCACGCGATCCGGCTCCGTTCGAAGGTCAACGCCGCCGCCCGCTCCGTGCTGGCGCGCCGCGAGTTCGTCGAGGTGGAGACCCCGACCCTCACGCGTTCCACCCCCGAGGGCGCGCGCGACTTCCTGGTCCCGCGCGTCTGCAGCCGGGCAGCTTCTACGCGCTGCCGCAGAGCCCGCAGCTGTTCAAGCGGCTGCTCATGGTCGGCGGCATCGAGCGGTACTACCAGATCGCCCGCTGCTACCGCGACGAGGACTTCCGCGCCGACCGTCAGCCCGAGTTCACCCAGCTCGACATCGAGATGAGCTTCGTGAACCAGGACGACGTCATGCTCCTGGCCGAGGAGATCCTGCACGCGGTGTGGAAGCTCATCGGCCACGAGATCACCACCCGATCCCGCGCATGACGTACGCCGAGTCGATGCGCCGTTTCGGATCCGACAAGCCCGACCTGCGTTTCGGCGTCGAGCTCGTCGAGTGCATGGACCTGTTCAAGGACACGACGTTCCGCGTGTTCCAGGCCGAGTACGTCGGCGCCGTCGTGATGCCGGGCGGTGCGAGCCAGCCCCGTAAGCAGCTCGACGCGTGGCGGGAATGGGCCAAGCAGCGCGGCGCGAAGGGCCTCGCCTACGTCCTGGTGGGCGAGGACGGCACCCTCGGCGGCCGGTCGCCAAGAACCTCACCGACGCCGAGCGCGACGGCCTGGTTGCCCACGTCGGCGCGAAGCCCGGCGACTGCATCTTCTTCGCCGCCGGTGCCACCAAGGCATCGCGGGCGCTGCTCGGTGCGGCCCGCGGCGAGATCGCCCGCAAGCAGAACCTCATCGACCCGACGCGTGGGAGTTCGTGCGGATCGTCGACGCTCCGCTGTTCGAGCCGACCGCCGACGCGACCGCCAGCGGTGATGTCGCGCTCGGTTACAGCGCGTGGACCGCGGTGCACCACGCGTTCACGTCGCCCAAGCCGGAGTCGATCGACACGTTCGACACCGACCCGGTGCGGCGCTGGCCTACGCCTACGACATCGTCTGCAACGGCAACGAGATCGGCGGCGGCAGCATCCGTATCCACCGCAAGGACATCCAGGAACGCGTCTTCAAGGTGATGGGCATCTCGCACGACGAGGCCGAGGAGAAGTTCGGCTTCCTGCTCGACGCCTTCGCGTTCGGCGCGCCGCCGCACGGCGGCATCGCGTTCGGCTGGGACCGCATCACCGCGCTGCTCGCGGGCCTCGACTCGATCCGTGAGGTCATCGCGTTCCCGAAGTCGGGCGGCGGCGTGGACCCGCTGACCGACGCTCCCGCGCCGATCACCGAGCTGCAGCGCAAGGAGTCGGGCATCGACGTCAAGCCGGAGCCGCCGACGGCCGAGTCCGCATAGGACGCGAGACAGGACGCGAGAGCGGGGAAGCGCACGTGCTGCATCTGCGTGTGATCTGTCCGGCGGATTGCACCGACGAGGTGCTCGCACTGCTCGAGGAGGAGCCCGGCGCCACGCACATCACCGTGGCGCGGGGCTCCGCCGTCGAGCCCGAAGGCGACGTCGTCCAGGCCGATATCGCCCGCGAGTCGGCCAACGAGGTCCTGACTCAACTCCACGAGCTGGGCATCGAACGCACGGGTGCGATCACGCTCGTCCCGATCGAGACGGTGCTGTCGGAGTCGGCTCGGGCGGCGGAGCGGGCGGCGCCCGGCGACCCGAGCGATTCCGTCGTGTGGGAGGAACTGATCTCCCGCACGCGGGAGGAATCGACGCTCAACGTCACGTTCCTGGCGTTCCTGACCATCGCGTGTCTGCTGGCCGCGGTCGGCATCGTCACCGATTCACCGGTCACGATCGTCGGCGCGATGGTCGTCGGACCCGAGTTCGGCCCGCTGGCCGCGCTCGCCGTGGCCCTGACCCGCCGCAAGTTCGGTCTCGCCCGGCGCTCGCTGATCGCACTCGTGGTCGGGTTCCCCTTCGCGATCGTCGTCACCGCCGGCGCGACCATGCTCGCCGAGGCGATCGGGTGGGTGGACCTGGAGACGATCCACGACGTCCACCAGGTCGACTTCATCTACAAGGTCGGCCCGGCCTCGTTGGTCGTTGCCCTGCTCGCGGGTGCGGCCGGCATGCTCGCGCTCGTGTCCGCGAAGTCGGCGGCGCTGGTGGGGGTGTTCATCTCGGTCACGACCGTGCCGGCGGCGGGATTCGTGGCGGTGGCCGCGACCGTCGGCGAATGGCGCGTGGCGCTCATGTCGGCGCTTCAGCTCGGCGTCAATCTCACCGGCATCGTGATCGCCGCGGTGGCGGTCCTGATGCTGCAGCGGCGAGAAAAGGCCCGTGACCGAGCTGCAACACGAGGTTTGCCGAGGTCAGCGGGTTTCGCCGCGCGTCGCTGATCCCGATTGCCCGGTCCTGGCGGGCTCGTACAGGTAGGTTGGTGACCGATGACCGCAATATTGGCGGAACCCCTCTCCGAGGTCGTTGCCGCAGCAGAGAAGTTGCTCGCCCGACGGACCGGCGCACCGGTCCGTCTCGTCGACCCCGTCGACCTCGGGGGAAGCGGCCGCACCATCGTGCTCCGGGTCCGCGTCGCGGAGAACCCGTTCTGCACTGCCCCGGACCCTGGTGGTCGAGCAGGTCCGCGAGACGTCGAAGAAGGCCACGGCGCAACGCATCGACTTCGACGTGCCGGACCATTCGACGGTCGACGTCGCGTTTCTGCGCGAAGCGGTCTCGTACCAGTTCGCGACCGCGCTGGCGACCGAGAGCCGCCCGGTGCGGAGCTGCTGGCCTACGACTTCGAAGCGCGTCTGCTGGTGCTCGGTGACCTCGGCGATTCGACCCCCTTCGCGTCGCTGCTCAAGAACGCGGATCCCGACGCCGTCACCAACTCGCTGATGGCGATGGCGCAGGCCCTCGGCCGCATGCATGCCGCGACCGTCGGCCGCGAAGAGGACTTCACGGCGCTGCTGCGGCGCGCGGAGGTTGCGCACTGTGGTGATGTGGTCGCCGAGCAGGCCGCGGCGTCGCTCGAACCGTACCGACCCTGCTGTCCGAGCACCTCGGCGTCGAGGTCTCCCTGGAGGTCCGCGACATCGCGGCGCGCGCCGGCAAGCTGTTCAGTGGTGGCCGGTTCCGTGCCTTCAGCCCGTCGGATCTGTGCCCCGACAACATCATCGTCAACGACGAGGGTGTCCGGTTCCTCGACTACGAGTGGGGCGGTTTCCGCGACGCCACCCTGGACCTCGCGTATGCGCTGGTGTCGTTCCCGGCGTGCCTGTGCAGCATCGACCTGTCGTACGAGCGCGCCCGCGCGATGACCGAGGCGTGGCGCGCCGAGGTGGTCGGCATGTGGCCGGCCCTCGCCGACGACGACTTCCTCACCGAGCGGGTCCTCGACGCCCAGCTCGCCTGGGTCTGGCTCAGCGCATTCCTGTTCCTGCCGGAGGACTACGCGCGGATCGCGGCGGTGCGTGGACATCGAGCTGTCCGCGGCGCGCGCCGACGCCCTGCTCGCCCGGTGGGAGAGCCTGGCGACGTTCGCCGAGCAGTCGGGCGACGACGTCATCACCGAGCACGCGTCGCTGGTCGTGGCACGTCTGCGTGAGCGCGTCCAGTAGCGGTAGCGACGGGTCGATCTTCACGGGACGTGAGGGCCCGGTCAGCCGGGGTAGCTGCCGGGCCCTTCGGATAGGCTGTGATCAGCCGGCGTCAGGTGTGAAAGCCTGGTCGATGGCGTAGGAATCCTCGTACATCTGGTAGCCCGTGATCTTCCGTCGGCGACGGTCAAGTGCAGGGCGAAGTGATTGGTGAAGGACTTCCAGGTGGCTGTGACCGGGAAGGAGTTGTGGCCCAAGGCGACGGCGTGAGACCCATCGACGAGGATGTGCGCCACGGTGTAGTCCGTGGCCGGGCCCAGCGCGGCGAAGGCCGCGAAGAAGTCGTCGAGTTCGGCGCTGCTGTTACGGCTGCCGGCCCATGGGGTGCGGGGGCTGCCCATGGACGGCGAAGTCGATGTCCTGGTCGAAGAGTGCCTTGACCGCGTCGATGTCGCCGGTTGCGAAGTTGCCGAAGAAGGCGTCGGTTACTGCGCGGGTCGTGGGGGTAGTGGTCATGCGTGAGCTCCTCGGTTGGTGTGGATGACGGTCTTGCCCGGGGTGCGGGACTGTTGCACGTGACGTAACGCATCGCCGATGTCGGGCAAGTCATAGGTGGCGCCGACATGCGGACGCAGGTGGCCCTCGCGGTACAGCTCGAGCAGGCGCCGCATGGCGTGGTGGTCGGGTTCGACGAGCGTGCGAGTCAGGCGGTGATCGGTGCCGGCCACGTCGTCGGGGGCGTATCGGATGCAGCGCCACGACCAGACCCGCTGGGCTGAGCGAGCTGCAGGGACAACGCCGTGGTGTCGCCGCCGACGGTGTCGATCACGACGTCTTGCGCCGGCACCTGAGTGGGCCACTCCGGCCTGGATCGATCGATGACGTGTGCGGCACCGAGTTCCTGGACGAGTTCCTGGCCCCGCGTGCTGGTGACGGCCGTGACCTCAGCCCCGAGATATGTCCCAAGCTGCACCGCGAGGTGGCCGACCCCGCCCGATGCTGCGTGGATGAGGACCTTGGTGTCTGTCGTGACCGTGGCGGTGTCGACGAGTGCCTGCCATGCAGTCAAGCCCGCGAGCGGTAAGGCCGCGAGCTGCGCCAGTCACCGGGACCTCCCCGCTCCGAGGTCGCGGTGACGCGGGCCAGGTGGCGAGCGGGTGAGGTGGTGTACTCGGCGAAGCGTACCGGCCGGATGCGGGAAGCGAGGCATCCCCGCCACGCAGTCACCGACCTGAAGGGTGGTGACTCCGCGGCCGACGCCCGCGACGATCCCTGCGACGTCGAAGCCGCCGATGAAGGGGGCCTGCTCGCCGGTGACGAATGCTCCACGCTGCCAGGTCATGACGTCTGTCGGGTTCACCGACGTCGCCATGACCCGGACCAGGACCTCGCCGGGCCCCGGTTGCGGGGTGGGTAACTCGGTCAGGACTGGTTCGGCGCCCGGTTCGGGCGTCATCGCTGCCCACAGCGTCTGGGGTGGCGCGGATGAATGAGTCATGTCACGAGACTGCCGGGGTAAACGAATCTCGAACAGTGGCGAAATCGACAACTCGTGAAAGGATTCCGCCATGCGTCGTGTTGTGACCCTGGCCGCCCCGGAACGCCACTGTTCGAGCTCGGGATCCCATCTCGTCTGTTCGGGGCGGCGCGAGGTGCGGATGGTGAACTTCTCTACGACGTCGACGTCGTCGCAGCAGACGGCTCGCGCACGGTGCACACGGCGGAGGGCTCGGTCTCGCAGTCGACGCAGCGCCCGAGGCCCTCGCGGACGCGGACATCGTGATCGTCGCCTCGAGCGATCGGCTCCTCGACCCGGCAGCAGCGCAGCAGCTCATCGGCAACCTTCAGGCCCATCTCGCCGTCGGTACCGCTGTCCGGCCAGGTCTGCGGGTGGCCTCGATCTGCTCCGGCGCGTTTCTTCTGGGAGCCATGGGGCTTCTCGACGACCGTGACGCAACCACGCACTGGCGCCGCTGCGACACTCTGGCCCGGCGCCACCTCGGAGCCCGCATCCATCCGGAAGCCCTGTACGTCGACGCGGGCGAGGTCCTGACCTCGGCAGGCGTCGCAGCCGGAATCGACCTGTGCCTGCACATCATCCGGAGCGACCACGGCACCCGCATCGCGAACAACGTCGCACGCTCGTGCATCGTCGCGCCCCTGCGAGAGGGCGGCCAGGCCCAATACATCCAGGCCACTGTCACCCGACCGGCGGCAGCACGACTGCCGGTGTGACAGCCTGGCTAGCGGAACATCTGCGGGAACCTCACACCACCGCGTCGATGGCGGCACGCGCCCACATGAGCACCCGCACATTCGAACGCCGATTCCACGCCGAGAATGGCATCACCCCCGGGCGATGGCTCGTCCAGGCGCGCGTTCAACGCGCCGAGGAGTACCTCGAGGCCACCGACCTTCCCATCGACCGGATCGCCGAGGCCGTCGGACTCGGGAGCGCGGCAAACCTCCGAACCCACTTCCACCGATGCACCGGCCAGACCCCCACGCCTATCGTCGCCTGTTCGCTCCCGAGTCCGGTTCGATCAATGGCTCCGGTCGGGGCAGCTAGTCTGCTGTCGAGCCTCGCACCGTCGGCGGTCGATCGGCTCCGGCGAGCAGTAGTTCGACTGCGCGCCGCAGGTTCTCCCGGGCGGCGCGCTCCATGATCGGGGCGGCGTCGGCCGGCGGCGCGACGTCGGGGTCCGCACGGTCCCCGCTCGTCAGCGCCGTGGACAGCGGGAACCGAGCGGCGAAATCCGGTGCCGCGGCGGCCAGCGCATCCATGCGCTCGGACCACCGCTGCTTGGCGTCCCCTGTCGTGTCGGGGGCGCGACGAGCGTCGACGACCGTGCGTGCGGCCGCGGCCGCGAGCGAGAAGGCCGACGACGCGATCGCCGCCACGTCGCGGCGGTCGATGCCGCCGGGCAGCAGGATGCCCAACAGCGCCTCGAAGACCGCCTGCTGGTGTGGTCCGAGAACAGGTCGCGCGTGTGCAAGGTCGAGCATCCAGGGATGGACGACGTAGAGGTCGAGGAGGCGGTCGGCCCACGCGGTCACCGACGCCAGCGGTGTCGACATGAACCCCGTGTGGGCGCGGTCGTACATGAGGTCGAGTAACTCATCCTTGCCGCCGACGTACGTGTACAGCGCCATCGCCGTGCACCCGAGGCGATCGCCGATCGCGCGCAGCGGGACCGCCGCGGTGCCGCGTTCGTCGGCCAGGGCAGTCGCCGTCTCGATGATCGCCTCGAGAGTCAATGCCGTCCGGTCGTCGGTGCCGTCGTCGAGCAGGGGCGGCGGCGCCCACAGTCGCGCCATCGTGCGGGCGGCGTCGTTGTCTCGGGCATCGGATCCCATCGTGCTCCTTACGTTGTAAGGACCCTTGTCCGTGCAGACTATACGTCGTAAGGAGCACTGGTGGGGCTCTGTTTTCGGTGGATCGCCCCCGGCTGCCTCGTAGGTCCGGGAAACTGGAATGGAATGCACCGAAGGGGTGGTACGTGTGGGCGGGAACTCCGGGGAATCCGTGTTGCGGGACGTGGCCTCGCGGGGCTCCGTGCTGGCGGTGGTGGCGCATCCTGACGACGAGAGCTTCGGCCTCGGGGCGGTGCTCGCGGCGCTCGCCGCGTTCGGCGCGGACGTGCGGGTGCTGTGCCTGACGCGCGGCGAGGCCAGCACGCTCGGCGCGGGTGTCGACCTCGCCCAGGTGCGTCGCGCGGAGCTGGCGACGGCGGCGCAGCGCCTGGGTGTCGGCGGCGTCGAGTTGCTCGACTTTCCCGACGGAGGTCTGCACGAGGTGGATCCGGGCATGCTCGACGCGGTTGTCCTCGACACGCTCGGTGCGGCGTCGACGCTCGTGGTCTTCGAGTCCGGTGGCGTCACCGGGCACCCCGATCACCGGGCAGCGACGGCGGCCGCGTTCCGGGTCGCGGCGGTCGAGGGACTGCACGTGCTCGAGTGGGGTGTCGCGCCGGACGTGGCGGACGCGTTGAACACCGAGTTCGACGCGGGCTTCGGCGCCCTGGCCGGCGACGGTGTGGTCGACGTCGAGGTCGATCGCGGTGTGCAGCTGGCGGCGATCGCGTGTCACGAGAGTCAGGCGACCGACAATCCGGTTCTCGTCCGGCGCCTCGAGCTGTCCGGTCCTGTCGATCGCATCCGGGTGCACGCACCCAACGGCTGACTCCGCGCCGTCTCCGATGTGGGGACCAGCACATTGAATCGGATACCCCTGGGGGTATGGTTTGAAGAAACCGTCAGCCACTCCAGAGGAGATTCATCGTGTGCTACCCCGTCACCTGCAAGACCTGTTCCAAGACCACGTGGGGAGGCTGCGGACAGCACGTCGACAGCGTCATGCGCACGGTGCCCGCCGCGCAGCGCTGCAAGTGTGAGCAGCCCGCGAAGCCCGGCTTCTTCGCATCGCTGTTCGGCCGCTGATCCGGTCTCGAGCGGCGCGGGTTCGAGTCGGGGCCGGCTAGTCAGCGTCGGGGTGTGACTGATTTCTTCGGCGACACGGACGCGGCCGACGACGGGGCGGGACTGTTCGAGGCCCCGGCCGGCGAATCGGGCCCGCACCGCTCACGTCGGTTGCCCCGCGGCGATCGCGACCGAGCCCGGGCGCCCCGCTCGCCGTGCGGATGCGGCCCGCGACCCTGTCGGAGGTCGTCGGTCAGCAGCACCTGCTGGCGCCGGGCGCCCCGCTGCGGCGCCTCGTCGAGGGATCCGGTGCGTCGTCCGTGCTGCTCTACGGGCCGCCCGGGACCGGCAAGACCACGCTCGCCTCGCTCATCTCGGGTGCCACCGGACGCAAGTTCGAGGCGCTGTCAGCGCTGTCGGCCGGCGTCGAGGAGGTGCGCGGCGTCATCGAACTGGCGCGGCGCCGGCTGCTCCAGGGTGAGCAGACCGTGCTCTTCATCGACGAGGTCCACCGCTTCTCCAAGACCCAGCAGGACGCGCTGCTCGCCGCGGTCGAGAACCGCATCGTGCTGCTCGTCGGGGCAACCGCCGAGAACCCGTCGTTCTCGGTGGTCTCGCCGTTGCTGTCGCGGTCGCTGGTGCTGCAGTCGCAGTCGCTGACCGCCGACGACATTCGGTTCGTCATCGAACGGGCCCGGACGGACGAGCGCGGCCTCGGCGGGTCCGTCGAGATCGACGACGACGCGCTCGAGCACCTGGTGCGGCTCGCGGCGGGTGATGCGCGGCGCGCGCTGACGGCCCTGGAAGCCGCGGCCGGGACGGCACTCGACCGTACCGACGAGCGCCCCGCGTTGCTCGATCTCGAGACCGTCGAATCCAGCGTCGACAAGGCCGCCGTCCGCTACGACCGCGACGGCGACCAGCGCTACGACGTCATCAGCGCGTTCATCAAGTCGATCCGTGGCTCGGACGTCGACGCCGCGCTGCGCTATCTGGCCCGGATGATCACCGCGGGGAGGATCCACGGTTCATCGCTCGTCGGCTCGTCGTGCACGCCAGCGAGGACATCGGCATGGCCGACCCCACCGCGCTGCAGACCGCGACTGCGGCCGCGCAGGCGGTGCAGCTGATCGGGATGCCCGAGGCGCGACTCGCGTTGGCGCAGGCCACCATCCACCTGGCGACCGCACCCAAGTCGGGGGCGGTCATCGCCGCCGCTCGGGGCCGCGATGGCCGACGTCGCGGCCGGCAAGTCGGACTCGTGCCGCCGCATCTGCGGGACGGCCACTACGCCGGCGCGGCGCAACTCGGCAACGCAGTCGGTTACAAGTTGCCCGCACGACCATCCGGACGGGTCCTGCCGCAGCAGTATCCGCCGGACGAACTCGTCGGCGTCGACTGCTACGAACCGACGACGCACGGCGCCGAGCGGGAGATCGCCGGGCGGGTGGGAAAGCTGCGCAGGATCGTGCGCGGCCGCTGAGGTGCGCTGAGATCCGTGTCACGGCGCGCGCCGCGAACGACGGGCCGTCACATGCGGCGAATAGCTGCCTCGCGCGAGCGCGTTAAGCTTGCCAATGGCCGATTCGCACCTCGAGGGCGACATCGGCGGCCGAACACTGTTTCACTCGACGGACATACGTTAGGACGAACCCCGGTGCAGACCCACGAGATCCGTAGGCGCTTCCTCGACCATTTCGTCAAGGCGGGCCACACCGAGGTGCCCAGCGCCTCGCTGATCTTCGACGATCCGAACCTGCTGTTCGTCAACGCCGGCATGGTGCAGTTCAAGCCGTTCTTCCTCGGCCAGCAGACCCGTCGTACGACACCGCGACCAGCGTGCAGAAGTGCGTGCGCACCGGTGACATCGAGAACGTCGGCGTCACCACCCGCCACAACACGTTCTTCCAGATGGCGGGCAACTTCAGCTTCGGTGACTACTTCAAGCGCGGCGCGATCAAGCACGCGTGGTCGCTGCTGACCGACTCGCAGGACGACGGCGGCTACGGCTTCGACCCCGAACGCCTCTGGGTCACCGTCTACCTCGACGACGACGAGGCTCGCGACATCTGGCGCGACGAGATCGGCATCCCGGAGGAGCGCATCCAGCGTCGCGGCATGGCCGACAACTACTGGTCGATGGGTGTCCCGGCCCGTGCGGCCCGTGCTCGGAGATCTATTACGACCGCGGCCCCGAGTACGGCGCCGAGGGTGGCCCCGAGGCCGACGAGGACCGCTACCTCGAAGATCTGGAACCTCGTGTTCATGCAGAACGAGCGTGGCGAGGGTACCGGCAAGGACAGCTTCGAGATCCTCGGCCCGCTGCCGAAGCAGAACATCGACACCGGCATGGGCGTCGAGCGCGTCGCGTTCCTGCTGCAGGGCGTCGACAACGTGTACGAGACGGACCTGGTCCGCCCGGTGATCACCAAGGCCGAGGAGCTGTCGGGCCGCACGTACGGCGCCGAGGGCCGGACGCGTCCGCTGCTGACACACGTTTCAGGGTCATCGCCGACCACGCCCGCACCGCGGTCATGCTGATCGCCGACGGCGTCAACCCCGGCAACGGAGGCGCGGCTACGTGCTGCGCCGCCTGCTGCGCCGCATCATCCGCTCGGCGAAGCTGCTGGGCGCCGAGAAGCCGAGCATGCGCGACTTCGTCACCGTGGTGCGCGACGCCATGGCGCCGTCGTACCCGGAGCTGGCCACCGACTTCGACCGCATCGTCGGTGTCGCGGTGGGCGAGGAGACCGCGTTCCTGCGGACCATCGCCGCCGGCTCGAAGATGTTCGAGGCCGAGGCCGACCAGGTCAAGGCCACCGGCAAGAAGGTCTTCGGCGGCAACGAGGCGTTCGTGCTGCACGACACCTACGGCTTCCCGATCGACCTGACGCTGGAGATGGCGGCCGAGGCCGGCCTGAGCGTCGACGAGGCCGGCTTCCGCTCGCTCATGGCCGAGCAGCGCAAGCGCGCCAAGGAGGACGCGCAGGCGCGCAAGCACGCGCACGCCGACCTGACGGTCTACAAGGAGTTCGTCGACCGCGGCCCCACCGAGTTCACCGGCTTCAACGAGCTGGTCTCCGAGGCACACGTGCTGGCGCTCATCTCGAACGGCGTCCGGGTGCCCACCGCGAAGGCCGGCGAGGACGTCGAGGTCATCCTCGACCGCAGCCCGCTGTACGCGGAGGCGGGCGGCCAGATCGCCGACCTCGGCACCGTCACCGCCGCGGGCCTGCGCGTGCAGGTCAACGACGTGCAGAAGATCGCCAAGAAGGTGTGGGTCCACAAGGTCACCGTCAAGGAAGGCCAGATCACCGAGGGTGACGTCGTCCTCGCACAGGTCGACGCCGAGTGGCGCAAGGGCGCGACGCAGGGCCACTCCGGCACCCACATGGTGCACGCCGCGCTACGACAGGTGCTGGGCCCCAACGCCGTTCAGGCCGGCTCGCTCGACAAGCCGGGCTACCTGCGCTTCGACTTCAACTGGCAGGGCCAGCTGTCGGAGTCGCAGAAGCAGGAGATCGAGGTCGTCACCAACGAGGCCGTCGCCGCCAACCACACGGTGAACACCTTCGTCACCGATCTGGACAAGGCGAAGCAGATGGGCGCGATGGCGCTCTTCGGCGAGAACTACGGCGACGAGGTCCGCGTCGTCGAGATCGGCGGACCGTTCTCGATGGAGCTGTGCGGCGGCACGCACGTGCAAACGTCGGCGCAGATCGGCCCGGTCACGTTGCTGGGCGAGTCGTCCGTCGGCTCCGGTGTGCGGCGCGTCGAGGCCTTCGTCGGCCTGGATTCGTACCGCTACCTCGCGAAGGACGCGCGCTCCTCGCGGGTGTCGCGTCGTCGCTGAAGGTGCCGTCCGAAGAGGTTCCGGGTCGCGTCGAGGCGCTCGTCGAGCGCCTGAAGGCGGCGGAGAAGGAACTCGAGGGCCACCAAGGCCGCTGCGGTGCTCGCCTCCGCGGGCGCGTTCGTCGACAAGGCACACCGCCTCGGCGAGGTGCTGCTCGTCGCCGAGCAGGCGCCCGACGGCGTCGCCGGCAACGACCTGCGCGGCCTGGTCAGCGACATCCGCGGTCGCTTCGGCACCCAGCCCGCGGTCGTGGTGCTGCTCGGCAGCGCCGACGGCAAGGTGCCGTTCGTCGTCGCCGCGACCAAGGCGGCCCAGGATCTCGGCATCAAGGCCGGCGAGCTGGTCGCAAGCTTCGGCCCGCAGATCGGCGGACGTGGCGGCGGCAAGGCCGATATGGCGCAGGGCTCCGGCTCCGACGTCTCCGGAATCCCCGCGGCGCTCGAGGGCGTACGGGGACGGGTCGCCGAGCTGGCAGGAACTCCTAGCGGTGCCCCCGGCTCAGTCGGGTCCCGACTGCCCTGCACCGTCGGGGCCCGATCACCCCGGGGTCGACGACCCGGGCGCGGGCGCCGCATCGCCGTCGACGTCGGCAGCGTGCGGATCGGGGTCGCGTCGTGCGATCCCGACTGCATCCTCGCGACGCCGGTGGAGACGGTTTCCGGTCCAAGGAGAAGGGGCCCGACGCGCCGGACATCCGGCGGATTGTCGCGCTTGTCGAGGAGTACGAGGCCGTCGAGGTTATCGTCGGTCTGCCGCAGACCCTGCGCGGCGAACGTCGGCAAGGCCGCGGCAATCGCGTCTGCCTTCGCCCGGCGACTGCAGCGTGGCATCGACCCGATCCCGGTTCGTATGGCCGACGAGCGGCTGACGACGGTCACCGCGGCGCGGGCCCTGCGCGAGAGCGGAGTCCGGGCGAAGGGCCAGCGGCCGATGATCGATCAGGCGGCTGCGGTGGCGATCTTGCAGGGATGGTTGGACGAGCGGAGCAGAGCGGTGAACGTGACGGACTCGGACAGTAGTGGCCGGCCCACGGAGGGCGGCCTGTGAAGGATCATCGCCAGCCGCCGGGCCGTCCCGAGTTCGAGTCGACCCCCGGTTACGCGGGTGATCACGGCTACTACGACAACGACCGATCCGCCGATCACGACCCCGGCGACGGGTACGGGTATCCGGCGGACCACGGCCACGAGGCCTACGACGCCGATGGATACGACGCCCACGGTTACCAGACGCACGGTTACGAGACCGACGGTTACGAAACCCACGGCTACGAGACCGACGGTTACGAGCCCCAGGGCTACGAGACGCAGGGTTACGAGACCCACAGCACCGACGCCGGGTACGGCTACGAACCCGAGTACGACGAGTATCAGTACTCCGACGAGCGCCGTCGGGCCCTGCCGACCGCCGTCGGCGCCCAGCCGGTGAGCCGCGGTGAGATGCGGCGCATGCGCGAGGTGGCGCGTCGCAAGCGACGTGGCCGGGTCATCGGTGTTCTCGCCGGTGCGGTCCTCCTCGGCGGCATCGGGCGCCGCCGGGTTCGCCGTGTACGACCAGATCAGCGGCCGCAACGTCGCCGACTACGCCGGGCCGGGCGGCCCCGATGTGGTCGTCCAGGTGCACTCCGGCGACACCGCGGAGCAGATCGCGAACGAGATGGCCGCCAAGGACGTCGTCAAGAGCGGGGCCGCGTTCTACCGTGCGGCGCTCCGCAACGACGCCATGAATTCGCTGCAGCCCGGCTACTACTCGATCGCCACCCAGATCTCGGGCGCCGATGCGGTGTCGGCGCTGGTGTCGCCGAAGGCGCGTGTCGGGCAGCTGGTGATCTCCGAGGGTCGGCAGTTGCACGACACCCGCGACGTGCAGACCGGTGCGGTCAAGAAGGGCATCTACACCCTGATCGCGGAGGCCAGCTGTGTCGGTTCGGCGAACGCCCCCAAGTGCATCAGCTACGACCAGCTCAACCAGGCCGGCGCCGGCGCCGACCTCACCGCGCTCGGCGTGCCGGATTGGGCTCGCGCACAGGTCGCGAACGTCCCAGACCGGAATCGCCAGCTCGAGGGATTGATCGCTGCCGGCAGCTGGGATTTCGATCCCACACAGACGCCGGTTCAGATCCTGCACCAGCTCGTGAGTGCGAGTGCGGAGAGCTACGAATCCACCGGCATCAAGACTGCCGGTTCGAACGTCGGGCTGGGCCCGTACCAGATGCTCGTCGTCGCGTCGCTCGTCGAACGTGAGGGATTGCCCGCGGACTTCGACAAGGTCGCGAGGGTGGTCGTCAACCGCCTCGCGGTGAACCAGCCGCTCCAGTTCGACTCGACCGTGAACTACGCCCTCGACACCACCGAGGTCGCCACCACCGACGCGGACCGCGCCCGGGTCACACCGTGGAACACGTACGCCATGCCGGGCCTTCCGGCCACGCCGATCTCGTCGCCGAGCATCAATGCGCTTCGCGCCGCGGAGAATCCGGCTCCGGGCGACTACCTGTACTTCGTGACGATCGACAAGAAGGGCACCACGCTCTTCACCCGCGACTACAACGAGCACCTCGCAAACATCGAGTTGGCTCAGAAGAGCGGCATCCTCGACAGTGGAAGGTGATCGACGTGTCGGCGCGTAAGGCGGCGGTTCTGGGCAGCCCCATCTCGCATTCGAAGTCCCGCAGTTGCACCTCGCGGCCTACGGGGCGTTGGGGCTGACCGACTGGACGTACGAGCGGATCGAGTGCACCGGCGAGCAGTTGCCCGGCCTCGTGTCCGGGCTCGGACCCGAATGGGTCGGGCTGTCGGTGACGATGCCCGGCAAGGTCGCGGCCCTCGAGTTCGCGACCGAGCGCACCGAGCGGGCCGTGACGATCGGGTCGGCCAACACCCTCGTCCGCATCGACGACGGCTGGCGGGCCGACTGCACCGACGTCGACGGCGTGCGCGGCGCGCTCGTCGACGGTGGCGTCGGCGACCTCACCGGAACCTCGGCCGTCGTGGTCGGTGCCGGCGGAACCGCCCGCCCGGCGCTCGTCGCGCTCGCCGACATGGGGGTGGCGTCGGTGACCGTCGTCGCGAGGGACGCGGACCGTGCGCGGCCCACCCTCGAATGCGCTGAGGCAGTGGGGCTGTCCGTGCGGCACGTGGCGTTCGACGACGACCGGCTCGGCGATCTGTGCGCCGACTCCGCCGCCCTGGTCAGCACCGTGCCCGCGGCCGGGGCCGCGCCGTACGCGGACGTGATCGGCCGGGCACGGTTCGTGCTCGACGCCATTTACAACCCGTGGCCGACGCCGCTCGCCGAGTCCGTCGAACGCGCCGGCGGCACGGTCGTCGGTGGATTGGCGATGCTGCTCAACCAGGCGTACGGACAGGTCGAACAGTTCACGGGCATGCCCGCGCCGCGCGCAGCCATGGCGGCGGCGATCCGGTAGTCGGGGTCGGACCTCTCAGCGTCCGTCCACAACCGTTCGTCCATCCACAGACTTGTCCTTCGGCGCCGTCGTCGGGATCTCTCGTCCGGACGGTGGACCATCCTCGCAGCATGTGGTGGATCGTCGTGGGACTGCTCGCCGGTGGACTGACCGGATACGGAACCCGTCGGCTGCTGGCCGGGTTCACGCGCGACGCGCCGATCCCGGTCGGTTGGTGCGAGGGCGCGTGCGCCGTCGCGTTCGCGGCCGCCGCGCTGCGGGTGGGATCGTCGGCGGCGCTGGTGCCCGCGCTCGCGCTCGTGTGGTGGATGCTCGCGGTGAGCGTCGTCGACCTGCGCGTGCACCGACTGCCGAACATGCTCACCCTGCCCGGCGGCGCGGCGATCATCGGGTTCGCGCTGGGCACGGGGGAGGCGCGGGGCGCGGTGGCCGGTGCCCTGATGCTGGCCGGTTCGTACCTGATGCTGCACCTGGTGGCGCCGTCCGGGATGGGTGCCGGCGACGTGAAACTCGCCATCGGATTGGGCGCCGTGACCGGGATGGCGGGTGCATCGGCATGGTTGGCCGCGGCGGCCCTGGCGCCGGTGCTCAGCGCGCTCGTCGGCGTGGCGCGGCGGCGCGTCGGCGACCCGATCGCGCACGGACCGTCGATGTGTGCGGCCACCGCGGTGGCCCTGTGGTGCCTGTGACGGGAGCGACGGCGCGGCCGGGAACGGCCCACTGTCGAAGCGGGCGCCAGGCACGTGGAAAGATGCTGGATGTGTTGCGCTGGATAACTGCTGGAGAGTCCCATGGTCCCGCCCTCGTAGCCATGCTCGAGGGGATGGTCGCCGGCGTCGAGGTGACGTCCGACGACATCGCGGTGCAGCTTGCGCGCCGCCGCCTCGGCTACGGCCGCGGCGCCCGCATGAAGTTCGAGGCCGACAAGGTCACGATCATCGGCGGCGTCCGCCACGGCCGCACCCTCGGCGGCCCGATCGCCGTCGAGGTCGGCAACGCCGAATGGCCCAAGTGGGAGACCATCATGTCCGCCGACCCGGTGGACGAGGCCGAACTTGCCGGTCAGGCGCGCAACGCGCCGCTCACCCGTCCGCGTCCCGGGCACGCCGACTACTCGGGCATGCTCAAGTACGGTTTCGACGACGCCCGCCCGGTCCTCGAGCGCGCCAGCGCCCGCGAGACCGCGGCCCGTGTCGCCGCAGGCACCGTCGCTCGCCAGTTCCTGCGCCAGATCTTCGGCGTCGAGGTTCTCTCGCACGTCATCTCGATCGGCGCGTCCGACCCGTACGTCGGCCCGGCCCCCAGGCCGGGACCTCGAGGCGATCGACGCCAGCCCCGTGCGGGCTTTCGGCGAAGAGGCTGAAAAGTCGATGATCGCCGAGATCGAAGCCGCCAAGAAGGACGGCGACACCCTCGGTGGTGTCGTCGAGGTGGTCGTCCACGGACTCCCGGTCGGACTGGGCTCCTTCGTCAGCGGCGCCGACCGTCTCGACTCCAAGCTCGCTGCCGCCCTCATGGGCATCCAGGCGATCAAGGGCGTCGAGGTCGGCGACGGCTTCGAGACCGCCCGCCGCCGCGGCAGCGCCGCGCACGACGAGATGCGTCCCGGGCCCGACGGCGTCCTGCGCTCGACCAACCGCGCCGGCGGCCTGGAGGGCGGCATGACTAACGGCGAGGCGCTGCGGGTGCGTGCCGCGATGAAGCCGATCTCCACCGTCCCGCGGGCGCTGTCGACCATCGACATGTCGACCGGTGAGGAAGCGGTCGCGATCCACCAGCGCTCCGACGTGTGCGCCGTCCCGGCCGCCGGTGTCGTCGCCGAGGCGATGGTCGCGCTCGTCGTTGCGCAGGCGGCCCTGGACAAGTTCGGTGGCGACTCGATCGCCGAGACCCGCTCGAATTTCCAGCGCTACGTCGACGGCATCGCGGCGCGTCAGCCGCGGTGATCGGATGACACCGCGCGCAGTCCTGATCGGGCCGCCGGGCGCGGGCAAGTCGACCATCGGCCGACGGCTCGCGCAGGCGCTCGATCTCGAGCTGCTCGACACCGACGTCGAGATCGAACGCCGGACCGGGCGCACCATCCCGGAGATCTTCGCCGCGGACGGGGAACCGTACTTCCGGGAGATCGAGGAGCAGGTGGTCGGGGAGGCGCTCGAATCGCACGACGGGATCCTGTCCCTCGGTGGCGGCGCGATCCTCTCTGAACTCACCCGTTCCCGGCTGTCCGGGCATACCGTGGTGTATCTGGAGATCAGCGTCGCGGAGGGCCTCAAGCGGACCGGCGCGACCACGGGACGGCCCTTGCTGAACGGGGGCGACCCCAAGGCGAAGTACCACGCACTGATGCGCCGTCGCCGGCCGCTGTACCGGCAGGTGGCGACCATCCGGGTGCGAACCGACAGCCGGAGCCCGAGCCGGGTGGTCCAGCAGTTGGTGACGAAGTTGACCGACGGGCCCGCACCGGGCGCCCCGGCACACGACGAGACAGAAGCGGAGCGGTCGAGAAGTGACCGAACCGGTACGCGTCGAGGTGGCAACGGCCGATCCCTACCCGGTGATCATCGGGCGGGGTCTGCTCGGTGAGCTCGTCGAGGAACTCGAGGGCACCCGCACTGTGGCGATCTTCCACCAGCCGCCGCTCGCCGAGACCGCGGAAGCGGTGCGAACGGCTCTGGCGGAGAAAGGAATCGATGCACGCCGCATCGAGATCCCGGACGCCGAGGACGGCAAGGACCTCGCGGTCGCAGGCTTCTGCTGGGAGGTGCTCGGCCGCATCGGCCTCACTCGCAGCGACGCGATCGTCAGCCTCGGTGGCGGCGCCGCCACCGACCTCGCCGGTTTCGTGGCCGCGACGTGGATGCGCGGGGTGCGCATCGTCCACGTGCCCACGACGCTACTGGCGATGGTCGATGCAGCGGTCGGCGGCAAGACCGGCATCGACACCGAGGCCGGCAAGAACCTGGTCGGCGCCTTCCACGAGCCGTCCGCGGTGCTGATCGACCTGGCGACGCTTCGAGACGGTGCCGCGCAACGAGATCGTCGCGGGCATGGCGGAGGTCATCAAGACCGGATTCATCGCCGACCCGGTGATCCTGGACCTCATCGAGGCCGACCCCGAAGCCGCACTGGATCCGACCGGAACCGTTCTGCCCGAGCTGATCCGCCGCTCGGTCGAGGTCAAGGCCAGCGTCGTCGCCGCCGATCTGCGCGAGTCCAGCCTGCGCGAGATCCTCAACTACGGTCACACCCTCGGCCACGCGATCGAGCGTCGTGAGCGCTACCGCTGGCGTCACGGTGCCGCGGTGTCCGTCGGCCTGGTTTTCGCTGCCGAACTCGGTCGTCTCGCCGGACGTCTCGACGACGCCACCGCCGACCGGCACCGGTCGATCCTCGAACTGGTCGGCCTGCCCACCACGTACGACGGCGATGCGTTCGCGCAGCTGCTCGAGGGCATGCAGACCGACAAGAAGAACCGCGCCGGAATGCTCCGCTTCGTGGTCCTCGACGGTCTCGCCAAGCCGGGCCGCCTCGAGGGCCCGGACCCGTCGCTGCTCGTCGCCGCCTACGGCGCGATCGCGCGGGACGCGAGCCCGAGCGGCGGGACGGTGCTGCTGTGAGGGTCCAGGTCGTCAACGGTCCCAACCTCGGTCGGCTCGGCAAGCGCCAGCCCGAGGTCTACGGTTCGACCACGCACGACGACCTGGTCGCCCTGTGCGAGCGGACCGCGAAGGAGCTGGGGATCGAGGTCGTCGTCCGGCAGTCCGACAGCGAGGGCGAGATCCTCGGTTGGATCCACGACGCGGCCGACGCCCAGGAACCCGTCATCCTCAATGCGGGCGGCCTGACCCACACGTCGGTGGTGCTGCGCGACGCGTGCGCCGAGCTGACCGCCGGTATGGTGGAGCTGCACATCTCGAACGTCCACGCCCGCGAGGAGTTCCGCCACCACTCGTACCTGAGCGCGGTGGCGACGGGCTCGATCGTCGGACTCGGCGTGGCGGGCTACGCCCTCGCGTTGAGGTTTCTGGCGGAGCGAGGCTGACCGGGTCGAGTCCCGGGTATGAACGGCGAAGGGGCCGAGGCGGATTCACCGCCTCGGCCCCCTTCCTCGTGCCGCTCCTACTGTTCGGCTCGATGCGAGCCGCCGGGCTTTGCCTCCGGATCGATCGGGGCGAACACCTCGGTGTCGGTGTTGTCGTCGCCGTGGCCGTGCTCGTAGGACCACTCGCTGCCGGCGTAGGACTCGGCGGCCTGCTCCTCGACGTCGATGTCGGCGTCGTGCGGGTAGGCGACGTGGTCGTCGGCGCTGCGCGCGGTGCCGCGGCCGACGAGGAAGCGTCCGAGAGCGACGGCGATCATCGCGGGGACGAAGACGAGCAGGACGGTGAACGCGGCTCCCGACGTCACCTCGAAGAACAGCCCGCCGTTGGTGATCGCGATGTCGAAGAGGATGCCGACGAGCCAGGACGCCGCACCGGCGAGGATGCCGGCGACGAACGCGGCCTTGAGCCACATGATCGTGAGGTCGGCACCGTCGTCCGGATCGGGGTGGGCGCGCCGGTCACGGATTCCGTCGAGCGCACCCCACAGGAAGGCCGCGAGGATCACGAGGAGCAGCGAGAACCAGCGCATGATGCTGCCCTGTTGAGGCCACTGCGTCACCGCAGCCCCCAGGAAACTGCGCACCACGACGTGTACCAATGCGAGACCGAGACCTCGTACGACCCACCCATTCATGTGACACAGGGTAACCAGCGGGATTCCGAGCTTGTGTCCTAACCCACACAAACGGGCCGAAGAGGCGCCGGACACGTTTTCCCTCCGGGTGGGGCGACACGGTTCGCGGTCTGTGTCCGGGCCGGGCCCGACCGGTAGTTTCGAGGTATGTCGATCGATCCGGTAACCGCTCCGACCGCCGCCCGGCGTGCGAACCTGCGCGAGCTGCTGCGTGAGCGCGGCCTCGACGCCCTGCTGGTGACCGACCTGCTCAACATCCGCTACCTCACCGGGTTCACCGGATCGAACGCCGCGTTGCTGGTGTCCGCCACCGACGACGTCGGCGCCGAGGACCGCACCGTGATCAGCACCGACGGCCGCTACCTGGTCCAGATCGCCGAGCAGGTGCCGGATCTGCGAGCCGAGATCGCGCGTGCGAGCGCGCCGCAACTGGTCGAGCTCGCAGTCGCGTGGGGCGCCGGAAAGCTCGGATTCGAGAGCCACGTCGTGACGTTCGACCAGCACGCGGCGTGGTCGGAGGCCGCACCCGGCGTCGACTTCGTGCGAGCACCGGGCCTGGTCGAGCAGTTGCGGGCGGTCAAGGACGAGGGCGAGATCGCACTGCTGCGCCGCGCGTGCGCCGCCGCCGATGCCGCGCTCGCCGCGCTGATCGAACGCGGCGGGCTCCGCCCGGGCCGCACCGAGCGTGAGGTGGGTCGCGAACTGGAATGGCTGATGTTCGAGCACGGCGCGGACGGCATCTCGTTCGAGACGATCGTTGCGGCCGGCGCCGACTCCGCGGTGCCTCATCATCGCCCCACCGACGCCGTGCTGCGGTCCGGTGACTTCGTCAAGCTGGACTTCGGCGCCCAGATCGGTGGCTACCGCTCGGACATGACGCGCACCTACGTCCTGGAGACGGCGGCTCAGTGGCAGCGCGACCTCTACGAGCTGGTGTCGCGGGCGCAGGCAGCCGGCCGTGGGGCGCTCGCGCCGGGCGTGGTGGTCGGTTCCGTGGATGCGGCGGCGCGCTCGGTGATCGAGGACGCCGGATACGGCGACCTGTTCCTGCACGGACTCGGTCACGGTGTCGGGCTCGAGATCCGACGAAGCGCCCGGGATCGGCAAGCTCGGCACCGGTACACTGCTACGCGGTGCGGTGGTGACCGTCGAGCCGGGTGTGTATTTCTCCGGGCGCGGTGGCGTCAGGATCGAGGACACGCTCGTCGTTCGCGAGCAGGAGCCCGAACTCCTCACTCTCACCAGCAAGGACATCACGATCGTCTGAAGGAGACGCGAAACCAAGTGGCAGATACCAGTGATTTCAAGAACGGGCTCGTGCTGAAGATCGAGGGCCAGCTCTGGCAGATCATCGAGTTCCAGCACGTCAAGCCGGGCAAGGGCCCCGCGTTCGTGCGCACCAAGATGAAGAACGTCCTGTCCGGCAAGACCGTCGACAAGACCTTCAACGCCGGTGTCAAGGTCGAGACCGCCACGGTCGACCGCCGCGACATGACCTACCTGTACCACGACGGTAGCGACTACATCTTCATGGATGGCGACACCTACGACCAGATCCCGATCAGCGAGGGCACCGTCGGCGACGGCGCGCGCTTCCTGCTCGAGAACATGCAGGTCCAGGTCGCTACCCACGAGGACGCGCCGCTGTTCGTCGAGCTCCCGGTCACGGTCGAGCTCGAGGTTAAGCACACCGATCCGGGTCTGCAGGGCGACCGCTCCACCGGTGGCACCAAGCCCGCGACGCTTCAAGACCGGTGCCGAGATCCAGGTCCCGCTGTTCATCAACACCGGCGACAAGCTCAAGGTCGACTCGCGCGACGGCAACTACCTCGGGCGTGTGAATTCCTGAGTGTCGGGCACACATAAGAAACTCGGAGCACGTCACAAGGCCCGCAAGCGGGCCGTCGACTTCCTGTTCGAGGCCGAGGCGCGCGACGTCGACCCGGTCGACCTCGCCGACGAGCGGTCGCAGCTCGCGGGTCGCGACGACTCTGTCGCACCGGTCGCCCCGTACACGGCGACGGTCGTGGAGGGTGTCGCCGAGAACCTGGATCGCATCGACCAGGTGATCGAGTCCCATCTGCAGGACTGGACCCTCGACCGGCTCCCGGCAGTCGATCGCGCGATCCTGCGCATCGCCGTGTGGGAACTGTTCCACGCGACCGACGTCCCGCCGGTGGTGGCCGTCGACGAGGCCGTCGAGCTCGCCAAGGAGCTGTCGACGGACGACTCGCCGGGCTTCGTGAACGGCGTGCTGGGACAGGTCGTCCTGGTGGCCCCGCAGGTGCGGGCCGCCGCGGCCGCGACCTCGCAGCGTGCGAAGTCCGACGACGCCGGCGACGGCGCCGAAGATTCCGAGTCCTGAAGTGATCCTGCTGCCGCCCACCCCGAATCGGGGTGGGCGGCAGCGTGTTCTGATCGCCTTCCGGACTCGACCAACCCGGAATCTGGCGCGGACTCGGCCGCTGATAGGCTGAGCCGCGTCAGACATCCTTTAACGATCCGTCCAGAGAGGCGGAGAAGGAGGTCGCTGAATGCGTATGCCGAAGGGCCCTCATCAGGTCTTCCCGCGAACGCTCGCGAACTGCTGTCCCCGGCCGACGTCGGCAGGACCGTCGCCCGCATCGCCCATCAGATCATCGAGAAGACCGCGCTCGACGCCACCGACGGTTCCGCACCGCGCGTCGTCCTCATCGGTATTCCCACTCGCGGCACCACGCTCGCCGCCCGCCTCGCCGACAAGATCGAGGAGTTCGCGGGTGTCCGGCCGCCGGTCGGTTCCCTCGACATCACGCTCTACCGTGACGATCTGCGCACCAAGCCGCACCGTCCGCTCGAGCGCACGTCCGTGCCCGAGGGTGGCGTCGACAACACGCTCGTCGTCCTCGTCGACGACGTCCTGTTCTCCGGTCGCACGGTCCGTTCCGCGCTCGACGCGCTGCGTGACCTCGGCCGCCCGCGCGCGGTCCAGTTGGCGGTCCTCGTCGACCGCGGCCACCGTGAACTGCCGCTGCGCGCCGACTACGTAGGTAAGAACGTGCCCACCGCCCGCACGGAGGACGTCGCCGTGCTGCTCGCCGAGCACGACGGCCGCGACGGTGTCGTGCTGTCGAGCGGACAGGCGGACGAGGCTGCCGGGCACGCAGAGGAGAACCACCAGTGAAGCACCTGCTCTCCATTGCGGATCTGAACCGGGAATCCGCGACCGCGTTGCTCGACGACGCCGAAAGGCTCGAGCAGGCGCTTCTCGGGCGTGAGGTCAAGAAGCTTCCGACGCTGCGCGGCCGGACCGTCATGACGGTGTTCTTCGAGAACTCCACCCGCACGCGGGTGTCGTTCGAGGTCGCGGGGAAGTGGATGAGCGCCGACGTGATCAACGTCAGCGCGTCGAGTTCGTCGGTGTCGAAGGGTGAGTCGCTGCGTGACACCGCGTTGACGCTGCGCGCGGCCGGTGCCGACGCGCTGATCGTGCGGCATCCGGCTTCCGGTGCAGCGCACCAGATCGCGGCGTGGACCGGTGCTGCCGAGGACGGGCGGTCCCGCGATCATCAATGCCGGCGACGGCGCGCACGAACATCCCACGCAGGCGCTGCTCGACGCGCTGACGCTGCGCCAGCGGCTCGGTGACATCGAGGGCCGCCGCATCGTGATCGTCGGCGACATCCTGCACAGCCGGGTCGCGCGCTCGAATGCGCTGCTGCTGTCGATGCTCGGCGCCGAGGTGGTCCTGGCGGCGCCGCGCACGCTGCTGCCCGCCGGGGTCGAGACGTGGCCGGTGCGGGTGTCGCACTCGCTCGACGCCGAACTGCCCGGTGCGGACGCGGTTCTGATGCTGCGCGTGCAGGCGGAGCGGATGAACGGCGGGTTCTTCCCGTCGCCGCGCGAGTACTCGATCACCTACGGCCTGTCCGAGAAGCGCCTGGGGCTGCTGGCCGACCACGCGGTGGTCCTGCACCGGGCCCGATGCTGCGCGGCATGGAGATCGCGTCGTCGGTCGCGGATTCACCGAAAACTGCTGTGCTGCAGCAGGTTACGAACGGCGTCCATGTTCGGATGGCCGTGCTGTTCCGGCTGCTGGTGGGAACGGAAGAGGTCGCGTGAGCGACCTGAACGCAACGAGAGACGAGAAGGTGGCGCCGCAGATGTCCGCGAGCGGGAACGTGTTGATCCGAAACGTTCTGGTGTACGGGGAGGGCGAGCCGACCGATCTGCTGCTGGGCGACGGCCAGATCCTCGAGATCGGAACCGGGCTCACGGCGGCAGACGACGTCGAGGTGATCGACGGGGCGGGCCAGATCCTGCTGCCCGGCTTCGTCGACATGCACACGCACCTGCGTGAGCCGGGTCGTGAGGACACCGAGACCATCGACAGCGGCTCGGCGGCCGCCGCGCTCGGCGGTTACACCGCTGTGTTCGCGATGGCCAACACCAGCCCGGTCGCCGATACGGCCGTCATCACCGACCACGTGTGGCGGCGCGGCCAGGAGGTCGGCCTCGTCGACGTCCATCCCGTCGGCGCGGTCACGGTCGGACTCGCGGGCAAGCAGCTCGCCGAGATGGCGACGATGGCCGCGGGCGTCGGCCGGGTCAAGATGTTCTCCGACGACGGCCACTGCGTGGCGGACCCGCTGATCATGCGGCGCGCGCTCGAGTACTCGGCGTCGCTGGGTGTCCTGATCGCGCAGCACGCGGAGGAGCCGCGCCTCACCGAGGGCGCCGTCGCGCACGAGGGCCCGACCGCTGCCCGACTCGGACTGACCGGCTGGCCGCGCGCCGCCGAGGAGTCGATCGTCGCTCGAGACGCGCTGCTGGCCCGTGACGCCGGTGCCCGTGTGCACATCTGCCACGCTTCGACGGCGGGCTCCGTCGAGCTCGTGAAGTGGGCGCGCGGCCAGGGCATCGCCATCACGGCCGAGGTCACCCCGCACCACCTGCTGCTCGACGACTCGCGCCTGGAGACGTACGACGCAGTCGACAAGGTCAACCCGCCGCTGCGTGAGGCGTCGGACGTCGCGGCGCTGCGTCGTGGGCTGGCCGAGGGGATCATCGACTGCGTGGCCACCGATCACGCGCCGCATGCCGAGCAGGACAAGTGCTGCGAGTTCTCGCAGGCTCGCCCCGGCATGCTCGGGCTCGAGACGGCGCTGTCGATCGTCGTCGAGACGATGGTGCAGCCGGGCCTGCTCGACTGGCGCGGCGTGGCCCGCGTGATGAGCGAGCGGCCCGCCGAGATCGTCGGACTCGACGATCAGGGACGCCCGATCGAGGTGGGGGAGCCGGCCAACCTGGTGCTCGTCGACCCCGACGCGGAGTGGACCGTGCACGGTCCCGAGCTGGCGAGCGTCGCGAACAACACCCCGTACGAGGCCATGACCCTGCCGGCGAAGGTGACGACCACGGTGCTGCGTGGCCGCGTCACCGCCCGGGACGGGAAGGTTCGGCCGCTCGGAGAGGAGCGCTGACGATGGATCGACTTCTGTGGGTCGTCGGCTGTATCGCGGTGTGGGCACTGCTGGTGTTCCTGATGTACCGCGGCTGGAAGGGCCGGGCCGCACGGCAGGCCGACCGGGTCGGTGAGCTGCCGCAGGTTCCCGCCGATCTCGGCAAACAGCTGATCGCGCCGAGCACCGGCCTGTACGTGGGCAGCACGCTCGCCCCGAGCTGGCAGGACCGCATCGCGGTCGGCGACATCGGATACCGGGCGACCGGCGAGCTCAGCCGGTGGTCGCGCGGCATCCTGCTCGAGCGCAACGGCGCCTCGGCGATCTGGATCCCGGACGAGTCGATCCGCGCGATCCGGACCGAGCGGGGTCTGGCCGGAAAAGTGATGACGAAGGACGGGGTCCTGGTGATCCGGTGGAGTTGCCCTCCGGCACCGAGATCGATACGGGATTCCGTGGAGACGACAAGACGGTGTACCCGACGTGGGTGCGCGAGACAGACAGCACGGACAAGACAGACACAGCGAATGCGGCGGGCTCTGGTGAGGTCGAGCAGAACGGAGAAGACGCATGAGCGGCTTTGACACCAATACGGCGGTCCTGGTTCTCGAGGACGGTCGGGTCTTCCGGGAACCGACCTTCGGTGCGGTGGGACAGACGCTGGGTGAGGCGGTCTTCAGCACCGGCATGACCGGCTACCAGGAGACCCTGACCGACCCCAGCTACCACCGCCAGATCGTGGTGTCGACGGCACCGCAGATCGGCAACACCGGCTGGAACGACGAGGACAACGAGTCCGTCGGCCCGACCGGCAAGTCGTCCGAGTCCAAGATCTGGGTCGCGGGCTACGTCGTGCGCGACCCCTCGCGCCGCACGTCCAGCTGGCGCGCCACGGGCTCGCTGCAGGACGAGCTCGATCGTCAGGGCATCGTCGGCATCGCCGGCATCGACACCCGCGCACTGGTCCGCCACCTGCGCACCCGCGGCTCGATGCGCGCCGGCGTCTTCGGGCGAGGCGCTCGCCGACGTCGACGTCCTGCTCGACCGGGTCAAGAGCCAGCCGACGATGCTCGGCGCCGACCTGGCCGGCGAGGTGTCCACCCCCAACGGCTACATCGTCGAGCCGGCCGGCGGCGAGGCCCGCTTCACCGTCGCGGCCATCGACCTCGGCATCAAGACCAACACGCCGCGGATGTTCGCCGAGCGCGGCATGCGGGTGCACGTGCTGCCGTCCACCGCGACGCTGCACGACATCCTCGACATCAAGGCCGACGGCGTCTTCCTGTCCAACGGCCCGGGCGACCCGGCCACCGCAGACGGGGCCGTCCACCTCACCAAGGAGGTGCTGGGCCAGGGGCTGCCGCTGTTCGGCATCTGCTTCGGCAACCAGATCCTCGGCCGCGCGCTGGGGATGAGCACCTACAAGATGAAGTTCGGCCACCGCGGCATCAACATCCCGGTCGTCGAGCACGAGACCGGCCGCATCGCGATCACCGCGCAGAACCACGGCTTCGCGCTCGAGGGTGAGGCCGGTCAGGAGTTCGACACGCCGTTCGGTCGAGCCGTCGTCAGCCACACCTGCGCCAACGACGGTGCCGTCGAGGGCGTGCGCCTGCTCGACGGTTCGGCGTTCTCCGTGCAGTACCACCCCGAGGCCGCGGCCGGCCCGCACGACGCCGCGTACCTGTTCGACCGTTTCGCCAACCTGCTCGAGGGAGTCAAGAAGTAATGCCACGTCGTACAGATCTCGAGCACATCCTGGTGATCGGCTCCGGGCCGATCGTCATCGGACAGGCCTGCGAGTTCGACTACTCGGGCACCCAGGCATGCCGCGTCCTCCGCGAGGAGGGGCTGCGCGTGAGCCTGGTCAACTCGAACCCGGCCACGATCATGACCGACCCCGAGTTCGCCGACTCCACCTACGTCGAGCCGATCACGGCCGAGTTCGTCGAGAAGGTCATCGCGCGTGAAAAGGCCAACGGAACGCCGATCAATGCGGTCCTGGCGACGCTCGGCGGCCAGACCGCGCTGAACACCGCGGTCGCGCTGCACGAGCAGGGCATCCTGGAGAAGTACGACGTCGAGCTCATCGGCGCCGACTTCGACGCGATCCAGCGCGGCGAGGACCGCCAGAAGTTCAAGGACATCGTCGAGAAGTGCGGCGGCGAGTCCGCCCGCTCGCGGGTCTGTTACACGATGGACGAGGTCAAGGCCACGGTCGCCGAGCTCGGCTACCCGGTCGTCGTGCGCCCGTCCTTCACGATGGGCGGCCTGGGTTCGGGCATGGCCTACGACGAGGCCGACCTCGAGCGCATCGCCGGCGGCGGCCTGGCCGCGTCGCCCACCGCGAACGTCCTGATCGAGGAGTCCATCCTCGGTTGGAAGGAGTACGAGCTCGAG
The DNA here is from genome assembly GCA_029690005.1 of Prescottella defluvii. Classification (GTDB taxonomy): domain Bacteria; phylum Actinomycetota; class Actinomycetes; order Mycobacteriales; family Mycobacteriaceae; genus Prescottella; species Prescottella defluvii_A. The sequence goes on along the minus strand of CP121458.1, from coordinate 3,902,975 downwards.
CTGATGCGCGACGGCCGCGACAACGTCGTGATCGTCTGCTCGATCGAGAACGTCGACCCGGTCGGCGTCCACACCGGCGACTCGGTGACCGTCGCGCCGGCGATGACGCTCACCGACCGCGAGTACCAGGATATGCGTGACCTCTCGATCGCGATCCTGCGCGAGGTCGGCGTCGACACCGGTGGCTGCAACATCCAGTTCGCGATGGACCCGAAAGACGGCCGCCTGGTCGTCATCGAGATGAACCCGCGCGTGTCGCGCTCGTCGGCGCTGGCGTCGAAGGCGACCGGCTACCCGATCGCGAAGATGGCCGCCAAGCTGGCCATCGGCTACACGCTCGACGAGATCGTCAACGACATCACGAAGGAGACGCCGGCCTGCTTCGAGCCGACGCTCGACTACGTCGTCGTCAAGGCACCGCGGTTCGCGTTCGAGAAGTTCCCCGGTGCCGACGGCACGCTGACCACCACGATGAAGTCGGTCGGCGAGGCGATGTCGATCGGCCGCAACTTCACCGAGGCGTTCGGCAAGGTCCTGCGCTCGCTCGAGACCAAGCGCGCCGGCTACTGGACCGGCCCCGAGGTCGAGGGCTCGCTCGACGAACTGCTCGAGGCGATCAAGGTTCCGACCGACGGCCGCATGTACCAGATCGCGCAGGCGTTCGAGCTGGGCGCCACGCTCGAGCAGCTGTTCGACGCCACGAAGATCGACCGTGGTTCCTCGACCAGATGCTGCAGATCGTGGAGCTTGGCGACAAGGTGCGCGCCGCCGACACGTTCGCTGAGACCGAGCTGCGGTTCACCAAGCACCACGGGTTCTCCGACCGTCAGATCGCGGCGCTGCGCCCGCAGCAGTTCGCCGACGAGGACGCGGTCCGCGCGCTGCGCGGCGAGCTGAACGTGCACCCGGTCTACAAGACCGTCGACACGTGTGCCGCCGAGTTCGAGGCCAAGACGCCGTACCACTACTCGACCTACGAGCTCGACCCCCAGGCCGAGACCGAGGTCGCTCCGCAGACCGAGCGTCCCAAGGTGCTGATCCTGGGCTCGGGTCCGAACCGCATCGGCCAGGGCATCGAGTTCGACTACTCGTGTGTCCACGCCGCGCAGACGCTGTCCGAGGCGGGCTACGAGACTGTCATGGTCAACTGCAACCCGGAGACGGTGTCGACCGACTACGACACCGCCGACCGCCTGTACTTCGAGCCGCTGACCTTCGAGGACGTGCTCGAGGTGTACCGCGCGGAGTGCCTGTCCGGCACCGTCGCGGGCGTCATCGTCCAGCTCGGTGGCCAGACGCCGCTGGGTCTGGCCAAGCGCCTCAAGGCGGCCGGTGTGCCGATCGTGGGCACCAGCCCCGAAGCCATCGACCTCGCCGAGGACCGCGGCGAGTTCGGCCGGGTGCTGACCGAGGCCGGGCTGCCGGCGCCGAAGTTCGGCACCGCCACCACGTTCGAGGGTGCGCGCGACATCGCGTCGGGCATCGGTTACCCGGTGCTGGTGCGCCCGTCGTACGTCCTCGGCGGCCGCGGCATGGAGATCGTCTACGACGAGAAGGCACTCGAGAACTACATCTCCCGGGCCACGGAGATCTCCGACGATCGCCCGGTGCTGGTCGACCGCTTCCTCGAAGATGCGGTCGAGATCGACGTCGACGCGCTGTGCGACGGCAACGAGGTGTACCTCGGCGGCGTGATGGAGCACATCGAGGAGGCCGGCATCCACTCCGGCGACTCGGCGTGTGCGCTGCCGCCGATCACCCTCGGGCGCTCCGACCTCGAGAACGTGCGCCGGTCCACCGAGGCGCTGGCGAAGGGCATCGGCGTCAAGGGCCTGCTCAACGTCCAGTACGCGCTCAAGGACGACATCCTGTACGTCCTCGAGGCGAACCCGCGCGCGTCGCGGACCGTGCCGTTCGTCTCGAAGGCGACCGCGGTGCAGCTGGCGAAGGCGTGCGCGCGGGTCATGATGGGCGAGACCATCGCCGAGCTGCGCGCCAACGGCATCCTCCCGGCCGAGGGCGACGGCGGTCACGCGCCGATCGACGCTCCGGTCGCGGTCAAGGAGGCGGTGCTGCCGTTCAACCGGTTCCGTCGCGCCGACGGCACCGGTATCGACACGCTGCTGAGCCCGGAGATGAAGTCCACGGGCGAGGTCATGGGCATCGACGCGGACTTCGGTACCGCGTTCGCCAAGAGCCAGACCGCGGCCTACGGCTCGCTGCCGACCAGCGGCTCGGTGTTCGTCTCGGTCGCCAACAAGGACAAGCGCTCGCTGATCTTCCCGGTCAAGCGTCTCGCAGACCTGGGCTTCCGGATCCTGGCCGACCGAGGGCACCGCGGATGTCCTGCGCCGCAACGGCATCACCTGCGAAGAGGTCCACAAGCAGTCGGGTGAGAGCCTGCCCGAGGGTGCTCGCACGATCGTCGACCAGATCAAGGACGGCGAGGTCGACATGGTGATCAACACCCGTACGGCAACTCAGGCCCGCGCGTCGACGGCTACGAGATCCGCAGCGCCGCGGTGTCGAAGAGCGTTCCGTGCATCACCACCGTTCAGGGTGCATCTGCGGCGGTGCAGGGCATCGAGGCCGCCATCCGTGGCGACATCGGCGTCCAGTCGCTGCAGGAGCTGCACTCGCGGCTGCGTGATTCCGGGACTCGCAGCAGTGACGGCGGAGACGACGTTCGGGGCGCGGCTCCACGCGGCACTGAGCCATTACGGCCCGCTGTGCGTCGGCGTGGATCCGCATCCCGAGTTGCTGCAGGCGTGGGGACTGCCCGAGACCGTCGACGGCCTCAGAAGTTCTCCGAGCTCTGCGTCGAGGCGTTCGTCGGCCGGGTCGCGCTGGTGAAGCCGCAGGTGGCGTTCTTCGAGGCGTACGGTTCGGGCGGTGTCGCGGTTCTCGAACGCACCATCTCGGCGCTGCGCGAGGCCGGCACGCTTGTCGTCGCCGACGCCAAGCGCGGTGACATCGGCTCCACGATGAGCGCGTACGCGCGGGCCTGGCTGGGGGAGGGCTCGCCACTCGCGTCGGACGCGGTGACGGTGTCGCCCTTCCTCGGGTTCGGCTCCCTCGACCCGGTCCTCGACCTGGCCGAGCGCAACCACGGTGGACTGTTCGTGCTGGCCGCGACGTCGAATCCGGAGGGCGCGCAGGTGCAGCTGTCGACCGCTGCGGACGGTCGCAAGATCAGCCAGGTGATGGTCGACGAGGCGGCGGCCCGCAACGCCGGGGCCGACGTCCTCGGTTCGGTGGGTGTCGTGGTCGGCGCCACGCTGACCGACGCCCCCGACCTCGGCGCGCTGCACGGGCCGATCCTGATGCCCGGTGTCGGACATCAGGGCGGCACCGCCGACGACGTACGTCGCTTGGCGGGGACTGCCTGCGCTCCGTCGTGCCCAGCGTCTCGCGTGAGGTCCTGCGCGCCGGGCCGTCGGTGTCTGCGCTGCAGGAGGCCGTGTCGCGGTCCGTGGAGGCCTTCGGGTTCCTGCAGGACTAGTTTCTCCTCCCGTCCGAGGGACGGGTTCCGGCGAGGCCGGGTTCGGGTCGATTCCCCGAGCCCGGCCTTCGTCGTCCGTGCCGGGTGGCCGAAGATCACCAGGTCCACGCCCGACACGCACTGGAACACGGAAGTTTTCGCGAATTTTTCCGCGTCTACGGCGACGGGCCGGTGAACTGTGGGCCATGCCACGTCGGATTGTGGGGCACGTCCGGTTCCCGTGTGCCGAAAACCGTCCTCCACCTGCGCCGACGTCGAGCTTTCGAGTGTTCGGGCAGCTCGTCGCCGCGGGTTGGGCGGTGCGGGGAGTCGTGTTCGAACGCACCGTCGAATCGGCACATAACGCACCCGTATCGGGCGCTGACGTCGGGGGTGGGTTAGCAATCAGCGCCCGGCGTGAGTACGGTCGCTATCGCCCCTGGTTATCCGGGGGTCGTAGACCATGTGCACACGACGAGACGGAGGAACCGTGGCCCTTCCCCAGTTGACCGATGAGCAGCGCGCTGCTGCTTTGGAGAAGGCGGCTGCCGCCCGCAAGGCCCGGGCTGAGCTCAAGGAGCGCCTCAAGCGCGGCGGCACCGACCTGAAGCAGGTCCTGAAGGATGCCGAAGAGGACGAGATCCTCGGCAAGATGAAGGTGTCGGCTCTGCTCGAGGCCCTTCCCAAGGTTGGCAAGGTCAAGGCTCAGGAGATCATGACCGAGCTGGAGATCGCTCCGACCCGTCGCCTTCGTGGCCTCGGCGATCGGCAGCGCAAGGCTCTGCTCGCCGGTTCGATTTCGAGGCCTGAGCGCGACAAGTGATTGCTGACGCACAACAGGTGTCAGGCAGCGAGACCACTTCGGCATCGGTCGAGAGTGGTGACGCAGTGCGGAGGGGCCGGCTGGTAGTACTGGCCGGCCCCTCGGCCGTCGGAAAGTCCAGCGTCGTCCGTCTGCTGCGTGACCGCATGCCCGAGGTCGTCTTCAGCGTCTCGGCGACCACCCGGGCCCCGCGGCCCGGCGAGGTGGACGGACAGGACTACCACTTCATCTCGCGGGACGAATTCGACCGCATGATCGACTCCGGTGACCTGCTCGAGTGGGCCGAGATCCATGGTGGCCTCCAGCGGTCCGGCACCCCGGCCGAGCCGGTGCGCCAGGCGCTCGCGGACGGCAAGCCCGTGCTGGTCGAGGTCGACCTGGTGGGTGCGCGGTCGGTGCGCGCCGCGATGCCCGAGGCGGTCCTGACGTTCATGGCGCCCCCCAGCTGGGAGGCGCTGGTCTCGCGGCTGACCGGCCGCGGCACCGAGCCCGCCGACGTCGTCGAGCGTCGACTGCAGACCGCGAAGGTCGAACTGGCCGCTCAGGACGAGTTCGACACGGTCATCGTCAACGAGGACGTCAGCCAGGCCTGCGATGAGTTGGTATCCTTGTTGGCTGGACAGACAGCACTGAGTGCCGTCGCCCCCTGATTCCGGCATTCAATTTGGCACTTTTCAAGTCCAGTTCAGGAGAAACCGAGTGAGCAGCACCGAAGCAGTAGTGTCCGACACCGCCGGTCGTGGCGCCTTGCCTGCCTACGACACCCCGCTCGGCATCACCAACCCGCCGATCGACGAGCTGCTCGAGCGCACGTCGTCCAAGTACGCCCTGGTCATCTACTCGGCCAAGCGTGCGCGGCAGATCAACGACTACTACAACCAGCTGGGCGACGGCATCCTCGAGTACGTCGGCCCGCTCGTCGAGCCGGGTCTGCAGGAGAAGCCGCTGTCCATCGCGCTGCGCGAGATCCACTCCGACCTGCTCGAGCACACCGAAGGCGAGTGAGCGGAGCAACGCCTGTGTCCGATCGGGAATCCGATTCGGCGGGACCCAAGCGGATCGTCGTCGGCGTCGGCGGCGGTATCGCCGCGTACAAGAGCTGCGCGCTGGTTCGCAGCTTCACCGAGAACGGTCACCGCGTCCGGGTGATCCCCACCGAGTCCGCGCTGCAGTTCGTCGGTCGGGCCACGTTCGAGGCCCTGTCCGGTAATCCGGTGCAGACCGGCGTCTTCGCCGACGTGCCCGAGGTCGGCGCACGTGCGTCTCGGGCAGGAAGCGGATCTGGTCGTCATCGCCCCCGCCACCGCCGACCTCATGGCTCGTGCGGTGGCCGGGCGGGCGGACGACCTGCTGACCGCCACGCTCCTGACGGCGCGTGCCCGGTCGTGTTCGCCCGGCGATGCACGCGGAGATGTGGGAGCACCCCGCGACCGTCGCGAACGTCGCGACGCTGCGCGAGCGCGGCAACATCGTCATCGAGCCGGCGTCGGCCGGCTGACCGGCAAGGACACCGGTGCGGGGCGCATGCCCGAGCCCGAGGAGATCTTCGCGCTTGCATCGCCGCCGCTGGAACGCTCGTCGGCGCTGCCGCGCCACCTCGAGGGGCCGCCGCCTGGTGATCTCGGCGGGCGGAACTCGTGAGCCGCTCGACCCGGTCCGCTACCTGGGCAACCGCAGTTCGGGCAAGCAGGGGTACGCGATCGCGCGCCTGGCCGCGCAGCGCGGTGCCGAGGTGACGTTGGTCGCCGGCGCCACTGCCGAACTGGCCGATCCGGCCGCGGTCGAGGTCGTGAACGTCCGTACCGCCGAGCAGATGCGCGAGGCGGTCATGAAGCATGCGGTCGACGCCGACGCGGTGATCATGTCGGCGGCCGTGGCGGACTTCAGGCCCGCCACCGTCGCGACCAGCAAGATCAAGAAGGGTGCGGACGAGCCGAACTCGATTCCGCTGATCAAAAACGATGACATTCTCGCCGGTCTGGTGCAGGCTCGGCGGGACGGCACTCTCGCTCCCGGCACCGCGATCGTGGGATTCGCGGCCGAGACGGGTGACGCGTCGGGAAGTGTCCTCGACCATGCGCGAACGAAATTGACGCGCAAGGGTTGTGATCTTCTCGTCGTGAACGCGGTCGGTGACGGCAAGGCCTTCGAGGTGGACCACAACGATGGGTGGCTGCTCGGGGCCGACGGCACCGAGTCGGCGATCGAACCGGGTTCGAAGTCGCTGATGGCCAGCCGCGTGCTCGATGCGGTTGCGGGTCTGCTGGCCCCGAAGTAGCACGTCGCGACCACGGCGCCGCGCGGGGGACCGGTCTCCTGGCACCGTGGTCGTCTGCGGTATTGAATAGAAGTAGAAACGAAAATCAGCTCAGGTGTCGTATCGGGGCCGCACGATTCGAGAATTCGGATTCGAGCGGAGTCGGCCTCGGGCAGAACGTCGAGAGGGAGATCTGTGAGCACGTCCGGCAAGCGGCTATTCACCAGTGAGTCCGTGACCGAAGGTCACCCCGACAAGATCTGTGACGCCATCAGTGACTCCATCCTCGACGCGATGCTCCAGGCGGGTACCGCACAGCCGCGTCGCGGTCGAGACCCTGGTGACCACCGGGCAGGTCCGACGTCGCCGGTGAGGTGACGACGTCCGCGTACGTCGACATCCCGAAGATCGTGCGCGACAAGGTCCTCGAGATTGGCTACGACTCGTCCGCGAAGGGCTTCGACGGCAATTCGTGCGGCGTGAACATCGCGATCGGCGCGCAGTCGCCGGAGATCGCACAGGGCGTCGACCACTCTCACGAGGCTCGCGTCGACGGCGTGACCGACGACGAGATCGATCGCCAGGGCGCCGGCGACCAGGGGCTGACGTTCGGCTACGCCTGCACCGACACCCCGGAGCTCATGCCGCTGCCGATCGCGCTCGCGCACCGGCTCTCGCGCCGTCTCACCGAGGTCCGCAAGACGGGCGTGCTGCCGTACCTGCGTCCGGACGGCAAGACCCAGGTCACGATCGAGTACGACGGCGACCGTCCGGTCCGGCTCGACACCGTCGTCATCTCGACGCAGCACGCGGCCGACATCGACCTCGACAACCTGCTCACCCCGGATCTGCGCGAGAAGGTTCTCGGCTACGTCCTCGGCGAGCTCGCCATCGAACTCGACACCTCCGACGTCCGCCTGCTGGTCAACCCGACCGGCAAGTTCGTCCTGGGTGGTCCGATGGGCGACGCCGGCCTGACGGGCCGCAAGATCATCGTCGACACCTACGGCGGCATGGCCCGCCACGGCGGCGGCGCGTTCTCCGGCAAGGATCCGTCGAAGGTGGACCGTTCCGCGGCGTACGCGATGCGCTGGGTGGCCAAGAACGCCGTCGCGGCCGGCCTCGCCGACCGCATCGAGGTCCAGGTCGCCTACGCGATCGGCAAGGCGGCCCCGGTCGGCCTGTTCGTCGAGACCTTCGGCACCGAGAAGGTGGAAGTCGCGAAGATCCAGCAGGCGATCAGCGAGGTCTTCGACCTGCGTCCGGGCGCGATCATCCGCGACCTGGACCTGCTCCGCCCGATCTACTCGGACACGGCTGCATACGGTCACTTCGGTCGTACCGACGTCGACCTGCCGTGGGAGCGCACCGACCGCGCGGAGAAGCTGCGCGCGGCCGCGGGTCTCTGACCGCGACCGAAGAGTCAGCTCGCTGACCGGCACCGACAAGACAGCGGCAGCACACGCGCCCGCGGCGCGAGTGCTGCCGCTGCTTCCTGTTGCGCACCTGGACCGTGAGTTCGACTAATCCGATTCCGTCCGAGCTGGACGAGCAGGCCCGCCCGGGCGTCCGGGTCCGGGTCCGGTTCGCGGGACGGCTCGTCGATCGGCTTCCTCTTCGAGCCGAAGCGAGACGAGCGGGAGCACGACGGCAAGCTGGCCTGGCTCGATCGGGTCGTCTCGGCCGAGCCCGTCCTGACCGCCGAGGTGCACCGCCTGGTCGACGCGGTGGCTCAGCGCTACGCCGGGACGCGCGCGGACGTGCTGCGCCTGGCGGTCCCGCCGCGGCACGCGGAGGTCTGAATCCGAGGAGGTCGTGCCGCGCCCGGCGCCGGACTCACCCACGGTCGACCGGGAGGCATGGTCCGCCTACACCCACGGCCTCAACTTCCTCCAGGCGCTGGAGTCGGGGCGCGGTCCGCGCGCGGCGTGGCAGGCTCTTCCCGGCGAGGACTGGTGCGCGCGGCTCGCGGAGCTGGCCGGCGTCGTCGCGGCGTCCGGGCGGGGCGCGGTGCTCGTCGTGCCCGACCAGCGTGACCTGGACAGGCTGGCGCGGCGTGTGAGAACCTGATCGGCGCCGACCACGTCGTGGGTCTCGCGGCGGGACTCGGGCCGTCGGCGCGGTACCGGCGGTGGCTGGCGGCGCTGCGGGGCACGGCCCGCGTCGTCGTCGGGACCCCGGGCGTCGGTGTTCGCCCGACGCCGGACCTCGGGCTGACGGTCGTGTGGGACGACGGTGACAGCAGCCTGGCGGAGCCGCGTTCGCCGTATCCGCACGCGCGTGAAGTCGCGCTGTCGCGGGCCCACGGCACGGGGTGTGCCGTCGTGCTGGCCGGGGCATTCACGTACGGCGGAGGCACAGGCCCTCGTCGACTCGGGGTGGGCGCACGACCTCGTGGCGGCCCGGGACGTCGGTGCGCGCACGCGCCCCGAAGATCACCGCACTCGCGGACAGCGACCACGCGCTGGCCCGCGATCCGGAGCCGAGCGGCCCGTCTTCCGGCGATCGCGTTCGCCGCGGCCCGGCAGGCCCTGGCGGCGGGCGCCGGTGTGCTGGTTCAGGTTCCGCGCCGCGGCGTACGCGCCGTCGTTGGCGTGCGGGAAGTGCCGGGCACCGGCGCGCTGCCGGCGGTGCAACGGCCCGTCGTCGCTGCCCGCGGCCGCCGGGCCGGACGGCGTAGGTTCCCGACGTGCAAGTGGTGCGGCATAGCGGACACCAACCACCGCTGTCACGCGTGCGGCGCGCGGGCGCTGCGGGCGGTCGTCGTCGGGGCGGGCGCACCGCCGAGGAGTTGGGCAGGGCGTTTCCTGGTGTTGCGGTGCACACGTCCGGCGGATCCGACGTGAAGGCCGAGATGCCGCCCGGCGCCAAGCTGGTCGTGTCGACGGTCGGCGCCGAACCGGTGATGCCCGGCGGCTACGGCGCGGCCCTGCTCCTCGACGGGTGGGCGCTGCTGGGGCGTGCGGACCTGCGTGCCGCCGAGGAGACACTGCGGCGGTGGATGACCGCGCTCGGCGCTGGCGCGGTCGCACGGCGACGGCGGCCAGGTGGTGGTCGTCGCCGACTCCGGAATCCCCACCGTGCAGGCACTGGTGCGCTGGGATCCGGTGTGGCACGCGCGAGCTCAGCTCGGGAACGTGCGGGAGGTGGGATTCCCGCCCGCCGTGCACATGGCCGCGGTCGATGGCACCGCGGCGTCGATCGGAGAAATTCTCGAGGCGGCGGGACTTCCGGATTCGGCCGAGGTTCTGGGACCGGTGCCGCTGCCGCCGGGGGAGCGGCTGCCGTTCTCGACCGAGGAGCCGGAGCCGGAAGACGTGGAGCGCATGCTCGTTCGGGTCCCGCGCGGCGACGGACGGGCGCTGGCGAAGGGCCTGGCGGAGGCCCAGGCCGTCCGCAGCGCCCGGCGATCGACCGGACCCGTCCGGTCCAGATCGATCCGCTCCGGATCGGCTAGCTCTCCCGGACGTCGACGACGTACATCCGGGTGCGTGATCGGTCGAGGAAGTTCTCCTCGTCGGCCGCGATCGCCGCCGACAGTTCGGGCCGGGCGTGGGTGGCGAGCACGTGCGACAGTTCCGGTTTGCGGGCCAGCAGTGCGACGGCCTTGATCATGACGATCTCCTCCCAGCGGTTCGAGTGGAGCGCGACCGTACCGTGGAAGTGCGATCGGACGGCACCGTCGATCCCGACCTCCGGGAAGGTTCCGGCCGCGAGTCATGTTCGGCGGCACGCTGTTCCGGCGTCGCTGCACCCGGCGGCTGTCGGGCGTCGGGCTCGGCTGCGGCACCGGCAGTCGGAGCAGCCGCGAGATCCGTCCGCCTCCCGACTTCTCGATCGCGGCGATCGCGCGAGGTTCGTGCCTCGCGGCATTCGCGATGAGGCCGAAGACGAACAGCATCAGCGCTGTGGACGTACCGCCGTATGAGATCAGTGGCAACTGCAGTCCGGTCACGGAAGCAGTCCGGTGACGTAGCCGATGTTGATGGCCGCCTGCGCGCCGATCCACGTTGTCGCGACGGCGGCGACGAGCCCGAGGAACGGGTCGGCGCAGCGGCGGGCGATCCGCAGGCCCAGCAGGACGACCGCGGCGAACAGGGCGACGACCGACAGGCATCCGATGATGCCGAGTTCGTCGCCGATGATCGCGAAGATGAAGTCGTTGTACGCGTTCGGAAGGTAGTTCCACTTACTGGTCGACTGTCCGAGTCCCTCGCCGAACACCCCTCCGCTCGCGAGTGCGTACTTCGCCTGTCGTGACTGGTAGCCCAACCCCTGCGGGTCGTCGCCGGATTGAACAGGACCCGCACCCGGTCGACCGGTATCCGGCGGTGAACGTGAGGATGATGGCGGTCGCGACACCGGTGGCGATGATGGCACTCAGGATCCGCAGGTCGAAGCCCACGTACCACAGTAGTGCCATCATGATGATCGCGAGCGTGATGGCGGTGCTCAGGTTCGGCTGGAGCACCACCAGCACACACATGACGAGCGCGCCGGCACCACCGGAATCACGATGTCCCGCGTCGATCGGTCGGTCTCTGCCGCGCAGCGTGAGCATGTGCGCGCCCCACAGCACCAGTGCCACCTTCGCGAGCTCGGACGGCTGGAACGAGATACCCGCGATGTCGAACCAGCGCCTCGAGCCTGGATCTCGGCGCCGATCCCCGGAATCAGCACGAGGATCAGCATCACCACCGAGATCACGAACGCGGGGAACGACAGCATCCGGATGGTCCTGACCGGCAACCGCATCGCCAGATAGAAGGCGAACAGTCCCAGCACGACGCCGAGCAACTGCTGCACGAAGAAGGTGTACGCCGATCCTCCGCCGACGTACGACTCGACGGCCGATGCCGACAGCACCATCGCCAGCCCGAACGTCGTCAGCAGCCCGGTGAGGCCGAGGGTCAGGTGCAGCGACCACAGCGGCCGTTCGGTCCACTCGGCGAAGCGCCGCCGAAACGTCGTGCCCTCGGACTTCTGGGCGGGGCCTGCCCCGACCGGGCGGTCACCGGCCGACCTCGAACATCGACTCGGTCTCGACCGGGGAGACCGTCCACTGCACGCGGGTGACGAGTGGTTCGAGGCTCAGCCTGCTGACCGCGGACTCGAGCAGCGCGTCGTCGCGGTGTGCCGCAGTCAGTTCCGCGACCACCTCGACCTGTCCGGTCGCGGATGTGTCGGACGACTGCACCGACCGCAACCGGAACTCGGGTCGCGAGATCGCCTGTACGGTCAGGCTGCGAACGTGCGCCTCGGCGTCCTCACGGCACGTCACTTCGAATCGGTAGTCCACTGGTGGCTCCTCCCGTCCGGCCCGGGCGGGCTGATGGTCCATCAGTCGGCCGACCGGACGCAGAATCGTGTCGGCGCCCATGATCGCAACGGCCCCGATGACAGCGGCCCAGTACATTCCGCCGCCCGCCAGAGCGCCGACCGCGGCGGTCGCCCACAAGGTGGCGGCCGTGTTGAGGCCGGTGATGGACGCGCCCTGCTTCATGACGACGCCGGCCCCGAGAAAGCCGATGCCCGACACGATCTGGGCTGCGACGCGGGTGGGGGTCGGCGTCGGTCCTTGGAACCCGTAGCTGCCGAGGATCACGAACAGCGTCGCGCCCAGGCTCACGAGGGCGTTGGTGCGGAGCCCTGCCATGCGGGAGCGCCATTGCCGCTCGACACCGACCATGGCACCGAGCCCCAGACCGAGTGCGACCCGAAGAATGATGATCGTGGTGTCCATATCGGATACCTCCGTACCTGAGCGGCAACCGGCACCGGGGCCGGCTGTGCGTTTCCGTTATCGGTGCAACGCAGGGGTTTCGCGTCGATCACACACTCGATGGTGATCGTCCGGTCGGAACACCTCCACGTAAGAGCTTCGGCACTACACGACGTATCCCACGTCGGTGGGAAGCCACTTGGGATCACCCCTTAATCCGGGGAACTGTCCTGATCTTGGGCGTCTCTCGACGTCGTCAGATCAGTGGCCTGTGTTCGTGCAGGAGCCTCGCCTAACGAGGTGCTGCACGAGAAGCGTGCCAGCGGCTCTGCCCGGTGTCAACCGGACCGAGCATGCTCACAGCCAGTGCTGGCGTTTGAAGATGTAGAACAGCGTCAGCGACGTCGCGACCATGAGCAGCAACGCCATCGGGTAGCCGAATGCCCACCCCAGTTCGGGCATGTCGTTGAAGTTCATCCCGTAGACGGTGCCGACCAGTGTGGGCGCGAAGAGGATTGCGGCCCAGGCGGATATCCTTCTTCACCTCCTCGCTCTGGTTCAGGCTCGTGACCGTCAGCCGACGCATCTCCTCGTTCTGCTGCTGGCCGACCAGGGTGGCGTGCACCGACAGTGCGGTCTGCAGGTGTGCGCGGGACGAGTCGGCGCGCTCGACGACCCGCAGCGTGTGGTCGAGCACGTCGCGGAGGTGGCGACGGAGTTCGAGGTCCACGTGGTACTTGTCCGAGCCGCGTTCGAGGGCCTCCAGGATCGACACCAGCGGCTGCGTGGCGCGCTGGAAGTCGATGACCTCGCCCGAGAGGTCGTAGATGCGTCTGGCGACGGCGGGGTCGCCGGTGAACACCTGGTTCTCGATCTCGTCGATGCTCGTTCTCGAGACCTGCAGCCACCGGGAGGTACTCGTCGACGACCTGGTCCAGAATCGCGTACAACACGGCCTCGGGGCCCAGACACAGCAGCCCGGGGGTGGCTTCGAGACGGCGTCGTACCTGTCCGAGATCGGGAGACTCGGCGTGCCGGATCGTGACGACGAAGTCAGGTCCGACGAATACGTGCACCTCGCCGAACTCGACCTTCTCGACATCGTCGAGATAACGGGCGGGCCGCAGCACCACGAACAGGGTCTCGTCGGCACCGCTTCGAGCTTGGGCGCTGGTGCGCGGCGATCGTGTCCTCGACAGCGAGGTGGTGGAGACCGAACTCGCTCGCCAAGGATTCGATCTCCGCGACATCGGGTCGATAGAGGCCGATCCACGCCATCCCATCGAGTCGGCTCATCGTCTCGTAGGTGCAGTCGAGCGCGCGTGGGGTGTCGACGCGAACACCGTCGACGTAGACGGCGTTGTCCACGATGGTCATCCGTACCCCGTTCCTGTCGCCCTTCGGCACATTGCATCACGCAACGTCCCTGGTGGTGGGGATTCGGACCCGGGGGTCAACAGCGTGTCAAGGACGGTCGTCGGTGCGTCAGGAGCATGTCAATGGTTCGTGCCTCGGCCCCGAGCTGGCGCGTAGGTGTGGAGGTGAGCGAGGAGGCCATCATGACACTTCGGCACTTTCGGTCGACCTTCCGGCGGCAGCACACCAGAACGTCTTCGCGCACATCGACAGCCGTGATCTTCCGGCCGAGTACGTGTACGACTCGATCCGTGAGATCGCAGCCTCGCCGGGCCTCCGCCTGGTCGGGTTGCGCTGTGCACTCCCGCCGCGCGCGTCCGCGGCAGACGTGCGTTCCGCCGTCCACGAGTCCGTGCTGCTGATGGAGCGTTTCCATGTCGACTGCGACATCGTCCTGACCCAACTGGTTCTCGAGGAATCGGAGGAGGATCTCGGCGTCCGGTCGGTCCCGCTGCAGCATCGGCACGATCTTCTGGAAATGGTCGACGACGCCCTCGAAAGCGATTGCGAGCGAACACGTTTTCCACGCCCCACCCTGACGCTCATGGCGGATGTGTACTCCCGGGTCGGGAGCGGAGCGGGGTCCGCTGAGTTTCGTTCCTCGATCGTTATCGCGCGCACCGACCGCCGTGGGCGCCGCATGTCGTCGATCTTGGTAGACACGGCGCAGGGTTACGCGTGACCACGGGAGGTGCGTGTGGGTCTGTCGATGCGGGCAGGTGCAGTCGGGGCGATCACGGTCCTGGCCGCGGTTCTCGGTTCGTTCGGGGCGATCGCCGGCGCGACCCGTATGTCGTACCGAGTGTCCCGGCTGGTTCAGGCGCTGCACGCGGACGCGCTGCGTTACGCCGAGCGGCACCCGGACGCCGCGCCACCAGGGGCGAACGACTTCGGGTGCCGACCGGGCCCGGACCATCCGAACCCCGTCGTCCTCGTGCACGGAGCGATTCGGACGCCTACACGGACTGGTCCGCGCTCTCGCCGATCCTCACCGCTCGAGGGTTCTGCGTGTTCGCGCCGAACTACGGGGCTGACGGCAAGCCCGGCAAGTACGCCCGCGGTGACATGGCCCGCAGCGCAGGCGAACTCGCGGACTTCGTGAGTCGGGTCCGCGTGTCGACCGGGGCTGCCGAGGTCGATCTCGTCGGCTACTCCCAGGGTGCGACGGTCGCGCGGTACTTCGTCAACAGGCTGGGCGGCGCCGACGTCGTGGGCCGCTGGCTCGGCATCGCGTCGCCGACGTACGGCGGGGTGATGTACGGAATCGTCCCGCTCCTACGGCTCCTGCCCGAGTCCGACCGGATCGCCGAGGCGCTCACCTCCGAGGCGATCAGCCAGCAGATGCAGGGATCACCGTTCCTCGCTGCGCTCAACGCGGGTGGCGACACGGTTCCCGGTGTCGCCTACACGACCATCGGGTCCCGCTACGACGAGATGATCCAGCCCTACACGAACATCGCTCTGCGGGGCGCCGGCGCGACGAACGTTCTCGTGCAGGACCTCTGCCCGGAGAACCGCGGCGGGCACTTCAACATGGTGTACGACCCCTTCGCGCTCGGACTCGCAGTGCAGGCCCTCGATCCGTCCGCGCCCGCCCCGGTGTGTACGCCGGTCCCGCTCGGCTATGGCGTCCCGGAGATGATCTACGAAAGCAACTCGTGATAGAGCGCAACGAACTTTCCGGGACGAGCGCGTCGATGCCGGAGATGTCGCGATCGACCGGTTGACGAAAAGGGCCCGGTTGTCATTTATATTCGTGATAGAGATCGAATAAATACTGTCCGGATTTGCAGTGGAGCATCTTCACCGGCGTGCTGATTCCGTGCATTTGGTGCAGTTTTCGCAGATCGTCGGCGGCAGGGTGAACGGCCGGGTGAACACAACTACCCCTGGCTGATCCGTGGCTGTGAATGCCCTGCGTCCGATAACATTCTGGCGGAAGTCTTCTCGAGCACGGGATCAGTCGCATCGGCCGAGCCGGGGGGTGGCCGCGGTCGAAGGAGCGAACGGACGACGGGCAGCAGAGGGATATCGAGCGAATCACGAATGGCTCAGGAGTGTGTAAACGCCCCCAGTGAGTCCGGGTGGGTGTCGAAATCTCCGATGTCGGGGGAGCTCCATTCCTTGAATGAGGGAGACTGTCGTTTGATTGATCAAAGTCACTTCGCTGTTGCCGTGGAGCGATTCACGAGGCTGCAGGCGGAATCGTCCGAAGCGGATGTGGTGCTGAAGGGTCTGGTCGAACTGATCTCGGAGCTACTCAGCCTCGCCGGCGGGGGTGTCGTGACCGATCTCGACGGGTCGTCGGCACTGACCACGTCGGCGACCGCGCCGGGAATCGTTCTCGACCGCCTGACACAACTGGTTTCGGACGGTCCGTGCGCCGCCGCAATCGCGCGCGGAGCATCTGCACATCGCCGCTGTCGACGATCATCGGGAGTCCTGGCCGCAGTTCGTCGCGGAGGCGCGGCGATCGGGTCTAGTGTCGCTGGCGGCTTTCCCGCTCAGGCACGGTCTGCGTACGGTCGGCGCTCTCGTCCTGGTCTCGGATCGCCCGCGGCGGTGGCTCGAGGGCGAGATCGCCATGGTCGGCTGTCTGGCCGAGATGGCATCGGTGTACCTGAGTCAGAAGTCGGCGGTGACCCACTTCCAGCGTCTTTCCGGGCAACTCGAGCAGGCGCTGACCACTCGGATCGTCGTCGAACAGGCGAAGGGAATCATCTCCAACGCGAACGGAATCGGGGTCGATGCCGCCTACCAGTTGATCCGCCGCCACGCGCGGTCGCACAACGCCAGCGTGCACACCGTCGCCGAAGCGATAGTGACCCTCGAACTGCGCGTGTGACCTCCACGAACGGGTTCTCGATCAGGACAGTGGCCCACGAAAGAGTTGCTCGCCCGCACCATGTGGTGCGGGCGAGACTCTTTCCGTCAGAGAGTGCGGAGTTGCCGTACGTCGCGACCGAATGGCTACCGTGGGCGGTCGTCACCGTGTAGACGGCATACGGACGAACCGTCACACCACCGATGCACCCGTCGACCTTGAGGCTGACCGCGTGGAACGACACCGTGGCATCGGTCCGTTCACCACCTGTTTGCCGAGCGAAACGTCCTGGCTGACACCAAACTTGGGATTGACCAGGACGGACGGCGTGATGCCGAAGTTCATTCCCAGTCCGGGTGTCGGGAAGAGTGTGAGCGAGGGACCGGCAGGGGTCTCGACCGCGAGCTGCACACCACCGGAGACGTCGACGGCACAGCCGACCTGGTAGCCGACATCGAGCGTGCTGCCCGTGATGTCCTGCGCGCCCGGCCCGGTCGCGGTGGCGACGCCCACCGCGGACACGACGCCTTCGGTCGACGTCGGCATCATCGTCAGGCTCGGAACCGATTCGACGACGTCGTCGGTCAGCGTCACCGTCAGCGCGCCCGCGGGCGTGGATGCGGTCTGTTCGGCCGCCGTCGCCGTGCCGGCGGTCCCGAGGAAGAGGGCGCCGGCCGTGCTCAGGATTGCGGCAGAGGGCAGGGCGGCCCTGCGGCGGCGTGATTTGGTCGACTTCGAGTTCATTGCGAAGGTTCCTAACCGGTAGTGCGGATACGGGGGAGTTGCCGTGGACCGAGGTTCTCCGCGGTGATCAGGCGATCTCGCTGCGAGGTTCCTGATCGCCCTTGTGAACGACGCGCAGCGGCGGTCTGCCGGCGGCGGTCGCCATCTGCCGGCGTCGCCGAGACGGTGCCGGCCCGGTGCTTCGCGTTGGAACGACGCGCGGGACTTCGCCATACGCCGGTGTCGCGACTGCGCCACGCGAGCGGAAGCGTCCGCAGACACGTTGCGGCGTCGACGATGCGTATGACGGGGAACACCAGTGCGTAGAGCAGATAGTGAGGTCGGCGACTCACGCCGGCGGCCAACACGGTGAGCAGGAAATCGGGCACGAGTACGCCGAGGAGTACCGCCTGGGCGGCGGCACACCGGCCAGCTCCCAGCTCCCGGCGCCGTTCCCGAAGACCCCTGCGACGACGGAGACGAGCAGCAACGGTACGAGGAGCACGAAGAGAAGACTGCTGGTCACAAGCTCGGCGACATACGCGGCCAGTGCCACCCAGAATCGGCCGACGTGGAGTCGGTGGCGCCGCAGGGTCTGCCAGAACCCGAGTGCCCAGCGTCGGATCTGCTTGACGTAGTCGCGGAAGTTGTCGGGATCCTGGGTGTACGCGATCGCGGCCCGGGGATGGAAGGCGATTCGACCCAGCTGCTTCGCGTGGACTTCGAACGTCATGTTGAAGTCCTCGATGACCAGGCCCGGAGCGCTCACGTCGATTTGCTTCAGGGCCTCGGTTCGGTACATGCTCGCGAACCCGGGCACGATCGTCACGGCGTCGGCCCAGCGCGCGGCCTGACCGTACTTGACCAGGTACTGCACCGCGACGTACACCCGCTCCCGATACGCCACCAGGATTCGCCCGAAGCGGGTCAGCTGATCGGGCGCGGAAATCGTGGTCGCCCGCCCGGCGACGGCGACCACCCCGGGTTCGGACATCTGCGCGAGTCCGGTGGTCAGGTAGTCGGGCGCCAGATGAGTGTCGGCGTCGAGCAGCATGACCACCTGGAATCGCTCACACAGATCGAAGTGCTCGATCCCCGCTGCGAGGGCTCCCGCCTTGCCCCTGTTCGGATTCAGTTCGAGGACCTGTGCGCCCGCCGCACGGACGATGTCGGCGGTCCGGTCGGAGGATCCGTCGGAGACGACGAACACGTGGGCGGCGGGCACGAGCGACGTCGCGGAGGCGATCGTCTCGGTGATCACCAGTTCTTCGTTGTGGGCAGCGACCAACACGGCCACGTCTGCCGGTGTCAGGGGTGGGGAGCCGGGCCGATCGGCGGAGCGTCTCCCGCGCCACCGGAGCCACCAGGAGGTGACCGTCCGGCCCAGTCCGACCGTGGTCCAGAAGAGCGTGTTGAGACCGAACGCCAACAGAATGATCAGGAGAAGCGCCGAAGTGGTCACTGCCGGACCCCGCTCGTCGTCACGATCGTGCGCCACGGCCCCGGCGGGACGTCGCCGTCATCGACGAACTGCCAGTCGACGTGGTCGTTCTCGCCGTCGAGTTCGCTGAACCCGAGGCAGCCGTTCAGTGCCGGAGAAACGTCGAGACCTGCGCCGTTGAACTTGCCGCTGGCGGGTCTGGCGTCGTCCGCGCCGAAGACGTATGCGGAATCGTGGTAGTTCGCCGGCCCGGCATCCTGGATCTGGCCGTAGCACGTGTTGCCCCGCTGCGGATCCGCACCCAGCGGTTCTTCATCAGGCTGACCGAAGGATCCGACACGTGATCTCGGTATGGGGCCTCGTCGGCCCAGGGGACCGCGGAACCGCGCTGCGCGAATGCGGTCTCGTCGTTGACGTCGTCGAATGGGACGTCGAGATAGAAGGGATTCTCGTTCGGTGTCATGTGCTTCGGGAAGTAGCCGTTGTCTGCGGTGCGGCGCTCGGTCCGGCAGGCGCCGTTCTCCGTGACGCCGTCGCATCCGCCGTAGCTCTCGAGCCAGTTCGAGTCGTAGGTCGACATCACCTGGCTGCCGTCCTCCGCCGCGGGATCGAAGATCTCACCGACCCAGAACGTGGTTGCCCACGATGTTCGTGTGCAAGGGGTATTCGACGACCGCTGCGGTATCGACAGGTTGGGCCGCATCCGCCGCGCACGCCGTGACGGTCACGGCGACGGCGACGACGCCCAGCAGACTCGTGATGTGTTTGATGGCCATGCGCTCCTCCTCCAGCTGGATTCCCCCGTCGAGCTGATATCTCCCGGTAGTGCCGACCGGGCCGAGATCACGACCCCGGCCCGGTCGGCAGCGGGCGGACGCCGCGGCTACTCGCCGAGCTGGCCGGCGTCAGGCAGGAAGATCTGACCGGGCTTCAGCTCGTTCGGTCCCGGTACGTAGTGGACCCGCGGTGCGGTCGGTCCGCGCCGGTTGCTCCGGTCGGTATGGATGTTCGGCTTCTTGTTCGCGCGTTCGGTGGGCGCGGCCACCTCGTGCCGTGCCGCAGCAATCTTGGGCGCCGCGACGCTCCCCGATCCGGTGGTCGGCTGCTGCACCGCGGTGTCGTGGAGTTCGTAGTCGTCGGTGAACAGCTGCCCGTTGCCGAACAGGTTGAGTCCGAAACTGATTCCGGTGGCGCCGGCGGGAACCGGCGGTGTGGTCCACTCGGCGGCGGTGTAATTGGTTGCGGCCGCGAACCAGGGGCTGGACGTCCAGTACGCCCAGGTCCCGATGGCGGTCCGGTAGTACACCGCGTACTGGGTCGGAGCGGTGGACTTGTACCAGGCCTTCAGTGCGTAGGTGTGTCCCGGAGTGGCTCCCGGCGAGCACTCACCGAGGTCCAGCGTGGGAAGCAGTTTCGCGTCGCCGTCGACGTAACCGGCCATCGTCAACTTCTCGGCGATGCTGCCGCCGTGGGCCTCGGGAGCGGTGGCGAACGTCGGTGAGTTGGTGCCGTAGCCGCCGGCCATCCAGCACTGCGGCAGTCCCGTCGCGGCGTTCACCGTCTCGAGACCGGGATTCGGCGCTCCGTCGGCACCGGGGGCCGGCGCGGGCGGGACCGGGCCGGGCACGGCCGGCGCGACGGCACCGCCGATCACCTCACGCACGGTCTGCACCACCGTGTTGTTGCTCGACCGTGCGGCGAGCCAACCCGCGAACTGGTCGAGCAGGGCCGGGACGTCGACAGTCCGCCGGGGTCACAGTTTCCGGCACACACGTGATGGAAGGTCAGCTGGATCCACCCGCCGCCGCTGCTCTCCGCTTTCGTGACGACGTTCTGCAGGTCGGTGAGCGTCCAGGTGTTGTCCACCTGGTCGGGCGCCTTCGTGTAGTAGGGGTCGCTCGGCGGAATGCTCTCCGCCTTGTCGCAGCCCGCGCATCCGAATCGCGTCTCGATATCCCCGAGTCCGCGCGCGCTGTTGTAACCGCACTGCTTGGCGATCGCCTCGGTCTCGGCGGTCGCCGCCGCGAACGGGTACGCGAGCGAGGTGACCTGGTAGCCCCAGTTGGTCAGGTTCACGCGGTCGTTGCAGAGCTGTCGGGTCGCCTCGTCCCGCGACATCGTCGTCAGGTCCGGATGCGTCACGGAATGGCCGCCGATTTCGTTGCCCGCGGCGGCGATACCGCGAAGTTCGGCTTGTGACAGGTACCGGGTTGGTCGACGTAGCCCGACGGGACGAAGAAGGTTCCGTGGAGCCCGTGGGCCTGCAGCGTCTGTGCGGCCACGGTCGCATCCGCGTTGCCGTCGTCGAACGTCAGACTCACCACCGTGCGTGCCCCGGCGGCCCCGGCGGGCCCGCCGGCCCGACCGCGATCAGTGCCGGCGCGATGATCAGGGCCAGGACGCTGATCAACCCGAGTATTCGATTCCGTCGGGGCCGGGTGGGCGGTCGATGGGACCGCGGACCGCGAGATCCGTGACGGGATGGGCGTGTCCGATCGCGACTGTTCATACTGTTCCTTCCGGTTCGGTAGATCATTCGACGGTCACTGACTTGGCGAGATTGCGGGGTTTGTCGACGTCGCGGCCGAGTGCGAGCGCGAGTGCGCGGGCGAGGACCTGCATCGGGACGACGGATTCGAGCGGTCCACACGGAGCCGGACCCGGATGCAGCACCGGGACTGTGGTTCCCTCGGTGCCGATGCTGATGATGCGTCCGCCGCGCGCTCGAACCTCGGCGATGTTCGCGGAGATCCTCGGGTCACCGTGGTCGACGACGACGACCGGGGTTCCCGGCTCGATCACCGCGAGCGGCCCGTGCTTCAGTTCGCCGGCCGGATGGTGCTCCGCCCAGCGGTAGGTGAGTTCCTTGAGCTTCAGCGCGCCTTCGGCGGCGTAGGGATCCCGGCGCCGCGGCCCAGGAACACGAAGCCTGTGGCCGAGGTCAGCTCGTCCACGAGCGGCGGGATCACTTGCTCCGCAACCTCGGTTGCGGCCGCGAGACGCGCCGGGCGCCGTTCAGCGCCCGCATCAGGCGCGCGGCGTCGTCCGGCGCCAGTCGCTCGTCGGCAACCAACGCCGACATCACGAGGGCGACACCGGAGATGACCTGGCACACGAAGGTTTTCGTGGCGGCCACGCCGATCTCGGGTCCGGCCGAACAGGGGAGGACCGCGTCGGCGCGACGGGCGAGTGTGGAGTGGGACGAGTTGGTCAGCGCGAGGAGCGGCCCTTCGCCGGGGCTGTGGAGGTCCAGCGCGCGCAGTACGTCGGCGGTTTCGCCCGACTGGCTGATCGCCAGGGTGAGCGTGCCGGGCTCGAGTGGTTCCCGGAGGGTCTCGCTGGCGACCGTCGCGGTGAGACGTAGTCCGCCGAGCCCGCGCGCACAGTTGCCGATCACCTGACCGGCGTGCAGCGAGGTGCCGCATGCGATCACCCGCAATCGGTCGAAGTGGGGGAGGCCGAGCCCCGACCAGAGCGAACCGTCGGCCACTCCGCCTCCGATCTGTCCGAGCAGGCGTGCGGCGACCTGGGGTTGCTCGCCGATCTCCTTGCTCATGTAGTCGGTGTGGTCGCCGAGGCTCATGTCGGTCCGGTCCCAGGCGTGCCGGGTGAGCGGCGGCGGCGGACACCGCTGCCCGCGGCGACTCCACGTGAAGGTCTCGCCGAGTTCCACGACGTCGCCGTCCTCGAGCGGGTGGAACTCGTCCACCCAGTCGGAGATCGCGGCCGCGTCACTCGTGGCGAAGTCGCCGCCACCGGAACGAGCGACCAGAAGCGGCGAACGGTGCGCGGCGGCGACGAGGCGTCCGGTGCCCTGCTCGAGAACCGCGAGTGCCCACGACCCCGACAGTCGTTCCACCGTCTGCTGGACGGCCGTCAGCAGGTTGCCCGACAGCGCGAGATTGTCCTCGACGAGGTGCGCCACGACCTCGCTGTCCACTTCGGAGGTGAACCGGTGTCCGGTCGCCCGGAGTTCCCGTGCCAGTTCGTCGGCGTTGGTAATGATCCCGTTGTGCACCAGTGCGATTCGTCCGGTGCAGTCGACATGAGGGTGAGTGTTCGCCTCGTCGACCCCACCGTGGGTGGCCCACCGGGCGTGTCCGATCCCGAGTCCGTTCAGCTCGGGGCCGGTCCACTGCGTGACCTGCTGCTCGAGTGCGCCGATACGTCCGATCGTCCGGAGTCGTGCGATGTCGCCGTCATCGGTCCTGACTGCGACGCCGACGGAGTCGTAGCCTCGGTACTCGAGTCGCTTCAGGGCCGGCAGCAGATAGTCGAGGGCGGGACCGTGGGTCCGGCAAGCGATGATTCCGCACATTGCTGATCCTTCGATGGCAGTGGGAACAGGACGTCTCGATCGGGAGGTAGCGGGGAGGATCACGGGCCGAGTCGCCAGATCGACGGGTCCTCCCCGCCTAGGCGCCACAGCGCGATACCCGCGAGCCCGTGGTGCCGCGCGAGGTCGGCTTTCGCCTCGACAC
Organism: Prescottella defluvii; assembly: GCA_029690005.1. Classification (GTDB taxonomy): domain Bacteria; phylum Actinomycetota; class Actinomycetes; order Mycobacteriales; family Mycobacteriaceae; genus Prescottella; species Prescottella defluvii_A. The sequence goes on along the minus strand of CP121458.1, from coordinate 3,879,807 downwards.
TGCGGGCGTTCTCGAACCACACCTCGTGGGCGATTCCGTCCAGGAGGTAACCGAAGTGGGCTGATCTGCTGGTCTCGTCCCAGGACATCACCGGCTTCTGAGCCGCCGCGACCGACATCACCTGGCTCCACGTCAGGGGGTGGCGGTCGAACCGACCCAGTCGTAGCCGTAGAGGCCGACGCCGAGGACCAGCTTGTCGCGTGGGATCCGAGTGATCGCGTACCGGAGCACCTCCTCGACCCAGTCGTACGGCGCGATGGGCCCGGCGGTGCTCGTCGCCCAGTGCCGGTCGTACGCCATCACGATCACCTTGTCGGCGCTGCGGGCGACAGCCGCATAGTCCTGCGCCTCGTTCTGCGGCCCGTAACCGGCGTCGTCCGGCTTGGCGTGCACGGCGACGTAGAGGACGCTGCCGATCCGGTGCAGTGCCGTACCCAGTTCTGCGATGAACGACGAGAAGCCGGCACGATCCGCGGACAGCAGGTTCTCGTAGTCGATCTGGACCCCGTCGAAGCCGTGCGTCCGGACGAGCGCGGTCAGGGCGTCCACATGCGCACGACGCAGGTCCGGATCCGACAGGACCCTCGCCACGGTGTCACGGTCCCACTGCCCGGCGGTGGTGTTCGTGATCGTCGGGATCGTTCGGATGTCGCCGTCGCCGAGACGTGTCGCCAGGCCGGTATCGGCCTGCGGATCCGAGCCTTCGGTGGCAGCCACGGTGCCGTCGGCGGCCACCGAGTACGACCAGGGCGAGACGACGTCGATGCTGCCTGCGTTCGTTTGCGCCGACATCAGTGCAGCGCTTCGGTCCCAGTACGGAATCGCGCCGATCACCAGCGGCAACTCGGGCCGATGATCGACAAAGGCATCCGAATTGAGCTGCGAGAGCGCGGCCGTCGCGGCGAGGGCGACGGTCATGCACGTCCGTGTGCCGTCCCGGCGAGTGAGGCGATGTGTCATCGGGGTGCGACCACCCGTTCACGGACCGTGTGCGGGTTCAGACTCCGACAGCCCCGCAGCGACACGCACGATGATGTCGTCGAGGGGCGTGACGGGCTCGAAGCCCACCAACTCGCGGGCGCGCCGATTGTCGGGAACCCGGCGGCGCATGTCCTCGTATCCCGGCGCGTATGCCTGGTCGTACGGCACCAGCGTGATCGGACTGTCGGAGCCGAGCACCTCGATCACCCGCTCGGCGAGTTGGACGATCGAGATCTCCCGCGCCCCACCGAGGTTGAACGCCTGACCGTATGCGGTGGGCTCTGCGGCGATCGCGACCATCGCCGGCACCACGTCCTCGACGTACGAGAAGCACCGCGTCTGGAGTCCGTCTCCGAACACTGTGAGCGGTTCGCCGCGCAGCGCCTGTCCGACCAGCGTCGGGACGACCATCCCGTATCGCCCCGTCTGCCGCGGGCCGACGGTGTTGAACAGGCGCACCGTCGCCACCTGCAGCCCGAACTCCCGCCAGTACGCGTGCGCGAACGCCTCGTCGATCCCCTTCGCGGCGGCGTACGTCCACCGGGCGGTGAGGGGGAACCGAGGATGCGATCGGAATCCTCCGACAGGGCATCGGAGGTGTTCTTGCCGTAGATCTCGCTCGTCGACGCCAGCAACAGGATGGATCCCGCGTCGCTGCATGCGTCCAGGACGTTCTCGGTGCCGTGGATGTTCGTGCGCAGGCTGTCGAGCGGTCGGTCGACGATCAACCGGACACCGACGGCCGCGGCGAGGTGGAACACCCGGTCCGAGCCTGCGACGACGCGCTCGACCGCGTCGCGGTCGAGGATCGACCCCTCCACGAAGCGGAAGCCGTCGGCGTCGGCGACCGCTGCGAGGTTGGTGAGTCTGCCGGTCGACAGGTCGTCGAGCACGACCACTTCGTCTCCCTGTCGCAGGAGGTGCTCCACCAGGTGACTGCCGATGAATCCGGCCCCTCCGGTGACTGTGGTTCTCATCGTGCGCATTCCCTTCGTTCGTCGCGGTTCCGGGTCGGTCGCTACAGCGCGACTCGGCTCGGAATGCGATCCAGTCGGTAGGTGGTGTCGAGTACCGCCGACGCCGAGTCGAGCCAGCCGAGGTCGACCTCGTCGTGCGCCGTGTGGACGATCACCAGATCGGCCTCGAACGCTGCCGGGTCGGTCACGTGGGTGAGGACGGTCCCGTCGGGCAGGGTCAGGATCGGGAAGTTCGGGTCGTGATACGTGACGTCGGCGCCCATCTCGACGAGGTCGGCGATGATCTCCAGGGCCGGCGATTCCCGCAGATCCTCGACGTTGGGCTTGTAGGCGACGCCGACGACCAGTACACGTGCGCCGACGATCCCGCAGCCGTGTTCGGACAGCGTCTGCCGCGCGCGCTCGGCGACCTGGTGCGGCCGGGCCGCGATCCCGTTCATGGCCTGCTCGATCAGCGGAGTGCTCAGTCGCTTCTTGCGCAACTGCCACAGCAGGTAGTGCGGATCGCACGGGATGCAGTGGCCGCCGACCCCCGGCCCCGGGAAGAACGGCATGAATCCGTAGGGCTTCGTCGCAGCGGCGTTGATCACGTCCATCACGTCCAGACGCAGCGACCTGCAGATCTCCGCGAATTCGTTGGCGAGGGCGATGTTGACAGCTCGGAAGGTGTTCTCCACGAGCTTGGTCATCTCGGCGGCATCGGTCGACTCGACGCCGTGCACGTTCTTCGTGTAGCGGTGCAGGACGGCCGTCGCGGCCTCGGTGCATGCCGGCGTCACGCCGCCCACGACACGCGGAACCTCCTCGTGGGTGAACCTGTCGTTCCCCGGATCGATGCGCTCCGGGCTGAAGGCGACGAACACATCCGCGCCTACCTGCAGGCCTCGCGCGGCCAGTTCCGAGGCGAGCAGGTCCCGGGTGCTGCCCACGTAGGTCGTGGACGTCAGGATGAGCACCTGACCGGGCACGGCGTGCTCGACGACGGATCGACATGCCTTGCGGAGGATTCCGAGTTCGGGTGTGAGGTGCTCGTCGACCGGGGTCGGCACGCACACGATCACCGCGGCCGCTTCCGCCAGGCGTGCGGTCTCGCTGGTCGTCTCGTATCCGTTGTCCTGCAGTGCGTTTGCGAGACGCTGACGGTCCGCGTCGACGAGATCGGCACGCTGCCGGCGAACGACGTCGAGCCGTTCCTCGCTGACGTCGATGCCGAGCACTGTGGATCCAGCGGCGTGGAACGCCAGCGAGGTCGGTAGCCCGACATATCCCAGTCCGACGATCGCTACGTCGAACGCGAATCCTTTCGTGGACCCGGTTGCTTCGAGCAGACCCGTGCGGGTCACGGTGGTGTGGCTGGGCTTCGTATCCCCAAAAGCATTGCGATACCCCTTACCGAGAAGACGTGTGTGCTCGGACCGGTGACGGAACGGCCGTCGCGGCGTTGCGGGTGGCACGTTCGTGAACGAGGAGAAATCTCGAATATCGCTGTCGCGCAGTCTGTTTCGTGCGACGCGAATCCGAAGCGGATCCTCGTCGGTCGGTCCGGAGAGCGCGGACCGACTACGGAGTCGGTCCGGCGGGGAAGAAGCCACCGGGAGTCCGGGGTGGCTCCGAGATACCCTGAACTGCCGGGGGCTGGGGCAGCGGGTGCATCGAAAGCTACCTCGAGCAATTCACCCGCGCACGTCAATCAAGGGAAATGGAAGACCGCGGACCGGCGTGGCGTTCCGGATTTTGGGCGAACCCGTGGTATCGGGCGACTGTCGTGGCGGCTCCGCACGCGGGTGTGCCCGCGCCCTGGCGCGGCGTGGCGTTGTGGGGACCGGTGTCGGCTAGTCGGCGAGGCGGGCGATCGCCTGCGCCCAGAGGAAGAACTTGTTCGTGCCGAGGTCTCGGACGGTGCTGATCCCGAATGCGGCGCGCAGGTGCTCGGCGTCGGACTCGCTCAGCCCCCGCAGCGCCGTCACCGGAGCGTCGGCCAGGTCGTCGACCGGCCGGACTCGAATGCCTTGTCGAATTTGCTTGCGATGCCGGACATGTCCACCTCCGAAACGGTGTAGCGGGAGTGCCCCGCAATTCCGGTGTACACGCCGTCCGGGGCCAGGTCTACAGACCGTTCGGTGTGACATCTATCGTTCGGCGCATGACCATAGCTCCCGAACGGGCCGACAACGGCTCTGCCGACCCGCGTCCAACGACCGCCGGCCGCTGGGCCGGACTCCGGGCCTACCTGCGCCGTTCGAACCCTGTCGGGCTGGCGGTGGCGCTGGTCTTCTTCACGTGGTCGATCAGTCCTTCGCCGCTGCCCCGGGCCTGGTACCTGCAGGGCGTCGCGACCGGCATATCGGTGGCCGCGGGGTACGGGTTCGGTCGTCTCGCGGCCTGGGTGGTCCGCTCGTGCGGCGTGCAACCGGCGTGGTCGGCACGCACCAAGCGGATCGGCTGGTGGATTCTCGCCGCCGCCACCGTCGTCATCGTTCCCGTCTTCCTGGTGCTCGGGGCGGTGTGGCAGAGACTACGTTCGCGACCTCGTCGGCATCCGCACGACAGCCAGGCCAACGTGCTGCTGGTGGCGCTCATCGCTCTCGCGGTGTGGTTCGTGCTCCTCGAGGCGGGACGCGGGATACGGGTCGGGACGCGGAAGCTCGCCGACCTGGCCCGGCGCCTCGTTCCGCGGCCCGCGGCCGACGTGGCGGGCCTGGCGATCGCCGTCGTACTCGCCGTCCTGCTCGTCAACGGTGCGCTCTACAACGGCCTGGTTGCGTTCGCCAACTGGAGTTTCTCGGGCGCCGACACCGCGACCGCCGAGGGCGTCGAACAGCCGACCGTCCCGAACGGAGCGGGTCGCCGGCGTCCGCGCAGGCGTGGACACGCTCGGGCAGGAAGGCCGCACGTTCGTCGGCCGCGGCCCGGGAGCGGCCGAGATCACCGCGGTCACCGGACGTCCCGCGAAGGAACCGATCCGGGTGTATGCCGGACGGGAATCGGCCGAGTCCGTGCCTGCGGTCGCGAACCTGGTGGTCGCCGAACTGGACCGGACGAAGGCCTGGGAGCGAAAGGTCCTGGCCGTCAATACGACGACGGGTCGCGGCTGGGTGAATCAGAACGTGGCGTCGTCGATCGAGTACATCGAGGCCGGCGACACCGCGATCGCGTCCATGCAGTACTCGTTCCTGCCGAGCCCGTTGGCCTTCATCGCAGACCGGGAGAGTCCGCAGATCGCCGGGCGCGCCCTCTTCAACGCGGTGTTCGCCCGGTGGATCGACCTCCCCGTCGAGACGCGGCCCAAACTGGTGGTGTTCGGCGAGAGCCTCGGGTCGTACGGTGGCCAGAACGCCTTCGCCGGGTTCCAGGACATGGCAGCGCGCGTCGACGGCGGCCTGTGGGTCGGAACCCCGAACTTCACGCCGCAATGGCAGGAGGTGACCGAGGCCCGTGATCCGGATCGCCCGAGATCCTGCCCGTGGTGGGGACGGCGCTTCGGTGCGGTTCGCGTCGGATCCCGAGGACCTCGATCTCGGCACGCCGTGGAAGCTGCGCAGGATCGTGTACTGGCAGCACGCGAGCGACCCCATCGTGTGGTGGTCGCCGAACCTGCTGTTCCACGAGCCCGACTGGCTGAAGGAGCCGCGGGGCCGCGACGTGGACCCAACATGACGTGGATGCCCTTCGTGACCTTCTGGCAGGTGACCCTCGACATGGTGTTCTCCGCGGACGTCCCGGCCGGACACGGTCATTCGTACGGCCCCGAGGCGGCCGGGATGTGGGCGCGGATTCTGCAGCCCGAGGGGTGGTCCGACGAGGACACCGCACGGGTGCAGGCGGCGCTCACCGGGGAGGGGAGCGCTCCGTAGAATCTCGGGGTGAACCCTCTTCCGGCGCCGCCGGGATTCGACGCTCCGGGAGCCGCCCTCGTGAACTCTGAGACCACCCGCCGGACCACCCGTTCCTCCCGAACGGAGGTCCGGCGCTGATGCGGATCGTCTTCGCGGGGACGCCCGAACCGGCCGTGCCGTCGTTGCGGCGGCTCATCGAATCCGGACGGCACGAGGTGGTCGCCGTCGTCACCCGTCCCGACGCCGTCGCCGGCCGCGGCCGCAAGATCGTGCGCTCGCCGATCGGGCAGCTCGCCGACGAACACGGCATCGAGGTGCTCACGCCGAAGTCGGCGTCCGACCCGGAGTTCCTCGCCCGACTGCAGGAACTCGCGCCCGACGCCTGCCCCGTCGTCGCGTACGGCAATCTGCTGCCGCGACCGGTCCTCGACGTGCCGCGTCACGGGTGGATGAATCTGCACTTCTCGCTGCTGCCGGCGTGGCGCGGAGCCGCCCCGTCCAGGCCGCGATCAACGCGGGTGACGAGATGACGGGCGCAACCGTGTTCGCGCTCGACGAGGGGATGGACACCGGGCCCGTGTACGGCGTGGTGACCGAGGCGATCCGGACCACCGATACGGCGGGTGAGCTGCTCGGCCGGCTCGCCGAGTGCGGCGCGATCCTGCTCGAGAACGTGCTCGACGGCGTCGAGGACGGCGCGCTGCACGCCGTCGCGCAGCCTCGGGAGGGCATCTCGCACGCGCCGAAGGTGACGGTCGAGTCGGCCCGGATCCGTTGGGACCAGCCGGCACTCGCTGTGCATCGCCACGTCCGGTCGGTGACGCCGGCCCCCGGCGCCTGGACGATGATCGGCGATCTGCGGGTCAAGGTCGGACCGGTGACCCTGGTGGAGGAGACGCTGCCGCCGGGACGGATCGAGATCCGCAAGGACGGTTTCTACGTGGGCACGTCGACGACCGCGGTGCGGCTCGGGCAGGTCCAGCCGCAGGGCAAGAAGCAGATGGCGGCAGTGGACTGGGCGCGCGGTGCGCGTCTCGACGGAGAGGTGCGGGCACAGTGAGCGACGAGAAGCGACCGGCGCGGCGATCCGGGGGATCCGGTCGTCAGGGCGGACGCCCCGGCGGCCAAGGACGGCAAGGCGACCGCAGCAGGCCCCGGCAGGCCCGGCGACCCGATCCGGCGCAGGCGTCGATCGATCAGCCGCGGCGCGCGGCCCGCGACGTGCTGCGCGCGGTTCGGGAGCGGGACGCGTACGCGAATCTCGTTCTGCCGGGACTGCTTCGGGAACGTCGCCTCGACGGCCGCGACGCCGCGCTGGCGACCGAGCTGGCCTACGGCGCGGCCCGGGCCCGCGGCCTGCTCGACGCCGTCATTGCGAGCTGTGCGGGCCGCCCGATCGACGAGATCGACGGTCCGCTCCTCGACGTCCTTCAGCTCGGCACCTACCAGTTGCTGCGCACGCGCATCGCGCCCACGCCGCGGTCGCGACGTCGGTCGATCTGGTGCGCGCCGAGGCCGGCTCCGGCAAGGCGGGATTCGTCAACGCGGTGCTGCGGCGGGTGTCGGAGAAGACGGAGGACGAGTGGGTGGCCGAGCTGGCGCCCGACGCCGTCGCCGACCCGGTGGGCCATCTCGCGTTCCGATACGCGCATCCCAAGTGGATCGCGCAGGCCTTCGCCGACTCGCTCGGCGTGGACGCCGGCGAGCTCCAGGACGTACTGATCGCGGACGACGCCCGCCCAGCTGTCCACCTGGTGGCGCGCCCGGCGAGATCTCGGCGGAGGAACTGGCGCTCGTCACCGGCGGTGAGGTCGGGCCCGTACTCGCCGTACGCGGTGCATCTCGACGGCGGCGACCCCGGCCTGCTCGACGCGGTCCGCGAGGGTCTCGCGGGTGTCCAGGACGAGGGCAGCCAGCTGGTGGCCCGGGCGTTGACGCTCGCGCCGCTCGACGGCCCGGACGGCGGCCGCTGGCTCGATCTGTGCGCGGGTCCCGGCGGCAAGGCCGCGCTGCTCGGCGCGCTGGCCGACATCGAGGGCGGCCGACTCGACGCGGTGGAGCCGGCCGAGCACCGGGCCGACCTGATTCGCAAGACCACTCGCGGTCTGCCCGTCGACGTCCACGTCGCGGACGGCCGCGATCCCGGACTGGACGGTGGTTACGACCGGATCCTCGTGGACGCTCCGTGCACCGGCCTCGGCGCGTTGCGCCGGCGGCCCGAGGCACGCTGGCGGCGGCAGCCGTCGGACGTGGCGGGCCTGGCGAAGCTGCAGCGTGAGCTGCTCGAATCGGCGCTGAAGCTCGTCCGACCGGGCGGAGTCGTGCTCTATTCGACGTGCTCGCCGCACGTCGCCGAGACGGTCACGGTGGTCGCGGACGCGGTACGTCGGCACGGTGCGATCCCGCTCGACACCCGCGAGCTGGTCCCCGGAGTTCCGGGCCTCGGGGACGGTCCGGGCGTGCAGCTGTGGCCGCACCGGCACGGTACGGACGCGATGTTCATGGCGGCGCTGAAGAGGCCGCTCGAGGGCTGAACTCAGCCTGGAAAATGTGCCCTGCCTCACAGTGGCACGTGTTCTAATTCACTGTGGGCGGCGATGCGCCGCCCACAGTGAATGGGCACGGAGGACATCTGATGGATCGGGTTTCCGGGAAAGTCGTTCTGATCACGGGCGCCGCGCGCGGGCAGGGCCGCAGTCACGCGGTTCACCTCGCCGACGAGGGCGCCGACATCATCGCGTTCGATATCTGCGAAGACATCGAGACCAACGAGTACCCGCTCGCCACCCAGGCCGATCTCGACGAGACCGGGCGACTGGTCGAGAAGGCGGGGCGGCGGATCGTCACCGCGAAGGTCGACGTGCGGGACCGGGCCGCGCTCGAGCAGGCACTCGCGTCGGCGGTCGCGACGTTGGGACGCCTCGATGTCGTCGTCGCCAACGCGGGCATCTGCCCGCTCGGCAACGACGTTCCGCCACGGGGCTTCGTCGACGCGTTCGACGTCGATTTCGTCGGAGTCGTCAACACCATCCACGCGGCCATGCCGTACCTGAAGGCCGGGGCGTCGATCATCGCCACCGGTTCGGTTGCCGGCCTGGTCCCGCAGACGGGCATCAACGGCCAGCAGGCGATGCAGGGGCCAGGCGGCGACGGTTACGGGCTGCGCGAAGAAGATGATCGGGACCTACACCGAGTCGCTGGCACTCACCTTGGGGCCCAGCTCGATTCGGGTGAACGCCATCCATCCACCAACGTCGACACCGACATGCTGCAGAGCGCGCCGATGTACAAGACGTTCCGCCCGACCTCGAGAATCCCACCGCCGAGGACGCGAAGGTGACGTTCCCGTTCATGCAGGCCATGCCGACGCCGTGGGTCGATCCGCGGACATCTCGCACGCCGTCGTGTACCTGGCGTCGGACGAGTCCCGCTTCGTCACCGGCCAGCAGTTGCGGGTCGACGCCGGCGCCGGGCTGAAGCTCGGTATCTGACCGCGGCCGGCCAGGCGGATCACACCGGCTCGGGCCACACCCATCCCCGCACCTCCGGCATATCCTCGAGGTGCTCGCGGACGTAGGCGTGGTGCCGGTCGAGCATTCGTTCGCAGTAGCCCGTCAGCTCGGCGGCACCGTCGGGCACGCGACGGCTTCGGCGCAGCGCCTCGATCGCGAGGTGGTAGCGGCTCATGTGGTTGAGCACCACCATGTCGAACGGGGTGGTGGTCGTGCCCTGCTCGGTGTAGCCGCGGACGTGGAATCGGTCGGGTTCGCCCACCCGTGGAGCAGTTGGTGGAAGGCGCGGGCGTAGCCGTGCCACGCGACGACGACGTCGACGTCCTCGGTGAACAGTTCCGCGAAGGCGTCGTGCCGGCGCCCGTGCGGGTGGATGTCGGCCGGCGCCATCGACATCAGGTCGACGACGTTGACCACCCGCACCCGCAGTTCGGGTACGTGCCCACGCAGCAGCGCCGCGGCGGCGAGGATCTCCTCGGTCGGAACATCGCCGACGCACGCCAGCACGATGTCGGGTTCGCTTCCGTCACCGTTCTCGGTCCCGGCCCAGTCCCACACCGACGCACCGGCCGCGACGTGCTTGCGCGCCTGCTCGAGCGTCAGGTACTGCGGGTGGGACTGCTTGTCCACCACCAGCAGATCGACGCAGTCCCGGGAGTCGAAGACCCGTTCGGCGACCACCAGCAGCGAATTCGCGTCCGGGGGCAGGTCTGCGCGGGTGACGCCCCGGACAGCGACAGGACGGTGTCGATCAGCCCCGGGCCCTGATGTGAGAACCCGTTGTGGTCGTTGCGCCAGCAGGTCGACGTCAGCAGGATGTTCAGGCTCGCCACCGGGTCTCGCCAGCCGATGGAGCGCGAACGCTCGAGCCACTTGGCGTGCTGAATCGTCATCGAGGCACTGACCATCGCGAACGCCTCGTACGTCGCGAACAGCCCGTGCCGGCCGGTCAGGAGGTAGCCCTCGAGCCAGCCCTGGCACAGGTGCTCCGACAGCACCTCCATCACCCGGCCGTGATGGCCGACGTGGTCGTCGCCCGGAAGGAGGGTGCCCACGAAGCAGCGGTCCGTCACCTCGAACACCGCGCCCAGGCGGTTGCTGTTGGTCTCGTCGGGACAGAACGAGTCGGAAGTTGTCGGGGTTGGCGACGTAGACGTCGCGGAGGAACTCGCCGAGGGGCCGGGTGGTCTCGTGGTGGATCGCGCCCGGCGACGGGACCTCGACGGCGTACCGGTCCGCGGCGGGCAGTTCCAGCGGGCGCAGGAGTTGCCCGCCGTTCGCGTGCGGGTTCGCGCCCATCCGTCGGTCACCGTCCGGCGCGAGCGCGGCGAGTTCGGGGACCAGCCTGCCCTGCGCGTCGAACTGTTCCTCGGGTCGGTACGACAGCATCCACTGCTCGAGGATCCGCAGGTGCGAGGGGTCGTCGCGGACGTCGGCGACCGGAACCTGGTGCGCTCGGAACGTGCCCTCGACCTCGAGGCCGTCCACGATGCTCGGGCCCGTCCAGCCCTTCGGCGTGCGCAGGACGATCGCCGGCCATCGCGGGCGCTCCGTGAAGCCGGATTCGCGGGCGTCGCGGCGGATCCGGGTGATCGCGGTGTAGGCGCGATCGATCGTCACGGCCATGTCCCGGTGGACCTGCGGCGGATCGTCGCCGGAGACCAGCACGGGATCCCAGGCCGAACGCGTGCAACAGCGCCAGCACCTCCTCGTCGGAGCGGCGCCGAGCACGGTCGGGCCCGAGATCTTGTACCCGTTGAGGTGCAGGATCGGCAGCACGGCGCCGTCGTGTGCCGGGTCGAGGAAGAACGGGGCCTTCCACGACGCCGACAGCGGCCCGGTCTCCGCCTCGCCGTCACCGACGACGCACGCGACGATCAGGTCGGGGTTGTCCATCGCCGCGCCCGCCGCGTGCGCGAGCGAATACCCGAGCTCGCCGCCCTCGTTGATCGATCCCGGCGTCTCCACGCCGGAATGACTCGGAATGCCGCCGGGCGTGGAGAACTGCCGCGCCAACCGGCGCAGCCCGGCCTCGTCGGGCGTGACGTCCGGGAACCGCTCCGAATACGTCCCTCGAGGTACGTGTTCGCGACGACGGCGGGACCGCCGTGACCGGGGCCGGCGATCGAACAGGACGTCGGCGTCGGTGCGGCGGATGAGCCGGTCGAGGTGCGCGTACACGAGCGACAGTCCGGGACTGGTGCCCAGTGCCCGAGCAGCCGCGGCTTGATGTCCGGCGCCACCAGTGGCCTGCGCAGCAGCACGTTGTCACGGAGGTAGATCTGCGCCACCGTCAGATAGTTCGCCGCCATCCAGTAGCGGTGGAGCAATTCGAGATCGCCGTCGGGGCTGGTTTCCACGGGTCGACTCCTCCGGTAGGGCGAAGGTGCCTCCATCCTGGCCGCCGCGGGCGTCGGCCGCCAGCGCTTCGCGCGACGAGACCGGTTCCTCCGATTCCCCCTGTTGCGAGCGCGCCGAACCAGGCATCCTGAAGAGACGACAACCGGCACCTCCGACGATGTCGCGCACTGGCCGTGACGATCGCCGACGACGAAGTACGGATCCGGGATGCGGAGCGACCCCTCACGAACCACGACGGCGACCACGACGATGCGCGCCTGGCGTACCGCCAGACCCGGGCCGCTGGCGGGTCGCCCACTGCGGATGGACCGCGAACTGCTCCCGCGGCCCACCAGCAAGGATCTGCTCGTCAAGGTCCTGGCGTGCGGCGTGTGCCGGACAGACCTGCACGTCGTCGAGGGCGAGTTGCCGCCGCACCGACTCAACGTGATTCCCGGCCACGAGATCGTCGGCGAGGTCGTCGGGGTGGGGGAGGACCTGGGAGAGCACGCCGGCAGGTTCGAGGTGGGCCAGCGGGTCGGAATCGCGTGGCTGCGAGGTACCTGCGGGCACTGTCGCTACTGCGTGCGTGGCGACGAGAACCTGTGCCCCTATTCGACGTACACGGGTTGGGACGCCGACGGCGGCTACGCCGAGTACACGACGGTGCCGGCGGACTACGCGCTCGAGCTCCCACCGGGTACCCGATCGTGGAGATCGCGCCGCTGCTGTGTGCGGGCATCATCGGCTACCGGTCGCTGCTGCGCGCGGATCTGCCCGACGGTGGGCGCCTCGGGATCTACGGCTTCGGCGGCAGCGCCCACCTCACCGCGCAGGTCGCGCTGGCGCGCGGTGCCCGGGTCCACGTGATGACGCGCGGCGAGGAGGCACGCGAACTGGCCTTCAGCCTGGGTGCGGCGTCGGTGCAGGGGCGGCCGACCCACCGCCGGAACCGCTGGACTCGGCGATCCTGTTCGCGCCGGCCGGCGACCTCGTGCCGCCCGCGCTCGAGGCGCTCGATGCCGGTGGCACGCTCGCGCTCGCCGGTATCCACCTCAGCGACGTTCCGCCGCTGAACTATCAGCGGCACCTGTTCCGTGAGCGTCAGGTCCGCAGCGTCAGCCGCGAACACGCGGCAGGACGCGAGGGATTTCCTCGCGTTCGCGCAGCAACATCGTCTGCGGGTCAGTGCCCACCGCTATCCGCTCGACGCTGCCGACAAGGCGCTCGCGGACCTCGCCGGCGGAGTGTTCGGAGGTGCGGCGGTTCTCGTGCCGTGACGGCGCGGGTGTCCTAGCGTGAACTGACGGGTCCGTAGTCGAGGGATCGGCAGGCGACTGGGAGGTTCGACGTCGTGATCACTCATCCCGCCTTTCCGGTCGAGCCCTGGCGCCTCCGCGCGACGAGTCTCGATTTCGAAGTCCTCGCGCAGGCCGAGTCGCTGTTCACCGTCTCCAACGGCCATCTCGGCTGGCGGGGCAACCTCGACGAGGGGGATCCGCACGGTCTGCCCGGCAGCTACCTGTCCGGCGTCTACGAGGTCCGCCCCATGCCGTACGCCGAACCCGGGTACGGCTATCCGAACTTCGGCGAGACGATCATCAACATCACCGACGGCAAGATCGTGCGGCTTCTGATCGACGACGAGCCGTTCGACGTCCGGCGCGGGCACCTCCTGAAGCACGAGCAGGAACTGGACCTGCAGGCCGGGGTGCTGCGGCGCACCGTCGAATGGTGCTCACCCGCGGGCCGGACCGTCCGGGTGCGCACCACCCGGATCGTGTCGTTCACGCAGCGCGCGATCGGCGCCGTCGACTACCGGGTCGAGTCGCTCGACGGTCCGGCCAGAGTGGTGCTGCAGTCCGAGCTGGTTGCCAACGAGCCGATGCCCGAACCGGAGGCGGATCCGCGCGCGGCGGCGGTGCTGGGTGAGCCTCTGGTCGGCGAGGAGAACTTCGATCACGACGCGCTGGTGCAGCCATCCACACGACCGGCAAGAGCGGTCTGCGCGTGGCCGTCGGGATGGACCACGAGGTGTTCGGTTCGCACGTCCACGTCGGCTTCCGAAGTTATCCCGACCAGGGGCGGGTCACGATCTCTGCGGAGCTGGCGGCCGGTGAGCACGTGCGGATGGTCAAGTACGTGGCCCACGGATGGTCTTCCCGCCGGACGGCACCGGCGATGCGCGACGAGATCGCCGGTGAGCTGACGATCGCGCGGGAAAGCGGTTGGGACGGTCTGGTTTCCGAGCAGCGGACGTTCCTCGACTCGTTCTGGGAGCACGCCGACGTCGTCGTCGACGGCGACCCGGAGGTCCAACAGGCGGTGCGGTTCGCGCTGTTCCAGATCCTGCAGGCGTCGGCTCGCGCCGAGGGCGTCGCGATCGCCTCGAAGGGGCTGACCGGGCGCGGCTACGACGGTCATGCGTTCTGGGACACCGAGATGTTCGTCCTCCCGGTGCTGACGTCCGTCTTCCCGCAGGCCGTCGCCGATGCGTTGCGCTGGCGGCACTCGACCCTGGAGACGACGCGGAAGCGGGCCCGCCAGCTGGGATTCGACGGTGCGGCGTTCCCGTGGCGGACCATCACCGGCAAGGAATGCAGCGGGTACTGGCCGGCCGGGGCCGCCGCGTTCCACGTCAACGCCGCCATCGCGCGGGCCGCCATCGGATACCTGCGGGCGAACGACGACACCGACTTCGAGCGCACGGTGGGCCTGGATCTGCTCGTGGAGACGGCGCGTCTGTGGCGATCCCTCGGCTACTTCGACGAGGACGCGCGGTTCCGCATCGACGGGGTCACCGGCCCCGACGAGTACAGCGCGCTGGTGCGCAACGATCTCTACACGAACCTGATGGCACGCGAGAACCTGACCGCCGCCGTCGGCGTCGTCGAACGCCACCGCGATCGGATGCCGGATCTCGGAGTGACCGACGGGGAACTCGGCGGGTGGCGCACGGCGGCCGAGCACATGTTCGTGCCGTACGACGAGCGGCGCGGGGTGCACCCGCAGTCGTCGGGATTCACCGATCGCGAGGTGTGGGATTTCGCGGCGACGCCACCCGAGCACTACCCGCTGCTGCTGCACTACCCGTACTTCGACCTCTACCGAAAGCAGGTGGTCAAGCAGGCCGACGTCGTGCTGGCGATGCAGTGGGTGCCCGATGCGTTCGACCGCCGAGGAGAAGGCCCGCGACTTCGCGTACTACGAGCGGCTGACTGTGCGGGACTCGTCCCTGTCCGCGTGCAGCCAGGCTGTGGTGGCTGCGGACGTCGGAGCAATGCACCTCGCATACGACTACCTGGGGAGACGGCGCTGATCGACCTGCTCGACCTCGAGCACAACACGAGCGACGGACTGCACCTGGCGTCGCTGGCCGGCATCTGGCTCACGCTCGTCCAGGGCTTCGGCGGTGCGCGGCGCAGGCGGTCGGGACTGACGTTCCGTCCGGCGCTCCCGCGCGGTATCGACCGACTCTCGTTCGGCATAGCCGCCGCCGGATGCCGGTTGAGGGTCGAGATCGACCGGACGGAGACGCGGTACCGGCTCGTGCACGGAGACGAACTGACCATCCAGCACGACGGCACGTCGGTGACGTTGCGCGGCAACGAGATTCGGGCGATGCCGACGGTCCGGCCGCCGGTCGGGCCGGAAGTGACCCAACCGCCGGGCCGCGAGCCGGCCCGGCGCTACCCCGGTAGCGACGGGAGGCCGACTCCTGCCGACTGAAACTCGCCCGCGTGGCAACCCCGATGATCGCTCCCTCCATCTCTCCGCCGACTTCGCCCGTCTCGCCGAGGAGGCGGACGCCGTAGCCGGTGCCGACTGGCTGCACGTGGACGTGATGGACGCCCACTTCGTGCCGAACCTCACGCTCGGCCTGCCGGTCGTGCAGAGCCTCCTGAAGGCGACCGACATCCCGCTGGACTGCCATCTGATGATCGAGGACCCGGGCCGCTGGGCACCGCCGTACGCCGAGGCCGGCGCACGCAACGTCACGTTCCACGCCGAGGCCACCGACGATCCCGTCGCGGTGGCCCGCGACATCCGCGCCGCCGGTGCCAAGGCGGGGCCGAGCGTCAAGCCGAACACCCCCATCGAGCCGTATCTCAGATCCTGAAGAACTTCGACACGCTGCTGGTGATGAGCGTCGAGCCGGGCTTCGGCGGGCAGTCGTTCATCCCCTCCGTGCTGGACAAGGCGCGCGCCGTCCGCAAGCTCGTCGACTCGGGCGAGCTGCGCCTGCTGGTCGAGATCGACGGCGGCATCAATGCCGACACGATCGAGCAGGCAGCCGAGGCGGGCGTCGACTGCTTCGTCGCCGGATCGGCCGTCTACGGCGCCTCCGATCCCGCCGCCGCCGTCCGGGCGCTGCGTGCGCAGGCCGCCAAGGCGTCGCCGCACCTGACGTCGGCGATCTGACGGGTCGGTCGTGATGACGTCTGCGCGCGCCAACGAGGCCGCGATGCGGCTCGCGATCGACGCCTCGCACGTCGTCCGGGCGCCACGAGCCCGAACCCGCCGGTCGGGGCGGTGATTCTCGACGCGTCCGGCGAGATCGTCGGGATCGGCGCCACCCAGCCGCCCGGCGGGCCGCACGCGGAGGTCGTCGCGCTGACCGAGGCGGGGAGCGCGCCCGCGGCGGCACCGCCGTCGTCACCCTCGAACCGTGTAACCACTACGGCCGCACCGGGCCGTGTTCGCAGGCGCTCGTCGACGCCGGGATCGCGGCCGTGCATTACGCGGTCGCCGACCCAACCCGGCGGCCTCGGGCGGCGCCGAGACCCTCGCGAAAGCCGGCGTCGTGGTGTCGGGCGGAACGCTCGCCGACGACGTCGAACGCGGACCGCTCCGCGCGTGGCTGCACCGGCAACGAACCGGGCGGCCGCACGTCACGTGGAAGTTCGCTGCGACCCTCGACGGCCGCAGCGCCGCCGCGGACGGCACCAGCCAGTGGATCACCGGCCCCGAGGCGCGGGCCCGCGTGCACGCGGATCGGGCCCGGCTCGACGCGATCGTCGTCGGCACCGGGACCGTGCTCGCGGACGATCCGTGGCTGACGGCCCGGCTGCCCGACGGCTCCCTCGCCCCGCACCAGCCGCTGCGCGTCGTCGTGGGGAATCGGGATATCCCATCCACCGCGAAGGTCCTCGACGACGCGGCGCCCACGCTGGTACTGCGCACCCGCGATGTCACGGACGTCCTGGCTGCCCTCGCTGATCAGGACGACGTCCTGGTCGAGGGCGGGCCGCGCCTGGCGGGGGCGTTCCTCGCGGCCGGGCGGATCGACCGGATCCAGGCCTACATCGCGCCCGTCGTATTGGGCGCGGGGTCCGACGCAGTGGAAGGCGCGGGTCCGGACCATCGCCGAGGCGTTACGGTTTCGGCGAGAGAGCGTCGAGACGATCGGCGACGACGTGTTGTTGAACCTGATCCCGGAGCAATCGGGCCGCACCGCGGCGTGGGATCGCCTGTGACGTGATCCCGTTCGGGATCACCGCCGAACCGATCCTCCGGGATCCGAGGAGTGAGCGAAGACATGTTCACCGGAATCGTCGAAGAACTCGGCGAGATCGTCGCCAAGGAAGACCTGGCGGACGCGGCCCGGTTCACGGTCCGTGGCCCCGTGGTCACCGCGGACGCCGGCCACGGCGACTCGATCGCGGTCAACGGTGTGTGCCTCACGGTCGTCGACGTCGTCGACGGCGAAGCGTTCACCGCCGACGTGATGCAGGAGACGTTGGTGCGGTCGAGCCTCGGGGCTCTCCGGGTCGGCAGCCGCGTCAACCTCGAGCGTGCCGCAGCGGTGAACAGCCGGCTGGGTGGGCACATCGTGCAGGGCCACGTCGACGGGACGGGTGCGGTCATCAGCCGCAGCCCGTCCGAGAACTGGACGGTGGTGCGGATCTCGCTGCCGTCGAGCATCTCGCGCTACGTCGTGGAGAAGGGATCGATCACGGTCGACGGGGTGTCCCTGACCGTGTCCGCGCTCGGCGGCGAGCACGGCGACGAGTACTTCGAGATCTCGCTGATCCCGACGACACTCGCGCTGACCACCCTCGGCTCGGCGGAACCGGGGACCCCGGTCAACCTCGAGGTCGACGTCATCGCCAAGTACGTCGAGCGCCTGCACACCGCCGCCGCCCGACAGCCGGAATAACGACCTCGTATCGGAAGGTCGTACTGTTGAGGTGCATCTGAAGCGATGCACCGGACATACTCGAGCACACCAGTTCAAGATTTTGGAGCCCAAGCACGTGACCAGGTTCGACAGCATCGAGCGCGCAGTCGCCGATATCGCCGCAGGTAAGGCGGTTGTGGTCGTCGACGACGAGGACCGCGAGAACGAGGGCGACCTCATCTTCGCGGCCGAGAAGGCCACCCCGGAACTCGTGGCGTTCATGGTTCGCTACACGTCCGGCTACCTGTGTGTTCCGCTCGACGGCGAGGATTGTGACCGTCTCGGTCTCCCGCCGATGTACGCGACCAACCAGGACAAGCACGGCACCGCGTACACCGTCACGGTCGACGCGCGCGAGGGCATCGGCACCGGCATCTCGGCTTCCGACCGCGCCGCGACGATGCGGCTGCTGGCCGACCCGAACAGTGGTGCGCAGGACTTCACCCGTCCGGGTCACGTCGTCCCGCTGCGGGCCAAGGAGGGCGGCGTCCTGCGTCGTCCCGGCCACACGGAGGCCGCCGTCGACCTCGCGCGCATGGCGGACCTGCGTCCGGCCGGCGTGATCTGCGAGATCGTCAGCCAGAAGGACGAGGGCCACATGGCCCAGACCGACGAGCTGCGGGTCTTCGCGGACGATCACGGCCTGGCCCTGATCTCGATCGCGGACCTGATCGCGTGGCGTCGCAAGCACGAGAAGCGCGTCGTGCGCGTCGCCGAGGCTCGCATCCCCACCCGCCACGGCGACTTCACCGCGGTCGGCTACAAGAGCATCTACGACGAGGTCGAGCACGTGGCCCTGCGTCCGCGGTGACCTCTCTGCCGACGACGGATCCGATGTTCTGGTCCGCGTCCACTCCGAGTGCCTGACCGGCGACGTCTTCGGCTCGCTGCGCTGCGACTGCGGCCCGCAGCTCGACGCCGCGCTCGACATGATCGCGCAGGAGGGCCGCGGCGTGGTCCTGTACATGCGTGGCCACGAGGGCCGGGGAATAGGGCTGATGCGACAAGCTGCAGGCCTACCAGCTGCAGGACGCCGGCTCCGACACCGTCGACGCGAACCTCCAGCTCGGCCTGCCGGCCGATGCGCGGGACTACGGCATCGGCGCGCAGATTCTTGTCGACCTCGGCATCAAGTCGATGCGCCTGCTGACCAACAACCCGGCCAAGCGGGTCGGTCTCGACGGCTACGGCCTGCAGATCATCGACCGGGTCCCGATGCCGCTGCGCGCGAACGCCGAGAACCTGACGTACCTGCGCACCAAGCGCGACCGCATGGGTCACGACCTCATCGGACTCGACGAGTTCGAGGCCGGTGACGCGCTGTGAGCGGTGTCGGACGCCCCGATCTGCAGCTCGGGATGGCGAAGGACCTCAAGCTCGCGATCGTCGCCGGGCAGTGGCACCCCGAGATCAGCGAGGCGCTGATCGCCGGTGCCAAGCGGGTGGCGAAGCAGGCGCAGATCACCGAGCCGACGCTGGTGCGGGTCGCGGGCGCGATCGAGCTCCCGGTCGTCGCGCAGGAGCTCGCCAAGTCGCACGACGCCGTCGTCGCGCTCGGTGTCGTGATCCGCGGCGGCACGCCGCATTTCGAGTACGTGTGCGACGCGGTGACCGCGGGCCTCACCCGAGTCTCGCTCGACGAGGGCACCCCGGTCGGTAACGGCGTGCTCACCACCGACAACGAGCAGCAGGCGCTGGACCGTTCGGGCCTGCCGGGCTCGCTTCGAGGACAAGGGCGGCGAGGCGTGCGCCGCGGCGATCGACACGGCCGTGACGCTGGCGCAGCTGCGGCGCAGCCGGACGGGGTCGACGTCGCGATGAGTTCTCCGCAGGGCGAGTGGGATTTCGAGGTCCGGTCGAAGAAGTCGGCGCGGTACGCGTGGATCGCGGCCGGAGTGCTGGTGTTGGTGCACGTCACGCTGGCGATCCTGCTGCGCACGTCCGCGACCGGCGTGTACTTCCGGCTCTCCGACCAGTTCGCGATGGCGGGCATCGGCGTCCTGCTCGCGTGCGGTGTGCTGACGCTGACGCGTCCGCGCCTGCGGGTGGGGCCGCGTGGCGTCGCCGTCCGCAACATCCTCGGTGAACGCTTCGTCGAGTGGGACCTGGATCAGGGCCTGCTCCTTCCCGGACGGCGCGTCGTGGGCGCGGATCGAACTGCCCGACGACGAGTACGTGCCGGTGATGGCGATCCAGGCCAACGACGGTGATCATGCCGTGCACGCCGTCCAGCGGTTCCGTGAGCTCGAGGCGAAGTACACGGGCTCGCGCACGGAGTGACTGCGAGCGGATACCGTCGGTACCGCCGACTAGCCTTGAATCGTGCCTGATCCTTCGACGTATCGTCCCGCGCCGGATCCATCCCGGTGGAGCCGGGCGTGTACAAGTTCCGTGATCCGCACGGCCGTGTGATCTATGTCGGCAAGGCGAAGAGCCTGCGCTCGCGGCTCAACTCGTACTTCGCCGACGTCTCGTCGCTGCATCCGCGGACCCGGCAGATGGTCACCACCGCCGGCAGCGTCGAGTGGACGGTTGTCAGCACCGAGGTCGAGGCTCTCCAGCTCGAGTACAACTGGATCAAGGAGTTCGATCCGCGGTTCAACGTGCGGTGCCGGGACGACAAGACGTACCCGGTGCTCGCGGTGACGCTGAACGAGGAGTTCCCGCGGCTGTTCGTCTACCGCGGTCCGCGCCGCAAGGGTGTGCGCTACTTCGGTCCGTACTCGCACGCGTGGGCCATCCGCGAGACGCTCGACCTGCTGCTGCGGGTCTTCCCGGCGCGCACGTGCTCCGCCGGAGTCTTCAAGCGGCACAACCAGATCGGTCGGCCCTGCCTGCTCGGCTACATCGACAAGTGCTCGGCGCCGTGCGTCGGCCGGGTCAATGCGGAGGAGCACCGGCAGATCGTCGAGGACTTCTGCGACTTCCTGTCCGGCCGTACCGACCGGCTCGTCCGACAGCTCGAGACTCGGATGCAGGCCGCCGCCGAGGAGCTCGACTTCGAGACCGCGGCCCGGCTGCGCGACGACGTCGGCGCGCTGAAGAAGGCGCTCGAGAAGCAGGCCGTCGTCCTCGGTGACGGCACCGACGCGGACCTGGTGGCGTTCGCGTCCGACGACCTCGAGGTCGCCGTCCAGGTTTTCCACGTTCGGGGTGGTCGTGTGCGCGGTCAGCGCGGCTGGGTGGTCGAGAAGGCCGGCGACGCCATCGAGCGAGACGCGGTGGCCGAGGACGCCGGAGACGACTCCGAACTGGCAATCCTGGTGGAGCAGTTCCTCACCCAGTTCTACGGCGAGCAGGCCGCCCTCGGCACGGGCGGAGTCCGGCCGACCAGCCGGTCAACGTGGTGCCACGCGAGGTCCTGGTGCCGGTGCTGCCGCGCAATGCCGACGAGGTCCAGCAGTGGCTGAGCACGCTGCGTCGGGTCGGCCGTGAAGCTGCGGGTCCCGCAGCGCGGCGACAAGAAGGCGCTCGCAGAGACCGTCGAGCGGAACGCGAAGGAGGCCCTGGCGCAGCACAAGCTGAAGCGGGCCGGTGACTTCACGTCGCGGTCGGCTGCGCTGCAGGGCATCCAGGAGGCGCTCGACCTGGACTCGGCGCCGCTGCGGATCGAGTGCGTCGACATCAGTCACGTGCAGGGCACCGACGTCGTGGCGTCGCTCGTCGTCTTCGAGGACGGGCTGCCGCGCAAGTCCGACTACCGGCACTACGCGATCAAGGAGGCGGCCGGCGACGGCCGGTCCGACGACGTCGCCAGCGTCGCGGAGGTCACCCGCCGGCGGTTCTTGCGCCACAACCGGGACACGGCGGACGCGAGCGGCGGCGACCTAGCGCCCGAGGCCGCGCTGGACCCGCAGACCGGTCGTCCGCGCAAGTTCGCCTACCCGCCGAACCTGTTCGTCGTCGACGGCGGTGCGCCGCAGGTCGCGGCGGCGGCGGAGGTGCTCGACGAACTCGGCATCACCGACGTCGCCGTCATCGGCCTGGCGAAGCGGCTCGAGGAGGTGTGGGTGCCGGGGAAGAGGATCCGGTGATCCTGCCCCGCACCAGCGAGTCGCTGTACCTGCTGCAGCGAGTCCGGGACGAGGCGCACCGCTTCGCGATCACCTTCCACCGCAGCAAGCGTTCGCGCCGGATGACGGCGTCCGCGCTGGATTCGGTACGCGGCCTCGGCCAGACGCGGCGCACCGCGCTCGTGAAGCACTTCGGTCGGTGGCGCGGCTGCGTAACGCGACCATCGAGGAGATCGCCGAGGTGCCCGGTATCGGAGTCGCGACGGCGCGGGCCGTCCTCGACGCACTCGGAGGCGCCGACGCAGAGCAGGACGCGGGGTCGGATGTCGCTGCGGGAGTGCCGACGGTGGGGGATGATGTGACGGACATCGGCGTATCGGAACGAACAGGACAGAGTCTCCAGTGAACGACCAGCAGGAACGCGACGAGGGCGGCATGGAGGTCGCACTCGTCACGGGGTTGTCCGGGGCCGGGTTGAGCACGGCGGCCAAGGTCCTCGAGGACCTCGGCTGGTACGTCGTCGACAATCTGCCTCCCGAACTGATCGCCCGGATGGTGGATCTCGGTGTCGAATCCGACCCGCCGATTCGTCGGCTGGCCGTCGTCGTCGACGTCCGCAGCCGGCCGTTCACCGGCGATCTCGCCCGTGTCGTCGCGGCCCTCGAACAGATGCCCGTACAGATGCGGGTGCTGTACCTGGAGGCCAACGACTCGGCGCTGATCCGCCGTTTCGAGCACGTGCGGCGCAGCCATCCGCTGCAGAGCGACAGCAAGGAAGGCACCCTGTCCGAGGGGATCGCCGCCGAGCGCGTGCAGCTGGCCCACGTGAAGGCGGCGGCCGACCTGGTGGTCGACACGTCGTCGCTCGCGGTCCGTGACCTGCGCGAGAGATCGAGACCGCCTTCGGCGGCGAGGGCAGCAGCGAGATTCAGGTGACCGTGCAGTCCTTCGGGTTCAAGCACGGCCTGCCGATGGACGCCGACATGGTGTGCGACGTCCGGTTCCTGCCGAATCCGCACTGGATTCCGGAACTGCGCGAACACACCGGACTGGAGGAGGCGGTGCGGACTACGTGCTGTCCGGGATGGGGCCGAGGAGTACCTCGACACGTACCTGCGCCTGCTGGAATTGACGACGGCGGGATACCGCCGGGAGGGAAAGCGCTACATGACGATCGCGGTCGGGTGCACCGGCGGCAAGCGTCGCAGCGTGGCCATGTCGGAGGCGCTCGCGGCACTTCTGCGGAAGGAGGACGGTCTCGCCGTCCGTGTCGTCCACCGCGATGTGGGGCGCGAATGAGCGACCAGCGACAGCGCGGGAACGGCCGCGCGCCGCGGATCGTCGCGTTCGGCGGCGGTCACGGCCTGTACGCGACGCTCAGCGCCGCGCGGCGACTGAGTTCGGATGTCACCGCGGTCGTGACGGTTGCCGACGACGGCGGGTCCTCGGGCCGGCTGCGCAGCGAACTCGGCGTGATTCCGCCCGGTGACCTGCGGATGGCGCTTGCGGCGCTCGCCGCGAAGGAGCCCAACGTCCAGGCGTGGACCGACACCGTTCAGCACCGCTTCGGGGGCGCGGGCGCGCTCGCCGGCCACTCCGTCGGCAACCTGATCATCGCCGGCCTCTCCGAAGTGCTGGGCGACACGGTCGCAGCGCTCGACACCGTCGCGCGGCTGCTCCAGATCGAGGGTCGCGTGCTGCCCATGTCCCCGGTCGCGCTCGAGATCGAGGCCGACGTGGTCGGCCTCGAGACCGATCCTCGGGTCAGTCGCTGCATCCGCGGCCAGGTCGCGGTCGCCACGACGCCGGGGAAGGTTCGGAGGGTGCGACTGCGGCCGGCGAACCCGCCCGCGTGCCCCGAGGCACTCGACGCGGTCGGCGTGGCCGACCTCGTCGTGCTCGGACCGGGATCGTGGTTCTCGAGCGTCATCCCGCACGTTCTCGTGCCGGAACTGCTCGACGCGGTCAAGCAGTCGTCGGCCCGGAAGGTGCTGATCCTCAACCTCGCGCCGGAGCCGGGGAGACGGCCGGATTCTCCGCGGAGCGTCACCTCCACGTACTCTGCCAGCACGCACCGGACCTGCGGGTGGACCACGTCGTCGTCGACTCGGCGTCGGTTCCGGCCGGCCGGGAACGCGATCACCTGTGCCGCGCCGCCGAGCAGCTGGGTGCGGAGGTCGTGTACGCGGACGTCGCGGAGGACAGGAGTCACAAGCACCACGCGGGCAAGCTCGCTGCCGTGCTCGACCGGCTCTCCGCGTCGGCACTGGTCGGTGTCCGTCCGGACATGCACGACGTGAACGAACAGGCCGCCGAACGGACAGCCGGGGAAGGGAGAGCGCCACGTGGCGATGACAGCCGAGGTCAAGGACGAGCTCAGTAGGCTCACGGTCACGCAGGTCAGCTGCCGCAAGGCCGAGGTGTCGTCGCTGCTGCGTTTCGCGGGCGGACTGCACATCGTCGGCGGCCGCGTCGTGGTGGAGGCCGAGGTGGACTTGGGATCGATCGCGCGCCGGTTGCGCGCCGAGATCCTCGACCTGTACGGCTATCGCTCGGACGTGCACGTGCTCAGCGCCGGTGGCCTGCGCAAGGGGTCGCGGTACGTGGTGCGCGTCGCCAAGGACGGCGAGGCGCTTGCCCGGCGGACGGGGCTGCTCGACATGCGCGGCCGACCGGTGCGGGGGCTTCCCGCGCAGGTCGTCGGCGGCAGTGTCGGCGATGCCGAGGCGGCCTGGCGTGGCGCGTTCCTCGCGCACGGGTCGTTGACCGAGCCGGCCGCTCGTCGGCGCTCGAGGTCAGCTGCCCGGGCCCGGAGGCGGCGCTCGCACTCGTCGGTGCCGCGCGCAGGCTGGGGATCACGGCCAAGGCACGCGAGGTTCGGGGCACCGACCGGGTCGTCGTGCGCGACGGTGAGGCGATCGGTGCCCTGCTCACTCGGATGGGCGCCCAGGACACGCGCCTGACGTGGGAGGAGCGCCGCATGCGGCGCGAGGTGCGTGCCACGGCGAACCGCCTGGCCAACTTCGACGACGCCAACCTGCGACGCTCGGCCCGGGCGGCCGTAGCGGCGGCGGCGCGGGTGGAACGAGCCCTCGAGATCCTCGCCGAGGACGTCCCGACCATCTCGCGGCCGCGGGCACGCTGCGCGTCAAGCACCGGCAGGCGTCGCTCGAAGAACTCGGGCAGCTCGCGGACCCGCCGATGACCAAGGACGCCGTTGCGGGCCGTATCCGCCGACTGCTGTCCATGGCCGATCGCCGTGCCAAGGAGCTGGGCATCCCCGACACGGAGTCGGCGGTGACCCCGGAGCTGCTCGAAGAGGCCTGACACAGGCGGAATGGACGGGAAACCGACTCGTCGGACGCGCCCCGGTTCCGGCGACCGGGCCAGATGCGCGCCCGCGCTGGTGCGCGCACTAGGGTGGGACGCACATCACCGATTGAATTCCGCGTTTCGGATCGATCGTCGTGGGTATGAACGTGCTCGCGGGGTTCGCGCGGGCGAAAACTGGCACACCAGAGTAGATGGGCAAAGGAGCTAACTGTGACGGTCCGGGTAGGCATCAACGGCTTCGGTCGTATCGGGCGTAACTTCTTCAGGGCGGTCGATGCGCAGAAGGCGCTCGGCACCGCCGACATCGAGATCGTGGCGGTCAACGACCTCACGGACAACGCGACGCTGGCCCACCTGCTCAAGTACGACTCGATCCTGGGTCGTCTGCCGCACGAGGTCTCGCTCGAGGGTGACGACACCATCGTCGTCGGCGATACCAAGATCAAGGCGCTGGCGCACCGCGGCCCGCTGAACGAGCTCCCCTGGGGCGAGCTGGGCGTCGACGTCGTCGTCGAGTCCACCGGCATCTTCACGGACGCCGAGAAGGCCAAGGGCCACCTCGAGGCCGGCGCCAAGAAGGTCATCATCTCCGCGCCCGCCAAGGGCGAGGACATCACCATCGTGATGGGCGTCAGACGACGACAAGTACGACGGCAGCCAGGACATCATCTCCAACGCGTCCTGCACCACGAACTGCCTCGGCCCGATCGCCAAGGTCCTCGATGACGAGTTCGGCATCGTCAAGGGTCTGATGACGACGGTCCACGCGTACACGCAGGACCAGAACCTGCAGGACGGCCCGCACAGCGACCTGCGTCGCGCTCGCGCCGCCGCGCTGAACGTCGTTCCGACCGGCACGGGTGCCGCCAAGGCCATCGGCCTGGTCCTCCCGCAGCTGCTGGGCAAGCTCGACGGCTACGCGCTGCGCGTGCCGATCCCGACGGGCTCGGTCACCGACCTCACCGTCAACCTGGCGAAGCCGGCCACGATCGCCGAGATCAACGCCGCGATGAAGGCTGCCGCCGAGGGCCCGCTGAAGGGCATCCTGAAGTACACCGAGGCTCCGATCGTGTCGTCGGACATCGTGACCGACCCGCACTCCTCGATCTTCGACGCCGGCCTGACCAAGGTCATCGACGACCAGGTCAAGATCGTCTCCTGGTACGACAACGAGTGGGGCTACTCGAACCGCCTCGCGGACCTCATCGCTCTCGTCGCGAAGTCCCTCTGACGCCGTGGCTGTCAAGACGCTGAAGGACCTGCTGGACGAGGGTGTCGAGGGCCGTACCGTGCTGGTGCGCTCCGACCTGAACGTCCCGCTGGACAACGGAACCGTTACCGACCCGGGCCGCATCGTCGCGTCCGCGCCGACCATCTCCGCGCTGGCCGAGGCCGGCGCCAAGGTCATCGTGATGGCGCACCTCGGACGCCCCAAGGGCGAGGTCGATCCGGCGCTGTCGCTGGCACCGGTCGCCGCGAAGCTCGGCGAGGTGCTGGGCCGCAACGTCCAGCTCGCCGGTGACGTCGTCGGCCAGGACGCGCTCGCGCGTTCGGAGGGCCTCACGGACGGCGATGTCCTCCTGCTGGAGAACATCCGCTTCGATCCGCGCGAGACCAGCAAGGACGACGCCGAGCGCGAGGCCCTCGCGAAGGCACTCGTCGACCTCGTCGACGGTGAGGGCGCGTTCGTCTCCGACGGCTTCGGTGTCGTGCACCGCAAGCAGGCGTCGGTCTACGACATCGCGAAGCTGCTCCCGCACTACGCCGGCAACCTGGTCGCGGCCGAGGTCGAGGTTCTGCAGAAGCTGACCGCGGACTCGGAGCGCCCGTACGCGGTCGTGCTCGGTGGCTCGAAGGTGTCGGACAAGCTCGCCGTGATCGAGGCGTTGGCCCCCAAGGTCGACACCCTCGTCATCGGTGGCGGCATGTACTACACTTTCCTTGCCGCGCAGGGCATCTCGGTCGGCAACTCGCTGTGCCAGGAAGAGATGATCGGCACCTGCAAGGACCTGCTCGAGCGGTACGCGGACGTCATCCACATCCCGCAGGACGTGGTGATCGCCGACTCGTTCTCGGCGGACGCCGAGTCGAAGACGGTCTCCGTGCTGGAGATTCCGGACGGCTGGATGGGCCTGGACATCGGACCGCAGTCGGTGGAGCGCTTCGCGGCGATCCTCTCGGGTGCCAAGACGGTGTTCTGGAACGGTCCGATGGGCGTGTTCGAGTTCGAGAAGTTCTCGGCCGGCACCAAGGGTGTCGCCGAGGCGATCATCGAGGCCACCGGCAAGGGCGCGTTCAGCGTCGTCGGCGGCGGCGACTCCGCGGCGGCCGTGCGTCAGCTCGGCCTGCCCGAGGACGGCTTCTCGCACATCTCGACCGGCGGCGGCGCTTCCCTCGAGTACCTCGAGGGCAAGACGCTTCCCGGCATCGCGGCACTGGAGGACTGAGGCATGGCACGTAAGCCTTTGATCGCCGGCAACTGGAAGATGAACCTCAACCACCTCGAGGCCATCGCTCTGGTGCAGAAGATCGCATTCTCGTTGCCCGCGAAGTACTTCGAGAAGGTCGACGTGACGGTGATCCCGCCGTTCACCGACATCCGCAGCGTGCAGACGCTGGTCGAGGGCGACAAGCTCCTGCTTACCTACGGTGCGCAGGACGTGTCCGCTCACGAGTCGGGTGCCTACACCGGCGAGATCAGCGGTTCGATGCTCGCGAAGCTCGGCTGCACGTTCGTCGTCGTCGGACGCTCGGAGCGGCGCACGCTGCACGGCGAGTCCGACGAGACCGTCCTGGCCAAGACCAAGGCGGCGCTGGCGAACGGGATCACCCCGATCGTCTGCATCGGCGAGGGCCTGAACATCCGCGAGGCCGGCGAGCACGTGGCGTACAACGTCGCGCAGCTGAAGGGTTCGCTCGCGGGTCTGTCGGCCGACGAGATCTCCAAGATCGTCGTCGCGTACGAGCCCGTGTGGGCCATCGGCACCGGCAAGGTGGCCTCGGCCGCCGACGCGCAGGAAGTCTGCAAGGCGGTGCGTGACACGCTCGCCGAGCTGGCCTCGCCGGAGATCGCGCAGGACGTGCGGGTGCTCTACGGCGGCTCGGTCAACGCCAAGAACGTCGGCGAGCTGGTTGCCCAGCCCGACGTCGACGGCGGCCTGGTCGGTGGAGCCTCGCTCAAGGCGGACGAGTTCGCCACCCTGTCGGCGATTGCCGCCGGCGGACCGCTCCCGTGATCGGGTAGCAGCAGAACGAACGCGGGACGCGTGACCGGAAAGGTCACGCGTCCCGCGTTTTTGTTTGTCCCACCCCTCAACCAGGTGCGCGTAGAGAGCGAAGGGACACTGTCGCCGACCGCCGTCAATGTCAGAAAAACCACACCTGATCTGCGCATTTTGACCCCGATCTCATTGGCGCGCTGGTCATGTGCGCCGCTAACCTCGGCGGCCATGGACGAGTCGCATCCGAATCCCGGACGCCTGCAGGCCACCTTCCTGCCCGCGCAAGCATCTATCGCGTGGTGGGGCGTGCACGACGTCGAGGCGGTGCTGACCGCCCACGGTGTCCCAGTGGGTAGTCCGCCGATGTCCGGCTCGCGGTGCCGGTCGGCGAGGACGGAATCGCGCCGCGAACCGTGCGGACTCGGACCGTCGAACTCGCCGCGGCGCTTCCGGCACTGCGCGATCTGCGCCCCGAACGGGACGACGCGAGCATCGGGGCGTCCGTGTGGTCTTGGAGGCGCGCGGCGCAGCTGGCGGAGAACGATTCCGAGCTCGCCCGACTCGCCGCGACGATGCCCACCGCCGCGCACGCCGCGCTGGACGCGGACGAGACCTCGATCGAGACTGCGGAAGCGGTGCTCCGCAGGTTCGTCGCGATCGTCACGCTCACGGAAGACTTACGAATCGCCGGCGTCCGGGCAACACTGCGCCCTTACCAACTTCTCGGGGTGGCCTGGCTCAGAGCGTTGTCGAGCGAGGGCGGCGGCGTGCTCGCTGACGAGATGGGACTCGGGAAGACGCTGCAGGCGATCTCGCTGCTCGCTGTCCGTGCGGCCGAGGGCCCGCACTTGGTGGTGTGTCCGACCTCTGTCCTCGAAAACTGGCGCCGCGAACTCGCCCGTTTCGCCCCCGACCTCCGAGTGACAGTCCACCACGGCGCCAACCGCGCCTTGCCAACGGATCTCGGCGCGGGCAGTGTGATCCTCACCAGCTACAGCGTCCTGCGTTCGGATGTGGACACACTCGCTGCAGCGCACTGGAATGCGGCGGTCTTCGACGAGGCGCAACAGATCAAGAACCCGAACTCGTTGGGGGCCAAGGCTGGTGCCCGACTGCCGGCGAGGCTGAAGGTCGCGATGACCGGGACCCCGGTCGAGAACCGGCTCGAGGAGCTGTGGTCCCTCCTGCACGTCACCAATCCCGGTGTTCTCGGCACCCGCGCCCGGTTCCGGCGGCGGTTCGCAACGCCGATCGAGTCGGGTCGGTCGGCGTCCGCGGCGGCACGACTTTCCGTGGTGATCGGCCCGTACGTGTTGCGCCGCACCAAGGCAGAGGTTGCGACGGACCTTCCCCCGAAGCAGTACTCGACGATCGTGTGCACGCTGACGGACGAGCAGACCCGGCTCTACCGCGCCGCCGTGGAAACAGCCTTCTCGTCCGGACTCGGCAGCGGAATTGCCCGCCGTGGCAACGTGTTGGCGCTGCTGACGACGCTGAAGCAGGTCTGCAACCATCCGGCGCAACTGGACCGCGACGGCGCCGGGTTGTCGGGGAGGTCCGGCAAGTTCGACCGCGTAACGGAAATGCTCGCCGAGATTGTCGAGGACGGGGACCGCGCGCTGGTGTTCACCCAGTACCGCACGATGGGCGAGTTGCTGTCGTCGCACCTGACCGCACAACTGGGCGTGGGTCCGGTCCCGTTCCTGCACGGCGGGCTCGACGTGGCCCGACGAGCCGAGCTCGTCGAGACGTTCCAGTCGGCACCCGACGCGTCGCCCGTCCTGATCCTGAGCCTGCGTGCCGCGGGCTTCGGCTTGAACCTCACCCGCGCCAGCCACGTCGTGCACTACGACCGGTGGTGGAATCCGGCGGTGGAGGATCAGGCCACCGATCGGGTCCATCGGATCGGTCAACGCCGGACGGTCAATGTGCACACCCTCGTGACCGCGGGCACGGTCGAGGAGTACATCGCCGCGATGCACGAGTCGAAACGCGCAGTTGCCGAATCGATCGCGGGCGGATCGGAGGCCGCGCTCGCGGACCTTCCCGACGCCGAGCTGCGCGCGATACTCGATCTCGATGCGAGAGGAGTGTTGTGATGGGGGCAGCGTTCGGTGTCACGGCCTGGGGGCGGACCTGGTTGCGAACAATCGAGTCGACGGCCACGTCGGCACCGAATCCTGCTTTGCCCCAGGCTCGCGCACTGGCCCGACGCGGTGCGGTGACGATCACCTCGGTTGGTGGCGGCGCGATCCGGGCCGAGGTGATCGCGCGCGGAAGGACGTTCCCGGTCGCCGTCGACGTGCCACTGTGGGGCCGAAGGGAAGTTGTGGTGGTGCGAAAGATCCTCGGCAGCGTCGGTGCCCGAGACCGCCGGATCCTGGCGGGCGAGCTCCCGGACGCCATTGTCGCGGACCTGAAGGAGAAGGGTATTTCGGTCGCCGTCGAGATCCTCGACTGTGTCGTAACCTGCGGGTGCACGAGTCGCCGACGCCCGTGCGTGCACCACCTCGCCGTCGTGTACTGCCTGGCACAAAGGATCGACGAGGAGCCGGCCTTGGCCGTCGCCCTCCGTGAGAAGCACGCGCCCCGCCCCGGTTCGTCGCGGTCGGGTGACATCGACCGGATACTGCTCACCGAAGTGGATGCAGCGAGCTACTACGGCGCCTGAGCCGCTGTCGTTGCCGGAGTACACGCGCAGCGTCGCGCACTGGGCGCGTGACGTGGATCGCCACGCGCCCAGTGGGATTCGAGCCGATCAGCCGAGCAGCTCGAGAGCCAGCTTGCCGATCGTCGCCTGGGACAGCCCCAGGCCGGTACGCAGGTAGTTGTCGAGGGTTCCGTACTGCGTCTTCAGCTCGTCGAGTCCGGCCTGCAGGTAGCTGGCGTCGACGCCGAGGAGCGGACGGTAGACGTCGGCGACGGCCTGGCCCTGTGTTGCGGCGATGCCCTGGTAGGTCCGTTCGATGGAGGCGGCCGAGTAGTCGTTGGTGAGCAGGTAGTCGGCCATCACGTTCTCTCGCGACACCCCGGCGATGCCGAGGAGCAGCGCCGACGTCCATCCGGTGCGGTCCTTGCCGGCGGTGCAGTGGTAGAGCTGCGGGCCGGACGTGTCCGCCAGGTCGGTGAGGAGCTTCGCGAACCCGGCTCGGGCCACGGGATCGGTGACGAACGATCGGTTCATGTCCTGCATGAAGCGGCGGGCGTCGTCGGGGTCTTCAGCTTCGCGACCCCAGCGGCCAGGTCGCCGGACAGGATCGGGATGCGTACGTACTCGGGCCCCTGCGGGAGTCGGTCGGCCTTCTGCGCCACCTCCTCGTCGGTGCGCAGGTCGTAGACGGTGGACAGCCCCAGCGACGCGAGGGTCGCGAGGTCCGCGTCGCTCGGCGTGATCGCGTTGGCCCGGTAGAAGACGCCGGTCTTCAAGTGCAATCCCAGCGTGTTGGTGTAGCCGGGGCCGGCGACGTCCCGGAAGTTGTCGACCGATGCGAGACGGGGCGTCTCGACGGCGGACGGCGCGGTGGAACCGAATCCGGACGAGCCGAGGGAGCCGAGGTCGAGGGAGCCCAGGTCGAGGGAGCTGGCGGCCGTGGCGGCGGCGGTTCCCGCAAACAGGAACGATCCGGACACTGCCAGGGTCAGGGCAGTGCGGGCGGTACGGCGCAGGGCCGTGTGGCGGTGCGTCATGGTGAAGCCTTCCTCACTGTTATGGGGTCGGACTGCTCGGAAGGTAGTGCGGCACGTTGTGCCACATAAGTGAGCTGTCTCACCACGCGGGAGGAAATGTGTTCGCGGCCACGGTCTGGTGGCGGCGCGTTAGCGAGGGAGGACCATTCGGCGGTCCGCCACAGTACGGTGACCGGTTTGCGACCGATCGCCCAGGTAACAGGTAAGCTGGGCCCGCTAGTGGCCGTATCCGTCGTGCGTGAAGGGCAGCGAAGACCGACATGGAAATGTTCCTGGACATTCTGCTGGTGATCACCAGCCTGCTGCTGATCCTGCTGGTGCTGCTGCACCGCGGTAAGGGCGGCGGTCTGTCCAGCCTCTTCGGTGGCGGCGTCCAGTCCAGCCTGGCGGGGTCCAGCGTCGTCGAGAAGAACCTCGACCGGCTCACGGTCTTCACCGCCGCGATCTGGTTGATCGCGATCATCGGCATCGGGCTCGAAGATCAAGTTCGGCTGACGATGGCGGGATACCAGAGCTCCACGGTGATCCCGGATGCCGCGGCAGCGCTGATCGACGCGCCCGAGTTCGCCACCCTCGCGACCATCGAACCGGACGGGCAGCCGCAGCTGTCCGTCGTCTGGCTCGAGCGGGACGGCGACGAGGTGCTGATATCCACGGTGCGCGGACGACGCAAGACCGACAATCTGCTGCGTGACCCGCGGGCCACCGTGCTGATCTATCCGGCGAGCGGTCCCTACAGCTACGTCGAGATCCGCGGCACCACGAGCATCGCGGACGATCCGGGCGGCACACTGATCCACAAGCTGGCGAACAAGTACACCGGCGCCGAGCGGTGGGAGCACGACACGCCGGACACCCCACGGGTGATCGTCCGGTTGAAGCCGTCAAAGGTGATCTGGAAGGGCTGACCGCCCTCCGTTGCCCTGCGGTCGACCGGCCGCCGGTCGATAATCGGGTCATGACCGGGATCCCTGCGTCGTCGCCCACGTCCGAGTCCACGTCCTCGACCGCGTCGCGCGCGGCCACGGAACCGTTGCGCGAGGACATCCGCCTGCTCGGCGGGATCCTCGGCGAGATCGTGCGCGAGCAGTCCGGCGACGACATCTTCGGGCTCGTCGAACGGGCCCGCGTCGAGTCGTTCCGGTCCGTAGGTCCGAGATCGACCGGGCTCAGCTCGCCGAGATGTTCGCGCGAATCGACACCGCGGACGCGATCCCGGTGATTCGGGCGTTCAGTCATTTCGCGCTGCTCGCGAACGTCGCCGAGGACATCCACCGCGAGCGTCGGCGCGCGATTCACGTCCGGGCGGGGGAGCTACCACAGGACAGCAGCCTGGCCGCCACCTACGCGAAACTCGATGCAGCCGAGGTGGACCCGACGTCCGCGGCCCGTGCTCTCATGGGCGCGTTGGTGGCGCCGGTCATCACCGCCCACCCCACTGAGACCCGGCGCCGGACGGTGTTCGAGACCCAGCACCGGATTATGGACCTGATGCGGCGGCGGGAGTGGGTGGCGGGGGACCCGGCCGAGGTGCAGGCGGTGGACGTCCAGTTGCGTCGCCAGATCCTGACCTTGTGGCAGACGGCGTTGATCCGGCTGTCCCGCTTGCGCATCCAGGACGAGATCGAGGTCGGCCTGCGCTACTACGACGCCTCGCTGTTCGAGGTGGTCCCGCAGATCAACGCCGATCTGCGCGACGCGCTGCAATCGCGCTGGCCGGGCACCGGGGTCCTCGCCGATCCGATGCTGCGGCCGGGTTCGTGGATCGGCGGGGACCGTGACGGCAACCCGTTCGTCACCGCCGACGTGGTGGGCCGGGCGACGCACCGCGCGGCGGAGGCGGCGATCGAACACCACCTGGCGGAACTCGAGGTGCTCGAGCGGGAGCTGTCTATGTCGGCGCGACTGGTCACGGTGACGCCGGAACTCGACAGGCTCGCCGACGGATCCGGGGACGAGTCGGCCTTCCGGCGGACGAGCCCTACCGCCGGGCGGTGCGTGGGCTGCGCGTCCGCCTCACGGCCACGGCCGCTCGGATCCTCGGGCATCCCGCCGTGCACGCCGTCGACGGCGACCTGCCGGGATACGGCGCGCCTGACGAGCTGCTCGCAGACCTGGCGACGATCGACACCTCGCTCCGGTCGCACGGGGACCGTACCGTCGCCGACGACCGGCTCGCCCGGCTGCGGAACTCCGTGGAGGTCTTCGGGTTCCACCTGTGCGGCCTCGACATGCGGCAGAACTCGGAGGTCCACGAGACCGTGGTCGCGGAACTGCTCGCGTGGGCGGGCGTGCACCCCGACTACCGTTCCCTGCCGGAGGACGAGCGGATCCGGTTGCTCGCCGGCGAGCTCTCGACCCGCCGACCCCTCGCCGGCCCGCACGCCGAGTTCAGCGAACTGACCACGAAGGAGCTCGGCATCCTGCGAGCCGCGGCGGGTGCGGTGCGGCGCATCGGTCCCGAGGCCGTGCCGAACTACGTCATCAGCATGCGCGACTCCGTCAGCGACATGCTCGAGGCTGCGGTCCTGCTGGCCGAGGTGGGGCTGTTCGACCCGGACGGCGACACCGGCCCCACCTGCCCGGTCGGGATCGTGCCGCTGTTCGAGACCATCGACGACCTGCGTCGCGGCGCCGAAACCCTCACCGCCACATTGGAAGTACCGATCTACCGGGCACTCGTCGCGAATCGCGGCGACAGCCAGGAAGTGATGCTCGGATACTCCGATTCCAACAAGGACGGCGGCTACCTCGCCGCCAACTGGGCCCTGTACCGCGCGGAACTCGACCTGGTTCGCGCGGCCCGAAAGACGGGAATCCGCCTGCGGCTCTTCCACGGCCGCGGCGGAACGGTCGGGCGTGGCGGCGGGCCCAGCTATGACGCCATCCTCGCCCAGCCGCCCGGTGCGGTCGAGGGGCGCTGCGGATCACCGAGCAGGGCGAGATCATCGCCGCGAAGTACGCCGAGCCGCGGCTCGCGCGGCGCAACCTCGAGGCGCTCGTCTCCGCCACGCTCGAATCGACCCTGCTCGACGTCGAGGGGCTCGGCGACAACGCCGCGCCGGCCTACGCGATCCTCGACGAACTCGCCGAACTGGCGCGCGTCGCCTACGCCGACCTCGTGCACGACACCCCGGGATTCGTCGAGTACTTCAAGGCGTCGACCCCGGTCGCGGAGATCGGGGCGCTGAACATCGGGAGCCGTCCGGCCTCCCGCAAGCCGACCGAGTCGATCTCGGACCTGCGGGCGATCCCGTGGGTGCTGTCGTGGAGCCAGTCGCGCGTGATGCTGCCCGGCTGGTACGGCACCGGAACCGCGTTCGAGCAGTGGGTCGGCGGCGACGCGCGGCGACTAGCGACGCTGTCCGACCTGTACGAGCGCTGGCCGTTCTTCCGGACGGTGCTGTCGAACATGGCCCAGGTGATGTCGAAGTCCGACATGGGACTGGCCGCGCGGTATTCCGAACTGGTGCCCGACGACGCGTTGCGAGAGGAGGTGTTCGGCAAGATCGCCGCCGAGCACGCCCGCACCATCGCGATGTACCGGGCCATCACCGGACACGACAACCTGCTCTGGGACAACCCTGCGCTCGACCGCTCGGTGCACAACCGCTTCCCGTACCTTCGAGCCGCTCAACCACCTGCAGGTGGAGCTGTCGCGCCGCTACCGCGGCGGCGACGACTCCGACGGCGTCCGCCGCGGCATCCAACTGACCATGAACGGGCTCGCGACCGCGCTGCGCAACAGCGGCTAGCTGTCGCGGGCTGTCACGCGCAGGTGCTGGGCCGCGCGCTGCAGTTCCGCGCTCACGGCGGCGAATGCGGGCTGGGACCGGCTCCCGCGACGGTAGGCGATCCCGGTCCGCCTGCGGATCGGGAGCGCAGTGAGCACAACCCCCGCGGGGACGTCGGTCGCCGCGAGTTGGGGGACCAACGCCACACCGGCTCCCGCGGCGACGAGTCCCAGTACGGTCGCGAAGTCGTCGACCTGATGGCCGACACGGGGTTCGAAGCCCCGGGACTGGCAGGTGCGCACCGCCATGGTGTGGCAGAGAGTCCCGGGGTTGCCGACGATCCAGCGGCTACCCGCGTGATTGCGGATCACCGCGGAACCATGCTCGCCCGGTGCGGTGGAAGAGGCCAGGTAGACGACCTCGTCGAGCAACGGTTCGAGTTCGATTCCCGACCCGAGGGTGGAGGGGACGTTGTCGTATTCATGGACCAGCGCGAGGTCGAGTCGATCCGCGCGAAGTCGGTCCGGCACATCGGCGGGATCGACCTCGGTCACCGTCAATTGCAGATCCGGTTCGGCGCGACCGATTTCCAGCATGGCCGGCAGGACGACTGTCCGGAGGGCGGTCGGAAACGCCCCCAGCCGAACCGATCCCGACAACCCAGGGTCATTCGCGGCCAGTGCGGCTTCTGCTCGTTCCAGGTCGGCGAGAATCGTCTCGGTGTGCTCGACGAGCACGGTCCCGGCCGGGTGAGGCTCACGCGACGTCCGGTTCGCGTCAAAAGGGACCGGCCCGCCTCGCGCTCGAGTGCCGCAAGCTGTTGCGACACCGCTGACGGCGTGTACGAGAGCGCTTCGGCGACCGCCGCAATGGTTCCGCGGTGGGCCAGTTCGCGGAGAAGTCTCAGCTTGCGCAGATCGAGCATCAGATCAGCTTACGGAAGTGATCAGAAAGAGTAACTAGATCTTGATTAGCTTGCCGATGAGACTGGATGCATGACCTTCCAGCCGTCAGGAATTTTCGTCCCGCTCGTCACGCCATTCACGGAGAACGGTGACCTCGCGGCCCCCGATCTGGAACGCCTCGCGCACAATGTGATCGAGGAAGGGGCGGCCGGGATCGTCGCGCTGGGGACCACCGCGGAACCGTCCGCACTGGACCCGCAGGAACGCCGCGCCGTTCTGGAGATCTGCGGCAGGGTCTGTCGGGAGCACGGCGTTCCCCTGGTCGTCGGGGCCGGGTCCAACGACACCGCCGACACGCTGCGTGCCATCGAGGAGCTGAATGCGCACACCGATGTCGCGGCCGTGCTGGTGGTGGTCCCGTACTACACGCGGCCGTCCGAGGCAGGCGTCGTGGCGCACTTCGAGTACGTCGCCGAACGCAGTCCGCTCCCGCTGATCTCTACAACGTCCCGTATCGGACTGGGCAGCAACTGGGTTGGGAGTCCATCATTCGGCTCTCGGAGCATCCGCGGATCGTCGGCATCAAGCAGGCGGTCGGCTCGGTGGACACCGACACCGCACGCCTACTCGCCGCGGTCGCCTCATCGCGCAGCTCCGCACCGGCCGAGTCGTTCTCGGTCCTCGCGGGCGAAGACGCGCTGGTCTCGCCGCTGCTGGCGATGGGCGCGGCGGGGAGCGATCCTGGCGACGGCGAACGTGTGCGCCCGCGAGTTCGTCGAACTGTTCCAGCTGTGGCGTAGTGGAAAATCCGAGCACGCACGGGCTCTGGGCAACCGACTCGTGGGCCCCGCCAGTGCGCTGATGTCCGAGCCCAACCCCACGGTCATAAAAGCGGTTCTCCACGCACAGGGCCGGATATCGAGCGCGACCGTCCGGTTGCCGTTGCTGCCGGCCGGAGACCCTTCGTCGGTTGTCGGAGCGCTCGAGAGCATCTGCCGCTAGGACGTGTCGATCACGGAGTTCCTCTACCTCGTCGACGCCGTCGCTCGATAGAATGACCGCGGCCGACGAGCAAGCCAGGGGGTGGGTTCGAATGACAGCACAGCCGGAGTGGGTTCCTCACGTGGTTCTGCTGTACTACTCCGACGAAGCAGCTCGCACTCGGATCCCGGAGGTCTTTCCAGCGCACAACGCGTACGCGACGAAGTTCCGAATCGAGCGGCCGGGCGCGCTCGTCATGATCGGTCCGTTCGCCGAAACCGCTGAGAGGCAGGCCGCGGCGATGTCGATCTTCACCTCGATGGAAGCGGCGGAAGCCTTTGCAGCCGAGGATCCGTTCGTCGTGGAGGGCATCGCAACCGAGAAGATCTTCCGGTCCTGGCTCGTCTCGCCCGATCCGGTGACTGACCGCAGCAGCCCAAGGATGTGACGGTTCTTCGCCTCGGAGTTCAGTTCAGCATGTCTGTCTGGGTTCAGGGTGCGAGTTCGTCGCGCGTAGCGGAGGCGGCTGCGGCCATCTGGACTAGGAACCGTTCGATGGTGCTCCGTTCATCCGGGGTGAAGCGCTCGATCGTCTCCGCCGCCGCGCCGATCAACGGGCCGAAGAAGGACCATCCCAGTTCCATTGCGGACGGCGTCACCTCGAGCAGGACGCGGCGGCGATCGCCGGTGTCCCGGATGCGCCGGACGTGCCGGGCCTTCTGCAGTCGATCCACCAATGCCGTGGTCGATGCGGAGGAGAGTCCCAGTGCGTCGGACAGTAGGCCGGGCGTGGCGGGGACTCCGGAGCGATCGGCGTCGAGCAGGCAGATCAGGGCGCGAAGATCCGTGGTGTGCAACTGATTACGTGACGCGAACTCAGCTCCGAGTAGATGGAGTTCGACCGTCAGTGCCCTGAGTCGGTGGACGATCGGGTGTGCCTCGTCGTCCGCTCTCGTCGGTTCCGGCAACTGCATCTCCTCTGGACCTCCATCTCTAGAACACCTAGTATCTCGACCATCGAGATAAAAGTCGAGGGGGTTCACATGGACGATGGCAGCGTCTCCGCATTCGCCGGGACGGCGTCCGGACGCGCGTTCGACGAACGATACGACCGTGTCCTGGGGAAATGGGGCGTCCCGGTCGAGGGCGTCGACGTCGAGACCCGTCACGGGACGACGCGCGTCAACGTGAGCGGTCCGACCACGGCGCCGCCGGTGATCCTGCTGGCGGGCGGCGGTGCGACATCGACCTCGTGGCTCGCGGTCGCGGGGGAGTTGACGGCCACGCACCGCGTCTTCGCGGTCGATCACCTCGGTGACGTGGGGCGCAGCGTGATTCGTGAACGGATGCGCGACGTCGACGACCTGGTGGACTGGTTGGCGGACGTTCTTGACGCTCTGGGCTTGGCTAGTGTCGCGGTGATCGGGCATTCGTACGGCGCGATGGTGGGACTCGCGTTCACGATCCGGAACCCCGACCGAGTCGATCGACTGGTGCTGGTCGATCCGAACTCGTGCTTCGCCGGCTTCCGGACCGGCTATCTCCTTCGGGCGATGCCCCTGTTGATTCGGCCCACCGGGGTTCGACAGCGCGCGTTGATCGATTGGGAAACAGCAGGAGTGGAGGTCGACCCGGACTGGCTCGAGCTCGTTGCGTTCGGTGCCGAGCATTTTCCGGCGACGAGGCCGGTGGTCCCGCGGCGACCGCGTCAGAACGAACTGTGCGCCGTGGGTTGCCCGATGACCGTGGTGCTTGCCGGCCGAAGTCGCGTACACGACATCCGGCGAGTCGAGGCCCGGGTACGGGAGTCGGTCCCGACGGCGCGAACAGTCGTCGTAGACGCCGCGACGCACTACACGTTGCCGATGACAGCGGCAGCCGACCTGCTCGCCGTCCTGAACGAGGCGCTTCGGTAGCGCCCAGGGTTACCGACCTGTCGGGGTGAGCTGCAACGGGGTGATGGTGCCGTAGTCGTTGTGACCCTCTACGAACCAGGGCAGCGGCGAGCGTGCCGCGCCCACCCGTGACCACAGTTCGGTGAGCCATGCCGCGGCCGCGTCGACGATCGCGTCCTGGACGCAGAAGGGCGCGTTGCGCGACCAGAGCGGGACGTCGGGTTCGAGTCCGTCCTCGGTGTAGACGATCCCGAACAGATGGCGGTGGTCGTCGATGGCTTTGTTGAGCGCGAAGTGGTCCGGGCCGTCGAGTCGCGCCCAGACGTCGAAGGTGCCCTCACCGTCCTGGTCGGGGAACACGTCGAAGCACAACTCGGTCGCCTCCGCGGGACATGCCGCGAGTATCGCCGAGATCTTCTCCGCCGCGGCTTCGCTGTGGCGACCGAGGACGGTTCCGAGTTCCGAGATGTACTCCGCGCGTTGCACGCCGGAATGGTACCGCCGTACTACCGGCCGGGCCGAGGGAACCGAACCGCGATTCCTCGCGTCCAATCCAGCGAATGGAACTGATGGCGGGACTGGCAGGGGAGGGCGTGTGCGAATGGATCGGGACCCGAGGGGAACGACGTATCGGCGGCTCGGAGCGCGTGGATCGAGCGGACCGCGCAGCGGCGCTCGGTTGGCGACCGGCGCCGACCACGAATCATCGTGGCCGACACCGGTGAGGCGGCGCAGCCGCGGCTTCCTGGTGAACCCGCAGACGACCAGCCGGAATGACGGACGCCGTCAGGCGTTCGGAAGCTTGCTCGCGGCGGACTCGTCGAGCAGCCACACCGTGCGCTCGATGCCACGCGCGCCCGCGGAGGGGATCTCCTCCGGCGCGGCGCCGTCGACCGCTGCGGCGACCGCATCGGCCTTCGCCTCACCCGACACGATCAACCACACCTCGCGCGCCGACTGCACGGCGGGCGGCGTGAGCGTCACACGCACCGCCGGCGGCTGGGGGAGTCGGTCACCGCGACCACCAGCCGCTCGGGCTCGCGAACCGCATCGGTGTCCGGGAACAGCGAATTGACGTGCCCCTCACCGCCCATGCCGAGCAGGTGGACGTCGAACAGCGGACCCGTGCGATCGGACGCGAACGCGTCGAGGACCTCGGCGTACGCTGCGGCCGCCGTCACCGGATCGCCGCCGTACGCGCCGTCGGAGGCCGCCACGACGTGGACGCGTGCGGGATCGACCGCAACGTGGTCGAGCAGCGCGTGGTGCGCCTGCACCTCGTTGCGCTCCGGATCGCCTGCGGGCAGGAAACGCTCGTCGCCGAAGAACACGTCGAGCGCCGACCAGTCGATCGCTCCCGGGTTGGCGCGCACGTGCTCGAAGTAGAGCGATGCCGGTGCCGCCGCCGGTGAGGACCACCGCGGCGGACCCGCGCGCCTGCTGCGCCGCGACGACCGCGTCGACGAAGCGCTGGGCCGCCGCCCGCACCAGGGCGTCGGTGTCGGCGAAACGGTGGATCTCCTGCTTGGCATTCACGTCAGACATATTCCACCTTCGACAGTCCGGTCAGTGCGGCTTCGTACATCTGGTCGGGATCGAGTCGGCGGAGCTCCTCGGCCAGGCAGTCGCGCGTCTCGCGCCGAGCGAGCGCCACCAGAGCGTCCGGCTGGCCGGTGCGGCTGAGCGTCGCGGTGGTCTCGGCCTGCGGCCGGCTGATCGCGATGCGGTCGCCGTTGGCCAGCTGCAGTTCGACGAACGAACGGTCCGGTCTGCCGTCGGACCGGACCCTCGATCCGGTCGGCCAGCCATCCCGCGAGAACGTCCAGCGCCGGCTCGGTCGCCAGGCCCGACACCGTCGCGGCGGCGATCTGCTCGTGCGGCGGCTGATCCAGCGCCGATGTCAACAGCGCCCGCCAGTAGGTGATGCGGCTCCACGCGAGGTCGGTGTCGCCGGCGGTGTACGAGCCGAGGCGGCTCTTGATGGTCGCGGTCGGATCGGCGGCGCCGGTCGCGTCGGTGATCCTGCGGATCGCCAACCGTCCCACCGGATCCAGCGCAGGGATCGTCGGCGTGTCGTCCGGCCACCACGCCACCACCGGAGTGTCGGGCAGCAGGAACGGGACCACGACGCTCGCCTCGTGATCGGCGAGCTCGCCGTACACGCGCAGGATCACGACCTCGGACGCCCCGGCGTCGCCGCCGACGCGGATCTCGGCGTCGAGATGGGTTTCCTCGGAACGCGATCCGCGGGCGACGACGATGACGCGACACGGATGCTCGCGGCTGGCCTCGTTCGCGGCGTCGATGACGTCCTCGGAGTTCTTGCTCTCGCGGGTGCACACCACGAGCGTGAGCACCCGGCCGAGAGTGACCGCACCACCGGTCTCGCGCAGCTCGACGAGCTTTTGTTGATCGCGCCGGTCGTGGTCGACGGCAGCTCGATGATCACGGTCTTCTCCATTCACGCCCGGTGCGGCGCATCATCTCCTGCGCCGACGGCGGTCCCCACGTTCCGGCCTCGTACGGCTCCGGCTTGCCCTGCTTCGCCCAGTGGTCGAGTACGGGATCGAGGATCTTCCAGGACAACTCGACCTCGGCGTTCACCGGGAACAGCGAGGGCTCACCGAGCAGGACGTCGAGGATCAGCCGCTCGTACGCCTCGGGCGACGACTCGGTGAACGCCTGCCCGTAGCTGAAGTCCATGTTGACGTCGCGGACCTCCATGCTCGAGCCCGGGACCTTGGACCCGAAGCGCATGGTGACGCCCTCGTCCGGCTGGACGCGGATCACCAGGGCGTTCTGGCCGAGCTCCTCGGTCATCGTCGCGTCGAACGGCAGGTGCGGTGCGCGCTTGAAGACGACGGCGATCTCGGTGACCCTGCGGCCCAATCGCTTCCCGGTCCGCAGATAGAACGGGACCCGGCCCAGCGGCGGGTGTCCACCTTCGAGGGTGATCGCCGCGTAGGTCTCGGTGGTCGAGTCCTGCGCGAACCCTTCCTCCTCGTGCAGGCCCACGACCTTGAGCCCGCCCTGCCAGCCGCCCGCGTACTGGCCGCGCGCGGTGGTCTCGTCGAGCGGCTCCGCGAGCCGGGTCGCCGACAGCACCTTGATCTTCTCGGACTGCAACTCCGACGGTTCGAAGCTGACCGGCTCCTCCATCGCGGTGAACGCGAGCAGCTGGAGCAGGTGATTCTGGATGACGTCGCGGGCGGCGCCGATCCCGTCGTAGTACCCGGCGCGGCCACCGAGGCCGATGTCCTCGGCCATGGTGATCTGCACGTGGTCGACGTAGTGCGAGTTCCAGATCGGGTCGAACAGCTGGTTCGCGAACCGCAGCGCCAGGATGTTCTGGACCGTCTCCTTGCCCAGGTAGTGGTCGATGCGGAACACCATGTCCTCGGGGAACACGTTGTTCACCACCGCGTTGAGCTCGCGAGCACTCTCGAAGGTCGTGGCCGAACGGCTTCTCGATGACGACGCGCCGCCACTGGCCGTCCACCGACTTCGCCAGACCCGACCTCGACAGCTGCTCGCACACCGTCGGGAACTGCGCCGGCGGAATCGACAGGTAGAACGCGTGATTGCCGCGCGTGCCGCGCTCACGTTCCAGCGTGTCGAGCGTGTCCGAGAGCCTGGTGAACGCGGACTCGTCGTCGAAGCTGCCCTGCACGAAGCGGATGCCCTTCGCGAGCTGCTCCCACACGTCCTCGCGGAACGGTGTGCGCGCGTGCTCGCGGACCGCGTCGTGGACGACCTGACTGAAGTCCTGATCCGCCCACTCACGTCGGGCGAAACCGACGAGAGCGAACCCGGGCGGCAACAACCCCCTGTTGGCGAGGTCGTAGACCGCCGGCATGAGCTTCTTACGTGCCAGGTCGCCGGTGACGCCGAAGATCACCAGGCGCAGGGGCCGGCGATGCGAGGCAGTCGCCGATCCCTGCTGTCCCGAAGGGGGTTGATCCGACGGTCCGCCGCGGGTTCGCTCACGGATCAGCTCTCTCGAGCAGCCGCGAGCTGCTCCGTGATCGTGCCGAGGAGCTCGTTCCATGAGACCTCGAACTTGTCGACGCCCTCGGATTCGAGTTTGTCGAACACGGCCGGGATGTCGATGCCGACCGCGGCCAGTTCGTCGAACACGGCCTGCGATGCCTCGGCGGTGCCGGTGATGGTGTCCCCGGTGACGGTGCCGTGGTCGGCGACCGCCTCGATGGTCTTCTCCGGCATGGTGTTGACAGTGTTCGCGGCGACGAGCTCCGTCACGTACAGCGTGTCGGAGTAGGCGGGGTTCTTCACACCGGTCGATGCCCACAGCGGACGCTGGACGAGCGCGCCGTCGGCCGCCAGGGCCGCCCACCGGTCGCCACCCTCGAAGACCTTCAGGTACGACGCGTACGCGAGGCGGGCGTTGGCCACACCGGCCTTGCCGCGCAGCGCGAGGGCCGCGTCCGAACCGATCTTCTCGAGCTGAGCGTCGATCTCGGTGTCCACGCGGGAGACGAAGAACGACGCCACCGAGTGGATCTTCGACAGGTCGTGGCCGGCGGCCTTCGCGGC
This sequence comes from Prescottella defluvii, assembly GCA_029690005.1. Lineage (GTDB taxonomy): Bacteria > Actinomycetota > Actinomycetes > Mycobacteriales > Mycobacteriaceae > Prescottella > Prescottella defluvii_A. The sequence continues at coordinate 3,835,657 of CP121458.1, read as the reverse complement.
CTCGAGCCCGGCGAGGTAGGCGTCGATGACGGCCTCGTAGCGCTCGACCGAGAAGATCAGCGTGACGTTGACGCTGATGCCCTCGGCGATCACCCGGGTGATCGCCGGCAGACCCGCCTTGGTGGCCGGGATCTTGATGAAGAGGTTGTCGCGGTCGACGAGCTTCCACAGCTCGATCGCCTGCGCGACGGTCGCATCGGTGTCGTGGGCCAGACGCGGATCGACCTCGATCGAGACACGGCCGTCCAGACCGCCCGTCGCCTGGGCCTGCGGGGCCAGGACCCCGCACGCGTTGCGGACGTCGTCGGTCGTGAGGGTGCGAACCGTTCTCGTCGACGTCGGCGCCCTGCTTCGCCAGCTCCCGCAGCTGCGCGTCGTACGCGTTGCCCTTGGTGATGGCGCCCTGGAAGATCGTCGGGTTCGTGGTGACGCCGACGACGCTGCGGGTCGCGATCAGCTCCGCGAGGTTACCGGTCTCGAGCCGCGTGCGGGACAGGTCGTCGAGCCACACGGACACGCCCGCCGCGGACAGTGCCGCGAGGTTGGGGTTCTGGGTTGCAGTGTCAGTCATGATGATTCATCCCTTCACACGTGCGAGGGTGCGGCGCGCCGCATCGGTGACCGCTTCGGCCGTGAAGCCGAACTCACGGAACAACGTCTTGTAGTCGGCGGACGCGCCGTAGTGCTCGATCGAGACGGCCTCGCCGTCGCTGCCGAGGATCTTGAACCACGGCATCGCGATGCCGGCCTCGACGGAGACGCGGGCGCGCACCGACGGGGGCGGGATCTCGTCGCGGTACGCCTGGTCCTGCTGCTCGAACCAGTCGAGGCACGGGACCGACACGACGCGGGTGGCGATGCCGTCCGCCTCGAGCGCCTCGCGGGCAGCCACGGCCAGCTGAAGCTCCGAGCCGGTGCCCAGCAGGATGACCTCGGGGGTGCCGGTGGACGCCTCGGCCAGCACGTACGCGCCGCGGGCCACGCCCTCGGCGGCCTTGTTCTTGGTGCCCTCGAGAACGGGGATGTCCTGGCGGGTGAGCGCCAGCGCGGTGGGGCCGGTCTTGTGCTCGAGCGCAGCCTTCCACGCCTGGGCGGTCTCGTTGGCGTCGCCCGGACGGACCACCGACATGTTCGGGATTGCCCGCAGCGCAGCGAGGTGCTCGATCGGCTGGTGTGTCGGGCCGTCCTCGCCGAGGCCGATGGAGTCGTGCGTCCACACGTACAGCGCGGGGGTCTTCATCAGCGAAGCGAGGCGAACCGCCGGACGCATGTAGTCGCTGAAGACGAGGAACGTGCCGCCGTACGCGCGGGTCGGGCCGTGCAGGACGATGCCGTTGAGGATCGAGCCCATCGCGTGCTCGCGGACGCCGAAGTGCAGCGTGCGGCCGTACGGCTGGGCGTTCCAGTCCTTCGTCGAGATCGACGTCGGGCCGAACGAGTCGGAGCCGTCGATCGTGGTGTTGTTGCTGCCGGCCAGGTCGGCCGAGCCGCCCCACAGCTCCGGCAGGATCGGGCCGAGTGCGTTCAGGACCTTGCTCGACGCCTTGCGGGTCGCGACGCCCTTCGCGTCCGCCTCCCACGTCGGCAGGTTGTCGGCCCAGCCCTCCGGGAACTCGCCGGCGTGCAGGCGGTCGAACAGCTCCTTGCGCTCGGGCTCACGCGCCGCCCAGTCGGCGAAGTCCAGCTGCCACTGCGCGTATGCCTCGGCGCCGCGATCCAGGACCTTGCGGGCGTGGGCGAGTGCGGCCGGATCGACGTCGAAGCTCTTCTCCGATCGAAGCCGAGTGCGCGCTTGACCCCGGCGACCTCGTCGGCGCCGAGCGCCGGCACCGTGCACGTCGCCGGTGTTCATCTTGGTCGGAGCCGGGTAGCCGATGATCGTGCGCAGCAGGATCATCGACGGCTTGTCGGTGACGGCCTTCGCGGCCTCGACCGCGTCGATGATCGCCGAGACGTTCTCGCCGCCCTCGACCGTCTGCACGTGCCAGCCGTACGCCTCGTAGCGCTTGGCGGTGTCCTCGCCGAGGGCGATCGCCGTGTCGTGCTCGATCGAGATCTTGTTGTCGTCGTAGAAGACGATCAGGTTGCCCAGTTCCTGGACGCCCGCGATCGACGACGCCTCGGAGGTGACGCCTTCCTCGATGTCACCGTCGGAGGCGATCGCGTAGATGTGGTGATCGAACGGGCTGGTGCCGGCCGCGGCGTCCGGATCGAACAGGCCGCGCTCGCGGCGGGCCGCCATCGCCATACCGACCGACGACGCCAGACCCTGGCCCAGAGGGCCGGTCGTCATCTCGACGCCGACGGTGTGGCCGAACTCCGGGTGGCCCGGGGTGAGCGAGCCCCACGTGCGCAGCGCCTCGATGTCGGACAGTTCCAGGCCGTAGCCCGACAGGTACAGCTGCAGGTACAGCGTCAGGCTGCTGTGCCCGCACGACAGGATGAACCGGTCACGGCCCACCCACTCGGGGTTCTTCGGGTCGTGGCGCAGCGCCCGCTGGAACAGTGTGTAGGCGAGAGGTGCGAGGCTCATCGCGGTGCCCGGGTGGCCGTTGCCGACCTTCTGGACGGCGTCCGCGGCGAGGACTGGTACGGTGTCGACGGCCTTGGTGTCCAGATCCGTCCAGTCGGCGGGGTGGACCGGGTGGGTGAGGACGCGGATCTCGTCTGTGATCGACACGGGCAGATGTCTCCTGACATGGTTGTGCGTGGCGCCGTGAGGGTGCAGTGGGCGCTGGCGAGCCTCTTGTGCGCCTCCAGCCTAGTGTGCGCCCTGATTCGGGTCGATTCGGTTGGCGGGTATCCGCCGTCTACCATCGTCTGTAGTAGTGCAGTAGTCAGCAAGGATGTAGTCGCGTGGGGCAAGGAGACAGCGTGCGTACAGGGCATAGGCCGAGCGGACACGGCTTCGGCAGCCCGGCGACGCAGGCGCTTCCGATTCGAACAATTCTCGGGATACGTCGACGCTCCGAGGGCGGGTGATCTCGACGATCCTCGCGTACGTGGCGCTGACGAAGCCGCGCGTGATCGAACTGCTGCTCGTCGCGACCATTCCGGCGATGCTGCTCGCGGACCGCGGCCACATCGACCTGGGACTGATCCTCAGCACGCTGTTCGGCGGCTGGATGGGTGCGGCCAGTGCCAACTCGCTCAACTGCGTCGTCGACGCCGACATCGACAAGGTGATGAAGCGCACAGCGCTTCGTCCGCTGGCCCGTCAGGCCGTGCCGACGAAGAACGCGTTCATCTTCGGCATGACGCTCGGCATCGCATCGTTCCTGTGGCTGTGGTGGCGGGCGAACCTGCTCGCGGGCTTCCTCGTCGTCCTGACGATCGCCTTCTACGTCCTCGTCTACACGATGGTGCTCAAGCGCCGCACCTGGCAGAACGTGATCTGGGGCGGCGCCGCCGGTTGCATGCCCGTCATGGTCGGCTGGGCGGCCGTCACCGGGTCGCTGAGCTGGGAGCCGGTCGTCCTGTTCCTGATCATCTTCTTCTGGACGCCGCCGCACACCTGGGCGCTCGCGATGCGCTGCAGAGGAGGATTACAAGGCCGCGGGCGTGCCCATGCTCCCGGTCATCGCCTCCGAGAAGCACGTCACCAAGCAGATCGTGATCTACACCTGGGCCACCGTCCTCGCATCGCTCGCGCTGGTGCCGGCCGCCGGATGGATCTACGCCGGCGTCACGCTGCTGGCGGGCGCCTGGTTCCTGTTCGTCGCGCACCAGCTGTACAACAGCGTCCGCGGCGGCGCCCCGATCAAGCCGCTCAAGCTGTTCCTGCAGTCCAACAACTACCTCGCGGTGGTGTGCTGCGGCCTGGCCGTGGACTCCGTCCTGGGCTGGAACACCATCGCCAGCTACTTCTGACGGTTCCGACGCTCGAACGTCGAGGGCCCCGATCGTCGAACGATCGGGGCCCTCTGCGTTACGGGCGGCCTACGGCGCCAGCACGATCGAGCCGGTGGTCTTGCGCCCCTCCAGATCGCGGTGCGCCTGCTCGGCGTCGTCCAGCGGGTAGCTCCCGCCGACCCGGAGCTTCAAGGTGCCCGCGGCGATCGCGTCGAAGACGGCGCCGGCACGCCACGTGAGCTCCTCGCGGTTGCGCACGTAGTGGGCCAGGGTCGGACGGGTCACGTACAGAGATCCGCCCGCATTGAGGCGCTGCAGATCGAACGGGGCGACCGGCCGCTAGCGGCGCCGAACAGGACGAGTGTTCCGCGGATCCGCAGCGCCTCGAGGCTCGCGTCGAACGTGTCCTTGCCGACCCCGTCGTACACGGCGGCCACGCCCTCGCCGCCGGTCAGCTCCCGCACCTTCTGGCGAGGCCCTCGCCGTAGCGCAGACCCGCCAGGCGCCCGCCTCCCGCGACAACGCCTCCTTCTCGTCGGTGGAGACCGTCGAGATGACCTTGACGCCCTTCGCGGCCGCCATCTGCGTCAACAGCAGACCCACACCACCCGCTCCGGCGTGGACGAGGACGGTCTCGCCCGACCGCGCCGGGTACGCCGACTCGATCAGGTAGTGCGCCGTCATGCCCTGCAGGAGCGCCGACGCGGCCTGTTCGGGAGCGACGCCGCCCGGCACATCAACGGCCACGGCGGCCGGCACGACGACCTTCTCCGCGTAGCTGCCCGGCGCTGCGGCCCAGGCCACCCGGTCGCCGACCCCGAACTCGGTGACGTCGGCGCCGACGGCGGTGACCACGCCGGTGCCCTCGTCGCCTGGGATGTACGGGAGGTCGCGGGCGTAGGTGCCGTTGCGGAAGTACGTATCGATGAAGTTGATCCCGATCGCCTCGGTGGACACCACCAGGTCACCGGGACCGGGCACTGGATCGGGCACCTCGGGTGGGGGCAGGCCTCGGGTCCACCGTTCTGGGACACCACGATTGCACGCATGTTCTTGTTGTACACCCAGCCGTCCCACCTCGAATGGGACTGCCGTGCCGGTCATCGAGCTACCGCACAGTAGTCTGAGCCCATGAGCACCGATACCCAGAGCACCGCTGCGGCCCCGGTCCTGCCCTCGGGCACGGTCGCCGCCATCCGGAAGTTCCTGTCCGAGCACGGCGGATCCGCGAGCGCGGTCGTCCAGCCGGTGGGTCGCGCGGGCGTGCGGATCACGCTCGTCGGCGCCGACGGCATCCTCGGCGACCAGGTGGTCGACACCGTCGCGATTGCGAATGCGGTCGTCGCCTCCTTCGACGAGATCACGGTCTCCGAGTGGATCGCGCGCTCACCAGTGTCGTGACCCGCGCAAGGGCCACTTCGCGAAGATGGCGGGCTGGGTGGCCCACCAGACGCGCTTCCCCAAGGCGCGCAACGAGCGCTGAAACGCTCGAAGGCCGGGGTCCTGCATGTGAGCTGGACCCGGCCTTCGTCGTTCCGTGGAGTGTCGCCGGGTCAGGCGGACGCGACTGCTTCGGTTTCGGCGCGTTCGCCGACCGGTACGCGGATCCGGCCCGCGGCGTAGAGTGCCGCAGTCGCCGCGGTGCAGGCGCCGGCGAGCGTCACGTGCACAGTGACCAGCACGGCCGGCACGTGGTCCGGAACTGCACCAGTCCGACGCATCCCTGGGCGACGACGAGCGCGAGCACGACCTTCAGTCGCAGCTTCACCGCGGCGCTCGCCCCGACGGCGTACAGGCCGAACCCGAGGCCGATCGGCAGCGCCAGGTAGCCGACGAGCGTCTCGGCGTGCAGGTGCACGAGGTTGGTGATGTCCAGGTCGAGGCGTTCGACCGTGCGCTCCGGGTCTTGTCGCCGGCATGGGGGCCGGCGCCGGTCACCATCGTGCCGGCCACCAGCGTTGCGCCCAGTGCGACGCCGGTGAGGGCCGTCAGCCAGCTCAGCTGCTTGGGAAGCGTGGTGACCTCGACGCCGTCGTCGGGCTGGTCGATCTTGTGGTACAGCAGCACCGACAGCCACACCATCGCCATCGACACCAGCAGGTGCAGCGCCACCGTCCACCAGAGCAGCCCGGTGAGCACGGTGATGCCCCCGAGGACCGCCTGCGCGACGGTCGACAGCGGCATCAGCCACGCGTAGACCAGTACCTCGCGCCGGCGTCCGGCACGGATGACGGCGAGTACCACCGCGGCGGCGGTCGCGATCACCAGGAACGTCAGCAACCGGTTGCCGAACTCGATGAACTGGTGGAACCACGGCGCGGTGGACGACGACGTCGGGACGAAGCTGCCCGGGTAGCGCTGCGGCCAGGTGGTGCAGCCGAGGCCGGACGCCGTCACGCGGACCACCGATCCGGTGACCGCGATTCCGCCCTGGCTCACGATCACCGCGATCGCGATCCACTTCTGGACCGCCAACGACGGCAGCGGCAGACGGTTGACCAGGTTCACAAACCCGCGATACAGCACGCCCCGATGGTAGAGGGCCGTCCACTACACGCCGTCGTTGGGGTGTGCCCCCGGGGGAGCGTCAGGTTATCCGACCGCGGGAGGCGCGATCGTGTGCGAGTTCACGATCCGACGAGCCGCCGGACCCACCGCTGCCGGGATTGACCGAGACGATGCCGAGATCGTCCCTGCATGTACCGGCCGTCGTGGGTGATCAGCGCCGACATCTGCAGGGTGTCGCCCAGCATCGTGCCGGTGATCGTCTTGGTGGTCTTCACGGCGCCGGTGTCGGGTCGATCACCGCGTAGGCGAAGCCGTCGAGTGGCGTCGTGACGTCGGCACCCTCTCGGACCATGGTGTAGATGTTCCCGTCGGCTGTCGACAGGTGCGGGACGGCCGAACTGCGCACCTGGTTCTGCCACACCGTGGTGCAGCTCTGGCCGCCCGCGTCGACGTCGACGCGTGTCATGCCGCCTCGGAACGGCGCGGACGCGGGGACCGCGTCGCCGGCCCGGCCGGGACCGTCGGGTAGGGGTATCCGTAGGTGCTCGCGACGAACACCGAACGCCCGACGCCGATCGGCGAGTTCTCGCTGCCGCTGCCCGAACCCGTGCTGCCGCTGACGCTGCCGGACAGGCTGCCGCCGGACCCACCGGCGCTTCCGGTGCTGCCGAGGCTGCTCCGCCGTCGCCCGGGGGCAGGACCGGTTCCTTGCAGACCTCCTCGCCGGTGGCGGAGCGATACACCAGTAGGTTCACCTGGCCGTCGGCGTTGTCGACGATCGTCACGTACTCCGACCCGGTCGACGGACCGAAGTAGGTGGGGGTCGATCCGGTGCCCCAGCTCAGCTGTCCGGGCTTGCGGGCCGAGCCGCGGTCGTAGGGCTGTCGCCAGACGATGTGGGGCTGGGCGTCCGGACCGGCGCTCAGCTGGTAGGTCGCGTGCGTCGAGGCGACCGAGGTGCCGCCGGGCGACGTCGAGATGCTGTTCTGCACCTGCTCGCCGGACGGCAGTGCCACGGTCCGGGCGACGCCGGCGCCGTCGACGGTCCCGACGATGCCGCCGCCGGTCGCGAACCAGACGTTGCCGGCCCAGTCCGGTGCCAGGCCCGTGACGTTGTCCCGTCGGGAATCGCGGACGTCAGGTCGACGCTCGCATCGACGGTCAGCGCCCACGTGCCGCCGGCGTGCGTGTGCCGATCCGCAGCAGGTGCCGGGTGCCGTCGACGACGACGAGCCGGTCGTCGGAGTCGAGGTATGCGTACACGCCGCCGAGCAGGCTGCCCTTGGTGAGCTGGAGTTGGGCGAGCGTGCCACCCGCGGGGACGGTCGAGGCGTTCGGGTCCGGCAGGTGCACGGTCGGGTTCTGGCCGATCATCGTCGTGCACAGCGCGACCACCAGTCCGTCCGAGCCCTGCAGCAGTGTCGGGCAGGCCGACGCGAGCGGGTACTGCGCGATCGAGACGGCGCCGGTGCCCGGTCCGGCTAGCGGCGTGGCATCGGACGATCCTGAGTCCTGATGCATCGTCGACGTGCCCTCCGGGCCCAGGTGCGGGTTCGGGGCGGCGAGCGGACCCCACGTCGGGGCGGCGTCGGCGGTCATCGGTGCCAGTGCCAGGGCGAGCGCCCGCACGCGGCGAGGGAGGTCCGGCGGAATCCGGTCATCAGAGAGGCGGTCACGCCGCACATTCTGATACTGGACGGTCGGACCCGGAAGCGTTTCGCCCGAGACGGGCCGAATGAACGAATACTCGTGTCAGGTGAACTTGAAAGTCCTGGTCGCGACGAATCCGGTCACGAGCGCCCACACCGCGAGCACCGCAATGCAGAAGAGGTTGATGCTGCCGAGGTGGCGTCCTCGAGGGCTTGGGCGAGGGCTCCGGACGGGATCAGTTCCGCGGTGATCCGGACACCGGCGTGCAGTTGGTCGGCGAAGATGACGCTGCCGATGCCGGCCATCGCGAACCACAGGATGTTCGCAAGTGCGAGGACGATCTCGGCGCGCAGCGTGCCGCCCAGCAGCAGGCCCATCGCGGCGAAGGTGACGGTGCCGAGGGCGATCACGATCGCGCCGAGGAGCAGTCCGACCACGCTCGGGCGCCAGCCCAACGCGAATCCGATGGCGCCGAGCAGGAGGGTCTGCATCGCGACGACGATCACGACCGCGGCACTCTTGCCGGCGATGATGCCCCAGCGCGGCAGGGGTGTGGCCCCGAGCCGTTTGAGGGCGCCGTAGCGGCGGTCGAAGCCGACGGCGATCGCCTGACCGGTGAACGCCGTCGACATGATCGCGACCATCATCACGGCGGGAACGATCGTGTCGACGCGGTCGGTGCCGAAATCGCCGATCGGCGGCAGGGTCAGGCCGATCAGCAGGGTGATCGGGATGAACATGGTGATCAGCAACTGCTCGCCGTTGCGCAGCAGCAGCGTCAGTTCGAGCTTGGTCTGCGCGGCCGGCGTCCGCCCCGGCGGCGCGGGCTGGGGGCGCGGGGTGAACGTGCCGTCGGCGAATCGGTTGTCGGCCAGGCGGTCGTGGTGCGTCACGCTCATCCCCTCAGATCCCGTCCCGTGAGTTCGAGGAAGACATCCTCGAGGCGGCGCTGGTCGACCCCGGATCTCGGTGGCCAGCGCGTTCTGTCCCGCGCACCACGACGTGACCGCCGCGACGACGTGCGGGTCGATGGCGCCGCGCACGACGTAGTCCCGGACGAGACCTCCTGCACCTGGAACTCGGCCGGCAGCGCGGCGCGCGGCGGGGTGAGGTCGAGGCCGGGCGGTGCCACCAGGCTCAGCCGGCCCTCGGCGCCGGTTGCGGGTGACCTCCGACGGCGTCCCGGACGCGACGATCCGGCCGTGGTCGATGATGACGAGTTCGTCTGCCAGCTCCTCGGCCTCGTCCATGAGGTGCGTGGTGAGCAGGACGCTGACGCCGTCGCGGCGCAGCGCGTCGATCAGCTCCCACGCGAGCAGGCGCGCCTGCGCGTCCAGGCCCGCGGTCGGTTCGTCGAGGAACACGAGTTCGGGCCGGCCGAGCGAGGGCGCAGGCGAGGGACAGCCGCTGCTGCTGGCCGCCGGACAGGCGGCGGTACGGGGTGCGGCGGGCGTCCTGCAGGCCGAGGCTGCGCAGGAGCCAGTCGGGATCGAGTGGGTCCGCCGAGTACGACGCGACGAGGTCGAGCATCTCGCCGGCCTTCGAACCCGGGTACGCGCCGCCGCCCTGGAGCATGACCCCGATTCGGGGCCGCGGCGCCGCGGAGTCGGCGATCGGGTCGAGGCCGAGGACCCGAACGGATCCGGCGTCGGGCGTGACGAAGCCCTCGCACATCTCGACGGTCGTGGTCTTGCCGGCGCCGTTGGGGCCGAGCAGGGCCAGCACCTGCGCCTGTTCGAGGACGAGGTCGAGCCCGTTGACGGCGCGGACGCTGCCGAAGGCCTTCTCGACGCCCTCGAAGGCTTACTGCCGGCGCACTCATATCAACGTCGTTTCCGACGTTCTGACAATCACGAGGAACCAGCCTAGGCGCAGACCGGATCAGGCTTGTCCGGTGGTCCCGGGCTGGGCCCGCCAGAGCAGCTTCTTACGGGTGAGGAGCATCAGCACGACGCTCGCGATCGCGGTGGCGACGGCGGCCTGGACGATCATGAACGGCTCGTACTCGGCGCCGTTGGGCATGAGGATCACGCTCACGAACGACGAGAACGCGATCGCCGGTATCCGGAACACCGGGCGGGTGGCCCACGCCGCGAGCGGGATGACCGCCCACAGCAGGTACCACGGCTGCACGACCGGGAACAGCAGGACGATCGCGCCCAGGGACACGCCGAGCGCTCCGACGGGATGGATCCGTCCGACGAGCACCGCGACCAGCATGCGCAGCGTGATGAACGCGGCGACCAGCGACGCGATCGGGCGGGTGAGGCTCAGAACCGCGGTCGTGTGGTCGCCCAGGCCCAGCAGCACGCCGACCAGGCCGGTGCCGAGTCCTAGCAGCGTCGGGATCGACATCCAGCTGCGGACTTCCGTCGCCGTGTCGAGGGTCTTCATCCAGCCCATGCCGAGCCCGCTCGCGACGCTCACGAAGAGGGTCACCGCTATCGCCACCACCGCCAGTAGCGCCGCAGCGGACGCGAGTGCCTTGAGGTTGGCCCCCCATCTGCGGGCGAGCGCCATCCCCACGAACCCGAGGGCGAGCAGCGACGGGATCTTGATCGTCGAGGACAGCGCGATCAGGGTCGTGCCGGCCAGCGGTCGGAGCAGGGCCCGCCCGCGAATCGGATCGGCGCCCTCGATGGCCCGGAGCGCGAGCTCCACACCGGCGAGCATCAGTCCGATCATCAGGGCCTCGTTGTGGATGCCGGCGACGAGGTGGAACAGCGCGAGCGGGTTGAGGGCGCCGAGCCAGAGCGCACTGACACTGGATACGCCGCAGCGGCGGGCGAGCCGGGGTAGCGCCCAGACGATCATCGCGACACCCGCGAGCGCGAGCAGTCGGTGCAGGAAGATCCCGGCGACGATGTTGTCGCCGGTGAGCCAGGTGATTCCGCGACCCATCCAGAGGAACAGTGGGCCGTACGGTGCTGGGGTTTCGCGCCAGATGTTCGGGACGGTGCGGGTCAGGACGTTGTCGACGCCGAGGGCGCTGGCGGGGCCGATCTCGTACGGGTCCAGGCCGCGCGCCGTGATCTCGCTCTGCGCGAGGTACGAGTAGACGTCGCGGCTGAACGTGGGGGCGCGACTGTGAGAGGGATCACCCACAGCAGCATGGTGCGGTCCAGTTGTGACCGGCTGAGCTGTCGCGGCGCGAGTCCCGCGGACGCTCCCGACCGCGAACCGGCCCAGCACCAGCCACGCGAGAACCACCATGACGGTGCCGGTCATGGCCATGGTCAGCGTCGCGCTCGGCATGCGCGCCGGCAGTCCCAGCACGCGCAGGCCCTGGACCGGATTCTGTCAGAACCGGCTGTGCGCCGGATCCCAGCGCGCCGACGGCCATGAGCACCGCGCCGGTGGCGCCGAACAGGCGTATCCAGTGCAGTTGGCGGGTTTCGGCGGCGCTGAGGCCGGGAGCCTCGGTCTCGTTGCCGTGGAGGGCGTCGGCTACCGACGGGCGGGGGGAGCGCCCGTCGATCCCGAGCGCACGCTTGGCGAAGAGTGTGGCCCGATCGACCCGGGACCGGGCCGGGCATCCGACTCGTGATCCATCTCGGTCTGCGGCACACGGTGCAGCGTAGCGGTGCGAACGGAGTGCTCCGGCCAGGGATGATCCGACGCCGTCGAGGCCGGTGTGGCGTCGATTACACAGGGGAACCCTTCGTGAGACCGTCGCGTCGAATTCCGTCACACTGGTGTTGTGAAATCGGAAGCGACTGGACGCTCGAAGTGGAGAAAGTGCAGGTCACGTGCCTGTTCAGATCTCCGCGGGTTCGTCGCTGCCCGTTACCGGCGCGCACGAAGGACACGCCCGTGCGGCGGTGGTGCAGTTGCTCGTCGAGGAGGGGCCGATCACGGCCACCGACATCGGCGCCCGGCTCGGCCTCAGTGCAGCCGGCGTCCGTCGGCACCTGGACGCGCTCATCGAGGCGGGCGAGGCGCAGGAGGCCAGCGCGGCCAGCTGGCGGCAGCGTGGCCGCGGGCGCCCGGCGAAGCTGTTCCAGATCACCGCGGCCGGTCGAGGGAAGCTCGGCCACACGTACGACGATCTCGCGGCGTGCGGCGATGCGGCAGCTGCGCGAGATCGGTGGCGACGCAGCCATCGAGGACTTCGCTCGACGTCGGGTGCAGTCCATCGTCGGCGAGGTGGAGCCGGTCAGTGACGGCGAACCCGAGGCCGTCGAGTCCACGGCGGAGGAGATCGCGGAGGCGTTCACCTCGGCGGGTTTCGCCGCGTCGATCCGGCCGGTCGGCAACGGCGTGCAGATCTGCCAGCACCACTGCCCGGTGTCGCACGTCGCCGAGGAGTTCCCGAACTGTGCGAGGCGGAGCGGGCGGCGTTCGCCGAACTGCTCGGACGCCACGTGCAACGTCTGGCGACGATCGCGAACGGCGACTGCGCCTGCACGACCCATGTCCCACTCGCAGTACCCCGTAAGACCTCATAGATGTTCTCCCCGGTGGACAGCTCACACCGGTACGTAACAAGACTCCGGAAGGAGCTCGGCATGACCGTCACACCAGACCAGGTGACAACCGAGGCGCCGCTCTCAAGAAGAGACGATCGCCTCGCTGGGCGACTACGAGTACGGCTGGTCGGACGCCGACATCGCCGGTGCCAGTGCGCAGCGAGGGCTGTCCGAGGACGTCGTGCGGGACATCTCCGCGAAGAAGAACGAACCCGACTGGATGCTCGACATCCGGCTCAAGGCGCTGCGCACCTTCGACAAGAAGCCGATGCCGCACTGGGGTTCGAACCTCGACGGGATCGACTTCGACAACATCAAGTACTTCGTGCGGTCCACGGAGAAGCAGGCTGAGAGCTGGGAAGACCTGCCCGAGGACATCAAGAACACGTACGACAAGCTGGGCATCCCCGAGGCGGAGAAGCAGCGCCTGATCGCCGGTGTCGCCGCGCAGTACGAGTCCGAGGTGGTGTACCACCAGATCCGCGAGGACCTCGAGGCGCAGGGCGTCATCTTCCTCGACACCGACTCGGGTCTGCGCGAGCACCCCGAGATCTTCCGCGAGTACTTCGGATCGGTCATTCCGGCGGGCGACAACAAGTTCTCCGCGCTGAACACTGCCGTCTGGTCGGGTGGATCGTTCATCTACGTGCCGCCGGGCGTCAAGGTCGACATCCCGCTGCAGGCCTATTTCCGGATCAACACCGAGAACATGGGCCAGTTCGAGCGCACGCTGATCATCGTCGACGAGGGCGCCTCCGTGCACTACGTCGAGGGCTGCACCGCGCCGATCTACAAGTCCGACTCGCTGCACTCCGCGGTCGTCGAGATCATCGTCAAGAAGGGCGGCCACTGCCGCTACACGACGATCCAGAACTGGTCGAACAACGTCTACAACCTGGTGACCAAGCGCACCAAGGTCGAGGCGGGCGGTTCGATGGAGTGGATCGATGGCAACATCGGCTCGAAGGTCACGATGAAGTACCCGGCCGTGTGGATGATGGGCGAGCACGCCCGCGGCGAGGTTCTCTCCGTCGCGTTCGCCGGCGAGGGCCAGCATCAGGACACCGGCGCGAAGATGCTGCACCTGGCGCCGCACACGTCGTCGACGATCGTGAGCAAGTCCGTCGCCCGCGGCGGCGGCCGCGCGTCGTACCGCGGCCTGGTCCAGGTCAACGAGGGCGCCCACGGGTCGAAGGCGACCGTCAAGTGTGACGCCCTGCTGGTCGACCAGATCAGCCGCTCCGACACCTACCCGTACGTCGACGTCCGCGAGGACGACGTGACGATGGGCCACGAGGCGACGGTGTCGAAGGTCAGCGACGACCAGTTGTTCTACCTCATGAGCCGCGGTCTGACCGAGGACGAGGCCATGGCCATGGTGGTGCGAGGGTTCGTCGAGCCCATCGCCAAGGAGCTGCCGATGGAGTACGCCCTTCGAGCTCAACCGCCTGATCGAACTGCAGATGGAAGGGGCGGTGGGCTAGCGAGCACCCCGTGACGGGAGTACAGGGCGCGGCGGCCGGCGAGAACGCCGTCCCCGCAACCAACAAGGGTGAGGTCTTCACCTCGTTCGACGTGAACGCGTTCGAGGTCCCCGGTGGCCGCGACGAGGCGTGGCGGTTCACCCCGCTGCGTCGACTGCGCGGCCTGCACGACGGCACTGCCGTCGCGTCCGGCAAGGCGACCGTCGAGGTCGACGGCGACGTCACCGTCGAGACCGTCGGCCGCGACGACGCCCGGCTCGGTCAGGGCGGGATCCCGTTCGATCGGGTTGCCGCGCAGGCGTACTCGTCGTTCGAGTCCGCCACCGTCGTGACCGTCGGCCGCGAGACCGAGGTCGCTGCACCGGTGCACATCAAGGTCACCGGCCCGGGCGAGGGCGCGGTGGCGTTCGGTCACCTGCAGATCCGCCTGCGAGGAGTTCGCGAAGGCGACCGTCGTCCTCGATCAGAAGGGCAGCGGAACCTACGCGGAGAACGTCGAATTCGTGCTCGGCGACAGTGCGGCGCTGACTGTCGTCGCGGTCCAGGACTGGGCGGACGACACCGTCCACACCGCCGCGCACCACGCGATGCTCGGCCGCGACGCGGTGCTGCGGCACACGTCGGTGAGCCTCGGCGGCGACCTCGTCCGGATCACCCCGACCGTCAAGTACTCCGGCCCCGGCGGCGACGCCGAGCTGCTCGGTCTGTACTTCGCCGATGCCGGCCAGCACTTCGAGCACCGTCTGCTGGTGGATCATTCGCAGCCGCACTGCAAGTCGAACGTCGTGTACAAGGGCGCGCTGCAGGGCGATCCGGAGTCGGGCAAGCCGGACGCGCACACCGTGTGGATCGGCGACGTCCTGATCCGCGCCGAGGCCGAGGGCACCGACACGTTCGAGCTCAACCGCAACCTCGTTCTCACCGACGGCGCGCGTGCCGACTCGGTGCCGAACCTCGAGATCGAGACCGGTGAGATCGTCGGTGCCGGACACGCCAGCGCGACGGGACGTTTCGACGACGAGCAGCTGTTCTACCTGCGGGCCCGGGGCATTCCCGAGGACCAGGCGCGGCGGCTGGTCGTGCGTGGCTCTTCCACGAGATCATCAACCGCATCGCCGTTCCGGAGGTGCGCGAGCGCCTCGAGGCTGCCGTCGAGGCCGAGCTGGCCGCGGTCGGCGCCTGACCGGTTCGCCGCCTTTCCACCGATACTTCGCCGATAACCCGCATAGGAAATCGAATGTCTACGCTTGAAATCCGCGACCTGCACGTCGACGTCGCCAACTCGGACGAGAACGCCGAGCCGATCAACATCCTCAAGGGTGTGAATCTGACCGTGAGCTCGGGGAGACCCACGCCATCATGGGCCCCAACGGCTCGGGCAAGTCCACCCTGTCTTACGCGATCGCGGGCCACCCCAAGTACGAGGTGACCTCCGGCTCCATCACCCTGGACGGTGAGACGTCCTGGAGATGAGCGTCGACGAGCGTGCCCGTGCCGGCCTGTTCCTCGCGATGCAGTACCCGGTCGAGGTGCCCGGCGTCTCGATGTCGAACTTCCTGCGCACCGCCGCAACCTCCGTCCGCGGCGAGGCGCCGAAGCTGCGCCACTGGGTCAAGGAAGTCAAGGAGGCGATGACCGAGCTCGAGATCGATCCGACGTTCGGCGAGCGCAGCGTCAACGAGGGCTTCTCCGGCGGCGAGAAGAAGCGCCACGAGATCCTGCAGCTGGGTCTGCTCAAGCCGAAGATCGCGATCCTCGACGAGACCGACTCGGGCCTCGACGTCGACGCACTGCGCGTGGTGTCCGAGGGCGTCAACCGCTACAAGGAGCGTGAGAACGGCGGCATCCTGCTGATCACGCACTACACCCGCATCCTGCGCTACATCAAGCCCGAGTTCGTGCACGTGTTCGTGAACGGACAGGTCGTCGAGTCCGGCGGTGCCGAGCTCGCCGACGAGCTCGAGGCCAACGGCTACGTGCGCTTCACCCAGGCCGGGGCAGGGGCGTAGTCCGGATGACCACCACGGTGCCCGCGCTGGACGTCACCAGGATCCGGAAGACTTCCCGATCCTGGGCGGACCGTGCGCGACGGAAAGCCCTTGGTGTACCTGGATTCCGGCGCCACCTCGCAGCGTCCGGTGCAGGTGCTCGACGCCGAGCGCGAATTCCTCACCACGTGCAACGCAGCGGTGCACCGCGGTGCGCATCAGCTGGCCGAGGAGGCCACCGACGCGTACGAGGGTGCCCGCGCGGCGATCGCCTCGTTCGTCGGTGCCGATTCGGACGAGCTGGTGTTCACGAAGAACGCCACCGAGTCGCTCAACCTCGTCGCCTACGCGTTCGGCGACGACCGCTTCGACAAGGTCGTCGGACCGGGTGACGAGATCGTCGTCACCGAGCTCGAACACCACGCGAATCTCGTTCCGTGGCAGGAGCTCGCGCGTCGCACGGGTGCGACGCTGCGCTGGTACGGGATCACCGACGACGGTCGCATCGACCTCGATTCGCTCGAACTGACCGACAAGGTCAAGGTCGTCGCGTTCACGCACCAGTCCAACGTGACCGGTGCGATCTCCCCGGTCGAGGAACTGGTCCGCCGCGCGCAGGCCGTCGGCGCGATCACGGTTCTGGATGCGTGCCAGTCGGTCCCGCACATCGCTGTCGACTTCCGTTCCCTCGGTGTCGATTTCGCGGCGTTCTCCGGGCACAAGATGCTCGGCCCGTCGGGCGTCGGCGTGCTGTACGGCCGCCGCGAGCTGCTCGCTTCGATGCCGCCGTTCATCACGGGCGGTTCGATGATCGAGACGGTGACGATGGAGGTCAGCACCTACGCGCCGCCGCCGCAACGGTTCGAGGCGGGCGTGCCGATGACGTCGCAGGTCGTCGGTCTCGGCGCGGCCGTGAAGTACCTCCAGGACATCGGTATGGACGCCGTCGCGCAGCACGAGCACCTGCTCGTGACCGCGGCCCTCGAGGGACTCGCGGGCATCGACGGAGTCCGGATCGTCGGCCCCACCGACGGCGTCGACCGCGGATCGGCCGTCTCGTTCCTGGTCGACGGGATCCACGCCCACGACCTCGGTCAGGTCCTCGACGACGACGGCGTCGCCGTGCGCGTCGGGCACCACTGCGCGTGGCCGATGCACCAGCGGTTCGGCATCGCCGCGACCGCGCGGGCGTCGTTCGCGCTGTACAACACCCTCGACGAGGTCGACGCGCTCATCGCCGGTATCCGTCGGGCGCAGGACTTCTTCGGCGTAGGCGGAGGTGCCTGATGCGTCTCGAGCAGATGTACCAGGAAGTGATCCTGGACCACTACAAGCACCCGCACGGGCGCGGCCTGCGTGACCCGTTCGGCGCCGAGGTCCACCACGTGAACCCGACGTGCGGCGACGAGATCACGCTGCGCGCCCACCTCACCGACGGTGAGGACGGGCAGCCGGTCGTCGCGGACATCTCGTACGACGGCCAGGGCTGCTCGATCAGCCAGGCGTCGACGTCGGTGCTGTTCGACCAGATCGTCGGCATGCCGCTGGACGAGGCGCTGCGCACCGTCGACGCGTTCAACGAGATGGTGAGCAGCCGCGGCACCATCGAGGGCGACGAGGACGTGCTGGGCGACGGCATCGCCTTCAGCGGTGTGTCGAAGTACCCGGCGCGCGTCAAGTGCGCGTTGCTGGGATGGATGGCTTTCAAGGACGCCGTTGTTCGAATAGTCGACGACGAGAACGACCTCGCTCGAACCGGAGGACAGACATCATGACGGACACCCAGGCCGAGCAGGCCCAGCCCGAGAGCGCTGAGGTCGAGGCGACCGCCGTGTACGGCGCGACCCTCACCCCGGAGCGTCTCGACGAGCTCGAGGAGGCGATGCGTGACGTCGTCGACCCCGAACTCGGCATCAACGTCGTCGACCTCGGTCTGGTCTACGACTTCAAGGAGATCGACGAGAACGGCGTCGACGTCGTGCTGCTCGACATGACGCTCACGTCCGCGGCGTGCCCGCTGACCGACGTCATCGAGGAGCAGTCGAAGCGGGCCCTGGTGAACAGCAGCCTGTGCGACGAGCTGCGGATCAACTGGGTCTGGATGCCGCCGTGGGGCCCGGACAAGATCACCGACGACGGCCGCGAGCAGCTGCGCGCCCTTGGCTTCACGGTCTAGCCGTCCCGCCCGGGAACTGACGTATCGGGAGGTCGGTGCCACCGCCGGAGAGCTGCCGGAGGGATACCGGCACATCCGTGAATCGACATCGCTCGGACGCGGTGAGGACACGTTCCTCGCCACGTCCGACGCATTGATGCGCTGGGACGTCCACCGTCGTGCCGGGCTGCGGGTGGCGGCCGAGACCCCGACCGCGGCGCCCGGCACCACGGTCGAGTTGCGGTGGCTCGGCTTCACGATCCCGTGTCGGGTGATCTACGTGCTCGACGAACCGGACCGTCGTGGCTTCGCGTACGGAACCCGTCCGGACACCCGGAGTCGGGGAGGAGCGCTTCTGTGTCGAGCGCGCGCCCGACGGGTCGGTGCGCGCGACGATCACGGCGTTCTCCCGTCCCGGACGCTGGTTCACGCGCGTCGGCGATCCGGCCGCGCGTGCCGTGCAGCGCTACCTGACGCGCCGCTACCTGCGGGCCTTCGCGGACTGACCGTCACGCGCGCTTGCGGCGTGCCTTCTTCTCGGGGGCGGGCTTCGTTTCCTCGCCCGCGGCCTCTAGGCTCCGCTGCAGCGCCGCGACCAGGTCGACGACCTCCGCGTCGGCGCCGACCTCGACGCGCTCGGCCGCCGGGATCACCTTCTTGCCGCCGCTCGCGATCGCCTCGTCCAGCAACTGCCGCAGCTCGATCTGGTAGTCGTCGGTGAACTCGGTCGGGTCGAAGTCCTCGGCCATGCTGTCGACGAGGGTGCCGGCCATCGCCAGCTCCTTCGGCTTCGGCTCGTCGGCGTCCTCGAGCGACGGGAACTCGGCGGCGCGCACCTCGTCGGGCCACAGCAGCGTCTGGATCGCCAGGACGCCGTCGCGCTCACGCAGGGCCGCCAGCCGGGTCTTCTGCCGCAGCGTGAAGTGCACCAGTGCGGTGCGGTCCGTCTGCGCGAGCGCTTCGCGAGCAGCGCGTAGGCCTTGGGCGACGACGAGTCCGGTTCGAGGTAGTAGCTCTTCTCGAACAGGATCGGGTCGATCTGCTCGGTGGGGACGAACTTGCAGCACCGGGATCTCGCGCTTCTCGGCGGCCGGCAGCTTCTCGAAGTCCTCGTCGGTGAGGATGACGCGGTCGCCCTCCTCGGAGTCGTAGGCCTTGTCGATGTCGGCGAACTGCACCGTCTGGCCGCACTCGCTGCAGACGCGGTTGTACTTGATCCGCCCACCATCCTTGGCGTGGACCTGATGGAAGCGGATGTCGTGGTCCTCCGTCGCGGAGTACACCTTGACCGGCGCGTTGACCAGCCCGAACGCGATGGAACCCTTCCAGATTGATCGCATGCACCCCACTATCGCCCAGATCGGTGCGTCGTGTGCGCCGCGGAGCGAAGATCATCACCATCTGGAACATTTCGGCTACATCGGAGCGACCGTCGGAGGGCCGCGAGGTATCTGTGGGGAACGCCGGACAAACAGTGAGACAACACTTGCGACAAAGCGCGACAATTGGTCTAGGCCGATTCGAGGCTGTTGCTCGTGACGAACAACATCACATCCCCCAAGGCCCTGTCCCTCCTCCTCGCCGCGGGCACGCTTGCCGCCGGTGTCGCCACGGCGACCGCCGGCACCGCCGCGGCCGCACCGGCACCGGTCACGAAGACCGTCGTGATCGGTCTCGACGGAACGATGCTCGATCACGTCAAGTCCGCCAACACCCCAACCTGCACCGGCTGATGGCCGAGGGCACCAGCGGGCAGTCGTCGATCGCCGGCCACCCGACGATCTCGGGCCCGTCGTGGTCGACGATCCTCACCGGCGTGTGGCACGCCAAGCACGGTGTGGTCGACAACTCGTTCACCGGTGCGCGTTACGACCAGTACCCGACCGCCTTCACCCGGATCGAGCAGGTGAAGCCCGAACTGCGCACCGCATCGATCTCGACGTGGGGCGGCATTGCCACCATCGCCGGATCGGGCACGCCCAAGGCCGACGTCGTCGTGACGACCCCGGGTGCCGGTAGTGATGCCGCGACCGATGCGGCGACCGCCTCGGCCGTCGTCGCCGAGATCGCCACCAACGGACCCGATTTCGTCTTCACCCAGCTCGACCAGGTGGACGGCGCCGGGCACTCGTCGGGCACCGCGGGGCCGGAGTACGCGCCGGCGCTCGCGCGTGTCGACGCCGAGGTCGGCAAGATCGTCGACGCCGTCGACGCCCGCAGCAGGGCGACCGGCGAGAAGTGGACGATCCTCGTCACCTCCGATCACGGACACAAGCCGACCGGTGGACACGGTGGCCAGAGTGCCGAGGAGGCAACGACGTTCGTGATCGCGCGGGGCGCGGGCTACCAGCCGGGCGCCATCGACGACCACTACACGATCGCCGACATCACGCCCACCGTTCTCGACAACCTCGGCGTCGCTCGGTCCGCGGACCTCGACGGCGTGCCGCTGCCGAAGGTGGCCCCGCCGGCGACCGGGTCGCTCGGCCTCCTGCCGTCGTGGATCCCGACGGGTTCGCTCGGTTCGTGAACCGTCACCGTCGGACGCCGGCCCGCGCCAGCGTCCGGCGGACCGGCGGTGGGACCGTGCGGAACAACGCCCACATCGTGCGCATCGTCCCGGTCGCGTCGGCGCGCCCCGACAGGTAGGCGCGCTGACGCTCCACCGGCAGTGCGAAGAAGGCGTCGAAGAACTCCTCGGTGCGGGCGGGGTCGAGTCGGAGCAGCGCCGAGAGTCCGACGCCGCGGAGCGACCGCGCGAAGCGAGCGCTCCACGGCCACATAGCCTTTCCGGGATCCCGCCCCGCGACGAGGGCGTCGACGACGTCGTCGACGGCGGTCAGCGATGCCGCGACGCTGTAGCCCGTACCCGGGTGGATCAGGCCCGCCCGGGCGCCGAAGGTGTCCACGGTCTCGGAAGACGGCGGGGCCTGCACCGGGAACCGCACCCGTTCCACCTCGAGGTTCGCGGGCGGTTCCACACCGCGGGCCCGCAGACGGGCATCGAGGCGGCGGCGCAGTTCGTCGAGCGGCAGTCCCGGCCGTCCGACCAGGCACGTCTCCTCGAGCAGTACGGTGTCGTCGCCCAGCGGTACGGCATAGAGGAACGACGGCGGATCCTCCGGCGCGGTGCCGTTGTCGCGGCGCCAGTCCATGAACCAGCATGCGGCGGCGCCCATCGCCGGGGCTGCGGCGGCGGTGGGCAGGACGAGGCCGAACGCCGTCTGCTCGGCGAGTGTCGGAATCCGGTCGCAGGCCGCGAGCGTCGACCACCCGGCGTGCCCGGACCTCGGTCCCGTCACGGAGCACCGCCGAGTCCCGACGCGACGGTCGCCGCGACCCCGGGGACCACCCGCACGCTCTCCAGGTCGAGGCGGCGATGCAGCGCCGCGTTGTCGAGGATCGCGTACTCGCGGTCGAGCACCCTCGAACGGGTTGCCCACACATGCGGCCGGCGGACCGTCGCGCGCAACACCTCGGGTCCGAGCCAGCGGGGGAGTTCGTCCACCCATGCCGCGTAGGTCGGCGACCACGGACGGTCCGGGTGCGGGTCGATGCCCACGACGCCCAGACCAGCGCGGGCCGCGCGGTGCGCGAGGGCGCGGCCGGCGGGCCCGAGCCCGACGACCGCGAGATCCGGTGTGGGGGTCAGAGCGCGCCCGTCGCCAGCAGGCCGCCGTCGACACGAACGGTCTCGCCGGTGATCCAGGCGGCGTCGTCGGAGACCAGGAAGCCGACCAGCCCCGCCACGTCCTCAGGCGTGCCGAGCCGCTTCATCGGGTAGATCGACGACGCCTGGTCCTCGCCGCCCGCGACGAGGGCTGCCGCGAACTTCGTCTTCACCACGCCCGGGGCGACCGCGTTGACGCGGATCGTCGGGCCCAGCTGCCACGCCAGTTCCTCGGTGAGGCGGATGAGTGCCGCCTTGGACGCGCCGTACGCGGCGATGACGCCGGTCGACCGGATTCCCGCGACGCTCGCGAGGTTGACGATCGCGCCGCCGTGCTCGCCCATCCAGGTCCGGTACGCCTCCTGCACGTATCCGAGGGCGGCGACGACGTTGACGTCGAAGATCTTGCGGACCGCATCGAGGTCGGCGTCCATCAGCGCCCCGTACACGGGGTTGATACCGGTGTTGTTGATGAGAATGTCGAGCGAACCGAGCTCGGACACCGTCCGGGTCACCGCGTCACGGCGGGCGTCGGCGTCGCCGGAGTTACCGGCGATCGCGATGACGTGCCCGCCGTGGCCGAGGGCGCGCAGTTCCATCGCGGCCTCGTCGAGCGGCTCGGCCTTGCGGGCGGTTACCACGACATTGGCGCCGCGGGCCAGGAGTTCGGCGGCGATGGCCTTGCCGATGCCGCGGCTGGCGCCGGTGACGAGGGCGTTGCGTCCCTGCAGGTCGTTCTCGCGTGTCATGGCATCGCACGTTATCGGATCGACGTCTTCCTGGCCGTGAACTCGCGGGCGTCGCCCACCGACCGCTGTGCCACGATGGGGCGCATGGCTATTTCAGGCGCGCACGTGATCGTCTACAGCCGCGATGCGGACGCCGACCGGCGCTTCGTGCGTGATGTGCTCGGCTTTCCACACGTCGACGCCGGTGGCGGCTGGTTGATCTTCAAGCTTCCCCGGCCGAGGCCGCCGTGCACCCCTCCGAGACCGCCGACGATCCGGTCCACGAGCTGTACCTGATGTGCGACAACCTGGACGCCACACTCCGCGACCTGGCCGAGCACGGACTCGAATGCGCCGCCATCACCGAGGCCCGATGGGGCCGGCTGAGCCGGTTCCGCCTCCCCGGTGGTAGCCGAGTGGGCATCTACGAACCCCGACATCCTCGCGCCACAGAATTGGACGGTTAGGCGGCCGCTGCTGCAGCACGCGCACCGATCGCCGAACGCCACCCGTCGAAGGTAGCAACGGCCTGTGACCCGGATTGTGCTCGCGGTCACTGGACCGGGGCGTGTCGGCGAGCCGTGGTCACGGTAAAATCGGTGGTTCTGTGCTCGTTCGCGGGCAACATGACATTCCGGTCACGCATTGCGTGGCCGAAGTTGTGCCTGTGGCTCTTACCGAGGAGATTTGCTTGATTACCGCCACCGACCTTGAAGTTCGTGCCGGTGTGCGGACCCTGCTCTCTGCGCCGGGGTCGGCGCTGCGGGTACAGGCGGGCGATCGGATCGGTCTGGTCGGCCGCAACGGTGCCGGTAAGACGACCACCCTGCGGATCCTCGCCGGCGAGGGTGAACCCTATGCGGGCGCGGTGGTGCGCAGCGGCGACCTCGGCTACCTGCCGCAGGACCCCAAGGAGGGTGACCTGGAGGTGCTCGCGAAGGATCGTGTGCTCTCGGCACGGGGCCTCGACGAGATCCTCAAGAAGATGGAGAAGCAGCAGGCCATCATGGCCGAGGCCGCCGACGACGCCACGCGGGACAAGGCCGTCCGCAAGTTCGGCAACCTCGAGGACCGCTTCTCCGCGCTCGGCGGGTATGTCGCCGAGTCCGAGGCCGCCCGCATCTGCCACAGCCTCGGTCTGCCGGATCGGGTGCTGAACCAGCAGCTCAAGACGCTGTCGGGTGGTCAGCGCCGCCGCGTCGAGCTGGCCCGAATCCTGTTCGCGGCCTCGGACGGCTCCGGCGGCAAGTCGAACACCACGCTGCTGCTCGACGAGCCCACCAACCACCTCGACGCCGACTCCATCACCTGGCTGCGCGGCTTCCTGCAGAACCACGATGGCGGCCTCATCGTCATCAGCCACGACGTCGACCTGCTCGCCGACGTCGTCAACAAGGTGTGGTTCCTCGACGCGGTGCGCGGCGAGGCCGACATCTACAACATGGGCTGGAAGAAGTACCTCGACGCCCGCGCCACCGACGAGCAGCGCCGCCGGCGCGAGCGCGCCAACGCCGAGAAGAAGGCATCGGCGCTGCGCCAGCAGGCCGCGAAGCTCGGTGCCAAGGCGACCAAGGCGACCGCCGCGCAGAACATGGCCAAGCGCGCCGACAAGCTGATCGCAGAACTCGACGACGTGCGCGTCGCCGACAAGGTCGCGCACATCCGCTTCCCCGAACCCGCGCCCTGTGGCAAGACCCCGCTCATGGCCAAGGAACTCACCAAGGTCTATGGCTCGCTGGAGATCTTCACCGGTGTGGATCTGGCGATCGACCGTGGCTCGCGTGTGGTGATCCTCGGACTCAACGGCGCCGGCAAGACGACACTGCTGCGGCTGCTCGGCGGCGTCGAGACGCCCGACCTCGGCGAGCTGGTCCCCGGGCACGGGCTCAAGATCGGCTACTTCGCGCAGGAGCACGACACCCTCGACGACGAGGCGACGGTGTGGGAGAACATCCGGCACGCAGCCCCGGACGCGGGGGAGCAGGACCTGCGCGGACTGCTCGGCGCGTTCATGTTCACCGGACCGCAGCTCGAACAGCCCGCCGGCACGCTGTCGGGCGGTGAGAAGACCCGTCTGGCCCTGGCCGGCCTGGTGTCGTCGGCCGCGAACGTGCTGCTGCTCGACGAGCCGACCAACAACCTCGACCCGATCTCCCGGGAGCAGGTGCTCGACGCGCTCCGCAGCTACACCGGTGCGGTCGTCCTCGTCACCCACGATCCGGGCGCGGCCGAGGCGTTGAACCCGGAGCGGGTCATCCTGCTGCCCGACGGCACCGAGGACCACTGGTCGCAGGAGTACCTGGAGCTCATTCAGCTCGCCTGAGTCGTCCCCACGGGCGTCGGTCGAAGAACTTTAACGATCGAGCGGTGCCTCGAGCGCGACGTGGGGTTCCCAGCGATAGCACCATGTAGACAGCGGTCGGCCGGATTCGTCGAGTTCGGGGCCCACCCTGGCATAGACCTCGTTCGCGGAGGTGGTGACCGTCGGCGGCAGGGGACTGAAACGTCCTTGGAGTCGCCGTGTTGCGGTCCGCCGTAGAGCCACACCGTGACGACAGTTCGAGCGGAATGTGACTGATCACTCACATTCACGATTGTATGGGGAGTTCTGGATCTGCCCGGACAAATCCGGCAATGCTCACTGAATGGACGCAACTTGCTGCATGGGCGGGCTCCTTCGCGCACTCGCTGAACACCGACAGCAGCACGCCAGAATGCTTGTGCACCACGGGCTTTCGAATGGATGCGTGACAGATGCTTCCGCTGTCCACCGCTCCCGCGTCGCCGTCGCGATGCCCTCGAGGCGACGACCCTCGGTCGCCGTCTCGAGGGCCGGCGAATTCCTCATGCGGCCAGTGGGATTGACAACGGGGGCGAGATTGGTCATCATTTCCCGGCAAGCACCTCGATAGGCGAGGCTCCTGCATGAACACAGGCCACTGATCTGACGACGTCGAGAGACGCCCAAGGTTAGGACAGGTCTCCCCGGATTAAGGGGTGATCCAAAGTGGCTTCCCGCTCCAGCTCTGCTGATTGGGACACGTCATGTAGTGCCGAAACCCTGACGAGTGGGGTGTCCGCCCGGATTCGAGTTCGGGTGCCTTTTCCCGTGTGCTGCCGCAGTTCGACGCCCCCGCGCGTCCCGGCTCCGAGGAGGTGAGGTTCCAGATGAGTTCCAGTGATAGTCATTATCACAGTCCGGCTTTCCATCAGTTCCTCAGCCTCGGCCGGGTTCTTCTCTTCGCGGTCTGACACCGAGCACGTCGACGCCCTCCGGATTGGATCCGGTGAATCGTCGTGCGCAATTGTTGTGCCAAGACCCGCGAAAAGCCCTGTCGTGGTTGCCTTTCCATGCAAGGAGACGGCCATGACGTTCACCCTCTCGCGTATCCACACCGTTCCCGGAACCGGATTGCTGGCCGGCGTGCGCCGGTCTGCGCGCTCCCTGCGAGCGCGTCGCAATCTGACCCCCCAGGAGCGGGCGAACCTGCGTGCCTCGTGCACGCCGCCGGCCATCATCGCCGCCTCCCTCGGTGGCGGACTGGCATTTCCGTAGTACGACAAATGTTGTCGCGGAACATGATTCATTCCTGACGCGGCTTCGGTCGTGTCATCCTCCGTGCACTCTGCGGAGGTGTCCGGCGGCTCCGCCCCGGAACCTGGTGGCGCATCCACGCGTCCGGTTCCGGGGTGCCGAGAGGACTCGCTCACATCGAACTGCGTACTCGACCCACGGGCGGAAAGCTCTGTGTTCGTGGGGATTCAGATACCGAACAGTCTTATGCCACACGGCCGTTCACGGCCGACGCACCCACCGAAAGACATTGTCATGTCACTTCCCTCCGTCGCGCCACCGGCCACGAATCCGAAGAAGCCGGGCGCACGCAAGACCACCGCCGTCCTCACCGACGGCCAGACCGAGACGCTCACCCGGTTCGCACGTCTCAAGACTCCTGGGTGCTCGCGGAACTCCGCACCACCAACCAGGGTTTGCGTGAAGATCAGGTCGAGCCACTGCGCCGCACGTACGGGCTCAACGAGGTCCGCCACGATCGGCCGGCGCCGGCGCTTCTGCAGCTCCTCGCCACGTTCAAGAATCCGTTCATCCTGATTCTGCTGTTCATCGGCTCCATCATGTACGTGACGGACGTCTATCTGGCGGATCCGGAGGAGGGTCCGGACTACAAGGGCGTCATCACGGTCGCCCTGATGGTCACGGTCAGTGTGGGCCTGCGATTTTGGCAGGAATACCGTTCGAGCCGCGCGGCCGAAGCCCTCAAGGCGATGGTCAGCACCACTGCCGCGACCACGCGTCAGCACAACGACACGACGGTCACCACCGAGCTTTCGATCGATCAGCTGCTGCCCGGTGACGTGGTCCAACTGGCCGCCGGCGACATGATCCCCGGCGACGTCCGGATCATCCGGGCCAAGGATCTGCAGGTAAACCAGGCGATGCTCACCGGCGAGTCGATGCCGGCGGAGAAGACCGGCGAGCCGGTCTTCGATCTCGACCCGGCCCAGGTGCTCGACGCCGCGAACCTCGGCTTCATGGGGACCTCGGTGGTCTCGGGTTCGGCAACGGCGGTCGTGGTCAATACCGGGCGGAACACCTACTTCGGCGCGATGACCGCGGGACTGGCCGACAAGCGTCCCGAGACCAGCTTCGACATCGGTGTGCGCAAGGTCAGCTTCATGCTGATCAGGTTCATGCTCGTCATGGTTCCCGCCGTCTTCATCATCAACGGGTTGACCAAGAGCTGGACCGAGGCGCTGCTGTTCGGCGTCGCCACCGCTGTCGGGCTCACCCCAGAGATGCTTCCGCTGGTCGTCACCGCGAACCTGGCCAAGGGCGCGATGTCGATGTCGCGGCACAAGGTGATCATCAAGCAGCTCAACTCGATTCAGAACTTCGGCGCGATGGACGTGCTGTGCACGGACAAGACCGGCACCCTCACCGAGGATCGGATCGTGCTCGAGGAGCACCTCGACACCGAGGGTCGGATGAGCGAGCGCACGCTGCGGCTGGCGGCGATGAACTCGCACTTCCAGACCGGGCTGCGCAACATGCTCGACAAGGCCGTCCTCGCCGCCGCCGGCGACGAGATGCTCGACGGGATTCGCAGCGAGCACGGTCTGGTCGACGAGGTCCCGTTCGACTTCAAGCGCCGCCGCATGTCGGTGGTCGTCGACAACGGCAGCACCGACCTGATCATCACCAAGGGTGCCGTCGAAGAGGTTCTCTCGGTGTGCTCCTCCGCTGTGGTCGACGGCTCCGTTCGTGCGATCACCCCGGGGCTGCTCGCCGAGTTCGATCGCCTGGTCGCCATCTACAACGGCCAGGGCAAGCGAGTGCTGGCCGTCGCGACCCGAGACCTGCCGATCGACGACAGCACCTCGGCGCGCGAGTACTCGACCGCGGACGAGACGGGAATGACGCTCGTCGGCTTCCTCACCTTCCTCGACCCGCCGAAGCAGTCGGCGGCACCCGCCATCGCTGCGCTGCAGGCACACGGCACGGAAGTCAAGGTCATCACGGGCGACAACCCCATCGTGGCCGAAACCGTCTGCGGCAAGGTCGGAATCGACGTCGGTACCGTCGTCACCGGCCCCGAGATCGAGGTCCTGGACGATGCGGCGCTCGACCAGGTCGTCCGTGAAGCCAGCGTGTTCGCCAAGGTCGATCCGATGCAGAAGGCGCGGATCGTCGAGGCCCTGCGCCGGGACGGTCGAACCGTCGGCTTCCTCGGCGACGGTGTCAACGATGCGCCCGCGCTGCGGGCCGCCGATGTCGGCATCTCGGTGGACACCGCGGTGGACATCGCCCGCGAATCCGCTGACATCATCCTGCTGGAGAAGGACCTCGGGGTCCTGGAGAACGGCGTCATCGAGGGCCGACGCACCTTCGGCAACATCATGAAGTACATCAAGATGACGGCCAGCTCGAACTTCGGCAACATGTTCTCGGTTCTGGTCGCGAGCGCCCTGCTGCCGTTCCTGCCGATGATCCCCGCCGTCATTCTCATGCAGAACCTCGTCTACGACCTGTCGATGCTGACGATCCCGTGGGACCGAGTCGACCGCGAGTTCCTCGACAAGCCGCAGAAGTGGGCCACCGACTCGCTGGCGAAGTTCATGATCTTCATCGGCCCGATCAGCTCGATCTTCGACATCAGCACGTTCGCGCTGATGTGGTACGTGTTCGGCGCGAACAGCCCGGAACACGCTGCGCTGTTCCAGTCCGGCTGGTTCATCGAGTCGCTGCTCTCGCAGACACTGATCGTGCACATGATCCGCACCCAGCGAATCCCGTTCATCCAGTCCCGGGCCTCCTTGCCGGTCCTGCTCAGCACCGGCGCCGCGTGCATCTTCGGTCTGATCTTCCCGTTCATCGGTTGGGGTCAGTCGCTGGGCCTGGTGCCGTTGCCGTGGACCTACTTCCCCTGGTTGGTTCTGACCCTCGCGACGTACTGCCTGCTGGCTCAGGGCGCGAAGGTGCTGTTCGTCCGCCGATTCAAGGTCTGGCTGTAACACCGCAGGTCGGGCGATCCGCACGGTCGAACGACCGTGCGGATCGCCGGACACCGTCGTCTCGACTCCTCGACACGACGTCGCTGTCCCTCGAACAGCGCGCGCGCATCCGGCTCGCCTGTTTCGTCCCGTCTCCGCTGGCTGAGCGAGTTTTCGGTTTGTTGATCACGCGTCGATCGGTGATCTAGCCTGGAAAGTGAGTCTCGCTCAGCTGACCGGAGGACGTCATGGCGGAGATCTCAGGGATTTCGCGGGGGCCCGTATCGCCGGGGAATCGCGTGACAAGCTCCGCGACGACTTGAAGGCGCAATACGAGGCGGGCGCGAGCATCCGCACCCTCGCCGAACAGACCGGCCGATCGTACGGATTCATCCACAACGTGCTCGTCGAGGCGGACGTGACGCTGCGCCGGCGGGGTGGCCGAACCGGCGCAAGCGGGCGGAGTGACGCTCAGTCCTTGCGCCGCACCGATTCCTCGACGAGATCGAGGACGGCGGAGAGGTTCTCGGCGCCGTGCCCGGACGCGATGCGGGCGATCAGTCCGTCGAGGACCAGGTCGAGATAGTCGAGCAGGACGTCGGTCGGGAGATCGTCGCGCAGCCGTCCGGCGGACTTCT
This sequence comes from Prescottella defluvii, assembly GCA_029690005.1. Classification (GTDB taxonomy): domain Bacteria; phylum Actinomycetota; class Actinomycetes; order Mycobacteriales; family Mycobacteriaceae; genus Prescottella; species Prescottella defluvii_A. Next base: position 3,806,005 of record CP121458.1, on the reverse strand, counting down.
GGCGTTCGAGCCGCCGGACCGTGGCCTCGGTGAGTTCGGCGCTGCGCTGGGTCCAGTCGCGCGCGAACTCGGGGTCGGTGCGCAGACGGCGGGCGATCTCGAGGCGGGTGCCCAACCAGTCGAACTGCTCCGGTGAGGCGAGCATGTCGCGCATCGCCTGGACGAGGCCGCCCTCGGCGACCACGTCGGCCATGCGTTTGGCGTGCCTCGTGGGCAAGGGCGAGGAACAGACCGTCCTTGTCCTTGAAGTGGTGGAAGATCGCACCGCGCGAGAGCCCGGTGGTCTCCTCGAGGCGGCGCACTGTGGCGCCGTCGTAGCCGTACTGCGCGAAGCGCTGGCGGGCACCGTCGAGAATCTGGCTCCGCCGCGCCGCGAGATGGTCTTCACTGACCTTGGGCACAGCCGACTTCCTTTCGTACCGAACTGCAACGGCGGGCCCGAGACTGACGTCCCGAGCCCGCCGTCAGCGCGCTGGGTGATCCCGGAGAACGGAGATCACACGATCAGGTGACTAGCCCCGGATCATGTTGCGCAGCACGTACTGCAGGATGCCGCCGTTGCGGTAGTAGTCCGCCTCGCCGGGGGTGTCGATGCGGACGACCGCGTCGAACTCCACCTTGGAGCCGTCGGCCTTGGTCGCGGTGACCTTGACCGTCTCGGGGGTGACGCCCTCGTTCAGCTTCTCGACGCCCGAGATGTCGAACACCTCGGTGCCGTCGAGGCCCAGCAAGCCGGCCGACTCGCCTGCCGGGAACTGCAGCGGGACAACGCCCATGCCGATGAGGTTGGAGCGGTGGATGCGCTCGAACGACTCGGTGATGACGGCCTTGACGCCGAGCAGGCTGGTGCCCTTGGCGGCCCAGTCACGCGACGAACCGGAGCCGTACTCCTTGCCGCCCAGGACGACCAGCGGGATGCCGGCGGCCTGGTAGTTCTGCGACGCGTCGTAGATGAACGACTGCGGCGCACCCTCGAGGGTGAAGTCGCGGGTGTAGCCACCCGAGACGCCGTCCAGCAGCTGGTTCTGCAGGCGGATGTTCGCGAACGTGCCGCGGATCATCACCTCGTGGTTGCCGCGACGCGAGCCCAGGGAGTTGTAGTCCTTGCGCTCGACACCGTTGGCGTCCAGGTACTGCGCAGCCGGGTGCCGGGCTTGATGGGGCCGGCCGGGCTGATGTGGTCGGTGGTGACCGAGTCGCCGAGCAGCGCGAGGACGCGGGCGCCCTTGATGTCGCTGACCGGGGCCGGATCCATCGTCATACCGTCGAAGTACGGCGCCTTGCGGACGTAGGTCGAGTTCTCGTCCCACTCGAAGGCGTCGCCCGACGGGGTGGCCAGGTTCTGCCAGCGCTCGTCGCCCTTGAAGACGTCGGCGTAGGACTTGCGGAACATGTCCTGGCTGATCGCCGACTTGATGGTGTCGTCGATCTCCTGAGCCGAAGGCCAGATGTCCTTCAGGAAGACGTCGTTGCCGTCCTTGTCCTGGCCCAGCGCGTCGGTCTCGAAGTCGAAGTCCATCGTGCCGGCCAGCGCGTAGGCGATGACGAGCGGCGGCGACGCCAGGTAGTTCATCTTGACGTCGGGGGAGATGCGACCCTCGAAGTTGCGGTTACCGGAGAGCACCGCGGTGACCGACAGGTCGTGCTCGTTGATCGCCTTGGAGATCTCCTCCGGCAGCGGACCGGTGTTACCGATGCAGGTGGTGCAGCCGTAGCCGCCCAGGTCGAAGCCGAGCTTCTCGAGGTACGGCCACAGGCCGGCCTTCTCGTAGTAGTCGGAGACGACCTGCGAACCCGGTGCCATGTTGGTCTTGACCCACGGCTTGGTCTCGAGGCCCTTCTCGACCGCGTTGCGGGCGAGCAGCGCGGCGCCGAGCATGACCGACGGGTTCGAGGTGTTGGTGCACGACGTGATGCCGGCAACCGCAACCGCGCCGTGGTCGAGGACGAACTCGCCGCGGTCGGTCTTCACCGTGACCGGCTTGAACGGACGGCCCTTCGAGCCGTTGGCGGCCGACGGGAACGACGGCCTCGTCGTTGGCGGTCGAGTGCTCGACCGGATCGGAAGCCGGGAAGGACTCCTCGACGGCCTCGTCCAGCGCGGAGTGCGCAGCCTCGGCACCGTTGGTGACGTAGGTGACGATGTCGCGACGGAACGCGTCCTTCGACTCCGACAGCAGGATGCGGTCCTGCGGGCGCTTCGGGCCGGCGATCGACGGCACGACGGTGCCGAGGTCCAGCTCGAGGTACTCGGAGTAGGCGGGCTCGTTGGCGGCGTCGTGCCACATGCCCTGCTCCTTGGCGTACGCCTCGACGAGAGCGAGCTGCTCGTCGCTGCGGCCGGTCAGGCGCAGGTAGTCGATGGTCTCGCCGTCGATCGGGAAGATCGCTGCGGTGGAACCGAACTCGGGCTCATGTTGCCCAGGGTCGCGCGGTTCGCCAGCGGAACCTCGGCCACACCGGCGCCGTAGAACTCGACGAACTTGCCGACCACGCCGTGCTTGCGCAGCATGTCGGTGACGGCTCAGCACGACGTCGGTGGCGGCGACGCCCGGCTTGATCTCACCGGTGAGCTTGAAGCCGACGACGCGCGGGATCAGCATGGAGACCGGCTGGCCGAGCATGGCTGCCTCGGCCTCGATGCCGCCGACGCCCCAGCCCAGCACGCCCAGGCCGTTGACCATCGTGGTGTGCGAGTCGGTGCCGACGCAGGTGTCGGGGTACGCCTGACCGTTGCGGGTCATGACGGTGGGTGCCAGGTACTCGATGTTGACCTGGTGCGACGATGCCCATGCCCGGGGGGACGACCTTGAAGTCGTCGAACGCGCCCTGGCCCAGCGCAGGAACTGGTAACGCTCGCCGTTGCGCTGGTACTCGAGGTCGACGTTGCGCTCGAGGGCGTCGGCCTGGCCGAACACGTCGAGGATGACCGAGTGGTCGATGACCATGTCGGCGGGGAGAGCGGGTTGACCTTGTTCGGGTCGCCGCCGAGGGTGGTGACGGCCTCACGCATGGTGGCGAGGTCGACGACACACGGCACGCCGGTGAAGTCCTGCATGATCACGCGCGCGGGCGTGAACTGGATCTCGACGCTCGGCTGGGCCGAGGGATCCCAGTTCGCGATGGCGCGAATGTGATCGGCGGTGATGTCGGCGCCGTCCTCGGTGCGCAGCAGGTTCTCGGCGAGAACCTTCAGCGCGTAAGGCAGCTTCTCGGTGCCGGGCACGGCCGAGAGGCGGAAGATCTCGTACGAGTTGTCTCCGACCTCGAGCGTTCCCTTGGCGCCGAACGTATCGATACTGGTGGTCACGTCAGCTCCACTCGTCTTCTGAGGTTCGCCGTCGACGGGGCTGTGACGACGGCTGAAGCGAGGCACGCGAACAGTGCCCGGTTCGATCGGCGAACCGAACCCGACAGTTCCGCGGGCGTCTCGAGGAAAGTCTAACAGTACGCTTGTCCTGTGAGACTTCCGGGTCTGGCGCCGGAAGGAGAGCGGCGTCGGGTCGGCTCGCGTCGGTCCAATCCTCGCGCAGTCGGCGCGCGGGCGCAACGGACGGAGAGGCTGCGGCGATAGGTCTTCACGTACTGTTCTTTCCAGGCTTCCCCGCCTAGCCCGTCGCCCACTGATCCCGGATGAGAGATGCCTGCTCATATCGCGCCTGCCCGCCTCCCGCTCGCTGCCACGATTCCCGACGACGTGTCCGTGGACGCAGTGCTGGCGGATCTGTCGGACGACGGTGTCGCGGCGCCGGACTCGGATGTCGCGCAGCTCCGCGACGTCGTCGCACGCGCGCACGATCACGGCGTCGACCTGAAAATTGTTGTGCTCGAAAATAATCCGGGGCGGCCCGAGCAGTTGCGTGATCTGGCCACCGAGGTGGGCAAGGTCGACGGCGGCACGGTGCTGGTGCTGAGCCCGTCGTCTCCGGGAACCTACAGCGACACCATCAGTCGCGTCGTGCTCGAAGGTGCGCAGGACCGCACCTACACCGGCAACGCGGTCCAGTCGGCGAACGACTTCGTCGACGAGATCACCGAACCGGGCCACTCGTGGAGCCTGCTGACGGCGTTGCTCGTGCTCGTCGTCGTGCTCGTCGGTGGCCTGTCCTACGTTGCGAAGGTCCGTCGGGGGCCGTCGACGCGCCCCGGTGCTCCGGTCGCGCCGGACGCCGCCGCAGGAACGTCCGCCGCCGGCACAGAATCCGGCCGACTCGACGACTGACCGGCACCCGCCGGGCGCGAAACGCCGCCCGGTCCTAGGCGCTGGTGCCCCCGTTTCACGCCCACAGGTGCCATCATTTCGCCTGGTGGAATTACCACGACGTCATTTGTGACAAGAGTTCACCAGAGCGCGCAAAGTGTCGTACGGTGCCAATGGCGCTTTTTGGGGAAGAAGTGTCGCAAGAGTGATGTGAAGATTCACGTGACAGTTGTGACGTCGCGTGATCTGTGCGTCTTCGACGGCTGTCCGCCGGGACGTGCCTCCCCGCACGGATCGGTTGGACAGCCGGTTCCGGTCGCAGCGGTAGGGAGGATGTTGTGAGGCGAAGGAGTTCACGCGCAGGCGTGCGACGTCCGGGTTTCTCACGTGCGCGGTCGCGTGTCGCGCGGGTGGTACTGGGTGTCGGTGTCGTCGGGGCCCTGGTCGTGGGTATGCCCGGCGTCACCGCCGCGGTGCCGCCCACCACCCAATCCGTCCGACGCCGATATCGCGAGCGGCAACGCCCAGGTGTCCGCCGGTGTCACGCAGGTCGGTGACCTGATCAACCAGGTCGCGGGAGCGAACCAGGAACTGGCGCGCCTCGACGACGAGGTCGCGGTCAAGCGCGAGGACGTGAACCGCGCGCTCGTCGACCTGCAGACCGCCCGCGACGCGGCCGACGCCGCCGGGAGTCTCGTCGCGCAGAGCCAGCAGGCGCTGCATGACGCGGGTACCCAGATCGAACAGGCGCAGCAGCGGTTCACCGACTACGCCGTCGAGAGCTACACCAAGGGCCGCAACGTCGCGTCGCTGTCGTCCTACTTCGGCGCCAAGGGACCCGACGACATCCTCGACCGAGCCCAGATCATGCGGTTGCTCTCCGCCAGCCAGAAGGCCGTGCTCGACAACCTGCAGCGCGCGCGGACCGAACAGGCGAACAAGGATTCCGCTGCGCGCGAGGCGAAGCAGCGCGCCGACGCCGCGGCAGGCGCGGCCGAGGCGAAGAAGGCCGAGGCCGAACAGGCGATCGCGAGTGCCCGTACAGCACTGCAGGAGCAGGCGTCCCGCAAGGCGGAGATCGAGGCATCGCGGAATTCCGCGCAGGCGCAGCTCGACGCGGCCCGCAACAACGTGGCGGGCCTGCAGGGCCAGCGCGACGCCTACGTCGCGTGGGACAACCAGCGGCGGGCCGAGGAAGCCGCCGCGGCTGCCGCCGCCGCGGCTGCGCAGGAGGCGGCCCGCCGAGCCGCCGAGGATCGCGCCGCGCAGGAACGGGCGGCGCAACTCGCCGACGGGCAGCGTCCCCACACCCAACTCGACGAGGACTCCGGTCGGATGGTCGCCGCCCGCCCCGGCGAAGCCGAAACCGATGGCCCCGGCCGTCACCGGCAGTGCGGCGATCGAAACGGTGATCGACCGCGGCATGTCGCAGCTCGGCGTCCAGTACGCGTGGGGCGGCGGCAACGAGAACGGCCCGACGCTCGGCATCCGGGACGGCGGCGTCGCCGACAGCTTCGGCGACTTCAACAAGGTCGGCTTCGACTGTTCCGGGCTGATGATCTATGCGTTCGCCGGTATCGGTATCTCGCTGCCGCACTACACCGGTTACCAGTACACCGCCGGCACGCAGGTGCCGTCGTCGGAGATGCGGCGCGGCGACATGATCTTCTACGGCGCCAATGCGAGCCAGCACGTCGCGCTGTACCTCGGGAACGGGCAGATGCTCGAGGCGCCGCAGTCCGGTTCGGTCGTCCAGGTTTCGCCGGTGCGTTGGGACGGGATGACCCCCTACGCTGTCCGTATGGCGTCCTAGCTCACCTCGGCTGGTGTCGTCCTTGTGCCGGGTACTTCCGGCACCTGGAATAGTTGAGCGGACAGGCAAGTCGATCCGATCGATCTAGGTGGAAGCGGGGATTCTTGGTGACCTCACGTGACGGTGCTGTGGCGGATCCGGCTCGGAAGGGGCGACGCACGCGGGTATGGGAGGTCCGGCACCCGATCTCGCCCGTGACGTGCAGACCCTCGAGCGCGCGATCTACGAGGTCAAGCGAGTCATCGTCGGGCAGGACCGGCTGGTCGAGCGGATGCTCGTCGGCGTGCTCGCGAAGGGCCACGTGCTGCTCGAGGGCGTTCCCGGTGTCGCCAAGACGCTCGCGGTGGAGACGTTCGCGAAGGTCGTCGGCGGCTCGTTCTCCCGCGTCCAGTTCACCCCGGACCTAGTGCCGACCGACCTGATCGGCACCCGGATCTACCGGCAGGGCAGGGAAGAGTTCGACACCGAGCTCGGACCGGTCGTCGCGAACTTCCTGCTCGCCGACGAGATCAACCGCGCGCCCGCGAAGGTGCAGTCGGCGCTCCTCGAGGTGATGGCCGAGCGGCACGTCTCGATCGGCGGCAAGACGTACCCGATGCCGGAACCGTTCCTCGTCATGGCCACACAGAATCCGATCGAGAACGAAGGCGTGTACCCGCTGCCCGAGGCGCAGCGCGACCGCTTCCTGTTCAAGGTGCTCGTCGACTACCCGTCGGTGGAGGAGGAGCGCGAGATCGTCTACCGGATGGGCGTCGCCGCGCCCGAACCGAGCCAGATCCTCGACGCGCAGGAACTGGTCCGGCTGCAGTCGGTGGCGAGCAACGTGTTCGTCCATCACGCCCTCGTCGACTACGTGGTGCGGGTGATCGCCGCGACCCGTACCCCGCGCCAGTTCGGTCTCGACGACGTCGCGGGGTGGATCGCCTACGGCGCCTCCCCGCGCGCGACGCTCGGCATCATCTCCGCGTCGCGGGCGCTCGCACTGCTGCGGGGCCGCGACTACGTCGTCCCGCAGGACGTGCTCGAGGTCATCCCCGACGTCCTGCGCCACCGCCTGGTGCTGTCGTACGACGCCCTGGCCGACGAGGTGTCGCCTGACGACGTCATCATCCGGGTGCTCCAGACGGTCGGCTTGCCGCAGGTCGGTGCGCAGCCGGTGGCCCAGCCGGCGCCGCCGGCGTTCGATCCCGGCCCGGTGCCCGCGGCGACCACCCCGCAGCAGTGACCCGGTCTGCGGGCGCGGTCCCGTCGTTTCCGCTCCGGGTCGCTGCGCGACCCGGAGCTGACCGCGGCGCTGCGGACCCTTCGAGCTCACCGTCCGGCGACGACTCGACGGTGTCCTGCACGGCGACCATCTCGGACTCATCCCGGGGCCCGGCTCCGAGCCCGGTGACGCGCGCGAGTACCAGCCCGGCGACGACGTCCGGCAGATGGACTGGTCGGTCACGGCCCGGACCACGCACCCGCACGTGCGGCAGACGGTCGCCGACCGCGAACTCGAGACGTGGCTCGCGGTGGACCTGTCGTCGAGCCTGGACTTCGGCACCGCGTCGTGCGAGAAGCGGGACCTCGCGATCGCGGCCGCATCGGCGGTCACCTACCTCGCCGGCGGCAGCGGGAACCGGATCGGGCGATCGTCGCCACCGGTGACCGGATGCAGCGGATCCCGGCCCGCGGAGGTCGGGTGCACGCGCAGGCGATGCTGCGCCGGATCGCGTCCACCCCGCATGCCGCGGAGGGTGTGCGAGGGGATCTGCGCGGTGCGCTCGAATCCCTGCGCCGTCCTCAGCGGCGTCGCGGTCTGGCTGTCGTCATCAGCGACTTCCTCGGGCCGATCGACTGGGAACACTCGTTGCGGGCACTGTCGGGCAGGCACGACCTGCTCGCGGTCGAGGTGCTCGACCCGCGTGACATGGAACTGCCCGATGCCGGTGACGTCGTGCTGTTCGACCCGGAATCCGGTCGGACGCGGGAGTTCTCGACGACACCGAAGCTGCGTGCAGACTTCGCGCGCGCGGCGGCCGCGCACCGCGCGGACGTCGAAGCGACGCTGCGACGCTGCGGCGCACCGCGGCTGAGCCTGCGCACCGACCGGGACTGGATCGCGGACGTCGTGCGGTTCGTCTCGGCCCGCAAACACAGCTTCGGGGCGCCACCGAACCGCCCGGGTGCGAGTCGGGTGGCCCGCGGATGAGCCTGTCGCAGTTCGCGTCCCCGTGGTGGTTGCTGTTCCTGGCGGTCGTCGCCGCGCTCGCCGCGGGCTACGTGATGGTTCAGCGCCGTCGGAAGAAGCACGTGCTGCGGTTCGCGAACATGGAACTGCTGGAGAAGGTCGCGCCCAACAGGCCGAACATCACTCGGCACATTCCCACGGCGCTGCTGCTCGTCGGTCTGCTGTTCCTCACCGTCGCCCTCGCCGGACCGACTGCGGACAAACGCGTTCCGCGCAACCGTGCGACGGTGGTGCTCGTGATCGACGTCTCGTCGTCGATGAAGGCGACCGACGTCGAACCGACCCGGATCGCGGCCGCGCAGGAGGCCGCGAAGGCGTTCGCCGACGGGCTCACGCCCGGCATCAATCTCGGACTGGTCGCGTTTGCAGGCACGGCGTCGGTGTTGGTATCGCCGACTCCGAACCGCGAGGAGACCAAGGCCGCCATCGACAACCTCAAGCTCAGCGAGCGCACCGCGACCGGCGAGGCCATCTTCACGTCCCTGCAGTCGATCGATACTCTCGCCGCCGTCCTCGGCGGCAGCGAGCAGGCTCCGCCCGCGCGGATCGTGCTGCTCTCCGACGGCAAGCAGACCGTGCCGGAGAGCCCGAGCGATCCCCGGGGCGGCTTCACCGCGGCACGGCAGGCCAAGGACAAGGGCGTCCCGATCTCCACCATCTCGTTCGGTACCAGCTACGGCACCGTCGAGATCGAGGGTGACCGGATCCCGGTCCCGGTGGACGATCCGTCGCTGCGCGAGATCGCGAACCTGTCGGGCGGCAGCTTCTTCACCGCCTCGAGCGTCGAGGAACTGCGCAGCGTCTACAGCACCCTCGAGGAGCAGATCGGCTTCGAGAACGCCCGCGGCGACGCCAGCCGACCGTGGCTGGTCCTCGGCGTCCTGTCTGCGCCGCAGGCCTCGGCACCGCCCTGGCGCTGCGGCAACGACTGCCGTGACGCGAGGGCGTCGGCCCAGTTCGTCGAATTCGTCCACCTCCGCCCGTAACGGGTAGTCGAGCAGATAGGTTGATCGCATGTCGAAAACCAGCACCCCGTCCCGTTCCGTGCTCGTGACCGGAGGCAACCGCGGCATCGGCCTCGCCCGTCGCTCAGCGCCTCCTCGACGACGGACACAAGGTCGCCGTCACTCACCGCGGATCCGGAGTTCCGGAGGGTCTGTTCGGCGTGAAGTGCGACGTCACGGACGCGGACTCGATCGATCGCGCCTTCAAGGAGGTCGAGGAGCACCAGGGTCCGGTCGAGGTGCTGGTCGCCAACGCGGGAATCACCGACGACACGCTGCTGATGCGTATGGACGAGGAGCAGTTCTCGCGCGTCATCGACTCCAACCTGACCGGTGCCTTCCGGTGCGCCAAGCGCGCTAACCGAGCCATGCTCCGCGCGCGCTGGGGGCGGATGATCTTCCTGGGCTCGGTCGTCGGTCTCGCCGGCCAGGCCGGTCAGATCAACTACGCGGCCTCGAAGGCCGGTGTCATCGGCATGGCGCGGTCGATCACCCGCGAACTCGGTTCGCGGTCGATCACTGCCAACGTGGTGGCGCCGGGCTTCATCGAAACTGACATGACCGCGGACCTGTCGGACGACCTGCGCGACACCGCCAAGAAATTCATCCCGCTGCAGCGCCTGGGGAAGCCCGAGGACGTGGCTGCGGTGGTCAGCTTCCTCGCCTCCGACGACTCCGCCTATGTCTCCGGCGCCGTGATCCCGGTGGACGGCGGCATGGGCATGGGCCACTAGGCCCGTCCGAAACGAAAAACCTAACGCACCCACAGATTTTCATACAGGAGGACCATCACCCATGGGCGGACTGCTCGAGGGCAAGACCATTCTCGTCACCGGCATCATCACCGACGCGTCGATCGCGTTCCACGTCGCGAAGGTGGCGCAGGAACAGGGCGCGAAGGTGATCATCACCGGGTTCGACCGGCTGCGGCTCATCGACCGGATCGCCCAGCGGCTTCCGCAGCCGGTGCCGCCGGCCGTCGAGCTGAACGTCCAGGACGACGAGCACCTGGCAACTCTTGCCGACCGCGTTCGCGAGCTCGCCCGGAGGGCATCGACGGCGTCGTCCATTCGATCGCGTTCTCGCCCCGGTCGGGTCTCGGCGCGCCCTTCCTGGACGCGCCCTGGCTCGGACATCTCGAACGCCATGGAGATCTCGGCGTACTCGTACGCGTCGCTGGCCAAGGCGCTGCTCCCGGTCCTCAACGACAACGCCTCGATCGTCGGCATGGACTTCGACCCGTCGCGGGCGATGCCGTTCTACAACTGGATGGGCGTGTCCAAGGCCACCCTCGAGGCCGTCAACCGGTACGTCGCCAAGGAGGTCGGTGGCCGCGGCATTCGGTCGAATCTCGTTGCGGCCGGACCGGTCAAGACCCTCGCAGCGAAGGCGATCGCGGGCGACGCCACCGGCGCGGGCGACGAACTGAACAAGCTGAACACCGCGTGGGACGCCGCCGCCCCGATCGGCTGGGACGTCGACGATCCGACGGCCGTCGCCAAGAGCGTGTGCACGGTTCTCTCGGACTGGCTGCCCGGTACCACCGCGTCGATCATCTACGTGGACGGCGGCTTCCACGCGGTGGTCGGCTGACCCGTCCGCGTCGGCGGTTCGGGGACGGGCGAGAATGAGGACATGAGCGGTCAGCGGGACACGGCATTCGACGCACTACTCGTGCTCTCCTTCGGGGGACCCGAGAAGCCGGAGGACGTGCGGCCGTTCCTGCAGAACGTCACCCGGGGTCGAGGCGTTCCGCCGGAGCGCCTCGACGCCGTCGTCGAGCACTACATGCACTTCGGCGGTGTGTCCCCGATCAACGCCCTCAACCGCGAGATCATCGCGCGGGTCGAGGACGAATTGCGTAGCGCCGGAATCGATCTGCCGGTGTACTTCGGCAACCGGAACTGGCACCGATGGTCGAGGAGACCGTCGGGCGCATGCGGGACGACGGGGTGCGCAACGCGCTCGTGTTCCCGACCTCGGCGTGGGGCGGGTACTCGGGGTGCCGGCAGTACCACGAGGACATCGTCCGTGCCCGCGCCGCGGTCGACGGCGCCCCGACCCTGACGAAGTTGCGGCAGTACTACGACCATCCGTTGATGATCGCCGCCTTCGCCGATGCGATTCGCGTTGCACGACAGGAGCTTTCGGAAGACGCTCGGGACCGGGCGCGGCTGGTGTTCACGGCCCACTCGGTACCGGTCGCCGCCGACGCGAACGCCGGACCGCCTGCCGCGGGCGGGCACCTCTACAGCCGTCAGGTCGCGGAGGCGGCGCGCCTGTGCGCGGAGGCGGTCGGCGTCGACGAGTTCGACCTGGTGTGGCAGTCCCGATCGGGTCCGCCGCAGGTGCCGTGGCTCGACCCTGACATCTGCGATCACCTCGAGGCGGTCGCGGCCGCGGGCGCCCGGCGGTGATCGTGTGTCCGGTCGGTTTCGTGTCCGACCACCTCGAGGTGGTGTGGGACCTCGACACCGAGGCCCGCGACAAGGCCGCGGAGCTCGGAATCGGGTTCGTGCGGGTCGCGACGCCGGGCACCGATCCGCGGTTCGCTCGGATGGTGCGGGACCTCGTCGAGGAACGCCGCTCCGGCGCGGCGGCGCAGCGACTCGGTCGTGAGCCGCTGCTCGGCGCGTCCGTCGACGGGCGCCTGTGTGCCGTCGACTGCTGCGCACCGGTCCGTCGGCCCAGCGCGAACTGATGCGCTCGGCGCTCCTACTTGACCTCGAGCGCAGTTGAGTTTCTAGATTCGCCGAATGACCGAGATTCTGCGTATCGACAAGTTCCACGTCCCCGAGGCGTCACTGGACGAGTTCCTCGCGAAGGTGCGGGAGACCCACGACGTGTTGGGTCGCCTGGACGGCATCATCGCGAACGACGTCGTCCGACTGCAGGCGGGCGAGAGCCACTTCAATGTGGTCACCGTCGTGAAATGGAGGGACCGACCGGCACACGATTCGGCCGGGCGAGTGATGGCCGAACGTGCCCGCACCTCCGGATTCGACCGGGCCGCGTTCTGGGAACGGCTCGGCGTAGAGGCGGATCTGGGTACCTACGCGAGGTAGGCCATCCGGCCTGTTTCCGGATGGAAACCGCTCGGCGAGCTATGTTGAGCGGGTGCACGACAGCCTCTACCACCGCTTCGAGTTCACGTTCATCGTTCCGCTGCTGACGGTTTCGCGGGAGACCGCGGTCGCGAAGGATTTCGACGGTCGGGTCGACGACCACGGCGGTCTGCAGCTGTTGACCGTCGCGGCCGAGGGCATGCGCTGCGCGACGGCCGGGATGAGCTTGGTCGACCAGTTGGTGACCGAGGGGTCCGTCCGCTGCGCACCCACCCGGACCTGGTGACCCGTCAGGACATCGCCGACCGCGCCGGGGTGACCCGCCAGGCGGTGGGGCAGTGGGTGCGTGGGGTGCGTCAGCGCGGGACGCCGTTCCCGGTCCCGTTCAACACCGTCTCGGGTGGCATCTGGTTGTGGGGCGACGTGTACGCGTGGCTACGACACCACGGCTACGGCCCCGACACCGGCCTGCGGTACCCGACGCTGGACGAGCATGTGCGCATCGACCGGCACATCGTGATGAACCACCGCGACGGCTGAACCCCGTCAGGCGCGGTACGGGGAGCGCGCGCAGGCCGACACGGCCGCCACCCGGGCCGTCCGCACCGCGGTCCACAGCGGCCGCAGCAGGTCCTCGCGGGCGGCGGCACTCGACGCGGACGGGGCCTCGGTCGGCGAATCATCCTCGGCGACGGCGAGAATCGCGGCCACCTGGTCGGCCGAGTCGAGGATGCGCAGCGCCCGGGTCGGCACCGCGTCGGGATAGCGGTGGCGTGCCCGGTCGTCGAGCGCCTCGGCGATGCGCCGACGGGGATCCGTCCCCGGACGCCCGGTGTGCACCGACGACAGCTGCAGGAGGGCGTCGGCGGCGTCCCGGATCGCCTCGCGCATCGCGTACTCCGCCTCGCCGAGCCCGGTGTGCGCGCCGGGCACCGGCACCGTCTCGATCGGAAAGACCGTCCAGCGCAGCACATCCGGTCCCTCGACGACGGGGACCAAGCCGATGCCCGGCTGACCGGTCTCGCCGACGAGGACGCCCTCGCCGGCGTCGAGCGCGGCCCGCGCGAACCCGGTTCCGGCCGGAAGCCCGCGGACGTCGCCGGGGCCGGCAGTACCAGTCGGACCTCGGCCGCGTCGGACGCGGCGGCTTGGCGCACCAGGCGGAGCAGGATTGGACCCGCGCCGTCCTGCACACCGGGCCAGCCGAGGCCGGTCGACATCGCGGTCCCGGCGTCGGACGCGCCGACGATGTGCATCGGCGCCCACTGGTGGAGGGCGTCGATCACGTCGTCGGGTGCGCTGTCGCCGGCGAGCCAGGAACCGGCCCACACGGTCAGCGTCGCGCTGAGGGAACTCACGGTAAACGAGCATAGGACGGCGTGGCGGGATCCGCGCCCGCCCCCGTCTGACATAGCGTGAGGTGCCGTGAACGCGAGCAACAACTACGGCGACATCTTCGCCGGTCATTCCCGGACCCGGAAGCCCACGACCCCGCAGGTGGCCGCCGAGCGCGACCTGGTGGTCGAGGATGCGGCAACCGGATTCTGCGGGGCGGTCGTCGGCATCGAGCGCACCTACGACGGCGACTTCGTGCGCCTCGAGGACGCCGCCCGGCGCACCCGTTTGTTCGCGATGCGGGAGGCCGCGTTCCTCATCGACGGCCGGGCCGTCACCCTCGTCCGGCCGACTCCGCAGTCGGCGCAGAAGGTGCCGCAGCGCTCGGCGTCGGGATCGACGAAGGTCGAAGGTCTGCGCGCACGCACCGCGCTGCCCAGCCGGATCTGGGTCGAGGGCGTGCACGACGCCGCGCTCGTCGAGCGGGTGTGGGGTCACGATCTGCGTGTCGAGGGCGTCGTCGTCGAGCACCTCGAGGGCCTCGACAACCTCGCCGACCGCCTGGTCGAGTTCCAGCCGGGGCCCGGCCGGAAGGTCGGTGTCCTGGTCGACCACCTCGTCACCGGATCGAAGGAGGAACGCCTGACGCAGGGGCTCGGCCCGTACGTGATGGTGACCGGACATCCGTACATCGACGTGTGGGAGGCGGTGCGGCCGAAGGCCGTCGGCATCGAGGCGTGGCCGCGGATCCGCACGGGCGGGACTGGAAGACCGGCGTGTGCGACGCCCTCGGCTGGGGCACTCCGCAGGACGGCTGGCGTCGGGTCTACGGAGCGGTCGACAGCTTCCGGGACCTCGAGGCGCCGCTGATCGGAGCAGTCGAGCGGCTCGTCGACTTCGTGACCGTGGACTGACCGGCGGATTCTCTGCGCTCGGTGCCCGGCGCTGTCGTTGTCCACAGCCGGAGTTCGCGCATGTCTCGCTCAGCGGAACTTCTGGTTAGATGGTGCTGTGGCAGCTCTGATTTGGCTGGTAGCGGGGGTGTTGTTGGCGGCCGCGGAGGCATTGGTGGGGAGTTCTTCCTGCTGATGCTGGCCGGTGGCGCGCTGGTGACGTCCGGCTTCAGCGCGTTGACCGACTTCCCGGTCTGGGTCGACGCGGTCGTGTTCGGCGTCGTGTCGCTCGCCCTCGTCCTGGGGGTGCGGCCCGCGTTGTTGCGTCGTTTCGAGAAGCCACCGCTCAAGCTGATGAATACTGCTGCCCTGCCCGGCAAGCAGGCGCTGGTCCTCGAGGAGGTCGCGGCGCACAGCGGTCAGGTCAAGCTCGACGGTGACGTGTGGACAGCGCGTCCGCTCGACGTCACCGAGGTGTACCCACCGGGGACGACAGTCACGGTGATGGAGATCGACGGCGCCACCGCCGTCGTATGGAGGGGACCGTAGGAGAGATGGCTGCACTGATAGTTCTGGCGGTACTGGTCGTACTCGTCGTCGTCGTGGTCGCGAAGTCGGTGGCACTCGTGCCGCAGGCCGAGGCCGCTGTGATCGAGCGCCTGGGCCGCTACACCAAGACCGTGTCCGGCCAGTTGACGTTCCTGGTCCCGTTCGTGGACCGGATCCGCGCGAAGGTCGATCTGCGCGAGCGGGTCGTGTCGTTCGCGCCGCAGCCGGTCATCACGCAGGACAACCTGACGCTGTCGATCGACACGGTCGTCTACTTCCAGGTGACCGAACCCGCAGGCCGCGGTCTACGAGATCAGCAACTACATCGCCGCCGTCGAGCAGCTCACCATCACCACGCTGCGCAACGTCGTCGGTGGCATGACCCTCGAGGAAACGCTCACCTCGCGTGACTCGATCAACGGGCAGCTGCGCGGCGTCCTCGACGAGGCCACCGGCCGGTGGGGCCTGCGCGTCGCCCGCGTCGAGCTCAAGAGCATCGATCCGCCGCCGTCGATCCAGGAGTCGATGGAGAAGCAGATGAAGGCCGACCGCGAGAAGCGGGCGACGATCCTCACCGCCGAGGGCCTTCGCGAGTCGTCCATCAAGACCGCCGAGGGCGCCGAGCAGAGCCAGATCCTCGCGGCTGAGGGTGCGAAGCAGGCCGCGATCCTGTCGGCCGAGGGCGAGCGCCAGTCCCGGATCCTGCGTGCACAGGGCGAGCGCGCGGCCAAGTACCTGCAGGCGCAGGGTCAGGCCAAGGCCATCGAGAAGGTGTTCGCGGCCATCAAGTCGGGCAAGCCCACGCCGGAACTCCTTGCGTACCAGTACCTCCAGACGCTGCCGCAGATGGCGCAGGGCGACGCGAACAAGGTGTGGCTCGTGCCCAGCGACTTCGGGGATGCGCTCAAGGGATTCGCGAAGACGCTCGGCGCGCCCGGCGAGGACGGCGTGTTCCGCTACGAGCCCAGCCGCACCGAGGACGAGACCTGCCGCGGCCCGAGGACGACTCCGAGGAGATCGCCGGCTGGTTCGAGACCAAGACGGATCCGGCGGTCGAGCGGGCGGTCCGCGCGGCCGAGGCCGTCGCGCGCACACCCGTCGAGAGCCCGCTGACCCAGGAGCACCTCCTCGGCGGCGGCCAGCAGCAGGAAGAGTTGCCGCCGGGCCAGGCGTAGTTGGTGCTGCGGTCGTTGACGGGCGAACGGGTCGAGCGCTGGGCCGGGACGCTGTTCCTGGTTTGGGTCGTCGTCCTGGTTGGACCGTCCGCCGTCGACCGGATGACAGAACCGTCGGTGTGGGACTGGGTGTGGCTCGGCATCTGGGTGTTCGCAGTCGTCGGCTTCGGCGTGACGACGGTGTCGGCGTGGCGAAACCGGAACGCACCCGGGACGAGGCGGTGCGGGTCGCGCCGGCGGATGTTCCCGTCGAGGACGTGCGGGCCGCGATCGCGGCGACGTCCGATCGGATCCCGGCGATCAAACGGCTGCGCGAGATGCATCCGGGGCTGGGGTTGCGCGATGCGAAGGACCTCGTCGAGTCGCGGCCGCCGTACCGGTAGACGATCAGGTGACCAGCGCCCGGCCCACGCCCGCAACGGCGACCGCCCACAGCACGCTGGTGAAGGTGCCGATGATGAACTGCTCCGACGCGTGCGGCTCGCGCAGCTCGGGGTAGCGGGCAAGACCCTTGACGGCGAGGACGATGGCGATCCCCTCGGGCCAGCCGGCGAGGATGGACACCGCGACGGCGGTCCGTTCCAGCAGGCCGATCACCCGGCCACCGCGGAGCGGGCCGTCGTCCGGTTCCGGCCCGGCGTCGGGCTGCTTCCGCGCGAACCGGAAGGCGGCCAGCACCATCGGGCGCCGCCGGTCGCTGCCGCGGCCACAGTCAGGACGTACGTCGCGGCGAGGGCGAATCCGTGGACCGGCGGCGCGGCGCTCGCCGCGAGTGCCGCGCCGGCCAGGGCGAGAACGGCGGCAACGGGCGCCAGTTGGACGCCGACACCCGCAGGCCGGGAGGTTGCTCCCAGTCGGCCCGCCACCGTCCCACCAGTGCCGCGATCCCGATGAGCGTGAGGCTGAGTGCGGTCATCGATCGGCCCTCCCAGTAGTCGTGCGGCCAGGCGCCGGCCGGCCACCTCGGCCTGCCATCCTGCCGCGGAAAGCCGCTGGGACACGGCCTGCTTGCTGATTCCGAGTTCGGCGGCGGCCTCGGCCTGGGTGAGCCCGCGGTCCATCAGATCCACCGCGGCCTGCCCCTGCGGTGACCGCCGCGCCGCCGGCAGGGAGACCAGTGACAGGGCCGTGTCGGCGTCCAGTGCCGCGTCCGGGTCGTCGGCCTCGACGGCCACGGCGGCCGGCGCCTTCTTCGGCCCGTTCGACGGCCACCCGCGCGGCCTCGAAGGCCGGGCCTCGGCCCGCACGTGTCTGCGCGGGAAGCGGTTCCTCGACCGCGCCGACACCGACGCCGACGCTCCAGTGTCCGCGGCGGACGAGATCGAGGGCCAGGTCGACGACGGTCGCCGGGTCGTCGGCGACGGCCTGCACCTCGTCGCCCGCCGTGCGCTCGAACGGTCGCAGGAGCGGATGCTGCACGAGGTCGGCGAGCAGTGGCGCGACGCGGTCGATGTCGCGTCGGCTGCCGCGTTGATCCACGGTCAGGACGTACATGGAGCAAGGTTAAGAGCTTGATTCCCAGAGATCAAGCCTCAAAGCTTTACTTTGTGAAGTTCAGTCCAGATCCTTGACGGCTGCCTCGGGGACCGGGGTCCGTGCATCGACGACGAGGCCGAGGACGCCGACGGCCATGCAGATCCCGGACACCACCAACAGCGCCGGATCGGTGTTGCCGGTGAGCGCGTCCCCGAGCAGCACGACGCCGATTGTGCCCGGAATAGTTCCGACGACGGTGGCGACGGTGTACGGGAGCAGTCGGATCGAGGACACGCCGCAGCAGTAGTTCACCACCGAGAAAGGGACCGCGCCGATCATCCGCAGAGACCCGACGGCGAGCCAACCGCGGCGCGCCAGGCGCTCGTCGACCGCCCTCACTGCCGGATGGGTCAGATGGGCGGCGACCGCATCGCGACCCATCGCCCGCACCACGAGCAGCGCGAGCACCGCGCTCACGGTGGTGGCGGCGAGTGCGACCGTGATGCCGGTGACGGGCCCGAACAGCACGCCCGCGCTGACCGTGAAGATGGTGCGCGGGATCGGTGCCATCGTCACCACGACGTGCACGACGAAGAACACGACCACGAACATCGGTCCGACGGCGTCGGCCCACGCCCGGATCTGGTCGATCGAGGGATGCGGAACCATCGCGGCCGCAACGAACAACAGGGCCAGCCCGACGAGGGCGCCGAGAAGCCGGGGATCCCTCAGTCGCGCAATCACGATCGATCAGGATACCCGCGCGGCGCACCGCTATTCGCGAACGAACGCGACGCTCAGCGCGCACGCGTGATCGGTGTGCTCGGCCGCCGGCACGTCACGGTGGCGACCGCGCACACCCGACCGTCGCCGCCGGTGCTCGTCACGCGGGCGACGGCGACCGAGCGACCCGCCCGGATCACCTCGGCTGCGAACACGACGTCGGAATCGACGGGCGCGGGGCGGAAGTAGTTGATGCGCGACGAGGCGGTGTGCATCGGCGCGTCGGGTGTGCTGACGGCCGCGTTGCCGACCAGGTCGATCGCGCTCGCCTGGATGCCGCCGTGCATCACTCCGAGCTTGTTCGCCAGGGCCGCGTTGGGCGGGACGATCAGGCGGGTGCCGTCGCCGCCCTCGAAACGTCCGCCGATGCGCACGAGGGGAGACGCGGACGGCGCGGGAACGTGTCGGCCGTGGCGAGCGGGCGGACGACGGCGGTGCTGCGGTCGGCGCCGGCGTCGACGAAATTGCCCATGCGGTGCCGGTCGCGATCAGCGTGCCGTCCAGTCACGGATCTCAGTGGCGCTGACTCCGCCGTCCTCTGTGACCGTGACCACACGACCGTCGGCGTGAAGTTCCGGGCCGACCCAACCGGTCGGTGTGATGAAGTCCACTGACAAATCTGCGGTGACGAGGCCGGTGCGTTCCCCGCGCCGGTCCCACAACGTGAATCCGAGGATGTCGTCGACGAGAATGCCCAGCGTGGCAGTGGGGGAGGCAACCCGAGGGTCGAGTCCGTCGATCTCCATGGCGATGCGGTTGAAACCGTCGAGCCGCTGCGGTGGCAGCATCCGGAACAGCCGTTGCGGGGTGATCGAGACACCTTCTTCCAGGACGTTCGCGACGGTCATGATTCGAGGCTAACGAACCGTGGGTGGCCTCACGTCGGCGACTGCGTGGTGCGGTGCAGCATCACAAGTCCGGGACGGTAATCGTCCCATTTGTTTGTCCGATTGTTCTGTCCGATTGGAAGACCGTTCGCCATGAGCGATCGCACACGAGAGTGAGAGGGAGTCGCCCCGTGTCACCAGCTTCCAGAAGCCGAGGACGCCGCGCGCGCCTACTCGGAATGGCAGCAGGCCGTCGCCGGCGTGCTCGGCCAAGTCGCGTCGAGTGGACGCCGCCGAGCTGGGCCCGGAACCGCAGAAGCTCCTTGAGACCACCACGTACGACGGTGTGACCGTTTCGCCGTTGTACAGCGGACGCGACGAGCTCCCCGAGGCTCCGCTGCCCGGACAGTTCCCGTTCGTCCGTGGCGCCAGACGGCAGCCGTGACGTCAACTCCGGTTGGCTCGTTGCCGCTCTCTCGGTCAGGACGCGCAGAACGGCGCAGAGGTCGACCGCGCAATCCTCGACAGCCTCGAGAACGGCGTGAGCGCCGTGCGGCTGTCGCTCGGCGGCAAGAACCTCCCCGTCGCCGCGCTCGACCTCGCGCTCACGGGCGTGCTGCTCGATCTGGCGCCGCTGACCCTGGATGCCGGCGCGGACGTCACCGCTGCCGCGCAGCAGCTCTTCGCGCTCCTCGATCAGCGGGCCGCCGCCGGTGACGGCGTCACCGACCGCGCTCAGGTGCGGGTCGGGCTCGGTGCCTCGCCGCTGACCGACGCGTTCTCCGGTGCCGCCGGCGTCGAGCTCGGCCGCCGCGGTCGCGCTCGCCGACACCGCCGCCGCGCGCACCGAGACGGTGCGGGCGATCACGGTGGACGGCACGGCCTTCCACAACGCCGGTGCCGGCGACGCCGAGGAACTCGGTGCGGCCGTCGCGGCCGGCGTCGAGTACCTGCGCGCGCTCGCCGAGCAGGGCCTGACGATCTCGGAGGCCCTGGGCCAGCTTCGAGCTTCCGTCTCGCCGCCACCGACGACCAGTTCCAGACCATCGCGAAATTCCGTGCCGGCCGCCAGGTGTGGGCGCGTGTCGCGCAGGTGTGCGGTGCCTCCGAGTTCGGTGGCGCGGTCCAGCACGCGGTGACCTCCGCCGCGATGATGGCGCAGCGCGATCCGTGGGTGAACATGCTCCGCACGACCCTCGCCGCCTTCGGCGCGGGTGTCGGCGGTGCAGCCTCGGTCACGGTCCTGCCGTTCGACGTCGCGCGCTGCCGGCCGGTGCCGCGGGCGTCTCGAAGTCGTTCTCCGAGCGCATCGCTCGCAACACCCAGCTGCTGCTGCTCGAGGAATCGCACCTCGGCCGCGTCCTCGATCCGGGTGCCGGCTCGTGGTACGTCGAGCAGCTGGCGCGGCAGGTCGCCGAGAAGGCCTGGGAGTTCTTCCAGCAGATCGAGGCCGCCGGTGGCTACAGCGCGGCGCTCGCCGCCGGTGTCGTCGCCGACCGGGTCGCCGCCACCAAGGCCGCCCGCGACGCCGACATCGCGCACCGCCGGACCGCGGTCACGGGCATCAACGAGTTCCCGAACCTCGGTGAGGACCCGCTGTCCGCAGGTGCCGCCGAGGCCGGTTCCACCCGTCGCCGCGTGACCGTCGCCCGCTACGCCGCCGCGTTCGAGGCGCTGCGCGACCGTTCCGACGCCTACCTCGCCGCCAACGGCGCCGGCCGCAGGTGCTGCTGGCGCCGCTGGGCTCGGTCGCCGAGCACAACGTGCGCACCACGTTCGCGACGAACCTCCTCGCCTCCGGCGGCGTCGAGGCCGTCAACCCGGGTCAGCTGGATCCGGCCGACGGTGGCGTCGCCACGGCCGTCGAGGAGTGGGCGCGACGATCGCGGTGCTGTGCGGCACCGACAAGCGCTACGGCGAGCAGGCGCCGCGGCTGTCGCCGCGCTCCGCGAGGCCGGCATCGAGCAGGTGCTGCTGGCCGGACCGGAGAAGATCTTCGCCGAGGTCGAGGGTGCCGAGCGCCCCGACGGATTCCTTACCGCTCGCATCGACGCAGTCTCGGCTCTGACCGAACTGCTCGGCGCAATCGAAACTCGGGAGCGTCAGAGTGACAACGAACGAGGTCAAGCACCTCATCGGGCAGTTTGCCGACGTCGCGTTGACGGACCCGGAGTTCCCGCAGCCGGCTGCTCCCACCGCGGAGCGAGACCGAAGCGCTGGTCGAGAACCTCGCGACCGCGAACAACTACGCCGCCGAGCAGGTTGTGTGGTCGACGCCCGAGGGCATCGACGTCAAGCCGGTCTACACCAAGGCCGACCGCGACGCCGCCGAGGCCGACGGCTACCCGCTGGGCAGCTTACCCGGGGCGCGGCCCCGTTCCTGCGTGGCCCGTACCCGACGATGTACGTCAACCAGCCGTGGACCATCCGCCAGTACGCGGGATTCTCCACCGCCGCCGAGTCCAACGCGTCTCTACCGCCGCAACCTCGCGTCCGGTCGAGAAGGGCCTGTCGGTCGCGTTCGACCTCGCGACGCACCGCGGCTACGACTCCGATCACCCGCGCGTGCAGGGTGACGTCGGCATGGCCGGTGTCGCGATCGACTCGATCCTCGACATGCGTCAGCTGTTCGACGGCATCGACCTGTCGCAGGTGTCGGTGTCGATGACGATGAACGGCGCGGTGCTGCCGATTCTGGCGCTGTACGTCGTGGCCGCCGAGGAGCAGGGTGTCGCTCCCGAGCAGCTGGCCGGAACCATTCAGAACGACGTTCTGAAGGAGTTCATGGTCCGCAACACGTACATCTACCCGCCGAAGCCGTCGATGCGGATCATCTCCGACATCTTCGCGTACACGTCGGCGAAGATGCCGAAGTTCAACTCGATCTCCATCTCGGGCTACCACATCCAGGAGGCCGGTGCGACCGCCGACCTGGAGCTGGCGTACACGCTCGCCGACGGCATCGAGTACATCCGCGCCGGTCTCGACGCGGGCGTGGACATCGACAAGTTCGCTCCGCGCCTGTCGTTCTTCTGGGCCATCGGCATGAACTTCTTCATGGAGGTCGCCAAGCTCCGCGCCGGGCGTCTGCTGTGGGCCGAGCTCGTCGAGAAGTTCGCTCCGAAGAACTCCAAGTCGCTGTCGCTGCGTACCCACTCGCAGACCTCCGGCTGGTCGCTCACCGCGCAGGACGTGTTCAACAACGTGGGCCGCGCGTGTCGAGGCGATGGCCGCGACGCAGGGCCATACCCAGTCGCTGCACACCAACGCGCTCGACGAGGCGATCGCGCTGCCGACCGACTTCTCGGCCCGCATCGCCCGCAACACGCAGCTGCTGATCCAGCAGGAGTCGAACACCGTCCGTCCGATCGACCCGTGGGGTGGCTCGCACTACGTCGAGTGGCTCACCAACGAACTCGCGAACCGGGCGCGCGCCCACATCGCGGAGGTCGAGGAGGCCGGCGGCGTGGCGCAGGCCATCGGTGAGGGCATCCCGAAGCTCCGCATCGAGGAGGCTGCGGCTCGTACCCAGGCCCGTATCGACTCCGGCCGGCAGCCGCTGATCGGCGTCAACAAGTACGTGCCGGACGAGCCGGACAGCATCGAGGTGCTCAAGGTCGACAACACCAAGGTGCGCGCCGAGCAGATCGCCAAGCTCCAGCAGCTGCGGGCCGAGCGCGACGAGGCCGCCACGCAGGCCGCCCTCGCCGAGCTCACCCGCGCCGCCGCCTCCACCGAGGGCGGCATGGAGAACAACCTGATGGCGCTGGCCATCAACGCCGCCCGTGCCAAGGCGACCGGTGGCGAGATCTCCGACGCGCTCGAGAAGGTGTACGGGCGCCACCAGGCCGAGATCCGGACCATCAGCGGTGTGTACCGGGACGAGGCCGGAAAGGTGAGCAACATCTCGAACGCAATCGAACTGGTCGAGAAGTTCGCCGAGGAGGAGGGGCGTCGTCCCCGCATCCTCGTCGCGAAGATGGGCCAGGACGGTCACGACCGTGGCCAGAAGGCGATCTCCACCGGCTTCGCGGACCTCGGCTTCGACGTCGACGTGGGACCGCTGTTCCAGACCCCCGAGGAGGTCGCCCAGCAGGCGGCCGACGCCGACGTCCACATCGTCGGCGCGTCCTCCCTCGCCGCCGGTCACCTCACGCTGGTGCCGGCGCTGCGGGAGGCCCTCGCGGCGGTCGGTCGCCCCGACATCATGGTCGTGGTCGGCGGCGTCATCCCGCCGGGTGACTTCGACGAGCTGTACGAGGCCGGCGCAGCGGCGATCTTCCCGCCCGGCACGGTCCTCGCCGACGCGGCGATCGGACTGCTGAAGAAGCTGTCGGAGCAGTTGGGACACGATCCGATTGCCGCCGACTAACCGTCCGCCGCTCGATCTGGCTGCACTCGGTGACGCGGTCCTGGAGGGCCGGCGAAGTGATGTCTCCAAGGCCATCACTCTCGTCGAGTCCACCCGGGCCGATCACCGGAGCAGGCGCAACAGTTGCTGCTACGCCTGCTCCCGCACGCCGGCAACGCGATCCGGGTCGGGATCACGGGTGTTCCCGGCGTCGGCAAGTCGACGACGATCGAAGCCCTCGGGATGCACCTGCTCTCGTTGGGGCACAAGGTCGCCGTCCTCGCGGTCGACCCGTCGTCGACCCGCACGGGTGGTTCGATCCTCGGTGACAAGACCCGGATGCAGAACCTGTCGGTGGAGCCGAACGCGTTCATCCGGCCGTCTCCGACGTCCGGCACGCTCGGTGGCGTCGCGAAGGCGACCCGCGAGACGATGGTGCTGCTCGAGGCCGCCGGCTACGACGTGATCCTGGTCGAGACGGTCGGTGTCGGACAGTCCGAGGTGACGGTCGCGAACATGGTCGACACGTTCACGTTCCTCACCCTCGCCCGCACCGGTGACCAGCTGCAGGGCATCAAGAAGGGCGTCCTCGAGCTCGCCGACATCGTCAGCGTCAACAAGGCCGACGGCAAGCACGAGACCGAGGCACGGGTCGCGGCCCGCGAGCTGTCCGGCGCACTGCGGTTGATCTACCCGCACGACGCTCTGTGGAAGCCGCCGGTGCTGACGATGAGCGCGCTCGAGAACATCGGCATCGACAAGTTCTGGGACGAGGTGCTTCGGCACCGCACGGTCCTCGGCGACGCCGGTGAACTCGAACGCAAGCGGCATCAGCAGCAGGTGGACTGGACGTGGTCGATGGTCCACGACCAGTTGCTGCGCCGGCTCGACTCGAACGAGCGCGTGAAGAAGATCCGAGGCGAGGTCGAGGAGCAGGTGCGGGAAGGCTCGCTCACCGCGGCCCTCGCGCGCGCACCGGATCCTCGACGCGTTCGACGGAACCGAATAGCGTTCGCCGCAACAATTTCCGACGCCGGCCCCGTACCACTCCGGGTGGTGCGGGGCCCGCGTCGTTCCCCGACTCGGTCAGAAGTCGGTTGTCAGACGCACCCGCCCGGCCGGATCGACACTCCACCCCGGTTTGTGGCAGATCTCCCAGATCACGCCGTTGGGGTCCGCGAAGTGCCCGTGATAGCCGCCGAACGCCGCACGCTGCGGGTGTTTGACCACACTCGCTCCCGCGTGAACCGCCTGGGCGACGAGCGTGTCGACGGCCTCCGCGCTGTCGACGTTGTGGGAGAAGGTGATTCCCGTGGTCGCCAGTTGGGTGCCAGGCCGGCCGATGTCCTCACCGAACTTCTCCGCGTCGAACAGGCCGAGCACGGTGCCCGGCGCGGTCTGGAAGAAGATGATCTCCCCGGGCACGTCCAGCAACGGCTCCCACCGGAGGCCGCCGCAGTAGAACGCCCGCGCCGCATCGAGATCCGGCGTCGCGAGCGTGACGAAATGGATGCGTTGGTCCATGTTCGGCAGTGTGCCCGACGGCGGCGGGCCCCGCAGCTGAAAAAGGTGCGAGGCCCGCTGACGCGGTGAGTTCCGCTCAGGCGCCGACGGCCGTATCCGCCTGCGGCGCTTCCGATTGGGCCGGAGGCGCCCAGCGGGCGGCTCGAATCTCGGCGAGCTCGGCGGGGTCCTGACTGGTGGCGATGCTGGGGAGCAGCAGCGACCACATCTCGTCGATCCGTTGTTCGAGGTCCTCGCGCCCGGCCAGGACCTGCGACACCAGCTGGACGCCGGTGAACGAACCACTCAGGAAGCGCGCCAACGTGTCCGGATCGACCGTCCCGACGATTTCGCCGCGGCTGACGCCGGACGCGGCGATCTGCCGGCCGCTCTCGATCCAATCGACGAACTGCTGGTCCGGGCCGCCCTCGCCGCTGAGCTTCGAGCGTGAGTCGCATGCCGGCGCGGACGATCGGATCGTGGACGATCTGTCT
The DNA here is from genome assembly GCA_029690005.1 of Prescottella defluvii. GTDB lineage: Bacteria > Actinomycetota > Actinomycetes > Mycobacteriales > Mycobacteriaceae > Prescottella > Prescottella defluvii_A. The sequence continues at coordinate 3,780,303 of CP121458.1, read as the reverse complement.
GCCCATTTCGTGGCACAGCATCACAAGTTGTCGAAGCGGGCTGGCGCCCGTCTGGGATATCGCCCGGACGGTGTCGACCGACGTCTGGTGGTGCGCGTCGATGACGACTCTCGCGAGCTCGTCCTTCGAACGGAAGTGGAAGTAGAGCGCGCCCTCGGCGGTGCCCGCCCCGTCGACTATGTCGCCGAGGCTTGCCCCTTCGAACCCTGACCGCTCGAACATTCGAGCTGCTCCGCTGATGATCTGCTGCCGTGTTGCCACGGCGCGTGCCTGTCGTGCCACGTGTACCGCCTTATTTCCCGACTGAACGACCTGGTTGGCGCAGCCGGACTCCCGACTGGACGCTCATCCAGATCGACGAAACGGTACCAGTGACGAGCTAACGGTCGGTTCGGTTCGGTGACACCGCTACGGTCTTCGCGAGGTCGGCGATCCGGCGAACGAGGTCGTCGAGAAACGCGCCCGGGTCGGTTTCCCAGGTGATGTACGCGTTGGGTGATCTCTGCCACAGCCCGTACCAGTCCGCGACGGTCTGGCCCCGGGTGATCCGACCCTCCGTCTCCACATCGACGGTCGCACTGCGATACCGGGCGATGTCCGGGTCGAGCGCGACCGCGGCCGCGAAGGGGTCGTGCATGTGCGCGATGAATCCCTGCCCGTGGTCGCGGTGGAACTCGAAGTAGAAGCGCACCGCGTCGGACAGATGGCGCACAACCGGATTCGAGGTGATCGACCTGGTCGACGAGTCGTCCTCGGTGCGGATCGTCTCGGCCGGTGTGCTGTCGGCGAGTTCGGCGAGCCGGCGAAGGTGTTCGGGCCGCACGATGATTCGTTCGGTCACGTCGAGGCCGCAGATGATCGGCGAGCGGTCCCGGGGACCGATGAGAAGGCAGCGAACACCTCGGCGGCGGCCTCGGGATCGACCGAGATGTTCCACTCCGCGACCGGTGTCGTGTTGCCCGGATGCTGGAATGCGCCGCCCATCACGACCAGACGCTTCAGGCGTCCGGGGAGTTCGGGATCGGCGCGGATCGCCAGCGCGAGGTTGGTGAGCGGGCCCGTGACGAGCCCGACCAGTTCGCCGGGATGCTCGCGGGTGAGATCGATCCACGCCTGCGCCGCGGCGCGATCCGACGTGCAGCGCGTCGGGTGGGGGAGAACCGCGTACCCGATTCCCTGCGGCCCGTGCGTGTCCTCGGTGGTGCGCAACGGGGCGCTCAGCGGACCGTCGGCGCCGACGGCGACCTCGATGTCGGGCCGCCCGCACAGGTCGAGCCAGGCCAGGTTGTTGATCGCGACCTGCGCCGTCGGGACGTTGCCGGCGGTCGAGAGGACCGCGAGGATCTCGGCGTCGTCGCGTGCGAGCAGGTAGAGCAGGGCGACCGAATCGTCGATGCCGGTGTCGACGTCGACGATCAGCCGGGTGCGGGCGCTCATCGGGCCGCGCCCGCGGAGGCGATGGTCGCGCGGTGTTCGACTGGGAAGTTGACCGATCGCGCGATGAAGCACTTGTCGTGCGCGTCGGAGTGCAGACGTTCGGCCGCCGCCACCATCGAGGGGTCCGCCACCAGCACCTTCGGCGCCAGGATCGCTTCGGCGAACTGGCCGGACCCGTCGGGGTTCATGTGCATCCGGCCGGTCGGCTGATCGGTGTATCCGATGACGACGACGCCCTCCGCCGCGGCCAGTGCGAGGTACCACAGCATGTGGCACTGGGACAGGGCCGCCACCAGCAGCTCCTCCGGATTCCACCGGTCGGCCTCGCCGCGGAAGGCGGGGTCGGCGCTCGCATGCAGCGGCGGCTTCCCCGGCGCCGTCACCGTGTGGTCACGGTCGTAGTCCCGATAGCCGCTCGTTCCCGTACCGCGGTTCCCTGTCCAGGCGACGTCGAGGGCGTAGCTGTGTTCTGCTGCCATGGCATTCATCATTGCGGAGCGTGGCCGGATCACGTCGTCGGCACCGGTGCGGGACCTACCATGTCACCGTGAAATCGGAGCAGAGCACGCCGGCCCGGATCACGTGGGCGGCCTTCGCGGCACTGGCCCTCGTGCACCTGGCGGCGCAACTTGTCGGCGCGGACACGGCAGCGAACGTCACACAGTGGTTTCTGATGCCCGTGCTCGCGGCGGTGCTGTGGCTGTCCACCGCGGCCCCGCGCAGTCGGTTGATCGTCCTGACGCTCGTCGCGCTCGGGTTCTCGTGGCTCGGCGACTCCGCGCCCGACCTGGCGGACGGCGACACCGCGTTCCTGCTGATGGTCGGGTTCTTCCTGCTGGCTCAGATCACGTACATCGCCGCATTCGCGCCGTTCACCACCGCGGACACGCTTCGTCGGAACCGCGGTGTCGTCGTGGCGTACGTCGTCGTGGTGGCGTTGCTGATCGCCGCGTGCGCACCCGGCGCGGGCGCACTCCTGGTGCCGGCGCTGGTGTACGGCGCCGCGCTGGGCGCCATGGCGATCCTGGCGGCCGGTGTGAACCGCGCTGTCGCGATCGGGGGCGGCGTGTTCCTGGTGTCGGACGGGATGATCGCGCTGGGTGCGTTCGCCGACTGGTTCAACCCGCCGGTCGAGGGCTTCTGGGTGATGGCGACGTACATCGCCGCTCAGGTGCTCATCGTGCTCGGCGTGCTCGCGGCGGACGGTGACCACCGGCGGGGTAAGACGACTCCCCAGGTGCGTGCGGGGAACGGGTAGTCGTCGAACCTCCCTATCGAGAGTGTCACCCCAAGCCGATTCCCTGGACTTCAGTCGTCGTCGTGTCCTTGCGGTGAGGTCAACGGGAGGCGGACCACGAACTCGGTGTGTCCCGGCCGCGACGTCACGCGGATGTCGCCCCCGTGCCTGTTCACGATCCTCCACGAGATATCGAGGCCGAGCCCCGTTCCCTCGCCGACCGGCTTGGTGGTGAAGAACGGTTCGAAGATCCGGCCGCGGATCGCCTCGGGGATCCCGCTGCCCGTGTCCGCGATCGCCACGGCGAGGCAGTCGACGTCCCGGGAGGTGCGGACCGTGAGGGTGCCGCGGCCGTCCATGGCGGCCACAGCATTGTCGATGAGGTTGGTCCACACCTGGTTGAGTTCGGCGGCGTACGACGGCACGCGTGGCAGGCTGCGGTCGTAGTCCTTGACGACGTCGATGCCGCCGCCGATCTTGCCGCTCAGCATCACCAGCGTGCTGTCGAGCAGTTCGTGCACGTCCGAGACCTGGAACGGCGCTCGGTCCATCTGCGAGTACTGCTTGGCGGCGCCGACCAACGAGCTGATCCGGGTCGTGGAGTCCGAGATCTCGTTCATGAGCAGCTCGGTCTCGATGGTGTAGTTGAGCCAGGCGATGGCACCGGCGAGGATCGGCGGCTCGACCGCGGCCGCGACCCGCTCGAGCCAGGCGACGTCGAGCCCGGCCTGCACGAAGGTCGGTGCGATGTTCCAGCTTCCCGCGATGTCGTGGTCCTCGAGCCACTCGCCGAGGGTGTCCTCCCGGTCCGACGCCTCGAGCGGGCTCAGCGTCGGGGCCTTCGCGACCAGTTCCACGGCCTCCTCCTGGATCCGGATCAGCGCCCGGAGGTCGGCTGGGTCGTAGGCGCCCGAGGCGATCAACCCCAGCTTGTGGCGCATCCCGGCGACCCGGTCCCGCGGTGAGGACGTCGCCCTGACCGCGGCCGCCGCCGGGTTGTTCAGCTCGTGTGTCAGCCCGGCCGACAGGGATCCGAGGGCCAGCAGTCGCTCCCGTTGGTCGAGGACCTCGCGGGCGCTCTGATTGCCGAAGAACAGCCCCTCGAGTAGATGGATCGCCATCGGGAACCACTCCGCCATGAAGCGGGCGAAGTCGGCAGCGTCCAGGACGAAGAACGTGGACCGCTCGGGCACCGTCATCGAGCCGCTGTCAGATCTGCGGCACACGGTCACCCATGTAGGCGGTCCAGGCGCCCGCGTACGCGCCGCGGTGCGAGGTACGCACCGTTTCCACGTCCTGGCCACCCGAGAGCTTGGTGAGCACGACTGACCCCTCGACAAGCACGTAGAAGCACGTCGCGGGTTCGCCCTCGCGGTACACGGGGCCCGGCTCGACAACCTCGATCCGTCCGGCGCGGCACAGCTGTCCGAGCTGATCGTCGTCGAAGTTCTCGAAGAGGAACAGTGTCCGCAGTTCCTCCGGCGTGCACGTCGGCGCGGAGCTCATGGCTTGGCCAGGTATCGGTGGACGAGCATCACGGCCATCGCTCCCTCTCCGACGGCGGAGGCCACCCGTTTCGCGGAGTCGGAGCGCACGTCCCGGCCGCGAAGACACCGGGCACACTGGTCTCCAGTTGGTGCGGTAGGCGATCGAGTTCCCAGCCGGGCGGCCGTTTGCCGTCGACGATCAGATCCGGCCGGACACCACATATCCTTTGTCGTCGCGCACCACCACGCCGTCGAGCCACTCGGTGCGTGGCGCAGCTCCGATGAACAGGAACAGCCACGGCGCGGTGACGGACTCGGTGCGTCCAGTGGTGTTGTCGCGCAGAGTGATCCGATCCAGGTGGTCCTCACCGTCCACGCCGATCACTTCCGAGCACGTCCGGACCGTGATCTTCGGGTTCTGCTGGATCTGCTGAATCAGGTAGTGCGACATGGAGTCGTCCAGCGAGCCGGCACGCACCACGATGGTCACCGACCGCGCGCCCCTGGCGAGATAGACCGCCGCCTGTCCCGCGGAGTTGGCGCCGCCGACCACGTACACGTCCTGGTCGCAGCATCGCGCAGCCTCGGTCACCGCCGAGCCGTAATACACGCCCGGCCGGTGAACTCGCTGAGCCCGGGCGCCGACAGCTGCCGATAGACACCCCCGTCGCGAGGATGACGCTGTGCGCGTCCAGCGCGGCCCCGTCGGCGAACCGAACGGTACGCGCGGACCCGTTCACCTCCAGGGCGACGACATCGCGGGTGGTGATCACCTCGGCGCCGAACTTGGAGGCCTGCCGGCGTGCCCGGTCGGCGAGCTGAGCGCCGGACAATCCGTCGGGGAAGCCGAGGTAGTTCTCGATCCGGGAACTCTGGCCCGCCTGCCCGCCCGTGGCGGTGCGTTCGACCAGTACTGTGCGCAGGCCTTCCGACGCGCCGTACACCGCCGCGCCCAGTCCTGCCGGTCCGCCGCCGACGACGACGAGGTCGTCGAAGTCCGACAACGGGGTGGTGGCCAGTCCCACACGGGCGGCCAGCTCCGCGTCGGTCGGCTCCACCAGAGAGCTGCCGTCGCTCGTGATCACCACGGGCAGTCGCATGCCGTCGGCCCCCGCAGCCTCGAGTAGCCGCCGGCCCTCCGGCTCGTCGGACATGTACCACCGATAGGGGAGTTGGTTGCGGACCAGGAACTCGCGCACGTCCGAGGAGCGCGCCGACCACCGGTGCCCGACGACCCGGATCTCGGTGACGGGCCGGTGCTCATCGGTGATCCAGGCTTCGAGTAGGGCGTCGACCACCGGATAGAGCTTCTCCTCGGGCGGATCCCACGGCTTGAGCAGGTAGTGGTCGAGGTCGACGATGTTGATCGCGTCGATCGCGGCGTCGGTGTCGGCGTAGGCGGTGAGAAGCACCCGCCTGGCGGCCGGGTACAGGTCCATGCCCTGCTCCAGGAGCTCGATGCCGCTCATCCCCGGCATCCGGTAGTCGACGAGCATCACCGCGACGGCGTCGCCGCGCAGCTTCATCTCCTCGAGCGCCGTCAGTGCCTCGTCGCCGGACTGGGCTCGAATGATCCGGTACCTGTCCCCGTAGCGTCGGCGCAGATCCCTGGCGATGGCGCGGGAGACGCTCGGGTCGTCGTCGACGCTGAGAATCGCGGGCTGTGCCATTCTTCTCCCATCCGCAGCGGCCGTTCGGCCACTGATTCGAGTATGCCGCGGTCGGCGGCGCACGGCGCGCTCTTCGCAACCGTCATCGAGCGGCCGCGAGACCGACGTCGATCTACCAGCGGGGCGCGTCGGCTCCCCAGGTAAGTGCCGGGAACGGATAGTCGTCGAACTCCGCGAGTGCCGGCCGGGCCGCGGTGATCTCTCCGTGGACGACGACGGTGTCGGGGCCCGGGAGCTGCGCGGGCGGTGGTGACTGTCGGCGGTTCGGCCGATCGAGCAGCCACGCGGCGGTTCGGGCCAGTGCAACGTCGACATCGCGTCCGGCGCCATCGCGTCGTGCGTCGACGAGCGCGTCGATCACCCCGGCCGCCAGCAGGTAGCCGGAGGCGTGATCGAGCGCCTGCGCGGGCAGCGCGCCGGGCGCATCGTGGCCCTCGATCACCGCAATGCCCGACGCGGCCTGGACGATGCTGTCGAACCCGCGCCGCCCGGCCCACGGCCCGGTGCGGCCCACGCGCACACCCGGCCGTGCACGAGGCCGGGCCGGGCCGATCCGGGCCGGCCGATCATCGCCTCGAGCGAGTCGGGTCGGTAGCCGGTGAGGAGGATGTCGGCGCCGGCGAGCAGGGCCCGGAAGGTAGTGAGTCCGTCCGGATCCCGCAGGTCGAGTCTGCGTCGACCGCTTGCCCTGTCCGGTCTCGTTGTGCTGCCAGCGGATCTCCGGCATCTGGGGTGGATCGATCCGCAGGACGTCGGCGCCCAGCAGCGCCAGGGCCCGCGACGCGACGGGGCCGGCGATGACCCGCGTCAGATCCAGCACCCGGACACCGGCGAGCGGCGCGCCGCCGTCGGACGGTCGCTGTGCGCCGTGATCGGACCGGACACGCACACCGACGAGGTCGCCGGATGCGGCGGCGGGGCCGGGTTCGGACGTGGCCCACTCCCTTTCGGTGCGGACGCGGGCAGCGATCGCACCGACGTCCGCCGCCCGGTCCTCGATGTCCGCCGCCGACAGGTCGGCGACGCGGCGCACAAACCGGTCCCGGCCGGCGTCCTCGGGGAGTCCGACCGCGGCGAGCAGTCGTGCCCGGTGATGCGGGTAGTTCGCGTGCGCGCGCACCCACCCGTCGGCGGTCCGGAAGAACCCGGACAGCTCGGCGAACCCGTCGACGGGTGCGCCGTTCGATCGGAACATCCTGTCGCCGGAGAAGGACGCCGCGATCCGGTCGGGCCGCAGGTCCGTCCGCTGCGGTGCGAGACCGAGGGATTCCCGCAGCGCGTTCGCGGCCGTCGCGTACGCCGACACCGCGGTTACGGCGAGGTCGTAGACCGGCAGTCGTGCCGACAGGTAGGCATGCGTAGCAGTGCTCACGACGTCGAGGCTAGATCGGACGGAGAATTCTCGAAGGGCGATCAATAAAGGACCGAAACAGTCCGCAATCGTTCGTAGCGTGATTCTCGTCGAACTTCACCGAACCGACCGGAGGACGAAGAGATGACCGAGAACACCACCGCCGCCACCGGCGAGCGCGCCGACATCCTGGCTCTGCTCGCCGATCAGCGGCACAACTTCCTGATCACGATGCGCGGCATCGACGACGCGCAGGCCCGGACCCGAACGACGGTCAGCGATCTGACCCTCGGCGGCCTCGTCAAGCACCTCGTGCACACCGAACGGCAGTGGGTGACGACGATCCTCGAACGCGACGAGACCGCCACCTTCGACATGGAGGCGGCGATGGAGCAGTACCGGATGACGGACGAGGAGACGATCACGCAACTGCTCGCCGACTACGAAGCGGCCGCGCAGGCGACGGATGCCCTCGTCACGTCACTCGACGACCTGGACCTGCTCGTGCCCCTCGCGACCGCGCCCTGGGCACCCGAGCGGCAGTGGTGGACGGCTCGCCGCGTGCTGCTGCACATCCTGCGGGAGACCGCGCACCATTCGGGCCACGCGGACATCATTCGCGAGTCGCTCGACGGCGCGAACACGACGATGCAGATGGGTGCCGACGCGGGCATGGAGTTCTCGACGACGCGAACGCGCGCGCCGGCCCGGGGTGCGCGCTCATACTGGTCGGGACCGACCTCGAGGCGAGGAGGGCGACGGCCATGTGTCGATTGTTCGGACTGTCCGCGGCGCCGCACCGCGTGCACGCGACGTTTTGGTTGCTCGATGCGGAGGACAGCCTCGCGGAGCAGAGTCGGCGCATGCCCGACGGCACCGGGCTGGGACGTTCGCGGTGGACGGCGCACCGCGGGTCGAGAAGCAGCCGCTGGCGGCCTACGAGGACCGGCGGTTCGCGCTCGAGGCGAAGGACCGCGAATCGCGCACCTTCGTCGCCCACGTCCGATACGCGACGACAGGCGAAGTGAATCCGGCCAACACACATCCCTTCGAACAGAAGGGCAGGATGTTCGCCCACAACGGGGTGATCGAGGACCTGCCGGTGCTCGAGACGGAGCTCGGCGACTACCGCGACCTCGTCCGCGGAGACACCGATTCCGAGCGCTTCTTCGCCCTGATCACCCGGCACATCGACGAGAACGACGGCGACGTCGGCGCCGGAATCGCGTCGGCGGTGGGATGGATCGCCGACAACCTTCGAGCGCTGGCGCTCAACTTCGTTCTGGTGAGCGCCGACGAGATGTGGGCGTTCCGGTACCCGATACGCACGATCTGCTGGTACTGCTGCGCCGGCCCGGCGGTCCCAGCGGGCGTCGGCATCTCGACCACGCCAGCAGCGCCGGCACCGTGCGCGCCCGCTCCGGCGCGCTGGCGACGATGCCCGCCGTCGTGGTGGCCACCGAACAGATGGACGAGGACCCCGACTGGGAATCACTGTGCCCGGGCGAGCTCCTGCACGTCGGTCCGAATCAGGACGTGACGCGGACGATGATCCTCGACCGCCCGCCGAAGTACCGCCTCACGCTGAGTGACCTGACCGGCCACGCGGCCGCCGCTCAGGCCCCCAGTCATCGTTGACGCGGATTCACTGCCGCCGTGCGTCGATGGTGAATCCGGAATCCCGGAGACGCTCGACCAGCACGTCACCCAGTGCGGTGGCCGGTGTCAGGACGCCGCCCGGCGTATCCGGCAGTGCGTCGCGCTGGAGTGCCAGTGCCAGCGCGGACTCGCCGAACATGACGGCCGTCGCCGCGTACCCCGGGTCCCCTGGGCCGCGACCCGGGAGACGTATCGGGCGCCGGTCGTCGTCCTGGCGTACACGTCGACGGTGAAGTGGCCGTTTCGCTGCGACTTCTCGCTCGGTCCCTGGCCGGGCTTCGGCAGCACCCGGTCCAGCAGCCACCTCGTGGGCGGGAACACCAGTCCGGCGACGAGGGCACCCATGCCCGCGGCCACACCGCCGGCGATCGCCGGAGACGCGAACGACGATCCGACGTTCATCACCTCGCGGTACCGGAACCGCTTGCCGTACGCGTAGCCGGCGAGGGCATTGCTGCGGCGCACCACGCGGGTGTTGCACGGCCCATGAAGAACGGCGCCTTCCAGCCGACAGCCCGGGCGCGATGTCGGACCCGCGGACCAGCGCCATGTCGGACTGCCGACCCAGATCCGGTTCGGCGGCGCGGTCCGGACTGAGGGAGTACGGAGACGCGGTGAGGCGGCGCATCTGCGCGTCGGCCTTCGTGACGTCGATCTGGGTGCGCAGCGAGTCGATCGTGCCGCCACTGACTCCGCCACGCAGCGACGTCACCACGAGCGTCGTGTCCGCCAGCTCGCCGGCGTCGTCCGCCTGGACCTGCCGGTGCAGGGCATGGACACCGAGATCGGAGGGGATGGAATCGAATCCGCACCAGTGCACGATGCGGGCACCGCTCGCCGCTGCGGTGTCGTGGAACAAGTCGATGCTCTTCCTCGCGAACGGCACCTCCCCGGTGAGATCGATGTAGTCGGTGCCCGCCTCGGCACACGCCCGCACGCAGCGGCAGGCCGTACTTCTCGCACGGTCCGACGGTGGTGGCGACGACGCCAGCGGCGGCCGCGAGGTCGCGCAGTGAGGCGTCGTCGGTGGCCTCCGCGCGGAGCAGCGGCCAGCTCGCGGCGGCCGGGCCGAGTCCGCGCCGCACCTGCTCCAGCTTCTGGACGGACCGTCCGGCGAGCCTGATCCGGCTCCCGGCGGGCGCGTGCCGGGAAGGTACTCGGCCACGAGTTTGCCGACGAAGCCCGTGGCCCCGTAGACGACGACATCGAGATCGCGTTCGCGTGAGGTCATGCCTACGACCCTACTTGCGAGTAAGGACGTGTGCGACCGATGTCACACAGCGGCCTGCTGACGATCACGACGACGGAGCAGGATGTATCCGACCCACGACACCACGACACAGACCGCGGCGAGCGCTCGAACCAGGTTGAGGGCGTGCTCGGGGTACACGACACCCGTCAGATAGTGCGCGATGAACCCGGACGAGGGTAGCGCCGGCTCGCCGGCGCGTTCGCGGGCCCAGTTCTCGACGTTCGTCAGCTGGGCACTCATAGCCGATCAGCACGCTTCCCAGTCCCCAGGAAGCGGCGACGAGGTGCAGCCGAGATCGTGCGGCGCCAGCGCCACGCCAGGAATCCGCCGAACACGACATAGCCGATGAAGGCCAGGTGGACGACCACGGTGGCATCCGCCAGCATCCGATACAGCACCGCGACACCTCCGGCCGGGGACGCGACCTCAACCGATTTCAGGCTACTGCGGTTCCTTCACGACCAGAACGGATGTCGACCTCGAGCAGCAGACGCTGGAGGGAACGCTCGAGGAGGAACTTGCCGACCGGCGTCATGCGGCGGCTGCCGGTGATGAACAGTCCGGCCCCGCACTCGCCGACGAGGTCGACGAGCGCGCCGATGCGGTCACCGCTGTGCTCGGCGGTGCGTAGCGCCCACTCCGACCCGACGACGCCGCCCTCGTCCAACATCGCTTCCACGGCGGAACGCGCTCGATCCGATGCGGCCGACGCCGCATCGTCGACGATGCGCAGCACGAGGAGTTCCTCGCCGCGTTGCATCGCTTCCCGGGCGGCGTACACCAGCGCATTGCGGCCTTCCGGACTGTCGCTGAACGCAACGGCGATGGCCATGGAGCCTCCCGGTCGATCGATGTCAGGTGCGCTCGTCCAGTATCCCCGGTCAGGCGTGCGATCCGGGTGCGGCACATGTCGCTTCCCGACCGTGACCCGGCTCTACCAGGGGACGGTTCGTAGTCCTTGAGGAAGCAGCCGTGCAGGTCGACGCCGGCCTCGCCCTGCACGATCGGGTCGTACACCGGGCCGCGCCGTCGACGAGGTCGAGCGGCGCGTGGAAGCCCTCGTCGGCCAGCCGCAGCTTCGTGTAGTGCGGTCGCTCGTCGGTGATCCAGCCGGTGTCCACCGCAGTCATGAGGATGCCGTCCTCGAGCATCTCCGTGGCGCTCGTGCGGGTGAGCATGTTCAGCGCGGCCTTCGCCATGTTGGTGTGCGGATGCCCCGGGCCCTCGTAGGCGCGGCTGAACTGCCCCTCCATCGCGGAGACGTTCACCACGTACTTGCGCCTGGCCGCCGCCGCGGCCATCGCCGGACGCAGGCGCGAGACGAGGATGAACGGGGCCACCGAGTTGCACAGCTGCACCTCGAGCAGCTCGATCGGATCGACCTCCTCGACGGTCTGCACCCAGCTGTTCGTATGAGCGAGGTCGGGCAGCAGGCCGCCCGCGTCGATCGCGACGCCCTGCTCGACGCGGGCCGGCGAGGCCGACCCGGCGACCAGCGCGAGCGAGCTGACCTCGTCGGCCGAGAGGTTCGTCGACGCAGCCAGGGCCGCGGTGGACAGCGACCCCGCCAGCGCCGCCGGGTGGGCCTCGCTCGTCTTCCCGAACGTCACGACGTCGGGCAGTTCACCGGCCGGCAGCGGACCCGACTCGGCGTCCGCCAGCGCGCTGTAGGCGCCGGGGAGCGTCGGACCGTCTGCGCGGCGTTGTTGATGAGGATGTCCAGCGGGCCCTGCGCGGCAACGGAATCGGCGAGTGCGACCACCTGGGCGGGATCGCGCAGGTCGATCCCGACCACGCGGAGTCGATGGATCCAGTCGGCGCTGTCCTCCATGCCCTTGAACCGGCGGATGGCGTCGTTCGGAAAGCGGGTGGTGATCGTCAGGTGTGCACCGTCGCGGAGCAGTCGCAGCGCGATGTACATCCCGATCTTGGCGCGGCCGCCGGTGAGCAGTGCGCGTCGGCCCGTCAGATCGGTGCGCTGGTCCCGCTTGGTGTGACTGCGGGCCGCGCACTCCGGGCACAACTGGTGGTAGAACGCGTCCACGTGTGTGTAGCGCTGCTTGCAGATGTAGCAGGGGCGCGGGCGGATCAGGGTGCCCGCGGCGGCGCCCACGGCGTTGGACGACAGGGGAATCCCTGCGGTCTCGTCGTCGATCCGATCGGGCGATCCCGTCGCCGTGGCCGCGACGACGGCGCGGTCGGCCTCGGAGATCGCGTCCCGCGTCTCGTTGCGACGGCGGCGCTTGAGCTTCTTGAACAGATCGCCGACGGCTCGCTGCAGCGTGACGGAATCGGGGTGGTCGGTGTCGAGCGCGGATGCCTCCGACAGCACCCGCAGGCAGACGTCGAGGTCGGCGGGGTCGATACCCGTCATCGGTTGTGCCATCGGTGGGTAACTCAGTCCTGATCTCGTGCGGGTACCCGACCCGGAGGATCGGGCCGACGTCCGAGTCTACCGAGTGCGCGAACCAGGACTTTCGGGCGCCGTACTGGTGACACGGCGCACGTGCGAGAGGAGCATTTGTAGTACCAGGGGAGCGCCCCCGGGGGCAGTTCCCCGCTCGAGAAATGACACTCGAGGAGGGTGAGGACTATGAACGCGTCGAAAGGTACGTCCGGCCAACCCGGCTCGGACGCCACCGGCAGTGCCCCCAGAGGCGGCGCCATCGGCACATTCGAGACGTTGCACGCGGAGTCGGTGGTGGCGGTCGAACCGCCGCTGCAGAAGGAAGGCCCGTTCCTTCCCGAACTGACCGAAGTCGACCTGCTCGTGCGGGCACCGCAGGCACGCCGTGACTTCAACGTGTCGGGATCCGGCGTGACGGTGGCCGTGCTCGACACCGGGCTGCGGACCACGCACGTCGACTTCGCGGGTCGGGTTCTGCCGGGCCGCAACTTCACCGCCGACTACGGCGGCGATCCCGCGGAGGTGTCCGACGGCCACGGCCACGGCACGAGCGTGACCGGGATCGCGGCCGCCGGACGGATCCACACCGGCGTCGCTCCGAACACGCGGATCGTTCCGCTGAAGGTGCTCGCGAACGACGGCACCGGTCGCTTCACCGACATCCGGGACGCGCTGGACTGGGTGCTCGATCACCGGGCATCACTGGGGATTTCGGCCCTGTGTCTGGCGACGGGAGCCGCGGACAACCGCACGACGGACACCGACATGCCCGGCGACGCGATCGGGCGCTGCTGCAGGAGCTCGCCGACGAGGGTGTGTGCAGTTGCCTGGCGGCCGGCAACGACTACTACGCGCACGGCGGTATGCAGGGCATGCGCTACCCGGCGATCTTCCGTCAGTCGATCAGCGTCGGCGCCGTGTACGACGCGGACGAGGGCAGCTTCCGGTACCGCGACGGCGCGAAGGCGTTCGCGTCGGACTCGGATCGGTTGACGCCGTTCACGCAGCGGTTGCACCGCACGGTGGGCGGACCGTGCGCGACCGACGCCTTCGCACCGGGTGCGCCGATCACGTCGTCGGGCATCCTCAACGACACCGGCGAGTCGATCCAGTACGGCGCCAGCCAGGCCACACCGGTGGTGTTGGGCGTGGTGGCGCTGCTGCAGTCGTTCTACCTGCGGACGATGGGGCACCTGCCCGGGTCGTGGACGTCAAGCGGTGGCTGATGCGCGGTTCGACGGTCGTCTACGACGGCGCCGACGACCACGACAACGTCAAGCACACCGAACTGACGTTCCCGCGCGTCAGCGCGCTCGGATCGATGTTGGTGTGCGCGAAGGATCTCGCGGTGCGGGAACTGACGAAGGCCGATCGCGCCGGGCTGAGGACGGAGGCGATGCATCACTGATGCACGACTGATCCGGAAACACCGAGAACGAGAAGACCCCCGGTTCCGTGGAACCGGGGGTCTTCTGTCTGTCTCAACTCAGAGTGTCCGAGGGGACTCGAACCCCCACGTCCGTTAATAGGACACTAGCACCTCAAGCTAGCGCGTCTGCCATTCCGCCACTCGGACTCATTCGTTGCTCGCATCTCTGCGAGGCATTCAGTTGTTTTTCGTTCGCCCCCGCTCTCCGGGTGCCAGGAAAGATTATCCGATATTGCGCCAGGTCCAAAATCGGCTGGTCAGACGGTGTTTTTGAGCCATATCTGCGTACTTGTCGGCGCGCGTGGGATGCGTCCGACGGTGGTAGGAAAGTGAGGTGGCATCAAATGACGAAGCAGTGTCCTCGCGGGGGCCGGTCGGCCGCGCGGAATCGGAGGTCGTCGACCTCGTCAGCGCGCTGATCCGGTTCGACACGTCCAACACCGGTGAACTCGAGACCACCAAGGGGGAGCGCGAGTGCGCGCTCTGGGTCAAGGAGAAGCTCGAGGAGGTCGGATACGAGACCGAATACGTCGAATCGGGCGCGGCCGGACGCGGCAACGTCTTCGCGCGACTCCGCGGAGCGGACCCCCGTCGGGGACGTTGATGATGCATGGTCACCTCGACGTCGTGCCCGCCGAACCCGCCGACTGGAGCGTGCACCCCTCTCGGGCGCCGTCGAGGACGGCTACGTGTGGGGGCGTGGCGCGGTCGACATGAAGGACATGTGCGGCATGACGCTGGCGCTCGCCCGCCAGTTCAAGGCCGAGGGCACCGTGCCCCCGCGCGACATCCTGTTCGCGTTCGTCGCGGACGAGGAGGCCGGCGGCAAGTACGGCTGCCAGTGGCTCGTGGACCATCGACCGGAGCTGTTCGAGGGCGTCACCGAGGCGGTCGGGAGGTCGGCGGATTCTCGTTGACCATCCCGCGCGCGGACGGCACGGAAAAGCGCCTGTATCTCGTCGAGACGGCCGAAAGGGCCTCGGGTGGATGCGGCTGACCGCGAAGGCCACCGCGGGCCACGGCTCGTTCCTGCACGAGGACAACGCGGTGACGATCCTCGCCGACGCGGTGTCGCGGCTCGGCAACCACACGTTCCCGCTCGCGACGTCGGACTCGGTGGCCGAGTTCCTCACGGTGCTGGCGGAGGAGAGCGGTGTGGAGTTCGATCCGACCTCCCCGGACATCGACGGCGCGCTCGCCAAGCTCGGTTCGATCGCGCGGATCGTCGGCGCGACGCTGCGCGACACCGCGAATCCGACGATGCTCAAGGCCGGTTACAAGGCGAACGTCATCCCGCAGACCGCCGAGGCCGTCTTCGACTGCCGGGTGCTGCCCGGGCGTCAGGCCGCGTTCGAGCGCGAGGTGGACGCGCTGATCGGCCCCCACGTGACCCGCGAGTGGATCACCAAGCTCGACTCGTACGAGACGACCTTCGACGGCGACCTGGTGGACGCGATGAACGACGCGATCCTCGCGCACGACCCGAACGGCCGCACCGTCCCTACACGCTCTCGGCGGAACCGACGCGAAGGCGTTCGCGCGGTTGGGGATTCGCTGCTTCGGGTTCGCCCCGCTGCGGCTGCCGCCGGACCTCGACTTCGCCGCGCTCTTCCACGGCGTCGACGAACGGGTACCCGTCGATGCGTTGCACTTCGGGACCGGGGTGATGGAACACTTCCTGCTACACAGCTGATCGCGAGAGAGGAATCTCATGCCTCACAACCCGTACGACGGATTGCCCGACCTGCCGTCCTTCACGCTGACGTCAGACGACGTCACCGACGGTGCGCCCCTGAAGAACGATCAGGTCAGCGGAATCTTCGGTGCCGGCGGACACGACATCTCCCCGCAGCTGTCCTGGTCCGGCTTCCCCGCGGAGACCAAGAGCTTCGCCGTCACGATGTTCGACCCGGACGCGCCGACGGCGTCGGGCTTCTGGCACTGGGCGGTCGCCAACATCCCCGTCACCACGACCTCGCTGGCCGCGAATGCCGGTGACGAGACCGGCTCGGGCCTGCCCGCGGGTGCCGTCACGCTGGAGAATGACGGCGATCTCGCCCGGTACCTGGGCGCGTGCCCGCCGAAGGGGCACGGCCCGCACCGCTACATGTTCGCGGTGCATGCGGTCGACGTCGATCACCTCGACATCACCGCAGACTCGAAGCCGGCGTTCCTCGGCTTCAACCTGTTCTCGCACGCCATCGCGCGCGCGGTGATCACCGGAACCTACGAGCAGAAGTAGGTCACCGACCACGACGGCCCGCCACCTGCGGAGGTGGCGGGCCGTCGTCGGAGTTCGGGGGTCTACGTGCGGCGCCCGCGCCCACGGCGTCGGAGATCGACCGGAAGCCCGCCTCGCGGACCTTCCGGGCCAGGCCCTTGTGCAGCTTCTTGGCGTAGAAGGGGCCGCCGTAGATGAACCCGGTGTAGCCCTGCACCAGCGTCGCGCCGGCCAGGATGCGCTCCCAGGCCTGGTCGACGGTCTCGATGCCGCCCACCGAGATCAGCACCAACTTGTCGCCGACGCGTGCGTGCAGGCGGCGTAGCACCTCGAGCGAGCGGGCCGCGACCGGCGCGCCGGACAGGCCGCCAGCGCCGATCTCGTCGATGCGGGACTGCGGCGTGTTCAGTCCGGTGCGGGCGATCGTCGTGTTGGTCGCGACGATGCCGGCCAGACCCAGCTCGACCGCCAGATCGGCGACCGCGTCGACGTCCTCGTCCGAGAGGTCCGGCGCGATCTTCACCAGCACCGGGGTGTCCGTGACGGTGTCCAGGACGGCCTGCAGCAGCGGACGAAGCGACTCGACGGCCTGCAGATCACGCAGGCCCGGGGTGTTGGGGGAGCTGACGTTGACCACGACGAAGTCGGCCAGCGGCCCGAGCAGGCGGGCGCTCGCGGTGTAGTCCTCGGGCGCCTCCTCAGCGGGGACGATCTTGGTCTTGCCGATGTTGGCGCCGATCGGCACGTCCCCGCGCCGGTGGCGCAGGTAGTTCGCCGCGTTCCCGGCGCCGTGGTCGTTGAAGCCCATGCGGTTGATCAGCGCACGGTCGTCTTGGAGCCGGAACAGTCGCGGCGCGGGATTGCCGGGCTGCGCCTGCGCGGTCACCGTCCCGACCTCGGCGAATCCGAAGCCCATCGGACCCCACGTGTCCACTCCGGTGGCGTCCTTGTCGAATCCGGCGGCCAGGCCGACCGGCGCCGGGAAGTCCACGCCGAACGCGCGGGTCCGCAGCACCGGGTCGTCGACCACGAGCACCTTCGCGACGAGCGCGCGGATCAGTGCGAACCGCGTGACCAGTCGCATCGCGGCGAACGCCAGGTGGTGGATGCGTTCCGGGGAACCCGGAACATCAGACGCAGTAGCAGGTGGTACACGAATCTCCCTAGATTCCAGGTGCCGGAACGTGATGGGTGGTCTTGCGGCGGCGGAGCAGGATGCGGCGGCTGCCGTCGGTGTAGAGGCGCACACGCGAGAGTTCCCAGCCGCCGAACTCGGCTTGCAGGGCCAGGCGCATCGACGCGCTGACGCGGGTCACGTCACGGGGTAGACGCATCGGCAGGTACTCGAACTCCTCGGAGTCCGTCTCCCACTCGCGGGGCAGTCCACGACCACGACGTGACACGGTGGCTCACCCCGCGGCCAGCGGGATCCGCTGCAGGCCGTCGCCGGTCGCGGATCCGACCAGGAGGGCGCCGCCCGCGGTGTCCACGGCGACGGAGTTGGGCTGGCGGACGGTGTCGTAGCGGGCCTTCTCGACGGGGATGCCGGTCGAGATGTCGTAGCCGATCACCTTGTTGTCGCCGGTGACCGTCACCCACACCAGGTCGGTCCGCTCGTCGTACGCGACGCCGTACGGGGAGTGCGGGATCGGGTAGCGCTGCCGCATGATCAGCGGATCGGTCGTGAAGACCAGCAGTTCGTCGCCGCCCGTGTCGGTGACGAGGATCCGGCCGTACTCGTCGGTCGCCAGTTGCGTCGCGCCCTCGCCCGCGCGCAGCGCCATCCCCAGCGACGAGCCGTCCACGTCGATCTCGGCGAGCGACGTCT
The DNA here is from genome assembly GCA_029690005.1 of Prescottella defluvii. GTDB lineage: Bacteria > Actinomycetota > Actinomycetes > Mycobacteriales > Mycobacteriaceae > Prescottella > Prescottella defluvii_A. The sequence continues at coordinate 3,762,325 of CP121458.1, read as the reverse complement.
GCCGGCGGTCGAGGGCGCTGAGAGTGCCCTTCGTCAGGGCGAGCGCGTCCACCGAGGCGAGACCCGAGATCGTCTCGGACACCGCGCCGTTCGCGTCGAGGATCTGGACCTTGCCGTTCGCCAGGCCCACCGCGAGCCTGCCGTCGGACAGGAGGAGGGCCGAGCGCGCGTCGCCGTCGACGGTGATCGACTTCTTCTCGCCCGACGCCGCGTCGACGACCTGCACGCGGCCGTCCATCGGAAGCAGCAGGCGTCCGTCGGAGGCGGCACGCCGATCTGCGCGGCGCGGCCGTCGAGCACGACGTCGCGCGGTTCGGCGGCGGCCTGCGCCTGGAGCAGCAGGTGGGTCCCGCCGTCCGCGAGGATCGCGGTGGTCTTCGAACTCGGGTCGAACGCCAGTGCGTCGATCGAGCGGCCGAGGTTCTGGACCGTGCCGGTCGGCGTCGCGCCGGCGGGCGAGACGGCCGCCGTGGCGGGCTCGATGGTCTGGAGGTTGTCGCCGTCCTTCGTGGACGAGCACCCGGTCAGCAGCAGCAACGCGGCCCCGATCGCGGTGGCGGTGATGCGCGGCGCGGGTACTCGCATGAAGGTGCTCCTCGGGTGGTGCCGGTGTGGTGCTCGCTCTCAGCATCCATGATCGACCGGACCGGCCGGAATTCGAGTCACCCCTCCGAGTGAGGCGCGCGACATTCACCGCCGGCCGTCGGTCCGGTCGTCGCGTCGCGGCTGGACCAGGGTGGCGCCGGACCGCGGATGCGCGAACACCTCGACGGGATGCCCGTACACGCGGCTGAGCAACTCCTCCGTCAGGATCTCTGCAGGCGGTCCGTCGGCGGCGGCCCGGCCGTTCTCGAGGACGCAGATCCGGTCCGCATACGCGGCGGCCAGTCCCAGATCGTGCAGCACGACGACCACCGCGGCGCCGGCGGTCGCCCGGTCGCAGGCGATCCGCATGACCGCCTCCTGGTGGCCCAGATCGAGCGCCGCGGTCGGCTCGTCCAGCAGCACCGTCTCGGTGGACTGCGCCAGTACCCGGGCGAGCGCCACCCGCGCACGCTCGCCACCCGAGAGGACGCTGAACGGGCGGTCGGCGAGGTGGTGGACGTCACAGATGTCCAGACAGTCGTCGATCGTCTTGTCGTCGTCGGCGGACCGTGGGGTCCGCTGCCACGGCGCCCGGCCCATCCGGACAACCTGCCGGGCGGTGAACGAGAAGCCGACGGTGTGCTGCTGGGGCAGCACCGCGCGTCGGCGGGACATGTCGCCCGGCGACCAGGCCGACAGCGGTTTTCCGTCGAGTTCGACGACACCCGAGCTCACCGGCTGGTCACCGGACAGGGCGGCCAACAGGGTCGACTTGCCGGCGCCGTCGGGCCCCACGAGCGCGAGCACCTCGCCCGCCCGGACCGTGATGCTGACGTGGTCGAGCACGGTGCGGCCGCCACGTTCGACGCTGATGTCGGTGGCCCGCATCGTCACCGCGCCGGTGTCGGTGGGGGACGGTACGTCGTCGGGCCGGCCGAACAGACTCCGCGAGCGTTCGAGTAGCGATGCCATCAGGCCCACCCGCCTTGCCGTGAGCGCGTGCGGCGCAGCAGCCAGAAGAAGAACGGTCCGCCTACCAGCGAGGTGAGCATTCCGAGGGGGAGGTCGGCGTTCGGCACCAGCGTGCGCGCGCCGAGGTCGGCGGCGAGCAGGACGATCGCGCCGCCGAGGACACTGGCCGGCAGCAGCAGGCGGTGGCCTGGTCCGACCAGCATGCGCATGACATGGGCACGACGAGTCCCACGAACAGGATGATGCCGGTGAACGCGACGCCGGACGACACCAGGACGGCGACGATCACGATCGCGATCAGCCGCAGCTTCTCGACGTCCACACCGAGGTGCCGGGCCGCGCTCTCCCCGAGCGCCAGCAGGTCGAGTTCGGGTGCGATCAGCATCGCCGCGGCGATGCCCGCGATCGCCATCGGTGCGACGATCGCCACGGCGTTCCAGGTGGCGCCGTTGAGGCTGCCGAGCTGCCAGAACACGATCTGATCGCGGGCCGCGGGGCTCGCGACGAACGTGAAGAAGGCGATCAGGCCACCGGCGAACGCGTTGATCGCGACGCCGGTCAGCACCAGCGTGACCACTTCGGTGCGCCCTTCCGAGCGTGCCAGCAGATACACGAGGGTCGTGGTGATCAGTCCGGCGACGAACGCCGCGCCGGCCACCGCCGGCCCGGCAGTGAGCGCGCCGCCGAGGACGATGGCCGCACTGGCACCGACGGCGGCGCCCGCGGACACGCCGATCACGCCGGGCTCGGCGAGTGGATTGGAGAACACACCCTGCAGGAGGGCTCCGGAGCAGCCGAGTGCGGCGCCGACGAGGATCGCGAGCACGACGCGCGGGAACCGCACCTGCCACAGCGTCACCTCCCCGCTCGGATGCGAGGGCATGGGGCCGATGTCGAGCCCGACGCGGTGCAGGATGCTGCCGAGGACCTCGGCCGGGCTGGTCGGGACCTGCCCGATGCAGGCGGACGCCAGGGCGAGGACGGCCAGCAGGATCGCCAGGCCTGCGATGACCGTCCCGCGCGGACCCGTGGGCGGGTGGTGACTTCTGTGCTCATTCGGCGCTGGGGTGGTAGATCGCGTCGGACAGGGCGGCAAGGACCTGGCCGGTGTTGGGTCCGAAGCTGAGCAACGTCGTGTCGGACATGTCGACCACACGCTTGTTCTGCCCGGCCGGGGTCTGCGCGATGCCCGGCACCTTCTCCAGGCCGTCGACACCGCCGATGGACTGCAGCCCGCCGGTCATCATCAACAGGACATCGGGCGCCGCGGCGATCATCGCCTCGCTGGTGATCGGCACGAACTCGCTGGTGAGGCCGGACGCGGTGCCGGCGTCGGTCGCGCCGAGGGCCTCGATCAGCGAATCCGCGCCGGATCCGGGCCCGGCGAGCATCGTGATCGACGGTCCGCGCATGTACAGGAACGCGATCTTGAGCTTGTCGCCGTCCTGTGGACGGACGCGCCCGCGTCGGCGATCTCCTGCTGGGTGCGCGCGACGAGTTGCTCGCCCTCGGCGGGAACGCCGAGCGCCCTCGCGACCGCGGTGAGCTGCCCGGGCAGACCCTCGAGCGTGCGCTCGGGATCGAAGTACACGACCGGGATCCCGGCGGCGCGCAGTTGGTCCTGCACCGACTCGGGGCCGATGCTGGTGTCGGTGAGCACGACGGTGGGGCGAGGTTGAGAATCGCCTCGGCGTTGAGTGCCTGACCGCCCGGCGTGATGTTCGGGATGTTCTTCGCGGCCGGGAAGGCCGATGCGGTGTCCCGACCGACGATGTTGTCACCGAGGCCGAGCGCGAACACGGTCTGGGTGAGCGTGCCGTAGCGGTCCGCGGTGACGATGCGGCTGACGTCCGTGACCGTGACATCGACCCCGTCGAAGCTGCGCACGGTGGCCGGCAACTGCGGTGTCGGGTGGTTCGCGATCGGACGCGGATCGGGGTCCGCGACGACCGCGGTCGTCTGGCCGCGCTGGTCGGTGTCGCCAGTCGTGACCGAGGTGCACGCCGCGAGGGTCAGCGCCGCCAGGACCGCAGTCCCGGCGGCGGCGAGTCGGGAAAAGATCTCATTTCACAAGGTAACGATCGATGTCGGCTTCGAGGTCGGCGAACAGGGCACCGTTGAGTCCGTAGGCCAGGTTCACCTCGGCGATGAAGCGCGCCTGGTCCTCGGCGCTCAGCGGGGCCTGGTCTAGCTTGGCCCGGTACTCGTCCTTGAACACCTTGGGCTTGGCGATGTCGTCGAAGATGTAGAAGCGCAGGCCGTCCACCTCGTAGCCGTACGCCCGCTCGAGCATCCGTCGGATGATCTGGCCGCCCGACAGGTCGCCCATGTAGCGCAGGTAGTGGTGCGCGACGAAGTCGGCGGGCGACGTGAACGCCACCTCTTCCAGGCGCGCGACGTACCGTGCGGTCGCGGGCGTCGCGACGATCTGGTCGCGCCACTGCGCGCCGAGGAGGAACTCGAGGTCGGCGGCCAACGCGGGCAGGCGGATCAGTTCCGGAGCGATGAACGGCGCAGCGAGGGCGTCGTCGGCATGTCCGTCGCCGGCCCGCTCGAGGGCCTCGTACACGAGGTAGGTCTGCGCCAGCAGGGCGGCATAGCCTTCCTTGGTGAGCTTGCCGGCGAGGAGATCGCCTACAAATCGAGACTGCTCGGTGGCACGGTGAGCGGCGTCGGTCTCGGTCTTGATGCGCTCGGCGAAACCGGCGAGCGAACCGGCGTCGGTTCCCTGGTCGAGCACGTCCATGTGATCTCCTCCACGATGATGTTCGTCGGACACGATGGCCGAAAGGTTAGCCTACCCTCTGCATCGTTGTCCTCACTAATCACCGCAAATCAATCGAAAGTTGGACGCGCGATCGAATCAGGCGCTCACGTCGTCCAGCGCGGCGGCGATAGCCGGCGGCAGTTCCAGCTCCTCGGCCGACAGAACGCCCGTGAGCTGCGCGAGATCGCGCGCGCCGACGACGGCGCTCGCGACACCGGGCCGGTCGCGCGCCCAGGCGAGTGCGACCGCGAGCGGTGACGTGCCGAGACCGTCGGCCGCGGTCAGGACCGCGTCGACCACCCGCACCGACGTCTCGGTGAGGTAGCTACGGACCTCGGTGGCATGCGTGTCGTCCGCCCCGCGGGAGTCGGCGGGAATGCCGTCGCGGTACTTGCCGGTCAGCACGCCGCCGGCGAGGGGGACGGCGGCGAACACGCCGATGCCGTGATGGGCGGCCGCCGGTAGCAGCTCCTCCTCGACCCCACGGGCCAGCAGCGAGTACTCGGCCTGCGTTGCCACCAGTCGGCCCGGGCCCTGGTTGGCCGCCGCGGTCGCGAGCTGCCAACCCAGGTATCCGCGGGCGCCGGTGTAGCGGACGCGGCCGCTGCTCACGGCGTAGTCGAGTGTCGCGGCGATCTCGTCGACAGGGGTCAGCGGATCCCACGTCGCGACCTGCCACATGTCGAGGTGGTCGGTGCCGAGTTCGCGCAGTGTCGAGTCGAGCTGGGTCAGCAGTCCACGGCGGGAGCAGTCCACCCGCGGCCCGGCAGTGGCGGCGCAATTGATCCGGCGCTGCCGCCGAGGATGAGGTACTCGCGCGGCACGACGTCGTCGAGCAGTTCCGCGAGGATGCGCTGCGCCTTCCCGTCGCCGTAGGCGGGGAGGTGTCGACCAGTGTGCCGCCCGCGTCGACGAACGCCGACAGCTGTGCGGCGGCCTCGTCCCCGTCGGTGTCCCGTCCCCAGTGCAGGGTGCCCAGACCGAGCCTCGACACCCGCAGCCCGCTCGTTCCCACCGCTCTGTATTCCATAACCGCCCACGTCTCGACACCGGATGTTTTCGTTGGTGAACTGCGTCCACCGGGAAGAACACTGAGTCAGTGCGCACGGCGCGCCGAGAACAGCCACGCCGGGTACCGTCTGTCCGGTGAAACTTGGACCACACGTGTGTAATCCGGATGCCCCCAACCTCATCCGTCGTTCCGCCCTCGCACCGAGTGGCCCGGAGTTCCGCGCATGATCGGGGAGGCCATGACCTGGCTCCAGGCGATCGTGCTGGGAGCGGTGCAGGGTCTCACCGAGTTCCTTCCCATCTCGTCGTCGGGACATCTGCGGATCGTCTCGGAGATCTTCTTCGGTAGCGACGCCGGTGCATCGTTCACCGCGGTCACCCAACTCGGAACGGAGGCAGCGGTTCTGCTGTACTTCGCGCGCGACATCGGCCGCATCGTCGCGGGCTGGTTCCGTGGGCTCTTCCGTGCCGAGTTCCGCGACGATCTCGACTACCGGATGGGCTGGTACGTCATCATCGGCACCATTCCCGTCGGTGTGCTCGGATTCCTCTTCAAGGACCAGATCCGTACCGGCGCAAGGAATCTCTGGCTGATCGCGACGATGCTCATCGTCTTCGCGGTGGTGATCGCGGTCGCCGAGCGCTACGGCGCCAAGAAGCGTCCCATCGAGGAGCTGCGGCTCAAGGACGGCATCGTGATGGGTTCGGCGCAGGCGCTGGCGCTCATTCCGGGTGTTTCCCGTTCGGGCGGCACGATCAGCGCGGGTCTGTTCCTCGGGCTCACCCGTGAGGCGGCGGCGCGGTACTCGTTCCTGCTGGCCATTCCCGCGGTCGTCGCGTCCGGGCTGTTCAGCCTCCCGGACGCGTTCGAGCCGGCCGGTGAGGGGCTGAATGCGTCGGGCGCGCAGCTGCTCGTCGCCACGCTCATCGCGTTCGCGATCGGCTACGCCACGATCGCGTGGCTGCTGCGATTCGTCGTGGACCACTCGATGTACTGGTTCGTCGGTACCGGATCGTCCTCGGCACCGTGGTGCTCGCTCTACTCGCCACGGGCGTCGTCTCGGCGACGTGACCGGTTTCCGGTCGATGTCCGAACTAGGCTGGGGCGCATGACGGTCATCCTGTTGCGTCACGGGCGCTCGACGGCGAACACTTCTCGCACGCTCGCGGGCCGTTCGCCGGGCGTCGCGCTCGACGAGGTCGGCGTCGAACAGGCCAAGGGGCTCGTCGATCGCCTGGCCGGGCTCGTGATCGAGGAGATCGTGCACTCGCCGCTGCTGCGGTGCGAGCAGACGGTCGCTCCGCTCGCCGTCGACCGTGGCCTCGAGCCGCGTGTCGACGAGCGCCTGGTCGAGGTCGACTACGGGCAGTGGACCGGTCGCGCCCTGAAGGAGCTGGTCGAGGAGCCGCTGTGGAAGGTGGTCCAGCAGCACGCGTCCGCGGCCGTCTTCCCGGGCGGAGAGGGGCTGGCCGAGGTGCAGGCGCGCGCGGTGGCCGCGGTGCGGGAGCACGACCGCCGGCTGGCCGAAGCCCACGGCCGGGACGTGGTGTGGATCGCGTGCAGTCACGGCGACGTGATCAAATCTGTCCTTGCCGACGCGGTGGGCAGTCACCTCGACGGGTTCCAGCGCATCGTCACCGAGCCGGCGTCGATCAGCGTGGTCCGGTACACCGACACCAGACCGTTCGTCCTGCGGATGAACGACACCGGGAGCGATCTCGCCGGACTGGACGGCGGTGGCCGGTCGCACGACGCGCAGCAACCCGTTCCCGGCGGTGAGGTGGGCCGTGATCGGTAGGCGGATAATGAAGCGGTACGCATAGAACGAGGAGGTGCAATGTCACGCGCGATACACGTTTTTCGCACCCCTGATCGATTCGTTGCGGGGACGGTCGGCGAGCCAGGTGACCGGTCGTTCTATCTCCAGGCTGTCCACGACGCGCGGGTGGTGAGCGTGCTGCTCGAGAAGCAGCAGGTGCAGGTGCTCGCCGACCGTATGGGGCTGCTGCTCGACGAGGTGCACCGACGTTTCGGGACCACGGTGCCGCCCGAGGGCGGCGAACTCGGTGACCTGAGCCCGCTCGTGACGCCGCTCGACGTCGAGTTCCGGGTGGGCACGATCGGGACTCGGGTGGGACGCCGAGGCGGAGTCGGTCGTCGTCGAGCTGCTCGCGGTGAGCGAGACGGAGTTCGACGAGTCGGTGGTCCTCGACGATGCGGAGGAGGGGCCGGACGCGGTGCGGGTGTTCCTCACCCCGATCCAGGCCCGCGAGTTCGCGCTGCGCTCGGAGCGGGTGATTGCCGCGGGACGCGCGCCGTGCCCTCTGTGCGGTGAACCGCTCGCGGCGGACGGGCATGTGTGCATTCGCACCAACGGCTATCGGCGTATCGCCGGATTCGATTCGTCGGTCGAGTTCGGAGAAGAGCTCTGACGACGGTGCCGGTCGACCCGTCGGATCCCACGGCGCGAGAGTTGCTCGCCGCGGGGGAGTTGACGCTGGTCGGCCGGATCGTGCACGCGAGCAACGCGACGTTGGTGTGCGACGCGTCGTCGGACGGTCGATCGGTGCGGTGCGTCTACAAGCCGATTCGTGGTGAGCGGCCGCTGTGGGACTTCCCGGACGGCACGCTGGCCGGCCGGGAAGTCGCGTCGTATCTGATCTCGGAGGCGCTCGGCTGGGCGTCATTCCCCACACGATCCTGCGGGACGGTCCGCTGGGTCCCGGCATGGTCCAGCTGTCGGATCGAGACGCCGGAGCGGCGCCGGAGTCCGGCGGGCAGCTCGATCTGGTGGACATCTGCCCGCCCGAGGAGGTGCCGCCGGGGTGGCTCGAGGTGTTGCGCGCCTTCGACGTCCAGGGCGACGAGGTGGCGCTCATCCATGCCGACGATCCGCGGTTGCGGCGGATGGCGGTGCTCGACATCCTGCTCAACAATGCCGATCGCAAGGGCGGTCACGCACTGGAGGGGATCGACGGGTCGGTGTACGGCGTCGACCACGGCATCTGCCTGCACGAGGAACCTAAGCTGCGCACAGTCTTGTGGGGATGGGCGGGAAAGCCGATCGGTGACGACCTGATGGCCGACATCGAGGCCCTCACCGACCGGCTTGGAGGCGACGACCTTCCGGCTGTTCTCGCCGAGCACGTCACCGGCCGCGAGGTCGACGCGCTGCGGGCCCGCGCCAAGGCGCTTCTCGCGGCGCCGGTGATGCCGCATCCGGCCGGGTCCCGGCCGATTCCGTGGCCGGCGTTCTGACCCGGGATTCACCGCCAGTGTTCACGCTCTCGGGCTGACTCCATGATCTCTGCCAGCAGGGTTCCTGCGCGCAGAAGCGCGAGTGCACGCTGTGCGATGTTCGCGAGCCGCGTCTCGAGCGCGGCGACCGTGTGGCTCACCTCGTCGAGGTCGCGGACGGCTGTGATCGCGTTTTTTACGTCCGGAATGCGGTAACCACCGGCTCGGAGGGCCGTGGTGATGCGCGCCTCCCGGATGGCGGCGAGCGGGTACCGGCGCGCTGTCCCGGCTCGCGTGGTGACGCGCTCGGGTGTCACCAAGCCGGCCTTCTCCCAGAATCGGAGAGTCGACGCCCTCACTCCGATTGCTCGGAGAGTTCGGTGATGGTCATGGAGTCGCCCTCGACCGGTTCTGCTTCGGTGAACGCCTCGGCACGGATGGACTCCAGCGCAAGGCGCGCTGCGAGTGCCTGCTCGCGCTCGTCGTTGAGCCTGGCGTGGAACCCACGGATCAGCGCCGCTGCCTGGTCGGTCGGCTGGAGGCGAATCTCTCGCATCGCCCGTCGCGCCTCGACAGGACCCACCGCGCGAGCAAGGTCACGGTACGCGCGAAGGGCGCTGAGGTGAGCCGCGTGGAACTGCCGATACCCGTTGCCTGACCGGGTCGCCGCGGGGATCACACCCTGCGCCTCCAGGTCACGCACCTGCTGCACGGAGTATCCCGATGCCGCCGCGACAGCGGCGGTGTTCATGTGCGGTGGTGCCTCGGCCGCTCGGGTCATCCGAACCCTCCATAAGCACTTCAAGTTCACGCTTGAACCATGAGTATGGATCAGCTCCTTCAGACAATCCGAGCATTCGACGGCGTACTGGAACTTGCCCCCAGTGAAGGCGGTGCCTTCCCCGAGATTGCGTGGGGCGATCACTTCTTCTACTACGCGCCCGACGGCCAAGTGCCGCAACGTGAGCAGCCCTACGCCACCATCGTGACGAAGAACTACCCGGGCGATGCCCTGTGCGACCTCGGCCATCCCGATCGTCGGCGTCTGAACATCAAGGTCGGCAGAGACGCGTTCACGGCCCTCACGGGCGAGACCCCCGGGCCGAGGCGACGCCGCGGGACTACACCGCCACTGACGTCGTCCTCCCGCACCCGGTGTACCGCGCACAAGGTTGGGTGTCGATCATCAACCCGGACGTCGGCGCGCAGGAGCTGGCGGCCCGCCTCCTTCGCCAGGCGCACGAGAATGCCAAGCGCCGCGCTGAGCGCGGCGAACGCCGACGCGCAACCCGTTGGTGAAGCGGGTCGATCGCCGACGTCCAGCGCTCCTACAGCTCCGTGGCCACCTTCCACGCCGAGTGCATCGCGCCCTCGATGTAGTCGACCTCGGTGGCGTCACCGACGACGCGCACGTCGACCCGGCGCGGGCCAGTTCGTCGGCCAGCGGTGCCGACGCCGACACGCCGGACGCGACCACGACCATGCTCGCCGGAGCGGACAACGACTTGCCACCGGCGGTGAACTCGACCGTCTTCTTGGTGATGCGCTCGACGGTCGCGTTGCGGTGGATGTTCACGCCCAGCTCGTTGGCGTGCTTGACGGCGGTCCAGCGCCGCGGCATGGCCATCGGCACACCCAGCTGCTGCCCCTCTTCGATCAGGGTCACGCTGCTGCCCCGCTCGGCCAGGAACTCGGCCAGCTCGAGACCGACGAGCGAGCCGCCGATGACGACGACGTTCTTGCTCATCGGCAGGAACTTGAGGAACTTGCGGGCTCAGGTCGCGAATCTTGGCGGGACTCTTGGTGATACCGACGAGGCTGCCCAGCTTGCCCATCGTCCGCAGGAACAGTGACTGGTCGGAGACGTCGCCGGCGCCGGTCATCAGGGCGCGGAGGGTGTCGCCGGTGTGCACGTGCGGCAGGTTGCCGCCCGGCACGCTCGGCCGTGCGCGTACGGCGCCGGTGGCCACGACGACGACGTCGGGCGCGAGGGCCTTGATCGTCGCGGCGGTGGCCTCGGTCTTCAGCCGGACGTCGACGCCGGCGCGCTTCACCTCGTGGGTGAGCCAGTTCAGCAGGCGCTCGTTGTCGGGCGTGGTGAGGGTGGAGAACCAGAGCGTTCCGCCGAGGCGGTCGGTCTTGTCGAGGATGGTGACGCGGTGGCCGCGTTCGGTTGCGACGCGAGCGGTCTCGAGACCGCCGGGGCCTGCGCCGACGACGACCAGGTGCTTGCGTGCGGTGGTGCGCGGGAACGGCAGCAGCGTCTCGTTGCCGAGCGCCGGATTGACGGCGCACAGGGGGGTGTCGTCCCAGAAGTTCTCCTGCACGCAGACGTAGCAGTTGATGCAGGGGCGGACCTGCTTGGACCGTCCTTCCTTCAGCTTGTTCACGAGCTCCGGGTCGGCCAGCAGCTGGCGGCCCATCGCGACGAAGTCGGTCCGGCCCGCGGAGATCATCTGCTCGCCGACCTCGGGGAGCATGCGACCGACGGTGATGACCGGAATCGACACCGCGCGCTTCACGACCGCGGCGTTGTCCGTGTAGAAACCAACCTTGTTGGGCAGCGGGCCGTCGGTGAAGTTCGCGAAGGCATTGAGTGCGGTACCCGTGACGTGGATGGCGTCCGCGCCGGCCTGCTCGAACAGGGCGGCGGCGCGGGCGGCCTCGTCCGGGGTCAGGCCGTCGGATTCGCCGTACTCCTGCCCGGCCAGACGCACGATGACGGCCAGGCTGTCGCCGACCTCGTCCTTGACCGCGCGGATCACCTCGCACGACAGCCGTGCCCGGTTCTCCAGCGACCCGCCGTACTCGTCGGTGCGCTGGTTCGAGTATCGGCTCAGGAAACCGCCGAGGACATAGTTGTGGGCGCAGTGGATCTCGACCGCGTCTCCACCGGCGGCCTTCACGCGACCCGCTGCCTCGGCGAACATACGGACCAACCAGTCGAGATCGTCCTTGGTGGCCTCGTGGTAGGTGGCCCTCTTGCCCTCCTGGATGGCCGCCATCTTGCCGAGTTCCTCGGGGGTGCAGTCGGCCATCGCGCTCATGTCCCGGGCGGCTTCGGAATGGACGGCACCGGCTGCGGGCGGCCGTCGAGGGTGTCGATCCGGGCGACCTTGCCGTGGTGCGTCATCTGCACGCACAGCTTGCTTCCGGCCGCGTGGATTGCGTCGGCGAGTGCCTTCAGGCCGGGGATGAACCGGTCCTCGGACAGGCCCGGCTCCTTGCGGCTGGTGCAGCCGGCCGGGTAGGCGACGGCGCAGCAACCGGTGATGATCATCCCGGTACCGCCCTCGGCGCGGGCGGCGAAGTGGTCGATGTCGCCCTGGTGGATCTCGCCGTCCTCGCACAGGTTCATGTCCATCGCTGGGAGCACGACCCGGTTGTCGAGCGTGATGGGCCCGATCTTGCCGGGGGCCAGGAGGTTCGGGAATGCGTGGTCTCGGATCGTCACGCCCGAAAGCTAGTGAGCGACGACATCGCGATGGTGTGGTTTCCCGCTCAACGGGACTCGACGGGCGCGGTCGCGGGGCGCGCACGACCGCGTCGTGCGACGCCGCCCGCGAGGGCGGAATCGGCTCTCCACTAGGCTCGTTGCCATGCAGTCTTGGTCCGAAACCGCTGTCCCGTCCGTGCCTGGTCAGGGCCCTGCCCTCCGGCTCTACGACACCGCGGACCGGCAGGTCCGACCGGTCACCCCGGCCGGACGGCGAAGATGTACGTGTGCGGCATCACCCCGTACGACGCGACGCACCTCGGTCACGCCGCGACCTATCTGACGTTTGACCTGGTGAACCGGATCTGGCGGGACGCCGGCCACGACGTGCACTGCGTACAGAACGTGACCGATGTCGACGATCCGCTGTTCGAGCGGGCCGAGCGGGATGGCGAGGACTGGGTGGTTCTCGGCATGCGCGAGACGGCGCTCTTCCGTGAGGACATGGAGGCGCTGCGGGTGCTGCCGCCGCGGACTACATCGGCGCCGTCGAGTCGGTGGGCGAGGTCGTCGAACTGGTCGAGAAGTTCGTCGCGTCCGGCGCGGCCTACGTCGTCGACGATCCGGAGTACCCCGACGTCTACTTCCGTGCCGACGCGACCGGACAGTTCGGGTACGAGTCCGGCTACGACCGCGCGACCATGGACCACTTCTTCGCCGAGCGCGGCGGCGACCCCAACCGCCCGGGCAAGAGGATCCGCTCGATGCGCTGGTGTGGCGCGCGCAGCGCCCGGGTGAGCCGTCGTGGCCGTCGCCGTTCGGTCCGGGCCGGCCGGGCTGGCACATCGAGTGCACGGCGATCGCGCTCAACCGCATCGGTTCGGGCTTCGACATCCAGGGCGGCGGCAGCGACCTGATCTTCCGCACCACGAGTTCTCGGCTGCGCACGCCGAATCCGCCACCGGCACAGAGCGTTTCGCACGTCACTACGTCCACGCCGGAATGATCGGTCTGGACGGCGAGAAGATGTCGAAGAGCCGGGCAACCTCGTGTTCGTCTCGAAGCTCCGCGGCGAGGGCGTGGACCCGGCCGCGATCCGACTCGGTCTGCTCTCCGGCCACTACCGCACCGACCGTGCCTGGACCGACGAGGTGCTGGCCGACGCGCAGGCGCGACTGGCGCTGCGGCGCAAGGCCGCCGCGCTCGAGTCGGCGCCGTCCGCGGACGACACGATCGCCCGGCTGCGTCAGCACCTGGCCGACGACCTGGACACCCCCAAGGCGCTCGACGCGATCGACGGCTGGGCACGCCGGGCGGTGGACCACCGCGGCCCGGACGCGTCGGCGCCGGCCGCTCCGCCACCGCGGTGGACGCGCTGCTCGGCGTCCACCTGCGCTGAGCGGCGGCGCTCACAGCCGGGTGAACTGCTTCCGGTCCTGCTCGAACTCGGCGAGGATCTCGGAGGTCAACGTCGGCCGGGTGTCGGCGATCGCGGTCAGGTAGTCGTCCGTGGTCGCCGGCCGGCCCGTCCGCTCCGACACCTCCCGTTCGAACGCGGCCTGGGATCCCTTCCGGGATGCGAACTCGATGTCCGCGGGCGTGAACAGTTCGCTGGCGTCGACGAGCCGGTCGACGTCGACGTACTCGGCCGATTCGCCGAGATACCGGCGCCACGCCGCGCGGCGCGCGGGGGCGTCGGGCGGGCCGACGGGAATCACGTAGTCGAACCGTCCGGGGCGCAGGAACGCCGAGTCGAGCGAGTGCACCGAGTTGGTCGCGCACACCATCAGGCGCCGATCGGATTCCCGGAACGCGGGAATCAGCTTGAGCAGTTCGTTCGTGACGCCGTGCGCGGGGTTTGTCGGGAGTCCGGTTCGGGCACTGGCGATCTCCTCGACCTCGTCGATGAACAGCACCACCTCGTCGAGTTCGGCCAGGTCGGCGAACACCTCGCGGAGGGAGGCCGCGAGCCCGCCGGTGGCCGCGGCCGCCAGCCGTGAGGGAACAGTTCGACGAACGGCCAGTCGAGACGCGACGCGATGGCCTTCGCGAAGCTGGTCTTGCCGGTGCCCGGCGGCCCGAACAGGATGACGGCCTTCGGGGGTTTGACGCCGTACCGGTCGGCGACGTCGGGATGTTCGAGCGGTGACACGATCCGCTGTTCGATGACGTCCTTGACGGCCTCCATCCCGGACATCTTCTGCCACAGGCCGCTCGGCATCACGCGGCCGCCGAGTTCGCCGAGGAGCGTCTTGTCGGGTCCCAGGGGCTCGCGCATCTCGTAGTAGACGAGTCCGTCGCGCCGCAGATAACCGGAGTGCTCGAACGCGGCCGTGCCGGTGGCGGCCTCGGGCAACACCGCCGAGATCCGGTGCGCGCCCGCGCCGCGCAGTCGCCGCTCGAAGGGTAGGCGAGCAGGTCGCTGCCGATACCGCGGTTGCGCCAGCGCGATCCGAGCGCGACGAGCAGGATCCACGCGCGCTCGCCGTGGACCTGCGCCACCGCCATGCCCACGAGTTCGTCACCGACGACCGCGACGACGGCGGGCTGGCCCGCGCGCGCGGCGGCCATCACCTCGGCGAGCGTGAAGACGGGTTCCGGTGACCCGGGCGCCCGGCTCTGGTCCCAGATCTGAATGGCCTGATCCAGATCGTCGTTCTGGAAGTCGCGCAATCGCCACACCGGCATGTGCGTTCACCTCGATCCACTCGTCGGTGTTCCCCAAGTAGACACGTCGGTGCCGGCGCTGTCAGGGCGTGCGCGGAATCGATTCGGCTACGAGATGCGGGAAAGAGCTAGGTCACGCCGATGATTAGGGGTAATCCCGTGTGGGGAGCCTCACCGCGTGGGTAAATTGTGGCCAGGTGTACCGCGACGCTCCGGAGGCGAGTCGGACATGACGCCGGACGAACTCATGAACGAGGCATGCCGACTCGCGATCGAGTCGGTGACCAACAACTGGGGTGGGCCGTTCGGTGCGATCATCGCCCGCGACGGCGAGATCGTCGCGCGAGGCCAGAATCGTGTGCTTCTCACGGGTGACATCACCGCGCACGCCGAGATGGAGGCCATCCGCAAGGCCGTCCAGGTGCTCAATGCGGCCGCGCCCAGTATCTCCGACGAGCACCGCAACGAGTCGACACTTACCCTGATCCCGCGACCGGAGGGCTCGCCCGACCTCCTACCCGAGCGCGCCCGAATGCTGATGGGGCTGGAGATCTACGCGAGCGGTGCGCCGTGCCCGATGTGCATGAGCGCGATCTACTGGTCCCGCCTCGACGCGGTCTACTTCGCGAGCGATCTCGCGGCGACCAGCAGCATCGGCTTCGACGACGCCTTCCAGTACGAGGATTTCGCGAGATCGTTGGCGGACCGCTCGGTCAAGATCGAGCAACTGCGCCCCGACCTCGGCGCCGCGGCGTACGCCACCTGGTCCGAGAAGCCGGACAGACACCCGTACTGACATGGCGGACCGGGATGCCGCGGCCCGACGCCGGTCACCCGCGACCGTGGTCGTCACGCATCTGCTGCGGCCGGGTTCGGACGCGGCCTTCCGGCGGTGGCAGGACGAGATGGATTCGGCTGCAGCATTGTTCGCGGGCTTCCTGGGAACGGACGTGAATCCGCCGACGGACGGAGCGGGTGCGTGGTCGGTCGTCTACCGGTTCGATTCGCTGGAGAATCTGCGGCGCTGGTTGGACAGCACCCGACGGCGCGACCTCATGGAGCGTGCGCACGCACTGTTCGATGCACCGCCGACGCAACACGTCCTGATCGAGGAGGGGGAGCGGAGGCCGTCACCGTCGTCGTCTCGCACCCACCGGTGCCAGGGCGTCAATCCGAGTTCCTGGCATGGCAGCAGCGGATCAACGACGTGGAGACGCGGTTTCCCGGGTTCCGCGGCTCGGAACTGCACACGCCGATACCGGGTGTCCAGGACGAGTGGACGATCCTGTTCACGTTCGACTCGCAGGAGCATTTGGATCACTGGCTCGAGTCGCCGGAACGTGCGGCGCTGCTCGCGGAAGGTAAGGCGTTCAAGGATTTCAGCGTCCGCCCGATCCCGAACCCGTACGGGTCCTGGTTCCCGACGCGCGGGGCCGCGGGCAGTGCAGTCCCGTCGTGGAAGACCGCACTGTCGGTGCTGGTCGGGCTCTATCCGCTGGTAGTCGTGCTCACCCTCGTGATCGACGAGCTGCGGCCGGGCGCGCCGCTCTGGGCGAGCCTGCTGATCGGGAACATCGCGTCGGTGACCCTGCTGACCTGGGTGGTGATGCCGATCGTCACCCGCGTGCTGCGATTCTGGCTCGAGCCGACGCTCCGACCGGCCGGCGCATCGACGCCGTCGGGTCGGCGGTCTCGATCGGCTTCCTGGCGGCCGCGGCGGTCGTCTTCTGGCTCGTCACGACGGTGGTGTGGTCGTTGCCCTGACGCCCGGTGGGATGTCGCCCGGCGGGCTAGGGTGCAGTCGATGAGCCGAATCGACACGTCCGACACCGATTTTCCGATCCGAGTCGTCGAGCGGGCGGTCGCCGCGTCCGATCTGCCGGCGCTCACCGAGGCTGTCGCGCCGCTGACCGCCGTGCAGGTGGTGGATGTCCTCGAGCGACTCGACCGCACGCACCGTGCCGTGCTCTACCGCGTCCTGCCGAAGGACCGCGCCATGACGGTGTTCGAGGCGCTGCCACCGACCCTGCAGCGCGACCTCCTCGAGGGGCTGCGGGAGGACGACGTCGCGGCGCTGTTCGAGGGTCTGGACCCGGACGATCGTGTCGAACTGCTCGACGAGCTGCCCGCGGCGGTCGCGACCGAGCTGCTGCGCGGGCTGCCCGACCGTGAGCGCGCACTGACCGCCACGATCCTCGGCTATCCGGCCGGGTCGATCGGACGTCGGATGAGTACCGAGCTGGTCACCACCCATCCGGACCTGTCGGTGGCCGCGACGCTGGAGCGGCTGACGCGTCACCTCGACGACGCCGAGACGGTCTACACCGTGCCGGTGACCGACGGTCACCGCGTCCTGGTGGGGGTCGTCAGCCTCCGGGACTTGCTGCGCGCGTCACCGGAGTCGACGATCGCCGAGATCGTGCAGCCGGCGGAGTGGGTCCTCGCCACCGAGGCCGCCGAGGAAGCTGCCCGCTACTGCGCGCAGGTGAAGCACCTGGCGGTGCCGGTTGTCGACGCGGAGACCCGGCTCGTCGGCATCGTCACCGTGGACGATGCGCTGCGCGTTCTCGAGGAGGCCGACACCGAGGACCAGGCCCGGATCAGTGGCACCGAACCGCTCCGGCAGCCGTATCTGACCACGCCGGTGCGCCGCATCGTCCGCTCCCGGGTGGTGTGGCTGCTGGTGCTCGCTCTCGGTGCCACGTTGACGGTGCAGGTCCTCGAGATATTCGAATCCACGCTCGACGGGGTCGTCACGCTCGCGCTGTTCGTGCCGCTCCTGGTCGGCACCGGCGGCAACACGGGCAATCAGGCAGCCACGACCGTGACCCGCGCACTTGCGCTGGGCGAGATCGGTTCTCGTGACGTCGTGCGGGTCATGCTCAGGGAGCTGCGGGTGGGGATGTTCCTCGGGGCTCTCCTCGGCGCGATCGCGTACGTCGTGGCCGGCGCGATCTACGGCTACGACATCGGCCTCGTCATCGGGCTGACGCTGCTCGCCGTGTGCACCATGGCGGCGACCGTCGGCGGCATGATGCCGCTGGTCGCCCGCGCCGTCCGTGCCGATCCGGCGGTGTTCTCGAATCCGTTCATCACGACGTTCGTCGACGCCACCGGACTTATCCTGGATTTCCTCATCGCCAAAGCCGTTCTCGGCCTGTGACGTTCGGTGGTTCAGTTCGACCCGGTCACCGTCAGCCACAGGAGCGCCATATTGAGCGCGATGATCAGCGCAGCGCAGAACCACGCGAGGACCGTCGTGGCGGGGGCGTTGCGTTCGGGGCCCATGAGTTCCCGGTCGGACGTCATGCGCACCAGAGGGATCAGGGCGAACGGGATGCACAGGCTCAGTACGACCTGGCTGATGACCAGTGCGTAGGTGGGGTCCACCCCGATCGCGAGCACGATCAGCGCCGGGATCAGTGTGACGATCCGACGCGTCAGCAACGGGATCCGCATGTTCAGCAGTCCGCGCATGATCTCGGACCCGGCGGCGCAGCCGACCGACGTGGACGCCAGCCCCGAGGCGAGCAGCCCGACTCCGAAGACGATCGCGACGCCGGGGCCGAGTGCGTCCTGGATCGCGGCGTGTGCGCCCTCGATGCTGTCGGTGTCGGGGACACCGCGGAGCGCGGAGGCGGCCAGCAGCAGCATGCCGATGTTCACGCCGCCGGCGACGACCAGCGCGCTCGCGACGTCCCATCGGGTGACGCGGAGCAGTCGGTGCAGGCGGGGGCCGTGCCCCGCGGCGCCGTGCCGGTCGCGGGCGAGGGCGGAGTGCAGGTAGATCGCGTGGGGCATCACCGTGGCGCCGAGCATGCTGGCGGCCAGGAGGACGGTCTCGGCGCCGTCGAAGCGGGGACGAGACCCTCGACGGCGTCGCGGCCCGAGACGTCGGTGAACGCGAGTCCGGCGAGGAACCCGATCGTGATGATCGCGAGCAGACCCATCACCACGAACTCGAAGGTCCGCTGTCCGCGACGGGACTGGATCGACAGGATCACCATCGACACGACACCGGTGATCAGACCGCCGACGAACAGCGGCAGCCCGAACAGCAGGTGGAGTGCGATCGCGCCGCCGATCACCTCGGCCAGGTCGGTCGCTGCCGCCATCACCTCGGCCTGCACCCAGAATGCCCGCCGGTTGCGGGTGCGGAGCCGCATGCCGAGCATCTCGGGCAGCGAGCGCCCGGTGACGAGGCCGAGCTTGGCGGACAGGTACTGAATCAGCACGGCCATCGCGTTGGCGAGGACCAGTACCCAGATCAGCAGGTAGCCGTACTTCGCGCCGGCGGTGAGGTTCGCGGCGACGTTACCGGGGTCGACGTATGCGATCGCGGCGACGAACGCCGGGCCCAGCAGGGCTACGGAACGCAAACCGCCCCGCGGACGGTGCGGGGCGGGTGCGTCGATATCGGTGCTCACTGAACTCCACGGGCGCTTCTCGAACAGCCGACCGTCGGTTATTCGTTAGTTCGCACTATAGAGTTCGGGTCGCCGAAAACTCAACCTGGAAACTCTCGGCGGTCTTTCTCTAGTGGAGGATCCCGAGTGCGCGCTGGAAGCTGTCGATGCGCTGCGGCAGGCCGTTCGTGCCTCCGTTGACGATGCGCGAGACGCTCTCGATGCTGCCGGTGTCGGACACGGCGTTGAGGTTGCGGACTGCCAGTACCAGGCGGCGGTATCGAAGGCGTTCTCCGGCGTCGACATGAGCTCGGGGTGGGCGATGAAGTCGACGCCGAGGTAGTCGCTGACGCTCTGGTAGTTGTGGCGGCCGGTGACCTGGATGGCTCCGCGGCCCTTGTAGCGCTCGCCGTCGCCGGGTGCGACGTTGCCGAGGTCCGAGCGTCCCTCGTAGGCGCTGCCGGACGCGTACTCCTCGAACGTGCGGAAGGAGTCCGACTCGACGACGAGCTGCGAGATGAACGCGGCCTGGCGCACCGGGGCGTCGATCTGTCGCCTTCGCCAGTGCATCGTTCAGCGGTGCGATGTACCCGGCGAGCTGCGCGGGCGGCACCTGCGGCACGATGCGGACCAGCTCGTCGAGCGTGACGGACCCCGGTGCGGGTGCCGGCGGCGGGGGCGGCGGCGGGGTGCGATGGCCGGGATGACGCTTGCCTGCGGGTTCGGGGCCGCGGCGGGCACGGGGGTCGACGCGGGAAGGTTGAGAGCCTTCTGCAGGCCAGCGGACGCCAGGAACTGGGCGGGGGCGGCCGGGGCGGGTGCTGTCAGGGCTGCCGGGGCGGCCGGCAGCGGCTCGGCGTTACCGGACGCGAGTGGTCCGAAAACCGCGTTTCCGATCAAGCCGGCGGCGGCCAGGGTGGCTACGCCGGCGATGCGGGTTCGTGAAATGAACCCGCATCGGGTAGTGGTCGACGTCTGGTCGAACTTGCTCTTACGCGAATCGTTCAAGGTTCGTGCTCCAGCTTTTGGGCTGCAGACGGGGCAGCCGCCGAACGTGAGCACCGGTAGGGTCGAGTAAGTTGTTCTGACCGCTGCATCACCCGGTGGTCACGACAAGGTCACAACCAGATAACAGGCGGAGTCCTGAAGATCGCAAGCTGCGGCGACCCGGATCACAATTGAGTTACATTGTGATCCGGATCACACGATGTGCGGAATGTGTGAGACGTCCGTTCGCGCCGAGTGACCGTTCACACAGAAGCCGGCGCGCTGCACACACGTGGTCGGTGTGTGCAGCGCGCCGGTTCGGACAGGTCGGTTCTCGGGGCGGATCTTCGTCGGCGGGACCCGGGCTAGACCTCGGCGAACTCGAGTCCGCCCTCGGCGGTCGCGGGCACCCGACGGCGCATCGGCGAGCCGAGAGCGCGGGCCAGGTTGCTGCCGTCGTGCTCCGCGAGCAGTTCGCCGCCGGACCAGACGAGCAGCGCCGCGCTCACGCTCTGCTCCGCCGTCGAGTGCGCGAGGTCGTAGTGTGCACATCCCGGCACACCCGCGTACGTGATCCACAGGTCGTATCCGGTCATGAACAGATCGAGATCGAACTGGACGCTCAGACCGAGGAGTTCGCTGCGGCCGTTGTCGTCGACGCCGGCGAACGCCTCGTCGAGGCCGAGCAGGCGCGGGGAGTGCGGATCCGCCGACGACAACATGACGTGCGCCGCGGCGAACAGCGGCAGGTGGAGCGACACCGACTGCTCACCGCCGGACAGCGCGCTGTGCCGGGCCACGGTGAGCCGGTCCTCGCTGCCGTCGCCGCCGATCAAGGTGAACGAGAAAACCCGCCAGCGCCGGTAGTCGAGCGCGGAGGCCAGGATCTCGGGGTAGGACCGCTCGGGGTGGGCTGCCCGGGCGATGCGCACCTGCGCCGCGAAATGCGCTCGGATGGTGGCCAATTCGTCCGCGCTCAGAGCCGACGGCGCTCGGTCGAGCAGCTTCGACACCGCTCGTGAGCTGTCGTCGAGGTTGTCGGCGAGGATCCAGTGGACGCCGATCGTGCTGCCCGACGACATCCGCCGCTCGCGCATCTCGGCACCCATCTGGGCGATGAGGTCACGGGCATCGGCGGTCCGCTCGTGGATCTGCTGCGCGAGTCCGGTGAGCAGCGCGTCCTCGAGGATGCGCCGCTCCGAATCCGTCAGCAGCACCTCCTGGTCGCGGCGCGCCGCACTGATCCGGGTCGCGAACTCGCCGATCGACGAGTAGCCCTGGTCGTCCTGCACCCGGACGACGGTGAGCCCGTCCGGCGCGTCCCACTGCAGTCGGTAGTCCTGGCCGGCCGCGGCGAGCTGGGCATCGAAGTCCTGCAGTGCGGCCGTGAGCGCCGAACGGGTCGACTTCTTCGCGTTCTCGCTGGTCTTCACCGACGCCGTCGCGGCGTCGAGCGCCCGGTGGAGCGCCTCCACGTCGGGCGGCAGGATCGGTGCGTCGGGATCGCCCTCGGTTGCGATCCGGTACACCAGCTGGTCCGGGCTCAGCCACGCCGCGGAGCTCTGCGGCCACACGTGATGGGTCGGGCACCGAGCAGATCGAGCAGGTCGCGTCGCGCGTACGGCGCGAGTCGGTCTGCGTCCGAACGGGTTTCGGTCAGTGCGCTGCGCAGGGTCTCGATCGCGGCCGCGTGCGCGCCCTCGGCCTTACCGATCTGCTCGACCGCGGCGTCGTACGTCTTGCGGGCCGCGCGCTGTTCGGTCTTGCACACCTCGATCCGGGCCCGGGCCTGCTCGAGGTCGGCGTCGATCTGTTCGGCGCTGGCCCCGAGCGCCTCGCGGAGGGTTTCCAGGCGGGAGACCTGCTGCGCGTAGTTCTCCTCGGCTACGGCGGCTTCCTCGACGAACTCCTCGGCGTTCCCGCGCGCCTCCTCGAGGCGGTCGTCGGCCTCCCGGTGGAGTTCGAGTTCCTTCTCGTGGTCGCGGCGGCAGCGGAGCAACTGCTCGCCCTGGTTCTCGAAGTGCCGGATCGCGGCGGCGAGGGCGTCGACGTCCCGGGCCTGATGCGACGTGCGGTGCGTGACGGCGACCGCGCGCAGCTGCTTGTCCTTGGCGGTGTGGTCCGCGATCGCCTGGTCGAGTTCCTCTCCGACGGTCGCGGTGGACTCCGACCGGGTGCGCAGCGCTCCGGCCGACTCGGTCAGCTTCTTGATCGCGGCGAGCACGCCCGACGTCCGCGGCAGCGCCTTGGCGGCACCGGCCAGGCGCTCGAGGACCGCGATCGTTTCGGCCTCGGCGTCGCGGGCGGCGCCCAGGGCCTCCTCCGCCGCGGTGATCTCGTCGTCGAGTTCCTCGAGGCGCTGGGCGCGGCGGCGCTCGCGGGCGGTGGTGCCGATGTACTCGGCGTCGGTCTTGACGTGGCGACCGCGCTGGACGCCCTGCCAGAAGTGGCCGCTCACCCCGACTCCCACGGCCGCGGCACCACCCGTGCCGGTGCGGTCGAGCGCCACGGATTCCAGGATCGCCTGCACGATCGTCTCGGGCACGCCGGCGTCGGGCTCCACCTCGAGGACCTCGGCGAGCGTCGGACCGTCCGGTCGACGGTCCTCGGGCAGCGGGGTGAGGAACTGCTCCGACGGGGCGTCCGGGAGCGGACCGTCGCCGCCGAACACCCAGCCGTCGAGGAGGTTCGCCGCCGCGAGGGCGGACTCGACGCCCGCCGCGACGGCCGGGTCGACGCCGTCCGCGAACCGCACCAGACGCCACAGCGGCGCGCCGGCAAGCTCGGTGCGGTCACCGGTGCGGAACGCGAAACCGGCCGGGGCGTCGTCGTGTTCGGCGGCGACGCGCTTGCGGTCGGCGCGCAGTGCGGCGATCCGCTCGGTGGTCGCCTTCTGCTCGGCGGCGGCATCACGGCGGTGCGCCCGCTGGTCGTCGAGCGCGGAGTGGGTTTCCTCGTGCAGCACGGTGGTCAGGCTGGGGGAGTCGTCCTCGCCGGCCCGCGCCAGCGCGGCGTCCAGTGCCGCGAACAGGTCGGCGGTGACGCCGATCGAGCCGTACTCGGTGGAATGCTCCGCCCACCATCCGCGCAACGCGGCCGCGCAGTCGGCGCGGGCCAGTTCGACGGACGCCTCGGCCTCCGCGACCGCGGCCTGGGCGGCGTCCAGGAGCTCGCGGCCCTTGTCCGCCGCACGGTCGGCGCGCTCACGCTCGGTGGTCGCCTTCTCAACCGTGGCCAGGGCCGCGCGCACGGCCCGGACGTCGCCGTCGCGTTCCTCGGCGTGCCCCCGGACGGCGGTGGTGATCTGGTCGGCGCGCGCGCCCTCCGGCAACGGGGCCCACGCGATCCCGGCCTGCTCGGCGGCCTCGGCCAGTTCCTCCTCGGCGCGCACCATCGCGGCGCTCGCACGGCGAACCGCATCGGTCGCCCGCGTGGCCTCGTCGGTGCGCTGCTCGAGCGTCGCCTGCGCCTTGCGCGCCTTGTCGGCCTGCTGCGCGGTCGACACCTTGAGCTGTTCGACGGCGGCAGCGAGGTCGTCGAGTTGCTGCTTACCCTCGTAGGCGCCCGACCGCTGGAGGGTGTCGAGGTCCGCGCGGGCCTGCTCGAGGGCGCGCTCGGCGACGGTGAACCGCTCCTCCGCGAGCAGGCGCTCTTCCTGCCGTGACGTCTGCAGCGCAAGTGCCGCGTCGAGCACCTCCTTCGCCCGGTCCACCGACTCGAGGCGGCGGGCCACCTGTTCGACGTCGGTGCGGGCCTGCTGAGCCAGGTACTTCGAGTACACGGTCACGAAGCTCTGCGCAGCCTGGTCGGCCGCCGCGAGACCCTCGAGTGCCCGGCCCACCTCCTCCATGTCGCTGAACGAGCGGGCTGCCTCGAGCACGAGCTGCTCGTCGAGGGGGCGAAGACCGTCGGTGAGGGCCTGCGAGAGGCCCTTCGGGTCGAGGTTCTTCGCGAGCTGGGGGCGGCGCAGCGTCAGGATCAGGTTGATCAGCTGGTCGTAGCGTTCGGCGCCGAGGCCGAACAGTCGCGCGTCGATGGCGGCGCGGTAGTCGACCGGACGGTCGGTGAGCGCGTCGCTGCCGAGCTGCTCGGCGAGCTGCTTCTTGGTGAGCGGCCGGTCGTCACTGCCGAGCAGTGAGAAGTCGACACCCACCCGGCCCTCCGCGACGAAGTACCAGCGGGTGACCTTGTCGTTCTGGCGGGTCGCGCGCATCCCGATGCCGACGGTGACGGCCTCCGGTCGTCCTGCGGTCCGCGGCAGAACTCCATCCACACGTACGAGTGGGCCGAATCCTGCCCGCGGTAGAGGAGATTCGACTTCATGGTCCGTTCCTCGCCCGCGAACGGGTTGAGGCGGCGCGGCTCGATGCGGCCGTCGAACACGAACGGGAACAGCACCTCGAGGGCCTTGGTCTTGCCCGAGCCGTTGGGCCCGCGCAGCACCAGGCGCCCGTCGGCGAAGGAGAACTCCTGGTCGCGGTAGTCCCACAGGTTGACGATCCCGGCGCGGGTTGGCTTGAAACGCGCGTGTGCCATACGAAAGGTGCCTCTACTTCTCTACGGAGGTGGGTTCGTCGGTGCTCGAAGGTTCGCCGGGGACCTGTTCGTGGAACAGATCGGATTGCGCGGTGCGATCGCGGATGTTGACCACGACGCCGCGGAATCGGGCGATGGCCGGCAGCACCAGGACGCCGTCGTCGACGAGCCGGATCAGGTCCAGTCGGTCGAGCAGCGCCACGGCGCTGCGCTGCAGCCCCGCGTGATCGGCCTGCCACTGCGCAGCGAAGGTGCGCCCGAACTGGCGGACCAGTTCGTCGACGGCCGCAGTCAGCCATGCGTCGTCGAGCAGCGCGTACCGGGCCGGTTCGGGACGGTCGTCCACAGGGGTGAAGAGATCGGCGGGGCGTCTCCGGCGTCGTCGGCGAGGTGCTCGAAGATCCCGGCGCTGGGAATTGCGGCGTCCAGGTGGGCCAGCAGGTCGTGCTGGTCCGAGGCGGGGAGCGGGCGCGTGGGGAGTTCGGGCGCATCCAGGTCGAGGACACGGTCGGCCATCTCGCCGGCCAGCAGCAGCGCGACCTGCGCGACGGTGCCCGTGCTGGGGAAGCGGACGTCCGACATCCGGCCCGACGGGTCGATCATCGCGATGCCCTCGGCCCGCCGCTCGGCCACCAGCCCCGTCAGATCCTCGACGTCGGCCGCCGTGCGGGGAGCGCCAGCTGGAGTCGTTCGTCGTCGGTGAACTCGTCGGCATAGACGACGGGACGTTCGACGAGGGCCCGGCGCATCCGGCGTGCGATCTCGCGCGGATCGGTGGGGCGGTACCCGATCGCGTCCTCGTCGAGGGGCTCCTTTTCACCGGCGAGCAGCGAGCGCACCGACGTCAGGTGCTGCAGGGCTCGCGGTGGGCGGAACAGCGCCACGACCACCGAGCGGTCGATGTCGTAGAGCGCCTCGCCCGCATCGGGATTGGACGCCCATCCGCCGGCGTCGCCGTCGGCGAGGACGATCGCGCCGCGCGCGGCCAGCCAGCCGACCGCGTCGACGAACGCGTCGCGGTCCGCGGCCCGGTCCGTCGACAGCGCCACCCCGGGAACCTGGGCGGCCTCGGCGGCGACGTGATCGGCCAACTCCGACAACGTGATCTGGTTGCCCGCCCGGCCCAGGGCGGCGAGCGCGAGCGCGAGGTACGCGTAGCGGTGCCGGTCGAAGGTGCGGTCGTTGGCGGTCCGGGCGGGAGTGCCCGGCGTGAGCCGGTCGGCCACCGTGAACAGACGGGCCGTCGTCTCGGTCACCTCGAGCCGGTACCCGAACAGCTCGAGCAGGTCGTCACGCAGTTCGGTGGCCCACCGCCGCAGCAGCGGCAGCGCGAGACGGTCCGGATAGGTCTGCGTCACAAGATGGTTCGACAGGATGACGCGGGCGGCCCTCTGGTACGAGTCGAGGTCCAGCGGGGAGACGGTGCGGGTTCTCACTTCACGCTCACCTGCAGACCGTCGAGGTGGAGCCGACCGCGGGCGGTCTGCACCACCGTGGACTCCGCGTGCGGGCTCAGCGTCAACCGCACACCGTTCTCCGACCCGGTCGAACTGGGAATCGTGCCGCTGACCGGCACCCGCGCGGTGAGCGCGGCGTTGAGCAGGCTCAGCAGGACGTCGGTCTCCTCGGCGTCGAGCACGCGATCGTAGGCGCCGTTCGACGCGAGCGACGACGCCGCGACCGCGCGAGCGCGCTGCGCCGCCAACTGCTCCTCCCGCAGCCGGCGGATGCTGCCCTCGTTGCGCTGCACGCGCGACGGCATGCCCGGCGATGCGGCGCGCCCGGTCTCGGCGAGCGTGCGGGAGATCTCGACCGGCGTCGCGTCCCACCAGGACCGCGAGTCGGGGATGATGTCGGCGTCCGGATGGACCATGGACAGGTGCCGCGGGCGACCGAGGTCGAACACCAACTGGAACAGCGCGTGAGCTGATTCCTCCGTGGGCGTCGCGGCGAACCAGCCGGCGAGGTGCCGCAGCTGGCTCTCCCGGCTCACACCGCCGCGGCGGGTCTCGGTGACGCGGCGCAGCAGCGACAGCACCGCCGCGATCGCGCTCATCGTGCCCTCTCGCAGCCGATCGGATTCGCTCGGCCCGGCGGCCGCGACGAACCACTGGGCCAGACCCGACCAGCGTGCCCGCCAATCGGATTCGCGTTCCTCGCGGGACATGAACAGGCGCTCGTCGCTCGCCGCCGCGCGGGCGATGAGCCCGTCGATCCCGGTGGCCTCGACGAGTTCGATCGCGGCCGCAAGCTTGGGTGCGTAGCGGGCGAGGTCCGAGCTGAACTCCCGCATGTGACTGAGCAGCGCGTCCTTGTGCGCGAGGAACGCCTCGGGCGTGATCTCCGTGGTGCGCACCAGGTCCCCGAGCATCAGGTAGAACTGCGCGGCCCGGGCGGCCATCTCGGTCAGCGTCGAATCCAGGCGGAGAGCTTGCGGTAGATCAGGTCCGCGTCACCGCGCCGGTTGGCCTCGGCGAGTTCCTCGAGGTCGGCGAGCAGATCCGGCAGGGCGAGCCGGGACAGGGTCGCGTCCTTCGAGCCGGGCACCGAGCAGGTCCTCGACGGCGCGGAACGCCAGGTAGCCCGCCTGACTGAACTGATAGACGAAGTGCCGGTTGCGGTACTCGGCGAGAGTGGCCGCGCGGCTGCCGTCGTAGCTGCGTTCCAGCACGCCCCACGTGTGCAGCTGCTCCAGGAGCGGGGTGATCTCGGCCGCGGTGAGCGTGCCGTGCGGGTCGTCGCCGGCGATGCGCGTGAGGATGTCCGCGACCTCCCCGGCGTGCAACAGGACCACGTAGTTCGCGCGGGCGTTGTCGAACGCGCGCAACACCCACAGGTACTCGGCACGCTTTTCCGCCGTGGTGAAGGAGAACAGTCGCAGCCGGTCCTCACGCGCGGCGAATTCGACTTCCGTCGTGGACCCGGCCGTCCTCGTGTCACCTGAATCGCTCACCGTCACAGCCTAGGGCGTCGGCCGGTCCGTGAGCGAACACGCCGGTCGGTCATCGGCTGCGCCGTGTGGCACGCCGCCACGACGATTCGTCCGCGGTGAGTGTCGTCAGCAGGTATTCGGCGGCATCGGGGTGGCGGAACGGGCCGGCGACCAGGTCCGCGTACACATGCGCGGGGGAGACGCAGCGCAGGCCGTCGCGGTACTGCATGCGCTCGAACACCACCGCGGACCACGGCGTCGCGACCACGACATCGGCCCCGCCGTCGACGGGCCGCAGCTCCAGCGCCGCCGCGAACGCGTCGACGTCGTCGGCGTACACCTCGAGCACGGAGGCGGTGGCGTAGTCGGTGGCGCCGATTCCCGTGACGGCGTAGCCCAGATCGCCGTTCGTCGCCGCCAGCCGGGACCGCAGGTCGTCGAGACCGCCGGGCGCAGCGAAACTGCGTGTGGCACAGGGTTTGCGATCGGCAGCCCATGCCCGCAGCATGTGCGGCCACCGGACGTCGGTGATCGGGCCGCGCGGCAGTCGGGTGAGCAGTTCACGCTCGAAGAGCACCTCGACCACCCGGTACGCGGCACCCGTGGATGCGCCGGAGACCTTGATGAGTTCCGGGACCGACATCTCGCCGGTGTGGTCGGCGAGCGCGCGGACCACGCGTTCGGACGGTTCACCGGTGAGCACGCCGGACGGACGGCCGGGCCCCCGCCAAGGGTCGGCGTCGGCGCCGCGGTTGCGCACCCAGATCGCGGGCCGGGCGGCGACCAGATTCACGTTCCCGGTGGCGTCGGCGTACGAGATCCCGTGCCCGTCCAGCTGTCGGCGTACCGGGTCGGACAGGTAGTGCGCACACACGAATGCCCGATCGCTGTCGGACAACTCGGCGGCGATGCGCGCGACGTCGCCGCTGAGCACCCCCTTGGACGTGACGATCGAGTAGGAGACTGTGTCGCCGTCGGGGGCTGTGATCAGCAGGCGGGTGGGCGCCGCGGGGAGCGGGGTCGATCCGCCGACACCGTCCAGCCGTGGGGGAGGTCGGTCTCGAGCCACGACACCGACCGCCGGTAGATGTCGATGCTGCGTTCGGGCCGCGGATTCGGCGCAACGTCGGGTGTGGTCACATCGGCAACAGTAGTCGCTCTGTGCGCAACGGAAACAGAAGATAACCGGAATCGGCATCCGGGCGTGTTGGTGGAAATCCGTGCGGGACGGAACCAGTGGAATACCCGAATTGGAGGCGCGGCGCACCGGCGCCGGGGGTGGTGTCGGTCCGCGTGGTGTGTCCCGTCGCGAGTGCCGCCGGGTCGTACGCCTCTACGAGACGGGGTCTGTCGCAATCGGATTGGCGGTGTCAGGCCGGTCCGTCCTGGTCGATCGATTCCGATCTCATCTGTGCAGGACGGACACGACGAGTTGTCGAATGCCAGCCTTCAGTCGGTCGGTTTCCCCGATCGGACGAGGTGCAGCGCGGGGTCGCCGCCGAGTGCTCCGAGCAGGAGGCGGGCGAGCAGGTCGGCGTCGACATCCGGTCGGACCTCGGACAGCAGCTCGGCGATGTGTCGGTACCAGAAGGTGTGGATTTCGTCGGCGTGAGGATCGTCGGTGGCGTCGTAGGCGACCATCAGTCCGATGTTGGAGGCGACGAGGTCGGTCATGGCGTCGAAGTAGGCCAGAAGCCGTTCGTCGGCCGGTGCGCCCGGTCCGAGAGGGGGTTCGCCGTCGTGGATGGCTCGCTGCAGTGCGTCGACCCGTTCGAGGACCAGCGCGCGCATCAGGCCGGCGCGGCTGCCGAACCGGTGGAAGATGGTTCCTTTCCCGACGCCCGCCGCCGCGGCGATCTGCTCCATCGACACGTCTTTGGGATCGTGCTCGTCCAGCAGGCCGGCCGCGGCGTCGAGGATTGCGCGCCGGTTCCGGGCGGCGTCGGCGCGCTCTGGTTTCTGGTCTTCGGGCGACACGGCACCTCCGGTGATTCCATTGACAACTGGACCGCCGGTCCATATTTTCGGAACTGGACCGACGGTCAAACTAGGAGTGGATGGTGATCATATGAAGGCAGTCGTGATGACGGCCACCGGTGGCCCCGATGTGCTCGTGACTCGGGAGGTTCCCGAGCCCTCGCCGCGCGAGGGGGAGGTCCTGATCCGCACCGAGGCGGCGCCGATCCTGTTCGCCGAGACGCAGATCAGATCCGGCGTGTTCCCCGCAGCGGCCGGGCTGCCGGCGGTGTTCGGCACCCAGGCCGTGGGCAGCGTCGTCGACGTGGCGGCGGGCGTCGACACGGCACTGGTCGGCACCAGAGTCGTGGTCGCCGGCATGGGGATCGGTGGTCACGCCGAATTCGTGTGCGCGCCCGCGTCGTCCGCCGTCCCGATCCCCGACGGGCTGTCCTCCGTGGACGCGGCGGCAGTCGTGACGGGCGGATCGGTGGCGATGGCGCTGCTCGAGACCGCTGGAGTGGCCGGCGACAGCACGGTCTTGATCGAAGCGGCCGGCACCGGCATCGGCGGCTACCTGACCCAACTCGCGCACACGCGCGGCGTTGGCACGATCGTCGCGACCGCCGGCAACCCCGCGAGCCGGGAACGCGCCGATCCTTCGGGCACGCATCGTCGTCGACCACACGGACTCGAACTGGCCCGCGCAGGTGGGAGCCCTGCTGCAGGGTGGCACGGTGGATGTCGCGTTCGAGTCGATCGGTGGCGCCACTGCGCTCGATGTCCTCGATCTACTCGCGCCGCTCCGCGGCCGAATGCTCTACTACGGAATGCTCAGCGGCACACCCGCCGCCGTCACCGCCGCAGACCTGCTCGTGCGCGGGGTCTCGCTCACCGGGTGCAGTGGCCCGGCCTGGCATGCGCGCGTCGCCTCCGTCCAGTCGGCGGTCCTGGACCTCGCCGCCGAGGGTGGTATCGCCCGATCATCGACACGGTGATCGGATTCGACGACGCGGCCCGCGCCCACGAGCAGATCGAGCGGCGCCGCGCACGGGCATGTTCGTCCTCACTCCCTGACCGGGTCAGGCAACCTCGGGGGTTGGCGCGCGACCGGGGCGGGGCGTGAGAAGCGGGGGCAGTACCGCCAGCAGCAGGGCGGGCAGCAGGAAGCTCAGGTTCGGGTGGACGGCGTACAGCGGGGTCAGTGCGAGCGGCGCGAGGGCGGCGCCGGAGAACCGGAGCGACTGCACCACCGACACTGCTCCGCCGCGGTTGCCGCCCTCGGCGCCGAGGACCGCGGCGTTGACGCCGACGAGCACGAACTGCGAGGCCACACCCGCGACGAACCAGGCGAGTGCGGCGACGGCGGCGCTGCCGACCGTGCCGACGATCGCCACCAGGGCCGCACCGGCGAGCGCGCCGATCATCACCGTGCGCCGAGCCCCGATCCGGTCGATCAGTCTGCCAACGGTGCGGGCGGTGAGAATGCCGGCGACGCCGAACCCGGTCAGGAGCAGGCCGCGGGCGGCGGGATCCATCCCGAAGACGTCCTCGGCCCGGAAGGCCAGAAGGAACCCGAGGCCGCCGAGCGCGCCCCAGCCGAGCAGGGCGACCGCGCCGACGCGGAGCACCTCCGGACGCAGCGCGTCGCGCAGGCGCGCTCCGGTATCGGCCGGGATGTCGCGTGCGGCGTCGGGCAGCCCGATCGCGCCGAGCACGCCGGCGACGAGCGCGATCGCGAGGAACGCCAGGCGCCAGTTCACCTCGGCCGCGAGCCCGCCGATGAGCGGGGCGCTCGTCTGACCGGCCGCCTGCAGCGCCCCGAAGGCGCCCAGCGCGCGGCCGAGTTTCTGCGGCGGCGTCATGGCGGCGAGGGTCGCCGACAGCAGGGGAGTGGTGAAGGCGTTCGAGCATCCCTGCAGCACCCGCGCGCCGAGGAACAGTTCCAGCGTGGGCGCCGCGAAACAAGCAACGGACGTGGCGAGGTACACCCCGTAGGCGGTGCGCACGGTCCGCATCCGCCCCAGCGCGCGCCCAGGGTCCCGGACACGAGCATGACCAGCGCGAACGGCAGCAGGTAGGCCGTCAGTGACGTCGCCGCAGCGGCTGCGTCGACGCCGAGCCCGTCGCCGATCTCGGGCAGCATCGACGTGACGACACCGCCGCCGAACGGGCCCAGGAATCCGCCGGCGTACAGCGCGGCGAGCTGGACACGGTGCGAAGGCGCGGCGAGTCTGCGCCGCTCACGCTCCGAATCGTCCGGGTCCGCGGCGGCGCAGGTACCGCTCGAACTCGGCGGCGAGTGCATCGCCGTCGATCTTGGAGATGGCGTCCGAGATGTCGGCCTCGGCGTCGCCGCGCTCCTCGAGGGTGCGGACGTGCTCCGCGATCTCCTCGTCGTCGCGGGTCATCTCCGACACCGACTCCTCCCAGTCCTCCGCCTGGCTGGGCAGATCGCCGAGCGGCACCTCGACGTCGAGGACGTCCTCGACCCGCTGCAGCAGCGCCACCGTGGCCTTGGGGTTGGGCGGCTGCGAGACGTAGTGGGGAACCGCGGCCCAGAAGGAGATCGCGGGCACCCCGGCCTTGACGCACGCATCCTGCAGGACGCCGGCGATGCCCGTCGGCCCCTCGTAGCGGGAGTGCTCGAGATTGAAGCGTTCGGCGGCCTCGGCGCTGTACGCGGTGCCGGTCACGGGGACCGGGCGGCTGTGCGGGGTGTCGGCCAGCAGGGCGCCGAGGATCACGACCGTGTGGACGCCGAGCTCGTCGATGAACTCGAGAAGTTCCTTGCAGTAGCTGCGCCACCTCATGTTCGGCTCGATACCGCGCAGCAGCAGCACGTCGCGTTCGCTGCCTGGAGGGGAGCACACCGACAACTGCGTGGTGGGCCACACGATCTCGCGGGTGACACCGTCGACCTGGCGGATCATCGGCCGATTGACCTGGTAGTCGTAGTAGTCCTCGGAGTCGAGTTCGGCGAGCGGCTCGGCGTCCCACGTAAGCTCGAGGTGCTCGACAGCGCCGCTCGCGGCGTCGCCCGCGTCGTTCCAACCTTCGAAGGATGCGATCAGGACGGGGTCGCGCAGAGTCGGCACTGCCACATCGGTATCGGCCGATGCAGTGGCGTCGGGGAACTCGGGGAACTCACGTACCCAGCCTACGACCAGGCGCCGTCGGACCGCCCACTACTCTGGACGGCATGTCTGCACCATTCCACTCTGCCCTGCTCGATGCGCTGAAACAGCGCGTTGTGATCGGTGACGGCGCCATGGGCACGATGCTGCAGGCCGCGGATCTGACTCTCGACGATTTCCTCGGACTCGAGGGCTGCAATGAGATTCTGAACGAGACGCGCCCCGACGTGCTTCGCGACATCCACCGCGCGTACTTCGAAGCCGGCGCCGACGCGGTCGAAACCAACACGTTCGGCTGCAACCTGCCGAACCTCGCCGACTACGACATCGCCCACCGCATCCGGGATCTGTCCGAGCGCGGCACCCGCCTCGCACGCGAGGTCGCCGACGAGATGGGGCCGGGCCGAGACGGCATTCCCCGCTTCGTCCTCGGCTCGATGGGTCCGGGCACCGAGCTGCCCACGCTCGGCCACGCGCCGTTCTCCGTGCTCCGGGACGCCTACACCGAGTCCGCACTCGGCATGATCGAGGGCGGCGCGGACGCGATCCTCGTCGAGACCTGCCAGGACCTGCTCCAGGTCAAGGCGGCGATCATCGGCAGCCAGAACGCGATGGAGAAGCTCGGCCGACGGCTGCCGATCATCACCCACGTCACGGTCGAGACCACGGGCACCATGCTCCTCGGCAGTGAGATCGGTGCGGCGCTCACGGCGCTCGAGCCGCTCGGCATCGACATGATCGGCCTCGACTGCGCCACCGGCCCCGACGAGATGAGCGAGCATCTGCGGCACCTGTCGCGGCACTCGACGCTGCCGGTGTCGGTGATGCCGAACGCCGGCCTGCCGCAGCTCGGTCCGAACGGCGCCGAATACCCGCTCACGGCAGAGGAACTCGCCGTCGCGCTGTCGGGCTTCGTGAGCGAGTTCGGTCTGTCACTCGTCGGAGGCTGCTGCGGCACGACGCCGAGCACATCCGTCAGGTCGCCGAGGCCGTGCGCAAGGTGGAGCAGGCGAAGCGCAACCCGCAGCCGGAGGACGGCACCTCGTCGCTGTACCAGGCAGTGCCTTTCGATCAGGACGCCAGCATCCTGATGATCGGCGAACGCACGAACTCCAACGGCTCCAAGGCGTTCCGCGAAGCGATGATCGCCGAGGACTGCCAGAAGTGCATCGACATCGCGAAGGATCAGACTCGCGACGGCGCGCACATGCTCGACCTCAACGTCGACTACGTCGGTCGCGACGGCGCCGCCGACATGGCCGCGCTCGCGAGCCGGTTCGCGACGGCGTCGACGCTGCCGATCATGCTCGACTCCACCGAGCCGGACGTGTTGCGGGCGGGTCTCGAGCACCTGGGCGGCCGCTGCGCCGTCAACTCGGTGAACTACGAGGACGGTGACGGCCCGACGTCCCGCTACCAGCGGATCATGAAGCTGGTCAAGGAGCACGGTGCCGCCGTGGTCGCGCTGACCATCGACGAGGAGGGCCAGGCCCGCACCGCCAGCACAAGGTGCGGATCGCCGAGCGCCTCATCCAGGACATCACCACCACGTGGGGACTGTCGCAGTCCGACATCATCATCGACGCGCTCACCTTCCCGATCTCGACGGGTCAGGAGGAGGTGCGGCGCGACGGTATCGAGACGATCGACGCGATCCGCGAGATCAAGCGGCGCTACCCGGACGTCCACTTCACGCTCGGCATCTCGAACATCTCGTTCGGCCTCAACCCGGCGGCCCGCCAGGTGCTGAACTCGGTGTTCCTGCACGAGTGCACCGCAGCCGGCCTCGACACCGCGATCGTGCACGCCTCGAAGATCCTGCCGATGGCGCGGATCCCGGACGAGCAGCGCGAGACGGCGCTCGACCTGGTCTACGACCGCCGTCGTGAGGGCTACGACCCGCTGCAGAAGCTGATGGAGCTCTTCGAGGGCGTCTCCGCGGCGTCGGCACGTGAATCACGGGCCGAGGAACTCGCGGCGCTGCCGCTGTTCGAGCGTCTCGCACGACGCATTGTCGACGGCGAGCGGAACGGACTCGAGGTCGACCTGGACGCCGCGATGCTCGAGCGTCCGCCGCTCGAGATCATCAACGACACGCTGCTGTCGGGCATGAAGACCGTCGGCGAGCTGTCGGCTCCGGCCAGATGCAGCTTCCGTTCGTGCTGCAGTCGGCGGAGGTCATGAAGGCTGCCGTCGCGCACCTCGAACCGCACATGGAATCGACCGGCGACGAGGGCAAGGGCCGGATCGTGCTCGCGACAGTCAAGGGCGACGTCCACGACATCGGCAAGAACCTGGTCGACATCATCCTGTCCAACAACGGGTACGAGGTCGTCAACATCGGCATCAAGCAGCCGATCGCGACCATCCTCGACGTCGCGCTCGACAAGAAGGCCGACGTCATCGGCATGTCGGGTCTGCTCGTGAAGTCGACGGTCGTGATGAAGGAGAACCTGAAGGAACTCAACGCCAAGGGTGTGGCCGAGCAGTTCCCCGTCCTCCTCGGCGGTGCCGCGCTCACCCGCTCGTACGTCGAGAACGACCTGTCCGAGGTCTACCAGGGTGAAGTGTCGTATGCGCGTGACGCATTCGAAGGCCTGAACCTGATGGACACGATCATGGCCGTCAAGCGCGGCGAGGGTCCGGCACCGGACAGCCCGGAGGCGTTGGCGGCCGCGGAGAAGGCAGCCGAACGCAAGGCGCGGCACGAGCGTTCGAAGCGGATCGCGGAGAAGCGCAAGGCAGAGGCGGCCCCCGTCGAGGTGCCGGAGCGATCCGACGTCGCCATCGACATCGATGTGCCGAATCCGCCGTTCTGGGGCACCCGGATCGTCAAGGGCATCGCGCTGGCCGAGTACTCGGGGCTGCTCGACGAGCGCGCCCTCTTCCTCGGCCAGTGGGGTCTGCGCGGCCAGCGTGCCGGCGACGGTCCGACGTACGAGGAACTGGTCGAGACCGAGGGCCGGCCGCGGCTGCGGTACTGGCTGGACCGGCTCAGCGCCGAGGGTGTGCTCCACCACGCCGCCGTGGTGTACGGGTACTTCCCGGCCGTGTCCGAGGGCGACGACGTCATCGTCCTCACCGAGCCGGATCCGGATGCGCCGAACGCTTCCGGTTCACGTTCCCGCGCCAGCAGCGCGACCGCTTCCTGTGCATCGCCGACTTCGTGCGCTCGCGGGAGGACGCGCGTAAGTCCGGGCAGGTCGACGTCCTGCCGATGAACCTGGTGACGATGGGTCAGCCGATCGCGGACTTCGCGAACGAACTGTTCGCCGCGAACGCGTACCGCGGACTACCTCGAGGTCCACGGCATCGGCGTCCAGCTCACCGAGGCGCTCGCCGAGTACTGGCGCCAGCGGGTCCGCGAGGAACTCGTCATGCCGGACGGCCACCACGTGTCCGACGAGGATCCGAAGAACGTCGAGGACTTCTTCAAGCTCGAATACCGTGGCGCGCGTTACTCGTTCGGTTACGGCGCCTGCCCCAGACCTCGAGGATCGGCGCAAGCTCGTCGCGCTGCTCGAGCCCGAGCGGATCGGCGTCGAGCTGTCCGAGGAGGTTCAGCTGCACCCCGAGCAGTCCACCGACGCGTTCGTGCTGCATCACCCGGAGGCCAAGTACTTCAATGTTTGATCGAACTGGGACCGCATCGGCGGGCACCCTCCGCGCGGTCCTGTGGGACATGGATGGCGCGCTCCTCGAAGTCCGAGAACCTGTGGGACATCGGCGTCCGGGAGTTGTCGCTGCATCTCGGCGGTCCGATGTCGGAGGAGACCCGGCAGGCGACGATCGGTGCGTCCAGCTACAACGCGCTCACGACGGTGTTCGCGGCGCTCGACCTGGATCCGCATCCGGACGCGTTGGCCGACGCGAAGAACTGGCTGTACATCCGGATGGGGGAGCTGTTCGCGGCCGGACTGCCGTGGCGTCCGGGAGCACGGCAGGCGCTGCGCACGGTGCGGTCGGCGGGACTCGGCTCGGCACTCGTGACCAACACCGACCGTGAGTTGTGCGAGTTCGCGCTCGACACGCTCGGGCGCGAGCGCTTCGACCACTCGGTGTGCGGTGACGAGGTGCCGGCCGGCAAGCCCGACCCGGCGCCGTACCTGCGGGCCGCGCAGTTGCTCGGGGTCGACCCCGTGGACTGTCTCGCAGTGGAGGATTCGCCGACCGGTGCGGCCGCGGCCGATGCCGCGGGCTGCACCGTGCTGGTGATCCGTCGATCACCGATGTGCCGGCCTCGTCCAAGCGGGTGTTCCGCACGACGCTCGAAGGGTCTGACCGAATCCGATCTGATCGCGCTGCATCGGCAGGAGGTGGCCTGACGATGGCGACGCCGAAGATCGTTCTCTTCTACCGGTTCACGCCACTCGCCGACCCCGAGGCGATCCGGCTGTGGCAGCAGACGCTGGCCGCGTCGAACAACCTCACGGGCCGGATCCTGATCTCCGAGCACCGGGATCAACGCGACCGTCGGCGGCGACATCGCCGACGTCAAGCGTTACGTGCGCGGCACCCGGTCGTATGCGCCATTCAAGGACGCCGACATCAAGTGGTCCGACGGCGCCGGTGACGACTTCCCGCGCCTGTCGGTGAAGGTGCGTCCGGAGATCGTCACGTTCGGCGCCCCGGACGAGCTGAAGGTCGACGCCGACGGCGTCGTCGGCGGTGGAGTTCACCTGTCGCCGAACGAACTCCACGAGCTGATGGCGCAGCGCGGCGACGACGTTGCGTTCTTCGACGGGCGTAACAAGTTCGAGGCCGAGATCGGGCGCTTCCGGAACGCTGTGGTGCCCGACGTCGCGACCACGCGCGACTTCGTCTCCGAACTCGACAGCGGACGCTACGACCATCTCAAGGACAAGCCCGTCGTCACGTACTGCACCGGCGGGGTCCGGTGCGAGGTGCTGTCGGCGCTCATGCGCAACCGCGGATTCGAAGAGGTGTACCAGCTCGACGGTGGAATCGTCCGCTACGGAGAGGCTTTCGGAGACGAGGGCCTGTGGGACGGATCGCTGTACGTGTTCGACAAGCGCATGAACCTCGACTTCACCGACAAGGCGGTGACGCTGGGCAGGTGCACGCTGTGTCAGGCGCCCACGTCGCGGTACCGCAACCATCCGGACGTCAACGGGCGCGAGCTGACGCTCGTCTGCGAGACGTGCGTCCCCGACGCGTGATGCTGCGGGAGCGCTGACGATGGCGCGCGCGCCGCTGCCTGTGCGGGACGGACTCGGCCCGGACCGCCTCCGCATGCCGTCCGACGTCACGGTTCCCACGATCGTCGAGTACCTCTCGACGCACCACCCCGGACGAGGACTGGGCGGGCCGGATCGCCGCCCGCGAAGTGGTCGACGAGCACGGCCGGGTCGTCGACCGCGACACCCGCTACCAGCCGACCCGTTTCGTGTACTTCTACCGGGAGCCGGCGCCGGAGGTGCCGGTGCCCTTCGCCGTCGACGTCCTGCACCAGGCCGGCGGCCTCGTCGTCGTCGACAAGCCGCACTTCCTGTCGACCATTCCGCGCGGGGCGCACATCCGCGAGACCGTCGTGGTGCGACTGCGCCGCGAGCTCGATCTGCCGGATCTGGTGCCGGTGCACCGGCTGGACCGGATGACCGCCGGGGTGCTGCTGTGCACGGCCGATCCCACGTTGCGACGCCCCTACCAGGAGATGTTCGAGCGGCAGAGGGTGCACAAGGTTTACGAGGCGATCGCGCCGTACCGCGACGGTGTCGAGTTCCCCATCACGGTGCGCAGCCGGATCCGCAAGGTGCACGGGGAGCTGACCGCGTACGAGGAAGCGGGAGAACCGGATTCGGAGACGTTGATCGAGATGGTCGAGCGCCGCGGCGACCTCGCCCGCTACCGGCTGCGCCCGCGGACCGGCCGTACGCATCAGCTGCGGCTGCACCTGAATTCCCTCGGCGCACCGATCGTCGGCGACAATTTCTACCCGCAGTTCCGGCGCCGCGATCCGGACGACTTCACCGACCCGCTGCGACTGCTCGCCCGCAGCCTCGAGTTCGACGATCCGGTCACCGGCGAGACCAGGCGGTTCGAGAGTCGGCGGGTCCTGGAGTACTGAGTGCGGGCCGTCATGTGTCTCGTGAGACAATCGATACCCGTGAAGACCTTCGAATCCCTGTTCGCCGAGCTGACCGAGCGCGCCGCCTCCCGCCCGAGGGATCCGGCACCGTTGCCGCGCTGGACGCAGGTGTCCATGCGCAGGGCAAGAAGGTGCTCGAGGAGGCCGGCGAGGTCTGGATCGCCGCCGAACACGAGAGCGACGAGGCTCTCGCCGAGGAAATCTCTCAGCTGCTCTACTGGGTCCAGGTCCTGATGGTGGGCAAGGGGCTGAAGCTTCGAGGACGTCTACCGACATCTGTGACGGCATCCGTCGTCACCACTGACGGCTGCCGGTGATCGGAAAGTTCCAGTCGACCAACCTCAGCCACATCGCCTTCGGAAGGACCACCCCACATGCTGCGCGTCGCAGTACCCAACAAGGGATCGCTCTCGGAATCGGCCAGCCAGATTCTCGCCGAGGCCGGATATCGCCGCCGCACCGATTCGCGGGACCTCACCGTCCTCGACCCCACCAACTCCGTCGAGTCTCTTCCTGCGCCCCAAGGACATCGCCATCTACGTCGGCTCGGGCGACCTCGACCTGGGCATCACCGGCCGTGACCTCTCGCTCGATTCGGGCGCCCCGGTCACCGAGCGGCTCGCACTCGGGTTCGGCGGATCGACGTTCCGCTACGCCGGCCCGGCGGGCAAGGAGTGGAAGGTCGAGGATCTGGCGGGTCTGCGGATCGCCACGTCGTACCCGAACCTCGTGCGCTCGGACCTCGCATCCCACGGCATCGAGGCCACCGTGATCCGTCTCGACGGCGCCGTCGAGATCTCGATCCAGCTCGGTGTCGCCGACGCGATCGCCGACGTCGTCGGATCGGGCCGCACGCTGCGCCAGCACAACCTCGTCGCGTTCGGCGACGCCCTGTGCGATTCGGAGGGTGTGCTGATCGAGCGCGAGGGCTCCGACCGGGACGACCGTGCCCGCAACCAGCTGATCGCCCGCGTCCAGGGCGTCGTGTTCGCCCAGCAGTACCTGATGCTCGATTACGACTGCCCCAAGAGCGTTCTGGACGAGGCCGTCAAGGTCACCCCGGGTCTCGAGTCGCCGACGCTGTCGCCGTTGGCTGACGAGAACTGGGTCGCGGTTCGCGCCATGGTGCCGCGCAAGGGCCACAACGCGGTGATGGATCAGCTCGCGGACCTCGGTGCCAAGGCCATCCTGGCGTCGGACATCCGTTCCTGCCGGGCCTTCTGACGACACAGCCTTCTGACGACACCTGCCTCGAAACGCGAGGGCGGTGGCTCCCGAGCCACGACCGCCCTCGCGTTGGTGGTTAGCGGGCGCGCAACTGGAGGGTCTGATCGATCCTGCCGACCGCGCCGATCTCGTCGTAGATGACGCCGGCGCACATGCCGACACCGTCGGGGCCGTACGACGTCTCGGACGACAGCCCGATCCACTCGCCGTCCGGGACCCGGAACAGGTGCACCGTCAGGTCGGTGTTGAGGAACGTCCACTCGGCGGGGTGGATCTGGCGCCCGCGCCGTTGGAGACGTCGGCGACCGTGAACAGCCGCTGGATGGGGGTCAGCGACTCACCCTCGACCAGAACGGGATTGGGTCGGGCCCACATCTGTCCCGGCCCTCGCAGCCGATCTCGCGGATCCAGCGCCATTCCAGGCTCGTGACGAATCCGGTGCCCCAGAACGGTCCACCCAGGTCCACCTCGTGCCCCTCCGACGGCGGGGCGATGGGGGCGTCGGCGGCGTGGACGATCGCGGTCGTGTCGACGGTCTCCATCCGCCATCCCGTGCCGCGCGCGACCGCGCGCGCTGTGCCGTCGGGACCTGTGGCCCACAGTTCGGCGACGACGAGTTCGACACGCTTGCCGGGGCGTTCGACCGACGAGCGGACCTCGATCTCGCTGATCGGAATGGGCCCCAGGATCTCGACGACGACCCGGGTCAGGCGGGTGTCCGGGCGATGGGCGCAGCGCTCGAGGGCGCGCACCAGCAGTGCCGACGGCGGGGCGCCGTGCTGCATCGTGTCGGCCCACGTGCTCGCGGTCAGCGGGGTCGACTCGAACCGTTCGACACCGTCCGACGCGGCTCCGAGTGGAATGTAATACGCGAGATCACTCACTCGACCGTCTCCTCGAAATCCGAACTCGCCCCGGGGGAGACGTCCGGCCAGCCCGGATACGGGGGCGGTGTTCCTCCGAAGGCCGGGCAACGGGTCTTATGGTCGCACCAGTCACACAGGCGGCTCGGATCGGGCGGAAGTCGCCGGAATCCCCGGATGCGACAATCGCCTTCCAGATGGCCGAGAGCGTTCGTCGAACCTCCGCAGTTCGTCCTCGTCCGGGCGGTACGTCAACGCCTGCGCGTCCGCGAGGTACAGCAGTTGCAGTTGCGCGGGCACCACACCACGGGTGCGGAGCAGGACGAGCGCATAGAACTTCATCTGGAACAGGGCCTTGGTCTCGCCCATCTCCCACGGCGCCCGGCCGGTCTTGTAGTCGACCACCCGCACCAACCCGGTGGGGGAGACGTCGATGCGGTCGACGAAGCCGCGCAGCGGCACGCCGTCGTCCAGTTCGGTCTCCACCCGCAACTCGCACGCCTCGGGCTCGAACCGCGTGGGGTCCTCGAGCTTGTAGTAACCGGCGACGAGGCGGCGCGCCTCGGTGAGGAAGCGTCCGCGCTCGTCGGCTGCGATCAGGTCCGCGAACTCCGGCGACTCGGCGAGCAGCCGCTCCCACGCGGGCTCGACGAGGGCTCGGGCCCGGTCCGGTACCCGCTCGGTGGCCGGCAGCGCGAACAGCGCCTCGAGCGCCGCGTGCACGACGGAACCCTTGACCTGCGCCTTCGTGGGCGTCTCCGGGATCCGGTCGAGGGCGCGGAACCGGTAGAGCAGCGGGCACTGCTTGAAATCGCTCGCCCGAGACGGCGACAGTGCGAGCCGGCGCCGCGGCGCCAGGTCGTGCGTTCGGCCGCCGCCGGCGTCGACGTAGGCAGGGGGCGTCGGAACTGTCGTGCTCACACCTGGCAGGCTATGCGCTGGGCCCGACACGGTGTCGGGCACCACGAACGAACGGAGTGGGCTCGAGATGGCATCAGGCGGACTGGGACGTAGCGGACCGTTTCAGGTCGGTGACCGCGTCCAACTCACCGATGCCAAGGGCCGCAAGTACACCGTGGTTCTTCGAGCCGGGCAAGGAGTTCCACACGCACCGCGGCGGGATCCTGCACGACGCGCTGATCGGAACGGACGAGGGCAGCGTCGTCACCTCGACCAACGGAACCCCGTACCTGGCGCTGCGCCCGCTGCTCACCGACTACGTGCTGTCGATGCCGCGCGGTGCCCAGGTGATCTACCCGAAGGACGCGGCGCAGATCGTGCACGAGGGCGATGTGTTCCCGGGTGCGCGGGTGCTCGAGGCCGGCGCCGGTTCCGGGGCCCTGACGTGCTCGCTGCTGCGCGCCGTCGGACCGACCGGACGGGTCATCTCGTACGAGGTGCGTGAGGATCACGCCGAGCACGCGGTGCGGAACGTGGAGACGTTCTTCGGGGAGCGCCCCGACAACTGGGATCTCACCGTGGCCGACCTGGCGGAGTTCGACGCGGACGCGGCCGGCGGCAAGGTGGATCGCGTCGTGCTGGACATGCTCGCGCCGTGGGACGTTCTGCCGACCGTCGCGAAGTCGCTCGTCCCGGGTGGCGTGCTGGTGGTGTACGTCGCCACCACGACGCAGCTGTCGAAGGTCGTCGAGGCGATGCGCGAACAGGAATGCTGGACCGAGCCCCGGTCCTGGGAGTCGATGGTCCGTGGCTGGCACGTGGTCGGCCTCGCGGTGCGCCCGAGCATCGGATGCAGGGCCACACGGCCTTCCTCGTCACCGCCCGCCGACTGGCCGAGGGCACGGTGACCCCCAAGCCGCAGCGCCGCCCCAGCAAGGGCTGACGCCGCGGCGGGGCGGTCCGTCAGGAGCAGCTCACGCGGCCCATGCCGAAGAGCTCGCAGGTCGAGGCGTCGGAGATCACCCACTGGCCGTTGACCTGAGTGAACGCGACCGGGACCGGCGCTCCGCCGTGCGGACCCGCGATCTGGGTGACGGCGGTGACGGTGCCGTTCTCGCTCTTCACCTCGGTGACCTTCGCCGTCAGCGGGTAGCCGGCGAGAACCCGTTGAACTGCTCGACCGTGGCGGTCCGCTGGTCACCGTTCTCGATCACCGTCGTCTTCTCCGCGACCGGTGCGGCCGGGTCGAAGAAGATCGTCAGCTGCTTCTCGAGGATGTCCGCCGAGGGCGCTGCCGTGGCAGCAGCGGCCGAGGTCGTCGCACTCGTCGTGGCCGACGACGCGGCCGAGGTCGAGTCGGCCTTGTCGGACGAGTCGTCGGAGCTGCAGGCGGTCATTCCGAGAGCGGCGACCAGCACGCCGGCGGCGACGAGGGACTTGCGGATGATCACAGCGAGGCCTTTCGTTCGGGGTCGATCGGAGATGACCGGCCGTAAGGAAAGGTAAGGCTAACATGGGTGGGGATGCCGGCATCGAGACCGAAGAGTGACACCGGCACCTGTTCGAACACGTGTCGCACCCCGCTTTGCCCGTCGTGCCGGTAGCGTCTGATGGATCGGACTGGAGGAGCTGCAGATGAACCCGACAGAGAATCCGGACCCGGTTGCGGCGGCGCGCGAACTCGACGCAATGAGGGCGGAGACAGCGGCACTCCGTAGGCAACTCGCGGAATCGCCCGAACAGCTGCGTAAGCTCGAGTCGCGGGTCGACTCACTCACCATCCGCAACGGCAAGTCGATGGACACCCTGAAGGAAGCCCGGCAGCAGCTCATCGCCCTGCGCGAGGAGGTCGATCGGCTCGGGCAGCCCCCCAGTGGCTACGGCGTTCTCCTCGGCGTGCACGACGACCAGACGGTCGACGTGTTCACGTCCGGCCGGAAGATGCGTCTGACGCGCTCGCCGAACGTCGATGCCGAATCGTTGTCCATGGGGCAGACGGTTCGTCTCAACGAGGCGCTCACGATCGTCGAAGCGACGACCTTCGAGCGTGTGGGCGAGATCTGTGCTCTGCGTGAGATTCTCGACGACGGTGCGCGTGCGCTGGTCGTCGGGCACGCGGACGAGGAACGCGTCGTGTGGCTCGCGGCGCCGCTCGCCGAGATCGCCGTCGACGACGGCATCAAGGATCCGGACTCCCCGTCGCGCAGGTCGCGGCCAGGCGACTCCCTCCTGGTCGACACCAAAGCCGGATACGCGTTCGAGCGCATCCCGAAGGCCGAGGTCGAGGATCTGGTCCTCGAGGAGGTCCCGACGTCGGCTACAACGACATCGGCGGTCTCGGACGGCAGATCGAGCAGATCCGAGACGCGGTCGAGCTGCCGTTCCTGCACAAGGATCTGTTCCACGAGTACGCGCTGCGGCCCCCGAAGGGC
This sequence comes from Prescottella defluvii, assembly GCA_029690005.1. Taxonomy (GTDB): domain Bacteria; phylum Actinomycetota; class Actinomycetes; order Mycobacteriales; family Mycobacteriaceae; genus Prescottella; species Prescottella defluvii_A. The sequence goes on along the minus strand of CP121458.1, from coordinate 3,718,164 downwards.
GTCCTGCTCGACGGGCCCCCGGGCTGCGGCAAGACGCTCATCGCGAAGGCGGTGGCGAACTCGCTCGCGAAGAAGATCGCGGAGTCCCGCGGCGAGGACAGCAAGGAGGCCAAGTCCTACTTCCTCAACATCGAGGGCCCCGAGCTGCTGAACAAGTTCGTCGGTGAGACCGAGCGTCACATTCGGATGATCTTCCAGCGGGCGCGGGAGAAGGCGTCCGAGGGCACGCCGGTGATCGTGTTCTTCGACGAGATGGACTCGATTTTCCGGACCCGCGGGTCGGGCGTGTCGTCCGACGTCGAGACCACCGTCGTCCCGCAGCTGCTGAGCGAGATCGACGGCGTCGAGGGGCTCGAGACGTCATCGCGATCGGTGCGTCGAACCGTGAGGACATGATCGACCCGGCGATCCTGCGTCCCGGCCGGCTCGACGTGAAGATCAAGATCGAACGCCCGGACGCGGAGTCCCGCGCAGGACATCTTCTCGAAGTACCTCACCGAGCACCTTCCGCTGCACGCGGAGGATCTCGCCGAGTTCCACGGCGATCGTGCCGCGTGCGTGAAGGCGATGATCGTGCGGGTCGTCGACCGGATGTACGCCGAGAGCGACGACAACCGTTTCCTCGAGGTCACGTACGCGAACGGCGACAAGGAGGTTCTGTACTTCAAGGACTTCAACTCGGGCGCGATGATCCAGAACATCGTCGACCGGTCCAAGAAGTACGCCATCAAGTCGGTGCTCGACACGGGCTCGCCCGGCCTGCGCGTCCAGCACGTGTTCGATTCGATCGTCGACGAGTTCTCCGAGAACGAGGATCTCCCGAACACGACCAATCCGGACGACTGGGCCGGATCTCCGGCAAGAAGGGCGAACGGATCGTCTACATCCGCACGCTGGTCACCGGCAAGAACGCGAGCGCGAGCCGCGCGATCGACACCGAATCCAACACGGGCCAGTACCTCTAGCGGATCCGGTCAGTCGAAGTAGTTCTCCAGCAGGGCCCGGGTGTCCGGTACGAACGGCCACTCCGGGTCCTGCAGGCGCATCCGCAGTTCCTCTTCGGTCCACCACCACCCGTCAGTGATTTCGCTGGCCTGGTGGTGGACCGGTCCGTCGTAGCGCGCCTCGAACGCGTACAAGTGGCAGCGGAGCGGCGCCCCGTCCCACGTCCCGTCCCACGAGACCCGGGCGATCGGGGTGAGTTCGACACCGGTGACACCGAGCTCCTCGGCGAGTTCGCGGCGCGCGGTGACCTCCGGCGTCTCACCGGGATCGACGACGCCCCGGCCAGGCAGTCGTACATGCTCGCGAAGACGGCCTTGTCCGGTGCGCGCCGGTGGACGTAGATGCGAGCGCCGTCGAGCGAACGCGAGAAGCACGCCGGCGCTGGCGTGCCAGAGTCCCTCGGCGTAGACCCGGGGGCGTGGCGCGGCACCGATCACCGTGCCGTGCTCGTCGTAGACCGAGACCACTTCGTCCATGGAGCCATCGTCGCATCGACCCCGCCGACGTACCTCGACGCGGTCGATCCGCGCTACCGTCGGCGCTGTCTCGGTCCGCGGTCCTGGCTGTCGACGATGGCTGCCGCAGTGGCCGCGATCGTGCGGTCACCGTCGCGGGCCAGCCCGGCGAGGGCCCTGCGCGCCTCCGGGCCGGGAATCTCCGCGAGCGCCTGCGTGATTCGCAACCGCACGGGCGCGTCGTCCGTGTCGTCGAGTTCGCGCTGCAAGACGCCGACGACGTCGTCGGCCGTGGCGGCGGTGGCCGTCAACAGGCCCAGTACCTCGGCGGCCTCGATATCGCGCCGCCCCTCGAGGATCATCTCGAGGAGGACGGGCATCGCGTCGACGCTTCCCCGAGAGCCGAGAACGAGGGCTGCACGGGCTGCGGATCGTTGCGTCCGGATCATCGAGAACGCGCCGCAGGAGCTCCGTCGCCTCGGCGGTGTGCACTGCCGCTATCGCCGCGGCGGCGCGACGCCGGACGTCGACCGCCTCGGAGTCGAGGCCGACGGCCAGATCGGGGAGACCCCGGCCGGCGGCTCTCGCCAACGACCAGTGCAGCGCTCCTGCCACATTGAGGTCGTCCTCCGACAAGGCCGCCTCGGCCAGCGCTTCGGCGGGCATCGACCCACTCCCGTCCTGGGACAGGATCGCCTGTTGACGGCGCGGCGCGGACTCCGGATTCGAGCGCGCGCGACAGCGTCACGATGCGCAGGACCTCGTCCCACTCCGGAGGGGCGGCGGCGTCGACGTGCCGGAGCTTCGCGAGCAGCTCCTCCTCGGCGGCGATCCGCTCACGCGTGTGCCGCATGAGGTCTCCCACCAGATCGGCCGGCGCGAAGCCGGGCTCGTCGAGAGCCCGTTTCGCGTCGTTCAACGACATCCCCAGGGTCCTCAGGCTCTCCACGTGGAAGAGTCGTCTGATGTCGTCGGCGGAGTACTCGCGGTAGCCACCCGAGGTGCGGCCCGTGGGTTGCACCAGTCCTAACGAGTCGTAGTGGCGCAACATCCGGGTACTGACCCCCGAACGCCGCGAGACCTCGCCGATCAACATCTCATCTCCTCCTTCTAAGCATCCGGACCGGTGACCGCGACGCGCTTCGCCATCTCGAGCGACAGGGTGAATCCGCTGTCGGGGTCCCGGCACAGCCGCTCGGTGGCCTCCGCGTGCGCGCGAACAAGCGGATCGGAACTCGTAGCGGCAGCGTCCAGGACCGGGAATGCGGCGTCCCCGAGTCCCACGAACGCACGGCTCAGGCTGAGCTGCATGTCCCGGTCGCCCCGGCTCAGCTCCGACACGAGGTCGGCCGCGAGCCCACCCTCACCGTCGGCCGGCACCAGGGCCACGGCGGCGCGCCAGGCGCTGCGCGCGACGTCGTCGTGCACGTCGTGCAGCAGCGCCGACACCGCGGGCCAGGCAGTTCGATCGCCGATCTTGGACAGGGTGTGCAGCGCCTGGCTACGGGCCTGGACGTGGTCGGACCCGAGTTCCCGGATCAGCCGCGGCACCGTGATCGCGGCCGGCAGGCGGCACAACGCCCACGTCAGCATGTCGCGGACGAAAAGTCCGGTTCGACGGCACACCGAGCGACGAGAGTCTCCGCGAGACCGGCGTCGGGGTTCGTGCCTGCAGAGAGTGCGGCCCGGAGCCGACCCGACGGGTCGGGAGCGGCCAGAGCGTCGACGAGATGAGCGTTCGGCCCATCGTGGTTGGTTGTGTTCACGACAACGACCTCCTTCGTCGACCATTCGAATCCTTGTCACTGTGTCAGGGTCAAGCGAATCGTCGGGCGCTGTCGGGACCGGGCACGCGGTTCGGCGATACGCTGACACGAACGAGAGGTGGTGGCATCGTGCCCCTTCGACGTTCTATCGCCAAGGCGAACAGGGTCGGCCTCGATCGGATCGTGGTGCGTGTCGCCGGACGCCTGCCCGGGTTCGCCCTGGTTCACCACCGGGGTCGTCGTTCCGGTCACGTCTACACGACACCGGTCAACGCGTTTCGGATGGGAAACGGCTACCGGTTCGTGCCGACCTACGGTGTCGAGAGTGACTGGGTGCGCAACGTGCTCGCGGCGGGGGAGTTCGACGTGACCGTCCGGGGCCGGGACGTGCACCTGGTCGACCCGAAACTCGAGACTGACCGCTCCGCCCGATGGGCACCGACTCCGGTGGCCGCTGTGCTTCGGAGAATCGGCGCCGACAAGTACCTCCAGTGCCGCGCCACGTGATGGTGAGCGAACCGGTCTCGGGGTGTGCGGGACCGGAACGATCTAGGCTCGTGCCATGCAGCGGATCATCGGCATCGAGGTCGAGTACGGCATCTCGTCGCCCAACGAGCCTTCGGCGAACCCGATTCTGACCTCGACACAGGCAGTCCTCGCGTACGCGGCGGCCGCCGGTGTACCCCGGGCCCGCCGGACCCGGTGGGACTACGAGGTGGAGTCGCCGCTGCGCGACGCGCGTGGCTTCGACCTGGGGCGACTGGGCGGGCCTGCGCCGGTGATCGACGCCGACGAGGTGGGCGCCGCCAACATGATCCTCACCAACGGGGCCCGGTTGTACGTCGACCACGCACACCCCGAGTACTCGGCGCCCGAGGTGACCGATCCGCTCGATGCGGTGATCTGGGACAAGGCCGGAGAACGTGTCATGGAGGCCGCCGCCCGGCACGCGTCCAGCGTCCCCGGTGCCCCCGACTGCAGCTGTACAAGAACAACGTCGACGGCAAGGGCGCCTCGTACGGCACGCACGAGAACTACCTGATGTCCCGCGATACGCCGTTCTCGGCGGTGATCACCGGGCTGTCGCCGTTCTTCGCGTCCCGGCAGGTCATCTGCGGGTCGGGCCGGGTCGGCATCGGACAGTCCGGCGACGAGGCCGGCTTCCAGCTCTCCCAGCGCGCCGACTACATCGAGGTCGAGGTCGGCCTCGAAACGACCCTCAAGCGGGGGATCATCAACACCCGCGACGAGCCGCACGCGGACGCGGACAAGTACCGCCGACTGCACGTCATCATCGGCGACGCGAATCTCGCCGAGATGTCGACGTACCTGAAGGTGGGCACCACTGCGCTGGTGCTCGATCTCATCGAGGCCGGCGTCGATCTGAGCGATCTGCAGCTCGCCCGCCCGGTCACCGCCGTGCACCACATCAGCCACGATCCGACACTGCGCGCGACAGTGGCTCTGGCCGACGGCCGTGAACTGACCGGACTCGCGCTGCAGCGGATCTACCTGGACCGAGTGGCCAAGTTCGTCGACCGCGAGGGCAACGACGATCCTCGCGTCGCGGACATCCTCGACAAGTGGGCGATGGTGCTCGATCTGCTCGAGCGCGACCCGATGGAGTGCGCACACCTGCTGGATTGGCCCGCGAAACTGCGTCTGCTCGAAGGCTTCCGGAACCGGGAGGGACTGTCGTGGTCGGCGCCGCGACTGCACATGATCGACCTGCAGTACTCCGACGTGCGGCTCGAGAAGGGCCTCTACAACCGCCTCGTGGCGCGGGGATCGATGAAACGACTGGTCGACGAGCAGCAGGTTCTCGACGCGGTGAACAACCCGCCGACCGACACCCGCGCCTTCTTCCGCGGTGAGTGCCTGCGCCGATTCGGCGCCGACATCGCGGCCGCGAGCTGGGACTCGGTGATCTTCGATCTGGGCGGCGAATCGCTCGTGCGGATCCCGACCCTCGAGCCTCTGCGCGGCAGCCGCGCCCATGTCGGAAAGCTCTTGGACTCCGTGGATACGGCCGCTGAGCTGGTGGATCAGCTTACGAACTGATCACACCGGCGAGTCGCGCCCCGCGCTTGCAGCCCGATAGGCACCGTCGATCGGTAGGGTTAGGGTCCGAGCAGGACTCGTCGAACGTGTGTCGACGAGTCCGCGGTGAGAAGGAGGTCGGTGGCCATGGCCCAGGAGCAGACCAAGCGCGCCGGTGGTGGCGACGACGACGATGCCCCGATCGGTGAGGGTGCGGCCGGGCAGGAGCGTCGCGAGAAGTTGGCGGAAGACACCGACGATCTTCTCGACGAGATCGACGACGTGCTCGAGGAGAACGCCGAAGACTTCGTTCGTGCCTACGTCCAGAAGGGCGGCCAGTGAGGGCGGATCGTGCAGGGGTGCCGTCGGCCGACGGCTTCGGCATGAACACAGGGTTCACCTACGGGTCGAACATCTCCTCGTTCTCCGAGCACCTGCGCCTCCACGCACCGGAACTGTTGCCCGGGAATCGAATCGACATGAACCGCACCGGCTCCGATGGTGACACGGCGGACATCGCGCCGCACGGCACCGCCATCGTCGCGCTCACCTTCGCCGGTGGCGTGGTGATCGCGGGTGACCGTCGCGCCACGATGGGGAACCTGATCGCCAGCCGCGACGTCGAGAAGGTGTTCGTCACCGACGACTACTCGGCGGCCGGTATCGCCGGCACCGCCGGTGTGGCAATCGAACTGGTGCGTCTGTTCGCCGTCGAACTCGAGCACTACGAGAAGATCGAGGGCGTCCAGCTGACGTTCGACGGCAAGGCCAACCGGCTGTCGTCGATGGTGCGGGGCAACCTCGGTGCAGCGATGCAGGGATTGGCGGTCGTGCCGCTCCTGGTCGGCTTCGATCTCGATGCGGCCGATCCGGAGAAAGCCGGACGAATCGTCTCGTACGACGTCGTGGGCGGTCGGTACGAGGAGCGTGCCGGGTACCACGCCGTGGGATCCGGTCGCTGTTCGCGAAGGCGTCGCTCAAGAAGCTGTACCGGGAAGGCGGCGACGAGGATTCGGCGCTACGGATGGCGATCGAGGCGCTGTACGACGCTGCCGACGACGACTCCGCGACCGGCGGACCGGACATGGTCCGCGCGATCTACCCGACCGCGGTGACGGTCTCCTCCGCCGGCGCGGCGTACGTGCCGACGGAACGCACGGCCGAGCTGGCCAGGGCCGTTGTGGCCGGCCGTACCGAGGAAGGACGCACCCCGCGATGACTCTGCCGTATTACGCCTCCGCCGAGCAGATCATGCGCGATCGCTCGGAGCTGGCGCGCAAGGGAATTGCGCGCGGGCGCAGCGTCATCGTGCTCACCTTCGCCGACGGTGTCCTGTTCGTTGCCGAGAATCCGTCGACCGCGCTCCACAAGGTGAGTGAACTGTACGACCGACTCGGTTTCGCCGCGGTCGGCAAGTACAACGAGTTCGAGAACCTGCGCCGGGCCGGAATCGTCCACGCCGACATGCGTGGGTACTCGTACGATCGGCGGACGTGACCGGGCGCTCGTTGGCGAACGGCTACGCGCAGACTCTCGGCACGATCTTCACCGAACAGCCCAAGCCCTACGAGGTGGAGATCTGCGTCGCCGAGGTCGGCCCGCACGGGCAAGCCCACAGGCGCAGCTCTACCGGATCACGTACGACGGGTCGATCGTCGACGAGCAGCAGTTCGTCGTCATGGGCGGCTTCACCGAGCCGATCGTGACGGCGCTGAACGAGTCGTATCGCGCCGGGATGGAACTCGGCGAGGCGGTCTCGGTCGCGGTGAAGGCCCTCCAGAACGGGACGTCGGGCGGCAACGGGGACGCCGAGCGGCGCACGCTCGGGGTGTCGGGCTCGAAGGTCGCGGTGCTGGATCAGTCCCGTCCGCGACGCGCGTTCCGACGCATCACCGGTGCCGCGCTCGAAGCGATGTTGCCGGTGCCGGCGGCGCCGCCCGCCGAGAGCGACCAGGGCAAGACGGGCGAGGCACCGAGTGGCGAGGCCGACGAGGCCGGGAGCTCCGACTAGCTGTACTAGCCGGGCTGGTCGGCGGGGCGCCCGCGGTACAGGGTCACGCTTCGTGGCTCGCTGTGGAACTCGAACCGGCGACCGTCGGCGACCACCTCGCCGTCGGTCGCCAATGCGACTGCCTCCCCGTCGACCTCCACGGTCAGCGACGACGTGGCGCGTTGCACGTAGGTCGCCGACGAACCGAGCGTCCCGGTGAGCGCCGCGGCCACGAGTCGGGTGCGGGAGAACCGTCGGTCGGCGCGGATGTACCGCACGTCGAGGGTGCCGCGGTGGATCTCCGGTCGGGACATCGGTACCTGATCGACGGGGGAGTACCGTCCGTTCCCCACGAACAGCATCCAGAGCGAGTGCCTCGCACCGTCGATGACGACGTTCGTCGGTTGAGTTCGGGCGAGGACTCGGGCCATGGCGAGCGCCGCGGCCGGCCATTTGCCGAGCCGGGGCTGCCAGCGTTCGCGCAGTCGGACAGAGTCCGGGTAGCCGCCGAGGCTGGCGGTGTTGACGAACGTCGTCGCCGGCCCGCCGTCCATCTCCACCTGCCCGAGGTCGACCAGCTCGGCGCTGCCGGTGGCGATCGCCTCGGCGGTCGACGCGATGTCGCCGACGCCGGCGTCGCGGGCGAAGTGGTTGAGCGTCCCGCCCGGAAAGACCGCGAGCGGCAGCCCGTGACGGACGGCGGCCGCCGCGACGGTGACAACGGTTCCGTCACCGCCACACACGCCGACGGCCTCGGGTGACCGCTCCGTGATCACCTCGTCGAGTTGGGAGTCGAAATCGCGATCGGGGTCGAACTCCACGACCGCGGCCTTCGGCAGGGCCGCCTCGACCTCGGACCGGATGCCGTCGTCGTCGGTGCCGGATCCCGGGTTGACGAACACGATCATGCCGTCGCCCGCGGGGAGCGCCCGCGTCCGCCGGTCGGGGCCGAGCGTCGCGGGTTCCTCGTCGCGCACCGGCCACCACCGTCGGGTAGCGAGCGCGACAGCGGTGCCGACACCCACGCCCACCGCGATGTCGGACGGCCAGTGCACGCCGGTGTGCACACGCGAGTAGGCGACTGCGGCCGCCAGCGGGGTCAGCGCCGCCCCCACGGCGGGGAATTCGAGCGCCACGCCAGTTGCGAAGGCGGCGGCGGAGGCCGAATGCCCGGACGGGAACGACGACGACGCGGGCGCGGGGAGCCCACGTCTGGTCGTGAACTCGGCCGTCCCCGCGGGCGGTCGCCGACGCGGCAACAACGGCTTGAGGACCGCGTTGGTGAGCGCGCTCGCTCCGGCCACCGAGAGAATGCCCGAACCGCGGCTCGGCGGGCCCGGCACCCGGCCAGTCCGAGACCGGTCGCGATGCCCAGCCACAGGACGCTGTGGCTCGCGGCGGTGCTCAGGGCGCGCAGTCCACCGTCGAGTCGGGACGGTGGCAGATCGGCGCTGAGACGCATGAGAACGCGGTCGGTACGTTCCGGGAAACATCTCACTTCGGCCACGTTCCCACCCTATGGCGGCGCGACTGATCCTGAACGGCAAGGCAATCGCGTTCGGCGCTGTAGTGTCGAAGTGTGCAGCGACGAATCATGGGAATTGAGACCGAGTTCGGTGTCACCTGCACCTTTCACGGTCATCGACGGCTGAGTCCGGACGAGGTTGCCCGTTACCTCTTCCGGCGGGTGGTCTCGTGGGGCCGCAGTTCCAACGTGTTCCTCCGCAACGGCGCGCGCCTGTACCTCGACGTCGGATCGCATCCGGAGTATGCGACCGCCGAGTGCGACAGCCTGTTGCAGCTCGTCAATCACGATCGCGCGGGCGAGCGTGTACTCGAGGAACTGACTTGTCGATGCCGAGCAGCGGCTCGCCGAGGAGGGCATCGGCGGCGACATCTATCTGTTCAAGAACAACACCGATTCGGCCGGCAATCTTACGGCTGCCACGAGAACTTCCTCGTCGTGCGGGCAGGGCAGTTCTCCCGAATCTCGGACGTGTTGCTTCCCTTCCTGGTGACGCGGCAGTTGATCTGCGGCGCCGGCAAGATCCTGCAGACCCCCAAGGCCGCAACCTTCTGCCTGTCGCAGCGGGCCGAGCACATCTGGGAAGGCGTGTCGTCGGCGACCACGCGGTCGCGTCCGATCATCAACACCCGTGACGAGCCGCATGCCGATGCCGAGAAGTACCGCCGCCTCCACGTGATCGTCGGCGACTCCAACATGTCCGAGACGACCACGATGCTCAAGGTCGGAACGGCCGCGTTGGTGCTGGAGATGATCGAGGCCGGGTGCCGTTCCGGGACTTCGCGCTCGACAACCCGATCCGCGCGATCCGCGAGGTGAGCCACGACCTCACCGGCCGTCGTCCCGTCCGGCTGGCCGGCGGGCGGCAGGCGAGCGCGCTCGACATCCAGCGCGAGTACTACTCCCGGGCCGTCGATCACCTGCGGACACGAGAGCGCGATCCGCAGGTCGATCAGGTTGTCGACCTGTGGGGCCGGACGCTCGACGCGGTCGAGAACCAGGACTTCGCGAAGGTCGACACCGAGATCGACTGGGTGATCAAGCGCAAGCTGTTCCAGCGGTACCAGGACAAGTACGGGATGGAACTGTCCGATCCCAAGATCGCGCAGCTCGATCTCGCGTACCACGACATCAAGCGTGGCCGCGGCGTCTTCGACCTTTTGCAGCGCAAGGGGTTGGCGAAGCGGGTCACCGAGGACGAGACCATCGAGGCAGCCGTGGAGACGCCCCCGCAGACGCACGCGAGCCAAGCTGCGCGGTGACTTCATCGCCGCCGCGCAGGACGCCGGCCGCGACTTCACGGTGGACTGGGTGCATCTCAAGCTGAACGATCAGGCGCAACGCACCGCGCTGTGCAAGGAACCGTTCCGTTCGGTCGACGAGCGTGTGGAGCGGCTCATCGCGTCCATGTCGACCCCATCGGGCGGTCCACCGGGCAGTTCGTCCGTTTGCTACCGCTCGGTCTGGTCTGTTGCCACTAGGCTCGGCGACGTGGCGATATCCAAAGTCGAGCGGTTGATGAACCTTGTCATCTGCCTGCTCTCGACCCGACAGTTCCTCACCGCGGAGAAGATCCGCAGAGCGTGGCCGGCTACGACGATTCCGCGAGTCACGAGGCGTTCAGCCGAATGTTCGAGCGGGACAGAACGAGCTGCGCGACCTCGGCATCCCGCTGGAGACCGGACAGGCGAGCCGATTCTCCGGAGTGGAGGGGTACCGGATCAATCGGGACGCCTGCGAGCTGCCCGACGTCGACCTGGATGCCGCGGAAGCGGCCGCCGTCGCCGTCGCGGTGCGTCTGTGGGGATCGCCAGAACTGTTGTCGGCGTCCCAGAGCGCGTTGATGAAGCTGCGCGCCGCCGGGGTGCAGGTCGATGCGGAACTCGACGCCGTCCCGGTGCCGGCCATTCCCGCCCGCACCGCGGATCGGAATCCGCGATGCGGCAGCTGCTCGAGGCGATCGACGCGGGCCGTGTGGTGACGTTCCAGCATCGGGGCGCCCCCACCGAGGCGTTCGTCACCCGGACCGTCGAACCGTGGGGCGTGGTGACGCTGCGTGGACGGTGGTATCTGGTCGGGCACGACGTCGATCGGGACGCGACCCGCACCTTCCGGCTGTCGCGGATCGGTGACCCGGTGCAGGCGATCGGTCCCGCCGACGTCGTCCGCAAGCCCGCGGACGTGGATCTGCGCGCCGTCGTCGACGCGGTGACCGGTGCCGGGTCCGTGACGGGTGTCGCGGTGGTGTGGGTCGCCGAGGGGCGCGCGACCGAGCTGCGTCGGCTCGGAACCGTCCGGGGCACGCGCGAATTGGGGTCTCGACCCGGAGCAGTGCTCGAGATCCGGTCCGGTCGTGGGACTGGACCGCTCGGTTGATCGCAGGCCACGGCGTCGACGCCCTCGTGCTGGAGCCGGAATCCCTGCGCTCGATGGTCAAGGAGAAGCTGCGTTTCGCTGCCGCGGGTGACGCGGTCGCGGCGGAGAGCGTGGAGGCAGAGCGATGAGCGTCCGACTGTCACGGCTGGCCCGGCTGCTGAACATGGTGCCGTACTTCATGGCGAATCCCGGCATCAGCAAGGAACAGGCGGCACGCGAGTTGGGTGTCACGGTTCCGAACCTGATGAAGGACCTGGACCAGCTGTGGGTGTGCGGGCTGCCGGGGTACGGCCCGGGCGATCTGATCGATCTGTCCTTCGACGAGGACACCGTCTCGGTGATCTTCTCGGCGGGCATGGACAGGCCCCTGCGCCTGACGTCGACGGAGGCGACAGTGCTGCTGGTGGCGCTGCGCTCGCTTGCAGAAATGCCGGGGATGGTCGATCCGACCGCGGCGCAGGGCGCGATCGCGAAGATCGAATCGGCGGCCGGAACCGCCGCCCGCGCGATGAGCGCCGGCACGTCGGACGACGACGGCGTGTCCGCCACGACACCGGAGAATCCGGTCGCGGCGACCGTCCGGTCGGCATTGCAGCACGATCACGCACTACACCTGACGTACTACTCGGCGTCGCGCGACGCCGTCTCCGAGCGCGTGGTCGATCCGATCCGGTCGCTGCTGGTCGACGATCACACCTACCTGCAGGCGTGGTGCCGGCAGGCGGAGGGCGTCCGGCTCTTCCGGTTCGACCGGATCGACGCGGCCGAGGAGCTGGACGAGATGTCGGCGCCCCCGCGCTAGCGTTGGGGACCGACCAGCACCTCGAGTTGTTCAGCGCGGACGCCGGCTTGCCGCTCGCACACCTGCAGATCTCGGGCTCCCACGGCTGGATTCTCGACAACTATCCGATGGACCTGGTGCAAACACTGTCGGACGGCTCCATCGAGGTGACGATGCGCTACGGGTCGCTGGAGTGGATGGCTCGCCTCGTGCTCGGTTTCGGGTCGGCCGCCGCGTCCTCGGGCCGGAGAACTCGTCGGCGCGGTTCGCGATCGTGCGCGGGCGGCTCTCGACGCATACGACGCGCTCGGGGCGTAGCCTCGGCACCCCGGGCGTCTATGTCCGAATTGTCTCCTCGATCCGGCCGAAGGGGTCCGCGGAGACGGCGAGAAGAGTAATTTCGGATAGCGGTCGCGTGAACCGGATCATCGGTAGGTGCGCAAACCGCTCCGGTTGGTTGTTAAGTCACGGTGAACAGGACGTTTACACCAAGACCGACGCACTCACGTCCGGTAGCATCGTTGGCGTCTGAAATTTGGAGGTAGTAATGACCGGAGGCTTCAGCCTGTGGCACTGGGCCATCGTGGCGCTGGTGGTCGTCATCCTGTTCGGTTCCAAGAAGCTGCCGGAAGCGGCTCGTGGTCTCGGCAGGTCCCTGCGCATCTTCAAGAGTGAGGTCAAGGAGATGCAGAACGACGGCAACGCGTCGTCGAGTGCTGCGTCCGACCCGGCTCCGTCCGCTCAGTTGCCGTCCGCGCCGCTCGATGCCACGGTCGTCGAGACCCCGCAGCAGCCCCGCACCGAGCCGAAGTCGGCCTAGTTCACGTTTCACGAGCATCCGGCGAGTCGATCACCCCGGATCACTGCTGACCAAGGCTAGGGCCCATAGTGCGAATTCCGTTCGACCCGCGTCGGAGCAGGCGCAGGACAAATCCAGACGGCACGATGTCGCTCGTCGACCATCTCTACGAGTTGCGTACGCGTCTGCTCATTGCCGTCGCCGCGATCGTGGTCACGACCGCCTTCGGTTTCGTCTGGTACTCGACGTCGATCTTCGGCATCGAGAGTCTCGGCAGCGTCTTGACCGGGCCGTATTGTTCCCTGCCAGCGTCGAGTCGTGCGGACTTCAGCCCCGCCGGCAGTCCCGACGACCTGTGCCGACTGCTCGCGACGGGTCCGTTCGAACAGTTCATGCTGCGACTGAAGGTCGCGCTGACCGCCGGCGTCGTTCTCGCATGCCCCGTCTGGCTGTACCAGCTGTGGCGGTTCATCACGCCGGGCCTGTACGCCAAGGAACGCAAGTACGCGATCAGCTTCGTCGTCGCAGCGTCGACGCTGTTCGTCGCCGGCGCCGTCCTCGCCTACCTCGTCGTGGCCCAGGCGTTGCATTTCCTCCTCTCCATCGGTGACAACGTCCAGGTCACCGCGCTCAGCGGTTCGCAGTACTTCGGCTTCGTGATCAACGTGCTGATCATCTTCGGAGTCAGCTTCGAGATCCCGCTGCTTGTCGTCGCGCTCAACTCCGTCGGCGTCCTGCCCTATCACAAGCTGAAGTCGTGGCGGCGTGGCCTGATCTTCGCGCTGTTCGTCTTCGCGGCTGTCGCGACCCGGGCCAGGACCCGTTCACGATGATCGCCCTGGCGGCGGCGCTCACGGTGCTGCTCGAATTGTCGATCCAGATCTCCCGCGTGCACGATGGCCGCAAGGCTCGGCGTGAGGCCGAGGACCTCGCGGCGCTGTCCGACGAGGAGGCCTCCTCGATCTCGGCACCCACGTCGATCGACGGCGTGTCGCCGGTGCAGCCGTCCACGGCACCGGGCGACTTCCGCGCAGGACTACTCGGATACGTTGTGAGGACACGAACTCAACTCGATGCGTTCTCGGAGCAACTGAGCTTTCCGCTCGATCCGTTCCAGATCGAGGCGTGTGCGGCACTGGAGGCCGGTCACGGCGTGCTCGTCTGCGCGCCGACCGGCGCCGGCAAGACCGTCGTCGGTGAGTTCGCCGTGCACCTGGCCCTCGACGCGGGCCGCAAGTGCTTCTACACGACGCCGATCAAGGCGCTCAGCAACCAGAAGTTCGCCGAGTTGAGCGAACGTCACGGCAAGGACGCCGTCGGCCTCCTGACCGGTGACACCAGCATCAACTCCGACGCACCGATCGTGGTCATGACGACCGAGGTGCTCCGCAACATGATCTATGCGGAGTCACCGACGCTGCGTGGGCTCTCCCACGTCGTGATGGACGAGGTGCACTTCCTCGCCGACCGCTTCCGCGGCGCCGTGTGGGAGGAGGTCATCCTCCATCTGCCGGACGACGTACGCCTGGTCAGCCTGTCCGCGACCGTCAGCAACGCCGAGGAATTCGGTGCGTGGATGGAGACCGTGCGCGGCGACACGACGATCGTGGTGGACGAGACCCGTCCGATCCCGCTGTGGCAGCACATCATGGTCGGCCGTCGGCTGTTCGATCTGTTCGACGCCAAGGCGACGCCGACCGGTGGACGCGAGATGGTCGTCGACCCGGATCTCGTGCGACACGTGAAGCAGCGCCTCGCGCTCGATCGCATGAACTCGTGGGAGCCGCGGGGGCGCGGTCGTTCGAGCGACCACCGTCCGCTGCCGCGTCCGGAGGTGATCGCGCGCCTCGACGAGGAGGGGCTGCTGCCCGCGATCACTTTCATCTTCAGCCGCGCGGGCTGCGAGGCGGCCCTCGCGCAGTGTGTTCGTTCCCGGCTGCGGTTGACGACACCGGAACAGACCGCGCAGATCCGCGAGATCGTCGAGAAGCACACACGGGACCTGCCCCGTGCCGACCTCGAGGTCCTGGGCTACTGGGGGTGGCGCGAAGCGCTCGAGCGGGGATTCGCCGCCCATCACGCCGGTATGTTGCCGGCGTTCCGCGAGACCGTCGAGGAACTGTTCGTCAACGGCCTCGTCCGGGCCGTGTTCGCGACCGAGACCCTGGCGCTGGGTATCAACATGCCGGCCCGCTCCGTCGTCCTCGAGCGGCTCGTCAAGTACAACGGTGACACCCACGCGGAGCTCACTCCCGGCGAGTACACGCAGTTGACCGGCCGGGCCGGCCGTCGTGGCATCGACGTCGAGGGGCACGCGGTCGTGCTGTGGCAGCCGGGCGTCGAGCCGACCGACGTCGCGGGACTCGCGTCGACGCGCACGTTCCCGCTGCGCAGCTCGTTCCGGCCCGGCTACAACATGTCGATCAACCTCATAGACCGGATGGGGGCGGCCGAGTCGCGGGCGCTGCTCGAGCGCTCCTTCGCGCAGTTCCAGGCGGATCGATCCGTCGTCGGGCTGACGCGGGGGATCGAACGAAACGAGGCCGCCCTCACGGAGCTGCGGGACCGTCTCGGCGGCGTCGACGGCGAGTACTTCGAGTACGTGCAGATCCGCGAGCGGCTGCGCAGCCGGGAACGCCAGCTCGAGCGGCAGAAGCGGACCGACCGGCGCGGTGCGGCGGTGGAGTCCTTGAACTCGCTGCGCCGCGGCGACGTCATCGCGATCCCGGTGGGGAAGCGGTCGGGTCTCGCGGTGGTGCTGGAGACCGATATGGACCGCGGAGATCCGCGGCCGCTGGTGCTCACGGAGGAGAAGTCGGCGGGCCGGGTCAGCGCCGCGGACTTCCCGGTGCCCGCCCGGTCGCTGGGACGCATGCGGTTGCCCCGGCACGTCGATCACCGTACGGCGCGGGTGCGCCGCGACCTGGCGTCGGCTCTTCGGAGTACCGGTATCACCCCGCCGCGGAGGTTCAAGCGCGACAAGGGCGGTCGGGAGGACCACGAGGTCGTCGAGCTGCGCAAGGCGTTGCGCGCGCACCCGTGCCATTCCCAGCCGGACCGTGAGCAGCTGAGCCGCATCGGCGAGCGATACAACCGGCTCGCGCGGGAGACGGAATCCATGCGGCAGAAGGTGGCTGCGACCACCAACTCGCTGGCGCGGACGTTCGACCGGATCGTCGCGCTGCTCACCGAGCGCGGGTTCATCGCCGCCGGCGAGAACCCGAAGGCGACCGAGGATGGTCAGCGACTCGCCCGGATCTACTGTGAGCGACCTTCTCGTCGCGGAGTGCCTGCGCCGTGGTGTGTGGAGCGGTCTGTCACCGGCGGAACTCGCGGCCGTCGTCTCGTCGGTCGTGTACGAATCGCGGCAGGACGCCGACGCGCCCGACCGGGGCCCGACGGTGCCGATCCGTCGAGCACTCGCCGACACCGCCCGGGTGCGGGGCGAGTTGCGGTCCGATGAGATCCGCCAGCAAGCTGCCGCTCACTCGCGAGCCGGATCCGGGCTTCGTCACCGCGGTGTACCAGTGGGCAAGTGAGGAATCGCTGGTGGACGCGCTGCTCGCGGCGGGTTCCGGCGGCAAGGAACTGTCGGCCGGCGACTTCGTGCGGTGGTGCCGCCAGGTGATCGATCTGCTGGACCAGGTGCATTCGACAGCGTCGGATCCGAGCGTCGCGAAGGCCGCCGCCCGGCGGTCGGGGCGATCCGCCGCGGCGCTGGTCGCGGTAGCCGCGACGTGACGGTCGACCCGACCCCCGGGTGCCGGTGGGATCGGGGTCGCGCAGATGCGTAGTGTGGCGGTGATATCTGACAAGGGAGGGGACTGGTCGTGGGCCTGAAAAGCGGCTTGGCGGGCGGGACCAGCGCACACCAGTCGAGGAGGCAGACTTCATGAACGCTCCGCAGGGACCCAACGACGCCAACCAGGCGTGGGCTCCGTCGCCGGAACAGTCCGACAATCCGGCTGCGCCGGAGTCGCACGACCCGAATCCCTACGGGGCCAACCCGTATGCCGGTGCCGGGTACTCGGCGCCGGAGCAGGGCCAGATGCCCGGCCAGTACAACCAGTACGGTCAGCCGTACCCCGGTGCGCCGGGAGCAGGCCCGTCTGCGCCGACCGCGCAGTGGGGAGCGGCGCCGCAGCCGGCGGGGCCAGCAGCCGCCGACCCAACAGGCACCCTCCCAGCCGGGGCAGCCGGTTCAGCAGGCGTGGAACGCCCAGCCAGCCGGCGCCCCGCAGCCGGGTTCGGCGCCGCAGTGGGGCGCACCTGCCCGGGCCAGCCGCAGTGGGGCGCCCCGCAGGGCGGGTCACCCCAGGCCGGTGGTTACCCGCAGCAGGGGTTCCCACCCAGCAGTTCGGTGCCCCGCAGCAGAACCAGTGGGGTGCACCCGTGCCGCCCGCGTCCGCGTCGTCCGGCAACAACAAGAAGATCCTGATGTTGGTGGGGATCCTCGTCGCCGCCGTCGTGGTCGTCGGCGGAGTCCTGTTCGCGGTGGGATCGTTCGGCAGCAAGACGCTCGATCAGACTGCCGCGCAGAAGGGCGTCGAGCAGATCGTCACCGAGTCGTACGGTGCTCGCTCCGTCAGCGGCGTCAGCTGCCCGTCCGGGCAGAAGGTCGAGAAGGGCGCGTCGTTCGAGTGCTCGCTGACCGTCGACGGCACCCCCAAGAAGGTGACCGTGACGTTCACCGACGACGAGGGTACCTACGAGGTCAGCCGCCCGAACTAGGCTCTCGCCGAGGCGTTCACGAGCGTTCGGTTGCCATCGCGGCCAGCAGGCGGGCAACCGATCGCTCGACACCGAGGTTCGCTGCAATGCCGGCGAGCTGCTCGGGATCGGCCGGGACGGCGGGCAGGGTATCCGCGCGGGAGAGGTGCACCTCCGCATCGGTCACGACCCGCACGACGGGCAAGGCCGCGTCGATGTAGTCGTCGGAGGCGGCGAGTTTCGCCCTGACCCCCTTCGCGACGTCGCTGGACGGATCGAGAGCCGCGGCACGCAGTTGGTCGAGCGAGCCGTGGCGTAGCAGCAGCGTCGATGCGGTCTTCTCGCCGACACCCTTGACGCCGGGTAGGCCGTCGGACGAATCACCGCGCAGCAGAGCGAGTTCGGCGTACGCCTCGCCCGCGCGGTCCGCGGGGACGCCGTACTTGTCGGCGACCTCGGCGGGGCCGAACAACTCGGCCTTGGCCAGGCCCCGACCCACGTACAGCACGCGCACCGGAACCGGCTCGTCGGCCACCACTTGCAGCAGGTCGCGGTCGCCGCTGACCACCACGACCGGGTCCGTCTTCTCCTGTGCGGCAAGGGTTCCCAGCACGTCGTCGGCCTCGAACCCCTCGGCGCCGGCGGTCGCGATGCCGGCCGCCGCGAGGACGCCCATGATCATGTCGACCTGCGGCGTGAGGGTGTCGGGCACCTCCTCGGCCGATCCGTCGGACTCCTCGGCCACTCGATGGGTCTTGTACGACGGCACGGCGTCCACCCGGAACTGGGGGCGCCAGTCCAGGTCGAGGCACACCGCGAGCCGCGACGGCTGGGTGCGGGTGATCAGCGCGGCCACCATGTCGGTGAATCCGCGCACCGCGTTGACGGGGCGCCCGTCGGGCGCGGTCATCGACTCGGGGAGGGCATAGAACGCCCGGAACCACAGACTTGCACCGTCCAACAGCAGCAAAGGCCCACTCATGCGCCCCATCCTGCCAAACGGCACTAGCCTGAATCCATGAGTTCCCACAGCGCCGGTTCCACCGTCCCAGAAGCATCTCGGTTCCCGACGGCGGTGTACGCCGACCGCCTGGCCAGAGCCGCGCAGTTCGCGGAGCGTGCCGGGCTCGACGGCCTGCTCATCACGCCGGGACCGGATCTGCGCTATCTGATCGGGTCGCGCGCCGACTCGTTCGAGCGGTTGACGTGTCTGGTCGTGCCGTCCGACGGGAATGCGCCGTCGGTCGTGCTGCCGCGGCTCGAGCTTGCGTCGCTGGGGATTCGGCCGTGGCCGATCTGGGCCTGCCGGTGCACGACTGGGTGGACGGTGTCGACCCGTACGAGCTGGTGTCATCGCTGCTCCCGGAATCCCCGCGGACCGCGGTCACCGACGCGATGCCGGCGCTGCACCTGGTTCCGCTGGCCCGCCGGTTCGGCGCCGTGCCGGTGCTGGCCACGGGTGTGCTCCGGGAGCTGCGGATGATCAAGGACAACGCCGAGGTCGAGGCCCTGCGCCGCGCGGGTGCGGCGATCGACAGGGTGCACGCCCGGATGGGCGAATGGCTGCGCCCGGGACGTACCGAGGCCGAGGTCGCGGCCGACATCACCGCCGCGATCCTGGCGGAGGGCCACGCCGAGGCGGCCTTCGTCATCGTCGGGTCCGGGCCGCACGGTGCCGACCCCGCACCACGAAGTCTCCGATCGCGTCATCGGTCCGGCGACATCGTCGTGATCGACATCGGCGGCCCGGTCGAGCCCCGGCTACGACTCGGACTCCACCCGCACGTACAGCCTGGGCGAGCCCGACGCAGAGGTCGCGGAGCATGTTGCAGTGCTCGAAGGAGCGGCGCAGCGCGCGTCCGTCGAGGCTGTGCGTCCCGGCGTGACCGCGGAATCCGTCGACGCCGCGGCACGCGATGTCCTCGCCGGGGTGGGCCTGGCGACATATTCGTCCACCGCACCGGGCACGGCATCGGGCTGTCGGTCCACGAGGAGCCGTACATCGTCGCCGGTAACACGGTCGTTCTCGAACCGGGGATGGCGTTCAGCATCGAACCGGGAATCTACTTCCGCGGGCGGTGGGGCGCCCGGATCGAGGACATCGTCGTGGTGACGGCCGACGGCTGCGAGTCGATGAACCTTCGCCCGCACGGGCTGACGGTCCTCCCCGGGTGAGGGGCGTTCGTCCCGGTCAGGCGATGAAGTTGCCGAACGTCGGGTTCACCTGGCACGGGGCAGGCTGCCCAGGTCGATGGTGCCGAACACGGTGGCCCGGATGTCGCCGTGGCCGGTTTGTACCGTCGTCGAGTAGTACGGGTAGGTGCCCTCGAGCGGTGCGATGCCGACAGCACCCGTGGAGAGGTTGATCCATGCGACGGTCACCTGTCCGGCGGCCGGGATGGGGGCGCCGCGGGGAATGTTCGACCGGATCTCGCCGGGCCCGATCGGTGGCGTCTGCTCGGGCCCGGACTGTCCGGTGGCCCCGGTCAACGACATCAGGCTGCCCTGGTTGGGGCAACCGATCGTCAGGGCCGGGGGACCGAACGGGTGCGGGGGCAGTGCGTTGGCCGTCGCGGGTACGGCCAGGGCGGCGACGACGGCCGCCGGAACGGCCCATCGCAGGAACCGGCGTGGACCGGACCGGTGTGTCGTCGGCAGGTGTGTCCGTCGAGGTGTCATGACCATCCCCACTCGGGTGCGCTGGTGACGTCCTCACACGCTACCGCCGCCGATGATGCCGAATCCACACTCGCTTCGGCCGATATCGGTGTAAATCAGACGATTTCAGCGATTGACGAATTGCCGACCCATGACGCGCTCGACGGCGATCTCGATGACCACACGGGTCGGGTTCTCCCGCGGGGTGCGGTAGCGGGCGGCGTAGCGCTGCTCGGCATCGGTCACCGAGGCCCGATCCGACAGGACGCGGGCGGGCCCTCGAGCGTGATCCAGCGACCTCCGTCTACCTGGCTCACCGCGCCGTACCCTCCGCGGTCGGCGTTGCGGGCCTTCTGCGACGCGTCGTTCGTGATCGATCCGGACGATTCGGTGCTCCGGATCCCACGTGAAGCCCACCGCGACGACGTGCGGTGTGCGTCCTTACGTAACGTCGTCAGGGTCGCCAGGTGCCGCTCGGTGAGGAACGCGGTGGCCTCGGCGGTCAGGTGGGAGGCGTCGGACGGGGTTCGGGGCATGCCCCGACGGTACTCGAGCGCCCCGAATCCAGGACACTGGAGTCATGAGTGACACGGAGTACGCCCCTGGATCAGTGGTGCTGCTGGGTGGTCGCAGCGAAATCGGCTTGGAGATCGCGCAGCGGTTGGCGCCGGGACGCGTCGTCGTGCTCGCCGCGCGTCGCCGTGGTGACCTGGAACGGGAGTGCCAGATGGTGCTCGACGCCGGCGCGACCGAGGTGCATTGCGTCAAGTTCGATGCCGACCGCGTCGCCGACCATCCGGCGGTGCTGTCGGCGATCGCCGAGCAGCACGGACCGTCGGGGTCGCCGTGCTGGCGTTCGGCGTGCTGGGCGACCAGGCCCGCGCCGAGCAGGACGCCGGCCACGCGCTCGCAGTGGTCCACACCGACTACGTCGCGCAAGTCAGTGTCCTGACGCATCTCGCGAACCTGATGCGGGCGCACGGGTCCGGACAGATCGTGGTGTTCTCGTCCATCGCCGGTGTCCGGGTGCGCCGCGCCAACTACGTGTACGGCTCCGCCAAGGCCGGCCTCGACGGCTTCGCGAGTGGCCTGGCCGATGCCCTGCACGGCGGCGGTGTCCGGTTGCTACTGGTGCGCCCCGGTTTCGTGATCGGTCGCATGACGGAGGGCATGAAGCCGGCGCCGTTCTCCAGCACGCGCCCAGCAGGTGGCAGACGCGGTCGCACACGGGCTGCGGACTGGACGGGAGCAGGTGGCCGTACCGGGTCTGCTGCGGCTGGTGTTCTTCGGGATGCGGCTGGTGCCGCAGTTCGTCTGGCGGCGGCTGCCGCGGTGACCGATGCGATCTTCGTGGTGGGCATCGGCGCCGACGGCTGGGACGGCTTGTCGCCCCGCGCCCAGGCTGCCATCCGGGAGGCCGAGGTGCTGATGGGATCGACTCGCCAGCTGTCCCTGGTCCCGGAGTCGCCGGCGCTGCGGGTGCCCTGGCCGTCGCCGATGGTGCCGGCACTGCCCGCCCTGTTCGACGAGCACCGCGAGCGTCGTGTGTGCGTGCTCGCGAGCGGTGATCCGATGTTCCACGGTGTCGGCGTCACGCTCGGCCGGGTTCTCGGCCCGGAGCGGTTGCGGGTGATCGCGCACCCGTCGTCGGTGTCGCTGGCGTGTGCGCGGCTCGGTTGGGCGCTGCACGAGACGCCGACGGTGAGCCTGGTGGGGCGCGCCGTCTCGACGCTCGCGGCGAGCCTGATCGACGGCCAGCGTCTGCTGGTCCTCAGCGCCGACGAGCACACCCGGTCGCGGTCGCAGAGTTGCTGCGCGACCGCGGCTTCGGCGACACCGCGATGGTGGTCCTCGAGCAGCTGGGCGGTCCCACGGAAAACGTCGCCGGGGCGAGGCCGAGACCTGGGATCGGGCTCCGGGGATCCGCTCAACGTGATCGCGCTCGAGTTGCGGGCGACGCCGTCGGCCCGGCGGCTCACCCGGACACCCGGCCTGCCGGACAGTGCGTTCCAGGGTGACGGGCAGATGACCAAGCACGAGGTGCGGGCGTTGACCCTGTCGGCGCTGGCGCCGGCGCCCGGCGAGCTGTTGTGGGATGTCGGAGGTGGTTCCGGCACCATCGGCATCGAGTGGATGCGCACCGATCCTCGTTGCCGCGCGGTCGCGTTCGAGCGTGAGGACCGCCGCGTCGCGCAGATCACCGACAACGCCGCGCGCTTGGGCGTTCCCGCGTTGCGGGTGCTCGGTTCGGCACCTGCCGCATTCTCCGACGACGTGCCGGTTCCCGACGCGATCTTCGTCGGCGGCGGTGTGACGCAGGACGGCATGCTCGACGCCTGCTGGGAGCGCCTGCGGGCGGGCGGAGCGGATGGTCGTCAACGCCGTCACCGCCGAATCGGAGGCGTTGGTCCTGCAATGGCATTCGCGACTCGGGGGCGAGCTGCGCAAGTTCCAGGTCTATCGCGGCGAGCCGCTCGGCGGCTTCACCGCGTGGCGACCGCAGCTGCCAGTGGCCCAATGGTCGGTCGTCAAGCAGCACAGCACCGAAAGGGAATAGTCATGACAGTCCATTTCATCGGAGCCGGGCCCGGTGCCCCGGACCTGATCACGCTGCGGGCCTCGCGGATCATCGCCAGAGCCCGGTGTGCCTGTACGCGGGTAGCCTCGTGCCGGCCGAACTCCTCACGCTGTGCCCGGACGATGCCGACGTGATCGACACCGCCCGCATGAGCCTCGACGAGATCATCGAGCAGATCATCGCCGCAGATTCGGCCGGACTCGACGTCGCGCGGCTGCACTCCGGCGATCCGTCGATCTATTCGGCGGTGGCCGAGCAGGTTCGACAGCTCGAGGCCGCCGGTGTTGCCTACGACATCGTGCCCGGCGTTCCGGCGTTCACCGCGGCCGCGGCGGCGCTCGGACGTGAGCTCACCGTGCCGGGGGTGTCCCAGTCGATCGTGCTGACCCGAGTATCGACGCTGTCGACGGCGATGCCGCCGGGAGAGGACCTGCGTTCGCTCGGGCGCAGTGGCGCCACGATGGTGATCCATCTCGGCGCACACCGCATCGAGCAGATCGTCGAGGAACTGTCCGAGAACTACGGATCCGACTGTCCGGCAGCGGTGGTCGCGTTCGCGACCCGGCCCGACGAGGTGGTGCTGCGCGGCACCCTCGCGACCCTGGTCGACCAGGTGCACGCCGCGGGAATCGCCAAGACCGCGGTGGTGATCGTCGGTCGTGTCCTCGCGGCCGAGGGGTTCCCGGACAGCTACCTGTACTCGGCGACGCGCGCCCGCACCACCCATTGACGCCGCCGATGCGGAGGGTGCTGGTCCTCGGCGGCACCCGAGAGGCACGGCTACTCGCCGCGCGCCTCGATCCGGATCCGAAGGTAGAGGTGATCTCCTCGCTGGCCGGCCGGGTGCGTGAGCCGGTGCTCCCCGTCGGGCAGGTGCGGATCGGTGGCTTCGGCGGCGTGGACGGCCTCGCGCAGTGGCTGCGGGACAACGACATCGATGCCGTCGTCGACGCGACCCACCCGTTTGCGGCCCGGATCACGGCGAACGCCGCCGCCGCGACGAGGCAGGTGGGCGTTCCCCTGCTGGTCCTGCGCCGCGCGGAATGGAGCGCCGGCCCGGGCGACCGCTGGCACGTCGTTCCGGACCTCGCATCGGCCGCCGCGACCGCTTCGCGGCTGGGGGAGAAGGCGTTCCTCACGATCGGCAGGCAGGGCGTCGACGCGTTCGCCGGCTGTCCGGGATGGTTCTTGATCCGCGCGATCGACCCGCCCCAGGTGACGATGCCTCCGCGGTCCGAGTTGCTGCTCGCCCGTGGACCGTTCACTGTCGATGACGAGCTCGCTCTCATGAGGGATCGCGGGATCGACGTCGTCGTGACGAAGAACAGCGGGGGAGCGCTCACCTCGGCCAAGCTCGACGCGGCCCGCGAACTGGGCATTCCCGTGGTTATGGTGGCCCGGACGCCGATCCCGGACGGGGTGGCGTCGACCGCCGACCTCGACGCTGCCGCCGCCTGGGTCACCGAGATCGACAACGTTCGGCACTGAAGGGGCACGTGAGTGACTGCGAATGACATCGAGCCCGGAGCGCGGACCACGGGCCATTTCGACGGCGTGGACTTTCGAGGGCTTCTGGGACGACGGCGACTACTCGCGGGAGAAGTACTGCGAGCCCGCGCCGAGTGGCGAGCTGATCGCCTCGATCGAGGAGGAGCTGGGTGGGTACCGACTCCCGGACTCCTACGTGGAGTTGCGCGCGGATGCACGACGGCGGCGTGGTCGATCGACCCTGCCACCCGATGGACGAGCCGACGAGCTGGGCCGAGGACCAGCATCCAGATCACCGGGCTGTACGCGCTCGGCCGCACCGCGACCTGGTCGTTGTGCGGGGAACTCGGATCGACGTTCAAGCGGGAGGAGTGGGGGTGCCCGGACATCGGCGTCGGCATCGCCGACACTCCCAGCGGGGGACGCGAGCAGATCATGCTCGACTACCGCGAATGCGGCCCGCGTGGTGAGCCGATGCGTCGTGCACGTCGATCAGGAAGTCGACTACCGCATCACCCGCCGTCGCCCCTGATTTCGCGACCTTCGTCCGGGGCCTGGTGAGCGAGGAGCGAGTTCGACGACAGCGAGGAGACGCTGCAGGCCGACCTGGAGGTGGTGCAGAGGGCACCTTCTTCGCCGATTCTTCTCCCGTGCCTTGGAGTCAGCGAACCTTCCCGACGGTGAAGCGTTGATCCGTGGGCTCGCCGAGCGGATCGTGACGGACGAGGGGTTCTTCGCGCTGCACGCGGACGGGGACTCGTAGGCTGATGTACGACGCCATGTTCTGGCTGTACTCGCACCTGGCCACGGCGGCGTCGCTCGAGGATTTCGTGAACCGGGCCGAGGGGCAGAACGACTACGAACGCCCCTGCTACACACTCATGATCACCACCTCGTTCGTCGCCGACCCGTACGGCTTCTGCACGGGCGGATACGCGGAGGGGTTCCTGCGCGACTGGTGGGACGCGAAGGTCGAACGCGGGAACCTCGTCTCCGACGGCGGCGGGTACCGATTCGAGCCGGAGTATGCGACGCAGCTCCTCCGGGTCCTGCGGGCCGTCGCGGGCTGAGGATCGCGGGTCATTCCTCGTAAACCCGGCCTGGCAATCCACGAATCGTCGAACGCGAGTGGCTCGGCAACGTACTCCGCGCAGCGGGGGAGCACTTGCCGTGGAATGTCGTACCCGCCCGCTTCGAGTGGGGAGCGGCGCCGGCCGCTGGAATGGATGGGCGGGCGGGGGAGAAGGCCTGGAGTGCGCCCCTGACCAGTGCGCGCGGAGGCGGGGACTGCGCGGGAGATCGTGGCGGTGCGTCGGCGGATCGGCAACCCTCTGAGCAGGTCGTCTCCCATCCTCGGCGCCGGTCCAGCCACCGTACAGAGTACGTATGGGACGGAACAAATGGAATTTCGGAATCATTTTGCCGATCGCTCCCAGCGGCTCAAGAACAGTTCGGACTCGCCTCGCCATCAACTCAATTCGCCGCATTGACGGCCGGGGCCGGGTTGAATACCCGGTGACGGAAGGGGAGCGACCCATGGATCGGGTGTGCATTGTGGGGGCGGGGCCGGCGGGGCTGTCGGCGGCGCGGGCGTTTCGGGGCCTCGGAATCGAGTACGACCAGTTCGAGCGGCGCAGTGATGTCGGCGGATCTGGGATCTCGACAATCCCGGGACGCCGATGTACGAGTCGGCGCACTTCATCTCGTCCCGCACCATGTCCGGGTTCCACGACTTCCCGATGCCGGACTCGTTCCCGGACTACCCGGGCAACCGGCTGATCCTCGACTACACACGCAGTTTCGCGCGTACCTACGGGCTGTACGAGGGGATCCGTTTCGATACGTCGGTCGACGAGGTGGTGCCGGACGGCGACGGTTGGTCGGTGCGGCTGTCGACTGGGGAGCGCCGCGGCTACGGCGCGGTGGTGTGCGCGACCGGGGTGACGTGGCGGCCGCGAATCCCGGTGCATCCGGGCAACTTCGACGGTGAGGTTCGGCACGCGGTGACGTACCGCGGGATCGACGAGTTCCGCAGCAAGCGCGTACTGATCGTCGGGCTCGGCAACTCAGGTGCCGACATCGCCTGCGACGCAGCGGCGTCGGCGTCCGAGACGTACGTCAGCGTGCGCCGCGGCTACCACATCATCCCCAAGCACATCCTCGGGACGCCGACCGATGTGTTCGCCGAGAAGGGCCCGCGACTGCCGCTGAAGGTCGAGCGTCCGCTGCTGACGGGAATGCTGCGGTTGCTGCAGGGTGATCTGAGCGCGCTTGGGCCTGCCGCGCCCCGACCACAAGCTGCTCGAGTTCGCACCCGCTGCTCAACACTCGACTGGTTCACCATCTTCAGCACGGTGACGTCGCGATCGTCCCCGACGTGTCGCGACTGGCTGGTTCACGGGTCGAGTTCACCGACGGTTCGAGCCGCGAGATCGATCTGGTGCTGTACGCGACCGGGTACGACTGGTCGATTCCATATGCGCCGGATGACTGTTTCGACTGGGCGCACGGTCGTCCCCGGCTGTATCTGACTGCGTTCAACCCGAGGCAGCGGAACCTCTTCGGTGTCGGCTATCTGGAAACCAACTCCAGCGCCTACACGCTGTTCGACCAGGTGACGAATGTCCTCGCCCACTATCTGGACGATCAGCGGCACAACCCGGCGAGGGCGGCGGCATTCGATCGCAAGATGGCCACCGATCGTCCCGACCTGAGCGGCGGGATCTCGTTCATCGGCACCGACCGACACAGCGCGTACGTCGACGCGCACGCGTTGCCGGGACTACCTGACACGCGTCCGCGCCGAGTTCGGCTGGTCGCCTCTGGAGCCGGGGATGTTCGACCGTATCGAGGGTCACAGCGTGAGCCGGGCGGTCGTCACGGGCGCGGGCGGGGCGATCGGGTCGGCGATCTGCCGAGGTCTCGCGTCGCGCGGCCACGACATCGTCGCGGTCGATGTCGACCGTGCGGGTCTCGCCACGCTCGCGGCCACGTCGCCGGCCCGGATCACCCGCACCCCTGCGATCTGACCGATCCCGGGGAGCTCGCGGAGCTGGTGGCGGCGGTGGGAGCCGGCTGCGATCTGCTCGTCCACGTCGCCGGCGTCGTCGTGACGACGCCGTTCGAGAAGGTCACGGCCGCCGAGGTGGACCGCGAGCTCGGCGTGAACCTGCTGGCCCCGGTGCATCTGACCTGCGCGTTGTACCCGGCCCTCCAGGAATCCCGGGGCCACGTCGTCGCGATCGTGTCGATCGGCGGGATGCTGCCACTCGGGGCGAGCCCCGGATACAGCGCGTCGAAGTTCGGTCTGCGCGGCTTCCTGCTCGCGCTGGCGGCCCGCACGCGCGAGACCGGGGTCCGGGTGAGCATCGTCAACCCGGGTTCAGGTGGACACCCCGATGCTGCGGCACGAGGCCGCCGCCGGGGATCGGCACTGAACTTCCTCAGCACGCCTCTCACTCCGCAGCAGATCGCCGCCCGGGTGCTCGGGCTGGTGGACCGCCCGCGGGTCGAGACGAACGTGCCCCGGTCCGACGGCTGGATGGTGAAGGCCGGAATGCTGATGCCGGGCGCGACGCTCCGGCGCTCCCGTGGATCGCGCGGCTGGCTCAGCGGAACCTGCAGCGGTACCGGGAGCGACACGGCCTCGAGTCCGTCGTGGACTAGCCGCCGTCGACACCGATCGGGGTCATACTGATCGAAGTGAATGCCGAGAGGCGGTTCAAGGTGTCGGATATTCCGGCTGCGGCGTGGGCGTACGTCCGTCGTGCACCCGGCACGTTCGTGTGGCTGGCGATCCTGCTCGTAACGAGCATCGTGATGGATCACCTGTCGCCGACCGCGCTCAACGATGTCCTGGGCAGCAGGTCGACGAATCTCCACCACCTGCAAGAGGACCCGATCCACGTCCTCGTCAGCAGCGCACTCTGGCTGGCGGGTGGTTCGTGGCTGAGCTACTTCGTGTTGTTCAACCTCTTCCATGTCCCGGTCGAGCGGTGGCTCGGAACCGTGCGGTGGCTGACTGTGGGCGGTGGTCGCGCACGTCGGCGCGACGTACATCAGCGAGGGTGTGCTGTACCTGGCGATCAACCATCACCGGGCGCCGGAGTCCGCGGTGAACACCCTCGACGTCGGCGTGAGCTATGCGCTGGCCGGTGTCACGGCCGTCCTCGCCTACCGGATCGCGCCGCCGTGGCGGTACCTGTACGTGATCGGTGTCCTGGCTCGTCTACGGTCTGCCGCTGTTCGGTGGTCTGACCTTCACCGACATCGGCCACTTCACAGCGGTGCTGATCGGTTTCGCCTGCTACCCGATCACTCGGGCGCGGCCGGAACATGGAATCCGGAGGAGTGGGCCAGTTCGATCCGTGCGCGTGTCATAGCTCGGCGGTAGCGTGCCGTCCATGAGCGAACCGGTGAAGGGTCCAGCGTCCTACTTTCCGTCTATCGAGAAGAAGTACGGCAAGCCGATCAGTGAGTGGCAGAGCCGTGATTCGTTCGTCGGATCTCACCAAGCACATGGATTTGGTGAACTGGCTCAAGACCGAGCACGGCCTCGGTCACGGGCACGCCAACGCACTCGTCGCGCACACGCTGAAAGAGGACGCGGCGGGCTGATCACCGCCCGATCTGTGCGCCGGCGACGTCGAGTCCGCTGCAGTCGCTTCGCGGTGGGCGACTTCTCGACCTCGTCCGGATCGGGTTCCGTGCCGAAGATGCGGTCGGCGGTTCCGGAAGTGGTGACGGTGAACCAGTAGTGCTCGTTGCGGTAGTGGTGGTTTCGGTGATGCCGCCACGTCGCCTTGTACAGCGCGGTTCTCGGCTTGTAGTCGGTGTGGATGAGGAAGTGCGTCCACTCGTAGCCGAGGCCGAGGGTCGTGATGACGATCAGGAACGTCAGGCCCAGTTCGAGGCGGGGGAACGCGGAACAGCGTGGTCCCCAGCAACAGCGGCACCAGCCACACGAAGACCGGCGCGGAAAAATGAAGTCCAACGGGATATTCCGCGGATCCCCGTGGTGTGCGCGGTGTTTACGTGCGAGCAGTGGGTCGATCGTCAGCCCGGCCATGCGCTTGGGGCGCCAGTGCAGGACGAAGACGTGAATGATCCACTCCAGTACCGGAAACAGCGCGAGCATCGCGACTGGTACCAGCGCGTCCGCCCATGTCCAGTCGCCGAGCGCCACGCGGGTCGCGACAGCGGCGAGGAAGAGTGTTCCGATGATCCACGGACTGGGGTGACGGACAGAACTCACGGGCGGCAGCGACGAGGGTGACGTCGCGGCCGAACGCCGGCGAGGCCTGGCGGGTGGTGGTCATGTGTCCTCCTCGGACGAGTCCCGGGCTGCGGCGAGGACGCCGTCGAGCAGCGTCGTCGCCGGCTCGAGCAGGGCGTGTGCGGCGGCGAACGCTCCCTCCGGATCGCGTCGACGGATCGCGTCGACGATCGCGTGGTAGCGGTCGCATTCGTTGACCTCGGCGGCCATCACCGCCGCGAGCGCGTCGACCATCGGCTCGTACGATGCCCGCAACGTGTTGAACATCAGCCGGAAGGTGATCGAGTCGGCCCCGTCGACGATCAGGTCCCCAGAAGTCGAGGGCGACGCGTTGCCGGCGCACGGGATCGTCGTCGGCTGCGAGGGCGTCGACCAGGGCGTCCAGCGCGGGCGCGGTGTCGTCCGGTGCGCGCCGCGCCGCGAGTTCGGCCACCTTCGGTCCGTTCCAGAGTCGGGCCTCGAGAATGCTGCGGGCGCACCGCGACGTCGATCTGGCCGCCCCGCACCAGAAGTCGGGGAGTAGATCCAGGCCGCCGCGTCGTCGCAGATCGTTGACGACCGTGGCGCCGCCTTGTCGAACGTCGACGAGCCCCATGGCGGAGATCCGGTTCAACGCCTCTCGCACGGCGGGCCGCGAGACGCCGAGCGCCTCCGCCATCCGTCGCTCGCTCAGCAGCGTCTCCCCGGCGCCACACCGCCTCCGACCACGCTGTCGAGGAGTTGCTCGAATACGTCGTCGGGGATAGATCGACGGCGCACCGGTGTGAGATCCATGTCACAGACGCTAGGTCCGCGTGGTCAGCTGGTCAAGTGGTCGGACCAGATGCGCAGCGTATTCTCGATCGCGTCGAGCGAATGGACGTCGTGGCACTCGTCGAGGGCGCTCTCCACATCCAGATTGCCGAACGGGTGCCGCTGGACCGCGTCGTCGACGCACACCAGATGGTCGAACGGGGAACCCGGGGTCGGGTCTCGCGCTCCCGAGCGAAGACGGATCCGCGCAACTCAGCCCGGGTAGTGCCGCGGCGTGAACACCGTTGTCCCGTGCGCGTTCTCGACGACCGTCGTCTGCGACGAGCCGACGATCAGCAGGCACCGCATGTCGACGTCGGCGGGGTCGAGGTCGGCGAGGCGGACGATCTTGATCGACTCCTGGGGGCCGGCGATGTCGCGTCCGATGATCACCGGGGTGTCGGGGAGCGGTGTTCGAGCACGAGATCGCGCATCGCGGCGACCTGCCACGTGCGGACTTGGACGCCGGGTTGTAGACGGCGAACGCCATGTCCGCGCTGGCGACCGCGGAGATGCGCTTGGCGACGATCTCCCACGGCTTGAGGCGATCCGAGAGGGAGAGCATCGCGTAGTCGTGGCCCAGCGGGGCGCCGACCCGGCTCGCGACCGCGTTGGCGGCGGTCATGCCGGGCAGGATCCGGACCGGGACGTCCTTCCACTGGTCCTCGGCCGCGACCTCGAGCACCGCGGCGGCCATCGCGAACACGCCGGGGTCGCCGGACGACACGACGGCCACCCGAGCGCCGCGCTTCGCGAGGTCGAGGGCCATCGCGGCCCGCTCGGCCTCCACGCGGTTGTCGCTCGCGTGCCGACGCTGACCCAGGCGCACCGGCACCCGGTCGATGTAGGTGGTGTAACCCACCAGATCGGTGGCGCGCGCGAGTTCCTGCCGGACCTCCGGGGTGGTCCAGGCCTGGTCGCCGGGGCCCAGGCCCACCACGACGACCTCGCCGGCCGCCGGTGCGGGTTCGGTGCGGTTGTTCACCGGGCTCGGAACGACGGCGATCGAGAAGTACGGCACGTCCGCGTCGTCGACCTCGTCGGCCGCGGCGATGCGCTGCCGGTCGGTGCTGGCGCGTTCGACGTAGCGGGCCTCGTCGATCCGCCCGGAGTCCTTCAGTGCCTGGCGCACAGCGGGATACGTGCGGCCGAGCTTCATGATCGCGGCGGCGTCGGTCTCGCGCAGGCGTCGGGTCAGCTCGTCCTGCGGCAGCGTGCCGGGCAGGATCGTCAGCACCTCGTCGCCCTCGACGAGCGGCTCGGCCAGCGCTGCGGAAGCGGCGCTGACCGCGGTGACGCCGGGGATGACCTCGGCGTCGAACCGGTCGGCCAGCCGCTTGTGCATGTGCATGTACGAGCTGTAGAAGAGCGGGTCTCCGGCGGCGAGGAGCGCGACGCTGCGGCCGGCCTCGAGGTGTGCGGCCAGGCGCTCGGCGGCCTGCTCGGTAGAACTCGTCCATCGCGCCCTGGTAGCCGCCGGGATGGTCGACGGTCTCGGTGGTGACCGGGTAGACGAGGTGTTCCTCGATCTGGCCGTCGCGCATGTAGGGGGCGGCGACCGCGCGCGAGATGCTGCGGCCGTGCCGGGCGCTGTGGAACGCGACGACGTCGGCCTCGCCGATCACGCGGGCCGCCTTGACGGTCATCAACTCGGGGTCGCCGGGCCCGATGCCGACGCCCCACAGCTTGCCTGGGCTCATGCCGTCGCTCATTCGATCTCGCTCGCAATCGCATTGAGGGCGGCCGCGGTGATCGCGCTGCCACCGCGGCGGCCACGCACCAGCAGGTACTCGAGTTCCGAGGGGTGCTCGATCAGGGCTTCCTTGGACTCGGCGGCACCGATGAACCCGACCGGACCGCCGACGATCGCGGCCGGCCGGGGTGCACCGGCCTCGATCATGTTCAGCAGGTGGAACAGTGCGGTGGGGGCGTTGCCGATCGCCACGACCGCGCCCTCGAAGCTTGGGGCCCCACAACTCCAGCGCGGCCGCCGAGCGCGTGTTGTCGATCGCCTTGGCCAGCACGGGAACTCGCGGATCGTCGAGCATGCACAGCACGTCGTTGTCGCGCGGCAGACGCTTGCGGGTGACGCCGGCCGCGACCATCTTCGCGTCGCACAGGATCGGCGCGCCGCGGCGCAGCGCCTCGCGGGCGTCGGCGACGACGTTCGGGGTGAACGCGACGTCGTCGGCGAGATCGACCTGACCGCTCGCGTGGATCATCCGGACGACGGCCTGCGAGACGTCGGCGGGGAACCGGGCGAGGTCCGCCTCGGCACGGATGGTCGCGAAGGACTGGCGATAAATCTCCGCACCGTCGCGGATGTAGTCGATCATGCGCCACACGATAGAGGCATCACGACGACCCGTTTTCCACCCGGTAACCGTCGGGGCCGGAGACCACGTCTGTTACCTCGCCGCGCGGTCGACCGCACTTGCGATCACACCCGGACCAGTGCTGACGGCCCTCCGCGGGCAGTTCGTCGTTCTCGATCGCGACGCGGGCGTCGCCCCGCACGTCGGTGTGCGACTTGGCGCAACCCGGCTGGCCCGCACACGCGCTGACCTGCAGGTACGGCGAGTTCTCGTCGAAGATCAGGCCCATCGGTGCCAGCACCCGCACCACCTGCTCGGCGGCCCACTCGTCGAGGTCCGAGAGCAGCACCGACCGCCACGGGGTGACGACGATCGGCTTCTCGACGGCCGCGAGGAACTCCGCGAGCCGGGCGGGCAGGGTGCCGAACGCGAGCCCGGCGGCGAGGGTGACGCGGCCGTCGGGCTGGTCGAGCCAGCCGATCGGGCCGCGGTCGATCGCGTCGGGCAGCGCCACCGGGTCGCTGTACTCGAGGTCGAGGCGGGCGAGCAGTCGCTCGGTGCCGCCAGGCACCTCGTTCAGCCGCCACGCGTCGCCGCGGATCTCGGCGAAGGTCCGCGCGGCCGCCAGCAGAGTCTCGACCGCATCCGACTCGGCGAGCCGCGCGCCGGTGTCCCCACCGGCGAGAACGAGTGCGAACCGGCCGTCGCCCTGCACGTGGACGCCGAAGTCGCCGCGGAGGCCGAGATGTCGCCGCGGCCGTCGTCGATCGTGAACAGCGCTCCGCCCGGGTAGCGCGGCCAGCGCAGGATCGGCGCACAGTGCGCGGTCGAGGTCGGCGACCAGGGCGCGGACGTCGGCGAATCCGCCGATGCGGCCGGACAGCGGCGAGGCGAGGACGTCGCGCACCCGCTCGTGGGTGGTCGACGGCAGCAGCCCGACATCGGCGATCCGGCGGGCGAACTCGTCGGGGTCGCGCACCGCACGCAGCTGCAGGTTCCCCCGGGAGGTCAGTTCGATCTCGCCGTTGCCAAGGTCGCGGGCGGCCTCGGCCAGGGCCTGGAGCTGCGGCGACGTGATCACGCCACCGGGCAGGCGGACGCGGGCGAGGGGGCCGTCGGCGGCCTCGTGAACCTGGACAGCACCCGGACACTTGTCCGGGCCGGAGCGTGGAGATGGCACGCGTCCAGGCTAGAGAAGTGCGGCGGTCCGTGCGCACGCGCGTGACCGGTAGGATCACCGGCGACCGCGGCAAGATGAGGAAGCCGGTGAGATTCCGGACGGTCGCGCCACTGTGAAAGTCAGACCCTCTTCCGCCGCCCGAACCGCTTCGACGAGTCCCGACTCTGCTCGAACCCTGCCGTGGGGCGCGAAACCCCGGAAAGGCTGCACCAGTGATCCTGCTGCTGTCGACGTCCGACACCGACCTGCTCAGCGCCCGCGCGAGCGGCGCCGACTACCGCTGGGCCAACCCGGCGCGCCTGCTGGTCGACGAAGACCTGCCCGGCCTGCTGGGTGGAGTCGACCTGGTCGTGGTCCGCATCCTCGGCGGTCGCCGGGCGTGGGAGGACGGCATCGACGCGGTGCTCGCATCCGGGCTTCCGGCCGTGGTGCTCGGCGGCGAACAGGCCCCCGACGCGGAGCTGATGGAGTGCTCGACCGTGCCCGCCGGCATCGCCGCGGAGGCGCACACCTACCTGGCCGAGGGCGGCGCCGACAACCTCCGTCAGCTGCACAACTTCCTCTCCGACACGGTGCTGCTCACCGGCCACGGCTTCGAACCGGCCGCCCACCTGCCGAACTGGGGCGTGCTCGAGCGCGAGACCCGCACGGTCGACGGTCCGACGGTCGCGGTGCTGTACGACCGCGCCCAGCACCTCGCCGGGAACACCGCATACGTCGAGGCACTGTGCCGCGCGATCGAGGATGCCGGCGCGAACCCGCTGCCGATCTTCTGCGCGTCGCTGCGCACCGCGCCCGCCGATCTGCTCGAGACGCTGGGCCGGGCCGACGCGATGGTCGTGACGGTCCTCGCGGCGGGCGGTACCAAGCCGCGCACGCGCAGGCCGGCGGCGACGACGAGGCGTGGGATGTGGCCGAGCTCGCCGCGCTCGACGTGCCGATCCTGCAGGGCCTGTGCCTGACCAGCAGCCGGGAGGCGTGGGAGGCCAACGACGACGGTATGTCCCCGCTGGACGTCGCGACGCAGGTCGCGGTCCCCGAGTTCGACGGCCGCCTGATCACGGTGCCGTTCTCGTTCAAGGAGATCGACGCCGACGGGCTCACCGCCTACGCGCCGGACGCCGAGCGCGCCGCCCGCGTCGCCGGGATCGCGGTTCGCCACGCACGGCTGCGACGGATCCCGAACCCGGACAAGAAGATCGCGCTCATGCTGTCGGCGTACCCGACCAAGCACGCCCGCATCGGCAACGCCGTCGGCCTGGACACCCCGGCCAGTGCGATCGACCTACTCACCGAGATGCGCTCCGCCGGATACGATCTCGGGCCGCTCGACGGCGTCGATGCGCTGCCGGGTCTGGCGGCGAAGGACGGCGACGCGCTCATCCACGCGCTGATCGCCGCCGGCGGTCAGGACCCGGACTGGCTCACCGCCGAGCAGCTCGAGGGCAACCCGATCCGCATCTCCGCCGCCCGCTACCGCGAATGGTTCGCGACGCTGCCCGAGGACTTCCGCGACGGCGTCGAGGAGCGCTGGGGCGCCGCGCCCGGCGAGCTGTACGTCGACCGCTCGTCCGATCCCGAGGGCGAGATCGTCATCGCCGCCATCCGCGCCGGCAACGTCGTGCTGATGGTGCAGCCGCCGCGCGGGTTCGGCGAGAACCCGGTCGCGATCTACCACGACCCGGACCTGCCGCCGAGCCACCACTACCTGGCCGCGTACCGCTGGATCGCAGCTGATGCGGCTGCTGGGGGTTTCAAGCCGACGCGATCGTGCACCTCGGCAAGCACGGCAACCTCGAGTGGCTGCCCGGTAAAACGCTGGGCATGTCGGCGTCGTGCGGCACCGACGCCGCGCTCGGCGACCTGCCGATGATCTACCCGTTCCTGGTCAACGATCCGGGCGAGGGCACGCAGGCCAAGCGCCGCGCGCATGCCACCCTGGTCGACCACCTGATCCGCCGATGGCGCGCGCCGAGTCCTACGGCGACATCTCCCGGCTCGAGCAGCTGCTCGACGAGCATTCGAACATCTCGGCGCTGGATCCGGCGAAGCTCCCGGCGATCCGCCAGCAGATCTGGACGCTGATGCGCGCGGCGAAGATGGACCACGACCTGGGCCTGACCGAGCGTCCCGAGGAGGACGTGTTCGACGACATGCTCATGCATGTCGACGGCTGGCTGTGTGAGATCAAGGACGTCCAGATCCGCGATGGCCTGCACATCCTCGGCAAGGCGCCCGAGGGCGACGCCGAGGTGGAACTGGTGCTCGCGATGCTCCGCGCCCGGCAGATGTGGGGCGGCGAGCAGACCGTGCCCGGCCTGCGGGAAGCGTTGGGCCTGAGCGAAGCCGGCGACGAGGACCGCGGCCGCGTCGACCAGATCGAGGCGCAGGCGCACGCCCTGCTCGCCGCGTTGGCCGCGGCGAACTGGGATCCGACCGTCGTGGACGGTCTGCACGACGACGACACCGTCCGGCAGATCCTGCGCTTCGCCGCGACCGAGGTGGTGCCGCGCCTGCGGCAGACGTCGGGCGAGATCGCGCAGGTACTGCACGCACTCGACGGCGGCTTCATCGCGGCCGGCCCGTCCGGGTCCCCGCCGCGCGGGCTGATCAACGTGCTGCCCACGGGCCGCAACTTCTGACCGGTCGACCCCAAGGCCGTGCCGTCGCGGCTGGCGTGGAAACCGGTCAGGCGATGGCCGACTCGCTCGTGCAGCGCTACCGCGCCGACCACGGCGAATGGCCGAAGTCGGTGGGCCTGTCGGTGCGGGCACGTCCGCGATGCGCACGTCCGGCGACGACATCGCCGAGGTGTTCGCGCTGCTCGGTGTCCGCCCGGTGTGGACGAGGCCTCACGTCGCGTCACCAGCCTCGAGGTGATCGACCTCGCCGAACTGGGCCGCCCGCGCATCGACGTCACCGTCCGCATCAGCGGCTTCTTCCGCGACGCGTTCCCGCACGTGCTGGCGCTGCTCGACGACGCCGTCCGCCTGGTCGCTGGGCCTCGACGAGTCCGCCGAGGACAACTATGTCCGCGCCCATGCACAGGCCGACCTGGCCGAGCACGGCGACGACCGCCGGGCCACCACCCGCATCTTCGGCTCGAAGCCCGGCACGCACGGCGCCGGCCTGCTGCAGCTGATCGACTCGAAGAACTGGCGCGACGACGCCGACCTCGCGCAGGTGTACACCACGTGGGGCGGCTACGCGTACGGTCGCGGACTCGATGGCATCCCGGCGTCGGACGACATGCGCAGCGCCTACAAGCGAATTGCGGTGGCGGCCAAGAAACACCGACACCCGCGAGCACGACATCGCCGACTCGGACGACTACTTCCAGTACCACGGCGGCATGGTCGCGACCGCGCGCGCACTCACGGGTACGCCCCCGAGGCGTACATCGGCGACAGCACCCGGCCCGACGCCGTACGCACCCGGACGCTGTCGGAGGAGACCGCGCGCGCGTTCCGTGCCCGAGTGGTGAACCCGCGCTGGCTCGAGGCGATGCGCCGCCACGGCTACAAGGGCGCCTTCGAGATGGCCGCGACCGTCGACTACCTGTTCGGCTACGACGCGACCACCAACGTCGTCGCGGACTGGATGTACGAGAAGCTCGCCGAGACGTACGTGCTGGACGAGCAGAACCGCAAGTTCATGTCCGAAGTCGAACCCGTGGGCGCTGCACGGCATCTCCGAGCGACTGCTCGAGGCCGTCGAGCGGAAGATGTGGGAGGAGCCGTCGCCCGAGGTGCTCGAGGGCCTGCGCCAGGCGTACCTTCGAGACCGAGGGCGAGCTCGAAGGGAGTAGCCCGAGCGGCTGACCTCCGCCAGAACAGGTGGTGGGTGACCCCGCTCGGGCTGGGCACCGTTTCCAAGTGGAATCGGTCGCGCAGTTCGTCCGGGTCTCCCACAGCCGCAGTCCCGTTCCGAACGTCATCGGGAGACGGCCACGTGCATGGCGTCGACGAGGTCGGCGTCGAGGAACTCTCGGATCGTCGTGACCCCGCCGCCGAGCCGGACGTCCTTGCCCTGCGCCGCCTCCTTGGCCTGCTCGAGGATCGTGGCCGGTTCGCCGCCGACGAAGTGGAATGTGGTCTCACCGCGCGTGATCGAGGGCCGGGGTGGTGGGTCGCGACGAAGACCGGCGTGTGGAACGGCGGTTCCTCACCCCACCATCCCTCCCACTCCAGGTTCTCCCACGGTCCGCGCTGCGGCCCGAACTTGTTGCGACCCATGATCTCGGCGCCGATGTTGTGGGAGAAGTCGCGGGTGAAGTAGTCGTCGAGGCCTCGGCTGCCACCGGAATCGGTGCGCATGGGCCAGCTCGCAGTCGCGCCCGCCCACGCGAGCATCTCACCGGGGTCGAGGCCGAACGGGCTCTCGAAGGTCTGGTTCTCGCCGCATGCGACGCCGTCGCTTCGAGACGTTGAAGTTCTGGACCCTCAGTAGCTGACTCACGTGACGCTCCGATCTCGAAGGTGGTGTTACGAGAAGGCAGACTCGTCGCATCGACGAAACTCATCATGACGCGGCATCAAGTGTTGGTCTGATGCGCGGTAGAAGGTCGAGGGCATCGTGACGTCCTGGCCGCGAGGATACGAGAATGACCGTTCTGTCGACTGATCCCCGGGCGTGCGACCATGGAGAAGTCGACGCTCTACGCCTGATGCTGACCGGAGGCCGTGGCGATGGACGACTGGACGAGAAGCGAGCACCCGCGGGTCGTGGTCGAGACCGAAACGGCCGCACAAGACACAGCGCGGGCAAAGCGGTACGCATCGGCCGGGACCCCCAGTTGGAGATCACGATCGTCGATCCTGCGGCGTCGCGCGAGCATGCGCGGCTCAGGTGGGACGAGGGATGGCAGCTCGTCGACGCCGACAGCAAGAACGGGATCTACGTCGACGGCAAGCGCCGAGAAGAGATACCCGTCACCGACACCGTCCTCGTCCGCCTGGGTGACGCGGTCGAGGGACCGACCGTGCGGATCTCGATCGAAGATCCCGACGCGACGGTACAGGACGTCGGCAGTCGATGGGACGAGTCGACGATCGACGCAGGGGCCCCGATCGTCCCGCCCCCAGCACCGCGCGAGACCGTCCCGGAGGGAGCCCTCACGATCGGACGGTCCCCGACAACGACATCGTCGTCCGGGACGCGCCGGCCTCACGCCGTCACGCGATAGTCCACAACGGGCCGTCCGGCCTCGAAATCGAAGATATGGGGAGCGTCAACGGAACGTTCGTCGGCGATGCCCGGGTGACACGCGCACGGCTGACCGACGGCGACATCGTCACCGTCGGCAACACCGACTTCAGCGTGCAGGAAGGCCGTCTCGTTCCACGACAGGCGACAGCCTCGACCGCCGGCGGTCTACATGTGGACGGCGTCGGACTCACCATCGAAGGTGGGCGGCGACTGCTGGAGGACGTCACCTTCACGGCGGGACCCGGCAGTCTCACCGCAGCGATCGGGCCCTCCGGCGCAGGAAAGACCACGGTCGCCAAGATCATCTCCGGTTCGGGAGGCCCCACAGAAGGCGTCGTGGAATTCGAAGGGCGCAGCGTGCACACCGACTATTCGGCACTGCGCTCCCGCATCGGCATGGTCCCTCAGGACGACGTCGTTCATCGGCAGCTGACCGTCCGGAGGGCCCTCGGCTACGCCGCGGAGCTGAGACTGCCGCCGGACACCACCCGGGCCGACCGTGAAGCGGTGATCGCAGGGGTACTCGACGAACTGCAACTGACCGAGCACGCCGACACCCGCGTCGATCGTCTCTCCGGCGGGCAACGCAAACGCGCATCGGTCGCGCTGGAGTTGCTCACGGGCCCTTCCCTGCTCATCCTCGACGAACCGACCTCGGGTCTCGACCCCGCGCTCGATCGACAGATCATGGCGACGCTGCGCCGCCTCGCCGATTCGGGCCGCGTCGTCGTCATCGTCACGCATTCGCTGTCCTACCTTCAGACGTGCGACCAGGTCCTCCTCCTCGCTCCCGGCGGCAAGACCGCGTACTGTGGGACCGCCCGACCGAGTCGGGAGCGCACTCGGCAGTACCGACTGGGCCGACATCTTCGCCCGCGTCGCATCCGACCTGGACGGGGTGTTCGCCGAGATCGCGCCACCCGCCCCGAGGCGGTGCCACCGCCGAGCCCGCCCGGCCTCTGGGGCGCCCTGCGCACACGTCCCGACCCAAGCAGTTGAGCACCGTCGCCCGCCGCCAGGTTCGGCCGATCCGCGCCGACCGGGGCTACCTCATCTTCCTGTCGCTTCTGCCCTTCGTGCTCGGCGGCCTGGCCTTGCTCGTGCCGGGCGACACCGGGTTCGGGCCGTCTGGTGCCGACGCGTCCGGCGAACTCACCCAGATCCTGGCGGTGCCGATACCGGCGCCGCCTTCATGGGCTGTTCACTGACCATCCGCGACCTGGTCGGAGAGCGCATGGTCTATCAGCGCGAACGTGCCGCCGGGCTGCTGCCGTCCGCCTATCTAACGGCGAAGATCGTCGTGTCTGCGCCGCCGGCATCGTGCAGTCGGCGGTCATGGTGCTGATCGTCGACTTAGGCAAGGGTTTCCCGGGCCGTGGCAGTGCGCTCCCCTCGGGCTCTCGTCGAACTGATCGTGGACATCGCCGCCACCACCTGCTGCTGCGTCGTGCTCGGATTGGCGTTGTCGTCGGCAGCCCGCTCGAACGAGCAGGCGCTGCCGCTGCTGGTGGTCACGATCATGGCGCAGCTGGTGATGTCCGGAGGATCATCACGATCACCGGCCGTGCCGTGCTCGAACAGGTTGCGTGGCTGTTTCCGTCACGCTGGGGGTTCGCGGCCGCCGCCTCGACGGTGGACCTGGTCAGGAATGCCACCGGCACCGAGCCGGACACGCTGTGGCAGCACACCGGATCGTGGTGGCT
The DNA here is from genome assembly GCA_029690005.1 of Prescottella defluvii. Classification (GTDB taxonomy): domain Bacteria; phylum Actinomycetota; class Actinomycetes; order Mycobacteriales; family Mycobacteriaceae; genus Prescottella; species Prescottella defluvii_A. Next base: position 3,677,520 of record CP121458.1, on the reverse strand, counting down.
GCTCAGCATCGCCATGCTGGTGCTCATCAGTTCGCGTGCTCGCAGTCGTCACCTACAGCCGGCTCCGGCTGCGCCGTCAGTAGAGGTCGTCAAACTCTGCGAACAGCTGCCGCGCAACGTCTTCGAACTTCCGGCCGAACTCTCCACACGCGCGCCCGCCTAGCCGCTGCTCGGCACATCCGTCCGTCATCGTATGGACCCGAAAGCGAGGGAGTAGCCCGACAGGCACGAACCGTGAGCCTGCTCCGAATCCCGGAGCAGGCCCGACGTGGCCGTCTACTTCCGCCAGAACAGGTGGTGCGTGACGCCGCTCGGGCTGGGCACCGTTTCCAGGTGGAATCGGTCGAGCAGTTCGTCCGGCGTTTCCCACAGGCGCAGTCCGGAGCCGAGCGTGATCGGGAGACGGCCACGTGCATGGTGCCGACGAGGTCGGCGTCGAGGAACTGCCGGATGGTGGTGACGCCGCCGCCGAGTCGGACGTCCTTCCCCAGCGCCGCCTCCTTGGCCTGCTCGAGGATCGTGGCGGGGTCTCCGTCGACGAAGTGGAACGTGGTCTCGCCACGCGTGATCGACGGCCGGGGGTGGTGGGTCAGGACGAAAACCGGCGTGTGGAACGGCGGCTCGTCACCCCACCAGCCTTCCCACTCCAGGTTCTCCCACGGGCCGCGCTGAGGACCGAACTTGTTGCGGCCCATGATCTCGGCGCCGACGTTGCGCGAGAAGTCGCGGGTGAAGTAGTCGTCGAGGCCGCGGCTGCCGCCGGGGTCGGTTCGCATGGGCCAGCTGGCGGTCGCGCCGGCCCATGCGAACATCGCGCCGGGGTCGAGCCCGAACGGGCTCTCGAAGCTCTCGCTTCTCCCCGGCGCCGATTCCGTCACTGGAGACGTTGAAATTCTGGACCCGCAGCAGCCGACTCACGTGGCACTCCGACCTCGATGATGGTGATACGAGAAGACGGACTCGCCGGGTCCGCGAAAGTCATCGCGACCGTCAGGCCAGACGCCGATCGAACGCGAGCTTCGGTTCGGCGGTGGGGATGTCGACGGTGTAGGCCTGCAGCCGCACCGAGTCCGCAGTGAAGTCCATGGCCATGAAGCCGAGATCGTTGAAATTCTGGTAGAGACTCGCCCGGTCCGGCCGGGTGGACTGGCCGTGGCTGTCCTTGCCGGCCGCGCCCGAGACGATCTGCCGGTGCCCTTCGACTCGACGGTCGGCTCGAGAACCTGCAGCGAGTGATCGTGCCCCGAGAGGATGAACTGGCAGCGGCCGACGACATGGTCCTCGTAGAAGCGCTTGGCGTGGATCCCGTTCATCGGTTCGAGCGGGATCCCGTCGTACGCACCGGCGTCCCCGTGCGACCCGTTGCTCAGGTACGGGTGGTGGGTGCAGGCGATCTTCCACTTCGCCGGGGACGCGGCGATCGCCGCGTCCAGCCAGGCCCGCTGCTCGTTCATGAACTGCCCGTCCGCCGCCCAATACGGCACGAACAGGGGAGGCAGGTACGCCGCGACCGGGTTGAGGTCGAGGACGAAGAACTCGACGATCGGGTTCTCCTCGGGCACCCGCACCGAATAGTAGCGGTACGGCATCCACCACTTGCGGGAGGTCCGGTGGTAATCGACCTCGTCGTTGCCGCGCAGCAGCCAGCCGCCGTCGCCGGGGAAGATCGCGGTGTTGTCGTGATTGCCGAGGGCCATCACCCACGGGAAGTCCAGACCGTGGTTCGGGTCCTCGAACTTGCTGGCGAACTGGGCATCCCGGTCGCCGTTCGGTCCGGCCTCGTAGATGTTGTCGCCGAGGCCGAGCGCCATCCCGAACGGTGCGGACCGGTGCACCTTGCGCATCGCGTCGGAGACAGCCCACTGCGCGGGGGTGCCGGTTCCGGCGTCACCGGTGACGAGCACCCGGACGTTCGACGTCGTGGGGAAGGCGAACTTGCCCGGGCAGGCGCCGCCGCGGCTGCGGCGGTGGGCGCCATCGCCATCATCGGGACGGCAGCGGCCGCGACGCCGGCTCCGGCGAGGAAGGAGCGGCGGTTGATCGGGTTCATCTCGGTCACGATGTCACAGCAAACCCGAGGATGGACGAGCGTTCAAATGAAAACGCCGGAACCGCAGAGATGTTCATTCGACGTTCATCCGATCGGCGGCGGGACCCGTACATTGAATGCATGGCTGTCACGCTGAGCGAGATCGGTGCCGCGAAGTACGTTCTGCTGACCACGTTCCGGAAAGACGGTTCCGGAGTGCCGACCCCGTTGTGGGCGGCGATGGACGGCGACCGGATGCTGATGTGGACGGTCACCGACTCGTGGAAGGTCAAACGCATCCGGCGCGACCCGAATGTCACGATCGGCGTGTGCGACGTGCGCGGCAACCCGAAGGGCCCGCAGATCGACGCCACCGCCGTCGTGCTCGACGACGCCGGCACCGATCAGGCCCGCGCGGCGATCGCCCGCAAGTACGGGATCCTCGGCTGGATCGGTGTCAAGAGCAGCCTGCTCCGCCGCGGGCGGGGCGGAACCGTGGGCATGGCAGTGATGGTCGGCGGGAACGCTGAGCGATATCCGACCGTGCAGCCACCGGCCGGACTTGCCCCGGCGGATCAGATCTCGAAGCCTGCGACCGCGTTCCCTGTGAGGGGATTGTGTTCGCGTGCATAGATTTCCAGGGTGGCGGGGTTCTGTGCCCGGTCTGCCGCATGACTTCGTGGGCCTGGGCGCCGTTGCGGAACGCCTGGGTGACGAACCCGGCGCGCAGGGAGTGCCCGCCGAGATTCGCGATCTTGGCGGGGAGAGTCCGGCGTCGGCGGCGGCACGGCGGATCACCCCGTGGATACCCTGCCCGGTCAGGCGCTGTCACCGATGTTCCCGTTCACCCGCAGCGGCCGGAACACCGGCGATGTCGCGACGTCGGGGAGGAGGTCGGGATAGGGGACGTGGCAGATGTGCGTGCCGAACGTGTCTGGGCACCGAGTAACTGGGCGATACCGGCGCGGCCATCCCGATGGTGAGCGAGGACGACATCGAGCCAGCGTCGGTACACGCACGGCGGGCAGGTGCGGTGCCCGACTGCGAACGGGGTGGCCTTGACCATGCCGCCGCCGACCTGGTCGGTCTTCGATCGACGCACCAGGATGTGCAGCCCGTCCTGGGGGTGGAGGGTGATGTCGCGCAGTTGCAGGCCGGACAGCTCGGAACGGCGGAAGGCACCCAGGAATCCGATCAGGATGACCGCCGAGTCGCGGCGTTCGCGCAGTTGGTCCTGCCACGTCTCCGCATTCTGACGCATCGTGGCGAGGATGTAGCCGATCTCGTCCCCCAGCAGTGGCGCGACGCGTTTGGTCGGGCGCTCACCGGCGGCGGCGTAGGTGCGACGCAGGCCGGCCAGCGTGTCCTTGACGATCTGAGCCTGCCCGGGCGCGGGCGGGCGCAGGCTCGGTGCCAGTAGTTGATCGACGCCACCCATCGGGTGAGCGTGTTCGTCGCGTACCCGGCGTTCCCCGGTGCCGGTGCGCTGTTCGGCGTGCTCGGTGGAGATAGTCGGCGACGGTATGTGGGTGCGCCGGCATCGGCACCTGCCCGTGCTCCGCGCACCAGGCGCGGAACTTGTCCCAGTCCGTGCGATAGTTCCGGGCGGTCGAACGAGAGTGCCGCTGCTCGAGGGCGGCGACGATCCGGGCCTCGGCGGACGCGGACAGCACCGGTACGGCAGGTTCGAGTCCGGGCCCGGTCGATGCCGCCGGGCGTTCGGGAACGGCAGGCAGAGCGGGCACGACACTGGCCGTGTCGACCTGTTCACTCACACCCGTGCTCCTCTCGCGTCTGTCGAGTGAGCCTACCGAGTAGAACCGACAGTTCTGTATGCCGAATCGAGTGAGCGCCTAACTGTCACCGTGACGAAACGCCGCTATGTCCGAGTTTGAGCCGTCGACGCGCTGTAGAGGCGAGATTGCCCCTCGGACTTCCGGTTTCGGTGATGGCGCTAACTGCCATTAGCGTGAGTAGGGGTCTTCAGCGCCGCGTGCGCCCGTGACCGCGTCGGCCTGAGCGCCCATTCCTTGGTGGAAGTCGCGGGATTCCGCGTGTCGGACGCAGGAGTGGGCGCCCAGGCCGACCGTGGTCGCAGCTCCGGGGTTCGACCGTCGGCGGCGATTGGACGAAATTGACTGAGGAGGAAGTCATTTCGGGTTCGGGCGGCGCCCGCGAGGCGCTGGACGGCAGCGTGACGCCGCGGCCGTCGAGTTGCGCAGCGGCTCCCCGGTCGGGAGCGCACCACGCGGCGCAGACCGTGCGCTACCACCGCGAGTTGTGGCACGATTTCGCAGGTGACCAGCAGACCCGACGAAGCGCAGCGCCTGCGCGACCTGGCGCTGCTCCGCCGCGTACGCGACCGGATCGACCGGGAGTACGCGCAGCCGCTGGACGTCGAGGCGCTCGCCCGCGGCGTGCACATGTCGGCCGGACATCTCAGCCGGCAGTTCCGGCTCGCGTACGGTGAGCCGCCGTACGCGTACCTGATGACGCGGCGGATCGAGCGCGCGATGGCGCTGCTGCGGCGCGGCGATCTCAGCGTGACCGAGGTGTGCTTCGCCGTCGGCTGCTCGTCGCTGGGCACGTTCAGCACCCGTTTCACCGAGCTCGTCGGCGTCTCACCCAGCGCCTACCGGGATCAGGCGCGACCCGCGACGGAGATGCCGTCGTGCGTGACGAAGCAGGTCACCCGACCGATCAGGAATCGAGAAGCGTCCGCCGCGAGTGGCACCTAGCGCGTGGTGGCCACAGCCCCCACCTGCGCACACGCCGCCGCCACAGATGGAGACACGATGAGCACGGGACACCCCGCACCCCGCCGACAGCCACGACCTGATCCGCGTGCACGGTGCACGCGAGAACAACCTCAAGGACGTCAGCGTCGAGATCCCGAAGCGTCGGCTGACGGTGTTCACCGGTGTGTCCGGCTCGGGCAAGAGTTCCCTGGTGTTCAGCACCATCGCGGCCGAGTCGCAGCGGGATGATCGACGAGACCTACAGCGCCTTCGTGCAGGGCTTCATGCCGACGCTGGCGCGGCCGGACGTCGACGTGCTCGAGGGCCTGACGACGGCGATCATCGTCGACCAGGAACGCATGGGCGCGAATCCGCGCTCGACGGTGGGCACCGCCACCGATGCCAACGCGATGCTGCGGATCCTGTTCAGCCGGCTCGGGAAGCCGCACATCGGCTCGCCGCAGGCGTTCTCCTTCAATGTCGCCTCCATCAGCGGTGCCGGGGCGGTCACCGTGGAGAAGGCCGGACGGACCGTCAAGGAGCGTCGCAGCTTCAGCATCACCGGCGGCATGTGCCCGCGCTGCGAGGGCATGGGCAGGGTCTCGGACTTCGACCTGACCGCGCTCTACGACGACAGCAAGTCGCTCAACGAGGGCGCGGCTCGACGATCCCCGGTTACAGCATGGAAGGCTGGTACGGGCGCATCTTCCGCGGCTGCGGGTACTTCGACCCCGACAAGCCGATCGCCAAGTTCACCAAGAAGCAGCTCAACGACCTGCTCTACAAGGAACCGACCAAGGTCAAGGTCGAGGGCGTCAACGTCACCTACGAGGGCCTGATCCCGAAGATCCGAGAAGTCGTTCCTGTCCAAGGACCGCGAGGCGATGCAGCCGCATATCCGGGCGTTCGTCGACCGCGCGATCACGTTCCAGACCTGCCCCCAGTGCGCGGGCACGCGTCTGAGCGCGGAGGCGCGGTCGTCGAAGATTGACGGAGTCAGCATCGCCGACGTGTGCGGGATGCAGATCAGCGATCTCGCCGAGTGGGTGCGCGGGCTCGACGATCCGTCCGCGGCGCCGCTGCTGAAGTCGCTGGGGAGACGCTCGACTCGTTCGTCGAGATCGGGCTCGGCCACCCTCAGCCTCGACCGCCCGGCGGGCACGCTGTCCGGCGGCGAAGCACAGCGCACCAAGCCGATCCGGCATCTCGGGTCGTCGCTCACCGACGTCACCTACGTGTTCGACGAGCCGACGATCGGCCTGCACCCGCACGACATCCAGCGGATGAACGACCTGCTGCTGCAGCTGCGGGACAAGGGCAACACGGTGCTGGTCGTCGAGCACAAGCCGGAGGCGATCGCGATCGCCGATCACGTCGTCGACCTCGGCCCGCGCGCCGGCACCGAGGGCGGCGAGATCGTCTTCGAGGGCACCGTCGACGAGCTCCGGTCGAGCGGCACCCTCACCGGCAAGCACCTCGACGACCGCGCGGCGCTCAAGCCGTCGGTGCGGAAATCCACCGGGGCCCTGGAGGTGCGCGGCGCCGGCACCCACAATCTGCAGGACGTCGACGTCGACCTTCCGCTGGGCGTGCTCGTCGTGGTGACCGGCGTGGCCGGGTCGGGCAAGAGCTCACTGATCGGCGGGTCGGTGGCCGACCGGGACGGCGTCGTGTCGATCGACCAGGGCGCGATCAAGGGCTCGCGGCGCAGCAACCCCGCCACCTACACCGGGCTGCTCGACCCGATCCGCAAAGCGTTCGCCAAGGCCAACGGCGTCAAGCCCGGCCTGTTCAGCGCCAACTCCGAGGGCGCGTGCCCCAACTGCAACGGCGCCGGGGTGGCGTACTCCGACCTGGCGATGATGGCCGGCGTGTCCACCCCCTGTGAGGTGTGCGAGGGCAAGCGGTTCCAGGCCGAGGTGCTCGACTACACGTTCGGCGGCAAGGACATCGCCGAGGTGCTCGGGATGTCGGTCGCGCAGGCCGAGGAGTTCTTCGGCTCGGGTGACGCGAAACTTCCTGCGGCCCACAAGATCCTGGCGCGGCTCGCGGACGTCGGACTCGGGTACGTCAAGATCGGTCAGCCGCTCACCACGCTGTCCGGCGGCGAGCGCCAGCGGCTCAAGCTAGCCACGCACATGGGGGAGAAGGGCGACGTCTACATCCTCGACGAGCCCACCACCGGTCTGCACCTCGCCGACGTGGAGAACCTGCTCGCCCTGCTGGACCGTCTCGTCGACTCCGGCAAGTCGGTGATCGTCATCGAGCACCACCAGGCCGTGATGGCGCACGCCGACTGGATCGTCGATCTCGGGCCCGGCGCGGGTCACGACGGCGGCCGGATCGTCTTCGAGGGCACGCCCGCAGACCTGGTCGCCGGCCGGAAGACGCTCACCGGCAAGCACCTCGCGGAGTACGTCGGCGGCTGACCGAGATCGCCGACCGAGATCACGGCAATTCGGTGATCGTCGACGGACCGGTTGGGCTGCGCGCTTCAATTCGCCCATGCGAAAAGCACTGCTGGCAGTTGCGTTGATCGCTACCTGGTTGGTTGCCGGCGCCGCACCCGCAGGCGCCGCCTCGTCCGTGGGCGCGACGCAGCCGTCCTGGTCCGGGCCGTACTCCGTGAAGCGCTTCGCGGCGACCAAGACCGGCACGAGTCTGGCGGCCCGGCAGTGGGAGCCCGACTTCGCCGATACCTACACGTTCGAGACGACCTGTTCGGACGGGACCTGCGTGGCCACCGTGATCGATGGGCCCAAGCCCGCCGACCCGACGCTCCCACAACCGGCGCGGTACACGTGGGACGGGACGAGCTGGGTGCATCCCTACGACTGGCAGTGGGACTGCTGGCAGGGCGAGGGCGTGCCCAAGGTGTGGGCGCCGGCGCACTCGCTGGCGCATTACACCCCGCAACCGGGACGGCACGCTGGTCGGCTCGTGGCGCACCGACATCGCGAGCGGCCCCTGCGAAGGCTCGGTGATCATGAAGGTCGCGGCCTATCCCGTCGATCCGTCTCCCGGATCGGCTCGGCAGCAGCAGCTGAGCCACCGGCGGCGGGCGGTCGGATACTACGGTGGCCCGCGCCGCGACACCGGCGGCAGGAACTCGGCCTCGAGAGCGCGGGCCCACCAGGCGCCGCTCTCGCGGTGTTCGTCGCGGGTGGTGAACCGGTAGCGGTACAGCCGCGCCCGGATCACCGCCGGCGGCGCGTCCGGGAACGGGTTGTGATGCAGCAGTTTCAGCAGCGCCGCGTCCCCGCTCGAGCAGGCGCTCGACCAATCCGCCGAACCACGCCGTCGCGTAGCCGGGGAGATCGCGGCGAACCACATCAGCCAGTCCAGCCGCAGGTGGTACGGGGCGAACTGGCGGGACGGCGCCGCACATCGCCCGGCTCTGCCCTTGAACTCGTAGGCCGACCATTCGCTCTCCGCCGTCGGATACTCGTCGCGGCACCCTCTCAGGACGATCTCGCGTCGCGCTCCTCGCGACGCGCCCGAACGCCCCGTACGTGTTCACCAGGTGCCGACGGATCGAGAACGACGCGTTCATCAGATCCGGTGGCTGGAGGAGAGGTTGCGTGCGGCGAACGGTAGCTCAACGCTCGTGCGACGGCGATCGCGACGGCGAACGCCGATCACCACTGAACCACACCGGGGCTCGGGGCGATGTCCGACGGCGCCTCCACTCGCAGCATCGTACCGCCTCCCATGAACCCGTTCGGCAGCACCTGACAGCCCCAGCAACGATCGCGAGCGCAGTCGAGCCACGGCGAAGTCGCCGCTCACCACCAGCCACAGCTGGGTCAGGATCATGATCGCGGCCGCTCCGCCCGCGACGGGCTGCGGCACGAACAGGAAGAACGGCACGATCAGCTGGGTGAAGTGGTCCCCCGCCACCTCCACCTTGTGCAGCGGGCGGGGCAGGTGATGGAAGTGCCAGCTCAGCGGGCCGGGCATCGGCTGCGTCTCGTGGTGGTAGTACAGGCAGGTCAGGTCGCGCCAGCACGGATCGCCGCGGATCTTGATCAGACCGGCGCCGAATTCCAGCCGGAACAGCAGCCAGCGCAGCAGCAGCAGCGTCAGCAGGGGTGGTGCGGTGTGCGCGTTGCCGACGAACACCGCGAGCAGCCCCACCTCGAGCAGCAGCGACCCACCCGAACCCGTACCAGACTTGCCCGACGTTGACGATCGACAGGTACAGGCCCCACAGCAGCAGCCACCCGAGCACGCACAGCGGTAACGGCAGCAGGTCCAGTAACCCCAGCAGCGCCACCGCTGACAACCCGCGCCCGGTCCAGGCGACGGCTGCGAAGAACCCGTCCGAGTAGTGCAGGTGGAGACGCTCGGCGACCGCCGCCAGCGCGCCCCGGCGAGGAACCGCCGGATCGGCAGGACCCCGCCTCCCAATGAGCGGCCGGACCTGGTCCAGTGCGACGAAGAAGGCGCACAGGTAGATGACGGCCAGCGCCTCCTTGAAGAGCAGCCGCCCGAGCCAGTATTGGTCGGCGTCGAACCAGCTCCACGACAAGGTCCCCTTGTCGCGGACGTTACTCGGGGCGTCGGCGGTGGGCCAGGGCCCACCGACTCACGCCAGGTGCGGGAGCACCTCCTGCTCTGCAGCAGTTCCAGACCGGACGTGTCGTATGCGGCCTCGGGAACGTAGAAGATCGCGTACTCGAGACCCTGCGTTCTTCAACGCGGTGAGGTTCTCGACGATCTGCTCCGGGTGCCGACCGCCGGCATGCCGCGGAACGCGTCCAGGGAAGCGTCGGCGCGCTCCGGCCCGACGATCGGTTCGAGGCGGGCGTGTAGGGCGTCGAGTCGCTCGCGCACCTCGGCCTCGGTGCGGCCGATCGCCAGGTTGTAGTTCGCGGACCGCACGATCGCGTCGAAGTCGGTGCCGACATCGGCGCAGTGTTCGCGCAGGATCCGCGACTTGTGGGCGAAGCCCTCCGGGGTACCGTCGAAGTTCGTGTACTGCGCGTACTTCGCGGCGATCTTCAGCGTCACCTTCTCGCCGCCACCGGCGATCCACAGCGGGATTCCGCCGTCCTGCAACGGAAGTGGACGCACCGATCGCGCCGTCGACCTGGTAGTGGCGGCCGTCGAGCGTCGCGGTCCCGGTGGTCCACGCCTGTTTGAAGATCTGTACGCCCTCGTCCAGGCGGCCGAGCCGCTCGCCCGCGGACGGGAATCCGTAGCCGTAGGCGCGCCACTCGTGCTCGTACCAGCCGCCGCCGATGCCCATGTCGATCCGGCCGCCGGAGATGATGTCGGCGGTCGCGGCGACCTTCGCGAGGTATGCGGGGTTGCGGTAGCTCATCGCGGTGCACATCTGACCCAGGCGCACGCGCTCGGTGACCGCGGCGAACGCCGACATCAGCGACCACGCCTCGTGGGTGGCCTCGTCGGTGGGCCCGGGAAAGGTGTGGAAATGGTCGTAGACCCAGAGCGAGTCCCACGGCCCGCGGTCGGCGCGCAGCGCGAGATCACGCATCACCGGCCACTGGTCCGCCGGGTCGATGCCGACGAGATCGAGCCGCCAGCCCTGGGGTACGAACAGTCCGAAACGCATCACGGTCCTTGTCTGTCGAAATGAACTGTCGTCCGGGCACCGGCCGACCTACGGCATCGCGTCCACGTAGAACCACCGTCCGTGCTCCCGGACGAATCGGCTGTGCTCGCGCATGGATCCGCGTTCACCGTGGTCGGCGTAGTGGGCGACGAACTCGACGGTGCCGGTGTCGTCGAGCAGCCCGCCGCCGGTGGTGCGCAGGACGTCGAGACGCCGCCACACCATGTCGGGGTCCAGCTCGAGGGTCGTCGGACGGGTACTCGGATGCCAGGTCCGCAGCAGGTAGTCGGCGTCGCCGACCGCGAACGCGGCGTACCGCGAGCGCATCAACTGCTCCGCGGTGGGCGCGTCGGCGGTGCCGCCGTGGAAGCGGCCGCAGCACTGCCCGTACTGCTCCCCGGACAGGCAGGGGCAGCGGTCCTCGGGACCGATCGACGCCATCACTTCTCCCTCACTGAGCCTGACTCACCGACGACATGTGGAAGTCCGGAATCCGCATGGGCGGCATAGCGGTTCGCGTGAACCAGTCCTTCCATTCCCGCGGCAGGGTCGGCTCGGTGGCCCCGACCTCGGTCGCGCGGCGCAGCAGATCGAGCGGGCTCTCGTTGAACCGGAAGTTGTTGACCGCCGCGGTGACCGCACCGTCCTCGATCAGGTAAACGCCGTCGCGGGTCAGGCCCGTGAGCAGCGCGGTCGCCGGGTCGACCTCGCGGATGTACCACAGCGTCGTCAGCAGCAGACCGCGCTCCGTGCCGGCCACCAGGTCGTCGAGCGTCGCGGCACTCCCGCCGGTGAGCAGCAGGTTATCGCCCGGCACCGCGACCGGCGCGCCGAACTCCGCGGCGGCCGCGCGCGAATACGCCAGCGCGTCGATGACACCGTCGCGGATCCAGTCGACCCGGTCGGCGTCCATGCCGTTGTCGAACACCGAGACCGTGTCGGACGACGCGGTGGTCGCGACGAAGGGGGAGTACGCGAGCCGGTCGGCGTGCGGGTCGGAGAACAGGGTCAGCGGGATGTCGGTGAGCCGCTCGCCGACGCGGGTGCCGCCGCTGCGGGAGAGCGCGGTGTGCCCCTCCTGCGCGCCGCGGCCCTCCATCGCCCACATCAGCGGGATCATCAGGTCCGAGACCGCCGACGGCGGCAGCACCGTCTCGTACCTCCCGGCGGGCAGCGCGACCGTCCGCGCGGACCAGTCCAGCCGTCGGGACAGGTCCGACAGCAGGTCCGGGACGGACACGTCGGTGAAGTCGAGGCTGGCCGTGCCCACCCAGGTGCTCGCGTCGCCGCGCTTGCCGTTGATCTCGATCGAGCCGGTCGGCTGGGTGAACCGTCGCCGGATGCCGGTGGACGTCCCGAGCCAGGTGCTGTGCATCTGGTGGTGAGCGAAGCCGTACAGCCGGTCAGCGCCGTCGAACCCGTCCGCCAGGCCGGGCACGAGCGCCTCGAACACCCGACACCGGTCGATGCGGGCGCGTCCGACCAGCCGGAGTCCGTGCCGTCCCCGGTCAGCAGGGTCATCGCGTCCTCGGCCGGCTGCGCCGACCGGGCGGCGGACTCGCTGGCCCGCACGACGTCGACGATCGCGTCGGCGTCGACCGTCGACGACGTCACCGCGCCGACCTTCGCGGCCCCGTTCTCGCGGACGATCGAGAGCACCGTCCACGACCGCGACGTCGAGACCCCGTTCGTGGTCATCGAGTTGCCGGCCCACCGCAGCGACGCCTCGCTCGCGTCGGTGACGAGCACCATCGCCTCAGCGACGGTCGACAGCGCCAGGGCCTTGTCGACGAGTTCCTGTGCGGCGATCATCGCCCGCCCTCCGTTCGGGTGTTGAGCACGTTGACGCCCCGGAACAACGCCGACGGGCAGCCGTGGCTGACCGCCGCCACCTGGCCGGGTTGCGCCTTGCCGCAGTTGAATGCGCCGCCGAGGCGCCACGTCGACGGCCCGCCGACCGCCTCCATCGCGCCCCAGAAGTCCGTCGTCGTCGCCTGGTAGGCGACGTCGCGCAGCTGCCCGTCCAGGCGGCCGTCCCGGATCCGGAAGAACCGCTGGCCGGTGAACTGGAAGTTGTAGCGCTGCATGTCGATCGACCAGCTCTTGTCGCCGACGACGTAGATGCCGTCCTCGACGCGGGAGATCAGGTCCGCGGTGGTGGTGTCGGCGACCGGATCGGGCTGCAGCGACACGTTCGCCATCCGCTGGATCGGCACGTGGTGCGCCGAATCGGCGTACGAGCACCCGTTGGAGCGGTCCAGGCCGAGTCGCGGCGCGAACGCCCGGTCGAGCTGGTAGCCGACCAGCGTCCCTCTCGGACCAGGTCCCAGCGCTGCGCGGCGACGGCATCGTCGTCGAACCCGACACTCGCGAGCCCATGCGGCTCGGTGCGGTCGGCGGTGACGTGCATGATCGGAGTGCCGTATCGCAGGGTGCCGAGCAGGTCCGGCGTCGCGAACGACGTCCCCGCGTACGCGGCCTCGTAACCGATGGCACGGTCGTATTCGGTTGCGTGGCCGATGGATTCGTGGATCGTGAGCCACAGGTTGGTGGGGTCGATCACGAGGTCGGTCGGGCCCGCCGCGACGCTCGGCGCCGCGATCTTCTCCGCGAGCAGCCCCGGGATCTCGGCGAGTTCGGCGTCCCACTCCCAGCCGGTGCCGGTCACGTACTCCCAGCCGCGGCCCACCGGAGGGGCGAGAGTGCGCATCGTCTCGAAGGTGCCGGCGTCGGCGTCCACCGAGACGGCCTCGAGCTCGGGATGCAGCCGCACGCGCTGCTGGGTGATCGTCGACCCGGCCAGGTCCGCGTAGAACGTCTGCTCCTTGACCTGCAGGCAGTTCGCGGTCACGTGGTCGATGCCGTCGGCGTCGAGCAGGCGCCGCGAGTAGTCGGCGAGCAGCCCCACCTTGTCGGAGGTGGCGACCGTGAACGGGTCTGTGGCGTAGCCCGACACCCACGTGACGTCCCGATACGCGGGTTCCGGTGCGAGCACCACCCGTTCGCGATTGAGGGTGCGCAGCGCGCGGGCCACCTCCACCGCTTCCGCCGCGACGGCCGCGGCCCGTTCCGGCGTCAGCTCGGCGTGCGACGCGAACCCCCAAGTTCCGTCGACCACGACGCGCACCGCGAACCCGGTCTCGGCGCCGTCCTGTGCGGACTGGACCTTGCCGTCACGCAGCCGCAGCGACTGGGTCACCAGGCGGTGCACTCGCAGATCGGCGTGCTCGGCGCCGGCGGCCCGCGCGACGGACAGCGCGGCGTCGGCGAGGGCATGCAACGGCAGGGAGGTGAATTCGGGGTCGACCGGATGGTCGGACGCGGCTGCGGGCGGGGACGGCGCCGTGGGTGACGATCACCGGGCCAGCCCAGTCGGCGTCGCGACGTCGACGGGCAACCAACGGAATCGCGCCCGTTGCGGCCGTGGAGGGTCGCGGACGACGAACGCCCCGGACGGTCGTGCGTACCCCTACACTCGTCGTATGGGGCTGCTCTGGGCAATGACACTGCCTGGACTGGCTTGTCTGCTGGTCGTCCTGGCGTTCGTCGAAGTCGCGTGGAATCGCGCGACCGGCCGCGGACTGCTGCCCTGGTTTCGCCACCGCAAGACCCGCAGCGTCGCCGCCACCGGGTTCGAAGAGGTCGCGGCCCTGTTCCAGGGTTCGAACACCACGAATTCGAGCAACGCCAGACCGAACTGATGCACCGCGAGGACGAGACGGACGGGGCACCGCCACGGATCCGCGTGGATCTGGAATCGGGTTCGGTACAGCTCAGGAAGTACGACAGCCCGGAGTGACTTCTCCTGGCAGCCAATCACTGCCGACGCAACCGAGTCCGCTGGGATGCCGTGCACGAACGCGGCGATGTTGTTGCGGCGGGGCGCCACCCGGCCTGATCGAGGCTTAGCGCGCCGAATCACCGATACTGTGGCCTGATTCGAGCCCGGTAGTGTCCACGCCGATGTCGAGCGTGCGCGAGGAGACGGCGTGAATCCGGGAGTGATCGGCCAGGCGATCGGGGCCTTCGCGGCGACCAACATCGACGACCTGGTCGTGCTCCTCGTCTTCTTCGGGCAGGCGGCGGGCCATCGCGGCGCCGCCATGAGGGTCGTCGCAGGCCAGTACCTCGGATTCATCGCGATCCTCGCGGTCTCCATCGCGACCGCGCTGGCCGGATCGGCGCTGCTGCCGCCCGAGGTGCTCCCGTACTTCGGGCTCGTGCCGCTCGCCCTCGGGCTCAGGGCCGGCTGGATCGCCTGGCGTACCCGCCGCAGCGAACCCGACGACCCCGACCCGTCCGTCGGGCCGAGTCTCGAACGGGCCCGGGATCTTGGAGGTGGCTGCCGTCACCTTCTCGAACGGTGGCGACAACATCGGCGTCTACGTGCCGATCTTCGCCGTCGCATCGGTGTCCACGATCTCGCTGTTCGCGCTGGTCTTCCTGAGCTGTGCGGCGCTCTGGTGCATTCGCGGACGGTACTTCGCGTCCCACCCGGTCGTCGCCCGGGTCCTCGCCCGGTGGGGGCACGTCATTCTGCCCGTCGCCCTGATCGCGATCGGCCTCACGATCCTCATCGAGGGCGGTGCCTTCGGCATCTAGGCAGGGGCCGTATTTCGACACGCGAGTGCGCCCTACGATCCGCGAGAGCTGTTGCGCGCCTTCGAGCGTCACGCGACACGCGAGGTTCGACCCAGCGGCCACCGTGCGGACCTCACTGGTAGGTTGTGCGGCCGTGGGTGATTCGGTGGCCTTGGGCTTCGACGGTGTCGAGCGCGATCATGTCCGACCGTTCCTGAAGAGCCTCGGTTTCCGCAAGCGCGCGCTCGTCTTCACCCGCGCGCGGGACGGCCTGACCGACGTCGTCTCCCTGCAACGGTCCTCGGGAAACGCCGGCGGCCACGTGCGCTTCTACGTGAACTGCGGCGTCTACTCCACGGACTTCGCGACCACGATCGGCGAGACGGTCACCGAACGCCCGCGCGAGGTCGACTGCCAGTTCCGGTGCCGCCTCGAAACCCTCGCGCCGGGGACACCGCCGTGGTTCGAGATCACCGAGGACACGCCCGCCGACCGGATCGGCTCGGCGGTGGTCACGGCGCTGGAGACGGCCGTCCGCGCGCTCGGCGACATCGACACGACCGGTGCTCTCGCTGCCCGGATCAGCGGCGGCGTGGCAATCGAAGCGTTCCGGTATCGCGTCGCCACCGAGGACTGGGAGTCCGCGCGTGCGCTCTACCGGTCCATCCGCGCCGAGTTCGGCGGTGAGGAGCGCTGGCCGCGGATCGACGACAACCTCAGGCGCCACGTACCCGAGGCGAAACTCGACCTGGTCACGTCCCCGTAGCGTTCGGGCGGGAGACGACCTCCTACGCTGCTGGCCATGCGGAGGTTCAGTCTGTGGCTGCGGGAGCGGCCGATGGTCGCCGACGCGATGCTCGCGGGGCTGTTGTTCGCGCTCGAGGTCGCGTCGGCGTTCGGTCGGACGTCACCGGTGCTGTACGTGCTCACCGGCGCCGGGCTGTCGCTGCCGATCGCGTGCCGGCGCCGGCACCCGCGGGCCGCGGCCACCGCCGTGCTCGTCATGTCGATCGTCTGCACCCTCACGCTGTACGCGACCGGTGAGCTGAACTCCGAGGAGGGCTCGCATCCGGCGGTGTTCGCGCTCGCGGTGTCGCTCTACAGCCTCGTGGCGTACGTGGGCCGCCGCGCGGCGGCGTACTACGTGATCGGGCTCGTGATCGACGCTGTCATCTCGATCCGTCTGTTCGACGAGGATGCGCTCGCGATCGCGATCTTCTGGGCGCTCGCGTACACGCTGTCGTGGATCCTCGCCGAGTTCGTCGGTGCCCGCCGCGCCTACGACGAGGAGGTCGCCGCACGGCTGGCGGTCGCCGAACTCGAACGGGATCGTCGAGCGGACGACGCCGTCTACGCCGAGCGCACCCGCATCGCCCGCGAACTGCACGACGTCGTGGCGCACGCGGTGAGCGTCATGATCGTGCAGGCCGACGGCGCGTCGTACACCCTGCGCCGTGACCCGGAGAAGGCCGAGCGGGCGCTGTCCAACATCGCCGGGACGGGTCGGGAGGCGTTGGCCGAACTACGCCGCACCGTCGCGCTGCTGCGCACGCCCCAGACCCCGGCGGAGATGCCGCAGCACGGCACCGCGGGTGTCGCGCGGGTGGTTCAGACGATGCGGGAGGCCGGGCTGGCGGTGGAGCTGACGCAGTCGGGTGCCATCGACGACGCTCCGCCCCGCAGTGAGCCTCGGCGCGCACCGGTTGGTGCAGGAGTCGCTGACCAACGTCCTGCGGCATTCGGGGCCAGACCGAAGGCGCGGGTCCACGTCGCCCGTCGCGAGAACGACGTGCTGGTCGAGATCGTCGACAACGGCAGCGCGCGGTACGGCAGCAGCGGACGCCGTCGAGCGGCCGCGCCGGGCTCGAGGGCAGCGGCAACGGACTCGTCGGCATGCGGGAGCGGGTCGCGGTCCTCGGCGGCACCCCTCGAGGCCGGTCGGCGGCGCGACGGCGGATGGACCGTCCGTGCCGAACTGCCGCTCGACCCCGATCAATGAATGTGCGGCGGGGCCGCGCCACCCACTAGATTCGTTCCGTGCCGATCTCCGTGCTTCTCGTCGACGACCAGGAACTCATGCGCATGGGGCTGAACATGGTCCTCGACGCACACGACGACATCGTCGTGGTGGGGGAGGCGGAAGACGGGGCGGCGGCTATCCGCTCGGCGCAGGCTCTGCAGCCCGACGTCGTGCTCATGGACGTGCGGATGCCCGTCGTCGACGGTGTCGCCGCCACCGAACGGATCCTTCGAGTCCGGCGGCTCCACCAAGGTGCTGGTCGATGACCACGTTCGACCTCGACGAGCAGTGCACTGGCCGCGCTGCGGGCCGGTGCCAGCGGATTCCGCTCAGGACACGCCACCGGAGGACCTGGTCTCGGCGATCCGCAGTGTCGCGGCGGGTGATGCGGTCGTCTCCCCGCGGGTGACGCGGCGTCTGCTCTCCCGCTTCCTCCGCGACGACCTGCCGCCGTCGCGCGATCCCGCGATCCTCGACGTCCTCACCGACCGGGAACGCGAGGTGCTGGGACTGATCGCGGGCGGGCTGTCGAACTGCGAGATCGCCGCGAGGCTCTATCTGTCCGAGGCGACGATCAAATCGCATGTCGGACGGGTGCTGTCCAAGCTGGGACTGCGGGACCGCGTCCAGGCCGTCGTGCTGTCGTACGAGACGGGGCTGGTGCGGCCGGGCGCCGGATCGGCGCAACGTCAGACGTAGTGATGCTCGGGTGCCGGAGGAAGTGAAGGATTCCTCCCGGCGGCCGGAGGAATCCTTCACAGGTGTGGCGTCTAGGCCGTGAACTGGCCGACGGTGCCGAGCGCGGTGCAGGTGGTGCCGGACTGGCACTTCACCTGACCGAACAGGGCGGCCAGGACGTTGCCCTCGCCGGTGTCGACGGTCTTCGCGAGCACCGGCACGTTCATCACCGTGTCGTCCAGCGGCACGACCCCGCCCTTCAGGGTGGTGGTGTTGAACCAGGCCACCTGCAGATCCGATTCCTTGGGGATGTCGAGGTGCGCCGGCAACGCCTGGAATCGCAGCTTGCCGCGCTCGATCCACGGCGGGATCGGGAAGTTCGGGTCCGGCCTGGGCGCTCGCGACGGTCACGGACATCGGGTTGCCGGCGACCCCGCACCCGAACGTCGGTGCCGGGAACAGGAAGTCCTTCGCGGTGGTGACGCCGACCTCGTGGCCGGTGGCGCCCTCGACGATCTCCGTGACGCCGGGGGTGCCGAGCAGGCCACCGAGCAGATCCCGACGCCTGCGGCGCGTTCTTCGTCAGCTCGCCGAGCAGCCCCTGCAGCGTGGGGGAGCGGCGGGCGCGGGATCGGCCGCGGCCACCCGGAGAACACGACGGCACCGGCGGCGACGGCGGCGGAGAGACGGACGAGCATTCGGCGCGCGGGGCCCCGCTCGGATCGTCGTGACATGTGGTCTCCTCCCTGAGGGATCGGCCCTCCCAGCCGATCGGTTCTGGTACTGCACCACGCGAGAAGTCTCTACGTCAACTTTAGGGTTAGACCGTTACTCGATCGAATCCGAGCGCGTGGGAGCATTCCGGGTCGTCGCTCGTTGAGCAGTCGTGGGAGCATTCCGGGGTCGTCGCTCGTTGAGCAGTCGGAGCACCCGCCACACCCCGGCCGGCGCCCGCCACCGAAAGGATCGACCATGATCGCCCTGCTCTTCGTTCTCTACGTAGTGGTGGAGGTCGGCGCCCTGATCTGGGTGGGTTCGACGATCGGCGTGCTGTGGACGGTGCTGCTCCTGATCGCCGGATCGGCGGTGGGCATCGTCCTGGTCAAGTCCCAGTGGCGGGTCGTGATGGACGGGTTCCGCCGCGCGTCACGCGGGGAGGGGTCGCCGACGGGCGCGGTCGCGGACGGCGCGATGGTCGCCGCCGGCTCGGTGCTGATGTTCGTGCCCGGACTCGTGACGTCGGTGCTCGGTCTGCTGATGCTGCTGCCGCCGACGCGGTGGGCGTTGCGTCCCGCCGCGGTCCTGCTGGCCGGCAGGAAGGCGAGCGTCACGCTCACCGGGGTCGAGTTCGCGTCGCGGACCGCCGGGGCGCGGCGGGGACCGTCATCGACGGCGAGGTCGTGGACTTGTACCCCGACTTCGGACCCGACAGCCCGACCCAGGGGCCCCGCGCGCTGCCGTAACAGGCAGACTGGACGTCCGTGAGTACCCAACTGTTGGTCGACGGCCGTATCTGACAGCCCCAGCGCACCCGACGCAACCGCGATGGCGGTCACCGACGGCGTCGTGGTCTGGGTCGGCGAGGATCGTCCGGGCCGCGCGCTGCACCCCGACGCGGAGATCGTCGAGCTCGACGGCGCCTTCGTCACGCCCGGTTTCGTCGACACCCACGTCCACGCGACCGCCCTCGGCCTGCAGTTGACGGGTCTCGATCTCGGCGGTGCCCGCGACAAGGCCGAGTGCCTGGACCGGCTGCGCCGCTTCGCCCGCGAGCGCGACGACGCCGTGATCTGGGGTCAGGGCTGGGACGACACCCGCTGGCCCGACGCCGCCCCGACCACCGCCGAGCTCGACGAGGCCGCGCCCGGCCGCGCCGTGTATCTGACGCGCATCGACGCGCACTCCGCGCTGTGCTCGACCCCGCTGCGGCAGTCGGCGCCCGGCCTGGCATCAGCCGCCGGCTTCTCGCCCGACGGGGCGCTGACCGGAGACGCGCACCACGTGGCCCGCGCCCAGGCGCGCACGCTACCGACGGCGGCGCAGCGCGCGGCGGCCCGCACCGCGGCCCTCGACCATGCTGCCGCGCTGGGTATCGTGGCCGTCCACGAGTGTGGCGGCCCCGACATCGGCGGGCTCGACGACTTCCGCGAACTGCTGGCGCTGTCCCGACGGCGTCGAGGTGCGCGGCTACTGGGGTGAGGCCGTCGACTCCCCGGAGGCGGCCACCGGACTCCTGCCCGGACCGGCGCGCACGGCCTCGGCGGCGACCTGTTCATCGACGCGCCCTCGGCTCGCGGACGGCGGCGCTGCACGAGCCTGACCACGACCTGCGCCGGCGCATCACGGCAACACCTACCTCGACGTCGACGCGGTCGCCGCCCACGTGCGGGCCTGCACCCTCGCGGGCATCCAGGCCGGATTCCACGTGATCGGCGACGCCGCCGTCACCGCCGCCGTCGCGGCGTTCGCTTCCGTCGCCGCAGAACTCGGCGGCCCGGCGCTCGCCGCCCGCGGCCACCGGCTCGAGCACCTCGGGATGATCACCCCGGAACAGGCCGCGCAGCTCGGCGGGTGGGGCGTGATCGCGAGCATGCAGCCGGTTTTCGACGCGCTGTGGGGCGGGACCGACGGCATGTACGCGCAGCGCCTCGGCGCAGACCGGGCCGCGGGGATGAACCCGTTCGCGCCGATCGCCTCGACCGGGACGTCGCTGGCCTTCGGCTCCGACGCCCCCGTGACCCCGATCGAGCCGTGGGCGATGCTGGCGCGGCCGTCCACCACCACACTCCGGGCAGCGGCGTCTCCCCGCGCGCGGCGTTCGGCCGCGACCCGCGCGCGTGGCGTGCCGGTGGTGTCCGGGACGGCATGGCCGGCACCCTGACGCCGGGCGCGCCCGCGTCGTACGTCGTCTGGGACGCGGACGAGCTGGTCGTCTCGGCACCCGAGGACGACGGTGCAGCGGCGGTCCACCGACCCCGCTCCCGAGCGCCCGCCCTGCCGCGGCTCGACGAGGGTGCACGCACGCCGGTGTGCCTGCGCTCGGTGCACCGCGGAGTCACCGTCCATGAGCGGTGAGCGCCGCATCGATCGTCGTGCTCTGACAGCGACCTTGCGCGACTGCGTCCTGGCGGTCGCGGCCGGCCTGCCGCTGTTCACGAGCTTCCCGCCGCGGACCCTGTGGTTCCTGGCGCCGCTCGGCGTCGCGCTGCTGACCGCGGTGCTCACCGACTACGGGCGCCGCGGCCGCACCCTCCGGGCCGGTTTCGGCTACGGCTACCTGGCGGGTTCTCGCGTTCCTCGTGGCGTTGTTGCCGGTGGTTGGGGAGTACGTGGGGCCGCTGCCATGGCTGGCCCTGTCCGCGGCCGACGCGGTGTTCATCGGCCTGTTCGGTCTCGGCGCGGTGCTCGTCGCGCGACTCCGTGCGCCGCTGTGGGTGGTGGCGCTCGCGATCGCCGCGGTGTGGAGCCTCACCGAATGGCTGCGCTCGTCGGTACCGTTCGGCGGATTCCCTTGGGGGCGGCTCGCATTCGGTCAGCCCGAGGGCTGGCTGCTGCCGTTGGCGGCGCTGGGCGGCGCACCGCTGCTCAGCTTCGGGGTGGCCCTGACCGGCACCGGCTTCGCCGCGCTGGCGTTCGTCGTCGCCCGGCGCGCCTCGGTGCGGACGCTGATCGGCCCGGTCGTGGTCACCTGCGCCGCGTCGGTCGTGGCGCTGGCGACGGTGCCCTGACGTGCACGCCGACGCCGACGGCGACCGCACGATCACCATCGCCGCGATCCAGGGCAGCGTCCCCCGGCTGGGGCTCGAAGATTCGACGCCCAGCGGCGCGCGGTGCTCGACAATCACGTCCGCCGCACCTACCAGCTCGCCGACGACGTCGCCGCCGGTCGGCAGCCGCAGCCCGACGTGGTGGTGTGGCCGGAGAAGCGCGTCGGACATCGACCCGCTCCGCAACGCCGACGCGGCCGCCGAGATCACCGCGGCGTCGGAAGCGGTGGGGGCGCCGATCCTCGTCGGCGCGGTGCTGGTCAATCCCGATCACACCACCACGAACTCGGTGATCGTGTGGAACGGCGCAGAGGGCCCGGGCGAGCGCCACGACAAGCGGATCATCCAGCCGTTCGGCGAGTACCTGCCGTACCGCGATTTCTTCCGGCACTTCTCGTCGTACGCGGACCAGGCCGGCAACTTCGTGCCCGGACACGGCAACGGGGTTGTGCACGCCGACGGCATCCCCATCGGTGTGGCCACCTGCTACGAGGTGGCGTTCGACCGCGCGCTCACCCAGTCGGTGCGCGACGGCGCGCAGCTGATCGCGGTGCCGACGAACAATGCGACGTTCGGCGACACCGAGATGACCTACCAGCAGCTCGCGATGTCGCGGGTGCGGGCCGTGGAGCATCGCCGGGACGTCGTCGTCGCGGCCACCAGCGGTGTGAGCGCGATCATCGGCGCGGACGGTTCGGTCCAGCAGGAGACCGCACTCTTCGAGCCGGCGGCCCTCGTGTCGCAGGTCTCACTACGTACCGGTACTACGCTGGCAACTCGGCTCGGCCCGATTCCGGAGGTTCTCCTGTGTCTCGGGGCCGCCGTCGCCCTCGTGTTCGCCGCCGTGCGCGGCCGTCGAGGCGGCGAGTCGACGAGCACGACGACGGAGCGGACGGATCGCGCCGTCCCGGATACGAACAATGCGCCGGCGAGCACCGGCGGGGAGGATCTCGATGTCAGCGGCGACAGGGGGAAGCACGAAGCCCAGCGCACGGACCCTGGTGATCATTCCGACGTATGACGAACGCGGAGAATCTGCCGCTCATCGTCGGCCAGCTCCATGCCGCGCTGCCGGGCGCCCACGTACTGGTCGTCGACGACGGCAGCCCCGACGGCACCGGTGTCCTCGCCGACGAGCTGGCGGCGGCCGACGACGCCGGCCGCGTCCACGTGATGCACCGCACGGAGAAGAACGGCCTCGGCGCCGCCTACATCGCCGGGTTCGGGTGGGGACTCGCGCGGGACTACACCGTGCTCGTCGAGATGGACGCCGACGGCAGCCACGCGCCCGAGCGGTTGCACCGCTTGCTCGACGAGGTCGACGCCGGCGCCGAGCCTCGTCCTCGGGTCGCGGTACGTGCCGGGCGACCGTCGTCAACTGGCCCGGGCGTCGCGAGTGGCTCTCCCGTGGCGGCAACGTCTACTCGCGCCTCGCGCTGGGTGTGAAGATCCGGGACATCACCGGCGGCTACCGCGCGTACCGGCGCGAGGTCCTCAAAACCCTCCATCTGGGCGCCGTCGAATCGCACGGCTACTGCTTCCAGGTGGACCTGGCGTGGCGCGCCATCAACGAGGGTCTCACCGTTACCGAAGTCCCGATCACGTTCACAGAGCGTGAACTCGGCGAGTCGAAGATGAGCGGCGACATCGTCCGGGAGGCACTGCTGAAGGTGACCCAGTGGGGTCTGGCCAAGCGGTGGGCGAAGACGAAGAAGCTGGTCGGTTCGTCCCAGTAGTGGCGATTCGCATTCGCCGCGAACACTTTTCGACGCTTGCGCCCCGTGGGTGTCTCCCGTCACAGGGGAGGCATCGACGGGCGCAAGTGCGTTCGAAGCGCCTAGCATGGTGTAACGGACCCGGCAGGGCGCTCGATCTAACTTGTGGCGTGCACCACTCTGCATCGGAACACGATCGAGAGGTGAAGTGGTGACAAGTCCATCAAGTCCCTTTGACGACCCCGAGGCCGACTACCTGGTGCTGGTGAACGAGGAGAACCAGCACTCGTCGTGGCCGGCGTTCGCCGACGTTCCTACCGGCTGGGCGATAGCGCACGGGAAGGCGTCTCGCCGCGCCTGTGTCGACTACATCGACCACAACTGGACGGACCTCCGGCCGAGCTCTGCGCTGGCCGCGAGGGAGCATGATCCGTCGCTCGACTAGTCGGCTCGATCGCGCCACGCGACACCCTCGATCCGACCCCCTTCACAGGGGTCCGGACCATTCGGACCGAAGGGTCATTTTTACCTATCTACCAGGCCAAACGGGGATTCGAAGCGGAGCTGGGAAACCATCCGAGCGCCGAAAGGATCTTGATATGGTGTGGTCCCGATGCAACCGGGGCATTCTGCTCTCGGGGGCGAGTAAATGAAGATGCCAGGATCTCGGGAACCGGACGCACACGGTTCCGATACTGCCGAATCTTCCGACCGAGGCATTCCCGCTTTCCTCGGCTCAGCGGAGTATGTGGTTCGCACAGCAGCTCACGCCCGGGGTGCCGATATACATCGCTCAGTACGTGGCGCTGCACGGCGACCTCGACATCGATCTGCTGCACGACTGCGCGCTGATCGCGGCGGAGGAATTCCAGTCGCCCTATCTGCGCCTGGTCGAGATCGACGGCGAACCGTGGCAACTCCTCGATCGCAACGTCGACACCTCGATCGCCGTGGTCGACCTGCGCGATCGACCCGATCCGATGGCGGCCGCACACGAGTGGATCGGATCACGACTACTCCGTTCCGGTCGACGTCTCCCGGGACCGGCTGATCGCGTTCACGGTCCTGAGGGTGGGCGACCGAGACTATTTGTGGTACAGCCAATTCACCACGTCGCTCTGGACGGCTACAGCGGCATGACGATCGCGAGTCGGATCGCCGCGCTGTACACGGCGGCCGTCGAGCATCGTGAGGCCGAGCCGAACCGCGCGCTCGATCTACGCGAACTGCTCGAGATCGACCGGAAGTATCGGGCGTCCAGCCGATTCCAGGCCGACCGCGAGTACTGGGCCGACCACATCGCGGGCATCGAGTCCGGCTCCACCCTCGCCCGGAACGACGGCCCGGTCGCCGGCGGTCAGCCGGTACCGCAGCGCACCGCTGTCCGCGTCCGGGCTCGAAGGCGCTCGACACCAGCGACCGCCGGTTCGAGGCCACCCCGGCGGCCGTCCTGATCGCGGCGTTCGCGTGCTACCTCGCCCGGATGACCGGACGGACGGACGTGCTGGTCAACATGCCAGTTTCGGCCCGTACGACGGCGCCGCTGCAGCGCTCGGGCGGCATGATCGGTCAATGTCGCACCATTGCGGGCGACGGTGCTGCCCAACGACACCGTCGCCGACGTCGTGGGCCGGATCCAGCTTCGAGCTGATCGGTGCGCTGCGACACCAGCGCTGCAGCATCGAGGACATCCGCCGCGACGCCGGGCTGACCGGAACCGCGCGTGGACTGGCCGGACCGATGGTCAACGTGATGCTCTTCCACCAGACGATGACCCTGGGCCCGATGGAGGGCGAGTGCCACATCGTCACGTCGGGCCCGGTCGAAGACCTGCTGATCAACTTCGTCCAGAGTGGAAGTCCGGCAAGGACATTCGTCGAGTTTCGGGCAAATCCCAACCGCTACTCGCAGGCGGAGCTGGACACGCACCATCGCCGGTTCCTCGAACTGGTCGAGGAATTCGTGCTCGCGACGCCGCAGACGCCGGTCTCCGACATCCACGCCGAGAGTTCGATCGTCGGCGCCCAGCTGCTGCGGACCGCCGCGCAGCTCGAAGTTCTGGTCCCGGGAACTGGAAGGACTGCCGGACATCCTGTCGTTGCCGTCGGATCGGCCCCGGCCGGCGCGTCGTGCACTCGACGGTGGTCGCGTCGAGTTCGCCATCTCGCCGGACTCCCACCGGGTCCTGGTCGAGTTGGCGCGCCAGCGCGGCTGCACGACGTTCGCGGCCGTGCACGCGGCGCTGGTCGTGCTGCTCGCCCGCCTCGCCGACGTCGACGACATCGCGGTCGGCACCCCGTCGTCGGGCAAAGCGAGTCCGGGTCGTTCGTCAACACGCTGGCCATGCGGACCCGGCTGCGCGAAGGAGTGACGTTCGACGATCTGCTCACCGACGTGTGCAGTACGGATCTCCACGCGTTCCGGCACGCCGAGACACCGTTCGCCCAGATCGTGGAGGCGCTCGATCGCACCCGGGAGAACGCCCACTCGCCGCTGTTCCAGGTGATGCTCGAATTCGTCGACGGCCGTCACCCGCACCTCGAAGAGGACGACGGACTGGTCGTCCGGGGAACCGGCGCCGGCCCCGACATCTCCGCGCTCGACCTGCGCCTGTCCGTCGAGGAACGATTCGCCGGCAACGGCGCCGGTGACCACGTGCCCGCGGGGATGGACGCCGCGTTCACGTACGCGACGGACATGTTCGATCGCGAGACCATCGAGGAACTGTCGGCACGGTACGTGCGCGTCCTCGACGCGGTGCTCGCCGACGCGTCGGCGGTCGTCGCCGACATCGACCTGCTCGGCGACGACGAGCGGCGCTCGCTGTCCGGGGTGTGGGGAGGCGACGGCGTCGAGCCGCGCACGCTCGCGGACCTGCTGGGTGCGGCGGCGGACCAGGACCCCGACCGGGTCGCGCTGGCGTACGAGGGCACGGAGCTGAGCTACGGCGTGCTCGACGAGCAGTCGAATCGGCTCGCCCGCATGCTCATCGCTCGCGGCGTCGGTCCGGAGACCGTGGTGGCGCTGTCGATGCCCCGGTCGATCGAGTCGGTGATGTCGGTGTGGGCGGTCGCGAAGACCGGCGCCGCGTTCGTGCCCGTGGACCCGAACTATCCGCCGACCGGATCGAGCACATGCTCACCGACTCCGGTGCGGTCCTCGCGCTCACCGTCGCCGCACACGCCGACGCGGTGGCCGACATGGTCCCCACATTGGTGCTCGACGCGCCCGGATTCGCCGACCAGGTCGGGCAGTGGTCCACCGTCGCGGTCACCGACACCGACCGCACCGCGGCGGTACGGATCGACAACCCGGCATACCTCATCTACACGTCCGGCTCGACGGGCACGCCCAAGGGCGTCACGGTCACCCATCGCGGACTGGCGAACTTCGCCGAGGACGAGCGCACCCGCTACCGGGTCGGCCCCGACTCGCGCACGCTGCACTTCTCGTCGCCGAGCTTCGACGCGTCCGTCCTCGAGCTGATGCTCGCGTTCGGGGCCGGGGCGACGATGGTGATCGCGCCGCCCACGATCTACGGCGGCGCCGAGCTGACCCGACTGCTGCGGCTCGAACGCGTCACCCACGCATTCGTCACGCCGGCCGCGCTCGGTTCGGTCGACCCCGACGAGCTCTCCGAGCTCGAGTGCGTCGTCACCGGCGGCGAGGCGTGCCCGCCGTACCTCGTCGAGCAGTGGGCGCCGCAGCACCGGATGTTCAACGCGTACGGACCCACCGAGGCGACCGTCGTGTCGAGCGTGTCGGCGCCGCTGGTGCCGGGACTCGACGTCACGATCGGCAGCCCGCCGCTCGGGATCGGCGCGCTGGTGCTCGACGGCCGGATGCGCCCGGTGCCGGTCGGCGTCGCCGGCGAGCTGTACGTCTACGGTGACGGGCTCGCCCGCGGCTACCACGATCGGGCCGGCACCACCGCCGAACGGTTCGTCGCCGACCCGTTCGGCGCGCCCGGCGAGCGGATGTACCGCACCGGCGACCTGGTGCGGTGGAACCGGGCCGGGCAGCTCGAATATCTGGGCCGCACCGACTTTCAGATCAAGATCCGCGGCTACCGCATCGAGCTCGGCGAGGTGGAGGCCGCGCTGCGGTCGCACCCCGAGGTCGGGTTCGCGCTGGCGACCGGCTTCGTCGGACCGTCCGGCGACACCCTGCTGGTCGCGTACGTGCAGCCGGACAGCAACCAGGAACTGCAATCGGGCGGGGCCGGCAACCGGCTCGCCGCCGACGTCATCGCCCACGTCGCCGATGTGCTGCCGCCGCACATGGTTCCCTCCGGTGTCGTCGTGCTCGACTCGCTGCCGCTCACCCCGGCGGGCAAGCTGGACCGGCGTGCGCTGCCGGAACCCCGATTCGACACCGGCACCGGTGAATTCCGGGCGCCGACGACCCTCGACGAGAAGCAGATCGCCGGGGTGTTCTCGGAGCTGCTGGGCGTCGAGCGGATCGGCACCACCGACAGCTTCTTCGACCTCGGCGGCAACTCGCTCACCGCGACCCGCATCGTGGCCCGGATCAACGCCACCCTCGGCACCGAACTCGGTGTGCTCGACCTGTTCGAGGCGCCGACCGTCGGGGAACTCGCGGCCCGCGTCGAGGCCGCCGGCCCCGGGCACGGGCGCGTCCGCCCCTCGCGCCGCGCGAGCACGTCGGGCCGGTGCCGGTGTCG
The DNA here is from genome assembly GCA_029690005.1 of Prescottella defluvii. Classification (GTDB taxonomy): domain Bacteria; phylum Actinomycetota; class Actinomycetes; order Mycobacteriales; family Mycobacteriaceae; genus Prescottella; species Prescottella defluvii_A. The sequence continues at coordinate 3,649,730 of CP121458.1, read as the reverse complement.
TTGGCTCAGCAGCGGATGTGGTTCGTCAACCAGTTCGACACGACGTCCGCGGCCTACAACATCCCGATCGCGGTGCGCCTGCGCGGCGACCTCGACGTCGCGGCGATGGAGACGGCGATCGGCGACGTGCTCGAACGGCACGCGTCGCTGCGCACCGTCTTCCCCAACACGCCCGACGGACCGGTCCAGGCGGTGCGGCCCGCCGCCGAGGTCACCGTCGACCTCGCCCCGGTCGACGTGACCGAGGACGAGTTGTCGTCGCGTACCACGGCGGCCGCGACCGCCGGCTTCGACGTGACCGTGGAGCCGCCGGTGCGGGCGAACCTGTGGCGGCTCGGCCCGCAGGACCACGTGCTGACCCTCGTCGTGCACCACATCGCGGCGGACGGGCTGTCGATGGCCCCGTTGGCGCGCGACGTCATGGTCGCGTACGAGGCCCGCGCCGCCGGCGGCGCTCCGGAATGGTCGCCGCTCGCGGTCCAGTACACCGACTACTCGCTGTGGCAGCGGGACCTGCTCGGCGCGGAGGACGATCCGCACAGCGTCATCGCGCGCCAACTCGACTTCTGGCGCGGTGAACTGGTGGGTGCACCGGATTTGCTCGAACTGCCGACCGATCGGCAGCGGCCGCCGCAGCAGTCGATGCGGGGCGGCACGGTGGACTTCACGATCGCGCCGCACCTGCACCGCCGGCTCCTCGATGTGGCCGGCGAGCACGAGGCGAGCCTGTTCATGGTGTTGCACGCCTCCCTCGCGGTGCTGCTCGCGCGGCTCAGCGGCTCGTCCGACATCGCGATCGGATCGCCGGTGTCGGGGCGCGGCGAGGCCGAACTCGACGACCTGATCGGCATGTTCGTCGGCACAATCGTGCTGCGCACGCTCGTCGAACCGGCGTCGACGTTCAGCGACCTGCTCGCGCACACCCGGGCCACCGACCTGGCGGCGCTCGGCAACACCGACCTGCCGTTCGAACGCCTCGTGGAGGTGCTCGACCCCACCCGGTCGGCCGCGTACTCACCGCTGTTCCAGGTGATGCTGGTCCTGCAGGGCGACGACCGGCACCGGATCGAACTGTCCGGCCTCACCGTCGAGGTGGACGAGATCGATACCGCCACAGCGAAGTTCGACCTGCAGCTGATCCTCACCGAGACCGCCGACGAGGAGGGACGCCCGGGCGCGATCGAGGCCACGTTCTCGTACGCAACGGACCTGTTCGACCCGGACACCGTCGCGGTGTTCGCCGAGAGGTTCGTCCGCGTCCTCGAATCGGTCACGGTCGAAACCGCCACCCGCGTCGGCGGCATCGACGTGCTGGTCGACGGCGAACGCGAACTGGTCCTCGGGGAGTGGAACGCCACCGAGCACGACGTCCCCACCGCGACGCTCGCGGACTTGTTCGATGACCAGGCGCGGCGGACCCCGCACGCCGTCGCGCTCACGTTCGGCGACGAGGAGCTCACGTACGCCCAGTTTGCCTCCGCGCGCGAAGATTGGCGCGCGAGTTGATCGCGCGCGGTGTCGGTCCCGGGTCCCGCGTGGCGCTGTCGATGCGCCGGTCGTTCGACTTGCTGGTCGGGATGTACGCGGTGATCGAGGCCGGTGGCGCCTACGTCCCGCTCGACCCTGACCACCCGTACGCCCGCACCGAGTACGTGCTGGGTAGCGCCGAGCCGGTGTGCGTGCTGACCACCCGACGGGACCACGGCCCGCTGCCCGACGGCGTCGACGTGCTCGAGATCGATCGGCTCGACCTCGGCGACCACGACGACGGGCCGATCCGGCCGGGGGAGCGTCGCGGTGTGCTGCGCGGCGACGACATCGCCTACGTGATCTACACGTCCGGCTCCACGGGCCGCCCCAAGGGTGTCGCGGTCAGCCACACGGCGATCGTGAACCGCCTCGCGTGGATGCAGGGGAGTACCAGCTGACGGCGTCGGACGTCGTGGTGCAGAAGACCCCGGCGACGTTCGACGTGTCGGTGTGGGAGTTCTTCTGGCCGTTGCAGACCGGGGCGAGCCTGGCGATCGCCGTCCCCGACGGCCACCGCGACCCGGCGTACCTGTCGCAGCTGATCGCGGACCGCGGGGTCACTGTCGCGCACTTCGTGCCGTCGATGCTCGCGGCGTTCGTCGTGGGGGCCGACCCCGACCAGTGCCGCTCGCTGCGGGCGGTGTTCTGCAGCGGCGAGGCCCTGCCGCCGGCGGCCGCGGCCGCGTTCACCGAGTTCACCGCGGCGTCGGGCGCACGGCTGCACAACCTGTACGGTCCCACCGAAGCGGCCGTCGACGTGACCTACCGCCCGTACACCGAGGTCGACACGGTGTCGGTGCCGATCGGCGCGCCGGTGTGGAACGCCCAGGTGTTCGTGCTCGATTCGCGGCTGCACCCGGTCCCGGCGGGTGTGCCGGGCGAGCTGTACCTCGCCGGCGTCCAGCTGGCCCGCGGGTACGTCGGCCGTCCTGACCTGACCGCGGACCGGTTCGTCGCGTCCCCGTTCGGGGATCCGGGGTCCCGGATGTACCGGACCGGCGACGTGGTCCGGTGGAAGAGACCGGGGGCCTCGACTACTCGCTGGACTACCTGGGCCGCACCGACTTCCAGGTCAAGCTGCGCGGCCTGCGCATCGAGCTCGGCGAGGTGGAGGCCGCGCTGCTCGACAGGCCCGGCGTGGCGCAGGCGGTGGTCGTGGCACGCCGCGACGAGATCGTCGGCGAGGCGCTGATCGGATACGTGATCGCCGATCCCGGAGCCGACCTCGACCCCGCTGAGCTGCGGGAGGCGATCGGGGAGTCGCTGCCGGCGTACATGGTGCCGTCGCAGATCCTGCTGCTCGACGAGTTCCCGCTCGGGGCGACCGGCAAGCTGGATCGCCGCGCGTTGCCGGAGCCGGAGTTCCGGTCCGCGGAGGCCGAGTTCGTCGCGCCGCGCAATCCGGTGGAGGAGATCCTCGCGGCGATCTTCGCGGAACTGGTCGGGACGCAGCGGGTCGGCGTGTACGACAGCTTCTTCGACCTCGGCGGCAACTCGCTGACCGCGACCCGGCTCGTCGCCCGCGTCAACGCGGCCCTCGACGCCCGGATCGGGGTGCGGGAGGTCTTCGACACCCCGACGGTGTCGGCGCTCGCGTTGCGGATCGAGGCGGCGGGCGCCCACGGCGCCGATCAGCCGCCACTGGTCGCGGCGGAGCGCCCGGCGGTCGTGCCGGTGTCGTTGGCGCAGAAGCGGATGTGGTTCATCAACCAGTTCGACACCGCGTCGCCCGCCTACAACGTGGTGCTGCCGGTGCGCCTCGACGGGGACCTCGATCGCGCGGCCCTGCGCGCCGCGATCGCCGACGTCCTCGAGCGGCACGAGTCGCTGCGCACCCGATTCCCGATGGTCGACGGCGAACCCACCCAGGTGATCGTGCCGACGGCCGCCGTCGCGCCCGACCTCGAACCGGTCGCCGCGTCCGAGACGGACGCCCCGAGCGGATCGCGGAGTTCGCGGGCCGCGGATTCGACGTCACGGTCGCACCGCCGGTCCGGTCGATGCTGCTGCGGATCGCTCCGCGGACGCACGTGCTGGTGATCGTGGTGCACCGACATCTGCGCCGACGGATTCTCGCTCGCGCCGCTGGCCTGGGACGTGATGAGCGCGTACGTCGCCCGCGTCGAGGGGCAGGCCCCGCAGTGGACCCCGCTGCCGGTGCAGTACGCCGACTACACGCTCTGGCAGCAGCGAGTCCTCGGCGGCACCGACGACCCCGACAGCCTGCTGTCGACGCAACTCGACTATTGGGCGACGACGCTCGACGGGCTGCCCGAGGTGCTCGAGCTGCCGACCGACCGACCGCGGCCCGCGCGCCGGTCGCTGCGAGGGGACCGGCACGACTTCTGCATCGACGCCGACGCCCACCGGCGTCTCGTCGCGATCGCGCACGGGCACAATTCGACGGTGTTCATGGCGGTCCACGCGGCCGTGGCCGCGCTGCTGGCCCGGCTCGGCGACACCGACGACGTGGCGATCGGCACCCCCATCGCCGGCCGCGGCGAGGTGGCGCTCGACGACATGGTGGGTATGTTCGTCAACACGCTCGCGCTGCGGAGCCGGTTCGATCCCGCCGCGACGTTCACCGAACTGCTCGACGGCGTGCGGGACACCGACCTCGACGCGTTCCACCACGCCGATCTGCCGTTCGAGCGGTTGGTCGATGCCCTCGCCCCGGAGCGTTCCACCGCGCACTCGCCGCTGTTCCAGGTGATGCTCGAGTTCCGCAACACCGACCAGCCGCGACTGGAACTGCCTGGTCTCACGGTGACGGTCGTCGACACCGGCACCGCCGTCGCCAACTTCGATCTGCAGCTCACGCTGACCGAGGAGTTCGCCGAGACCGGCGAGCCCGCCGGCATCGCCGCCGGATTCACCTACGCCACCGACCTGTTCGACCCCGCCACCGTCGCGCGGCTGGCCGAACGGTTCACCGCGGTGCTGCGGGCGGTCACCACCGACCCCAGCACCCGGGTCGGTGACATCGACCTGCTCACCGCAACCGAACGCGCGGACCTCGCGCCCGTCAGCGGCGGCGCCGGGTGCCCGCCCGCACCCTCCCGAGCTGCTCGCGGCCGCCGCCGTGGTCGATCCGGACGCCGCCGCGGTGGTCTTCGACGGCACCACGCTGTTCTACCGCGAGCTCGACACCCGGTCGGATCGTCTGGCGCGGTTACTGATCCGGCGCGGCGTCGGACCGGAATCGGTGGTGGCGCTCGCGGTGGCCCGCTCGCTCGAATCGGTGACCGCGACGTGGGCGGTCGCCAAGACCGGCGCCGCGTTCGTCCCGGTGGACCCGAACTACCCGGCCGACCGGATCGAGCACATGCTCACCGATTCCGGTGCCGTCGTGGGCATCACCACCACCGCGCACCGCGACACGTTGTCGGCTTCGACCGAATGGGTCGTGCTCGACACGGACGACACCCGCGCCCGGCTCCGGAACGAGCCCGCCGGATCCGTCACCGACACGGAGCGGCTGCGCCCGCTCCGGCTGGAGGACCCCGCCTACCTGATCTACACGTCCGGGTCGACGGGCACGCCCAAGGGCGTGGTGGTCTCGCACCGCGGGCTGGCGAACTTCGCGGCCGAGCAGCGCACCCGGTTCGGGGTGACCCCGCACTCGCGGACCCTGCACTTCTCGTCGCCGAGCTTCGACGCGTCGATCCTCGAGCTGCTCCTCGCGATCGGGGCGGGCGCCACCATGGTGGTCGCGCCGTCGTCGGTGCTCGGCGGCGACGAACTGCGCGAGCTGCTGCGGGTGCACGACGTCACACACGCGTTCGTGACACCGGCCGCGCTGGCATCGGTGGATCCGTCGGGGCTGCACCGCCTCGAGTGCGTCGTGACCGGCGGCGAGGCGTGCCCACCGGAGCTGGTGGCGCAGTGGGCGCCCGGCCGGCGGATGTTCAACGCGTACGGGCCCACCGAGTCCACCGTCGTCGCGAGCGTCAGCGAACCGCTGGCGGTGGGGGTGCCGGTGACGATCGGCCGCCCGCCGATGGGCACCAGCGTCGTGGTGCTCGACTCGCGTCTGCAGCCTGTGCCGGTGGGCGTGCCGGGCGAGCTGTACATCCTCGGCACCGGGCTGGCCCGCGGATACCACGACCGCCCCGGCGTCACCGGGGAACGCTTCGTGGCGAACCCCTTCGGGCCGCCGGCGAGCCGGATGTATCGCACCGGTGACCTGGTGCGGTGGAACGGTTCGGGCCAGCTCGAGTACCTGGGGCGCACCGACTTCCAGGTGAAGATCCGCGGATTCCGCATCGAGCTCGGCGAGATCGAGTCGGCGCTGCGGCGCTATCCGGGTGTCGCGCGCGCGGTGGTCGCCGTCGACGGTTCCGGTCCCGCGAGCCGGCTCGCCGGCTACGTCGTCCCCGAGGACGGCGCGGAGCTCGACCCGGCCGCGGTCACCGCGTTCGTCGGCACGTTCCTCGCGTCGTACATGGTGCCCTCGGCGGTGATGGTTCTCGACGCGCTGCCGCTCGGACCGGCCGGCAAGATCGACCGGAAGGCGCTGCCCGCCCCCGATTTCGGGGCGTTGGTGTCGGCCGGTCGGGCGCCGCAGACCGAGCGGGAGCGGCTGCTCGCGAACCTGTTCGCGGAGGTCCTGGGGCTCGACTCGGTCGGCGTCGACGACTCGTTCTTCGCGCTCGGCGGCGACAGCATCATGTCGATCCAGCTGGTGTCGCGGGCGAAGACCGCGGGCCTGCACTTCTCGCCGCGCGACGTCTTCGACCACAAGACCGTGGCGGCGCTGGCAACCGTCGCGCAGGCCGGTGCGGAGGCCGCGGTGCTCGCGGAACTCGACGGCGGCGGCATCGGCGACGTGCCGCTGCTCCCGGTGGCCCGCTGGCTGCAGCGCCGCGGCGGCCACCACGACCGGTTCTCGCAGGCCGCGCTGCTCACCGCGCCGGCCGGCCTCGACGAGGCGACCCTCGCCGGCGCGCTGCAGGCCGTGATCGACCGCCACGACATGCTCCGGGCCCGGATCCGCCCCGGCGAACACCGGATGACCGTGCCCGCACCGGGTTCGGTGTACGCCGAGTGGCTCGTGCGGCGGGTGCAGGTCGACGCGCCGCCCGGCACCGACGCGTTCGCCGACGTCGTGCGCGCCGAACTGGACGCCGCCGAGGACCGCCTCGACCCGGCCGCCGGCGAGATGGTCCAGGTGGTGTGGCTCGACTCCCGGGGCGACGGCGGCCGCCTGCTGATCGTCGTGCACCACCTCGTCGTCGACGGTGTGTCGTGGCGCATCCTGGTGCCGGACCTCGCGACGGCGTGGGCGCAGCTCACGGCGGGGACCACCCGGACCTGGCGCCGGTCGGCACGTCGATGCGTCGGTGGGCGCACGGGCTCGTGGACGCCACCCCGCAGCGCCGGGACGAACTCGACCGCTGGCGGGAGGTGCTCGCGGGCGACGACCTGATGCTGGGCGCCCGCCCGCTCGACCCCGCCGTCGACGTCGCCGCGACCGTCGAGTCCGTCACCGTCGAGGTGTCCCCGGACGTCACCGAGGCCCTGTTGACGACCGTGCCGGAGGCGTTCCGTGGCTCCGTCAACGACGGGCTGCTGACGGCGCTGGCGCTCGCGCTGGTGCGGTGGCGCCGCGACCGCCGGATCGACGTGGCCGCGGACCGGACCGACGCCCTGGTCACCCTTCGAGGGCCACGGCCGCGAGGACCGGGTGCTGCCGGGGGCGGACCTCGCGGACCGTCGGCTGGTTCACCACCCTGTTCCCGGTGCGGCTGGACCTGGCCGGCGTCGACATCGACGACGCGTTCACCGGTGGCGCGGGCGCGGGTGCGGCGATCAAGGCGGTCAAGGAACAGCTGCTGGCCGTCCCCGACCACGGCATCGGCTTCGGCATGCTGCGCTATCTCGACACCGGTGCCGCCGACGGCGAACGGGCGCTGCGCGATCTGCGCAGCCCGCAGGTCAGCTTCAACTACCTCGGTCGGCTCACCTCGGCGGTGCCCGACGACCAGCGCGACGCGGGCTGGGTTCCGACGGACGACGCGGACCTGGGCATCCTGCAGGACGCGGACCTGCCGGTGGCGTCGGTGCTCGACATCAACGCCGTCACGACCGACGGCGCGGACGGCTCGCGCATCCGCGCCACGTGGGGCTTCCCGTCCGGGGTGCTCGGTGTGGACGCGGTCGAGGAGCTGGCCCAGCTGTGGACCGACGCGCTGATCGCGCTCGCCCGGCATGTGTCCCGGCCCGGCGCGGGCGGCGCGACGCCGTCGGACATGGACCTGGTCTCGCTCGACCAGAGCGAGATCGAGGACCTCGAGCAACGGTTCCCGAAGCTCGTCGACGTGTGGTCGCTCTCGCCGCTGCAGTCCGGCCTGCTCTTCCACGCGCTGCTCGCCGACCGATCCGTCGACTCGTACATGGTGCAGATGACGCTCGACGTCCGCGGCGCCCATCCCGGACGGCTCCGCCGGGCCGGGCAGGCGATGCTGGACCGGCACCCGAACCTGCGGGCCGCGTTCGTGAACAGCACCGACGGCACGTCGGTGCAGGTGGTCCTGGACGGGGTGACGTTGCCGTGGACCGACGTCGACCTCTCGGAACTCGACGAACCGGAGCGCACCGAGGCGCTCACGCGGCTGCTCGCCGAGGACCGGGCCCGCCGGTTCGACGTGACCAGCGCGCCGCTGATCCGGTTCACGCTGGTGCGCACCGGCCCCGACGAACACCGGCTGGTGCTGACCAACCACCACATCCTGCTCGACGGCTGGTCGACCCCGCTGATGATGCAGGAGTTGTTGACGCTCTACGCCACCGACGGCGACGCGACCGTGTTGCCGCGGGTCCAGCCGTACCGCGACTACCTGGCGTGGATCGCCGAGCAGGACCCGGCGGCGTCCGTGCAGGCGTGGGCCGACGCGCTCACCGGTCTGGAGGAGCCGACGCTGCTCGCGCCGCTCGACCGCGGCCGGGAGCACGCGACCGTCCCGGACGAGGTCGAGCTGGCGCTCGATCCGGCGCTCACCGCCCGGCTGATGTCCATCGGGCGGCAGTGGGGCGTCACCCTCAACACGATGGTGCAGTCGTCGTGGGCGATCGTCCTCGGGGCGTTGACCGGCCAGGACGACGTCGTCTTCGGCGGCACCGTCTCCGGTCGACCGCCGCACATCCCGGGCATCGAGTCGATGATCGGTCTGTTCATCAACACGTTGCCGGTGCGGGTGCGGCTCGATCCGCGCGAGAGCGTCGGCGAGCTGCTGCGGCGAGTGCAGACCGAGCAGGCCGGCCTGCTCGATCACCATCACGTGGGCCTGACCGAGATCCAGGACGCCGTCGGCCCCGCCCTCGGGTTCGACACGCTCACCGTGTTCGAGTCCTACCCGGTCGACCGCGCGGCCGTCGAGGACACCGACATCGCGGGCCTGCGGCTGGTGCGCGTCCACGAGGGCGCGGACGCGGCCCACTATCCGCTCACGCTCGTCGCGAACGCGGACGACCGGTTGCGGATGAAGCTCGAGTACCTGCCCGACCTGTTCGAGCGTGACGAGGCGCAGGCCCTGGCGCGGCGGGTGGCCCGAATCCTCGCCGAGATCGCCGACGACCCGCAGTGCCCCCTGGCGCGGCTGCGGCTGCTCTCCGACGCCGAGTGGGCGGACCTGGTGCCGCTGCGCGGGCGGCCCGGCCAGTCGGTGCGGACCCTGCCCGATCTGTTCGGCGACGCGGCGACGCTCTCGCCCGACGCGGTCGCCGTCGTCTCCGGCGATGTCGAGCTGACCTACCGCGAGCTCGACGAGCGGACCAACCGCCTCGCCCGCCTGCTCGTCGAGGCGGGCGTCGGACCGGAATCGACTGTCGCGCTGGGCATCCCGCGATCGATCGAGTCGGTGACCGCGGCTCTGGCGGTCACCAAGGCCGGCGCCGCGTTCGTCCCGGTCGGATCCGAACTACCCGGCGGACCGGATCGTGTTCATGCTCGAGGACTCGGGCGCCGACGTCGGGCTCACCGTCTCCGACGCGCGCGACCGACTGCCCGACACGGTGCCGTGGACGGTTCTCGACGACGCGGAGCTCGCGGACCGGTGCGCCGCCCGATCGGCCGCGCCGATCACCGACGCCGACCGCCGCGCACCGCTGCACCTGCAGCACCCCGCGTACATGATCTACACCTCCGGCACGACCGGCCGCCCGAAGGGCGTCGTCGTCACCCGACGCAGGCCTCGACAACCTGGCCGAGGAGTGCCGCATCCGGTTCTCGACGCAGCCGACCTCGCGGACGCTGCACTTCTCGACCCCGAGTTTCGACGCCGCGGTCCTGGACTACCTGATCGCCTTCCGGGTCGGGGCGACGATGGTGGTCGCACCGACGACCGTCTACGGCGGCGACGAACTGGCCCGGCTGATCCGCGATCAGCACGTCACGCACGCGTGGCTCACCGCGGCCGCCGCCGCCACGGTCGACCCGACCGACCTCGACGAGTTCACCGAGGTGGTCGTCGGCGGTGAGGCGGTTCCGCCGGAGCTGGTCGCGCGGTGGGCGCACGGACGCCGCTTCTACAACGGCTATGGCCCGACGGAGGCGACCATCCTGGCGAACATCAGCTCGCCGCTGGTCACCGGGGAGACGGTGATGATCGGAGCCCCGGTCCGCGGTGAGAGCGAACTGGTCCTCGACGCCAGCCTGCGGCCCGTTCCGGTCGGGGTCAGCGGCGAGCTGTACATCACCGGCCCCGGGCTGGCCCGCGGCTACCATCGCCGTCCCGGCCTGACCGCGGAGCGATTCGTCGCCAACCCGCACGGCACCCCGGGCGAGCGGATGTACCGCACCGGCGACATCGTGCGCATCGGCGCCGACCACGCGGTCGAGTACATCGGCCGGTCGGACTTCCAGGTCAAGATCCGCGGCTTCCGCATCGAACTCGGGGACATCGACAACGCGTTCGGCGACCACCCCGACATCCGGTTCGCGGTCACCCTCGGCCGGCCGGGACCGGGCGGCGACACCGCGCTGGTCACGTACGTGCTCCCGACCGCGGATGCCCGGCCGGACCCTGGGGAGCTGCGCGCGTTCGTGGCCGAACGGCTTCCGTCCGACATGGTTCCCGCGAGCATCATGGTTCTCGACGAGATCCCGATGACCCCCATCGGCAAGCTCGACCGCCGGGCGTTGCCGGAACCGGAGTTCCTGCCGTCAACCACGGCGTTCCGGCCGCCGACGAACCCGACGGAGCAGACGATCGTCGACGTGTTCGCCGAGGTACTCGGCCTCGAACGGATCGGTATCGACGACGGCTTCTTCGATCTCGGCGGCAACTCGCTGATCGCCACCCGGGTGATCGCGCGGCTGGCCGCCGCGCTGCACGTCGACCTGGCCGTGCGGGCGCTGTTCGAGGCGCCGACCGCGCACGAGCTCGCGCTGTGGGTGCTGCACGAGCAGGTGGACGCGGCGTCGCGCCCGCCGCTGGTTCCGGCCGAGCGGCCGCGTCGTCTGCCGCTGTCGTTGGCGCAGAAGCGGATGTGCGTTCATCAACCAGTTCGACACGGACTCCGCCGCCTACAACATCCCGCTGGCCGTCCGGTTGACCGGCGAACTCGACGTCGCCGCGCTGCGCGCTGCGGTCGGGGACGTGCTCGAGCGGCACGAGTCGCTGCGCACGTACTTCCCCACGACGACGGCGGTGCCGTCCACGGCTTCGGTACCGTCCGGGGATCCCGCCGACGCGGAACCCGTGCAGGTGATCGTTCCGGCCGCGGAGGCCGCGCCCGACCTGACAGTGGTCGACGTCCCGCCCGACGAGGTGCCGGCGCGGGTCGCGGCGCTGATCTCCCGCGGCTTCGACGTCACGACCGGCGTGCCGGTGCGCACCCAGTTGCTGCGGCTGGGCCGGCCGAGCACGTGCTGGCGATCGTCGTGCACCACATCTGCGCCGACGGGTTCTCGATGGCACCGCTGGCCCGGGACGTGATGACCGCGTACATGGCGCGCACCGGCGGTCACCTGCCGCAGTGGGCGCCGCTGCCGGTGCAGTACGCCGACTTCGCACTGTGGCAGCGCGACGTCCTGGGATCCGAGGACGATCCCGACTCGCTCGTCAGCCGGCAGCTGGCGTTCTGGACCGACGCGCTGGCCGGGCTGCCGGAGGCGATCTCGCTGCCCACCGACCGCCCGCGCCCGACGCAGACGGCTTCGACGGCGCCCGCGTGTACTTCGAGATTCCCGCCGACGTGCACCGGTCGCTGGCCGCGCTGGCCCGCCGGGAGGGCGCGACGATGTTCATGGCCGCGCACGCCGCGCTGGCGGTGCTGCTGGCCAAGCTCAGCGGAACCGACGACATCGCGATCGGCACCCCGATCGCGGGCCGCGGCGAGGCCGAACTCGACGGGCTGGTCGGCATGTTCGTCAACACAATGGTGTTGCGGTCGCAGGTCGACGCGGCCGGCGGCTTCGGTGCACAGCTCGCCCGCACCCGCGAGTTCGACCTCGCTGCCTTCGGCAACGCCGACCTGCCGTTCGAGCGGCTCGTCGACGTGCTGGCGCCCGAGCGGTCCACGGCACACTCGCCGTTGTTCCAGGTGATGCTCGAGTTCCAGAACAACGATCTGCCGCGGCTCGAGCTGCCTGGGCTCACCGCCGAACCCGTCGACGCCGAGCTCGCGGTCGCCAAGTTCGATCTCCAGCTCACCCTCGCCGAGCAGCACGACGACCACGGCGTCCCCGCCGGCATGACCGCCGCGTTCACCTACGCGACCGACCTGTTCGACGCCGACACGGTGCGCGACCTGGGGGAGCGGTTCGTCCGGCTGCTCGGCGCGGTCACCACCGCACCGGGCCGCCCGACCGGCGACGTCGAGATCACCACGGCCGCCGAGCGCACCACGATGCTGCGCGAGTGGAACGCGGCGGGCCGCCGCGCACCGGAGACCACCCTCGCCGGCCGACTGGCCGACGCCACCGCGCAATTCGCCGACTCCGCCGCGGTGACCTGCGGGGGAGACGCTCACCTACGCCGACCTCGACGCCCGCACCAACCGGCTCGCCCGCCACCTCGCGGCGCTCGGGGTCGGCCCCAGTCCCTCGTCGCGGTGGCGCTGCCGCGCTCGCTCGACCTCGTCGTCGCGCTGCTCGCGGTGGTCAAGGCCGGCGCGGGGTACCTGCCGCTCGACGTCACGTACCCGCCCGAGCGGCTGGCGTTCATGCTCGAGGACGCCGCCCCGGCGTGCGTCCTGACGTCCGTGGACGACGCCGCCGCGATCCCCGACACCGGCGTCCCGCTGGTCCGCCTCGACGCCGACGACGTGGCCGCGGCGGTGGCGGCGCGGCACGACCGTGCGGTCACCGACGCCGACCGCACCGCCCTGCTGCGCCCGACGACGTCGCGTACGTCATCTATACGTCCGGGTCGACGGGCCGCCCCAAGGGCGTGCAGGTCACGCACCGCAACGTGCTGACCCTGTTCGAGAACACCGCCGATACCTTCGGGTTCGACGAGACGGACGTGTGGACGATGTTCCACTCGTACGCGTTCGACTTCTCGGTGTGGGAGCTGTGGGGTCCGCTGCTGCACGGCGGCCGCCTGGTGGTGGTCGACTTCTCACGGCACGCTCGCCGGAGATGTTCCTCGACCTGCTGCACACCGAGGGCGTGACGGTGCTCGACCGGACACCGACCGCGTTCTACCAGCTCGCCGAGGCGGACCGGTTGGCGGCCGAATCGTCTTCGTACGACACCGATCTCGCGCTGCGGTACGTGATCTTCGGTGGCGAGGCGCTGGACCTGGGCCAGCTGGGACGCTGGTACGCCCGGCACGGCGACGACGCACCGCGGCTGGTGAACATGTACGGCGTCGCCGAGACCACGGTGCGCGTCACCCGGCTCGGGCTCGACAGCGCGTACGCGGCGGAGGCCAGCGCCAGCGTCGTCGGACGCGCGGTCCCCGGGCTGCGGGTCACGGTGCTCGACGGGCGCCTGCACCCGACGCCGCCGGGCGTGACCGGCGAGATGTACGTGGCCGGCGACCAGGTCACCCGCGGATACCTCGGGCGGGGCGCGCTCACCTCCGGGCGGTTCGTCGCCGACCCGTTCGGGGCCCCCGGCGCCCGCATGTACCGCACCGGCGACCTGGCCCGCTGGAACCGGGACGGGCAGCTGGAGTACCTGGGCCGCAGCGACTTCCAGGTCAAGATCCGCGGATTCCGCATCGAGCTCGGCGAGATCGAATCGGCACTGCTCGGGTTCCCGGGCGTCGCGCAGGCCGTCGTCACCGTGCGCCAGGAGGAACACGGCCCCGCGCGGCTGATCGGCTACGTCGTCCGCGAACAGGGCGGCACCGACCTGGATCCGCAGGCGGTGCTCGACCACGTGGGCGGCGAGCTGACGTCGTACATGGTGCCGGCGGCGCTGGTAGTGCTCGACGAGTTGCCGCTGACCACGAACGGCAAGCTGGACCGCCGGGCCCTGCCCGAGCCGGAGTTCGGGCCGCGCACCACCGCCGGACGCGAACCGCAGACCGACGCCGAACGGGTCCTCGCCGACCTGTTCACCGAGGTCCTCGGTCTCGACTCGGTCGGCGTCGACGACTCGTTCTTCTCGCTCGGCGGCGACGGCGTCATGTCGATCCAGCTGGTGTCGCGCGCCAAGGCCGCGGGCCTGCAGTTCGCGCCGCGGGACGTGTTCGAGCACCGGACCGTCGCCGGCCTCGCGGCGGTCGCGGAGGCCGCCGGCGAGGAGCCCACCGTCCACCTCGAGGAGCTGCCCGGCGGCGGCGTCGGCGACTTCCCGGCGACCCCGATCATGCGGTGGCTCCTGGACCGGGCCGACGACATCCGCCGCTACACCCAGACGGCCCTGCTGGCGCTGCCGGCGGGGATCGACGAGGACCAGCTCACCCGGACACTGCAGGCCGTCGCGGACCGCCACGACATGCTCCGCGCCCGGCTGGACCGCTCCGACGAGCCGACGGTGCAGGTCCGGGCCGTGGGAGCGGTGTCGGCGGCCGACGTGCTCACCCGCGCCCGGGTCGACGCGCTCGCCGGTCCGGCCTTCACCGACATCGCCCAGGCGGAACTCGACGCGGCCGCCGGGCGCCTCGATCCCCGAGTCCGGCATCGTGCTGCAGGCGGTGTGGTTCGACGCCGGTGCCGCGGGCGGACGGCTGCTGCTGGTGGTCCACCACCTCGCCGTCGACGGCGTCTCGTGGCGGATCCTGGTGCCGGACCTGGCGTCGGCGTGGTCGCAGATCCTCGACGGCGCCGTCCCCGAGCTGGCGCCGACCGGCACCTCGATGCGCCGCTGGGCACACGGCCTCGCCGACGCCGCCGTCGGCGGAACCCCGGGCCGCGACCGGAACTCGAGCTGTGGCGCACCACGCTCTCCACGCCCGATCCGGTCGATCGGGTCGCGCCCGCTCGACCCGGAGATCGACGTCAACGACACCGTCGACAAGGTGTCGGTGGAGCTGCCGGCCACCGTCACCGAGGCATTGCTGACCACGGTTCCCGACGCGTTCCACGGCAACGTCAACGACGGGCTCCTGGCGGCGCTCGCGATGGCGCTGACCCGGTGGCGCCGCACCCGCGGCAGCGAGAGTGCGGCGACCCTGGTGAACCTCGAGGGCCACGGCCGCGAGGACCAGGTGGTGCCCGGTGCCGACCTGGGCCGCACGGTCGGCTGGTTCACGACGATCTTCCCGATCCGGCTGGACCTGTCCGGGATCGACGTCGACGACGCGTTCGCCGCCGGTCCCGCCGCCGGTGCCGCCGTGAAGGCGGTCAAGGAGCAACTGCTCGCGATCCCCGACCACGGCATCGGCTTCGGGATGCTGCGCTACCTCGATCCGCAGACCGTGCCGGCGCTCGCCGACCTGCCGGTGCCGCAGGTCAGCTTTAACTACCTCGGCCGGCTCGGCGCACCCGCCGGAACCGCGGACGTCGGCTGGCTGCCGGTGAGCGACACCGAACTCGACGACGCCCGAGCGCCACCATGCCGGTCGCGAGCGTCCTGGACGTCAACGCGGTCGTCGACGACACCGCCGACGGCCCGCGGCTGCGCGCCACGTGGTCCTACCCGCGCGGTGTGCTCGCCGCGGTCGACGCGGGCGAACTGGCCGACCTGTGGGTGCGGGCGCTGTCGGCCCTCGCCCGGCACGCCGAGCACCCAGGTGCCGGCGGGCTCGCGCCGTCGGACCTGGATCTGGTGCACCTCGACCAGCACTCCATCGAGACGCTCGAACACCGGTACCAGGACCTCGCGGACGTGTGGTCGCTCTCGCCGCTGCAGTCCGGCCTGCACTTCCACGCGATGTTCTCGGACGAGTCGGTCGACGCGTACCTCGTCCAGCTCACCCTCACCCTGAACGGCGTCGTCGACACCGACCGGCTGCGGCGGGCCGGGCAGGCGCTGCTGGACCGGCACCCGAACCTGCGGGCCGCGTTCGCGCATCCGGACGGCGCGACCCCCGACGCGGGCACGGTGCAGGTGATCCGGCGGCACGTGGACCTGCCGTGGACGGAAATCGATCTGTCCCGGCTCGATCCGGCCGCGCGTGACCGGCGCTTCGCCGAACTGACCCTCGCCGACCGGCTCACCAAATTCGACCTGACGATCGCCCCCGCGGTCCGCATGACACTCGTCGACATGGGCGGCGGCGAACACCGCCTGGTGGTCACGAACCACCACATCCTGCTCGACGGCTGGTCGACCCCGCTGGTGATCCGAGACCTGCTGACGCTGTACGCCACCGACGGTGACGCCTCGATGCTGCCGCGGGTGCACCCGTACCGCGACTACCTCGCATGGATGCTCCGGCAGGACGCCACCGAATCGACGGATGCGTGGCGCCGCGCGCTCGCCGGGCTCGAGGAGCCGAGCCTGCTGGCGCCGAACGCCCGCATCGAGGGGGCGTCGACCGGGACCGACGAACTCGAAATCACGCTCTCGTCCGAGCACACGGACACCCTGCGCGCGCTGGTCCGCGAGCGGGGCGTGACGCTCAACACCGTCGTGCAGGCCGCGTGGGGAATCGTGTTGGGCGCGTTGACCGCCCGCTCCGACGTCCTGTTCGGTGGCACGGTGTCCGGCCGGCCGCCGCAGATCCCCGGCATCGAATCGATGGTGGGCCTGTTCATCAACACGCTCCCGGTCCGGGTCACGCTCGACCCGGCCGAGGCGCTCGGCGACCTCCTCGACCGCGTCCAGCGGGAGCAGACCGCCCTGCTCGACCACCACTACCTGGGGCTGGCCGACATCCAGAAGGCGACCGGCCCGGCCGTCGCGTTCGACACGCTGACGGTGTTCGAGTCGTACCCGGTCGATCGGAACGCACTCACCGCGGACACCGACATCGCCGGGATGCGGGTCACCGGGATCGACGGCCGCGACGCGGCGCACTACCCGCTTTCGCTGGTCGCCTCGGTGGGCGACCGGTTGAACCTCAAGTTCGAGTACTTCCCGGAACACTTCGACCGTGAGACCGTCGAATCGATCGCGACCCGGGTGGCCGTCGTGCTCGACCACCTGGCGGCCGACCCCGATCAGCCGCTGTCGCGGCTGGACCTGCTCACCGAGGTCGAACGCCGCGAGCTGGCACCCGTGCTCGGCGAACCCGGCGGGTCCCTCCGGACCCTGCCGGAGATCTTCGCCGCCGGCGCCGCCCGCGATCTCGACGCCGTCGCGCTGTCGTTCTCCGGGCGTGAGGTCACCTACCGCGAGCTCGACACCCGGTCCTCGCGGATCGCCCGCGTGCTCATCGATCAGGGTGTGGGGCCGGAATCGTATGTGGCGCTGGGCATCCAGCGGTCCGTGGAGTCGGTGCTCGCGGTGTGGGCGGTCACCAAGACCGGCGCCGCGTTCGTCCCCGTCGACCCGAACTATCCGCTCGAGCGGATCGAGCACATGCTCGCCGACTCCGGCGCCGGCCTCGGCCTGACCGTGTCGGCGCACCGGGATCAGCTCCCGGGGACCGTCGCGTGGCTGGCGCTCGACGACCCCGAGTTCGAGGCGGAGTGCGAGGCCCGGTCCGACGCCCCGGTCACCGACGCCGACCGCACCGAGCCGCTCGGCCTGAACCACGCGGCCTACGTCGTCTACACGTCGGGCTCGACGGGCCGCCCCAAGGGCGTCGTCGTCACCCACCAGGGGCTCGACAACTTCGCCATCGACCAGGTGGAACGGCTCGGCGCCACTGCCGAGTCCCGGACACTGCACTTCGCGACGCCGAGCTTCGACGGTGCGGTGTTCGAGTACCTGCAGGCGTTCGGCCCGGGGGCGACGATGGTGATCGCCGAACCCACCGTGTTCGGCGGCGCCGACCTGGCCCGGCTCCTCGCGGACGAGCACGTCACCCACGCGTTCATCACCACCGCGGCCCTGTCCACGGTCGACCCGACCGGCCTCGACGAGTTCGCCGAGGTGGTCTTCGGTGGCGAGGCGTGCCCGCCGGAGCTGGTGGCCCGGTGGGCGCCCGGCCGGCAGCTGCACAACGCGTACGGGCCTACCGAGACGACGATCATGACGAACATCAGCGCCCCCATGACCGTCGGCGCCCCGATCACGATCGGCGGGCCGATCCGCGGGGTCGGCGAACTCGTCCTCGACCGCCGCCTGCAGCCGGTGCCGGTGGGGGTCCCCGGCGAGCTGTACGTCACCGGTGTCGGGCTCGCGCGCGGCTACCACCGGCGCCCCGGCCTCTCGGCGGAGCGGTTCGTCGCCAACCCGTTCGGCAAGCCGGGGGAGCGGATGTACCGCACCGGCGACATCGTGCGGTGGCGGCCCGACCACACGATCGAGTACGTCGGCCGCACGGACTTCCAGGTCAAGGTGCGCGGCTACCGTATCGAACTCGGCGAGATCGACGCCGCCCTCATGGACCATCCCGCGGTGAGCTTCGCGGTCACCCTCGGACTGCCTGGCCCGGCCGGCGACACCGTGCTCGCGTCCTACGTGGTGCCGCCCGCTGGGGCGACCGTCGACGCCGCCGAACTCACCGCCCGGCTGTCGTCGCACCTGCCCGCGCACATGGTGCCGGCCGTGATCACGGTGCTCGACGAGATCCCGCTGACCCCGGTCGGCAAGCTCGACCGGGCGGCCCTGCCCGAGCCCGTGTTCGCGTTCGCCACCGGCGAGTCCGGTGCCTTCCGTGCCCCCACGAACCCGCTCGAGTACACGCTCTCGGACATCTTCACCGAGGTGCTGGGGGTGGAGCGGGTCGGCATCGACGACAGCTTCTTCGATCTCGGCGGCAACTCGCTCATCGCGACGCGGGTCACCGCCCGCCTTGCGAGCGTCCTGGACGCGGACGTCCCGGTGCGGGCGCTGTTCGAGGCCCCCACGATCCACGGCCTCGCGCAGTGGATCGCGCGCGAGCGGGAGACGGCCACCGCGCACGGCCGTCCGGCACTGGTCCGGCGCGAGCGGCCGGACCGGATTCCGCTGTCCCTCGCGCAGCAGCGGATGTGGTTCATCAACCAGTTCGACACCGCGTCGGCCGCGTACGACATCCCGATGGCGGTCCGGCTTACCGGTGCGCTCGACGTCTACGCGCTGCACGCCGCGGTCGGCGACCTGCTCGAACGCCACGAATCGCTGCGCACCGCCTATCCGATCGTCGACCAGGTGCCGACCCAGCGGGTCTACCCGGCCGGCGCGGTACTCGCCGACCTGGCCCCGGTGACTGTCCGCGACGGGCGGGAACTCCACGACCGCCTCGCGACGCTCGCGGCGGCCGGATTCGACGTCACCACCGCGCCACCCGTGCGCGCGGAGCTCATCCGGATCGATGAGAACGAGCACGTCCTGATGATCGTGATGCACCACATCTGCGCGGACGGCTACTCGATGGCCCCGCTCGGCCGGGACCTCATGGCCGCGTACACCGCGCGCGCCGCGGGGGCGGCCCCGCAGTGGGCGCCGCTGCCCGTCCAGTACGCCGACTTCACGCTGTGGCAGCACGAGCTGCTCGGCTCGGACGCGGACCCCGACTCGCTGCTGCGCCGCCAGCTCGAGTTCTGGGTCGGGGAGCTCGCGGGCCTGCCCGACGTCATCCAGCTGCCGACCGATCGGCCACGCCCGGTGCAGCAGTCGTTCCGGGGCGACCGCGTCGAGTTCCAGATCCCCGTCGAACTGCACGCCGCCGTCACCGCCCTCGCGCACCGGCACGGGGCGAGCATGTTCATGGCGATCCACGCCGCACTGGCGACGCTGCTGGCCCGGCTCGCCGACACCGACGACATCGCGATCGGCACCCCGATCGCCGGCCGCGGCGAGGCCGACCTCGACGAGCTGGTCGGTATGTTCGTCAACACGCTCGTGCTGCGGACGCGGGTGGACCACGGCGCGTCGTTCGACGACATCCTGCGGGAGGCGCGCGAAGCCGACCTCGCCGCGTTCGGGCACGCCGAGGTCCCGTTCGAGCGCCTCGTCGAGGAGATCAACCCGCCGCGGTCGACGTCCTACTCGCCGCTGTTCCAGGTCTCGATCGAGTTCCAGAACAACGAACGCCCGCGCCTCGAACTGCCCGGCCTCGTCGTCGAGGGTGTCGGCGTCGACGCCCACGTCGCGAAGGAGGACCTCGAACTCGTCCTCGCCGAGGAGTTCACCGACGACGGGTCCCCGGCCGGGATCAGCGCCTCGCTGGACTTCGCGAGCGACCTGTTCGACGCGAGCACCATCCGCAGCTTCACGCAGCGCTTCGTCCGGATCCTCGAGGCCGTCACCGCCGACCCGGAGCGGGCCGTCGGCGACATCGAGATCCTCGACTCCGCGGAGCTGGCTGAGCTGGCGCCGGCGGCCGGCAACAGCGACGCCTCGCCGCACGTGTGGCCCGAACTGCTGGCCGGTGCCGCGTCGATCGACCCGGAGTCGATCGCGCTGAGCTACCTCGGCGGCACGCTCACCTACCGCGAACTCGACGAGCGGTCGAATCGCCTGGCCCGCGTGCTCGCCGACCGCGGGGTGGGCCCGGAGACGTTCGTCGCGCTCGGCATGCCGCGCTCGATCGAGGAGATCCTGTCGATCTGGGCGGTCGCGAAGGCCGGCGCCGCGTTCGTTCCCGTGGATCCGAACTACCCGGCCGAGCGGATTGCGCACATGCTCACCGACTCGGGCACGAAGGTCGGCCTGACGACGTCCGCGCTGCGGAACGGCTGCCCGACACCGTGCCCTGGCTCGTGCTCGACGACGGCGACGTCGACGACCGCATGGCCGAGGTCTCGGCGACACCGGTCACCGACGCCGACCGGACGACCCCGCTGCACCTCGTGCATCCCGCCTACCTGATCTACACGTCCGGGTCGACGGGCCTGCCGAAGGGTGTGATCGTCACCCATCTGGGGATCGCGAACCTCACCGAGGAGGAGCGGGTGCGCTTCAGTGTCACCCCGCAGTCGCGGGTCTCGCATCTGGCGTCCCCGAGCTTCGACGCCTCGGTGTTCGAGATGATGATGGCGTTCAGCGCCGGCGCCCGCCTGGTGATCGTGCCGCCCACCGTGTATGGCGGATCCGAACTGACCGAACTGCTCTCGCGCGAGGGCGTCACCCACGGGTTCATCACCCCGACGGCGCTGGCCTCCATCGAGGACGAGGGCCTCGAGTCCGCTGCGGGTGCTCGCGGTCGCCGGCGAGGCGTGCCCGCCGGAACTGGTCGCGAAGTGGGCACCCGGACGGCGGATGTTCAACGGCTACGGGCCGACCGAGACGACCATCCAGGCCAGCGTGAGCGAGCCCATGCAACCGGGCGAGGTCGTCAACATCGGCGGCCCGGCGATCGGGTTCCGTGAGGCCGTGCTCGACGGACGCCTGCGGCCCGTCCCGATCGGTGTACCCGGCGAGCTCTACATCTCCGGCCCCGGACTGGCCCGCGGCTACCACAACCGCCCCGGACTCACCGCGGATCGCTTCGTCGCCGACCCCTTCGGCGCCCCCGGCACCCGGATGTACCGCACCGGCGACGTGGTCCGCTGGCGGCCCGACCACACCATCGAGCAGCATCGGCCGGTCGGACTTCCAGGTCAAGGTCCGTGGGTTCCGCATCGAGCTCGGCGAGATCGACGCCGTCCTCACCCGGCACCCCGCGGTCACGTTCGCCGCGACCCTCGGTCACACCGGGCCGTCGGGCGACACCCTGCTCGCGTCCTACGTGCGGCCGGTGGAGGGCCATGCCGTCGAGTCGCGGGACCTGCGCGCGCACGTCGCCGCCCAGCTGCCGGCGCACATGGTGCCGTCGGCGATCGTCGTGCTCGACGACATCCCGCTGACCCCGGTCGGCAAACTCGACCGCCGCGCGCTGCCGACGCCCGACTTCACGTCGGTCACCACCGAGTTCCGGCCACCGACGACGGCGACGGAACGCGCGGTCACCGAGGTGTTCGCGGAGGTGCTCGGCATCGAGCACGTCGGCATCGACGACAGCTTCTTCGACCTCGGCGGCAACTCGATCATCGCGACGCGGATCATGTCCGAGCTGCAGTCCCGGCTGGGGCGCCAGATCCCGCTGCAGACGATGTTCCTGGATCCGACGCCGTCGGGGCTGGCCAAGCGCATCGACCTGCCCGTCGGGTACCTCGGGCACGGCGAGTCGCCCGTCGACGACGCCCTCGGCGTGATGATCCCGCTGCGTCCCGTCGGCGAGCGCCCACCGCTGTTCTGCGTGCACCCCGGCATCGGCCTGTCGTGGGGGTACGCCGGCCTGGTGCAGTATCTCGGCAAGGACCGCCCGGCGTACGGTCTGCAGCTGCCGCTGCTCAGCGGCGGGCCCGACTTCGACTCGGTCCAGCAGCTCGCGCACCGGTACGTCGAGGAGATCCGTGTGGTCCAGCCGCACGGCCCGTACCACCTGCTCGGATGGTCGCTCGGTGGCGTGATCGCGCACGCGATGGCCGTCGAACTCCGCAGTGCCGGTGAGGAAGTCGCGACACTCGCGATCATGGACAGCTACCTCGCCGAGGACGAGGAGGAGCCGGGGCCGCTGACGGTGGTCGAACTGCTCGAGGGCCTGGGCCTGAATCTGGCTCCGTTCGGTGGCGGCCGTGAGCCGACCTACGCGCAGGCCGTCGAGCTGCTGAACGAATCCCTGGGCCAGGAAACGGGATTGACGCCGCACACCTCAAGCGGATCAACGAGGGATTCACCACGTCCGCACGGATCATGAACCGCTACGTCCCGGGGTGTTCGACGGCGACCTGCTGTTCTTCAGCGCGGGACGTGGCGACGGTTCCGAGCCCACCGGCGCGGAGCATTCACCGCAGGTGTGGGAGTCCGCGATCACCGGTCGGATCCGCGAGTTCACGATCGACTGCGAACACAACCAGATGATCGAGCCGACCGCGCTCGCCGAGATCGGTCCACTGCTCGAGGACTACCTGGTGGAGCACTGAAATCGTGTCTGACGCAACAAACTTCGCATTCATCCCGTACCCCGCCGATTCGTGGCGAAGGAGGCGCCCGGCGACTAGCGTCGAAACCACTGGATTGCCTTCCTTCCCGACAATTTGGAGAGCGCCATGAATATTCTCAAGGCCTCGGCCGCATCGGGTCTCGTCGTCGTCGCTCTCGCTGCCGGCGCCGGCACCGCGTATGCGGCACCCGCCCGATCTTCCGTCCCGGCGACGTCTCCGTCCCGCTCGTGCAGCCCGTCGTCGACAAGCAGACGGCACAGGACAATCTGATGCGCGAGATCACCACCGGATGGGAGCAGGGCGGTGCGGCGGGCATGGCGACCGGCGCCGGTGTCGGACTCGCGATCGGCTGCGTCTCGATTTTCCCGAACTTCATCGCCGGCTGCATCGTCGGCACCGGGATCGGCGCGGCCATCGGCGCCTACAACGGCATCACGCAGTCGAACCCGAACGTGCAGCCCGCCTTCGACGCGTGGATGAACGCCACCCCGTGACTGCAGTAGCTACATGCGGCCGCCGACGCCACCTTCCGGTGCGACACGGTCGATTGCAGTCAGATCGTCGTCGGTCAGGACCAGGCCGGCGGCAGCGATGTTCTGCTCGACCCGGGACGGGTTGCGAGACCCGGGATCGGGACGATGTCGTCCCGGCGAGCGAGGAGCCACGCCAACGACAGCTGGGCCAGGGTGGCGTCATTGCGGCGGGCGAGTGCGGTGAGTTCGTCGACGATCGCGCGGTTGGCGGCGAAGTTCTCCGGGCCCACCACGGCAGGCGCCGGCGGAAGTCGTTGGCGTCGTAGTGTTCGCGGGAGGCGACCGCACCGCTGAGGAAGCCGCGGGCCAGCGGGGAATAGGCGACGAAGCCGACGCTGAGTTCCTCCAGAACGGGAAACAGGGACTCGACCTCGCGCGCGAAGATCGAGTACTCGGTCTGCAGTACCGAGATCCGGATGCACGGCGTGCGCGGCACGGATGGTGGTCTCGTCGGCTCCGGACAGCCCCAGATACTTGACCTTGCCGGCCTCGACGAGTTCCTTCACGGCGCCGACCACGTCCGCGATGGGCACGTTCGGGTCGGGGCGGTGCTGGTACGAGAACGTCGATCGTGTCGACGCCGAGATCGCGCAAGCTGGCGTCGACGACCTCGCGGATGTGCTCGGGGCGTGAGTCGAACCCGAACGAGGGCGTGAAGCCGAACTTCGTTGCGATCACGACGTCGTCGGCGCACCGGTGCCAATGCTCGGCCCAGCAGCCTCTCGCCCTTTCCCCAGCCGTACATCTCGGCGGTGTCGAACATCGTCACGCCGCGTTCGTGCGCCCTGCGGATGGCGGCGATCGACTCGGTGTCATCGGCAGGGCCGTAGCCGACGGCCGTGCCCATCGCGCCGTAGCCGAGGGCGGAGACAGTCAGACCATGCCCGCCGAGCGTGCGCATCTTCATGGATTCCCCTTCGGTGGTTGTCAGCCTCAGCCCAATCTGTCAGAGACTGACAACTTTGTCCATGTACGCTGCCCAGGTGGACAGTTCCTCGGCACCGACCTCGGGCTTGCGCGGCATCACCCGCGAAGCAGTGCGAAGACGCATCTCCCAGGTCGCCGTCGACCTGTTCGCCGAGCGCGGCTTCGACTCGGTCACCGTCGAGCAGATCGCTGCCGCGGTGGGTATCTCCGCCGAAGCTTCGATCGCTACTTCCCGGCCAAGGAAGACGCGGTCATCGGTGACCTGACCCGCTGGGGCGAGTTCGTCCGCGATGCCCTCGCCGCACGGCCGGCCGACGAACCGGCGCTGGTGTCGTTGCGGATCTCCTTCGAATCCCTGCTGTCTCGACCACGCGGCGACGAGGACGAGCAGCGCAGCAAGCGGACCATGCGTGTGCTCACCAGCACCGCGTCCCTCCGGGCACGGAACCTCGAGAAGCATCTGGGCTGGGCGAACATGCTTGTTCCCGTTGTGCAGGCGCGTCTGGCCGGTGACTACGCGGAACTACGAGCGCAGACACTCGTACAGGTCGCACTCGCCTGCTTCGACATCGCTCTGACCACCTGGGCCGAGTCCGAAGGCACCGACGCAGTCGAACTGCTGCGCCGATCCTTCGCCGCACTCGACGCCGAGCAGACTAGATAGGTTCGTCGATCAGCGGCGCAGCCTGTCGAGCACCTGACGCGCCATGTACGCCATGCCCGCGGAGTTCGGGTGCAGCGGGCTCGCGGACGGGCCGGCTTGGCGTCCCTCGAACCACCGTTGATCGGGAGCGGCGCATGCATCGTGCCCTTGCGACCCCGCGGTGACGTCGACGAACTCGGTACCGGACGTCGCGGCTGCCGTCGCCAGGACACCGTTGAACATCGCGAAGAAGCCCCTGACCCACATGGCGTCGGCGTCGCTGATCGGGAGGTTGGGCCAGCATCCGCGGTCGCCGACGATTCCGCCGTGCCCGACGAGGACGATGCGAGCAGAAGGTGCCTTCACTCTGATCGCCGCGAGCGTCGACCACACCTTCGGGCCGACATCCGCCAGGGCCGCTACCGCGTCGCGAGTGAACGCGAGATCGGTGCGACATCCCGCATCACCACCGGGTCCGCTGGCGTAGCACCGGGAAACGAGTTTGGGCCAGCGAATGTCGTTTCCGCCGATGCTGAGGGTCACCAGCGTGGTGTCCGACGGCATCCGGTCGATCTGCGGAGGCACCGCACCGGTCGACGTCTGCTGCGGCGTGTTCGTCACGTTCTCGGTCCGTGCACCGGAGCATGACAGGTTGAGGAACGACGCCGCATTAACTCCCCGCGCGACGAGGTTCGGATAACCGAGGTCGGAGCGTCTGCACCCGTTGGTATCCGCGATGCGGTCGAGCGAGGGTCCGGCGGCGCGGGAATCACCGAGCGCGACGTAGCGAACCTTGGCGTTCGCAGGGTTGCCCGCCGCGGCGGCCGGGGAAACCAGTGAAACTGCTGCGACGGTCGCGACGACGGCTGCGGTCACTGCGGCGCGAAATCCAACGGGCCTTCTCATGATTACCAGTATCCGTGACGCGCACCGTGTCGTCGGGGAGGCGCACAGGCGGTGGTTTCTGTGTCGTACAGCGGCTTCTTCTTTGGTGAGGGCCCATAGGTCGGTGGCCGAGATGAGGTCTGCGCTGGCGGTTTCGGTGGCGCCGCCGACCACGGTGAAGGTGCGTCCCGGGTCCGCTCCGGCGCGCGTGGACTTGGCGGACGCGCTTGCAGTCCCGGGCAATTCATTACGGTGCAGCGTGTTGGCTGAGAACGCTGAAGGCATGGAATAGGGATGCTGCATGAAGGATGACGGGTCGCTGCTGTACGCGTGCGTTGCGAACGAAACCGAGCTGGTGCGGGAACGCGTCGAGGGCGCGACCCCCGCCCAGCTGAAGAAGTCCACGCAGGAGTACGGAACACCGCTGCACGCGGCCGCGCTGTGCGGCGACGCTGATGCGGTTGATCTGCTGATCGCTGCCGGCGCGGATCTGGAGGCGGGCAACGTCGTCCGCAACAACCCGATGCTCGCCTGCAGTCGAGGCGGGCGAGCTCGACATGGCCCGCTACCTGCTCGAGCGGGGCTCGTCGCCGACCCGGAAGGGGCTGCAGAATCGCGGCGCGTTGAGCCTGCTGATCCTGCATTCCTCGGATCGCGACTTCGCGGAACACCTGCTGTCGCTCGGCGTCGACGTGAACGCGACCGCTCTCGACAAGCAGAACCTGCTTGGCGACGCGGCCGGCATCGACAACGGCGACGCCATCGACTGGCTCCTCGGGCGCGGGATCGACGAGTCGTTGCTCAACGAGGCCCTGCGCGGGGCCATCTGGTACAACGCGGTTGACGCCGTCACCCTGCTGCTCGGCAAGGGCGCGGATCTCGATGAATGTCCGTGACGGCCAAGGGGCTCGGCAGGAGCGTGTACCACTGGACGGCGACCGGCGGTGGGCGGGAGCCGCTCCTGCGGCTCCTGCTCGCGCGCGGCGTCGACTTCACGAAGGCCCCGGCCCGGCCAATCTCGGTCACCACGGGAGGACGAAGCTCAGCCCCCTGGACTACGCGCGGGAGCGTCTCGAACTGTTCCCCGACGCTACGGGGATGGCGGAGAACATCGCCGTCATCGAGGGCCACGGCCAGTAGCGTCGACACGTCCAGCGAGCCTTCTCGGGCCTACTGAACTGCACTGATGACACCTCCCGCCCGGCTCGGTGGGGGAGGGAGCGCTCCGACGAACGCGACGACGAAGCGGAACGTGGAGATGGAGTCGGCATGACTGCTCTGTGGAAGATCGCCTGGTCGGGTGCCTCACTCGGCTTGGCCATTCACGGGTCTTGCTGTCGCTGGGGGGATGCCGATCTCGTCAATGTCATGGCCGCTGCAGGCGATCTTGGTTGCACTGGCGTGCTCGATACGGGAGACGAGGAACCACCGCATATCGCTGCGTAGCCTGCACCACCCGATCAGGTACCGATTGCCGTTCGTCGAGGCGAACATCGCCGGCTCGACGTCGCGGGTGGTCTTGTCGCCGTCACGCGAGGTGTAGCGGATACGCACCACCCGTTGCTCGGCCATCGCTTCCTCCAGCGCTGACTTGATCGTGCGCGGAGTAGGAGGCGTGTTGACCCAGACGCGACTGGCCAGCTCATCGGCCTTCGTCCGGGTCCGTGGATCGAGTACGTCCATGATCTTCCGAACGCCCGCTAGGGCGAGATCGGCGTAGGGGGCATCGGGTGCAGCAGAGACTGCCGCGAGTAGCGCCACTGCCTGCACGGGGGTCAGGCTGACCGGTGGCAGGGTGCCTCGGGCGACTAGCCCGTAGCCACCGCCGGGGCCCGGGCGCGACCAGATCAGCGCGCCACTGTTCTCGAGTGCGGTGAGGTCTCTCTTGACCGTCCGCACGGACACGCCGAACTCTTTTGCCAGTCGCTCGGCAGTGCATCCACGCGGTCCGCTGCGTCGCAGCATCTCGGACAGGGCGTGGAGCCGCTCCGCCCTCTTCATGTCCCACCCCGGCAAAAAATCATGCCGAAAATGGTGACATACCGTTGTCCTTGGGGCTTGAGAGCATCGTGGTGTGACGACAAACGCGAGCAGCCCGACCATCATCCTGATCGCTGGCCATTGGCTGGGGGCTTGGGCATGGGACGAGGTGCTGGAACACCTGACCGCTGACGGCTGGCGAACCATCCCGATGACCCTTCCCGGCCTCGATGAGCGGGACCTCAGAGCGGGCGTCCAGGACGCTCGATGACCAGGCGACGGCGATCGAGCAGACTATGACCCAGGCTGAGGCTTCCGAGGCCCAGCCGGTAGTCATCGTGGCGCACAGCGGCGCCGACGCGCCGGTAAGCCTTGTACTCGATCGGCATCCTGAACTTGTCCGCCGAGTGGTGTGGGTCGATAGTGGGCCCGTCGCGTCCGGCAGTGTCTTCGCTCCGGATGCGCCCGAGGATCTGGACGAGTTTCCCCTGCCGCCCTTCGACGCGCTCGGGGAGCAGGCCAGCCTCGAGGGCCTGAGCACTGAGGCTCTCGAGCGCTTTCGAGCCAGGGCCGTTCCAGAACCCGGTCCCGTGCTGCGCCAGCAAGTGAAGCTCACCAACGATGCGCGTCGGGCGGTCCCGACCACTCTGGTGTGCTGCTCGATCCCGAGCGTGCAGATAATGGAGCTGGCCAACGCGGGTCATCCCATGTTCGCCGAGGTGGCAAACCTCGACCATGTTGACCTCATCGACCTCCCGACCGGGCATTGGCCATGTGGAGCCGCCCCGGCGACCTCGCCCACATCCTCGCCGCAGCAGCGACTTCCCCAGCTAACTGAACCGCAGACAGACCT
Organism: Prescottella defluvii; assembly: GCA_029690005.1. GTDB lineage: Bacteria > Actinomycetota > Actinomycetes > Mycobacteriales > Mycobacteriaceae > Prescottella > Prescottella defluvii_A. The sequence continues at coordinate 3,621,019 of CP121458.1, read as the reverse complement.
GAAGAGGGCCAGCCGAAGCGGTACATGGGACCATTGGGTATGAATATGCAGTTTTGGGAGGTCGCGGCGCTCTTCCGGCATCTGCGGAACTATCTCGTCAGTGCCCGCCGATTCTTCACCGGGTGGAGTGTGACGGAGATTTCGCGCACGGAAGGTCTTCGTCACGAAGACAATTGAGCCGATGGGGTGAGTCCGAGGGGTTCAGGGGCCGCCGGAGAGGCTGTAGGGGATATAGCGATCGCCCCATTTGAGGTAGGCGCTGGTGGTGGCTGGCCGCGGATGGTGTCGTTCTGAAATTGGTAGACGGGGTGGCGGGGCCATCGGTAGCTGACTTCTTCCAGGGTCGTGGCCGATGTGCGGTGCCGCTGGTCGATCTCGTCGCGGGTGTAGCCGTCGTGGTTGCCGAGTTGGTATGTCCTACCAAGGGATTCGAGTCGCTCGGGTGGGGTGAAGATGTTGAGGCTGTGGTAGACGAACACCGTGTAGAGGATCACGCCGGCAAGCACTGCCACGAGGGCGAGGGCAGCGTATCGGAGTGCGCGGCGCAGCGTTGTGGGCATGAGGCACGGTATACCGCGAGGACCGGCGTGGATGGCGTTCGCCGGCGGGCGCAAGACTTCTACGGCGACCACAGGGCCCGGGGAGAGCCTCGCGCCAACCGGGCCGCTCAAAGGCCCAGGCCTGAAGCACCTCCGACACGAGTTCCACCGCGAGGACCTCGTGTTCGTGGGGACCAGTGCCTGGAAGTGCCTGTCGGGTCCTCCCTCGCGGTACTCCACGTCGTAGCTCATGTCGTCGTTGAGATACACCTGCATGTAGTGCTGGCCAGCGGGTTCCAGATCGAGCCGCCTCACGACGACGAACCGACACGTGAGACTCATGTCGGCCAGAAGGCCGTGAAGTTGTTGCGCGGACGGATTGTCCAGGTCGTCCCGTCCTCGTCGATTGCCTGAAGCGCTGGTGCTGCCATGTGGGGTGACTCTACTGACTTGTCACCACTCGTACGGCACCTCGTCGGCGACGTCCAGGTCGTCGCACAGCCGGCGGATCGCACTGCAGTCCTGCACGAGCTTGCGCCGACCGGTGTCGTGGGCCGCGTCGGCCACCAAAGCCTTACCGTCGCGGACACCTTCGGACTCCATGACGACGTTCCGCGTGGTGTAGTCGTTCGCCTCGAAGGCCCGGAGTCCGGTGGCCAAGCCGGACGACAGGATCCGACGGTCGTCGGGGCCGAGGCGTTCGTACACGATCTTCAGCAGCTCCCCGGCGATCGACGAGTGGCAGTACTCGTCGCGTCGGTGCAGCGCCACGGTGGACCGGTTCACCGGCTGGAGGTTCTCGTCGTCGGTCATCGGTCCGAGGTAGGAGCTGATCGACGTCTCGGCCACGGTTGTAAACGCCAAACTGGCCAGCGCCGATTCGCGCGGGGTATCGGCCTTCGCCACCGCCGCGTATTGCCCGCGCACCGTCGGCCCGTACGGCAGCCGGCGCTCCGGCAGATCCCATCCGCGGCGACGCCGCGTCAACGCGCTCGCGTTCAGGTGCATCAGCGTGTGGTACTGCTCGTCGACCATCGCCTGGAGTGTGGCGACGGTCAGCGTGTCGCCGAGTCCGGTGCCGAACGCGTCTTGCGAGAGCAGCCGGAATCCGGGATTGACGACGTACTGCTCGACGTCCATGACGTTCTTGTTGTAGGCGATCCAGGCCCAGGCCAGCACCTTCGCGCGGGTGGGCTCGTCGAGTCGGCGGAACCGGTCGTCGTCGTGGAAGGGGATCAACTGCGCGGGGTAGTCGTCCTTTTCGGCGTCGAACAGCGCGTCGAGGTCGGGTTCGGGGCGCTTGACGGTGGCCCGGCGCGGCCAGCTGCCCGCCAGCGCACTGATGATCGCGCTCTCGACCGGGTCGCCCGGATCGAACGGCGGCAGCGACGGCAGCCGCAGCGGGACTCGTTCTCGGCGGCGTCGTCGCCGAAGGGGTTGGTGGTCACGGTGGTCCTCCTTCCGGCGGTCGGTCCCGCAGTTGCTCGAACATCGCGGCGCGCATCGCGCGGTACCCGTCCAGGCGGTCGCCGAGCGGCCGGACGGCCTCGGCCATGAGGTCGGCGAAGGCCTGCTCGTCGCCGCGTTCGACCGTCTCGGACAGCCGGGCCAGTGCTGCCGCCAACGCCTTTCGCGCCGCGGCGGCGTCCGGGTTCCCGGCCTGGATGTCGTGGTCAGCCTCCGGGGCGCCCGCCCGACGCGGGCCAGCAGCGCGAGCATCGTGGTGTGCGGCGGGGGAGCCGTCGCCGCCAGTTCGTCGGATCCGACACCCGCATCGGCCAACGCGAGCCCGAACGCGAGAACCGCGGCGTGGGTGAGCGCCTGCGTGGCCGCGGTGACGCGATCGTGTTCGGCGGCGCCGAGGCGGACCACCCGTCCGCCCCAGCCGGCCACAGCCGCGAGGAACCGGTCGACCGCGGGACCGTCCTGGTGAACCACCGTCGCCACCGGCCGACCGGTCAGGCCCAGCCCGGGCGCGAACATCGGATTGATCCCCAGCGCGGGGCGGTCGGCCGCATCCTCCCGCAGCGTCCGATGGATCCGCGTCTTGACGGACAGGGTCTCGACCAGCAGCGCACCGCGTCGCATGGCGCGGTCGATCACGGAACCGCGCCCACCGCCACGGTCTCGGGGACCGCGAGCACCGCGACGTCCGCCCGCGAGGGCGGCGCGCGCCGACTCGGAGGGCGCGGTCGCGTCCGCGACCAGGGCCGTCCGATCGCCGGCGGGGCGGACCCGGTCGATGACGATCACGTCGTCGCCGCCCGACCGCGCCAGGTCCGCCAGCATCGCACCGACCGCGCCCGCACCACCGACGACCGCGACCCGCACGGCTCCCGTCTCGGCGCGCGTCGTCACCGATCACCGCCATCGGGCGAAACCTGTTCCGCGGCTCGATCAGTGGCCGGGGAATCGTCCTGGTCGTTCGACGTCACCGACAGGCAGCGGCGCATCGTGACGGCCTTGACCATCGTCTCCTGAGCTCCTCGTCGGGATCCGACAACGCGACGATCGCGCCCCCGACGCCGAACGTCACCTGGTCCTCCGTCGCGACCATCGTGCGGATGACGATCGAGAAGTCGGCGGTGCCGTTGATCGAGAAGTAGCCGATGGCGCCGGAGTACACGCCGCGCGGACCCTCCTGGAGTTGTCGATGATCTCCATGGTCCGCAGCTTCGGAGCACCGGTCATCGAGCCCCCGGGGAAGGCGGCGCGCACACAGTCGACACTCGACACGTCGTCGCGCAGCGTGCCGCGCACCGTCGAGACCAGCTGGTGCACCGGGCGTACGTCTCCACGTCGAACAGCTTGGGGACGTGCACCGACCCGGGCGCACAGACCCGGGACAGGTCGTTGCGCACCAGGTCGACGATCATCAGGTTCTCGGCGCGGTCCTCTTCGCTGTCGATCAGGTCCTGGCGCAGCGCCGCGTCCTGCTCCGCGCGCGCGTGCCGCGGACGGGTGCCCTTGATCGGCTTGGACTCGACCACCCGGTCGGCGCCGATCCGCAGGAACCGCTCCGGTGACGCGCTGAGCACCGACACCCGGAGAACTGCAGCAGCGCGCTGTACGGGGTGGGGCTGATCTCCCGCAGCGTCTCGTAGCTCTGCAGTGGGTCGATGACCCGGTCGACGGTCGCCGCGTTCGTCAGGCACACCTCGTACGACTCCCCGGACCGGATCTGGTCGAGACACTGACCGATGAGCGCGAGGTACTCCTCGTTGCTGTGGCGCATCCGCGGTTTGGTGTCCTCCTCGAGCTTGACCAGGGGGTGCGGAGGGGGCGCTTCGACGGCCTCGTCGAGCTCGCGGATCTCGGCCTCGATCCGCGTGAACCACTCCGGTACCCGCGGATCGTCCGGGTCCTCGCTCAGGGCCAGCAGGTAGCAGGCGCCGCCTAGATGGTCGATCACCACCGCGCGATCGGCGAACACGAAGGCAGCGTCCGCGGTGGGCGACGTGTGGACGAGTTGGCTGCCGGCATCGGCCTTGAGCTCGTACCCGAGATAGCCGACGTAGCCGAGGCCGAACGCGAACGGCAGGTCGGGGCTCGCCGGCACCGCCCGCTCGCGGAGCTGCTCGTCGATGTAGTCGAAGAAGCGCCGGTGAACCTGCTCCACGGGTCGACCCGCGCGGTGGACGCACACGGTCGTCTCCGCCACCTGGTAGGTGAGGTACTCGGCCAGGGGACCGGAGCAGTCACCCATAACCGAGAACCGCGATTCGGGTTCGATTGCGGCACTGCCGTCGAGCCAGAAACTGCCCGAGTCGGTCGCGAAGAGCCGGCTGTCGACGGCCTGCGGATCCACCGCTCGATCCACCCGCCGGCTGTGCACGACGTATTTCGGTGTGGCGCCGGGGGAGTCGTTCGGCGGCGCTTCCGCCGCGGCGGCACGGGTACTGCGACGCCGGGATGAATGCTCGCGCATCGGAGACAGGTCCCGGAAGTTCGCGAGCAGGTCGCGGCCGTACTGGGTACAGATCGACTCGGGGTGGAACTGCACGCCCCACAACGGATGTCGGCGATGCTTCGCGGCCATGATCAGTCCGTCGTCGGTCCACGCGTGGGCCTCGAGGTCGGGGGGAGGTCCTCGACGATCAGGGAGTGGTACCGCACTGCCCGGAACGGTGACGGCAGGTCCGCGAAGATCCGCGCCCCGAATGTCGGATCGACGAGAGCCGCCCGTGCATCGGCACCGGGGCCAGACCCACAGTGCTGCCGAACAGGTGGCACAGCCCCTGATGCCCGAGGCACACCCCGAGCACCGGCACCTCGCGGTTCGCGATCGCGCGGGCGCTGATCCCGAAGTCGCGCTTGCGGTCCGGTCGACCCGGCCCGGGGGAGATGGCGGTGTTGTCGAAATCCTCGAGCGGCACGCCCGCCCAGTCGGCGTCGTTCTTCACCACCTGCGGCGGCACCCGTTGACCTCCGACAACAGGCTGTAGAGGTTGTATGTGAACGAGTCGTAATTGTCGATCAACAGTGTTCGGGTCGACATAGCGTCCTCAGCCCGTTGCGCGAGTGGGGTCGCCGTTCGACCCGATTACGTCGTCCTCGATCCGGCAGGTCTCCGCGATCATCACGTCGTACAGCCGACTCAGGAATTCCGGGACAGCCCGTTCTCGCGTGCGAACTGCTCGGCGCGGGCCTGCACCAGGCCTACACGCTGCGGCTGCATCATGGGGATTCTCTGACGTCGTTTGACCTCGCCGATCCGGACGCACACGTCGATGCGTGCGCGAATGTCCTCGAGTAGTCGCCCGTCGATAGCGTCGAGCTCCGCTGCGTAGGCGCTCCAGACCCGGCTCGTCGGCTGCGATGGTGCCAGTCGGGTACTCGGTGGTGTCGGCTCTCGTGGAGCCGGTGGTGTCGTCCATGCGCCACCTCGCCTTACATCTGCTGGACCGGCGCGGTAGTCCCTCGAATCCCTGCGAACCTTCGCGTCAGCCATGTCCGCCAAGCTGCATGCGTCCCCTTCATGATGTCACGCGTAGGTAGGCCTGGCGAATCCGCAATTGATTTCGAAACCTCCCGAACCGGCGCTCGCCGAATTGGGGTGACGGACCGGTCACGACCGCTCCCGATCTGTCCGGATTCGCTTGCGCCACAGCCGATCGTGCGGTATTTGGGTGCGAATCGTCAGGTCCCGCAGAGTGGTTCGCGCTTCGCGCCGGGAAACCCGGGGTGCGTCGCATAGGCTGAGTCGCCGTTCGGTCGAAACCAGCGTGGGCACGCAGTCTCGCCCGGGTCGAAATGCGGGGTTCGGCAAGAACGCGCGATTCAGCGAAGATCTATACGAAGGGATTCTGCATGCCCGTCGAAACGGTTGTCGCCGTCACCGGCCCGGACGCGTAGTCGAGTAGGTAGAGCGATCATGACAGCCGTCGTGGTCGGCTGTGCGGCCGTGTTGGTGCCGGCGACGGCGACCGCAGCGCCGGTGTACCCTGTCGCCGACCCGGACGGGTTCTACAGCCAACCCCCTGGTCTGGCCTCGCGCGCACCGGGCGACGTGGTCGCGGTGCGCCGCATGCCGCCGTTGCCGGCCTTCCCGAACACGGACGTGTGGCAGATCGCCTTCCGGTCGACGAACTCCCAGAACGCGCCGATCGCGGCCGTCACCACGGTCCTGGCACCGCAGAACCGGCAGCCGAACGGCCCGCTGCTGTCCTACCAGCACATCGTCAACGCGCTCGGCACCCGGTGTGCGCCGTCGCGTGCGCTCTACACCAACGATCCCGACCTCATGATCCGTGAAGCGCCGGCGCTCAACGTCGCGCTCATGCGCGGATGGACGGTCGCGCTGCCCGATCACCTCGGACCCGACAGCGCGTACGGGGCGGCGCGGCTCGGCGGGCAGTCACCCTCGACGGGATCCGGGCGGCGCAGCGCGTGCCCGATCTGGCTCTCGCGGGGAGCCCCGTGGCGATGGCCGGATACTCCGGCGGCGGCATGGCCACGGCCTTCGCCGCGGCGCTCGCGCCGGCGTACGCGCCGGAGCTGAACATCGTCGGGGTCGCCGAGGGCGGGGTCCCGATGAACCTCGGCAAAATGGCCCACGCGCTCGGCACCGCACCGCACCCGGTCTTCGGACTCGCGCTGGCGGCCGCGATCGGGCTCGAGCGCGAGTACCCGACCCAGCTACCCATCGGCGACCAGCTCAACGGCGTCGGCGTCGCGATGCGCAATACGATCGCGAACGCGTGCGCCAACCAGATCCTCGCGACCGGCACCGGACACAGCGCCGCCGAGTCTCGACGAGTACCGGCCTGCTCGACAGCCCGGCCGCGGACGCCGTGCTCGCCGACAACAGTGTGGAGGACTACCCGGGAGTGCCGAAGGCACCGGTCTTCGAGTGGCACAGCCCCACCGACGCGTTGATCCCGGTCGATTCGATCGAGGCCACGGTGCGGCGGTACTGCCGGGCCGGTGCGACCGTCGAGTCGGAGCTGTTTCCCAGCCCGACCACCTCACCACCGCGGTGCTGGGGGCTCCGCGGGCGCTGGACTACCTCGATGCACGGTTCCGCGGCGAGCCGGCACCGAGCAGCTGCTGACCGCGACCGTTTCACTCCGGAAACAGACCGGCGCCGCCACGGGAGATCCGTGGCGGCGCCGGCTGGAATCGGTGCGCGCTGGTTACGCGCCGCGGCGCTTGGCCTTGAGCAGGTCCAGACGCTCCTTGAGCAGCTCCTCGAGCTCCTCGACGGAACGACGCTCGAGCAGCATGTCCCAGTGGGTGCGCGGCGGCTTGACCTTCTTCGCCTCGGGCGCGCTGCCCTCGAGAAGGGTGCCTTCGAGGCCGTTCTTGCACAGCCAGGTGCCGGGGATCTCGGCGTCGTCCGCGAAGGGGACGTCGAACTCCTCGCCGTTGTCGCACCGGTACCGGGCGATGCGGCGGGGCGCCAGGTCGTGGTCGCGATCGGTCTCGTAGCTCACCGCTCCGAGTCGACTGCCTCGAAGTACGCGATCTGCCATGGTGTGTCCTCTCTTCGTTCGTCACCGCGCCAGTTCGCCTTTGGCGGCGCGCCGAGCGTTCACAACCATCTACAACGTCCCGAAATCTCGAATCGTTCCCGAGGTTCCTGTGGATGCGGCCGCATCATCTTACCGGGGTCGCCGCCGGCGGTCCGCAGTAAGGTGTTCGACCATGGCCGCAGCTCCCCGGAAACCCGTGTCGTGTGTGTTGGTGCGGCCGTGAGGTCGCCGCGGTCAGGATCGGCCGGCGCCGCCGGTACTGCCGACAGTCGTGCCGCCAGCGGGCCTGCGGCAGCGCAGCGCAGTGAAGGGAACGTCGATTCCCGTCGACGCGGTGGTGCTCACCGCCGAGGAGGCCTCCGCGCTCTCGGACCGGATGTTCGAGCTGCGCTGCGCCGCGGAGGACGTCGCCACCGCGATCGCCGAGGACGCCGACCGTGCCGAGCTCACGACCCTCGCGGATCGACTGGTCACGATGGCGCGCGACGCCGAACGCTACCGCTGACCAACTCCGACAGAACGGCCGCGGCAGCCGCCGGGACGGCCCGCCGCACGGCCGGCGACAGACCCACACCGGCGCCGAGCGTCGAGCCCCTCGACCGCGTACAGCACCACCCGCCGGGACCGGTGCCGAGGATCCGCGCCAGCGCGAGGGCGGCTCCACGTCCACGCCGTGACCGCCCGATGCCCCCGCGGTGTCGCGTCCGCCGAGGACCAGCCGGTGCATCCGGCCCGGGGCCGGGGGCGCGCGCAGCGTCAGATCGACCACGACCGCCAGGCGCGCCCCGTCCACACGGTCAGCAGGTCGACGGTGTCGGCGACGGCCGCGACACCGGTGCCGGCCGGCAGACGCCCACGCAGCGCCCGCACCACGGCGGGTCCGAAGCCGTCGTCGCGGCGGAACTCGTTGCCGAGCCCCGATCACCACGGTGCGCCCCGGCGGGCTCACCGCCGCGTCACCCGCAGATCCAGGAAGTGGGTGGCGCGCGAAATGCACGGGTCGTGGTTGCGGATCACCCGTTCGCACAGCGCGGTCAACTCGGCGTCCGGCAGGTCGAGGTGCTCGCCGATCCGGTGCACGAGGTCGGCCTCGATCGCATCCTGGTTCTGCGCGGTCGGCGGCACGATGTCCGCGGACCGGATCGTGCCGTCGCCGGTGATCTCGTACCGGTGGTACAGCAGCCCGCGCGGCGCCTCGCTGACGCCGTGTCCGGTGCCGGCGCGGGCGCCGATCTCCGCGGCGGCCGGCTCGGGTCGCTCGTACGCGTCGATCAGGCGCAGCGCCTCCTCGACCGCGTACGCCACCTCCACCGCCCGAACCACGATGCTGCGGTAGGGGTTTCGGCACTCGTCGCCCAGTCCGGCCTCCGCCGCGGCCGCTGCCGCCGACCCGGACAGCTGCGCGTGGTTGAGCGTGTATCGGGCCAGCGGACCGGTCGGGCCGGGCCACCGTCGAGGCGGGCATGCAGCGCCGTCGAGTCCGGGACCTGCCGCTCGCGGACGTGGTCTGCGAACTCGGCGGCCGGGAACCGGACGCCGGCGCTCGTGTGGACGAGACCGTCCTCGATCGCGTAGCCGTCGGCGTCTGTGCAACGCCATCAACACCGGATCGACGCGCGTCGGGGAAGTCGAATCCCGCGACCCACCGGACCGTGCCCAGCGCGTCGTCCACGGCGCGGCGCAGCGTCTCGGCGAGCGGGGCCGGCTTCGGCCCTGGTGGGGGCCCGGTAGAAGCCGCCGACGCGGGCGTTGATCGGATGGATCGGACGGCCCCGATCGTCTCGAGGATCGCGTTCCCGGCCTTCTTGAGCGCGAGCCCGCGTTCGACGGCGGCCCGGTCGGCCCGCGCGAGCTCGATGGAGTCCGGCAGCCCGAGGAAGTCCGGCGCGTGCAGGAAGTAGATGTGCAGGGTGTGGCTGGCGATCCACTCGCCGCAGTACAGCAGCCGCCGCCAGCGCCCGCACCCGCGGGTCGACGGTGACCCCGCACGCCTGCTCGAGCGCGTTGCACGCGCTCACCTGGTACGCGACTGGGCAGATCCCGCAGATCCGGGACGTGATGTCGGGCGGCTCCCGGAAGTCGCGGCCCCGCAGGAACGCCTCGAAGAAGCGCGGCGGCTCGTAGATGTCGAGCCGCGCGTGCTCGACCGTACCGTCGGCGACCGTCGCGTCGAGGCGGCCCTCGCCCTCGACGCGGGCCAGGGCCCGCACCGTCAACCGGCGCCGCTCCGTCGCATCCGGATCGTCACTGCCCATACCGTCGCCCCTTCGTCGAACCCGGGCGCGGCGAACGTGAACGTCGAGAACGCCCGGCCGATGTCGGCGTCGTCCATCCCGCACCGGCGCAGCCACCCGGCCAGTGACGCGATGTTCGGATTCTCCATGGGACCGAAGCATCCGTAGCAGCCGCGCGAGTGGGCCGGGCACCAGTGCGCCGCGGCCGGCGTGGGTGGCCGGCCCCGGCACGGGTGCCGTCGGCGACCATGACGCACGTCAGACCCCGCCGCTTGCACTCGTTGCACACGCTCGTGTTGGGCACCGTGGGTGCCCGGCCGGCCAGGAACGCGGAGATCACCTCGATCAGCTGGCCGCGGTCGATGGGGCACCCCTGCAACTCGAAGTCCACCCGGACGTGCGCCGAGATCGGGGTCGACGTCGCGAGTGTCTCGATGTACTCCGGGCTCGCGTACACCGCGGCCGCGAACTCGGCGACGTCGCCGAAGTTGCGCAGCGCCTGAACGCCGCCGGCCGTGGCGCACGCCCCGATTGTGACCAGCCGCCCGGAGTTCTCCCGGATCCGGTGGATTCGGTCGACGTCCTCGGCGGTGGTGATCGACCCCTCCACGAGCGAGAGATCGTACGGGCCGGCGACCGTCGCACTGGACATCTCGAGAAAGTGGGAGATCTTCAGTTCGGTTGCGACCGTGAGCAGTTCGTCCTCGCAGTCGAGCAGCGACAGCTGGCAGCCGTCGCACGACGCGAACTTCCACACGGCCAGTGTCGGTGGTGAGGTCATCACAGCTCCCGGGTGTGCAGTAGGGGACCGGCCACCGCGTAGTCGACCACCGGGCCGTCGCGGCACAGCAGCAGTTCACCGAGCTGGCAATGGCCACACACCCCGATGCCGCACTGCATGTTGCGTTCGAGCGAGACCTGGATGTGCCGCCGGTCGACGCCGTACCCCTCGAGGACCCGCACCGAGAACCGCATCATCGCCTCCGGCCCGCACACCAGCGCGCAGGTGCGTGCGGGATCCACGGACAGGCGGGCGAGGGCTTCGGTGACGAACCCGACCGGTCCGGTCCAGTCGCGGGCGGGTTGATCGATCGTGACCACGACGTCCAGGCCGGCCGCACGCCAGACGTCGAACTCCTGGCGGTAGAGATCTCCTCGGGACTGCGGGCCCCGACCACGAGCGTGACGTTCCGGAACCGGGACCGGTCCGCGCATACCGCCAGCACCGGCGCCCGGACCGCCGCGAGCCCGACCCCGCCCGCGACGATCACCAGATCACCCCCGCGGCGGCCCCGAGGTCCCAGGTCGTCCCGTACGGCCCCCGTACCCCGACCACCGCACCGACCGTCGCGTCGTGCAGGGCGGCGCTCGCCGCGCCCACGCTGCGCACCGTGTGACGAGCACGTCGTCCTCGCGTGTCGGATCGCCGCACACCGAGATCGGGACCTCGCCGACGCCCGGCGCGCACAGCATCATGAACTGGCCGGGCCGGAACCGCGGCACCGCGGCGCGGGTGGGCGCCAGGTCGAGCGTGACCGAGTCGTGGGTCTCGACGATCCGACCCGTCACCCGGTACGCGGCGGGGACCAGGGACGATGCCGGGGCGGTCACGGCGCACCCGGATTCGCGTACAGGTCGAGCAGGCGCGCCCGGGTCGCCTGGAGCCGGTCGAGCATCAGACCCGACATCGCCCGCGACACCGCGTACCCGAACGCCGGGTCCCGCTCGGACGCCTCGTGCAGCGTCGCGATGTCGATCTGCCGACGCCTCCGTGGGGGCGGCGGCGCGGGCCCCGAAAGTCCACACGTGTGGGGGCCTCAGCCACGACAAGCCCAGCAGGTCGCCGCCGGAGAGCGTCTCGACCACGACGTCGCCGCGTCCGGGCACCGACGTGGCCAGCAGCACCCGGCCCCGCCGCAGCAGCCAGCAGCGGCGCGCGGGCTCGCCCTCCCGGAAGACGTACTCGCCCGGCACCCACAGCGCCGGCGTCCACAGCTCCGCGAGCCGCTCCCGGGCCGCCACGTCGAGGCCCGGCAGTAGCTCCGCGGGCGAGTCGTCGGGCGACCGCGTCACGATTCCGGCTCCCCGTCCCCGCCGACGTCGGGGAAGCCCGGCAGCGCGGCGGTGAGCCGGGCCGCTTCGGCGGTGATGTCGATGCCGACCGGACACCAGTCGATGCAGCGACCGCACCCCACACAGCCTGACGAGCCGAACTGGTCGAACCACGTGCCGAGCTTGTGGGTCATCCACTGCCGGTACCGGCTCGCGCCGCTGGTCCGCACGTTGCCGCCGTGCAGATGCGAGTAGTCCAACTCGAAACACGACGCCCACCGCTGGTGCCCCTCGGTGCGGTCGCTGTCGAGGTCACTCACCTGCTCGGCGCTGGTGCAGAAGCACGTCGGACACACCATGGTGCAGTTCCCGCAGGTCAGGCAGCGGTTGGCGACGTCGTCCCACACCGGCTCGTCCCGCGCGGCCCGCAGCAGCGCCTGCAGATCCACGTCCGGCATCTCACGCCCCATGTGGTCGCGCGCGGCGTCGACCGCCGCCCGCGCGTCCGTGACGTCGGCATCGGTGGCGTCCGTGGTGGGGATGCGGCCGAGTAGCCGTCGCCCGGTGTCCGTCCCGACCTCGACGACGAACCGGTGCCCGCGCTCGTCGATACGCTCGGTGAGCGCCAGGTCGTAGCCCGGCCCGGGGGCGGTCCGGTGCCCATCGACGCGCAGAAGCACACCCCTCCCGGCTCGGTGCAACCGACCGCCACCACCACCAGGTCCGCGAGGACGCGCGCGGTGTAGCCGCCCGGGTCCGCACCCAGCACGGTGCCCAGCGTGTGGATGGCCGCGAGGTCGCAGCCGCGCACTCCCAGGAACGCGAACCGAGGTCCCTCCGGCTCCGGCTCGGTGAACTGCCCGTCCGACGCCGTCCACAACACCCGGTGTGGCGGGTGTACGAACTGCTTCCACGACATCGGTCCCGCCGAGTTCGCGAAGACGGCGCCGTCGGTGCGACGGTTCAGTCGGTACTCGCCGGCGCGGTCGTGACGCCCCAGCCGTCGGGCAGCTCGGCGCCCGACTCGAGCTCGGCCAGCACCGACGGCGCTCTCGCGCACGGTCGGGCCGACGACGCGGCGCCCGTCGTCGCGTAGCACCTGGATCAGGTCGTCGAGCGCGCTCCGATCGATGACAGCGGTGTCAGTGGCGTCCATGGCACTCCTCCCGATCCATTGGCGCAGGCCGGAGACCTGCTGTAAAGGGCCGTTCGACCCTGTGCCGGTACGCGCGCACCGCCCACGATCGGACGCAGGAGCGGGCGCCCGCCGGCCCGGGTCCGAGGAGGCGCCCTGCGATGCCGGCGATCGTCACGCTCACCATGAACCCGGCCCTCGACATCTCGACGAATGCGGAGCGGGTGGGGCCGACCGACAAGATCCGCTGCGGCGAACCCCGGTACGACCCGGGCGGCGGGGCATCAACGTCGCCCGGATCGTCCGGGAGCTGGGGGAGCCGGTCGTCGCGGTGTTCCCGCTCGGCTCGGCCACCGGCACCGTGCTCGGCGAACTGCTCGACCGCGAGGGCGTGTGGACCCGCCGGGTGCCGATCGCCGGCGCGACGCGTGAGAGCTTCACCGTCGACGAGTACCGGACGGGTGACCAGTACCGGTTCGTGCTGCCCGGACCCCGCCTGAGCCGCGCCGAGCAGGAGCAGTGCCTGGCGCTGCTCGCCGAGGCGGCCCGCGACGCGCGCTACGTCGTCGCCAGCGGCAGCCTGCCGCCGGGCGCGCCGCCGGACTTCTACGACCGCGTCGCCGCGATGGCCCGCGACTCCGGTGCCCGATGTGTGCTCGACACGTCAGGGGAACCGCTGCGCCGCACCGGGACAGCGGTGTACCTCCTCAAACCGAGCATCCGGGAGTTGCGCGAGCTGGTGGGCCGCGAACTCACCGACGAGGCCGCGCAGGTCCGCGCCGCCCGCGAACTCGTCGACGCCGGACGCTGCGAGGTGGTGGTGTTGTCGCTGGGGGCGGGCGGCGCCCTGGCCGTCACGGCCGACTCCGCGGCCCGGTTCCCGGCGATCCCGGTCGCGGTGCGCAGCGGTGTCGGCGCCGGGGACGCCATGCTGGCCGGGATCACCGTCGGCCTCGCGCGCGACCGCTCGCTGCACGACGCGGTCCGTCTCGGCATGGCTGCGGGCGCCGCGATGCTCACCACGCCGGGCACCCGGCCGTGCCGCCGCGAGGAAATCGAGAATCTTTACCACCGCATCGCCGACGCCACTAGCGTGGACAGTGTCAGGGTGGAAACGACCGAGAGGCAGGGAACATGACCTCATCCGAGCACCATCCGCACGACCCGTCCGATCATCCGCACGTCCACGGCGAGAATTGCGGTCACGAGAAGATCCAGCACGGCGACCACGTCGACTACCTCCACGACGGCCACCGGCACGCGGAACACGAGGGCCACTACGACGAACACGGCGAGGCCAGCTGAACCTCGGTGGAATCGACCGACCAGCCGTTCGCTGCCCTGCACGAGACGCATTCGGGGGTGGTGTTCCTCCTCGGCGACCGCGTGTACAAGGCGAAGAAGCCGATCCGCACCGAGTTCCTCGACTTCCGCAGCCGTGACGCCCGGCGGGCGGCGTGTGCCCGCGAGGTTGAGCTGAACCGGCGCCTGGCACCAGACGTCTACCTGGGCGTCGTCGAGCTGACCGACCCCGAAACGGCGGACGGCGAGCCGCTGGTGGTGATGCGCCGGATGCCTGAGGACGCCCGGCTGTCGTCGCTGGTGCACGGCAGCGACCTCGGGGAGGTGGGGGACCGGATCGACGCGATCGCCGACACGGTCGCCCACTTCCACGCTCGGGCGCTGCGTGGTCCGGACATCGCGGCCGAGGGCACGACGGCTGCGGTCCGCCGACGGTGGTGCAACAACATTCGCGAAACCCGCGCGCTCGACCAGCACGTCCTCGACGACGACCGACTCGTTGAACTCGAGCGGCGCGTGCTGCGGTACCTCGACGGCCGCGATGCGCTGTTCACCGAGCGCATCGCGGCCGGGCGCATCGTCGACGGGCACGGCGACCTGCTGGCCGACGACATCTTCTGGCTGGCAGACGGTCCCCGCATCCTGGACTGCCTCGAGTTCGACGACCGACTCCGCTACCTCGACGAACTCGACGACATTGCTTGCCTGGCAATGGATCTCGAGTTCCTGGACCGACCCGATCTGGCGGCGCGGCTGTTCGAGCGGTACACGGAGACGGCCGACGACCCGGCGCCGGCGTCGCTGCGTCACCAGTACGTCGCCTACCGCGCGTTCATGCGGGCCAAGGTCGACTGCGTCCGGTACCTGCAGGGCCGCGCCGAGTCGGCGGACGACGCGCTGCGCCACACCGCCCTCGCCGAGGACCACCTCGCGCGCGGCGCCGTCCGGTTGGCGATCGTCGGCGGGCTACCCGCCACCGGCAAGTCGACCGTCGCCCGTGCCCTCGCCGCGGAGGTGGGCGCCGAGCTGGTGTCGAGCGACGCGATCCGGCGCGAGTTGTTCGCCGCCGAACGCGACACCGACCCGGACCCGGGCTTCGGCCGCGGCCGGTACTCGGCCGACGCGACCGCCCGGGTGTACGAGACGCTGCTGGACCGGGCCCGACAGGCGCTGGACCGGGGCGTGTCGGTCGTCCTGGACGCGTCGTGGACCGATTCCGCGGTGGCGCGAGGGCGCCGCCGCCGTCGCGAACGCGAGCCTTGCGGACCTCGTCCCGCTGCAGTGCGTCGCGCCGCCCGACGTCACGGAGCGGCGACTGCACGCGCGGGCCGAGGCCGGCGGCGACCACGACTCGGAGGCCACCTCGGACATTGCGCGCGCCATGGCGCTGCAGACCGATCCGTGGCCCGAGGCCACCCTGATCGACACCGGAGGTTCGGTCGAGCGGTCGCTGCGCGCGGCCGAGGCGCGGTGGTCGGCGACGGCACCCGGGTGACCAGCGGTCAGTGACGAAGGCGCCGTGACCGGCCGACCACGCCCGCATCGTCGTGCCGGAATCAGCCCAGATGCGCCAACTCCGGTTGGGTCGGCACCACGATGACCGTGGGCCCGTCGGCTTCGAGTGCAGTGGTGAACGCGTCGGCGAGCCGCTCGGTGGTGTCCACGTTGATCGCGCGGCGCCCGAAACCCTCTGCGATGGAGGCGATGTCGAGGCCGGGCAGGTCCAGCCCGGGCACGCCGGGTGTCTTCTCCAACAGTGCGAATGCCTTGAGGATCGAATACTCCTCGTTGCGTAGCACGACGAATACGACCGGCAGCCGATGTTGGGCCGCCGTCCATATCGCTTGCACCGAGTATTGGAATGATCCGTCGCCGATGGTCGCGACCACGGTGCGCTTGAGCCCGCGGGCGCGGTCGCCGAGCGCGATGCCCACCGCCGCGGGTACTCCCCAGCCGATCCCGCCGCTGGCGGTGGCGAAGAACGACCCGGTGTGGGTGGTGGGCAGCCACTGGACCTGTTGGGCCATGGTGGATGTCGATTCGGTGACCAGCGGCGAGTCGGCGGGCTTGACGGTGCCCAGCGTCGAGAACACCGCGGCCGGCGTCAGGGGTGAGGACTCCGGATCGGCGATGTCGTGGCCACCGCCCGACGTGGTCGTGGCAGGCGTGCTGCTCCGGTCATCCACCATGTCCGCGAGCTGCTCCAACGCCAATAGCGCATCGCCGAGCATGCTGTCGCCGACCGGCGCGGCGCCGGCCATCGTCGGATCCGACGTGATCTGCAGCAGCTCGGTACCCGCGGGCAGGTACTCACCGGAAACGTCAGGGGTAGTAGCGGAAGACCTGCGCTCCGATCACGAGTACCAGATCGTGGCCCTGCAGCACCTCGTTGACGCCGGCGATGGTCATCGGTAGCTGCCCCTGGTACAGGCCGTGTGTCTCGGGAAACGACACTCGGTCGGGAAGCGGGCCGCTGTACACCGGCGCGCCGAGCTTCTCCGCGAAGGCCACGCCGGCATCCCAGGCGCCGCTGCGATCGACCTCGGGCCCGTAGACGAGCAGTGGCCGCTGCGCGCGGTTGACGCGATCAGCGAATCCGCGTAGGCGCTCGGCATCCGGGCCGCATCGGTGGCTCACCGTCCTGGCGACCGCGGGCCTCTCGGCCGGCTTGTCCCAGTCGTCGAGCGGTATGGACAGGAACACCGGACCCGCCGGCGGCTGCAGAGCGACCGCGTAGGCGCGCATGAACGCGGCCGGCACGTCCTCGGCGCGCGCGGGTTGATAGGCCCACTTGACCCAGGGCAACGGCAACAGGGTCTCATCGCGGTTGGTCAGGTACGGGTCGCACAGGACCATCTCGCGGGTCTGCTGACCGGCCGTGACGATCAGGGGCGTGTTGCCCTTGTACGCGGCGACCAGGCTGCCCATCGCGTTCCCGGTTCCGGCGCCGGTGTGCACGTTGACCAGTGCAGGCCTGCCCGTGGACTGTGCGAACCCGTCGGCCATGGCAAGCACCGATGCCTCCTGCAACCCCAGCACATAGGTGAAGTCGTCAGGGAAACGCTTCAAGAAGGTCTGCTCGGTGGAGCCCGGGTTACCGAATACGGTGGTCAGTTCCAGTGAACGCAGCAGATCGTAGGTCACTTCGT
Organism: Prescottella defluvii; assembly: GCA_029690005.1. Classification (GTDB taxonomy): domain Bacteria; phylum Actinomycetota; class Actinomycetes; order Mycobacteriales; family Mycobacteriaceae; genus Prescottella; species Prescottella defluvii_A. The sequence continues at coordinate 3,603,634 of CP121458.1, read as the reverse complement.
GGACGGTCTTCTCATTCGTGGTCATTGTGCACCGGTCCCTTCCATTGACGAGTCTCGGGGCGCGACGCGTGTCGAGGGCGCATCGCGTCGTTACGACCGTGCGGTACTTCCATCATCGCGTGAACGGGCAGCTGCGCTCCATGCCCGGCGCGAAAGGTGCCCGATCCGGGAAGGATCGAGACCGACGTCCGTCGAATGGTGAATCGCGCGGGCTCACGGCACCGGGAATCGTCGGTCGAGTTCGATGTTCGTCTCGAGGACGTTCACCGTCGGCTCACCGAGGACGCCCAGTTCCCGGCCGTGGTTGTGGTCGGCGATCACCGCGCGTACCTGCCCGACGGAGACCCCGCGCGCCGCGGCGACCCGGGGTGCCTGCAGGTTGGCGAACTCGCGGGAGATGTCCGGGTCGAGCCCGCTGCCGCTGGCGGTGACCGCGTCGGCCGGGACCGCCGGCGGGTCCGGGGCGCTCCCACGGATCGGCACGATCTTGCCGCTGTCGTAGTTCTCGCCGAACCGGGCGCACTCGACCGTCACCCCCGTGTACGCGTCGAGGAAGGGCGTGGAGGGAACTGGGGAGCACGGTTCGTTGACGCTTACCACCCGTGAAGGCCGGGGCACGTCGCCGTCCGCGTCGCGGGGTCCGATCACCGACAGCACCGCACCGACGCCACCCGGCGTGCAGAACGGCCGTCCGCCGTCGACACCCTCGCGAAGGCCGATCTCCCGGCTGCGGGTGCGCACGGTGGTCAGCAGGCTCGGCACGAAGCCTGCCTCGGCCGGCGTGGCACCGCGGGCCAGCAGCGCCGGGTCCGCCGGGGTGTCCCGGATGTTCTCGGGTCCGAGGTTGCTCGCACCGGACGCGAGCGCGTCGTATCCGGCGCCGGCCGCCGACGGTCGGCTCTGGAGGTATCCCGGCAGCGGCGTGCCGTCCGCGGCCGTGAACGCCTGACCGACCTGGCTGCTGCCCACGATGTGCCCGTCCACCGACACGATCGCGCCGTCGGCCCGCTCGCGCAGCCACGGCAGGGAGGCGACGGCCCACACCGCCAGCGGGTACGCGATCCCCGTGATCACGGTCAGGACCAGGAGCGCGCGCAACGCCGCGAGATGCTGGCGGACCCACCCGGCGCGGTGCATGTCACGACATCCCCGGCAGGAACTGCAGCGCCAGATCGATCGCCTTGATGCCGACGAACGGCGCGACGACACCGCCGAGCCCGAAGATATGCCGGGTTGCGACTGAGTAGCTGCGGGGCGCTGACCGCCCGATACTTCACGCCGCGCAGCGAGAGCGGGATCAGTGCCACGATGATCAGTGCGTTGTAGATCACCGCCGCCAGGATCGCGGACTGCGGACTGTGCAGCCGCATCACGTTGAGCAGCGCCAGACCGGGGAAGATCGCCACGAACATCGCCGGGATGATCGCGAAGTACTTGGCGATGTCGTTCGCTATGGAGAACGTGGTGAGCGCGCCGCGCGTGATGAGCAACTGCTTGCCGATTGCAACGACCTCGATGAGCTTGGTGGGATCCGGATCGAGATCGACCATGTTGCCGGCTTCCTTGGCGGCCGTCGTACCCGTGTTCATGGCGACGCCGACGTCAGCCTGCGCGAGCGCGGGGGCGTCGTCGGTGCCGTCGCCGGTCATCGCGACCAGCCGCCCGCCCGCCTGTTCGCGTTTGATCAGGTCGAGCTTGTCCTCCGGATTCGCCTCTGCGAGGAAGTCGTCCACCCCGGCCTCGTCGGCGATCGCCTTGGCGGTGCGCGGGTTGTCGCCGGTGATCATGACCGTGCGGATCCCCATGCGCCGCATCTCCGCGAACCGCTCCCGCATCCCGCGTTTGACGACGTCCTTGAGATGGATGACGCCCAGCACCGCGGCGCCGTTGCCGTCGACACGGCCGACCACGAGCGGCGTGCCGCCCTCCCCGGCGATCCGGTCGGTGATCGCGGTGAGCTCGTCGGGCACCGCGCCGCTGTGGCCCGCCACCCAGTCGGCGACCGCCGCGGTCGCACCCTTGCGGAGCATCGTCCCGTCGTCGAGGTCCACCCCGGACATGCGGGTGTGGGCGCTGAACTGCACCCAGGTGGCGCGCGCCAGCTCGCCCGGACTGCGTTCGCGCAGCTCATGCTCCCGTTTCGCGTAGACGACGATCGACCGCCCCTCCGGGGTCTCGTCGGCCAGGCTCGACAGTTGGGCCGCGTCGGCCAGTTCCTGGGCGGTGACCCCGCCGACGGGGACGAACTCCGAGGCCTGGCGGTTGCCGAGGGTGATGGTGCCTGTCTTGTCGAGCAGCAGCGTGTTCACATCGCCCGCTGCCTCGACGGCCCGCCCCGACATGGCCAGCACGTTGCGTTGTACCAGCCGGTCCATGCCGGCGATACCGATCGCCGACAGCAGCGCGCCGATCGTGGTGGGAATCAGGCACACCGCCAGCGACACCATCACGACCCCGCCACCCGTACCGGTCCAGGGCCGCGGTGTCGGGCACACCCGGGTTGTCGGCTTTGGAGTAGATCGCGAGCGGCTGCAACGTCGCGACCGCGAACACGAAGATGACCGTCAACGCCACCAGCAGGATGCCCAGCGCCAATTCGTTCGGCGTCTTCTGCCGGTTCGCGCCCTCGACGAGCGCGATCATCCGGTCGATGAAGCTGCCGCCCGGCTTCTGGGTGATCCGGACGACGATCCGGTCGGACAGCACCACGGTGCCACCGGTGACCGCGGAGCGGTCGCCGCCGGATTCGCGCACCACGGGGGCCGACTCGCCGGTGATCGCGGACTCGTCGACCGACGCGATGCCCTCGACGACGTCACCGTCCCCGGAACTGTCTGCTCGGCCTCGACGAGCACGATGTCGCCCTGCCGCAGGTCGGTCGACGCGACGTCCTCCTCGACCGGGTGTTCTGTCTCCGGAGTCCAGTCTCGCACCCGGCGGGCACGAGTTCCCTTCTGCGCCTTACGTAGCGCGTCGGCCTGCGCCTTGCCGCGACCCTCGGCGACCGACTCCGCGAGGTTCGCGAACACGACGGTGATCCACAGCCAGAACACCGCGGCCCACGCGAACCAAGACGGATCGCGGATCGCCAGCACCGTGCTCCACGTCGCGCCGACCTCGACGATGAACATCACGGGATTGCGCCACAGCACCCGGGGGTCGAGCTTGCGCAGCGCGCCGGGACCGCCGCCACGACTGTGGTGGCGGTGAGCCCCGCGCGCCGACGCTCCGTCCGGGACGTGCTCATCGGTGGATTCCCTCCGCGAGCGGCCCGAGTGCGAGCGCGGGGAGGAACGTCAGGGTGACGAGGATCAGCGTCACTCCGGTGACCAGCCCGACGAACTGCGGGCGATGCGTCGGCAGCGTGCCCGCCGACGCCGGCACCACCGCCTGGCGGGCCAGCGCCCCGGCGAGGGCCAGCACGAAGATCATCGGCAGCAGTCGGCCGAGGATCATCGCGACCCCGAGAACCGTGTTGTACCAGGGCGTGTTCGCGGACAGGCCGGCGAATGCGGAGCCGTTGCTGTTCGCGACCGAGGTGAACGCATAGAGGATCTCCGAGAGCCCGTGCGGCCCCGGGTTGAGTGCCTGCGCCCGCGGCCCGGGCAGCGCCATCGCGACGGCGGTGCCGACGAGGATCACGATCGGTGTCACCAGGAAGTAAGCGGCGGCAAGCTTGATCTCGCGCGGAGTGATCTTCTTGCCGAGGTACTCCGGGGTGCGCCCCACCATGAGCCCGGCGACGAACACCGTGATCACCGCGAGGATCAGGATCCCGTACAGGCCGGATCCGGCGCCGCCGGGCGCGACCTCGCCCAGCTGCATGTTGAACATCGCCATCAACCCGCCGAGGCTCGTGTACGAGTCGAGTGCGGAGGTCGTGGCCCCGGCCCCGGTCAGCGTTGCGCCGGCGGTGAAGGTCGCCGACCCCGCGACCCGAGCCGCTGCTCCACCCCCTCCATTGACGCCCCGATCGCGGTGGGACGGTGCCGTGGTGCTGCAGTTGGAACAGGTTCGTCAAGGTGACACTGACGATCGCGAGCATGGCCATGACCGCGGCGATCGCATAGCCCTGCCGCTTGTCGCCGACCATGCGCCCGAACGTCCGCGGCAGGGACGCCGCGATCACCAGCATGAGAAGGATCTGGACCCAACTCGTCCACGCGGCGGGGTTCTCGAACGGGTGCGCGGCGTTCGCGTTGAAGAATCCGCCGCCGTTGGTGCCGAGCACCTCGATGGACTGTTGGCTCGCGACCGGGCCGCCGGGGAGTACCTGGGTGCCGCCGGCGAGGGTGTCGACGGTTCGCTCGACGTGGAAGTTCTGTACCACCCCGCCGATCACGAGCACGACGGCGCCGATGAATGCGATCGGCACCAGGATGCGGACGGTGCCGCGCACGAGATCGACCCAGAAGTTGCCGATGCTGCCCGCCCGGGTGCGCGCGAACCCGCGCACCAGCGCGATCCCCACCGACATGCCCACCGCGGCCGACAGGAAGTTCTGGACCGCGAGCCCGGACATCTGCACCAGCAAACCCATCGTCGATTCGCCCGGATACGCCTGCCAGTCGGTGTTCGTGACGAAGCTGACCGCGGTGTTCCAGGCGAGGTCGGCCGTCATCGGGGTGGCCGGGTCGGGCAGATGCAGCCACAGGTGCTGCTGCACGAGTTGCAGCCCGAACAGCAGCAGGATGCTCACGGCGGAGAAGCGCGAGGACACTCCGCGCGTACACGGGCCAGGAGTGTTCGGCGGACGGTTCGACTCCGGCGAGCCGGTAGACGACGCGTTCGAACCGGGAATGGGTGGGCGCCGAGTACACCCGGAACATGTAGTCGCCCAACGGTTTGTGCACCGCGGCGAGTGCGAGCAACAGCGACCCCGCGAACAGGACACTCATTGCGCCCGACCCCATCAGAACTTCTCCGGGAACAGCAGGGCCGCCGCCAGGTACACGGCCAGGCACGCCACCAGCACCAGGCCGACCGCGTTGTCGACGTTCACAGTCGATCCACGCCTCTGAGGATCGCCGCGAGCAGCACGAATAACGCCACCGTCAGCGCGGTGAACACCACGACCGCCATGTTGTGCCTCCGAGAGGATGCGGTCTCGGCGGAGCCTCCGCCGAGACCCGTCTCTCGATTCAACATCGGCGCGGCGCCCGTGGGGTACCGAATGGGGGCCGGCGCCGAACCCGATCCGGATACTCCGGACGGATCGGACACTGCATCGCCGAATCCGCTTCGCTGAGTGACTGTTGGCCCTACTGCCGGGTCCACGACTGCGCTGTGCTGAGCGGGGATCGATGTCACCGGCGCCGGGAGGACCGATGCCACGCACGCGTGACCTGCTGCGCAGATTCCGGCCCGCGGGCACCCCCGGCGCCGCGGCGTCGGCCGGTGTGCCGGCCGATCGGGTGGCCGAGCTGTCCGCCGAACTCGCGCCCGTCCTGTCCCGTCTCGACGAGGCCGGTCAGCGAGCCGCGGAGATCCGGGCGGCGGCCGAACGGGACGCCCAGGCGATCCGCGTCGAGGCCGACGAGCGGATCCGCGCGCGGATCGCGGACGCCGACCGTCGTGTTCCGGAGGAACGAGCAGCGGCGGCCGCGCGTGCGTCCGGCGAGCCGCCGACGACGCCGCCCGGATCCTCGAACGGGCCGAGCTGGAGGCGGACACGATCCGGGCCCGCGGCCGCGAGGATCCCCGCGCTCGTCGATCGGATCGTCGCGGCCCTGCCGGCGCCGACCGCGGACGGCCCGTCGTGACCACGTCCTGGGTCGCCGGGACGGTCCGCGCCCGCGCCCTGGCCCGTCGACGGATCGGGGCCGCGGCCGCGCGCGCCCTGACGACCGGCGACAGCGCAGCCGACGCCGTCCAGGCGCTGTCGCGGACCCGTACGGTCACGACGTTCACCCGCACGACTCCGTCGCCGCCGCCCAGCGCGGCGTCGGTTCGGCGCTGCTGTGGCAGCTGCGGGTCCTCGCGGGGTGGCTGCCGCGTGACGGCGTCGACGTGGTCCGCCTGCTGAGCGGGGATTCGGAGATCGCCGATCTCGACCACCGTCTCGCCCACGCCCACGGGATACCCACCGCGCCGCCCTACCGGCTGGGCACCCTCGCCACTGCCGGACGTCGGCTCGAGGGCACTCGTTCGGCCGCCGACGTCCGGTCGGCGCTCCGGGCCTCGGCGTGGGGCGACCCGGGCGGTGCGCGGCCCTGGGAGATCGCCTGCGGAACACGCCTGAACTGGGCCGACCAAATCGTCGGCCGGATCCCTGAAGCCGCGGCCTGGGCACGAGCCCAGACGGCGCTGCTGCTCGTCCGCACCGTCCGGGTCCAACACCACACGCTCGCGACCCCGCTGACCCGACGCGCGGAAACCATCGTCGGGCCGGGATTCGTCGATGCCGTCGCCTCGGGAACGTGCCGGTCGGCGAACTCGTACGGCACCTGCCCGCCGACGCACGGTGGGTGTTCGACGGCCTGGACCGGCTGGACGACGTCTGGCGGGCGGACGCGCGCTGGCGCCACCGGGTCGAGGCCGACGGGTTCGCGCTGCTGCGCGGCGCCGAATTCGGCCGGGGCCCGGTCGTCGGCGCGATCGCGGTCCTCGCGATCGACGCCTGGCGGGTGCGGGCCGCACTTTCCGCGGCCGCGCGGCGCGCCGTCGTCGGGTCCGCCGCGACGGAGGCGTTCGATGCGGTGGCCTGAGATCGCGGTACCGGCCCGGATGCAGCGGGTGGCCGTCGTCGCCCCGGCTGCGACGCTGCGCCGCGTGCTCGCCGAGACCGCGGACACCGGCACCGTCGAACTCGACGTCCCGGACACGAGCGCGGCCGCGGGGGAGGCGGCCGTCCGCCTGCGCCACCTGGCTGCGGCACCACCCGAGCCGCGGCTGTCCGAGCGGACTCCGGACTTGGACGAACTCGAGCGCGACGGCCGCCTGGACCTGCTCGCCGGGGAGGACGAACTCGAGCGGCACGCGGGTGCGGCGGTAGTGCGCGGCGACGTCGCCGCCCTCGCGGGCTGGGCGCGACAGGCGCACGTGGCGCAGCTCGCCGAACGACTCGAACCGTTCGGCGGGACCGTGGTCCCGCTTTCCACCCCACGCGGCGTCGATCCGCCCACCCGACTGCACACCGGCGGCGCGACGCGGCGCGCGTTCGCTCCGCTGGTCGAGACCTACGGGACCGTGCCGTACGCGGACGTCGATCCGACACTGCCCGCCGGCCTCGCATACGTGTTCATGTTCGGGATGATGTTCGGCGACATCGGCCACGGGGCGCTGTTGATCCTCGCCGGGCTGGCGCTGCGCGCCGGACGCCCGGCCCGACTCGCCCGCTACCGGCGGGTGTGGGGGTTCGCGGTCGGCGCCGGGTCGCCGCCACCGGATTCGGGGCGCTGTACGGCGAGTTCTTCGGCCCGACCGGGGTGGTGCCGGTCCTGTGGTTGTCGCCGCTGGAGGAGCCGATCACGCTGCTGGCCGCAGCGCTCGGGGTGGGTGCGGTCCTGATCGCCGGTGCGTACGTGCTCGGCACCGTCAACCGGTGGCGGGAGGGCGGGTGGCCCGCCGCGGTCAGCGCCCCGTCCGGTCTCGCCGGGGTCGCGCTGTTCGCCGGGCTGGGCCTGGTCCTACTCGGCCTGGTCGCGGGCAGCGTCTGGCTGCTCGTCGGCGGCGTCGTGGCGGCGGTCGGGCTGACCCTCGCCTCGGTGGGATTCCTGGCCGTCGCCGAGGGCGCCGCCGGGATCGTGCAGACGCTCGTCGAACTGTTCGACGCGGTCATCCGCCTCGGCGCGAACCTGGCGTCCTTCGCGCGTCTGGCCGCGTTCGGGCTCACCCACGCCGCGGTCGGACAGCTCGTGTGGGACGGCACCACCGCCCTGTGGGGCGGCGCCCTCGGCTCGCTCGCCGCGGTCACGGTGTTCGTCGTCGGCAACGCGCTCGCCTTCGCGCTCGAGGCGCTGGTCGCCGGTGTGCAGGCGCTGCGACTCGAGTACTACGAACTGTTCTCGCGACTCTTCGTCACCCAGGGACGACCGTTCCGTCCCTGGCACGTTCCGGTCGAACCCTGCGGGAGGCCCTCGTGAGCACCTGGTTGTACGCGCTGCCCGTGCTGTGCGCGGTGTCCGTCGTGGCGTTGCTGGCGTTGCGCCGCCGCGGCCGGGCCGCGCTCGCGGTCGTCGTCGCCGTCGACGCCCTGCTGCTCGCCGGTTCCCTCGTCGTGCTGGTCCTGGCGGCGAGCGGCGCGCCGGTGTCGGCTGCCCCCGTGGCGGAGGCGGCCACACCGGCCACGAACTGGGCGGCGCTGCTCGGGGCCGCGATCGCGGTGGCCGGCTCGTCGATCGGGGCCGCGATCGCCGTCGCCTACACGGGAGCCGCCGCGCTGGCCGCGATGAGCGAGCGCCCCGAACTGTTCGGCCGCGCGATGGTGATCGTCGGCCTCGCGGAAGGCATCGCGATCTACGGCCTGATCGTCGCGATCATCCTCATCGGGAAGGCCTGAGCCGTGGCGCGGGTCGCGGTCCTGGGCGAGGGTCCGGCGGTGCAGGGCTACGCGCTCGCCGGGGCCCTCGTCCTCACCGCCGCCGACGACGCCGCCGTGCGCGCGCACTGGGCGGCGCTGCCCGCCGACGTCGCGGTCGTCGTGCTCACCGCCGCTGCGGGCCGCGCGCTCGGATCCGACACGGTGAACGGCACCTACCCCCTGACGGTGGTGCTCCCGTGACGATCACGCACACGCCGACGACCGACGGCCTCGATCCCGTACGCCGGGCGCTCACCGACCGGGCCCGCAGCGACGCCGACCGGATCCGGGCCGCTGCCCGCGCCGACGCGGACGCGACGACCGCGAGGGCAGAGGCCGAGGCACGCTCCCGGCTCGACCGCGCCCGAGCGGAGGGGACTCGGGACGGTGAGCTGGTCGTCGCCACCGAACGTGTCCGCGCGCACCGGCACGCCCGCGCGGTCGTGCTCGCCGCCCAACGCGACGTCTACGACGAACTCCGCACCCACCTCCGCGCCGCCGCGGCCGCGTCGCGAGACGCCTCCACGTATCCGGCGCTGCGCGATCGGCTCGTCCGGCGGGCCCGGGACGTCCTCGGCCCGCAGGCCGAAATCCGCGAGCTTCCCGACGGGGGCATCGAGGGGATCGTCGGTGGTCGGCGTCTGGTCTGGTCACTGCCCGACCTGGCCGAACGACGGCTCGCGGCGGCCGGCGACGACATCGCGGGGCTGTGGTCCCGATGACGGGGCGGATCGTGCGCGTCTCCGGGTCCCTGGTCGAGATCGAACAGCTGACCGCGGTGTCGATCGACGACGTCGTCGCCCTCGGGGACCGGGTGATTCCCGGCGAGGTCGTGGCGATCGACGACGGCCGCGTGACGGTGCAGGCCTACGAGGACACGGCCGGGCTCGCCCCGGGCAGCCGGCCACCTCGACCGGCGGGCCGCTGTCGGCGCCGCTGGGACCGGGCCTGCTCGGTGGCGTGTTCGACGGCCTGCTGCGGCCCCTCTCGGAGGCGGGCACGTGGCTCGCGCCGGCCACCACCGGCCACACGGTTCCGGACCACCGCTGGGACTTCACCCCATCGGTCCGCGCGGGGGCCGACGTGGACGCCGGAGACGAACTCGGGGTGGTGACGACCGACGGGCCGATCCCGATCCCGATCCTGGTACCCGCCGACGTGGCGGGCGGGGTGGACTCGATCCGCGGCCGCGGCGCCTACCGCGCCGACACCGTCGTCGCGACCGTGTCCGGAACCGCCGTGCCCCTCACACAGCCGTGGCCGGTGCGCAGGCCCCGCCCGAGCCGTGACCGGATCGACGACGTCGAGATGTTGCCCACCGGACAGCGCGTCCTCGACCTGTTGTTCCCGATCGCCCGCGGCGGGACGGCCGCGGTGCCCGGCGGCTTCGGCACCGGCAAGACAATGCTGCTGCAGCAGATCGCCAAGTGGTGCGAGGCCGACGTGATCGTGTACATCGGCTGCGGCGAGCGCGGCAACGAGATGGCCGACGTCGTGCAGGAACTGCAGGACCTCGTCGACCCGCGGACCGGGCACCGGCTCGCGGCCCGCACCGTCGTCGTCGCCAACACGTCCAACATGCCGCTGATGGCCCGCGAATCGAGCATCTACAGCGGCGTGACCGTCGCCGAGTACTTCCGCGACCTCGGCTACCACGTCGTCGTGATCGCCGACTCGACGTCCCGGTGGGCGGAGGCACTGCGCGAGTTCTCTTCGCGGCTCGGGGAACTCCCGGCGGAGGAGGGCTACCCGGCCGATCTGGCGTCGGCACTCGCCGCGTTCTACGAACGCGCCGGACACGTCGTCACGCTCGGCGGACGCCGGGGTTCGGTCACGATCATCGGTGCCGTCTCACCGTCGGGCGGGGACATGACCGAGCCCGTCACCGCGCACACGCTGCGCTTCGTCCGCTCGGCGTGGAGCCTCGACCGGGAGCTTGCCTACGCACGCCACTACCCGGCCGTCGCGTGGTCGGGCTCGTTCTCCACCGACGCGCAGGCCGTCGGGCTCCGGCGGGCCCGCGACGGCGACCCCGACTGGACGCGGCGCCGCGCCCGGGTCGCCGCGGTACTCGCCGACGCGGACCGGCTCGACGCCCTCGCCGAACTCGTCGGCCGCCGCGCGATGCCCGACGCCGAACGCGTCGTGATGCTCGGCGGCCGACTGCTGCGCGAAGGCGTCCTGCAACAGAGCGCGCTGAGCCCGTCCGACGGATTCTGCTCCACCGCCAAGGCCGCCGCGCTCGCCGACGCCGCGCTGGCGTTGCTCGACCGGTGTCGGTCACTCGTCGAGGCCGGTGTGGACGCGGACACGCTCGAGGGCGTCGACTTCGGCCCGCTCATCCAGGCACGGGAACAGGCCGGCCCCGACGACGCGGCCACCGTTGACCGCATCCGCGACGCGATGCTCGCCAGGCTCGGGGAGCTGTCGTGACGGCCGGGCCCGGCGGCATCGAGTACACCGACGTCCGGCGCCTGCGCGGCCCCCTGCTCGTGGTGAGCGACGTCCGTGGCGTGGGGTGGGACGAGTCGGCGCTCATCCGCCTCGACAGCGGCGAGATCCGGCACGGCCAGGTGCTCGAGGTCGACCACGACCTGGCGATCGTCCAGGTCCTCGAACGCACCGACGGCATGCGACCGGAGAGCACCGTCGTCTCCTTCGCCGGCGAACCGCTTCACATACCGGTCGGCCCCGGCTGGCTCGGGCGGGTGTGCAACGGGCGCGGCGCACCCGTCGACGGCGGGCCGCCCGTCCTCGCTTCGCGCCGTGCCCCAGTGTCCGGTCACCCGCTCAACCCGACCTGGCGCGACACCCCCGCCGAGGCCGTCCTCACCGGCGTGTCCGCGATCGACGCGCTCACCACCGTCGTCCGCGGCCAGAAACTGCCCGTCTTCTCGGTCGGCGGCCTGCCGCACCTCGAACTGGCCACCCAGGTCGCGGCCCAGGCGAATGTCGCCGGCGAGCCGTTCGCGGTGGTGTTCGCCGGCATGGGACTCACCCACGCCGACGCGGCCACCGTCCGGGACCGCCTCGAGGTGCGCGCGACCGCCGGGGAGGTGGTCCTGGTCCTCAACACCGCCGACGAGCCCGCCGTGGAACGGGTCCTCACCCCGCGGTTGGCGTTGACGATCGCCGAATATCTCGCATTCGACGAGGGCCGGCACGTCCTCGTCGTGATGGCCGACATGACCGCCTACGCCGAGGCGGTGCGTGAGGTGTCCGCCGCCCGCGGCGAGGTCCCGGGACGACGCGCGTACCCGGGCTACCTGTACAGCGACCTCGCGTCCCTCTACGAGAGGTGCGGCCGCATCCGCGGGGTCGCCGGCTCGGTCACCGTCGTCCCGGTACTGACGATGCCGGGCGGCGACATCACCCATCCGGTGCCCGACCTCACCGGCTACATCACCGAGGGCCAGATCGTGCTGGGGCCCGAACAGCACCAGGCCGGCATCTACCCGCCCGTCGACGCGCTCTCGTCGCTGTCGCGCCTGATGCGCAAGGGCGCCGGACCGGGACGCACCCGCGACGACCACCTCGACCTGGCCGCCCAGGTGCTGGCCGCCATGTCGCGCGCCCGGCAGGTCGCCGAACTCGCGCAACTGATGGGCGAGGACGTGCTCGGCACCGTCGACCGGGCCTACCTGCGATTCACCGCTGCCGTCCAGACACACCTGCTCGACCAGCGCAGCGACGAGTCCCGCACCCTCGACGACACCCTCGACCGGGCGTGGGCGGCCCTGTCGACGCTGCCCCGGAGCGAACTGACGATGCTGCCGCGGGCACTACTCGACACGCACTACCGTCCCGGCGGTGACGGACCGTGACACGCATCGGACGGGCGCCCCCGGACGCGCCGGCCGGCTGTGGCTGCGGCGCCGGCTCGACGTGGCCAACCGGGGCGTCGACCTGCTCGAGCGCAAACGTCGGGTCCTGCAGGCGGAGCGGGACCGACTCGGCCGAGCGGCCGCCCGCACCGCCGCCGAGTGGACGGATGCGAGGCGCGACGCCGACCGCTGGCTCGAACGCGCTCTGCTGCTCGGCGGGGAACTCGCGATCGAGAGCGCCGCGGGACCGCCGGCCCGCGTCACTGTCGACTGGGCCCGGTCGATGGGCGTCGCGTACCCGGCGCGCACGGACTGCACATGCCCCGACCCGGCCGACGAGCCGCTCGTCGGACCCGCCGTCGCCGAGGCCCGCGACCATCATCGGCGCGCGCTCGCGGCGGCCGTCGCCCACGCCGCCGCGGTCACGGCGGTGCGGCTCGTCGACGCCGAGCTGCAGTCGACCGTGCGACGAAAGCGGGCGATCTCGAACCGGTGGATACCGGCGCTCGAGAACGAACTCGCGCGGCTCCGCCTCGAAGCTTGAAGGAACAGGAGCACGCCGACATCGTCCGTCGCCGCTGGGTGGCGAACCGGTCGGACGCCGGGACACATCCACGATGATGTCCGCTCAGTCCGCGTCGCCCGATGCCTGTAGTCGCGCGGCCAGCACCGCGGCCTGGGTGCGGCGCTCGACGCCGAGCTTGGCCAGCAGCCGCGAGACGTAGTTCTTGACCGTCTTCTCCGCCAGGAACATCCGCGCCGCGATCTGCCGGTTGGTGAGCCCCTCGCCGAGCAGCGCCAGCAGGCGGCGCTCCTGCGCGGTGAGGTCCTCGGGAAGCGGAGTGCGGCGCCGGGGCCGACCGCCGCGCCGCGCCACCACGGGCAGCAGCGTGCCACCCGCCCCGACCTCGCGCACCGCCTCCATCAGCTGCATGCCTCGAATGTCCTTGACCACGTAGCCCTTCGCACCGGCCGCCGCGGCATCCCGCATCGCGCGCTCGTCCCGGAACGAGGTCACGATCAGGCGGCGCAGGTCCGGCATCTTCGTCCGCAACTGCCGGCACACGTCGATGCCGCTGCCGTCGGGCAGGCGGACGTCGAGCAACACCACATCCGGGCGAAGCGCGGGAATCCGGGCGAGAGCCTGGGAACGGGTCTCGGCCTGGCCGACCACCTGCATGTCGTCGTCGGAGTCGACGAGTTCGGCGAGGCCGCGGCGGACCACCTCGTGATCGTCCACGAGGAACACTGTCAGCATCTTCGGCACCTCCCGGGTGCGTATGAGCCGATCGTACGACGATCGGACCGTGCACACGCCGGCCTCGGGCGCGGCGATGTCCCGGGGTGACTTCCGGCCCTACCCGCCCGCGGCGGTCGCGGCGACGATGGGTGGCACTCGAGTCTGTGGAGGTCCCGCCGTGGACACAGTCGAGACGAATGCGCCCGTCGTCGTCGGAATCGACGGTTCCGAGTCGTCCTTCGCCGCTGTGAACTGGGCCGCCCGCGAAGCACGGCTCCACGGATGTCCGGTCCACCTCGTCGCCGCGCTCGGTGCACCCACCCCGTACGGCGACGGCATCCGGCTGCCGCCGAGCTACTTCGCCGACCGCGATCGTGCGGTCCATGGGCACTTGGACCGGGCTGCCGCGATCGCGCGGACCGTCGAGAGCGCCGCGCCCGTCACCGAGATCGCGAGCGAGGTCCTCGCCGGTCCGGCCCGTCCCGCCCTGATCGAGGCGTCCAAGTCCGCCCGGATGGTCGTAGTCGGCAGCCGTGGCCTCGGCCAGGTGACCGCCGCACTCGCGGGCTCGGTCGCGGTGGCGCTCGCGGCGCACGCGCACTGCCCGGTGGTCGTGATCCGCGAACCCGCCGCACGGGCCGCGGGCGTCGGGGAGATCGTCGTCGGAATCGACGGCACCGAGAACAGCCGGCCCGCCCTCGCGGCCGCGCTCGGAGGAGGCGTCGCTGCGCGGCGTCGGGTTGGTGGCGATGCACACGTGGTCGCCGTTCACCCTGTCGACGGTGTTCGACGACCAACTCGACCTGCCGTGGGACGAGGTCGAGGTGGCCGAGCAGGCCGTCCTCTCGGAAAGTCTCGCCGGGTGGGCCGAGCGCTACCCGGAGACACCCGTGTCGCAGGTCGTGGTCCGCGGGAACTCGGCGGACGAACTGCGCGAACGCGCGGCGGATGCCTCGCTGCTGGTGGTCGGCACCCATGGCCGCGGCGGGTTCGCGGGCATGCTCGTCGGCTCGACCAGCACGGTGCTGCTGCACTCGGCGACGTGCCCGCTCATGATTGTCCGGTCGTGACCGGGTCGGCGGAGAGGACGCGTCGTGGACAGGCCGGACGAACAGATCTTCCTCCTCACCGGGGCGTCGATCGCGGTGACCGACGCGATCGCCTACGCGTACGCGCGCCGGCGCCCGTGCGTGGTCCTGGGGGAGGCTGCGGACCCGGAACACGACGACGGCGCGGAGCTGTAACCTGCAGACGCGAACTGGAGGTGCAGGGTGGGGAAGATTCTGATGGGAGCCGTCGCGGCCGGGGCGATCGCCATAGGGGGTGTGGTGGTCGTGAGTGTCGCCACGGGCGCGGCCGAACCGGCGGGCGGTGATCGATCGACGAGCGCGCCTGGTCCGAGTGTGATCCCGGAGGACCACGACTGGGAGATGGATCCCATCGTGGAGGGTCCGGAGCCGACGACCGACGAGGAATTCGCGCGCGACGCTCACGATCCGTCGGAGGACGGACGACCTCCTGCAGTCGGCGACCGCCCTGCGTTCACCCTGCCCGGCCCCTGACCCGCAACCCGCGGCGCCGCGCAGGCGCGATGGATCACGCCGTCCACACCTCGTCGACCGGACGCCGCCCGGTCACCGGCGGCGTGCCTCCGGACTCGCGCCCAGACGCACGACGACCTGCGGGAAGCGGTGTCCCGCACCGCCGGCCGCGGCGGCCTCGCGGACGATGAGCCGGCTCGCCGCGACCTCGGTGAGATGGGTGACCGGGCACGTCGCCATGCCGCGCGCGGTGGCCGTGAGCAGGAGGTGCGAGAGGGCCTGGCCGCTGCGCAGCCAGTCGAGCCGGGTGTCGGCGTCGGTGCCGATCACCGCGAGAGCTGCCTGGTCCCGCCCTGATGACGGCGAGGTGAGGGTGCCGATCGGGAACTCCCGACCCACCGGGACGGCGCCCTCGAGGGGGAGGGCCGTGTCGGGTATGCCTACGTCGGCCGGCGCGTGCCCGGTCCACCAGTACAGCTCCGCGTGATAGGCCGGGTCGTAGCGTCGGACCGACGCGCTGCAGCGAGCGGCCTCGGCCAGCCGCGAGGGCCGTCGTCCCCGAGCATCGTCAGCCACGCCGCGAACAGTTCCACCACGTCGTCGCCGAGCCCGCTCAGCTCCCGCGACGGCGGCTCACCGAACGGGCGGCGGTCGGTGCGCCGCCGGTCGATCGCCCGGCGCATCGCGACAACCGACTCCTCGCTCGCCGCCACCCGGCTCGCCGACAGCGGCGCGAACGTGATCGACGCCAATACATGGGATCGTCCGGGTCGGGCAGTCGCTCGACGACCGCGCCGACCTCGTACCGCGTCACCGCGACCTCGAAGTGGTGCAGCGCGGTCCCGCAACTGATCACCATCTGGCGGCCCAGCGGGTCCGCCACCGGCACCGCACGCGTCGGGTCCGCATGCGATTGCAGCCGCCCGCCGACCATCCGCCAGCGCCACGGCTGACTGTTGTGCAGCGACGGCGCCCGGCACGCTGTCACGACCGCGGCACGGATCTCCTCGATTCCGGGACCGGCCACCATCCACCAAGTCTCGTCGCCGCCCGATACCGCGACAAGGGTCGTAGTGCCCTCGGCCACCGGTCCGCCGACCGATGACCTTGGGCCCTGTGGCGCGAGCCGCGCCGGGTGTTTCCTGAGAGCAGGCATCCGCATCCACTCCGAGGAGCCAAGATGACAGCTCAGTCGTCCCCGACGGGACAGCGGTGGACCGCATCGATCGACCGTCTCGGCCCGGCGGACGCCCCATCGGTGGGCGGCAAGGCCGCGAATCTCGGCGAACTCACCCGTGGGAACTTCCCGGTGCCGCCCGCGTTCGCCATCCCCGAGCAGGCGTACCTGGCCGCGATGGACGCCGCCGGCATCCGCCGCACGCTGGCCACGCGCGGCGCCGCCTGCCGGTCGGCGGACGACGCCACCCTCACCCGCGAGTCCCGGGAACTACAGGCCCTCGTCCGCTCCGTGACCCTCCCGGACGACATGCGTGCCGAGATCTGTCGTTCCTACGACGATCTCGGCGCCGATGTCCCGGTCGCAGCGCGGTCCTCGGCGCCGGCCGAGGACGCCGCCGATACCTCGTTCGCGGGCATCCACGAGAGCTACACCGACGTCGTCGGCGACGACGCGCTGATCGACGCGGTCCGAAAATGCTGGGCGTCGCTGTGGACGCCGCGCGCGCTGACCTACCGCGCCTTGCGCGGCTACGACGACGAACCGTCGATCGCGGTCGTCGTGCAGCGGATGGTGCGCTCGGACTGTTCAGGAGTCGCGTTCACCGCCGATCCGCGCACCGGCGCGCGGGACCGGATCGTCGTCGAGGCCGCCGTCGGGCTCGGCGAGGTGATCGTGGGCGGCCAGGTCGAGCCCGACACCTACGTGCTGTCGAAGGACGATTTCACGTTGGTGGACAAGCACATCGGCGCCCAGGCCTTCGCGATCCGGCCGGGACCCGACGGCGACCGGAAGGTGGACCTGTCGCCCACGGAGGGCGCACGGCAGGTGCTCGACACCGAGCACGTTCAGGAGGTCGCGAAACTGGCTGCGGCGGTGGAGAAGCACTGACGGCGAACCGCAGGACCTCGAGTTCGCGGTCGAGGACGGCCATCTGTGGTTGGTCCAGACCCGGCCGATCACGACTCTCGGTGACACGGCGGTCGCCGCGGAACCCAGCGCCGAACCCGCCCGCGACGGCCGGACACCGCTCGTCCGCGGCCTCGGCGCCGGTCCCGGCACCGCGAGCGGCACCGCGCGCGTCCTGACCGCCCTCGAGGACTCCGGCAGGCTCGTCGACGGTGACATCCTCGTCGCCCCGATGACCCGGCCCGACTGGCTGCCCGTGCTGCGCCGCGCCGCCGCGATCGTCACCGACGGCGGGGGAGTCACCTGTCACGCGGCGATCGTCGGCCGCGAACTCGGCCGCCCCGTCGTCGTCGGCACCCACGACGCCACCCGCGTCATCGAGGACGGCGCGCAGGTCACCGTCGACGGCGGCAGCGGCACCGTGTACGCGGGGGCCGTGGCGGCGGCACAGCCCACCCGGACCGAACCGGCCGCGCCGGCCCCTGCCGCCGCGAGCTACGAGACCACGGCCACCAGGCTGTACGTCAACCTCGCCACACCCGACGCCGCCGAGGCCGTCGCCGCCACCGACGTCGACGGCGTAGGACTGCTCCGCGCCGAATTCATGATCACCGGCGCGCTCGGCGGCAAGCACCCCACCGCGATGATCGCCGCCGGCCGCCGGCAGGAGTACATCGACGAGATGACCGCCGGCGTCGAGCACATCGCCGCCGCGTTCGCGCCCCGCCCCGTCGTCTATCGGGCCGTCGACCTGCGCTCGAACGAGTTCGCCGAGCTCGAGAGCGGAGACGTCGAGCCGGACGAGGACAACCCGATGATCGGATACCGCGGCTGCTTCCGGTACGTGCGCGAACCCGAACTGTTCTCCCTCGACCTGGACGTGCTGCACCGGGTCCGGCAGCGGCTGCCGAACGTGCACCTGATGATCCCGTTCGTCCGCACCCGCTGGGAACTCGCCGCATGTCTGGCGCAACTCGACGCCCATCCACTCGGCGCCGACCGCGGTATGCACCGGTGGGTCATGGCGGAGGTGCCCTCGGTGGCGTACTGGATCCCCACCTACGCGAGCCTCGGCATCGACGGCGTCTCCATCGGCAGCAACGACTTGACCCAGCTGATGCTCGGCGTCGACCGCGACTCCGAGGTGTGCAAGGACCTGTTCGACACCATGGACCCGGCCGTGCTCGACGCCATCGACCGCATCATCGACCGCGCCCACGCGTCGGGGATGACGACCTCGCTGTGCGGGCAGGCCGTCTCCACCGACGCCCGCCTTGCCGAGCACCTCGTCCGCCGCGGAATCGCCTCGGTGTCCGTGACACCGGACTCCGCGGCCCGCACCCGACGCGTCGTCGCGGCCGCCGAACGGCGCATCCTCCTCGATCACGCCCGCGCCACGTCCCGGGCCGGGAGTGAGTGATGCGCGCCGGCGACGTCGTGACCCGACGGGTCGTCACCGTCCCGGAACACGCCACGCTCGCGCACGCCGCGCGCCTGCTCGGCACCGCCCCCGAGGCGACCCTCCAGGTGGTCGACGCGGCCGGCCATCTCGTCGGCATCCTCACCGCCACGCACGTGCTCGACGGCATCCGAGCGGTCCTGTCCGACACCGATCTCGGGACGGCCGTGCACGCCGCGGTCGCCGACGCGATGACCACCCCCGTCCTCGCGATGCGCGCCGAGACCGACATCGCACACGTCGCTGCCGCGCTCGCTGACACCGACACCTACGCGGTGCCCGTCGTCGACGGCTTCGCCCGATCGGCACGATCACTCGCCTCGAACTGGTCCGCGCGCTGACCGGCACCGGACCCGCCCCCGCGCCGCCGCCGAGGAGCCACCCATGATCACCGCCCGATCGTCGTCGGCGTCGACGGCTCGACCACCTCCCGCGACGCGGTCCGCTGGGCCGCGCACGAGGCCCGGCTCCGCGGCGACGCGTTGTTCCTGGTGTCGAGTGTGAGCACCGGCGGCATCGGCCTGGGCTCGCCGTTCATCGACGACCTGCAGATCGCCGGGGAGCGCGCCATCGCCGACGCCCGCGAACTCGTCGCGGGCGAGGATCCACAGCACGCGGTCGAGGTGCGGAGCGAACTGTCCGGCTGACGCCGGCCCAGGCTCTGCTCGAGCACGCAGAATCCGCGCGCATGATCGTCCTCGGCACCCGCGGCCTCGGGGAGTTCACCAGCGGGCTCGCCGGATCGGTCACCTCCGCCGTCGCGCGGCACGCCCGCTGCCCGGTCGCGGTCGTGCCCGGCTGGCCGCACCCCGGCGAACCACCGCTGACCGGACCCGTCGTCGTCGGCGTCGACGGCTCCCGGCCGGTGAACCCGCGACCGCCGCGGCGTTCGAGGAGGCCTCGCTGCACCACGCGGAACTCGTTGCCCTGCACGCGTGGTCCGATCGCGATCTGTCGGTGGTCGGACCGGTCGCGCCGAACCGCGGTCACCGACTCGAATGGCCCTCCACCGAGGCGGCGGAACGCGCGGTCCTCGCCGAGGCCCTCGCGGGCTGGCGGGAGAAGTACCCCGACGTCGCGGTTCGCGCGCTCGTCGTGCAGGACCGGCCCGTGCGTAACCTCCTGATCGCACGGAACCGGGGCGCGGCTCATCGTGGTGGGCAGTCGCGGGCGCGGCGGATTCCAAGGGATGACCCTCGGATCGACCAGCACGGCGCTGCTACACACCGTGACCTGCCCGCTGCTGGTGGTGCGGGCCCGATAGTCTCCTTCCCTCTTCTCCTCTTCCACATCCAGATCCAGATCCAGTGTCCGCCGAGTCTCGGTAGGTCGGGAACCCGTTGCGCTCACGACCGCCGGATCCCGATCCCCGCTTGTCACCCACACAAGTGAACGAATGGCGCTGCGTCCGGATTCAGTCAGGCCGAAGCGCCGCTACCCGGACGTGGGCGGCGGTAGAAGTCCCGGTAGGTACGCCATGCCATGGCCACGTAGGCGATGGTTTTCGGAATCATCAGCAATCCGACCAACGGTGATCGCCGGGCAAACAGTATGACGGGGGTGTAGAAGGCGTAGGACGCGAGCATCGATCGTCCGATTGCCCGGAAGGTGCGGTCGCCGGTGCGGCGGGCGTCCTTCTCGATCAGATAGGCCTGGCCGAGGCCGAGCGTAAGCAAAGGAACATTGCGGTACGTGGACGAAGGTTGAGGCGGGTCTTCCTCGTCCCGACTCGTTCTGCGGGGCCGCCAGGGCCGCGATACGTATCCCGGCAGAGGCCAGCAGCAGCCTGGTGAACCAGTTCCACGTCTTGCCGAAACGAACTCGCCAGGCGTCAAGGGTGAAGACGTAGAAGAACGTCATGGTGATCGAAGAAACCATCTCGCCGATACCGATCAGGCTGGCGCGCTTACCCTGCCAGGTGAAGAACGACCTGTCCCTGCCTCGGACAAAGGCGAAGACACGGAATCCGACATGGGCAGTGTCGCCGATGGCGAGCATGGTAAACGCCCTGCGCAGAAGATCGGCGGTGCGGCGATCCTCCGACGCGACGTGTTCCTTGCGGCGGGCCATCGCGACGACCAGCGCCCAGACGGTCACGATGTAGCTGACGTCGAAGGCCGACTCGAACCACTTGCGGGCCGTGCTCTCCGTGGGCCTGTCCTGCGCCGGTGACAGTTCCGCGGAGGCCGAAGTATCGGGTGTGGGGGTCCCTGCTGCTTGCATTCTCGGACTCTAGGCCTCCGCCCGAGGTCAGGGTGGAATGCGACTCGCGGCCCCACGAGATCGCGATCTCGACGGCACGGCCACCGTCGACGTCAACTGGCGGCGCTCCGCTGGACTGCCATAAGCTCCCCGTCACGATCGCCGGCCCCACCCAGACTCGCGGGCAGAGCTCGACCGCCGCCGAGGCGGCGTGGGCGCTGCTTGACCGGATCGCACATTAACCACCCAGAACCCAGCACATCCCGGCCTGCTCAACTCGGTCCGCTTGGCCTCTCAATTGTGCCGCCAAGCAAAATGGAACTCATCCAGATCGGCGTGATCTGGATGACTCCTAAAGTGTGATTACCGACTGGTCAACCTATCCAATCCGCTAGCAGCCCAGCACGAACTGCCATTGGTGAACCTCTCATAGTGCTCAGTCGCCGGGCTTGACCTCGATGTGCTGGCGCCGTGCTCCTTCGCTACCAGGCCCACCGTCACCTCGAGAATGCCCTTCGAGTAGCTCGCCTCGACCTGGTCCTCGTCCGCACCGGCCGGCAGCGACACCGTTCGGCTGAACGAGCCGTACGCGAACTCCGATCGACCGCCCTCCGAGGTCTCCTCCGACCGTTCGGCCTCGATCGTCAACTGACCGTCCTGCACACTGACCTTGATGTCCTTCGCCGGATCGAGCCCGGCAACTCGGCCGAGCACGTACTTGTCCTCCTCGATCCGATCCTCGACCCGAATCAGGTTGCCGCCGAACGGCGGACGGAACCCGGTCACGGGAAGGCGTCGAACAACTCCGTCAGGTCGGGAAAGACGGACCGGCGACGCGCGGGAACATTCGACATGACCACTCCTCGCTGTCGTGCAACCGACGGAACCGGTTGCACACCCCATTCGACTCCGATCCCGCGGAACAGGGCAGGGCCGTTCGTCACTCGGCAATCTCGTGGGTCGCCCGGCAGACGATGACCGGGCACTCCGCGTGGTGCAGCAGGTTCTGACTCGTCGAGCCCAGCAGCACTCCCCGGAGCCGACTGCGGCCGCGGCTGCCGACCACGACCAGCTGCGCCCGCCGCGAGTACTCGATCAGCACCCGACCGGGGCTGCTCCGCTCGTAGGCGCTCGTCGACCTCGACGTCCGGGTACTCGTCGACCCACCCGGCGACCGCCGCGCCGAGGACGGCCCGCGCCTCCGTCTCCACCTTCGCCCAGTCCACCAGCCGGAACGCCCGTGCCGGTCCGACCGGCCGATCCGGGCCCCACATGTGGACGGCCTCGAGGGGACCCCGAACAGCGCCGCGTACTCGAACGCCACCCCCACCGCCCGCACACTCGACTCGCTGCCGTCCACGCCCACCACCACCGGCCGCACATCGCGTTCCGGCACCCGGCCGCCCCGACAGATCGCCACCGGGCACCGCGCGTGATTGGCGACCCGCTGGCCCGTCGACCCCACCAGCGCCGCACCGATCGTCCCGCACCCGTCGCGCCGAGCACCAGCAGCGCGGCGTCCGCGCCGACGTCGAGCAACGCCGATGCCGGCGGGCCCGGATAGATCGCGGTCGTGAACTCGACCCCGGTATGATCGGTGCCCAGCTGCTCACGGGCCCGTGCCGTCACCTGTTCCGCCGACTCCCGCAGCTGCTCGTCGAACTGCGCCTGCGCCAGGACGGCCGCCCCGCTCAGGTACACACCGGGCGTCGGCAGTGCGTGTGCCACGTGCAGCGGAGCGTGCCGCATGCCCGCGACCCGGGCCGCCCAGTCCAACGCGTCGAACGCCGCGTCGGACTCGTCGACCCCGACGACGACACCTGTTGTGTCCACGTCCCCGTTCACGCGCACCGCCTTTCACGGTTCTCGTCCGCCGCGACCGTCACCCACTCGCCGGCCGCCAACTCGTACTCGCGACCGTGGATGTCGATGCGGATCGGCGCGGCCGCACTCGCCTTGGTCGACACGGTCAGCTCCTTGTGATCGCACCGTAGATGGATCCAGTGATCGCGGTACCGGATGTCGAACTCGAGAACACGCAGCTCGTCGGGCAGCAGCGGATGCAGCCACAGCACGTCGCCGCGGATGTCGAAACCGGTGTAGCAGCGCTGCAGGATGTCGATGCTCCCCGCCATCGCGCCCAGGTGAATCCCTTCCCGCGTGGTCCCGCCCTGGGTGTCCGACAGGTCCGCCTCGAGCGACTCGCCGAGCATCTGCCACGACCCGCGCCGGTTTCCGCGTGCGAGCACCCACGCATGGGCGACACGACTGAGCGTCGACCCGTGCGTGGTCCGCGCCAGGTAGTACTCGACGGTGGCCGGATCGACTCCGGATCGAACGGGTAGCCCAGTTCCTCGATGAGCGCCGTCAGTTCCTCGGCCGGAACAGGTACAGCAGCATCAACACATCCGCCTGCTTGGACGCCCGATACCGGATGCAGCTGTCGCCCTTGGACTCCAGGATCAGATCCAGCCGGCCGATGTTCCCGTACCTCGCCCGGTACCCCGCCCAGTCCAGCTCGGCCAGCGACCGTATCCCTCGAACTGGGCGAGGAGACCGTTGTCCAGGAAGCACAACCGCAGCCGCCGGCGCAGGCGGTCCATAACACGAGCTCGGCGTCGTCCACGTCGAGCCGTTCCCACAGCCCCACGTCCTCGTTCTCGCCCAGAATCCGGTAGGCGTCCAACGCCCGCGCCAACGACCACGCGATCATCACGTTCACGTATGCGCTGTTGTCGATCCCTGTCCCGGCCGGTCCGGGTAGCCGTCGTGGAACTCGTCCGGCCCGTCACCCCGCGGATGTCGAACCGGTCCGTCGCCGGGTCGTACACCGCCAGGCTCGCCCAGAACCGCGCGTTCTCCACCAGCAACTCCGCACCGAATGCCGCGAGGAAACCCAGATCGGCCGTCGCCTCCCAGTAGTGCCACACGTTGTACGCGACCGCCAGGTTCACGTGATACTGCCGACGCGAATGATCCGGCATCCACCGACCCGACCGCGGATTGAAGAACACCCGCGGCGTCTCCTCCCGCCCGTCGCTCCCGCTCTGCCACGGAATCAACGCCCCACGCAGCCCCTGCGCGGCCGCCGACCGCCGCGCGTGCGGCAGCCGTCGGTACCGGTACAGCAGCAGCGCGCGGGTGAGCTCCGGCAGCCGCATGTTCAGCAGCGGGAACACGAACAGGTCGTCCCAGAAGACATGGCCCCGGTACGCCTCCCCGTGCAGGCCCCGCGCCGGCACACCCACGTCCAGATCGGCGGTGTGCGGCGACAGCGTCTGCAGCACGTGGAAGATGTGGACGTTCGCCGCCTGACGCGACCGCACGCCGGTGTCCAACGAGCACCGCGAACCGTCGCCACAACACGTCCCACGCCTCGACGTGCGCCGCCAGCATGTCCTCGTACCCCCGCGACGTGTGCGCCGACTCCTGCGCTGCCGACAGCGCCTCCGAGATCGCACGGTCGCGCGAGGTGTTCGCCGCGACGATCTTCTCCATCTCCACCCGCTGACCACGCCGCACCTCCACCGCGACGTCGGTCGCTCGCCGCGTCGGTCTCGATCTGCGCGAATGTGCGGCCGCCACCCCCAAACCGTCCACCCGCACGCGGGTCCGGGCCGCCTGCGCCGACCTGCGCCCGCGACTGACTGGTCTGTGCCCGCAGCCGAGATCATGTCGTCCCCGAGGCCCCCGGCACTCACCTCGGTCAGATGCCGGTCGGCGAAATCGGAGCAGATCCGGGACGTTCGCGTTCCGCACGTCCGCGTCGAGGGTCGACCGCAGCGCCAGCGTGCCCGACCAGTTCTCCGGTCGCACAACGGTGTCCACCGCCGCCAGATGCGGGTCCGCCATGGACACGATACGGCGCTGACGCGACCGGGTGCGTCGTCCCTCCGCATCGACGACGACCGACTCCCGCAGCAACACCCCACCGCGCAGATCGAGGCCCACATGATGATGCTCGTACTCGAATCCGCCTGCGGGAGAACCGCTCGCCGCCGCCGGCACGGAACGTCACTCCGGTCCAGTCCGGAAGGTTGACCAGGCTTCGTCCTCGTGCCGCATCTCGTCGACGATCGAGGTCAGCCGGTTGTAGCAGCCCGCCGCGTACACACCCGGGTAGTGGACGCCGTCCGCACGGCACTCCGACAGCGCTCCGCGCGTGCCCATGTAGCCGTTCGCGAGGGTCAGCAGTGCCTCACGCCGGCCCTCGGTCGCCGGATCGAAACCGGTGAACATCAGCAGCCATTCGCCGGCCTCGCCCGCTGCCGCCGTCAGCGCGCACAGCTCGCAATCGGAATCGACCGCCGCACCGACCGCCACCATGCCCTGTCCCTCCGCTCAATCCGCCACGGGTGCCGACCACACGATCCGCGTCCCGCCGGCGGCGCTCGAACCGCGCTCGAACGTCCCCCGACCTCCTCCGCTCGCGCCGACGAGATCGGCCAGACCGCTGCGCTCGACGGGCTCCCCGATACCGGATCCGTCGTCGACGACCTCGACCGTCACCCGGTCACCGACATCGACGACGATGCGCACGGAATCGGCGCCCGAGTGCCGAACCGCATTGGCCACCGCCTCCCGCACCACCGCCTCGACATGGTCGGCGACGACCGGCGACAGGCTCCGCCAGCGGACCCCGCGATCGAACGTCCGTGCCCATCGAACAGTTCGCGGTCAGGTCCGCGACGGCGCGCCGCACCCGCTGCCCGAGGGGCGCAGGTTCACCCGAACCGTCGTGCAGATCGAAAATCGCCGTGCGGATGTCGCCGATGACGGTCTGCAACTCGTCGATCGTCGAATCGATCCGGTCGCGCAGAGCCGGCGACTCGAGACGCGACAATGTGCCGTGCAGCGACAAACCGGCCGCGAACAGCCGCTGGATCACGCGGTCGTGCAGGTCGCGTGCGATCCGGTCCCGGTCTGCCAGCAGGTCCAGCTCGATCTTCTCCCGCTGCGCGGCGGCCAACCGCAACGCCAACGCCGCCTGGTCCGCGAACGACGTCATCAGCGCCAACTGGTCCGCGTCGAACGCCGGACGCCCGCGCCGCCGCATCGTCACGAGGACGCCGGTGACACCGCCCGCCGCCCGGAGCGGAACGATCAGAGCCGGACCGAACGCATCGAGCGCGCGGTCGAACGGGGCGTACTCGAGACGGTCGGAACTGCTCGGCGTACGCATCCGGAACGCCCGACCGGGTACTCGAACGCATCACGGGAAGGTGGCGGCCGATCGCGCGCGCCGACTCCGGCCCCGACGCCACCGCGATCACCAGTTCGTCCACATCGTCGTCCGGTTCATCCGGATCGGCCGGCATCGCCAGGAACGACTGATCGGAGTCGGTGAGCTCGAGTGCGCGGTCGGCCACCAGCTGCAGCGCTCGGTCCGGATCGCCACCCGCCAGCAACTCGGTACTGACGTCCTGCAACGCCTTCGAGCCGCCGCCGACGCACCCGCGATTGGTCGTAGAGGCGGGCGTTGTCGATCGCGACGCCGGCGGCGGACGCCAGCGCGCGCACGACGGTCTCGTCGTCGGCGCCGAACGACGCGCCGTGCCGCTTGTCGGTCAGGTACAGATTCCCGAACATCCGTCCGCGCACCAGGATCGGCACTTCGAGGGCGGTGCGCAGCGGCGGGTGCCCCACCGGTACCCGTCCGGCGACGGACGTCGACTCGGTTCGTCGGCTCCCTCGTACACGCACCGCGACAGTCCGGTGCCACTTTCGTCCCGAACAGTGACCGCGCCGTACCCCGCCCCGGTCAGCCGCATCCCCGCGGCGGCGACGCGGCGCAGCGTATCAGGCAACTCGAGACCCGACGTGACATCCAGCAACGCCTCGACGAGACCCTTCAGCCGATCACTCGTGCGAGTCACAGCGCCATTGTTCCACGCATCGAGTGGCGCAGACGGCGTCATCCGCAAGGTGGAGATCTCCTACCGGAGGCGGAGGGCCGGGGCGGCGAAAGTTCCTCCCGCGGCCCGACGAATTCCGGCGCGCCGGTTCATACGCTGACTACCCGCCGACCCGTTCACCGTCCCCGATCAGTGCCTTACCGAAGGAAACCCCTTGCACAACAGCGCCTTACCGTCGCAACCCGCCGCCGTCTCCGGTCGGGTGCTCGCGGCACTCGCCGCCGTCTCCGTCATCCTCGTCACCGCGTTCGTCGCGGCCCCACCCGTCCTGGCCTCGGCCTGGTCAGGTCGCTCCTTCGGCAGCCAGGGCGACCTCGTCGCCGCCGCCCGAGTTGCGTTCGTCGACTACTGGGCTTCCGGCGGTTCGGACATGTCCCCGGGGCTACAGGCCGTCGTCGACTACTGGGCGCACTTCCACGTGGTCAAGGCCGTCGTCGCGACGCTCGCGCTGGCCACGGTCGCCGCGTTCGGGATTCTGCTCGGAAGGAGATACGTGACGTCCGGCGACCTCGGCGCGGGCCGCCGAGCGGTCCTCGTGACCGCGGGCGTGTTCACCGCGATGCTCGCGGTGGTCTCGGCGGCCGCGGTCATGGCCAACATCCAGGGCGCGATGGTGCCGTTCTCGTCGCTGCTGTCGCTGCTTCCGGTCGGCGAACGCGGGGAGCTCTCGCCGACACCGTCGACCAGATCGGACAACGCCTCGCCGACGGGCAGCGGACGCCCGCCCTCGAGGCGATGATCGGCGACTTCGGCGACTACCACGCCGTGATGGCCGTGATCGCCGCGTGCGCGGCCGCCGTCCTCCTCGGCCTGAGTGCGCTGTCGTGGACGCGATTCGTGCGCGTCGACGCATCCGATCGGCGCACCCGGCGAGTGCTGGGGTGGGTCGGGTTCTCACGACGGTGGCGGCGCTCGCGCTCATCGTCGTCGCGGTGGCGAACGCCGGCACTGCGGCGGACCCGGCGCCGGCCCTTGCGGCCTTCTTCGACGGCGCGGTGCTGTCGAGAGTCCGAGCGGGCCGTACCGTGTTGCTGTCCGCCCGCCGGACGTCACCCATCCACCGTCGACGGGAGCCCCGATGACTGCACCGGGAACGCGGGGCCGACCCCGTCGAGCGACGTGGGGTGGGCACGCGGGTGCGTGGTGGCGGGCATGGGTGTCGGACGCCGCGCGAGCATCGGCGCCGGGCCGGTTCGAAGTCGCCTACGGGCAAGTGCGGACATTCATCGCCCGCCACCCCGCCACGGCCGATGTCGTGGTGGCCCTGACGATGGCGGCGTGCGCGGCGCCCCAGCTGGCGTATCACGCCCGACACAACTCGGCACAGTTCGGCACGTACCTGCTCTTCAGTGCGTTTCTGGTGGTTCCGCTGATCCTGGCGCCGACGATTCCCGCTGTCGGCCTTCGTATTCGCGTCCGCGGCGGCGTTGGCCCAGTGGTTCGTCGGTGTGGAGCTCGCGGCCGATGTGACCCTGCTGGTCTACCTGTACACCGTCGCGAGCCGGTATCCACTCCGGGTCGCGCTGCTGGCGGCGGGCGTCGTCGAGGCGGGCGCGTTGCTGGCCGCCGTCCGTTGGCCACTGGCACTGCACTGGTCCGAGATGTTCGTCCTGCTGTCCGGTCCGGTCCTGGCCGGCCTCCTGCTGGGCGTGAACGTGCGTAATCGTCGAAACGTCGTGAACGCACTCAACCAGCGTGCCGAACAGCTCGAACGTGAACGCGACCAGCAGACGCTCATCGCCGCCGCGGAGGAACGTACGCGCATCGCCCGGGAGATGCACGACGTCGTCGCCCACAGTCTCCTGGTCATGGTGACCCTCTCCGAGGGCGCCGCCCTCAAACAGGCACGCGAGCCGGAACGGGCCGCCGCGGCGATGCGGCAGGTGTCGAGGACCGGGCGCCAGGCGCTCGACGACGTGCGCCGTCTCCTCGGCGTCCTGCGCACCGAGAACTGCGCCACAGACCCGTCAGCCGCAGCCCGGCATCGCCCAGATCGACGCGCTGCTGGATCAGGTGCGGGCGACCGGGCGTTCCGCCGACGCGATCGTCACCGGCAACGCCCGGCGCCATCGCACCGGGAGCCGAGCTCACGGTGTATCGCATCGCGCCAGGAAGCGCTCACCAACACGCTCAAACACGCCGTCGGCGCCGCCCGCGTCCGCGTCGTCGTCGACTGCCGAATCGACTCCGTGTCGGTGGACGTGTACGACGACGGGGCCCCGCCAGCCGACCCGTGCACAGACCCCTCCACGACAGGCGGGCACGGCGTGACCGGAATGAGGGAGCGAGCGGCCGTCTACGACGGGACGGTGAGCGTCCGGCCGACGCCGCCGGTGGATGGCGCGTCCACGCTCACCTGCCGTTGCCCACGGACACATCACGCAGGTCGCGAGCCGGATTGTCGTCCACCGAGCGCGGAGGCGCCCGATGAGTATCCGCGTCCTCCTGGTCGACGACCAGGCGCTCGTCCGCACGGGATTCCGGATGATTCTCAGGAGACCGACGACGCATCGACATCGTCGGAGAGGCGCAGGACGGTTCCGAAGCCGTCCGGATGACCACCGAACTCGACCGGACGTCATCCTGATGGACGTCCGCGTGCCCGGGCTCGACGGCATCGACGCCACCCGGCAGATCGTGGCCCGCGACTCCGCGGCCCGGGTACTCATCCTGACCACCTTCGACCTCGACGAGTACGCCTTCTCCGCACTGCGCGCCGGTGCCAGCGGATTCGTGCTCAAGGACGTCCCGGTCGACGAGCTGGCCCGAGCCATCCGTTCGGTGGCCGGCGGCGACGCGGTCGTATCGCCACGGGTCGCTCGTCTGCTCCTCGACGTCCAGTGCGACGCGACTCCCGGGATGTCCGGGAGGCGGCCACCGCCCCGCTTCCCGGCGCCCTCGGACGGCTCACCGCCGGGAGAACGAGGTACTGCTGGAGGTGGCGCGGGGCCTGTCGAACACGGAGATCGCCGAGAAGCTGGTGGTATCCGAGGTCACCGTGAAGACCCACGTCGGCAGCATCCTGGCGAAGTTGGACCTACGAAACCGAGTCCACGCCGTCATTTACGCCTACGAGATCGGCCTGACTCCCTGACGCCCGCCGCAGAGATTCTCAGAACCAGTGGCGACGCCCGCCCAGACCGACGTCGAGCGCACCGAGCAGGATGAGCATCAGCCCGATGGTCAGGCAAGCGATCCCGAGATACGTCGACACATGGATCCGATTCGAGAATCCGACCACCGTCAGTCCTGTGCCCATCGTCGTCATCAGCCCGCTCCGCGTTTGACCTGCGTTTTACACACCACACACCCAACGATCACCATTGTCAAGAACGACAACCATCATCGACAATCGATCCATGGCCGGGACCGTCATCCAATACGTCTTCGGGGCAACTCAGGAAATCGGGGTCGGCGACATCTTCGGTGTGGCAGGGGATTACGCGTTTCCCCGTCAACGACGCGATCGTCGAGCATCCGACGATCAATTCGGGTCGGATGCAGCAACGAGCTCAACGCCGCCTACGCCGCTGACGGGTACGCGCGGATGCGCCGTATCGGCGCGGTGTGTACCACCTTCGGTGTGGGCGAACTGGCCGCAATGAGTGGCATCGCGGGCTCGTACGCCGAACATCTTGCGGTGTTCCATCTGGTCGGCGCACCCAACCTGGCGACGCAGGAGGCTCGGGCGCTGGTGCACCACACACTGGGCAACGGGGAATTCGACCTGTTCCACAAGATGGCGGAGCCCATCGTGTGCGCGAGCGCGATCATCACCCCGCAGAACGTGGCGTCCGAAACCGAACGGCTGATCGACGCGGCGCTGTACCACCGTCGGCCGGTCTACATGGCGATACCAGGCGATGTCGCTGCAATGCCCGTCCTGGCGAACGGGCCCGCGCCCAGCTGCGCCGACCAGCGATCCCGAGGCGCTGGCTGCGGCCACCGACGCGGTGAACGCGGCACTGGACAACGCCGGCCAGGCATGTGTGCTGCCCGGGTCCTGGTCAGGCGGCTGGGTCTGCAGGATGCGGTCGCGGCGTTCGTCGACGCCGCGGGCCTGCCCTTCGCGACGATGTTCGGCGACAAGTCGGTGCTGGGGGAGAACCGCCGAACTACATCGGCGTGTACGTCGGCCGGCTGATCGGGCGAACCGGTGCGCGCGTTCGTCGAATCGTGTGACGCCGTGGTGATGATCGGCGCGATGTTGACCGATGGAAACACCGCGGGGCGCACCGTTCGACTGGACCCGGGAAAGACGATCACCATCGACCATCACCGCACCACCGTCGGGTTCGGCGGTGTACCGGAACGTGGAGATGGTCGACATCCTCGCGCACCTGTCGCGGCGCACCGGCAAGAGTTTTCGACGACCGGATATCGCACCCCGGGACGCTAGGGCCGGTCACCGGCGATGGCGACGACGCGATCACCGCCGACGCTCTCTATCCGCGCCTGGCCGGCTTCTTCCGCCCGACGACGTGATCATGACCGACACCGGAACCTCCTCGCTGGGTTTGACGTTCGCACAGATGCCCGCGGGTGCGGAGTTTCACAACCAGACCCTGCGGGCGTCGATCGGTTGGGCGACTCCGGCGGCTTTCGGCGCGGCGGTCGGCGCCCCGGGGCGGCGAATCGTCCTGGTCACCGGCGAAGGTTCTCACCAGATGACCGCTCAGGAGATCGGCCAGTTCGGCTGGCGTGGACTGCGCCCGATTGTGTTCGTGCTCAACAACTCCGGATACCTCAGCGAGCGAATGCTGTGCAAGGACGAGGCGATCGCCTACAACGAGCATCGCCGCCTGGAACTACGTGGAGGTTCCTCATGCGATGGGCTGCGAGGGTTGGTTCACCGCCCGTGCCGGCACCTGCGGCGAGCTCGACAAGGCGCTGAGGGCGGCCGAGCAGGCCGACGGCGCCGCGTACATCGAAGTCGTCACCGACGCCTCGAGGCCCCGCCGATGTACAAGAAGCTGCACGAGAACATCGAATCGTTCTACAACGTCACGTAACTCGCATGGATCCACTCGTCACGTGACGAAGATCGAGGGATGGGGAGTCGAGGGTCCGATCCGGCGGGTGAGTGCCACCCGAGGCTCAGCGCGACGACGGGGAGCCGTACCGCCGCCGCCCGGCGTCTCCACGACCAGTACGTCACCGGGCTCCGCGTCGACCGAGTCGCAGGCCTTCATGTGCAGGGCGGTGCCGTCGGCGCGCTCGACACGGTTGCTGCCCAGCCCGCCGGGGGAGCCGCCGGCCATTCCGTACGGCGGATACCCGCCGGTGCCCGGACAGGGTGCTCACCGTCATCGGCTCCTGGAACCGTCGTCGGCGGACGGCCCCGTCGCCGCCGTGCCAGCGTCCGCCCCCGCCGCTGCCGCGTCGGATCGAGAAGTCCTCCAGCACAACGGGCAGGCGCCATTCGAGCACTTCCGGATCGGTCGACCGGGAGTTCGTCATGTCGTGTCTGAACCACGGACGCCCCGTCGAACCCGTCGCCCGCGCCGGACCCCGAGCCGAGGGTTTCGTCGTACTGGTGCCTTTCGTTGCCGAACGTGACGTTGTTCATCGTCCCGGAGCCTTCGGCCTGCGCGCCGAGGGCACCGTAGAGCGCACCGGTCACCGCTTGCGAGGTCTCCACGTTGCCGGCAACGACCGCCGCGGATGACTCGGAGAGAGCATCGAACCCTCAGGGATGATGATCCGCAGTGGCCGCAGGCAGCCGTCGTTGAGCGGGATGTCGTCTGCGACGAGGGTCCGGAACACATACAACACGGCGGCTCTCACAACGGACGACGGCGCATTGAAGTTCGACTCGAGTTGCGGCGAGGTTCCGGTGAAGTCGATTGTCGCCGAGCGTTGCTGCCGATCCACGGTCACACGCACGGCGATCACCGCGCCGGAGTCCGTTTCGTACCGATACGATCCCTCGTCGAGGGCATCGATCACCAGGCGGACCGACTCCTCGGCGTTGTCCTGCACGTGCCGCATGTAGGCGTGGACCACGTCGAGACCGAAGTGGTCGATCATCTTCGCGACCTCCTCGACCCCCTTGGCGTTCGCAGCTATTTGTGCACGCAGATCAGCGAGATTCGTGTCCGGGTTCCTCGACGGGTACGGCGCGTTCGTCAGCAAGTGCAGCGTTTCGGCCTCGCGGAGGCGGCCATCGCGGGCAAGCAGCCGGTTGTCGAACAGCACGCCTTCCTCATCGATTGTGCGACTCGTGGCGGGCATCGAACCCGGGGTCAGTCCACCGATCTCCGCGTGGTGGCCGCGAGAGGCGACGTAGAGAGGATCTGCGCGCCCGCGTCGTCGAAAACGGGTGTGATGACGGTGATGTCGGGTAGATGCGTGCCACCGTGGTAGGGGTCGTTGACGGCGTAGAGCGTCGCCGCGCCGTATCTGTCCGCCGCGGCGACGGACGACCTCCTTGACGCTGCTGCCCATCGAACCGAGGTGGACGGGAATGTGCGGGGCGTTCGCGATGAGGTTGCCGTCCGGATCGAACAATGCGCACGAGAAGTCGAGCCGTTCCTTGATGTTGACCGACTGCGCGGTCGACTCCAGCGCGGCACCCATCTGTTCGGCGATCGACATGAACAGGTTGTTGAAGATCTCCAGCATGACCGGGTCGGCGCGGGTGCCGACCGTCGCTTCGCCGGGTCGACGACCCGCTGGAGCAGGAGGTGCCCGGATTCCGTGAGAGTGCCCCGCCAGCCGCGGTCCACCACGGTTGTCGAGTTGGCCTCGGCCAGGATCGCCGGACCATTCGCCGCGTCCCCAGGCCGCATCCGCCCCCGCTCGTACAGCGGTGCGTCGCGCCAGGATCCGCGGTCGTACATCCGCACCGCGTCGAGTGGCTGCGCCTGTGCGTTGTCCGCCGGCGCACCGACGCCGGACAGGTCCGGCTGACTGGTCAGGCCGGTCGCCTCGACCGCGACCGCATCGACGATCAGTGGACGGTCCAACAGGAACGAGTACGTCCTCAGGTGAATCTTCTCGAACTCCGCGACCATGGCCTCGAGATCGGTCAGAGTGACCGGCACCGTCGTGTCCGTGCCGTCGTACCGCAGATGCGCATGCCGGGTCATTCGGATCCGCTCCGGCGGACGCCCTCGTCGAGCAGTTCTGCGCCGGCACGCGATTCCAGGCTCTTCGCCGCCTCGCTCAGCCGCGACATGGCCTCCGTTTCCAGTGTGGTGACCACCGATTGCTCGCGCATGACGGTTGTGTCGGCCAGTCCCATCCCGAGCGCCGACAGGACCCCGGCCATCGGCGGGACCAGCGCCGTGGGAATGCCGAGCGAATCGGCCACCGCGCAGGCGTGCTGGCCGCCGGCGCCGCCGAAGGTGGTCAGCACGTACCCGGTGATGTCGTGTCCCTTCTGCACCGAGATGTGCTTGACCGCATTGGCCATGTTCGCCACCGCGATGCGCAGGAAGCCCTCGGCCACCTGCTCCGGCGACCGGTCGTCCCCGGTCTGCGCGCGGATCTCGGCGGCCAAGTCGGCGAAACGGCGCCGCACGACGTCGCTGTCGAGCGGCTGATCGTTGTCCGGACCGAACACATGCGGGAAATGTTCGGGCTGGATACGGCCGAGCATCACATTGGCGTCCGTGACGGCCAGCGGTCCGCCGCCGCGATAACAGGCGGGTCCAGGGTCGGCGCCGGCCGAGTCCGGACCACCCGGTACCGGCTGCCGTCGAAGTGGAGGATCGACCCGCCACCGGCGGCGACGGTGTGGATGTCGAGCATCGGCGCCCGCAACCGGACCCCGGCCACCTGAGCGTCGAACACCCGCTCGAACTCGCCCGCGAAGTGCGACACGTCGGTGGACGTGCCGCCCATGTCGAAGCCGATCACCTTGTCGAAGCCCGCCAACCGCGACGTCTTCACCATGCCGACAATGCCGCCCGCCGGGCCCGACAGAATCGCGTCCTTGCCCGGAAGTGTCCCGCCTCGGCGAGCCCGCCGTTGGACTGCATGAACATCAGGCGCACGCCCGGCAGCTGCTGCGCCACCCGATCGACGTAACGGCGCAACACCGGAGAAAGGTATGCGTCCACGACGGCCGTGTCCCCGCGCGGTATCAGCTTCATCAGCGGGCTCGCCACACTCGACAAGGAGACCTGCGAGAACCCGATCTCCCTCGCCACTTCGCCCACCGCCATCTCGTGCGCCGGGTACAGATAGCTGTGCATGCACACGACCGCGAGCGCGTCGATGCCGTCGTCGTGCACTCTCTGCAAGTCGCCGACCAGCCGCCCCAGATCGGGTTCGCGCAGAACGGTGCCATCGGCAGCTATCCGCTCGTCGACCTCGATCACCCGCTCGTACAGCAGTTCCGGCAAGACGATGTGCCGATCGAAGATCCGTGGCCGATTCTGGTAGCCGATGCGGAGTGCGTCACCGAATCCCTTCGTGATGACCAGGGCCGTGCGTGCTCCGGTGCGTTCGAGCAGTGCGTTGGTGGCCACCGTAGTGCCCATCCGAACCTGCTCGACCTGTTCGGCGGTGACCGCATCGTTCGTGGAGATGCCGAGAAGTGCCCGGATACCGGCCACCGCCGCATCGGAGTACCGGGCCGGATTCTCGGACAGCAACTTATGAGTGACCAGAGAGCCATCCGGACGACGGCCGACGATGTCGGTGAACGTGCCTCCGCGGTCAACCCAGAATTCCCAACCCTCTGCAGCCACCGGTTCTCCCTAGGCGAGTGGTTGCGTCAATCCTAGGCGTGTCCACCGCGGTCCGGCCTCGTACGGTTCCTGGCGCGGGTCAGGGGATCTCATCGTGGGGAGACTCCGTGACGCACTGCGCGCCCGGCACGATCGAAGGCCTGAGGTTTGTCAACGGGCGAACTTCTCGATCGCCGCTGGAGTGACGGGAAAGAAGAAGTTGACGAGGTTGCCGTCCGGGTCGCGGAACAGGAGCGCACGGTTGCCCCACGGCATCGTGGTGGGTTCGTTGACGAAGTCCTCCACGAAGCCGGTGAGGTTCTGGTGCACGCTGTGGTCGGTCAGTGCTTGTAATCGCGCCGCCGTCAACGACGGGTCAGGCCCCGGCGTCGTCACCGATCCACACGGTCTTTGCATTTATGAACTCGCGCATGCCAAGGTCGGACAGTTCACGCCCGTAGCCACTGCGTTTCACACCGCCGAACGGGATTTCCGGGTAGCTGGTGGTATTCCCGTTGATGAAGGCCATGCCGGACTGGGCGTCCCGCACGAACAGCTCCCGCTCGTCGTCGTCCTCACTTCACAGGTTCGACCCGAGACCGTAGGGATGACCGTTGGCCATCAGCAACGCCTCCTCCAGGGACGACACCCGGAACACCTGGGCAACTGGGCCGAAGACCTCCTCGTGGTACATCTTCATCTCCGGGTCACCGCGACCAGGACAGTCGGAGGGTAGAACCAGCCCGGCCCACCCGGGCGCTCGCCGCCGACCAGTGCCTTGGCCCCCTTGCCGAGAGCATCATCCACGTAGGCGGCCACGTCGTCACGACCCGACTCGGTGGCTAACGGGCCCACATCCGTC
The DNA here is from genome assembly GCA_029690005.1 of Prescottella defluvii. GTDB lineage: Bacteria > Actinomycetota > Actinomycetes > Mycobacteriales > Mycobacteriaceae > Prescottella > Prescottella defluvii_A. The sequence continues at coordinate 3,567,306 of CP121458.1, read as the reverse complement.
GTGTCGTCCATCGGGTCGCCCACGACGAGCGCCTTCATCTTGGCCACGAACCGTTCGAGGAACGCGTCGTAGATGTCGGTATGGATGAAGAACCGCTTGCCATTGATGCACGACTGTCCGTTGTTGAGGGTGCAGGCCTTGACGGCCACGTCGGTGGCCCTTTCGAGGTTCGTCGAGGGCATGACGATGAATGGGTCAGATCCGCCGAGTTCGAGGACGACCTTCTTGATCTCGGATCCGGCAATAGTGGCTACCGAATCCAAGGCCAACAGACCGGCGGCATGATCGTGCCGCTGCCCACCGCCGAGATGCAGACGCAGCTCTCCGCTGCCGGACGGCGGGCCGATGCAGGACATCCACCTGACGCTGGCACCCGGAGCTCTGCTTCACCCATCTGCAAACTCATACAGGCGCGCGTCGGGAGGTCATGATCAGCTCCACGAACTCCACGCGAATTCGTCACGTGACTAAAGGACACCCAGGGGGCGGAGACGGTCGGAACCGCCGGGCGAGTGCCACTCGGCGCGAGTAGGCCCGAGAGCCGGCATCAGTCGATGCGCGCGAAGGGCGAAGTGCGGTGACAGCGGCGACGGTCGGACGATCCATGGTCCGTGAAGGCCTGGAAGTGCCAACCGATCCGACTATTCACCAACATCGGCGACGGGAATGCCGACTAGGCGTTCGTCGGCGGGTCTGGCCGACCTGCGCCGGCTGATCCGCGGCAGGTCGACGGTGACGTCCAACCTGACCAGCGGAACTGCGAGAGATGCCAACCATCCGACCAAGTCGCCAACGTGGACGACGATTCACAGACGACGATTCACAGACGACGACCGTACCCTCAGCGTTTCCGCAGCTCACCGTTTCGCCGATAATCCACATTATGTCAAGTAATGCGTTTCGGGCCGCCCCCGGGAGCCGAGTGGGCCACCCCGGCGGCCGGGCGCCCACCTCGCCCCGCCGTGACCATTCGACGGCCGCCCGCGCGCATCCTGACGTCCTGCGCGCGGGACACCAATCCGCGCGCAGCGGCCCATCCGAACCTGGACGGCTCGTCGGCCCTCTGTCGTTCAGTGGATGCGCTACCGAACGACAGCCGAGATTCCACGGACCATCGGATTCGCCGGCGCCGCGTCGAGTCTCGCGACTTACGCAGTCTGCGACGATCTGCGCGATCATCCGCGAACGCACGACAACTCGCGCGTTCTGCACGCGCGCGGTCGCAGCGTCCCGGTGTACGGTGACCCCGAGACCGACCACGCTGCCCCGCCCGCTCCGGCGGACGTCCGAACCACCGTCATGGATAATGCCGAATATCCATGTGCGCGTGAGCTTTTCGCTCGCCTCCCCTGCGTTGCCCGCGTGAGTCGCCTGTGAATCGCCAACGTTGTTGGCCAATCGTCAGGATAGTTGGCCACTTCGCCAACAGTGTTGGCCATCGGTCAAGATGGTTGGCCCGTCGGTAGACCAATCAGCGAGAGTGCAGCTGTGTCTCCAGCCGCGGGTCCGCGTGGATCGCGGCGAGTCGCGCGAGATCGGTGGACACTACGAGGGTGTCTTCCTCGTCGACGCCCGTGGCGGCACACCACGAACGATCCTCGGGCCACCAGAAGTTGGGTGTTCGAGAGAAGAACGTGTGCTCGTCAATCTCTCGGGTCGTGGAGAGCACCACGTATTCCCAGCCCGCCGTGTCGCGGATCCGCGCGGCTCCCCTGATCTCCACGTCCACGAATGTCCCCACCCGCCCCACAACAGACCCGATATGTGCGTCGTCCAGATGCCCATAAACGGTGTCGATCCACTCGGCAGGAATCGAGCTGGCCTCCGGCCGCGTGTCGAAGACACCGTCGACCGTCTCATCGGGCCCCTGTAGACGTCCCACCTCGGAGAAGCCCACTCCCGGCTTCAACTGTGTGCCACTTGCGGCAGCAATCTGCGCCCACGACACCGGTGACGGATCGGTGTCAGAATCGTGCCACCGGTAGGCCGGATGCAGGATCTGCAGAACATGCGTATACCGGTCCGCCAACCATCCACCCACAGGCGTGTCGTACGGATACGGATACGGCGCCAACCACGACGCCGCACGGGTGTCGGAACTGCCGATCCATCCGAATTCCCTGGTCACCCACTGATTATGCGGCCTGCGCCGATCGCCCCCAGCTTCGACGCTTTCCCGGTCCGCTGCGCGGCCGTGGTCGGCGAACAGCCCGGGACCCTGACGATCACCGGCCCGAAGGAAGGCCAATGGGGGTGCCAAGCCCTTGGCGACGCGCACTGGCTGAACCTGTCGACCGGAGCCTCCGGCTCCGCCCCGATGTCGGTCGCCGAGTACGGCAACCCGGCGGCGGTCCTGCCGACCGGAACCGGGCAGGTCGTCGTCGCCGTCGTGCCCGAACCCGGTACGACCACACCGGGCTTCGTAACCGTCCAGGTTCCGTAGGCAAGGGCCCCACAGTCCGCAGGGGCGCGCGGGTCTCCCGCTCACCAGGCCCCGAATGGGCTCAGTTCTCGGTCCCGACAGGCAATGGTCGAGGCCGTCTGAAATGGATCGGTGGGTGCCTGCTTCGGCGGTGCGGCAGTGCCGGTCAGGCCCCCGCTCAACGCCTCGAGCAGCTCCAGCCACGGTCCGGGTGCGGCTGCCGAGTCGGTCAGGAGACAGTCCAGACACCGGCGCCGGGTGTGCTGACGACTATCAGGAAAAGGATCCCATCGACCTGGGGCACTGCAGATTTGTGTGATCTGGAGCCATCCTTAAGTGTGATTACCGACCGGTAGGCCTATCCAATTCGCATGCAGCCCACCACGCTCCGTCATGGGTGAACACGCGCTCTACTGTCCCGTATCCCTGTCACGCGACCGGTCCCTTGAGCAGATCGACGAGATCATCGCAGTGGGTCAGTTGCGGATGGTGCCCGGCACTCGGCACCGAGATCAGCTCCACGTTCGGAAGCGACTCGAACTGCTCAATCGCGCCCGGGATGAGTGGGTCGTCGCTTCCCGTGATGATGCTGACCCGGCCGCTGAATCGGGCAAGCGCCTCCCTCAGTTCGTCGCGCCATTGCTTTGAGCCGGCGAGGGCGAGCTGCTCAGCCACCCTTTTGGCGCTGCTTCGTTTGAGGTCACCGACGCTGGACTCGAGAGCAGCCGCGCTCGCATTTGCGCCGGTCAGTTGGTGTGACAACCGCGCTGGGTTCGTGTGCCGCAAGTATGTGCTCACGAGCGGCCGCAGTTTGGACGTGGCACCCATGGAGGCCTGGAGGAAGAATGGTGCGATCAGCGTGAGGGATTTGACCTGCGCCGGGAACCGATCGGCAGCGACTACTGCCGCAGCCGCACCGATGGAGTGGCCGATGAGGTCAGCAGGTTCTCCAGCAAGCACCGCCGACGGCAGCCACTGTTCCCAGTCCTGAACGCCAGTCCCGCCGCTTAGACCGAGGCCGGGTAGGTCGACGACGCGCGCGTCGATGGCCGCCGCAACGTCGGCCCATGTGTCTGCGTTCACTGGCAAGCCCGGGAGTATCACCCGGCTGGATTCGGGTACGCCAAGCTCGAATGTCCTCAGGCGGCCGGTGGTGACGAATCGACGGCCGTCAGCCATGGCAGCACCGAAGCGATGGGCGGCGAGGTGATCGGCCCATCGTTCGAGAGAGACCAGCACGTTGGGCATCTGGATCCCGTGTCGGTCGGCTAACTCGATTGCGGACTCGGTCGGGTAGCGGTCGGTGGACAGGAAGGTAAGCGTCTCGGGATCCGCCTTGGTGATCCGCTGCGGGAGCCGCTTGATGACTCCGGTCGGCATCCGTAGGCGCGGGACCTTCGCGCCGAGATGACGGCCGACGTGGGTGAGTAGGTCTGCCAGAGGCGGGGTGTCGTCGTCGAGAACCCAATAGGCGTTGCCCGCTGCGGCTGGATCGACCGCTGCCGCTGCCATGAACGCCGCCAGGTAGTCGACAGTGACGACAGGGAGGAACGTCGATTCGTTTCCGGGCAGCGCGGCTGCCGTGCCGTCCCAGATCTGCTCGATGGTGGTAGCCAGGCCGATGTGCTGTTCGGACTCTCCAGTGACGCTGTCGCCGATGACGCTGCACGGATTGATGATGGTCCAGGGCACTCCGCGCTCTTGAGCGCGGGCCTGGAAGATGGCGTCAGATTCCACCTTTGACGCTTCGTATGCCCAAGTTCCTTGTAGATCGCCGTGCGGTGTTCCTCCGGCCATGGAACAGCGGAGGGGTCCTGCCCGCCGACGCGATAGCCCGACACGTGCACGACTCGACGCAGGCTGGGGAGGTCGGTGGCGAAGTCGATCAGCTTCTCGACGATGCCAACGTTCGCGCTGCGTGCCTCCTGCGCGGTCATGCCAAACCGGTATGACCCTGCACAGTTGTGGATCTCGTTCACATCCGCGAAAGCAGATGGGCCGCCGGCGACGATCTCAGCAGCATCGAAGTCGACGATCGTCGTACTGACGCTCCGAGCCGCCAGGCCGTGCTCGCTGAGCCATTGCTCCACACGCGCACCGGACTCGGCAGTCCGAACCACTGCCGTGACGCCTGCGCCGGCCGCCGCGAGGGCCAGCACGAGGTGCCGGCCTACCAGCCCCGACGCCCCGAAAACCATCGCGTGGCGCGAGTAGCCCTGCGGTGTCATCGCGCGCCCCCAACGGGCTGGCAGCGCTGGTCGATCATCTCCGCCACGACGTCGGCAGCGGACTTCAAGGGCTGGGTGGTCTGCATGGCGCGGGATACGATGACCGCGCCTTCGATCGTCGAGACGACAACGGTCGCTAGAGACCGTGCCTCATCGGCGTCGACGCCGCTGGCCTCGAGGAAAGCCGCCGTCGGGCAGATCCAGGACTCGAACGCAGTCGCGCATGTCCGGCGCAGTCGCTCGCTCCAGCACCCATCTCAAGGGTGACCACCGAGACCGGACACCCAAGCCTGAAGTTGCTCTCACTGACGATCGCCGTCAGCGCCTCAATCGCGGATCGGACAGCATCCGCCGGGCTGCCCGCCGACACGGCAGCCTCAACAATCAGCGCCTCAAACCGATGAGCCGCAAGCTCCACAGCAGCGACACCCAGGCCCTCCTTCCCGTCAGGAAAGTGGAAGTAGATCGACCCCCTTGGTGCTGAAGCATGTTCGGTCACGGCGTTCAAGCCTGTGCCGCAATAGCCGCTGGTCTGGATGAGCTCGAGCATGGACTCTGCAAGCCGAGCCTTTGTCAGGTCTCCTTTGGATGCCACGAGTCTATAATAGACCGGTCTACATATTGTGTGAGCCGATGCCTCCATCGGCGATGGCAGGGACCAGCTACCAGCGCATCATCGGCACCAATGCCGTCGGATGCTTCACCTCATAGCCGTCCATCAGATCCGCTCGGCTGCTCTTCGTCGCGCCGGCGACGAACACGGTGTCCGCGAGTTTCAGCGTCACCGCCTAGCTAGGTCCGAGGAGGTAGGAGTTGGACGAGGACGATCACGGCGGCGATGGCACTCAGCTCGAAGTAGGAGCCGCTTCAGGGTGTTCACCCGTCGAGACCGTGAGGCTCACCGATGTGCACCACTACGGTGGCGGCTAAGGCCCGTTTTCGATCGCCGTGCTGCTACCGGACTGGCAGTGTTCGGGTGATCCGAAATCCCGCGTACCGCGGGATTTGCGCGACCTGCCGGATACGGTGGCGTAGTGATGAGCGAGCCACGGGTTGGCCATGTCTGAACGGTCCATGAGCTGGCAGTCCGTAATACATAGCAGGGCAGCGAAACTCGCCCCGATGCTGGCGATGCTCACAGTTGCCGGCACCGTCCTCACCGCGTGCAGCCAGACTTCTTACCGTCCGCCGACGGCCGCGATCGCCGAGCGAGCTGACTGCCTCGCCCCGGACATCGAGAGCAGGCTCTCGGCGGCGAACCTCACCAGCATCGATCCCGGCCGCCCACCTGCTGTCGGGGTCGGATACCCACCCGAACACTTCTCGCCGGTCGCCGTCATACGCTGTGAACGGGGTGAGGACGCGGCCGGCGCACTGACGATCGACAGCGTCCGGCTCGAGGGCGATGTCGAGGCGGCGTGGGATGCCTTCCAGGTCGACTCTCGGCGTGCACCGGACAACGATGACTCCAGCTCCAGGTGCGCGGTCTTCGAAATGACACCCGCCGGGTTGTGGTTCGTGGACGCGGAGGGCCGAGCGGTGCGCCCGGCCTGGCCTGCTGTCCCATGTGGGTATCAGGCCGGCCCGATCTCTCCGCTCGCGAAACTGCACGAGGTCGAGCGGCAGCAGCAGGCGAGACAGCGGCCCGCAGACGATCCGGGAGTCTGCGGCAACATGTACGGGTCGGGCTTCACTACGACCACCGACGAGGGCATACGCGGAGGAGACGACACCGACCGGCGTTCTCGGCTCGCTGAGAACTACGCGCTGGCCTTCCCGGTCGAGGATGTCGGCCGGCTGCAGGTGTGCCGGTACAGCGAGTCAACAGAAGGCTTAATTGAACAATCGCGGTCGCGGCTGACGATCGACCAGAGCATCAACCTGGTTCGTGACGTCATCGACGCGCCGCCCGCGCCGCCATGCGCGCTCACCGCCACGCGAACCGCACAGATCCCATTGCACCGCGCCGACGGTTCCGGCGGCGCAAAGATCGACATCGAACTCGACGGATGCCGTCGAGCTGCCGGCACCGGCATCCCCTATGTCGCAGTCTCCACCGCGGTGACCGGTGCCGTAGAAGAAGCACCCCAGTAGTCGAGTCCGCGAGAATCGTTCCTGCCCCTGCCCCGATTGTCGGAAGCCACAAGGGATTCGGTCTGGAAGCGAATCGCCAGGACCCATCAGGAAGGGGCGTCGCGGACTTCGCACCCGCCGCACTCGGCGGCAGCAGGTCACTTTTTGTCCGACCTGAGTCGTCTTACCGCCAGGGCGATGACCCAGACCGCGCCACACCCCCGGTCGCGGCAAGCATCCACCACCGTGGGGTGCCGACATCGTCGATACCGGCGCTGTCGTGGTGCGGGTCAGGCGGGTGTGGCGCCCCGTACACGGTCACTGCTGCCTGGCGGGTCCGCTCGTTGGTCGACGTCGTCGTGGCCGAGCAGCGTCCTGACCGACCACGGGGCGCCGCGGGTCTCGTACGAGGAAACGAAGACCAGGAACTCGTCGCCGATGTCGAACCCAAGCCCACACGCGCTGATTTGCGCATTCGACGACACCACGGTCGTCGCCCCGACGTCGCCTGAGAAGGCTTCGCGAACACTGAACTCGTAGTAGGCGGTTCCGCGGTCGGTTCGTGTCGCCGTCGCGGTCCCGGTGAATGCCGCCGCAGCGTGCGAGACCTGCTCGATGATCTCCGATCCGTCAGGCGGGTAGGCGCATGAACACGCGAATGCGGTTGCGGGCGTGAGGATAGGAAGCGCTCCCGCCAGCGCTACCACCGCGAGTATCGACAGCAACCACCGCACAACGCCCCCCTTGGCCCGGTCGACTCGGTCGCCGACCCGGTCCGATGCTATGCGGTCCGACAGTCGGGATCGGTGCGCCTGCGAACTTCGTGTTCAAAAGGGGCAAGCACCGGGCACATCTCGGAATGTCCATCGAACGGATGTCCGCTTCCGTGCGGCCCCAGGTCTGGCCTGGTAGACAGAATGTTCTTGCCGATAGTGGGGCCAACACTGTCCAGCTCACCATCACCGCCCAATAGCGGCGGGACTGCTGCACGATCGGGTGACAGGTTCGGTCACGCAGCCTGAGCGGCTGGCGTGGTCATGATGGTCTCGTATTCGACGGGGGTCAATTTGCCGAGCCGGGCCTGGCGGCGGCGGTGGTAGGTCTGTTCGATCCAGGTGACGATCGCGATCCGGAGGTCGTCACGGGTGGCCCAGGGCTGACGGTCGAGGACGTTCTTCTGCAGCAGCGTCGAAGAACGATTCCATCGCGGCGTTGTCGCCACAGGCACCAACCCGGCCCATCGAGCCGACCATTGCATGCCGGCCCAACGCGTGGACGAACTTCCGTGAACGAAACTGCGACCCGCGATCGCTGCGAACAACGCAGCATGGGTGTGGGGGCTCATCGGTACCGCGCGAACGCGATCGGCGAGACTGACGAACGGAGCCCCGGCCCGGTCCCTTCGGGCCGGGACTCCACCCCGCATCGGACAAGGCCGCCAACGCGGCCCGTCTCTCACACGCCGACGGCCGACACCCACATGTTCATCAGTGGCTTGCCCGCCGGTGACCCCACACCGCAGAGATCGCCACCAACGCCCAGCCCGCGAGAGCAGTGACCGAAGCCGGCCAGTCGAACACGAAACGCTGAACGTGAACATCGCTGGACTCTGCGTACGTACAGCTCGCGCCAACCACCGGCAGCCACAAGCGCGTCGCCTTGTAGACAGGACCGCCATCGCTGACCGAGTCCTGGACACTGACACAAAGAGCGGTCGCCGAACTGCCCACACCGAGGAACGACAAGGCACCAAACCCGACTAGCACGAACACCACACCGGCCGCAGCGAGCATCGCCGGCAACCACGCCGATCCCCTCACACGAACCCCCATCACGTCATGCCGGCCCAGGCGGAACATGTCCCGGCGCAGGTCACGAACGATATACCGTGCCATGATGCCCACAACGCTGCGCCGCACCCTCCGATACGGCGCCCTCGCCCTCGCCGCAGTGCTCGCCGCCGGGATCCTCTACACGATGTTCGTCTACCACAGCATCAACATCTTCACCCCACCCGAGCGGATCGAATCCCTCGGCAGGACATACATACTCAGCTACAGCAGCCACGCCGGCTACACCCGCGAAGAGATCGACCAGCGATACACACCCAGCCACTACAAGTACACCCTCGAGCACGTCAGCAACCTCTGGCCCCGCCACCCCGTCTACCAATTCCAGAACGACACCATCCGAGGCCAAGCCACCACCAGCGCCTACCTCAAATGGGGCGACCGCTACATCCCCTATGGCCTCTCCGGCGGCCCCTAAACCCCGACCGGGACATGCCGTCTACACAGGTCAAAGGATGAAAACGCCCCACCCAAACCGGGGGCATGCGCCGAGAACGAGGGCCTAAAGCGATCGACCACACTGACGAACGGGACCGGCCCGGGCCTCACCGGGGCCACCCAACCGGCTACTGACCGGCCAGCAGCAGTACCCGGCCCGCCTTCACTACGTCGACGGAATCGCTGGCCAACCCACGGCTCCACGCGAATTCCGACAGCCAGTCTCCTACCCTGTCTTCCATGACAAGCCACCATGACGCCGATACCTACCAAGCCGTCGTATCCATCGCGGACGAGTCCTTAGCAGCCATACAGGCGATCCTCGCCGACATGACCACCGACCAGGCCAACCGCACCCCGACCTGCCCGGTGCCAACAGTCCATACGCGATCGGCACCCACTGCGTCGGCATGGCCGACTACTGGGCGGCTCACTGATCGCCGGTCTACGCATCCCCCGTGACCGCAACAACGAGTTCCGCGCCCACGGCGATCCACAGCAGCTGTGCACCGAACTCGCCCGCATCCGCAAGAACTTTCCCGAGCAGGTGGCGATCGCCCTAACCGAAGGGGTACGCGACCGAACTCCCACCGGCACCACCCGCAGCAGCACCACCCAAACCGCCAGCGCCACATGGATACTGCTGCACATCGTGCGCGAGTTATCCCAACACCTCGGGCAACTCGAAATCACCCGCGACATCCTGGCCACCAACAATCACTGAATGAATCCAGAGCCCGATCCATACCGCGCGAACACGATCGACAGATTCACAGGTGGGACCAGGACCGGTACCTACGGGCCGGTCCCACCCGCATCAGACCGGATCGAACCCCGGCAGCATATTGACCCTCGCCCGATGCGCGACACCTCCATCAACACGATCACCACCGGTCCGTCTACGCTCTCGACCTCACGTTTCGCGATTTCTCCCTGGCCACAGCACCGCTTGTCTCTAATGTGAGCGCATGGCCGGAAACGAGCAGCGCTGGCATTGAGCGCCCGAGGAACTGACACTCGCCGCCGGCCCCGCAGAGGGCCGCTGGATCGCTGATGCGCTACGCCGCGATGCAGCGGAGGTCGGCGCCCTCGTTCCGCCGGTGTTCGACGCGTACGCCCGTGTCTTCCACCCCGTCTACCTTCAGGGCGGCGGCGACGAGTGGACTCGAATCAACTGGCGCACGGTCGCCGAGCAACACGGCACGATCGCTCACGCTGCGATGAGTTGGCAGACCATCACCGGGACCCATCGTCCCGGCTACGATCCGGAAGAAGGCTCCCTGCCTCAACCCGAGTCCCGCGTCCTCGCGACGATCCTCCGCAACCACACCGCCACCCCGGACGCGTGCTGGTTCGCGATCTGGGACGGATACAGAGACGAAGGTAGACCCCCGCCCGGTATCGAACTCCTCGATGCCTACCGGAACATGGTCGTCCTCCACGGGCCGATCGACGCCGCCGAGGCTCGTTTCGGCACGACCCCGCACCACCGGGGCGGCGGCTACAGCGCCAACCTGTGGTGGCCTGACGATCACACCTGGTGCGTAGCAACAGATATCGATCTCAAATCAACGTACGTCGGCGGCAGCACCGCCTGCATCGCCGCCATCCTCGCCGACCCACGTCTCGAAGCCTTCCCCGTCCCCGACACTCACTTCTTCGGCTGGACAGCCGACACCATCAACCCCCACCCGCCGTACGGGACATGACAGCCACCGAACCCTCCCTTAGCGCCATCTGCTCAGTAGGCACTGCAGGTGCGTGAACAATTGCCAACTATCTTGACCACCCTCGAAGGGGTCTCTCGTCACCGTAGTTGTCGATCCCCAGGTCAGACGCCCGTGAAATGACAACTAGATTGGCGATTCACAGTCGCCCCGCAAGTTGCGCACGTTGGCGACATAGCTGGCGGAGCGGTCACCGCAGTTGGCACATGGGCGGCATGGTTGGCACGCCTGCGATCGCCGGGTACTCGCTCGACTTTGAAATCTTCGGCGCCAAAGGAGCCGCTGGCCTCAGCTTCGCTGTCCGTTCCCTCCCCGTCTTGCCTGGTTCGCTGGCCCTGTGTGTCCGGATTCGTGGCGACCTCACACCTTTCGGTATTGAAATACCGGCCTCGCTTGTCCCCCACTCGGAGAGCTTCACCGACGCACAGCCGCCTCGACGACCCCGGCCGCTGGCATCGACGAGATCGCGATCGACAGCCCTCGTCAACGCCACCTGCCGGGAACCGTACGAGGTCAGGAACGAACGAGGGGACGCGGATCCACTGGACCCGCGTCCCTCGTCGCCGGCCAGGAACTTACGACTGGCCGCTAGCTCATGTTCGTGCTGACCGACCCCAGCTTCGTGCTGACCCGACCCCGCCAGCGTCGTGAGGTCAATGCTGCCGACGCTGGAGTTGTTGCCGCCGACGTCACAGCCCGCGGGCGCGGGGTAGATCAGCAGACAGAGGAAGTCATATCCGTGTTCGTCTCCTCCGCGGCGGCGGTTCCGACCGCGGGCACCGTCAGGATTCCCGCAGTGACCAGCATGAGGCCTGCAAGAAAACGCCGTTTCATTCCCAATCCCCAATGTGCTCGTGTCCGGCGCCGCCAACCGGCACCGGCTCTCGATGCGCGGCATCGCGACAAGAGAAGTTTCCCCACTACACGGAAACGCAGAAACTGATCGTTCCCAACATTCTTAGCGGAAAACCCATGCGGCCGAGGCCGCGCGACGACACCCTGCCGTGCGTGCTGTGCAGCAGGGTTCGGAGCGTCGGCGACAAACCCTCGCGCTCAGGACAATCAGTAGGACGTCCGTTGGCCCGATTGTTGCGATCGCGCTCAAAGCTTGGACGCCCGCGTCCGACTGCTGTGACACTTGTCGTATGCACTGGGGTGGCCGTGCGCTCGACCTCGTCTTCACCCCGGAGCCGCCCCCACCGCGGGTCTCCGGTGTGGCTTTGGCGGGTCTGCGCATTCTGGCCGGATTGCTGTGGCTGTACAACGTGGTGTGGAAAGTACCGCCGGACTTCGGTGAGCACGCGCGCACCGGGCTGTACCAGCTCACCCACGAGGCGGTCGACTATCCGGTGCTGCCGCCGTTCAGTTGGCTGATCGAACATGTGGTGCTGCCGAGCTTCACCGCGTTCGGGTGGCTGACCCTGGTGGTGGAATCGGTGCTCGCGGTGTTGCTGCTGACCGGGACTGCGGTACGACTGGCCGCGCTGATCGGTATCGGTCAGTCTCTCGCGATCGGCCTCTCGACTGCGGAGGCGCCGGGCGAATGGCCGTGGGCTTACGCGATGCTGATCGGCATTCACGTGGTGCTCCTGCTCACGCCCGGCGCGCAGTATGCCGCCGTCGACGCCGTCCGGGCAGCGAACGCGCACGATGCCGGCGGGCCTGTCGCTCGGCGGCTGTTGTGTGGATGGGGAACGGTCCTCGCGGTGACCGGCTTCGTCGCGTTCGTCATCTCTCTCGGAAAGGCTTGGCGCGCTTCACTCGGTGGCATCGTCGGATACGAGAAGCTCGAAGTTCTCGCTCGGTAACTACAACCTGCTCGGCGCGCTGGTCCTGCTCGCCGTGTCGGCACTCATGCTCGCGGCCGCGCTGGCGCGAGTGCCCGTACTCGCATCGGCTGCCGCTGTACTCGCAGCTGCGGCCGCGGTGTCGATTTATGTCCAGCTCGGCAGGACCGACGTCTGGCTCGGCGCAACCGCCACGACTGCGGCGGTGTTCGTCTGTGCCGCGGTAGTGGCCGCGGCGACCCAACGCCTGCTCGTGCAGTCCTCCCCGCAACCGACATGGACGCCTCTCGTTCATCCGAGACTTCGAGGAGAATGATGTATTCGACGGAGGCATTACAGCAGGTCGTCGAGGTCGCCGCCGAACACGCCGCGCGGGTCGACACCGAGGGCGTATTTCCAGCCGAGGCGGTGGGCGCGCTACGCAGCGGCGGGCTGTCGGGGCTGACTCTGCCGGAGCAGGTGGGCGGACTGGCGCGGGCCCGGTCGAGTTCACCGAGGTGGTCGGCGAATTGGCCGCCGTCTGCGGATCCACTGCGATGATCTACCTGATGCACACCGCGGCCGCGGTCACCGTCGCCGCCGCGCCGCCGCCTGGCACGCCGAACCTGCTGTCCGCCATGGCCACTGGGGAATCCCTCGGGACGTTGGCGTTCAGTGAGAAGGGTTCCCGCTCGCACTTCTGGGCTCCGGTGTCGACGGCGGTGATGGCCGACGGAGGCGACGCGGTCGAGCTTCGGGCGGACAAGAGTTGGGTCACCTCTGCGGGTTATGCGGATGTGTACGTGGTGTCCACCGGCTCTCCCTCGGGTGTCGCCGGTGAGGTCGACATGTACGCCGTTCCAGGCACAACGCCGGGATTGTCGGTGGTCGGTTCGTTCAGCGGACTCGGGTTGCGCGGCAACGCGTCGGCGCCGATGTCCATCGACGCGACGGTGCCCGTCGGCACTCGACTGGGCGGGCAGGCAGCCGGGTTCAGGCTGATGATGGAGACAGTGTTGCCGTGGTTCAACCTGGGCAATGCCGCCGTGTCACTCGGCCTGGCAGGCTCGGCGCATGCCGCCGCCGTCTCGCATGTCGGCGGCACTCGGCTCGAGCACGTCGGTCAGACGCTTTCGGCGCTGCCGACCATTCGAGCGCAGATCGCACGCATGGGTATCGCCCTCGAGGCCCAACGGGCCTACCTGGCAATGGCGGCGACCAGCGTCGGCGCGCCCGACGACGCCACCCTGACCCATATCCTGGGCATCAAGGCCTCCGCCAACGATGCCGCCCTCACCATCACCGAGTCCGCAATGCGGGTCTGCGGCGGGGCGGCCTTCTCCAAGCACCTGCCGATCGAGCGAGCGTTTCGCGATGCCAGGGCGGGCTCGGTGATGGCACCGACCGCCGACGCCCTCTATGACTTCTACGGCAGGGCCGTCACCGGGCTGCCGCTGTTCTAGGAAGGGGTCCTGATGAGTAATCCGCTGATCGTCGGCGCCGTGGCCTACACCCCCAACGTGGTTCCGATCTGGGAGGGGATCCGCTCCTACTTCACCGAGTCCGACGTCCCCGGGACCGAGATGGACTTCGTGCTGTACTCGAACTACGGCCGGCTGGTGGATTCTCTGCTGGCCGGACACGTGGACGTCGCCTGGAACACGAACCTGGCCTACGTGCGCACGGTCATGCAGACCGACGGCCACTGCACCGCGCTGGCTCAGCGCGACACCGACGTCGGCTTCACCACGGTCTTCGTCGCCCGTTCCGGCAGCGGCCTCGAGGGCGCGGAAGCCATCGCCGGTAAGAGGCTCGCGCTGGGCTCCGCCGATTCCGCGCACGCCGCGATCCTGCCGTTGCACTACCTCGCCGAGGCGGGTGTACCCGCCACGGATATGCAGATCATCCGGTTCGACACGGACATCGGCAAGCACGGCGATACCGGCCGCAGCGAATTGGACGCCGTCGAGGCCGTTCTCGCCGGCGATGCGGACGTTGCCGCGATCGGCATCACCACCTGGAACGCGATGGGGCGCGAGGAACTGATGCCCGACGCGTTGGAGGTGGTGTGGCAGACCGACGGATACTGCCACTGCATGTTCACTGCGCTCGAGACGCTGTCACCGGAGCGGTACACCCCGTGGCTGGACACGCTGCTGGCGATGGACTGGGCAATCCCGCGCACCGCAGGATTCTCGAACTCGAGGGACTCGAACGCTGGGTGCGGCCGCACCTGGACGGGTACAAACCGCTCTTCGCTGCCGTCGAGGAACAGGGCATCGATGCGCGATGGTGATCTTCGATCTGATGCGGCTGGCGGTGACACTGGCCGACGGCGCGACCGGTCAGGTGTCGATCACCTCGAGCGCAGACCGGGAAGTCGCCGAACAATGGTGTGCGCGAACCGGAAACACCGTCGTGGGCGCGGACGTGGACGACTCCGGGGTCGGCACCATCACGATTCGGCGGGGCCGACCCCCGATCCACTCCAGGTGCTCGGGCCGGACCGGATGCCAGGTGCCCGGCTGTGGATGTACACCAACTTCCACTGCAATCTCTCGTGCGATTACTGCTGCGTCGCGTCGTCGCCGCAGACGCCGCGCCGCGAACTCGGCGCGGATCGGATAGCGCGGCTGGCTCGCGAGGCGACCGACTGGGGCGTGCGCGAAATCTTCCTCACCGGCGGTGAGCCGTTCCTTCTGGCCGACATCGGCACCATCGTCGCCAGTTGTGCGGAGCTGGTGCCCACCACGGTGCTCACCAACGGAATGGTGTTCAAGGGCCGGGGGCTGCGCGCACTCGAGTCCCTCCGCGCACCGGGGTGGCGCTGCAGATCAGCCTGGATTCGGCGACGCCGGAGCTGCACGATTCGCACCGCGGGTCCGGCAGCTGGACGAGGGCAGTCGCCGGGATACGCACAGCCCTCGCGCTGGGCTTCCGGGTGCGGGTCGCTGCCACCGTCGCCACGCCCCCACCGGGCGCGTTGGCCGCCTTCCACGACTTCCTCGACGACCTCGGGATAGCGCCCGAGGATCAGGTCGTGCGGCCGATCGCGAAGGAAGGGGTGGCGGTGAAGGGGCAGATGCTCACCCGGGCGTCGCTCGTTCCCGAGATCACGGTCACCGCCGACGGGATCTACTGGCATCCGGTTGCCGCGATCGACGAAGGCGCACTGGTCACCCGGCAGATCGAGCCCCTCACCCCGGCGCTCGACGAGATCGCCCGATCGTTCGCCGAGCAGCGGGCGCGGGCGGCCACTGCCGCCGAGCTCTTCCCCTGCGCCTGACCCGACGCCGACGCGACCTGTGAGGAGGATGACTGAGATGGCAACGCAGTGTGCGCCCCGGCGTGGCGCCGGACCGGACATCGCCGTGATCGGTGGGAGCGGTTTCTACACGTTCTTCGGTACCGGAGCCGAGGTCGTGGACGTCGAGACGCCGTACGGTCGGCCGAGCGCGCCGATCGCCATCGGGGAGGTCGCTGGCCGGCTGACGGCGTTCCTGCCACGGCACGGCGCCCGACACGAGCACGCACCTCACACTGTCCCGTATCGCGCGAACATGTGGGCGCTGCGCAGCCTGGGCGTTCGCAAGGTGTTCGCTCCGTGCGCCGCCGGCAGTCTCTGCGCTGAACTGGGGCGAGGAGCGATCGTCGTCCCCGACCAGCTGGTGGATCGGACGTCGGGTCGACCGCAGACGTACTTCGACGGCGGCGCCGTGCACGTGCAGTTCGCCGATCCGTACTGCCCGGACCTGCGCGCCGCCGTGTTGCAGCCCGGGACGGTGGACGGCGGCGCCATGGTGGTGGTGGAAGGGCCCCGGTTCTCGACCAGAGCGGAGAGCCGATGGTTCGCCGCTCAGGGTTGGAGTCTGGTCAACATGACCGGACATCCCGAGGCCGTGCTCGCCCGGGAACTCGAAATGTGTTACGCGACCGTGGCTTTGATCACCGATATGGATGCGGGGATCGCCGTCGGCCAGGGGTCCGCGCGGTGGACGCGTTCGCCGAGTTCGAGCGGAACGTCGGTCCGTTCAAGGATCTGGTCCGCGCGGCGATCGCTGCGGCGCCGAGCACCGCGGTGTGCTCGCATTGCCGTGTGCACGAGGGAGTCACGCTGCCGATCGAGCTGCCATGAGGGTTCTGCTGACCGGAGCGGCCGGATTCGTCGGGAGGCACGTGGAGGCCGCCTTGGTCGAACGCGGGCACGAGGTGGTGGCGATGGACGCGATGCTCGGGTCGGCGCACGGGTGTGCGGCGCCGGTACCTGAGGGCGTCGTTCGTGTCGACGTCCGCGACGGCGACGCCCTCGAACGCGTCCTGCCCGGGTTGAGGTGGTGTGTCATCAGAGTGCGGTGGTCGGCGCCGGTGTCGATGCCGCCGACGCACCGGCCTACGCGAGCCACAACGACTACGGCACCGCGGTCCTGCTCGCCGGGATGCACCGCAGCGGATGTCGGAGGCTGGTCCTCGCCTCGTCGATGGTGGTCTACGGAGACGGCAGGTACCGGTGCCGAACCACGGGCGGGTCGACCCTGCCCCGCGTGATCCGAGCGATCTCGACGACGGCGTCTTCGATCACCGTTGCCCGGTCGGCGGTGAGCCACTGACCTGGGAAGTGGTGCCGGAGGAAGCGCCGCTGCGCCCCAGGAGCCTGTACGCGGCGAGCAAGCTCGCGCAGGAGAACTACGCGCTGGCGTGGTCGCTGTCGACGGGAGGGGCGGTGACCGCGTTGAGGTACCACAACGTCTACGGGGATCTGATGCCGCGCGACACACCCTATTCCGGGGTGGCGGCGATTTTCCGCACGTCGCTCGAGGCCGGGCAGGCCCCGACGGTGTTCGAGGACGGCGGGCAGACGCGGGACTTCGTGCACGTGCGGGACGTCGCGGAGGCGAACGTCCTTGCGGTGGAGGCGGCCTTGGGCGGATTCGAGGCTGTCAACGTGTGCTCGGGCCAACCGATAACGATCGGCGACGTGGCGCTCGCGTTGGCACGCGCGCGGGACGGGCCGGCGCCGGTCGTGACCGGGCAGTATCGCCCCGGCGATGTTCGGCACATCGTGGCAGACCCGCGGAGGGCCGCCCGGCTGCTCGGGTTCCGGGCCGCGGTCGCGCCCGGACCGGGCCTGGCCGAGTTCGCCTTCGCGCCGATGCGGGACGCGATCCCCAGCGAGGCGCCCATGTCTGACCGGCAGGCCGACGCGGAAACGGTGACCGTGGTCATCCCCTGCCGCAACGAGGCCGGGGCGCTGCCCGGGGTCTTGGCGGCACTCCCCTGCGGATACCGGGCCCTGGTCGTGGACAACGGATCCGAGGACGGGACGGCCCACGTCGCGCGCGAGTGCGGCGCGAACGTCGTCTACGACCGACGGCCCGGCTACGGATCGGCCGTGCATACCGGGGTCGTGGCCGCACGGACATCGATCGTGTGCGTCCTCGACGGCGACGGGTCTCTCGACCCGGGTGACCTACCGGCACTCGTCAGCCTGGTGCGCGGCGGGGCCGATGTCGCGGTGGGTCGACGCCGGCCGGTCAGCCACGTCCGCTGGCCGATTCACGCTCGACTGGGCAACGCGCTGGTGGCTCGCCGATTGCGCCGACGATACGGACTGGACGTGCACGACATCGGTGCGGCGCGCGCCGCACGGCGGGAGGTTCTGCTGACGCTGGGCATCACCGACCGGCGGTCCGGGTACCCGCTCGAGCTGCTCGTCCGCGCAGCCCGGGCCGGGCTGAGCGTCGCTGAGCACGATGTCGCGTACCGGTCCCGGACGGCCGGCGTGTCGAAGGTGTCCGGCTCGGTCGTCGGCAGCGTCCACGCCGCTCGGGACTTCTGGAAGGTGTTGGTCCTCGGGAGGGCGCGGGGATGACGACCAGTCGATGCACCCTGCTGGTCGTCTCCAAGGCGCCGGTACCGGGACAGGTGAAGACGCGATTGGCCCCGACGATCTCGCTCGACGACGCGGCCGAGCTCGCGTCGGCATCGCTGCTCGACACGCTCGATGCCGCCCGGCGGACGTCGGTCACCACGCGGGTCGTCGCACTCACCGGGGAGCTGTCCGCTGCCCGTCACGGCGCCGAGATCGCGGCCGTGCTGGATGACTTCGTCGTCGTTGCGCAGCGCGGGGACGGCTTCGCCCACCGGCTTGTGAACGCGCACGCCGACGCGGCCGCGGTGGCGCACAGCCCGGTGCTGCAGATCGGCATGGACACCCCGCAGGTGACGCCCGAGTTGCTGGGAGCTGCCGCCGCCACACTGACGAGTCCGGACGTCGACGCGGTGTTCGGCCCCGCCGCCGACGGGGGCTGGTGGGCGCTCGGGGTCTCGACGCCCGACATGGCCGAGATACTGGCGGACATCACCCCGTCGCGGTCCGACACCGGCGACCGCACCCTACGCGCGCTACGGCAGCACGGTTGGCGGGTGGCTTGCCTTCAGGTTCTCTCCGACGTCGACACCCCCGACGATGCGAAGCGGGTGGCGGGCGAGGTTGCCCGGACAGCAGGTTCGGCGCCCTCGTCCGGCGTCTGCAGCGATGCGGTCACCATGACGTCGGCTGACCAGCGAAAGTCCAGTGTTCGGGAAACGTGCGGACCACGCTTTGCCCGCTCGGACCTGGCGGCTGCGGCGGCGGCTGCGGCACTGGTCGTGGCCGCGTTCGTCGTGCCGCACCTCGGTTTCGGGACCGTGACGCCCCTGATCCGGAGCAACGCGCAGAAGATCCATGACTTCGCCCAGGTGGCGCCGATCTTCGGCTGGTGGGAGCCACACATCGGCTGGGGCACACCGTTCGCCCTGCTCATCGGAGTCGCCGCGGTGGCCTGGGTCCCTCGCTCGCACTCCGTCTGCCGTGGCACTGGCTTCCGCTCGCGACGTGGGCTTCGGCCACCGCCTGGGCGTCTCGCTGGCGATGGTCGACGGCTGGCAACGCGGGTTCACCGACCGACTGGTGGCCCGCGACGAGTATCTGAGCGAGGTACCCGGCGTCACCGACATCCCGGCGATGCTGCGCGGGTTCGCCGGGCGGATCGTGGACAACCAGCCCGACTCCTGGAACACGCACGTCTCCGGGCACCCACCGGGCGCGCTGCTCACCTTCGTCTTCCTCGACCGGATCGGGCTCGGCGGAGGCGCGTGGGCCGCGGCGGCATGCGTGCTCGTCGGGTCGTCGGGGACCGCCGCGGTCGTGGTCACGATTCGCGCACTCGGCGACGAATCGCGGGCCCGGTTGGCGGCACCGTTCGTCGCGATCGCGCCCGCCGCGATCTGGATCGCCGTCTCGGGCGACGCACTGTTCGCCGGCGTGACCGCGTGGGGAGTCGCACTGCTCGCCCTCGCCGCCACCCGGTCGGTGCGGTGGCCGATCACGGCATCCGTCATGGCCGGAGTGCTCTTCGGGTTCGGGGTCTACCTCAGCTACGGCCTCGCGCTGATGGCCATCCCCGCCGTGGCGGCCCTCGTCGTCGCCAACCGTTACCGCCCACTCGTCGGAGCGATCGTCGGGGCGCTGGCCGTGGCGGCCGCGTTCACGTTCATGGGCTTCTGGTGGTTCGAGGGGTACGCCCTGGTCCAGCAGCGGTACTGGCAGGGCATCGCCGCGGATCGCCCGTTCGCGTACTGGGCCTGGGCCAACCTGGCGTCGCTGCTGTGCGCGACCGGTCTCGCGGTCGCTGCCGCGCTGCCGCGGGTGCTCGCCTGGCAGGGGCTCCGGACCCGGCAGCCGGTGAACGTGCTGGTCGCTGCCGCGGTGCTGGCCGTGCTGATCGCGGACCTGAGTGCACTGAGCAAGGCGGAGACCGAACGCATCTGGCTGCCGTTCGCGTTGTGGCTGCTCGCCGCGCCGGCTCTGCTGCCGCCCCCGAGCCACCGGTACTGGCTCGCCGCCCAGCTCGCCGGGGCCCTGGCCGTCAACCATCTGCTGTTCACGAACTGGTAGGTCTGACAGCAGCCCAGACGATCGATTGCGAACGGTGTCGCTGTTCCGGATGCCGAACCGTCCTACGATGGACGCATCCGATGTCCGGCCGAACGGAGGACACGTGAGCGACGACGACGCACCAGATCACGACGCGCGGCCGGCGAACCGTGCGGGACCACCGTTCCACTCCCCACGACGATCTCGCAGGTCGATTGCGTGAATCGTCCGGTCGAGCACGCCGACGAATACCGTGACGTGGGTCCGGTCTTCGAGTCCATGGCGTCGCTCGACCCCCGGGACCCGCGCTACGTCGTGCTCCGTGACTCCGTGATCACGCGGTGCCTTCCCCTCGCCGATCACATCGCGCGCAGGTTCGACGGTCGTGGAGAGTTCCACGACGACCTCGTTCAGGTGGCCCGGGTCGGACTGGTCAACGCGGTCAACCGGTACGACGTGCACGTGGGATCCGACTTCGTGGCGTTCGCGGTGCCGACGATGATGGGCGAAGTGCGCCGACACTTCCGCGACACCGGGTGGGCCGTGCGGGTGCCCCGGCGCGTCAAGGAGTTGCATCTCGAGATCACCCGTTCGGTCGCGCTCCTCTCGCAGCGGCTGGGGCGACCCCCGACGTCTCTCGAGATCGCCGCCGAGCTGCGGATCGGTGTGGACGACGTCTCCGAGGGACTGCTGGCAGCGAACGCCTATCAGACGGTGTCGGTGGACGCGGGTTCTGGAAGCCGCGTCCACGATCACCCCCTCGCGGAGGTCCTCGGCGACGAAGATGCGCGACTGGACGCGGTCGAGGACCACGAGACACTGCGTCCCGCGCTCGCCGCACTCCCGGACCGTGAGCGTCGGATCGTGCTCATGCGATTCTTCGGGAATCTCACGCAGAGCCGCATCGCCGAGGAGGTCGGGATCTCCCAGATGCACGTCTCCCGGCTCCTGGCTCGTCTCTCGCGACGCTCCGCGACCAGATCGAGCGGTGACGTTCGGGTCACACGCGATCGACCAGTTGCTCGTGCCCCGCCCGCCGCGCGCAGTTGGCGCAGCAGAAGATGCGGCTTTCGTCCTCGACGCCGTGGCCGAGGATGCGGCAACCACAGTGACCGCACACCGGAGCCATCGCTTGCGCAGCGCATTCGAAGCTGTCGAAGACTCCTCGGCGGTCGCCCATGATGACCGTGAAAGCCTTGTCGTAGTCGTTGCCGCACGTCTCGCAGGTCGACATCGTTCGCCTCCTCGTCCGAGCCGGCGGGAACCCGGCCGGCATGACACGTGGATACCCCGGACGCGGAGGCGCTACACCCGGATCCGCATCGACAGCGTCCCGTTGCCTCACTCGGACGAGCTACCGAGAAGTGTGGGCAACGGGACGCCTGGAAGTTGAAGCCAGGCACACGTCGGGGGTGCGCCTGGCGATATGAAGTTAGCGAGATCGGCCGTTCAGCGAAAGCTGGATTGGGGTGAAATCGAGGGTGAAGCAAGGGGGCACTGTCTCGACGCCCACGCCCTCCGGTTCGCACCCCGCGCGAAACGCCGTGGACATGCACTTTTCCGGACACGCGACTGGCCGACCGCGGTGTCCGGTGGCGCCGGCCCGCGTCCGTGGGAACTGGCTATACACTGCTCGGGTACGGATCGAACACATGTGCTGATCCGTCCGATTCGAGGGGCAGCGGAAGGACATTGGAGCGGACCGGCGTGAGCGACGATCGACGACTACTCGACGCCTGGTTCGGTGAGTTCCTGCTGCATCGCAGCACCGCGAAACCGTCGCCGCACACGCTCAAGGCGTATCGGCAGGACTATGCGGGGATCTGCGAGTTCCTGGCGCAGCAGTCCGGCGTTCCCGCCGGCACGCTGCCGGTCGACGTGATCACCAAGCCGTCGATGCAGCAGGCGTTCGCGTCGTTCGCCGCGACCCACGAGGTGGCGTCGATCCGGCGCTGCTGGTCCACCTGGAACACGCTGTGCGACTTCCTGTTCTCGCTCGACGCGATCGTCGCCAATCCGATGTCCGCGGTGCTGCGCCCCAAGGCGCCCAAGCGGATTCCCAAGGCGCTGCCGTCGGACGCGGTCGCCCGGCTCATCGCGACGCTGCAGGAGGACGACACCGACGGCGTCCGGCCGTGGGGGAACGCGACTTCGCGATCATCCTGATGGCGCTGCTGACCGGGATGCGGTCGTCGGAGCTGATCGCGGTCGACATCGGGGACGTGCGCGGCGCCGTCGATGCCGCGGCCGGGTCGGCGAAGGTGATCCTGGTCCGCGGCAAGGGCAGCAAGGAGCGGGTCGCGACGGCGGAGCCCGCGCTGGTGGCCGCATTGACCGGCTACCTGGAGTCGCGGATCGAGCGGTTCCCCGGTTCGATCAAGCGTCGGGTTCCGTCGGACGCGACCGCGTGGCAGCACTTCCGCAGCACCGATCCCCTGTTCGTCGGGGCCGACGGCGACCGCATCACACGCGGGACGCTGCAGTACCGCGTGCTGCGCGCCTACCGGCGAGCCGGAATCAACGGCGAACGCGCGAAAGGCGCTCTGACGCACCAGTTCCGGCACACCTTCGCCACCAACATGGCGGACGAGAACGTCAGCATCTTCACGCTGATGCGGATGCTCGGTCACGAGTCGATGAACACGACCCAGGTGTACACGGAGGGCGCGGGAACCGGGGTGCGCGAGGCGGCGGCACGCAATCCGCTGTATCGACTGCTCGATGGGAAGTGACCGCGAAGATTTCCGACGATTCCGGCCCGTGGCCGCGGATCAGCTGGAACACTGGTCGGTGGTTTGTTTCGCCGAGTTCGCGGCCGGAGCCGATGCACAGACGAGCCGCAACTCGGATTCGTGTCCCGGCCAGCGAGAGTCACGCCATAACCGCCCGCTGCTGATGCAACGCCGCCACCAGGCCATTTCCCCATCTCCCCAGTTCGCCGTCGTTGCGTGCGTCTCGGCGCAGTCCCGCTGAGTGCGCAGCCACGCGGTGCGGCGATAGTGACTTGCCACACTGTGACCCACGGAACAGCAGTGTCGCCCACCCATGGCCGCTCACGGCCCGTACGCGCGACGACCTCGCGATTCTTCGAATTCATGCACCACCGCCCGTATTCCGGGCCGGTCAAGAGTCTGGACATCTACTTCAGTGACAGCAACCGCAGACACCCCCACCACGATCGCGGCGCCCCCGCCGCCGCGCGTGGTCGGTACAACCGTCAGCGCCCCGCGTGGGTGATCATCACCGTTCTCGTGTTGGTCGAGATCATCAGCGCGTTCGAGACGTCGATGGTGTACGGCGCCATCCCGACGTTCATCCGGGAGTTCCACAGCGACGCCGCGACGGTCGGCTGGGCCGTGACGGCCTTCCTCCTGGTCGCCGCCGCCTCCGCCGCGGTGTGCGGTCGCCTCGGTGACATGTACGGGCGCGAGCGGGTGCTCGTCGTCCTTCTCGCCGCCGCGGCGCTGGGCTCGTTCGTCAGCGCCATCGGCGACAGCATCGGCAGCATCATCGTCGGCCGCGCCATCCAGGGCGTCGCCGGCGCGATCCTGCCGCTGTGCGTCGGCCTGGCGCGTGAGCACCTGCCGGCCGCCAAGGTTCCCGTCGCGATCGCGATCATCTCGGGATCCGCGGTCGCCGCCGGATCGGCGTCGCTGCTCGTGGCCGGATTCATGCTCGACCACGCGAGCTGGCACATGATCTTCGTCGTCGCGGCCGTGTACGCGGTGATGGCTCTGCTGCTGGTGCTGTTCGTGCTGCCGTGGCGTCCGGCCGTCGGCACCACCCAGAAGGTCGACTACGTCGGCACGATCGCATTCGCGCCGGCGATCGCGGCGGTGCTGCTCGGCATCAACAAGTCCGGTGCGTGGGGCTGGACCGACGCCAAGACGCTCGGCCTGATCGTCGGCGGCCTGGTCGTGCTCGCGCTGTGGGTGCTGTGGGAACTGCGCGTCACCGACCCGATCGTCAACGTGCGCCTGTTCACCGATCGCAAGGTCGCGCTGACGATGTGCGCGACGCTGGCCATCGCCGTCGGCCCGATGGGCATCAGCACGATGATCATTCCGATGATCCTGCAGTCGCCGACCACGTCCGCGTTCGGCCTCGGCATCTCCCCACGAACGCCGGCTGGCTGTCGTTCGTCGGTTCGTTGTTCGGGTTCGTGTGCACGCCGCTCAGCGGCCGGATCACACGCGCCGTCGGATCGCGGGCCTCGATGCTCCTCGGCACCGCGCTGTTCGTCGCCAGCAGCGCGATGATGCTGGTGCTGCACGAATCGGTCGCCGGCATGGTCGCGATGATCATCACCGTGTCGATCGGTACCGCGTTCGCGTACACCGCGCTGCCGAACCTCATCGTCGAGGCCGTGCCCGAGGACAACACCAGCGAGGCGACCGGCACCAACTCGGTGCTGCGCACCGGCGGCCAGGGCATCGGCACCTCGATCGCGACGATGCTGCTTGCCTCGTCGGCCACCGCGGCCGGCCCCACGGTGACCGGGGCTCAACATGATCGGTGGGCTGATGATCGTCGCGGGCCTGCTGACGATCGGGTTCACCCTGTTGATCCGTCGCGGCAGCGTGTACGCCGAGGCGTGACGGTCACGTTCCGACGACCGGCTGCGGGCGGTGGGTACGGTCCGACCGCCCGCAGCCGTTTCCGTGCCCGGTGCGGCCGAGTTGTCGCGCCGACCGTCCGCCCGACGGCTACGGTGACAGTGTCAGGACGATTCGTCGACCTTCGAGGAGCGCGCAATGAGCAACCCCTCGTCACAACCCCGTCGCCATCGCGTCGTGGTCATCGGATCCGGGTTCGGTGGCTCTTCGCCACGCAGGCGCTCAAACGCGCGCCCGTGGACATCACCCTGGTCGCGCGGACGACGCATCACCTCTTCCAGCCGCTGCTGTACCAGGTGGCGACCGGGATCCTGTCGGTGGGCGATATCGCCCGGCCACCCGGATGGTGCTCCGCAAGCAGGAGAACGTCGAGGTGCTCCTCGGTGACGTCGAGACGATCGACCTCGCGGCCGGCAAGGTCACCTCGCGGCTGCTCGACCGCGAGACGGTCACCGAGTTCGATTCACTGATCGTCGCCGCGGGCGCCGGGCAGCCTGACTTCGGCAACGACCACTTCGCCGAGTTCGCGCCCGGGATGAAGACGATCGACGACGCCCTGGAGCTGCGCGGCCGCATCCTCGGCGCGTTCGAACAGGCGGAGCTGTCCGACGATCCCGAGGAACGCCGACGGCTGCTCACCTTCGTCGTGGTCGGTGCCGGGCCGACCGGCGTCGAGATGGCCGGTCAGATCGCCGAACTCGCGCACCGCACCCTGGCGGGGGCCTTCCGGCGGATCGATCCGCGTCAGTCGCGGGTGATCCTGCTCGACGGCGCGCCGGCGGTCTTGCCGGTGTACGGCGGCAAGCTGAGCCGCAAGGCCGCCGAGCGGCTCGAGAAGCTCGGCGTGGAGATCAAACTGAACGCGATGGTCACGAACGTCGACGTGAACGGTCTGGTCGTCAAGAACCAGGACGGCACCGAGACCCGGATCGAGGCACAGTGCAAGGTGTGGTCGGCCGGCGTGCAGGCCAGCCCGCTGGGGCGGCAGTTGGGCGACCAGTCGGGCGCCGAGGTCGACCGGGCGGGCCGCGTCCACGTGAACCCGGACCTGACGTTGCCGGGCTACCCGAACGTGTTCGTCATCGGCGACATGATGTCGCTGACAGGTTGCCCGGCCTGGCGCAGGTGGCGATGCAGGGCGGCAAGTACGCGGCCAAGGAGATCCGCGCAGGGCTCGACGGCGCGCGGCCCGAGGACCGGGAGCCGTTCAAGTACTTCGACAAGGGGTCGATGGCGACGATCTCCCGGCACAGCGCCGTCGCGAAGGTCGGCAAGCTCGAGATCAGCGGGTTCATCGGCTGGATCATGCGGCTCGTCATCCACCTGATGTACCTGATCGGGTTCCGGAGCCGGCTGTCGACGGTGATCTCGTGGACGGTCTCGTTCCTCGGCCGCGGCCGCGCGCAGATGGCGTCGACCGAGCAGCAGGTGTTCGCGCGCAACGCGATCGACGTACTGCAGGAGCAGAGTCGAGCGCGCCGCGCCGCCGAATCACGCGAGGCCGGCTGAGGACAGCCTTCGGTACAGCACGACGGATCCCCGCCCGATGTCGGCCCGGGCGGGGATCCGCGTTTCGTAGTCGCTTGGTGGTTCAGACGCAGTCTTCGAGGGCGAGGTGCGAGGTTTCGGGCGCCATCGCCGCCGAGGTCACCGCCCCGATCAGCAGCACGGCCACCAATCCGAGCATCGATGCGGTGAGCCCGAACGCCGACAGTGCGATCGGCAGCAGGAACGTGCCCGCCGCGGATCCGATCCTGCTCGCGCCGTTGAGCAATCCCACCCGGATCCCCGCAGCTCGGTGGGAAACAGCTCCGGCGGATAGACCTGTTCGAGGTTCGATGCGCCCGACATCACGAAAGTGAAGACGATGAAGGCGCCGAGGACGAGCGGCAGCGGGCCGTTCGGGCCGAGCGCCACGATCGCCAGGGCGACGGCCATGATCCAGAACGACCAGATGAGCAGTCCACGACGCGACATCTTCGCGACGAACCACAACCCCGCGATACCACCGGCAAGGAGGAACAGATTGAGGACCGCTCCGCCGAAGAACTCACGGTCGCCGAGCCCGATCTTGACCATCAGGATCGGCAGGAACGTGTAGATCGCGAAGTACGGGATCACCTGACAGTTGAAGAACATCATGCCGAATGCGGTGCGCCGCCGATACTTTCGCCCGAAGAAGTCCCGGTAGCGCGCGCTCGCCGGTGGCTGCTCGCCGGCGATCCGGTCGACGTCCAATTGCCCGTCGAGGTAGGTCCTGGAGATCTCGCGGGCTTCGTCGAGCCGCCCCTTGCTGATGAGCCAACGCGGGGATTCGGGAGTTCCGATCCGCAGCACGAGGACGAGCAGGGCCGGTAGCGCCCCGCTCGCGAGCAGCCACCGCCAGGAATCTTCGGAGGTCTGCACCAGGTAGCTACCCACGAAGTAGGCGACCACGTATCCCACCGTCCACATCACCGTCAGCGACGCGAGCAGCGCTCCCCGGTAGCGGCGGGGCACGAACTCGGCCACCAACGTCGGGCCCAGCGCGTAGTCCGCACCGACCCCGAATCCGATCAGCAATCGCAGGATCAGCAGCATCACGGGCCCGTCGACGAAGAACTGGGCGAGTGAAGCGATCGTGATCAGGACGAAGTCGAGCAGATAGACCCGCTTGCGGCCGAACTTGTCGCCGAGCCAGCCGAGGATGATGCTGCCGAAGAAGATGCCTATCAGCATCGACGCACCCAGCACGCCCTGCCAGACGGGGCCGAGGGCCATCTGCGGGGCGATGGCGGTCAGCGCGATGCCGATGCTGCCGAGCGCGTAACCGTCGGAGAAGTTCGCGCCGAAGGTCAGTGCCGTGATCTTGACGTGGAATCTGTTCAGCGGCGCGTTGTCGTAGTCCGGTGGGGACTCGCCACTGGTCGCTGTGGCACCGACACGGGTGGGTTTCAGGCTGGTGACGTGCATGACCGATGGCTCCGTTCAGGTCGATCCAGGGGGAGGTCGTGACGGGTGTCGCTACCGGGTGCGCCCGTAGAAGAGGTCCTGGGTCAGCTCGTTGAGCCGCATGTCGGGGCGTTCCCCGTAGGTGAGCACCGAGTTGATCCGCGGGCGCGGCCCGACCGTCGGGCTGACGCGGTGGAGCGCGCACCGGCCGTGGAAGATCGCCAGCGTGCCGGGACCGCTGGCGAGGCGGATGACCCCGTCGGAGTCGCCATCGAGGACCCGCTCGATGCCGTCATAGTTCTCGTCCTCGTCGGACCGCAGCGCCGGGTAGTAGTCGAAGTGCCCGCCCTCGGTCGCGTCCTGGTACATGACGGTGACGGCGAACTCGCTCCGATCGAAGTGCCAGCCCAACTCGTCACCGTCGTCGAACAGCGCGATCATCACCGCGTCGAGCGGGTCGGCGCTGCGGTGCAACTCGTCCTTACCGAGAACCGCGGCGATGAAGCGCGTCAGGTCGTCCGACGCGTAGAGGCGGCGGATCGGCGAATCCACCGGGATCTGGTCGCAGGCGATCGTCTGCTTCGCCGACCGCTGCTGCGCCCTCCGCGGGTGCCCGGCCGGGACCGAATCGTCGGTGGGTTCGAAGTAGACGGTGTGGGTGTTGTCCGTGCGAAATGCCTGCGGTGCAAGCTCCGTCGTCTGGGCCACCAGCCGGTCGACCGCGTCGCGGACGACGAACCCCGGGAGCTGGCAGACGCCGGCGCGGCGAAGCTCGTCGCGACACACGGCGACGAGCGCGCGGCCCCGCTCGCTGTCGAGGTCGTCGATCGGGTAACGCTGCAGGTCGACGACGTCCGCGTAGCCGGTGACAGTTGCCTGGGACATGGTTCCTCCTGGACGGATTCGGATTGGGGAATACCGCCCCTGCCCGGGGAAGAAATGTGATGCACGAGGCGGTGACACGAGACTGTCAGCCGCATCACATTAGGACAATTCATGTTTGCACTGATATCCAGTAGGACTACTCTACGCTGAGCCCGTGAAAGGGATCTCAGCACCATCGAGCTGCGCTACCTGTCGGCCTTGATCGCGGTGCACCGGGAAGGATCTTTCAGCCGGGCCGCGGAGCGCCTCGGATACACGCAGTCGGCGGTCAGCCAGCAGATCGCGCGCCTCGAACGGAGCATCGGGCATCAACTGGTGGAGCGGCCCGGCGGACCGCGGCCGGTCTCGCTCACCGGCGCCGGCCAGGTCCTGCTGCGACATGCCGAAGCGATCGTGGCGCGGTTGTCGAGCGCGGCCGCCGACCTCGACTCCCTGGACAAGGGCACCGCCGGCACCCTGCGCGTCGGCTGCTATCAGAGCGTCGGAGTGCGGATCCTGCCGCCGGTCATGCGACAGTTCTCCACCAGTATCCCGACGTCGCCGTCCGACTGGTCGAGAACGAAGACGACGGCGAACTGCTGCGACAGGTCGAGCGCGGCGAGCTGGACCTGACCTTCATGGTCGCGCCGCTACCCGCCGGACCGTTCGACTCGGAGGAACTGCTCGAGGACCCCTACGTCGTGGTCGTGCGCGCGGATTCCCCGCTGACCCGGCACGGCACCCACGTGACACTCGACGAACTCGAAGGGCACCCCGCTCATCAGCTACGGGCAGATCCCCGAGGCTCACCTCGTCGAGAATCGGCTCCGGCGCCCCGCGCTACGGGAGCAGATCGTGTTCCGATCCAACGACAACGCGGTGATTCTCGGTCTCGCAGCGGAAGGCGTCGGGGCAGCCGTGATCCCCTGGCTTTCCGTCGATCCTCACCGTCAGGGCATCCGCGTCCTCCAGATCGCCGGTGCCGATCGCCGGGTGATCGGGGTCGCGTGGCACCGGGACCGGTACCAGATCCCGGCGGTCCACGCCTTCATCGACCTCGCCCACGCCGCCGCGCGCGACGAGGAGATCAACATGCGCGCCACGCTCTCCCCGACGAGACCCGCCGGGTCACGGGCGAAGGCTGAAACGACGTTCGGGTGGCCCACCCGTGTGGACCACCCGAACGTCGTCTCGTCGGAACTCGCGTCGTGTCGTCAGAACTCGAGCGTGCCGACCACCTCCTCGACGGACCGGATGACGGTGCCGTCGAACACCTGTCGCGCGATCGCTTCGATGTCGTCGCCGAAGAAACGGTCGTCCGACACGGTCGGTACCACCTCACGCACGACGCGGCGCAGTGCGACCGAGGCCTCCGATCCGCTCTCGTCCCGAGCAGATCGTGCGCCTGCGTGGCACACATCGACTCGATCGCCAGGACGTAGCGCAGCTTGCCCACCATCCGGTAAGCCTTCGTGACGGCCAGGTAGGCGTTGCTGACCGGATCCTCCTGGTTCGCCGAGGTGGGGACCGAGTCGACCGACGCAGATATGCTCGCGGCCTTCATCTCCATGTAGAGCGCCGCGGCGGTGTACTGCGGAATCATGTAGCCGTTGTTGAGCCCCGGATTCGGTGCCAGGAACGCCGGCAGTTCACTGAAGGCACTGTTGACCATTCGGTCGGTCCGCCGTTCCGAGACCTTCGCGAGAACCGTCATCGCACTCGCCAGGAAATCGGCCTGGAGACCGACGAATGTGCTGTCGAAGTTCGCCCCCATCAGCGCGACTCCGTCGTCACCCTCGGGGAAGATGACCGGATTGTCGCCGACCGAGTGCAGTTCGTCCTCGATGATCTGCCACGCGTTCTTGATCGCCCGCTTGGCGCCACCGTGGATCTGGGGGATCCCGCGCAGGCTGTACGTGTCCTGCACGCGGTAGTCGCGGTACCGCTCGACGATCTCGCTGCCGTCGAGGATCCGGCAGACGTTCTTGGCCACCGACGCCTGCTCTGGGTGCTTCTTCATCGCCTGCAACCGCGGGTCGAAAGCCTTGATCGTCCCCTTGAGTGCCTCCACTGCGACCGCGGCCACGATGTCGGCGACGGTGGCGGCGCGCACCGCGTCGTACGCGAGCAGGACGGCGATCGCGGTGACCTGTGTGCGTGCCGTTCAGGAGGGTCAGCCCCTCCTTGCAGCCCAGGGTGACCGGCTCGAGCCCGTGATTCGCCAATGCTGCACGCGCGGAGACGAGTTCACCGTCGACATAGACACGACCCTCACCGAGGAGGGGCATCGCCATGTGCGCCTCCGGTCCGAGGTAACCGACCGAACCTTCGCCGGGCACATGGGGCGTGATCCGGTGGTTGAGGAGATCGCGAACCAGTCCGAGGACCTCCAGGCTCGTTCCCGAGTACCCCTGCCCCAGGCCCTCGAGCATCATCAGCTGGGTCGCCCGGACCACTTCCTCGGTGAGCGGTTCGCCGACCGAGACGGCGTGCGAGAGCACGATGTTGCGCTGCAACTTCTCGGCGTTCTCCGGAGAGATGACCTCCGTAACGTTGTCGCCGAATCCTGTTGTGACCCCGTAGATCAGGCGGTTCTCCGACAGAAACCGCTCGATCAGCTTGCGTGATCGACGGACACGTTCGACGTAGGCGGGGGTGAACTCGACCCTGGCACCGAAGCGGGCGACCGCGACGAACTCGTCGATCGAAATGGGTTGATCTCCGAGCTTGACCTCGGTGATGTCCTGAGCATGGGTCGTCATAGCGAAAACACACCTCCGTTGTATCTGGATGCAGAACCGGCGCGGCCGGGATACGCGCGCATGGCGTCCACGCCGGCGGAATCGCCGGCGACCGCCGCCGGGGTGTTTGACGCTACTTGATGAACCTCCGCGTAATTATGACGATTGCTAATGGTTGTATTACCGACGGATCCGGGGTCGCCTTCCCGGAACCGCGACGGCGGCACCCCACGGGCACAACGGATTCGGGCACGTCGAAGCGGAAACTGCACGATGTCGACGAGCGACGCGAAGGCGACGGATACGGTCCCCGATCGCTACACGACACAGCCGGCGGTCGAGGTCGTCGATCGGCGTCCTCGACCACCGGCTGGGAGCGGAGGGATCGAATCCCACCGCCGGATGACTACTTGTTGCCGAGCGCGGCCGTCTCGGTGATGTTCTGCAGGCGGACCTGCCCGCGGGCGACGACCCGATCCTGCTCGTCGGTGATCGTCACGAGCCACAGCTGCTGGGTGCGCCCCCGATGCACCGGGGTGGCCTCCGCGAACAGGATGCCGTCGCGGGTGGCGCGGAGGAAGTCGGTGTTGTTGTTGACGCCGACGACATGACCGCGGTCGCCGAGCCAGAGCGCGCCGGCGATGCTGGCGACCGACTCGATCACGGCGCAGTGCACGCCACCGTGCATGATTCCCCACGGCTGGTGGAGCGCGGGCGTGACCTTCCACTGTGCACGGACGCGATCCGGGGTCAGATCGGTGAACTCGAGGCCGAGCGCCTCCCCGAAGCCCTTGTTGAGGAACGCGTTGACCTCGGCCGGGTCCGCTTCCCCAGCACGAATGCGTGCTCTGCCTCGCTCGCCATGTATTGCTCCATCCGCCGTGCGGGCTGTCGCGCCGATGTCGGTGAAATGTCCCGTCGACGTGACCGCCTGCCGAATATGTACCTCGTCATAGTGATCCACACCTCCGCCGGACGGACAACCGACCCCGCCGCGCGGCCCATCCGACGGGCCCGAATTCCCGAAAACCCCACATAGGCGGCCTGCCGCCGCTTAGCGTCGCTAAAAATTCCTTCTCCTCGTACAAACAGGACCCGCCTGCGTCGGGTGTGACCCTGATCCGCTGCCACTACGTGCACCGCCGGAACGACGAGGGCGACCCGGCTGGACTGCAGGCGCCGATCGAGGACGTAGCCTCCGGGGAGCTCGCTGCGCCGGCGTCGGTGATCACTGACGGTGGCGAGGTGCAGAGAATCCTTGTCTCGCTCCCCGATTCGACCGACCCGTCGCTGTGGCGCTGCCCCATGACGAACGTGGTGGACTTCGACGAGTTCGCCGTGCTGGACCCGACCGGAACGATGGTCACGAAGTTCCAGACGGGCATGGGCGGCGATGGTTGCGGGTGGTTCCGGGTGATTCCCTCCACGTGAAGCCCCGCGGCCCCGCGTCGAACGCTACGGTCACAGTGCGCGGACCAGGAAGAACACCGACATGCCCCACGGGAGGGAACCATGGGTGAAGCGTCCGAGGGCTCCGATCCGGCACGGGCCCTGCTCGACGATCTCACCGCCGAGTTCCTTCGCGAGCCCGATGTCGAGTTCGGAACCATGTTCCGGAGCCCGGGCCTGCGGGTGGCCGGCAAAATCTTCGCCTTCCTCGGCCATGACCGCCGACTGATCGTCAAGCTGCCGCGACACCGCGCCGAGGAGGTCCTGCGGGCCGGAAGCGCACGGGAAGTCACGATGGGCAAGCGGACGATGAAGGAGTGGGTGGCCTTCCCCGTCGATGACGACGACCTCGATGGAACGCTCACCACATGGCGCCACGCGGCACGCGAGGCTCACGACTTCGTCGCCGGTCTCTGACCGAACGGCCGCGGAGCGAGCAGGGCGGCGGGTTCCGCGCACAGTGCGCGGAACCCGCCGTGGAATGGACCGGGAGTCGCTGCAGCCCTCAGGACTCCGGCACGGTCCAGCAGTATTGACCGGATCAGTATAGGCAAGGCTGCCCTAATTGGGCAACCCTGTCGTCAGCACGCCGTCGCGAGTATCGCGCGGGCACGGACGGGCACCCCCGCCGCCTCGAACGCGTCGAGGAGCCCCTGCCCTCGGCGCGCGGCCACCGCACGCGACGATCCCGCCCGGATCGGCACGTGCGTTGCGGCACCGAGGACGGCGTCGGCGACGAGTCCCGCGAATCGTGCGTCGTCGATCGGCGCCGTCGACTCCAGCGCGCGACGGATCGCGGCGAGCGACGTGAGGCACCGGTGCACGGTCCACACCAGTAGCGCCCGCTCGCAGGGCAACGTCACCACACCGCGGGAGCCGGCGAGCGGATCGTCCGGCAGCACCCGCAGCGTGTCGTCGACGACGCCGGCCCAGTCGATCCCGCAGTCGCTGTCCATGTGCACCCACAGGTTGTCGACCCCGGGATCCCAGGCGCGCCCGTCGAGGACCACCAGCGCGGCGACGCGGCCGACGACCGCATGCACGAGCGCCGCCGCCACCTGGACCGCGGCGGCGCTCGGCGAGGGCAGCTCCGCGAGCATGTGCGCGTACATCAGGCCGACGCGATCCTTCGGCAGATCGGCCGACGACTCCTCGGTGCGCGCGCACGCCGCGATCGGCCACCATCTGCGCTTACCCTGCCTGGCCATCACCGCGACGGCGTAGACGCGGGGGTAGTCCGGCGAGACGTCCCGCAGGCGGGTACAGGATTCCGCGAGTGCCGCACTCTCGGACGTTCTGAACTGAGCCTGCGCATTCACGGACACCATGCCTCCATCGAGCGTCGATTGCATAATCGTTAGGCTAGCCTAACCATATTGCCCGCGCGCACGTCCACTCGTGCCGCACAGCGGATCCCGCCATCGAAAGTTCGGTTAGGCTTCCGTAACCTGACGCGAACCGAACTTGCTTTTCCAAGGAGCGCCCCACCGTGACGACGACCCGCCTCCCGGACTCGGATCCGGACGCGTCGAGGCACCAACGCGTGCCGAACGGCTTCGGCAAGGAGGTCGTCCCGGAGGGGCCCGCCCCGCTGCGACTGCGGGTCTTCGCCAACCTCGTCGATCTCGCCGTCGTCGCGATCCCCCTCGTGATCGGCTGGTACGTGGTCGATTCCCTCGCCGACGCGAACGGCGGCGGCGAGGCCGACCGCGCGGTGTTCGGCGGCGCGGCGCTGGCCGTCGCGATCGGGCTGCTCGTCTGGAACCGTGGATTCCGCGAGGGCAACGGCGGCATCACGGTCGGCAAGGGCTGGTTCGGTCTCGTCACCCGCGACGCCGCGACCGGTGCACCGATCGGCGTGCGCCGCGCACTGCGCCGATGGCGGGACCCGGCATCGAAGTGGTCCGCGAATCGACCTCCCACGCAGACGGATTCGAACCGATCGCGCCCGACTCGTCGCTCACCGCGGTGCGCCGCCGTCGACTCCTGGGACTGGCCGCGCTCACGGCGCTGCTGGTGCTCGTGCTGTTCGCGAGCATCGCCGTCGGCGCCCGACCGCTGTCCTTCGCCGAGATCTTCCACGCCGTGTTCCAGGCGACCGGCAGCGAGACCGACATCATCGTGCGCTCGCTGCGCGTCCCGCGCACCCTCCTCGGCCTGGTCGTCGGCATCGCGCTCGGCGTCGCGGGCGCCCTCATCCAGGGCCACACCCGCAACCCGCTCGCCGACGCCGGCCTGCTCGGCCTCAACGCGGGCGCGGCGTTCCTGGTGGTGCTCGCGATCTACACGCTCGGACTAACCGCGCCCAGCGAGTACCTCTGGTTCGCGTTCGCCGGATCGGCGCTCGCGTCGATCACCGTGTTCGGGCTGTCGTCGATCGGCAACGGCAAGGCCAGTCCGCTGAGCCTCGCGCTGGCCGGCGCGGCGGTCGCGTTCTTCCTGCAGGCCATGACGAACGCCGTCGTGCTGCTCGACCAGACCAGCCTCGACGGCTACCGGTTCTGGGTGGTCGGCTCGGTGGCCGGCCGCGGCTACGACATTCTGTGGCAGGTGCTGCCGTTCCTGATCGTCGGCCTGCTCATCGCGCTGGCCAGCACGCCGAGCCTCAACGTGATCAGCCTCGGCGAGGACGTCGCGCGGTCGCTCGGCACCAACGTCGCGGTGTCGCGGACCGTCGGCATCGTCGCGATCACGCTGCTCACCGGCGCCGCCACCGCGGCGTGCGGCCCGATCGCGTTCATCGGCCTGGTCGTCCCGCACGTCGCCCGCGCGATCACCGGCCCGGACTACCGCTGGCTGGTCCCTACGCGGGCCTGCTCGGGGGTCTCATGCTGGTGACGGCCGACGTGATCGGCCGCGTGGTCGTGCGACCCGGCGAACTGCAGGTCGGCATCGTGCTGGCCGTCTTCGGTGCCCCGTTCTTCATCGCGCTGGTGCGGCGCAGGAAGTTGGCGAGCCTGTGAGCGTCCTCGAACCCACCGCCGATCCCGGCACCGCCGTCGACCACGGCGATCCCACGAAGGTGCCGTCCCGGCCGGCGCTGCGCCTGGGCCCGGTCTCGCTGGTGCTGCGGCCGCACGTGATCGTCGTCAACGTCGTGCTGGCGGTGGTCCTGTTCCTGCTGGTGTGCGTCGGGATCGGCCGCGGCGACTTCCCGCTCTCCGTCCCCGAGGTCACCAACGTGCTGTTCGGCGGCGGCTCGAAGGTGCAGCGGTTCATTGTCATGGACCTCCGCCTGCCGCGCGCGCTGACCGCCGTCCTGATCGGTGTCGCGCTCGGCATCTCCGGCGCGATCGCGCAGTCGATCGCCCGCAACTCGCTCGCCAGCCCCGACATCCTCGGCATCACCTCCGGCGCGAGCGCCGCCGCGGTCGCGCTGATCGTGCTCTGCGGCGGCGGATCGTTCGTCGGGCTGCTCGCGACGCTCGGCATCCCGCTGGCGGCGCTGTGCGGCGGCCTGCTCACCGCGGCGGTGATCTACCTGCTCGCGTGGCGCAAGGGCGTCGAGGGCTACCGGCTGATCCTCATCGGCATCGGCGTCAACGCGATGCTCATCGCGATCACCGGCTGGCTGCTGATCTCCGCGGACATCAATGACGTCTCCCGCGCGAAGGTGTGGCTCAACGGTTCGCTGAACGGCGCGGGCTGGACCCAGGTGTGGCCGGTCGCGGTCGCGCTCGTGGTCATCGGCGGCTGGGCGATCGTCTCGACGTTCACCCTCGGCGCGCTGCGCCTGGGCGACGACAACGCCCGCTCGCTGGGCGTGCGGCAGCAGTCCGAGCAGGCCAAACTGCTGCTCGCGTCGGTGATCCTGGCCGCGATCGCCACCGCGGCGGCCGGCCCGGTCGGGTTCGTCGCCCTGGCCGCCCCGCAGGTCGCGATGCGCCTGGTCCGCTCGGCGGGCCCGCCGATCATCGCCTCCGCGCTCACCGGCGCCGTGCTGGTGGTCGGCAGCGACATCATCGCCCGCACGGTCCTGCCCGTCGAACTGCCCGTCGGCATCGTAACCTCCGCGCTCGGCGGCCCGTTCCTGCTGTTCCTGCTCGTCCGCAACAACCGGAAGGTCTCCGCATGACCACCACGGCCCCGTCCACCCCCGCGCCGCGGCTCGTCGCCGAGAACCTGACCCTCGGCTACGGCGACCGGGTCATCGTCGAGGGACTCGATGTCGAGGTCCCCACCGGCGTCATCACCACGGTCATCGGCCCCGACGGCTGCGGTAAGTCGACGATGCTCCGCGCCCTCGGCCGGCTGCTCAAGCCGCGCACCGGGACGGTCCTGCTCGACGGCAAGGCGATCGGCACGATGCGCACCAAGGAGGTCGCGCGGACACTGGGCATGCTGCCGCAGTCCCGGTCGCCCCCGAGGGGCTCACCGTCGCCGACCTGGTGGCCCGCGGACGGCACCCGCACCAGTCGTGGATCCGGCAGTGGTCGTCGGACGACGAGGGCGAGGTCGCCCGAGCGCTCGCGTTGACCGGCGTCGCCGACCTCGCGGACCGTCCCGTCGATCAGCTGTCCGGCGGCCAGCGCCAGCGCGCGTGGATCTCGATGGCGCTGGCGCAGGGCACCGACATCCTGCTGCTCGACGAGCCGACGACCTACCTGGATCTGTCCCACTCGGTGGAGGTGCTCGACCTCGTCGACCGCATGCACGAGGAGATGGGCCGCACCGTGATCATGGTGCTGCACGACCTCAACCTCGCCGTCCGCTACAGCGACCATCTGATCGTGATGTCGCAGGGGCGGATCGTCGCGTCGGGCAGCCCGCAGGACGTCATCTCCTCCGAACTGCTCGACGAGGTGTTCGGCTCGAGGCCGCCGTCATCGACGACCCCGTCTCGGACCGTCCACTGATCGTGCCGATCGGCACCCGGCACGTCTACGGTGCGGTGGGCGGGCCGACGCGGGGTTGACCTTCAGGTAGGTCGAAGCCGAATGATGTCGGGGTGCCTGGTTCCGAGTTGATGTCGATAGGGTCCTTCGCGCGGCGCAGTGGCCTGACGGCGAGCGCGCTACGTTTCTACGCCGATTCAGGGTTGTTGCCGCCCGCGGAGGTCGACTCGATCTCCGGGTATCGGTTCTACCGGGAGGATCAGCTCGAGCGGGCGGTGATGCTGAGGCAACTGCGCCGGATCGGCATGCCTCTCGCATCGGCGGAATCGGTCCTCACGGCCGAACGTGACGAGGCGGTCCGCCTGGTCGACGAGCGCGTCGACGCGGTGGTCGGTGACGCCACGGCAGCGCGGCAGCACGCCGTCGCCATCAAGGCATCGCTGACCCGCGAGCCCGCGCGCGCTGTTGTCGCGGTGAGTGGACCGGTGCTGACGGCGGCGATCGAGCAGGTCCTGACCGCGACCACGTACGAACCGGATCTCGCGGTCCTCAACGGCGTCCATTTCGAAGCCGATTCCGCTGCAGTGACTTTGACCGCCACCGACCGTTACCGGTTGTCCACCCGCACGCTCGTGCCCGCCGAACCGCCTGCCGGGACGTGGGCGGCCACTGTGAACGCCGACGATCTGCGCAGCTGCCTGCCCGACCTTCGCCGTACGCCGCTGGTACGGATCGACGCCACCGCGCACGGGATCTGGATGCGGCTGCCCGATCGGGGCGACCGCCACTGCCGTCTCCTGACCGAACCCTTCCCCGACTACCGGACGATGCTCGCCGCGATGCCGCCGCCGACGACCCGAGTGGTCGATTCCGAAGACCCTCTTCCTGCGGGCGCTCGAGGAGCAGTCGGCCGATCGAATCTCGCTGCACGTCGCGCAGGCTGCCGTCACGCTGCTCGGGAGAGGCCAGCACCGAGGCCTGCCCGTGCCGGCCCACGTCACCGGGCCCCGATCGGGATCTGGTTCGAGATGACCACCCTCTATCCGGCGGTGAGCACCGCGATCGGCGCGGACGTCCTCCTCGACCTCGGCGCCCCCGACCGACCGGCCACCGTCCGCTCCGCGGATCACGGGGACCTCACCACCCTCGTCATGCCGACCGAACGTCAACCGAGAGAAGCGAACACGACGCCCCAGGAGGAGTACGCATGACGCGACCCACCGACGCGGACCCGACGATGGAGGCGATCGGCAAGGCCGTCACCGACGGCCGGAGCGGAGATACCGCCGCGGCGCGGGGCCGGCTCCTCGATCTCTGGACGGCGATCGGCGTCAGCGGCGACCCCCTGCACCGCTGCACACTCGCGCATTACCTCGCCGACCTCTACGACGATCCGGCGCGGGCACTGACCTGGGACGTGCGGGCACTCGATGCCGCCGACGCCCTCACCGAGCAGCGCGTCCGACAACACCACGCCGACCTGCACGTCGGGGCTTCTACCCCTCGCTGCATCTCAACCTGGCCGACAACTACCGCCGGCTGGGGTCCTTCGAGGCCGCCCGCGAACACATCGACGCCGCACGGAAGCACTCGACTGCGCTGTCTCGGGATTCGTACGGGGATCTCGTTCGGGCCGCGGTCGACGACGTGGCCACCGCGATCGCGAACCGCGACAACGCAGCCCGCGCCTCGGCTCCGGGCCCGACTGCATGACGGGACCCGCTGCGCGTCAGGCTCTCCGGATCGGGAACGTCACGGCGTGACGATCGCGAAGTCCGGGTCCGGCGAATCCAGGTAGCCGATCAGTTCGGTCAGCTTGCCGACGTTGCCCTCCGCGGTGATCGTGCCGGCGCCGATCATGCCCGCCACGTCCGCGCCGCCGACCACGGCCGCGATGAGGTCCTGGCGGGAGAGCGTCAGCCTCGCGTCGGGCGCGGGCGCCTCCCCCTCGAGATTGTAGTGCACCAGCAGCCCGTTCCGCAGATGGGTCCGGTGGTCGACGCCCTCGTCGGTGATGCGCCAGTCGATCGTGATGTCGGCGTCCCACGCGCGGGGTCCGTCGATGCGGAGCGAGATCGCGTCGAACACCTGCTCCACCGACAGCGCCCCGGCGATGTCCGGGACGCGGTCACCGTGGGTGTCCCCACCGCGCCGTTGCGGAGTTCGTAGGCGCCCATGAGGAAGAAGTTGCGCCACGTCCCGTTCTCCGAGCCGAAGCCCATCTGTTCGAGGGTGTCGGCCTGCAGCGCCTTCGCCTCGGCGTTGCCGGGTTCGGCGAAGATCACGTAGTTGAGTACCTGTGCGACCCAGCGGAAGTCGCCGTCCGCGTACGACTTTCGCGCCTTGGCCAGGACCTCGTCCGCGCCGCCCATGAACTCGACGTGCCGCTTGGCGGCCTCGACCGGCGGATGCTCCCACAGCGTGGCCGGGTTGCCGTCGAACCAGCCCATGTAGCGCTGGTAGATCGCCTTGACGTTGTGGCTGACCGAGCCGTAGTAGCCGTGTGTGTGCCAGGCCCGGGCCACCGCCGGCGGCAGTTCGAGGTTCTCGGCGATCTCGATGCCGGTGGCGCCCTGGTTGATCGCCCGCAGGGCCTGGTCGTGCAGGTACCCGTACAGGTCGCGCTGCAGCGACAGGAACTCGGTGAGCCGCTCGGTGCCCCACGTCGGCCAGTGGTGCGAGGCGAACAGCACGTCCGAGCGCGACGCGTACCGGTTGATCGACTCCGTCAGGTACTTCGACCACACGTGCGGATCGCGCACCAGCGCGCCGCGCAGGGTGAGCAGGTTGTGCAGCGTGTGGGTTGCGTTCTCGGCCATGCACAGTGCCCGCCGGTGCGGGAAGTAGAAGTTCATCTCCGACGGCGCCTCGGTGCCGGGCGTCATCTGGAACTCGATCCGGACGCCGTCGATCGTCTCCGTCTGGCCGGTGTGGTCGACGTCGACGGTCGGGGTGATCAGGGTCGGCATGCCGGTGGAGGTGGTGGGGCCCAGTCCCGCGCCGACGGCACCGAGCGGACCGCGCGGCAGCGCCGCCCCGTACATGTAGGCCGCGCGTCGCCCCATCGCCGTTCCGGCGTACACGTTCTCGGCGACCGCGTGCTCGACGAAGCCCACCGGCGCCAGGATCGGGCAGCGGCCCGCCGCGACGTCGTCGACGGTGGTGACGCCCTTGACGCCGCCGAAGTGGTCGATGTGCGAGTGCGAGAAGATGACGCCGACCACGGGCCGGTCGCCGCGCTGCTCCCGGTACAGGGACAGGCCCGCGGCGG
Organism: Prescottella defluvii; assembly: GCA_029690005.1. GTDB lineage: Bacteria > Actinomycetota > Actinomycetes > Mycobacteriales > Mycobacteriaceae > Prescottella > Prescottella defluvii_A. The sequence goes on along the minus strand of CP121458.1, from coordinate 3,526,180 downwards.
CGGTCTCCTCGGAGATCAGCGGATCGATCACGATCACGCCGGTGTCGCCCTCGACCAGCGTCATGTTCGACAGGTCCAGGCCGCGGACCTGGTAGATCCCCGCGGTGACCTCGTACAGGCCCTGCATCGCGCACAGCCGCGACTGGCGCCACAGGCTCGGGTGAACCGTCTCCGGGCAGTCCTCGTCGAGGAACGCGAACGAGGTGCTGTCCCACACGACCGCGCCGGCGCTGTTCCTCACGACGGCCGGCTCCAACGCGGCGACGAATCCCCGTTCCGCGTCGGCGAAGTCCTGACTCTCGTCGAACGGGAGCGCCTGCAACGCCTCCGTGTGCTGGGCCTGCACCGTCTCCGCGACATCCGACTGGCTGGTCATGCTTCCCCTATCGTCGTTCCCCGGTTCTCGGCTCCGGCGAACCACACCGGTTCGCCGGAGCCGCCTGTCGACGCGCATCGCCGCCCGAACACGTTCGGACCGGCACGATCGCTGGACGCTCTCGCAGCGTGACAGCTCGGGCGGGGCGGACGCATCACCCACCGTGGGTGAACGGCGAGCTCAGGCGTGCGCGGTCTCCCAGACGAACCCGTCCGGTCGGCGAACGGCCCGGCGTCGCTGCCGATGACGATCCGGTGCGATCCGCTGCCGTCCTCGGGCACGCCCGCGTCCTTCGCGAGGGCGCGGCGACCGTACAGGGCCAGCTTCACCTTCGTCGACGGGTTGGCGAACTCGACGTACTTGCGGCCGAAGCTCTTCGCCACCTCCAGCCCGCGGTCGACGTAGAACTGCTTGCCGGCCTTGACATCCGAGACACCGAGCAGCAGCACCAGGTCGTCGAACTCGAGGCCGGCGGGGCCGGTGTTCTTCTTCGACGAGGTCGCCACCTTCCACAGCGCGCCGTCCGGGGCCTGCACCACCCCGCCGTACCCCCACAGGCTCTTCCTCGGGGGCTTGACGGTGGCGGCGCCGCCACCCAGCGCGGTCTCGACGAACGCGTCCACGATGTTCGGCCGGGACACCACGAGCGAGAGGGTGTAGCCACGGAATCCGGTCGCCGGTTCCTGCGCGGCGCGGACGTCGACGTACTTGCCGACCCCGAGCGCGGCGTAGAACGCCTCCGCGGCCGCGGGATCCTCGACTTCGAGGGTGAGGGACTGGACGGTGGTCATCACGGCACCTCGTTGATGCGGAGCAGGTTGCCGGCCGGGTCGCGAACGGCGCAGTCACGGATGCCGTACGGCTGCTGGGCTCGGCTCCTGGACGATGTCGGCGTCGCCGGCCGCGATCTTGGCGAAAGTGTCGTCGAGGTCGGGAGTGGCCAGGGTGAGGATCGCGTACGTCCCCTTGGCCATCATCTCGGTGATCATGCGGCGCTCGTCGTCGGTGACTCCGGGGTCGGCGGCCGGCGGATGCAGGACCAGGGAGGTGTCCGGCTGGTCCGGGTGGCCGACGGTGATCCAGTACATGTCGTTGTAGCCGACCTCCTTGCGGACCTCGAACCCGAGCAGGTCGCGGTAGAAGGCCAGGGTGGCGTCGCGGTCGGTGTGCGGCAGGAATGCGGAGTGAATGGTGATGTTCATGTCCGCAACGCTATGTGTGGCGCGCGGGCATCGCTTCTCGATTCCTGATCGGTTCCCGAACTCGGCGACGACGGCGTTTCAGATCCCGGTGACGTTCTTGTCGGGGTGCGGGGTCGGATTCCGGTGCTACATCCCGCCGGTGGCGGTCCTGAAGCCGTCGGCGTCGTGACGTTCCGGCAGCGCCACCGACCACGGCCGCGGACACGCCGTACGACTGCCTCGACGTGACGGTGACCTGGCGAAACCTCACCAACGGCGAGACCGGCAGTACCGAGATCGGACGGGTGCTGCTCGACCACAGTCGCCCCTTCTCGGGCGCGGACTGGTGTCGATACCTGCCCGCGACGGTGTCCACCGGCAGCGGCACCGTCGTCGCGACCGCCGACGTCGACGCGGCCGCCCGGGCCACCGGGGACCACCACCCCATCGGTGTCGGCGTCGGTGTCCTGCAGGTCCCCTAGTCGTCGGCCGGCCGGCTCAGCCCGGTGGTTCGACGACGCGGACGGTCCGCGGGACCGCGCCGACAGTGAACCCGCAGCGGCGCGCTGCCACGCCGAACGGCACGGGCGCGTCGTCGACGGGCCAGTCGTCGCGGGCCCCGGCGTCGCCGAACAGTGCGGCGGCGTTGGCGCCGGGCCCGGTGGTGAAGCGGGTCTGGTAGCGGAGCCCGTCGAACAGGCCGGCGAGGGCGGCCGCCCACCGGCGCGGCAGCTCATACGGGGTGATCGTGCACAGCTCGCGGGTGAGCCCGAAGTCGGCGGCCGTCTCGGCGCACGTGTCGGCCAGGCGCCGACGGGCCGGGATCCGCAGCGTCGACAGCGACCGCTCGGCGGCAAACTCGGCGGCGACGACGCCGCCCGAGGTGAGCACCTCGCCGACCGTCTCCCTGATGGCGGTGCGCTCGTCGAACGCGACGTAACAGGTGCCGCGCGGCGCGTCGAGATCGAAACGGCCGCCGCCGGTCGACGCGAACCACCACGGCCCGTTGCGGATCTCGTGCCCGCGCAGCAGGCGACGGCGCGGGGTCAGCAGCCAGCTCGGGAATCCGTCGAGCGGCCGGGATCCCGGTTCGGCCAGGGCGATCCGCTCCCGGGTTGTGGTCTCGGTGGTCTCGGTGGTCTCCCCGCTCACGCAGCCCACCGCTGCGCGTCCGCGCGGGCGGCGACGCGGACCGGTTCGACGGGGCCGTCGTCGAGCAGCCAGTCGGCGGCCGACTTCCCGTCCAGGCCGTCCTGCGGGGTCCGCAACCACAGCGCGCACGTCCACGCGTCCGCCGCGCCGCGCAGGATCCGCCACACCTCCACCAGCCCCGGGTGCACGGCGCCGCTGCTCGTGAACTGCCACGTGGGGTACACCCACTGGCCATCCTTCGAGCCGACACGCGATCACCGCGTTGGTGGCGATCTTCTTGCTCACCGACTGGCGGCTCACCCGCCACCACCGGGTCAGTCCGGCGGTGTCGTAGAAGGGGCCGACGAGCCGGTCGTAGACGTGGCTGGCGGGCAGCGCCGCCGACATCGCGTCCGCGATCGCCTCGACGTCGGCGAAGGTCTCGGCGGGCACGCCGGCCGCGGCGGCCGCCTCGAACGTGCGATGGACGCGACGCGACAACAGTTCCATCAGTTCCCGCTCCTGGTCGAGCAGCGACGACATCGCTCCATCCCTTCGTCCGGTCAACCACGTCAACCCCACCGTGCCAGTGTCAGTCAACCACGTCAACCCGTGGCGGTGGGTGTCCGACACCGGATCAGCGCCGGATCAGGCTCCGCACCAGCCGCACACCCTGCCCGAACGACACGTCTGGCAGGTAGGCGCGGCCGATCGCGTTGCCGATGCTCGGCAGCGCCACCGGGTCCGCGAAGCACATGTACATCGGGTCGTAGCGCGGCTGGAACTTCGACTTGAACGCCAGCAGCGACCGGAACCCGTACAACGGTTCGAGGGTCTGGCCGAGCATCTCGAGCACCGAGTCCAGCGCCTCGGACAGGCCGGGGCGCACGTCCGCGGGACGGTCTCCACCTCCTGCCGGACCGTCGCCAGCGGCGCGCCGGACAGGCTCATGAACTCGGCGCCCTCGTGCTCGAGCAGCAGCGCGGCCGACGCGATGAGGAACTCCATCGACGGGCGGAAGCCCTCGGCGCGGCGTCGCATGAAGTCGAGCGTCCAGCCGACCACCCGGCCGTCCCGGTGGACCGGTAGCCACGACGTCACGCCGTGCACGGTGCGCTCCTCGTCGACGGCGACGAGGCACCGCACCTCGGGGTCGTCCATCTCCTGCAGCCCGCCGAGGGTGAATCCCATCTCGGGCATGCCCTTGTCCGCGACCCATTCCTCGGAGATCGCCGTGATCTGGTCGGTGATCGCGAGCGGGGCGGTGTGGAGGTCGATCCACTCGGCGGTGATCCCCGATTTCGCGGCCTTGTTGAGGGCGGTGCGCACGTCCTGGAACTTCTTGCCGGTGAATGCGATCGATCCCAGATCCAGCACCGTCTCCTCGGCCACCTGCACAGTCACCCAGCCGTGCGCGTCCGCGGCATCGCGGACGTCGCCGGTGACCGAGTAGAAGCACGGGATCCAGCCGTTGGCGGACGCGAACTCGGCGAAGCCCGCGACGTCGTCGACGACCCGGTCCGGCGGCCCCACCGGACCGCCGGTGGTGAGCGCGACGCCCCCGATCACGCGGTAGGCGACGTAGCTGTCGCCGCCGGGCCCGAACCAGTACGAGTTGCCGCGCCAGGTCGTCATCCACGACAGCGCGCTGCCCGACCCGGACGTGAGGATCTCGCGCGCCCGCTCGCCGGCACCGCTGTCGACGCCGTACGCCGGCCGCAGGAACGTCGCCGCCACCAGCACGCACGCGACCACCCAGAACACCACGCCGGTCCACTCGTACAGCAGCGTCGACGCCCAGTCCACGGGCAGCAGGCGCGGGTCGAGCAGCTGCAGATAGACCGGTGGCACCAGCCGTTGCGGGAAGTCCGCGATCAGGGTGCCCACGGTCGGCTGCCGGTCGAATCCGTTCCGTGCCCACAGCCCGCCGAGGACGTAGAGCACGCCGAGCGCGACGACCAGGATCGAGAGCTTGCCGAACAGGCGCCGGTAGGTCTTCGGGGGCGCCGAGACGTCGAACAGTTTGCGGGTCGCGACCAGCAGGATCAGCAGCGCCAGCGGCGTCAGGAACGGCGCGAGGGTGCGGTACACGCTGGGCGACTCGAGCCGTAGAACAGCGTCTCCCCGTTGACGAAGTCGACGTACCGGACCACGAAGTTCAGCACCGACAGCATCAGCAGCACCACCTGCGCGACGGTGGAGGCGACCCACGCGAACCGTCGCCCGCGGCGCAGCCCGTCGCACAGCACCAGCAGGAACACCGACGGCATGAGGCTCAGCAGCGTCGGGCCGACGCCGGACAGGCGCAGGTCGAGTTCGCCGCGCCGGCAGTCCGGGCCCGCGGGCGCCTCCTGGCAGATCGCGCGGACCTCCGCGGCCGTCCACGGCACACCGCGGAACAGGTCGCGCAGCACCGCGAGCGGCCCGACGGCGTGCGGCGAGAGCGCCGCGAGCATCGTGCCGATCGAGGTGGCGGCGACGACGATCGCGACCAACACCCGGCCCTCGCGGCGGGTGCCGGTGATCCGCGGCCCGCGGGCCGAGCGGCCCACGATCCACGGTCCCAGGCACAGTCCCACCACGACGGCGCCGAGCCGGATCACGTCCTGCAGTTGCCCGGCGAACAGCACCAGCGTGATCGTCAGCGCGAGCAGGCCGACGCGGATCCGGCGGCGCCACAGCGTGTCCATCGACGCGCTGGCCACCATCGCGGTGCCGAGGATCCAGGACGTGGGACCGACCGCCGTCCCGACGTGCAGCCGGAAACCCCAGCCGGAGTCGAGCAGCTTGGCCAGCGCGGCCACGGCCAACCCGAGCACCGTGCCCGCGACCTGCGTCACGAGTGCGGAGATCGCGAACCGGCCCGACCCGATGCGGCGTTCGAGCGGCGCCGCGACCAGGAAGACCAGCGCCGTGGCCCCGAGGTAGCCGACAAGCCCGTTCGTCCAGAGCCCGGCGGTGAGCGGCGTCCACAGCCGCCAGTGCTCGATCGGGCCGATCCCGACCGCCAGGTGCCGGTCGACGAACTGTGAGCGCCCGTGGGCGACGGAGTCGGTCGCGAAGCCGAGCACCCACATCAGCGCCAGCAGGCTGATGCTGACCGGCGCTCCGGCGGCCCCGTACCGGAGGAGGTCGACGACCCGGCGGGCGTAGCGGCGCAACGCGTTCACGCGATCAGCCCCAACCGCTTCGCCAGCCAGTCGAGTTCGTCACGCAGCCCGGCGGACCACACCGAGAAGCTGTGCGCCCCCGGCACCTCCACGTACTGCACGTCCATGCCTGCGCCCTTCGCGGCCTCGAACACCTTCTGCGCCCCGCCACGGTAGGCGTCGTCGCGGGAGCCCACGACGATGATCCCCGCCGTGTCCGGATAGCGGCGCGTCTTCATCAGATCCATCGGATTCACGGCGACGAACGCGGCCTCGTCACCACCGAACGCCTCGTCGACGGTGCGTTTGCGATCGCCCAGCGTCGGCTCCTCCTGCCCCGACAGGTCGAGGAACGTCGGATACACCTGCGGGTAGTTCGTCGCCAACTGCAGTGCGCACGTCCCGCCGTACGACAGGCCGCCGACGGCCCACGCCCGCGGATCCGGGTTCACCTGCAGATGCGACTTCGTCCAGGCCGGCACGTCGACGGCGAGGTACGTGGCGACGTTCCCGAGCTTCGAATCGAGGCACAGCGGGTTGGCGAACTGCGAGCCGGTGCCGTCGGCGACGACCACCACCGGCGTGAGGCCGTGGCGTGCCCGCGCGAACTCGTCCATCGTCGCGGTGAGCTTGCCGCCGTTGATCCAGTCCTCGGGCGAGCCCGGCTGCCCGGCGAGCATCACCAGCACCGGCAGCAGCGGCCGCGGGGAGGTGAAGTAGGCGGGCGGAGATAGACGACCGCGTCGCGCGCGGCGTAGCCGGACTTCTCGCCGGGGATCGGCACCGTCGCGTACTTCCCACTGGACGGCATGTCGCTCGGCGCCTGTGGCGCCCACGCCTCCTCGAGGGGTTGCCCGGTGACCACCGGGCCGGTCGGGGGCGGGACCTGCGCGAAGTCGATCCGGTCGGGATCCGGCAGCCCCAACGCCGTCCCGACCGTCGGGTAGGCGTAGAAGATCTGGTTGATCTGCAGTCCGACGGCGAGCACGACGGCCCCGGCGGCGAGGACGGACACCGGGATCGTCCACCGGCGTCCGGCGAGCGCCCGGGGAACCAGCAGCACCACCGCCCACAGCCCGACGCCGATCCACGCGTAGACCGACTTCTCGATCGGGTCCGGAAACGGCCGCCACACGCGCTCGACGACGACGTACAGGACGAGCGTGGCCGCCGCCGCCGTGACCAGCGACAGGGGCAGCGCCCAGCGCAGGAACCATCGGCGCCGGTTCGCGACGAGCCAGCCGGCGCCGGCGATGCCACAGATGGCGACGAGGACAGGCAGGGGCCCGGAGACCAACGAGATACCTTCGAGCCACTGCGACACCGAACCTCCAGCGTGACGGGTTTTCCCCACCGGTATACCGGCCGGATCCGGGGTGCGGCCAATACCACACGACGCGCCGAAACTTACTACCACCAGTAGTAAGCATTCGGAGCGGGCGGTCCGTAGAATTGCGGCATGGCTGGACTCGGCGAGCTCGAACGTGCAGTGATGGACCACCTGTGGTCCATGTCGGAACCTCAGACGGTGCGGCAGGTGCACGAGGCCCTCGCCGCCCGGCGGGAACTGGCGTACACCACGGTGATGACCGTCCTGCAGCGGCTGGCGAAGAAGCATCTCGTCATCCAGCAGCGCGACGACCGCGCGCACCGTTACGTTCCCGTGCACGGCCGCGACGAACTGGTCGCGAGCCTCATGGTGGACGCGCTGCAGCAGGCCGACGCCTCCGGTGAGCGCGCCGCCGCACTCGTCCACTTCGTCGGACAGGTCGGCGCCGACGAGGCCGCCGCCCTGCGCGAGGCGCTCGCCGCGCTCGAGGAATCCGAGGCCGAGAAGGCGCAGAAGGCCTCCCAGCCGACCCCGATGCACGCGCCGGGAACCGCCGGCCTGCACCCGGGCACCGGCCGGGCGAGTTGAGGCCCCTCGACGCCATGACATGTAACCGATGAACGCCCCCACGGCGCTGGCATTCGGGGTGCTCGCGCTCCTCCTGACGGGTCCCGTGCCGGCGCTGCTGAGCCGCGCGCAGTGGCCGTTCCGCTCCCCCGCGCCGCCCTGGTGCTGTGGCAGGCGATCGCGTTGGCCGCGGTGCTGTCGGCATTCAGTTCGGGACTGGCGATCGCCAGCCGTCTCCTGGTTCCCGGCCGCGACGGCCGTCCCACGACCGAGCCGATGGCCGAGATCGACGCGCTCGGGCTGCCGCTGTGGATTCTGTACGTCGTCGTCTTCGGCCTCACGCTGTTGATCGGCGCGAAGCTGATCTTCTCGATCGTGCGGGTGGCCGTGCACACCCGTCGCCGTCGCGCACGGCACCGCATGCTCGTCGACCTGCTCGACCGCGGTGACGTCGACCTCTCCGCGACGCTCAAGCGACTCCCCGACGTCCGCATCCTCGACGCCGCCGAACCGATCGCATACTGCCTGCCGGGGCTGCGGCAGCGCGTCGTCCTCAGCGAGGGGACGCTGAACTCGCTCAACGACGCCGAGGTCACCGCGATCCTCACCCACGAGCGCTCGCACCTGCGCGCCCGCCACGACCTGGTGCTCGAGGCGTTCACCGCCGTCCACCAGGCGTTCCCGCGGGTGGTCCGATCCAAGTCGGCGCTCGGGTCGGTGCAGTTGCTCGTCGAACTGCTGGCCGACGATTCCGCCGTGAAGGTCACCGGCCGGGCCCGCTCGCCCGCGCCCTGGTCACGTGCGCCGGATCCACCGCCCCCCGCGGCGCCATGGCGGTCGGCGGGCCGAGCACCCTGGTTCGGGTCCAGCGTCTCAGCGGTGCCGGCTCCGACGTGCGGGTCGCGGCGGCCGCCTACTTCGCCGCGGCCGCGATCCTGGTGGTCCCGACGATCGCCGTCGCGGTGCCGTGGCTGGTCGAGCTGAGCCGCCTGTTCTCACCGGCGCAACCCTGAGCGCCGTCAGTTAGGCGGGTCACACCGCCTCGTCCGGGCCGTCAGGACGAGGCGGGATCGCGTACACTCGACTCCGGCCCGCTGACAGGGCCCGATCATTCATGTGAGGCACACAGCCCCATCTCCCCCGCGCAGAGCGCACGGATGGCCAGGTGAATTGTGCCCTGGCTCGTCTCTTCGTGCGGCTGCGTGACAGCCCGCTCCGCGACGCGCCCGACGTCCGGAGAGGTATATCCGCGTGACCAGTGCTGCCCAAGATTCCACCGCTACGACCGACAGCGAGCTCCCTGTCGAGAACACGGCCGACGCCGAGACCATCGAGGTCTCCGAACCCGACTCCACCGAGGACGCTCCCGAACTCGACGAGGCCCTCGACACCGATGAGGCGCCCGGCCTGACGTTCGCCGAGATCGGGCTCCCCGAGCCCGTCGTGGCCGCGCTGGCCCGCAACTCGATCACCAGCCCGTCCCCGATCCAGGCGATGGCCATTCCGGATGCGATCGCCGGCAAGAACATTCTCGGCCGCGCGCAGACCGGTTCGGGCAAGACCCTGGCGTTCGGCCTGCCGATGCTGGCGCGGCTGGCCCGGCACGACGACCGTCCGGCCCCGAAGCGTCCGCGCGCGCTGGTCCTCGTCCCCACCCGCGAACTCGCGTTCCAGGTGGTCGACTCGCTCACCCCGTATGCAGGTTCGATCGGGCTGAACGTGCGCGCCGCAGTCGGTGGCACCCCCTTCACCAAGCAGGTCGATCAGCTGCGCCGCGGCGTCGACATCCTGGTCGCGACCCCCGGTCGCCTCGGAGACCACCTGCGGCAGAACACGTGCGTGCTCGACGAGATCGAGATGACCGCGCTCGACGAGGCCGACCAGATGGCCGACATGGGCTTCCTGCCCGAGGTCCGGTCGCTGCTCGGCGACACCCCTGACGACAGCCAGCGGCTGCTGTTCTCGGCGACCCTCGACAACGACGTGCAGGCCCTGGTCCGCGAATTCCTGCCCGAGCACGAACTGCATTCGACGCAGGACGGTCGCGCGTCGGTCACCACGATGGACCACTACGTGCTCCTGGTCGAACGCGGCCAGAAGGACGCCGTGCTCGCCGAGATCGCGTCCCGCAAGGGCGGCCGGACGATCATGTTCGCGCGCACCAAGCTGGGCACCGAAGGCGTCGTCGAACGCCTCCGCGAGCAGGGTGTCGCGGCCGAGGCGCTGCACGGCGGCAAGGCGCAGAACCAGCGCACCCGGGTGCTCGAGCGGTTCAAGAACGGCCGCACCCCGGTGCTGGTGGCCACCGACGTCGCGGCTCGCGGCATCCACGTCGACGGCATCGACCTGGTCGTCCACGTCGATCCGCCTCAGGACCACAAGGACTACCTGCACCGCGCGGGCCGCACCGCCCGCGCCGGCGAGGCCGGCGTGGTCGCCGCGATCGTGCTGCCGAACCAGCGTCGTCAGTTCCGTCGCCTCACCGGCATGGCGGGCGTCGACGCTACCGCGGTTCCCGTCTTCCCCGGCTCCGAGGAGCTGGCCGCGATCACCGGCGCGCAGGCACCGAGCGGACAGCCGGTGCGCGAGAGCCACTTCCGTCCGGAGCGCCGCGAACGCTCGTTCGGTGACCGGGACAATCGTGGCCCCCGCCGCGACTTCGGCGACCGCGGACCGCGCCGGACTTCGGGGATCGCGACCACCGCGGACCCCGCCGCGACGGCGACGACCGGGCTTCCGGGGTAACCGCGACGACCGGAACGACCGGAACGACCGTCCGCGGCGCGAATTCGGTGACCGTCGCAACGACGGTGGCGGCTTCCGCGAGAACCGCGGCGAGCGCAGCTTCGGTGACCGGGACAACCGTGGCCCGCGCCGGGACTTCGACAACCGTGGACCGCGCCGCGACGGCGACAGCCGGGATTCCACGGCAACCGGGACGACCGTCCGCGCCGTGACTTCGGCGACCGCCGCAACGACAGTGGCGGCTTCCGCGAGAACCGCGGCGAGCGCAGCTTCGGTGACCGCGACAACCGTGGCCCCCGTCGCGACTTCGACAACCGCGGCCCGCGCCGCGACGGCGACAGCCGGGGATTCCACGGCAACCGGGACGACCGTCCGCGCCGTGACTTCGGTGACCGTCGCAACGACGGTGGCGGCTTCCGCGAGAACCGCGGCGAGCGCAGCTTCGGCGACCGGGACAACCGTGGCCCGCGCCGGGACTTCGACAACCGCGGCCCGCGCCGCGACGGCGACAGCCGCGACTTCCGGGGCAGCCGGGACGACCGTCCGCGCCGCGACTTCGGTGACCGCGACCACCGCGGACCGCGCCGCGATTTCGACAGCCGTCCGCCCCGGCGCGACGGTGACGCGCGAGGCGAGCGCAGCTTCGGCGACCGCCGTCAGGGTGGTTCGCCGTCCGAGCAGCGTTCCAACGGGTTCCGCAGCCGCACCGAGCGTCGTAGTTACGACGGTTTCGCCGGCCCGAGTCGGGATCGCAACCAGTAGCGAACAACCAGGTTGCTGACAGACATTCGGCCCCGGTCGCCCCATGCAGGGCGGCCAGGGCCGACTGCGTTGCGGGTGTCACCTCCCGAACAGCGGGGCCGGTTCGCATTACCGGGGGTCCACGGGGGAAGCTGTAACCATGACCTCCGAGACTTCTGCCAGCACCGAGGCTGCCCGCGCCCAGATCGGCGTCACCGGGCTCGCCGTTATGGGATCCAACATCGCCCGCAACTTCGCCCGCCACGGACACACGGTGGCTCTGCACAACCGCAGCATCGCGAAGACCGACGCGCTTCTGGCCGAGCACGGCGACGAGGGCGACTTCGTCCGCACCGAGACCATCGAGGAGTTCGTCGGCGCGCTGCAGAAGCCGCGACGCGTGCTGATCATGGTCAAGGCCGGCGACGCCACCGACTCGGTCATCGAGGAGCTCGCCGACGCGATGGAGCCCGGCGACATCATCATCGACGGCGGCAACGCGCTGTACACCGACACGATCCGCCGCGAGTCGGCGCTGCGCGAGCGCGGCCTGCACTTCGTCGGCGCCGGCATCTCCGGCGGCGAGGAGGGCGCGCTCAACGGTCCGTCGATCATGCCGGGCGGCCCCAAGGAGTCGTACAAGGCGCTCGGCCCGCTGCTCGAAGTCGATCTCGGCGCACGTCGACGGCACCCCGTGCTGCACGCGCATCGGTCCGGACGGCTCCGGCCACTTCGTGAAGATGGTGCACAACGGCATCGAGTACGCCGACATGCAGCTCATCGGCGAGGCCTACAACCTGTTCCGTGACGCGCTCGGCTTCGACGCCGCGAAGATCGCCGACGTGTTCACCGAGTGGAACGGCGGCGACCTCGAGAGCTACCTGGTGGAGATCACCGCGGAGGTGCTGCGGCAGAAGGACGCCAAGACCGGCCAGGCGCTGGTCGAGCGTGATCGTGGACGCCGCCGAGCAGAAGGGCGCCGGCCGCTGGACGGTCAAGTCCGCCCTCGACCTGGGTGTGCCGGTCACCGGCATCGCCGAGGCCGTGTTCGCCCGCGCGCTGTCCGGCTCGCGCGCGCAGCGCAAGGCCGCGCAGGGGCTCGCCTCCGGTGAGCTGGGCGCCGAGCCGACCGACGTCGCACAGTTCACCGAGGACATCCGCCGCGCGCTGTACGCGTCGAAGATCGTGGCGTACGCGCAGGGCTTCGACCAGATCCGCGCCGGCAGCGACGAGTACGGCTGGGACCTGACCCCGGCGACATGGCCACGATCTGGCGCGGCGGCTGCGTCGTCCGCGCCCGCTTCCTCAACCGGATCAAGGAGGCGTACGACACCAACCCCGGACCTGACGTCGCTGATCGTCGAGCCGTACTTCCGTGAGGCGATCGAGAACGCGATCGACAGCTGGCGTCGGGTCGTCGTCACCGCGACCACGCTCGGCATCCCGGTGCCCGCGTTCGCGTCGTCGCTGTCGTACTACGACGGCCTGCGCGCCGAGCGCCTGCCGGCCGCGCTGACCCAGGGCCAGCGCGACTTCTTCGGTGCTCACACCTACGAGCGCGTCGACCTGCCGGGCAAGTTCCACACCCTCTGGAGCGGTGACCGCTCCGAGGTCGAGGCCTGATCCGGTAACCGGACCGGCGACGGGGGCGGACGCTGCGGCGTCCGCCCCCGTCGTGCATCAGGCCCCGTGGAGCCGTGTTGCGGGGCGCGACTCAGAAGGCGAAACGGTTCAGCACGTCGTAGTTCCGTACCGGCGTGGCGTCGACCAGCCGCCACAGCATCCGCACCGGCTTCGAGGGAATGCGTTCGAACCGGGCTCCCACGGGGCGTCGCTCGAGGAGGCGCAGCCGCGGATTCCACCGCTCCATCTCGTGGGCGTCGCGGATGCCCCACGTGACGATGCCCTTGGTCAACATCTTGGACAGCCGCGGCGCCATCGGGGACAGCGTGTCGAAGACGAGCTCGCCGCTGTCGAACCGATCCGTCAGGCGCTGCAGTAGCGAACGCACCTCGGGCTCGGTGAGGTACATGAGCAGTCCCTCCGCGACCATCAGCATCGGGTTATCGGTCGGTATGTCGTCGAGCCACGCCTCGTCCGTCACCGACGAGCCGATCGTGCGGTAGCCGGCCCGGTCGTCGTAGAGCCTGCGGCGCAATGCGATCACATTGGGCTGATCGACGTCGAACCACTGGGTAGTCGCGGGCGGATGCACCCGGAAAGCCCGGGTGTCCATGCCGCAGCCGAGATGCACCACCACGGCGTCCGGATGGCGGCGGAGGAAGGCGGCGCTCCAGTCGTCGAGCTGTTCGGCACGCATGGCGACCAGATACTGGCTGAATCCGGACCGCACGTAACGACGCATCCGGGCCCAGTCGTAGTCGATCCGGCCCACCGCCTCGGCGGCTGCGTCATCGCCCAGAATCGGTGCCGACGAGCGACTTTCGCATGCCCGCAGGTACAGCGTGCAGAGGTTTGTCCACTCCACCGATCCCCATCGCACGTCGCTGAAGTCGACCTTGTCCATCGAAGTCATGGCTGCCTTCTTCTCGCCCGATACTCAGTCCTTGTCCCTCGTAGCTGGTCGTCGCAAGTATGGATGCAGGACCCGCGGAATGCGCCGAAGCCCTCCGCTCCACTCGTCAGCCCGTGTTCGTCACCCGCGGTAGCCTGTGACTTCACAACCGGAAGGCTCGCCGACCTCATGCCCGACCGCCCCTCCCCACTTTCGCGCAACTCGGACTGCCCCGATGCTCGTACATTCCCTCGGCCGTGAGGGGATCAGAGCGCCGTTCCCGATCCAGGCGGCCACCATCCCCGACATCCTGGCGGGGCGCGACGTGCTCGGACGCGGCCCCACCGGGTCCGGCAAGACGCTCGCGTTCGGGCTGCCGCTGCTGGTGCGGCTGACCGGCGGCGCGAGCCTGGCCGGACGTCCGCGCGGGATCGTGCTCGTGCCGACGCGGGAGCTGGCCGCCCAGATCGAGTCCGCGCTCGACGAGTCGGCGGTGTCGCTGGGCCTGCGGATGGCGTCGATCGTCGGCGGGGTGCCGTTCAAGGGGCAGGCGACCCGGCTGAGCCGCGGCGTCGACCTGCTGGTCGCCACACCGGGACGGCTCGCGGACCACCTGTCCCAGGGCACGGTGGCCCTCGACGACGTGAAGGTCACCGCGATCGACGAGGCCGACCACATGGCCGAGCTCGGGTTCCTGCCGCAGGTCACCGAGATCCTCGACCGCACCCCGGACGCCGCGCAGCGGCTGCTGTTCTCGGCGACGCTCGACGGCGAGGTAGAGCACGCTCGTCGCCCGCTGCCTGCACGACCCGGTCACCCACGCGACCGCGGAGGCCGTCGCCGCGGTCGACACGATGGAGCACCACGTGCTGCACGTGCCCCGCGCCATCAAGTGGGACACCGTCGCGCGCATCGCGGCCCGCGAGGGCCGGACGCTGCTGTTCGTGCGCACCAAGGCGGGCGTCGACCGCCTCACCGACGAGCTGCGCGCCGCCGGTGTGGACGCGGGGGCGCTGCACGGCGACAAGCCGCAGGGCCACCGCACCCGGGTGCTCGCCGAGTTCGCCGACGGCACGCTGCCGGTGCTCGTGGCGACGGACGTCGCGGCGCGAGGATTCGCGTCGACGGCATCTCGCTCGTCGTGCACGTCGATCCACCGACCGAACCGAAGGCGTACCTGCACCGCGCCGGCCGCGCCGCCCACGCCGGGACTCGGGTGTCGTGGTGACGGTGGTGACCGAGGACGAGCGCGTGGCCGCCGAGAAGGTGATGCGCGCGGCGGGGGTGGAGCGCCGCCGCGGTCGCGGTCGGCGGCAAGGACCGCGGCTGGATCGCGGTGACCGGGGCGCGGGAACCGAGCGGGACGCCGGTCCCGGAGCCGACGCGCGAGGCGGCACCACCGCCGCGCGCCGAACAGCCACGCAGTCCGCGTGGACGCGGGCCGGGATATCGGGCGCAGGGCGCCGGGCGACGGACACGCTCGGCGGGACCGGGTTCGGGGCACGGAAGGCGCCGCCGGGGAGGACGCTGAGCCCATGCCCGGGCTGCCCGTCGCCTCGATCGTGTGCGCACTGATCGCCGCGTTCCTGTTCGCGTGCGCGTCCGTCGCGCAGCGGCAAGCCGCGTCGGCGGTCCCGGAGGACCAGGCGCTGATCGCGTCGCTGATCCGCAGCCCCGCTGGTGGGCCGGGATCCTCGGGGACGGCGGCGGCTACCTCATGCAGGTCGTGGCCCTCGCGCTGGGGTCGGTGCTGGTGGTGCAGCCACTGCTGGTGTCGATGCTGCTGTTCGCGCTGCCGTTGTCGGCGCGGTTCTCCGGCTACCGGCTCACCCGCGGCGCCTGGGTGCTGGCCGGGGCGCTCACCGTGTCGCTCGCGGTGTTCCTCGTCGTCGGCAACCCCACCGCGGGCAACGTCGACGCACCCTGGGCCGCGTGGGCGGTCCCGCTGACCGCGGTGGTCGCGATCACCGTCGTCGCGACGCTGATCGGGTGGTCGCAGCGGATCGACGCCGGCTGGCGCGCGCTGCTGCTCGGCGCGGCGAGTGGCGCCCTGTACGGCGTTGCGGTGGCGTTCACCAAGTACGTCACCGACCTGTTCGAGCGGGGCCTGCCGGAGGTCGTGGGCGCGTGGCAGAGCATACGCGCTGGTCGCGGCCGGCATCGTCGGCGTCTACCTGCAGCAGCGCGCCTTCCAGGTGGGGCCGCTGTCGGCGTCACTGCCGGCGATGACGATCGGCGAACCGGTGATCGCGATCTTCCTCGGGATGACGGTGCTCGACGAGCGACTGCAGGTGTCGGGTCCGGCGATGGCGCTCGTCGTCGTCGCGCTCGCGGTGATGGTGTTCACGACCATCGCGCTCTCCCGCTACGAGGCCGCGCAGCGCCCGGCACCGGAACCGGCCGCGGACTGAGGAATGCCTGGTGACCCCACCGACGTTCCAATCGTCGAGAATGCAGTCAAATGTTCAACGACATGAACGCGATGGAGGAATCATGAGCTCGTCCACCCGTACCGGACAGGTCTTCCGGCTCGGCGGCCCGTGGCCGGCCATCGATCCGTTCCTGTTCGCCGTCCACCACGTCGACCACTACCCCGCCGGCACCCCGGACCTCACGCCCGCCGTCGACGTGTCCGACCGTCCGCTGGGCCAGGACTTCGGAAACCCGTCCGGCTGGAACATGTACCACGGCACCACCGTGCCCGGTTTCCCCGCGCACCCGCACCGCGGCTTCGAGACGATCACGGTGGTGCGGCGCGGCTTCGTCGACCATGCGGACTCCACCGGCGCCGGGGCCCGCTACGGCGGCGGCGACGTGCAGTGGGTGACCGCCGGCGGCGGCGTCAGCCACTCGGAGATGTTCCCGCTGCTGAACCAGGACGGGACAACGACTTCGAGCTGTACCAGATCTGGCTCAACCTGCCGGCCCGCAACAAGTCGGCCCCGGCCGAGTTCAAGATGCTGTGGAACGAGGACATCCCCGACATCGTGGTCGACGGCGGCTCCGGCGCCGCGCGCGTCCGGGTGGTGGCCGGCCGCTTCGGGGACCGGGACCGTTGGCCCCGCCCACCAACTCGTGGGCGGCCGAGGAGGATTCGGACGTCGCCATCTGGCTGGTCGATCTCGAGCCGGGCGCCGTGATCGAGCTCCCCGCGGCGGCCTCCGCGGGTGCCCAGCGCGTACTCTACGTCCACGGCGACGGGGCCCGCGTCGACATGGACGGCACCACCGTCGAATCCGGCTGGGGCTACGCACCCGACGACAACGGCGCGCTGTCCCTGCACGCCGAGACCGCGTCGACGGTGTTGCTGCTGCAGGGCGTGCCGATCGGCGAACCGGTCGCCGCGCAGGGCCCGTTCGTCATGAACACCGAGCGCGAGATCGCCCAGGCCTACGACGACTACCGGCGCACCCGGTTCGGCGGCTGGCCGTGGCCGACGGACGACCCCGTCCATCCGCGGCAGACCGACCGTTTCGCCCGCTACGGCGACGGACGACTCGACCGCCCGGACTCGGCGGCGGACGACGCCGTCGATCCCGCTCTCGCCTGATATCGGGCGTAGCGCCCGCGCGGGCAGTACCCTCGGCGGCGTGGAGTTCCTCGAAGGGCACCGCCCGCCGTACGACCTCACCTACGACGACGTCTTCCTCGTCCCGAACCGGACCGAGGTGGCGTCCCGCTTCGACGTGAACCTGGCGACGTCGGACGGCTCGGGCACCACGATCCCGATCGTGGTCGCGAACATGACCGCCGTCGCCGGCCGCCGGATGGCCGAGACCGTGGCGCGCCGCGGCGGCCTGGTCGTCATCCCGCAGGACGTCCCGGCGGACGCGGTCGCCGAAACCGTCGCGTTCGTCAAGAGCCGGCACCTGGTCGCCGACACCCCCATCACCCTCGACCGGGACGACGCGGTCTCCGACGCCATGGCGCTGCTGCACAAGCGCCGCCCACCGCGCGGCGGTCGTCGTCGACGGCGGCCGGCCCGTCGGCGTCCTCACCGAGGCGTCGTGCTCGGACGTCGACCGCTTCACCCGCGCTCGGCGCGGTCGCCGTGCGGGACTTCGCGACCGCACCCGCGACCGCCACCCGCGCGAGGTGTTCGCCCTGCTCGAGTCGCGGCACGATCCGCTCGCGGTGATCGTCGACGACGACGGCCGGCTCGCGGGTGTGCTCACCCGCACCGGGGCGATCCGGCGGGCATCTGCACGCCCGCCGTGGACGTGCACCGCCGGCTGCGGATCGCGGCCGCCGTCGGCGTCGACGGCGACGTCGCCGCGAAGGCCAAGGCCCTCGCCGACGCCGGCGCCGACGTGCTGGTGCTCGATACCGCGCACGGCCACCAGCAGCGGATGATCGACGCGGTGCGGTCCGTCGCCGCGCTCGGCCTCGGCGTCCCGCTGGTCGCAGGCAACGTCGTGTCCGCGCGAGGCACCCGCGACCTCATCGACGCGGGCGCCAACATCGTCAAGGTCGGGGTCGGGCCGGGCGCGATGTGCACCACCCGCATGATGACCGGCGTGGGCCGCCCCCAGTTCTCGGCGGTCGCGGAGTGCGCGGCTGCGGCACGAGAGCTCGGTGCGCACGTGTGGGCCGACGGCGGCGTCCGGCACCCGCGTGACGTCGCGCTCGCGCTCGCGGCCGGGGCGTCGAACGTCATGGTCGGGTCGTGGTTCGCGGGCACGTACGAATCGCCCGGCGAGCTGCGGATCGATCAGGACGGCAACCGGTACAAGGAGAGCTTCGGCATGGCGTCCAAGCGCGCCGTCGCGGCCCGCACCGCCGACGACACCGCGTTCGACCGGGCCCGCAAGGCGCTGTTCGAGGAGGGGATCTCGAGTTCCCGGATGCGCCTCGACCCGGCCCGGCCCGGCGTCGAGGACCTGCTCGACCACATCTGTTCCGGCGTCCGCAGCACGTGCACCTACGCGGGCGCACGCACGCTCGACGAACTGCACGACCGCGCCGTCATCGGGGTGCAGTCCGCCGCGGGGTTCGCGGAGGGCCGCCCACTGCCGTCGGGATGGTGACGTTCATCCCAAGGTCACCACGACATGTCCGTTTCATCCCGTTTTGTAGCGGCCGGTACAGTGGAGGCTCGCCTTCCGGAAATACGCTCGGCGCAATTCCGGTTGGACGTACTGACATGCGCCGCCAGACGAGAGGACTCCGGTGCCCGAGGCACCCATACACACCCCCGACACACCCCCTGCAGCGACTTCCCGGGATCGGACTCCGAATCAGCCGGCGCCGAGACCTCGGAGGGTTCCTCTACCGAGCCGGGCGACAACCCCGGCGGCCCCGTTTTCCAGGGTGGGTGCTGACATGAACGTCGCACTGACCGCCCTCAGCCTGGTCGGCTTCGTAGCCCTGACCGCAGGCACCGCCCTCTTCGTGGCGGCAGAATTCTCTCTCACCGCGCTCGAACGCAGCACCGTCGACGCCCACGCGCGCGACGGCGACCGGCGTGCGCGACAGGTCCAGCACGCGCACCGCACGCTGTCGTTCCAGCTCTCCGGCGCCCAGCTGGGCATCACGATCACGACGCTGATCACCGGTTACCTCGCGGAACCGGTGCTGGCCCGATTCATCACCCCGATCCTGACCGGCGTCGGGCTGTCGGACTCCGCAGCCGGCGGCATCTCACTGGCGTTGGCGCTGATCATCGCGACGTCGTTCTCGATGATCTTCGGTGAGCTGGTCCCCAAGAACCTGGCGATCTCCAAGCCGCTGCCGACCGCCCGCGCCACCGCCGGGCTGCAGGCCGGCTTCTCGCTGATCTTCAGGTGGGCCATCGACGGCCTCAACGGCACCGCGAACTGGGTGGTCCGGCGCCTCGGCATCGAACCCGCCGAGGAACTGCGATCGGCCCGCTCCCCGCAGGAGCTCGGGTCCCTGGTCTCCACGTCCGCCGCGCGCGGCTCGCTCGACGCCGGCACCGCGCTGCTCGTCAACCGGTCGCTGCGGTTCGGTGACCTCAGCGCCGAGGAACTGATGACCCCCCGCGTGAAGATCGAGTCGCTCGACACCGACGCGACCGTCACCGATCTCATCGACGCGGCGTCACGCACGGGGTTCTCCCGATTCCCGATCGTCGACGGCGACCTCGACAACACGGTCGGCGTCGTGCACATCAAGCACGCGTTCACGGTCCCGGCCGCACGCCGGGCCACCACCCGGCTCGACTCGCTCGCGCAGGTCGTGCCCGTGGTGCCGTCGACCCTCGACGGTGACGCGGTGATGGAACAGGTGCGTGCCGACGGCATGCAGGTCGCGCTCGTCGTCGACGAGTACGGCGGCACCGCCGGCATCGTCACGATGGAGGACCTGATCGAGGAGATCCTCGGCGACGTCCGCGACGAGCACGACGAACCCGAGATCGACGTCCAGCGGATGGGCCACAGCTGGTCCTGCTCGGGCCTGCTGCGCACCGACGAGATCACCCGGGCCACCGGCTACACCGCCCCCGAGGGCGAGTACGACACGCTCGGCGGCCTGGTCCTCACCTGCCTGGGCCGGATGCCGGTCGAGGGCGACGAGGTGGCGCTGCCCGACGCGAACGGCAAGCCGATGGGCCCCGACGGCCGCGGCTGGATCGCCCGGGTGCTGACGATGGACGGCCGCCGCATCGACCGGGTGTTGCTGACCCCGGTCCCGGCGATCGGCGCGATACGGAGGAGTCCGGCCGTGAGTGACCTGTTCGGTGTGCTGCTCACCGTCGTGCTGCTGGCGGGTAACGCGTTCTTCGTCGGCGCCGAGTTCGCACTCATCACCGCGCGCCGCGACCGGCTCGAAGGCGCTGCACGCGCAGGGCAAGAAGCGTGCGGCCACGGTCATCAAGGCGGGCGAGCACCTGTCGCTGATGCTGGCGGGCGCGCAGCTGGGCATCACGATCTGCTCGATCCTGCTCGGTAAGGTCGGCGAGCCGGCGATCGCGCACCTGATCGAGGAGCCGATGGATCTGCTCGGTGTCCCGACAGCGCATTGCACCCGATCGCGTTCACGATCGCGTTGTCGCTGGTCGTGGTGCTGCACATCCTGCTCGGCGAGATGGTCCCGAAGAACATCGCGATCGCCGGGCCGGAGAAGTCCGCGATGCTGCTGGTTCCTGCCCATCTGGCGTTCATCAAGCTGGCCCGCCCGCTCATCTCGTTCTACAACTTCAGCGCCAACGGCATCCTCAAGCTGCTGCGCGTCGAACCCAAGGACGAGCTGGACGCGACGGTGTCCGCGTTGGAGCTGTCCGAGATGATCGGCGAATCCCACACGGAGGGCCTGATCGACGAGGAGGAGCACCGGCGCCTCACCCAGGCGCTCGAGACCGAGGGCCGCACCGTCGCCGACGTCATGATCCCGTCGGACAAGGTGCGCACCGTGCCGCTGACCGGCGCCGGCACCACGCTCGGCGCGGTCGAGCAGGCGGTCGTCAAGACCGGCTACTCGCGGTACCCGGTGCGCGACGCGGACGGCTCCCTCGTCGGCTACCTGCACCTCAAGGACGTGCTCGACCGGGTGGCCGACGAGTCCGCAGGACCGGAGACGGTGATCCCGCGCTCGGACATCCGACGCCTGCCGCGTATCTCGGTCGCGCTGCCGCTCGACGACGCCCTTGCGGTTCTCCGCCGCGCCGGCGCCCATCTGGGGGCGGTGGTCGACGCGTCCGCCGCGGTGATCGGTATCGTCGCGCTCGAAGGATCTGGTGGAGGAGTTCGTCGGCACCGTGCGCGACGGCACCCATCGGATCGACGACGTCGTCCCCGGCCAGAAGGCGAGCTGAGAGTTGTGAGTTCGGCAGTTCTGCCGGAAGAGGTGTGGACTGCCCGACGGGACCGCCACCGCGATGCGGTGGCGGCTCTCGTCGGGCCGCACCTCGAGCGTCAGGCCGTGGGTGTCAAGCATCCGGTGCACGACTTCCTGTTCACGTACTACAGCGTCCGGCCCAACGTCCTGCGTCGCTGGCATCCCGGCTTCGGGACGGCGCTGGCCGGCCCGGCCGCGACGGAGTACCTGAAGTACGCGGGCTACCAGGCCACCGCCGACGGGGTGACCGTCTCCCCGACGTGCTCGAACGCCGACGCTCGACCGTCGAGTTCGTCACCGCACTGCTGTCCGCGACCGCGTCCCGTCGCCCGCACCTGAGCTGCTTCGGCCTGCACGAGTGGGCGATGGTGTACCGCGGCGGCGAGGACGCGGTGCGGCACTCGCAGGTACCGCTGCGGCTCGGACACGCCGGCACCGACGAGGTGGTCGAGTCGATGCCGTTGCGCTGCACGCACTTCGACGCGTTCCGGTTCTTCACCCCGACGCGGTCCCCCTCAACGAGACGCCGCTCTCGCGCGACGAACAGGTCGCGCGCGAGCAGCCGGGCTGCCTGCACGCGGGCATGGACCTGTACAAGTGGGCCACCAAGCTCGGCCCGCTCGTCGAATCCGAGTTGGTCATCGACTGTTTCCGTCTGGCAACGGCGGCGCGGGAACTCGACATGAAGGCCAGTCCCTACGACCTCGCCGACTACGGGTACGAGCCCGTCCGCATCGAGACCCCGCAGGGCCGCGCCGACTACGTACGCGAGCAGGTGGCGCTGTCGGAGCAGGCGTCGGAGCTGCGGACCCGGTTGCTCGACCGGTGCAAGAGCCTGTTGTCGGCCTGTTGACCGCCTGATACCCACGGCACCAGGCGATTTCACGATTCCCGTGTCGCCGCGCTACCGTACTCCACGGTCTGGGGGGACGTTTCACGCAAATCTCGCGCGTCACCGCAGCCTGCGGCGCCCGCCGGGACGCCGATGCACGCCATCGCCGCGTCTGACGCGGCACTGAATTCAGGGGAATTCTCATGGCTCGCCATGCTGCGAAGCAGAATCGTTGGGCGCGACGCGCCGTCGTCGCCGGCGCACTGCCCGTCGCTATCGCCGCCGCATCCACCGGCACCGCCCAGGCTCAGGACACCGGCTCCGCTAACATCCCGGGGCTGCCGAACGTCCCTCAGGTCGAGGTCCCGCCGCTGTGGAATCCGTACGACCTGAGCGTCCAGCCGTACAAGCCGCTTGTGCCGGGCTACGCGCCGCTCCCGAGCAGCGAATCGCTGACTACAGCGACATGGGCCGGCACCTCGGTGGCGAGGCCGGCATGCTGGTCGGCGGATCCATGGTCGCCATCCCGGCCGTCGCCGTCGCCGTCGGAGCCGTTACCCTCGCCGGACCCGCGTTTGGGGCGGTTATCGGCCCCGCGATCGGCGGGGAGATCGCCGCCACCATTGCCGGTATGGCCGCCGGAGGCTCCGTGGGCGCCGAGCTCGGCCGACAGGCCGGCGCCGACCTCGCCCACCAGCACAACGCCGAAGGCCGCATCGGCTCGCTGTCGTAGTCGACGCGCCTGAATTGACCTCCCGCACCCGCGATTGCGTGCGCGGGAGGTCAATTCCGGCGCAGCACGTCGGTCACGGCACGCGGTAGGTCCACTCCGGGTTGGCGAACTTGGTCCCGACCAGCTCGCGCGCGGCGGCGAGTTCGTCGTCGGTGTAGGAGCTGGTGACCGTGTCGTAGCGGGCGCGGAAGTGCGCGAGGAAGGCGGCGATGATGTCGGCGCGGGCCATGCCGGTCTGCGAGCGCATCGGGTCGACCCGCTTGCCGGAGCTGGTGATGCCCTTGTCGGAGATCTTCTCCCGTCCGATCCGCAGGACGTCGGTCATCTTGTCGGCGTCGATGTCGTAGGCCATCGTCACGTGGTGCACCACCGCGCCGGCCGCGAACCGCTTCTGGGCGGCGCCGGCGATCTTGCCCTGCTCGGAGGCGATGTCGTTGAGCGGCACGTCAGCGGGCCTTGATGCCGACGTCGGCGAGCGCCCCCATCACCCACTGGTCCAGGAACTGGTACGAGCGCTCGAAGCTGAGGCCGTCGACCAGCGACGTCGGCACGGACAGCGAGTAGGTGATGCAGTTGCCGGGCTCCATGAACATCGCGCCGCCGCCGGAGATTCGCCGGACGACGCCGATCCCGTGGCGTGCGGCGGCGTCCTCGTCCACCTCGTTGCGCACCGACTGGAACGAGCCGAGTACGACGAGCGGCGAATCCCAGTCCCAGAACCGCAGCGTCGGACGACGCTCCCGGTGGCCACCTCGCGGGTGATCACCTCGTCCAGCGCGACGTGCATCGCCGGGTCGAGGACCACCGGCTCGATCACGTCGAAGGTGTGGTCGTGCCAGCTGGTCGCGTGGCCGAGCGCGCGGCGGATCGCGATGCCGACCGATTCGGGGGTGAACCCGATCATCGAGACGTCGTCGCCGATCTTGTCGGAGATCGCCTGGCCGAGCTGCGCGGCATCGGCGGTGGTCGGCATGCCGGTCACCGCGGCCGTGATGTCGCCCAGCGCCTCGTCCGGTTCGAGGAAGAAGTCCCGAGAGCGACACCGCGACAGGCGCCCGTCCTCCACCTCGACGTCGACGATCACGAGCTTGCCACCGGGAACCTTGAACTCACCACGCACGACGGCAAGCGTATCGGTGGCCGGGACACGGCCGCGGCGCGGGAACCCTCGGCCCCTAGGGTGAGTTCGACGGCGGATCAGCCAAAGGCGCAGTACAGGAGGGCAATCGATGACCGGTACGACGGAATCAGGACGCGGTCGCGGACCTGCAGGCGACGATGTTCGACCTGCTCGGTCGCATCGCGGGGCTGGAGCGGGACGTGTTCCGGACCATCGGCGCCGGCGACGCCAAGTTCGAGGCCGCGCACCGCGCCGTCGTCGACTTCGCCGAATTCACGCTGCGCCCGTGGCACAAGGCTGCCGAGGAGGCGCTGTATCCGGCAGCTGCGCCTGTCGTGCGGGCACAACTGCTGGTCGAGGGCCTGCTCGGTGAGTGGCAGATGGTCGAGCAGGCGTACTCACGGCTGTCGTGCGTGAGCACCGACCGCGCCCGCGTCGCCGCCGACATCAGTGCCCTGCGGGTGTTGCTGGTGGTGTTGCTGGGCAAGTGCATGGATCTGTTGGTCCCGGCGCTCGCCGAGGACGGCGTCGACCTGGGCGAGGCGGCGGTGCAGCTCGCGGCGGCGGCAGCCGGGCAACAGGGCTGACGCGGTGACGGCCCGCAACGTCACACGCTGTCGGCCGTCACCGTCACCGGATCACTTGCGGGCGAGCGGGCTGTAGAAGACCAGTCCGTTGCCGTTGTTGTCATAGACCACCGCGCGCCGCTCGTGGGCGTCGTCGTACGGGCCCTTCGCGATGGCTCCGCCACCGTCCTCGATGGCCTTGGCGGCGGCATCGACGTCGTCGGTCTTGATGCCGACGACCACCTTGCCGGAATCGGGTGGTCGACAGCGGTCGCGCAGCGCGATCGTCACCGATCCCCCGTCGAGGGCGGCGAAGTGCGCGCCGTCCCGGAACTTCAGTGTCATCCCGAGGGTCTCGGTGTAGACTGGATCGCCTCGTCCAGGTTCTCGGTCGACAGCATGATCATCTTGGCGTCGTAGTTGCTCACGTGTACCTCCTGTACTTGATCAACTTCGTCTCACACGAAACGCCACCGACGAGGTCGCGTCAACAGCAGCGACCATCGCGCGAGCGCCACTCGCCGCACACGCTGGACCGCTCGTCGCGGCGTCAACGCACGACCGGCCGGGCCGCCGCGCGACGGCGGTGACCGCCGGTATCATCTGTGCACGATCGGCCAACTCGCCTTTCATGATCGAGTCCTGCATCCGGACGCGCACCGTTCGTCCCACCGCAGTCGGCGCCCACCTCACGCGCCTCAGCTCCTGAAGCTGTATTCGTCGATGCCCTGCAGCCGCGCCGGACTGATCTACTCCGGAAGCTACCGCCGGGTAACATTGTTGTCGTCCCGTTCGGCGTCCGAAGCATGTGCCCTGACAGTGGCCGTGGCCCGAGGCGCCGCTGGTACCGGAAAAGTGAGGCAGTTCAATGACTGAACGCGTGCAGGTCGGTGGTCTTCAGGTCGCCAAGGTTCTTTATGACTTCGTGAACGATGAGGCTCTTCCGGGCACCGGCGTCAGCGCCGAGGCGTTCTGGGAGGGTGCGGGCAAGGTTTTCGCCGACCTGGCCCCGAAGAACAAGGCACTCCTCGCCAAGCGTGACGACCTGCAGGCGCAGATCGACACCTGGCATCGCGAGCGGGCGGGCAAGCCGATCGACGCCGCGGAGTACGAGCAGTTCCTGCAGGACATCGGCTACCTGCTCCCCGAGCCGGCTCCGTTCCAGGTCGCAACCGAGAACGTCGACGCCGAGATCGCCACCACCGCCGGACCGCAGCTGGTGGTCCCGGTTCTCAACGCCCGCTTCGCGCTCAACGCGTCCAACGCCCGCTGGGGCTCGCTGTACGACGCACTGTACGGCACCGACGCGATCTCCGAGGAGGGTGGCGCCGAGAAGGGCAAGGGCTACAACAAGGTTCGCGGCGACAAGGTCATCGCGTGGGCCCGCAACTTCCTCGACACCGCCGCGCCGCTGGGCAAGGGCTCGCACGCCGAGGCCACCCGCTACTTCATCGTCGACGACAAGCTGGCCGTCGAGCTCGGCGGCGAGGTCGTCA
Source organism: Prescottella defluvii (assembly GCA_029690005.1). Classification (GTDB taxonomy): domain Bacteria; phylum Actinomycetota; class Actinomycetes; order Mycobacteriales; family Mycobacteriaceae; genus Prescottella; species Prescottella defluvii_A. The sequence continues at coordinate 3,499,901 of CP121458.1, read as the reverse complement.
CCGGGCTCGCGCAGCCGGAGAAGTTCGTCGGCTACCTCGGTGACAAGGACTCCCCGACGTCGGTGCTGCTGCGCAACCACGGCCTGCACATCGAGATCGAGATCGACCCCAGCTCGCCGATCGGCCGCGCCGACGGCGCCGGCGTCGAGGACGTCGTGCTCGAGTCGGCGATCACCACGATCATGGACTTCGAGGACTCGGTGGCCGCGGTCGACGCGGACGACAAGGTCGGCGGGTACCGCAACTGGCTGGGCCTCAACCGCGGTGACCTGTCCGAGTCGTTCGACGAGGGCGGCAAGACCGTCACCCGCACGCTCAACGGCGACCGCACCTACACCACCCCGGACGGCGGTGAGCTGTCGCTGCACGGCCGTTCGCTGCTGTTCGTCCGCAACGTCGGTCACCTGATGACCAACCCGGCGATCCTCGACGCCGACGGCAACGAGCTGCCCGAGGGCATCCTCGACGCCCTCGTCGCCGGCGCGTGCGCGATCCACGGCCTGAGCATCGACGACGAGCACGGCCCGCTGAACAACTCGCGCACCGGCTCGATCTACATCGTCAAGCCGAAGCAGCACGGGCCGGAGGAGGTCGCGTTCACGACCGAGCTGTTCGGCCGCGTCGAGGAGGTCCTCGGCCTGCCCGCGAACACCCTCAAGGTCGGCATCATGGACGAGGAGCGCCGCACCACCGTCAACCTCGCGGCCTGCATCAAGGAAGCGGACCAGCGGGTGGTGTTCATCAACACCGGCTTCCTCGACCGCACCGGTGACGAGATCCACACCTCGATGGAGGCCGGCGCGATGGTGCGCAAGGCCGACATGAAGAAGCAGACGTGGATCAGCGCCTACGAGGACTGGAACGTCGACACCGGCCTGGCGACGGGCCTGGAGGGCAAGGCGCAGATCGGCAAGGGCATGTGGGCCATGACCGATCTGATGGCCGACATGCTCGAGCAGAAGATCGGTCACCCCAAGGCCGGCGCCGACACCGCGTGGGTGCCGTCGCCCACCGGCGCGACCCTGCACGCGACGCACTACCACCAGGTGGATGTGTTCGCGGTCCAGGATCAGCTGAAGGGCAAGCCGCGCGCGACCGTCGACGAGATCCTCACCATCCCGCTCGCCCCCAGCACCGACTGGTCCGACGCGGAGAAGCAGCAGGAGCTCGACAACAACTGCCAGTCCATCCTCGGCTACGTCGTGCGCTGGATCGACCAGGGCGTCGGCTGCTCCAAGGTTCCCGACATCCACGATGTCGCGCTCATGGAGGACCGGGCGACGCTGCGCATCTTCGAGCCAGCTGCTTGCCAACTGGATGCGTCACGGCATCGTGTCCGAGGCCGACATCGTCGCGAGCCTCGAGCGGATGGCGCCGGTCGTCGACCGCCAGAACGATGGTGACGCCACCTACCGCCCGATGGCCCCGAACTTCGACTCCTGCATCGCCTTCCAGGCGGCCGAGGAGCTGATCCTCGAGGGCACCGAGCAGCCGAGCGGCTACACCGAGCCGATCCTGCACCGCCGTCGTCGCGAGTACAAGGCCGCCAACGCCTGATCCCCGCGCTTCGCTCCCGGCCCCGGCCCCGGCCCCGGCACCGTCACAGGTGCCGGGGCCGCGTGCGTCGAGATGTCCGTATTCGTCACTAGACTGCGTGGGTCAGGGCCGGTCCGGCGCCGGTCCGACGAGGTAGAAGGCAAGGCGGTTTTCCACGTGGGTCAGCATCGCAGTGATCGGCGCACCCGCGGCGTCAGCAAGGGACCGATCATCGCGTTGGTGTCCGTGATCGTTCTCGTGCTCGGCGTCGTCGGCTGGTTCCAGTTGCGGGACCACGCGAGCAGCGAGGGCACCGCGGCCGCCGGGGCGTGCGTCGAGGGCGACGCCGTCCTGCACGTGACCGCCGACCCTGACATCGCGCCGCAGATTCGGGAGTTCGCGGCCCGCTTCAGCGAGACGAGGCCCGTCGTGCGGGATCACTGCGTGACGGTCGCCGTCACCGATGGCGCCTCCGGGACGATCGCCGAGGCACTCGCCGCAGCCCCCGCGGACCGTGGAACGAGACCCTGGGTCCGGCGCCCGCACTGTGGATCCCGGCGAGCAGTGCCTCCACCGAACGCCTCTCCACGGCGCCCGGCGTGATCGACGGCCGGCCCAAATCGATCGCGACCAGCCCCGTGGTGCTCGCGGTCCCCGCCGAACTCGGCCTCGCCCTCGACGCGTCCGGGACCGGATGGCAGCGCCTGCCGGCGCTGCAGTCCTCGCCGGATTCGCTGCACGGGCTCGGGGTCGACGGCTGGGGCAGCCTGAAGCTCGCCCTGCCCGTCGGCTCCCCCACCGGTCAGGCCCTCGACGCCATCGCCGTGGCCACCGCCGACGCGGGAACCGGACCGCTGGACGAGACACAGGCGGCATCACCGACGGTCACCGCGGCGATCTCCGCGCTCGCGAACGGCAACAAGGCCATCGACGGCGCACCCGCATCCACCGCCGACGCCATCAACGCGCTCGCGCGTCAGACGAGCCCGTCGGCGGGTTCCTTCCACGCCGTTCCGGCCACCGAGCAGCAGATCTATGCGGCCGGGACCGCGGCGTCCGGTGTCACCGCTTTCGCCCCACCGGCGTCACTCCCGTCGCCGACCACCCGGCGGCCATCCTCGCGGCCCCATCGGTCGACGAGACCCTCAGCCGCGCGGCAGCCCAGTTCGTCGACTTCGTGCGCCAGCAGGATCAGGTGCAACACCTCGTCGACGCAGGGTTCCGGGTGGACTCCAAGACCCCGCCCGCGACCGACCGCACCCCGATGCCGCCGCTCGCGCGGCCCCTCGCCCCGGCGACCGGGCCGGCTGCCGTCCGTCTGGCGCAGACGTTCGCCAATCCTGTCGTCCCGCAGGCCACGACGATCCTGCTCGACATCTCCGGGTCCATGGGCAACACCGATGGCACCGCCACCCGGCTGAGCAACACCGTCGAAGCCCTGTCCGCGCGCCTCGCGGCGCTGCCGGAATCCTCCGACGTCGGGCTGTGGGTGTACAGCCGCGGCCTCGACGGCAGTAAGCCCTACGTGGTGAAGGTGCCGACCGGACCGCTGTCCGACGGCGATCGCCGCCAGCGGATCGTCAAAGCGCTGCAGTCGCTGCGCCCGGCCACCGCGACATCGACCTACGCGTCGGTGATCGCAGCGCACAGAGCGCGGTCGACGGTTTCGTCGACGGCCGACCCAACTCGGTCCTGCTCGTCACCGACGGACCCAACGACGACACCTCCACCACCACACGACAACTGACCAACGCCCTGAACAATTCGGCCCACCCGGTGCGCGTGGACGTGATCTCGATCGGCGAGAACAGCGACCAGTCCACCCTGCAGTCGATGGCCGACCAGAGCGGCGGAACACTGGTCGCGGTGCCGTCGACACAGGGTCCCGCGCTCGGTGACGCGTTCGAGCGGATGCTCGTCTAGCACCCGGCGAGCCCCGCCGCCCCGGCACGAATGGGTGACATCGAGGGTGAAGTTCTACCGACAAGTTGCCTCACACAGTCCATCCCGGCTTGGATTGAATGTGCAATTGATTCTTTGACTATCCGAGCCTGCGATCGTGACCGACCGTCGCCGCGCGCTCACCGCGTACCTGAGGAGCGATGATCGAGCCCCGAAGCGGCCTCGAAGTCCCTGCCACGCCCAGATGGCGGCACGACCCCCCTTGCGACTGTCCGCCCGTGTCGGTCGCGACACCCCGTTCACCGTCATCCGGTCGCCACACGGCTTCGGAAAGTCAGCACTCGCAGCCGAGTGGGTGCGCTCCGCCGGCGCGGCCGGATACGCGGGTGTCCTGGTCCCTCCGCCGCCCGCCGGAATCCCGTCCGAGCGGTTCTGGCGCCTGGCAGCCGAACGTCTCACGGCTGCCGGCGTACTCGCGAACACACCACCCGACGACACCGCGACGTACCCCGCGATCCGCGATGACCTGGCCCGGACAGGCTCCCCGTCAGGCTGGCGCTCGAGCGGATCGATCACGTCACGGACCCGCAGCTCGAGGAACAGATCCTCGACCTGGTCGATCACTGCGATGGGGTCCACGTCGCGGTGACGGTCGTCGGCCGGACGCTCTTCGGCAACCCGCTCGCGCTGGATCCGACGCACGACCTGCTGGGCGGCGACGACCTGCTCTTGAGGCGTACCGAACTTCGCGACCTCTTCGCGGCCGACGGGATCACCATGGAGGCGGACGAACTCGATCTCGTCCACCGTCTGACCGGCGGGATGTGGTCGCTCGTCGAGATCGCGCGCACCGTCACCGGCAGCTTGCCGTCGCGGACGGACCGACTGCCACTGCTGGGAGACCGGCTCGCCGTGGCGATCTCCGACCACGTGCGCACCAGCATCCTCGCCGCACCCGACGTCGTCGCGCACCGCGACTTCCTCGTCAACACCGCGACCGCGCACACGATCACTGTCGAGACGGCGCAGTTCCTGGGATCCGGCACTGGTGCGGCCCAGCACCTGGCGGCCATCGAGGCCGCCGGCCTCGCGGACTGCCACGAGTCCACGAGCGGTCCGCAGTGGCAGATCCCGGTCGCCGTTCGGCGTGAGCTTCGCGCGATCCAGCACGAGGACAGGATGGATCCCGCCGCCCGGTCGACACGGCTCGCACTGTTTCACCGCGATCGGAGGGAATACGCCGCCGCGATCCGGTGCGCACTGGAGGCCGAGAACTGGCCCCTGACCGTCGAACTCGTCGAGAAACACTGGATAGGACTCGTCGGCGCGCATCTCGACCTGCTCCGCGACGTGCTCCTCGCACTCCCCGAACATTTCTTCGACACCAACCCCGGATTCCGGGAGGCACAGGAACTCGTCGCCAGCCTGGACGGTGACGTCCGTTCCAGCACCCAGCCACACGATCCCGAGGAGCTGCGACACCTCACCTCCGCCGACGACGTCGGCAAGACGGTCGGCATCGTCTCGCACCAGACGCTCATGCTGCGTCTCGCCGGACGGTACGACGCTGCCGCCGAGCTCACCCAGCAGATCCGCCGCGTCGTCAGCGAAGTCTTGGAGGCGCGCCCCGACGATCTCTCCGATCTCCTCCCGTTCCTCCGCATGCAATGGGGGCTCACGTTCCAGTTGGCCGGCGATTTCAGCGAGTCGACCGAGGTGCTGCGCCTGGCCTACCTGTTCGGGCAACGCCCGACGCCTCGCCTACATCGCGCGCAACGCGGCCGGGAACTCGGCCCTCAACTGGGCACTGGCCGGCGAGCCCGAACGCGTGCTCGAACGGCTCGACCTCGAGTTGGCGCATCCCCGGCCGACGATGCCGTGGAACCGTTCGATCCGGATCGGCGGGCTGACCGCCAGGGCGCTGACCGCGCTCGACCGACTCGACTTCACAGCGGCAGAGCTCGCTCTCGGCCAACTCGACCCTCTCCCAGTGGTCGCCGAGCTGTGGCCCTTCGTCGTGTACGCCCGCTGCCGCCACGCCGTTGCGACCGGCCGTCCCGACCATGCGCTCGCGACTCTCGCTGACGTCGCTGACAAGCGGCAACGCGCCGAGGGTGAGTTCGTCCGATCCCTGCTCGACCGCCGCCGAGATCGAAGCGCTCCTCGCGGCCGGGTCCGGCAGTCGGGCCTGTCTGCTCGCGGCACGCACACCCAGTGACACCCCGTGGTCGGTCGTAGCCGTCGGCACGGACCGACCTGATCACCGGCAACCACCATTCCGCGATCACCACGTGCCGCCGGTACGACTGGCTCGGCACCCCCTTCACCCGTTCGCATCTCGAGGCGCTCCTCATCGAGACCGCGGCCCAACATGCACTCGGCAGAATCGATCGTGCGGCCCAACTGTGGCGGCGTGCGTGCGAACTGGCCGACCGCACCGGCATCCGAGCAGCTTTTGCCGGCGTCCCGCGCGATCTCGTCACCGCGCTCGAGGAGTCGGCTGCGGTACCGTCCGATACCGCAGCCGACTACCTCGCGTCGGAGTTCGCCGACCAGTATCCGTCGGGCCTGCACCGCCCCGAGTTGACGGAACGCGAGAAGGCCGTCCTCGACGGGCTCGCCGACGGCCTCAGTGCCCCGGCCATCGCGCGGGAACTCTTCGTCTCGCTCTCCACCGTCAAAACGCAGCGGACCTCCCTCTACCGCAAGCTCGGCGCGCACTCGAGGCGCGAGGCGCTCGCCGTCGCCCGCGAGTTCGGGCTCCTCCTATAAGAGATGATGCGGACGGGATACCTCGAAATCGGGAGTTTGGCTGGTAGTGGGCCCCTTGGGGATTCCGCTTTTCAGATCGTTCCGTCCACTACAGAGTTCTACCCGGTACCGTCGTGGCGAGTCCTGACCGACTACGCAGACGGGCAGAGAGCGCGCCCCGCCTCGTCCCAGAACGGGAACAGCTGAGGGCTCGACGCCTCCGGATGGTCGATTCGAGCGGTCTCGACGGAACTCCAGGAACGTCTTCCCCGGTGTGCTGGCCGTGTCGCATGCCTCGAGCCCCAGTTTCAACGCTGCGGGCCGGCTCAGCCCCCTACCCCACGGGCCCAGGTCCCTCGACGCGAAGACGTCGAGCTGTCCACCCCACCGATCGAAGGCGAGCTGCAGGTCCTGGTTGCACCCCTCCGCGAAGAGCGACGCGCACGTCACCGTCCGGCCGTCGAACGCGACCGACCGGTCCTCTAACGATCGAGATACGTTCTTGCTCGGCAGGTCCGACATCCCCCGAGCGATCGCGAAACCGATACCGAACACGGCCGCGACAACCAGGACTGCGACGACAATGCGCGACACGGTCTCCCCCTTCCCGACGCCCTTGCCGCTGGGTTGTGACTACGGCCGCTGTGCCAGCGTCAACCGAATGCGGTGACGGGACGTGATCCGCCCCTCGTCGTCGCGCCACCCGTCCAACCGCTCGAAGGCAGCGTCCCGGACACGCTCCAGTTCATCGTCGGGTATCGCATCCCACAGCAACCGCTGTCCATGGGACCGCGTCCACGCGTACCACTGGTCGGCGTCGTCGAAGTGCAGATCGAGGTCGAAGTTGGTCGAGCGCGCGTCGACCAGGCCGGCGGACCGCGTCGACCGTTCGACCGCGGCATCGGACCCGAAAGGCCCGTTCGGATCCCGCGGATCGACGCTGAAGAACTGACCTTCCCGATACGGCTCGAAGAGATCCTCCATCTGCGCCCACCGCGGGTCCCACCCACTGAACGTCGACACGCCCACGGTTCCGCGGGGCACGAGCAGCGAGCGCCATCGGGTCAACGCCGCACCGGGGTCCTGCAGGAAGAAGATCATGAACGACGCGGCAATCGCGTTGAACGTGCCGTTCCTCAGGGTGGGCCGCATCGCGTCCATGACCTGTACGTTCACGTTCGAAAGTCCGCGCGCTCGGGCTTCGTGCGCAGTTGTCGCGACCATCTTCGGCGACAGGTCGATCCCGGTGACCTCCCCCGTCGACCCCACCGCGGAGGCGAGCCGGAACAGCACGGCGCCACGGCCGCACCCGATGTCGAGCACGCGCTCCCCGACCTGCGGATCCACCGCGGCAACCAGGCGATCCGCGATGGGCCCGAAGAATGAGACACCGACATTGTCGTAGCTGTCGACGACAAGATCGAACAGTTCCGCGATCCGTTCGGACCGCCCGGCGTCCGGCGCTTCGACCATCCTCCGATCATCTGCCCGCCGACGAACGACGGTCAACGACGATTGGGTATCGGCCGCCCTCCGAGTCGATGACATCTCGACCTGCCCCGGGCGGAACGTGCGTGTACGTCGGGAATGTCCGCGTGCGTGCGGCGCCGAACCCAGGTTCCGGTATTCCAGACCTTCCGTCCCGTACCGACTTCTACCGGACGATGACGTCCCGGAACGCCGATGGCCCGGGCGCTCAATGCGAGCGTCCGGGCCATCGGATGCGAATCAGCTGGTGAACGCCTCGATCGGCGGGCACGAGCACACGAGGTTGCGGTCGCCGTGTGCACCGTCGATGCGCCGGACCGCCGGCCACACCTTCGGCCGGGCCTTGCCCCGCGGGTAGACCGCGATCTCCCGGGAGTACGGGTGATTCCACTCGGAAACGAGGCACTCCGCGGTGTGCGGGGCGCCGCGCAGCGGGTTGTCGTCGACGGTCCACTCCCCTGCCCCGACCCGGTCGATCTCCCGGCGGATCGCGATCATCGCGTCACAGAACTCGTCGATCTCGTCGAGGTTCTCGCTCTCGGTCGGCTCGACCATGAGGGTGCCGGCCACCGGGAAACTCATCGTCGGGGCGTGGAAGCCGTAGTCGGCCAGCCGCTTCGCGACATCGTCGACCGTCACACCGGTCTCCTTGGTGAGCGGGCGCAGATCGAGGATGCACTCGTGAGCGACCATGCCGTTCTCGCCGGTGTAGAGCACCGGGAAGTACTCGTCGAGTCGCCGCGCGATGTAGTTGGCCGACGCGATCGCCGTCAGCGACGCCCGACGCAGCCCCTCGGCGCCCATCATCTTGATGTACGTCCAGGTGATCGGCAGGATCGACGCGCTGCCGTACGGTGCCGCGGACACCGGTCCCGAACCACCGAGTTCCGGCGCCATCGGATGTCCGGGAGGTACGGCGCCAGGTGCGAGCGCACGCCGACCGGACCGACACCCGGGCCGCCGCCGCCGTGCGGGATGCAGAACGTCTTGTGCAGGTTCAGGTGGCTGACGTCCCGCCGAACCGACCCGGGCGGGCCAGACCGACGAGTGCGTTGAGGTTGGCGCCGTCGACGTACACCTGACCGCCGGCGTCGTGCACTGCCGCGCAGATCTCGCCGACCTCTTCCTCGTACACGCCATGGGTCGACGGGTAGGTGATCATGATCGCCGCCAGGCGCTCGGCATGATCGGCGATCTTGGCGCGCAGGTCGTCGAGGTCGACATCACCGTTCTCGCGGCACGCGACGACCTCGACTCGCATGCCGGCCATCACGGCGGACGCGGCGTTGGTGCCGTGCGCGCTCGACGGGATCAGGCAGGTGTCGCGGTGGTCGTCGCCACGGCTGAGGTGGTAGTTGCGGATCGCGAGCAGGCCCGCGTACTCGCCCTGGCTGCCGGCGTTGGGCTGCAGGCTCACCGCGTCGTAGCCGGTGATCGCCACGAGCCAGTCCTGCAGGTCCGAGATCACCTTCAGCATGCCCGGGGCGTCCGCGGTCGGCGCGAACGGATGCAGCTTCGAGAAGGCGGGCCACGTGATGGGTTCCGTCTCGGCGGTCGCGTTGAGCTTCATCGTGCACGAGCCGAGCGGGATCATGCTGCGGTCGAGGGCGATGTCCTTGTCCGACAGCGCGCGTAGGTACCGCAGCATCGCGGTCTCGGTGCGGTACTTCGTGAACGACTCGTGCTGCAGGTAGAGGCTTGTGCGGTCGCCGAACGGCGCGGGCGTGTAGGCGATCTCGGCATCGGCCGACAGCCCGAACGCCGCCAGCACCGACGCGATGTGCGCCTCGGTGGTCGCCTCGTCGCACGCGATGCCCACGTGATCGCCGTCGACGAGGCGCAGGTTCGCGCCCCACGCCTGCGCCTGCGCGATGACATCGGCGGCGCGACCCGGCACGCGTGCGAGCACGGTGTCGAAGAAGTCGTCGTGGACCACGTCGACACCGGCAGCCTGCAGACCGGCCGCGAGGTAGGCGGCGCGGTCGTGCACACGCTGCGCGATCGCCTTCAAACCCTCAGCGCCGTGGTAGCTCGCGTACATCGCGGCGACGACCGCCAGCAGCACCTGCGCGGTGCAGATGTTGCTGGTCGCCTTCTCGCGGCGAATGTGCTGTTCACGGGTCTGGAGCGCCAGTCGGTACGCCTTGTCGCCGTCGGCGTCCACCGAGATACCGACGAGTCGGCCCGGGAGCTGACGGGCGTGCTTGCTGTGGACCGCGAGATAGCCGGCGTGCGGTCCGCCGAAGCCCATCGGGACGCCGAACCGCTGCGTGGTGCCGGAGCAGGCATCGGCACCCATCTCGCCGGGCGGGGTGAGCAGCGTCAACGCGAGCAGGTCGGCCCCGACCGCGACCAGTGCGCCGCGCTCGTGGGCCGCCGCGATCATCGCCGAGTGGTCGACGACCCGCCCGGAGGCGCCGGGCAGCTGCGCCAGCACGCCGAAGAACTCGCCGTCCGGTAGTCCCTGTGTGAGGTCCGCTTCGACGATCTCGATGCCGAGCGGCTCGGCGCGGGTGACCACGATGGCGCGGGTCTGCGGGAACAGATCGGCGTCGACGACGAACCGCGGCGACTTGCTGCGCGATGCCCGACGCAGCAGCGTCATCGCCTCGGCAGCTGCGGTGCCCTCGTCGAGCATCGACGAGTTGGCGATCTCCATGCCGGTCAGGTCGCCGACCATGGTCTGGAAGTTCAGCAGTGCCTCGAGTCGGCCCTGGCTGATCTCCGGCTGGTACGGCGTGTACGCGGTGTACCAGGCGGGGTTCTCGAGGATGTTGCGCACGAGCACCGGCGGGGTGAGCGTGTCGTAGTAGCCCAGGCCGATCATGGAGGTGGCCGTCGTGTTCATCGCGGCCAGCTCGGACAGCGCGGCCAGCGCGTCGTGCTCGGACAGTGGCGCGTCGAGCACGTCCAGACCTGCCCGCGACGCCCGCCGGTGCGGGGTCGAGGATGCTCGCGGGCACCGCGCGGGCGGCCAGCTCGTCGAGCGAGGCGACGCCGACGACGTCGAGGATGCGCGTCAGTTCAGCCGAGTCGGGACCGACGTGACGGTCTGCGAACGAATGGCTACGAGCGTCGATCAAGTGAACTCCCAGGCGGTTCGTCAGGTGCAGGATGCGCTCCACGAATGGAACGGTCCTCCCCCTCTGTCGCCTGCTCGGGATTCCCGAGCGCCTGAGAGATTCGGTCGAGCGCTGTCCGTGGGTGTCCGATACGTCCCCGGACATCCAAAGACGACGCGCGCCTTTCCCCGTGGGCGGTGGGCGCTCCCACCGCTTTCCAGAGGCGTCGGAGCCCGTACGGTCCTCGGTGCCTGAGAGATTGACGGGGAGGTGTTGCTCCTTCGGCGTCCGTGCAGGTCTGTTGCCCTGCCCGGAACTCTCCCGTACGACGGCGACGCCCCGTCAGTCTATGTCACTGCGGGGCACCTGGACGAAAGCCCAGAACAGTTAGCCGGTCTTGCGGTCGCCACGGTTCTTGCGGCGGGACGCCAACTCGTCCTCGGGCCGCTCGGTCGCATCGCCGCCGTCGGCCCTCGGCCGGGAAATCGGCGATGGTGCCGGTGAGTTCGCGCATCGCGCCACTCACGGCGATACCGAAGACACCCTGACCGCCCTGCAGCAGGTCGACGACCTCTTCGGCGGAGGTGCACTCGTAGACCGTGGTGCCATCCGAGAACAGGGTGATCCGAGCGAGATCCCGGACGCCGCGCTGGCGGAGGTGGTCGACCGCGACACGGATGTTCTGCAGCGAGATGCCGGTGTCGAGCAGACGCTTCACGATCTTGAGGACCAGGATGTCCTTGAACGAGTAAAGGCGCTGGCTGCCCGATCCGGCGGCCCCTCGGATCGAGGGGACGACGAGGTTGGTGCGGGCCCAGTAGTCGAGCTGCCGGTAGGTGATGCCGGCGATCTGACACGCGCTCGGCACCCGGTAGCCGACTAGTTCGTCGGGAACGGAGTCGTCGGGGAACAACCCGGGCTGCACATCTTCGTCGACGCTGGGTGCCCCGACGGTCGTCTCACCGGCGAGGTTCAACTCGTGTTCCTGCGGCCGATCTCCCACGGACTACTCCCTCTCGCGTGTTCAGGGGCGACTGTCGAGGGGAAGCTCATTTGCATCCCCCACTACCACTGGTCACCCACTCGTGCACATCGAGTAAACCCGAATGGTGGATCCACTCAGAGTACGCCCTGGACACAAGGCGTGGCGGGCGTTCACAGACCCAGACGGTATGGCCCCGGCGCTGCAGGGTCAATGCGACACACCCAAAAGTCTCAACCTAAACTTGAACTTTAGGTTGAAGGCGCCTCAGCCGTCCGTTGCCTTGAAATCATCCGGCGAGACCGACTCGAGGAACTCCTTGAACTTCTCGACCTCGTCCTCACGTTCGTCGGGCATCACGAGGCCCGCCTCGGCGAGCACGGCCTCGTCGACAAAGATCGGAACCCCGATCCGCAGGGCGATCGCCACCGAGTCCGACGGTCGCGCCGAGACCCTCACATCGCCCTCGAACACCAGATCCGCGTAGAAGGTGCCGGCCTGCAGGTCCACGATCCGCACCTCGAGCAGGGTGTGCCCGAAAGCCTCGAGCAGGTCCTTGATGAGATCGTGCGTGAGTGGGCGTGCGGGTTCTACCCCTGCTGCTCCAACGCGATCGCGGTGGCCTCGGTCTGCCCGATCCAGATCGGCAGATAGCGATCCCCATTGCTCTCACGCAGAAGCAACACCGGCTGGTTCTGCGGCTGTTCGACACGGATTCCGATCACACGCATCTCACTCATCGCGTCCTCCACCTCGTACCGGTGACCGGGTCCACCTCGAACGGCGAACGAGCCCCGTTTGACGTACTCCCCGATTCTATTCGTTCCCGCAGCGGCCGTCAGCGATCGAGCGCCCGCGCACCGCCGCCTTCACGAGGCAGGTGTGGAGCGTCAGGGAGAGCGCGGCCAGTTCGCGGACCATTTCCTCGGCCCGATCCCGCGCGCCGGCGTCTCGGCCCTTCGCGACGGGGCCGGCGATCTGCGCGACCAGTCCGGCCTCGCGGTCCGCGGCGAGCTTGAAAGCGCGCAGATGCCGGACCTCGAGTCCGAACTCCGACATCGACTTCGCGGTGCGCGCGAGCGTCACCGCGTCCTCGTCGAAGAAGCCGGCCGGGCCGGGGATCACCAGCCCACTGCGGAGCAACTCGTTGAGGAAGCGGTCGTCGATGCCGGATCGTGCCATCAGATCGTCCCGGCTGACCCGGACCTCACGGTCGGTGCGGAACTCCTCGGGCGACACCTCGCCGGGCGCCACCGCGAGCGTGCGCGGGCGCCGTGGCATCGCATCCACGGCGCCCACGGTCGCCACACCCTTGTCGATCGCCTCGAGCTGCTCCTTGATGACTTTGAGCGGCAGGTACTGGTCCCGCTGCGCCGTGAGGACGTAGCGCAGACGTTCGACGTCCGCGATCGAGAACCGTCGATAGCCGGACGGCGTCCTCTCGGGGCTGATCAACCCCTCCGATTCCAGGAACCGGATCTTGGAGATCGTCACATCCGGGAACTCGGGACGGAGTCGGTCGAGCACCGTCCCGATGGACATGCCAGTCGCGGCCTCCTGCCGGACGGCCGTCATTGGTTGCCCGCACCAGCCGCGGACTCACCGATCTGCGAACCGCCGGCGTTTCCTCGCGGGCCGGTCAGGAACACGAGGCGGAACTTACCGATCTGCACCTCGTCCCCGTTCGCGAGCACCGCAGAGTCCACCGGTTCACGATTGACGTACGTGCCGTTGAGGCTTCCCACGTCGACCACCTGGAACTCGTCGTCGTCCTGGCGGAACTCGGCATGCCGCCGGCTCACCGTGACGTCGTCCAGGAAGATGTCGCTGTCGGGGTGGCGGCCCGCCGACGTGGTCGGCTGGTCGAGCAGGAAGCGCGAGCCCGCATTCGGACCCCTCTTGACGACGAGCAACGCGGACCCGGCGGGCAGACCCTCGACCCCGGAGACAGGTGCCTCGGCCGTCTGCGACGCCGAGCTGTCCATCTCGTTGAGAAAATCCGCACGGAAAACCGATGTGGTCTCGGCCGGCGTCTCTCCGTAAACCGCATCGTTGCCGTTCTCGCTCACCGTTTCTCCTCCTCAGTCCGACGACCCGGGAGCCCCTTCCGGGCCCCAGGGTCACGCGATACAACTCGGCCCAGACGAATCTCGGCCACGATCACATTCCGATGCGGATATGAACAACCGACACGGCACTGCGCTCACCTCGACCGTACCCTGAGAGTGCCGGTGCGTGTAGGTGGACAGGCCGGGCGAATACCCGCGAAAACGACGGAAAATCAGCTCCCGGAAACCGCGAGGTACGCGTCGGCGTCCAGCGTTCCCGCGAGCGCCTCGTCCAGTGCCGCCTCGGACTCCACCTCGAGGTCCACGAGCCATCCAGCCGCGTAGGGCTCGCTGTTCACCAGCTCGGGGTTGGCGTCGAGTTCACTGTTGACCGCAACGACTTTCGCGGTGAGCGGCGCGTAGATGTCGGACACGCTCTTGGTCGACTCGACCTCACCGAACGAATCGCCCGCGGCCACGTCCTCGCCCTCCCCGGGGAGCTGCACGAACACCACGTCGCCGAGCTGCGACTGCGCGAAATCGGTGATGCCCACGCGCACCGTCGTCGGACCGGTACGCCGCACCCACTCGTGCTCCTCTGTGTAGCGCAGATCGGCAGGCGTAGCGAGCTCGACTCACGGTGGCTTCCTTTCGGGGACGGTCCGCCGAGCGGATCGAAGATCAGTTTCCGGGATGAGCGTATTGGCGCGGTTTGATCTCCCGCAAGGCGGTGACCGTGACCTGCGGGGATTGCTCGATGCGAAGCTGTCCCGCTGCGTGCGACGGTGTCGACCACACCGCCGGGGATGTTGAGTGCGGCCGCCAGAGTCGGCGGATCACCGATCGCGACCACGCGGAACGGGGCCGACACCTTCCGTCCGTCGACGGTGACGTTCCCGCCGCTCCCGCTCACCCAGGAGTCGACACCGATCCGGATCGGATCGGATCCCGCGCCACTGATCTCGATGGCCTCGGCACCGGCGGCGCGCAATTCCTGGATCAGGTCGAGCAGTACCTCCGAGCCGACCGACTTGCCCGGGTCCGCGATGGTCAGCACGACGCCGGGACCGGTCGCGGCGACGGTCCCCACCTGGATCGACAGCGCCGCGAGCCGGGACTTCGCCTCGTCGAGGGCGGCGCTCGAACTGCCGCCACCGGCCTCGAGCTTCGACAGCGTCTGTTCCAGACCGGCGATCTCCTGCCGCAGCGAGGCCTCGCGCTGGTTGAGGTTGCCCAAGACGGCCAGTAGGTCCGCGGGCCGCGCCGAGTCGAGGTTGTCGCCCGATCCGGTGCTGCTGACCTGCGTCGCGATCCCGACGCCGAGGGCCGCCATCAGCAGCACCGCCAGCAGTCCGAACCCGAACCGGCGGCGGGTGCGGGTAGGTGCCGGCGTCGGCATCTCGTGTCGACCCTCGGTGCGCTGTTCCACGGTGTCGTCGGGGAGTCCGTCGGGGCGTCTTCGTTGTCCTGCACGTGAATCACGCCCGAACAGGCGCCGGCGCAGGGCGGCGGCGTTGCCGAAGATCCGGATTCCGAGCACGACGATGATCGCGGTCGACAGCTGGGTTCCGACGCCGAGCTGATCGCCGAGCCACACGATCAGGGCCGCGACGAGGACGTTGAACACGAACGAGACGACGAAGACCTTCGAGTCGAAGATCTCGTCGAGGTAGGCGCGCAGCCCACCGAACACGGCGTCGAGCGCCGCGACCACCGCGATCGGCAGATCAGGGCTGGACGGCGTCGGGCACCTGCGGGCTGAACACGATCCCGACCACGATGCCGGCGACGAGCGCGAGCACTCCATAGAGCGCGTATCCGCCTTTGACGGTCTTCACGGTGCCCCCGTTTCCTGTGCGAACCTCGTTTCGCGACCTGCCGCGCCGGGTAGCCGCAGGTCGTCGGACTCGGCGATGGTGAAACCCACGCCGTACAACTGTTGGACGGTCGACATCCGCAGGTAGGCGTCGCTGACGACGAATCCGGTCTGCATTTTCGCCTGCGGCCCGATCGCGGACACCCGGTACGGCGACGGCACAGGCTGGTTGTCGACCAGCATCGCGCCGCCCGCCTGGCGGATGGTGACGGCCGGTCCGACGCGCACGTCACCGACCGCGACTGCCTCGGCGCCGCTCGCCCACAGCGCGTTCACGACGGACTGCAGGTCGCGGTCCAGGACGCCGGCCTGCGGCGATCCGGATACCCGCTGCGAGGAGTCGGACAGGTCGGGCCGCGCGGCCGGATCGGTCAGGGTGACGACAAGCCCGGGTCCGTGGACCGGTTCGCCGGCGGCGGCCCCTTCGAGGGTGTGCAGCTGGTCGAGAACCTCGGCACCCTCGGCGTCACCCGCGAGGACACTCGCCCGCAGGTCGTCTACCCGGACGGTGAGATCGTCGCGGTTCCCGGCGAGGCCACGACCGCGTTCCTCGGCGGCGCGGACCTTGGTCAGCATCTCGGTCCGGGTGTGGTCGGCGTCGCCTGCGGAGGACGACGCCTGGGCGTAGGCGACGCCGAAGACCAAGCCGACCAGCGCCGCACCCGCTGCGATCCAGGCCCCGGCGCCGATCCGGGTCGGCTTCGTGTGCCCCTGTGCCCGGTCCTCGGCGGCCCCCGCGTACCCGGGGTCCAGGTGATCGTTCATGAGCGACTTCAGCAGCGACGGAACCGGATTCCGCCGCACCTGCCGCGGGGTTCCCGTCACGGGCCGCTCCGTGCGGCCGTCGGCGGCACCGTGCGGGCGACGCCGGCGGCCTTGGCGATATACAGGCCCCGGTCCACACGTAGAGGACGGTCCCCAGATCAGCAGCGCGTAGCCCCACGCGTGTGCGACGCCAGCGACGCCCCAGTCACCCTGTGCCGCCAGCAGCAGCGGCATCGCGAACATCAACGCGAACGTCGCGGCCTTGCCCAGGTAGATGACCTCGGGCGGCGGGAGTCCGCGCCAGCGGTAGATCGGCAGCGTCAGCGCCAGGATCAAGTCGCGGCCGATGAGGATCGCGGCCACCCACCACGGGATGATGTCGCGCAGGACGAACGCGATCAGCGTCGTGATCACGTACAGCCGGTCGACGAACGGGTCGAGGAGCGCGCCGAGGCGCGACGTCTGATTCAGCAGACGGGCCAGCTTGCCGTCGGCCCAGTCGGTGAAGCCGCTGAGCATGAGGATCGCGAGCGCCCAGCCGTCCGCGTGCGGGCCCAGCAGCAGGTACAGGAACAGCGGCACTCCGGCGAGGCGGACCATGCTGAGGAGGTTCGGGACGGTCAGGATGCGATCTTCGCCCTGCTTCGAGTCGGACTTCTGCTGCCCTACCGCGTCCACCAACATTCCCTTCGGGTCCCGTCCGCTGTCGGTGGCCAGCTTTCCACACCCGGTGTCGCATTTCAGGAACCGACCGTTCGGAGACGACCGACCACGGGTCGGTAGGTCAGAGGCCGAGCACGGTCCGCGGCACCCGCGCGACCGCTCCCGCGGTGAGGCTGCCGAGGAAGATCCAGTCAGGCGTCACACGAACACCCGTCACGGGCGAGTAGCTGCCCCTTCCGCCCCGCAGACTGTGCACGACGCGGCCGTCGCCGTCGAGGCCGAGCACCCACGCCCGCTGCTCGGGGTCCGGTTGCACGACGCTGGGCAGATTCGCGGCGAAGACCCGCAGGCTCGGGTACGGGGCCAGCTGGTCGAGCAGTCGCATGCGCGGGCTGTAGAGCGCGACCCAGAAGATCCCGTCCGCGGTCTGGGACGTGACGTTGTCGGGGATCCCAGGCAGGTTTTCGGCGAAGACGGACACTTCTCCGGCGCGGGGTCCGGTCAACTCGACGCGCTGGATCCGGTACGACCCGGTCTCGGCCACGATCACGTACGACTCGTCGCTCGACAATCCGACGCCGTTGGCGAACTGCAGTCCGTCCGCGAGCAGATCCATCTCGCCGGTGCGCGGGTCGAACCGCGACGGCCGCCGGTACCGCTGTGTTCGAGCAGGTCGAGCCGATGGTCCTCGAAGCGTGAACCGCGACGACGAGTCGGTGAAGTACACGACGCCGTCCCGCCCGACCGCGGAGTTGTCGCACAACAGCAGCGGCCGCCCGAGTGCCGCGTCGGCGAGCACCTCCACCCGGCCGGCCTCGTCGACCCGCAGCACGCCGCGGCGGCTGTCGCACACGAGGAAACGCCCGTCGGCCAGTACCTCGACTCCGAGTGGGCGGCCGCCGGTATGGGCGAGTTCGGTGGCGCGGCCGTCGGCGTCGAATCGCCAGATCCTTCCGTCGTCACCGCCGGTGATCACCCGCCCGTCGTCGTCGACGGCGACGTCCTCGGGGCCGCGGCCGGTTGGCAATTTCCACTGCTGCGCGCCGTCGAGTTCCCGGCTGGGCGCGAACAGTCCCTCTTCGGACGGGGCCGGCGGGGGCCGCCACGCCACCGGTTGGACACCGGTGCGGTCGACGGCGTGCAGAACCGATCGCAGGAGGCTGCACGACGCCGACGCTAGTCGTGCGCGACGACGTCCACCCGGGGTTTCACCGCCACGCGAAGCTCGGCTGCGCCAGATCGCCGACCGGGTAGGCCGGCCGTGAAGGACCACCTCGCAGAACTGGTGGATCACCGCCCCGGTCGGCGCGTGGATGTGTTCGCCGCGGAACGGCCAGCACGCGACCGGTTCCGGTGATCCGGGGATGTCGACGAACCGGTCGGCACGTCGAGTTCCCCCAGCGGAACCGCGAACACGTGCGCCACCTCGTCGGGGTTGGGCACGAGGGCGTCCACCGAATCCGCCGACCACACCACGAACGGGGTCATGACGTAGCCCGAGCGGGTCACGTAGTCGTCGAGGCGCCCCAGTACGCCGTCAGGGCCGACGCGGATGCCGAGTTCCTCATGCAATTCCCGCAGCGCCGCGTCGCGGGCCGTCTCGCCGTCGTCGAGGCGGCCGCCCGGCAGCGCGAACTGTCCGGCGTGGGCACGCATCTTCGACGGTCGCAGGGTCAGCGGGAAAACCGGGACGCCGTCCTCGCCGGGCATCACCGCGATCACGACGGCGGCCGCGCGCCGGTCTCCCAGTGGCACCGTCCGGGCGTCGAAGGCCCGCAATCGCGATTCGATGTCCACGCGGGTGAGCTTCGCCGTGTTCGTCATGTCCGCCTCCTACCGCCCCGACCGTCGTTCGACCGATCATGCCCCACCGGGACAGCGGTCTCGTTATCGTGGGAGCCTGCGATTGGGGCCCAGATGCGCACGTCACCGCGATCGATCGTCCGCCGCCTGTCGCGCGTCCTCCTGTGCGTCGCCGCCGCGGTGCCTGTAGTCGCCGTCGTCGGCACAGCCGCCGCCGATCCTGCGGGTCCGAGACCGTGCGCGTGGCGATTCATGTCCGACGGCAGCGTGCTCGACGTGGCGTTTCCCGACGTGAACGCGACCTACTGGGTGTTGCCGTACGCCCTCGGGTCAACCGACTCGATCGAGGTGTCCGGCACGTACCCGTCGGCGCGGTACTTCTCGCTCAACACCTACGGCACCGATCTCGACACAACCGACACCCTGCGGACGACCAGATCCTGCCCGACTCCGGCAGCGGCAACCCCTTCACCGACCCGGGAGCACAGGGGCTTCCGCCGGAGCGGCGCCGGTGGCACGCGACACTCGTGACCGGTCCGGCCGACCACGAGCGCAACGAGATCCGCGCGCTGCGCGACAGTGGCCCACCCGTCGGGTTCCTGATCATCCGCGTGTACGTGCCGGACGATCCCGCGTCGCCGAGCGGTGGTGGCCCGCTCCCGGAGGTCGCTTACCGACTCAGTGGGACGACGATCCCCGTCCAGCCGTGTTCGCAGCAGTTCGATCCGCGCACGCTGTCGGCGCCCGTCGCCGACGCCGAACAGTGGGTCGTCGACCGCGCGATCGAGCGGGCCGCGTCGGGCGCTTTCCGCGCGGGCACCCCCGAGGCCACGTTCGTGAATCCCGCGAGCACGTCGGGCCTGTTTCCCAACGGCGACAACAAGTACATCGGGGCCGTGCTGACGTATCGGCCGGGACGGATCGCGGTGGTGCGGGGCCGGGCACCCGCCTTCCCGGACACGCGCGCGGGCGCGTCCCCACCGAGGCCGGACAGCAGGTGCGCTATTGGTCGATGTGCCAGAACGACCTCATCTCCCCGTACCCGGTGGTGGCGTGTGCGGCCGACTTCCAGACGACGCTCGACGCCGACGGCCGGTACACGTACGTTGTGGCAGCCCCGGCGACGTTCCCTCGAGCGTGAATCCGACGGTGACCGTGCTGCCGTGGGGCTCGACGGACGTGCCGAAGAAGCTCCTCATCCTGCGGAACATGCTGCCCACGGCGGAGTCTATCCCGCGTCGATCCAGGCGTCGCAGGCGAACGGCACTGATCCGGCGGCCACGATGGGCGCCTACTACCCCGACGTGACGTACTGCTCGACGGCGACCTTCGAGATGCGGGGTTACGCGGGCTGTTTCGAGGGAGACCGACGATGAGCTACGACATCCGGATTCGCGATCTGCCGGAGCAGCCCGCCGGGATCGTGCGCGGCGACGTGACGGTCGAGGCGATCCCTGCCTTCCTAGGACCGGCGTTCGACGCCGTTGCCCGCGCCGCAGCCGACCAGGGCGTCGAGATCGTAGGCCCCCGTTCGGACGGTTCCTTCCTCTGCCCGGGGACCGCTGGAATATCGAGGCGGGATTCCCGCTCGAGCGTGCCCTCGTCGAGACTGGTCCGGTCGAGTCGGCGTCGCTGCCCGCGGGGCCGTGTGCCTGCACGGTTCACGCCGGGGGCTACGACACCGTCGAATCGGCGTATGTCGCTCTGACACAGTGGATCAGCGAGCACGGATACGCGACGGTGGGCGAGCCCTGGGAGTGCTATCTTGACTCCCCCGACACGCCGCAACCGAGGACCGAGGTGTACATGCCGGTCGTGCGCCAGGACTCGAACTGATCGGACCGCCGACCCGCCAGCGATCTTGTCGCCCTGGTAGGGCAAGATTTCGGATCGTGACTCGCTCCACCCGGCTCGGCCTCCTCCTCGCGCTGTCCGCCTCCGTTGTGGCCCTCACCGGGTGCAGCAGCACCCCCACCGACAGCGAACCCGTGGTCATCGCCCGGACGACCCCGGATCCGACCACGTCGCACCGGGTAGCGGCGACGCCGCGTCACGTCCCGACCACGCCGGCACCCGCTCGAGCGATGGTCACCGAAACCTCAACTCCCCCGGCACCCGGCGCCACCCCGGACGCCGCGCCGATGGACGCCCTCGGCCCCGAGGATCTGCTGTTCCTGTCGTACATCACCGAATTCACGCTGATGGAGAAGCCCGAGAGCGACCAGATCAGGCTCGGTCTCTCGATGTGCAACTCCCTGTATCGCGGTCAGAGCAAGCCCGACCTCACCGCCGAATACCTGGGCGACGGCCGCTACACCAAGGCCGAGGTCGCCAACGTCCTCAACGCCGCGACGGTCGCGTACTGCCCCGCGTTCGCCTGATCGAGCAGTGTCCGCAGTGTCCGTCTCGAACGAGCCGATCCCCTACGACCGCATGCGCCGACTGCTCGGCCTGCCCGAGCTCATGACCGGCTCCCCTGTTCGATGGGCGGTCCGGAAGCTCCGAACGGGTGCCCAGTCCGGCCAGTGGGGCCTGTGGCGATGCCCGGACTCCACGAATCACGTGTTGGTCGAAGCATTTCGAACATGGCCGGACGCGATCGACGGAGCGCGACGCGCGGTCGACGATGCCGGTCGCGGCACGTCAGCCACCGATCTGCGGGCGGGCGGCGAAGGCGGAAGCGCGGGCGACGAGGTGATCGCGCAGGCGTGACACTGCCGGCGTCGGCCGGTGATGTCCTGACGCCAGTCCGATGCTTCGCTCACGCGCACCCTGGAGCCGGACGGCCACGACGCCCTCGTGCGGTGTCTCCGCGGTCGGCAGCAACGCGACGCCGAGACCGTGGCCGACCAGCGCCCGGATCGTCTCGAACTCGGTGATCTCGAACGACACCCGTGGGGTGAATCCCGTCTCGGCACACCACGAGTCGACGAGCTGACGCAGATGGTAGGACGGCGGGTTCGCGATGAACGCCTCGTCCGCGAGTTCGGCCAGGTCGACCCGTGCCCGGTTCGCGAATCGATGGGTGTCCGCGACGTGAAGGTGGATCGTCTGACGGCCGAGGACGACGAGGGGCAGGTCCTCCGGCGGCGGGATCATCACCGCCAGGTCGAGTCGACCGTCTCGCACCATCCCGGCGAGCGCATCACCGTGCGCCTGGACCAGATGGAGCCGGATCCGCGGCGCCACCGCATGGAACTCCGCGAGCACCGAGGGAATGCTCACCGGCCCGAGCGTGAGCGGAAAGCCGAAGCGCACCAGGCCTCCCGCGGGGTCGGCGTTGCCCCGGACGACGCCGATCGCGTCGTCGAGCGCACCCACCAGGCCGTGTGTCCGCTCGAACAGATCGCGCCCCTGTGCGGTGAGCGCGATGCCGCGGCCGACCTGCTGGAACAGCTGGACCCCGAGCGTCCGCTCGAGCGTCCGGATCCGCCTGCTGATCGACGACTGCGGGACCCCGAGCAGCTCCGCCGCGCGCGTGACGTGACCTTCCGCCGCGACGGCGTCGAACGCGGTCAGGAGCGGCGCGACGCCCTCCGCCTCGGACGTACGGAACTCATCCATATTCGGATGATACTGGTGTCAACTCTTCATTGGACGGATCAGTTGCGCGCGAGCCACGATGGGTCACATACAACGAGGGAGGGCACGAAATGACGTCGAAGACCCACACCGACTCCGATCCCTATGCCGCAGAGGGCACTCTGGACGTCGTCCTCATCGGGGGCGGCATCATGTCCGCAACGCTCGGTGCGCTGCTGTCCACGCTGCAGCCGGACTGGTCGATCGTGATGCTCGAACGGCTCGGTGGCCCCGCCCTGGAGAGTTCGAATGCGTGGGCCAACGCCGGGACCGGGCATGCCGGGTTGTGTGAGCTCAACTACATGCCCGACCCGAGCGATCCCGCCCGCGCCGCCGACATCGGACGCCAATACGCGCTGTCGCAGCAGTTCTGGGCTGCGCTCGTCGACAGCGGAGACATCGACGATCCACGGTCCGTCGTCAATCCGACACCGCACATGGACGTCGTGTTCGGCGAACGCGACATCGCATATCTGCGCGAGCGATTCGCGACGCTGCGGCAGCTGCCGGGTTCTCGGACATGGAATACAGCGAGGATCCCGAGACGATCGGAGCCTGGGCTCCTCTGCTCACGGAGGGCCGCGACCCCGCCCAGCCGATGGCAGCGACGCGCCACACGGCCGGGACCGACGTCGACTTCGGCGCGTTGACTCACGCGTTGGTGAAGGCAATGACCACTCGCGGCGCGCGAGTGCGGACGGAGCACGAAGTGACCTCGCTGTCTCGGTCCGCGGACGGGGTCTGGACCGTCGTCGGCCGGGACCGCCGCGAGAAGCGCCGCTTTCACCTCCGGTCGAGGTTCGTGTTCGTCGGCGCTGGCGGCTATGCCCTGAAGCTGCTGCAGAAGGCCCGGATCCCCGAGGTCCGCGGGTACGCGGTCTTCCCGCTGGGTGCCCAGTTCTTCCGCACCGAAAACCCCGGCGTGGTCGCGCTGCACGACGCGAAGGCGTACGGCCAGGCGGCAATCGGCGCGCCACCGATGTCGGTGCCGCATCTCGATCGACGACTCGTCGACGGGCGTCCCGCGCTCATGTTCGGCCCCTACGCCACCTTCAGCACGAAGCTGCTGAAGCACGGCCGACTACGGGACCTGTTCACCACTATCCGCTTCCACAACATCGCACCGCTGATGGCTGTCGGGGTCCAGAACCTGGGACTGGTGCGCTGCTTGATCGGCCAGTTGACCGCTTCCCGCCGACGGAAGTTCGCCGAACTGGAGCGGTTCTACCCCACCGCAGACCCGGCCGACTGGGAGCTGATCCAGGCGGGACAGCGAGCGCAATTGATCAAACCCGACCGGAGGAAGGTGGGCGTCCTGACGTTCGGCACCGAGATGGTCACCGGCGCCGACGGCACGATCGCGGGCCTCCTCGGAGCCTCGCCCGGCGCGTCCATCGCGCCGCCGCTGATGGCGGACCTCCTCGCGGAGTGCTTCCCCGAGGAGCGCTCACGATGGGAGCCCACCCTGCAGCGGTTGATGCCGGGCGTCGCATCGCCCGCGGACGCCGAGCGCAGCGCCGACGAGCGCGAAATCAAACGGACCTAGCGGCCTGCCTTGCCGCTCCGGCCGAGCCCCGCGCGCCATGGAACGATCCTTTCGGGCGAGTCCCGTCAACTCGAGGTCGACAGAGCGGCGGCGACGCCTATCGCGAGCGCCGCCCATGCCGTCGTCCAGAAGATCCCGTAGGGCGAGAGACCGTTGGCCGTGGCGATTGCGCCAGGTATCAGCGGGAGCAGGACGAAGGCAAGCACCCACAGCACGTGGGTTGCCCGTCGATCTTCACTGGGATGGCTCACGCGGCGCGTGTCTCTGGAGCGGTTGGCCATGACTTCTCCCGCATTGGCTAACCAGCGTCGGTGAATCCCATTTCGTCGATGCGCACCGCTTTGGGCAGCGCGGACCAGATTGTCGGCATCACCCAGGCCCAACCGGGGTCGTCGGCGTGGTCACTGCTCTCCGCGCTCGATCAACATGACGTAGGGGTGCTTTTCGCCGCATCGCGAGGCCGGCGACCCCCGGACCCGGCACGATGCGGCGGCATCCACGGACAGCGGCCAGCGGGCGTTCGCATGCGTGATGCACGAGACGCTCGCACCGCTCGGCATCTTCGCCGGCCTCACCGTCTACCTCGCCGCGCTCTACACAAACACCCCGAATCGATGGGGCCTATCCGCACGCCCGATCGCCGCAGCATCATCTCTCTGGATCCGGCGCGGTCTACTCCCCACCGGCGTGGGCCGTGCGGCAAATGCGCGCATTACGAAGATTCCCACCTGAAGCAATGCAATTTACCGTCGTCAGCAATTTCGACGTCCCAGGATCGGGAAATTCCCACACAAACCGGTGCGGGACCGAACCAAATTGCAATTCTCGACATTTGGCGCATTCACCCCGGAACGGATAAAATGATCGCGCACCCACTTGGCTGGCATGATCACGACGCGACGATGCCGACAGTTTGTGGCCAGACAAGGCTACAAACTGCCGGCATCATTCGCGTGAATTCGTTTCCTCGCAAAGTACGACAGCGCCTCCACGCGGCACTCGTGCGAGCCACCGCCGCGAGAGACAGCGAGTCATGGAATCGGAGCAGCGCTACCGAGACTTGCAACGCCGCCCCGGCTGCCCTGATGACTAACGTCGCGGCTTGCCATCGTGGCTGCCGTCATGGCTGCCATCGTGGCTGCCATCGGCGCTGCCCAGGCTGCCATCAGCACTGCCGTCATGGCTGCCGCCACCACCGCCCAGGCTTCCCAGCGCGCCAAGGCTCCCAAGAGCGCCGAGGCTTCCCACTGCGCCGAGACTTCCCAGAGCGCCAAGGCTTCCCAGGCCGCTATCGGCACTACCCAAGCTGCCCTTACCACCATCGGCACTGCCCGAGCTCCCGGGGCCACCGTCGTGGCTGCCATCGGCGCTACCCAAGCTGCCCTTACCACCATCATGGCTGCCATCGGCACTACCCAAGCTGCCCTTACCACCATCGGCACTGCCCGAGCTCCCGGGGCCACCGTCGTGGCTGCCATCGGCACTACCCAAGCTGCCCGTACCACCATCGGCACTGCCCGAGCTCCCGGGGCCACCGTCGTGGCTGCCATCGGCACTACCCAAGCTGCCCTTACCACCATCATGGCTGCCATCGGCACTACCCAAGCTGCCCTTACCACCATCATGGCTGCCATCGGCACTACCCAAGCTGCCCTTACCACCATCATGGCTGCCATCGGCACTACCGTCATGGCTGCCGTCGGAGCTCCCCGTACCCACACTGCCCTCATGACTACCGTCGGAGCTGCCGGGACCGCCCAACCCAAGCGCGGCGAGGAGTTCCGGATTCAGCGCTGCACCAACGCTCCCGAGTCCAGTTTCGGCGGCGGTGTCATGGCGAGCGCCGCCACGGTCGGCAGGATCAGCCTGCCCGATCGCAAGCGAGCTGATCGAGAGCGCGGTGACCGCCGTCGCGGCGAGCATGATGCGGGTCTTCATCTTCAGAGTGCGAGGGTTTCCGCTCCTGTGGTTCGGCATCGTTTCATAACCTCCTCGATTGTCCTGCACAGAAATTCAATGACGATCCGCCCAAACCGCATGAATGGTAATTCGTCGAACACGACGCCAATGCCCCTCGCGAAACTCCGCCAGACCCGACTGACGCCCCCATGCGTATAGGCGAAAGCAACGTAACATCTCGAGCGGGCAACGGAAGGTGAAATTGGATCTTTATATCCTCGGTCACTCGCGCCGGAAGTGGTTGAGCCGGTCGCGCTTTCGGTAATCGACACCACTCACCGCCCAGCTTGGATGAAATGGTCGCGAGATAGGCTACCGAAACAATCGGATCGGGCGTGACGTTACCCGAAATTCACTGTGTGACTACGAGTCCGGGGAGCGCACCCAGCACTGCTGCGCGAGATCAGCGGTCTGGCACGGTCGGCGACGAACGCGACCCCGTAACGCGCTCGAGACGACCGAGCTCCATCGTTCCCCGGTATCGCGACCGTGGATGGGCACCACTGGATGGCGTCGAGTTGCCCACCCCCGTTTCCGGTTGGAATCATGCAGTGCGGAAAGCAGACCAGTTAACTGCCGCCGACTGGTCGCGTGCACGCCACGCACGGTCGGTTCGCACACGAAGACGTCATCGACGGTGAGGCGGTCGACGTGGGCACCACGATCTAATTCCACGGCCGCGCCGGAACACCCGCCGGCGGCAACCGGCCCGAGCAGGCCTTCCGGTGTCCGACCACTGCCACACGACTGTCTGCGGCGCAGACCCGCTGTGTCTTCGCGGAGACGGCGGGGATACCCGAAATGCAGAAAACCCCTGGGTGAGATGTTCTCTCACCCAGGTGTTTTCGCGGTCGGGCTGACACGATTCACGATGAACTGCGCCCTGACCTGCAGTTCAAGCCGGTGCGGTCCGTTACCGGAACCCGAAGATCGATCAGGAGCCGAGCGAGCCCGTACTCAGTGACCCGACGTCGAGTGAACCGCCCAACGATCCGGCATCGACAGAACCGGGTCCACCAGCTTGACTCCACCCTCGGCAGCCAGCGGTCATGAACCCGTCGTCGCCTGGGTCGATCGTGACAGTAACCGGCCCGAAGGAATTCCCATGCTCAATCGTGGCGATGCCGCCGAGAGGCAACGTCTTGATGCGGGACCACGTGCAGGGAAGCAAGCCGCCAGGCCAAGCGCCGGCGGTCGTGTACGTCCCCGGCTGAACATCGAAGCCGACGCGGTAGACGCCGTCCACCAAGATCCGGCCCGCTTTCACGTCCAGAGATCCAGTATCAGCAGCTGATGCCACCCCGGCCCCGCCCACCGCAATCGCGGTACCGGCCGCCGCGGCAACCAAACCGACGACCAACTTCGTCGGCGTGCGCACGGGCATCACTGATCGACCAAGCATCCTCGGAACCTCCCCCAAGTAGTCTCTCGCGCTCAGGCTGCGCGTCCGGGGGATCGTAGCCCGAACCCGACCACGGAGCCGTCGAAATCGAGACGGAGCCAGTCAACCTCGACTTCAGCAGCCGACACACGGCACTGATCCGACGCTGTGGAAGGCTCTGGCGCAAACGAGTCGTCATCAACAACCCGGCCCAGGCCGGCACAGGAACGGCGCGGGTCGACGCTTCCGGCCTGGTTTCCTCGATGTTCTTCGGCGTGGAGGCACCCTCGTCTGCAGTTGCCTCGCTGCGGTGACCGATCGAGTCGACACCACAGGACGTGGCGCCGACCCGAAAGTCGATTCGCTGAATCAACCCGAAGAGCCGAACAGCAGGCGTCCTAGAGCGAGGTCCACAACGGTGATGGGTCGCAGGGGGCACGGGCGGATGCCGGTGCCGATACCGATCGAGTGGGCTTCTTCCCAACACTCAATGATCTCCTGCTGGGTGAACGTCCGGTTGAACCGATTAGCCTCCCAGAGATTCTCAAGAGAACCCGACTGGACGTAGCTGCCGCTCGAGGGAAGGCTCCCGCCACCGACGGAGTCTTGGGCGTGGGCGACTGCAGGGACTGCGGCCAGGAATAGCCCTGCGGTCAGGATTACGGATCTAGTCAGGGTGAGTCGCATGGTGGTCAGCTTCCTACATAACCGATAGTCGGGGTGTATCCAGCGTTGCGGAAGGGCAAGTTTGCGCCCACCCCGCTGGTGAATGAGCGGGCAGCCTCAGCGATGTCGGACTGGGAGTTCATCGCGATAGTGTCTCGAACTCTCGGAATCTATGGGGGCATTCGCGACATGCGTCAGAGAAGCGCGATGTCGACGACGCGTCCCGACTTTGGCACAAAACAGTGCGGGTCGACGCTTCCCTCGCCGACCCGCACCGAGACCTACCGGCACGCATTCGAACATCAGGGCGCTCGGCAGCGCACACAGGAACCGTCCGGGACGCTCGATCCGGATCACCGATACCCTGCCGCCACCAAAGTTGGTGACGTAAGGGCATGCAGGTGTCGGGCAGAGTCGTGTGATGGGCGAGAACTCCGCGGCGCCGCCCGCTCGCACTCCAGACAACGCCAAATGGGTTGATTGGCGGGGTGAAACCATTGGCGAGACGCAGCAACCGGACATCAAACGCCGGGGGCTCACGCTAGCGTCGGGCCCGCCGCATGGTGGCAAGGTCAGGGGATGCGGCACTGGTGGGGCGGGATCGGTTCGGTCCACGACGAGTACAAGGTCCCGCCCCACCAATAGGGGGCAAATCCCCCATAGACCCGTGGTGTACCCGATACGGTCGGTGTTGTGGCGTTCGACCCGACCCCCCCAATGGATCGAACGCGGCACGGTGGGATGGGGCGGACCGGGTGACCGATCCCCGCGCCCCACCCCACCACGAAACAGCCCGATCCCAGGTCCTTTCGTGGGCGTCGTCAGCCAGTAGCGTCCGGCCGGCACCATCCCGGACGGTGCACATGCGGCCCCACCCGGGGACAACCGAACGTCCAGTCCGCCCGTTCATTGCCGGCCACCGACGCGAGCGCGCGACCGATCCGGTCGTACCAGACGAAGTAGTAAGTCCTGAAGATGACGATGGCGAGCCGCCACAGGCCCCAAGCACCCTGCTTCCTGATCGGTGTGAACTTGTATCCGGTCGTCATCAGGTATTGCCCCTCGACTTCAGGGTGCGACTGGTTGCCGCAGCCCCGATCCTGATGAACGTCCCGGCGATCCTAGGATGCCGACGAATTGGTGCGAAAGGACCAATCGTGCGCGCCGGGTTCGACCAGGCCGGTTTGCCCGCGCTCGAATCGTTCGATTTCCGCGATCGGTACGCGCACCGCGTCCTCGCGGGGCACCGCTCCCCCGCGCTGACGCCTGCTGTCTGCCGTTCGGGATTTCCTGGGGTTGTGCCAGACCATCGGAGAGTGTCCCGAGATGCAGAAAACCCCAGGTGATAATTTCTCTCACCTGGGGTTTTCTCGGTCGGGCTGACAGGATTTGAACCTGCGACCACTCGACCCCCAGTCAAGTGCGCTACCAAGCTGCGCCACAGCCCGTCCACGCCCTCGTTCGGCGCCTCAGAAGATTACAACAGTGTCGCCAGGGAAAGCGAATCGCCTGGTCAGCAGCCCTGAACGGCTCGCTGAGGGGCTGTCGCACGGGCTTTCCGACCGCCGCACACCGAATCCGCGTCGAATTCCGGTGTGATCGGGGCAAAACCCGTGCGACAGCGCGCTACGTCAGCGGCTGCGGCGGTCCCGCTTCTCCCGCACGCGCACCGAGATGCGCACAGGGCTGCCGTCGAAGCCGAACTCCTCACGCAGACGACGCTCGAGGAAGCGGCGGTAGCCGGCCTCGAGGAAGCCCGTGGTGAAGAGCACGAACGTCGGCGGGCGGGTGCCGGCCTGGGTCGCGAACATGATGCGAGGCAGGCGTCCGCCGCGCATCGGCGGCGGCGTGGCCGCCACGACCTCCTTGAGCCACGTGTTGAGGCGTCCGGTGGGGATGCGCTTGTCCCACGACTCGAGCGCCGTCTCGATCGCGGGCACAAGCTTCTGGACGGCGCGGCCGGTGTGCGCGGAGATGTTGACGCGCTGCGCCCACGGGACGCGGACCAGTTCGCGGTCGATCTCCTTCGAGCATGTACCGGCGGTCCTCGTCGACGAGGTCCCACTTGTTGAACGCGAGCACCAGCGCACGGCCGGCGTCGGCCACCATCGACAGCACCCGCAGGTCCTGCTCGGTCATCGGCTTCGACGCGTCGATCAGCAGGATCGCCACCTCGGCTGCCTCGATCGCCGACTTGGTGCGCAGCGACGCGTAGAACTCGTGCCCACTGGCGTGGCTGACCTTCTTGCGCAGGCCGGCGGTGTCGATGAACTTCCACACCTTGCCGCCAAGCTCGACGAGCGAGTCGACGGGGTCGACGGCGGTACCGGCCACGTCGTGGACCACCGAGCGCTCGTCACCGGACAGCTTGTTGAGCAGGCTCGACTTGCCGACGTTCGGCTTACCGACCAGGGCCACCCGGCGCGGGCCGCCGCCGCCCACGCCTTCGCGCGGGGTTTCCGGCAGGACGCGCAGGACTTCGTCGAGCAGATCACCGGTGCCGCGACCGTGCGTCGCACTCACCATGTACGGCTCGCCCAGCCCCAGCGACCACAGAGCTGCGGCCTCGGCCTCGGTGCGAGCGTCGTCGACCTTGTTCGCGACGAGAATCACCGGCGTCTTCGATCGGCGCAGCACCCGCACGGCCGCCTCGTCCGTCGCGGTCGCGCCGACGACGGCGTCGACGACGAGCAGGATCGCGTCGGCGGTGTTCATGGCCTGCTCGGCCTGGCGCGCCACCGACTGCTGCAGTCCCTTTGCGTCGGGCTCCCAGCCGCCGGTGTCCTGCACCATGAACCGGCGTCCGGCCCAGTTGGCGTCGTACGAGACGCGGTCGCGCGTCACGCCCGGGATGTCCTCGACGACCGCCTCGCGGCGGCCGATGATGCGATTCACGAGCGTGGACTTGCCGACGTTCGGTCGTCCGACCACCGCCAGAGTCGGGACGGCGACGTGCTCCTCCGCGTCCTCACCCTCGAGGAAATCGGCGAGGTCCCAGTCGGACTCCTCGCTCCAGATCCCGTCACCGGCGAATCCGCCGTCGGAGATGTCGCTGACAAATTCGTCGGTCACTGCACTGCTCCAGTTCTGTCGCTGACCACCAGCAGCAACCTGTCGATCACGTCTTCGATTCCCAGTTCACTCGTGTCCACCGTCACCGAGTCCTCCGCCGGACGCAACGGAGATACCGCGCGGGTGGAGTCGAGGTGGTCGCGGCGCTGCACATCGGCGAGGACGGCGGCGAAGTCGTCTCCGCGCCCCTCGGCGATGTTCTGGGCGTTGCGCCGCATGGCCCTGGCCTCCGCGGAGGCCGTCAGGAAGATCTTCGCGTCGGCGTCCGGTAGGACGACGGTGCCGATGTCGCGGCCCTCGACGACGATCCGCTCGAACTGCAGGGCGATCCGCCGCTGCAGGTCCACCAGGAAGGTGCGCACGTCGGGAACCGCCGAGACCGCCGACACCGCCTGCGTCACAGCGGCGCCGCGGATCTCGTCGGTGACGTCCTCCCCAGCCAACTGCACGCCCTCCGCTGCGGGATCGGTCCCGATCGACAACGGCAGCGATGACGTCGCCTCGGCAATCGCGACGGGTCGGAGACATCGACGCCCTGGCGCAGGACGTGCAGCGTCGCGATGCGGTACATCGCGCCGGTGTCGAGATACCGCGCGCCCAGGGCCGTCGCCACCCGGCGGGACACGCTGGACTTACCGGTGCCGACGGTCCGTCGATCGCGACGACCAGTGGCCCGTCGTTGGTCATGCTCACAGGCCGACCGCCCCGTACAGGCTGCCGACCTCACCGCGGCCGAGCACACGCAGCGTGCCCGGACGCCCGTCACCGAGCGCGACGGCACCGATGTCGGTGCGGACCAGACGCACCACCGGGTGCCCGACGGCGTCGAGGAGACGGCGCACGATGTGCTTGCGCCCTCATGCAGGACGATCTTCACCAGCGACTTGCCGCCGTTGATGTCGAGGAGCTGGAACGCGTCGACCTTCGCCGGCCCGTCATCGAGCTCGACGCCGGCCTTGAGGGTCTTGCCGATGCCGCGGTCGACGACGCCCTGCACGGTAGCCAGGTACGTCTTCGGCACCTCGTACGACGGGTGCATCAGCCGGTGCGCGAGGTCGCCGTCGTTGGTCAGCAGGATCAGTCCCTCGGTGTCGGCGTCGAGACGGCCGACGTGGAAGAGCCGCTGACCGGCGGAGACGCGCTCGGAGACGATGTCGCCGATGCACGGGCGTCCGAGGTCGTCGGACATGGTGGACTGCCAGCCGCGCGGCTTGTTCAGCGCGATGTGGACCAGGTCCTTCTGACAACCACGCGGATGCCGTCGACGCGGACCACCGCGTTCTCGGGATCGACGCGCAGGCCCTGCTCGACGACGATGCGGCCGTCGACCTCGACGCGGCCCTGGTCGATGAGTTCCTCGGCTGCGCGGCGCGAGGCGACTCCGGCCTGCGCGAGCACCTTCTGGAGTCGGACGCCGTCGCCCTTCATGGGCGCGAGATCGCGGTCGATCTCGGAGTACTGGTGCTTCGCGGGCTTCGCGTTGCTGATCTTCGGGGTCTGCGCCTGGGTCTGGGCGCGCTGGGGCTTCGCCGACTTCGGCTCGCCCCGCTTGTCGAGCTGCTTGTTCGCAGCGGTCGATCGGGCAGTGCTCTTTGCGGGCTTCGCGCCCTTGGCAGGCTGCCTGTTCTTGCGGTCCGGTGTGCCATCACGGCGAGCGGGCTTGTTCACTTTTTTCGATCCCTGTCAGTTTTCGGTGTCGATCTCGGGCTCCGGGCCTGTGCCCCTGAGCCCGCGGTCCTGTCCATTCTCGCAAATCGTGGATCCGCTTCGAGACTCTCGGTGATGTCATCGATCACATCCACGTCCGGAAGCAGCGGTGCGAGCGGCGGCAGATCCGTCAGCGACGCCAACCCGAGGCGCTCGAGGAACAGCTCGGTCGTCACGTACGTGGTCGCGTTGGTGTCCGGGTCCGGACCGGCCTCGGTGATCAGTCCGCGGGCCAGCAGGGTGCGAATGACGCCGTCGACGTTGACGCCGCGCACGGCGCTGATCCGGGCACGGGTGAGCGGCTGCCGGTAGGCGATCACCGCGAGCGTCTCGAGCGCCGCGCGAGTCAGCTTCGATCGGGCGCCGTCGAGCAGCAAGCGCTCGACGTACGGCGCGTACTCGGTGCGGGTGTAGAACGCCACCCGTCCCCGCGAACCGCAGGTCGATGCCGCTGCCGCGGGCGGTGAGGTCGGCGGACATCGTGCGAAGCATCGTCTCGACCCGCGCCTCGGGCTCGCCGAGGGCGTCCGCCAGCGTTGCCGGCGACGCGGGAGTGTCGATGACCAGCAGCATCGACTCGAGCGCAGCCGCCAGGCGGTCGTCGGTCATCTCCGCGAACTCGTCCTCGAAGGGGCTCAGATCATCATCGTCGACGGATGTCATCGGTAGTCCTCCTCGCTCGCGGGCACCGCCGCACTCTCGCCGGTCCAGCTCACCAGCAGGTCTCCCAACGGCTCGGGCTGCTCGAACAGAACCGACCGCTCGCGATACAGCTCGAGCAGCGCCAGGAAGCGCGCCACGATCTGCACGGGATCTCGCACTCGGCGATCAGCTCCGCGAACGGCGTCCACACGCCGACGCCGCGTTCCCGCAACAGCTCCAGCACCCTCGCCGCCTGCTCCGGCACCGACACCGTCGGGACATGCAGGTGGTCGAGCCCCACCTTCGCGACCGGCCGGGACGGAAGGCGGTCGCGGCGATCTCGGCGAACTGACGCGGATCGACGCCGAGCAGCACCTCGGGCAGCAAGTCGACGTATCGGTCCTCGACGGATACCGACCGCGGATACCGCCGCAGCGCGGCCGCCTCGAGCTCGCCGAACAGCTGCGCCACCTGCTTGTAGGCCCGGTACTGCAGCAGCCGCGCGAACAGCAGGTCGCGTGCCTCGAGCAGCGCCAGGTCCTCGTCGTCGTCCACCTCGCCCGCCGGCAGCAGACGCGCCGCCTTGAGGTCGAGCAGCGTCGCCGCCACCACCAGGAACTCGGTGGTCTGGTCCAGACCGAGTTCGCTGCCGAGGCCGCGGGTGTAGGAGATGAATTCGTCGGTCACCTCGTGCAACGCCACCTCGGTGACGTCCAGCTGGTGCTGGCTGATGAGCGTCAGCAGCAGATCGAACGGTCCCTCGAAGTTACGCAGACGCACCCGGAAACCCGGACCGTCCCCACCCTCTACCTCCACATGCACTGTCTCGGCCCCCGACGCGACGTCCGTGCTCACCGGGCGCAGCGGTGGATGACCTCGCGGGCGAGGGCCCGGTAGGCCTCCGCGCCCCCGGACTTGGGCGCCCACGTGGTGATCGGCTCCCCCGCTACGCTGGTCTCCGGGAAGCGGACGGTGCGGTTGATGACGGTGTCGTAGACGAGGTCGCCGAACACCTCGACGACGCGCGACATCACCTCACGGGCGTGGAGGGTGCGCGAATCGAACATCGTCACGACGATGCCCTCGAGCGACAGCCGGGGATTGAGGCGGTCGCGGACCTTGTCGACGGTGTCGTTGAGCAGAGCGAGCCCGCGCAGCGAGAAGACTCGCACTCCATCGGGATGATCACACTGTCGGCGCATGCGAGCGCGTTGACAGTGAGCAGGCCCAGCGACGGCTGGCAGTCGATCAGCACGTAGTCGTAGCGGTCGAGCACCGGGTGCAGCACGCGGCCCAGCGTCTGCTCGCGTCCCACCTCGGTGACGAGTTGGATCTCGGCCGCCGACAAGTCGATGTTGCTGGGCAGCAGGTCGAGGCCCTCGATGCGGGTCCGCATCAGCACGTCGTCGATCGACGTGCGCTCCACGAGGAGGTTGTGGACGGTCAACTCCAGATCATGGTGCGCGACACCGAGTCCCGCGGACAGCGCGCCCTGCGGATCGAGGTCGACGAGCAGCACCCGGCGGCCCTGCTCGGCCAGCGAGGCACCCAGGTTGATCGTGGATGTGGTCTTTCCCACACCACCCTTCTGGTTGCACATCGCGATGATCCGGGCGGGACCGTGACTGACGACGGGCCCGGGTTCCGGCACCTCACGCAACGGCCGGCCGGTGGGCCCGAGCGGTATCACGTCCCTGCACTCGACGTCTCTTGCATACGACAGCGCATCCCCCGGAAAACGGGTGCGCGGGCTCCGCTTGCTGCGGCTGCGGTGTCACCACGGTCCGATGTCCCCTGTCCTGTCGATCCCGTCCTGTCTTCCAGCTGATTTCGTAACGCTACCGCTTCGTGACCTCAAACGACGGCCAACACGCACCGCGTCAGCGGGCCCGCGGGTGCGCCTGTGCCCACACTTCACGCAACGCTGTGACGGTCACCATCGTGTAGATCTGGGTCGTCGTCACCGACGAATGCCCAGCAATTCCTGCACGACGCGCACGTCCGCGCCGCCGTCGAGCAGGTGCGTCGCGAACGAGCGCCGCAGCGTGTGCGGCGACACCGCGACCGTGATCCCCGCCTTCTCCGCGGCGTCGTGGAGGACCTGCCACGCGCTCTGCCGGGACAGTCGTCCTCCACGGGCATTGAGGAACAGCGCGGGCGTGCCGCGGCCGACGAGGCCGGGACGGCCGCGAACCAAATAGTTGTCGATCGCCGCGATCGCGGGACGGCCGACGGGCACGACCCGTTCCTTGCCGCCCTTGCCGCGCAGCAGCACCGAACGCGACTCGGCGTCGAGGTCGTCGAGGTCGAGGCCGACGGCCTCCGAGATGCGTGCGCCCGTCGAGTACAGCAGTTCGAGCAGAGCCCGGTCCCGGAGCGTGCGCGGATTGTCGGACGCCCGTCGCCGCCTGCGGCGTCGAGGATCGAGAGGACGTCGTCGAGGGGCAGGGACTTCGGCAGGCGCCGGCCCGGTGTCGGGGCTTCACGGCCCGCGCCACGTCGGCCGACGTCACGCCTTCCGCGGCGGCGAACCGGTGCAGTCCGCGCACCGCGATCAGCGCCCGCGCCGCCGAACTGGGCGCGAGCGCGACCGTCCCGAGTCCGGGTCGCCGCGCCGTAGCGCGACGACGAACTCGGTGACGTCGGGCTCGCCGACCGCCCGGAGGTCGTCGATCTGCCGGTCGGACAGGAACCGCGCGTACCGGTCGAGGTCACGACGGTACGAGCTCAGCGTGTTGCGCGCGGCGCCGCGCTCGACGGCCAGGTGGTCCAGATACGTGTCGATCTGGCCGCCCAGTACCGTCATGCGGATTCGCTGTCGGTCCGACCGTGCTTGCGTCGCGCGAACGTATCGGCCGATCGGCCCAGTCCGCACCCGGCTGCCGTAGGCCGTCGCCCGAGCGCGGGCCGCGGCGAGGGCGAGGATGCCGGACACGGCGGTGGCGTTGACGATCTCTCCGCGCAGCGTCATCGCCACCGCGTCGTCGAGCGGAACGCGGTCGATCTCCAGGTCGGCCTCCTCGTCGTGGGCGTCAGGACGGCCGACCTCACGCAGGCCGGTCGCCAGGAACACCCGCACCGATTCGTCCGTGAACCCCGGGACAGCGCGATGTCGACGAGGACGGACCAGTCGTCCGCGGCCAGACCCGTCTCCTCCACGAGTTCGCGGCGGGCGGCATCGAGCGGATCCTCGCCAGGCTCGTCGAGCAGCCCGGCCGGCAACTCCCACAGACGTCGTCCGAGGGGATGCCGGTACTGCCGGATGAGGACCAGCCGATCGGCGTCGTCGAGCACCGCGACGGCAACTGCGCCGTGATGCTCGACGACCTCCCTATCGGCTTCTCGCCCTCCGGGCATGGCGACCCGGTCCACCCGCAGCGCGACGATCGCGCCGCTGTACACATCACGCGAGGCGACGGTGTGGAACTCGTGCTCCCCCGGAAGGCTCATCGGCGATCGTTATCCGACGCTGTCCGCGCTGGCCGACTCGACGGCAGCCTGGGGCGTGACGTCGACCGGCAGCTGCCCGGCGGCCTTGTAGTCCAGCGCCGCGCCGATGAACGCCGAGAACAGCGGGTGCGGACGGGTCGGGCGGCTCTTGAGCTCCGGATGTGCCTGCGTCGCAACGAAGAACGGGTGCTTGTCGGCGGGCAGCTCGACGAACTCGACGAGATGTCCGTCCGGCGAGGTGCCGGAGAACTGCAGTCCGCTCTTGGCGATGCGGTCGCGGTAGGCGTTGTTCACCTCGTAGCGGTGACGGTGACGCTCGGAGACGTTCTCGCTGCCGTACGCCTTCGCGACGACCGAGCCCTTCGCCAGCACGGCCGGGTAGGCGCCCAGACGCATCGTGCCGCCCAGATCCGCCTCGCCGGCGACGATCTGCTCCTGATCGGCCATCGTCGAGATGACGGGGTGCTTGGTGTCCTGATCGAACTCCTCCGAGTTCGCGTCCTTCAGGCCCACCGAGCGGGCCGCCTCGATCACCACGGCCTGCAGACCCAGACACAGACCCAGCAGCGGGAGCTTGTTGGTGCGGGCATAGCGGATGGCGCCGAGCTTGCCCTCGATGCCGCGGATGCCGAAGCCGCCGGGGATCAGGACTGCGTCGACGTCACCGAGTGCGGCTTGCGCGCCCTCTTCGGTCTCGCACTCGTCGGACGGCACCCAGGAGATGTCCACCTTGGAGTGGTGCGCGAAGCCGCCGGCCCGCAGCGCCTCGGTCACCGACAGGTACGCGTCGGGCAGATCGACGTACTTGCCGACCAGCGCGACCTTGACGATCTCGCGCGGGTTGTGGACGCGATCGAGCAGGTCGCCCCACACAGTCCAGTCGACGTCGCGGAACGGCAGGCCCAGCTGGCGCACGACGTAGGCGTCGAGGCCCTCGCTGTGCAGCACCTTCGGGATGTCGTAGATCGACGGCGCGTCGGGGGTCGAGATGCAGGCGTCGACGTCGACGTCGCACATCAGCGCGATCTTCGCCTTGAGCGCCTGCGGCACGTCACGGTCGCAGCGCAGGATCAGCGCGTCGGGCTGGATACCGATGTTGCGCAGCGCGGCCACCGAGCGCTGCGTCGGCTTGGTCTTGAGCTCGCCGGACGGGCCGAGGTACGGCACGAGCGAGACGTGCAGGAAGAAGACGTTCTCCCGGCCGACGTCGTGGCGCACCTGACGGGCCGCCTCGAGGAACGGCTGGGACTCGATGTCGCCGACCGTGCCGCCGATCTCGGTGATCACGACGTCCGGGACCTGGCCCTGCGCGTCGGGGCCGGCCATCGCGAGGATGCGGCTCTTGATCTCGTCGGTGATGCGCGGGATCACCTGGACGGTGTCGCCCAGGTACTCGCCGCGGCGCTCCTTCGCGATGACCGCCGAGAGACCTGCCCGGTGGTCACGTTGGCGAAGGCATTGAGGTCACGGTCGAGGAAGCGCTCGTAGTGTCCGACGTCGAGGTCGGTCTCGGCGCCGTCCTCGGTGACGAAGACCTCGCCGTGCTGGAACGGGTTCATCGTCCCGGGTCGACGTTCAGGTAGGGGTCGAGCTTCTGCATCGTCACGCGCAGTCCGCGCGCGGTGAGCAACTCACCGAGGCTGGAAGCGGTCAATCCCTTACCGAGGGAGGAGGCGACACCCCCGCTCACGAAGATGTGCTTGGCGGCGCTACGCGAATGAATGCGTGACTGTGGCAAAGGGGCTCCCGTGACGACTGTGCAGGACTTGGTCTGAGATGAAGCATGCTGGGGCCTGCCGACCCACGGGACTTCACGGTAACACCTGTCGCCCGAGAACCGTGCACGACGCTCCCGGTTTCCGAGCGACAGGCGTCACATCCGTGCTACGGCCGCGGCGCACCCACCGTGATCGCGGTGGCGCCGGGGCCCGTCCCGTAACGCCCGGCACCGCCTCCCAACTGCTCCTGAAGTGCGAGGACGGTCGTGATCCGACCCGACTCGCGGTCCACATCGTCGACCGTCGTCAGCACCGACGCCACCGCGGCGTCGGCACGCGCGACGGCGATCGGGCCGTTGCCCTCGGCAGCCGACGGCGGCCCTGCCAGCACGGTGCCCGCACCGCGGCCGTCGAGCGCCCCGGCGAAGCGGGCGATCACCGCACCACGATTGCCGCCGGTGTTCTCGGGGTCGCCGCTGCCGGTGAGGACGACCGCCAGCTGAGCTGGCTGGACGTTGCCGTCGTAGTCGATGAAGCCGCCGCCGCGCAGCGTCTCCAGCGCCAGCGTCCGCTCCTCTGGCGTGGTCTGCGGCTGGGCCGACTGCGGGTTGAGCAGCAGCACCGAACCGAGCAGGTCACCGGCCAGGCTGCCCTGATCGACGGCACCGGTCCGGAGCTGGATGCCGGCGGGGATGATGTTCGTCACTGTCGTACGCAACTGGTCGCCGTTGACGGAGTCGACGAACGACGGGGTGAGCGACACCGACCGGTGACCGAACCGCCCGCCTGCGCCACCGAGCGCTGCACGCCTTCGATGTCGCCCGGATCGGCGTCCGGGGTGGTGATCACGATGACCGAACGCTGCGCGAGGGTGTCGTGCAGGATCCGGTCGGCGACGGCCGAATCGAATCCGTCGGCCGCCGTGAGCTGCTCGCCGAGTTGATTGTTCTTCTCGTTGAGATGCTCGATCTGGTTCTGCAGTTCGGCCTTGTCGTCCCGCAGTCCCGAGAGCATGCCGTTCGAGAGCAGGCCGGATCCGAGCACCACGCCGATCGCGAGAGCCAGGAAGATCGCCGCTATGGAGATGGCGTGTTGACGCATCAGAAATCACTTGAAGAGCCCCTGAACCCACAGCGCGAAGCTGTTCCACGTATCGATTGCCCAGTCCACTGCCTCGCCGCCGATGTTCGAGACGACGAGTGCGACGATCACCGCGGGCCAACGCCGCGAGCACCAGCAACGCGATCGCCGCCCCGGACACCCGGCTGCGGTACAGCGTCGCGACGGCCTTGGCGTCCACCAGCTTCGGTCCCACCTTGAGGCGGGTCATGAACGCCGCCGGGTTGGCGTCGCGGCGTCCGCGGTCGAAGAACTCGTCGAGCGAGACCGTGCTGCCGACCGTGACGATCAGCGACGCACCGTGGTGGTCGGCCAGCAACAGCGCCAGGTCCGACGGCGAGGCCGACGCCGGGAACGTCATGGCACCGATGCCGAGGTCCTGGATGCGGGACAGGCCCTGCGCGTGCCCGTCCGGTCCGCCGGCAGCACGACCTCGGCACCGCACTTGAGCGTCTCGCTGGCGATCTCGTCCGGGTCGCCGACGATGAGGTCGGCCGGTAGCCCGCCTTCGTCAGCGTGTCCGCGCCCACGCCGACACCGACGAGGATCGGCGAGTACTCCTTGATGAACGGCTTGAGCGCCTTCAGATCGGCCTGGTGATCGGGGCCGTCCGCCACGACCACGACGTGCCGGTCCTTCAGGTCGACGTCGATGTCCGGACTCCGACGCCGTCGATCAGTAGCGGACTCTCCGACCGGATGAACTCGATCGTGTTGCCCGAGAACGCCTCGAGATGGTCGACAAGACCGGTCTTGGCCTCGATCATCCGATCGGAGATCTCGGCCTCGGACTGCTCCTGCCCCTCGGCCAGCTGACGCTCGCCCGCGTACACGCCGCCTTCGTGCAGTCGGACCTTCGACCCGTCCTTGATCGTCTTGAAGATCTCGACGCCGGCCGAGTCGATCAGCACGATCCCGTTGGCGACCAGAACCTCCGGACCGAGGTTCGGGTAGCGACCGGTGATCGACGGCGACGCGTTCACCACGGCCAGCACCCCGGCCGCCACGAGAGCGTCCGCGGTGACCCGGTCCAGGTCGATCTCGTCGAGCACGACGACATCGCCGTGCCCGACCCGTCGTAGCAGCTTGCCGGTGTCACGGTCGACCCGAGCGATGCCACTGATTCCTGGGAGGGACTCGGTCTTACGGGAGAGCAGCGCCGGCATCTTCATGGGCTCGATGATCGCCCGTCGGAAACGGATGTTCGGGGAGGCGCGCCGTACCAAATACCACACCCGTCACAGCTTCACCAACCAAAAAGTCGGTTTCGCAATGTCACGCCGACGCGGTGCTGCGCTCCTGTCCGGCGATCGAGAGCAGTTCCTCGGCATGCGCACGTCCGGTTTCGGTGTCCTCGAGCCCGGCGAGCATCCGCGCCAACTCGACGACCCGCTCCTCCTCCGTCAGCGTCCGGACGCCACTGTCGACGCCGCTGCGCACGTCGTCGGTCTTGTCGACCACCAGGTGCGTGTCCGCGAACGCCGCGACCTGCGGCAGGTGCGTGACGACTATGACCTGGTGCGTACGTGCCAACCGCGCGAGCCGACGCCCGATCTCGACGGCGGCACGGCCGCCGACTCCGGCGTCCACCTCGTCGAACACCATCGTCGCGCCCGGTCGGATCCAGCGAGCACAACCTCGAGCGCGAGCATGACGCGGGACAGTTCACCGCCCGAGGCACTCTTGCTGATCGGGAGCGCCTGCGCGCCGCTGTGCGCGGCGAGCCGGAACTCCACCTCGTCGACCCGGACGCGCCGGCGTGCAGTTCGCGGCCGTCGACGGTGAGCGGTGCCGAATCGTTGGGGCCGGCCTCCCGCAGCCTGACCGAGACGTCCAGCGCCGCCCGCCCCATCGCCAGCCCGGCGAGCTCGTCGCTGACGGCCTTCGCGAGCTTCGTCGCGGCCTTCGACCGCACGGCGGACAGCTTCACCGCAGCCTCGGCGGTGGGCTTCGCCGACTCGTCCACGCGTGCCGAGAGCGCGGCCAGGGCATCGGAGGACGTGTCGATCCGGGCGAGACGTTCACGGGCCGATTCGGCCCATTCGAGCACGCCGTCGATGTCGGCGGCGTACTTGCGGGTCAACGTCTTCAGTTCGGCCTGACGGGTCAGCAGCGTGTCGAGCGCACCCGGATCGCTGGGAAGCCCCGACAGGTAGCCGGACAGCTCGCCCGCGACGTCGGCGACCACCGCGATCGCCTCCCCCAGCCGCGGACCGAGTCCGGACAGGCGCGGATCGTCGGACGACTCGATTCGTGCACGGGCCTCGCCCAGCAGGTCGAGGGCCCCGGTGGCGCCGTCGATGCCACCGTCGTCGACTCCGGCGAGCGCGGCCTGCGCGCCCTCCGCGGCCGTGCGAAGCGAATCGAGGTCGCCCAGGCGGCGAACCTCGTCGACGATCTCGACGTCCTCGCCCGGTGTCGGCGCGATCCGGTCGATCTCCTCGAGCGCGAAGGTCAGCTGATCGGCTTCCTGGACGAGTTCGCGTGCGCGGCTGGCGCGTTCGATCAGCTCCGCGCGGGCCTCGACCCACTCGTCGCGACGCTTGCGGTACCGCGTGAGCAGTGGCCCGATGATCTTGTCCGCGAAGCGATCGAGTGCGCCGCGCTGCTGATCCGGCCGGAGCAGGCGCAACTGGTCGTTCTGGCCGTGGACGGTGAGCAGCGGATCGGTGAACTCGGACAGGACACCCGCCGGAACGCTCCGTCCACCCAGGTGGGCCCGCGAACGGCCGTCACCGCCGACGGTCCGGACAGCGATGATGCTGCCGTCCTCGTCGCGCTCGGCGCCGCAGGATTCGAGGAGCCTGGTCACCTCGCGCTCGATCTGCGGCGCGGACTCGTCGACGTTGAACCGTCCCTCGACGACGGCCCGTGCGGCTCCGACCCGGACCCGGCCGGCGTCGGCGCGGGCGCCGCTCAGCAGGTGGAGGCTGGTCACGACCATCGTCTTGCCTGCACCGGTCTCGCCGGTCAGGACCGTGAGGCCCGCGTGGAACAGCGCACAGGCCGACGAGATGGCCCCGAGGT
Organism: Prescottella defluvii; assembly: GCA_029690005.1. Classification (GTDB taxonomy): domain Bacteria; phylum Actinomycetota; class Actinomycetes; order Mycobacteriales; family Mycobacteriaceae; genus Prescottella; species Prescottella defluvii_A. Next base: position 3,457,157 of record CP121458.1, on the reverse strand, counting down.
TGTCGATCCGAATCTCCGCCAGCACGCTACCGTTTCCTCCCTCGCCACCCCGTCACCGGAAGCTCGAACTTGCGCACCATCCGGTCCGCGAATGGAGCCGAATCGAGCCGCACCCAACGGATCGGATCCTTGCCCCGCACCACTTCGACGCGCCCGCCCGCGGGAAGCTCCAGCGTGCGGCGACCGTCGCAGAATACGAGGCCGTCATGACTGTCCGCGACCGTCTCGACCGCGACGATCGACTCCGGGCTCGTGACCAGCGGACGCGCGAACAGCGCGTGCGCATTGCTCGGAATCACCAGTAGCGCTTCGAGTTCCGGCCACACGACGGGTCCGCCGGCCGAGAATGCGTACGCGGTGGATCCCGTCGGGGTCGAGATCAGCACACCGTCGCAGCCGAACGCGGATACCGGCCGCCCGTCGACCTTCGAGCACCACTTCGAGCACACCCAGACGCGAACGGTTCTCGATGCTGGCCTCGTTGAGCGCCCATCCGCGCTGCACGATCCGGTCCTCGACACGAACCAGCACGTCGAGGGTCATCCGGTACTCGATCCGGTACTCGCGCCGAACCACCTGGTCCATGGCCTTTTCCAGATGCTCCGCCTCGGCCTCCGCCAGGAACCCGATCCGGCCGAGATTGATCCCGAGCACGGGGACATCAGCGGACTGGGCCAGCTCCGCAGCGCGCAGGAAGCTCCCGTCGCCACCGAGCACGATCACCATCTCGCAGTCCGACGCCGCCCCCGGCCCTTCCGGAACGACACTGACGACGGGCCTGTCCGGTCCCTCGGCGAAAGATTCGACCCGGTCGACGTCGACCTCGTTCTCGAGCAGCCGCAACGCGATACCCGCGCGGGCACAGATCTCGGCGACGCGGCGGGCGGTCTCGGTGATCTCGGCACGGCCCGTGTGCGCCACCAGGAGGATCTGGCGCTCGGCAACGCGACGCGGAGCGGCTGACGCCGTCACCTCGGTCACTGGGGCCCCTCGGCGACGGCTCGGCGGATCAGCTCCTCGACCGACGGGGTCTCGCCCGTGTCGGACACCGTGTCCGTGTCCTGATCGTCGTTTCCGTCCTGACCGTCCTTGCGCAGCCACAGGAAGTACTCGACGTTTCCGGACGGCCCCGGCAGCGGACTCGCGACGGCGCCGACGGTGCGAAGGCCCAATTCGGCAGCCGCCTCGGCAACCTCGATGACGGCGCTCGCCCGCAACTCCGGGTCGCGGACCACACCACCCGATCCGACGCGTTCCTTACCCACCTCGAACTGCGGCTTGACCATCGGGACCAGATCGGCGCCGCTCGTTCACGCAGGCGACGAGGGCCGGAAGCACCAGTTCGAGCGAGATGAACGACAGATCCGCCACGACGAGGTCGACCCGACCGCCGATCGTCTCCGCGTCGATCGAGCGGACATTGGTGCGATCGACGACGTGCACACGATCGTCCGACTGCAGCCGCCACACCAGCTGGCCGTACCCGACGTCGACCGCGACCACCTCGCGCGCACCGTTGTGCAGCAGGACGTCCGTGAAACCGCCCGTCGAGGCGCCGGCGTCCAAGCATCGCCGCCCGTCGACGGTCAAGCCCTGCGGGGTGAACGCGTCCAGGGCTCCGAGAAGCTTGTGCGCTCCGCGTGAGGCCCACGAGATCTCCTCGTCGACGTCCGTGACCAGAAGCGGGGTTCCTGCCTCGATGGCGGTCGCCGGCTTGGTCGCGACTGTGCCCGCGATCAGAACCCGACCGGCCGAGATCAACTCCACGGCCTGCTCACGCGAGCGGGCGAGACCCCGCCGCACCAGTTCCGCATCGACCCTTGCTCGACGTGCCACCTCAGACCTTGTCCACTGCTGCCAGGGACTCAACGAGAACATCGTGAGCCCGTTCGAGAATCTGTGCCTGCCGTCCGAGCGCTCGGGCGTCCTCGGTGCCGCCACCGGCGTCGTTCAACTGTCCGAGCAGGGCGTCGACACGCTCGTGAACATCCGCCGGATCGACACCGCCACCGGATCCGGGGAGGTGCTGGCCTGGAAGTGGTACTGACGTGCTCATCGGTGCAAACCTAGCCCATTCGCCCGGCAGCCGACCACCGACGACCGCCCTGTAGGACAGACAGTTGCCCCGCTCGGTCACATCTCGCCGAGCAGGAAGGAGACCGCTGCCCGCGCGTCATCGTCGGCCGCCCGCACGCGGACGAACTCGGGATGCCGCCAGGCCGCCCCGAGAACCGACAGGAATGCACCGGCCCGATCCACGGGTGAACCGTCGGCGGCATCTGGACCGTCCGAGTGGACGACGAGGTCACCCGAGTCGAACTCGACGCGCCACCCCGGGTGACACGTGACCGCCGAGACCGCGGCCGGACGATCGAGTGCGTCGAGCGACTTCGCGACATACGTCGGGCGGTGCATCGCGTCGGCCCGCAGAAGATCAGCCGTCGTACTGACACCGGTCAGGACGAGCAGCGACTCGGCGCCGACCGCGTTCGCGCCGGCAATGTCGGTGTCGAGCCGATCGCCGACGACCAGCGGCCGCGCGTCGCCCGCCCGCTCGAGCGCATCCTCCATCAACGGTGCCGCCGGCTTGCCAGCGACGATCGGCTCCCGCCCCGTCGCGGTCCTCAGCGCGGCGACCATCGACCCGTTGCCCAACACCAGACCGCGTTCCGTCGGGAGAGTCGAGTCGACGTTGGCCGCGACCCACAACGCGCCGGCCCGGATGGCGAGCGTCGCCTCGGCGAGGATGACCCAGCCGGTCTCCGGTGAATGTCCCTGAACCACGGCCACCGGTCCGTCTCCGAACCGACGGACCGGTCGCAGACCGACATTCTCGATCTCCGCCGCGAGGGCATCGGTGCCGATGACGAGGACGACCGCACCCGGTTCGAGCTTCTCCGACAGCAGACGCGCCGCCGACTGAGAGCTCGTGACGACGTCCTGATCCGCGGCGTCGAATCCGAGTTCGCGAAGGTGCTGCGCCACCGCCGCCGGGCTACGACTGGCGTTGTTGGTGACGTACAGCTGGCGCTGATCGCCCGCAGCCAGTGCCTCCCGGGCACCCGGGATCGCCTCCGGCCCCTGGTAGACGGTGCCGTCGAGATCGAGCAGCAGGACGTCGAATGCTCCCCGTAGGGACGTGACGGCCTCCGTCACTGACCTTCTCCGGTCAGCTCGGCCACACGCTCCTCCGCGTCCGTTTCCCCGTCGAGGTCGGCGGCTGCGGAATTGAGGAACCGACTTGAGTCCGTCCTCGATCCGGCCAGCCGCCACCAGCGCGTCGGCGTAGGCGTAGAACAGGCGTGCCGCGGCGGAACCCGTGCGCTTGGCGTCGAGATCCGCCGTCTGCAGCGTGACGACCGCCTGGTCGAACTGCCCCAGATCCATGCGGGCGCCGGCAACGACCATCCGCAGCTCGGTCGCCTCGTCACCGGTCATCGCGCGTGCCTCGTCGCTGCGACCGAGTTCGATGGCCCGCTCGGGACGGCCGAGGCCGCGCTCGCAGCTCCGCCATCACCGCGAGGAAGCCGGGGCCACCGGACATGCGACGTGCGGCACGCAGCTCCGACAGGGCTTCGGCCCATTCACCGGCGTGGTACGCCGTGATGCCTGCGGTCTCGCGCACAACCGCGATGCGGCCGGCCCGCTGCCGTGCGGCCCGAGCATGCGCGAGTGCCAGACGAGGATCGTCCTCGATCAGTCGACTCGCCATCACCAGGTGGCGGGCGACGGTGTTCGCGTTGTTCTTGTCCAGGCTCAGCAGGTCGCGGCGCACCGCGGGATCGAGCTCGCCGGCCTCGACCTCATCGGGGATGTCCGGCTCGTCCGGGCGGGCGTCACGACGCTGCGGGCCGACAGCCTCACGGCCGCGAGCGGGGCCGAAGCCGCCTTCGCCGCCACGACGTCGAGGCGCACCGCCGGTACCGCGACGATCGTCGCCGCGACCCGAGAACTGACGCCGGTCGTCCCCACGACGCTCACCGCGCCTGTCGTCGCGCCGCTCGTCACCTCGGCGATCGTCGCGTCGGTCATCACGATCCCGCCACTGACCCGTGCCACGACTCTGACCCTGACGGCCGGCGCGGTCCTGGCCGCCGCTCGAATCGCGACGCTGTTCGTCGCGCGGACCCGACGGTCCTCCGGTCGGCCGCCGCGGTGTCCTTCGGAACGGTGGGTCCCGTCTCCGCGGAAGTTCCGACGTTCACCACTGCTTTCCGACACAGCCATTCCTTTCATACAAAACACGAAAGGGGACCCAGTGTGTCGGGTCCCCTTTCGGTAACGGATGTTCGGCGGTGTCCTGACTCTCCCACACCCTGTCGAGTGCAGTACCATCGGCGCTGGAGGGCTTAGCTTCCGGGTTCGGAATGGGACCGGGCGTTTCCCCTCCGCTATGGCCGCCGTAACTCTATGAAACTGTCACACATTCGATTCCCCCGCCCGAACCACCGCCGGCACGAATGCCTTCGGTGTTGGGGGTGAATGGTATCTGTGTGTTGTTTCAGATACCGCACAGTGGACGCGTAGCTTCTTTGTGGTAAGTCCTCGGCCTATTAGTACCAGTCACCTCCACACATTACTGTGCTTCCAGTTCTGGCCTATCAACCCGGTGGTCTGCCGGGGGCCTTACCCCCTCGAGGGGGTGAGAAACCTCATCTTGGAACAGGCTTCCCGCTTAGATGCTTTCAGCGGTTATCCCTTCCGAACGTAGCTAACCAGCAGTGCTCCTGGCGGAACAACTGGCACACCAGAGGTTCGTCCGTCCCGGTCCTCTCGTACTAGGGACAGCCTTCCTCAAGTTTCTAACGCGCGCGGCGGATGAGACCGAACTGTCTCACGACGTTCTAAACCCAGCTCGCGTGCCGCTTTAATGGGCGAACAGCCCAACCCTTGGGACCTACTCCAGCCCCAGGATGCGACGAGCCGACATCGAGGTGCCAAACCATCCCGTCGATATGGACTCTTGGGGAAGATCAGCCTGTTATCCCCGGGGTACCTTTTATCCGTTGAGCGACACCGCTTCCACTTGCCGGTGCCGGATCACTAGTCCCGACTTTCGTCCCTGCTCGACCTGTCAGTCTCACAGTCAAGCTCCCTTGTGCACTTGCACTCGACACCTGATTGCCAACCAGGCTGAGGGAACCTTTGGGCGCCTCCGTTACATTTTGGGAGGCAACCGCCCCAGTTAAACTACCCACCAGGCACTGTCCCTGAACCAGATCATGGTCCGAGGTTAGATGTCCAATACGATCAGAGTGGTATTTCAACAACGACTCCACACACACTGGCGTGCATGCTTCACAGTCTCCCACCTATCCTACACAAACCGAACCGAACACCAATACCAAGCTATAGTGAAGGTCCGGGGTCTTTTCGTCCTGCCGCGCGTAACGAGCATCTTTACTCGTAATGCAATTTCGCCGAGTCTGTGGTTGAGACAGCAGAGAAGTCGTTACGCCATTCGTGCAGGTCGGAACTTACCCGACAAGGAATTTCGCTACCTTAGGATGGTTATAGTTACCACCGCCGTTTACTGGGGCTTAAATTCTCAGCTTCGCCATTACTGGCTAACCGGTCCTCTTAACCTTCCAGCACCGGGCAGGCGTCAGTCCGTATACATCGTCTTACGACTTCGCACGGACCTGTGTTTTTAGTAAACAGTCGCTTCTCTCTGGTCTCTGCGGCCCCCACCAGCTCACGGAGCAAGTCCGGTCACCGGCAGAGGCCCCCTTCTCCCGAAGTTACGGGGGCATTTTGCCGAGTTCCTTAACCACAGTTATCTCGATCGCCTTAGTATTCTCTACCTGACCACCTGTGTCGGTTTGGGGTACGGGCCGTGTGAAAGCTCGCTAGAGGCTTTTCTCGGCAGCATAGGATCACTGAATTCGCCTCAATCGGCTACGCATCACGTCTCAGGCTATATGCGACCCGGATTTGCCTAGGTCACGCCCTACACGCTTACACCAGTATTACCACTGACTGGCTCAGCTACCTTCCTGCGTCACCCCATCGCTTGGCTACTACCAGATCGGTTCACGCGCATCCACCACCGAAGAACCCGAAGGTTCGAAAGTGGCTTCAGGGCGCTTAGCATCACTGATTCACCAGGGGCGCGTTCACACGGGTACGGGAATATCAACCCGTTGTCCATCGACTACGCCTGTCGGCCTCGCCTTAGGTCCCGACTCACCCTGGGCGGATTAACCTGGCCCAGGAACCCTTGGTCATTCGGCGGACGAGTTTCTCACTCGTCTTTCGCTACTCATGCCTGCATTCTCACTCGTGCAGCCTCCACACCTGGATCACTCCGGCGCTTCCATGGCTGCACGACGCTCCCCTACCCATCCACACCACTGCCGGACGATCCGTAAACCATCCGGGGTGTTATGTGAATGCCGCGGCTTCGGCGGTGTACTTGAGCCCCGCTACATTGTCGGCGCAGGATCACTTGACCAGTGAGCTATTACGCACTCTTTCAAGGGTGGCTGCTTCTAAGCCAACCTCCTGGTTGTCTTCGCGACCCCACATCCTTTTCCACTTAGTACACGCTTAGGGGCCTTAGCCGGCGATCTGGGCTGTTTCCCTCTCGACTACGAAGCTTATCCCCCGCAGTCTCACTGCCGCGCTCTCACACTCTGGCATTCGGAGTTTGGCTGACGTCAGTAACCTTGTGGGGCCCATCGGCCATCCAGTAGCTCTACCTCCAGAGTGAAACACGCGACGCTGCACCTAAATGCATTTCGGGGAGAACCAGCTATCACGGAGTTTGATTGGCCTTTCACCCCTACCCACAGCTCATCCCCTCAGTTTTCAACCTAAGTGGGTTCGGGCCTCCACGACGTCTTACCGTCGCTTCACCCTGGCCATGGGTAGATCACTCCGCTTCGGGTCTAGAACATGCCACTCAAGGACGCCCTATTCGGACTCGCTTTCGCTACGGCTACCCCACACGGGTTAACCTCGCGACATGCCGCTAACTCGCAGGCTCATTCTTCAAAAGGCACGCCATCACCCCCACCCGAAGGTGCGAAGGCTCTGACGGATTGTAAGCGCACGGTTTCAGGTACTATTTCACTCCCCTCCCGGGGTACTTTTCATCTTTCCCTCACGGTACTAGTCCGCTATCGGTCACCAGGGAGTATTCAGGCTTATCGGGTGGTCCCGACAGATTCACAGCAGATTTCACGGGCCCGCTGCTACTCGGGTGTCCGTCACGACAGTCACCATGTTTTCGTCTACGGGACTCTCACCCTCTACGACAGGCCGTTCCAGACCACTTCGACTAACACGATGATTTCTTACTGTCGGCCAATCCGGCAGAATTGACAAGACGGATCCCACAACCCCACGAATGCAACGCCCGCCGGCTATCACACACCCATGGTTTAGCCTCATCCGCTTTCGCTCGCCACTACTCACGGAATCACATGTTGTTTTCTCTTCCTGTGGGTACTGAGATGTTTCACTTCCCCACGTTCCCTCCACACGCCCTATATATTCAGGCGCGGGTAACCACACATCACTGTGGCTGGGTTTCCCCATTCGGACATCCTCGGATCTCAGCTCGGTTGACAGCTCCCCGAGGCTTATCGCAGCCTCCTACGTCCTTCATCGGCTCCTGGTGCCAGACATCCACCGTACGCTCTTAAACACTTACAACAAAGATGCTCGCGTCCACTGTGCAGTTCTCAAACAACACACAACACCCAGACCGAATGTGGCACCAGCCGGCACTCACGTACCGCGGTATGACCACGCCCAGATGTTGTCGTTTCTTCCTCGAAAGATCACTTGCGTGTTCTCTCAGGACCCAACAGTGCGCCGATATATCACCCACCAGCCGGCCATGTGACCCGCTGACGTGTGGATGAGATTGTCAGTGTTCCACCCATGAGCAACCGCAGTCCCACGATTGGGGACTAAACGGCCTCTGCCAGCAAGAACACAACCTGTGTTGGCCCTCGACTGGAGAATGCTCCTTAGAAAGGAGGTGATCCAGCCGCACCTTCCGGTACGGCTACCTTGTTACGACTTCGTCCCAATCGCCGATCCCACCTTCGACGGCTCCCTCCACAAGGGTTAGGCCACCGGCTTCGGGTGTTACCGACTTTCATGACGTGACGGGCGGTGTGTACAAGGCCCGGGAACGTATTCACCGCAGCGTTGCTGATCTGCGATTACTAGCGACTCCGACTTCACGGGGTCGAGTTGCAGACCCCGATCCGAACTGAGACCGGCTTTAAGGGATTCGCTCCACCTCACGGTATCGCAGCCCTCTGTACCGGCCATTGTAGCATGTGTGAAGCCCTGGACATAAGGGGCATGATGACTTGACGTCGTCCCCACCTTCCTCCGAGTTGACCCGGCAGTCTCCTGCGAGTCCCCGCCATTACGCGCTGGCAACACAGGACAAGGGTTGCGCTCGTTGCGGACTTAACCCAACATCTCACGACACGAGCTGACGACAGCCATGCACCACCTGTATACCGACCACAAGGGGGCACCTATCTCTAGGTGTTTCCGGTATATGTCAAACCCAGGTAAGGTTCTTCGCGTTGCATCGAATTAATCCACATGCTCCGCCGCTTGTGCGGGCCCCCGTCAATTCCTTTGAGTTTTAGCCTTGCGGCCGTACTCCCCAGGCGGGGCGCTTAATGCGTTAGCTACGGCACGGATCCCGTGGAAGGAAACCCACACCTAGCGCCCACCGTTTACGGCGTGGACTACCAGGGTATCTAATCCTGTTCGCTACCCACGCTTTCGCTCCTCAGCGTCAGTTACTGCCCAGAGACCCGCCTTCGCCACCGGTGTTCCTCCTGATATCTGCGCATTTCACCGCTACACCAGGAATTCCAGTCTCCCCTGCAGTACTCAAGTCTGCCCGTATCGCCTGCAAGCCCGCAGTTGAGCTGCGGGTTTTCACAGACGACGCGACAAACCGCCTACGAGCTCTTTACGCCCAGTAATTCCGGACAACGCTCGCACCCTACGTATTACCGCGGCTGCTGGCACGTAGTTGGCCGGTGCTTCTTCTGCAGGTACCGTCACTTTCGCTTCGTCCCTGCTGAAAGAGGTTTACAACCCGAAGGCCGTCATCCCTCACGCGGCGTCGCTGCATCAGGCTTTCGCCCATTGTGCAATATTCCCCACTGCTGCCTCCCGTAGGAGTCTGGGCCGTGTCTCAGTCCCAGTGTGGCCGGTCGCCCTCTCAGGCCGGCTACCCGTCGTCGCCTTGGTAGGCCATTACCCCACCAACAAGCTGATAGGCCGCGGGCCCATCCTGCACCAGTAAACCTTTCCAACCCCCGCCATGCGACAGGAGCTCATATCCGGTATTAGACCCAGTTTCCCAGGCTTATCCCAGAGTGCAGGGCAGATCACCCACGTGTTACTCACCCGTTCGCCGCTCGTGTACCCCCGAAAGGGCCTTACCGCTCGACTTGCATGTGTTAAGCACGCCGCCAGCGTTCGTCCTGAGCCAGGATCAAACTCTCCGTTGAAGACTCTAGATTGGCCGGCAAAACCGGCAATCAGCCATAGACATCGAGTCAAATCACTAGCAAAAAAACTCAAACTAGCTTGCACTGACCGCCCCAGACGGAAGAATGAGACGATCAGCAAATACCCACCCACCAAAACGGTGAGTGGAGTACCAATAAAATTTGGCACTGACATTCATCGACACACTGTTGAGTTCTCAAAGAACACGCACACACCATCACTCAGAACCTTGCAGTTCCTCGTTCCGGGGCAACCGTTCCAGCCTAACCCCCACCGGCACCGGATGCAAATCCGACCCCCGGAGGAGAGCTTCAGCAGATTCGCCAGGCGCTCCCCGTACAACCTCGTTTTCCCACGCTGACCTGTGAAGATCGCGTCCGGGTCGGTGTCCGTGTCGCTCTGACCTGGAATAAGTTACGGGGCTTCGCAGCGATTCGCCAAATCGCCAGGTCAGAGGGTCGTCGGCGCATCGATGCTCGGAGAAACCCCAGGTAGCACGAAGGGGGCGGGACGAATCCCGCCCCCTCAGGGCCGAACTAGATCGACGTGACGCCGGACACGTCAGCCCGCGAGCGCCTTGATGCCGGCGAAGTTCTTGCGTCCGCGGCGGATGACCAACCATTGACCGTGCAGCAGGTCCGCGGCCTGCGGCTCCCAGTCGTCAGCCTCGACACGCTGGTTGTTCACGTAGGCCCCGCCCTCCTTGACGGCCCGTCGTGCAGCGCCCTTGCTTTCGCACAGCCCGCTCGCCACGAGCAGATCGACGATGGTGCGCGGCTCCCCTGCCCCGACCTCTGCGATCGAGGCTTCCTTCAAGGCCGCGGCGAGCGTCGACTCGTCGAGCTCGGCCAGCTCCGCGCGACCGAACAGCGCCTTGCTGGCGTGCTCGACCGCATCGGTGTTCGCCTGTCCGTGCACGAGGGTCGTCATCTCTGCGGCGAGGCGGCGCTGCGCCTCACGTGCCTGGGGACGTTCCGCGGTCGCGGTCTCGAGCTCCGCCAGCTCCTCCTGCGAGAGGAACGTGAACCACCGCAGGTAGCGCATGACATCGGCGTCACCGGTGTTCACGAAGTACTGGTACCAGGCGTAGGGGCTGGTCATCTCCGGGTCGAGCCACAGGCTGCCACCACCGGTGGACTTGCCGAACTTCTTGCCGTCCGAGGACGTCACGAGCGGCACCGTCATCGCGTGCACCGACGCCCCGTCGAGCTTTCGGTTGAGGTCGACGCCGGCGATGATGTTGCCCCACTGATCGGAGCCTCCGACCTGGAGCGTGCAGCCGTAGTTGCGGCGCAGGTGCACGAAGTCGTTGGCCTGCAGCAGCATGTAGCTGAACTCGGTGTAGGAGATGCCGTCGGACTCGAGGCGCCGCTTGACCGTGTCACGGGCCAGCATGACGTTCACCGAGAAGTGCTTGCCGATGTCGCGCAGGAAGTCGATCGCCGTGAGTTTGGACGTCCAGTTCGCGTTGTTCTCGATGACGGCTCCTGTCGGCGAGTCGTCGAAGTCGACGAACCGCTCGAGCTGGACCCGGATGCGGTCGGCCCACTCGGCGACCGTGTCCGCGGAGTTCATGGTGCGCTCACCGACGTCGCGCGGATCACCGATCATGCCGGTGGCACCACCGGCGAGGACGATCGGCCGGTGTCCGGCCCGCTGGAAGCGCCGGAGCGCCAGCAACGGCACGAGGTGTCCGGCATGCAGGCTCGGTCCGGTCGGATCGAAACCGGCATACAACGTGACTGGACCGGTCTCGGTCTCGCGACGCAGTGCGTCCAGATCGGTCGACTGGGCGATGAGCCCCCGCCAGGTCAGTTCGTCAAGAATGTTCTCAGTCACGCACCCGATCATCCCACCGCGTGGGGGAGCCGGTGCGCGCGGGCTGCGGCGATAGGCCGACACCGCCGGCGAACCGTCGAGCCAGAGCCGCCACGGGCGGTCGGCGGCAACGGCGATGCCCACCCTCGGACCGTCGCGGTACTCGGTGGCATCCCCCAGGGTCAGGCGCATTCCCGGGTCGACGCCGAAGAGATCGAAACCGTTGTGCTCGAGGGTGAGCCCCATTGCGGACCCGAGGTTCCCCGGCCCGCGGGCGGCGTCGGCCGGCCGGCGGATCCCCGGACGCCGCGAGGCCACCAGCTCGTCGCCCTCGACGATCTCGGCCGCACGCAGCAGTACACCGCCGGCGACGCCGACGGGACCGTACGACACATTCGCGCAGAAGTGCATGCCGTAGCTGCGATACACGTAGAGGTGCCCGGGCTCACCGAACATCACCGAGTTCCGCGGCGACCGGCCCCTGTAGGAATGCGACGCCGGATCGGGCCACGGACCGGAGGGGTCGCCGCCGTACGCCTCCACTTCGACGATTCGCGCGCGGACCGTGCTGACGGTCAGGGTGCCGCCGAGGACGGCCCGCGCGGCATCGAGCGGATGCCCGGCGTCCCGCAGCGTCTGTCGGCCTGAGAGGGTCACGGTCACGATTCTGCACGGATGCGCGTTCGATACCGGCGAACCGTTGACCCGCTGCTCACATCCGACGAATAATTCATCGAGCGATGAGTTCATCAGTCGATGAATCGAGGTCGACATGACCGGAACATCCGAGCCGTTCGCGGCGGACCCACTCGCGGCCGCGGCCGCCATCGAGGTCCAGGGCCTCAACGTGCGCCGCGGCGGTGCACCCGCCCTGCGGGACGTGAGCCTGTCGATCCCCCGCGGAACGGTCACCGGGCTACCGGGGCCCTCGGGCTGCGGCAAGACCACCTTGATGCGGTGCATCGTCGGCACCCAGATCATCGAGTCCGGCACGGTCGACCGTCCTCGGGCAGCCTGCCGGTTCGGCGCCGCTACGGCGCCGGATCGGATACGTGACGCAGGACCCGAGCGTCTACCTCGACATCACCATCCGCGACAACGTGCGGTACTTCGCCTCGCTGTACGGGCGTGGGAACGACGCGGTGGCGGAAACCATCGAAGCAGTCGGCCTCAGCTCGCATGCTCACCACGCGGCCGGCGACCTGTCGGGCGGTCAACTCAGTCGCGTATCCCTCGCATGCGCCCTGGTCGGCCGGCCCGAGGTGCTCGTCCTCGACGAGCCGACGGTCGGCCTGGACCCCGTGCTGCGCGTCGAGTTGTGGGAGCACTTCGCATCGCTCGCCGCGTCGGGAACGACGTTGCTCATTTCGAGTCACGTCATGGACGAGGCCGACCACTGCGAGAATCTCCTGCTCCTGCGCGACGGCCGCCTGCTCGCCCATGTGCCGCCGGACGAACTGCGGCGCCGGACCGGAAAGTCGAACCTGGAGGAGGCGTTTCTCGTCCTGATCCGGGACCAGCAGGTGGGAGTCCAGCGATGATCATCAATCCGCGGATCTACGCGTCGAGCACCACCCGCATCCTCCGCCAACTCCGCATGGATCGGCGCACGGTCGCGATGATCCTGGTCGTCCCGTCGCTGATCATGGTGCTGCTGTACTTCCTTTACCAGAACGTGCCCACCCCGCCCGGCGAGATCCCGCTGTTCGACCGGATCGCGATCACGATGCTCGGCATCATCCCCTTCATCGTGATGTTCCTGGTGACATCGATCGCGATGCAGCGCGAACGCAGTTCCGGAACCCTCGAGCGACTGCTGACCACTCCCCTGTCGAAGCTCGATCTCCTCGCCGGCTACGGGACCGCGTTCTCGATCGCCGCCACCGCGCAGGCGGCGCTGGCGTGCGCCGTCGCGTTCGGGTTCCTGAGCCTGACCACGCAGGGCAGCATCGTCTGGGCGATTCTGATCGCCGTGGTCAACGCGGTGCTCGGCGTGGCGCTCGGGCTGCTGTGCAGCGCGTTCGCCCGCACCGAGTTCCAGGCCGTGCAGTTCATGCCGGTGATCGTGATCCCGCAACTACTGTTGTGCGGTCTCCTCGTGCCACGAGGGCAGCTCCCGCAGTGGCTCGAGTGGATCAGCAACGTCCTCCCACTCAGCTACGCGGTCGAGGCACTCCAACAGGTGGCCGCACATCCCGGCACGACGGGGCTGATGTGGCGCGATCTCGGCGTCGTCGTGCTGTTCGTCGTCGTCGCACTGATTCTCGGGGCGGCCACGCTCCGTCGTCGCACACCGTGATGGCCGAGCCGACCGCGCCACCGACCCGCCCCGGGCGCCGCCCGGGACCGTCGATCACGCGTGAGCGGATCCTGCGCGCCGCCCGACATCAGTTCGCCGACAAGGGGTTCGACCACACCACGATCCGAGCGATCGCCTCCGAGGCCGGCGTCGATTCGGCGCTCGTGCACCACTACTTCGGGACGAAGCAGCAACTGCTCGTCGAGGCGATCGCGCTGCCGATGGATCCGACAGCGATCATCAAGACGTTCGAGTCCGTGCCGGTCGACCGGCTCGGCGAAGCGCTGGCGCGCACCGTGATCGGCATCTGGGATTCGCCGCACCGGCCTGCGGTCGTCGCGGCGGTGCGGTCGGCGCTCACAGGCGGTCGCGAAGGGCGACCGCGCAGCTTCCTGCTGGAGCTGGCCCTCCGGGACGTCGTCCCGCGGGTCGATTCGCCCCCAGGGACAGGTGAGCTGCGCGTCGCGCTCGTCGCCTCGCAGATGGCCGGGCTGTTCGTCACCCGTCACCTGCTGGGCGTCAAAGCGCTCGGTGCTCTCGACCGACGAGGCCGCGCGGCTGATCGCGCCGACCCTGCAGCGCTATCTCACCGGGCCGCTCGACTGAGCGGTCAGGAGTCCGATGCCTCGACGCCGCGCGCGACGAAGTCGTCGTGCTCGGCATCGGTGACGTCGCGTGCCTCGTCGATCAGCAGCACCGGGATGCCGTTCTCGATCGGGTACGCGCGGCGCAGCCGAGGGTTGTACAGCACCTCGTCGCCGACCAACAGCAACGGCCCCTTGTCCTGCGGGCACGCCAGAATGCTGAGCAGGGTGGATCAATAGCCACTTCAGTCCTCTCGGGCCGTCCGGAATCTCGGCTGGTCCAGGCTACAAGTCGACGCGGGTCCGGCTACGCGGGCACCCCACCCGGCTTCGCCGGCAGGTCATCGAACCGGGCCGCTGCAGCCTTCGTGAATCGCTTGTACCTGCCGGTACCTGCGTCGAGGTACCACGCGCGCACGCTCGGCCTGGGCATGCCGGCCGCCTGGAGCTCGGCCGCCCGTGGACGGTACGACGCACCCAGCGGGATTGCGTCCACCACGTGCACGATGTCCGGGCACTGCGCCAGCGGTAGCTGAACGAGCGTGGCCGTCAGCTCGGCGGCGCTGGGCACGCGACCGTCGTGGACGGTGAACGCCGCGACCGCCACCTGGCGCCCCCGGCGGGGACGCCGTACGCAACCGCCAGATCGACCTGCGGCATCTCGCCCAGCGCGTCGACGATCGGCTGCGTGAACACCGGACCGCGGGCCGCCGCGACGACGGTGTGCTTGTGGTCGACGAGCCAGTAATCGCCGTCCGGGTCGCGGCGGAAGAGGTTCTCCGTCGGGACCCACGCGTCGCCGGGCGCGAAGACGCCGCGCATCACGCCGGATGCCGCCTCCGCGGCGGTGCCGGGTCGGCCGAGCAGAAGCCCGACCTCGTCGTCCGCGCACTCGCGGACGAACCCGCGCTCGTCCTTCGAGCAGCCGGCCCGCGATCGGGTCGTACGCGCCCAGCCGGACTTCCGCGCTGCCGGGCAGCGGCCGACCCTTGGAGCCGACCTTCGCGCCGGAGACGTTGACCAGCACGACATCGCCCTCGGTGGACGCGTAGAACTCGAGCACCCGCGCCGGCGCGAACCGCTCGGTGATCCGGCGCCACAGGCCGGGAGGCATGCCGGACCCGATGAACAGCCGGACCGGGCGGCCCTCTTCGAGGGGCAGGGACTTGGCGTCGAGGATCTCGCGCATCGAGGTCCACGTGTAGCTGACGACGGTCACGCCGTAGCGGTGGATCTCCTCCGCGAACCGCTCCGGGTCGAGGCCGCGAGACAACGCGATCCGGGCGCCACCGGCCACCGCGCCACCGAGGGTCGCCATCAGTCCCGAGGAATGATGCAGCGGCGCAAGGCAGTACACGGTGTCGCCGCGACTGAGCGATGCCGCCGACGCGGTGCCGAACGCCGACAACGCCCACCGGTAGTTGGTGATGAACTTCGCCTCGAGGTTGCCGGTCGACCCGCTGAAGATCACGAACGCGAGTTCGCGCGCCAGTCCGGGGTCGGGCCGGTACCACCCGGGCAGCGTCACCGCGGCCGGGTCGATCTGTTCGAGGTCGACGACGTCCGGTCCGAGTTCGACCGCGAGACCACGGAACTCACCGCCGCCGAGGACCAGCACCTGCTTGCCGGTCACGACCGCGTCCTCGAGGTTGTCGGGGTCCGCGACGATGCGGTCCACCCGACCCAGGCGGACCGCCTCGTTCAGATCGCCGCCGGGTGGCAGCAGCACGGCCACGGCACCGAGCCGGCTCAGCGCCGCGATCGTCACCAGCGCGCTCGGGCGCGTCTCCATCAGGACGCCGACGTGGGTGGCGGGTCGAACGCCGGCGTGGACGAGTCCCCGCACGACGTTGTCGATCCGCGTGTTGACGGCGGCGTTCGTGTGCACGCGGTCGTCGAACAAGAAGCACTCGCCGCCGGGCGCCTGGCGCCCCTGTTCGGCCAGCAGCAGACCCAGCGAGATCCGCGACCGCGGCTGCAACTGCCCGAGGCGGACCAGCCGCGGCAGCGCGCGGGCTGCCTCCACCGAGAGTTCGCGGGTGCCGCGCACGGTGTCGGTCGCGAAATCGGCGATTCCCTTCCCGACACCGACGCCGACCTCGGCGATCGACGCGACGGTGTGGGTGATCCGGTTGGCGATGCTGACGCCGCTGTCGACGCCCGACGGCTCGTCGTGGATCATCACGTCCACCGGCTCCGGTCGCGGCCCGAGGCCCTCCCGCCAGCGCACCCATTCGCCGGTGGTCGGCCACGTACGCGCCGCCGCGGCCGATCCGACGACGAGACCGAAATGGCCTGCGCGCAAAGTCGATTCGAACACCTCGGCGCGGGGTGCGGCTCGTTTGATCCCCCTGACGGCGAGGGGCTGGCCGATGTCGTCGACCTCGCCGACGAACGCCAGGATCGGGCACGAGATCTCCGCCAGACTGACCGCGGTGTCCCTGATGACGAAACCGCCGGTCATCATCCGGTTGTGCACGATGAACTGCTTGAGCAGTTCCGCCACCGCAGGCCCGGACCACGCGACCCAGCCGTCCTGCGCGAGGAACCGGCGCTGCTGCTCGCGCGGGAGCAGGGCGTCGCGGTCGTGCAGTTGCCGGAGGAAATCGAAGCGGGACTTGGCCGTCTTCACCGGGTCGAGCAGTTGGAAGCCGGTCCGCGCCATCCAACCGGCGATCGAAAGTCGGTTGAAGACATGGTCGGCCAAGAGGTCGGCACCCTTCGTGGCGACGCCGGCCGGGATGTTGAAGGGCAGCGCGGCGAGGGTGTCGACGGGTGCCCCGAAGGTGACGAGGCTGGCGACGTTGCGGCACCGCCGATAGGCCGCGGCCTGGTAGCAGAACATGCCGCCCTGCGAGTAGCCCGACAGGTGCACGTCGCGACCGGTGTGCTCGTGGACCAGGTCGACGATCTCGCTGATCGCGACGATGTGGTCGGCGAGCGTCCGGTCCCAGCCGCCCTCCTCGGCGTCCGGGGAACCGAAGTCGACGACCGACGGGTCGAGCCCCATCCCGTGCAGGATGCCGACCGCACCCTGATCCCGTGTGACGTCGTAGACGTCGGCCGACATCATCATCGGCGGGACGAGGACGATCGGCGGGCCCACCTCGGCCGGATCCGTGTCCGGGAAATAGCGGCGCAGGCGGTACATCGGGCACGCTCGACGATCTGGAACGGGACGGCGTCGCACCCGTTTCCAGACCGCCGAGGCGTACCACCTCGAGACCGTTCTGCGCCGTGGCGATTGCTCGTCGAAGCGAACCCACCACGTAGTCGGAACTCAGACTCACCAGCGCACTCCCCCAGCAACCCATCGTGACTTTCATCACATCCTGTTCGATGAGCCTTTCACACTACTGCGTGCGTAGGAGCGCGGTTACACCGAGTCGTTTCTCCGATTCGCGTTTACGCGCGGGTCCACTCGCGCAACGAGTTCGCCGACCGACGCACACCGCCGAGCTGCTCCGCGACGCGGATCCCGGCCGTGCCGCCGCGCGCACTGCGCGACGCGATCGAGCCGTGCACCGTCAGGACCTCCCGCACCGCGGGGTCAGTGCCGGATCCACACCGGCCAGCTCCTCGTCGGTGAGCTCGTCGAGCCCGACGCCACGCGCCTCTGCGACACGGACGCACGCGCCCGCGGCCTCGTGCGCCACCCGGAACGGAACGCCCTGACGGACCATCCACTCCGCGATGTCGGTCGCGCAGCGTGAAGCCCGCCGGAGCGAGCTCCTCCATGCGATCCGTGTGGAACTCCAGCGTCGAGACCAGGCCGGTGATGGCCGGCAGCAGCAGCTCGAGCTGCGCCACCGAATCGAACACCGGTTCCTTGTCCTCCTGCAGGTCGCGGTTGTACGCGAGCGGCTGCGCCTTGAGCGTCGCCAGCAGTCCGGTGACGTTGCCGATCAGACGACCGGCCTTGCCGCGGGTCAGCTCCGAGACGTCCGGGTTCTTCTTCTGCGGCATGATCGACGACCCGGTCGACCACGCGTCGGCGAGCGTGATGTACCCGAATTCCGGCGTGCTCCAGATGATGACCTCTTCGGCCATCCGGGACAGGTCCACCGCGATCATCGCGAACACGAACGCCGCCTCGGCGGCGAAGTCACGCGACGACGTCGCGTCGATCGAGTTCTCCGCGGCCGCGTCGAAGTTCAGCTCGGCGGCGATCGCGTCGGGATCGAGCCCCAGCGACGACCCGGCGAGCGCGCCGGACCCGTACGGGGACACCGCGGCCCGCTTGTCGAAGTCCCGCAGGCGTTCGACGTCGCGCAGCAGCGGATGCGTGTGCGCCAGCAGGTGGTGCGCCAGCAGGACCGGCTGCGCCGCCTGCAGGTGCGTCTTGCCCGGCATCACGGCCTCGGGGTGTGCAGCTGCCTGCATCGCCAGTGCCTCGACGACGTCGAGGACACCGTCCGCGACGCGGCGGACCGCGTCACGCAGCCACATCCGGAACAGCGTGGCCACCTGGTCGTTACGGGAACGACCCGCACGCAGCCGGCCACCGACCTCGGGGCCGACCCGCTCGATCAGACCGCGCTCGAGCGCGCCGTGGACGTCCTCGTCGGACTCGGCGGGCACGAACGCGCCGGAGGCGACGTCCGCGGCGAGCCGGGTGAGGCCGTCGAGCATCGACTCGAGGTCGGCGTCACTGAGCAGCCCCGCCTTGTGCAGGACCTTGGCGTGCGCCTGCGACGCGCGCACGTCGTACGGCGCGAGCGTCCAGTCGAAGTGCGTCGACTTACTCAGGGCCGCCATGGCGGCGGCCGGTCCGGACTCGAACCGGCCGCCCCACAGGGCGCCCTCGTTGGTGCCGTGGGCGGTCATCGACTAGAGGCCCAGATCGCGCTTCGCGGCGACCTTGGACGACAGGCCGTGGATGTTGACGAAGCCCTTGGCGTAGGACTGGTCGAAGGTGTCGCCCTCGTCGTAGGTCGCCAGGTTGAAGTCGTACAGCGACTGCGGGCTGCGACGGCCGTTGACGGTGATGGCGCCGCCGTGCAGGAACAGGCGGATGTCGCCGGTGACCCGCTCCTGGGTCTTCGCGACGAAGGAATCGAGCGCGTCCTTGAGCGGCGAGAACCACAGGCCGTCGTAGACCAGCTCGCTCCAGCGCTGCTCCATCTGACGCTTGTAGCGGCCCAGCTCGCGCTCGAGGGTCAGGTGCTCGAGCTCCTGGTGCGCGGTGATGAGGACCATCGCGCCCGGGGCCTCGTAGATCTCACGGCTCTTGATGCCGACGAGACGGTCCTCGACGACGTCGAGGCGGCCGACGCCCTGCGCGCCCGCGCGCTTGTTGAGCTCCTGGATGGCCTCGAGCACGGTGACCGGCTTGCCGTCGATCGCGACCGGCTTGCCCGCCTCGAAGCTGATGATCAGCTCGTCAGGGGAATTCCAGTTCAGGGTCGGGTCCTGCGTGTAGTCGTACACGTCCTTGGTGGGCGCGTTCCACAGGTCCTCGAGGAAGCCCGTCTCCACCGCGCGGCCCCACACGTTCTGGTCGATCGAGAACGGCGAACGCTTGGTGACGTTGATCGGGATGTTGTTCTCCTCGGCGAAGGCGATCGCCTTCTCGCGGGTCCACGCGTAGTCGCGGACCGGCGCGATGACCTCGAGGTCGGGAGCGAGAGCGCCGAAGCCCACCTCGAAGCGGACCTGGTCGTTGCCCTTACCGGTGCAGCCGTGGGAGACAACGGTGCCGCCGTGCGCACGCGCGGCCTCGACGATGTGCTTGACGATCAGCGGACGGCTGATGGCCGAGACCAGCGGGTAGCGGTCCATGTACAGCGCGTTGGCCTGGATCGTCGGCAGGCAGTACTCGTCGGCGAACTCGTCACGCGCATCCACCACGACCGACTCGACGGCGCCGCAGTCGAGGGCACGCTGGCGCACGACCTCCATGTCCTCGCCGCCCTGGCCGAGATCGATGGCGACAGCGACGACCTCTTCGCCGGTCTCCTCGCCGATCCAGCTGATGGCCACCGAGGTGTCCAGCCCGCCGGAGTAGGCGAGTACGACGCGTTCAGCCATGGTGTGTGTGCTCCTTAGAAATCGAAGTGTTCGAGAAAGAGTCTAGTGGTCAGGCCAGGCGCTCTATCGCCGCGGCAAGCTCCGCTCCGGAGAGCGGTTCGCGGGCCACGACGAGGATGGTGTCGTCGCCCGCGATGGTGCCGACGACGTCGGGCAACGAGGCCCGGTCGAGCGCGCTGGCCAGGTAGTGCGCGGCCCCGGGCGGGGTGCGCAGGACCGCGAGGTTGCCACTGGCGTCGGTCGACACCAGCAGCTCCCCCAGCAGCCGGGACAGGCGGTCGGTGCCGCCGGAGACGCCCCGCACGGGCGAGCCGTCCTCCGGCACCACGTACACCCCCGCGCCGCCGTCGGCGGCCCGCAGCTTCACCGCACCGAGTTCCTCGAGGTCCCGCGACAGCGTCGCGTTGGAGACCTCGATGCCCTCCTCCGCGAGCAGCGCGGCGAGTTCGGCCTGGCTGCGGATGTGCCGTTCGGCCACCAGCGCGGTGATGCGAGCCTGCCGGCCGGCGCGCGCGTGCGCGACGGCGGCGGCCGGCTGCGTGCCCGGGCGGATGTCACGGCCGCGTCTCCGAGCACCGTTCGAGCAGCCACACCAGCAGTGCCTTCTGCGCGTGCAGCCGGTTCTCGGCCTCGTCCCACGCCCCGGACTGCGGGCCGTCGAGCACCTCGTCGGTGATCTCCTCGCCCCGGTGCGCGGGCAGGCAGTGCAGGACGACCGCGTCGGGCGCAGCCTTGGCGAGCAGCTCGGCGTTGATCTGGAACGGACGGAACGGGCCGATTCGGTCGAGCCCGTCCTCCTCCTGCCCCATCGAGGTCCACGTGTCGGTGACGAGCGCGTCTGCGCCGACCACGGCAGCCTGCGGATCGTCGGTGAGCGTCACCATCGCACCGGTCAGCTCGGCCCGCACCCGGGCGGCCTCGACGACCGCCGGGTCGGGCGCGAACCCGGCCGGTGCCGCGATCGTGACGTGGACGCCCGCGGTGACGCCGCCCAGCGGCAACGAGTGCGCCATGTTGTTCGCGCCGTCGCCGAGGTACGTCAGCTTCAGGCCCTTCAGCTCACCCTTGCGCTCGGCGAGTGTCTGGAGATCGGCCAGCACCTGGCAGGGGTGGAACTGGTCCGACAGCGCGTTGACGATCGGGATCGTCGCGCCCTCGGCCATCTGCTCGAGCCGCTCCTGCCCGAACGTGCGCCACACGACGGCGTCGACGAAGCGGGACAGCACGCGACCGGTGTCCTGCAGGGTCTCGTCACGTCCGAGCTGCGTCTTGCTGCCGTCGACGACGACCGCGTGCCCTCCGAGCTGAGCGATGCCCATCTCGAACGAGAACCTCGTGCGGGTCGAGTTCTTGTCGAAGATGACACCCACGCCACGCGGGCCGTCGAGCGGCTTGCGTGAGAACGGATTCGACTTGAGCTCCCGAGCCAGCTTCGAGCACCTCGGCCTGCTCGGCCGGGGTCAGGTCGTCGTCCCTCAAGAAGTGCCGGATCGTCATGTACTACTTGCCTCCTACCGATTCCGCCGCCGCTGCATCGAGAATTCCCGGCAGCGCCGCGATAAATCCTTCCGCCTGCTCCTCGGTGAGGATCAGCGGGGGTGCCAACCGGACGACTCCGGGCTGTGCGGCGTTCACGAGGTAACCGGCCTCCCGGGCGGCGGCCTCGACGACCGGGGCGATGTCCTCGGTCAGCACGACACCCAGCAGGAGGCCGGCGCCGCGGACGTGGTCGACGAGCGGGTGGCCGAGACCCTCGATGCCCGTCGAGAGCACCTTGCCGATCATGTCGGCGCGGCTCAGCAGGTCGTCGGCGGCGATCGTCTTCAGGACCGCGAGCGCGGCGGACGCGCACACCGGGTTGCCGCCGAACGTGGTGCCGTGCTTGCCCGGACCGAACAGCTCCGCCGCCGCGCCGGTCGCGATGCAGGCGCCGATCGGCATGCCGCCGCCGAGCCCCTTCGCGAGCGTCATGACGTCGGGGACGATGCCCGCGGCCTGGTGCGCATAGAACCAGCCGGTGCGGCCGATACCGGTCTGCACCTCGTCGAGGATCAGCAGCGCGCCGCGTTCGGCGGTGATCCGCCGGGCGCCGGCGAGGTAGCCCTCGGGCGGCACCACGACGCCGCCCTCGCCCATGATCGGCTCGAGGAACACCGCGGCGGTGTCCTCGTCGACGGCCCGGTCGAGGGCCTCGAGGTCGCCGTAGGGCACGTGCTCGACGCCGGGCGGCATCGGCTCGAACGGAGCCCGCTTGTCGGGCTGTCCGGTGAGCGCCAGCGCACCCATCGTCCGGCCGTGGAACGCCTTCTCGGCGGCGATGATCTTGCGCCGTCCGGTGGCCCGCGCCAGCTTGAACGCGGCCTCGTTGGCCTCGGTGCCGGAGTTGCACAGGAACACCCGGCCGGTCACGGAGCCGACGCCGTCGCCGACGCCCAGCTGCGCCAGGAGATGCTCGGCCAGCGCGACGGCAGGCTCGCTCGCATACAGGTTCGACACGTGGCCCAGCGTCGACAGCTGGGTGGTGACGGCCTCGACGATCGCCGGGTGCGCGTGGCCGAGAATGTTCACCGCGATGCCGGCGAGCAGGTCCAGGTACTGGTTCCCGTCCGCGTCGGTGACGACCGCGCCCTCGCCACGGACCAGCGCCACCCGCGGCACGCCGTAGGTGTTCATCAGTGCGCCGGACCAGCGCTGCTGGAGATCCGTCGTGGCAGTCATTCCAGTCCTTCCGTGGATGCGAGTTGTGGTGCGGGGCGGGGGTGACCGAGGGCTCGGGAGCGGGAACGACCATCGTGCCGATGCCCTCGCCGGTGAAGAGTTCGAGCAGGACCGCGTGCGCGACGCGGCCGTCGATGACGTGCGCGGTGGGCACCCCGCCCTCCACGGCACGCAGGCAGGCCTCCATCTTGGGGACCATGCCGGCGTCGAGGCTCGGCAGCAGTCGACGCAGCGCGGCCGTGTCGATCTCGGACGCGAGCGACGACCGGTCCGGCCAGTCGGTGTAGAGACCCTCGACGTCGGTGAGGACGACAAGCTTCTCGGCGCCGATGGCCTCGGCCAGGGCCGCGGCGGCGGTGTCGGCGTTGATGTTGTGCACGACGCCGTCCTCGTCGGGCGCGATCGTCGACACGACCGGGATGCGTCCGGCCGCAATGAGATCGAGCACCGCGGCCGGGTTGACCGTCGTGACGTCGCCGACGAGTCCGATGTCGGTGGCCTCGCCGTCGACCTGGACGGTGCGACGGGTCGCGGTGAACAGGCGGGCATCCTCGCCGGAGATGCCGACCGCGAACGGGCCGTGCGCGTTGATCAGGCCGACGAGTTCGCGGCCGACCTGGCCGAACAGCACCATGCGGACGACGTCCATGACCTCGGGGGTGGTGACGCGGAAACCGCCACGGAACTCACCCTCCATGCCGAGCCGTTTCAGCATCGCGTTGATCTGCGGGCCGCCGCCGTGGACGACGACCGGGTGGATGCCGATGGTCCGCAGGAAGGCCATGTCGGCGGCGAACGCGCTCTTGAGTTCGTCGTCGATCATGGCGTTGCCGCCGTACTTGATCACGACGACCTTGTCGTGGAAGCGCTGCAGCCACGGCAGCGCCTCGGCCAGGACGTACGCCTTCTGGCTCGACGTGAGGCTCTGGATGCTCGCCGCGGCGGTGCCGCCCTCGATGTCGCTGTTCATGACGAGTACGCCGAGTTCTCTTCGACGTACGCGTGCGAGAGGTCGGTGGTTCGAATGCTGGCGCTGGAGGCTCCGACACCGAGTTCGATGGTCAAGTCGATGTCCATGCCCGACAGGTCCACCTGGCGGGCGCCGGGCGCGCCGACACCGTCGATGCAGACCGGGTTGCCGTTGAACGACACCGCGATCCGGTCCGGGTCGAGGGTGATGGGCGCGATGCCGACCGCCGCGAGCACGCGACCCCAGTTGGGGTCGGAGCCGAACAGCGCGGTCTTGACCAGGCTGTCGCGGGCGACGGTGCGGGCCGCGACGAGCGCGTCCTGCTCGGATGCGGCACCGCTGACGGTGACGCGGACGCGCTTGGTGACGCCCTCCGCGTCGGCCATCATCTGCTCGGCCAGGTCGTCGCACACCGCGAGGACGGCCGCGTTGAGCTCGTCCTGCGTCGGTGCGACGGCGCTCGCGCCCGATGCGAGCAGCAGCACGGTGTCGTTGGTGGAGGTAGCGCCGTCGACGTCGAGGCGGTCGAACGTCATCCGGCTCGCGTGCCGCAGCGCCTCGTCGAGCTGCTCGGCGGTGGCGACAGCGTCGGTGGTGACGACGCAGAGCATTGTCGCCAGCGACGGCGCGAGCATGCCCGCGCCCTTCGCCATGCCGCCGACGTTCCACTTGTCGGTGTGGTGCAGCGCCGCCTGCTTCGGGACCGTGTCGGTGGTCATGATCGCGTGCGCGGCGTCGGTGCCGCCGGAGATCCGCCGGCCAGCTCGTGCACGATCTCGGTGACGCCGGCGAGAATCTTGTCCATCGGCAGCCGGTCACCGATGAGGCCGGTCGAGCACACCGCGACCTCGATCGCGCCGGTCTCGGTACCCCAGTCGCTGAGCGACGCGGCGACATGCTCGGCGGTCTTGTGCGAGTCTTGGAAGCCCGGGGCTCCGGTGCACGCGTTGGCGCCGCCCGAGTTCAGGACGACGGCCCGCAGCCGTCCGGTGGTGAGCACCTGCTGCGACCACAGCACGGGCGCGGCCTTGACCTTGTTGGCGGTGAACACGCCCGCGGCCGCGAGTTCCGGGCCCTCGTTGAAGACGAGCGCGAGGTCGGACTTGCCGCTGACCTTGATCCCGGCCTTGATGCCCGCGGCACCGGAAGCCAGCGGGGGCGGTGACACCCTGGGTGCGGATCAGCCGACCACCAGCGATCTCGACGGCATCGGGTGCAGCGAACTCGGAATCGGTTGTCACGGAGCAACTCCCACAGTCGAGAGACCATCGGTCTCGGGCAGGCCCAGGGCCAGGTTCATGGATTGGACGGCACCGCCGGCGGTGCCCTTAGTCAGGTTGTCGATCGCGGCGACCGCGACGAGGAGTCCCGCGTCGGAATCGACGGTGACGGCAATCTGCACGGCGTTGGACCCGACGACGGCGCCGGTCTGCGGCAGCTGCCCCTCGGGCAGCACGTGCACGAACGGCTCGTCCTTGTACGCCTTCTCGTAGACAGCACGGATCTCGTCGGCGCTCGCGGTGGTGGGCGCGGTGCACGTCGCGAGGATGCCGCGCGGCATCGGGGCGAGGACCGGCGTGAACGACACCGTCACGTCGGTGCCGGCGGCGGCGGACAGGTTCTGCTTGATCTCGGGCGTGTGCCGGTGGGCACCACCGATGCCGTATGCGCGGACCGAGCCCATCACCTCGGAGCCGAGGAGGTCGGCCTTGGGCGCCTTGCCCGCGCCGGACGTGCCGCTGACCGCGACGACGTTGACCCGCGGCTCGACCACACCGGCGGCCACCGCCGGCGCGAGCGCGAGCGACGACACCGTCGGGTAGCAGCCGGGCACCGCGATCCGGGTGGCGCCGAGGAGCTTGTCACGGCCACCCGGCAGCTCCGGCAGGCCGTACGGCCAGCTGCCGGCATGCGGGCTGCCGTAGTACTTCTCCCACGCGGCGGCGTCGGTGAGCCGGAAGTCGGCACCGCAGTCGATGATCACGGTGGACTCGGGGAGCTGCTGGCGATCTCCGCCGAGTTGCCGTGCGGCAGGCCGAGGAAGACGACGTCGTGGCCGGACAGGGTCTCGATGTCGGTCGGGCCGAGGACGCGATCCACGAGCGGCAGCAGATGCGGGTGGTGCGAGCCGAGCGTGGTGCCGGCGTTGCCGCCCGCCGTCAGCGCCCCGATCACCAGCGAACCATCGCGGTAGGCGGGGTGCCCGAGCAGCAGGCGCAGGATCTCGCCGCCCGCGTACCCGCTGGCCCCCGCGATCGCGACCTTGATCGGCGACCGGTCACCGGCCGTCGAAGCTCCAGAGTCTCCAGAAGTACCCATACGGATGATTATGCACCATCATGCAAACTCATTCATACCGGGTTTCCGGCCACGCTCACTCCGAGAGCACCGCGCCCCGCAGCACGTGCTTCGTCAGCTTGCCCGAGGGGTTGCGTGGCAGCGCGTCGACCAACACGAGCTCCCGCGGCACCTTGTACCGGGCCAGCTTGTCCGACAGGTACGAGCGCAGGTCCTGGAGCTCGATCGTCCTCCCCTCTACCGGAACGACGACGGCGACCACCGTCTCGCCCCATTCCGGGTGCGGCCGGCCGATCGCCGCGACGTCGACGACGCCCTCGTGCGGGCGGATCGCCTCCTCCACCTCCTGCGAGTACACGTTCTCGCCGCCGGTGATGATGACGTCCTTGAGGCGGTCGACGATGAACAGGTACCCGTCGGCGTCGACGCGTGCGATGTCCCCGGTCCGGTACCAGCGCCCGTCGAAGACGTCGGCCGTGGCCTCGTCGTTGTCGAGGTAACCGCGCATCCGGGTGTCGGCACTGAGCCAGATCTCGCCGGTCTCGCCGGGGGCCGCGTCGACGCCGTCCGCGCGCACGACGCGCAGGTCGACGCCCGGCATGCCGCCGCGCCCGATCGAACCGGCCTTGGAGATCTGCTCGTGCGGGTAGAGCGCGGTGCCGACCGGGCCCATCTCGCTCATCCCGTACACCTGATAGAAGTCCTCGGACCGGTAGACCCTGGCGAGCAGTTCGGCGGTCTCCGCACCGATCGGCGCGCCGCCGTCAGTCCAGCGCCGCATCGAACTCAGGTCGTAGGAGGCCAGGTCGATGCCCTGCGCCTTCGCGATCTGCACCGGCGCGAGGTACGCGATGGGAGCACCGAAGAACGCTGTGACCTTCTCCCGCTGGACCGTCTCGAGGAATTCGATGGGGTGGTACTCGCGCTGAAGGATCACCGTCCCACCGAGGAACAGCGTCGTCAGGGTCCAGTTGTTGAGCGGCGACGCGTGCCAGATCGGCATCGCAATGAGGAAGCGGTCGTCACGGGTCAGCCCCATCGTCGCGACGATCAGCGGCGGCACCGACGCGATCGTGCGATGCGTGTGCACGCACCCCTTGGGCGCACTCGTGGTCCCGGAGGTGTAGAGGATCTGCGCGAGATCGTCCTCGGTTCCGTCGACGCCGTCCCACTCGGGGACCGCCGCGACGGCGGCGTCGAAGTCGTCCGCATCCTCGACGTCGTTGCCGTGCGTGGCCGCCTCGGTGAGGAGCCATCGCGCCTGCGGCGCTCCCCGCGTGCCGCCGACACCAGATCGGCGGAGACGACGCCGACCCGTGCGCCGCTGTGGGCGATCGTGTATTCGACCTCGGGCGCGGTGAGCTTGTGGTTGACCGGCACGAGGACGCCGCCCGCGCGCCAGATGCCGAACGCGGCGATCAGGAATCCGGGCGAGTTGTACGTCATCACCGCGACGCGGTCACCCCGACCGACCCCCTCGCGCCGGAACACCTCCGCCGCACGCCGCGACGCCGCCTCGAGCTCGCGGTAGCTCAAGCGCTGCGTCCCGTAGACCAGGGCGTCCTTCTCGGGGACTTCCTGCAAGCACTTTCCAGCAACACGTTCAGATGCACCGGGGGTCTCCTTCACTGGGCGGCGGTGGGGGTCCGTTGCCCGTCGCGCGAATCCGTTCTACAGTCACTCGACAAGAAGTGAATCATGATTCATTGCTTTGTGGAAGGGCTCGAAGATGACGACAACCGACGACTTGACGAACGCGGCGCCGCAAGGCCACCGCACGCACGAGGTGTTCGACCAGGCACCGCCGCGGGTGGACGTCAACGAGTTCACGAGCAACGTCGCGCTCGTCGAGGGCGTAGCGCGGTACGACGCCGACTGGGCGAGCGCGCATCTCACCGAGGTGGGCGCGCTGGTGGGCACCGCCGAGTTCCAGCACGCCGCCGAACTCGCGAACACCGAGATCCCGCGCCTGCACTCGCACGACCGGTACGGCCACCGCATCGACGAGGTCGAGTACCACCCCGCCTACCACCGGGTGATCTCCGCGGCCGTCGAGCACGGCGCACACACGGCGGCATGGGCCGAGCCGCGGGCGGGCGCGAACGTCGCCCGCGCCGCAACGTTCATGCTGTTCGCCCAGATCGAGCCCGGCCACGCCTGCCCGATCTCGATGACGCACTCGGCGGTGCCGTCGCTGATGCTGGCGCCGGACCTGGCCGAGCGCTGGCTGCCGCGGCTCTACTCGCGCGGCTACGACGGCGCACTCGCCGCGCCCGGCGACAAGCCCGGCGTCCTCTTCGGCATGGCGATGACCGAGAAGCAGGGCGGCTCCGACGTCCGCGCGAACACCACGACGGCCCAGCCCCTCTCGGACGGCACGTACACGCTCACCGGGCACAAGTGGTTCTGCTCGGCACCGATGTCGGACGCGTTCCTGGTGCTGGCGAACGCACCGGAAGGCCTGTCCTGCTTCCTGGTGCCCCGGGTGCTGAAGGACGGGACCCGCAACGTCTTCCGCATCCAGCGCCTCAAGGACAAGCTCGGCAACAAGTCGAACGCGTCGTCGGAGATCGAGCTCGACGGGACGATCGGCCACATCGTCGGCGAACCGGGCCGCGGCGTACGGACGATCATCGAGATGGTCGCGCGCACCCGACTCGACTGTGTCTACGGCTCGACCGCCGGCATGCGGCAGTCGGTCGCCGAGGCCCTGTGGCACGTGCGGCACCGCTCGGCTTTCGGCGCGACGCTCGTCGACCAGCCGGCGATGACGGCGGTGGCCGCCGACCTGGCGCTCGAGTCGGAAGCCGCGACCGCCACCGCGCTGCGCCTGGCCCGCGCCCACGACGACGACGCGTCGGAGTCCGAGAAGGCGTTCCGCCGCCTGGCCACCGCGGTCAGCAAGTACTGGATCTGCAAGCGCGGACCGCACCACGCCTACGAGTCGCTCGAATGCCTCGGCGGCAACGGCTACACCGAGGCGTTCCCGCTGGCCCGCCGGTTCCGCGAGCAGCCCGTGATGGCGGTGTGGAGGGATCAGGCAACGTCATCGCACTCGACGTCCTGCGCGCCATGACCCGTGAACCCGAGTCGGTGCAGGCGTTCGACGCCGAGCTGAACCTCGCGCGCGGCGCGTCGACGCTGTTCGACGCGCACCTCGACCGGGTGCGCACGATGCTCGCCGAACTCACGACGCTCGATCCCGCCACCGCGCAGTTCCGGGCACGCCCGGTGGCCGCGGCGATGGCGCTCGGACTGCAGGGCTCGCTCCTGCTGCGTACCGCCCCACCGCGGTCGCGGAAGCGTTCATCGGCGCGCGGCTGGGCGCCGACCGCGACCTCGAGTACGGATCGCTGCCCGCGGGAACCGATTTCGCGTCGATCCTCGAGCGGCACTGAGATCGCGTTACTCGTTCTGCTCGTGCTTGATTGACCGGCGGATCTCGTCGAGCTTGTCGTGGGCGGCCTTCTCCCGCGCCTGCCACTGCTCGTCGAGGTCCCGCTCGGCCCGGCTGTCCCGCTCGAGTTCCTCCGAGCCGAGCGCGGTCCCGAAGCGTTCCTCGATCTTGTCGCGGACGCGATCGAACGTCGGGACGCCCGAGTCGGTGTAGTCGGGGCCGGACACCGCTGCGCCGGCCATCGTCATCGGAGGTGGAACGTCCGGCGGCGCGGTGGGCCGGGACGGGTCCGGCGGGATGTCCGGGGTGTGACCGCCGCCCGCGGACAGCATCGACGCGGCCGCGTGCACCTGAGCCAGCGCCGGACGCCCGGCCGTGGCAGCGACCACGACCGCGAGTAGTTCGGCATCGCCGAGACCGTGGAGTCTCGCCAGCACGGCGTCCAATCCGCCACTGTCCGTATCGACCATGAGGGGCTCCTCTCGCTACCGCCTTCCAGGCTGGCGAGAGGAGCCCTCGTCGGTCGAACTCGGTTGTCAGCCGCGCAGAACAGCTCCGACGGCGTCCGTCGCGGCCGCAACCGCGGCGTCACGCGCGGCGCTGGCCTCGTCCTCGGTCAGCGTGCGGTCGGTCCCGCGGAATCGCAGCGCGAACGCCAGCGACTTGCGGCCCTCGCCCACCTGCTCGCCCTCGAAGACGTCGAACAGGCGGATGTCCTCGAGCAGTTCACCGCCGCCGCTGCGCAGCGCCGCCTCGACCGCGGCGGCCGGAACCGTCGCGTCGACGACCACGGCAACGTCCTGCAGGACAGCCGGGAAGGGCGAGATCCGAGGAGCCGGAAGGACTTCGGTGACGGGCATCGCGTCCAGGTCGATCTCGACCGCGCACGTGCGCGCCGGCAACCCGGCCCGCTCGAGCACCGCCGGATGCAGCTCACCGGCGTGTCCGACGACCGTGCCGTCGAACACCACCTCGGCGCAGCGGCCCGGGTGCCACGGCAGGTACTGCGTGGCCCGCGAGTTCGACCGTGACACCGGCGGCGTCGGCGATCGTCTGCACCGCGGCGAACGCGTCGGCGGCCTCGGCCGGACGGCCGGCACCCACGGCCCGGACGGCTCGCGCAGACCCGACAGCACGGCCGCGACGTGCAGCGGCTGCGCGGGCAGCGACTTCAGCAGTTCGGCGATCTGCTCATCGGTGGGACGACGGTCCACCGGCAGCGCGTCCACCGGCTTGGTGTCCGGACCCGGCTGCACCACCTGCGCGATGCCGTACAGCGACAGGTCGCGCTGACCACGAGAAACGTTGCGCGCCAGCACCTCCAACATGCCCGGCAGCAGCGTGGTGCCGAGTTCGGGACGATCCGACTCGAGCGGGTTGAGGACCTTCGTCGTGTTGCGGCGCGGGTCGTCGGCGTCCAGGCCCCACGTGTCGAACACGGCGTGCGGCAGGAACACCGGCGGCAGGATCTCCACGAAGCCGGACGCGGCCAGCATCCGGCCGACGGCTCGACGACGACGCTGCTCCGGCGTCAGGCCGCGTCCGGCCGGGGCGTGCGGCAGCACCGACGGGATCTGCTCGAGACCCTCGAGGCGCAGCACCTCCTCGACCAGGTCGGCGGGCTGCACCAGGTCGGGACGCCACGACGGCGGGGTCACGACCAACTGACCGTGACCGGTCTCGCTGACACCGACCTCGACGGCGCAGCCGATCTGCGTCAGGCGGCGGGCCGCCGTCCCGTTCGGGTAGCCGACACCTGCGACACGATCGGGCAGGTCGATGTCCATGCGGATCTGGCCGGCGGGCGCGACGCCGCCGACGTCGGTCAGCACGGGTTCGACGGTGCCGCCCGCGATCTCGACGAGCAGGGCCGCAGCGCGGTCGAGCGCCGGGAGGGCGACCTCGGGGTCGACGACGCGCTCGTAGCGCTTGCTGGCCTCGCTGATCAGCTTGTGGCGGCGCGACGTCTTGAACACCGCGAGCGGATCCCACGTCGCCGACTCGAGCAGGATGTCGGTGGTGCCGTCGTGGACCTCGGTGGTGGCGCCGCCCATGACGCCGGCGAGCGAGACCGCACCGGAATCGTCGGCGATCACGACGTCCTCGGGATCGAGGGTCCGCTCGACACCGTCGAGGGTGGTCAGCTTCTCCCCCGCCTCGGCGCGACGCACCACCAGGCCGCCCTGGACCTTCGTCGCGTCGAACGCGTGCAGCGGCTGGCCCAGCTCGAGCAGCACGTAGTTGGTGACGTCGACCGCCGGCGAGATCGGCCGCACGCCAGACATCAGCAGTCGGCGCTGCAGCCACCACGGGCTGACGGCCTTGGGGTCGATACCGGTGATCCGGCGGGCCGTGAAACGGGTGGCCTTCGATTCCGGCTCGAGCTGGATCGACCACGCCTCGCCGCCGTCGGACGGCAGTGCCGGCACCGCGGCAGGGTCGGCGAAGTCGAGATCGAAACCGCAGGCGAGCTCACGCGTGAGACCGCGCACCGAGAAGCAGTAGCCGCGGTCGGGCGTGATGTTCAGCTCGATGATCGTGTCGTCGAGACCCAGCAGCTTGTTGGCGTCGGTACCCGGCTCGGCGGTCCCCGGCTCGAGGACGAGGATGCCCGAATGGTCCTTGCCGATGCCCAGCTCGGAGGCCGAGCACATCATGCCGTTGGACACCTTGCCGTACGTCTTGCGGGACGCGATCGCGAAGCCGCCCGGCAGCACCGCACCCGGAAGGGCGGCGACGACGAGGTCACCCTCGGCGAAGTTCCGGCGCCGCACACGATCTCCTGCGGTTCGTCGGCTCCGACCTCGACCTTGCAGAAGCGGATCGGCTTCTTGAACTCGGTGAGCTCCTCGATCTCCAGGACCCGGCCCACGACCAGCGGACCGGTCACCGGCTCGAGCGGATCGACCTCCTCGACCTCGAGGCCGACGCGGACGAACCCGGCGTCCAGCTCGTCGGCGGTCACCTGCCAGTCCGGCGTCGCCCGCTGCAGGATCTCGGTCAGCCACGATTGCGCTACTCGCACGTCTACTCAGCTCTCTCGCTCGTGAGGGGTCTCAGGCCTGGACACCGAAGGGCAGCGTGAACCGCGCGTCGCCCTCGACGATGTCGCGCATGTCGGGGATGCCGTTGCGGAACTGCAGCGTCCGCTCGAGACCCATGCCGAATGCGAAGCCGGAGTACTCCTCGGGTCGATTCCACACGCGCGCAGCACGTTCGGGTTCACCATGCCGCAGCCGCCCCACTCGACCCAGCCGGCGCCGCCCTTCTTGTTCGGGAACCGCACGTCCACCTCGGCCGACGGCTCGGTGAACGGGAAGTAGTTGGGGCGCATCCGGGTTCGCGTCTCCGGCCCGAACAGTGCACGGGCGAAGGCGTCGAGCGTGCCCCGCAGGTGCGCCATGGTCAGGCCCTTGTCCACCGCCAGACCCTCGATCTGGGAGAAGACCGGCGTGTGGGTCGCGTCGAGTTCGTCGGTCCGGAACGTCCGGCCCGGGCACACGACGTAGATCGGGATCTCGCGGGAGAGCATCGTGCGCACCTGCACCGGCGAGGTGTGCGTGCGGAGCACCTGACGCGAGCCCTCGGGCGCGATGTGGAAGGTGTCCTGCATCGTGCGCGCCGGGTGGTCGGGCAGGAAGTTGAGCGCGTCGAAGTTGAAGTGCTCGGTCTCGACCTCGGGACCCTCGGCCACCTCCCAGCCCATGCCGACGAACACGTCGGCGATCTGCTCGGAGATGATCGTGATCGGATGCCGCGCACCGGCGGGCCGACGATCGGACGGCAGCGTCACGTCGATCGCCTCGGCGACCAGCACGGCTGCGTCACGCTCGGCGAGCAGCACCTCGCGGCGCGCGTCGAACACGGTGGCGACCCGGGTGCGGGCCACGTTCACCCGCTTGCCGGCCTCGGACCGCTCCTCCTTGGGCAGTGCGCCCAGACCGCGCTTCGCGAGCGCGATCGGTGCCTTGTCACCCAGGTGATCGATCTTGGCCTTGGCGAGTTCGTCGAGATCGGACGCCGCCGCGAAGGCCTGCTCGGCGGCGGTTGCCGCGGCACCGAGCGCTTCCTCGGTGAGCGCATTCGCATCGACAGTCGGCGGGGCACCGCCCTCATTCTTAGCCACGACCGGTGCAACTCCTTGTCTATCGATGGATATCAGCGCGCGCGGGCACGACACTCGAATCCTAGGCGATCGACCCAGGACGTTTCGAACGAGTTCGACGGACCGTCACGAGCCCCGATGCTGGACGCGCGCGCTCGCGTACAGGCAGATGGAGGCCGCAGTCGCCAGGTTGAGGCTCTCGGCGCGACCCCGGATCGGGATCCGCACCCGGTGGTCGGCGCGGGCCGCGACAGCAGGATCGAGCCCGTGGGCCTCGTTGCCGAACAGCCACGCGGTGGGGCGGGCCAGCAGGTCGTCGGCCTCGTCGAGGTTCACCTCGCCGTCCGCGGCCGTCGCGAGGATCTGGATGCCGGCATCCGTCAGCGCACCCAGGACCGCGTCCGTGTCGCGCGCCCGCACGATCGGCAGATGGAACAGGCTTCCGGCGGAGGACCGCACGCACTTGCCGTTGTGGGGGTCGACGCTGTCGCCGGCCAAGATCGCTGCGTCGGCACCGACCGCGTCGGCCACCCGGATCACCGTGCCGGCGTTGCCCGGTTCCGCGATCGCGACAGGCACGGCCAGCAGCCGAGTGTCGGTCGTCACCGCGCTGGCGAGCGGAACGTCCAGCAGATCGCAGACGGCGATCACTCCGGGCGGGGTGACGGTGTCGCTCATCGCCCGGATCGCCCGATCGGTGACGAGGGACGTCCGGACCCCGGCGCCGTGCGCGGTCTCGATGAGTTCGCGGTAGCGGTCACCGGCGTGTTCGGTGAAGAACAGCTCGTGCACGGTGGTGCAGGCCAACGCCTCGGCGACGGAGTTCTCGCCCTCAGCGAGGAACCGTCCCGTCTTCCTGCGCTCTGCGCCGCGCAGGAGCTTGACAGCAGAAACGACCCGTGGAGTCCGTTCGGTGAACGGGTCCACGGGTCGGTTCTGGAACAGCTGACTCAGGCCGCTTCTCCGGCCGGAGCGTTGACGTCGGCCGGCAGTGCAGCCTTCGCGACGGCCACCAGGCCGGCGAACGCCGCGGCGTCGGAGACGGCCAGCTCGGCGAGGATCTTGCGGTCGACCTCGACACCCGCAGCCTTCAGGCCCTGGATGAAGCGGTTGTAGGTGATGTCGTTGGCGCGAGCCGCAGCGTTGATACGAGCGATCCACAGCTTCCGGAAGTCGCCCTTGCGCGCGCGACGGTCACGGTAGGCGTACGTCATCGAGTGGAGCTGCTGCTCCTTCGCCTTGCGGTACAGGCGCGAACGCTGTCCGCGGTAGCCGCTCGAGGCCTCGAGAATCGAACGACGCTTCTTCTGGGCGTTGACTGCCCTCTTTACGCGTGCCACTGCAAAATCCTGTCAATCTTCGGGGCGCTACTGCTGCCCCGTGTGGTCAGTAGGGGAAAGTGCTCAGATGCCGAGCAGGCGCTTGATGCGGGGCGCATCCTGGTCGGCGACGACAGCCTTGCCGTCCAGGCGACGGGTCACGCGCGAGCTCTTGTGCTCGAGCAGGTGGCGACGTCCGGCCTTCTGGCGCAGGATCTTTCCGCTACCGGACACCTTGAATCGCTTCGCGGTGCCACTGTGGGTCTTCGACTTGGGCATGGAGTCCTCAGTTCTTGTGTTTCTGTACTTCGGTCTTGCTTGACGTGGTCGAGCTACGCGCTCGGCGCCGGCGCGGCACCGCCGTCACCCGCGGCCGGCTTCGGCTGCGCGGGCTGTGCAGCCTGCGCACCCTCCTGGGCCTTCGCGCGCGTCTTCGCACCCTTGTGCGGGGCGAGCACCATCGTCATGTTGCGGCCGTCCTGCTTCGCGGAGGTCTCCACGAAACCGAGGTCCGCGACGTCGGCGCCGAGACGCTGCAGCAGACGGAACCCGAGCTCGGGCCGGGACTGCTCGCGACCACGGAACATGATCGTGACCTTGACCTTCGAACCGGCTTCGAGGAAGCGAATGACGTTCCGCTTCTTGGTCTCGTAGTCGTGATCGTCGATCTTGGGACGGAGCTTCTGCTCCTTGATGACGGTCTGCTGCTGGTTCTTCCGCGACTCACGCGCCTTCTGCGCCGTCTCGTACTTGAACTTGCCGTAGTCCATGATCTTGCAGACCGGCGGACGGGCATCGGGAGCCACCTCGACCAGGTCGAGGTCAGCCTCGAGTGCTACGCGAAGCGCATCCTCGACACGCACGATCCCAACCTGCTCACCACCGGGTCCGATGAGGCGAACCTCGGGAACTCGGATGCGCTCGTTGATGCGGGTCTCAGTGCTGATGGGGCCTCCTAGGTAGTGCGGTGCAGTCCGTTGACCGCGCCGCAGCCCGTGCGCCCTCTACCCCAACAAGAAAGCCCCGCGTCGGCGAGATACTCGCCGTGCGGGGCCCGATGTCGACCGGTGCGACACCAGTTCCGAGACCTCGGACCTGGTATCCCTTCGTATGACCGAAGGAGCCACCCGAGCAAGTATCCCTGGCGGCAACCGGACCACTGAACTGCACCTATCGGTGCCGCGCAGAGGTGGGAGTCGGACTCCACTTTGCTGCCCTGGCCGGAGCCGAGGGCGGTCGTGACGCAAAGCCTAACATCAAACGGGCGGCGTATCGAATCGCGTCGGCGGCCGCGACCCGGCCGAATCCACGACCGCTCACGATGGAATCCTGACAAGCATGACGCAGAACCCCGACCCTGCCGAAGCGGTCCAGCACGCCGAGGACGACCTTGACGACGTGCGCGAGCTCGCCGACGTTCCCGCCATCGAGGTGATCAGCCGCGCCGCCGTCATGCTCATGAGCTCGGCCGCCGAGAAGCTGGGCCTCTCGGACGCCGATCCGGCCAACAGCCCCAACCTCGACCTCGACGAGGCCCGACGGGTGATCACGGCCCTCGCCGGCCTGGTCACCGCGTCCGTCGAGTACCTCGGCCCGCACGCCGGTCCGATCCGCGAGGGACTGCAGGCCCTACAGCGCGCGTTCCGCGAGACGTCCGCGCATCCCGACGAGCCCGGCAAGGGCCCCGGCGAGAAGTACGCCGGCCCGGTCTACTGAGCCGACTTCCCGAGCTACACGCGCACGAAGCCCGCATCCGGACATTTCCGGGTGCGGGCTTCGTGCGCTGGCCGGTGGACTGGACCGGAACCGCGGTTTGCGCCAAATCGCATCGGGCGTTCCCACTCGATTCGGTACCGTCCCCGACGGCATGACGGAGATCACTTCTCCCCCAACGGGCCCGGCTCGAGCCGGGCCGAGACCTAGGAGACACGAATGGGATCGCTCTTCTCGATCGCCAAGTTTTTGGGCTTCGACCCCAAGGAGGCAATCCCGGGGATCCTCGACCAGCTGCTCGCCGCGTCCGTCGCCGCGAATCAGCCGACTACCCCCACTCCGTCAGATCTCCAGCCCGCATTGGTTGACCGCATTGGCTGACCGGCGAAAACGCCGAAACGGTCGCGGAGGAGTCTGTCCGCAAGACCGCCTCCGTTGCAGCCTCATGGTGCTACACGCGCTCTTCGCACGACTCTGGTCACGCGCCACCACACCGCCGGTGCACCTACCAGGAGAACCCGTTCCGAAGGAGCTTTTGGATGGGATCGCTCTACGCCGTTCTCGACGCCCTGCAGCCCCAGATCCACGTGCTTCTCGGCTCGCTCGACCCCCTGCCCGGCATCCTCCTGTCCAGCGTCGACCTCAGCAGCCCGGGCGACCTGTGATCGAGGCTTAGCAGCAGGTCCCGGTCCGGCATGTCCGGATCCCGAAGATCCACCGAAGCGGTGGGGACGCTCGAGCCCCACCGCTTTCGCGTGTCACTCCCCAATTTCACGGCCCGGCCCGCGCAACATCCCGCATCGAATCGACTTCGACCTGCCGACGATGGGCACGCTTCGGACCGCGACATGGGCGGATTACGCGGCAACCGGCCTCGCCGGTCAGGACGCGGGGCGCCTGCGTCGAATCAAGCGTTCAGACACATGTCCATTTTCACGCCAACCGGCGGAAACACCGAAATCCGCATGGAGAGATCGACTCGACGAAACCCGCCTCCGTGACAGCCTCGCTGTTGATACCGTGCCCTTCGCGTGACATCGGTCAGGTGCCACCGCACAGGGTTCCCCGCCAGGAGAGCCTGCACCGAAGGAGCCATAGATGGTGCTCTACCCGCTCGGCCCTGCTTACCTCCCCAGTATCGGTTCGCTATCCCCCGGCTCGCTGCTCTATGGGCTGGTCAGGGGATCGATGTCCTCTCGTAGATCCCGGTCAAGCAAGTCGGGACCACAAGATCCACCGAAGCGGTGGGGACGCTCGGACCCCCACCGCTTTCGCGTGTCACCCCTGTTGCCGACCGCCCCACGCGCCCCCATCCGAGTCGCACGCCGAATCGACTTTGCCTAGCCGACCACAGCCGGCTTCCAGACCCGCTTGCGCGGCGTCGGGTGGCCTTCCGGGACGTCGCCTTGCCGGTGGTCGCACCGTCGCCGATCACCGCGGGAGCGGCGAGGACCTCCTTCAGGAACCGGCCGGTGTAGCTCTCCGGAACCGCTGCGACATCCTCGGGGGTTCCCCTCGATGACAACGGTGCCACCGCCGGATCCGCCCTCGGGGCCCATGTCGACGATCCAGTCCGACGTCTTGATGACGTCGAGGTTGTGCTCGATCACGATGGTGCCGCCCTTGCTGACGAGCCGTTCACGACCTTCGGCAGCTTTCAGATCCCCGACACCGTCGGACCGCTGTGACCGCCTGGACGCCAGCGGTCCACGCGATGCCGTTCCCCGGCGAGGATCTGCGCGGATAACTCACCACTCGGCTCGCCGGCCAGGACGCGGAGCGCGTGCGACACCTCAACTCCCGGACATGTGTCCGCTTTCGCGCCGACCGGCGGAAACGCTCGAAACGGGTATCGAAAAATCGGTGCGTCAAAACCGCGTCCGTTACGGTCTCGTGTTGATACCGTGCTCTGTGTGTGACACCGGTCACGCGCCACCACGCAAGGTTCCCTCCGAAGGAGAGCCTGTACCGAAGGAGCTACACATGGACATGGGATCGATCACCGACCTTCTCGGCGGCCTGCTCGGCGGCCTCGACCTCGGCTCGCTGACCAGCCTGCTCGGCGGCCTCGACCTCGGCTCGCTGACCAGCCTGCTCGGGTCCTAGCAGTAGATCCCGGTCCAGCAAGCCCGGACCCCGGATCCACCGAAGCGGTGGGGACGCTCAGTCCCCACCGCTTTCGCGTGTCTCCCCGTTACGGCCCGCGCCTATCGCCCGGGGCCGTTCGAATCGACCTCGATTAGCCGACAGCGGCCGGCTTGCGGACCCGCTTGCGGGGTGTCGACGCGGCCTTCCGAGTCGTGGCCTTACCTGTGGCAGCACCGTTCCCGGTCACCGCGGAGCCTCGAGCACCTCCTCGAGGAACCGGCCGGTGTAGCTCTCGGGAACCGCTGCGACATCCTCTGGGGTTCCTTCGACGACGACGGTGCCACCGCCTGATCCGCCCTCGGGGCCCATGTCGACGATCCAGTCCGACGTCTTGATGACGTCGAGGTTGTGCTCGATCACGATAACGGTGTTGCCCTTGTCGACGAGCCCGTTGACCACCTTGAGCAGCTTGCGGATGTCTTCGAAGTGCAGGCCCGTCGTGGGCTCGTCCAGCACGTAGACGGTCCGGCCCGTCGAGCGCTTCTGCAGTTCCGCGGCGAGCTTGACGCGCTGCGCCTCACCACCGGAGAGCGTCGGCGCCGGCTGCCCGAGACGGACGTAGCCGAGGCCGACCTCGACGAGCGTCTTGAGGTAGCGGTGGATCGACGTGACCGGTTCGAAGAACTCGGCGGCCTCCTCGATCGGCATGTCGAGAACCTCGGCGATGGTCTTGCCCTTGTAGTGCACCTCGAGCGTCTCGCGGTTGTACCGCGCCCCGTGACACACCTCGCACGGCACGTAGACGTCCGGCAAGAAGTTCATCTCGATCTTCAGGGTGCCGTCGCCCGAGCACGCCTCGCAGCGGCCGCCCTTGACGTTGAACGAGAAGCGTCCCGGCTGGTAGCCGCGCACCTTCGCCTCGGTGGTCGCCGCGAACAGGGTGCGGATCTTGTCGAACACGCCGGTGTAGGTGGCCGCGTTGGAGCGCGGTGTCCGGCCGATCGGCGACTGGTCCACCTGGACGAGCTTGTCGAGCTGGTCGAGACCGTTGATCCGCGTGTGCCGACCGGGCACCTGGCGGGCACCGTTGAGCTTGTTCGCCATGACCGTCGCGAGAATGTCGTTGACGAGCGTCGACTTGCCCGACCCGGACACCCCCGTGACCGACGTCAGCACACCCAGCGGGAAGCTCACGTCGATGCCCTTCAGGTTGTTCTCGCGGGCGCCGACGACGGTGACCTGCCCGCTTGCGGTCGACGGAGCGGCGCTCGGCCGGGACGTCGATGGTGCTGCGCCCGGACAGGTACGCGCCGGTGAGCGACTCTGAGTTCGTCAGGAGATCCGCGTACGGTCCGCTGTGGACCACGCGGCCACCGTGTTCGCCGGCGAGCGGGCCGATGTCGACCACCCAGTCCGAGGTCCGAATGGTGTCCTCGTCGTGCTCGACGACGATGAGGGTGTTGCCGAGATCCCGTAGGCGCGTGAGGGTTTCGATGAGGCGGCGGTTGTCGCGCTGATGCAGGCCGATGGACGGCTCGTCGAGCACGTACAGGACGCCGACCAGCCCCGAGCCGATCTGGGTGGCCAGGCGGATGCGCTGCGCCTCGCCACCCGAGAGGTGCCGGCGGCACGTGCGAGCGACAGGTAGTCGAGTCCGACGTCGAGCAGGAACCCGAGCCGCGCCTGGACCTCCTTGAGAACCTGTCCCGCGATGGCCTCCTCGCGGGCGCCGAGCGTGAGGCTGTTCAGGAATGCCGAGCACTCCGCGATCGACAGCTCACACACCTGGGCGATCGACTTCTGGCCGTACGCCTCCGACGAGATCGACACCGACAGGATCTCGGGGCGCAGGCGGGCACCGTTGCAGGCGGGGCACGGAATGTCGCGCATGTACCCGTCGTAGCGTTCCTTCATCTGCTCCGACTCGGTCTGCTCGAGCCGCCGGTGCAGGAACGGCATGACGCCTTCGAACTCGGCGTAGTACGAGCGAGTGCGCCCGTAGCGGTTCTTGTACTTGACGTGCACCTGTTCGGTGCTGCCCTCGAGGATCGCCTTGCGGGCCTTTGCCGGCAGCTTGTTCCACGGGGTCTGCATGTCGAAGCCCATGATGTCGCCGAGGCCGGACAGCAGGCGGCCGAAGTACTCGGAGCTCTGGCCCATGGACCACGGCGCGATCGCCCCGCCCTCGAGCGTCAACTCGGGATCCGGAACGACCAGGTCGGGGTCGACCTCCTTGCGGATGCCGAGGCCCGTGCACTCGGGGCAGGCCCCGTACGGGAGTTGAACGAGAACGAGCGCGGCTCGAAGGTCGTCGATCGACAGCGGGTGCGCGTTGGGGCGCGCGAGCTTCTCGGAGAACCGACGTTCGCGGTCGGGCGCGTTCTCGTCCCGGTCGACGAAATCGAGCACCACGATGCCCTCGGCCAGCCGCAGAGCGGTTTCGACCGAGTCCGTGAGGCGCTGCTTCGCGCTCGCCTTCACGGTGAGGCGGTCGACGACCACCTCGATGTCGTGCTTCTCCTGCTTCTTGAGCTTCGGCGGGTCGGTGAGCTGATGCACCACACCGTCGACACGCACCCGTGAGTAGCCCTGGGTATTGAGCTGCTCGAACAGGTCGACGAACTCGCCCTTGCGGGTACGGACGACCGGGGCGAGCACCTGGAACCGCGTGCCCTCCTCCATCTCGAGGACCTGGTCGACGATCTGCTGCGGCGTCTGCCGCGCGATCTGCTCACCGCACACCGGGCAGTGCGCTGTGCCGGCGCGGGCGTACAGCAGACGCAGGTAGTCGTACACCTCGGTGATCGTGCCGACCGTCGACCGCGGGTTGCGGTTGGTCGACTTCTGGTCGATCGACACCGCGGGCGAGAGCCCCTCGATGAAGTCGACGTCGGGCTTGTCCATCTGCCCGAGGAACTGCCGCGCGTAGGCCGACAGCGACTCGACGTAACGACGCTGTCCCTCCGCGAAGATCGTGTCGAACGCGAGACTGGACTTTCCGGAGCCCGACAGTCCGGTGAAGACGATCAGGCTGTCCCGGGGCAGATCGAGATTGATCCCTCGCAGATTGTGCTCACGTGCGCCTTGCACGATCAGGCGATCCGCCACACGAATTCCCTTCTCGGTTCGACCGTCGCACGGACACTCGTCCGGCGCAGCCCATGGTAGGCGCGGGCACCGACAAACTCGCCGACCAGCAGGTTTCCCGATGATCAGCGACTGTGGGCGGCAACACCGCGATTCGACGGTAACCTCCCGATCATGGAGCAGCAGCGCATCACCATCGACGACGACTACACCGGCGATCTGTCCGGCAGCTCGGCAGCACAGCGCCGAACCGTCCCGGCGCCACGATCATCAAGATGTCCGTCGGCCCCATGGACAACAACACCTACCTGGTGACGTGTTCCGCAACCGGGAAGTCGCTGCTCATCGACGCCGCGAACGACGCCGAACGCATCCTGCAGCTGATCGACGAACAGGCGCCGCAGCTCGAGCGGATCGTCACGACGCACCAGCACCACGATCACTGGTTCGCGCTGGCCGAGGTCGCCGCCAAGACCGGCCTGCCCACCGCCGCCCACCCGCTCGACTCGGAGATCCTCTCGGTCACACCATCGCGCAGCCTCGAGGGCGGCGACACGGTGACGGTGGGCGATCTCACGCTCGAGGTGATCCATCTGAGCGGGCACACGCCGGGTGGCATCACTCTCGCGCTGACCGAGAAGGGCGACGGCGGTCGCGTCCACCTGTTCACCGGTGACTCGCTGTTCCCCGGTGGTGTCGGCAAGACCCCCGACGCCGAGCGCTTCGCGTCGCTCATGAACGACGTCGAGACGAAACTGTTCGCCCGCTTCCCCGACGACACTGTCTTCTACCCGGGCCACGGCAAGGACTCGACGCTCGGAACCGAGCGCCCGCACCTCGCCGAGTGGCGCGAACGGGGCTGGTGAAGGGCCGGTCTCAGGCGCTCGCTCCCCAGGACGGCATCAGGTCGATCGGGGTGGAGCGGGGCGGTGCACCGACGCGCAGAACGGCGCGGAAGCCTTCGACGATGCACTGGATCATGACGGGCAGATCCGGCACGGACGCCGTGTCCGCGTTGATTCCCACGCAGCACGTGCCGGCGTGTGACATGAGGGTGATGTTGAGGGCGGTGCCGAGCGTGGGACCGAAGGCGTAGTACCGCTCGATCTCGGCGCCGGCGACGTACATGGGGACCGGTGAACCCGGGATGTCGGAGGCGAGGAAGTCGACGTGCTTGAAGACCGATGCGAGGTAGTCGGTAGGTAGCAGGTTCAGGGCGCCCGCGATGATGTTCGACAGCGGCAGCGCTGGATCGTGCCGGGACCTGTCGATGATGCGGTCGACCCTGTGCATCAAGTCGACCGGTTCGTCAACGTTCGTGGGTAGCTTCGAGCCGGACGAGGGTGATTCTGTTGCCACCGATCCGATCCGATTCGGTTCGCAGACTCACCGGCACCGTCACGCGCAGGCGTTCGACGCGCGAGTGATGGAATTCGTGGTACCTGCGAATCCCGAGCAGTAGCGCAGCGAGGAGCGCATCGTTGACGGAACTGTCGCCGCGTCTCGAGGCCCGACTCATATCCTCGAACGGCACATCCAACACCGCGAGACGTCGCCGGAGGCTGCGTTCGGTCATGACGGGCGAAAGTGTGCGTGGGATGGGGCGGGCGAAACGCGCAATCGCGGTCGCGGTATTCGTGGCAGATTGCAGCGCCCGGAGAGGATTCACCAATGTGCGGCGCATGGTCGGCACAACCGCTCCTGCGCCCTTTCGGACCAGGTTGCCGCCGGTCTTCCATGTCCATTTGGCCGTGTCGAGGAGGTCGCTGATCTCCGTCGGTCCGGGGCATCCGGTAGAGGCCCTCGATCCGTCCCTTCGCGCGCGAAATCGACGATCTCGTGCGCGATCTGAATGCCGCCGAGACCGTCGGTCAGCGAATGATGGACCTTGAGGACCAACGCGGTTCGGCCGGTGTCGAGACCGCTCAGCAGCGTGAACTGCCACAGCGGACGTGCCGTGTCGAACGCTTCCATCGTGCTCCTGCGCGCGACCTCGAGCACGGCGTCGAGGTCGGCCGGCCCGGAAAGCGCCAGCCGCCGCAGGTGCCACGACAGGTCGAAGTCGGGGTCGACCGTCCAACGCGGTGGGGCGATACCCCACCGCGCCCGAACGATCCGGTGCCGAAAGTTCGGCACCACCCGCGTCGCGCGGTCGATCATGGTGACGAAACGACCCCAATCCGGGGCGGTGTCGAGAACGACGACCGCTACGATCGTCGACCGCAGAATCGGATCCAGTTCCATGTTCCAGGAGAAGTAGTCCGTCTGGGTCATATGCGTTTCGCGTGGGGCCGTCATGGTGCATCACCCTTGCGTTCGGTGACGGTCGTACAACGTCGAAACTACTGGCCATCGGGCCCGCTCGGATAGGGCCGTTCGGCGGCTCT
The DNA here is from genome assembly GCA_029690005.1 of Prescottella defluvii. Lineage (GTDB taxonomy): Bacteria > Actinomycetota > Actinomycetes > Mycobacteriales > Mycobacteriaceae > Prescottella > Prescottella defluvii_A. The sequence goes on along the minus strand of CP121458.1, from coordinate 3,412,843 downwards.
GCCACGGCCATGAAAACTCGGTCGAGCCCTGCCGGACCGGCGTAGGTTGATGACACCGAGAGATGCCCGACGTGCGAGTCGCACCGACCGGCGGGGCCTGCATCAGGTTCTCGGTCGCGACCGGTGGGCGGAAGGCGAACGGTCATGCAGACGGCACGGAGGCGCGATCGATGACTTCTTCCGTGATCGATCCCCGCCGCCTGGATGCGATGATCTTCGCCCTCGAAGGCGTGGTCGTCGATACCGCAGCGATGCGTATGACCGCGTGGTCCGAGGTCTTCGACGACTACATCGCCCGCCTGCCGTTCGCCGAGGACGACTACCACAGGTTCGTCGAGGGCTCGTCTCCGGTGGATGCGGTCGCCGACGTCTTGGCGTCACGCGGGATCGAACTGCCGCGCGGCACTCCCTCCGATTCCCCGATCGCACAGTCGGAGTGGGGGGTCGCGAACCGCGTGGAAGGCGCGTTCCGCGATCGGACCGCACATAACGGAGTGCCGGTGTTCGCGCCCACCGTGGATCTGGTGCAGCGCTTGCGCAGCGCCGGCGTGGGAGTCGCGCTGTGCTCGTCGAGCAGCCATGGCCCGCAGATCCTCGAAGCGGCGGGAATCGGCGAGCTCTTCGACACTCCGACAGCGGGGATACCCGACGAGACCGATCCGGCGGCACTTGTCGAGACTGCGCTCGACCTTGGTTGCGCCGCCGCCCGGACAGGTGCCATGCACGGAACACCCGCCGGTGTGGCCGCGAGCCGACAAGCCGGATTCGCGCTGGTGATCGGTGTCGACAGCGGGGGCCGGGAGAAGCGATTCCGCGATGCCGGGGCCAACGTGGTTGTCATCGACACGGCGCACGTCGAGTTCCGCGGCGGAACCCACCGGATCTCCGAGATCCCCGATGCCCTCACGTCCCGGCACCAGTCCGCCGCGGTCCTGCGTACGCGACGCCCGGCCGTCTTCCTCGATTTCGACGGCACGGTTGCGGAGATCGTGAATCAACCCACCGCTGCAACGCTCGTCGACGGCGTGGCCACCGAACTCACCCGGCTTGCCCGTAACTGTCCGGTCGGAATAGTCAGCGGTAGGGATCTTGCGGACGTTCAAGCGCGCGTCGCGGTCCCCGGCATCTGGTATGCGGGCAGCCATGGATTCGAACTCGTCGGCCCGGACGGTCAGCGCTACCAGAACGAGATGGCCCTGGCCGCTGAACCGGATCTCGAACGCGTCACTTCGACCCTGTCCGATCGACTGCAGTCGGTTCCGGGCGTTCTGGTGGAGCACAAGCGGTTCGCTGTTGCAGTCCACCACCGCAACGTCGACGCGGACCGTGTGGACGAGGTGATCGCGACAGTGTGCGGGGTCGCCGCGGAAGAACCACGGCTCCGCGCCACCAGCGGTCGCAAGGTCACCGAATTGCGTCCCGACGTCGATTGGGACAAGGGACGGGCGCTGTCGTGGGTGCTCGACCACATCGAGGGATCCGAGGATCTGCTGCCGATCTACGTCGGCGACGACCTGACGGACGAGGATGCGTTCGATGCGATCGAGGACACCGGGTTCGGGGTCGTGGTGCGGCACGGGGAGGGCGGGGATCGGCGGTCGGCGGCGCAGTTCGCGGTCGACGGTCCCGTGCAGGTTTGCGAACTTCTACAGCGAATTGCCGATCTGGTCGGTAGCGATCCACATACGGAACCGCCCCGGGAAGACCCCTGGACGGTGTTCTTCGACGGCTACGACCCGTCCTCCGAGACGTTGCGCGAGGCGCTGTGCACTGTCGGGAACGGTGCGTTTGCCACGCGCGGGTGCGCGCCGGAATCCCGCGCCGGAGCCGTGCACTATCCGGGCACCTACGCGGCTGGCATCTTCAATCGGCTCCGGGAGGAGAAGGCAGGCCGCGTCATCGACAACGAAAGTATCGTGAATCTGCCCAATTGGCTGCCGTTGACGTTCCGAGTCGATGCCGGACCGTGGTTCGATGTCGACCGCGCCGAACTGCTCGAGTACCGTCAGTACCTCGACTTGCGTCGAGCCGTCCTCGTCCGACGGCTGCGGTTCCGTGACGAGACCGGTCACACCACCTCGGTCCTGCAGCGGCGTTTCGTCGCAATGCACCTCCCCCACGTCTGTGCGCTGGAGACGACGATCTCGGCCGAGGACTGGTCGGGTCGTCTCGAACTCCGAGCGGAACTCGACGGTGCCGTCGAGAACACCCTCGTCGGGCGCTACCGCGAACTGGCGAGCAAGCACCTGGAGTCGGTGCAGGCTACTGAGCTTTCCACGGACTCCGTGCTGATCGCGGTCCAAACCACGAGCTCCCGCATTCCCGTCGCAATGGCCGCCCGTACCACCCTGTGGCGCGATCACGAACAGCCGCCGACTGCATATCGCCTGGTCGAGGGCGACCGTCGGATCGGGCACGACATCACCGTCGATCTCACGGCCGGCCAGTCCGTCACCGCGGAGAAGATGGTCACAGTCTTCACCGGTCGCGATTGCGCGGTGTCGGAGCCGGCGGACGAAGCCGCACGATGGCTTGCTCGCGTGGGCGGGTTCGAGGAGGTGCTCGACGGCCATGTCCTCGCTTGGGCCCGGCTCTGGGACAGCCTCGGAATCGAACTTCGAGGGCCACGGTCACGCCCTGCGGATCGTCCGATTCCATCTGACTGCAACTGTTGCAGACGGTGTCGCCCAACACCGCCGACCTCGACGCCGGGTACCGGCCGCGGGCTGCACGGGGAGGCATACAGAGGGCACATCTTCTGGGACGAACTGTTCGTGTTTCCGGTGCTGAACCTGCGGCTCCCCAGCCTGACCAAGTCTCTCCTGCGCTACCGCTACCGGCGACTTCGGGAGGCGCGTCGCGCGGCGCGCGAGACCGGACGGACCGGAGCGATGTTCCCGTGGCAGTCGGGTAGCGACGGCCGGGAGGAAAGCCAACAGCTGCATCTCAATCCGGTATCCGGACGCTGGAACCCGGACCCGAGCCACCGGCAGCTGCACACCGGCATCGCTGTCGCCTACAACGTCTGGCAGTACTACCAAGTCACCGGAGACCTGGAATTTCTCATCGAATTCGGCGCCGAGATGCTGATCGAGATCGCCCGCTTCTACGCGGGCCTCGCCGAGTTCGACGGAGACCGCGGCCGCTACGTCATTCGCGGTGTGATCGGCCCGGACGAGTTCCACGCGGGATACCCAGGCGCTCCGTACGACGGGATCGACAACAACGCGTACACCAACGTGATGACCGTGTGGGTGTTGTTGCGGGCCATCGAAGCACTCTCGGTCATCCCACGCCAGATTCGCTCGGACCTCACCCAGGCACTGGGACTCCCGACCCAGGAGATCACCAGGTGGGAGGACGCTCAGCCGCCGAATGTTCGTCCGATTCCACGACGGGGTGATCAGTCAGTTCGAGGGCTACGGAGAGCTGGCGGAACTGGATTGGGAGGACTACGGCCTGCGCTACGCCAATATTCAACGCTTGGACCGGATTCTCGAGGCCGAGGACGATGACGTGAACCGCTACCAGGCCTCGAAGCAGGCGGACGTGCTGACGCCGTTCTACCTGCTGTCCGCCGACGAACTCCGAGAACTGTTGCAGCGGCTGGGCTACAGCTTTGCTGCGGACGCCATTCCACGGACCATCGACTACTACATTGCACGAACCTCACACGGCTCGACGCTGAGTAGCGTCGTCCATTCCTGGGTACTGGCCCGCGGCAGTCGTGACCAGGCGATGGAGTTCTTCGACCGTGTGCTTGCGTCCGATGTCGCCGATATCCAGGGCGGCACCACCTCGGAGGGCATCCACTTGGCGGCGATGGCAGGCAGTGTGGACCTCGTGCAGCGCTGCTTCTCCGGCCTCGAGGTCCGCGGCGACCGACTCGTGTTCTCCCCGAACTGGCCGGCGACACTGGGCACGCTCGAGTTTCCGATCTTCTACCGGGACACCGTCTCCGGCTGAGGATCGACGGTCGCCGGATCGAGCTGAGCGCCGCGCCGGGCAACCAGCCGTCGATCGAGATCGAATGTCGCGGGCAGGTAGCCCAACTGTATCCGGGTTCCACGGTGAGCCTGGGCTAGGCGTCGTGCGAGCTCGCACTGGTCACACGTTCCGTCGCTCCCCATTCCGCTCGTTTCCTGCCGGATCCCGCCCGCATCGATACGGTGGAGGGAACCTAGGTTGGGAGGCCGCCCATGCTCGTTCGCCGCATCGCCCGCCCGTTGCTCTCCACCGTGTTCATCGCGGGTGGCATCGATTCGATCCGCAGTCCGGGCGCCCGGGCGCAGGCCGCCGGGCCTTTCCTCCAGAAGACGGCCGCGACGCTGCCCGGCGCCGTCACCGACAAGTTTCCGTCGGACCCCGAGAGCCTGGTGAAGATCAACGGCGCGATTCAGGTCGGTGCGGGTGCTTCTCGCGCTCGGCAAGGCACCCGGGCGTCGTCCCTGGTACTCGCCGGAACCGTCGTTCCGACCACGCTCGCCGGCCACGACTTCTGGAACGTCGACGACCCACAGATGCGGGCGGTGCAACGCATGCAGTTCTTCAAGAACATGACGATTCTGGGTGGCCTGCTCATCGCCGCAGTCGATACCGAAGGCAAGCCATCCCTCGGCTGGCGGGGCCGCCGGGCCGCGAAGAAGGCACAGGCATCGATCGCCGACGCGTTGTCGAGCAACGGATCCCGCGACACCGAGCGGGTCAAGCTCGTCTCCGAACGCGCTCGTTCGGCGGCGGAGCAGGCTGGTGAACGTGGCACCGAACTTTTCGACGTTGCGCGGCATCGCGGTATCGAACTCGCGAACCTCGCCAGGGAACGCGGCGTCGAGTTCGGTGAGGTGGCACGCGAGCGGGGCCCGTCCTCGCCGAACTCGCCCGTGAGCGCGGCGCAGAGTTCGCACAGCTCGCGCGTGAACGCGGTAGCGAATGGGCGGCAACCGCGGGCGAGCAGAGCGAGGAGCTGAGCCGACGGGCACGTAAGCGGGCCGAGCGCGCCTTGGAGACGGCGCGCGCGAAAGCCGTCGAACTTCAAGGCTGACGGGCAACGCGACGGCGCGCCGTCAGCTTCCTCGGGCGGCCAGCACGTCCGCGCGCAGGTCCTTGTCCAGGGTCACCCGGACGAGCGCGGCCGCCATCGGTGCCACCCGGCCGCCCGGCGCCATGTCGGCGAGCCGGTCGCCCTCGTGCGGTAGGTGAAGCTCGTCCGCCCCGCGGAGAACCCGTGCGTCCATGTGGGGTTTGAGCCACGGCCACAGGTCCTGCACCTCGCGCAGGAAGATGTCTGCGCCGACCGGCCCGATTCCGTCGAACTGCTCGAGCGCCGCGGCCGCCGCGCCGGGATCACCGTCACACGCCTCCGCGAGCCGTCGCACGTCCCCGTGGTACTCGCGTTCGACCCGCTCGGCCGCTTCCCGTAGTTCCGTCGCCCTCGTCTCGTCGTAGCGGGAGTAGTGACCGCGCTTCAGCGCCGCGATCACGCCCTGTCGGGGTGCGGACGCCAATGCCTGCGGGGTCCGCCATCCGGATCGGAACAACTCACGCGCGGCGTGGGTCGCGATGTCGGCCGAGATTCGCGCCGACAGCAGCAGCGTCAGGACCAGGAGCTGGAACAATGGTTTCGGTTCGTCCTTCAGGGTGATCCCGGCGTCCTCCGCGAATGTGTGTCCTGCACGCTCCATCAGATCGGCGACCGTCCTGGTCTGCGTTTCGGTCATGAACACGCTGTTACCCGGATCGCGACCCCGACAAACGGACGCCACCTGCCCGACCCGGTCCGTGACCAGGAGCTCTGCGCCGATCCGAGCTTCGCACTAGACTGCTTGGGCGCTTTTCTGCCGTTCCAACCTAGGAGACCTCTTGCCCGACGAGGCCCGTGTGCACCCCGATCTCGACCACGAGCAGGGTTATGTGTCGACGCTGTACGAGCGCCTCGACGAACTACGCGCCTACGCGGAGAACCGTCTGAGCCAGGTCCTCCTCCAGACCGGCGGGACACCGCAGGCACGCAGCGAACGCGAGTCGTTCACGCAGATGTACACCGAGGACCTCGCGCGGTACGACGCCGCCGAGAACGGCCTGTGCTTCGGCCGGATCGATGTCGACGACGACGGCGGCGACGGCGACAGTGGCGGCGAGCCGCGCTACATCGGGCGCATCGGCATCCTCGACGAGGCGAACGACTACGAGACCCTGCTCCTCGACTGGCGTGCGCCACTCGCCCGACCGTTCTACCTGGCGACCCCGGCCGCGCCCGACGGCGTGACCCGGCGCCGGCACATTCGCACGCGCAGCCGCACGGTGACCGCCGTCAACGACGAGTACCTGGACCTGACTGCGGCCGAGGAGAGCGGGGGCGGCACCGGCGCCGGCGGCGTGGCCGGCGAAAGCGCACTGCTCGCGGCTCTCAACGCTGCCCGCACCGGGCAGATGCACGACATCGTCGAGACGATCCAAGGCGAGCAGGACACGATCATCCGCTCGAACCACAAGAGCGTGCTCGTCGTCCAGGGTGGGCCGGGCACCGGCAAGACCGCGGTCGCGTTGCGCCGCGCGGCCTACCTGCTCTACACGTACCGCCAGCAGCTGGAGAAGTCCGGCGTCCTCATCGTCGGCCCCGATGAGACGTTCCTCGACTACATCAGCCAGGTCCTGCCGTCACTCGGCGAGACCGGCGTGCTGTTGTCGACCATCGGCGACCTCTACCCGGGGTCCGGGCGACGCGTGAGGATTCGCTCGCGGCGGGCGAGGTGAAGGGGTCGCTCGCGATGATCGACGTCCTCAAGAAGGCGGTTCGCGACCGGCAGGAGGTGCCGAAGCAGCCGATCGAACTGCGATTCGACACCTACCCGATCACCCTCGACCGCAAGGTCGTCACCCGGGCTCGCGGCCGGGCACGGTCGTCGAGGCGGCCGCACAACCTGGCACGTCCGATCTTCGTGTCCGCGGCCATCGAGGCCCTCGCCGATCAGCTGGCGGCGACCCTAGGCGCGAACATCGTCGACGGCGGCAACCTGCTCAGCCGCGACGACATCGCCGACATGCGCGACGAGATGCGTGAGGACTCGTCGATCACGGCGGCCCTCGACTCGTTGTGGCCGGACCTGACGCCGCAGCAGGTGCTGACCGACCTGCTGCGCTCCCCGAACGGCTCGCGTCGGCGGCCCCCGACCTCGACGACGAGGAGCGCGCGACACTGTTGCGTACGTCAGGGGTCGGCTTCAGTGCCGCCGACGCACCGCTGCTCGACGAGCTGGCCGAGTTGCTCGGCGTCGACGACGCCGCGGAACGCGAACGCGCGCAGCGCCGCTGGCGATCGCAGATTGCCGACGCCCAGGGCGCGCTCGACATCCTCACCGGTTCGGCGCCGCAGGATCTCGAGGACGACCTCGACCCGGAGATCCTCATGGCGTACGACCTGATCGACGCCAGCCAGCTGGCGGAGCGCCACGAGATGGGCCGTCGCGGCACGACGGCCGAGCGCGCGGCGGCCGACCGCACATGGACCTACGGGCACGTCATCGTCGACGAGGCGCAGGAGCTGTCGGAGATGGCGTGGCGAATGCTCATGCGGCGCATCCCGAATCGGTGGATGACGCTGGTCGGCGACACGGCCCAGACCGGCGATCCGGCAGGCAGCTCGTCGTGGCAGGACGTGCTGGGGCCGTACGTGGCGCAGCGGTGGAAGCTGACCGAGCTGACCGTGAACTACCGGACACCGGCCGAGATCATGGCGTTCGCGCACCGGTGCTCGAGGAGATCGACCCGGATCAGACTGTCCCCGGTCAGTTCGGGAGTCGGGCTTCGCGCCGTGGGCACAGCACGTGGACGCGTCGGAGATCCTCGACGAGGTGCGGCGCCGAGTCGCGGACGAGACCGGGCCCGGTCTGACCGCCGTCCTCGCGGGACACGACCACGTCGAGCACCTGGCCGACCTACGTTCGGAGTCGGTGAGCGTGCTGACCGTCAAGGACGCCAAGGGGCTCGAAGTTCGACTCGGTGATCATCGTCGAACCGCAGGACATGCTGGACGACTCGCCGCGCGGGATCAACGACCTGTACGTCGCGCTGACTCGTGCCACCCAGCGTCTCGGGATTGTCCATGCCCGCCCCTGCCGACCGCACTCCGATCGCTCGATGCGTCGGTGGTGCCGTCGGGACGCTGATCGGCGAACCGACACTCGTGGCTCCGGCCGAAGCGGTACCGTGCCAGGGGTCCGCGGGCCGCTCTGGCCTCACACCACACCACTAGCCACCGAGACGGGACGAGAAGACCATGCCTACGAGAACGACCGCTTCCCGCCCAGCGCTGCGCTCGGCGACGATGGGTGTCGTCGGCGTGGTCGCGTCGATCGCGGTGGCCGGTTGCACGTCGGCGACCGCTTCCGACGACGCGTCGGATGCCGCCGCACCGCTCGCGACCGAAACGGTGTCCGCGGCAACAGTCACCGACGCCCGCGTCACACGCTACGCGGACGCCCTCGCGGCGGACGGGTTTCCCGAAGTGGTTCCGCACGCGACGCTGTTCGCGCTGGCCGAGGGGGCGTGCCGGCAATCGGCCGCCGGCACACCCGACTCGACGATCCTCGACAACCTGCGGTCCGTCGGTGCGTACGGCGCGAGCCTGTCGAGCGGCACCCTCACCCCCGACGCGGCCACACAGCTGCTGCTGGATCGAGCCCGCACGGACTTCTGCTGACCGTCGAGCTCAGCGGACGGTGTGCACGATCAGCACGTCGGACGTGGACTTGCGCGCCGCGTCCGACGGCACCGATCCGAGAAGCGCCCCGTCAGCGTGCTGAGCCCGCGATTGCCGACTACCAGCAGGTCGGCCTCGACCTCGTCGACGAGGGCGAGCAGCGAGTCGACGGGGGCACCGACGATCGCGCGCTCGACGATGTTTTTGGCACCGGCCGCGGTGGCCCGCTCGCGCGCCGTCCGCAGGATCTCGAACGTGGGCGCCGATCCGGTGACCTGGTACGCGTCCTCACCGAGGGTGTCCTGCGCCACTTCGGTGTCCTTGGGATCGGCCGGGTAGTACGCGCACGCGATCACGAGCTTGGCCTCGGCGTCGCCGGCCAGTGCGGCGGCCTTGTCCACCGCGCGATACGACGAGTCCGATCCATCGGTTCCGACGACGACGGTCCGGTAGGCGCTCATTCATTCCTCCATGTGTGCGTTGATCGAGGACGGTGGCCGTGGTGCCCTTGTCGCCCGAGATCCCATCTGCTGCGCTGACATTAGCGTCATCGGCGCACAGCTGGTGGAATTGCGGCACAACATGCTTCATCCCCCGGTGGATTGCTCCACCCCAGTGTCGCGGTGGATGGCTCCACCCCTGCCGCACCATTTCACCACGGCGACGGGGTGGAGCCGATTCGTCAGCGCGATTCGCCGTACCGCGGGCCGAACAGCGCTGCCGGGAACAGTCCCGACTCGCGGACCGACTTCCGCCACGGCGCGGTGAGTTCAGCGAGTCGCGCGGACCCGTCCTCCCCAGTTCGGTCCACGGCGCTGCGGCCAGTTCGTCGGTGAGATCCTCGACCACGTCCCGCAGTTCGCGTCCGTCCTCGGTGAGTTCACCGCGTCCGTCGAGGAGTTCGCGGTCGCGGAGGCGGCCGACGGCCGCTTCCCATGCGGCCTGCGACCATCCTCGCCGGGTCTGCGCGAACTTCTTCTGGAATCCGATCCCGGCGGCGGTGTGGGTGATCAACGCCTCGAGGCCGCTGAGCCCGGCGGTCTGCAGCGCGGCGACGTGCCCGTCGCCGCGGTACTCCCGCAGCAGGGTCAGCGCATGCCACAGCACGAGGTGAGGTTCCTCCGGCCAGTCGAGGGTGGCGTACCCCGCATACAGCGGTCGACCGTCGACGCCGGGGATCCCCTGCGCGGCAATCGCAGCCAATTGGGCGGCCTCCGCCATGTCGGCTGAGGCAACGGCGTCGCCGAACAGCGCGCGATACGCGGCGTCGACACCGCGATACCGCGCCGCGATGATCTGGTCGGGGTCGGCGAGCGTCCACGCACGTGGGATCGCATCGGCGATCAGTGCGGGATCGAAGTTGTAGAAGGTCGCGGTCACGACGCCCGCACCGACAGCACCCATCGGCGCCGCACGCCCAGCGAAGTAGGTCATCCTGCCCGGCTCCAGCCGACCCCGACCAGCTCGGCCTCCACCTCGGGCGCGAAGTAGGAGAGCGAGTGGAGCAGTTCCAGAGAGCGGGCTGTGCGGCCGGCGAGATGAGCGTCCATGACCGAAGCGTTAGCGGGCCGCTACTTCAGTCCCGCGGCGTCCATCCCGCGCAACTCCTCTTCAGGTCCGCGATCTGCGTCGCGCAGTCGCCCGGCGAGCTCGAACTGCAGATCCCGCGCCGCATTCATCATCTGGTCGGTGAGTTCCTTGACGAGGTCGGCCAGCTCGGCGCGCGGCATCGACTTCACGTCGCGGCCCTCGTACACGCCGGCGCTGATGGCACGTCCCGCCTCGCCCTGGGCGCGGCGACCGCGGCTGGCGTTGCGACCGGATCCACCGACCTCGACCTCGGTGTCGTCCGCCTCCTCGTACACCTGGTCGAGGATGTCGGCGATCTTCTTCCGCAGGGGCTGCGGGTCGACGCCCTCTCGAGGTTGTAGGCGATCTGCTTCTCGCGGCGACGCTCGGTCTCCTCGATCGCGCGCTGCATCGAGTCGGTGATCTTGTCCGCGTACATGTGGACCTGGCCGGAGACGTTGCGGGCCGCGCGGCCGATGGTCTGGATGAGGCTCGTGGTGCTGCGCAGGAACCCTTCCTTGTCGGCGTCGAGGATTGCGACCAGCGACACCTCCGGCAGGTCGAGGCCCTCACGCAGCAGGTTGATGCCGACCAGGACGTCGTACTCGCCCAACCGGAGCTGTCGCAGCAGCTCCACCCGCCGGAGCGTGTCGATGTCCGAGTGCAGGTACCGCACCGGATGCCGAGCTCGAGGAGGTAGTCCGTCAGGTCCTCGGACATCTTCTTGGTGAGCGTCGTGACCAGGACACGCTCGTCCCGTTCCGTCCGCTGGCGGATCTCGTGGACAAGGTCGTCGATCTGGCCCTTGGTCGGCTTGACGACGACCTCGGGGTCGACCAGCCCGGTGGGACGGATCACCTGCTCGACGAACTCGCCGCCCGCCTGCCCCAGCTCGTACGGCCCCGGCGTCGCGGACAGGTAGATCGTCTGACCGATCCGGCCCGCGAACTCCTCCCACGTGAGCGGGCGGTTGTCGGTCGCCGAGGGCAGGCGGAACCCGAACTCGACGAGGTTGCGCTTGCGGGACATGTCGCCCTCGTACATGGCGCCGATCTGCGGGACCGTCACATGGGACTCGTCGATCACCAGGAGGAAGTCCTCCGGGAAGTAGTCGATGAGCGTCGCCGGCGCCGAGCCCGCCGGGCGTCCGTCGATGTGCCGCGAGTAGTTCTCGATACCCGAGCAAAAGCCGACCTGCTTGATCATCTCCAAGTCGTACTGGGTGCGCATGCGCAGTCGCTGCGCCTCGAGCAACTTGCCACGGTTCTCCAGGTCCGCGAGCCGCTCCTCGAGTTTCGGCCTCGATGTCCTGCACGGCGCGTTCCATCCGCTCCGGGCCCGCGACGTAGTGCGTGGCCGGAAGATGCGGACCGTGTCGACCTGTCGCACCACATCACCAGTGAGCGGGTGCAGGTAGTAGAGCGCCTCGACCTCGTCGCCGAAGAACTCGATCCGCACCGCCAGTTCCTCGTACGACGGGATGATCTCGACCGCGTCTCCGCGCACCCGGAACGAGCCGCGAGTGAACGCCATGTCGTTGCGGTTGTACTGCACGTCGACGAGAAGCCGCAGCAGCGCGTCCCGATCGACCTCGACCCGACCTCGAGCTCGATGGAACGGTCGAGGTACGACTGCGGCGTGCCGAGGCCGTAGATGCACGACACCGACGCGACCACCACGACGTCGCGCCGGGACAGCAGACTCGACGTGGCCGAGTGCCGCAACCGCTCGACGTCGTCGTTGATCGACGAGTCCTTCTCGATGTAGGTGTCCGTCTGCGCGATGTACGCCTCGGGCTGGTAGTAGTCGTAGTACGAGACGAAGTACTCGACGGCGTTGTTCGGCAGCATCTCCCGCAGTTCGTTCGCGAGCTGCGCGGCCAGGGTCTTGTTCGGCGCCATCACGAGCGTCGGACGCTGCACACGTTCGATGAGCCACGCCGTCGTGGCCGACTTGCCGGTACCGGTCGCGCCGAGCAGGACGACGTCCTTCTCCCCGCCTTCAGCCGCCGCTCGAGCTCGTCGATGGCCTCCGGCTGGTCACCGGCCGGCTCGTATTCGCTGACGACCTGGAAGCTGCTGTCGGACCGCTCGATCTCGCTGACCGGCCGGAACTCGGAATGCGCCACTACGGGGTGCTCGGATGCGAACGCCATGAGACGAGGGTATGCGCCCCTTCCGACAAGTTCTGATAACGCTGCGTTCCGCTCGCGCGGTCACCGGTGCCCGGCGCCACGTTTGCCGGTACTTTCTTGCTGTATGGAGAACGTCGAACCAGCCACCGCCGCAGCCACGCCGACCGCACCCCCCGCTTCGGTCTACGTGCCGACGATCGACCTGGTTCCGGCGCACCGACCGAAGGTCGAGTACTTCAACATCACCGAGCGCACCAACACCGATCCCAAGGGCTTCGTGCGTCCGGTCGACCACTACCGGCTGGAGTCGTGGGGGCTGTACATGGCCCGCTCGGCCGACCACCCCTCGTTCCACTACCTCGAGTCGTGGCTGATCCCGGATCTCGGCATCCGCGCGTCGATCTTCCACTACCACCCGTTCCACCAGCGTGACCAGAACCATTACATCGACATCGGCGATTTCACGCGGGGCGCGGACGTCTGGAAGTCGGAGGACCACTATCTCGATCTGGTGGTCCGGACCGGACGCGAGACCGAACTCCTCGACGTCGACGAGCTGATCTCGGCCACGGCGCACGGCTACATCTCGCCGCACACCGCCGACCGCGCGATCCAGCGGGCGGTGGCGGCCGTGGACGGGATCGCCGCCCACGGCCACGACATGGACGCATGGCTGGCGTCGAAGGGAATGCCCGTCACGTGGCGCTGACGCCGATCGGTCAGCTCTGTGCCGACCAGCCGCTTCGTTCGGCCCACTGCCAGGCCCGCTGGTAGCCGAGATCGAACCACGGGGCGAGCGCTGCCGCGTAGGTGGCGGCGGCGTCCCCCTCGTGCGTGGCGGCCGCCGACTTCGCGACGGCAACCTCCTTGATCTCGAGGAACTCGGCCCGGGCCGCCGCGTCGGCGCGCAGCCAGTCCCGGAGCAGTAGCGCGAACCGCTGACCGGGCCAGCCATCGACGCGCAGGCTGATCTGCACGGGCCTGCCCGGATCGGCACCGCCGTGAGTGCGCTTGTCCCACAACGCCGGATCCGCCTCGCCGCCGACACCGTACGCCGGCTTCGGCTCGTCGCGGGTCTGGTCGGCGACCGGCGGGAAGCCGGCCGCCGCCAGCGGCTCGGCCAGGGCATCGGCCGTCGCGAGGTCGGGGACCGTGATCTGCACGTCGATCAGGTCGCGGGCGTCGAGAGCCGGGACCGACGTGGAGCCGACGTGGTCGACACGCACCGCTCGCTCGCCGCACACAAGACGCAGCCGCTCGACTAGACGCTCGCCCTGGGCCGCCCACTCCGGGTCGGCCGGCCGCACGATGGGCGGCACCGACACCACCGTGCCACTGCGAAGGTTCTGCTCGAACGGCAGCAGGCGGTCGGTGTACAGCGCGCGAACCTGCGCGGCGATCAGGTCCGGGCGCCGCTGTTGTCGAGCCACACGTCCGCGGCCGCGCGCCGTTGGTCATCGGTTGCCTGGGCCGCGATGCGGGCGCGCGCGTCCGCCTCCGGCATACCGCGCAGCTCGACGAGCCGGCGCACGCGCTCGTCCTCGTCGACGTAGACGACGACCACGAGGTTGAACACCGGCCCCATCCGCCCCTCGACAAGCAGCGGGATGTCCTGCACGACGATCCCGTCGGCGGGTGCGCCGTCGACGAGTTCCGCGGTGCGCTGACCGATGCGGGGATGCAGGATCGAGTTCAGCAACAGCCGCGACTCGTCGCTACCGAAGGCCGTCTCGGCCAACGCCGGCCGGTTCAGCGAGCCGTCGGGATGCAGGATGCCGTCGCCAAACGCCTCCACTAGCGCCGCGAGACCGGGGGTTCCCGGCTCGACGACCTCTCGTGCGATGAGGTCCGCGTCCACGATGACCGCCCCCAACTCCGCGAGGACGTTCGACACGGTCGACTTGCCGGCTCCGATGCCTCCGGTGAGGCCCACTCTCAACACGCCGACCAGTGTCGCACCAAACACGCCGAAGATCATCTACGGACCAAAATGTCGCCGTTCCACTACCTGGTCCGATACCCTTGCCTCGACCGTCCTGACCAGCCGATTCGACATGCGAGTAGGAGTCGCTCAATGCGCAGCAATCCCACCCGTCCCGGTCGGCACCGTCTCGGCATGGAGAACGGCATTCACGCGATCCTCATACCGGAGGTTGCGATCGCGCTCGCGGAGCACCGACGCAATTGGTTCACCAGCGTGCTGACCCCTGCCCGCCACAGCTTCACGGCGATCCGGAAGCGAACGGCAACCATGCCCACCAGATGGGTGCCCGCCGCGGCGAACTAGCCCGCACACGACGACACAGCTGGCCCGATCCCGACAGGGATCGGCGACCGTCTTCGTCCCGCCCTCCGAAAGGGAAGGCAAATACGGAAAGACCCCGGCCCTGTGATCCAGGGCCGGGGTCTTCCGGTAGATCAGACCTGAATGCTCAGGCCATCGCTATCAGGCGTTGCCCGACAGCTTCTCGCGCAGTGCGGCGAGCTGTGCATCGCTCGCCAGCGAGCCACCGGCGGACTCGGAGGACGCAGCAGCGCCCTCGTCCGAGCCCGACTCCGAGGAGTAGTTGGTGCCCGAAGCGCCGGCCGCAGCCTCAGCAGCCTCGTCGGCAGCCATCTTCTCCATCTGAGCGGTGTGCATCTTGTGGCGACGCTCAGCCTCGGCGTAGCGGGACTCCCACTCCTCACGCTGCTTGTCGAAGCCCTCGAGCCATTCGTTGGTCTCGGGATCGAAGCCCTCGGGGAAGATGTAGTTGCCCTGCTCGTCGTACGAGTCGGCCATGCCGTACTTGGACGGATCGAACTCGGCGTTGTAGTCCTCGTTCGCCTGCTTCAGCGACAGCGAGATGCGGCGACGCTCCAGGTCGATGTCGATGACCTTGACGAGCGCATCGTCGCCGACGCCCACAACCTGGTCCGGAACCTCCACGTGGCGCTCGGCCAGCTCGGAGATGTGCACCAGGCCCTCGATGCCCTCCTCGACGCGGACGAACGCGCCGAACGGAACCAGCTTGGTGACCTTGCCCGGCACGATCTGGCCGATCGCGTGGGTGCGGGCGAACTGACGCCACGGGTCCTCCTGCGTCGCCTTCAGCGACAGGGAGACGCGCTCGCGGTCCAGGTCGACGTCGAGAACCTCGACGGTGACCTCGTTGCCGACCTCGACAACCTCGGACGGGTGGTCGATGTGCTTCCAGGACAGCTCGGAGACGTGAACCAGACCGTCGACGCCGCCGAGATCGACGAACGCACCGAAGTTGACGATCGAGGACACGACGCCCTTGCGGACCTGGCCCTTCTGCAGCTGGTGCAGGAAGCTCGCTGCGGACCTCGGACTGGGTCTGCTCGAGCCATGCGCGACGCGACAGGACCACGTTGTTGCGGTTCTTGTCGAGCTCGATGATCTTGGCCTCGATCTCCTTGCCGACGTACGGCTGGAGGTCGCGGACGCGACGCATCTCGACGAGCGAAGCGGGGAGGAAGCCACGCAGGCCGATGTCGAGGATGAGGCCACCCTTGACGACCTCGATGACGGTGCCCTTGACGGCCTCGTCCTTCTCCTTGAGCTCCTCGACGGTGCCCCAGGCACGCTCGTACTGAGCGCGCTTCTTCGACAGGATCAGACGGCCTTCCTTGTCCTCCTTGGCGAGGACCAGGGCTTCGACCTCATCGCCCACGGAGACGACCTCGTTGGGGTCGACGTCGTGCTTGATGGAGAGCTCACGGGAAGGGATGACGCCTTCGGTCTTGTAACCGATGTCGAGAAGGACCTCGTCACGATCGACCTTGACGATCGTGCCTTCGACGATGTCGCCATCGTTGAAGTACTTGATCGTGGCGTCGATGGCGGCGAGGAAGTCCTCGGCGGAGCCGATGTCGTTGACGGCTACCTGCGGCGAGGTCACGGTGTTGGAGGGCATGTGTTGAGTTGCTCCGGACGGGTTGTTAGTCGGTTGATGGCGTTCTGTCAGACAGGCGGACCGGAATGCGTTAGATTCCGACTCGACGCCGGAATCGCCCGGTCTTCCAGACCACCACGAGGCTCCAGCGCAACCCTGTCGATCGAAAACTCCGACCGGCGAGGAACTGCACCGAAGACACTCGCGAGCAACAGGGTACGCGACCTTCGGCTAGCTGGGCAAACCCTGCCGACAGGCGGTCCGTTCACCTGGTGGTTCGGCCACCGAGGAATCTCGGGGTCTCGCGGTTCCGCTCGCGCCGGCGGACTCTACGCTGACAGCATGTCCGACGATCGCCACGCCGCCGCCATTTCCATCCTCGGGACCAGCGGGGTGACCCGCACTCGAATCGGAACGGAGGCGAGCGAGCGCGCCAGCCGCGCGTGGTGGGACGCCGATGCCGACGACTATCACCGCACGCACGGCGAGTTCCTCGGCGTCGATTCGACCGACGGCGAGTTCGTCTGGTGCCCCGAGGGCCTCCACGAGGGCGACGTCCAGCTTCTCGGCGACATCGCCGGCAAGCGGATCCTCGAGGTCGGCTGCGGCTCGGCCCCGTGTGCACGCTGGCTCGCCGGCCAGGGCGCCGACGTCGTCGGGCTCGACATCTCCATGGGCATGCTCGCGCGTGGGCTCGAAGCGATGGAGCAGAGCGGACCGAGGGTCCCCCTCGTCCAGGCCGGCGCGGAAGCGCTGCCGTTCGCGAGCGAGAGCTTCGACCTCGCATGTTCGGCTTTCGGTGCGGTTCCGTTCGTCGCGGATTCCGCGCTGGTGATGCGGGAGGTGGCACCAGTGTTGCGACCGGGCGGTTTGTGGGTGTTCGCCGTCAACCACCCGATCCGGTGGATCTTCCCGGACGACCCGGGTCCGGGCGGACTGACCGCGACGCTCCCCTACTTCGACCGGACACCGTACGTCGAGGTCGACGCCGAGGGCATCCCGACGTACGTGGAGCACCACCGGACGATCGGTGACCGCGTCCGCGAGGCCGTCGCGGCGAGGCTCGAGGTGCGCGACATCGTCGAGCCTGAGTGGCCCGAGTGGCTCGACCGGGAGTGGGGTCAGTGGAGCCCCTGCGTGGCCAGCTCTTCCCCGGCACGGCGATCTTCGTCACCCGCAAGCCCGCCTGAGCCCCCGCCCGGCGCCTCAGAGCAGGTTCGACAGGAACGCTTTCGTCCGGTCTTGCTGCGGGTTTGCGAGCAGTTGGCGCGGTTCACCGGCCTCCACGACGACACCGCCGTCCATGAAGACCAACTGGTCGGCCACCTCGCGGGCGAAGCCCATCTCGTGAGTGACGACGACCATCGTCATGCCGTCCTTCGCGAGCTGCTTCATCACACCGAGGACTTCACCGACCAGCTCGGGATCGAGGGCGGACGTGGGCTCGTCGAAGAGCATGAGCTTGGGCTCCATCGCGAGCGCACGCGCAATGGCGACCCGCTGCTGCTGCCCACCCGACAGTTGGGCCGGGTACGCGTCGGCCTTGTCGGCCAGCCCGACGCGATCGAGCAGCTCACGAGCCCGGTCGGCGGCCTTCGCGCGGGCCACCTTCTTGACCAGCACGGGGGCCTCGACGATGTTCTCGAGCGCGGTGCGGTGCGGAAACAGGTTGAAGTGCTGGAACACCATCCCGATGTCGCGACGCTGGCGGGCGGCCGCACGGGGGCTGAGTTCGTAGAGCTTGTCGCCGCGTTCGGCGTAGCCGACAAGCTCCCCGTCGACGTACAGCCGCCCGGCGTCGACGCGCTCGAGGTGGTTGATGCAGCGCAGAAACGTGGACTTTCCGGAGCCGGACGGGCCGACGAGGCACAAGACCTGCCCGCGGTCGATCTCCAGGGAGATCCCGCGCAGAACCTGGAGCGCACCGTAGCTCTTGCACACCCGGTCCGCCTTCACCATCGGCGTCATTTGCGTTCTCCCCGGGAGTCTCGGGCAGTGTCTCGGCGTCCGCGTCGACGGCGACTGGACGGCCCTGGGCGTCGGCGAGGGCCTGCAACTGACGTGCGGTGAGGGTCCGCGAGATGCCCTTCGAGTAGTACCGCTTCGAGGTAGTACTGCCCGATCATCAGGATGCTGGTGATCGCGAGGTACCACGTGGGCGGCCACGAGTAGCAGCGGGATCGGAAAGAAGTTCGCGCCCGAGATGTCCCGAGCTCGACCGTACAGTTCTCCGGTGTACGGCACCGCCGCTACCAGCGAGGTGGTCTTGAGCATGCTGATCAACTCGTTGCCCGTGGGCGGGATGATCACGCGCATAGCCTGCGGCAGCACCGTGCGACGCATGGTCTGCGCCCACGACATGCCGAGCGCCGTCGACGCTTCGGTCTGGCCTTCGCTCACCGAATTGACACCGGCCCTGACGATTCGGCCATGTATGCGGCCTCGTTGAGCGCCAGGCCGATCACCGCGAACAGGAAGGCGGCATTGAGCGTCTGGATGTCGATGTGCGCGAACTGGTGCACGAACGGGATGCCGAGGTCGATCGTCTTGTAGATCGACGGGAACAGGCCCCAGAACACCAACTGCACGTAGATCGGGGTCCCGCGGAACACCCACAGGTACACCCATGCGGCCGTACGCAGAACGGGATCGGCGACAAACGCATGACCGCGAGGATCACACCCAGGACGATGGCGATCGTCATCGCGAGCACGGTCAGCTGGATCGTCTTCCACGCAGCCTCGGTGATCCGCTTGTCGAAGATGTACTGGCCGTACACGTCCCAGTGGAAGGCCTCGTTCGTGGCCGCTCCGTAGACGAACAACCCGAACAGCGTCAGCACGATCACGGCGGCGATCCACCGCCCCGGGTGTCGCAGCGGAACGGCTCTGATGGGCGCCGGCTCGGTCGCCGCCGCGACCCCGGATGATCGGCTTTCGTTGCCTGACATGACTTTAGGTCTCTCTCCTGCACTCAACTCGTCGCGCCGTTGATGACCGACTTGTCGATCACGCCCGCCTCGACGCCCCAACCCTCAGCGATCCGCTGGTACTGACCGCCGTCGATGAGGTACTGCATCGCCTGCTGGAGCACCGGCGCGAGCGGTGACCCCTTCGGGACGACCCACCCGTAGGGCGCGGAGTCGAACAGCGGGCCGGCGGGCTCGATCCGGCCACCGCTGCGCTTGATCGCGTATGCGGTGACGGGGGAATCGGCCGACAGCGCGTCGACCCGGCCGAGGATCAGCGCGTTCGCGACGTCGTCCTGGCTGTCGTACTTGATCTTGTCGATAGGGGGCTTTCCGGCGGCGACGCATGCATCGCTCTTCCTCGGCACATCATCGAGGTCCTCGATGGTCGTGGTCTGCACACCGACGCGCAGCCCACACGCGTTGTTCGGATCGATCGCACCGTCCGGACGCTGGGCCCACTGGACGCCGGCACTGTAGTAGGTGACGAAGTCCACCGACTGTTCGCGTTCGAGGGTGTCGGTGAACGACGACATCCCCACGTTGAACGTCCCGGCCTGGACGGCGGGAATGATCTTGTCGAAGTCGGCCTGCTTGAGGTCGATGGTCAACCCCAGAACCTCGCCGACTGCCTTCATCAGGTCGACGTCGAAGCCGACAATGTTGCCGGCCTCGTCCTTGAACTCGTTGGGCGCATAGGGAGTGTTGACACCCACCACCAAACGCCGGACTGCGCGACCTGCGGCGGGAGCTGGTCGGCGATAGCGGCGACGCGATTGACCTCGACACCCGAGATCACAGGCACCAGGCCCTCGTTGTTCGTCACACACCCCGCGACGCCGAATGCCACGACGGCGGTCGACACTGCGATGATCGCTCGAACGAACCTCGCGCGAACGCCACGAGTGGCGCCGGACGTTCGTCCGCGCATCGCATGTTCCTCCTGTCTCGGCTCAATGGACCCGGAAACCTTACTCGTTCGCCGGTCGTACGTTCGACGGCGGGCGGCGTTCATCGCCGGAACACCCGCGCGATCACCGATTCGGTGAACTCACTCGTCGATGCCAGACCACCGAGGTCCGCGGTGGCGACACCCGCCTCGACGGTGCGCTCGACAGCGCTGCGAATCCGCGCGGCCGCGGTGGCCAGGCCCGCCTCGTGCCGGGTGGATCCGAGCCACTCGAGGAGCATGGCCGCCGACAGGATGAGCGCGGTCGGGTTGGCGCGGTTGTGGCCGGAGATGTCGGGGGCCGCCCCGTGCGCGGCCTGCGCCATCGCCTTGGCCTCGGACGCGTTGATCGACGCGGCGGTTCCGAGTGAGCCCGACAGCTCCCCGCGAGGTCGGACAGGATGTCGCCGAACATGTTCTCGGTGACGACGACGTCGTACTCCTCGCCCCGCCGCACGAGGTACGCGGCCATCGCGTCGACGTGCTCGTCGTCGATCTCGACATCCGGATAGTGCTGCCCGACCTCGCGGCATACGTCCCGGAACAGCCCGGTCGTAGTGGAGAGCACGTTGGCCTTGTGCACCACCGTGACCCGCTTGCGTCGGCGACGGGCCAGCTCGAAGGCGGTGCGGGCGATGCGTTCGCAGGCCTGCCGCGTGACGACGCCGACGGCCATGGCGACGTCCGGGGTGGGCATGAATTCGCCGCTGCCGGCGAACATATTCCGGTCGGCGTAGAAGCCCTCGGTGTTCTCCCGGACGATCACCAGATCCATCCGAGGCGACACCGCGCGCACCCCCGGCAGAGCGCGCGCGGGCCGGATGTTCGCGTAGAGGTCGAACCGTTTGCGGATCGCGCCGCCCGGGGTCAGCTGCATCTGGAACGGCTCGGGGTAGGACGCGCTGTCGTGGGGGCCGAGGATCCACGAATCGAGCGCGGCGAGTTCGACGAGCGTGTGCTCCGGTGTCGGCGTGCCGTAGGTGGGGATCGCGGCGAACCCGATCGGCAGCGGAACCCAGTCGACCTCCGGCAGCCCCACCGCGGCCATCGCCGCGTCGACGACGTCTCGGGTCGCGGGCACGATCTCCGCCCGATGCCGTCGCCCTGCAACAAACCGATCCGGGGATTCGTTGCATCAGGACTGGTCATCCGACAATCGATTACTCACGATGGTCCAGTCCGTGGAGTTGCTTCTCGACAGCGATGTCGACGCGACCGTGCGAGCCGAGTGGCGCCGCCTGTCCGCCGCGCGCCTGCCCAGCCAGGACCGCATCACGGCCGAATCGAATCGACCGCACGTCACGCTGGGGGTGGCGAGCCGGATACCGCCCGACGTGGACGCCGCCCTCGCGCGGGAGTTGCCGTCGGCGCCGCTACCGCTGCGCCTGGGCGGGGTGGTGGTGTTCGGTGGCCGCCGTCTCACCCTCGCCCGACTGGTCGTGCCGACCACCGAGCTGCTGACGTTGCAGCGCATCGTCTACGAGCTGATGATGGACTGCGAGGGTGTCCCGCCGCACATCGTTCCCGGCGAGTGGACACCGCACGTGACGCTGTCGCGGCGGATCCCGGCGACCGACCTGGGCACTGCCGTCGTCGTCACCCGCGCCGGCAATCGCGACGTAGTCGGCACGTCCGACGGCGTCCGGCGCTGGGATTCGGTCGCCAAACGGGAGTGGCGGATCACCCGCCGGCCGTGACGTGGAGTGGCCCGGTCCTCCCGGATCCGGGCATGCGGAAGAATTCTCCGGGCGGGAGCGTTGCACTGGCCAACGGACCAGACATCCGACCTACTCCCCGGAAAGGACCCTTCGTGGCTACCCAGACCCTGACCCAGCAGAACTTCAAGCAGACCATCGAGGACAACGACATCGTCCTCGTCGACTTCTGGGCGTCGTGGTGCGGCCCGTGCCGCTCCTTCGCTCCCACCTTCGAGGCCTCGTCGGACAAGCACGCCGACATCGTCCACGGCAAGATGGACACCGAGGCCGAGCAGGAGTTCGCCGCTGGCGCCGGGATCCGATCGATCCCGACCATCATGGCCTTTCGTGACGGCATCCTCGTGTTCAACCAGGCCGGTGCGCTTCCGCCCGCCGCACTCGAGGATCTGATCACGCAGGTCAAGGCCCTCGACATGGACGAGGTCCGCCAGCAGATCGCCGCTCAGTCACCTTCCGGCAACTGAGCGACGCCTGACTGCAGCATCTACTGGGACGCCGTCCCGCGCACAGATCAGTGCGCGGCGGCGTCCCAGCTACGTCCGGTGCCGACCGACACCTCGAGCGGCACCGACAGCGCGATCGCGGACGCCATCTTGTCCCGCACCAACGCCTCCACCGCGTCGCGTTCGCCGGTTGCGACCTCGAGCACGAGTTCGTCGTGCACCTGCAGCAGCATCCGCGACTTCAGCCCCGCCTCCTGCAGCGCCCGCTGCACGTCGATCATCGCGACCTTGATGATGTCCGCGGCCGTGCCCTGGATGGGCGCGTCGAGTGCGGCCCGCTCTGCGACCTCGCGGCGCTGCCGGTTGTCGCTGTTGAGGTCGGGCAGGTAGCGGCGCCGCCCGAACAGCGTCTCGGTGTAGCCGACCTTGCGGGCCTGCTCGACGACCTCGTGCAGGTAGTCGCGGACGCCACCGAATCGAGCGAAGTACGCCTCCATCTGCTGCCGGGCTTCCTCGGTCGAGATCTTGAGCTGCGCGGCGAGCCCGAACGCGCTCAGTCCGTAGGCCAGGCCGTACGACATGGCCTTGACGCGCCGGCGCAGCTCCGGCGTGACCTCCTCCATCGGCACGCCGAACGCCCGCGAGCCCACGAAGCTGTGCAGGTCCTCGCCGGTGTTGAACGCCTCGATCAGCCCCTCGTCGCGCGAGAGGTGCGCCATGATGCGCATCTCGATCTGGCTGTAGTCCGCGGTGAGCAAGGTCTCGAAGCCTTCCCCGACGACGAAGCCGTCGCGGATCTGCCGGCCGGCGTCGGTGCGGACCGGGATGTTCTGCAGGTTCGGCTCGGTCGACGACAGCCGGCCCGTGGCGGCGACCGTCTGGTTGAACGTGGTGTGGATCCGACCGTCCTCGGCAACGGTCTTGAGCAGCCCGTCGACCGTGACCTTCAGGCGCGTGGCGTCGCGGTGCGCCAGCAGGTGCTCGAAGGAACGGGTGTTGAGTCTTCTCGAACAGTGACTGCAACGCGTCTGCGTCGGTGGTGTAGCCAGTCTTCGTCTTCTTGGTCTTGGGCATGTCGAGTTCGTCGAACAACACCACCTGCAACTGCTTCGGCGAACCGAGGTTGATCTGCTTACCGATCACCTCGTACGCGGAGTCCGCGGCCTCGGCTACCCGCGCCGCGAACGTCGACTGCAGATCGTTCAGGTGGTCGGTGTCGACCGCGATACCGGTCGCCTCCAGTTCGGCGAGCACCTGGAGCAGCGGCAGCTCCATGTCGGCCAGCAGCCCGGTCGCCTCGATGTCGGCCAGCTCGGTGTCGAGCGCGGCGGCGAGGTCGACGACGGCACGCGCGCGCAGAATCTCGCCCTCGGCGGCCTCCGCGTCCGCGGCCTCTTCGTCGTCCAGCAGCGAAAGCTGTTGCTGCCCGACTCTTCCACGCGCAGCTCGCGCTTGAGGTAACGCAGGGACAGGTCGTCGAGGTTGAAGCTGCGCTGCCCGGGCCGCACCAGGTACGCGGCGAGCGCGGTGTCGCTGGTCAACCCGGCGAGGGTCCACCCGCGTCCCCACAGCGCGTGCATCGCGCGCTTCGGCCTCGTGGAGCGCCTTGGGCTGCTCCGCGTCGGCGAGCCAGGCCACCAGCGCGGCCTCGTCCTCGGGCGTCACCGTGGTGGTCGGGATGTCAGGCGCCCTCGCCGTCGGAGGCCGCGATCGCGACGGCCGTGACGTCGCCACCGTACGGCGTGCCGGCTCCGACGACGGACAGTCCGTGCCGCTCCCCGTCGACGCGTGCTCGGCGATCCACGCCGCGACCTCGCCCGGTGCCAGCGCGCGGCCGCGCACCTCGAAGCCCTCCTCGGCCTCCGGCCCGGCGGAGCTGAGCGTCGCGAACAGTCGATCCCGCAGCACCTTGAACTCGAGGTCGTCGAACAGCGCGTGGATTCGTTCGCGGTCCCACGGCGCCAGCGCCAGCTGGTCCGGGGTGTACGGCAGCGAGACGTCGCGCACCATCTCGGTCAGCTGCCGATTGAGCACGACGCTGTTCAGGTTCGCGCGCAGCGAGTCGCCCACCTTGCCGCGCACCTTGTCGACGTCGTTGACGAGGTTCTCGAGCGAGCCGTACTCGCGGATCCACTTGGCCGCGGTCTTCTCGCCGACGCCGGGGATGCCTGGGAGGTTGTCGCTCGGGTCGCCGCGCAGCGCCGCGTAGTCCGGGTACTGCTGCGGTGTGAGTCCATACTTCTCCTCGACCGCCGCGGGCGTGAACCGGGTGAGGTCGGAGACGCCCTTGCGCGGGTAGAGCACGGTGACGTCGTCGGTGACCAGCTGCAGCGAGTCCCGGTCGCCGGTCACGACGAGCACGCGATAGCCGAGCGCGGTGGCCTGCGTAGTGAGCGTGGCGATGATGTCGTCGGCCTCGTAACGCTCGATGGCCATCACCGGGATGCCCATGGCGCCGAGGACGTCCTTGGTGATCTCGACCTGCCCCTTGAACTCGTCCGGGGTCTTGCTGCGGTTCGCCTTGTACTCGGGGAACGCCTCGGCGCGGAACGTCTGCCGCGACACGTCGAACGCGGCCGCGACGTGCGTCGGCTGTTCGTCGCGCAGCAGGTTGATGAGCATCGACGTGAACCCGTACACCGCGTTCGTCGACTGCCCACTGTGCGTCTTGAAGTTCTCGGCCGGCAACGCGAAGAACGCGCGGTAGGCGAGCGAGTGACCATCGAGGAGCAGCAGCGTCGGCCGGTCGGTGCCGGACGCGTCAGCAGTCGCGGAGGTGGTGGACGAGGAAGTGGTTGCGGGGCTCACGGTTGACCAGTCTAGGGAGCCGCGCCGACAGGCACGTCCTTCCTCCCCGCGCGTCGGGTGTCGCGAGTACGCCGGACGGACTCACTCGCCCGCGCCGCCACCCCGAGCGTGTCGAGGACCACCTCGGCGACCGCCTTCATCGTCGTCCGACGATCCATCGCGGCGCGCTGGATCCACTTGAACGCCTCCGGCTCGCTGAGCCCCTGCGACTGCATGAGCATGCCCTTGGCCCGCTCGATGACCTTGCGGGTCTCGAGCCGGTCGGACAGCGTCGAGACCTCCCCGCTCGAGCAGTGCGATCTCGGTGAACCGGCTCGCCGCCAGTTCCACCGCCGGCACCAGGTCGGCCTTGGAGAACGGCTTGACGAGGTAGGCCATCGCCCCGGCGTCGCGCGCACGCTCGACGAGCTCACGCTGACTGAACGCGGTCAGGATCACCACGGGCGCAATCCTTTTCGCTGCGATCTCCGACGCGGCATCGATCCCGTCGCGGCGCGGCATCTTCACATCCATGATCACCAGATCCGGGCGCAGCTCTTCCGCCAACTCGACGGCACGCTGCCCGTCCCGGCCTCACCGACGACGTCGTAGCCCTCTTCCCGGAGCATCTCGACGAGGTCGAGCCTGATGAGCGCCTCGTCTTCCGCCACCACCACGCGCCGCGGCTGTCGTTCCGTGCCCTGCGGAGCGGTAGCGTTCATGGTGACGTTCTCCTCTGATCGGCGCCCGCCGATCAGGGCGCGAACGTTTCGAGGGTACCGGTGGTTTGACTGTGGGCCGTGATCTTCTAAGTGGGAACCCGCACGCCCTCGTATCCCAATTGGCAGAGGAAACGGATTCAAAACCCGTGCAGTGTGAGTTCGAGTCTCACCGAGGGCACCGCATGCGAACCAGCCGAGAGCTGGTCGATGCGTCACCACCGCGCCGCCGGCCCGGATACCCGATATCCATGTAGCGACGGCCCTCACGCCGTCTCGGCGAGCGAGTCCAGGATCGCGCGATACTGCAGGTGCGCGAAGAACTGGCCGCCCATGCCGATGTTCAAGGTGGACTTGGGGATTCGACTCGCCAACTCCGTGACCCACTCCTTGGGGACGTGTCGGTCCGTGGCGCCCACCACACGTCGACCGGAACATCGAGATCCTCCGGTGCGAAGCCCCAGGGCCTCGACCACGCCCGGTCAGTCCTCCACCACGCCGGACGGGATACGCAGCCCCTCACCGGTCATTGCAACCAACTCGTCGAGGACGTCCTCCACCACCTCGGCGTCGGTCGATCCGACCGCGCGCGCCGTGAAGCGCGCGAACTGCTTCGGCATCGAACGGGAGAGGAGCGACATCCCCGAAACCATCCGGTGGCCAGGGCCGGACATCGCCTGAAGATCTGGGTGCACCAGCGGTCCATCGCCCCCAATCGGGCGATCGCGCCGTCCTCGGTCAACGGCAGCGCCCCCGTCACGATGGCGACTCGACTGATCCGCGATGCCAGCGCATAGCCGAGACCCGCGGCGTACTGGCCACCCATCGACCACCCCAGTACACCCACACGCTCGACGCCGAGCCGATCGAGTAGCTGTTCGACGTCGGCGGCCCAGTCGAGCACCGTGCGGCCAGGACTGGGATCGGAGAGCCCGATCCCGGGTCGATCCGGGGAGATCAGACGAACCCCGGCAGCCTCGGCGATCGGAGTCGCCGCCCGGACGTCGAGGCGGCACGACAATTCGCCGTGGGCGTTGACCACGACGAATCCGTCCGCGGGTCCGTAGTCGGCGAATCCCATCGACCGACCGTCTCGCAGACTGATCACCCGATCCTCCGGCCTGACAGTCACTCTGGGCATCGCGCACCTCCGACGAGTCGCACTCACCCTAACGGTCGGTCGCCCGACAGTGACGGACTTCCACCGCCCGATCACAGCGTGTGTCGCCGCAGGACAGAGCGTTGCGCGGCCGATTCGCGGCACCTATGTCGCATATGGTCGTTTGTTCGGATTCCGGGGGCGTCCACCCGCTCCCCGACGAGTCCCACTGGGCGGACCGATGCGGGCGGCGGGATCGGCCACGACATGCTCCGACCGGCAGGCCGTCCGGTGGATGGGATCCCACATCGGGAATCAGTTAACTCATGCCATACTGCAACCCGTTCCAATGCCGGTCACCTCTGACGACCGGCCGATCAGGCTCGACAAGCAGATGAGGTTTGCATGAGCGACACCGCCACACCGGCCGTCGAAGGCTGGTTCACCACCGGGCCGGAGCCGGCCCTGATCGGCACCAAGTGCCGGTCCTGCGGCACGATCTCGTTCCCGCGGGAGACCACCTTCTGCAAGAACCCGGCCTGCTCCGGTGAGGAGTTCGACGACGTCGAGCTGTCCCGCTTCGGCAAGGTGTGGTCGTACACCGACGCGCAGTACAAGCCGCCGGCCCCGTACATCGCGACGACGGACCCGTATGTGCCGTTCGCGCTCGCGGCGGTCGAACTGCCCGAGGGCCTCGTCGTGCTCGGCCAGGTCGCCGACGGCTACGGTGTCGCGGACCTCAAGGTCGGCAATCCCGTCGAGCTGGTCATCGAGACCCTCGACACCGACGAGACCGGCGACCGCAGCATCTGGCGCTGGAAGCCCGTCACTGCAGCAGAGAACGGGGCACGGGCATGAGCACCAACAATGATGTGGCAGTCCTCGGTGTCGGCATGCACCCGTGGGGCGAGTCGGGGCCGCTCGTTCGTGAAGTACGGCGTCGCCGCCGCCCGCGCCGCCCTCGCCGACTCGGGCGTGGACTGGACGGACGTCGACCTCATCGTCGGCGGCGAGACGGTCCGCAACGGCTACGGCGGCTACGTCGCCGGTGCCACGTTCGCGCAGGCCCTAGGCTGGAACGGCGCCCGCGTCGCGACGTCGTACGCGGCATGCGCAACGGGTGCGCAGGCGCTCGACGCCGCCCGGGCCCGCATCCTCGCCGGACTGTCCGACGTCGCCCTCGTCGTCGGCGCCGACACCACCCCGAAGGGCTTCCTCGCACCCAACGCCGGTGAGCGCTGGGACGATCCGGACTGGCTGCGGTTCCGGCTGATGGGTATGACCAACCCCGGCTACTTCGCGCTCAACGCCCGTCGCCGCATCGACCTGTACGGCGCCACGGTCGAGGACTTCGCCGCGGTCAAGGTCAAGAACGCCAAGCACGGGCTGAACAACCCGAACGCGCGCTACCGCAAGGAGGTTGCCGCCGCCGACGTGCTCGCGTCGCCGATGGTGGCCGACCCGCTGCACCTGCTCGACATCTGTGCCACCTCGGACGGCGGTGCCGCCATCATCCTGACCTCGATGGAGTACGCCCGTAAGAAGGGCATCGTGGACCCGGTTCGGATCAAGGCGATTTCGACGGTCACGCCCACGTTCCCGCAGACGATCATGGACATGCCGAACTTCTCTACCGAGTCGGCGTCCGCGGTGCCCGCACCGGAACGCACGTTCAAGGAGTCCATCGGCGACGCCGCGTACGAGGAAGCCGGTATCTCCCCCGAGGACGTCGACGTCGCCGAGGTCTACGACCTCGCCACGTCGGTCGAGCTGGACTGGATCGAGGACCTGGGGCTGTGCAAGCGCGGCGAGGCCGAGCACCTGCTGCGCGCCGGTGACACCACCATCGGTGGCCGCATCCCGGTCAATCCGTCCGGCGGACTGGCATGCTTCGGCGAAGCCGTTCCGGCCCAGGCCCTGGCCCAGGTGTGCGAGCTCACGTGGCAGCTGCGCGGCCAGGCCGAGGGCCGTCAGGTCGAGGGCGCCCGCGTCGGCATCACCGCCAACCAGGGCCTGTTCGGCCACGGCTCGTCGGTGATCGTCTCGGTCTAGGCCGAGCCGAACGGATTCTCGTCTCCGGAACGCTCCCCACTCCTCGGAGTGGGGAGCGTTCCGCGTCTCCGGCCTCCTGCGGCCGCTAGGTTCGAACGCATGACGGATAGGACGGCCGATCTCGACGACTACGTTCGCCCACATCTGAATTCGTCTGCACTGCTGGTGATCGACATGCAGAACGACTTCGCGGACGACGGCCCGTACCCAATTGCCGGCACCACCGCGATCGTGCCCGGCCTGCGAGCGCTCATCGACGCGTACCGCCGCGCGGGCCGCCCTATCGTGCACGTGGTGCGCCTCTACGACGGCGACGACGTCGATCGCGTGCGCAGGACCGCGATCACACAGGACGACGCACCCATGGTGCGCCCCGGCGCGCCCGGATCCCAGATCCTCGCCGGCCTGCTGCCGCCCGGCACGCCACCGCTCGAGCCGAACCTGCTCACAGCAGGCAACTTCCAGGCGGTGGGACCGCACGAGAGCGTGATGTGGAAGCCCCGCTGGAGCGCCTTCCACCGGACCGAGTTGGACGCTCACCTCCAGCGAGCCGTGATCGACACCGTCGTCGTCGCGGGTTGCAACCTCCCGAACTGCCCGCGCGCGACCATGTTCGACGCGTCTTCCCGCGACTATCGCGTGGCGCTCGCGACGGACGCCACCTCCGGCATCACGCTCCACCGCCTGGACGATGCCCGGTCCATCGGGGTCGTGCCGTACACGGTCGCCGAGATCACGGCCGTCCTCGGCGCCGACTGACCAATCGTTATGTGCGGCTTGAACACCGATGCACGATTGGCGGCAGTTGGGCGCAATCGGGGCGCATGGTCCGCTGCGCGAGGAACCCGGAGTGTCGCACATCACACTCGAGATGTGACCCTCGCCACAGAATGCAACAGTGTTCGTTCTTCCCGAGAGCTCAAGATCAACCGTCGACCTGGGGACATGTCGGCCGTCGATCGCGAATTTTGTACCGACGTGCCACAAAATCGACGGGTGACGTGTCGGCCGATCCGTCCTAGCGTCGTGGCCAGCTCGAAGTCGACCGAGCGCCCGGTCCCGCTTCACAACTGTTCTGCCCCAGCGGGTCCGGAATCGAAGACCTTTCAGGGGCACGGCGAAGGAAGCAGCTCCGGCCGACGCGGCAACCGTCCGCGGTCAACAGCACCGGAGTCCTCGCCATCTACCACGGAGAGGACATCATCCATGTCGAAGTTCACCGTCACACGCACCATCGGCACCATCGCGGCCTCCGCCGCACTTGTCGCCGCACCGCTCGTACTGTCCGCGTCACCCGCCAACGCCGCCGGCGGCGACTGGGATGCGGTCGCGCAATGCGAGAGCGGCGGCGACTGGGGCGCCGACACCGGCAACGGCTACTACGGCGGCCTGCAGATCAGCGCCGGCACATGGAACGCGCACGGCGGAGCAGGGCTGCCTCACAACAACTCCCGTGAGGCGCAGATCCAGGTGGCCGAGTCGATCCTGGCGAGCCAGGGCGCCGGTGCATGGCCGGCGTGTGGCCAGTACCTCTGACGTCACCCCGGGGCCCTTCGCGCAGGTCTTCGCGCGAAGGGCCCTGCGGCCGCTCCGCTTCGGGTGTCCACGTCAGGTGACCGCGACCTCGGACATCCGCCACGGCCCGTCGCCGAGTAGTTCCAGTCGGCGGGTGTGGTGTTGGTCGACGGTGCTGCGGTGGCTGACGCTGAACAGCATGCACTCGGGCACCTCGTCTCGGATGACTCGATACAGCTGGTATTCGAGCCCCTCGTCGACCGCGGAGGTGGCCTCGTCGAGGAACGCCACCTGGGGCCGGGTCAACAGGATCCGGGCGAAGGCCACCCGCTGCTGCTCACCGGGCGAGAGAATCGCCGCCCAGTCCTCCTGCTCGTCCAGACGATGGACCAAGTGGCCCAGGGCGACCTTCTGCATCGCGTCACGGATGGCGTCGTCGCCCAGATCGGCCGCCCGCGCCGGGTACGCCACCACGTCGCGCAGGTCACCGAGTGGGAGGTAGGGGAACTGCGACAGGAAGATCGCCTCGGCGCCCGTCGGCCGGCGCACCGTCCCGGTCGCGTAAGGCCACATCTGCGCGAGCGTCCGGAGCAGTGTCGTCTTCCCGCTTCCCGACGGCCCACACACCAGCAGGGCCTCGCCGGGACTCAGACGCAGATCCAGTCCGTCGACGAGGGGACGCCCGTCGGGCAGCTTGACGCTCACCGCGGACAGCTCCATCGCACCGTCGAGATGTTCGGTGTGCACCTCAGGCAGAGCGCGCGCCTGTGCGTCACCGCTGATCAGCCCGCTCAATCGGATCAGGCTCGCCCGATAGCCGGCGAACGAGTCGTACGACTCCCGGAAGAACGACAGCGACTCCGAGACCTGACTGAATGCCTGCGCGCTCTGCGTGATGTCGCCGAGCGTGATCGTCCCGGCGAAGAAGCGCGGGGCCTGGATGACGATGGGGAACACCACCGACACCTGGCTGACTCCCAGGTTGAACCCGTTGAACTTCACGGTGCGGAAGACGATCTGCCACGCGTTGCCGATGACGGAGGTGAACCGTCCGAGCAGTCCGCCGCGTTCCATCGATTCACCGTTGTAGAACGCGACACTCTCTGCCCTGTCCCGCAGCCGCACCAGCGCGTATCGGAAGTTCGCAGTGAATCGCTCCTTGAGGAAGTTCAGTCGGATCAGGGGGTGTCCGATCCAGAACGCGATCGCGGTCGCGGTCAGGATGTAGACGTAGACCAGCACCACCATCGCCCGCGGAACCTCCACGCCGAACAGCGTCATCGGGCCGGACAGATCCCACAGGATCTTCGTGAACGCGACAACCGACGTCACTGCCGTCACGAGCCCCATCGACAACGACTGCGACACGGTGGCCATGTTCGTGATGTCCGCCTCGATGCGCTGGTCGGGGTTGTCGACCGCCTTGCCGATGAACCGTCCGCGGTAGTACGCCCGACCACCCAGCCAGTCCTCCGTCACCCGGTCGGTCAACCAGATCCGCCACCGGATCACGAATGCCTGCCCGACGTAGTAGTCGAGCAGCGACCGGACCACGTGGATGGTCGCGAGCACCGAGAACACGACGATCGACCGCCAGAACGTGGACTTGGCGTCGCTCAACGCGGCGTCGTTACCGCCCGAGAAGGCCTGCGCGGCGTACTGGAGGGAGGTGTACATCTCGTTGCCCTGATACGAGATGAGGATCGTCACCCGCACGCCCATCACCGTGAGGAACAGCATCGCGGCCACTGGCAGCCAGACACGCCAGCTGTCCCGTCCCGTGAAGTAGCTGCCGGATATCGTCCAGAACTGCCGGCCCCACCGGGTGTAGCGGGTGAGGAGGATCCCGACCAGGATCAGGCAGACCAACGCGATCGCGAACGCTCGTGCCGTCCAGAGCAGACTCGCGACTGCCTCGTGATTCCAGTCGATCGGTTCGTTCTGCATGTGGCTCCCCCATCGACGATGGCGTGCCGTATATGGAGAACCAAAATTCTAGCCACCGGGCACAATGGGGCGGAGCGTCATCGCGGAATCGCGGTCACCGGCGGGCGGGAAAGTGCCGGATCACACCCTCCTGCACGACGGTGGCGATCAACTGGCCGTCACGGGTGAAGTACCGTCCGGTCGCTAATCCGCGTGAACCGGATGCAACCGGCGATTCCGTTGCGTACAAGGCCCATTCGTCGAAACGGAACGGTCGGTGGAACCAGATGGAGTGGTTGACGGTCGCGGCCACGATCCGATCGAGACCCCACGACAGGCCGTGGGTCGTGAGGATCGAGTCCAGCACCGTGGTGTCCGACGAGTACGCCAGCGCGGCGCTGTGGACCCACGCGTCGTCCGGCAGGGTCCCGTCCGTCCTCATCCACACGCGGTTGTGGTTGAGACGTTCGCCGGTGTCCTTGAGCACCCACGTCGGATCGTTCGCGTACCGCATCTGCATCGGCTTGAGCGCGTCGACGAACATACGGAGACGATCCTCGTACCCGACGATGTGGTCGTCGAAGGACGGCAGATCGTCGGGCGCCGCGACGTCGGGAATGTCGGCGCCGTGCTCGAGCCCGGTGCCCCAGTCCTGGAACGCCGCGAGCATCGAAAACACGACGTTGCCGTCCTGGTAGGCGGTGACCTGACGGTTCGCGAACGCCCGCCCGTCGCGGTGCCGCTCGACGCGGTACTCGATCGGCGCCTTGACGTCGCCGCCGCGGATGAAGTGCGCGTTGATCGCGTGGACCGGACGGTCACCGTCGACCGTCCGACCCGCCGCGACCAACGCCTGCGACACCAGCTGGCCGCCGAACGTCCGGCTGCCGACCTGTTCCGGGTGTCGACCGAGGTAGGTGTCCTCGCCGATCTGCTCGAGATCCAGGAGCGCCAGCAGCGTCTCCAAGTCGGCCGATCGCGTCGGACGGACGTCCGCCCCCAGGTCGCTCACCCGCGATACCCCCTTCTAGTGGTCTTCCTCCCCGATCCGGTGGACGTGGATCAGGTTGGTCGAGCCTACGGTGCCGGGCGGGGATCCCGCGACGATCACGACGAGATCGCCGCGGTTGTACCGGCCGAGGGACAGCAACGCGTGGTCGACCTGGAAGAACATCTGGTCGGTCGACTTCACCGGGTCGACGATGAACGTCTCGGTGCCCCACGACAGCGCCAGCTGGCTGCGCACCGCCTCCAGCGGCGTGAACGCCAGCAGCGGCAGCGGCGAGTGCAGCCGCGCGAGCCTGCGGACGGTGTCACCGGACTGCGTGAACGCGACCAGGGCCTTGGCGTCGAGACGCTCACCGATGTCGCGGGCACCGTAGGAGATGACACCCCGCTTGGTGCGCGGGACGTGCGTCAGCGGCGGCACACGCGCGGGATCGGTCTCGACAGCCTCGAGGATCCGGGCCATGGTCTGCACCGTCTCCATGACGTACTTGCCGACCGACGTCTCGCCGGACAGCATCACCGCGTCCGCGCCGTCGAGCACCGCGTTCGCGACGTCGGACGCCTCGGCGCGCGTCGGACGCGAGTTCTCGATCATCGATTCGAGCATCTGCGTCGCGACGATCACCGGCTTCGCGTTCTCGCGGGCGATCTGGATCGCGCGCTTCTGCACCAGCGGAACCTGCTCGAGCGGAAGCTCGACACCCAGGTCACCACGGGCGACCATCACCGCGTCGAACGCCAGCACCACGGCCTCGAGGTTCTCGATGGCCTCGGGCTTCTCGAGCTTGGCGATCACCGGCACGCGCCGGCCGACGCGGTCCATCACGTCGTGCACCAGTTCCACATCCGCGGGCGAGCGGACGAACGACAAGGCGATGAAGTCGACACCGAGACGGAGAGCGAACTCGAGGTCCTCGATGTCCTTCTCGGAAAGCGCCGGCACCGAGACGTTCATACCCGGCAGCGAGACGCCCTTGTTGTTACTGACCGGCCCACCCTCGGTGACCCGGCAGACCACGTCGTCGCCTTCGACGGCCTCGACCACCAGGCCGACCTTGCCGTCGTCGACGAGCAACCGGTCGCCCGCCTTCGCGTCCTGGGCGAGCTGCTTGTACGTGGTCGACACGCGATCGTGCGTGCCCTCGCAGTCCTCGACCGTGATGCGGATCTGCTCGCCGGTCTCCCACACGGTGCGGCCCTCGACGAAGCGGCCGAGACGGATCTTCGGCCCCTGCAGGTCGGCCAGGATGCCGACCGCGCGGCCTGTCACCTCGGAGGCTTCGCGTACCCGCCGGTAGTTGTCCTCGTGATCAGAATGTTCGCCGTGGCTGAAGTTCAGTCTCGCTACGTCCATCCCGCTCTCGACGAGCTCGCGGACACGGTCGCCAGTAGCAGTTGCAGGGCCAAGAGTGCAGACAATCTTCGTGCGTCGGGTCACGGTGAAAGCCTAGTCAACTTCAGGAACGAACTCTATTCGGCCGGCCAACGCCGGGTGACGGCCGTGTGAGCATCAGACGACGGTCAACGGCAACGCCGCCGGATGGACCGGTGCCGGCAGGTCGGAACGGCCGGTGAGGAACGCGTCGACGCCGTGAGCGGCCGATCGCCCCTCCGCGATCGCCCACACCACCAACGACGCTCCCCGATGTGCGTCACCGCACACGAACACACCGGGAGCTGCGGTCTGCCAGTCTGATCCGCACGACAGCGATCCGCGGCGATTTGTCTCGATTCCGAGGTCGTCGAGCAGCGGCCCGGTTTCCGTCCCCTCGAAGCCGATCGCGAAAAGAGCCAGATCGCAAGGTAATTCGATTTCCTCACCGACCGGGACGATCGTGCGCCGACCGTCGGCGTCACGCCCCAGCCGCACCTCCGCCAGGATCATCGACCGGACTCGACCCTCCGTGTCACCCAGAAACCGTTGGACCGCAACCTCGTAGCGCCGCACGCCACCCTCGGCGTGCGCCGGCGAGGTGCGCAGCACCATCGGCCACGCCGGCCACGGGGTGGAGGATTCGGCCCGCTCCGTGGGCAACGCCGGGTGGTAGTCGAGCTGCGTGACCGACAGGGCACCCTGACGGTGTGCCGTCCCGAGGCAGTCGGCTCCGGTATCGCCACCACCGATGATCACGACGTGCTTGCCCCGCGCCGTGATGGGCGACGGGCCGTCACCCTCGCACTCGTGGTTGGACGCGACGAGGCGCTCCATCGCAAGGTGGACGCCGTCCAGATTCCGGCCGACCAGATCGCGGTTGTCCCGCGCCTTGAGCGCACCTGTCGCCAGCACCACCGCGTCGAACCGGGCCTTGAGCGACGCCACCGGGAGTTCGACCCCCACCTCGACATCGGTGACGAAATGTGTTCCCTCCACGCGCATCTGGGTCAGGCGCTGATCCAGGACGGACTTCTCGAGCTTGAACGCCGGGATCCCGTAGCGCAGCAGCCCCCCCAACCGGTCGTCGCGCTCGTACACGGTGACCTCGTGTCCCGCGCGGGTAAGTCGTTGCGCGGCAGCCAGTCCCGCTGGACCGGAACCCACGACGGCGACATGCTTGCCGGTGTGCAACGCCGGGAGGGCGGGGCCCACGTCACCCTTCTCCCACGCGGTGTCGGCGATGGCCTGCTCGATGCGCTTGATCGTCACGCTCCCGGTGGTGTGGGTGTCGGCCAGGGCGAGCACGCACGCCGCCTCGCACGGCGCCGGGCAGACCCGTCCGGTGAACTCGGGGAAGTTGTTGGTCGCGTGCAACCGTTCGGCGGCGGCGTCCCAGCGGCCGCGGCGCACCAGGTCGTTCCACTCCGGGATCAGATTCCCGAGCGGGCACCCGGCGCTCTCCGAATGACAGAACGGGATGCCGCAGTCCATGCAGCGACTCGCCTGCTCGGACACCTCGCGGGCGCGCTCGCTCGCCGACTGCGGCTCGTACACCTCGCGCCAGTCGTGGACACGTTCCGAGACCGGGCGCTTGCGCGCCTCCTTCTTCACAGCGTGCAGAAACCCCTGCGGATCAGCCACGAGCGGCCTCCATGATCGCCGTGTCGACGTCGAGGCCCTCGGCCCGGGCCATCCGCGTCGCCTCGAGAACGCGCTGGTAGTCGACGGGCATGACCTTCGTGAACAGCGCCGAGCGCCGTGGCCAGTCGGCCAGGACGGAGGCCGCGACGGCGGATCCGGTCCAGCGCAGGTGCTGCTCGACCACCACCCGTAGCCACTGCAGGTCGTCGCCGTCGGGCGCCTGCAGCGTCACCATGGCCTGATTGATCTTCGTGGGATCAGCGTCGAGCACGAACGCGATCCCACCCGACATGCCGGCCGCCATGTTCCGGCCGATGGGTCCGAGCACGACGACCCGACCTCCGGTCATGTATTCGCACGCGTGATCACCGACGCCCTCGGTCACCGCGACCGCACCCGAGTTCCGCACGCAGAACCGCTCCCCCACCAGCCCGCGCAGGTACGCCTCCCCGGCCGTCGCGCCGTAGAGGAGGGTGTTCCCGGCGATCACCTGGGTCTCCGGCAGGAACAGCACGTCGTCGGCCGGCCGCACGACGATGCGTCCACCCGAGAGCCCTTTGCCCACATAGTCGTTCGCATCACCGACCAGGTCGAGTGTGATCCCCGGGGGCAGAAACGCGCCCAGCGACTGCCCCGCCGATCCCTCGAGCTGGACGCGGATCGTGTCGTCGGGCAGCCCGGCCGCGCCGTAGCGCCGAGTGACCTCCGATCCCAGCAGCGTCCCGACGGTGCGGTTGACGTTGCGGACCGGCAACTCCAGGCGTACCGGCAGCGCGTCCTCGAGGGCACCCTCGGCCAGTTGGATGAGGGTGCGATCGAGTGCGAGGTCGAGGCCGTGGTCCTGAGCGCGCACCCGCCGACGTTGCGGGACACCGCCGCCCGTCTGGGGCTCCTCCGTCGCGAAGATCGGGCTCAGGTCCAGTCCCAGGCTCTTCCAGTGCGCCACCCCGACCGCGGTCTCGAGCATCTCCGGATGCCCCACCGCCTCGTCGACGGTCCGAAAGCCGAGTTCCGCTAGGTACTGGCGGACGCCCTCGGCGATGAAGCGGAAGAACGCCTCGACGAACTCGGGCTTGCCGGTGAACCGCTTGCGCAGTTCCGGGTTCTGGGTCGCGACCCCCACCGGACAGGTGTCGAGGTGACACACCCGCATCATGATGCAGCCCGCCACGATCAGCGGCGCGGTGGAGAACCCGTATTCCTCGGCACCCAGCAGCATCGCCACCACCACGTCGCGCACCGTGCGCAGACCCCGTCGCACTGCATCGTGATCCGATCGCGCAACCCGTTGAGCACCAGCGTCTGTTGCGCGTCGGCGACGCCGACCTCCCACGGCAGCCCCGCATGCTCGAGCGAGGTGAGCGGCGACGCGCCGGTCCCGCCGTCGTGGCCGGAGATCAGTACGACGTCGGCGTGCGCCTTGCTCACGCCGGCGGCGACGGTGCCGACACCCACCGAGCTGACGAGCTTGACGTGCACGCGCGCGCTCTCATTCGCGTTCTTCAGATCGTGGATGAGCTGCGCGAGGTCCTCGATCGAGTAGATGTCGTGGTGCGGTGGCGGCGAGATCAAACCCACCCCGGGGGTGGAGTGCCGGGTCCGTGCGATCCACGGATAGACCTTGTACGCCGGAAGCTGGCCACCCTCACCAGGCTTGGCGCCTGGGCCATCTTGATCTGGATGTCGGTCGCGTTCACGAGATAGTCGCTCGTCACACCGAAGCGGCCACTCGCCACCTGCTTGACGGCACTGCGGCGCAGCGGGTCGTACAGGCGGTCGACGTCCTCACCGCCCTCACCGGAATTCGACCGCCCACCGATCCGGTTCATCGCCACCGCGAGGGTCTCGTGGGCCTCGGCGGAGATGGAGCCGTAACTCATCGCACCGGTGTTGAAGCGCGCGAAGATCGCCTCCGCCGGTTCGACTTCCGACAGGGGTACGGGCGAGCGCAGGCCGCACCGGAACTCGAAGAGCCCGCGCAGCGTGCCGCCCTCGGCGGAGAGTCGGTCGACCTCCGTGCAGTACCGCGCGAAGACGTCGTCCCGCCCGGTCCGGGTGGCGTGTTGGAGCAGGAACACCGTCTCGGGTGTGAACAGGTGCAGTTCGCCGCCCCGCCGGTACTGGTAGATGCCGCCGACGTCGAGGCGACGGTGCACGAGCGACGACGGGTTCTCCGGATGCGCCGCAAGGTGGCGCAGATGCACCTCGCGAGCGAGAACGTCGAGACCGACCCCGCCGAGGCGGCTGACGGTGCCGGTGAAGTACTCGTCGACCACGTCCTGCGAGAGTCCGATCGCCTCGAAAACCTGTGCGGCGGTGTAGGACCCGACGGTCGAGATGCCCATCTTGGACATCACCTTCAGCACGCCCTTGCCCAGCGCCGTGAGGTAGTTGCGGACCGCGACCGACGATTCGACGCCGGTCAACTCGCCCTCGGCGACGAGGTCCTCGATCGACTCCATCGCCAGGTACGGGTTCACGGCGGCCGCCCCGAACCCGATCAGCAGGGCGATGTGGTGCACCTCCCGCGCATCGCCCGACTCGACCACGAGTGCCACCTTGGTCCGTTCCTTGGTGCGGATCAGATGGTGGTGGACCGCGGACACCGCCAGCAGCGACGGGATCGGGGCGCGCAGGTGGTCGGAGTCCCGGTCCGAGATCACCAACGTCCGGCAGCCGTTGGCGATGGCGGCGCTCGCCGCCTCGCGCAGGTCCTCGATCGCCTCGGCCATGCCCTCGCCGCCGCTGTCCGCGTCGTACAGCGCACGCAGCACGGTCGCCGCGAAGCCCGGGCAGTCGCCGTCGGCGTTGATGTCGATGATCTTGCCGAGTTCGTCGTTGTCGAGCACCGGCCACGACAGCACGATCTGCCGGCACGACGCGGCGGTCGGCTCGAGCAGGTTCTGCTCCGGTCCCATCACGCGCCGAAGCGACGTGACGATCTCCTCGCGGATCGCGTCGAGCGGCGGGTTGGTGACCTGTGCGAACAGCTCGACGAAGTAGTCGAACAGCAGGCGCGGTCGTTGCGAGAGCACCGCGATGGGGGTGTCGGTCCCCATCGACCCGAGCGGCTCGACGCCCGCCGTCGCCATCGGCGCCAGGAGCACCCGCTGCTCCTCCTCGGTGTAGCCGAACACCTGCTGCCGTCGCACCACTGACTCGTGGTCGTGCGGGATCCGGCCACGGCTCGGCACCGACCGCAGATCCAGCAGGCCGGCATGCAACCAATCCCGGTACGGCTGCTCCGCCCCCAGCTGCGCCTTGATCTCGCTGTCGGGCACGATGCGTCCGGCCGCCGTGTCGACCAGGAACATCTCCCCCGGTTCGAGGCGCCCCTTCGCGATCACCTCGGACTGCGGAATCGGCAGGACACCGCTTTCGGACGCGAGCACGACGCGGCCGTCCGAGGTGTGCCACCACCGGCCCGGACGCAGGCCGTTGCGGTCGAGGACCGCACCGACGACGGTCCCGTCGGTGAACGTCACGCACGCCGGGCCGTCCCACGGCTCCATCAGCGACGCGTGGAACTGGTAGAAGGCGCGCCGCTCGTCGGCCATCGAGGTGTGGTTCTCCCACGCCTCCGGAATCATCATCAGGACTGCGTGCGGCAGCGAGCGCCCACCGAGATGCAGCAGCTCGAGGACCTCGTCGAACGACGCCGAGTCCGAGGCGTCCGGGGTGCAGATCGGGTACAGCCGCTCGAGGTCGCCGGGGATGAGGGTGCTCGCCAGCATCGCCTCCCGCGAGCGCATCCGGTTCCGGTTGCCGCGGACGGTGTTGATCTCACCGTTGTGTGCGATGTAGCGGAAGGGGTGCGCAAGTGGCCACGACGGGAACGTGTTGGTCGAGAACCTGCTGTGGACGACGGCGATCGCGCTCGTCACGCGCTCGTCCCTCAGTTCGGGAAAGTAGAGCGCCAGTTGCCCCGTCGTCAGCATGCCCTTGTAGGTCACGGTCCGGCTCGACAGCGACGGAAAGTAAACGCCCGTTCCGGCGTCGGTGATCTCCGACGTCACCCGCTCCGCACGCTTGCGCAGCCCATACACCC
The DNA here is from genome assembly GCA_029690005.1 of Prescottella defluvii. Classification (GTDB taxonomy): domain Bacteria; phylum Actinomycetota; class Actinomycetes; order Mycobacteriales; family Mycobacteriaceae; genus Prescottella; species Prescottella defluvii_A. Next base: position 3,372,295 of record CP121458.1, on the reverse strand, counting down.
GCCGGTCCAGATCCACACCGCCGACACGGTCACCGTCCACCGGCGGCAGCGCCACGAACAGGTAAGCCATGTACGGCATGCACGACACCGCCGTCGCGCCCACGTCGGCACCGACCGGATCCACCCGGACGTCGCGCCAGCCGAGGACGTCGACGCCCTCGTCCTCGGCGATGGCGTGGATACGCCGCTGCGCCTCGGCCCGGCGATCGGGGTCCTGCGGTAGGAACACATCCCGGCGGCGAACGTCTCGGTGCCGTCGGGCAGCGGCGCCGGCAGTTCGAACTCGACGATGTCCCGGAAGTACCCGCCGGGGAGCTGGATCAGGATCCCGGCACCGTCGCCGCTGTTCACCTCTGCTCCCGCGGCACCACGATGCTCGAGGTTGTCGAGCGCGAGGAGCGCGTCGGCGACGATCGTGTGCGAGCAGCGGCCGTGGACGTCCGCGACCATCGCCACTCCGCACGAATCGGATTCGTGCATCTCGGACGTACAGGCCGCGGGAATCGGGTTGCAGAGAGTACAGCACCGAACACCTCCACACCGGCCCACGCCAAGCTCCGGAGAGCTTCGCTGCGGACCATCGCGCGTCGCGCACTTCTCCGGCGGCTCCCTGGCGGGGGTCGCCAACTACGGGTGCTGACTGCATCGATCGGGGTCCACCGGCACGCTGTCGACCCGTGAAGGTTGCCGAGTTCCATACCCGGCCGGGCCAGTTTACCGCGCCGAGGCCACCCGAAGCGATGGCGAAAATGCGCACCGCCCGCGCCGGAGAACGGCGCGGGCGGTACAGAAGAACCAGCGGTCAGCTGCGGAGTTTGCGCCCCTGACCATCACGAACGGTGCCGACCAAGATCATGATGCCGTCGACCACCGCCCACAACCAGATGCCCAGCGCGCCGAGTCCGGGGATGAGGAACAGCGGGAGGAACAACGCCGTGAGCGGGAGGAGGACGAGGGTGAGCAGGCAGCATCCCCAGAATCCGAGCAACTGCACCAAGCCCAATCCGGTGTTGCCCGCATACAGGCGACCGACGCCGGGAACCCAGAAGAACGACAGCACGAGCTGCAGCAACCCGGCCATCACCTTCGACTTGTCGGAGAAGGGTTCACCGGTGATCGGGTCGCGCCCGAACGGTGCACTCGGGTCGCCGTATCCGGCGGTGTATCCCGGAGCCGCCGGATACCCGGGCGCACTCGGATATCCCGGGGCAGGTGCCTGCGGGTAACCCGATCGACGGTGGAGGCATCGTCGGCTGGCCGTACTCGGGCTGCGGTGTTCCGAAGACGGGTCCCGACGTCGGGAACGCCTGGTCGCCCACCGGCGGCGGGTAGGTCGGTCCGGTTCCCCAACCCGGACCGTTGCCGACGCCCGAGAACGTGTCCCAGCCGGGTCCGGCGGTGTTCCCACCCGACGGGGGCACCGCCGACGTGCCCGACGTCGACTCGGTCAGCGAGGCATCCGCGGTGGCGTCGTAGTCGAACGGCGAACCGAACTCCGGAGGACTCGACGTGGACGCTGGGTCCTTCGCCGATTCGTCACCGGACGGCTTGGCCGAGTCGGTCATTTCTTCTCCCCCTTCAACTTCTTCTCCCCTCTGTCTCGGACCGATCGCTGTCGACACGATCCGACTCGTCGGATTCGTCGACGGCAGGCGCGGATCCTCCCGTGCTCGACCGATTCGTGTCCGCTCGCGCGGTGCGGCTTCAGATCCGCCGGATCCTCACGTCCCTTGGTGGCGAGGATGAAGTAGGCCACGGCGCAGACGAAGACGATCGCCGACGTGAACGAGTTCACCCGGATCCCCAGGATGTGGCTCGCGTGATCGGAGCGCATCAGCTCGATCCAGAACCGACCCGCGCAGTATCCGGCCACATACAGCGCGAACAGTCGACCGTGGCCGATCTTGAACCGACGGTCGACTACGACCAACAGCACGACGATGAGCAGATTCCAGACAATTTCGTACAGGAACGTCGGGTGGACGACGTGCTGCACGACCCCGGTGGACACACCGTCGAGGGCGTTGATGCGACCCGACGCGTCAGTGCGCTCGTAGATCTCGAGGCCCCATGGCACCGTCGTCTCGCGACCGTACAACTCCTGGTTGAACCAATTGCCGAGACGCCCGATCGCCTGCGCGAGGATGATGCCCGGCGCGATCGCGTCACCGAACGCCGGCAACGGAATCCCGCGGCGACGGCAGCCGATCCAGGCGCCGACGGCACCGAGCGCCACCGCACCCAGATCCCCAGGCCGCCCTGCCAGATCTTCAGCGCGTCGACCGGGTTGCCGCCGGGCCGAAGTACGTCGGCCAGTCCGTCATCACGTGATACAGGCGACCACCGATCAGACCGAACGGCACCGCCCACACGGCGATGTCGAGAACTGTGCCCTTCTCGCCGCCGCGGGCGACCCAGCGGCGGTCGCCCCGACACGATCGCGACGATGATGCCGGCGATGATGCACAGCGCGTAGGCACGCAGGGCCAGCGGCCCCACGTACCACACGCCCTGCGGTGGGCTCGGAATGTAAGCCAGAAGTTCGGTCGAAGTCGCCATCGGAGTCACTGGGCCACGGGTAGCCGAGCGCACACCCTTCGCGAGTTCGGCAGTGAGCGCGCGCACAGCGTCGAGGCCCTGCTCGACCGCCGAAACGATCGCCGAACCGACGATCACGGCGTCCGCGTACGCCGCGATCTCCGCGGCCTGTGCACCCGAGCGAACGCCCAGGCCGACACCGACCGGGATGTCCGAGCGGGCACGGATGCGCGCCGTCAGTTCGGGCGCCATCGACGAGACGCTGTCGACGCGCACCGGTCACACCCATCGTCGACGCCGCGTAGATGAAGCCGCTGCTGGCCTTGAGCGTCATCGCCAGCCGCTCCTCGGTGGAGGAGGGCGCGACGAGGAAGATGCGGTCGAGGTGGTGCCGCTCGGACGCCTCCATCCACTCGCCGGCCTCGTCGGGGATCAGATTCGGCGTGATCATGCCCAGGCCGCCGGCGGAGCGCCAGGTCACGGGAGAACGCGTCGACGCCGTACTTGAGCACCGGGTTCCAGTACGTCATCACGACGGCTTTGCCACCGACCGACGCAATCTGCTCGACCACGGTGAACACGTCGCGCAGCCGCACGCCATTGCGGAGCGCGGTCTCGGCTGCCGCCTGGATGGTCGGCCCGTCCATGACCGGGTCGGAGTACGCGACGCCGACCTCGATGATGTCGCAGCCCGAATCGACCATCGCCTTGAACACGTCGATCGACGTCGGCACGTCTGGGTAGCCGGCGGGCAGGTAGCCGACGAGGGCCGCCCGCTTCTCCTCCCGGCACTGGGCGAACGTCGGCGCCAGGCGTGACTCTCGTTGGCTCACTTGGCCGTACCTTCCTTGTTCGATGCGCTCGCAGCGGCGGCGTCTTCGTTGTCGTCGTCGAACAGACCGAACCACTTCGCGGCGGTGTCCATGTCCTTGTCGCCGCGGCCGGACAGGCTCACGACGATGATCGCGCCCTCACCGAGTTCGCGACCGAGCTTGAGTGCACCCGCCACCGCGTGCGCGGACTCGATGGCCGGATGATGCCCTCCGCGCGGGACAGCAGCAGCAGTGCGTCCATCGCCTCGGTGTCGGTGATCGGCTCGTACGACGCGCGTCCCGTGTCCTTGAGGTAGGCATGCTCGGGGCCGACGCCCGGGTAGTCCAGGCCGGCGGAGATCGAGTGCGACTCGATGGTCTGTCCGTCCTCGTCCTGCAACAGGTAGGAGTACGCGCCCTGGAAGGCACCCGGAGACCCACCGGCGAAGGTGGCGGCGTGACGACCGGTCTCGACGCCGTCGCCCGCGGCCTCGTACCCGACGAGCTTGACCGACGGATCGTCGATGAACGCGTGGAAGATGCCGATCGCGTTCGATCCACCGCCGACGCACGCAACGACCGCGTCGGGCAGGCGGCCGGCCATCGCCTGAACCTGTGCCCGCGCCTCGAGGCCTACGACGCGCTGGAAGTCGCGCACGAGCATCGGGAACGGGTGCGGTCCTGCAGCGGTACCGAAGCAGTAGTAGCGTGCGGTCGGCGTTGGTGACCCAGTCACGCAGCGCCTCGTTGATCGCGTCCTTCAGTGTCGCCGAACCGGTTTCGACGGACACCACCTTGGCACCGAGCAGTCGCATGCGGGCGACGTTGAGTGCCTGCCGCGCGGTGTCGACCGCGCCCATGTAGACGATGCACTCGAGACCGAGCAGCGCACACGCGGTCGCGGTGGCCACGCCGTGCTGGCCGGCGCCGGTCTCGGCGATGATGCGGGTCTTGCCCATGCGCTTGGCGAGCAGCACCTGACCCAGCACATTGTTGATCTTGTGAGATCCGGTGTGGTTCAGGTCTTCCCGCTTGAGGACGATCCGCGCGCCGCCGGCATGCTCGCGCAACCGGGTCGCCTCGAAGATCGGCGACGGGCGACCGGTGTAGTCGCGCTGGAGACGATCCAGTTCATGCAGGAACGAATCGTCGGAGCGGGCCTTCTCGTACTCCGCCGTGACCTCCTCGATGACCGCCATGAGCGCCTCGGGAACGTGCCGTCCGCCGAAGACCCCCCAATGGCCGCCGGGTCCGGCTCGTGACCGGAGCGCTCCGTCAGACCGGCGCTGGCAGTGGGCAGATTCCCACCCTTGGAGACGAGGGCGTCATTGCGTGAAGTCACCCCTCCAGTCTGCCCAACGCCGACGAGAACGAGTGGTCGGGTCCCTCTCCGAGCGACGGATCAGCGAGCCGGCTTCGGGCACGACGGATGCGCGCCCGCCGTCACCAGTTCCGCCACGGCTGCCCGCGGGTCACCGCTGGTCACCGGCCCCTCGCCGACGAGGACCGCGTCTGCCCGGCACCCGCGTACGCGAGCAGATCCGCGGTGCCGACGCACCCCGGACTCGGCGATCTTGACGACGTTCGTCGGCAGCCCCGGCGCGATGCGCCGAACGTGTCCATGTCGACCTCGAGGGTCTTGAGGTTGCGGGCATTGACGCCGATGACGCTGGCGCCGGCCTCGAGCGCCCGGTCCGCCTCCTCCTCGGCGTGGACCTCGACGAGTGCCGTCATGCCCAGCGACTCGGTTCGGTCCAGCAGCGAGGTCAGCACGCTCTGCTCGAGCGCCGCGACGATGAGCAGGATGACGTCCGCACCGTGCGCCCGCGCCTCGTGGATCTGGTACGGCCCGACGATGAAGTCCTTGCGCAGGATCGGGATGTTCACCGCACGACGAACCGCATCGAGATCGGCGAGCGAACCGTGGAACCGGCGCTCCTCGGTGAGCACGCTGATCACCCGCGCACCCCCGGCCTCGTACGCGGAGGCGAGCACCGCGGGATCGGGGATGTCGGCGAGCGCACCCTTCGACGGGCTGGCCCGCTTCGCCTCGGCGATGACGCCGATGCCGGAGGCGCGCAGCGCGGCCGCCGCGTCCAGCGCGGGCGGCGCGGCGGCGGCAGCGGCCTTCACCGCGGCCATGTCGAGAACGGCTTCGCGGGCGGCGGCATCGGCGCGCACCCCGTCGAGAATCGAGTCGAGAACGGTCATCGTGGCTCGAGTCCTTTCCGGCATGTCAATACCGATGTGAGGAACCTCATCGGATCTTGACTCAGCCTAGAGGTCGCGGTTATTCGCCCTCCGGCGGGTACCCGCAGAGCCGGTGTCCTTGCTCACATCGTTCGCCCGCGGGCGGGGCCCACCGCTGGTCGGACCGTCGTCGGCGTCGTCGACGGTGGGGTCCTCCCCCGCGTCCAGCGCGTCCCACAGCATGCGCTGGGTCTGCTGTTCCGGCTGCTCTCCGTCGGCCCCGCGCTTCGTGGCGGCCTCCCGGCGCGCGGCCGGACTGTCGTACTTCGACGAGAGTCCCGCCGCAGCCGGTTTGCGGATCAGCACGACCGCCGCGGCGAGCGCCACGACCGAGCCGAACACCACCAACAGTGCCGGCGCGGTCGACACGTCGGTGGCCGTCACCTGCGTTCCGACACGTTCGAAGCCGGCGATGTCCGCGGCTCGCTCGTTCGATGCCCCACCGGTCAGCAGACCGATCGCCGGGATCGCGGCGACGACCGCGACGATCGCGACGAGGACCCGAGCACCCGAACCATCCAGCCGCGCACCGCGAATGCGGCGGCGATCGCGGCGACGAGGACGAGCGCGAGCGGCGTGGTCGCGGCCGCCCACGTGCCGCCGTCGAGGTTCGTGACGCGATCCTCACCCAGCCCGTCCGACGACATGACCGTCACCCACGTCATGCGCGACGAGCCCCACAGGCACACTGCCGCGACCGCGAGCAACAGCGCCGCGATCCCGACGGCGCGACGACCGCCGGTCTTCTTCTCACTCACCGCTGTTCACCTCCGAGCGGCCCCCGAAGGGCCGCAACGTCTGCGCTGCTGCGATGGCACCGAGTACTGCCATCGCCTTGTTCCTCGCCTCGGTGTCCTCGTAGACGGGATCCGAGTCCGCCACCACACCTGCACCCGCCTGCACGTACGCGGTGCCGTCCTTGATCAGGGCCGTGCGGATCGCGATCGCCGTGTCGGCGTCGCCCGCGAAGTCCAGGTAGCCGACGATGCCGCCGTCAGATTCCGCGCCGCGTCGGCTCGAGCTCGTCGATCAGCTCCATCGCACGCACCTTTGGGGCGCCCGAGAGCGTCCCGGCCGGGAAGCACGCGGTCACGGCGTCGAGAGCGTGCTTGCCGTCGGCGAGGCGGCCCGTCACCGTCGAGACCAGGTGCATCACGTGGCTGTAGCGCTCGATGTGCCGGTAGTCGTGCACCTTCACGGTACCCGGCTCGCACACCCGGCCCAGATCGTTGCGCCCGAGGTCCACCAGCATCAGGTGCTCGGAGTTCTCCTTCTCGTCGGCGAGCAGGTCCTTCTCGAGCAGGATGTCGTCCTCCTCGGTGGCACCGCGCCACCGCGTGCCCGCGATGGGATGCGTGGTCGCGACGCCTTCCTTCACCGTGACGAGCGATTCCGGGCTCGACCCCACGATCGAGAAGGCGGTCTCCCGTCGGCGCCGGGAACCTGCACCAGGTACATGTACGGGCTCGGGTTCGACGCCGCAGCATCCGGTAGACGTCGATCGGCTCTGCGGCGCAGTCCATTTCGAACCGCTGCGACAGGACCACCTGGAACGCCTCGCCCGCCTCGATCTCGCCGATGAGCCGGCGCACGTCGATCCCGAAGCTCTCGGTGGTGCGCTGTCGCCGGTACTCGGGCGTGGTCCGGGCGAACGTCGACACGGTCGACGGCGCGGGCGCGGCGAGCGCGTCGGTCATCCGGTCCAGGCGGGCGACGGCGTCGTCGTAGGCCGCGTCGACCCGTTCGTCGGAGCCGTCCCAGTTGACCGCGTTGGCGATGAGCGTGATGGCGCCCTCGTGGTGGTCGACCGCGGCGAGGTCCGTCGCGAGCAGCATCACCATCTCGGGGATCTGCAGGTCGTCGACCGCGTGGCTGGGCAGCCGCTCGATCCGGCGGACGGCGTCGTAGCCGAGGAAGCCGACCATGCCGCCGGTGAGCGGAGGCAGGTCGGGCAGGCGTTCACTACGCAGCAGTTCGAGCGTGCGCCCGAGCGCGACCAGAGGATCACCGCCGGACGGGGCACCGACGGGGACGTTGCCGTACCAGGCGGCCTCGCCGTCACGGACGGTGAGCGCGGCCGGGCTGCCCGCACCGATGAACGACCAGCGCGACCACGACCGGCCGTTCTCGGCCAACTCCGGCAGGAAGGTGCCCGGACGACTGCCGGCCAGCTTGGTGTACGCCGACAGTCGGGGTCTCGGCGTCCGCGAGCACCTTGCGGACGACGGGGACCACACGATGATCGGCGGCCAGCGCGCGGAACTGTTCGCGCGAGGTCGTCGAATCGTGTGGAGCCGCCCCGCCGGGAGACGCCGAGGCTACTGCTGGGATGGTGGTGGTCTCGCCGTACATGCACCCATCATCCCAGGGGGACCGATCACGGCCGCGGCCACGGGTCCCCAACGCTCGCGCCGGCGATCGTCAGTCGACCTGGATCGACCGTTTCGAAAGACCCATCCAGAACCCGTCGATCACCTGCTTCGCCACCTGCTCGGGGTTACTTGACGCTCCGAGCGTGACGAACAGCGGCGCGAAGTGCTCGACGGTCGGATGCGCGTAGGGCATGCCGGGCGCCTGGGTGCGGAAGTCGACGAGCGCATCGACGTCACCGGCCGCCAGCCGCTCCCCGCCCACGCGTCGAACTCCGCCGACCAGCCGGGCGCCACGGCGTCCGGCGACGGGTCGCGCAGGAACGGCAGCCCGTGCGTGGTGAAGCCCGATCCGATGATCAGCACACCCTGCTCGCGCAGCGGCCGCAGCCGGCGCCCGAGTTCGAGCAGGCGCTGCGGGTCGAGGGTGGGCATCGAGATCTGCAGGACGGGCACGTCGGCGTCGGGGTACATGACGGTCAGCGGCACGTATGCGCCGTGATCGAGCCCGCGGCGGCTGTCCTGGTACACCGGCTCGTTGTCGGGCATCAGCGCCGCCACCTGCCGGGCGAGGTCCGGTGCGCCGGGCGCGCGGTACGTCACCTCGTAGAAGCGCTGCGGGAAGCCCCGAAGTCGTAGACCAGCGGCGTGCCCGTCTCGGTGGCGCCGATCGTCAGCGGCGCCGACTCCCAGTGCGCCGAGACCACGAGGATGGCGTTCGGGCGGGGCAGGCCCGAGGACCACTGCGACAGCTCGGCGACCCACCGGTCGCTGTCGACCAGCGGTGGCGCGCCGTGGCTGAGGAAGATCGCCGGCATGGCACTCACATGAACTCCTTTGTTGAAGCTTCAACGTATCATGTGAGTCAACGCTTCCTGAGACCACCTATTCCCCGCCGCACACGCGACGGCGCTTGTTTGACACGCTGTAGGCATTCACCGAGATTCACTGGCTTTCACTGATCGGAGACCGACCCGATGGGCGCGCAGGACAGCACCGACACCAAGTGGCTCACCGAGGCACAGCAGGATGCGTGGCGGACGCTCGTCTCTCTTGTCACCCGGCTGCCCGCTGCTCTCGACACCCAGCTGCAGCGCGACTCCGACCTGACCCACTTCGAGTACTTCGTCCTGGCCGTGTTGTCCGAGGCGCCGGAGCGTCGGCTGCGACTGTCGGAGCTGGCGTGCCAGGCGAACGCGTCGCTGTCGAGGCTCTCGCACGTCGTCACGCGACTCGAGAAGCGCGGCTGGGCGCGCCGCGAGACCGTTGCCGGCACCCGCGGAGCCTTCGCCGTCCTCACCGACGACGGCATGACCAAGGTCGTCTCGGCCGCGCCCGGACACGTCGAGACCGTGCAGGCGCTGGTGTTCGAGGGACTCGACGACGAGCAGGTGGCGCAGTTGTCATCGCTGGGCAAGGCCCTCGTCGATCAACTCGACAAGGGCATTGCAGCGGGCACCGGCAAGGCGTAGGACTGGCCGCACTGCCCGGCTCAGCCGAGCGGTTCGCCTCCGACGCCCCAGTGCTCGCGGGGCACCTCGGTGATGGTGACCCACACCGAGGACGCGTTCTTGCCGGTCGCCTCGGCGTACGCCTTGGTGACGGCTGCGATGGTGGCCCGCTTCTGCTCTGCGGTCAGTCCGGGCGTCTGGCTGATCTGGATGAGTGGCATTCCGCCATCGTCCCGACCGCAACCGCCGAACGGGAATTCACGGCACGATTCCGACCGGAAACGTGCCGTGAATTCCCGTTCAGGGGTTCAGGACTCGGCAGCGAGCAGGACGTCGGTGTCGAAGCAGGTGTGCGTGCCGGTGTGGCACGCGGCGCCTTCCTGGTCGACGATCAGCAGGACGCTGTCGCCGTCGCAGTCGAGGCGCACCTCGTGCACGTACTGGGTGTGGCCGGACGTCTCGCCCTTGACCCAGTACTGCTGCCGCGAGCGCGAGTAGTAAGTGCCCTTACGGGTCTCGAGCGTGCGCGCGAGGGCCTCGTCGTCCATCCACGCGACCATCAGGACGTCCCCGGTGGAGCGTTCCTGAGCGACAGCACTGAACAGGCCGGCCTCGTTGCGCTTGAGGCGGGCGGCGATCGACGGGTCGAGGCTCATCGGACGGTGATCCCTTCTGCACGCATGGACGCCTTGACGTCCCCGATCGTCATGTCCCCGAAGTGGAAGACACTCGCGGCCAGCACCGCGTCGGCGCCGGCCTCGACGGCGGGCGCGAAGTGTTCGACGGCTCCGGCACCGCCGCTGGCGATCACCGGGACGTGCACAGCGGCACGGACGGCGCGGATCATCTTCAGGTCGAAGCCCGCCTTGGTGCCGTCGGCGTCCATCGAGTTCAGCAGGATCTCCCCCACACCCAACTCGGCGCCGCGGATCGCCCACTCGACCGCGTCGATGCCGGTGCCGCGCTTGCCGCCGTGCGTGGTGACCTCCCACCCGGACGGCGTCGGCTCCTGCCCCTCCGGGACGGTGCGGGCGTCGACCGACAGCACGATGCACTGCGAACCGAACCGCTCCGACATCTCCCGCAGCACCTCGGGGCGGGCGATCGCGGCGGTGTTGACGCTGACCTTGTCGGCGCCGGCACGCAGCAGGCGGTCGACGTCGTCGACGGTGCGCACACCGCCGCCGACGGTGAGCGGAATGAAGACCTGCTCGGCGGTGCGGGTGACGACGTCGAGCATCGTGCCGCGGTCACCACTCGAGGCGGTGACGTCGAGGAACGTCAGTTCGTCCGCGCCCTGCGCGTCGTAGGTCGCCGCGAGCTCGACGGGATCGCCTGCGTCACGCAGGTTCTCGAAGTTGACGCCCTTGACGACGCGACCCGCGTCGACGTCGAGACACGGATCACCCGAACAGCCAAAGTCATTGTCGTGGCCCTCCTTCAGGCCGCTCCTCCGGATCGCCCAGAGAGTGGAGAGTGTCGAGCAGTTCAGCGTGTACGCCGGGCGCCGCGGCGAGCACCGACCGGGAGCCGACGTGCCAGTCGTCGCCGCGCAGGTCGGTGACGACGCCACCGGCCGCGCGCACGAGCGCGACACCGGCGGCGTTGTCCCAGACGTGGTGGCCGAACACCACCGCACCGTCCAGGATGCCCGCGGCGGTGTAGGCGAGGTCGGCGCCGGTCGATCCGTGCATCCGGATCCGCGACGACACCCGGCTGAGCTGACCGAGCAGCTCGTAGCGGTACGCCCCCGGGATCCGGCCGCGGCTGTCGATGTTGAACGCGCCGAACCCGATCATCGCGTCGGACAGCGCGCTCGGCTGGAGCTTCGGGAGCGCGACGCCGTTACGGAGTAGCGGACCGCCCTCGGTCGCGGCGAATCGTTCGTCTGTCAGCGGCAGCCACGTCAACCCCAGTACCGGGATGCCGCCGCGCAGCAGCGCCAGCAACATGCCCGCGGTCGGCAGGCCGGCCGAATAGTTGAACGTGCCGTCGATGGGATCGAGGATCCACGCGTCGCCGACGGACAACTCGGGTCCACCGAACTCCTCGCCGTGCACCTCGATACCGGTGCGGCGCTCGAGCTCCGCGGATATCGACTTCTCGAGCTCGAGGTCGACGGCGGTCGCGAAGTCCGTGGGACCCTTGCGAACCGCGCTGGGGGCACCGAGCCCGGCCACGAACCGGTCCCGGGCACCGTCGAGTACGTCGCTCGCGATCGCGAGCAGCTCGAGCGGGTCCCGGGGCAGGCTCATCGCGTCGTTCCTAGCGCGAGACCGCGGCCAGGGCCTCGGGAAGCGTGGAATCGTCCGGCGTAGAGCGCCTTTCCGACGATCGAACCCTCGACGCCCTCGCCGACGAGACCGGCGATGGCCTCGAGGTCGGCGATCGTCGAGACGCCACCGGAAGCGACGACCGGCGCGTCGGTAGCCGCACACACCGCGCTGAGAAGCTCGAGGTTCGGGCCGGTGAGGGTGCCGTCCTTGCTGACGTCGGTGACTACGTAGCGCGAGCAGCCGTCACGGTTGAGGCGCTCGAGGACCTCCCACAGGTCGCCGCCGTCGGACACCCAGCCGCGGCCGCGCAGGCGGTAGTCGCCGTCGATCAGCTTGACGTCGAGGCCGACGGCGATGCGCTCGCCGTGCTTGGCGATGGCGCGGGCACACCAGTCAGGGTTCTCGACGGCGGCGGTACCGAGGTTGACGCGGGCGCAGCCCGTCGCGAGGGCGGCCTCGAGGGACTCGTCGTCGCGGATTCCACCGGACAGCTCGACCTTCACGTCGAGCTCGCCGACGACCGCGGCCAGCAGGTCACGGTTGGATCCACGTCCGAAGGCGGCGTCGAGGTCGACCAGATGCACCCACTCGGCACCGTCGTTCTGCCACGCGAGGGCGGCTTCGCGGGGCGCACCATAACTGGTCTCGCTTCCCGCCTCTCCCTGAACGAGGCGAACAGCTTCACCGTTGGCGACATCTACTGCAGGCAAAAGGACCAGGCTCACTGCGCCGATCCTAGTGGGTCATCGCCCGAGACCGGGCCCCGGGTCGTCAGCGGGCTCGTCGTGTGGACGTCCCTGGTCGCCGTACGCGCGCCTGGTCATGCGTTTCGAAACCGTACCCATCGCCGCGATGGCCCCGACGACGCCCACAAGGGCGATCACGAGCCCGACGACCGGCCCCGGTTCCAGGACCACGATCACCGCCGCAACTACGACGAGAACCGCGGCAGCAGTCCCCATCGTTGCAAGCGCGAGCCCAGCGATCGACAGATCTCTGCCCGCCCGGTCGCCGGGGTCGCGGGTCACAGGCTGCGGACCCAGTTCTCCAGCAGTTGGGCGCCGGCATCACCAGACTTCTCGGGGTGGAACTGGGTGGCCGAGAGCGGACCGTTCTCGACGGCGGCGAGGAACCGGTCGCCGTGCTCGGCCCACGTCAGCTTGGGCGGCGCGATGAGATCCGACGGGGGCGACTCCCACCGGCGGACTCCGTAGGAGTGCACGAAGTAGAAGCGGGTGTCCGGTCCATTCCGGCGAAAAGAACGCTGCCCTCGGGCGCCTCGACCGTGTTCCAGCCCATGTGCGGCAGGACGTCGGCCTCGAGGCGCTCGACGGTGCCGGGCCACTCTCCGCACCCGTCGGCCTCGACGCCGAACTCGACGCCACGCTCGAAGAGGATCTGCATACCGACGCAGATACCGAGGACCGGGCGGCCGCCCGCGAGCCGCTGGCCGATGATCCGATCACCCTTGACCTTCAGCAGGCCCTCCATGCACGCGGCGAAGGCGCCGACGCCGGGAACCACGAGGCCGTCCGCGGCGAGCGCGACCTGCGGGTCGGCGGTCACCTCGATCTGCGCACCGGTGCGAGCGAGGGCGCGCTGGGCCGAGTGCAGATTTCCGGAGCCGTAATCGAGAAGGGCAACCTTGCGTGCGGTCATGGGGAAGCTCTATCGAGGCCCCTTTCCTGCACCTCGCCCAACCTCCTCCACGGCCCGGTTTCCATCGAGCGGCCGGTCACCTTCATCGAGAAATACGGTGCAGGTCAACTTCTTTCATGAAGAGGTGACGCCGCCACAGCGAAGGTGGTCACGGAGCGATAACGACGCGGCCGATGTGCCGGGTTTCCGACGTGGAGACCGGTAGATCCGAGATGTCCTGTCAGTTGCGCAACAAGATCATTCTGGGGGTCAGGTGTTGTTTCGATCGCTCTTCAAGGCGCGCAAGCGCGGACGCGTGAGCGGTGGCTTGATGGCCACGGCCGCGGCACTCGTCGCGGTCCCTCTGCTCAATCCTGCTGCAGCGCAAGCCACCAACGGCGTCTGCCCGGGCACGACGGACGGGAACGGCCACTGCTACGCCATCGCCTCGTTCGGTACGTCCAGCCCCGTGTGGATGGACGGGCTGTCCGCCGACCTGAAGGTCGACTGCCTCGCGGTCGGCAACCCGAACACCGACTTCATCAACTACGAGATGTGGATGCTGACCAATCGCAACGTCGCGAACTCGAAGACGTGGATCGAACAGGGCATGACGGCCGGAACACTGGCTACGGCGGGAAACCCCGTCGGCTTCATGTGGTACTGGGCGGACCAGCGCTCCCTGTACGGCCAGCCGTGGAACTACTTCGAGCACTACATCGGTCCGGCGCACACCAACCAGAGCGTCGATGCCGGTTTGATCTGGCGCCCGGGAACCGGCGATTGGGACATCTGGCACGACCACAAGTACATCGGCGGATCGATCGGCGTCGGCGCATACGCCGGGGTGGGGCAGACCGGCATCGAGATGACGGACCTGAACACCGCAGCAATCGGCACCTCGACGAGCTTCCGCTACAAGCAGCCCGGCACGGGCAACTACCTGTGGGCTCCGAAACAGAGCTTCTACAACAACAAGCCGACTCATCTGTCCGGAAACACGAACGGCGCCACCGTCAACGCCCAGACCACGAGCAACTGCTGGCCCGGCACGACCTCCGCCAAGACTGCCCCGAAGATGCTGACCGCAGACGTCAGCTCCGAGATCGCGAAGGAGTCGGCCGCGAATCTCGGCGAGTCGGCGCCGCGGAACGCCCGCCAGGTGACGACCACGCGCGCCGAAGCGAACAAGCTGATCGGCGCCCAGGCCGGTGACAGCGCCCCGGCAGTGGTGACCGTCATGGACGGCAGCTTCCGCATCACGAAGAAGCTCGGGACCGCGAGATCGAGGTCACGGGCGACACACTCACCACGGTGATCGACCCCAAGACGAGCCTGATCACCGACTGGGGCATCAGCAGTACCAAGCCGAGTCTCGCGAAGCTCGGTGCGGTGACCGAGGTCGCGGTGTCCTAGCGGGCACGACGTGGGTGGTGAGGCGCGCTCACCACCCACGTCAGTTCCAGAACGAGGGAGCGTTCAGCGCGGACGGCACTTCCGCGGACTTCACCCCGTTCGACGCGAAGTCACACGGCCCGGTGCCCCACCGGACCGTCACGGGTGGACCGTCGCGGTAGACGAAGGTGACCGCCAGCGCCGAGGCGGGACCGAAGTCCGGCGGGCAGCGACGCACCGTGGCCGGCGGACTCGCATTGAGGGAATCGACCAGCGCCGACAGCTGCTCACCCTCGATCACGCCAGATCGGGTCAGCGGCAGCGGCGCCGCGGTCTCGTCGCGGATGCCGTCGTAGCGACAGACCGTCGCCGAATCCGGGGTGTTCGGCACCATCACGTCGCCGGTGCCTTTCCTGGGTTCTCCGAACGTCAGCCCCGCGGTCGTGGCCGGGCATTCGACGACCCCCTCGGTTGCGACGGTCTCCGCGGGTGTCGGCTCGGAGGACGCGGTTCGGAAGACACTCACGCCCAGCGTCGCGGCTCCGGCGACGCCGACGACACCGACCGCGACGGTCATCCAGTGGCGGCGACGTCGTTGCACCCCCGCTTTGCCCTGCACGCCCTCTTCATCGCCGTTCATCGCTCCTCCTCCCCTCATGATTATCGACGATCGCGCGTGTTTCCTGCGTCAGTTCCCGTGAGCGCGTCACCATGTGTGGATCCACTGAACGACCTCGGAGGCCGCTCCCAGGAAGTACACGTTCGACTTCGGTAGCCCACTACCGCCCGGATGGGCTGGCAGCACCCCGGCTACCGGTTCGACGCGGCCGTCCATACCGCGACGCGTGATGCCGAATGGCGGGTACCCGTCTATCCCAACGGCGACTACTACATCTTCGTGCGAGAAGACCTCAGTGAAGGGACGTTCGGGCACCCCTGGGAACGGACACTCTGTGTGTTCGGCGAACGGCTCGTGAGCTCACTCGGCCGCACGCTCGCGACCTGGCTCCCCGTCATACGGCGCAACGGGCAACGGTCCGACTGACCGACCGCGACCGCGCAGTGCAACCGGCACGACTACGAGCGCGAGTACCGACGCCAGTGCGAACACCGTCGGGTAACCCGAGAGTCCCGCGACCACTCCGAGCGCGAGCGAGCCGACGCCGGTACCGCCGTCGTACGCAATGTTCCAGGCGGCGCTCGCCGCCCCCACCTGTCGCGTCCTGCCGAGGCGAGCAGCGTGAGCAGCGCCTCGTTCTGCACCGCACCGAAGCCCGCGCCGAACAACAGGGCGCCGGCGATCAGCGCGACACCGCCGCCGCCGAGCCCGACAACAGCCAGCGCCAGCAGGCCCATTCCGACCGCCCCGAGGAGCAGGGCCGGCACCATGGTCCGCCCGGCGCCGATTCGATCGGCGATCACGCCGGCGCCGTAGCGGCCGACGAGCATCGCACCGGCGGACGCCGACAGGGCGAATCCCGCGATCGCGGCACGGTTCTCCGACGCGATCGGCAGCAGCGAGGACATGCCGCCGTAGGCCGCGGCGACCACGAACATCGCCAGGCACGGAACCACCAGCACGCTCACCGGGAGGCCCTTGCGCCCCGTCGGCAGACCCGGCTTCGGGACCGCCGGCAGTCGGGTGATCGTCAGCAGCGACACCAACGGGACCGCCGTGCCCAGCACGAACACGACGGCGTGGTGGCCGGATTGGTACAGCGCCAGCCCTAGCGGTAGGACGATCATCTGAGCTGCCGCGATCGCCACACCGTTCGCGCCGGTGACGCGACCGAGCAGGTTCGGCGGCGCCAACTCGGCCAGCAGCCCGATGCCGGCGACGGTGACCAGACCGAATCCGATGCCCCGGATCGCGGAGATGATCAGTGCGGGAGCGGTTGCCGTGCTCCACAGAAAACCGAGTGCCGGGAGCCCGAGCAGCAGACAACCGATCGCGAGCACGACCCGGTAGCCGTGGCGGCGCAGTAGCGCGGGCACCTTCAACTGGGTCGCGACCGTCGTTGCCATGAACACCGCCGTCGACGCGCCGGCCGCCGCAGCGGACCCGCCGCCGTCGGCGATGGCGAGCGGGACGACCGGCAGCAGGAGCGACCACCCACCGAAGGTGGTGGCGCCCATGAGGAGAGCAACCAGGACCCCGCGAGCTCGCAGGAGTTCACGCATCAGATCAGCCGCAGGATGCCTGACGCTGCCGCGAGGATCGCGAGTGCCACGAGCACACCCGAGGCCAGCTTGTTGATCTTCCACAGCGAGTACGCGCCGCCGATGGCGAAGCCCGCACCCAGGAACAGGATGTAGATGAAGACGGTATCCATGCCTTACAGCGCGCCCTTGGTCGACGGCACGCCCTTGACCCGGGGGTCCGGTTCGACGGCCTCGCGCAGCGCGCGGGCGACGGCCTTGAACTCGGCCTCGGTGATGTGGCGCTGATCGCGCCCGTACAGCACGCGCACGTGCAGCGCGATCCGCGCGTTGAGCGCGATGGACTCGAATACGTGACGGTTGAGTACCGTCGAGTACGGCACACCCGGGTAGCCGCCGATCACGCTGTGCAGCAGGTGCTCCGGCTCGCCGGTGTGCACGCAGTAGGGACGACCGGAGACGTCGACGGAGGCATGCGCGAGGGTCTCGTCCATCGGAATGAACGCGTCACCGAACCGGCGGATGCCGCGCTTGTCGCCGAGCGCCTGACCGAGCGCCTGACCGAGCACGATCGCGGTGTCCTCGACGGTGTGGTGCGCGTCGATCTCGACGTCGCCCTTCGCCTCGACGGTCAGATCGAAGCTGGCGTGCGCGCCGAGAGCCGTCAGCATGTGGTCGTAGAACGGAATTCCGGTCGACACATTCACGATGCCGGTGCCGTCGAGGTTGAGCTCGACGACGATGCTCGATTCCTTGGTCGTCCGCTCGACGCGTGCGATCCGATCGCTCATCGGGATCCCTTCGTTTCCGTGGCCGCCAGCTCGGTGGAGGCAAGTTTCCTGCTGACACGCAGCAGTTCGTCGTTCTCGGCGGCCAGGCCGATCGTGGCCCGCAGATGTCCGGGGATGCCGACGTCGCGGATCAAGACGCCCTCGTCGAGGTCAGTGCTGCCATGTGCGGGCGGCGTCCTCGAACAGCCCGAACAGGATGAAGTTGGCGTCGCTGGGAACGACCGTGTAGCCCATCTCGGTCAGCTCGGCGCTCACCCGATCGCGCTCGGACGCCAGCTCGGCGACACTGCCGAGCGTCTCGTCGGCGTGGCGCAGCGCCGCGCGCGCCGCGGCCTGCGTGACGACCGACAGGTGATAGGGCAAGCGCACCAACAGCATTGCGTCGATGAACGCCGGCGCCGCGACCAGGTAGCCGAGCCTGCCACCGGCGAACGCGAACGCCTTACTCATCGTCCGGCTCACGACCAGCTTGGTCGGGTACTCGTCGATCAGGCTCACCGCACTCGGCACCGACGAGAACTCGGCGTACGCCTCGTCCACGACCACGATGCCCGGCGCCGCCGCGAGGATCGGCTTCAGATCTTCGAGCACGATGCCGTGCCCGGTCGGGTTGTTGGGGCTCGTGACGAACACGATGTCGGGACGGCGCTCCTCGATCACGCGCACGGCGGTGTCGACGTCGAGCGAGAAGTCGTCACGTCGCGGCGCCGGGAGCCACTCGGTCTGCGTGCCGGTCACCAGCAGCGGGTGCATCGAGTACGACGGCACGAAACCGACCGCCGTACGCCCGGGACCGCCGAACGCCTGTAGCAACTGCTGCAGGACCTCGTTGGATCCGTTGGCCGCCCACAGGTTCGAGACATCGAGCGCGACACCGGTCTGCCGGGTCATGTACTCGGCCAGGTCGGTACGGAGCGCGACCGCGTCCCGGTCCGGGTAGCGGTGCAGGTCCGCCGCAGCGGCACGCACGGCCTCGGCGACGTCATCGACGAGCGCCTTCGACGGCGGGTGCGGGTTCTCGTTGGTGTTGAGCTGCACCGGCACCGTCAACTGCGGTGCGCCGTACGGGGACTGACCGCGCAGGTTCTCCCGAATGGGCAGATCGTCGAGGCCGACAGCCGATCCGGGACGACTCCGGCGCTCACTTCAGTGCCTCGAAACGCAGCCGCACGGCCTCGCCGTGCGCCGGGAGGTCCTCGGCGTTGGCGAGCGTGATGACATGCCCCGCAACGTCCTTCAGGGCCGCCTCCGAGTAGTCGACGACGTGGATGCCGCGCAGGAACGTCTGGACGCTCAGGCCCGACGAGTGCCGCGCGCAGCCCGCGGTGGGCAGCACGTGGTTGGAGCCGGCGCAGTAGTCGCCGAGGCTCACCGGCGCCCACGGGCCCACGAAGATCGGCGCCGGCGGACCGCACCTGTGCGGCCACGGCGGACGCGTTCTCGGTCTGGATCTCGAGGTGCTCGGCGGCGTACGCGTTGACGACCTTCAGGCCGGCTGCGATGTCGTCGACGAGGACGGTGCCGGACTGGCTGCCACTCAGCGCCGCCTCGACACGCTCACGGTGCTTGGTGAGCTCGAGCTGCGCGGCGAGCGCCTCGTCGACGGCGTCGGCCAGCTCGGTCGACGTGGTGACCAGCACACTCGCGGCCATGACGTCGTGCTCGGCCTGGCTCGATCATGTCGGCGGCCACGTGCACCGGGTCGGCGGTGTGGTCGGCGAGGATCGCGATCTCGGTCGGACCGGCCTCCGCATCGATGCCGACGAGTCCGCGGCACAGGCGCTTGGCGGCGGTGACGTAGATGTTGCCGGGACCGGTGATGAGGTCGACGGGGGCCAGCTCCGCGGCGTCCGTGTCGGTGCCGCCGTAGGTGAGCAGCGCGACGGCCTGGGCGCCGCCCACGGCCCACGCCTCGTCGACGCCGAGCAGCGCGGCCGCGGCGAGGATCGTCGGGTGCGGCAGGCCACCGAACGCGGCCTGCGGCGGGGATGCGACGACGAGCGACTCGACGCCCGCGGCCTGCGCCGGGACGACGTTCATCACGACGGACGACGGGTACACGGCGTTGCCGCCGGGCACGTACAGGCCGACGCGCTCGACCGGCACCCACCGCTCGGTGACCGTGCCGCCGGGCACGACCTCGGTGACGGTGTCGGTGCGGCGCTGGTCAGCGTGCACCTTGCGGGTCCGCTCGATCGCGATCTCGAGCGCTGCGCGGACGTCGGCGTCGAGCTCGGCGAGCGCGCGGTCCAGCTCGGCCTGCGGGACGCGGACCGTCGCGGGGCGGACGCCGTCGAACCTCTCGCCGTACTCGAGCGCGGCCTCGGCGCCGCGGGCCCGGATGTCCTCGACGACGGGACGGACCTGATGCAGCACCGCGTCCACGTCCACTCCGCCACGAGGCAGCGCGCCCGGAGCTCAGCGGTGGAAGGGGTACGACCGCGAAGGTCGGTGCGGGCAAGCATGAGGGGTCCTCTCTGGAGAACGGGGTTTACACCGATTATCCGTGATCGCTGCAAGTTCTTTCGTTCCGGCCCCACGCGCGCGTCGAACGGATCCCTCACCGCGGTGAGCGGTATGCCTGAACTGCGATTTACCCGAAAGACACCACACTGGACACCTGTCCACCCTAGAGTCCCGACCTGCGAGACCTCGTCCGACGCGAACGGGAGGAGCCGCAGTGACCGCACACCCCGATCCAGCAGTGCCCGGCCGACACCGAGTGACGCGACGCATGTTCTTGGGTGGGACCGCCGCAGCCACCATCGCGGCGGCTGCCGCGCACCCCGCCGCCGCCGCGCCGCCGCAGGGCCCGGCGGAGACCGAGGAGCGGCGTCGCGCCGTCGTCGTCGGCAGCGGGTTCGGTGGCTCGATCGCCGCGTTGCACCTGGCGCGGGCCGGCGTCGACACGATGATCCTCGAGCGCGGCATCTGGTGGCCCACCGGCCCCGACGCGGAGACCTTCCCCACATGTTCGCCCCGACCAGCGGTCGGCGTGGTTGCAGTCGCACCCGGTGATGACCGGCGCTCCCCCGACGGTGTTCGCGCCGTTCACCGGGATCATGGAACGCATCCCGGGCAACGGCATGGACGTCCTGTGCGGCGCCGGGGTCGGCGGTGGTTCGTTGGTCTACCACGGCATGACCATGCAGCCGAACGCCGCGAACTTCGCTCGATGCGTCTCGTCCTCGATCGACTACCGACTGATGGACAAGGTCTACTACCCGCGGGTGGCACGCATGCTGCGCATCGCGACGATCCCGGACGACGTCCTCGCGAGCCCGCAGTACCTGTCCTCTCGCCAGTTCCTCGAGGCG
The DNA here is from genome assembly GCA_029690005.1 of Prescottella defluvii. Taxonomy (GTDB): domain Bacteria; phylum Actinomycetota; class Actinomycetes; order Mycobacteriales; family Mycobacteriaceae; genus Prescottella; species Prescottella defluvii_A. The sequence continues at coordinate 3,351,298 of CP121458.1, read as the reverse complement.
GCCGCGGCGCAGGGCCTCGACACGTTCCGGGTGCCGATGCCGATCGACTGGGAGTTCGCGCGGCGGGAGCTGCGCGGCGAGATGCGCCCGTCGTACACCAACGGCGATGTCATCTACGGCGTCAACAACGGCGGCAAGCACTCGCTCGATGTCACGTATCTCGCCGAGGCCCGGGCCACCGGGCGGGTCGAGATAGCGCCGCTGCACCGGGTCAACGACGTCGAACTCGGCCGCGACGGAACGTGGATCGTGCACTGCGACCGAATCGGCACCGACGGCGTCGTCCTCGAGCGCAAGCGGATCGTGACCGACGCCCTGTTCCTCGCCGCCGGCTCGCCCGGCACCACCCGGTTGCTCGTGAAGGCGCGGGCGAAGAACCTCGTCCCGACCTACCCGACGCCGTCGGCACCGGCTGGGGCAACAACGGCGACCGCATCTTCATGGTCACCCGCGCCGACGACAGCCCCGGCGCGTGGCAGGGCGGGCCCGCGTGCGTCGGCGTCAAGGACTGGGACAACCCGGCTGGTGCGCTGACGATCGTGACGGGCCGGTGCCGTTCCCCGTCGACGTTCACACGACGTCGGTCATCGGCTACGGCGTGGTGCCGGGTCGCGGCGTGTGGAACTACGACCCGAACCGCGACGACGCCGTCCTCACCTGGAACCAGGCCTACGACAAGGGACTGACCGACGCGATCCGCGCACGGATCGAGCAGATCGTCGGCGCCGGGTTCGGGGTACTCGCCGTCGACGTGAATGCGTTCGACACCAACACGTTCCACCCGCTCGGCGGCGCCCCGTTCGGTTCGGTGTGCGACGACGCCGGGCGGGTTCACGGCCATCGGGGACTGTACGTCCTCGACGGCGCGCGCATTCCCGGCTCGACGGGCGCGTGCAATCCGTCGATGACGATCGCGGCGCTCGCCGAACACAGTATGGACACCCTCGTCACCGCCGACGTCGGCGCCGTTTTCTGAAGGAGCAACCGTGAAGACCGTTCTGCGCTCGGCGATCGTCGCCCTGGCCGCGACGCTCCTCGCCGCACCCGTCGCTCACGCCGGACCGCTCGGCGACGACTTCCTGTGGGGCGTCGCTACCGCCGGCTTCCAGTCGGAGGGGCCTCCCGGACAGCAACTGGGCGCGGTACTCGGCGTCGGGCAAGACGCACGACAAGATCGGTGATTCGGTGGACTTCCGGCACCGGTACGACGAGGACATCGACAACGCCGCGGCGATGGGTGTCGACGTGTTCCGGTTCAGCGTCGAGTGGGCCCGGGTGCAGCCGAGCCCGGGGACGTGGGACGAGGCCGAGTTCGCCTACTACGACGACGTCGTCCGGCGCATCCGCAGCCACGGGATGACGCCGATGATCACGCTCGACCACTGGGTGTACCCGGGCTGGATTGCGGACCGCGGCGGCTGGGCCGACCCCCGGACGGCCGACGACTGGCTGGTGAACGCCGAGAAGGTCGTCGACCGCTACAAGGACGCCGGCGCGATCTGGATCACCTTCAACGAGCCGACGGCGTATGCGCAGAAGGAACTGACCTTCGGCGGGATCTCGCTGGGTGACGCGCCGAAGATGTTCGACGGACTGGTGCGCGCCCACCGTGCGATCTACGACCGGATCCACCAACTCGACCCGGCGGCACGGGTCGGCAGCAATCTCGCGTTCATTCCTGCGATCTTCGGGACGCTCGACCGGTTGTTCGTGGACCGGGTGACCGACAAGCTGGATTTCCTCGGAATCGACTACTACTACGGGGTCTCGCTCGACAATGCGTCGGCGATCGCCGCGGCCACCGACCGCTTCTACGACGTGGTGCCGCAACCCGACGGGATCTACCACGCGCTCATGGCGTACCACCGCAAGCTGCCCGGCATGCCGCTGTACGTCGTGGAGAACGGCATGCCCACCGACGACGGCAAACCCCGCCCCGACGGCTACACCCGCTCGGACCACCTGCGCGATCACATCTACTGGATCGAGCGCGCCAGGGAGGACGGCGCCGACGTGATCGGTTACAACTACTGGTCGATCACCGACAACTACGAATGGGGCACGTACCGTCCCGATTCGGGTTGTACACGGTCGACGCACTCACCGATCCGACGCTGACCCGTCGTGCCACCGATGCCGTCGCGACGTACCGGACCATCATCGCGGACGGCGGCGTACCGGCGGACTACCGGCCGGTGATGCCCCAGGCGTTCTGCTCGCTCGTCGATCCGCCGGCCAGCTGCGTCGGCTCGGGCTCGTCGAATGGATCGTCGGGCGGCTCGTAGCCGCCCCACCGCGGTCCGACGACACGGGCGGGCATAGACTCACCGCCCGTGTCGTGGCAGATCTGGTTGGCGTTCTTCGGCGCCAGCTGGGTGATCAGCCTGTCACCGGGAGCCGGCGCAATCGCGTCGATGTCGACGGGCCTGCGGCACGGCTTCCTTCGCGGGTACTGGAACATCCTCGGCCTGCAGCTGGCCCTGCTGCTGCAGATCGCGATCGTCGCAGCCGGTGTCGGCGCACTGCTGGCCGGCTCGACGACGGCATTCCTGATCGTGAAGTGGTTCGGCGTCGCCTACCTCGCGTATCTCGGCGTGCGGCAGTGGCGCTCGGCGCCCACTCCGATCGAGGCCGAACCGGACGACAGCCGGGCCACCGCCGCGGCGCTGGTGCTTCGGGCGTTCCTGATCAACTCGAGCAACCCGAAGGCGATCGTCTTCATGCTGGCGGTCCTCCCCAATTCCTGAACCCCGCGACACCGCTCCTACCGCAGTACGCGCTCATGGCGGCCACGATGGTCGCCGTCGACACCGTCGTAATGACCGGATACACCGGCCTCGCGGCGCGGGTACTGCGCGTGCTGCGCTCGCCGCGTCAACAACAGATCACGAGCCGCGTCTTCGCGACCCTGTTCTTCACCGCCGCCGCGGCCCTCGCGACCGCGGTGTGAATCACGCTGCCGCGAATCGCGCGCGGAGACGCTCGAGGGTCGAGGTGATGCCCTGCTCGTTCTTCCCGCGGAACCCCATCCATTCCACCCACTGCGGGACCCTGACCATCGAATAGTCGAACACCTCGGTCAACTGGGTGTGCCGGGAGTGGTCTCCTCGAACTCCCACCGCCAGTGATGACCGAGAGGGTGTTTCCATTCGACAACACGCCCATCCTCGAAGTCGACGACCCGACTCGTGATCCGGTACGGCGTGCCGTACATCTTCATCGAGACGGTGAACGTGGCACCCTCGTCGAGCCGGTCCGGGCCCGACACTGTTCCCTGAACAGTCCCGGACCCGTCGAGCTCGGGGCGGCGCCGCGGGTCGGCGATCAAGTCGAAGACCGTCGAGGCGGGCGCGTCGACGGTGACCCGGCGGGCAACTCTGCGCGGTCCTCGATCGACCGCCGTGACGTTCGAGTCGCTCATGCGTCCACGGTACGTCGCACCGCGCCGATCGGCACCCACGCCGGGGCCGGGAAGACGCGTTCGGCAACCGGCGTCGAAACGAGCGCAACGAACTTTCGGTGAACGTAATCCCAACGGACGTAAGCGTGGTCGCCGTAAAGCCACCGTCTTCGCCTGCACAACAGGGGGATTCGATCGACGCGCCAACGGCCCGTTCGTCCGATTCCACACATCATCATGAATCACGACCTATACTGCCGCACATGCTGATTCACCCGACTCTGCGGATGCAATCGTGGGGATTCACGATCGGCTCGCTACTGTTCGCACTCGGCTCCGCGCCGGTGCTCGCACCGGCTCTCGGAACCGCCACCGCCAATACGGCCTTCTTCGTCGGCTCGTGGTTCTTCACCTACGCCGCGTTCATCCAGCTGATGCTCAGCGGCGCGGCCACGACAACGGATACCGACACCGGCAAGCCCGCGATACGCGCGGAATGGCTCGCCGCCGCGACCCAGTTCCTGGGCACGATCCTGTTCAACGTCAGCACCGGGGCCGCGTTGCACGCCCACACCATCGCCGGCGAGAAGCACTTGGTGTGGACACCGAACGCAGAGGGTTCGATTGCGTTCCTGATCAGCAGTTATCTGGCGATACTGATGCTCGTCCGAGCCAAGCAGTATTGGGCTCCACGCTCGCTCGACTGGCAGAGCGGCTGGTTCAACGCCCTGGGTTCACTCGCCTTCGGCCTCTCGGCCGCGGGGGCGTTCATCACGCAGTCGGGAAGCGTCGAGGACGCCTCCCTCGCCAACTCCGGCACCTTCGTGGGCGCCCTGTTCTTCTTCGGAGCCTCGGTCATCTTCCTCGGTACCCCACGGAGCCCGTCGAAGGAGCCGGTCGAGTCCGTCTGACCCAGGTCCACGGCCTGTCCCGCTGCCGCGACGCGATGTCGAGCAGCAGCGGGACAGGCCGCTTTCGCGCCCGGAATCGTTTGCGTGACAACGGCACTTGCCGCTCCCGCTTCGGCAACCCCTAGAGCAATCCCGAACAACTCGGGAACGGGTGATATCGGGGGTTATTTCCGTTCAGCCGGCGATCACCCCGGACGGCTCGCTGTTAGCTTTGCGAGGTATGACGACTCTTCCGGAAAGCAAGAAGCGTTTACTGTTTCGCAACGTCCGGGTGTTCGACGGCGTATCGGCGGAACTCAGCAGCGGGGACGTACTGATCGACGGCGACAAGGTCGCCGCCGTGTCCACATCCCCCGTCGGGGACGAACCCGGCAGGGACACCGTCGTCATCGACGGCGGGGCAGGGTGTTGATGCCCGGCATGAGCGATGCCCATGTCCACCTGGTGGGCAACGCCAATTCCTACGTCGACCTCTTGATGGGCACCGAGGGACACATCACCCTCAACGGCGTCGCCGAAGCGAAGAACATGCTGATGAGAGGGTTCACCGCGGTTCGCGACATGGCCGGCGACACCGCGAGCATCAAGTCCGCCATCGACCGCGGACAGTTCCCCGGGCCCCGTATCTACCCGTGCCAGGCCGCGATCTCGCAGACCAGCGGTCATGGCGATTTCGGCAACGTGTACGACACACCGACCGCTCTCGGAGGAGCCGAGAATCGCTCGGAAACAATCGGTTTCATGCGCATCGCCGACGGCGAGGAGCGGGTCCTGGCCGCAGTGCGCGAGCAGCTCAAGAAGGGCGCCTCGCAGATCAAGCTGATGGTCGGCGGCGGCGCAGCCTCGACCTACGACCCGCTGTACACGGTGCAGTTCACGGACGGTGAACTGCGGGCGGCGGTCAACGCCGCAACCGACTACGGCACCTACGTCGCCACCCACGTCTACAACGTCACCGGCATCCGCCGCGCGATCGACGCCGGCGTCAAGTCGATCGAACACGGCCACCTGTCCGACGAGCCGACGGTCGCGTTGATGGCCGAGCGCGACGTCTGGCTGTCGATGCAGCCGTTCGCGGAAGAGGATCACCACTACCCCGACCCGACCGCGCCGAGAAGAACCGGCAGATCTGCGGCGGCGTGGATCGAATCTACGGCTGGGCCAAGAAGTACGGGGTGAAGGTGGCGTTCGGCACCGATCTGCTGCTCGAGCCGCAGTTCGCGAAGCGACAGAGCGAGATGGCGGCCCGACTCGGCGACTTCTACAGCAATGTCGAGGCGCTACGCATGCTGACCTCGGGCAACGCACAGCTCTTCCAGCTCGCCGGTGAGCGCGATCCGTACCGGGACGCCCCGTTCGGAGTCGTGGCGCAGGGGGCCTGGGCAGACGTGCTGCTCGTCGACGGCAACCCGCTCGACGACCTGAGCGTGCTGGCCGACCCGGAGAAGTACCTGTCGGTGATCGTCAAGAACGGACAGGTCGTCAAGAACAGCCTGTGACGGTCTGACGGCCCGCGGGCCGATCCGATGTCGGTTTCGAAGCAGTGAGGGACAAGGACAGCAGTCGAACATGTCGTCGTTCGCCGAACGACGAAGGAATGTGGAGTGCGAATTGGTCGAAACACAGGTCGAGGGGTACCAACCCCCGTGGAACCGGTCTCAGGAACATTGTTGTCCGCCAGAGCAATCGAACTTCACGGCCCGTGGGGCCACGTGTTCGGGCCGCTCGATCTCGACATCGACATCGGTGGGGTGACGGTGCTCGCCGCACCGGCGGGTGCCGCCCGCACCGCCCTATTGATGGCGCTGTGTGGACGCATGCGTCTGACTGCCGGGTCCCTCACCGTCCTCGGGTTCGAGGACAAGCCCATGGCGGTGTTCCGCAACTCGACCATCGCGTGCCTCAACGAGCTCGACGAGGTCCGCCCATCGGTCACCGTGCGCGATCTCGTCACCGAGCAATTGCGTTGGGACTCGCCGTGGTACCGATTCGTCCCGCGCGTCGGGATGAGCGGTGTCGAGGAGATGTGTGGCGAGGTGTTCGGCGACATACCGCTGCCGCCGCTCAACGCATTCGTCGACGATCTGCCCGAGATCCAGCAGTTGTTGTTGCGGATCGCCGTCGCGAACACGCGACGACCTCCCCTGCTCGTGGTGGGCAGGATCGACAAGATCGCCGACGACGGAGAGCGCCTCATGGTTCTGGAACGGCTTTTGGCACTTGGCCAAACCCAGTCCGTGATCACCGCCGACGTGAATCCGCTCCCACCAGGGAGTTCCGTGCGCGCCGTCGTGGACCTGCACCAGCTTCTGAACGCCGGCGACATCGGCGTCATGACCGAGGCGAGGTAGCCGATGCTTGCAGGAATCTCCCTGGGCAGCGATTCGAAGCGCTACTTCCGTGGCACGATGCCGCGAATCGCCATCATCACGATCATCCTCATGCCGTTGCTCTACGGCGCGATGTACCTCTGGGCGTTCTGGAATCCGTTCGGAGCGGTGGACAAGATCCCGGCCGCGATCGTCAACAACGACACGGGTACGACGACGGACGGCCAGAAACTCGACGCCGGCGACCAGGTCGTCAAGTCCCTGATCGCTTCCGGCCAACTCGATCTCGCGGAAGTGTCCGAGGAAGACGCCGCGAAGGGCCTCTCGGACGGCAAGTACTACTACACGATCACCCTTCCCGAGAACTTCAGCGCGGCGGTCTCGTCACCGAACGGCGACCACCCCGAGAAGGCAAATCTCATCTTCACCTTCAACGACGCGAACAACTATCTGGCGACGGTCATCGGCCAGGACGCGTCGGAACAGGTGATCAACCAAGTCAATTCGACCATCGGAGCGCAGGGCGTGGGGCAAGTCCTCACCGGCCTGCAGAGCGCCGGCTCCGGCCTGGGGAAGGCCGCGGACGGGGCCCAACAACTCGCCACGGGTATCGACCAGGCCAACAGCGGCGCCGATCAGCTCGCGTCCGGCGCCCACACCCTCGCCGACAACATGGTCACGGCGCGAAACGGCTCGGACGCCCTCGCTGCGGGTGCCTCCCAGCTGGCGACCGCGGTCGACGGCGTCGCCGACCCTCTGCTCAGCGCACTCGAGGGGGCGCGCTGCCGAACGTCGGCGGTCAGGCGGCACAGCTGCGCCAGTCGCTCGCGGACCTCGCGAGCCGGGTACAGAACGCGGAACAGCCACCGACGCAGACCGCCCAGGCGGTCGAACAGGTGATCAGCGTCCTGAATCGCAGCTCCGATCCGATCGTCCAGCAGGCCGTCGCGGCGCTCACACCGCTCACCCGCCAGGCTGCCGCGACCACGGGAACGGCGAACCTACGTGGGGAGCTCGAGGCGCTGCACTCCGACGCCCAGGCGCTCGAATACCAGCTGACCGATCCGAACAGTCCCCTCCAGAGCGGCCTGGCAATGTTGCAGAACGGCGGACTCGCCTCCGACGTGCGGCAACTACGCAACGGTGCCGACCAACTCAGCTCCGGGGCCTCGACACTCAGCCAGGGCATGGGGCAGCTGACGGACGGCAGCTTCCAGCTGGCCAGCGGCGCGGACCAGCTCGCCGCCGGTACGGCTCAGCTGCAGTCCGGGTCGAAGGAACTGGCCTCGGCCCTGCAGCAGGGCGCCGGCCAGGTGCCGAGCTGGTCCGACGAGCAGCGCACTGCGACCGCTGAGACACTGTCCACTCCGGTCGCGCTCCAGCAGGAGTACACCAACGTGGCTCCGACGTTCGGAACCGGCTTCGCACCGTTCTTCCTGTCGTTGGCGCTCTTCGTCGGCGGCATCATCACCTGGATGCTGTTGACCCCGTTGCAGTCCCGCCCCACGGTCGGCGGTGTCGGGCTGTACCGGACCGTGCTGGCGTCGTACTGGCCGGCGCTCCTGGTCGGCATCCTCCAGGTGGTCGTGATGTACACGGTCGTGCACTTCGGCGTCGGACTCGACGTCAAACACGTCCTCGGCACGATCCTGTTCCTGATGTTGATCTCGGCGACCTACCTCGCGATGATCCAGGCGTTCAACGCGCTGTTCGGAGTCGCGGTCGGCCGCGTGGTCACCTTGGCCTTCCTCATGCTCCAGCTCGTGTCGGCGGGTGGCATCTACCCGGTCCCGACGACCGCGACGCCCTTCCAGGTCATTCATCCGTTCGACCCGATGACCTACACGGTCAACGGCCTTCGCCAGCTCACCGTCGGTGAGCACGTCGATTCACGACTCTGGATTGCCATCGCCGTGCTCACAGGCATCCTGCTCGTGAGCCTCACAGTCAGCGCCCTCTCGGTCCGCCGCAACCGGCGGTACACGATGGAGCGCCTGTACCCGCCCATTGAGGTCTGAATCCACACCTGCACGTGAAGTTCCCGGCACAATCACGACCAGTTCCATCCACAGATCGTTCGAAGTATCGGAGGAGAGAAGATGTCGAACAACTTTGCCGCTCCCACTGAGACGCTGGCACCCGCATACACGGGACGACTGGGAACCGATCCGATTCCCGCCTTGCGAATGCCCAAGGCCGAGACCGAGCCCGAAGCGGCCTACCGGTTCATCCACGACGAGTTGATGCTCGACGGAAGCTCGCGACTGAACCTGGCCACCTTCGTGACCACCTGGATGGATCCGCAGGCCGACCGCCTGATGGCGGAGACGTTCGACAAGAACATGATCGACAAGGACGAGTACCCGGCGACCGCCGAGATCGAAACCCGTTGCGTCAACATGGTCGCCGCCCTCTTCAACGCGGAGGAACTCTCCGAGTCCGATCCGACCTCGGCCACCGGTGTCTCGACCGTCGGCTCGTCCGAGGCTGTGATGCTCGCGGGCCTGGCACTGAAGTGGAAGTGGCGCGAGGCCCGCCGGGCGGCCGGCAAGGACACGGACCGTCCGAACCTCGTCCTCGGCAGCAACGTCCAGGTGGTGTGGGAGAAGTTCTGCCGCTACTTCGACGTCGAGCCCAAGTACCTGCCGATGGAGAAGGGACGCTACGTCATCACGCCGGAGCAGGTGCGCGAAGCGGTCGACGAGAACACAATCGGTGTCGTGGCCATCCTCGGGACCACGTTCACCGGCGAGCTCGAGCCGGTCGCCGAGATAGCCGCAACACTCGACGAGCTGGCGGCGTCGGGCGGACCCGACGTACCGATGCACGTCGACGCCGCGAGCGGCGGGTTCGTGGTTCCCTTCCTGCACCCGGAACTGGAGTGGGACTTCCGGATTCCGCGGGTCGTCTCCATCAACGTGAGCGGCCACAAGTACGGAATGACCTACCCCGGAATCGGATTCGTCGTGTGGCGGTCGAAGGAGCACCTGCCGGAGGACCTCGTTTTCCGGGTCAACTACCTCGGCGGCGACATGCCGACGTTCACGCTCAACTTCTCGCGGCCCGGAAACCAGGTCGTCGGGCAGTACTACAACTTCGTCCGCCTCGGGGTCGCGGGTTACACGCAGATCATGGAGTCGCTGCGCGACACCGCGCTGATGCTGTCCGGCGAGATCTCGAAGATCGACAACATGGAGATCATCACCGACGGCAGCGCCATCCCGGTCCTCTCGTTCCAGGTCGTGGGCGATCCCGGCTTCACGGTCTTCGACATTTCGCACGAATTGCGGGCCCGCGGCTTCCAGGTTCCCGCCTACACGATGCCGGCGGACGCCGAGGACGTCGCCGTGCTGCGCATCGTGCTGCGGGAGGGCTTCAGCCGAGACCTCGCGTGGAAGCTCGTCGTCGCGATCAAGGACGTCATCGGACGTCTCCGCGCCGGTTCGGAACACGCTGCACAGGCCTTCTCGCACTGAGGCACCCGGTGGGCGGGGCGGGGCGCATGTCGCCCCGCCCCGCCCCTCTGTGCGACGGGACCGCGGATCAGAGCAGCCGACGACGTGCCGCGACCTCGAGGGCCTCCGCACGGCTGGAGGCGTCGAGCTTGCGATACACGTTTCGGGTGTGCGTACGAACGGTGTTGAGCGAGACGTGCAACTGCTGCGCGATGATTCGCAGCGGTTTGCCCGTGCGCAATTCGGCGAGAATGACCTTCTCGGTTCGGGTCAGCCCCGGGTTCCGACCCTCGTGCGCCTCGACGAGTTTCGCCTGCACGTGGTCGAGGAAGACACGTGTGTGATCGGCTCCCGGAGGAATCCGCGAGAGCAGTTCGGCAGCATCGCCGGCGGAGTCGACGAAGGGACTCACGATCCCGTTCGGCTCGGCGAGCTCGAGAGCCCGACGGACCGCCGCAGCCGCGTCGGCGGATCGGTTCTCGCGATGTGCCACGACGGCGCGCAGCATCCAGGCACGCACGCCCAGCGCCGGATGCAGGAACTCCGGCGCCTCGAGCACGGTGTCCAGAAGGTCGTGTGCGGATGCCGGGTCTCCCTGCGCGATGAAGATCATCGCCCGCGCCACCCGGACGTCGAGGTTCTCACCGAACGCCCGGTGTGCCGTCTCGACGACCTCGGTCGCGAAGGCCTGCCGTCCCGCGTCCAGCAGCACCGCGATGGTCGGGGTGACGAAGGTGTTGCTGACCCCCGCTTGTGCACCCCGGGTGAGCATGCCGGTCAGGGCCCGGGCGACGGCGTCCGCGTCGTCGACCGTCGGGATGGGATTGCGCCGAGCCTCGAGAATCGCGAACGCCACCTCCGCATGGCCGCCCGAGATCGGGGCGGTGGTCCCATCGGGACGCTGATGTCGTGCCGGACCGGAAACGAGCGCGTAGATCGGACTGTCGTCGGGTAGCTGCTCGCACCGCACATGCTTGTCCATGCAGACGGCGGCCGCGCACTGGAAGGCATCGATTCGATGGAGCTGCCCGTGATCGACCGCGTATCGGAGCGCGTGCTCCGCGCGGGTGGTCATGGTGACCAGATCCCCGCGAATCCCCGCAACGATGGACAGCCTTGCCAGACAACGCATCACGAGTCGAGGGTGCGCGCCCAGGTCGGCGAACGCGAGGGCCTGCCGGAGCAGGCGTTCGCTGCCGATCAGGTCGCCGGTGAGCATGGAGACCGCCGCGCGCTGGGTCGTCACGTAGCAGTCGAGATCGACGCTGCCGGTGCCTGGCTGCAAGTCGCGAGCGACATCCGCGTGGGTGGGCATGGGCTGGCCGGAGATCACGGCTATCTCGACTGCCAGCGCCGCTGCGAACGTCTTTGCGAGTTCCGGGCGTAGGGCGACGGCATCCGCGGCCACTGCGGTACCGAAGTAGGCACGGGCCGCATCGGGATAGTTTCGCTCGAGCGCGTCGAGTGCGCGGAGGAGCCGAACGCCCTGCTTGTCGCCGTGTCGCGGGCCGACGAGTTCCAGCAACACGTCACCGTGCCCGTCACACACCGCGGCGATGCCGTACCTGTAGACGAAGTCCACGATTGCGAGGGCGTCCCCGGCCTCCAGCAGGTGTTCGATCGCGACGATCGGCTGCCGCGCGCCGGCGAACCAGTCGCCCGCCGCCGCATGCAATCGCGCCAGACGCTCCGGGTCGGTGGCGCGCAGGTGCGATCGCATGTGCGCGCGGACCAGTGGGTGCCACGCATACTGCAGTTCGTCACCAGACCTGACCCGCTGGATCGGCACACAGAAGCGTTCCCGGTCGGCGAGGGCCAGGTCCATGTTCGCGTCGTCCAGGCACGCAGCGAGGTCGGGGCCGAACCGGTCGACGACGCTGGTCGCCTCCACGAATCGCCGTAGCCCGTCGGGCAGACCCGAGACCATCTCCCCCATCACGTGTTCGGAGATCGACTGCGGGTACCGCACCAGGTCGGCGATGCCGCTGGTGAGGTCGCCGAGCGGCGCCAGCCGGGTCGCGGCGATCCGCACCGGGACCGCCCAGCCGCCGGTCAGATCCAGCACTGCGTCGAGTTCCGACGTCGAGACCGCGCACCGGTGCTCGGCGAAGATTGCAGCGGCTGCAGCGCGGTCCAGCGCGAGGTCCTCCCAACCGATCAACGTGAGGGAACCGTCCGCCGCGTACCGCACCCACGGCAGCCCGGGCGCGAACCGCGAGGCGAGGACCACCGTCAGATTTGCCGGCGCTGCGTCCAACAGGTGTTCCAGCAGTCGGAGAGAATCCGCGCACTCGATGACGTGGACGTCGTCGAGGACGAGAATCGCGGGCCGCGCCGATTCTGAAACGAGGCGCACGGATTCGAGGATCGAGCGCGTAGGCGAGGAGTCACAGTCGCGCGACGCGAGGAAGTGCAGCGCCGCACCGAGCCTGTCTTCCAGCAGGCTCGGATCGTCGTCCAGGGCGTCGAGAGTCGACCAAGCGACGGCGGGACCGTCGCCCGCACCGATGCGCGCGATCCAGTCGGCCAGCAGTACCGTCTTTCCGGTCCCCACCGGTGCGCAGACGAACACCCGGCCGGGCGTGGGCGCGACAACAACCTCGTCGAGTACGGCGTACAGATCGTCACGTGGGCGGACGGCCACCGACGATCTCGGCGGGAGCGGTCGGAGCCCTCCGCGGGCGCCCCCACCGAGGGCCGCGCAGCTTCGTCCTCGGGCGCCGCGCGATTCGAAACTTGCTGTGCCACAGCACCCCTCCGCACTTCCGCCATGGATTCCCCGACTAGTGAGTATTACCAGACATTTCGGTCACCAAAGAAACGATCAAGATCAACTGTGAGCGAGGACGCACCGATGGAGACGTCCAGGTGGAGGAACGGTGCAGGCAGCGCGGACCGCTGACCCGACAGTCCGCGCGGATACGAACGGTCGCGTCGCCGGAACCGCCACCCGACCGCACCATGCCGGGACCATACCGCTCGTTCCGGAGAACATGAGCAGAAACAGCTACGCCGCCGGGCCGTGTCGTCACGGCCCGGCGGCGGAGGAGCTGTGGCGGCCTACATGTCCAGGCCGAGATCGAGGACCGCCACGGAGTGGGTGAGCGCCCCCACCGCGAGGAAGTCGACACCCGTCCGCGCGTAGTCGCCGGCCACGTCCAGGGTCAGACCGCCGGACGACTCCAGCTTGGTGTTCGGGGCGACGGCGTCACGGCGCTGGACCGCGGACTGGGTCTGCCACAGCGGGAAATTGTCCAGCAGAACGAGGTCGACGCCCTCGGCGAGCACCTCGTCGAGCTGCGCGAGAGTGTCGACCTCGACCTCGCACTCGATGTCGGGAGCGGCAGCACGGACCGCACGCAGCGCCGCGACGACGGAACCCGCGGCGGCCACGTGGTTGTCCTTGATGAGGGCGGCGTCGCCCAGGCCCATCCTGTGGTTCACCCCGCCACCGACCCGCACCGCGTACTTCTGCAGGCCGCGCAGACCCGGGAGGGTCTTACGGCTGTCGCGGATCTTGCAGTCCGTCCCGCGACGGCGTCGACCCGCGCGGACGTGGCGGTGGCGATGCCGGACAGGTGGCACATCAAGTTCAGCATCGTCCGCTCGGCGGTCAGCAGGCCACGCGTCGGGGCATCGACGGTGAGCACCGCATCGCCGGGCTGCACCCGGGTTCCGTCGGCGACCCGATCGAGCACCTCGTAGTTGCCCGCGCCGATCACCTCGTCGAGCACCGAGAGCCCGACGTCGACTCCGGCCACCGTACCGGCCACGCGAGCCACCACGGACGCCTTGGCGACGGCGCCCTCGGGGACCGTCGCGACCGAGGTGACGTCCGGTCCGTAGCGGAGATCCTCGTCGAGCGCGATGCGCACCAGTGCGAGAGTCTCCTTCGGATCCAGGTCCAGCGTGCTCATCGTGCTCCTATCGATTGCAATTCGTGTACTTCGAGTTCGCCGTCGCGTCCGATGCGCACCGGGATACTGCGCCGGAATTCGTCCGACGTCTCCGGATAATCCGCACGGGTGTGGCAGCCGCGGCTCTCGCGTCGCACCGACGCCGCCGTCACGAGGGCGGAGGCCACCACCGTGAGCGAGGTGTCCTCGAGCGCCCGACCGGTGCCGGCCACCGCGACTTCACTTCGCGCCAATTCCGCTGCCGCGCTGTCGAGTCCGTCACCATCGCGCACGACAGAGGCGTGCGCGGTCATGAGCGCCTGTACGCGCTCACGAGGCGCCCGCCGCCGGAACGGCAGCAGCAGGTCGTCGGCCTCGACGGAGACCCCGACACGTTCGGCCGCGGCGCGCCCCACACGCTCGCCCACCACGAGGCCCTCGAGAAGCTGTTCGACGCGAGCCGGTTCGCGCCGTGCAGGCCGGTCCGGGCCACCTCACCACCGCGTACAACCCCGGAACCTCGGTGCGCCGTGGACGTCGGTGACCACACCGCCGCACGAGTAGTGCGCGGCCGGCGCCGCCGGGATCAGCTGTTCGGCCGGATCGATCCCCGCGGCCAGGCACGACGCGGTCACGGTCGGGAAGCGGGTCGCGAATCCCGACAGGTGCCGCGCGTCGAGGTACGCATGGTCGGTCCCGCTCTCGCGCAGGCGCCGCGCGATCGCCCGCGAGACGACGTCACGCGGGGCCAGATCGCCCTGCGGATGCACCCCGTCGGTGACCGATCGGCCGTCCGCGTCGACGAGTCGTGCGCCCTCACCGCGCACGGCCTCGCTGATCAGGGGCCGGCGGCCGACGCCGCCCGGCGCGTACAGCACGGTGGGGATGAAACTGGACGAACTCGAGGTCGGCGACGGTGGCACCGGCCTCGAGCGCGAGCGCGATCCCGTCGGCGGTCGCGCCCTCCGGGTTGGTGCTGCACGAGTACAGCTGCCCAGCCCTCCGGTCGCCAGCGCAACCGCGGGGGCGTGGATGAGCGCCGAGACCGTTCTCGGACAACACGATCAGGCCCGTGACACCGCGCCGATCGGTAGTCACCCGGGCAGCCGCGGCGCCGAACAGGACCGGCATCCCGGCCGCGTTCAGCGCGCGCTGTACCTCGGCCCCGGTCGCGTCCCCACCGGCGTGGACGATCCGGCGGGTGCTGTGGCCGCCCTCGCGGGTCCGCGACACGTTGCCGTCGGACCGACGTCGAACACCGCACCCAGCGCGGTGAGGGCGGCGAGCGCCTCGCGGCCGGAGGACACGATCGACCGGACCGCCGCCTCGTCACACAACCCGACGCCCGCGACGCACGTGTCGCCGGTGTGCGAGTCGACCGAGTCGGTGCGCGGGTCCCCACCACCGCGATGCCGCCCTGCGCGTACTGGGTGGCGGTGTCGGTGGGGCCGCCCTTGCTCACCACGAGGACCCGGAGCCCCTGCTCGGCAGCGGTCCGCGCCGCGGTCAGCCCGGCGACGCCTCCCCGACGACGACCAGATCCGCGCGCGCCTCCCACACGACGCCGTCACCCCCGGGTCCGGCGACCATTACTCTCCGCCGCCGGGGTTTCCGATCTCGATCATGCGCTGCACGGACTTTCGCGCGCGCTCCGCGACGTCGGGAGCGACGTGGACCTCGTCCTTGCCCTCGACGAGGCATCGCATCAGCGCGGCCGGCGTGATCATCTTCATGTAGGGGCACGACGCGCGGTCGTTGACGGCTTGGAAGTCGACGCCCGGCGCGGCCTTGCGCAGCTGGTGCAGCATGCCGACCTCGGTGGCGACAAGGACCTGCTTGGCACCCGTCTCGCGGGCGGCGTCGAGCATGCCGCCGGTCGAAAGGATCTTGACCTTGTCCTCGGGCACGAAGCCCTCACCGGCGAGGTACAGCGCCGACGTGGCGCAGCCGCACTCCGGGTGCACGAACAGCTCCGCGTCCGGGTGCGACTTGGACTTCGCGGTGAGCTCGTCGCCGTTGATGCCGGCGTGCACGTGGCACTCGCCCGCCAGATGTGCATGTTCTCGCGACCGGTCACGCGCTTGACGTGCGCACCGAGGAACTGGTCCGGCAGGAACAGCACCTCCCGGTCGGGGTCGATCGAGGCGACGACGTCGACCGCGTTGGACGACGTGCAGCGGATGTCGGTCAGTCCCTTCACCTCGGCGGTGGTGTTCACGTACGACACCACCAGTGCGTCGGGGTGCTCGGCCTTCCACTCGCGTAGCTGGTCGGCGGTGATCGAGTCGGCCAGCGAGCACCCGGCACGCTCGTCCGGGATCAGCACGGTCTTCTGCGGGCTGAGGATCTTGGCGGTCTCGGCCATGAAGTGGACGCCGCAGAACACGATCGTGCCCTCTTCCGCTTCCGCAGCGATGCGCGAGAGCGCCAGCGAATCGCCGACGTGGTCGGCCACGTCCTGGATCTCGGGCAGCTGGTAGTTGTGCGCCAGGATCGTGGCGTTACGTTCCTTCGCCAGTCGGCGCACCTCGGCCGCCCACTCGGGTCCGGCCTCGATACCGGTGTACCCACCGGGGCCGTCCTGGATCGTCCTAGCGCCATCGGCCCACAACGGCGGAACCGTCGATGTCATGGCCACTCCTTCTCCGAAGCCTCTTCGACGGCTCCGTCACTACAACCCGGGCGGGCTGGCCCGAATTTCCGAAATCGAGGTTTTCGACTTAGGATCGAAAACATGCCACATGGTAGCACCGCCCACGAAGTGCTCGCCGCGGTGTTCCAGGTTCGACCGGCAGCAGAACCCATCACCGCAGGTGACGGCCATCACGGCCAGAACGGGTGCAGAACCGACGAGCTGATGGTCCTGCTGTGGCAGCGCGCACTCGACCCCAGAAGGGCACCTGGTCACTGCCGGGCGGCACCCTGCGCGACGACGAGGACCTCGAGACATCGGCCAGGCGACAGCTCGCCGAGAAGGTCGACGTTCGCGAGCTCGCACATCTCGAGCAGTTGTCGGTGTTCAGCGATCCGCACCGCGTGCCCGGCGACCGCCGCATCGCCTCGACCTACCTCGGACTGGTCCCCCTCCCCGCCGATCCCCAGCTACCACCCGACACGGACTGGCATCCGGTCTCGGCACTGCCGGCGATGTCGTTCGATCACGGCACCGTCGTGGAGCGCGCCCGGACCCGGCTCGCGGCGAAGCTGTCGTACACCAACATCGCCTTCGCCCTCGCCCGGACGAGTTCACGATGTCGACGCTGCGTGAAATCTACTGCGCCGCTTTGGGATACCAGGTCGACACGACCAACCTGCAGCGAGTCCTCGCCCGACGCGGCGTCATCACCGCCACCGGCCGCACCGCCCGGTCGGGACGCTCCGGCGGACGACCTGCGGCTCTGTACCGCTTCACGGACTCCGAACTGCGGGTGACCGACGAATTCGCGGCACTACGACCGCCGCTCTGAGCGTCCACAGGCACCGGCGTTCTCCACTCTAAGGAATGCGCCCCGCCGTCGCGATGTTCGGCAGCACACCGATCTCCCCGACCGCCCGTTGATCGTGAGCGGGCACGACGATCAGGTCGGGATGCGCTGGAGAACGGAAGCCATCCGCACCAGGTTGCGACGGGTGCCGTCCGCGTCCCAGTCGGCAAACCTCCGCACCAGCGCGGGACGCTCCGCCATCAGACTCAGCCCCTCGCGCTGCCACACGAGGTCGCCCACCAGGCCGTACCGCACGTTTCCGGGCAAGGTCACGAACACAATGATGCTGCCTGGCGTGTGGCCGGGGGCCGGCACGCACACCACCGTGCCGTCGTGGTGGACGTCCAGGCTCCGAGGAAACCCGAGATGGGCCCACCGTCGAACTCCAGTGCGCGCCAAAGGAAGGTCGTGTCACGGAAGGGCGGCCCGAAGTAGCCGTGCATGCCTTCCCGCCGGAGCGCCGCCTGCTCGCGGACCGGAGCCAGAACCGGGACGTCAGGGAAGTCTGGTAAGCCACTGACATGGTCCCAGTGCGCGTGGGTGAGCAGGATGCCGGACAGCCGGCCGAAGTCGTAGCCCGCCGCCTCCAACTGGTCGCGAGCGGGCATCCACAACTCGTAGTTGGTCATTTGCCGGAACCAGCGAGGCATCGTGGCGAACTGCAGATCGATGTCGCGCCCGAACCCGGCGTCGACGAGGAGATCGCCCCGCGGGTGCCTGACGAGAACGCTGCCGATGTTGAAGTCTCGACGATCGAAGAGCGACCCGCCGCGATATCCGAAGGCTGCCACACGCTTGGTGACACCCGTCGGCACCGCCACGATGTCCATGCCTGCGGGCGGCTGCACCTCAGGTATCGGTATCGAGTCGGGCAGCGGGCTCGGCAAGAGGCCGCGGGCGAGGGAAGTCACGACAGTTCACTTTCAGTCGCCGAGGCGCGTGGATCGGGGGTGAATCGGCCGCTTGGTGTTCTATGTGGTGCATCCATACGAAGTCGTGGATGCCGGCTAGTCGCAGCAGGATCCGGTCGCGTATCGGCCACGCCCGCATCGCCTCCGGACCGGAGATTAGTTCGGGTCGATTCAAACGATAGGCGCGTCCTTGCCAGGCAATGGTGCATTCCCCGGCAACCATTACATTCCTGTACCAGTCGCTTCGAGTGCCGTAGCCCAATGGCAACAGCAAGCCGTCGCCGTAGGCGTGTGTGCCCAGCGAAGTCTGGTACCGGACGGCCGCTGCAGCGGCCCACATGCGTCAGAAGCCCCACGACGACCGTCGGGTTCCGGCGATACGGAGAGCCCAGTTGTTGTACGTATTCAAGAGACGCCTGAACGGACCTTGCCGCAACAACAGGTCCCGGTTTCGCCTGAAGACTCTCGGGAACAGCACCAGCCAGCGCGAGGACCACGCAGCCGAGCGCGAGTACGACAACAGCACCGTTCCGACCAGTGCACACTCTCCTGGCTCCCATGAGCACCTCCGTCACCCCAAGCGCACACGGACAATCGACGGTCGACTAGGGGCGAAGGTCACCCCGGAAATTGTCTGCGAACGTACTTGCGCAAAGAGTCAAGGGTTCGCAATTCCGGACCTCACAACAAAGCGCGACCGACCCTTCCGGACAGCAGTCGTTAGACCGACGTCGACGCGATGTGGCTCTACCTTCGCCTGAGCAGTCATCAGCGGGCGAGATGCCCGATGCGGTGAGATCGCTACGTTGCGGGCGAATCCACTCATCCTGCACAACGTCCTCGGCTTCGGTCACGCTGCCGAGCAGACCGTAGGCCACGCCGATGAGGCGTGGCCTACAGGTCGTCGAACACCGTGGCGGCCGACATGTCAGCCGAACTGGCCGGGCGTGTAGCTGCCTGCCGGGGTGGCCACGATGACATTCATCCGATTGTAGGTGTTGATCAGGGCGATCAGTCCGACCAGCGCCGCCAGCTGGTCCTCGTCGTAGTACTTGGCGGCGTTGGTCCAGACTTCCTCCGGAACACCGCCCGCGGCGTCGGCGATGCGGGTGCCCTGCTCGGCCAGTTCCAGCGCGGCGCGCTCGGCGTCGGTGAACACGGTGGCTTCACGCCAGGCGGCGACCAGGTTCAGCCGCACCGAGGTCTCGCCGGCGTGGGCGGCGTCCTTGGTGTGCATGTCGGTGCAGAAGCCGCACCCGTTGATCTGGCTGGCGCGGATCTTCACCAATTCCTGCGTCGCGGCGGGCAACGTGGAGTCGCTGATCACCTTGCCGGCCGAGTTGATGTACTTGGCGAACTTGCCGGCGGTGGCATTGCCGTAGAAGTCGAGACGAGCGTTCATGGTAATTCCTCCCGATGCGTTGTTTCGCGGTCACAAGGAGGACGAGACGGGCCCGAAAAGCGTGACCGAGCGTGATGCAGGTCACATATCTGCGATCTTTTTCACGGTCCCTGGTCGAATTACGCGTCGCGCAACAGGAATTCGACCGTGATGCGCTCGAAGGCCTCCTTGGCTTCGACCATCACCCAATGCCCACACTTCGGGAAGATGTGCAGTTCGGCGTCTGGGATGAGTCGCATCGGGATCATCGCCATGTCGGGCGGACACTGCCGGTCCTCACGACCCCAGGTCAGCAGCGTCGGGCACTGCACCTTGTGCATCGTCGACCAGTACGGCGGCACGTCCGACTGGGCCATCATCTGCTGTTGCATCGCAAACGATTCGGACCCGTACATGGCGGCGAGCGTCTTGTGCGACGCCGGGACCCCGCCGTCTCCCACCGTTCCTCGATGCGCTCCTCGGTGATCACGGCCGGGTCGTGCACCATGCACCGCAGCCACCGCACCAGCTTCTCCCGACTGGGGGCGTCCGCGAACTCCTGCAGCAGCCGCGTGCCCTCACTCGGGTTCTGGCTGAAGATGTTCGGGCCGACGCCACCGATGGCGACGAGCTTGCTCACCCGCTGGGGGTGCCGCATCGCCACGTTGACGCCGACGACACCACCCATCGAATTGCCGATCATCGCGGCCGATTCGATGCCCAGTGCATCCATGAAACGGACCACCGACGAAGCCGCGGTGAGCACGGGATGCCCGTCGACGGGGTCGCTCACGCCGAATCCGGGGAACTCGAGGATGTAGCAATGGAAGTGCTTGGCGAACACGTCCAGGTTTCCTCGATAGTTGCGCCATCCGCTGACGCCGATGCCGGAGCCGTGCAGGAGCAACAGCGGCGGACCGTCGCCGGCCTCGTGGTAGCGCAACACCCCCTTGTCGGTGACGACTTCCCTCTTGGTCCCCTCGTATGTCACGTCCATTCGGCCGAGACTAGAACACGTTCCATTTCTCCCGTGCGACATTCGGAATTGTCGTCAGCGGGCAGGGGTCGGGCGGAATGCCAGCACGACGAGCAGAGTCGCTGCGGTGATTGCGACGCCTGTCCAGGCGGCGACGGTGTATCCGGACTCGCGCGGGAAGACCTCGCTGGTGTAGGCGGCGAGGATCAACCCGCCGAGTGCGCTGCCGATGGAGAAGCCGACGCTGCGCACGACCTGGTTGACGCCCATAGCGCCGGCAGTCTCGGCCTTCGGTGTCGCGGCGAGGATGACCGCGGGCATCGCGGCCGAGAACGCACCGACCCCGAGGCCCAGCACGCTGATCGCGACGATGGACTCGGTGAGATGGTCCCGCGCGATCGCGAACATCAGGAACGCGACCAGGATGACGCCGACGCTCGCGGCCAGCACGGCGCGGGCGCTGAGCCGTCGACGCAGTGCGGGCATGAACCTGCCTGCGACGAACCCGAGCAGGGAGAACGGCACCAGCACCAGCCCGGATTGGAAGGTGCTCAGGCCGAACCCGTAGCGCGCCACGGCCGGAGTCTGGACGTACCGGGTGATGAGGCTCAGCAGGAGATACATGGCGACGCCACCGACCAGCATCGACAGGTTCGCCGCAGCCACCGCCGGGTGGCGCAGCGCCCGGACGTCGACGAGCGGGTGGTCGGTGCGCAGTTCCAGGACCGTCCATCCGGCGAGCAGGAGCAGCGACACTGCGAGGATTGCGGCGCTGACCGCGGTGTGCCGGCGCCACAGATCGGTCTGACTGATCACGAGGAGAAGCGGTAGCAGCGCGGCGGTGAGCACGACCGCGCCGCGCAGATCCACTCTGCTGGAGGGACGCGGCGGGGCGGCTGGCAGGACAAGAATCGCGGCGACCAACGCTGCCGCCGTGACGACCAGCCCGAGTGCGTACGCAGCTCGGATGCCCGCCCAGTCGGTGAGCAGCCCGGCGAGCGGGTAGCCCACCCCGATACCGGCGGTGGACGCGACCGACAGCAGACCGATCGTCGCGGCCGATCGCTCTTCGGGCAGATGGTCGCGGGCCGTGGCCATCATCAGCGCCGTGAGCCCCAGCCCGACGCCCTGGGCCGCGCGCCCGATCAGCAAGACCGCGAACGGCACCGGCAGTGCAGTCAGCGCGCTACCCGCGGCGACGACCGCCAGCGTCGCGATCACTACGCCGCGACGACGCGGTCCGGAGCCGAGCCTGCTGAGCGCCGGGGTGGCCACCGCCCCCGACAGCAGTGCGATGGTCAGCGTCCATTGCGCCGCGGCGAGCGAGACCCCGTAATCCGCGGCGACCGCAGTGATGAGCGGGGCGCCGAGGCTCCCGACGACGGCGACCACGAGACCGATGAACACCAGCGTCGCCACCAGAAACGGCTGCTCCCGCCGGGGCTGCGCGGACGCCGGCTCGCTCTCGTTCCGCGTCGACATCATCAGCGCAGCCTATCGACCATCGATCGAGTGACCGTTCCGCCGCCTCGTCTGTCGGTGGCCGCCACTAGGTTTGTCGCATGACGACGCTGCGTGAGCTCGCCTGCTGCGGCTGGTCGCCCAGAGGATCGCGGGCCCCGGGTTCGGTTCGGCGACGGAAACCGTGCGCTGGCTGACCGCGGCACAGGCGCAGGACTACCCCGGCGCGGTGACCTCGATCGCGTTACGGTCCGGGCCGCAGGGCCGCGCGTCGCTGATCGCGGCGTTGAACGCCGGCGAGGTCGTCCGGTCGTGGCCGATGCGCGGAACCCTGCACTTCGTGGCGGCGGAAGATCTGTCGTGGATGCTCGCGCTCACCGGACCGCGGATGCTGTCCGGGATGGGCGCCCGGCACCGTGGGCTCGGAATCGACGACGCCGCGGTGGGGCGAGCTCGGAAGACGGCGGACGAGGCATTGCGGGACGGCGGGCTGGACCGCCGCGAACTGATGCAGGAGTGGGAGCGGGCCGGCATCGAAACCGCCGACCAACGCGGCCAGCACCTCCTGTGGACGCTGGCCGTGACCGGCGTGGTGTGCCTTGGACCGGTCCGCGACGGGCGCCAGCTCTGTAGTGCCCGCCGACACGTGGATCCGGGAGCGCCGCGCACTCGACGGCGACGAGGCCCTCGGTGAATGGGCGCTGCGCTATTTCCGCAGTCACGGCCCGGCCACCCTCGACGACTTCGTGTGGTGGACGAAACTGACTGTCCGGCAGGCGAGGACGGGGCTGGCGCTGGCCGCCGAGCACCTCGACCGAATCCAGATGGACGGCACCGAGTACTTCCTCGACCCGACGACCCCGGATCTCCTCGTCGCGCAGCGACGGAAAACGCGGGGAGTTTTCCTGCTCCCCGGATTCGACGAGTTCATCCTCGGCTATCGAGACCGCGGCGCGGCGGTGGATCCGGAGTTCGAGAATCGCCTCCATCCCGGCGGCAACGGGATGTTCACCCCGACCGTCGTCGACGGCGGCCGGGTGGTCGGCACGTGGAAGCGAAACGGGCGCGGCGCCACCGCGGACATCCGCGCGACGCCGTTCACCCAGTTCACTCAGCGTACGGAGAAGGCGATCCCGCGGGCCTTTGCGGCGCTCGCGTGACGTCGCCCCCGACCGCTACAGACGCTCGTCGACTTGTTCGACGGCCGGTGCGCCACTGCCCCGTTCGTCTTCGTCGCCGCCGACTCCCAGGTCGTCGTGCGGGCTCAGCGCCACGAGCAGCAGGTAGACGACTGTCGCCGCGAGTGGCTGCACGATGAGGACCATCGGTGTCGACAGGCCCGGGGCCGTGGCGATGATCGATCCCACGGTCGGGCCATCGATCTCCGGGAATCGCAGCCGCGCGACACCCATTCCCGCGAGCGCGGCCACACCCGCGCCCAGCGCCGAGCCCAGCGCCAGCGCGGCAACCGCACCGGGGCCGCGTGACCGCCGCATCCCCCACACCACGACTGCCGACAACACCCCAGCACGAAGCCGATGCCGGCGAAGATCGCGATCGCGTCGAAGCGGTGCAGACTCTCGGTCGTGAGCACGACGCCCCGATCCTCGGCGACGACGAGCAACCGCTCCGCCGGCGCGAGAACGCCAGACGGCCCGGCCGGTACACCGAGGATCGCCAGGAACACGACGATCCTCGGGACGGCTCGCGGCCGGGGGTGTCGGGTGTCGTCACGCCACGGGACGTTACCTGCGGCCGAGTTCGGCCGAGTCGAGGACACCGTGGCGGGAGCGCTTCGCCCACCAGCCGTCCGGGCTGACCTGCACGATCATCCGGCGCCCGCACTGTTCGCAGAAGCGCGGCGGCTCGAAGCCCCAGCTGCGCCGCCGTCGGCACCGCGTCGTCGACGCCGGCGACGATCCGGAGCCCGGTGAACGGGTTGTAGCGCTCGTCCGCGGCGACCTCCTCGCTCACGGCGTCAGAGCGTCGCATTGAGGGCCTTGATGGGCATCTCGAGGTCGACCAGCAGATCCAGGTCGCTCTCGGCGGGCCGGCCCAGCGTGGTCAGGTAGTTGCCGACGATGACGGCGTTGATGCCACCGAGCATGCCCTGCTTGGCGCCGAGATCGCCGAGCGTGATCTCGCGTCCGCCGGCGAACCGCAGGATCGTGCGCGGCAGGGCGAGCCGGAAGGCCGCCACCGACTTGAGCGCCTCACTCGCGGGCAGCACGTCGAGATCACCGAACGGCGTGCCGGGGCGCGGGTTGAAGAAGTTCAGCGGGACCTCGTCGGGCTCGAGGGCCGCGAGGTTGGCCGCGAACTCCGCCCGCTGCTCGACGCTCTCCCCCATGCCGAGGATGCCGCCGCAGCAGACCTCCATGCCGGCCTCTCGGACCATCCGCAGCGTGCCCCACCGCTCCTCCCACGTGTGGGTGGTGACGACGTTCGGGAAGTACGACTCGGCAGTCTCGAGGTTGTGGTTGTAGCGGTGCACGCCCATCGCGGCGAGCTGGTCGACCTGCTCCTGGGTGAGCATGCCCAGCGAGCACGCGATCTGGATGTCGACCTCGTTCCGGATCGCCTCGATCCCGGCCGCGACCTGAGCGAGCAGCTTCTCGTCGGGACCGCGGACGGCGGCGACGATGCAGAACTCGGTGGCACCGGTCTTGGCGGTCTGCTTGGCCGCCTCGACCAGGCTCGGGATGTCCAGCCAGGCCGCCCGGACCGGCGACTGGAACAGTCCCGACTGCGAGCAGAAGTGGCAGTCCTCGGGGCAACCGCCGGTCTTGAGGCTGATGATGCCCTCGACCTCGACCTCGGGGCCGCACCACTTCATCCGAACGTCGTGCGCGAGGGCCAGCAGCTCCTCGAGCCGGTCGTCACCGAGCCGCAGTACCTCGAGCACCTGCTCCTGGTTCAACGCCTCGCCGCGCTCGAGCACCTGGTCACGGGCGATCGCGAGAATGTCGGGGGCCTGGGTCACTGCAACTCCTCGGGTGCGAACGGTCCCGACACCCGGGACCGACGGATACACGCAACGAGCCCGGTGCCGGACTTGAACACCGTACAAGTTGAACGGCGTTCACGTTAGAGCGGCGGTGGATTAGTGTCAAAGGAAGACGGCCGCTGCGCAAGCGTGGGGCCGCCCGCGAACCGAACCGGAGGAGCAGGTCAGTGCAGCTACGACGCGGTGACGTCCTCGACGGCGCCATGGCGATCCTCGACGAGTACGGACTCGCCGACCTGACGATGCGCCGTCTCGCGACCTCGCTGGGCGTCCAGCCGGGCGCGCTGTACTGGCACTTCCCGAACAAGCAGACTCTTCCTCGGCGCGATGGCCGACCGCATCCTCGAGGACGTCGACGCCCCGGTGTCCTCCGAGCGGTGGGACGACGGGATCGCCGAGCTCGCGCACCGGCTGCGGACGGCCCTGCTGTCGCATCGCGACGGCGCCGAGTTGGTCGCCGCGACCTACGCCTCGCGCATGACGTCGAACCTCGCCCGCGAGAGCTTCGTCGGCGCCGGAATCCGCGCGGGACTCCCCCGCCCCTATGCCGAACTCGCGGCGTACACCCTGCTGTACTTCGTCCTCGGCCACACCGTCGACGAGCAGTCCCGCGCACAGATGGAGGCGATGGGCGCGCTCACCCGCACGCCCGCGTCTCCGGACACCGAGACCGCCGCTGACATCGGCTCCGACGACGATCTCCTCGACGGCGACCCGCAGGTGCGGTTCGACTTCGGCCTGGCGCTGTTCATCGACGGCGTGCGCGCCCGGTTGGGCGAGCCCGCGACGCGGAGCTGATTCGCCGGAGATCCACCGCGCCCCTGGGCGTTCCGTGAGCCATCCCTGCCGAGTCGGCAACCTTGCCCCTGACCGGGTCCACGGCCTCAGCGACTCGACAGCGAGGCCGCCGGGCACCAGAATGATGTGTCGTGAGTCCCGTTCATCGGGCCGACGGTGAAATCACCGCGATCGGCCGCACCACCGAAATTCTGAAGACATTCCGCGACAGCCCAGGCGTTCTCAGTGCTGCCGCGCTGGTGCGACGCAGCGGAATGGCCAAGACGACGGTGCACCGGATGCTCGGGGATCTCGTTCGGGTCGGGCTGCTCGAGCGGGTCGGTAAGGACTACCGGCTCGGCCTGCTGCTATTCGAGCTCGGCGAATCGGTTCCGCGGCAACGGAATCTGCGCGAAGCCGCGCGCCGGCATCTGTCGGCGCTTCGCGAGGCGACCGGTCACAATGTCGGTCTGTGCGTGCTCGACGGATTCGAGGTGGTCTACCTCGACGTGTTCCGTGGTGACGACGGTCCCCGGCTGCCTCAGCAGATCGGCGGGCGGTGGCCGGCTCATGCGAGTTGTTCGGGGAAGGCGATCCTGGCGTTCTCCGAGTCGGCTGCTGTGTCCCGACCCGAAACCCTGAAGGCGTACACCGACAACACCATCACCGATCCGGGCGACCTCGACCGCGAACTCGACCGGGTCCGCCGCCGCGGCGTTGCCTTCGATCGCCAGGAGGCGATCCGGGGCATCGTCGGGCGGCGGCTCCGATCTTCGGCCCGGGCGAGACCGTTCTCGGATCGGTGTCGATCTCGGGCATGGCCGGGCGGATCAATCTGACCCGCATCGACGCGGCGGTGCGCACCACCGCGGTCGCGATCTCCGGGGACCTGTCGCATGCACAGTCCGTCGTGCGGCCGGTGCTGCAGCGCCGCTGACGGATCGTCCGGTCAACCCCGGCCGGCGAACGGCATCCGGTTGGCCATGACGGTCATGAACGGGATGTTGACGTCGAGCGGAAGTTCGACCAGGCGCACGACCGCGTCGGCCACGTGCCGGGCATCGAAAGTCGGCTCGGCGCTGTCAGGTTCCGTCGGCCTGGCGAGCGGAGACTCCGACCGCTTCGGTCATCGCCGTGGCGGCGTTGCCGATATCTATCCGGCTGCAGCAGATATCGTGATCACGGCCGTCGAGTGCGATCGACTTCGTCAAGCCGGTCACGCCGTGTTTGGTCGCGGTGTACGCGACACTGGCCGGCCGCGGCGTGTGTGCCGACAGGGAACCGTTGTTGACGATACGGCCGCCGCGAGGTGACTGCGCTTTCATCATGCGCACCGCCTCGCGCGCGCACAGGAATGCTCCGGTCAGGTTCGCCATCACCGTCCGATCCCAGTCCTCCGGGTCGATTTCGTCGACGCTTCCGGAGGGGCCGAAGGTTCCGGCGTTGTTGACGAGCACGTCGAGCCGGCCGTAGGTGTCGCTCACGCGCTCGAACAGGTTGCGCACCGACGACGCCGACGACACGTCGGCGGGGACCACCACGGCATGCTGGTGACCTGGGGCGGTCTCTTCGAGTCGGCCGCGACTGCGGCCGGTCAGCACGACGTGATGGCCGGCGTCGAGCAGCCCGGTCGCCATGGCCCGCCCAGACCGGACCCGGCACCGGTGACGATGATGACGAGTTCCTTCATTGTTGCTCCTGTTCAGTGGTTGTCGCCGTGCACCGCGGTTCCGCGCTTGCCGACCAGGAAGTCGAAGTCGACGCCGCGGTCGGCCTGCAGGACGTGATCGACGAAGAGCCTTCGGTAGCCGCTGGTTTCGGTTGCCGGAGCGGGCTCGCGTTCCTCGGCACGGGCATGCAGTTCCTTCTCGTCGACGAGCAATCGCAGATGTCCTGCGGGCACGTCGAGTTCGATGAGGTCGCCGTGGCGCACCAGTGCCAGCGGTCCCCCGACCGCCGCCTCGGGCGCCACGTGGAGAACGACCGTGCCGAACGCGGTTCCGCTCATCCGGGCGTCGGAGATCCGGACCATGTCGGTGACGCCCCGTTCGAGCAGCCGCTTCGGCAGCGGGCAGGTTCCGACCTCCGGCATTCCGGCGCCCCGACGGGGCCGACCCCGGTGAGCACGATGATGCTCGTCGGGTTCGATGTCGAGGTCCGGGCAATCGATCCGTGCCCGGAAGTCGTCCATGCCGTGGAAGACGACGGCGCGACCGGCGTGCCGCACGAGGTGCGGCGAGGCGGCGGACGTCTTGATCACGGCACCGTTGGGCGCGAGATTGCCGGTCAGCACGGCGATTCCGGCTTCCTTCCGCAATGGTGCGCGCCGCGTGCGGATGACGTCGTCGTCCCAGATGGGCGCGGACTCGACGTTCTCGCCGAGAGTCCGTCCGGTCACGGTGCGTGCGCCGGTGTGGAGCAGATCGCCGAGTTCGGCGATCACGGCGGGCAGTCCGCCCGCGTAGTAGAAGTCCTCCATGAGGTAGTCCCGGACGGCATCAAATTGACCAGGAGCGGGATATCCTCCGAATGCTCGGCGAAGTCGGACAGTTCGAGAGGAACCTTCGAGCCTGCCCGCGAGGGCGAGGAGATGCACGACGGCATTCGTGGAACCACCGATCGCGGTGTTCGCCCGAATCGCGTTCTCGAGCGACCTGCGGGTGACCACCGCGGACATTCGCAGATCCTCCCGGACCATCTCGACGATCCGAACCCCGCTGTCGCGGGCCAGACTCGCCGCCTCGAGGTCCGACCGCGGGTATCGCCGCATTTCCCGGCAGGGTGAGCCCAAGCGCCTCTGCGATCGCTGCCATCGTGGAGGCGGTGCCCATGGTGTTGCAGTGTCCGGGCGAGCGGGGAGGTCGCGGATTCCGCTGCCCGGAAGGCGCATTCGCCCATCGTTCCGGCACGGACCGCCTCGCTCATGGCGAACACCGACGTTCCCGAGCCGATGGTCCGGCCCTCGTGCCGACCGTTCAGCATCGGCCCCCGGACACCACGATGGTCGGGAGGTCGCAGCTGGCCGCGCCCATGAGAAGTGCCGGTGTGGTCTTGTCGCACCCACCGAGGAGGACCACGCCGTCGATCGGGTTGGCGCGGATCGGACTGCTGCGACGTCCATGCTGACGAGGTTGCGGTAGAGCGTGGTGGTCGGGCGGACGATGCGTCTCCCCGAGCGAGGTCACCGGGAACTCCACCGGAAAACCCCGGCCTCGATGACGCCGAGTCGGACCTGCTCGGCGAGTTCGCGGAAGTGTGCGTTGCACGGCGTCAGTTCGGAGTAGGTGTTGCAGATGCCGATGACGGGACGCCCGTCGAACGTTCGGTGGGGATGCCCTGGTTCTTCATCCAGGACCGGTGGATGAAGGCGTTGAGGTCGTTGCCGGCAAACCACTCCCGCGACCGCGATCGGCGCTCCCCGATTCGGTGTCGGTGTCACTGCTCATTCGGCGCCCCCGGTCGGTCCGACCCGTCCAGTCCGAGAATCGCGCGGGCTTCGTCCGAAGTGGCGGGTGTCAGGCCCAACGACTCGACGATGCCGACGATGTGCTCGACGAAGCGGACGTTCTCCGTCGGCTCACCCGGTACGAGGCACGGGCTGTCCTCGATTCCCACGCGCACATGGCCGCCGAGCAGCAGCGCGTGAGTGAGCCCGCGCATCTGCTCGGCACCGCTGATACTCACGGAGAACACCGCATCGTCCGGTAGCGAGTCCGACCATGTGCTGGAGGATCTCCGGGGTGTACGGCAGGGCGTTCTGGAACGTGCGATCGAGCCCGAGCACCATGTTCACCAGGTGCGGTCCCGGTCGCCCCGCGGTCAGCGTCCGGATCTCCTGCAGCAGATGGGAGGGCCGAACGCCTCCCGTTCGGGTGCGATCCCGCGGGCGCGCATTGCAGCGGCCAGTTCGGCGGCGCGGCTGGGTGGGGTATCGATGAGCACCTCGCCGGACGGCGACGAGATGTAGGCGGTGATCGCATCGAGGGTGCACGTGTCGGCGCCGCCGCCCAGACCCGCGAGGCGCGCGTCCCAGTCCACGACGCGGGTGCCGTCAGTGCGGGTGCGCGCCATGTCGCCGTTCACGCCCCCGCCGGTCGAGTTGTTGATCACGATGTCGCACCGTGCTCGGACGAGATCGTTGATGCGACGGTAGATCTCGCCGTCGCACGTCGCCTCGTCGTCCGGGCGGCGGGCGTGGAGGGCGGCCATCGACGCGCCGGCGGCGTGGCAACGTGCGACGTCGTCGGCGATCTCCTCGGGTTGGGTGGGGACGTAGGGATGGTCGGCCTTCGTGAGGAAGCCGCCCGTCGGTGCCACCGTGACGATGACCTTGTTGCGCAACGTGTTCACGCCTCCCCTCCCGCTGTCGGGGCCGACGCGAAGAACATCTCGATCGCACGGGCGCCGGGATCCACGACGCCGCGGGCGTGGTCGCCGACGTAGCTGGCCCGTCCGCGCCGGGCGACCAGGTCGCGGGTCGACTCGGCGCCCTGCTCGGCCGCATCACGGGCCGCGGCCAGGGCGGGCAGCAGGTCGTCGGAGCGTGCCGCCGCGGCGAGGAGTGCCTCGGTGGCAGGCACCATGGCGTCGACCATCGTCTTGTGGCCCACGTCCGCCTTGCCGAGGCGTCGGACGGACCGGGTGGCGGTGTCGATCGCCGCGGCGAGGTCGGTGACGCTGACGGCAGCACCTCTGACGTCGGCGATGCGGCCGAACCAGAGCCCGAGGAGCGGTCCGCTGGTCCCGCCGGTGCCCAGGAAGGCGTCCGAGCACGGGTGAACACCTCGCCGGGGCGGGTGGGCGGGCGAGCGTCGATCTCGGCCAGCGCGGAGCGCACGGCGGATCGCAGGTTGAGCCCGAAGTCGCCGTCGCCGACCTGGCGATCCAGTTCGGTGAGGTTGTCGACTTCCGCCTCGACGTAGGCGGCGAACCGCACGATCCAGGCCCGGGTCGGTTCGAGCTGCAGTGTGGTCATCTGTTCCTCCAAGTTTCGAGCCATCGCCGCGATCACCATGTCAGCGCCGGTGTGCGTACCGGGTCGTCCCACAGCTCGACGAGATCGTCCGAGGCACGCACGAGGGTGATCGACAGTCCGTGCATGTCGAACGACGTCACGAACGAACCCGCAAGCAGCCGGATGTGCCCGATCCCGCGTTTGTCCAGCGCCCGGACGAGTTCGCGGGTGGCGATGGCGAGCTCGAGCTCGTGCGTGGCACCGAGGCCGTTGACAATGGCGATCACGTCGTCGCCCGTGCCGATCGGTCCGCCTGCGACGAGCTGATCGACGAGGTCGTCGACGAGCTCTGCCACCGGGGCAAGGGGGCGGGTGCCCCGGCCTCGTTCGCCGTGGATGCCCACACCGAACTCGATCTCGTTCTCGGCCAGGTCGAACGACGGCCGGGTGTGTCCCGGTGGTGTGCCCGCCCGCAGCGCGACGCTCAGCGTGGACGAGGACGCCACGACCCGTCGGCCCAGCTCGGCCACCTCGTGGAGCGTGCGTCCGCGTTCGGCGGCGGCGCCGCAGATCTTCTCGACGGCGAGGACGGCGGCGGTGCCGCGGCGGCCAGGACCGTCGTCGGCAACGTCGTCGGTGGCGAGATCGTCGTCGACGACCACGATCTCGACCTCACGTTCACCGTCGAGCAACTCGGCGGCGATGGAGAAGTTGAGCATGTCGCCGGTGTAGTTCTTGACGATCAGCAGCGCACCGTGGCCGGTCTCGACGGCTTCGACCGCCGCCCGGACCTGCAGGGCCGTGGGGCTGGAGAAGACTACGCCCGGCACGGCGGCGTCGAGCATGCCGGGGCCGACGAACTGCGCGTGCAGCGGTTCGTGCCCGGCGCCGCCGCCGGACACCAACGCCACTTTCGGCCGGCCGCGGCCCGCGCGCACGACGTACGCCGGATCGGCGTGGCACACGATGGTGTCCGGGTACAGCAGTTGCAATCCCTCGAGCGCCTCCCGGGTGACGTCCTCCGGTTCGTTGACGAAGTGCCGGGTGGTCATGAGTTCTCCTCGACTGTTTCGACGCGCTCCGGCGCGATGCGCTGGGCGAACGCTCTGACGCCGGATCGGACGGTGTCCCCGACCCGCAGCCCCGCCTCGTATGCGGGTCCGTTGACGTACGAGAGGACGCCGTTGTGCCACATGTCCATCCCGTTGCTGATCTCCGCGGAGTCGTGGCCGACGGCGGCGCCTGGGATGCCGGCCTCCCCCATCGCGACGATGCCGGAGATCCCGGCCGATTCCTTGCCGATGCCGGCGTCGTTGAAGACGGCGAGCGCACAGTCGATCTCGATGGCCAGGCGCCCGGATTCCTGCTCCCCGTTGGATGCGGCGACCAGGATCCGGCCCCCGTCCCCTGTCTCCACCTGGGACATGCTGTCCATGACGACGATCTTCCTGCCGTTCTCAGACCCGATGATGCTGCGGAACATCACCATTCCTTTCGTGCGGTCAGTTCCAGGAGTTGCTCGCGCAGTGGTGCGCCCACCCGGATCCCGAGCCGCTGCGCGACCTCGTCGACGTAGCTGACGATGCCGTGTTCCCACCCGTCGGTTCCGTCGCCGATTCGTGCGGTGTCATGGGAGACACCGATGCCCGCGATCCCGCTCGGCGGATACCGCGGCGAGCCCGGCGACGCCGGCCCGGTCTTGCCGATCCCGGCGTCGTTGCACACCACGACGGCGACGCCGAACGAGGTGGCGTATTCCCCGGCGCTGACGCCGCCGTGGGAACCGGTGACGAGGAAGTCGCCGGACTGGGCCGGGCCGGCGAAGGCGATCGAGTCCGACACCCAGATCCGGACACCGCCGCCGGAGTCGTAGACCACTTCGGGTTCGGCTCCCGATGTCTCAACGAGTCGCACGACGGGTCACCCCCAACAGCTCACGCGCCTGCTCGGGAGTGGCGGGCTCGCGCCCGTGGCGACGCGCGAGGTCCGCCACGTGCGCGACCAGTTCGGGGGTGGACGGATATCCGAGTTCCGCATAGTGGTGATCACCGGCGCCGATCGCCACGTGCCCGCCGCGGACGATTGCTTCCTCCGCGGCCTCGAGCACGCTGCCGCGGTAGGCGGACACGATCCATTCGACGGGGACGTCGACAGGGAGCAGGTCGAGCTGGGCCCGCAGACCGGCAGCGGATGCCGGGTGTGCGGCGGGAACTCGCCCCCGCCGAGGATGAAGGCGACGACCACGGGCGGTGGTAGTGGCCGGGACCGGGCATGCGCGACGATCGCGCGCGTCCAGCTGACGTTGAACGAGGTCAGGTACGGCGCCATGCCCAGTTTCGCGGCCCGGTCCAGTAGTTCGGTCTGGGTGCGGGTGTCGTTGAGGAACACCCTGTCGTCGGTGACGAACCGTCCCGACCGCGGGTCGACGAGATCCATTGCTGCGAGGCCCATGTCGACGACCAGGAAGTCCGAGCGGGTCTGGGGCTGCGCCTGGTTCGAGACGAGGTTCGACAGCCGCTGCGTCACCGAGTACCCGGCACGTTGGCCATCGACGGCGCCAGCAGCAAATCGGTCGCGGCGCGGACGTGCGCGATGATCTCGCCGTAGGTTCGCGCCGAGTGATCCACGCCGCCGTCGGGGGTGCGGCCGTGAAAGTGCATGAGGGACGCCCCCGCTGCTCGGGAGGCCGCTGCGGTCGCGGCGATCTCCGCGGGTGTCCACGGGATGTGCGGGTTCGGTTCCCGCATCGTGTTCTCGTCTGACGTGGATCCCGATGACGATGGGCTTCTCGACGGGGTCACGCATCGCGGTCTCCTGCCGAGACGCGCCATCCGGCGCCGATGGACTGGCCGCCGTCGACGGTCCAGGTCTGTCCGGTGACGAAGCCGGCGCCCGGGCCGGCCAGGAACGTGATCACCTCGGCGATCTCGTCCGGTTCGGCGTAGCGGTGCAGCGGAATAGCCTGCAGGATGGCGGCTTTCGCCGCGGGATCCTGCGCCTTGATGGCCAAGGGAGTCAGGGTGGAGCCGGGTGCGACACAGTTGACGCGGATACCTTCTTCGGCCAGCTCGAAGGCGAGTTGGGTGGTCAACGCGACGACACCTCCCTTCGACGCCGAGTACGCCGCCCGGTCCTGGCTGCCGCGCAGTCCCGACACCGACGAGATCGTCACCACCGAGCCGCCGTGGGCGCCGAGCAGATCGGCGAACGCGCGCACCACCGTGAAGGCGGCGACCAGGTTGACTTCGAGCGTATGCCGGAACGTGTCCGGTGTGGTGTCGCGAAGGGGTGCGTTGCGGGCGACGCCGGCGCACGTGACGACGGCGTCGGCCCGGCCGAACCGCTCCGCCGTGGCCGCCACGAGACGGGTGACCGCGGCGTCGTCGGTCACGTCGATCTCCACGTCGAGCACGCCCGGCCGTTCCTGCGTCGTCCAGTCCCGGGACCCCGACCGGGCGAAGTCCGCCGCGACGACGTCCCACCCGAGTCGCAGGAACCGCGCACAGGCGGCCCGTCCGATCCCGGAGGCCCCGCCGGTGACGACCGCTACCTTGCGCCCCGTCACCCGAGCACCGTCCTCATGTCGCGCACGGCGTCGGTGCCGTCCCAGTCGACTGCCGCCGCCGCGACGGCTCGGAAGAGGTCGCCCTTGCGTCCGCTGATCTCGGACAGCTCGAGCACCGTGCCCGGGAACGGGCCCTCCTCGAAATAGGCGAAGCGTTCGTCGGGTGCACCGCTGCCGGACAGGCCGCTCTGCAGTTCGGTCAGCCCGAGTTCGCGTGCGGCGTCCAGGTGTCGATCGAAATTGGTGGTCCAGTACGCGACGTGCTGGAGCCCGGTGAGCCCGCGCCCGCGGAAGTCCTTGAACGCGGACAGTTCGTCGTTGTGCTGCTGAATGAGTTCGATCTGGGTGTCGCCGCTCTGGGCGAGGGCGACGCTGAATCGCGGGCTGCTCGGGACACCGCGGAACCGGAAGCCGTTCAGCGGCTGATCGTCGATGTGGAAGAAGGGTCCGACGCCGAGCTTCTCGGTCCAATGTTTCATCGCGGCGTCGATGTCGTCGACGACGTAGCCCAGCTGCCGAAGCGGGCCGAAGATTCTGCTCATGATCACCTCGCGTGTCGAACACCGCCGGAAGGAGCGCGACGGTGTGAAGTCGTGTCGAATGTTGTCGTCCGACCTGGACGATCGGAACGAGTTCGTACCGATCAACGGGACTTTCGATGAATCAGGTCCCGCGCCGCGTACTAGCGGTCGGTTCCGACGAGTTCCTCGGGTTCGGCCGGTCGGACCACGGTCCGAGACGGGCGCGTCGCGTATTTCAGCGTGAGCACGATCA
This sequence comes from Prescottella defluvii, assembly GCA_029690005.1. Taxonomy (GTDB): domain Bacteria; phylum Actinomycetota; class Actinomycetes; order Mycobacteriales; family Mycobacteriaceae; genus Prescottella; species Prescottella defluvii_A. The sequence goes on along the minus strand of CP121458.1, from coordinate 3,316,015 downwards.
CCGCGGCGAGCGCAAGGACCAGCGAATAGACGCCGATCGCCGGCGTGAAGCTGCCCGTCGCGTCCTTGATCCACCCGGTGACCTGCGGGCCGAAGTATCCACCGAGGTTGCCCATTCCGTTGATCACGCCGAATCCGGCCGCGAGCGCCACGCCGGTGAGGAAGCTGGACGGCATCGTGATGAAGATGCTCATGGAGCTGTAGAGACCGATACCGGCGATGCAGAATCCGATGATCGCGACGACCGGTGTCTCGAAGAAGGCTGCGGCGATGGCGAATCCGAGTGACGCGACTCCTGCCGCGATCGCGAAGTGGACGGGTCGCTCGCGGCGCCTGTCCGAGTGCCGAGTCCACCAGATCATGGGACCGATCGCGAGCAGGGCCGGCAGCGCGGCAATCCAGCCGACCTGCGTTGTCGTCATTCCGAACTGCTTGTAGATCTGCGGCATCCAGATCTGGAAACCGTTCAGACTGAATGTGAAACAGATGAAGACGAGGATCAGGACTAGGACCCGCGGGTGGACGAGTCCCTGCCAGAAGCTGTGCGAGCCGGACTCGGAGACGGTGTCCGCCGCCTCCTCGTCGAGCTTCTTCGTCAGCCAGCCCCGCTCCTCGGCCGTGAGAACTCGGCCTGGGCGGGCGAATCCCGGAGCACACGGAAGCACACGAACGCCATGATCACCGCGGGAATGCCGGTGAGGATGAACACCCACCGCCAGCCGGACAGCCCGAGGAACCCGTCGATGGCCAACAGATACGTCGTGATCGGGGTTCCGAGACCCGAGATACAGATGAACGTCACGATCCAGGCCATCGCTCGCCCACGGTCCGCGTTCGGGAACCACCGCGAGACGAAGTACAGCATGCCCGGCGAGAACCCCGCCTCCGCGATGCCGAGCAGCACACGGCAGATGACCAACGTCGTCGCGCCCTGGACGAAACCCGTCGCGATTGTGACGATGCCCCAGGTGATCATGATTCGCGTGATCCATCGGCGTGCCCCCACCCTGGTGAGGATGTAGTTGCTCGGCGGCTCGCAGATCGTGTAGCTCCAGAAGTAGATGCCGGCCGCGAAACCGAACATCGACGCGGAGATTCCCAGTTCCTGATTCATCGTCAGTCCGGCGACGCCGATGTTCAGACGATCCAGATAGAGAACGATGTAGGCCAGCCCGACTACGGGCATGAACCGCAGCATGACTTTGCGGACAGTGCGGGCCCCCAACGGGTCCGCGACCTCGTTTCGTACTACTTCTCGACGCATGTTCCACCTCGTGACTTCGGTCGCATCACTGTGATGCGCGACACGAGAAAGATGCGCGTTGCGTCCGCACTTGCCCACCGGAAAGTTCCGATCATCGGTCCTTCCTGTAGTCGCGACCCCGCAGACGTTACGGCGTCACTCGACACCGTCAGCGACGGGCGGACGGCAGCCGGCTGTGGGCGATCGACCAACCACAGATTCCCGGATAGGCGCGTCGCGCCGGCCGGCGATGCGCCGCATCCCGGCCCACCACTTCCCCCTACACCGTCACACCTGATTCGACTGTGCTGCAACGTAGTTCAGAACCGCTCTGCCTCGAATCCGCAATCGAGGCTCCACTCCGGGCCGGGCAACCACCCCCGAAGCCCGGGAACCACCCGTGAATACCCCGGCCGGGGCCTACCCCGCGAGGTTGCAGGATTCATCCGTTGACTACTTGTCTGACAACTACTACTTTGCTCCTCGTAGCCCACCCACCTGACAGGAGCAGCACGATGAGCACGACAATCACCTCGGTTCCGCGACCGAGCGACGACGCGGGTGGTACCAAGACCGAACTGGGCGTCGGATTCGTCGGCGGCGCGATCGGCGGACTCCTCGGTGGCGGCAGCGGTGTCTTCTTCGTGCCGGCACTTCGAGAAGCTCACATCTCTGCCCCGCCCCACCCTGCACGGGACGGCGGGCGCCGCGAACATCGCGGTGACCGGGATCGGTGCGGCAACGTTCGCATTGGTCGGCGGCTCGGTGGACATGCGCGCCGGAACCGGACTCCTCGTCGGCGGCACGCTCGGAGCGTTTCTCGGCGCGAAGCTGATTCTGCGGATACCCCATCAGGTCCTGCGCTGGTTGTTCGTCGCAATCCTGCTGGCGACCTGCACCAAGCTCCTACTCGACACCGCGGGACTGGACCCGCTGCAGGGATCGGCGATAGTGCCGGAATCACTCATCGCCAACCTCTGGTTCACGGTCCCGGTTTCGCTGATCGTGGGTTTCGCGATCGGCGCCTGGGCAGCCGGGATGGGGCTCGGCGGCGGGCTCCTCGCGGTCCCCGCGTTGATGCTGCTGTTCGGCACGGATCTGCAGACCGCGGAGGGAACGTCTCTGCTCATGTTCTTCCCCAACGCGATCGTCGGGACGATCGTGCACGCCCGGCAGGGCACCGCCTCGATCCGCCTCGCCACCGTCCTGAACATCGGAGCGCTACCCGGCGCAGCCATCGGTGCACTCATCGCACTGTCGCTCGACCTGAAGGTCCTCGGGGTCGTCTTCGCGGGATTCTGCCTGCTCGTCGCGGCGCGGGAACTGCATCGGATGCGCGGTGAACGCACGCGTCTCGCGGCCTCCCCCAGCCGGGCCACCGATAGCATGGCGACGGAGATGTCACCGACCGAGGAATGACCGATGGATGCACTGACGCGGGTCCCGCTGTCGCAGCAGGTCGCGCAGGCGCTGCTCGACGAGATCGCCACCGGCCGCTGGGAAGTCGGCGAACAGCTGCCCGGCGAGATGGACCTGGCCGGACGGTTGGGCGTCGGGCGTTCCACGATCCGCGAAGCGATCCGCCAGCTCGCAGCGCGTGGGGTGCTGACCACGAAACAGGGCGTGGGTGTCTTCCTCGCCTCCGCGACACCGGTCGAGCCCTGGGACCGACTCGCGCAGGTCGGCGCGATCGCCGAGGTACTGCAGGTACGGGTCGCCATCGAGTCCCGAGCTGCAGCCCTCGCCGCCACGTACCACGACGACTCCGACGCGGACGCGATCTGGCGGGCCCTCGCCGACCGCAACCGGATTCTCGGCGGCGACCCGGCGGAGCTGGCGGCGGCGGACATCAGTTTCCATCGCCGAGTGGTGGCCGGCGCGCACAACAGCCTGCTCATCGCGCTGTTCGACAGCCTCCAGCAGCGCCTGGTCGAGGCGATGACCGACTTCCTCGCCCTGGTCCCTGCCACGCAGGACGACGCCGACGAGCATGCCGAGGTGGTCGAGGCCGTTCTGTCCCGCGACGCCGAACGTGCCGAGGATCTGACCCGCCGTCACCTTCTCGGACTGGCTCGGTCGCTGACGGAGATGTGAGACCCGCGCGGCCGCGAACGGCCCAGTCCACAGGCGACGAGCGAGGCCCGACGACCATACCGGTGAAGCGACCGGCCGAATCACGTCCACCGCAACAGCTTCCCTGCGATACTGGCCGCGCTTCGCCGCCCGGCGAACAGCCGCTCGTTGGCGGGCCCGTCCCGCGAAGGGAGACCCTCGGTGGCCGATGCACTTCGCCCCGCACGCCGCGCCGTGCTGCGAGCCCTCGCGGCGAGCCCGTTGCTGCTGCTGGTTCCCGCCCCGCTCGCCACGGCCCAGTCGACATCGAGCCTCGGTAGCGCCGACCTCGCGGCCGGTAGCTTCGGCCGTGGCGACCTCGACACCACGTCCGCTCCGGATTGGATGCGGCGCATCCCCGACGCGACATCCCTGGCCGCACTGTCCCTGCCGGGCACCCACGACACCATGGCGCACAGTTCGTCGATCCCGACGCTCACGCAGGACTTCGACCTCGCCACCCAACTGCGGGCCGGAGTGCGGGCCCTCGACATCCGCACCCGGCACTTCCGGGACGTGTTCCCGATCCACCACGGCCTCGAGTACCTCCACGCCAACTTCACCGACGTGGTCCGCATCGTCACCGACTTCCTGCGCACCAACCCGAGCGAGACCGTTCTGATGCGCCTGAAGAAAGAGCACACGGAAGAGGAGAACACCCGGTCGTACGAGGCCACCCTGAACTGGTACATCCGCGACAACCCCGACACCCGAGACCTGCTGGCCGAGCACCTGTGGGCGCCGCCCGCCGGCTACCGGGGACACGTCCCCGCGCTCGGCGACACCCGCGGCAGGATCGTCTTGTTGCAGGACTTTGCCGCCAGCGCCGTGTACGGCCCTCGGTGGGCCGGCCCGTACATGGACGTCCAGGACGACTTCGAACTGTCCGGGCTCGCAGCGGTCCCCACCAAGTGGGACAAGGCCCGAACCCAGTTCGACCGGGCCGCCGTGGGCGATCCAGGGACGCTGTTCGTCAACCACCTGAGCGCGACCGGCGAGAGCCCGGCGGTGATGGCGACGGGGACCGTGCCGATCACGGTCGCGAAGGGCGCTCCGGGCACGGTCGGCATGCTCGCCCGCGCGGAGGACTACCTCCGCACTGCCGGGACCGGAAACACCGGCGTGGTGATGGCGGACTTCCCGACCGCCGCACTGGCCGCGGCGCTCGTCGCCCGCAACTTCGACTGACGCCGTACAGAAGGAGTGAGCATCGTGCCCGACATCCTGCTGCTGTCCGGGAGCTTGCGCGGCAAGTCGAGCAACTCCGCCCTGCTGACGTACAGCCAACTCCCTCATGCCGGACGGATTCCGTGGTGTGTTGTACGAGGGCATGACAGAACTCCCCCACTTCAATCCGGACGAGGACCGCGATCCGCTTCCGCCGGCGGTGTACGACCTGCGTCAGCGGATCGCGGCCGCGGCGGGCCTGCTGATCTGCACTCCCGAATACGCTGGGGCACTGCCCGGTTCGTTCAAGAACGTGCTCGACTGGACTGTCGGTGGAATCGAGATCGGCGACACGCCGACCGCATGGATCAACGTCTCGGCCAGCGCGAGCAGGGCGGCGAACGCCCACACTTCGCTCCGGCTGGTGCTGAACTACACCGGTGCCTCGATCGTCGAGGAGGCGTGCGTCCACATACCCGTGACGTCTTCGATGGTGAGCGACGACGGCGTCATCACCGACGTCGCGGCTCGTAACGCCATCGCCGCCGCCCTCGGTGCCCTGGCAGGGCGTGCGGACTCACCGCAAGCCGACCTCTACCAGGATGGTCAGATCACCATGCCACCCCGTCGATGATGAGCGAACTGGCGCCAAGGCGGTCGTTCCGCAACCCGAACTGTGACGGGTGGCCAGACAGGGTCGCGGGCCGGGCGACGTCCCCTGCCTCCGGAACGAGCCGCGCCGACGGAATCTCAGCCCTTGGAGGAGCCGACCATGAACTCCACCAACGATCGATACCGCCTCGCGGACAAGATGGTGCGTCGGATCGGGTACGGCGCCATGCAGTTGGCCGGCCCTGGGGCATTCGGGCCGCCGCGAAACCGCGATGAAGCGCTCGCCGTACTGCGGGCAGTGGTCGACGCCGGCGTCGACCACGTCGACACGGCCCAGTACTACGGCCCCGCAGTGGTCAACGAGCTGATCCGGGAAGCACTGTTCCCCTACCCCGACGGCCTGGCGTTGGTCAGCAAGGTCGGTGGCCGACGGGACGAGAGCGGTGCCTTCCTGCTCCACGACGAGCCGGATCAGCTCCGCGCGAGCATCGAAGAGAACCTCCTGTCACTCGGCGCCGAGCAGCTCACCGCTGTCAACCTGCGTCTTCCCGACGGCGCCCGGCCGGTCGACGGTTCGTCGACCAGATCGGCACCCTGGCAACCGCACGGGAGGACGGACTGATCGCCGGCGTCGGGATCAGCAACGTCGCCCGCGAACACCTCGTCCGCGCACTCGAAGTCACCGATATCGTGTGCGTGCAGAACGCCTACAGCCTGGCCGATCAGAGATCGAAACCAGTTCTCGACGAGTGCACCGCCCGAGACATTGCATTCGTTCCGTTCGGCCCGCTCGGTTACCCGAGGGAGGTGCACGATTCGGTGCTCATGAACCCTGTCGTCACCGACATCGCGGTCAGGCACGGCGCGACGCCGACTCAGGTAGCCCTCGCCTGGCTTCTGAGTCTCGCCGGCAATGTGCTGCTGATCCCCGGCACCGGCAGCCGCGTCCACCTCGCGGAGAACCTCGGCGCCGCGTCGCTACGACTTCAGCGACGACGAGGTCGCGCGCCTCACCACCGCACTTCACCGGCCGTGACAAGTCGGCGCGTCGACCGACGTCAGCCGGCCCGCCCCACGACGAAGCGAGGATGCCATGACGGACATCACCATCGAGACGCCCGACGGAGACATCGACGCCGTGCTGGAGGTCCCGACAGGAGACGGACCCTGGCCGGGCGTCGTCGTCATTCACGACGGGTTCGGACTGCGTGAACCTCACCGCGAGATCGCACGTCAGATGGCCGAGCACGGATACCTTGCGGTCGTCCCGAATCTCTTCGCCCGCGGCGGAGTGCTCCGCTGTATGCGAGGGGCTTTCAGGGACCTCATGGCATACCGAGGCCAAGCGTTCGAGGACATCGAGGCAGCACGGGCACTGCTGGCCGATCGTCCCGACTGCACCGGCGCGATCGGCATCGCCGGGTTCTGCATCGGCGGGGGTTCGCACTCGTGGCCTCGACGAAGGGCTTCGGCGCCTCGGCCCCCTTCTACCCACCGCCGCTGCACAGCAGGTACGCCGAGATCGTCGACGGCGCATGCCCCGTCGTCGCCAGCTTCGGCCGACGCGATCCCATGAACCGACGCAGCGGCACGATCCTCGCGAGCGTGTTGACCGAAAAGGGCATCCCCCACGACGTGAGGACCTACCCCCACGCCGGGCACAGCTTGCAGACCGGGCACCCCTCCAGGCGCTCGCCCGCATCGCGGGATTCGGCCAGAACGAAGAAGCCGCCGCGGACGCATGGCGCAGGGTCTACGCCTTCTTCGACCAGCACATGCAGACCACCACACCACGAACCGCCGACTCCTGACGGCAGGCGAGCCGCAGAGTCCGTCGCGAATCCCAATCTGCATGTAGCCCAACATGAATCGACATCGACAAACACACTGTTCTCGGGCGGGTATCCGTGTGGACACGATCCGGCGGGCGCGAACCCTGAGAATGGACTTGTGTCCAGCGGAGCATCCTCCGGTCGGATGTCGACTCCCGGCAACGCCGCACCCGGATGGATCGTCGGTACAACGCAATCACGTTGGGTGCCCCGAGCCGCGGTCGCGGCCGCGGGAGCGCTGCCGCTCCTGGCGATGCCCGAGCCGAATCTCGGCGTGCTCGCGTGGGTGTCCCTGGTGCCGGTGGTGTTGCTGGTGCGCACTGCGGTGACAATGCGCGAGGCTGGCCTGCGCGGCTGGCTGGCCGGCGTCGGGTTCCTCGCGGGCACGCAGTTCTGGGTGGCGCCGAACCTGCTCTGGTTCTCCCACTCGTCGTCGGTGTGCTCGCACTGCTGTGGGCGGGGTGGGGCGTGCTCGTGTCGGGACGCGTTGCGGGCGCCACTCACCGGTCCGCGGGCGGCGGCGGCCGCGGTCGCCGTGCCGGCGGGGTGGGTACTGGTCGAGGCAGTCCGGTCGTGGCAGTGGCTCGGTGGGCCATGGCCACTGCTCGGTACCACCCAGTGGCAGCGCCCGGCGTGCTCGGGCTCGCCGCGCTCGGCGGGGTGTGGCTGGTCAGCTTCGCGATCGTGGCGTCGAATGTCGGGGTCGCCCTGTGCGTTGTCGGCGGTGCGGCGGCCCGTGTGGTCGGGTGGTGACCGTGGCGGTAGCCATCGCGTCGGGTCCGCTCTGGTCCGCGGGCCGACCCGCGGCGCCGCCGTCCGAGGTCGCGACCGTGGCACTCGTACAGCCTGGCATCGTGCACGGCGACATGCTCACGTTCGAGGAGCAGCTGTCCCGAGGGGTCCGCCCGCCCGTCGATCTCATCGTGTGGGGCGAGAGCAGCGTCGATGCCGACCCCGTCTCCGATCCCGCATTGGGCGCCCGTCTCAGCGCGTTGGCCGCGGCGACCGAGGCGGACCTCTTGGTCAACGTCGACGCATCGGCCGGCACGTCCGGTGCGATCTCGAAGACCTCCGTTCTGATCGACGATCACGGAATCCGCGACACCTACCGGAAGACCCGACTGGTCCCGTTCGGCGAATACGTCCCGTTCCGCGACCAGCTCGGCTGGCTCGGCCACGTCACCTCGGCAGCAGCGCAGAACCGGCAACCCGGCGACCGGCTGGTCGTGATGAATGCCGGCCGTCTCCGTGTCGGACCACTGATCTCCTTCGAGGAGACCTTCCGGACATGGCCCGCACACAGGCCCGGGCGGAGGCGGACCTGCTGGTGTACCAGACCTCGACTGCCACCTTCCAGGGAAGCTGGGCTCCCGCGCAGCTGGCGTCGTTCGGGGCGCTGAGGGCCGCAGAGAGCGGGCGCGCGGTCGTCGCGGCCGCTCTGACCGGCGAGTCGGCTGCTTTCGACGCACGCGGACGCCTCCTCGGGTCGATGCCCGCCGACGAGCACGGCGTTCTGCGCGTCGAAGTGCCCATTCACGCTGACGACACGCTCTACGACCGGCTCGGAAACTATGTCCCCGGTATCTGCGCCGCCGTCGTGGCGGGATACGTGGCCGGCGCGGTCGTCCGCCGCCGAACATCCGCGACGGGCGCGGAGAAGCCGACGGCACAGGGACCTCGGCCCGACCCATCGACCGCGAGGACCATCTGTGAGCGCTCCCCAGAATCATCTGCGAGGGTCACCACCCACCGACACCGCGGACCGTGCCGTCCTGGTCCTCCGACTAGTCCGGCAGGTACGAGCTCATGACGCGGCGGCGGTACGCCCGGAACTCGCCGAAACCGGACCCGAGCGCGCTCGCCAACTCTTCCGGACTGTCCACCCGGACCGTCCCCTCCGGATCAGGCAGCGCCGCATCCTCATGGGTCCGCGCGGGTACCACGTACATGGGATCGCCCTGAGGATTGACCACCATGAGGCGTCCGGCAACGCACAGTCCGTAGATGAACTCACATTCCACCAGCGTGAGCGGCGCATGGTCGATGCCGCCGCTGAGCGGGTCGTCCTGGTCCAACGGATCGATATACAGATCGCTCCACGCACCGTCGAACGCGAGCACGGCACCGTCCCGTCCACGAGCGAACGATGCTCCACTCTCAGCCCACGAACGCGCAAGAACTCGGTGATCCCCTCCCGATCGGGATCCACGAGCTCGTTTCCGTCGATCCTGTGGAAACCGAGCGAGAAGCCCAATTCACTTTCCTTCCAAGCAAGCCCATCACGACCAGGGCTACGGTTGTACCACCCGCATCAGCGGTCGGCGGGGCCGTCCGCCCGAGTTCAGACCTGGTCCGTGAGTGCGGCGAGAGTAGAAGCGTGCAGAGGAATGCGACAGCCGCGAATCCGACTGCGACTCCGCAGATCGCACCGGAGCCGACCGCGCCAGACTCGAGAACCACCCAGATCCAGAACGCGGCCACGAGCAGGAACACGCCGGAGGCTGAGCTGGTCGCGAACCGCAGCCGCCAGCACCGTTCACTCCGTGCCGGCCAGTGCCGAGTCGACTCGATCGCGAGATGACCAGCGACGACCGAGACGGCGCCGACGACCAATCCGAAGATCGCGCCCACGACCACCCCGGCCCCCATGAGCGAACCCACGGTGTTCCCGCCTCCGGCGACGATCAGTGCCCCACCGGACGTCGCGCCCAGGCCCGTCGCGATCCCCAGTTCCCGTGCCTCCCACCCCATGGGCTCATGGCAAACCACACGGGTCGATCCCGGCGATCCTTCCCAGTGCGGACTATCCGCCGCCGCGGCGGTCCGATACCACCAGGCAGATCATCTTGTCCGCCGCCACCTCGTCGGCCGCGTCCATCTCGCCCGCCTCGAGCAACGCCCGCTCGCGCGCGTCGAGCGCCCGGATCGCCGTGGCCAGTTCCTCCGGTTCCATCGCCCAGGCCGCCGCGTGGACGGGCGAGGACGTCATCCTGCGATAGCTTCGCCATTCCTGCCACGCGAACCCCAACAGCAAGAGAACCGTCACGACGATCGGGATCGCTGCCAGCACCACGAGCCACGCGGGCGGGGCAACCATCTCGCCGGAGTACTCCCGGTGTATCCACCGAGATCCATATCACACATCCCCCAACGCCGTTCGGTCCGAAATACCGATGGTAGGACTTCGCGCGATCGGTCCGGCAGCGTCTCCCACTCGCTGGGCGTGAGCGGTGTGACCTGCCTCGCACGGAGCTACCGTCCGAATCGGTAGTGGGACAGACCCACCCGACCTTGGAGGTAGACATGACACTTCCCCTCATCGGCCGCTCCGCCCTCGTCATCGGCGGAGCCGGCGGCATCGGTGGGGCCGGCGCCCGTGCGCTCCTGGCCGCGGGGGCGTCCGTGACGATCATGAGCCGCAACGAGACACGGATCTCGACGTTCGCGGCGCAACTGGAGCAGGACGCACCCGAAGGCGCCACAGTCGATCACATCGTCGGCGATTCGCTCGTCGAGTCGGACGTCGTGGCCGCCGTCGAGCGCGCTCGACACGACCGCGGGCTCGACATCTGCGTCAGCACGGTCGGACGCGGCAGCACTATTCCGCTGCTGCTCAATAATCCCGACGACTTCACCGCGGAGCTGCGCACCAACATCACCAGTGCGTTCGTCGCCATCAAGGCCTGCGTCCGGCGATGGCCGAGAACGGCGGCGGGTCGATGGTCTTCACGTCGTCGGTGATCGCGGCACAGTCCTTTCCGTACATGAGCGGCTACTGCGCCGGCAAGGCCGGCTGGAGGCCCTCGTCCGCACGGCTGCAGACGAATTCGGCCATCTCGGGATCCGGATCAACTGCATCCGTCCGGGGCTGGTCGCCTCGCCCGACAACCCGAAGGTCGCGGCGAGCTTTTCCGGTGAGCGGGCGGCGGCTTTCCTCGAGCAGACGCCGCTGCGCCGCCTCGGGTCCCGACGACATCGCGGGCGCGATCCGTTACCTCGCGGGTCCGGAATCGTCGTGGGTGACCGGCACCGCGATCACGGTCGACGGGGGCGCCCACATGCGACGCGCGCCCGACATCCACCAGCGACTGCGCGACGAACACGGAGATCGGGCGGTCGACGAACTGCTCCAGGGCCGGATTCCGACCGACGCCGGCATGCCCGGATAGCCGCGGACCCGCTCATGCGTAACCGACATCACACCGGCCTCCGTGGAATAGACCCGGGCGAGCGATGTTGTGATGTCCGGATCGGTGCGTTCCGTGTCCCCGGGCTCAACCCTTTGCCTTCGCAGAGTTCCGTCCGGCTGGAGCTGCGTTGCGCCTTTCGCCGTGAGGCGACCGAACGCACCGATCCACCCTTCGTTCCCGCGACAGCTGCCTCCACGCGCCGACGGGCCCCTGATCGAGTCGGCGTCTGCCGACCGACGATGACGCACGGATGCCGTCGGGAGTAGGAAGATAGTACGAGTGATACGGCTACGACTCGTTGCCGCATCTCCCGACCGTCGGCGGTGAGCCTGCAAGGCTGGGCACCACTGCCGGAAGCCGACCCCTAGCGGGGAGGAGTACACCGGTGTCGTCCGCCGTGGCTCCGCCGACTGGGCCCCGATCCTGGATCAGGAGCGACTCGTCGATCCCGAGCTCGAGCCCCTGACGGTGCGCGGGATCGTCGCCTCCACCCCTGGCAAGCTCGCGTTCATCGGAGTGGTGCTGATCGCGCTCACGCTCGCCGCGGGTGCCGTCACTTCCGTGGCGATCATCGCCCGCGAACAGCGGATCGACACCCTCCACACGGAAACCGCACCCGCACCCATTCCGCACAGGAGCTCTACAGCTCCCTGTCGATCGCAGACGCGGCGGCCACCGCGGGGTTCCTGTCCGGAAGGGTGGAACCGGCAACGGTCAGGGACCGCTACAACCAGGCGATCGGCGAGGCCGCGACCGCGCTCGTCTCGACGACGAACGGCGCCTCGGCGAGCGACGCACAGGCGTCCGAGTCGCCGGCAGAGCTCTCCAGAAACCTGGCGATCTACACGGCGATCGTCGCAACCGCTGATGCCAACAGCCGCGTTGGAAACCCGATCGGGGTCTCGTACCTCAACGAGTCGTCCGCGCTGATGCACGACACCATGCTGCCAGCGGCCGAGCAGCTGTACACGAAACATGCTGAGGCCCAAGCCGATACGCAACGACACCTCTCCCAGCCGCCTCGTGCCGCGTTGGCGTTGTGTGTGGTGGCGTTGATCGCGCTGATCGTGGCGCAGCGCTACCTGGCCAAGCGCAGCCATCGCCGGGTCAACCCCGGCATGATCGCGGCAACGGTATTGATGGCGCTGCTGGCGATCTGGCTGTCGATCGCGGGACTGGTCTCGGTCAACGCCAGCGAGTACGACACCGAATCGGCCCAAACGATGGACGCGCTCGTGCGGGCACGCATTCTGGCTCAGCAGGCCCGCGCCGACGAGACGCTGGCGTTGCTCCGGCGCGATTCGGACGTCCAGAGCGAGCAGGAGTACGCCCAGCACATCGAGGACCTGTCGCGGATGCTCGACGAACTGGACAGCCAGCGGGCACCGACCACTGCCGCCGATACGGCCGTGAGCGACGCCGTGGCCGCACTGGACGGCTGGGAAAGAGCCCATCAGGACATCCGCAGCCGACTCGACACCGGCGACTATGTCGGTGCGGTAACGGTTGCCATCGACGGCGGGCCGCAGGACGCCCCGGCGCAGTTCACCCGCCTCGACGACGCATTGCGCGGCGGTATCGGCGACCTCCGAGAGGAGGCCAGCGGGTACACCTCGCGGTCGTGGTCGTCGCTGAGCCAGTTGGACGTCGGCGGTGCGACCCTCGGCGTGCTGGCCGGATTCGCGATCGGCGCCGGCGTGTGGCCCCGGCTGAGCGAGTACCGGTGACCGGGCGCGTACAAAGGAGAGGGAAGGCCACGGTACCGGTTACGCAGTGAACAGGACACGAGGATCCGCAGGTATGGCGCGGCGACCGACAGGGCGTCGCTGGGTGCTCGTCTGCCTGGCCGGCGCGAGCGTCCTGACCGGATGCACATCCATCCACACACCACCGCTCACTCCTGTCGGCAACTACACCGAGTACCCCCTGCCGAGCGGAGCCGCGATCGCGCCGCCGGCGACGACGACGGTCCCCGGGGTCGCGGACTGCGACGCCACCGCCAGCCTTCGCCCCAACCCGCCGGGCGAAAACCCTGCGGGACCCAAGGTGTCCGAGATCCAGGCGCGGGGACGGGTGATCGTCGGAGTCGACCAGCGCAACTATCTCTTCAGCAGCCGGGATCCCGTCACCGGCGCCATCGAGGGCTTCGACGTGGACATCGCCCACGAGGTAGCCCGCGATCTGCTCGGCGACCCGGCGAAGGTCGAGTTCCGACTGGTCAACCCCACTGACCGCATCCAGGCGGTGCAGAACTCCACCGTCGACATGTTCATCATGTCCACGACGATGACCTGCGCCAGGGCCTCGCAGGTCGCCTTCTCCGCCGAGTATTTCCGCGCGGGTCAACGGCTGCTCGTGCCGCAGTACTCCGGGATCCGCGCACCCGCGGACCTCACAGGCAAGCGGGTGTGTTCGGTGCCCGACACCCCGGCGATGTACGCCGTGCAGCGGCTGATACCGAACGTCCAGGTCGTCACCGTGCCCGACTGGGACGACTGCCTGGTCGCCCTCCAGCAAGGGCAGGTGGACGCGGTCAGCACCGACGACGCCCTCCTGCTCGGCATGGCCGTGCAGGATCCGAACATGAAAATCGTCGGTCCGGTGATGGAAGTCGCGCCGTACGGGATCGGCATCAACAAGAACGACGACGACCTGGTCCGCGCCGTCAACGGCACCCTCGAACGTATCGGCGGGGACGGAACCTGGACGAACATCTACAACAGTTGGCTCGCCGGTCTCGGGCCGTCTCCCGGCGCCCCCGCGCCTCATTACCAGGACTGACCGGATGACTCAGCCCACGGAACGGGATGCCGACGACACGACGACCCACGGAACCGAGCCCGCGGACACGGCCGCGACCGTCGACGACACCACTACCACCGGCGTGACGCGCGCGGCGCCGCCCGCGCGCAAGTCACGCCGCGCCGCCCGGCGGAGGGCGCGGGTGACCTCCGGTCGCCGGCTCATCGGCGAGGGACTGGTCGAGATCCCGGTCATCGCCCCGCTCGACCCCTCCTCGGCGATGCTGAGCGAACCGGTGGTCGCCGAGAGCAGGCGGTACTGCACGAAGTGCCGCAAACCGGTGGGACGCGCGCAGGCGAACGAGCCCGCGCCGACCGATGGCGTGTGCGCCGTATGCGGCACCGCCTTCTCGTTCCACCCCCAACTCGAGCCCGGCGAACTGGTGGCGGGGCAGTACGAGGTGCAGGGCTGCATCGCCCACGGCGGCGTCGGCTGGATCTATGTCGCCGTCGACCGGAACGTCGACAATCGGTGGGTGGTCCTCAAAGGGCTGCTGCATGCGGGCGACCCCGAAGCCCAGGCGGTGACGATCGCCGAACGGCGGTTCCTCGCCGAGGTGACCCATCCGAGCATCGTCAAGATCCTCAATTTCGTCGAGCATCCCGGTTCGGACGGCCGCCCGATCGGATACATCGTGATGGAGTACGTCGGGGGCACCACGCTGAAGGATCTGCTTCGGACGACGTCGGGTCGGTCGGCACCGAGGTCGGCACCGAGAAGGATGCTGCCGCTCGATCAAACCCTCGGCTACATCCTCGAGGTACTACCGGCGCTGAGCTACCTGCACTCGATCGGGCTGATCTACAACGATCTGAAGCCCGAGAACATCATGCTCAGCGAGGGACAGGTCAAACTGATCGACCTGGGTGCCGTCGCCGCGATCGAGGACACCGGATTCATCTACGGAACCCCGGGCTTCCAGGCTCCCGAGATCATCACCACCGGTCCGACCGTGGCGACCGACATCTATACCGTCGGACGCACCCTCGCCTCACTCACCGTGAATTTGCCGACGAAGCACGGCCGCCTTCTCGACGGCCTGCCCGACCCGGCCGAGGAACCGCTGTTCCGGCAGTACCCGGCGTACTACCGCCTGCTGAGGAGAGCGACGAATCATGACCCCACGCAACGCTTCTCATCGATCGATGAGCTGTCGACGCAGTTGACCGCGCTGCTCCGCGAGATCTCGTCCGCACAGTCCGGGCAACCACGACCAGGACTGTCTCAACAGTTCAGTCCACCTCGGGGCAGCTTCGGCACCGATATGGCAATCCGACCGACCGATGTGTTCGTCGACGGCAGGCCCCACGACACGCACCCCAACGCGCTCGCCCTGAAACAGGCGCTGCCCGTTCCACTGGCAGACCCCACCGACCCGGGGGCCGGGCTGCTCACCGCGGCGATGCACGCCTCGCCACGCGAACTCCTCGGCACCCTCCGCGTCGCACGCGAACGAAGTGCGGCCGCTCCGCACGGTCAACTCGAGGGCAGCGTCGAGCTGCCCCTGATGGAGGTACGCGCCCACCTCGACCTCGGCGATACGCAGCAGGCCGCCGATCTGCTCGACGAGCTCGCGGAGAAGCATCGGCACGGCTGGCGGATCAGCTGGTACCAGGGGCTGTGCGACCTGCTTCGCGGCGAATTCGAGTCAGCGTTCCTCCGATTCGACAGTGTGCTGTCTGCACTGCCCGGCGAGTCGGCACCCAAGCTGGCGCTTGCCGGGACCGCTGAACTGATCCTGGACCGGTGTGACGACGAGGGTCCGGCCACCGACTCCGGTGGAGCCTGCGCGCAGTGGCGGGCGATCGCCGAGCGCTACTACCGGACGGTGTGGCTGACGGACCACAGCCTGGTCAGTGCCGCGTTCGGTCTCGCCCGCCAGCTCGAGGCCCGACACGATCGCCCCGCCGCGGTGCAGATCCTCGACCAGGTGCCGTCAAGCTCACGGCACTTCGGGGAGGCCCGGTTGACGACCGTGCTGGTCCTCGTCGGCGGTCGACCAGTGGCCGAGATCAGCGAGTCCGACCTGCGAGAGGCGGCCGATCGCGTCGAACGACTCCCGGAGACGGAACCGCGGGCGATCCAGATGCACGCCCTGGTCCTCGGTGTAGCGGTTGATTGGCTCGAGTCCGGTCGGTCGGCGGCGCCGGAGCCGATCCTGGGCGCCGAATTCACCGCGCTCGGACTGCGAGCCGGCGCCGAGGAGGCGCTTCGAACGCTGGCCCGGAACACCGCCACCCGCACGCACCGCTACACCCTCGTCGATCTGGCGAACACGATCCGGCCCAAGACCTGGATGTAACGGGAGCTGACACCGCAACCTTTCGTCACGGTCGGTGGATCGGCCACATTCCGGGTGACGCGGGGATCTCGCAGCGCACAATGGGGAGCGAACGACGACGATCGGTGGCCGAGGGTGGCGTGATGATCGGAAAACTGGTGGGCCGGGCAGCACTGGTGCTCGCGGTGGCGGTCACGAGTGTCTTCGTCGCCTCCCCGCACGCCTTCGCGTCTCCCACCGATACCGCGCCGGGGACCATCGTCGAGACCAGCGCTCTCGATCGGTCGGCGTGGATTCCGGCGCCGCCAGCGGAATCCGCGTCACCTACTGGACCACCGGCCCGCTCTTCCGACCGGCGTCGAGCAGCGGCGCGGTGTTCTTGCCGCCCGGCGAACCCCCGCCGGGCGGCTGGCCGGTGGTGTCGTGGGCGCACGGCACCGTGGGACTGGCCGACCGCTGCGCCCCACCGTCACCGGCAAGATCGGTGGCCCCTATCTCGGATACTGGCTCGCGCAGGGCTACGCGATCGTCGCCACCGACTACCTCGAGCTCGGGGCGACGGGCATGCATCCGTACCTCGACGGTCCGTCGGAGGCGCACAGCGTCGTCGACATGGTGCGCGCCGCCCGCGCCGTCGATCCGGTGCTGTCCCCGCGCTGGGTGGTACTGGGCCAGTCCCAGGGCGGTCAGGCGGCCATGGTCACCGCGTCCCTCGCCACCAGGTACGCGCCGGAACTGGACTACCGTGGCGGCGTGGCGACCGGAGCGCCGTCGAACCTGGAGAACCTCGTCCCGCTCGTGCGCCCCGGCTTCCCTCGGCTTCCCCTCACTGGCACCACGGTCTTCGTTTCCTACATCGTCGCCGGACTGCACGCCACCCGACCGGATCTCGACATCGACGGGTACCTCACCGATGTCGGCCGCGCGGCGGTCAGGGCCGCCGAATCGGAATGCTACGAGCAGATGGCACCGCAGCTGCAGAACGTGTCGGTCGGCGACCTCGTCGTTCGTCCGGTGGACGATCCGGCAGTGCTGGCCGCGCTCCGCGACATGCTCGAGGTGCCCACGGCCGGCTACGACCGCCCGGTGTTCCTCGGGCAGGGTCTGACCGACGAGGTCGTGCCCGCCCCTCTCGCTGAAACTGGCGGCGGAACTGGCTGCCAACCACCAACCCCTCACGTTCCACACGTATCCCACCGGACACCTGGACACGATGTTCGCCTCGTTGCCCGAGACGACCGCGTTCGTCCGCGGGCTGTTCGGCGGCTGATGTCGGGGCAGATCGAGTACCTTGTGGGACGTGACGTGGTTCCTGGTGTCGCTGCTTCTGCTGCTCACCGTGGGTGGGTATCTGACGCTCGGCGTGCTGACCGCGATCGGCCAACGTCGACGCAACGCCGGCCCACTCGTCGTCTTCGGCGCCGTCCTGCTCTTCCCGGTCTATTGGATCGTCTGGTACTTGCACGACACCTGGCCGTCGAGCGGGCCCACCGCCAACACCTACCGCCCTGAACCATCCTGAGCGACATTCCGGTTCGTTCAGGATGTCAGTCCACCGCGGCGAGATACTCGCTGTAGAACAGTGCGAGGCCCACCGCCGACGCGATCGCGGCGAGCAACCAGAACCTGATGATCACGACTGTTTCGGGCCACCCACAGAGCTCGAAGTGGTGGTGCATCGGGGCCATCCGGAAGACGCGTCTGCGCGACGTGCGGAACACAGCAACCTGAATCAGCACCGACGCCGCCTCGGCCACGAACAACGCACCGAGCGCGACGGCGAGCAACTCGGTCCTGGTCGTTATGGACAGCCCGGCCAGCAGACCGCCCAGTGCGAGTGAGCCGGTATCGCCCATGAAGATCTTCGCCGGAGCCGCATTCCACCAGAGGAATCCCACGCATGCGGCCGCACCCGCGGCACAGATCAACGCGAGATCGAGCGGGTCGCGCACGTCGTAACAGCCCGCGCCAGGGGCGGTTTCGCACGCATTGCGGTACTGCCAGAAGGTGATGATCACGTAGGTTCCGAGCACCAACCCCATCGAGCCGGCTGCGAGACCGTCCAACCCGTCCGTCAGATTGACTGCGTTCGACCACGCGACCACCACTACGCAGGTGAACAAAACGAAGACGATCGCCCCCATAGCGATCGTGGTGTCGCGGACAAAGGACAGGTCGGTACCGCCCGGTGTCAGTCCGGTGCTGCCGTGGAACCGGAGTGCGAGCACCGCGAAGATCACCGCAGCAGAGATCTGCCCGATGTACTTTCCGGTTGCCTTCAGGCCCAGGTTCCGTTGCTTCCGAATCTTGATGTAGTCGTCGAGGAAGCCGACGCCGGCCAGCGCGGTCGTCAGGCCCAGGACGAGCAGTCCCGAGGCCGACGGACCGTCGGCTCGATACCCGATGCCGATCAGATGCGATCCCAGATACCCCGCCCACAGCCCGCACAGGATCGCGACACCCCCCATGGTCGGGTGCCGCGCTTCGCCTGATGACTCGTGGGCCCCTCGGCCCTGATCTCCTGGCCGAATCCCTGCCTCGAGAATGCCTTGATCAGAAGCGGTGTAAGCAGAATGGACACCGCCAGCGCAATTCCGGCAGCAAAGAGAATCTGCCTCATCTTCCCCCAGGTTCCTGCGGTCTTTCGCCCTCGTCTCGAATCGTCGAGGGCCCCACCTCGCGCACCACTCTGTCAGCGCTGGGGTGTCGGGGTCACACCGGGCCACACCACGACGATGATGGGACTGCCCGTCCGTACCGCGCGCCGAGCGCTCAGCATGCCGGTCGGACATGACGCACAATGTTGAACCGTGACGACTCTGGATGAAGTAGCGCCCAACGTGTTCCGCGCTGTCGGGACGGACGTGAACGTGGTGATTCTGCGAGACGGCGACGCCCTGACGCTGATCGACGGCGGCTATCCCGGGACGTCGGAGCAGTCGAGAGCGCAATCCACTCACTCGGTCGTCGTCCCGAGGATGTGCAGGGCATGCTGCTCACCCACGCACACATCGACCACATGGGCGCGATCGTCGCCTTCCACGAGCAGTACGGGACCCCCGTGTTCACGGACCCGACCGAAGTCGCCCATGCGCGACGGGATTACCTCGAGCAGGCAACCGGCAAGGACTTCATCCCGATGCTGCACAAGCACGGCGTACTGCCGTGGTTGCTGCGCATCGCCCGTGCCGGGGCGACCCGATCGCTCTCGGTCGGCGACGCCCAGGCCTTCGCATCGAGCGGTCCTCTCGACCTGCCCGGTGCGCCGGTCCCGGTGAACACCCACGGCCACACGTCGGGGCACACCGCCTACCATCTGCCGCAGCACGGCGTGGTCGTCACCGGAGATGCGCTGATCACCGCGCATCCTTTGTCGAAACACCATGGCCCGCAGCTACTCCCGCCGGTCTTCGACCACGGGACTCAGGACACCCTGGCAGCTCTCGACCATCTCGCCGCACTCGAAGCCGACACGATCGTCCCGGGGCACGGCCCCGCGGTGTTCATGCCCATCGCTGCGGCCGTCGGGCAAGCTCGCGAGCGAACCCACTGAGCCGCGAGCAGCTTTCACGTCATGCGGGCCGCACGTCGTCGCTGACGCACACCGAGCTCAGGACATGACGGTAGGTCAACAGGCCATACGTGTTCGGCGCGTTGATCAGCGGGAAGGGCGACGGGATCCAGTCGAACGGGTTGACCGCAGCGCCGGCTCCGCCCGACCCGGCAATCCACGCCGCTGACAGCGCGTCGGTCGCTGCGGTGTATCCGATTTCCATGACCTGTGTCGTCAGCGCGTACGCGAAGTACGCGGCAGTCAGCCGATCACCGACCCGCACCGCGCCGAGCGGCTGAACCTCCGTGAGGTCCTTGCCGGCGAACCCGTCGTGGACCAGGCCGACCAGCGCCTCCGTCGCCGCACCCCCGACGGTGGGCACCATGCCCAGGGCGGTCGAGAGGAGCGTCTCGATTGTGGAGAAGTCGTCCGGGTTGGCGGGGATCAGCCCCACGGGGACCATCGTGTGTTCGAGGATCCAGGCCAGCCGCGCCTGCTGGTCCTCGACCCGCCGCACGCCGTCGGGATCGAGGCTCGCCGCGCGCAGGTAGTCACTCGTCCGCGCCAGCACGTTCGCGAGGGTCAGTTCGGTGGCGGGCGGGCAGTCCGCGCCGGCGATCGAGACGCCCGCGGCGATCTGCTTGACGAATGCGGGGGCCTCGAATCCGAGGTCGACCTCGCGATCCGGCCGGCCCGCCGCGGCGATCACGTCGCTGCCCTCCCACACCAGGCAGCTGCTCTCGAGCTGGCTCTGCGCGGCGTCGTAGATGAGCGCGAATCCCTTCGCCCCCAGCTTGAGCGGGAGGCTGATGGCATCCCCGCGCTGACCGGGCCGAGGCTGACCATCGACGGAATCATCCCCGCGATGATGTTCGCGGGGACCAGCGCCGTCGTGTAGATGAGGAAGTACGCGGTCTCGACCGCCTGCCCGAGGGTGAGGTTCTCGGCGCGGATGACGGCCGACTCCTCGCCGTTCTTGACGTTCATCAACTGGGTGACGAGGTACCGGGTGATCGGGTCGCCGTACTTGTTGATGCCCGCTTCCGGATCCGACGACTGCGTCGCCGCGGGGTTGGAGACCGCGAGTGTGCTGATGCCCGTGGCGTCCAGGCGTCGGTGCCCCTCCGCGCGGATCTCGTCGTAGTTGTCGAGGAAGGGCTGCGGCAGAATCGGTTTCGATGCCTGCAGCACGGCATCGAAGATGGCCCCCATGGTCGCTTGGTTCGACCCCACGCAGGTCCTGTCGCCGGCCGGCGCGGAGTGGTCCGGCTCGGCATACGCGGTCGCCGTGCCGCCGACCAGTACCGCGGCCAGTGCCGCGGCGATCGTGCTCGAGAGATCCCGCTTCGGCGTCGTGTCCGCCCATGCCGTGTCCCCAACCCGTCTTGGCGATGATCTCGTCACGAGCGCGGCGCCCGCGGGTGCCGTGTCGTCGGTCCGGCGCGGGCCGTGGCCCGGGCACCGCCTAGCATCCAAGCCAAAGATGGACGATCGTTCAACTCGGGTGCCCGGATTACGAAGATTGTTCACGCAGGATTCACATCGCCCAACCGGCAGCCCTTCCGAAACAGGGCACTGCGTCCGTCACCGGCGGTAACCGAACAGCCACCGTTCCGCCAATTCCTTGGAGCACCATTCGGACGTTCTGTCGCGAATGCCTGAAGGAGAACCGTTGAACCCCCGTCTCGCAGTTGTCGGTGTCGCTGCGGCTCTGACGTCGCCCTCGCCGGATGCGCCCAGTCGAAGGACGACGACACGACGGCCGCCCCGAGCGTTCCGGCGGTCTCGTCGTCGTTGCCAGCGACGTCAACCGCAACAACTCCGACGCCGAGACTCCTGTCCGTCAACAACTTCCGCGACCTCGCCGGGCCGGACGGCGGCTACACCACATCCGACGGACATCGGGTGCGCGAAGGCGCGCTCTACCGCTCCAACGCATTGGCGACAAACGACGCGGACGCTGCGATCCTGGATACCCTCGGCGTGAAGGCGGTATACGACCTCCGCACCACCGCGGAGATCGAGAAGAGCCCGGATTGTGTACCGACCGGGGCGCGCTACACGCAGGTCAACATCATCGATGACACCGCGAGCGGAGCAGTCACAGCGTCGGTGGATCTCTCCACTCCGGAAAACGCTGCGGCGGTGCTCGACCGATGCGAATCGAAAGTTCGTGACAGATCCGGCAATGCGCGCACAGTTCGGGGTTCTGTTGACCGATATCGCGACAACCGACGGGCCGCAAATCTTCCACTGCACGGCAGGAAGGACCGTGCCGGCTGGACCAGCGCGGTGCTCCTCAAGATCGCCGGCGTCGACGATGCCACGGCGATGAGCAACTACCTGCTCACCAACGACTATTCGACGGATTCGATCGAGGCCACTACTGCCCAGGTCGCGGCAGCAAAGGGCGAGCAGGCGGGCGCGGCCATGAAGGTTCTCATTGGAGTCTCCCCCGAGCTTCCTCCAGGCCGGGCTCGACGAGATCGGCACCAACTTCGGCACATTCGACAACTATCTGACGACCGGACTCGGGCTGTCGGCCGACACCATTTCCGCGTTGAAGACCAAGCTCACCGCGTGAGGGGCGGTCGCCCGCGCACAGCGCGTCACAGCCGCTCGATGATCGTTGCGTTCGCTAGTCCCCCGCCTCGCACATCACCTGCAGGCTGTAGCGTCCATCGGTCTGCTCGAGCGCGTTGACCAGGCTGGTGGCGAGCCGGGCGCCGGAGGCTCCGAGCGGGTGGCCGATTGCGATCGCGCCGCCGTCGACGTTTACCTTGCCGAGGCTCGGCTCCGGTCTCGGCCTGCCACGCGAGCACCACCGAGGCGAACGCCTCGTTCACCTCGAAGGCGTCGATGTCGGCCAGTGTGAGGCCGGCTCGGTCGAGGACCTTGCGCGTCGCCGGCATGACGCCGGTCAGCATCAGGATGGGGTCGTCTCCGACCACCGCGAACGAGTGCACACGGGCCCGCGGCCGCAGCCCGAGCCGGGCCGCCGCCTCTTCGCTGGTGGCCAGCACCGCGGCGGAGCCGTCGTTGACCGGCGAGCTGTTGCCCGCCGTCACCTTCCAGTCCACGTCCGGGTACCGCGCGGCCCAATGCTCGCTGCCCCGGAGCCCGCGACGCGCTTCCACCTCACATCGCACCCCCGGTATCCCGCGCTCCCCCTCCGAGGAGATGACCCGTACCGTTCCGTCGAGCGACCACGTGAGCGCGACCACTTCCGCTCTGCGCGAACGCCGGTATCGCCCGCACCGAAGAAGGCGTTCGAACTCGTATGAGTGAGGATTTGGAGCCACTGGACGCGTTCTCCGAGGCCGTGATCCGTGTCGCTCAGCGGGTGCTCCCGAGCGTCGTCAGCCTGCGCGTCCAGACCCGTCGGGGCACCGGGAGCGGTAGCGGGTCGGTGCTGACCCCCGACGGTTACATCCTGACCAGCGCCCACGTCGTCGACCGGGCGAGGCATGCCGAAGTGACATTCTCGGACGGCGGCGAGGTGATGGCAGATGTCACGGGCCGGGACACCCTTTCCGACCTGGCGGTCCTGCGGGCGAGGGGCGACGTGCCACCGGCCGTGACCCGTGGAGACGCTGCCCAACTCCAGGTCGGGCAGCTGGTGGTCGCCGTCGGAAGTCCACTCGGCCTCGCAGGGAGTGTCACCGCCGGTGTCGTCTCCGCGCTGGGTCGGTCGCCGCCGACCCGGTCGGGCCGGGTCATCGACGAGGTCATCCAGACCGACGCGGCCCTGAACCCCGGCAACAGCGGCGGTGCACTTGCCGACAGCGCCGGTCGCCTCGTCGGAGCGAACACGGCCGTTGCCGGTGTCGGCGTCGGTCTTGCCGTGCCGATCAACGCGACGACCGAGCGGATCATCGCCTCCCTGATGCGCACTGGACGCGTCCGCCGCGGCTGGCTCGGGATCGCCGGAATGCAGGTACCCCTACCACCCGCGCTCGCCACCAAGCTGGGCCGCAAACGCGGCGTCCAGGTCGCTCAGGTCGTGGCGGGGAGTGCCGCCGCGACGGCTGGACTACGCAAAGGCGACATTCTCGTGGCGATCGAAGGGCGTCCCATCGCGACCGCGACCGATATCCAGGCGCACATGGTCGAAGGCACCATCGGCCGTCGCGTCGAAGTCACCGTGTGGCGCAACGGCGCGCTGGTCGACGCCGTCGCCGTCCCGCGCGAACTCGCCGACGAGCCGTGAGAACGTCAGCCTTCGCCTGAAGCGCGGGGGTCTCGGACGTCTCACGACGCCTGCCGCATCGTCATCCGCCGAGCGCGATGACATACTCCTGTGCGGACTCGTCGAAGTGGACGGAGTAGACGGTCGGGTAGTACCCGGTGCGCTGATAGGACGGCGGCTGCTTGACCTCCTCCCGCAAGGCGGTGAGCGTCTGCAGCCATTCCCGGGTCATCATCGGTTCGATGAACGGCGAATTTCCCGTCCCACGATCCGTTGAGCAGCACCTCGGTGAAGTCGAAGGCACCGGGAACCGCATTGTCCGCGGCGTCGGTCCAGTGCAGGCCCATGAACGGCACCGCGTTCGCCTCCGCGGGACCAGGCGGCGGCGCGTAGCCCGGCGGAACGTACTTCGCCTCCGGCAGCGTGCCAGCCTTCTGCGCGAAATCCGGTGCCGTCGGGTCGATGTCGTGCTGCACGGCGTCCATGTAGAAGTGCATGTCGAAGTGCGGTTCACCGAAGAGCGCCACCGGGTCGTGCCCGTGCGGGTTCCAGTCGTGCATGACGTGGTCGAATCCCGTGTCGGACGCACCCGCGGGCAGTGCGAGCATCGACATCTGCGTCGTCGCGTCCGGACCGTCGGGCAGTCCGTCGAGCGCGGTCTCCGACATCCGGATGCCGACCTCGGTGGGCTGTCCGGCCTCGTCACGCACGACGTAGGTTCGCGACGTTCCGTTCCCCAACTGGCTCTCCTCGCCCCAGCTCGGTGCCCGCGCCCGCGTCGGCGGTCGATCCGGTCGATCCGGTCGATCCGGTGAGCCCGTGGGAGCGTGCCGGCGCGCTGCCGCAGCCGGCCAGGGCGAGGGTGGTGCATGCGGCGACCACGCCGACTGCAGTCCGAATTGTGTTCACTGTGAAGCCTTTCGATGCGCGTGTTGTCCGTGCCGTAACGGGTTCCGGGATCACGCCGGGGTGCGCACGACCTGCCCGACGTGCAGGACTCCGCGCGGGTCGTGCTCGTTCGCCAACGCACTCAGACAGTGACGGGTGTCCTCGTCGTAGGACCGGGCGATCCGCTCCGGGTCGGCGGTGGCCGCGAAGTTGGGTAGGGTGCCTCCGGTGGTCCACGCCGCGAGCGAGTGTTCGACGGCCCGGGCGTGTTCGACGACCGCATCGGCGAGCGGTGGAGCCGCCACGCCCACGACCGTCAGCGCGAACGAGGCGTCCCGATGACAGAAGGCGCTGCGGTGCCGGGGTTCACGGGCCAGGGCGCCACCGAGCAGCCGGAGTTCGATCATCGTCTGCGGCGACCCGGAACCAGGTCCGGCCACCGCGAGCAGCGCGTCGACGGCTTCGGGCGGCAGCGCGTGGGTGAGTGCGCTGACCTCGTGGGCCGGCATCGGGTCGACCGGGTCGGCATGGATCGCGGACAGTGCCGCGTACGGCATCGGACCGACGGCGTCGATCAGCGGTGTCGCCACCGCACGCATTCGAGCGATCACAGCCTGAGCGTCGTGTTCCGCTGCAACACTGGCGAATCGGACGGCGATCGTCAGTCGCCCGGCGAGGGGCGGAGGAATCTGCGGCAACGGAGGGAGCTGCAGGAACGCGATCGACGTCGAGCTGTGCTCGGGGAGGTCGCGACACCAGTCCAGCCAGGCATGCGTGACCACGGCGGCATCGTCCCCGTCGAAGAGAGTGCACCGCCGTAGATCTGGCTGATCGGCAGCAGGTCGATCTCGACGGCGGTGACGATCCCGAGTGTGGCCTTGCCGCCGCGCAGGCCCCAGAAGAGTTCGGCGTGCTCGTCCGGTGTGACACGTAACTGTTCACCGTCCCCGGTGACGATGTCGAACGCCCGCACCTGGTCGGAGGACAGACCGTGGGACCGTACCAGCGGTCCGATGCCCGCACCGGTGAGGAAGCCGGCCACCCCCACCGTGGCAGAGGAGCCGGTCAGCGGCGCCAGGCCGTGGGGCGCGGCCGCGTCGAGGACGTCCTGCCAGATCGCTCCGGCTCCGACGCACGCGGTGCGGGTGCGGGGATCGACGGCGCACTCGTTCAGCTGTCCGGTATGCACCAGTAGGACGTCACCGGACAGGGCAACCGCGCCGTGTCCGGTGCGCTGCACGGCCACCCGGAGACCGTGCTGCCCGGCGAACCGAACCGTCGCCGCGACGTCGTCGGCGCTCCCCGCCACGACGACCACACGCGGGGTGACCGGGATCGCAAGGTTCCACGGCGTCGCCAGCTCGTATCCGGGTTCGCCGGGAAGAGCAAGCGATCCACCTAGCTTTGTCCGCAGCGACGCGATCGTCTCGTCGCTGACCGGGGTCTGGAGGTCCATCGAAACTTCCTTTCGTCGTCCACTTTCGGGGCGTGAAAGGAAGGATGTCCGGCTCCCCTTGGCTGGTTCTTGCGCGTTGCGCGACCGCGGATCCAAGGTTTCGCCAAGTCCCGGCGACCGAGCGCACCGCGACACCCGCGGCCCAGGTCAGACGAGCAGCGACCGCGCCTGTGCCGCCAGCCCGCGCATCCCGCAGCGTTGCGCTTCGTCGGCGATGGCGGACAGTTCGCCGGTACGCCCCGGTGCATCAGGCACGAGTTGCGCACGAAGCAGCCTGCACCGCAGCAGGGTCGGCACGCCTGATGTGCGGCGCGCGATCTGCTCGGCCTGCTCCAGCAGGGCTGACGCCTGATCGGTCTGCCCAGCATCGCGTGCAAGCGCGCTGACGCCTCGGCCACCGCGCCGACGACCCCCACCTGTCCAACGGTCGCTATCCGGTCCGCGAAGGGTGCGAGGTGTCCGAGGAACAGTTCGGCGTACTCGAACAGCGACAGATCGGCGACGACATGGGCGAGCAGTGTCTGGTGTCCGAGCGTGGTCCACATGTCCGGCCCCGGATCCTCCGCCCAGCGCGCAAGTTCGTCGACCGCGGCCTGCCGGTCTCCCCGGGCCGCCGCGATCGCGACGGTCCATGCCCTCGGCTCGACGAAGCCCGGCGTCGTGTCGACCAGCTCACCCTGCTCCCAGTTCAGGGTGTTCTGTGCGAGGTCGGAGCTGCCGGCGGTGTACAGCTCGGTCTGCAAGTGAATCTGCTTGGCCGTGTCGTACTGCCGCGCGGCCTCTTCGAGGTCGCCGCGCCACTCCGCGAGCGTGCCCTCCATCCACCTGAGCTGGACTCGGACCACGGGTAGGCGCAGCAGGTCGCAGCCGATGATGCCCTGGCGCACGTGTGCGGCGGCGGCCTCGGTGTCCGCGAGGTTCATCTGCGTCATGCTCGCGACCGTGTGCACGATGACGTCGTCGACCCGGGACTGCTGATGTGGCAGTTCGAGAAGTTCGGTCAGCAGGTCGACCGACTCGTGACTGTGGCGCGCCACCCCGGAGAACAGGAGTATCCGACCGAGCAAGGCATCGGCGATCACGTCCGGATCCCCCTGCGTGCGGGCCAGTTCGAGCGCGCGGCGGCTCATGCCGTCGGGCACCGTGGAATCCGGGTGGTAGCAGCTGCCGACGGCGAGCGCGGAGAGGACCCGGGCGTGCGCGACGGGATCGGACACGACGAACGGTTCCAGCCCGGCGAGGCGTTCGAGCAGCGGCCCCGGATCCCGGTCGTACGACACCCAAGGCCACGCCCCCGCCGCCCGCAGCAGGGCCGCCGCGAGTCGCCCCGCGCCCGCGGCGCGGCCCTCGCGCACCGCATCGAGCAGCCCGGCTCCCACAACGTCGAGGACGGTCTGCCCGCGACCGGCCCGGGCGAGCGCTTCCACGCGGGCCACCAGCAGGTCGTCACGGTCGTCCGGCGACTGTTCCGCCGCCGGCAGCTGATCGAAGATCTGCACCGCGATCTCCCACCAGTGCGCGGCGGTCTCCGAACTCCACCGGTCCGTCGCCTCCCGCGCCGCGACGGTGCAGGCGTCGAGCACCTCGCGCGGATCCACGAGCGGCAGTGCGGCGCACAGGTGCTGGGCGCGCCGAGAGGTGCGGTCGGCATCCGAGGAGTCCGCCAGGAACTCGGCGACACGCGCGTGAATTCGCTGACGCCGCAACGCGGGCATAGCCGCGAGAACCTCGTGCCGCAGCAGTCCGTGCGCGAAGACGTACCCTCGGGAGCCGGGGGCCGCCACGATGATGCGTTCGTCGGCCGCCTCGTCGAGAGAGTCGGCCAGCGTGTCGAGGTCGAGACGGGACGCCGCAGCCAGCAGGTCGACCTCGACGGCGTCACCGAGCACCGCTGCGACTCGAAGTACCTGCAACACAGCAGGTTCCACGGAGGCGAGTCGCCTGCCCAGCACCGAACGAACGGCCGTCGGGATCCCGTCGCCGAGTCGCTCGTCGCGCGGCAGCCGCGCGTACTCCGAGACGAAGAGCGGGTTGCCGCCGGTCCGGTCTGTCAAGACCCGCACCTCGGCCGGGTTGAGCCGTTCCCCGCGACGTGGCAGGCGAGCTCCTCGACCTCGTTCGGGTCCAGTGCCGGTACCGCGATGTGCCGGTTGCCTTCCCCGCGCAGCACGGCGTCGACGACTTTGCCGACGAGCGTGCCGATGTCGGTGTCACGCATCGTCAGCACGAACCACACCGGGCGGTGACGGAGCGCTCCCACCAGATAGGTCAGGCAGCGCAACGACGTCGGATCGGCCCACTGGATGTCGTCGATGACGACCGTCAGGGCGGGCTTGCCCACGACCGCCAGCTCGATCACCTCCAGCACCCGCTCGTACAGGGCGAACCGTGCCTCGTCCGGATCGATGTCGGTCGGGGGAACCAACACCGCGTCCGCGTCGCCGCCCAGTTCCCGCACTATCCGACGGATCGGCCACCAGGCCGGCGCGCCGTCGTCCTCGGGACACCGGGCCGAGACCGCCGACCCACCCGCCGCCACCGTCCGGTCAGCACACTCCTCGGCCACCCGTGTCTTACCGATCCCGGCCGGTCCGGTGAGCGCGAGCCACCTTGTCTCCCCGCCGATGACGTCGTCAAGCGTGCGCTCGATCAGCAGCCTTTCGCTCCGGCGGCCAACGAACACACGTCCCGGCTCCGCCACGGCGGCCGTCTCGTCCGAATCGGTCGCGTCGCTGTTCGAGGACGGGGACACAGGAAGCGGAACCTGCTCCGCCCCGGCTCCATCCCGGTGTGCGAGGCCAGGCCGCGAGACCCGGGTCGTGACGAAGTATCGCGCTCTGGAGTGCGCGCAGTTCGGTCCCGGCTCGAGCCCCAACTCGCTGTCGAGTCGCAGGGCATGCGAATGGAACCACTCCAACGCCTCCGACGATCTGCCCGCCTGGTGCAGGGCAAGCATCCGGAGCCAACAGGTGCGGTCTCGATACGGGAATTCGCTGCACAATTGAGCAGCCTCGACGAGAGCGGGTGAGACACGCCCGAGAGCGAGCAGGGCCGTGATCCGGGTTTCCCGGCATTCGATCCGTACCTCGTCGAATCCGGTGGCCTCCATCTGAACCCACGTCTCGTCGGCCAAGTCCTCGAGCAGCGGCCCCCGGACCGCCACGAGCGCCCGGTCGGCCGTCTTCAGCGCCGGCTCCCACTCCCCGTCCTCCGCGAGACGCCGCGCGTCGTCGGCGTCGTCGAGGAATGTAACCAGATCGACCTCGTCGGTCGCGACGTCGAGGACGTAACCCGGTGGTTGTCGCACGATCGGCGACGTGGCTCCGGTCTCGACGCGGAGCACCCGGCGGAGGTTCGAGATGTAGGCCTGGATGCTCGCAATGGCACTCGCAGGCGCATCGTCGCCCCAGAGGGCGTCGACGAGGCGGGCGGTGGACACCACCCGCCCCCGACCGAGCAGCAGGACCGCCAGGACCGCGCGTTGCTTGCGCGGCCCCAGATCGAGGATCTCGCCACCGGAGTCGGTGCGGGCCACCTCCAACGGTCCGAGCATCCGATCAGATCATGCGTGGACTCCTCGTACCCGCCGACTCCGGACTGCCCGAGTGTAGGTATCGAGAGGCGTCGATGTGCGCGAAAACACTCATCGAGGTGCCGACACGACCTCACTGGCACCGTCGGCGCCGCGACGGGCGGGGCGTCGCGCGGGCAGCGTTGCGGCGCAGACCAACGCTCCCAGCGCCGCGACGAGCGCGGCGACGATCAGCGCAGCGTGCAGACCGGAGACGAACTCCTGCGGCGAGCCCCAGGCAACATCGATTGTGCGGGCAGGAGGACGCCGAGACCGGCTACCCCGACCGCGATCCCGGTCTGGCGGAACGCGTCGTTGATGCCGGCGGCCAACCCGACGTGGTCGGCAGTGCTCTCCCCGAGCACAAGCCCGCTCATGACCGGGTTGAACACTCCGGCGCCGACCAGGGCGACGACGAACCCGGGCAGGATCGCGTACTTCGAGCTGGACACGTCCACGACGGTCATCATCACCAGACCCGAAGCCACCAACATCAGCGAAGCGGTCAACGTCACCGATACCGGGATTCGACCGTCGAGCTTCGCGGTCGCGCCGGCGACGAAGAACATGGCGACCGTCGCGGGAAGATACACCAACCCCGCCTCCACAGGTGACAAGTGCAGGATGTTCTGCAGGTAGATCGTGGTGTAGACGAACACCGCGAACAACGACGCCGAGATCGCGAAGGCCGCGACCTGTGCGCCGGCGAACGCACGGTTCTTCAGCAACTGCGGCGGCAGCATCGGTTCACGCGCCCGCAGTTCGTATCCGACGAATCCAATCAACGCGACGGCACCGACGACGAGTGCGACAACCGTCGCGAGCGAGGTCCATCCGACCTCGTCGCCGCGCAACAGCCCGAAGACGACGGCGCCCAACGCGGCACAGACGAGGATCTGTCCGATCACGTCGGCACCACGCGGGTTCGGGTCCTGCGATTCCGGCACCCACCTGACGGTGACGGCCAGCGTGAGCAGTCCGATCGGAACGTTGATCAGGAAGATGGCCCGCCAATGCACCAGTTCGGTCAGCAGCCCGCCGACCAGCGGACCGATCGCGAACGCCCCGCCGATCGTCGCACCGTACGCGGCCAGCGCCGACGCGCGGGCCGGCCCCTTCTCGAACACGTCGGCGAGGAGTGCGAGCGAGCAGGCGAAGAGTACTGCGGCACCGAGCCCCTGCGCGGCGCGTGCGAGGTCGAGCACCCAGATGTTCGGCGCCACCGTGCAGATCAGCGACGCGACGGTGAACAGCACGATGCCGACTTCGAACACGTAGCGGCGCCCGCGCCGGTCGGCCAACGACCCGGCGCTGAGGACCACGGTCGCCAACGCCAGCGTGTAGGCGTCGACGACCCACTGCAGCTCCACTCACCCCGGTATCGAGATCGACCGCGATGGAGGGCAGGGCGGCGTTGACCACGGCGATGTCGAGCATCAACATCGCCGTGGTCACACAGACCACGATCAGGGTTGCGCGTCGCGTCGCGACGCTTCTCGAATTTGTCTCGACCAGCATCGGTTGTCCTCGGTGTGTCGTTGGGACGGCGCGAGGGCTCGCGCCGTCCCAACCGGTGTGCCTGCAAGCTTGGCTCACACCGGGCGAAATCCTTGGAGGCGCCGTTGAATGCTCGAGCTGTGCAGGGATCGGCGCACAGCGTGACGACGTGAGAAGGCCTGCAGTTCTGCCATGACGAAGCCGATACCGAGGACGGGCGTAGTGGTGACAGATGCGTCGACGATCTCGTCCAGTTGCAAATGAAGGTCCCGAAAGTTGTGGCCGACGACATTCCAGTGCGACGGTTTGGCGTTGAGCTGCAGCGCGATCAGATCACCGATTTGCGGGCACCGGACATGATCATTCGGGCCAGGCGTTGTTCTCGATGATCTCGACGAAGTCCTTCCTCCTGAACGAGGGGTCGAAGTGTGCGAGAACATCGTCGTTCATGGTCCCGAATGTGGTGTCGGGACGATTGACCATGCCCTCGTAGAACGCATGCAGAATCTTGTTCTTGAAGTCCGGCCGCGGATGGGCCGCAACGACTTCGGCACGCTGCGCGTCACTGATCTCGTCGAGGTCGAGGCCGAGCACGTCGGTCTCCACACCGAGGGTCACCACTGCAACCTCGGGTGCGAGCCGCAGTGGGATCTCGGGCGTCGTGTGCAACGCGATCGCCAACCACACGCTGCGAGCCTCCCGCTCAGAGCGGCCGTGCTCGAGTAGGAACTTTCGGGCCGCCTCGGCACCGTCGAGTTCGAAACGCTGATCCTTGGTGGCATAGGCCGACGTCAGGCCGAGATCGTGGAACAGGCCGCCCACGTAGGCAAGTTCGAGATCGACATCGAGTCCGCGTGCGGCCGACTTCAATGCTCCCCAGAGGAACACTCGACGCGAGTGGTTGAACAGCGTTTCGTCGGACACGTCCCGGACGAGCGACGTGGCCTCACGAACCAGGTCGGTGTCGGGAATGGTGATACCTGCAATGACTTCGGACATCGGGAGCCTCCGTAACTGGGCATGGGGTTGACGGCTTCCACTCTTCCGAACCGCTCAGCTTCTGCCCACTGCGTCATCTGACCGCCACCCCACAGATCCGGACACGAGGACCGCCCGGGATCGGCGACGTCCGGGCGGCTGCACCCACAGGTTCTACGACGACGAGCGCACACCCGAACCGGCTTCGATCACCGGGATCGCGCCCCCGTTCCCCGCGCCGGTCGTGGAGAAGCGGTCACGATACTGACTCGGCGAGATACCAAGGCGAGCAACGAAGGTACGCCGCATGGTCTCGGAACTTCCGAATCCCGCGACTCGTGCGGACTCCGCGACGCCGTGCCCGGCGTCCAGGAGCGCCTTCGCGTGATCCAGCCGCACCTGCTCGACGAATCTCGCGGGGGTGGTGTTCAGCTCGGCGGCGAACAACCTCGCCAAATGGCGCGGGCTGACACCGACCCGGGCCGCCAAGGAATGGGTGCTGTGATCGAGGGCAGGCTGCGCCGAGATCAAGTCGACGACAGCACGGACGGTCAGCGTGCGGGCAGGCCGGACCTCGAGGGGCGCCGAGAACTGGGACTGTCCACCGGGCCTCTGCATGAACATCACCAGATTGCGCGCGACCTCACGCGCCAGATCCGGACCGTGGTCCTGCTCGACGAGCGCCAGCGCTAGATCCATGCCGGCTGACACGCCGGCCGAGGTGAAGACTCCTCCGTCTTCGACGAACAGGTCGTCGGGCAGCACCTCGATGTCCGGGTACCTCCGGGCCAACAGCTGCGCGTGCCGCCAATGAGTTGTCGCGCGCCGCCCCGACAGCACCCCGGCCGCCGCCAGCGTGAACGAGCCCGTGCAGATCGATACCAGTCGACGTGTCCGTGGGCGGAGGTGGTGAACCATCGCGATCAGATCGGCGGGAACAGGGGCACCGACCAGCACGTCTCCCCCTGACACGACGACGGTGTCAGGAGCCGAATCGTCCGTGGCCGCCCCGTCGACAGGCAGCCGGATCCCCGTCGACGTGAGAACTGGGTTCCCGGACGGCGACAGATAGCTGAGCGCGTAGTCGGCGCCGGACTTGTTTGCCTCGGCGAACACCTCCGCCGGTCCCCCGACATCCAGTAGTGTCACGCCGTCGAACACGACGAAGACGACGTCTCGACCATGCGCCATGGTCTGTGCCTCTCGTTCTATCGCTGCAACGAGTATGTCAGAAGCTGTGGGAAGCGCCGGGATCGGCGGCGCAACCTGGGCCATCCCCCGCGCCCACGACGGGATCGTCTGTCGCGGGCGGCACCATGGTCACTCTTCGAACGAGGCATCTGAGTCACCCGCAGCTGCTCGCCCGTCACGTTGTGCGCCGATCCCTGCGGCCACGACCAAGCCGATGCCGAGGACGGCCAGGGGATCCGGGATCTGCCGTAGCACTACGAGTCCGATGAGAGCGGCAATCGCAGGCTCGACGCTCATCAGTGTGCCGAACGTCCCCGCATCGAGGCGGCGCAGCGCAAACATCTCCAGCGCGTAGGGCACCACCGGGAGCAACACCGCCATACCGAGGCCGAGGAGAACCAGCTGCGGTGTGAGGCGTCCGAAGACGTCCGGCGCGGCGACCAGCGTCGTGACCACCGCGGCAACCGGCATCGAGATGGACAGGCCGGCAAGGCCGTCCACCTCGTCACCGACCTTCTGCGTGAGCAGGATGTACGCCGCCCAACACACGGCGGCCCCGAGTGCGAACCCTGCACCGATCGGATCGACCGCGCCGCTCCAGGGCTGCGTCAGCAACACGACGCCGGCGCCGCCGGCCAGCGCCCACAGCCGGCCGACTCCGCGGGTGCGGGTCACCGCGATTCCCAGGGGACCGAGAACTCCAACGCACTCGCGGTACCGAGAGGGATTCGCGACGCCGCAGCCATGAACAACATCGTCATGCCCGCCGTGGCGACACCCAATGCCGCCGAGGAACCAGAGGGCGCAGCGAGTGAACTGCGCTGGACGAGGTCGAACGATCACGACAAACAGAAGACCGGCCATGCCAGCCGTAGCCAGGCAGCACCGGTTGCGCCCAGCTCGTCGATGAGCGCAACCGAGGCCGCGAGACCCAGCTGCACGCACAGCATCGCGGAGACCGCCATCCCAGCTCCGGTCCGCGATGCACCTTGAACGTCGATCGTTGTCATCACGTCAGTGAAGCGAACTCGACCATCAGAATCCACGCGAGGATAGTGGACTAATCATTCACGAATCCTGAACAATAGGAGCATGGACCTACACCGACTCCGCATCCTTCTCGAACTGTCACGGTGGGGTTCGATGCGCGAGGTCGCCGACGAGCTCGGGATGACCACTTCTTCGGTCTCCCAACATATTGCGGCACTGACACGGAAGATCGGAACACCGCTGACCGAACCCGACGGCCGACGGGTGCGCCTGACGCCGGCGGGTCGGCGACTCGCCGAGCACGCAGTGACGATCTTGGCCGCCGTCGACGCCGCGATACTGGATCTCGACGTGGACGCGGCGCCGGTCGGCACGGTGCGTGTCGCGGGATTCGCGTCCGCCATTCGCCGCTCGCTGCTGCCTACCATTGCTCGGCTCGGGCAGCTGAATCGGCGGTGACGGTGATGCTCGCCGAACACGAACCGTTCGAAGCTCTCGAACTGTTGGCCCGCGACGATGTCGATATCGCCCTCACGTACGACTACAACCTCGCTCCGGCGGCACTTCGCAGCGACTTCACCGCGACCTCGCTCTGGACGATGGAATGGGGCCTCGGCACCGACGCAGCCCGGCGCCCCGGTCCACTGGTCTCCTACGCAGACAGCAACTGGATCGTCAACTCGCGCAACACTGCAGACGAAGAGGTCCTGCGCATCCTTGCCTCGATGGCCGGTTTCACTCCTCGAATCACCCACCACATCGACAGCCTCGAACTCATCGACGATCTCATTGCCGCGGGCCACGGCGTGGGTCTACTTCCCCTCGAGCGCACCCGTCGGCACCCGGACGTACAGGTCAGCCGCCCCGGTGATCTCGAGGTGATCATGCGAACGTATGCCGTCATTCGCCGCGGTCGCGAACAATGGCCACCGCTGCGCCTCGTACTGGACGAACTGACCACCGAGGAGCGGTCAGGAAGCAATGCAGCGGCGGTCGCGGGGCCCTAAGTCTGCTGGTGTGGGACCGTACTCGAGAGAAGCGGTGCCCGAGCCGCGTCGGGGGTGGCTCGGGCACCGCAAAGCCGACACTAGCCACCGCAATTCGTTTTCGCGGCGAGTGTGTCATGTATCTCAATGCTCGACAGCGCCGTTCTCCAATCCATTCCGGCGTGGGGTGCCTTCGGCGTCCACGAACACCGGCCAGAATCAGTAACGCGCGCTCGTCGGGTAGAGCGCAGGTTCACCGCCACCAAACGAGCCGTACCGGATGCATGTTTACCCAAGCGAATAATCGTGCGGGCGGTCCATCACCCCCAGGTCACCGCGGCGGAGAAGGACGCCATCGCGGGGTTCTCGCGTCATTTCTCCGATGCGCTCACACTGTTCGGAGTCACTCCCACTCCTGTGACGTACGTGCGGTGACGCGGGGCCACCCTCGGGCTGGCCCCCGCACTCGGAGGGCACTGGTGACATGTTCGCGCGTCCTCAGCTGACGAGCAGTCCCGAGACGACGAAGAAGAGCAGCACCCCGCAGATGATCCAGTTGGACGTCGCGTGGGCCGCGGCCGCCGTCGATACCGCGGGGCACGGAGTGCAACTCGCTGCGCTCGTGCGTTTCGGGTCTCCTCGTCGACGCCATCCTCCCAGTCCAGGCGACGTTGTCTATTGCGTTCGCGAACCTCCGCTCGGAGCATCTGGACGCGGTCCCATTCGGCTGGGTCGTACGGGGCGCCGACGGGGAGCGGCGGACAAGCCTCCTCGACGGGAGGCGGCACGTCCTGCAGGGCAACGATTTCCGACCGGTGACGTCGCACAACGCGTAGGTACACCCACTCGAAGTAAAATCCGCTGATCACGAGAGCAAGCCCGGCTGCCACCGGTATACCCATCGTCAGATGGATCAGTCCAAAGTTGACCTGCGTCCGGATTCGGCGACCAACGGTCCACCCCTCGGCACCGGCCCGGAATATGCGCTCCTCATCGTGAGCGAGTAGGGAACGAGCAGCGCCAGGCCGAGCGGGACGGCAACCCCCAGCATCGTCCACCCCATACCGTCCTTGCCGGTCTGACCGAGCGAGATGTTGCCGGTTCCCCCGAGTGCTACCCACCAACCGAACCTCGTGAATGGGGCGACGACGGTCAGCGCCCAAAATGTCGTGGCCACAAGAGTGATCTGCACGATCGCTCCAGGCACCATCCACCAGCGTATTGCTCGCACGGTCCGCGAGTAGTCCGGCGGCGAGCAGGGCTGCGGGTCAACTGCCGGACCGACAACACCATCGATGTGACCACTACCAACAGAACGATCGCGGAAACGATGTCCCCACGTGCGTCTCGTGCCTCCCACCTGTGCGCCGACCTAGTCGACGATCGAATTCGATCGTTCTCTCGGAGGGCGACAGTCGCACACGACACCGACAAACCGGGCGGGGCGCGCAGGTCATCAGGGATGACATGCCTAACCGCACGGAAGGTCGACGAGGTGAAGATTCCCCTATCGTCGGCACCGGACTTGCCGGCCTGAACATCGAACCGCGCAGGGCGGTCCCATCCGGCTCAGGCGACGAACGAGGTCAGAGTCTCCGCGAACTCGACCTCGGGCTCCCCGTCCACCAACTCGGGGAATGGGGCGAGGAGGCCGACCACGTACGGGGCGGCGAAATGTGCGTCGCAAGCGTCCTGGTCCACGTACTGCTCGGCCACGACGAAGCTCCCGTTCTCGCGCCGCCCGATCGCATACGAAACCACTCCGACTTCGGCGCGGGTGTGTTCGGCTACTTCACGCAATGCGGCAGCGAGGTCGTCAGCGCGGCCGGGCAGGGGGCGCAGGATTGCGGTGACCATGGTCATGGTGTCGCCTTTCGTCAGGGATCGTCGGTGCCCCATCCTGACGGTGACCCGCGGACGACTTATAGTAGAAATGCGACATGCCACGCCCCAAGGTCGCGGCGGGTGTTCGTCCGGTGAACTGGCGGAACTCCCGGATGAAGTGATTCTGGTCGTAGAATCCGGCGTCGAGAGCCGTTGCCAGGTAATGCGATTCGTCGTCCAGCAACAGTGACCGCGCGGCGTGCTGGAATCGCGTCAGCCGCTGGAACTCCTTGGGGCCGACCCCGACGGCGGCCGGAAAGCGGCGCTGCAACAGTCGCACGCTGAGACCGGTTTCCGCGGCGATGCGGTCGATGCGAACGGCTCCGCGCCGCCGGTAGACGAGGTCGGCCGCGGCAAGGACCTGGGATTCGACCGCGCCCTCGGGCCGGCGGCGGCCGGCGAGGGTAAGCATCGCTCGGTCCAGCGCGGCGACGCGCATGGGCCACGTGGAAGCCGAGCGAACCGCGTCCGCGAGCCACCGCCCCTCGTCGGGCCACACGTCTTCCGCCGAAACCGCCGTGTCGGTCACATCATCGACGCCCACGTCCAGCAAGTGCCGCAGCGCACCGGCGCGGAACCGCACCACGAGGAAGGCCGCCCCCTCCGCGGACGGTGTTAGCGCCCAACGGTTGCGTCGCAGGCAGACCAGGTGGGCCGGTGGCAGGCGGGCCGGTATGGAATCCCCAACACCGCACACCGAGACGTGGCCACGCACGTGAATCCACAACTCGGCGCCGGTTCGCGGGCCGGCCCGCACCGCTCACGCGCGACATGGGGCCCGCCCGGGCCGTTCTGAGAAGGGCTGTCCCAGCATCACTGCGATCAGTTGCAGCGGCATCGTCACGAACGCCGCCCGACGAAGAGTGCAGATCGAAGCGGGTCACCGGCCAGGTACCCGTCGCGAACCCATCCGAAGGCATCAGCTGCAGAACCCATGTGTCTTCCCTCCCGTTGATGTGTGTTTCATCGAACCTATCGGTCACGAAAACCATCCCATTACAGACGCTTACACCTTCGAGCCCGAATTGCAGGCGGCCAGGAACGCCGACGGCACCATGCGCGGTTAGCCAGCGGGCCTCCACGAAAGCCGCCCACGGTGGTCACCAGCATCTGCTGCGCCAGAAAGTCCCGATCGGCGACCCTCGCCGTCACGACAGGTATCGGCTCGGCGAACTACACTGACGTCAACCAAGTCACCATCAGTGCACCTATGGCGGTTCTCCGCGCGGTACAACGGGAGAGCCAAAGGAGGAGCGATCCGTGTTCTCGACGCCCCGACGCTGGATGCGCCCGGTTACTGCGGCCACGATCGCTTCGAGCCTGGTACTGGGATCGAACCTCGCATTCGCGGCGTCCGTCGAGGTGTCGTTCAACGAAGCCTGCCGGGCGTCTTCCGTCATCGACGTCGACAACCTCAGAACCGACATGGTCACCGTCGAGGCACCGGCCACCGTCGAACCGGGACAGCAGTTCACCTATCGAATTCAGACAGGTCCGCAGTCCTACCCCGCCACGAGCTCGCGAGCGACCACCATCAGCGTCTCCCGCCTGAAGAACGACTTCGAGATCCCGGCCAATGCGATCTTCGTCGGCGCCACGGTAGTGGCAGGCACGGGCATCAACCTCGACAACGTCGCACCGAACGTGCTTCGCATCGACGACAACGGTGTCGTCAACGATGCCTCGGGTGGCGTTCTCCGATTGTCCGGGAACAACGAGGTGATCGGAAACAGTCCATCGTCCAACACCGACAGCGAGGGTGGCATCCTGGTTCCGAAGAACTCCAAGAACCTCGACGGCTCGACCAACCCCAACGGAGACACCTGGTTCCAGATGCCCGCCGTCGAGGTCACGATGACCGCCGGCCAATCCGGCGTCATCACGCCGAAGCTCAGGACTGCGGGCGCGGCCGGCGACTTCGACAACGACGCGAACTTCAACACCTCACTCGCCAAGGCATCGCTGTTCGGGACCCACTGGGCCGCCACCCGGTGTTCGCCGAGAGACACGCCCAACGGACCGCTCAACGGCGGGGCCGGCCCCCTGGCGACTATCACCATCTCGAGTCCGACCAACGTGAAGACCTCGACAGTGGTGTCGGCACCGGAGTCGGTGCGCACCGGGGCGCCGGTCACCCTGCTCTGCCACTGTGTCTCCGACACCCGGCGGCGGCACGGTGCAGTTCCAGATCGACGGCGTCGATCTGGACGGCCTGTCAGCGTGGTCGACGGACAGGCGTCGGTGTCACACACCTTCGCCGATGCCGGTGAGCACAAGATCGGGGCGGTGTACTCGGGCGCGCCCGGCACCACCACGTCGACGTCGGAGGTGCGCACCATGACGGTGGCGGGATCGGACGAGCCGAGCACGAACCGGGCGCCCGAGACCGCAGTGTTGATCGCCCTCGGCGCCACCGCCGTCGCAGCGCTCCTCGTGGTCGTCTGGTCCCGTTCACGCAGGAAGTGAGAGCCCCGCGTCACCCGGACGATCCACGCATCGGCTTCGACGTGCCACATGCCGTCCGTCCTGCGTGAGCTCGCCCACCGTCATCGCCGTGGGATCTGGCTTCGCAGCAACATATTCGAGGACGATGCCTCGATCGGTCGCGATGCCCGGAATGCGGCGCCTCCTCGCCTCCCTCCACAAGGAAGATGACGATCACCTCGTAGGCTTGCCCACATGGAAGAGTTGCAGTTCCACGCTCGCATCCCGACCTTTCACAGTTGCACGCTCACCGTCGGCAGCCGCGTGTACTCGTCCGGATTCGTCACCGATCGTCCGTTGCTTGCGGAAGAACTCGAACTAGCGGTCCCCGTGATCAGGGCGGCCTTCTCGGCCGTGCAGTGCGCTGACCCGCGGGAACTGCACGAGGAAGTCGCCACTCTGCTGCCCGATCACGCGGACGATGGCCTGTTCGCACAGTGCGAGCTGGTATCGGTGAGTGTGTCCTGGAACCATCAAACAGGTCGCGCAATTGTCTCCCTGGCCTACGGATTCGACGACGGAGTCTATGCGGTCGCCTCGGTGTCGGAGGGCACGATCACGTCCGTCGACCTGAACGACTGAGCCGGACCGACCGATGCGGATCCCCGAGCATCCGGCCGTGGCTCAGTGCCACCAGCAGAATCCCGCGGTACGGCGGTGTGCCGACGAGTCCCCTCGTCGTGCGCCGCTGCTCGCGAACCCACTCATGTTCGCGCGCAGCGGCATCGGCCGACAACGGGACAGGCGATCAGGCGGTCGCGGCCACGCGCAGGGACGGGCGCCGGTCGATCACCCTCTTCGCCTTCGAGATCGCTCGCTCCAACGTCTCCGGATCGAGGACCTCGACCGTGAAGTTGATGTTCGTATCGTTCTTGAGCCGCGCGCGAACAGCGCCCGCGAGCTCGTTCTTGAATGCCGGCACGTCATCCGGCTCGATCGTCGGGTCGTACTCGACCTGTATGTGCACCGAATCCATTGTTCCCTCGCGGTCGGCGATGATCACGAACTCCACACCCGTGCCCGGCACGGAGAGCAAAGACCTCTGGACCTGGCTCGGATACGACGTTGGCGCCGCGGATGATCAGCATGTCGTCGAGCCGTCCGTACACCCCGAGCGGCAGCCGCGGATAGGTCCGCCCGCACGGACAGGGCTCGTAGGTCATGTGCGACTCGTCGCCCGAGGCGAACCGGATCATGGGCTGCGACTCCCGACGCAGGTGCGTGTAGACCACACCGCCGCTGACTCCGTCGTCGACGGCCCGGTTCGAGTTTCCCTTGTCGACGATCTCCGTCCACACCTGGTCCTGCAGGACGTGCACACCCCGCCCGTGCTCACACTCCGCGTTGGTCGCGAACGGAGTCATCTCCGACGTCGTCGCGAGGTCGCGCACGGTCATGCCCCAGCCCCGCTCGAGCACCTCACGGGTCCCCGGGATGGCTGCGCCGGGCTCACCGATGAAGATGCCGAGGCGCAGCGGGGACGCCGCCGTGTCGTAGCCGAGCGAACGGGCACGCTCCAGCATGTGCAGCGCGTAGGTGGGCGTACTGATCAGCACGGTCGTCCCGATGCGGTACATCAGCTCGAGCTGGCGCTCCGTCTCGCCGGCACCGATCGGGAAGGTCGTCGCGCCGATACGTTCGCAACCTTGCAGCGAGCCCCAGCCGCCGATGAACATGCCGAACACGGTGGCCAGTTGGACCCTGTCGGTGGAACGCACGCCGGCGGTGAAGAAGCCCTGCGCCATCACGTCGGTCACGTGTTCCCAATCGGCCTGCGAGATTCCGTACAGGGTGGGAACGCCCGTGGTGCCGACGAACCGTGCACACGCGCGATCTCCGATTCCGGCACGCCGAGGTAGCCGCCGAACGGCGGGTGCGCCACCTGGTCGTCTCTCAGCATCTGCTTGGTGATCACGGGTACCAGACGGGTGAAGTCGTCGAGGCTCCGGACCTGATCGGGGTGGAAGTCGTGCGCATCGTAATGCCGCCGGTAGAAAGGCAACTCGGCGTAGGCGTGGTGCAGCTGCCGCTGCAGCAGTGCCAGGATCTCCTGCTCGCGCTCCGCGCGCGGACGGGTCTCCATCTGCTTGTTCCAGAACACACCTTCGGGAGCCATGGACAACCACCTTCCTCTTCGGGGTCACCACATCATCGACGCCACGCCGGAACGCGGCTACCCCCGGAATGGTCACTGATTCGCGGGTGCGAGCCACAGGCTCTCCTCGGCGTCGCCACGAAGGGTCGCCGATTGCCGGTTCCACTGTCGTCCAGGGCATCTCATCATCGAGGAGCGAGCTCACTGCCCGCCTGCGCCGCCTGCGAGCTCAGGACAGGACTCCCGCAGCCCGCGCCGCGGAGACCGCCGCGTACCGACTGTGCACACCGAAGGTCGTGCGCAGCATTCGCATCCGACGTCGAACCGCGTGAAGCGCGATCCCGAGGTGCTCGGCAATGTCCCGGTCCGTGCAACCCAGCGCGGCGAGCTCGAGCACCCTCAGATCCGACGGCCGAACGTCGGGTGAGGTGCCGCGGTCGGTCTCCCCACGGAGGACGTCCAGCAGTTCGAGGCACGTGGTCCGCGCCTTCGCGTGAACCGGACGCTCGGGCAGCTCCGCGAGGTCTGCCACGATCCCCTCCACGACAGCGCGCCAGTGCTCACGGCCGGGAATCTCCTCCCCCGCACCGGAACTGGAATCGACGGCGGTCGAGGTCGACCTCGCGCCGGACGGAGCCGCCTCGAGGTCGAGAGACAGCTGCCGCGCCACAGTCACGAGATCCGCGACGGCCCGGTCACCGATGCTCATGGCGGCACGGACGCCTCCGTAGAGGACCACGCTGACATGGCCGTGCACCCGGGCCGGGACGGCGACCAGAGCCCGCAGGCCCTCCCGCGCGACGGCGCTGTCGTACTCGTGGGTGATGGCGAGCGCACAGGAGTAGTCACGAACGGACACCGGCCGACCGAGCGCCGTCGCCCTTCCGCCGAGTCCGATGCCGGGTGGAAGCGACAGTCCGCGCAGCGCCTCGGATCGGTTGCCGCGGAGGTTGCTGATCCGCAGCGTCCCGGACCGGACCCGCCCCGCGAAAACGACGGCGAGCCCCGAGCGCTCCTGCGCTGCGGCGAGCGCCCGGTTCAGATCGCTGTCGACGTCGAGACGTGTGGCGACCGTCGTCATGGGCAACCTCGATCCGCGAGAAGGGGTTGGCAAATGCGAGTGCTCGCTCGCATACTAGCGGCGGGACAGTCGGCGAACAACAGATGCCAACCCGGAGCCGCACCGGATGTGGACTCCGCGTCCGACGTCCGGCGCGAACTGGAAGGGTGAAGATGGCAACTCTCCGCTCACAGTAAGCGAGACGGAGGCGATTCGCCTCGCATACGCC
Source organism: Prescottella defluvii (assembly GCA_029690005.1). Taxonomy (GTDB): domain Bacteria; phylum Actinomycetota; class Actinomycetes; order Mycobacteriales; family Mycobacteriaceae; genus Prescottella; species Prescottella defluvii_A. Next base: position 3,272,726 of record CP121458.1, on the reverse strand, counting down.
GAGCTCAGAGCCCTGGCGTCCGGCGCCGAGGTCGAGAGCGACAGGCAGACCCTGCGGGACTTCTGCCGGCGCCTGGTGCCCCCAGGCCTGCACGACGGGATGCTGTCCGAGCGGGGAGGTCGACGTGCTCGCCCACGCGGCAACCGGACTTCACAACGGCGAGATCGCGGACGCCCTCGATCTGTCACCCGAGACCGTCAAGAGCTATCTGCGATCCACCCTCGTCAAACTGGGCGCACACAGCCGGCAGGACGCCGTCGAGGCCGCCCGCCGCGCCGGACTACTCCCCTGACCGCGCCCCGCCGTCAGGCGGGCCATGACCAGCTCCACCTGCTCGGCGACGACGACATCGGATTCGACACCCCGCAGCGCCCACCCCTTGAGCGCCGGTAGGTGGCCCATCAGGACGATGTCCTGCGCCACCACCTGCACGTGAACCTGCCCGAACACGCCCTGCCGAATGCCCGCGCCGATCACGTCCGCGAACAGGCCGGCGATGCCGAGTTCGCGCTCCTTGTAGCGGCGGTGCGCCTCCTGAGGCAGGTGGCGGTACTCGCGGTACATCAGCAGAATCTGTTCCCGATTCCGAACACACTCACTGATGTACGCCTCGATCATGAGCCGCAGCTTCTCCGGAAGATCCTGCCCGCTACCGGTAGCGATCTCAGCCAGGCGCTCGCGCAGGCCGCCGTAGATGGTCTCGCACGCCATCACCAACAGATCCGACTTCGTCTGGATGTAGCGGTACAGGCCGCCGACGCTCATCCCGAGATCCTCGGCCAGATCGTTCACGGAGACGCTGTCGAATCCGCGCTCGATGATGTGGCGCGTGGCCACTTCCTGAAGGCGACTCCGCCGCTCCTCGCGACTGGCCCTCATCGGCGCCGTCCAATCTCGACCGCGGAGCGGGAGGAGCTGGTCAGTGGTTCGCGCGAGTGCAAGGGGGTCATCGATTCCTCGTCAGGTTCGGCCGCGCCAGCGAGCGGGTGGCTCCAGGGCTCCACCCCGCAGACTCCGGGTCAGCATAGCCACCGCCGAGCCGTGACGGCGCTACTGCCTCCCATCGATGCTTGACGGGTTTCGTACCTGTGAGCATACTGCGAATGCGAGCGAGCACTCGCTCGCATTGAGCTTCCATTCGAGTACTGGGACCCCAAGGAGGCATCACATGGGTGCACCGATCAGGATCATGGTCACCAAGATCGGTCTCGACGGCCACGACCGCGGCAGCCGCATCATCGCGGCCTACCTGCGCGACGCCGGACACGAGGTGATCTACACCCCGCCGTGGCAGACGATCGACGCCGTGGTCCGACTCGCGCGCCAGGAAGACGTCGCCGTCATCGGGGTCTCGTCGCTGGCCACGGACCATCTGATCATTCCCGATCTGCTCAGCGAGCTCAGGAAGGAAGGACTCGGCCACATCGCGGTGATCGTCGGAGGGATCATCCCGACAGCGAGCACGCCATGCTCCGGGATGCCGGCGTGGCCGGATCTTCGGTCCCGGATCCTCACGGGACGAGATCGTGGACGCTGTCACGAAACTCGGTGAGGCCGTGGTGGCCGGGCAGTTCGGCGCGGAGGTCTCGGCATGACCATGATGGAGACGGGAACCGGTTCCCGCGAACGCTGGGCATCGGAGTATGCAGGCCAGGTTCCCGACGATCGGGTGGTCCGGAATCGGTCGGGAATCGCGATCGAGCCCCTCTACACCCCCGAGGACTGGTCGGGCGACCGGTTCGAGTCGGACCTCGGCTACCCCGGGCAGGCGCCCTTCACCCGAGGCATCTACCCGACGATGTACCGGGGCCGCACGTGGACGCAACGCCAACTGATCGGGCTGGGAACCCCGGAGGACTACAACGCGCGGGTCCGCCAGCTGCTCGACCTCGGCGCCAACGCAATCAGCCTGCTGCCCTGCAATTCCGGGTTCAGGGGCCTCGACTGCGATCAGGTCCCCGCGCCTCTGCTCGGCACCTGCGGCACGGTCATCAACAACGTCGACCACATGAGCACGGCTCTCGACGGGGTTCCGCTGGACGCGATCTCCACGGCCATGAACGACCCGACACCGTTCACCCTGCTCGCCTTCGTGCTGGCCACCGCACAGCGCCGCGGCGTTCCGTTCGATCGGATCACCGGGACCTCCAACCAGTCCGACTACATCTCGCACTTCGTGGCCAATCAGACGTCTCTACCGGCTGTCCCAGCCGGGGTCGCGACGCGTCCTCGTCGACCACGTCGCGTACTGCCGCGAACGGGTGCCCGGATGGAATCCGGTCTCCGTCGTAGGACAGCACATGCAGCAGGCCGGGGCCACACCCGCCGAAACCATGGGGTTCACGCTGTCGACGGCGATCCAGTACGCAGAGGACTGCATGGCACGGGTCTGCACCGGACGCCATCCTGCCTCGGTTCACGTTCTTCTTCGACGTATCGATCTCCTTCTTCGAGGAGATCGCGAAGTTTCGTGCGGGCCGTAGGATTTGGGCGCGGATCACCCGGGAACGACTCGGCGCGAAGGACCCACGCTCGTGGCGATTCAAGTTCCACGCCCAGACCTCGGGCGTGGACCTCACCGCCCAGCAGCCCCTCAACAACATCGCCCGCGTGGCGACGCAGGCCATCGCCGGGATATTCGCGGGGCTCCAGTCGATGCGCACCGACGCCTACGACGAGGCCATCACCTGTCCCACGGAGGAATCGGCGCGCATCGCCGTTGCCACGCAGAACATTCTGCGTGAGGAAGCCCACCTCTGCGACGTGATCGATCCGCTCGGCGGGTCCTGCTACATCGAGCGACTGACGGACCAGATGGAAGAGGAGATCCTCCGGGTCATGCAGGTCGTCGAGGATGCCGGCGGGATGTGCGAGGCCGTGGGCTCCGGACTGGTGCAGGCCATGATCGGCCGCTCGGCGCTCGCCGCCCAGGAGCGCATCGACCTCGGCGAGGATCGCATCATCGGTGTGAACTGCTACCGGTCGGAGGAGGGCGAGGACACCCAGCCGCCGCCGTATCGCCCCGATCCGCAGGCCATGGCGGCGCATGTCGAGGCGTTCCGCCAGTTCAAGCGCGATCGGAGCGATGCGGACGTCGCGCGGGCCGTGGACGGACTACGCCGCGCGGCTCAGAACGAGAAGGAGAATGTGTTCGAGAAGGTCGTGGACGCCGCGATCGCCGGTGTCACGCACGGCGAGATAGTCGGGACGCTCCGCGAGGAACTCGGCTTCGGCAACCCGCTGATCGTCGCATGACGGGCCTCGTCGACGAGCTCCTGGCCGGCAACGAAGCGAGTCTCGCCCGGGCGCTCACGATTCTGGAACGGGGCGGGCCCGACGCCGCGAGCCTACGAAGGCTGCTCCGGCCACACACCGGACGGGCCTTGGTGGTTGGCCTCACCGGGCCACCCGGCGCCGGCAAGTCGTCGCTGATCGGCGCGATGGTCACGGTCCTGCGGCGGTCCGGCGCCCGTGTCGCGGTGCTCGCGGTCGACCCGTCCAGCCCGGTGTCCGGGGGCGCCGTCCTCGGCGATCGAACCAGGATGGGGACGCACGCATGCCGACCCCGGGGTGTTCATCCGCTCGATCGCCTCGCGCGGGTACGCGGGGGTCTGGCCCACGCCGTCCCGGGCCTGATCGACGCCGTCGACGCCGCCGGTTGGGACGTCGTGCTCCTCGAAACGGTCGGAAGCGGCCAGTCTGACGTGGAGATCACCGAGTTCGCCGACGTCGCCGTCCTCGTCTCCGTGCCCGGGCTCGGTGACGATCTCCAGGCGATCAAAGCCGGGGTTCTCGAACTCGCGGATGTCCTGGTCGTCAACAAGGCCGATCTTCCGGGGGCGGACAACACGGCGCGACAGCTCGAGCGCATGCTCCGCCTACGTCGGACCGACGCCGTTCGCCCGCCGGTGATCCGGACGAGCGCCGAACACGGGACGGGTGTAGAGGATCTCGTCGCGGCGGTCGGCAAGGCGACGCGCGCCGACGGACCTGTGCGCCGACTGCGTCGGGAACTCGTCCGCGGGGCGGAGCTGACGTTCGCGCGAAGGCTGCGGGAGCAACCTCTCGACGACGCGTGCGCGGCAGTGTTCACCGGAGCCCGGGATTTCGAGGACGTGGTTGCCGAGTTGACGCGATCCTGACCGAGGTCGCTAAGCGACACTGCCTGCGGGAGTGCGTACCCGTCGCTCACGACCCGTCGTCCAGCGCTTCGGTGAGCCATTCGGCATCCACAGTCAGGGAGCGGAGAATCCCGCCTCGCCGAGGACCTTCTGGTCGGCCGGGCCGGTGACCAGATCCTCAACGCCGTCGCGGTTGCTTGGTTGTCGGAGTCGTTGAGCACCACAATGGGGTAGATGTTCACCGCCCCTGACGATTCGGGGAACGCGACTGCCGTCACCTTGTCACCCGCGCCGGCGACGTCGGTGACGTACGCCAGACCGGCGTCGGCCTGGCCGGTGGCGACCTTGCCCAGGACGGATCGATGGGTGATGCTGGGTTTCGGTGTCGCTGCTCTGACGGCCAATGCGTTCGCAGGCCGCGTCACGCCCGGATCGGCCCGTCGATGGCTGCTGGCAGGTCTGGCAACGCAGATCGTGGCGCTCGTGCTCTACCTCGCAGGCCCGGACGATGTCGCGATCGTCGCACTGGCCACCATGCTCATCAACACATTTCACACCTCCACGATTACGCTGGGGATCGCGGCAGCAACGGCGATCGGCAGCCGCAGCTACTACCGAATCGGGGGCCTCGGCGCCACGCTCTGGGTGGGTGTTTCCTTCACCATCGCCGCGTTGGCCTTGACCTACGAAACCCCGGACAGGGCAGCACGGCCGAAGACCGACACGGTTCCTGCCGCGTGAAGCACCTGAGGCACACCAACGCCCCGGTGTCCGTCGAAGGCCGCCGCCTGGCCGAACGCTGTAAAACCCGGCTAACCGCTCGTCAGGAACCTCTGTGCCAGTGTGGGTTTTCGTCAGTGCGCGTGCGTAGACAGTCTCGAGCGCGGTCACTGCGGCCCGTCGATCCACGTGGTCTGGGTCGAGGCGGTGCTGAATGTTGATACCCAGGGTTCCGCCCAGGAGCGCCACCGCCACCGCGTCCGGGTCAGCGACGGGCGCCGAAACGGAACGCAGGTAGTCGGCGTAGTAGCGGCGCAGTGTCCGATACTGCTCGGCGTAGGTGTCGCGCACCGGGGAATCCTTGCTCGTCGCCTGGAGGAGGATCGTCGCGAAGATCCGCGCCTCGGGCCGCGACATTATTGCGAAGTTGGCTTCGATGAGTGCCGCAACGCCCTGTTCGGGTGCGGCCGCGAGGTTGTCTCGCAGCTGGGTCAGCGCCCACTGGAACGATTCCTCGACCACTGCGCGAATCAGTCCGTCCTTCGATCCGAAGTGCCATGCGACTGAGCCGCGGCTGATGCCTGACAGTTCCGCGACGGCTTGGATGGACATGGCTGTGGCCCCGCGTTCGGCCGCGAGTTCGGTGGCGGCCGCGACGAGGCGCCGCCGTGTTTCCTCGGAGATTTCCTGTTTGCGTGTCGATGCCATCGTGTCTTCTGCCTCGTTCTGGATCGCTGTGAGCGCGTGGCGGGGCGAGCTTGCGCTCATGGCGGGGAGCCCCACGCTGGACGTTCTATGTTATCGGTCCAATGATCGGATAGCTGTCCTGGTAGCCACCCTCGGTCGAGGCTTCTGACGAATTCCCGCAGGTGGGACCGGCCTTCTCTTGCTAGTCCGTCCGGCCGGTCGGAGGCAGATCGAAGCGCTACCCGGGCAGTCAAGCGCAGCACCCCCAGGTCGCCAGACCTTGCCTATGCCAGTCGTCCAGTTCTATGCTGACCGTCCAATAACTTAGCTGGAAGGGTGTGAGTGATCGTGCAATTGATCGACTTGACGCGGACGTTGGACCCGGCGGATCGCGATCTACTGCCGGAGCCGCTGCGACCTTTGGCCGCAGTCGTCGCGCCGACGGTGACCTACGCACATCCGGCCGGTACGGGCCGGGACGAGTTCGCGGCGGCGATGCGGTGCGCGGTTGAGGATCTACCCGAAGGTGAGGGGTGGGGCTCGGAGATGCTGACCGATTTCAACACGCATCTCGGTACCCACGTCGACGCGCCGCTGCACTACGGATCCACTTGCGAAGGCAAGCCTTCCGCACGATCACCGATATCGCTCTCGATGAGCTGTGGTGCGAGGCAATCGTTCTCGATCTCCGGGATCGCTGCGCAGCCGACACCGCCATCTCGGGCGACGCGCTCGAAGCTGCACTGGCGGAGAACGGGGCCCAGATCCCCGGCCGGCGGCGCGGTCCTGCTGCGCACCGGACAAGAGCGATTCACCCTGGCCGACCCGGAGTTCTTCCAGTACCCGGGAATGAGCCGGGAGGGCACGTTGTTCCTCGCCGAGCGCGGCGCCAAGGTTCTCGGGACCGATGCCGCCGGCTGGGACCTGAGCTTCGCGGTGATGGCGCGCGAGTTCGAGGAAACCGGCGACAACTCGGTGCTGTGGGACGGCCACCGGGCCGGTCGCGAGCGTGAGGTCTTCATCGTCCAGCAGATGACGAATCTCGCCGCGCTGCCGCCGTCCGGGTTCCGGGTGGCGTTCTTCCCCATCAAGCTCGCCCGCGCCAGCGCCGCACCCGCTCGCGTCGTCGCGTTCGTGTGAGTGCCCAGCACGGTGACTCGGCAGAACGAAAGGAATTGATCACCAATGAAATTGGCAACCGTTGGGTATGACGCATCCGAACAGACCGCGCTCGTGTTGGAGGACGGTGGAAAGCTCCTTCTGCTTGGCCGCGCACATGGCCTGATGACGGGGGAACCTGCCCTGGATCTGTCCACCATGCAGCGCATCATCGACGGCGGCGCCCCGTGCGAGCGATGCTCGATCGGATCGCCGCCGCAGCCCCGGACGAGGCCGTCGTCGAGGCGAACGAGGTTCGCTGGATGTCGCCCCTGCCCAGCCCGTGCAGATCCGAGACTTCGGATGCTTCATGGACCACTTCCGCAATGCCAAGGCGCGAATTCAGGGCACCCCGGTCAGCGAGGTCGAGCTCCCCGCAATTCAGCTCGAGCGCCCGCTGTACTACGTCGCCAACCGGCTGTCGGTGACCGGTCACGAGGTCGACGTGAGGTGGCCGGCCTACTCGACGGTCAGAGACTATGAGTTGGAGTTCGCTTGCGTACTCGGCCGCGGCGGAAGGGACATCCCCGTGAGCATGCTCACGACCATATCTTCGGCTACACCATCTTCAACGACTTCAGTGCCCGGGACACTCAGCTCGAGGAGATCTCGACTGGTCTCGGGCTGAGTAAGAGCAAGGATTTCGCGGATTCCAACGTGCTGGGCCCGTGGATCGTCACTGCGGACGAGCTGGACGACCCGTATCGGCTTCAGATGGTCGCCCGGATCAACGGCGAGGAAGTGAGCCGCGGAACCAGTGCAGACATGCATCACACTTTCGCGGACATGATTGCGTTCACGTCCAGCTCAACTCAGCTGCATGCGGGCGAGGTGTTGTGCTCGGGCACGGTACCGACGGGCTGCGGGCTCGAGCACGGGCGCTACCTCGAACCCGGCGATGTGGTCGAGCTCGAGGTCAGCGGCCTCGGCGTACTGCGCAACCGGGTGATCGTGTGAACAGCGATGTGATGGTGCTGGGCGTCGGCGCCACCCCCTTCGGCCGACGCACAGATAAGACCGCCTCCGGCCTGCTGGGCGCCGCCGCGGCTGACGCGTTGGCCGATGCGAGCATCGAACGCTCCGATGTGGGTGCGATCTTTTATGCAACCGTCAGCCAGAAGGCGCTCGACCACCAGCACATGATCCCGGGCCAAGTCGCGTTGCGCCCAAACGGATTCGTCGGGGTGCCAGTGGTGAATGTCGAGAACGCATGCGCGGCGGCGCGACTGCGCTCTGGTTGGCGATCGCTCACGTCCGCGCCGGGCTGTCCGAGGTCGCGCTTGCCACCGGTGTCGACAAACTCGTCTGCGCTGACCTCGCGCAGGATTGGCTGTCTTCGACGGCGCTCTCGATGTGGCGAACCGCGACGAGGTTCTGGCTACCCTCGCGGCGCTCGCCGACCCACTGCCGCCGCAGCTCGACACGGCGTCCGGGGACAGGTCGGTCTTCATGGAGGTCTACGCGGCGCTTGCCCGCGCGCATATGCAGTGGTTCGGTACCACCGAGTCGCAGCTGGCCGCCGTGGCTGCCAAGACCACGCCCACTCGGTGCACAACCCTCGGGCTCAGTTCCGCAGATCCTTCACCGTTGACGAGGTGCTGGCTACACGGCGCGTAGCGTGGCCGCTGACCGTGCCGATGTGTTCACCGGTCAGCGACGGTGCGACCGCGGTCGTCGTGGCGAGCGCCGGGTTCGCGCGCCGGGTCGCCTCGCGTGACCGTGCAGTCGCGGTCCTCGGCTGTGCACTGGTCTCGGGCACCGACCGAGCCGCAGACGACGCACACAACCACATCGGACGTCGAGCCGCTCTCGCCGCCTACGAGCGAGCGGGGATCGAGCCGGGCGACGTCGACGTCGCCGAGGTGCACGACGCGACCGCATTCGGCGAGATTCAGCAGGTCGAGAACCTCGGCTTCTGCCCGATCGGCGACGGCGGACCGTGGTCGGCCTCGGGCGCCGGCGCTCTGGGGGGCGCCCTGCCCGTCAACCCGTCCGGAGGTCTGGAATCGCGCGGACATCCGGTGTCCGCCACCGGTCTGGCGCAGGTGTTCGAGTTGGTGACACAGCTTCGCGGCGGCGCAGGCAAACGCCAGGTGCCGGGCGCGCGAATCGCGATCGCCGAGAACGGCGGCGGCGTCTATGGCATCGAAGAGGCGGTCGCCGCCGTCACCATCTTGGGAGGTGCACGATGAAATACTCTGAGGAAGAGTCGAATCCGAACATTGATCCGGGATATGCGGAACTGATCCTGACCGCTCTGCGGCGGCATCCGGATCGTGTCGCGTTCCGCTTCACCGACGACCACGGCCAACGGCGTGCGTGGACGTATCGCGACACTGCCGAGCAGATCGAGCGAACAGCGGCTGTCTTCGGGGAACTCGGCTTGACCCCCGGATGCGGTGTGGCGCTGTTGTCCGGCCCGCGACCAGAAGCTTTCACCGTCATGGCTGCCGCATGTTTGGCGGGCATGCGATACGTGGCATTGCACCCCCTCGGAACCGCGGAAGCGGACCGCGTCATCCTCGGGGACAGCGCCGCAGACCTCTTCATCGTCGACGACGCCCGGTTCCCCACGCGAGCCAACCCGGCTGGCACCGCAGCCATCACGATGACTTCTCTGAACCGCCGCGTCGCCGAATCCCGGCCAGGCCCGCAGGACCCACGGGGTCCTGCCCTCTATCTCTTCTACGCCGGCGGGACAACGGGAGAACCGAAGGGCGTAATGCTGCGCGACCGGTCACTCGTCGCCAATGCGTTCGCGTGTGCCACCTGGGCTTGGCCGCAGGACACCAACTTCCTGATCACCACACCGATGTCTCACGCGGCGGGCCTGCTGGTGGCTCCCGGTCTGCTCCGCGGTGCATGCTTCGACGTGCACGCGTCCTTCGACCCCAGCGAGGTCCTCGACGCGATCGAACTCCACGGTGTCACTGCGTCGTTCCTCGTTCCGACGATGCTGTACGCACTGCTCGATCATCCGCGTGCCGCCGATGCCGACCTCTCAGGGCTCCGCTGGATCCTGTACGGGGCCGCGCCCACCGACCAGACACGCCTCGTCCGAGCGCGTGAGCTGTTCGGACCGATCCTGAGCCAACACTACGGACAGGCCGAGGCCCCGAACGCGCTGACGGTGCTCGACCCCAGCGAGCACCGCGACGATCCGGCCGTCCTCGGCAGCTGTGGGCGCGCGATGCCGGGTGTCGAGATCGCGATCCTCGATTCGAACGGGCAAGAGGTCGCGCCCGCCACACCTGAAGAACTGTGCGCCCGGGGTCCGTTGGTGATGGATGGCTACTGGAACAAGCCCGCCGAGACCGCAACAGCGCTGGAGGGTGGCTGGCTCCACACCGGTGATGTCGCACGCCGCGACCACACCGGGCTGATCACGATCGTCGATCGCATGAAAGACACCATCATCACCGGCGGCTTCAACGTGTACCCACGCGAAGTCGAGGACGCCCTCGCTACACACCCCGCAGTCGCGGCGTGCGCGGTCTACGGCCTACCGGATCCACAATGGGGCGAGGCCGTTACAGCCGCGGTCGTCTTCCACGATGGCCACACCGCCAGCCCCCGGGATCTCGCCGAACACGTCCGCGCCACCAAGGGGTCGGTTTGGGCGCCCAAGCGCATCGACGTGCACGACGTCCTACCGACGACAGCGTTGGGCAAGATCGACAAGCAGGCTCTCCGACACACTCATCCGGCGCAGTAGCAATCGTTGCCGGCGGCTGAGTCATCGTGGCTTCTAGGCCAGCCGCGGACGGACAGTGGGGCGGTGGATCACGGGACGGGTCTTCCGGTCGGAGGATGCGGTGGTGGTACGTCGCATCGTGCCCCGGAAGGCCCGTCCACTCTGTTCGACCCGTACCGGGCGGGCCGGCGCCTACAACGTCATGACGCGCAACAGCTAGTTTCCTTTCGCGGTAACGGTGGGTGCTCTACCGGGGTCGATGGCACTTGTGAGTCCTGCATCGACTGGGAGAACGATTCCGGTAGTCCAGCGCGACTCCGGTCCTGCCAAGTAGCGGACCGCTTCTGCCACATCCCATCCCGTGCCCTCGGTTCGAAGCGGTGCAGCCTCGGCCCGGAGGCGACGCGCATGCTCGTCCAGCCCCTGTGCGTCCATCAGCGGTGTGTGCACCAGACCGGGCGCGACGGCATTGACCCGGATCCCGTCGGGACCGTGCATCGCGGCCATGGCTTGAGTGAGGCTGAGCAGCGCACCCTTACTGGCCGAGTACGCGACGGACGGGTGACCGCCGCGCAGCCCCGCGACCGAGGCCATGTTGACGATCGCCCCACTGCCGGCCATTGCGGGAATCAAGTACCTGGACAGCAGAAGCACCGAATCGATGTTGATACGCAGGCACGTTCGCCAAGCATCCAGGTCGATATCCACCACGCTTCCAGCGGGGCCGGTGACACCCACGTTGTTTACCAGGATGTCCACCCGGCCATGCTGCTCGAGCACGTCCGCGGCGAGGCTGCGGCAGGTCGAGTCGTCAGCAACGTCTGCGACGACCGCCGAGACGTGCACACCGAGAGAGGCACACATCTGGACGGTGCCTTCGAGATTCGCCCCAACGTTGTCGACCAGAACGACATGCGCCCCGGACCGGGCGAGTCGGACGGCGCAGGCACGGCCGATGCCGATCCCAGGTCCACGCGAACCGGCGCCGCTGATGACTGCAACCTTGCCCGCCAAGCGGTCATCGAGCATGTCCAGTTCAGATTCGCTGTGCACTGTCACTCCAGTAGGATTCACGCACATCCTTCTTCAGTACCTTTCCGTTCGAACTGCGTGGCAGCCGATCGACTACATCGATCCGTTTCGGGGCCTTGTAGCTGCCGAGCTTGTCCTTACATCTCCGAATCAGAGCTTGCCGGTCGAGGGTGGCGCCCTCGTTGAGCTCGACGACTGCTACCACCTGCTCTCCCCAATCTTCGTGCGGTACACCAACTACCGCACAGTCCTGGATCGCCGGATCCGACCACAGGACTTGCTCGACTTCGCTCGGGTATACGTTGAGTCCGCCGGTGATGATCATGTCCTTCTTGCGATCAGTGATGTAGAGGTAGCCGGCATTGTCCAAGTGACCGATGTCGCCCGTGTGGAGCCAGCCCTCGACGACAGTCTCGGCAGTCTTCGCAGGCTCGCGATAGTAGCCCTGCATGAGGAGCTCTCCAGCTACACAAACTTCACCGCTCTGCCCCACCGGTAGCGAGTTGCCGTTGTCGTCGCGGATTTCAACGTTCACGAACGGCCCTGGGCGGCCGCAGGAAGCGAGGATTCCATCGGTGCGCAGACCGCCGTCGACAAGATGCTCCTCAGGCCGAAGGAAAGATATGGCGCCGAAGGCTTCGGTCTGGCCGTAGAACTCGATGAGGATCGGACCGAAGACCTGGATCGCACGGCATAGCTTCTCCTCGGACATCGGTGCCGCCCCGTAGATCAGATAGCGAAGGGATTCGAGACAGTAGTTCTCCTCTTCGACCATTTCGAGCAACCGGTAGATGACCGTCGGAGGCAGAAACACCTCTGTCACGGAGAACTTCTCGATAGCGGAGAGCACCGCCTTTGGTTCCGCCCGTTCGATCACCACCACCGTTCCGCCACGAGCAGACACCGGAAGGCTGAGCATGCCCGCCGAATGCGTCAGCGGGGCGGCGGCGAGATTGACCACAGGTTCGTCAGCAGCGTATGTCAGGCCCAGCATCAAGTGCGCGAACGTGACGCCGAATGAGCGATGCGTGTTCACAACGCCCTTCGGCCTTCCGGTGGTTCCTCCGGTTGCCGAGATTGAGACCACATCGTCGGGTCGAACGTGTATGGGCGGTACTGTCTTCGGCTTTTCCGAGCACCAATCGCTCAGCGAAGGTTCGTCTCCGAACGGTGCGTCGATACACACCACCAGACGAACCTTCCCCAATGCACGGATCCGGTCGACGATCGAGATCATGGTGCTGTGCACGAAGAGTACGGTGCAGTCGAAACTGTCGAAGAGGTCGACCAGAACGTCCTGCGAGCTGGACGGATTCAGGGGAACCCAGACCATCCCGGCCCTCCATGCGCCCAGGACGGTGATCCAGGCCAGAGGGTCGTTCGGGGCGATGACCCCGATCTTGGCCTGGGCAGGCAGACCAGCGTCGAGCAGTGCATGAGCAATCCGGCAAGACAGTTCGCCCGCCTCGTCGTAGGTCCAGGTCCCTCGCTCGCCGACATAGGCGGTGCGGTGTCCGCCCATACGCCAGCCGCGGTCGAACATGTCGATGACACTCACGAATCGGTCCTTCCGAGGATGGTGACTGCAGCGACGGCCTCCTCGTACCCGAGGAATCCGCCTCCGTTCTCGGTCAGGCCGATCCGAGCATCGGCGACCTGCCGGGCGCCCGCTCGGCCACGCAACTGTTCGACGAGTTCGAAGATCTGACCGAGTCCGGTCGCGGCAAGGGGATGTCCTTTCGATTCGAGCCCACCCGATGGATTGATGGGGATTCGCCCACCAATGGCGGTTGCTCCACTCGCCGCTTCCATTCCTCCGCTGCCGGGGTCACACAAACCCAACATCTCGCTCACCATAATCTCCGCGAATGCGGTCGCATCGTGCACCTCTGCGACATCGACATCACCCGGACCCACACCTGCTTGTTCGTAGGCGGCGCGCCCCGCAACACGGGTGACGTGTCGATTCCAGTCACCGAGATCGCGATCCTGACCGGACACCACCACGCTGGCCATCACATCGACGGGATCGGGGACGCCGAGCTTCCGGAGAGCCTCGGCGCTTCCCACCACAACCGCTGCTGCGCCGTCGGTAAGCGGGGCACACATCGGGACCGTCAGCGGTGGCGCGAGAGGACGTGCGGCGAGCACCTCGCGAACCGTCATCCCTGCTCTGTAGAACGCACGTTCGTTGTGAACGGCATGCAGGTGGTTCTTGGCGGCGACGGCAGCGATCTGTTCTGCAGTCGTGCCGAACTCGCGCATATGTGCGCGCGCAACCGCAGCATAGATGTCCATGAACACGGAGCGCTCACCGATCGCGGAGTCATCGATGTCACCGCCGAGCTCGGCAAGGGCCTCGGCGAGGGTCTCGGGTCTCGAGGTGTCGTACGCCCCGTCGAACACAGCCATCGCACGGGCACGATCACCGACATTCATCTTCTCCGCACCGACTGCCAGCGCGATATCAGCGAGCCCTGCCCTGACGTGAGCGACCGCGAGGTGGAAGGCGCTTGTTCCACTGGCGCAGGCATTTTCGACGTTGAAGATCGGAACTCCTCCCAAGCCGAGTCTGCGCAGGGCAATCTGTCCGCCGATCATGTGCTGACCTTCCAGCGGCGATTGCGTGGTGTTTGCATAGAACGCGACGTCGATATCCGACAGGGAGAGAGCAGCGTCAGCAACCGCGGCGTGCACGGCCTCGGCGGCGAGGTCCGCCACGGAGCGGTCCCGGTGGCGGCCGAAGGTGGTCATTCCTGCGCCGGCTACCTGAACGGAAGCAGAGTTGGAAGCAGTGGTCACGGTCAGTCCTCGAGAGGTTTGCGGGCGGTCTCCGGCATGGAGACGAAGGTCAGGAAGGTGATGGCGGACAGGGCTGCGATGTACCAACCGAACAGTGAGGTTCGACCCGAGTCGATCAACCACGTGGCAATGTAGGACCAGTTCCACCGAAGATCGCCACTGTGAGCGCATAGGGGAATCCGATACCGAGGACGCGAATCCGGGAGGGGAAAGCTCGGCCTGGACCGCTGACGCGATGGACGCGAAACACGCCAGCGCCGCCATGCCGGCACACTGCACGAGAAGCAGGCTCCAGAAGCTGTTCGACAGCATCCCCAACAACGGCACCGTGCCCACGGTGAAGGCGAGGGAGCTGGCATACAAGAAGGGCTTACGGCCGACCTTGTCGGAGGCCCATCCGCACACGGGGACGACCGCCCAGAAGAAGATCAGGGAAATCAGTCCGATACGGATCGACTCTGCCCGGTCGAAACCAACCGTGATCTGCGCGTAGGTCGGCAAGAACACAACCCAGGTGTAGAAGGCGACAGATGGTCCGAGTTGCATCCCGACCACCTGCAGAGTCTGACGGGGATGCTGCCTGACAAAGTCGAACATTCCAGACTTCGCAGGGTTTCCCGAGGGCGCTTCACCCGTGCTGAGGGTCTCCACGCTGCTACGGCGAATCCAGATGGCGCACAACGATGCCGCAGCGCCGATCAAGAACGGTACACGCCATCCCCATGACTCCATCGAGGATTGATCGAGGATTCCCGAGAGCAGAGCAACAGACCCGACAGCTGCAACATTGCCGGCCGTCGCACCCAGATAGAAGAAGCTCGAGAAGAACCCCCTCCGGTTCGGAGGAGCCGACTCGACGAGAAACGCTGAGGCTGCACCGTATTCGCCGCCCGTGGACAAGCCCTGAAGCAACCTCGCCGCGATGAGGATCACCGGAGCAAGAAGGCCGATCTGATCGTACGTAGGAGACAACCCGATCAACAGGCTGCCGACCCCCATCAGCGAAACGGTGGTTTGAAGCGCCTTCTTCCGTCCGTAGCGATCACCGAGTCGGCCAAGGAACACGCTCCCGAGCGGACGCATGAAGAAGCCGACCGCAAAGACCCCGAGTGCCGCGAGCAACGGGACGAGACTACCTTCACTGTCACTGGGAAAGTACTGCTCGGCAAAATAGACCGCCAGCAGCGAGTACGATATACCAGTCGTACCACTCGATGAGATTTCCGACGACAGCAGCAGCGATTTGCCTATAAGGGCGTTCCACTGCTGAGACGTGGGATACCTCGGCAATCTTCGATTCCATACACATGCCTCCGCAAGCTCGAGTTCGCATGACAGCCGTCGCCTGTGATGACGGTCATGTTCGCTTGAACAAGCGTGGAGTGACACAGTCTGCTAGTCGACGGGCACCAGTCCGAAGATTATTGGAGATTCGAACAATCCATCGCCGTCAATCGATGCCGATTTCGAGCGCCCAGCTGAGCCCGATGATCACGTCGGTGCACTCGAGGTCGACATCGAGCAGTGCCTGGATCTTGTTCAACCTGTATCGGAGCGTGTTCGGGTGCACCACGAGGGCGGCAGCGGCAGATTGGACATTGCGGCGATGCTCGAGAAGACCGCAAGAGTTCCCTCCAGCTCACGAGATGAACGGTCCTGTGCCCGTATGGGATTGAGATATCGATCGCGTAGCCACTCGCCAACCACGGGGGCGCACCGTGCAGCTGCCCGCCAGGTCACGTCGTCGAGCGTGTAGACCCCCGGCACGCCGCGAGGTGCTGCCACGGCATACACCAGTTCGGCGATCTGCATCGCTGCTGCGGCAGAGGCGGGCTCGCACGATGGCCCTAGTGCAACAACACCGAGCCGGCCGGGATCGGGCTTTCGGGGGCTCAACCCGATGCAACGCTCGTCCCACACGCATGTCAGCGCCGGACGATCGCCGCTTCGTCCCGTCGATTCGAGACGTTGCCGCAGAGCATGATGACCGACACCGTCGATCGGTCGTGCGATGAGGGGATGGTAGGAGCTCGTGAGGGACAGGCCGTGCTCCGCGGTAATCACCGAACCGAACGAGCCGGTGACCACATCGCGGATGAAGTTCGTCCGCGCCCTGTCCTCCTCCAACGCGTGCTCGATACCGATACGTTGGTATGTCACCGCGGCCTGGCTGATGAAGTGGTCCCCGAGACGCCAGAGCAGGCGTGCACCAGCGAGCACCTGGGCTGGATCGACCTGTTCCCGAGCTGCCCACTCGTTGAACCGTTCGTAGATCACGGTTATCGACAATCGGTAACCGCGGATGATGTCCTCGATCGGGATTCCCTGCGCGGCCCGCTCCGCGGTCGTACCAGTGGCCTCTGCCACGGTCTCGGGGGCCGGAACGTCTCCGCGCTCGAGGACCTCGGCCGAACGCATCACGTTGCGGTGGAGCGAGTTCCTCAGGTCATCGACAGGAATCGCCCGGTACGAGGGAATCTCATTCATCCCGCGGTCGATGCAGTCCTCCGTGATGCTGTCGACATCACGTCGCATCATCGACGCGCCCTCGGCTAGGACATATAGTGTGCGCTCGTCAAGCATCCATTCCTGCCCGTCCATTCTCGCGACATCGGCATAGATACTGCATCAGCCCGGGTGACGACAACAATAGGACGAGGGCCAGCAAGAGGCACGAGGGGTCGTCTCGACTCATCATCAGGGATGCAACGAAGTGAGACCGTTGGCCCACTCCGCGTCGCGAGGACCTCTGGTTCTGGGCACCGGCTCTACTGGTCGAGGTCGGCGATGACCACGGCGCGAATCTCGATCTGCTGGAAAGCATGTCGCGGCCGTGCAGCGGAAGCGACTCTCACCGATCCGGTGGATCGACATCGATGACACCGCGGGCCGACGACCGCTGTTCAAAATGCAGCCCAGCCGACGTCCGTCGTCCTCATCGTGTCGACGATTTCGACGAGAGGAGGCCCCCGTGCAGGTATGGCGCACCGCTATCTGCACGAACGGCGACCGGATCGGCCCGACGCGGCGCAGGTGGTGCCGCAGGTGACCTGCCTAGACCCGGGGATGTTCCGCGGCCACTGCCGGTGCTTCGCTGCCGCGGAGCTTCATACCGCCTCGATCAGGCACGGTTGCCGACAGTTTCGATCCATTCATCCGTCCCCCTTGGATACCAACGCTGGACGCAGGTGTTGAACAACCGATTCAGCCTGATCTCTGCCAACGCTTTTCAGCGGTACCACTTCTCGGGAATGCCGCCTAGACGAGATGGCCGCAGCTCGGCTGCGACTCCGCTGAACCCACCTCGAGAAACGGAGCCCACATGGCCGACTTAGACGACCTGATCGACCGCCTCAAGAACTGCACCCACAAGGCCCCCGCGGTCGGGAAGCCTATCCTCGATACCCGCCGCCCAAGCCCGAAGCCGCGACCCCGCCAGAACGACACCGCACGGCCCCGATAGCAACGCATTCTCGCGGCGCTAGACGGCAGCGCATCGGATGGCCGCGGTGTCGAAACAGTCAGAATCATCGGCCCCCTCGCATCCACTGCGCGAACACGGCCAGGCCATCCTCCGAGTTGCGGCGGCCGACGCCGATGCGGAACCGGTCGGCGGGAGTGGGAGTGAGTTCGGAGCGATACATGCTCGCGGGCAACAGCAGGACGCCGGACTCCTCCACCAGACGCGTGCAGAACTCCTCCACGCCTTCAGAGCCGAGGTAACGGGGGTAGGCGACGCAGCCACCGTCCGGCGCCTGCCACTCAAAGGCATCGGCAAACTCGGAGAAGAGCGCGTCGAACACCGGTAGGTTCGCTGCGATCAGCGCCCGGTTGCGTTCGAGGATCGTTGTGCGGGCCTCGAGCGCGATACGGGCCAGGACCTCGCTGGGCGCCGAGTTGCAGATGGTCGTGTAGTGCTTGGCCCGCTCCAACCGAGACAGCAGCGCCCGATCGCGGCAGGTGATCCAGCCAATCCGAAGGCCTGGCAGGCCAAGGGATTTGGAGGTCACGTTCAGTGACAAAGCTCGCGCGGACAGGTCGGCGGCCTGCGGCAGAGTGCGGGCCGGGTCGCGCTCCAGGCCACGGTAGACCTCGTCGCTGAACAAATAGATGCCGCGCTCGTCGCACAGCCGCGCCAACTCGGTGAAGTCGGCGGCGCTGATGACCTTGCCGGTGGGGTTGTCGGGGAAGTTCGCCGAGATGACTCGGGTGTTGGGGCGGATAGCCGCCTTTACCTCGTCGAGGTCGAGGGCCCAGTCGTGGTCGGGGTCGAGGGCGACGCCGGTGACCTCGCACAACGCCAGTGGCACAGTCTCGGCCGACTGGTAGTTCGGTGTCACCACGACGGCGTGGTCGCCCGCGTCCAGCAGGACGTTCATTGCCAGGTAGATGGCTTCCTCGGCGCCCGCGAAGCAGATGACGTCGGCGGCGTCCACACGCTCGTAGGTCCCGGCAATCACCTCGCGCAGGGCTGGATCGCCGAAGGTCTCGGTGTAGCCCAGGGACAGATTCTCGAACGCGGCACGGTCCTGGTCGTCGGCCAGGGCGAGCAGTTCACCAAGGGTCATGCTCTGCGCGTCGGAGGCGGCCATGTGGTGCTGCGCGGTGAACTCCCACCGGGAGAAGTACGTTTCCAGACGGAAGTCGGGCAGTCGGGTCATGGCGTCGAGTCCTTTGCGCTTGGTGCTCTGAGTTCGGCCAGCAGGCCGTAGAGGGTGGAGCCGGGAGACCCGCAGGGCTGCGGCCACGACCGGAGTGGCCCGGCGCACGGCGAAGACGTTGGCCTCGTCCAGCCGGCCGAGGAGGGCCAGCCGGTCGGCGCGGGTCAGCCGCTCCACCGGGCGGCCGCGCTCGCGCACGTACTCACCGACGACGTGCTGGATCCGCTCGTTCCAGTCCTGCTCGAACAGCGACTCCGGTCGGGCCACGCTCGGGGCGCCGAACGCGGACAGTACGGCTGCGGCCTGCTCCAGCGGCGTGCGATCGAGATTGACGCACAGCACCGCGCTGGCCTCGCCGTCCGGGCCACGCAGAACCGCGCTGACCGACGACAGTCGTCGGCCGTCCGCGAGCAGCTTCTCGTAGGGGCCGAACACGTCCCGGGCCGACGGATCCAATTCGTCGAGTTCACCCAGCAGCGACGGATCCCCGGGCCGCGGGAGGTCATCGGATTCCAGATCGCCAGGATCCGGTCGGTCGCCGGGTCGTGCAGGACCACCTCGACGTAGGGGCCGAGCAGCAGCGCTACGGCCTGGCATACCGGTGCCCACATTCGCGCCCGAGTGTCGGCACCCTCATTCACTGTCACTTCTGGACCATATGTCCAAACTGGACTAGATGTCCAGCCACGCGCTCGGCGATAACCAGGAGCTGGCGATTCGATCGGATCGGCGACCACCCGCTGGCAGTGACTGCGCTTCGCGTTGGTTCCCCCAACGCCGCCATCACCGAAGATCTCGAGCTGTTGGGGTGCACCGTGGCCCGGCCACCCCCGGGCAGGGACCGACCGGCCGGCGTACACCGGAGCTGCCCGCGGGGCCGGCGTCGTCGCACGCGAACAGCCCGCCCCCATGGAAGGGAGGGACACGAGACGTTCGCGTGCCGGTGTGGATGCTGGTTGTTCTTGACCGTGAACACGCAGTGCCCGTCCCGGCCGACGATGTACTCGGCAGTTCCGCGCGTTGAGTGTGGAGGGCGGCCACGACCCTGTCACCGGTTCACTTCAGGTGCCGGTACAGCGTGGTGCGCCCGACGCCGAGGATCTCAGCGATCTCGAGCTGGCTCATGCCGTTGTCGCGCATCAGTTTTACCTGCTTGATCTTCTGCGGCGTCATCTTCGGTGGCCGACCCCCAACGCGGCCGCGGGACCGGGCCGCGGAGGTGCATTCTCGAATGAGGTTGCGCTCGATTATGTGGACAGATCGTCCTGCGACGCTGTTCTCGCGACGCGCCGCTGGAGTTATTGAAGCTCCGGTCCCTGTCGGCAACCGGAGGCGGACTAAGATGCTGGGCGATGCCTGTCACTATGCCGCGCGATCTTCCCGCCAGGGCCATCCTGGAGGCGGAGCGAATCTTTGTCATGTCCGACGAGCGTGCTGGACATCAGGATATTCGCCCTATGCGGATCGCCATCTTGAATCTGATGCCGATGAAGGTCAGCACCGAGACGCAGCTGCTGCGGCTGCTCAGCAATACTCCGCTGCAGATCGAGATCACCCTGCTGCACATGGCCAGCCATGTCTCGCGTAACACCTCTGCAGAGCATCTCGAATCGTTCTACTCAACTTTCGATGACGTGGCCCATATGCACTTCGACGGCCTCATCATTACCGGGGCGCCGATCGAGAAACTCGACTTCGAGGACGTCGACTACTGGCCGGAGATGACCAAGATCCTTGACTGGACCCGCAGCGCCGTGCAGTCGACTCTGCACGTCTGCTGGGGTGCGCAGGCGGCCCTCTACCACCACTACGGTGTCCGCAAACACGAAGTCCCACAGAAACTCTCCGGTGTATTCCCCCATCGGATCACTGGCGCGCGGTCGCCGATCGTCACCGGGTTCGACGACGAGTTCCTAGCGCCGCACTCACGGCACACCGATGTCCACGCCGCCGACATCGAGGCTACCGGTGAGGTCGAGGTGTTGGCGGTGAGCGAGGAGGCCGGGGTCTACTTGGCGGCCACCGCGGACGGCCGCCAGGTCTTCGTGACCGGTCACCCGGAATATGACGCGGACACCTTGGCACGTGAATACCGCCGCGACAGCGAGCAAGGACTGCTGGTCCCAGCTCCGGCGCATTACTTCCCGGCGACGATCCCACCGCCATCCCGCTCAACCGATGGCGCGGCCACGGGCACCTGCTGTACGCCAACTGGCTGAACTACTGCGTCTACCAGGAGACACCGTTCAGTCCAGGCGAGGCCTGACCGGCTCAGCCAGTTCCGTCAACAATTCCGATATGCGCGTGGCTATCCGCTGGTGGCGTTCGGCTTCACGGTCCCAGCCTCGCCCTTGGGCGTCGGCGATGAGCTTGTCGGTTTCAGAAGTCGCGTGCACTGTCACCTGGCGTTTTGCGGGCGTGTGCTGTCGCCTTCTGGCATTTGCGTGTCAGACGAGCCGCGCACTGTCCGGCGGTGGTCCGGCGTGTGGGTGTTGATGAAGCAGTAGATCGGCCCACCTGAATGTCGTTCGACGACTGGTGCACCGCCCATCATCATCGTTGTTGTCTGTGGACATTGGTCCACAGCGAGGCTCTTGGCGTGGCCGCCGTTCCCGAACGAGAGAAGCGGCAGCCACGTCGCGGCCTGCAGTTCTGGTCAGGGGATGCTGCGGAAGAAGGTGTGGATGTCGTCTGCGAGCAAGGCCGGTTGTTCCATGGCGGGGAAGTGGCCACCTTCGGCGTATTCGCTCCAATGGGCGATTGCACCGGTGGGGTTCATGACACGGCGCATGAGCGGGTGGGTGTCGAAGACCGCCCACCCGGTCGGGACGGGCGCGAACATAGCGGGTTCGACCGTGGAATGCTGCGCCTCGTAGTAGAATTGGGCGCTTGACTCGCCGCTGCGCGTGAACCAGTACAACGTGACATTCGCCAGGAGTTGGTCGCGGTCGACCGACTCGTCCGGGGTGCGATAGCCGCTGTCCCTAGCCTTGAACTTCTCAGCGATCCACGCGAGCAAGGCGACCGGAGAATCGGTGAGAGCCACCCCGATCGTGTCCGGCTTGTGGTTCTGCATCTCGAGGTACCCGCGCTCGGAGGCAGCCTCAGCCTGCATCACAGCGAGTTGGCCACTCTCCTCGCCGGAAAGGTCAGCGGGCGCAGGGAAAAGCACTCCGACCAAGCCGAGCAGCCGGCGCTCACTGCCGTAGTGCGTGCCGATCACGCGCTCCGGGTAGATAGTTGCCAGGCGCGCCATGATGCCGGTGCCGGTATCGGTGCCATGCGCCGCGAACCGCTGATACCCGAGTCGGGTCATGATCTCCGCAAAGGCTTCGGCCGTCTGCGCCAGCTCCCAGCCCGTAGATGCAAGGGGGTGGAGAAGCCGAAGCCCGGCGGCGACGGGATGACGACATGGAATTCGTCGGTCAGTAGCGGGAGGAGTCGCTGGTACTCGACGAATGAGCCCGGCCAGCCGTGGTGGAGCAGCAGCGGGGTTGCGTGCGGGTTTGACGACCGCGCATGGACGATATGGAAGGCCTGACCGTCGATGGTCGTCGTGACTTGTTCGATCTCGTTGAGGCGCGCTTCCTGCGCGCGCCAGTCGAAGCCATCGCGCCAGTACTCGGCGAGCTCTCTCAGGTATGCCATGGGGATACCGCGGCTGAAATCGGCGCGATCGTCTCGGCCGGGCACCGGGTGCGGCCAGCGGGCTCGCGCCAGCCGGTCTCGCAGGTCGTCGATATCGGCTTGGGGGACGTTGATGCGGAACGGTGTGAGTGTCTTGTTTTCGGTCATGACGCCCACCATTGCAGGGATCGCGGCAGGATAGCTTCCGCATTTAGGGGAATGATGGATGGCATGTTGAAAACCTCGGCCCGCTTGCTCGAGTTGCTCTCGCTTCTCCAGCTCAGACGCGACTGGACGAGCTCCGAGATCGCCGACCGCTTGGAGGTGAGCACCAGGACTGTGCGCGGCGATATCAGCAAGCTGCGTTCACTCGGCTATCTCGTAGACGCACGCCCTGGCGTCGCGGGTGGGTACCGTCTCGCACCAGGAGCTGTGATGCCTCCCCTCCTGCTCAACGACGACGAAGCCGTTGCCGTGGCGGTCGGACTCAGCGCACTCGCAACCGGAAGAGCTGGAGCTGAAGAGGAATCGCTCACAGCGCTCGCGAAGTTGGAGCAGGTGCTCCCGGCACGTTTACGCCAACGCGTCGGCGCAGTCCGGGAGGCAACGAACACAGTCCCGGAACTGCACCGCCGCTGGACCTCGCAGCACTCAGCGTCGTCGCCTCCGCGATTCGCGGCCACCAGCGGCTCCGGTTCGGATACACCAAACCCGAACGCAGCGAACAAGCACGCCATACGGAACCGCAACGTCTCATAAATTGGGGAGACCTCTGGTACTTGCTCGCGTGGGACCTGGACCGCGACGACTGGCGAATCTTCCGCCTGGATCGCATGACCGCACGCCCACCAACCGGCGTAACATTCCAGCCCCGCGCAGACCCTGACCGCGACGTCATCGGATACGTCACCAGACGCATCACCACAGCAGGCCGCATCTACCACGCCCGAGTGCTCGTCCATGCTCCCGCCACCACCGTCGCTGCGAAGACTCCCATTCCAATCGTCATCGAGAGCATTGGCAGCTCCACGTGCATCATCGAGATCGACTCGGGAGACCCGGCGCGACTCGCACTCTGGTTGGTACAGCTCGACACCGACCTCGAAATCATCGAAGGAGACGAACTGTTGCTCGCATTCAACAAGCTCGCGACCAGACTCCACCGCGCCACCGGCACTCCGGTGTCACCACCCTCAATCGGTCCGGACGATTTGTGAGTCACACCGTTGGGGGACCTCTGCACACCCCTACTGACATCCGTGCAGTCGAGTTCTGAAACTGACAAGATCTCCTCGTCAAGCTGTTACGACCCAGTCCTGGTTACCCATCCTGGTCACTGCTCCCGCAGCGGTTCCCTATCCAAGACCCGTTTCGGCCTAGCGCCGAGTTCGCTGCCACGTTCAATGAACACGCTTGACCGGTCGGACCTACGAGTACGAGGTCGCCCCGCAGCCCCTCCCTCCTGACACTCAGTGCCTACGCCTGTTTCCGAAACGCGACCAGAATGGACATATAGGCTGGAATCATGATATGTCCGGGACATATAGGTCCAGAATTGGCCATCTAGATCCGGAACCTACAGTGTGATGTCGATGGGAAGGGGAGCCCATGGCCAAGGAGTTTCGCACCTCGACGGGTCCTTACTGCGTTTCATCGAGGCGCAGGCGATGTTCTTCGTTGCCACGGCACCCTCCCAAGGAGGACGGGTCAACCTCTCCCCCAAGGGATATCAGGACACATTCGCGGTGCTCGACGATCGCACTGTCGCCTACCTCGATCTGTTCGGCAGTGGCGCTGAAACAATCGCGCACCTGCGAGAGAACGGCCGGATCACCATCATGTTCTGTTCGTTCACCCGGACCTCCCGAATCCTTCGACTGTTCGGCACTGGTCGAGTCGTGCGCCCGGACGACCCCGAATTCCTCGAACTCCGAGCCAATTTCGGTCTCGATCGCCCGGGCATTCGGTCGGTCATCGTCATCGCCGTCGAGCGCATCGCCGACGCATGCGGGTACGCAGTCCCGTACTACGAGCTCGTCGGCGAGCGGCCGGTGTTGGATGCGCATCATGCCAAGCAGGCGGACGACAGGTTTGCGCGCCGGATCGCTGGAGACAATGGGCGCAGCATCGACGGGTTGCCGGCCCTCGACCCTGACCATCCTGTGCCGTCCGACGTGCCCCGCTAGTCGACGGCATCGGCCGCCGGATTCAGAAGGACTTCCGGTTTCGTGTGACACTCAGCGATGGACACTCGTCACCGGGCATGGTCGCTCACGCCGTCCGGCGTCTCGACTCGATGAGCAAAGAAATGCGTGCCTGCCGCGCGTGGAAGGAGATCGCCCGTGGCGAAGCGAAGGACCCTGCCGAAGGACTTCGACGACATGCTGAAGACCGCATCGCTCGATGAACTCGAGGACGTTTTCGACAAGTGCCTGCTGGAGGCTCGCGGCGGATCCAGCAAGCAGACCTCCATCGGATTCGTCGAGTGCCCGGACGAGCTGATCATCTGGCTGGTCGAGCAGGGACTCGACGTCGATGCTGCGGACCTCTATCGGGGACACCCCGCTCTGGACGAGAGCTTCGAGGGGTCGTGCGGAGCAGATCCCTCTCCTGCTGTTGCTCGGGCGGACATCCAACGACCGAACCGCTATGGCGAGTCGCCCCTGCACGCAGCCGTGGGAAACCAACGCCCCGAAACGACTCAGGTGCTACTCGAACACGGCGCCGATGCCCGAGCCCTGAACGGCAGGGGCGAGACACCGATGCTGCACGGTCTCCGACGCACGCAGAACTTCTTCATCCCGGCCATGGCCCAGGTCGCGACACTGCTCCTCGACGCCGGGGATGCAGTGACCGAGGACATGCGGGCCGCGGTGACCCGGATCGGCACGGATTTCGAGTTCCACCGGGACAACTTCAACCCCGACTACCTCGACGAGACCGATGCCGGCCTCGCGGAGCTCTACCGGCTGTTCGGTGTCACGCCCGTTGCCGGGCGGCGGCGACACGATGGTGTTTCGCCGATCACGGTTACCGCGGGCGCGTGGCAGGACCAGCATCAGGCGCTCTGGGAGTTGCTGGTGCCGTCGAGTGGCGCTGCGGCGACGGCGCAGGGCGAGGTGATCCGCCTGACCGGACGGATCGCGCGGGAAATCCTCGACAACGGTAGCCCGAACTCGGGATCGGAACTTCAGGGGCATGCTCGCCGCGCTGCCCGAGCACTACGCGAGCGGCACCCCGCTCCCGGCCGGCCACCTGAAGGAAGCCCAAACCCTCTCGCGGGCCTTGAAATCCGGCAACGGGGATGACGAGCAGGTGTATCGCCTGAGCGAGTTCGCGGTCGCGTGGGTTGCCCTGAACCCGATGCCGATTCCGCTGGGGAAGGTGAACTATGAGCGTTGACTTCGACGAGCTGGAGCTGCGCCTGATGCGCGAGTTCCTCGAGAGCGCATCCGTGGCCGAGTGGCTGGTAACGGCACTCACGATGAACTACGACGGCAAGTCCGAACTGATCGCGTGGATGGCCACGCATCCGCGGCTCGACAGGGCCACCGCGGCCGCCCTGTACTGGTACTCGCAGCCCAGCTACTACCAACGCTTCCGTAGCGAGTCCGATGTCCCACCGGTCAATCGTGCGGGATGGAGCAGAGCCTGCATGCGCTCCAGGACCGCGTCTGCTCTGGCGCCGTGATCGCGGCGGGTGCGGCGTTCGACCCGTCGAACGATCTGTCGACGCCGACCGGGAATCCGAAGCACCCTGGCCAGGACTGGACGGCTGAAGCGCTCGGCGCGCACGACGATCCGGGGTGGCTGGTCCCTCCGGTGATGTTCGAGCCTGTCGCCGGAGACGACGTCGACATCCGCGGATACGTGGAGTCCAACGGATGGGCCGAGGGGATGCCGCCCGCTGTGCTCGAAGAACTCGAGGCTGCATGGCTGGCCGAAGGTGAGGACGACGAATGAGGCCTCACTCTCGGGTTGAAACGAGCCGCGGCGTGAGTAGCTACGAGGAAATCGAGAACACCGTTCGTGAGTGTGCAGCCCACGCTACGGCCGCGGCGCAGGTCGAGTTCGGGATCGCGGTCACGCGGGAGCTCCTCACTGCGGATGGCGTGGCAGCGGCAGCGGCAGCGGAGCTGACGGAGGCCGCAGCGCGCGCCGTCGGCGCGGCAGCCGACAGAGTGGGAACCGCATCTGCCGAGCAGCTTCGGGCATGGATCGTCGAGATCGATGAGGGCGACCTGTCGGATGGCGACATGGATTCGGATCTCCTGCGCGCGATCACCGCACTGGAGGCGTGGGCCGACTATCTGGAGGATCGATCCTCGGAGCGGATCGCGGCACTCGGCATCGCGCTGCTGGAGCAGGCGGACTTCCGGGCGAGTGGGGCGCCGTTGGATGACTTCCTCGCGACGCCGGAGACTCGGCAGTCGTTCGAGCGGATTCGTGCCGCGCTCACCGAGCCGGCGACGCATGGAAGCGGGCCGCGGGCGGTGTTCGAGAACAGCATCACGATCGATGCCGCAGACAAGGCGGCGGTCCGGCGGGCGTTCGTCGATGCGGCGGTGTCGCGTCGCCTGCGGATCACAGGCATGATCGCGCTCCCGATCGCGCTGGTTGTCGGCATTGTGTCGGCGCTGTCGGGCCTCACCGTCGGGGTGTTCGCATTCGGCGTGATCGCGACCCTCACGCTGCTGCTCGTCGTCTTCACGGTCATCCTTCGTCGCGTTGCCGCGAAGGCGGTCGACGACGGCATGAGCGTTGGATCACGACTTACCGTGCGGATCGATGCGGACGGACTGGGGTTGGAGGGCAGGTTCGGATCATCGCGTGCGCCGTGGAATTCGCTCTCCGGCGCGGTGCGCATCAAGGGCGGCATCGTGTTTCGGAACGTGGAGGGGAAGGCGGCGTTCTTCGTACCGGGTCGCGCGCTCGACGACAGCGCACTTGCACTGGTCGAGGAGTACATCGATGGGATCGGACAGATGACTGACGAGGGTCGCGATCAGGCGGGGCGCGGCAGACAGAAGGGCGTCGCGTGAGCGAGACCTACGACTGGGAACGGCTCTTCCACGCGTATGGGGTGGCGACGGACACGCCTGCCCATGTCGAGGCGTTGATGGGTGGCGACGAGATGGCATTCTCGACAGCGATGGAGCATCTACACAGTGCGGTGCTGCATCAGGCACCATCTACCCGGCAACGGCACCCACGGTTGCCGCTGTTGCACAAGCCGTCTCGTTCTGGAGCGGCGATGCGGACGTGAAGACCGCGGCAGCACGGCTGCCTGCGATGGTGGGCTTCCTCGATGCGGCGGGCGACAGTCTGGCCATGGCCGGGGAGCTGCTCGTGGACGAAGGCGAGGCCGTGCCGCCTTCGGACGAGGAACAACGCGAACTCTTCGAAGCGCTTGCGTCCGACGATGAAGAAGAATCGGAAGAAGCGTGGGAGTCGCCTGTGGCAGGTGTGCTCATGGCTCTCGCCATCCCAGCGCTCCGGCAGCAGACGAACCCGGTCCTGGAGGCGCTGCTTCAGCTCATGAGATCCGAAGGCGTCGCCCACAAGGCTGGGGTGGTGAGCGCGCTGGCACAGTGGAACGGCAACTCCACTCCCCCGCATCAACACCGCGTCGCCGCGGCGCTGGGATCGTTCGCCGACAGCGCCACGGAGCGAGACGACCGAGCCGTGGCTGTTCTTGCCCTCGGTACCGTCGGCGCCGACGTCAGCGGCTGGCTCGCCGACGCCGATCCTGCGATCCGCGCGTGTGCTGCCCTGCATCTGCCGCGTTCCGGGCAGGCGGCAGAAGAACTCGTTCGTGCGCTGACTCGGCCTGCCGAGGTCGACCAGTGGTTCGAACGGAAACCGAGCAGTTTTCCCATGCACGTCCGATTCACGCTGCTCAACTCGCTCCTGAAACGGGAAACGTCGTTCGCCGCGATCCTGCCGGCGGCCATCGCGATAGCGCAGGTCGCGACCCCGTACACGGCGGACAACGACTGGGGACCGTTGCTTCGTGCCGCGTTCCCCGACGTCGAGTTCGTTCCGGGTGAGTACCCGCCGCCACCGGAGAGCATCGGCGCGCCTCAGCGACAGTTCCTCGCGGCTCTGGTGGCCGACGAGGGGTTGTGGGGAACGAACGTGGGCAACGCACATCTGGCGCTCATGCGCGTCGGCCTGCCATATGACCGAGAAGCGATCGCGGTGTCGCTGAAGGAAAGGACCGGGGATGAGTGACGAGGGTCGCGATCAGGCGTGGCGGGACGAGCTGATCCGCTTGGGCGGCAGCATCCATCAGGACGAGGCCGGGCCGCTCAGCGATGAGGAGGACGCCGTCCAGCAGGCGGGCAACGATCGGTACCTCGCGATGCTCGACGCCCTCGATGGGCCGCCCGTCGAGGCGGAAACCATCGAGGCGATCCTGTGGTCGTTGCACCCGCTCGACGACTACGGCATCTACGAGGCCGCCTACGGCGTTCTCTCGCAAGCCGATCCGGCGACGGTCGGAGCCGCCACCGCCGGGGTGCTGCCGAACTGGCTGGAGACGCGCGGGGATCACGACAGCATCCGCACCGGCTCGATGTTCGTCACCTGTAGCGAGGACGCCAGCCGCGCCTTCCTCACCGTGACCGATACCTGGGCGATGCGCAGCGTGCGCTCGTGCGCCGAACGCTCGGCCGCTGGGTCCGCGAAGACGAAGAATGGGAACCGATCCACGAGGCACTCGGCGGCGCGAACAGGAAGCCGGTGCTCGATCCGATCCCGGACGACTGGCCGGCGGACTGGAGATCCGCGGCCGAAGCGTTCCGCGAGAGCGGTCGGGTCGATCGCGCCTGGACGAACGAGAAGGACCTCCCGAGCAACTTCGACCGCGTGTTCGCGATCATGGAGCTCGGCCACGGCGCGCGCTGGCGCGATGTGCCCGGCTTCCTCAACGTGCTCCTCCTGCGTCGGAGGAATGAACTACCGCAGTTCATCGATGCGCTCGCCGCGCTCCCTGACGATCGCCGCGAACGCATCGTCATGGCCGTCGACGCCGCGCGCCCGGACACCGCCGAGTACCTGCGCGGGCTCCTGGAACGACCGTAACCACCCGGCCGCGTCCAGCATTGGGTGTGAATGGCGCTACTCGACCCCCGATCGCTTCCACGGCCGTCGGCAGACCCGGGGACGCAGACACAAGTTCCTCCGGTCTCGCCGGCCACCGAGTAGTTCGGGCCGTCCTCCTCGCCCACCGTGCGACCATGCGGCGCATGGCCATCTCAAGGGCGCACCTGATCGTCTACAGCCGTGATGAGGACGCTGACCGGCACTATTTGCGTGACGTACTCGGCTTCCCCAACGTCGACGCCGGCGGCGGCTGGTTGATCTTCAAGCTTCCCCCGGCTGAGGCTGCCGTGCACCCGGGCGAGACCGCCGACGATCCCGTCGACGAGCTGTATCTGATGGGCGACAACCTGGACGCCGACACTCCGCGACCTGGCCGAGCACGGAGTCGAATACGACGCCGACGCCCAGGCCCGATGGGGCCGGCTGAGCCGGTTCCGCCTCCCGGTGGCAGCCAAGTGGGTATATACGAACCCCGCCATCCTCGCGCCACAGACTTGTGACGGCTGAGCAGCCGCTGCTGCACGGACGGCGCACCGCCGCAGCGGTCAGTGGCGACGAGAGGTTACGGCGTCCGGTCTCGTTCCAGCTGCATGCGGCGCCGCCCGCGGATTCGCCACACCACCACTGCGACAACGGCAATGACCGCGACGACAAGAGCCGCGGTGTGGCCGACC
Source organism: Prescottella defluvii (assembly GCA_029690005.1). Lineage (GTDB taxonomy): Bacteria > Actinomycetota > Actinomycetes > Mycobacteriales > Mycobacteriaceae > Prescottella > Prescottella defluvii_A. The sequence continues at coordinate 3,242,443 of CP121458.1, read as the reverse complement.
GTGTTGGCAACCGCGGCATCAGGAGCTTCCCGCCAGGTAGCCGAGCAGGACGAACCCGATGCCCCACACGAGTCCGCCGGCGGCGTTGTAGGCCAGGAAGCGACGGTACGGCATGCGTGACATGCCGGCCAGTGCCGGCATCACGGCCCGCAGGAATGCCACGAAGCGGCCGAGAACACCGCCGAGCCACCACGCCGCGAGAGGTAGGCCTGGGCGGCGTCGAGACGCGCGCGCCGGTGGGCGATGATCGGTCGCTCGAGCATCCGCGGACCGACGTGTTTGCCGACCTCGTAGCCGACGCTGTCGCCCGCGATGGCCGCCACCACCACGATCGCTGCCACTGCGACAACGTTGACGTGGCCGAAGCTCGCTGCCACTCCGCCGACCACCGCCGCAGTTTCCCGGGAAGCACGAATCCGACGAAGATCGCGTCCTCGAGGAACACCAGTAGCGCGACGCACACGTACACCCAGACGGCGGACACGCCCAGTAGTTGATCCACGAAGCCGCTCACGAGGCACTCCGCAGTCGCTCGGCGCTGTATTCGGACCCGACGATGCGGGATCCGTCGAGCGCGAGAAGTGGTGGAGTCATGCTTTCACCTGTCCGTACATCTTTGACATGGTCACCTGCTTGTTCCCCCTGGTCAACGCCACGGGTGTGGCAGCGACGAGTGTGGACAGGACGGCGTCGCGGCGCAGGCAAGCCCGGCGCGGTGACGAGCAGTCCCGCCGCGCCGCGGGTTCCGGAACGGATCTGCCCGGCATCGAGGGCTCGGAAGGCCCGCGGCTCTCACTGAATGCCGTGGGGCATCGAATTCGAAGACCGCGCTGGTCACGTCGCTTCCCTCGCGCTTGTGACGGTTCACAGCCTGATGAGTTCGGAGGGGTCGCCGGCGGTGTAGCAGCGGTCGGCATGTACTTGGAGGTCACCGGGCCTGGTCCTGATCGTTGAAGTCGATCACGCAGATCCATTCGGATCCTGGTCCGAGGTCGGTGGTCGTCGGCCTGCACTTCTTACCGGTGGCGTGGGCGATCTCACGTCGGGCCCGCATGATCATCGCCGCGAACCTCGTGATCGCCGCCACCTTCCGATCGCGTTCGCGTCGCTGGCTGGCTCGACTCCCGAGAACCTGATCGGCCAGACGATGCGTGCAGCCGAACTTGGACGCGAACTCGGCGACGCGGGCGGGCCCCTTCTCGTCGCCGGTGCCGCGGCCGCTGCCACACTCACCGCCGGGTACGCCGCACTCGCCGCCGTCGTGCTCCACGCCCCGCCGCCATGTACACCTGGCAGACCCGGGACCGATCCGCCCGGATCACCAAGGAATGAGCGTTTCACTACGTTCCGCAGTCGGTCGCCCGGGCACAGGGAAGCTCAGGCTGCGTCAGCCGGTGAACCCTGGAACCACCAGACCGGACTCGTACGCGATCACCACCGCGTGGGTCCGGTTCTGCGCGCCGAGCTTGGTCAGCACGTTCCCGACGTGCGTCTTCACAGTCTCCAGGCTGATCATGAACGACTCGGCGATCTCCGGATTGGACAGGCCGGTGGCCATCAACCGCAGCACCTCTTCCTCCCGCCCCGTCAGCGCCGCCTTCGGGAACGCCTCGGCGGAACCCAGCGGGCGCGCGGCGACCATCCGTCGTAGTGCGGCCGGGAAAGGATCGCTTCCCCGCCGCCACCACCCGGACCGCCTCCGCGATCTGCGGGACCGGAAGCCGCTTGAGTACGAACCCACTGGCCCCCGCGCTCAATGCGGCGGTGACGTAGCCGTCGTTCTCGAAAGTGGTGATCACCACGACCTTCGGCGGTTCTGCCGACTCCGCGAGCAGGTGGCGGGTGGCCTCGATCCCGTTGCGGCGAGGCATCCGCACATCCATCAAGACGACGTCCGGGCGCAGCCGCTGCGCCTGCTCGACCGCCTCGACACCGTCGGCGGCCTCACCCACAATCGCGATCCCAGGCTGCGCCGCGAGCAACGTACGCAGACCGCTGCGGGTCACCGCGTCGTCGTCCGCGATCAGGAGTGTGACGGGGGTTCCGGCAGGGCAGGCGGTGGCGGTGTGGTTCGCGTCAGTGCTCGCGGCAGGGCCGATCATGCCGATGACCGTACCGGCAGCCTGACCGCCAATCGCCAGTGCTGCGGTCCGTCCGGGCCGGCCTCGATCTCACCGTGCAGCAACCGCACCCGCTCGGCCAGGCCGGGCAGTCCGTGTCCTGACGTCGGGAAAACGCCCGGGCCCACGCCTGCTCCCGTCCCGGCTCCGGTCCGGTTGACCACACTGAGCTCGAGGCCGTCCGGCGCGGCCGCCACCCGGACCTCGATCGGACCGCCCGCCCCGTGCCGCAACGCGTTCGTCAGCCCCTCCTGCAGGATCCGATACGCCGCTCGGGAGAGCGTCCTCTGGACCTGATCGAGCTCGCCCGACCGGGTCACCTCCACTACCGCACCCGCGCGCTGCAACCGGTCGAGGAGCTCAGGCAGGTCGGCCAAGGTCCGGGGCGGCGCTGTCTCCGCCTTCTCCTCGCGCAGCACGCCCAGCACATAGTCCAGGTCCTCCAACGCGGACCGGCCGATTCCTCGATGCTGCGCATGGCGGCCCGCGCCGCCACCGGGTCGGCGGAGAGCACCTCGCCGGCCACCGCCGCCTGGATCGTGGTCGCCGTCAGCGTGTGCCCGATCGAGTCGTGCAACTCGTGGGCCAGTCGGTTGCGTTCGGCCAGCACCAGCTCCCGCTCGGCCGCCAACGCGAGCCGCTCGGCCGACGACGGCCCCAACAGCCTTGGCGCCAGCCACCGCAGGGCGCTCGTCACCATCGCGCACACGGCCGGCACAAGCAAGAGACAGACGAGTGCCGCTGCCCAGGTCCCCCAGCCGCCCTCCGCCTGCACCGACCAGCCGAACAAATTCAGCCGCGCGGGCTGCCCCGCATCGGCGCCGAGTGGAAGGGCCACGCTCGTGGCGATCAGCAGACCGCTCACCAGCGCGCCCGTCCATCCCAGTGCCACATGCAGCAGCAGCCAGAGCGGAGTCCGCCAACGGTCGCTGCCGGACGTGACGACGGGGGCCGGCTCGGTGCCGAGCGAACTCGCCGGCCGGCGTGCGACCACCGGATCCGGCAGCGGCACCCTCAGCAGTCGACGGGCGACCACGATCAGCCCGCGCCGCGTGGTGCGGGCGAACCCGACCACACCGATCAAGACCGCCCAGACCAGCAGGGCCAGAACGACCTGCACTTCATAAGGGACGGATGACCACGCCAACGCCGGCACCATCGCGAGAGGCAGCAGAGGAAGGCTCGCCAACGCGCCCAACAGGCGAGCAGCATGCCCGAATACGTGGAGCCGCGCAGCAGCGGTCGGATTGCTCTGATCATGATTCGACCAGCATTCCGGGCAGCTCATCGACGGCCTCCCCGAACGAGGGAGCGCCTTCCCCGCCTTCGCGCGATGCGCAGTCGCAACCCCGGCAGACAGGATCGTGTCCTGACCAAACGATCCCCAGGAGTTGACTGATGCGTACCGAGATCCGGCAGGGCCACCGTTCCTCGACCCCACGGCACGGCGGCAAGCGGCGAAGGGCCGCGTCGGCCGCGGCCGCGGTGGCCGTCGGCGTCATGGCACTGGGCGCCCTCGCCCTGCCCACCGCCTGCGCCTCCGGTTCCGCCGCCCCCACCGACACCGGGCCGGACGCCGTCCAGCAGGCCCTGGGCACGCTGGTGCGCGACGATGGCCTACCCGCCGCGCTGGCGAGTGTCCAGGACCGGAGCGGCCGCACCCGCACCTACACCGCGGGCGTCGGTGACCTTGCCACCGAATCGCAGGTGCCCGAGGACGGCCGGGTACGGATCGGCAGCAACACCAAGACGTTCTCCGCGGTCGTGGTCATGCAGCTGGTCGCCGAAGGAAAGGTCGGCCTCGACGCCTCCGTCGACACCTACCTCCCCGGCCTCGTCCGAGGGGAAGGGATCGACGGGCACAACATCACCGTCCGCCAGCTCCTCCAACACACCAGCGGACTTCCCGAGTACGGCAACTACATCGACGACGACGAGATCAGGTACCGGTACGCCGAGCCCCGGGACCTGATCGACATCGCCCTCCAGCACCCGGCCGACGCGGCCCCCGGGACGGCCTGGGGTACAGCAACACGAACTACATCCTGGCCGGCCTGATCGTCCAGAAGGTCACCGGCCGGCCCCTCGCCGAGGAGATCGACAGGCGAATCATCCAACCAATCGGACTGCACCACACCTACTTCCCCACCCCGGGTGACATGACCATCCGGGAGCCGCACCCCCAGGGCTACCACCGCAACCCGACGGACAGCCCACTGCGTGAATTCACGGAGATGGACCCTTCGTGGGGATGGGCCGCAGGCCAGTTGATCTCCACCAACTCCGACCTCAACTGGTTCTTCGGCGCGCTGCTCGGTGGCCGCTTGCTGCCAGCGGCCCAGCTTGCCGAGATGCGCACCACTGTCCCCGTCGACGGGTCCTCCGGACTCGGTTACGGACTCGGACTCACCAGCAGGCCGCTGTCGTGTGGTGGCGTCTACTGGGGTCACGGCGGCGACATCTCCGGGTTCGAGACCCGGGCGGCGTCACCGACGACGGTCGCGCCGCAAACGTCGCGGTGACGAGCATCCCGTCGACCGATGCGGCCGCGAAGCACGTGTTGGACGCCGTGGACACCGCCCTCTGCGGCTGAGACATGGTCTGAACGATCCAGCCCCGCTGTCATTGTCGCCTACCAGGGCAGCTTGCAGTGGCAGCCAAACATTTTGCACAGCACCCGTTGCCACAGTGCGGGGATCGGCAGGGCCACATCCAACCTCTGGGAATCAGCACAAGGCAACTCCTCCGTGTCCGCGTCCCGACCGTCAGTTCGGTTCAGCCCCTGCGGGACTGGGGTAGAGGCTGTCGAGCAGCGCGTCCCGCGCCCGCCAGAATCCATCTCGACTAACGCCGGACCTCGAATCCGGTAGTCCGACAACGGTGGTTCGCTAGTGTGGCTTGTCATGGGAGAGCGGATCCCGTCGTGGATCGAGCTGATGGGGCGACATGCCGCGTCGTCGTCGTCGTTCGTCTCCGCCGTGTTGCGGTACGAGGCCCGCTCCGACGACAGCGATACCGCGGAACGTGGAGAGTTCGGGTTTCGGTACGGGCCCGGCCATCGATGGCGCATCGACCGTGCAGGGCGCACTGTGTTTGTGAGCAGTCCGCAGGCCGCTTTGCTACGCAAGGGCGACACCATGGAACGCCTGCCCGGCTCGTTCCATCTGGTAGACCTCGGTCCGATCAGCCCGATGGACGTCGTCGGTCCTGACACTCTGCTGCACAGTCTCAGTCGTCGGACGGCGCCCACCGGTCCGGCGACCGCTGTTGGCGTCGAAGCACGTCCGGCGTGGGAACTGAGCCTGCTCTCCGGTGCCGGGGAAGAAGGCCACGTGACGGTGGTGATCGACGACGAGACCGGACTGCTGGTACGAGTCGACTCGACCGAAACGAACCTGACCGCCGCGTTGGCCGACCTCCAGGTCCACGACACCCTTGCGGAGTCGACGTTCGCCTGGGACGGACCCATCACCGACATCCCTCCCGATCTGACTGATCCACTCACCGTGCTAGAGCAGCGTCGGGAGATCATCAGGGCGATCGCGACAGCCCTCGAGCACCGAGAGCTGGTAGTCAGTGTGGTCGCCAGCAGTACAGACACCGAAGAGGCCCACAACGAGCTGATGGGCCGACTCGACGTGACGAATACCGGCGCCGACGCCATCCTCAGGTATCCAGCTGCGCTCGGCTCAGCCGCCGCGAACGCGCCCGGATCATCAGGAGCTCGATGAGCTCGATGCAGAACACCGCCGACTGTCCGACCGATCGTGAACCCGTGGGCCACCAGCGCAGCTGATCCGGAATCAACACCCGAAGACCAACGCCCCCGCGGACACCGAGCACCCTCGCGCTCACCGACCTGTCCGAGAGCGCCATAGCAGACAATGATTGATGCCCACTGCGTCGCGGCGCCGGTGAGCGCGGTGGAGGAGACGCCCTGTTCCGCCCGTTGCGGCAGGTGAGCGAGTCATGTGCGCAGCGCGCCCGCGTCGGCGAGGATGGGTCTGATCCCTAAACGGGAAGAAGGAGTCGACGCGATGACGAAGTACCTGATCTCGTTCCCAAGCGCCGCCATGGTCTCCCCCGACGACGATCTGCAGGCAGTTTCGGATGCGGCGCACGCGGTGGCGGCGGAGGCGAAGGACGCCGGTGTCTGGGCGTTCGGAGGCGGAATCGACGAGAGCGTTCCGCCTGTCCTGGTCGATGGGGACGGCACGGTGACCGAGGGCACGTATCCACAGACGACGCAGCTCGAAGGCGGCTACGCGATCCTGGAGTTGCCCTCCCGCGAGGCGGCACTGGAATGGGCTGCGAAGTTCGCGGTTGCGTGCCGGTGCGCGCAGGAGGTGCGCGCGTTCCAGTACGATCCCGCCATCTGACGGGGTTCGACCTCGGGCGGAACCGCATTCGGCTTCGGCCAGATCCACTTCTCGCCGCAACGCTGTCCACACCTGTCGAACCCCCACCGCCGGTCGGAGTAGCGACCGATCGGGGTGGGGCGTTCAGCGCAATCGTCTGAGGCACGCGCTCGCTATCCGCGCTGGTCGGTGTGCCCGAGCAGAGTGCGCAGGATCTTCTCAGCGTGTGTCCACAAGACTGCGCCGCCGATGCCGGGCACGATGTGGCGGCGAGCTCCGGGAATTCGCGCAGCGAGGGAACTTCCGAGATCCGGGGAGTGGCTGGTGTCCTGCTCGCCGTACCAAAATCTACGGGCACACCGATCGTCGTCAGATCGAACGGCCAGCAACCCATGGCTAGGACCGTGTCCCGGGCATAACCCCCAGGACCCGCGGCGAACGCCTCACCCAGACAGCGACGGTAGATGCGCTCGAACTCGGGGTCACGGTAGACGGCAAGATCGGACGCTGGGCTCGAGTCGATGACCATCTGCCACATTGTGTCTGCGTCCAACGTCGCGAAGAAGCGCTCCGCTTCGTCCGGGTCCGACGCGGTCAGGTCGACCAGTCCGCGGAGCTGATCCGGCAAAACATCCGCGAACCACGGGGCCGCCACCTCGTCCGCACCCGACACGATCGCGAGCGCGCCGCTGATACCCGCCGCAGCGCAGTCAAGCGCAAACGGCGCTCCCTGAGAGTTGCCGACCATCGCGGGCCTGCCCAGCCCGCGCAGCGCTGCGAACTCCTCGACATCGGCAGCGAAATCGCGAAATGACCTGCCGGGCTGAGGTGTCGACAGCCCCAACCCAGGACGGTCGAGTGAGACGAGGCGCACGCCGAGTGCCTCGAGTACGCCCACACCGAAGCCCAGTGATCGAGTGGTGGCTGCGCCCGGGCACAGCAACACGGGAATCCCTTCCGGGTGGCCCCATCGGCCCATCCAATTGCCCGTCCGCAGGCAAGATGCACTTCACCCAACCGGGCCGGCTCCGAGATGTCGACGGTCATGGCCACGATTGTCACGCACCGTGGTCACGACCCGCCACCCAATTCTGGCGACTCGCTCCGCACAAAAGGACCCTACGCTGCTGCGTCGCGATGGCTGCCATGCGGCGGGCCTCTGACGTTGCGCCGACGACCTTCGATGCCGAGTGGCGAGTGGTAGTGAGTCACAGTCGAGTTACTCGATCGCGCCGATAGTCTGCAGGTGAACCGTCACGTGTGGAGACGACGAGCACAACAGCTGCCGCGCTGAAGATGAGACCGACCAGCAGCGTGCCGCTGAGATTGCCTGTGCCGACGATCGCCCGACTGCCGATCATCGTCGCTGCAGAAACTCCGAGAGTGATTGCCGAAGTGTGCATCGTGTTCACGAGAACATCGGGCACCGCCACCGCGACAACGCGGTTCACCAGAAGAGGGTTCAAGGCAATCCCCGCCCCTCCGAGGAGCATCGTCGCAATCACGATCAACAACAATGTCTCCGGCGCCAGGAGGAATATGAGTAGCGCCGCAAGTTGAACGATGACCCCCACGACCAACCACGGCCGTGCGGCCCCGGCAGCGACACGACCGGTGAGATGGTTGACGGCGAACGCGGCAACACCGAAGCCCAACATCGTCAGAGTCGCCCGAGATCCGGCCACGCCGCCTCGCTGCAGCAGGGGGTCGACGAAGGCGAACGCCGCAAATGCCCCACCGATGACCAGGAAGCTCGTCAGGTAGCGCAGCCATAGATCTCTGTTCCGCAAGGCGCCAAACGACATTGGGCTCCCGTCGGAGACCTGCTGCGCTCCCGGTACGACGACAGCGACGGCAAGAGCCATGGCGGCCGCAGCTGCCGCAAGCACATAGAACGAGGCCCGCCAACCCAGCGTCGTCGCTATCAGATGGCTCAGTGGCAGTCCCAGCAGCGTTCCGGCCATGAGTCCGGTCAAAACGCCTGCTGACGCTCCGGCCCGGTTGCGCTCGTCGCCGAGGTGCATTCCCATTGTGAGGGCCATTCCGAAGGTGGCTCCGGACAGTGCGCCCGCTACAAGCCGCAGCACGACCAGTGACCTCTGCTCGGCGATCGCCCCCGCTAGCGCCTCGGCGACCGCGTAGCCGAGCATGACGACAACCAGTGCGACCCGGGGGTTGGCCCGCCGAAGAGCCCACGCCAGGATCGGCCCTCCGAATCCCATGCCCAGCGAGTAGACGGTCACCAACACGCCCAGGCTCGGCCACCGACACACCGAGATCCGACGACATCGCCGTAAGCATTGCCGCGACCTGGAATTCGCTGCTCGTCACGACGAACAGCGAAGTCGCGAGAACGACGACTCCCCACGTGGGGGCTGAGTTCTTCCACATGCTGGGTAGCATCAACCTTCACATCAATGTGAAGGTCAAGCCAGAAGGTTGAACTGAGATGCGTATCGCAGATGCCGCCGCCCGGATCGGGTCCCTCCCACCGGCTGCGGCATTACGAGGCCAGTGACCTGCTCGTTCCCGCCCGCAGCCCGGCCGGCTATCGCGACTACAGCGCCTCCGACATCGAATACGGGAAGCAGATCAGAGCGCTCTTCGACTCCGGTTTCACAGCCAGCGATGTCGCTCTGATGTTGCCCTGCATGGCCGACGACTCGGAAGACGACCGTCGATGCTGCGAGGTCACCCGAGCTCGCCTCACCGAGCGACTCCACGAGATCACTGAGCGGCGGATCCAACTCCAACGCACCGAGCACGCCCTGACAACCTGGCTCGATGCCCCGACCAACCAGAAGACGTCAACAACCCCTGAGCCGTAACACGTAGGGCGTGTCTCGCAATCACCAGTGGTCGAACCTGAAGGTGCTCGGTGACGATCCGGTTACGCGGTGGAACATGGTCGAGAACGCCGACGGGGTCGCGTAGCCGAGATCAGCGGCCACGGTGGACACGGTGTCTCCGGCGGCCAGCCGCCGGATGGCGTGCAGCACGCATGCACGGCGTTGCCATTCGCTCACTCCCATCGATACCTCGTGACGGAACCTGCGATGGACGGTACGTTCGCTGGCTCGAACCGCGTCGGCCCACCACCCCGGCGAGGTACGGATGTCGGGATCACGAAGGAAGAGCTCGCATTGCTTCCTCAGCGTCGGGTCGGTGGGCAGGGGCAGTTCGAGTGGCAATGACGCTGATCGCGCAATCTCGAAGAGCGTCAGCGCCAGCAGGGTTGCATCCCGCCCTTCGAGCCGCATGTTCGACCGGTAGTTCCGTGGCCGCTGCGAGCAATTCGCGGAGCAACGCGGATACCTCGACAACTACGCACGTCGACGGAAACCACGGCGCCGCGGCGGGTTCGATGTACAGACTTCGTGTGGACACCCCCACATAGTGACCGCATGCTCGATCTCCGCGGGAATGAGCACAGCACGCTCCGCCGGCACGATCCACGTCCCGTGCTCCGTGGTCACATCCATCACTCCGCCCACGCCGTAGAGAACCTGGGCTCGGCGGTGACGGTGTGGTTCGAGCACACAGCCGTACGGATAATCCGTGCCGATCGCCAAGACCGCACGATCGAGCGCGTCGTAGTCCTCCAACCGGGCGTTCCGCACGCCATCGACGATAGCCACCGCGTGTCTGAATCTCGAACGAAGATGGCAATACATCGAATGCCCGCCACCTCCCCGCCGCTTACCGTGAACGCAGTGACACACGCCCTACCGTTTCTCCTCGCCTTCGGTCTGCTGATCGGAGTGACGACCGTCCTGTTCGGCTTCGGCGGTGGATTCATCGTGGTCCCCGTGATCTACGGAGTGGCCGGCGATCGTCCGGATGCCATGCACATCGCGGTGGCCACCTCGACCGCCGTGATGATCGTCAACGCCTCCCTCGCAACCATCACCGGTCGCGCCTCCGCGCTCGCGCATCGCGAGTATCTCTGGCCCCTAACCGGTTTCATCGCACTTGGGTCGGTGATCGGAGCACTCGCCGCCACCCACGCCTCCGGGGCGCTCATCCACGCCCTCTTCGTCGTCTATCTCGTGGTCACGATCGTCGACAGCCTCGTCCGTGCCGGCTTCCTCGACCTCTCCGGTGGCACACCCGGTCCCCTCGGCCGACGCGTCGCGAGTCTCGGCGGCGTCGGGATCGGCGTGATCGCCAGCTTCCTCGGCGTCGGCGGAAGCGTCATGACCGTCCCGCTCCTGCGCCGCAGAGGACTGCCTATGGCAGCTGCAACTACCCTGGCCAATCCACTCACCGTCCCCATCGCGGTGATCGGCACGATCGTGTACGCGTCTGACGGCGACGGAACGACTCCCGGAGCTGTCGGCTACGTCGATCTTCTCGCCGGCGGCGCACTCCTGGCCGCCTCCCTTCCCACGATCGTGGTCACGAGAAGACTCGTCAGGCATGTACCGGATCGCATCCACGCCCAGGCCTACATCGTGCTGCTGGTAGTGAGCCTCGTCTCGATACTCACGCTCTGACACGGATTCTCGTCGACATCGCCAAGTCATCACCCGGCAACTGCGCGCTTCTGGGTTCGGCCTGGTCGACGGCGAGCAGTTCCAGCGCGTCTGCGGACGGGCGGTCGTGCGCGGTGTAGATCTTCGAGCCGGTGGTCGGGGCTGTCCGGCTGCAGCCAGACCTGATAGTCGACCGCAATCGGACCGGCCGTGGGGTGCCGGAGGCACTTCGTCCCTGCGGTGCAGTCCCCGACACGGCCACTGGCCCAGAGCGCGGCGAACTGACGCTGCGCATGGTGAGCTCGCCGATCAGTTCCGCCAGACGCCCGTCGGCTGGATGCCGTCCCGACACCAGGCGCAAGTAGGCGACGTGAGCGCGAGCCAGCTCATCCCAGTTCTGATGCAGGTCCCGGGTGTGCGGGTCGAGGAAGAACAGCCGCGACATCGACGGCCGATTCGTCGGGTCGCGCGGTGCCGGGTAGTCCAGGTGGGAGGCAAGCAGAGCATGCCCTGCCCGGTTCCATGCCAGAACGTCGTTACGTCGCCCGCGCACGAGCGCAGGAGTGCGGTCGGAAAGCGATTCCAGCAACGTCAGCACACGAGGGTGGGACGAACCAAACAGCAACCGTCGCACTGCTCTTCGTCGTCGGTGCCGCCAGGTTCGGGCTCATCCCACCCCTGCAGAACCGCGTCCTGAGCATCTCCGGACACGCCGCCACGCTCCACGCCGGCCTCGGCTACACGGCCCCCAGCTACGCGGGCGCCGCTATGCGCACCCTCGGTCTCATCCTGTTCGGCGCATCCACCATGAGGCGAACGAAACGTTGACTAGAGCACACAGAGTCAGCGCCCTCCACCGAGGCCGACTCATGCCGGGGTCGCCGGTTCCGGGACAACTGTCGGGTCGTGGAAGCCACCGCCTACCGCCGAGGACGCGGCCCCGGCTCGACCAACTCCCACTCACCTGCCGCGCGGGCGTGATTCTCAGCGCATAGGAGACACCCCTAGACCACAGCGAAGAGGCGACCGGCCCGATTCAGATCAACGGCCGATCCGTCACCCACTTCGAGGAAGTAGTCGCACTGCCACTGCTGGGACCGCCTCGCCTGCGAATTGTTCGTTGCCGACCAGGGCGGATACACGCGAAACCCACGCTTGCCGCCTACACCATCGACCGACACGACGCCGCGGGTGACCAGCACCTCAGTCGGGAAGACGAACGCACCGAAACGGTCGCCCTCCCGGGCGGCGACGACCAGTACGTCGACGTTGCCCTCCACCGGGAATGGCTCCGTCGATCCGCCGGGGCGCGACGCCACACGGAGACAAACAGCCCGACCTTCCTCGGTGTCAGCTTGCCGACCCGAAACCGCATCCTCGATCGGCCGACATCGGAAACTACGGCACCGTAATCGGCGTTGTCGGGCTCGGCCACGGCAGGTGAATACTGAACGCCGAGAACGTCGAAGAGCCCCATCACCAGGGCCACATCCGGATCGGCCGCACCAGAAACCACGACAACTCCAAACGAAATCGACCTCGCCCGAGGATATCGGACGGCGCAGACACCCCAACGAGGAGACCGAGCCTTCGTCGGCCGCTCGAGGCATGGCGCGGCAAGCACGTTGGTCTTTCGCGAGGCCGAGCCGACGGCGGTGGCGGTGTCTTGCATACGATTCCAAGTCATTTCGACTAGTTGAGGGAGCGACCTACCTCAGGTGACGCCAGGACACTCGGTTCGGCGACTTCCGCTGGTGAAAAGCTCAGCGTGGACTCAGGTTTTGCAGGGCCAAAGCGAGTAGACGCGGCATGTCGTCGGCTTCGTACCCCGTGTCGGAACTGCATTGCTGGTCGGCGACCAGGTGGTTGGACAGAGAAAGTCCGTGCAGGAGGACCCAAACCAATGGTCCGATCTCCCGGACATCCCCGGCGATGAGAGTGCCATCCTGCTGCGCTTCGACGACGAGCTCGTGGAAGTACTTTTTGAAGTCGCCGGCGGCAGCTACGAGCACGGGACTCGGTTTGATCGTGTAGTCGCCTCCGAACTCGAGCCGGTAGTGGTTCGGGTACTGCCAGGCAACGCGGACGTACGCGAGACAGGCTCGAAAGAGCGGGACGAGGTTGTCGTCGTCTCGGAGACTGCACGCCGCATCTCCGCCGTCAGAGAGGCGAGGCTCTCCGCGGCTACCGTGCTGAGCAGGTCGTCCTTGTCCTGGAAGTGTCGGTACGGTGCCGTCCGCGACACATCGGCCGCCGCGCCGACCGCTCGCAGTGTGACGTGCGCCGGCCCGCCCTGCGCCAAGAGGTCGCTGGCTGCGGCGATCAGGGCGCGGCGCGTGTCCCGGGTTCTCTCATCCACGAACCGAGAATAGAAGGTAGGTCGACGCTGTCAACAAGCGACGCTAGGTTGACAGCGTCAACACGACGCCGGAAGTTGCTTTCGTCCTACCTAGGGGGCCGATGATATCGACATCGCAGACGAATCCGCTCGACCTGCTCCGGTCGGATGTCATTGCCTGGAATTCCCACCGTGCCGAACATGATTCGTGGTCAGTAAGTCTCGTCGACGTCGATCTGGCCGGCGCGAATCTCGCAGGTGCGCATCTCACCGGCATGGACCTCGCCGGCGCGAACCTGACCTCCGCCGAGTTGGTCGGGCGGATCTGTCGCGGGCGGACCTTGCCGGCGTCGTCGCCCATGACGCGAACTTCACCGGCGCGTTCCTCACCCGAGCCGACCTACGGAAGGCCGACCTCACGCTGGCCTATCTGACATCGACGTACCTCGGGCACGCCGATCTCACCGGAGCGGACCTCTCCGGCGCCTACATGACCGGTGCATACCTCGGAGACGCGGACCTGACCGATGCAACCCTGATCGGCGCCTACCTGGGCAAGGCCAACCTGACCGGCGCGAACATCGCCACAGCGGTCCTGAACGGTGCCGACCTCACCGACGCCACCATGCCCGACGGCACAGTGCCCGACTGACCAGCCCTAGAACGCACGACCGCCGAGACGATAACTGCCGAAAGGAGGTTGGGCGAGTGCGGGGTTGTCAACTTCCCGTCCTTCCCGACTCAGATGGCCTGATATCGAAGACCGCCGTGACGCTTCGCAACCGAGCAACCGTCGCCTGTACCGGATAGCAGACGGTCGCCTCGGCGGGACAGCAGTAGGACTACCCGTCCTTCTGCTGACGGCGCCCGGGCGAAAGACTGGAATCCCGCGAAGTACACCTGTCATCTACCTGGAGCACGACGATTCGTACGTCGTCGGTTCCGCGTTCGGAACGAGATCCGACCCTGACTGGATCAAGAACCTTGCAGCGGCCGAATCAGCCCGAATTCGGATCGGCGACGCCGAGTCGTCTGTGCTCACCCTCGATGGACCAATTAGGAGACACGCCACGAACGCTCGAAGCGGATCTGGGCAGCGATCTCGTCAGCCGTGGCCATGTCGACCCGTCCAGGGATGGTCAGATCGCACCTGCCGCCCGCTCCCTCAGAACCACACGCCGATCTCGGCGAGCCGCGCCCGCAGTCGTTTCAGGTGGCCACCGGGCCAGTACACCTGGCCGCAGTCGTTGCAGCGACTGAACCGGCGCTGTTCGCGCAGTACACCTCCGGGGACGCTCCCCCTCGCGAGCGTGGGTGTCGCGGGGCCGATGAGCCCGTTGCAGCGGGCGCACCGGGTGAGCGGCGCGATGCGCCCCTGCAGGTGGAACCGGTCGAGGACCTCCCGCAGTTGGAGCCGGGAATCGGTCTGGTGCAGGAATCCTCCGTGGACGAGCGCCGCACGCTCGAGCAGTCCGAGGTCGCGCGTGAGCAGGATGCGATTCTCGCTGCGCGACAACGCGAGCAGCTCGTCGTCGGTGCTGTCGTTCGTGTAGCAGCTGTCGAAGCCGAGCAGCCGCAGGTAGCGGGCGAGCCGGCCGAGGTGGACGTCGAGGACGAAGCGCGGTTCCCGCAGCGGCGGGCGCAGCGGAGCGATGGCACCCAGGTCGAGCCCGTGGAAGGTCGGATACACGGCCACCCGTTCCCCGCCGGACATGTGGTGGTCGAACCCGACCGGCACACCGTCGACCAGGATCAGATCGACCTCGGTGTGCGGCACCCCGAGGGATTCGATCCGGTCCTTGACCGACGGTGTGCCGTCGAAGTCGTGGACGAAACTGCGCTTGCGTTGCGGTGGCGGCAGAAAGTCGTTCAGCTCCTCGTAGAAGCGGAACTCGCACCGATGCCCAGCCATCTCCAGCTCACCACTGAACGCGAATCGAACCGTCCGATCGTCGACCTACTCGCGGGACCCTAGCTCTGACTACCCGAACCGTATGGGCGCGTGATGATCTCGAGGTTGTGACCCGCAGGATCGTGGAAGTAGACGCCGCGCCCGCCGTCGTTCCGGTTGATCTCGCCGGGTCGGGACTTGCGCGGATCGGCCCAGTGCTCCATGCCCCGTTCGAGGATTCGACCGTAGATGCCGTCGAAGTCCTCCTCGGTGACGAGGAACGCGTAATGCTGTGGCAGCACATCGATCGACAGATCGGCGAAGTCCAATGTCACGCCGTTGTCGAGTTGGACGGCCAGGAACGGCCCCGCCGCCACGCCGTCGGGCAGGGCGAACAGTGAAGTGAAGAACGAGCGCGGACACTTGCTTGTCCCGCGCGAACACGATGGTGTGGTTGAACGAGATGGTCATCGATGACCCCTTGCGGTTCGACGCCTCCATGCCTGACGCTGTCCGCCACCGGCACGCGACGCTGCGCACCATGTAAGCACTGATCCCGATTGCCCCGCAAGATCATCGGTCTCCACCGTCGAGATACCGCCGCACGATCGGGCCGATCACCGCGAGCGCCTCCGGTTCCGTCAGGCGGTTGTGCGGGTGGCCCACGGGATGGGTGTGGACCGTACCGGCGACGTAGCGGTCCCACGGGGTTCCCATATCCCCGCCTCGCCGTCCGCGGCAAAGTACACGAGGTCGCCGTCGAACGTCTCGGGTCGATACTCCTGGCCCAGGTTGATCGTGTGCAGGTAGTCGTCGTAGATCCGGCGCAGGTCGTCGGCCGTCAGCCTCGCGTAGGCACCACCGCTGTCGCGGAGCAACCGCTCCGCGCGTTCGGGGGTGAGGTCGTCGTCGACGCGCTCGTCGGAGTCGATTCCCGCGAACTCCGCGAACAGCATCCCGAGGCTCCGCGTGCGCGCCCCGCCGGGAATCGACTCGGTGGTCTGGGTGTCCAGCATGACCAGGGTGCCGACGTCCTCGCCGAGCGCCCGTAGTCGAACCGCCATCGCGTGCGCGATCGCACCGCCCACCGAATATCCGAGGAGGTGATACGGGCCGTGGGCCTGCACCCGCCGGATCAGGTCGACGTAGCGTGCGGCCAACTCGTCCATCGACGATGCCGACATGGCGCCGACGGTCATGCCGGACGACTGGATCCCGTAGACGGGGCGTCCGTCGGTGACGTGCGGGATCAGGCCGGTGTAGCACCAGGTCAACCCGATCGCCGGATGCACGCAGATCAGCGGTTCCGCACCGTCCCCCGAACGCATCCGCACCAACTGGTCCGTCGACGGCCCGCCGCCGCCGTCGAGGCGCGCGGCGATCGCGGCCGGTGTCGGGTCGTTGACGACCCACTGCATCGGCACCGCCCGGCCGAGTCGCGACTGCACCTCCGCGACCACACGCACCGCGCTGAGCGAGTTGCCCCGAGTTCGAAGAAGCTGTCGTCGACTCCGACGCGTTCCGCACCGAGGACGTCGGCGAACACCTCCACCAGCACCTGCTCGACCTCGGTCCGGGGCGGCCGGTAGGCGCCCGTCGCGAACACCGGGTCCGGCAACGCGTCGCGGTCGAGTTTGCCGTTGGAGTTCATCGGCACCGTGTCGAGGATCGTGATCGCGGACGGCACCATGTACGCCGGCAACGACGTGGCCGCGAACTTCTTGAGCGCGGTCGGTTCGAGATCGCTCTGGGGCCCGAGCCGGACATACGACACCAGCACCGTTTCGCCGTTCGGCGCCTGGCGTCCCAGCGACACGGCGAACTCGACGTCGGGATGCGCGATGAGCGCCGCGTCCACGTCCCCGGTCTCGATGCGCAGGCCGCGGATCTTGATCTGGAAGTCGGTGCGGCCGATGTACTGCAGGCCGTGCCCGGTGCGACGCACCAGATCACCGGTCCGGTAGATGCGCGATCCGGCGGGCCCGAAGGGGTTGGCCACGAACCGTTCCGCGGTCAGTGACGATTGGCCGCGATAGCCGCGCGCCAGGCAGGGGCCGAAGAGGTACAGCTCCCCCTCGCCTCCGTCTGCCACCGGACGCAGCCAGCAGTCGAGCACGACGACCCCGACCCCGGACCGGGCGAGCGGCCCGCCCATCGTGATGGGTTCACCGGATGCGAGTGCACCGCTGGTGGTCGCGCACACCGTGCACTCGGTCGGCCCGTACGCGTTGAGCAGGCACGCGCGGGGCGCCCATTCGTCCACCAGTTCCGCTCCGAACAGTTCGCCGCCGATCTCCGCGACCTCGACGTCGGGCAGCGAACTCGGGTCGATCGTTCCGCACACCGCCGGGGTGACGAGCACGTGCGTGACGCGCTCGTCCCGGGCGAACTGTTCGAGTTCGGCACCGGCGTACACGTCGGGGGGCGCGACCACCAGCGCCGCACCCGCCCCGAACGCGAGCACGAGTTCCAGGACCGACACGTCGAAGCTGGGCGAACACACGTGCAGAATCCGGGATTTCGGAGTCACGCCCTGGTGCTCGATCTGCGCGGTCGTCATGTACGGCAGCCCGGCGTGGGTGACCACGACGCCCTTCGGTGCCCCGTCGAACCGGACGTGTAGATCAGGTAGGCCGGGTCGGTCACCCGGATCGGGTGGGTGCGTTCGCTGTCCCGGATCGGCCGCGGCGACCGACGGTCGAGGTCGATCCCGTCGAGCGCCAGCCAGTCGACCGCCCCTGTTAGCCCGTGGTCGGCGGTCGCAGTCAGCCCCACCGCGGCGGCGCAGTCGTCGAGCATGTACGCGATGCGACCGGAGGGCAGTTCGGTGTTGATGGGCACAGGGGCGGCGCCGCTCTTCACGACCCCCCACGTGGCGGTGACCGAGTCCGCCGAGCGCGGTATCGCGACCGGGACGAAGTCCTCCGGACCGACACCCCGCGCGATCAGTTCGCGCGCCAGGCGGGTCGAGCGTTCGTCGAGTTCGCGGTAGGTGGTGTCCGTGCCGCGCCACCGCAGCGCGGTCGCGTCCGGATCGAGCGCCGCACCCGTCTCGAGGATCTCGGCCCACGTCCGTGCAGGTCCTGGATCGGACGTCGCGACCTCGATCAGTTTCGCGCGCCCCTGCTCGCCCATGACGTCGATGCGGCCGACGGGTGTCTCCGGGCGATGTGCGATGCTCTCCACGATCCGGCCAGTCGCCGGGCGATGTCCGCCGCCACGGACCGATCGATCGCATCGGGCGAGTACCGCAGCACCAGATGCAGGCCGGTGTCCTCGAATGCCTTGAGCGACAACGGGTAGTGGGTCGAATCGTGCCCGGTGAGGGCCGTCGCCCGCAATCCGGTCCGCTCGGCGAGGTGGGCGAGGGCCTGCATGTCCATCGGGTACGACTGAAGACCATCGCGGTGTCGAAGAGCCCGCCGAAGCCGGCCGCCTGCTGGATCGCGGTGAGACCCAGGTACTCGTGCTGCATCAGCGCGGCCCGCTCGGACTGCAACCGGCTCAACAGGCCGGCGATGCTCTCCCTCGGATCGAGACGCACCCGGACCGGGACGGTGTTGATGAACAGGCCCACCATCGACTCGATACCGCGGACGGCGGGCGCGCGGCCGGCGATCGTGGTGCCGAACACCGACATCGGTACCGGCCGTCATCTGGCCCAGCAGGACTCCCCACGCCGCCTGCAGCACGGTGTTGAGCGTGACGCCGGCGGTCTCCGCGGTGCGCCCCAGCCCGACCGCCGTGGAATCGTCCATGGGCACCGGTTCGCTCGCCGTGGCCGACAGCTGCCGTCCGGCGGCGTGCGGCGCCGCCAGAGTCGGGCCGGGCAGTCCGGACAGCGCCGACGTCCAGGCACGCTCGGCGGCCGCGCTGTCCCGGGACGTGAGCCACTCGAGGGTAATCCCGGTACGGGCGGCCGCGCGGTCGAGCGGCCGACCGCCGGCGAGATAGAGGTCGAAGAGGTCGGCCACGAGCAGCGGCATCGACCATCCGTCGAGGACGATGTGGTGGTTCGTGATGACAAGTCTGCGGCGGCCGCCGCCGAGATCGACGAGCAGGAATCGGATCAGCGGGGTGTCGCGCATGTCGAAGTGGATCTCGCGGTCACGCGCGATCAGTTCCTCGGCCTGGTCGTCGGTCGCGGCAAGGGTGGTCCAGTCGACGGGAACGTGTCCGAGGGACAACTGGACGATCGTCCCGTCGTCCCGGTGATCGAAGACGGTCCGCAGGCTCTCGTGCCGATCCATCAGCGCCTGCGCAGCAGCGGCCAACCGCCGCTCGTCCACCTCTCCCTCGAGATCGACGACCAACTGCACGTGGTAGGCGTCGACGTCCTGCTGCGCGAGCAGCGCGTGAAACAGCAACCCCTCCTGGAGGGGCGTGAGCGGCCACACGTCGACCACACCGGGATGCGTTCTCTCCCAACGTTCGATCTCGGACTGGGTCACGGCGCCCCAGGTGAGGTCCGACGGCGTCAGCCCGCCACTGCCGGGGACGCGACGTGTTCGGCGAGGGCGCGCACCGCGCGCTGCCACAGCGCCGTGAACTCCCCGACCGCTTCGTCGTCGAGGATGTCGGGCACGTACCGGATCGTGGCGCACAGGCTCGGGCCGTCCGCCTGATCCTCGACGTACGCGTCGATTGCGAGCGGGCACGGTACCGGCCCATGGCTCTCGCGCTCGACGAACGCGTCCGGCCCGCCGGAACCCACAGCCCAGCCCGCGGTCCGATCCCCGACAGCCGACCGAGATAGTTGACTGCGACCTGCGGGTCCTCGAACGCGTCGAGTGTGCGGGCGGAGTCGGGGTCCAGGTAGCGCAGCAGTCCGTACCCGATACCGTTGCGCGGCACCGCGCGCCACTGCTCCTTGACCGCGTCGAGTGCCTGACCGGCGGCCCGCCCGGCGGCGTACGCGTCGTCGACGTCGATGCCGGTGAGGTCGACGCGGACCGGATACGCGGTGGTGAACCAGCCGACGGTACGGGACAGGTCGGCGCCGGGAAGGATCTGCTCCTCGCGGCCGTGTCCCTCCACGGACACCACGATGCTCGGACGCCCCTGACCCCAACGATCCCACCGCGCCGCTGCCATCGCCGTCGCACACAGGACCACGTCGACCGGGGTCGCCCGGAACGCCGCGGGCAGACGCGCCAGGAGTCCCTGCGTGACGTCAACCGGGATGCGAACCGCCACCTGCTCGGCAATGACGTCGACGCCGGGATCGAAGGGCCGTGCCCCGAGCACGGGATCGGCAGGTGCCAAGGTGTCCGTCCACCAAGGTAATTCGGCCAGGGTGTCCGGATCGGCCGCGGCCGCTCGAAGTCCGTGCGCCCACGTCCGCATCGACGTGCCGACGCGTGGAAGTTCCGGCACCTCGCCGCCACGTGCTCCCTGGCACGCGGATACGAGGTCGGCGAGCAGGATCCGCCACGACACACCGTCGATCGCGAGGTGGTGGATCGCCACCGCGAGCCTTCCGGCGCGCTCCGGACCGGCGTCACACCACGCCACCTGGACCATCACTCCGGCTCCCGGGTCGAGCCGCCCCACCGACGCCGCGCGCTCCCACGCCGCCACCGCGTCGACATCGGCCGCGTCTCCGACGTGCGAGCAGTCGACGCGACGCACGCGCGAGGACGCATCGACGGTGCCCGGCTCCGGCACCACCAGGTGCATGCCCGAACCCGAGCCGACCCGCACCGCCCGCAGCATGTCGTGCCTATCGAGCACCGCTTGCACCGCGGCGACCAACTGCGCGCCGGACGTCCCCGCGGGAACCGTCACGGTAACCGACTGCGAGAAGCGATCCCATGCGCCGGGGCGACCGGCCAGCCAGCGGACGATCGGGTCGGTTCGACGGGCCCCATTCCGCCACCCGCGATCTCGTCGAGCACGCGCGCACGGCCGATTCCGCGGCATCGGCGACCGCGGCGAGCCGCTCGACCGTCGGGTGCTCGAACACGTCCTGCGGCGCGAACACGACCCGGCATCGCGGGCCCGGGACACCAACTGGATCACCATGATCGAGTCTCCGCCGAGGGCGAAGAACGATTCGTCCGCCGCGACCTCTGGCACGCCCAGGATCCCGGCGAAGAGACCGGCGAGTTGTTCCTCGACAGCACCGGCCGGACGCCGGCCGCGTCCCGCGAACACCGCGAAATCCGGTTCCGGCAGCGCCTTGCGGTCCACCTTGCCGTTCGACTGTCACCGGCAGTTCATCGAGAATCACGACGGCCGCGGGCACCATGTACGACGGCAGCACCCGGACGACGTCGTCGCGGATGCGGAGCGGGTCGAGGATGCGTCCGTCGGTCGGGACCACGTAGCCGATCAACCGATCGTCGGCCCCGCGGTCACCGCGGCGCGACACGACGACGGCCTGCTCGATGCCGTCGCACCGAAGCAGTGCGGATTCGATCTCCCCGAGTTCCACCCGGAACCCACGGACCTGAACCTGGAAGTCGCTGCGGCCCAGCAACTCCAGTCGGCCGTCCCTGTCGCGGCGGCCAGGTCTCCGGTGCGGTACATCCGTCGGCCGGTCCCGCCGACCTCGGCCACGAACCGGGACGCCGTGAGTCCCGCCCGGCCGAGATACCCGCGCGCGACTTCGGCGCCGGACAGGTAGACGTCGCCGACGACGCCGACGGGGACGGGGTGCAGGCGTGGGTCGAGGACGTGCAGGCGGACCCCGGGCAGGGGCCGGCCGATACCACCGGCGAACGTGTCGGCGGTGAGAGCGTCATGGACCAACGGGGCGGAGCTGTCGATGACGGCGGCCTCCGTGACGCCGTACATCTCGACGACGCGAGCCGCGTCCGGCGATCGGCGCTCGTACCATCGGGCAACTTGCTCGAGCGCGAGCTCCTCGCCGCCGACAAAGACGTACCGCAGCGGGAGGTCCGTGGCGTGGTCCGAGCCGACCAACTGGTAGAACGACGCGGGCGTCTGATTGAGCACCGTGACGGCTTCGCGGTGCAGCAGGTCGACGAAGTCGTCGGGAGATCGCGCGACCTCCGGATCGACGATCACCGTCGTGGCACCGTCGGAGAGCGGTCCCCACACCTCCCACACCGAGACGTCGAAGGCGAAGGAGTGGAAGATCGTCCATATATCGGTGGGACGGAGGTCGAACACGGTGTGCGCGTTCACCAGCAGCGAGACCACACTGCGGTGCGAGACCTGCACGCCCTTCGGCCGCCCGGTGGAACCCGAGGTGTAGATGACGTACGCGGTGTCGTCCGGGTGCAGGGGCG
Organism: Prescottella defluvii; assembly: GCA_029690005.1. Classification (GTDB taxonomy): domain Bacteria; phylum Actinomycetota; class Actinomycetes; order Mycobacteriales; family Mycobacteriaceae; genus Prescottella; species Prescottella defluvii_A. Next base: position 3,220,005 of record CP121458.1, on the reverse strand, counting down.
CCACGCGATCCGCGTCGGTCGGCAGGGCCGGAGACGACGCGTCCAGCTCGCGGCGGAACCCCGCATCGTCGAGGAGAACGGTTGGGCCGTGGGCGCGCCAAGTGCATCGGCAGCGGCCGCGGTGGTGAGCACGCAGGCCGGCGAGGCCTCGCCGAGCACCAGCGCGATGCGCTCCGCCGGCGAGCCCAGGTCGACGGGGAAATAGGCGGCGCCGGCGAGGGTCGCGGCGACGATCGCGACGATCATGTCGGTGGACCGTGGGAGTGCCAGCGCCACCACGGAATCGGGTCCGGCGCCGCGGGCGGCGAGGGCCCGGGCGAGCCGACTCGATCGGGCGGCCAGCTCCGCATACGTCAGCCGCGTCGTCCCGTGGACGACCGCGACCTCGTCGGGATGCGCGGCGACGGCACGACCGAACATGTCCGCGAGCGTCGCCTCCGACGCGACGCCGACATCCCTGTCCCCGGCCTCGAGCGCGGCGCGATCGGTGTCGGTGAGCAGCCCGATGTCGCCCACCGGGCCGTGCGGGTCCGCGGCGGCGGCCTCCAGGATCCGGCGCAACCGTTCGGCGAATCCGTCGACAGTCGGCTCGTCCCCACAGGTCGGTGGCGTAGGTGAGATCGAAGCGCATTCCGCCGGGATCCCCGGCCGGCGTGGAGGACTCCGTCACGCTCAGCTGCAGATCGAACTTCGAGACGGCGAGTTCGTAGTCGAGCGGCTCGACCTCGAGCCCAGGAAGCTGCAAGTATCCGGACATGTCGGTGCGGTACTCGACGAGCACCTGGAACAGCGGTGCGTACGACGTCGACCGGGCGGGTCCGAGTTCGTCGACCAACCGCTCGAACGGTAGGTCGGTGCGGGCGAACGCGGCGAGGTCCGCCTCGCGGACCACCGTCAGCAGGTCGGCGAACCCCGCGCCCGGATCGACCGGGTCCGCAGCGCGAGGGTGCCGACGAACATGCCGACCACGTCGTCCAGCCCGGCCTCGCCGCGCCCCGACACCGGAGTCCCGATCACGATGTCCCCGGAACTCGACAACCTCGCGACGAGCACCGCCAGCGCGGTGTGCGCGAGCATGAACATCGTGGCGTTGCGGTGTCGGGCCAGGTCGGCGAGCCGCGCGTGGGTCGCGGCGTCGATGTCGAATCCCACGGCGGCCCCGCGGAAGGACTGCCGGGGCGGTCGCGGTCGATCCGTCGGCAGCGGGACGACGTCGGGAATGCCGGCGAGGGCGTCACGCCAGTAGTCCAGTTGCCGGCGGTAGAGCGACTCCGGATCCTCGGGGTCGCCGAGCAGCTCGCGCTGCCACAGCGTGAAGTCGATGTACTGCACCGCCGGAGGTGCCCAGTCCGGTGCACGGCCTCGACGCCGGGATTCGTACGCGCGCATGACGTCCCGAGCGAGGGTGCGCATCGAGAACCCGTCGGCGGTGATGTGGTGCGCGACGACGGCCAGGACATGCTCGGAGCCGGCCAGCCGCAGCAGCTGCACCCGCAGCGGCACCTCGCCGCTCACGTCGAAGCCCGTCTCCGCCAGCCGCAGCAGGTGCCCCGGCAGATCCGCAGCCACCACCGAAAGCGACTCGGCGCGCGCAATGTCCGCGGGGTCCGCGATCAACTGGGTGGGGGCGCCGTCGACCACCGGGTACATCGTGCGCAGTGTCGAGTGCCGGGCGACGACGTCGCCGACTGCGGCGATCAGGGCCCGCTCGTCGAGATCACCGCGCAGGCGCACCGCCATGACGATGTTGTAGGCGGGCGACGCGGTGTCGAGCTGATCGATCGACCACATCCTCAGCTGCGCCGAGGAGAGCGGTAACGATTCGGGCCGGTCGTACGCCCGCAACACCGGGCGGTGCGCGCCGCCGGGACCGCGCTGCAGCACCCGTGCGGCGAGGCCGCGGACGGTGGGAGCCTCGAAGATGGCGCGCACGTCGATGTCGGTGTCGAGAGCGGCGTCGAGGCGCCGTGTGACCCGGGTGGCCATGAGCGAGTTGCCGCCGAGGTCGAAGAAGCTGTCGTCCGGCCCGATCCGGTCGATACCCAGTACGGCACACAGGTGTTCGGCGACGATCCCCTCGATCGGCGTGAACGCGACGGCGTCCGTCGCGTCGCCGCCGACCGGGAAGTCGGGCGCCGGGAGCGCCTTCTGATCGAGCTTGCCCGACGGCGTCAGGGGCACCTCGCCGATCGGCACGATCAACGCCGGAACCATGTGCGCCGGAAGGTGGTCGGCGAGGTGGCGGAGCAGTTCGCCGGGTTCGACGGCCGGGTCGTCTCCGGGCGCACGTACGAGACGAGCACGGTCTCCCCCGACGGCGCGGTCCGGCCGAGGGTGGCCGCGAACTCCACGCCCGGATGGTCCGCCAACACCGCGTCGATCTCGCCCAGCTCGATTCGGTACCCGCGCACCTTCACCTGGAGGTCACTGCGGCCCAGGTACTCGAAGCGTGAGGTCGTCGCGCCACCGCACGATGTCACCGGTCCGGTAGAGCCGGTCGCCGGGCAGCGTGCCCTCGTCCTCGCGGGTGGGGTGATCGGTCGCCGCGACGAACGGGCTCGCGACGAACCGTTCGGCGGTCAGTCCCGGGCGGCGGTGGTAGCCGCGTGCGATGGCGGGGCCGCCGAGGTACAGCTCGCCCGGCATCCCGATCGGCACCGGTTGCAGGCGTGCGTCGAGCACGAGTTCCACGAAGCCGAGGGTGGGCCCGCCGATGGCGACCGGATCGTCGGGCAGCAGCGGTCCGGCGATGTTGGACATGATCATGCCCTCGGTGGGCCCGTACGCGTTGAACATGCGGCGTCCACCGGCCCACCGCGCCACCAGTTCCGGCGGGCACGGCTCACCCGCCACCGCAAGTGACCGCAGGTCGTCGAGGCCGTCGGGCCGCATCGATCCCAGGACGCTGGGGGTGAAGAAGGCGTGCGTCTCCCGCTTGGCGGCAAGCTGGCGTGCGAGGTCCTCGCCGCCGTAGATGTCGGGCGGAGCGATCACCAGGTGGGCGCCGGACCCGAACGCCATGAGTAGTTCGAACACCGACGCGTCGAAGCTCGGTGAGGTGAACTGTGAGACCCTGGCCTCGGAGGTGACGGCCAAGCTCTCACGTTCCGCCGCAACGAGGTTCGCGAGCCCGCGGTGGGTGAGGACGACGCCCTTCGGTATCCCCGTCGACCCTGACGTGTAGATCAGGTAGGCGGGGTTGTCGAGCCGCAGCGGCGCCGTGCGATCGGTGTCGGTGATCGGCCGCGCCGAAATACTCGCCAGTTCGGCGCGGTACTCGTCGGAGTCGAGCTCGCGCCAGGACGCATTGTCGGACAACCCGTCTCGCCACCGCTGCACCGTCAGCCCCACCTGGGCGCCCGAATCGCCCGACATGTGCTCGATCCGCTCCCGCGGATACGTCGGATCCACGGGCACGAACGCCGCCCCGGTCTTGGCGACCGCCCAGACGGCCTCGACGAAGTCCAGCGAACGGGTCAGGCCCAGGGCGACGACGCTTTCGGGTCCCACCCCGTCGTCGATCAGCCGCTGTGCCAGCCGTGTGGAGCGGGTGTCGAGGTCCCGATAGGTGAGGGTTGCCGGGCCGCACGTCACCGCCGGCGCGTCCGGGTCGATCCGCGCCGCGTCGGCCAGGATGCCGGGCAGCGTGCGGTGGCGTCGCCCGGGTCGGCCGTGTACCGGCGCGAGCCGCGAGTAGTCGGCGTCCGACAGCAACCGGAGCCGCGCCAGCGTCCGGTCCGGATCCGACGCGATGGCCTGCAGCACCCGTTCGAGACGGTCGGCGACGGCGTCGATGTCGCTCGCGTCGAACAACGCGGGCGCGTAGTCGATCCGGATCTCCAGGCCGCCGTCCACCGAGGCGCCGAGCGCCAGCGGGTAGTGCGTCGCGTCGTGGACGGCCACGTCGACGACCCGCATGCCGGCGATGTCGGTGTCCGAGGTGAGGCCGCCGCGGTCGACCGGGTACGACTCGAACACCGTGATGGTGTCGAACAGGGCCGCGGCGCCCGTCGCACGCTCGATGTCGGCGAGGCCGACGTGTTCGTGGTCGAGCAGCGCCGCCTGGTCGGCGTGGCAGCGGTCCAGCAACTCGCCGAGCGTCTCGGCCGGGTGCAGGGTGACCCGGATCGGGACGGTGTTGATGAACAGGCCGACCATGTCCTCGATGCCGTCGATCTGCGGTGGGCGCCCCGACACGATCGCACCGAACACGACGTCGTCCCGTCTGGTCCACGCCCCCAACACGATTGCCCACGCAACACGCACGATCGTGCTCATCGTGACGCCGCGGTCGCGCGCGACACCGTCGAGTCGGGCGGTTTCGGCCTCGGTGAGCAGTAGCCGGTCGGCGCGCGGCACGGTCGGCAGCGGGCGACCGTGTCCCGGGGTCCGAGCAGCGTCGGCTCGTCGACACCGGCCAGCGCTTCCACCCAGCGCTCGGTGGATCCCGCCCGGTCGAACGTGCCGAGCCAGGTCAGGTAGTTCGCGAAGGAGGCCGACACCGGCACGTCGTGCGGGTCCGCGGCCACGTAGAGCGCGAGTAGTTCACGCACCAGCAGCGGGACCGACCAACCGTCGAGAAGGATGTGGTGGTAGGTGAGGACGAGGCGATACGCGTCCTCCCCGGTCCGGATCAGCAGGGCCCGCAGTAGCGGCGGCGTCGCCATGTCGAAACGGCGCGCACGATCCCGCTCGAGCAGGTGGTCCACCTCGGCCGTATCACGCAGATCCGCCACCGCCCAGGGAAGTTCGACGCGGTGCGGAACCAACTGCAACGGATCGCCGTCCGGCCGGTCGTGAACGCGACGCGCAGGATCTCGTGCCGATCCAGCAGCGTCTGGACCGAACGTCGCATGTGATCGCCGTCGACACGACCACGCAGATCGAGCACGAGCTGGACCAGGTACGGGTCGTCCGCGTCGCCGGCCAGTTCGGTCTGGAACAGCAGTCCCGCCTGCAACGGCGACACCGGCCAGACGTCGGCCAGCCCCGGGCACACGTCCTCGAGATGTTCGACGGCTTCCTGGTCCAGCGCGACCAACGGCAGATCCGAGGGCGTCAGACCACCGGCGCCGGGCCGCGCGGCCGCGGTCGTGAGCGCCCGGCACGCCGACCGCCACAGCTCCGCGAGGTCCTCGACGTCCCGCGCGTCGAGGATGCCCGTGGGATAGGCGAAGGTCGCGCGCAGCGTGGGCCCCGACTCGGTGTCGACGGTGATCAGGTTGATGTCCAGTACGGCGGCCGCGGGCAGGGCCAGGTCGACCGTCGCACCCAGGTCGCCGAGTTCGGCGACCGGCAGCCAGTCCCCCGGTCGCCGTCCGCGGCGACGGCCGTCCGACCGAGGTAGTTGACGCTGATCTGCGGCGCCGGTCGTCGGTCGAGGCGACCGTTCGCGTCCCCATCTGCGAGATACCGCAGTGCGCCGTAGCCGATTCCGTGGTCGGGCGCCTCCCGAAGCTGTTCCTTGACGAGCTTGAGCGCCTCTTCGGCGGCGGGTCCGCCGGCGAACGCGGCGTCGAGATCGACGGCGGCCAGGTCGAGCCGGACCGGATGGGTGGTGGTGAACCAGCCGACCGTGCGTGACAGGTCCGCACCCGGTATCAGCTGCTCCTCGCGGCCGTGGCCCTCGAAGCGTGCACAGGCAGGAGGAGGTCGCGACGCCGCGACGCCGACGCCAGCGCGCCAGCCCCAACGCCAGCCCGGCGAGGACCGCGTCGTCGACGCCGCCGTGGACCGACTCCGGCACGCTCGTGTACATCGCCTCGCTGACGTCCTCGGGGAGGTCGGCGACCACGGTCGCGACCGTGGCGGCGAGATCGACAGTCGGATCGAGCGCGCGCCGGCCGAGGAGCGGGTCGGTGTCCGCGAGCACGCCTCGCCAGTACCGGATCTCGGCGGCGTGGTCCGGCGCGTCCCGGCGGGCCCACTCGGCGAGCGCGCGCGCCCACGTCCGCATCGACGTGCCCACTGCGGGCAGGTGCGGCGCGGTCCCGGCCCGCGACTGCCGCGCTGCCGTCGCCAGGTCCGGCAACAGGATCCGCCACGACACCCCGTCGACCACCAGGTGGTGGATCACCAGCAGGAGCCGGCCCGGGCGGTCCCCGCCGAGGTCGAACCACACGGCCTGCACCATGCGCCCGGACTCCGGGTCGAGGCGGCCCGCGGCGTCGTCGCGGGCCGCGAGGAGGGCCTGCGCGAGACCTGCCTCGCCGCCCGGCTCGATGCGGTCGAGCACGTCGGCCGCCACGATCGATCCCGCCGGACGTACGTCGAATCCTCCGCTGTCCGGCAGGAAGCGGGCCCGGAGCATGTCGTGGTGGTCGAGGACGGCCTGAACGGCCTCGAGCAGGTGCGTAGACGCGATCCCGGCCGGTACCACGACACAGACCGACTGTGCGAGCCGCGACCACGGGCCACCCCGTTCGACGAGCCACCGCACGATCGGTGTCGCCGCAACCGTCCCGACGGCGCCGCCGGGCAGTTCCTTCGAGCTCCTCACCGGGCGCCTCGACCGAGGTGGCGACCGCCGCCAGACCGGACACGGACAGGCGCTCGAACACGTCGTGCGGTGTCAGCGACAATCCCGCTTCCCGGGCCGGACACCAGCTGGATCGCCATGATCGAGTCGCCACCGAGGGCGAAGAACGAGTCGTCCGCGGTCACCGCCGGCGCACCGAGAACCTGCGCGAACAGCCCCGCGAGGGCCTCCTCGATCGGACCGGCGGGCGCCCGTCCCGGTCTCGTGGATGTCCCGAAGTCCGGCTGCGGCAGCGCCTTTCGGTCGACCTTGCCGTTGACAGTCAACGGCAGGTGATCGAGCACCATCACGGCGGCGGGCATCATGTACGGCGCGAGGACGCCCCCGACGTGCTCGCGCACCGATTGCGGGTCGAGAACCACCGCGGGTTCCGGCACCACGTACGCGGCCAGCCGCACCGGCTCGCCCTCCGCGCGATGCGGAACCGCCACCGCGTGTGCGACGCCCGGGCACTGGGCCAGCGCCCACTCGATCTCGCCGGGCTCCACCCGGAATCCACGCACCTGGACCTGGAAGTCGCTGCGACCGAGGAACACCAGCCGCCCGTCGGCGTCCCAGCGGGCGAGGTCGCCCGACCGGTACAGCCGGGCGCCGTCGCTCCCGAACGGATCCGCGACGAACCGCGCGGCCGTCAGCCCGGCGCGTCGGCCGTAACCGCGAGCGACCTGCGGGCCGCCGGCGTAGATCTCGCCGACCACGCCGACGGGGACCGGTCGCAGCCAGCGATCGAGCAGGCGCAGACGCACGCCGGGCAGCCCGCGGCCGACGAGGTTGCCCGGCGCCTCGGCCGACGCGACGTCCATCGCGAGACCGGTGAGGAAGACGGTCGTCTCGGTGATGCCGTAGACACTGACCAGGGATGACCGACCGGCGTCGTGGCGTTCGAGCCACGGCACCATCCGCCGCTGGTCGTAGTCGTCGCCGCCGACGAACACGCGGCGAAGCTCGTTCAGGGTCGCCCGTCGGCCTCCTCGGCGTCAGCGAGCTGCAGGAAGGCCGCCGGGGTCTGGTTGAGAACGCTCACGTGTTCGTCCCGCAACAGCGCGGCGAACGCGTCGGGCGCGCGGGCCGTCCGACGATCGACCACGACGAGGGTTCCGCCGGACGTGAGCGCACCCAGATCTCCCACACCGAGAAGTCGAAGGCGAAGGAATGGAACATGGTCCAGACGTCGCGGGCGGTCGTCCCGAACGCCGCGTGGGCGTTCACCAGTAGCGCCGCCGCGCTGCGGTGGCTCACCTGCACGCCCTTGGGTCGCCCGGTCGATCCGGAGGTGTAGACGGTGTATGCGAGGTGCTCCGAGCGCAGCGGGCGGAGGCGTTCCGCGCCTCGCACCGGTGCCCCCGACAGCGATGCGAGCGCGGCGCCGGTCGCCGGGTCGTCGACGACGATGACCGGGACTTCGCGGCCGTCCAGTTCGGCCACGAAATCCCGGGTCGTCACCACACAGGACACCTCGGCGTCGGCCAGGACGTAGTCGCGCCGCGGCGCGGACGTGCCGGCCTCGACGGGCACGTCGCCGCCCCCGGCAGTGAGAACGGCCAGCAGCGCGACGATCAGCTCCTCGGACCGGTCGAACACCACCCCGACCGCCGCCTCCGGCCCCACCCCCGACGCAATCAGGTGCCGGGCAAGACGATTCGCGCGTGACGCCAACTCGCCGTACGTCAGCCTGCGGCCGTCCGCGACGACGGCGACCCGCTCCGGGGTGAGGGCGGCCCGGCGTGCGACGAGTTGCGGCAACACCTCCTCGACCGGCGTGCCCGGGACGTGCCACGACGCGAGCTGCGCGGCCAGTTCGGCCTCGTCGACGATCGGCAGTTCGCCGACGGGCGTGTCCGGATCGGCCGTGAGCAGCCCGTCCAGCAGGCGCGTGAACCTGTCGTAGTGGGAGTGCAGGGTGTCGTCGTCGTAGAGCTGGGGGTTGGCCTTGAAGTCGAGGCGGATCGTCGCCTCAGGGCCGTAGCGGTAGACGTTGACGAGGAGGTCCTCGATGGGCCCCGAGGAGAGCACCTCGAGCGACGTCCGCGCCGGGCCGAACCGCAGCTTGTCGGGAACATCATCAGATTCAGCAGCGGACCCGCGAATCCGCGGCCGGTTCCGCGGCCGCCGCGGTCACGCCGCAGGTCCTCGTGCCGGTACCGCTGATGGCGCAGCGCGCCGGAGAGGGCGCGTGTCACGTCCGCCACCAGTTCCGACACGGTAGTTCGGACGCCGACCGTCACTCGCAGTGGCACGACGTTCGCGAGCGTCCCACCCGACCGTCGCAGGACCGCCGTAGTGCGGGACGAGACGGGCAGGCTCAGGACGATGTCCTCGGATCCGGTGTGGCGGGCGGTGTAGGCGGCGATCGTCGCCGCGACCAGCGCGGCGACACTCGCCCGTAGCGTTCCTGAGCGGCCTCGAGTGCCGCCGCCGTGCCGGGTTCAATGCGACCGCCGACATCTCGGCTCAGCGCGCGCGCCGGAGCCGAGTGCTCGGCCAGACTGCACCGCTCCGGCATGCCGGAAGTGAGTTCGTTCCAGTACTCGCGATCGGATTCCCAGCGCGCGGAGCCGACGTACGCGGCCTCGGCGGAGTGCACGGACGGGAGGTCGTGGGCCTGGTTGGGCGGCGCCTCGCGGCCCTCGATCTCGGCGTTGTAGAGGTCCGCCATGCGGTAGAGCGCCGACGCGCCGCCGACACCGTCGAGCACGATGTGATGGGTACGCGAGTACCAGAAGTATCGGTTATCGGCGATACGGAGCATCACGGACACCGCGAGGCGGTCGCGCAGCAGATCCAGCGGGGCCGCCACATCGGCGTGCATCCATTCGTGCGCCGCCGCCTCGGGATCCGGCTCGTCGCGCAGGTCGATCTGCCTGGTGCCCGTGTCGAGCCTGGGGTCGACGATCTGGTGCGGCCGCGAATCCACCATAACCAGACGAATCAGGCCCGAACCGAACTCGCGGGCCGCTCGAGATGCGACCCGCGAGAGCACTTCTACATCGAGCCGGTTCCCGTCGTCGCGGATGTCAAGGTCAGTGCGCCACAGACAACGGCACGCCCGGATCGAGTTGCTGAGCGAGCCATTGACCCATCTGCGCCGGGGTGAGCGGCATCGGCTCCGAGTACCCGGCGGCGGGGCCGTTCAGTTCGGGCAAGCTTGCGCCAGCGTCCGTCGCGCCGGGCGCCGCTTCGACTCGAAATGGCAGCTCCATGAGCGTGGATCGCGGCACTGCACGGACCGTACGGTCCGATGCTCGGGCGTCAGCCCGACGCCGATCGCCTCATTCCGGACTGCTCGAGCCGGTTCCCCGCGTCCGAACGCTCGAAGCGTTGGACGAGGCGGGAATTGCGTCGATGTTCGTCATTGCCCCAACGATACGACGGACCTCGACGCCCGAGCGAGTGACGATTTCGTGTAGCTCACGGGGCATGCACGATCAATCGTGACCGGTCGGTGCGTCATTCACCATTGCGGACCGGCGACGGCCAGGAAGATCACACCGGCCAGGACGCCGAACGCGCCGCTCAGAATGCCGAACAGCGCCTCGAGCGAATTCGGTTCGCTGTCCCCGGCGGCCTCGGAACGGGACGCGGCGACACCGACGCCGATGGCCCCGACACCGAGCACGATCCCCAGGCCGAAGGTCCAGAAGGTGATGACGGACAACGCACCGAGAGCGATCGATGTGTCACTGCCCGCCCGGCCGAGCCAACGGACCATAGTCGCGAACGGCGGGGACTTCTCTTCGGTGGGGTCGGAATCCGAGGTCGGGCGGTCGGCTACGAGAGACATCGTGGAGCTTTCTGAAGCGAGGCTGGTGGCGCGGGAAGCGCGGGGTCACCGAAAGGGAGCGGCGGACAGGACTGCACGCACCGATTCGAGGTCGGCGTTTTCGTAAGCAGCAGAAGTGTTTTCGGTATCAACGCCCCGATCCGGCGAAGCTGCGCAGCAGCGCGTCGATGTCGGCGAGGGATTCGAGGCGCAGCACAGCAATACATCTCCTGGACAAAACGGCGCCCGCAGCCCCCGACGGACAGCGGATCGACCGTTCGTCTCAAACTAACACTCGCTCAGAACGTGCGCCAACCGGTACGTCCGATGTTCGGTGTGGGTGTTCACACACCAATCCGACTGGCGCGCAGCCTCACCGGGGCACCGCGCGGTCAGCGGCCACCGCGGCGGAAGAGCTTGTTGCCCAACCACACGACCGGATCGTATCGCCGGTCCGCCACCCGCTCCTTCATCGGGATCAGGGCGTTGTCGGTGATGTGGATGTCCTCGGGGCACACGTCGGTGCAACACTTGGTGATATTGCACAGGCCGAGACCGAACTCGTCCTGCGCCGAGTCGCGGCGGTCGGCGGTGTCCAAGGGATGCATCTCCAACTCCGCGATCCGCATCAGATAGCGCGGTCCGGCGAACGCCTCCTTGTTCTCCTCGTGGTCACGAACCACGTGGCACGTGTTCTGGCACAGGAAGCATTCGATGCACTTGCGGAACTCCTGCGAGCGCTCCACGTCCACCTGCTTCATTCGGTACTCCCCGGCGCCAGTCCGGGCGGCGGCGTGAAGGAGGGGATCTCGCGTGCCTTCGCGTAGTTGAACGACACGTCGGTGACGAGGTCACGGATGACCGGGAAGGTGCGCATGGGCGTCACCGTGACCGTCTCGTCCTCGGCGAACGTCGACATGCGCGTCATGCACATCAGCCGGGGGCGACCGTTGATCTCGGCCGAGCAGGAACCGCACTTGCCGGCCTTGCAGTTCCAGCGCACCGCCAGGTCCGCCGACTGCGTGGCCTGGATACGGTGGATGATGTCGAGCACGACCTCGCCCTCGTTGACCTCGACCGTGTAGTCCCGCAGGTTGCCGCCGGACGCGTCGCCGCGCCACACCTTGAACTTCGCGTCGTACCCCATGTCAGGTCGTCCTTCCCGGATGCCCCGCGATCTCGGCATCCGTGTAGTACTTCCCCAGTTCGTCGATGTCGAACAGCGCCAACAGATCCGGACGCATCGGCGACTGCTGCTCGCGGGTGACGATGATGTCGGGCACCGCGGCCGGGTCATCGAGTGCCGGATCCCCGGGCACCGTGCTGCACACCAGCAGCGTCGAACGCCACTGCGCGTCCATGTTCGGGTAGTCGTCCCGGGTGTGGCCGCCGCGGCTCTCGGTGCGCATGAGCGCGGCCCGCGCGACACATTCGCTGACGAGCACCATGTTGCGCAGGTCGAGCGCGAGGTGCCATCCCGGATTGAACTGCCGGTGCCCCTCGACCGTCACGCCGGGCAACCTCGACTTCACCTCGTCGAGCTTCGCGATCGCCCGCTCGATCTCCTCCTCGTTCCGGATGATGCCGACGAGGTCGTTCATCGTCTGCTGCAACTCGGTGTGCAGCGTGTACGGGTTCTCACCGGCACCCGACGCCGGCGGGTCGAACGGCGCTACCGACACCCGGGCGGCCACCGCGACGTCGGCGTCGGCGATCGCCGGGCGGGCCGCGAGTGACTGCACGTAGTCGGCCGCGCCCAGTCCCGCCCGGCGACCGAACACGAGCAGGTCGGACAGCGAGTTCCCGCCCAACCGGTTCGACCCGTGCATACCTCCGGAGCATTCTCCCGCAGCGAAAAGACCTGGCACCGTCGATGATCCGGTGTCCGGATCGACTTCGATCCCGCCCATCACGTAGTGGCAGGTGGGGCCGACCTCCATCTGTTCCTTGGTGATGTCGACGTCGGCGAGTTCCTTGAACTGGTGATGCATCGACGGCAGCCGCCGCACGATCTCGTCGGCCGGCATGCGGGACGCGATGTCCAGGTACACCCCGCCGTGCGGGGTGGAGCGCCCCGCCTTGACCTCGGAGTTGATGGCCCGGGCCACCTCGTCGCGCGGCAACAGGTCCGGGGTGCGCCGGTTGTTGTCCGGGTCGTCGAACCAGCGGTCGGCCTCCTCCTCCGTCTCCGCGTACTGACCTTTGAACACCGCAGGAATGTAGGAGAACATGAACCGGTCGCCGTCGGAGTTCTTGAGGACACCGCCGTCCCCGCGGACGCCCTCGGTGACGAGGATGCCCTTCACGCTCGGCGGCCACACCATGCCGGTCGGGTGGAACTGGACGAACTCCATGTTGATCAGGTTTGCACCGGCGCGCAGCGCGAGCGCGTGCCCGTCACCGGTGTACTCCCACGAGTTCGACGTCACCTTGAACGACTTGCCGATGCCGCCGGTCGCCATCACGACGGCGGGCGCCTCGAACAGCACGAACCGGCCCGACTCGCGCCAGTACCCGAACGCCCCGGCGATCCGGTCGCCGTCCTTGAGTAGATCGGTGACGGTGCACTCGGCGAACACCTTCACGCGGGCCTCGTAGTCGCCCGTCTCGGCGAAGTCCTCCTGTTGCAACGACACGATCTTCTGCTGCATCGTGCGGATCAGCTCGAGCCCGGTGCGGTCGCCGACGTGCGCGAGCCGCGGGTAGGTGTGCCCGCCGAAGTTGCGCTGGCTGATCCGGCCGTCCTCGGTGCGGTCGAACAGTGCGCCGTACGTCTCGAGCTCCCAGACCCGGTCGGGCGCCTCGCGCGCGTGCAGTTCGGCCATGCGCCAGTTGTTGAGGAGCTTGCCGCCACGCATCGTGTCTCGGAAGTGGACCTGCCAGTTGTCCTTCGAGTTCACGTTGCCCATCGCGGCCGCACAGCCACCCTCGGCCATGACGGTGTGCGCCTTGCCGAACAGAGATTTGCAAACCACGGCCACCGACAGACCCCGCTCGCGCGCCTCGATGACCGCCCGCAGCCCGGCGCCGCCGGCGCCGATGACCACCACGTCGTAACTGTGCCGTTCGACCTCGGCCATGCACACTCCCCTGTCGGTCCGTCGGTGAAGCAGGAAGGGAACTCAGTTGATCAATCGCAGGTCCGAGATCGTGCCGCTCGCGACCAGCATGATGTAGAAGTCGGTGACGATGAGCGTCCCCAACGTGGTCCACGCCAGCTGCATGTGCCGGGTGTTGAGCCTGCTCACCCACGTCCACATCCGGTACCGGACCGGATGCGCGGAGAAGTGTTTGAGACGACCACCGGTGACGTGCCGGCACGAGTGGCACGACAGCGTGTACGCCCAGAGCAGGATGACGTTGCCGGTGATGATCAGGCTGCCGAGGCCCAGGCCGAAGCCTCCGTCCGGCCCCTCGTACGCCCGAGCCGCGTCGTACGTGTTGACCAGCGACACCACGAGCGCGACGTAGAAGAAGTAGCGGTGCGAGTTCTGGATGATCAGCGGTAGCCGCGTCTCCCCGGTGTACCGGGCGTGCGGCTCGGCGACGGCGCACGCCGGCGGCGCCAACCAGATGGACCGGTAATAGGCCCGCCGGTAGTAGTAACAGGTGATCCGGAAGCCGAGCAGGAACGGCAGCACGAGGAAGCCGAGCGGGATCCACATCGGCAGCTCGCCGACCCACGTCCCGAAGTGGCTGGCGCCCGGCACGCACGACGCGCTGATGCACGGCGAATAGAAGGGCGTGAGGTAGTGGTAGTCGTCCACCCAGTACGCGGTGCGCACGAACGATCGCACCGTCGCGTACACGACGAACACCGTCAGCCCGACCGTGGTGAGCAGCGGCGCGAGCCACCACCGGTCGGTCCGCAGCGTGCGCGCAGCGATCGCCGCCCGAGCCGGCGGCGGGGCGCCGATCTCGGTCACGCGCGGCGTCCTCACAGGGTCTCGTGTGGGTTGCCGCCGAGCCCCTCGTCGTCCGCGTCCTTCCAGAGCGAACGGTCGTACGGGGTGTCGGGCACCTGCACTCGCTCGGACGTGGTGCTGACCGTCGGACGCGGTGGCGACTCGTCCAGGTCACTGGCGTCGATGTCGAGACGGTCGACGTCGTTCGCGAGCCGGCGGACCGCCGAGGCGTCGCCGTAGACATTGCGCAGCGACCCGACGCATTGGCGCAGGTGGCCGATCGTGCGCTGCAACTCCATCACTTCGGTGGTGGTCATCGGTACCTCCGAGAAGCACTGGTCATTCCTCGGCGCGATCGGCGCGGTACAACGGCCGTCGGTCCACCGCCGATCCGCCTACACGATGTGATGGCACTCACAGTACGTCACGCGCGGCGTCGTCGCCGCTGATTGCCGCGACGCAGAGTCTCGGCGCGGGTCAGGCCAGCGGGCCGTGCCACAGACGCACCGCACCCGTCGGCCAGTCGTAGCTCGCGCACAGGCCGTCGTTGCCGCCGACGAGGAATTCGCCGAATCCAGACCGGCTGGAAGATCGAGCTGTGTCCATGACCCGAGATCTGCTGTGCCGGAGACGAATATCCGAGACTCGTCGCCGCCGACGCACACGACGAGGCGATCCTGCGTGTCCACGATCCAGTGGAACGGCTCGCCCTCCTCGAGGCTCGCATCGATGTCCGCGGAACAGACCGAGATGTCCGCTGCGGACGCGGGAGACGTGCGATCCTCCCGCGGTCAGGTCGGTGAGTTCGATGCAGGCAACCATCTCGCCATCGCGGACGAGGCACCAGCGATCGCTGTCGTCGCCCGGCACGGTGAACGCGAACGTCTCGCTGTTCGCGTCCCAGTACGCAGAGCCGGTCCCCCACTTCGGCCACCCGCCGTGGACGTGCTCCCACAGGACCGACCCGTCCGGCCGGCGCAGCTGCGCTCGGTCGCCAGACTGACCGCCGCGTAGTCGAGCCTGTCGGAGACCGCAGAAGTTCCGCAGGCCTCGAATTCCGTCGTGAACAGCGACCGACCGAAGGTCGCGTCGAACACCTCCATCCGGTCCGGCGACGACACGAGCCAGCCGGCCGAATGGGCGGCGACCGTGCTCCGCTCAGGCATCGTCAACTCTGCGCCCACCGGCGTCAGGAATGCGTTCGACACGGCGGTCAGCATACGGCGGGTCATCTGGCGACGACCGCGAAGTTGAGTGGAATCCGCGGCGACCCCGGCCGAAGCTCCCATCCCTGCCGACAACGAACGAGATCGTCGAACGCAGGCCAGTCCATGTAGGGCAGTTCAAGCAGGGCTTCGATCACCAGTCCGGCCTGCAGCAGGGAACCGACGACCTCACCGATGTCGTGGCGCCATTCGTAGTTCGTCACATGAGCGATCAGCCCTGCCGAATCCTCTGTGTACGTTCCCGAATCGTCGTATGTGTGGAAACCGCCACCGCTGAGGTAGTCGTGGGTGATCTGCCACGGCTCGTGGTCCATCGACCCGAGAATGGGGTGATCGTCGCGAATCATGAACACTCCTCCCGGCTCGAGGAGGTCGTGGATCGACTGTGCCCACGCGGTGAGTTCCGGAAGCCACACGATCGTCCCGGTACTCGTGACGACGGTCTCGAAGCGGCGGTCGATCAGGGTCGACGCGAACCGCGCATCGCCTTCCACCCAACGGATTTCGCGGCCGTCGGCGGCAGCTATCCGCGACGCGTGGTCGAGCGAGTTCGGTGACAGATCCAGACCGTGCACGTCCACTGCACCGAGCCGCGCCCACGAGATCGTATCCGTGCCGATGTGGCACTGCAGGTGCAGAAGACTGCGGCCGCGCACCCCGGAATCCGGCAGGTGGGGAGACAGTACCGACAGATCGTTCAGCACAACCTGCGAGATCGTCCCCGGGTCCGCGAGGAAGCCCTCGACGTCGTACATCTTCGAGCGGGCATGGACATCCGCTCGGTCGTTCCAGTTCGCCCGGCTGGCGGCGATGGCCTCGCTGGTCTGCACGACCTGTACTCCCGAAGTTGCGTCGAATCGACGGTGTATATCACGGATCTGGGCGCCCAACCGAAGCATTCTTTCCGTCTCGGGCGGCGAAAGGACGCCCGCGCGCGAAGTCGTCGATCCCGGATCCCATCGCGACGATGCCTACTGTGCGACGATGCCGGTCGTGTCTGTCATCACCGACTACTTCACAGCCCCCTCGGACGAGGTCGCCGCCACGGCACTCGCGGGCCTGATCGACCTCGACCCGGACGTCGTCGCGTCTGCACCCGGCTCACGGATCCACACCGCGGCCAGCGGCACCCCGGTCCTGCAGGCCAAGGGCATCGACCCGACGGTCGCGCTCGGCCGGCTCGAGGCGGTACTCGCCGGCCGAACCTATGACGAGATCGCGGCCGGCCCGCGGCGCGGGTCCCTGGTCGCGGCCGGTGAGGACGGCGACTCCCTCGTTCTCACGGTTGCCGACGAGCTGCGCGATGCGCTCGCGGGATCGGATTCCGCCGCGATCACGGCCGCGGCGCGCACCTGGGTGTTCGACGAAGCGTCCGAGCCCTCGGAGGAGTCCGCGCCGTTCCTCACCGCGCTGGCCGAACTTGCCACCGGTGCGGTTGCCCGCGGCGATCGCGTGTACTGCCAGATCGTCATCTGACACAGCGGCGTCGAGACCCCTGCGCCGAGAGTCGATTCAGCCGGCCAGCGTGGCGAGCCACTCGGGCTCGAACCATCCCGGGGCGGCGGCCGCGAACTCCGCCGCTCCGGCGCCGGCCACCCCCACGGGTACCCGCCCGACCAGTGCGGCACCCGTGACCGCGGGCAGATCGTCAATGTTGCACCGGGCCGCGAGGTCGGGCTGCTCCGGCCAGGAGCCGACGACGAACCCGCTGCACTTCACCCCGGCCGACGCGAGGGCCTCCGCGGTGAGCGCACAGTGATTGAGCGTGCCCAGTCCGGCGGCGGCCACCACGACGACGGGGGCATCGAGGTCGGCGGCGACGTCGCGCACCGTGAAGCCGCCGACGCCGAGCCGGACGAGGAGCCCGCCGGCTCCCTCGAGCAGCGTGACGTCATGCTCGGCGTCGAGTTCGCGAATCGCCGAGACCACCTGGTCACGGGTCAGTTCCGGCATCCCGCTGCGCCGCGCGGCGGTGTCCGGGGCGAGCGGCTCGGGGTAGCGGGCCAGCTCGACGGTCGCGGTCACGCCGCTCAGGCGCGCGACCTCGGCCAGGTCACCGGGCTCGTCCGGCGCGACGCCCGTCTGCGCGGGCTTGCACACCGCGACCGACCGGCCCGCGGCGTGCAGGGCCGCCGCCAGCGCCGCGGTGACAACGGTCTTGCCGACATCGGTGGATGTGCCGGACACGACGAGGATGCTCATGCCGAGACCCCCACCTGACGATCCGAAAGGACCTCGGCCAGAACAGCTTCGATGCGCGCCATCTCGTCGGCGTCGATCGTGGCGCGCGCCGTCAGCCGCAGCCTCGACGTGCCTTCCGGCACTGACGGCGGCCGGAAGCAGCCCACAGTGCAGCCCGCGTTCGAGGCAGGCGGAGGCCGCCGCGAACGCGACGTCGGGGTCGCCGAGGACGACCGACACGACGGCGGACTCGGGATCGCCGCTCCCGGTGATCCGGGCGAGCTCCGCGCCCGGTCGAGCACGGCGGCCGCCCGCCGCGGTTCCCGGATCAGTACGGACAGGGCCGCCCGCGCCGCACCGACCGCGGCGGGCGCGAGGCCGGTGTCGAAGATGAAGGTGCGGGCCGCGTCGATGAGATGGGCGCGCACCTTCGCCGACGCCAGCACCGCGCCGCCCTGGCTGGCCAGCGACTTCGAGAGCGTCGCGGTCACCACGACGTCCGGTTCGCCGGCCAGACCCACCTCCTGGACCAGCCCGCGACCACCCCGGCCGCGGACGCCGATCCCGTGCGCCTCGTCGACGAGGAGCACGGCGCCGTGCTCGCGGCACACCCGGTGCATCTCGACGAGCGGGGCCAGGTCGCCGTCGGCGCTGAACACCGAGTCGGTGAGCACCAGCGTCCGTTCCTCGGTGCGCTCGGCGAGGGTGCGCCGCAGGAACTCGACGTCCGAATGCGGGGCGACGACCACCCGCGCTCGCGACAGCCGGCAGGCGTCCACCAGCGACGCGTGCGAGCCGGCGTCGGAGACGATCAGCGATCCCTTGCCCGAAAGTGCGGTCACGGCACCGAGATTGGCCGCGTACCCACTCGCGAACACCAGGCCGGACTCGGCGCCGACGAAGTCGGCGAGTTCGCGTTCGAGCAGTTCGTGATCGGACGTCGTCCCGGTGACCAGGCGCGAGCCGGTGGACCCGCCGCCCCAGCGACGGACGGCCTCGACCGCGCCGGCGATCACCTCCGGGTGCCGCACCAGGCCCAGGTAGTCGTTGGAGGCGAGGTCGATCGTCGGATCGGACGCGTCCCGGGGCCGCAGCTCGCGCCGGAGGCCGGCCGCGCGCCGATCGGTCTCGACGTCGTCCAACCATCCCAGCGCATCGCATTCGGTACCCACCCGCAGCACGATACAAGCCCACTTGAACGGTGTTCAAGTGGGCTTGTATCCGGTCACCGACTCTGGCTGCGAGCCGCCGCGACCATGCCGGCCGCGATTCGGTCGACCTCCTCGGCGCTGCAGACGTAGGGCGGCATCGCGTAGATCAGCTTCCCGAACGGGCGCAGCCACACGCCCGCGCCCACGGCCGCATCGGTCACGGTCTGCATGTCGACGGGCCGGTCGAGTTCGATCACCCCGATACCGCCGAGGACGCGTACGTCCGCGACTCCAGGCACGTCCCGCGCCGGAGCCAGGCCGCGCTCCAGCCCCTCGTTCAGCGCCGTGACCTCGGCCCGCCAGTCCCGCGAGAGCAGCAGCTCCACCGCCGCGACCGCCACTGCGCACGCCATCGGGTTACCCATGAACGTCGGGCCGTGCATGATCCCGCCACCCTCGCCCGCGCTGATCGCCTCCGCGACCGGCGTCGTGCAGAGCGTCGCGGCGAGTGTGAGGTACCCGCCGGTGAGCGCCTTTCCGACGCACATCACATCCGGCGCCAGCCCGGCGTGGTCGGCGGCGAACAGTTCGCCGGTGCGCCCGAACCCGGTCGCGATCTCGTCGAACACCAGTAACAGCTCGTGTTCGTCGCACATCCGCCGCAGTTCCCGCAGGTAGTCGGGATGGTGGAAGCGCATCCCGCCAGCGCCCTGGACCACCGGTTCGACGATGATCGCGGCCAGCTCGTCGCGGTGCCGGACGACGAGCCGCTCGAACTCGGCGACGTACGCCGGGTCGAAGTCCCGCGGCGGCGCGGGCGCGAACACCTGTCGGGCCAGGACGTCGGTCCACAGCGAGTGCATGCCGCCGTCGGGGTCGCACACGCTCATCGGTGCGAACGTGTCGCCGTGGTAGCCACCGCGCCACGTCAGCATCCGATGCTTCTCGGGCCGGCCCTTGCTCCGCCAGAACTGCAGGCACATCTTGACGGCCACCTCGACGGACACCGAGCCGGAGTCCGCAAGAAACACCTTGTCGAGCCCGTCGGGCGTGATCTCGACCAGCAATTCCGCGAGCCGGGCCGCGGGCGCGTGGGTCGAGCCCGCCGAACATCACGTGACTCATCCGGCTCAGCTGGTCGGTGACGGCGGCATCGAGCACCGGGTTGCGGTAGCCGTGCACCGCCGACCACCACGAGCTCATTCCGTCGACCAGCTCCGTGCCGTCGGCGAGCGTCAACCGGGCACCCTGCGCAGACTCGACGACGAGCGGGGTGGTCGAGGCCGGGAACGCGCCGTACGGGTGCCACAGGTGTGTGGTGTCGATCTGGACGATCCGGTCGGAGGGCATGCTCAGGGGGTTCACGCCGCCCGACTGTAGGTGTCCTGCGGAGCGGGCGCACCGCCAGGTAACGTCGAGGCGACAGACAGGTAACGTTCAGGAGTTGCCGCCACCCGTCCGCGGCGATCACCGCCCCGACCGATCGACGAAACCGGAGAGGATTGCGTGTCAGCCCGCGCCACCGACCGTTCCACTGGTGACCAGCAGGGCTCCGCAGCCCCCGTCCTCGCAGCGTACCGTCACGATCTCGACGGGCTCCGCGGGCTCGCGATCGGACTGGTGGTCGTCTACCACGTGTGGTTCGGCCGGGTATCGGGCGGCGTCGACATCTTCCTCGTGCTGTCGGGTTACTTCTTCATCGGATCGCTGCTGCGCAGCGCGGAGTCACCGGCGCCGCTGGACCCGGTCCCGGTGGTGCGCCGCGTCACCCGGCGCCTCATGCCCGCGCTCGTCGTCGTGCTGGCCGCAGTCGCGGTGTTCACGGTCGCGTACCACCCCGCCACGTCGTGGTTCGAGACCGCGAAACAGACCACGGCGTCGCTGCTGTTCCTCCAGAACTGGCACCTCGCCGACAGCGCCAGCGACTATCCGGCCGCCGACCCGTCCGTCAGTCCGCTGCAACATCTTTGGTCGATCTCGGTGCAGGGCCAGTTCTACCTGGCGGCACTCGTGGTGGTGTTCGGCTCGGCGTGGCTGCTGCGCGCCCGCGGCCGCTCGGTCCGGGGCCCGGTCACGGTCCTGCTCGCGGCCCTCGCCGTTGCGTCGCTCACGTACGCGGCCACGAGCGACCTGCCGCAGACGTGGCTGTACTGACGACACCAACGCGCGAATGTGGGAGCTGCTCGTGGGTGGAGTGCTCGCGCGTGTCGCACCGTGGCTGCGGGTACCCCGCTCGGCGCGGATCGCGCTTTCGGTCGTGGGGCTGGCGATCGTGTTCGGCTGCGGGATGCTCCTCGACGGCCGCTCGGAGTTCCCCGGTCCGTGGGCCCTCGTTCCGGTCGGTGCCGCACTGGCACTGATCGTCGCCGGGAGTGTCGAGACCGGCAGCGCGGACGGTAACCCGTTCACCCGCGCGCTCGCATCCCGGCCGCTGCTCCGTCTCGGGGCGATCGCGTACGCCCTGTACCTGTGGCATTGGCCGATCCTGATCGTCTACCTCGTGCTCACCGGCCGCACGGAAGCCGGGCTGACCGGTGGCCTCGTCGTGATCACGCTGTCGCTGGTCCTTGCCGAGCTGACCACCCGGCTGATCGAGACGCCGATCCGGCGGCCCTCCGGCACCGGACGCACGCGGACGGCACTCGTCGCGGTCGCATCCACGCTTGCGGTCCTGCTGGCCGCGGGATCGGTGACGTGGTCCGGGTTCATCGACCGCCGCACCGAGGAGTGGGCGCAGCACCCCGATCTCGATCCGCAGACCCACCCGGGAGCCGCGGCGCTCTTCGCCGGCGCCGACGCACCCAAGGTCCGTGAGGAACCGTCCCGGTTCGTCGCGCATGCGGACCTGCCCGCCACCACGCTCGAGGATTGCATCTCGCAACCGGGCCAGACGGACCCGCTCACCTGTACGTATGGCGACGTCGACGCCGACCGCGCCATCGCGCTGATCGGCGGGTCACACGCCGAGCACTGGCTGCCGGCACTCGACCTTCTCGGCCAGGAGCACCGTTTCCGGGTGGAAACGTACGTGAAGGTGGGCTGCCCGGCGGTGCTGCCCCCGAGCCCCGACGCCGAGATCGGCGAGTGCGAGGAGTGGACGTTCGGCGTCGTCGACGCGCTGACCGAATCGCGGCCCGACTTCGTGTTCAGCACCTCCACCCGGCCGGTCCCCGACGGCCCCGGGACTACACCCCGACACGTACACCGCACTGTGGCACGAGCTCGCCGACCGCGACCTGCCGGTCATCGGACTGCGTGACACGCCGTGGCTCGAGAGCAACGGCGTCCAGTACCGCGCCGCCGACTGCCTGGCCCGCCACGGCGGCACCGCCGATTCCTGCGGGATCGATCGGGCCGACGTGCTGTCCACTGTGGATCCTGCGCAGGCCGCGACCGCCGACCTCCCGACCGTCCAGCTCCTCGACCTGTCCGATGACGTCTGCCGGACCGACCGATGCCGCGTCATCGAGGGCAACGTGCTGATCTACCGTGACTCGAACCACCTGACCGCAACCTACGTGCGCACGTTGACGCCGGAACTCGATCGCCTGCTCGGGCCGGCGACGGGCTGGTGGTGACGAGGACGCACGGCGGCATCCTCACACCGGTCGGATCAACTCGTCGGAGATCCGCCAGAGGCGCTCGGCGTTCTCCGGATCGAGCACGTACGGCGCCACACCATGGGTGTGGTTGTCGCGTTCGTCCACCTGGGTGGCCTGGGCGCAGTCTTCGTAGTACCGGCCGGTGACCCCCTCGACGTCGGGACTGGCCGCCAGCAGGACCGAGGTGGCGGCGCCTTGCTCGACGGTATTCTGCGGCGGCAACGCCAGGGCAGTTGTCTCGCCGAAGTCGGCGAGGTCGTCGGCACCCATGTGTCGCGCCAGCGCGGTATCGACCACATTGCCCGGCATGAGGGCGTTGACCGAGATGCCGTCGTCGGCCCAGCGGTTGGCAGCACCGACGGCGAACAACACAACGGCCGACTTGGACTGGCCGTACGAAGTCCACTGGTCGTAGGGGCGGAACCGGTAGTGCAGGTCGTCGAACACGACCGGGGAGAACAGATGCCCGATCGAGGCGACCGCCACCACGCGGGCACCGTCGGCGGCGGCCAACCATTGGTGGAGGCCGGTGGCGAGCGCAAAGTGACCGAGATGGTTGGTGGCGAACTGCATTTCGCAACCCGCCGGGGTGCGGGTGAGCTCGGGCAGCGCCATCACACCGGCATTGTTGACCAGGATGTGCAGGGGGCCGCTCCAGGCACGCATGAAATCGGTCACCGAGACGAGATCGGCCAGATCCAGCCGCTCAACCCGCACCTCTCCCCCACCCGACGGCAGCTGATCGGTAATCGCTGTCGCGACTTTCCTGCCCGCCTCGACATTTCGCACCGCCAGGGTCACCTCGGCACCCGTCGATGCCAACGCGCGCACCGTCTCGATGCCGATCCCCGAACTGGCGCCGGTGACCACCGCACGACGGCCGTGTAGATCCACATCGCGGACGATGTCGGCCGCAGTCGTCTCGGCTCCGTATCGGTCTGCAGACATGGCGAACTCCTCGATGACAGAGTCGGCGTGACCGGCCTCGCGTTCCACATGCGGATCGGCTAGAGCGTGTCTCCTATTTCGTGAGGGACCTCAGCCAGATACAAACCGCTGAGAGGACCACGCCGGCCCGATAGGTGAGTGCGAGTTTGTCGTAGCGGGTGGCGAGCCCGCGCCACTGCTTGAGGGTGGCGAAGGATCGTTCGACGACGTTGCGGCCCTTGTATTTCTCGGCGTCGAACCCGACCGGACGGCCTCCGCGGCCGCCCCGCCGGAGGCGGTGACGCTTCTGGTCGTCCGGTTCGGCGATGATCGCTTCGATGCCTCTCGACCGGAGGTGGGTGCGAATCGCTTTCGACGAGTAGGCCTTGTCGCCGAGCACCGCGTCCGGGCGGGTTCGGGGTCTTCCACGGCCGAACCGGGGCACCGACAACGCACCCATCAGGATCGGGAACATCGGCGAGTCACCGGCCTGACCTGGCCCGATCAGCAGGACGAGGGGACGGCCGTGTCCGTCGGCGAGCTGGTGGATCTTCGTGCCGAGCCCGCCACGGGAGCGGCCGAGGGCGTGGTCAGCCGGCTCGTTCAGGAGGTTCGTGTAATTCGACAGATCCCCTGTGTCGCGGGTGAGGTTGGTGCCGTGCTGGTGGGCTCGGCAGATCGTCGAGTCCACCGACACGGTCCAGTCGACCAACCCGTTTGCATCCGCATGCGCCAGCAGGGAAGCGAGGATCTTGTCCCAGGTGCCGTCCCGGCGTAGCGGCGGTGCCGTTTCCAGATCGTCTGCCACGGACCGAAATCCGTGGGTACATCCCGCCAGGCGATCCCGGCTCGGTAGCGGTAGACGATGCCCTCCACGACCCGACGGTTGTCCCGGAACGGGCGGCCCGACATCCGTCGGACGTAGGAAGCAACGGCTCGATCAACGCCCACTGCTCATCAGTCAGGTATTCGGTGCGCGACACACGGGACAGTGTCGCCGATCCGACCGCCCGGATTTAGGAGACACGCCCTAGCATGTCCACACGTCCCACTTTCGCAGCAATGAGGGGGCCTGGGTAGCCACCCGATCCGATTGGCGCGCCTTCATCGATCGCGAAACGGTGGACCGGAGGTGGCGTGACGACACGAACGGCAGTGTCCGAGTTCATGTTCAGCTGAGCGGGATTCCCCTTCCGCAAACCCAGTTCCCGTGCGGTGGGAGATCTTGTGGATCAAGAGATCTCGAACCAGGATCGTGATTGCTTCGACGTCAACGCGTGACGCGACACGAATCGAGGTATCGACAACAATGACGAACGCAGACAACGATGTCCGCGCGATCGAAGCCACCGGGAATCCCACACGGTTCGCGCGCGGCTGGCACTGCCTGGGCCTGTCCGACGGATTCAGGGACGGGGAGCCGCATCAGATCAAGGTGTTCGACACCGAACTGGTGGTCTTCGCGGACAGCACCGGCAACCTGAGCGTCCTCGATGCCTACTGCCGGCACATGGGTGGAAACCTCGCAATGGGAACGATCAAGGGCGATTCGATCGCATGCCCGTTCCACGACTGGCGTTGGGGCGGTAACGGAAAGTGCACCGACATTCCCTACGCCCGACGCGTTCCGCCGCTGGCCCGGACGCGATCGTGGCTGACACTTCGAGCGAAACGGGCAACTGTTCGTCTGGCACGACCCGCAGGACAACCCACCTCCTGCGGACGTGACGATCCCCGAGATCGGCGGGTTCGGATCGGAGGAGTGGACCGCGTGGCAATGGAATTCGGTCCTGGTGGAGGGCTCGCACTGCCGCGAACTCGTCGACAACGTGGTGGATATGGC
The DNA here is from genome assembly GCA_029690005.1 of Prescottella defluvii. Taxonomy (GTDB): domain Bacteria; phylum Actinomycetota; class Actinomycetes; order Mycobacteriales; family Mycobacteriaceae; genus Prescottella; species Prescottella defluvii_A. The sequence continues at coordinate 3,194,872 of CP121458.1, read as the reverse complement.
GCACTTCTTCTACGTGCACTTCAACACCCCGCGTTCGTTCAAGAACGTGTTCGAGGGACACGTCGCGACGCAGTCGATGAGCTTCACGCCTCGTAAGGACAAGCGCACCTTGGATTTCGGTGACGACAGCGTCACGCAGTCGGACGCGACCTACTTCGGCCCGTCTTACATGATCGACGAGTTCCACGCCGACATCGGCGCCGCCGAGCCGCTGGAAGCGGTGCTCATCAACTGCCACTACCCCGTCACGTCGAATTCGTTCGTCCTGCAGTACGGAATCATGGTCAAGAAGATCGCCGGCATGACCGATGAGCAGGCTACGGAGCTGGCCAAGGGATTCGGAGACGGCACGATCGCCACCTTCGAGCAGGACATCGTCATCTGGAGGAACAAGACGAAGATCGACAACCCCCTGTTGTGTGAGGAGGACGGCCCGGTCTACCAACTCCGCCGCTGGTACGAGCAGTTCTATGTCGACGTCGAGGACGTCACCGAGGACATGATCCGACGGTTCGAGTTCGAGATCGACACCACCCGAGCAGAACGCATCTGGGAGCAGGAAATGGACGACAACATGGCCGCCGGCAGCCGAGACGACGCGTCCTCCGTCTCGTAGGGGCGATCACCCATTCATGCCCTCGTTCAGTGCGGCCAGCAGTCGCGACGGGGCGAGTCGCCGGCCAGGGTCGACGGCAGCGCGGATACGGGCGAGACGCTGCATCCCCGAATGGTCCAGGCCATCAGCGTCCGCACCACGGCCGTCGGCGAACGACGGAGCGGAGCGTCCGATGTCGGCCGCGCTCGCGGCGGCGCGCACTTTGGACAACCCGTCCTCGGTGCGCGAGCGGGAGGCGTCGTCGCCGGCAATGCCCACCGCGTGCAGCAGGAAAGGTCCGGGTACCGCAGTTGTCGCCCCGTCGCGGGTGTGTGCGTCGTTGTCCAGGTTGCGCAGCTCGACCATCGTTACCGGCGAGTCGGCTGTGGCTGCGGTGTCCAACACGTCAGCTGCCACGGCCGGCGCGCCGGGTCCCGGCCATCGGCCGATGCCCAGCGCGGGGATCGGATTGGGTGGGTCGAGGTGAATCTGGGCAAGCCGGGCCGCGTCGGCGGGCGCCCAACTGCTGTCCACCACGGGCGCCGGCGCCGTCGACAGGGCGCGCAGCAGCGGGTACGCCGCGTCCGGACCTCGAGGTGAGGCGAAAGTCAGATGCACGATCGGCACACCTTGCAGCGCCGGGGTAAACGTCGGGGCGCCCGGCGGTGTGTGCAGCACGCTGAGACTTGTCGACAGCGCATCACCGATCTGCCCCATAGCAGTCACCCACGCGTCGACGACGGGCTCGAGCGCATCGATGCTCCATAGTCGATAACCGGCCCACAAGTCTTGGGGCGCTACGAGCTCAACGGTCAGAGCGGTGGCCAAGCCGACCCCGCCCCCTCCCGGAACGCCCACAGCGCCTCGCGGTCGACGGCGTCGGCGGCGTCCTCTGCCGCCCGTCGTATCTGCCCGTCGCCGTCGACGTAGTCGGCGGCTGGCGGCGCCGAGCTGGCCAACCCGTACGGGCGGGTCAAGAATCCGACTCCGCCCCCGAATGTGTAGCCGGCGACGGCCACCGTCGCCGAGGACCCGGACAGTCCGAGCAGACCATCGCGTTCGGCGACCGCGTTGACCGCCGACCATGTCGCGCCCGCACCGATGTGGGCGACGCGTGCCTGCGCGTCGATGTGTACCGCGTTCAATCCGGAGGTGTTTACCAGCACCCGATCGGATCGATCGGCGCACCCGCGCCGTGCCCACTGGCCTGTACCGCGACCCCCAGGTTGCGCGCGGCGGCCCACTGAACGGCTTGGGCGACCTCCTCGGCTCTGCTCGGGTGAGCCACGATCGCCGGACGTTGCACCACGGTGGCGTTGTGCGGGTTGGTCGCAGCCCGGTATGCGGCGCTCCCCGCCGGGGACGATAGATCGGTTCTCATCTCAGTCATTTCGTTCTGTCCAGCGAGGAGGGGCTGGTGACGTCGGTGAATGCCGCGGGCATGTTTCCTCCGTCTCAGGACATGAGCAGGAGCGCAGAGGTGATGAGCATGACGGCTGCGGTGACGCCATGGACTCCCCAGGCGATGGACTTAGAGCCGCCGCTGCGGAGCACAATGGTCGCGTCGGCGAGCGGAATGATCGTGGCGGCCAACATTACCCAGCCGACGAGGTGCGTCGCGCCCGCGACCATCAGGATGATGATGAACAGTCCCGATGCAATGTCGCGCACGCCCTTGACACTCAAGTAGGCGCCAACGGACGGCTGGTCCAGATCCGGTAGCACACCGTAGGCGGCAGCGGCGACGCGTGGCGCGACGAGGAAGCGTGCGCCGATGAAGATGATGCCCGCGGCGATGAGTCCGGCCAGCGTGTAGCCGATCGTGGTGGTGACGGTCACGTCGAACACCCCTTGGGTTTCGTCAGTGAATCGGCGAGAATGACGCCGGGTCGAGCAGTATCGACTGAACGTCGACGATCTCGTCGGTGTCGAATCCAGCCATGTCGGAGGCGAATTCCGGGCTGGCCATGACCTGTCGCGTCACTTGTTCCGGGTCGGCACCCGGTGGATAGCGGATCAGCGCGACGAGTCGATTCGCGCCGCCGCTTCGCTCTGTCCACACGCCGTGGGTGGTGACCCCGAACGTCGTGAAGGTCGCCAAGTGGCGGGCCCAGTGAACCGTCGCGTACTGCTGCAGAGCTTCAGTCGATCGCAGCGTGTAGATCCTGAGCTGAAACATCGAAGTCGGGCCCCTTCAATTGACGTCGGCTGGTGCGGATCTGCGGGCACGGCGTGTCAGATCATCAGCACCACGCACAGGGAAGCCAGTGCCAGACCTTGAAGCCACGCGCGAGCGCCGATGATGCTGCCCCACTTTGCCTGCAGCACGCGCGCATTCGGCAGCGCCTTCCCGGCGTCGGCGGCCGCAGTCAATTGTCGATTGATCGGCGCGCTCACCTGCGTGTAGAGCACAATCCAGACCAACAGCAGGACCAAGGCGACGCCCGCCGCGATCGCCTGTGCCCAGTGCGCGGCCACCGTGGCCAGCACCGCGCTCACCGCGGTAGCGACGACCCCGAGCACCCCGGGCACAGGCATCCGCCGATCTCCGTATCGATGCACGTTTCCGGTCACTGCGACCAGGACACGGTCGTCGACCGACGCCAAGGCCGGTCGCAGCACGATCGCGCAGAACACGTCGGTGCCGTAGACCACCGCGGTGCCCAGCACGGCGATCAGCACGGCGGCACGAGTCATGAGGTCCACGCCCATGTCCGTAGCTCCCGTCAGTCGCCACTGCTAGCAACGCTAACCCGCGTTTCACGCCTGTCAATGGCAGTGCTGGCGTGATCCTCACAGCGGCCCGCGGTTGGCTGAGGCCGAAGGCCGGAACGCGGTGACCATGCGCCGACTGTCCTCACAGATCGGATACAGCCAGCCTGTGTTGTACGAACACTTCACCGGTTTGGAACGAATCGCTAACGCCATCGCCATCGAATCGCCCTGGCATGTCCCGAGACTCACGAGTTTTGAGAGCAGGTCGTCAGGCCGGATCGTAAGCATCTGCGGCCCGTCCTGCGCCGATGCACCCAAACGTAGCCGCGAGATGTGTGGGCGATACACAGTTCGTGACGGAGTGGGCATTGTTCGACTGGATGCAACCGTGGCCGCACTTTGGTGCGGGACAACTCTTCAGAACTGCCACACCCCCGCTTCCACGGCGCCCTCCTAGACTGCGGGGCCATCGACTACGGAACGTAGATCGTTGCAACGCCCGGTGTGATGACCGTGCTGCCAGCGACTACGACGGCGACGACAACCCGCCCGGTCCCGGTCGGCAGGATCGCCGCCGGGTATCCGTACATTCCGGTCGACATCGGGGCGGAGCCGGAGGCTCCGGTCGACAGGTTCAGCCAGTGCACGTTGCCCGGTAGTAGGCACCCCCACCGGCCTTCCTTCCCACCCGCGATCATCACCGTCCCGGACTGTTCACCGACCACGGCCACGCATCGGACCGGGGGAACGTCGAAGCTGCCGTTGGGGTTTCCGAACGGCGCCGGGTCGATCTGGAACGGAACGGTGACCGCGGCGGAGGCGACGGCCGCCGGCGCCAGAACCGAACCGGCCACGATGGCCGCGCAGGCGATCGATCGGCGCAGGATATCGATCATTGCGACCTCCAAGAACAGTCGGGGCCGGGTCTGTTCACTCTACTTCTCGCCGTCGTGTTGCTCGCGCTGTTCGCGCAGGTGAAGGCACCTACACCCTCGAGCACGCCGACCAGGTCGCCATCACGAAAGGCCAGCGCACCGGCCGCCCGCAGGTAGTCACCGAGTCCCAGGTCGCCCACGCCGTCCAAGTACGAGACGCCGACGCGACGACCGCGGAGATTCGAGATTTGTAGTGGCCGACGACGGCGTTGGGAAGGTCAACACGCCGATTAGGGATTCGTGGGTTTCGACGAACCCTTGTCCGACCGGTCGTTCACGGGCTCACGATGGCGGACGGAAGGCACCCGGGACGCCGTTATGAGCGCCATCGGGACGATCACCCTCAGCGCGCCCGACGAGGGCATCGACGCCGACAAATACGCGTCGTCGAATATGGCCGTACTTGCCGCTGTGGGTTGGCGATGATTGCCAGTAGGTATCGGAGGTGACGAACGTGCTCAACCTGCAGTTGTGGTGGTGGACGATGGATTGGCCCCCGGCATGTCGCGAAGGGCTACGCGCCATCACGCCATGTCAGCTATGGGGACTCGCGACCTGTCCGTACGACTGGCCCGTTTAGTTGGAAGCGATCTGGAGATGTGGGTCGGGCCGCAACTCGAGGCGACGATCCGCGCAGCGCCGCAGAACGCCCCCGTGCTGCCTGGGCGGCTGCCGCAACTGAGACGGAAGGAGATCCAGTGATGATCGCGTACCCGTTCGACCTCGCGTGGTGGGGTCCGCTTGTCCCGTGGTGATCGCCCTGGTGGACTTCCTGAATCTCTTTCTCGGAAGAGGCTGATCGCCGTGGATTGGCCGTGGTTTATCTGGCTGATGTACCCGCCGTTCTTCAATGACGAGCAGCGGCAGTGGGCCTTGGAGAACGTGCCCTGCTGGCTCGGCAATTCGTGGAACTGTTAGGGACATCAGAGGTGATCCACCCTCGGCCGAATGGACCACCCCTGATGTGCGTGACGCTAACCGCACGAGCGACTTGCGCATCGCCAATGTCGTTGTGAGGTAGTCGATTGTTACCGACCCTTGCCCCCATTGGGACGCGCTCTCAGCGGCTGTGATTGACCGCTGGACACCGTGGCTAGTCCACCGTCACCTCCGTTTCGCCGCCCCCACCGATGCGTTCCGGGGCTTCTACGACTTCCTCGTCCAGGGCTTGTGGGGTGTGGGTCTGGTCGGGAAAGACGAAGCGCCGCATTGCCCACCACCGGAAGGCTGTCGCCATGAGTGTTCCGATGATGGACCCGCTCACGAAGTCGGAGACGTTATCGACGACGAGCGACACGTGGGGCACTCTCAGGTCGAACACGTATCTCGCGACTCCCAGCGGGATCTGGTTGATCGCGACCCCGATGGCGGCCACGGAGAAGTACAGGGCTGCTTCGTGATGCCGCGGGCGGCGTGCGCGCTCGGCGAAGGACCATTCTCGGTTCAGGACGTACGACAAGATCGTGGCGACAAGGACCGCAAGCACGTTGGCTGTGACGGACTTGTCGGCGAGCACCGTCCACTTCAACCCGAAGAACACAACCACGGTCGCCACGAACGTGATGGCCCCGACAACCAGGAACTTGACCATCTCGGCGCGCTCGAGTAGTCGCGCGAGCCAACGATCCGGAATGTGACCGACAATTCGTTCCGAGAATTGCATCAGCGGCAGAGCACCTTTCGTACGACGAGTGAAGATTCAGCGCCCCTGGAACATCCGGCCGATGTGGGGATCGAATGTCGTTCGACGCTAGCCAGCGGTCAACCGCTGGTCCGGGCCCTCGCGCTCGCACGGGATCAGCTGTCGAACAGGATGCCGATACTTCCTGCGCTGGGGCCGGGCGTCGGCCTGCCGGCAGGAAGCGCGAAGGCACGCTTGTCTGGTGGTCGCTGACGTGGCCGTTGCCAGCATCGACCGATATTCCCGCGAGCCCCGGGAAGCTCTCGGCCGCAGTCACGCCCTAGATCACGACCGCGGCATCGAACCGCAACCGGTACCCGTGGACGCGAGTTCGGAGATAGCCGTCGGTCGACGGCAGCCCCCTCCCCCGATCACAGCACCCGCGGCCACCCCACCTGCAATCTTCGTACTCAATGACATTTCATCCCCCGTGGTCGACGACCATTCCACTGCTGTGACGGTACCGCGCACAGCCCTTACCGCATGAGCCCCTTGCACGAGACCCGGTCAACTTTCATACCGCCCGGAAGGTTACTTTGGTTCGGCATCGTCTTTGCAGAGGGGCTGGGGCGGGGTCCGGGGAGGGACTGTTCATCATGCGTGGCGACACCAACGATCTACGGGCATCAGATTCCGATGTCACCGAGACACAGAGCAGACTATTCCCCGCAATATGGCCGACGCTTGCTGTCATCGCAGTGATCACCACTGCGGCGACAGTACTGCTGTTCACCACGGTCGACCCCTGGGCGCCCATGATCGGGCTGTTCAGGGGTGGAGCTGATCTGGATGTCTACCGCGACGGGGCCCGGCATGTGATGGCTGGGCTGCCGCTCTACACCGAACCGGTGATTCACGGTCTGCTGTACACCTACACGCCGTTCTCGACGCTGATGTTCACCCCATTCGGGCTGCTGCCGGGTGAGATCGACAAGTACGTCTGGATGGGCGTCAACATCGTTCTCCTGGCGGCGATCGTCGCGCTGTGCTGGCGGATGCTCGGTTACCGCTCTACTAGCCGCGTCGTTGCCGTGTCGGCGCTGCTGGCCTGTAGTTTCGTGTTTCTCGAACCGGTCCGCACGACGCTGTTCTATGGGCAGATCAACCTGGTGCTGATGGCGCTGGTGCTGTGGGATGCCTCCCGGGACGGGCACAGCAGGCTCAAGGGCATCGGCGTCGGGATCGCGGCGGGAATCAAACTGACGCCGACGTACTTCGTGCTCTACTACCTGGCTCTGCGGCAATGGCGCGCCGCCGCGGTCGCGACCGTCACCATCGCTGCGACGGTAGGCGTCAGCTGGGCTGTGCTGCCGAGAGATTCGTGGCAGTGCTGGACGGAGACGTTCTTCGATTCCACCCGGATCGCCGATGAGGGGCATGCTGCGAACCAGTCACTGCGCGGGGCGCTCACCCGGATCATCGGCGAACCGACTCCTGGGTGGTTGTGGCCGCTGCTCGCTGTCGCAGTGATCGCGGTGAGCATGTGGGTGGTGGTCCGACTCCATCACGGCGGCGAGAGCCTGCTCGCCGTCACCGTCGCCGGGCTCAGTGCTGCTGTCGTGTCGCCGTTCTCGTGGAGCCACCACTGGGTGTGGTTCGTGCCGCTGGCCGTCTACCTCGTACACCGGGCGCTGACTAACGCGTGGTGGTGGCTGGGAGTACTCGCGCTCTTCGGTCTGACAGGTTCGTGGTCGCACCAGTTCCCCGATGGCACGGTCGTCGTCGGCCTGTACTTGTTCCCGCCCACGTGGATCCCGTGGGACGTGCTCGTGAACCTCTACGTCCTGGCCTACACAGCAATTCTGGCCGGTGCGGCTGTCATCGCACTCCGAATGCCGCGGGATCGTGCGCCGCGAAGGCACACTCCGCCGGGAGGCACGTCGATGCCGACCACGGTGTCCACCATCGCTGAAACGATGTCGTAACGCACACCCGATAGACAGTACGACACCATCCGGTGTCCTCGAATTCGAATGGAAGGGACGGGGATTCGATGGGTTCTCTCGGAATGGTCTTCGACGGGGTCGCCGTGAACGACCTCCTCGTCACCGCGAGCGCGGTGGTCGCATCGGCGCCCTTCGACCTGGCATTCCACGGCATCGGCGAGTTGCTCGGGTTTCCTCATGACGTCGTCAACGGTGCCTGGAGATCGATCCTTCAGGGAGTCATCGATCTCTCCTGAGCGACACACTTCACCAACGCCTGCCATACCCGTTCACCAATTCTGCGGAACGGTGCGCACGGGTCAGTAACGAAGTCAGACGACTCGACGAGACATCACAGGGAAGGGCGGGGAGGGGCGCTAGACGTCTCTGCGGTCACGCAATGCCACAACGAACAGGGGGAGATCGTCATGAATGCACGTAGATCGAAGCATTTGCTCACTGCGGCAGCCATTACCGCAGCAGCAGTCCTGGGCGGGACCACACCGGCAGCAGCCACCCCGAACGCAGATCCGTTGGCGCCGATCACCGCCGCAGCGTCCAGTCTGGCCTCCGGCGACAGCGTCGCCCCGCAAGGAATTAGCACTCAGACACTGATCGCTGCCCGCAACGCGGGATTCCCGATCTACGAGGCCATTCGCGACGTGGTCGTCAACGCAACGAAGATGGGCACGATATTCGCGACCGAGTACCGGCGCGTCTACGAGATCGACGCCCTGAACTCGCCGACAACGAAGTTCGTCGGCATCGGTGCCACCGCGCCAGACCGCTTCGCCGTCGTCCACCAGGACGAGGAACCGATCGTGGTCAACGTGCGCCCACCCGCAACCCCGCAGCCCTACCAAAGACTCATCTACGACGCGACGCCGCAAACGTGGTGGAACAGCCCACTCGTCCGACTCCCTGACGGCGGCCCCGGCGTCGGCATCGCGCTCGTGCGCTAGCGGCCCCTCCACGCTGAACCGCCCCGGTCGAATCTCTTGGCCGGGGCGCTCTCAGGCGCTCTGGTACTGGGCAGCTGCACCGGTCCTGAATGCTGTCGGCTGTCTGTACCTCCACCATTCCCTACTGTTGCGAGCCGAATCTGGAGGCCGCAGAGGGCCGCTGTGATAGGCCCGCCCCGTGTCCGCGATTCCCAAGTTGATGGCGCCTCGAGACCACATTGGTTCGTATGCTGGCGCGTCTCCTCGCTTACCTCGAGCGCCAGCGCGCGATCTGGCGCGACCTGGCCCCCACACCGTGAATCGCCTTGAAAGGAGGAACCACCGATGACCACGATGATGACCCCGGCTGACCTGCTGCCGGCCACCGACGACACCACCTACTGGGACGTCGCCGCCGGTCGGGGCGACGCACACCCGGACCGCCGGTTCCCTGGCCCCAGCGCGGTGGATCATGGACGGGCAGTGGCGATTCCCCGTGGCTGTGCACCCGGCTTCCTCCGGTGCGCAGCCACGGATCCCGGTCGGTTGCGCCGCTGCCCTCCGCACAGGGCCGCCGCCCGTAGCGCTCCTCGTTGCGGTTGCTTCAGTTCGCCTCAGGATGCGTCGGTGTAGGCGAGGTGGCGTCCGCAGTGACGGCACTGGAACAGGTAGGCGGACAGTTCGCAGTCCTTGTCGATCTTCGGCCACAGCCGTTCTTCGGGCCAGCCCTGGGCTGTGAAACAGGCCAGGGCATCGGGCAGGTGCTGGAGCCGGTCCCAGCCCGCGCTGCCGAGGAATACGGCCGCATCGCCGCAGCACACCATCCACCGCTCGCCCTGCCAACTCACGAAACCGGGTGTGCGGCAGTTCAGCTCCTCCACGACTACGGGCGGGACCTCACCGATGATGTCGGAGACGAACTCCGACCCGAACCGGGCGTGGGCGCTGCCGTCAGCGATGCACCATGGGCACAAGTGTTGCGGCTGGTCACCTCTGCCGTAGGGCATCGCCTCGTACTCCACCCGGTCCGAAGCCCGCAGCACGGACACACCACCGCCGGGTTCTCGGTGATCGCGCCCGTAGCAACCGGATCGGGATGGTAGGTGAACGACGGCAAATCCTCCCGAGCCCGCAAACGCGACCCCGGCTTCGGCTCGGGCAACCGTCCCAGCGTCCCCGCGTCGATCGGGGTGTCCATCGGCTCCGCTACGCCGTTCTGCCGCCACAGCATCGGCCCGACCGGGTCGGGTCCGAAGTGCCGGGCAACAGGAGCAACCGGGTGCTCTCGCTCCACGCGCGGGCCACGACGACCGATCCCGGCGGCACGTCCGCCGTAGCCCGCAGCCGCCGGGTGTGCCACGCAATGTCCTCCGCCGTCCTGGTGCGGGACTTACGGTTGCTGCGATCCAGCACCGGCAGGAACCGCCACTCCTCACGAGTCAACCCGGCCTTGTCGTCCACCGTCCACCCGTTCTCGACCCCTAGAGCGTGTCTCCTATTTCGTGAGGGACCTCAGCCAGATACAAACCGCTGAGAGGACCACGCCGGCCCGATAGGTGAGTGCGAGTTTGTCGTAGCGGGTGGCGAGCCCGCGCCACTGCTTGAGGGTGGCGAAGGATCGTTCGACGACGTTGCGGCCCTTGTATTTCTCGGTGTCGAACCCGACCGGACGGCCTCCGCGGCCGCCCCGCCGGAGGCGGTGACGCTTCTGGTCGTCCGGTTCGGCGATGATCGCTTCGATGCCTCTCGACCGGAGGTGGGTGCGAATCGCTTTCGACGAGTAGGCCTTGTCGCCGAGCACCGCGTCCGGGCGGGTTCGGGTCTTCCACGGCCGAACCGGGGCACCGACAACGCACCCATCAGGATCGGGAACATCGGCGAGTCACCGGCCTGACCTGGCCCGATCAGCAGGACGAGGGGACGGCCGTGTCCGTCGGCGAGCTGGTGGATCTTCGTGCCGAGCCCGCCACGGGAGCGGCCGAGGGCGTGGTCAGCCGGCTCGTTCAGGAGGTTCGTGTAATTCGACAGATCCCCCTGTGTCGCGGGTGAGGTTGGTGCCGTGCTGGTGGGCTCGGCAGATCGTCGAGTCCACCGACACGGTCCAGTCGACCAACCCGTTTGCATCCGCATGCGCCAGCAGGGAAGCGAGGATCTTGTCCCAGGTGCCGTCCCCGGCGTAGCGGCGGTGCCGTTTCCAGATCGTCTGCCACGGACCGAAATCCGTGGGTACATCCCGCCAGGCGATCCCGGCTCGGTAGCGGTAGACGATGCCCTCCACGACCCGACGGTTGTCCCGGAACGGGCGGCCCGACATCCGTCGGACGTAGGAAGCAACGGCTCGATCAACGCCCACTGCTCATCAGTCAGGTATTCGGTGCGCGACACACGGGACAGTGTCGCCGATCCGACCGCCCGGATTTAGGAGACACGCCCTAGCCGCTCCCCCAACCAAGCGGGCAGCTCGAACCCAATCGCGGCCTCGCAGGCAGAAATGTCACTCTCGGGCGTCGGCGGCTTGCTTCGGTCCATGCATCCAAGTCTTGCGCACACGGCAGCCTCGACGGAGACGCGCTCGTCTACCGGCGCGGGGCGAGGCGTGCACCTGTCGGATATGAGCACGGGCACGACGACCGAAGCGGCGGCGACACTCACCGACACCGAGCCGAGCAACGAGCGCCGCGAACCCACTGGGCTCGCACGATCACCCACCGGCGGGGCGGACTCCTGACCGTCCCACCGGTGCCTACTCGGTGGTCCCGCTTACAGCCGATTCGGTCGCTCTTCAGGCAGGATCACGAACAACACCGGTACGACCCTGACGTGCCTGACGGCGCTCGCGCCCGCGCCGGGCGGCGTGCTGCCGCCGGTCGCGGACGTCATCGGTCCCGGCCAAACGCTGTACGACCACGGCGAGATTCAGCCGGGCGTCACCTCGCAGGCCGTCGCCGGGATCCCCGATGGCACCTACGTCACCCTCGCCTCGTGTGGACGCGATGGCAGCGACCCCGCGATGTGGGTCTCGGACTACCCCGGCATCGAGGACTACTTGAAGCCGTTCCCGACGCCGACGTTCACCGTCCTGCAGGCATCCACGGTCGTCGCCGTCCCGAACACCGCCCCGCCGGCCGCCGGCAGTGTGGACCTCGGCGCGATGTTCGGCAGCTGACAGATCGGACCCTGTCCGCGCCGACGGCCCGCCCCGCCCCCGGGGCGGGCCGTTGCGCCTTCCAACGTGATGCTCGCGACACATCGGCCGCCAGCGGCCACCTCGAGTCACGTGCGGAAGGTGTGCCGCACCCGCGAAATCAGCTGCACAGAGAACGATCTCGCGCAGGTTCCGTGTTATTGCAGCGGCCCGCCACTGGGCGGAGTCGAATCCGCAGACACGTCGGAACGCCCTCACCTGTTACGGCACGCGCTGCATGGTCCGCGCGGGAACTACCCCACTGGCTGGCGAAGACGCTGTCGCATGGCCTCGTAAAGGACAACGGACGCCGCGTTGGCGGCGTTGAGGGAGCTGGCCGAGCCCGTCATTGGAATGCGCACCAACCGGTCGACGCCGTCGCGCCACGCCGCGCTCAGGCCGGTCGTCTCGTTCCCGACGACGAGCAGGGTCGGCAACGTCAGGTCGACGTCGTATACATCGGCGTCGCCGTTCTCGTCAGTTCCGACGATCTGGATGGGAACGCCTGCGGCGCGATGGGACTCAACCCACGCCGCGACGTCACGTGGGGACGGCGCTCGCACGGTCGGCACGGCGAACAGCGATCCTGTGCTCGCCCGCACGGCGGCGCTGTCGTACGGATCCGCCGCGTGCCCGGTCACGATGACGCCCGCCGCGCCGAACGAGTCGGCGGAGCGGATGACGGAGCCGAGGTTTCCGGGACTGGTGGGCCGATCGAAGGCAACGCCGAGGAAGTCCTGCGTGACGGGAATGCGTCCCAGGTCATCACCGGGAAGCGACACTACTGCGAGAAGCTCGGGGAAGCGTCCGCCTTCTCGCCGAGTTCCGCGATCAGCTCGCGGGAGAGGGCGAAACGCTCGCCTCCTGCCAGCGCCAGTACGTTCTGCGCCCACTCGGATAGTCGGCGATCAGCGTCGAAGAGGACGGCCTCGACAGCCCATCCTTGGTCGAGTGCAATCGTGATAGGCCGTACCCCCTGTACGACGAACGCGCGCAGCCGCTGCCGCTTGTTGCGGTTCGTCAACATCGCATGCCATTGCTGGAAGCGCGCATTGCGCGCAGTGATCTCGTGGACCGTCGACGACATGCCGACACCATATGAGTAGCCAGGCAGTAGTGCAGCTCAGTTTGTTTCGTCGGTCGGCATCACACACGATGCGTCGGCCCACAGCCACAGGTCCACGCTGCTGCGACCGTTCGCCGAGGCAGCGGGGATGCACACTTGCGCGATCCATCTGCCGTTGGTCCTGTTAACTGACCTGCCCCAAGATTTCTTACCCATTTCGGTGTGAAGATCGAGCCCTGCTGAGAGGCTTCGATCCATGCCGCGACCGTATCCGCCGGAGTTCCGATTCCGCGCTGTCGCACTCGTCCGCGCCGGCAAACCGATCACCACCGCTGCCACGGAACTCGGCATCAGCGCCGCCGCGTTGCACAACTGGGTCCGCCAAGACCAGATCGACCGCGGCGAGCGCCCCGGGATCGCAACCCACGAGAGCGCAGAGCTGGCGAAAGCCAACAAACGGATTCGTCAACTCGAAGCCGAGGTCGAGATTCTCCGCAAAGCCGCGAAGCTCCTCGGGGAGGACCGCCCCACCCCAAAAGGGTTCACCCGGTCATCGATTCGCTCGTCGACGCCGGACACCCAGTCAAGGTTTGTTGCCGTCTGCTCGGGGTCAGCAGCCCCGGTTACTACATGTACAAGACCCGCCCGATGTCACCGACGCGGATGCGCCGCCAGTGGCTCACCGGCTTGATCAGGGAGGTACACGACGCCTCACGGCAGACCTACGGATCCGGCGCGTGCACGCCGAACTGACTCGTGGCATGGGCATCGTGGTCAGCGAGAATCTGGTCGCCGAGCTGATGAGGCTCGCCGGCATCGCCGGCCTACCCGGTCCGGCCAAGGTCAAGCGCTTGAAGGGCGTCGCGACCGCTGATGATCTCGTGCATCGGAAGATCCACCGACTGTCGCCGAATGAGTTGTGGGTCACCGATATTACCGAGCATCCCACCCGCGAGGGCAAAGTGTACTGCTGCGCGGTGATGGACACCTTCTCCCGCAAGATCGTCGGCTGGTCGATCGACAACTGCCAGGATTCCACCCTGGTCGGGGTGCGCTCGACATGGCCATCAACAACCGCGCACCTCCCCCGGCGGGATCGTCCACGCCGACCACGGGGTGCAGTTCACGTCGTGGGCTTTCACGAACAAGATCCGTTCCGCGGGTCTGATGCCCTCGTTCGGCACCATCGGCGATGGATACGACAACGCGATGATGGAGTCGTTCTGGTCGTCGATGCAGATCGAACTCCTTCAGCCGGAAGAAGTGGCGCACCCGGCTCGATCTGGCGAACGCGATCTTCGACTACATCGAGATCTTCTACAACCGACAACGGCGGCACTCGCAGCTCGATTATGTGTCGCCGATCGAGTACGAACTATGCTTCGAGAACCCGTCCATCCCCGCCTGATCTTCACACTGCCGGGGGTAACGAATCTTGGGGCAGGTCAACGAGTCAACCGAAGTGGGGGCAGTCCCTTCAGAACGCCGTCCACCCACGACATCACACTCACCTACGGAATCACCCTGACCGACAACCAATGCCACATCACCATCACCCGCCAATAGCCCCAGCCCAACCCGCGAAAAAGCCCCACACCCGAAACGGGTCCAGAGGCTGAACCGAACCGCACAAACTCCAGATACGCTCCGCGCATGCGAACCAGCCCCTGGCCGACGATCGCTTCCTACGCGGTCTCGGCGCTCCTCATGATCGTGGTGGGCATTGTTGTCGGGGGCTTCCTCCTCATCCTCGGGCTTCTCGGAACCGCTGTCTGCTCAGTCATCGCATGCGACATGGCAATACGCGCCTACCACTCCTGAGAAGAGTCATGACGTAGCCGCGTCAGTAAACGGTGCAGAGGCCTCGATGCCTAACGCGCAACGATCAACCACAGTGACAGAGGAACCCCAGCGCGCAGGGGCCGAGCTCACGAGGAACGACTTCACCCAGACGTTGGCGAGGTACGGCGTCTCGTCGTCACAACCAGACGCCCAGCGTTCGCGTTACCAAGCGCCATCACAACGAACGGAACAGCGAAAACGAACGCCTCGGGCACCGACAACTGAGACACAAACTGCGGTGCATCACTCGGCGGCGGAGCACTGAACGCGTCGACAAACCCACTGACCACGAACAACACGCTCGCCGCGAACAACAAACCCAGACCGAACAACGCCGCCGGTCGCCCCACCCGAGGAGAACGAATCAGCAGCCCCCACCAATCACCGACACAACGATCCGGGGAGGAACCACACCACACCGAGCACCCCGAACAGCAACCAGTGCGCGATCATCTCCCCCGGCACCGACGACACGTCGGCAACACTCGCGACAACACCCACCACCACAACAACCCCGGCGAAAACCACAGGCGCAGCGGCACTCCCAAACACCCACTTCTCATCCACCCGCACACCGCCAGCATCCCACGACACCCGATGCGGCATCCTCCCTGGCCACGACACCAAAACAGCCCCCACACACCCAACCAGGACGCGGGGGGCCGACAACGCGAGGCTGAAGCGATCAGCCAGACTCACCAGGGGGGACCGGCCTGCTGCAGACAGGCCGGTTCCCACCCGCATCACACCGAATCGAAGCTCGGGGCCGACGCATCACGCTCGAGGACCTGCGACTGCACCACGACGGGAACAGGCAGGAACCCCCGGGCGACCAGCCACACCGCGAGCGCCAACTCCCACAGGGCGATCGGGAGTGCTGCCAGAACTGCAAGCGGCGAGACGGGACCGTAACTGCCCCACAGGATCGCTGCGTCGGAGGCCAGCAGCAGCGGAGCACCGACGAGCCCCAACAGGGGGATTACTCGCGGCACGAGCCCAGAGCGGTACATCACCGATCCGAGGCATAGCGCGCTGATAGCCGGCATGAGGCTTTGCCCGAGCAGGAACGACCGGTCGTGGACCGCGACCAGCGTCTGCCCCGCCGTCCTCAGCGCTGCGGGGTCGGCCAGCGCGGCGTCCTGCCGCAAGGTGACGATCGACAGCAGGCTGGCCACACCGACCAGGATGAGCCCACCCTCGATCAGCCGAGAGGCGACGAACCCGAGGGCCGCAGCCTCACTGTGTCGCCTCGCGACCGGGAACAACACCACGGCCGTGCCGACACAGGCCAGGGCCAAGACCACCTCGAGGCACGCGCCGGCAAGCACGCCGGTGGTGCTGCCGGCGCCGAGCACGAAGTCCGCGTCTTCCAGCACCGGCCGGTACAGGGCGAGGGTCGGCACGGAGGTGAGGAAGGTGACCAGATACAGGGCTCCGGCGATGAAGGCGGTCCGCCTTCCTGGTGCCGGTTGCCGGTGGGGCGGGATTGGCGAGGGCGCGGCGATGCTCATCGGATGACTCCTCAGGGACGAAGGTGTACGTCGTACACCACGAATGAAGGAACGATAGGTGTACCCCGTACACCTGTCAACGGTCACCCGCCCACGCACGCCCGCCACCTGGCCGGACAGGGTGGGTCACAAGCCGAGGAGCAAACTGATGTCGGCCCAGGCGCAGACCCGTCGACGGGCGCCACTGAGTCGCGAGATGGTGCGACACGCCGCCGTCGAATTGGCCGACGAGGTCGGCATCGCAGGAGTGAGCATGCGCCGGTTGGCGCAGCGACTCAGGGTCGTTGCGATGGCCCTGTACAAACACGTGGCGGACAAGGACGAGTTGGTCGACAGCATGGTCGACGTCGTCATCGGGAATTCACCCGACCGACCCAGCGCTGGGCCGGAAAGACAGCGTGCGACAGCACGTACTGTCGGCGCGCCGAGCGGTGCTCCGCCATCCCTGGGCACGGCAGGCGATCGAGTCCCGCACCCGACGCACGCCTGCGGTGCTCGCCTACATGGACTCGGTCGCCGGCACGTGCATCGCCGGTGGGTTCTCCGCCGACCTGACCCACCACGTCATGCGCGCCTTGGGAAACCGCATCTGGGGTTCAGCCCCGAAACGTTCGACGAATCGCACAGCGCGCCCAACCCACCCGCCAATCCCCAGATGCAGCCAGCGTCGGCAGCTGAGTTCACGGCAGCGATACCCCCACATCGTCCAGATCGCCGTCGCCGCAACCCACCACAACTCCGCCGGCGGTGACCAGGGCTGCAATGAACAGTTCGAATTCGAATTCGCCTTTGACCTCCTGCTCGACGGCGCCGAACGACTGCACCACCCACACCGGGAGCTCCACCAGCCTTAGCCAAAGTCGGTCTCCCACCGTGTAGCAACCGTTTGCAAACACCCACCATCAACAATTCCCGAACAGGACCCGTACGCCCCAGCCCCGACGGTGTCGCGGCGGTTGTGTGTGTGCTGATGAAAGTCGGGTACCTCCGATGTCCCCGGGGGCTGACCGTTACCGCTGATCTGATCGTCATTGTGGCCGTGGCCGTCCTAGCCATTTGGTGAGGGTCCGCAGCCAGGAACAGGCCGCTGAGAACACGACGCCTGCGCCGTAGGTGCGGGCAAGGTTGTCGTCGCGGGTGGCCAGGGTGCGCCACTGCTTGATGGCGGCGAAGGACCGTTAGACGACGTTGCGGCCCTTGGATTTCTCGGCGTCGAACCGGGCGGGGCTCCCTCAGCGACTGTCTCGCCGAAGGCGGTGGCGCTTCTGGTCATCCGGTTCGGCGATGACCGCTTCGATGCCTCTCACGGAATTTGTTATCATTCTTGATATTGATAGCATTCGAATATGGCTACTTCATCGGTGCTTCTGCACCCTGTTCGGCTGCGCATTGTGCAGGCCCTCCTCAGCGAGGAGGAACTGACGACGAACCAGCTTCACGAGCGGCTATCCGACGTGCCGATCGCCACTCTCTACCGTCATGTAGCGAGCCTGGTGAAGCATGACCTGATCGAGGTGACCGACGAGCAGCAGATTCGCGGGGCGAGCGAGAAGACCTACCGAGTCGCCCCGGTTTCGCGAATCCGACTCCGGAGGAGCTGAGTTCGCTCAGCCCGGAGGAACTTCTGACAGCGTTCACCGTGTTCATCTCGGGTCTGATCCGCGACTTCGGCAGTTACCTGCACTCAGGTGAGCCCGATCTGTTTGCCGATCGAGTGAGTTTCGCACAGGCCGATTTCTGGGCGACGACCGCGGAAGTCGATGAGTTCTTCCACACGATGATGGAAGCGCTGAACACGTTGCTCGCGAATGAGCCTGGGGAAGGCCGCCGCAGGCGCAAGCTCACCACCGTGCTGGTGCCGCGCGCACAGCCCGAAATGAAGGAAGAGCAGTGAGCGCCGCGGCGCGCGCCTCGGGCCTGGTTGTCGGGTACGGCGACACCGAGGTCCTGGGGCCGGTCGACTTCGATCTGCACCCCGGCGTAACCGCCCTCCTGGGCCGCAACGGTTCGGGAAAGACCACGCTCATGCGCACGCTGTGCGGAATCATTCCGGCACTCGCAGGACGCTGCACCGTGCTCGGAGCTGACGTGGAGGACGGCGCGGCTGTTCGTTCCCAGGTCGGCTATCTCGGACACGAGTCCGCACTCGCCACCGCGCTGACCGTGGACCAGAACCTCAGGTTCTGGCACGACATCGCGAGCACCTATCCCGAGGTCAGCCTGATCGGGCTCGACGACCTGATCGAACGATTCGATTTGCCCTCGCTGCTGACGAAACGTGTGAAGTCGTTGAGTCGTGGCCAGCGGCAGCGTGTGGATCTTGCCAGGCTCGCGATGACCGACCCGCAGTTCGTCGTGCTCGACGAGCCCTTGAGTGGTCTCGATCCGGTGTACGCGGCGCAGACACGAAACCTGTTGCGCTCCTGGGGTGAGACACGCACTGTGCTCTACTCCACCCACTCCGTGCCCGAAGCGCTTGAGCTCGCAACCACCCATCTCGCGGTCACGGGCAAGGAACTCGTCGCGCTCGGCGCGGACGGTTCCGCGGTCACCGAAACAACAATCCTCGACGTGCTGGAGGTCGGCAAATGACCACACCCCCGACCTCGCCGCGCAGAAGGATCGCCGCATTCGCGAAGCGAGCCTGGCTCCAACAGCGGACGACCGCCCTGTGGCTTGCCCTGATCGTCGGAGGAGCGTTTGGAGTGCTCGCCTTCGCTGCTACCGGAGGCGTGAACGGAGTACAGAACCTCCAGGACATCATCCCCTCGCAGGCTGCAGATCTGGTGTCCATACGCGACACCGATGGCGAGCTGCAGACGATGACGTCGTACATGCTGCTCATGGCTCCCGCGATCCTGGGCACCCTCGTCGCGATGGTCGCGACACTGACGCTTCCCGGGGTTGTCGCCGACGACGTGAGCGGCGGCGGCATCGAGGTGCTCCTCGCCAGCCCGATCCCACGCCGAGCGCTGTTCTCTGCGTATCTTGGTGCCAGCCTGATCCTCACCGCTGCGTCGTGGATCGTCGCGACCCTGAGTTTTGCGGTCACCGCCGCGGCAACGACCCTGTTCCTGGGGCTGTCGTTCACGCTGACGATTCCGTACTTCGCGGCCCTCGCCGTACTGCCCTGTCGATGGGCGTGTGGTCAGCCACCGCCACACTGTTCGGCGCGCTGCTGTATCCCGGCAGCCTGGAGTCCAAAGCGGGCATGAACGGCGGACCGATCCGGCTCCTGGCACTCGCCCCCTCACTCGTCACGGTGCCGTCGATCATGTTCCTCTCCGAGTGGGTGCTCCCCGCACTCGGCTTCGTCCTTCTCGTCACTGTGCTTGCCAGCCTGCTCATGATCCGCATCACCGCGCGTGGGTTCCGCAGCACCCGCGTGCTCAGCTCCTAGTACTGCAACGGCAGGGCGATCAGGAAGTAGACGGTCATCGGCCAGCGTCCATCCCGATGGCGGCGTGGACTGCGGCCGGTTCGAACGACAGGATCGCCAGGCCCGGGCCCCGGCGATGAGGACGGTTCTCGTGGTGGTGGGGCTGCGCGTCGGCGTGCGCGAGGATGCGCACCCGTACGTTCAGCAGACGCGCCAGCGCCACGGTCGGATCCCAACTTGGGTACAGCCGTCCCGCTTCCTAAACTGGACTAGGAGGCGTCGAGCGCGGGTGAAGTGTGTTCGGTGACGCTACCGCCCTAGATCGCCTCCGCTACCGCAGCCTCCCACGGCAAGAGCAAGACCTGCGACCGCCAAACCCTACCGCACGACATACCTGCACCACTGCTCCCCTCCTTGTCTCTGCCCCCGTACAAGTCCACCACCAACACCAACCCGCCAGCCCGGCCGAAACGAGATCCGCCGCGTGACGGCCGAGCGCCGGAAGCCCCTCAGCTCTGGAAGAAACGCGGCGCCAAGCACGTCCGTTCCGACCCGCCGGTCCACGACGACCTCGTCGAACAAGACTTCACCGCCGATGAGCGGAATCGATTGTCGCTCACAAACATAACCGAGCATCGCACCGACGAGGGAAAGCTCTACCTGTGTGCCATCAAGAACCTGTACTCGAACCGGATCGTCGGCTACTCGATCGACTCGAGGAGGAAGGCACGTCTCGCGGTCGACGCCCTCGATTCCGCCGACGCCAGAGCAGGCTCGGCAAATTGACCCTGTCGAATACGAGACCACCATGACCACACCAGCCACTCAGGCTGCGTGACCGAATCTGTCACCTGATCGTGCAGCAGCCCCACTTTGCCGGAGCCCCGGGGTGTAGCGGACTACACCATCAATCGGGGGACTGCTCCAATGCGTACGCCCAAGCACACGAGCAGAGTGAATGCCGTAAGGGCAGCCCCCAAACCAAGGCTGCCGATCACTTTTCAACACAGGAGACACCACCCTATGAAGGCCACGCTCTGGATTCTGCTCGTCATCGCTCTATGCGCGGCCGTCTACTTCACCAACTTCTCCGACCTCAGCGGAACCACCGCGATCACCAGCCGGGCGGTGTCAGCCGTGGTCGCCGCCGCCGCCGGAGTCGGCCTGTGGCTGGTACACGGCAAGAAGGACGCCTCCTAGTGAACGAACCGAGTTCGTAGCAGGATCCGACGAGTTGGAAGAACAGGTTGGCGGCATCCCTGGTCGAACGGGATGTAGCCGACCTCGTCGACAATGATGAGTTCGTAGCGGCGGATCTTCCTCAGTTCCGCTTCGAGCCGACCAGCGTGGTGCGCGGCGCCGAGTCGCACGATCCAATTGCTGGCGGTGTCGAACAGCACCAAGTAGCCGGCGTGCGCGGCCTTCGTCCCCGCACGATCGCGAGATGGGTTTCCCGATGCCGGGTAGGCCGAGCACGATCACGTTCTCCGCTTTCGCGACGAACGTTCCGGTCGCCAAGTGCGCCAGCACGTACCGCCGCAGGAACGGTAGGTGGTCGAGGCCCAAAGTCTTCGAGGGACTTGATCGCAGGAAAATGGGCGGTGCGAATGCGCATGATCGTGCCCGCGGATTCGCGGTCGGCGACCTGGCGTTGCAGCAGCGCGGCGAGGTAGACCCCGTGGGACCAGTTCTGGTCTCTGGCCTGGTCGGCGAGTTCTTCCCAGCACCGCCCGATCGTGGGCGTTTCCAGTACTCGGGTCAGGTAGGCGATCTGCGACGGCAACCCGACCGGTGGGGTGGCTATCGTCGCCGTGGTTGATGCGGTCATTCGATGCTGCTCGCTTTCGTTGTGCCGGTGGTGAAGTCGTCGACTCCGAAAAGGGCGTCGTAGTCCGGGAGGGATCTAAGTGCGACGGATTGTCCGTCGGTGTGCCGCCGCGGCGAGGCCCGCCGATGCCGCTCGGCGGTGTAGTGCCGGCGTAGCTGGGCGGCCGTGGCGACGTGGGCGGGGTCGGTGACGACCGCCTGCGATGCCCAGGACCGGTGGTGCCGGGCGACGAGCTGACGGTCGCAGTGGACGATCACCTCGTCGAGCGTGGCTGTGACACCGACGAATCGGCCGAACACCCGGGGATCGACGGAGTGGTCGTTCCTGTCGACACGCACGTAATAGTCTCGGGCCAAGCGGATTCCGTGGCCGAGCCCGATCGGCGGATCCACCGGCGGGAGCGGGAGCATCGCCAGGTAGTCGGTATCGAGCCGCAGCGTCCCACACTGCGAGGGCCGCGAGCGCGTCCGCCAGATCCACGCGCTCCGGATCGAACCCGGGAAGCACGTTCACCGTCGTCCGGTGGCGCGACACCTTCAACCAGTCGAACTCCAGCGTTTCCAACACCACATCCGCCACCGGCTCACTCCCTCCACCCGGACCGGGTGGGACGTGTCATCAATGCAGGTCAGGGTCTCGGAGTCGATCCGGATCTCGATCTCGCCGGTGCGCAACCCTCACATCGGCAACGTCGGTCGCGGACCGTGTTGATGATGGGAGACGAAACACGAAGGCGGTTCGCGACTTGCTCGGCACTGGTGACCTGCGAAAGGCGATGGCAGCTGCACTGCTAAGGATGGCGACGTGGGCCACGAGGTAGAGATTCACAAGAACGTCCCAGGGAACCCAGACTGGCCGGAAGAGGTAGAGGCCGACCACAACTCGGCCGTCCGGCCATCGGTAGGACCACGATCCCGCAGCGCCGAAAAGCGTGATCACTGCGAGCCACCACCACGAATTCGTCAGGGCTCGATGCGCGAGGTACACGAGGAGCAGCACGAACCACACCCAGTGGTGGCTCCAGGAGAACGGAGACACCACTGACGAGGTGAGGGCCGGCGACGGTGATCGAGAGCAGCGTCTCGCCGTTGCGGTGGAGCCGGGCCGCCACCCACCTGGTCACCGAGACCACCACTGTGACAAGCAGGAGCCACAGCCACGTGGGCGCAGGCTCGCCGATGATGCGGGCGAGAGCACCACGCAGCGACTGGTTCGCGGCATGACGTTCGTCGGCGATGCGGGTGGAATCGAAGAATGTCTCGCGCCAGTACTGCCACGAATCCCTGGGAAGCACAGCCCAACTCACGCCAACGGTCGCGGCGATCGTCACGACCGCCACGGCTGCGGCCCGCCACTGCCGGAGCATCAAGTAATAGAGGACGAAGTAGGCCGGGTGAGTTTGATACCCGCGGCGATCCCCACGCCGACACCCTTCAGACGACTCCGCTCACCGCGCGAGGCGTCCCAGAGCACGAGTGCCATCAGGACCAGGTTGATCTGGCCGAAGAACAATGTGGTGCGCACCGGTTCGAGAAACGTGCTTCCGCTCGCGAGCAAGATCGAGACAGCGACGACGCGACCGGTGATGCGGTAGTCGAGCATCCGCCAGCACAACGCGACGATCGCGGCCAGCAGAGCGACGTTGAACCCCCATCCAGATGTGCTTGTCCGTCCCGCTCGGGAGCAACTCGAGCGGGACTGAAAGCACGGTCGAGAACGGCGTGTACGTGGGGCAGGATCCCACGCTGTAGAAGCAGCAACCCGACCACCCACGTCAACCCGCCGGACCGCCGGACGGGACATGCCATCCACACAGGTCAGCACCTCGTCGCCGGCGCAGTGGGACGACGTCGCTGACCACCGCCGACTCCCGAGCCCGGACCGGCTACGCGTCGGCCGCGTGATGAGTGGTCCTCCTCAGTGCTGGCGTGCGTACTCCGGGTTCAGGAAGAACAGTCCCGCGACCCTGCCGTCTGGCCGGAACGACACTCGACCGATGAACTCGCCTGCCTCGAACTCGAGTGGAATGTCGACCACGGTCAGGCCTGCCTGCCGTCGACTCGTGGGCTCGCCGGCCCCCGCGTAGGCGCCGACCTGACCAATCACCTGAGTCCAGTTGTCGCCCAAGACCTGAGGTGGCAACTTCTCGGTCATGGTCTCGTCGAAGTCTGTGCATGCCTCCGCGAAGCGGGCTTTCGTGACGTTGCCGAAGATATCGAGTGCGCGTGCTTCAGCATCGGGAAGGGGAATCTTGTCCATAGGTTTCCCCGTTCTCGGGTCGACAGTGTGACCAAATCTCTGAAATGCCCCTTGGCGGGAGATCCCCAGGACATCACCGATCTCTTGCCAGGTAGATCCGTCGAGCCGCGCCTCGTCGACGACGACTGCCAGCAATCGTTCGACATTCAAGCGAAAGCTGTTGGCGTCCCGGACAATCGCCAACGAACCCGGATTCGCACGCTGCAGCTGATCGAGATCTTGCGCGAGCGACCGCAGCAACTGTGCGGAACGCTCCTGCCCGCCACCGCTCATGTGTAAACGATATGTTTACAGCAGAATCTGGTCAATTGTTTCGTCCCCAGTAAGCGCCCTATCCGAGAGCACCGCGAGCACATCCCCAGATCCACCACGCCCCGATTCGAACCAAGGAAGCACTTTCCCCGCGATCCTGTGACGCGAAACCTCCGTCCACGCGAAGTCCACCGCCTGCGTCGTGCCCGTCATCGGTGGACCTATCCCCACCCGCACAGGGCGAGACGGGCCATAAGTACAGGTGACCGGCGTCGACGTGAAGAGTGATAGCCCAGTCGAGCCGCCTGCGATACCAAGGACACCAAGTTCTTCATCCGCATTCTGGAATATGTTCTAATTCGGTTTGACTTGAAGCGGGGAGGGTCAGGCGCGATGGTTGCATTCTTCAAAGTCGTCGTCGGTCGGTGTCTCGCGACCGCGTGGCGCCCCGCGCAGGGCCGTCGGAGCACCCGGGGCGCGTTCAACGGACACCCGCGATTGCGATGCCGGATTGCTGAACGGGAGGAGCGTGACCGCATCAAGATCTGTGTGGTCAGGGGCGCTCGATCGGTGTGGCTCCCAACCAGTCAGCCAAGCGAGTCCACCTGTGCCCCAGCTTGGCACGCCATCGCTGAACGCCCCACCATCCGTAGTCGCCGACAGCGGATCGGCGCCGTCGTGAGCGAGGGGTTCACACTCACCCGCCCACAACGGTGCAGACCGGCAGCCGCTCTCAGTGCGCCACCGGGCACTTGCCGGTGTAGTCGACCTGAAGTTCCTTGATCCCGTTGATCCACCCGGACCGCAGCCGCCGCGGATCGCCGAGCTTGGTGATGTCGGGCATGTGGTCCGCGATGGCGTTGAACATCAACTCGATCTCCATGCGGGCGAGGTTCGCGCCGATGCAGTAGTGCGCGCCGGTCCCGCCGAAGCTGAGGTGATCGTTGTCCGCGCGGGTGATGTCGAACGTCATCGGATTGTCGAAGACGTCCTCGTCGTAGTTCGCGGACGAGTAGAACATCACGACCCGATCCCCCTTGCGGATCTTCTCGCCGCCGAGTTCGGTGTCCGCCAAAGCCGTTCGCTGGAATCCAACCACCGGCGTGGCCCAGCGGATGATCTCGTCGACCGCAGTGGCCGGCCGCTCGCGCTTGTACAGCTCCCACTGGTCCGGGTTGTCCATGAACGCCATGATCCCGTGGGTAATCGCATTGCGGGTGGTCTCGTTGCCGGCGACCGCGAGCAGCAGCACGAAGAACCCGAATTCCTCGGATGCGAGCGCGTCGCCGTCGATATCGGCCTCGACGAGTGTGGTGACGATGTCCTTCGCGGGACACTTGCGGCGATCCTCCGCCATCGCGTACGAGTACGCGAGGATCTCGGCGGACGCCGTCGCGGATTGCTCCGCGAACTCGGGATCGTCGTAGCCCATCATCTGGTTCGACCAGTCGAAGATCCGGTGACGGTCCTCCTGCGGCACACCGATCAACTCCGCGATGGCCTGCAACGGCAACTCGCACGCGACCTGCTCGACGAAGTCTCCGGCGCCGGCGGCGACCGCCTCCTGCACGATCTGCTCGGCGCGTTCCTTCAGCGCCGGTCGCAGGCTCTGCACCGCGCGCGGAGTGAAGCCGCGGGCGATGATCTTGCGGAGCTTGGTGTGCTCGGGCGCGTCCTTGTTGATGAGCAGGTGCCGCATCACTTCGACGGTCTCGCGCGGGATGTCGTCGGCGAAGCGTGCGATCGCGGTGTTCTCCCACGTCGAGAACACCTCGCTGTTGCGGGAAACCTCCTTGACGTCCTCGTACCGGGTCACCGCCCAATAGCCCTCGTCCGCGAAACCGCCCTTCGTGCGCGGCTGCTCCACCCACCACACCGGAGCCGTCCGGCGCAGGGCGGCGAACTCGGCGATCGGCAATCGCTGTTCGTACACGTCGGGGTCGGTGAAGTCGAAACCTTCGGGACACCGGGAACTGTAGTCACGCCATGCTCCTTCGCTCGAGAACATCGCCGACGCGGACGGGTCGACACCAGCATCGTCACACGACCGGCACCCGACGCGCTTGGCCTTTCATGCCAGTTCCGCACCGCACTTTTGTGCGAGTCGCACAGGGTCTTCGGACGTCATCCCCAGAACACGTCGAAGCACTCCAACGCGAGCTCGAGTTTCAGACGGCGCCTCAGGAAGTCGTGGCCGAGGATGTCTTCCACCCGCTGGATCCGGTACCGGACGGTGTTCTTGTGCACTCCGAGCCTGCGTGACGCGGCCTCGTGGTTGCCCTGGCACGCGAGCACATCGCGCAACGTGTCGCGGAGCCGTTCGGCGGCAGCGTCCTCCCCGAGGAGTCCTGCGAGTTCCCGCTCGACCAGTGTCCGCATCCGGATCGGGTCGGCCGACAGCATCGACACCACCTCGACGTCGGCGTACCGCGTCACCGTGCTGCGGCGCTTTCCGGTCTCGGCGATCCGCTGCGCCGCCTGCGCCTCGCGGTGACTGCGTCGGAAGCCGTCGATCCCCGTCGCCGCCTCACCGACCGCGACCCGCACACCCGCCGGGATCGTCGCCCGATCGATCCCGATCGATTCGGTGTCGGAGTCGTCGTGCGCAATCCAGGACCACACCCCGTGCGCCCCGGACGGCACCGACAGGTGGCGACGCCGGCCGGCGAGGCGCGCCACCGCCGACTCGAGAGAGCCTGTGAGGGATACGGATTCGTCGACCCAGGCGATGATCGCGGTATGGATGCGGTGCAGCGGATAGCCGAGTCGAGCGGACGCCGCCGCGACGTCGCCGCCTCCGCCGTCGAGGATCTCTCGCACCGTGGTGATCCGGGACGAAAATGCGCCTTGCAGCAGCCGCTCTCGCTCCTGCGAATAGGTCACGGCGAGTTCGTCGAGCATGGCGTTGAGCAACTCGCTGGTCTGCGACCACATCGTGGCGAGCACCTGGAGCTTGAACTTCGGATCGAGGTCCGCCTGGTCGAGGAACTCGGTCGCGAAGCCGAGCATCGCGCGGTGGCCCGCGTGATAGAGCTGCGAGAGAACCCGCAGTTCGAGCCCGCGCTGGGCAACGGTGCGGGCGAGCGCGTGCGCCTCTTCGACACCGGCGCCCCGACGGAGCTGTCCGCCGTCGGAGCACCCGCGTCCAAGAAGGCGGCCAGCTGGCTGCGGATCGCTACGCGCAGATCCCGCTTCAGCTCGGGATCGGAGGCCAGTTCCGGCACGTCTGCGGTGAACGACGTTTCGAGACCGCCGAGGAATTCGCTGAGTTCCTCCCGGGTGAGCGTCGTCGTCAGGTAGGCCCGCAACCACAGATCGGCACGTGGTTCGTCGTCCACCCTGTCCCCTTCCCGAAACTGCGAGGCCGAGCCGCTCTCGGACAATTGTCTACCGAACGCACAGGACTCCCCGCGGTTCCCCAATCTTCAGGGGCGATGCAGCGCCGGCCGCCGCCATGCACCTAATTCTGCTGGAGAACCTACTCCCGACACCGAACCTGGGGAGGGCGCGGCGAGCCGAAATCTGGAGTCGCCAGCGCCCGTTCGCCCCACTGCCGACAGAGCGGCAAATTTGGAGATGCTCTGGCAGCGACGGCCTGGATCGCGCCTGCGCCTCTCTAATGATTCCCTAAGACTTTGCTAACGAGTGCCGAGTTTTACGGCCGTAGCTTGGCTGGGATCGGGCCGCCGGGGCCCCGCGCCCGAGCCAAGGAGTTCGACCATGACCAAGTCTCTCATCAGCCACGTCACGCGCCGCCGGGCGGCTGTCGCCGTCGCGGGCATCGCCGCGGCCGGCGCGCTCGCCGTGCCCGGCGTCGCGTGGGCACAGAACGCCATCCCCGGCGGGGAACCGACGGCTGTCGGCTCCCCCGCCGTCGTGTCCACCCCGGCCGCCGCCGAGGTCTCCTCAGCCACCGAAATCGCTCCGGCCGTCACCGATCCGGGATCCTCGGCGTCCGTGAAGCGACCGTCGGGCGAGGAGAGCCAGAAGGCGAGCCCGATGGTCGAGCCGATGGTGACCTTTGCCCCCTCCGGCGACGCGCCCGTGCGATAGGGCCTGTTCCGGTAGGGATGCGGAGGCCGCCCACGCCTTGATCACCGCTTGTGAGATCTCGATCTGTGGCGCCGACGGGTCTCCGATCATCACAGTGCCCAGCTGCTGAGCAGTTCACGGGACCGGGCACTATGGATCCAGTGACCGATCGCGCCCGCATCCAGGTCGTCGACGACGACCCCAAGGTCCTGTCGTCCCTCACGCGGGGGTTCCGCCTGTCCGGTTTCAACCTCGAGACCGCACCCGACGGAGCCTCCGCGCTCCGCGCCGTGACGGCCACGAACCCCGACGCGATCGTGCTCGACGTGAACATGCCGGGACTCGACGGGGTGAGCGTGGTGACTGCACTGCGGGCGATGGGGAACGAGATCCCGATCTGTGTGCTCAGTGCGCGAAGCACGGTGGGAGATCGGATCGCGGGGCTCGAAGGCCGGCGCCGACGACTACCTCACCAAGCCGTTCGATCTCGGCGAGTTGGTAGCTCGACTACGGGCGCTGCTCCGTCGGGCGCCGCGAACCCCCGCCCCGACAGGGGTCGTCACCGTCGGCGCGCTCGACATGGATCTGCCGGGCCGACGCGTCCATGCCCAGGGCCACCGAATCGAACTCACCAAACGAGAGTTCGACCTACTGCGGGTACTCGCCGAGAACGCGGGCATCGTGCTCAGCCGGGTGCAGCTGCTGCGCCAGGTGTGGGGATACGACTTCGACGCGGACACCAATGTCGTGGACGTCTTCGTCACTTATCTGCGAAAGAAGCTGGAGACGAACGGGATGCCACGAGTTCTGCACACCGTGCGAGGGGTCGGCTTCGTGCTGAGAGAGCAGCCGTGACGTCGCGTCGACGGGTCGCCGTCCCTGCGGGCCCGCGTCGCCTTGGTCTCCGCGCTCGCCGCCAGCATCGTCATCGCCGCCATCGGATTCGCCTTCGTGGTTTTCCTACGCGTCAACGGTTCCGAACAACTCGATCGCACCCTGGACTCGGTGTCGCTGAGTGTGCCGTCCGACTCGGCGTCCGAGTGTCGAGCCGAGGGTCCTTCCCGACTCTGTCCACGCGACCGTGATCGACGGCACCGCCGTGCGGACAAAGGAAGTCCCGATCAGTGGAGCCGTCGACCAGGTGCTCGCCGTCTCGGTTCCCGAGGACGCGTTGAGTCGCGCGATCCACGAACAGCAATGGCAGGTCGCCGGCATCGCAATCGCGGCCGCGGCCGGACTCGGCTGGATTCTCGCCGGACGGGCGGTGCGCCCCCTCCAGCGCCTCGCCGCGGCCACCCACACCATCGGAGACGACCTGCCCACCGCCCTGCCCGACATCCGCGGGGCACGCGAGGCCGAGGAACTCGCTGACGCCGTCGGACACATGCTCACCCGAATCAGTAAGGCGCAGAACAGAACGCAGGAAGCCCTCGGATCGGCACGCGACTTCGCGGCCGTCTCCGCACACGAGCTGCGCACCCCGCTCACCTCCATGCGCACCGACCTCGAGGTCCTCGCCACCATGCAGCTGTCCGACGAGGAGCGCGCCGAGATCGTCCGCGACGTACTGGCCACCGAACGGCAGATCGAGACCACCCTGTCGGACCTCGAGAGCCTGGCCGTCGGCGAACTGTCCGCCGCCGACGATCACCAGGATCTCGACCTGGTGGAACTGGTGGATCGATGCGTGCAGGAGTCGGCCAGGCGCCTGCCCGACGTGACCATCGAACTCGCCACGCCGACATCTCTGAGGATGCGCGGGCTCCCATCGGGACTTCGTCTCGTCCTCGAGAACGAAATAACCAACGCCGTCCGGCACGGGCGCGCCGACCTGGTCCGCATCACCGTCACCGACAACGACGACCGTAGTACCATGATCGCGGTCGACGACAACGGGATCGGTGTACCCGAGCACGAACGCTCGACCCTGTTCGATCGGTTCGCGCGTGGATCGTCCGCGCACCCCGACTGCTCCGGGCTCGGGCTCGCCCTGATCGCCCTGATCGCCCAGCAGGCGTCCCTCCACGAGGGCACCGCGACACTGACCGACAGCCCGCTCGGCGGCGCACGCCTGCAATTCGACCTGCCTGTAACCAGCTGACCAAGACGTGCGCGAGTCCACGAACTCCGTGATCGGGCCGACGGCTCGCGCGTCCACGGCAGCTGCTCGCAGCGCAGCGCGAACCGCGGGGCCGAGATTCGCAACGGCTGGATGGGCGGCGGTCTTGCATTTTCATTAGGAAGCGATGAGAAGTCGGTGAGAGTGCCGCACAGCCCCTACGAGACCACGGAAAGGCCCGCTACGGTCGGTTTCGTGGTGCCGGGACCCATCCCCGACCGGCCTGGGCGCCGCGAGGGCCGGCGACGGGCAGCGTGTCGCACACCCCGCCATTGGTGCCCCCGTGGGCGACCATGTCGGACTTACACCGGCAAGTTGACCGGTTCACACAACTGACGCAAGGAGTACGACGATGGGCACTCCCGACGCAGATCTCGCACTTATCAAGAAGATTCAGCCGGTCGTCACCGGCATCGGTGGAGTCGCCACCGGTATCGGCGCAGCCCTCAGCCTGATCGGCGCGCTGGCGACGTTCAGCTGAGCGGGCTTCGGCACGTTGAAGGCGCTTCCACCTGTCTGACAGCTGCTAGTGGTCGCTGGCATGGTGGGTGCGGCGGCGCTGATCGGTGAGACAGTTTGGCGTGTTCACGGCGCTGAGCTGATGCAGAGCTCGTCTGCCGGTCGACTGAAGGGTCGCGACCGGCGGACGGTGCCGCATCCATCGAACCCATTGGATGCGGCACGGGTGGGGCGGGGCTGGATCCTCGTGTGGTGGCTGGCCCTGCCTCATTCCGAACTCGAACGCCGCCGGATCATTCCCGGGGGCACGGTGGCTCGCCGCACCCAGGTGAGAGAAACGGGTATCAGTGCTCCGACTGCAGGTGGGCGGGGTATGAGGAAACGAGACCATGCGTTCCATGCGGCCGTTCTGATGCTCTTCGTGCCGCTGTCCGCCCTCGGTGCAGTGCTCGTCGTCACGATCGCCCGCAGCGCCGGCCTCACCCTGATAGGAATCGGGGCGGCGGGCGTGATCGCGATGCGGGTGGCCCCATCGAACCCTGAGCCGCCACCGAATGGTCCATCGCACGCCCCGGAGAATTGACAATGACGATCAACCGTCACCGAACCTGTCGATAGACCGTCCCCCATGTGGTGCGCCGGCGCGATACGGGGCCAATCGAGGCGAGGCGCCACTGGACGCGCGGCAAGGCGCTGAAGGCAGGTAACCGCCAACGGATCATGTTGCACCCCTTGGGTATTAACCAGTTGGAACTGACCGGTCAGACCTCGCCGCGCAGTTGAGGCAGGGTTGAAACTCAACGTCGGCGTGAGCGGCGACCGAGCCGGTGCCGCTCACGGGCCCTGCGTGGCAAGGAAATCGCCGCCATCACGACGCAGCCCACCGCGACGATGAGCGCTGCCATGACCACAACGGTGACAAGCATTCAGCTTCGCCCTTCGCCAAGAGGTGCAGTGCGCTGGGTGGGTGCGCCGACCACGAGCCACGGTCGGCGCACCCGGGTGACCTCACTTGGGGGAAAGAAGCCACAACCGTCGCCCAGAAGGGGCTGGGCGACGTGGACACGGTAAGCGTGGCGATCCAGGAAAGTCACTACTACTGACGGGTATTCCTGGCAGAGAATCGCGGGCCGGAAGGAATTTCAAACAAGCGCACGACCAATTCGGCGTACTGCCACGAGAATTCGAGTTGAAAGACGCAGGATGCAGAGGCGCCGGAACGATGCGGCGAGAGTCAATTTCAGAAACGATCAATCTCAACATGCGAGAGGGAGTGGCACTGCGCCGCGGTGTCGGGTCCCGTCACACGATGCAGCTCGTCCCCTCAACCCCACTGAACATGCAACCGTTGGCGTTGCTGCGAGCGACACGTTCTGCGGCCTGATTCAACGCCGTCCCTCGAGATGGGGTGACTGATCAGCCTCGGCACGAACGTGAGCACGCATCCCGTGTGTGCCGAACAGGATGAGTAGCTCGACCACATCGCTCCGCGCTACCGAGCCAGTGCGGCTGGGACGTGTCGAACTCGGCCGCCTCACCCGGCGGCAGTGTCAGGTCACTGTCGCCGAGGACGAGTCGCAGACGACCGTTGAGCACGTACAGCCATTCGAAGCCGTCGTGGGTCTGCGGGGTCGGTTCGAGCGGGTCCGGCTGGGCCGGAATGATCATCTTGAACGCCTGCACTCCGCCCGGTCGCCGGGACAGCGGTACGAAGATCATTCCGGCCCGCCGGATCGGCTTCAGGTGGATTCTCGGGTCGCCCGTGCGCGGGGCACCGACGAGGTCGTCCATCGGAACGTCGTAGGTGCGGGCCAGCGGCAGCAGCAATTCCAGTGTCGCCCTTCGCTGCCCGCTCTCGAGCCGCGAAAGGGTGCTCTCCGATGCCCCGGTCCTCATCGCGACGTCGGCGAGGGTGAGGCCGCGGTCGCGGCGCAGCGCACGCAGCCTCGGCCCCACGCATCGAGCACGTCTTCCGTTTCGCGTTCCACGAGACCAGATTGCCAGAACCGCAAGATCGCGTGCCAGATCGTGGCAGGTCCGGAGAGACTGGGCACCCCGATCGAAAGGAGCGCCTTCGTGAGTACCACTGATGCAGGCCCGTTCTGGGACGACGTTCACGCGGCCCGCCCGAAAGTCACCGACCCGCAGCCGAATCGCCTTCTCGCCGTGACAGTCACGAGGCTGTCCGCAGGCGACGTCCTGGACCTCGGATGCGGCGACGGCGGCGACGCGCTGTGGCTCGC
Organism: Prescottella defluvii; assembly: GCA_029690005.1. Taxonomy (GTDB): domain Bacteria; phylum Actinomycetota; class Actinomycetes; order Mycobacteriales; family Mycobacteriaceae; genus Prescottella; species Prescottella defluvii_A. The sequence continues at coordinate 3,161,906 of CP121458.1, read as the reverse complement.
CCGCCGGGGGCGGCATGTCACCGCCGACATCTCTGCCGTGGCGGTCGCACGAGTCACCGAGCTGGCCACCTCGCAGGGGCTGGGAGATCGCGTGGTCGCCGAGCGACATGACCTACAGGAGTCCTTCCCGCAAGGTTGGTTCGACCTGATCTGCGCTCACTACCTGCAGACGCACTTCGACCTGGACAGGGCCACCGTGCTGCGCACGGCCGCGCACGCGCTCCGCCCGGACGGGCGGCTACTGGTGGTCGACCACGGCTCGGCCGCGCCATGGTCGTGGAACCAGGATCCCGACCTCCGGTACCCGAGCCCGCAGGAGGTCGCCGCGGGTATCGACCTGGATCCGGCGAGGTGGATGGTCGAGCGGGCCGAGTCGCCCCGCCGGATCGCGACCGGACCCGGTGGGCGCACCGCCGAGGTCACCGACCACGTCCTGCTCATCCGCCGCACCGCCTGACCCGCCCCTCGAAGGAGACCCCCGTGCCCACCACCTCGCCCCGCACGCGCCGCCGTGACACCCCGCCGCCCCGCACCGGAAACAGCGAGTCCGAGACCCTCCGCGGATTCCTCGACTACCTCCGATCGGCGATTGCCGCGAAGGTCGACGGTGCCGTCGAACCGCAGGTCCGAACCGCGGCAGTGCCTTCAGGCACGAACCTACTCGGACTGCTCAACCACCTGACATACGTCGAGCGCTCGATCTTCCTCGGGGACAACGTGACCGACTGGTCGGCGACATTCCACGCAGCACCATCGGACAGCGTCGCCGACGTCGTCGCCCGCTACCGCGAGACGGTCGCGGCCGCGAACGGGATGCTCGACGAATGCACCGACCTCAGTGCACCCCTCCCCGGCCACAGCCCGGGCGCGCCACCCCCAGCATCCGCTGGGCGCTGACCCACATGATCGAAGAGACCGGCCGCCACGCCGGCCACGCAGACATCCTCCGCGAACTCATCGACAGCTCCGCCGGGCGCTGACCTCAAACCGGGCACCCGCGGGCGGCCTCGACGCGCGAGACCTCCACGCCACGTCACGACATCGGACTCGACTCACGCTGACACGCAGGGCGGCGGGGCAAAGGATCGACGCGCAATCCCCCCGCCGCCCTGTGCTGCCGCTCAGAGGACCTCTGGCGACGGCGAGATCACGGCGCAGTGCTCACTTCGCGGAGGGCTCGGCCTCGTAAGTAACCCAGCTCGTTCGCGTGGCAAGGGTGTTGTAGAGCGCCTGTGCCTGGTGGTTGTCTTCGGCAGTCACCCACTGCACCACGGCACGGCCCTCGGCGGTCGCCATCTCGGTGAGACGCCCGATCAGAGCACGCCCGACGCCCCGGCCCCGGGCCGCCGGGTCGGTGAACAGGTCGTCGAGGAACAGGCCGGTGGTGCCGGTGTAGGGCGAGGAGAACCGGCGGTGGTGCGCGAACCCGAGGATCTCGTCGTCCACTTCTGCAACGAGTGCCTTGCATTCGTGTCGGGGATCCATGAACCATCCCCAGGCGCGAGAGACGATCTCCTCGGACTCGGGCAGCTTGTAGAACTCGCGGTACTCGCGAAGAGGACACGCCAGCGGCCCTCGTCGGCAGGGGCGAGCATCCGGATCGTCGTAGTGGTGGTGGTCGTTGCCATGGGTGGCTCCTGTCGGTGTGTGGGTCTCGGCAGATCGGTACTGCCGGTTACTGTTCGAGCGTTCACTGCCCGCGCCCGGGCTTCGGTCACGTCATTACTGCGTCCTCCCTTCGCGTCTCGCCTGTGCGGGTTCGCTCCCGGCGCGGGGCCACGAGCAGGTATGCGGCACTGCCCGCGACGAGGCCCCAGAACGCGGCGCCGACACTGAAGAACACGACGCCCGACATGGTGACCGCGAGCGTGGTGACGGCCGCGATCCCGGTGCGGGCATCGCCGTCCATCGCGCCATGGAGTGCGGTGAGCGCCGATCCGAGCAGTGCGACGGCGGCGAGTACCGACACCGTTTCGTTCGGGATCGCCTGGAACCCGGCCACCAGCACGCCCCCGAACGAGCCGACGAGCACGTAGGTGAGGCCGCCCGAGAGGCCCGCGATGTAGCGCTTTGCGCGATCCGGGTGCGACTCGGGGCCGAGCGCGATCGCGGCCGTGATCGCGCCGAGGTTGATGCCGTGGCAACCGAAGGGCGCGAGGATCGCCGAGACCGTCGAGATGCCGCCGACGAGCAGGCGGTTGTTCGGCTCGTACCCATGTGAGTGGAGCAGTGCGAGGCCCGGTGCGTTCTGTGCCGCCATCGTGACAATGAACAGCGGCAGCGCGATGCTCACGATTGCCGCCGGGTGAACGCCGGCATCGTGAACACCGGGCCGCCGAGCGCGAGCGACGGCGCGGCCTCGTGGAACGATCCGGTCGCCCAGGTCACGGTCAGCCCGGCGACGAGCGCGGCGAGCACTGCGTATCGGTCGAAGAAGCGCTTACCGAGAAGAAGGCGACGACGATGCTCCCCGCGATCAGCGGCGCGCTCGTGAAAGCGCCCGCCGCGGCCACGACGAAGGGCAGCAGGATTCCAGCGAGCAGCGCCTGCAGCACCGGGCCGGGCACCCTCGCGAGCAGCCAGCCGAACCAGCCCGTGTACCCGACCACTGCGGCGGCTACCGAGGCGACGAGGAACGCGCCCACCGCCTCGGTGAACGAGAAGCCACCGAGCGACGCGATCAGCAGCGCGGCTCCGGGTGTCGACCAAGCGACGATCACCGGGATGCGGGTGAACAGACTCAGCGCGACGCTGCACACGCCGCTACCGATCGACACCGCCCAGACCCAGGACGCTGTCTGCGCCTCGTTCAGGCCCGCCGCGCGGGTGGCTTCGAGGACGATCAGGAAGGGGCCCGCGAAGCTGACGAGCGCCGAGAGGACACCCGCGACGACCGCGGACACCGAGAAGTCCCGCAGCACAGCGGAACCCCGACTCATCGCCGCGCCACCGCGACCGCCGACTTCACGCCCGATCGGTAGCGTAACAACCTTGCGGAAACGGGAGTAACGTTATCCAATAGCTTCATGTCCAATGATAACAGAGCGTCGGAGATTGCGGCTCGCCTCCGCCAGCGGATCGCGACGATGCGGAGCCGGGAGAAACTGCCGGGTGTCCGCGACCTCTCCGCGGAGTTCCACGCCAGTGCAGTCACCGTCTCGGCCGCGCTCTCGGAACTGACCGCATTCGGGCTGGTACGAGCCGAGCCCGGACGGGGAACGTTCGTGGCGGGCCGGGAACAACTGCCGGAACCGGACTACTCCTGGCAGTCTCAGGCGCTCGGCCGCGCCCGAGTGGACGCCGACCGAGCCGCTCGCCTGGGCGGGTACGGTACCCCCGAGCACATCCCGCTCTCCTGGGGATACCTTGCCCCGAACTACTTCCGAACGAGGAACTGCATCGGATCGGCGCGCGTGCGGCGAAGAGCGGCCGTGCCTGGATGATGACGCCCGGCGGGTTCGCCGGAATTGCGGCGGATCCTCGCCGCCGAATACCGCGCCGACCCGAACGACGTGCTGGTGGTCGCCGGCGGGCAGCAGGGTCTCGTCTTCGCGCTGCGCACGCTGGCCGAGCCAGGGTCGACGGTCATCACCGAGAGTCCGAGCTATCCGGGCGCGATCCTCGCTGCGCAGAGCGCGGGCCTCAACCTCTCGTCGGTACCCGCCGACGCAGACGGGATCCTGATCGATCTCCTCGCAGACGAACTCGAGCGCACACGAGCGCGAGTGGTCTACCTCCAACCGAGCTACGCGAACCCCACCGGCGCGGTCCTGAAGGCAGAACGCCGGAAGCAGGTGCTCGAACTCGCCGCCCGGTACGGCGCATTCATCATCGAGGACGACTGGACAAGACACCTCGGCATCGACGGACAGGCACCACCCCCGCTCTTCACCGAAGACCCGCACGGACACGTTGTGTCGATCCTCTCCCTTTCGAAGCCTGCCTCCCCGGGCCTCAGGCTCGGCGCGGTCATCGCACGCGGTCCGGCAGGTGAACGGCTTCGGGCCTCTCGCACCGCCGACGACCTCTGCGTCGCCCCGCTGGTGCAAGAGATCGCTTGCGGTCTCCTGACCTCCAATGTGTGGCCCCGGCACCTGAAACGCCTGCGCGCCGAGCTCTCCGCGCGACGCGACGCACTCGTCTCCGCGATCCGCACCACGACGCCCGACATCCGCATCGCATGCGTCCCGCGCGGTGGCCTTCACCTCTGGGCCAGGCTGCCCCAGGGCGCAGATACTCGCGAGGTCTGCGCGGCCGCGTACGCGGACGGGGTACTCGTCGGAGACGGGCGTCACTTCTTCGTGGACGAACCACCGGCACCGTTCCTGCGCTTCTCCTACGGGGCTGCAACCGAAGCCCAGATCGCCGAAGGCATCAGGCGACTCTCCGAGATCCTCGAGCAGTGAGATCAGTGGCGCGAACCAGCAGCAGCGACGTCGTCACGGCCTCCGAGAACGCGTTGATCGCGGAATCGCCTCACGCGTAAAGGAATTTGTGCAGCCCGTCGCGGACCATTCGAACTCGGCCGGGCCGCCGGGTGGGTCAGCCGGTCGTGCCGAGCTGCGCGATGAGTTGAGCTCGGGACCGCAGCCCCGACTTGTCGTAGATGTGTTGCAGGTGGGTCTTCACGGTCGGCACGCTGATGTAGAGCGCGCGGCCGATCTCTGCATTCGCCGCTCCCTCGCGGATGAGACGAAGCACGTCGCGTTCGCGTTGCGTGAGCCCCCACTCGTCGACCCGTCGCGCCGCCTCGAAGGACCGCCCGGTCGTGAAGGTGTGTTCGAGGAAAGGGCGGGCATTGCCGAGTAGCCTCAGCTCGTGAGTCGTGAAGTCGCCCAGCTCGGACGAGCGGTGCAGGGAGACGCCACCCACCATCTGCCCGGCGCGGTACAGGTACAGCTCGGCCTCGAAGTCCAGGCCGAGTGGAGCCATGAATCGGCGGTGGTATTCGCCCCCGTGGTAGCGCTGGTGGAGATCGCGCACGCTCACAAGGGATTTGCCGGTTGCGGCGAACCGGCGGGGGTGGAACGGGTCGAGCCGGTGAAAGAACTCGGTGTAGCGCTCGTTTCGGTCCGATTCGATCCGATGGAACGCGTGATCGACCGGGTTCAGGTTGGTATCGACCGAGTAGAAGACGATCCCCGAAATCGGCACCAGCCCGGCCAGAAACCCCATCGCCTCGGACTTGTACCGGGCGAGGTCGTCGATGTCGTACCGCGGCTGCATGGTCCACAGACCATAGTGCGGTTCGCCGGTTCCGACCAGCCCCTGTCGCGGATGAAATCCCCGCGCGGATCTCATCCGTTGGGTTGATGTCGGGGTGTGACCTGCCGCATAGCTTCGCAGGTGCCAGATCGGGAGGACCGGTCGGGAGCGGAGGAAGCGATGACCAAGACGATTGTCACCGGCGGGCGGGTGCTCACATTCGACCCGCGGTTCCGGAGGCCGAGGCGCTCGTGCTGTCGGACGGCCGAGTGCTCGCGGCGGGACCCGCCGACGAGATGACGAGCCTCGCCGGTCCGGGCGCACAGCGCATCGACGCCGAGGGCGGCGCCGTGATGCCGGGCCTGATCGACACGCATCCGCATGTGATGCATTTCGGCACCCTCGCAGGCGGGCTCGTCGACCTCACCGATGCCGTCGACCACGCCGACATCGTCGAACGGATCCGGGCTCGGGCCGCGGTCACACCGCCCGGCGAGTGGATCATGTGCACCCCGGTCGGGGAACCGCACTACTTCATCCGTCGCTCGGAGCAGGACCTGCTCGAACGGCGGCTCCCGGACCGGTGGACCCTCGATCGCGCGACCGACGCACATCCGGTGATGATCCAGGCGTGGGCACCGAAGATGCCGAACGTGGTGGCGTTCAACAGTGCCGGGCTGCGCGAGATGGGGCTGACGGCCTTCATCCCGGATCGAGTCTGCGATGTGGACCTGGAGAAGGACGAGACGGGTGACCTCACCGGAATCCTGCGGGGTCCGGTCACCAACTACTACACCTACGACCCGTTCTGGGGTCAGATCCTGATGAAGCTGCCGCCGCCGAACCTCGAGAACGCCGCGGCCGGCACGTTGGCCGAAATGGCGCGGTTCACGGCTCAAGGCGTGACGACGGCCTACGAGGGTCACGCGATGGAACCGGAGCATATCGCCCTCTACCGCCACCTGCGGGCGAGCAACGCGCTCACCCTGCGCGTCATGGCGACCTTCGACGTCGAGTCGGTCATCTTCTATCCGTTCGATCCGCTGACGCTTGACGAATTCACCGACCGTCTCGGGCATCTCGCGCGTGACGCGATGGACCTCGACGACGACATGCTCCGTATCAACGGGATGACGATGAGCCCGGGCGGGCCATGCTTCTCCGGCTACTTCGCCACGTACCAGGCGCATCTGAACCCGTTCGGGAGACAGACCCGCGGCGTCCGGTTCCTCTCGACGGAAAAGGAGGAGGCCTTCGTCCGGTTCTGCGCAGAGCACGGGATCCGCGCGAACATGTGCATGGGCGCGTTCCGTGAGCACGACGAATTCCTCGACATCGCGGAACGAGTGGCGCGCGAGCACGACTTCCGCGACCGGAACTGGATCCTGCAGCACGCCATCACCATCACCCCCGCCCAGGTGCGGCGGTACGCCGACCTCGGCTTCCAGGTCACGACCTCGGCCGGATTCGCCTGGGGCAAGGGGAAAATGTACGGCGAACGGATGGGCGAGCAGGTCTGGCGCGACCTCGAACCGCTCAAGCGACTGCTCGACGCGGGCCTCGACCTCGGCGGCGGCACCGACTGGGGGCCCAAGAACCCGTGGGAGCAGATCGAGCTCGCGCAGACGCACCGCTTCGCCGGCTGCGATCACCGCAACGACGGGCCGGATCAGGTGCTGACCCGCGCCGAGGCGCTGTCCATGTGGACCACCGGCGCAGCGAAGGTCATCGGATGGTCGGACGTGGGCGCGCTCGCCCCGGCAACCGAGCCGACGTCCTCATCGTCGACCGCGACCCGTTGCGCTGCGACATCGACGATCTCGCGGACACGAAGGTGCTCCGGACGATGCTGGGTGGACGCACCGTCCACGACAGCGGCGACCTCTCCTCCCCTCCGACGACTCGACGGTGGTGGCGCTGTGAACAACATGAACAAGGTGAACAACATGAACGACACGGCAGCCGACCGGGTCAGCGCCCGGATCGACGATCTGCGCGACGAACTCCTCGCCACGCTGTCCACCGCCATCGGCATCCGCAGCGTCAACCCGACCTACGCAGACCAGGACTACGACGACCTGGTCGGTGGCGAGACCGAAGTTTCGCAGCTACTCGCCGGCGTCTACCGCGAGGCGGGGCCGAGGTGGAGCTGTTCGGCGAGGCGCCGGGCCGTGACAATGCCGTCGGTGTGATCGCGGGCAGCGGCGGCGGCCGCTCACTGGTCTTCAACGGGCATGTCGACGTGGTGCCCGCCGACAACGTCGATGCGTGGACCTACGCCCCCTTCACCGCCGTCGTCGCCGACGACCACCTGTGGGGCCGCGGCTCGGTGGACATGAAGAGCGGGCTGGTGGCCCAGGCCTTCGCCGCCCGTGCGCTGCGGGAGTCGGGCATCCGGCTGCGGGGCGACCTGATCCTGCAGGCGGTGGCCGGGAGGAGAACCCTCGAGCACCACATGGGCACCTCCGCCGTCCTCGCGCGCGGCTACGTGGGCGACGCCGCGATCGTGGCAGAGCCGACCGGCGCCGCCAAACCCCTGACGGTCATGCCGGCCACCCCGGGAGTCCTCGTCTTCCGCATCGACGTGACGGGGAAGGCGGCACACGCATCGATGCGTTCGCGGATGCTCGCCGAGCGCAGCGACCAGCCGGTGGCGTCGAGCGCCATCGACTCGGGCCTCGCCGTGCACGAGGCATTGCGCCGACTGGAGTCCGACTGGGTGAGCACCAAGCTCGATCCGCTGTTCACGCCCGGTCAGTTCACCATCGGACTCGACGTGGTCGACGGTGGCGCGGGCGGCAGTCGCAACGTCGCATTCATCCCGGACGAGATGGCCCTCGAGTACGCGGTGTTCTACCCGCCCGCGGCCGAACTGTCCGACATCCAGGGCGAGATCGAGAGTGCGGTGGCGGGCGCGGCCGAGCGGGATCCGTGGATGCGGCCCATCCACCGGCGATCACCTGGCAGATGCACTACCCGGGTGGTCGCACCGACGGGGACCACCCGTTCTGCCTGACCGTCGCCGGCGCCCGCACCCGGGCGACCGCGCGCACGCGACTCGACGGGGCACCCGATGTGATGCCGTTCCCGTCGGCGACCGATCTGACCTGGCTCTCTCGCGCCGGTATCCCGACCGTCGGCCTCGGGCCGGGCAGCCTCAGCATGGCGCATGCTGTCGACGAGCGCTGCGCGATAGACGAGATCATCTGTGCGGCAAAGACGTACGCGTTCTCGGCGATCAACTGGTGCGGTGTCGAATGACCGAGCAGGTCACTGCGGGGGACTCGCGTCCGATCGCACCGTACATGGCCGTCGGGTTGTCGACGATCGTGCACGGTATCGGCTCCCGCAAGCACATCGCCCGCAACCTCGACACCATCGAGGAGGCCATCCACGGTGCGGTGTCCATCGTGGGGATCAATCTGCCGGTCAAGCTCATCGCGCTGGCGGAGGGCGCGCTCACCGGATTCACCGACGAGGTCTTCGACCTCCCGCACGTCCGGAGCGCACGCGAACTCTTCATCGACATCCCGGGCCCGGAAACCGATCGGCTCGCCGCCCTCGCGCGGCTGTACGAGACGTACATCGTCGTCCAGTGCAAGGCTCGCTGGCCCGAGATCGTTGACGACCGGTTCTTCAACATGATGGTGGTGATCTCGCCGCAGGGCGAGATCGTGCACCGAGCCGCGAAGAATCATGTGTGGTGCCGGGAACATTCGTGCACACCGCACGACGTCTACGACCGCTGGGTCGAGCTCTTCGGGGACGGGATCGATGCGTTCTACCCTGTCCTGCGCACGCCGGACATCGGGAACATCGGCACCATCTGCTGCAGCGACGGTGAGTATCCGGAGGCGGTGCGCGCTCTCGCCTTCAACGGGGCGGAAGTGGTGTACCGGCCCAGTGAGGCCGTGCCAATGACCCAGCTGGGTGCCGAACCCGGTGGCACCTGGCTGCTGCAGAACCGAGCGCACGCCCAGTTCAACGGGGTCTACATGCTGTGTCCGAACGTGGGGCCGGTGTACACGACACCGGATGTCGAGCACCCGTTCGACGTCGGTGGCGGACACTCCCACGTCGTCGACTACCTCGGCACGGTTATCGGGCACACCGTGTCCGGCGCGAACAGCGTGGTCGCCGGGATGATCGACATCGAGTCGCTGCGTCAGTTCCGGATGATGAATCTGAACTCGAACTGGCTCAAGGACGTCCGCACCGAACTGTTCCGCCGGATGTACGACCGCTCGATCCATCCGGCCAATCTGTGGCTCGAGCAGGAACCGGTCCGACACGCCGCGGCCGACGAGATCTATCGCGGCAACATCCGACGCCTCGTCGAGCGTGGCACCTACACCCCTCCGGCGCATGACTTTCCGGGATCGCGGCACATTGCGCCACCAGGAGATGACGACGTCGAGGCGATTCTGGCCCGGTGGGCAGGCAACAGCTGACGGCGGTTGCCGTCTCTTCAACCTTTACCGAGGAGTACTCGAATCATGACAAGCGCTGGCGCGCTTACTCAGCCCAGCTATGCCTCCGCCACGAGCCGACTGCCCTTGCTGGGCGACACCATCGGTGACAACTTCGATCGGACAGTCGCCGCGCACGGTGAGCGTGACGCGCTGATCGACCGTGGTTCGGGGCGCCGGTGGACCTACAGCGAGCTGGCCGCCGACGTCGATGCGGTCGCGGCCGGACTGCTGGGTGTCGGGATCGCCAAGGGCGACCGCGTCGGTATCTGGGCGCCGAATTGTGCGGAGTGGACGATGGTCCAGTACGCGACGGCGAAGATCGGCGCGATCCTGGTCAACATCAACCCCGCCTACCGGTCGCACGAGTTGCAGTACGTGCTGAACCAGGCGGGATCCGGATGCTGATCGCCGCGCCGTCGTTCAAGACGTCCGACTACGCGGCGATGATCGAGCAGGTCCGGCCGCAGTGCGCGGCGCTGGAACACGTGCTGCTGCTGGGCACACCGGCGTGGGACGCGGTGGTCGCCGACGGTCGCGCGGTGCTCGCGGGTGGCCGTGAGGCCCTCGCGCGGGCGCAGGCCGCACTCTCGGCCGACGACCCGATCAACATCCAGTACACGTCGGGGACAACGGGTTTCCCGAAGGGGCGACGCTCAGTCACCACAACATCCTCAACAACGGGTACTTCGTCGGCGAGTTGTGCGGGTACACCGAGCAGGACCGGGTGTGCATCCCGGTGCCGTTCTACCACTGCTTCGGGATGGTGATGGGGAACCTGGCGTGCACCAGTCACGGGGCCGCGATGGTGATCCCCGGGCCGGCGTTCGAGCCGGCCGCGACGCTGGCGGCGGTGCAGGCCGAGGCGTGCACGTCGCTGTACGGGGTGCCGACGATGTTCATCGCCGAGCTGGCCGATCCGGGGTTCGAGTCCTACGACCTGTCGAGTCTGCGCACCGGCATCATGGCCGGCTCGCCGTGCCCGGTCGAGGTGATGAAGCAGGTCATCGAGCGGATGGGCATGAGCGAGGTGTCCATCTGCTACGGCATGACCGAGACGTCGCCGGTGTCGCTGCAGACCCGCCGCGACGACACCATCGACCAGCGCGTGTCCACAGTCGGCCGCGTCGGCCCGCACCTCGAGGTGAAAATCGTCGATCCCGCGACCGGGCTGACGGTGCCGCGCGGCGAGCCGGGCGAGTTGTGCACGCGCGGGTACTCGGTGATGCTCGGCTACTGGAACAACCCGGAGAAGACGGCCGAGGCAATCGATTCCGCACGCTGGATGCACACCGGGGACATCGGTGTGATGGATTCCGACGGCTACGTCGCGATCACCGGGCGCATCAAGGACATGGTGATCCGGGGCGGCGAGAACGTCTACCCGCGCGAGATCGAGGAGTTCCTCTACACCCATCCCGACATCCTCGACGCCCAGGTGATCGGTGTGCCCGACGCGAAGTACGGCGAGGAACTCATGGTGTGGATCCGGATGCGGGAAGGTGCGCAGCCGCTCGACGCGCGCACGGTGCGGGAGTTCTGCACCGGCCGGCTCGCCCACTACAAGATCCCGCGCTACGTGCATCTGGTCGACGAGTTCCCGATGACCGTCACCGGCAAGATCCGCAAGGTCGAGATGCGGGAGCTGTCGATCGAGGTACTCAGCTATGGCAGAAGAGCTGAGAGCTGAAAACCGCGCGCCACTACCGATCGGGGTTCGGGCCGTCCTCATCCGAATGCGTCGATTCGTCCCGGAGTGCAGAGCCGATACCAGCAAACGACGCCAGGGCCCGCCGCATGCACGCCTCCAGTTCCGCAGTCGATCGGTTCGCGGGCGCTGCCACAACATCTGCCTCCGGAGACCACAGGACACCGGAATCAACATCGACCGCGGCGGCCATCAACCCCTCCGCCCACGATTCCAGGTCCCGTGAGCCCAGAAATGGATCCCATGCGCGCACCCAACGCGACACGGCATCCCACCGAAGATCGGGATTGTCCACATTCCGTGACTGCATCACACCAACCTCCACACGGCGCTGGGTGGTCACCTCACCCGTGCAGGGTGATCCTGGCCCTCCGCGCATGGCAGCAGTAACGACGAGCGCCCCGAACGGACGATCGTGTCGCGCGCGGCCCGCGAGGACGATGCCACACCCAGGCAACGCTCACCCCGCACGGATCGGGCGTACGTGGAATGCTCGACAGCGCGAGCGAATCGCCCCGAAGGAGCATGGCATGAAGGCAATCCAGTACACCCGCATCGGCGCGGAACCCGAACTCGTCGAGATCCCGACACCCGAACCCGGCCCAGGCGAGGTGCTGCTCGAGATCACCGCGGCGGGTGTGTGCCACTCCGACGAGTTCATCATGAGTCTGCCGCCGGAGGCGTTCGACTACGACCTGCCGATGACACTCGGGCACGAGGGTGCCGGCCGGGTGGCCGCCGTCGGCGCCGGTGTCACCGACCTCGACATCGGCACCAACGTCGTCGTGTACGGGCCGTGGGGATGCGGGCGATGCTGGCACTGCGCTCAGGGTGTCGAGAACTACTGTGCCCGCGCAAAGGAACTCGGCATCAGGCCGCCCGGTCTCGGCGCACCGGGCGCGATCGCCGAGTACATGATCGTCGATTCGCCCAGGCATCTCGTCCCGATCGGTGACCTCGATCCGGTCACCACCGTGCCGCTCACCGACGCCGGTCTGACTCCGTACCACGCGATCAAACGGTCGCTCGGGAAGCTGCGCGCGGGATCCAGTGCCGTGGTGATCGGCACCGGAGGACTCGGGCACGTGGGGATCCAGCTGCTGCGCCACCTGTCCCCGCCCGCGTGATCGCCCTGGACGTCAACGACGCGAAGCTCGCGTTCGCGCGCGAGGTCGGCGCGCACGAGACGGTGCTGTCGGACGCCGACGCCGCCGCGAACGTCCGGAAGATCACCGGCCCGGCAGGTGCGGCGCTGGTGCTCGACTTCGTCGGGCTGCAGCCGACCCTCGACATCGCCATGGCGGTCGCCGGCGTCGGCTCCGACGTGACGATCGTCGGGCTCGGTGACGGGAAGGCTGCCGCCCGGGTCAGCTTCTTCACCGGGGCGTTCGAGACGAATGTCGCTTCCCCGTACTGGGGTTCGCGCAGCGAACTCATCGAACTGATCGAGCTCGCGCACCAGGGCGTGCTCGACATCGCCGTCGAGCGGTTCTCCCTCGACGACGGCGTGGAGGCATACCGCCGGCTCGCCGCCGGGACGCTGCGCGGGCGGGCGGTCATCGTGCCGTGAGGCGCTGCGCCTCCGCCGGGACTTCGTAGCCGAGCCGGTATCCGGACACCCGACGACGCCGGTCTGCTGCGCAGTACGGTGACAGGACGAGCACCGACGAGCAGTCGATGACCATCAACCCTTCCGGGGGTCGTGTTGGACGTCGTGTTTCCGAGCACCGGGACGATCGCCCGCGAGGCGGTTCCCTCCCTGCTCCTGGGCGTTGCCTCCGCGGCCATCCCGATCGCGATCGTCATCGCCACGGACCGGGTCACCGATCTGCTCTACACCTGGATCCCGGACGTCGTCGGGTTCGACGGATACGCCCGATGGTGGATCTTCGCCGTACTCACCGGAATCGGCGTGCTGGTCGGGCTGCTGGTATGGAAGCTCCCCGGCCACGGTGGACCCGATCCGGCGACGGCCGGCCTGGTCGGTCCTCCCATCCCGATGGGATCGCTGCCGTCACTCGCGCTCGTCGTGATCCTCGCTCTCGGGGCGGGGGTCAGCCTCGGTCCGGAGAACCCGCTGATCGCCATCAACGTCGCGGTGGCCGCGTGGGTGCTGGCGCGGCTGTGGCCGAGCATGCCGACCAAACGCGTGGTGTGGCTGACGACGTCCGCGACGATCGGCGTCCTGTTCGGCACGCCCTTGGCGGGGCCGCTGGCGTTCGTCGAACTGGCCGGGCGCCGCCCCAAGGGCGAGCTGTGGGAGAACATGTTCGCCCCGCTGGTCGCCGCCGGCGCCGGGACCGCGACGATGTTCATCCTCGACCGGCCGATGCTGATCGTGGACGTCCCCGAGTACCGGTGGCCGACGATCGGCCACGTCCTCATCGGCTCGCTCATCGCGGTCGGCACCGCGGCGCTGTTCCTGCTGGGCGTGCCGGCGTTCCACCGCATGCACGCCCTCTTCCACGCGCTGCCGAACCCGGTGCTCGGCATCGGCCTCGGCGGCGCCACCCTCGGTGTCCTCGGTGCGATCGGCGGCCCGGCCACGCTGTTCAAGGACGCCGACAACATGGCTCGGGTCACAGCGGATTCCGCGAACCAGTCCGTGGGACGACTCGCGCTGTGGGTACTGATCAACCTCGTGGCGCTGCTGGTCGCGTCCAGCTGCGGTTTCCGTGGCGGACGCACCTTCGCGTCCGTGTTCGTCGGGCTCAATGTCGGGTTGCTCGTCCACGCGGTGTTCGACGGCGTTCCCTGGCGCTGTCCATCTCGTGCGCGGTGCTCGGGGCGCTCGTCGTCGCGGTGCGCAGTTGCTGGTTGGGCTGTTCATCGGCGCGACGATGGTGGCGTCGTTCGGTGTCGTCCCGGTGCTGTGCATCGCGGTGCTCCCGGTCTGGCTGCTCACGGTGCACCGTGGCCAACTGGTGGTGGGCCCCGACACGGTTCCGCTGGGGAAGCACGTCAGCTGACCGGGGCGCGGAGAGATTCCGTCACGGCTACGACGCCCGGCCGTAGTCTGGAAGATTCCGTATCGTGTTGCCCGTGTGGGCGACGACCCCGCACGGTCGACTCCAATGGCGAAGGTTGCGCGCGTTGACAGACTCCGACCCCCCGTGGTCATCCCTGCCCCGGCGACATTTTCGTCTTCCCACTCGACCGAATCGGACGTTACGGCGCGTGCCAGGTTGTCGCGCTCGACGACGCGCGAGGGCTGGCGACGGTGGCGGTGCTCGCGTGGACCGGCACGGCGGTGCCGAGGTCACCACCCTTGCCGACGTACCGCGGATGGTGCGGGACTTCATGTTCTGGACGCCCGCGGAGATCGTGAAGAACGTGCCGATCGACGTGCCGGCCGAGTACGTGAGGATCGGCACGCTTCCGGTGACCGGCGAGACCGCCTCACGTTCCTACGACACTTGGGATTTCGCCCCTGACGTCATTCGACAGTGCCGCTGGGACGCGCTGCCGAGCGAAACGACGGCGGCGTTCCGGATTGCGCTCGCGAACGAGGAAACCGTCACGATGCCGGGCCTCACGTACTCCCGCAGCGGTGCTCTGTACGAATCACGTCTGCTCGCCGCGCGCACATTCAGCGACGATACCGACTACTACTCGATGGACGAGGACTTCCGGATGGAGTCGCTGCGTGCCTGGCCAGCGCTCTACCAGCTGGCGCTCCGGTCGTGGCGAGACGACCTCCTGCCGTTCCTGGAAACCTCACCGCTCGTCAAGGAACTGACCCTCACGGGGCACGGGCAACGCGAGATCGACCTGTCCCGTACGAGTCTCGACCGGCTCGCGATCGACGTCACCGGACTCGAGCGCCTCGTGCTCCGCCGAGCCTCGACCTCTTGAATCTGCACGGCACGACAGCGGAAACAAGCACCGGCCTGCACGTCGTCGCCGATGACGGCGGCCGCTGGATCACAGTGCAGCTCACCGGAACCGTGCCTGCAGTGCGCGGACTCGACCGCGTGCGCGGGCTGAGGATCGGCGCCATCGAGAACCTGGACGTCGCCGATGTCGCCGAGTACTTCCCGAGCATCGCCTGGCTTCACCTGTTCGGCGCTCCTGGCCTGCTCGACAACCTCGACGGATTGCAGGCCCTGCCGAGGCTGGCGACGCTGTGGATCTGCGACCTGTTCGGGTACGGGCCGACGACTTTCCCGGCCCGGAGGCACTTCCGACACTCACGAGTCTCGACCTCGACAGCGTCCCCGCCGACGTCGCTGCCCGTGTGCGCGCCCGATACAAGAAGGCGCCACACGTCGAGCGGTCCGTGCGCAGGCCCCGCAAGCCCGAATGGCTGGCTGAGAACCTCGAGAACCCGCTCCGCCACTGGGACGGCCGCGACGCAATCCCCGGCACGATCGCGAAGAAGGCCCGCACCGCGTTCATCGCCGCTCTCCGCCAGGTCCGCGACGATTCACCCACGGATGACGACACCGTGACCGCCGCAGCAACCGGGTTCCTCGACACGATCGCCGCCCTCAACCGCAAGCACCAGTTCCTCTACACCCTGGAACGCGAGGAGGTCATCGACGCCGTCAACACCCTCACCGCCGGTCTCTCCCCGAAGGCCACCGTGCCCTCGAACCGCTCATCGAGGAAGCGCTCGACGACTGACCGCCCACAGCGGGGATTCCAGGACACGCGGGCAGGCCGAGGTCGACCTGCACCTCGTCGGTCTCGGTGGCGATGTATCGCACCATCGAGGCTAGCTGCGTCCGACCGCGTCGTCGACCTCGACGGCCTCGCTCGCGCTAGGGTTTCCGCATGGAGCGTACGGACCCGCCGCCGACCCAACGGGTCGAGGTGTGGCCGGGCAGCGCGTACCCGCTGGGCGCCACCTACGACGGCGGCGGCACCAACTTCTCCGTGTTCTCCGAGGTGGCCGACGCCGTCGAGTTGTGCCTGATCGCGAAGGACGGCACCGAGACGCGGATCGAGCTGGACGAGGTGGACGGATACGTCTGGCACGCGTACCTGCCCTCGGTCGGCCCCGGGCAGCGGTACGGCTTCCGGGTGCACGGACCGCACAACCCTTCAGCGGGTATGCGCTGCGACCCGTCCAAGCTCCTGCTCGACCCCTACGGGAAGGCGTTCGACGGGACTTTCGTCCCCCAAGCACTTCGTGCAGGGGGCGCCCCCAGCGATCCGGCGCTCTACACGTACGGCGAGGACTCCCTCGGCCACACCATGACGACGGTGGTGATCAACCCGTACTTCGACTGGGGTACCGATCGGCCGCCGCGCACCCCGTACCACGAGACCCTCATCTACGAGGCGCACGTGAAGGGCATGACCGCGACACACCCCGGGGTCCCGGAGGAACTGCGCGGGACGTACGCCGGCCTGGCGCATCCCGAGGTGATCGACCATCTTCGGTCCTGGGGGTCACCGCGATCGAGCTGATGCCCGTGCACCAGTTCATGCACGACCAGATCCTGCTCGATCAGGGGCTACGGAACTACTGGGGCTACAACACCTTCGGCTACCTGGCCCCGCACGCCGAGTACTCGTCGGCGGAGAAGCCGAACGGCGCGGTCACCGAGTTCAAGGCGATGGTCCGCGCGTTCCACGAGGCCGGGATCGAGGCGATCCTCGACGTCGTCTACAACCACACCGCCGAGGGCGATCACCGCGGTCCGACCATCCTGTTCCGGGGCATTGACAACGCCGCCTATTACCGACTCGACGACGACGATCCGGCGCTCTACACGGACTACACGGGCACCGGCAACAGCCTGAACGCCCGCCACCCGCACACGCTGCAGCTCATCATGGATTCGCTGCGGTACTGGGTCACCGAGATGCACGTAGACGGGTTCCGGTTCGACCTGGCGTCCACGCTCGCACGCGAATTGCACGACGTGGACAGGCTTTCCGCGTTCTTCGATCTGGTACAGCAGGATCCGGTGGTCAGCCAGGTGAAGCCGATCGCCGAGCCGTGGGACGTCGGCGAGGGCGGCTACCAGGTGGGCAACTTCCCCGGCCTGTGGACCGAGTGGAACGGCAAGTACCGCGACACCGTCCGCGACTACTGGCGCGGCCAGCCCGCGACGCTGGGCGAGTTCGCGTCCCGCCTGACCGGCTCGTCCGATCTGTACGAGGCGACTGGACGCCGTCCCGGCGCCAGCATCAATTTCGTCACCGCGCACGACGGGTTCACGCTCACCGACCTGGTGTCGTACGACGAGAAGCACAACGAGGCCAACGGCGAGAGAAACCGGGACGGCGAAGCTACAACCGGTCGTGGAACTGCGGTGTCGAGGGCCCCACCGACGATCCGGCGATCCTCGCGCTCCGGGCCCGTCAGCGCCGGAACATCCTCGCGACACTGCTGCTGAGCCAGGGCACCCCGATGCTCGCGCACGGCGACGAGATGGGGCGGAGCCAACACGGCAACAACAATGTCTACTGCCAGGATTCGCCGCTGTCGTGGATGGACTGGTCGCTGGCCGAGTCGAATGCCGACCTGCTCGCCTTCACCCGCCGCACGACGACGCTGCGCGCGGCACACCCCGTGTTCCGTCGGCGCCGGTTCTTCGCCGGCAGGCCGGTCCGCGACGAGCACAGCCGCGACATCGCCTGGCTCACCCCCTCCGGGCGGAGATGACCACCGAGGACTGGGACAGCGGATTCGGCAAGGGACTGGTCGTCTATCTGGGCGGCGACGCGATCCCCGAGCCGGACAACCGCGGGCGCCGGGTGGTGGACGACTCGTTCCTGCTGTTCTTCAACGCGCACGACGGCGACCTCGCGTTCACCGTTCCGGGTGGCGATCGCGACGACCGATGGATCGGCGAGCTGGACACCACATCATCCACGGGTGCAACGGATCTCGTGGCCAAGTCCGGTGAGGCGCTCACCGTGCCGGCCGCTCCCTGCTGGTGCTACGCCGGGACCGGTCGTCATGAGGCCGGTCACCGCGACGTACCGGCTCCAGCTGCGGGGCGACGAGTTCACCCTCGACGACGCGCGCCGTCTCGCGGACTACCTGGACCGGCTCGGTGTCTCCCACCTGTACCTCTCACCGATACTGACCGCCACCGCGGGATCCACCCACGGCTACGACGTCACCGACCCCACCACGGTCTCCTCCGCGTTGGGTGGGCGTGCCGCCCTGGTCGCACTTTCTGCCGAGCTGAGCGAACGCAACATGGGTCTGATCGTGGACCTGGTCCCCAATCACCTCGGCATCGCACACCCCCACGAGAACCGTTGGTGGTGGGATGTCCTGACCCACGGTCGCCGTTCGCCGTTCGCACGGTTCTTCGACATCGACTGGCGCGAGGACAACGGCTCGGACGGGCGCATCGCGCTGCCCGTCCTGGGGGACGCCTCCGACCTGGGCGATTTGTCGATCGATCGCAGCAACGGCACCCCCTGCTCGCAGTGGGCGACGCGAGGTTTCCCATCGGGCCCGGCACCGACGAGGGCGAACCGCGCGAGGTCCACGATCGGCAGGCGTATCGGCTCGTGGGCTGGCGGGACGGCCTCGTCGGTACCGCCGGTTCTTCGCGATCAACGACCTGGCCGCACTGCGCCAGGAGGACGCCCGCGTCTTCGACACCACCCACCACCAGTTCGCGTCGTGGGTGCGCGACGAACTCGTCGACGGCGTCCGGTGGATCACCCGACGGCCTGAGCGATCCCGCCGGCTACTTCCGGAACCTGCGGGAGGTGATCGGGCAAGATCGTTGGCTGGTGGCCGAGAAGATCCTCGGCCCGGACGAACCGTTGGATCCGACGCTGCCGATCGACGGCAGCACCGGATACGACGCGCTCGCCGAGTACGGCGGCGTCTTCCTCGAGCCCGACGGCGCGCCGGTACTCACCGAACTCGCCGGTCGTGCGGGAGCCCCGGGGACGCGACCTGGCTGCACGACGCCGGAATCGAGCTGCGGCGCCGCGTCGCACGCACCGATCTGGCGCCGGAGCTACGCCGACTGGCCCGGGCGATCCTGCGGGATTCGCCCACCTTCTGCAACCCGGACGTCCTGCGCGACGCGCTGGTGGAGGCGCTGGCGACCGCTCCGGCGTACCGGACCGACTACGCCCCGCTGACCAGCACACTCCCCCAGCTGATCGCCGACATCCTCGACCGGCACCCGGAGTGGAGGTCCGCGTTGACCACGCTGGCCGGAGCCCTCGTGACCGGGAGCGAGTCGCACACGCGCTTCCAGCAGGTGTGCGGAGCGGTCACCGCCAAGGCGGTCGAGGACTGTCTGCTCTACCGCACGGCCCGCCTGGTGTCGCTGCAGGAGGTAGGCGGCGATCCGGGGCGGTTCGGTATCTCGGTCGCCGAGTTCCACCTGCGGGCCGCCGACCGGGCCCGACTGTGGCCGCGGACGATGACGACCCTCTCGACCCACGACACCAAGCGCGGCGAGGACGTCCGGGCCCGGATCGGCGTGCTCTCCCAGGTTCCGGAACTGTGGGTTCGATGCGTCGCCGACTGGGAGATGTCCACCCCCAGCCCGGACGGAGTACTGGGACTGTTCTTGTGGCAGAACATGTTCGGCATCTGGCCGGTCGACGGTTCCGACCCCTCCACCTCCCCGGTTTTCGTGACCGACTGCACCTGTTCGCCGAGAAGGCGGCCCGCGAAACCGGGACGAGAACCTCCTGGACCGAGATCGACGCACACTTCGAGCATGCGCTGCACACGTGGATCGACCGCATCGTCGACGGCCCCGTCGGCCGCGGCATCGGCCTGGTCGCGCGGCAACTCGCGCCGCACGGCTGGTCGGATGCGCTGGGGCAGAAGCTGCTGCAGCTGTGCGGGCCGGGCATCCCGGACGTGTACCAGGGCACCGAACTGTGGGAGGACTCGCTGGTCGATCCGGACAACCGTCGACCTATCGAGTACGAGGTGCGCCGCGCCTTGCTGAAGTCGATGGACGCGCCGGGAGTCGAGACACCACCAATCGATGCTTCGGGTGCCACGAAGCTGCGCGTGACCCGCGCCGCGCTTCGCCTACGCCGCGAGCGGCCCGACAGCTTCGTCGGCGGTCACTACCGTCCGGTGTTCGGTGTGGGCCCCACAGCCGAGCATCTCGTGGGTTTCGCCCGCGGCTCGGCCGGTGAAGCCTCCGACGTGATCGCGCTGGCCACCCGCCACAGCGTCCGGCTCCACGAAACCGGTTGGGAAAGTTCGAGTGTGGCGCTCCCCAACGGCAGCTGGTTCGACCGGCTCACCGGCGCGCTCTACGCCGGAGCCGCGCCGCTGTCGAAGGTGTTCGACCGGTTGCCCGTGGCGCTGCTCGTGCGGCTGGACCGGCCCTGAACCGCAACCGGGTCGGCGGCCGTCGTCCGCAGCCCCGCGGGTCGACGAGGTAGGCGTCGGTCCACACCGTCTGCGCCTACATGCCGCCTGCGGGTGGTGGCGGCAAAGGCATCTCACCCGATTCGGCGAGGTAGACCGTGAGCTGACCACGCAGGATGGTCGGCAACGCTGTCGGCATGACGGCATACGGCGTCTTTCGAGGAGGAACGGCCAGATGAGCAAAAAGTTCAACGGTGTCATCAATCTCGACATTCGGGAGTCGGTTCCGGATTGGGATCCGTATGTGCAGCCGAAGGCGCCTGAAGGTGCACCGAATGTGCTGTTCGTGGTGTGGGATGACACGGGGTTCGGTGCGCTCAGCCCGTTCGGGGGCCGATCGAGATGCCGACAATGCAGCGGCTTGCGGACAACGGACTGAGGTACACGCAGTTCCACACGACGTCGATCTGTTCGCCCACGCGTGCGTCAATGCTCACCGGACGAAACCACACCACTGTCGGGATGGCGTGTATTGCGGAAGCGACACAGGGGTTCCCCGGGATGAACGGGCACATTCCATTCGAGACCGCCCTGCTCGGTGAAGTGCTCGGCGAGCGCGGCTACAACACGTACATGCTCGGCAAGTGGCACTGCGTCGCCGAGGACGAGACCAACATGGCGTCGAGCAAGCGGAACTGGCCGACCGGCCGCGGGTTCGAGCGGTTCTACGGATTCCTCGGCGGTGAGACGAACCAGTACTACCCCGACCTCTGCCGGGACCAGCAGTTCGTCGAGCAGCCCAGCGACCCGGTCTCGGTCGACGAGTGGTTGGCCGGCAAGGACGGGTACATGCTGACCGCTGACCTCGTCGACAACGCCATCGGGATGATCGGCGACGCGAAGCAGATCGCCCCCGAGCGGCCGTTCTTCATGTACTTCTGCCCGGGCGCGAACCATGCCCCGCACCAGCCGCCGAAAGCATGGGCGGACAGGTACGAAGGCGCGTTCGACATGGGCTACGAGGCGATCCGCGAACAGATCCTCGCGAAGCAGAAGGAGCTCGGGGTGCTCCCGGAGAACACCGAGCTGTCGCCGATCAACCCGCTCGCTGACCTCACCAGCGTCGACGGGAAGCCCTTCCCGGAGCAGGACATGCTGCGTCCGTGGGACTCGCTCACCGAGGAGGAGAAGAAACTCTTCATCCGGATGGCTGAGGTCTACGCGGGATACTTCGAGCTACGCCGATGAGCAGATCGGCCGCTTGGTCGACTACCTCGACGAGACCGGCGAACTCGACAACACCATCATCGTCGTCATCTCCGACAACGGGGCATCTGGCGAAGGTGGCCCGAACGGGTCGGTGAACGAGAACAAGTTCTTCAACAGCGTGCCCGATGACATGCAAGAGAACCTGAAGCTGCTCGACATGCTCGGCTCTCCGGGCACCTACAACCACTACCCGACCGGGTGGGCGCTCGCGTTCAACACTCCGTTCAAGCTGTTCAAGCGGTCCACCTGGGAAGGCGGGGTGTGCGACCCGATGATCGTGCACTGGCCGGCAGGCATCAGTCGAAGGGTGAGCTGCGCAACCAGTACACCCACGTGATCGACGTGGTCCCGACCGTTTTCGAGTGCTTGGGGATCGCCCTGCCGGAGCAGGTCGAGGGGTACACCCAGTGGCCGATCGAGGGACGAGCTTCGCCTACACCTTTGACGACGGCGGAGCGACAACGCAGAAGGACAGCCAGTTCTACCAGATGCTCGGCACCCGGGCGTTGTGGCGAAATGGATGGAAAGTGGACGCGCTCCACGCCGGCGCCCCGTCCGGATGGTCGCATTTTGCGCAGGACAAGTGGGCGCTGTACCACACCGACGAAGACCGGGCCGAGCTCCACGACGTGGGTGACCAGTACCCCGAGCTGCGTGACGAGCTCGTAGCGCTGTGGCACACGCAGGCGGGCCAGTTCTTCGGGCTCCCGCTCGACGACCGCTCCGCGCAAGAGATCCTCACCACGCCACGACCGCAGATGACCCCGACCGGAACCGTTACATCTACTACCCCGGCACACTCGAAATCCCCGAAGCGGTTGCCGTGAACATCCGCGGACGCTCGTACAAAGTCGCCGCAGACGTCGTGATCGACGACGGCGCTGACGGTGTGATCTTTGCGCACGGGCACGTGTTCGGCGGGCACGCCCTCTACGTCAAGGACAGCCGACTGCAGTACGTGTACAACTACCTCGGCGAACGCGAACAGAGGATCACCTCCGACATCGCGATCCCCACCGGTCGATGCATCCTCGGAGTCGAGTTCGAGATGGAACGGCTCGAAACCATCCGCAACGCCGCTGTCCCGAACCAGTGCATCGGCAACGCCAGCCTCTACATCGACGACCGGAAGGTCGGCGAATTGCCATGGAATGGCAACGCAGCTCGGCAAGTTCGCCCTCGCCGGCGAGGGTCTGAACGTCGGTCGCGACGGCGGCGCTCCCGTCACCTTCGACTACCCGGGCGCTCGCCCCTGGGCATTCACCGGCGGCACCATCAAGAAGGTCGTATTCGACGTGTCCGGCGAGGCCTACCGCGACTACGAACTCGAGGTCACCGCCATGATGAGCCGCGACTAGGGCACATCCGACGATCGGCGAGTCCAGGCGATGCCCACCACCGGCGCACGGCTAAGCGTGACACCGCGCGCTGGTGGTGGGCATGTTCCGGTGTGTCAGCGTGTCACGGACTCGGTAGTCAGCGCGCCCACCGGCCCGGCGGCGGATCTTGTGCGGTGTAAGCGGGCAACGTCAGATCCTGGTCGAGGAGGAAGCGGCGCAGCAGGTCGACATACACGGCCGGTTGATCCGTCGAAACGGCGTGGCCGGCGCCCTGGATGTCCACGAGCGTCGACCCGGGAAGGACGTCGCGGTACTCGCGTGTGACGGGCCAGCGGATGAAGTCGCACTCGGCGGCCATCACGAGTGCCGGTACCCGCACCTGCCGAAGTGCCGGCCTCGGGTCCGGTATCCGGGCGAAGTCCGCGTTCGTCAGCTGGTTGACGTCAGAAGCCCTGCGGGTTGTCGTGTGGAGGTGTGTTGGGCGCGCCGGAGCACGACGTGCCGTCGCGACCGGTCAGTGCGACCTCGTGCATCCACGAGTCGGCTTCGGCGTCGGGGACCAGCGCATGCGCCGCGTTGGGATCGACCGACATCAGCAGCGCCTGCGCCAACACTCTCGGGGAACTCGTCAGCTCGTCGTAGCGAGCTTGCTGCTCGGCGTTCATCTCGGTCCACGGTTCCCCTACGCCGTCCTCCGTGTAGGCACCGCCCCAGATCGCTCCCGGCGCAACGAAGACCGCCTTGGCGACCCGATCTGGGTGGGCGGCCAGATACTGCGCGGCGAGCGAGCCTCCCCAGGAGCGTCCGACGAGGATGAGGCGCTCGGCCCGAGCGTCTCCCGGATGTCCTCGAGATCCTCGACCTGCCGCTCGACGGTGTATCCGCGGACGTCGGTGAGTCGGCTCGATCGCCCGGCACCGACCTGGTCGTAGGCGTACACGTCGAACCCGGCGTCGGCCAGTTCGTCTCCGCCGCTCGGGATTCCCTCGCCCGGCGTTCCGGGGCCGCCGTGAAGGACGATCACCGGTGTGTCACGCGATTCCGCCGGATTCGCTGCGGCGCATGCACATACGCGATCCGTGAGCCCGTCGGCAGGTTCCAGAACCGCACGTCGCTCGGGATCGGCGTCGCAGGATGCGGCGGAAAGGGCCGCAGGATCGTCGCGCTCGCCACCACACACACCACGAGCCCTGTCGCCACCGCAAGCCCTCCCGCGGCCGGCATAGGCCGGCGAACCCGCATGACCCGGAAGCCGGCCCAGCCCGCCACGAACGTCAGGACGATCACGGCCAGCAGGCCGACGGCGAGGAACGTCGCGGGTGTCGTGGCGACGGCTGCCGTCCCCAGCGCCGCCGCAGCGCCCAGCCCGATCGCCGACAGGGTCCCCAGCACGACCGCCACGAACCCCGCCACGGCACGGCCTCGTCGCTGCACTCGAATCCCCTTGCGTCGGTCCGTTCACTACTTCGCCGCCACCACTCTCCGGTGTCGTTCGCTCGATCATCGCGGCCAACAGCGGTCCGACACATCAGGGAACACCCTGAAAGTCCCACACCCCGGAAGGGGCACAGGCCGTGCGGTAAGCCGCATCAATCCCCGGGCGGTTCGTACTTCCGGCCCGTGAAGCCGTGTGTTTCCCAGGCACCGGTAGTGGGTTGCCAGTAGATGCGACCGTGCTCGAAGTCCTGGACTGTGCCGCCGGCGAGGTCGTACTCGTTGGTCGTGGCGTGGCCGAGAGGCCCTGTCTCCGCTCCGGCCTCGCGGTAGCGGATGCCGATCGGACCGCGGACGGTCAGGACGGGTGCGGTGGGTTCGATCGTCGTGCGGAACTGCATCGCGTGATACGGCGTACCGGTGGCGGTGTTCCATTGCGAGACGATCAAATGCAGGTTGTCCAAGGTGGACTCGGGGTGGATGTAGCCACCGTAGATCTGTGCATAGGTGCCGTCACGGGCGCCCCAGGCGCCGCCCTCGATCTGGACGACCGGATCGGACCACACCCCGTCGACCGCCGCCGCAGTGCGGGTGACGATCGCATACGCGGCTGGGTCGAAGTACGCGAGGATCCACGTGCCCTGGACGTAGCGCAGGCACATCTCCCCCACCGGGCCGGGCAGGATCGGGGTCGCAGGATTCCCCCACGCCCAACCCATCTCGGACGTCCAGCCCCAGTCCTGGTAGGCGGCCGGGTGGAGGATCTGCCGCGCCGGGACCCGGCGCAGGATCATGCCGGCCGGGTTGTTGCGGCCGAACGCGGTGGAGATGACGTAGACGTAGCCACCGAAGCGTTCCATCGTCCACATCTGATTCAGCGCACCGACCTGGTTGTCCCACCGTGCCGGGCTCAGGTTCCAACTCTCCCCGCTGTCGTCGGAATAGGCGAGGTAGGTGAAGTTCGTCGACCAGTTCTGCGAGGACCACGAGTGCACGCTCATCACCGACAGACAGGTGCGCGAGCCGATAGTCACCGCGTCTCCTGGGATCACGGTGAATTCGGTGCCCGGCGACTCCGGGTTCGGCAACTCACGGGTGTCGTGCGCGTTCGGCAGGATCTCTTTCGCGTAGCCGCCGCCGGCAGCCGACGAGAACACGATTCCGGCATCGAGGTTCGTGGTCGTCGAACGCAACATCACCGGGCTCCGCCAACCAGGCCCACCTGGAAACTCCGAGCTGGAAGGTGTCCCGCAGAAATACCCGAACCGCCCGTCCGACAACCGCACAGGAATTGCAAGGTCGGTCCCACCGACGCCCCAGGATCCTGTCCGGCGGCCGCCTGTCAGGTTCTTCACGAACATTGCCCGCATCTCCATGCCCGTTGACGTGGGTTCGGCTACCTACCGACCGTCCGGTGCTTCAAGTAGGGCAGAACCCGAGACCCGTAGAACTCGATCGCGGTTTCCGGACGGCGCTGCGCGAAATGGACAAACGGCACGACGCCGGCATCGTGGAGGCGATCGATCGCGGCGATGTGCGTTGCCGGGTCGAGCCCGGTCACCCATGCGCGCTCGACGTCGGCCAGCGTTGCATGCTGCTCGGCATACTGTTGGATCGCAACCGGATTGGGCTGGTCGGAGCCCGCAGCGGTGAACCGCCACAGCTGCGCGCCATAGTCGACCTCGGCTCGATCGCCCACCACGGTGAACATTTCCGCCCAAACGGGCAAGAGCGCCGGGTTTCGTCCGGCGGATCGTGCGCCCGCGTCGAGGGCCGACCGCAACTCCGGATCCAGCGCGGATCCGGCCTGTGTGATCCACCCGTCGCCGTATCGTCCGGCCATGTGCACGCTGATCGGGCCTCCCGCGGCGACCAGGATCGGCGGCGGCCGTTCCGGCAGGTCGTAGAGTTTGAGCTGGTCGGTCCGGAAGTATGCGCCGTCGAAGGTCGTCCGCTCACCAGACCACAGTCGTCGGATCAGTGTGATGGCTTCGATCAGCCGGTCGTGGCGCTCACGGTAAGGACCGTACTCCCCCATACCCGCTTGTTCGTTGACCGCTTCGCCCGTGCCTACCCCGAGAAATGTCCTACCAGGCGCGAGAATTTCCAGCGACGCGAATGCTTGCGCGACGACGGACGGGTGGTATCGGTAGGTCGGGCACGTGACACCCGAACCGACACGGATGTCGTGGGTACGGTCGCACACCAGGGCCAGGGTCAACCACGGCGACATCGAGTGCCCCTGGTTGTCCTGCCACGGCTGCAGATGGTCACTTGCCCACACGTACCCGAAGCCGCTGCGCTCGGCTGCCACCGCGAACTGCACCAACTCACTCGTGCGGAACTGCTCGTGCGAGAGCACCGATCCCACGTCGGCCGGGGTCGGCCCCGGTGGGCTCGACCGCATCCCGAACGTTGACGCCGCTGCTCCGGCCAGGCCGGCTCCGAGGCTCAACCTGCCGAAATCGCGGCGCGAAATCGCCGGCCGTATTCCTCGATCGCGTCCACGGGGCATGCTCCAGACCTCCCGTTCGGTGCAGACAAGATCTTGGATACCTCCGATCCCGATGCGTCAAACGAGGATGCCTGATCGGTGGAATACCGTCCCGCCATGGCGCAGATTCAGATCGAATTGCCCGATTGGGATCCCGATATCGCCGGCACGAAAACCGAAGCGGTAAAAGCGGAATCGGAAGTGGAGATCAAAAGTGTGATCGGCCACGCGTTACCCGAAATCCACCACCTACTCGGACCATGAGTGCGGTTCTAGCTGACGCCCAGGTCTCGGCGGAATCCGTCCGGGATCACCAGGTCGTTCGGGCTCAGGTCGTGAATCGACTTGTGGCCCAGGCCCAGAATCGCGGAATCGATACCGCCGCGCAGGATGTCGAGGACGTTTTCGACACCCGCCTGACCGTTCGCCGACAGGCCCCACAGGTACGCGCGGCCGATCATGACGGCCCGGGCACCGAGCGCGAGAGCCTTGACGACATCGCTACCGCGCCGGATGCCACCGTCGAGCACGACCTCGATCTGATCGCCCACCGCCTCCGCGATCGCGGGCAGCGCACGGATCGGTGCGGGGGTGCCGTCGAGGTTGTTGCCACCGTGGTTCGACACCGAGATCGCGGAGCAACCGGCGTCGAGCGCGCGTTCGGCGTCGTCGACACGCATGACGCCCTTGAGCATGAACGGCCCGCCCCACTGCTCACGCAGCCACGCGACGTCCTCCCACGTCGGCAGCGGGGTGCCCATCCACTGCCCGTACGCCCCGAAGAACGTGGGCGGCGCCTGGCCCGGCGCCGCCAGGTTCGGCGTCGTCAGATCCGGCACCTTGCCCGTCTTGGCGAACTCCCACAACCACTTCGGACGCGTGATGCCCTCCGGCGCGAACTGGAACATCGCCTTGAGGTCCATCTTCTCCGGGATCGACGGGCTGCCCCAGTCACGCCCGTTCGAGAACGACCAGTCGAGGGTGATGATCAGGCCGGTCGCCCCCGCGGCGCGGGCCCGCTCCATGCGCTGGATCAGCGTGTCCCGGTCGCCCACCCAGTACATCTGGAAGAACGTCTGCGGGTTGGCCGCCGCGACCTCCTCGATCGACTTGCTCGCGAACGAACTCAGTCCGATCGCCGTGCCCCGCGCGGCGGCGGCGCGGGCGACGGCGACCTCGCCGTCCGGGTGCACGGCCTGCACACCGGTCGGCGAGATCATCACGGGCATCGAGATGGGCTGGCCCATCACGGTGGTCGACAGATCACGCTCGCCACACAGGCCCGCCACATGCGGGGCGAACCCGAGTTCGGAGAACGCCGCGATGTTGTCGTCGACGGTCAGCCCCTTCTCCGAGCCGGCCACCAGCGCCGCATACACCGACTTGGGCAGACGCTTCTTCGCGCGCCGCTGCGCCTCCGCGACCGTCTCGAACCAGGCACTCTTGGCCATAACGCACTCTTCTTTCGATCAGGGGGCGTGGCCGAATGTCACACGCGTCCAAGTGGACTGAACGCGTGTGACATTCGGCCATCAGGAACTACATACCGGCAAGCGGATTTTCGTCGCAGATCTTCGCCGGCGGGCGGGTCAACAGGGTCAGCGGAACCGGCGCCTGCGGTGTGCGGCGCTCGGCGCGCTTACCGGTCCGGGAGTGGTCCTGACTCGACTTGGGCACCGTGCGCTCGGCCTCGAGCGCGGAGGCGCCGTAGCCCTGCACACACTCGGGGTCCGGGCCGTCCATCGGCAGGCCCGTGAAGAACTTCGCGGCCATGCAGCCGCCGCGGCACGCGTCGTAGTGGCTGCACTTGCTGCACGCGCCACCCGTCTGGGGCGAACGCAAATCCTGGAACAGCTCGGAGTGCTGCCACACCTGCCCGAAACCGCCGTCCGCCACGATGTTTCCGGCGAGGAACTGATCGTGGATCGCGAACGGGCACGCGTAGACGTCGCCGATCGGATCGATCAGACACACCACCCGGCCCGCGCCGCACAGGTTCAGCCCCGGCAACGCATCCCCGTACGCGGACAGGTGGAAGAACGAGTCACCCGTCAGCACGCCCTCACCGTTCGCGACGAGCCAGTCGTACAACTCGCGCTGCTGCTCCTGGGTCGGATGCAGCTCGTCCCACACGTCGGCGCCGCGACCCGACGGGCGCAGCCGCGTGATGCGCAGCGTCGCACCGAACCTGTCGGCGAGCGCCTTGAACTCGTCGAGCTGGCTCACGTTCTCACGGGTGACGACAACCGAGATCTTCGCGTCCTTGAACCCCGCCTCCGCGAGGTTCTCGAGAGCACGCACCGCCATCGCGAACGAACCCGGCCCGCGCACAGCGTCATTCACCTCGGCGGTCGCGCCGTCGAGCGAGATCTGGACATCGACGTAGTCGCTCGCCGCGAGACGTGCGGCGACCTTCTTGTCGATCTTGACGCCGTTGGTGGAGAACTTCACACCCACCTGGTGCGCCGTCGCGTAGTCGACGAGCTCCCAGAAATCCGAGCGCACCGTCGGCTCGCCGCCACCGATATTGACGTAGAAAACCTGCATCCGCTGCAGCTCGTCGATGATCGACTTGCACTGCTCGGTGCTGAGCTCGCGCGGATCCCGACGCCCGGAGGACGACAGGCAGTGCACGCAGGACAGATTGCACGCGTAAGTGAGTTCCCACGTGAGACAGATCGGAGCATCGAGGCCGAGTTCGAACTGGTCGACCAACCGCCCCACCTGGGGAGCAGGAGGCTCGAGAACTGAGGTCATGGCTGAAATCCTCGAATCAGGCTGAATCCTCGGGACAAACAGTCGGGAAATTCAGGGATGTCTGGTTGGGTGCAGAACGTGAAGAAGACACGCAGATCAGGACGGCACGATCATGTGCGAGTCGGCCAAGGTCTCGAGGGCGCGCAGATACGGCCGCGCCGCACCCTCCTCGATACCGTTGGCCCGCAAAGCCGCCCGCACATCCTGGTGCTCGGGCAGCGACTCGACGATCGCGACGATGGTCCGGTTCTTCAGGAACGACAACTTGCGCGTCCCGAAGTGGTAGAGCAGCGCCCCGAACGGTTCGGGGCGCAGCGCCACCTGCGGGTGAAGCCTCCACGCCGCGTCGAGATCGATCGTGCCGACCGACGAACTGCCGCCGACGGCTTGTTCGGACACGATCAGTACACGCCGCACATGCCGTCGATGGAAACCTCTTCCACCAGGGACTCCTCGACGAGCTGGCTCTCGGTGACACTCTCACGATCGGACATCTATTCCTCCTCCACATCGGACCCCGGGACCGGAGTCGCAGGCCATAGTGACCGCTTCACTGTGACTCGGTTCACCACTGTAATGACATCGAGTGCACAATGTCATCAGCAGAAGGCATGCAACATTGTCCAGCGGCCGAAAACCGTCCACTCGGATAGGTCGCCGCCTCTCCACCATGAGGGTGGGACTGGGCATGAGCGGGGTCAATCTGTTCCGCACCATGGGATTCCACGAGACCAGTGGTACGCAATGCACTGCGACAGCGGCGTGATCGCGAGTACGTCGCCCACCACACAGACGCGGATTCCCGGACTCTTGTCGGCGGGCGTGCACGCTCTTTACAGAGAGCTCGACACGGCCGACCCGCGAACCGGTGGCTCCGTTCCTACCGAACCTCCCGAAAAGGCTGTGCTGCAATGACTGTGCGGGTTCCGTCGGGTCCGATCACTTTGTACCGCAACATGAACGGGCTGCGAGTGACGCACCCGCTCAGGCCGGACGACCTCAGCGAAGGACTGGTCGCCGAAGTAACCGCCTCGATCGCCGGCAACGACCTGGGCATGAAGAGTTCGAGCTGACGATGGTCGGGCTCGTGCGCTCCACCGTGCCCGACGCGATCGGCGCGTGGGTCACCTACTACCGCAACTCACTCGGCGAACTGCTCGACGGGACAGCCGAGTTCGCACCGATCCACGACAAGGCCGCCGAACTCGTGCGCGGCCACGTCCTCGACCTGGGATCGTGCTTCGGCTTCCTTCCGTTGCGGCTGGCCGGTGCCGGGATCCCTGTGACTGCCACCGACATCCAGCCGGGCACGATGACGCTGTTGGACGCCGTCGCACCACGACTCGGCCTCGACGTGGACACGCTCGTCTGCGATGCCGCCCACGTTCCGGTCCCGGATCGCAGCGCCGACACGGTCACCGCAATCCACCTGCTCGAGCACGTCGACGATCCAACCGGCCAGGGCGTCGTCGCGGAGACGCTGCGCATCGCCCGGGAAAGGGTAGTGATCGCGGTCCCGTTCGAGGACGAGCCGACCTCACGCCACGGCCACGTGCGGACGTTCGACCTGCCTGCGCTGCACGCACTGGGCGCGGGTGTGGGATGCCCGTTCGAGACCTTCGAGCACCACGGTGGCTGGCTCGTTCTCGACGCTCGCTGACCCGCCGGTTCCAACCTGTCCGATCTGTTCAGATCAGACCACGCTTGCTGGCCGCGTACACGGCCTCGGCGCGCCGGCTCACCGAGAGCTTGCGCATGATGTTGTTGACGTGGAACTTCACGGTCGTCCCCGAAATGAACAACTGCTCACCGATCTTCGCGTTCGACAGACCCCGGCGAGCAGCCGTAGCACCTCGAGCTCCCGGGCAGTGAGCTGTTGCTGCGGCGCGGCCTGTCCGTTGAGGGACCGCACGACCGCCGCTGCGCTGCGCGAATCGAACGCACTCTCGCCGCGCGAGACGGCGCGGATGGCACCCACGAGTTCGGTGGTGTCGACGTCCTTGACGACGTAGCCTCGCGCGCCGGCGTGCACCGCCCGCACGACGATCTGCTCGTCGAGGAACGTCGTGAGTACCAGCAGCCCGAGATCGGGGTACTCAGCGGAGAGCTGACGGCACAGGGCGAGGCCCTCGTAGTCGGATCCGGCCGAGAGCTTCAGGTCCATCAGCACGATGTCGGGCCGAACCCGGTCGACCACGGCCAGCGCCTCGTCCTCGCGCGACGCCTCGCCCACCACCGCCAGATCCGGCTCGCGGCCGAGGATCGCACTCAGGCCCTGGCGCAGGATCGCGTGATCGTCGACGAGGACGAGGCGAATCGTGCGGTTCACCGTTCCGGTCGGGGTTGCCGAGTTCATCACTCCACTCCTGTCCGCGCCGAACGTGCCGACGCCGCATCACTTTCGGTGCCCGCGAGCGCCTCGTCGGCACCCTGTTCCATGCCCCGGCCGGCCCGGGCAGCGGGATCCGCACCGCCACCCGCACCCCGCCGAGGCGGGCCCGGCGCACCTCGAGGGTTCCGCCGAGTTCGTGGGCACGAGCCTGCATGTTCGCCAGACCCCGGTGCCTGCCGTCCCAGTCGGTGCCGGCAGCGAGACGCAACACGAGTCGCATCCGGGCGGGGTCCCCGTCACCGTCGTCGGCGACAGACAGCAGCACCGAGCCCGGTCGGTACGTCAGTCGCAGCACCACCCGACGGGCGTTGGCGTGCATGGTGGCGTTGAACAGCGCCTCCCCCGCGATCCGCAGCAGCGAGTGTTCCGCCTCGCCGGACAGTTCGACGGGTGTGCCGCCCACCCGGACCGAGATGTCGAGCTCGCCAGGCGTGTGGACGACACCCAACTGCTCGAGCATCTCGGGCAGCGATGAGCGGTCGTCATCGGACGGATGATGGAGCGCATAGATCGCCGAACGCAACTGTTCGACGGCGCGACGGGTGAGCTCCTTGGCCAGGTCGAGGCGCTCGCCGCGCTCGGCGTCGGGGATGTCGCTGCGGCACACCTCGATCTGCATACCGGCAGACAGCACGGCTTGGGTGACGCTGTCGTGCAGCTCGCGAGCGATCCGGTGGCGTTCCTCGTCGAGCGCCTGGTGCCGGTGCGCGGCACCCAGCTGTCGCTCGGCGAGATCGAGTTGCCGCAACGTGGCTTCGAGTTCGGCGTTGCGGGCCTGCAGGTCCGACGCCGCACGGTTCGCCTCCAGGTAAGCCTGCTCCGCTCGTTCGAGCAGTAGCTGCCCCCTCTGGTAGAGCGCAGAGTTCTGCAACGCCACCGCAGTCTGGCTGGCCAGGATGGACAGGACGGCCTGATCGGTGCCATCGAGGGTGCGGTGCTGTGGGGTCCAGGCGGCGATAGCGCCGGCCACCCCGCCTCCCAGCACGATCGGCACGAATGCGTGATGTGGGTCGACCGAAGTATCCCGGCCGATCGCCCCCGACCGGATGTCCTCGAACAGCCCACCACGTCGTCGGGCAGCGGTGGCCCCGCGACATCATCGACAAGGTACGGTGTCGCGTCGGGTCCGAGGACGAGACGACGTGGACCAGCGTCCGGCAGGGTCCCGTCGGTCAGCGCGAAGATCACCCACCGCGCGCTCAGATGCGCGCGTGCCGCCTCCGCCACGGCACAGATCAGCGTCTCGGGTCCCTCGACGGTGCGGACCAGCGCGCGTGAGATCAGCTCCAGCGCATGGACTACCCGTTCGAGCCGTTCCGCGGCACCGCGGTACTCGGGATAGAAGGTGGGCTTGCCTGATCGCAGACCGGTCAGCCGGGACAGGTCGGGCGCTACCACCCCACACCTCCGTAGTCGTGGCGGGCACTTGTCGCCGGGTTCACAGTGCCGCCCGGAACAACGCGACCATCTGCTCGCGGCTGGCGTCACGCGGATTGGTCGACATGCAGGCGTCGCGCAGGGCACCGGCAGCCAGTCGCTCGAGGTCCGCGTCCTGCACCCCGAGTTCCCTCAGGCCGCGCGGTACGCCGACATCCCGGGCCAGTCGTTCCACCCGGTCCGCGACCGCGAGCGCAGCCTGGAGTGCCGGACCGCGGTGTTCGTCGAGCCCCAGCGCGGCGGCGATCGCGACGAACGGTTCGGGATCGGACTCGGCATTGAACCGGATCACGTGCGGGAGCAGGACCCCGTTGACGACGCCGTGTGGGAGGTCGAACAGCCCGCCGACCTGGTGGCTCATCGCATGAGTGGCACCGAGGATGGCGTTGGTGAAGGCCAGACCCGCCGCGAGGCTCGCCTGCGCCATGGCGGACCGGGCTTGCATCTCGTGCGGATCGTCGATCGTTCGGACGAGCGTCCCGGTGACAAGCCCGACGGCCCGCAGAGCGTGGTGGTCGGTGAGCGGGTTGTGGGCCCGGGAGACGAAGGCTTCCACACCGTGAGTCAGAGCGTCGAGACCGGTGGCGGCGTTGAGTTCGTCCGGCATGGTGGTGAGCAGTCGCGGGTCGATGACCGTCAGATCCGGGACCAGCGACCGGCCGATGATGGTGACCTTGGCGCCGCGAGCCGTGTCGGTGACCACACAGAATTGCGAGACGTCTGCACCCGTGCCCGACGTGGTCGGCACCACCACCATCGGCGGGATCGGGGCGACGGCACGGTCCACCCCCTCGTAGTCGAGGATGTCGCCGCCGTTGGCTGCGAGCACCGCGATGCCCTTGGCGGCATCGATCACGGAGCCGCCGCCGAGCGCGACGAGCACGTCGCAGCCATGCGCCTGGTACGCCTCGTGTCCCGCGGTGACCTCGAAGTCCTTGGGGTTCGGGGTCAACCCCGCCCACACCGTCGCCGTCAACCCGCACTCACGCAGGTAGCCGAGGATCTCGTGAACCCAGCCGGCCTCGATCAGGCCCGCGTCGGTCACCAGCATCGGACGGGTGGCGCCCAGCCGGGCCGCCGCGTACGCGGCTTCCTGCAGCGAACCCACGCCGAACACGATCTCGGGGGCGTGGAACTTCACCGTCCGGGGACGTCGCGTGGGGCCTGCTCGGAAGGCGCAGCAGATACGCCGGACGCGGCGGACGCGGCCGAGACGGACGGCACGTCCACGGGATCAGGGGGAATGCGACTGACACCGGCGACGCTCTTCTCATCCAACCTCGGAAAATGTGACCCAGCTTACAACTGGATGACGCCACAGTACCGTCCCGGCCGCCGGGCCTCCACACATGTTCGGACGGGTGCCGACCTACCCGAACGGACAGGTCGGCGCCGGCGCCACCTCGAGGATCAGGACAGCGCGTGTGCCAGCTCGCCCGCGTGCGCGACCAATTGCTCGGCGTCACAAGCGATCACCACCCGGTCACATACGTCGGCGTACTCGCTCATCGCGCACGTCGCCTGATTCCAGTACCGCCGCGGCTCCGGGGTCACCCACGCCAACCGGTGCACCCGACGGCGCAGCACCGCGAGCTGGTCGGCCTTCGGGGGCAGGCCGTTGCAGCGGCCGTCGCCGACTATCAGCACCGCGGTCCGCGAGTCCACCAGGTCGGTGCGGCCGGTCAGCAGCTCGTCCAGGACGCGCCCGTAGTCGCTGCTCGCCTCGAGATCGATCCGCGGGTCCGCAAGCACCGCGGCGAGGGCGTCGTCACCGCCGCTGCGTAGCAACGCGTCCGTCACGTCGACGGGGTCGTCGACGAAGGCGAGTACTCGGCAGCGATCCGCGCGCCGGTGCATCGCCTGCGCGAGCCGAAGCGTGAAGGCGGTGATCGGCCGCACCGACAGCGACACGTCCGCGAGGATCAGCAGCCGCACCCGGTCCGGGACCGGGGTACGGGTCACCAGTCGGAACGGGACGCCGTCGGTGCGCAGACTCGCGCGGGTGGTGCGGTGCATGTCGAGGCCGCCGCGGCCCTGGATCCGGGGCCGGGGACGTGGAGCGCCGCGCATCCGGCGCAGCACCTCGTGGCACGCCAAGTCGATGTCCGCGTGCAGGTCCGACTCGGACTCGAGCGATCCGGTCTGCGGGGCGGCACCGGTGCGAGCCCGGCCTGTTCGGCGAGCGCCGCCACGAACGACTCGACAGCCTCCGTGAGCCGAGTCAGCTGCTCCTCGGTCAGGGCGTCCTCGCCGTCGGCGCTGTCCCCGTAGGTACGGGACGGGTCGTAGGCGTCCAGCCAGGCCAGGATCGAGGCCGGGTCGTCCCAGCTGAGAGTCCCCGACACCACCGCGCCGGATCCATCCGCGAGTTGCCCGACGGTCGCTGCCCCGGCCCGCTCCACCTCGAGGGTGTACGTGACACCGCGACGTCCCGCGTCGGCCTCGGTGGACACGGTCAGCTCGGTGTTCGGAGCCGACACGGTCACGTCGTCGTCATCGGTGTGCGGGTTGAAGCCCATCGGGGACTCTTCGGAGTCGAAGAACTCCCCGACCTCGGCGACCCGCTCGTTGTACTCCGCGTATCGTCCGATGTCGGCGTCCTCGGAGATCTCCATCTCGTCCGGCAACCCGGTCGCCGACTGCTGGTGTACCCGAGCGAGCGTGGCGGCCGCCGTCGCCGACGAGACGCCGTTGAACAGTGCATCGAACGCGGCGTCGAAGCCGGTCTGCTCGTGCGTGTACTTCGCGCACGTCGCGCGCAGCGCCGCGCGCAGCGATTCCTGGTCCCGGGCGCCGAGCAGGCCCAGCACGCGACGCACCTCGATCACCTCGGCGGGCGACGCCGACACCCCGGCCCGGCGCAGCAAGCCGCCGAACATCGCGGCCACCATGTCCAGCACGCTGCCCGTCCGCCGCTCCGGCTCGGCCGAGATCCCGGCATCGGCATTCCCGACGGACACGGTCACCGCCCCCGCAGGCCGGTGCCGCGGACGCCGGCGCCGCCACGCTCGCCGCCACCGGTACCACGGAACGCGGCGGTGGTGGTGTTCGCCGGCGCCTCCGCGATCGTCACCGGTCGGGACGACCCCGACTCGTCGGATCGTGGTGTCTCCGTCGCAGTTTCGCCGTCCAAACGACCAAGTGCGAGGTTCCGGTCGCTGGTGTACTTCAGTAGCGTCGCGTACAGCACGCGCCGCGTCTCGTCCGACACCGGTTCCCCGGCCGCCGTGAGCAGCGCCGCGGCACGACTCGCGTCGATGACCTCGGAGATGGACGGACTCTTGCGCAGCGGCAACTCCCGCAACGTCCGGGCCAGTTCGACGACGTCGGCGGCGACGCTCGGCTCGACCTCGGGTGCGCGAGCGGTGACCACCTCACGTTCCCGCTCGGGCGTCGGGAAGCCCAGATGGAAGTGCAGGCAGCGACGTTTGAGGGCCGCGGACAGTTCACGAGTGTCGTTGGAGGTCAACACCACCCACGGGGTGGAGCGCGCGGTCACGGTCCCGATCTCCGGGATGGTGACCTGCTTCTCCGCCAGCACCTCGAGCAACAGCGCCTCCATCGCCTCCTCCGTGCGGTCCACCTCGTCAACCAGGAGCACCACCGGTTCGTCGGACATGACCGACTCGAGCAGGGACGAACCGACAGGAAGGTCTCGGAGTAGAGCCCGAAGTCGCGGCCCGCGAGGTACCGGGACGCGGAGTCCAGGTCGGGCAGGTCGGCGGTCTCCGCGGTGATGCGGTCCCGCAGCATCTGCACATGCAGAAGCTGTTTCGCGTAGTCCCACTCGTCGAGGGCCCGATTGTCGTCGAGGCCCTCGTAGCACTGCAACCGGACGAGTCGGCGTCCGCTCGCCGCGGCGAGGGCCTTCGCCAGTTCGGTCTTGCCGACACCGGCCGGGCCTTCGAGGAGCAACGGGCGGTCCAGGGCCGTGGCCAGGTGGGTAACGGTCGCGAGGTCGGTGTCGGCAATGTAGTGCTGCTCGCGCAGTACGTCCCGGAGCGCGGCCGCGGACTCGAAGACGCGGGGCGACGGGTGAAGATCCGGGTGCGGTCGGATGGCCGAAGTCATTGCAGGGCTCCGTCTCTCGTCGGGTAGGGGGAACCGCGGCCGGGGCCGGCGCAGGGGTCGGCCAGGCCCCGGCCGCGGAGGTCTGCCGAGGGTCAGTAGGTGCCGTTGATGCAGTGTCCGACGACCGGGATCATCGATTCGACCGTCACCTCGCGGGGGTTGCCCGGCGTGCACCAGTCGTCCTGGATGTGCTCAGAGATCGCACGCACCGTCTTGTCGTCGCCGGGGATCGCCTCGCCGCGGCCCGTGTACTTGCCGGTGTTCATCTGGTTCTTCTCGTACGTGTCGGTACGCACGGACGCGAAGTTCTCCGGGATGCCGACATCTCGGGACAGGCGGATCGCCGCCTCGACGGCCGCGTCCGCGGCCTGCACCGTGGTCATGTTGCGGGTGTCGACACCCATCGCGGTAGCGAGGCGGGCGTAGTGCTCGTAGCGCGCCGGCAGGTTGTACTCCCACACTCGCGGCAGCGCGATCGCGTTGTTGAGTCCGTGATGGCTGTCGAAGAACGCACTCATCGCGTGCGAGATCGAGTGGATGATGCCCAGACCGCCGGAGTTGAACGCCTGTGCGGCGATGTACTGGGCGTTCATCATGCCCTCGCGGGCCTTGAGGTTTCGCGGATCGAAGACGGCCTCGCGCAGGTTCTTCGCCACCAGCTCGGTCGCATACAGGGCGTTACCGAGCGAAGGCGCGAAATCGAGGCGGGAGACGTACGGCTCGCTCGAGTGCGCCAGGACGTCGAAGCCGCAGTAGGCCGTGAAGTGCTGCGGCAGGCTGTAGTAGAGCAGCGGGTCGTCGATCGCGAGGGTGACGATCGACGCGTCGTCGAAGCCGACCCACTTGTGCGGGTGGTCCATGTCCGACGTGTCGGTGATGACGTATGCCCAGGAGGTCTCGGATCCGGTGCCGGCGGTGGTGGAGACCGCGATGTGCGGCGGGTTCTGTTTGTTGGTCGACTTGGCGAAGCCCTCGAACTCGTTGATGTTGCGGCCGTCGTGCGCGATCACGACGCGCGCACCCTTCGCCGCGTCGTGGCTGGAGCCACCGCCCACGGAGATGATGCTGTCGCACTTCTCCGTCTGGTACAGCGCCGCAGCCTCCATGACGTTGTAGTCCTTGGGGTTCGACTCCACCTTGTCGTACAGGACCACGTCGACACCCTGGTACTCAATCTTTCCGACAAGCTCCTCGATGATGCCGGAGCCGCGCAAGCCGGTCGTCATGAGCAGAGTGCGCTTGAACCCGAGGTTCTTCGCCTCGACGCCGATGATGTCGTGGGCACCGACACCCATCAGCGCACGGGGGAAGGGGTGGAACTCTTTGATGGGAAAGTCCCAGATCTGGTTGAGCTCGATAGCCATCGCGTCTCTCCTGGTGTCTCGGCTGGATGGGTCGTTCGAATGAGGCAGCCGGTGTGACCCGCGTCTCTTCTCGACCCACCTTCGGCCTCGATCACGATCCAGGGAAGGGATACCGGCCGGAACCGTCCGGTCGGCGAGCCGAAGCCGTCCGGTCGAGTGTCACCACCTACCCGACCGGACAGGTATCGCCCCCATCCGTGGGATCCGAAATCGGAGAATGACGATCCCGGCAGCCTCACCACGCCGCCACGCCGAAATCAGAACACGTTCCAAACCGCTCTAACGATCGAAATACCTGCTGCCCTTACCCTTTGAGTTCCTTGCGCACCGACAGGTGCACGAGCCCCTTTGCGTACTCTCGACCGGCAGGACGAGCATTCTCACGCGTGTATGCTCCTCCCCGGCTCACCGCGCGGCCATCGAAACCGACTGGTAATTCTCATATTCCGCCGCCACTACCACACGCCGACAAGACGATTCGTCTCAACGAGTTTTGCTCCAAGGGCTTCAGCAGCCGCTGGATCGGCGCTACATTGTCGGGCAATCGTCGACGGAAGGACCGGCCCTTGACCACGAACCCTCGGTACAGGTCGTCGCGGCGCAATCCGTGGATCGCGGTCCAGCCAGGTGAAGACGTTGCAGAGCTTGCGTGCACGGTAGCGTTGGCCCGTCGATCGTTCATCCACGGCATCGGCGACCCGCACCCCTCCGATCGTCGGGACGGTTTGCCGGTCAGGCCAGTCGTGTTGGACTCATGGTTACGTAGCCGCACGCTCGGCGTAAATCCCGACGGACTCGATGACGTCGGCGAGGTCGATTGCGCCGAACTGAACAGATACCGGGCGACTCATCCAATGGCACTGGTCCGGCCTGTAGTGCGCAAGCTACTGGGCGAGGACATTACCGATACCGGTTTGTTGGTCGCGATCAGTGATGCGGCCGGACGACTGCTGTGGGTAGAGGGGGATTTCGAGGCGAGGGACCGGGCTGTCGCGATGGGATTCGTCGAAGGCGCGGACTGGAGCGAGGAACGGGTTGGTACCAATGCGCCCGGCACGGCGCTCGCGGTCGACCAGTGCGTGCAAATCTTCGGTGCCGAGCACTTCAGCTCGGCCGTGCACGACTGGAGTTGCTCGGCGGCTCCAGTGCATGATCCGACGACCGGTCAGGCCATCGGCACGATCGACATCACCGGCGGACCGGAAGTCGCGGAGGCGAAGGCACTGGCACTTGTGCGGGCCACAGTCGCCGCGGCTGAAACGGAATTGCGGCTGCAGGTGTTGAGCTCGCCGCGACTACTCGGGACCGCTCCACCGCGGTTGGTGGTGCTCGGGCGAGGGCGACCAGCGCTGATCAGAGGTGGTGAGCGAATCACGCTCTCGCGAAGGCACGCTGAGATCCTGCTGCTTCTCGCGAATCGTCCCGAGGGTTTACGCGGTGACCAGTTGGCCATACTGCTCGACGAGACCGAGCTCGACTCTGTAACGGTGCGCGTCGAGATGTCTCGGCTGCGCAGGGTATTCGGAGCCGACAACCTGGGATCCCGGCCCTACCGGCTGTTGACCGAATTCACCACCGATGTCGACGAGGTCCGGCGGGCACTGGAACGCGGTGACGTAGCCGCAGCCCTGGACTTGTACGAGGGGCCGGTTCTCCCGACATCGGTTGCACCAGGAATCGAGGATATCCGCGAGGAGATGCGGTCCCGGATGCACGCGGCGATACTGCGGTCGAAAGAGACGCCGCTGCTGGCTCGCTGGACCAGCATGGCAGAAGGTCGAGAGGACTCCGCAGCCTGGGATGCCTACCTATCGTCGTTCGATCCTCGATCGCCGATGTATGACCAGATCAGGGTGCAGTTCCCCAAGGACCACTAGCGCGGCGCGCCTGAAGTCCTATCGGCCTTGTTGCCGAAACCATCTGCCACACCGTCGAGCTCGTGGCACTGGTACTGCAACGGGCACCTGTCGGGCCGTTGCGCCCGTCGGTGACGAATACGTCGTCGCCGATTTCCACGACGCGGGGTTCCCCACCCGCCTCGCGGTGCCCGATCCCGGGGGCTGCACCCCGACCGAGCCGGCGCCCTTCTTCGGGTCCCCGGCGCCGTTTCACGATCAACGCCCAGCCCGATCACCAACGCTCCGACCTCACAAATTGTCCGAAAGTCCTCTGATGCAACACTTCCAACGCGCCTGCAACCGCATCGACGCAACGTAGTTGTTACCCACCTCCTTGTAGTCTCCGGATCCACAGCAGAGACCTGCGTCACACGAATGAGATCAGAGGAGTATTTCGATGACTGTGTACACCCGGCCCGGTTCACCCGACGCGCTGATGTCCTTCCAGCCCAGGTACGAGAACTACATTGGCGGACAGTGGGTTCCGCCGGCGAAGGGCATGTACTTCGAGAACCTGACTCCGGTCACGGGCCAGCCTTTCTGCGAGGTTCCGCGCTCTACCGCTGAGGACATCGAACTCGCCCTCGACGCCGCACACGCAGCTGCTCCGACCTGGGGGAAGGCATCAGTCGCCGAGCGGGCGGTGATTCTGAACAAGATCGCCGAGCCGAATCGAGGAGAATCTCGAAGTCCATCGCGCTGGCCGAGTCGTCGGGACAACGGCAAGCCGATCCGCGAAACCCTCAACGCCGACATCCCTTTGGCTGTCGATCACTTCCGCTACTTCGCCGGCGCCATCCGCGCACAGGAAGGTTCGCTGTCGGAAATCAACTCCGACACCGTCGCCTACCACTTCCACGAGCCGTTGGGCGTTGTCGGGCAGATCATTCCGTGGAACTTCCCCATTCTGATGGCAACATGGAAGCTCGCGCCTGCGCTGGCTGCCGGTAACGCCGTCGTACTCAAGCCCGCCGAACAGACCCCGGCGTCGATCCTCTACTTGTTCTCCCTCATCGGAGACCTGCTGCCGCCCGGTGTGGTCAACATCGTCAACGGCTTCGGAGTCGAAGCCGGCAAGCCGCTCGCGTCGAGCCCGCGGATCCGGAAGATCGCGTTCACCGGCGAGACCACAACGGGCCGGCTGATCATGCAGTACGCCTCGCAAAACCTCATCCCGGTGACGCTCGAGCTCGGTGGCAAGAGCCCGAACATCTTCTTCTCCGATGTACTCGCCTCGAACGACGACTACCAGGACAAGGCCCTGGAGGGCTTCACCATGTTCGCGCTCAACCAGGGCGAGGTGTGCACTTGCCCGTCGCGCTCATTGATCCAGGAGGACATCTTCGACGAGTTCCTGGAAATGGCGGCGATCCGAACCAAGGCGGTCCGGCAGGGCAATCCGCTCGACACCGAGACGATGATCGGTGCGCAGGCGTCGAACGATCAGTTCGAGAAGATCCTGTCCTACATCGAGATCGGCAAGTCCGAAGGTGCCAAGCTGATCACCGGTGGCGAGCGCGCCGATCTCGGCGGTGACCTGTCCGGCGGCTACTACATTCAGCCCACGGTCTTCGCCGGCAACAACAAGATGCGGGTCTTCCAGGAGGAGATCTTCGGGCCGGTGGTCTCGGTGACCTCGTTCAAGGACTACGACGAGGCGATCTCGATCGCCAACGACACCCTCTACGGTCTCGGCGCCGGAGTGTGGTCGCGCGACGGTGGCATCGCCTATCGAGCAGGACGCGACATCCAGGCCGGAAGGGTGTGGACCAACACCTACCACCAGTACCCCGCGCATGCTGCGTTCGGAGGCTACAAGCAGTCCGGCATCGGTCGTGAAAACCACCATATGATGCTCGATCACTACCAGCAGACCAAGAATCTCTTGGTGAGCTACGCGCCGAAGGCACAGGGATTCTTCTGATGAACGGCGCTCAGGCGCCCCTGCGCCTGAAGGCAACCGCGGGGGCGATGGCTCTTCTTCGTCGCCTCCGCGGTGTCCACGGAGCACTGATGATTCATCAATCGGGCGGCTGTTGCGACGGATCAGCCCCGATATGCTACCCAACCGACGAGTTCCTCGTCGGCGACTTCGACGTTCTCCTCGCTGTACTTGATCTGCGCCTCGATGTCGGACAAGTCTCGCCAGACCGAGCCGACGCGGTGGACGCTGTCCCGGTATGGATCTCCGGTCCGCAATTCGCGACTTGGAAGCACACTCAGATGATTCTCGACGTCGTACCCGGGCGCGGTTCCGGCTTCAGTCTCGAGTCGCCCGAGGGCCTTCGATTCATCAGCCGCAGCCGAGCCCTCACCGACGGCGAGGCCGCTGCCCTCGCGTCCGACGAATCCGTAACCGGCAAACAGTGGAGAAGCGGTTGTCGGCCGCCCCTACCCGCGGTGTCACAGATCGTCGCCGAGGCGGCAGACGCCTGTCCGGTCCCCAACCGGCCGGCCTGAACCTCTCCATCGACCAATATCCGTGGTCGAATCGCCCTGAGGCCGAGTCGCTCTGACCCCGCACTTCTTGAACGAGAGATCCAGATGAATCGAAAGAACATAAGTGAACTCCTGGCGTTCCCGCCCAGTGCGGAGTTCACGGCGACGGCGAACGCAGGCCCCGAGCTGCAGGCCGAGGCCGACCGCGACCGGCTCGCCTTCTGGGACACCCAGGCCCGACGCCTGGACTGGGCCACCCCCTGGACCGAGGTCCTGGACTGGTCGGACGCACCCGTCGCGAAGTGGTTCGTCGGCGGCAGCCTCAACGTCGCCTACAACTGCGTCGACCGGCACGTCCTCGCGGGCAACGGCGACCGCGTCGCGATCCACTTCGAAGGCGAGCCCGGCGACAGCCGCGACATCACCTACAACGACCTGCTCGCCGACGTGAGCCGCGCGGCAAACACTTTCACCGAACTCGGCCTCGTCGCCGGCGACCGCGTCGCGATCTACATGCCGATGATCCC
This sequence comes from Prescottella defluvii, assembly GCA_029690005.1. Classification (GTDB taxonomy): domain Bacteria; phylum Actinomycetota; class Actinomycetes; order Mycobacteriales; family Mycobacteriaceae; genus Prescottella; species Prescottella defluvii_A. The sequence goes on along the minus strand of CP121458.1, from coordinate 3,117,831 downwards.
CGAGGCGATCGTCACGATGCTCGCCTGCGCCCGCCTCGGCCTCACCCACTCGGTCGTGTTCGCCGGATTCTCCGCGCACGCACTCCGCTCACGCATCGACGACGCCGAAGCGAAGCTCGTCGTCACCGTCGACGGGCAGTGGCGCCGCGGCCAGGCCGCCCCGCTCAAGCCGGCCGTCGACGAGGCCCTGGCCGGCGCAGCCGGCGATGTGGTGGCTGGCGCTGCTCGTTCGGTGCGCAACGTGTTGGTGGTCAAGCGAACCGGCATCGACGTCGACATCACCGCGGGCCGGGACCTGTGGTGGCACGACACCGTCGAGAAGGCGTCGCCCGTGCACCAGGCGCAGCCCTTCGACGCCGAACACCCACTGTTCATCCTCTACACCTCCGGCACCACCGGGAAGCCCAAGGGCATCATCCACACCTCCGGCGGCTACCTCGCCCAGGCGTCCTACACCCATCACAACGTGTTCGACCACAAGGCCGGCAGCGATGTCTACTGGTGCACCGCCGACATCGGCTGGGTCACCGGACACAGCTACATCGTCTACGGCCCGCTGAGCAACGGCGTCACCCAGGTCGTCTACGAGGGCACCCCGAACTCCCCCGACGAGCACCGGCACTTCCAGATCATCGAAAAGTACGGCGTCACCATCTACTACACCGCCCCGACGCTGGTGCGCACCTTCATGAAGTGGGGCCGCGAGATCCCCGACGCCCACGACCTGTCGTCGATCCGGCTGCTCGGGTCGGTGGGCGAGCCCATCAACCCCGAGGCGTGGCGCTGGTTCCGCGACGTCATCGGCGGCGGCACCGCCCCCATCGTCGACACCTGGTGGCAGACCGAGACCGGCGCGATCATGATCTCCCCGCTGCCCGGCGTCACCGCCACCAAGCCCGGCTCCGCGATGGCGCCGCTGCCCGGCATCTCCGCGAAGATCGTCGACGACGACGCCCACGAACTCGGCCCGGGTGGGAGCGGCTACCTCGTCCTCGACCAGCCGTGGCCGTCGATGCTCCGCGGCATCTGGGGCGACATGGAACGCTACCGCGACACCTACTGGTCCCGCTACGCCGAAGAGGGCTGGTACTTCGCCGGCGACGGCGCCAAATACGACGACGACGGCGCCCTCTGGGTCCTCGGCCGCGTCGACGACGTCATGAACGTCTCCGGACACCGCATCTCCACCTCCGAGGTCGAATCCGCCCTCGTCGGACACCCGTCGATCGCCGAGGCAGCCGTCGTCGGCGCCGCCGACGAGACCACCGGACAGGGCATCGTCGCCTTCGTCATCCTCCGCGAAGGCGCCGACAACACCGGCGAGGCACTGATCGCGGAACTGCGCGCACAGGTCTCCACCGAGATCTCCCCATCGCCAAACCCCGACAGATCACCGTCGTCCCCGAACTACCGAAGACCCGCTCCGGCAAGATCATGCGACGCCTGCTCCGCGACGTCGCCGAGGGCCGCGACCTCGGCGACACCTCCACCCTCGTCGACCCCAAGGTGTTCGACGAACTACGGCCCTAGCGGTCAACCGCCGCCCGGTCGCACAGCCGCGCTTGGCCACGAGTGGCAGTTCACGAGAAGGGCCGCTGACGCACTGAAGGTCGTTGCCACGTCCCGACAAGCTGGGTGTGGCAACGACCTTCAGAGACCCCTACGCCCAACGACCGGGGCGCTAGTACTTCAGCGTCAGACGTGAAGTCGACGACTCAGCTGAAGGCGGCGAGTGCGCCGACCAGGCCGAGCAGCGCGCCGATGCCCGCGAGCACGCCGCCGACGCCACTCACGACAGGCTGAATCTGCTTGATCAGCGCGAGGTCTGCATCAGAAGAACCCATAATCACTCCTCATCCGAATGTCGTTGCGCGGTTGCGCAATCGAGACTGTACTACAGACTGTAGTAGCAGTGCTAGGCGGGAGTCGGCCGGGTCGAGGGGGGGTGATTGAGTCCAACGAGCCAGGTCGCTGACGTGGATCGCCTCGCCTTGCGCTAACACACTGTCAGCGTCGCGCATGCCCGACGCAGCATCGACTGCACGACCACAGGGTGGACGACACGGACCGGCGCGAAATCGACGCGCCCGCGCCAGCCCTTCAGCCGAACAACCGTCGTCACGCGGACGAGGCCCGCGTCGGTGTCGACCGCGACGCCGGCCCGGAAATCGAGGTGCCGGTCGTCGACCGAGATCAACGCCTCACCGTCCTCCACACGCGCCACTGCGAAAATGTCGCGGCCACCGCGGGGTACACCGATCAACGGAGCCAGCAACTGCCGCAACGCAAAGGCGAGACGGATCCACACCGGGCTCGAGTCACCGGCGAAGGCCGTCTGCGCCCACACCCGCGGATCATCGGTGGCGCCCGGTGGAAGTGGCGCTGCGACGACATCCACGAAATCCGGGCGCGGGATGTCCTCGAGGGCAAGGGACCAAAACGATGGACGCGGCATGCCGCCATCTTCCCGCGCCACCGTGTCCCAATCCAGACCGAGTGGCCTCAATCACCTCGCTGGGCGAGACCGGGGCATGAGCTGACGCCGAACAGCTCACCCCGACGCCGTCTCGAAGAACGCTGCCGGATCGAGAGTGCTGATCGGTGTCCAGCGAGCGCCCGGCGTGCGCACCTCCGAATCGCGCAATCAGACAGGGGAATACCCCTGCACGTCCAGGGCGAGTCGCGGGTTCTCGTCGACTCGTCGCGCCATCTCGTAGAACACGGCGAGCAGGTGGAGGCAGGGCGCTGAACGTGCTGCACACGAGCAGTCGGTGTCCGCGAGAACGGGCATGAGCGTGATCCCGGCCGAGACGATGGCAGCGTGTGAAGCGTCGGCCAGCACGGTGGTATCCGGAACGATCTCCGCGATGGCCGTGATCGACGCTCTGGTCAGCGGCGCCACCTCCAGTTGGGTCACCGACGCCTGGTCCCCGCGGTGGATGGCAGCACGCACGATCCGTCCCTCGACGGTGGCTTACACGCGGTTGTTGCGCGTGAGGCTGCGGGCGCGAGGGAGGCAGCAGTCGCTCCGGCCTGCTCTGGCGCGGCGGCTCAGCCAGGCGCACCCAGTCCATGCCCCACGCGGTGGCCGAATTCGTCGTCCACCATAAGTTCTCCCTCTTACACATCGGCGGCGCGGGTCAGCGTGAGGCCGGTCCCGGCTGCACGCAGGCTCAGGACCAGTACCGGAGATCCGTCCTCGGCCTGGAACCGAGACACGATCGCGGCGCGTTCGGCCTGGCTCAGTCCGCCGTGCAGGAACAGCGCCGTGACCGCGAACTGTTCGGCGAGATGACGTACGAGCAGCTCACCCGTCCGGCGGTACTGGGTGAAGACCAGCGTCGGACTGGAGGTTTCCAGATTGGTGGCCAGGATGTCGGTGCACAGGTCGAGCTTCCCGGACCGCCCGGCCAGCGCGCCGAGTTCGCCCGTGATGGTTGCACACCTGTTTCAGCGAGGTCAGCACCTCCGCCAGCAGAATCTGTCGGATCTCCCTGTCTCACAGCAACAGTCGAACTACGGACCTGCGCCCGGCCGTAGTATCGTCAGGCGCGGTGACGAGCGATGACGGGGCGATAGTCCCGCCGACTGGCGGCCCGAGGGCTACGCCCGCGAACGCGGTGGACGGGCATAGGAAGGGGTCGACGGTGAATCGATCGAAAGCGCCTGATGTCGTCGCGTGGATCGCCCTAGCTGTACCTGGCCATCAGGTTGGTTGCAGTCGGCTGATCGGTGGTAGTCCTCCGAGTGCGCTGTGGCGTCGTCGAGTGTTGTAGTACTCGAGCCAAGGTGCAAGCGCGTCGGCGCGTTCGGTGTTGGTGGTGAAGACCTGTCGGTAGGCCCATTCGGTTTGCAGGGTCCGGTTCAGGCGTTCGACCTTGCCGTTCTGCCACGGGCAGTGCGGTCTGATGAACTTCTGCCGGATCCCGTGTTCGGCGCAGACCGTCCGCAGGGACCATTGGTAGGCCCAGGCGTTGTCGGTCATCAGCCGCTCGATACTCGGGATGCCGTGGTCCGCGAAGTAGTCGATCGCGCGTGCCAGGAAACCTGAACAGGTGGAACCTTTTTCGTCGGGGAGGATCTGGAGTAGGCGAGCCGGGAGTGGTCATCGACGAGCGAGTGGACGTAGTCGAATCCGGTCCGGGTGCTGCGGCCGCGGGCTGTCGATCCGATGGCCCGTCCGTGTGCGCGCCATCCACCGCCGTCAGGGATCCTGCCGAGTTTCTTCACATCCATGTGCACCAGCTCGCCGGGCCGCTCACGTTCGTAGCGCACAGCGGTGGTTTTCGACGAGCGGATCACCTGACCGGTCATCGGTCGCAGTCCGCCAGATACGGCGCCTGGTGACGGCGCAGGACTCGCGAGACGGTGCGGGCCGGCACCCCCAGTTCGGCCGCAAGCCAGTCCCGTCCGCGCCGTTCATGCATGCGGAGCTCGACGATCCGGGTCTCGACCTCGGCTGCGGTTCGGGTCGGCATCGTGTGCGGGCGGGAGGACCGGTCGTGCAACCCAGCTTCACCCTCGGTCTCGTCAGCGGGCCACCCACGTGGACACGCACTTGCGGATATACCCATTGCGCTTGCGATATGGGCTTTCGGCCAGCCATCTCGGTAACGCTCGACGATGAGCCTTCTCCCGAGATAAGTGGTGCGGGCATTACGGTGGGACACGAGAACCAACCTCCGAGCGGATGTGGGCCTTAGACAAGCCACACCCCACTCGGAGGTTCTCTTCACATCAAGCCGACACGCCCGCTACCAACGTCCTGGCCGGGTACATCTAGCGAGCGAGGCAACACGACGCGCGTCCACGGGCTCGCGATGCGGCCAACCTCCGCACGCGAGCCCGTAGCCGTACGACCGAATGGGAACCAGAATTCTAGATCTACTGTGTCCCAGACACTTTCACAGATGCGTTTCACGGGGGCCGCTCAGCGAGCAGGTAAAGCCCTGCCCGGCCGGAGCGCAGGACGAACGTACCCGTCCCAATCCACAGATCGACCACCACTGTCCGACCCTCACGAAATGGAACCACGATGGACGTTTCGACCGCGATCAAGAAGTCGCCGATGAGCCGCTTCCAGTATCTCGCGTCGACTGCTTGCCTGCTGGTCCTGACGATCGACGGATTCGACGTCTTCGTCATGGGGTTCGTTCTCCCGCATCTACCCGACAACTTCTTCTCCAGCAGCGCCCAGAAGGGCTACCTGCTCAGCGCCGGGCTCACCGGTATGGCCGCCGGCTCACTTCTGCTCTCGCCGCTCGGTGATCGGTTCGGCGGGCGCACCCTGGTGCTCTGGTGCCTGGTCGTCAACTTCGTCGGTATGGCGACGTCGGCGATGGCACCGAACGTCGAGGCACTCACCGTGTCCCGGCTGATCACCGGCCTCGGCATCGGTGGCATGACCGCCAGCCTCACTGTGCTCGTACAGGAATACTCGTCGGACGAGCGCCGAAATGCCGTCATGGGTGCCTACATGATCGGTTTCCCACTCGGCTCGCTCATCGGCGGGTTCCTCGGCACGATTCTCATCGGCGCATTCGACGGAGCCTGGCAGGCGATGTTCGTCTTCGGCGCCGTCCTCACCGGGCTCGCGTTCCTGCTCACCTGGGTACTGATCCCCGAGTCGATCGACTTCCTCGTAGCCCGGAACGCGCCACGCGACCGGATCCGAATCGCCGCGCTGGTCACGAGGCTGCGCAACTCCGCGATCGATCTCGACGCGCGCCCCGCGACCGTGGCGCAGGTCCACGCCCGCGGATCGATACGGGGCTGTTCGACGACGGACGGTACTACCGCACCGCGCTGTCCTGGATCGCCTACGCCTGCGTGATGGCGATGTTCTACTTCGTGAGCTTCTGGACACCGGAGCTGGTCAAGTTGTCCAGCGGCAGTAAGGAACTGGGCGCGACGGCCGGCCTCATCCTGAGCCTCGGCGGCGTCTTCGGCGCCCTGTTGTTCGGCGCATGGTCGTTGCGCGTCGCCGCGCAGAAGCTCCTGTGGATCGCGATGCTCGTCACGGCGGCGGCGCTCCTGGCTTTCGCATCACTCTTCACACGAACAGGACTCGCGATCGCACTCACCGTCGTGATCGGGCTGTTCACGTTCGTCGCGATCACCGCCCTCATGGCCGTCGTGCCGCAACTGTATCCGGTCCGGGCGCGGTCAACCGCACTCGGTTCGATGATCGGCATCGGTCGCTTGTTCTCCATCGCGGCGCCGATCGGCGTCGGGTACGCCTTGATGGTGGCCGCACCGCGCACGCTGTACTTCTGCTCGGCGGTGCCGATGGTGATCGGCGCGATGGCGACGTACGCATTGTGGCGGCACGTGCGCGGGGAAGTCACCGAGGATTCCGAGGCCGAGCAGTTCCCGGCGACACCATCACGGCCGGCAGCCGACGGCGGAGAGGTGGTCGCGACATAACACGTGGCGGCAATTGCAGGCCGCGGTGTCGAGCAAGCACTCGCCACCGCGGCCTGTACTGCTTCCCGCCAGCGATCGTTTGCGCGGTACACGCAGAGCACGCGGAGCTGGGTGCAGTCGTCGAATGGCGGTGCAGAAGGTAGTGGCGCTTCTTCCGCTCGGTCTGCCCAGCCTCTCTGAACATCCACCCAAGGCCTCGAGATGACTCCGATCGATCCGTGAGACTGAACGACGGAAACCGACCGGCGCCGCGAGTCCCGGCCCGCCACAGCCAGCCGCCCAACGGAAATCAGCCCCAGGGCATCTCGCCCGGGGCGGCGCAATGGTGAAGGGATACTCGTCGAACGGCTCAGGTAAACCCACGAGCGTGACCACGATCTCGCCTTCCGGCCCGATGAGCACAGCACCGGTCGCCTCCAGAATCTGCTGGAATACGTTCATACTTCATCACCCGACGGACGCTCGAAGCTGAGCACCGCAACCGATCGCCCGTCGTCCACCAGATCAAGGGAAGAACGTCACCCTGCGCCCAGTTCAAGCGCTGGGTCCGTTCAGTGCTACGCGGTTAACGTCAGCGCATCGTCAGTGCAACGGACCAAGCCAGAAATGGGGCACGCTGAGCAGCTGCGCGGGCACGCGGATCGACGTCGCATCCCGATTTAGGTACGCGCGGTAGGCGACCTGTGATCTTCAGCGGTAAGTGGCGCGGTTCTGACGGTCGAAAGTGGCATGGCGACCGGACTCTCACCAGGTCACTTACTACTCACGTCCGCAACGTCGCTCTGGGACCTGCCATGCTCAATCGCCTCGTTCGTCGAGAGCCGCGTCGACGAGATCCGCAGCGGCCTTCAATCCCAGACCCGGATGCCGTTCACGCAATGCCTTGATCGCCGAAATCCGATCCGTTGTCGATGCGATCGCCGACTCCACATCCGAGGCCGGAACATCCTCGGGTGCCACGAAGGTGTGATCAGAATCAGTCGCGTCCCTGCGGGTTAAGTGCTTACGCCACAAGATGATCGCCTCGGACGCGAAAGCGGCGATGCCTCCCACCAGAACCACGACGATAACCCAGTGCCACACCGTGGGATGCTCAACGGCGTCGCCAAGGCGGGACGGCAGAACAACCAGAGGGAACCCAATTGTGGCGACAGTAGCTGCCCATCGCTGAAGGGCCTCGTTCTCGAGTATCTGCACGAACTTCGACATCCCACCCCCTTGGTAATCGCCTTTCGTCAACGCCGAACAGAGGAGTCAGCGGCCGGCGTGAGGAACATCGTGCACACGTACGCCACCGCCGACCACGCCGCCGAGATCCCCAGGAACCAACCTCCGAACGATGAGAGGAACTGCCCAGTCACCGCTGAAGCCGACACACTCCAGACGAAGACCCCCGCCACCAGCAGGAACACCGCCGCCGCCGCCGCCGAACATGCCGCAAACCTGTGCCGCCAACAACGCGCCGACCGCGGCGGCCACACCTTCACCGATCGCACCGCCAGAGCACCGCCCACGAACCGACACCGAACCGACCACAACCCCGACGAACCCACCCGCCACCAACGCCACCAACGTCAACCCCCCAAAGCCAGCGGGCAGACACCATGCAGCGGCCGCTGCAACTCCGGCCCCGGACGCAATACCGATCTCCCGCGTAGCCCACCCATACACGCAGCTAAACACAGCGACTACTCGCCTGTCTTGCGTCAAGAACTTGGCGGGGATTGACCGCGTTGCAGGTTGGAGTGAGAAGGCATGGGTGAAGATAGACTTGCGGGCAGCGCCTCGTAGCGGTCGACCTTCGGTGCCGGCCACGGCCCCTTGACCGGCTCACCGTCGCGGTGGCGGGCGAGGCGCCGGCGGTAGGTGCGTTCGGGATCTGTGCGAGTGGTGCGAACCTCGAAACCGGCAGCCCGGCTGCCTCTCTCAGGGATTCGAGGGTTGGGAAGGGACCTCGTCGACCAGCTTCGCGCCGTGCTGCCAGATCCGCAGCTGCACCGTCGCTTCCGCCAACGCCAGCTTGAGCTGTTCGTTCTCGCTGCGCAGCCGGCGTTCCTCGAGGCTGCCGCGGTGTCCGGCCGGGCCGGACGGGTCGTTCCTCGAGCCGCTGTCGGCCGGCGTCGAGGAACTGCTGCTTCCATTTCGACACCGACATGTCCGATACCCCGTGCCGGCGGGCGGCCTCGGCGTCGGACATCTCCCCGACAGCACCGCCCGCATCTTCACCTCGACCGGGATCTTCGTCCGCCGTGACCTCGCCATACGCCCACCCCTCCGGCCTCGCCGGATCGTAAACGCCGGGACCCTGCCAGAATGCCTGACGCACGAGACGCCGATGCCAGGGCCACGCCCGGACGAGCCGAGGCCGGCCCGGCTGGATCCATCTCACCGCCGGTGCGTGCCCGATGTCGAGATGCAGCGAGGATTAGCAGGACACGCTGCTCTACTTTGACGGATTCCGCGCGTGCCGTGCGCTGTCGCTGAGGTGGGTCGTCCGACGCCGGGCAGATGCCGTCCGGTGCAGTGCCGGACAGCGTCCCTTTCGTGTTGTGCTGTCTGCGCGAAGGACAGTGGCCGCCCACCCCGGTCGGGGTGGGCGGCCACTGCGCGTGTGCGGTGCTGTTGACCGGTCAGGAGGTCCAGGTCAGAGAGCCGAGACTGCCGAGCGATCCGATCGACCCGGTGGCGGGCGGTGTGGTGTCGGTGATGTCGAGAACGACGGGCAGCACGGCGTCGTCGCCAATGCCGTTCGATGCTGTGACGGTGAACTCGAACCGGCCACCGACCGTGGGGCTTCCGGACAGGACCCCGCCGGCGGTGAGAGTCAGGCCGTCGGGCAGGGCGCCGGCGGTGACGGTCACCGAGGGGCGGGTCGCCCGGTGACGATGAAGGCGTGACGGTAGGGCTCGCCGACGATCCCGGTGGCGGGGGTGCCGGTGAGAGTGGGGCCTGTTCGATCCTGATCACCGACACCGATTTGCTGCCCTGGTTGGTGACGTAGGCGCGGGCTCCGTCCGGGGTGATCGCCACCCCGGACGGCTCTACGCCAACCGAGATGGGTGCGCCGACGACGGTGTTCGTCTCGGTGTCGATCACCGTCACCGTGCCGCTGTCCCAGTTGGCGATGTAGGCGCGGGCGCCGTTCGGGGTGACCGCCACCCCGCGCGGAGCAGTGCCGACCGGGACGGTCGCGGTCACGACGCCTGTGGCGGTGTCGATCACCGACACCGTGCCGCTGCTCCAGTTGCCTCGGCGCCCATCAGTGCCTGGATGAACGCGGAGAGCATGGTGCGCAGCAGGTCCGGGCTCGCTGCGGCGAGTTGGTCGGCGAGGAACTTCTCGGGGTCGATATCGTGGATAGAGGTCATCGCGTGGTTTTCCTTCGAGTCGAGTTGGTAGCTCTCTTGAAGGATCACGCGGTGACCGTCCTCTTCCGGGGTTACGACACGCCCGTCGTCATCGGGGCTGCGGGGTCGTACACCATCCTGCTGGACTCAACCCCCGCACCGAGCATCAGCGACTACTCAGGGCACCCGTTGGATGGTGAGGTCCGCAGGTGCCGGGTTCAGTTCCAGGTCGCCCTGACCACCGGCGAATGCGATCTTGACGAATGCATCCAGCAGTCGCGCGGTGGTCGTTACCGCAGCTGGTCCGGCACCGCCGATCTCGAGCGCTGAGCGGATCGGCTGGGTGACCCGGTAGCTGGCATAGTCCGTGAAGCCGAGGTGCTGGGTCGACGCGATCGAGGCGACCCAGCCGGGGCCGGTCGCCTTGCTGATGACCGACTGCGCGACATCGCGTTCGTCGCGTTGCTCGTCGTTCGTCGGTGTGCATGTCGGGATGGAGCAGGATCCGTCTGCGCCGATTAGCAGGTAGGGCGTGGTAAGTCCGGGCGAGGACGAGACCCCGAATTGGTAGCCGTCGATGTCGACTGCACCGACGCACGCGTCGTCCTGAGTGCACGCCGCCAACGCGGCCGCCCCACCGAAGGAGTGACCGACATAGATCACCTTGCCGGCGTCGATCCGCTCGGCCAGGCCCGCGGGCAGGTCATCGAGATGGCTGGCGGCGTATCGGGCGTCCGCAGCCCAGGTTTCCAGCAAACGGTCCGCGTCGGGTGCGATCTGCTCGTTCGTCCCTTCTGTCGGCAATCCACCGGCGGCGGTGGGGTCGACGACCCGTCCACCGACCACGCTGGTCGAGCTGTGCGTCGGGGTCGGAGAAACGACGATATGACCAGACGACGCGAGGCCTTCGGCCAACCCCTGGTATTGCGGCGTGGAGAATCCCAGGCCGGGCATCAGGATCACCACCGGAAATCGGCCGTCGGTCGGTGTAGCGTCCACCTGGGCGTGTGTGGCGATCTTGTCGAAGTCAGTGACGAACCAGCCGACTGGCGCGGGCGGATGCAAGGTATCCCACTCTTCCGGCGCGTAGGCCGCGGGTTCACCGGTGTTCGCAACAGCGGGATACCAGATCCACTGGGCGACAGTTCGTCGCTGATCGTCGTCCGCCGTGGGGTCGGTGCGGGTGCCGTCGGTCCACTCCATGGTGGCTCGGCCGACTGCGTGGTCTCCCGGAGGTGGCGGGAGCTCCACTGCTCGCTGGGATTGGACCGCCCCGTAGCCGACCGTCGCGGCGACCACCACCATCAGACCGAGCACGAGCGCTCCGACCGTCCACAGGATCCGTCTGAGCCAGAAGCGCTTGCGGGGAACACCGCCGTTCGTCATATTGAACGACCTGTCGCGGCGACCGCCAAAACGGTTGAACACAGGGCAATGCAAAGCGCTCTCCTCGAACGTGAATATGGATTGATCAGCATCGACACACCTCTCTCCAGGGCATCCGGCCCGGATGCTCGATCAGTAGAGCACGCGAAAGCCCCAAAACAGATACAGGACTACAGATTTCAATAATGTCACGACCCGCGACGTATAGCAGGTATGCCTAACGGCATACCTGCTCGCTCCGGTTGTGGTCGCTCGGCCGATGCGAAAGCCGCCGCCGCGCTCCTAGCGTTGGTCCAGTCGGAGGAACCGACGTGATCGACGGAGGGACGCCATGATTGAAGTCGAGAATCTGTCCAAACGATACGGCGACAAGGTCGCCGTCGACGGGTTGAACTTCACAGTTCAATCCGGCATCGTGACTGGTTTCCTCGGTCCGAACGGTGCCGGGAAGTCCACGACGATGCGGATGATCGGCGGCCTGGACGAGCCGACCACTGGCCGAGTCCGGGTCAATGGCCAGGACTATCGCAAGTCGAAGGCGCCGATGGCTGAGATGGGAATGCTGTTGGACGCCAAGGCTGTTCACGCAGGACGCTCGGCCCAGAATCATCTCCTTGCCTTGGGGCAGACCAACGGCATCAGCAGACGCCGTGTCAACGAGGTGATCGACATGATCGGCCTTCGGAAGGTCGCATCCAAGCGAGTCGGTGGATTCTCCCTCGGCATGGGGCAGCGCCTCGGCGTGGCGACTGCGCTGCTGGGCGACCCTCGCGTGGTCGTGCTTGACGAGCCGGTCAACGGGCTCGACCCCGAAGGGGTGCTCTGGATCCGCAACATGCTCAAGGCTCTGGCAGCTGAAGGGCGCACGGTGTTCGTGTCGTCGCATCTGATGAGTGAGATGGCACTGACTGCAACCAGACTGGTGGTAATCGGCCGCGGCCGATTGGTTGCCGACACGACCGTCGATGAGCTCATCACCCTGGCCGGTGGCAACGCGGTCACCGTGCGTACCCCTGAGGCGGTTCGGCTTCGCGAACTGCTGATGGGCCCGGATGTCACCGTCACCAGCGAACACTCCGACGTACTGCATGTACAGGGCTTGACCGCCGAGCAGATTGGCGCCGCCGCCTGGCAGGCTCACCTGCCGATCTACGAACTGACTACCCGCCACGCTTCGCTGGAGGAGGCATTCATGGAACTGACTCACGACTCCGTCGACTACCGCTCATCCGATGTTGCAGCGCAGGCGGTGGCACGTTGAGCCCAGCGCTTGCCAACGGTTTCGCCGCAACGCCCAACGCCCCCATCGGGTCTGACGTCAAAGTGACTCAACTCCGGGTCGTCCGTTCGGAGTGGACGAAGTTCCGATCCTTGCGGTCCACCGTGTCGACGCTCTCGGTCTCCGTCATCCTCATGATCGGCCTCGGCGCGGTCTTCTCGGCTGTCGCCGCCGATGAGTTCCACACGTTCAGCGGGGCGGATCAGGCCGGTTTCGACCCGATCGGTACCAGCCTGAACGGCATCACCTTCGCACAACTGGCGATCGGCGTCCTCGGCGTGCTCGCGATCAGTGGTGAGTACGCCGCCGGCACGATCCACTCCTCTCTCACCGTGGTTCCACGCCGGCTGCCCGTGCTCTGGGGCAAGGTCGCCGTCTTCGCGACCACGGTGTTCTCGGTGTCACTGATCAGCAGCCTGATCTCGTTCCTCCTCGGTCAAGCTCTACTGAGCAGCCGGCACCTCGACGTGGCGATCACCTCGACCGGCGCCCTACGTGCGGTGATCGGTGCGGCCCTCTACCTGACGGCCGCCGGCATGATCGGCATCGCCCTCGGCGCGCTGGTGCGCAACTCCGCTGCCGGTATCTCGACCTTCGTCGGAGTGTTCTTCGTTATCCCGCCGCTGACCAACCTTCTGCCTGCCTCGATCGGCCGCCACCTGACCCGGTACCTGCCCTCCAACGCGGGCACGGCTATCTACAGCAACGGCCACGACTTGCAGAATTCTCTATCGTCGGGTGCCGGCTTCGCAGTCCTCTGCGCCGAGGTGACGATCTTGATCGGCGCTGCCGCCTACCGCCTGCTGCGTGTGGATGCCTGACCAGGAACAATGTCCACCATGCGCTACCTCCGCCCAGTCGAACACCCAGCTGATCGCTCACCGGGCCGCTGGGTCTTCGACGCAGCGGTCATGATGCTGGCCGTCGCGGTGGCCGTGCCCTACCTTGTCGAGGACCCCGCCCACTCACCTGCGATCGCGATCCCGGTCTTGCTGATCGTGCTGGCGCCGCTGGCGATCCGGCGCATCTTCCCGATCCCGGTGTTCGCCTGGGTCCTGATCACTTCGATGGCCGCCGCACTCTGGAGCGAGCACATCATCGCCGACCTGGGCCTGCTGATCGCGCTCTACACCGTCGCCTCAGCGCGTGCACGCCGGGAGGCGCTGGTTGCGGCGGCCTTCGCCGGACCGGCAATAGTCGCGGTCACAGTCCGCACGGCGGGCGCCACCTGGTGGCACGCCTCGATCCTCGTGTCGGGCCTGGTCGGTGCCGCGCTCGGGCTCGGTCTGTATTCGTCGATCCGGCGCGCGTACCTCGCCGAGCTCCGCGATCGGGCGGTACGCCTGGAGCATGAGCGCGACCAGCAAGGTGCGCTGGCCGCAGCCGCCGAACGCGCCCGGATCAGTCGCGAGATGCACGACATTGTCGCGCATCATCTAACCGTCATGGTTGCCCTCAGCGAGGGTGCGGTCGCCGCGAGCGCGGCCTCTCCTGAACGCGGGATCGAAGTGATGCGCACCGTCTCCTCCACCGGCCGACGCGCGCTGGCCGACACCCGTCAGCTGCTCGGAGCGTTGCGTGTGAACGAGAACGTGAACGCCGACGACGGTGCGCTTGGGCCCGTACCGGACCTGGCCGAACTCGACGTGCTCATCGAACGTGTCCGCGCCGCTGGACTGACGACCACCCTCCAGGTGCACGGAACCAGCCCCGATGTGCCCGCAGCCGTCCAGCTCACGGTGTACCGGCTGGTGCAGGAGGCGCTCACCAACACCCTCAAACACGGCGGCCCGGGCGCTCAGGCCTCAGTACGGCTGCAGTATCTGCCCGGCGAACTAAGGGTGGACGTCGATGACGATGGCGCCGGCGGCGCCGCGCCTCCTCCGGTCGGACTCGGCAGTGGCCTGATCGGTATGCGGGAGCGGGTCCACACTTGTGGCGGCGACATGCAGTCCGGTCCTCGCCAGCCCGCCGGCTGGCGCGTCTCCGCGCAGCTGCGCCTGGACGAAGGAGACCTCACGTGATCCGCGTGCTTCTGGTCGACGATCAATCCCTGTTGCGGATGGGATTTCGGCTGATCTTGGAAGCCGAACCTGACATCGAGGTGATCGGTGAGGCCGGCGACGGCGCGACCGGGGTCAGTATGGCGGCGGCGCTCGGCCCCGACGTCGTGTCGATGGACGTCCGCATGCCGGCAATGGACGGAATCGCGGCAACGGCCGCGATCCTCGACACCCGACAGGAGACCAGGGTCCTCATCCTCACCACCTTCGATGTGGACCAGTACCTGTACGCCGGCCTCAAGGCCGGTGCGAGTGGCTTCCTGCTCAAGGACGCGCCCCCGACCGCGCTGATCGCCGCGATCCGCACGGTTGCCGACGGTGAGGCGGTGCTCGCCCCGACCGCGACCCGACGCCTAATCGACCAGTTCATGCCGTTGATGCCCGCGCCGGACCGGCAGGCCCGGCGCGAGACGGTACTCAACGCACTGACCGACAGGGAACGGACAGTCTTTGCCGAGCTCGCCGCCGGCCGATCGAACCGCGAGATAGCTGGCGACCTGCACCTCTCCGAAGGCACCGTGAAGATCCACGTGGGACGAATCCTGACCAAGCTGGACTTGCGTGACCGGGTGCAGGCCGTGGTGCTCGCGTACGAGTCCGGCCTGATCACCCCGGGAGCTAGAGACACGAAGGTGGCGCGACCCGACGAACGAATCATGTTCGGCGGGCATTGAGCTACGAACGCTGCCGGACGCCGAGAGCGTGTCGCCTCGTTCGGGTGCGGTCAGTTGAGTAGAACCACCGACGGACTGCGATGGCGGAGGGCTGAACCGCTTGGCCGGGACCTGGTCGAGATGGATGTCCGCCGACAGTCCCGTTCAGCCGGTCGACCTTGTTTAACAAGCGGGATCATCTTGTCAATCTTCGCTGCATCTCGATACCCGACCGGTTACGGACACGGCACACCGGGATTGGCCTGTGCTCACTCAGGCGCGCCGGCAGTTTCCAGCCCCGGTGTGGGTGCTGGCCACGGTCACAGCGGTCCCGGCGGCAGCCGGCTCCCATCGCCGCGGCTCGACGTCGAACCGGCGCGAGGTGATGGTGACCGTGAAAGTGACGTTCTCGGTCGCGAGCGCCTCTGCCACAACGGTGGTCGTGGATTCGTCGTGCGCACCGTCGGTGAACGAGGGAAGCGCGGCGAGGTGCGTTTGGCGTATTCGGGCGGCCAGGACGGCGCGATCAACACCTCGTCCGCGATCGTTCGTTCTCGGCCTCACAGCAGCCGAGGAATCCTGCTCGCTCCGCACAAATCGGATAACCGAATTTGTACATATAAGCCAAAGGCATTTGCGCCTTCTGCCTTGACGATCAGAGCATGACATCTGATCGTTACGTCGTCCCCCGTCATGTCGCTGTGCTTGGCGGCGGCATGGTGGGTCTGTCCACCGCATGGCACCTTCAGGAACAGGGTGTCCAGGTCACCGTGATCGAGAAGACCGCCATTGCGGCGGGCGCAAGCTGGGGCAACGCCGGCTGGCTGACTCCGAGCATCGCGGTCCCCCTAGCAGAGCCCTCGGCGCTCAAGTACGGATTACGTGCGGTGCTCAGCGCCAAGTCGCCCGTTTACGTCCCACTGACTGCCAACCCACGCCTGTTGCGCTTTCTGACCCAGTTCGCGCGTCACTGCTCCCATACGCACTGGCAGCGTTCAATGAAGTCACTGATCCCTCTGAACAACGAGGCGCTCGACGCGTTCGACCAGCTTGAAGCAAACGGCGTCGAAGTCCGTACCATGCAAGCCAACCCGTTCACCGCCGCGTTCCGCACCGTCGAGGACAGCCAGGCACTTCTCGATGAGTTCAAGCACATTGAGTCTTGCGGCCAAACCGTCAACTTCGACGTCGTCGACGGCGACGTAGCACGCAAAGACGAGCCTGCCCTGTCGTTGGCCGTGGGCATTGCGATTCGCATTCGCGACGAGCGGTTCATCAACCCGCCGGCCTTCCTTGCCTCGCTTGCCGCGTCCGTCCGCGCCCGCGGCGGCACAATCATCGAGGACGCCGGCGACCGAGCCGTCGTCTCAACGCCTACCGGCATTCTGGTGGGCGAGGATCGGTTCGACGCCATGGTCCTTGCGACCGGCGCATGGTTGGACCGTGACGCACGTCAATACGGAGTCAAGCGCATCATCCAGGCGGGCCGCGGCTACTCCTTCACCGTCTCGGTTGACGAACAACCCCGCGGACCGGTGTACTTCCCAACACAACGCGTCGCCTGCACACCGATCGGCGACCGCCTCCGAATCGCCGGGATGATGGAGTTCCGCGGCGTCAGCGCCCCCCGCGACCCTCGCCGCATCGATGCCCTCGTCGATCAGGCCGGCCAACTCCTCAACGGCGCTCATCTCGATGACCGACAAGACGAGTGGGTCGGCGCGCGCCCCTGCACCGCAGACGGTCTGCCGCTGATCGGTGCATCGAACGACCCCCGCGTATATATCGCTGGTGGTCATGGCATGTGGGGCATCACCCTTGGCCCCGTCACTGGCCGGCTTCTCGCCGAGCAGATCACCACAGGCAAGCGTCCCGATGCCCTACGCGGCGTCGACCCGCTGCGTTGAGCCTCGTTCACCCGACAGTTCAGGAAAGAGACCTTCGATGACCGACCTCCGATACATCACCGCTTCCGGCGCTCCCGCCGCAATCGGCCCCTACGTTCAGGCCACGGCCCACGGTGGCGCGCTGTACTGTTCGGGCTCGCTGCCCCTCAATCCGACCACCGGCGAACTCGACAACGCCGACGTCCGCGTCGAGGTCCACCGCAGCCTGACCAACCTTGAGGCAGTCTGCCGCGAGGCCGGTACCTCGCTCGACCGTGCCCTGCGACTCAGCGTGTTCACCACAGACCTCAGGCAGTTTGCCGACATCAACGCGGCCTACACCACGTTCTTCGACGGCCGCCCCGTGCCTGCGCGCACCACGATCGGCGTCGCCCAGCTCCCGCTCGGCGCTACCGTCGAGATGGACGCGATCGTCGCACTCGATCAGTAGGCCCATTTGCGCGGTGCGAAGTCGAGCTAGGCGGGCATGGTGCTCATCGCCGGACACACACATGTACTGGAGCCGCTTTGACGGCGCGGCACCAAGAGCGCTTCGCGGTCCGTCCTCCGAAGCATCGGGTGTCCCACGCCAACTACCGATAGTCCGAGTGGGTGTCGACTGACACAGCGTAACCACCTGTCACTGCTGTGTACCCGGTCAGTAGACACCCCGGTCGACGAGCTTGCCCGCGTGGCGAAGCCGCGTTGGCGTGGCGAAACCTCAAAGAACGCAAAGTCACCAGCGGTTTCGATCATCTCGAGAGCCACTCCTGGATCGGCTGCTGGCGGTCTGCCAAGGCGGTAGTAGGCCCCAGTTCGCAGCCGTCGTCGATTGAGTTCATGCGGCGCGGATTCGGTTCCGGCCAGGCCCGTGCCCGGCCGGAACCGAAGCTGGCGAACAAGTCTGAAGACCCCGCGCCAACCAGATCTATCTGCGGCAGACGCAGGATCGAAGCAACTAGCTCGCCCAACCCGCAACTGAGGTTCGCTCCAGATCCCTGCGATCAGTCAGTGCCTACGAGACAGACTGCTTTGGGAACCACTGCCTAGCCCACCGACTCATCGGAGGTCGCGGCGCTGCGCAGAAGCATCAACTCCAATCGCAGCGCCATCCTCTGCTCGGGGTCATCCAGGTCCACACCCAGGTCCGGCACCAACCGCGCGAGCCGGTACCGCACCGTGTTGGGGTGAACGCCAAGCGCACCCGCTGATCGGCGCAGGTCGCCCCAGTGGTCAATGACCGCCTCCAGCGTGGCGACTGCAACCCGAGTGTCAGAGCTGGACTTCGAGTGTCCTTCCCAATGGCGACACTGGCCAGGTGGCCTGCAGTCCCCTTAACGCCCGGTGGAGGACTATACGAGGCCACCGTTCCTCCATCTTTATGACCGGCGTCAAGTCCTCGAGGTCGTCTAACTCGTCCGCCTCGTGTCGGGATCTAACGACGCCGTCGCGTCCCGTGGCGATCGAACCGGCGCGTATGCCGAGGCCGGGACGGCGTACGACTTCGGACTCCACCAGGTTCGCCAACCAGGTCCAGCTCCCAGGGGTTTGTCCCTCGGCCGCCACTATCGAGTAGAGCCGGCCATCAAGGTCGGTGACCACCGGCAAGCGCCAGCCTCGGCGGCGCGCGAGTGCGATCCATAGCTCGCGCCGACTTCCTGCCTCGAGCTCGCGTTCCGGCCCACGTAAGACCACGACGCGTGACGGTCCCGCGGGCGCGACGACCCTAGTCGCGGTACTCGTGCCCTGGAGGACGGCACGGGTCTGGTCGAGCTGTAACTGCCGTGTCAGCTCGCCACGTGAACGCATCTTGAGCAGGTGCAAGGCAATGAGTTCGAGCGTGGCTTTCAGCTCGCGCTCCCCACCGCCTTCTCGCGGTTTGTCGACCACGGCCCACACGGACCCAAGCCACTCCCCGCCAGCGCGCACCGGGACGATAAAGCGCCCCCGGACATCGTCAGCCGCCCCCGGGACGAAGAAGGGTTCTGAACCCTGCGATAGGCGACGGAACACGCCTAACGACCGGAAGTGGTCACGTACGTGCCGCGGAACGCGGCGACCGAAGATCGAGGACGTCCGCGCGGCATCGACGTCGTCCTGCCCCGTCGAGTAGGCCACGACCTTGGACGCCGCGTCCTCGATCGTGACAGGTGCCTGCAGTTGGACGCTGACCAGGTCGGCGAGGTCGAACAGGTCCCCGTAGACGTGATCGATCGACTCTCCGCCATCTCCGGCCTGCGCGTCGAGCTGGTCGCGGAAGAGACCAGCCACAACCGACCATGTCACACCATCGGTCAGCGCCAGCAACGTGACGCGGGCCTCGCGACAGGCGCCTTGCAGGACAGCTGAAGAGGCCCACCCTCGTCTGACCACCAGCCCTGAGAGTCCCGGTGATTCCTGGACGAGCCGCACTGCCTCCTCGATTTCCGCGAATCCCACGGCAAGCACCAAATCACCCGTCCCCGGAGGAACGGCCTCCGCCGCATCCGCGATGTCGATGGCCCGGACGGGGTGGTTATCTCCTGCGTGAACCACTTCAACGAAAGTCTCTGTGATCGCTGCCGCCAGGTCTGCCGCTGATCTCACCACCTCACCTTACTCATGCTGATACACAGACCCTTGGATGATCTATACAAGTCGTGACCTTGATCTTGTGCGCCTTCGCCAATGCCTCCTTGTCGGAACGCGGCCACGCTGAGACTGGCAACCCCAGGAGGTCCGCATGCCCAGTACTCATCCCCCGTCGCCGGGAACGGCCGTCGCGCCCCTGGCTTGGCGGCAGGTCGATCTAAGCGCGGTCGCGGCCAATGTTTCCGCGCTCGCAACGCACTGCGCGCCTGCCGAACTGATGGTCGTGGTCAAGGCCGACGCGTATTCCCACGGCAGCGTCGAAGTCGCTCGCGTCGCACTCGCCTCCGGCGCCTGCCGGCTCGGCGTGGCCACATTGGACGAAGGGCTCGAGCTCCGCCAGGCGGGCATTACCGCGCCCGTTCTCGCCTGGTTGGCTGGCCCTCACGCCCCGTACGAGACCGCAACTCTGCCACGACTTAGAGCTCGCCGCGTACTCGTGTATGCAGCTGGAGAACATCGCCACCGCTGCCCGACAGACAAAACGAAGGGCCACTGTACATCTCAAGGCGGAGACCGGCATGTGGCGCGGCGGAGCCTCCGACGAGTGGACCTCGCTCGTCGCACGAGCCCGCGAGCTCGAGACCACGGGCGACATTGACGTCGTTGGGATCTGGTCGCATTTGGCTCGTGCAGACGAGCCCGATGACCCCTCGACCGACGCCCAGCGCGATGCCTTCGAGCACGCGGTCGACATTGCCCGGAGCCGAGGCCTCCGCCCGCGCCTGCGGCACCTGGCCAACTCCGCAGCGACGCTCACCCGCGACGATCTGCACTACGAGATGGTCCGCTGCGGGCTCGCCGTCTACGGGGTGAACCCTCTGGTCAACCGCTCAAGCCCCGTTCCCCTGCAACCTGCACTGACCGTCCGCACCACCGTCGTACATGTCAAGAGTGCACCTGCCGGGGTTGGCGTGTCATATGGCCACACCTACCGCACCGGGACCGATACCCGCCTCGCCCTTCTGCCACTCGGCTACGCCGATGGTCTGCCTGTCCTTCCTGCACCGCACCCAGCCCCCTTCGGTCACCGCGGGATCGCCCTCCAACTGGCCGGACGCATCTGCATGGACCAGACGGTCGCGGACATCGGGACCCACTCGATCGCCGTCGGCGACACCGTCGCCATCCTCGGCCCCGGCGACGACGGCGAGTGGACGGCCGAGGACTGGGCGCACGGATCCGGCCGAAGCGCCTACGACATCCTCACCGGCCTAGGGAGACGACGTATGGGCTTGAAGTACGTCGAAGACTCCTGAACACAGACATCGGGTTACGCAGATCAGCGCCTTCCCTGAGTGATTCCCGCTCGCGCGGTGTTGATATCGCCGCAAGTGCTCGCTTCGCGAGACGTTGCCCGCGGCGTGACGGTTGCCTGTGGGGAAGCCACATCGGCCGCGAACGAAACCCGGCAGCCCCGCCCGGACGTATCATCTGTTCAGGTCACACGCCGTTTCGGGATGCTTTGACGCAGAGGAGAATTGCCGAGCATCGAGAGCATGTCTCAATACATGCAAATGGCCGATGCGGTGGGGGCCCCGGGACGTGTCATTTGTGCGAGCAGACGCATGTTCGGGGGATGAAACTGAACGTCCACGCTGTCGCCCCCGGAGGGGTTGAGGATACTCAACCTGCAACTGCGGTCGTGGACGATGAACCTGCCGCCGGAATGGCGAAATGCCTTACGGACGAGCACCCTCCTGCCAGCTACGGGGACTGGCGAGCTCCCCGTACGACGACCCCTTCTAGGTGTACTGACCGGGGACATTGATCAACCGAGTGAAGGGTGGCCGGTTCGCGCAGGCCGTGTGGGGTCGGCGATGGTTGTAGTGGTTCAGCCACGATGCAAGAGCGTCGCGTCGTTCTCTCTCTGAGCGGTCGCAGCGGGCGTGAGGCGGGCGGTGAGTGGGGCGCCCAGTAGCCCACCCGTCGGCCGATGTGCGGTTGGAAGCGTTCGAACTTCCCGTTCGTCTGGAGTCGATACGGCGCGCGTACTCGACCGGATCGACAGCGCCTCGCAGTTATCGCGACACAGATGCGACCGGTAGGCACCGCCGTTGTCGGACAGTACTCGCTCGATCGTGACCCCACGCTCGGCGAACCAGTCGACCGCTCGATGCAAGACGCCGACAGCAGTGACAGCAGTCTCGTAGGCGTGGACCTCCGTGTACGCGACGCGGGAGTGGTCGTCGATGACGGTGTGGACGTAGGCGTAGCCCGCCTTGGGTCCGCCGTACTGATTGTGTGGCTTGTCCGGCGTGCCGGCGCGGTTGCGGTCGCCTTGGCATCGGCCGACGTAGCGCCAGCCACCGCCGTCGAGGACGTTCCCCAGCTTCTTCACGTTCACGTGCACCAGCGACCCAGGTGCGCGTGCTCGTAACGACGGATCGGTTCACCGGTCGACCGATCGACGTGCGACAGCCGATTCAATCGAGCAGTGGTGAGGATGCGGTGGACCGCGGAGGGCGCGATCCCGAGCCGCGCTGATATCTGGACAGGCCCTTCCCACAACCTGATCCGCACGCTGATGCATCGCATCGTGACGGGCCAGCTCGTCTTGTTCGGCGAGCTCCTCGGGGCGGAGGGCCGGTCGTGCATGGGCCCGCCGGCGCGGTTGCGATCGACCCAGCGCTTCACGGTCGGCCACGAGACCCGGAAGCGGGCGGCGACCTCACGGGATCGACCAGCCCTCCTCGACGACGAGTAGGGCAACCTTCAGACGGTGACGCGGTGTGAGGGCAGCGTTGGGATGGGACATGACATCTCCCGGTCCGGGACGACGCCGCAGCACCCGCTGCTGTCAGGCCGGGCGCTGTACGTGGATGCGGAGGACGTTCGCGGCGAACCGCGCGGCCTCTGGGCTGCCGAAGGCCTGGTGGAAGTCGGGGTTGGTCTCGTAGAGGTCGGCCATGCCTCGCACCATTGCGGCGGATCGTTCGGCATCGCCGGCGTGTGTGGTGTTCCGGGGATGTCGGCGAACCATGCCATATGGACGGCGGCGTGCTCTCGAGCAACTGGTGGGCCGGGTGTGTGGCCGGCTTCGTGGATCTCGGCCCACCGTGTGAGCAGGGCCTGGGCGCTGGCCTGCCAGTCACGTTGCTGTCCCACGGATTTGGCATGCCACCACCGGTTCGACGCGTCGGAGGCCTCGAACGCGCCAACAACACCAGCGAGCTGATCCGCTCGCCGACGGTCGAGAACGAGGTGGTCGAGGTACTCGCGCAGTCACAGGTGCGGGTGTGCCGGATGCCGTTCGAGCCGCTGTTCGCCTCCGGTGAGCGCATCACCGTCGCCCAGTTGCGGTGGGAGATACCGGACGCACTGACCGTCCTCGCGGCCACCGTCGTCGACCTGATGGCAGGCGCCGTGAGCTGATCCCGCTGGCCCGGCGCCCCGTGGTCGCGCCGATGCAGATCAACCGGACCACCCGCTAGAGCTGTCGACGAGAACCTGCGCCACCTCCCGTACGCGACCGCTGCAGCCGACCGAATCATGTTCCGGGACGTCTCCACCAGCTCCAACAAGCCCCACTGCCTGATCGTCGGGCCCGACCGGCGGCGGTAAGCTCGATCCGCTCGGCGCGTGGGCTGACCTCGCCGCGCTCGCCCATCCAGCCGGCATCCGACTGCTCCTCGGCGGTCAGCCCCCCGACGCATCGCTGTTCGGTTCCTCGTCGCCGTTGGTTGAAGATCGCCGACCGCCGGGACGGTGTCGCGGCGGAACTCCCGAGGGAATGCTTCCGCCATGGGACACCCTTCCATCGTGAGGGTGGTCCTCACAGGTCAGGTATCAACCAACCCGGGGGGCAGTCCAGAACGACCCGACATATGTGAACGCCGCGTGATCGGTCCAACGGCCACCGATGAAGTTGCCATGTGGCAGGCTGGAGACTGCCTGGCCGACGTTGGTTTTCATGCCTTCCTCTCCGGGGATTCGTCGAACACTATGACCTGCCGTATCGCCAGGCCGTCGGCGAGGAGGTCCATGGCCTCGTTGATCTCAGCCAATCCGATTCGGGATGAGATGAGCTTGTCGACAGGCAGCTTTCCCTCCCGCCACATCTGCGTGTAGCGGGGATGTCGCGCGACGGGACAGCGGAACCGAGGTAGCTACCGATCACGGTTCGCGCTTCGGCGGTCACTGTCAGCGGTGAGATCGAGGCGCGCGCGGCTGGCCCAGGCAAGCCGACCGAAATGGTTGTGCCTCCGGGTTGGGTTGCGGTGAAGGCTGTTTCGAAGGCGCGGGCGTGGCCTGCGCACTCGATGACATAGCGGGCCTTGATGCCGAGTGTCGTGACCTGTTCGGGTGTGTAGGTCTCGGTTGCGCCGAGAGCAGCCGCTTGCTCCAGCTTCTCCGGGACTGTGTCCACAGCGATGATCCGCTCGACGTCTTGGGCTTTCGCAGTGATGATCGCGGCCATCCCGACGCCGCCAAGTCCGACGATCATGACAGGATCGGACGGGCTGGGTTTCGCGACGTTGAGCACGGCACCACCACCGGTGAGCACGGCGCATCCGAGGACGGCGGCTACGTCGGGGGGACATCGGATTCTACCGGCACTGCCGATGCACGGTCGATCACAGCATAGGTGGCAAAGCCCGAAACACCCAGGTGGTGGTGGATGGTCTCGCCGTCGCGGCTCAGGTGTCGGGTGTGGTGAAGTAGCTCTCCCGCGTTGTTGGTGCCCGTCCCGGTCGAGCACGGCAGGCGGCCGCCCTCGGCGCACGCGCCGCATTGCTCGCAGCGCGGGAGGAACGACATCACTACCCGCTGACCCGGACGAATGTCCGAGACGGCGCCGCCGGCGGCAACCACGATGCCAGCCGCCTCGTGACCGAGGAGCATCGGCGTGGGGCGCAACCGGTTTCCGTCGACCACGCTCAGGTCCGAGTGACAGATTCCAGCCGCCTCGATCTTGACAAGGAGTTCAGTGGGGCCTGGTTCTCCGAGGTCGAGCTCCCCCACTGTGATCGGGCGTGATTGTGAGAAGGGCCGGTCTCGGCCGGACTCTTCGAGGACTGCTCCGGTGATCTTCATCAATTGACCTGATTTCGTTGTATCTCGTTAAGCACCGTTTGGCGCTGGTGGAGGACGCCACCAAGCAACGGCACCCTGGCAACCGCCCCAATGGTCGGCCTGCAGGTGTGGTCTGGATGTCATCCGGCCGATCTTCGTGGGCATCAACGGGCCCGGACCCGACGCACGGCGGTAGTCGGCGTGCGCGGCCCCAGGCGATCCAATGGCGCAAGCCCGCCAAGGGCAATACTGCGAAACGCGAACTACCGCAACACATTCAGCGAATGTAGATCATGACGCGAACGGCCACGCCAACCGACGCTCGGTGCGACGGCGCGGTTCGCGCCCTCGCACCGAACCCGGCCCCAGTCCGCGGATCGGCGGCGATCTGCGTGAAGGCCTCAACCGTCGCTCACCGTCGCGCCTGTCCGTGCTACCTGCCCCGGTTGGACGCTGCGCTCGACACGCCGCCATGAGGCGGTGATATCCGTCGGCCGCAAGCCTGCCGATGAGACGGGTGAGAGCCGCCGTGCCTTTGTCAGCGTCTGAGCGCTGCGAATGCACCGTCCGTGCGTTCCAAGGCTTCGTCGATATCGGCGTCGGTGTGTGCGGCCCCGAGGAACCAGTTGTGATATGGGTGCAGGTAGACACCCCGTGCAGCGGCCTCGTCCGTCCACCGTCGCGTCAGCGCAAAGTCGTCGTCGCCTGCAAACCGCAGCAGAGGCATCTGCACCGGGCCTGTCTGAACCACCTCGAAGCCGTGCGCCGCTGCCTGCGTATCGAGTCCGTCGCGGAGTCGCTGGCCAGCGCGCCGGATGCGCTCGAGCGCATCGGTCTCGCGCAGTTCGGTGATGGTGGCGATCCCCGCGGCCATGGACACCGCGGAGAACCAGAACGAGCCCGTCGTGTAGATCTGGCCGGCGGCCGCTCGCAATGCGTCCGTGCCAGTTACCGCCGCCAGTGCGTGCCCGTTAGCGATGGCCTTGGACCATGCCGACAGGTCGGGTCGGACGCCAAGCGGTTCCCAGCTTCCCGCGAGATCGAGTCTGAAGCCGCATCGGACATCGTCCAGAATCAGCACCGCACCCATCCGATCACACAAGTCACGAAGCCCCCGCGCGAAGTCCGGGTCCGCGAGCTCTTGGTCGCGATGGACATCATGGCGGAAAGGACAGACGATGATCGCTGCCAAATCGCCGCCGGCCCGTTCGGCAGCGGCGCGCACCGACTCGAGATCGTTGAACTCGTAATAGTCGAGGTGCGCGCGATCTTCGGTCGTCACACCGGCCGTGAGGGGGCGTGCACCAGGGCACGGCCCCATGATATGCGCCCGGGCAGCGAGCACCTTGCGTCGTCCGGTCGCTGCCCGGGCGATCGTCAGGCAGGCCGTGGTTGCGTCCGTGCCGTTCTTGGCCAACAGCGCCCAGTCGGCGTGCGCGATGGTGTCGGTCGAGCAGCTCGGCGAGTTCCACCATGACCGGCGAGGCGCCGTTGAGGCAGTCGCCCGGCCGAGCTGCTCGGCTACCGCCTGTTGAACCCGGGGGTTCCGGTGGCCGAGCACCATCGGCCCCCAGCCGCACATGAAGTCGAGATAGATATTGCCGTCGGTGTCGGTGATGCGGCAGCCATCACCCGAGGCGATGTACTGGGGCAGCGCATCGGAGAAGGTCCGGACATTCATGTGCCCGTCAGATCCCTCCCGGGATGACGATCTCGGCCCGTTTGGTCAGTCCAGCATCGTTGTGGTTGATCATGCCAGCAGCTCCTTTGCCACGGTCGCGATGCCGGCGGCGTCCAGCTGGTACTTGGCATACAGGGCAGCAGGCGGGCCCACCGGTACGTATTCATCGGGTACTCCGTGCCGCCGGAACTTCACCCTGCCTGCTCCGCCCTCGAACAGGGCCTCGGCGACAGCGGTACCGAGGCCGTTGGTGACGTTGTGCTCCTCGACCGTGAGGATGGCGTCCGTCTCGTGGTACGCGGCGAACACCTCTTCGACGTCCAACGGAGAAATGGTGTGCATGTCGACGACCCGGGTGGTGATCCCCTCCATCGCCAACTGTTCCGCGGCATCGAGAGAGGGCCTGACTTCGCTGCCGGTGGCGATGATGGTCAGGTCCGTCCCCTCGCGCAGCCGTACGGCCTTGCCGAACGTGATCTTCGGAATTTCTGGGTAGACCTCAGGATCGCGACCGCGCCCCAGCCGGATGTACATCGCGCCCGGGTGGTCCACGGAGGCCCGCAGCACCGCGCGCAAGTGATTGGCGTCAGTCGCGCACACCACGGTGAGTTCGGCGAAGGTGCGCAGGATACCCAGATCTTCCAGTGCATGATGACTGGTTCCGTAGAACCCCATCGACATGCCGGAGTGGTGGCCGACGATCCGCACCGGCATCCGTGGGTAGGCGCAAGAGGTGCGGATCTGTTCGGCGCACAGCAACGCCGAGAACGACGCGAAGGTCGCAGCAAAAGGCACATATCCGCAGGACGCTATTCCTGCCGCGGTAGTGATCATGCCCTTCTCGGCGATGCCCATGTTGAAGAAGCGATCCGGGTGCCTCGCCGCGAAGTCGGTGGCTCGGTTAGCGCTCGCAAGATCAGCAGTCAGAACAGCGATGCGGGGGTCGAGGTCGGCAAGGTCTGCAAGTTCCTCACCGAACACGAAGGCGGGGATGGCACTGACATCATTGCCGTCGAAAGAGCGACTGTCGCGCAGCGCTGTCGCCCCGCCGCCGAAGATCTCTGCCTGGTCCTGGGTCTCACTCATTTGACTGCCTCCAGCGGTCGCAGGCCTGCCTGCAATT
This sequence comes from Prescottella defluvii, assembly GCA_029690005.1. Classification (GTDB taxonomy): domain Bacteria; phylum Actinomycetota; class Actinomycetes; order Mycobacteriales; family Mycobacteriaceae; genus Prescottella; species Prescottella defluvii_A. The sequence continues at coordinate 3,090,343 of CP121458.1, read as the reverse complement.
CCGCGATCACATTGTCGTAATCGGCACCGACGAGGTTGCCGACATGCCAATCGGGGTTGAACTCCATAAGCCGAACGCCACGACCCTTCACCGTGTCGGCCACGATGAGCTGCGGAGGCCCTTCAGGCTCGTCCGGCAACGCGGCGAAGACGTCGAGCAGCGCGTCCAGATCGTGGCCATCCACTCGGTGGGTCTGCCACCCGAACGCACGGAACCGGTCTTCGATCGGCTCCACGCTCATGACATCGTCGGTGAAGCCGTCGATACACAGCTGGTTTCGATCCACGATGGCAACGAGTCGGCCCAGTTTGTAGTGGCCGGCCGCGGTAGCTGCCTCCCAAATCTGGCCCTCGTGCAACTCGCCGTCGCCCAACATGCAGTACGTACGGTATGGCCGGTTTGCGATCCGGCCCGCCATTGTCATGCCCACGCCGACGGACAGTCCATGGCCGAGCGACCCAGAGCTGAAGTCGATGCCGGGGATCTTCTTCATGTCGGGATGGTCGCCAAACCTGCTGCCTAGGCGCGTATAGGTGTCGAGTTCGGACGGGTCGAAGAAGCCCACGTCGGCCAGCACCGGGTACAGGCCGATCGCTGCGTGCCCCTTGCTGAGGACGAAGCGGTCCCGATCCGGCCACTTCGGTTCTGCCGCGTCGTAGCGCAGCACCGAGTAGTAGAGGGCGGCAAACAACTCCGCCGCGGAGAACGACGACGTGTAGTGCCCCGCTCCGGCGATTCTGGATAGTCGTACCGTCTCGAGCCGGACGAACAGCGCCCGGTCAGACAGGCGTTCTACCTGCGCTTTCCGTTCAGGTGTTTCTCTGGGAGGGATCATGGGGGTTACAGCTCCTTCGCAGTTTGCATGGCGGGGTCGGGATCGGGATACGCATAACGCCGTAGCCGTCAGTCACGGGTCCTGCTGGTGGTATGGATTTCGAGTCCAGGTGGGCTGAGATATGCGCAACTCTGCAGACGAGGGCTCGACATCGCCGACCCTCCCGCGTGTGGGTCGCTGTCGTGCAGGAGGTCGCAACGGCTCGGCCTGCATGGTTTCGACGTACTCCCTGGACAGCGCCCAGGGAGACCCGACGTACCCCTGAATCACGCTGCGACGAAAGGGTTCTGGCGATCGTCATGAGAGCTCCTACCCGTGCCGACTTCCACCCATCCTTGGAGATTCTTCGTTGCGAAAGTGTCGATGCTGAAGTATCTTCGGCACCGCACCTGAATCAGTCAGAATTTTCGAGATAGCCCAACCCGGTTGACATGAAACCGAAGGTCCTACTGTTCCGCGGACAAGTCGCGATTCGGATGCACAGACTTGCACTTGAGGAGGTTCACCATGTCGCCATACAAGGACCAGCGAGTTCGGGAGATCAAGGTCGATGAGATCGACGAGATCCTGCTCTGGGAACTGACCACCGACGGCCGAATGTCTAACAACGAGCTTTCGCGCAAGGCCGGCATCGCTCCGTCGACCTGCCACGCTCGGATCAAACGGCTCGAAAGTCTCGGCATTATCAGGTCGATCAACGCGTTTATCAACTATGAGGCCGTCGGCTTCCCTATACAGGCCATCGTGTTCGTGCGGCTCCAAGCGAATGCGCGGGATCAGGTTAAGAGTTACGCCAGTCGTGTCATCCGGTTCCCGCAGGTGCTCAATGTATTTTTCATGGGAGGGCCGGACGACTTTCTGATCCATGTGGCGTGCACCTCGAGCGCTCAACTCCGCGACTTCGTTGCCTCTAAGTTGAGCGCCGGTCCGGTCGCGGCAACCACCACCAGCATCTTGTTTGATCACTTCGTCGGCGTACAACACATGGAATATGTCAGCGGGTACGAAGAGATGAGACGCCCGATCCGCTAGCTGCACGCACATAAGCGTGATCGGCCCCGCTCTAGCGGATTGGAAGTCCGCAGATGCGGAGCGTGAGGCGCCCACTGCGTGATCATTAGTGTCAGGCGGTCCACCAGTCGCCGCACTTCTCGACGAGGCACGTGCAGCACTGCAAACTCTCGCCGCGGTCCACGAGGTCAGGCGGCAGATCTGCTTCAACAACCCGCAGCAGCAGGTAAACAAGGAGGTCCGGCGGCACGCTAGCCGTGCCGGAACCTTCCCCGCGCACCTTCCCGATTCGCCTCGTCGCATCGTAGCTATCTCAGGCACTACGAGTAACCGAGGTCGCCGCTCCACCGCCTCAACGTCCTCGAGCGCTCCCGCGTCACATTGGCCGCGACCGAGCCCGCACCAAAGGGAGCGGCATTTGTTGTGTGGAGGCGTCGCGCTCTTTGTCGATCGCGAAGTACTCGGCCGGTATTGACGATGGGCACCTACGCGCCGAATATCCTTCGACCCTGCAGGGCCGAAACGCACTGCCGGCGAAGGATCAGTCATTCCTAACTTCTAGAGAACGATTTTCCCGGTCTTGGCAAGATGTCGATTCTTCTTCACTACTGACTAGCGTCAGACAAATTCACTGGTGCATCGAAGCTGCCGCCATTCCTTCTTCACGTAGCAGCGACCGGCACATCAACAACCCACGGAGCCCTCATGAGAATCGGGATTCCCTGCGAGACCAAAAACGACGAGTACCGAGTGGCCATCACCACGGCCGGAATCCACGAGCTGGCCGGTCGTGGCCATCGCCCCGCGACGCGTTCACGGAGCTGGTACGACGCGCCGAAAGTATGTTCGGGCTGGCGCTGCGAGTCACAGGACAGCCCCGTGCGCTCCGCTCTTACGGGGCTACGAATCAGTCAAGTCCGAAGAAAATTTGGATGACCGACCAGCAGTGCACTGCTGGGATGAAGTCTGTCGAAGATTTTCGGCCAGATTCGCAGGATCTTCGGATTTCGCCCTTCATCTAAGCAGGTTCTGCATCATTGTCCTGTCAGTTGCGGCAGGGCGCTAGCTGGAGCGTCGTCTCCCTTCTTGGTCGCGCACCTGAACCGGACGATGACTCTCGGACAGCCCACTGTCGCGGCTTGCCCTGCGGTATCCAGGTCTACTGACCAGCGGACATGTCACTGCGAGCGGATGCATGTCGAATAGGAAAATAGCGGCGGCTGTTCGCCAGCAGCACGAGTATTCCTGAAGCCAGTCCGGCATGAATATGTTAATGCGCTACACGGGTTGGCGCGCACCTTCAGTCTCCGATTCCGGGTCGCTCCCGCGAATCGAATCAAAGTAGAAGCTGAAAACCACGAGAGGAGATTCTTCGATTATGAGTACGCAAACGAAAGCGCGCACGGGTCACGGTTTCCGCATGTCGATTGCGGGGAAGCGCGAGACAGCGCTTCCGGCGAAAGCATCGAGGTACGGAACAAGTTTGACGGCAGCATCATCGGCACTGTGCCGGCTGGCACAGTCGAGGACGCACAGGTTGCCCTTGACGCGGCGCAGGTGGGTGCCGAGATTTGGGGTGCTACACCGACCTTCCGCCGGGTTCATGTGCTCAAGACGGCTGCCGCCCAGATCCGGGCTCGTCGTGAGGAACTGATTTCGACACTCAGCGCTGAAAACGGCAAGACGATCGCACACGCCAGTTTGGAGATCGACACGACGGCTCGAATCTTCGAGGGGTTCGCTGAAGAGTCGATGCGACTGTTTGGTCAGACGGTCCCGCTCGATATCCAGGAAGGATTCGAGAGCGACCTCATGATCACCGTCCGTGAACCGCTCGGCGTCATGGTCGGCATCGTGCCGTTCAATTTCCCTGCCGAGCTGTATGCGCATAAGGTTGGCGCCGCTTTGGCAGCCGGAAACGCGATCGTGGTGAAGCCGCCGGAGGACGACCCGATCGTAACGATCTTGCTGACGGAAATCCTCCATCAGGCGGGAGTGCCCGGCACGGCGCTTCAGCTGGTGACTGGCTATGGTGACGTCGTCGGCGACTACTTGTCCAAGAGCCCTGACATCGCCGCAGTCACGTTCACCGGTAGTACTCAGGTTGGTTCGATCATCGCCGCCAACGCTGGTAAGAATATCGTTCGGGTATTTCTGGAACTCAGCGGCAACGACGCCTTCATCGTCTGCGACGATGCTGACCTCGACTACGCGGTCGAACAGGCCATCGAAGGTCGCACCTACGCCAACGGGCAGGTGTGTGTCGCGACCAAGCGCATCATGGTGGTTCGCTCCCGATATGCCGACTTCCTCACTAAGCTCAGCGACCGGGTCGAGGCGCTTCGTGTAGGCGATCAATCATGCGAGAGTACCGATGTGGGCCCACTCATCAGCGTCGAGGCTGCTCGACGTGTGGAGCAACAGGTCCAGGATGCGATCAGTCAGGGGGCGCGCTTGTTGGTTGGCGGCACTCGAGAAGGCGCGTTCATCCACCCCACTCTGTTGGAGATCAACAGGAACGTCGGTATTGCCACCGACGAGGAGATCTTCGGTCCGGTATTCTCCGTTCTTGCAGTGGACAGCCTCGACGAGGCGATCGACATCGCGAACGCATCGCAGTTCGGACTCAACGCCGCGGTGTTCACAGCGGATCTGAAGCAGGCGATCCGGGCCGGCCGCCGGATCAAAGCCGGCATAGTCTCGGTTAACGGAGGTAACGCCTACCGACCCGACGTGTCCGCATTCGGTGGTTACAAGAAGAGTGGTTTGGGACGCGAGGGCATCGGCTACACCCTCGAGGAATTCAGCCAACTCAAGAGCATCGTCCTCCGGGGAGTCATCACCCAAGATTGAACCGACGGGACAGGCGTGGGATCTGACGGGCGCTCCGCTTGCCCCGCGGGCAGCTGCCCCGCTTGACTCTTCGATGTCAGGCGGCGGGTCTGTGGTGATCACACGGACCGACTGAGGTCGGGGAAACACTGTCGCTGACAATGCGGACGTCGGGTTTCGCATTGTCAGCGACACCCGACGTCGCCCATCCACGCCTGAACAGCATGCTGCGTCAGCCGGCCGGGGCTGCGACAGCGAGTTGATGATCAGAACAACGACATCGTGGGAGAGGCCCCAGCGCTACATCGTTCAAGTTCGGTCGCGCCGCGGGCATGTCCCTTCCCGCCCCTATTGCGGCACACCTTTTGCTGGCGCGTGATCGTACGCGCCAAGCCTGAACCAAGCCCACAGTGCTTCGCAACTCTCTCAGCTGATCGATGATGAACCGAAGATTCTTCGGATCAGGGCCCTCGAGTCGCGTGTTTGGTGAAGCTTCGAGAGAGATGTACGCGAATGTCAACCTAATCTTCCCGAGGGGCATCGCAGCGTCAATGGCGATGCGATCTTTGCACTACAGGACACGCCGTACCTGCGGATTGCAAGAAGGCTGCGGTTCCTCCATCCATATGAACGGCCCTAGACCCAGCGCACCGCGGTACCCGCAGTGATGGGTCGCGGGGTAAGCCAGTGATCAGGATGTCGTCAGAAAGTGACACAATGAGCAACTCACCCCAATCTCAACCCCTGGCCATCGCTACGGAGCGGGCACCCGTGGACGGTTCCGATGCCATGCTGCACCGCGGACTAGGTGTTGGATCGATCGTCTTCATGGTGGTTGCCGCTGCCGCGCCGCTAGCCGTGGTTACCGCCAATCTCCCCCTCATCATCTCGGCTAGCAGCAGCACCGCGGCCCCCAGTACTTCCTGATAGCAACCATCATCTTGGTGCTCTTCTCGGTCGGCTTCACGGCTATGAGCAGATACGTTCCCAACGCTGGCGCCTTCTACTCATACATCCAAGCTGGCCTCGGACCTCGGATGGGAATCGGGGCAGCCGCGCTGGCGCTCGGGTCCTATGGTGTGATGCTCATCGGGATCAATGCCTTCCTCGGGGTCGCGACATCGAATCTCTTGACCGCCTTTCTTCACGTCAGTGTGCCGTGGTGGCTGTGTTCGATCATTGCCCTGGCGATTATCGGAGTGCTCGGCTATCGCGACATCGAGTTGAGCTCTAAGGTCCTGGGTGTCCTACTGGCGGCCGAGACCCTCGTGGTCGTGGTCCTCAACATCGCAATCGTCAGTAGAGGTGGGGCCGCCGGGCTCAACATCGAGCCGATGTCGGCGTCCGCCTTCTCGATGGGGACTCCGAGCCTTGGCCTAATGTTCGCATTCTTCAGTTTCATCGGTTTCGAAGCGACCGCAGTATTTCGCAACGAGGCGAAAGATCCCGACCGAACAGTTCCGCGCGCGACATACATCGCCGTGGTGTCCATCGGATTGTTTTATGCGATCTCGTCGTGGGCGGTAATCGAGGGACTCGGTGTCGGCCGTGCAGTCGAGGAGGCGACAACCGAACCCGAGAACCTCATCATGAACCTGGCCGAATCGTACTGTTTCACCCATCTTGACGGACGTCATACAGGTGCTGCTGGTGACGAGCATATTCGCGTGCGTGTTGTCGTTCCATAATGTGATCACTAGGTATCAGTTCACACTCGCAACAAAAGGTGTGCTCCCCAAGACCCTTGCAAAGGTGGACCAGAAGCACCTTACGCCCTCGAAGTCATCGCTGACCTTCTCGGTGATCTCACTTACGGCAACGGTGATTGTCACGGTCATCGGATGGGACCCGTTCAAGCAAATCTACACGTGGTTCTCGGGCGCAGCCACGCTCGGGTTGATCGCACTGATGGCAATGACAAGTTTGGCCGTGATCGTATTCTTCCGGAAGAAGACGTGCGCCCGTGGCGTCTGGCATGCGGCGATCGCTCCGGGGCTGTCCTTGATCGGGCTCACGGTCATCCTGATCTTGGTCATCGGCAACTTCTCACTCCTCGTCGGAAGCACTTCCACTGCGGTCGTTCTCGGCGGCCTCATATGGGCAACCTTCGTTGCCGGGGTCGTCGGCGCCGAGGTAATGAAGCGCACCCGGCCCGACCGATACGAGGCGCTAACGCAGAATGGCTAGATGGTGTGATGATCGATGGCATCATCTCCGCGGTGTCGATCCTTGTGATGGCCAAGGCCCGCATCGGACACTTCGTGGAGGCGCAGATCCTGCAGTCCCTCGGCATCGACTACATCGACGAGTCCGAGGTGCTCACCCCCGAGGACTACGCGAACCCACATCGACAAGCGGAAGTTTCCCGTCCCGTTCGTGTGCGGTGCCACCAGCATTGGCGAGGCGTTCCGTCGAATCAGCTAGGGCACGGCCATGATTCGTTCCGATGGTGAGGCCGGCACCGGTGACGTGTCGAACGCGACCACGCACATGCGCACCCTAGGCGCAGAGATCCGCCGACTGGGTCGATAAGCGAGGACAAGCTGTACGTCGCGGCAAAGGAGTTGCAGGCGCCGTACAAGCTGGTCGTCGAGGTGGCCAAGGAGGGCAAGCTGCCAGTCACCCTGTTTACCGCGGGCGGCATCGCCACCCCCGCCGACGCCGACGCCGCATGATGATGCAGCTCGGCGCCGAGGGCGTGTTCGCGGGCTCGGGCATCTTCAAGTCCGGCAACCCGGCGGAGCGGGCCGCGACGATCGTGACGGCGACCACCTTCTTCGACGACCTGGACATGCTGGCGAAGGTCTCCGCGGCCTCAGCGAGGCCATCGTCGGCGCCGACGGCGACGACCTGCCGGTCGTGCACCGGCTCGCCGACCGCGGCTGGTGACGTCACCTGCAGCAGAACAACCGGACCGGAGCACTTCAGAAGAACACAAGACATGTTCTCACCGACCAATCGAAAAGGAAGCCACATCAGTGGACCCAGAATCCGATACCGCAAGGGGATCACAGGAGCGGCCCCTACCCGCGAGCAACCGCCTTTCGCAAGAGGAACTGCTGTTGGTCATCACCGTGCTTACCGGTGACAGGGCGATGACGCCGGCGTCGGCTTCCTAATCGGCAACGAGCTGACTAGCGACGCAGCCGACCGCGTTGATGTAGTGCCACCATTCGCCAACGGATGGCCACGACACTGCGCCACAATCAGCACATTGCCTGTACCGGACCGAGTCTTGATGCCGTGCTCGCCCTGCTTATGCGGCACTCGCATCTTGCGGGCCATTCCAAAAGGTCGCGCCCAGCGACCTGAACAAGACCTCCTTCTTGCGCCTTCACACTCGCATCTCGAAGCCATGTCCTTCTTCCCACCGTTCCGGGCGGACGTCGCATGCCCCACGCGGCGCAGTGCGCCATCCACGGGCCGCGAGAAACGCGTGTTGACCAGCGGTGATGACATATATCCTGCGACGTCGGGCCCGCGAGATTCAGGGAGTGGAGAAGGCGGGGTGGATCATCCACGCATGCTCACTAAGTTGATAGCGACAGGCGTAGGAATCTATGAAACCAGGTGCAAGGGCCGAGCCGTGCAGCACGAACACGATCGACCAGACTGACGGACCGAGTCCCGGCCCGGTCCCTTCGGGCCGGGACTCCACCCGCATCAGACCGGATCGAAGCGCGGCGCCGACGCAGCACGCGCCACCCGCCCGAACCGAGATGCCCTCCCGCTCAACCCCGACGAACGACTCATCCGACAGGACCGCCAGCGCGTCCCCAGATCCACCCGCTCCCGATCAATCCCCGGCGGCACATTCACCATGGTCCGGTGGCGCAAGACCTCCGTCCACGCGATCTCCAACGTATAGGAACCGTGAGACACGTTCTGGCCCGTGGAGGAAGAAGCGTCGACAGCCAGGTGTCGTGACGTCGTCCCGGTCCACCTCGACCACGTCACCGTCAACCGATCCAACCGCCGCAGTTTCATCGCCATCGACCGTGGCCGGCTTCGATCTAAATGGAAGGCGGACTGACCAGCACGCGTCATGCTCGACAACACGGGGTCGAGGTCCTGGGCCCACGACAGCGACGCACTCAATCCGTTCGGATAGTCCCGAACGGCTGCGGGATTGGCATCGCCGTGCGCTAGGGCGTGTCTCCTAAATCCGGGCGGTCGGATCGGCGACACTGTCCCGTGTGTCGCGCACCGAATACCTGACTGATGAGCAGTGGGCGTTGATCGAGCCGTTGCTTCCTACGTCCGACGGATGTCGGGGCCGCCCGTTCCGGGACAACCGTCGGGTCGTGGAGGGCATCGTCTACCGCTACCGAGCCGGGATCGCCTGGCGGGATGTACCCACGGATTTCGGTCCGTGGCAGACGATCTGGAAACGGCACCGCCGCTACGCCGGGGACGGCACCTGGGACAAGATCCTCGCTTCCCTGCTGGCGCATGCGGATGCAAACGGGTTGGTCGACTGGACCGTGTCGGTGGACTCGACGATCTGCCGAGCCCACCAGCACGGCACCAACCTCACCCGCGACACAGGGGGATCTGTCGAATTACACGAACCTCCTGAACGAGCCGGCTGACCACGCCCTCGGCCGCTCCCGTGGCGGGCTCGGCACGAAGATCCACCAGCTCGCCGACGGACACGGCCGTCCCCTCGTCCTGCTGATCGGGCCAGGTCAGGCCGGTGACTCGCCGATGTTCCCGATCCTGATGGGTGCGTTGTCGGTGCCCCGGTTCGGCCGTGGAAGACCCGAACCCGCCGGACGCGGTGCTCGGCGACAAGGCCTACTCGTCGAAAGCGATTCGCACCCACCTCCGGTCGAGAGGCATCGAAGCGATCATCGCCGAACCGGACGACCAGAAGCGTCACCGCCTCCGGCGGGGCGGCCGCGGAGGCCGTCCGGTCGGGTTCGACGCCGAGAAATGCAAGGGCCGCAACGTCGTCGAACGATCCTTCGCCACCCTCGAGCAGTGGCGCGGGCTCGCCACCCGCTACGACAAACTCGCACTCACCTATCGGGCCGGCGTGGTCCTCTCAGCGGTTTGTATCTGGCTGAGGTCCCTCACGAAATCAGGAGACACGCTCTAGGTGAGTGCCTGCGCGATGCGAGGCACGATCGAGTTCAGCGCCCAGGGAATGGACAGCGCAGAATTGAACGAGATGGCGCCGCGTTCGTCGAGTGTGGTCGCAATGATTCCATGGTGCGTCGCGGCTCCGAGGCTCGCCATGGCAGGGTTCTCGGCAACCGCGTTGTAAGTCTCGTCCGGTCCGAGGACGAGGATGACGTCACCGTCGAACATACGGACGTTCTCGGCCGATACCGGCACGAAGAAGCTCACGCCGTCGTCCTGCTTGGTGATGGCCTCCGGAATGATGAAGCCGAGTGAAGTGAGGAACTGTCCACGCCCCTCGCGAGGGCCGTAGACGGCGTATTGCCCGTCGTATGGCAAGACGGCGACGCCGGTCTTACCCGCGAATGAGGGGTTCGCGGTGATAGCCGCCTGGAGCGCTGCGTCGGTCTCTCGGTTGAGGGCGATCCCGTGTTCCTTCTGCCCAGGGCTGTCCCGATGAGTTCGGTCTGTTCGGCTCGCCCGACCGCGTACTCGGAGGTTCCAGTGGGTCGGGCGATGGTGGGGGCAATGCTGCTGAGTCGGGCGTAGGTGTTCGCGTCGAACCCTGCAGTCACGCCGATGATCAGGTCCGGCTGCAGGTTTGCGATCTGTTCGAGGTTCGGGTCGGAATCAGACTCGAGGTAGGTCAGCCTTGCGTCGCCGATCGCGTCCTTGGTCCACGGACCCAGCCCGACTCGTAATACTGGTATCCGGTATTCGCAATCGGGACGATGCCGAGAGCGAGAAGGACATCTGCGTCCGAGACTCCGAGTGCGACAACGCGTTCGGGCTTATCCGGTATGGCTGTCGATCCGAAGGTGTGCTCGATAGTCACCGGAAATGCGCCGTCCGAACTGCTGTACGCGGACGTGTCCTTGTGCCCACTGCCCGAGCAGGCGGAGGTGAGACCGACTGCGAGCAACGCGGTCAGCCCGAATTGCATCAGTTTTCCAAGTCTCACATGCACACCTGTCGACGAAGCGGTCTAGAACGATGGTGAGGGTAACCTGATGTCCACGTGCAGGCCATTCACCCTCAGTCCCCACCTCGGGCTGACGAGTCCGACGCCACACAACGAGCCGCTGCCGAGCTGCCACAGGGCTGGCCGGCATGGAGTCGAACACACCTGCGTGTTCGCAGGGTCGACTCTCATCTACAGTCTGTATCGAATTGAGGTTGAAGGAAGATAGTTATGCCTAAGTCTGTGCGGCGGATGTTCCCTCGACATTCATGGGTATCGGTGTCCGAGGGGCAATCCGGAGCATCGGTGTACAGTCTCACGGCCGATGGATCTGCGCTTCCCGAGTTCTACGTGAAAGTGGCTCCAGCCACGTCTGCGAATCCAGCCCTCGATCTTGCCGCAGAGGCCGATCGGCTCGAATGGCTTTCCGGAACTGGTATTCCAGTCGCTCGGTTGGTGGACCGGGGAAGTTGTGATTCGACGACCTGGTTTGCGACGGAGGCCGTTCGTGGGATTCCCGCTTCTCGGAAGTGGCCTGAGTCGCAGCGTGATGCGGTGACAGACGCGCTGGCGGACCTCGCACTGGCACTCCATGACCTGCCAATGGAGGGTTGTCCGTTCGACCGGAGTTGGCGGCGACGGTGGCCGAGGCCGAGAATGCCGTTCGCGAGCATCTCGTCGACCTCAACGAGCTCGAAGGACGACTACGTCGGATGGTCGGGTGAGCGCCTTCTCGCCGAGCTGTATCGAACGCGCCCCGCCACCGAGGATATCGTCGTTTGCCATGGCGATCTGTGTCCGGACAACGTGTTGCTCGACCCGGTGACGTGTCAGGTCACCGGAGTGATCGACGTGGGTCGCCTAGGACGCGCCGACCGACACCTCGATCTTGCTCTGGCACTGCGTCAGTTGAGGATCGAGGATGATCCTTGGTTCGGTCCCCGATACGTACAACGGTTCATGAAGCGCTACGGATCGGATCGGATCGAGACCGAGACGATCGCCTTCTACACGCTGCTCGACGAGTTCTTCTGATTGACAAGCAAGATCACGGGAAGGCTGTTCGTCCATCTACCCTCCGACCGGAGTTGGGAATTGGCCGGGATGCAGAGTGTGCTCATGGAGGAAAGGCCGCCTGCATTCGACCCGGTCAACCAACGGAGGTAGTCGTCGCACGCCGCGGTACTGCCATCTGAAGCAGTGACACAGCATCGCTGCCAGCTTCGATGAACTCGCCATCGTCTACCGAGCAACGACCGTCCTGAACATGGTCATCGCCGGACCCGGCATTTGTCAGGCATGCCCTAGCTGTGATGTCCACGTACGTTGGTCCGAACCAACCTCCCTGGACATCACATCTGATATGTCAAGAGGGCATGGTGAGGCGCCGCCGGGGAGCGACCCCGACGGCGCCTCGTTGCTTCCTCGCTGAGTCGGTGGTGAGCGTGTCGGTGAGCGACGCACGGTCAGACTGATATGCGCGGGTTGGCTACCGCAGGACGGTGTTTCGGCTGGATCGCATCCGCGTGTCTAGAATCGAGCGTCGACCCGGAGGTCTGCCCATAGGTGTATCGCGGGTCGATCCGCGCGCTGCCACCACCGATTCGAAGAGGAAGCCGGATCAGGGCCCGGTCAGTCGTTCATGACCGCCAGGGACCAGCACCAGCCGGCCAGTTCGCGGGCGATCGCCACGTTTGCCACGACGGGCCGTTTCCGGCGTTCGAGGAACCCCACCCACCGGTGGTGCAGGCGACGGTTGCCCTCGTCTCCGCGGGCGCGTGCCGCTGCCGGTGCCTGGTCCCACCGCGACCGCATCACCGCCCCGACGTGATACCGCGGCCGGTGATGCCAGGCGGCCTCGACCAGCAGCCGGCGTGCGTGGGTGTTCCCGGTCTTGGTGATCGAACCTTGTGCGCGGGACGAACCCGACGAGTACTCCGACGGCACCAATCCGACGAAGGATCCGATGGTGTTGCCGGTGAACCGATTCCAGTCCCCGATCTCCACCGCCAACGCGAACCCGGTCAAGGTGCTCACCCCACGCAGACAGCACATCCGGTGGACGGTCGGGGTGAACTCGCTCGCCGTGGCCATCTCCTCGATCGCGGTGTCGAGTCGCCGGCGCCGGGCCTGCATCGTCAGGACGTGGTCGTAGTCGGCGTCGAACGCCATCCGCGTCGCGGGTGAGGTCAACTGCGGTGCCGCTTCGGTGCGCAGCCACCGGTCGTGCGCTCCGGTCCAGGCGGCGCCGCCGTAGTAGACGATGCCATGCCGCAGTAGCAGTTTCGACAGTCGATGTCGTGCTCGCATGAGATCACCGCGGCAGTCTTCACGGGCCCGCACGAGATCGCGGGCCGCTTCCTGATCCACGGTCGGGATCGACACCGCGCAGATCTCGTCGAGCCGCAGCAACCGTGCCAGATGAAGTGCGTCCCGGGCATCGGTCTTGACCCGGTCCCCGGACGGTCTCTGCAGCTTCGATGGGGCGGCGACCTCGCACCGAATCTCTGACTCCGTCAACGCCCGATACAGCCCGAAACCGGTCGGGCCGGCCTCGTAGGTTACTGCCGTTGGGCCCGGCAGGTGTGTGATCCAGGATCGGATGTGCTCGCAGGACGGAGTCAACCGGGCCTGGAACACCTCACCCGTGACACCGTCGATGGCCGCTGCCGCGACCGAACGCGCGTGCACGTCCAGTCCAACGCTCGTACGCTCGGTAAACACCGGGGCCTCCCACAATTGTCGGATAGGCCGAACAGGCAGGTTCGCCTGCTCGGTAACCCACGAATCTTGTGCGTGAGGCCCCGGCCCACAAGAGCGGTCCACGGCTCCGGCGTCCCCTCGATCACCGCTGACCCGCCCCGCACCGGCGGTGATGTCAGCGTGGAGCACGCGCAGCGCAGCGAGCATGAACGACGTTGACATCGACCCCGCGCGCGGGCGCGTCCTCACCAACCGAGGGGACGCCCGATTCCCACGGGAGCGAACTCACGACAAGTCGCGCGTCACTCCATACCGTCTAGTACTGCAACAACAGTTTGTGACCTGTGGTGTACCTGTGGTAATTGAGCGTGGTGCAGTCAGAGGTGCTGGAGTGGTCGGCGGGTTTCACCGCGTTCTGTGCGCGGTTCGCGCACCGGTATTCGCGGGTGGGGTCGCGGCGGCGGATGGGTGCGTACGTGCGTGGACTGCTCGCGGAGGTCGAACGCAAGAACGGGTGGACGTTGGCGGAGGCGGCCGGTGATGCGGGCCCGGAGGGGATGCAGCGGCTGCTGAACTTCTATGCGTGGGACTGCGACGGGCTGCGCGATGACGTGCGCGAGGTGGTGGTCGAGACGATTGGTGACGCGGACGAGGGTGTGTTGATCGTCGACGAGACAGGGTTCTTGAAGAAGGGCACGCGCTCAGCCGGGGTGGCGCGGCAGTATTCCGGCACCGCGGGGCGGATCGAGAACAGCCAGATCGGGGTGTTTCCTCGCCTACGCCTCCGACCGGGGTCGGGCGTTGATCGATCGGGAGTTGTATCTACCGAAAACCTGGACCGAGGACCGGGAGCGGTGCCGAGCCGCCGGGGTCGGCGACGATGTGGCGTTCGCAACGAAACCCGAACTGGCGCAGTCGATGATCGAACGCGCCCTCGATGCCGGGGTGCCGTTCGGGTGGCTGACCGGCGACGAGGCCTACGGGCAGGTCGGCAAGCTCCGCCTATGGCTCGAATCCCGCGGCGTGGCCCATGTTCTCGCCGTGCCGAAGTCGCAGATGGTGGTCTCGATGCAGCTGCGTCAGCGCCGCGCCCACACCGTGATCGCCGAACTCGACGAGGCCGCGTGGCAGCGGATCAGTTGCGGCGACGGCGCCCATGGACCGCGACTGTACGACTGGGCCGTCGTCGACATCCGTCCACTGCGCGAACGGAATCGGGGTCACTGGCTGCTCGCCCGCCGGTCGATCACCGATCCCGACGAGATCGCGTACTACATCTGCTACGGCCCCGCCGACACCCAGCCTGCCGAACTCGTGCGGGTGGCCGGCAGCCGCTGGGCGATCGACGAGTGCTTCCAGACCACCAAGAACGAGGTCGGCCTCGACCACTACCAGGTCCGCGGCTATCTGGCCTGGTACCAGCACATCACATTATCGATGCCCGCCGCCGCCTTTCTGACGATCCTGCGCAGAGCGACTGAAAAGAGGGATCTCCAACCGGCGCAAGAGAGTTGATCCCACTGTCGATCAACGAGATCCGACGATTGTTTGGGCCGGGCCGCCTGCCCGGTGCGTCACGCCCTCGTCCATGTCTGGCACTGGTCGACCTGGCGTCGCGCCAGCCAGGCCAGAGCCCGCGCCAGCCACTACAAACAACGACATCACAAACTGTTGTTGCAGTACTAGCGGTCGCGGCGCTCGGACTGATCGGCTGCATCGGCACCGGCACCGGCACAGAAGGTGGCGCGTTCATCTGGGTCGCCATCGGCGCCGGCGTCAGTTTCGACATCATCCGTCGGCGCCGACGCCGGGCGTCCGCAGCTGCCGCCGAGATCGTAGCCCGCGCAGAACTTGAGAACGAGCTCTACCTCGACGGCGACAACGCAGGTCTGTACGGGCAGTACAAGCCGCCGAGCCGAACTGTCCGACATCGCACGTGCCGTGTGCCCCGTGGCGTGAGGGAAGCGCGCCATACCGACCGCACCGAGTACCCCTCGTGGCGACGGTCGTTTCGCGTGAACAATGCGGTTCTCCCCATTTCGGACGTCCGGAGCCTTGTGACTCTTGATCGATTCGGTGTCAGCTTTCGGAGTATCTTCAGTCACGAGGCAGCACGATCTGGACTAACGTTCAACTCACTGCCTGCGACCCCGCCGTTGCGGGCAGATGGGAACGCACCCGCCCCGCCTAGAGGCGTCGAGTGCGTCTCGGTCGGGTAGTGGAAGCAAACAGGGACCCTGCTTCCACTACCCGCCCCGGGCGTCCATGACATGGCGCCCCGCCGCGAAGACTCCGCACTACCCACCAGTGCGGAGTCTTCGCCTTCCGGGGCGGTGTGCGCGCGAGTAGCGTCAGATCTGCGGCCCGGCCACGCGATGCGCACGCGAGTCGCCGCGGTGCAGCGCTTTTCGAATCGGGCCGCAGCCGGCAGCACCCACCTTGCGGCAGGGGCGCACGACCGCCGGCGATCGGGCGGCACCGTGTCCATCCATGCCCAAAGCGAACTGCACGTTGCCGTTCCATTGATATTGGATCTTCATCTGTCTCGGCGTTGACCGTGCAGACGATCGGCATGGTCGACAGTACGGTCTCGGCCACATCGCCGGGCCGCCGCCCACGGCAACGCCGAAAGCATCGCGGCGGAAGGGTGGGCATCGGACGGCACCGCGCCCTGACCCTGCCGCGGTGCCGTCCCATGTGTCTGATTCGCGAGCATTGACGCCACCTATGTTCCGAGTAGCGTCGAAAGTTGTTGCCCCCGCAGATGTTGATACCTCAGTCGGCGCGACGGCCTACGGCAACGCCAAACGGATCGTGCGCGGCGGGGTTGTGGGTATCGAGCGGCGTCGTGTGACGGGCGATCTGCGGCGCCGCTCCCCTACGATCGCCGCCAGCGTTCACCGAACCTGATCGGTCCCGCGTGCGGTGGCAGGTAGATCGGCGACAAGCCGACCACATGGATCAACGTCTCAGCCAGCACGACCAAGGTAGCGAAGGGCCCACGCGTCGCTCCGGCTGGTACTGAACTACACCGGCGCATCGATCGTCGAGAAGGCGTGTGTCCACTCGCAGTTCGTTTACAACTACGATGGCGATTCACGCCGCCCCTGTGAATCGGAAGGCTAACTTCAACGACCACGATCGCACCCTCTCGTCGCCAGGCTAGTTGTCACACCGCTCGCGACAGGAATGATGTCGGTGTGGGGACAGCGGAGCTGACCATCAACACATCCGTAGGCCAGCAGTTCCTCAGATGCCGTTCGAAGATCCACCACCTCGTCGACGGCCACCGTCTCCCCTAGTGGTGTTCATCAGCCAGGGCGAGTTAGGTGAATCACCCGCGCTTCCGCATCTGATGGACCACCTGATGATTAGCCATGCCAACATAATTCGGCCAACAAACCGCTGCGAACAACTGCCAACTTTGATGACAACAATCGCACCGTGCCGTCGTCACGCTGGTTGTCACACCGCAGGTCAGGGCGCCGGGAATTGCCAACTCCGATGGCGATTCACAGCGGACGTAGTTCGGCCCAAGGGACGCTGCGATGGTCACTGCGCCCTCCTCGCGCAACCAGCAACTCCAGCCCTAGCCATTAGGAGTCGGCTGGGTATTATTTCTGTTGTTGCAGTGTCGATCTCGCGTCACAGCCGACTGAAGACGCGCAGATCGTGGCGAACATCCGCGACGCCCTGATCGTGACACTTTGAGGGTCACGGCACTCGATGAAGCCAACCATGCCGATCGGGGGCACGTCCCTCTTGGATCGAGAGCAATGCATCCCGTAGCGCCAGGGTGAGCGGACCAGGACGACCGTCTCCGATCACCCAATCCCCATCGCGCGAACGAACCCTTCCGATCGGAGCGACGACGGCGGCGGTGCCACACGCAAATGACTCGGTCACCCTCCCGTCGAGGAATCCGGCCCGCCATTCCGCCACCGAGAAAGGGCGCTCGTCAACAGCGATGCCCATGCCGTCCGCGAGCGACAGCAGACTTGTCCTGGTGACGCCCTCGAGGATCGTCCCCGCAGCGGCGGCGTGACAAGGGTCCGCTGCCCCTCAGGTTCAGTTACGAAGAAGATATTCATCCCTCCGAGTTCCTCGACCCACCGACGTTCAGTGGCGTCGAGCCACACGACTTGGTCACAGCCCTGTTCGGCGGCCATCCGCTGGGCCAGCAGGGCTCCCGCGTAGTTGCCCGCACACTTAGTTCAACTCCCGACGTGCCACCACGACATCACCAGCGATCACCGAAGACAGTGATCGAGGTGTGGTCAAGAGTGAATCCCACGATGGAGACGTTCGATCGTGACAGTCGCGAATTCTGCTGTGTCAGAAAGAACAGTCTTCGTGAAGTGGCTGATGCCATCTCGCGCGCAGTCGCATTGACCGACGCCGCGACACTCGATCTCTGCTCTCGCATCGTCCGGCTTCGAGTGGCATTCGCCCGGCGACCGCATCCATCTCCGCTCTCTAATCCCCGGGTAGTTCAGTCGCGTGACGAATCCGTCAGGGTCACCCTGGTCGATCACCGGTCCTCCCCGGTCGGATCCGTGTGTCGGCACGCTAAGGATGACGTGCGGCGGGCTCGCCTCAGATATGCATCGATGTGTCGGTGTAGGACGAACACCCAACGCGACCGAGATGGTGGAGCTGGAGCTGGCAGCGGAGGGCTCTAACGGTTCGGCTCGCTTCCGCGGTGGCGGCGCAACTTCTGTCATTGACCGAGGTTGGTATCACGGCTGGCGGCTCGGTGGGCATGTACGGAACGGGATGCCTCACGGCCCTGGCGTCGACCATCACCTCATCCTTTTGCGGTCACCGCCGGCTACGTCGAGTCTTTCGGCAGCAAGATGCTGATTTGGGTGGAGGGCAGATCTTCGTCGCCAACAGCGGTACCGCCTCCACCGGAAAGGTGGCACCGTCGTCGACTGGCTTCCACCGGATCAGTGCCACTACATCGACCCGTCCAGTAGGCTCACGGTTTCAACCAGCGCGCTGACCGTGGTGGCGGTGAGCACCAGGTCAGCGTGGTCGGTGTGTTCCTGGTCGTGCCGTAATTGCCAGCGAAGGGTCGATACCGATGACGACGGTCTCGTGGAAGACGGAACCGGATGAGCACGACTACCCGGCAGCCTCGGACTATCTCGAGCTTCTTGCCCCGGGCGAGCAGATTGCTGCGATCGAGTCGGCGTTGAGGAACGCGCCTATCGTGCACAAAAGGGCGAAAGATCTTCTGCGCGCATCCCGGTTGCCGCTGTTGCCGACCGAAAACCCCCACGTGCAATCGGATCTGGGAAAAATCGGTAAAGGCAAACCGCTGTCTCCGATCCTGGCCGTGCGCGGCAACCTCGCCGAGGGCATTGCTCTGCAGATCGCGGACGGATACCACCGTGTATGTGCGAGTTACCACACCGACGAAAACACCGACATCCCCGTCAAGATTGTCACGCTGGGCCAATAGCAGGCCTCTCCTCCTCGCGCGGAACCACATCGACCGACTCCGAGACACGCGGATCCGCTCTCACGTTCTCACTTCGAGTGGACCACCTCGTTTGCGATCAGGATGCGCCGCAACCCATTCTAGGGCTATGGACGCTTGATGAGCCGTGGCGACCGTGACGCCCCAGGCGCCGGCGCGCAGCTGCCGCTCGACGATGGGGCGTGTCATCGTCGTCTTGATGTGCGGGCACAGCTCGACGCCGCGGTCGCGGCACCACGTCGCCATGAGCTCCACGTTGTGTTCGACCGCGGGGAGACTCAGCTGCAGCTGCGGCAGGGACGGCCCGACATCTCCGTCGTGCGCCGTGTCGTCGTGGAAGACGTCGGAACGGGTCACTGTGAGCCTCCGGATCCGGTTCCCGCAGGCGACGTGGTCGTCTTGCAGGGGCTAAGCGGCAGATCGGCTATCAGCTTTCCGACCTCCTCCGGGTAGATGGCGCGCTCGACCATCACCGGAACCCGCGAGAGAGTGCGGAGCCGGACCACCCGATAGATGTGCGATCCCGGCTCGAGCTGGAGCTGCTCGCACTCCAGCGTGAGAGCGACCTGATGCTCGACCCGTGGCGCGATGACGAAGGACAGAGCCGTCGCGCCGTGGTTCCTCGCACTGCGCCTGCAGATGCTGGACACGGAGCGAGGCGTCTTCGACACAGAGCGTGACAACGGACGAATCGACTACCAGGTACTTCGGCACGTGCTGCGCGAACTCGACTTCGAGGAGGCAACCCTGAACCGGGAGTAGAACTTCGTCGACGCAACCCACCCCCAATGGCCATCGATCGATGACAACCGTCATGGCCACGTCACTGGATCCCTCCCTGTCGTGATCGGCGGGCACCGCTGACCGGCCTGAACGGGCTCCCCGCAATGCTCGACCACCTCAGTGCCGGCCGCCTTCTCATCCGTCCTCGTCCAGGCTCGGGTTCGCGTCGGAAGCGGGCACTTCCCGAGATTCGCGAGCAGACGGCCCGTCTGCTTGCGCAGTCGGACCGTCTGGTGCCCGACCGTCGTGGCGTTCTGCGCCGGATCGGGTTGTTGCAGCTATCGCGTCCCGGTGCCGGGCGTTGTCCCCGCAGTGTCGACACCCGATCTTGTGACGGAACTGAACTCCACGGCCGTGCCGGGCGGAATTCCGTCGTACCCGTCGAGGGTGACGACGCGCTGGCCGATGAACTCGCCTGTCGCGGGATCGATGATGATCTCGGTGCGTCGGCCGCTATCGACGACACCGACCGCGGTTCCGATCCGTCCATCGAGGTTAGCCAGCCCCTCGGTGATCTCCAAGGTCGGCAGTGCGACCAGCGCGCGATAGATGATGCTGGTTACTTGATTGCTCACCAGACCGGTGCGCAGACCGGAAGCGACGTCGGACAGCAGTTGCGCGTCGCTGCCCGATTCGGATCGCAACTTCTCATACAGCGCCGTCGGGTCGTCGGGAAGTCCGTCAAGGTACTCGACGGTCGGGTTGGCGAATGACGCCAGCGCTGCGCCGTCGGTCCCCACGTCACCTGCGGTCGGGAAAAACTGTCCGCGCCGACCGCGGAATTCGCCCTCCGGCCACGATCCGAGCGCCAACTCTCCGGCGATCTCTTCGTTGCCCGTGATCCACTGCCGATTCGGCGACACTGAACGTCGTTGCAGCCATTCGCCGTTTGCGTCGGCTGGAATCCAGGTCTGAAGAACGTTTTCGCCCAGGAAGGCGTATGTTCCGCGCTCGCCGTCGCCTGATGACATCCACCACGCATGCTCCTCGACGAAGGTGAAGGTGGCTCCCGTCGCCGGCGCGCTCGCCAGTTTCTCGGACGACGCGAGCAGCAAAGCGTCGACAGGCATCCGTGTGGGATCCCCACCCGGGGGTGGCCCATCGAATGGCCCGGCTACGGACTCGGCGCCGGGATTGGTCGACACCATCGAGGTTCCGGCCGCCACTCCGCCCGCGAGGAGAGTCACTGCGGCAGCGACCGCGATCCGAGACACGAGACTTCCGCGGCTTCGATTCGGCCATCAAGCTGTCGATCCGGTGGTCGATCATCAGATTATCGATCCGTGCGGCAAGGCCTTCGGGAAGCTCCGGCACGGCACCTCCCAGTCGACGCAGATCGGCGTCGAGCTGCTCATCGGAGATCGTCTCGTTCATGTTCTCTTCCTTCATCTCAGGGCCGGTCCAAGACCTGCGGATACGATCGCTTGAGTGCCGTCCGCGCGCGGAAGAGTCTCGTGCGTACGGTGGCTGGCGGTAGATCCAGCACTCTCGAGATCTCCAACGGTGTCAGATCAGCCCACGCGACCAGCAATATCACTTCGCGCTCTTCGGGACGAAGATTCGACAGCGCAAGTGCCAGTTGCGAATCAAGCGTCCATCCAAGATCTGCAGGGTCGTTCGACACAGTCGACGCTTCCGCGGCGATGCTCCTCGCCGCGGCCTTCAGCCGGCGCGCCTCCGCGCGGTAGTGGTGGCGAATCTTGTTGGTCGCCACTCCGAACAGCCACGATCGACTCTGGGCGACGTTCGAGTTGTACCGATCACGAATTCGCCACGTTTCCAGGAATGCGTCCGCGACGATGTCCTCGGCCACGGATTCGCCTACCCGGCGCACGACATAGTGGTGCAGCGACTGTGCGTGAGCGGTGTAGAGGTCATGCCAGTCAATGGCTTCCAACCGTGGCCCTCTCATGTCGGTAACGGTGTCGGTTTCGATACTCACACTGGTTATTGCCCGCGGGGCGTTCCAGCGTTCCCGCATTCATGAGGAAGTGGTCTCGAACACAGCGAACACCGTGGCGAGCCCCATCAGGCGGATCTTTGCCGCAGGCCCGACCGAGCGTGAACCAGCTTCCCGCTCCCACGGGCGACTGACCACTCCCACCGCCTTCCACTACGCAGTCCGGTGTCGCTCAATAGCTGAACGGGCCAGCCTCGTTGCGCTTGAGGCGGGCGGCGATCGCGGGGTCAAGACTCGTATGACCGCTATATCGGGACCGTGGGTCCGCACCCAAGGCCGGCGATAGCCCGCAGACGCTGCAGCGCCCACTCCGTCTCGAACTGAACGCCGATATCGATCACGGAGTCGTCGAACGTCGCGAATGGCGAGTGGTTCGACGGGGCCGAGGCGGGGTCGCGGTCGGATGCGCAGGCGCCCAGGAGGACGAATGCGCCGGGCACGCGGTCGAGGAACCATGAGAAGTCCTCGGACGCCGTGAACGGCTGTTCCATCTCGCGCACCGACTCCGGCCCGAACGTCGCTCGCGCGGCGGAGATCGCGAAGTCGGCCTCGGCGTCCGCGCTGACGGTCGGTATCGCGACCTCCTCCAGTTCGACCGACACTTCGACGCCGTGGACGGCTGCTACCCCGTCCGCGACGCGTGTGACCAGGCCGCGGAGTCGCGCCGAGTTGTCCGCGGTGAATGCTCGCGCGGTGCCGCTGACCTGCGCGGTGTCGGGGATGACGTTGCCACTGTGTCCTCCGGCGATGTGTCCCGACGGTCGCCACGACCGGTTCGAACATGCCGAACGTCCGAGTCACGGCCGTCTGCAGGGCCGAGACGAAGTCGGCGGCCGCGACGATCGGGTCGCGTGCGGTCTGCGGCGCTGAGCCGTGTCCTCCGCTGCCTTCGAAGTTGACTGTGAAGGTGTTCGATGCCGACATCATGGGACCGCGACGCATGCCGAACACTCCGGTCGGCAGGTCGTACGAGAACACGTGCAGGCCCAGCGCCGCGTCGGCCCGTCTGCCCGCCGCGTCGAGCACGCCCTCCGCGAGCATCGCCAGCGCCCCGCCCCAGTTCTCCTCGCCCGGCTGGAACACGAACACGACATCGCCGGCGAGTTCGTCGCGCCGCGCTGCGAGTTGGTGCGCCGCGCCCACGAGGATCGCCATGTGCAGGTCGTGTCCGCAAGCGTGCATGGCGCCGTTGGTGGCCGCGAATTCGAGTCCTGTCGCCTCGACCACCGGCAGCGCATCCATGTCGGACCTGATGAGAACAGTGGGTCTGTCACCGCCCCGCGCGGCGCCACCGCGCAGTACCGCGGTCACCGACGTGGTCGAGACGCCTGTGGTCACCTCGAGGTCGAGGCCGTCGAGCGCGCGCAGAATTCGAGCCTGAGTCCAGGGCAGGTCGAGGCCGATCTCCGGGTTGCGGTGCAGTTCCCGTCGCAACAGGATCAGTTCGGGGGCTGAGAGTGTCATCGATTCTCCTTCGCTTCGGGATGGATGGTTAGTGGCGGATAGGGTTGGTGGCATGGAGTGGTTTGCGGTGGCACGGGAGTGGGCACGCGGCGCTCGCGGCCGCCTGTATGCGGCACCCGCAACGCCGTTCGACGCGACGGGCACCGCGCGACCCGAGTTCGCGGTGGACTATTTCCGCGGACTTGTCGAGGCCGGCGCCGATGGTCTCGCGATCGCGGCACACACCGGTCGGGGGCCGCACCTGTCCGCCTCGGTGCGGGCCGAACTCATCCGGATCGCGTGCCAGGCCGACGCGTCGGTGATCGTCGGTGTCGAGAATGCCGACGAGGCGGCACTGGCTGCACGATCCGGAGCCGATGCTGTCCTGGTGTTTCCGGTGGCCGGCGACGCCGTTTCGGTTCGACGACACCTGGATCGGCTCTGGGACGCGAGTGGGCTTCCGCTGGTCGCCTTCGACCTGTACACCGCGCCCTATTCGGACTCGACGTTCGCTGCAGTGGTCGATCATCCGGCGGTGGCGGCGGTCGAACTCGCGCGGCTGTCCGATGCGGTGGCCTGCCAGGACCGGATCGCGCTGGTCCGTGACCGCGGCAAGCTCGCGGTCACGGGCGAGGACCGGATGTTCGGTGCCTCGCTGACCTGGGGTGCCGAGGCGGCTCTGGTTGGAATCGCCGCTGCGGCAGTCGCACTGACTCGGAGGGTGCTCGACACCTTCTGCGGCGATGATCTGCCCGCCTTCCTCGACGCCACCCGCCGGCTCGACGAGTTCGCGGCCGCGACGTTCCGCGAACCGTTCGACGGGTACGTCCAGCGGATGACGTGGGTCGCCGGAGATCAGGGGCTGCTGGCCGAGCACCTGCTGACCGACCCGTATGCGCCCACGCTCCCGGCAGACGAACGCGAACGTGTGCTCGCCGCGCTGCACCGACTCACGCGGGCTCAGTTACCCACGCGCGCAAGCTGAGCCGCGGCCAGCGTGGTTTCGACCACCGCCCGGCTCCGCTCCCACGGCACCGGGCTGGGGGCACCGGCGGCCATCGCCAGTGCGACCTGCATGCAGTCGAGGTACCCGAGGCTGCGGTGGTGGTCCGAGCCGTCCAGCGACATCCGGTGCACGCCGGACTCGGTGTGCACCGTCACGTCGTAGCCCTCCGTGCTGCCCGCGCCGACCACATCCACGCTGACGGGGATCCCGCCGGCGGCGACCGCATGGAAGGCGGCGGTGTTCTCCGAGATTGTGCGGGTACCGGGCAGCCGTCCGGTCACTCCGCCGAGCGGGGTGACCGGACGGTCGAGGAGCGCGTCGAACATCTCCCACGCGTGCAGCCCCATCGAGATTGCAGTTCCACCACCGTCGTTCGGGTCGTCCTGCCATCGCCGCTCGGGCGTCGTGAAGACGTCGATGCTGTGCCGCACCGACACGTGCACCGCAATCGGATCCTGCCCGGCGAGTTCCTCGGCCAGAGCGCGTACGCCGGGGGCGAACCTCAGCACCGACGACGTCATGAATCGGCCGGAGCGCGCACCGACCGCGGCATCGAGGGCGGCGAGGCCGACCGTGCTCGCCGCCGGGACCTTGTTGAGGAAGCAGGCGACACCGCGATCCAGAACAGCCGACACGACGGCCGCAACACGTTGTGGTCGCGGGGTGACGATCACGAGATCCGGCCCCCAGTCGAGCAGGTCGGAAATCGTACTCTGCTCGACTGCGGACCACTCCCGACGAAGTCGCGGCGTCGGGAGTGGTCGTCGGGATCCCAGACGGCCAGCTCGTCCACGCCGAACGATCGGGCGCTGAGCGCGTCGCTGAACGGGTGTGAGTGGGCCACTCCGGCGAAACCGATCCGCATGCAATCTCCTTCGGTCGTCTCGGGTCAGTTCATGTCGACGTCGCGGGTCTCCGGGCTGAGGACGGCACCGACCACGGTGAGCAGTCCACCGAAGCACAGCAAGACGACGGCCGTGTAGGGCAACGGCATGAACGTCGACAGCCCGCTCTGGATGTACGCGTAGAACGCGGGGATCACCATGCCCAGCGAATACCCGAGTCCATAGCCCGATGCCCGGACGCCGAGGGTGAAGCGTTCGGTCAGGTATGTCGTGAGGCAGCCCCACGGGACGCTGATCAGCACGGTCACCGAGATCAGCAGGGCGAGTACAGTCCCGAACGTCTGCACGTTGCCCGACGCGATGAGGGTATACGGGATTGGCGCGACGAACATGCACAGCAATCCACCAGCGATGAGCATCGGCCGTCGGCCGACCTTCTGCGAGAGCAGACCGCTACCCATGTAGACCGCGACCACGATCGCGTTCGCGATCACGAGGGCCAGGGTCGTCGAGTTGGGGCTGAGCTTCGCCTCGCTCTTCATCAGGCCCGGCAACACTGTGGTCAGCATGTAGCTGGTGAACCACAAGCCGGTGGTGAGCACGAACACCTGGAGGAAGTCGCGGCCGGACCTGCCCTTGAAGAGCTCGAGTAGCGGCGTCTTGACCTTCTCCGACTGCTGCCATTCCTCGCTGTCCTCGACGTTGCGCGAATACCAGATCGCGAAGCCGACCGACAGCACCGCGCCGACGAAGAACGGGATACGCCAACCCCATTGGACGTATGCGGAGTCGATGCCCTGTGCCGGCATGATCTGCAGCAGGCCGAGCGTGATCAGCGCAATCGAGCAGTACGCCAGTGGGAAACCGGTGGAGATGATCGCGCCGTTGAGGCCGCGGCGTTCCTTCGCGCTCTGTTCGAGCGCAGTGGGGGTGGCGGAGGTGTACTCGCCGCCGAGGAACACGCCGTCGATGAAGCGCAGTGCGATCAGCAGGATGACCGCGAGAATGCCGATCTGCTGATAGCCGGGCAGCAAGCCGATGGCCATGGTCGTCACGCCGAATCCGGTCACCGAGATCACTGTGATCCTGCGTCGGCCGAACCTGTCGGCCAAGTGCCCGAACAGCATCGCGCCCAGCGGCCTGCCGATCAGGGTGGCGGCGAACACCGACCCGTTGATCAGAGCGATAGTGCCCGCCGACGCGCCGGTGGCCTGGAAGTACACCGAGGCCGGCGCGAGGACGATGACCGGCAGGTAGATGTCGAACAGGTCGACGTAGAAGCCGAGCCAGGCCCCGAACACGGCCTTCTTGGCGCGCGCGGCCTTCTGTTCGTCGAGCGGCGCGGCGGACGCGTCGACCGTAGCTGAGCTCATGACAACCATCCTTCGAGTCCTGCGGCGATGAAGCCGTCCTCGGCGCGCAGCCACTCGTACGCGTCGACCATTCTGGTCAGTTGATCGGCTTGCCCGTCCGACAGCCCCTCGGCGGGATCGAGGCACCAGATCCCGTCGAGAAGGCCCTGTCGACGGAGTACCTCGTGCACGCCCGCGATGACGCCAGCGAAGTTGTTACGCACGTCGAACACCGCGGCATTCGCGTCGGTGACGGCGGCCGCCATTGACGACGCCTGGATCCGCGCGGGCTCGTCCCCTCCCACGCCTTCTGCACGAGCTCGTGCAGGCGCACGGCCGACCGCGTCCACACCGCCCAGTGCCCGAGCAGACCGCCGACGAAGCGTCGGGTCACCGGGCCCGACGGGCCATGCAGGTCGAACGGCGTGAGCAGGTCCGCGACGATGTTGTCGTCGTTGCCCGTGTACAGGGCGATGTCGGCGCCGCGATCCGAGTCGACGATCCCCTGCACCAGTTCGAGTGTGCGGTAGCGATCGAAGGGTGCCGCCTTGACCGCGACGGTGGACTCCTGGTCCGCGAGCCGGCGCCAGTACTCCTGTGGCAGGTAGCGGCCACCGACGGCCTCCTGCAGGTAGAACCCGATGACGGGCAGCACCTCACCGACGGCAACGGACCGGTCGAGCAGATACTCCACGTCTTCGTCGGCGAGACCGCCCGGCGAGACGAGCACCGCGTCGTACCCGAGTTCACGAGCTAGCTCCGCCTCGGCGACGGCCTGGCCTGTGGGACCGGCGGCCCCCGCGATCCGCAGGAACGGGCGGTCGCCCACCCGCGCATCCATTTCCTCGGCGGCGAGCTCGAGCACCGGCCGCAACAGCCCGATCTCGGGTCGGCGGATCTCGAACTGGGTGGTGTGCACGCCGACCGCGATGCCGCCGGCGCCCGCGTCCATGTAGTACCGGGTCAGTCCCCGCTGGCGCCGCTCGTCGAGGGAGCGTGCGGCGTCGAGTGCGAGAGGGTGTGCGGGAATGACGGTGCCCGCGTGCAGGAGTGCGGACTTCGCGTCCGAGAGTGACTGTGTCATCAGAACTTCCCGTCCCGGCGCTCGAACTTGGTCGGCTTGTTCCACAGCGTCCCGCCGGCTCGAATCCAGGCGGCCTGCATGTCGATCAGGTGCCCCAGGGTGCGGTCGGGTACCCGAACAGCGTGTGGCACTTGGAGGCGTTGTTGAGCAGGCTGGTCTCCCCCTCGGCACCGACGAAGACCGGTTCGACGCCGAGCTTCTCACCGATCTGGGCGGCGATGGTCTGCACCGAGGCGGTCTCGGGCCCGGTGAGATTGAGGAGGAACGGCGCGGTGGCCGCGTGTCCGAGTGCACGGAGGACGACCTCGTTGGTGTAGCGCTGCCACACCACATTCACCACACCGATGGACAGGTCGACGGGCTCACCGGCGTGCACCCGGCGGGCGATGTCCGCGACGACGCCGTAGCGGGGTTCGCACGCGTAGTTGAGCCGGACGAGCGCGACGCGGGTACCGCGGGTCCGGGCACCGTGAGTGAAGACCTGCTCGCGACCACGGCATGTGATGGCGTACTCCCGACCGGACCGGTCTCGTCGGTCTCGATCGGCCCCCGCTCATCGGTGAGGTCATCGGGTAGACGTTGCCGGTCGACAGCGCAGTGATCCGCGACGTCGCGTACCGCCTCGCGACGTAGGCCGGGAGCACGGTGTTGGTCATCCAGGCTTCGTCGGAGTTGGTGGACGTACCGAACTTCGCGCCCACGAGGAACACCACGTTGGCCGCGTCCGGCAACTCGTCCACGGCCGCGGGGTCTGACAAATCGGCTATGACCGTTTCTACTCCGGTGGCATCGAGCCGCGCCCGCGCCTCGGCGTCCGTCCAACGTGAGACGGCGAGCACGCGGACCTCGCCGCGGCCCGCCTCGTCCAGCGCACGACGGGCCATCGTGGCGACTCCGGACCCAATCTTTCCGCCCGCACCCAGCACAATCACGTCGCCTTGCCACGAGCGCGCGTCGGCCACCAGCCCCGCACTCGGCCTACTCAACTCCTGCTCGAGATCCTTCTCATCGGCGAACATCAACCGGCCCTTCTCCAGATGGACTTATTTCGGTCAGGACCGTAATAATGGTCAAGTGTGGTGTCAAGCACAACCGGAAGGATCCTGGAAACCGTGACCCTCAGCGTGTTCGACCTGTTCTCGATCGGTATCGGCCCGTCGAGCTCGCACACCGTGGGACCGATGCGGGCCGCGCGGAGGTTCGTCGACGAACTCGACACGTCGGGCGATCTCGAACGGGTTCGGCGGGTGCGCGTCCGGCTCTGCGGCTCGCTCGGCGCCACCGGCAGAGGGCACGGATCCGACCGCGCGGTGATCGCCGGGCTCCGCGGCGCCGACCCCGAGACGGTCGACCCACACCTACCGGCGCGATGGCAGGCAGCCGTGACGGACAGCGGCACGATCGACCTGGCCGGACGGCACCGCATCCCTTTCGCCGACGCCGACCTGGTCCTCGACGGCGATGCCCGGCTACCCGGACACCCCAACGCGATGGTGATGACCGCCGAGTTCGCGGACGGTTCAGGCCATGAGCGGATCTACTACTCGATCGGCGGCGGATTCGTCACCCAGGCCGGAGCGACATCCCCACCGAACCCGACCTCGAAATACCCCACCCCTTCTGCTCCGGCGACGAACTGTTCGCTCGCGCCGCCGAGACCGGGCTGCCTGTCAGTGCTCTCATGTTGGCCAACGAGCGCGCTCTGGCACCAGAGACGAACGTCGACGCCGGTCTCGACCGAATCTGGTCCGCCATGCAGGAGAGCGTCACGGCCGGGCTCCGGACCGACGGTCACCTGCCCGGGTCGTTGGCCGTCCGCCGACGCGCCCCAGACCTGAGGCGCCGCCTGGAGGCCGACACCCAACCCGATCCGCTGCACCGACTGGACTGGGTGAATGCCTTCGCGATGGCCGTGAACGAGGAGAACGCGGCCGGAGGAAGGGTGGTCACCGCGCCGACGAACGGCGCCGCCGGCATCATCCCCGCAGTCCTTCACTACTACGACCGCTTCGTTCCTGGCGCGAACCCCGAGGGGATCCGGCGCTTCCTCCTCACGGCAGCAGCGATCGGCGCGCTGTACAAAGGCAATGCCTCCATCTCCGGCGCCGAGGTCGGCTGCCAAGGCGAAGTCGGTTCCGCGGGTTCGATGGCCGCCGGCGCCCTGTGCGAACTTCTCGGCGGCACACCCGCCCAGGTGGAGAACGCCGCCGAAATCGCGATGGAACACAACCTGGGCCTCACCTGTGATCCGGTCGGCGGGTTCGTGCAGATTCCCTGCATCGAACGCAACGCCGTCGGCGCGGTCAAAGCGATCAATGCCGCGCGAATCGCTCTGGCCGGTGACGGAACACATCACGTCAGCCTGGACACTGTCATCAAGACCATGCGCGAAACTGGAGCGGACATGCAGGACAAGTACAAGGAAACATCGCTGGGGGGGCTTGCCGTCAATGTCGTCGAATGCTGAGCACGCGTATCGCATCGGGGTCGTCGGGCCGTCCGATCTGGTGTCGCTGGTCAAGCGCGTGGCCACAGTGGAGTTCGCCGACCACGTAGTGGTACCCCTGACCTACCGGAACGAAGCACAGGCCGTCGCGGTGATCGCCGACCACCCCGAGGTCGACGCGCTGCTGTTCACCGGCGTCATCCCGTACACACTCGCGCAGGCCGCCGGAGCGATCGCCAAGCCCGCGGCCTACATCGACTACACGGGCGCAACCCTGTACGGCGCGCTCGTGGAGCTGATGTCCGCCGGGCACGACCCGGCCCACATCTCGATCGACACCCTGGCGCGCCCCCTCGTGGTCGAGAGCCTCACCCACGTCGGCATTGCCACCGACGACGTCGCAACTCTGGAGTACCGCAACGGGATCGACGCGCAACGCCTTGCAGCGTTCCACCGCGAGTACGCGCGCACACGGCCGGGTTCGGTCGCGATCACCTGCGTCCGCTCGGTGTACGAGCTGATCCGTGACGACGTGTACGCGATCAGACTGGCGCCCGCGATCGCCTCCGTGCGTACGGCGCTCGAGACCGTGACCATGGAGCTGGCAGGGCGCATCTCGTCGGACGCCCAGGTGGTGCTCGGCATGATTGAGCTTCCCGAACCCGACGACGGCCTGACCGACGACGTCCGCGCCTTGGCGGGCAGCGTGCTTCCCACCGGAAACGGCAGTTACGTACTGGTGAGCACCCGCGGTGTGCTTGCACAACACACGTGTGACTGGACAGTCATGCCGCTTCTCGAGCAGCTTTCCGAGCGCCACAACTGGGTTCGGATCGGACTCGGAGTTGGCCGCTCGGCGGCGGACGCCGAAGCTCTCGCCCGGCGGGCCGTCGAACGCTGCCGCACGGCAGGCCCTTTCGCGGCGATCGTCTCGGTCGGGTCCGGCCGGGACTTCGTGATCACCGAGACCGCCGCCGGGAGCCGTCGGGCTGAGGAACCGATGAGCCTGCACGTCGCCGCCCGCCGCGCAGGCCTCTCCCTCGCCACCCTGGTGAAGCTCGAAGCGGCGGTCGCGGTGCACCCCGACAACGAGGTCACCGCCGCGGAGGTGGCCGCGGCACTCGGAATCGAGCCCCGCTCTGCCCGAAGAACGTTGAAGCAGCTCGAAAGAGCAGGACTGGCACAGCCGGTCGGCACCGTCGCCAGCGGCGCAGGCCGCCCGGCCGTGCGGTATTGGGTGCGGCTCGAAGGCCTAGGGCGTGTCTCCTAAATCCGGGCGGTCGGATCGGCGACACTGTCCCGTGTGTCGCGCACCGAATACCTGACTGATGAGCAGTGGGCGTTGATCGAGCCGTTGCTTCCTACGTCCGACGGATGTCGGGGCCGCCCGTTCCGGGACAACCGTCGGGTCGTGGAGGGCATCGTCTACCGCTACCGAGCCGGGATCGCCTGGCGGGATGTACCCACGGATTTCGGTCCGTGGCAGACGATCTGGAAACGGCACCGCCGCTACGCCGGGACGGCACCTGGGACAAGATCCTCGCTTCCCTGCTGGCGCATGCGGATGCAAACGGGTTGGTCGACTGGACCGTGTCGGTGGACTCGACGATCTGCCGAGCCCACCAGCACGGCACCAACCTCACCCGCGACACAGGGGGATCTGTCGAATTACACGAACCTCCTGAACGAGCCGGCTGACCACGCCCTCGGCCGCTCCCGTGGCGGGCTCGGCACGAAGATCCACCAGCTCGCCGACGGACACGGCCGTCCCCTCGTCCTGCTGATCGGGCCAGGTCAGGCCGGTGACTCGCCGATGTTCCCGATCCTGATGGGTGCGTTGTCGGTGCCCCGGTTCGGCCGTGGAAGACCCGAACCCGCCCGGACGCGGTGCTCGGCGACAAGGCCTACTCGTCGAAAGCGATTCGCACCCACCTCCGGTCGAGAGGCATCGAAGCGATCATCGCCGAACCGGACGACCAGAAGCGTCACCGCCTCCGGCGGGGCGGCCGCGGAGGCCGTCCGGTCGGGTTCGACACCGAGAATGCAAGGGCCGCAACGTCGTCGAACGATCCTTCGCCACCCTCAAGCAGTGGCGCGGGCTCGCCACCCGCTACGACAAACTCGCACTCACCTATCGGGCCGGCGTGGTCCTCTCAGCGGTTTGTATCTGGCTGAGGTCCCTCACGAAATAGGAGACACGCTCTAGCGGACGACGAGGCGGTCCGCCAACATGGACACCTTTACATCTTCGGCCTCTACCTCGATGCGGTGCGGTGCGGACCGAGGCCAACCAGTCCACACGCGGTATCAAACGATGAGGCGCGGTCACAACGTACGTGAGTGATCAGCGTCGTAAGTTCCAATCTTGCAGCCTCATTGGGTGCGGGGCTAGGTCGCTACGCGTCGCGTCGTTCTTGACGACGCCGATCACGCAAACGCACATGCATCCACGCGCTACAGCGGCGCGGTTATCGGCGCCTCCGGGGCGTGGGTGATGGTGGTGGCCCCGGTCAGCAGGTAGTCCGTGATTGCTGTGTCGACCGTGGTGTTGCCGCCCTGGATGGCGGCGCCGTGGTCCCCGCCGTCGACGGTGACCAGGTGCGCGTCCATGTCGCGGGCATGTCGGACACCGCCGTCGTAGGGCGTCTGCGGATCCCGCAATCCCTGGAACACGAGCGGCGCCGTGGCCAAACCGTGGTTGCCGATCTCCGGTGGCGCGGTCACCGGCGGCGCGCCAACGCAGCCCGCGCCCGCGCTGTAGCCGTAGCCGATCGCGTCGAACAAGTCGCCGGTGACGAACGTCGAGAAGAGCCAGCCCGGAAGCCGCTCGGGCCGAGGCGCAACCGCGTTCTCGTTGCAGAGCACGAGCGCCTGCATCATCTGGGTCTGGACGATCGAGCCGAGCTGGTCCTCGCTTAGATCGCCGGGCGCTGCCCCGGGAAGTGCCCCGAAGCCGTCCCGGATGACGCGAGCGACCATCGGCCAACCGTTCCGAGCGGGAAGCGTTTGGCGCGTGAGGGCGTAGATGCTCGACGCGGACTGGGTGTGGGCGGGATCGGCGAGACGACGCACAAACGCCTCGAACTGCACTCGGGCGGGACCGGTGAGGTCGACACCGGCCCGGTACGCGTCGGCGATGTTCCCGAGGCCGGGTGGGACGTCCCCGATCCGGGCCGATGGGGGCGCGAGGGTCGGGTTGCCGCCCGCTTCCTCGACGATGCGGTCGGACCAGCGCTGGTACACCTTCAGCGCGGTGTCGCCGAGGCCGTAGATCGCGTCGTTGGCCGCGATCCAATCCATGAGGTCGTAGAAGCGCGCCTTGTAGCCGTCGTTCTGGCGCCACAGGACGTCGTTCCACAGCCAGTCACGATCGACCGCCGAGTCGAGTACCATT
This sequence comes from Prescottella defluvii, assembly GCA_029690005.1. Lineage (GTDB taxonomy): Bacteria > Actinomycetota > Actinomycetes > Mycobacteriales > Mycobacteriaceae > Prescottella > Prescottella defluvii_A. Next base: position 3,057,079 of record CP121458.1, on the reverse strand, counting down.
CGTCCGGTGTGCTGCGGGAACAGTGTCGCGTACGTCGAGGCGAGAATGGTGCCGTACGACAGGCCGTAGACGTCGATCACGTCGGCTCCGCGATCCGCACCTGTTCCCAGTCGCGCGCGGTGTTCTCGGTCGTAATGTGCGCCGTGGCGCCAGGAACTGCACCATCGCAGGCCAGCCGCGCTGCCCCACCCGAGAAGCCGACGTTCACGGCGGCCAACAGCTCTGCAGTAACAGCACACTCGACCGCCCCAGCATGCGCGAGACCCCGCGGCTGCACACCGATGAAATCCCACTGCCGGCGGATCTGCTCGGGAAGCGCCTGCGCAATCATGCCGTTGGAGGCGATCGCATCACCGCCGGGCCCGCCGGGTTGGTGAACAGCGCGCCCGACGCGCTGCCGGATCCTCCGCGCGGTGACGGGTGACGAGGACGTCGATCGATCCGGCACCCGGATTCGCATAGTCACGCGGGACCGTGACGGTTCCGCACTGGTCAGTGTCCGGATCGAGCGAGTACTCGGCGGGGCACGGGCCCCACGCCAGCTCGCCGCTGGATGGGTCGGCGGCGGCGGCGGCCGAAGGTACTGCAGTGGACGAGAATCCGATCGTCAAACCGATCGCGACGGCACCGAGGCGAGCACTCCGGCCGGCGCCTGAACGCAATTTCCGAATACTGTTCCCCGAGTTCAGCACATCCACGACAGTAACGCGCGCGAGCACTTTCCGCCGATTGAATCAGCCCGCGACGGGGCGGCTTCCGGGGTCGCCCGGAGTCCCTCGATGTAGTTGAGTCATCTGAACCGTCACCGATTGCCCGGTGCGGTTGTTCTCGATGCAGCGTCGGTGAAGGTAGTAATCCTGAGTGCAGCCACTCGCAGCATTGGGACCCACGTCGAACTGATCCGTCAATCTCTTTCCGCGGCAACACCAGACTGTCACTTCAGCAGCTGATTGCGCACCGGCGACTGCTGCGAATGCTGCATCGCTCCGGTATCGGGATCCACATCGACAGCGGTAGAAGGCAATTCGTGGACCGCCACCACGAAACGTCCATCTTGACGACCCGCTGCACCGGCATACATTGATGGAGCCAGGCCGGCGAGTGTCGCCGACACGCCCGAGCCGCGTCGGGAGAGCGGAGTGCTGGAGTCGACTCCCGTTCCGGGCCCGTCGTCATTCGTGGTGGCCCGCGTCGACACCTGGAGATAGCGGGGCATGGTGGCCAATTCGTAGCGGAACGCCTTCAACATCGACACGCACGCGAGCACAATGATGATCGAGAACGGTACGGCTGTCGCAATCGATGCCGTCTGCAGAGCCGTCAGTGAGCCGGCCCCGCCGACGAGCAGCAACACCGCGGCAGCGACCCCTTCGAGCACCGACCAGTACACGCGTGTCACCTTCGGCGTTTCGAGTTCGCCACCCGATGACAGGATATCGATGACGAGAGATCCAGAGTCGGCTGAGGTGACGAAGAAGAACACCACGACGACGATCGCGAGCACACTCGTCATTGTGGCCAGTGGCAATCCGCCGAGAAGATGGAACAGCGTCGTATTGGTGTCGACCGACCCGTCCGCACCGGTCATGTCACCCTCGTTGCGCTGGCGCAGGATTCCGGAGTTGCCGAAGATCGTGAACCACAGCGACCCGATGAGAGTGGGTGCGAGCAGAACACCGAACACGAACTCGCGGACGGTCCGCCCGCGCGAGATTCGAGCGATGAACATGCCGACGAACGGCGCCCAACTCATCCACCACCCCCAGTAGAAGATGGTCCACGCGCCCGACCATCCATCGTCCACGAACGGTGATGTGCGCAGCATCAATTCGGGCAGTGCCTGGACATATCCGCCAAGGTTTTGCACCCAGGACTGCATGAGGAACAACGTCGACCCCAGCACCAGGATGAACAGCGCCAACCCGCCCGCCAGGACCATATTGATGTTTGACAGCCGGCGCAGCCCCTTGGTCACTCCACTGACCACCGAGAAGGTCGCCAGGCCGGTCACTGCCGCGATCAGCCCAATCGTGAACCAGTTGTTCGGCTGGACCCACCCGAGATACTCGAGTCCCGCCGAATCTGCTGCACTCCGAACCCCAGCGATGTGGCCACCCCGAAGAGCGTGCCGGTGATAGCGACGACATCGATCGCGTGACCGATCGGACCCTCGATCCGCTTACGACCGAGTAGGGTTCGAGCAACCAGAGGATCGACAACGGTCGGCCCTTGCGATAGGTCATGTAGGCCAGACCCAACCCGACCACGACGTAGATCGCCCAGGCATGAAGGCCCCAGTGGAACAGCGTCAACTCCATCGCCTGGTTCGCCGCCGCGTCGGTTGAACCCGGAATACGACCAGCCTGAGGCGGATTCACGTAGTGCGACAGCGGTTCGGCAACACCGTAGAAGACCAGGCCAATCCCCATGCCGGCGCTGAAGAGCATCGCGAACCACGACAGCATGCCGAACTCGGGCTTCTCGTCATCGTCACCGAGTCGGATTCCCCCGACCTTCGAAAAGCCGCAGTACAGTGCGAAGAGCACGAATCCGGTGGCCGCAAGGATGTACCACCACCCCACTCCGTCGGTGATGCCCGTCTTCAAACGCGAGAACGCATCGCTGGCAGTTCCCGAGTAGACGACGGCGAACACGATCATCGCAACGATCAGCAGCGAAGCCGGTACGAACACCGGCTTGCGCAGTCCACTCCATGCTTCTCGCACTGCTCGCAACGCATTTCCCTTCGTTGGATGGAGGGGCAGTCCCCACCGCCGCGGTCGGTCCGTCGAAGCAGCGCAGTCGCCGACCGAGCCAGAATCCACGCGACGGATTCGCGAACAATTTCCAACTATCTTGACCATGATCGCGACCGAGCGTTGTCACGGTAGTCGTCACGACGCCCCGCGGATCAGCTGGGAGCATCGTCGAGCGCTCGGATCAGTTGGCATCTCCTGAGGTATCAGGCACTTCGGATTTACCGGCCCTCGCCACAGTTGCCAGGTTTCGCCCTTCGCATGCAGTCGCATCGACCTCGATCGCCGTACCCCCCGCGGCAAGATACCCGGCCATGACGATGGCCGATCAGGACAAACCGCGCCGGCCGGGCGATGTGTGTGGGCATGTTTGCACGGTCGAGTTCACGTGTTGGTTCGTGTTCGGTTGTGGCGTTCCAGTTTTCGTGGTTTCGGAACACAATCCCCGACAACCGAACTCAACCTACACTCTGTGTCGCAACACAATTCACGACCCCCGACACCCTCCACGGGCGGCCCCACCGCACCCTGCTCACCGTCAGGATTCCCAGTGACCGTCGTCGCATCAGGCCCGGAAGTGTCCCCCAACCTCGCATCCATCGCAGTCTGCCCGCCCTTCTACACCGGTTGCGGCATCATCCACACGCACTGGCTAGTCGACCGCACTTTCAGCCGTGCATACCGCAGGCGAAAAGATTGCTTGACCGACTGGTAAGGCAACTCATAGTGTGACGATCGCCTGATCAGGCCGGTTGACACCTCACCGGCCTACACAACGGAAAAGAGATGCTCATGCCACGAATCCCAGGAAGACGCAGTCCCGCCGGCCCGTCCCTGCGCAGGCGCACAGTGACCGTGCTGGCCGCTCTCGGTATCGCAGCCGGCGGCGCGACGCTGCCCGCGACGTCCGCGTCCGCAACGCCTGCCCCGACGCCCGGACGGTCATCTCCAACCAGCCGCTGGCGCAGAACCAGTGGATCCCGGCACCGCGGAGGCGTACCGCGTGACCTACTGGTCCACCGGTCCCGACGGCAACGCGGTGGAGACCACCGGTTCCGTGTACGTGCCGTCCGGCACCCCGCCGGAGGGCGGCTGGCCGGTCATCTCGTGGGCGCACGGCACCGTCGGACTCTCCCGGACTGCGCGCCGTCGACCACCGGCGCTTCGGCCCGGGACATGCAGTACCTGGGTACGTGGATGTCCAAGGGCTACGCAGTCGTCGCCAGCGATTACGCCTTCGTGGGCCACCCGGATGTGATGCCGTACCTCGACGGCACGGTCGAGGCGCACAACGTCGTCGACATGGTCAAGGCCGGCCTCAACCTCGACAAGCACCTGTCGAACAAGTGGGTCGTCATCGGACAGTCGCAGGGTGGCGGCGCGGCGATCACGACCGCGCGCTACGCGACGCAGTTCGGTGGTCCCGAGCTCGACTACCGCGGCGCCGTCGGGACCGGCGTGCCCGCCTACATCGAGAACGTCGTCGCGGCGTTCGCGCCGGGCTTCCGCCGATCGCTTTGCCGGCCGGCATGACCGCCTACGGCATGTACATCCTCGCCGGACTCGAACGTGTCGCACCCGGAGCTGGACGTGCCGTCCTACCTCAACGCCACCGGCAAGCAGTGGCTGCAGAAGGCGTCGACGATGTGCCTGGAGCCGTTCGAAAACGAGATCAAGGGCACGGTGCTCGCGTCGCTGCTGGCCGAGCCACTCTCGGGACTGAACGCGAACGGCCTGCTCTCGGGTTACATGGGCGTGCCGGAGAGCGGCTATGACAAGCCGTTCTTCATCGGCCAGGGCCTCAAGGACACCGACATCGTCATGCCGGCGACCCTGCTGTTCGGCACCCGACTGGTCGCCAACGACCAGCCGGTGACGTTCAAGACGTACCCGACCGACCACAGCGGCACCATGGCGGCCTCGCTGCCGGACAGTGTGCCGTTCGTGCAGGAGCTGTTCGCCGGTCAGACCCCGGCTTCCGGCTTCGGCAGCGCCGGCGGATCCGGCTCGGTCTCGGGCAGCGCCGGAACCTCAAGTGCTGGTGTAGTCGGGACGCTGCTGGGCAGCTGATCCCGACGCCACCGGCGGATCCGCGCGCGGGTGTCTCCGACGACCAACTCGAAGGTCCGATCCACCCGCTCGCGGTCGCCGGTGGCGAGCAGGTCCAGCAGCAGGCCCCGCACCTGGGCCAGCACCAGCGTCGAATGCGCCGGCGCCTCGTCCCGGGGGCATCCCGAGGCCACGATGATCCGGTTGAACGCGGTCAGCCAGTCCCGGACGAAATTCGTGAGATAGCGTTCGTGCCGGTCCGGCTCGCTCAGCGCCTTGGCGACCATCTCCAGGGTCAGCCGGAAGCGCGGCAGCTCCTCGGGCGAGGTGCGCAGCTGCCACCAGGACCGCAGGACGGCAATCAGGTCGATCTCGTCGAAGCCGGACGTGGTCGCACGCACCAGTTCGATCGGCATCGACTCGTGACGCAGCGCCCCGAGGACCTCGCCGAGCAGTTCCTCCTTGGAGCCGAAGTGGTGCAGCAACGCCGCATGCGAGACGCCGACGGCCTTGGCCAGCGGCCGCATTGCAACCTCGGTGGTGCCTTGCTCGAGCACGTAGTCGGTGACCGCCCGGAGCAGTTCCTCGCGCCGCCCCGCGTACCGCAGTCGGCGACCGTCGACCGCGCGGCGGTCGGCAGTGGGCTGAGGTTCTGGCACACGGCCAGCCTAGCCAGGATCGCGCGTGCACGTTTCCCGGGTACGGCGATGCCTCTGCGGATGATCGAGAGCGCCGGCGACGAGGATCGGCACGGCGATCGGGAAGTAGACGCTCATCCGTGAGCGCTCTCGAACCGCGACGACCCGAAGGAGGGCGGTTCTCCGGCCAGGCGGTGGGATCGAACCTCACGTGGACGACGGTTTCGGAGTCGGCGGCGCGCAGACAGTTGTCGAGCGCATCACGTAGGGCCGCCCGTTCTCAGGCGTGAGTTCGAGGATGGGTTCGTCTCCGCACCAGTGGCTTTCGGGCATTGTGCTGCGGCCTGACTCTAGGCGCTGCGGCGTGCGTGGGCGTTGATGGCGGCCTCGCGCAGGACCCAGGTGTCACCGATGTGGGTGGCGGGCAGCTTGGCGGGGTTGATCACGTTGAGGACGCTCTGGCGGCTCACACCCAGGGCGCTGGCCGCTTCGGTGACGGACACGAGCGGGGGCAGCTCGATGGAGTCACCCTCGACACCGGCATGTTCGACACCCCGTGCCGGTGGGAGGAATCGGCGCCGCGCCTCTCCCGCAGCTCCTCCTCGCGTCCACGGCCGACACTGACATTTCCGGTGAGCGGAGTTGGCGCCGACGGAACGACGAGGGTCTACTGCAGGGCTCTGAGAGGCTGCGTTCTCCGCGAACCATTTGCCCACCGTCAACGACATCGCCGTCGATCTTGCTTCCTCGCACTAGATTCGGCGGCGGTCTGCCCCGCCGCCGAATCGTCCCCCTGTCGGCGTCACGGCGGCCTGGGACTGTGCTCGGTAGTCACCGCGCCTCACAATGGGCACAGTCGGCACGTATGGTCCGCGCATGGGGAACCTATCGAAACGCCCGCGACCGTCCTGGTGCGCGCTTGTGGGGCCGGCGCGGCGTTCGTGGTCGCCACAAGCTGGCTGCTACTCACAGCACCCGGCCAAGTGCCGTCGCACTTCGACGGATCCGGTGAGATCACCGAATGGATGGGACTCGGCCAGTACGTCACTGTCACCAGCACGTTCGCCATCGGCACTGTGCTCGTCTGCGGTGGCGCCCGATGGTACGTCCCAAGATTCCCGACCGCGCGCTCAATCTGGCTGGCCCGCATTCGAATTACTGGGCGCGGCCCGAGAACAGGTGTGAGTTCAACGCATAGTTCATTGTCGACGTCGAGTGGATCGGCGTCCTGATCATCCTCACCATCGTCGGGGTCACGTGCCTGTCCGGCATCACCGCCTCGGGAGTGCACGTCCCGTTCTGGATCATGCCGACCTTCACAATGCTCTTGATACTGACGCTGCTCGGATATATCGGATATATCGGATACATCGCCTACTCGGGCCGATACAGCCCACCACAGCCGAGATCCCGCTATCCGAGACCATGACCGGCCCACCGTCGGCCCCAAGCGGGCGCGACGATGCACCTCGGATCCGGACTCCACCAGGGCATGTCACCAGAGTGGGGATTGACAGAGGAATGTCGTTCGCCCGCCGCTTGATACGGTGACGATCGAGAGTAGATGAGGGGAAATATGCGGCAACCGACTTGGCGGGGAATGACTTTCATGGAGATCATCCGAACCTGGCTCCGCTATCAGCGAGCACGCCTCGCCTGGAGCATCCTCATCCTGGCTTTCGCGGCCGTCATGTCCTACGTCCTCCTTCGCATCAACTAGACACACAACATCACGCACCCGAACCGGCCATCTCTACAGCTCAGGATGATGGAGCGACCACCACGCCGGCCAACAGCAACGTGTCGCGCCGCGGCACGAACCACTAGGGGAATCGTCGGATGCGCAAAGCGCTTGCACTGCTCGGAATCGTCGCCGGACTCGTCGTCTACATCGCTGCGTTCTTCATCAACGCCCCGACCGAAGTGTGCATCACGCAACCCATCCCACCAGCAGCTATCCCGCCCGGCGCCACCAGCGTGGTGGCAACTCCCGCGATCTCCAGCAAAGCCTGGGTCGTCCTCGTCGCCTCCCGCTGCGATCTGACCTACCCCGCCACCGGCATTCACACCTCCGACCTCGTCGTCGAATGGGGCCCATCAGCACTCGCCGTCGCCGGCCTGATCGGCGCCGCATCATCGCTGTGGATCTGGCTCGGCTACCGAGCCAGAGAATCCGAGGTGGAGTGACCCGCATCCCACCCGTGACGTGTGCTCTTCGCAGGTCACCGGTGTCGACGGGTTACATGTCGCCACATGCCCAGGCTCCGACATGCAGACCAACTGGAGATCCCGAGTGCGACCGTGAGGCGAAAGCTCGCCGCCTCAGCTCAGAGACGACGCGCTCTCGCCCTGACCACGGATTGCGGTGATGACGACGCCCTGCCGCTTCGAGCATGGCGGCGACGATGCCGTCACCTTCGACGAGTTCCCCTGTGTGGGTACCGTCGTAGACGCCCCCGCACCCGCAGGAGGGGCTTCGCGCTTGGAGGATTGCGCGGGTCACGCCATGTTCTGTGGCAAGTTCGGCGACGACTCTCGCACCAGCGACGAATGCGCCGGTCACGTCTTCCCCGTTGACGGTCACGACTTTGGCGCCGCCATCGAGGACATCATGACCGTCACCCCCAACAATCTCGGCCGCTGGGCGTGGTGTTGGTAAGCCGCCGAGCAGTTCTGCACAAGCCGGAAGCGCTCGCCAATCAGTCGCTGACAGCCCCACGACGGCGCGCTCATCTGTCGCCCACCCCATGGCGACCACCCTCGCGCCTCAGGGGTGCGCCGGCGGCATTTCGTCGACCATCTCGGCAGAGACGTAGTCCTGACCGGCGAAGAGTTTTCCGTCACGGTCCAGTGTCTCGACGCTGTTCAGCGCGCCGGTGACATCGTCGATTACCATCCGGTCGACGTAGCCCTCCTCGAAGGTTAATTCGAGGATATAGCCGGGCCGCCCGGTCCGATCCGTGCCGATGCCGAGGTCACGTGCCCGGATCGCCTCGAGGTCGAGCCCGGCGAGAACTCGGTAGATCCCGGCTTTGACTGCGGGGGTGACTGCGGGGTCCGGAAGCAGCTTGGTCGCCAGCCGATACAGTGCCCGGTCAGGGGCTTCGCCGCTGTAACCGAGTCCCTGCTGGTGCGACAGGTTCAGCATCTGCGTCCGCAGTTGGTCGGGGGCGGCAGGAAGGTCGGCCAACTGTGCGCTCGTCAGGTATCCGGATGTTTCGTGGAGGTCCCCGCCGACCTGGCCGACGAGTGCGGTTCCGTCCGGGCGGACGAAGGTGTCGTAGGTCGGGTGATCCGCATCGGTCAGGTTGGTGAATTGCAGGTGCCGGATCGGTCCGGTCTCACTCGTGTCGGTCGTCGCCGCGACCAAGGTCGCCGTCTGCTCCAGAGTGAGCGCAGCGCCCACCGTGACGACCTGGCTCTGTTCGGGTACGCGCATTCGGTCGTAGCTTGCGGCGAAGACCAGCACCGAGACCGCGACACAGGCGGCACTGACCACCGCCGTCACCCGCCCCGGCCGACGACGGAACCTACTGAGGGCGACGACCCTACGCGATGCCCCAGGGACCTCTAAGGCAGACGGCTGCGAGGACTCATCGATTTCCATGGCGCGCATCAGGTTTCGCCTGGCCCGGATTAGGACCTCGTCGCGGGGAGGCTGCGGCTCGGGTCGCCGACGACGGATCTCCGTGAAGTCACTCATGTCCATCTCCTTGCCCCGGTTCGGCCTGCTGTCGCCCTGTTCTTGTGAGTTCGTCGGGTTCCGGTTCACGCAGTTTGCGGCGGAGCCGGTTCAAGCGGGAACGCACGGTTCCGGTAGGGATCTGCAGCGCCTCGGCGATCTCGAGATAGCTGAGGTCTTCCCACGCGTAGAGCAGCAGTGTGTCGAGATCCGGCTGCGACAATCGCCGCAGCCGGCGGTCGAGTGCGCGGACCTCGCGGCGGGCGTCGATCGAGGCGTCGACCCGGTCCTCGAACGGCAACGGGTTATCGGGCCTCGGATGACGGGCGAGCAGGGCTATGTCCCGGTTGAGGCGGCGGCGGTTCGAGTTCAGAAGGTTGCCCGCAATTCCGTACAGCCAGGGCAGCGCATGCTCGTAGGTCAGGTCGAAGTCGGCTCGACGACCGAACGCGACCACGAACACATCCGAGGCGAGATCATCCGCCGAGTCGTTCCCTGCCCGGCGAGCGAGATAGCGATGAATCGTGCCGAAGTGACGATCGAAGATCCCCGCGAAGGCGTCCGGATCCGTCAGCGACCGGGCGATCAGCTCATTGTCTCGCGGGCCAGGGACCTCGCGGAGTACATCAGTGTCCACATGCTCATTTGTCACGGGCGCTGGATCCGGTTCACAGTCAGGACGGACCGCCCGGACGAGATCCCAGCGGGCATGGTTACGGTCGGGCGGCTTTGCGCAGGACGGGGCGACGTTGCGGCTGGGTACAGTCTCGATGATGCACCGCCACGTGCCTTTCACAGAGACTTTGCCGTGCACTCATTCGGAGGCCCAATGCTCGATGGATATGTGCTGAGCACCAACAGGTCTGGCGATAACGTCACCATTTCTCGAGCGATTGGACGCGGCCGGGCTCATCGTCGATGAAGCGTACTCGGGACCGCTGTCCGCAGGCGCCGCGTTCTGGCCGCTTCCCCGATCGTCGTCCCGCCCAGTGGCTGTGATGAAGGACCGGACGAGCGGACGCGTATCTCCGGTCCGGCTGGCCAGGAAGATCTGACTCACATGCTCCCCTCGGCCATCCAGTTCGCACCGCACGGCACCGGCGGTAGCTGACCGGTGACACTGTAGGGCGCAAGCGTGACACCGAGACCAGCCGCGACGAGCGCGATGATGGTGGGCCAGTCCGAGCACTCCTGCGCGACAACGACATCGACGCCGGCGTCGCGGAAGGGCTGGGTATTGACTTCGAATGCCCGGGTTCCGGCGGTGCGCGGGTACAGGATCAGCGGCTCGGTCGCGAACTCGTCGACACGCACGGTCGTGGCCGTTGCCGAGGCGTGCGTCGAGGGAAGCACTGCGACGAACCGTTCGACCTCGAGGAGACGGAGGTCGATGCCGGTACGGCTTTCGGGGTCCCGGACGATTCCGACGTCCGTCGTACCTCGTTCGAGCGCGTCCAGGACATTGACAGTGAATCCGTTGCGCAGCTTGACCTGTACGTCCGGGAAGCTACGAGAGAATGCGCGAAGGCGGTCGCTCACTATGGTGGTCGCCGAGTTGATGAACGCCACCTCGAGACGTCCAGCCTCCCCCTGCCGACGCGGCGGGCCTCCTCCAGATCCGAGGACAGGCGTGCGAGGAGATCCCGCGCCCGCGGTTCGAGTGCCGCTCCCGCATCGGTGAGACGCACTCTGCGGGACGTCCGATCGAACAGCGGGACGCTGATGTACCTCTCGAGCTGCTTGACCTGCTGGGAGAGGGCCGGCTGGGCAATGCCCAGCCTGAATGCGGCCTGACCGAAGTGGAGTTCCTCCGCCAGAACCAGGAAGTAGCGGAGATGCCGGAGCTCGACGCGCTGATCCATATCTGCAACCTATCGAATTACCGCCCTGGCGCTTATTGGACATATCGATAGGTGCGGCGCGAAGCTAGGCACAAACAAAGAGAGAGGATGTTGGGATCATGGTGACCCCGCCGGAACCGATCGTGATCGCATCGATCGCCACGCAGGAGGACGTAGAGGCATTCCGGGAGATCAGCGAGGAATGGGTCACGCAGTACTTCAGCCTCGAGGAATCCGAGCGGGCGCTTCTGGCTGACCCCGTCGGCCGGATCGTCGAGCCGGGGGCGACGTTCTGATCGCCCGTGACCGAGCGAGCGGAGACGCTCTCGGCTGCGTCGCCCTGATCGCATATCCGGACGGTGTCGTCGAGCTGGCGAAGATGGGCGTGCGGCCGGCGGCCCAGAGCCGCGGCATCGGATGGCAGCTCCTCTCCGCCGCGATAGGGCGCGCCCGCGAGCTTGGAGGTTCACGTCTATTCCTCGGCACCAGCACCAGACTCGAGGCGGCGCTCTACCTCTACGAGCAGGCAGGATTCGTTCGAACTGATCGCTCGCAGCTTCCCGTGGCAGCCGACTATTACCCCCGCGCCGACGTTCTCATGGAACTGATGTGACAGGCAGCTACGCGGGCCTGAACCTGACCATTCGCACCTATCGGCCCAACGATGAAGAGGCCGTCGTCGACTTATGGTCGCGTGCTTCGAATTTCGCGCACCCATTCCGACAGACAGCTCCAGCTTGCCGGAGCAGTTTTCGGCAGCTGACCTCACCGCCTACGGTACGGACAAAGTGAAACGACACCGCGTCGTCCGCTGAACGCGGTGCCGTTTCCCCTTCTCCTACGACTGCCCCGGCCGTTCGGCGCCTCGACAGCACACGCGATCAGCTCTCACTCGCGCGGCCGCCCAGGGAGTCGTCGAGTCGTACGAGGCAGCATGGCCCTACCGGATCGTCTCCTGAGGCGGTTGACTTGCTGTACGCCCGGCGCGTGTTTTCGCCGGGAACGGACGCGAGAGGAGCTCGGCAATGGACACGGAACAGTGGAGCGTGGACATCACCATCGACGAGCACGAGAGTCGAACGCGCTCGACGGCGCGCCTGCATACCAATGAGACGACGCTGGTCGGCATCGGACTCGCCCGACGCAACCCCGTGGACCGGAACGTTCCGGGGATCGGCGACGAGCTTGCGACGGCGCGCGCTCTGGCAGACCTGGCGCACCAGCTGATCGAAGCGACAGTCGGTGACATCGAGGGCGTCACCCACACCCCCGCACATCTGACCGAGTAGGCGCCGGCGACTCGCTGGTCCGGATCCGCCCGGACGCTGACCTGTGCGTGAAAGCCGGGGCGTCACGCCGGGGCCGGCGTCAGCAGACCGTCCCGGGCCGCGCCGCAGTTGCTCGCAGCAGATCGCGTAGCAATTCGAAGTCGATGGCCTGAGGCCTGCAGAACCGCAGACACCCCTTGCCCATGTCCTGTCCCGCCAGCCGTTCGGTGAACGCCTCACGCACATCACTGCGCATCAAAGGGAAGGAGATGTACTGCTTCTGGCTGGCAAACGCGATCTCCGCGACACCGTCCCGCTCATACGCAGGCATACCGTAGGCCATGATCTCCGTGAAGCCCGTCAGCTCCCGGCAGCACAGTTGCCTCAGCTCAGCCAGCGCGTCCCTACGCTCATCGGGCACCTCGGCCAGGTAGCCGTCTACATCTTTCGCAGCACTGTGCACCATCCCGAGAGGCTATGTCGCTTTCACGATCGTGAGCAAGATTTCAACGGCTCCTCAGAACCCGAGAGACCGCACGGACGCTTCCTCGTCAGGGCCCGGGATTCTCAGTGATGGAACAGCCGGATTCCGGTGTGGATGAGGGTCAGGCCCAGTTCCTCGCAGGATGCACGGACATCGTCGCTTCGGGTGGACCCGCCGGGTTCGACGACATACCGGACCCCGTAGCCGACGGCGTGGTCGATGTTGTCGCGAAAAGGAATGAAGCCGTCCGAAACCAGTGTTACGCCATCGAGCTCGTCGAGCCACGCGCCGCGATCAATGGCGGTTGCCGACGCGACATCCTCGTGGTCGACGGCCGCGGCGAGGGCGGACCGCTGCGAGGGCGCCACGTCGTCCTCGGCGATCCGGATCTGCCAATTCAGCCGATCCTGCCGGGACACATTCTCGCCGAAGGTAAGTCGATCGATGGCGGGGTGGCGGCGCAGCCACCAGGTGGCAGTCTTCTTGCCCGCAAGTTTCGTGCAGTCGACCCGGGACTGCTGGCCCGCTCCGATCCCCAGAGCCATTCCGTCCTTGACGTAGGCCACCGAGTTCGACTGCGTGTAGCGCAGCGTGATCATCCCGAGCAGCGCGTCCGTGATCGCGCCCAGGTCCGGTGCCGAGCCGCACGCCACCCGCAGGAGGTCGGCTGTGATCGGGAATCGGTCCCGCTGCTGCTCGAGCACCATCCCGAACACCTCGCGGTGCTCCCACTCCGGCGGCTCGAAGGACGCGTCCGCCTCCAGCACCAGGAAGCTGCCATGCTTCTTGCGCGCGAGGATCTCCACGGTTCCGGGGGCGAATCCCGGCGCAATGATCCCGTCGGAGACCACGCGCGTCAGCAGGTCCGCAAGCTCCATATCGACCGGAGCGGACACTGCAATCATGTCGCCGAACGAGGATTTCGGGTCGGCGTCTCGGGCACGGACGTATGCCGCCGCAACGGGACCCACCACACCTGGGCCGAAGTCCCACGCGCGCCGCGTCGTTTCGTCGATCTCGCCCGCGATCGCCGCGCCCGCCGGGGACACATGCTTGAAAGAGGCGGCAGCGACTGCACCTGTCGCCGCAGCCGCCTCCCGAACCAGCTGCCAGGCATTGAGCGCATCGAGGTAGTTGATCAGCGACGGCTTCCCGTGCACAACGCGCACAGGCTGCGCACCGGTGACGCTTGCCCGCTGATGCGGATTCATTCCGTACCGAATATCCACACGCACGCTCCTCAGTCATGAACTGAGGAGCACCCAGGCGTTCGACGCTCCGACCTACGCTTCCCCGTGGTAATCCACCGAACGCCAGTCGCGATGCCCACGACAGTAGCAAGGCTCCGTCACGCAGCAAACGACCAGGACTGACTCAACGTTCGTTGTGCACACCCTGGTCGGGATGATCGCTACCGCGTCGATCTCGACCAGCGCGCCTGGGCGAGCGTGCCCAGCGGTGGATACGACGGTGACAGCGGTGCGGTGATCGCCCCACACCGCTCGTGACGCCGCGTATCCCACCTGTGCGTCGACGCCGTGGACGAGATAGATGTTGAGTTTGACGACGTGCTCGGGGCCGGTGCCTGCCGCTGCGAGCACGGTCAGCACGTTCCGCATCGCCTGCCCGGTTTGGGCCTCGATGCCGTCGAGCAGGCGTCCGGTGCGATCGGTTCCGAGTTGGCCGCCGACATACAGTGTTCGGCCAGCCGGTGCGATCACGCCCTGCACGAAGGCAGGGTTGTTGTGGAGTTCTTCCGGGTCGAGGTGCATCGTCTGTGTGGTCATCATGATTCCCCTTCGACGGCATCGGATTCGGTGTGGAGATAGAGGTCGCGCAGCAGGCAGACCTCGGACAGGTGGTGGATCAGCTCACGGTGGATGTGCAGCACGAGATCTGCCATGGGCATCTGGGGAAGGGTTCCTTCTCGCCGACCGGGCGCCGTAGGCCAGTCTCGCCGAGGCTGCGCACCCCGGCTGACCAGATCTCGAGCTGCGTCCCGAGCTGGTCGAGCGCGGCGAGCACGCCGACGATGACATGACCGAGTCGCCAGGCGATCGTGGTGAAGGGCGCGGGGACCGGCTGCGGAGAGCCATAGTCCATCGTGAAGTCCCCGGCACCGAGCGGGACGGGCGCCGTCGAGCTGCCTCGCGGCCGCACGCTCCAAGCATCCCTCACCGGTGACCAGAAGTACTCGTCGTCGGTGAGGCCGTCGAGTCGTGCTCGCAGTTGATGCTTCCAGTGGAAGTCCAACTGCTCGCCCAGTGTTCGGTTCCAATCGAGTTCGTTCGCTGTCATGGTGGACACGGTGACACCCCGAGCGGACAGGTACGGTCCGCTACTTCTGGCAGGGTGAGCGACATGAACGCTGCCGGTGGTGACGAGCGGGGCACAACGGAGCGAGTACTCGCCCTGCTCGGCCTACTGCAACAGCGCCGCAGGTGGACCGGCCCCGACATCGCCGACCGACTGGCAGTGACGCCCCGTACCGTGAGGCGCGACGTCGCTCGGCTGCGGGCGCTCGGCTATCCGGTGCACGCCCTCCACGGTGACGGCGGTGGTTATCAACTCGACCCCGGGCAGGACCTTCCGCCCCTGCTTCTCGACGACGAGGAAGCGATCGCCACCGCTGTCTCGCTGCTCGCTGGTGCCGACAGCGGGGGCGACGGCACCAGCGATGCCGCACTGCGGGCGCTGGCCAAGCTCGACCAGGTACTGCCCACCCGATTGCGACACGAGGTGCGCGCCCTGTCCGGCTCGGTGGAGTCCTTCGGCGAAGGCCGCACACCGGTCGATCCCGAGGTGCTGATGACCCTGGCCAGAGCGTGTCGCGACGAGGCCGAGGTCGGCTTCGACTACCCCACCGCGGCGGCGGTACGACTGCGGCGGGTCGAGCCCTACCGCCTGGTCGCGTCCGAACGGCGCTGGTACCTGTTCGCGTTCGACCTCGAACGGGGTGACTGGCGCAGTTTCCGCCTCGACCGGATGCGTCATGTGTCGACACGGACCTGGCGTTTCCGGCCGCGCCGGGCGCCCGACGCGGCGTCGTACGTGCAGGAGGGTGTGGCGAGCCGCGTCTATCCGCACCGGGCGTGTTTCCTCGTGCACGCGCCGGCCGATACGGTACGCGCGCAGCTTCCGGCGTCGTCGGCCGTCGTACGAGCTCGAGGGAGCGAGTTCTGCGAGGTGCTCAGTGGTGCCGACAGCAGCCTCGATGCCGTCCTGATGCACATCGTCCTGCTGGGACACGACTTCGAGATACTCGACCCGCCAGAGCTCGCACAACGCTCGCGCGCGTTGGCACAGAGACTGCTGTCGGCCGGCGACCTTCGGAATCGACATCGCCGAATCGAGTAGCAGGTCTGGCCGGACTAGGACGCCCTGAATGCTGTCGTGTACCCCCAGAATCGACCGTGTCGTCGTAGTTCGTCCAGTCCCGCGGCGTTGGCGATCCTCGTGAGATGTTTGCGAGAAATCCAGTGGCGATCAAGGAATTCCCCGACGACGAGGGTGCCGTTTGGTTTGAGGACTCTCGAGATTTCGCGGACCGCGGATCCCGCTGCGGGAATCTCGCCGAGGACGGTCATCATGTACACCGAGTCGAAGGTGTTGTCGTCGAACGGAAGTGCCGTGGCGTCGGCTTGCATAGGGTGGACGTTGGTGAGATTGCGGCGGGCGCACTCGCGTGCGATGTGGTCGATCATGTCGGCCTGGATGTCGACGACGTCGAGACGGCCGGCGTCGCCCAGTCGACGTGCCACGTGCATCGTCTGCAGCCCCGTTCCCGGCCGACTTCCAGTATTCGTTGGCCGGATCGTGGGGCGAGCTGCCGGTCGAGATGCTTGTTGGTCAGGTATGGAAGCTCGACGTCGAGAAGTCGGCGCTGCGAGTAGGGGTACGGTGCACGATCGGTCAGCAGTGCGGCGATCGGAAGGGCGACAGCGAGGGTTCCCAGTGACGCATAGATCGAGGTACGCCTTCTCCTGTTCCTTGTCGACGGCATGCGGGTGTCCTTTCGTCAGTAGTCGAATGTCTTACGTGAAGTTCTTGCTGGCGGGTAGCTGACCGACCGCGGTGGCCAGGCAATACGGCATCTCGGCGCCGGAGCCGGCAGGAAGCGCTGGGAGTTCGAGCGAAGGGCGAGCGCGCTCGAGCGAATCCGGGGGGGCGCGGCTGCCGCAATTCGCGGACAACGCCGATCATCACAAGGTGTGGGGCGCTTCGCGCTGCGACGCAGAACAGCAAGAACCCGAGATCGGGTTCTGAATTGAAAGATGTTGTGGGATCATGCCTTTGACGCTACGAAATCAGTAGACGTCCAGTCGTCACCCATATGAGTGAATCAGTTGTCCCTCGAAGGAGCTACCTGTCTCCGTGCGCGAGTTCACTCTCGTAGTAGAAGACGACGGCCTGGGTTCGGTCGCGCAAGCCGAGCTTCGACAGGATCCGACCGACGTGGGTCTTGACGGTCTCCTCAGCCAGAAAGAGTTCGGCCGCGATCTCACGATTCGACAGCCCGCGCGCAAGTGCTCGCAGCACGTCCAGTTCACGAGGAGTGAGTGCCGGAGCTGAATCGTTGTTCCGGCGTCGACTGCGGCGGCGAGAGAACTCGGCGATCAGACGCGTCGTCACCGTCGGCGCCAGCATGGATTCTCCTGCGGCGACCGTCCGCACACCGCGGGTGAATTCCGCTGAAGGCGCCTGCTTGAGGAGAAACCCACTGGCACCGACGCTGAGTGCGTCATAAACGTAGTCGTCGAGATCGAATGTGGTGAGCATCAACACTTTCGAACAGTTGGCGTCGTCCGCGAGGATTTCCTCGGCCGCCCGGATACCGTCGAGGACTGGCATCCGAATGTCCATCACGATGACGTCGGGGCAAAGGCTTCGGGCGAGATGGATCGCCTCCCTACCGTTCGAGGCCTCACCAATCACAGTGATGTCGTTCTCGGCGTTGAGCACAGCCGCGATGCCGTCCCGCACCAGTTCCTGATCGTCGGCGAGCAGAACGGTGATCGTCGTCATCTCTCCCCTAACAACCGACGGAGTATGCACCGTCTCGGAGTCGGTGCGTTCATGCCTGGATCGGGAACGTAGCAGAAACCTCGTATCGACCGTCGTCGGTGAGTCCGGCGGTGGACCGACCGCCGAAGACTGCAGCCCGCTCGCGGATGCCGAGCAACCCGCGTCCCTCACCTGAACCCGCCGAGCTACTGGTTGTTTCCGTGACGGCATTGGACACGCGCACCGTGAGAGTGTCATCGAGATGCACGATCTCGGCGTCCACGGCAGCCCCGGGCGCGTGC
Organism: Prescottella defluvii; assembly: GCA_029690005.1. Taxonomy (GTDB): domain Bacteria; phylum Actinomycetota; class Actinomycetes; order Mycobacteriales; family Mycobacteriaceae; genus Prescottella; species Prescottella defluvii_A. The sequence goes on along the minus strand of CP121458.1, from coordinate 3,039,055 downwards.
CGTGCCGCGTTCGTGAGCGATTCTTGGACAATGCGGTACGCACTCGCGGACAGCGTTTCGGGAAGGTCCGCGAACGATCCCGTTCGACGCAGTGTGAGCTGCGCACCGGACCTGCGCCACTGGTCGACCAAGGTATCGAGGTCGGACAGATTCGGCGCCGGTGCATGCTCTGTGCCCTCGTCCGGATCACGCAGGAGTTCGACCACCTGCCGCATCTCCGTCAACGCCGTAACCGACGCCTGGTGAATGTTGTCGAACGCATCGGTCGCCGCCGGCGGGAGCGCATCATTCTTGAATCGCGCGGCCTGCGCCTGAACTGCAATCATCGACATGTGATGGGCGACCACATCATGCAACTCCCGCGCGATCCGCGTTCGCTCCTCCATGACTGCCTGATGGCGGTCCTGATCGATCCGCTCCTGCCTCTCGCCGGCGAGAGCGATTTCGGTAGACCGCAACTGCTGCACGATCGAACCACCGACGGCAACCGCAGTCAACGCAATCGCAATCGTCACCAACCGGAACAAGGGCATCCCCACAGTCCACATCGCAGGCGCAGCCACGACCACCACGGATACTGCGACGGCCGCGCTCGCCACGTTCGACGGTCGGGCGCGTGCCAGCCGGTACACGGCGACGAGCGCGGCAATGCACCCCGCCGACGGCCACGCGAAGGCAGCGCCGTCCTGGAACAGCCCGGAGATCGTTCCCGCGAACATGCCCAGCGCGACGAGCTGCCAGGCCAGAACCGGCGCAGCACAGCTGAGCAACAACGGCAGGGTCTGCAGCGCCCCGATCGCGTAGCACACGGCCACAGAGGACAACATGCCGTTGAGCTGCACGACCGACGCCGCGAACAACCCGACCACCAGCAACACTCCGAGGGAAACTCTGAGCGCTCCAGCCCAACTCGTGGGCGCACGCCACCGCGTGCTCAGTGCGACTGGCTCCGGCCGCAGCAGAGCAGCGATCCCTGTCGACAAAGCGTTCATCATTGCCGCAACGCTAATGCTCGTGAATGCCGCACACATCGCACCTGAGAGCCAATTCTGCCGACCAGTTCAAGAACAGCAGGGATGTCGATGTGCGAGGTCAGTCGAAGCCGAGCCAGGAATCCGGTGTGAAAACTTCGTAGTGGATGTTCTCCGGGCAACTCCCTTTACCACCGCGAGCCTGCGAACCTTCCGCATGAATCGCGGTGAGCCGCAGAGGTACACCTCGGCGCCGCCGTACCATTCGCGGTCACGCAGGATCGGCACTACCTCCTCCGGATCTTCGACGTAGTAGTTCTCCAGCGATGACTCCCCGGGGTACGCCTCGAGGAGGTCGCGGATCCGAATCCGGTGAGCGAACGACGCCTCGTCTCTGTCGACGTGCAGCACGTAAACCGGACGCGTTTGCCGCAGTCCGATCATCTTCTGCAGCACCGCGACGGTGAGAGCAGAACCGACGCCGGACGAGCAGAGCACGACCGGATTGTCTCCGGGAACCGGGTACGGCGTCCCCGACGGGATCGATACGACCAGCGGATACCCGATCCCGGCGTCTGCGATGAGCTTGTTCGACACCAGGCCACCCGGCATCGGTTCGACCGTGATCTCCCACGTGTCCGGCTCGTCTCCCGACATCACCGTGTACTGACGGATCTGACGAGCACCGCCCTCGGCGATAACCGCGACCGAAATATACTGTCCTGCAGCCCATTTCGCCATCGGCGAACCTTTGCCACCGGCCAGCGTAAACGTCCACACGCCAGGCGCAACCTCACGACGACCGACGACCGTGAGTACATGCCACACACTCCCAGCCGCGACCCCCGCCTGCTCGTACATCGTCGATTCCTGCGCAACCAGCGAGTCGGCCATCAGCCAGTACACCTCGTCCCAAGCCGCAGCGACCTCAGGGGTCACCGCGTCCCCCAGCACGTCGGCGATGGCCTTGAACAGCGCACGGTGTACGAGGTCGTAATGCGCCCGGACGATTCCCAACGACGCATGCTTGGCCGCGATCCGCGACATCACCTGGTCGACCGGCGGCGCATCCTCGGTGACCAGAAGAGTGGCGAACGCCGCGATCGATCCGGCCAGGGCCTTCTGCTGCTCCCCGTTCTCCTGGTTCGACCGGTTGAACAGATCGGATGCGAACGAGGGCAGACCGTCGAACAGATACCGATAGAGAACCTGACTTATCTCCCCAGGCGCTCCCCCACCACCGGCAACGTCGCCTCGATGATCGGAAGCGAGTCCGGGATAGTAGAGACGAATTCGGCCTCGATACCATGTCGCCGCCGATCTCGCCAACCCCCGGGGTTGCGGAGCGCACGACATTGGAGACGCCGACGGCGGCGGCTTCGGTAAACATGAGGAAATCGAACCTTTCGCGACCAACCGGTTTGCTATACAGCATCACCGATCCGGCGGCGACAGGCAATTTGTGCGGTTCAAGCCGATTGCCCCGAATTGCCTACTTCGTGACCCGCACCTCGGCTCGGCGACCTCAGCGCCCATCGGTGTCGACGATCCGCGAGACCGCAGGCCGCGCAGCCCGAGGACCTGAGCCGGATGGTCGTCGAACGGCTCAACGCCGGCGACGTGGACGGCTTGGTCGCCCTGTACGAGCCCCACGCGGTACTCGCGTTGCCGGATGGTCGGGTTGCCACCGGGACCGCCGAGATCCGGGCCGCCTACGAGCAGCTCGTGGCGAGCGCTCCCGTGTTCGCCCCGGGCGAGATCCGGCCCGCCCTCCGCAGCGGCGACCTGGCGATGACGTCGGTGCGCCTCGCCGGCGGTGACGCCACCGTCGAAGCGGCCCGCCTACAGCCGGACGGCAGCTGGCTGTGGGTCATCGATCAGCCCAGAATTCTCGGGTAAGCGCTACTGTTCGTTCCCCGCTGTGACTCTCGGCCGCATCGGCCTTCTCGCGCGCAGTCAGTCGGTGACCGTGCCTTCGTATCGGTGCACGACGTACGCCTCAGCGTCCGCGACAGGTCCGCTGTTCACCCAGCGCGGATGTTCGCACGGTCCCGTCGTGTCCTCGGTCAGCGATCTCCACGTGCTGCGCGCGAGGCGATCAATCTCCGGTTGCGGCACGTCCCGCCGCTCGACGACGTCGAATGCAATTGTCTTCTGGTTCACACCCATGCCCGCCACCATAGGCACGATCGGAGCGCATTCCGGCGTCATCGCCAACCTGATACAGGCTCGTCATCACGCAGTGCCAGGAGTGTTCACGTGTTGTACCCAGATGATTTCAGCGACGCCCCCGCCGGCTCGACAGACAACGGAGCGGCACCGCTTATCGCCCACCACGCGGTGCCGCCGGAACCCGCAACTCACGTCCTGGTGGAGCTGCGGGGCCGTCACCCCGTCCAGGAGGCATCAACATCTGCGGGGCAACAACTTTCGACGCTACTCAGTTCGCCAGAGGTGTCAATCTCACTTACGCACGGCCGACACCAACCATCGACGCCCAGGGCGCACCTGCCACAGCGAGGACCGTTCGGGAAGCTTACGCCCGTATCGCTCGGCGAGTTCGTCGATCGAGGCCACAGTGGCTCGCCAGCCGTAGGAATCGAACCAGGCCACCGGATCGGCGGGGCCGTTCGAGTGCAGCATGGCCAGCCATTCCTCCCGATCGATCGGACCGTCGCGGAACAGGGGCGCGTCGCTGATCGCCGCCGCGAACGTCGACGTTGGTGATCGTCGCACCGATCGTGCTGCCGGGCGCGGACAGTTCGCCCACGCGTTTCATCAGTGCATCGACCGCCTCGTCGGGGAGATACATCAACAGACCTTCGAGAATCCACGCCGTCGGGACATCCGGCACGAACCCGGCATCGCGGAGGGGCTGACGGCCAGTCCTCGCGCAGGTCGATCGGCACGACCGCGCGGGTTGCCGCCGCGGGCGCCGCCCCACCGAGTACCTCGGTCTTGAACGCCGCCATGTCGGCGGTGTCCAGTTCGTAGACGGTCACCGGCGTGGGCCACTCGAGCCGGAAGGCGCGTGTGTCGAGGCCGGCACCGAGCAGGACCACCTGCCCACAACCGGACGACACCGCGTCCAGAACGAAGTCGTCGAGGAACTTCGTTCGCGCCGCCACCCAGGTCGTCAACTCCTCGAGACTCCCGCTGTCCAACTGCTCGGTCGGCGGTTGCCAACCCGAACGACGGACGAACTCGCCTGCCCACGGGTCGTCGACCAGGTGATCGTCGCGCGCGGTCTCCAACGCGCGCGCAGCCGCGACGAACACTGCCGTCGCGCCCACTCCGCGTGGTTGATTCATGGCAGTACCTCCTCGATCCACCGTCGATTGTCCTCCCGGTGACCGGGACCGCGCCTCCCCGGGCCGAGTCCGGTCAATATGGTCCAGATCACACGATCGTCGGAGACTGGAGGCAGAACCCATGAGCGCGAACCGTTTCGTCGGCAAGGTCGCATTCATCACCGGGGCAGCGCGCGGTCAGGGCCGCGCCGAGGCAGTGCGGTTGGCCGCCGAGGGCGCCGACATCATCGCCATCGACGCCTGCGCCGACTTCTCGTCCACGGCCTACGCCGGTGCCACCGAGGCCGATCTGGCCGAGACAGTCGCACTCGTCGAGGGCCTCGGCCGCAAGATCGTCGCGACCAAGGCCGACGTACGCAACTTCGCCGCGGTCTCCGAGGCCCTGTCGAACGGCATCGCCACGCTCGGCCGCCTCGACGTGGTGGTCGCGAATGCCGGAATCTGTTCGGCGCCATGTCGTGGAGATCACACCGGAACAGTGGCAGGAGACGCTCGACGTCAACCTCACCGGCGTCTTCTACACCGTCAAGGCGGCGATCCCGCACCTCATCGAGCAGGGCGAGGGCGGCTCGATCGTCATCACCAGCTCGGTGGCGGGTCTGCGCGGTCTGCCGTTCCTGGGCCACTACGTCGCCAGCAAGCACGGCGTCACCGGGCTCGCCAAGACCCTCGCGGTGGAACTGGGCTCGCACAACATCCGGGTCAACACCGTCCACCCCAACGGCGTCGAGTCTGGCATGCAGGTCAACGACATGCACGCCCTGGTCCAGGAGTACCGCGACACGCTCGCCCCGATCTTCATGGGCAGCCTGCCCGACCAGATCAGCCAGCCCGAGGACATCGCCAACGCGGTCGCCTGGCTCGCGTCGGACGAGGCCCGGCACGTGACCGGCATCCAGCTTCCGGTCGACCTGGGCACGCTGATTCGCTGACGACCGTCCCGGACCGCTGCGGTGTGCACGTGATCGGTGCATCCTGATCACGTGCACACCTTCGAGGTCTGGGCCCCGATCCCCGGTTCGGTCCGCGTTCGCGTCGACGGCACGGATCACGCGATGACGCGCTCCGCGGACGGTTGGTGGCGCGCCGACGTCGATGCCGGACCGATGGCCCGGTACGGGTTCGTCCTCGACGTCACCGACACCGTGCTCCCCATCCCCGGTCGCCCCGGCAGCCCCAGGGCGTCCACCTGCCGTCGCAGCTGCACGACCTGGACCCGGCGCGGTGGACGGACCACGCCTGGACGGGCCGGCAGCTCGCCGGCGCCGTGGTCTACGAGCTCCACATCGGGACGTTCACGCCCGAGGGCACGTTCGACGCCGCGATCGAGCACCTCGATCACCTCGTCGACCTGGGCGTCGGATTCGTCGAGGTCATGCCGGTGGCGGCCTTCAACGGCACCCACAACTGGGGCTACGACGGCGCGCTCTGGTACGCGGTCCACGAGGCCTACGGCGGACCCGACGGCCTGCAGCGCTTCGTCGACGCCTGCCATCGACGCGGGCTCGCGGTGGCCCTGGACGTCGTCTACAACCACTTCGGACCGTCCGGCAACTACACCGATCGCTTCGGCCGTATCTCGCGGACGGCGGGAACTCGTGGGGTCGGACGATCAACCTGTCCGGGCCGGGCAGCGGTGAGGTGCGCCGGTTCATCGTCGACAACGCGCTGCGGTGGTTCCGCGAGTTCCACGTCGACGCGTTGCGGCTGGACGCGGTGCACGCCCTCGTCGACCACAGCGCCACGCACCTCCTCCAGGAGCTGTCGATCGAGACGTACCGGCTGTCGGCGCACCTGCGCCGCCCGCTCACCCTGATCGCCGAGAGCGACCTCAACGACCCGAAGATCATCACCTCCCGGGCGGCGGGCGGTTACGGGCTCGACGCGCAGTGGGACGACGACGTCCACCACGCCATCCACGCCGCGGTCTCCGGCGAACGCCAGGGCTACTACGGCGACTTCGGTTCGCTGCAGGCACTCGCCCACACCCTCACCCACGGCTACTTCCACAACGGGACGTACTCGACGTTCCGGGGCCGAAACCACGGCCGCCCCATCGACATTCGACGCATTCCTGCCGATGCGATGCTCACGTACACGTGCACCCACGATCAGATCGGGAACCGCGCGACCGGCGACCGCCCGAGCACGTACCTCACCGACGGTCAGCTCGCGATCAAGGCCGCGCTGGTGATGTGCTCGCCGTACACGCCGATGCTATTCATGGGTGAGGAGTGGGGCGCGCGAACACCCTTCCAGTACTTCACATCTCACCCGGAACCCGAACTGGGCCGGGCGACGGCGGAGGGTCGGCGACGCGAATTCGCCGAGCACGGCTGGGACACCGACGACATCCCGGACCCGCAGGACGAACGGACGTTCAGGCGCTCGAAACTCGACTGGCACGAGCGCGACGTCGAGTCGCACGCGCGATTGCTCGACTGTTACCGCAGCCTGATCGCGCTGCGCCACGCACGCCCGGACATCAGCGACCCGTGGCTCGAGCACCTCGGGATCGAGTACGACGAGGACGAGCGGTGGATCGCCCTGATCCGCGGAAACCTGCGCATCGCATGCAATCTCGGGACTGCACCGGTCACGGCGCCGGTCGGCGGCGTCCCGGCGCTGTGGTGGGACGCGCCGGAGATCGACGAGACCGCGTCGGCGGTCGTGATCCCCGGCCACTCCTTCGCGGTGCTCGAGGCCCTGCCGCGCCAGGTCAGAACGGGACGGCGGTGACCACGACGTTCTCCGGATAGGCGCCCACATCAGCGATCGTCACAGGTGTTCTGCGACATTACCGTTCACTCATTCCTTGCTCGCGGCGGCGTGCCGCGTCGAACAGTGAGGGCGGTCTATACGGTGACGTCCGAGTAGGGCATGTGCTCGGACAGCCAGGGAAATACGACTTCCATGAGCAGCAGCACCAGCGCGACAACGAGGACGATCAGCAGCAGTGCCTTCACCGGTCGCGGGCCGGGAGAGCACGCCAGAGGTAGCCGTACATTTATCGCTCCTGCAATGCCGTGGGAATGTGGCCCGAGGACTTCGGGATTGTTTCGACGAGCATGGCGTGCACGATCATGCGTTCGGTGTTCGAGAACAGCGGATGGCACGTGGTCAGCGTCAGCATGCTTTCGAGCCCGGGGTCAGCTGCGACCGACGGGCGCCGGGCAGTGGGTTGACGACTGCGATGTCGTCGGGCGTGGTGATGTGCCGGCCCTGGACGTGCGCGTAGTCACCGACGGCGACGCGATCGACCTGCTCGGGACCCAGGCAGGCGGCCGCCTCCGTACGCCGTTCGGGCGACGAAGTCTCGAGCGGAGCACTCGGTAAGTGACCCACTGGGATTCGGTCTCGACGACGACCGCGTCGCACGCGTCGAGTCGATCGAGGTGCTGGAACACCGCACCGGTCCCGATGCCGATGCCCGGCGAGCGCGAGATTCCCCGGCTCGCCAGGCATCTGTGTGTCGACGTAGTGGCCGGGGCCGGCCCTCAGGTCCTCGTCGCGCGTGCCCTCAACGATGGCGTAGGCCGCGTCGAGGGCGGAATGTGCACGCGCGCAAACCCTTCGCCGAGCGCCGGGGTCGGCGGAGCGACCGGCTCGTCACCGGTCGCCCCTGACCCCAGGACTCGTCCAGGCTTCTGTCGACCTCGTCCTGCAGGCGCCCCGAGACGATGTTGGTCCAGTACGCCTCGTAGAACACGTAGAGCAGGAGGACGGCTCCTATCGTGAGGAGCAGTTCGCCGACGACCCGGCCGGCATTCGGCCGGGTCCGTTCCGGCCCCGGCAATTTCGTATCGCGCATGGGCCGGAGCCCCCTCCAGAGGTGTGTCGAACCGGCTAGCTGCCCACGTTGATCGCGGCGCTTCCGGCGCCACCGAGCAGATCATAGAGAAGGACGGACAGGCGACCGAGACCGTCGATCACGGCCGAACCGGTGGTCTGGACGTCGAAGGTGAGAGAGAGCGGAAGGACGAGCACGGGAGATTCTCCTTTCAAGGGCGGCCGAGCGATCGGCCGCGAGGTGTTTGATCCGCTGGTGAGCGGTATTCGGTCGGTGTGGCAGCAGTGCGGGGCGGATGCGACCGAGGAGGTCGCACCCGCCCCGCTTTCCGTGTGCCGGCCAGGGAGTTACCCCTCGCCGGACACCCGCCTGCGGCTACGCAGGGTCAGCCATGCGCCACCGGCGATCAGGGCCAGCGCCGCACCGGCGAGCCAGATGACGTTCGCACCGGTCACCGGCAGGGACGACGACTGGTCCGGAGCAGGCTTGCCCGGCGCCGGCTTGCCCGGCGCACCGTTGTGACCGGTCTCGCCCGGCTTCTCCGGCGAAACAGGTCCACCCGGCTGACCCGGCTGGCCCGGCTCGCCCGGCTGTCCGGAGACCGGCGGGGTCGGCCACTGGGAGCCCGATCCCGGCGGGATCAGCGATCCGCCCCACGGCGGCAACGGGATCGGGAGCGGGATGATGATCAGACCGTTGCTGCTGGTCTTGTTCTCGAGTCCCAGCACGACCGAATCGTTCGCGTCACCGGTGAGAGTGACGGAGACCCGGTCGGCTTGCCGTCGATCTTGACGACGTCCGCGCTGCCCTCCTTGACGCTCCACACCACCTCGCCCCACTTGACGTTGGTCACGTCGGTGTGGGCGCCGGTCTCGACGAAGGTGATCTCCGTGTCGAGCGGGAACTGGACCCGGCCGTCGATGACCGAGGCGTCACAATCCGCCGTCGGGGTGGCCGAAGCGCCCGGCTTCACGTCGAGGATGCAGGAACGCGCCTCGTCGTCGACGTCCGTCCACGTGGCCGTGACCTGGAAGATCGTGGATCCGTCCTTGGCAACCTGGTTGCCCTTGGGGCCGGTCACGATCTTGTCGATGTCCACGTCCGCCGTCGGGATCGGGCGGTTGCGAATCTCCACCACAGCCTCGTCGCCCGCAACGATCTGGACGGTGTCCCGGTCGCCGGGCTCGTTAGCGTCCGCAGCCACGTAGTAGAACGGCCGCGCCCAGTCCATGCCGGGCAGGGCAGCGGGATCGACCTCCGAGAAGGTGATCACGGTGTTCCGCGGCAGAACCTCGCCGGACTTCCAACTCCAGCCGTTTCCGGCGTCGAGGGTGATGGTCTCACCCACTGCCGGGAAATCGGTTCCTGCCGGTAGCGCCGGATCGATTCCCTCGATCCTGACCTCGAACGCCGCGCCGTCGGGCAGGTCAGCCTCGGTGGCGGGGATCGGGTTGTCGCCGTCGAAGATGAACTTCGTAAACTCGACCGAGCCGCTCTTCCACAGTGCCTCGTTCGTCAGGGTGATCAAACGGCCCTCGGTCGGGTCGTCGGAGACGATGCCCGTCGCGGTACCGCCGGGATTCGTGACGAGCCACGATTCCCCGCGCGGGTCGGTGCCCCGACGAGATCGTGCCCCACTCGACTCCTGCGACATCGGGACGACCGGTTTCGGTGAAGGTCACCTCGGTGCCGACGGGGAGGTCGACGCCGAGCGGCGTGGCCACACCCTTCTTGACGATCAGATCCTTGGTGGCGTAGTTAGTGCCGTCGCGCCAGCGCGCCTGGACCGTGAACTCCACGTCGTCGCCGACGGCGCCGGCGGCCTCGCCGCTGACCTGCTTGGCGATACGCAGGGTTCCGTCGTTGGTGTCGACGAAGTTCGTCACCTCAACCTTGCCCGGTCCTTGCCGATGGTCACCACGGCCGAGCTGTCGTCACCGATCGTCACGTTCCCGGAGTATGCGGGCACGCCCCAGGCGAGACCGTTACCGTCTGCCGGAACCACCTCGGCCAGCGTGACCTTGGTGCCGCCGGGCAGGCTCTCGCCGAACGGAATCGCGCTGCCGTCGGCCGGGAGCGTCAGCGTCTTGGACCGCGGGTTGCCGTCGGCGGTCCAGGTGGCAAGCACGTCGAACGTCTTCGGCACGGCCTTGTCGAATGCCTCCGGACCCGTGAGCTTCTTCTTCAACTCGAAGGTGCCCATGGTGATCTTGGCCTCGTTGGTGACGGAGACCGTGTTCGCCGCTGCGTCGGTGCCGATGGTGAGGGTCTTCGGCGTGATGACCGGATCCGACCACGTCACGAGGTCGGTGTCGGCGGGCTTCACCTCGGTGAAGGTGACCTTCGCCCCGATGGGCAGTTTGCCCAGGTCGTAGTGCTGACCGTTCTTCAGCGTGATCACTCGCGTCTCGGCGCCGACGTTCCCGTCGCCGCGCTCGATCTCCGCGTTGACGACGAACTTCTCGTTGCCCGTGAGCCCACTCATCCCGTCACCGATGACGGTCTTGGTGATCTTCGCCGAGCCCAGGACGGCCTTGTTGACCAGCTTGACCTCGACGTTGCTCTTCGGCGCGATGGTCACCAGCGCCTGGGTGCCGTCCGCGTTGAGCGTCACACCCTCCGCCGGGCGGAACTTCCCCTGCTCGAAGTAGACGCCGTCGACCTTGGGCAGGCTGACCTCGGAGAGGCGGATCTGCCAGCCGGTGCCGCGGGGGTCGAGCCCGCTCACCGGCGTTCCGTCGGCCTTTACCTTGATCTCGTAGGTGCTCGCCGCGGCGTCCTTCGCCGGATCCTTGCCCGGGGCGAACTCCTCGACCTTCACGGTGAACTCGGTTCCCTCCGGGAACTTCTCGGAGGAGGAATCGATCTGCTTCAGCAGCGAGAACGAGCCCCGCGCCACACCGGTGCCGGTGCCGCCACCGCCCCATTCCTGCTTGACACCGTACGAGAGATTCGGGCCGCCCTCGTAGGCGAGCGTGTTGCTGTACTGAGTGTTGCGCTCGTCCAGCCCGCCGCTCGAGGTGCAGAGGGTGTACTCGATGAAGTACCGCACCTCACGGCTGTAGTCGACACCCTCCTTCGGGAGGGTGAAATCGATCCCGTTGGCGGTACGCGTGACCGTGGTGCCTGCGGTGAGGTCCCGGTTTGCGTTGGCATTGGTGTTGCCGAGGAAGTCCTTCGCGGTGACCCTGAGGTTGAGATTCGCCTTGAGATCGTTGCTGACCTCACACACCGTCATGGTGCCGGAGAAGGTGTCCGTGATGACCGCACGCTCGTTGAGGCTCTCGAGATGCTGTCCGGGAACCTCCACGTTCCAGGTGAGGGTCGTGCCGGCCGGCTGTGCCTGGCCGGCGACGTCCGTCGATTCGAGATTGAGCTTGCCGTTCTTCTTGCCGGTGAAGCCGGGACCCTTCGCCGAACCGCTGACCGGCGTGCCGTTGACGGTCGCCGAGTTGGTGAAGGTATTCGTGGAGTCCGGCACCTTGTCCCCGGTGAGGCAGGTCGAGTACTTCACGTAGTAGTACTGCTTCGGGTCGATCTGCGCGGGATCCTTCGGCGTGATTGTCAGGTTGAAGGAGGTGCCGCCGGCCACGGCGGTGCTGACGACGTCGAAATCCTTGGTGACGTCGGTGCTTCCGAGTCCAGTGCCGCCCAGTGCGGGCAGACGGTTGGCGCGCTCGATCTTCAGCCCGAGGCCGGCGTCGCAGACGGCGTGCCCGGCACCGAGACTCTCCGCAATGGTGACCACCTGGTTGGGGCTGGCGTCGATGAAGCTGCCCGGGACCATGATGGTCCAGGCTGCCTTCCGAAAGCGGTCACCTTGAAGGAGCGTGCCGGACTTTTCCGGCCCGGTCTTCGGACGCCAGTCCTGCCCGACACCGGGCGCGCCCACCGTCTTGCCGCCGATCGTCACGGAGTTGTTGTAGACGGCTTGCGCGCCGTCCTCTCCGGGGAGATCCACCTCGCCGCTGGTCGTGCACGAGGTGTACTCGACGCGGTAGAGCATGTCGCTCTTGAAGGCCTTACCGTTGTTGATCGCGATCGAGACGGGAGCACCCGCGCCGCCAGTCTGCGTGACGGCGACCCCGCCGGGGACGTCCTTGAGATCACCCGGACGTCCGGACAGCAACCTCGCGTTGGGCAGGGCGCCCTCGCACAGCTTCATGTTGCTCGAAGAGCGTGTCACTCAGGGTCACCGAACCGTTGCCGGCCGTGTCCAGAGCGGCCAAATCGGCTCCGGGGATGTCAATGGTCCAACGCACAGACTGCTTGTTGTCCTGGAGCTTGCCGGACTTCGCGGCCTCGCCGATCACGCGACCGTCGCTGATGCCGCCCTTACCGGGTAGGTCGACCGGCGTGAGCACATCGTTGATCTCGAAGTTGACCGTCTCGGACGTGGTGTATTGGACCGCCTTCGTGAAGACCTTGAAGGTTCCGTACACATCCATGGGGCGCTCGGCCACGGCGTCGGAGAGCACACACGTCATGAGATTGGTGGTGGCCACCAGCTCGCAGGTGCCCCAGACCGTCCCGCCGCCCTCCAGCGCGATCGACGGGTTGGCATCGAGCTTCAGCTCATCGGGGAATTTGACCGTGAACTGGTCGCCCGGCTTCGGGTCGGCCTCCCTCGCGTCCCACGTGCCGTGAACCTCGACGGAATCCCCGACCGTGATCTGCTGGTCCTTCTTACGCTCGACCTGGATGTCGGTGATCTCCACCACGATGCCGCGATTGAGTCCGAGCGGCGTGACCGCCGCGCCTCGCTTCGCCGACGTAGGGGCCGCGCTCGTCGTGGTCGCGGGCGACTGTGACATGGATACAGCCGGCGCCTTCGTCGTGGTCGCGGGCGACTCCGACGTGGTCGCGGGCGACTCCGACGTGGTCGCAGCCGGCGCCTTCGTCGTGGGCGTGGCAGGAGTGGTGCTCTGCTCCGCTGACGAGGGCGAGCTCTGCGTTGTTCGCGTCGTAGTTGAGGTGGCCGAGGTACCGCTTTCGTCCGCCAAGGCAACCGGGGCGAATCGAGAACGAAGATATGACCAGCGCCAGGACCGCAAAGATCATCCCCAGCGCCGCCCACCGAGACACCACCCCCTCTCCAGCACGTCGCAGGAATAGACGGTTACGCATGGAGGTACACCTTTCGTTCAACACACACTTGATTTGGCCTGCGTGCCAGAGGCTGCTGGACTGGCGCACGGGATCGCCGGAACCGCTCCGTCGCACTCTTGTGGCCTCGATGTGAGCACCGGTGGTTCAGAGGTGGCCCCTCGCGGACCCGAGAACAGCCGCAACTACCCCCGGGCGGCGCCACCGAGGTCGTGGTCGGCAGCGCCGCCCGACAGCCCACTCTGGGGCGAGGACGTGAAAAGACTGGCGAGCAGTCTTCGTGCCGCGCGCGACGCGGCCGCAAGGCTTGCCATTCGATTCCTTCCCTTAACAGCACAAACTGGACAAACATCCATATACAGGACATGCCGCGACAGACGGTGACACAACCGTCCGCCGCAACCGGGCAACTCAGACGTCAATCGACAGTCGACGAACTCGAACAATCCATTGCGCCACATAATGATTCGGCAGACCGAGAAGACCCGAACCGAGACACCCGAAGCCGGAGGATGTAGTTGAAACTTCATCCTCTAAATCATCCGTTTGTTTGGTGCGCTGAGACCGCAGTCACAACGACGGCGCGGACCCGTGCGGGTCAGAACGGGACGGCGGTGACGACCACGTTCTCCAGATAGGTCCCCCGCCCCTGCGCGTCCTTGACGACCTCGCCACCGCACGTCACCAGATGCAGTTCCCGAGGACCAGTCGCACCCTGGAACGCCCACTCCGGCAACGCCTGCTTCACGAACCGCTCCATCCGCGTGATCTTCCAGCGGGTGACCACACCACCCCGCGTCAGATAGACCGCATCACCCGGATACAGCGTGTGCATCCAATACAACGCGCCCTCACCCTGATTCGCGTTGTCCACATGCCCGGCCACCAGAATCCCGCCATCGGCCGCATCGATCGGCGCCGACCCCGTCCAATACGTCACCTGCGCCACATCCCGCGGCAGCAGCAAACTCCCATCCGACGCCAACCCCAGCGGATCCAGCGCCGTCTCCACCCCGATCGCCGGAATCACCAGGTGATCGTCCGGCAAGGGTCCGAACGGAATCTGCGGCCGCTTCGCCGGATCCGCCGACGCCGGCCCCGGCTTACGCGCCTTGCCACCGGCACCGATCGACGGCGCCGGACCGGCCACCGGATCCACCACACCGTCCGGCGTCAGATCGAACGTCGACTTCGGCACCGGCGCCGACGCCGCCGGCGTGGGCTGCAACCCCCGAAAGACCAGAAAACCACCACACGTGAGCAGCACCAACGCGATCACGATCGTCAGGATCGAACCACTGCGCCCCGACGATCGCCCTGCCGAATGCCTGCCCACGATGGAAGTCCTCCGCTCACACTGGGTTCTCAAAAACAGCCGAGTGGCCCGAGGCGGTTACGCCTCGGGCCACTCGGTCACTCATCAGTGATCGTCACAGTTGTTCTGCGACGTCACACTTCACTCGTTCCCCTGATTCCGCCGACGCAGTGCGAAGAGCAGCACACCGCCTGCGGCGATCAGCAGCACCAGACCACCAGCGACCAGTCCGGCGTTCATTCCGCCGTCACTGTCGGCGCCCAGACCGGAGTCGATCTTCGCACCGGTCCCGGTGTCGGAGTTGCCGGTCGTTCCCGTGTCTCCCGACTTTCCGGCGTTGCCGCCGTTGCCGCCGTTGTCGGAGTCAGCGGGGGTTCCGGGGTTACCGGGATTGCCGGGGTTGCCGGGCGTTCCGGGATTACCGGTCTCCGTTCCTCCACCAGGAGTGTTCGAGCCGCCGGGCGTACCCGAACCAGTCGAGCCGGCCGAGCCCGAGTTCTCCTTCGAGCCAGCCGCAAGGGAGCCAGCCGCCAGCGAACCGGCGCCGAGCGATCCCGCCGCAAGCGATCCCGCGTCCACCGAACCGGCGTCCAGCGAGCCCGCGCCCAGCGAGCCCGCCGCAAGCGATCCCGCGTCCACCGAACCGGCGTCCAGCGAGCCCGCCGCAAGCGATCCCGCGTCCAGCGAGCCGGCGTCCAGCGAACCTGCCGCAAGCGAGCCGGCCGCAAGCGATCCCGCCGCAAGCGAGCCCGCCGCTAGCGAGCCGACGCCCAGGGAACCGAGCGAACCGGTACCGAGCGAACCGAGCGAGCCCGTTCCACCGGGCTGCTCACCCGCGGTGACCGTGGCCTCCGACAGGTTCGAGTCGACGGGCTTGCCCGACGGCTGGTTACCCGTCGCCGTGGCCATGTTGTCGACCTTGCCGGCCTTCATGTCCTTGTCCGTGAACACGTAGGTGGCCGTGCAGGTCACCGACTCGCTGGGATCCAGCGAGTTCTTCGGGCACGAGATGTCGGACAGCTTGCCGGAACCGGAGAACTGCTTGTCGTTCACGTGCACCTTGGTGAGGGTCTGATCACCGGTGTTCTTGATCTCGAACGTGTAGGTGACAGTGTCGCCCACCTTGACGTTCTCACGCGGATCCGCGGTCTTCTGAAGCGTCAGGCCCGGCTTCGGATCACCGGTCAGGGTTTCCTCGGACGGCTTCGACTCGATCGGCTTCTCGGTGCCCGGAGGCGTACCCGTGGCGGTCGCACTGTTGTCGAGCGTGCCGGCGTTCACGTCGGCCTGCGTGATCGTGTACTTCGCCGAACACTGCACCGTCGCACCCGGGAGCATCGACTTCGCGCCGTCCGGGCAGGACAGGTCGGTGATCTTCCCGAAGCCCGTGAAATGCCCCTCGACGACCTTGACGTTCGTCAGAGTCTGGTTGCCCGTGTTCTTGATGTCGAACGTGTAGGTGATCTCCTGGCCGACCTTGAAGGTCTCGACGCTCTTGGGCGACGCGGTCTTCTTGATCTCGAGGTCCGGCTTCTTGTTGCCCGAGAGCTTCACCGTATCCTCATTCGACTTCACCGGATCACCCGACAGCGTGGTACCGGTCGCGGTGGCAGTGTTGTCGAGCTTGCCCCTGTCGACGTCCTCCTGCGTCAGCGTGTACGCCGCGGTGCACTTCGCGGAGGCGTTGGGCGCCAACGGCTTGTCCCGATCCGGGCAGTCGAACGCCGAGAGCTTGTCCTTACCCGCCGTGAACTCGACCTCGTTGGGGTGCACGTCCTTCAGCGTCACGTTGCCGGTGTTGGTCATCGTGAAGGTGTACGTGATGGTCTCGCCCACCTTGAACTGGTCAGCCTCGGTCAGCGAGGCGGTCTTCTCCAGGCTGATCGCCGGCTTCGGCTCACCCGCGAGCGTCTTGGTGTCCGGACCCGACGTCACCGGCTCGCCATTACCCGGAGGCGTACCCGTCGCAGTCGCGATGTTCTCGAGCTTGCCGGCATCGATGTCAGCCTGCGTCAGAGTGTAAGTCGCCGTGCAGGTCACCGACTTGCCGGGAGCCAGCGACTTCGCCCCGTCCTCACAGACCGGGTTCGACAGCGTGCCCGTGCCCGAGAACTTCTCCTCGTTGGGGTGCACGTTCGTCAGCGTCACGTCACCGGTGTTCTTGATCGTGAACGTGTACTCGATCTTCTGGCCGAGCTTGTAGGACTCGGTAGTCGACGGGGACGCGCCCTTCACGATCGACAGCGACTTCGCCGGATTGCCCTTGACCGTCTCCGTGTCCGGATTGGACTCGATAGGCGGCGTGTCCTTGCCAGGAGGCGTACCCGTCGCGGTCGCGGTGTTCTCGACGGACCCCTGATCAATGTCTGCCTGCGTCAGCGTGTACGTCGCGGTGCACGCCACCGAGGCCCCGGGGGCCAAGGCAGTATCCGGGCAGCTAACGTCCTGCAGCTTGCCATTGCCGGTGAAGGTGCCCTCGTTCACGCGCAGCTTCGTCAGCGTCACATTGCCGGTGTTCTTGATATTGAAGCTGTACTTGATGGTCTGACCGAGCTTGTAGTCCTCGGCGCCCTTCGGCGACGCGACCTTGTCCAGCGTGATGCCAGCCGCTGCCGGGCTACCGACGAGCTTGGCACTCGATTCCTTCGACAACACGGTCCTGCCACCCGGATCGGTGCCCGACGCGGTCGCGGTGTTGTCGATGGTTCCGCGGTCGACGTCACCCTGCAGGATCGTGTACTTCGCAGTGCAGCTCACGGATGCGCTCGGTGCCAACGACTTAGCCGCATCCGGGCATTCGAACGCGGACATGCTCGCAGAACCATTGAACAACTTCTCGGCCGGCTTGACGTCCTTCAGTGGCACGGCACCGGTGTTCGTCATCTTGAAGGTGTAGGTGACGACGTCCCCGACCTTGTAGGGACCGTCCGGCGTTACCGACTTCACCAAGTCCAGGCCGGGCTTCTTGGCTGCGTTCGTGAAGGTGCAGCTGATGCTCTTGCCGCTCTGACCAGCCGGAAGTGTCACCTCACCAGTCGCCCCCGAGCCACCGCCAAGCTTTGTCCCAGCCTTCGCGTCCACGCACTCCCACGTAGTGACGTAGTTGTCGAGGTTCGCGCCGTTCTGGGCGGTCTCCTTGATGGCGTACTTCGTACCGGCCAAACCGAGCACCGGACCGGCCGCCTCGCTCTGGACCCGGACTTGGTACCCGTCGTGATCGCCGTGTTGCCCTCGCTCAGGCCGCCACCGGAGATCTCGAGGCCAAACTGATCATCGTTTCCGACGCGCCCACTGGGCAGATTCTTGTGCAGCTCGATCGTGTTCGGATCGTTGCAGGAGCCCATGTCGGTCATGGACGAGTTCTTCAGGTTGCTCGGGACTTCCTTGCCCGTACCCGGATCGACCTTGAGGAGGCTTCCGCCGCCACCGACGAACAGGTAACCATTCGGTCCGAACGCAATCGAATTGCTCTTCTTGAACGAGCTCGATTCCTCGGTGATCGCCTTGCCCGTCAGAGTCTGCACTGAAGACGTCGGCATCGGGGCCGCGACCGAGTAGATGCGGCCTTTGTCCCGGCCGCGACGATGAACAGGTTGCCCTTGGCATCGAACGCGATGTCGCCGTTGCCGCCCGGACTGTCGTCTTCTTGTCGAAGTTCACCTTCAGAACGACGCCGAGCGACTTGTTGTTGACGGGATCGTACGCACCGAACGTGAAGCTGTCTGCGTTGTTGTCCTTCCCGCCGTAGTAGAACAACCCGTTCGCCGGATTGATCGCACCGTGCGTGTCGACGGTGACGCCCTTGTCCCTGGCAGTGCTGGTCGTCTTGCCTGACGCGGCGTCGTACTTGTAGATATTGCCGTCACCGGACGTGTAGATCGCGTACGCGCCGCCAGGACCGATCCCGAGCTGGTTATGGCGAGTATCGCCGCTCGGAAGCACGTCGAAGGCATCCGTCGCCGCCCCCGTCGCGGGGTCGATCTGCTTCGCCTTGCCGGCATTGTTGTCGACCGAATAGAGAACATCGCATCGCAGGTTGCCCGCGGCTGCCGCGGTTCCTGCGCCGACCGTTACGGTCGACACTGTGGCCACGCCGGCCAGCATGGCCATGACCACAGTTCGGATGACGCCCTTACGCAGGGCGCCGCCTAACCTCCCCATTATTTGAGGCCCTTCTGATGGACGCCCGGCCGGATCCGGCAACGAGCGATGGATGACTTGGACAATCACCCGACGCGGGACATAGAAGCACAATCGGAGATACATCCAGATCCGCCGGCCGCGCGCCCGACACCGCGCCTCCCCTTGCTTTCACCCGCCTAATCATGCTGCACGACAGCATGTTTCGACGAAGTGTGAAGCTGGCGGGCGACTTCCACGACAACAGGGAGGTCATTCGGTATTTCACCCGAGTTTTCATCCCATCGGCCCGAAGGCGACATCCTGGGCAGGGCGGCGGCGTCGACGACCACCTCGCCGCAGGAGGCTCCCACCACCGAGAAACGTGAGGCGCAGCCTCACACCGATTGCCGCGCAGATGCGTTCACACGACAACGGCCGGCTCGAATGTGATTCGAGCCGGCCGCTATTTGTGTTACAAGTCAGCGCTTACGGAGCATGCGCGCCACGAGAATCGCCGTCGCGAGCAACACGACTGCCGTCGCGCCCGCCGCAATGTGCATGCCGTCGACGAACGCCGACTGCGCCGTCTCGACGAACGCCGCCGCCTCGTTCGCCGGCAGGGAGTGCGACACGTCAACCGCGCCGCCGAGGGTGCCCTGCGCAATGTGCGCCTGGTCAGCGTTCAACCCCGAGACGTCGAGGCCCCCGCGGTAGATCGCCAGAACCACACTGCCGAGGATCGCGACACCCAGCGCGACACCGAGTTCGTACGCGGTCTCCGAGACGGCCGACGCCGCGCCCGCGCGTTCCGGTTCGACGGCGCCGACGACCAGGTCGTTGGTCAGGGTGAGTGCGACACCGATACCCGCACCGGCGAGCAGGAACCCGACGACGAACGCCTGCGGCCCGCTGTCCGTCTGCAGCGCGATCATCGCCGCGGCACCGAAGGCCGCGACCAGGAGGCCGACACTGAGCACCCGGCTCGGTTCCCACCGCCGGACCAGCCACGCCGCGGCCAACGACGCGAACGCGCTGACCAACGTGCCCGGCAGCATCAGCAGTCCGGCCTCGAGCGGGCGATAGCCGAGGACCAGCTGCAGGTACTGCGAGCCGAAGAACAGCACGCCGGCGAGCGCGAAGATCGAGAGCAGGTTCGTCAGCACGGCCGTCGAGAAGGCCGGGCGGGCGAACAGCGACAGGTCGAGCATCGGGTCGTCGAGCACCCGCTGGCGACGGATGAAGATCCAACCGGCGATCAGGCCCACGATGCCGATCGCAGTGAGCGCCCAACTTGGGCCGTGCACCGCAGTTTCCTTGACCGCGTAGACCATTGGAACCATCGCGAGCATCGACAGCGCGGCACTGATCAGGTCGAAACGACCCGGCTCGGGGTTCTTCGACTCCGGAATCACCAGCGGGCCGAGCGCGATGAGGCCGATCATGACCGGAATGTTGATCAGGAACACCGAGCCCCACCAGTAGTGCTCGAGCAGCCAACCGCCGATCAGCGGGCCGGCTGCGGCACCGCCACCGGCCATCGCACCCACACGCCGATCGCGGTGGTGCGCTGACGCGGGTCGACGAACATCGTCCGGATGAGGCCGAGGGTGGCAGGCATGAGCGTCGCACCCGACACACCCTGGAGCACGCGGGCCGCGATGAGCATCTCGGGGCTCGCGGACCAAGCCGCGACCAGCGACGCCAACCCGAACCCGGCGGCACCGATCAGGAGCAGCCGACGCCGACCGATCCGGTCGCCCAGGGTGCCCATCGTCACCAACAGGCCCGCGAGGACGAACGAGTAGACGTCGATGATCCACAGCAGCTGCGTGCTGCTCGGCTCGAGATCCTCACTGATGAACGGCAAGGCGAGGTCGAGGACTGTCGCGTCGACCGAGATGAGCAGGACAGCGAAGGCGAGCACGACCAGCCCCAGCCAGTCCTTGCGGCTGGCCCTCGCTACGTGCGTATCGCGCACGGTGCCCACAGACATGCTTCCACTCCCACGAACTGATTGGTGAACAGGAACCGACCACGGAGTTAACCGTCCAGCCGGTACAGTAACGATTCCAGGATAACAGTCGACCGTCCAGCCGGTACAGTCGATTTTCATGGCATCCGACACACGCGACCGCATCCTCGACGCCCTCGAACGTCTCCTGCTCGGCGTCGGCGTGGCCCAGGTCACCCTCGAAGCGGTGGCGGCGGCCGCCGGGGTCTCCAAGGGCGGATTGCTGTACCACTTCCCCACCAAGGAGGCCCTGCTGGCGTCGATGGTGCGACGCCTCGGCGAGCGCTCGGACCAGCAGCTGGCCGACGCCGTCTCGAGCGGCCGCACCGTCTCCGAGATCTACCTGCAGTACCCGGTGGCCGAGTCGGCCGAGGAGATGGCGCTCTACCGCTCGATGCTCGCGGCCATGCGCAGCGCCGACGGCCAGCACGACGAGGTGCAGCAGGCCGTCGCCGACGTGATGCGCTCCTGGGACGCCGGACTGCTCGCCGAGATCGACGACCCGGTCCAGGCCGAGATCATCCGACTCGTCGGCGACGGCATCTACCTGGCCGCCCTGCTCGGACTACCGGAATCCGACCCCGACCTGCACCGCCGGGTGGTGAACCGATTGCTCGGCACCGACCCGGCGGGCAGCGATCACGCTGAGAGCGACCCGACTACGCGAGGTAGCGGTACGCGGGCGAACCGGGCTCGAGCTGCTCGACCTCGATCCGCGAACTGCGCATCCGGTCCAGCAGATCGGACAGCCCGTCGGCCGAACCGAGCTCGACGCCGACCAGCGCCGCACCGGTCTCGCGGTTGTTGCGCTTGACGTACTCGAAGAGAGTGATGTCGTCGTCCGGTCCCAGCACCTCGTCGAGGAAGCGGCGCAGCGCGCCCGGCTCCTGCGGGAAGTCCACGAGGAAGTAGTGCTTGAGGCCCAGGTGCACGAGGGACCGCTCGAGAATCTCGCCGTAGCGCGAGACGTCGTTGTTGCCGCCGGAGATCAGGCACACGACCGTGCTGCCGGGCTCGACGTCGAGCTGACCCAGCGCGGTGACGGACAGCGCCCCGGCGGGCTCGGCGATGATGCCCTCGTTCTGGTACAGCTTCGAGCATCGCGGTACAGATCGCGCCCTCGTCGACCTGGGTCATCGCGAACTTCTCCGGGCCCATCTCCGGAACCCGGCCCGCGCGGGGACCGGCCACCAGCGGCAGCGACGCGTGCGAGACGACGCTCGCCCCGAGTGCGGACACCACTGCGTACGGCAAGTCGCCGACCCGCTTGACCGCGGCACCGTCGACGAAGGGATCGACCTCCGGGAGCGTCACCGGGCCGCCGGCCACCAGGGCCGCGGTCATCGACGCCGCACCCACCGGCTCGACACCGACGATGGTGGTCTCGGGCGCCCGCTCGTGCATGTAGGTGGCGATGCCGGCGATGCAGCCGCCACCACCGACCGGGACGACGACGCAGTCCGGCGCCTCGCCCAACTGCTCGAGGATCTCCGCCGCGATGGTGCCCTGACCGGCAGCGGTGCGCGGGTCGTCGAACGGCGGGACCATCGTCGCCCGGTCCGCTCGACGTCGGCGGCGGCGGCCGCGGCGGCCGCGTCGTAGGTCTCCCCGGTCGGGATGAGCTCGACGAATCCGCCGCCGTGCACCATGATCCGGTCGCGCTTCTGCTTCGGGCGTTGGCCGGGACGTAGATGCGGCCACGGATCTCCATTGCCCGGCAGGCGAACGCCACACCCTGGGCGTGGTTGCCGGCGCTGGCCGTGACAACACCCGCGGCCCGCTCGACATCGCTGAGCTGCATGATCAGGTTGTAGGCGCCGCGCAGCTTGTACGACCGGACCACCTGCAGGTCCTCACGCTTGAGGTAGACCTTGGCGCCGGTCAGCGCCGAGAGCCGATCGCTGAGTTGGAGGGGTGTCGCGTCGATAATGTGCGCAATTCGCTCGGCAGCCGCATCGATCTCGTCCGCGGTGAGCGCGGGCGAGGTTACCTTCAGTTCTGCGAGTTCCGGCGAGTTAGACACCCCGCCATTTTCCCACTACGCACGGCACCGCGCGCAACCGCCCCACCCGCGCGTCCGGACGCGACCCCGCACCGTCAGCCGCGCGGCGAGAACTGCGACGGCCGCGGGACGTTCCGCAGATTCGACTTGGCCATCTGAACCGCTTCTGCCACACCGCCGTTCATCACCATCTTGGACATCGCGAGCGCGAACCCGCGCACCTGCTCGCCGGTGATCGCCGGCGGTAACGACAGTGCATTCGGATCGGTGACGATGTCGACGAGCGCCGGGCCGTCGTGCTCGAAGGCCGCCCGGAGCCCGGACTCGACATCCGCGGGATCCTCGATCCGACGGGAGAACATCCCCAAAGCCGTTGCGAGAGCGGCGTAGTCGACAGACGGAACATCCACCCCGAAATCGGGCAGACCGTCCACGAGCATCTCGAAGTTTGACCATGCCCAGCGTCGAGTTGTCGAAGACGACGATCTTGATCGGCAGCTTGTACATCGCGACCGTGATCAATTCACCGAGCAGCATCGACAATCCACCGTCGCCGACATCGCCACCACCTGCCGTCCCGGCTCGGCGAACTGCGCGCCGATCGCGTGCGGCAACGCATTCGCCATCGACCCATGCAGCGCCGACGACAGGAACCTGCGGCGGCCGTTGGGGTTCAGGTAGCGCGCCGCCCACACGTTGCACATGCCGGTGTCCGTGGTGAACACCGCGTCCTCGGCGGCGATGTCGTCGAGGATCGACGCGGCGTACTCGGGGTGGATCGGGATCCGCTGCTTGACGGGCTCGGTGTAGGCGCCGACGACCTTGGTCATGAGCCTCTCGTGCCGGTCGAGGGACTTCTTCAGGAAGCCACGGTCGGTCTTGCGCCGGACCAGCGGTGCCAGCGCCCGCAGGACCGATCTGGTGTCCCGTGCACGGCCAGGTCGACCCCGGTGCGCCGCCCCAGAGTCTCGGCGGCGACGTCGATCTGCGCGGTGCGGACGTCGTCGGGCAAGAACTGGTCGTAGGGGAAATCCGTGCCGGCGAGGATCAGCAGGTCGGCGTCGTGCATGCCGTCGTGTGCGGCGCCGTAGCCGAGCAATCCGGTCATGCCGACGTCGAACGGGTTGTCGTACTGGATGAATTCCTTGCCGCGGAGGGTGTGCCCGATCGGCGCGCCGATCGTGTCGGCGAGCGCCAGGACCTCATCGCGGGCGTCCCGCACCCCGGCGCCGGCGAAGATCGCCACGGCCGACGCGGTGTTGATCGCGTCCGCGAGGGCGCGCACGTCAGCCTCCGCCGGAACGACGTCCGGGCGCCCGGTCCGCACCAACGGCGGCGGCGTGCCCACGGCCGTCTCCTCCGCGACGTCGCCGGGCAGCGTGACGACCGCGACGCCGGACAGCGCGAGCGCGTGCTGCATCGCACTCTGGACCACCCGCGCCGACTGCGCCGGCGTGCTGATCATCTCGGTGTAGCGCGAGCATTCGACGAACAGCCGATCGGGATGCGTCTCCTGGAAGTAACCGGTGCCGATCTGCGCGCTCGGGATGTGCGACGCGATCGCCAGCACCGGGGCCCCGGAGCGGTTCGCGTCGTACAGGCCGTTGATCAGGTGGAGGTTGCCCGGACCGCACGAGCCCGCGCACACCGCGAGGCGACCGGTCACCTGGGCCTCGGCGGCCGCGGCGAACGCCGCCGTCTCCTCGTGCCGGACGTGGACCCAGTCGATGCCGCCCGCCACCGACCCTCCGGTCCGGCGGACGGCGTCGACCACTGGATTGAGACTGTCTCCCACGATCCCGTAGATACGCCGCACTCCCCGCATCCTGGAGTTGGGAAACAAGTTGATCTGCAACAGTTTTCGCCGCCATGTCAGCCTCCGCCCGCGAGATCCGGATTCGTGGCCCTACTTCTCGCAGGCTACTCGGAAATCACGCACGGCGGCCGGGGACGACGGTTGACGCCTACTTCTGCGGGCTGAGCACGAAGACCGGGATCTGACGTCCGGTCTTCTTCTGATACTCGGCGTAGTCCGGCCACGCCTCAACCGCGCGCGCCCACCACACGGCCTTCTCGTCGCCCGTCACCTCACGCGCGGTCATGTCCTGCTTGACGGTGCCGTCCTGCAGCTCGACGTGCGGGTCGGCAACCACGTTGTGGTACCAGACCGGATGCTTAGGGGCGCCGCCGAGCGATGCGACCACCGCGTACTGCCCGTCGTGCTCGACGCGCATGAGCGGGGTCTTGCGGAGCTTGCCGGACTGGCGCCCTTCGTGGTGAGGATGATGACGGGCTTGCCGTTCAGCATCGTTCCCTCGGTGCCGCCGGAACGTTCGTAGAGGTCGACCTGGTCCGCGGCCCAAGACGAGGGACTGGGTTCGTATTCACCGGTGAGTGGCATGCGCCCAGTCAACACCCCGTACATGATCTTGACCACCCGGCTGACCGGAAAGCGAGACTTTCACATCTCGATGGGAATTGTTCGGTGGACCGAACTCGGATGTGTCGGTATTCTGAACAACACCGACGAGGTAGCCGAACACGGACGAGGTGCACACATGACCGCGGTACTGCACGGACACGCCCCGCGTCGTGCGCACGTCACCGTCGACATCGCCGGCACCGCGTGGCCGGTCTACAAGCTCGAGGCGATCGCCGCCGGCGTGCTGGCGTTCCTGCTGATCCTCACAGTCACCCATGCCCTGCAGACCGCCGTGCTCACGGCCGCCGGCACCGCCGTCGCGGTGTGGTGGACCCGGCGCGTCATGCTCACGCGCCGCCGCCGATAGCACCCGCCCCGAGCACCCACCGCGGACACCCGAGTCGCGCGACACCCCACCGACGTTCGGACGGAAATCACGTCCGGCGATCTAGGCTCGTGCGATGCGCTTCTGCCGGCTGTACGCACCCGCCGCCACGCTCGCCGCATCGCTCACGCTCCTCTCCCCCGGCTTTGCAGCCGCCGACGTCGCCTCCCCGGTCGCGACGGCATGCGGAACACCGTTGAGCGCGACGGATATCGAGCACATCACCGATCTGAGCGATACGTCCACCTTGTCCGGTTCCGGACTGGCACGGCTCGAGGCGGCGATCGACCGGCACCGCCGGATCACCGACATCCTTGTCGCACATCGGGACTGGAGGGGCCTATTCTCGGTCGGACTGAATGCCGTCGAGTACGAGGTCGTTCTGCCGCTGCAACGCGACCCGACCGCGCTGCCCGACCGCGTGTGGTCCCCGAAGATCAGCTACGACCTGCTCGCCCGCTACCTGCGCAATCTCCACGCCGAATTCACCGGCGCACAGGTCGATCCGCCGTGGGCCAACTACTTCGCACTGACCCGACAGTGCACGCAGAGCCCCGCCCGGGTTGCGATGGCCGGCTACAACGCCCACCTCACCGTCGACCTCGCCTACGCCGTCGACTCCAGCGGCACCCGACCGAGAACATCCCGACTACTACAAGATCGTCGATTCCATTGCCGACAAGGGGGATTCGATCGTGACGCTCACCAAGGTGCTCTACGGGGGCGACCTCGGGCCGCTGTGGCGGTTCTACTTCGTGGGCGAGGGACTGGACCGGCTGGCGGGCAACGACCAGCCGTCGCGCCAACTGCTGCGCGCCGCCGACACCGGCTACAACACCATCACCCTGGCGAACGGGTTCGCTCTGCAGAACCCGCAGACGCGGCCGACCGCGGAGCAGGCGATCGATGCGTTGTGGCGGGCCACCGACCACGCGCTCGAGGTCCTGTCCGATCTCGGTGGACTCTGAGCACACCGACGGGCCAGGTCACGCCCACCTGTGAATCTCCTACGAGTTTCGGATAGCAGACAAATCCGGCAATAACATGGGAGGTGCACGACAAGCAGCGATGCGCCGAGCGTCGTGATGGCGGTACCCGACGCACCGCAACGGCCATTCGACCGCCGGATCACCATCCGGTGGTCGGCCGCCGGTGGCAAACGACCCCGGTGGTCGGCCGTGCGGAGAGGATCTCGCATGGAACAGGAGTACGAAACCCCGCGGGTACGCACGATGAGGCGACTGTTCGCCAAAGTCCTGATCACGCTGTCGCTGGTGGCCGTCCCGTTCGGGTTGGCCGCGGCACCTGCACTCGCAGACACCGCCACGCCGGCTGCGGGCCCGGCCGTGGTCGCGGTGACCCCGGTTCATCACCACCACGGGCACTGCCACTGCATGCAGCGCGACCAGTACGGGAACATGCACTGGATGTGCCAGCACCAGCACCACCACCATCGGTAGCCGTACCGCGTAGTGGACCGCCCGGACCGATCCAGGTCCGGGCGGAGACGTGTTCCGGCGTCAGCCCGCCAGGCAGCTGGGCCCGAGCAGAGCCTTGAGATCGCCCATCAGGGCCGACGACGGCTCCACCCGGAGCACCTCGTCCACCTTCCACAGGGAGGTGCCGCGCGATCCGATGAGCTTGACGTGCACGTCCGCCGTCCCGGGGTGCCGCGACAGCACCTGACGGAGCGCACCGAGCTTCTCCTTGGTGCACTGCCGCACGGGCAGGCTCACCGACACCGGCTTCGCCACACCGATCGCCGAAAGGTCCGGCACCGCAAGATCGTTCGCGATCAGGGACACCCGGTCGTCGCGGATCGACACCCGCGCCTTGACCAGAACCACCGAGTCCTCGACCACATCCATGCCGTACACCGAGTACGCCTGCGGGAAGAACAGCACCTCGATACCACCGGAGAGGTCCTTCGAGCTGGGCGGACGCCCACGTCAGGCCGTTCTTGTTGATCCGGCGGTTGACCGACGCCAGGATGCCGCCGACGGTGACCTGGGTGCCGTCCTTGATATCGCCCTCGAGGATCGTCGGGATCGAGGTGTCGGACTGGGCGGCCAACACGTGTTCGACACCGTTGAGGGGGTGCCCGGACACGTACAGGCCCAGCATCTCGCGTTCGAGAGCGAGCTTGTGCTTGGTGTCCCACTCCTCGTCGGGCACCTTGACGTTGAACACGGACGCGATCGACTCGTCGGCGTCGTCCCCGCCGAACAGGTCGAACTGACCCATCGCCTCGGCCTTCTTGGTGCCCATCACCGCGTCGATCGCGTCGGCGTGCACCAGCAGCAGGCCCTTGCGCGGATGATCCAGCGAATCGAATCCGCCTGCCTTGACGAGAGATTCGGTGACCTTCTTCGAGCACGCCAGTGCGTCGATCTTGTTGAGGTAGTCGGAGAAGTCGGTGAAACTCCCCTTCTCCTCGCGCGCCGCGATGATCGACGACACCACGTTGGCGCCCACGTTGCGCACGGCACCGAGACCGAACCGGATGTCCTCGCCGACGGACGCGAAGTCGACCCGCGACGCGTTGACGTCCGGCGGCAGCACCGTGATGCCCATCTTCCGGCAGTCGGACAGGTACACCGCGGCCTTGTCCTTGTCGTCGCCGACCGACGTGAGCAGGCCGGCCATGTACTCGGACGGGTAGTTCGCCTTGAGGTACGCAGTCCAGAACGACACCAGGCCGTAGCCGGCGGCGTGCGACTTGTTGAACGCGTAGCCGGCGAACGGCAGCACCGTGTCCCACAGCGCGGTGATGGCCGCCTGCGAGAACCCGTTTGCCTTCATGCCGTCGGCGAAGCCGTCGTAGGCCTCGTCGAGGATCTCCTTCTTCTTCTTACCCATCGCTCGGCGGAGCAGGTCCGCCTGTCCGAGCGAGTAGCCGGCCACCTTCTGAGCGATCTGCATGATCTGCTCCTGGTAGACGATCAGACCGAAGGTGTCCTTGAGGATGTCCTTCAGCGGCTCCTCGAGCTCCGGATGAATCGGCTTGACGTCCTGCCGCCCGTTCTTTCGGTCGGCGTAGTCGTTGTGCGCGTTCATGCCCATCGGGCCCGGGCGGTACAGCGCCAGGACCGCGACGATGTCCTCGAAGCCGGTGGGCTGCATGCGCCGCAGCAGGTCCCGCATCGCGCTGCCGTCCAGCTGGAAGACGCCGAGCGTGTCGCCACGCGCGAGCAACTCGTACGTGGCCGGATCCTCGATCGGCAACGTGTCGAGATCGATGTCGACGCCGCGGTTGGCCTTGATGTTCTCGATCGCGTCACCGATGACCGTGAGGTTGCGCAGGCCCAGGAAGTCCATCTTCAGCAGGCCGATGGCCTCGCACGACGGGTAGTCCCAACCGGTGATGATCGCGCCGTCCTGCGCACGCTTCCACACGGGGATCGCGTCGGTGAGCGGCTCGGACGACATGATGACTGCGCAGGCGTGCACACCGGCGTTGCGGATCAGACCCTCGAGGCCCTTCGCGGTCTGGTAGATCTTCGCGACATCCGGGTTCGAGTCGATGAGTGCCCGGACCTCGACGGCCTCCTTGTAGCGCTCGTGCTCGGGGTCGGTGATACCCGACACCGAGATGTCCTTCGCCATGATCGGCGGCGGCAGCGCCTTGGTGATCTGGTCGGCGATCGCGAAACCCGGCTGGCCGAACTGGACTCGCGCGGAGTCCTTGATGGCGGCCTTGGTCTTGATTGTGCCGAACGTGATGACCTGTGCGACCTTCTCGCTGCCCCACTTCTCCGTGGCGTAACGGACCATCTCGCCGCGGCGGCGATCGTCGAAGTCGATATCGATATCGGGCATCGACACGCGCTCGGGGTTGAGGAACCGCTCGAACAGCAGGCCGTGCGGGATGGGGTCGATGTTGGTGATGCCCATCGCGTACGCGACGAGCGAACCCGCGGCCGAGCCTCGCCCCGGACCGACTCGGATGCCGACCTCGCGCGCATGGTTGATGAGGTCGCCGACGACGAGGAAGTAGGCGGGGAAGCCCATCTCGTTGATGACGCCGATCTCGTAGTCGGCGCGCTCGAGGTACTCCTGCGGCGGACCGCTCGGGAATCGGCGATCGAGGCCCCGCATCACCTCGTGGCGGAGGAACGTCTGCTGCGTGTGGCCGTCGGGCACGGGGAAGATCGGCATGCGGTCGCGGTGCTGCCACACGTCCTCGTACGGCTGCACCCGCTCGCCGATGAGCATCGTGTTGTCACACGCATCGGGTACCTCGGAATCCCAGATGGCCCGCATCTCCGCGGCGGACTTGAGGTAGTAGCCGTCGCCGTCGAACTTGAACCGCGTCGGATCCGACAGCGTCTTGCCGGTCTGGATGCACAGCAGCGCCTCGTGGTTCTCGGCGGCATCCTTGGTGACGTAGTGGCAGTCGTTGGTGGCGATCGGCGGGATCCCCAACTGCTTGCCGATGTCGATCAGGCCCTCGCGAACCCGCCGCTCGATCGACAGCCCGTGGTCCATCAGCTCGAGGAAGAAGTTGTCCTTGCCCCAGATCTCCTGCCACTTCGCGGCGGCCTCGAGGGCCTCGCGGTCGTGACCGAGACGGAGCCGGGTCTGGATCTCGCCCGACGGGCACCCCGTCGTGGCGATGATGCCCTCGGCATGGTGCGCGATCAGGTCCTCGTCCATGCGCGGCCACTTGCCGAGCTGACCCTCGATCGACGCGAGCGACGACAGCTTGAAGAGGTTCCGCAGGCCGGTCGAGTTTTCCGCGACCATCGTCATATGGGTGTAGGCACCGCTACCGGAGACGTCGTCGGACTTCTGGCCGGGATCGCCCCACAGCACGCGCTTGGTGTTGAACCGCGACTCCGGCGCAATGTACGCCTCGATGCCGATGATCGGCTTGATGCCGTGCTTCTTCGCGACGTTGTAGAACTCGCTCGCGCCGTACATGTTGCCGTGGTCGGTCATCCCGACCGCGGTCATCCCGAGCCGCTCGGCCTCCTTGAACAACGGCCGACCTTTGCCGCACCGTCGAGCATCGAGTACTCGGTGTGGTTGTGCAGGTGAACGAACGAGTCAGCCACGCGCGCCTCTCTGTATTTCGCCGATACGCGAGTATCGGTGGATCCAGCAGTCCCTGAGTCTATGCCCTCCCACCGACGGTCTCGGCGTCCCGCGACGCACCGCGGCGAACCCGACGTGCACGAACCAGCGCATCCGTGGTGAACACCACCAGCGCCACCCAGATGAGGGCGAATCCGATCCACCGTGACGGCGGCATGACCTCGTGCATGACGAGCACGCCCCACGCCATCTGCAGCGCTGGCGTGAGGTACTGGAGGATGCCGAGCGTCGTCAGCGGGATGCGCTGGGCCGCGACACCGAAGAGCAACAGCGGCACGGCGGTGACCGGCCCGGCCGCCATGAGCAGCAGGCTGTGCCCGACCCCGTTGTCGAAGAACGATCCGGTGCCGGTCACCGCGAGCACGACCAGGTACGCCACCGTGAACGGCGCCGCCACCACGCCCTCCGCCGTGAGGCTCGTGCGCGGATCCAGCGGCACCACCTTCTTGAGCACCCCGTACAGCGCGAACGACAGCGCCAGCGTGAGCGCGACGATCGGCGGGCGCCCGTAGTCGACGGTGATGACGATCACCGCCACCGCGGCGAGGACGAGCGCGGCGATCTGGGCCGGACGCAGCCGCTCCCGGAACAGCACGACACCGAGCAGGACGCTCACGAGCGGGTTGACGAAGTAGCCGAGGGCGGCCTCGACGACGTGCCCGGAGACCACCGCGTAGATGTAGACGCCCCAGTTGATCGCGATCGCGACGGTCGCCGCCGTCACCAGTCCCCACGTCCGCGCACCGATGCCGCGCAACGACCCGAGCCGGCCAAGCACCGCGAGCACCCCGAGCATCAGCAGAACGGTCCACAGCATTCGATGGGCCAACACCTCGAGCGAACCGGCGGGCGCGAGGAGACCGAAGAAGATCGGGAACATACCCCAGATGAGGTAGGCGCCGACGCCCGCCATCAGTCCGGTGGAATCTTCCGAGCGGGGCCGTTGTGTCACGTCCCGGCACGATAGCCGCCGGGCTACGCTGACTCGCCACTGCATCGAACTGCACCCGCCGCCAAGGAGATTCCCTGTGACGCCCACCACCGAGACGGCCTGGGCCGGGGTCGCGGCGCGACCGTGGCGTCGACGCGTCCTCTGGACGCTCACCGCCCTCCTCGTCGTCGTTCTCGCCGGTGTCGTCGCGTTCGTCTCCAGCCCGTGGCCCGGAGCGTTGCTCGTGCGCGCAGTGTTCGATCGCGGCGCCGCGAAGACCACCGACGCCCTGCAGAAACACGCGCCCGACGGGGTCGCGTCGCTCGAGGATCAGCAGTACCGCGACGGCGACGACGACGCCTTCCTCGACGTCTACTTCCCCGCGACCGTCGCCGACACCACCGACGCGCTGCCGACGGTGATCTGGACGCACGGCGGCGCCTGGATCTCCGGACACCGAACCGACTACGCGCCCTACTACCAGTTGCTTGCCGACGCCGGCTTCACCGTGGTCTCCCTCGACTACTCACTCGGGCCCGACGCACGTACCCGACCGCGGTCGAGCAGTTGCGCGACGCGCACGCCTACGTACTCGCGAACGCCGAACGCCTGCACGTGGATTCGAACCGGATCGTCCTCGCCGGCGACTCGGCCGGGGCACAGCTGTCGAGCCAGCTCGCCGCGATCGCCACCAACCCCGACTACGCCCGCGCGGTCGGGATCGAGTCCGCACTGCGCCCCGACCAACTGCGCGGTGTCGTGTTGAACTGCGGCATCTACGAGGTCACGGAAATGGTCGGCGGTCCCGGCATCGTCGGCTGGGGCGCCGACAAGTCGCTCTGGGCCTATACGGGAACGAAGGACCTCACGAACTCGACGGCGGTGGCCCAGATGTCGACGCTCCGGCACGTCACCGAGAACTTCCCGCCGACGTACATCTCGGGCGGCAACGCCGATCCCCTGACCGACAAGCAGTCCAGGGCACTGGCGGCGAAGCTGACCGGCCTCGGCGTCGACGTGACGACGCTGTTCTACCCGGACGACCACCAGCCGCCACTCGAGCACGAGTACCAGTTCGACCTCGACAACGCCGACGGCATGAACGCGCTCGCCCAGACCATCGACTTCGTCCGCAAGCACGCCGTCGACACCCCGACAGCCTGACTGCGGGGCCGCGCGTCAGCCTTCCCGGCTCAGAAGGACACGGCCGGTGGCCGTCCCGCACCCGTCGGAGCGGTGTAGAAGTCCCGCAGGCCGACACCGGACGCGCCGGCGAAGAACATCCAGGGAATGGTCCGAAGCGACGAGTTCAGCCGGCCGGCCGCGTCGTTGTAGTACTGGCGGGCGAACGCGAGCTGATCCTCGGTATCACCGAGCTGACGCTGCAGGTCCAGGAAATTGGCCGAGGCCTTCAAGTCCGGATAGTTCTCGGCGACCGCCATCACATCCACCACCGCCTTCTCCAGACGCGACTCGGCCTGTGCCTTCTCGGCGACGGTGCCGCTCGACGCGGCTTTCGTGACGGCGGTGCGGGCGTCCGTCACCTCCTCGAACACGGCCTTCTCGTGTCCTGCGTACCCACGAACCGTCGCCACGAGGTTCGGGATGAGATCTGCGCGCCTACTCAGCTGGACGTCGATTCCGCCGAGTGCCTCCTGCGCCAGCACGTCGGCTCGGCGCAATCGGTTGAAACCGACGACGAACAGCGCGCCGAGAACCACCACGAGCACGACGATCACGATGACGGCCACCATCGCACCGCCCTCCTTCCTCTCCTACGAATAGTCCGATGTTCCGTGCGCGGAGCCGCTCACCACGAGCCGCCACCTCCACCACCGCCGCCACCCCCACCGCCACTGCTGCTGCCGGACGACGACTGCGACGCGGTGTAGGCACTGATCGAGGCGGACAGCGCGGACTCGAAACTGTCGAATCCGCGCGCACCCGAGGCGAATCCACGTGCACCGACCGGGGTCGGATACCAATCTGCGTCCGGCGGCTCGGCGTCCATCGCCGTCCGATACTTCGCCGCCCACTTCTCGGCGACACCGAACGCGACGGCGTACGGAATGTAGCGGGTGTAGAGATTCCGTTCTGCCGAGAACCGGTAGCGGTCTTCGCTCGACGGAGTCACGAGCATGCGGCGGAACCCGCCCGCCCGTGACCACATCTCCCTCCCGGCCGGTGTGCGCCGGGTGCCCACGCCGGGCCGCAGCAGCCCCCACCCACCGAGTACGAACGCCGCCCCGGCAGGCCCGACATGCTCGGCCACATCGTTCCCACGAATCCCACCACCGCGAGAACGAGCGCCACCACCACCGCAGCTTTGCCGAGCCGTTCGGCAGTCGACGGCATCAGCAGTCCGCTCCGGCGGGCCCAGGCGCGGCACTCCCCAGGCACCTTCCTGGTCGCCTTCGACAGCGACTCGCCCGCGGCTTTGGTCCCGTCCGCCCGCAGCACCGTGCCGGGTTCCGAGACGCCGAGTGCGTCGCCGAGCGCGCGGGTCACCGGATCGGTTGCCGCCCACCGATTCCGATCGGCAACACCACGCACCTCCCACACGGTCGTCTTCCGCTTCGGGCCCGGCCCGGCCGGAGTCAGCTCGACGAGTCCCTGCTCGGCCGCATACAAGAGCGTCGCGGCCAGCGGGGCGGAACCGGGTGTTTCCGAGCACGTGTACGCCGACTGCACCGGCCCGAGCCCGTCCGGCGGAGAATAGAGGACCGGCAGGCCCGGCTCGGGCTCACGGGATGTCCACGCCCAGCGCGACGCGGCAGCGAACGCGAGCAGACTCAGGACGCCGATCGCGGCCGCGGTCGGCACCGACCGGCCGAGAATCTGATCCCACCGCACCGACCACGGGACCGTGTCCCGGGCCGGCGCGGGAATCTCCAGTCCGATCCGGGCATCGACGCCGGTGCGGGGCGCGAGCCCGGTCGCCCCGATCGTGACCGTGTCGGTCCCCTCGCCGGTGACGGCGCAGAACGAGCCCGTCACATGGCATTCCACCGCCGTGGACGGAGAGGGCAGGTGCACCGTGACGTCGGCCCGGTCCATCGGCATCTGCCAGCCGGGCGCGACGACACTCCAGTGGAAGACCGATCCGGCTTCGTTCCCCGCCGGGTCGAGCACGCCGTCGATCGTGTAGCTGATGCGGTAGACGTGGGGGCCGGGGGTGACGTAGACGTCGGGATCGCCGATCTTCACGACGTCGAACCGCGCGCCCTGGCTCGTGCTCCGCTCGAACGAGGCCGGCCCACCGTCCTGTTCGACCAAGACGATGTCGGGCACGTGGCGGACGTGGGGATCCGACGCCGTCGTGACATCCCAGAACCGGAAGATCCCGTGCCGACCGGAGGGGAACTCTGCGCTGAGCGTCTCGGTTGCGGTGAGCCGTCCACCGGCATCGACACCGTAGTCCGCGGCGTACGTGGTGATCGTGACCGGTTCGTCGACGCTGGACGCGTCACCGGAACCGGATGCCGGAATCAACGGCCACAGCAGCCCGATCGCAGCAGCGAACATGACCACGACATACCCGAAAGCCCGCGCCACGTTGGCACCGTACACGTCCGGGATCCGCCGTCCCGGCAAAACCAGCGATTCGGATGAGTCAGAGTTCGCCGTCGTCCGGTCCGGGAACGACGACGTCGACCTGCTCCGGCAGCAGCGGGCTCACCGCGAAGGAACCGGCAACCGCGTCCGCCGGCAGCGCCTCGACCGCCCGCACCGCCGGGACCGCGTCGAGCGCGCGCAACTGATCGAGCGAACCGCGCACCGTGGCGCCCACGACGCACGCGCAGCCCGCAGACAGCTGGTCGGCCGAATACGCCGCGAGCAGCGACGGCCGATCGTGTCCGACCACCGACGCCTGCAACCGCGCGGCCGCAACCGACGGCGCCCGCTCCACGGCCGTCCGGTTGGCCGCGACCGGGATCGCCACCATCGGCGTCTGCACCCGATCGAGCGGCACGCGGAAGAGCACCTGGACACCCGGACGTCCCCGACGACGTCCAGCAACTGCGACGGGTCACCGACGCATCCAGCGACACCATCGCCCAGTGCTGCGTCGCCGGATCCGCGTCGCCGTGCGCGTTCAGGGTCGCCTGCGCCCGGTCGAGGTACACCGACACCTGCTCGCCGGAGTCCGGCCCCAAACGGTCGGTCGAGATTCGGGCGACCGGAACGGGATTCGCCACGCCGAGCCCCACGGCCGTGCCCGCCAGCGCGAGCGCCGCGAGGACGGTCGGCCAGATCCGCGAACTCATCTCACGTGCCCCGCAGGACTCCGAGCGCGTGCTGCAGATCCTTCGGGTACTCGCTGGTGATCTCGACCCAGTGCCCGTCGGCGGGATGCGCGAAGCCCAGCGACCGGGCATGCAGCCACTGGCGCTCGCAGGCCCAGCCGCTCGGCCAGTCGGGGATCGGCGCCGTACGTCAGGTCGCCGCAGCACGGGTGGCGCAGCGCCGAGAAGTGCACCCGGATCTGGTGCGTGCGACCGGTCTCGAGATGGATGTCGAGCAGGCTCGCCGCCTGGAACGCCTCGACCGTGTCGTAGTGCGTGATGCTCGGCTTGCCGTCGGCCGTGACCGCGAACTTCCAGTCGTTGCTGCGGTGCCGGCCGATCGGCGCGTCGATCGTGCCGCTGCTCGGATCGGGGTGCCCCTGCACCAACGCGTGGTAGCGCTTGTCGATGGTGCGCTGCTTGAACGCCCGCTTGAGGACCGTGTACGCGCGCTCCGACGTCGCGACCACCATGACGCCGGACGTGCCGACGTCGAGACGGTGCACGATGCCCTGCCGCTCGTGCGCACCCGACGTCGAGATACGGAAGCCGGCCGCGGCGAGACCACCGATGACCGTCGGTCCCGTCCAGCCGACGCTCGCGTGCGCCGCGACTCCCACGGGCTTGTCGACCGCGACGACGTCGTCGTCGGCGTAGAGGATCTCCATGCCCTCGACCGGCTCCGCCTCGATCGTCAGCGGGCGCGGCGGCTCGGGAAGCTCGACCTCGAGCCACGTGCCGGCCGCGAGACGGTCGGACTTGCCGACCGGCGCCCCGTCGACGAGGACGGCGCCCTCCTCGGTCAGGGCCGCCACCGCGGTGCGCGAGAGCCCGAGCAGCCGGGCCAGCCCGGCATCCACCCGCATCCCGTCGAGTCCGTCGGGAACCGGCATCGAACGCGTCTCCCTCAAGCCGCATCCCCCTTTCCAGAAGTCTTGACGCCGCTCGGTTCGATTCCGAACAGCGTGAGTGCCACCAACAGGATCGCCCCGCACACGATCGACGAGTCGGCGACGTTGAACACGGGCCACCAGCCCACGGAAACGAAGTCCACGACGTGGCCCTGCAGCGGGCCGGGCGAGCGGAAGATCCGGTCGATCAGATTACCGAGCGCGCCACCGAGGACGAGACCGAGACCCAGCGCCCACCACGGCGAGCTGAGCGTGCGCCCAATCTTGATCACGCCGATCACCACGCCGACCGCGACCAGCGTCAGCAGCCACGTCATCCCGGTGGCCATCGAAAACGCCGCGCCCGGGTTGCGAATCAGCGTCAAGGTGACGGTGTCACCGATGATCTCGACCGGATTCTTCGGATCGATGAACGCGACCGCGAGCACCTTGGTCAGCAGGTCGAGTCCGAGTACCACCACCGCGACAGCGACGAGCAGCACCATCCGACGCGGCCCGGACGACACCGACCCGGCGGTCTCGTCGGGTTCGGAGGAGGCTGGCTCGGAGATCGGTTCACCCTTCACTGCACGGTCGTCGCTGTCGGCGCGGTCGTCACTCACCCCGCCATCATCCCCTACTCGGGAGACAGACCGGTCATGCCACCCACGCCGACTAACCTGTTGACGTGCCACTGTCCTCGAAACTCCTCCACCCCGGATCCGCGCTCGTCGCGGCGACGCTCTCCCTTTCGGTGCTGGTCGCCGGGTGCAGCAGCGGCGGCGACGCCGCCCCAGCGAGCCCCGATGCCGTCGGGGCAGCATCCGACGAGGTCACCGTCCCGGTGACGACCGCCACTACCGAGATCGTCGACGCCGGGGCCGAGCCGCGGGCGGTGGTGCAACTTCGCCCGGGACAGGGAACCCAGCAGCACGCCCAGCTGGTGACCACGGCCGACGTGTCGCAGCAGATCGACGGCCAGGCCGCCCAGAACTTCTCCACCCCGCAGCTGACGATGCCGCTCACGGCCCTGGTCACGCAGGCCGCGACGGACGCCACCCCCGCCACGACGGTCGATCTCACGCTCGGCACCCGACCACCCCGACAACGACACGAACGACCTCCTCACACCCGCGACCAACTCGCATGCGGGGTTCACGATGAACTCGTCCGGGGCCATCACGGCGCTGCGCCTGCGTCCGGACCCCGAGGCGCAGAACAAGGCCCGGTCGATGATCGAGCAGGCGTTCTACCAGGCCGTCTACCGCATGGTCGCCTTCCCGGTGGAGCCGATCGGTGTGGGCGCGGTGTGGAAGATCCATCAGCAGGTGATGAGCGCGATCGCCCTCGACCAGGTGACGACCGCCACCTTGTCGGCACGCGACGGCGACCGGCTCACCGTCGACGTCCAGGTGGAGCAGTTCCCCAAGTCCCCGTATTCGAGCTGCCGAACGGGGCGGGCACGCTCAACGTCGATTCGTACGCGCTGCGCGGGGGCGGCACCGTCGTCATCGACCTCCGGTCGCCGCTCCCGGTCGACGGTTCCGTCTCCGTCGCGGGCACCCAGTCGTTCAGCGATCCGCGGGCGCGATGCGGCTGCAGCAGACCACCGGTGAGAAGGTCCAGTGGCTCGGCTGACCCGGACGGCGGCCGCGACGGCGGCCCTCGTCGCCCTCGGAGCACCGCTGGCGGCGTGCGGATCGTCCGACGAGTCGACGCCGACGCCGACGGCGGCCGACCTGGGCCCCGCGGTGACGGCGCCGGGACCCCGTCGGCCGGTCCGATCCCGGACCGCCGCCACCCTGCAGGCCGCGCTGCCCGCCGCGACGGACCTACCCGCCGGATACGCCCGCCTGCCCGCGATCCCGACCTGGGAGCGCAGTCCGACAGCGACCCAGGCACCGACCGGTCCACGACGAACCCCACCCGCTGCGCGAACGTCGCCGACACGGTGGCCCGTCAGGTCCCCGGGGCCGTGGCCTCGGCCGAGGAGAACTTCACCGGCCCAGGATTCACGAGCATCGACGTAGACGCCGCCGCGTACGCGGGGACCGGCTCCGCGGACGCCTTCGCCGCCGTCCAGGGCACGCTGCGCGAGTGCACGACGTTCACCGGCACGGACGCCGACGGGACGTCGGTGCAGTACCGGGTCGAACCCCTTCCGCAGCCCACTGTCGGTGACGCGTCGACCGCGATTCGGCTCACCACGACCAGCGGCGGATTCACGCTGGTGTCCGACGTCGTCCTCGCCGTCGTCGATTCGACGGTGGTCCAGGTGATCGCGACCGGACCCGACGGCGCGGACGGCAACGTCGCGACCGACGTCGCACGCACCACCGCGGACCGGGTGCACGCCGCTGCCCCGGCGCACTAGCGCGAAAACGCCGATGCCGGCGCCACCCGATCGGGTGGCGCCGGCATCGACGCGTGAACGACGAACTACGCGGGGCAGGCCGGCGAGGTCAGGTTCGCCATCTTGACAAGGCCACAGGCGTAGCTGTTCGACATCTTCCAGATGCCGTTCTCGGCGACGAAGTCGACGGTGGCCGGGTTGTCCTGGCCATTGATCGTCATGGTGACACCCGCGGTCACGGTGTCCGCACCGGTCGGGGTGACGTCCACGACGCGGATCGTGGCGCCATTGTCCTTCGCGGCCTTGATGACCTGGTTGATCAGCTCCGGATCGGCCTGCGCACCCTGCACCAGGGCGACCTTCTGGTCGAGCGGAACGCTCTCGTCGAACGCCTTCGTCAGGTCGGCGTTGAGCTGGTCGGCGGTCGGCGGGGCCAGCGTCGGCTCGGCCGCGGCCGTGGTGGCGGTGGTCTGCTGAGCCGTGGTGCGCTCGGTGCTGCTGCTGTCGTTCGAGCAGGCCGACATGGTCAGGGCAGCCGCGATCGCCACACCGGCGATGGTCATCTTCCGAAGCTTCAAGTGCTTGTCCTTTTCATTCTCGGTCGAACATCGTTCACGCATCAGCCGGGTCGGTGTCCCCCAGTCCCAGCTATGACGCCAGTTCACAGCAAGAGTACCGGTCAGGCCCACCTCACCCGAGGCTGTCGGTCGCGTCCGCGACCACCAGGTCGCAGTCGTTGTCATCGAATGTACGTGACGGCCCCGGCCCGGTGCTGCGTGTCTCGAATCGCACCGTCACCACGCCGTGCCCCGCTCCCTGGACCCACCCGTGACCGTACTCGGGGTGCGACACGTCCAGCCCGGGCCGCCACTGCGGCGCCGTGCCCTCGCTCTGTCCGGGACCGAATCACTCACCGCCTCTTCGTCGTCGCTGTCGGGAGCGGCCTGATCGAGTTCGCGGAACAGCGATCCCTGACTCGCCGCCGACAGGCCGCCGTACCCCACCCCGACGAGCCGGATCGGCCCCGATTCGAGCGGGTCGATCACCTGTCGCTGCGCGGTCGCGGTGAGAACCTGTAGATCCGTCGTCGCGTACGGCAGCGTCAGCGATCTCGTGACGATGCTCATGTCCGACTTGCGCAGCTTGAGGACCACCGTGCGGGCCGCGCGTCCATCCCGCTCCAGGCGCCGGTACGCAGCCGAGGCGCTCGACTCGACCGCGCGCCGCAACTCCCCCAGCGTGACGATGTCCTGCGCGAAAGTCGTTTCCGCACTGACCTGTTTCGCGTCGGCGCGCTCAGCCACCGGACGGTCGTCGATGCCCCGCGCGAGGCGTTGCAGGCTCGGCCCGATCGTCGCGCCGAGCACCGAGATCACCTCGGGATCCGGCAGCGCCGCGAGCGCACCGATCGTCTCGATCCCCAGCCGCTTGAGTTTCTCCTCCGCGACCGGCCCGACACCCCACAGCTTTCGGACCGGCAGCGCGCTCATCAACTCCTGCTGCACGTCCGGGGAGACCACCGTGATCCCGTCGGGCTTGGCAAGCCCGGACGCGATCTTCGCCACCTGTTTGCCCGCGCCGGCGCCGATCGACGCGACCAGCCCCGTCTCCGCCAGGACGAGCGCGCGCAACTCCTCGCAGTACCGCTCGACCTCGGCCTTCCCGGCGCCGGTCAACTCGGCCGGTTCGCCGAATGCCTCGTCGAGCGAAAGCTGTTCCAGCACAGGCATCTTCACACGCAGCGCATCGAACACCTGCCGACTCGCGTGCCCGTACAGGGCACCGCGCGGAGGCAGCACGACGGCAGCACCCCCACCAGACGCCTGGCCTGGTGCATCGGCATCGCCGACCGCGCACCGAAAACCCGCGCCTCGTAGCTCGCACCGGCCACCACGCCCCGACCGCCGAGGCCGCCGACGAGCACCGGCCGCCCCCGCAGCGTCGGTCGGGTCAGCTGCTCGACCGACGCGAAGAACGCGTCCATGTCGAGGTGGAGCACCCACCGGCGCGAGGTGGGCGGACGGGTCATCGCGGCGCAGGCTTCCTCGACTTCGGCTTCTTCGGCTTGGGAGCGGGCAGAACGTCGGCGGTCCGCTGGACGAACTCGTGCAGCCAGTCGACGTCGTCCAGCCGCTCGCCGGGGACGGCGAAGTGATCCTTCGCGCCCGGGTACGGCGGAGCCAGGGTCTCCGGCCCGAGGTAGTGGGCGGCCACCTCGGTCGGCTTCACGAAGACGATGTCGTCGCAGATCAGCGCGACGATCTTGTCGTCGCAGTACAAGCCGTACTCACCGAACATCGCCGGGCGCGCACGTCCAGGGCTCGAGCTGCCCCAGGACGTACGCGACCGTCTCCTTGCTGGTACCCATGGCAGCAACCTACGCCGCCGCACCGACACCGGCCGTGTGGCCTCGACCGTCAGGCCTTGGCGAGCACCGCGCGCACGCCCTCACCGAGGTCGACGACCGCGGCGCCGCTGACGTCGCCGATCTCGAGGGTCGTCGCGAGGATCTCACCCGCGATCAGCTCCCGGTGGCGCGTCGCCCACTCGAGGCGCTCGGCCGGCACCTGCAGCGTGACCGAGATGCGGTCGGAGACATCGAGTCCCGCGTTCCGGCGAGCGTCCTGCAACTCGCGGATCCGGTCCTTGGCCCAACCCTCGGCCTCGAGCTCCTCGGTGACCTGCGAGTCCAGCACCACGAGACCCGCACCGTCGGGCAGCGCCGCCGTCGACTCGGGCTCGGCCGCGACGAGGCGCTGCGTGTACTCCTCGGGCAGCAGTTCGATGCCCGCCGCCGACACGACACCGTCCGTCTCGGTCCAGTCGCCGGCCTTGACCGCCTTGATGACGGTCTGGACGTCCTTGCCCAGGCGCGGACCCGCGGCGCGCGCGTTGACGACCAGCTCGAACCGGCCGTGCACGTCGACGTCGTCGGTGAGATCGACCTTCTTGACGTTCACCTCGTCCGCGATCAGACCGACGTACGGGCGCATCTTCTCCGCGTCGGGCGACGCGACGGTGACCTCGGGCAGGGGCAGGCGCACCCGCAGGTTCTGCGCCTTGCGCAGGCTCAGCACCGTCGAGCACACGCTGCGGACGTCGTCCATCGCGGCGACCAGCTCCGGATCGGCGGGAAGCTCGGTCTCGGACGGCCAGTCGGCCAGGTGCACCGAACGACCACCGGTGAGCCCACGCCAGATCACCTCGGACGCCATCGGCAGCAGCGGCGC
Source organism: Prescottella defluvii (assembly GCA_029690005.1). Taxonomy (GTDB): domain Bacteria; phylum Actinomycetota; class Actinomycetes; order Mycobacteriales; family Mycobacteriaceae; genus Prescottella; species Prescottella defluvii_A. The sequence continues at coordinate 2,996,833 of CP121458.1, read as the reverse complement.
CGCGAGGCGGGTGACCACCTCGAGCACCGTGTGCAGCGTGTCGATCGCGTCGCGGTCCTCGTCCCAGAACCGGTTGCGCGAGCGGCGCACGTACCAGTTGGTGAGCGCGTCGCAGAACGTGCGCAGCTCGTCGCACGCCCCGCGATGTCGATGACCTCGAGCGCGTCGGTGATCGCGTCCCGGGTGGCCGCCAGCTTCGCCAGGATGTACTTGTCGAGCACGTTCGGCGAATCGGTCCGCCACTGCCCCGGCTTGGACGCGTACAGCTGCAGGAAGCTCCACGCGTTCCACATCGGCAGCAGTGCCTGCCGGACGCCCTCACGGATGCCCTGCTCGGTGACGATCAGGTTGCCGCCCCGCAGGATCGGCGACGACATCAGGAACCACCGCATGGCGTCCGAGCCGTCGCGGTCGAACACCTCCTTGACGTCCGGGTAGTTGCCCTTCGACTTGCTCATCTTCAGGCCGTCGTCGCCCAGCACGATGCCGTGCGCCGCAACGCATTTGAACGCGGGCCGGTCGAACAGCGCAGTCGCCAGCACGTGCAGCGTGTAGAACCAGCCGCGGGTCTGACCGTTGTACTCGACGATGAAGTCGCCCGGGTAGTGCGAGTCGAACCAGTCCGGTTCTCGAACGGGTAGTGCACCTGCGCGTACGGCATCGAGCCGGATTCGAACCAGCAGTCCAGCACCTCTGGGACGCGGCGCATCATCGACTTGCCGGTCGGGTCGTCCGGGTTCGGACGGACCAGCTCGTCGATCATCGGCCGATGCAGATCCGTCGGGCGCACACCGAAGTCCGCCTCGAGCTGATCGAGCGAACCGTAGACGTCGACCCGCGGGTACGACGGATCGTCCGACACCCACACCGGGATCGGGCTGCCCCAGTAGCGGTTACGGCTGATGTTCCAGTCGCGCGCACCCTCGAGCCACTTGCCGAACTGGCCGTCGCGGATGTGCTCCGGCACCCAGGTGATCTCCTGGTTGAGCTCGACCATGCGGTCGCGGAACTTGGTGACCGCGACGAACCACGACGGCACCGCCATGTAGATCAGCGGCTGGCCGGAGCGCCAGCTGTGCGGGTACGAGTGCTCGATCGTCTCGTGGCGCAGCAGCTTTCCGGCGGCCTTGAGGTCCTTGATGATGACCGGGTTCGCATCGAACACCTGCAGGCCCTCGTACGGCGGAACCATCGAGGTGAACTTGCCGCCCGGATCCAGCGGCTGCACGATCTCGATGCCGTTGGCCGTCGCGCACTCCATGTCCTCCTCACCGAAGGCCGGCGCGAGGTGGACGACGCCGGTACCGGAGTCGGTGGTGACGTAGTCGGCCGACAGCGCGCGGTGCGCTTCCTCGTGTCCCTTGCCGGGGCCGTGGAAGAAGTCGAACGGCGGCAGGTACGACAGACCCACCAGGTCGGTGCCCTTGTACTCGCCGAGAACCTCGGGCGCCTCGCCGAGTTCGCGCGCGTAGTGTCCGACCCGCGCGGCCGCGAGCACGTAGCGCTTCCCGTCCGCGCCGAGGACCTGCACGTAGTCGACGTCCGGATGGACCGCGATCGCGAGGTTGGACGGCAGCGTCCACGGCGTCGTCGTCCAGATCAGCGCGTTGGCGCCGTCGAGGGCAGCGATCCGGGCGTCGGGAGCGGAGCCTGCGGAGTGACCCGAAGGCACAGCCAGGACCATGTCGACCGTGACGGCCGGATCCTGGCGCATCTTGTAGGCGTCGTCGAGGCGGGTCTCCTGGTTCGACAGCGGCGTCTGCTCGTACCAGCTGTACGGCAGCACCCGGAAGCCCTGGTAGATCAGGCCCTTGTCGTGGAGCTCCTTGAACGCCCACATCACGGACTCCATGAAGTCCAGATCCAGCGTCTTGTAGTCGTTGTCGAAGTCGACCCAGCGGGCCTGACGGGTCGCGTCGTCGCGCCACTCGTCGGTGTAGCGCAGGACCGACTGCTTGCAGTAGGCGTTGAACTCCGCGAGGCCCATCGCGTCGATCTGCGACTTGTCCTTGATGCCGAGCTGCTTCTCGGCCTCGAGCTCGGCCGGCAGGCCGTGGCAGTCCCAGCCGAACCGGCGGTCGACCTTCTTGCCGCGCATCGTCTGGTAGCGCGGCACCAGGTCCTTGACGTAGCCGGTGAGTAGATGGCCGTAGTGCGGCAGGCCGTTCGCGAACGGCGGGCCGTCGTAGAAGACGAAGTCCTCGGCTCCCTCGCGGTTCGCGATGCTGGCGCGGAAGGTGTCGTCCGCCTCCCACGCCGCGAGCACCTTCTGCTCGAGGTCCGGGAAGGAGACGGCGCCGGTGGCGCGGCCGCCGACGAGATCGACGCGGGGGTACCCGTCGTTCATCTGGGGAGAGGTGGATTCGTTACTTGTCACCGCGTGGCTCCTCGTGCCCATCTACCGGCACGGGGACGACGACGACGCACTGTGCGCCGCAGCCGCGGTACCACCCCGCTTGCCCGACGTCGCGTACGCGAGACGAGCCACTCGATCAAGGCTGTGACGGGCCCACCCGTTCGGGTCTAGTGAGTCGGATGCCCATCGCGCGTTGCGACACGCATCGTCGACCGTTCTTCCGAAGGCTCCCCGGTGATGGCCGGATCGACACCATGTGTGCGTTTCAGTCTAGCCCTGAGTCGAGTTCCACCCGGAATCGCCCGGATCCGACTCGACGTCGTGGCCGTTGCCGAACGACCGATTCCCGGTCTCCCGCTCCGGTGCCGCACCGGTCGAATCCGCGGCAGGTGCCGCCTTCCTGCTCGCCAACGCACTGACGAGCAGGAGGACGGCGCCCGCGACACAGATCGCGATGCATCCCCACGCCCAGACCACGGAACCCGTCATCAGGGCGGCCACCAGCAGTGCAAACCCCACTGCCGCGAGGACCAGCGTCATGACCAGCACGATTCACCCTCTGCTCGAGAGCCGGCCGGCGTCGGCTCGGTCAGTTGTTTCCCTTGGCGAACTGGCCGAAGCCCGACTGCGAGCCGGACTGCCCGAAGGCGTCCTGGCCACCGTCGACCGGCACCGCCGAGCCGCGCTGCTCCAACTCCTCGAGCTGCGACTCCAGGTACGACTTGAGCCGCACACGGTACTCGCGCTCGAACGTCTTCAGCTGCTCGATGCGGCCCTCCAGGACGGAGCGCTGCTGGTTGATCGTCGCCATGATCTCGGTGTGCTTCTTCTCGGCGTCCGCCTGCAGCGCGTCGGCCTTCTCCTTGGCCTGGCGCAGCTGGCTCTCCGAGCGGGTCTGCGCATCCGAGAGCAGCGAATCGGACTTCTGCTTGGCGTCCGACACCATCGTCTCCGACTTGGTGCGGGCGTCGGTGACCAGACGCTCCGAGTTGGTGCGGGCATCGCTGAGCAGCTGCTCCGCCTCGACCTTGGCGTCGCCGGTCAGGCGGTCCGCCATCTCCTGGGCGAGACCCAGGACCTTGGCAGCCTGCATGTTGGCGTCCTCCGACGGACGCGGCGCCGCGGCGGGCACCGGTTCCGGCTTGGGCTGCTCGACGACACGAACCGGCTCCGGCTTGGGAGCGGGTGCCGGCGGCGCCGCGGCGGCGACGGGACGCGGAGCCTTCTTGGCCTCGGCAAGCTCCTGATCGAGCTCGCCGACGCGCTGACGGAGATCTGCGTTCTCCTCGATCAGTCGCGTCAGCTCCTGCTCGACGAGATCGAGGAAGGCATCGACCTCATCCTCGTTGTAGCCACGCTTTCCGATCGGCGGCTTGCTGAACGCGACGTTGTGCACATCAGCTGGAGTCAGCGGCATGGAAGGATCCCTTCACACATCATTTGGCGGTCTAGCACGCATTCAGTTCTAGCGCGTTGCGCGTACTCGTTAACCATTTCGTTACTCGTCACACTGTAACTGCGGGTCATTCTGTCACACCAAACCCGTAGGTGACGCCAGTCCCGACACGACCTGCATGAGGATGAACAGCAGGAAAAGCAGCACCATGATCGACAAATCGAGCCGGACCCCGCCGAGCGAGATCGGCGGGATGAGCCGACGAAGAAGCTTCACCGGCGGGTCGGTGACCGTGAAGATCACCTCCAGCACGACCACGACGAATCCCGTCGGGTGCCAGTCCCTTGCAAATACCCGGATGAACTCGACGATGATCCGTCCGATGAGCAACAACCAGAAGATGAACAGGATCACGTAGATCACCGAGAACACGGCCACACCTTCACTCTGCCTGACGACAACCGGTCGATCAAAACCATTCGACGAGCCGAGGCACGCGTCACATCACAGGTGAGGTGTGACACGATTCTCGGCCGCAACGGTTACTTCTGGTTGTAGAAGCCGGTCTCGGCGATGCGACGACGCTCCTCCGCGGACACGTCGATGTCGGCCGGCGAGAGCAGGAACACCTTGGTCGCAACCTTGTCGAAGGAGCCGCGGAGCGCGAACGCGAGTCCGGCCGCGAAGTCCACGAGACGCTTGGCGTCGGCGTTGCTCATCTCGACGAGATCCATGATCACCGGCGTGCCGTCACGGAACCGCTCGCCGATGGTGCGGGCCTCGCCGTAGTCGCGCGGGCGCAGCGTCGTGATCTTCGACAGCGGACCGCCCTCCTCCACCACCGAACGACGGCCCTCGAGCCGGTCCATCCGGGGGTCGACGGCCAGTGCACCCCGGGTCGCGCCGCGCGCTCCCGCACTCGGCGCCGGTCGGGACGGGCGCGCCGGCAGCGGCTCGACCCGCGCGGAGTGGCGCGGCGCCGGCTCGTAGCGGTCGAAGTCGTCCTCGACCTCGTCACGACGGCTCGACGGGTATCCGGGCTCGGCGTACTCCCGACGAGCCGGCCCGGGCTCGTCGATGTAATCATCCTCGAAGTCTTCGAGGGGAACCATGCCGAAGTAAGCCTTGAACTTGTGCAGAGTGCTCATTGATCGACCTTCCTGGGCGCGGCGGACGGGTACTGATGAAACCTGCGGTCGACCGCAGAGATCTTGGCGGATGGACTGACGATCTTTGTGTGGCTGGTGTTCATGGTGTGACTGGTGATTATTTCGAGACTATCGGGCGGTGGCCGAGGATCGCAGTTCCGACACGCACACACGTCGACCCGTGCCGGACCGCCGCCGCCAGGTCACCCGTCATTCCGGCCGACAACTCGGTTGCCTCCGGATGGGAAGCCAGCAGGTCGGCGTGCACGGCCTGGAGACGTTCGAACGCCTCGTCCGGATCGGACCCGAGCGGCGGCACCGCCATCAGGCCACCGAGGGCCAGATTCGACGAACCCGCCATGTGATCGGCGAGAGGGGCCAACTCCGTTACCGGAACACCCCCGCGGGTCGGATCGGCATCCAGGCTCACCTGGATCAGGGCGCGGAGCGGGCCCGAGCGCGCGCCCTCGTCCCGCGCGGCGCCCACCGCGGTGTCGAGTGAGTCGGCCAGTCGGGCACTGTCGAGCGAATGGACCGTGTCGGCCCACCGCGCGACCGAGCGGGCCTTGTTCCGCTGGAGCCGACCGATCATGTGCCAGCGAACCGGATCCACCACCTCCGGCGCCGACCCGAACTCGGCGATCTTGTCGCCGGCCTCGGGCTCGCGCGACTCGCCGAACTCCCGGCAACCGAGGTCGTAGAGGATCCGAACATCCGATGCCGGGAAGAACTTCGTCACCGGCAGCAGCATCACGTCCGCCGGGTTGCGGCCAGCATCGAGGCAGGCGGCCTCGAGCCTGGCGCGCACCTCCGTCAGCGCCGACGCGATTTCTTCGTGCCTACTCATCGGTGCCCATCGTCCACGTCGATCCCGTCACTCGTCTCCGGACGGATCCATCCAGATCACGGCGGCCAACCGGCCGGTGGGGGCTCCTCGACGGTGACTGAACAGCATCGGGTCCTCGATCGTGCACCGCGGATCCTCCGCCACGCTGGAGATCCCCGCCGCGAGCAACTGCCGACGCAGTCCCGCACGCAGATCCAGTCCGGGCGTGCCCTTGGCGGTGCGCGTCGCGCTGCCGGGCAGGAACTTCTCGACGTCGGCCTGCATCGCAGCCGGCACCTCGTACTGGCGGCCACTCGCGGCCGGACCCAGGAAGGCGCCGATCCGCTCGGGCCGGGCACCCTGCTCGATCATCGCGCCGATCACCTTGGGCACGATGCCGATCCGGGCGCCGATCCGGCCGGCGTGCACCGCCGCGATCACGCCCGCCTCGTCGTCGGAGAGCAGGATCGGAACGCAGTCGGCGCTCAACGTCACGAGCGCGAGACCGGGTTCCTTGGTCACCAGAGCGTCCGTCGCCGGCACCGGTCCGTCGACCGGACCGTCGACCACCGTCACGTTGCGGCTGTGGATCTGCTCCATCCAGACCAGCCGCTCGAACGGGAGCCCGATCCCGTCGGCGAGACGACGACGGTTGGCCTCGACGGCCGCCGGATCGTCACCGACGTGATCACCGAGGTTGAACGACTCGTACGGCGCCGCGGACACACCACCCGCACGGGTCGTGACGACCCGCCGGACCCGGACACCCGTCACGGAGACCCCGCTCAACGGCGCATGAAGGAAGGAACGTCGACGTCGTCGTCTTCGCCTTCCTCGTTGCTGACCGGCACGACGCGGGGCGCAGGGCTCCCCAGCGGCGGCAGGCTCGACCCGGTGGGCGCTCCGACCGGCTCACGAGGAGCCGCGGGGGCGGCCGGCGCCGGCTCTGCGGGAGCTGCCGCGGCGGGCGCCGCAGGACGCTCGGACTGTCCGACCTCACCGGCGCGCCCGGCACCGATGTTGCCGCGGCCGATCGCGGACTGGACCTCGAGCGGACGCTTGACCGGCGCACCGCCGTCGAAGCCGGCCGCGATGACCGTCACACGCACCTCGTCGCCGAGCGAGTCGTCGATGACGGTTCCGAAGATGATGTTGGCGTCGATGTGCGCGGCCTCCTGGACCAGCGACGCCGCCTCGTTGATCTCGAACAGACCCAGATCCGATCCACCGGCGATCGACAGCAGCACCCCGCGGGCGCCCTCCATAGACGCCTCGAGCAGCGGCGAGTTGATCGCCGTCTCGGCGGCCTTGATCGACCTGCCCTCGCCCCGCGCGGACCCTATGCCCATCAGGGCGCTGCCCGCGCCGGACATGACGCTCTTGACGTCCGCGAAGTCGACGTTGATCAGACCCGGCGTGGTGATCAGGTCGGTGATGCCCTGGACACCGTTGAGGAGCACCTCGTCGGCGCTGCGGAACGCGTCCATCAGGCTGACGGCCGCGTCACCGAGCTGGAGCAGGCGGTCGTTGGGGATCACGATCAGGGTGTCGCAGGACTCGCGCAGCGCGGCGATGCCCGACTCGGCCTGGGTGCCGCGACGCTTGCCCTCGAAGGAGAACGGGCGGGTGACGACACCGATGGTGAGGGCACCGAGCTTGCGGGCGATGCTCGCGACGACCGGCGCACCGCCGGTTCCCGTGCCGCCGCCCTCGCCGGCGGTGACGAAGACCATGTCGGCACCCTTGAGGACCTCTTCGATCTCGTCCTTGTGGTCCTCGGCGGCCTTGCGACCCACCTCGGGGTCGGCGCCGGCGCCCAGACCACGGGTGAGTTCACGTCCGACGTCGAGCTTGACGTCGGCGTCGGACATCAGCAGCGCCTGCGCGTCGGTGTTGACCGCGATGAACTCGACTCCCTTGAGTCCCTGCTCGATCATGCGGTTGACCGCGTTGACGCCGCCGCCGCCGATACCGACGACCTTGATGACGGCGAGGTAGTTGTGCGGGGGCGTCATGGGCTCTCGCCTTCCGTGAGTGGGTTTCGCGCTCGTTCTGGGTCAGTGTCGGAAAACCCTCAACCTCAACCACAGGGTCAAGGTTATGTCAAGTAGTCCATTGGTGCGAAACGCTATGCAGTGCCAGAGCGTTCCGCCAGCAGGCGCGCCGACACGCGCCAAGTTTTTGCGGGCACGAAGCCCCGAACCGGTTTTCGGTGCGAGCCTTCGCGTCGCCCATCACTTTACTGTGGGCAACTCGGGACTCGACACATCGAATATCCGGCCGGGCTGTGTCAGCAGCACGGAGACGACCGCCGACTTCCTCGCGGAACCGTCGACGCCGCCCCACACCACGACACGGCCGTCCACAAGCGTAACCGAAACACTCGAAATCGTCGGTGCCGCAACCTCGGACACCTGCACTCGAATCGATTCCGGAAGCGCCTCGAGCACCTGCAACGCCGCCCGCGTCGCGTGGTCGTCGTGGCTCGGGTGGGGGTGACCAGCCTCGGCACACCGAACGGCGGCGGCTCGATGGCGTAGTCGACACCGGTGGCGTCCATCAGATGCTGCCCGTCCGGGGAATCGAAGAACACCACGGGAATCCGCTCGACCACCGCGAGCTTCACCGTCGACGGATACTGTCGCTGCACGCGAGCCTCGGCTACGCGCCGGATCTCGGCGACCCGCTGTGCGGCCGCCCCGGTGTCGACCCGCAGCAGCGGCGTGCCCTCGGCGATGTCGAGGGCCGCCAGCGCTTCCTCCTCGGTGACCACCCCGTCACCCACGAACTCGATCTGCCGGACCGACATCAACGGACTGAACCACAGTGTCGCGAACAGCGCGACGAGGACCGTCGCGCACGCGGCGACGATCAGGAAGACCTTGCGACGCAACGAACGGGCTCGTTCGCGATCGGCCGAACCCCGACCGGGCCGGCCGTCACCGCTCGCGCGCTCCGTCGGCGCGGAGCGCTCGCGGGTACTCGTCCGGGTGCCGCCGCGCCGCTCACGGCGTGCGTCCGGACGTCCGCCGCGCGATCGACCCCGACCGCCGGCCGTCACTGCGACCCCGAACCGGATCCCGCCGCCCCCGAACGGCGAACGTGATTGGGGCGCGCGCGCAGCGCGTCGAGGATCTGCCCGCCGAGCATCGTGACGTCACCCGCGCCCATCGTGATCACGACGTCGCCGGGTTCGGCGATGCCCGCGACCTGACGTGGCACCTGGGACCGATCGGGCTGATAGTGAACGGGTTTCGTCATGCCCTGCGCGACCAGCGCGCCGCTGACACCCGGGATCGGTTCCTCGCGGGCGCCGTACACGTCGAGCACGACCACTTCGTCGGCGAGATCGAGTGCCTCACCGAACTCCTGCGCAAACGTCACCGTCCGCGAATACAGGTGCGGCTGGAAGACCACGACGACACGGCCCTGCTGCGGGTCCTCGGCGACGAGCTCGCGCGCGGCGCCCAGGACCGCACGGACCTCCGTCGGGTGGTGGGCGTAGTCGTCGAACACCCGCACGCCGCGCTCCCGGCCGGTGAGCTGGAACCGACGATGCACACCGCCGAAACCCGCGAGTCCCTCGAGCAGCTCGTCGACCTGCGCGCCGGAATCCAACGCGGCCAGCAACGCGGCGAGGGCGTTGAGCGCCATGTGCTTTCCGGGCACCCCCAGTCGGAGCGTCCGCGGCTCGGACTCGCCGGCCAGCCGGATGACGGCCACTCCCCCGACGTCCCGCGCCGTCCACGACACCAGTTCCGCGCCGACCGAAATCCCCTGCGCCGCCGCGACGGCCTCGGAGGTTCCGTAACCGAGCACGCGGACGTCGCCGCTCCCGGACTCGACCGTCCGACGCGCGAGCGCCGCCGAACCCGGGTCGTCGAGGCACGCGACGAGGAGCCCACCGGGCGCGATGCGTGCGACGAAGTCGTCGAACACCTGGACGTACGCCTCGCTGCCGCCGAAGTAGTCGAGGTGGTCCGCCTCGATGTTGGTGACCACCACGACGTCCGGGTCGTACTGGAGCAGCGATCCGTCGCTCTCGTCGGCCTCGGCGACGAAGACCTCGCCCGAGCCGTGGTGGGCGTTGGTTCCCGCCTCGTTCAGCTCCCCGCCGACCGCGAAGGACGGATCGAATCCGCAGTGCTGCAATGCAACCACGAGCATCGACGTCGTCGACGTCTTGCCGTGCGTGCCCGACACCAGCAGCGTCCGGTGTCCGCGCATCAGCGACGCCAGGACCGCGGGCCGCAGGATCACGGGACGCCGCGCGCCGCGCCTCGACGAGCTCGGGATTGTCCTTCGGGATCGCGGCGCGGGTCGTCACCACCGCCGTCGGGCCGCCCGGCAGCAGGTCGAGCGCGCTGGCGTCATGCCCGATCCGGACCACTGCGCCACGGGCCCGCAACGCGAGGACGCCGCGACTCTCCTTCGCGTCCGATCCCGACACCTGCCCGCCACGCGCCAGGAGGATCCGGGCGATGCCGGACATCCCGGCGCCGCCGATGCCGACCATGCGCACCCGCTCGAGACCTGCGGGCAACTGCTCGCTCATCGATTTCCCCTTGCTACGTCTACAACGATCTGCGCGACCGCGGCGGCCGCGCCGCGGTGGCCCGCACCGGCTGCGCCCCGACCCATCTCGTCGAGCCGCGCTCGATCACCGAGCAGCGGCACGACGGTGTCGGACACGTACTGCGGCGTCAGGTCCGCGTCCGCGACGATCATCCCACCACCCGCGGCCACGACCGGCCGCGCGTTGAGTTCCTGTTCGCCGTTTCCGTGTGGCAACGGCACGTAGACCGCGGGCAGCCCGACGGCCGACACCTCGGCGACCGTCATCGCGCCGGAGCGGCAGATCACCGCGTCGGCGGCCGAGTAGGCGAGGTCCATCCGCGTCAGGTACGGCACCGCGACGTATGGCGCGGCCGAATCGGATGCGACGTCCACCGAGTTCTTGGGTCCGTACGCGTGCAGGACGGAGATCCCGCCGCGGCCAATTTCGGCGCCGCTCCCACGACGGCCTCGTTGAGCGAGCGGGCACCCTGGGAGCCTCCGAAGACCAGCAGGACCGGGCCCTCCGCGGGCAGCCCGAAGTGCTCGCGGGCCTTCGCCCGCAGCGAGGCGCGATCGAGACCGGTGATCGACGACCGGACCGGGATACCGATGATCTCCGCATCCTTGTTGCCCCGCGCGGCGACGCCCGACCCGGCGACCGCGGCCAGCACCCGCCGGGCGCGCCGGGCACCGATCTTGTTGGCGATGCCGGCGCTGGCGTTCGCCTCGTGGATGACGATCGGGACCTTCCGGCGCCGACCGAACAGACCCGAACCCGCCGCGAGGTAGGCCGGTAGCGCCACGTAGCCGCCGAAGCCGACGATCACGTCCGCATTCGTTCGATCGAGGACCTCACGGGTGGCGGCGACCGAGCGCCGGATCCGCCCGGGCAGCCGGAGCAGGTCCATCGTCGGCTTGCGCGGCAGCGGCACGGGCGGAATCAGCTCGAGCGGATAGCCGCGCTCCGGCACCAGCTTCGTCTCGAGGCCGACGCTCGGTTCCGAGTGCCGTCACCACCGCCGACGGATCGAGGACACGGATCGCATCCGCTACCGCCATCGCTGGTTCGATGTGGCCTGCGGTGCCGCCACCGGCCACCACCACCGACAGTGCGGCCTTTTCGCGGTTGTCGCCGTTCACCTGAGCATTCCTCGCTCTCCCGACCGGGCGTCACGCGATCGCGCCGCCCGCCCACGTTCCGAAACCGGGGCGTATCCCCGATGTCCTCGATTGTCGTCCACCCGCTTGCGTCCTCCGTCCGGCTGGCGCCGTCGGGGGTCGTCGTGGCGCACGGCCCGTGCTTGCGGCCGCGACGCCCGTTCGGCACGGGCCGGCTGCACTCGCTTGTTCTCCGCCCGGCGCACGACGGCCGCACCCCGCGGCCGCGGCGGAACGTACGGCGCCGGCTTCGGCAGCCTCAGCAGCCGCGACACGCGTCCGTCCTGGCCGCTGTGCAACGCCGCGACCGCCTCCGGTTCGTGCCGGGCCGCATTCGCGACGAGACCGAACATGAGCAGCGTCGTGGCGGTCGACGTACCGCCCGCAGAGACGAGCGGCAGCTGAAGTCCCGTCACCGGCAGGACGCCGACGACGTAACCGATGTTGATGAAGGCCTGACCGGTGATCCAAGCCGTCGCGGTCGCGGCGAGCAACTGCAGGAACGGATCCGCCGATCGCCGCGCGATCCGCAGTCCCGTGTACACGAACAGCCCGAACAATCCGATCACCGCGCCCGCGCCGATGAATCCGAGTTCCTCGCCGATGATCGCGAAGATGAAGTCGTTGTGGGCGTTGGGCAGATAGCTCCACTTGGCGCGGCTCTGGCCCAGCCCCTCACCGAAGAGCTCCACCGTCCGCGAGCGCGTACTTGGCCTGCCGCGCCTGGTAGCCCATGCCCTGCGGGTCGTCGCCCGGATTGAAGAACGCCTGGACACGCGCGGACCGGTAGCCCGCCGTCAGGGCGAGGGTGACCGCCCCGAGCACGCCCGCGCCGAGCACAGACGAGAAGATCTTGATCGGCAGGCCCGCGAACCACAGCAGCGCCAGCAGGATGATCGCCAGCGAGATCGTCGTGCCGAGGTCGGGCTGCAGCACGATCAACAGGAACACCAGCATCGCCGCCGGCACCAGCGGGATCAGCATCTCCTTGAGCGACGGATTGTCGCGTCGGCGCGTCGCGAGCAGATGCGCACCCCACACCGCGAACGCGATCTTGGCGAGCTCGGACGGCTGCAGCGAGATCGGACCGATCACGAACCAGCCCCGGGTGCCCTGCGATTTCGTACCGATGCCGGGGATCAAGACGAGCACCAGCATCGCGATCGTGGCACCGAACGCGGGCAGCGACCATTTGCGCAGCAACCGGACCGGGATCAACAACGCGATGTAGAAGATGACGAAGCCGATCGTCGCGAAGATCAGCTGGAGATGAACTTTCCGTACGCCGAGCCGTCCTGCGCGACCGACTCGACGCTCGACGACGACAGCACCATCACCAGGCCCAGCACCGTCAGCAGGATCGCGATGGTGACGACCAGATGGAACGACGTCAGCGGACGGGCCAGCCACGCACCGATCCGGTCCGAGGCCCACGGTCGGCCTTCTCGGTGCGGCGCTCGGTCTCGTCTCTCATCAGTGGGATCCGGGCTCCCCCGCAGAACGTGACGGCCCGATCTCCTGTTCCGACAGGCCGGTGGCCGCCGAGGCGAAGCTGCGGCCCCGGTGACCGTACGAGTCGAACATGTCGAGCGACGCGGCCGCGGGTGCGAGCAGGACGACGTCGCCCGGTGCCGCCAGCGCCGCGGCGGCACGCACGGCCTCCGCCATCACGGTGTCGGCGTCGGCGCCCGAAAGGTCGAGCGCCACCGCGTCGGGGTTCCCAGCACCCATGGATGCATCGTCTCCCGACCGGACGTGCACGACCGGGACGTCGGGGGCGTGTCGCGCGAGCGCGTCCGCGATCTGGTCCGCGTCGCGCCCGATCAGGACGGCGCCGGCCAGTCGGCCCGCGACCTCTTCGACGAGGTCGTCGATCCGTGCACCCTCGAGCAGGCCGCCGGCGATCCACACGACGGACTCGTGCGCGATGATCGACGAGCGTGCCGCGTGCGGATTGGTCGCCTTCGAATCGTCGACGAAGGCGACGTCCCCGACGGTGCGCACCAGCTGCGCGCGATGCGGGCCCACCCGGTGAGCCCGGAGGCCCGCCTCGACCGCCGCCGGTGAGACGCCGATCGCGCGGGCCAACGCTGCCGCCGCGAGCGCGTCGCACAGGCCGGCCGGCCCGGCGGGACTGATCTCGTCGGCCGCGACCAGCGGGACGGAATCCGCGAACGCCCGATCGACGAGCATTCCGCCGCGCACACCCAGCTCCCCGGTGTCGGGGGCGCCGAGCCGGAAGCCGACGGTGTGCCCATCCCGCGGGCGCGACGCCAGTCCGGCGGCGATCTCGTCGTCGAGGCCGACGACCGCGACGTCACCGGTCAGCGCCTGCGCCTTGGCATCGATGTAGCCCGGCATGCCGCCGTGCCAGTCCAGATGGTCCTCGGCGATGTTCAGCACCACACCGGCGTCGGGCGCACCGACGGCGCCCAGTGCAGCTGGAACGACGACAGCTCGACCGCGAGCACGTCCGCGCGGGGCTCCTGCGCCCGCAGCGCGTCGAGCACCGGCAACCCGATGTTCCCGCACGCCGCCGACGGCATCCCGGCAGCCTCGAGGATCGAGTGCACCATCGACGTCGTGGTGGTCTTGCCGTTGGTGCCGGTCACGACCAGCCAGCGCCGCGGCGGCCCGTACATCCGGGCCTGGTCGACCCGCCACGAGAACTCGATGTCGCCCCACACCGGGACGCCCGCGTCCGCTGCGGCCGACAGGACCGGCGCGTCGGGCCGGAAGCCCGGACTCGTGACGACCAGCGCGAATTCGGCCACCCGCTGCGGGTCCGCCACCAGCTCGTCGATCCGGACCGTCGCCGCACCCAGCTCGGCGCACCGCGCGAGGGCGTCGTCGTTGGCGTCGGTGACCGTCACCCTGGCACCGAGATCGAGCAGCGGCGCGATGACCGCGCGGCCCGAGATCCGGCGCCGGTCACCAGGACGTCCGCGTCCCGCAGCCGGCCCAGGCCCGCCTCGTCGAGGTACGTCTGCTCGAACTGCATGCGTCAGTCCCCGATCGCCGCGAGGTACTCGCTGTAGAACAGGGCCAGACCGATCGCCGACGCGATGGCGCCCAGCAACCAGAATCTGATGATCACCTGGGTCTCGGCCCAGCCGCCCAGCTCGAAGTGGTGATGGAACGGCGCCATCCGGAACACGCGTCGCCGGCTGGACCGGAACACCGCCACCTGGATGACCACCGAAGCGGCCTCGGCGACGAACAGCGCGCCGATGACGACCATCAGCAGCTCGGTGCGGGTGGTGATGGACAGACCCGCGAGCATGCCGCCGAGCGCCAGCGAACCGGTGTCGCCCATGAAGATCTTCGCCGGAGCCGCGTTCCACCACAGGAAGCCGATGCAGGCCGCGGCGCCGGCCGCGCACAGCAGCGCCAGATCCAGCGGATCGCGCACGTCGTAGCAGCCCTTGGCCGGGCCGAGGCTGCCCGGACCCAACGTGCAGGCGTTGCGGTACTGCCAGAAGGTGATGATCACGTACGCGCCGAGCACCAGGCTCATCGAGCCGGCCGCCAGGCCGTCGAGACCGTCGGTGAGGTTCACAGCGTTCGACCATGCGCTGACCAGCAGGTAGCAGAACAGGATGAACACGATCGAGCCCATGCTCACCGTCGCGATGTCGCGCACGTACGACAGGTGCACGCTGCCCGGCGTGAGGCCGCTGCCGCCGCGGAACTGCAGCGCCAGGATGCCGAACAGGACCGCGGCCACGAGCTGGCCGACCAGCTTGGCCGTCTTGTTCAGGCCGAGATTCCGCTGCTTGCGGATCTTGATGAAGTCGTCGAGGAAGCCGACGCCACCGAGCGCGGTCGTCAGGCCCAGCACCAGCAGACCCGACGCCGTCGGCCCCTCCGCGTCGTAGCCGATGCCGATGAGGTGCGAGCCCCAGTAGCCGGCCCACAGACCGGCGAGGATCGCGACACCGCCCATCGTCGGGTGCCCCGCTTGGCCTGGTGGCTCGCCGGACCCTCGACGCGGATCTCCTGCCCGAAGCCCTGCCGCGAGAAGATCTTGATCAGGACGGGCGTCAGCAGGATCGAGACGGCGAGCGCGATGCCCGCCGCGAAGAGAATCTGCCTCACTGCGACGCCTCCGAATCAGTCACCGGCGCGGCGAGCACAGCGTCCGCGACCTCCCACAAGCCGATCGACTGCGAGGCCTTCACCAGCACGAGGTCACCGGCCTGCAGTTCCCCTCCAGCAGAGCGATCGCGCTCGCACCGTCGGGAACATGGACCGCCTCGTCACCCCACGAACCTTCCATCACCGCTCCCTGGTACATCGCGCGCACAGGACGGCCCGGTCCGACGAGGATCAGCTTGGTCACGTCCAAGCGCACCGCGAACCGTCCGATCGCGTCGTGCTCGACGACTGATTCTGGCCCGAGTTCGGCCATTTCACCGAGGACCGCCCACGTCCGGCGTGCCGGACCACGCCCGGACTTCGCCATGGACACCAGCGCCTTGATCGCGGCGCGCATCGAGTCGGGGTTGGCGTTGTACGAGTCGTTGACGACGGTGACGCCGTCGGCCCGGTCGGCCACCTCCATCCGGCGGGCCGACACCGGTGCCGCACCGCCGAGCGCCGCGGCGATCTGCTCGAGCGTCGCGCCGCACTCGAGTGCGACGGCGGCGGCCGCGAGCGCGTTGCCGATGTGGTGCTCACCGTGCACCGCGAGGGTGATCGGGACGCTGCCGGCCGAGCACGTCAGCGTGAAGCTGGCGCGGGCCTGGTCGTCGAGCTGGACGTCGCTCGCACGGACGTCGGCATTGCCGGACAGCCCGACCAGCACGACACGGGCCTTGGTGCGCTTCGCCATCGCGACAACCAGCGGGTCGTCGGCGTTCAGTACAGCGACACCACCGTCGGCGGCCGACGGCAGCGACGCGGGCAGCTCGCCCTTGGTCTCGGCGATCGCCTCACGCGACCCGAACTCACCGAGGTGCGCGGTGCCGACGTTGAGCACCACACCGATACGCGGCGGCGCGGTCTTCGCGAGGGCGGCGATGTGCCCGCGCCCGCGGGCCGACATCTCCAGCACCAGGAACCGGGTGTCGGCGTCGGCGCGCAACGCGGTCCACGGATGACCGAGCTCGTTGTTGAAAGATCCGGGAGGCGCGACGACGGCACCGAGCGGAGCCAGCACGGCCGCGAGCAGGTCCTTCGTGGACGTCTTGCCCGACGAGCCGGTCACACCCACAACGGTCAGCCCCGACTCCGCCGTGAGCCGGTCGACGCTCGCGCGGGCCAGCCTGGCGAGCGCCTCGAGCACCGCCGCCCCGGAACCGTCACGGTCGTGTTCGAGGGCCAGCGCCGCGCTGCCGACGGGCCGAGCGGTTCGACCACGATCGCCGGGACACCGACGGGACGGGCCGCGAGCACCGCGACCGCACCGGCAGCGACCGCAGCGGCCGCATGGTCGTGTCCGTCTACCCGCGCGCCCGGCAACGCCAGGAACAGTCCACCCGGGGTGACCTTGCGGGAATCGAACTCCACCGTTCCCGAGACGGTGGCCGACGGATCGTCGACGTCGTGAAGCGTCCCGCCGACCGCCTGTGCGATCTGGGCGAGCGTCATCGGGATCATGCGTTTCCTCCGTGTGCGGGGCCTTCTCCGGAAACGATCCGATCGATCGCCTCTCCCAGAACCTCGCGGTCGTCGAATGGGTACTTCACCCCGTGGATCTCCTGGCCGGCCTCGTGGCCCTTCCCGGCCACCAGGACCACATCGCCCGGACGCACCCAACCGACCGCGGCGGCGATCGCCTCGCCCCGATCGCCGACCTCGCGGATCTCGCCGCGCTCGGTGGCGGGGACGGCCAGTGCGCCCTGCACCAGTGCGGCCGGATCGTGGCCGGTCCTCGGTGCGTGGATTGTCGTCGGTGATGACCAGCAGGTCGGCGCCGCGGGCACCGGCCTCCCCCATCAGCGCCCGCTTGCCGCTGTCGCGGTCCCCGCCGGCGCCGACGACGACCGCGATCCGGCCCTCCGTCTGACCGCGCAGCGTCGCGATGACCGCTTCGAGCGCGGCCGGCTTGTGCGCGTAGTCGACGACGGCGAGGAAGTCCTGCCCGCGCTCGACGCGCTGCACCCGCCCGGCACATCCACCCGGGCGATCCCGTCCAGCACCGCATCCGCGTCCGCGCCGGCGGCCACGCACACCGCCACGGCGAGTGCCGCGTTGGCGACGTTGTAGTCGCCCGGCAGGCGCAGCGACACCTGGCGCGACGCACCGCTCGGTCCGGTGAGGGTGAAGACCTGGCTGCCCGACGGCTCGACCTCGGGCGGTCCGGCCGTCCAGTCGCCGGTGGCGCGCGTCGACACCGTCGCGACCGCGTCGGGCCGGTCCGGGTGGGCGCCGCGCGCGATCTCGGCCATGCGGACGCCCCACTCGTCGTCGACGCAGATCACCGCACGCTCGGCGCGCACCGTCGAATCGGCCGCGAACAGCCGGCTCTTGGCGCCGAAGTAGTCGTCGAAATCCTTGTGGAAGTCCAGGTGATCCTGGGACAGGTTCGTGAACGCACCGATCGAGAAACGCACCCATCGACGCGTCCGAGCGCCAGCGCGTGGCTCGACACCTCCATGACGACGGTGTCGACGCCCCGCTCGAGCATCGCCGCGAACAACGCGTGCAGCTGCGGGGCCTCCGGGGTGGTCGAGCGCACTCGGGACGCGGTGGCCCTCGACGCGGGTCTCGATGGTGCCGACCAAACCGATGCTCCGTCCGGCGGCGGCGAGCCCGGCCTCGACCAGATAGGACGTCGTCGTCTTGCCCGACGTGCCGGTGATACCGATCACCTGCATCTGCTCGGACGGGCGCCCGTAGATGGTGGCCGAGATCTCCCCGAGCACGCGGCGCGGATCGGGATGCACCATGACCGGGACCGGCACGACCGAGTCCACGGAACCGAGACGAGCGGTGATCGAGGCGAGCCCGGCGTCGTCGGTGAACACGGCCGCCGCGCCGGCGTCGAGCGCGGTCGAGACGAACTCGGCACCGTGCGTGTGCGCCCGGGCAACGCCGCGAACAGGTCGCCCGGCCGCACCGCCTGTGCGCGCAGTTCGACACCGGTGACGGTCGCCGGTTCACCTTCGCGCACCGGGACCGACGGCACCCATTCGATCCGGGCGCCGACCCTCGCCGCGAGCTCCGCGAGATCGGTCAGTGGCGGGTTCGTGGGGCGAAGACCGCTCCCCGGCGCCGTGTCCGGTGTGGAAGGCTGCGGACTCGGAAGCACAGGCGATATGTCCTCTCGGGTCAGTCGATACGTACGGGACGGCTGTTCGGTGGTTGTCGCGCGATCGTCGCCGATACGTTCGACGCAGATCGACGTGTCAGATTACCGGCGGTGACGCCCTACGGACGAGCCAGCACGTACAGCTCGCGCGCTCGCGTGGGAATAGTCACCCCAGCTTGTGGTCAGTCGGCCTGCAACACCAACCGCCGACCCGGGTCCGGTGACAGCGGCACGCTCTCACGCTGCAGCAGCCACGACGCGATGTTGTGGAACAGCGGGGCGGCCGACTGGCCCCCGCCGCCGTCGACGCCACGCACCGGCGCGTCGAGCATGATGCCGATGACGTAGCGAGGATCGTCGGCCGGAGCGATGCCGGCGAACGTGATCCAGTAGTTGGAGTTCGAGTAGCACTTGCACACCGGATCGACCTGCTGCGCCGTGCCGGTCTTGCCGGTGATCTGGTAGCCCTCGACCGCGGCCTGCGGACCGGTCCCCTGCTGGTAACCCATCGGATCCTTCTGGGTGACCGCTCGGAACATGTCGCGCACGGTGCGTGCAGTCTGCTCGCTGACCACGTGCACCGGTTCCGGCCGCTCGGTCTCGGTCCGCGTGCCGTCCGGCGCGACGGTCGCCTTGACGATCCGCGGCGGAATGCGTTCACCGTCGTTGGCCATCGCCTGGTACATGCCGGTCATCTGCAGCAACGTCATCGACAGGCCCTGCCCGATCGGCAGGTTCGCGAACGTGCCGCCGGACCAGTCCTCCAGCTCCGGGACATTGCCGGCGCTCTCGCCGGGAAGGCCCACGCCGGTGGCCTGGCCGAGGCCGAACCGGTGCAACATGTCGGCGAACCGTTCCTCGCCGACACGCTCGGCGAGCATCAGCGTCCCGACATTCGACGACTTCCCGAACACTCCGGTGGTGGTGTACGGCGCGACGCCGTGCGCCCACGCGTCCTTGACCGACACCCCGGCCATCTGGATCGAGCCCGGTACCTGCAGCACCTCTTCCGGTGTGGTCAGCCCGTACTCGATCGCGGCGGCGCCAGTGATGATCTTGTTGACCGATCCCGGCTCGAACGGTGAGCTCACCGGCAGGTTGCCCATCTGCGCGGTCGGCGGATTGTTGCCGACCCCGATCGCCGGGTTGAACGTGCCGTCGTTGGTCATCGCGAGCACTTCCGCGGTCTTCGCGTCGAGCACCACGACCGATGCGTTCTTCGCGCCCGACAGGTCCTTCGCCTGCTGCGCCTGCTGCTGGACGTAGTACTGCAGATCGGAGTCGATGGTGAGCTCCACCGTGGACCCGTCGACCGCCGGCTGCAGGTCGCGCCGGCTGCCGGGGATCACCGCGCCGTCCGAACCGCGGTCGTGCGTCTCCGAGCCGTCCTTGCCCGCGAGCATCGAGTCCATCGAGTCCTCGAGTCCCAGCAGACCGTGGCCGTCCCACCCCGTGGCCCCGACGATGTTCGCAGCGAGGGAACCACCGGGATACTCACGGATGTCTTGCCGTTCGAGTCCGACCTCCGGGAACTCGTCGGCAATCTCGGCGGCCACCGCCGGGTCGACGCTGCGCGCCAGGTAGACGAAGGTCTCGTTGCTCTGCAGCTTCTTCAGAAGATCGCTCTCGGGCGCGGTGTCGCCGAGTCGCGCGTGAATACCCCGCGCGATCTCCTTCAACCGGGTCTCCGGATCGGGAGCGGCTCGTCCTTGGCGTGCAGTTCCTCCATGTTCTTGCGCTCCCGCACCGGCTGGAACGTGAGTGCCTTCGCATCGAGGGTGTACGCGAGTTTGTTCCCGCTGCGGTCGACGATCGCGCCGCGCACGGCTGGCAGCGTGACGGTCGTGGCCCGCTGGTTGGCCGCCTCCGCCGAGAGGCGCGGCGCGTCGATACCCTGCACCCACAACAGCTGGAGGGCCACGATGCCGAGGGCACCGAGCATCGTCGCGCGCCCGTACTTGAGTCGGAACCCGAACGAATCGGCGCGCCGCTGCGACGCCTTCCGCCCGCGACCTGCGTGGGGGCGGCGACGCCGGTCTGCGCCGACGTGGGGCTGGAGCGCGTCCACCCGGGGACGTCACTGCCGCGCACCTGCCGGGGCTGAGTGATGACCGTCACGAGAGTCGATTGTTCACCGCGCGCCTGGATTCGACCGTCATTGGCCGACGGCGGTGTGGCGGGCGCCGTCGTGGGCGCCGGAGTCGCGGGATGCGCCGCCTGCGCCGACGGCTGCGATGCCTGAGCCTGCGGTGCTGGTGCCGGTGCTGCGGGAGCCGGCGCGGGAGTCCGGTCCAGCGGCGCGACGGGCTTGCCCTCCGCGGGCTTCGGGGTGCCGATCACGTGCACGGTGCCGTCGGTGTCGAGGAGCAGGCGCGCGGGATCCTTCGCCGGATCAGCCCCGCTCTGCCGCCTTCTCGGCGAGGACAGGGGCCGAATTGCCCGCCGCAACCTCACGCTGCAGAGCCGCCGTCCGCTCCCGCAGACTCTGGTTGTGCGCCCGGGCGTCGGCCAGTTGGTACGAATCCTCGGCCGACCGGGTGGTCAGCAGCAGTGTCGTCGCGAGCCCCATGCAGAGCAGACCGAGGATCGTGGCGACGAACGGGACGCGCGCCACGAAGGTGCGCGACGAGGACCCGAACGACGACCGGGGCGACGCCGACGCCGACACCGCGCCGACGGTCACCGTGGAACGCTGCCGACGACGGTCGTACGCCCGCTGCGCCGCGGTGGACCGTCGGACCCGCGTGGTGGAAGCCACCTGAACAGTCATGCCGTCTCCCTCCTCGCGATTCGCTCCGCCGCACGCAAACGCACCGGCGCTGCTCTCGGGTTGTCCTCGATCTCCTGCTCGGACGCGCGTTCGGCGCCACGGGTGAGAATCCGGAACTCCGGACCCATACCCGGCAACTCGACAGGAAGACCTTCGGGCGTCTTCGACTTCGACAGCGGGGTCAGCTCCTGCTCGACGACGCGGTCCTCGAGGGACTGGTACGACATGAAGACGACGCGACCGCCGACGGCCAGGGCGTCGAGCGCGGCCGGGACGGCCGCGCGCAGCGAATCGAGTTCGCCGTTGACCTCGACGCGGAGGGCCTGGAACGTCCGCTTGGCGGGGTGGCCACCGGTGCGGCGGGTTGCGGCCGGGATGGCGTCGTAGATGAGTTCGACCAGCGCAGCGCTGGTGGTGAACGGCTGCTTCTGACGGCGCCGCACGATCTCCGACGCGATCCGGCCCGCGAAGCGCTCCTCGCCGTAGGTGCTCAGGATGCGGGCGAGCTCACCGTGGCTGTACGTGTTCAGCACCTCGGCGGCGGTGATCCCAGTCGTGGGATTCATCCGCATGTCCAGCGGCGCGTCGACCGAGTACGCGAATCCTCGATCCGCCTCGTCGAGCTGCATCGACGACACACCGAGATCGAAGAGGATGGCGTGCACGGTGCCGGTCGAGTCGAGCCCGGCCTGGTCGAGTGCGTCGACGATGCCGTCGTATCGCGTGTGCACGAACGTCGTCCGGTCGGCGTACGGAGCCAGCCGTCCGGACGCGATGCGCAGCGCCTCCGGGTCGCGGTCGAGACCGATCAGGTGCAGACCGGGATAGGTGCGCAGGAAGTACTCGGAGTGTCCACCCAGACCGAGGGTGGCGTCGATCATCACCGCGCCGTCGCCGCGCGGGTTGTCGGCGGTGATGGCCGGTCCCAGCAGTTCGTCAGCCCGGTGCAGCAGAACCGGGACATGACCGAACTCGCCGGGGACGGACTGGTTGTCGTCCTCGCCGTCGACCATGATTCCTCCGGCTCTCTGCGGGTGTGCGATGTTCGGGTGTCGGAGGTGTGAGTCGGCGGAATCGTCGGCAGCTGGTCTGTCCTGCAACGAAACTCGCGAACGTCACTTCTCCGGGGAGTGCGAATGCCTCCAGGTCCCTGTCCGATCGAGGAACCTGGCGCTGGGGAAGAGCGTCAGGGTCCCGGTGGTGAACCTGGCGCTGGGGAAGTGCGTCAGGGTCACACTCGGGCAGAGGCCTCGCGGCACTCGCCGGCGTCGGTGGGCTGAAGATCCCTCCGAGCGCCTCGTCTCTGGCTTGTGAGTAGCTTTCTTCGTGCTCCGCGAGGTAGGACTCCCAGGCTCGGGCGTCCCAGATCTTCGAGGAAGTCGACCGATCCGATCACGACGCAGTCCTTGGACAATCCCGCATAGCGGCGATGGTCCGCGGCGAGCGTGATCCGCCCCTGGGCATCGGGGTGCTGCTCGTCGGTTCCCGACGCCAACCCGCGCACGAAGGCACGTGCCTGCGGATTGCTGCGGAAGCCGCTGCTGCACGACGCGCGAGTGCGGTGAACTCCTCACGGGGATACACCGCAAGGCTGTGGTCCTGCCCTTTCGTGACCATCAACCCTCCCGCCAACGCGTCCCGGAACTTCGCGGGCAACGTGAGCCGCCCTTTGTCGTCGAGCTTCGGCGTGTAGGTACCGAGAAACATCTCGACACCTCCCACCGGGGCCCTGTGGCGAACGTGTGGGTCGATACCGGTTGGTACCGTCCCGCATTTCTTGCGGGTCGCTTGCACGATCCGCTGCCCGCCACTTTACCCCACTTCCCTCCACTTTCAATCCGATCAGACCCCGGATTGACAAGTTTCGCCCGATAAGTGCAGCTCACAGGCACGGGGTGAAGTGGGGAAGCGTCGGCGCGTGATGGCGAACACGCGCACCGGGCGCCTATCGCCTCCGTTCCGCGCATTTCAAGATCAATGAATTCCCAGTTCGAAGCGCCGCCGGCGGGGTCGGCCGACTCGCGAACGGCGCGGGTCGACCCCCGACCCCACGGGTGGGGAGCAGAGGTGGGGAACGGTGGGGAATCAGAGTGGAGAGATGTGGGGAGTGCGTGTCGCATCGGACGCGCCGCCGCTAAAGAGAGACGAGAAAACGGCGATGGCGTGACCCGAGGGCCACGCCATCACCGTTTTCGAAAACCTACGATCTACTCCTGATCGAATCTCCGACGGAATCGATCTTCCATGCGGGAAGAGAAGCCGCCACCCGACTTCTTGCCGCCATGGGACTTACGCGGATGCGATCCGCCCGACGCGCCCGGAGAGCTGTCCCGTCGGGAACCGCCGCCAGATGGCTCTTTCCCCCACCGAGGAGAAGAGGATTCCGGCACCGAACATCACGACGAATCCGATCAGACTGATGATCGGGAATTCGCCCAACCTCACATTCACAGCCACGCCCACGACGAGAAGAACGAGACCCAACACGAAGAGGGCCACCGCCTGCAACCGACGCTTGCCGGAGGGGGCGCGCATTCGCCCGCCCCTCACAGTGGACGCGAACTTGGGATCCTCGGCGTAGAGCGCGCTCTCGATCTGGTCGAGCATGCGCTGCTCGTGCTCGGAGAGTGGCACGGTACCTCCCCCGGCACTAAGAGTTGGCACCTCACCCGCGGTGCGGAGAGGTGGGTAACGGACTGACGGTTACCTGAATTCAATAATACGAGGAGAGTCGGCCCCTTACCACCTACTCCATCGACGAGTTGTCGACGAATCCATGACGATCTGGGACGCCGCGACCCAAGACTCCGTCAACGTGTCCGGAATCACCCACCGAACGCTATGCGGAGATACCTCGATCACTGCTATTCGGGCCCACCGCGGGCAGGAATCCTCCACCGCAGTGAGGAACCGCCCCACCTCTCCGTAGAACCGGTCGGCATCGACGTCGGCGATCGCCCGCGTGACACCGGCCTCGACCGACGCACGCAAGGCGGAGTGCTCGGCGAAGTAGTCGGCCCATGCCGCGAACTCCGGAGCCGCGCGCGCCATGAGCACCCACGCACTCCGGGACCGCGGCCGACGCGACGCCGCCGCGCGGGCCTTCCCCTCCGTCGCGGCGAGGACAGCGGCGGCACCCCGGAGGGCCGCTAGGTAGGCGTAACGGAAGCGCTCCGCAGACTCCCCCGCGCCGGCCGCCTCCGACAACAGCCGGTCCGCACGGTGAAGCAATATCGTCGCCTGCACCGACACCGGCGGCCTACCCGCGGATCCGCACCCGACTGCGATCCCCGATATTCCCGACGACCCCGACGCCGTCCGTGGCCGCATCCTCGATGCGACCGATATGACCGACTCGACTTCCGACACGACTCCGAGCACCTCCCACCGCTCCGAAGTTCAGGGCCGGCGATCCGGTGATGATTCGCTTCCCTCGAACATCACCGGATCGCCGATATCGAACACGTGTTCGACCTATTCAATATAGCTGGCCCCACCGACACGTCGTCAAGAGAGAAGAGGGAGAGCCCGAGCATGGACAGCACCGGCAGCTCCGGCGAGAGCCCCGGCACGACTCCCGGCACGCCGGTCGTCCTCGATCTGTCGGTGTCCGAGATGCGCGCTCGACTGCCGGAAGCGCTGGCTGTCTACGTCGCCGCGATGGGCTATCCCCGCGGGACCGAGTACCACCGCGCACCGATGTGGACCGAGCACACGGCACGGCCCGGCTGGCGCGCGGTGGGTGCAGTCCAGCCCGATCCGACACATCCGGACCGGCCGGCTCCCCTCGTCGCGATCGCGTACGGCTACCGCGGCTCCCCCGACCAGTGGTGGCAGCAGCAGGTCCGGCACGGCATGCAGGCGACGGGCTGGAGCCGCGACCAGATCGAGTACGTCCTGGGCAACTACTTCGAGTTGACCGAACTGCACGTCCATCCGAGCGCGCAGGGGCACCGGCTCGGCGAACAGCTCCTGCGGCGCCTCCTCGAAGACCGACCGGAACGAGGCGTCCTCCTGTCCACACCCGAGGTGGATCAGGAGAACAATCGGGCGTGGCGTCTGTATCGGCGCACCGGGTTCCGGGACGTCGTCCGCCACTTCACTTTCGCGGGCGACCGCCGCCCGTTCGCCGTGCTGGGCCGGGGGTTGCCGCTGTGATGGATGTGATCGTCGTCGGCTCGGGCCACAACGCCCTCGTGTCGGCCTGCTACCTCGCTCGCGCCGGCTGGTCGGTGGAGGTTCTCGAACGCGACACCGTCCTCGGTGGCGCGGTCTCGACGGTCGAGCGGTTCCCCGGGCACCGGATGGACCGGGGATCATCGGCGCACATCATGATCCGCCACACCGGGATCATCGAGGAGCTCGATCTCGCCGCCCACGGGCTGCACTACATCGACTGCGATCCGTGGGCGTTCGCGCCCGCCCCCGCCGGTTCCGATCGTCCGGGAATCGTCTTCCACCGCAGCCTCGAACGCACGTGCCGGTCCATCGAGGAATCGCGCGGCGCCGCCGACGCGGCTGCGTACCGGCGCTTCGTGCAGACGTGGGGCCCGCGCACCGAGCGGGTCATGCGGGCCTTCTCGGCGCCGCCGACCGGCGGACACCTGCTGCGCTCGTTCTGGGGGCTCGACACGGCCGGCGGGGCAGCGCGATCTCGCGGGAGTTCCTCACGACCGGCGACGCGCTGCTCGACGAGTACTTCGACAGCGAACCGCTCAAGGCCGCGCTCGCGTGGTTCGGCGCCCAGTCGGGTCCGCCGATGTCCGAGCCGGGTACCGCCCCGATGGTCGGGTTCGCGGCACTGATGCACACGTTGCCGCCGGGTCGTGCGGTCGGCGGCAGTGGCGCACTCACGGCCGCGCTGGCCTCACGTCTGCGGTCCGACGGCGGGACCGTCACCCTCGGCGACGGTGTCACCGAGCTCCGCCGCGACGACGACGGGTGGACCGTCGTGACGGAGTCCGGCCGTCGTGTCCGGGCCCGCGCCGTCGTCGCCGGCTGTCACGTGCTCACGACACTCGACCTGCTCGAACGCGGCGGATACGACCGGGACACCCTCGCCGGGTGGCGCCGACGGATCCGTGTCGGCCCGGGCATCGGCATGGTGCTGCGGCTGGGCACCGAGGCGTTGCCGTCGTACCCGAGTGCACCTGCAGGGGCGACCACGACGTCCGGTCTCCAGCTGCTCGTCTCCGACCGAGCGCAGCTCCGGACGGCACACGGCGCCGCGCTCGCCGGGGAGCTGCCGCCGGAACCGGCGGTGCTCGCGATGAGCTTCAGCGGCATCGATCCCACCATCTCCCCCGCCGGCGAGCACCAGGTGACGCTGTGGTCGCAGCGGCACCCGTACGCGCTCTCCGGCGGCCGCAGCTGGGCCGATCTCGGCGAGCGCGAGGCCGACCGCATCGTCGCGAACGTGGACGCCCTGGCGCCCGGGTTCGCCGACAGCGTCCGCCACCGGTTCGTGCAGACCCCCGCCGACATCGAACGCGAGATGGGCCTGATCGGTGGCAACGTGATGCACGTGGAGATGTCGCTGGACCAGATGTTCATGTGGCGGCCGATTCCGGAACTGGGCGCGCACCGCGTCCCGAACGCCGAGACCCTGTACCTGACAGGTGCGTCGACGCACCCGGGCGGCGGGGTGTCGGGATCGAGCGGGCGAAGCGCGGCCCGGGTCGCGCTCGCGGATGCCCGCGGCGGACGACTACGTCGGGTGCTGCGCAAGACCTTCCGATGAGAACCGCGACCCCGCTCGTACGCGCGTCCGCGATCATCGCGGCGACGGCGATCGCGGCGCAGATCGCGTACCCCCTCGTCGACGGCCGGTCCCGGATGTCGTCACCGTCGCGGTGGTCGCGCTGCTGGCCGCCGCCTCGATCGTGCATGCCGTCGCGGTCCGGCCGGTCGGTGGGCGTCGGGCATGGTTTTGGCCACCGCCGGGATCGGACTGGCCTCGGAGATCGTCGGGGTCGCGACGGGAATCCCGTACGGCTGCTACGAATACGCGTCCGGACGGCTCGGGCCGTCGATCACGGACGTGCCGCTGGTGGTGCCGCTCGCCTGGACGGCCGGCTTCTACCCGGTGTGGTGCGCCGCGTCGCTGATCACCCACAGCAGGTTGCCGCGCATCGCCCTCGCGACTGTCGGCGTCGTCGGCTGGGACCTCTACCTCGATCCGCAGATGGTCGCGGACGGGCAGTGGCGGTGGTGTGTCACCGACGCCGGACTGGCCGGGATCGAACACATCCCGTTGACCAACTACGCGGGCTGGCTGGCCGTTGCCGCGGTGATGACGATCCTCGTCGACCTGGTCGACCGTCACATCGGTCCCCGCCGACATCTCCCGCGCGCGACGCCGTGCCGATCGCGCTGTTCCTGTGGACGTGGCTCGGGTCGGCCCTCGCGCACGCGGTGTTCCTGGAAGCGCCCGAACTGCGGTATTCGGCGGTCTACGGGTTGGTGGCGATGGGCGTCGTCGGCGCCCCACTGCTGCTGCGCCTGTCACGCTCGCACAGCGCCGAATCGGACACTACGCCCACGGCCTGACACGAATATCCGTGCCTTGCACGATGATCTCGCCATACCTGGCACGATGTTCCCCGTGCAGTCGTCCACATCCGGCCCCTCGGTCCGTTCCCGCCCCCGCTCCCGCGTGTTCGCCACCGCAGCTCTCGCGCTGCTCCTCGTTCCGCTGCTCGCCGGGTGCCTCCGGGTCCAGGTGTCGATGGGCGTGTCCGCCGACGACAAGGTCTCCGGCCAGATCGTCGCGGCGACCGTGCCGAAGGACGAGAACGACAAGGGCCCGCAGCTGACCCCGCCGGACTCGCTCTCCAGCAGGATCCGCGTGCAGGAGTACCGCAAGGACGGCTACGTCGGCACGCAGGCATTCTTCAGCGGCCTGTCGTTCGGCGACATCCAGCAGCTCGGTTCGATGTACAGCGACACGGGCACCGCGTTGCAGTTGTCGCTGCGGCGCACCGGCGACCTGGTGACCCTGGACGGCCGCGTCGATCTGGAGAACGTCCCCGCGCAGGGCACCGATGTGCAGTTCACGATCGCCTTCCCCGCCCGGGTGGCCACCACCAACGGCACCCGTGAGGGCGAGTCGACCATCACGTGGAAGCTGCCGGCCGGCGACGTCAGCACGCTGCGCGCCGAGGTCCGCTACGCCGATCCCAGCACCCGCAGCTTCGCGGGCTGGGCGGGGATGGCCGCCGGTGTCGCGGTCGCGGTCGCGGCGATCGTCGGCGGGATGGCGTGGGCGACACGTAACCGCACGAGGCCGCCGGGACCTCCCGCCAAGACGCCGGTCACGACATCGGCGCGGTGATCCTGCAGCTCGTGGTTCCACCGCTCCACCACTTCGACCCCCTCGCCGCGGCGACGCGCGTCGGCGCAGGCCTCGCGATCGGCGGCGCGGTAGTCGCCGTCGCGAACGCGGCCACACTGCCCCGACTGCACGCCGGTCCGGTCCTCGAACCGATCACCGAGCCGGTCACCGTCGTCGTGCCCGCCCGCGACGAGGCCGATCGGATCGGCGCGCTCATCTCGGACCTGCGCGCCCAGCGCGGACTGAGCACCCTGCGGGTGCTCGTCCTCGACGACGACTCCACCGACGCGACCGCGGACGTCGCCCGGCGGGCTTTCGACGGCGACGGCCGATTCGCGACGATCCGAAGCACCGACGCACCTCCCCGGGCTGGCTCGGCAAGACCGCCGCGTGCCGACGAGCCGCCGAGCACGCGACCCGACTGATGGATCCGCGCCGGCCCGGCGTGCTGGTGTTCCTCGACGCCGACGTCCGCCTGGAACCCGATGCTCTCGCGGCCGCGGTCACCGAGTTGCGCCGCAGCGGCGCCGACCTGTTGTCGCCGTGGCCCCGGCAGGACGCCGGTTCGACCGTCGAGCGCCTGATCCAGCCGCTGCCGTGCTGGTCGTGGTTCGCGTCGCTACCCACCGCGGTCGCGGCCCGCAACACGCGCCCGTCGATGGTCGTCGCGTGTGGGCAGTTCCTCGTGTTCGACGCCGCCGCGTACTACCGCCTCGGCGGCCACGCCGCTGTCGCGGACAGTCTCACCGAGGACCTGGACATCGCCCGGGCGCTGCGACGGCGGGGCGAGCGGACCGCCGTGGCCGCCGCCCAGCACCTGGCGTCGTGCCGGATGTACACGAGTCCGGCGGCGCTGCGCGCTGGATACACGCGGTGGTTGTGGACGGGGTTCGGCTCACCCGCCGGGTCGGCCGCGGTGTCGGGTGTCGCCGCGCTCGCGTACCTGTTACCGCCGGCCGCCGCGGTGTTCGGGCGCGGACGCACCCGGGCGTGGGGCGCGGTGGGGTACGCCGCCGGCGTCATGTCGAGGCTGACGGCGCGCACTGTCGAGACGGGCACCGGCCCGGGAGCTCGGGACGTGGCCGACGCGGTCGCGCACCCGGCTTCGATCGTCGGGCTGATCCACCTGACCGCCGCCTCGCACCGCCAGCGCCGGCGCGGACGGCTGCAGTGGAAGGGCCGGGCCGTCACCTGAGCCGGGGCGGCGTCACACCGGGGCCGACGCCGACATTCCCAGGTTGGCGAGCACCTCGCTGGTGGCGCGGGCGAAGTTGAGGGTGATGAAGTGCAGGCACGGTGCGCCCTCGGCGATCAGCCGCTCGGCCATTTCCGTCGCGACCTCGATGCCGATCTCGCGCACCGCGGCGCGGTTCTCCTCCGGACCGTCGCCCGCGGCACGCCGCAGCCGCTCGTCCAGCTCGGCCGGCAGGCGTGACCCCGACAGCTCGAGGCTGCGGCGGGCCGAGCGCAGCGACGTGATCGGCATGATCTCGGGGATGATCGGCTTGACGCCCTGCTCCGGGTCGTGCGCCGCCACGCGGTCGCGCAACCGCAGGTAGTCCTCGACGTCGAAGAACATCTGGGTGATCGAGTACTCGGCGCCCGCGCGCAGCTTCTGCACGAGGTACTTGGTGTCGTGGTCGAGATCGGGCGCGCGGTAGTGGCCTTCGGGGAACGACGCGACACCGACGTGGAAGTCGCCCATGTCCCGCACCAGCCGGACCAACTCCTCGGCGTACTCGACGCCGTCGGGGTGCTTGACCCACTCGCCGAGCGGGTCGCCCGGCGGGTCACCGCGCAGCACCAGGACATTGCTGATCCCGCGGTCGGCGTACGCGCCACACATCGCGCGCAGTTCGTCGACGCTGTGCCCGACGGCCGTCAGGTGCGCGACGGGCAGCAGGGTGGTCTCCTCGGCGATCTTGCCGGTGACCCGAACCGTGCGATCGCGCGTCGAGCCGCCGGCGCCGTAGGTCATCGAGACGAATGCCGGTCCGAGCCGTTCGAATTCGCGCACCGCGCGCCACAGCCGCGCCTCCGCAGCCTCGTCACGCGGCGGCGAGAATTCGACCGAGAACGGGATCCGACCGCCGTCGGACGAGCGGATACGGTCCACGATCGAAGGGGTCTGGGTCACCCAACCCGCGCTGTTGCGCCCCCGAACGGCATCGAATGTCACCGACCAAGCATAGGTTGACCAGCACCGGCCGCCCGCATCGCGTCGACGCCGGGGCCTCGGTCACCGCCTCGGGACCGTCGGCGACGACCACTAAGGTGGGGGCGAGGCTTTTCCGCGCGGGCCTGGCCGCCGCGCAGCAGTCTGTGCTCGACATCGAGTCCTCGAGTCAACTTGGAGGCAGTCCTGTCCGCCGGAGCCGGTGAGTCCACTCGCCCGACCCAGTCCACCCCGCCGCTGACCGATTTGGTCGAGGAGTCGCTCCGCGAGTTCTTCGCCTCCCGCGCCGACACGGTCCGTGCCGTCGGCGGCGGCTACACCGACGCCGTCGCCGCGCTCGAGAGCTTCGTACTGCGCGGCGGAAAGCGGGTGCGCCCGGTGTTCGCGTGGACCGGTTGGCTCGGCGCCGGCGGCGACCCGCAAGGCTCGCAGGCACCCGCCGCGCTGCAGGCCGCCGCCGCACTCGAGCTGGTCCAGGCGTGCGCGCTGGTGCACGACGACATCATCGACGCTTCCACGACGCGCCGCGGGTACCCGACCGTGCACGTCGAGTTCGCCGACCAGCACAGTGCGCAGCAGTGGAGCGGCGGCTCGGCCGAGTTCGGTCGCGCCGTGGCGATCCTGCTGGGCGACCTGGCGCTCGCGTGGGCCGACGACATGGTCCGCGAGGCCGGGCTGGACCACCACACCCTCACCCGCATCTCCCCCGTGTGGTCGGCGATGCGCACCGAGGTGCTCGGTGGCCAGTTCCTCGACATCAGCAACGAGGTGCGAGCGGACGAGTCCGTGGAGTCCGCGCTGCGTGTCAACCGGTTCAAGACCGCGGCCTACACGATCGAGCGCCCCCTGCATCTCGGTGCGACGATCGCCGGCGCCGACGCCGCCCTCGTCGACGCGTACCGGACGTTCGGCACCGACATCGGCGTCGCGTTCCAGTTGCGTGACGACCTGCTCGGCGTGTTCGGCGATCCCGACGTGACGGGCAAGCCGTCCGGGGACGACCTGCGGGCCGGCAAGCGCACCGCGCTGTTCGCGGTCGCACTGCAGCGCGCCGACGAGACGGATCCGGCGGCCGCGGCGGTGCTTCGCGAGGCGATCGGCACCGACCTGACCGACGCGCAGGTCGAACGGCTGCGGTCGGTGATCACCGACCTGGGCGCGGTGGAGGACGCCGAGCGCCGCATCGCAGAGCTCACCGACAGCGCGCTCGCGGCGCTCGACGGCAGCACCGCGACGGAGGAGGGCAAGCGTCGGCTGCGGGAGATGGCGATCGCGGTCACTCGCCGGGACGCCTGATCGACGTGGGAGTTCGTACCGTCCGTGGGGCGACCGATCGTGTGGTCGTGGTGGGTGCCGGGCTCGCCGGGCTGTCGGCCGCGCTGTACCTGCGTGGTAGTGGCCGTGACGTCACACTGCTCGAGCGCGACGCCCGCCCCGGCGGCCGGGTCGGACGTATCGCGGGCCCGGGTACGTCATCGACAACGGGGCGACCGTCCTGACGATGCCGGAGCTGGTGCAGGGCGCCCTCGCTGCGGTCGGTGCCGACTTCGACACGACCACTCCCCGCTGCGCCTGCACCGTCTGGACCCGGCGTATCACGCGCGGTTCGCCGACGGTTCCACCATCAACGTGCACTCCGACCCGCAGCGGATGGCCGCCGAGGTCGCGCGCGCCTGCGGACCGGACGAGGCGCGCCGGTATCTGGACCTGCGGCGCTGGCTGGCCCGGGTGTTCGACGCCGAGTTCGACACGTTCATCGACGCGAACTTCGATTCGCCGCTGGACCTGTTCTCGACCCGCAAGTCGGCGACCGACCTGGCGCGCCTCGTCGCGGCGGGCGGGTTCGGCCGGCTCGGCCGACAGGTGGGCCGCCGGATCACCGATCCACGGCTACGCCGGATCTTCACGTTCCAGGCCCTGTACGCGGGCGTGGCCCCGGCGAAGGCGCTCGCGGTGTACGGCGCGATCGCCCACATGGACACCTCGCTCGGCGTCTCGTTCCCCGAGGGCGGCATGCACGCCATCGCCGAGTCGATGGCCGACGCGTTCACCTCGGCGGGCGGGCACCTGCATTTCGGCGCCGACGTCGTCCGCGTGGAGCGATCCGGCGGCCGGGCCCACGCGGTGCACACCGCCGACGGCCGGACGTTTCCGTGCGACGCTCTGGCCTCACCCCGGACCTGCCGGTCGTCGACGATCTGCTGCGCACCCGCCGTCCGCGCCGCCAGCGCATCTCGCCCTCCGCGGTGGTCCTGCACGGGACGATCCCGCGGGCCACGACGGCGCGGTGGGGTGCGGAACATCACCACACGATCGACTTCGGCGCCGAGTGGGAACGGACCTTCGCCGAGATCGCGGCCCGGCCGGGCCGCGGTCGCCTGATGAGCGACCCGTCGCTGCTCGTCACGAGGCCCGCGGTCACCGACCCCGGACTCGAGGTCACCCGCGACGGCGTTCCCCACGAACCGCTGTCGGTGCTGGCGCCGTGCCCCAACCTCGACAGCGCCCCGCTCGACTGGGAGGCGCTCACGAGCGCATACACCCGAGAACTGCTGCAGACCCTCGAGTCGCGCGGCTACCACGGGATCACCTGCGACTATGCCGTTGATCACATCGATACGCCCGCGACCTGGGCCGCACGCGGCATGGCGGCAGGTAGTCCGTTCGCGCCGGCGCACATCTTCAGGCAGACAGGGCCCTTCCGGCGCCGCAACCTGGCCTCACCCGGAACGAACATCGTTCTGGCCGGATCGGGAACGACCCCGGGTGTGGGGGTGCCGACCGTCCTGATCTCGGGAAACTGGCTTCGGAGCGCATCTGCGGCCGCTCGGAGGCAGGGCGTGCCGGGTAATCTCCGAGGACACACTAAACTGTCTACCCGTCCCATGCCGTCCGGCCGCCGCAATGCGACCGGGCGTGACCGATCGCTTCTTCCGGGGAGGAACCTGCACCGATGTCGGCCTCTTCCGGAATCCCCGACGCCTTGGTCGACAAACGGTCCTGGCTGCGCGCGAGCGCCGACTACCTGCGCACCCCCGAAGGACATTCGACGCTCCTCGGTTTCGTCGGTGCGGTGATGATCACGTTCGGCGGCTTCGGCGCCGGTAGCGTGCGCCGGCACGACCCGCTGCTCGAAGAGATGCGCCTCTCGTGGCTGCGGTTCGGCCACGGCTATGCCCTGTCGACGATCATCGTCTGGGGCGGTGTCCTGTCGATGATCATTGCGTGGGTGCGGCTGGGTCGCTCCACGATCAACGGCCGCGTCGGACTGCGCTCGCTGCTGTGGACGGTGCCGCTGTGGACGGCCCCGATGCTGCTCGCGGTCCCGATGTTCAGCCGGGACGCGTACTCCTACCTGGCACAGGGCGCGCTGCTGCGCGATGGCTTCGACCCGTACGCGGTAGGGCCGGTGGTCAATCCCGGCATCCTGCTCGACAACGTCAGCAATGTGTGGACGACCACGACGGCGCCGTACGGCCGGTCTCGCTGCTGATCGGCCAGGGCATCACGACTATCACCGGTGACAACGTCATCGCGGGCACAATGCTGCTGCGGGTGGCCTTCCTCCCCGGTCTCGCGCTCATGATGTGGGCGCTGCCTCGGCTCGCCCGTCAGTTGGGCGGCAAGCCCACGATCGCGCTGTGGCTGGCGGTGCTCAATCCGCTGGTGCTCATCCACCTCATCGGCGGCGTGCACAACGAACTACTCATGGTCGGCCTGATGGTCGCCGGGATCACCCTGGCCCTCGACCGCAAGCACGTCGCGTCCGTCGCGGTGATCGCGCTCGGTGTCGCGGTCAAGGCGATGGCCGGGATCGCGCTGCCGTTCATCGTGTGGATCTGGATGATCCACGAGCGCGAGCGTGCCCTGGCGGAGGGCCGGGAGCCGGCGACGCCGCTGGCGTCCTTCGTCCGGGCGGCGGGCATCGGGGTCGCGGTGTTCGCGGCGATCTTCACCGCCGCGTCCGCGATCGCCGGCGTCGGCCTCGGATGGCTGACGGCGCTCTCCGGATCCGCGAAGATCATCAACTGGCTGTCCCTGCCGACGATCATGGCGCACATCGTGACCGTCGGAACTGGGTGGTTCACCGGACTGCGACTCGCCCCGGTCCTGGAGGTCACCCGCACCATCTGCGCCGTCGCGCTCGCCGCCGCGCTGGTCTGGATCTGGTGGCGGTTCCGCAAGACCGAGCGCGACGCCGTGATGGGCATTCTGGTCGCCCTGGTGGCGATCGTCGTCCTGTCCCGGCCGCCCTGCCCTGGTACTACTCGTGGCCGCTCGCGATCGCCGCAGGCTTCTCGATGTCGACCCGCATGTTGCAGGTCCTCGTCGGCCTCTCGACGTGGCTGATGCTGGTGTTCCAGCCGGACGGCGGCCTCGGCATGTACTCCTTCTTCCACGTCGCGCTCGCCACGTTCGTCGCGGTGGTGGCCGCGGTCGCGCTGAAGACGGTGGATCCGCTGCGGTTGCGGTCGGTGTCGGAGAAGGTGATGCCTGAGGCGACCGCACATGTCGCCGAGCATCTGACGACGCAGGCCCCCGAGCGACGTTCCGCCCCACTGTGACCCGTCCCGTGCCGTGACCGCCACCGTTCCGCTCGACGATCTGCCTTCGGCGTACCACCGCTGTCGGCGCCTCGCGGCCGAGCACGGCCGCACGTACTACCTGGCCACGCGCCTGCTGCCGGCCGAACGGCGTCCGGCCGTGTACGCGCTGTACGGATTCGCGCGCACCGTCGACGACATCGTGGACGTGGACTGCGCCGGTCGTTCATCCGAAGAACGGGCCGCCGCGCTGGACGTCGTCGAAGCGCAGTTGAACGACGCGCTCAACGGTCGACCTGTGGACGATGCGCGCACCGGACCCGTCGTTCACGCGCTCGCCGACACCGTCCGGCAGTACGAGATCCCACCGGCGTACTTCCGGGCGTTCGTCGACTCGATGCGGATGGACATTCCGGGCACGCCGGGCTTCCGCGCGGAGTACCCGGACATGGCCGAACTGCGCCGGTACATGTACGGGTCGGCCGCGGTGATCGGGCTCCAGATGCTCCCGGTCCTGGGGACCACCGTGCCGCGCGCGGTCGCCGAACCGTACGCGGCGGCGCTGGGCGAGGCGTTCCAGCTGACCAACTTCCTCCGCGACGTCGGCGAGGATCTCGACCGGGACGCGTCTACCTTCCCGCCGACGAGCTCGGCGCGTTCGGCGTGGACGTCGACCTTATGCGCCACTGCCGCCGCACCGGCACCGTCGATCCGCGGCTGCGCCGGGCGCTGGCACATCTCGTCGCAGTCACCCGTGCGCAGTACCGCCGGGCCGAACCCGGGCTCGACATGCTCGAGCCTCGGGTCCGACCGGGCATGCGCGCCGCATACGTGCTGTATGCCGAGATCCTCGACCGGATCGAGCGCGGGGGTTCAGGGTGCTCGACCACCGGGCCACGGTGCCGCAGCACCGCCGCCTGGCCGTCGCGCTGCCGTCGCTCGCCCGGACCATGGCCCGGGCGCGGTAGAGCCCGTCAGAAGGCCATCGACTGGGCGCGGCGGACGACCTCGCGGGCCTGGTGTCCGTGCATCGCGTCGATCGGGGTTCCGGGGAGGGTGTCGTCGGCCGTGAAGAGCCAGCGCAGGATGTCCTCGTCGTCGAACCCGCCGTCGCGCAGGACGATGATCAGCCCGGACAGCAACCGGACGGGCTCGCCGTCGTCGCCGAAGAAGGCCTCGGGGATGCCGAGCACGCCGTCACGCTTGACGGCGATCAGGTGGTGGTCGCGCAGCAGCTGGTGCACGCGGGTGACCGCGAGACCCATCCCCTTCGACACGTCTGCCAGCTGCAGCAGCGGAATCGACCGGTCCAACACGTCATCGCAGTAAGGGATAGCACTCACTCCCGTTACGTTATCCGGTCCACGCCGCCGGTACGACCACGGCCTGCATCGCGGAATCGGTCGGGCGGCCGCGGCTGACTACGATCGAGAGGAATCTGTGCACGAAAGGCTAGGGGGCGCGAGCTTGAATCCCGGAGGTCGAGGGTTGATCGGTGTGGTGCTGGATCGGCGCTATCGCATCGATGCACCGATCGCGCGCGGTGGCATGTCGACCGTCTACCGCGGCATGGACCTGCGACTGGACCGTCCCGTCGCGATCAAGGTCATGGATCCGCAGTTCGCAGCCGATCCCCAGTTCCTCGCGCGCTTCGAGTTCGAGGCGCGGGCAGTGGCCCGGCTCAACCATCCGGGTCTGGTCGGCGTTCACGACCAGGGCAGTGACGGCGAGCACGCCTTCCTGGTGATGGAACTCGTCGAGGGCGGGACGCTGCGCGAACTGCTCCGTGAGCGCGGCCCGATGCCTCCGCACGCGGCCGCAGCGGTTGCCCGGCCGGCTCCTCGAGGCCCTCGCCGTCGCGCACCGCGCGGGCCTGGTGCACCGCGACGTCAAGCCGGAGAACGTGCTGATCTCGCACGCCGGCGACGTCAAGATCGCCGACTTCGGGCTGGTGCGTGCGATCGCCGCGTCGAACGCCACGTCCCGCAGCGTCATCCTGGGCACCGCGCAGTACCTCTCCCCCGAGCAGGTCACCACCGGCAACGCCGACGCCCGCAGCGACGTCTACGCGGCCGGTGTGCTGCTGTTCGAAATGCTCACCGGCACCACCCCGTTCACGGGTGACACGTCGCTGTCGATCGCGTATCAGCGCATCGACAACGACGTCCCGGAGCCGAGCACCCTCATCGAGGGGGTGCCGCCGGAGTTCGACGAACTCGTCGTGCGGGCGACCGAGCGTGACCCCGACGAACGCTTCGCCGACGCCGGTGCGATGGCGGCGCAGTTGCGGTCGGTGAGCACCCGGCTGCAGTTGCCCGACTACCGGGTGCCCGCGCCGCGCCGCGCCGCGCAGCCGTCGGGTGTCCCGAACGCCGCGAACACCGCGACGCCGAACGGCGCCGCCACCCGGCAGCTGCCGCCGGCCCCGCAGCCGGATGCCACGCCCGGGCACGATCCGACGACCGTGATGCCGACGCCAGCGCCCGACGCGGGCGGTCCGCACGCGGTGCAGCACACCAAGGTCGTCACGACCGTCACGCCGCGACCGCCCGAGCCGGGACCCGAGGACTCCGACCGACCCGCCGCGCGCCCATTCGGCGACATCGAGGCCCGACTGCGCGGGTCCCGGCGGACGGTTCTCGTGCTGGCTGCTGGTGGTGCTGCTCATCGCGGTCGCCGTCGGATTCGGCGGGTGGTGGCTCGGTTCCGGCCGGTACGCCGGCGGTCCCCGTGATCGACGGACAGGACACCGCCACCGCGACACAGACCATCGAGGCCGCGGGACTGACGACCGAGACGAAGGGCACGTACTCCGACACCGTCGCGGTCGACTCGCTCGTCGGGACCGATCCGGGCAGCGGCGAGAAGGTGCGACGGGGGTCGGCGGTGACGCTGCTCGTGTCGCTGGGCCGACCGACGGTGCCCGAGGTGACCGGCCGCGGCGACGTCGCCGCGGTGGAGGCCGGACTGCGGGAGCGCACGTTCGTTCCCGTCGACGGCGGGGAGGCGTTCAGTGCGCGGGTGCCGGTCGGCGCCGTCGCGGCCCTCGAACCGACGCCGGGCACGATCCTCTCCGTCGGCTCACAGGTCCGGATGATTCGCAGCAAAGGCGCACCGCCCGTGAATGTCCCCGACGTGTCGGGCAAGTCCGAGGACGCGGCCCGCAAGACCCTCGATTCCGTGGGCATCACGGTGCGGGAGGTGCAGCAGGTCTTCTCCGGCGACGTGGACGCGGGTAACGCGGTCGGAACCGATCCGGCGGTGGGCACGACCGTCAAGGCCGGCGCCAGCGTCGTGCTCAGGGTGTCCAACGCCGTGAAGGTGCCGTCGCTGCTGGGCCGCTCCGTGTCGGCCGCGAAGGCCGAACTGGACCGTCTGGGGCTGCCCTACGAGGTGCGTCAGATCGTGAGCTCGGACCGGTCGCTGATCATCTCCCAGACCCCGGTGCCGGCGACCGCGTGGCACCCGGCAGCACCGTCACGCTCACGTCGCTGCTCTGATCGTCGGGACTCCCCCCGACACTCCCCTGCCCCGTGGACGGCCGAGGGCCCCTTCGCGCGCTGTAGGCGTGTGAAGGGGCCCTTCGGCGGCCGTCGGTGGGACTCAGTCGCGGAGCATCTCCGCGACCAGGAACGCCAGCTCCAGCGACTGCTGGGTGTTCAGGCGCGGATCGCACGCGGTCTCGTAGCGACCGGACAGGTCGACGTCCGAGATGTCCTGTGCGCCGCCGAGGCACTCGGTGACGTTCTCACCGGTGAGCTCGACGTGGATGCCGCCCGGTGCGTGCCGAGACCGTTGTGGATCTCGAAGAAGCCCTGCACCTCGTCGACGATGCGGTCGAAGTGGCGGGTCTTGTAACCGGTGGTGGCCTCGTGGGTGTTGCCGTGCATGGGGTCGCACTGCCAGATCACCTGGTGTCCGGTGGCCTGCACCTTCTCGATGATCGGCGGCAGCAGGTCGCGCACCTTCTGGTTGCCCATGCGGGAGATCAGGGTCAGGCGGCCCGGCTTGTTCGTCGGGTCGAGACGCTCGACGTACTCGACGGCCTGCTCGGGCGTCGTGGACGGACCGATCTTCAGGCCGATCGGGTTCGACACCAGCTCCGCGAACGCGATATGCGCGCCGTCGAGCTGACGGGTGCGGTCGCCGATCCACAGGAAGTGCGCCGACAGGTCGTACAGCTTGGGGTGGTCGTCGGTGTTGTCCAGCCGCAGCATCGCGCGCTCGTAGTCGAGCACGAGGGCCTCGTGGCTGGCGTAGATCGGCGCGGTCTGCAGATTCGGATCGGTGACGCGGCACGCGTTCATGAATCGCAGGCCGCGGTCGATCTCGGCGGCGAGGGCCTCGTAGCGCGCGCCGGCCGGCGACGACGCAACGAACTCACGGTTCCAGTCGTGGACCTTGTGCAGGTCGGCCATGCCGGAACCGGTGAGCGCGCGCACCAGGTTCATCGCGGCGCTGGCGTTCGCGTAAGCCCGCGCGACGCGACGGGTCGTGCACGCGCACGGCCTCGTCGGCGACGAGCGAGTTGACCATGTCCCCGCGGTACGACTGGAGTCCGAGCGAGTCGGTGTTCGACGAGCGCGGCTTGGCGTACTGGCCGGCGATTCGCGCGACCTTGACCACCGGGAGGCTGGCGCCGTAGGTGAGCACGACGGCCATCTGCAGCAGCGTGCGGATGTTGCCCTTGATGTGCGGTTCGGTGTTGTCCGCGAAGGTTTCCGCGCAGTCACCGCCCTGCAGCAGGAAGGCCTCACCGCGCGCCACCTCGGCCAGCTTCTGCGACAGCGCCTCCACCTCGCTCGCCACCGTGATCGGCGGCACGCTCTCGAGGACGGTGCGCATGGCCGCGGCCTGATCGGCGGGCCACTGCGGCTGCTGTGCGGCCGGCTTGGCG
The DNA here is from genome assembly GCA_029690005.1 of Prescottella defluvii. Taxonomy (GTDB): domain Bacteria; phylum Actinomycetota; class Actinomycetes; order Mycobacteriales; family Mycobacteriaceae; genus Prescottella; species Prescottella defluvii_A. The sequence goes on along the minus strand of CP121458.1, from coordinate 2,956,417 downwards.
AGTGCGGCATCGAGCTGCTCGCGCATGGCGGCAGGCAGCGGCGGCAGTTCGGGCAAGCGGTCGATCGGAACGTCGACAGTCCAGTTCACCACTACAGGATATTCGCCTCGTCGAGACCTGGTGAGCGAAGGCCCCCATTGACGGGAATCGTCGCGGTGATCGAGACGCGTGATTCCCGTCACCGAAGCGGCGCGGAAAGCCTCGATCGCCTCGAACTTCGCAAGGTTGTGCCGGGCATCGGCGAGCGCGTCGTGCGCGTCGTCCGGCACCGGCGGCAGCGGCGGGCACCCGTGGTACTCCCAGTGCTGGCGCAGCTCGCGGGTGTAGCGGGGCATGTTCGACGGCAGTTCCGTCATCGCGCCCCACAGCTGGCACAGCGCGACGTGGTCGTACGCCGCGACCCACGCCCACAGTTCCGGTTCGATGCCGGGCCGCGGGACGAGGAATTTCATCAGGTCGTCGCGGATCCGCGCGCGGCTCTTCCACAGCGGTGACGCCGGTGGGGCAGCTTGGGCAGCACGTTGCGGCGCACCCATTTTCCGGCCGTTCCGGATCGAACTCGGTGGACACCGCGTAGAACTCGCGTCCGTCCTCGCAAACCACACCGATCGAGACGAGCTCGATTGTGCGACCATCCTCGATGAACTCGCAGTCGTAGAAGTAGCGCACGGGGGAGCCTATGCCCGCGCGCCGGGGCACTCGACACCGCGCCCCCTGTTCGTAGAAGGATCGGATTGGTGCGCACCCCCGAGACGACTCCGCAAGCGACTCAGCCGCCCCGGCAGGCAAGCCCCCGCAGAGGTCGGCGACCCCTCGAAGACACCGTCTCGGTGGCGTTCGACCGCTCGGCATCGCCGCGCGGGTCGTGATCGTGCTGGCCTGCGCATTCGGCGCCACCTACCACCTCGTCGGGATTCCGGGGCTGCGCGACGTCGGCTTCTACTACCGCATCGACCTGGACGTCTACCGTCTCGGCGGGTCGGTGTTCGCCGACGGGGGTCCCCTGTACGGCGCGATGCCACCGACGCTGTCCGGAGTGGGCCTGCCGTTCACGTATCCCCCGCTCGCGGCGGTGGTGTTCAGCCCGATGTCGGCGATCTCCCTCGAGGCGGCGGGATCGTGCTCACCGCGCTGTCGCTCGTGGCGCTGTTCGCGACGCTCGTGCTCACGCTCGCGTCGATCGGGGTCGCGCCGCGCACGACACTGCTGTGGACGGCGCTGGCCGCCGCCGGGGCCGCGCTGACGCTCGAGCCGGTGTACTCGACGCTCGACTACGGCCAGGTGAACATCCTGCTGATGGTGTTCGTCGCGGCGGACTGCCTGTTGAAGAAGACCCCGTGGCCGCGCGGCGTGCTGATCGGATTCGTCGCCGCGGTCAAGCTCACCCCCGCGGTGTTCGTGCTGTTCTTCCTGGTACGCAAGGACTTCCGCGCCGTCGTGACGACGGGGCTGAGCTTCGTCGCGTTCGGGGCGCTCGGGTTCGTGCTCACGCGTGAGGATTCGTGGCAGTGCTGGACCGACACGCTGTTCGACTCCGGCCGGATCGGCGGGCCCGCGTACCCGGCGAACCAGAGCATCACCGGTGTCCTCGCACGCCTCGGCATGGATCCGTCGCTGCGCAGCGTGCTGTGGCTGGCCCTGAGCGCCGCGGTCCTCGTGCTCGCCGCCGTCGCGATGCACCGCGCGTTCGCCGCCGGGGCGACGGCGCTGGCGCTGTTCGTCGACGCGCTGCTCGGTCTGCTCGTCTCCCCGGTGTCGTGGTCACATCACTGGGTCTGGGTCGCTCCGCTGCTGCTGGCCGTCGGGGTCGAGGCGTACCGCCGGCGCAGCATCGTCCTGGGCGTCGGTGTCGTGGCCAGTTGTGCGTTGTTCGTGACCGCGCCGCACTGGCGGCTCGGACACGGACGCTGGGAGGGCACCGGCTGGCCGCTGTGGGACCAGTTCCTGGCCTCGTCGTACGTGTGGTGGGCTGTCGCGGTGATCGCGGCCGTCGCCGTGTTCGTCGGACGGCTCGCCACCGCCGACCGCAGCAGCGTCGACGGGCCCGCGCACCTCTCGCCGGTGGCCTGACGCGTCCTCGGCGGCGGTGTCACGCCACCAGCAGTACACGTACACGGCCAGCGCGACGACGAGGGTCACCACGACCCACAGGGTCACGGCGATGTCGACCCACGAGCCGATCGGCGGGTTGCCGGCAGGATGCCGCGCATCGGCACGACCGCGAACAGCATCGCGGCCATCCACCCGAGCATGTCGGTGTGCACCAGTCGGCGACGACGCGCGGTCTGGATCGCGACGAACGCCGCGAGCACCGCCAGGATGATCATCATCACCAGCAGGATCAGCGCGTAGACGAGTGTGCCCGCCGATCGGTACACGCTCACGGTGAGGCCGTTGCCGGTCAGGGAGAGGTCCTTCTCGACGCTGACGGCGTCGGAGCTGAGCTGCCATCCGTCGATCCGTTCGTCGAGCACGACCCGGGTGCGGTGGACCTCGATCCCGTCCCCCACCCCGCTGTAGGCGTCGACGACCAGCGGTTCGATCCCGAACAGGTCGAACGGCCACTTCCCCGACTGACCGTCGACGATCAATTGCACGTCGCGCGTGGTGGGGACGGATCCGGCCGGGAACACCAACTCCGAGCGGGCCGTGGTCGGCGACATGTACAGGCTGATCGGCGCCGCCAGCGTGTCGCCGCGCGGAGTGCGGAAGTTCGCACCCGGAAAGATGTCGACCTCCGCGTCCAGCCGATCGGCGGTGGGATGCATGGCCTCGAGGGTCACGATCACGACCACTTCGTCGTCCCCGACCGACTCGGCCGTCGAATCGTCGGGGTCGGGTTCGGTCAGCCCGTACACGAGCAGCGACCCGGCATACAGGATCGCCATCACGGCCGCCACGAGCGACCAGAACACGCGGGGCCGGGTGCGGGCGAACGACACTGCTGACACCACTGGGAAGATACCCGGCGCCCGAACCGCGGGGCCGCTATCGCGCGAGCGCGTCGGCCACCGAATCCACCGGCGCCGACACCACTTTCGGATCCCGTCCCCGCAGGACATCCCGCGCCGCCTTGGGATACGACAGCAGTTCGCGGATCGAGTTCTTCACGAGCGTCGACCGCCGGCCACCGGCGCGGCCCGCTCGGACGCCGTCCGCGTCGATGCCGGCGCGTCGGGCGAGCGCGACGGTGCGCGGCAGGTGGAACGGCTGGGTGACGACCAGAGCGCGGCGGATCCCGAAGGTCCGGGCCGCCCGGACGCAGGTGTCGTACGTGTCGAGCCCGTACGGATCGGCCACGATTCGGCGCGGGTCCACCCGGCTTCGACGAGGTACTCGGTCATCGCCGCGATCTCGTCACCGGACCAGCCCCGGGCGTCGCCGGAGATGAGGACGACGGACACCGCACCGGCCCGGACGAGGGCTGCGGTGGCGTCGAGGCGGCCGCGGAGGAACTTCATGGGTCGTCTGTCTCGTACCCGGGCGCCGAGGACGATCGCGACGGGCGCATCGGGTGCGCCGTCGACGTCGTAGAGGTGTCCGGTCGCGGTGATCCGAATCCATGCCGCCGGCGCGCCGGCGACGACGACCGCTGCGGACGCGGTGAGCAGAGCGATCCGGCGCAGGTCGCGGCGGTTCGGGCGCGGCACCGCAGGCGTCAGGACTAGCCGGCCTGGGTGTCGGGGATGCGGGCGGCGTCGGCGGCCGACTGGGCCGGGTTCGCGTCCGCCGCCTGGTTCTTCAGCGTCGCCGCGTAGATGTCGACGTACTCCTGCTCGGACAGGCGCATCAGCTTGTACATGACCTCGTCGGTGACGGCACGCTCGACGAAGCGGTTGCCGCCCATGCCCTCGAAGCGGGAGAAGTCGATCGGTTCACCGATGCGGATGGTGACCTTCGCGGGCCGCCACATGCGCGAGCCGATCGGGTTGACCTTGGCGGTACCGATCATCGCGACGGGGATGACCTTGACGCCGGACTCGAGCGCGAGACGCGCCATGCCGGTCTTGCCCTTGTACAGCCGACCGTCGGGCGAGCGGGTGCCCTCCGGGTAGATGCCGAGGAGCTTGCCCTGGGAGAGGACCCGCAGGCCGGCGTCGAGAGCGTCCTTCGCGGCGGAGGCACCGGTGCGGTCGATCGGCACCTGGCCGACAGCGGAGAAGAACCACTTCTGGAACCGGCCCTTGAAGCCGGTGCCGGTGAAGTACTCGCTCTTCGCGAGGAACGTGATGCGCCGCGGGCAACGCAGCGGGAGGAAGAAGGAGTCGAGCACCGCCTGGTGATTGCTGGCCAGAATTGCCGGGCCGTCCGTCGGAATATTCTCGGCGCCTTCGATTTTCGGCCGACTGAGCAGCCACAGCGCAGGACCCAACAACACGTACTTAAACAGCCAGTACCACATGGTGTCCTTCCGTCCGAGCGCTCTGTCCCCGCGGGTTCGCCCCGGCTTCGAACCGGACTCGCCTTGCCCAAGACTGTACTCAGCAGTCTCGAGCGCTGCCACAGGTGGCCGAGCAACGCCCGCTTCCACCCGGATGCGTGGTCCCGGGTTCAGTTACCGCGCGCGGGATCCCGCAACGACGCACGCGCCAGATCGGCGGCGCCGATCATCCCGGCAGCCTCACCGAGCAGGGTGTGCCGGATCCGGGCGAGCGGGCGATGCCCGGAACCGGTGACGAGCCGCGCATAGTGCTCGCGGGCGTCGTCGAGGAACAGCGGCGCGGAGCTCCCGACACCGCCGCAGATCACGATCAGGTCGGGGTCGAAGACGTCGGAAACGGTCGCCAGGCCCACCCCGAGCCACTTCGCGAAATCCGCAAACGTGGCCAGCGCCAACGAGTCCCCGTCGGACGCGGCCGCCGCGATCCGGCGGCCGGTCAACGTCCCCGGATCGACCGCGACGTCTCGGGCCAGGACCGTCGATGCGGACGGGTCCTCCGCGAGCAGCTCGAGCGCCGTGTCGACCAGGGCCGTGCCGCTGCAGTACCGCTCCCAGCAGCCCCGCTTGCCACAGGCACACGCGCGGCCTTCCGGAACCACCTGCAGGTGTCCCAGTTCCAGCGCCACCCCGAAGCTTCCCCGGTAGAGGCCGCCGTTGATGAGCAGTGCCGCGCCGATCCCGGTGCCGATCGCGACGACGACGACGTTGCGCCCGCCCGCGGCCGCGCCGAAGCTCCACTCCGCCCAGGCCGCGGCGTTCGCGTCGTGCTCGAGGATGACGGGCAGGCCGAGACGGTTCCCGAGGCTGCGCGCGACAGGCGCGTCGACCCAGGGCAGGTGCGGGGCGAACCGGACCGTCGTGCGGTCGGAGTCGACGAATCCCGCGACCGCGAGGCCGACCGCCGCGACGTCGTGGCGATTCGCGAGTTCCCGGACGGCCCGGTCGATGCCGTGTTCGAGGGCGTCCTCGGAGTGCGGCGTCGGCACGTGTGTCACGTCGAGCACCTCGCCGTCACCGTCGACGACGGATGCCCGGATGCTCGTTCCCCCGACGTCGACACCCACGGTGAGAAGTTCGGTGCTGTCCACCTCGCTGATCGTGCCGACCCGAACCCGGAAGCGGTACGCCGGGTACCGCCTATCTCGGCTCGCGGTCCTTGATCGTCACCGTGATCGGCACGAACGCCGACGAGTCGGAGGGCGCCCCCGCAGCCCGGCCGGCCTCGCGCGCCTCGCCGGCGGCGCGGTCGTGGGCGTCGAGTGCCTCGCGCAGCGCCGTGAGCAACACCGACGCCTGTCCGGCGAGCAGCGTCACGAGATCGTGCTGTTCACCACGGATCACGGCGGCCAGGGCGCACAGCGGGCACCACGAGCAGGTGCTGCACGCGGGACCGGCGTCGGCGTCCCCGGCCTGCTCCGCGGGCACGGGTGCGGCGACCTTCTGCAGGATCGGCTCGAGCCGTTCGAGGACGGTTTCCGCGAGCGCCCTCAGTTCCGCGGTGAGTTCGGCGTGGTCTCCGGTCACTGCGGCCACACCGCCGGGTCCGGGACGAACCGCACCACCAGATCGGACCCGTCGAAGTCCGCGCCCTGCACGACGCATCGACGCAGCACCGACGCCAGGCGCACACGACGACGTCTACCGTCCGCCCCCACCAGCAAGTCGTCCTCCACTCGTCCCAACGTCAACGTTCCGGGGTCGACGAGCGGAAGGTGCATCCGCATCGCGTACACCGATTCCAGGTCGCCCGAACCGGATTCGAGCGCAACCCGCACCGGCGTGCGGTCGCTTCGGGAATCCTCCGACGGATCGACCGCGTCGCGGTCGGAATACACCGCGCGCGCGAGACCGTCGAGGGCATCCCACCCTATCGGCTCGGCGGCCAGATGGTCGGCCGACAGGACCGCCGCCACCTCCGACGCGGCCCCGACAGCGGCGAGCACGTCCTGCTGCGCGGCCCGGCACGTGCCGTACCAGTCACCGACAGCTCCCGCGTCGACACCCGAATCGAGCTGCGGCAGAAGTTTGTTCACGACGATCGCATCGACCCGCAGACCCGTGAGCGCGGCCGCGGACAGGACGCGCCGTGTCTCGGCGAACCCGACGCGTTCGGCCGAGGTCACTACTCGTACCGCGGTCCGGGACCGGTCGGTCAGCAGCGCCGACACCGCCGTGGTCGCGTCGAGGACCGGTCGAGCATCGCCACAGCGAACGCCAGTCGCGTGTCCGCAGACGACCCAGCCGTCGCCGCGACACGCCGGTGCTGCGGCCACACCCGCTCGACGTACCCGGACACCGTCTCCGGCAGGGCCAGCGCCCGCAGCGCGTCCGCCGTCGGCGGACAGTCCACGACGACGACGTCCAGCGTCCCTGCTCGGCGAGCCGGACGATCTCGCCCAGCCCGAGCAGGTCCTCGACACCGGGCAGCCCCGTCAGTTCCTCGGGCGCGAGATCGGCGAACTGGGCCCCGTGATCGTGCGATCCGCCGAGTGCGAGCGCTGCGACGAGTCCCCGGTACCGCTCCTCGAGCAACGCGAGCGTGTCGATCTCGACGGCGGCGAGTCCGGCGGTCACCGACGTCTCGTGTCCGCGTCCGACGGGACGGTCGAGCACGTCGGCCAGCGAATGCGCCTGGTCGAGCGACGCGAGGAGCACCTTCCGCCCGGCGCCGGCGAGCGCGACTGCCGTCGCCGCCGCCATCGTCGTGCGCCCTACTCCACCCTTGCCGAGGAACAGCCGGACCTGGGCACCGCCACGGACGGATTCGGCGGCGTTCAGCCCTCCACCCGCTTCTTGAGCTCCTTGAGCGCGGTATCCGTGATGACCTTCTCCGCCTTACGCTTGAACAGCCCGATCATCGGGATGGTGAGATCGACGGTGAGCTCGTAGGTCACGCGCGTTCCGCCGCTCTCGGGCTCGAGTGTGTACGTGCCGAACTGCGCCTTCTGAATCTCGCCGGAGACGAGCTCCCAGCTGACCGACATCTCGTCAGCGGCCCAGACGTAGCGCAAGACGTACGTGTCCTTGACCATGCCGGCGTCGAGCACGAACCGGACCTGCTCCGCACGGCCACCGGCCCCGGACACGAGCACCTCGACGGACTTCGCCGCCTCCACCCATGCCGGGTAGGAGTCGAAGTCGGCGATCACGCCCATGACCTGCTCGGCGGGTGCGTCGATGGTGATCGACCGCTTGGTCTTCTCGGCCATGCCTCGGACGCTTCCTTTCAGAACGGCTCACAGCGGCTGGAGAGACGCACGACGCGTCTCACCGCACCTTCATCTCACACGATTCCCGAGCGGACGCACAACTCCCTACGCGGGCGGCTCGCCTGCGGGTCGGCCCGCTTCGAGATGCTTCTTGAGTTCGAAGGTCATCTCCTTGCCGGCGAGGCGGCGGGCGTGGTTCATTCCGGCGAGGTCGAGCGACGCCAGCCCCTGCGGGCTCGCCCCGGTCGGCTCCGCGTGCAGGAAGTAGTGGACGATGGTGCCGTCCATGACCGGCTCGAGCCACACTTCCATCGTCCCGGTGAGCGGCCCGGCGACGGTCCAGCGGATGCCTTTCTCGGCCCGGTCCTCGCGCACGTCGAGAACGAGATCCGGCCACCACGCGCGCCAACGCGCGGGCACGGACACGCGGGCAGCCACCTTCTCCGGGGCTGCTGCTACGAAAGTCTGGTCGGCGACCTGAATGCTGCTCACTCCCACAGCTTCACACACGCCGGTCACGGTCCGTGATCTGGACTACACCTGGACGGATGCCCATCTGGCAAGCCGCAGGTAGGTGGCAGTGCCGCACATCACGCTGCCCCGGTCTATCGTGAGGACCAGCAAACCCTACTCGTCAGTATCTGCAGTGTCGGAGGTCGTCGTGCCCGAGTTCAGCGTTCCTGCCACGTTCACCATCCCGGAGGACGCATCCGCGGTCGACTCCGTCTTCACCTACGCCGCCACGAAGCCCGGGCACATCGTGTACCGGCGCCTCGTGAACGGCTCGTGGGTGAACGTCACCGCCCGCGAGTTCGCAGACCAGGTCACCACGGTCGCGAAGGGGCTGATCGCCCGCGGTGTCCAGCCGGGTGACCGCGTCGCGTTGATGTCCGCGACGCGCTACGAGTGGCCGCTGCTCGACTACGCCATCTGGTCCGCCGGCGGTGTCACGGTGCCGATCTACGAGACCTCCTCGGCCGACCAGGTGCGGTGGATCCTCGAGGACTCCGGCGCGATCGGCCTGATCGTCGAGACCGACAAGCACTCGAAGACCGTGGCCGAGGTCGCCGAGGCCGCGCCGGATCTGCGCTCCGTCCTCCAGATCGAACCCTCCGCGGGCAACGAGGGCGCGGTCGCGATCCTCAGCGCGGACGGGGCCGACATCGCCGACGACGAGGTCCGGGCCCGGGCGACGGCGCTGAAGTCGAGCGACCCGGCGACCCTGATCTACACCTCCGGGACCACCGGACGGCCCAAGGGCTGCCAGCTCACGCACTCGAACCTCATCGCCGAGTCCAAGGGCATCATCGACTCGAACCTCGGCGAACTGCTCACGTCGCCGGGCGTGAGCACGCTGATGTTCCTGCCGCTCGCGCACGTGCTCGCCCGCGCGGTCAGCATCGCCGCGTTCGACGCCGGCGCGACGCTGGGCCACACCAGCGACATCCCGAACCTCGTCCCGACGTTCGGCGAGTTCAAGCCGGACTTCATCCTGTCGGTGCCCCGCGTGTTCGAGAAGGTGTACAACACCGCGCGGCAGAAGGCCCACAACGAGGGCAAGGGCAAGATCTTCGACGCCGCCGCTACCACCGCGGTCGAGTGGAGCGAGGCGAAGGACAACGGCGGACCGGGCCTGCTGCTGAACCTCAAGCACGCCCTCTTCGACAAGCTCGTGTACTCCAAGCTGCGGGCGGCGCTCGGCGGCAAGTGCCAGCTGGCGATCTCCGGCGGCGCACCGCTCGGCGCCCGGCTGGGCCACTTCTTCCGGGGCATCGGCGTCACGATCTACGAGGGCTACGGCCTGACCGAGACCACCGCCGCGTTCGCGGTCAACACGATCGGCAACCAGAAGGTCGGCTCCGTCGGAAAGCCGTTGGCCGGCAACTCCGTCCGCATCGCGGAGGACGGCGAGATCATGCTGCACGGCCCGGTCGTGTTCACCGGCTACTGGCGCAACGAGGCCGCCACCGCGGAGGCCATCGAGGACGGCTGGTTCCACACCGGCGACCTCGGCACCGTCGACTCCGAGGGCTACATCACCATCACCGGCCGCAAGAAGGAGATCATCGTCACCGCGGGCGGCAAGAACGTCGCACCGGCCCAGCTTCGAGGACCACCTCCGCGCCCACCCGCTCATCAGCCAGGCGATCGTGGTCGGTGACCAGAAGCCCTTCATCGGCGCGCTCATCACGATCGACGCCGAGGCACTGCCCGGATGGAACGAGCGCAACGGCAAGCCGGCCGGGACCACCGTCGCCGAACTGCTGACGGACGCCGACCTCACCGCCGAGATCGACGCGGCCATCGCGGACGCCAACAAGCTCGTCTCGCACGCCGAGGCCATCAAGAAGTACCGCATCCTGCCGGTGGACTTCACCGAGGAGACCGGCGAGCTCACGCCGACGCTCAAGCTCAAGCGCAACGTCGTCCACCAGAGCTTCGCGGACGACATCGAGCGGATCTACAGCAAGTAGGCCGCCCCAGCGAAACCGGCGCCCGCGATCCGAGAGGTTCGCGGGCGCCGCGCTTTTCAGGTCAGCAGACTGCGCAGTCTGGCCCCCAACACGTCCCACCGCCAGTGGGCCTTCACCCATTCGCGGCCGGCGGCCCCCATCGCGGCCGCCCGCTCCCGATCGGACAGCACCGAGATCACCGACTGGGCGACGTCCTCGACCGACGTCCCGTCGACCACGAGCCCGGTCTCGTGCTCGACGACCGTTTCCGGCGCTCCCCCGGACCGTCCGGCGATCACCGGCACCCCGGTCGCCGACGCCTCGAGGTAGACGATGCCGAGCCCCTCGACGTCCAGGCCCGCCCCGCGTCCGGCACGGCATCGCGAACACGTCCGCGATCGTGTGGTGTGCGGCCAGTTCCGCGGCCGGCACCCCGCCGGTGAAGACGACGTGGTCGGCGACGCCGCACTCGTGCGCCAGCGCCTGCAGCCGTTCGGCATAGGGTCCGCCGCCGACGATGACGAGCACGGCACCGTCGATGCTCCGCCGGATCGCCGTCAGCGCGCGGATCAGCTGGTCCTGCCCCTTGCGCGGCACGAGCCGCGACAGGCACAGGATGGTCGGGCGGTCGCCGAGACCGTAGCGGGCCCGCAGCTCGGCCCGCGCCGCCGGATCGGGGCGGAAGACGTCGGTGTCGACCCCGGACGGCAGGTGCTCGAGGGCCGCGTGCGGCCCGAACGCCGACGCGAACCGCCCGCGCGTGTACTTGCTCACGTACGTGACGGTGTCGGTGTGCTCACCGATGCGCCGCAGCGCCTGGCGCGCGCCGGGCAGCATCGACCAGCCCACCTCGTGGCCGTGCGTGGACGCGATCACCCGTCGGGCTCCCGCTCGGCGGACCGTCGGCGCGAGCAGCGCCAGCGGCGCCGCGGCACCGAACCACACGTTGTCGCACTGATACTTCTCGACGAGCTTCGCGGCACGGCGGGCGACGAAGGGGGTCGGCACCATCAGCGTCGTGGGGTGGCGGACCACCCCGTACGGCTGCTCGGCGTCGAATCGGATGTGACTGTCGCCGCGCCAGCGCGGCGCGTAGACCACCAGGTCGTCGGCGGGCAGCTGGGCCGCAAAAGTGTGCAGGTACGACTGGATCCCACCGGGTCGTGGTGGAAAATCGTTCGTCACCAACAGGGTTCGACGCATGTGTCCACCGTAGGTGCCGAAGCCGCCACTCCGGGAACCAGGGTCACGCCAGCTGCTTCTCGACCCAGGTGCCCCACCCCTGGACCAACGCGTCGGTGCCGACGCCCAGAGCGCCGCGGATCCGCTCGTCGAGCTGGTCCGCCGACGCCCGGCCCTGCGCCAGCGCCCGGTACAGCGAGTCCAGCCGCTCCTCGCCGTACTCGCTGGCGACGAATGCGGCCAGCGACCAAGAGGATTCGTACGCCCGGCGCGCGGTGTCGCCGCCGGCTCCGAAGTCCGCGTCCGTCGGCAACGCCGTCGGCGGACCGTGGGCGGCCACCGAGGCCGCCAGCGTCGGCGCGAGCGCGCCGAACGTCGCCTCGATGCCGCGGTAGCCGACGTAGTCGGCGTACCCCTGAGGATCCACAGCGGCGACCCGTCCTGGGTGACCGTGCGGGCGGCGATGTGTGTCAGCTCGTGGCGCAGCACCGACACCCGGGTGAGGTCCGTCAGTCGGTCGGCGGCCCCGGGCTGAACACGATCCGCTGACCGGACGCGGTCCGTGACCGCAGGTCAACCGCGTCCGAGACGGAGACGGCAGCGATGTCGGCGCCGCTGTGCGCGGTGCCGACCAACGACGCGAACTCCTCCTGGGAACCGGCGACCAACACGACGGCCCGACGGGACCAGTCCTGGCCCCATGCGTCGGTGACGTGAGCGACCGCGTCGCCGAGCTCGCCGGCGAGACGATCGACCATCGCCGACTGCCCGGGTGGCCCAGGACGATCGACGACCGACCCTCCTCACCGGGCACGACACGGGTAATGATCGGCCCGAAATCCCAAGGGCCTCGCCAGGTTTCACGATCGGATCCGGGAACGCCGGAGTCGCTCACGAGCTTCCACTCGTCTCCACGGCGGGCCAGCAGGAGTGCGACGGGCTTTCGCGTCGGCTGGGCGTCGGCGCCGGCGATCGCGTACCGGAGGTACACCGTCGGCGCCCGCACGTCCGACGCACCGAGTTCGTCGGCCACCGCCGACCCGACCGGAACCTCTCGGTCGAGCCCGATGTCGTAGCCGAACTCGGAGAACGGCACCTGGGACGCGTTCTGGGCGCGCCGGATCTCCGCGTCCAGGAACCCGGGCGCCGCAGCGGAATCGAACAGCCCGGGAAGCGCCGCGGTGTCGCCGGACCGTACCGCGCGCGCCCACTCGTCGAGCACGGCCTGCGCACCCGCGCGGCGCCCGTCCTCGTACGGGTTGACGACCGGCGCGGCGTCGCGGACGTCGGGCACGTCGGCCTCGTGATCGAACGCCGTCAGCGACAGCACGAGCGCCACGGCGATGCCGAGGCCCCCGAGCCCCACCCACTCCCACCGCCGCACACGCCGCTTCGGCGTGGGGCTGGAGGTGTGATCTTCAGCGGACACGACCGAAAGTGTAGGAGCCGGATACACGAATGGGCCCGATACCCCTGGATATCGGCCCGTTCGCGGACCGTGTATCGGACTGACGCCGACGTTTCAGTAGCGACGCGCCCCGTAGAACGGCATCGACGCCATCGACTCGACCTTCACCGGCGTGCCGTACGTCGACGCGTGCAGGACGTTCCCGTCACCCGCGTACAGGCCGACGTGCGACGCGTCGCTGTAGAACAGCACGACGTCGCCGGGCTGCAGCGCGCTCCGGTCGACCGGGATGCCGCCCTGCGCCTGCGCCTGGCTCGACCGCGGCAGGGTCTTGCCGATCTGCTGGTACGCCCACACGACCAACCCGGAGCAGTCGGTAGGCATCGGGACCCGTGGCGCCCAGCTGTAGGGCTTGCCCACCTGGGTGAGACCCGCCTGCAGCGCGGCAGATCCGGATCCCGGGGTCAGGCCCGGCCAGGATACGACCGGCATCGAACCCGGACGGGAACGACGTGCCCGCGAGCTGCGACCGCTCGGCACCGGTGAGCCGGTCGTACGCCGCAGTGACCGAGTCGATCTGCTTCTGCAGCTCGCTCTGCTTGCTCTGCAGCTCGTCGCTCACAACCTTGGCCTGCTCGGTGGCCGCACGCGCCGTGTCCGCGGACACGCGCGACGCCTCGGCCGCCGCCTCGGCGTCGGTCGCAGCCGCCTTGAACTGCGAGACCGCCTTCGACGTCTCGTTCGAGATCGCGTCGAGCGCCGACATCTGGTCGAGGAGCTGCTGCGGCGAATCGCTGACCATCACAGCGAAGAGCCGGTTGGTGCGCGCGCCTTGGTAGCTGGCGGCCGCGAGCTTGTTCACCGTCGGCCGGAACTGATCCATCCGGGCCTGCGCGGCGGCGAGAGCGTCGCGATCGCCCGCCAGGCGGGCTTCGGCATCGCGCTGCGCCGCCTGCTTGCCGTCCAGGTCGATCTGCGCGCCGTGCAGCGCCTCGGTCGTCTGTTCGGATTCGCGCGACAGCTCGGCGAGCCGGTCCAATGCCTCGGTCGGGTTGTTCACGACGGGGTCTGCGCCGGCCGAGGCGGCGGGCAGTCCGACGAGGGTCAGGGAGAGGACTCCCGTCGCCAGGGCAGTACACATCGAGCGCTTCATCTTCTGCGAGGGCACAGCAGCGCGACTCTCCGTTTTCTGGATTCGTCTCCACCGCACAGACCGGCGATGGAGTCCGCAAGGTCTCGAACAGGTTACGGAATGGCATATGTCCGTGTCTACTTCGGAGTTGGACGAATCGTGCATCGTCGTGAATGCCACAAACTACTCACGACAGACACCCACGAAATGCACGCGGGGCGGCCCGACCGAAGTCGGAACCGCCCCGCCTGCAAGAACTCCTAGTGCATCACGCGTAGCGACGCGCGCCGTCGAAGGGCATCGACGAGACCGGCGCCAGCTTCACCGGCTGGCCCGCGGTCGACGCGTGGATGACGTTGCCGTTACCGGCGTAGATGCCCGAGTGGCTGCCGCCGTAGAACGAGATCACATCGCCGATCTGGAGCGCGTCGCGCGAGACCGGAACACCCGCGGCCGCCTGGTCGTAGCTGGTGCGCGGGAGGTTCAGGCCGACCTGCTTGTAGGCCCACTGCACCAGGCCCGAGCAGTCGAACGCGTCCGGGCCTGCCGCGCCGTAAACATAGGGGGCGCCGAGCTTGCTCTCGGCAGCCTTGAATGCCTTCTCCCCCACGCTCATCACGGGCGCGGGAGCGGCAACGGGTGCGGGCAGCGCAGCGGCACTTCCGGTACCGATGCCCTGCGTGACGGTCGCGATTGCGGCGTCCACCTGAGCCTGCGTGACACCGGGAACCTCGACGGTGCCGACACCCGGGACGTTGATCGGGTCGGCCAGCGCCGGCGCTGCGGTGACCGTGACTGCTCCGACAGCAAGTGCGCCGGCAACGGCAGCGCGTCGCGCGGAACGCTTGAAAGTAGATGACGCCACGAGAAAGAGAACTCCGTTTCTTCCGTTCGTCCGCCGACCGAGTTAGCTGACGGGTTCGGGCTGGGAAGATCAGCCCTACCCGCCGACACCGCTTGCGCGGCTTCGACGGGATTCGCCCCAGAGAAACTTGGGTTCCCGGCACGTCGCCTCCGAGGAGACTTCGATTAGGCGGGCCCAGCGATGCCGCTCCGGGTGGGGCGGCAGACTCCGCTAGGTCTCGAGAAGATTACGAAAGCGCATCCGTCATGTCGATTCCAACGCGCGGAATTCGCCATGTTGGTCCGTTTTGTCCGCCCTCGACGCGGATCGAGCGACGCGAGATCACGGCCGGATAACAACCGGTTCGGTTTCACCCCGCCCCGAGGCGCCGCGATGACGCCGCGGCGATCGGGACCCGACCGGCCGCAGCCGGTGTTGCCACTGGTCACCACCACTTCTGCTCACGCGTGCAGCGGGTTCACAACCGCGCCGGCGGGGCACCCCAGCCCGCCCGCGAACGGTCCCGAAGCCGCTCTCGCACAACGGAGATCGCGCACCTCGCACACGTGGACGCGAAACTGGAAATGTGATGCTCGTCTCTTCTCCCTCGAATCGGGTCGAAGGGCCCTGTCGGTAGCCGGCCCTAGTGTCTCCGGACGTGAGTTCACCGCGCGCCGCCCGCTCGACCGACGACGGTCAACTGACCTTCGACGAACTGGATGCACCGCTGCGCGACACCACTTTCGTCGTCGTCGACCTCGAGACCACCGGCGGCAGCGCCGACACCGACGCCATCGCCGAGATCGGCGCAGTCAAGGTCCGGGGCGGCGAGATCCTCGGCGAGCTGGGCACTCTCGTCGACCCTGGACGGGCGATCCCGCCGTACATCGTCGAGATCACGGGCATCACCACCGCGATGGTGCGCGGGGCCCCTCGGATCGACACCGTGCTGCCGGCCTTCCTCGAGTTCGCGCGCGGGGCGGTGTTGGTCGCCCACAACGCCGGATTCGACGTCGGCTTCCTCAAGGCCGCCGCCGCCCGCGCCGGGATCCCCTGGCCCCGTTTCCACGTGCTCTGCACCGTCAAACTCGCCCGCCGGGTGCTCAGCCGGGACGAGGCCCCCTCGGTGAAGCTGTCGGCACTGGCCGCACTGCTCGGCGCCGACACGACGCCGACGCACCGCGCCCTCGACGATGCCCGCGCCACGGTCGACGTCCTCCACGCCCTCATCGGCCGCGTCGGCAACCAAGGCGTGCACAGCCTGCCCGAGCTCCTCGACTACCTGCCGCGCGTGTCGGCGGAGCAGCGCGCCAAGCGCACGCTCGCAAGCGATCTCCCCGCGCCCCGGGTGTCTATCTCTTCCGCGGACCGTCCGACGAGGTCCTGTACGTCGGTACGGCCGTGGATCTGCGCCGACGCGTCCGCACCTACTTCACCGGCTCCGAGACCCGCGGCCGCATGAAGGAGATGGTCGCGCTCGCGACCCGGATCGACCACGTCGAGTGCGCGCACGCACTCGAGGCCGGGGTCCGGGAACTGCGTCTACTCAGCGCGCACGTGCCGCCGTACAACCGGCGATCGAAGTTCCCGATGCGCGGATGGTGGGTCACCCTCACCACGGAGACGTTTCCGCGCCTCTCCGTGGTCCGTACGCCCACCACGGACTCGCTGGGCCCGTTCAGGTCCCGGACCGACGCCGCCGACGCAGCGCTGACGATCGCCGAGTTCTGCGGGCTGCGGACCTGTACGACGCGGATCGGTAAGGGACAGCGGCACGGACCGAAGTGCCCGCCCCGCGAAATCGGCGGCTGCCCCGCGGTCGCCGACGACGAGGAGGCGTACCAGTCGCCCCGACCTCGCACGGGCACTGCTGCGCGGCGAGGACGACACGCCGCTGCGGCACAGTGCACTCACGTATCGAGGAGTTCGCGGCCGGCGAACTGTTCGAGAGCGCGGCTCGGTTGCGCGACCGCGTCGCGGCCCTCGGACTCGCCCTGCGCAGGATGCAGCGCCTCGCGGCACTCGCCGCCGTCGACGAGCTGATCGCCGCCCGTCGCGCGGCCGAGGGCGGCTGGGAGTTCGCCGTCATCCGTTCCGGGCGTCTGGCAGCCGCCGGCGTCGCCCGGCGCGGTGTTGCGCCGATGCCGGTCGTCGAGGCGCTGGTCGCGTCCGCCGAGACGGTCCTGCCCGACGCGACACCCCTGCGGGGCGCCTCGCCCGAGGAACTGGCGGTCGTCGCCCGCTGGCTCGACACCGACGGCGTGCGGATCGTCCGGACGAGCCAAGGCTGGTGCGAGCCCGCCCACGGCGCCGGGTCGTGGGAGCACTGGTGCACGCTCGCCCGGGCCGCGCAACCGCCTACTGTGTTTGTCGAACGTCAGCACAGTTAAGGAGCGACATGATCAACGCGATCGTCCTGATCCACGCCGAGGCCGACCGGATCCCGGAGACCGCGCAGGCGGTGGCCGACCTCGACGGGGTATCGGAGGTCTACTCGTGCGCAGGCGACATCGACCTGATCGCGATCGTGAAGGTCCGCGACCACGCGCAGATCGCGGAGGTCGTCACCGAGCGCATCGACAAGGTGGCGGGTGTCATCAAGACCGCGACCCACATCGCGTTCCAGTCGTACTCGAGTGCGGACGTCGAGGCGGCCTTCTCGATCGGCGAGTCGGACCGCCCGACGCGCGTCCGGGCTCAGCGGGGGGCGGCCGCCAGTTCGACGGTCAATGCCGCCCACCGCTCGAGCAGGGCCGTGGCCGCCCCGAGTCGATCGCGTGGGCGGCCTTCGCCATACCGGCGGTCAGAGACTCCTCGAGACCCTGCTCGAGGCCGTCGAACGCGGCGATCGCGCCGGCCGCGTTCAGCAGCACCGCGTCGCGGACCGGACCCGCGTCGCCGGCGAAGATCCGCGCGCGACCCTGGCGTTGTCGGAGGCGTCACCGCCACGCAGGGCGTCGAGCGGCACCCGGGCGATGCCGAGGTCGGTCGGATCCAGCTTCTGAGTGGTGACGGTGCCCCGGACACCACGTGCACGACGGACGTGGTCGACGTCGTCAGCTCGTCGAGGCCGTCGTCGCCACGCACCACCAGCGCGGAGTTGCCGCGCTCGGCGAGGACACCCGCGATCACCTCGATCAGGTCCTCGAACGCGCAGCCGATGAGTCCGGCGCGCGGGCGTGCCGGGTTGGTCAGCGGGCCGAGGACGTTGAACACCGTCGGGATGCCGATCTCCTTGCGCGGCGCTCCGGCGAAGCGCAACGCCGGGTGGAAGACCGGCGCGAAGCAGAAACCGATGCCGACCTCCTCGACGCACCGCGCCACGTCCGCGGCACCGAGGTTGATGTGCACGCCGAGAGCCTCGAGCACATCGGCGCCGCCGCTCTTCGACGACGCCGCTCGATTGCCGTGCTTGACCACGCGGATGCCGGAGGCCGCGACCACGACGGACGCCATGGTCGAGATGTTGACGGTGTTCGAGCGATCGCCGCCGGTGCCGACGATGTCCACCACGTCGGGCGAGACCGGCACCGTGCGGGCGTGCCCGAGCATCGAGTCGGCCAGGCCACGCAGTTCGGCGGGCGTCGGGCCCTTCATCTTCAGGGCGACACCGAACGCCGCGATCTGCGCCGACGTCGCGGCGTCGGACATGATCTCGTCCATCGCCCACGCCGTGTCGTCGGCGGTCAGGTCCCGGCTGTCGGTGAGGGCGCCGAGGATCGCGGGCCAGCTCCGGTCGACTGCGCCCGCCACTCGATCCGTGCCCTGCGCTACCGACTGCCGCACCATCGCGATCCCTTTCGCTGCCCGTTCACCCGGTGCCCGGTGGGCACCGTCGCCCGCAGCTTAGTGCGCGTGTGCGCGGCGTTGATCACTCACTGGCCGCGGACGGCTGCAGCCCTTCCCAGCCGAGCGCGGCCCCGTCCAGCCGCTGAGCCAGCCCGGCCATGCGCGAGCGCTCCTGCGAACAGTGCAGGGCGTCGAGGACCTGCACCCGCTCGAGGCGCAGGAGCACGGTCGTGTCGTCCGACGGGTCGGGATCACCGACTGGTTGGTATCCGTCCTGGGCCGCGATGTCCACGGCCTGCGCGACGGCCGCAGCCGGCAGTCGCAGATGGTGGCGGAGGACGGCCTCGGCGTCGCGGATCCACGCGGGATCTCCCGCCGCGCCGCGCTCGAGCGCCGTCGAACAGGCCTCGATGTCATCGAAACCGGACACCACCACGACCAGGTCCGGACGGGCCCGATCGAGTGGCGTCGGCGAGCGCCTGGACAGAATTCCGCCTATCCAACGAGCGACTCCACGCCTGAGTTCCATGTGCCTACTTTGTCACGTCCGCCGACAGCCGCCTCGACCGCAGAGGAATAGCCTCTGACGTGCATCGACGCGCCGAGACAGGACCCGGGTGGCTTTCCTTTACGACGAAGCGTCATACTTCTCAGCGTGACGAGCGCAGTAGGGACTTCAGGATCGGCAATCACCCAGCGCGTGCACTCGCTGAACCGGCCAAACATGGTCAGCGTCGGCACCATCGTGTGGTTGTCAAGCGAGCTCATGTTCTTCGCAGGGCTCTTCGCCATGTATTTCGTTGCACGAGCACAGGCGAATGGGAACTGGCCACCGGAGCCGACCGAGCTCAATCTCGCGTTGGCCGTGCCGGTCACTCTGGTGCTGATCGCGTCTTCCTTCACCTGCCAGATGGGTGTGTTCGCGGCAGAGAAGGGTGACGTCTTCGGTCTCCGGCGGTGGTACACGCTCACCCTTGTGATGGGCACGTTCTTCGTGCTCGGCCAGGGCTACGAGTACTACCACCTGGTGCACGAGGGCACGACGATTTCGAGCAGCGTGTACGGATCGGTCTTCTACATGACGACCGGCTTCCATGGCATGCACGTCATCGGCGGCCTGATCGCGTTCGTCTTCTTGATCGTCCGCACCAAGCTCAGCAAGTTCACGCCTGCCCAGGCCACTGCGGCGATCGTCGTTTCGTACTACTGGCACTTCGTCGACATTGTGTGGATCGGCCTGTTCGCCACGATTTATTTCATCCGTTAGCCAGCTGAACGACCAGGCAGCCCCCTGACGCTTCAGTCGTCCCGACATACCCAAAGGGATACAGATGAGTTCATCCCCCCTCCCGCAATCGAGGGTGACATGCCCGACCGCACGACAGCAGGTTCCGCCGCCAAGGCGCGCCGCCAGCGCAAGCTGCGCCGTCGCGTCACCGGCGCGCTGATCCTCATGCTGGGACTCGTGAGCGCCGGTTTCCTCGCCTCCGCCCTGACGCCTGCTCCGCAGGTCGCCACCGCGAGCGACGATTCCGCAGCGCTGATCCGCGAAGGCAAGCAGCTCTACGACACCTCCTGCATCACCTGCCACGGTGCGAACCTGCAGGGTGTCCAGGACCGCGGCCCCAGCCTGATCGGTGTCGGCGAGGCAGCCGTGTACTTCCAGGTGTCGTCCGGTCGTATGCCGGCCGCTCGCAACGAGGCGCAGGCTTCCCGCAAGCCCGCCAAGTTCGATGCCCGCCAGACCGACGCCATCGGCGCCTACGTCCAGTCGCAGGGTGGCGGCCCGACCCTCGTCCGTGACGCGAACGGCGAGGTCGCACAGTCGTCGCTGCGTGGCGGCGACGTCGCGCGCGGTAGCGAGCTGTTCCGCATGAACTGCGCGTCCTGCCACAACTTCACCGGACGCGGCGGCGCGCTGTCCTCCGGTAAGTACGCCCCCGTTCTGGATCCGGCCAGCGAGCAGCAGATCTATGCCGCCATGGTCACGGGCCCCCAGAACATGCCCAAGTTCTCCGATCGTCAGCTGACGCTCGACGAGAAGAAGGACATCATCGCCTACGTCAAGCAGTCGGGCGAGACCGCGAGCCCGGGTGGTTACGGTCTCGGCGGCATCGGACCGGGTCCGAGGGCCTCGCCATGTGGGTCATCGGCATCGTCGCTGTCGTCGGCGCAGCGCTGTGGATCGGAGCAAGGTCATGAGCGACGCCGGCAGCGGCGACACGCCGAAGAAGTACACGGACGACGAACTCGACCGGATGACCCGGGACGAACTCGTCGAGCTGGGTACCGATCTCGACGGCGTCGATGTGGCGTTCCAGAAGGATCGCTGGGCGGTCGAGGGCACCAAGGCCGAGAAGCGCGCTGAGCGCTCCGTGGCCTTCTGGTTCACCCTCGCCGGAATCTCGGCGATCGCCTTCATCGGCATCTTCCTGTTCTGGCCGTGGGAGTACGCGGGCCAGGGCGACGACACCTACTGGGCGTACAACCTGTACACCCCGCTGATCGGCTTCACGATGGGTCTCGCGATCCTCGGTGTCGGCGTCGGCGCGGTGAAGTTCGCCAAGAAGTTCGTCCCCGAAGAGGTCTCGATCCAGGATCGCCACGACGGCGGTTCGGCCGAGGTCGACAAGCGGACCCTCGGTGCGCAGCTGACCGACACCCTCGACAAGTCGACGCTCGGCCGTCGCAAGATGATCAAGCGCAGCCTGATCTTCGGTGGCAGCGCTGTCGGCGTCATGGCGGTCATGCCCCTCGGCGGCATGATCAAGAACCCGTGGGCCAAGGGCGACAACTCCCCGCTGTGGGTGTCCGGTTGGACCCCCGCTACCAGGGCGAGACGATCTACCTGCGTCGCGACACCGGTCGTCCGCACGACATCGTGCTGGTGCGTCCCGAGGACCTCGACGCCGGCGGCATGGAGACGGTGTTCCCGTTCCGTGAGTCCGAGCGCGGCAACGACGAGGAGCTGTTCAAGGCGCTGCGCGGCATCCGCAACGCGGTCATGCTCATCCGTCTGCGCACCGAGGACGCCCAGAAGGCCGTCAAGCGCAAGGGCCAGGAGAGCTTCAACTACGGCGACTACATCGCGTACTCGAAGGTCTGCACCCGCCTCGGCTGCCCCACCTCGCTGTACGAGCAGCAGACCAACCGAATCCTGTGCCCCTGCCACCAGTCGCAGTTCGACGCGCTGCATTACGGCAAGCCGATCTTCGGTCCCGCCGCTCGTGCTCTTCCGCAGCTGCCTATTACTGTGAACGAAGAGGGCTACCTCGTCGCCAACGGTGACTTCATCGAAGCCCTCGGCCCGGCATTTTGGGAGCGTCGACCGTGACCACTACCACTCCATCCAGAGTTGCCGCCCAAGCAGAGGCAGTCGACTCTCGCTACCACCTCGCGGCCGGTATGAAGCGGCAGATCAACAAGGTCTTCCCGACTCATTGGTCGTTCATGCTCGGCGAGATCGCGCTCTACAGCTTCATCATCCTGCTGATCTCGGGCGTGTACCTGACGCTGTTCTTCGACCCGTCGCTGTCCGAGGTCACCTACAACGGTGCATACGAGCCGCTCCGCGGCGTCGAGATGTCCCGCGCATACGAGACCACGCTGAACATCTCGTTCGAGGTTCGCGGCGGTCTGTTCGTCCGGCAGATCCACCACTGGGCTGCGCTGATGTTCGCCGCGTCGATCATCGTGCACCTGCTGCGCATCTTCTTCACCGGCGCGTTCCGTCGCCCGCGTGAGGCGAACTGGGTCATCGGCTCGCTGCTGCTGATCCTGGCGATGTTCGAGGGCTTCTTCGGCTACTCGCTGCCTGACGACCTGCTGTCCGGTACCGGTCTGCGCGCCGCGCTGTCCGGCATCACCCTCAGTGTTCCGATCGCCGGCACCTGGCTGCACTGGCTGATCTTCGGCGGCGACTTCCCGGCGAGCTGATCATCCCGCGCCTGTACGTCGCGCACGTGCTGCTGATCCCCGGCATCCTGCTGGCCCTGATCGCCGCGCACCTCGCGCTGGTCTGGTACCAGAAGCACGCGCAGTTCCCCGGCCCCGGCCGCACCGAGCAGAACGTCGTCGGCGTCCGGATCCTCCCGGTGTTCGCCCTCAAGGGCGGTGCGTTCTTCGCGTTCACGTTCGGCATCCTGGCGATCATGGGCGGCGTGCTGCAGATCAACCCGATCTGGAACATCGGCCCGTACAACCCGTCGCAGGTGTCGGCTGGTTCGCAGCCCGACTTCTACATGATGTGGACCGACGGCATGGCGCGTCTGTGGCCGGCGTGGGAGATCTACCTGTTCGACCGGTACACGATCCCCGCCGTGTTCGCTGTCGCGCTGATCATGGGCATCGTGTTCGCGCTGCTGATCGCCTACCCGTGGATCGAGAAGAAGTTCACGAAGGACGATGCGCACCACAACCTGCTGCAGCGTCCGCGTGACGTCCCGGTCCGCACCGGTATCGGCGCGATGGCCATCGCGTTCTACCTGGTGCTGACGATCTCCTGCATCAACGACATCATCGCGTACCACCTGGACATCTCGCTCAACGCGATGACCTGGATCGGTCGTATCGGCATGGTCGTGCTGCCTCCGATCGCGTACTACGTGACCTACCGCTTCTGCCTGGGTCTGCAGCGCAGCGATCGCGCGGTGCTCGAGCACGGCATCGAGACCGGCATCATCAAGCGCCTGCCGCACGGTGAGTACGTCGAGATCCACCAGCCGCTCGGCCCGGTCGACGATCACGGCCACCCGATCCCGCTGGAGTACCAGGGTGCTGCGATCCCGAAGAAGATGAACAAGCTCGGTTCGGCCGGCAAGCCCGGTTCGGGCAGCCTGCTCACGCCCGACCCTGTCGAGCAGAGCCAGGCTCTCGAGGCTGCACACCACGCAGCCGAGCACGAGCAGCTGCAGATTCTCACGGAGTACCAGGACCGCAACCGCGGAAACGGCTCCGGCGACGGCGAAGCGCACTAGTTCGCCGAGACTGACGGGAAAGGCCCCGAACCGATCACGGTTCGGGGCCTTTGCCGTTTCCGGACCATTCGTGCCCGCCACCGATGGCGTCGTCGGCGTCGGTGAAGATACGACCTCCTCCCCTCCCCCACGACATCACCCCACGCGGGTGATGCCGTGGATGCTTCGTCTGATTAGCGTCGCCCTCATCGACGCCGGCATCACACGTCTTGCGAGGAGGGCGCGTGAAGAACGACCACGACGACGCTTTGACCCTGGAATCGACGGGGATCGGTATCCCGGAGCACATCGAGACCCCGATCGGAGCGTTCGAATTCTTCGACGGCGTTCCGCTTCCCGACACGACGCGGAAGCTGTACGAGGGGCTCGACTTCCTCCGCGGGATCGAGGTCTTCCTCAATGCCGTGCCGGGCGCGTCGCTGGTTGCGATGCGCAGGGGATTCCGCAGTGTCGGGGTCGACGGCATCGCGACGATGGCGTACACCGAACCCCGCGCGAACTCGGGGAGCTATTTCCTCACCCCGAACACCGAAACCACCTACGGCACGATGTTCATCGATCTGCGTGACGGCCCGGTGGTGATCGAACCGCCCACGCAGTCGCTGTGCGTGGTCGACGATTTCTGGTTCCGCTACGTCGCGGACATGGGCATCCCCGGACCGGACAAGGGTGAGGGCGGCAAGTATCTGTTCCTCCGCCCGGATACGACGGTCACGAACCGGACGGCTACTACACGTACCGGACACCGACTTTCACCAACTGGGTCGTGTTCCGGGCGCTCGGCGGTGTCGAGGCGATGAAGCAGACCCGCGTCTACCGGCTCGCCGATGCGGCGAATCCGCCGGCCCTCGCCTTCGTCAACGTGGCGGACAAGACGTTCAACACGGTGCACGCGAACGACTTCTCGTTCTTCGAGGAGGTCGACGAGCTGGTGCAGGAGGAACCCGCCGAGTCACTCGACCCCGAGCGGGCCGGGCAACTCGCCGCGATCGGAATCCAGCACGGCCGCAAGTTCGCTCCGAACGAGCGACTGCGCGGCATCTTGGACGGCGCCGCGAAGACCGCCGCCGGCATCAGCCGCGCGCTGGTCTACTCGCCCCGCAACCCGGACAGCTTCGTCTTCGAGGGATCCTCCTGGAAGGAGGCGTTCGTGGGGGCAGTTACGAATTCCTCGACCACCATGCCCGTCTGCTGGACGCACGCACCCAGTTCCACTACTTCGCCACCGTGATCACGCCGGCGATGGCACATGCCCAGGTCGGCGCCGGGTCGGCCTACGCCTACACAGCCGAGGACTCGCAGGGACGAATCCTCGACGGCGGCAAGACGTATCGACTCACCCTGCCGCCGAATCCGCCGGCAAAGAACTTCTGGTCCGTCGACGTGTACGACACACAGACCCGGTCGCTGCTGCAGACGGACAATCCCTATCCGAGCCTGATGAGTCTGACCGGGACGGTCGACTCCGAGCCCGACGGATCGTGCGTCCTGTGGTTCGGGCCGACGGCCCCCGCTGGCAAGGAAGCGAACTGGATCCAGACGATGCCGAACAAGAGCTGGTTCCCGATGCTCCGCCTCTACGGGCCTCTCCAGCCCTGGTTCGACAAGACGTGGCAGCCGAGCGAGATCGAGGAGAGCCCGCTCCCCCACGAGTGATCGATCCCGACACGAGGACGACGAAGGCGCCGAACCCTACTGGGCTCGGCGCCTTCGCGCGTCTGTGCTCGAGTGCTAGTGCTTCTCGGGTCCGAGGTGGTACTCGAAGACCAGCCCGGCAGCAGCGGCGAGAACCAGAGCCACTGCGATGACGATCATCCACGGCTGGAAGAAGGCCAGCGAGACGGCGGCGAAGGCGGCGGCACCGGCCAGCAGGATGGGCCAGAAGCTACCCGGGCTGAAGAAGCCCAGATCGCCGGAGCCGTCGGAGATCTCCGCCTCCTCGTAGTCCTCGGGGCGGGTGTCGAGACGACGCGCCACGAACCGGAAGTACGTTCCCACGATGAGGCTCAGACCCGCCGACAGGACGATCGCGGTCAGGCCGGCCCACTCGATTCCGGTGCGCGACATGGCGGTGAAGACGCCGTAGACGATCGCGACGAGAATGAAGAACACCGTCAGGATCTCGAAGAGCTTGGCTTCGATCTTCATATCAGTTCTTGTCCTTGGTCAGGGGTGCTCGGGCGGTCAGTTGCCGCTGGCCGATGCCTCGCGCACGGTGCGGTCGGTGTGGAACGGCGAGGTCGAAGTCGCGGTCGGCGACTCACCGATCGACGCCAGTGCCTCGGCGGTGTTCAGGCCCTTGCCGCCTTCCTCGACGGACTTGCGAGCCTCGATGTACTTCTCGAACTTCTCGGGGGTCACGGCGCGGACCTCGAAGTTCATCATCGCGTGGAACGTGCCGCACATCTCGGCGCAACGGCCCACGAACGCGCCTTCCTTCTCGATCTCGCTGATCTGGAAGACGTTGTCCGAGTGGTTCTCCTTCGGGTTCGGGTTCACGTCACGCTTGAACAGGAACTCCGGAACCCAGAAGGAGTGAATGACGTCCGAGGACGCGAGCTGGAACTCGATGCGCTTGCCGGTCGGGAGCACGAGGATCGGAACCTCGTTGCTGGAGCCGACGGTCTCGATCTTGTCGTAGTGCAGGTAGGACAGGTCCTGCGTGTTCTTGCCGTGGATCGGGCCGACCTTTTCCTTGCCGTGCTCGTCGACGCCCTCAGGCTTCGACGCCGCAAGTGCGGCCGCGGTGGCGGCCTCGTCGGTGCCCTCGTACTTGGCGGTGCCGTTGCCGAGGTCGATGGTGCGGTAGCCGAACTTCCAGTTCCACTGGTACGCCGTGACATCCACGACGACGTTCGGGTTGTCCTTCTTCTCGGTCACGTAGTTCTGGACGACCACGGTGAAGTAGAAGAGCACAGCGATGATCACGAACGGTACGGCCGTGTAGAAGAGCTCCAGCGGCACGTTGTATGCCGTCTGACGCGGGAACTCCGGCGAGTCCTTCTCTTCCGGTGGAAGACGACCACCCAGAAGGTGAGGCCCCACACGATGACACCCATGACGAGGGCGGCGATGACCGACCACGTCCACAGTTCGCGCATACGTTCTGCCTGCGGGGTAACTCCCGAGGGCCACCCGAAGCGAAGCACCGAGTTGTCGATTGAACATCCCGACAACAGCATGGCAGCTATGCCCAATGATGCTGCCAGCCCGGCTCGCCGAAGGATCCGACCTTGCGCCACGTTCACGCCTTCCTGATCGCCGCAATTCCACATAGGGCACACCCGAAGGGAAGGCCCAATTACTACGCAGCGTAGACCAAAGGCGCCGATCCTCCACTGTCGGGTGGGCACACGTGTTGCAGTCGGGACCAACGACCCTCCAACGTACGCGCCCCACCTGGGATTCAGCTGAGATCGCGGCGCACACACGCGGTCCGCCGACGGTCCCCGCGCGGAAACTGCGGCATACTTCCTTGGGGAATTCGCCGTCCCTGACGGGGCGGTCGTGTCCCGACCGACAATCGACTCTGAATCGAGGTACTGGACGCTGTGTGCGGACTGCTCGGACTACTCACCACCGACGGCACCAGCGACGACGCTGTCGCTCGCGTCGATGCGGCCATGCACTGCCTGCGCCATCGTGGCCCCGACGAGCACGGGACATGGCACGACGACGACCTGATCTTCGGCTTCAACCGGCTCTCGATCATCGACCTCGAGCACTCGCACCAGCCGCTGCGCTGGGGTCCTCCGGAGAACCCGGAGCGCTACGCGCTCACCTTCAACGGCGAGATCTACAACTATCTCGAGGTCCGCGCCGAGCTCGCGAAGGATCACGGCGCCCAGTTCCGCACCGAGGGTGACAGTGAGGCGATCGTCGCCGCGTACCACTACTGGGGCGCCGACGCGGTCCGCCGGCTGCGCGGCGTGTTCGCGTTCGCGGTGTGGACACGGAGACCCGCGAGCTGTTCGTGGCCCGCGACCCGTTCGGGATCAAGCCGCTGTTCATCGCCACCGGAACGAACGGCACCGCGTTCGGCAGCGAGAAGAAGAGCCTGCTCGAGCTGGCCGACGTCATCGGCATCGACACCGACCTCGATCCGCGTGCGACCGAGCACTACACGGTGCTGCAGTACGTCCCGAGCCGGAGACGCTGCACGCCCGGATCCGCCGCCTCGAGTCGGGCTGCTACGCGCGCCTGAGCCCGGGGAAGGATCCCGAGGTCACCCGCTACTTCACGCCCAAGTTCCCGGCTGTGCCGTTCACTCCGGGGTCGGAGCAGTCCCGCTACCGCGAGATCGCGGAGGCACTCGAGGACTCGGTCGCCAAGCACATGCGTGCCGACGTCACCGTGGGCTCGTTCCTGTCCGGCGGCATCGACTCGACCGCGATCGCGGCGCTCGCGATGCGGCACAACCCGAACCTGATCACCTTCACGACCGGTTTCGAGCGCGAGGGCTACTCCGAGGTGGACGTCGCGGCTGAGTCCGCGGAAGCGATCGGGGCCCGGCACGTGGTCAAGGTCGTCTCCCCGCCGAGTTCGCGGCCGCGATCCCGGAGATCATCTGGTACCTCGACGATCCGGTTGCCGACCCGGCGCTGGTGCCGCTGTGGTTCGTCGCCAAGGAAGCCCGCAAGCACGTCAAGGTGGTGCTCTCGGGCGAGGGCGCCGACGAGCTGTTCGGCGGCTACACGATCTACCGCGAGCCGCTGTCGCTCAAGCCGTTCGAGTACCTGCCCAAGCCGCTGCGCCGGGCCGCCGGCAAGCTGTCCGAGCGCATCCCCGAGGGCACCCGCGGCAAGAGCCTGCTCAATCGCGGCTCGATGACGCTTGGAGGAGCGCTACTACGGCAACGCCCGCAGCTTCAACGACGCACAGCTGCGCGCGGTGCTGCGGGACTTCCGCCCGAGTGGACGCACCAGGACGTGACAGCGCCGATCTACGCCCAGTCCCGCGACTGGGACCCGGTGGCCCGCATGCAGCACCTGGACCTGTTCACGTGGCTGCGCGGCGACATCCTCGTCAAGGCCGACAAGATGACGATGGCGAACTCGCTCGAGCTGCGCGTGCCGTTCCTGGACCCGGAGGTCTTCGACGTCGCGTCGCGGGTGCCGCTGGATCAGAAGATCACGAAGGACACCACCAAGTACGCGCTGCGGCAGGCACTCGAGGGCATCGTCCCGGCGCACGTGCTGCACCGCGCGAAGCTGGGCTTCCCGGTTCCGCTGCGGCACTGGCTGCGCGGCACCGAGTTGTTCGACTGGGCGCACCAGCAGATCGCCGAGTCGGGCACCGACCACATCTTCGACAAGGCCGCGGTCGCCCGGATGCTGAACGAGCATCGCGAGGGCACGTCGGATCACAGCCGTCGGCTGTGGACGGTCCTGTGCTTCATGGTGTGGCACGGCATCTTCGTCGAGAAGCGCATCGTGCCGCAGATCCAGGAGCCGGTGTACCCGGTCAGCCTGTAGCCGCCGGCAGAGACGACTCCGCCCGGGTTCCTCGTCGAGGGACCCGGGCGGAGTTGTCTGCGCAGACCTACGGAAGCAGCGTGGCGATCTCGGCGGCGGCGTCCTTGCCGTACGCCTCGGTGAGACGCTTGATCGCGTCGTCATGCTGGAAGGTCCACTCCTGGGTGCCGACGGTCTCGAGGACGTACACGGCGACCAGCGAGCCGAGCTGCGCGGAACGCTCGAGGCTCAGGCCCGCGGAGTGCGCGAGCAGGAAGCCGGCGCGGAACGCATCGCCGACACCGGTGGGGTCGACCTTGGCGCGCTCGGGCACGACGCCGACGCGGACCCAGTTGCCGTCGGCGTCGACGATCTCGACGCCCTTCGCGCCGAGCGTGGTGACCCGCAGCCCGACCTGGGCGCGGATCTCCTCCTCCGACAGGCCGGTCTTCTGCTGCAGCAGGCCCCACTCGTACTCGTTGGTGAACAGGTACTTGGCGCCGTCGATGAGCTTCTTGGCGTCGTCGCCGGACAGCCGCGCGAGCTGCTGGGACGGGTCCGCTGCGAACGGGATGCCGAGCAGGCGGCACTCGTCGGTGTGCCGAACCATGGCGTCGGGGTCGTTGGCGCCGATCAGCACGAGGTCCAGATCGCCGGTCTCCTTCGACAGCGCCGCGAGCTCGATGTCGCGTGCCTCGCTCATCGCGCCCGGGTAGAACGACGCGATCTGCGCCATGTCGTCGTCGGTGGTGCACACGAATCGGGCGGTGTACGCGGCCTCGGAGACCCGCACCCCGCGGCAGTCGACGCCGTTGGACTCGAGCCACGTGCGGTACTCGGCGAAGTCCATGCCTGCCGCACCGACCAGCAGCGGCGAGCCACCGAGCACACCCATCGCGTACGCGATGTTGCCGCCGACGCCACCGCGACGGATCACGAGGTCGTCGACCAGGAAGCTCAGCGAGATGTGCGCGAGCTGATCAGCGAGCAGCTGGTCGGCGAAGCGGCCCGGGAACCGCATCAGGTGGTCGGTGGCGATGGAACCGGTAACCGCAATAGTCACGCGCGGGTGCCTTTCAGCTCTGGTGGACGGTGAATGGGGGTGCGCAGGAAACGGTGCGCAACGCAGTCTGACGCGGAGCCTGCCGGTGTGGCGGACTCCGCGTCAGAGTGCGTGATGAGGTTGTACGGGACTCAGTTGAAGGAGTCGCCGCAGGCGCAGGACCCGGTGGCGTTCGGGTTGTCGATCGTGAAGCCCTGCTTCTCGATGGTGTCGACGAAGTCGATGGAGGCACCCTCGACGTAGGGCGCGCTCATCCGGTCGACGGTGAGGTTGACGCCGCCGAAGTCGACGACGAGGTCACCGTCGAGCGTGCGGTCGTCGAAGAACAGCTGGTAGCGCAGACCCGCGCAACCACCGGGCTGCACGGCAATACGCAGCGCGAGGTCGTCGCGCCCCTCCTGATCGAGCAGCGCCTTCGCCTTGGAGGACGCGGCCTCGGTCATCGTGACGCCGTGCGTGGCGGTCTCGTTCTGCACACTCATGGGCTCTCCCTGTCGCTCGTGCCAAACCCGTGATCGCTTCAACGGTACTCTGCGCCCCGCTATTCCTCACGTGTCGGGCCGTCCAGTGCTAACCCCGACGCACCCCGCCAGCCACCTGCGACGCACGACGTCAACGCCTCCAAGCGCGACGCCGCCTCCGCCATGGCCCGGTTGACCGATCCGGCGAAGTCCGCGACCGAGAACGCCGCCACGATCCCGGCCGCCCGGACCGCCTCCCGGTCGACGGCGACCTGGCCGGCGATCACGACGGTCGGCACCCCTCCGTCGGCGGCGACCCTGGCGAGGGCGGTGACGAGCTTTCCGCGCAGCGACTGGTGATCGAACTTCCCCTCCCCGGTGACCACGATGTCCGACGCCGCCACCTGCGCGGCCTGGTCCGTGCACCGCGCGACGACGGACGCACCCGATTCCCGGACGGCCCCCAGCGCGAGCAGAGCGGCTCCGAGCCCGCCCGCGGCGCCGGCCCCGTCGAGGTCGGCGATTTCGCGACCGCACGCCGCCCGCAACTCGGCCGCCCAGGCGGCGTTTCGCTGCTCGAGCACCGCGATCGCGGCGTCGTCGGCACCCTTCTGTGGTCCGAAGATCCGCGCGGCGCCGTGCTCGCCGAGCAGCGGATGCTCGACGTCCGTCGCCGCGACCAGGTCGATCCCGTCGAGCCGTGAACGGGCCCGGTCGAGGCCGCCGAGCGCCGCGACCATGCCGCGGCCGCCGTCGGTGCAGCAGCTGCCACCGAGCCCGACCACGATCCGCCGCGCACCCGCGTCGACAGCTACGGCCACCAACTGCCCCACCCCGCGGCTGTGGGCGCCGAGCGCCGTCTCGGGTGTGGGCGGGCCGCCGAGAAGTCCCAGCCCGACGGCCTGCGCCGATTCGACGTACGCGACGCCGTCGGCCAGCACCCAGCGCGCGTCGGTGGCGCGGCCCAGTGGCCCTTCGACCCGTGTGGTGCGCAGACCACCGGCCGTGCCGGAAATCACGTCGACGAATCCGGGACCGCCGTCGGACTGCGGGGCGAGAACGATGTCGTCGTCCGGCCTGGCCGCCGACCATCCCGCGGCCATCGCGGCGGCCGCCTCTACCGCAGTGAGGGTTTCGCCGAACGAGTCGGGGGCGATCAGCACACGCATCAGCGCAGTGTATGGCGGCCACTCGACCTCGGCATTTCGATCCCCGTCCTGGAGGTTCGAAGCGTGGTCGGTTTCGCCAGGACGTCGGTTATCCCATAGCCTGGAGGCGTGAAGCTGCTACGCCGAGGCGACTCCGACAATTCCGACAAGCGCGACGTCGAGGTCATCGAGTCCACCGCGGACACCGCCACTGGGGCGTCCGGGACGACCGAGACCGGCGCAGCATCGACGCCGGGCAAGGGCCGTCCGACCCCCAAGCGCCGCGAGGCCGAGGCCAAGCGCCGCGGCCCGGTCGCGCCCGCCCCGCTCACCGCCAAGGAGGCGCGCGCCCGCCGCAAGACGACCCGCGGATCCAAGGAGGAGCGCAAGGCCGCCGCCGCCGTCCGGCGCGCCGAGTCGGCCGACCGCCGCGCTCGCATGCTCGCGGGCGAGGACAAGTACCTGCTGCCGCGCGACAAGGGCCCGGTCCGCGCCTACACGCGCGACCTCGTCGACAGCCGCCGCAACCTGGTCGGACTGTTCATGCCGCTGGCACTGATCCTGATCATGGCGATGTTCCTCAGCCCCGTCATCCAGAGCTTCGTCACGCTCGGCATGCTCGTGATGATGCTGTTCATGGCCGGCGAGGGCTACTTCCTCGGCCGGATGATCAACAACCGCGTCCGCGAGCGTTTCCCAGACTCGACCGACGGCGGCTTCCGGCTCGGCTGGTACGCGTTCGTGCGTGCGTCGCAGATCCGCAAGATGCGTGCCCCCAAGCCGCGCGTGGGTCCCGGCGACGCCGTCTGACCATCTCTTCCATCGGGCCGGTCCTCGCTCTGCGGGGACCGGCCGATGCTGTCGGTAGCGTCTAACCCCGTGCCCTCCCCGTTTCGAATCCCCGCGCCGCACGCTGGTGCTCGGCGGCGCCAGGTCGGGGAAGTCCGCACACGCGGAGGGCCTGCTCGGCGACAACGACGAGCACCCCGTCCGCTACGTGGCCACCGCGCGCCGCTATCCCGGCGACGACGACTGGGCGGACCGGATCGATCTGCACCGGCGCCGCCGTCCGGCCTCGTGGACGACGGTCGAGACCGGTCGCGACGGAAGCCTCGTCGAGCTGCTCGCCGCGGCCGGCACACGCCCGCCGACGCTCGTCGACGATCTCGGCACGTGGCTCACGTGCGAGCTCGACGACGCCGCGGCGTGGGACGCCCACGCGGCACGATCGCTCCCCGCACGGACGCCCTCGTCGACGCGGTCGCCCGATTCGACGGCAGGCTGCTGCTCGTCAGCCCCGAGGTCGGCCTCGGCGTGATCCCGGAGACCCGCTCGGGCCGACTGTTCCGCGACGAGATCGGCGCCCTCAACTCCCGCCTCGCCGAGGTGTGCGACGACGTCGTCCTGGTGATCGCCGGTATCGCCATGCCGCTCAAATGATCGCTGCTGAAATGAAAGGTCAAGCGTGACTAGCGAATCCGTCAGTCCGTCGGCTCCCGACTTCGAGCCGCCCGTCCCGCCGGACGCCGAGGTCCGCGCGCAGGCGCAGGCTCGCCAGCTGCTGCTGACCAAGCCGACCGGCTCGCTCGGCCGACTCGAGGAGCTGTCGGTGTGGGCGGCCGCCTGCCAGGGCGAATGTCCCCGCACGTGTTCGCGCGCCCCCGCGTCGTCGTCTTCGCCGGCGACCACGGAGTCGCGCGGGGTGGCGTCTCGGCGTACCCGCCGGAGGTCACCGCCCAGATGGTGGCCAACATCCAGGGCGGCGGCGCCGCGGTCAACGTGCTCGCCTCGATCGCCGGTGCCGGCGTGCGCGTGGTCGACATGGCCGTGGACGCGGACACCGATCCGTCGGTCTCGAGCTACAAGGTCCGCCGGTCGTCGGGTCGATCGACCGCGAGGACGCCATGACCCACGAGGAGACCCTGCGCGCGATCGCCGCCGGGCGGGCGATCGCCGACGAGGAGGTCGACTCCGGCGCCGATCTCCTGATCGCCGGCGAGATGGGCATCGGCAACACCACGCCCGCCACCGTCCTGATCGCGGCCATCACCGACACCGAACCGGTCGCGGCTGTCGGCGCGGTACCGGTATCGACGACGCCGGCTGGATGCGCAAGACGGCGGCGATCCGCGACGCGATGCGCCGGGCGCGGCCGCACGTGCGCGACGGCGTCGGCCTGCTCCGCACGGCGTCGGGCGCCGACCTGGCCGCCATGGCCGGCTTCCTCGCTCAGGCCGCGGTCCGCCGCACGCCCGTGATCGTCGACGGCCTCGTGGTCACCGCGTCGGCGCTCGTGGCGGAGGAATTGGCGCCGGGGGCGCGCGAGTGGTGGGTCGCCGGACACCGGTCGACCGAGCCGGCGCACACGATCGCGCTGCGCCACCTCGGCCTCGATCCGATCCTCGGCCTGAACATGCGCCTCGGCGAGGGTTCGGGCGCGGTGGCGGCGCTTCCCGTGCTCCAGGGCGCGGTGGCGACGCTCGCGCACATGGCGACCTTCGACCAGGCGGGAGTGAGCAACAACACCGCACCCGAGACCGAGCCGGAATCGGACTGACCGTGCGGGGTGCGGTCACCGGTCTGTCGCTGGCGCTGTCCTGGCTGACGGTCCTGCCGGTCCGCGGCCCACAGGACATCGGCCGACCCGAGGGACGCCGCGCGATGGCCGTGGCCCCGCTGGTGGGCGCCCTCCTCGGGGCCGGCGCCGCGGGCCTGCTGTGGCTGCTGCTGTGGGGCGGTCTGGGAGCCGCGCTGGCGGGCCTGCTGGTGGTCGGGGCGCTGGCCCTGGTCACCCGCGGCATGCATGTCGACGGCCTCGCCGACACCGCCGACGGTCTCGGCTGCTACGGGCCGCCCGAACGCGCACGGGAGGTCATGCGCAGCGGCGGGGCCGGGCCGTTCGGCGTGGCCGCGCTCGTCGTCGCCATCGGCGTCCAGGCCGTGGCGCTCGGCACGCTCGGCGCCAACGGCGCGTGGGTGGCGGTGGCCGTCGCCGTCGCGGCCGGCCGGGTTGCAGTTGTATTCGCATGCCGCCGTGGGATTTCGGCGTCGAGCACGACGGGTTTCGGTGCGCTCGTGGCGGACTCGCAGCCGGCGTGGGTGGCCGCGTCGTGGGCGCTGATCTCGGCGGGCGCGGCGGCGTGGGCCGTTCCCGAGCGGTGGTGGCAGGGCCCCGTCGTCGTCGCCACCGCACTTGTCGCGGCCACACTGCTGGTCCGGCACTGCGTGCGCCGGTTCGACGGCATCAACGGCGACGTCCTCGGGGCCGCGATCGAGTTCACGGTCGCCGCGAGCGCCGTCGGATTCCTGCTCGGGGGCTGATCCCGAACGGCATCCGAGTGAAGCGGTTCCCGAGAATCACGGGGCAATCGCGACCTGACCACCGTTGGCCTGCAAGATCGCACCGTTGATATAGCTGGCGGCCGGTGAGACCAAGAACGTGACGGCGTTGGCGATTTCGTCGACGGCGGCTGCGCGGCCGAGCGTGGTCAGCTGACCCAAACCGTCGGTAAGCCCGGGCGTCACGGCGGTCCCGGGGGTTTCCGTCGGTCCGGCCTGCACTGCGTTCACCCTCACCCCGGAGCGACCGAACTCATCGGCCCACACACGGGTCAACAGTTCGACGCCGGCCTTGGTGGCGCCGTATATGCCGCCGGTACGCGCGGGTACCGCGGCGGCGATGGAGCTGAGGTTGACGACGACGCCGTTGCCTCGCTCGGACATGGCCGGCACCAGCTGCTGTACCAGGATGTACGGCGCGCGCAGGTTGAGATTGACGTGCTGGTCGAAGAAGGCGTCGTCGGTCTCGGCGGTGGTGGCGAACTTGTAGACGCCCGCGTTGTTGATCAGGATGTCGATGGGGCCGGCCTCGGCCGCCAACCGACGTGTCTCGTCAGGGTCCGATAGATCAGCCGAGACGAAGCGCGCCTTCCCACCCGCGTCTCGGATCTCCTGCACGGTTTCGGCGCCTCGCCGCGCGCTGCGTCCGTGCACCACCACCTCCGCGTCGAGCGCCGCCAGCTGCAACGCGATCGCGCGTCCGATGCCGGCCGTCGCCCCCGTCACCAGCGCGGTCGAGCCTTCCAATGATGGCGCCATGAGGATCTCCTCCCAGCCGTCTTCCGACGTTGACTCCCCATCAAGCATGCGCTGGATGGCTGAGACCGGCTAGTACTGAGCGTGGGGTGCAGAAGCACGTCGGGCCCTCCCGCCGAAAGCGGAAGGGCCCGATATCGATTCGTCGGTGCGTGCGCTCAGCGCAGCTTGGTCATCCAGTCGTGGGTGTCGGCGAAGGTGCCGCGCTGGATGCCGGTGAGGGTGTCGCGCAGCGCCATCGTGATCTTGCCGGGCTCACCGTCGGCGATCGTGAACTCGCCCTCGGCGGACTTGACCCGACCGACAGGGGTGATGACGGCCGCGGTACCGCAGGCGAACACCTCGGTGATCTCGCCCGACGCGGCCTTCTCGCGCCACTCGTCGGTGCTGATCTTGCGCTCCTCCACCGCGAAGCCGGCGTCGGTCGCCAACGTGAGCAGCGAGTCGCGGGTGATGCCGGGCAGCAGCGAGCCGGACAGGGACGGCGTCGCCAGGCGCGCGTCGGGGCCCGAACCGAAGACGAAGAACAGGTTCATCCCGCCCATCTCCTCGACGTACTTGCGCTCGATGGCGTCGAGCCACACCACCTGGTCGCAGCCCTCGTCCGACGCCTGCGCCTGCGCGAGCAGCGACGCCGCGTAGTTGCCGGCGAACTTGGCGGCACCGGTGCCGCCCGGTGCGGCACGCACGTACTCACGCGAGAGCCACACGCTGACCGGCTTGACGCCGCGCGGGAAGTAGGCGCCCGCCGGGGAGGCGATCAGCAGGTAGCGGTACTCCTTGGCCGGACGGACACCCAGGCCCGCCTCGGTGGAGAACATGAACGGGCGCAGGTACAGCGAGTCCTCGCCGCCGGCGGCGGGAACCCACGCCTCGTCGACGTCGAGCAGCGTCTCGATCGATCCGACGAACAGCTCGTCGGACAGCTCCGGCATCGCGAGACGGCGGGCCGACTGTCGCAGACGCTCGGCGTTCGCGGTGACGCGGAACGACGAGATGCCGCCGTTCGGCTGGCGGTAGGCCTTGAGGCCCTCGAAGATCGCCTGACCGTAGTGCAGGACCATGCCGGCCGGATCGAGCGAGATCGGCCCGTAGGGCAGCGCCTCGGCGTCGTGCCAGCCGCGACCCTCGGTGTACATGATCGACACCATGTGATCGGTGAAGTACCGACCGAATCCGGGCGCCTCCAGAACCTTGCGCCGCGCCTCTTCGGTAGCGGGGGAAGGATGCTGGGTACGCACGAATTCTAGGCCGTCAGTCATAAGCCGTGATCCTATCTAACAGAGTTTCGCCGCTTACCTGGTGTCGGAGTGTTACTTGGTGTGGACCGGCACGAACGGCGGCGTGACGACCTCGCATCGGAGGCTACGCCCGCGCACGTCGACGGTGATCTCGTCGCCCGCCGCGACGCCGGACGCGGTGTCCAGCAACGCCAGGGCAATACCCACCTTGAGGGTCGGCGAGAAGGTGCCAGACGTGGTCTCGCCGATCGCGGTCCCGTCCTTCGACACGGTCTGGCCCTGACGGAGCACGCCGCGGTCGAGGGCCTTGATCCCCCACATGCGCCGCGCCGGTCCGGCCGCCTTCTCCGCGACCAGCGTCTCGCGTCCCCAGAACTGCGGCTTGTTCCAGCCGATCGCCCACCCGCAGCGGGCCTGCAGCGGCGAGATCTCCAGCGACAGCTCGTGACCGTGCAGCGGGTAACCCGCCTCGGTGCGCAGCGTGTCACGAGCGCCCAGGCCCGCGACCTCACCGCCCTGGGCGCGAACGGCGTCGATCAGCGCCCGGAACAGCGCCTCGCCGTCGGCCCAGCGGGGCAGCAGCTCGTAGCCGCGCTCGCCGGTGTAGCCGCTGCGGCAGACCCGTACCGGTACGCCGTTCCAGTCGGCGTCGACGAAGCCCATGTACTCGATGTCGGTCGGCAGCCCCAGCGCTGCGAGGACCTCGGCGGCCTTGGGCCCCTGCACCGCGAACACGGCGTAGTCGCGGTGCTGGTCGGTGATCTCGAGACCGGCCGGTGCGACGGCCTGCAGGCGCGCCACGACGTCGGCGGTGTTGGCGGCGTTGGGCACGAGGAAGATCTCGTCGTCGGCGACGTAGTAGGCGATCAGATCGTCGACGACGCCGCCGGACTCGGTGCAGCACAGTGTGTACTGGGCCTGGCCGGGCCCGACCTTGCCGAGGTCCGCGGTGAGGGTCGCATTGACGAAGTCCACCGCGCCGTCGCCCTTGACGAGCGCCTTGCCGAGGTGGCTCACGTCGAACAGTCCCACCGATTCGCGAACCGCGGTGTGCTCGGCGACGGTGCCGGCGTACGAGACCGGCATCTCCCAGCCGCCGAACGGGGCAAAGGTGGCGCCGAGGTCGACGTGAACGGAATGAATGGGGCCCTGCAGCAGCTGCGCGTCGCTCATGAGGCACAACGCTAGCCGACGCCGTCAGCGCACTAACATCGGATTTCGGCTACCAACTTCCCATTTGCCCCACCGCAGGAGATGCCCGTGCCCGCAACCCCTTCCCCCACCCGCAACCTCGGACCCGACCTGGCGCTCGCCGGCTCGCTCGGCAAGCGGGTCGACGTGCTCGTGATCGGTCTGACGACCGGCTCCGACGGGCCCGAGGCACTCGTGGGCGCCGGGATCGCTGAGGACGTGCTCGCGGGTCTGCTCGACGACCTGCAGGCCGTCGGCGCGACCGGCAAGGCCGAGGAGCTCACCCGCGTGCCGGCACCCGCCGAGCTGTCAGTGGCGAGCGTCTTGGCCGTCGGACTCGGCGCCGCCGACAAGATCGACGCCGAGCAGGTCCGCAAGTCGGCCGGCGTGGCCGCGCGTGCGCTGTCCGGCGTCGCGACCGCGGCGACCACGCTGGCGTCGGTCGACCTCGGCGCCGCGGCCGAGGGCTTCTTCCTCGGCGGCTACGCCTTCAGCGAGTTCAAGTCCAAGTCCGCCCCCGGCGCCGACGCGCGCCCGCTCGCCCGCGTCGAACTGCTCGTCGAGTCGCCGCGCGCGAAGGCCTCGAAGGACACGCTGGCCCACTCGGCCGCGATCGCCGAGTCGGTCGCGACCGCCCGCGAACTCGTCAACACCCCGCCGAGTCACCTGTTCCCGGCCGAGTTCGCCGCCCGCGCCAAGGCCCTCGGGACCGCCGCGGGCCTGACCGTGAAGGTTCTCGACGAGAAGGCGCTCGCCAAGGCCGGCTTCGGCGGCATCGTCGGCGTCGGCCAGGGCTCGTCGCGCCCGCCGCGCCTGGTCCAGATGACGTACTCGTCCGGCCGCCGCCGCGGCGTCAAGAAGGTCGCGCTCGTCGGCAAGGGCGTGACGTTCGACACCGGCGGCATCTCGATCAAGCCGGCCGCCGGCATGGAGAACATGACCTCCGACATGGGCGGCGCGGCAGCCGTCGTCGCGACGGTCGTGCTCGCCGCCAAGCTGCGCCTGCCCGTCGACGTCACCGCGTGGGTGCCGATGGCGGAGAACATGCCGTCCGCGACCGCGCAGCGCCCCGGCGACGTGCTCACCCAGTACGGCGGCACCACCGTCGAGGTCATCAACACCGACGCCGAGGGCCGGTTGATCCTCGCCGACGCCATCGCCCGCGCCTGCGAGGACGCGCCCGACTACCTGATCGACACCGCCACGCTGACCGGTGCGCAGATGGTCGCGCTCGGCAACCGCACCCCGGGTGTCATGGGCACCGACGAGTTCCGTGACCGGGTCGCCGCCATCTCGCAGGAGATCGGCGAGAATGCGTGGCCGATGCCGCTGCCGGCCGAGCTGCGCGGCGACCTGAACTCGCGGGTCGCCGACCTGGCGAACGTGACCCCGCACCGCTGGGGCGGCATGCTCGCGGCCGCGATCTACCTGAAGGAGTTCGTCGCCGACGGCGTGGAGTGGGCGCACATCGACGTCGCGGGACCGGCCTTCAACACCGGCGGCCCGTTCGGGTACACCGGCAAGGGCGGCACCGGTGTCCCGGTCCGCACGATGATCTCCGTGATCGAGGACATCGCCGCCAACGGATAGGTCCGTTCACGCCCCGTGCGTCTTCTCAGACCCGAGCGGACCGAGAAGACGCGCGGGCGCGTCAGTCGAATTCGCGGGCGCGCTCGCGCTTGCGTTCGATCCGGCGCCGGGCGTCGTAGTCGCGCATCCGCTGCGGGTATCCCGTCTTGCGCACGTCGTAGACCGGGATCCGCAGCTCCTCGCCGAGCTTCCTCGCGCCGCGTTCGCCGCCCACCTTGCGCCGGGTCCACTCGCCGTCCGCGGCGACGAGCACGACCGTCATCTCCGTGACCGTGGTCTGTGGTTCGACGTACGCCTCGACGCCGTGGTGCGAGCGCGCCCAGTCCGCGAGGTGCCGCGCGTCGGATGCCGCGGCCGAGTCCGGCCGCGATCGCGCGCGAGTGAAACGGTCGAACAACCCCACGTGAACTCTCCTCCCGGTGCGCCCCGGACGACTCCGTGACGATGTGCCCGATTTGCCAGTCGACGCGAGCGACGACGAGGAAACGCACATGACACGCCCCTCGCCGGACACGCTCCGGGCATCAATGAAAGGATGGGCGGAGCGGGCAGCACGACGGGTCCGAAGCGCAGCACACCACCGGAGTGAGGCGCCTCGGAAACGTCGTACACCGCCGCCGGAACCGTGCTTCTCGAGCACAATGGTTTTCGACCACAAGTCGACAAAACTCAACAAACCCGAACACAACCCGTCGAGGAGTCAAAAGAAATGGCCTTCTCCGTCCAGATGCCAGCCCTTGGTGAATCGGTCACCGAGGGAACTGTCACGCGGTGGCTCAAGCAGGAAGGGGACACGGTCGCCGTAGACGAGCCGCTGCTCGAGGTCTCCACCGACAAGGTCGACACCGAGATCCGTCCCCGCTGCCGGCGTTCTGACGAAGATCGTCGCGCAGGAGGACGACACCGTCGAGATCGGTGGCGAGCTGGCCGTCATCGGTGAGGCCGGAGAGACTCCCGCGCCCGCTGCTGCTCCCGCTCCGGCGGCTGCGCCCGCTGCTCCCGCGCCCGCCCCGGTCGCCGAGGCCGCCCCGGCTCCGGCCGCGGCTCCCGCACCCGCCGCCGCACCGGCCGGCTCCGCGACCGGCACCCCGGTCACCATGCCGGAGCTCGGCGAGTCCGTCACCGAGGGCACCGTCACCCGCTGGCTCAAGGCCATCGGCGACGAGGTCGCCGTCGACGAGCCGCTCCTCGAGGTCTCCACCGACAAGGTCGACACCGAGATCCCGTCTCCCGTCGCCGGTGTCCTGCTCGAGATCAACGCGCAGGAGGACGACACCATCGACGTCGGCGGCCAGCTCGCCGTCATCGGCTCCGGCGCACCCGCCGCTGCCGCTCCGGCCGCTCCCGCGCCGGCGCCCGCTCCCGAGCCCACCCCGGCTCCGGCTCCGCCCCGGCAGCTCCGGCGCCTGCCCCGGCTCCCGCCGCTGCCGCACCCGCTCCGGCCCCGGCTGCACCGGCCGCTCCCGCACCGTCGACCGACGGCGCCCCGTACGTCACGCCGCTGGTCCGCAAGCTCGCCGCGGACAACAACGTCGACCTGTCCAAGGTGGCTGGCACCGGCGTCGGTGGCCGCATCCGCAAGCAGGACGTCCTCGCCGCCGCCGACGCCGCGAAGGCTCCCGCCGCACCGGCCGCTGCCGCTGCTCCCGCGGCAGCCGCTCCGGCTCCGGCCGCGACCGCCGGCGTCCGGCCCGAGTTGGCCCACCTGCGCGGCACCACGCAGAAGGTCAACCGGATCCGCCAGATCACGGCCGTCAAGACCCGCGAGTCGCTGCAGAGCACCGCGCAGCTGACCCAGACCTTCGAGGTCGACGTCACCAAGATCGCGGCGCTGCGGGCGCAGGCCAAGGCCGACTTCGCCGAGCGCGAGGGCGTGAACCTCACGTTCCTGCCGTTCTTCGCGAAGGCTGTCGTCGAGGCGCTCAAGGTTCACCCGAACGTGAACGCGAGCTACAACGAGGACGCCAAGGAGATCACCTACCACGCTGCCGAGCACCTGGGCATCGCGGTCGACACCGAGCAGGGCCTGCTCTCCCCGGTGATCCACAACGCCGGCGACCTGTCGCTGGCCGGTCTGGCCCGCGCGATCGCCGACATCGCCAAGCGCGCGCGCACCGGTGGCCTCAAGCCGGACGAGCTGTCCGGTGGCACCTTCACCATCACCAACATCGGCAGCCAGGGTGCACTGTTCGACACCCCGATCCTGGTTCCGCCGCAGGCCGCGATGCTGGGCACCGGCGCGATCGTCAAGCGCCCGGTCGTGGTCCAGGACGAGAACGGCAACGAGTCCATCGGCGTCCGCTCGATGTGCTACCTGCCGCTCACCTACGACCACCGCCTGGTCGACGGCGCGGACGCGGGTCGCTTCCTGACGACCATCAAGCAGCGCCTCGAGGAGGCGTCGTTCGAGGCCGACCTGGGCCTGTAAGGGTCCACGACCTCACGAACTCGACGTGAGTCGGAACCGAGGGGCACCATCTCCACTGGGGATGGTGCCCCTCGGCGTTTCCGCCGGCGTCGTTTCCAAGATCGAGGAGGACTCCCATGCGCGTGGTCGTCGCCGGATCGTCCGGGCTGATCGGTAGCGCACTCGTCGAGGCTCTGCGCAGCGACGGCCACGACGTCGCTCGCCTGGTCCGGCGACATCCGACGAGCACCGACGAATTCGAGTGGAATCCGCAGGCCGGTGGCGTCGATCCCGCCGCTCTCCGCGGCGTCGACGCCGTCGTCAACCTGTGCGGCGCGGGCATCGGCGACCGGCGCTGGTCGGGTGCGTACAAGCAGGCCCTGCGCGACAGCCGCCTCACGGCCACCGACGTGCTGGCCCACGCCGTCGCGGACGCCGGCGTTCCGGTTCTCGTCAACGGCAGTGCCGTCGGCTACTACGGCGACACCGGGGACCGGATCGTCGACGAGCGCTCCCCGTCGGGTGGCGGGTTCCTGGCGCAGTTGTGTCGTGACTGGGAGGCGGCGACCGCCCCCGCGCGTGACGGCGGCGTCCGCGTCGTGTCGCTGCGCACCGCGACCGTGCTGTCCCCGAAGGGCGGGATGCTCGGTCGGCTGCGCCCGCTGTACTCGGTCGGGCTGGGCGGCCGCCTCGGCGGCGGCCGGCAGTACATGTCGTGGATCTCCCTGGCCGACGAGGTCGCGGCCATCGAGTTCGTGCTGACGCACGGCGAGCTGCACGGCCCGGTGAATCTGGCGGCGCCCGAACCCGTCACCAATGCGGGGTTCAACAGTGCGATGAGCCGGGCGGTCCACCGCCCGGCCCCGTGGATGGTGCCAGGTTTCGCCGTGTCGGCTCTGGTCGGTGAGTTCGCCCGGGAGGCGGTGCTGATCGGACAGCGCGCCATCCCTACCGCCCTCGAACGCGCCGGATTCTCGTTCCGGCATGCAACCATCGACGCCGCTCTCGGGTACGCCCTCGGACGGTGAACGTCCCTCCCGCCCACCACGCCGGCGCGGGTGCCGTCAGGCGTAACGTCTTCAGCCATGAGCAGTGCCACCGCATCGGCCCGAATGAGTTCCCAGCCGATGGCCGTCGAGAACCTCGGACGTATCGACTACATGGAGGCGTGGGAGCAGCAGCGCGTCCTCGCCGGATCCCGTGCCGACGACGAGGGAGCCGACACCCTGCTCCTCCTCGAGCATCCCGCCGTCTACACCGCCGGCCGCCGGACCGCGCCGGAGGACCGCCCGATGGACGGCACTCCGGTCATCGATGTCGACCGCGGCGGCAAGATCACGTGGCACGGCCCCGGTCAGTTAGTCGGCTACCCCATCGTCAAGCTCGCCGAACCCGTCGACGTGGTCAGCTACGTCCGCCGGATCGAGCAGGCACTCATCGCCGTGTGCACCGACCTCGGCGTCACGTGCGGACGCGTCGAGGGCCGGTCGGGCGTGTGGCTGCCGGCCGCGATGATCGACGGTCAGTGGCTGCCCGAGCGTAAGGTCGCCGCGATCGGCGTGCGGGTGCAGCGTGGGGTCACGATGCACGGCTTCGCGCTGAACTGCAACGCCGAACTCGACGGCTTCGACAACATCGTCCCGTGCGGCATCCGGGACGCCGGTGT
Source organism: Prescottella defluvii (assembly GCA_029690005.1). GTDB lineage: Bacteria > Actinomycetota > Actinomycetes > Mycobacteriales > Mycobacteriaceae > Prescottella > Prescottella defluvii_A. Next base: position 2,912,668 of record CP121458.1, on the reverse strand, counting down.
GACGACGCTGTCGCGCGAACTCGGCCGTGACGTCACGATCGACGACGTCACTCCCGCGGTCACCGAGGCCGTCCGGGCGGCCCTCGACGGGACACTGCCGGTGACGGTGCACGACATCGAGCGGGTGACGTTCGACACCGCGGCGGTGCCGCGCCTCGATTCCGCGATTCGGACGCCCGAGTTCACCACTGTCCGGTTCGGTTGAGGCGCTCCGCCCAGCCCGGAGCGGAAGATCGGTCAGGCGTACGATCAAGGCCGTGACTGTCGCCCCAGAAGGACGGAAGCTGCTCCGCATCGAGATCCGAAACGCGGAAACTCCGATCGAACGCAAGCCCAATTGGATCCGGACCCGCGCGAAGATGGGTCCCGAGTACACCGAGCTCAAGGGCCTGGTGAAGAACGAAGGCCTGCACACGGTCTGCGAGGAAGCCGGCTGCCCCAACATCTACGAGTGCTGGGAGGACCGCGAGGCCACGTTCCTCATCGGTGGCGAACAGTGCACCCGCCGTTGCGACTTCTGCCAGATCGACACCGGCAAGCCGGCCGCGCTCGACCGTGACGAGCCGCGCCGCGTCGCCGAGAGCGTCCAGGCGATGGGGCTTCGCTACTCGACGATCACCGGTGTCGCCCGCGACGACCTGCCCGACGGCGGCGCGTGGCTGTACGCGGAGACCGTCAGGCAGATTCACGCGATGAACCCCGGCACGGGCGTCGAGAACCTGGTCCCCGACTTCAACGGCAAGCCGGACCTGCTGGCCGAGGTGTTCGAGTCGCGCCCCGAGGTGCTGGCCCACAACCTCGAGACGGTGCCCCGCATCTTCAAGCGGATCCGTCCCGCGTTCCGCTACGAGCGGTCGCTCGGCGTCATCACCGCGGCCCGCGACTTCGGTCTGGTCACCAAGTCGAACCTCATCCTCGGCATGGGCGAGACGCCGGAGGAAGTGCACCAGGCGATGGTGGACCTCCACGAGGCCGGCTGCGACATCATTACGATCACCCAGTACCTGCGCCCGTCGCCGCGGCACCATCCTGTCGAGCGATGGGTCAAGCCGGAGGAGTTCGTCGAGCACTCCAAGGCCGCCGAGGAGATCGGCTTCGCGGGAGTCATGGCCGGGCCACTGGTTCGCTCGTCCTACCGCGCCGGCCGCCTCTACGCGCAGGCGATGGCGCACCACGGTCGCGCGCTTCCCGAGGGCCAGGCCCACCTCGCCGAGGGGGGCACCGCCTCGCAGGAGGCCAGCTCGGTCCTCGAACGTCTCGCCCGCGCCTGACGTGCACGTCCCCCTCACCGCGCGCGCAATAGCGCGCGGTGAGGGACGTATCCTGTGAGGTATGGCGAACGGCAGTAAGTCCGGAAAAGCGGGCAAGGCAAGCAAGGAAGCGAAGGCTGCGGCAAAGGCGGCCCGCAAGCAGGCGTCGAAGGAACGCCGGACTCAGCTCTGGCAGGCGTTCCAGATGCAGCGCAAGGAAGACAAGCTGCTGCTGCCGCTGATCATCGGTGCCGTGGTGCTGAGCGCGGTCGTGTTCTTCCTGATCGGCCTGATCTTCGGCCTCCAGTGGTTCCTGCTGCCGATCGGCATCCTCATCGGTGTCCTGCTCGCCTTCATCATCTTCGGCAAGCGCGTCCAGAAGACGGTCTACGGCAAGGCCGAGGGCCAGGCCGGTGCCGCCGCGTGGGCGCTCGAGAACATGCAGGGTGCGTGGCGCGTCACCAACGCCGTCACCGGAACGACGCAGCTCGACGCCGTGCACCGGGTGATCGGCCGCCCCGGCGTGATCCTGGTCGCCGAGGGTTCGCCGCAGCGCGTCAAGGGCCTGCTCGCACAGGAGAAGAAGAAGACCGCGCGCCTGGTCGGCGACACCCCGATCTACGACTTCGTCGTCGGCAACGGCGAGGGCGAGGTGCCCCTGTCGCAGCTCACCAAGCAGCTCAACAAGCTGCCGCGCAACATCGACACCAAGCGCATGGATTCCATCGAGTCGCGTCTGGCCGCGCTCGGCAGCCGCAGCGGCGCCGCGATGCCGAAGGGCCCGCTGCCGCCCGGCGCGAAGATGAAGGGCATGCAGCGCACGATCCGTCGCCGCTGACCGTCAGGTTCTACTGCTGAAGGGACCCTTTGTGCGCTCGCAGCGCACAAAGGGTCCCTTCAGCTTGTGGCGGGTGTGCTCAGCGCACGCGGATCAGACCGGTGCCGGTGGCGCGGTCGTGCATGCCGCGGCTGTCGACGTCGGTGATGACGGCGGGAACGATGAACACCATCAGCGCCTGACGGACCAGCGCCCGGACGAAGCCGACCTTGGCCGGAGCGTCCACGCGCGCGACCTGCAGCCCCAGCATGTACTGACCCGGCGTGAATGAGAACAGCGTCACGCACACGACGCCGACCACGAACCACAGCATCATCGTGTAGGTGCCGAGCCGCGGGTTCTGCAGCGGCTCCTCACCGATCAGGAGCAGGACGACGCCCGCCGCGGTGAGCCAGTCGATGGCGAGGGCCGCGACGCGACGACCGGTCGGAGCCAGCGATCCGGGACCTTCGGCCGGCAACCCCAGGAGCTCACCTCGATACGCCTGCGCCTTGGTCTGATTCTTCGGCAGTGCCGCCGAGGGTCCGGAGAGCCAGGAACCGGTCATACGTGCCATGCCGTCCAGGATAGGCGTCGACGTGCGCGAACCGACCCGACGGAGTCGGATCGGTGCTGCTCGTCACACAGAAGTGCCGTGGGAATGCTCACAAAGGACCCCGTACGCGCGCCGAACGCCGACGTGTAACACCGGCGAAACATAGGCTTGATTAACGGGCAACACCGGCTCTCTACCGTCTTGCCTCGACGAAACCGCCGAAACCCGACCGGCAGGTAACCGACTGAAGGAGCACCAACGTGGCTTTCACCACGGCCGAAGAGGTCATCAAGTACATCGCCGACCAAGATGTCGAGTACGTCGACATCCGCTTCAGCGACCTGCCGGGCGTCCAGCAGCACTTCTCGATCCCGGCGTCCGCCTTCAACCAGGACGTCTTCGAGGACGGCCTCGCGTTCGACGGTTCCTCGGTTCGCGGTTTCCAGTCGATCCACGAGTCGGACATGATGCTGCTGCCCGACGTCTCCACGGCGCGCATCGATCCGTTCCGCAAGGCTCGCACGCTGAACATGGACTTCTTCGTCCACGATCCGTTCACCCGTGAGGCCTACAGCCGCGACCCGCGCAACGTCGCCCGCAAGGCCGAGGAGTACCTGAAGTCCACCGGCATCGCCGACACCGCGTTCTTCGGTGCCGAGGCCGAGTTCTACATCTTCGACTCGGTCCGCTACGACTCGCAGATGAACGGCGCGTTCTACGAGCTGGACTCCATCTCGGGTGCCTGGAACACCGGCAACGACGTCAACGCCGACGGCAGCCCGAACCTCGGCTACAAGGTGCGCGCCAAGGGCGGTTACTTCCCCGTCGCCCCGTACGACCACTACGTCGACCTGCGTGACGCGATCTCCACGAACCTCACCAACGCGGGCTTCGAGCTCGAGCGTGGCCACCACGAGGTGGGCACCGGCGGCCAGCAGGAGATCAACTACAAGTTCAACACGCTGCTCGCGGCTGCCGACGACCTGCAGCTGTTCAAGTACGTCGTGAAGAACACCTGCTGGCAGTACGGCAAGTCGGCCACCTTCATGCCGAAGCCGCTGTTCGGCGACGACGGCTCGGGCATGCACGTGCACCAGTCGCTGTGGAAGGACGGCAAGCCGCTGTTCCACGACGAGGCCGGCTACGCGGGCCTGTCGGACATCGCCCGCTGGTACATCGGCGGCATCCTGCCACCACGCGCCGTCGCTGCTCGCGTTCACGAACCCGACGATCAACTCGTACCACCGCCTGGTTCCGGGCTACGAGGCCCCCATCAACCTGGTGTACAGCCAGCGCAACCGCTCCGCCGCGGTCCGCATCCCGATCACGGGCAACAACCCGAAGGCCAAGCGCATCGAGTTCCGCGCGCCGGACTCCTCGGGCAACCCGTACCTGAACTTCGCCGCGCAGATGATGGCCGGCCTGGACGGCATCGAGAACAAGATCGAGCCGATGGCTCCGGTCGACAAGGACCTCTACGAGCTCCCGCCGGAGGAGGCCCGCAACATCCCGCAGGCCCCCACCAGCCTGTCCGCCGTCATCGACCGCCTCGAGCAGGATCACGACTACCTGACCGAGGGTGGCGTGTTCACCACCGACCTGATCGAGACCTGGATCTCGATCAAGCGCGAGCAGGAGATCGCTCCGGTCAACCTGCGTCCGCACCCCTACGAGTTCTCGCTCTACTACGACTGCTGAGTCGAGTAGCTCGCTGACCTGCTGCGTTACGGGACGACACCCGCATCCGTCCGCAGCGCGTCCGCAGTAGTTCCCGAGTCGACCCGCTCCGCGATCACCAAACCGATCGCCGAGCGGGTCGACTCGTCTGCGTCGGACCACGCGGGCGTGCGGATCGACCCGGATCGTGTCACTGGCGGGGCCCTCGGCTAGCGATTTCCTCGCTGCTTGATCTCTTCGAATCTCTCTCTGAGCAACGGAATGAACGCAACGGCATCAAAGTCTTGGAAGCGGTCTCTGTACTTCATGAGGGCTTGCTCGAGATGACTCACGATATCGTCGCAAAGCTGTGTCCTCGTCTCCCCTGCCGATAGATCCTCATACTCGTCTACGACAAGCATCTGATCGACCAGAAGCTTGTCGTCCTTCTTGATATACCGAGCAAGCGACCTCAGGTTGCCCTTGTCGACATTGACCTTGTGATAGAACCGCAGGATCAGGCCGAGCGTAATGTGGCTGAACTGGGCATCAAGGTTCCGCAATTGGGGAGCAATTCGATCCTGCCAGGCGTAGTCATTCAGGCTATCGAGAACATCGTCCAGGATGCCCTGGTTCACACTGGCCTTTTCCGCCGTTGTCCCTCCTTGCGAGTCATAAGTGATCTTCAAGAAGATTCCCATGATCAAGACGCCCTTCTACGCCGCCTACCATTGCCTTCGGTTCGCCTGCGCGGCGCGCTCGTATCCGACTTCCCCTACCGCGTCGTCAGCATCCACCGACGACGCTTCGGGCTGTCGCGCGACAGACCGGACCTCGTAAGACGGACTCCGGTCAGTCAGTCGAAAATGACGCGATGGTCCATTTCATGCCCGATTCATACCAGACGGCCGATTGCAGATGGGCGGTCCACGCCTATTTCCACGAGCGACGGGGCTGCTGGGTAACTCACGCTTGGACGTAATGGGCGTGAATGAACGAAGCCGACGCCACGATCCCCGTGATCGCATTGTGGGTGGACTCGTCTGCGTATGGCACCGGACACTGGAGTCACCCCGTCTGCTCGGAGGATGACCGATGGCTGTCAACGACTTCGTTCTCGTTCCCGGCGCCGGCGGTGTCGGCCGCGTCGTCGTCGACAAGTTGCGGGCGCACGATATGCCGGTCCGCGTGATGGTCCGCCACGACGACGAGCGCGCGAACGACGTGCGCGCGCTCGGTGCGGAGGTGGTGATCGGCGACCTCACCCGCCGGAGACCGTCGCGGCCGCGCTCGACGGCATCGGGCGGATGTACTTCGGAATGGCCGTGTCGCCCGATCATCTGCTCGCGACGACCGTGGTGGCCACCGTCGCGAAGGAGTACGGAAAGCTCGACGCCCTGGTGAACTTGTCGCAGATGACGGTGTCCCAGATGACCGCGACGAGCACCTCGGAGTCGAACCAGCAGCGACTTCACTGGCTCTCGGAGCAGGTGCTGAACTGGTCGGGTTTACCGGTTGTCCACGTGCGGCCGACCGTGTTCCTGGACAATCCGCTGTTCACCACGCTGGCGGCGCAGTCGATCCGGGACAGGGGCGCGCTCGCGCTGCCGTTCGGCACCGGGCGGTCGTCACCGATCGCGGTCGACGACGTGGCCCGGACCCTGGCCACCGTACTGCGCGACCCCGGCCCACACATCGGACACGTGTACGAGCTGACCGGGCCGCGCTCGCTCGACATGAACGGCGTGGCCGCCGAGTTCTCCCGTGCCCTGGGACGCCCCGTGACCTACGAGGACGTGCCGCTGGACCGCTGGCGTGCCGACGTGCTCGCGAAGGCGGGGTTGCCACCGCACACCGAGCAGCACATCGCGACCATGGCGCGACTGCACCGGGAGAACCGCTACGACCGGGAGTCCGACGACGTCGTGCGCCTGACCGGATACCGCCCAGACCGTCGAGGCGTTCGTGGCCGCTCGCAAGGACTTCTACCTCGGCTGAGGTCCTCCCCGACATACGACGAGCCCCGTTCACACGGAGTGTGTGAGCGGGGCTCGGGTCTGTCGAGCGGGGCTCGGATCAGTAGCGGCTCGCGCCGGAGAAGGGCATCGCGTCGATCGACGAGACCTTCACGTTCTCACCCTCGGTCGGGGCGTGAACGACCTTGCCGTTGCCGATGTAGATGCCGACGTGCTCGTTGCCGTAGAAGCCGACGACGTCACCGGGCTGCAGGTTGGCCTTGGACACCGAGGTGCCGCCACCGACCTGGTCGTAGCTGACACGCGGCACGGAGACGCCGGCCTGCTTGTGGGCCCACTGCACCAGGCCGGAGCAGTCGAAGGAGCTCGGGCCGGTCGCGCCCCACACGTACGGGGAGCCGATCTTGGACTGCGCGGCGTTCGCGACGGCCTGGCCGTGCGAGGCCACCTGGCTCGGCTGGAGCGAGGTGTTGCCCCAGCTCGGAGTGGTGAGGGGCTGTGCCATCGCGGGGGCGACGGGGATCATGAGGGCGCCGGCGGTGACTGCGCCGAGCAGCAGGCCACGGGTCGTACGGGTCAGGCGGGTGGTCTTCAGGGCCATTCGAGGGTCCTCCGGGTCTTGCTTGTGGTCCGACACTTGGTCTGGCATCGGTGTTCGGGCACAACCCAGAGTTCCGGCGTTATCGGATCGAGACATCGGTAGAACTACCCGCAGGGGTACGTGTTCACCGATGCACGTATACGTAGTTCCACGTCGCACGCTCAACCGCGGACGACACGGATATCGACCTGACCAGCACTGATAGACCGATCAGGCAGGCGGGTTGATCGACCGGCGCGACTGCGCGGTTCGTGATCCATGCCACGTCGCTTGCAGTGCGACCGTGGCCGGAAACGGCCGTCGCGCCGTGAGATCACGGCAGAGAGGTCACGCTTTCGCTACGTCGAGAGCATGTGTGACGGCATCGCAACGTCGTATCAGCCGGGCAGTTTGCTCGCGATGACGTCGACCTTGGTGATGCTGGGATGCGTGACGAAGAGTTCGTCGGCGCGCGCCATGAGCGCCTCCGCGACGCGGCCGGCGAGGTGAGCCTGCCGTCCGGAGTCGTCCGGGAAGGCGTCGAAGATTCCGAAGGTTGCCGGGCCGAACCGGAGGGCGAACCACGCCACGGTGTCCGGTTCCTGTTGGACCAGGGCCAGTGCGCTCTCGAGAAACTCCGCGACCTGCTCCTCCTTGCCGCGCTTGGCCTCGACACGAACCAACAGTGCTGCACTGACCATTGGGCACCTCCCGAAAAACGACCGGTACCTCTTACTGTTCTCGCAACCACCGACCGCGTCAACGAGAAGGGCGCCGCGACGACCACGTCACGGCGCCCCTCGGGCCGAGGGATCTCAGTCGAGTTCCGCGAACCGCGGGACGAGGTGTTCGGCCACCTGCTTCGCCTCGTCGATCAGCGGCCAACCGGCCAGGATCAGGGACGTCAGGCCGGTCCGCTCGCGCAGGATCCGGACATGGTCGGTGATCTCGTCGGGGGCGCCGACGTAGTAGACCGCCGACGACCCGGTCGCGAAGATGTCGAGCGGCGACCACGCGGTGATACCGGCGTACAAGCCGTCACCGAGATGAGGTCGTTCGGTTCGGGGATCTTTCCGGCGACGATCGTGTCGACCCAGCCCTGACGCTGAGCGTCGCGGGCGGTGAACGTCTTGATGTCCTGCTTGCCCGCGGTCCGGCGCCGGACCGCGCTGTCGAGGACGTCGGTGATCTGGTCGATCCCCGCCTTCTCGAACAGCGACCGGAACCGGTCCATCGCCTCGCCCCTGTCCGAGCGGACGATCACCCCGACAAGGCGCCGAAGTCGGTGAACTCGCGTCCCGCGGCCGCCGCGGCCGCCCGCGCGCCCGCGAACTTGTCCTCGATGAACGACGTCTCCCGCAGCATCGCCAGGTAGGCGTCGAGCACCTTCCCCGAGTTCGCCAGGCCAGCCGGGGAGTCACCGGTCCCCCACAGCGGCACCTCGTGGTCGGTGGGGCGGTCGATCCGCAGCGGCGTGTTCGGGAAGTTCGACTCGGTGCCCTCCCTGTAGTAGCGGCGGAAGTCGGCCCAGTACTGCTCCCCCAGTTCGTACCGCCGGTCGTGCTCGACGCTCATGTCGTACTTGGTGAGGATGTTGTCGCGGCCGTTGACCGAGTTGATCATCAGCCGCCCGCCGCTGAACGCGTCGAACGTCAGTGCCTTCTCCGCGAGCAGACGGGCCGGGATCATGTTGGCGTACACGGCGACCAGGAACTTCATGCGGCTGGTGTGCGACGCGGCCCAGGTCGCAGAGACGAACGGATCGTTGGGCCAGGTGGCGACCAGGGCGCCGTCGAAGCCGCCGTCGTCGATCGTCTTCGCGAGTGCGACCTGCCGTGCGCCGTCCACCGGGTATAGCCCGCCCGGGCTCCAGGGGTAGTCGCCGTCGGCCTGGGTGAGGTACCAGAAAGTCTTGATGCTCATCGGTTTCCGCCCTCGCTGACGAGATCGATCGTCTCGATGCGCGCGCGCTCGGCGAGCGTGGCCGCGTCGACCGCAGACAGCGCGTCGAGGTACTCGACGGCGAACGACCCCGGGCCCGAGGACTTCTCGGCGGCGATCTCCGACGCCACGGCAACGTGGGCGTGCGCTGCCGCCAGTCCCACGAGCGGGGTCGGCGCGACCGCGAGGTAGGCCGCGACCAGCCCGCCCAGCGAGCAACCGGTCGACGTCACGCGCGGCAGCAGGTCGCTACCGCCGGCGATCCGCACGCCGACGATCGTGCCGTCGGCGTCACGCCCGACCAGGTGGTCCACCGGGCCGGACGCCGAGACCGCTTCGGCGTGCTCGAGCAGAGCGATCGCAGCGGGCACCGCCGCGGCCGGGTCGTCGGAGCTGTCGACGCCGCGGGTGTCGCCACCTAGTCCGGCGAGCGCGATGACCTCGGAGGCGTTGCCGCGGACGACCGTCGGACGGAGCTTCAGCAGGTCCACCGCCAGGCCGCTGCGCCACGGCAGACCGCCGACACCGACCGGGTCGAGCACCCACGGGGTGGTCGCGTCCCGCGCGGCCTCCGCCGCGAGCACGAACGAGGCGGCGGTGCCGTCGTCCGGCGTACCGAGATTGACGAGGACGCCACCGGCGATCCGCGCGAATCCCGCGGCCTCGTGGACGTTGTCGATGTGCGCGTTGCTGGCACCGGCGGCCAGGACGACGTTGGTGAGGAAGTTCGCCGAGACGATGTTGGTCAGCGAGTGGACGAGGGGAACCTGGGCGCGGAGCGCGGTGAGAGCGCCGGCGAGGTCGTCGCCGGTGATTACTGCGGTCATGGGAAATCCTTGGGCAGAGCGGGTTTCGAAGCGGGGCGGATCAGGACCGGCGACATCGGCTCACTGTTCACCGCCCGGCAGGGTCACGAGTGACAACGCACGGTCGGCGGTCCACTCCTCGAGGGAACCGTCGTATACGCGTACGTCGTCGTAGCCGGCGAGCACCAGGCCCAGCGCGGTCAGACACGCAGAGACGCCCCACCGCAGTAGAGCACCACGGGGCCGGACGCCCCGCCAGCGCCACGGATGCCGCCGCGCGTACCTCGGCGATGTCCCGGAGCCGGCCCGTCTCGTCGAGCAGGCTCTTCGCCGACAGGTTCCGGCTGCCGGGAATGTGGCCGCGGCGCGAGTACCGGGTCTTCTCCGCTCCGGAGAACTGCGACGGTGCGAGCGCGCACACGAGCGTGCCGGGGGCGCGCCCGTCGCTGATCGCGAGCACGTCGTCGCGGTCCACCCACATCGGGCCGTATCGGTGCACCCGGTGCGCCTCCTCCGCCGTGGACGCCGGCACGATGTCGCCGGATTCGACCGGCAAGCCGAGCGCCTGCCAGCGCGCCAGCCCGCCGTCGAGGACCTGGGCACCGATGCCGACGCTGCGCAGCAGCCACCAGAATCGCGACGCCCACGTCATCGATCCGCGGTCGTAGAGGACGATGCTCGAGTCGGCCGAGATACCCAGCGCTGCGAGCTCTTCGGCCAGGTGATCGGCTGGTGGTCGGCTGAAGTGCAGACCGGTCGAGGCGTCGGAGAGGCTGGTCAACAGATCGACGTGCCGCGAACCGGGTACGTGCGCCGCGCGCCAGGGACCCGCACCCGATTCCGGTCGGTAGTCGCCGTCGAATCGCGCCGGCGCGAGGTCCACGGTGACGTCGAGGACCACGAGCGATTCGCGCCCCAGCAACCGGGCGAGTTCCTCGGCCTGGATCAGCGGCGGTTCGGCGGTACTCAACTCACACATCCTCGAAAGACAGTCGGACGACGTTCGACGACAAGAACGTAAACGACGACTTGCGTATACGCAAGTATTCGACCGTCACCGATGGCATAATCAGCTAGTCCGACATTGGAACCGAGAGATGGGACAGCGATGACGCGCGAGGACGACCTGGTAGATCTGGGCGTGCTGTTGCCTTCGGCACCTCGGGACGCTCCGATCAGACGTCCAAGCAGTACCTGCGCCTGCGCGCCGACATCCTCGACGGCAAGTTCCCGCGCGGCGCCGCGCTGCACGAGACGCAGCTCAGTGAGACATACGGTGCCTCGCGCACACCCATCCGCGAGGCGCTGAACTGGCTCGCCCACGACGGACTGCTCGAGCGCGCCGCACGCCGGCTTCCGCGTCCGGTCCGGTACGGCGGAGGACGTCATCGAGATCTACGCGGCGCGCGTGGCACTCGAATCCGAGGCGGCCGGCGCTGCGGCCCTGCGCCACACCGACCTCGACATGGCACGGCTCGAGCGACTGCACTCCTCGTGTTGCCACACCGACGATGAGGCCGCGGCCCGCACCGACAACTTCCGCTTCCACGAGGCGCTGTGGCAGGCGGCGCACAACACGACGATCATGACGCTGCTGGTGCGGCTCACCACGCAGCTGCGCATCTACGACAGCGGTCCGCCGTCGAACTACGGCGAGCCGGACCTGCTGAACTCCGAGCACGAACAGATCCTCGAGGCCCTGCGCGCCCGCGACGAGAGGGCCGCGCGCGAACACATGCGCACCCACCTCGAGCACAGCCGCGAGCAGCGAATCCGACTGTTCGCCAACGGCTGACCCGAGGACAACCCGGTCACTCGCCGCCGAAGACCCTCTGCACCACGGCCTTCGCGCGCCGGGTGACCCGCAGGTAGTTGTCGAGGAACTCGTTGGCGTCGCCGCCCGGCCAGCCCGCCACCTGGGCGACCGCCGAGAGCACCTTGCCAGGGCCCGGTAGCTGGTCGGTCGGCTTGCCGCGAACGAGGACCAGTGCGTTGCGCGCCTTGGTCGCGGTGAGCCACGCATCGCGCAGGAGCTCGATGTCGGTCTCGCTCAACAACTCCGCCGCCCCGATGGCGTCGAGCGTCTCGAGAGTCGACGTGTTGTGCAGCGACGGGACCTCGTGCGCGTGCCGCAGCTGGATGAGCTGGACGGTCCACTCGACGTCGGCGAGGCCGCCGCGGCCGAGCTTGGTGTGCGTGGCCGGGTCGGCGCCGCGCGGCAGACGCTCCGAATCGACGCGGGCCTTGATCCGTCGGATCTCCCGGACCGCCTGCTCCGACACCCCGCCCTCGGGGTAGCGGGTCTTGTCGATCATGCGCAGGAACCGCAGCCCCAGGTCCTCGTCGCCCGCGACGGTGTGGGCCCGGAGCAGGGCCTGGACCTCCCACGACTGCGCCCACTGCGCGTAGTACGCCTCGTACGACGCGATCGTCCGCACCAGCGGGCCGCTGCGCCCCTCAGGACGCAGGCCGATGTCGACCTCGAGCGGCGGATCGGCGCTGGGCGCGCCCAGCAGGGTCCGCACCCGGTCGCCGATCAGGTTGGCCCACTTGACCGCCCGCGTCTCGTCGACGCCCTCGCGGGGATCGCACACGAACAGCACGTCCGCGTCGGAGCCGTAGCCGAGTTCCCCGCCGCCGAGCCGGCCCATGCCGATCACCGCGAACGTCGCGGGCGCGGGTTCACCCGACTCCACCTCGCTCGCCCGGATCACCGCAGCCAGCGCCGCATTGAGTACCGCGGCCCACACCGACGACAGCGCCCGGCACACCTGCGGGACGTCGAGCATGCCGAGGATGTCGGCGCTCGCCACCCGCGCCAGTTCGTACCGGCGCAGCGACCGTGCCGCCCCGACCGCCCGCACCGGGTCGACGTACCGCGCCGACGACGAGAGGATGCCGCGCGCGACGTCCTCGGGTTGCGGCTCGAGCAGCCGCGGTCCGGACGGGCCGTCGGCGAAGAGCCGGATGACGTCGGGCGCCTTGATCAGCAGGTCGGGGATGTAGGCCGACGAGCCGAGCACGGTCATGAGCCGCTGTGCCACCGCCGCCTCGTCGCGCAGCAGGCGCAGGAACCAGGTGGCGTCGACCAGCGCGTCCGAGAGCCGGCGGTACGCGAGCAGGCCGGCGTCGGGATCCGGTGTGTCACCGAGCCATTCGAGCAGCGTCGGCAGCAGCAGCGCCTGGATCCGGCCCTTGCGCGAGGCGCCGCTGGTGAGTGCGGTGAGGTGACCGAGCGCGTTCCCCGGGGCCGAGTAGCCGAGTGCGGCCAGCTGTCGGACGGCGGCGTCCGGGCTGAGTCGCAGCGCCTCCTTGTCGATGCGTGCGACCGACTCGAGCAGCGGGCGGTAGAACAGCTTGGCGTGCAGGCGCCGAACCCGGTGGGAGTTGCGCTTGATCTCCGCCCTCAGGACGCCCAACGCGTCATTGCGGCCGTCGGGACGCATGTGGGCGGCGCGGGCGAGCCAGCGCAGCGCCTCCTCGTCCTCCGGCGGCGGGAGCGTGTGCGTGCGCTTGAGCTTCTGCAGCTGGAGGCGATGCTCGAGCAGCCGCAGGAACTCGTACGACGCCGTCAGATTCGCGGCGTCGTCGCGACCGACGTACCCGCCGGCGGCGAGGGAGGTCAGGGCGTCGACGGTGCTCTTCACGCGCAGCGACGTGTCGGCGCGGCCGTGCACCAGCTGCAGCAGCTGCACCGCGAACTCGACGTCGCGCAGGCTGCCGCGCCCCAGTTTCAGTTCGCGCTCACGCAGTTCCGGCGGCACCGAGTCCTCGACCCGGCGCCGCATGGCCTGCACCTCGGGCACGAAGTCCTCGCGTTCGGACGCGGTCCACACCATCGGCGCCACGGCGTCCGCGTACTGCCGACCGAGATCGAGGTCGCCGGTCATCGGCCGAGCCTTGAGCAGCGCCTGGAACTCCCACGTCTTGGCCCAGCGCTTGTAGTAGGTGACGTGCGAGTCGAGGGTGCGCACCAACTCGCCGCGCTTGCCCTCGGGACGCAGCGCCGCATCGACGTCGAAGAACGCCGACGACCCGATGCGCATCATCTCACCGGCTATGCGGCTCGACAGCGCGTTGGACGGCTCGGCCACGAACACGACGTCGACGTCGCTGACGTAGTTGAGTTCGCGGGCGCCGCACTTGCCCATCGCGATCACCGCGATCCGGGCCGGACACGGCTCGTCCGGGCAGACGGCGGCGACGGCCACCGACAATGCGGCCGTCAGGGCGGCGTCCGCCATGTCCGAGAGCTGGTGCCCCACAGTCTGATACGGGACCACCGGCTCGTTCTCGACGGTGGCGGCGAGGTCCATGGCGGCCAGGACCATCATCTGGTCGCGATAGCACTTCCGCAGCGCCGCAACGGCGTCCGGACCGGTGACCGCGGCGCGGTGCAGCATCGGCGAGGCGTTGGGTCCGGTCTCGGGAGTGGCACCGACCGAGGCCAGCAGCCGACGCGTCAGCTCCGATTTCGGCGGCAGCGTCACATCGCCCGCCAGCAGCTTCCACGACGCCGGGTCGGCCACCAAGTGATCGCCGAACGCGCTCGACGCCCCGATCAGCCCGAAGAGCCTGCCCCGCAGGCCCTTGTCGGTGCGCAGCGCGGCGTCGAGCTCGCCCCACGCGTCCCCGAGTTCCTCCCGCAGCCGCGCCAGCGTGCGGAGCGCGAGGTCGGCGTTCGCGGCCCGCGACAGCGCCCACAGCAGTTCGACGCCGTCGAGGTTGGACCACCCCAGCGCGTCCAGCTCGGCCGGCGCGGTCGGCTCGATCAACCCGAGACGCCCCACGCCGGGCACCGCTGACCTCGCGTACGGCGGCCTCACCGGGCGCCCCCGGTCTGGACGTCGTCACGCACCGAACGTGGACTGGCCGGATGGGGCACGCGGTTCACCTCTTCGGGATCGAATTGATCAGGTCGGCCCTAGAGGCCGAGGTAGGCCTTCAGCTCGAAGGGAGTGACCTGGCTGCGGTACTCCTCCCACTCACGCCGCTTGTTGCGAAGGAAGAAGTCGAAGACGTGCTCGCCGAGCGCCTCGGCGACCAGCTCGGACTTCTCCATCTCCCGCAGCGCGTCCGCCAGGCTTCCGGGCAGCGGCTTGTAACCCATGGCCCGACGCTCGGCGTCGGTGAGGGCCCACACGTCGTCCTCGGCCTCCGGCGGCAGCTCGTAGCCCTTCTCGATGCCGCGCAGGCCGGCGGCGAGCAGGACCGCGAACGACAGGTACGGGTTGCAGGCCGAGTCGGGGCTGCGGACCTCGACGCGACGCGACGACGCCTTGTTCGGCGTGTACATCGGAACGCGGATCAGCGCGGAGCGGTTGGACGGACCCACGTGGCCGCCGTCGGGGCCTCGCCGCCGTGGACCAGACGCTTGTACGAGTTCACCCACTGGTTGGTCACGGCACTGATCTCGTTGGCGTGCTCGAGGATTCCCGCGATGAAAGCCTTGCCGGTCTCCGACAGCTGCATCGGATCGTCCGGGTTGTGGAAGGCGTTGGTATCACCCTCGAACAGGCTCATGTGGGTGTGCATCGCGGAGCCGGCCTGATCGCTGAACGGCTTCGGCATGAACGACGCGCGCACGCCCTCGTCGATCGCGACCTCCTTGACGACGTATCGGAACGTCATCACGTTGTCGGCCATCGACAGCGCGTCGGCGTAGCGCAGGTCGATCTCCTGCTGGCCGGGCGCGCCCTCGTGGTGGCTGAACTCCACCGAGATGCCCATCGACTCGAGCGCGTCGATCGCGTGGCGACGGAAGTTCGGCGCCCGGTCGTGAACCGCCTGGTCGAAGTAGCCGCCGCTGTCGGCCGGGATCGGGGTGGTGCCGTCGACCGGACCGTTCTCGACGAGGAAGAACTCGATCTCGGGATGCACGTAGCACGAGAAACCCAGGTCGCTGGCCTTGCCGAGTTGGCGGCGCAGCACGTGCCGCGGGTCCGCCCACGACGGCGTTCCGTCGGGCATGGCGATGTCACAGAACATGCGCGCCGAGTGCTGCGCACCGTCCTTGTGCGCCCACGGCAGGATCTGGAACGTCGACGCGTCGGGCTTCGCGACCATGTCGGCCTCGGAGACCCGGGAGAAGCCCTCGATCGCGGAGCCGTCGAAGCCGATGCCCTCCTCGAAGGCACCTTCCAGTTCCGCGGGCGCGATCGCCACCGACTTGAGGTACCCGAGCACGTCGGTGAACCACAGTCGGACGAACCGAATATCGCGCTCTTCGAGGGTGCGAAGCACGAACTCCTTTTGGCGATCCATGTCCGCGAGACTAAGCACACAGCGTTAAATCTGTGTTACTTCGTGAAATTCGTCTCTTCTGTCCCAGCTCAGCACGTCAGGTCGGGATCGGGTGTGGTCAGATCCACAAAGTACGCGGTCACGGGGTCGTCCACGCACGCAACGCCGTCGAACGCCGCGGTGTGCTGAGCGCCCCGGTACGTGATGAGCGATGCGCCGAGTTGCTTGGCCAGGTCGACGCCCGCCTGGTACGGGGTCGCCGGGTCCTCGGTCGTCGACACCACCACGGTTGTCGGCAGCCCCTGCACGTCGATGCGGTGCGGCGCGCCGGTGTTCGACACCGGCCAGAACGCGCACATGTCGAGGGGCGCGTTGCCGGTGCCGCGGCCGTCGTCGAGGAACGGTGCCGCCTGCCGGTACCGCGTGTCCGCCTCCCCCGCGACCGCACGGTCGGTCAGCGGCGGGTCGTCGACGCACCGGATCGCGTCGAACGCGTCGTCGATGTTCGAGTAGCTGCCGTCGTCCCCGCGGCCCTCGTACATGTCGGACAGCAGCAGCAGCGTGTCCCCGCGACCCTGGGCGAGCTGAGTCAGCCCGCCGCGCAATGAACTCCACAGGTTCGGCGAGTACAGCGCCTGCTGCACGCCGGTGATCGCGTCCTCGTAGCCCAGGCCGCGCGGATCCGTCGTCGCCGCCGGCCGGGTCACGAGCGGGTCGACGAGCGCCCGGAACCGGGCGTTCGCGGCGGCCGGATCGGTGCCCAGCGGGCAGTCCGCGGACGTCGCGCACTGGGCGGCGAAGGCGTCGAACGCCTGCTGGAATCCGGCCCCTGCAGCACGACCTCCTCGACTGGGTCCTGCTCGGGATCGAGCGCGCCGTCGAGCACCATCGCGCGGACGTTCGCCGGGAAGGTCTCGGCGTACGCCGTGCCGATCCGAGCGCCGTACGAGAAACCGAGGTAGTTGAGCTTCGCGTCGCCGAGGACCGACCGGATGACGTCCATGTCGCGCACCACCTCGCGCGTACCGACGTGCTCCAGCAGCGGCAGCCCGGACCGCTCGGCGCAGCGCTGCGCGTAGGTGCGGTTCTTCTGCTCGGTGTGGGCGATCCCTGCGGGCTCATGTCGATGTCGGGATCGCGGCGCTCGGCGTCGGCCTCCTGCGGCGTCTGGCAGCGCACCTGCGGCGTCGACGCACCCACCCCTCGTGGATCGAAACCGATGACGTCGAACCGCTCGGCCACCTCGGTGCCGTCGGTCACGGTGGCGCTGCCCAGCCCCGACGCCCCGGGACCGCCGGGATTGACCAGCAGCGAGCCGAGTCGCGCACCCGTCGCCCGCGAGCGGGAGATCGCGATCTGCGCGGTGTCCCCGCTCGGGTTCGCGTAGTCGAGCGGAACCGTGACCGTCGCGCACTTCGAGTTTCGGGCTCAGCGCCTCGCCGCCGGTCGCGTAGCTGTCGCACGACCCCCACCGGAGGTCCTGGGTGTAGAAGGATTCGAGGCCCGCCGGGACGACGCCCGCGCCCGGCGCGGCCTCCGCGGCGACCGGTGTTCCCGCGATGCTCCGCGCGCCGTCGCCGGCCACCCCGGAGCTGCAGCCGACCGCAAGCACGGCGACCGTCCCGATCGCGGCGGCCAGGAGCGTGCGGGGTCTGGACTGCATGTCTTCGATCGTGCCACGCCGCGCCGAAACGCCAGCTCCTCCGCGTTCCGCGCACCCGCCACAGCCGTGCCCCACCCGCGAATACGACAAGTCCGGACGACGCGGCGCGCGGGTGTGACGAACGGCACCGAAACGGCTCTTCGTGGCCCCGCGACACGGTGGCAGACTTGAGCCGTCATCACCCAACCCGGGGACCCGCACACGCGGGCCTCGAGGCCAGAAAGGGACAACGATGTCCGAGACCGCTCCGTACGGTTCGACCAGCTCCACACCCTCCGACGCGCCCAAGCGCAAGACCCGGATCCATCACCTCCAGGCGATGAAGGCCGAGGGCACCCGCTGGGCGGAACTGACCGCGTACGACTACTCCAGTGCCCGCCTCTTCGAGGAGGCCGGCATCCCTGTGCTGCTCGTCGGCGACTCGGCCGCCAACGTGGTGTACGGCTACGACACCACCGTGCCGGTCACGATCGACGAGATGCTGCCCCTCGTCCGCGGCGTGGTGCGCGGCGCGCCGCACGCCCTCGTGATCGCCGACCTGCCCGTTCGGCACCTACGAGGCGTCGCCGCAGCAGGCGCTCGAAACCGCCTTCCGCTTCATGAAGGAGGGGCAGGCCCACGCCGTCAAGCTTCGAGGGCGGCGAGCGGGTGGCCCCGCAGATCGCGGCGCTGACCGCGGCCGGCATTCCCGTCCAGGCCCACATCGGCTTCACCCCCCAGTCGGTCAATACCCTCGGCGGCTTCCGGGTCCAGGGCCGCGGCGACGGCGCCGAGCAGCTCATCGCCGACGCCATCGCGGTCCAGGAGGCCGGCGCCTTCTCCGTCGTGATGGAGATGGTGCCCGCCGAGCTCGCCGGCCAGGTGACCCGCAAGCTCACCATCCCGACCGTCGGGATCCGGTGCCGGCCACGAGCGCGACGCCCAGGTGCTGGTCTGGCAGGACATGGCCGGCTACACCAGCGGCAACGACGGCCAAGTTCGTCAAGCGGTTCGGCGAGGTCGGTGGCGCCCTGCGCGACGCCGCCGCCGCGTACGCGACCGAGGTCGCGGCCGGCACCTTCCCGGGCCCCGAGCACAGCTTCTGACGCTCCGAATTTCCGCGTCCGGGATCGGGGCGTCGGCCGAGCCATCGGCGGACGCCCCCGAATCTTTGGCACACTCGACATCCCCGACCGCTGCAGCCGGTCCCCGAGAGAAAACCGAGGTGCACCATGACCGAACGCCGAGGACGCCTCGCGGCCACCGTCGCCGCGACCGCGGCACTGGCCGCGCTCGCCGCAGGGTGCAGCAGCACCGGCGAGTCCCCGACGCCCGGCAACAGCGCCCACGCGACGTCGTCGGCGGCACCTTCGACGCCCGGCAGTGCGGGCGGACAGGTCGCCGGCGTCACCACCGCGC
This sequence comes from Prescottella defluvii, assembly GCA_029690005.1. Classification (GTDB taxonomy): domain Bacteria; phylum Actinomycetota; class Actinomycetes; order Mycobacteriales; family Mycobacteriaceae; genus Prescottella; species Prescottella defluvii_A. The sequence goes on along the minus strand of CP121458.1, from coordinate 2,893,782 downwards.
AGGCCGCGCAGCTCTGCTCGGACATGGAAGCGCAGCTGCAGAACTGGCGGACCTACACGCCGACCCTCGGCAAGGGCGGCCTGAACACCGTCGTGATCTCGTGGGCCACCGCGAACGGCATGGACCTGGTGAAGCTCGCCGGGGATCGCGGACAGATCGACACGATCACGTCGGCGCAGTGCCCGCAGGTGCGCCAGGGCGCCCTGGAGGCGCTCGAGATCCAGAACCTGGCGTCCGGGCTGATCGGGTTCTGACCCGTGCGGACGCTGTATCCCCGATCGCGCCGCACGCGACGGGATTCCTCGCCGTCGGTGACGGCCAGCGCGTGTACTGGGAAGTGAGCGGCAATCCCGACGGCAAGCCTGTGGTGTTCCTGCACGGCGGCCCCGGTGGCGGGACCGATCCGGCGCACCGGCAGTTCTTCGACGCCGCCGCCTACCGCGTCGTGCTGTTCGACCAGCGCGGCTGCGGACGCTCCACCCCGCACGTCGCGGACGGTGCCGACCTGTCCGTGAACACCACCGATCACCTCGTCGCCGACATCGAAACGCTGCGCGGGCATCTCGGCATCGACCGCTGGCAGGTGTTCGGCGGGTCGTGGGGGTCGACGCTCGCGCTGACGTACGCGCAGCGATTCCCGGAGCGGGTCACCGAACTGGTGCTGCGCGGGATCTTCCTGCTGCGCCGCAGCGAGGTCGACTGGTACTACAACGGCGGGGCCGGGCACATCTTCCCCGAGCGGTGGGAGAAGTTCCTCGCTCCCGTCCCGCCCGAGGAGCGCTCCGGAGACCTGGTCGAGGCGTACCACCGACTGCTGCACTCCGACGACCCCGACGTCGCGCTGGACGCCGCGATCGCGTGGTCCAGCTGGGAGGGCGCCACCAGCACGCTGCTCCCCCGGCCCGAGCGGGTCGAGGAGACGTCGGAGCCGCGTTTCGCGTTGGCGTTCGCGCGAATCGAGAACCACTACTTCCGCAACGCCGGCTTCATCGACGAGGGACAGCTGCTGCGCGACGCCGCGACCCTGGCATCGATCCCCGGCGTCATCGTGCAGGGCCGCTACGACGTGGTGTGCCCGGCGACGAGCGCGTGGGAACTGCACCGCGCGTGGCCCGCGTCGGAGCTGCACATCGTCGACGACGCGGGGCACGCCGCCGCGGAGCCGGGCATCACGCACCATCTGGTGGAGGCCACGGACCGCTTCCGCGCGTGACGGTTTCGGTCGACGCGCACCGCCCGTACTGGTAGACCTGAACCGTGGCAGCACGAAAGCGCGGCACCGCTGTCGCCGACGTGATCGTCCCGGCGACACGGCAACACTACGAGCGACTCTCGTCGCTCGCCGCCGACGTGCGCGCCGACGCCCCCGATTCGGTGCACCAGATGCGGGTGTCCGCCCGACGCCTCCGCAGCCTGCTGGGCTCGTTCCGGCACGCATTCCCGCGCGAGGCCACGGACACCGCCCGCGCCGAACTGCGCTGGCTCGGATCGGTTCTCGGCAAGGCCCGCGACGCCGAGGTCCTCGCGGAGCGGTTCTCGGACCTGATCGACGCCCAACCGGCCGATCTGGTGGTGGGATCGGTGCACCAGCGGCTGGTGGGGACGCAGGAGGACCTGTACCGGGCCGCGCACGCACACGCGGTCGAGGTGCTCACCGAAGCCCGGTACGCGGCGCTGTGCGCCCTGCTCGACGAGGTCACCTCGGGCGGCCACGCCGTCCCGCCGGAACTGACGCTGCGGGCCGGGCTCGACAAGGCGTACCGGCAGCTCCGCACGGCCGCCGAGAAGGTACGCGCGCTCGAGCGCGAGGACGGCGCGGACATCGGGCCCGCCCGGCACCGAGTGCGCAAGCGCGCCAAGAAGCTCCGGTACGCGGCCGAGGCCGTCGCGGTGGCGGAGCCGTCGGCCGCCGACCTCGGCGCCGCCGCGAAGGCGCTGCAGACGATGCTCGGCGACCACCAGGACGGCGTCCTCGCCCGCGGTTGGATCATCGACACGGCCGCGCAGGCCCGCGAGGACGACGAGGACACGTTCACGTACGGGCTGCTCTACGCCACCGAGGAGCAGCGTGCGATTCGGGCCGTCACCGACGTGCCCCGACACGTCAAGGCGATCCGACGCGCCCACCGGGAACTCGACTTCACGACCTGACGCCCGGAACGGGCACGAGGTCATTGATCGAGCCGTTGCCTGCCTGGCGGCCGCGCGGTCCGCTTCGACTTCGACTTCGACTTCGACTTCGACTTCGACTTCGAGAATCACAAGGGCCGCAACATCGTCGACGATCCTTCGCCGCGCTCAAATCACGACGGAGGCTGTCCACTGAATCTGGCCTCTAGCGTGGCTGAGGAGGGAAGGCACTGTCGGATCCCGCGCCGATCTCAGCGAGCGCGGTTGCGCACGGATTCGGTGCAAGCGGTAGCGCCGCCAGGATCTCCGGTACCGCATCGGTAGCATCAGCACCCCACTCGGCCACCAAGGACGCCCAACCGATAACTCGCTGATTGTGCGGGCCGGGATCAATGAGCGCCGCCGCCAACTGCGCTCGTACGCGGCGGAGCAGTTCCGGCGTGCACGGTACTCGGGCCCATCGCATCGCGGACGGCAACGGTGTGGTCATGCTCTCCAACGGCACCGGGGTCATCACGGGCGCGGCGCGGTATCCAGGTGCTCGAGTAATGCAGTCTGCCAGCGCTCGGGTGCTGCATCGTTTCTGATGCTGGTCAGGAGCAGGGCGAGTACATCGGGCGTGAGCGGACCATGCGCATTGTCGAGTAGAGCTGACATGACCGATTCGGCCTCGTCCCAGTGTCCGGTCTCGGCCAGCAGCGACACAGCACTGGTTCGCACCTCGGAATCCGGGTGCCATGCGAGTGCGCGAGCCCGCGCCACGATCTCGTCGGCATCGCCCGGCTGGATTTGGAGTCGTGCGCTGAGCGCCGCGGCGGCGTCCTTCACGGTCTTCGTGCCAGCCGCGATCATCGCGTCCAGGAGCGGCCACGGAACACGCAGTTCAGCAACGACACCAACGGGGTCTTCGATCCGCACGCGCTTTCGGAATTCGTCCACGACATCCCAGGTGGAAGCCAGCTCAGCGATCGACTCTCGAGTTTCCCGACCCTCCACGATCTCGCCCCAGGCCACCGCGAAACGCTCGATAGTTTCCCCAGACTGTCGAACCTTCCGGGCGAGATCAGGAGAGAGCTGCCCTTGGCGAGACAGACCGAGCAGCGCGTCCGCGCGAACCGAGGCCGGGCCACCTGATCGTGCCACGTCGGTCAGTAGTTCGGTGACGGCAGGTAGCGGAGTGTCGAGCCAAGTGCATGCCGCCACCACCGCCTCTACCACCTCGGCGTCGGTGCTACGACCGAGGGCTGCGACGGTGGTCAGGCATTCCAGGAAAGCGGCACGGGACTGAGCGTCGAACTCCGGGCCCGCGACACCGCTGTGCTCGTCGGTGAGCGCGCGCCCGGCATACACACTCGACCCGAAGAAGTCGATCACCCCAAGCGCCGCAACCCGCCCTGCGCACGCGTCCGTAACGATCATTGCGGCGAGGATCGGGAGCGCTGCCGGGTCGAGGTGTAGAGGCTGCCTTGGTGCACGATCGACCCAGCGAGCTCCCCCGGCGCCTCCGGGTCCACCATGCACGCACGCAGCAACTCCGGCACATCGTTGGCTTCACCGTAGGCATGCCTCAATTCCTGCCACTGGACGGCCGCGGTTCTCGCTTCCCAATCGATCGATTCAGTCATCCAACGACTCCTCCACGATGGTTCCAGCGCCCCCTGCCCGGTCTCGCTCAGCCAGCCGTCGAAGAGGTGACGATCGGGCCGCGCTGCGGCTCCATCGGTCGGTGTCGAGCGGCTCCACTTCGGGCCCGAGACTATAGACAGGCCCCGACGGCCCAGGCGCTCGGGCCGTTCTCATCTCGCTGCGAGGAGTACGGACGCTCGTTGTGCTGGGTGCATCTACGCCGGGAACGCGAACTGCACCGAGCGGCCCACGACATCGGCGCCGACGAGCCGGACCTTCACCTCGTCACCCTCCACCGGATCCCCGGCGCACTTGGCGATCACCGAGATCGCGGGCACGAAGACCTCGGCTCCGCGCTTCTCCCCGCCGCCCGCAGAACCGTCGCGTCGAACACCTCCCCGACGCGTCCGGCGAGCAGCGTGGCCTCGGTGAGGTCGACGCAGGCCCGGTCCACCTTGTTCGCGCGCGCATCCGACGCCCGCATCACGGCGGGCAGGCTCGGTAGCGCCGTCCGCACCCAGTCGGGGATCGCGACCCCCGCGGACACCGCCAGACACACCTCGGTGGTGAATCGGTCGGACAGCCGCCGCAGCGGCGCCGTGACATGCGCGTAGGAGTCGCCGATCCCCGAATGCCCCTGCACGGAGGGCAACTCGCCGTCGAACGCGATGTAGTCCGCACCTCGGAGCAGGGTCGTCGCCTCCGTCATCATCACGAGCGACGTCGCGGTGTTCGGATCGAGCCCGGCGAGCACGTCGCCCACGCGGCGACCGTCGGTCCAGGGCACGCCGAGTGCGCCGGCCGTGCGGCGCAGCGACGCCACCGCGCCGTCCGGCGGTGGCGGCATCGTCCGCAGCAGGCCGACGCCCGCCTCGAGCATCAACCGGGCCGCGCACATGCCCGTCAGCAGGGACACCTCCGCGTTCCAGTCGTCGGCCTCGGTCCGCGGCTGGATCTCGACCTTCCATCCGTCGCCGCGCCGCACCACCCGCTGCTCGGGCAGGCGCAGTTCGATCGCGCCCCGCTCGATCGCCGCGACCGCCCTCAACCTGCCGAACTCGGGCAGCGACCTGATCGACGGGTGCAGCGTCCCGGTCTCCGAATGCGCCTGCACCGTCTCGTAATCGAAGCGGGCCACCGAGCGGACGAGGGCCCTCGTCACGGCCACCGCCGTCGGCTGGGCGCGCCCGTCGAGCTCGATCCGCCACAGCGCGGCCGGACGGACGACGTCGGGCAGCAGGCTGGCCGCATCCTCCGACAAGGCCCGCGGGTGCAGCGGCACCGATCCGTCCGGCAGGTAGAACGTCTGTCCGCGGTCCCGCGTCGCACTGTCCAGCGCGCCGCCCGGGCGCACGACCGCGGCCACGTCGGCGATGGCGTAGTGCAGCACAAAGCCGGACTCGGTCCGCTCGAGGTGCAGCGCCTGATCGAGGTCCATCGACCCCGGCGGGTCGATCGTCACGAGCGCGAGATCGGTCCGGTCCTCGCGCTCGCCGATCCACGTGTCCACCGCACCGGCCACCTCGGCGAGCACCTCGGGCGAGAACTCGTCACGAAGGGCGAATTCGGCTCGCACCGTGTCGAAGTCGACACCGTGCGCCGTGACCCGGGCCATCCCGACGGCCCGCGGCCTACCATTCAATCGTTCCACTCGGCGTCCACGTCGTCGGCCTTCTTGTCGCGTTCCGCCACCGTCTGCAGCGCACGCTCGGCGCTCTCCCGGTCCGGGTACGGTCCCATGCGGTCGAAGACGTTGGTCGACTTGCCCTGGCTGACCGACCCGTCCGAGAGGCTGAAATACCACTGCTTGTCGTCGTCGCTCATGCCCTCAGCGTGCCCGAGACCGGCGCCGTCACCATCGCATCCGCCGACCCCGAGTGATCGTTGTGTGAAGTCGCCGTGAAGTTGTCGACGTAGATCTGTGACAAAACCGCTCGGCCTGCTAATCTCTGCGCGTACGGCGCACTCGCGTCGACGCCCCCCGCGTCACCGAACCGCCGGTGCACCCTTCACCTTCGTACCGACGCGATGCGTCAGAGATCGGAGTTCTCGAATGTCCTACATCATCTTCGACACCCTGCTCCCCTACCTCGGCAAGGCCGACGCCGAGTACTGGGCCAAGCTGCTCATCGTGAACCCCATCGGCGGCTACTTCCAGTAGGACCCGATAACGACGAAGGCCCCCGGATTTTCCGGGGGCCTTCGTCGTTATCGGATTGGGCGGACGAGTCGGCGTGTAAGCCGGATCCTGTCCCCGACGCTCACGCGCCGGGTGGCGACCATCCATCTGGGCACACCGTCGCCGGGTACCTTCGAGCGGTTCACCCGCAGGCTCGGGCGAGCAGCCCTCGATCACCTGCGCAGCCGCACACCGTGTCCCGGAGGACACCGGTGCGGCCTTCAACCTTGCTCCGGGCGGGGTTTACCTAGCCACCCCAGTCACCTGGGGTGCTGGTGCGCTCTTACCGCACCGTTTCACCCTCACCGACGCTCACGCGCCGGCGGTCTGTTTTCTGTGGCACTGTCCCGCGAGTCACCTCGGGTTGCCGTTAGCAACCGCCCTGCTCTGTGGAGTCCGGACTTTCCTCGGCATCGGGCCTGACATCTCGTGGATGCCGGTTCCCGTCGCCGCGGCCGCCCGGCCAACTCGTCCGCACGACAAGACTACTGGTTGAGGAGAGTCGGGTCCGAATCGGCTCCGCGCCTGCCGTTGTCGGTGAACGCCAGTAGGGTCTCCGCATGACCCGATACGTGGCACTTCTGCGTGGAATCAACGTCGGCGGCATCAACATCAAGATGGCCGATCTGCGGCCGGTCTTCACCGACCTCGGGTTCGGCGACGTCAAGACAGTCCTCGCGTCGGGCAACGTCCTGTTCAGCTCGGACTCCACGGATGTGGCAGGTCTGAAATCGACCATCGAGGCCGCACTCCGGAAGGCCTTCGGCTACGAGGCGTGGGTGTTCGTCCTCGACCTGGACACGCTCGCGCGGATCGTCGAGGCGTACCCGTTCGATCCCGAACGCGACGGCTGGCACCCGTACGTGATGTTCACCGCGGAGCAGGCCGTCCTCGCCGGCCTCCTTGCCGGTCAGGGCGACCTCGATCCCGCGATCGAGCGGATCCAGGGTGGAGACGGCGTCCTGTACTGGGAGGTCGAGCGCGGCCGGACGCTCGACAGCACATTCGGCAAGAACACCGGCAAGCCGAAGCTCAAGGCCGTGACCACCACCCGCAATCTGCGGACGCTGGTGAAACTACTGAAGTAGACCGGCCACAACCGTCACTCGTCGGTGACGGCTGTGGCGGTGATACTCGTGGTCGTCGGTGAACCGGCTCAGTGGGCGGCTTCGAGCGCCTCGTCGGCGAACGGGTCACCCGTGCGCGGAGCGTTGTACAGGCCCTCGTCGAGGATCTCTCGCGCTTCGCGACGATGGTCGGCACCAGTGCCTGCCCGGTGACGTTGACGGCGGTGCGGCCCATGTCGACGATGGGCTCGACCGCGAGCAGCAGACCGACACCGGCGAGCGGCAGCCCCAGCGTGGACAGGGTCAGCGTGAGCATCACGGTCGCGCCGGTCGTACCGGCGGTGGCCGCCGATCCGATCACCGACACCACGATGATGAGCAGGTAGTCGGTCAGGCTGAGATTCACGCCGTAGAACTCCGCGACGAAGATCGCGGCGATCGCCGGGTAGACGGCGGCGCAGCCGTCCATCTTGGTGGTGGCGCCCAGCGGCACGGCGAACGAGGCGTACTCGCGCGGCACACCGAGGTTGCGCTCGGTCACCCGCTCGGTGAGCGGCAGCGTGCCGATCGACGACCGGGACACGAAGCCCAGCTGCGTGGCCGGCCACACACCCGAGAAGAAGTTCTTCACCGAGAGTCCGTGGACGCGAATGAGGATCGGGTACACCACGAAGAACACGATCGCGAGGCCGATGTACACGGCGACGGTGAACACACCGAGCTGGCCGATGGCGTCCCAGCCGTAGGTCGCGACGGCCTTCGCGATGAGGGCCGCGGTGCCGATCGGGGCGAGGCGGATGATCCACCAGAGGACCTTCTGCACGATCGCCAGGAGCGCGGCGTTGAAGTTGAGGAACGGTTCGGCCTTCTCCCCCACCTTGAGGGCGGCGATGCCGATCGCGATCGCGACGACGAGCAACTGCAGGACGTTGAAGCTGAGCGACGTCGTTGCCGACAGACCCGACGCGGCGTCACCGGTGAGCGTGGTCTTGGCGCCGAGGCCGAGGAAGTTCTGCGGGACGAGGCCGGTGAGGAACGCCCACCACGATCCGCCGGTCTTGGGCGCGGTCGCCTGCGCGGCGTCGACCGTCGTGTTGGCACCGGGGTGGGTGATCAGACCGACGGCGATGCCGACCAGCACCGCGATGAACGCGGTGATCGCGAACCACAGCAGCGTCTGCACCGCGAGACGCGCGGCGTTCGCGACGTTGCGCAGGTTCGCGATGGAGCTGACGACGGCCGTGAAGATCAGCGGGATCACCGCGACGGTGAGCAGCGCGACGTAGCTGGAACCGATCGTCTTGACGGTGCCGACGAGCCAGTTCTCGTTGCCGTCGGCGGCGTCCGGCATGGACCGGGCGATCAGACCGAGGAGGACGCCGAGAATCAGACCCGCGACGATCTGGGGACCGAAGGAGGTTGCCCACTTGGGCAGGGCGCGCCGGGCGCGTCGAGGGTGGGGGCCGACATGAGGGCCTTTCGGGTGGAGATGTGGAGACGGCGGCGCACGACGACATGCGCGCGACCGAAGGGGACGCACGGTGGCTCAGGAAGGAGCCGTCCCGGACTCTGGTGGTCTACCGGGTGTCAGGCGTGACAGACCGCACTCGCCTGCAGACAGTTGTCGACGTAGCGGCGACAGGTCAGCAGGGCGTTCACAGCGCAAGAGGCTACGCCTGTCACTCGCGGCGAATCCAATCGGGCTCCCGCGAGGTGGGAGTGGCGGACAATGGGGGCGACTTCGATGTCGCCAACGTGTACCGGCCACCGTGCGAGGAGAGCGATTGCGATGGACGACGGCCTCGCCCGAACCACCACCCAGCTGGTCACGATCGCCGTCTCCGTGGCCGTGCTGTTGATCGGAGTCCTCGGATTCGTTCCCGGAATCACGTCCGGGCTGGGCGACATCGCCTGGGCCGGCCCCGGCTCGGACGCACACCTGCTCGGCTGGGCGGACGTGTCCGTCCTTCACAACGTCGCGCACATCGCCACGGGCATCATCGGGCTGATGCTGTCCCGGACACTGGCGTCCGCCGAGATGTTCCTCATCGGCGCGGGCCTGGTGGCGATACTGACCGGCGTGTACGGGCTGGTCATCGACTCGGACACGGCATCGAACTTCATGCCGATCGACCGCGTCGCCAGCTGGCTCCACCTCGTCGTCGGGGTGACGTTCGTCTTCCTCGGGGTCGCGCTACCCCGACACGACGACGGCCCTACAGATGCGACGTATCGTTGACCAGCCGCACCGACGAGCCGCCGTCCGGATAGAACTCAGCGATGCTGAGCGACGCGAGATCCAGGTGCAGTCGGTACAGCAGCGACGGGCCCACGTCGAGCGCGAGCTGCAGCAGCGTCTTGATCGGTGTCACGTGGGTGACGACGAGGATGTTCGACCCGGCGTAGGCCGCGGTCAGATCGTCGCGGACGGCCTCGATCCGCACCCGGACCTCGTCGAAGCTCTCGCCCTCCGGCGGCCGCACCGCCGTGTCCGACAGCCAGCGCCGATGCAGGTCGGGGTCGCGCTGCGCGGCCTCGCCGAACGTGAGGCCCTCCCACTTGCCGAAGTCCGTCTCGGCGAGTCCTTCGTGCACCGTGACCGGTAGTCCGAGCGCACCGGCCGCCGCCTCGGCGGTCTCGCTGGCGCGCCCGAGCGGCGACGACACCACTGCCGCGATCGCGCCCTTGGCCGCGATCCGCTCGGCCGCCGCCCGCGCCTGCGCGCGGCCGAACTCCGTCAGCGGCGGATTCCCGCGACCGGAGTAGCGGCGTTCGACCGACAGTTCCGTCTGCCCGTGCCGCAGCAGCAGCATCCGGGTGGGGCACCGACGGCACCGGTCCAGCCCGGCGCCGCGGCCGGTGCGGGAACCGGGGCCGACGTCGCCGTCTCCTCGATCCCCTCGTCGGCAGCGACACCCGACGTGATCGCGTCCTCGCCGTCCATCGCCTCGTTGGCGAGGCGGTCGGCGTGGCTGTTCTCGCTGCGCGGAATCCACGTGTAGGTCACGCGCGCGAACGATCCGGCCAGCTCCCGCGCCCGCTGCGCCAGCGGAATCATGTCGGATGCTTGCACCTTCCACCTGCCCGACATCTGCTCGACGACCAGCTTGGAGTCCATGCGCACGTCCACTTCGTGCGCGCCGAGATCGCGGGCCGCGGTCAGGCCTGCGATCAGTCCGCGGTACTCGGCGACATTGTTGGTGGCGATGCCGAGTGCCTCACGACGCTCCGCGATGACGCGACCGCGATCGGCGGCGAACACCACCGCGCCGTAACCGGCCGGGCCCGGATTACCCCGGGATCCACCGTCAGCCTCGACGACGACCCGGCTCTGGGTCACAGACCGGATTCCTTGGTGCGCACCATGATTGCGCCACACTCGGGGCAGCGGACGACGACGTCGGCGGGCGTGGCCGCGATGCGGGCGATCTCGCCGCGGTCGATCTCGATGCGGCACGCACCGCAGCGGCGGGCCTGCAGCAACGCCGCCCCGACGCCCCGCTGCTCACGCTGCTTCTCGTAGATGGCCAGCAGGTCGTCCGGGAACTGCCCGATCAGGGCCGCACGGTCGGTGTCGCACCGCTCCTGCGTCTTCTCCAGGTCGGCGACGGCGTCGTCGCGGCGACGCTCGGCGTCGATCAGCTCGTCCTCGGCCTGGGTCAGCCGCGCACCGGAGTGGTCGTAGTCGGCCTGCGACGCCTCCCGACGCTCCATCACCTCGAGCAGTTCGTCCTCGAGGACGCTCTGCCGGCGCTCCAGGCTGCCGAGCTCGTGCTGAAGTTCCGACAGCTGCTTCGGGGCCAGGGTTCCGCCCTCGAGCAGCTTGCGGTCGCGCGTCTCGCGCTGGCGGACGGCGTCCACCTCACCCTCGAGCTTCTTGATGTCGCGGTCCAGGTCGTCGAGCACGATCTCCACGGCCACCGACGCGTCCTTGCGGGAGAGGCGCTCGGCCTCGAGGCGCTCCACCTCCTGCTGTTCGGGCAGCGTCGAGCGACGGTGCGCGAGCCGGTGCCAGCTCGGTGTCCACACCGGCGAGCTGGAGAAGCTTGGACTGCACTGAGGGATCGACGTTCACGCGTGGAAGCTCCTGCTGTGTTCTTGTTCTTCAGGGGTGCTCGGACGGCCCGAGATCAGATGTCAACCGTACCCCCGAATACACCCTTCACCGACCACATCAGTGACAGGCCACGGTCCACGGGTCGGTGCGCAGGTCCGTGACTTGCACGTCCCAGCCGTCGACGTCCCCGAACCGCGCGTCGAGCACGCCCTTGGCCTGGGCGCACCACGGCTGTTCGCTGGCCCAGTGTGCGACGTCGACGAGCGCGGGACCGCCCGTGCGCAGGTGCTCGTCCGCCGGATGGTGCCGCAGGTCGGCCGTCACGTAGGCGTCGGCGCCGAGCGTGGAGACGGTGCCCAGCAGCGAGTCGCCCGACCCGCCGCACACCGCGACCGTGCGGATGATCCGCTCGGGGTCGCCGGCGGCGCGCACCCCCCACTCGGTGCGGGGCAGGGCGGCCGCGACCCGCGCGGTGAATTCGCGCAGCGTCTGCGGCTGCGGCAGCTCGCCGATGCGGCCGAGGCCGCGGGTGCCCGGGAAGTCGGCGGTCTCGAACACGTCGAACGCCGGCTCCTCGTAGGGGTGCGCGGCGCGCAGGGCGCGCAGCACCGCGGACCGGGCCGCGCGCGAAGCGATCACCTCGACGCGGTCCTCGCGCACCGCCTCGACCTGGCCGACCGCGCCGAGCGCGGGGTTCGCTCCCGGCAGCGGCCGGAACTGGCCGTCGCCGGTGACCGTCCAACTGCACTCCCGGTAGTCGCCGAGCTCACCGGCACCGGCGTCGAACAGGGCCGCGCGCACCCGGGCGGTGTCCGTGGTCGGCACCATCACCACCCACTTGTCGGTGACGGTGTCGGGGATCGGGATCAGCGGCCGGGTGTCGACCAGCCCCAGCGCGCCGGCGAGCGCGTCGGACACGCCCGGGTCGGCCCGGTCGGCGTTGGTGTGCGCGCTGTAGAGGGCGCAGCCGCCGCGGATGAGCCGATGCAGCAGCGCACCCTTGGGGGTGTGCGCGCCGACGGTGTCGACTCCGCGCAGCAGCAGCGGATGATGCACCAGCAGCAGCTGGGCACCCGATTCGAGCGCCTCGTCCACGACGGCAGCCGTCGCGTCGACCGCGACGACGACCTTGCGCACCTCGTCCGCCGGATCGCCGGCGACGAGTCCCACCGAGTCCCACGACTCGGCGAGCGCCGGCGGGTAGGCGGCCTCGAAGTGCCGCGATCACGTCGGCCAGGCGTGGTGTGGTCACAGGATCTCCCTCATGGTCGCGATCAGCTGCTCGGTCATCGCTCGCGGCCGTACCGCGATGCGCAGGAAGTCCGGGCCCAGGCCCGGGAAGGTGTCGCACCGGCGCACCGCGATCCCCCGCTCGCGCAGATGGGTGCGCATGCGTTCACCGTCGGGCAGGCGCAGCAGTAGGAACGGCGCCGCCGCCGGCGTGTGCACGTCGATGCCGGCGCCGCGCAGCAGTCCGACTGTGACCTCACGGTCGGCGGCGATCCGCCGAGCCTTCTCGCCCGCCTCTGCGACCGCGGCGGATTCGCTGCACGCGGTGATCGCGTCGAGCTGCAGGCTGCCGACCGGCCAGTGCGCACGTCCGTGGCACAGCCGCTCCAGGACGTCGGGGGCGCCCAGGGCGTACCCGCAGCGCAGCCCCGCGAGTGCCCACGTCTTGGTCAGGCTGCGCAGCACCAGGACGTCGGGCAGTGCCAGGCCGGCGACCGATTCCGTCTCCCCCGGCACCGCGTCCATGAACGCCTCGTCGACCACCAGGATCCGACCCGGCCTGCGCAGCGCGAGGACGTCGGCGGCGGGGTGCAGCACCGACGTCGGGTTGGTGGGGTTACCGATCACGACGAGGTCGGCGGACTCGGGCACCGCCGACGGGTCCAGCCGGTACGGCGCGTCGAGAGTCACGTGCGTCACCGGGATGCCGGCCTCGCGCAGCGCCAGCTCGGGCTCGGTGAACGAGGGGTGGATCAGCGCGGCCTCGCAGACGTCGAGCCGCGGGAGCATCGCAAATCCCTCGGCACCGCCGGCGAGCGGAAGCACCTCGTCGGGCGTGCGACCGTGCCGGGACGCGACCTGCTCACGCGCACGACGCTCGGCCTCGGAGCTCGGATACCGGCCGAGCCCGGCCACCGCGTCGGCGAGCCTGCGCCGCAACCACTCCGGGGGCCGTCGCCCTGCACGTTGACAGCGAAATCCAGCAGTCCGGGCCCGGCCTCGGCGTCGCCGTGGCGCCGCAGCCGCGCGAGCGCGTCCAGCGCCGTTCCCGAACCGAATTCCATGGGTGTCGAGCCTACGGCGCGCAGCGGCGCACACCGGACCGGGCGTCCGGAGGCGATGCCAGCACAATGGAACGGTGACGTCTTCCCCATCCGATCCCCTCGCTCCCGTGATGCTGTTCGACCTGGACGGCACCCTCACCGACTCCGCCCTCGGCATCCACAACGGTTTCCGGCACGCCCTCGCGGCGGTCGGGCACCCCGGCCCACCGCGGAGATGCTCGCGACCGTCATCGGCCCGCCGCTGATGGATTCGATGCGCGCGATGGGCCTCGACGAGGCGACGACAGCGGCGGCGCTGGCGGCGTACTTCGAGCGGTACGACGCGGTCGGCTGGTCGGAGAACGAGGTGTACGACGGCGTCGAACCGATGCCGACGCTCGCCCGGGACACCGGCGCGCGGCTCGCGGTCGCGACATCGAAGACCGAGAAGTTCGCGATCCGCATCCTCGAGCACTTCGGGCTCGCCGGGTACTTCGAGGTCATCGGCGGGGCCAGCTCCGACGGCTCCCGCCGCGCCAAGGCCGACGTGATCGAGCACGTGCTCGGTGGTCTCGGTATCCCGGCGACCGCGGGCGCCGTCGACGACGTCGTGATGATCGGCGACCGCGAGCACGACGTCCACGGCGCGGCCCGCTGGGGCATCCCGACGGTGTTCGTCGAGTGGGGCTACGGCTCCACGGCGGAGGCGGAGGGAGCGCAGTGGTCGGCGCCGACGGTCCCGGACCTCGCCCGGATCCTCACGAAGGCGGCCTGAGATGCGCATGATCCACGTCACGTTCGTGTGCACCGGCAACATTTGCCGCTCCCCGATGGCGGAGCGGATCTTCGCCGAGCACGTGCGCCGCGCCGGTCTCGACGACCAGGTTCGGGTGACGAGCGCCGGCACCCACGGCTACCACGTCGGCGACGGCGCGGATCGGCGCACCGACAAGGTTCTCGAGGCTGCCGGCTATCCGACCGGACACCGTGCCGCGCAGGTCGACGACGACCGCCTGGCCGCCGACCTGGTGGTTCCGCTGGATCGCGGGCACGACCGGATCCTCGCCGGCCTCGGTGTGCCCGCCGAGCGGCGCCGGCTGCTGCGCAGCTTCGATCCGGACGCGGACGGCGATTCGGTGCCAGACCCGTACTACGGCGACATCGCCGATTTCGAGTTGGTGCGCGACCAGATCGAGGCCGCCGTGCCGGGCCTGCTGGCCTGGGTGCGCAAGAACTGAGCTGCCGGCGTGCCAGTACCGTGGTAGGCGTGCGAAGGCTGACGTTTCTGTTGCGACCCGGCTGGCTGGCGTTGGCAGCCGTCGTGGCCGGTTTCGCCTTCATGTGCTTCACGGTGCTGGCGCCGTGGCAGCTGGGCAAGAACACCGGACGTCGGAACGCAACGGGCTGCTCGAGCAGTCCATCAGCGCCGACGCGGTCCCGATCGACAGCTTGGTCGTCGGGACCGGTCCCACGCCTCAGGACGAGTGGCGCAAGGTCCTCGCGACGGGCACCTACGTTCCCGCCAGCGATCTGCTCGTACGCCTGCGTTCGGTCGAGGACGCACCCGCCTACGAGGTGCTCACACCGATGGTCCTCACCGACGGGCAGACGATGCTCGTCAACCGCGGCTACGTGCGTCCCATCGAGGGCAACCAGGCCCCGCCGATCCCGGCCGCACCCGCTGGGCAGGCGACGCTCCAGGGCCGCATCCGCATGTCCGAGGGCACAGTGGAGGGCAAGGCCCCGCTCGACGAGGCCGGCGCCCGGCAGGTGTACTACATCGACTCGGGCCAGATCGGGCAGTTCATCGGAACCGACCTGGTCAACGGATATCTGCAGCTCGACGAAGACCAGCCGGGCGGGCTGGCACCATCCCGCTGCCCCAGCTCGACGCCGGGCCGTACCTGTCGTACGGCCTGCAGTGGCTCGCGTTCGGCATCATGGCACCGCTGGGTCTGGCCTACTTCGTCCGCGCCGAGCTTCGCGAACGCCGGAAGGCACGCGACGCCACCACAGCGGCCGCTGCGGCACCGCCCGAGGAGGCACCCGCGACGCCTGCGCCGGAGCCCACGGTCCCCGCGCCCGCCGAACCCGAGGCGACGACGCCGAGCGACGACTTCCAGCTTCCGGCCCGCAAGGGGCTGCTCAAGAAGTCCAAGACCCCGGACGCTCCACTGAGCGAGTCGCAGGCGAAGCTCGCCGACCGCTACGGCCGGAACCGCGCAGCGCAGTCCCGCCGACGGGACGCCGATATGCTCGCGGCATGAAGGCTGCCAGGGTCGTCTCCGCCACCGCCGCCGTCGCACTGGTGCTTCTCCCGCTCGGCATCGGGGTGACCGTCGCCGTGCGCGCGGCGCAGCAGGGCCAGGACCTGCAGGCGTGGCCGCTCGTTCTGCTCTGGGTGGTGTACGGATCGTTCGTCGCTGCGGTCGCGTTCCGCGTACTGCGGCGCACCGCGGTCACGGAGGCGGCCGAGGCGCTGGCGCAGGCGCGCCGCGACGACGACGCCCGCGTGCTCGATGAGATCCCGCCCCGGCACGCCCGCCCCGGATCAGCTTCGACGACCTCGACGACCCCGAGGCGATGCGCCTGCTCCAGTATACGACCGCCTGGCCCGCCTCCGCGATCAGCGTTGACGTAGCCGGCCCAGCGCGACGGCCGAGACGGCGGCCGCGACTGCGGCCCCCACCTGCACCGCCGACGACAGCCGCGCCGCCCGCTCGAAGGTCCGCGACCACCGGCGCCGGCCCGGTGCCGAGCGTCGGCCGCATCTCGACGCCGTGCGCGTACTCGGTCCGGCCACCCAACTGCACGCCCAGTGCGCCCGCCGCCGACGCCTCCGCCACCCCCGCGTTGGGGCTCGGATGCTTCGATGCGTCCCGCCGCCAGGCGTCCAGTGCGCCGCGCGCCGACCCGCCGACGACGGGCGCCACGGCAACCGTGAGTGCCCCGGTGAGACGGGCCGGTGCGAGGTTGACCAAGTCGTCCCACCGCGCCGCCGCCCAGCCGAACCGCGAGTACTTCGCCGAGCGGTAGCCGATCATCGCGTCGAGCGTGTTGGAGGCGCGGTACGCGAGCAGCCCCGGCACGCCCGCGACGGCGCCCCAGAAGAGCGCGCCGACGGTGGCGTCGGAGGTGTTCTCGGCGACCGACTCCAGGCTCGCGCGGGCCAGGCCGTCGACGCCCAGGACGCTCGGGTCGCGGCCGCACAGCGACGGCAGCAACGCCCGCGCCGACTCCAGGTCACCGGCCTCGAGGTGTCGCGCCATCGTCCGCCCGGTCCCCGCCAGCGAAGTGCCGCCGAGGACGGTCCACGTGGCCGCCGCGGTCACCGTCGTCTCGCCGAACCAGCCGAGGCGCGCGCCGAGGCGGTGGGCCACGACGCCGCCGGCCGCGGTCGCGCCGACGAGCACCGCGGTGTGCACGGCACCCGACAGTCGACTGTCCGCGTACGTCCGCTGCTCCAATCCCATTGCCGCGAGACCGAACCCGGCCACCGGATGCCCCTGCGCGGGTCGCCGACGACTCGGTCGGCGGCGTAGCCGAGGAGCAGACCCGCAGCTCGGGCGGTGGAACGAGAACGTCGGGCCGGGACTCGGCGGGCGCAGCGGAACACGACGGTATTTCTACCAACCCGCCGACACGCGGCGCCCACGGAGTCGCCGGGCAGTGGCACCCTCGAAACCATGCCGATGAGTGCCGAAGCGCCGACCGTCCTGCTCGTCGAGGACGACGACCGTCTCACCGACCTGCTGCGCGACCTCCTGTCCGAAGAGGGCTACCGCGTCGAGGTGGCGAGGGACGGCCAGGCCGGCTTGCACCTGGGCCTGACCCACCGATACGACGTCATCGTCCTCGACCGGGGGCTCCCGCTGCGCGACGGGATCGAGGTGCTCCGCGCCCTGCGTCGGCGCGCGGTCGACACCCCGGTTCTCGCGCTCACCGCCCGCGGCACGCTGGACGACCGGGTCGAGGGGCTCGACGCCGGCGCCGAGGACTACCTGGTCAAGCCGTTCGAGATACCCGAACTGCTGGCGCGGCTCCGGGCTCTGCGACGCCGGCCACTCGAGGCGGCGGAGTCCCTGCCCTTCGCAGGCCGGACACTCGATCTGCCCAGCCGGACGGTGAGCGGCTCCGGCGGCTCCGTCGAGCTGTCGGCGAGCGAGTGCGCCCTGCTGGCCGTCCTCGCCCGATCCCCCGGTCAGGTGTTCACCCGCGCGCAGCTGCTCGACGCCGCGTTCGGCGCCGCCGACACCCCGGGCACGGTCGACACGTACGTCCACTACCTGCGCCGCAAACTTGGCCGCGACGTCGTCCGGACGGTCCGCGGGGTGGGCTACCGACTCGGTTCGCGATGAGGGCCCTGAGGTTCGGCCGCCGCCCGCGTCTGTCCGCCCGGCCGGCGGCGGTGATCGGGGACGAGCAGGCGCTGCGGCGTGCCGGACGGGTCGCCGCTTTGCAGGCCGCGGTCGCGCTCGCCGTCGTGCTGGTCGTCGTCGGGCTGGTGGTGTTCGTGGTGGACACCCGCGCCCAGTCGAGGCAGATCGACGCGACGTTGCGGTCAGTGGTCGAGGCCACCGAGGACGTCGACGACCCGCCGCCCGGGACTGCGCTCGCGCTGCGCACACCGGACGGCACGACGGAGGTGAGCGCGGGCGCACCACCGCAGGCCGCGGCGCTGCTGGACGAACCCTCCGGCTTCTCCACCGTCGGCGGTGGGGACCGGCACTATCGCACGTACGTCGCCGACAACGCTCACGGCCGCGCCGCCGCTCTCCTGGATCTCGAGCCGATCGAGGCCGGACGGGAACGGCTCCTGTCGGCCCTCGTGCTGGCCGAGATCGCGGGCATCGCCGCCTCCGTGCTCGTCATCGTCCTGTCGTCCCGCAGATCGATCCGTCCGCTGACGCTCGCGTTGTCTCTGCAGCGGAGATTCGTCGCCGACGCCTCGCACGAGCTGCGCGCCCCGCTCACCGTCCTGCACACGCGTGCGCAACTGCTCGCCCGGCGGGCCGACCGGCTCGAGCCCGCCGAGGTCGCGCGACAGCTCGACGGGATCGTGGACGACACCCGCGCGCTGAGCGAACTGGTCGAGGATCTGCTGCTGTCCGCGGCGCTGGAGACCGGGCCGCACACCCGCGAGCCGGTCGAGATGGTGGCCCTGTGCGAGCAGATTCGCGACAGCGTCGCCGCGCACGCCGCCTCCCTCGGCGTCACCGTCGCCGTCGAGCGGGACGTCGACGCGCTGGTGGTGACCGGGGCCCGGCCGGCGCTTCGGCGCGCGGTGCACGGACTGGTCGACAACGCCGTCACCCACGTGCGCCCGGGAGGCCGGGTGACCGTCCACATCGGTCACGACGACGAGCACGCCCGAATCTCCGTGACCGACACCGGCGTCGGCATCGCACCCCACCAGCTGCAGCGGTTGTTCACCCGCTTCGCGCACGGCCCCGACCAGCCCACGGGAGGCCGGAGGTACGGGATCGGGCTGGCCCTGGTCCGGGAGATCGCGGTCGCCCACGGCGGCGACGTGCTCGTCCACTCGACCGAGGGGGTGGGGACGACGTTCACCATCGCCCTGCCCCGCAGTTCCCAGGACACTCCAAGAATTCGCGCCTAGGGTGGCCGCCAGTCGTACACATCCCGACGGAGGCGATCATCTTGGGCCCCACGACATTCAACGGCATGCCGATCCACCCGCTGCTCGTGCACTTCGTGGCGGTGCTGGTGCCGATATCCGCGCTGCTGGTGCTGTTGTCGGTCTGCTGGCCCGCCGCACGACGCCGAATCGGCGTCATCGCCCCCGTGGTGGCACTGATCACGCTGATCCTGGTTCCCCTCACCACGCACGCGGGCGAGCGGCTCGAGAAGCAGACGCCCCGCGACCCGCTGGTGCGGATCCACGCCGAACTCGGCGACCAGTTGCTCTTCTGGTCGGCGGGAGTCTTCGTGGTCTCCGCGGTGTGGTGGGCCATCCACGATTCGCGGGTGCGCGGATGGTGGGAGTCTCGAGGCGGGTCGACACGCGGGCAGACACCGCGGGTCCTGGCGATCGCGCTCACGGTCGTCGCGATCGCCTTGTCCGTGGGCTCGGTCGTACAGGTCTATCGGATCGGCGAGAGCGGCGCGGCAGCGGTCTGGAACGGGTCCGACGGCGCGGACGAGGCACCGACCGCGTCACAGTGACCGCACCACCGGCGCATGTCGTCGACGATGCGCGGCCGGTCCAGGGTCGACGGTTCGAGGTCGCGGCGCTGACGGTCGAGCGGGAACACCGGCCCGGAAACTAGTTCGCGGCACGCGAACATGCCAGGAACTGACCGGTCGAGTTCAGACCCGGTGGGCGTGCCGGTGGCGGACGCTGCCGCCCGGCCGTCATTCAGGTTCGACCGTGCTCACTCTGGGTCTGTCGACAAGTACCCAGGGCGAGTTCGCACAGCCGATACCGAAGACCTACACCGGTACCCGGGCACCACTCTCGCTGCGAACCCGCCCCACCGACAACCGAGCGGCGATAGTCATCAGCGCGAGCACGGCGAACAACACTCCGGCCCAGATCAATTGATGCATTCCCAGGTGTTCGAGGAACCAACCACCAACCACCGTCCCGAGCGTGATCCCGAGGTTGGAGAACGAGATGAACAAGCTGTTGCCGAATTCCGGCGCATCGGCCGCATCTCGTCCCATCCAACTCTGCGAGACGACAAGTCCGCCCGAATGCACCACTCCCCAGATCAGCACGCCGACGATCATCGGAACGAAGTACGGACCGACGAGATAGACCATCACGTACACCACGATGTACAGAAGCGGAAACACCACAACCGTTCGCACGACGCTCTTCCCGAGCATGGCCCCGAAAACGAAGTTGCCGAAGATCATCACGACACCGAAGGCCAAGAGCATCGCGCTGATCCACGATCCGCTCATCCCCGTCACGTCACCGAGATATCGGGCGAAGTAGCCGTACACCGAGAACATGGCCGCAAAGACGAACGTGACCGAGAGAATCGTCAACCACACTCGGGGCCGGCGGAGAATCCCGACCTGTGCACCGTACGACATTCGTTGCGTCACCGGCGACGAGGGCAGTAATGCCAGGATTCCGATGAACGCGAGAATGTTGACCAAGGCGCCGAAGAGGAATGCCGTCGACACGGAGAAGTTCTCGGCCAGATACGAGGTCAACGGCACGCCGAAGGCGAATCCGACTGTGACACCGGCAAACACCTTCGTCGCCGCAGCAGTAGCCTTCTCCGGTGGCGCCAGACGAACCGCACTCGCAAGCGCCACCGCGAAGAAGACCGGATGCGCGACGGCGGGAATGATCCGGAATGCGAACATGACCTCGAAGCTCGACGTTGTCGCGTAGATCACGTTGGATACTGCAAACACCGCAATCGCCACCAGCAGAACGGTTTTCCTGCTCGACCCCCGAAGCGAAGAGCGTCATTAACGGACCGGTCACTGCGACGACGAGCGCAAACACACCGACCAACCACCCAGCAGCGGACGTGCTGACGCCGAACTTCTCGGAGATCTGGGCAGGACCCCGACAATTCCCATCTCGGTTGTGATGATCCCGAATACACCCAACGCCAGGACCGGGATCAACAATCTCGACTTCACAGCAAGTACCTCCCAGCTGTGTCACACACAGCACTTCATAGATAGATATCTAGATATGTGGATACGAATGACCCCGGCCGCCGACAGGAACGAGCCGTCACAGATCGTCGCGAACGAAGTCCCTAAACTCGCCGATCACGGCTTCGTTTCGCCGGTAGTACGTCCACTTCCCGATGCGCTCGGACTCGAGCAGCCCCACATCCCTCATCGCCTGCAAGTACCCAGAGATCACCGACTGCGCGAGACCGGAGCGGGCCTGGATGTCACCCACACAGACGCCGATATGAAAACCGAGATCCTGCTGGGTGTACGAATCCTCGTCGAAGTACGTCGCGGGATGCTTCAGCCACTCCATGATCTGCAGACGAGTGGGGTTGGACAGCGCCTTGAGGATCGCCAGAGCATCCATCGACCACGCTTCCCTGCCGCCAACCGGAACGTATCCACTTTCTTAGATACGACTTGCGAAGTCAAGTCTGACGATCTTCATCGAGGATGCGAGACGGCCGAGCCGGACCCTCCGAGCAGTCGGTGAGCGGATCGACCCGCGGGAACTGAACGGAAGTTCTTGCGCGCCCGGCGAATACAACTCGTCGCGCCGCCAGGCGCTACCGGCGTGCGGCCGCCGACACCCAGTGACCTGGGCTCGACTGCACCTTCGGACAGGCTTGCATTGCTGGTGGAACGGACTCGCTCGCAATAACCTTCGGGTTGTGACCGCGAACCACGAATCGTCCGATTCGACCAACCACACCGGCAACGGCCCGCATCCCGCGGAGCCGCACGTCGGCGGGCTCTCGTCGCGCCTGAACTGGCTGCGGGCCGGCGTGCTGGGCGCCAACGACGGCATCGTCTCGGTGGCCGGCCTGGTGGTCGGTGTCGCGGCGGCCACTACCGACCGCGGGCCGATCCTCACCGCCGGACTGGCAGGTCTGGCCGCCGGTGCCGTGTCGATGGCTCTGGGCGAGTACGTGTCGGTCAGCACCCAGCGCGACACCGAACGGGCACTACTGGCCAAGGAGCGGCACGAGCTGTCCACCATTCCCGAGGCCGAACTCGACGAGCTGACCTCGCTCTACGAGGACAAGGGACTGTCGCCGGCGACAGCACGCAAGGTCGCCGAGGAACTCACCGCGCACGACGCCTTCGCCGCGCACGCCGAGGTCGAGCTGGGCATCGATCCCGACGAGCTCACCAACCCATGGCACGCGGCGATCGCGTCGGCGATCGCGTTCACGGTGGGCGCGATCCTGCCGATGCTCGCGATCCTGCTGCCCCGGCCAGTGCGCGCATCCCGGTCACGTTCGTGGCGATGCTGGCGGCGCTGGCGATCACCGGCAGCCTCAGCGCCCGCCTCGGCGGCGCGAGCCGGCCCCGCGCGGTCCTGCGGGTGGTGACAGGCGGCGCACTCG
The DNA here is from genome assembly GCA_029690005.1 of Prescottella defluvii. Lineage (GTDB taxonomy): Bacteria > Actinomycetota > Actinomycetes > Mycobacteriales > Mycobacteriaceae > Prescottella > Prescottella defluvii_A. The sequence goes on along the minus strand of CP121458.1, from coordinate 2,871,409 downwards.
CGATGGCCGTCACCTACGGGATCGGCCAGCTACTCGGCGTCGCCGGCGTCTGACGCGGGCACCACCGGCTCCCCCAACAGCCAACTCTCGAAAGTCTCGTTGCACAGGCAGGCCGGGGATCGCCGCGCCCTCGGCAGCGCCACCGCACCGGCTGGGTCGGCCTCACCGGACAGCACCAGCGCCCGGGCCGCGACCAGGCTCGACCTGTTGAGCCCCACCTGGCAGTGCACCAGCACCGGACCGGTCTCGCGGCACACGTTCACCCATGCCGCGAGCGCGTCGACCTGCTCGAACCCCTGGTCGCCGTTGTCGTACATGCGGACGTAGACCTCGGAGTCGATGTTGTGCCGCACGTCGTACTGCTCCCACGGATACAGCGACACGACGTGCACGACGAATTCCGGCAGGACCAGTCCGTCCCGGCACCCGCCCTGCCACAGGTTCGGGGCGACCTCACTGATCACCGGAACGTCGAACGGGATGTGCCCGTGCGCGGTGATCCCGACCAGGTGCTGACGCATCGGGTCGATCTGGATGTCGATCGCTGTGGGATCGACCAAGTCGTCGTTCACGCTCGGTCCGTTCGGTCGCGGCCAAGAGTTCTGAGGATTCCAGTATCTCCGGTTTTCCGGTGCGAGGCGGCGGGAAGCACCTCGAACGAGCCGAACGCGAAATGCCCCACAGATTGCCATCTGCGCCAATGCTCACCGAAGGTGACCGAACAGGCATGCGGTGGCCTGTAGCGGATCGCGCCGAGGGCGCGGGAGCACGTCACATCAGTCTGTGTCTTCACCCAGATGTATGCGGCGTAACGCGGGCAGGTCTCGTCGTCGTCCAGATCGTCGAGACACTTCGACAGCTCTGGAACGTTGTGCAGTGCAGCGAAAGACATGAGCAGATACCGAAGGTTGCGTTCGTTCCCGATGGGAAAGATCGATTCTTCGGCGGTCACTTCGAGCGCGCGGGTGAGGGCCGCTCGATAGGTGGACTCGATGCCTCGCGGTACTTCGAACGACGAATCCGATTCGGACGCCCAGCCCGCCGCGATGAGGCCGAACACGGTGACGTACTCCAACCGCGACCCGGGCGGAGGCGCTTCCGCAATGCGCACGAGGTGAGGGAAGGCAGCGAGGGCCGCCGGCCACGTCGTGCCTTCCGAGCACAACGCAGGCCAGCCGTCCGCGAAGCGCGCAGCGTCCGCGGGATCTCGGGAAAGCTCCGTCAGCCACGTCGGCACCCAGGAACCGTCGCCCCCGCGCGTCTGTAGCGACATCCAGGCGGGGTCATCGAGGGGCAGCGCGGATTGGATCACGTGTTCGCTCTCATCGAAGGTTCGGAGCGTGTTCATCTTGCTCACCGATCAGGCGGCGACGGAGATTGAAATCCCCCTGAACTGTATGTCTCTACAGTCCAGGGGGATCGTTCCCGTGGGCGCGGAGGGTTTCGAACCCCGACCGCTGGTGTGTAAAACCAGAGCTCTACCACTGAGCTACACGCCCGAAATCCGGCGACGATTGCCGCCGGAATCGCTTCAGGACTTTAGCGCGGTGAGCGCTTTCTCCCAAGCTGCCTGGTCACGGGGCTCGCCGGGGCCGTTCATCTCCGCGAAGCGAATGATGCCGTCCTTGTCGATCGCGAAGGTGCCGCGATTGGCAAACCCGAGCTTGTCGTTGAACACCCCGTACGCCTCGGCGACGGCGCCGTGCGGCCAGAAGTCCGACAGCAGCGGGAACGCGTAGCCCTGCTCGGCGGCCCAGATCTTGTGGGTCGGCGACGGGCCGACGGAGATCGCGAGGATCTCGGCGTCGTCGTTCTGGAACTTCGGCAACTCGTCGCGCACGCGGCACAGCTCGCCCTGGCACACGCCGGTGAACGCGAGCGGGTAGAAGACGAGGAGGACGTTCTCTCGCCCCGGAAGTCGGACAGCGTGACTTCCTGGTTGTTCTGGTCCTCGAGCGTGAAATCGGGCGCGGTGGCGCCCACCTCGAGAGGCATGCCTGGTCCTAACGTCGGGTACGTCGGCGCATCCGCCACGACAAACGTACGCCGCGCGGATGAACGGAACTGAGGTTACGGGGGTCGGTCAGCGCTTGGGTGCGCGCGCCTTCGGCTGGACCAACCGGCTGCCGCTCCACAACCCGAGGTTCGCGGCCGACGTCTGGGTCAGGCCGGCGGTCGGTGCGGATTCGGCGATCTCACTCGGCTCGACGTGGCCGGGTCGACCCGTCTTGGGGGTGAGGACCCACACGAAACCGTCGTCGGACAGTGGACCAATGGCGTCCATCAGTGCGTCGACCAGGTCGCCGTCACCGTCGCGCCACCACAGCAGCACGACGTCGACGACCTCGTCCGAATCCTCGTCGACCATCTCACCACCGATGGCCTCCTCCACTGACGAGCGCAGCTCGTCGTCGGTGTCCTCGTCCCAACCCAGTTCCTGAACCACCATGTCGTGGATAACGCCGAGTTTCTGAGCGTAGTTCTGAGCGTCCTCCGCGGCGACCACGGTGGTGTCCTCCTCTGTTCGGTGGGGTGCGAATTTCCCGCACCCCGGTCGGGATCGAGCGTGTGTCGATCGATAGTGGAAAGCGAACATGGTCGAAGCCTTTCGCGCAAGCTGACGAACCAGAAAATCTTGAGAAAGTGCTCGCAGGACCGCGCGTACCTCCCCTATCAGGGCAAATCCCGACCGAACACGGTGTCGCGACGCGCCGGGTACCGAACAACAGGAGCGGGGGTGCTCAGTTCGTCTGGATGGTGAAAGATGAGTGCTGCGCCATATTCGTATGGAAACTCGGTAGGTCCTAACAAGGACCGACCCGGATGGAGCGGACGCGACACCGCGCGTCCCACCACAATGAGGAGCACACCTTGTCAGACCTAATCCAGGGGCCCGCGTCTCAACCGAACGCCGACACACCAGGCGTCTCCGGAGGGGCCTCGTCACCCGCTGCGAACGCGCAGCCCGGCACCGACGGCCGGGTCCGCGTCATCCGCGAAGGGGTGGCCTCCTATCTGCCGGACATCGATCCGGACGAGACCAACGAGTGGCTCGAATCCTTCGACGGACTGCTCGACCGGGCGGGCCACGCCCGCGCCCGGTACCTGATGCTGCGCCTGCTCGAGCGCGCCGGCGAGAAGCACGTCGCGATTCCTGCGCTCACCTCGACCGACTACGTCAACACGATCCCGACCGAGAACGAGCCGTGGTTCCCGGGCGACGAGGACGTCGAGCGTCGGTACCGCGCCTGGATCCGCTGGAACGCCGCGATCATGGTGCATCGCGCCAGCGACCGGGCGTCGGCGTCGGCGGTCACATCTCGACCTACGCGTCGTCCGCGGCGCTGTACGAGGTCGGCTTCAACCACTTCTTCCGCGGCAAGGATCACCCGGGCGGCGGCGACCACATCTTCGTCCAGGGACACGCCTCGCCGGGCATCTACGCCCGCGCGTTCCTCGAGGGTCGCATCCCGGCCGAGCAGCTCGACGGGTTCCGCCAGGAGGCCAGCCACGCCCAGTCCGGCGGCGGCCTGCCGTCGTACCCGCATCCGCGACTGCTCCCCGACTTCTGGGAGTTCCCGACGGTGTCGATGGGCCTCGGGCCCATGAATGCCATCTATCAGGCGCGGTTCAACCACTACCTGCACGACCGCGGCCTCAAGGACACGGCCGACCAGCATGTGTGGGCGTTCCTCGGCGACGGCGAGATGGACGAGCCGGAGTCGCGTGGTCTCGCGCACGTCGCGGCCACCGAGGGCCTCGACAACCTGACGTTCGTGATCAACTGCAACCTGCAGCGTCTCGACGGCCCGGTGCGCGGTAACGGCAAGATCATCCAGGAGCTGGAGTCGTTCTTCCGCGGCGCCGGCTGGAACGTCATCAAGGTCGTGTGGGGCCGCGAGTGGGACTCGCTGCTGCACGCCGACAAGGATGGCGCGCTCGTCAACCTGATGAACGAGACGCCCGACGGCGACTACCAGACGTACAAGGCCAACGACGGTGCCTTCGTCCGCGAGCACTTCTTCGGGCGCGATCCCCGCACCAAAGCTCTGGTCGCGGACCTCAGCGACCAGGAGATCTGGAACCTCAAGCGCGGCGGCCACGACTACCGCAAGATCTACGCCGCGTACGCGGCCGCGATGGCGCACAAGGGCCAGCCGACGGTGATCCTGGCGCACACCATCAAGGGCTACACACTGGGCAAGCACTTCGAGGGTCGCAACGCGACGCACCAGATGAAGAAGCTGACGCTCGACGACCTCAAGCGCTTCCGCGACATCCAGCGGATCCCGATCTCCGACGAGGAGCTCGAGAGGGATCCGTACCTGCCCCGCACTACCACCCGGGCCCGGATTCTCCGGAGATCCAGTACATGCTGCAGCGCCGCAAGGCGCTCGGCGGTTTCCTGCCGTCGCGTCGCACCGACGCCGCGCCGCTCGCCCAGCCGGACGACAAGACGTACGCGCCGGTGCTGAAGGGGTCGGGCAAGCAGGAGGTCGCCACGACGATGGCCGTCGTGCGAATCCTCAAGGAACTGTTGCGCGACAAGGAGATCGGCAAGCGAATCGTGCCGATCATCCCCGACGAGGCCCGCACGTTCGGCATGGACTCGTGGTTCCCGTCGCTGAAGATCTACAACCGCAACGGACAGCTGTACACGTCGGTCGACGCCGAACTGATGCTCGCCTACAAGGAGAGCACCGTCGGCCAGATCCTGCACGAGGGCATCAACGAGGCCGGCTCGACGGCATCGTTCACCGCGGTGGGCACGTCGTACGCCACACACGGTGAGCCGATGATCCCGGTCTACATCTTCTACTCGATGTTCGGGTTCCAGCGGACCGGTGACGGCCTGTGGGCGGCGGCGGACCAGATGGCCCGCGGCTTCGTGCTCGGCGCCACCGCCGGTCGCACCACGCTCACCGGCGAGGGTCTGCAGCACGCGGACGGCCACTCGCTGCTGCTGGCGTCGACCAACCCGGCCGCCGTCTCCTACGATCCGGCGTTCTCGTTCGAGATCGCGCACATCGTCAAGGACGGACTGCGTCGCATGTACGGCGGAACGCCCGGAGTGGACGGGTTCGGCGGTGAGAACATCTTCTACTACCTGACGGTCTACAACGAGCCCTACCAGCAGCCCGCCGAGCCGGAGAACCTCGACGTCGACGGCCTGCTCAAGGGCATCTACCTGTACAAGCGCGCCGAGACCTCGGGTCCGCGGGCCCAGATCCTCGTCTCGGGCGTCACCATGCCCGAGGGTCTGCGCGCGCAGCGATTGCTCGCCGACGAGTGGGGTGTCGCCGCGGACGTGTGGTCGGTGACGTCGTGGGGCGAGCTGCGCCGCGAGGGCATCGAGTGCGAGCGCGAGGCGCTGCACAACCCGGGCGTCGACGCACCGCAGCCGTACGTCACCCAGGTCCTCTCGCAGGCGCAGGGTCCGTTCGTCGCGGCGTCCGACTGGATGCGGGCGGTGCCGGACCAGATCCGTCAGTGGATCCCCGGCTCCTACACCACGCTCGGCACCGACGGGTTCGGGTTCTCCGACACCCGTCCGGCCGCGCGCCGGTTCTTCAACGTCGACGCCGAGTCCATCGCGGTCGCGGTGCTCTCGTCGCTCGCGAAGTCCGGTGAGCTCGACCGGTCGAAGGCCGTCGAGGCGGCCGCGCGCTACCGGATCGACGACGTGCTCGCCGCACCGGAGCAGACGTCGGATCCCGGCGTCGCGTGACGCCCAGCCGATCCAGCTGATCGGCCGCGCCCGACGCGGAACACGCTGAACGCCCGCAGCCGGCACGAGTGTCCTCGGACCTCGTGTCGGCTGCGGGCGTAAGTTCCTTTTCATGGCCGCGGATCAGCCCGAGACGTCGAATCCTTCCCCGCCCGCGCACGCGGAGCAGTCGAACCCGCCGCAGCCCCGACGGGCGCGCTACCAGCCGCCCGCCCCGAACCCGACGGGGAGGCCGAGCCGCCACTCCCTGCCCGACGCGCTGTCGCGCCGCGTCAAGCAGTTCTCCGGCAGGCTGTCCACCGAGGCGATCGCCTCGATGCAGGGTCAGCTGCCGTTCTTCGCCGACCTCGATGCCGAACAGCGCGCAAGCGTCCAGATGATCGTCCAGAGGTCGGTCGTCAACTTCCTCGAATGGCTCACGGACTCCGACAGCGACATCCGGTTCACCATCGACGCATTCCAAGTGATTCCGCAGGACCTCGCCCGGCGGCTGACCCTGCGGCAGACCGTCGACATGGTGCGGGTGGCGATGGAGTTCTTCGAGCAGCGTCTCCCCGCGCTCGCCCGGAACGACCGCCAGCTGGTCGCGCTCACCGAGTCGATCCTGCGGTACGGCCGTGAGCTCGGCTTCGCGGCGGCGTCGGTGTACGCGAGCGCGGCCGAGTCGCGCGGCGCGTGGAACACCCGGCTCGAGGCCCTGGTCGTCGACGCCGTCGTCCGCGGCGACACGGGATCGGACCTGCAGTCCCGGGCCGCGACCCTGAACCGGGACGCGACCGCACCGGCGACCGTGATCGTCGGCACTCCGCCGCCCGAGGAGAGCGTCTCGGCGATCGGCAAGGTGCATACCACCGCGCAGAAACACGGGCGGGGGCGCTGGCCGTCGTCCAGGGCGAGCGGCTCGTGATGGTGGTGAGCGGCGAGCTGCACGGCAGCAAGGGCGCCCACGAGTTCATGCACGAGCTGATGGACAGCTTCTCGGAGAGTCCGGTGGTGATCGGTCCGACCACCCCGACGCTGGGCGCTGCGCACTTCAGCGCCGTCGAGGCGCTGGCCGGAATCGAGGCGGTCGTGGGCTGGCGCGGGGCACCCCGTCCCGTGTTTGCCGCCGAGCTGTTACCCGAACGTGCGCTGCTCGGAGACACCGCCGCTGTAGCCGCCCTCAACGAGCGTTTGATACAGCCACTGTCGACCGCCGGCACCGCCCTTTCGGAGACGCTCGACGCCTATCTGGACTCCGGTGGCGCGGTGGAGGCGTGTGCCCGTCAGCTGTTTGTTCATCCAAATACGGTTCGGTACCGATTGAAGCGCATTTCGGAAATCACACGACGGGATCCGACGAACCCGCGCGACGCGTATGTGCTCCGCGTCGCAGCAACAGTCGGCCGACTTGCCCAAACGCGCGTTCAATCCGCGACTTCCGACGCATCCGTCACAAATTTCACTTTCCGGAACGTTGGGGCGTAACGCTGGAGTGCCCGAATCCGATAGCGCGCGCCGACGTGCCTTTTTGTGGGGAACCTACAAAACACCTGTCCAGAGTTCATCCCCGAGAACATCTCGCGCGGACGCAGTGAACGTGTTCTCTTGTAGGCGTGATTTCGTTGCTAGCCCCGGGTCAGGGCTCCCAGACACCCGGCATGCTCAGCCCCTGGCTGGAGCTGCCGGGCGCACACGATCGCGTGGCGTTGTGGTCGAAGGCTTCCGGCCTCGACCTCGAGCGCCTCGGCACCACCGCGTCGGCCGAGGAGATCACGGACACCGCCGTGACTCAGCCGCTCGTGGTGGCAGCCGCCCTCCTCGCGTACGAGGAACTCGAACGCCGCGGGCTCGTCCCGGCGGACGCCATCGTCGCCGGTCATTCCGTCGGTGAACTCGCCGCTGCCGCTGCCGCCGGAGTGCTCTCCGCCGACGACGCGGTGATGCTCGCCGCGATCCGCGGCGGCGAGATGGCGAAGGCTTGCGCGCTGGAGCCCACCGGCATGTCCGCGGTCCTCGGCGGTGACGAGGATGCGATCCTGTCACGACTCGAGGAACTCGACCTCACGCCGGCCAATCGCAACGCGGCCGGTCAGATCGTCGCGGCGGGTCGTCTGGACGCTCTCGAGCAGCTCGCAGCGAATCCCCCGGAGAAGGCCCGCGTCCGCGCCCTACCGGTCGCGGGGGCGTTCCACACTCGGTTCATGACACCCGCGCAGGACGCCGTCGCCGAGGCCGCGTCGCGGATCGCACCCAGCGATCCCGTCCGCACCCTGCTCTCCAATTCGGACGGCGCGCCGGTGGCCTCCGGCGCCGACGCCCTGGCTAAGCTGGCCGCGCAGGTGACCCGACCTGTGCGTTGGGACCTGTGTACCGCGAGCCTGCGGGCCGCTCAGGTCTCGGCGATCGCGGAACTTCCTCCGGCAGGCACCCTCATCGGGATCGCCAAGCGCGAGATGCGCGGCACACCGACCGTGCCGCTCAAGGAGCCCGGAGATCTTTCCGCACTGACCGAATTCACCGAAGACGGTTAGCTCGCCGCGCGCTCACGATGCGCGTGCCCGGGTCGGCCCCGGCCGATCCGAACCCGAAGACACGAAACATCGAATGAAGAAGGGAGCCACGTAGTGGCCGCCAACCAGGAAGACATCATCGCCAACCTCGCCGAGATCATCGAAGAGGTCACCGGCATCGAGCCGTCCGAGGTCACGATCGAGAAGTCGTTCGTCGACGACCTGGACATCGACTCGCTGTCGATGGTCGAGATCGCGGTTCAGACCGAGGACAAGTACGGCGTGAAGATCCCGGACGAGGATCTCGCCAGCCTGCGTACGGTCGGCGATGTCGTCGGCTACATCCAGAAGGTCGAAGCCGAGGGTGGCGAGGCTGCCGAAACCGTCAAGGCCAAGCTCGAGGCCGCGAAGAACGACGACGAGTAGGCCAACCGTGACCTCCGCTTCTACCAGAGGGAAATTCCCCAATATCGTCGTCACCAGCCTCGCGGCTACGACGTCGGTTGCCGGAGATGTGGATGGCACGTGGAAGGGCCTGCTGGCCGGTGAGAGCGGTATCGACGTTCTCGAGGGCTCGTTCGTGGAGGAATTCGATCTGCCGGTGCGGTTCGGTGGCCAACTCAAGGTCCCGTTCGACGACGCACTGAGCAGGGTCGAGATCCGACGGATGAGTTTCGTCGAGCGTCTCGCTCTGGTTCTGGGTCGGCAGGTCTGGCAGAACGCCGGCAACCCCGAGGTCGACAAGGATCGACTCGGGGTTGTCATCGGCACCGGACTCGGCGGCGGCGAGGCACTCGTCGACGCCGTGGACAAGCTGCGCGCAGGCGGTTACCGCAAGGTGTCGCCGTTCGCGGTTCAGATGGTGATGCCGAACGGTCCGTCGGCCACCGTCGGACTCGAACTCGGCGCGCGCGCCGGTGTCATCACGCCGGTTTCGGCGTGTTCGTCCGGGTCGGAGGCCATCGCGCATGCGTTCCGCATGATCGCGATGGGCGACGCGGACATGGTCGTCACGGGCGGAGTCGAGGGCAACATCGACTCCGTGCCGATCGCGAGCTTCGCAATGATGCGCGCGCTCAGCACCCGCAACGACGACCCGAAGGCGGCCTCGCGCCCCTTCGACAAAGACCGGGACGGGTTCGTCTTCGGTGAAGCCGGCGCCACGATGATCCTCGAGACCGAGGAGCATGCGAAGGCACGTGGGGCGACAATCCACGCTCGACTGCTGGGCGCGGGGATCACCTCCGACGGCTACCACATCGTGGCACCCGATCCGGAAGGCACCGGGGCGGCTCGCGCCATGACCCGGGCCATCGAGACCGCAGGTCTCGCCAAGTCCGACATCAAGCACATCAACGCACACGCCACCGCGACTCCGATCGGCGACATCGCCGAGAGTCTCGCCATCAAGGCAGCGGTCGGTACGCACGCTGCGGTGTATGCGCCCAAGTCGGCTCTGGGCCACTCGATCGGCGCCGTCGGCGCCCTCGAGGCTGTGCTCACAGTCCTGAGTGTGCGTGAGGGCATCATTCCCCCCACGCTCAATCTGGACAACCAGGATCCGGAGATCGATCTCGACGTCGTGAAGGGTGAACCCCGCTACGGCGACATCGATTTCGCGATCAACAACTCGTTCGGTTTCGGTGGGCACAACGTCGCGCTCGCCTTCGGCCGGGCATAACCCAGCCGAACTCGCTGGATCGCCAGGTGGGGCCCGTACCCGGTGTCCCCACCCCCGAACCTTCGCCCCATGTGGGCTTGCTCAGGAGGACACGATGACCGTCTTGGCTCCCGCGACGCAGTCCGAAGCATCGACCGATCCGCGCGATCCGCTCGCGCGTCTCGCCAAGCTGTTCGATGCCGGCACCGTCGCTCCCCTACACGACCGTGACAAGTCCGGTGTGCTCGCCGCAGCCGGCGAGATCGACGGCGTGCGCACGATTGCCTACTGCTCGGACGCCACCGTCATGGGCGGCGCAATGGGCGTCGAAGGCTGCAAGCACATCGTCGCCGCGATCGACACCGCCATCGCCGAGAAGGCGCCGGTCGTCGGTCTGTGGCACTCGGGCGGCGCCCGACTCGCCGAGGGCGTCGAGGCCCTGCACGCGGTCGGCCTGGTCTTCGAGGCCATGGTCCGCGCGTCGGGTCTGATCCCCCAGATCTCGGTCGTGCTCGGCTTCGCCGCCGGCGGCGCCGCCTACGGTCCCGCCCTCACCGACGTCGTGATCATGGCCCCCGAGGGTCGCGTCTTCGTCACCGGTCCCGATGTCGTCAAGAGCGTCACCGGTGAGCAGGTCGACATGGCCACGCTCGGCGGTCCCGACACGCACACCAAGAAGTCCGGCGTCGCGCACATCGCCGCCCGGGACGAGGACGACGCCTACCACCGCGCCCGTCGGCTGGTGTCGATGTTCTGCGAGCAGGGTAAGTTCGACCTCGCCGCCGCCGAGCACGGCGACACCGATCTGCGCGCGCTGATGCCGGAGTCGGCCAAGCGCGCCTACGACGTTCGTCCGATCGTCCACGAGTTCCTCGACAACGTCGAGGGCGAGTCGAGCTTCGAAGAGCTGCAGGGCAACTGGGCTCGCAGCATCGTCACCGGTGTGGGTCGCCTCGGTGGCCGCACGGTTGGCGTGATCGCGAACAACCCGCTGCGCCTGGGCGGCTGCCTCAACTCCGAGAGCGCCGAGAAGTCGGCCCGCTTCGTCCGGCTCTGCAACGCGTTCGGCATCCCGCTCGTCGTCATCGTCGACGTCCCCGGCTACCTGCCCGGCGTCAGCCAGGAGTGGGAGGGCGTCGTGCGCCGCGGCGCGAAGCTGCTCCACGCGTTCGCCGAGGCGTCGGTCCCCCGCGTCACGCTGGTCACCCGGAAGATCTACGGCGGCGCCTACATCGCGATGAACTCCCGTGCGCTCGGCGCGACCGCCGTGTACGCGTGGCCCGAGTCCGAAGTCGCGGTCATGGGCGCGAAGGCCGCGGTCGGCATCCTCCACAAGCGCGCTCTCGCGGCCGCTCCGGAGGAGGAGCGCGAGGCGCTGCACGAGCGTCTGGCCGCCGAGCACGAGGCCATCGCCGGTGGCGTCGGCCGCGCCATCTCGATCGGTGTCGTCGACGAGACGATCGATCCCGCCAAGACCCGCAGCGTCATCACCGCGGCGCTGGCCGCGGCCCCCGCGAACCGCGGACAGCACAAGAACATTCCGCTGTAAGACTGCAGCGATTCGAAGGACCCCGCGTCGACGACGCGGGTCCTTCGCGGTTTTCGAGCCGTGTGCGAAATCCGGGATCCCGAATCGGACGAAACGGCGATTGCCGATCTCTCAACGACTTTCGAATAACGCGGACGAATCTCGGCGCACGACAACGACCTTCGTGAACGCACCCTGGAATCGATACGCGTGCGAGCCGGGTCTATCCCACGTTGCGATGCAGCCAGGTCACTTCCGCCCCTTCACCACCGCTGCGGTAGGGCTCGAGCACGTCGTCCCAGGGAGTGCCCAGTGCATGCTCGACGGCGCCGGCGAAGTCGTCTCGCCCCTTCGCCAGTAGCGCGCGCAGTTGCATCTCGCCGACCACGACGTCCCCGTTCGCGCTCATGGCACCGCGCCACAGCCCCAGTCCCGGCGCATGCCCGAATCGTTCGCCGTCGACGCCGTCGCTCGGGTTCTCGGTCACCTCGAAGTACAGCAGCGGCCACGCCCGCAGAGCTTTCGCGAGTCGGGCCCCGGTACCCACGGGACCGACCCAGTCACAGGTTGCGCGGAGTGCGCCGTCAGATGCGGGCTGCGCGGTCCAGCGCAGGTTGGGGCGGGCATCGAGGATGGAGCCGAGCGCCCACTCGACGTGTGGACACACGGCCGCCGGCGACGAGTGGACGTAGATCACTCCGGTCGTCGCGTCCGCGAACTGGTTCAACGAGCGCACTGCAACACCTCCAGCCTCGACGAGGACGTCTTCCCCAACGACCTCGCCCGGAACCGGAGCCCCGTGTGCCGCACCGCGACACACAGTGCATCAGTGTGCCCTGTGATGCCGCTGTTACGCCAGTGATAGCAGTAAATTGATCTACCCGCGCGGCCGCAGCTCCCCCAGCACGGCATCGCTGACGTCGGGCCACAGCGGCTTGGCCCAGTCACCGAAGGCCCGGTCGGTGAGCACCACGCACGCCGCGTCGACCTGCGGATCGACCCAGAGGAATGTGCCCGACTGGCCGAAGTGTCCGTAGGTTTCCGACGAGTTGCCGGCACCGGTCCAGTGGGGGCTCTTGCCGTCCCGAATCTCGAAGCCGAGTCCCCAGTCGTTGGGTCGCTGCGGGCCGTATCCGGGAGCAGGCCCGCGAGCCCCGGGAACTGCACGCGAGTCGCGTCGGTGTGGGTCTGCGGCGAGATGAGGGTCGGCCGCAGCAGTTCGGCCGCGAACGCGGCGAGATCGCGGACACTCGCCTGGGCCCCGTGTCCGGCCGGACCGACGAGCGCAGAGTCCGTCATCCCGAGGGGGCGAACACGGCCTCGGCGACGTAGTCCGGAAAGACGATCCCGGTCTCGGCCTCGACGAATTCGGCGAGCACTTCGAATCCCGCACTCGAATAGATCCGCTTGACGCCCGGGGCGGCCTGCACCGTCCGGTCACCGAAGGCCAGCCCCGACGCGTGCGCCAGCAGGTGCCGCACCGTCGACCCGGGCGGCCCGGCGGGCTGGTCGAGCTCGATCGCCCCCTCCTCGACCGCGACGAGGGCGGCGTACGCGCACAGCAGCTTCGTCACCGACGCCAACTGGTACACGCGCCGCTGGTCCCCGAAATGCGCGACGCCTCGGCCACCGTCGTAGACGACGGCGGCCGAGGCGTTGTCCACCGGCCATTGCCCGATCCGATCGAGAGTCTGCACCCGATCAGATTACGAGAGACGCCCGATCGGCGATTTACCAGTCCGCTTCGGTGTAGCGGATGACACCGCGGATGTTCTTGTTGTCGAGCATGTCCTGGTAGCCCTCGTTCACCTGCTCGAGGGAGTAGGTGTTGGTGACCATGTCCTCGAGGTTGAGCAGACCCGCCCGGTACAGGTTCAGCAGGTTCGGGATGTCGACGCGGGCGTTGCAGCCACCGAAGATGTTGCCCCGCAGATCCTTCTGCAGCATCGAGAAGAGGAACGAGTTGAGCTTGACGTCCATGTCGGCCATGTGGCCCATGGCGGTGACGACGCAGCGGCCGTTCTTCGCGGTGAGCGTGAGGGCCGGGTCGACGTACTCACCCTTCATCTCACCGACCGTGATGATCGTCTTGTGGCACATGCGGCCCCACGTGATCTCCATGATCGGCGCAATCGCCTCTTCCATCGACGGGAAGGCGTGCGTGGCACCGAACTTGAGCGCCTGCTCGCGCTTGAACGGCGACGGGTCGATCGCGAACACGAAGCGTGCACCCGACGCGACAGCGCCCTGCAGCGCGCTCATGCCGACGCCGCCGACGCCGATGATGGCGACCGACTCACCCGGCTTGACCTCGGCGATGTTCGTCGCCGAACCCCAACCGGTCGGGACACCACAGCCGACGAGGGCCGCGAGCTCGAACGGGATGTCCTTCTCGATCTTGACGACGGAGGACTGGTGCACCGTCATGTACGGCGCGAAGGTGCCGAGCAGGCACATCGGGATCACGTTCTGGCCGCGAGCCTGGATGCGGTAGGTGCCGTCGGAGATGGCCTGACCGCTGAGCAGCCCCATGCCCAGGTCGCACAGGTTCGAGTGGCCCGCGGCACACGACGGGCAGCGTCCACACGCCGGAATGAACGAGAGCACGACGTGGTCGCCCACCTCGAGGTCCGTGACGCCCTCACCGAGCTTGGTGATCACGCCGGAGCCCTCGTGGCCACCCATCGCGGGGTAGGACGGCATCGGCGTCGCACCGGTGACGATGTGCTGGTCCGAGTGGCACATGCCGGCAGCTTCCATGCGGATCTGCACCTCGCCGGCGACCGGGTCGCCGAGCTCGATCTCCTCGACCGACCACTTCTCGTTGACGCCCCACAGCAACGCGCCCTTGGTCTTCATTGCAACCGCCCTTCCATGCCTGACTTCCGGTGGCTGTGACGATAGCCACAAATCTTTCAAATTGAAACATGTTCTAGGTGCCCGGTAACGAGGCGACCGCGCCGACCGCGGGTTTACGCAGGTCGCGGCCCTGTAACGCGAGAGGGCAAAGTTGGGCGGTCGACCGTTAGAACACCGTCCGGACAGTTGTCCTGGACTTCGTCGCCGCTCCGCAACCGCCGGGACACCGTTCACAGGGACGTCGTCGGACGTACACGGCGCGGTATCCCGCACGACACGGTCGGCGGTGAGGGTATGCACCCGGGAACAAACCGACCATGCACCACTTCGATGCGATCAGGAGATCCGTGCCGATGAATCTCGCTCGTCAGACTGCTTCCGCCGCGCTCGCCGCGCTGACCCTCGCCGGCACCCTTGCGGTCGGCGCCGCCACTGCCGCCCCGCAGTCGAGCACCGCCCCCGCGTCGCTGTGCGGTTCCGCCGCCCCGCTCGCGGGATCACTCTCGACGGGATCGCTGGGGACCAGCGGTTCCCTGGCGGACCCCGCGTACCTGTGCGCGAAGACCGGCGATCTCCTCGACGTGCGCATCGGCGACGTCCAGGCCACCCAGCCGTCCCTCGGCTACGACGAGGTCTACTACAAGCTCGGGCGCTACACGCGCGGCAAGGACGCGATCAACAAGAAGTTCGACGACTGGTGCGAGGCGAACGGTCAGGTGAAGGCCGCCACTGCCACCCCGAACGCGTCGCTGTCGGATCCCGCATCGTTCACGTGCGAGGTTCCGCTCGGCCAGGAGACCGCCGATACGATCGCGCCGATGAAGACGGTGGTGATCGGCCCCGGTGGGCGCCCCTACCTCACCGACGGCCACCACACCCTCACGTCGTTCTACGAGCTCCCCGACGGCGGACCGAACCTGCACGTCCGTCTGCGCGTCCTCGACAATCTGAGTGGCCTGTCTACCCAAGACTTCTGGGCCGAAATGAAGCAGAACAAGTGGGTGTGGGACCGCGATGTGGACGGCAATCCCGTTCCCGTGCAGAACCTTCCGAAGGGCGTCGGGCTCGCCAACTTCGCGGACGACCGGTACCGCAGCCTCATGTACTTCGCGCGGGACATCGGATTCACCTCCGGCACCCTGCCGTTCCAGGAGTTCTACTGGGGTTCGTGGGTTCGCGGAGCGTCCGGCATCGACCTGAGCACCTGGAACCGGAACGACCTGACCAGCTACCTCGACACCGTCAAGAAGGTCACGAAGGCGCAGACCGCGCTCCCGGCGGATTCCGTGGTCGACTCCGGCTTCACCGCTCGTGAACTCGGCGCCCTGGCGCAGTGGAACGACGGAAAGGCCGAGGCGAAGGGCGAATTCGCGAAGCTGTCGAAGCCGTACTCGGACGACAAGCCCGGAAAGCTGGCGTACGCGCTGGAGTACAAGAACGGCCTGAAGTGACCCGTTGACCACGTGTGGCGGGCACCGAACGGTGCCCGCCACACGTGTCGGTCGGATTCCCCTCCCACTCCAACGTACAACGTGGTGGGGGTCTTGCAGCAAGACCCAGTCGGTGCCGCACAATCGTCGGCCTGAGCCAGAATCTGCGAAGGCAGCTGGCCGAAATGCAACTCGGCGAACGGGTGGTTCATGTTCGATGTGATTGTTGCCGGCGGCGGGCCGACCGGCTTGATGCTTGCCTGCGAACTGAGGCTTCACGGCGTGCACACGCTGGTGCTGGAGAAGCAGCCGGAACCGACTGCGCACGTCCGGGCGCTCGGACTTCACGTGCGCAGCATCGAGATCATGGACCAGCGCGGCCTGCTCGCGCGGTTCCTCCCGCTCGGCAAGCAGATCACCGCCGGAGGCTTCTTCGCCGGCCTGAGCACGACGTGGCCGGACGGCTTGGACACCGCGCACTCGTACGTCCTCGGCATCCCGCAGACCGTCACCGAACGGCTGCTGACCGACCGCGCCGTCGAACTCGGCACCGAGATCCGGCGCGGCTGCGAGCTGGTCGGGCTGGGCCAGGACGACCACGGCGTCACCGCCGAACTCGCCGACGGCACCGAGGTGCGTGCGCGATACCTCGTCGGCTGCGACGGTGGCCGCAGCACTGTGCGCAGGCTGCTGGGAGTCGGGTTCCCGGCGAGCCCGCCAGGGTCGAGACGTTGCTCGGCGAGGTGGAGCTCGCCGCATCCCGGGAGACGGTGGCCGCCGTGGTCGCCGAGGTCCGCACGACCCAGAAGCGGTTCGGCGCCGCGCCGCTCGCGGGCGGGGTCTACCGCGTCATCGTGCCCGCCGAGGGGGTGGCCGAGGATCGTGCAGTATCGCCGACGCTCGACGAGTTCGCGCGGCAACTGCGGGCGATCGCCGGGACCGACTTCGGCGTGCACTCGCCGCGCTGGCTCACCCGCTTCGGCGACGCCACCCGGCTGGCCGAGCGTTACCGGACCGGCCGGGTGCTGCTCGCCGGCGATGCGGCGCACATCCACCCTCCCACCGGCGGGCAGGGCCTCAATCTCGGACTCCAGGACGCCTTCAATCTCGGCTGGAAACTGGCGGCCGAGATCGACGGCTGGGCGCCGGCAGGGCTGCTGGACAGCTACCACACCGAACGGCATCCGGTGGCCGCCGACGTGCTGGACAACACCCGCGCCCAGATGGAGTTGCTGTCGCTCGAACCGGGCGCCCAGGCGGTGCGGCGGTTGATGTCGGAACTGATGGACTTCGAGGTGGTGAACCGGTACCTGATCGAGAAGATCACGGCGATCGGAGTCCGCTACGACTTCGGCGAGGGCCACGAGCTGCTCGGTCGGCGGCTGCGCGACGTGGGCCTGACGCGAGGACGCCTCTACGAGCTGCTGCACGACGGCCGCGGGCTGCTGCTCGACCAGACCGGTCGGCTGTCGGTGGCCGGCTGGGCGGACCGGGTGGACCACGTCGTCGACGTCAGCGAGGAACTGGACGTTCCAGCCGTGCTGCTGCGGCCGGACGGTCACGTCGCGTGGGTCGGTGACGATCAGGAGGATCTGCGCGACCAGCTGTCCCGATGGTTCGGCGCCGAATGCGGCCGAGATCGTCAGTGATACACGGACACCCGACGCCCGCGGTCTCGAAGGCGGGAGTGACGCACCGATGTGCTGCCGAACTCCACTCGGACCTGATCGCTTTTGAAACCCGACCAGGTCCGAGCGCGGTCGCGGCCCATGTTCTTGCACTTCCGGCCGCCGTGCTCAGCGGCGGTAGTTGGGGGCCTCGACCGTCATGGTGATGTGGTGCGGGTGGGACTCCTTGAGGCCTGCCGCGGTGATCCGCACGAACTTGCCGCGGGACTTGAGTTCGGGGATGGTGCGGCCACCGACGTAGAACATGGTCTGGCGCAGGCCGCCCACCAGTTGGTGGACCACCGAGGAGAGAGGGCCGCGGTCGGGGACCTGGCCTTCGATGCCTTCGGGGATGAGCTTCTCGTCGCTGGGCACGTCCGACTGGAAGTAGCGGTCCTTGGAGTACGAGGTGTTCTTTCCGCGCGTCTGCATGGCCCCGAGCGAGCCCATCCCGCGGTAGGCCTTGAACTGGCGGCCGTTGACGAAGACGAGTTCGCCGGGGACTCCTGGGTACCGGCGAGCAGCGAGCCGAGCATGACCGAGTCCGCGCCGGCCACGAGGGCCTTGCCGATGTCGCCGGAGTACTGCAGGCCACCATCGGCGATGACCGGGACGCCGGCCGGTATAGCGGCCTTCGCGGACTCGTAGATCGCAGTCACCTGTGGCACACCGACCCCGGCGACGATGCGCGTGGTGCAGATCGAGCCAGGGCCGACGCCGACCTTGATGGCGTCCGCGCCGGCGTCGATGAGCGCCTGGGCGCCCTCACGGGTGGCGGCTTGTCCACCGATGATGTCCACGTGTGCGGCGGCCGGGTCCTTCTTCAGCCGCGCGATCATGTCCAGCACGCCCTGACTGTGACCGTTGGCCGTGTCCACGACCAGCACGTCCACGCCGGCCTCCACCAACGCCATGGCACGGTCGTAGCCGTCGCCGAAGAAGCCCACGGCTGCGCCGACGCGCAGGCGGCCCTCCTCGTCTTTGGTGGCCAGCGGGTATTCCTCGGCCTTGTCGAAATCCTTGACGGTGATGAGCCCGCACAGCACGCCGGCCTCGTCGACCAGCGGCAGCTTCTCGATGCGGTGCTCGGCCAGCAGCTCCTTGACCTTCTCGCGGCTGGTGCCCACCGGCGCGGTGATCAGCGGCATCGCCGTCATCTTCTCGTGCACCTGGGTGGTGGCCCAGTTCCCGCGCGGGACGAAGCGGGTGTCGCGGTTGGTGATGATGCCCAGCAGCGTGCGGTTCTCGTCCACGACCGGCAGACCGGAGACGCGGTAATGCGCGCAGATCCGGTCCAGTTCGGCCAGCGTCGCGTCCGGCGCGATGGTCACCGGGTCGGTGATCATGCCGGCCTCGGAGCGCTTGACCTGGTCCACCTGGCGGGCCTGCTCCTCGATGGAGATGTTGCGGTGGATGATGCCGATGCCGCCCTGGCGCGCCAGCGCAATCGCCATCGGTGCCTCGGTGACCGTGTCCATGGCGGCCGAGAGGATCGGGACGTTGATGGTGATCCGGCGGGTCAGTCGGGTGCTCGTGTCGGCCTCGGACGGGATGACGTCGGTGCGGCCGGGCAGCAGCAGCACGTCGTCGTAGGTGAGACCCTCCAACGCGAAGGGATTGAAATCATCGGTGGCGCTCACACGTGGCCTTTCCTGCGGGGTGGACAGAATTGTCCGATCCTAGAGCGCGGGTCAGGAAGCCCTTCATTCCGTCCCGGACGCCCGTGAGCCATGACACCAGCAACGCCCGCAGCGAGCGTCGAAACACCACAGGCACGCAGAATTCGCGGGTGTTGTCGTCACCACTACCCCGTGTTCGTGCCGGCCACCCGAACGCGCCGGAGCGGCCCACCGACGCGGACATGTTGTGGACAACTTCTCTTCAACATGTGACGGGTAAGGCTGCCATGGCGCAACGATCATCTTCTGGTTCTGTTCACCCGTTCTGGGCGATCTTCGGGCGCTGTTCGTCCTTGGTTTAATCATCAAGTTCTGGTGGGTAATCGTCACCGCACTCGTCATCGCCGGAGTCGTCTACGGCGGCGTGAAGTGGCGGCAGCAGCGCCAAGCGCAGGAGGCTGCGGCCGCACGGGAGCGTGCGAACATCGCAGCCTGCGCTGACTACGAACACCAGCACTACCTCGCAGGCGACGACATCGGCCTCTACGGGCAATAGCAGCCGCCCGAGGTCTGAAAGACGGGAATGGCCCCGCACCATCGGTGCGGGGCCATTCCGATTGGGCACGCGGGTCAGAACCAGACAGCTACACCACCGTGTCCCGAACAAGTACCCCTGCGACTCTGGCTGTAGCTGTACGTGCCGTCCTTGCACTGAGCTGATGCCCCACCCGAATCCGATCCCGGCGAGCGCACGCAGTTGCCAGCCGAGTTTTCGTAATAGCCCTCGCCGCAACCCCAGCCTCCGCCGGTTCCGCCGCCACCAGTCCCCGAAGGTGCTGGGGACGGCGCAGGCGCGGGTACTGCTGCCGGGGCTGGTGCAGGGGCCGGCGCATGGGCCGACGCAGGGGCCGGCGCGAAGAGGGGGCAACCACGGCCTCGGTCGAAGGGACCAACGCCGGGGCAGGTGCCGGCGCGACACTCGTCGTGGTCGTCGGCACAGCCGTAGTCGTCGTTGTGCTGGTCGTCGGCGAGGCAGTCGTTGTCGTCGGTCGTACCGTCGACGTCACAGTGGTGGTTGATGTCAACGACCGCGTGACACGAACCTGCTCCGATTCAGGCGATTCCGACGCCGGCGCGAGCGTGCCACCGATGAGCATCAGGCCGAACGCACCAGCAGTGACAATGGCGGCGGGTTTTCGACCCGATATCCGGGCCCAACCAAGGCGGCCTCGAATCAACGCAATCACGCCGATGATCAGCGCGATCAAACCGACGAGGCTAAAGAACGTAGACAAGGCAACTCCCCATACATGTGCGGTAGATCCGCGACATCTAATCACAAGGTCGACCGACCAGTATGGAAAGTTGAACCTGCTTCGCAAGAAGGCTCCCTTATGTTCACGCGGGCCAAGCTGACTCACTCAGAAGGCCAGACGTTGCACGCTCGAGCACGAAACATGGCACATGCGGAGAGGACTCGTTCCAACCGACGAGGTTCACCTCGCCCGCGAGGAAGCTGCGGTGGACGAGCTCGCAGCGAGAAGCTTGATCACGATCGAAGCCCTCATTGACGGACTGCGCTGGTGCCGGGGAGTCACCGACGCAGAACTCGCCGACGAAGTTTGGACCGATCAACACACCCTCAACGTCAGACTCGCGACACTGACACCTGCCGAGCGCCAGCAGATCGAGGTCGCACTCAAGCGGAGGGAGGAATAGTGGCGACAATCTCGAAGTACGAAACTGCGAAGGGAATCAGGTATCGAGTTCGCTACCGAACCCCGCAGGGTCGGCAGACAGACAAGCGCGGGTTCGCGACGAAGAAGGTCGCGGAGGCGTTCGCCGCTACGGTCGAGGTGAAGAAGCTCAATGGCCAATACATTTCACATAGCGCGGGGCGAGTGGTGTTCGCTGATCTGGCGGACGAGTGGGCAACCGGCAAGGTGAATCTGAAGCCGACATCCGGAGAACGGAACCAGCAGTCACTCGACAAGCAAGTCCTCCCAATGATGGGGAACCCCGAAGACGCACGAGGAACGCTCGCTCGCAGTACCTCCGTTCCTCGCGGAGGAACTCGACGAACTCGTCAAGGGCATGCGCGCAGACGACCTCCTATTCCCGACGCGCGGCGGCGGGGTGATGCGAAACAAGAACGCCCGCCGCGACTAGTTCGATCCGGCAGTGCTGCAACGGTTCCCTCCGACAGAGGAACCGGATGACAGGAAGAAGCCTGCCCCTCCGTGAACTTCACCCCACACGATCTCCGGCACACCGCGGCGTCAATAGCCATCAGCCGGGGCGCGAACGTGAAGGCAGTCCAGAAGATGCTTGGGCACGCAACGGCAACGATGACGCTCGACCACTACGGGCACCTATTCGATGATGATCTCGACGATGTCGCCGCCCGGATCGACCCATTCAGAAACGCGGATGATGTGGTCGTAGACCTCTGTCCCGACGAGCAGCCCACTGAGAGTGTGGGCAAAACGTGGGCAGAAATGCAGCAGGCCCACTTTCCTATCATCAGAAAGTGGGCCTGAGCTGCTGAAACTGCGGTGGGGCGGGCGGGGCTCGAACCCGCGACCAATGGATTATGAGTCCACGGCTCTAACCGACTGAGCTACCGCCCCCTGCCGCGGCGAGGTATCGCCGTCAGCGGAATCGTACCGCCCGCGTTCGATCGTTCTCGCCTGCGGGGTGGCGCATGTCGCACGGGAGTCCGGGACTGTCGGTGGCTGGCAGCAGACTGGCGGGCAGCGCCGGCGAGCACCGATCTCCGGCGACAGCCGAAGGACCGTCAATGAGTAACTGGACCACCCGACCGATCTGCGCGTTCGATCTGGAAACCACTGGCCGAGACCCGCTCTCGGCACGGATCGTGACCGCGTGCGTCGTCACCGTCGACGGTGACCTGCCTCGGCCGCGGAACTGGATCGTGGATCCGGGCGTCGACATCCCGGCGGACGCGAGCGCGGTGCACGGCATCTCCACGGCCCACGCCCGCGAGCACGGCCAGAACTACGCGTCGGGGTACCGGGAGATCCGGCAGGCTCTCACGGACGCGTGGGCGGCCGGCTACGCCGTCGTCGCGTTCAACGCCGCCTACGACCTCACCGTGATGGACGCCGAGGGCCGCCGCCTCGGCTTCCCGCCGCTCGACGACTACGGTCTCGTCCTCGACCCGTACGTGATCGACCGCGAGGTGGACCGTGAGCGCCGCGGCAAGCGCACACTCGGCGCCCTGTGCGAGCACTACGGGATCGATCTCGGTTTCGCGCACCAGGCGGAGGCGGATGCCCTCGCGGCGGCCGAGTTGGCGCGCCTACTCCCCCAACGGTTCCCTCAGCTCGCGGACCTCGACGACGTGATGGCCAGCCAGACGACGTGGCACGCGGAGCGCCAGCGCGACTTCCTCGAGTATCTGCAGCGGGAGGGTAGGGACACGTCCGACGTCGACGGCCGGTGGCCGATCCGCACCGCCGCCTGAGACGCGAGCGGGCCGGATCGCGCCCGCTCTGCCAGGATGCGGGGTATCGACGACCGAACCGGGAGGATTCGCCGTGGAAGAGCACACTGCACAGCTGCCTCTGGCCTACGACATCACGTGGACGGTGTTCGCCGTGCTGTGGCTGGCCCTGGTGATCGCGACGACGGTTTCCGTACTCCGTGCCCGGCACGCATCCGGCGCCGCCAAGATCGCCTGGATCCTGCTCGTCGTGGCTCTGCCGATCCTCGGCTCGCTCGCGTGGTTCACGCTCGGGAGCAAACCCGCCGAGCGCAGCGGCCCCGGCCCTTCCTGACGGATACCGGGCAACCGGAACGCTCGCACGAAACGAGGGACGAAACAAGGAAGGCCCCCACCCGCTAGGGTGGGGGCCTTCCTTGGGAGCTCCCCCGGCTGGACTCGAACCAGCAACCGTTCCATTAACAGTCGAATGCTCTGCCAATTGAGCTACAGGGGATTGTCCTGCTCGGCGCTGCCCTTTCCGGCGGCGCCTGAGAAACTGTAGCCCATACCCCCACCCAAGTACCAAATCGCCTGACCAGAGGCCGATCGTGCAGGATGTACGCAGGCACTTCGACGGGAGGAATCCGGAAATGTTGCGGTTGTTGGTAGGCGTTGCGGCGGGCTATGTCCTGGGCACCCGAGCCGGGCGGGCCCGGTACGAACAGATCAGCAAGGCAGCCAAGGCCGTGGCGACCAGCCCTGCCACGAAGAAGGCGATCGAGGTGGGCCGGCAGAAGCTGTCGGATTCGCTCAGCACGCAGCCGAAGCTCGAGCCGATGAAGCCGATCGACGAGAAGACCACGATCCTGGTCCCGCAGGACCAGTTGCGGCGGAATTAGCCGGCGACCGCGGCGAGGGTCAGGCGATGCCCTCGCCGCTGGTGTCGCCGATCGCCTGATCGAGCAGGCTGCGACGGCACTGCTCGAGCGCCACGAGATCGCCGAGCAGGGAATGGAATTCGTCGGAGTCCGTGGTCGGCGAGATGCGCTGCAGCTTGGACTTGAGTTCGGCCACCTGTTCGCCGACCCATACCTCCTGCAGCCGGGCCAGCACGCCCCGGATGTAGCGGGGTGCGGTGTCGTCGTCGGCGGGCAACGGTTCCACGGCCAGTTCCATCACGATCGACTGCACGACGAGGTCCTCGGCCGCGCGGCCGACCGCGTCGACCCATTCGGCCCCGCCGAGGCCCGCCGACGTCCCGCCCGCGGCGCCGACCGCCTCGCGGACCGCGCCGTACGCGGGGTGGGTGAAGGTCTCGGTCGGGAGCGAGTCGAAGACGGTGCCGGCGATCGCGGGGTACTGCAGCGCCGCCTTGAGCGCGTCCCGCCGCGGCCACAGCGCGGATCGTTGGGCCGCGGCCGTGACACTCCCGGCGCCGGACTCGGCACCGAAGCCGCGGAAGAGGCCTCGACGGGGCGGCGCTTGGCCGGCGCGGCGCCTCCGCCGCGCGCGAACTTACGCGCCTCGTCCCGGACCCGGCGGCGCACCGTCGGGATGTCGTCCCATCCGACCCACCCGGACAGCTGCACGGCGTACTGATCGCGCAGCGTCGACTCCTTGATCCGCGCCACCACCGGAACCGTGCGCCGCAGCGCCTCGACGCGCCCCTCCGCGGTGTCCAGATCATGTTCGGCGAGAAGCGATTTGACGACGAACTCGAACATCGGCGTACGCCGGGCGACGAGGTCGCGGACGGCCGCGTCACCGGACTTCTGGCGCAGCTCGCACGGGTCCATCCCGTCCGGCGCGATCGCCACGAACGTCTGCCCGGCCATCTTCTGGTCGCCCTCGAACGCCTTCATCGCGGCGGCCTGGCCGGCGGCGTCGCCGTCGAAGGTGTAGATCACCTCACCGCGGAAGTAGCTGTCGTCCATGAGGAGTCGGCGCAGCATCGCGAGATGCTCGTCGCCGAACGCGGTGCCGCACGATGCGACCGCGGTCTTCACGCCGGCGAGATGCATGGCCATGACGTCGGTGTAGCCCTCGACGACGACGGCCTGGTGCCCCTTGGCGATCTCGCGCTTGGCCAGGTCCAGCCCGAACAGCACGTTCGACTTCTTGTAGAGGATGGTCTCGGGGCGTTGACGTACTTGCCCGGCATGGTGTCGTCGTCGAACAGCTTGCGGGCGCCGAAGCCGATGACGTCGCCGGCGAGATTGCGGATGGGCCACAGCAGCCGGCGGTGGAACCGGTCGATCGGTCCGCGTCGGCCCTCCTTCGACAGCCCGGCGGCCTCGAGTTCCTTCGCGTCGAAGCCCTTCGCCATCAGGTGCTTGGTGAGGGCGTCCCAGCCGTCGGGGGCGTAGCCGCAGCCGAACTGTGCGGCCGCGGCGGCGTCGAAGTTCCGCTCGGTCAGGTAGTCCCGGGCAGCCTGCGCGTCGGGCTCCTTCAGCCGGGCAGCGTAGAACTCCTGCGCGGCGGCGTTCGCGGCCACGAGCCGTGCCCGGGTGCCGCGGTCGCGTTGGACGGACGGCCCGCCGCCCTCGTAGGAGATCTGGTAGCCGATGCGGTCGGCGAGTTGCTCGACGGCCTCGACGAAGCTGACGTGTTCGATCTTCTGCAGGAACGAGTAGACGTCGCCGCCCTCGCCGCAGCCGAAACAGTGGAAGTGGCCGTGATTGGGCCGCACGTGGAACGACGGGGACTTCTCGTCGTGGAAGGGGCACAGCCCCTTCATGGAGTCGCCGCCCGCGCGCTTGAGCGAGACGTACTCGCCGACGATGTCCTCGATCCGGGTGCGCTCGCGAACGGCCGCGATGTCTCTGTCTGGAATTCGGCCGGCCACGAAGGCAGTCTAGGCCCTTCGCGCGGAGGTGCACCTACCCCCAGCTGGCCTGGGCACCGAGGCTCTGCTTGTCGATCCTGCTCGAGCCGGCTCTCGGTGCACGACGCGATCTGGTCGACGATCACGCGCACCCGGGCGGCGTCGTCGCCGGCCGCGTTCCACGCCGGCAGGAACAGCGGATCCAGACCGGCCGGTGCGGTCCGCAGCAGCCACTCCGCCACCCGGTGGACCCGGTCCCGCTGCCGGTCCTGACGGTTCTCGTGACCGGCGTCGGACATCACGTAGTGCAGCGCCACGGTCTTGAGCAGCGCCACCTCGGCAGCCACGATCGGCGGCACCTCGAGGTCCGCCTGGTAGCGCGCGAGCGGGGCGGGACCGGTCACGGCGCGGGTGCCACTCACCGCGGCCGACGCGAACCGGCCCACCAGCTCGCTGGTGAGGTTCTTCAGCGCCACCGAGCTGGTCAGGGTGCCGTCGAAGCTGCCGACCGCGGCCACCACGGGAAGCCGAGACAGCCGCGCGGCGGCCTCGACCAGTTCGGCGACGACCAAGCCCTTGAACTGGGCGGATCCCAGTTCGGCGAGCGCCCGCACCTCCGTGGCATCGGTCAACACGCGCAGGTCGATGCGGCCCGCGATCACTCCGTCCTCGACGTCGTGGACCGAGTACGCGACATCGCTCCGCCCAGTCCATCACCTGTGATTCCAGACACTTGCGCCGCTCGGGGGCGCCCTCTCGGATCCACGCGAGCACGTCGGCGTCGTCGTCGTACGCCCCGAACTTCGCGCCCGGCGCGGGCGCGTCCACGGGTACTTGATCGCGGCGTCGAGCGAGGCCCGGGTCAGGTCGAGCCCGACGCTCCGGCCCTCGGGGTCGAGGACCTTCGGTTCGAGGCTGGTGAGGATCCGCAGGTTCTGCGCGTTGCCCTCGAAGCCGCCGCACTTATCGGCGACCTCGTCGAGCGCTTTCTCGCCGTCGTGGCCGTAGGGCGGGTGCCCGATGTCGTGGGCCAGCCCGGCGAGGTCGACGAGATCGGGTCCAGGCCCAGCCCGTCGGCGATGCCGCGGCCGATCTGCGCCACCTCGATCGAGTGCGTCAGCCGGGTACGCGGGGTGTCGCCGTCGCGCGGACCGACGACCTGGGTCTTGTCCGCCAGCCGGCGCAGCGCCGCAGAGTGCTGCACGCGCGCCCGGTCGCGGGAGAACGCCGACCGGTGCTGGGAGGCCTCGGCCGCCGGACCAGCCCCGCGGTCTCGGGCGCCTCCGGCACCCGTCGTTCCAGATCGTGCGCGGTGTAGCCCGCGCGTGCCGCCGGATCGGTCACTGTCCCGCCGTGTACGGGAAGTCCGCGGAGAAGTGGGTGAGCTGATACCACAGCAAAGCGCCTGTCTCCCTGGCGATTCCGTGCAGCTGCGATTCGCGGGTCATGACCGCGGGCCCCTGCCGGGTCGGTGCCGTCCACGCCTCGATGCCGGCGTCGCGTGCCATGGTCCGCGTCCGCAGCGAATGCCAGGGGTCGCTCACCAGCGCCGCCGAACTCATCCCCCGCTGCCCCATCTCGCGGCTGACGGCCTCGATGCTGAGCAGAGTGTCCGAGCCTTCCTCGACCGCGATGATCGCGTCCGCGGGCACGCCCTGGTCGATCAGGAAGTTCTTGCCCGACGCGGCCTCGGTGTACAGGTCGCCCTCCTGCTTGCCGCCCACCGTGATGACAGCCGGGGCCACGCCCTGCTCGTACAGCTTGCGGGCTTGGTCCAGCCGGGCCTCGAACACCGACGACGGCGTCCCGGCGTACTGCGCCGCCCCCAGCACGACGATCGCATCGGCCGGGCGGTGTCGGTGATGCGCGCCACCTGCCACACCCGGACCGCGGTTCCTCCGACGAGCACGACGCCGATCAGGAGCGTGCCCAGCACCAGTCGGCTGACCCAACGCCCGACCGCGGCACCGAACGAACGGCGCGGCGCGGGACGCGGGTACAGCTCCGGCGGGTCGTAGCTGGGCGCGGTACTCACTCCCCGATTCTGCCAGTCGGCCACCCGAGGCGGCGGTGGCGACGCGCCACACCCGATAGATTCGTCCCATGGCCCACGCTCCGAGTCCGGCACAGTGTCCCCACGTCAGACCCGACCGCCGACGCCGCTCGCTGACCGCCACGGTCGTCGGCGCGCTGCTCTCGCTGGTGATCCTCACCTTCACCCCGGGAGTCGCGTCGGCCGAGACGCCGATGCGGCTGCCCGAGCACATCACCGACGTGTCCGGGTCCTCGACGCCGGGCAGCGCTCCGACGTCCAGGCCGCACTCGACAGCCTGTACGACGACCACAAGGTGTCGCTGTGGGTGGTGTACGTGACCGACTTCGACGGGCTCTCCCCCGACGCGTGGGCCCAGAACACCGCCAAGATGAGCGGGCTCGGCAACCGCGACGCGCTGCTGGCGGTCGCGACCACGGACCGGTCCTGACCACTTCGACGTGCCCCAGGCGCTGTCCGAGGTCACCAACGCGGAGATCGATTCGATCAACCAGGAGTCGGTGGAACCGGCCCTGCGCGAGGAGGACTGGTCGGGGCCGCGATCTCCGCGGCGGGCGGACTCGCGGACGCGATGACCCCCACCCACACGACGCTGAAGGCCGTCGGCATCAGCGCCGCCGTGCTCATCGTCGTGGCCCTCGGCGTCTTCCTCTACTCGCGCAGGAAGCGCGGCGAACGGCTCGAGCAGTCCGTGGCCGCCGCCCGAGAGGTCGATCCCACCGACGCCGACGCGCTTGCAGCGCTGCCCCTTCCGGCACTGGACGCGCTCGCGAAGGACGCGCTGGTCGAGATGGACAACGCGATCCGCACCAGCGAGGAGGAACTGAACCTCGCGGTCGGCGAGTTCGGCGCCGACAGCACCGCCCCCTTCACCAAGGCGTTCGAGCAGGCGCGGGCGACACTCGCGTCGGCGTTCACGATCCGCCAGCGCCTCGACGACGACATCCCCGAGACGCCCCAGCAGCAGCGGCAGATGCTGGTCGAACTCGTCACGACGTGCGCCCGCGCCGACAAGGAGCTCAATGCCCGTGTGGCCGAGTTCGACTCGATGCGCGACCTGCTGCTCGACGCCCCGGCCCGCCTCGACGCGCTCACCCAGTCCGTCGTCGCACTGACCGTCCGGGTCCCCAGGCGGACGCGACGCTGGCCACCCTTCGCACGGAGTTCCCGGCGTCCGTGCTCGCCACGATCGAGCACAACCCGGCCATGGCACGGGAGCGGATCACGTTCGCCGAGCAGAACATTGCGGCCGGGCGCGACGCGGTCGAGTTGCCGGCGGGCAAGCAGGGCCCCGCGGTGGCCGCCATCCGCGCGGCCGAGGGCGCACTCGATCAGGCCGGCACCCTCCTCGACGCGGTCGACCGCGCCGACGCCGACATCCGGCACGCCATCGCCTCGCTACCGGACGCGATGGCGGACGTGCAGCACGGGATCTCGACGGCGGCCGGGCTCGCCGCGCAGGGTGGGCAGAAGCTCGCCGACGCGAAGGCCGCGGCAGAGGAGGCACTGCGGAACGCCCAGGCCACCAAGGACACCGACCCGCTCGGCAGCTTCGGCAAGGTCGTCGAGGCAGACGCGAAACTCGACGCCGTCCTCGCCGAGGCGCAGGAGGCCAAGCAGCAGTCCGACCGCGCGCGTGCCCGGCTCGACCAGGACCTCACCGCCGCCCAGTCCCAGGTGACGGCTGCGGCGGACTTCATCTCGACCCGCCGCGGCGCGGTGGGCGCAGAGGCCCGCACGCGACTGTCGGAGGCGCAGCGGCACCTGCAGGCGGCGCAGCAACTGGCTGACTCGGATCCGTCGCAGGCCCTGCAGCACGCGCAGGCCGCGACCCAACTGGGATCGCGGGCGCTGTGGTCGGCCCAGGCGGACGTGAACCGGTTCCAGGACGACCAGCGCCCGCCGAGCGGCGGCACCCGTGGCGGGGGCGGCAGTGCGGCCGGCGCGGTCCTCGGCGGCATCCTCATCGACAGCGTGCTCCGCGGCGGCCTCGGCGGCGGTGGCAACTGGGGCGGGCGCGGTGGCGGCGGATGGGGCGGCCCCGGCCCGGGATCGTTCGGCGGACCGAGCAGTTCGGACCGCATCGGCCGCGGCGGCGGCGGGCGGTTCAGACACTGCCCCGCATAGCCGATGTCACACACGTTCAGTCCAACTGAACGTGTGTGACATTCGGTCACAAACTCAGGCGCCGATCAGACGCTGGGCGAGGTAGCCCTCCACCTGGTCGAGGGCGACGCGCTCCTGCGCCATGGTGTCGCGCTCGCGGATCGTCACGGCCTGGTCGTCGAGGGTGTCGAAGTCGACCGTGATGCAGAACGGGGTGCCGATCTCGTCCTGGCGACGGTAGCGGCGGCCGATGGCGCCGGCGTCGTCGAACTCGATGTTCCAGTGCTGACGCAGCGTGGTGGCGAGATCCTTCGCCTTCGGCGACAGGTCGGCGTTGCGGCTGAGCGGCAGCACCGCGGCCTTGACCGGCGCCAGGCGACGATCGAGCTTGAGCACGGTGCGCTTGTCGACGCCGCCCTTGGCGTTGGGGGCCTCGTCCTCCGTGTACGCGTCGACCAGGAACGCCATCAGCGAGCGGGTCAGGCCGGCTGCGGGCTCGATGACGAACGGTGTGTAGCGCTCACCGGACGTCTGGTCGAAGTAGCTCAGGTCGGTACCGGACGCCTTGGCATGCGTCGCCAGGTCGTAGTCGGTGCGGTTGGCAATGCCCTCCAGCTCGCCCCACTCGCTGCCCTGGAACTGGAAGCGGTACTCGATGTCGACGGTGCGCTTCGAGTAGTGCGACAGCTTCTCCTTGGCATGCTCGTACAGGCGCAGGTTGTCCTTGTTGATGCCGAGGCCGGTGTACCAGTCCATGCGGTAGTCGATCCAGTACTGGTGCCACTCTTCGTCCTCGCCCGGCTTGACGAAGAACTCCATCTCCATCTGCTCGAACTCACGGGTGCGGAAGATGGAGTTGCCCGGGTGATCTCGTTGCGGAAGCTCTTGCCGATCTGGCCGATGCCGAACGGCGGCTTCTTGCGCGACGTCGTGAGCACGTTCGCGAAGTTCACGAAGATGCCCTGCGCGGTCTCGGGACGCAGGTAGTGCAGGCCGGTCTCGCTGTCGACGGGGCCGAGGTAGGTCTTGAGCAGGCCGGAGAACGCCTTGGGCTCGGTCCACTGGCCCTTGGTGCCGCAGTCCGGGCACACGATTTCCGTCATCGCGACGGCGTCCGGGTTGTCGAGCTTGTTCTTCTCGGCGTACGCCTCCTGCAGGTGGTCCTGGCGGTGGCGCTTGTGGCAGTTGAGGCACTCGACGAGCGGATCGGTGAACACCTCGACGTGGCCCGACGCCTCCCACACCTGGCGGGGCAGGATCACCGACGAGTCGAGGCCGACGACGTCCTCGCGGCTGGTGACCATGTTGCGCCACCACTGCTTCTTGATGTTCTCCTTGAGTTCCACGCCGAGCGGACCGTAGTCCCAGGCCGACTTGGTGCCGCCGTAGATCTCACCGCATGGGTAGACGAGGCCACGGCGCTTGGCGAGGTTGGCGACGGTATCGATCATGGACTTGGGTGCCACTTGGCTGCTCTCCATCTGGGTAATAGATGCGTGGTTCACGTGCGGATTTCGCCCGTCCAGACTATCGGTAGCCGAGGCGGCGTCCCACGCGCCCGGTTGACATGCATATTCGTGCATATCAAAATGGAATTGATTTGCAATAAGGCGGAGCGGTCCGACTCGTTCGACCGCATGTGAGGAGCTGCACAGTGAGTGTTGCCGACGCGGGCGACCTGCGGGCCGAGACACACGACCACGGGCCGTGCGCCGAGACTCCGGCGGCACCGATGCCGTCGAAGGACACCCTCGTCGCGGCCGGTGAGATTCTGCGCGCCCTGGCCGCGCCCGTGCGGATCGCGATCGTGCTCCAGCTCCGCGAATCCCAGCGCTGCGTCCACGAACTCGTCGGAGCGCTCGGCGTCACGCAGCCACTGATCAGCCAGCACCTGCGGGTGCTCAAGTCCGCCGGCGTCGTCCACGGCGAGCGCATCGGCCGCGAGGTCATGTACCGACTCGTCGACGACCACCTCGCGCACATTGTCATCGACGCCGTTGCGCATGCCGAGGAAGGATGACCGAGAACGTGACGGACCCCACCGCCCGCCGCGCCCGCGCCGTCGTCGGCGTGCGCTCCACCAAGCAGCGCAGCGCCATCTCGGCCCTGCTCGACGAGATCAGCGAGTTCCGGTCCGCCCAGGAACTGCACGACGAACTCCGCAAGCGCGGCGAGGGCATCGGCCTGACCACCGTGTACCGGACGCTGCAGACGCTCGCCGACGCCGGCACCGTCGACGTCCTCCGCACCGACACCGGCGAATCGGTCTACCGCCGTTGCTCGTCCGGGCACCACCACCACCTGGCGTGTCGCGGGTGCGGATTCACCGTCGAAGTCGACGGCCCCGCCGTCGAGCAGTGGTCGCAGACCATCGCCGACAGCAACGGCTTCACCGACGTCAGCCACACCGTCGAGATCTTCGGCACGTGCCGCGACTGCGCCCAGTCGCGGTAGGGCGGATCCTCCGAGAAGACCGCCGAGAAGAACACAATCGTTCGCCGATCGTTTTGTACGGAACCTCGCAGTTTGTACAAAACTGAATCGACGCGGACGGCGGTCCACGAGCGACGATCTACGCCAGCAGCCCTTTCCGGGCCTCCTCCACGCCGGACAGCACCAGCAGCAGCATCGTCGCGAGCGGCGCGTCGGCCAGTCCCGTGGCCGGGAAGGTGTACCGCAGCACGACGTCCGCGAGCTTGTCGTGAGCGATGACGCTGATCGTGCCGAACTGCGCCCGCGCGTTGCGCTCCGCCACCCGCTTGTGGAGGGCCGGCTTCAGCGTCCGGTCCCACGCCAGCACACCGGTCAGCGACAGCACGTCGAGGCCGTCCGCGAGCGTGACCGCCCGCAGCGAGCACAGCGCACCGCCGTATTCGAAACGGAGCGAACCGTCGTCGTCGGCGTCGACGGCCACGAACCCCTCGAGGCTTGCGCGGGTCCGGGCCTGCAACGCCTCGGCGGCGTCCGCGCTCACTGGTACTTCACTCCCCCACTGTGCTGGATCATTTGACTCCGCCAAACCGCCGGTCACGCGACGCGTACTCCACGCACGCCGCCCACAGGTCGCGGCGGTCGAAGTCGGGAAACAGCTTCTCCTGAAACACCATCTCGGCGTACGCCGCCTGCCAGATGAGGAAGTTCGACGTCCGCTGCTCACCGGAGGGGCGCAGGAACATATCGACGTCCGGCATGTCCGGCTCGTCGAGGTACTTCGAGAACGAGGCCTCCGAGATCTTCTCGGGATCGATCTCACCGGCAGCGGCACGGCGGGCGATTTCCCGTGCGGCATCGACGATCTCGGCCCGGCCACCGTAGTTGACGCACATGGTCAGCGTCATCACGGTGTTGTCCTTGGTGAGCTCCTCGGCGATCTCGAGCTCCTTGATGACGCTGCGCCACAGGCGAGGTCGGCGCCCTGCCCACCGGACCCGCACACCCATCTCGTGCATCTCGTCGCGACGACGGCGGATGACGTCGCGGTTGAAGCCCATGAGGAACTTGACCTCGTCGGGACTGCGCTTCCAGTTCTCGGTGGAGAACGCGTACGCGGACAGCCACTTCACGCCGATCTCGATGCAGCCGCCGACGGTGTCCATGAGGACGTCCTCGCCGCGCTCGTGTCCCGCGGTGCGGGGCAGTCCGCGCTCCTGCGCCCACCGTCCGTTGCCGTCCATCACGAGAGCCACATGGTTGGGGATCAACTCGGGCTGGAGGATGGGCGGACGGGCACCCGACGGGTGCGGGGCGGGCGGGCGGATCACCCGATCAGGCTGAGCTTGCGGTTCGCGTCGTCGAATCACGCTCCCCATCCTGCCTGACCGCCTCGGTGTCCCCCACCGCCGCATGCGGTCGGGATCGTTCGATCAGGGGCAGCGTGCCGTAGTTGCCGTTCGAGGTGCCGCTGCAGGTGCGCGGCGATGAGCCCGCTGGCCTGGCTGCGCATCGCGGGGGTCGCGGTCCCGGCGTCCTTCCACTGCCCGTGCGCGAGTGCGTCCATGAAGTCGAGCACCCCGGGCGACGGCGTGGCCGAGCCGGGCGGGCGACAGTGCACGCACACGGCGCCACCTGCGGCGACGTGGAACGCACGGTGCGGGCCCGGCGCCGCGCAGCGCGCACAGTCGGTCAGGGCCGGAGCCCAACCCGCGTAGCCCATCGCCCGCAGCAGGTAGGCGTCGAGGATCATCTCGGCGGGCCGGGTCTGCTCCCCCACCGCCCGGAGCGCCCCGACAGTGAGGCTGTGCAGTCGCGGCGCGGGGCCCGTTCCTCGCCGGCCAGTCGCTCGGCGGTCTCGAAGGATCGCGCAGGCGGTGGTGTAGCGGCCGTAGTCGTCGACGATGTCGGCCCCGAACGCGTCGACGGTGCTCACCTGAGTGACGACGTCGAGGCTGCGCCCGGGATGCAACTGCACGTCGATGTGCGCGAACGGCTCGAGCCGGGCACCGAACTTGGATTTGGTCCGCCGCACCCCCTCGGCGACCGCGCGGACCAGCCCGTGCTGCCTGGTCAGCAGGGTCACGATGCGATCGGCCTCGCCCAGCTTGTGCTGGCGCAGCACCACCGCATAGTCCCGGTACAACCTCACGTGCCCAGTCTCCCACGGCGCCCCGACGGGATCGGACAGGCGCGTCCGCCGAAACCGGCCCCACGGCAACTGCAACACGTTACTGTTCGTTCGAACGAACAACTGTCTGACGAGGCGGATATGACCACTGAACCGCGTGAACATGGCGTCAACCAGTACGCACCTGGACTCGACGAACAGAGGGCGGCCCTCGCGGACGGCCGCACGACGTCGGTCGACGCGGTCACCGCAGTGCTGGATCGGATCGAGGCCAGCCAACCCTCCCTCAACGCGTTCCGCGTCGTGCGCCGAACTGCCGCGCTCGCCGAGGCCGCCGAGGCCGACCGCCGCCTGGCGGCCGGGGAGCGACTTCCACTGCTGGGCGTCCCGATCGCAGTGAAGGACGACGTCGACGTGACCGGCGAACCCACGGCCTTCGGTTGCCCGGGCGACTTTCCCGTGAAGACCTCCGATTCCGAAGTCGTCCGTCGACTGCGGGCGGCCGGCGCTGTGATCGTCGGTAAGACGAACAGCCCCGAACTGGGCCAGTGGCCGTTCACCGGGGGCAGCGCGTTCGGCCACACCCGCAACCCGTGGGATGGCGGACGCACCCCGGGTGGGTCGTCGGGCGGCAGCGCGGCAGCGGTCGCGGCCGGCCTCGTCCCCGCCGCGATCGGATCGGACGGGGCCGGATCTATCCGCATCCCCGCCGCCTGGACCCACCTGGTCGGGATCAAGCCGCAACGTGGCCGCATCTCGACGTGGCCCGAGGCCGAGGCATTCCACGGCATCACCGTCAACGGCCCGTTGGCACGCACTGTCGCCGACGCGGCACTGCTGTTCGACGTCGTCGCCGGCAACCACGACGGCGACCTACACAAGCCGCAGCCGGTCACGGTGCGCGACGCTGTCGGCCGCGACCCGGGACGGCTGCGGATCGCGCTGTCGCTGCGGATCCCATTCACCGCGACCCCGACTGCGCTGCACCCGGAGATCCGCGCCGCCGTCGGCCGCACCGCAGACGCCCTGCGCCAGCTCGGGCACAACGTCGTCGTCGACGACCCCCAGTACGGAATCCTGTTGGGGCTCGACTTCCTTCCCCGCTCACTCGCCGGCGTCGACGCGTGGCTCGGTCAAGTTCCCGATCCCACGCTCGTCGATGCGCGCACACGCGCCAATGCCCGAACCGGGCGTCTGCTGTCCGGGTGGCCTCTTCGCGCGGCCCGGGCCGCCGAACCCCGCATGCGACGCCGGATCGGCGCGATCTTCGACGACTACGACGTGATCCTCGCGCCCACGACCGCGACTCCCCCTCCGTCGGTGGATGCGATGGACGCGATCGGCGGGATCGAGACCGACAAGGTGATCACGGCCGCGTGTCCGTACACGTGGCCGTGGAACATCCTCGGGTGGCCCAGCGTGAACGTGCCCGCCGGCTTCACCGCCGACGGTCTCCCGATCGGCGTCCAGCTTATGGGCCACGACAGTGCCGAGCCGCTCCTGGTTTCCCTTGCTGCCCAACTCGAGTCGGTCGAGCAGTGGCACATCCACCGACCGGCACGGTGGTGGTGACAGATGGGGTCGACGTCCGTTCGTGATCGCCTTCTTGCTGCGGCGCTGCACATCGTCGGTACGGAGGGCGTTCCGGCCGTGACCAATCGGCGCATCGCCGCGGAAGCGGGGTGTCTCTCGGATCGGTCACCTACCACTTCACATCCCAGTCCGAATTGCTGCGGGCCGCATTGACCGGCTTCGTAGCGGAGGAGACCGCGCGGCTGCGAGAGATCGCGGAGAGCTACCGCGACAACGGGCTCAGCCTCGAGGACGCCGCCGAGCTCACCGAGCGGGTGGCACACGATCTGGCGTTCTCGGCGGAGCGGATCGCGCCGTTCGAGCTCTACATCCAGGCAGGGCGCGACCCGGAGCTCCGGGACGCCGCCGACGAGTGCTTCACCGCGTACGACGAGCTGACCGTGACGATCCTGACGGCGCTCGGTATCCCTAACCCGGAGTCACTGGCCCCCACCCTGGTGGCGACAATCGCCGGGCTGCAGCTGCGGCGGCTCGCGACCGGCAATGGCGGACAGGACTTCTCGACGGCGGTGCTCCAGCTCATCCGTGGCGCCTTCCTGCCGGCGCCGTGACGCGTCGTCACAGCACGCGTCGGATCGCGTCCACCACAGCCTCCAGATCGTCCTCGTCGTCGAAGAAGTGGAAGCCTACGCGGAGCCGATTGCCGGTCACCGTCGCGACGACGCCGCGCCGGTGAAGCGATTCCGCCGTTCGCGCTCCGTCCGGGACATCGACAGCCACGATGTGCGACGGCGCAGCCACGTTGGCGTCGACGCACCCGAGAGCTGCCGCTTCGTCCCGGAACCGTTGCGCCAGGCCGAGGCAGTGCGCCTGCGTCGCGGCACGGTCGAGGCCCGACAGAACCGGCAGCGCCGCCTCGGCGCCGATCCACGACAGCCACGCAGGAGACGTGTCGCATCGGGACGCGTCGGACGCCTCCCGGTAGCCGCCACCGAAATAGCCCTGCGGACTGCCCGTGCTCTTCCAACTCGGTGCCAGCGGCCGCAGGTCCGCGACCCGATCCGGCCGCGCCACCAACCACGCCGTCCCGCGGGACAGAGCATCCACTTGTACCCGTGGACCGCAACGTAATCCGCCGCGAGTTCGTCGAGCCGGCTGTCGAGGACTCCCAGCGTCTGTGCGACGTTCACGAACAGGCGCGCGCCCACCTCGTCCGTCGCTCGCCGCAGCGCCGCCAGATCGGCACGCTCTCCGTCCAGCGTGATGACCTCGCTCACCGCGACGAGCGCGGTTCCGGGACCGATCGCGTCGAGCAGCGCGTCGGTGCGCGACCGTCCGGCAACCCGAGGTGCGACACGGACCCGGCGTGGTCACCGAGCAGCCGCATCCACGGATAGAGATTGCTCCGGAACTCGTCCTCGGCCACGACGATCTCGCCGCCGGGAATCGACTGGGCCACCGTCGCGGCCGCTTCCGAGAGCGAACCCAGCGTGGCGACGGTTTCGGCTTCCACCCCGATGTAGTCGGCGAACAGTTCACGGGCGCGGGCGCGGCGCCGTCCCAGTCGAGCCAGTCGAACGTCCCGGAGGTCCAGTCCTCCAGCGCCTTGGTGACGGCCGCGGTCACCGGGAGCGCGGCGGGTGGCGCTCCCGGTGTGTCGAGCCAGATCCGTTCGCCCAGTGCGGGAAACAGTGCCCTGAACTCCGAGTGATTCATTCCGGGATCGCCACCACTGCCTCGATCTCGACCGCGAGTTCCGGCGCCGCGAGAGCGGCGACCACCGCGGCGGAGTGCGCCGGATAGACGCCGTCGGGGTACCACCGGGCGAACACCTCGTCGCGGGCGAGGGCGAACTCGCGGAACGAGTCCTCTCCGACGAGGACGGTGAGCATCTTCACGATCTTGTCCGGACCGACACCGAGAGCATCGAGAATGGCCTCGAGGTTCTCGAACGTCCGGGCTGCCTGGGCCCGGCACCCGCCCGGCACGATCGCGCCGGTCGCGTCGGCGCCGACCTGTCCGGAGACGAACGCCAGTCGGTGCCCGGCCGGGACGACGGCGACGTGGCTGAACTTGCCCATCGGGGGTGCCACGTTCGCCGGATCGAAGTAGTTCACGAGTCGATCTTCCTTTCAGTGGAGAAAACGATCTTGCCGAAGCCGCCGGCGTCCGCCATCTCCGCGAGCGCCGACGGTACATCCGTGAGTGGTCGGACCGAGTCGACGACGGGGCGGATCGAGTGCCGCACCACGAAGTCGAGCATGTCCGCGAACTCCTCCTCGCTGCCCATCGAGGTGCCGATGATCTCGATCTGACGGAAGAAGATCTCCCGCAACGACATCGGAACATCCGCCCCGGTCGTGGCACCGAACGTGATGAGCCGCCCGCCCGGACGGAGGGCGCGGACGGCGGCTGCGAACGCCGCGGCTCCGACGCTGTCGAACACCACGTCGGCGGGCCGGGTGAGCGCCGAGTCGAAGCGCTCGCTCCCGACGACAGCATGGGCGGCACCCAGTTGGAGCGCACGATCGGCGGCATCGCGGCTGCGACTGGTCACCGTCACCTCGGCACCCGCCGCGACCGCCATCGCCAGTGCGATGGGCGCCACTCCACCGCTGATTCCGGTGATGACGACGTGTTCGCCGGCACGCAGACGCGCCCTCAGAAGAGCCCGCGGTAGGCAGTCAGCCCGGCCAGTCCGAGCGCGGCCGCTTCGTGCACGGACAGATGCGCCGGCACCGGGTGGACGTTTCGTTCCGGCACGCACACGAACTCGGCGAACGTTCCCGGTCGAGGACCTCCGAGAATCTCCGGGACCTCAGGAACCTCGTCCGTGCGGGGCCAGCCGAGGCAGGGGTTGATCAGCACGGAGCGGCCGCGGAGCCGACCGTCGACGCCGGCCCCGACCGCGTCGATCGTCCCCACACCGTCGGCACCGATGACCAGCGGCGCGGAGTTCTCGTCGCGCCGGTCGATCAGGAACAACTCGTGACGGTTGAGTCCGGCCGCGGCGACGGCCACCCGAACCTCCCCGGAGGCGGGGCTCGGAGTCGGCAACTCGGTGACGCCCATCCCGGCCACGCCCGGCTGCCCGCATGCGTGGCAGCGATCACGACGTCACCTCCTCGGGCGCCTTGCCGGTGCGGAGCGAGACGCCGAGCGTCTCGGGTGTGACGAGTGCTGCGAGCAGGCTGACGAGCGCACCCGCGGCGAGATACGCGGCCGGCGCGTAGGTGGAGTGGGTGTAGTTGACGAGCGCGGTCGCAATGAGCGGGCCCGCGCCGCCGAAGAGGACGACGCCCAGGTTGTAGCCGATGGCGAGGCCGCTGTAGCGCCGGGAGGTCGGGAACAGTTCGGAGAAGAGGGCCGGCTGAGGCGCAAGCATCATCGCATCGCCGATCAGGATCAGCACGATGCCGAGGAGCACCGTCCCGAACGAACGCTGGTGGATCAGCAGGAAGCCGATCGGGGTGGTGACGACCACCCAGGCCGCGCCCCAGAGCAGGAAAGGCCTGCGGCCCAAGCGATCACACAGCCGTGCGAAGGTGACGACCATGACGACCAGGAAGAGCATGGCGACCAGGCCGGCCCCCGGGCCGCCGACGATTCGATGTGCAGTTCGGTGATGAAGAAGGTGGGGCCGTACACCAGCAGGACGTAGGTGCACATGGTGGGCGCGCACACGAGACCGCACACCAGCAGGATCGAGCGCCAGTTCTCCCGGAGCGCACTCAGCAGCGGGACCGCTCCTGCGTGCCACCCGCGGCCATCTCGGCGTATTCCTCGGACTCCTCCGAGCTTGAGGCGCATGTACAAACCGATCATGCCGAGCGGCAGGGCGAGCAGGAACGGGATCCGCCAACCCCAGGACTGCAGGGCGTCTGCGCTGAGGCTCGCCGTGAGGATCAGCGAACTCAATGCGGCGGTGAACATGCCCAGGGAGATGGTGATCGTCTGCCAGCTGCCGTAGTAGGCGCGGCGGTGCGCGGGGCCGATTCGACCACGTACGCCGCGGCCCCCATCCATTCGCCGCCGGCCGAGATTCCCTGGACGCAGCGCAGGATCAGGATCAGCAACGGCGCCGCCACTCCGATGCTCGCGTAGGGCGGTACGACCGCCATGAGCGCGGTGGCGAAGGAGATCATCAGGATGATCGCGGACAGCGTCACCTTCCTGCCGAACCGATCCCCGATGTAGCCGAAGAAGATCCCGCCCAGGGGACGAACGACGAAGCTGATGCCGAAGACGAGGAACGTGAGCATCAACGAGACTGCGGGATCGCCCTTGTCGAAGAACAGGACCGAGAAGGTGGCCGCGAAGTAGCCGTAGAGGACGAACTCGTACCACTCGAGGAAGTTCCCGATGCAGGCGGCGATGATCGCCTTACGTTTGGCCGGGACAGAACGTCCGAATCCGGCTGCGCAACTGAGGGGGTGGCAAGTTGGGACATAGGTCACTCCTGGGTCGGGGATGACGCGGGGATGGGAGAGGGCGTAGGGCTGCGATCGGCATGGACACGGGTAGGGGGAACCGGATTACCAGGCGGGTGATCCGAACGTCGGGATGTCGGTGACGTGGTCGAGGTACGTGCCGTAGTCGATGTCGAGTCGGGCGTGTCCGTACGTCGCCCGGACCTCGCTCGCGACGGTGAACAGGTGCAGTGGGTCGCTGGGGCAGTGCCGGTGCTCCAGCGTCGCCGATCCCGACTGCGGGGAGCGTTCGACGTCGAAGCCGAACGGGATCCGGACGAGACGGCTGATGTCGAATCCATTCCCCTCCGCGCTCGGGATGAGCTTGAGGGTGTAGTGGGTGGGGAACCAGTCGGGCACGAGTTCGGTTGCCGCGCGGGCGCTGTCGAGAGCGACCCGCCCCGCGACCAGGTCGATTCCGGCAGCGTTCCGGATCGAGTACTCGATGCCGTCCGGGGTCTCGTCCAGCTGCACCCGACGGGCCTGCTTCTTCGGCAATCCGAACAGCTCACGGCCGAGTATGCCGTGGTTCAGCCCCTCGACGTAGGTCCCGACGGCATAGGCACCGTCGCTCCCACCGTCGTGGCGGCACCGGACCGAGATGCCGCCCTGCATGTACGCGGGACGCACCTCCTTCGTGCCGTCCGCGGCCGAGAACTCCGCCCCGATGAACTCCGCAATCCACACCGCGACCTGAGGGCGACCGCCCGGACCGAGCGGCGCCGGCAGGATCGCGTCGAGCACCTCGCCGTCGGTCTCGTACACCAGCGACAGCCAGCGCACCCGGACCGATTCGGTTCCCGCGGCGAACAGGGGCGCGAACGCGGGCATCGCAGTGGCCGCCGCCGTGCGTCGGGGTGTCATGCGTACACCGCCGCACCCTCGGCGACGAGCGCGGACTCGATCTCGGCGACGATCCGTTCGGCGGTGGGAACGATTGCGTCGACGAGGCTGGGCGCGGCCGGGATTCGCGCCGCCGGCGCACCGATGCGCAGCGGTGGCCGCCGAAGCTCGACGCCCGAGCACACCACGTCCGCAACGACTTCCGCGCCGAGACCGGCGAAGGTGTGCGCCTCGTGGACAACCGCGAGACGGCCGGTGCGCTGCACGGATCGCTTGATCGCGCCCGTGTCGAGGGGACGCAGCCACCGGGCATCGATGACCTCGAGATCGATCCCCTTGGCCGCCAAGGCGTCCGCCGCCTCGAGCACCCGGAACTGCATCGCACCCCAGGTGACCACCGTCATCGTGGTTCCCGGCCGACGGGTCACGGCGCCGCCGAGCGGCAGGACCGGACCACCCAGGGCGACGGGCGCCTTGGTGCCGTGGTAGAGCGTCCGGTTCTCGATGACGATGGTGGGATCGTCCGACCGGATCGCGGTCAAGAGGAGATCGTGAGCGTCCTGCGCGGTGGCGGGCATACACACCTGGAGCCCGGGTACGTGCGCGAGAGGGCCTCGAGACTCTGCGAGTGCTGTGCGCACGCGCCCGGCGCGCTCCCCTGCTGTGTCCGCACGGTGATCGGCGCGGTCAGTTCGCCCTCGGACACGTATCGGACGTTGGCGGCCTGGTTGACCAACTGGTCCAGCGCGACCAGGAGAAGTCGGCCCACATGATCTCGACGATCGGCCGTCGGCCGAACATCGCCGACCCGATCGCTCCGCCCAGGATCGCCGACTCGGAGATCGGGGTGTCGAACACTCTGTCGCCGAAGGACTTTCGCAGCCCCTTGGTGACACCGAATACTCCGCCGGGGCGGCGACGTCCTCGCCGAACACGAGGGTAGTCGGGTCTTCGGTGAGAGCACGGCGGAGGGCTTCGTTGACGGCGCCGGCGTAGGTGAGGTTCTTGGTGTCAGGCATAGAGGTGCTCCAGAGCGGTGTCGGGGTCGGCAATCGGGTCGCGCAGCGCCTGCTCCGACGCGTCGGCGACCTCGCGGGCGACATCGGCGGCCACGGCATCGAGATCGGCCTGTGTCACACCGGACGCCAGCAGCGCCTGCGCGGCGCGGACCAGCGGTTCGTCGGGGGTGATTTCCTCGATCTCGCCGTCGGGCCGGTACTGCTGGGCGTCACCGATGTAGTGCCCGACGAGACGATGCGTCATCGCCTCGATGAGGACAGGTCCCTTGCCGTCGCGCGCGTGGGCTGCTGCCCGGGAGACGGCTTCGGCGACCTTGACGGGGTCGTTTCCGTCGATCCGGGCGCCGGTGAAGCCGTAGATGCCGGCCCGTTTGAACAGGACCTCGTTCTTGACCATGTCGACGATCGGGGTCATCTCCGAGTAGTGGTTGTTCTCGACGAAGAAGATCACCGGGAGGTTGCGAATGGACGCGAAGTTCATCGCCTCGTGGACGGCACCCTGATTCAGTGCGCCGTCCC
Organism: Prescottella defluvii; assembly: GCA_029690005.1. Taxonomy (GTDB): domain Bacteria; phylum Actinomycetota; class Actinomycetes; order Mycobacteriales; family Mycobacteriaceae; genus Prescottella; species Prescottella defluvii_A. The sequence goes on along the minus strand of CP121458.1, from coordinate 2,829,051 downwards.
CGAAGGACGCCACCGCAACCCTGCCCGAGCCGTCGAAGGTGGCGGCGAGAGCCGCACCCGCGGCGATCGGCGCACCGGCACCGACGATCGAGTTCTCGCCGTACATCGCGTGCGCCGGTGTGGAGAAGTAGGCCGACCCTCCCCTGCCACCGTTCGCACCGGTGCTCCGGCCGAGGAGTTCGGCGAGCACTTCGTGCACGGAGGCTCCGAGGGCGAGGGCCCAGCCGTGGCCACGGTAGGTGGGAAACACCGCGTCCCGCGAAAGGTCCAGGCCGGCAGCGCCACCGACGTAGATAGCTTCCTGTCCGTTGCACAGGTGAACCGATCCGACGACGTCACCCGCCTTGCGCAACCGAAGTATCTCGTTCTCGGTCGCGCGGATTCTGTGCATCTCGCGGAAATATCGCAGCAGAAGTCGAGACATGTGTCCTCCACAGTCTTGGTGATGATTCGTGAATAGGTGACCGCTGCGCGACGGTGCGGTGTCAGCGGCCGTCGCCCACCGCGCGCAGCGGCGTGGGCGAGGTGGTGCGAAGGTGCGCCGTGGCCCGGTGCGCCACGTCGCGTACGTGCGTGCTCAGCGAGCCGAGGTCGCGGTTGAATCGGCTCGTCGGCGCCGATACCGCGTAGGCGCCCGAAGGTCTACCGTCCACGTCGAAGAACGGTGCTGCCACGCAGGACACACCGACCTCGTATTCCTCGGCGTCTATCGCGTAGCCCCGCTGGGCGACCATCCTGAGCTCGGCAGCCAACGTTTCGTGGTCAGGGATCGTGTTCGGAGTCAGTCGGCTGAAACTGTCATCGGGGAGCATCGCCTCGACGTCGCGTGCCGGCAGGTGCGCGAGGATCGCCTTGCACGACGCGCGGGCGTGCATGTTGCCGGTGTAGCCCACGTCCAGGTTTCCGACGTTCAGCATGTGCAGTCCGGCGATCCATTCCTGGAGCGTGACGGTGCCGTGGTACCAGCCGGAGATGTACACCGTCTCCCGGGTCAGCCGATGCAACCGGGACAACAGCGCCGAGAGCGTCGGATCGGGGCGGGTGTGATCGGCCACCGTCTTACTCAGTCGTGCCGCCCGACTGCCCACGATGTAGGTGCCTTTGGGCAGCCTCGTGACGAAGCCGTCCTCCTGCAGCGTACGGAGGATGTGATAGCACGTGCTGCGATTGAGATCCAGCTGTCGTGCAAGGCTTTTCGCGGACGCCGTCCCATCGGCAGCGGCAATGGCCTCGAGTACTTCCAGACCCCGGGACAGGGTCCGCAGCGTTGTCCCCGCGTTCGAGGAAGTCACGACGTCGTCCGCGACGCGAGGGCGAGCAGGGTTCGCGCCAACACCTGGGCCGAGGCGACCACCTCGTCCTCCTCGATCGACTCGTCCGGGCTGTGCGCGAGCGCCGTGTCGCCGGGACCGTAGATGATCGTGGGGATGCCGCGGGACCGTACTGCGCGGCGTCGGTGGCCGCCGTCAGCCCCACCAGAGGAGTCGCCGATCCGCGCACAGCGTCGATGCTCTCCCGGACCGCATGTACGAGATGCGCGTCGGCATCCGTCTGCCATCCCGGCAACTCGTGCTGCCAGACGACCCGGCTCGGTCGCGCGCCCCAGCCGGCGTCGGCGTCGACCTTCGCCACCAGCGACTCGATCCGGGCACGCATCTCGTCGAGATCTTCACCGGCTGCCACTCCCCAGCGACCGGCCATCTCGGCGGCATCCGGCACTGCGGCCCGCCACGTCCCCGCGCGCACCGTCCCCATGACGAACGGAACCGGCGTCGGGATGTCCGCGAAGTACTCGTTCCTGCTGCTCCTCAGCCCGCGTGTCCGCGAGGTCGGACAGGGCGGAGTGCACGCGCATCAGATGCAGGAAAGCGTCCTGGCCGCGCCACGGTGCCGACGTGTGGGCCGAGACACCGTCGATCTCGACGCGGAAGAACAGCAGCCCGGTTCCCGCCGGCGCCGCAACTCCGCGTGTCGGTTCGAGAACGACGGCCGCCGCCGGCTCCGTAATCCGTTCGAACGCTGCACGGGTACCGATGCCCGTGGTCTCCTCGGCGACGACCAACTGGACCGCCACGTCGAAAGGCAACTCCACGTTCAGGTTTCGCAGCGCCTGCAGCGCGAAGATTCCGGATGCGATGGGCCCCTTCGTGTCCACCGATCCGCGCCCGTGAACGCGTCCGTCGCGGCGCTCACCGCTGAAGGGGGGCAACGTCCAGGAATCGACATCACCGGGCGGAACGACATCGATGTGCCCGTTCAGCACGACGGTCGGGACACCGTCGCGGGGCGGCCGGGGCCACGCGACGATGTTGCAGCGGTGCTCGAGCCGCGGCTCCGTGGCCGGGTCCGCCGCGCGGCCGGCGTCCGTGAGGTGGAGTTGCTGCGCCTCATGGGTCCAGCCCTGAGCCCGAACCAGTCGGTGAGGAACCCGTGGATCGTGTCCTCGTTGCCGCTGACGCTGGCGCAACGCACACTGCCGGAGAGGAACTCGAGCATCGGGTCCCTCAACTCCTCGACCGCCTCGCGCAGCCGGCCCACCATCTCTCCGGGGGCTTCGGTCATCCGGGTCATCGCAACACCTCGTTCGGTCATCCGTTCGTTCGGTGGACCCACGATGAACTCCGAGCGATGGTTGGGCAACGAGGACGGCTGTCGAGTGTCACTATATGAACTTTCGCCCGGCCGGACTACTCGGATCGGCGTCGAAGTCCCTGCCGACCGGGCATACGTACCGGTCAGTTCAGATCGGGACACGAAGTCGCCTACAGGAAATTTCAGATACTCGGACGCAGTGCCGAGCAATCTCGATCACGATTCCGATCAGTTCTATCGTGACGCGCCTAGGCAACCGCGCCGCGAGGACTGATCCGCGGCTCCCACGACCCTTGGCAGGAGCACCAGAATGACCGAGGCCACGCTGTACGACCGGCACCGTTCCGTCATGCCCGAGTGGATGTCCCTGTACTACTCGGATCCCCTCGAACTCGTGTCCGGGAACGGACGCCGCGTCACAGGAGGGGACGGCCGCACCTATCTCGACTTCTTCGGCGGTCTCCTCGCGACCATGGTCGGTCACGACATTCCGGAGATCACCGAGGCGGTCCGAGCCCAAGCCGGACGCATCATGCACTCGTCGACGCTCTATCTGATCCGAGCCCAGGTGGAGCTCGCGGAGAAGATCGCCGCTCGGGCCCCGATCGACGATCCGCGCGTCTTCTTCGTCAACTCGGGATCGGAGGCCGTCGAGACGGCCTTTCTCCTCACCAGTTGCGCGAAGTCCTCGAACCAGGTCATCGCCCTGCGGGGTAGCTACCACGGTCGGTCGTTCGGCACCGTCGCGGCCACCGGCATCCGGGGATGGTCGGCCACCTCCCTCAGTCCGTTGCAGGTGACGTACGCGCACAGCGGCTACAAGTACCGGAGTCCGTTCGGGCACCTGGACGACGACGCCTACACCGCCGCGTGCGCCGACGAACTCCGCACGATGATCGAGACGTCCACCTCGGGGAACGTCGCCTGCTTCATCGCCGAACCGGTCCAGGGCGCGGGGGGTTTCGCGACTCCCCCGGACGGGTTCTTCCTGGCGATGCAGGAGGTGTTGCGCGAGTATGAGATTCCATTCGTCTCCGACGAGGTGCAGTCGGGCTGGGGACGAACCGGCAGGTCCTGGTTCGGAATCGAGCACTACGGCGTCCGGCCTCAGACCATCACCTTCGCGAAGGGCCTGGCGAATGGCATGAGCATCGGCGGCGTCGTTGCAGAGGAGTCGCTCATGAACTCGCTGACCGCGAACTCGATCTCCACCGCCGGCGGCAATCCGATGGCGATGGCCGCGGGGAACGCGGTACTGGACTACATCGAGGATCACGACCTGCAGTCCAACGCGGACCGCGTCGGCGCGCTGCTCTCCGACGGTCTGCGGGCCATTGCCGCTCGATGCCCGCTGATCGGTGAGGTCCGCGGTGTCGGGCTGATGATCGGAGTCGAACTCGTACTGCCAGGCACCAAGACGCCCGCCGTGTCGGCGACCACAGCCGTCCTCGCGGAGGCGCGTGCAGCGGGCCTCCTCGTCGGACGGGCGGATTGAACGGCAACGTCCTTCGTGTCACGCCGCCGATGACGGTCACCCCCGAAGAGGCCGCCGAGGCCCTCGCGGTGTTGGAAGCCGTCCTGATGAAAGTGTCGGCCGCGGTCGAAGCGTGACCATGCGACGCCAGCACCGCTCCGGGCGGCCCGAGGCATCGCCTCGGGCCGTCTCCGTCGTGGGTTCAGCGGGTGTCGAGTCGGATCATCGCAGCGGGTCGAACGCGGCCAGTTCGGGGACCAGGCGCCCTGTCGAGATACTGTCGGCGAGGAGACGTCCCGTGGCCGGGCCGAGGGTGATCCCCCACATGCCGTGGCCGCCGGCGACGTACACCCGCGGGGATCGAGTTGCGCCGACCAGCGGCAACCCGTCGGGTGTGCACGGCCGGGACCCACCCATTCGTCTCGCCGATCGTCCAGGTCCGCCCCACGCAGCAACGGACGGGCGGCCTCCACGATGGCCTGGATTCGCCGCCGATCGAGCGGCGCCTCCGGTGAGCGGAACTCCATCATCCCGGCTACCCGAAGCCGGTCCCCGAGCGGTGTGCACGCGACACGCTGCGCCGGAAAGTAGACGGGACCCGACGGAAGGTGGTCGATCGGAACACTGAAGCTGTACCCCCGGCCTGCCTGCACCGGGAGGCCGACCCCGAAACCACGAGCGATGTCGCCCAGCCACGTTCCCGTGGCGAGCACGACCGCGTCGAAAGGCCCCTCGTCACCGGTCGACGTCGAAACACGCACAGCGGCTCCGTCGTCCACCACCGCCGTGACGTCGGTACCTTCGAGCACGAGGCCGCCACGCGCGCGTACAGCAGTCGCGAGGCTTCCCACGAAACTGCCGGGATCGACGAACCGTTGGCCGTGCAGTCGGATCGCGGCGCCGATCCGGTCGGACAGGGACGGCTCCACCTCGCGGGCGTCGTCGCCGGACAGTACGTCGAAGGCGACCTCCTGGCCCGCACCTCGGATGTGCTCGATCTCCTCGAGCAGTACCGCCCTCTCCTGCGCCGTTCGATACGCCGCCAGAAAGGACTTCGCCTCGTGCGTCCGCCCGTCGACACCGTTCTCCTCGAGAACCGCGAACGCAGGCAGCGCCTGTCGGTTGATCTCGGCCAGCGCAGTCATCGCCCGCTGCCAGCGCGTCGTCGTGCTGTGCAGCGCGAACGAGGCGAGAAATCGGATCAAGCGCGGATTCGACGTCGGTGGAACGTAGACGGGCGAACGCGGGCTGAGCAAGGCCCGGATGCCGTAACGGAGAACAGCCGGTTCCGGCAGCGGTGTGCTGATGGCGGGCGTGATCCACCCTGCATTTCCCCACGACGCCCCGGCCGCGACACCGTCGCGGTCGAACACGGTGACATCGATTCCCCGCTCTTGCAGGAACCATGCGGTCGACAACCCGACCATTCCGGCTCCGACGATCCCGACCCGTCTCGGGGCCGCATGACTGTTGACCATGTCGTACCTCTCTTCCTCGATCTTCCCAGCCCTAACGAGGATCGACCAGCGAACGTCGCCCGTCACCGTCGCGAAGCCTCAACAGCTGCCGCTGAAACTGTGCCGATCGCACAATCGAATCATGTTGTTGCCGAACGGCAATCGACAACCTGCCCGACAGAGCACCCTGGAGGAACATGATTCGCCTGAGCTACCTCATCGAATCCCTGGGCACTGCCGTGGTACGCCCGACCGTGACTGCACACCGAGATCAGGTCACCGACGTCGTTCTCTCCGAGGGTGACCGGATCGAGATGGACAGTCGCGGGCACCTGGTGCTCGGACCGGGGATCCACGAGACGTCACGGGCGGTCGAACTCCTACAGAGCGCCGCTCGGGCCGGTTCGTGTGCGGTGGTGTTGCACGCACCCGCCGCAGCCCAGCCGGACGTGGTGAGTACGGCCGAATCGCTCGGCGTCGGACTCGTCGCGTTGCAACCGACTACCTCGTGGACACACCTCGTGTGGCTGATCCGGAGCATCATCGACCATTCGACCGCCCAGGCCGGCTCCGGGATCGGCGGCGAACCTGCCGACTACGACGCGCTCTTCGTCCTTGCCGACGCCGCGGCCGCGATCGTCGGCGCGCCTGTCACCATCGAGGACACCCAATCCCGAGTCCTCGCCTATTCGGAGCTGCAGGGCACCGCCGACGCCGCTCGGATCTCCACTATCGTCGGGCGACGCGTTCCCGAGAACGTGATCCGGCATTTCCGATCTCGCGGAACCTTTCGCCGACTCCACGGCTGCGACGCTCCCATCCGGGTCGACTCCGAGCAGGAAGGCTTCCTACCGCGCCTCGTAGTTCCGATCCGTTCCGGTCGGGAACTTCTCGGGTCCATCTGGTTCGTCGATCCCGAACCGGTGTCCCGAACCAACTGCGCGAGCTGGCACGGACCGCATCCGTCGTCGCGCTACACCTGGTTCGGTTGCGCGCCCAGTCCGCGATGGCGCGGCGAATGTCCGCGGACCGTCTTCGCGCGCTCATGCTCTCGCCCGACGACGTCGGCACCTTCCCGCTTCCTCAGGGACCGTGGCGCGTCGTCGCGCTGTCGTGCGCGCGTGGCGACACCGCTGATGCGCAGATCGCCGTGTGGGAGGGCTTCCTCCGACGACACGGATGGCTCCAACCATTGCTCACGACACTCGACGACGTACCGATCGCAGTCGTCTCGGATACTGGGTCCGCGGGGGTCGCAGGGAGCTGGGAATGGTTGCGGGCCGTGGTCGCCGCCACGGACCACGCGAGCGCGGCGGCGCTGGGCGGCGCACTTGCACGCAGCCAGGTCGAACTGTCCAGATCCAGCTCGGAGGCAATGGAACTGGTGACGCTCGCACGGGAGGGACGCCTCCGCGCTTCGTCGATGTCGTTCGTGGATGCGTGGACCGACATCGCACTCGCCCGCGCCCGCTCAGCGCTCCTCGCGACGCCCTTCGACATCGGACCGGTGCAGTTGCTGGTTGATCACGACCGGGAACGCGGATCGGACTTCGTCGCCACGCTGGCCATGTACCTCGATCACTACGGCGAACCCAAGCGCGCCGCTCGGAAACTCCACGTGCATCCGAACACCCTGCGCTACCGGATGAAACAGATCATCGATCTTTCGGGGCTCGACGTGACGGATCATCGCGTCCGGTTGGCGGCGGCGCTCGTGCTCAGCTCGATCACGACCACGGCCCGCTGACATCGCGGGGCCCGACCGTCGAAGATCGGTCCGACGCGCTCTCGCCGCGGTCAGGCGCTGTCGGGTTCGAGAACCATCACCGGGATCCGGCGTCCGGTGGCCCGCTTCTCGTATACCGCCCAGGCCGGATAGATCGACAACCCGAGCCTCCACAGCCTCTCCCGTTCCGCGCCCGCCACCTCGTGCGCCCGCACCGCCGCCGCCGCTCCGCCGGCGACCGAGATCTCGGCCCCCGGGTGGGCGCGCAGGTTGTAGTACCAGGACGGGTTGTCCGCCTGCCCATAGTTGGACGCGATCACCACGATCCGGTCGTCGTCAGGCAACCCGAGCAGCGGGACCGTGCGGCGGACGCCGCTGCGCGCGCCCGTCGTCGTGAGCATGACCACCGGCAAACCCGCGAGCATGCTCGTCAGAGTCCGCCGCCCCCTGGTGATCCGGAAGATCGGACCGTCGACGCGGTGCAGTGTGCGCGCGAACACCCAGGACACCGGCGCCAGGCCGGCAACCGAGCGCAGTCCACGCTGAATCGGGTTGGCCTGACCGTAGGTTCGTGCCCGCGGCATCGGCGCCTCCTCCGGACGGTGCCGTCAGTTCAACGTGTCGAGAGGTCAATCGTGGCACGAGGCCGCGGTAATCGCACCGAAAATGGCTGTGCCGCTCCCCCGATCGGAGGAGCGGCACGACGAGAACCGGAGCGGCGGATCCTAGAACCCCAAGCGGCCCAACTGCTTCGGGTCGCGCTGCCAGTCCTTGGCGACCTTGACGTGCAGGTCCAGGAAGATCTTGACGCCGAGCAGTTTCTCGATCTGCTTGCGGGCGACGGTGCCGACTTCGCGCAGCCGGGCGCCGCCCTTGCCGATCACGATGCCCTTCTGGCTGGGCCGCTCGACGTACAGCAGGGCGTGGACGTCGAGCATCTCGCCCTGCTTCTCGGTGCGGCCCTCGCGTTCGCGAATCTCCTCGATGACGACCGCCAGCGAGTGCGGCAGCTCGTCGCCGAGGCCTTCGAGCGCGGCCTCGCGGATCAGCTCGGCCATGAGCGTTTCCTCGGGCTCGTCGGTGAGCTCGCCGTCCGGGTAGAACGCCGGACCCGGCTCCGTCAGCTCGGCCAGGACCTTCACCAGCAGCTCGACCTGCTCGCCGGAGACCGCGGACACCGGGATCACCTCAGCCTCGGGGCCGAGGAGCTTGGAGACCGCCATGAGCTGCGAGACGAGCGCGTCCTTGCTCACTTTGTCGATCTTGGTGACGATGCCGACGAGCTTGGTCTTGGGCGCCATCTGACGCACCTGCTCGAGAATCCACCGGTCGCCGGGGCCGATCTTCTCGTCCGCCGGAATGCACAGGCAGATGACGTCGACCTCGGAGTACGTGTCGCGCACCAGATCGTTGAGACGCTGGCCGAGCAGCGTCCGCGGACGGTGCAGGCCGGGGGTGTCGACCAGGATCAGCTGGGCGAAATCGCGGTGCACGATGCCGCGGATCGTGTGCCGGGTGGTCTGCGGCCGCGACGACGTGATCGCGATCTTCTCGCCGACCAGCGCGTTCGTCAGCGTCGACTTGCCCGTGTTGGGCCGTCCGACGAAACAGACGAAGCCGGAACGGAATTCGTTGTCGGTCATGTTCACTCCTGATTCACGTTTCCGTCTTCGTTCATGGCGTCGGCGCCGGCCGACTCCTCGCCGAGCACGCGCTCGACGTACACCGTGCTGATCCGGACGCGGCCGCGCACGTCGGCGCCGCCCTCACCGCGCAGCAGCAGCCCCGCGGCGACGACCTGCGACCCCGGCAGCGGTACGCGTCCGAGTTCGTAGCCGAGCAGCCCGCCGACCGTTTCGACCTCGTCGTTCTCGATCTCGACGTCGAACAACTCCCCGAGATCCTCGACCGGCAACCGTGCCGAGACCCGGTACGAGCCGTCCCGAGATCCTCGACCGGCGGGGTCTCGTCGGTGTCGTACTCGTCGGCGATCTCGCCGACGATCTCCTCGATCACGTCCTCGATGGTGACCAGCCCGGCGATGCCGCCGTACTCGTCGACGAGGACCGCCATGTGGTTGCGGTCGCGCTGCATCTCCGCCAGAAGGCTGTCGAGCGGCTTCGAGTCGGGCACGAACACCGCCGGGCGCATCACCTGGGAGACGGTGACGCTGCGGCCGCCGTCCGACGAGTAGTAGGTCTGCTGGACGAGGTCCTTGAGATAGACGACGCCGAGCACGTCGTCGACGTTCTCGCCGATGACGGGGATGCGCGAGTGGCCGCTGCGCACCGCGAGCGACGTCGCCTGGCCGGCGGTCTTGTCGGCCTCGATCCACACCATCTCCGTGCGCGGCACCATGACCTCGCGGGCGGAGGTGTCGCCGAGTTCGAACACCGACTGGATCATCCGGCGTTCCTCGTCGGCCACCACGCCGCGCTCCTGCGCCAGGTCGACCAGCTCACGCAACTCGATCTCGGACGCGAACGGCCCGGCGCGGAATCCGCGGCCCGGGGTGAGCGCGTTGCCGACCAGGATCAGCAGCCGGCTGACCGGGCTGAGCAGCGCACCGAGCGCGACCAACGGCATCGCGGCCGCGAGCGCGAGCGGGTACGCGTGCTGCCGGCCGAGGGTGCGCGGGCCGACGCCGATCGCGACGTAGTCGACGAGCACCATCACCACGATCGTGACGACGACACCCCACACCGGGCCGATCAGCTCGATCAGCGCCCCGGCGAGGAGGACCGCCGCCGCGATCTCGCACAGGATCCGCAGCAGGACCATGAGATTGACGTAGCGGGGGCGGTCGGCGACGATCCCCACCAGCCGTGCCGCACCGGGACGTTCGTCCTTCGCCAGCTCGTCGACCCGTGCGGGCGAGAGCGTGTTGAGCGCCGAATCGAGGGCCGCGAACAGGCCGCCCAGCGGCACCAGCACGACCGCGAGAACTATGAGGACGACGGCGTCGCTCACCGGCCGATCACCGTCCGCCTGGTGTCACTGTTCGGCACCGTCGACGAACCCGGTCTTGCCGAGCAGCCGCTGGTCGCGTGCCGCGAGCTCGGCCTCGCGCTCCGCGCGCCGCAGGTCCTCGTACCAGTCCGCCAGCAGCTGGTTCTGCAAGCCGAACATCTCCTTCTCCTCCTCCGGCTCGGCGTGGTCGTAGCCGAGGAGGTGGAGGACACCGTGGACGGTGAGCAGCGCCAGCTCGTGATCGAGCGAGTGGCCGGCCTTCTGCGCCTGATCGGCCGCGAACGACGGACACAGCACGATGTCACCGAGCATCGACGGTCCGTGCTCCGGCGCGTCCGGGCGTCCGCCGGGCTCGAGCTCGTCCATCGGGAACGACATGACGTCCGTCGGGCCGGGCAGGTCCATCCAGCGCATGTGCAGATCGGCCATGGTCGCCGAATCCACCAGCACCATCGACAGTTCCGCCGCGGGGTGGACGTCCATGCGGGCGATCACGAATCGGGCGACGCTGATCAGGTCCTCGTCGGAGACTTCCATCCCCGATTCGTTGGAGATCTCGATGCTCATCTACGTCGCTCTTTCGTCGGTCGCGGGCCGGCCGTAGCCGTAATGGGGCGGGAACAACCCTACCGCCGGTGCGAACGCGACTGGACCGCTCGTCGCTGCGCCCGGTTGCCGAGCGGCAAATCGTCCGCGCGTGACGACTCGAACCGGTCGTAGGCATCGACGATGTCGGAGACCAACCGGTGCCGCACGACGTCGCTGCTGTCGAGGATCGCGAAGTGGATGCCGTCGATGCCGTCGAGGATCTCGGTGGCGGCCCGCAGACCCGAGCGGGCGCCGCCGGGCAGGTCGACCTGGGCGATGTCGCCGGTGACGACGATCTTGGAGCCGAAACCCAGACGGGTGAGGAACATCTTCATCTGCTCGGCCGTGGTGTTCTGCGCCTCGTCGAGGATGATGAACGCGTCGTTGAGGGTGCGGCCGCGCATGTACGCGAGCGGCGCGACCTCGATCACCCCGGCCTGCATCAGCTTCGGGATCGCCTCCGGATCCATCATGTCGTGCAGTGCGTCGTGCAGCGGACGCAGATACGGGTCGATCTTCTCGTGCAGCGTGCCCGGCAGGAAGCCCAGCCGCTCGCCCGCCTCGACGGCCGGACGGGTGAGGATGATCCGCGTCACCTGCTTGCTCTGCAGCGCCTGCACGGCCTTCGCCATCGCGAGGTACGTCTTGCCGGTACCGGCCGGGCCGACGCCGAAAACGATCGTGTTCTCGTCGATCGCGTCGACGTAGCGCTTCTGGTTGAGCGTCTTGGGCCGGATCGTCTTTCCGCGCCGGGACAGGATGTCGAGACTCAGCACGTCGGCCGGCGACTCGGAGAGCCCCTGGGTGAGCATGCCCACGGTCCGCCGGACAGCGTCCGGGGTGATCGGCTGATTGCGGCGCACCAGCGCCGTGAGCTGCTCGAAGACCCGTTCGGCCAGCGCGACGTCGGCCGGGGTGCCCGTCAGCGTGACCGCGTTCCCGCGCACGTGGATGTCGGCGTCGAGGACCCTTTCGAGAGCGGTCAGATTCTCGTCGGAGGACCCGAGCAGGGGCGGCACCACCTCGGGCGGGAGTTCCATGCTCGAGCGGACAGTGCGCTCGGCCGGCTGTGCTGGATCCTGCGGGGCGCCGCGGTAGCGCGACGAGCCGTTCTCGACTTGTTCACTCACGTGAGGGCTATGGCCTACTTCCAGGTCCGACGTGTTCGCGGCGGGGTTGTCGCGTGCCCAAGTCTAGCGCCCGACAGCGACACGGCCCACCGAGTTACCCGGCCGACACCACGTCCGGTTCGCCCGAATCGGTCAACCACCGCGCGGCCCGCTCGACCACGTCCGCCGCACGCTCGGGCGGGAGCCCGAGCAAAACCAACCCCGCCGTCGCGAATGTCTCGCCACGGTCGACGATTGCACCCCGGTTCGCGTACTCGAGCAGGGTCAACGTCATCCCCTCGAACATCGCCACCAGCAGACCCGCCGGCAGGTAGTCCGAGAAGACACCCTCGCGCTGCCCACGCTCGACGTTGCCCACACTCGCGGTACGCAGCGGCTCGAGGAGGTCGTGGATCCGCTCGTCACCGAGTTCTCGACGGGCGAACGAGAGCAACACCCGGAATCGGTCTCCGATCGGCCATGTCCGCAGCGCCAGGACCGCCACACCGAGCTCGGGCGCCTCCGGCGCAGGCGGCCCGGCGGTGAGGGCCTCGGCGATCGCCGTCGACGCTTCCACGACGAGTCCCTCGATCAGCGCATCACGGTTCGGGAAGTGCGAGTACACGGTCCGCCGCACCACGCCGGCCGCCCGCGCCACTTCATCCATGCTCGCGTCCGGATCGGCGGCGAATGCCGAGATCGCGGCCTCGAGGATGCGGGCGCGGTTCGCACGTGCCTGCGCACGGGTCGAGGAGTGGTCACCGGTACATCCTGCCCGTGCCCCGCATGTGACCTACATCATGCACTCCTTGCACACTGGTGTGCAGGAAACTAACTTGCACATCTATGTGCAATCTCGGCGTTACCCCACCGAGACGGAAGAGGAGAGGTCGACGATGACCGTGACGCTGTCGCAACTACCGGGGGTCGCCAGCACTCCCGTCGACCAGATGGACCGGCCGTACCGGCGCCGGTGGGCGGCGCTCGGCGTGCTGTGCCTGAGCCTGCTGATCGTCGTCATGGCGAACACCGCGCTCATCGTGGCCGCCCCGGACATGACCCGGGATCTGCGCCTGACGAGTTCGGACCTGCAGTGGGTCATCGACGGCTACACCGTCCCCTACGCGGCGCTGATGCTGCTGTTCGGCGTCCTCGGCGACAAGTACAGCCGTCGCGGCGCACTGTTCGGAGGCCTGCTGGTCTTCGCCGGCGGTGCCGTATTCGGAAGTCTCGCCGACAGCACGACGTCGGTGATCGCGGCCCGCATGATCATGGGCACCGGCGCGGCGATCATCATGCCCGCGACGCTCTCGCTCCTCGTCGCAACCTTCCCGTCGGCCGAGCGCGCCCGCGCGATCGCTGCGTGGGCGGCCACCTCGGGCCTCGCGATCGCCCTCGGTCCGCTTCTCGCCGGATGGCTGCTCGAGAGCCACTCCTGGCACGCGACCTTCCTCATCAATGTGCCGATCGCGCTGTTCGCGATCGGGGCCGCGCTGGTGCTGGTGCCGCCGTCGAAGGCGCACGGACTCGGCCGGATCGACTGGCTCGGCGGGTTGCTGTCGGTCGTCACGATCGGGTGCCTCGTCTTCGCGATCATCGACGGATTCCACTTCGGCTGGGGCACGAGCGCGCTCACGGCGGCGGCCGTCTCCCTCGTCGGTCTGGTCCTGTTCGTCGCGTGGGAACTGCGCCATCCCCAGCCTCTGCTGAACGTGCGGAAGTTCGGCAATCGCGCGGTGGGCGGTGCATCGCTGGCGGTACTGCTCGTGTTCCTCGCGGCCTTCGGCGCGATGTTCTTCATCGCCCAGCAGTTCCAGTTCGTGCTGGGTTTCGGGCCTCTCGATACCGGCGTCCGACTGCTGCCGCTCGCTGCCGCGGTGTCGGTCGGGGCGGCGGCCAGCGCCCGCCTCGCGCCGCGGATCGGCACCCGCGCGATCGTCGCCGGCGGCATGCTCGTCGCAGCGGCGGGCATTCTGCTACTCGTCCGCGTCGACGGCGCCTCGACCTACCTGGACTTCGTGCCCACGCTCCTGCTCGTCGGCGTCGGCGTCGGCGTGGCGGTCTCGCCCGCCACCGACGCGATCATGGGCAGCTTCTCGGATCAGGATCTCGGCGCCGCCGGCGGGCTCAACGACACCGCGATCGAACTCGGCGGCTCGCTCGGCATCGCGATCCTCGGCTCGGTACTCGCCTCGGCCTACAAGAACGGGATCGCGGGTTTTCTCGCATCGCTGCCGATCCCGAAACTGACCGGGCCCCAAGCAGATCTGGTGGCCCAGGGCCTACAGGCGTCCGGCGAGTCGGTCGGCGGCGCCGCGATCGTGGCCGAGGAGATGTCGAAGAACATGCTCGCCGCCTCGCAGGCCCGGCCGCTGATGGATGCCGCCACCGTCGCGTTCGCCGACGCGATCTCCCGCGCCAGCCTCGTCGGCGGCCTCACGCTTGCGGTGGGCGCGGTGGTGGTCGCTGTGATCCTGCCGGGCCGCGGGTCGTCTCAGGAGTAACCGCCGAGAAGTACCTCACGCGAGAGCTTCCAGCTACGCGTGTTCGGATCCAGGAACGCGAAGTGGTCCTCGCCGTCGACCAGGTGCAGTTCCACCTGGTCCCCGGCGGCGCGGGCAGCATCGCAGTACCGAGACGCGACCTTCGCGGGCACCTGCGCGTCCTCGGTGCCGTGGACAGCCACGACGGGAACCCCGATCGGCACCCGGTGCTGCGGCGACGCCGAGCGGTACAGGTCGGGATCGGCCTCGAACGGAACCCCGAACAGGTCCTCGATGTAGCTGATCCGACGCCCCCGCTCGGCGGCCGACGCGAGGTCCAGTGCCCCCGCCTGCGCCACCACCAGTTCGGGGCGAACCGTCGTATCCCGCTGTCCGGCAAGCCACACCGCGAGTTGACCACCCGCCGAGTGCCCGACGACACGCACCCGGCCCAGGTCGAGTGGCACCGGCGACGCCGCGGCGACCGGCCCGGCGATCGCCTCGAGCGCCGCGACGACGTCCGCCGACATCTCCGGCCAGCGCCCGCCCGCGCCGATGCGCCGGTACTCGACGTTCCACACCGCGACCCCGCTGCGGGCGAGTTCGAGTGAGAACGACGTCCCGACGTTGAGGCGGTACTCCGCGCTCCAGTAGCCGCCGTGGATCACCATGACGACCGGAACAGGCTCGCCCGCAGGGTTTTCCGGGGCGTAGAAGTGTCCGAACTGCTGCGGCTCGGGGCCGTACTCGATGCGCGTCCTGGGCATGTCCGTCGCTCCTGGGTCAGTCGAGAGGGGCCGCGGACCAGCGGTCCGTGAGAACGCCGATCGCACCGAGGGCCACCGCTGCCGCGGTCGACGTCCGCAGCACGGTCGGCCCCAGCAGCACCGCGGTCGCACCGGCGTCGGTGAGGGCCGTGACCTCCTCGTCGGACAGCCCGCCCTCGGGGCCGACCACCAGCACCACCTCGGTGAGGTCGCGCAGCGGCAGCGACGCCAGCGGAGCCTGCGCCGACTCGTGCAGCACGGCCACGACACCCCGCGACCGACGACGGCGCGGACCAGGTCGAGCACCTGCGGGGTGTGATGGAGGTCGGCGACGTCGGGCACGAACGAGCGCCGCGACTGCTTGGCCGCCGCGATCGACGCGTTGCGCCAGCGCGTGACGCCCTTCTGGGTCTTGGCGCCCTCCCACCGCGCGACGCATCGTGCCGACTGCCACGGCACCACCGCGTCGACACCGGCTTCCGTCGCGAGTTCGACGGCCAGCTCGGACCGCTCGGCCTTGGGCAGCGCCTGCACCAGCGTCACCGACGGCGTCGGAGGCTGCTGGTCGCGGCGGGCCGTGACCTCGAGGTCGAGCCGATCCTTGGCGGCCGCGGTCACCGTTGCGTCCGCGATGCCGCCGCGTCCGTCGGCGAGCAGCAGGCGCTCACCCGGCTTGATGCGGCGCACCGTCGCGGCGTGCCGGCCCTCGGGGCCGTCGAGGACGGCGGGCTGCCCGATGTCGGGCAGCGGATCCAGATAGAAGACCGTCGCGGCCATCAGTGCGCCCGGCGCCCGTCAGCGGCCGCTGAACGCATCACGCAGCCGGGAGAACAGGCCCCCGCTGTTCTGCGAACCGGTCGACACGACCTCGGCGTGATCGCGGTCGCGATGGTTCTTGAACTCCTGCAGCAGCTTGCTCTGCTTGCCGTCGAGTCGGGTCGGGATGACCACCTCGAGGTGCGCGTGCACGTCGCCGCGGACGTTCGACCGCAGCTTCGGCATCCCGTGTCCGCGCAGCACGGACACCGAGCCGGGCTGGGTGCCCGGGTCGACCGTGATCTCGGTCGGTCCGTCGATGATCGTGTCGAGCGTGACGGTGGTGCCGAGCGCGGCGTCGACCATAGGCACGCGGATCGTGCAGTGCAGGTCGTCGCCGTCACGGACGAACACGTCGTGCGGCTGCTCCATGATCTCGACGTAGAGGTCGCCGGGGTGGCCGCCGCCGGGGCCCACCTCGCCCTGGGAGGCCAGGCGGATGCGCATGCCGTTGCTGACGCCCGCGGGCACCTTGACGTTGATCTCGCGGCGGGCGCGGACGCGGCCGTCGCCACCGCACTTGTGACAGGGGTCGGGGATCGTCTCGCCGGCGCCGCGGCAGGTGGGACACGGACGCGACGTCATGACCTGACCGAGGAACGAGCGCTGCACCGACTGCACCTCACCGGCACCGCCACACGTCTCGCACCGCATCGGCTTGGAGTCGCCGTTGGTGCCCGCTCCGGCACAGCCGTCGCACAGGATCGCGGTGTCCACGGTGATGGTCTTGGTGACGCCGGTCGCGCACTCGTCGAGCGTGAGCTTGGTGCGCAGCAGCGAATCGGCACCCGGCTGGACGCGGCCCCTGGGCCCACGCGCACCGCCGCCACCGCCGCCGAAGAATGCCTCGAAGACGTCACCGAGGCCGCCGAACCCGGCACCTGCGAAGCCGCCACCGGCACCGCCGCCACCGGACTCCATCGGATCGCCACCGAGATCGACGATGCGCCGCTTCTCCGGATCCGACAGCACCTCGTACGCGGTGGAGACCTCCCGGAAACGGGCCTGCGCGGATTCGTCCGGGTTGACGTCCGGGTGCAGCTCCCGGGCCAGCTTGCGGTAGGCCCGCTTGATCTCCTGATCGGTCGCCTTCGGCCCGACGCCGAGTGTGCCGTAGTAATCCCGTGCCACTTTGGGTATCTCGTCCTTCTCTACTTCGTTCGCACCACGCGGTGAACCGCTCCGACGCCGCAGCGGCCGGGTCGAACACCCTGTCCGGCGCGGCCGCCGCGCCACACGCTATCGCTCGGCGAGTACCTCGCCGATGTACCTGGCAACTGCAGCCACCGAGGCAATTGTTCCCGGATAGTCCATCCGGGTGGGCCCGAGGACCCCCACACCACCGAACACCGTCCCGGCGGCGCCATAGCCGGTGGAGATCACCGACGTGCCCCGCATCTGCTCGACCTGCGTCTCCTCGCCGATCCGGACGGTGACCCGACCGGCGTCCTGGGTCGCGGCCAGCAGCTTGAGAACCACCACCTGCTCCTCGAGTGCCTCGAGAACCGAGCGTAGCGAGCCGGGCAGCCCGGCCTGCGTCGTGAAGTCTCCCGCGTTGCGGGTCAGGTTCGCGGTGCCACCCAGGACGAGCCGATCCTCGGGATGCTCGACGAGCGTCTCGACCAACACCGTCGCCGAGCGGACGACGGCGTCGCGGATGCTCTCCGGCGCGTCCTCCGCGAGCTCGGAGACCGCGATGGACGCCGCAGCCAGGCGCTTGCCCTCGAGCGCGCCGCCCAGCAGGGAGCGCAGCCGCGAGAGGTCGTCGTCGTCGATGACGTCACCGAGTTCGACGATGCGCTGGTCGACCCGGCCCGAGTCGGTGATCAGAACCAGCAGCAGGCGCGCGGGCGTGAGCGCCACCACCTCGAGGTGGCGCACCGACGACGACGACAACGTCGGGTACTGCACGATCGCGACCTGCCGGGTCAGCTGCGCCAGGAGCCGCACACCTCGGCGCAGCACGTCGTCCAGGTCCACCCCGGACTCGAGGAACTCGAGGATTGCGCGGCGCTCGGCGGACGACAGGGGTTTGACGTCGGCGATCCGGTCGACGAACTGGCGGTAGCCCTTGTCCGTGGGGACCCGCCCCGAACTGGTGTGGGGCTGGGCGATGTAGCCCTCGGCCTCGAGGACGGCCATGTCGTTGCGGATGGTCGCGCTGGAGACGCCGAGGTTGTGGCGCTCGACCAGCGCCTTCGATCCGATCGGCTCCTGGGTGGCGACATAGTCGGCGACGATTGCGCGGAGTACCTCGAACCGCCGTTCCTCCGTACTCGACACCGCTGTCCACCTCCACTTCGCCACGAGACCGGGATTCCTCGCTGTCACCCCCGGGAACGAGCGCCCCGAGAACGGCGCGCACCTCAATACCCAGTCTAATGGCCGGTCCTGTCGCCAACTGCGCAGGCCGCGCCAGGCATTCGGTACGAGCCGGGCAGGCCGGTCAGGCCGTAGGGTTGTCGCCGGGTCGGCGCGCGGGTCCGACCACCGACGAGGAACACAGGCGGAACACAGGATGATCTTCAAGGGTGTCCGGGACGGCAAGCCGTACCCGGATCACGGATTGACATTGCGGGACTGGTCCCAGATTCCCCCGCGCCAGGTGCGCCTGGACGAGATCGTGACCACCACGAAGGTCCTCGAACTCGATCGCCTGCTCTCCGAGGACTCCACGTTCTACGGCGACCTGTTCCCGCACGCGGTGCTGTGGCAAGGCGTAATCTACCTCGAGGACGGCGTGCACCACGCGGTGCGGTCGGCGCTGCGCAACCGGGTCGTCCTGCATGCGCGCGTCTTCGACTACGACGCGGCCGAGGCGGGCAGTCCGACCGACTGACAGTCAGTCGGCGCGTCACGCAGCGTCAGACAGCGTCAGGCAGCGTCAATCCAGGATGTCCCGGACGACGGCGTCCGCGAGCAGGCGCCCGCGATCGGTCAGCACGAGGTGATCGGCCTCGACCACCGCAAGACCGTCCTCGACCACCCGCTGAGCGGCGGCGCGCTCAGCGTCCCAAGGTCCGCCAACGGCAGACCGGTCCGCAACCGGACCGTCAGCATCACCCGCTCGACGTGGACATCCTCGGCCGTGAGCGTCTCGGACCCGCCGACGGGAAGCTCACCGGCCGACAGCCGGTCCGCGTAGCGCGCCGGGTGCTTTACGTTCCACCACCGCACCCCACCGATGTGGCTGTGCGCGCCCGGCCCCGCACCCCACCAGTCGCCGCCGTCCCAGTACCCGAGGTTGTGCCGGCAGCGGGCGTCGTCGTTCGCGGCCCAGTTCGACACCTCGTACCAGTGCAGCCCGGCGTCCGCCAGGCGCGCGTCGATGCGCTCGTAGCGGGACGCGAGGACGTCGTCGTCGGGTGCGGGCAGTTCGCCGCGGCGCACCTTGCGGGCCAGCGCGGTGCCGTCCTCGACGATCAGCGCGTACGCCGAGACGTGGTCGACGCCGGCGTTCAGCACCGCGTCGAGGGACTGGTCCAGATCGGCGTCGGTCTCGCCGGGGGTGCCGTAGATCAGGTCGAGGTTGACGTGATCGAATCCGGCGCCGCGCGCCTCCCGGGCCGCCGCGACGGCCCGGCCGGGGGTGTGGGTGCGATCGAGCACCTTCAGGACGTGCTCGGCCGCGGACTGCATGCCGAGCGAGATCCGCGTGAACCCCGCCTCCCGCAGCGTCGCGAAGAACTCCGGCGACGTGGACTCCGGATTCGACTCGGTCGTGACCTCGGCACCGTCCGCGAGGCCGAAGCTCGACTGCACCGCGCCGATGACCTCCGCGAGCCCGTTCCCGCCGAGCAGCGACGGCGTGCCGCCCCCGACGAAGACTGTGTCGACCGACGGCGCACCGGTGATCTCGGCGGCCTGCGCGAGCTCACGCTTGAGCGCTTCGAGCCACGACTGCGGCGACGCGGACGTCCCCAGTTCACCGGCCGTGTAGGTGTTGAAGTCGCAGTAGCCGCAGCGCGTTGCGCAGAATGGGACGTGGACGTAGACCCCGAACGGCCGCGCCCCCACCCCTTCGAGGGCCGACGCGGGAAGCTCCAGGCGTGTCGATTCGATGTCGACAACAGATCCACTCACGCCTCCAGTGTCCCAGCGCCCCGATTTCGCGCCACGTTCCCCGCCCGATCAGGAGATTTCCCGGGAATTTTCGGGAAATATCTCCCCAGTGGTCGGCAGCCGGGAAATCCCGTGGCAGAATGGCGGCCATGACTGATCTCGGGGTGCGACTGGTGGCGCGACGCCACGTCGACCTCAAGCGTGTCTGCAGCTGTTGCTGTCTGCCTTGCGGCGTGTAGAACACGGCGTTCCCCAGCCCTGAGGGCTGTCGGCGCTCGCCTGCGTTCGTCTCCCCCGTTTCAGCCCGCTAATCCCGGCCGGCCGAGGACGACCCCGCGAGGAACAGCCCTCCGCTCCCTGTCTTCGACCGGTGCACCGTGAGATTCACGAAATTCAGGAGCACCCATGACGTCGACCCCCGACGCCGATTCCACGACCAGCCCGCCCGCTGCACCACGTACTGCCCGCCCGAAGAAGCGGGTCTCCGAGGGCCAGTGGGCACTCGGCTACCGTGAGCCGCTCAACGCGAACGAGCAGATCAAGAAGGACGACAACCCGCTCAACGTCCGGGCCCGCATCGAGAACATCTACTCGAAGCAGGGCTTCGACAGCGTCGACAAGGCCGATCTGCGCGGCCGGATGCGGTGGTGGGGCCTGTACACCCAGCGCGAGCAGGGTTACGACGGCACCTTCACCGGCGACGAGAACATCGACCTGCTCGAGGCGAAGTACTTCATGATGCGAGTGCGCTGCGACGCGGGCGCCCTGAGCGCGGCGCAGTTGCGGACGATCGGCGAACTGTCGACCGAGTTCGGTCGCGACACCGCCGACCTGTCCGACCGCGAGAACGTCCAGTACCACTGGATCGAGATCGAGAACGTCCCGGAGATCTGGCAGCGCCTCGAGGCCGTCGGCCTGAAGACCACCGAGGCGTGCGGCGACTGCCCCCGCGTCGTGCTGGGCTCCCCGCTGGCCGGCGAGTCGTTCGACGAGGTCCTCGACCCGACGCCGGCGATCGACGAGATCGTCCGCCGCTACATCGGCGATCCCGAGTACTCGAACCTGCCGCGCAAGTTCAAGACCGCGATCTCCGGCCAGCAGGACGTGGTGCACGAGATCAACGACGTCGCGTTCGTCGGCGTCGACCACCCCGAGCACGGCCCGGGCCTGGACCTGTGGGTGGGCGGCGGCCTGTCGACGAATCCGATGCTGGCGCAGCGCGTCGGCGTGTGGGTGCCGCTCGACGAGGTCCCGGACGTGTGGGAGGCCGTGGTCTCGATCTTCCGCGACTACGGCTACCGCCGCCTGCGCGCGAAGGCGCGGCTGAAGTTCCTGATCAAGGACTGGGGCATCGAGAAGTTCCGCGAGGTTCTCGAGACGGAGTACCTGAAGCGCAAGCTCATCGACGGCCCGGCGCCGGAGAAGCCCGCCCGTCCGATCGACCACATCGGCGTCCAGAAGCTGCGCAACGGCCTCAACGCGATCGGGTTCTCCCCATCGCAGGTCGCGTCTCGGGCACGATCCTGACCAAGGTCGCCGACGCGGCCGAGCGGATCGGCTCCGATCGCATCCGCTTCACCCCGTACCAGAAGCTGATCGTCCTCGACGTCGCCGACGACAAGGTCGAGGAGCTGATCGCCGAGCTCGAACCGCTCGGCCTGCACGCCCGGCCGTCGCACTGGCGCCGGAACCTCTTGGCGTGCAGCGGCATCGAGTTCTGCAAGCTCTCGTTCGTGGAGACGCGCAAGCGGTCCCAGGTGCTGGCACCGGAACTCGAGGAGCGGCTCGCGGACATCAACGCGCAGCTCGACGTCCCGATCACGATCAACATCAACGGGTGCCCCAACTCGTGCGGCCGGTCCCAGATCGCCGACATCGGGTTCAAGGGCCAGTTGGTCGACGACGGCGAGGGCAACCAGGTCGAGGGCTTCCAGGTGCACCTGGGCGGCAGCCTGGGTCTCGACAGCGCGTTCGGCCGGAAGCTGCGTCAGCACAAGGTGACCAGCGACGAACTCGGCGACTACATCGACCGCGTGGTGCGCAATTTCGTGAAGCACCGCAACGAGGGTGAACGCTTCGCACAGTGGGCAATTCGAGCAGACGAGGGGGATTTGCGGTGACGGTTGATCTGACGACGGCAACTGCGGACGAGCTCCGCGCGATCGCGGCGCAGGGCGCGGAGGACCTGAAGGGAGCGTCCGCCGAGGAGCTGCTGCGGTGGACCGAGGACACCTTCGGCTCCGACTACATCGTGGCGTCGAACATGCAGGACGGCGTCCTGGTTCACCTTGCGGCACAGGTGCATCCCGGTGTGGACGTGCTGTTCCTGGAGACGGGCTACCACTTCCCGGAGACCATCGGCACCCGTGACGCGGTGGAGCAGGTGTACGGCGTCAACGTCATCAACGCGCAGGCCGAGGCGTCCGTCGCCGAGCAGGACGCGGCCGAGGGCAAGGACCTGTTCGCCCGCGAGCCCAACCGCTGCTGCGCGCTGCGCAAGGTCGCGCCGCTGAAGGCGACGCTGAAGAACTACCGGGCGTGGGTCACCGGCATCCGCCGGGTCGAGGCCCCCACCCGGGCGAACGCGCCGTTGATCTCGTTCGACGAGGCGTTCGGTCTGGTGAAGATCAACCCCATCGCCGCGTGGTCCGACGACGACATGCAGGCGTACATCGACGAGCACTCGATCCTGGTGAATCCGCTCGTCGACGAGGGGTATCCGTCCATCGGGTGCGCTCCTTGCACCGTCAAACCTCTTCCGGCGCCGATCCGCGCAGCGGTCGGTGAGCCGGTACGGCCAAGACAGAATGCGGGTTGCACGCCTCATGACAATCGACATCTCCCTCTCCGAGCCGCGGCTTCAGCTGGACGGCAACAAGTTCGACACCCTCGACGCCCTCGAGTCCGAGGCCATCCACGTCTTCCGTGAGGTGGCCGGCGAGTTCGAGCGGCCCGTGATCCTGTTCTCGGGCGGCAAGGACTCGACCGTGCTGCTGCACCTGGCGATCAAGGCCTTCTGGCCCGCGCCGCTGCCGTTCGCGCTGCTGCATGTCGACACCGGCCACAACCTGCAGGAGGTGCTGGACTTCCGCGACCACGTCGTCGCGAAGTACGACCTGCGCCTACACGTCGCCAAGGTCGAGGACTACCTGGCCGACGGCCGGCTCACCGAGCGTCCGGACGGCATCCGGAACCCGCTGCAGACGGTTCCGCTGCTGGACGCCATCTCCGAGAACCGCTTCGACGCCGTCTTCGGCGGCGGCCGCCGGACGAGGAGCGCTCGCGCGCCAAGGAGCGGATCTTCTCGCTGCGCAACGCCTTTGGGCAGTGGGATCCCAAGCGCCAGCGCCCCGAGCTGTGGAACCTCTACAACGGTCGGCACGCGCCCGGCGAGCACGTTCGGGTGTTCCCGCTGAGCAACTTCACCGAGCTCGACATCTGGCGCTACATCGCCCGCGACAACGTCGAACTCGCCAGCATCTACTACGCGCACCAGCGTCCGGTGTACCGGCGCGACGGTATGTGGATGACGCCGGGCGTGTGGGGCGGTCCCGCCGAGGGCGAGGAGCTCGAGGTGCGGTCGGTGCGCTACCGCACCGTCGGCGACGGCTCCACCACCGGCGCGATCCTGTCCGACGCCGCCGACAACGACGCCATCCTGGCCGAGGTCGCGGCGTCCCGACTGACCGAGCGCGGCGCGACCCGAGGCGACGACCGCGTGTCCGAGGCGGCCATGGAAGACCGCAAGCGAGAGGGCTACTTCTGATCATGAGCGACCTGTTGCGCCTGGCTACGGCCGGCAGCGTCGACGACGGCAAGTCCACCCTGGTGGGCCGGCTGCTCTACGACACCAAATCCGTTCTGGCCGACCAGATCGACGCCGTCACCCGCGCGTCGGTCGACAAGGGCCTGTCCACTCCCGACCTGTCGCTGCTCGTCGACGGCCTGCGCGCCGAACGCGAGCAGGGCATCACGATCGACGTCGCGTACCGCTACTTCGCGACCCCGCGCCGCTCGTTCGTCCTCGCGGACACCCCGGGCCACGTGCAGTACACCCGCAACACGGTCTCCGGCGCGTCCACGGCGCAGCTGGTGATCCTGCTGGTCGACGCACGCAAGGGCGTCATCTCGCAGACTCGCAAGCACGCCGCGGTACTGGCGCTGCTCGGTGTGCCGCGACTGGTCCTGGCCGTCAACAAGATCGACCTCGTCGAGGATCCGGCGCAGGTGTTCGCCGACATCTCCGCCGAGTTCCGGTCGCTGACCGGCTCGCTGGGCTGGGACGACGCCGACGTCCACGCGATCCCCGTGTCGGCGCTGCACGGCGACAACGTCGCGGTGGCGTCAGAGAACACGCCGTACTACGACGGCCCGACGCTGATCGAGCACCTCGAGTCGGTGCCGGTGGACAGCGACAACGAGGGTAGGCACGCGGTCGGCCTGCGGTTCCCGGTGCAGTACGTGATCCGGCCCCGCACCGCCGAGTTCCCGGACTACCGCGGCTACGCGGGTCAGGTCGCGGCCGGTTCGGTCGTCCCCGGCGACGAGGTGGTGATCCTGCCGTCCGGCACCCGGACCACGGTCGCCCGCATCGACACCGCCGACGGCGAACTCGACGTCGCGCACGCGGGTCGCAGCGTCACGCTGGTCCTCGCCGACGATGTCGACGTCTCCCGCGGCGACACGATCGCCGCGCCGTCGAACGCGCCCGAGCCGATCGACCAGTTCGACGCCACCGTGTGCTGGCTGGCCGAGAAGCCCCTGCGGCCGGGTGCCCGCCTGCTGCTCAAGCACGGCACCCGCACCACGCAGGCGATCGTCGGCGCGCTCGTCGAGCGTCTGGACGAGCAGGCGCTGACGTCCGACCTGTCACCGGAGACGCTTCGAGCTCAACGAGATCGGCAAGATCTCGGTGCGCGTCGCCGAGCCGATCGTGGCCGACGACTACACCGTCAACCGGCACACCGGCAGCTTCCTGCTGATCGATCCGGCCGGCGGCAACACGCTCGCGGCCGGTCTCGTCGGTGACGCCATCGCGGCCGTCGAACTCGGTGAGCGGGTCTGAGACCGTGACGCCGCCGCTGATCGCCGTCGCTCACGGCAGCCGCGACCCCCGATCCGCTCGGGTGGTCGCGGCTGCCGTGGCGGCGATCCGCGCTCGCCGCCCCGATCTCGACGTGCGGCTGTGCTTCCTGGACCTCAACGCCCCGTCGGTAGATCAGGTACTCGACGCCGTTGCCGCCGAAGGGCATACGACGGCCGTCGTGGTCCCGATGCTGCTGGGCAGCGCTTACCACGCTCGGGTGGACCTGCCCGGGATCCTCGCTGCGGCCCGAACCCGGCACCCGCAGCTGACGATCGTCCAGGCGGACGTGCTGGGCCACGATCGACGACTGGTCGCCGCGGTGCGGGATCGGATTGTCGCGGCGGGCGTCGCCACCGACGACACCGATGCCGGTGTGGTCCTCACCGCGGTCGGCTCGTCCGACCCGGAGGCGAACGACCGCACACGCGCGCTGGCCGGCGTCCTCGCCGAGGGCACCCGGTGGGCGGAGACCGCGGTGTGCTTCGCGACCTCCGCCGAACCGTCCGTCGGGCAGTCGATCTCGCTACTGCGCTCACGAGGGGTCGAGCGCATCGTGATCGCACCGTGGTTCCTGGCTCCCGGCCGGCTGACCGACCGAGTCGGTGTCGCCGCACTGGAAGCAGCACCGGACGTCATCTTCGCCGACACGATCGGCGCGCACCGGCAAGTCGCCGACGTCGCGCTCGACCGGTACCGCGCGGCCCTCGTCGCAGCGACGCAGTGGCAGATCTCCGCCTGACCCTATAGTGGGCGCGTGACCAAGGGCAGGCCCGCCGCGGAAAGCGCCGCGTCGCTTCGACGCAGGTGGAGACCGGAGGACGTGGCCGGTATCGATCGACAGTTGGTCGACCAGGCCCGGTTCGTCGGCCGCACTCACGTGATCACGTCCCCGCACGGGATCACCGAGGAAGGCCACGCCGATCTTCGTGGTGTGGAGACGGGTCGCGGACACTCTCTCGATCAAGTACCTCACGCTGGAGCGACTCGACCTGAGCCACGCGCGGGGTTCGCTGCACATCTTCGAGACCGAGGTGTCCGACAGCCGCTTCGACAAGATCTCTGCGGCGGAGAGCGTGCTCGATCGACTGTTCGTGCGGTGCAGCTTTCGCTCGGCACGTCTCACCCGGGCTCGGATCGGCCGCCGGATTGCCGACTGCGACTTCACGGGCGCGTCACTGCGACGGCTGACCCTCGGCGAGAACACCGTCTTCGAGCGATGCACGTTCGACGGGGCGGACCTCACCGATGCGAGGCTCACCGGCGGCCGCTTCGTGGATTGCACATTCGCCGAGGTCACCTTCTCCGCGCTGACGACGTTCGACAGGTGTGACTTCCGGGGCACCCCGCCCTATCTCGGTATCGCACACCGCGTCCGGTGCACCCAGGACGGCTCTCCCCTGCCCGACGATTGGCCGGGCCGGGCGGACGCCGAGGCACTCGAGCGCGATTACGTCCAACGCTGTATGCGCGCGGTGAGCGAAGGGGATGCGGACTCGATGCCGCTGGAGCCCGAGTCACCACCGCGCTGACACGCTTCCTCGGACAGCGGATGCCTGGCCCAGGCTCGGAATGACGTCGACCACATCGCCTTTACCTCGAGTTAACTCGAGGTTCTAACGTCGGAGGCGCACCTGACGCATCGACGAAGGATCCCGTGTTGACCACCGCAGCACCGACGACACACCTCGGCGACGACTTCCGTCGAGCCTTCCGCGGCCACCCGGCCGGAGTCACGATCATCACGGCTCACAGCCACTGCGGCCCGGTCGGCCTCACGTCGTCGTCCGTGTCGTCGGTGTCCGCCGACCCGCCGATCGTGTGCTTCTCCTTCCAGTCGCTGCGCGGATCCGCCGCCGCGATCGCGGACGCACCCTGCCTGCTGGTCCACCTGCTCACCGCGGAGAACGTCGCCCTCGCACGCCGGTTCGCGGCGCCGGGCACCGCTGCGCGGTTCGGGCCGAGCACGCCGTGGTCGCCGCTGCCGACGGGCGAACCCGTCCTACACGGCACCGGCCCGGTACTGCGCTGCAGTCCGTTGACGACGGTTGCGGCCGGACCTGCGCTGGTCGTGACCGCAGCGGTGAACGCCGTGCTGCCCGCCGAATCACTCGCCGCCCCGCTCGTCTACCAGGATCGCCGATACCACTGCGTGGGCCCCTGGACCGCGCTCGACTCCTGACGCCCACCACGCGAAAGGCCCGGCCCCTCTTCGGGGCCGGGCCTTTCGTCGATGTGTCGACTATCCGGTGACGTCGCTGGGACGGACGTACACCGTCTCACCCTCGCGCAGCCCCAGCGCGTCGGCGTCGCTACGCGTGATCTGCGCGGAGAGTTCCTGCGCGCCGGTCTTGGGCTGCAGCTCGACGCGCACCTCGAATCCGAGGTGGACGACCCGAGAGACGGTGGCCGCGAACGACTGCGGGACCTGGTTGCGGTCCAGCCGCAGGTCGTGCGGGCGCACCAGCTGCCCGTTGAGACGGGCGACCGGGCCGAGGAACGACATCACGAAGTCGTTGGCCGGGGTGTCGTACAGCTCCTGCGGGGTGCCGACCTGCTCGATGCGCCCCTTGTTGAGCACCGCGATCCGGTCGGCGACGTCGAGCGCCTCTTCCTGGTCGTGGGTGACCAGGACCGTCGTCACGTGGACCTCGTCGTGCAGCCGGCGCAGCCACGCCCGCAGGTCGTCACGCACCTTCGCGTCGAGTGCGCCGAAGGGCTCGTCGAGGAGCAGCACCTGCGGATCCACCGCGAGGGCCCGCGCGAGGGCCATGCGCTGGCGCTGGCCGCCCGACAGCTGTGCCGGGTAGCGGTGCTGGAAGCCGTCGAGTCCCACGATCTCGAGGAGGTCGTCGACCTTCTTGGCGATCTCGGCCTTGGGGCGCTTGCGGATCTTGAGCCCGAACGCGACGTTGTCGCGCACAGTCATATGCTTGAACGCCGCGTAGTGCTGGAACACGAACCCGATGTCGCGCTTCTGCGGCGGCACACCGGTGACGTCCGTGCCGGCGATGGTGATGGTTCCCGAGTCGGGCTGTTCGAGTCCTGCGATGGACCGCAGCAGCGTCGACTTGCCCGAGCCGCTGGGCCCCAGCAGTGCCGTCAGGGATCCCGAGGGGATGTCGAGGGTGACGTCGTCGAGAGCGGCGAAATCGCCGTAGTTCTTGCGCGCCCCGGTCACGGTAATCATGTCGTGCTCCTCTTGCGGTCGAGCAGAGTCATCAGCAGCAGGGTCACGAGCGCGATCGACATCAGCAGTGTCGCCGCGGCGTAGGCCCCGAAGGTGTTGTGGTCGTCGATGTATCGGGAGTGCACAAGCAACGTCAGGGTCTGCGACTGTCCGGGAATGCCGGACGAGACCATGATGACCGCACCGAACTCACCGAGCGCACGGGCGACGGTGAGGACGATGCCGTACGTCAACCCCCAGCGGATGGCGGGCAACGTGATCCGCGAGAACGTCTGCCACTTGGACGCCCCCAGCGTGGCCGCGGCCTGTTCCTGCTCGTCGCCGATCTCGTGCAGCACGGGCTCCACCTCGCGCACCACGAACGGCAGTGTCACGAAGATCGTCGCGATCACCATGCCGGGCAGCCCGAAGATCACCTTGAAGCCGAGCGACTCGACACCGCCGAACCACCCGTTGGCACCCCACAGCAGGATCAGTGAGACGCCGACGACGATGGGCGACACCGCGAACGGCAGGTCCACGACCGACTGCAACAGGCCCCGTCCGGGGAAGCGCCCGCACCAGCGCCAGCGCGGTGACGATGCCGAACACGACGTTGATCGGCACCACGATCGCGACGATCAGCAGCGACAGGTTGAGCGCCGAGATCGCGGCCGGGGTGCTGATCGCCTGGTAGAACGCGACGAACCCGTGCTCGAAGGTGCGGAACAGGATCACGCCGATCGGAACGATCAGCAGCACGAAGAGGTAGGCGAGGACGACGGTGCGGATACTGATCCGCGCCCACGGGGAGACCTTCACTGCGCGTGCTCCTCTCGACGCTGGTTGCGGGCCGCGAAAATACGCAGCACGAACAGCGTCACGAACGCGATCGCCAACAGCGTCACCGACACCGCCGCCGCGCTGACCGGTCGGTCGATCTCGATCTGCTGCTGAATGTACTGCGACGCCACCTGGGTCTCACGGGGAATGTTCCCGCCGATCAGGACCACCGAGCCGTACTCGCCGATCGCGCGCGCGAACGCCAGTCCGGCGCCGCTGATGATCGCCGGGCTCAGGGTCGGCAGCACCACCTGGCGGAAGATCGTCCAGTTGCTCGCGCCCAACGACGCCGCCGCCTCCTCGACCTCCCGGTCGGCCTCCATCAGCACCGGCTGCACCGATCGGACGACGAAGGGCAGTGTGACGAACGCGAGCGCCACGATCAGACCCGGCTGAGTGGCGTTGAGGTGCACGTCGATCGGGCTCTGCGGACCGTACAGCGAGAGCATCACGATGCTGGCGACGATCGTCGGCAACGCGAACGGGAGATCGATGAGCGCGTTGATGATTCGCTTGCCCGGGAACTCGTCCCGCACCAGCACCCAGGCGATCATCGTGCCCATCACGACGTTTATGAGCGCGACGATCACCGACACGGTGATGGTCACCCGCAACGCCGCGAGCGCACCGGGCGCAGTGACCGCGTCCCAGAAGCCGCTGATGCCGTCCTCGAGGGAGGTGACGGTGAGCGCCGCGAGCGGCAGCAACACGATGACGCTGAGCCACAGCGCCGCGATACCGATGCCCAGCGGGCCGACGGTTCCGGTGACAGCGAGCCAGTTCTTCCGGCGAGTCAGTGTCGTGGCCATTACTTGGTCGCGCTGTCGTAGATCGCGGCGATACGGCCGCTGCCCTGCGTGAACAATTCCTGGTCGACGACGGTCCAGCCGCCGAGGTCCGCGACGGTCCACAGCTTCTGCGGCTGCGGGAAGTCGGCGGCGAACTCGGTCGCGACGGCGGGATCGACGGGCCGGAAGCCGGCCTCGGCCCAAAGACGCTGCGCATCGGTCGTGTACAAGTAGTCGCGGAAGGCGGTGGCCTGCGCAACGTTCCGGCCGTTCGAGACCACGGCGACCGGATTCTCGATCTTGAAGGTCGCCGGCGGGGTCACGTGCTCCACCGGATCGCCTTTGCGTTCGGTGAACAGCGCCTCGTTCTCGTAACTCAGCAGCACGTCACCGGTGCCCTGCAGGAACATCTCGGTCGCCTCCCGACCTGACTTCGGCTGCACCTTCACGTGCTCACCCACCAACTTGTCCAGGTAGTCCAGGCCCGCCTGCGGATTCTTGCCGCCGTCGCTCTTGGCTGCATACGGCGCCAACAGATTCCACTTGGCCGAGCCGGAACTGAACGGATTCGGGGTCACGACCTCGACGCCCGGCCGGAGCAGGTCGTCCCAGTCCTTGATGTTCTTCGGGTTGCCCTTCCGGACCACGAGCGTCACGACCGAGCCGAACGGAATCCCGTTGTAGGCGCCGCTGTTCCACGCCTCGTCCACCAGACCGGCGTCGACCAGACGGGTGATCTCGGGCTCGACCGAGAAGCTGACGAAGTCGGCCTGCGCGCCGTCCTTCACCTTGCGCGACTGGTCACCCGACGCACCGTACGACGGGTTGAAGGTGACGCCCTGGCCCTCGTCGGTCCGGGCGAACCCCGCGGTCACCTTGTCGTACCCGGGCTTGGGAACACCGAACGCGAACATGTTGACGGCGCCGGCTCCGCCACCCACGGCCGCGTCGGTGCCGCCCACGACATCGCTCGAACCGCCGCTGCACGCGGTCAGCGCGACTGCGCCGATCGTGGCGAGTGCGGTCAGAAACAATCGAGAGCGGTGTTTCATACGGATTACCTTCCTACCGGGTTGGCAAGTGAAGAGCATCACATGCGGAATCAACCCGGCAACATCGGGTCTTGGCGTGTGGGAACTCGCGCGGAGTTCCGGGGCGAGCCGGCGTTCGGAGAATGCGCGCGGTGCGCGACCACGACCGACAGGTCCCGACGGAAACGAGGGGGCAGTCGGATGCCCTGGCTATGCGAGGGCGAACGCCGAGATTCGAATCAGCAACAGTGAATGTCTGCGACTGCAAGTCGGCCGACAGCGATCAACGCCAGTTCATGGCGGACCTGGTGGGCGGCGACTAACGACACGCGGCAGACTTTAGCAGAGGCCCGATCGGCGCCCGAATCGCAAGATCGAAAACGACTGTGACGGCTCCACCCCGGTGATCCGCAAGGCGCAGCCGCCTTGCGGATCGCCATGGGCGTCGGGCTACTTGGTCGCGTTGTCGTAGATGACGGCGATGCTGCCGCTCCCCTGCTTGAACAGTTCGGCGTCGACGGTCTTCCAGCCGCCGAGGTCGGCGATGGTCCACAGCTTCTGCGGCTGCGGGAAGTCGGCAGCGAACTCCTTGGCGACCTCCGGGTCGACGGGCCGGAACCCGGCTTCGGCCCACAGACGCTGGGCATCGGTCGTGTACAGGTAGTCACGGAAGGCGGTGGCCTGCGCGATGTTCGGGCTGTTCGAGATGACCGCGGCCGGGTTCTCGATCTTGAAGGTCACCGGCGGGGTGACGTGCTCGACGGGATCGCCGTTTCGCTCGGTGAACAGCGCCTCGTTCTCGTAGCTGAGGAGCACGTCGCCGGTGCCCTGCAGGAACGTCTCGGTCGCCTCGCGACCCGACTTCGGCTGCACCTTGACGTGCTCGCCGACCAACTTGCCCAGGTAGTCCAGGCCCGCCTGCGGATTCTTGCCGCCGTCGCTCTTGGCGGCGTACGGCGCCAGCAGGTTCCACTTGGCGGAGCCTGAACTGAACGGGTTCGGGGTCACGACCTCGATGCCGGGCTGGAGCAGGTCGTCCCAGTCCTTGATGTTCTTCGGGTTGCCCTTTCGCACGACGATCGTGACGACCGAGCCGAACGGAATCCCGTTGTAGGCGCCGCTGTTCCAGTCCTTGTCGACGAGTCCGGCGTCGACCAGCCGGGTGATGTCGGGCTCGACGGAGAAGTTCACGAAGTCGGCCTGCGCGCCGTCCTTGACCTTGCGCGACTGGT
Source organism: Prescottella defluvii (assembly GCA_029690005.1). Lineage (GTDB taxonomy): Bacteria > Actinomycetota > Actinomycetes > Mycobacteriales > Mycobacteriaceae > Prescottella > Prescottella defluvii_A. The sequence continues at coordinate 2,796,861 of CP121458.1, read as the reverse complement.
CCCCCGACGCACCGTAGGACGGGTTGAAGGTGACGCCCTTGCCTTCGTCGGTCTGGGCGAACGCCGCGGTCACCTTGTCGAACCCCGGCTTCGGGACCGCATAGGCGAACAGGTTGATGGTGCCGCCGCTGCCGTCGGCGCTCGTGCCGCTACCGCCCGCGACGTCACTCGAGCCGCCGCTGCACGCGGTCAGCGCGACTGCGCCGATCGTGGCGAGTGCGGTGAGGAACAAACGGGAACGATGCTTCATGTCGGATTACCTTCCTACAGGTCTGGCAAGTGCAGATCACATACGGAATCGACCCGGCACATGCCGGGGTTCAGCATTCGGAACTCACATGGAGTGCCGGGGTGAAACGGCGTTCGGAAGGAACGTGCGCAGAGTACGCCCGCTGTCGACAGGGGTCGACGAGACGACGGTAATCGGATACCGCGACTCAGGAGAGAACGAACGCCGAGATGCGATTCAGCAACAGTGAATGTCGGCAACTGCCAGACCACCGACAGCGATCAACGCCAATTCATGGCGGATCCGGGGTGCGGTGACTGGAGACACGCGGCAGATATTAGCAGAGGATCGGGCGGTTACCGGGAAGTCCGATCCGCGCGGGTCAGCGGGTGAAGTACCAGGCGATGACGACCAGGACGATCAGCGCAATCAGCGCCATGGTCACGCGTGAGCGTGGCATCTAGGAACCCTCCACCTTCGTTCGACCGTCCGTCTGCCCGCCGGAATCGACGACCTCGGCACGCCCCAGCAGCGCGAACACTGTGGACAGGACGCGGTCGAGCAACCACGCGATACCGAAACAGCACGGGATCATCACAGCGAGCACCAGGACGACCTGGGGGATGAACGGCAGGCCGGCCACCCACAGTTCGGCGCCGTCCCACCAGCTCGCGAGTTGATCCACCCGACCACCCTAGCCGCTGGCTCGACCACCGCCGAACAGGGCGGACCGTCACAGGTGCGCGAACTGTGGACGGTGAGCAACGCTCGGGTCGATGATGATGTGATGACGACCACGACCGAGCAGCCCGTCGCGACTCCGGCGGGAGATTCCGACGAGGTGGCACCGAAGCGTCGCAGCGTCTACCCGCCCATCGACGACTATGCATTCCTCTCGGACTGCGAGACGAACTGTCTGGTCGCACGCAATGGCGCCGTCGAGTGGATGTGCGTCCCGCGCCCCGACTCCCCCAGCGTGTTCGGCGCGATACTCGACCGGAGCGCCGGGCACTTCCGGATCGGTCCGTACGGCCAGAACGTGCCGTCCGCGCGTCGCTACCTGCCGGGTGGGCTGATCCTGGAGACCACGTGGCAGACCCAGACCGGGTGGCTGATCGTGCGCGACGCGCTCGTGATGGGCCCGTGGCACGCGAACGAACAGCGCTCCCCCAGACGCCGCCGTACACCGTCGGACTGGGACGCCGAACACATCCTGTTGCGGACCGTCAAGTGTGTGAGTGGCACCGTCGAGTTGGAGATGAGTTGCGAGCCGGCGTTCGACTACCACCGTGCCCCCGCACACTGGGAGTACACCGGCAAGGTCTACGAGGAGGCCAGCGCGACGAGCCGCTCCGAGGGCGACGGCGACCATCCGACGCTCCGATTGACGTCGAATCTGCGTCTCGGGCTCGAGGGCCGCGAGGCACGGGCACGCACTCGCATGGTGGAGGGCGACAACGCGTTCGTCGCGCTGTCGTGGTCGGAGCTGCAGGCCCCGCAGACGTTCGCCGAGGCCGCCGACAAGATGTGGCAGACCACCGAGTGCTGGAGGCAGTGGGTGACGATCGGCGTTTCCCCGACCATCCCTGGCGGAGCCACCTGCAGAGCAGCGCTCTGACCCTCAAAGGCCTGACCTACGCACCGACCGGCGCCCTGCTCGCCGCACCCACCACATCGCTGCCGGAAACCCCCGGCGGGGAACGCAACTGGGACTATCGATACGCGTGGGTACGGGATTCGACCTTCGCTCTCTGGGGCCTTTACACCCTCGGGCTCGATCGTGAGGCGAACGACTTCTTCTCGTTCATCTTCGACTCCGCACAGTCGGACAACGGCGATCCGGCCCCACTGCAGGTGATGTACGGCGTCGGCGGCGAGCACACGCTCGTCGAAGAGGAGCTCAGTCACCTCAAGGGCTATGACGGGGCCCTGCCCGTGCGGATCGGCAACGGCGCCTACAACCAGAACCAGCACGACATCTGGGGCACCCTGCTCGACTCGGTGTACCTGCACGTCCGGTCCCGCGACCAGGTCCCGGAGACGTTGTGGCCGCTGCTCCAACGGCAGATCGAGGAGGTCGTCGAGCACTGGCGCGAGCCCGACCGCGGGATCTGGGAGGTGCGCGGCGAACCGCAGCACTTCACGTCGTCGAAGATCATGTGCTGGGTAGCGCTCGACCGCGGCGTCAAGCTCGCCCTGCTGCACGGCGAGAAGGCCTATGCGGCGCAGTGGGGCGAGATCGCCGACGACGTCAAGGCCGACATCCTCGAGCACGGCGTCGACGAGCGCGGGGTGCTCACGCAGCGGTACGGACACCCGTCCCTGGACGCCTCACTACTGCTGGCACCGCTGCTGCGGTTCCTGCCCGCCGACGACCCCCGGATCCGGGCCACCGTCCTGGCGATCGCCGACGAACTCACCGAGGACGGACTCGCGCTCCGCTACCGAGTCGAGTCCACCGACGACGGCCTGTCCGGCAAGGAGGGCACGTTCACGATCTGCTCGTTCTGGCTGGTGTCGGCGCTCGTCGAGATCGGGGAAGTCAAGAGGGCCAGGAACCTGTGCGAGCGGCTACTCGGCTTCGCGAGCCCCCTCAAGCTCTACGGCGAGGAGATCGACCCCAAGACGGGCCGGCACCTGGGCAACTTCCCGCAGGCGTTCACCCACCTGGCGCTCATCAACGCCGTCGTGCACGTCATTCGCGCCGAGGAGTCCGGCCACACCGGGACCTTCCAGCCGGCGCACGGTCCGTCCTGACCTCGGGAACCACGACGCGTGTCGGTGACCTGTGTCACGATCGGCGCATGCTGGATCATCTGGGAATTCAATGCGCCGACATCGACGCCGGCGCCGCCTTCTACGACGCCGTACTCGCTTCGCTCGGCGGGAAGCGGGTCGTCGAACCGGCCCCCGGCGTCATCGGTTACGGAGTACCACCGCACGCAGACTTCTGGATCAGCCCGCTGGTCCCCGCCGACGCAGGCTTCCGCGAGAACCACGTCGCCTTCGCCGCGGAGACCCGCGCCGCGGTCGACGCGTTCTTCGCCGCCGCCGTCGGGACCGGGGCCGAGGTGCTGCACGAGCCGCGCGAATGGCCGGAGCACCACCCCGGCTACTACGGCGCGTTCGTCCGTGATCCCGACGGGAACAACGTCGAAGCGGTGTGCCACCGCCCCGAATAGTTCGGTCGTCAGTAGGTCCGCCGGAGCAACCGCTCCGCGTCGGCCGCGATGGCCCGAACGATCTCGCCCGCCGGCCGCTCCGACGTCACGAGACCGGCCACCTCGCCCGCGTACACGACACCCTGCTTCGGGTCCGCGGGATCGTATGCAGCCGAGAGGGTTTCGTTGTCAGCGCCCTGATCGTGCCACTTCGCGGTGTAGTCGTTGGCGAGGGCGCGGCCACCCCAGCGGGCCGGCCACGGCTGGTCGCGGGCCTGATCGAACACCGACGTGTAGACGGTGTCGGCGCTGCCGGCCTCGATCAGCTTGGCGCGTGCGTACGCGGGGCCGATCGTCTCGGGGCTGGCGAGCAGGACCGTGCCGATCATCGCGCCTTCGGCGCCGGCGGCGATCACCGCGGCCAGCCCGCGGCCCGTACCGATTCCACCGGCCGCGAGCACCGGCAGACTCGTCGCGTCGAGCACTTCCTGCAGCAACGGCAACGTGCCGATCCGTCCGGTGTGGCCGCCGGCCTCACCGCCCTGCGCGATCACGAAGTCGACCCCGGCCCGTTCGACGACCCGCAGGTCCTCGACCGTATTGACCTGTGAGACGGCCAACGCCCCGGCCGCGTGGACCCGCTCGACGTACGGCGCCGGATCGCCGAACGACAGCGACACCACGCGCGGCTTCTCGGCGAGCGCCGCGTCGAGCAGGGTGTCGTCGGCGTCGAGGGACCACGTCATCAGCCCGATGCCGAGCAGCCCGCCACCGATCTCGCGGGCGATCGCGGACTCCTCGGCGATCCAGTCGGGGGTCGCGTAGCGCGCGGCACCGAGCAGGCCCAGGCCGCCGGCCCGGGTTACCTCGCCCGCGAGCTGACCGCCGGCGCGTCCCCCACGGGGGCACCGAAGATCGGCACCTCCAGCCCGAGCTCACGGGTCAACCAGGTGCCGATCATCGAGTGTCCTCCCTACTTGCCCTTGGGCTTGTCCGCCACCGACTCGTTCGACAGCGCCGCCACGAAGGCCTCCTGCGGGACCTCGACGCGACCGATGGTCTTCATCCGCTTCTTGCCCTCCTTCTGCTTCTCGAGCAGCTTGCGCTTACGGCTGATGTCACCGCCGTAGCACTTGGCGAGCACGTCCTTGCGGATCGCGCGAATGTTCTCGCGCGCGATGATCTTCGAGCCGATCGCGGCCTGGATCGGCACCTCGAACTGCTGACGCGGGATCAGCTCACGCAGCTTGGTGGTCATCTTGTTGCCGTAGGCGAACGCGGCGTCCTTGTGCACGATCGCGCTGAACGCGTCGACGGTCTCACCCTGCAGCAGGATGTCCACCTTCACCAGCGCAGCCTGCTGCTCACCGGACTCCTCGTAGTCGAGGCTCGCGTAGCCCTTGGTCCGCGACTTGAGGGCGTCGAAGAAGTCGAACATGATCTCGCCCATCGGCAGCGTGTAGCGCAGCTCGACGCGGGTCTCCGAGAGATAGTCCATGCCGCCGAGCTCACCGCGCCGGGACTGGCACAGCTCCATGATCGCGCCGGTGTACTCGCTCGGTGCGATGACGGTGCACTTGGCCATCGGCTCGTACACCTCGCGCACCTTGCCCTCCGGCCAGTACGACGGGTTGGTCACCTCGTGCTCGGAGCCGTCCTCCATCACCACTCGGTACACCACGTTGGGCGCGGTCGAGATGAGGTCGAGGCCGAACTCGCGCTCGAGCCGGTCGCGGGTGATCTCCATGTGCAGCAGCCCGAGGAAACCGCAACGGAAGCCGAAGCCGAGGGCCACCGAGGTTTCCGGCTCGTAGGCCAGCGCCGCGTCGTTGAGCCGTAGCTTGTCCAGCGCGTCGCGCAGCACCGGGTAGTCGGAGCCGTCCATCGGGTACAGGCCGGAGTAGACCATCGGCTTGGGGTCGCGGTAACCGGTCAACGGCTCGGACGCGCCGTTGCGGAAGGTCGTCACCGTGTCACCGACTCGCGACTGCCGAACGTCCTTGACACCGGTGATCAGATAGCCGACCTCGCCGACGCCGAGGCCGGTGGTGGCCTTGGGCTCGGGCGAGACGATGCCCACCTCGAGAAGCTCGTGCGTGGTGCCGGTCGACATCATCGTGATCTTCTCGCGGGGACGGATCTTGCCGTCCACCACGCGCACATAGGTGACGACGCCGCGGTAGGCGTCGTAGACGGAGTCGAAGATCATCGCGCGCGCCGGACCGTCCGCGTCGCCGACCGGAGCGGGCACCTGCTTGACGACCTCGTCGAGCAGTTCCTTCACACCGACACCGGTCTTGCCGGAGACCTTCAGCACGTCCTCCGGCTCGCAGCCGACGATGTGCGCGATCTCGGCGGCGTACCGCTCGGGGTCGGCGGCGGGCAGGTCGATCTTGTTGAGGACCGGGATGATGGTGAGGTCCTTCTCCATCGCCAGGTACAGGTTGGCCAGGGTCTGCGCCTCGATGCCCTGGGCGGCGTCGACGAGCAGGATCGCGCCCTCGCACGCCTCGAGCGCGCGGGAGACCTCGTACGTGAAGTCGACGTGGCCGGGCGTGTCGATCAGGTGCAGGACGATCTGCTCGGTCGTGCCGTCCTCGTTCTCGACCGTCCACGGCAGCCGCACGTTCTGCGCCTTGATGGTGATGCCGCGCTCGCGCTCGATGTCCATGCGGTCGAGGTACTGCGCGCGCATCGCACGCTCCTCGACGACACCGGTGAGCTGCAGCATCCGGTCGGCGAGCGTCGACTTGCCGTGGTCGATGTGCGCGATGATGCAGAAGTTCCGGATCTTCGACGGATCCGTGAACGTCTTCTCCGCAAAGTTGCTGCTCAAGCCCTATTCCCTCGTCTCACTCGCGCACTGACATCGGCCCGGACCGGCATCCACTGCCTCCCGCGCCCTCCCATCATCCCCTGGACACCGGGGTGCGTACACATCCAGGGTCAGGGCAGGCGGCATCGAGCAGCACTCGCGCGGCGCGATCACGCACCGTGCGTGACCGTCGTCGGCGGCTACAGGGTCAGGTGCGACACGCCCAGGCATCGATCGAATCATCGAGTACCCGACACAATTCGCACAGCGAATATGCGCGTGCCGACGGGCCCCGCCCCGCGACCCGATCGAACGCGCGTATTCGATTCCCGCGCGGACAGTCAGCGAAGACGTGAAAGACCCTTCGATTCTGCTGGGTCATCGAGAAGTACGGCGACGCCTTCCTCATGAATCATTTCAGTCCATCCTCCCCGAGATTCGGAATCCTCCGCGACGAACCGGTCGAACCGGATCCGTCATCGGTTCATCGCCACAACCGTCCACCCGAGTTACACCGCTCCAATCCTCGCCCCTGCAGGATGCCGAACGCGACGGCGCCCGACACCGCGACGCCGGCGTCCCGAACCGGGACGGCGACGCAATTAAGCTCGGATCCTATGGCGAGCACGTGGGGCGATATCGGCAGGAAGCTCGGCACCTTCGCCGCCGAGCAGGGCCCGAAACTACTTCGGCAGCTGCAGAACACCGGGCCGGTCAAACGCGCGACCGAGGCGATCGCCGGGCCGCCGCATCCCACCGTCACGCCCGGTCGGCCGGTGTCGCGCAGTTCCGCCCCCACCGCGCACCGCGCGCGTCGGATCGAGTACGCCCCGAGCCTGGACGGCCAGGCCGACCCGGGCGAGATCGTGTGGACCTGGGTGACGTACGAGGAGGACCCGAGCCAGGGCAAGGACCGTCCCGTCCTCGTCGTCGGCCGCGACGGACACACGCTGCTGGGACTGATGCTGTCGTCGAACAGCAGGAGGGACGACGACAGCAACTGGCTGCCGCTGGGCGCCGGGCACTGGGACGCCGAGAACCGCCCCAGCTGGGTACGACTGGACCGGGTGCTCGATGTTCCCGAGGCGGGCATCCGACGCGCAGGGCGCCATCCTCGACCGCGACCGCTTCGACGCCGTCGCCACCCGGCTGCGCTCCGATTACAGCTGGACCTGACCGCACGCACCGAGACGACGAGGGGCCCGGCACACGATCCGTGTGCCGGGCCCCTCCCCTGTCCGCGTCAGTCGTTGAGTCGGTTGAAACGCCCGAAGAGAGCGCGGTAGATGACCGCACCCAGCGCGCCGCCGATCAGCGGGAAGACGATGAACAACCACACCTGACTCATCGCCCCGTCCTGGTAGGGCGCGACCGCGAAGCTGCGGGCCGGGTTGACCGACGTGTTGTCGATCGGAATCGAGATCAGGTGGATCACCGCCAGCGTGAAGCCGATCGAGACACCCGCGAGCGGGACGTCCGAGAGCTGGTCGGTCGACGCGAGCACCACGAAGACCAGCAGTGCCGTCAGCAGGATCTCCACCGTCATCGCGGCACCGATGCCGTAGCCCGGCAACACGAGCTGGCCCAGCGGACCGCTCTCGGCCGACGGGCTGTGAACGCCCAGCCGTTCGCGGCCAGGCCGTCCGCCGCGCGGTTGTAGGTGGGCAGACTCTGCGCGATCGTGTAGACCGCCAGACCCGCGGCGAGACCGCCGACCACCTGGGCGCCCATGTAGATGCCCGCCTTGGCGCCCGAGATGCGGCCGAGAATGAGGTGGCCGAGCGTCACGGCCGGGTTCACGTGGCAGCCCGAGATCGGACCGATCGAATAGACCAGGAACATCAGCGTGAGACCGAATGCGAGCGCGATCCCGAGCTGACCGACCTTGGCCCCGGCGAAGACCGCCGTTCCGATCGCCGAGAAGACCAGAACGAAAGTGCCGATACCTTCCGCCAAGTACTTCTTGAGATCCGAAATCTCTTCCTTTTCCGCAATTTCCTGTGCTGTCGACATACACCCACCTCTCGATCCCGCTGTCGATTGAGCTGTCGAGCGGGACTTTACGTACAAGCTGGTCTGTTTGCGCGATATAGACGCGTGTCGAAGCACGAATCGGTACGTCGCCCTGCCGGTTCCGTCGGTCACCGGCGGCGCCCACCCGAACGGCCCTGGAGTGCCGGTTTGGGATCGCGACGCGGATCCTGGTAGTGTCGTCGGTCGGTACATACGTGTGCCCAGAGCTTTTCGACAGAAACCCGCAAAGACGACAGGATTTTACGCGTGGCCAACATCAAGTCCCAGGTGAAGCGGATCCGCACCAACGAGCGCAACCGACTCCGCAACCAGTCGGTCAAGTCCTCGCTGCGCACGGCGATCCGTTCCTTCCGCGAGGCCGCGGCAGCCGGTGACAAGGACAAGGCCAACGAGCTCCTCGTCGCCACCAGCCGCAAGCTCGACAAGGCAGCCGGCAAGGGCGTCATCCACGCCAACCAGGCAGCCAACAAGAAGTCGGCGCTCGCGAAGGTCGCCAACTCTCTCTGACAAGTTTCTGACGGTTCCACCGTCGCAAGCTCTGTAGACTAGCCCCCGATCACTGATCGGGGGCTAGTCGTTGTCGCGACCGGGTCGTCGGACCGAACGGACCTGTCGGTAGTCCCGACCTCGGTGTCGAAAGGTCAGCGGCCGCCGTGGAGGGACGCGACACGCTGCACCGCCCACTCGACGGCGTAGTCGGCGTCGGCGGCCTGACCCTTCACATCCGCGTTGAGCTTGGCGACCACCTGCAGCGCCTCGCCGATCGAGGTGGGGTCCCAGCCGCGGGCCTGCCCCTGCGCCTTCTTGACCTTCCACGGCGGCATGCCGAGTTCGGACGCCATCCGGAACGGGTCGCCGCGACCGGCCGAACCCACCCGAGCGATCGTGTGCACGGCGTCGGCGAGCGCGTCGGCGAGCAGAACGTGCGCCACTCCTCGGTGCATCGCCCACCGCAGGGCTTCCATCGCACCGCGTCGGTCACCGGCGACGGCCTTGTCCGCGACGTCGAACCCCGATACCTCGGCCTTGCCCGAGTAGTACCGCTGCACCGCGCCGGCGTCGATCTTTCCGCCGGTGTCGGCGACCAGCTGTGAGCAGGCCGCGGCCAGCTCACGCAGGTCGGAACCGACGGCCTCGACGACCAACTCGATGACCTCCGGGGACACGCGCACGCCCGCGGCCCGGAACTCGCCGCGCACGAAGTCCACGCGTTCGCCCGGCTTCAACTTGGCGCACTGGTGGACCGTGGCGCCGGTCTTCTGCAGGACACCCGCCATCGCCTTCGCGCGGCCCGCGCCCGAATGCAGCACGACCAGCACGACGCCCTCGGGAAGGTCCGCGGCGGCGTCCTGCACCAGCGCGACGGCGTCCTTGCCCGCTTCCGCGGCCGCCTCGAGCACGACCACCCGGTCCTCCGCGAACAGGGACGGGCTGAGCAGCTCGGCCAGTTCCGGGGCGCTGGCGTCACCGGCACGCAGGCGCGAGACCGGGATGTCGTCCCCGGCCGGGCCCGCCGCGGCACGCACCGCACTGATCACCGACGCGACCGCGCGCTCGACCAACAACTCCTCGTCACCGAGGACGAGATGGAGCGGATCGGGTCGCGTAGAGGTGCTCACCGAACGATGGTGCCATGCGAACGCCCCACCACCGCAAGTGCCCCGGACCCGGATCGAACCACCGCGACATCGCCGTCCACATCGGTGCGCATCGTCACGGCTCCCAGTGCGGTGAGTCGGTCGACGATGCCCGGGTTGGGGTGCCCGAACGGGTTGCCGGCGCCGACGCTGATCACGGCGAGCCGAGGGCGAACGGCGGCGATGAATTCGGGTGCTGTCGTGCGTGATCCGTGGTGCGGGACCTTCAGCACGTCCGCCCGCAGCGACACCCCGGACCGCAGCAGCGCCCGCTGACCGGCCTCCTCCACATCGCCGGTCAGCAGGATGGTCCCCGCCGGCGTGTACGCCTTGATCACCAGCGAGGTGTCGTTGGCCGCGTCGTCGGCCGTTTCCTCGGTGCGTGGTGGCGGCACCAACGGACCCAGCACCTGCAGACGCAGCCGGCCCACCGTCAGGTCACGTCCCGGATCGAGACGCACCCGCGCGACGTCGGCGCGCGACCCCGCTCCGGACACGAAACGGAATCCGCCGCCGGGCAGATCGGACGGGCCGATCGCGATCGCGCCCACCGCACGGCCGTGGAGCACACCCTCGAGTCCGCCATAGTGATCCGCGTGCAGGTGCGTCACGATCACCAGCGCAATCTCCTCGATGCCGAGACGTCGTAGACAGCGGTCCATCGGTTCCGGATCCGGACCGGCATCCACGACCACGGCGCGACCGTCACCCGTCGACAGGACCAGGCCGTCGCCCTGCCCGACGTCGCACGCGACGAACGCCCATCCCGCAGCCGGCCACCCCGGCGTGTACACCCGGGTCGGCACCCAGACTGCGGACACACCGATCACGAGCGCCAACAGGATCCGGCGAGACCACCGGAACCGCGCCGCGAGTCCCACGATCACCAACCCGACCGCAACGACGGCGGCACCCGCCAACCCGCCGCCGACCACGACCGTCACGCCCGGGACGTCCGCCGCGCGGTCGGCGACCTCGAGCAGCCACCACAGCGGCGGACCCGCGATCCGCACGACGAGCGCGGCGGCCGGCGCCCACACCGCGGCGAGGACCGCGGTCACGGCACCCACGACGGTGATCGGCGCGACAACCGGCGCGACCAGGATGTTCGCGACGATCGACACGACGCTGACAGTTCCCGCCATCGCCGCCACCAGCGGTGCGGTGACCACGAATGCCGCGACGGCCACGGCGCACATCTCCGCCAGCCACCGCGGCCAGCGCCGTTCCCGCAGCCGATCCACGAGGATCGGGGAGACGACGACCAGCCCGGCAGTCGCGGCCACCGACAGCGCGAAGCCGAAATCGACTGCGAGCGAGGGAAACAACGCGAGCAGCACGACAACGGAGGCGGCGAGGGCGGGGATCGCCTGTCTGCGACGGCCTGTCACCAGCGCCAGCAGGGCGACACATCCCATCGCCGCGGCACGCAGCACGCTCGGCGACGGCCGCGCGATGACGACGAACGCTGCGAGCGCCACGCCGGCCAGCACCGCCCCGGCCCGCGGACCGATCCCGAGTCCGCGCACGATCAGCAGCACCGCACCCAACACGATCGACACGTTCGCGCCGGACACCGCGGTCAAATGCGAGAGCCCGGCCGCGTTGAACGCGTCCTTCACCGCCTGCGGCAGCGCGGACGTGTCGCCGACGACGAGACCGGGCAGCAGTCCGGCCTGATCCGGCGGCAGGCCGGAGGCGGCCGCCGACGCCAACCGCTCGCGGACGCCGCCGGCCCAGCGTTGGATCGTCGGCGGCGGGTCGACGCGGCTCGGCGGACCCGCGGCCCGCACCACCGCGACCGTGAGATCGCTGCGCTCGGGCACCGCGAGTCGTCCGCGCAGGCTCACCTGCTGCCCGGGCAACAGGTTCTCCCACTGCGGCGCCTCGGCGAACACCAGCACAGAACCACCCGCGCCGGTCGTTCCTCCCGCGTCCGTCACGGACCGTAGTGACGCCCGGATCATCAGCTGGCGTCGGCCCCCGAAACCACTACTGCGCAACGGCTTCGGGTCGTCGTCGACGACGACGGTCAGCGTGGCGGAGGCCTGGGTGGCCGCCTTCGCGGCGAGCGGGTGGACCGCAACCGCATGGGCACGCACCGCAATCGCCGCGGCGAATCCCGCCCCGAGCAGGGCGGCCGCGAGAGCCGCCACACCGACGCCGACGACGATCGGCGGCGCACCTCGACGGCGAACCCACACCACGGCGACCGCGGACAGCGTGCCCACGCCGGCCAGCGCGATCCCGAGGACTGCGGCGGTACGCCAACCGGCGAGCATCCCCACGATCGTCGCCGCCCAACACGTCGCCGCCGACGGCACGAGGCGCAGATCGAGCGGACGCACCCGGTCCGACGTGGGCGAACTCATTGCGTCACAACGTCACCAGCTCGCGCAGCTTCGCGAGCCGGGCGGGTCCGATGCCGTTCACCTCGCCCAACTGCTCGACGTCGGTGAACTTACCGTTGGTCTGCCGCCACGCCACGATGGCCGCCGCGGTGACCGGCCCGACGCCGGGCAGCGCGTCCAGGTCCGCCTCGGCGGCCGTGTTCAGGTTCACCTTCCCGGCCGCCTTCGCCGGGGCGCCCGCACCTCCGGCCGATGCCGCCGTACCGGGACCCACCCGGGCGCTGCCGACGGTGGTGGGACCGCCGTCGGGCGGCGCCACCCCGACGAGGATCTGGTCACCGTCGTCGATCTTCTCGGCCATGTTGAGCCCGAGCACATCCGCACCGGGCCGCGGACCTCCCGCGGCCGCGAGCGCGTCGGCGATGCGGGAGCCGGGTGGCAGGCGCACCAGCCCGGCCTGGTTGACGAGCCCGACCACGCTCACCACCAGTTGGGCGTCGGGTGTGGGCGGTGCCGGCTGAGTGGGCTGGGCGCGGCCGGGGCCACGACACCGGCGTCCGGCTCCCGGACCTCCACGACCGGCAGCGGCGGAACCGCCTGGGCCGTCGGACGATCGCGCCACACCGACACCGCGGCAATTCCGGCGGCGACCACACCCACGACGACCAGGGCGAGCGCCCCACGCCGTCCGAGGTTCAGCCGCGTCCCCCTCCACCGCGACGAATCCCGCAGGCCGTCCAGCTCGCCCGGCAACTCGTCCTGATCGGACAGCCATCCCGGCGCCCACGTCGGAGCGTCGTCATCGTCGACTGCGTCGGCCGCGCTGTCCGGGCGCATCGGCGTCGGCACGGTGGACGCCGCCGCGAGCCTGCTGCGCACCCTCGCTCGATCCAGATCGGTACCCATGGCGCCGACCGTAGACGCCGCCGACGACGACGGACCGCCTGCACGCGCGTCCGGAAAGACGTCTGTGGATCAGCCGTGGGCTGTGGATGAATCGCCGGACGGATCGTCCGCGTCGGCGCCGCCCGGGCACACGACGACACCGACGGCGCCCGCGCCGACGCGTGCGCCGAGCACGCTTCCGATCTCGGTGACGACCAGTTCGGTCATCGCGGGGACGCGTTCTTTCAGTTGCGCCGCAACCTCTTCCGCGCGCTGCGGCGCGGACGAATGATGTACCGCGACAGCGGCGGGTTCCGAGCCGGCGTACTCGACCGCCGCGTCGACCAACTTGCCCAGCGCCTTCGTCGACGTACGCGTCTTCTCGCGCAGCACCAGTTTGCCGTCGACGAGGTGCAGCACCGGCTTCATCGCCAGCGCGGTGCCGAGCAGGGCGGCCGCCGTGCCGATCCGTCCGCCGCGCCGCAGATGGTCCAGGCGGTCGACGACGATCAGCGTGCGACCGCGCGCGGCCACCTCGACCGCCTTCTGGTACACGGCCTCCAGACTGCGCCCGGCGCGGGCGACCCGCGCCGCGGCGAGCGCCGGGAACCCGAGCCCCATGCCCGCCGACGCGGAGTCCACCACGCGGACCTGCTCGCCCAGCGCCTCCGCGGCCTGCCGACCGGCCTCCCACGTGCCCGACAGCTGCCGGGAGATGTGCACTGCGACGACACCGTCCCCGCCGCTGTCGGCCAGCGCGGCCGCGTACACGTCCCCGAGTTCGCCCGGCGACGCCCCCGAGGTGGTCACACCGGCCAGGCCGTCCGGGACGTTGTCGACGCCGTCTCGATAGTCGTGCCCGTCGTGGAGCACGTGCAGAGGCACGACGCGGATGCCGAGCCTGTCGACCAGTTCGGGAGACAGGCAGGCCGAGGAGTCGGTGACGACGACGACAGGCACGCCCCTACCCTATTTCGCTCTCGGCGGGGTCTGCAGTGCGACGGACGTTCTTGATCGCGTCGATCATGGCCGCCGCGACTTCCTCGTGGGCATCCCAGCCCCAGTGGATGCCGTCCGGATTGGCGCGATCGGAGAAGACGTTCTCGCGGACCGCGGCCGCCAGATCGACCATCGGAACACCCTTCTCGGCCGACCATGCCTCGAGCGCGCGGACCGCCGGGGCACGCCCGGTGTGGACCCGCCCGTACGCGTCGCAGCGGTGCACCGAGGGATACGTGCCGATCACCGGCAGGTCCGGCCGGATCGCGGCGAGCGCGTCGCGGCAGCTCTCGAGGTACTCGACCGACAGCTTCGGCGGCAGCGCCACCGGACGGCCGAGCTTCGACAGCCGCGGCTGCAGCCACTGGTAGCCGGAGCGCACGACGCGCCGCAGCGCCGGCGGGCGGATGTAGCGCAGCTGCTCGCGCAGCGCCGTCGGCAGCGGGGACGGCAGCGAATCCATGCCGCCGACCGCGAACACCACGGCACCGGCCTGCGGCACCGCCGCCCACACCCGCGGGTCCTGCGTGATCGCCCACCACGCGTCCCGGCTGGTCCAGCCGATCCGCGCGACGAGTTCGACGCGCCACCCCAGTTCCTTCGCCACGAGGGTCGGCCAGATCCGCGGATGGTCCGCGGGCAGGCCGCCCTTGGGCCCGTAGTACGCGAGCGAATCCGCGACCACCAACAGGACCGGCTGAGCGGCATCCGGGGCCGTCTCGACGGCCGAGCCGTCGGTCACATCGACGGCATCGCCGTCAGAGGACGTCACTGGCCACGCTCGACGACGCGTTCCACACATCCAATCGCCATACCGCTTCTGTTCCCTCCCCATGTCCGCTGAGCTGCACCCAGCTGGTGTTCCCGAGTCCTCCGAGCACCGGCCACCGATCCACCGGCAGGTCGAGCAGTCGCGCCGTGAGCGCGGCGATGAGACCGCCGTGCGCGACGAGCACCAGCGGATCCGATCCCCAGTTCTCGTGCCGCGCGAGCAGTTCGTGCACCACCGGCAGGCTGCGCTCGGCCACGTCGATGCGGCTCTCCCCGGCCGGCGGCGCCCATTCGGCGTCGGTGCGCCACCGCGCCCGGGCTCCGGGCGAGATGGCGTCGACGTCGCTGTGGGTGAGCCCCTGCCACTCCCCGAGGTGCGTCTCGCGGAGCCGGCTGTCGGTCTCCACCGACAGCCCGACGTGGTCGCCGAGCGCGAGCGCGGTGTCGTGCGCGCGGCGCAGATCGGACGACACGATCGCGAACGGACGCTTGTCGGCGAGCGCCTGTGCGACGGTCTTCGCCTGGGTACGCCCCAGATCGGACAGGTCGGTGTCGAGCTGACCCTGCATCCGGTCCGACGCGTTGTACTCGGTCTGACCGTGCCGCAGCAGAATCAGACGCCTGACCGCGGGCAGGCCCGCGGCCGCCGTCACAGCTCCGGCTCCCCCGCGTCGTCGACCGGGTCCGAGTCGACCGGCAGCTGCCGGGGCTCGATGCCCTCCACCGGGATCTCGGGCAGCTCCTTCCACAGCCGGTCCAGCGCGTAGAAGTTGCGCTCGTCGGTGTGCTGGACGTGGATGACGATGTCGACGTAGTCGAGCAGCGCCCAGCGGCCCTCGCGGGTGCCCTCGCGGCGCACCGGCTTGTGCCCGGCCTCGCGCAGCTTGTCCTCGATGTTCTCGACGATCGCGTTGACCTGACGCTCGTTGGGCGCGGACGCGATGACGAAGCAGTCCGTGATCACGAGCTGCTCCGAGACGTCCAGCACCACCACGTCGGAGGCCAACTTCTCGTCGGCCGCCAATGCGGCGATGCGTGCCATGCCGATGGCCTCGTTCGATGCGCTCACTCAGTGTTCTCCCGGTTCTGCTTGTACTGAAGATTGTGAAGGTTCCGCGGGCGACTGTCGCGCCGGGACCGGCTCCGACATCGTGACCGCACCGTCCAGCCGCTCCGCCCCTGCGGCCGGTACAGGTTCCGCTTGCTGATGTACTGCACCACCCCGTCCGGCACCAGATACCAGACGGGCCGGTGCTCGCTCGCCCGCAGCCGGCACTCGGTGGACGAGATCGCCAGCGCGGGGATCTCGATCAACGTCACCGCGTCGCGCGGCAGCCGTTCGAGGTGCGACGAGAGGTGCTCGGTGTGCAGCTCGTAGCCCGGTCGCGAGACGCCGACGAACTTGGCGAGCGCGAACAGTTCCTCCCAGTCCTGCCACGACAGGACGCTCTCGAGCGCGTCGGCGCCCGTGATGAAGTACAGCTCCGCGTCCGGATGCTGCGCCCGCAGATCCCGCAGCGTGTCCACCGTGTAGGTGACCTTGCCGCGGTCGATGTCGACGCGGCTCACCGAGAACCGCGGATTCGACGCCGTCGCGATGACCGTCATCAGGTAGCGGTCCTCGGCGGGGCTGACCTGACGATCGTCCTTCTGCCACGGCTGTCCCGTGGGGACGAAGATCACCTCGTCGAGAGCGAATCGATCGGCGACCTCACCTGGCGGCCACGAGGTGACCGTGGTGGATCGGATCGAAGGTGCCACCCATGACGCCGAGGCGGCGCCGAGGGGTGATCGCTGTCGGCTGCTGCACGAGAGTCCAGCTTACGGGCTGCCCCGGGGCGCCGATTCACACAGGCAGCAAACCGGCGACGACCGCGGCGAGTTGCTGGGCGGATCGGCACTCGTGCATGTCGATGACCTCGTTGTAGACCAGCGCCGCCGAGTCCCCGGTGCCCCACTGCCCACGAGGCTCGGGGTTGAGCCAGTGCGCGTGCTTGGCCACCGACACCAGATGCTCGAGCGCCGGCAACCCCGGGTCGCGGTAGTTGTTGCGCCCGTCGCCAAGCACGAGCAGCGAGCTGCGGCTGGTGATGCTGTGTGCGTACCGTTCGGCGAACACCCCCAGCGCGTGGCCGTAGTCCGAGTGCCCGTCGTAGGTGATCAGCTCGGCCTCCCGGATCATCCGGGACATCGCCACCCCGAGGTCCGATCCGGTGTCGAAGAAGCGGGTCACCTCGTCGGTGGTGTCGATGAACGCGAAGACCCGCACCCGCGAGAACTGTTCACGCAGGGCATGTACCAGCAGCAGCGTGAAGTGCGAGAACCCGGCCACCGAGCCGGAGACGTCGCACAGCAGGACCAGCTCGGGGCGCGCCGGCCGTGGCTTGCGCTGCACCAGATCGATCGGCACCCCGCCCGTGGACATGGACTTGCGCAGGGTGCGGCGCAGGTCGATCGCACCCGCACGGGCCCGGCTGCGCCGCACCGCCAACCGGCTCGCGAGCAGCCGCGCCAGCGGCGTCACGCTCTTGCGCAGGGCCACGAGTTCGGAGTCGGACGCCCGCAGGAAGTCCACCTCCTCGGCCAGCCTCGGCACGCCGTAGCTCGCGACGCGTTCCTTGCCGACCTGCTCCGCCGACCGACGCCGCGTCTCGGACTCGACCATCTTGCGGAAGTCCGCGATCCGCTGCACCGCTGCGCGCTTGGCGACCTCGGACGCGTAGTCGCCCCCGGGCTTGTCGTCGCGCCGCTGATTGCCGAGTAGCCCGGAGAGGATCTTCTCGAGCAGCGTGTCCGGTGCCACGTTGCGCAGCGCCTGATACGCCGAGAACGACGGCCCGTTGGCAGAGTCGTACCGGCCGATCTCCTCGACCATCTGCGCGACGATCGCCTCGAGCTGCTCGAGCGCCTCCGGCGAGTCGTCGGAGAGCAACTCGGCGAGCAGCTCCTGCAGCGCCTCGAGGTCGATCTCGCCGTCGGGAGTGCGCGGCAGCACGGGGTCGCCGTCGCCATCACCGCCACGGATGCCGATGCCCGCGGGGAACCACAGGTCGAACAGCGCGTCGAACGTCGGTCGGTGGGTGGGGCGCCGCAGCAACGCGCACGCCAGCCCCTCGCGCAGCGCCTCCCGGTCGAGCAGGTCGAGGACGGACATCACCTGACCGGCATCGACCGTCTCGGACGGTCCGACCGAGATGCCGCGACGACGCAGCGCCTCGACGAAGTCGACGAGATGCCCGGGCAGACCGTGCGGCGCGGGCGGACCACCACGACGTTGCGCGGGCGAGGTGACCATCGGCTCGGTCCTCTCAGTTGAGGCGCAGCTCGGCGGCGGCGCGCTGCTGATCGGCCCGATGCTTGAGCACCACACCCATCGTGGCGCGGACCGCGGCGTCGTCGAGCGTGTCGAGTCCCAGGGCAAGGAGCGTGCGACCCCAGTCGATCGTCTCCGACACCGACGGCACCTTCTTGAGCTGCATCGCGCGCAACACGTTCACGGTCCGGACGAGCTGCTCGGCGACCGCCTCGGGCAGCTCCGGGACCCGGCTCGCCAAGATTCGGCGCTCGAGCTCGGCGTCCGGGAAATCCAGGTGCAGGAACAGGCAGCGCCGCTTGAGCGCCTCCGACAGCTCGCGCGTCGCGTTCGAGGTGAGCACCGCGAACGGCTTGCGGGTGGCGGTGATGGTGCCCAGCTCGGGAATCGTCACCGCGAAGTCGCTGAGCACCTCGAGTAGCAGGCCCTCGATCTCGACGTCGGCCTTGTCGACCTCGTCGACCAGCAGCACCGTCGGGTCCTCGCGGCGGATCGCGGTCAGCAGCGGACGCGACAGCAGAAACTCCTCCGAGAACACGTCCTGCTTGGTCGCGTCCCAGCTGTGGTCACTTCCGGCCTGGATCCGGAGGATCTGCTTGGCGTGGTTCCACTCGTACAGCGCGCGGGACTCGTCGACGCCCTCGTAGCACTGCAGCCGCACCAGCTCGGCGTCCGACGTCTGCGCGACGGCCCGCGCCAGCTCGGTCTTGCCGACGCCGGCGGGACCCTCGATGAGCAGCGGCTTACCCAGGCGGTCGGCGAGGAACACCGCGGTGGCGGTCGCCTTGTCGGAAAGGTAGCCGGTCTCGGCAAGGCGGTCGACGACGTCGTCGACGCTCGCGAACAACGGCGGTGCAGTCGGCAGGGCCCGGTCCACACTCGCTCCTTTCGGGCCGTCTAGGCCGGTCGGGTATGACCGTCTCCCCAGACAGTCCACTTGGTCGAGGTGAGCTCGCCCAGGCCCATCGGACCGCGGGCGTGCAGCTTCTGCGTGGAGATCCCGATCTCCGCACCGAACCCGAACTGCTCACCGTCGGTGAACGCAGTCGAGGCGTTGACCATAACCGCGGCCGCATCGACCCGCGCGGTGAACTCGCGCGCAGCGGACAGATCGGACGTCACGATCGCCTCGGTGTGGCCGGTGCCGTAGCGGTCTATGTGTTCGACGGCCGCATCGATTCCGTCGACCACCTTGAGTGCGATGTCGAGAGTGAGGTACTCCTCCGACCAGTCGTCCTCGGTGGCCGGGACCAGGCCGGGAGGTCGCCGTGGACGGTGACGCTGTGCATCTGCAGCGCCGCGAGGAGCTTCGGGACGGCCGTCTCGGCGATCGCAGCGTCGACGAGGAGCGTCTCGGCGGTGTTGCACACGCTGGGGCGGCGGGTCTTGGCGTTGATGACGATCTTCTCGGCCATCTCGAGGTCCGCGGCCGCGTGCACGTAGACGTGGCAGTTGCCGACACCCGTCTCGATGGTCGGCACCGTCGCGTCCCGGACCACGGCGTTGATGAGGCCGGCGCCACCGCGCGGGATGACGACGTCGACCAGGCCGCGGGCCTGGATCAGGTGGGTGACGCTGGAGCGGTCCGCACTGGGCAGCAACTGGACGGCGTCCTCCGGCAGCCTCTGCTCGGCCAGCGAGGCGCGGAGCACCTTCACCAGCGCGGCGTTGGAGCGAGCGGCCGACGACGATCCACGCAGCAGGGCCGCGTTGCCGGACTTGAGGGCGAGGCCGAACGCGTCGACCGTGACGTTCGGGCGCGCCTCGTACACCATGCCGACGACGCCAAGCGGGACCTGGACCTGACGGATCTCGAGGCCGTTGGG
The DNA here is from genome assembly GCA_029690005.1 of Prescottella defluvii. Taxonomy (GTDB): domain Bacteria; phylum Actinomycetota; class Actinomycetes; order Mycobacteriales; family Mycobacteriaceae; genus Prescottella; species Prescottella defluvii_A. The sequence goes on along the minus strand of CP121458.1, from coordinate 2,776,840 downwards.
CAGCATCGAGCCGCGGACGATCTCGCCGACCGGGTCGGCCAAACCGGCCACCTGACGCAGACCGGAGGCGATGCCGTCGACCCGAGCGGCCGTCAGCCGGAGGCGATCGAGCAGGGACTCCTCGGTACCGGTGGCGCGCGCGGCCTCGATGTCCTCGGCGTTCGCCGCGAGGATCGCATCGGTGGCGGCGAGCACCGCGTCGGCCGCGGCGTGCAGCGCGGCGTCCTTCTGCGCGGTCGTCAGCAGTGCCAGGACACGCGACGCCACGCGCGCGCGACGGGCCGCGTCATGCACCTCCTGGCGGGTGTCCCCGGAGTCGCTGGCGGCCGGTGTGGAGTGCGTCGCGGCGGTCATACCTACAGATTAGCGACCGGCCCGGCGCATAATCGTTCTGCCCACGCGCCGTCGGCCCCTAAGGAAATGTCAGTGGCACAACACGAGACGATCAACCAAGCCCCTTCCGAGGGATACAGTCGCGGACTCAACGCCCGCACCGTGCAGATGATCGCGCTCGGCGGTGCAATCGGCACCGGCCTGTTCTACGGCTCCGGCGGAGCCATCGAGGAGGCGGGGCCGTCACTGATCCTCGCCTATCTGGCGGCCGGCCTGGTGATCTTCGTCATCATGCGGGCGCTCGGAGAACTGCTGACATACCGACCGATCTCCGGCAGTTTCGCCGAGTACGCCGAGGAGTTCCTGGGACGGTTCTTCGGCTTCGCCACCGGCTGGGCGTACTGGGCGGTGTGGGCTGCCACGTGCATGGCGGAGATCACGGTGGCCGGCAAGTACATCGAGTACTGGTGGCCGAGCGTGCCGGCGTGGCTGACCGCGCTCGTCGTGTTGTTGGTTCTCTTCACCGCGAACCTCATCTCCGTGAAGCTGTTCGGTGAGGCCGAGTTCTGGTTCTCCACGATCAAGATCACCGCGATCCTGGGGATGGTCCTCATCGGCATCGGCGTCCTCACGCTCGGCTTCGGTCACGCCACGAATCCGACCGTGACGAACCTGTGGGCCGACGGCGGCGTGTTCCCCAACGGATTCGGCAGCGCCCTGATGAGCCTGCAGGTGGTGATGTTCGCGTACGTGGGCGTCGAACTGGTCGGCGTCACCGCCGGCGAGGCCAAGGACCCAAGCAGACGCTCCGCAAGGCGATCAACACCCTGCCGTTCCGCATCGGGCTGTTCTACATCGGCTCGCTGCTCGTGATCCTCTCGGTCGCGAGCTGGCAGGACTTCCACGCCGGCAAGAGCCCCTTCGTCGAGGTGCTCGAACAGATCGGCATCCCCGCCGCCGCCGGCATCATGAACTTCGTGCTGCTCACCGCGGCACTGTCGTCGTGCAACTCGGGCATCTATTCGACGGGCCGGATGCTGCGCAGCCTGTCGCTGCGCCGTCAGGCCCCGGCCGCGCTCGGCAAACTGAGCAGCCGCCACGTTCCGTACGCGGGCATCACGATGTCGGCCGCGGCGATGGTCATCGGCGTGATCGTCAACGTGGTGTCGCCGGACCGCGCCTTCGTCTACATCACCTCGGTGTCGACGATCGGCATCGTCTTCGTGTGGGGCGTCATCCTGCTCTGCCACCTGCGTTACCGCCGCTTCGTGAACAGCGGGGCGCTGCCGGCGTCCGACTACCGGCTGCCCGGCGCGCCGTACACGAACTGGATCGCGCTCGCGTTCCTGGCGTTGGTCGTCGTGCTGCTCTTCTTCACCGACGCGGGCCGGATCGCCCTCGCGGTGGGCGCGGTGTTCGGCGCACTGGTGGCCGTCGGCTACTACACACTGCTCGGGCGGGCGTCGTCGCGGTACTGACCGTGCGGACGCCGGCCGACCGATTGTCACACACGTCCAGTCAGACTGACCCACTGTGACATTCGGTCACAGCGACTACCCTCGGCGCATGGCGGAGAACAGTGTGGCCGTGGTCGGCAGTATCAACATGGACCTGGTGGCGTCCACGCCTCGCCTGCCGGAACCCGGCGAGACGATCCTCGGGACGTCGTTCGGCACGACGCCCGGGGCAAGGGGGCGAACCAGGCGATCGCGGCGGCGAAGGCCGGCGCGGACGTCGTGTTCGTCGGCGCCGTCGGCGACGACACCTTCGCCCTGGACCTGCGCGAGGCGCTGGTGGACTCGGAGGTCGACGCCGAGAGCCTGCGTGAGGTGTCCGGCCCCAGCGGCATCGCCATGATCACGGTCGACGGCGACGGCCAGAACTCGATCATCGTGGTGCCGGGCGCCAACGGCCGCGTCACCGACCTGACCGCCGACGAACTCGGTGCCGTCGCGAACGCCGACGTCCTGTTGTGCCAGTTGGAGATTCCGATCGAGACGGTGACGGCCGCCGCCCGGCACGCCGCGACGTCGGATACCGCTGTCATGCTCAATCCGTCACCGGCACAGACCCTTCCACCGGAACTACTCGAGTCCGTCGACGTCCTGATCGTCAACGAGACCGAGGAACGGCAACTCGGCGAGGACACCCTCGCCGCAGTGCCGCACGTCGTGACGACGCTGGGTGCGGCCGGCGCCCGCTACCGGGGCCCGCACGGCGAGCGGGTCCGGGTCGACTCCCCACCGTCGACGCGGTCGACACCACCGGGCGGGCGACGCCTTCGCGGGAGCGCTGGCGTCCGCGTGGAGTCGTGGCCCCCGCGAGGCGCTGGCCTTCGCGTGCGCGGCCGGCGCGCTCACCGCGACCCGACCCGGCGCCAGTGCGGCCTCGCCGACTCGCAGCGAGATCGACGCCCTGCTGGCAGCGCACCGCTGACGCCGAAAACCGGTTGGCTCCCCTCGGCACCATCCGTACGGTCCACGACATGAGCTCATCGAAGGACCCGGTCCTGCGTCCGTGCCACGGCACCGAGGAGTGGCCGGCGCTCGTCCGTATCTGGCGCAGCGCGGTCGACGCCACGCACGACTTCCTCACCGCCGAGGACATCCGCTTCTACGAGTCACGGATGCTCGGCGACGATCTGCCCGCCGTCGACCTGACCGTGGCGGACGTCGACGGCTCCCCGGCGGGATTCTCGGGGCTCGTCGGCAACTCGCTCGAGATGCTCTTCGTCTGCGCCGAGCACCGGGGTCACGGCGTCGGATCGGCGCTGCTGCGCCGAGCGGTCGCCGACCATCCGGATCTGTGCCTCGACGTCAACGAGCAGAATCCGCAGGCCGTCGGGTTCTACGAGCGGCACGCGTTCGTCGTACTGGGCCGCTCGGCCACCGACGCCGACGGGCGGCCGTTCCCGATCCTGCACATGGCCCGTTCCGCCGACTGACTCCGACCACCGCCGCCCGACCTGTCGGCCCCCTCGGGCACGATGGACTCCATGACGACCGCGACCACAGCAGATCTCCGTGACGAGGCCGAACGGTTGCTCAGGGAACTCGCGGGGCCGGACGCCCGGCTGCGTGAGGACCAGTGGACGGCGATCGAGGCGCTGGTCGTCGGACGGCGGCGGGCGCTGGTCGTGCAGCGCACCGGCTGGGCAAGTCCGCGGTGTACTTCATCGCGGCCAAGCTGCTGCGGGCGCACGGGCACGGGCCCACCGTGATCGTGTCGCCGCTGTTGGCGCTGATGCGCAACCAGGTGGCCTCCGCCGAGCGGGCGGGCGTCCGCGCGGCGACCATCAACTCGGGAACGTGACCGAGTGGGACGAGATCCACCAGCGCGTTGCCGCTCGCGAACTGGACGTGCTGCTGGTGAGCCCCGAACGGCTCAACAACCCGGACTTCCGCGATCAGGTGCTGCCGTCCCTCGCCGCCGACGCCGGCCTCGTCGTGGTGGACGAGGCCCACTGCGTCTCCGACTGGGGCACGACTTCCGCCCCGACTACCGCAGGATCCGCACCCTCGTCGAGGACCTCGGCGACGGCATCCCGGTGCTGGCGACCACCGCGACCGCCAACGACCGTGTCGTCTCCGACGTCGCCACCCAACTCGGCGTGGGTGGCGCCGAGACGCTCGTGCTGCGCGGCACCCTCGAGCGCGACTCGCTGAGCATGTCGGTCGTGCGGATCCCCGAGGCGACGCAGCGCGCGGCGTGGCTCGCCGAGCACCTCGACGAGCTCCCGGGCTCGGGCATCATCTACACGCTCACCGTCTCCGCGGCACGCGACCTGGCGAGCCTGCTCGCCGACCGCGGACACCAGGTGGCCGCCTACACCGGACAGACCGACGCCGCCGAACGCGAGGTCCTCGAGAACGACCTGCTGAACAACCGGGTCAAGGCGCTGGTCGCGACCTCCGCGCTCGGCATGGGCTTCGACAAGCCCGACCTCGGATTCGTCGTGCACCTGGGCGCACCGTCATCGCCCATCTCGTACTACCAGCAGGTCGGCCGCGCCGGACGCTCCACCGACAGCGCCGAGGTGGTACTCCTCCCCGGTCACGAGGACCAGCAGATCTGGAGCTACTTCGCATCGGTGTCGTTCCCGCGCGAACACATCGTCCGCAAGGTCATCGACGTCCTCGACACCGAGCGTCCCCAGTCGACGATGGCGCTCGAACCGCTGGTCGAGCTGAACCGCACTCGCCTCGAACTCGTACTGAAGGTGCTCGACGTGGACGGCGCCGTCCGGCGCGTCCGCGGCGGCTGGGTCGCGACCGGACAGCCGTGGACGTACGACGCCGACCGCTACGGCCGGCTCGCGGATGCGCGCGAGGCGGAACAGCAGGCGATGCTCGAATACGAGCGCACCGACGAGTGCCGAATGACGTTCCTGCGCCGCCAACTCGACGATCCCGGGCTGGGTGGCGACAGCCGCTGCGGACGCTGCGACAACTGCGCCGGCCCGAAGTACAGCGCCGACGTCGCCGCCGAGACGCTCGCCGACACCCGTCAGCGACTCGAGCGCCCCGGCATCGACCTGCCGCCGCGCAAGCAGTGGCCGACGGGCATGGCGAAGCTCGGAATCAGCCTGTCCGGCAAGATCACCGACGGCGCGGAGCCCGGACGCGTGCTGGGTCGACTGTCGGATCTGGGCTGGGACAGCGCCTCAGGACACTACTCGACGGCCCCGACGCCACCGTCCCGGACGCGATCGTCGACGCCTGCATCAAGGTGCTCGCGGCGTGGGACTGGACCGAACGACCGGGTGCGGTGATGTGCGTGGAATCGCCCACCCATCCGCTCCTGATGCGTTCGCTGACGGGTCGACTCGCACAGGTGGGGCGACTGTCCGACCTGGGCGTGCTCCACGAGCGCCCCGGCCATCCCCCGTCTCGGCCGCGAACTCCGCGTACCGCGTCGCGGGCCTGGCGGATGCGTGGGAGGCCCCGGATCTGTCCGGGATCGACCGTCCGGTGCTGCTGCTCGACGCGGTCACCGACACGGGGTGGACGCTGACGATGGCGGCCCGGACGGTGCGGCGGGCAGGGGCACCCTCTGTCCTCCCCTTCGCTCTCGCCACACCCAAGTGATACACGATGTGACCAGCCTCACATTCACCGTCTCACCTGCGCGGCTGCAGGGTCTCGTCTCGCCCGATTTTCACCGATCCGTGAAATCGGGCGTCGCGGTTGTTACGTTCGAGTCACGAAGAACGGCAACAACGATGACGCCAATACAATCGAGAGTTACCCCGACCACCGTGCCGGACGCGGTGGAGTTACGTAAGCCCCAGGTCTCAGACGGAGTCCGGCTCTGGGAGATCACCAAGGATTCACAGGTGCTCGACCTCAATTCGAGCTACTCATATCTGCTGTGGTGCAGAGATTTTCAGGACACCTCGATCGTCGCGACCGTCGACGACCAGGTCGTCGGATTCGTGACCGGATACGTCCGCCCCGATGCCCCGAACACGCTGTTCGTGTGGCAGGTTGCGGTCGACACCGAGCAGCGAGGCCAGGGACTGGCCGGGCGAATGCTGAACGATCTCCTCGACCGACTTGCGCTACAAGGCGTTTGGAATCTCGAAACCACGATCAGCCCGGACAACACCGCGTCCATCGCCCTGTTCACCTCGGTGGCGGGACGGCGGGGATCCACCATCACGAGTCGAACACTGTTCGCTCCGAACGACTTTCCTGACGGGCATGCGGCCGAGGACCTCTACACGATCTCGCCGCTGCACGCTTCCTGAGGAAGGACCACCATGACCACTGTCGAGACCAGCATCTTCGAGTCCCTCGAATCCGGGGTCCGCAGTTACTGCCGAAACTGGCCGACCGTCTTCGAGTCGGCCTCGGGCGCCTGGATGCGGGACGAGTCCGGCCGCGAGTACCTGGACTTCTTCGCCGGCGCCGGCGCCCTCAACTACGGGCACAACAACCCGGTGATGAAGAGCGCGCTCATCGACTACCTCGCCGGCGACGGCATCACCCACGGCCTGGACATGTCGACCGTCGCCAAACGCGAGTTCTTGCAGAGTTTCCAGCGCACCGTCCTCGAACCGCGCGGGCTCGACTACAAGGTGCAGTTCCCCGGACCGACGGGCACCAACGCCGTCGAGGCCGCCCTCAAACTCGCACGCAAGGCGACGGGTCGGGAATCGATCATCAACTTCACCAACGCATTTCACGGCATGACGCTGGGTGCGCTGTCGGTGACCGGCAACTCGCTCAAGCGCGCCGGGGCCGGTGTGCCACTCGTGCACGCCACCCCCATGCCGTTCGACAACTACTTCGGGGGCGCCACCGACGACTTCCAGTGGTTCGAGCGCGTGCTCGCCGACTCCGGCAGCGGCCTCAACCGGCCCGCAGCCGTCATCGTGGAGACCGTGCAGGGCGAGGGCGGGGTCAACGTGGCGCGGCCGGAATGGTTGCGTGCCCTGTCCGAACTGTGCACCCGTCACGGCATCCTGCTGATCGTCGACGACGTCCAGATGGGCTGCGGCCGCACCGGTCCGTTCTTCTCGTTCGAGGTCGCCGGCATCACCCCCGACATCGTGACCCTGTCGAAGTCGATCGGCGGCTACGGCCTGCCGATGGCGCTGACGCTGTTCAAGCCGGAGCTCGACCTGTGGGCGCCGGGCGAGCACAACGGCACGTTCCGCGGCAACAATCCGGCCTTCGTGACGGCGACGGCGGCCCTCGACCATTACTGGTCCGACGACGCCCTCCACCGATCCACGCTCGCGAAGGGCGAGCGGATCAACGAGATCTTCTCCAACCTCGCCGACACGTTCGAGGGCGTCGGTACCCGCGGCCGGGGCATGGTGCAGGGCCTGGTGTTCGACGATCCCGGCATGGCGGTGAAGGTGTGCGGGCTCGCGTTCGACGAGGGGCTGCTCGCCGAGACGGCGGGCCCCTCCGACGAAGTCGTCAAACTGCTTCCGCCGCTGACCATCACCGACGCCGAACTCGACCACGGCCTGAGCATCCTCGCCGAGGCGACCGCCAAGGTCTTCGCCTGACGCTCGGCCGTCCGCACCCCCGATCCGAGGAGACACGCATGATCGTTCGCACCACCGACGAGATCACCGACACCGACCGCGACATCACCAGCGAGGACGGCAACTGGCGCAGCAAGCGCATCGTCCTCGCCGGTGACGGGGTCGGGTTCTCGTTCCACGAGACCACGATCCGCGCCGGGTCGGTCAACGAGTTCCACTACGCGAACCACATCGAGGCGGTGTGGCTCGTCGAGGGCGACGGCATCCTCACCGACCTCGACAGCGGCGAGGTGTACCAGTTGCGGCCGGGCACGATGTACCTGCTGAACGGGCACGAGCGGCACCGCGTGGAACCGGTCACCGAGATGCGCATGCTGTGCGTGTTCAGTCCCCGGTGACCGGCCGCGAGGTCCACGACGAGAACGGGGTGTACCCGCTCATCACCGTCGACGACGCCCAGCCTGCCGCCTCCTCCTAGGTTCCGGCAGAGGCGGGGATCACCCGATCCGCTGCATCTCGATGGTCGGATCGTCCATCGGGGAACGTCTTCCACGACCGGTTCCTGCCGGCGCCGCCACCAGATGGTGAACGCGACGGCGACGACGACCAACCCGACGAGCGCGGCGACCGCGGTCCAGAACCGCGGCCCGTAGTAGCCGACGAGGACCATCCGCAGCGCGTTGCGCGCCCACGTCAGCGGCATCAGGGCGTGCAGCCATTGCAGCGGAGCCGGCATCTGTTCGATCGGGTACACCGCGCCGAAGGCGAAGATCTGGATCATCAACGCACCCAACGCCAGGAAGGTGCCGTTGAGGGGGCCGAAGACGACGGTGAACAGGCGGCCGAGGGCCACTGCGGCGGCGCCGACGAGGATCATGACCGCGGTCATCGCCAGGGCGCTCGGCGGGTCGGCGTCGGCGACGACGAGCGAGACCGCCGAGGCCACCAGCGCGGCGACCAACGTCACGAGCGCGGGAAGACGGTAGCGGCGCAGGCCGTCCCGGACGACACTGCCGTGCACGCGCTGGGGACGACCACGACGCGGACGAACGACGAACCAGATGAGGATGCCGACAAGGAACAGCAGCACCGACATGAGCGCGGGTACCGCACCCGGACCGAAGCCGGCCGCCGGGTAGTCGTACTTCTGGTCGACCGCGACGGGCGCCGACAACAGACCCGCGGTGCTGGTCCGCTGATCGTCGGTGAACTGGGGAACCTGCGCCGCGCCCTGGGTCAGGCCGGTCGCGAGTTCGGTGCTGCCGGAGTCGAGCTGCCCCATGCCGGTGGAGAGTTCGCCCAGGCCGTTGCGGAGCTGGATGCCGCCGGTGTCGAGCTGCCCGAGCCCGGACGACAGCTCGTTCGCGCCCGCGCTCAGCTGGTGCGCGCCCTGGGACAGCTGCCCCAGGCCGGTGTTCAGTTCGCCGGCGCCGGCACTGGCGGCCAGCAGGCCGCCGCGGTAGTCGGCGGTCGGGTCGGTGAGCTGCCGGGCGAGTTCGCGCGCGCCGTCCCGCAGCTGGACGAGCTGGGCCGCGATGTCGCCCTGCTCGCCGATGATGCCCAGCACCGGGCCGGTCACCATGTCGACGACCTCGCTGATCTGCCGGGCACCGTCCCCCAGTTGGTCGGTGCCGCCGACGAGCTGCTTCAATCCTGCGTTCAGCTCGCCGGCGCCCGCCGCGGCCTGATCCGCCCCGGTGGCCAGCTCGCCGGCACCCGACGCGAGTTCCTTGCCGCCACGGTTGGCGTCGCCGAGCCCGGTCGAGAGCTCCTGGCTGCCCGCGTAGAGCTGGTCGGTGCCGGTTCGGGCGTCCTTCGTGCCGTTCGAGAGCTGCTGGGCGCCGGTGGCGGCCTCGCCCATGCCCTTACCGAGGTCGCCGAGCCCGACGAGCACCTGATCGACGGACTGCTCGCCGATGGACTCCGAGACTGCCGAGCGCACCTGCGCGACGACGCTCTCGCCGACCGGCGTCGCGACGAGGCTGTTGTAGTCGTTGTAGACGACGTCGAGCTGCGCCTTGCGGCCGTTCCCGCTCGCGGCGCTGGCGACGTCGGCGCTGAACGTTTCCGGGATCACCACGGAGAAGTAGTAGGTGCCGTCGTCGACGCCCTGCCGGGCCTGTTCGGGCGTGACCACTTTCCAGTCCACGTCGCCGCTGTCGACGAGCGCCGCGACGACGTCGTTACCGGCCACGATCCGCGAGCCGTCGACGTCCGCCCCGGCGTCGGAGTTCACGATCGCCACGGGTAGCCGGTTGACGGTGTCACCCGGGTTCCACAGCGCCCACATGTAGAAGGCGCCGATCGCGAGTGGCGCGATGACCAACACGGCGAGGATCGTGCGGACGATGTGGGCCTGGCGCGTCGATGCGCCGGACCGACCGGAAGCGGTTGTGGGCACCATGCAGAGCTCTCTCGTCGGGGACCGGAGCGCGGTCGGCGTACGGAACGCCGCCACCAGAGCTGGACGAAGGTCCAACTTGGTCACGATAGAGAGTGCCCGCCGTCACCGTGTGCGTTTTGCCAGCAAACTCGGCCGGAGGTGATCGCGCCGCGCGCCGTCAGGAAACGGGATCAGGGAAAAACAGCTCACGCGCACGTCGCGCCACCTCGGCGGGCGGGACGTCCTCGATCTTGGTGCACACGGCCCACCGGTGCCCGAACGGATCGAGGAACACCCCGTGCCGGTCTCCGGAGAAGGTGTCCGCGACCGGTGTCACCAGCGTCGCGCCGGCGTCGACCGCCCGCGCGACGAACGCGTCCGTGTCCTCCACGTAGACGACGAGCGAGGAGTGCACCCAGCCGGGCTCGGGTGCCTTGAGGCCGAAGTCGGGCATCTCGTTCGACAGTTGCAGCATCGAGTCCCCGATCCGGATCTCGGCGTGCATGACAGTGCCGTCGGGCGCGTCCATACGGTCGACGACAACGGCACCGAGACCGGCAACGTAGAAGTCGAGCGCCGCAGGGCCGTCCGGGACCGCCAGGTACGGCGTGAGGGTCCGGTATCCGTCGGGAATGGGATTCACTGTGCTCATGGTGTCCAGTGTCGGGCACGGTGCGACACCGCGGATTGAACGGATCGGACACGCGCCTACCCTGGATCAGGTGATCGACCGGATACTCGAACTGCTCGGCGGTCGGCGCGTGTGCGTGCTGACCGGAGCCGGAATCTCCACCGACTCGGGTATCCCCGACTATCGCGGCCCCGACTCACCGCCCCGCAATCCGATGACCTATCAGCAATTCGTCGGCGACGTGTCGTTCCGCCGGCACTACTGGGCGCGGAACCACCTCGGCTGGCGGTACATGGACGCGGCCCGCCCCAACGCCGGGCACCGCGCCCTGGCCCGGCTCGAACGCGGAGGCGTCGTGCACGGGGTGATCACCCAGAACGTCGATCTGCTGCACACCAAGGCCGGCAGCCATCAGGTCATCGACCTGCACGGCAGTTACGCGCAGGTGCGCTGCCTCGACTGCGGGCACCGCATCTCCCGGATGACGCTCGCCGAGCGCCTCGACGCCGCCAACCCGGGGTTCGCGGACACCGTCGCGGCGGCCACCGGCGTCGAGATCGCGCCGGACGCCGACGCCGTCGTCGAAAGCACCGACCACTTCCGGATGGTCGACTGCGACCGGTGCGGGGCATGCTCAAGCCCGACATCGTCTACTTCGGCGAGAGCGTCCCCAAGCCGCGGGTCGCTGCGGCGTTCGAGATGGTCGCCGGCGCCGACGCGCTGCTGGTCGTCGGCTCCTCGCTCACCGTGATGTCCGGCCTGCGGTTCGTCCGCCGCGCCGCCCGGGACGGGATGCCGATCGTGATCGTCAACCGCGGCACCACCCGCGGCGACGAGTTCGCGGCCGTCAAGGCCGAGCTGGGCAGTTCCGAGTTCCTGCAGCAACTCGCCACCGCCCTGCCCGCCTGAGCGACTACAGCGGAACCAGGTCGTCCGCGTGGACGACGGGGCGCTGCATGTCCACCGGCAGCTCCGTCGTCGAGTGGCCGAGCATGTCCTCGATCTCCGTCGAGTCGTACGCGACGACACCGCGGGCCACGGGACGCTCGTCCGGCCCGACGAGCGAGATCACGTCACCGCCGTAGAAGCGGCCCGCCACCGCGGTGATTCCGGCCGGCAACAGCGACCGCCGCCGCTCCACCACCGCCCGCACCGCGCCCGCGTCGAGGTGCAGCGTGCCCTGCGTGTCCGCGGCATGCCGCACCCAGAACTTGCGCGCCGACATCCGGTGCGGCCGTGCGGCGAAGACGGTGCCGGCGTCGGCCGTCGTGAGCGCCGTCGCCGCGTCCGACGCCGCGGCCAGCAACACCGGTACACCCGAGTCGGCCGCCAGCCGCGCCGCCGACAGCTTGGACGCCATGCCGCCGGTGCCGAGCGCTCCCCCGGACCCGGCAACCACACCGTCCAGGTCCTCGGGGCTGTTCACCTCGGGAATCAGTGTGGCCCCGCCCTTTCGGGGATCACCGTCGTAGAGCCCGTCGACATCCGACAGCAGCACCAGCGCGTCCGCACCCACCAGGTGCGAGACGAGCGCGGCGAGCCGGTCGTCGTCGCCGAAGCGCAGCTCCGTCGTCGCGACGGTGTCGTTCTCGTTGACGATCGCGACCGCGTGCAGGGCGCGCAGCCGGTCGAGGGTGCGCTGCGCGTTGCGGTGCTGGGTGCGCCGGGCGATGTCGTCGGCAGTGAGCAGCACCTGACCGACGGTGCGCCCGTACCGCGCGAACGACGTCCCCCACGCATGCGCCAACGCCAACTGTCCGACGCTCGCCGCCGCCTGCTTGGTCGCGAGATCCCTTGGGCGATGGGTCAATCCGAGCGGAGCGAGCCCCGCACCGACGGCGCCGGACGACACCACGACGACGTCCGACCCCGCCCGCATCCGCGCCTCGAGGGCGTCGGCCAGCAGGTTCAACCGGCTGACGTCGAGTCCGCCGATCAGGCTTGTCAGCGCCGAGGATCCGATCTTGACGACGATGCTGCGCGCGGACGCGATGGCCGCTCTGGTCTCGCTCACTTGTCTTCGGGATCCCCGCTGTCGAGTCCGCGGCGGACACGGCGGGCATGCTTGCGCTCGGCCGCGCCGATGCGCTCGTCCTGGTCGAGGCGGGCATCCGTGCCGCGACCGGTGCGGACGATGTCGACACCGGCAGCAGTCTGCGGCTCCCACTCGAATCCGACGTCGCCGATGGTCACGAAAGCGCCGGGCTCCGCACCCTGCTTCACCAGCGCGTCCTCGACGCCGAGACGGGCGAGTCGGTCCGCGAGGTAGCCGACGGCCTCGTCGTTGTCGAACGCGGTCTGCCGCACCCAGCGCTCCGGCTGGACGCCGCGCACGATGAAGCCACCCGGGGTGTCGGGATCGGCGATGACGCTGAAGCCGGTCTCCTTCTCCGCGATCGGACGGATGACCTGACGCTTCGGCGCCGCCGGCGGATGCGCCTCGCGGTAGTCGGCGACCATTTTGGCGAGCGCGAAGGTCATGGGCCGCAGTCCGTCCCGGCTCACCGCCGAGATCGTGAACACCGGCCAGCCGCGCGCCTCGAAGTCGGACGTCACCATCTCGGCGAGTTCGGCCGCCTCGGGGACGTCGGCTTTGTTGAGGATCACGATGCGCGGACGGTCCGCGAGGTCGCCGAGCCCGGCGTCGCCCTTGAGCGCGGGCTGGTAGGCCGCCAACTCCGCCTCGAGCGCGTCGACGTCGGAGATCGGGTCGCGTCCCGGCTCGAGGGTGGCGCAGTCCACGACGTGCGCGAGTACCGCGCAACGCTCGAGGTGGCGCAGGAAGTCCAGGCCGAGGCCGCGGCCCTCGCTGGCGCCCGGGATGAGGCCCGGCACGTCGGCGACGGTGAACGTCGTGTCACCGCTCGACACCACGCCCAGGTTGGGCTGCAGCGTCGTGAACGGGTAGTCACCGATCTTCGGCTTCGCGGCCGACAGCACCGACACGAGCGACGACTTGCCCGCGGAGGGGAAGCCGACCGACCCGACGTCGGCGACGGACTTGAGTTCGAGGATCAGGTCGCCCGCCTCGCCCTCCTCGCCGAGCAGCGCGAAGCCGGGGGCCTTGCGCGCCTTGGACGCCAGCGACGCGTTCCCGAGTCCGCCGCGGCCGCCGCGGGCCGCCACGAACCGGGTGCCGATGCCGATGAGGTCCGCCAGGACCTCGCCGTCCTTGTCGACGACGACGGTGCCGTCGGGCACCTTCAGGACCAGGTCGGAGCCGTTGGCGCCTTCCCGGTTGCCGCCCATTCCCTGGGTGCCGTTGGTCGCCTTGGCCCGCGGGTGGAAGTGGAAGTCGAGGAGGGTGTGGACGTTGCCGTCCACCTCGAGCACGACGTCCCCACCGCGCCCACCGTTTCCGCCGTCCGGGCCGCCGAGCGGCTTGAACTTCTCGCGGTGGACAGAGGCGCAACCATTGCCGCCCTTACCGGCGCTGACGTGCAGCACCACGCGGTCAATGAATCGGGACATGACTGCCGGATCCTTCCTCAGTCAATACTTCTGGGCTACTTCTGGATTCACAGTGTGACGCAGAAGACGCACTGTGGCTGAAACAACAGTAGGGGCGGGCAGGGTTGTGAGACCCTGGCCCGCCCCTACTGGGAGATCGGAACGGAATCGAACTCGTCAGTGCATCGAGACGATGCGAGCCCGAACCGTAGGTGGCAGCAGACCTAGGCCTCTGCCGCGACCGGAACGATGTTCACGGTCTTGCGCCCGCGCTTGGTGCCGAACTCGACGGCGCCCGCAGCGAGAGCGAACAGGGTGTCGTCACCGCCACGGCCGACGTTGACGCCGGGGTGGAAGTGGGTGCCGCGCTGACGCACGAGGATCTCGCCGGCGCTGACGGACTGGCCGCCGAAGCGCTTCACGCCGAGTCGCTGTGCGTTTGAATCGCGACCGTTACGGGAGCTGGATGCACCCTTCTTATGTGCCATGTCGAATCCCTCCAGGAATCGGTGAAAGTTCGAGTTACTTGATGCCGGTGACCTTGAGGACCGTCAGCTTCTGACGGTGACCCTGGCGCTTGTGGTAGCCGGTCTTGTTCTTGAACTTGTGGATCCGGATCTTCGGGCCCTTGGTGTGCTCGACGACCTCACCGGTCACGGAGATCTTCGCCAGCTTGTCGGCGTCGGTGGTCAGCTCGGACCCATCGACCACGAGGACCGGGGCAAGCGAGACAGCGGTGCCGGGCTCACCCTCGATCTTCTCGACCTTGACGAGGTCACCAACAGCGACCTTGTACTGCTTTCCGCCGGTCTTGACGATCGCGTACGTTGCCATCGGACGGCTACCCCTTGCTACTTCGAACGTGCTCGCGCCGCTGCCGTGAGGCTTTCAGTGCTGCGCGACTGGTCTGGTGTGGCGGCTACCCCTTACGCGCCCGTAAGGCCCGAATAGGGCGCAGCAGAGCGGTATCGCCGGGTAGCGACCGGTCAAGATTACGGGAAGCGGGCCGCCAGGGTCAAACTGGCGGGTCACCCGATCCCGGTGTGGTGCTTCGCCGCCCGTAACGAGCGCGGGGCGGCGGGTCACCACGAATCCGTCAGGCCTCGGCGTCCACCGGCGGGCCGGCGGGACGTGCTGCGGCACGGCGGCGACGCGGTCGACGCGAGACCTGGGCCTCGCCGTCCCGGCCGCCTCCGACACAGCGGGGGCCGCGGAAACCGTCTCCGGTTCAGCAACGGGCTCCGGTGACGGCTCCGACGTCGGGATCGACGAAAACCGTGCCCGACTCGGGCGTCTCACCTGCCGGTGCTGCCGCCGCCCGCGACACCCGACGGCTCCGCCGCCTGGCCCGCGGTGCCGCAGGAGCCTCGGGCTCCGTTTCGGCCTTCTCGGGCTCGGCGTTCGCGGGTTCGACGGTTGCCGCCTCGGCCTTTTCGGGCTCGGCCGGCGGTGCCGCGACTTCGGGCTTCTCGACCTGTCCGGTGTCCGCCTCGGACGCGTCCGGGTGGTCGACGTCGTGGTGCGTGGCCATCGCGAGCGCCACCGGGTGCGCCCGCTTCACGGTCGCGTCGGCGGCCGCTTCCTCGGGCGTCGGGTGGGCGTGCTGCCCGTTGGCCGCCGGCTCCTGAGCTGCCGCCGCCGCGCGGTCACGACCGCGCTTCTTGCGTCCGCCCGACTCCTTCGGCTGACCGCGGCCCTCGTCGCCGGACTTCACCTCGATGGGCTCGTTGTGGACGATGATGCCCCGACCGTGGCAATGCTCACACGTCGTGGAGAACGCCTCGACCAGACCGGTGCCGAGCTTCTTGCGCGTCATCTGGACCAGGCCCAGCGACGTGACCTCGGACACCTGATGGCGGGTTCGGTCCCGGCCGAGCGACTCGGTGAGACGTCGCAGCACCAGGTCGCGGTTGGACTCGAGGACCATGTCGATGAAGTCGACGACGATCATGCCGCCGATGTCGCGCAGGCGCATCTGCCGCACGATCTCCTCGGCCGCCTCGAGGTTGTTCCGCGTGACGGTCTCCTCGAGGTTGCCGCCCGAGCCCGTGAACTTGCCGGTGTTGACGTCGATGACGGTCATCGCCTCGGTGCGATCGATCACCAGCGTGCCGCCCGACGGCAGCCACACCTTGCGGTCGAGAGCCTTCGCCAGCTGCTCGTCGATGCGGTGCGTCTCGAACACGTCCGGCGTGCCCGGCGCAGGATCGTGCTGCTCGACGCGCGGCAGCAGGTCCGGGGCCACGGCCTTGATGTACGACTCGACCGTGCTCCACGCCTTCTCGCCCTCGATGACGAGCTTCGAGAAGTCCTCGTTGAACAGGTCGCGCACGACCTTGACCAGCAGGTCGGGCTCCTCGTACAGCGCCTGAGGCGAACCGGACTTGCCGTCCTTCGCCTTCGCCGCCTGCTCCTCGATGGTCGCCCACTGCGTCTGCAGTCGGGTGACGTCCCGCGAGAGTTCTTCCTCGCTGACACCCTCGGACGCCGTCCGGATGATCACACCGGCGTCGGCCGGCACGATCTCGCGGAGGATCTCCTTGAGGCGCTTGCGCTCGGTGTCGGGCAGCTTGCGGCTGATGCCAGTGGACGTGCCGCCGGGCACGTACACCAGGAAGCGCCCGGCGAGGCTGATCTGCGTGGTCAGGCGGGCACCCTTGTGGCCCACCGGATCCTTGCTGACCTGGACCAGCACCTGGTCGCCCGGGCGGAGCGCCTGCTCGATCTTGCGTTCCCTGCCGCCGAGACCAGCCGCCTCCCAGTCGACCTCACCGGCATACAGCACGCCGTTGCGGCCGCGTCCGATGTCGATGAACGCCGCCTCCATGCTGGGCAGCACGTTCTGCACGCGGCCGAGGTAGACGTTGCCGACCATCGACGCCGACGACGAACCCGTCACGAAGTGTTCGACCAGGACGCCGTCCTCGAGGACCGCCACCTGGGTGGACGCCGCCGGGTTCGACCCGCCGACCTTCTCGCGCACGACCATCACCCGGTCGACCGCTTCACGGCGGGCCAGAAACTCCGACTCGCTCAGGATCGGCGGGCGACGACGGCCTGCGTCGCGACCGTCGCGGCGACGCTGACGCTTCGCCTCGAGGCGGGTGGAGCCGCTGATGCCCTGCACCTCGTCCTTGGCGCGCGCCTTGTTCCGCGGCTCACGCTCGTGCACGACGGTGTTCGGCGGATCGTCCTCCGACGACACGTCGCCCTCGGCGCCGCCCTTACGGCGGCGACGACGACGGCGACGACGGCTGGTGCCCTCGCCGGCTTCCTCGTCCTCGCCGGCCTCGGCACCCTCACTCGTCTCGGTTGCCTCACCGGATTCGGCCGTCTCGTCCGCGGACGGCTGCGACTCGGTTGCGGCTTCGCCCTCGTCGGCGACCTTCTCCTCGGTCTCCTCCGACTCGGCGCCTTCGGCGGCCTGCTCGCCGCGACCACGACCACGACCACGACGGCCACGACGGCGCCGACGCTGCTGATCGCCGCCTTCGGTCTCGGTGGCCTCGGTGGTATCGGTGGCCTCGGCCGACTCGGTCGAAGCCGTTGCCTCGGCCGTCTCGGAAGGAGCGGTGGTCGCCTCCTCGGTCGACTCGGCGTGCTCGTCGCTCACCTCGGGAGCGGCGGCCGCGCGCCGACTGCGCCGACGACGCGGAGCGGTCTCCTCGACCACTGCCTCGGGCTGGAGGAACAGCGGGGCCTGCACGGTGGCGGCGGGCGCGGCCCGCTCCGGCTCGCGCTGGGCACCCAGCTCGGCGTCGGTGAACAGCCCGGCACCGGTCGCGCCGCGCTCCTCTGGGGCCGGCGTCGGCTCGGGTTCGGTGACAGCTTCCGGCTCGGGGGCGGCCTCAGCCTTCGCCTTGGGCGCGGCTTTCTTGCGGGCACGCTTGCGCGGCGCCGGCTTCTCGGGCTTCTCCGCCGCCTCCTCGGCGGGGCCGGCTCGACGACTGGCTCCGCCACCGGAGCCTCCGCTACCGGGGTCTCCGGTTCCGGGCTCGGCTCGACGGCACCGGACATCGTCGCGTGGATGCGTTCGGCGATGTCGCGCTGCAGGCTGGACTGCGCGCTGCGTAGCTCGGTGCCCAGCGCGGCGGCCTCGGCGAGGACCTGCTTGCTGGTGACGCCGAGCAGCTTCGCCAACGCGTGGACGCGAATCTTCTCGGGAAGTACCGGGTGGTACTCGGTTCGACCGTCGCTTCCGCGATCGGTTCCTGCACACTTTCGGGCGGCGCTTGATCGGCCACGTATTCTCCTCGAGCCCCGGGCGCGTCCATCCGTCTGGAGATCGGATGTGACCGCGGCCGCGCGGGGGCGATGGTTGTGTACTCGCACCGGGGTACGAGATTGTCTGGTCTCGCTCCACGTGCTTCGCAGTGTCCGTTATCACTGCGAAATCGCGCGGTGCCTGGCAGGATGGCGGCGATCCACGGCGCGGTGCGCCTGACCGTTCACGACGTGAGCGCCTGATCATCCAGCGTGCCGCACGTAGCAGGGATTACCTGCGCCGGTGAGGCAGCGATGACGGGCTTCGCACCGTGGTGTCATCCGATCGGATCCGCGTGGAGCAAATTTGCGGTCCGACCGACTCAAGTATCCCACACCTGCGCCCGGTCTCCGCCCATCGGCGCACCGATAGGTGGCGAAACAAAAGACGCTCCCCGGGCACAGGGCCCGAGGAGCGTCCGGAGTCGAGGGGCTCAGGCCCCGGCGAGCTGGGGAAACCAGAGCGCGATCTCACGCTCGGCGGATTCGACGGAGTCCGAACCGTGTACGAGATTCTGGCCGCCGTCGAGGGCCAGGTCCGCACGGATGGTGCCGGGACGGCCTTCTCGACCGGGTCGGTGCCACCGGCGATCTGCCGGAACGCCGCGATCGCGCGCGGGCCTTCCAGGACCGCGGCCACGAGCGGACCGGAGGTGATGAACTCGAGCAGCCCCGGGTAGAACGGCTTGCCTTCGTGCTCCGCGTAATGCGTCGCGGCGACGTCGTTCGATGCGGTCCGCAGCTCCATCGCCGAGATGGACAGACCCTTGCGTTCGATGCGGGAGAGGATCTCGCCGACGTAGCCGCGAGCCACGCCGTCGGGCTTGATCAGTACCAGGGTGCGCTCAGTCACGAAAACAGCCTAGACGGTCAGTCTCGTTGCCCAGGAAGCAGACCCCGCTCGATCCGACGGGCGATGTCCTTGCGGAGGTACACGATGTACAGCCACACCGCACCGAACAGCAACCCGATCACGCCGAGCGCCGTGTCGATGAAGAACCCGAGAATCGTCAAGACCTGCAGCGTGAGGTTGAACTTCATCGCCCACGGGCGCCCCTGCACGCCGGCGCCGAGGATCATCAGCAACGCCAGGACACAGATGTAGATGCCGGAGAACCACGTCAATCCCTTCGAATTGACGACGGCCACCACCGGCAGCGCGAGCAGCACGACGATCGCTTCCAGGATCAGGGTGCCCGCCATCACGCCGCGGAATCCCTTCCACGGGTCGTTCACCGGCGGGCGGAAGCTGCCGGACTCGGGGTTCTCGGGGTTTCCGGGTCTCGCTCACGCGGGGTCCTTTCCGAACAGGGATCGGGCGACGCCCGCGGTCACGACCGAACCGGTGACCACGACGCCCGCTCCCGATACTGCTTCACCGGGCTCGGCGACTTCCTCCGCCAGTCCGATCGCCGTCTCGAGCGCGTCGGCCAGCGTGGGGGCGACCACGACCCGTTCGTCGCCGAAGCGGGCCACCGCACGATTCGCCAGGTCCTCGACGTCCATCGCCCGCGGCGAGCCGTTGTGGGTGACGACCAACTCGTCGAAGACCGGCTCGAGGGCGTCGAGGATGCCCTCGACGTCCTTGTCGCCCATGACGCTGACGACGCCGACGAGCTTGCGGAAGTCGAACTCCGCCGACAGCGCGGCGGCGAGCGCCTTCGCCCCGTGCGGATTGTGCGCGGCGTCGAGGAACACCGTCGGCGCGCTGCGGACCCGCTCGAGTCGTCCCGGATCGACCACCGACGCGAAGCCGGCGCGGATGGCGTCGGCCTCGAGCTGACGATCCGGCCCGGCCCCGAAGAACGCCTCCACCGCGGCCAGGGCCAGCGACGCGTTGCGTGCCTGGTGCTCGCCGTGCAGCGGCAGGAAGATGTCCTCGTACACGCCGCCGAGTCCCTGCAGTTCGAGCTGCTGCCCACCGATCGCGATCTGGCGGCGCAGCACCTTGAACTCGGATCCCTCGCGGCGACGGCCGCATCGACCTCGACGGCGCGCCGCAGCAGCACGTCCATCACCTCGGGCTCCTGCTCGGCGATGATCGCGACGGTGTCGATCGGGCTACGCCCTCGATCCCGCTGTCGCGGCCCTTCTTGACGATCCGGCCTTCTCCCCCGCGATCGACGCGAGGTCGGGGCCGAGGTAGTCGACGTGGTCGAGCCCGATCGGGTGATCACCGCTACCTGGGCGTCGATGACGTTGGTGGCGTCCCACTTGCCGCCGAGCCCGGTCTCGACGACGGCGACGTCCACCGGCGCCTCCGCGAACGCGGCGTACGCCATCGCGGTGGTCACCTCGAACTTGCTCATCGCGGGGCCGCCGGCGGCCTCGGACTGCTGGTCGATCATCCGGACGTACGGCTCGATCTCGCGATACGTGTCGATGTACGTGCGCACCGGGATCGGTTTGCCGTCGATGCTGATCCGCTCCGTCGCCAGCTGCAGGTGCGGACTGGTTGTCCGTCCCGTGCGGCGATGCAGCTGGGTGAGCAGGGCGTCGATCATCCGCGTCACCGACGTCTTGCCGTTGGTGCCGGCGACGTGGATGGCCGGATAGCTGTGCTGCGGCGAACCGAGCAGATCCATCAGCGCGGAGATCCGGGTCAGCGACGGCTCGATCTTGGTCTCGGGCCAGCGCTGATCCAGCTCCGCCTCGACGAGTGCGAGTTCGGCGAGATCGACCGGGTGGGTTCGCCCGGGCGTTCGGTGGTCACGCTCCGCCCAGCTCCTTCAGACGTGCGGTCATGCGGGCGATCTCCTCCTGCGCCACCTGCTGGCGGGTGCGGATCTTGTCGACGACCGCGTCGGGGGCCTTCGCGAGGAACGCCTCGTTGGACAGCTTGGCGGTGGTGCCCGCCAGCTCCTTCTCGGCGACCGCGAGGTCCTTCTCCAGGCGCTTCTTCTCGGCGCCCAGGTCGACGGCACCGGAGGTGTCCAGCTCGACCGTGACCGTCGCCTTGCTCAGCCGCACCTCGACCGATGCGGTCGCGGCGAAGCCGTCCGCCGGCTCGGTGAGCTTGGCGAGCGACGCGACCGACGCCAGCTGGCTCTCGATGTCCGCCTCGGCGGCACCGGACAGGCGCGCGGCCACCTTCTGCGACGGCTTGAGGCCCTGGTCGCTGCGGAAGCGGCGGACCTCGGTCACGAGCTTCTGCATGTCCTCGACGCGCTGGGCCGCAACGGGATCCGTCACGACGTCGGTGGCGCGCGGCCACTCGGCGACCACGACGGACTCGCCGCCGGTCAGCACCTTCCACAGCGTCTCGGTGACGAACGGGATGACCGGGTGCAGCATCCGCAGCAGCGTGTCGAGCACGTTGCCGAGCACGGCCTTAGTGCCGTCGGAGTGGACGGAACCGTCCGCGAGCTGCACCTTGGCGAGCTCGAGGTACCAGTCACACACCTCGTCCCACGCGAAGTGGTAAAGCGCCTCGCACGCCTTCGAGAACTCGAACTTCTCGAATGCCTCGTCGACCTCGGTGCGGACCTGCTCGAGCCGGTCGAGGATCCAGCGGTCGGCGTCGGTGAGCTGGTCGCGGGCCGGCAGCTCCGCGACGACGGCACCGTTCATCAGCGCGAACTTGGTGGCGTTGAACAGCTTGTTGGCGAAGTTCCGGGACGACTGCGCGTGGTCCTCGCCGACCGCGAGGTCGCTGCCCGGGTTGGCGCCGCGGGCGAGTGTGAAGCGCAGGGCGTCGGCACCGAAGCGGTCGACCCAGTCGAGCGGGTCGATGCCGTTGCCGCGGGACTTCGACATCTTCTTGCCGTACTGGTCGCGGACCAGTCCGTGCAGGAACAGATCCTTGAACGGGACCTTGCCGCCGCCCACGGCGTCGTCACCGGCGACGTAGGTGCCGAACATCATCATCCGGGCCACCCAGAAGAACAGGATGTCGTAGCCGGTGACGAGAACGCTTGTCGGATAGAACTTCTCGATCTCGGGGGTCTTGTCGGGCCAGCCCATCGTCGAGAACGGCCACAGACCCGACGAGAACCAGGTGTCAAGGACGTCGGGGTCCTGCTCCCAGCCCTCGGGCGCGGTCTCGTCCGGACCGAAGCACTGCACCTCGCCGTTGGGGCCGTACCAGATCGGGATGCGGTGACCCCACCACAGCTGACGCGAGATGCACCAGTCGTGCATGTTGTCGACCGACGAGAACCAGCGCGGCTCCTGGCTCGCCGGGTGAATCACGGTGTCGCCGTTGCGGACCGCGTCACCGGCGGCCTTCGCGAGCGCGTCGACCTTGACCCACCACTGCATCGACAGCCGCGGCTCGATGGTCTCGCCCGAGCGCTCGGAGTGACCGACGCTGTGCAGATACGGACGCTTCTCGGCGACGACGCGGCCCTGCTCGGCGAGCGCCTCGCGCACCTTCACGCGGGCCTCGAAGCGGTCCATGCCGTCGAACTGCGTTCCGGTGTCGGCGATCTTGCCGGTCTTGTCCATGATCGTGGGCATCGGCAGGTTGTGCCGCACACCCATCTCGAAGTCGTTGGGGTCGTGCGCGGGCGTGATCTTCACTGCGCCGGTGCCGAACTCGGGGTCGACGTACTCGTCGGCGATGATCGGGATCTGCCGTCCGGTGAACGGGTGCTCGAGCGTGGTGCCGACCAGGTGCTTGTAGCGCTCGTCGTCCGGGTGGACGGCGACGGCGGTGTCACCGAGCATCGTCTCGACGCGGGTGGTCGCGACGATCACGTGCGGCTCGTCGTCGTTCAGGGAGCCGTAGCGCAGCGAGACGAGTTCGCCCTCGACCTCCTCGAACTTGACCTCGATGTCGGAGATCGCGGTCTGCAGAACCGGCGACCAGTTGACCAGGCGCTCGGCGCGGTAGATCAGGCCGTCGTCGTACAGGCGCTTGAAGATGGTCTGGACGGCGCGGGAGAGGCCCTCGTCCATCGTGAAGCGGTCGCGGCTCCAGTCGACGCCGTCGCCGATGCGGCGCATCTGGCCCTGGATGGTGCCACCGGACTCGCGCTTCCACTCCCAGACCTTCTCGACGAAGTCCTCGCGGCCGAAGTCTTCCTTCTCTTGCCGTCCGCGGCGAGCTGCTTCTCGACGATCGTCTGGGTCGCGATGCCCGCATGGTCCATGCCGGGCAGCCACAGCACCTCGTAGCCCTGCATCCGCTTGCGGCGGGTGAGCGCGTCCATGAGGGTGTGGTCGAGCGCGTGGCCCATGTGGAGCGAGCCGGTGACGTTCGGCGGCGGCAGCACGATCGAGTAGCCGGGCTTGTCGCTCGACGGATCGGCGGTGAAGTAACCGGCGTCTACCCAGCCCTGGTACAAGTCGGCCTCTACCGCGCTGGGGTCCCAGCTCTTGGGGAGGGCGTCTGCGGGGGTCTGGGTGTTCTCTGGCGCGCTGGTCACCAGCCAATCCTAAGCTCCGGGCACAACTCGCCTGGACACGCCCCGGGCGGCGGGAACCTCAGCCGCGCCCGGGCCGTGAATCCGCGGACGCCGGCTCACTGCGCCCAGGGCGGCGAGATCTGTGTGCCGTCGCGCAGGACCGCCGTCAGTCCCGGTGTGGTCGTCACCCACACGGTGGATCCTCGGGGCCTCCGTCGACGGTCACTTCGGCGCCTGCGGCACCACCGCCGCATCACCCGACTCGACCGCGCTACGGGTCCCGTCGATGGTGATGTGGAGCGTTCCGTCGAGGACGAGCAGAACCTCGTCACGACTCGGGCGATGAGCGACACCGCTCGAACCAGCCGGCACCGTCAGCTTCCACGCACACAGTTGCGCGCTGTTCCGCGACGGTGCCACGTAAGAAGCGAATGTACTTCCGTGCGCATCGAACCGGATTGCCTCTGCAGATTCGACGATTGCCATCGCTGCTCCTCACCTCGAGTCGTCAACTTTCTTGACCATATAGTCAAGTACGTTGAACTTTCTGTCAACATGTCTCCATGACCGATGTCACCGTCACCGATATCCCCGCAGCCGACAGCGCCGACCTACCGGTGCTCGTCCTGCGCATGGCGACCCAGCTCATCGACGCCGTTCATGACGGCGTCGCCGCACGGGATTCACTGACGTGCGACCGTCGCACGGGTTCGCGTTCACGCGGATCAGCACCGGCGACGCCACCGCCTCCGACCTCGCCGACCACTTGGGTGTCAGCAAGCAGGCGGCCGGTCAGCTCGTCGACCAACTCGTCGACCGCGGTTACGTCACACGAGAAGCCGACCCGTCGGACGGGCGCGCACGACTGCTGCGCCTCACCCCCGGGGCTGGGAATGCACGCGCGCCGCCGACGAAGCCGCACGGGCCGCGGTCGCGCGGTGGCAGCGGCAACTCGACCCCGCGACCTTTGCGGCCCTCGGTACCGCCCTCCGGACAGTTGTCAGCCCGGGACGCCTACGTCCCGCTTGGTAGAGCCCGGGAGAGTGTGAATCCGTCTCCGACCAGGGCGCGCGGATCGACCACCTCAGCCCAACAGCTCGGGCAAGTCGATCGGCCGCCCGAGCACGTGCTCGGCCAGGAACGACTCGACGACCTGGTACCAGACCTTGGCGTGCTGCGGGCTGAGCACCCAGTGGTTCTCGTCGGGGAAGTACAGGAGCCGGTGATCGGTCTGCCCGTCGGCGTCGGCGGGCAGCCCCGAGCTCCGAGAGCAGCTCGTACCACAGGCGCAGGCCTTCGCCGATCGGCACGCGGTAGTCCTTGTCGCCGTGGATCACCAGCATCGGAGTGACGATGTCGGCGACGTACAGGTGCGGCGAGTTCTCGAATGCCATCTCGGGCGTCATCTCGCGCGCCCAGTACCAGGCCGCGTCGGTGGTCGGGGCGAACTGGTCGAGCGCCCACAGGCTCGCGTGGGTGACGATCGCCTTGAACCGGTCGGTGTGCCCGGCGATCCAGTTGGCCATGTACCCGCCGAACGAGCCGCCCATCGCTGCGGTGCGCTTCGCGTCGACCTCCGGCAGCGCGACGGCCGCGTCGGTGATCGCCATCAGATCGGTGTAGGGCGCCTTGCCCACTGTCCCACCCGCGCTGAACGAAGTCCTGGCCGTAGCCGGTCGACAGCGCCGGATCGGGCAGCAGCACCGCGTACCCCTTCGCGACGAGCAGCCACGGGTTCCACCGCCACGACCACGTGTTCCACGAGGCGAGGGGGCCGCCGTGCACCCACAGCAGCAGCGGCGCCGGCGCCTCGGCGGACGCGGAGTCCGGCAGCGCCAACCACGCGCGCAGCGGGGTGCCGTCGGCCGCCTGCCCGACGACCTCGGTGAGCCGGCCCGGTAGCTGCGGCGACTCCGACGGGGCGCGCAGGTCCGTGACGGTGCCGGCGTCGTCCCCGCTGAGCGCGATCCGCACCGGCCGCGGCGGCTGCGCGTAGGACGCCCGGAGCGCGTAGACCGCCGCACCGTCGGGCGCGACACGCAGGTCGGTGTACGCGGCATCGTCGGCGGTGAGGGCGACGGGCAGCTCCCGCGCAGCACGAAGACCGGGCCGCGGCCGTGGTCGTCGGCAGTGAGCAGCAGCCCGTCACCGTCGGGCAGCCACGCCACCGCGGTGGGCCAGCGATCCCAGCCGGCCGCGAGATCCTCGACGGCGCCCGTGCCGAAGATATAGCGGTGCAAGGTGATTCGCGCCGCGTGTTCGGGATCGCCGTACGCCTCGCGCAGGTACACGACGCTAGCGCCGTCGGGTGCGATCGCCGGTTGCTTCAGGTCCGCCGCGTCGTCGTCGACGAGCACGGTCCGCTCCCCCGTCGCGGTGTCGATCCGTGCCAGGACGGTCCGGCGGGTGCCGAGGACACCGGGCACGATCCACGTGGTGACGACGAACGATCCGTCGGCCGAGAGGTCGTAGTCGGCGTCCCGGAGCGCGACGCCCGGCGCCGGCGTCAGGTCGTCGAGTTCGATCTCACTGTCGGCGTCGGTGGCGCCGGCCAGCAGGTGCGGGATGTCGGGGCCGAGGTCGTGGTCCCAGTACCGCACCGGGTATCCGGTGTGCAGGATCGCCTTGACCTTCTTCTCTTTGCGCTCGCCGCGGATCCGCTCGTCGTCCTCGGCGGTGCCGGACGCGCCGAGCACGCCGGTGGACACGACCATGCGCGGCGCCGACCGCGCTGCCCGCACGCCGGAGATCCCGCCGCCCCGCCCGGCCAAGCGGCAGGCCTCACCGCCGCCCGCGGGCAGCCGCCACAGCGAGTTCGGGGCGTCGTCCGATTCGTCCGGCGCGGGGCGGGACGCGGTGAACAGCAGATCGCCTGTCGCCGTGAACGCGGCGCCGGACTCGCCCTTCGTTCCCCACGTCAACCGCCGAGCGGGGCGCTCACCGGCGGGGTCCAGTTCCCACACAGCCGACGCGTACTTGGTGCCGGTGTCGTCGAGCATCGCCTGTGTGACGACCAATCGTGCGCCGTCCGGCGACAGCTCGAGCCCGGACAGCCGCGGCAATGCCAGGTAGTCGTCGAGATCGTGGAACGGCGTGGCGGGGGGCTGCTGGCTCGAGGTCACCCCTGATTGGTACCACGTGGTCATCGGCCATGACCGGCGTCACGTGCCGGGCGGAGCCCGTTCACCGCGGGTTGCGCCACATCTGCCACAGCGTCGGGCCGCCGTTCGGAATCTCGGTCTCGCCGGTGACCTCGAAGCCGAACCGTTCGTAGTAGGGGATGTTCGCTTCCTTGCTCGATTCGAGGTAGGCGGGCGTCCCCTCGGCGTCGCACCGCGACAGCCGCGAGTTCAACAGCGCCTTCCCGTACCCGCCGCCACGCCCCGCGGAGGACGTTCCGATGGTCGCCAGGTACCAGTGCGGCTCGGTCGGATGCACGGATTCGAGCGCCTGCTCGACCTCGGCACCCACTCGCATCTGCCGACCCAGCGCGAACGCGAACATCGGCAGGCTCAGGTAGGAGCTCAGCGTGGACTGCTTCCACCGTCCCGGCGGATCCCACAGCGCCCCACCGACGACGACACCGGCGGCCGACTCCGCCAACTCCGCTCCGCCGCCGGCGAGGTGGTGGTAGCGGATCTCGGCAGCGAACATCCTCGCCAGCCGCGCCGGCCGCTTCGTGGCGTCCGGCAGAATCCAGCACATCACGGGGTCGTCGTCGAAGGCCTCCGCGAGCGCCCGCGAGAGCGCCGGGATGTCCGATCGGGTCACTGGTCGCACGACAACTCCCATGCCCGCGAGGGTACCGACCGATCAGGTGAGCAGCGGCGCGATACGCGGCGGGATCTGCTGCAACGCGTACGGCAGGCTCAGCACCGTGCTCCATGTCATGGCCTCCGCCGCCTCGTCCTCGAGGATGATCGTGCGACCGTCCTTGACGACGTCGAGCGTCCGGTAGACGGGCGTCTTGTCGAGCTCGGCCCGAAGCTTGTCACCGAACCCGCCCCCGGCGTACCAGACGAGCAGGTCGACGTCCGCGAGCGAGAGCTGCTCGGTACTGATCTCGGCGAAGTTGGTGGTCCGGAGCTGTTCGGCGACAGGCGGATTCACGAAGCCGAGCTCGGTGAAGAACCGCACCTTGGGATCCTCGGGACCGTCGACACCGAACTGACCGGGGCCCTTGAGCGCACCCACCAGCACGGTCCTGCCGGCGAAAGCCTGGTTGGCCGCCGCGGTGTCGGCGAACTGTTTCTGCACACCCGACACCAGTTCCGCGGCGCGGTCCTGCTTGCCGAGTGCTTCGCCGAGAATGGCCGTCTGGTCCTGCCAGCGCACCCCGTAGTCCGCGACGCCGGCGGGCTGCGCGACGGTCGGTGCGAGCGCCGCGAGCTTGTCGTACTGACTCTGAGTCAGTCCCGAGTAGGTGCCGACGATCAGGTCCGGGCCCGCCGCGGCCACCTTCTCGACGTCGATTCCGGTACTCGCGCTGCCGACGATCGCCGGCTTCGCCTCCCCGAGCAGTCCCTGCGCCCACGGCCACACGGCGTTCGGGTAGTCGCCGTACCAGTCGAAGACACCGACCGGCACCGCGCCGAGCGCGAGCAGGGCGTCCTGATCGTTGTATCCGACACTCACCACCCGCTGGGCGTCGGCGGGCGCGGTGGCCTCGCCGTACTTGTGCGCGATCGTCGCGCCGCCGTCACCGGAACCACCGGCGCCCGAGTCGCTGCTGCATGCGGCCGCGAAGGCCAGCAGCGCGCCCGCGCTGCCGATCAGGAACCCGCGGCGCGAGAATTCGCCCGCTCGCGACTGGAGATCACCCATCGGAGGACCCTTCGTTCGCGATGACGCTCATGAGGAAGGTAAGGCTAACCCACTGTGGGTAAGGCTAGCCAACCTTACCCGGGCGTTCGGTGCGTCGGACCGTGCGCACCCGCCCGAGGCGGGCCAGTATGGGTTCATGACACGCCAGGGTCCCCGCGAAGACATCGACGAGAACGGCCTCGTCGTCACCCACGCCAAGGACTACGCGGCCGGAGTTCCGGCCGTGCTCGTGTCCCTCGAGCGGGCCGTCGAGCAGATGGGCGTCACCCGCACCGCCCGCACGCTCACCCGCCTCAACCAGCGGCACGGGTTCGACTGCCCCGGCTGCGCGTGGCCCGAGACCCCGGTCACCGCAAGCCCGCCGAGTTCTGCGAGAACGGCGCCAAGGCTGTCGCGGAGGAGGCCACGCTGCGCACCGTGACGCCGGAGTTCTTCGCGGCGCATCCGATCTCGGAGCTCGCCGACCACACCGACTACTGGCTGGGCCAGCAGGGCCGGCTCACGCATCCCATGGTGGTGCGCCCCGGCAGCGACCACTACGAACCCATCGACTGGGACGACGCCTACCGGCTGATCGCCGACCACCTCCGCGCACTCGAGACGCCCGACGAGGCCGTCTTCTACACGTCCGGCCGGACCAGCAACGAGGCAGCGTTCCTGTACCAGTTGATGATTCGCAGCTTCGGCACCAACAACATGCCGGACTGCTCCAACATGTGCCACGAGTCGTCGGGCAGCGCGCTCACCGAGGCCATCGGCATCGGCAAGGGATCGGTGTCCGTGCCCGACCTCGAACAGGCCGACCTGATCCTGATCGCGGGCCAGAACCCGGGCACCAACCACCCGCGGATGCTCTCGACGCTCGAGAAGGCCAAGGCCAACGGGGCGCGGATCATCGCGATCAATCCGCTCCCCGAGGCCGGGCTGCGCCGGTTCAAGGACCCGCAGAAGGTCCACGGTGTCGTCGGCGGCGGGGTCCCGATCGCCGACGAGTTCCTGCAGATCCGGCTCGGCGGCGACATGGCGCTGTTCCAGGGACTGGGCCGACTGCTGCTCGAAGCCGAGGACCGCGCCCCGGGCACCGTCGTCGACCGCGCCTTCGTCGACGCCCACTGCGCGGGCTTCGACGACTACGCCGCGCACGTGCGCGGGGTCGATCTCGACACCGTCGTGGCGGCCACCGGCCTGACGATGCGCCAACTCGAGGAGACCGCCCGCGCCCTGATCGAGTCGGAGCGGACCGTCACGTGTTGGGCGATGGGGCTGACCCAGCAGGCTCACGCCGTCGCGACCATCCAGGAAGCCGTGAACCTGCTGCTCATGCGGGGCATGATCGGCAAACCCGGCGCAGGAGTGTGCCCGGTCCGCGGCCACTCCAACGTCCAGGGCGACCGGACGATGGGCATCTGGGAGAAGATGCCCGAGGAGTTCCTCGCCGCCCTCGACACCGAGTTCTCCATCGAGAGCCCCCGCCGACACGGGTGGGACACCGTCGACGCGATCCGCGCGATGCGCGACGGGCGCGGGCGCGTGTTCATGGCGATGGGCGGGAACTTCGTGTCCGCGACCCCCGACACCGCGACGACCGAGCAGGCGCTCCGCAACTGCGAACTGACGGTGCAGGTCTCGACGAAACTCAACCGGAGCCACGTCGTGCACGGCCACACCGCGCTCATCCTCCCCACCCTCGGCCGCACCGACCTGGACGTCCAGGCGACCGGCAAGCAGCTGGTGTCGGTGGAGGATTCGATGTCGATGGTGCATCTGTCGCGCGGTCGGCTCACGCCCGTCAGCACGCACCTGCGCAGTGAGGTCGCGATCGTGTGCCAGCTCGCGCAGGAGTTGCTCGGCAGCGACCATCCGGTGCCGTGGACCAAGTTCGAGGGCGACTACGACCTGATCCGGGACTCGATCTCACGCGTCGTGCCCGGCTGCGAGGACTACAACGCGCGTGTCCGCCGGCCCGACGGCTTCCAGTTGCCGCATCCGCCGCGCGACTCGCGCGAGTTCCGCACCCACACCGGAAAGGCCAACTTCGGGGTCAACCCGCTCGAATCGGGTGCCGACCCCGCCCGGCCGGCTGATCCTGCAGACGCTGCGCAGCCACGACCAGTACAACACCACGATCTACGGCCTCGACGATCGCTATCGCGGCGTCAAGAACGGCCGCAAGGTGGTGTTCGTCAATGCCACCGACATCGCCGACCTGGGCCTGAGCGACGGCCAACTCGTCGACCTCGTGTCCGAGTGGAGCACCGCCGACGGCACCGTCGAGGAGCGTCGGTCCGTGGCTTCCGGGTGGTCGAGTACAACACGCCCACGGGCAACGCGGCCGCCTACTACCCCGAGACGAATCCGCTGGTGCCACTCGATCACGTTGCCGCCAAGTCGAACACACCGGTGTCGAAGGCGGTCGTCGTCCGGCTGGAACCGACCGGGGAGCACTGATGGGCCGGGTCACCGCCCGCCGCCCCGTCCTGCGGATCACCCCGGACGGCACCCGCCGCCGCCCGGACAGCCTGGCCGTGGAGGAACCGCTCGAGATCCGGCTGGGTGGACGCTCCCTCACCGTCACGATGCGCACCCCGGGCAACGACGTCGACCTGGTCCACGGCTTCCTGCTGACGGAGGGGATCATCCGCGAACCCGACGACGTCAGCGTCGTCCGGTACTGCGACGGCCTCGACGACGAGGGTGCGAACACCTACAACGTCCTCGACGTCCAACTCGCCGCCGGCGTCCCCGATCCGGGCAATCGCGGCCGACGCGAGTTCCTGACGACGTCGGCGTGCGGGGTGTGCGGCAAGGCGTCACTCGACGAGGTCTCGGTGCGCAGCAGGTTCTCGCTCGCGGACAGCACGCTCGAGGTCACCGCCGCGGCTCTGTCATCGATGCCGGAGACCCTGCGCCGCAGTCAGCGGGTGTTCGACGCGACCGGCGGCCTCCACGCGGCCGGACTGTTCACCGCCGACGGCGCGCTGCTCGCACTGCGCGAAGACGTCGGGCGGCACAACGCGGTCGACAAGGTGCTCGGGTGGGCGCTCACGCAACGCCGGATCCCACTGTCCGACGCGGTCCTCGTCGTCAGCGGCCGGGCATCGTTCGAGTTGGCGCAGAAGGCCGCAATGGCGGGGATTCCGCTCCTCGCGGCGGTGTCCGCGCCGTCGTCGCTGGCCGTCGATCTGGCCCGCGACCGCGGCATGACGCTCGTCGGCTTCCTCCGCGGCGACACCATGAACGTCTATGCCGGGGAGCAGCGCATCAAGACCTGATCCACTGTTCGCCCGCGCTGCGACCCGCTCCCGTGTCACAGTGGCTTCGCGCGGTTCGGCCGAACGGAAGGGCGTCGTACATGAGCGCAGGGCGGTCGCGACGGATCGGGACGATCTCGGCTGCGGCGGGCACACTGGCCGTGGCGGGACTGCTGTGCGCGCCACCGGCGTCGGCCACCGTGACCGGCCAGGGCGACGCCCGCAACTACGGCAATTCGATCATGGTGACGTTGCAGAACGTCCAGTCGACAACCGACGCACCGGCAAAGTGCGCAATCCTGATTCGTGACAAGAACGACGCACCGGTCGTCGGCCATCTGATGGAGATCTACAACGGCGGCCTCGGGGTCTTCTGGACCACCATGCCGAACGAGAGCCTCCACCTGGCCGGCCAGTACACCGACAGCGCCGACTACCGAGCGACCGCCGAGTGCCGGGACGCCGACGGTGCCGTCCAACTGGTCGACACCGTCGTCACCATCCCCGAGGGCGACCTGGTGGGCAACCCGCCCCGGTACTCCGAGCTGTTCGGACCGTTCTAGCAGGTCCCGGCGGGCTCCTCCCCCGCCTGCAAGGTTCGGAAGAACTGCTCGGCGTCGTCGAACGACTGCGGCACCGCGGACCGGTGATCGGCGCCCTCGTACGTCTTGTAGGCGACCTCGGACCCGTTGCTGCACAGCGACTGCACCAGGGCCCGGCTGCCGGGCTCGGCGATGAGGGTGTCGGCGGTGCCCTGCAGCACCAGCGTCGGGACCGTCAACGTCAGCTGTCCGGGGGCCTGCTTCTTCAGATAGGTCACGAGCTTGCCGATGTCGGCGCCCGGCGCGAACGCCTTGTCGACCGGCACGGATCCAATGACGTCACGGATCTGCGCGACGCACCCGTTGCGGGCGGCGGTGAGCAGCGGCTTCGACTCCGGGGTGACGTACGAGTCGGCGTCGATCGACGGGTCGGCCGCCTCGGCGCCCAGCAGGATCAGCGGCAGGAACGCGAGCGCGGGAGCAACCTCCGGCGTTCCGGCCGCGAGATACTGCGGCGTCGCGCTCGTGTCGTTGCCCGGCGCGATCGCGACGGCGCCGCGGAGGTCGAGTTCGGGTGCGCGTGCGGCGCCCTGTGCCGCCGTGAACAACGCTGCATGACCGCCCTGGCTGTGCCCCATGGCGTACCACTGGTCGCCGATCGAATCGTCGAGCGCCCGGCTCGCGCGCACGATGTCGACCACCGCGTTCGCCTCCGTTCCGCCGTCCATGTACGGGTGGCCGCCCGGCGTGCCCAGTCCGACGTAGTCCGTCTGCACCACGACGTAACCGTCCGCGACGTAGCGGTCAAGCATGAGGTCGACCCCGCCGAGGTAGTCGTGGGCCGGACCGTCGGCGGTGTCGTTCGAGGGCGCGCAGATGTCGGAGACGCCGGTCGTGCCGTGCGCCCAGCTGATCACGGGCCACCCACCCTCAGGAGCGGACGTGCGGGGAATCGACACCGTGCCGGACACGACGACCGGGTCGCCCTGCGCGTTCTGCGACACGTACGTGATGAGCTCACTGCGCCCGGCGCTCGGCAGGACCGGCGCGCCGCGCAGGTCCTGACTGGACAGCAGCTGACCGGGCTGGGGTGCGACGGCCTCGTCCTTCCCGGCCTCCCCGTTACCGCAACCCGCAGCCACCAGAACGACCGTCGTGGCAGCGACCACCGCGGAAACCCCCACACGCCGGCCGCGCGGACGGCCGTTGTCTTTCAGCGAGAACACCTGAACACCTCCGAAATTAAGATACATGTCTCAGGCCGACGAACATAGCGCATTCAGTACCCTTGCCGACATGAACACCCCCAACGGTCGCGACACGATCCTCCACGTTGCCGAGCGCCTCATCGCCGAGCGCGGACTGCACGGAGTCTCGGCCAGGGAGATCGTGAGAACCGCTGGGCAGCGGAACGATTCGGCCATCACCTACCACTTCGGGTCGTGGAACGGACTGCTCGAGGCGGTGTGGCTGGCACACATCGGCAACGTCAACACCGTGCGCGCGGAGATGCTGGACGCGATCGACGCCGACACCCGGACCGGCTCGCCGCACTCGTCGGCGCCTACGTCCACCCCTTCGTCGCCGAGGTCGCGTCGCACGAGCCGTCCTACTGGGCGCGGTTCAACGAGCAGTGGCTGACGGGCGTCCACATGGACTTCGTCACCCGGCCGACGTCGCTGGTGCCCGACGATCCGAGGTATCCGAAGGTCGGCGGCATGAGCCTGCTCAAGGAGCTGCTCGCGGACATCGGCGCCGAACTCACCCACATCGACGAGAGCCTGCGAGCCCGCCGGGTCGCACTCATGGCCCGCTTCGTGGTGGCCGGGATGGCGTCGTGGGAGCGCGAGGCCACGACCGGCACCGCCGCCGATCTCGAGTCGTTGGAGAGCGAACTGACGTCCCTCTCGATCGCGCTGCTGCGCGCCCCCTGAGCCCATGACCGACCCGTCTTCGTCTTCCGACCGGCAGATCCCGAACACCGTGCTCGGCAAGGTGGTCATCGCACTCGACGCCTTCACCGCCGACGACCACTGGGTGGGATTCACCGAACTGGTCCGCCGCACCGGCCTGAACAAGACCACGCTGCACCGCCTCCTGGCCGAACTGGTCGAGACCCGGCTGATCGACCGCTCCCCGTCCGGGTACCGCCTGGGCCGGCACCTGTTCGAGCTGGGGATGCGCGCGTCGGTGGAACGCGGCCTGATCGAGGTGGCCACCCCGTTCCTCGAGGACCTCCGCGAGCGCACCCACGAAACGGTGCATCTGGGCGTCCTCGAGGGCGACGA
Source organism: Prescottella defluvii (assembly GCA_029690005.1). Classification (GTDB taxonomy): domain Bacteria; phylum Actinomycetota; class Actinomycetes; order Mycobacteriales; family Mycobacteriaceae; genus Prescottella; species Prescottella defluvii_A. Next base: position 2,742,527 of record CP121458.1, on the reverse strand, counting down.
GGTCGTGTACGTCGCCAAGATCGGCGGACATGGGCAGGCGCCGTCGCCCTCCCGGATCGGCGGCCGAATGCCGTTGTACTGCACCGCGATCGGCAAGGTGATGCTCGCCCACGCGCCGAACGAGCTCAAGGCCCAGACCCTCAAGGGCCCGCTCCCCGCCGGACGCCGCGAACAATCACCACGCCCGGGCTGCTGGCCCGGCAACTCGAAGACCATCGCCGAGACCGGGGTTTCGTACGAGTACGAGGAGTCGGCCGTCGGCATCGTGTGCGCCGCGGCGGCGATCCTCGACGCCGACGACCGACCACTCGCCGGCGTCAGCGTGACGGGGCCCGCCACCCGCTTCCGTCCCGAGGCTCACGCGAACCAGGTTCGCGCCGCCGCGGCGGGCATCGCGGCCACTCTCGCTCGGCGGGACAACTTGCGGCAGGACTAGGCCTCAGCAGGTAAGTTTCGCTCAGCGAAACTGAATGCTCGCCCTGGACGGGACCGTCCCGCACAGTCCTTACAAGCACAACCCACGACAAGGACATCCATGCCTGAGACCGAACCCACGATCTCCGAAGAGGCGATCACCGAGGCTGCGACGCGACTCGCAACCGCTGCCAAGACGGGCGTCGCCTGCGCTCCGATCAACGACCTCATCGGCCCCTCCGATATCGGCGTCGCCTACCGCGTCCAGCAGAAGCTGATCGACTGGCAGATCGCAGACGGTGCCGTCGTCGTCGGCCGCAAGATCGGCGCGACCTCGCTGGCCGTGCAGACCCAGCTCGGCGTCGACCAGCCCGACTTCGGTGTCCTGTTCGACAACATGGACGTCAGCGACCTGCCCGAGGTGCCGACCGAGCGGATGCTCCAGCCCAAGGCGGAGGCCGAGGTGGCCTTCCGGCTCGGCGCCGATCTCGCCGAGGGCGATCTCGATCTCGACCAGATTCGCGCTGCCGTCACCGGCGCCGTCGCGGCACTGGAGCTGGTCGACAGCCGCATCGAGAACTGGAAGATCCTCATCACCGACACCGTCGCCGACAACGCCTCCTCGGGCCTGTACGTGCTCGGCGACAACTGGGTCACGCTCGACGAGTTCGAGCCCAAGGACGTCGTGATGAAGATGTACGCAGACGACGAACTCGTCTCGGAAGGCAATGGCGAAGCCTGCCTGGGTGATCCGCTGATCGCCCTCCAGTGGCTCGCCCGCACCGCCCGCGAATACGGTCAGCCGCTTCGGGCCGGCCAGGTCGTGCTCTCCGGAGCGTTGGGCCCCATGGTTCCCGCCGCGCCCGGGGTAACCATCCGCGCCGAGCTGTCCACCCTCGGCTCCGTGACCGCAGTTTTTCTCCGGAAGGAATCGTGACAATCGTGACGAACAACGCTGATTCGAAGAAGATTCGGGTCGCCATCATCGGGCCGGGCAACATCGGCACCGACCTGATGATCAAGGTCCTCAACAAGTCCGACGTGCTCGAGATGGGTGCCATGGTCGGCATCGATCCCACGTCCGACGGCCTCGCCCGCGCGGAGCGCCTCGGTGTGCCCACCACGTCGGAGGGTGTCGACGGCCTCATCGCGCTCGACGGCTTCGACCAGATCGACATCGTCCTCGACGCGACGTCCGCCAAGGCGCATATCGCCAACTGCGAGAAGCTCGCTCCGTACGGCAAGAAGATCATCGACCTGACCCCGGCCGCGATCGGCCCGTTCGTGGTGCCGCCGGTGAACCTCGAGGAGCACCTCGACGAGGATCTCGACAACCTCAACATGGTCACCTGCGGTGGCCAGGCCACCATCCCGATGGTCGCCGCCATCTCCGCCGTCACCCCGGTCCCCTACGCCGAGATCGTCGCCTCGATCTCCTCGAAGTCGGCCGGCCCCGGCACCCGCGCGAAGCATCGACGAGTTCGCCGAGACCACCTCGAACGCCATCCAGCAGGTCGGCGGCGCCGGCCGCGGCAAGGCGATCATCATCCTGAACCCGGCCGAGCCGCCCATGCTCATGCGTGACACGGTCCTCGCGCTGATCGGCGACGCCGATCACGAGGCGATCCGCGCCTCGGTCAAGGAGATGGCCGGCCGCGTCGCCGAGTACGTGCCCGGCTACCGCCTCAAGCAGGAGGTCCAGTTCACGCCGGTCGGCGCAGACGAGCCGGTCCACACCCTGCTGCCCGAGGGCGCAGGCCCGGTCACCACGAAGGTCACCGTGTTCCTCGAGGTCGAGGGCGCAGCCGACTACCTGCCCGCGTACGCCGGCAACCTCGACATCATGACCTCGGCCGCCCAGCGCACCGCCGAGTCCATCGCGCGCCGCCTGATCGCCGCGCGCACCAACACCCCCGCGGAGGTCTGAGCGTGTCCACCAAGATCTACATCCAGGACGTCACCCTGCGCGACGGCATGCACGCCGTCCGGCACCGGATGACCCCGGAGAACGTGGCCCGGATCGCGAAGGCGGTCGACGAGGCCGGCGTCGACGCCATCGAGGTCTCGCACGGTGACGGCATCGCCGGCGGCTCGCTCAACTACGGACCCGGCTCGAACACCGACTGGGAGTGGATCGAGGCCGCGGCCGACGTCGTCAAGAACGCGAAGCTCACGACACTGCTGCTGCCCGGCATCGGCACCATCGAGGAGCTCGAGCACGCCCACAAGCTCGGCGTGCAGTCGATCCGCATCGCCACCCACTGCACCGAGGCCGACGTCTCCGCGCAGCACATCGCGAAGGCCCGCGAGCTCGGCATGGACGTGTCCGGCTTCCTCATGATGAGCCACATGGCCCCGCCGGAGCTGCTGGCCCAGCAGGCCAAGCTGATGGAGTCGTACGGCGCGCACTGCGTCTACGTCACCGACTCGGGCGGACGCCTGACCATGGACGACGTCCGTGCTCGCATCAAGGCCTACCGCGACGTGCTTAACGCCGACACCCAGATCGGTATCCACGCGCACGAGAACCTGTCGCTGTCGGTGGCCAACAGTGTCGTCGCCGTCGAGAACGGCGTGTACCGCGTCGACGCGTCCCTCGCGGGCCAGGGCGCCGGTGCCGGCAACTGCCCGATCGAGGCGTTCATCGGTGTCGCCGACCTGTACGGCTGGGAGCACGGCTGCGACGTGTTCAAGCTGATGGATGCGGCCGACGACATCGTGCGTCCGCTGCAGGATCGCCCGGTCCGCGTCGACCGGGAGACCCTGACCCTCGGCTACGCCGGCGTGTACTCGAGCTTCCTGCGCCACGCAGAGAAGGCGGCCGCGGACTACGGTCTCGACGCCCGCACCATCCTGCTCGAGGTTGGCAAGCGCGCCCTCGTCGGTGGCCAGGAGGACATGATCGTCGACATCGCGCTCGACCTGCTGAACAAGGAAGGCGCCTCAGCGTGATTCGCTGACCGTCTCAGTTCCTGACGAAGGCCGGACCCGTTCCGACGGGTCCGGCCTTCGTCGTTCACGGCGAACACCAGTGCTCTCCGTACGAATTGCCCCGAACGCCCCTGCCGCCCGACCTCCTCGCGGAGATCGGGCGGCAGGGCGCTTGTGCGGGTGCGGCTAGGCCGACTTGTCGCGACGCTCACGCTCCGGCTTGCGCGGCACGATCGTCGGCAGCACGTTGTCGTTGACGGTCTCGGCAGTAACGACCACCTTGGCGACGTCGTCGCGGCTCGGGATGTCGTACATCACCGGCAGCAGGACTTCCTCCATGATGGCGCGCAGACCACGCGCACCGGTGCCACGGTGGATGGCCTGGTCGGCGATCGCCTCGAGCGCGTCGACCGTGAACTCAAGCTCGACGCCGTCCATCTCGAACAGCCGGGTGTACTGCTTGACGAGCGCGTTCTTGGGCTCCGACAGGATCTTGACCAGCGAGTCCTTGTCGAGGTTCGTCACCGACGCCACGACCGGGAGACGGCCGATGAACTCGGGGATCAGACCGAACTTGATCAGATCCTCGGGCATCACCTCGGCGAAGTGATCCTGCGTGTCGATCTCCGCCTTGGACCGGACCTCGGCGCCGAAACCGATGCCGCGCTTGCCCACTCGGTCCGAGACGATCTCTCGAGGCCCGCGAACGCACCGGCGACGATGAACAGCACGTTGGTGGTGTCGATCTGGATGAACTCCTGGTGCGGGTGTTCGCGGCCGCCCTGCGGGGGCACGCTCGCCTGCGTTCCCTCGAGGATCTTCAGCAGCGCCTGCTGCACGCCCTCGCCGGAGACGTCGCGGGTGATCGACGGGTTCTCGCTCTTGCGGGCGATCTTGTCGACCTCGTCGATGTAGATGATGCCCGTCTCGGCGCGCTTGACGTCGTAGTCGGCGGCCTGGATCAGCTTCAGCAGGATGTTCTCGACATCCTCGCCGACGTATCCGGCCTCGGTCAGCGCTGTCGCATCCGCGATCGCGAAAGGCACGTTGAGCATCTTCGCGAGCGTCTGCGCCAGGTAGGTCTTGCCACAGCCGGTGGGGCCGAGCATCAGGATGTTGGACTTGGCCAGCTCCACGGTCTCGCCGCGGGCATCACGACCACGGTCCCCGGCCTGGATCCGCTTGTAGTGGTTGTAGACGGCCACCGCCAGCGTCCGCTTGGCCGCGTCCTGGCCGATGACGTAGTTCTCGAGGAACTCGCGTATCTCCGCGGGCTTGGGAAGCTCGTCGAGCTTCACCTCACTCGACTCGGCGAGCTCTTCCTCGATGATCTCGTTGCACAGATCGATGCATTCGTCGCAGATGTAGACCCCCGGTCCCGCAATGAGCTTCTTGACCTGCTTCTGGCTCTTACCGCAGAACGAGCACTTGAGCAGATCGCCGCCGTCACCGATGCGTGCCATCTCGTAAGGTCCCTACTTCCTTGTCTACGTGCGAGCGTCCCCACCCGACTCACACGGCCCGCCCGACGGCGGCTCCGCTTCCTCGGCTCAGGATCGAGGGCTCATGGTGTGACCGTACCCGCAGATCGGGAAACAGGTCGACCGAAAGCCGGTGATTCCCGCACGGCGAACACGATTCCGACACCTGAATCACATCCGCGTGGTCAACGCGGAATGCCAAGCTTGACGGGTGTGCACCCCGGCCCACCGCAATCCGATCGCTCGGCGTGTCGGTGGGCCGGGAAGCCCCACATCACTTCTGGGCGGACAGCTTCCGGTACTCGAGCACGTTGTCGATGATGCCGTACTCCTTGGCCTCCTCGGCGGTGAGGATCTTGTCGCGATCGGTGTCCTTGCGGACCACGTCGGGATCCTTGCCGGTGTGCTTCGACAGCGTCGTCTCCATCAGACGACGCATCCGCTCGATCTCCGCCGCCTGGATCTCGAGGTCGGAGACCTGGCCCTGGATGCCGCCGGTGGCCGGCTGGTGGATCAGCACGCGGGCGTTCGGCAGCGCCAGACGCTTGCCGGGGGTGCCGGCCGCGAGCAGCACCGCAGCCGCCGACGCCGCCTGGCCGAGGCACACGGTCGTGATGTCGGCGCGGACGTACTGCATCGTGTCGTAGATCGCCATCAGCGACGTGAACGAGCCGCCGGGCGAGTTGATGTACATCGTGATGTCACGGTCCGGGTCGAGCAACTCGAGCACCAGCAGCTGGGCCATGATGTCGTTCGCCGACGCGTCGTCGACCTGCGTGCCGAGGAAGATGATGCGCTCCTCGAACAGCTTGTTGTACGGGTTGGACTCCTTGACGCCGTAGCTCGAGTGCTCGATGAACGACGGCAGGATGTAGCGGGACTGCGCACCGGCCGGAGCCTGTCCACCGAGCGCGCGGGGATCGAACATGTTGGTCATCAGTTCTCCAAGGATGGTCTGAGCAGAAGGGCGGATGCGGGCGCGGGCCTAGTTGCCTGCGCCACCGGCCTGCCGCGCGCGGGTGACGACGTGGTCGACGAAGCCGTAGTCGAGCGCCTCCCGGGCGGTGAACCAACGGTCGCGGTCCGAGTCCGCCGTGATCTGCTCGACCGACTGGCCGGTGTGCTCGGCGATCAGCTCGGCCATCTCACGCTTGGTGTGCGCGAACTGCTCGGCCATGATCGCGATGTCCGACGCGGTACCGCCGATACCCGCCGACGGCTGGTGCATCATGATCCGCGCGTGGGGCAGCGCGTACCGCTTGCCCTTCGTGCCGGCCGAGAGCAGGAACTGTCCCATCGAGGCGGCGAGGCCCATGCCGAAGGTCGCGACGTCGCACTCGGCGAACTGCATGGTGTCGTAGATCGCCATGCCGGCCGTGACCGAACCGCCGGGCGAGTTGATGTACAGGTTGATGTCACGCGTCGGGTCCTCTGCCGACAGCAGCAGGATCTGGGCGCACAGCTTGTTCGCGATGTCGTCGTCCACCTGCGTGCCGAGGAAGATGATGCGCTCGCGAAGCAGGCGTTCGTACACCGAGTCGCTGAGATTCAGACCGGAGGTGGCCGAAGTCATGGCGGGATTCTGGTAAGTCACGGTACCTGCCTTCTCGATAAGTCGTTGGTTCCTCGTACAGACACTAACGAAGTAGGGCGGCGCCGGAGTCCCGGTGCCGCCCTACTTCGCTGAAAGCGGAAAAGTCTTCCCTCGCCGGCGTGGAATACGCCGCCGGGACTTACTTCTGCTCGTCGCCCTCGCTGTCCTCGGACGCATCCTCGGAGGCCTCGGCGGTGCCGAACATCTCGGCGGTGTCGATCGTCTCGCCGGCCGTGTCGGTGACGGTCGCAGCGTCGACGACACCCGCGAGCGCCTTGCCGCGACGCACGTCCGCGAAGACCGCGCCGAGCTGGTTGGCCTGCTGGATCTGCTGGATGAACTGCTCCGGCGCCATGCCGTAGCGCTGCGCCTGGAACAGGATGCGCTCGGTGAGCTCGTCCTGACCGACCGTGGTTCCGGCGGCATCGGCGATCGCGTCGAGCAGCAGCTGGGTCTTCACCGAGCGCTCCGCAGCCTCCTTGGCGTCCGCGTCGAACTGCTCACGCGTGGTGCCCTGCGCCTCGAGGAGCTGGTTCAGCTTCTCCTCGTCGTGCTCCAGACCGTGGATCGCGTCGTGCAGAGCCGCGTCGACCTCGGCCTGGACGACGGCCTCGGGCAGCGGAACCTCGACGGTCTCGAGCAGGCTCTCCAGAACCTTGTCGCGGATCTGGCCGGCCTGCTCGACCTTGCGGACGCGTCCGACACGCTCGCGCAGGTCGGCCTCCAGCTCGGCGAGGCTGTCGAACTCGCTTGCCATCTGGGCGAACTCGTCGTCGGCCTCGGGCAGCTCGCGCTCCTTGACCGTGTTGACGGTGACGGTGATGACGGCGTCCTTGCCGACGTGCTCACCGGCGACCAGCTTGGAGGTGAACTCCTTGGAGCCGCCGGCCTCGACGCCGACAATCGCCTCGTCCAGACCCTCGATCAGCTGGCCCGAGCCGACCTCGTGGGACAGACCGGACGCGGTGGCCTCCGGAACGGCCTCACCGTCGACGGTGGCGGACAGGTCGATGGAGACGAAGTCGCCGTCCTGCACGGCACGCTCGACACCCTTGAGGGTGCCGAAGCGCTGCTGCAGCGACAGCAGCTGCTCGGCCACGGCCTCGTCGGTGACCTCGATCGGGTCGACCTCGACGGCGATCGTCGCGAAGTCGGGGAGGGTGATCTCGGGGCGGACGTCGACCTCGGCGGTGAAGACGAGCTCCTGGCCGTCCTCGAAGCTTGGTGATGTCGATCTCCGGCTGACCGATGACCTTCACGTCGCTGGCCGAGACGGCCTCGGAGTAGCGGGACGGCAGGGCGTCGTTGACGACCTGCTCGAGCACGGCGCCACGACCGACGCGAGCCTCGAGCAGCTTGGCCGGAGCCTTGCCCGGGCGGAAGCCGGGGAGACGGATCTGCTGCGCGAGCGCCTTGTAGGCCTTGTCGAAATCAGGCTTGAGCTCCTCGAAGGGCACCTCAACGTTGATACGGACTCGCGTCGGGCTGAGCTGCTCGACGGTGCTCTTCACGGATCTGGCTCCTTCGTAGTGGTGATGCTCTTGGTTCGTTATGTCGTTCTGCGCGACAGAGCCGCATACGCGGCCCCGTCGCGCGATTGGTCGGGGTGACAGGATTTGAACCTGCGACCCTCCGCTCCCAAAGCGGATGCGCTACCAAGCTGCGCCACACCCCGTCCGAGAAGGACTTCGCGAACCTCGCGAGGACCCGGGCAGAGTCGCTACGGCCCCCGATTAGGAAATCCAAAGCGAGGTCGGTACAGTTCCATCTCGCACACGGCATCGCTGGCGATCCCACTAATGTCGTATGCACGGGGATGTAGCTCAATGGTAGAGCCTCAGTCTTCCAAACTGATTACGCGGGTTCGATTCCCGTCATCCCCTCAGTAGAGGGAAACCCTCGCCCACCTGCCGCAGCGCAGAAGGCGAGGGTTTTTTCGTTTCCGGAGCACCTCGACCGGCTGCGCCGAGAAGATCCCCACGGGATTCCGGCGGCGTTCACCCCTCCCCTCACGTCGCGATCCACACACCCCGATGACCGGGGCCGATGCAATCTCCGCGCGTTTCCGGTTGCCCGGCACTGCCCCTGTGGCATTAGTCACATCACCCGCGGGCGCTGCCGACGGAGGCTCCGGTCCGATTCCACGAACGGTCGACCGTTTCGGGCGATTACCACCTCGATCCGAAACCACTCCCGCCCGGGTTGGAACCTGTTACAACTTTCGTACCGATTCCACCCCCGAAGGAGTGCCGGATGCACACCCCCTCTGCGACGATCTCGGCATCGAGTTCCCGATCTTCGCGTTCACCCATTGCCGCGATGTCGTGGTCGCCGTCAGCAAGGCCGGCGGATTCGGCGTTCTCGGCGCCGTGGGATTCACCCCCGAGGAGCTCGAGATCGAGCTCAAGTGGATCGACGAACACATCGGCGACCACCCGTACGGCGTCGACATCGTGATCCCGAACAAGTACGAGGGCATGGACTCGAACCTGTCGGGTGACGAGCTCAAGACGATGCTGCAGTCGATGGTGCCGCAGGAGACGCTGAACTTCGCGCGCGGCATCCTCACCGACCACGGCGTCCCGGTACCCGAGGATCCCAACGAGAACGCGTTGCAGCTGCTCGGCTGGACCGAGGCCACCGCCACCCCGCAGGTCGAGGTGGCCCTGCAGCACCCCAAGGTCACGCTGATCGCCAACGCGCTCGGCACCCCGCCGCGGGACATGATCGAGCACATCCACGCGGCCGGCCGCAAGGTCGCCGCGCTGTGCGGCTCGCCTTACCAGGCCCGCAAGCACGCGGACGCCGGCGTCGACATCATCATCGCGCAGGGCGGCGAGGGCGGCGGCCACTGCGGCGAGGTCGGGTCGATCGTGCTGTGGCCACAGGTCGTCAAGGAGGTCGCTCCGATCCCGGTGCTGGCCGCCGGCGGCATCGGCAGCGGCCAGCAGATCGCGGCCGCGCTCGCCATGGGCGCGCAGGGCGCGTGGTCCGGCTCGCAGTGGCTGATGGTCGAGGAGGCCGAGAACACCGCCGTCCAGCAGGCCGCGTACGCCAACGCGTCCAGCCGCGACACGGTCCGCAGCCGCTCGTTCACCGGCAAGCCGTGCCGAATGCTGCGCAACGACTGGACCGAGGCGTGGGAGAAGGAAGGCAACCCGGAGCCGCTCGGCATGCCCCTTCAGTACATGGTGTCCGGCATGGCCGTGGCCGCCACCCACAAGTACCCGGACGAGACCGTCGACGTCGCGTTCAACCCGGTGGGCCAGGTCGTGGGGCAGTTCACCAAGGTGGAGAAGACCGCCGCGGTCATCGAGCGGTGGGTGCAGGAGTACCTGGAGGCCACCGGCACCCTCGAGCAGCTGAACGCCGCCGCTGAAGCCTGACAGACGCCTGACAGACGCCTGACAGACGCCTGACAGACGCCTGACCCACACGATCTAGTCGGGCAGGATCGGGACGCTCTCGCCGCGATCGCGACCGAGCAGCGCCGCGCGGGTGACCGCGACCGACCCGAACTTCGCCCGGACCGCGTCGAGTGCACCGTCGAGCCGGACACCGCCGGACTCCGTGACAGGAGTCCCGGTGTCCGGCTCGAACGGTAAAGCAAGCTGCTCGGGCGCCCGGCCGAGGTTCGAGAGCGCTACACCGACCAGACTCAGGCCCCGCTCGGCGATCAGCGGCCGCGCCTGCTCGAGCAACGATCGGACCGCGGCTAGGACGGTCTCGGTGCGCGCCGACGCCTCGGCGAGCGTCATCGAACGGGTGGCCCGTCCGAAGTCCGCGAACCGCAATCGCAGCACAACCGTGCGACACACCCAGCCGGCCGCACGCAGGCGTCGCGCCACCCGGTCCACGAGCGCGGCGGCCGTCGTCTCGATCTCCTCGAAGCTGCGCGGCCGATTCCCGAGCGCATGCTGGGCCCCGATGGACCGGCGCCTTCGTCCCGTCTGCACCCGCCGCGGGTCGCGGGCCCACGCGAGCGCGTGCAGGTGCCGTGCCCCGGCGGGGCCGACCACCATGGACAGCTCCCGTTCGGAGAGCGTCGCCAGCTGACCGACCGTTCGCACGCCATAGTCGTGCAGCTTCCGGGAGGTGACGGCGCCGACGCCCCACAAGCGCTCGACGGGGAGCGGATGCAGGAAGTCGAGCTCCCGATCGGGCGGCACCAGCAGCAACCCGTCGGGCTTCCCCACGGCGCTCGCGACCTTGGCCAGGAACTTCGTCCGGGCAACGCCGACGGTGATCGGCAGCCCGACCTCCGCGCGCACGTCGAGCCGGAGCTGTTCCGCGATCCGCATCGGGCTGCCCGAGATCCGACGCAGCCCGCCGACGTCGAGAAACGCCTCGTCGATGGAGATGCCTTCGACGAGCGGCGTCGTCCGGCGGAAGACCTCGAAGACCGCGCGGCTGGCCTCCGCGTAGGCCGACATCCGCGGTCGCACGACGACCGCGTGCGGGCACTGCCGCATCGCCTGCGCGCCGCTGCTGGCGGTCCGGACCCCGAACGCCTTGGCCTCGTAGCTCGCCGCGAGGACGACTCCCCGCCCACGATCACCGGCCGCCCCGCAGGCTCGGATCGTCGCGCTGCTCGACCGATGCGTAGAAGGCGTCCAGATCGGCATGCAGGATCGTCGCCTCTTCGCGCCCCGGCGTCGGAGGCTCCGAACCCGGACCATCGCTCCACTCGGACACGAACATATGTTCGCATCGACCACCGACAAGCGGATCGTGTCCGAGTCGCACGTCACCCGACCCCGGTATCCTGAACGATGTCCGTTTTGTCGCCCCCGGAAGGCACCCGTGGAACTCCTCCTCATCGTCGCCGTGCTCGGCGCCGTCGTCTTTCTGGTCATGAAGAGCCAGAACAAGAACAAGGGCCACTCGGCGAACCAACTCGAAGACGCCAAGGCGGATGCGCGCCAGGCCATCGAGCGACTGGGCGGCCAGGTCTACAACCTCGTCGGCTCCGACGACGCCTCCAAGCAGGCTCTCGCCGACGCGTCCGAGCGGTACACCGCCGCCGGCTCACAGGATCGAGCAGGCCACGACGCCGGTCCAGGCCCGTCTGGCGAAGCAGACCGCGCTCGAAGGGCCTCTACTACATCCGCGCCGCGCGCACCGCGATGGGCATGGATCCCGGCCCCGAGGTTCCGAGCATCGACGGTCAGAAGTCGGCCGGTTCAGTCACCGAGGACCGCCAGATCGAGTTCGAGGGCCGTCAGGTGTCCGCGTCGCCGAACCCGTCGGCACACGCGCCGAACTACTACCCCGGCGGCCGTGTCGCCGGACGTCCGGTCCCGGCCGGCTGGTACTCGGAGCCGTGGTGGAAGCCCGCGCTCGTCGCGGGTGCGTGGGGCGTCGGTTCGATGTTCCTGTTCTCGGCGATGTTCTCCGGCATGTCGGGTGTCCCGTACGACGCGCAGGCGTTCGAGAACGGGTACGGCGACGGCTACCAGGACGGCCTCGAAGCCGGTCAAGATCAGGGCGGCGACATGGGTGACATGGGTGGTGACGCCGGTGGCGACATGGGCGGTGACACCGACTACGGCGCCATGGGTGACGGTGGCGGCGACTGGGGCGGCGGAGACTTCGGTGGCGGTGACTGGGGCGGCGGGGACTTCGGCGGCGGGGACTTCGGCGGAGGCTTCGACTTCTAGTCGGCCTGACAACCGGGGCACCAGAACAGGTTGCGCCCCTTCATAACTGAGTGAGCGATCGGCGTGCCGCAGATGCGGCACGCCGATCCTGCTCTGCGGTAGGTGTAGGTACGCGGACGGTCCTTCGCGTACGACGGCTCGCCGTGATCGTCCTCGGGACGCACGACGTGCATCTTGCCGCGACGCACCCCGATGTTCATCAGCTCGACGAGATCCGCCCACATCGCGTCGAACTCGGCGCGAGTGATGCGCTTGCCCGGGCGTTCGGGGTGGATGCCGTGGCGGAACAGAACCTCCGCACGGTAGACGTTGCCGACCCCGGCGAGGACGGCCTGATCCATGAGCAGCGCACCGATCGGTGTCTGCGACTTGGAGATCCGTGCCCACGCACGGTCCGGGTCGGCATCCTTTCGGAGCGGTCCGGCCCCAGCCGGGCCTCGATCGCCGCGACCTGCGGCGGGTGCAGCACCTCGCACGCGGTGGGGCCGCGCAGGTCGGTGCCGTGCTCGGCGCCGATCATGCGCATGCGGACCTGGCCGACGGGCGCGTCCAGCGGCACGGCCGACTCGGTGAACTTCCCGTACAGGCCCAGGTGGACGTGCACCGCCAGACCGTTCTCGTAGTGGTGCCACAGGTGCTTGCCCCAGGCGTCGGAACGGACGAGGACGCGGCCGTCGATCAGGGCCGCGTCCTCGGTGAATCGTCCTTGTGGGCTCGACACCGCACCGGGGATCCCGCGAACCGTCTCTGATGAAGACGCGCGAGACGGTGCAGAGTATGGCCCTCGGGCAAGGTGGTCTTCCTATGCCTCGGGAGCCTCGGGCAGCGCCGGCGCGACACCCGTCTTCTCGTACTCGGCGAGGATGTCGATGCGACGCTGGTGGCGCTCCTCCTCCGACCACGCGGTCGACAGGAAGGCGTCGACGATGGCGAGCGTCTCCTCGAGCGTGTGCATGCGGCCGCCGATGCCGATCAGCTGCGCATTGTTGTGCTGACGCGCGAGCTGCGCGGTCTCGACGCTCCACGCCAGCGCGCAGCGGGCGCCGGGGACCTTGTTCGCGGCGATCTGCTCGCCGTTGCCGCTGCCGCCGAGCACCAGGCCCAGGCTGCCCGGGTCGGCGACGACGCGGCGGGCCGCCTCGATGCAGAAGGCCGGGTAGTCGTCGAGGGCGTCGTACTCGTGCGCACCGCAGTCGATGGCCTCGTGGCCATTGGCGGTGAGGTGTTCGATGATCTGGTTCTTGCGTTCGAAGCCGGCGTGGTCGGCACCCAGGTATACGCGCATGACCTCAATTCTGACAGGCGGCGGCGACCCGACGATCGTGGGGACTCGAGCAGGCTCCTCACCGGCGGAACTGCGATCCGCGCCAGGTCGGCATCGGCCGCTTCCCCAGGGCAGCCTCAGCGGCCGCGCGCCCGGCGAGCCTCGTCGAATCCAGGAGGGGCAGCGGAGAGTCGTCCGGTGACGCGAGGAGTGGAATCTCGGTGCACACCAACGCAACCGCGTCGCAACCGGCGTCCGCGAGCCGCTCGACGAGCGCCACGAACGACGCCCTGGTCCCTGCCCGAAAGTCCCCGTGGACCAGCTCACCGAAGATCGCCGAGTGAACCATGTCCTGGTCGGCGGGATCCGGGACGACGGCGTCGATCCCCCGCGCCGCCAGTTCCCGGGGGTACAGCGGACCCTGCATCGTGAAGCGCGTGCCCAGGATGCCCACGCGCGTGTGCCCTTCCTGCCGCGCCGCGTCCGCGACGACGTCGACCAGGTGCAGACCGGGGAGGGCGAGCGGCTCACCGTAGGCCTCGAGCGCCAGGTGCGCCGTGTTGTCCGGGCAGACGAAGAAGTCGCATCCCGCCCGCGCGAGGCGCTCGACGCTCGTGGCGAGCACCGCGCGCACCGACGCGTAGTCGGAGGCCTCCCACGCCGGCATGCAGTGCTCGAACGAGATGCAGTCCATCGTGATGTCCGGGTGCGCGGGTGTCCCAGCCGCTTGCTGTGCTGACACGCCTCCCGCCAGCACAGCGACGCACCCTCCCAGCTGTGCCCCAACACTCCGATGTGTTCCACGGCGCAGCCGCTCCTCTCCCCGGTCGGGGCCCGATCCCTCCGGTTCGGGCGCGGACGAGTCACGTCAGTCGAACTCGGGATCCTCGGTACGGCTGCGCTTGAGCTCGAAGAAGTGCGGGTAGGACGCGAGCGCCACCGCGCCGTCCCACACCCGGCCGGCGTCGTCGCCGCGTGGGACGCGCGACAAGACCGGACCGAAGAACGCGGTGCCGTTGACGTGGATCGTCGGGGTCCCGACGTCGTCGCCCACCTTGTCCATGCCAGCGTGGTGGCTGCGGCGTAGCTCGGCGTCGAACTCGTCGGTGTTCGCGGCGGCCGCCAGCTCCGCGGGCAGCTCCAGCTCGGCCAGCGACTTGACGATCACGTCGGTCAGGTCCTGGTTGCCCTCGTTGTGGATGCGGGTGCCCATCGCGGTGTAGAGCGGGAGCAGGATGTCGTCGCCGCGCTGCTGCGCGGCTGCGATCAGCACGCGCACCGGCCCCCACGCCTGGGCCATCCGCTCGCGGTACTCCTCGGGCACCTCGCGTCCCTCGTTGAGGACGGCGAGGCTCATGACGTGGAAGTTCGCGTCGATGTCGCGAACCTGGGTGACCTCGAGGATCCAGCGCGACGTGATCCAGCACCACGGGCACAGCGGATCGAACCAGAAGTCGACAGTGTCCTTGCGGTCCTCGCGGTCTCCGCTGCCGGTGTTTGCACTCACGCCTGACTCCCTCTTCCTGCGGCGCGACCTCCGTCACACCTGTCCGTTCAAGACAACCACGACCCCGCGGGAATCCTTCCCGCGCGCCCCTGACCCCGGATAGTGTCGGTGGAGGACAGCCACCAGCGAGAGTCGACACGACGGTCGACAGCGACGGTCGTCGGCGACTCGGGGACGGAGCCTCCCGTGACACTCCACGCACCATCGAATCGCACGTTCGTCATCGTCGGAGGCGGCCTGGCCGGCGCGAAGATCGCAGAATCGTTGAGGGCCAGGGACTTCGACGGTTCATCGTGCTCCTCTGCGAGGAGGACCATCTTCCGTACGAGCGGCCGCCGCTGTCGAAGGAGCATGTCGCCGGCAAGAAGGAATTGCCCATTTCACAGTGCAGCACGGTGACTGGTACCGCGACCACCACGTGGACGTGCGGCTGGGAACGACGGCGACGGCGATCGACCGCGACCGCAAGCACGTGGTCCTGCCCGACGGTTCCACCGTCGCCTACGACAAGCTGGCTCTCGCGACGGGTTCGCGGTCGCGCCGTCCCCGATTCCCGGCGCGGACGCTGTGGGCGTGCACTACCTACGCACGATCGAAGAGTCGGACGCCCTCATCGCGGCACTCGAGCCGGATCACGGTTGGTGATCGCCGGTGGGGGGTGGATCGGCCTGGAGATCGGGGCGGGCGCACGGAACCGGGACGTGTCGGTCACGATCGTCGAGGCTTCCGAACTGCCGCTGCTCGCCGCGCTCGGCAAGGAGATGGGTGCGGTGTTCGCCGATCTGCATCGCGAACACGGCGTCGACTTCCGGTTCGGCGCGAGGGTCGAGGAGATCACCGTGACCGACGGCCGCGCCGACGGCGTCCGACTCGGCGACGGCACGGTGCTGCCCGCGGATTCGGTCCTGGTCGCGGTCGGCGCGCAACCGAACGTCGAGATCGCCGAGTCAGCGGGCCTTTCGGTCGACGGCGGGGTGCTTGTGAACGGCAACCTGACCACCAGCGATCCCGACATCGTCGCTGTCGGGGACATCGCCGCGCAGCAGCATCCGCTGTTGGCGACGCGGGTTCGTGTCGAACACTGGGCGAACGCGCTGAACCAACCGGCGATCGCGGCGGCCACGATGCTGGGGCATCCCGAGGAGTACACGAATCTGCCGTACTTCTTCACCGACCAGTACGACCTCGGAATGGAGTACGTGGGCTGGGCGCCGAAGTACTCGCAGGTGGTGACCCGCGGCGACGTCGCGCGCCGCGAGTTCCTCGCGTTCTGGCTCGACGAGGAGAACCACGTCCTGGCCGGGATGAACGTCAACATCTGGGACATCACCGACGACATCAAGGCGCTCGTCGCGTTCTCCGGCCCGGTCGATCCCGCCCGGCTCGCCGACCCCGCCGTCCCACTCGCCGAACTCCACCCCTGACCCCGCACTCGGAGCACTCGCCGGTGCCGACGGTCGCCGAATCGCAGCGACAGGTGCGCAAATCGCGGGGGGCTGGGGTGCGTGGTGGGATAACAGAGAGTTGTTTGTCCATCCTTGACGAGGAGATCTCCGTGGCCCCGCCGAATCTGACCCGTGAACAGGCCGCCGATCGGTCGGCGCTGGTGTCCGTCGACAACTACCGCATCGACCTCGACCTCACCGACGGCTCCGGCCGCCCGGGCGAGAAGACGTTCCGCTCACGCACCACCGTCACGTTCGGGGCCACCGCCGGATCCTCGACGTTCATCGACATCATCGCCGCCACAGTGCATTCCGCGACGCTCAACGGTGCACCAGTGGACGTGTCTTCGTACGACGAGTCCACCGGGATCACGCTCGATGGCCTCGCCGAGGCCAACGAACTGGTCGTCGACGCCGACTGCCTGTACACGAACACCGGCGAGGGCCTGCACCGGTTCGTCGACCCGACCGACAACGCGGTGTACCTGTACTCGCAGTTCGAGACCGCCGACGCCAAGCGCATGTTCGCGTGCTTCGACCAGCCGGATCTCAAGGCCACCTTCGACGTCGCGGTCACCGCGCCGGAGGATTGGAAGGTGGTCTCCAACGCCGAGACCGTGCAGACGCTCGCGGCGACGCCGGGCCGACACGTCTTCCGCACCACGCCGCGCATGAGCACCTACCTGGTGGCGCTGATCGCCGGCCCGTACACGCAATGGTCGGACAGCTACTCGGACGAGCACGGCACCATCCCCCTCGGCATCTACTGCCGCTCCTCGCTCGCCGAGTACATGGACGCCGAGCGACTGTTCACCGAGACCAAGCAGGGCTTCGGCTTCTACCACCGCAACTTCGGGATGCCCTACGCCTTCGGCAAGTACGACCAGCTGTTCGTGCCGGAGTTCAACGCGGGCGCGATGGAGAACGCGGGCGCGGTGACGTTCCTCGAGGACTACGTCTTCCGCTCCAAGGTGACCCGGTACTCGTACGAGCGGCGCGCCGAGACCGTGCTGCACGAGATGGCCCACATGTGGTTCGGCGACCTCGTCACGATGCAGTGGTGGGACGACCTGTGGCTCAACGAGTCCTTCGCGACGTTCGCGTCGGTGCTGTGCCAGACCGAGGCCACCGAGTACACCAACGCGTGGACCACGTTCGCGAACGTGGAGAAGTCGTGGGCGTACCGGCAGGACCAGTTGCCGTCGACGCACCCGATCGCCGCGGACATCCCGGACCTGGCCGCGGTCGAGGTCAACTTCGACGGCATCACCTACGCCAAGGGTGCGAGCGTGCTCAAGCAGCTCGTCGCGTACGTCGGCCTCGAGCCGTTCATGTCCGGCCTGCGCGACTACTTCGCGGAGCACGCGTTCGCCAACGCGACGTTCGACGACCTGCTGCGCGCGCTGGAGAAGGCGTCCGGCCGCGACCTGTCCGGCTGGGGTGCGCAGTGGCTCAAGACCACGGGCCTGAACATCCTGCGCCCGGACTTCCAGATCGAGCCCGACGGCACGTTCTCGCGTTTCGCGGTGCTGCAGGAGGGGGCCGAGCCGGGCGCCGGCGAGACCCGTGTGCACCGGCTCGCGGTCGGTGTCTACGACGACGATCCGGCCACCGGCAAGCTCGTGCGGACCCACCGCGTCGAGCTCGACGTCGAGGGTCCGAGCACCGACGTCCCCGACCTGGTGGGCGTTCCGCGCGGCAAGCTGGTGCTCGTCAACGACGACGACCTCACGTACTGCTCGCTGCGCCTGGACCGCGACTCGCTCGACACCCTCGTCGGCCGCATCGGTGACATCGCCGAGCCGCTCCCCCGGACGCTGGCATGGTCGGCGGCGTGGGAGATGACCCGGCAGGCCGAGATGCGCGCCCGCGACTTCGTCAGCCTCGTCCAGCGCGGCATCGGCGCCGAGACGGAGGTCGGCGTCGCGGCGCGGCTGCTGCTTCAGGCGCAGACCGCGCTGTCGGCGTACGCCGATCCCGGCTGGGCGGACGCGTTCGGCTGGCCGGCGTTCGCGGACCGGCTGCTCGAACTGGCCCGCGAGGCCACCGCGGGCTCGGACCACCAGTTGGCGTTCGTCAATGCGCTGACCGGGTCGCAGCTGTCGGCGTGGCACACCGAGGTGCTGCAGGAACTGTTGGACACGACCGATCCCACGACGATCGGCCTGCCCGGTCTGGTCGTCGACACGGACCTGCGCTGGCGGATCGTGCACGCGCTCGCGGCCGCCGGCGAGGTGGACGCGGACGGACAGCAGACCCCGTTCATCGACGCCGAGGCCCAGCGCGACCCGACCGCAGCCGGGGCACGGCAGGCAGCATCGGCGGCGGCCGCGCGCCCGCAGGCCGCGGTCAAGGAGACCGCCTGGACGACCGTGTTCGACGACGACACCGTCCCGAACATCACCGCCCGCGCGATCATCGGCGGCATCGTCGCGCCCGGACAGTCGCAACTGCTCGAGCCGTACGTCGCGCGCTACTTCGCGGAGATCCCCGCGGTGTGGGAGCGGCGGTCGAGCGAGGTCGCGCAGACCGTCGTCGTCGGGCTGTACCCGTCGTGGTCGATCAGTGAGGAATCGGTGGCGGCAGCCGACGCGTTCCTCGCCGGTGAGCATCCCCGGCGCTGCGGCGCCTGGTGGTCGAGGGCAAGGCCGGGATCGTGCGCTCGCTGAAGGCCCGCGCGTTCGACGCCACCTGACCCACGAACGCCGGTGACCCGGTGCCATGCGGCACCGGGTCACCGGGGGTGGAGCGCTTGAGTACAGGGACTACTTCGGTGCGATCGCCGAGCTCATCACGCGCAGGGCCGAGACGAGACCGTCGATGAGGTTGCCCTCGCCGAACGACGCGACGGCAGCCGTGACACCGAGCTGCGCGACGCGGTCGGTCACGCGGTTGCCGATCCGACGGCCACCGCGGACCTCGATGGCCCGCTGGTTCGGCGACACCGCGATGAGGACCGAACGCTCGGCCTCGGGGGTGGTCGGGAAGACGGCGTCGGCGCCGGCGGCCGGGTTCTCACCCAGATCGCCGATGAAAACGTTGAACCGCACCTGGGTCAGGCGGGTCGCGTCCGTGAGCGCATCGTCGAGGCGCACGAGCTCGTCGGTCGTGAACGGCGGCTGGTCGAGGAGCTCGCCAACGCGGTGCACACCGGAGAGGCGACCGCTGGTGGTCACAACCGTGCCGACCGGCAGATCAGCGGGCGCGACCGCCGAGGACTGGAGAACGTCACCACTTGCCACTTGCCGAACCTCCGATCAGATCTGCACCAGCCGCGGCATGCGCCGAGTGGTGGCTGTGGGTGGTCACCTCGTCGGTGGCGCTCCACAGAACCGGGCCGAACGTCCACCGCTCGCCGAGGCGGTACTCCGCCGGGAGCGGGTTCGGCGACCGACGGACCGTGATGGTCAGGAGGCCGAGGACCGCGATCACCAGGACTGGAATCCCTACGAATATCAGCACTGTCTCGAGAATGCTCACGACGCAAACCGTAGCCCAGTCCTGCCGAAATGGAAGCGCCGGGGCCGAATCACGTCTCGGCTCGTGCAGTGACATGTCTCGGCCCGCCGAGGGGTATCAGGCCGCGCCCTCCCCGAGATACGGAATCCACGTCGGGTGCACCTCGGTCGTGCTCGCCAACAGCCGCCAGTGCGGACCCGACGGCGGCACCAGCGCCGTGCGGAGCGTCCACCCCAATTCGGCGAGCAGTTTGTCCGCTTTGCGGTGGTTGCACGGCGCACAGCAGGCGACGCAGTTCTCCCACGAATGTCCGCCGCCGCGGCTTCTCGGGACGACGTGATCGATGGTCTCGGCCTTGTCGCCGCAGTAGCCGCACCGGAACCGGTCGCGGTGCATCAGTGCGGCGCGGGTCATCGGCACGCGGGTCCGGTACGGCACCCGCACGTAGTTGCGGAGCCGGATCACGGACGGGACCTGGAGGGCGTAGCCCTCGGAGTGGATGACCGGCCCGAGCGGGTCCTCGTGGACGGCGTCGGCCTTGTCACACACCATCAGCACGACCGCGCGGCGGGCGGGCAGGGCGGTGAGGGGTTCGAAGGTGGCATTGAGCAGCAGCACCCGGCGCTTCTTCCAGGTGGGCAGCGCGGCGCTCTGCGGTGAGGCGGGTCCGGACGGATCCGACTCGGGGATGACGTGCAGCGGAAAGGCCCCCGACGTGCGGTTATCCCGCACATCAGTGGGCACGAGTTGTCGGTGCGATCGCACGTTCTTTCGGTGTGTCATGCCACCTCCGCGAAGACTGCACCAAGTTGACCACGGATGATCGGGTCGCGCACACCCATTTCGGCGAAAAAATCGGCGCATATCGGGTGAACATCGGGCGGCACGCGGGCCCGGTAGATGACGCACAGTTGTCGGAGACGGGCACGATGGAGCACGACATGACTGAGACGAACCAGACCACGCAGCAGACCTTCTACGAGGCAGTGGGCGGAGCCGAGACGTTCCGCAAGCTCACCGCGCGGTTCTACGAGGAAGTGGCCAAGGACGAGGTGGTCCGGCCGCTGTACCCCGAAGAGGACCTCGGCCCCGCCGAGCGGCGCATGCGCATGTTCCTCGAGCAGTACTGGGGCGGGCCGCGGACGTACTCCGAGGAACGCGGGCATCCGCGCCTGCGGATGCGCCACAACCCGTTCAAGATCGGACCGATCGAGCGGGACGCATGGCTCCGGTGCATGCACACGGCGATCGCGTCGATCGACGACAAGTCCCTCGACGAACCGCACCGGCGCGCCCTCGTCGACTACATGGAGATGGCCGCGGCGTCGATGGTCAACTCGCCGGTATAGGCGACACAGTCCTATACGCCACTCCCGGCCTGCCCGATGCGGCACTATCGAGTGACTGTGACCAGCCGTGAGGAGCAGTCCGCCACCCCGCCGGCCGACGCGCGTCCGTGGTGGTCGGACGCCGTCTTCTACCAGATCTATCCGCGGTCGTTCTCGGACTCCAACGGTGACGGGGTGGGCGACCTCGGTGGGGTGATCGACCGTCTGGGTTACCTCGAACTGCTCGGGGTCGACGCACTGTGGCTCAGTCCGGTCATGCGGTCACCGATGGCCGATCACGGCTACGACGTGTCCGATCCGCGCGACATCGACCCGCTCTTCGGTGACCTCGCGACGATGGACGCGTTGATTGCCGCGGCGCACGCGCGCGGAATCCGCGTGACGATGGACCTAGTCCCGAATCACACCAGCGACGAGCACCCGTGGTTCCGTGAGGCCCTCGCCGCTGCACCCGGCAGCGTCGCGCGCGAGCGCTACATCTTCCGCGACGGCCGCGGACCGGACGGTTCGGAGCCGCCCAACAACTGGCCGAGCGTCTTCGGCGGGCCCGCCTGGACCCGGGTCACCGAGCCCGACGGCACCCCCAGCCAGTGGTACCTGCACATCTTCGCGGCCGAGCAGCCGGACCTGAACTGGGACAACCCCGAGGTGTTCGCCGACCTCGAGAAGACCCTGCGTTTCTGGCTGCAGCGCGGCGTCGACGGGTTCCGGATCGACGTCGCGCACGGGATGGCCAAACCCGACGGGCTGCCCGACCACGACTGGGACACCAATGCCCTCCTCCGCAACGACGACGACGATCCGCGGTTCAACAATCCCGGCGTGCACGAGATCCACCGCGGCATCCGCAAGATCATGAACGAGTACCCGCACGCGATGTCGGTCGGTGAGATCTGGGTGCGCGACAACGAGCGGTTCGGCGAGTACATCCGCCCCGACGAGCTGCACCTGGGCTTCAATTTCCGCCTCGCCGAGACGACATTCGAGGCCGATGCGGTGCGAGCGGCCATCGAGAACTCCCTCGACGCCGTGGCACGGGTCGGCGGCACGCCCACGTGGACGTTGTCGAATCACGACGTCGAGCGGGAGGTGACCCGGTACGGCGGCGGCGATCGCGGCCTCGCCCGCGCCCGTGCGATGGCGCTCGTCGAACTCGCGCTGCCGGGGGCGTCGTTCATCTACAACGGCGCCGAGTTGGGCCTGGCGAACGTAGATCTGCCGGACGCGGTGCTGCAGGACCCGGTGTGGGAACGATCGGGCACACCGAACGCGGCCGGGACGGCTGCCGCGTACCGCTGCCGTGGGAGGGGGCGCACCCGCCGTTCGGCTTCTCGACCACTCCCGACACGTGGCTGCCGATCCCGCCGGAGTGGGCGGCGCTGACCGTCGAGACACAGCTCGAGGACATCAGTTCGACGCTGTCGCTGTACCGCTCGGCCCTCGAACTGCGCGCGACACTGCCGGAGTGCTCGGGCGCCGACATCGCTTGGTACGGAAGCCCTCCCGGGTGTTTCGCGTTTCGTCGCGCGGGCGGGCTGATCTGCGTGTTGAACGCTACCGACAGCCCGATCGAGCTGCCGGCCGGCACAGTTGTCATCACGAGCCGTCCGCTCACCGACGGCCTGCTGCCGGCCGACTCGGCAGCCTGGATGATCTGACCGATCGACCTCCCGCACAGCGGGAGAAGGGATTTCGCCGCTCATCGCATGGTTTCTAGGGTCGCTGGGATCGCGAATCGCTGGAGGGTGAATCACATGAGTGAATCGGCAATGCTGTCCGACAAGGTCGTTCTCGTCACGGGCGGTGCCCGTGGTCTCGGCGCCGCATTCGCGCGCCGGATCGTCGACGGCGGCGGCAAGGTGGTGATCGCCGACGTCCTCGACGACGACGGCCACGCCACCGCCGCCGACCTGGGTGACGCCGCACGCTACATCCACCTCGACGTGACCGACGCCGACGCGTGGCGGGCGGCCGTCGAGTTCGCCGTCGCCGAGTTCGGCACCCTGACGGGGTTGGTGAACAACGCAGGCGTCTCGACGGGCCAGTACATCGAGCACGAACCGCTCGAGCACTTCCGGCAGGTGCTCGACATCAACCTGGTGGGCGTGTTCAACGGCATCCAGGCCGTCATCGCCCCGATGCGGGCCGCCGGTGGCGGCTCGATCGTGAACATCTCGTCGGCGGCGGGCCTGATGGGGCTCGCTCTCACGGCCGGCTACGGCGCATCGAAGTGGGGAGTGCGCGGGCTGTCCAAGATCGCCGCCGTCGAGCTCGGCACCGACCGAATCCGGGTGAACTCCGTCCATCCCGGCATGACGTACACCCCGATGACGGCGGGCGTCGGCATCCAGCAGGGCGAGGGGAACTACCCCAACACCCGATGGGCCGGGTCGGCGAGGCCGACGAGATCGCCGGTGCGGTGACATACCTGCTGTCGGACGCCGCGTCGTACGTCACGGGCGCCGAGATCGCGGTCGACGGCGGCTGGACCGCCGGACCCACTGTCAAATACGTGATGGGACAGTAGGATTCGGCCGCTGATCGTGGTGGCCGACAACAACTTCGGGCTGGCCGGACACACCACGTTCCACCTGCTGTCGGTGTCGAAGTAGGCACCCGCCCCGGACGACCGCCGGGTCGTCCGGGGCGACCGGCTTCAGGCGACCCCACTCCAGAAGTCGACGAGCACCTTCGTCAGCTCCTCGGGCTTCTCCTCGTTCGGGGTGTGGGCGGCCCCGGCGATGATCTCGAACTTGACGCCGAGCCGCGCCGCGGCGTCGGCCTGGGCATCGACCGGAACCATGTCGTTCTCGCCCGCGACGACCAGGATCGGCACCCCGGTCGCGGCCAATTCCTCGACGCGGTCCGGCTCGGCACTCATGCTGAGGGCGATGCCGGCGATGTTCGCGGTCTTGGTGACCAGGATGCGGTTGTGGAGAAACTCCTTGACCGGTGCCGGGAAGAGTTCCTCCAAGGCTCCGAACATCGCCTTCCACAGCGCCTCGTTGCCACCCGCCCACAGCAGATCCGGAATCTGCGCGATGTCCACGGCGATGCCCAGGTTCTGGCCGCTCGGTGGCGAGTCGAGGATCACGTAGTCCAGGAAGCGCGCCGGGTCGTTCAGGACGGCCGCCCGGGTGACGATACCGCCGAAGCTGTGACCGAGCAGGTGGACCTTCTCGTCGGGCGCCACCGCGTCGAGCACCTCGGCGAGGTCCTGGGCGAACTTGGCAATCGTGTACTCGCCGACCGCGTCGGGGCCGTCCGGTCCGTCCGAGTCGTACTGGCCGAGCTGCGAGTACGAGATCAGGCGGTACCCGGCGGCGGTCACGAACGGCGCCATCGGAAGGAAGTCCTCCCGGGAGCCGGTGAAGCCGGGGACCATGACGACGGTGCCCTTGGCCGGGGCGCCGTCGGGTGTGGCCTCGAAGTAGGAGAGCTCGCCGCGCGAGATCCCGATGCGGGACAGATTGACGGTCATGACGGTGTCCTCCTGGATGGGGTGCGCAGGTTTGTCGGTCGAGACGTAGGAGTCAGAGGTCCCAGGCACATGTGGCCGAGTCCTTCAGTTCGATCCGGGTCGTCAGCCGACGGTCGGTGGCCGAACACGCCGCGACCAGCGTCCGCGAACCGCCGACCACCCGCCATGCCGACGCCGACTCGTCCCAGCGAGCCAACGTCTTGCGGTCCACGGTGATCCGCGCGATCGCCGTCTCGCCCGCGGCGGCGGTCACCGAGGCGAAGCCGACGAAGCGCAGCGGATCGTTTCCGTCGGCGCCCTCGCCGCCGATATAGAGCTGGACGACCTCGCGTCCGGCTCGCGCGCCGGTGTTACGGACGGAGACCTCGACCGTGACCGCACCCGAATCGGTCTCGGCGGCAACGACTTCCTCGTAGGCCCAGGTGGTATACCCGAGACCGTGCCCGAACGGATACGCCGGGACGATCGAGTCCTTCTCGTACGCGCGGTACCCGAACGTCGAGTCCTCGGCGTAGTCGATCACGCCGTCGACGGGCTGCGTCGACAGCACCGGCGCGTCGGCGCCGACAGCGGGGAAGGTCGTGGGCAGGCGGCCGCCGGGCTCGACGACGCCGGTGATCGCGTCGGCGATCGCATGGCCGCCTTCCTGACCGGGCAGCCAGGCCCACAGCACCGCCGCGACCTCGTCGCGCCACGGCATCTCCACCGGCGCACCGGCGTTGACGACGACGACTGTCCGCGGGTTGACCGCGGCGACCGCCGACACCAGCTCGTCCTGGCGGCCGGGCAGCAGCAGGTCGGTGCGGTCGAAGCCCTCGCTCTCCACCTCGTCCGTGGTGCCCACGAAGACCAACGCCACGTCGGCGTTCCGCGCGGCCTCGACGGCGGCAGCGAACGCGTCGTCGGAGTCGGCGCGCGGGCCCTGGTGGTTGAGGCCGAACATCGCCATCGGGAGACCCGGGATGGCCGCGCGCATCTCGACACCGACCGTCCCGGCCGCGAGCTCCGCCGAGACGCGGCGCTCCGGCGGCTTGACCAGATTCTCGATCAGGTCGTTGTCGGCGCTGGTGAGTGTGATCTCGTGCGGGTCTGCCGCGCCGATCCGCAGGGAGTACTCCCCGGCTCCGGACACCGAGAACTGGTGCGTACCGGACTCGGCAACGGTCAGGTCGGTCCGCACGCGGACCTCGGCCGTGCCCGCCGGGAGGGTGCCCATGAACACCAGACGGGACGTGAGCCGACGCTCGGTGCCCAGAACGGTGCCGTCCGCCGACACGAAGTCGACCCGGAAGCCCGGCTCGCCGGTCTCCGGGTCGACGGCGACGTCGGCCGGGATGGCGGGAAGGATGCGCTGCGTCGAAACGCCTTCCTGGTAGTCGATCTCGACCGAGTCGCCGAACGCTTCGCGCAGACCGGCGAGCGGGCTGACGACGTGCGCGGGGTTGACGTGCGCGGAGCCGCCGCCCTGCGCAGTCAGCAGCGCGGCGTTCGGGCCCACGACGGCGACGCGGTCGAGCAACTCCGGGACGAGCGGCAGGGCGCCGCCCTCGTTGCGCAGCACGACCATGGCGCGCGCCGCGATGTCCCGCAGCTGCTCGCCCGCGTCGGCCGGGTCGTCGACGGGGCGGGTCCCTCGAAACCGTCGAGGTAGCCGGTGCGGGCGGCGAGCCGGAGCACGCGCAGCACCTTGTCGTCGACGATGCTCTCGGGGACCTCGCCGGCGCGGACCGCGGCGACGAGCGCCTCGTTCCACGGGCTGTGCGGCCCCGGCATCGCGACGTCGAGGCCGGCGTTCGCGGACGCGGCCGTCGAGCGGGTGGCGAACCAGTCGGACACGACCGCGCCGTCGAATCCCAACTCTCCCTTGAGGACTTCGGTGAGCAGTCGCCGGTTGTCGGTCAGGCTCGCGCCGTTGACGGAGTTGTACGAGGCCATGACGGACCAGGCGCCGGCACGGACCCGGCCTCGAAGGGCACCAGGTAGACCTCGCGCAGGGCCTTCTCGGAGATCCGCGCGTCGTATGTCATGCGCTCGGTCTCGGACTCGTTCCCGATGTAGTGCTTGACCGTCACTGCCACACCGTTGGCCTGGACACCGGAGACGAAACCCGCCACGGTCGCTGCCGTCAGCAGCGGGTCCTCGGAATAGCACTCGAAATGCCGGCCGCCGAGCGGCGAGCGGTGAATGTTGACGTTCGGCGCGAGAAGCCACGCGACGCCCTTGTCCCTGGCCTGGGCGCCCATGAGGGCTCCTGCACGCTCGACCTGCTCCGGGTCCCACGTGGCGGACAGTGCCGAGGGGTTCGGGAAGAGGAGGCTGGTGTCACGCTCGTCCCAGGTCGTTCCGCGGACGCCGTTGGGGCCGTCCGAGAGGAGCAGCTTTCGCAGACCGATCTTCTCGATCGGATCGAGGGACCAGAAGTCCGCGCCGGTCAGAAGACCGACCTTCTCCTCCAGCGTCAGTTCCGTGAGGAGCTTTCCCAGCTTCTCCTCGTCCGCCGCATTCGCATTGCCTCGGGGGCTGTTCACAACCAACTCTCCTTCGCACCGTCGCGCGCACTGGGCCTGTTCGACCGCCGGAGTCGAGGCTAACCCCGAATACTGAGTGCCTAGTAAGTTTGTTATCTCGCCGTTATCTTAGGCCTCCTAGAGTGAGACCGTGACCACCCGCCATGAGCACAGCGATGCAGCCGTCCGACGCCAACGCGGTGGCAGCTACGCCGTCGGCCGGGCCCGACGAGCCCGGATACTGCACATCGCGATGGAGGAGTTCGCCGAGAACGGCTACCGCGGCGCCTCGCTCGCCCGGATCGCCGAGCGCGCCGAGATCTCCCAGCCCGGCTTGCTGCACCACTTCCACACCAAGGAAGAACTCCTGGTCGCCACGCTCGACCTGCGCGACGAGATGGACGGCGAGCGCTTCACCGCCGCCGACGGCACGCCGCTGACCGCAATCGCCGCCTTGGAGGCCCTCGCCGACCTGGTGGAGCGAAACCAGCGCATTCCCGGCCTCGTCCAGCTCTTCACCGTGCTCAGCGCCGAGTCCGTCACCGCCGATCACCCGGCACACGCGTGGGCCCACAACCGCTACCGCCGCATCCGGCGATTCATCGCCGACGCCATCCGCGCCGGGATCGCGTCCGGCGAGTTCCGACCCGATGTCGACCCCCAGGCACACGCGTTCCGCCTGGTCGCCATCATGGACGGCCTCCAACAGCAGTGGCTGCTGGACGCCGAGGCGGTCGACATGGCGGCGGTGTTCGGGCCTACCTGCGCGAGACGCTGGAGATGATCCGGGCCCGTCCGGAGCCGTAGAGACCCGGACCCACCCGGGGGGCATTGACAAAAGTTGTGATCTGTCTCACCGTTGAGGCATGACGACGACGATGTCCGGCAGTGCGTCCTACGTTCCCCGTTCGGGCGCATCGTGGCGAGACCCGTGGCCCATGTACGCGGCGCTGCGCGACCACGATCCCGTCCACAACGTCGTGCCCGAGTCGGCACCCGCGGACGACTACTGGGTGCTCACCCGGCACGCCGACGTGTACGCCGCCGCACGCGACGCGGACACCTTCTCGTCCGCCGAAGGCCTCACGATGACCTACGGCGAACTCGACAAGATCGGCCTGCGCGACAATCCGCCGCTCGTGATGCTCGACCCTCCGGTGCACACCCAGTTCCGCCGACTCGTCGCGCGCGGATTCACTCCCCGCCAGGTGGAGGCTGTCGAGCCGGAGGTGCGCCGCTTCGTCGTCGAACGCCTCGAACGGCTGCGCGACGCCGGTACCGGCGACATCGTCACCGAACTGTTCAAGCCGCTGCCGAGCATGGTGGTCGCGCACTATCTGGGCGTCCCGCCGGAGGACCGCGGCCGGTTCGACGGCTGGACGGAGGCGATCGTCGCCGCCAACGCGAGCGGTGATCCGCTCGAGGCCCAGACCGCGGTGGTCGAACTCATGACCTACTTCGGTGGCCTGATCGAGCGGCGCAGGGCCGACGCGGCCGCCGGGACCTCGGGCGACGACACGATCTCGCACCTCGTCGCCGCGGGCATGGGCGCCGACGGAGACGTCTCGGGCCTGCTGTCGATTCTCGGATTCGCCTTCACGATGGTCACCGGCGGAAACGACACCACCACCGGAATGCTCGGCGGCGCAGTGCAACTGCTGACCCAGCGCCGCGACCAGCGGCAGCTCCTGCTGGGCGGTCCGTCGCTGATTCCCGGCGCGGTCGAAGAACTCCTGCGCCTCACCTCCCCCGTCCAGGGCCTCGCACGCACGACCACCCGCGACGTCACCATCGAGGACGTGACGATCCCGGCCGGCCGCAAGGTGCTGCTGGTGTACGGCTCCGCGAACCGCGACCCGCGCCCGTTCGGAGCCGATTCCGAGGAACTCGACGTGCTGCGCAACCCGCGGCAGATCATGACGTTCAGCAACGGCAACCACCACTGCCTCGGCGCGGCCGCCGCCCGCATGCAGGCCCGGGTGGCACTCGAGGAGCTGTTGACCCGCTGCCCGGACTTCGACGTCGACATCGACGGGGTCGAGTACGCCGCCGGCAACTACGTCCGCCGCCCCATCCACGTCCC
Organism: Prescottella defluvii; assembly: GCA_029690005.1. Taxonomy (GTDB): domain Bacteria; phylum Actinomycetota; class Actinomycetes; order Mycobacteriales; family Mycobacteriaceae; genus Prescottella; species Prescottella defluvii_A. The sequence continues at coordinate 2,713,352 of CP121458.1, read as the reverse complement.
CTTCCGCGCCGGATGAGCATGACCCCCAACGCATCCGGTTCGTGGCTGAGCGACGAGCGCACCGAGGTCGCGGCCGAGAAGATCCTCGACGCCGCCGCCGCACTGTTCGTCGAGCGCGGCGTCTCGGCGACGGGTATGGCCGAGGTCGCGAAGGCGGCCGGCTGCTCGCGCGCGACGCTGTACCGCTACTTCGAGAACCGCCGGGCCCTGCACCGCGCGTTCGTACACCGCGAGGCGCGCACGCTCGGTGCGCGGATCGCCACCACGGTGGCACCGATCGGCGAACCCCGCGCGAGGGTCACCGAGGCCGTCCTCATGGCGATTCGCGAGGTTCGAGCGACACCGACGCTGGCCGCGTGGTTCGGCCTCGGCGATGCGGGCCTGGCGTCGGAGCTCGCCAGCACGTCCGAGGTGATCGAGGTGCTCGGCGCCTCGTTCCTCGCCGACGTCTGGAACGCCGACGACGTCGAGATCGCCCGACGCGCACGGTGGTTGGTGCGCGCGATCGTCTCACTGCTCACCGTCCCGGGCACCGATGCCGACGACGAGCGCGCGATGGTCGAACAGTTCCTGGTGCCGGCGGTGCTACCTCCCGAGCCGAGGTGGGCCGGCACCGGTGATCCCGGTATGTCGCCTTCACCCGAATTCGTATCGGGCTCTACACTTTCCCATTCTCCGCAGGCTGTAACGGATCAAGCTGCCCCTCCGGATACACGAGTGCGGCGAACGTCGCAGTACCGGATCAGTGGGGAGTGATCATGAGCAACCAGTCGGCCCGCCGGGCGGGTGCCGCGGCCATCGCTGTCGTCGGCCTCGGTACCGCAGTCGCGACCGGAGGAGGCGCTGTCGCGAGCGCTCAGCCCGCGCCGCCGACGTCGACGACGATGGCGTGCTCGAGCGCGAACCCCCTCTTCTGGGCGCCGTCGTTCACCTGGACCGTCACCGCCGCATCGGGGAATCGCTGCGCCCCGGTGGATCCGCGCTGGAGCCGGCGATCCTGCTGAGCGGCGGGAACGAGCTGCCCGCGCCACCCGGCGGACTCCTCCCGAGCATCGGCCCCAACTGGCACGGCACCCGTGTGTCGGTGGACTGGCACAACACGACTACGGGAGCCTCGGGTCGCAGCGTCAGCGACGAGGCGGCCTGGCAGCAGAGGCCCGGGATCCCGATCAACCGCACCTGGACCGGCACCGGCACGGTGGATTTCACCGTCACCGTCCAGACCGGCGCCGCGTGGTGGTTCGTCAACCCCCAGAACGCCGTCTGCCGGGGAACGATCTCGGCGGTGCCCGGGCGATGACCGCGGAGCACAGCATCGACATGCATATCGTTCCCGAGCTGCCACCCGCCCCCGGCCTACGCGGGCTCCGCCCCGGTCTCGTGCTCCGGTCGGAGGACACCTACCTCGTCGGACGGGAGAAGGTACGCGAGTTCGCCCGCGCGATCCTCGCCGCGGATCCGGCGCACCACGACGTCGACGCCGCGCGGGAGGCCGGGTACCCGGACGTCGTCGCCCCGCCCACCTTCAGTGCGGTGGTGACGGCGACGCTGATCCGGGACATGCTGACCGGTGCGGAGTCGGGGATCGACATGAGCACCCACACCCCGATCCACGTGAACGAGAAGATCACCGTCGCCGCACCGATCCTGGCCGGCGACGCCCTCACCGCGTCGCTGACGGTCACCGCCGTCACCGAGCGTGGCGGCGCGGTGTTCCTCGACACCGAAACCCGCCTCCGGACCGCAGCAGGCGAGCCGCGGTCGACGGTGATGTCGTCGATTCTGCTCGCCCCGAACGAGGAAGCTGCGCTACCCGAACCGGTGGCGGTGGCGGTGGCGGTGGCAGCACGCTGATCCGATTGGGAATACTGACCGGATGGGTGCCGCGATTCTTCTGCTCGTCCTGTTGATTCTGGTCGCGATCGCGGGAAACCTCGTACTTGTGTGGCGCACAAGGACTCCTGGTGCGTCACCGCGAGCCGATCCGCTCGCTGCCGACCCGGAGGTCTATGACCCGCTCCGGATCGGCGTTGGCGACGTCGTCACGTACGCCGGTCTCGACCTCGTCGTCCGCGGCACGATCACGTTCGACCAGGAGGGATTTCGCTGGCACGAGCACCTCCTCGACGGCTCGACCGGGCGTCGCTGGCTCTCGGTCGAGTACGACGAGGGCGAGCTCGAGATGGTGCTGTGGATGCGGCGTGAGGGGACCGGCCTCGGGCCCGGCGGCGACGTGATCCTCGACGACCGCGTGTACGGGAAGATCGACTCCGGCTCGGCCCGGTTCACTGCCGAGGGCACCACCCGCACCGCGCCGTCCGGGTCGATGGACTACGCCGACTACGCGACCGCCGACGAGACCGGGCTGCTCGCATTCGAGCGGTGGTCGAAGACCGCGCCGTGGGAGGTGTCGACCGGACGAGCCGTCCCCCGCAGCGAGCTGACCGTCATCCACGTTCCTCGACATGGAACCTGACACCGATGCGGGCGTCCGGTGCGCCCGTCCCCGTCGACCGGCGCCGCTCCGGTGGATGATGGGGGCGGTGATCGGCGGAGGGGCCGCGAGAGAGGAAGTAGGAGCGCAGCGATGGCGTCCGGAACAGAGCCCACGAAGAACTGGTTCGAACACGGTGGCCAGGCCTACGCGCGCTTCCGGCCCGAGTATCCGGACGAACTGTCGGGCTTTCTCGCCTCCGCGGCGCCATCCAGGGGCACGGCCGTCAACGTCGGCTGCGGCACAGGGCAATTGACCGTGCAGTTGGCCGCACACTTCGACGTGGTCGTCGGAGTGGACCCGAGTACGGAGCAGATTGCCAACGCCGCACCGTCGGACGGGTCCGCTACGTCCGCGGTCCCGCGGAGCGGCTTCCACTGCCGGATCACAGCGCAAGCCTCGTCACCGCGGCGCAATCCGCGCACTGGTTCGATCTGCCGGCGTTCTATCGCGAAGTCCGACGGATCACAGTCGACCACGCAGTCGTCGCACTCATCAGCTACGGCGTCCTCGGCTTCGACCACGATCGGATCGATGCACGCTTCCAGCGGTTCTACCGGGACGAGATCGGACCGTACTGGCCGGCCGAGCGGAGACTCGTCGACAGTGGCTATGCCGATATCGACTTTCCGTTCGACGAGCAGCCCACTCCCCGCTGCAGATCCGGAAGAACTGGAACCTGCCGGAGTTGCTGGGATACATCTCCACGTGGTCGGCGGTCCGCCGTGCCATCGACGCCGGGCGCGAGGACGTCCTCGAAGCCTTCGCCACAGACCTCACCGACCTCTGGGGCGACGCACCGACCGCTCGCGCGGTGACGTGGCCGGTCAACATGCGCGTGGGGAAGATCCGATGGACCTGGCCTGATTCACAGTCATCCCGCCGCGCCCGCTCGGCACCTACGCGGTGAACAGCGGGATCGCGCCCGCGCGGCGGGTGTAGACCGAACCGAACCGCGCGTCGAGACGCAGCCACGACGGCGTGGCCCGCACCCGCACGATCTCGTGCTCGTCGATGGCGTCGACGTCGGTGTCCGCGGTGGCGGGGCGACCGTCGGCGAGCGGCACGAATCCCATTCCGGTGAGGGCGAACACCGTACGCATGGACACGGCGACCTCGGTCCCGCCGCCCTCGACCTCGAGCACCTTCTGTTCGAGCAGCGATGTCGGCGGCCCCTGTGCGCTGCCGTGCTCGCGCGCCAGGGCGGCGCCGCGCTGGGCCAGTCCGAGCAGGACCCGCGCGGGAACGTCGTCGACATGGGCGAACCCGGACTCGGGCGGCAGCGCGCCGCGCCACGCGGAGTCCATCGCGAAACCCGGGTCGATCTCGGCGCCGACGGCGCTGTCGGACAACGCGCGCAGCAGTGCATCGGCGGCCGCCGTCGTGTCGTTCGGACGCACGTCACCGACGACCACCCGGGTCGCGAGGGCGTCGAATCCCGTTGTCGCCCATACCGACACTCGACCGTCGTCGCGCCGCCGGAGTCGGACCACCGCCGATTCGTCCAGTCGGACCGCGCGCCCGACGAACATCACCAGGTTCGCCCGGTCAGCGGGGTCCGGGACCGTCAGAACCCGCTCATGCACGCTTCCACAGCTCCAGGTAGCCCCGCTCGGACGCCGTCAGCCGGCGCAGCCGCTGGGTGCCGATGTCGAACGCCGCGATCTGCGTCGACGCGACGATGGACGGCGGGGACGTGGGGGCCGCTCCCCCGGGGCGCACCTCGTACGCGATGGTGAAGTCCACGGCGCGGATCTGCTCCACCCACATCAGCACGTCGAGCGGGCTGTCCTCGTGCCGCAGCTGTCCGCGGTAGCGCACGCGCAGGTCGGCGATCACCGCACCGTCGCGCAGCGTCACCGTCGGCGCGCCGTCCTCGAAGAGCCACGGGATCCGCGCCTCCTCGAGCAGCGTCACCATCCGCGCGTGGTCGATGTGCTGGAACGCGTCCATGTCGGACCAGCGGACCACCACCTTCGTGTGGAATCCCACCGGCTGTCCGTCCTGCCGCCCGTCGACGGCAGCCCCGTTCCGCACGGCTTCCTGCGACCCGCTCACCTTCCGACCTCCGATCTGGTGCCCACACCCCGCACCATGCTGCGTACCTGACGCGCCGCCACCGAGAGCGTCGCGAGGTCCAGCGTTCCAGACTCGAAGATCTCCGCGAGCGCGGACCTGGCCCTGGCGAGCCGCGACGCGTTGGTCGACTCCCAGTAGTCGATCTTCTCCTCCGGCGTTTCGGTCGGCTCCCCGCCGGCCAGGACCTCGAGCGTGAGCGAGCGCAGCGACCCGTACAGGTCGTCGCGCAACGCCAGCCGCGCCAGCGAATGCCACCGGTCGCCGCGCGCGAGATCGGATACCGCGGTGAGCAACCAGTCGATGCCGAGGTGCGCGTCGAGCGCGAAGTAGAGCTCGGCCACCTCCTCGCCGTTGCGCTCGCAGATGTCGGCGATGTCGATGATGTCGAGCAGGCAGAACAGGTCCAGCAGCCGGTACACCTCGAGGGCGAGTTCCTTCGGGGCGCCGTCCGCGATGGCCGACCGCGACCGCCTCGCGAGGTCCGTCACGTGGTGCCCGCGCAGCCAGCCGGGGACCTTGGGGGCGAGCTTGCGGAACTCCGACGAGTACCGACTGATCTCGGCCCCACCGCGATCGGCTGCGGGCGGTTGGACAGGAACCAGCGCGACGCCCGGTCGAGGACCCGGCGCGACTGCAGCATCAGCACGTCCGAGACGTCCGAGGGCATCTCGGCGCTGCGGACGCGCTCCCACACGTCGTGCAGTTCGAAGATCGAGGTGACGGCGGCGTACGCGCGGATCGCGTCGGTGCTCGACGCACCCGCGTCCTCGGCGAGCCGGTAGACGTACGTGATGCCGCCGTTGTCGATGGCCTCGTTGGCGAGCATCGTCGCGACGATCTCGCGACGGAGCGGGTGCGAGCGGATCGAGGAGCGGAACCGGGCGCGCAGCTGCGCCGGGAAGTAGCCGGGCAGCCGGGCGGCGAAGAAGTCGCTGTCGGGCAGCTCGGTGGCCAGCAGGTCCTGCTCGAACGCGAGCTTGACGTGCGCCATGACGGTCGCGAGCTCCGGGGAGGTCAACCCGCCGCCGGCCTGCGCCCGCTTGTTGAACTCGCCCTCGGTCGGCAGCGCCTCGAGCTTGCGGTCGAGGCCGTGGTGCGAGATGAGCGTCGCGATCAGGCGGCGGTGCACGCCGAGCATCTGCGGCGCGCTCGCCCGCGACATGCCCAGCTGGTCGTTCTGGGAGATGTTGTCCGCCAACACCAGCCGCGCGACTTCGTCGGTCATCGAGGCGAGCAGCGGGTCCCGGTCGGCCTGCGCCAGGGTCCCGCTGCTCACGAGCGAGTCGAGCAGGATCTTGATGTTCACCTCGTGGTCCGAGCAGTCCACGCCCGCCGAGTTGTCGATGGCGTCGGTGTTGATCTTGCCGCCGTGCAGCGCGTACTCGATCCGCCCGAGTTGCGTGACGCCGAGGTTGCCGCCCTCGCCGATCACGCGGGCGCGGATGTCGGCGCCGTGCACGCGCACCGCGTCGTTGCTCTTGTCCCCCACCGCGGCGTCGGACTCCCCTGCCGCCTTGACGTACGTGCCGATCCCGCCGTTCCACAGCAGGTCGACGGGCGCCGTCAGGACCGCCTTGACGAGGTCTGGCGGCGACATCTCGGTGACGTCCGCGGGCAGTCCGAGCGCCTCGCTCACCTGCGGGCTGATCGGCACCGACTTGGCCGTCCGCGCGTACACGCCGCCGCCTTCGCTGATCAGCCCTGCGTCGTAGTCGGCCCACGACGACCGCGGCAGCGCGAACATCCGGCGGCGTTCGGCGAACGACCGCGCCGCATCCGGATTCGGATCCAGGAACACGTGCCGGTGATCGAACGCCGCGACGAGGCGGATGTGTTCGCTGAGCAACATCCCGTTGCCGAACACGTCGCCGCTCATGTCGCCGATACCGACGACAGTGAAATCGTCTGCCGCGACGTCGATTTCGAGTTCACGGAAGTGCCGTTTGACGCTTTCCCACGCGCCGCGGGCGGTGATGCCCATCTCCTTGTGGTCGTAGCCCGCCGACCCGCCGGACGCGAACGCGTCGCCGAGCCAGAATCCGTACCCGGCCGCGACGTCGTTGGCGATGTCGGAGAAGGTGGCCGTGCCCTTGTCGGCGGCCACGACCAGGTACGTGTCGTCGCCGTCGCGGCGCACCACACGTTCGGGCGGTACCACCGCTCCGCTGATCCGATCGACGTTGTCGGTCACGTCCAGCAGACCCGAGATGAAGGTTCGGTAGCACTCGACGCCCTGGTCGCGCACCGCCTGCCGGTCGACCGCCGCGTCGCCAGTAGGGGCGACCGGGTGTTTGACGACGAAGCCGCCCTTTGCGCCGACCGGGACGATCACCGCGTTCTTGACCGCCTGCGCCTTCGCGAGCCCGAGGATCTCAGTACGGAAGTCCTCGCGGCGATCCGACCACCGCAGTCCCCACGCGCGACCTGACCGAACCGCAGGTGGACGCCCTCGACGTGGGGCGAGTAGACGAACACCTCGAACCGTGGCCGCGGCTTGGGCAGCTCGGAGATCCGTCCGGGCTCGAACTTCAACGACAGGAACTCGCGGAACTCGCCGTCGTCGCCGTGCACGAAGTGGTTGGTGCGCAACGTCGCCTGCACCAGGCCGAACAGGGCCCGGAGGATGCGGTCGACGTCGAGGCTGACCACTTCGCCGATCGCGGCCCGCAGCGCCCGCTCGAGACCCCGCGACCGCTTGCGGGCGTCGGCCGACATACCGCCGGGGTCGAACAGCGCCTCGAACAACTCGACCAGCAGGCTCGCGATCTCCGGGTGATCGAGCACCACCGACTCGATGTGGACCTGGCTGTAGGCGAATCCGGCCTGTCGCAGGTATTTGACGTATGCCCGCAGCACCGACACCTGCCGCCAGTCCAGACCCGCGCGCAGCACCAGTTCGTTGAAACGATCGGCCTCGCACCGGCCGTGCCAGATCGCGGTGAACGCCTCGGTGAACCGATCGCGCAACTGTTCGTCGGGCCCTCCCTCGCCCACGTCGGCAGCGGCATCACGCAACAGCTCCGCGGGGACGGCGATCCCGAACTCGTAGAGCCAGCACTGCAGTCCGTCCGGGCGCCTGACCGAATACGGCCGCTCGTCGAGCACCTCGACACCCAGACTGTGCAGCACAGGGAGGACGTGGGACAGCGAGATACCCTCGCCCGCGAAGTAGAGCGCGAACTGCCACTTCCACGGCGGATCGGGCAGATCGTGGTGGATCCGCAGGTCGATCGAGTCGACGTCGAGGCCGGCGAAACGGCTGATGTCGACGAGCGCCTCGACGGCGTCGAAGTCCTCCTTGTAGCCGTCGGGAAGCTCGGCCGCGTACTTCGCCGCGACAACCGGGTCCACGTTGGGGTCGGCCGCCACGGCATCCGCGAAATGGTCGTCCCAGCTGCGGCTCGCCTCGGCCAGCAACCCCTGGATGCGGAGCCGATTCGCTTCCGACGTGTCCACGCGGCCGTCGCGCTCTCCGGGGGCTTGCGGATCGTCACGTGCAGCATCGCGAGGTCCCCCTCGGTGACCCGGGCCGTGTAGTCGAGCGACCCACCGCCCAGCTCGTCGAGGAGGATCTGCTGCATCGCCAACCGCACCCGCGTCGTGTACCTGTCCCGCGGCAGGTACACCAGACACGACACGAATCGCTCGAAGCTGTCCTCGCGCATGAACAATCGCACCTGTCGGCGCAATCCGATGTTGAGAACCGCGGTCATCGTCTCGAGCAGCGCGTCGGTGTCGATCGAGAACAGCTCGGTGCGCGGGAAGGACTGCATCACCTCGAGCATCGCCTGGCCCGAGAACGAGTCGATGCCGAAGCCGGCGCGCTCGATCGCGGTCCGCACCCGCCGCGCGATCACCGGGATCTCGAGGACGTTCTCATGCAGCGCCGTCACCGTGAACACCCCGAGGAACCGGTGCTCGCCGACGATCGCGCCGTCGTCGGCGAGGATGCTCACGCCCACGAAGTAGGGATACACCGACCTGTGCACGGTCGCGGGAGCCGAGCCCTGTGTCAGCACCAACAGCGGACGATCCGGAATGTTCACTGTCAGTGGGATTCTGATGTGCGCGTCAGCGTGAGCATCCGATCGCAACACACCCAACCCGCTGTCCGGGATCCTCCGGATGTGATGACCGTCCTCGCATTCGTAACGGCGGTAACCGAGCACTGTGTAGTGGCCGTCGGCGAGCCAGCGCAACAGATTCGCGCAGTCCCGCAACTCGTCCGCCGACCGCCCGGGCGGCGGATTGCCCGCTCGCACATCGAGTTCGGCGGCGAGAGCGCGCTGCAGTGCACGCATGGCATCGCTGTCGGCCACGACCTGACCGACGTCGGACAGCACATCGGCGACGGACGATTCGATCGAATCGAGCACCTCGTCCTCGGTGGCGGGATGCAACTGCACGTGGATCCACGACTCCGCGAGGGCGCCGTCCGGGAGGTCGCGGACCGGGACGTCGGACAGGACTTGTTCCAGCGTGCCGTCAGGGCTCCTGCGGACGCCCAGAATCGGGTGGACCACCTCGCTGATCGAGGCGTCGAGTCGGCCGAGGAGCGCGGTCACGGATTCGACGAGCAACGGCATGTCGTCGGTGACGATCTGCAGGGCGGCGCCGATGCCGGTGCCGTCGGCGGGACGGTGGACGCGCGTGACCGCACTGCCTGGGGTGCGACGGCGGGCGAGCAACAGGTGCTCACGGATGATCGCGTCCGAACGACGGTCCAGGACGCTGTCGGGTTCGCCGGCAGAGGTGTGCCGGAAGTAGACCGCCGCCACGTCCGGCAGGCAGGCCCGCAACTCGGCAGGCAGTTCGAGAGACCGGTCGGCATCCACAGAATCCCTCATCGCCACGCTCCGTCCCTGTCGAGGTCACCGCGGTCGGCTCACTGGCGAGCCTAACCGCGGTGACCCCGAGTGGTGCAGAACTCGGCGCGTGACCGGGTGCGTCCCCGGCCGTCCGGGACTACGCGGGTGCCGTAGCCGACAGGTAGCGCGTCAGCACCTCACGCTCGACGTCGGCGAGCGGGCGGGCGCGCTCGGCGTGGACGTCGAAGCCCACCATCACGGCGTCGCCGGTAGCGCACACGTTGCCCGCGACGTCCTTGACGACGTGTCGCACCGTGAACGACGACGTGCCGACTTTCACGACCGAGACGTCGACGCGCACCGGACCGGACGCGTCGGTGATGGGACGGAGGAACTCGGCGTCCATCTTGCGGACGACCACCGCACGGGGTGCGACGCCGACCGACGCCGCACCCTCGATCAGGAAGAGCGAACGTGCCTCCTGCATGTACTCCACGACACGGGCGTTGTTGACGTGACCGAGACGGTCGGAGTCACCCCAACGGACCTGGATGTCGCAGCTGTAGACCTGGGACGAATCCTTGGACACAGGTCAGCCGCGGGTCAGTCGCGGGTCAGCTTGCGGTGCGTGACCCGATGCGGGCGGGCGGCGTCGGCACCAAGGCGCGCGACCTTGTTCTCCTCGTATGCCTCGAAGTTGCCCTCGAACCAGTACCAGGCGGCCTCGTTGTCGCCGAAGGCGCCTTCCCACGCGAGGATGTGGGTACAAGTCCGATCCAGGAACCAGCGGTCGTGCGAGATCACGACGGCGCAGCCGGGGAATTCCTGCAGCGCGTTCTCGAGCGAGCTCAGCGTCTCGACGTCGAGGTCGTTGGTCGGCTCGTCGAGCAGGATCAGGTTGCCGCCCTCCTTGAGGGTGAGCGCCAGGTTGAGGCGGTTGCGCTCACCACCGGAGAGCACACCCGACGGCTTCTGCTGGTCCGGGCCCTTGAAACCGAACGCGCTGACGTACGCGCGTGACGGCATCTCGTTCTGGCCGACCTCGATGTAGTCGAGGCCGTCCGAGACGACCTCCCACACCGTCTTGGTCGGGTCGATGTTGGCGCGGTTCTGGTCGACGTAGCTGAGCTTGACCGTCTCGCCCACCTTGACGGTGCCCGAATCCGGCTCCTCGAGCCCGACGATGGTCTTGAACAGCGTGGTCTTACCGACACCGTTGGGCCGATCACGCCGACGATGCCGTTACGCGGCAGCGTGAACGAGAGGTCCTTGATGAGCATGCGGCCGTCGAAGCCCTTGTCGAGGTGCTCGACCTCGACCACGACGTTGCCGAGGCGCGGCGGGGTCGGGATCTGGATCTCCTCGAAGTCCAGCTTGCGGTGCTTCTCGGCCTCCGCGACCATCTCGTCGTAGCGATCGAGGCGAGCCTTGTTCTTGGACTGGCGGGCCTTGGCGCCGGAGCGGACCCAGGCGAGCTCCTCCTTGAGGCGCTTCTGCAGCTTCTGGTCCTTCTTGCCCTGCACCTCGAGGCGGGCAGCCTTCTGCTCCAGGTAGGTGGAGTAGTTGCCCTCGTACGGGTACAGGCGACCGCGGTCGACCTCACAGATCCACTGCGCGACGTGGTCGAGGAAGTAACGATCGTGGGTGACGGCCAGGATGGCGCCAGGGTAGGCGGCCAGGTGCTGCTCGAGCCACAGGACCGACTCGGCGTCGAGGTGGTTGGTGGGCTCGTCGAGCAGCAGCAGGTCGGGCTTACTCAGCAGCAGCTTGCACAGCGCGACGCGGCGCTTCTCACCACCGGAGAGGTGCGTGACCATCTCCTCCGGCGGCGGGCAGCGCAGGGCGTCCATCGCCTGCTCGAGCTGCGAGTCGATCTCCCACGCGTTGGCATGGTCGAGCTTCTCCTGAAGGGTGCCCATCTCCTCCATCAACTCGTCGGAGTAGTCGGTGGCCATGAGCTCGGCGATCTCGTTGTAGCGCTTGAGCTGCACCATGGTGTCGCCGAGGCCCTCCTCGACGTTCTCGCGAACCGTCTTGGTCTCGTCGAGGTGGGGCTCCTGCATCAGGATGCCGACCGACGCACCGGGAGCCAGGAACGCCTCGCCGTTGCCCGGCTGGTCCAGACCGGCCATGATCTTCAGGATGCTCGACTTACCGGCGCCGTTCGGGCCCACCACACCGATCTTGGCGCCCGGGTAGAAGCTCATGGTGACGTCGTCGAGAATGACCTTGTCACCATGCGCCTTGCGCACCTTTTTCATCGTGTAAATGAACTCAGCCACCCAAAGGCTCCCATCTGGACTGGAAAAGTGCAGCTCACCGGCTGCGAGAACGTACGACTCGGCTGCCAGCCTACCGCGCCGGTCCAGCGACTCCCCCGCCCGAGCGGCTCGAGCACCAGGGCTGCACCGCCGCTGTCCGATAATGGCCGGGTGCGGTCACGGAAGAAGATCTTGGACGCCACACTCGGGCTGATCGGTAGCGCCGGGTTCGAGGGTGTCAACATCGCGGCGGTGGCCGCCGCCGCCGGCGTCACCCGACAGACCGTCTACTCGATCTTCGGCTCGCGGGAGGACCTCGTCTCGCAAGCGATCGCCGGCCTCCTCGTCCAGGTGCTCGGCGACATCCGCGCCCGTGTGGAGCGCGCGGACTCCCCCGTCGAGTACGTCGTCGAACTCATCGTCGCGGGCCGCGCCGCAATCCGCGACGAACCCGTCCTCGGCGCGCTGCTCCACGCGGAGCGCGGCAACCCACTGTTCGACCCCGGCATGATCGCCCGAGCCAAACCCATTGCCCACGAACTACTCTCACCGATCATCGAACGGGAGCCGACACTCGCGCCCCGCGCGGACGACATCGTCGAGATCGCACTGCGCCTGGGCCTGTCCGTCGTCATCTTCGACGACGAGACCGTCCACGCCGACGACGACCTGCGCCGCTTCCTCACCCGCTGGCTACGGCCGGCGATGACCCTCGACGGGCAGGACGCGGCAACTTCTTGACACTTAACGAGACAGGTGTCTAGTTTTAGCTCGCTCTTCGGAGTGAGCCACATCACTCCACAGTCTGAAAGTGGGGGAATTGCCGTGTCCGAGATCAAGAGAAGATCGTTTCTGACCGCCGCCGCGGCCGCGGGGATGGCGCTGGCCGCACCGGGCACCGCCCGTGCCGCCACCGGGATAGCCGCCCGCGTCGACCGGATTCCGGTCACCCGTGAGGACCACCGGGTGGTCGTGGTCGGCTCCGGGTTCGGCGGCGGCGTCACGGCCCTGCGACTGGCCGAGGCGGGCGTACCGGTCCTCGTGCTCGAGCGCGGGATCCGCTGGCCCACAGGCCCGAACGCGTCGACGTTCCCCAGCCCGACGGCACCGGACAAGCGGGCGCTCTGGTACCGGTCCGCGCCGCAACTGTTCGGCCGGCCGGTCGTGTCGAGCCCTACACCGGCCTTGTCGAAGCGGTTCCCGGCGACAATATGACGGCGCTGTGCGCAGCCGGCGTCGGCGGGGGTTCCCTCATCTACCAGGGGATGTCGCTGCAGCCGGCGGAGGCGGTGTTCAGCACCCACTTCCCGGGGAGATCGACTGGGCCGAGATGGACCGGGTCCACTACCCGCGGGTGGCGCGCATGCTGCGCCTCGCCGTCGCGCCCGACGAACTCGTCGACAGCCCCAGCTATCTCGCGCCGCGCACCTTCGCCCAGCACGTCGAACGCGCCGGCCTGCCACTGTCGAAGATCCCGATGCCGATCGACTGGAACTACGCCCTCGACGAACTCCGCGGGCTGATGCGGCCGTCGTACACGAACGGCGACGGCGCGCTGGGCGTCAACAACGGCGGCAAGCACTCGGTCGACGTCACCTACATCGCCGCCGCCGAGGCGACCGGGAAGGTGACGGTGCAGACACTGCACGAGGTCACCGACGTCGAGCGGGCGCCGGACGGCCGCTGGACGGTGTACGTGAACCGGATCGACACGACAGGCCGGGTGCTCGAGAACAAGATCCTCACCACCGACGCGCTGATCATGGCCGCGGGCAGCCTGAACACCAGCAAGATGCTGGTGCGCGCGGCGGCACAGGGCCGGATCCCCGACATGCCCGACGGACTCGGCGGCGGCTGGGGCACCAACGCCGACCGGATCTACGTGTGGACCGACCCGATCGGCGACTTCGGCGCCACGCAGGGCGGACCGGTCGTCTACGGCAGCCTGAACTGGGACGATCCCGCGAACGCGCACACCGTGATCCAGGCCTCGATCCCCTCGCTGTCCGTCGACGTGCACAGCACGATGCTCGTCGGATACGGCGTGAGCGACGGACGCGGCAGTTTCGTCTACGACCCCGCCGTGAACGACGCGGTGCTGCGCTGGCCCCGCGAGGGCGACTGGGCCATCCAGAACGGGCACATCGGGCCGACGGTGCGGGCGATCGCGGGGCCGAACAGCGTCCTCACCGACACCAACGCGATCGTGCCGTCCACGTGGCATCCGCTCGGCGGGGCGTGCATGGGACCGGTATGCGACGTCGACGGCCGCGTCCACGGGCAGCGTGGCCTGTACGTCCTCGACGGCGCCCTGATGCCCGGGAACACCGCCGCGTGCAACCCGTCCATGACCATCGCCGCGGTCGCCGAACGGGCGCTCGACCGCATCGTGGCGCACGACGTCGGCGCCGTCATCTGATGGCCACCCCTCGACATCACACCCGGAAAGCGCTGTCCATGAACGACTCTCGCATGCTCCGACGCCCTGCCCGCGCCGCTGTCGCCGCCCTCGCCGGCTGCATCGCGGGCGCACTCGTCCTGGTCGGGGCCGGCGCAGCCGCAGCCGCCCCGGACACCGACTTCTACGCGCCGCCCGCGGAGTTGCCGGCCGCCGCCGGCGACATCGTCCGCACCGAACCGCTTCCGGTGTTCGCCACACTCCCCGAATCCGACGGCTCCTGGCCCGCCGCCGCGCAACTCGTGATGTACACCTCGCGCCTGCAGGACGGCACGCCGACCGCGGTCACCGGCACGTTCATCGACAGCACGCATCCGTGGCGCGGCACGGGCCCGCGGCCGACCGTCGTCATCGCGCCCGGCACGTCCGGGCAGGGCGACCAGTGCGCGATGTCCCGCGCGTTCTCCACGGGGTTGAACGCCGGTACCGATCCGCTGTTCCTGTCGGCCAATCAGGAGGCGCCGTCGGCCGGCGTGTGGTCGGCGCTGGGGGCGCGGGTCTTCGTGACCGACTACATCGGGCTCGGTACGCCCGGCATCCACACCTACGTGAACCGGGTCGAGGAGGCACATGCCGTGCTCGACGCCGCGCGGGCCGCGAACACGCTCGGCGGCGGAGCCGCGACACCGATTGCGCTGTGGGGTTATTCGCAGGGCGGCGGCGCAACCGCGGCCGCCGCGGAACTGGCGGCGTCGTACGCCCCCGAACTGAACATCAAGGGCGCCTGGGCGGGCGGTCCCACAGCGGACCTCGAGCAGGTGCTGGCCCAGATCGACGGGAACCTCATCGGCGGCGCGATCGGATCCGCGATCAACGGCTTCGTCGCCCGGTATCCGGAGCTGGAATCGACGCTGCAGGAGCGGATGACACCGGAGGGCCGGGCAACGCTCGACGCCATCGGCAACGAGTGCATCGCCGACATCATCACCAAGCGACCGTTCCTGAAGACGCGGGACTACACCCGGGACGGGGCGTCCCTGCTCGACAACCTCCGCACGGTCCCGGAGGCCATGCGCGTCCTGGAGGCCCAGCGCATCGGCACGATCCCCCCACGGTTCCCGGTCCTGGTGACCAGCGGCCGCAACGACGACACCGTGCCCTACGGTCAGGCCCGCCAGATGGCCGTCGACTGGTGCGAGCGCGGCGCGAACGTCACGTTCCGCACCAACGAACTGCCGCCCCTCGCGCCGGGAACGACGTTCGGCAACCACTTCGGGCCCCTGCTGGTCGACGCGTACGGAAACGGCGAGCCCGTCCGCTACCTGCTCGACCGGTTCGACGACGTCCCGACGGCACCGGGCTGCGATCTCGCCTGACCGCGTCCGCCGCCGCGGAACCCCGCGGCGGCGGCCTCACATCAGAGACGTGCCCGCACGAAGGGAGTCGAATCGGGCAGCGATGCCGCCATGGTGCCGTCGTGGTTGGTCGGGTAGGTCATGTAGGTGGCATCCACCCCGGCGAGTCGCATGTCGGCAATGAGCTTGAACGACAGCGGCGCGGGCACCACGGTGTCGAGCAGGCCCTGCGCGATGAACAGCGACCGGTCGTAGCCCGCGGTCGGCACCGCGAGGTACTCGGTCATCGCCGCCCGGAACGCCGGATCGTCCACGGGCCGACTCAGCAATGCACCCACCGAGACTCCCCGCACCGCCTCGGCTTGCTGCTCGTAGCACAGGGTTTCGGCCGAGTCGACGGCCTGCCGTCCGAGCGGGGTCAGGTAAGTGTTCACGTCGAGGTCGGGCATCGTGGCGCGCATCCCGGCGAGGATGTAGGTCGTGAACACCGTCAGCCCGTCGAGACCGAGGTTCGGCATCCACGGTCCACCCAATGTGCCGACGTTCTCGAGATTCGACGGTGCACCCGTGGTGACCGCGCCCCGGTAGTCGAGTTCCGGCGCGTACCGGGTGGCCTCGTGGGCCGTGAAGAGCGCGGCGTGCCCGCCCTGCGACTGTCCGATCGCCATCCACCGCGACGACAGTTCCGGCGCCACCTCCCTACCGGCCCGCACCATGTCGATCACCGCGGTCGCCTCGGATGCCCCTGCAGATACGGGTGCACGCCGGGGGTGCCGAGACCGATGTAGTCGGTTGCGACGATGGCGTACCCCTGCGACATCCAGCGCCCCAGGTAGTTCGCGTCCCGCGCCGACCGCGGATTGCGGGACGGCGCGCACGCGTCGCCCAGACCGGTGGTGCCGTGCGCCCACGACACCACCGGCCATCCGCCTTCGGGCGGGCTGCCCGGCGGCACGAACACGACGCCGGAACTCGCCGCGGGGCGCCCGGTAGCGTCCCGCGTCTCGTAGGTGATGCGGTACTCGCGTGCGGTGCCCGACAATCCGAGTTCGGGTGGCAACGTCTCGACCGACAGCACGTGGCCGGGCGCCTGCCCGTTCGACGTTCCCCGGCCGAGGCCGTGACGGGCGTCAGCGCCGCCACCGCGAGAACCGACAACAACGCCATTCCTCGTCGCACGCCTCTGCGGCTCATCGCCCCTCCTTGCGGTCGAACGGTGGTCTCCTCCGCAATCACCTTCGCAGACAGACGACGTCCACGCACACGCGAACGGTGGGATCCGCTATCCGGCGAGCGCCGGTTCGCGGTGCTCCACGTCGACCCGCTCAGAGTCGTTGTCACCGGACGTATCCGGCGACTGCACCGGATCGTCGTCGGCCGAGTCCTCGGACGGCGCCACCCGCAAGCGCCCCGCGCGTTCCAGCTTCGCCGAGCAGCGCGCCAGATCCGGGCCGACGGCGCTGGCACGCATCTCGAGGTCGGAGCGCGGCTCGCCGTCGCGCGTGCGGTACTCGTTGGTGCGCAGCTCGCCGTACGCGATGATCGGGTCCCCCTTCATCAATGTCGCGCCCACGCCCTGCACCAGCCGGCGCCAACAGCTCACGGTCAGGTACAGCGTCCCGCCGTCGACCGACTCGCCGCTCTCGCGGTCGCGGCGGCGGACGTTGCTCGCCATCCGGAAGCTCATCACCTCCTCACCGCCCCCGGTCTCCCGCTTGACCGGATCTGTGATGACCGTGCCGACCACCGCAGCCTGTGTCTCGTACATCGACTTCCCCTTCGACCCCGAATCCGACGCCCGCCGAGACGACGAACGCACCGCCCGGATGGGACGGTGCGTTCGACGATGCCGCGGATCGGTGTCCGATCGCGGGGTCCGAGCACGATTGTGGATGAACCGAAGTCGTGTCCACACCCGTGCCCGGCATCCACGTCCGGCGGCCGATTCCGTCGGAGGTGCGTGCTACGGCGTGCGGATCGCGGTTTGGTTGACTGGCCGCATGAACGACCTACCCGAACAGATCGAGGTGCGAGGAACCGTGCTGGACCGCGTCGGACTCGCGGAGGAGTTCGTCTGCTGGTCAGCCACTCTGCCCGGTGACGAACCGGGAACGGTCAGCATCGTCGTCGAACCGGCCGGGCCGCCCACGGACGCGGCCGTCGACTCCGCAGCGGAGGCGATCGCCGGATTCGACGGGTTCGCCGCCGCCGCTTCCCGCTATCTCGTCGGCGAGCTCACCGATCCCAGATGGGCGCTCGACGCGGAGGACCGCACACGGCTCGACGGGCCGGTGGCGCCGTTCGACCTGCCCGAGGCGATCATCTGGGCGGACGGCACGTGGATGATCCGCTTCGCCGAGTGCGCGCTCGCCATGGGCGAGGAGTTCGGCATCGGCGTGCGTTTCGTCGGGTCGGCGCCGGTCGGCGTCGAGGACCTGTCCGGGCGACCGAGATCGAGACCGACTGACCACGCCGACGTCGCGGCCGACGGATCGGCCCGGATCCGCCCCTAGCTGCCGGCCTGCTTGTCGCGGCGCGCGAGTTCGGCGAACATCGCGTTGTGCGCGGCGAGGTCGGCGTCGTCGTCCCGGTCGGCGGCGCGGTCCACTCGTTTCGCAGTCTTCTCGTCGCTGCGCGACCACTGCACCAGCAGGGCCAGCATGATGATGACGAGCGGCATCTCGCCGGTGGCCCAGGCGATGGATCCGCCGAGCTGCTGATCGCGCAGCAGGTCGTCGTTCCAGCCGAGGCCCAGCGACCGGTAGAACGTGGCGCCCATGACCTCGCCCATGCTCATCAGCGCGATGCCGAAGAACGCGTGGAACGGCAGCGACCCGAAGACCACGCCCAGCTTCGTGATGGGCTGCAGGTTCCGCGGCGACGGGTCGATGCCGATGACGACCCAGTAGAACAGGTACCCGCTGAGGATGAAGTGCAGGTTCATCAGCAGGTGGGCCGCGTGGCTGTCGACGGACGCGCTGAAGATGCCGCCGAGGTACAGCGCGTAGAAGCCGCCGACGAACAGCACCGCCGCCACGAGCGGGTGGGTGAGGAAGCGCGAGATCGGGCTGTGCAGGAAGCTCAGCAGCCACTCGCGTGGGCCCGGGACGCCGTCCTTACCGGCGGGGCGCAACGCCCGCAGCGCGAGGGTGAACGGGGCGCCGAGCACCAGCAGCACCGGCGCCAGCATCGACAGCGCCATGTGGCCACCCATGTGGACGCTGAAGACGGCCGGGCGTACCGCCCGACGCCCGACGACGTGGCGATGAGCAGGACGAGGCAGCCCGAGAACCACGCGATGGAGCGTCCGACCGGCCACGCGTCACCGCGCTTGCGCAGCGTGCGCAGACCCGCGATGTACAGGACCGCGAGGACGATCGCCGCGGTGCCGAAGATCAGGTCGAACCGCCAGTCCAGGACGAGGCGGGCGAAGGTCGGCGGACCGTCCAGGTTGTAGCCCAGTTCCACCTCAGGGATCGTCGGAATCGACGACGGCGGAGGGGGCGGGGTGCGGCCCAGGCCGACCGCGATGCCGATCGTCGCCGCGAACACGAGCGCCTCGACGCCGGCGAACCGGATGAGCGCCCCGCGGGACTCGGGGTCCGCGGCCAGCGCCGGGAGCGCCCGGCGCCGCTGGAACCAGCCGATCACGCCGAGCACGACGAGAGCGACCACCTTCGCGACGATCAGGCGTCCGTAGGTGGTGGTGAACAGATCGTCGAGCGGCATGCGGACGAGCGCGTTGATCACGCCACTCACCGCCATCGCCACGAAGCAGATCGTGGCGACGAACGAGAACCGCTTGGCCGCGACGTCGGTGTAGGCGCCGCGCCGGCGAGCATGCGCGAGCAGAGCGAACAGGCCGCCGGCCCAGAAGGCGGCGCCGACCAGGTGCCAGATCAGGCTGTTGGTCGCGACGTCGTGGGACCCGCCGGACGACGAGTGTCCGGTCAGCGCGATCGGCATCATGGTCGCGATCCCGAGCAGCAGCAGGAACGGTGTCCAGGACCAGCGCAGCGCCAGCCGGCAGACCACCGCGAGGACGAGCGCGAGACCCGCGGTCCACGCCCACGCGACCGCGTTCTCGATCTGCCCGAGCGCGGACCACAGGTTGTCCGGCTTGATCGCCTCCGAGAAGGGCTGACCCGACGTGTCCGACAGCGTCAGCGGCACCAGGAGCACCGAACACAGCGCCCACACGAGCGCGGCGTGCGACGCGGTGCGGACCGCGCGGTAGCCGTCGACGTCGAGGACACCGCTCTTCTGCGGCGGCACCATGAACGCCGCGAACAGCAGCGAGCCGATCGCGATGACGGCCGCGATCTCGCTGACCGCACGGATTGCGGGCAGTCCGTACGTCGTGAACGGACCGGGGTCGGGGATGCCCAGGAGCACCAGCGCCTGGGACGCCGAAAGGGTCACCACCAGCGCGGCGACAAGTCCCGCGAGGACACCGCTGACTGCGTAGACGATGCCGGATCCGGCACGGGAGGACGGAACGGGAGCGTGCTCGGACTGCTCTCGCAGGGGTGTTGCCATGCCCACCAGCGTAGGACCTACGACAACGTGTCGGACTCAGGCCTCACCCAGTCCGGGCCCTCCGGGACGCGGGCGCCGCGACCGACGATCGTCAACATCTCGCCGAGCGTCGCGACCGAGTGGGCGGACAGGAAGTGGTCGCAGTACGGAAGCGCCGCCGACATCGACCCGGCGACCGGTTCGAAACCCGGTGTGGCCGCGCGAGGATTGAGCCACACCAGCCGGTGGGCGCGGCGGCGGATGCGTGCGACCGCCCGGGCGAGGTCGGCCGGCGGATCGCTGTCCCAGCCGTCGGACGCGATGATCACCACGGCGCCGCGGAGCACGGTGCCGTGTGAGGAGGACAACAGTGCCGCGAGGCTGCCCGCGATGTGGGTGCCGCCGAATCGGTCGACGACCCGCTCGTTGGCTCGGGCCACCGCGACGTCGGCGCTGCGGTGCGCGAGTACCGGGGTCAGACGCGTCAGCCGGGTGGAGAACGCGAACACCTCCGCGTCGTGGCCGGTTCCGCGGACCACCGCGGCACGCATGAGGTGGAGGTAGACGTCCGCGTAGCCGCGCATCGACCTGCTCACGTCGCACACGAGGACGATCCGCCGCCGTCGCACCCGTGGCCGGCACCGCACCAGCCGGAGCGGTTCGAGTCCGTCCCCGCGCCCGCCGCATGGTGGCGCGCAGATCCACCCGCCCGTGCCGGTGGGGTTCGCGGCGGCGGCTGCGCCGGGTCGGCCAGTGCGGCTGGGCCTGCTCGAGCCACCGCCCCAGCAGCCGCAGGTCCTCGTCGCGGAACTCCCCGAACGACTGGTCGGCGATCGCCTCGAGGGGGCTCGGTAGCCGCAGCGTGACGCCGATCGCCTCGACGTCGTCCGCCTCCTCAGGCCCGGCGATGTCCACGTCGCGCGTCGCCCAGGGCGGGGCCGCCCGCTCCCGGACGATTGCGCCGCCGCGGCCGCGTCGTCGGGTCCGCGCCGGTCGACGCGCGCCGTCGGGGCCGACGCCGGGCGGCCGGGTCGAGTGGCAGCACCGCCTCGTCGAACACCGACGCGAACACCGCGTCGAATCGCTCGAGGTCGCCACGGCGGCCGACGAGGGTGACGCGGGCGGTCCAGTACAGCCGACTCCGCCCGGTCGGGGCAGCACCCGCAGCGCCTCGGTGAACCGGGCCGCGCCGCTGGCCGACACCGCCACCCCGGCCACGCGTGCCCGCGTGACGAGCGCGACCGCGAACGCCGCGAGGTCGACGCCGCGCAACAACGCTGGGGGCGGGACGGTCACCGGCGCCGGGACCGCAGCACGACGAACACGACGACGGCGGCGACGATCGCCGCGAGCAACGGTGCCACCCGCCGCGCGACGGATCCACCGGCGAGTTCGATGAGGTCGATCGGCTCGGGTTCGGGCATTGTCCCTTCGGACAGCGGCACCGGCGGAACGACGGCCATGACCGGCGTCCCGGCGCTCTCGGTGGCCGCGCCGGTCGCCAACCGGTCCTGGAGCGACGCCGCGAACTGCCCCATCAGCTTCGTGGAGACCTGCTGGATCATCCCGCTACCGAACTGGGCCAGCTTGCCGACGACCTTCATGTCCGTGTCGACGGTCACCCGGGTGGCATCGCCGGACTCGTGCAGGTGGGCGGTGATCGTCGCCGACGCGTTGCCGCTGCCGCGCTTCTCCCGGCCGCGGGCGTCGATCACGGCGGTGCGCGACTGTTCGTCCTTCGAGGCGAACGACGCCCGGCCGGCGAACTCGCTCGTCACCGGACCCACCTTGATCTTCACGGTGCCGAGGTAGTCGTCGCCCTCGCGCCCGGTCATCTGCGCCCCGGGCAGCAGCGGCGCGATGCCCTCGAGGTCGGTGAGCACCTCCCACGCCCGGTCGATGGGCGCGTCGACCGTGAACTCGTCTGCGATCTTCATCGTGGTCCTCTCGTCAGGTGGCCCCGCTCGCCAGGTAGTCGCCGACGGCGTCCGCCAGCACGGTGCGGTCGTCGGGGGTCTTCGCGATGGCGCCGAGGCTCGCGAGCGCGTCGGCCGGCACCAGGTCGGCGGCGCCCAGCGCCGCCAGCGCCGACACCCAGTCGATGGCCTCCGCGATTCCGGGGGGTTTGTCGAGGTCGAGCGACCGCGCGGACGCGACGAACTGGGTGACGCTCGCGATCAGCGCGGTGGTGGCGCCCGGCACGGTCCGGCGCAGGATCGCGGCCGCGCGCTCCGGCGCCGGGTAGTCGATCCAGTGGTAGAGGCAACGCCGGCGCAGCGCGTCGTGCAGGTCACGACTGCGGTTCGACGTCAGGACCACGATCGGTGCCCGCTCCGCGACGAACGTGCCGAGTTCGGCACCGTCACCGACGACTCGCCGAGAACTCGAGCAGCAGCGCCTCGAATTCGTCGTCGGCCCGGTCGATCTCGTCGATCAGCAGCACCGGCGGCAGCGGGCCGCGGTGCCGCACGCACCGCAGGATCGGACGGGCCTGCAGGAACTGCTCGGTGAACAGGTCCGCCTCCTGCAACCGTTCGCCGCGGGCCTCGGACAGGCGCACGGCGAGCAGCTGGCGCTGGTAGTTCCAGTCGTACAGGGCCTCGTCGGCGCCGAGGCCCTCGTAGCACTGCAGCCGCACCAGCTCGGTGCCGAGCGCCGCGGCGAGCGCCTTCGCCGCCGTCGTCTTCCCCACCCCGGGTTCGCCCTCGAGCAGCAGCGGCCGCCCCAGCCGCAGCGCCAGGAAGAGCGCGGTCGCAGTGCCGTCGTCGAGCAGGTAGTCCTGCGCGTCGAACCGTCGGGTCAGCTCGTCGACATCGGCGAAGTACGCATCCACGGCTGTTCCGATCACGACGCGTCCCGGTCCTGGTCGAGCAGGGCCCGGTACCCGTCCCACGTGTCGACGTCGAGGGGGATGCGTTCGTCGACGGGAACCTCGAACACGCCCATGTCCTCGCGGTCGAAGAGCTTCCACACCGCCTTGTCGCCGGCGAGCTCGGCCAGATCACCGAACACGTTGCGCCCCAACCATAGTGGATGGCCGAGACCGTCCACATACCGGCACATCCCGATGTTCTCCATCGCGCCGCCGGCCACCAGGTCCCGCACCGTCCACGGCGTCACCCCGGGCTGGTCGCCCAGCAGCAGCACGATGCCCGCGGCGAGCGGATCCACCCGGCGCAGCGCCGCCCGCACCGAAGCCGAGCACCCGCTGCCCGCGTCGGCACAGTGCACGACGGTGCAGCCGCGCAGGTCGACGAGGTCCTCGATGGCCTCCGCGGAGCCGGGCACGGTCACCAGCAGTTGGTGGAACCGGCACCGCCGTGCCACCGCGACGGTGGCGTCGAGCAGTGTCGCGCCGCGGTACGGCAGCAGTTGCTTGGGCCGCCCCAGCCGTCGCGACCCGCCCGCGGCCAGCACCAGCCCGGTCACGAACATCGCGCCCGCTCCTTCTCGTAGGTGCGGCGGCACCCGGGTGCGCAGAACCAGTAGTCCTCCCCGTCGATCTGCAGGTGCGGGGTATCGTCGTCGACGGTGACCGCCATGCCGCACACCGGATCGATCACCGTCAGTCGCTCCGTCTCCGATTCCGTTGCGCCGGTGGCTGTTCGCTCCGTCAGGTGCTCGACGCGGATCTCGTGGACCAGTTCCGCGAGGATCGCCAGCGCGATCTCGCCGGGCGTGCGCGCGCCGATCGCGAGACCCGCGGGGGTATGCACGACGCCGCGTTCGGCGGCGTCGAGGTCGAGTTCGTCGAGGATCGCCGCGCCGCGGACCCGACTGGCGACCAGCCCGACGTACCCGGCGCCCGCGTCCAGCGCCTCCCGGATCACGCCCGGTTCGTCACCGCCGAGACTGGCCACGATCACCGCGGATTCGCCGTCGCTCGGCGCGGCGCCGCGCCGGACGTCGAAGTCGAGCGCGGCCGCCAGGCGTGCGACCGCGTCGGCGACCGGGCTCTCCCCGACCACCCGGACGATCGGGGCCGGCAGGCACGGCTGCAGGAAGATCTCCATCGCCCCGCCGGACAGACAGGGGTCGACGACGACCCGGGCGCCGGGCACGTCGGGGTACTCGGGTCCGCCGTCGGGCAGGATCCGCAGCAGCAGGCTCTCCCCCGCCTCGAGCACGTCGGTCGCGGCCTGCCGTACCGAGTTCTGGGCGCAGTGGCCCCCGACGAAGCCCTCGATCGTGCCGTCCGGCAACACGATTGCGCCGTCGCCCGGCGACGACGACGTCGGCTGTTGGGCGCGGACCACCGTCGCGCGCACGTAGAGGCGCCGCTCGCCGGTCAACTGGGCGGCGCGCGCAGCAAGGTCCATTCGCATCTCCTTCTCAGATCGGCGGGGTCGCCCGACCCTGCATCGCCTCCCACACCCGTGACGGCGTCAGCGGCATGTCCGCGTGACGCACCCCGAACGGCTTCAACGCGTCGACGACGGCGTTCACCACCGCCGGCGGCGAGCCGACGGTCGCGCTCTCCCCGATCCCCTTGGCCCCGATCGGATGGTGCGGCGAGGGCGTGACCGTGTACCCGGTCTCGAGGTGCGGCACCTCGAGCGCGGTGGGGATCAGGTAGTCCATGAGCGAGCCGCCCAGGCAGTTGCCGTCCTCGTCGAACGCGACGATCTCCATGAGCGCCATGCCGATTCCGTCGGTGATGCCGCCGTGCACCTGCCCCTCGATGATCATCGGGTTGATGCGGGTACCGCAGTCGTCGACCGCGAGGAAGCGGCGCACCTTCACCTCACCGGTGCCCGGGTCGACGTCGACGACGCAGAAGTAGGCGCCGTACGGGTACGTGAGATTCTCCGGGTTGTAACAGATCTGGGCCTCGAGTCCGCCCTCGACGCCGTCGGGCAGGTCCCCGGCACCGTACGAGCGCATCGCGATGGCCTGGATCGTCACCGCCGCCGACGGGTCGCCCTTGACGTGGAAGTTCCCCTTCTCCCATTCGAGGTCGGCCACCGACACCTCGAGCATGCCGGACGCGATGATCCGGGCCTTGTCGCGGACCTTGCGCGCCACCAGCGCGGCCGCCGCCCCGGACACCGGCGTCGAGCGGCTGCCGTACGTGCCGAGCCCGAACGGGGTGTTGTCGGTGTCGCCGTGGACCACGTCGATGTCCTCGGGCGGGATGCCGAGTTCCTCGGCGACGATCTGCGCGAACGTCGTCTCGTGCCCCTGCCCCTGCGTCTGCACCGACAGCCGCACGACCGCCTTGCCGGTGGGGTGCACGGTCAGCTCGCAGCCGTCGGCCATGCCGAGACCGAGGATGTCCATGTCCTTGCGCGGACCGGCGCCGACGGCCTCGGTGAAGAACGACATCCCGATGCCCATCAGCTCGCCGCGCTCGCGCCGTTCGGCCTGTTCGCGGCGCAGCTCGTCGTAGCCGATCATGTCCATGGCCTTGCGCATCGTGGTCGCGTAGTCGCCGGAGTCGTACTTCCATCCGGTCTTGGACGTGTACGGGAACTGGTCGGGCCGCAGCAGGTTCTTCAGCCGCAGCTCGGCGGGATCCATGCCGAGGTCGAACGCCAGGCAGTCCACGAGTCGCTCGACGAGGTAGACGGCCTCGGTGATGCGGAACGAGCACGCGTACGCGACGCCGCCCGGTGCCTTGTTCGTGTAGACCGCCGTCATCTTGCAGTACGCGGCCTCGAGGTCGTAGCTGCCGGTGAACACCCCGAAGAATCCGGCCGGATACTTCACCGGTGCGGCGGTGCCGTTGAACGCGCCGTGGTCGGCGAGGACGTCGGTGCGGATCGCGAGGATCTTTCCCTCGGCGGTCGCGGCGATCTCGCCGACCATGATGTAGTCCCGCGCGAAACCGGTGCTGGTGAGGTTCTCGCTGCGGTCCTCCATCCACTTGACTGGCTTGCCGGTGAGCAGCGATCCGACGATCGCGCACACGTAGCCCGGGTAGATCGGCACCTTGTTCCCGAAACCGCCGCCGATGTCCGGCGAGATGACGCGGATCTTGTGCTCGGGCAGGCCGGCCACCAGCGCGTACAGGGTGCGGTGCGCGTGCGGGGCCTGGCTGGTGGACCACAGCGTGAGCTTGCCGTTCACCGCGTCGTAGTCGGCGACCGCGCCGCACGTCTCCATCGGCGCGGGATGGACGCGCGGATAGACGATCTCCTGCCGCACCACGACGTCGGCCCGCGCGAACACGGCCTCGGTGGCGTCGGAATCGCCCGTCTCCCAGTCGAAGCAGTGGTTGTCGGTCTTGCCGTCCAGGTCGGTGCGGATGACGGGGGCATCGGGCGAGAGCGCGGTCCGGGCGTCGATGACGGGGTCTAGCGGCTCGTACTCGACGTCGATCAGTTCGAGCGCATCGCGGGCCGAGTACCGGTCCTCGGCGACGACGAACGCCACCTCCTGCCCCTGGAACCGCACCTTGTCGGTGGCGAGGACGGCCTGCACGTCGTTGGAGAGCGTGGGCATCCACGCCAGACCCTTCTCCGCGAGGTCGGCGCCGGTGACCACCGCCGCGACCTTGGGATGTGCCTGTGCGGCAGTGGTGTCCACCCGCGCCACGCGGGCGTGCGCGATCGGCGAGCGGAGGATCGCCAGGTGCAGCATGCCGGGTAGTTGGACGTCGTCGACGTAGTGCCCCTGTCCGCGGATGAACCGCGGGTCCTCCTTGCGGAGCATCCGGCCGTGCCCACATGGCTTGCCGTCGTTGGAGGCGCTGTCCGGATCGACCGTCCCTGGTGTCTCGTCGAGCGTGGTCACGTCGTTCCTCCCGTCGTGACGGTGTCGGTGGTGGCCCCGCCGTGCTCGGCGGCCCACCGGACCGAGCGGACGATCGTGGTGTAGCCGGTGCAGCGGCAGATCTGGCCGGAGATGGCCTCGCGGATGGTCTGCTCGTCGGGGTCCGGGTCCCGGTCGAGCAGCGCGCGGGCGGTGATCATCATGCCGGGCGTGCAGAAGCCGCACTGCAGTCCGTGACACTGCATGAACCCTTCTTGCACGGGATCGAGGACCCGTCCTGCGCCAGGCCCTCGACGGTGCGGACGGCGCGCCCGCCGGCCATGACCGCGAGCATCGTGCACGACTTCACCGGTTCGCCGTCCACCGACACCACGCACGTCCCGCAGTTGCTGGTGTCGCATCCCCAGTGGGTTCCGGTGAGCCCCAGCCGGTCTCGCAGGAAGTGCACCAGCAGCATGCGCGGCTCGACGTCCTCGGTCACCTCGGTGCCGTTGACCGTCATCGTCACCTGCATCTCACGCCTCCGTTCGTGTGGCGGTGGCCCGTTCGACGGCGGTGCGCAGCGAGCGGACGGTCAGTTCGTCGGCGAGGTGCCGCTTGTAGGCGGCGGTGCCGCGCGGGTCGGTGACCGGTTCGCACGCCTGCCCCGCGAGTTCACCGGCCCGCCGGAACGTCTCCTCGGTCGCGGGTTGCCCACGCAGGAACTCGCCGATGGCTCCCACGCGGTCGGCGTCCGGTTCCACCGCGGTGAGCCCGACGGACGCCTCACCGATCCGGTCCCCGTCCAACGACAGCGCCGCCCCGGCGGCCGCGATGGCCCAGTCCCCCACGCGCCGTTCCACTTTCGTGTAAGCGCTCGATCCGGAGCGCACCCGGGGGATCCGGACTTCGATCAGGATCTCGTTGCCCTGCACCGCGGTCTCGTACGGCCCGACGAGGAAGTCGGGCATCGGGACCTCGCGCACCCCGGTCGGCCCGCGGATCACGCACACAGCACCGACCACCGAGCACACGGTCGTCAGGTCCTCGGCCGGATCCGCCTGGCACAGTGAGCCGCCGATGGTGCCGCGGTTGCGGACCACCGGGTCGGCGATCACCCGCTCGGCGTCTCGGAAGATGGGGAACACCGCGGCCAGGTCGTCGGACTTCGAGGATCTGTCGGTGCCGCACCATCGCGCCGATCCGCACCACATCCCCCTCGACGGCGATGTGGCCGAGTTCGTCGACGAGGTCGTTGATGTCGATGAGGTACTCGGGGTTGGCCAGGCGCAGCTTCATCATCGGCAGCAGGCTGTGCCCGCCCGCGACGACCCGCGCCTCGTCCCCCAGCCGGTCGAGCAGTGCGATCGCGTTCTCGACGTCGGTGGCGCGCTCGTATTCGAACAGTCCCGGAACCTGCATGTGGCACTCCTCACAGTGCGGGATGGTTCCAGCGTGTGCCCCTCCGGTCGCGGCCGTCAAGCACGATTCAGCGATCACTTGATCGCGGCGCCGACTCACCCGCCGTGATCATCCGGATTGTTCGTGATGGATGCGTCCGTGCAGGTCACGAAGGGGTCGGCCGTGTCCACCCCACCTGCTCGCGATGATCTCGGCCGCGATCGAGACCGCGGTCTCCTCCGGGGTGCGCGCGCCCAGGTCGAGCCCGATCGGGCTCGACAGCCGGGACAGTTCGTCGTCCGTGAGCCCGGCCTCGCGCAACCGGGCGAGACGGTCGAGGTGGGTGCGTTCGGACCCCATCGCCCCCACGTACCCCACCTCGGGGAGCCGCAGCGCGACCTCGAGCAGCGGGACGTCGAACTTGGGGTCGTGCGTGAGCACACAGATCACGGTGCGGCGGTCGATCGCGCCGGCCTCGGCCTGCGCCATGAGGTAGCGGTGCGGCCAGTCGACGATCACCTCGTCGGCGGTCGGGAACCGGCTGCCGGTGGCGAACACCTCACGCGCGTCGCACACGGTGACGCGGTAGCCGAGGAAGGCCCCTGCCGCGCGACCGCGGCCGCGAAGTCGATCGCCCCGAACACCAGCATCCGCGGCGGCGGCGCGTGGCTCGCGACGAACACCCGCAGGCCCCGCCCGCGGCGCTGCCCGTCCGGGCCGTACTCGAGAACGGAGGTCCGGCCGGCGGCGAGCAGGCCGCGCCCGTCGTCGGTGACGGCTTGGTCGGCGCGGGCCGAACCGAGCGTTCCGCTCGTCGTGTCCGGGCGGACGACGAGGTGGCGACCGATCCACGCGCGATCGCTGTGATCGACCACGGTGGCCACCGCGACCGGCCGCTGCGCCTCGATGTCGGCCGCGACCTCGTCGAGGTCCGGGAAGGTGTGGCGCGAGACCGCTTCGACGAACACGTCGAGGATCCCGCCGCACGTGAGTCCCACCGCGAACGCGTCCTCGTCGCTCACGCCGTACCGCTCGAGGACCGGTTCGCCCGTTGCCACGACCTCCGACGCCAACTCGTAGACGGCGCCCTCGACGCACCCGCCCGACACCGATCCGGCGACTCGACCGTCCGGCGCGACCACCATCGCTGCCCCCGGATCCCGCGGTGCGGACCGGAAAGTCGCGACTACGGTGCCCAATCCCGCGGTATCGCCGGCCCGCCAGATTGCGAGCAGATCGGACAAGACGTCGCGCATCGCGTCAGCCTCCAGCCCCGGCCGTCGCCGCTGGTGAGACCGGTTCATTCGCCGGTTGCGGGTTGGAACGCCGTCGTAGGCTCGGGGGCGTGACTCCCGCTCAACTGCGAGCCTATTCCGCGGTGGTGCGGCTCGGATCGGTTCGGGCGGCGGCGCGCGAATTGGGTATGACGGATTCGGGCGTCTCGATGCATATCGCCCAGCTCCGCAAGGAACTCGACGACCCGCTGTACAGTCGCCGACCGTCCGGTCTGGCCTTCACCCCCGGCGGGCTGCGCCTCGCGAGCCGGGCCGTCGAGATCCTCGGACTGCAGCAACAGACGGCGCTCGAGGTGAGCCAGGCCGGGCACGGACGCCGTCTGCTCCGGATCGCCGCGTCGCCGCTGTTCGCCGAGCACGCCGCGCCCGGCCTCATCGACCTGTTCGCGGGGCGCGCGAAGGACCTCTCCGTCGAGTTGAGCGTCCACCCCGTCCGGCAGTTCGGGAGTCTCATCTCGTCACGGGCCGTCGACGTCGCGTTGGGCCCCCGGGTGCTCGGCGAACACCAACCGCTGTGCGTGCACCCGTTCCTGCACTACGAGGTGCTGACCGTGTGCGCGCCGGAGCACCCGATGGCCCACACCCATCCAACGCTGCAGCGGCTACGGGAACAGTCGTGGTTCCTCGGACCGTCCGCCGCCGGCGGCGACGGGGTGATGCGTCACCTGCTGCGCGTCCTCGACATCCCCCGGGACCGGCAGCGGATCTTCCAGAGCGACGCCGCCGCCGTCGAGGCCGTCCGCCGGTCGTCCGCACTGACACTGACGCTCGGCTTCGCCGTCACCGACGAGCTGTCCGACGGCACTCTCGGACTCGTCGAGGGACCGGACCTGCGCGCCGCCGGCGAGTGGTGCGCCACGACACTCCACCATCAGCACCTACAGCCCGCCGCGTCCGAACTGCTGCACTTCGTCAGCACCCCCGCCGCATCCACGCCATGATCCGCGGCACCGGCGTCGAGGTCACTCACTTCAAGCCGAAGGTCCACGTGACGCTCTGGAGCTGACGCCACACGCCACCCGGATGCACGGGGCACCGCCGTTCAGCGGGTATGCTCTTGGCCGCGCCTCCGTAGCTCAGTTGGATAGAGCAAGAGCCTTCTAATCTCTAGGTCGCAGGTTCGATTCCTGCCGGGGCACCATCTGAACTGCGGTTATTCGCTTTTCAACAGTCCACGTGCGGAATCCGTGCGGAACCCAACTACCCGCTGCCGGTACAAATCGGCCCAGGTCGGTGCTACCAACATCTTCCAGGACCTCGGCCCAACGGGAGCACAAACCGCCATGAACCGTCCCCGCACTACACCTGACCCCTGCGTCATCACCGACGCGGTTCCGTCCAGCGAAGACGTACACGCCACGCTCGCTCTGGGCTCCGGGAAAAGCACAGCCCTCGTCGAGCAGGAGGTCGGGCATGAGCATCCGATCGCGGTTGCCCCCAAGCGGTTCGATTCCATCGACGACGGCCACCGGTAGCGGCTACGCCCCGTCGATCACGGCACCTAACCCCCGTGGTCGGCCGAGTGAGGCTGGTACCGCCCTGCTCATCGCTCACAGCCCCGTCAGACGAAAACCGAAGTGGCCCGGTGTAGTTCATCCTCCGAACCGGCGGGGGCACTTCCACGATGATGTCAGGCCTGGTGCCGTGGGAGTCCGGCACAAGCTCGCACTGATTCGAGGGCGGGCTACTTGTGTTGGCCTGACCCGATACGGGGACGTGGTTCGTGGGAAATTTCCGGGGTGGGGTTCTACGATACCGGCACCCCTGGGTGCCCCGCTCGCAACGAAAACCACGGCCACGGCCTCAGCCAGACTGAGGGCACCGACGCGAGGACCTACACACTGTGTACCCCGTCCCGGCCCCCCTCGAGTCGCTGCGGAGTCGGTCGTCGGTGGCGGGTTCGCCCACGGCGGCACCCGGTAGACCATCACGGCGGCAACCAGGTAACGGTGCAGAGCGTTCACCGCACAACGGGGAAATGACGGGGCTACAGTCGGTCGGACTCGTTCTTCGGCCGCAAGGTGGGGATCGCGATGAACCTGATCACAAAGGTGACAGCATCGGCGCTGGTCACCGGAGCTGTATTCGTCGGAGCCGGGACCGCACACGCCGACCCGCCGCCACCGGCCACACAGCAGGCACTGACCAAACAGCAGGCACTGGACAACATGCTGAACGAGTTGGGCGTCGGCTGGGCGCAGGGCGGCGCCGCGGGGGCCGCGATGGGCGCCGTCATCGGTCTCGGCATCGGCTGCATATCCATGTTCCCCGGCAGCCTCGCCGGTTGCATCATCGGCGGCCCGACCGGCGCCGTCATCGGCGGCCTCATCGGCATGAACGACGCCAACCCGAAGGCCCAGCAGGCCATCGAGACGTACCTGAACACCCCCGAAACGAAATGCCCCTCACCTGCAACAACACGTGAGGGGCTCTGGCGGCAGCGGAGGGATTCGAACCCTCCTGAACCTCCTGGTAGTTGGACCGAAGTGCGCTCTACCAGCGCAGACGGGTCACGCTCAGTCTCGTCGAATCACCGGGTTTCGTGGGCAAGTGTGGGCACGGGATGGCTACTCTCGCCTAGACTCCCTTTGCGGCCCTGGAGGAAGTAACTCACCCCGCTGAGCGGGAAGATCCGGGTCCAAGTCCCGGGCGTCACTTCTCCATCCGGCCGAGATTCGGCCCTCGTTTCTCGGCCGGGTCCCCTTGATGTTCCAAGCTGATGATTGGATGCTCGCTGACGTCGGCACACTTCAGAACAGACAGTTGCATAGCTGTAGTCGATGGCACAGCCGCAGCGAATCCCCAACCCCGCTACGTGACCCCCATGCGCGCGGGATGGACGGTAGCACCGCCGTCCGACAAGACTCGACAGAACGGCCACAACACCTTTCGTCGCCAAACTCGAGTGAATCGGCCACGGAGACACTCTCGGCGACATACCGTCTCGGCCCATGACCACGACAGCATCGCCTGTAGCCACGCAGCAGCAGATCCCCCAGCGGACGAACACCGCCCCGCAGATCGCATTGTTCTGCGCCTTGATCGGCCTCGCCCCGATCGCAATCGTCTTCGGCGTCATGGCCGCTTATGAAACCGATCGCCGCCCGTACGAGACGGGCGGAAACGCCGCGGTTGCCGCGGTCACGATTGGAATCATCGAAATTGTCGTGGTGCTCCTCTTCGCGTTCATGATGATCGCCAATATTTGGTAATCCATCCCGACCAACCTGACCGTACGCCCCACCCTCGGTAAATCTCTCCGAAGTTCGTGAAAGCGGAGTACCGGTGGGCGAGCACCCTGTTGTCCTTCGTCCTCCCAGCGACGGACGTCTAGCTGAAGTACCCGCCGGCGATGCTCGCACAATGACGAGGCACTTCTCGTCCGTCTTCGCCCGCCCCCGAGGCAGAAGACGGACTTTTCGCTCTTCAAGCCGACCGGTTGGTTTACTATCTACTGGACATTTGTCCAATTGTGCCGGGCGCATGCTCAGGCGCACTACCCCTGGGGGGCTCACAGCCATGACTCAACCGTTGCAACCCATACCCGAACCCGAACCCACAGCAAAGAAGAAGCGCAAGTGGCCGTGGATCGTCGGCGCGATCGTCGCCCTCTTCGTGATCATCGGCATCGCCTCGCCGAAGGACGACAAGAAGGACGAAGCGACAGTGGCCGCATCAAGTGGCACGAGTCAGTCGAGCAATGTGGCCGCCCCCTCGACCACTTCTGCCACCTCCACCAAGGTGAGGGCACCTGCGTCCACCGCCTCGCAGATGCCCGCTCCGCCCCATCGCTCAAGGAGGTGGAGGTATCGGCGCCCATCACGCACGAGGCTCCGGCCCCGGCTCCCAAGGCCCCCGCCGCCGCGCCTGCCCCGGCCAAACCGCAGATCAGTTCCAGTCAGCGGAACGCCGTCCGATCCGCCCAGACGTACCTCGACATGAGCGGCTTCTCGCGCAGCGGACTGATCGAGCAACTGGAGTTCGAAGGCTTCTCCACCGGTGATGCGACGTACGCGGTGGACAGTTTGAATGCGGACTGGAACAAGCAGGCTGCGCGGAGCGCAAAGACGTACCTCGAGATGACGTCGTTCTCCAAGTCAGGACTGATCGAGCAGCTGGAGTTCGAAGGCTTCACGAGTGCGCAGGCCGAGTACGGAGCCAACGCAGAGTACTAAATCTCACCTCGCGCAAACCAAATTCGGAAACACCCCCACTAATTCGGCGATATCGCCTATAAGTGGGGGCGCTTTCGTTCCGTCAATGGCCGGTAACAATCGACGACCGCAGAACGACATTGGCGGTGTGTGAGTCGCTCGCGTCATTCAGCGTCACGCACACCAGGGGTGGTCCATTCGACCGAGGGGGAAGCATGGCCGTTGTGAAGAGGTGTGCCGTCGGCGTCGCAGCCGCGGTGGTGTTCGCGGGGGTGGGATCGGTGGAGGCGGCGGCGGATCCGCTCGCCGATGCCGGCATGGCCGTTCAGTCCTTTCTTCTCGATATCGGGGTGCCGGTACCGGGGCAGACGTCGTTCGCGTTTCCGACGGCCGACTACCTCGTCGGTGCCGCCGTCGAGAACGGTGCCGTCTACGTGGCGAACAACAGTGACACCGCCAAGGAAGTTCTCGTGCTCCCTCCCGGTGCCTCCACACCATCTGTTCTGCCGCTCGGCGAGCTCACCGACGTTCGGGGCCTCGCAGTCGAGGACGGGAATGTGTTCGTCCTCGACCAGGACCGGGTCGTTCTCCTTGCCGCCGGACAGTCGACGCCGACGGTTCTGCCGTTCGCCGGGCTGCAACAACCGTTGGGCATCGCGGTCGAGGACGGCAACGTCTACGTCGCCGACACGTTCAACCAGCGAGTCCTCGAACTGCCTGCGGGGGCGTCGACCCCTACCGCGCTACCGTTCCGCGGCCTCGACGGCGGGCCGGTCGAGATCGCGGTCGATGGCGGCGACGTATACGTCACCGACATGTACACCAAGAGGCTGTTCACACTCCCTGCCGGAGCCCAGGAATCGACCGTCCTGCCCTACCGGGGCGTGAGCAACGTCGCAGGACTGGTCGCCCGCGACGGTGACGTGTACTACGTCGACGAATCGAATATGTACAACCGCGATTTCGGCTCCCTCGGCAAGCCCGCAACCGGCGGCACGGTCCGCAAGGTGCCCGCCGGCACCTCGACCCCGGTAACCCTGCCGTTCAGCGGCTTCCGCGGACTGACCGGCATCGACCTCGACGGCGACCGCGTCTACATCGCCGACTCGGGACACAGGCAGGTTCTGTCCCTCCCCGTGAATGCCACCGGACCCAGCCCGGGACCGGCGACATCACCCTCCCGTTCGGAAGCTGACAACACCTACCTCGAGGAAGCCATCACCATGAATGCTCTTCGGGTCAAGCGCCTCCTGACCGTCACCGCGATCACCACCGCAGCACTGGCAGGCACGGCAGCCACCGCAACCGCATCACTGGAACCTGCCACCGGCTCGAGCAGCGTCGCGGCACCGGATGGGATCACCGTGCAAGGACTGATCGCCGCCAGGAACGCCGGTATCCCCATCTACGAAGCGGTTCGCACCGTCCGCTTCTCGCAGCCGTCCACCGGACCGAACGCCACCTTCGATGGCACCGAGTACCGGCGTGTCTACAACATCGACGACCTGAGCACTCCGACAACAAAGTTCGTCGGAGTTGGAGCCGTCGCGCCCGACAACTTCCACGTCGGCCTCCGCGGCGGATCCGTAATGGTGAACCCGCACGAGTACGTGCAGCCGAACGTCGGCCCCGGCTTCATCGTGTTCGACGGCACGCCCTACACCTTCACCAACAGCCTCCTCGTTCACCTGCCCGACGGCGGCCCGAGCGTCGGCGTCGCGCTGATCCGCTGACTGACGCGACGGTCGCGCTGCACAGCAACAGAATCGGAGAGGAACAGCATGAGGAAGTTCATCGGTGGGCGGATCGCGATCGCCGGCGCCGCACTGGCCGCGACGACGATGCTCGGCGCCGGAACGGCGGCCGCGGCGCCTGTGCCGGTGCGCGCGCTGGACACGTGGGCGCTGTCGGACGACATCAGCCGGTGCGGCATCGTCCGCATCCCGATGACCGTGGGACTAACCAGCGGGTGGCCGGGTGCCGAGGCATACATCGTGCTGTCCCGGAGTTCTACGGCCCGGACCTGACCCACCAGGTGACCCCGTGCATGATCGCGGTGACCGTGCACTGGCAGAACCTCGACACCGGCGCAACTGGCAGTCGCACGGTGTATCCGATGGACAGCCGGGAGAACCGCGTGTACCAGACCTCCGGGAACGCCACCGTTGTCGCTTCGGGGCTCGGGCGGGTTCGGTTCTGGCTCAGCACCGAGACCCCGCACGTGTCGGCGCCGCCGATCGAGGCCGTCGTATCGCTCTGACGCGACGCCAGATCGACCAGGCCGTAGTGCGCGCTCGGTCAGGCGATCCCAGTCCTCACACGATGGAGAAGGATGCAGGTAGCGGCGTCCGACCGGTCAAGGCCGTCAGCACAGTGGCGCCGTCACCGATCGCCACCGCGATTCGCGCCGCCAGCACGGTTGTCTCCGCGAGGACATCGTCAGGAAGTGTGAAGGGGACATCCGCGGCAGCAGCAATGTCGAGACTGTGGACCGCAAGCTCGAAGGTTCGGGTCGGCAGATACGAATGCAGCTGCATCCCGTATCCTCCGATCACGCGAATCAGACGGTCTTCGCCATCCCCGAGCTGGGTGAGCACGGCCCCCACCAGCGCATCGACCGAAGCTGCGGGGTCAGCACCGAGATCGACGCCGGCTTGACGACCGCGTTCGACCACCCCGGCCGGATCGACAGCCGACGCCGCGGCCTTCACATGGGCGTAGCACTGCTCGGGGCCGGCGATGTCGACGGACTCAGCGGGGCTACCCAGGTACGTCGCGACCGTTGTCAATGCGCGCGATGCGTGACCCACCAGCGACCGAAGATCCCACTCCCCCAGACCTGGTCCGTCCCACCGCGCCTCCGGGATCGCATGAACCAATGCCGAAAAGCTGTGCGCCGCTGACACGTAGGTCGCCACCGGTGTCTCCACAAATCCCCCTAGCTTCGAACACGCCGACCAGAACTTGATCGCCACCCCAGCTTCCCACCTACGAACGACTGACGAGACACCCGGGAGCGCACGGTGATCAGGGTGTCGGCTTCTGGGACGGCGCCGAGCTGCCGCCGAGCAGAATCGTGCTGATCAGGTTCGGATCGTCGGTCATCGGAACGTGTCCGATCCCGGGCAAGGCCAACACCCTCGCTTGCGGGAAGACCTTGCGTACTCGACGGGCCTCATACACCGGGTGAATCATGTCCCGCCGGCCCCACACAACGGTGACCGGAACCGCCGTATCGACCACCGGCGGGAAGACGAACGAGGCCGTCATCCCCCGGTCCAACAGTGCGTTCGTGGCGAGCGAATGGGCACCGATCACGGCATCCTCGTACGGCACCCGGCTTGGGTGCCCATAGAAGGCGGCGAGTGACAGATAGCGCATGGCCTTGTAGCGCATAGCTTTCGGCATCCTCGGCCCATTGCCCGCGCGAGTCCACGCAGCGCCCGGAACACGAGGACGGTGCGAACCTGATCGGCACGGCTGACGTAGAAGCCTGCCGGCGAGAGGGCAGTAACCGAGGCGACCTCGCCGCGGGCCGCGAGGGCGAGGGTGAGCCAACCGCCGAGAGAGTTTCCGGCGATGTGCGGACGTTCACCCGTCGGAGTCACCGATCGGACGAAATCGCCCAACTCCCCGAGGAGCTGACCCAACACGTCAGGCCCCTCCGCGAGTGCCGCAGACTCCCCGTGGCCCGGAAGATCGACCGTGACGACCCGGCGATAGGGCGTCAGCTGGTCCAACACAGCCCTCCAGGCCTGCCGGCGATCCACCACCCCGTGCACGAGTACCAGCGTGGGCCCGGAACCGGCGACGTCATGGCGCAGTTCCATTTGCAGATTTTACCGCCGACACGCCCTGCCGCACGGCTCGATCGAACAGCCGGGCGGGAGTGCCTGATCCGCCGGAATCAGGGGAACCGATCGGCGATCGCCGCCGCGATCGCGTCCGGTGCGTGCTCTTGGATGAAGTGCCGCGCGCGAGGCAGCTCGACGACGTCGAGATCGGTGAAGGCGTCTCGCATCCGCGGGATACAGGCGTTCGGGCGGAACACCATGTCCCGCATTCCCCACACCAACACGGCCGGTTTGTCGCCGAGCAGGGCCGGCACGTCGCGGTCCAGCTGATCGAGCAGCGGGCGTGCGGCACGGATCTGTCCGGGCATCACGGCAAGTCCGCGCCGGGCTTCCGCCGTGGGCTGCACCGCGCGGTAGTGGTCGGTCTCCGCCTCGGTCAGCGTGCTCCCCAGTTCGCCGAGCAGGAAACGCTCGATGAGGACGTTGTGTTCGAGGATCCGCCGCTGCATCGGGCGGCTGCCCATGATCACGCTGAACGCGCGGTTCGCCATCGTTTCGATCGGCCAGAACACGGTGTTGCCCAGCACGATCCCCGGACGCGATCTGCGCGCGTAGTCGCTGTGCCGAGGCCGATGGGTCCGCCCCAGTCGTGTCCCATCACGACGAAACCGTCGAGCTGCAGGTGATCGATCAGCTCGCCGAGAACTTCGGTCAGCTCGGTGATGGTGTAGCCGAAATCCGCAGGGCGTTCTGACAATCCGAAACCGGGATAGTCCACAGCGATGCACCGATAGCGGCCGCGCAGATCCCGCACGATGTCGCGGTAGAGGAAACTCCACGTCGGTGAGCCGTGACAGAACAGGATCGGCGGCCCGACCCCCTCGTCGATGTAGTGCACCCGGCCGACGGACGAGTCGAACCAGCGCGACTCGAATGGGTACACAGTCCTGTCAGGAACGAAATCGACCAACACCTTGTCTCCCCCCGAGACGGACAACCTCTTCTGCCGTGCACGCTACCTCCGACGGACGTGAACATGTGGTGGCCTGCACGAAGTCGCCACCAACCGGCCGCAAGATGATCACCTCGCCCCGGTGCTAGCCGAAACGGTCAGACATCCTCGGCAATGGGTGCAAGGTCGACGCCACCCGGCGGGTCCACACGGCGCAAGGTGCCATCGAACGAAGTCACGTAGAGCGCCCAGCCGTCACCGGCCCTCCCGATCCGTACCGAACTGGGGCCCTGCCATCCGTTCGAGAGCCCCGACGCCACGACGCAGGTCGCGCCGGTCTCCGGGTCGACGCTGTAGATCGCGCCCTCGATGTGGGCTGCGACATAGAGCGTTCCGGACCGCGACATCGTCAGATCATCTGTGCCCGGCAACAATCCGGGGATCCTCGTGACGACCGTCCAACGCCCCGGATCATCCAGCGGCACGCGGTAGATCTGTCCGGTGAACAGATCGTCGGTGTAGACGAAGCGCCCATCAGGGCTCGCGGCCAGTCCCTCCCCACGGGGCACCGGCGACCAGTTCGGTTCGACGTGACCCGAGTCGGATCGATAGCGAGTGACACCCGTCGGCGGTCCACCTTCGGTGCCGACCCAGGTCGTCAACAAGTCCCCGTCCGGCAATCGCAGCAGCCCGTTCCCCGCGAGTGCGCCCCGCTCAGCCAATTGACCTGTCGTGGTGTCCAATTGCCACAGTCGGCCGTCCTGCCGTGTCAGGAAGTAGAGGTCCGATCCGTCGAGTCGCATCCCGCCCGGGGCAGCCATGTTTTCGACCACCGTATTCACGCGGCCATCGGCGTCGACGTGGTAGACCTTCGAGTCGCCAGCCAGATAGAAGCCGCCCTCGGTATCAGGCTCGAAGGTTCTCCAACTGTTCCAAGCCCTGCGCCACGGTTTCGACCCGCCAGTCGCCACAATCCGCAGCGAAGGACGACCCATGCGCCGGTGTCGCCATCACGACACTCACAGCCGCAACTGCCACCGAAATCCCCAGCCACCGAGCCGATCTGCTGTTCCTCCCCATAGCGCGGAACATACTGCACCGCGGTCGAAGCGGCGGCCCGTTTCGACAATCGACGGAAGCTAACCGTTTCAAGACAGACGTTCGGAGACTGAAGCGGCCCGCCCCGGATGCCGGGGACGGGCCGCGCGTCATGAGTTCAGCGAGCTCACTGGCCGTCGACAGTCTCGACGAATCCCTCGGGAGTCTGGAAGCCCTCGAGGCGCTGCTCGCCGGTGGTAGCCGGGTCCGGGCGGTCGGCCATATCGACGGCCGCCGTCTTCATGGTGGTCAGATCGGTCTTCATGTAGATCACGTTGTACCGATCCCACGTCGTCAGGACGAAGTACAGGTCCTTGCCCTTCGACCACGGGTGCATGAACCCGCCGTACAACCCCGGCAGCGTGGCCGAGCTGATGAGCGTCTGGCTGCCGCGCCACGGCCCCTCCGGACTGTCCGCCTGGCGGATCTTCAGGCCTTCCACGTCCGAGTACATCGCGATGTAACTGTTCAGGGTGTCGCTCCACTGCACCGACAGCTCGCTGACCGGCGCCTTGATCACCGTCACCGCGTCATCGATGTTCGACGACCAGTCGGAGCCGTTCCAGTACTGGTAGTTGCCCATATCGAGCATGTCGGCATCCGTAGCAAGAGTGCGAGCGAGCCGCGCACCGCCGGAACGTCCTGAGGGAGTGCCGAATTCGTAGATATACTTGCCGTCGCGACTGGGCAGGAAGGAACTCATCTGCCAGTACTTGTTGCTGGGCGACACCGCGGGATTTCCGGCCAGACCGATGCCCTGGAAGTTCGCGCGGATCGTTTCGGGCTTCGATGTCCAGGTCTCGCCATTGTCGTCGGAGACTGCGATTGCGGAGTAGTTAGTGGTCCACTCGCCCGGAGCACCCCACTTCTGGATGGACATGAATCGCACGTACTGCTTGCCGCCGACCGAAACACCAGCGGTCGGGATGACGGTGAACTCGGGCGAACCACCTGGTTCGGTGGACAGGAATCCCTTGATGACCTGCTTGGAGAACCCGCGCGACGCCAAAGGAGAGTTGTCGATCTTCATGCCGTCGACCAGGTTGGCGTCGGTGCTAAGGAAGAGGACATTGCTACGCCACTGGTCTTCTCCGACTCCGCAGGCACCGACCGTGTCGCCGAACATCATCATCACGCCGTGGTCGGCGCCGGTCCTGCCGTTGTCCCACATGATGCCGAGGTCGGTGCCGGAGACACTGAAGCGTTCGATGCTCTTGTTCGGGCTGCCCGGCCCGGTGACCATCTCGAGGGCCTTGGTCTTACCGCTCAGGATCGGCAGGGCGCCGTCGGGCGAACCCGTGATCCACGGGAGCGAGTTGGCCAGCGATCCCGTGGCGCTGCCCAGACTGCCGGTACCCAGGCTCCCCATCACGCTGCCGGTCAGACCGGAACTTCCCGAGCTGCCCGAGCTCCCTGCGCTACCGAGACTGCCGCTGCCGTTACCGTTCTGCCCGCACGGTCCACCGACCGCGCCGGCCGGCGTGGCCATCCCGACCGACAGCCCAACTGTCAGTGCAGCCGCCGACAGTGCGGCGGCCCACCCCCGATTCACTGCTCTCACAGACTGCTTCCTTCCAGGTAGCGGGAGGCAATCCGTGCGCAGCCCATCGCGCTCTCCCCCGAAGATGTGCATTGATCAACAGCAAACCATGTCATACCCAAGACGTGCGCGTTACCGATGTGATTGGAGTGAAAATTGAGACTCAGCTGTGCGCACCAGTTCCGGATCCCATCCCGGCATCACGGACTCGGTTCAGGCACCATTTGCCCAGGTGCCGGCGCTCGGTAACACGATGTTTACACGTGGCTAATCTCACTTTCCCCAGGTAATCGTCGAATTCGACCCACTTCGCGGACTAGCCTGTAACAGAAAGATTA
This sequence comes from Prescottella defluvii, assembly GCA_029690005.1. Taxonomy (GTDB): domain Bacteria; phylum Actinomycetota; class Actinomycetes; order Mycobacteriales; family Mycobacteriaceae; genus Prescottella; species Prescottella defluvii_A. Next base: position 2,672,174 of record CP121458.1, on the reverse strand, counting down.
AAAAGTTCTCACGGAATCAGGTAGGTGAAAGTTGTCTGTACGCGACCGCGTTGAGGAGATCTACAAGCAGGTACTCCTTCGCAATGCTGGCGAGCCGGAGTTCCACCAGGCGGTCGCCGAGGTCTTCGAGTCGCTCACCGTGGTGCTCGATCGACACCCCAACTACGCCGACGACGCCCTGATCGAGCGCCTCTGCGAGCCCGAGCGGCAGATCATCTTCCGTGTTCCGTGGCAGGACGACAACGGAAACATCCACGTCAACCGCGGTTTCCGCGTCCAGTACAACAGCGTGCTCGGCCCCTACAAGGGCGGCCTGCGCTTCCACCCGAGCGTCAACCTCGGCATCGTCAAGTTCCTCGGCTTCGAGCAGATCTTCAAGACTCCCTCACCGGCCTGCCCATCGGCGGCGGCAAGGGCGGCTCGGACTTCGACCCCAAGGGCAAGTCCGAGGCAGAGATCATGCGCTTCTGCCAGTCGTTCATGACCGAGCTGCAGCGCCACATCGGCGAGTACACTGACGTCCCGGCGGGTGACATCGGCGTCGGCGGCCGCGAGATCGGCTACCTGTTCGGACAGTACAAGCGCCTCAACAACTCGTACGAGTCGGGCGTCCTCACCGGCAAGGGCCTCACCTGGGCGGCTCGATGGTCCGCAAGGAGGCCACCGGCTACGGTGCGGCCTACTTCGTCGCCGAGATGATGGCGGCCAAGGGCGAGTCCGTCGAGGGCAAGAAGGCCGTCGTGTCGGGCTCCGGCAACGTCGCCATCTACGCCATCGAGAAGATCCACCAGCTCGGCGGCACGGCCATCGCCTGCTCCGACTCGTCGGGCTACATCGTCGACAACAAGGGCATCGACATCGACCTGCTCAAGGAGATCAAGGAGGTCCGTCGCGGCCGCATCTCCGAGTACGTCGAGGAGCGCACCGACGCCCAGTTCTTCCCGGGCGGCAACATCTGGAACGTGCCGTGTGACATCGCGCTGCCGTGTGCCACCCAGAACGAGCTCGACGACGTCTCCGCCAAGGCGCTGGTGAGCAACGGCGTCAAGGCCGTCGCCGAGGGCGCCAACATGCCCACCACCCCGGCGGTGTCGCGGTGTTCCGCGAGGCCGGCGTCGCGTTCGCTCCCGGCAAGGCCGCCAACGCCGGTGGCGTCGCCACCTCCGCGCTGGAGATGCAGCAGAACGCCTCGCGCGACTCGTGGAGCTTCTCCTACACGGACGAGCGTCTGTCGAAGATCATGCGCGACATCCACCACCGCTGCTCCACCACGGCCGAGGAGTACGGCAAGCCGGGCGACTACGTCCTGGGCGCCAACATCGCCGGCTTCGTGAAGGTGGCCGACGCGATGTTCGCACTCGGCGTCATCTGATCCACACCGACACCCGGACGGGCCCGGCATCGCACCACCGCGATGCCGGGCCCGTCCCGTCATTCACCCGGTCGCGCGAACACTCTGCCCGGAACCCCGCGCACACGTCACCGTTCCACTACCGTGTCCCGAATGACCGCCGACTCCCACATCGACCGAATTAGCCTGGGCGACCTGACATTCGACGTCACCGTCGCCGGCCCGGACGACGGGACCCCGATCGTGTTGCTGCACGGGTTCCCCGAGAGCTCGGCGGCGTGGCGCCCGATCACCCCACGCCTACTCGCCGCGGGCATGCGGGTCATCGCACCGAATCAGCGCGGCTACTCCCCCGACGCCCGCCCGTCGGCGGTCGAGGACTACCGCTTCGATCACCTCGTCGACGACGTCCTCGGCCTGCTCGACGCCTACGACCTGACCTCCGCGCATCTCGTGGGCCACGACTGGGGCGCCGCCATCGCGTGGCAGGTCGCGGACGGCACCCGGACCGGATCCGCAGCCTCACCGCGGTGTCGGTGCCACACGCGGCCGCGTTCGGGTGGGCCCTGCGCGAGGACGCCGATCAGCAGCGCCGGTCCGCGTACGTCGGCCTACTCCGCCAGGAGGGAACGGCCGAAACGTTTCTGCTCGAAGACGATTCGCGGCGGCTGCGCGGGGCGTTCGGCGACGGCACCGACCCGGACCTGATCGAGGAGCACGTGCGGCTGCTGTCGCAGCCGGGCGCGTTGACCGCGACGCTCAACTGGTACCGGGCCCTGGTCCGCGCGTTCGGGGAACTGCCACCGGTGCGGGTGCCGACCACGTACGTCTGGGGCACCGCGGACCCGACCCTCGGCCCCGCGGCGGCGCGGCGGTGCAGCGAGTTCGTCGACGCCCCCTACCGATTCATCGTCCTCGACGGCGCGGGCCACTGGATCCCCGAGGAGAACCCGGACGCCCTGGCCGACGCGATCCTGGCGCGGGTGTCGCTGAGCTGAGGCTCACCCCAGCAGCACCTCGAGTTCGTCGACCACCGCGTCGAGCGGACGCGAGGTCCCCTGCGCCTGCGCCATCACCAGCGCACCCTCGAGCGCACTGACGATCAGCACCGACAGCGACGCCGCGCGGTCACGGGAGACGCCGTCGTCGACGAGACTCGCGGCGATCAGCTCGCACCACTCGGCGAACGTGGTCCCCGCGACCTCGCGGGCGCCGCGCTCGGTGCCGAGCGCCGCTGCCACGATCGGGCAACCCGCGGCGTAGTCGGTGGCCTCGAGGCCGCGCCGCCACAGGTCGACGAGTTCCCGCAACGCGGAGACGGTGTCGCCGGACTCGAGGACCCGGGCCACGCCTCGACCGAGGTAGGCGGCCGCGGACCTCGTGGCCTCCTCCACGAGCTGGGACTTGCCGTCGGGGAAGTGGTGGTAGATCGATCCCCGCGGGGCACCGCTGTGGGCAAGCACGTCGGTGAACGACGTCGCCGCCACGCCCTGTTCACGGATCAACGCGACGGCGCTGTCGATCATCGCCGCGCGCGGACCGCCTGCGGGATCCTGCCGCCTCGCCATGTCGTCGCCCTCTCTCGCACGGTTGCCGGTCGTTGCTATGTATGTTGTCATACCTAGAACCGGATAGTCACCCGTCAGGAGTCGAAGTGACCAAGATCGTCGCACCTACGCACCCGTTCGACGCGGCCGTCGAACTCGTTGTCGGAGAAGACTCGGAGGCCTCACCCGGTGTATTTCAGGGCCACACCGCCCCCGCGTACGCGAACATGGTCGGCCCATTCGGCGGCATCACCGCCGCGACGCTGCTGCGCGCCGTGCAGCGGCATCCCGAACGCCTCGGCGATCCGCTGTCGCTGACCGTGAACTTCGCGGGCCCCATCGCGGACGGCGAGTTCGAGATCACGGCGCGCCCGACGCGCACCAACCGCTCGACGCAGCACTGGAACCTCGAACTGACCCAGGACGGCGTCGTCACCACCACCGCCACCGCCGTGTTCGGCAACCGTCGCGAGACGTGGTCGTCCACCGAGCTGACGACGCCGTCCGCGCCGGCGTTCGACGAGGTTGCCGCACAGCCGTTCCCCGACTTCATCGCGTGGGCACGCAACTACGACCTGCGGTTCGTCGAGGGCCCGGTCCGAACCCCGACAACGGCACCGACGGCGCCCAGCCCGACTCGACGAGCACCCTGTGGGTCCGCGACAATCCGCCCCGGCCGCTGGATTTCCCGGCGCTGACGTCACTGTGCGACGTCTTCTACCCGCGAGCCTTCCTGCGCCTGGGCCGCTTCGTCCCGGCGGGCACCGTGTCGCTCACGGTGTACTTCCACGCCGACGCGACGATGCTCGCGGCGCAGGCGGACGACGCCGTTCTCGGCACGGCGCGGGCGCAGCGGTTCGGCAAGGGCTACTTCGACCAGTCCGGCGAGATCTGGGGCCGCGACGGCGCCCTGCTGGCGACGACGCACCAGCTGGTCTACTTCAAGGACTGACCTCCGGTGACCGAATGTCACACGCGTCCAGTTGGACTGAACCGATGTGACATTCGGCCATCAGCCCGGAAGCGGACTCGCGACCTCCCGCTCCGGCGCCCGCACCGCCAGTAGCGCGGCGAGGCCCACGCCCAGCACCACCAGCAGCCCGACGATGCCGGCGCGGTCGGCGCCGAACGACCACGCGAAGAAGCCGAACAGGGTGGGCGCCAGGAACGACACCGCCCGGCCCGTCGTGGCGTACAGCCCGAACATCTGGCCTTCGCGTCCGGGTGGGGTGACCCGGGCGAGGAAGGTGCGGGCCGACGACTGCGCCGGACCGACGAACAGGCACAGCAGCAGGCCGAAGACCCAGAACAGCGCGGGACCCGAGACCGCCAGCAGCACGACGCCGACCACCAGCATGGCGGCCAGCGACGTCACGATCACGATCTTGGGCCCGATGCGGTCGTCGAAGCGTCCGGCCACGATCGCGCCCAGTGCGGCAACGACGTTCGCGGCGACACCGAACAGCAGGACGCTGTCGGACGCGAGGCCGTACACGTTCACCGCCAGCACGGCACCGAAGGTGAAGACCCCGGCCAGCCCGTCGCGGAAGAGTGCACTGGCAATGAGGAAACCGACGGTTCGGCGGTCGACGGCCCACAGTTCGCGCACGTCCCGCCACAGCACCCGGTATGAGTCGACGAATCCGGCCTTGGCGGCACCCGGGTCGGCGGAGGTTCGCGGCGCTTCCGGGACCATCGAGCAGCACCGGGATCGCGAACACCGCGAGCCACACCGCGGCCAGGAGGGCGACGAGCCGGATGTTGAGCCCGTCGTCGGTGGTGATGCCGAGGAACCCGCGGGTGTCGCCGTCGCCCGCGATGAAGCCGGAATAGCACACGAGCAGCAGCACGATGCCACCGAAATATCCCATCGCCCAACCGAACCCGGAGACCCTTCCGATGTTCCCCGGCGTCGACACCTGCCGCATCATCGCGTTGTACGGCACGCCGGCGAGTTCGAAGATCACCGATGCGAACCCCAGCAGCACGAGCCCGAGCCACAGGTACCGGTAGTCGTCGACGACGAAGAACATCCCCGCCATCGCCGCCACGGTCAGGAACGTCAGGACCGCGAGCGAGCGTTTGCGCCGGCCCGTCGCGTCGAACCGCTGTCCGCTCACCGGCGCCAGCACCGCGATGAAGAAGCCCGCGATGCCCAGAGACCAGCCCAGCCACGTGCTCGCCGACACCGAGCCGGGCAGGTCCTTGCCCACGGCATCGGTGAGATACACCGAGAACACGAACGTGAGGATGACCGCGTTGAACGCCGCGCCGCCCCAGTCCCACAGCCCCCACGCGGCGATCTGTCGTCGCGTCGCCGCCTGACCGATGCCCGCCTCCCGAGCCACGCCGCTGCTCATGGCCGCGAGCCTAACCGCGTGGGCGCGCATTTCCCCGACGACGCCGGGTCGCGTCCCGGATCAGCGGCCGCAGTCGGTGGCCCGCGTTTTCTAATGGTCGGCTAAGAATCGACTAACGGTGGCCTAGTTTTCGGCTTCTACCTTGGTCTTCGCCGGAGCCACCGGGGCATCCGGACATCAACTGGAGGAGCTGAGCATGCGCGAGACTTTCACCAAGGGTTCGCTGCGCCGTCGCATCGGGATCGCTGCCGCGGCCGTGGCCGCTGCGGGAGTGGTCGCGGTGCCCGGCGTCGCATGGGCGAGCAACGGAATCTCGACCGGCTCGTCGGGACCCGTCGCGATCGAGCAGACCCTGCCGGAACGGACGGGAACGGGGCCCGAGTGCGCGCAGGCGATGGTGGCGGCGACCGAGGCGATCCAGGTGAGCGAGGAAGAGGCGCAGAAGATTCGCGACGAGGAACGCGCGGGCGCTGCCGAGGGCATCGCCGCGATCGCGAGCACCCCGGCGGTCCAGGTGAGCGAGGAAGAGGCGGCAAAGATTCGCGACGAGGAGTCCGCGGCCGCCACCGTGTCCTGCTGACGCCTCGGCACCGCTGGCACCATGGGTCGGGTGACTGATTCCGCCCGCATCCTGGTTGTCGACGACGATGCGAAAGTGCTCGCCTCGCTGGAGCGGGGGCTCCGCCTGTCGGGTTTCGACATCGAGACCGCGACAGACGGGGCCTCCGCCCTGCGAGCCGTCGCCGACACCCACCCGAGGGCGATCGTGCTGGACATGAACATGCCCGGACTGGACGGAACCGGTGTGGTTACCGCATTGCGGGCGATGGGCAACGACGTTCCGATCTGCGTCCTCAGCGCCCGCGCATCCGTGGACGACCGGATCGCGGGACTCGAGGCGGGCGCGGACGACTACCTGACCAAACCGTTCGAACTCGGCGAGCTGGTGGCGCGGTTGCGGGCGCTGCTGCGCCGTGCACCCCAGACCGCACCGGCCGCCGCCACGATCAGGGTCGGTGCCCTGGACGTGGACGTGCCCGGTCGGCGCGCGACGCTGGGCGGCCGACGCCTCGAACTGACGAAGCGCGAGTTCGATCTGCTGGCCGTGCTCGCCGAGAACACCGGCATCGTGCTCAGCCGCCCCAAGTTGCTGGACCTGGTGTGGGGGTACGACTTCGACGCCGACACCAATGTCGTCGACGTGTTCGTCAACTACCTCCGCAAGAAGCTGGAGGCCGACGCCACACCACGGATCCTGCACACCGTCCGGGGCGTGGGATTCGTTCTGCGGGAGGACCGATGAGCCGTTCGCTGTCGCTGCGGGCGAGGGTATCGATCGTCTCCGCGCTCGCCGCCACCATCGTCATCGTGGCGATCGGGATCGCGTTCGCGGTGTTCCTCCGCGTCAACGGCTCCGACCAGCTGGACCGGGCGCTGAATTCGGCGAGCGTACGTCCGGCGGAGAGCGTGGAACCGGCTGTGGTGTCCGTCCCCGCGACGCCGGCGACGGCCGTGGCCGATTCGGCCGTCACGGAATTGCTGGACGGCGCCCCGGTCCGCAGCCGTACCGTCCAGGCCGAAGGGGATCCCGGTCTGTACCTGTCGGTGGCGATTCCGGAGGACCCGCTGACCAGCGCCATCCGACAGCAACAGATGGTGGTCGCGGCGGCGGCCGTCGCCGCGATCGCGCTGGCGGCAGGACTCGGATGGATGCTGGCCGGACGCGCGGTCCGCCCGCTGCAGCGTCTCGCGGCCATGACCCGCACAGTCGGTCACGGGCGCGACGGCGTCAGACCCGACGTGTGCGGAACCCGGGAGGCGGAGGAACTGTCCGCCGCGATCGGCCAGATGCTCGACCAGATCGGAGCGGCGCAACGCCGCACCGAGGAGGCACTCGGGACGGCGCGCGATTTCGCGTCGGTTTCCGCACACGAGCTCCGTACTCCACTGACCGCGATGCGTACCGACCTAGAGGTACTGGCGACCATGCCGCTCACCGGCGAGCAGCGCGCCGAGGTCGTCCAGGACCTGCTCGCGACGCAGCGCCAGGTCGAGACCACGCTGGCAGATCTGGAGCGACTGGCCGTCGGGGAACTGTTCGATCCCGACGTGCGCGAGGAGATCGACCTGGTGGAGCTCACCGACCGGGCCGTGCAGGAATCGCAGCGCACACACCGGGCCACCGAGATCACGCTGACCGCGCCCGACCACCTGACGATCCGCGGCATACCCGCCGGATTGCGGCTGGTCCTCGACAACACCATCGCCAACGCCGTCCGCCACGGGCGGGCCCACCGGGTCACGGTGACCCTGGACACCGTTTGCGACAGCGCCGACGGGCACCGCGACGCCGTCATCACCGTCGACGACGACGGTGTCGGCGTGCCCGACGCGGAGCGGACCGCGGTGTTCGGACGTTTCGTGCGGGGCGCGCACTCCCATCCCGAGGGGTCCGGCCTCGGCCTGGCCCTCGTTGCCCAGCAGGCCGAGCTGCACGGAGGCACGGTCGAACTCGACGACAGTCCCCTCGGCGGCGCCCGGCTGCGGATGACGATTCCCCTGACACGGCCCCCGGTCTGACGACCGAGCGGTCTATTCGCCCGGTTGCATACTCACCTAGTTGCATAGACGATGGCGTCGTGGCACTGGAACACGCGATACTCGTCTCCCTCAGCGAGCAGTCCGGCTCGGGTACGAACTCGCGCGCCGTTTCGACAAGTCGATCGGCTTCTTCTGGAACGCCACCCACCAGCAGATCTACCGCGTACTCAAGCGGATGGACGACGCCGGCTGGGTCACGGGCGAATCGATCGCACAGGACGGCCGCCCCGACAAGAAGGTGTACCGAGTCGGGGCCGCCGGCCGCGCCGAGCTGGCCCGTTGGATCGCCGAGCCCACCGAGCCCGGGCACCTGCGCAACGAACTCGCCGTGAAGATCCGCGGCGCCTCGTACGGAGACATGGGATCGCTGCTCGCCGAGGTGCGCCGGCACCGCGACGAGCATGTCGCCCGCCTGGAGCTGTACCGCCGCATCGAACATCACGACTTCCCCGATTCCCGTCCCCGCAGCGGCCGCGCCCTGCACCAGTACCTCGTCCTGCGCGGCGGCATCCGCGTCGAGCAGGGTTTCGTCGATTGGTGCACCGAGGTGCTCGAGGCCCTCGGGTCCGAGGCGGACTCGGAACAGTCCTGACCCGACCGAAAGGCCGGAATGACTTCACAGTTCCCGCACCTGCTCGAACCGTTGGACCTCGGATTCACGACGTTGAAGAACCGCGTGATCATGGGGTCGATGCACACCGGGCTCGAAGACCGCGCCAAGAACACCGCCCGCCTGGCCGAGTTCTACGCCGAACGCGCCCGCGGCGGCGTCGGCCTGATCGTCACCGGCGGCTACGCCCCAACCGCACCGGGTGGCTGCTGCCGTTCGGCGCCAAGCTCACGAACCGGATCGAGGCCCGCCGGCACCGCACCGTCACGAGGGCGGTGCACGACGCGGGCGGCAAGATCGCGCTGCAGATCCTGCACGCGGGCCGCTACAGCTACCAGCCGCTGAGTGTCAGCGCGTCGTCGATCAAGGCCCCCATCAACCCGTTCCGGCCGAGGCGCCTCACGAGCCGTGGCGTGCGGTGGCAGATCCGCAACTTCGTGCGCTGTGCCCGACTGGCCCAGGCGGCGGGGTACGACGGCGTCGAGATCATGGGCGGCGAGGGATACTTCATCAATCAGTTCCTGTGCGAGCGCACCAACAAGCGCACCGACGAGTGGGCGGCACGCCGGAGAAGCGCCGCCGCATGGCAGTCGAGATCGTGCGACGGACCCGCACGGCGGTGGGGCCGAACTTCGTCATCCTGTTCCGGCTGTCGATGGCCGACCTCGTCGAGGGCGGGCAGACGTGGGACGAGATCGTCGCGCTCGCACGGGAAGTCGAGTCGGCCGGGGCGACGATCATCAACACCGACATCGGCTGGCACGAGTCCCGGGTGCCGACGATCGTGACGTCGGTGCCGCGGGCGGCGTTCGTCGACGTCACCGAGAAGCTCGCCGCGCACGTGTCGATCCCGGTCGTCGCGTCGAACCGGATCAACATGCCCGAGGTGGCCGAGGAGATCCTCACCCGCGGTGAGGTGCGACTGATCTCGATGGCGCGGCCGATGCTCGCCGACCCGATGTGGGTGCGCAAAGCCGAGGCCGGCGCGCCCGACGAGATCAACACGTGCATCGCGTGCAACCAGGCCTGCCTCGACCACGCGTTCGTGAACAAGCACGTCTCGTGCCTGCTGAACCCGCGCGCCGGCCGCGAGACCGAACTGACTCTGCTGCCCACGCGCCGGAAGAAGAACCTCGCTGTGGTCGGCGCCGGTCCCGCAGGCCTGTCCGCGGCACTGAACCTCGCCCAGCGCGGCCACGCCGTCACGCTGTTCGAGGCGCGAGACGAAATCGGCGGCCAGTTCGGGATCGCGCAGAAGATCCCCGGCAAGGAGGAGTTCGCCGAGACCATCCGCTACTTCCGCCGCCAGCTCGACCTCACCGGCGTCGACGTGCGGCTCGGCGCCCGCGTCGCGGCTGCCGAGCTGATCGATGCCGGCTACGACGAGGTGGTGATCGCCACCGGTGTCGTTCCGCGCGTGCCCGACATCCCCGGCATCGACCACCCGAAGGTGCTCTCGTACGCCGAGGCGGTCCGCGACGGGAGGCCAGTCGGAAAGTCCGTCGCGGTGATCGGCGCCGGCGGCATCGGCGTCGACGTCAGCGAGTTCCTCACGCACAAGCACTCCCCCACCCTCGATCTGAAGGAGTGGAAGCAGGAGTGGGGTGTCACCGATCCCGAGTCGGCGCCCGGCGCGCTCACCGCGCCGCAGCCGTCCCCGTCGCCGCGCGAGGTGTATCTGCTGCAGCGCAAGCCCGGACGGATCGGCGCGGGCCTCGCCAAGACCACCGGCTGGGTGCACCGGGCCGCGTTGAAGGCCAAGGGCGTCCACGAGATCACCGGCGTCAACTACGAACGCATCGACGACGCCGGCCTGCACATCACGTTCGGCGAGAAGCACGAGGGCCCGCGCATCCTCGCGGTGGACACCGTGGTGATCTGCGCGGGCCAGGAGTCGGTTCGCGACCTGGTCGACGAGCTGACGGTCGCCGGTGTGACGACGCATGTCATCGGCGGCGCGGACGTTGCGGCCGAACTCGACGCCAAACGCGCGATCGAGCAGGGCACGCGCCTGGCGGCGGGCATCTGAGCGCGTGAGCACCGTGTTTCCGTCGACCCGCTACGCTGCACTGTCGTGAGCCTGCCGAATCCCAACCCTGACGCCCGCGCGGTCGTGACCGGCGCTTCCTCCGGTATCGGCGAGGCCCTCGCCGCCGAACTGGCCGCGCGTGGGCACTCGCTGATCCTCGTCGCCCGCCGCGGCGACGTGATGGAGAAGCTTGCCGCCCAGCTGCGCGAGAAGCACGGCGTGGAGGTCGAGGTCCACGCCGTGGACCTGTCCGACCGCGACGGCCGAGCCCCGCTGGTCGCCGAACTGGCCGAACGCGAGATCTCGATCCTGTGCAACAACGCCGGCATCGCGACGTTCGGCCCGGTCGTCGAGCTCGATCCGAGCTACGAGCGCGACCAGGTCGAGCTCAACTCGGTCGCCGTCCACGACCTGACGCTGGCCGTCCTGCCCGGGATGGTCGCCCGGAAGTCGGGCGCGATCCTCATGGTGGGTTCGGCGGCCGGCAACATGCCGATCCCGAACAACGCGACCTACGCGGCTACCAAGGCGTTCGTGAACACGTTCTCCGAGTCGCTGCGCGGCGAGCTGAAGGGCAGCGGCGTGAACGTCACGCTCCTCGCCCCCGGCCCCGTCCGCACCGAGACCCGGATCCGGCCGACGCGTCCATCGTCGACAAGCTCGTCCCGGACTTCCTGTGGACCTCGAGCGAGTCTGTCGCCAAGGTCTCGCTGGATGCCCTCGGCGACAACAAGATGCGGATCGTCCCCGGATCCTGAGCAAGGGCATGTCGGTGGCCGGGCAGTACAGCCCGCGCGCCGCCATCGCCCCGATCGTCGGCTCGTTCTACAAGAAGCTGGGCGGCTGACCCGGCCGCATCAACCCCACATCAGGGCTGACTCGGTCGGCGTCAAACAGGCATCAAGACGCGACCGCCGGGCACCGCACCGGCGTACTTCTGAAGGGTGAACCCGCTCCGACCGGATTGCGGGCACCCCCAGGAGTACGCCGGTGACCCTGCTCGACATCTTCCCCTCGCTCCGTGCCGCGATGGCGCCGCGACTCGACCCGGCGCTGTGGCCGGTGAACACCAGCCACGACGACCGCGGCCGCATCCGTGTCGGTGGCGTCGCGCTCGACGACATCGCCGACCAATACGGCACCCCGACGTACGTGCTCGACGAGGACGACGTCCGACACCGCTGCCGCACCTACCGCTCGATACTCCCCGAGGCCGAGATCGCGTACGCGGCAAAGGCACTGATGATCCGGGGCGTCGCGAGCTGGGTCACCCACGAGGGCCTGTCGCTGGACGTCTGTTCGTCCGGCGAGCTCGCCATCGCACTGTCCGCGGGCGTCGACCCGCGTCGAATCATCCTGCACGGCAACGCGAAGACCGCCTCCGAGTTGCGGACCGCCACCGACGCCGGGGTCGGGCGCATCGTCGTCGACTCGCACACCGAGATCCGACTGCTCGCCTCCGTCGCCCCCGCACCCCAGAAGGTGCTCGTGCGGGTCACCCCAGGCATCGACATCCACGGCCACCCCGCCGTGACGACCGGCGTCGACGACCAGAAGTTCGGCTTCCCGATCACGGGTGGGCACGCCGACGCCGCAATCCGCCTGGTACTCGAGCAGCCCAACCTCGAACTCGTGGGGCTGCACTGCCATCTCGGGTCGCAGATCACCGACCCGCACGTCTTCGGCACCGCGGTGCAGCGGCTGATCGGCCAGATGGATCAGGTCCGGCGCGACCACGGCCTGATCCTGACCGACCTCGACCTCGGCGGCGGTCACGCCGTCCCCTACCGCCCCGGGACCCACAGATCGACCTCACCGAACTCGCCCGCACCATCGACGACGCGCTGGACGACGCGTGCGCCCGCAACCGCTTCCCGCGACCACAGCTCACCCTCGAACCGGGCCGCGCAATCGTCGCACGGGCCGGGGTGACGCTGTACCGCGTCGTGTCGGTCAAGACGGCCCCGAGCGGCCGGATCTTCGCCGCGGTGGACGGCGGCATGAGCGACAACCCGCGCGTCGCGCTGTACGGCACACACTACGACGTCGTAGTCGCAAACCGACACCCGTCGGGCGCCCACGTCCCGACGACCGTCGTCGGGCGCTTCTGCGAGGCGGGCGACGTCCTCGCCGGCGACGTCATGCTCCCGGCCGATCTACACCCCGGCGACGTCCTCGCGGTGCCGTGCACGGGCGCGTATCACCACAGCCTGGCGTCGTCGTACAACTCGGTGGGCCGTCCCCGATCGTGGCGGTGAAGGACGGGAATTCGCGCGAGTTGATCCGGCGGGAATCGGTCGCGGATCTGCTGTCTCGCGACGTCGGACTGTAACCCGGTTCCAGTGAGTGAGACCACGCAGGCCGAAGCAGACCACCTGCGCGGATAGTGATGCACGCCACATCGTCGCTATCCAATCAGGAGGAACACCGTGAAGACCCGCGCCGCCGTCCTCACCGAAGCGCCCGGCATCTACAAGGTGGTCGACCTCGAACTCGAAGGCCCCCGTCAGAACGAGATCACCGTCAAGATGGTCGCCTCCGGCCTCTGCCACTCGGACGACCACATCGCCAAGGGCGATCACGGCGTCGGGCGTTACCCGATCTGCGGCGGGCACGAGGGCGCCGGCATCGTCGTCGAGGTCGGGCCGCACACCGTCGGCTGGGAGGTGGGCGACCACGTCATCTTCTCGTTCCTCGCCGGCTGCGGCCGCTGCCGCTGGTGCGCCAAGGGCCTGCAGAACCTGTGCGACCGCGGCGCGGCGATCATGACCGGCGGCCGCCCCGACGACCCGAACAGCTACCGCCTGACGCTCGACGGCGCACCCGTCGCGCAGACGTGCGGACTCGGCACGTTCAGCGAATACACCACGGTGAGCATCGATTCCGCCGTCAAGGTCGACAAGGACCTCCCCCTCGAAACCCTGTGCCTTCTCGGCTGCGGCGTGGGCACCGGCTGGGGCGCCGCCGTCAACTCCGCGCAGGTCTACCCCGGCCACACGGTGATCGTAATGGGCGTCGGCGGCATCGGCATCAACGCCGTCCAGGGCGCCGCGCACGCCGGCGCGGCCCACATCATCGCGGTCGACCCGGTCGCGTTCAAGCGCGCCAACGCCCTCGAGTTCGGCGCCACCCACGCGGTCGCCACGATGGAGGAGGCCACCGACATCGCCCGTTCCTTCACCAACGGGCAGGGAGCCGACTCGGCGATCGTCACCGTCGGCGTCACGACGGGCGAGCATGTCGCGCAGGCATTCTCGTCGATCCGCAAGGCCGGGACGTGCGTGGTGACGGGCCTCGGCAACAGGGAGGACGTCGGTCTGCCCATCAGCCTGCTCGAGCTGACGCTGTACCAGAAGCGCATCCAGGGCTCGCTGTTCGGCGCCTCCGCCCGAGCGCCGACATCCCGTGGATGGTCGAGCTGTACCAGGCCGGCAAGCTCGAACTCGACAAGCTCATCACCACCACCTACAAGCTCGACGACATCGCTCAGGGCTTCGTCGACATGCACGAGGGCAAGAACATCCGCGGCGTCGTCCTGTTCGATTGACCCCGCCCGGCACCGGGCGCCGGCCGCGCCGTCCTCAGCGGCGTCGTCGGCGTCCGGTACCGAAGATGCTTCGCGAGACCTCCCGCCCTGCGGCCGACGCCGCCGACCGCAGGAAGCTCTTGACCGCCGGATTCCCGAGGATCTGTTCGGCGACACTCGGCCCCTCGGGCGCGGGAAGCGGCGGCGGAGGCAGGTCCGGAAGATCCGGCAGCGGAGGCACGTCCAGGGTCGGATCGACGTTCGGTGCGGCCACCACCTTCGCGGTGAGCTTCTCGTACGCCGATTCCCGGTCGATCGTCTGCCCGTACTTGGCGTACAGCGAACTCGCGCCCGCCGCGGCCCGGATCGCGTCGTCTCCGATCGCGTCCATGAGGGAGCGGGGCGGGCGGATCCTGGTCCACGCGACCGGCGTCGGGGCACCCTTCTCCGACAGCACCGTCACGATCGCCTCACCGGTCCCGAGCGAGGTGAGCGCGTTCTCGAGATCGTAGTGCGTCGTCCTCGGGTACGTCCTGACGGTCTTGGTGAGGGCCTTCTGGTCGTCGGGGGTGAACGCGCGCAGCGCGTGCTGGATCCGGGCGCCCAACTGCGACAGCACCGCATTGGGCACGTCGGTGGGCAGTTGGGTGCAGAAGAACACGCCGACGCCCTTCGACCGGATCAGCTTCACGGTCTGCTCCACCTGCGCGAGGAACGCCTTCGAGGCATCGGAGAAGAGCAGGTGAGCTTCGTCGAAGATGAAGACCAGCTTCGGCTTGTCGAGGTCGCCCGCCTCCGGCAGCGCCTGGAACAGGTCGGCCAGCACCCACATCAGGAACGTCGAGAACATCGCCGGTCGCGCCGCCTGCGCCCCGAGTTCGAAGAGCGTGACGATGCCCCGGCCGTCCGGCGCCGACCGCAGCAGATCCTCGGTCTCGAACTGCGGTTCGCCGAAGAAGGTGTCGCCACCGTCGGCCTCGAGATTGACGAGCGCGCGCAGGATGACGCCGGCGGTGGACGCGGACACGCCCCCGATGCCCTTCAGGTCCGCCTTGCCCTCGTCGGAGGTCAGGTGCGCGATCACCGCCCGGAGGTCCTTCAGGTCCAGCAACGCCAGCCCCTGCGTGTCGGCCCAGTGGAAGATCAGGCCGAGGGTGGATTCCTGGGTCTCGTTGAGCCCCAGAACCTTGCTGAGCAGGATCGGCCCGAAACTCGTGACGGTGGCGCGCACCGGGATCCCGATGCCGTCGGTGCCGAGGGAGACGAACTCCACCGGGAACCCGGTGGGCGCCCAGTGGGACTCGCCCGTCTCGGCAGCACGCGCCGTGATCTTCTCGTTCGACTCCCCCGGCCGCGACAGCCCCGCCAGATCGCCCTTGACGTCGGCCATCACGACGGGCACGCCTGCGGCCGAGAGCTGTTCGGCCATGCCCTGCAGGGTCTTGGTCTTGCCCGTGCCGGTGGCCCCGGCGATGAGCCCGTGCCGGTTGACGGTGGCCAGCGGAATACGTACCCGCGCAGCGTAATCGACGACATCGTCGACAACGATCGTGCCGAGTTCGAGTGCAGCCCCGGCCGATTCGTAGCCGGATGCGATCTCGGCCGCGGCGCCACCCGGCCCCGCTGCAGCCGAGCCCTCCGACGAGCTCTGGGCTGCCGCCTCCGCACGCTCCGCGGCCTCCGCGGCGGCCGCCGCCTCCGCCGCGACCCGGGCCGCCTCCTCCGCCGCGGCCTTCGCGATCCTGGCCTTCTCCGCCAGCGACTGCGCGTCGTCCCCCGACCCCGAATCAACCGTCATGAAGCGCCCTCCTCGAAGCAGAAGCGTGCGGGAAGTTCTCCACCGTGGACAATATCCCGACCTCGCCTGACTACTGTGTTTCTCGTGCAGGACAAATTGGTATGGATCGATTGTGAAATGACGGGCCTTCGGCTCGGTTCGGACAAGCTCATCGAGATCGCCGCCCTGGTGACCGACAGCGACCTGAACATCCTCGGTGAAGGCGTGGACATCGTGATCCACGCCGACGACGACGCGTTGGCCTCGATGCCCGACGTAGTCACCGAGATGCACGCGCGCTCGGGCCTCACGGAGGAGGTGCGCGCGTCGGCGGTGACGGTGGCCGAGGCCGAGCAGATGGTGCTCGCCTACATCCGGGAGCACGTGCCCGTTGCCGGCACCGTGCCGCTCGCCGGCAACTCGATCGCCACCGACCGCGGCTTCATCGCCCGTGACATGCCCGAACTGGACGCGCACCTGCACTACCGGATGATCGACGTCAGCTCGATCAAGGAGCTGTGCCGACGCTGGTACCCGCGGATCTACTTCGGCCAGCCGGAAAAGGGCCTGTCGCACCGCGCCCTGGCCGACATCAAGGAATCGATTCGCGAACTGCAGTACTACCGGCGGACCGCGTTCGTCGCGGATCCGGGACCGTCGACCGTCGAGATCGCGGCCATCGCGAAGGAGCTGGGACCCGCCTGACCAGGCGATTGGCACTTTCCTCGATCGACAGGCTAATATTCATCTCGCTGCAGCAACCGGTTCCGCCGGAAGCGACAGCGATGGTGACTGTAGTTCAGTTGGTAGAGCACCAGGTTGTGATCCTGGCTGTCGCGGGTTCGAGTCCCGTCAGTCACCCGAAGAAACGCCCCCGGCATCGCCGGGGGCGTTTCTCGTTTGCGTGCATGCCACCAACCTCTCGCTACCCGCCCCCCATGCGCGTTCATCAGCGCCCGGGAAGGCCTCCAGGACACCGACGAGTGCACGGATCGCAGAGTCGGGGAAATGTGGGCTAACTCACCTATCGGATACTCGCCGACACAGACAAATGCCCCTGAACAGGAATTTCACGCAAGTCCCACTCAGCGAGACCTCCAATTAACCGTTTGTTCATCAGGCCCCTACTGTGACCTACAGCATCTCCGATGCACGGCATGACGCATGCCACACTCCCCCACTCGCATCACACAAAGGAGCATCCCCATGGGTTCTTCCGACGCCGACCTCGCCCTGATCAAGCAGATCCAGCCCGTCGTCTCCGGCATCGGTACGGTGCTTGCCGGCGCCGGCGCCATCCTGGGTCTGATCGGCGCGATCAACGCGTTCCTCTGATCCGGACCGAGCACTAGCACGGTTCTCAGCAGAGCGGCCGACACCTCACAGGTGTCGGCCGCTCTGCTGTATGTATCCCAAGGTGCATCGGACGGCGTTCGGCTCGCCCGGTAACCGATCAGTCGAACAACGTGGGCGCATCGCCGTTGTCGGCGTCGTCGGCCGAGTGTGCCGCGCGCTGCCCGGGCTCCGCCTTGCGGACCACGGTCAGCGTCGTCGTACGGCGCGACAAGCGATGTCCGTCCGCGTGCTCGAGTAGCGCCATCCCGTGCCGGACCTCGAGCACCGTCCACGGGCCCGCATGCCCCGCGGCCTGGACGAGATCCCCGACTCCCACCGTTTCCACCGCTGCGCTCCCGTTCCTTCGGACTATTCGGTCGTCCCCAGGATAATCGGCGGCTACGCGTTGCCGGCGCGCCAGGTCTCCCACGGAATGTTCCAGTCGCCGAGGCCCTCCGTACCCGACAGGGTGCCGCCCACCGTGTTCTTCACGAGCACGATGTCGCCGCGCTTGGTGTTGTCGTAGATCCACTTCGCATTCGACGGACTCAGATTCAGGCAGCCGTGGCTGGTGTTGGTGTAGCCCTGCTCGCTCACCGACCATGGAGCGGAGTGGAAGAAGATGCCGCTGTACGACATTCGCGTGGCCCAGTCGACAGGAGTGCGGTAGCCGGCGGGCGAGTTGACCGGGACGCCGTAGGTGGACGAATCCATCACCAGATGGTCGAACCGGTCGCCGATGATGTAGACGCCGTTGTCGGTCGGGGTGCTGTCCTTGCCCATCGACGTCGGCATCGTCTTCACGTCGCGGCCCGACACGTTGACGGTGACCTGCTTGGTGTCGTCGTCGGCCGTGATGACGACGGCGTCGCCGATCGTGAACGAGGAGTGCACGTCCTCCTGCCCGAACATCCCCTTGCCGAGATCCCGGCCGTACGCCTTGACGTCGACCGTGACCTTGGTGCCCGGCGCCCAGTAGTTCTGCGGTCGCCAACGCACCTCACGGTTGTTCAACCAGTAGAACGCACCCTCGACGGGGGGCACCGTGACGATCTCGATTGCGGCCTCGGCGGCCTTGCGGTCGGGATGTTCTCGTCGAACTGGATCGCGACCGGCTGTCCGATCCCGACGACGCTGCCGTCTCCCGGCATCACGTAGGGCTTGGTGAGGTTTCCGGGTGCGCTGGTCGTGAAGGACGTGGTGGTCGACGTCGAACCACCGAGCCCGTACGCGTCGGCCTGCAGCGTGTACTTGCGGTTGTAGCCGAGTGGTTCGCTGTTGGTCCACGACAGCCCGTCCGGCGCGACGGCACCAGCGACGACCTTCCCGTCGGGATTGCGCAGGGTCACATTCGACAGCCTGCCGTCCGCGACCCGGACCGTCACGGGATCACCGGGCGAGAAGCCGACCACACCGTCGACGACGGACGTGGTCAGTTTGGGCTGGATTACCGCGACGAGCGGATTGGAGTCGACCGGCGCGGAGTCCGAGGTCGAGGCGCCGCTGGTCGAGATCGTGCAACCCGTGACGAGCATCACCATGCCGAGAGCGGCGGAGCCGGCCACGAGCAGGGCCGGCCATCTCGAACTTCTTGCGCCGCCCTCGCGACGACACTCGCGACCGCCCCAGATCTTCATGAAAACCCCACTTCACACTGCACAGACCACACGGCGCGCCCCTGCGGACACACCTCCCACTCACGAACCGTCACGCCTTCCCGACGTCCCGCGCACTTGCACGATGCCAGGTCGCTCGGACACTCGACCCCGACGTGCCGCAGCGGTGAATAACGGTCGAATACCAATCGCTACCTGCGGCTGGAGGGTTACAGAGGGGCGGATTTGCTTTCGCTCGAAGCGGTCCGTTAATGTTCTCTTCGCACCGAGCGAGGGACACCTCGCCGAGGCAATGCGCCGCTAGCTCAACTGGCAGAGCAAGTGACTCTTAATCACTGGGTTCGGGGTTCGAGTCCCTGGCGGCGCACGCTAGATTTCTAGCAGAGCTAGCGCCTATAGCTCAGTTGGTAGAGCAAGTGACTCTTAATCACTGGGTCCGGGGTTCGAGTCCCTGTGGGCGCACCGGAAAGGCCCCCGCACATCGTGCGGGGGCCTTTTTCGTGTCGTATCGGGGTCGTGCCGGGAACTGTCCGAACGACGAACGGGACATCAGCTACACACGATCACGCGAACCGTGTGTGCCGATGCCCCGTTCGAATAGGTCGCCGCTCGATCAGCGGAAGATCTTGCGCAGCACCAGGAGACCCACGACGGCGCCGGCACCGATGAGAGCGGCCTTCACGGCGGGCTCGTTCAGCTTGGCGAGCACACTGTGCTTGGTCGACTCGACCAGACGCTTCGGATTGGTGCGGACAGCGAGCACGTCGAGTGTCTGTGCGAGTTGATTGCGGGCGTTCTCGATGTCCCGCTCGATGCTCTCGGCGTCCCTGGGCACGTGTCCTCCAACTGTCGAATCGGTGCGGCTGTGATGCTGCTGTGCCGGTCACGCTACCGGCAACACTGGACACAACCGTAGAACAGACGGGCGAACGCGGCTCCGGCCGTACCGTCGTACGCCTTCGGTAGCCTCAGACGCTGTGACGGACAACAGGCTCGCCCCCGGAGACATCGCCCCCGATTTCACGCTGCCCGACGCCGACGGCAACGAGTTGTCGCTCGCCGACTACCGCGGCCGCAAGGTGATCGTGTACTTCTACCCCGCCGCGAGCACGCCGGGCTGCACCAAGCAGGCGTGCGACTTCCGCGACAGCCTCGCCGAGCTGAACGAGGCCGGCCTCGACGTCGTCGGCATCTCCCCCGACAAGCCCGCCAAGCTCGTCAAGTTCCGCGACAACGAGGGCCTGAACTTTCCGCTGCTGTCGGATCCCGAGAAGGCGACGCTCACCGCGTGGGCGCGTTCGGTGAGAAGAAGATGTACGGCAAGGTCGTCCAGGGCGTGATCCGCTCGACGTTCCTCGTCGACGAGGACGGCAAGATCGAGGTCGCGCAGTACAACGTGCGCGCCACCGGGCACGTCGCCAAGCTCCGCCGCGACCTGTCGGTCTGACAGCCGCGACGATCACTTCCGTTCGCCGAGGCCCTGCAGGAACAGGGCCTCGGCGACGGCCAGATTCTCGATCTCCGACGGATCGACGCTCTCGTTCGGGGCGTGGATCAGCGCGTGCGGTTCCTCGACCCCCATGAGCACGATCTCGGCATCCGGGAACTGCTCCGCCAGCACATTGCAGAGCGGAATCGTCCCGCCCTGCCCCGCCACCGCGACCTCCGCGCCGTACGCGGACGTCAGCGCCGACGTCAGCGCCGTGTAGCCGGGGCCTGAGGTCCGCGCCCGGAACGGCGCGCCGACCGCGTCCCGCTCCACCTTCACGTGTGCACCCCACGGCGCCGCCTTCTCCAGGTGCGCGACGAGGGCGTCCTGGGCACGCTGCGGATCCGATCCCGGCGGCACACGAAGGTTCAGGCGCGCCGACGCGCGGGGCTGGATCGCGGCCGCGGACCCCACCACCGGCGGCGCGTCGATCCCGAGGATCGTCAGGGCGGGACGCGCCCATACCGCGTCGGCGACCGACCCCGACCCGGTGAGCCGCACCCCGTCGAGCACACCGGCGTCCTTGCGGAACTGCTCCTCCGGGTACTGGGCGCCGTCCCAGTCCTGTGCGGTGTCGAGTCCGTCCACCACTGTGTTGCCGCCGTGGTCTCGCAGCGTCGAGAGCATCTGCACGAGCGCCGCGAGCGCGTCCGGCGCCGATCCCCCGTACATGCCCGAATGCAGTTCACCCGCGAGGGTTTCCACGTGCACGACGACATTCGCAATCCCGCGCAGGCTCGTCGTCAGGGTGGGCGCACCCACCGCCACGTTCCCGGTGTCGGCGATCACCACGACGTCGGCTGCGAACAACTCGGGCCGGTCCGGGACGAGATTCTCGAGCTCTCCGGCCCCCATCTCCTCCGACCCCTCCGAGACGACGCGGACACCGACCGGCAGCGGTTCGCCCGACGCCGTGAGCGCCCGCAGCGCCAGCAGGTGCATGACGAGGTTGCCCTTGCAGTCGGCCGCGCCGCGCCCGTACCAGCGCCCGTCGCGCTCGGTCAGCTCGAACGGCGGCGTCTCCCACAGCGCCTCGTCACCCGCGGGCTGCACGTCGTAGTGGCTGTACAGCAGAACCGTCGGCGCACCGTCCGGGCCTGGCTGATGCCCGACGACCGCCGCCGAGCCGTCGGAGGTCTCGACCAGCTCCACGTGTCCGATGCCGGCGGCCCGGAACGCGTCGGCCACCCAGTTCGCCGCACCCGCACACTCCTCCGGCGGGGCCTGGCGCGCGTCGGCGATCGACCGGAAGGCCACCAGCGCAGCGAGTTCCTCGCGGGCTGTCGGCATGAGTTGCCGGATCCGGTCGCGGATCCGATCCGACGGTTCCACCACTGCTACCTCCATCGATCGCGAAGACGGGTCGGTTCGAGCCTACGAGCCTGGGGCGGGTGTTCGTGAAGATCCC
Organism: Prescottella defluvii; assembly: GCA_029690005.1. Taxonomy (GTDB): domain Bacteria; phylum Actinomycetota; class Actinomycetes; order Mycobacteriales; family Mycobacteriaceae; genus Prescottella; species Prescottella defluvii_A. The sequence goes on along the minus strand of CP121458.1, from coordinate 2,650,525 downwards.
GCGTTCCGCTACCCGAGTGCGTCGGAGGGCAGCCACTCGGCGCCGAAGAGTTCGGCAATCGCCCCGAGCGTGCTCATGTCGCCGTCGACGGACGCGGCGGTCACCAAAAGCCGCTGCACCATCGTCGTCGCGGCCTGCTCCTCGACCGTGCCCTCGCTGTACAGCAGAAACCACGGGCACACCTGGTAGTCCCGGTGCGCGCGACCGACCGTCTGGCGTGCCGCGATCCCGGAGTACCGCGGCTGGTGGAAGAGTCCTATCCGCGGTGTCGCCGTCGCACGCGTCCCGTCCGAGAGCTGTTCGTTCGCGTGCAGGCTGATCGCGGTGGTGGTCGTGAACACGCAGACCGCTGCCTGTCCGCGCTGGAACCGCAGTCGCTCCTCCTCGGCGTCGGGCCGGCCGCCGAAGATCCGTGCGACCGCGACGCCCCGGCCTCGAGCGCGTCCGCGATCGGGTCGGCCGCGGTGGAGACCATCTCGGCGGCGACGAGCACCTGGTAACCCCGCGCGGCATATGCCGCCGCGAGGTCGACGGTGTGCGGGACCCGAATCATCCCGGCCTTCTGCCGGAACCGGAGCAAGGCCGCCAGCCCGCGTGCGGTGTCGGATCCGGTACGGGCCAGGCCCATTTCGCGCCGGAACTCGCCCCATTGCAGGTCGTACTGTTCCTGCTCGGCGGGGGTCAGCTCGACCCGAGCCCGTCGATCGGGGCCGGTCCCCACGGAGAATTCCGGTGGAGCATGAGCGGCGGATCGTGCTCGGTGAGCCAGTTGCGCACGGTGCTGACGGCCGCAGCCTGTAACGACACCCGTTCCACTGCCTCTGCCGACCACTGCCAGGTACCGAACTTGCGGGCCAGTGGGAGTCCGGCGCGTGCGAGTCTCGCTCCGAGATCGTCCCACTCGGACGGGTCTTCGCCATGAATCTGCGCGAACAGCGATGACAGGTATCGCCATTCACCGGGATGATGTCCCGGGTCGCGGTGACCGCGATGAGGAACGGCGCCTTGTCCGGTGGCGCGAGCATCCTCGTGATGCGGCGCATGTAGTCGGTGCGTTGCGAGTCGTGCCGAAAATTCTGTGCCTCGTCCGCGATGACGACGTCGAAGGCGAACTTCGGTCTGCCGTTGGCGGCTATCAGCTTGTTCAGCTGATCGGGCGAACAGATCAGCCAGCGGTATCCACCGTCGCCGACCGCGGCGATCGTCGAACGCCACGACGGGACGGTGATCGCGGTCGGCCGGTCGACGATCACCAGCACACTCGTACCGGCGCGTTGGTCGAGCACTTCCCTAGCGCCGAGGACCGCGGAGATCGTCTTGCCCATTCCCACGTCGTCGAACAGCGCCATGGCGCGCGACCCGTGACGTGCCGCGGTCGCGATCGCGCGAGCCGCCGCTAGTTGCTCCGGCCGGGCGTCTTGGGGCGGAAGTCGCCGACGGGCCCCGTGTCCCGTTGAAGTCGTCCTCGAGCCACTGCTGATAGCTGTACGGCTTGGCGGCGAACGGCGCCAGCACTGCCGGAAGCTCGTGGCCGACGTAGACGTGGCAGCGCAGCTTCTTGTTCCATGTCGCGCCGGGAGCGCTGACGCGGTGGGGAACGCCGAGCATCCACACCCGCTCCCCGGGTTCGGGTGCGGGGAGCGCCGTGGTAAGAGCGGCCTTGCGCGCGGTCTTCTTCGCCGGACGCCGGCGAGCGGTGCGGTCGGCCACGTCAGGATTCCGAGCCCGCGTCCTCGGCCGCGCTCCCGGAGTCGTAGCGGGCGACGATGCGTTCCACTCCGTCGAGGAGCAGGCCGAGACCGAACCGGAAGTCCGAGTCCTCCCAATCCACGTCGTCCTCCGCGAATGCCCGCGCGTCGAGAGCCGCGAGGAGCGCGGGAAACCGCGCCGGTCGAGTACGCGCGGCAGGATGCTCGCGTAGTTGTCGGGTTCCGCGTCCGGGACGAGATCGACCGTGAAACGCGCCCGGCTGATGACGTGCACCGAGATGTTGAGTGCGACCTGCACCTTGAGCGGCTCCGGCAGCCGGGTGGACGCGAGGCAGCCGAGGGCGGCCTCGAGCCACGCCGTGTTGTTCGGCCCCAGCGGCGGTCCGGTGATCGGAAGCCGCAACCACCACCGGTGCTGCATCAGCCCGTCGTATTCTGCACGCGCCCACATCTCCAGACCCTCTCGCCAGCCGAGATCGGCCGGGATCTCCGGCGGAGATCCGATCACGCGATCGGAGATCAGTTCGAGAAGTTCGTCCTTGCTCCGGACGTACCGGTAGAGCGACATCGTCGTGAACCCCAGCCGCTTCGCGACCCGGGCCATCGACAAGGCGGCCACACCTTCCTCATCTGCGAGTTCGATGGCGGCGTCGAGGATTTCATCGAGACTCATCCCCCGCCTGGGCCCGCGCTTCCCGGCCTCGCCCAGCCCCCATGCCAGCTCCACGAACCGAGGCAGGGCCGCATCCTCAGTGGTGTCCATCCGCGTCATCGCTCCTGCCTGCCACTCGGGTCGAACGATCGCGCCAATCCTAAAACTGCGTAAGGTCTACACAGTTGTTTATGACATACACAGTTTCGAGAGGAGAGGTCGATGGACCGACCACAGCCCGAACACGCCGTCTCCGTGACCGGCCTGCGCAAGACCTTCGGCGACCGAACAGTGCTCGACGGGTGGATCTGCACGTGCCCGCAGGGACCGTGTTCGCCCTGCTCGGCGCCAACGGGGCCGGCAAGACCACCACCGTCCGCGCGCTGTCGACGCTGCTGCCGTTCGACGCCGGCCAGGTCGAGGTCGCCGGCCACCCCCTGCCGTCGGACGCCCGAGCGGTCCGCGCCGACATCAGCGTCACCGGCCAGTACGCGTCGGTCGACAAGCTGCTGACCGGACGCGAAAACCTCGCGCTGATGGGCGAACTGCACCATCTCGGCCGCCGTGAGGCCCGGCTCCGTGCGGACGAACTCCTGCGCATGTTCGATCTCGTCGACGCCGCCGGCCGCCGCGCCGACACCTACTCCGGCGGCATGCGTCGACGCCTCGATCTCGCGATGAGCCTGGTGGCACGGCCCAAGGTGCTGTTCCTCGACGAACCGACGACGGGACTCGACCCGCGCAGCCGCCGGACATGTGGGAGTTGGTCCGGGAACTGGTGCGCGAGGGCACCACGATCGTGCTCACGACGCAGTACCTCGACGAGGCGGACGAGCTCGCCGACCGGATCGCCGTGCTCGACGGCGGCCGGATCGTCGCCGAGGGGACCGCCGACGAACTGAAACGACTCGTCCCCGGCGGCCACATCGAGGCGAGACTCCACGACGCCGCGCAGGCGGCCCGGGCGAGCGCCGCGCGGCCCGACGCCGGAGTCGACCTCGACACGTCGACGCTGACGATCCCGACCGACGGCACCATCCGATCGCTCAAGGAACTGCTCGACGCGCTCGACGACCCGGAGCTGTCCGTCGAGAGCTTCACCCTGCACACCCCTGATCTCGACGACGTGTTCTTCGCGCTCACCGGCGCTGCACTCGAGGAGGAAGTCCGATGACCACCGCGACCGAACCGCGCTACGGGTACACCGCGCTCGCCGATTCGTGGGCGATGCTGCGCCGCAACCTCGTCCACGTCACCCGCAGTCCCGACACGATGCCGATGGCGCTCGCGCTTCCGATCATGCTGATGCTGCTGTTCGTATACGTCTTCGGTGGCGCGATCGACACGGGCAGCGCGTACATCGACTACGTCGTGCCGGGCATCGTGCTGCTCTGTGCCGCGTTCGGGTCGTCGACCACCGCGGTGAGCGTGTCGACCGACATGACCGACGGCATCATCGACCGGTTCCGCACGCTGCCGATCGCCCCGTCGGCGGTCGTCAACGGTCATGTCCTGGCGAGTGTGGTGCGGAACCTGATCACGACCGCCGTCGTCGTCGGGGTCGCTTCTCCTCATGGGGTTCCGGCCCACGACGGACCCCCTGCGTTGGCTCGGCACGATCGCGCTCGTCGCACTGTTCGTCCTCGCGTTGTCGTACGTGTCCACCGCCCTGGGACTGCTGGCCGCCAATCCCGAGGCCGCCGGGGGCTTCACCTTCGCAATCCTGTTCCTGCCGTATGTGAGCAGCGCGTTCGTGCCCACCGACACGATGCCGACATGGCTGCACTGGTTCGCCGCCAACCAGCCCATCACACCGATCATCGAGACCGTGCGCGGACTGCTCACGGGCACGCCCATCGGCGACAGCGCCTGGTGGGCCGTCGGATGGTTCGCCGCGTTCACGGTCGTGGGCTTCGCCGCCGCCACCACGCTTTATCGCCGCCGGACCTCGCGTTAGCGGTACCGCGGGAAACACCAGAACTGGAACTTCGTCGAATCCAGCGCAAAAGACCGATAACCTGTGCTCGTGGAGTCCACTACCAGCCGCCGTCTGCCCCGCAGGGCGGACCCGCGCTGGAGGTCGATAGCGACCCCCAGGAGCTGATCCCCGGCGGCGCCCGACACAGGAACGAAGCCGTCGTAAGTTCGACGCACTTCTGGCCGCGTCCCGCGATCTCTTGGTTGACGTCGGGTTCGAATCGTTCACGTGCGAGGAGGTCGCGGCGCGCGCCGACGTCCCGATCGGGACCCTGTACCAGTTCTTCGCGAACAAGTACGTGATCGTATGCGAGCTCAACCGCCAGGATCTGGTCGGCGTGCAGCAGGAACTCGAGGCCTTCGACGGCGAAGTGCCGTCGCTGGACTGGCTGCGATTCCTCAACAAGTTCGTCGACCACATGGCCGGGCTGTGGACGTCGGATCCGTCCCGGCGCGAGGTGTGGCTGGCGATGCAGCTCGACGCCGTCCACCCGCGCGACCGGAGTGATCCACGAGAAGGAATTCGCGGAGCAGGTCTCCCGGATGCTCGCGCCGCTCACCCCGCACACGCCGCGCGAACGTCGCAAGATGATGGCCGAGGTCCTCGTCCACGTCGTGTACTCGATGCTCAACTTCTCGGTCCAGGACGGCCAGAGTCACGCCGACGCGGTCACCGAACTGAAGCGGCTGATGGTCGCCTACCTCCTCGTGGCGGAGAAGGAATCCCGTTCGAAGTGAAGCCGATTCGGCCCTGACATCCCCAGCCAGACAGCGGGTCAGCGGCGACGGGCCGGCACCTCCGCGACGTCGTCGTAGCCGCCGTGGACGGTGCCGCGGGTACGCACCGCCGCCACCGCGGTGATCCCCGCGGCCACGAAGATCATGATCGCGGAGACGAGCAGCGCGGTGTCCAGGCCGGCGTGGAACGCCTTGTAGGTGGCGTCGATGACCTGGTCGACGATCGGCCGTAGGCCGACGACGCCTGCTGGTCACCGCCCGCCGGCACCGCACCGGTCTTGATGGCGTTGATGACGATGGCCTGGAAGTTCGCCGGGATGTCCAGGTCGTTGAGGCGGCCGGTGAGGTCGGATGTCATGTGCGAGTTGACGAGTGATCCCAGGGCCGCAACTCCGACGACGGCACCGATCTGGCGCATCGTGTTGGTGGCCGCCGCCGCCATGCCCGAGTGCGCGGCCGGGACGCCGGACAGGACGGCCGACGTCAGCGGCACCACCGCGACCCCGAACCCGACGCCCGCCACCGCGAGCGCCGTCGTGAGCGGCAGGAAGGACGGCTCCCCGCTGAGGGCCGCACGGGTGAGGAGGATGCCGATCGCCCCGATCACGCAGCCGACGAACATCGGCACGGCGGCCGAACTGCGCGCCACCCACGATCCGCACAGCACCGAGCCCACCACGATCGCCACGGCCATCGGGGTGAACATCGCGGCGGCGTGCAGTCCCGAGTACCCGTACACCTCCTCGAGGTACAGGGCCGTGAAGAAGAAGATCGAGAACACCCCGAAGTACACCGCGAACGCCACGATCAGCGCGCTGCGCACCATGGGCGGGCGCAGGTAGCGGAAGTCGAGCATCGGGTTGCGCACCCGCAACTCCACGACGATGAAGGCGACGAGTGCCACCGCACCGACGACGAAGAGCGTCACGACCGACGGTGCGTCGTAGCCGACGTTCTCGCCGGAGATCCCCGCATAGATCACGCATCCCAGGAACATCGAACCCAGCACGAAGCCGGCTAGGTCGAGCGGGCCGGGCTGCGGGTCGGCGCTCTCCGGGACGAAGCGCACGGCCGCGATCAGCAGCGCTACACCGAGCACCAGGTTGAACCAGAACACCGCGCGCCAGTCGTAGGTGCCGACCAGGATTCCGCCGACCACCGGGCCCAGCGCCAGTGCGAGCCCCGACACCCGGCCCAGACGCCGAGAGCCCGCGCCCGCTCGCTCCGGCCGGGAAGACGTGCCGGATCACCGAAAGGGTTCCCGGCTCGGACGCCGCCGCCCCGACGCCCATCACCGCCCGGCCCACGATCAGCAGGGCCACCGTCGAGGCGGCCGCGGAGATCACCGAGCCGAGGCAGAAGATCGCAATGCCGGCGACCATGACGCGTTTGCGCCCCCACCGGTCGCCGAGGGAGCCGGCCGTGAGCATCAGGCTCGCGAACACCAGCGTGTACGCGTTGACCACCCACTGCAGCGACACCACACCGGCGTGCAGGTCGGACTGCACGCTACCGAGGGTGACGCTGACGATCGTGGTGTCGAGGAACGTCAAGAAGAGCACAGCGCACACGGTGGCGAGCGCGGCGCGCTGTCCCGACGCCGTGCCCGACCGTGCGGTGACGCCGGGCCTCATCGCGAACTCAGCTCGGGGCGGCCGGCGAGGTCGTGGGCTGTGCGGGTTGCCCTGGCTGCGCGGGCTGTCCGGGCTGTCCCGGCTGTCCGCACACCGGCGGCGGGTTCCCCTGGAGGGTCAGCAGGTCGCAGAACGTCGCCTGCGCCACCTTCCAGTGACCGTCCTCGTAGACCGCCTCCCCCATCTGGTCGGCGAGGACCGGCTGCCCGTTCATCGACAGGGTGTAGTAGATGGTGGCGTGGCCGGGCGCGTCGAGGTCGACCTTCGTGACGGTCGCGGTCGTGCCCTGCGCGATGGGCGACGCTGCCTCCGCGTTGATGACGTCGGCGAACGCCTGGCCGTTCTGGACGAGTGCGATCTTCTGGTCGCCTGGGGTGCCACCCGCGAAGAAGGCGACGAACACGTCGCCGGCGGCCTTCGAGTCGCCGGACAGCGCGGCCGTTCCCGACATCGTGGTCGACGGTGTCGACGTGCCCGACGAGTTGTCGTTCGACGAACCACACCCCACCGCTGCCGCCAACAACACCGCGCCGAAGGCCAGCGCGCTCGCGGCTCTCATCGCGCCGATCGGGCCACCGGTTCGGCTCCTCGGTGTCGAATCACGCATGTCACGTCCCCTTCCGTCGTCGTCCAGCAGATTTCGAACGGTCTTCGAACGCCTACGGGGCGGCTTCTGGCGACGCAGAGCAGTCCCACCCACTGTTCTACGCCGGTTCGGGGTCGGTCACGACGGGTTCGGCAGGATGAGCGGAACCACCCGGAGAACGGAAACGAGGCCGGCCGACGGATTGTGTCCGTCGACCGGCCTCGTGTTTTTCCGCGCTCGATCAGCCGATGGGCTGGATCGGGTCAGGTTCTTCGATGACCACCATCGCGCCCGCGACGTCCCCGTCGTGGGTCAGCGACAGGTGGATCTTCGCGCTCGGCAGGAACTCGGCGGCCTCGCCGTGCAGCTTGATGGTGGGCCGCCCCCACGCGTCGTTGACCACCTCGACCAGCACGTAGGCGTTATCGCCGACGGCCGGCGGGCGGGCGAACCGCGAGGCCGCCCACGCCTTGATCACTGCTTCCTTCGCGGCCCAGCGGACCGCGTAGTGCCGTGCCGGGTCGGTACTGCGGGACTCGCAGTACCGACGCTCGGCGGGCCGGAAGCTCGACAGCATGGCGGTGCCCGGACGCTTCATCTGCTCCGCGAACTCCGAGATCGTGACGACGTCGAAGCCGATTCCGAGTACTGCCATTACTGGCACCCCGGCTTTCCGGTGCGGTACACGTCGTCGGCGCCCAGACGCGCGTCCTCGGTGAGCAGCATGTCCGCCTCGAGCTGACGGGCAGCCTTGGCCGGGACCGAGTCGCCACCGAAGCGGCGGTCGGCCGGACGCTCGTAGAGGCTGTCGCCACCGCACATCGCCGCGGCCAGTCGACGCTGACCGTCGACGGTGCGCTGCTGCGCCTGCGCCAGGTAGCCCTCGCGCTGGTCCGCCGGGATCGACTCGACGAACGCCTGCGGGTGCACGATCGCGATCAGACCCGACACGTGACCGAAGCCGAGGCTGGTCAGCAGGCCGGCCTTGAGCGGGAGCTGCTCGCCGAAGCGCAGCGGCGTCCGCGGCCACACGAGGTGCGAGAACTCGGCCATCTTGTCGTCGACGCAGTCGAGGCTGCGGTTCGGCGGGATGACGCCCTGGCTGAGGACCTGGCACAGGCCGATCAGCTGGAACGCCGCCGCGCCACCCTTGGCGTGACCGGTGAGCGACTTCTGCGAGATCACGAACAGCGGGGCGCCGTCGGTGCGGCCGAGGGACGCGGCCAGACGCTCGTGCAGTTCGGCCTCGTTCGGATCGTTCGCCGCGGTCGAGGTGTCGTGCTTGGAGACCACCGAGATGTCGTCGGCGGTGATTCCGAGCGCGTTGAGCGACAGCGCGAGCTGCGAGTCCTGTCCCCGCGACCGGCGCCGAGGGCACCGATCCCGGGAGCCGGGATCGAGGTGTGCACGCCGTCGGCGAACGAACCCGCCCACGCGACCACACCGAGGACCGGCAGGCCCATCTCGAGAGCCAGGTCGCCGCGCGCCAGCAGGATCGTGCCGCCACCGGCCGACTCGACGAAGCCGCCGCGACGACGGTCGTTGGCCCGCGAGAAGCGCTTGTCGTCGATGCCCTTGGCGGACATCTCGTCCGACTTCGCGGTCGCCGACATGTCACCGAAGCCGACGATGCCCTCGATACCGAGATCGTCGAAGCCGCCGGCGACGACCAGCTTGGCCTTGCCGAGCTTGATCTTGTCGACGCCCTCCTCGACGGAGACCGCGGCCGTGGCGCACGCCGCGACCGGGTGCACCATCGCGCCGTAGCCACCGACGTACGACTGCACGACGTGCGCGGCGATGACGTTCGGCAGGGCCTCCTGCAGGATGTCGTTCGCGCGGGACTCGCCGAGCAGCGTGTCGATGTACAGCGAGCGCATCGACGTCATGCCGCCCATGCCGGTGCCCTGCGTGTTGGCGACGAACGCCGGGTGCACCCAGCGCAGCAGCTCGGACGGGGTGAAGCCGCCGGTCAGGAACGCGTCGACGGTGGTGACGATGTTCCACAGGCCCACGCGGTCGACCGATCCGGCCATGTCGGCGGGGATGCCCCACTTGGTGACGTCGAATCCCGTCGGGATCTGGCCGCCGACCGTGCGGGTCAGCTTCACCTTGCGCGGCACGCGGATCTCGGTGCCGGCCTTGCGGGTGACTGTCCAGTCGCCGCTCTCCGGGTCGACCGCGGCAACCGTGTTCTCCGGATCGGAGTCGACGAAGGCGCGGGCCTCGGCCTCGGAGCCGACGACGAAGGACAGGTCCTTGTCGATGAACACCGACGTCAGCAGCGGCGCCGTGTTGTCGACCATCGCGCCCTCGTCGCCGTAGGTGCGGATGCCGCAGCGCTCGACGACGGTGTCGTGGTAGCGGTCGGCGATCTCCTCCTCCGGCACCAGGTCACCGGTCTCGGCGTCGTACCAGCCCGGCTTGGGATCGTTCTCCCACGCCACCAGTCCGGTGTTCCACGCGAGCTCGAGCACGCCGGCCGCCGACAGCTGCTCGTCGACCTCCATCTCGAAGCGGGTGCGCGCAGAGCCGTACGGTCCGAGCTCGCCGGCGCCGACGATCACGACCAGGTCGGCGGGATCGACGTCCAGTTCGGGCCACGCCGGCGCGTCGAGCGCGTCGACGATTCGCGGCGGAGCAGGCAGGGCCGCAATGGAATTCGCGTCCTTCGCCGCCTCGTCCGCGGTCTTGCCGGTGTTCTCGGCGGCCTCTGCCGCCTCCTTCGCGAGCGCCGGAAGGTCGAGGTCGACCTCGGCGAGTCCGCCGGTGAGATCCACCACGCGCGGCGCGTCCGCGGCGGCGCGCTTGGCGTCGACGGTGCACGAGAGCAGCAGCTCGGTGGCCATCTCGTCGGTGGACCAGGTGCGCACGCCCTTGGCCTCGACGGCCTCGACCATCGGGTCGTTGCCGCCCATCAGGCCGGTGCCGCGCACCCAACCGATCAGCGCGTGGACGAGGGTGACCCGCTCGGCCCACGTGCGCTCGGCCGACCAGCGGCCGACGATCGCGTCGAGCGCCGCCTTGGACTCGCCGTAGGCACCGTCGCCGCCGAACAGACCGCGGTTCGGGGAACCGGGCAGCACGACGTGCAGGTGGGTGTCGACGTCACTGTCGTAGCCGATCTTCGACAGGCCACCGATCAGGCGCTCCACCGACCACAGCAGCACCCGCATCTCCATCTCGGCGCGGGCGCCGGCGTCGGAGAGCTCGCCGGCCACGCGCGGCGCGGCGAACGGGAACAGCATCGTCGGAGTCATCGCCTCCTTGATCAGCTTCTTCGCTCCACCGGCGGTCTCGGTCTGCACCGTGCCGACCCAGTCGATGAGCGCGTCTACGTCGGAGTACGACGCCATGTTCGCGGGGACGACCCACAGGGCCGCACCGGCGCGGGCGTTCGCGCTGTAGAGCTTGCGGTAGAAGCCGAGACGCTCGCTGTCGAGACGCGACGTGGTCACGACGACCGTCGCGCCGCCGCCGAGCAGCTTGCCCGCCACGGATGCGGCGATGGAGCCCTTGCTGGCGCCCGTGACGACGGCGATCTCACCGGTGTACTGGCCGGTCTCGTCGACGGGTGCGACCGCGACCTGCGCGATGCGTCCGTAGAGCTCGGCCAGCGTGGTGCGGCCGGCCTCGGTCGCGCGCTGCTGCCACCACTGTGCGTGGGCGGCCACGGCGGCGCCGGCACCGTCGAATCGCTCGACGGTCAGGTCGGTCTCGCCGGTCCAGGCGCGGGCCAGGTCCTCGCGTGCGGTGGCCCAGCGGTCGTCGATCAGGACGGCCTTCTTGGCGTCGAACGCGGGGGCGACCAGGCGCGGCCAGTCGGAACCCAGCTCGGCCGACACGAGGTCGACGAGCGCGGTGTCCTCGGATGCGACTGCGGCGGCAGCGGACTCGCTGAAGCCGAGCTGCTCGAGCACCAGGCGGGCCGCGGAGGCGAGCACGCCGTTGCGTCCGGTGATGTGCTCGGTGAACTCGCCGAGCGCGGCGGCGTCGACGGTGCCACCGGCACCGCCACCGGCGGACGGCATCGACACCGCGACACCTCGGCGCGACGCGACGGACTGGACCGCGGCGTCGACGAGGGCGTCGACGGCTGCACCGTCGGCGATCGCACCCTCGTGCAGTCCGCCGATGGCACCGCCGCGGACGCTGGAGCCGTCACGGGTGCCGAGCGCGACCTCGGCGGTCACGTGGTGGGCCCAGCCTTCGCCGAGCTCCCAGACCTTCTTGACGCGGTCCGCGATCGCGGCGGGGCGGCGGCCCGACGGGCCGAACACCTTGCGCAGGTGATCGTTGATCGAGTCGGTCAGCACCGGGCCGAACGGCTTGTAGGTGCGGGCCAGACGGTCGACCGTGACGGCCAGCGAGCCGATGTCGGCGTCGGCGGCACCGTCGATCGCACCGAGGGACAGCTCGGCGCCCAGGTCGACGAGCAGCTGGTTGCGACGCGAGGAGACGCCGTCGCACAGCGCCTCGATGGTGTCGGCGGGGCCGATCTGGTCGGGACGCAGCTTCGTCCACAGCGCGATGAGCACCTTGGTGGCGTCGGCGGCCTTGAACGCGATGTCGTCCGGGCGCGGGCCACCCGCCGGTGCGGCCGGGCAGCGACCGGGGCGGGCGCGGCCGCAGCGGGTGCTGCCGCCGGAGCCGAAGCCTCGACCGGCTCGTCGTCCCCCACCGGCGCGGGGTCCACGTCGGTGCTGTAGACGACCGACGCCTCACGCTCGATGTTGAGGACCTCGACCGTGGTGTTCGCGTGCTCGGGCAGCTTCATCGTCTGCGACGCGAGGTTCGCGACGGTCGGCGTGGCACCCAGGCCGATCTCGACGAAGCGCTCGACACCGAGGCCACCGTCGATCTCGTCGGCGAACAGCAGGTCCTGCGTCTCGATCCAGCGGACGGGGCTCGCGAACTGCCACGCGAGCAGCTCGATGAGCACCACGCGGGTCAGCGCGACGGGGCGCTCGCTCCAGCTGTCGAAGTCGGCGAGGACGGCCTGCAGCTGCTCCGACGGCACCAGGTCGGCGATCTCCTGGACGAAGTCGCGGCCCAGGTTGAACAGCTTGGGGACCAGGTTCGGGATGTAGCGGCCGATCAGCACCGACGGGTCGATGTCGTGCGGCAGCAGCTCATCGAGCTTGGCGCGGAAGTCGTCGACGCCGCCGCGCAGCACCGTCGAGTGGAACGGGACGTCGATGCCGGGCACCACGATGAACGCGCGCTTGCCACCGAAAGCCTCACGGCGGATGTCGATCTCACGCTCGAGCGCCTCGAGACCCTTGACCGTGCCGGCGATCGCGTACTGCGAACCCTTGAGGTTCAGGTTCACGATCTGAAGAAACTCGCCAGTACGACCTCCGATTTCGCTGACGAAGCCCTGCAGCTCGTCGTCGGCGACACCGATCTGCGACGGCCGGATCGCGGCCATGCGGTAGTCGCTGCGGCCCGCGGCGTCGCGGGGCACCAGCTCGTGCATCGCCGAGCCGCGCTGGAACACGACCTCGAGCAGCGCCTCGAGCGGCAGCACACCGGCGACCGCGGCGAGCGCGTTGTACTCGCCGACCGAGTGGCCCGCCAGGAAGGAGCCCTCGACGTAGGCGCCGGACTCACGCAGCTCGGCGACCTGCGCGACACCGAGGGTCGCCATCGCGACCTGGGTGAACTGCGTCAGGTGCAGCACGCCGTCGGGATGACGGTGCTCGACGCCCCGCGCCTTGACGAGCGTCGGGTTGTCGCGGACGACCGCGAGGATCGAGAAGCCGAGCGCCTCGCGGGTGTGCTTGTCGGCGCGCTCCCAGATCTCGCGGGCAGCCTTGCTGCGCGAGCGGGCGTCGAGGCCCATGCCCGGACGCTGGATGCCCTGGCCAGGGAAGGCGTAGACGGTCTTCGGGGCGGCGGTGCGGCCGGTCGCGACCATCACCAGGTCGCCGTCGACGCGGCAGCCGACCTCGACGATCTCGTCACCGCGATCGGTGGCGATGCGGTCGACGCGGACGTCGATCTCGGCGCCGGGGCGGACCATGCCGAGGAAGCGCGCGGTCCACGCGGTCAGTCGGCGGGCCGGGGTCTTCGACTCGGGATCGATCGCGATCACGGCCTGCTGGGCCGCGGCCGACAGCCACATGCCGTGGACGATCGGGCTGCCGAGGCCGGCGAGCAGTGCTGCGGCGTCGGAGGTGTGGATCGGGTTGTGGTCGCCGGAGACGCGGGCGAACGCGGCCATGTCGCGCGGCGCGACCATCTTCAGGTCACGGCGGCGGCGACGCGGGGTGTCGGCGACGTCGTCGCTCAGCGAGCCGCCGGCCCGGGCCGGGTCGGCCAGCTCACCCTTGCCGGTGCGGCCGCGGATCGCGAAGCGCTCGGTGAGCGTCGCGACGGCGGGGGCGTCGAGGCCCTCGCCGAGCATCGCGCCCAGCTGGACGCGCACCTCGACGACGCGGCCCATGTCGGTGTCGACGACCTCGCCGGCCTCGGCGCGGACCACGAGAATGCTTGTCTCCGTGGGCAGCTCGCCGACCAGCTCGACGGCGTGGTCGAGGTGGACCAGGTCGAGCATGCCCTCGATGACGTGGACGCCCTCGGTGGTGGTCGCGGCGCCGAGCACCGCGAACACGGCCGGCCAGCAGGCACCGACGACGACGTCCGGCACGGCCTTGCCGCTGGTGCTCACGGTCGCGGGCAGGCCGACGCCGGTGACACCGGCATGGTCGGCGATCAGGTCGGGGGTCCACGCCAGGTTGATGTGCGCGGCACCGTTCTTGACCGCCGGAAGCTCCTGGCCGGCAGCGACGCCGAGCAGGGCCGACATCGACGCCTGGGCGTCGGCCTCGGTGATGACCGGGGCGCCGCCGTCACGGACGGTCGCGGGCACGGTGATCCGGATCTCGACGGCCTTGCCGAGCGCCAGCGGCACCGTCAGGTCGACGTGCTCGGCGTCGGCGACGACGAGGCGCGCGCCGGTCTTGTCGTGGCTCGCGACGGTGTCGGACTCGATGGTCCACTCGGCGACGGCGCCGAGACGGCGGACCGGGTTCTGCGTCAGGCGCGCGGCCCACCGCACATCGGGGGCAGTGAGGACGGCGTCGAGCAGCCCGGTGCCGAAGCCGCCGTGGCGACGACCCGCGACGGGCGCCGGGGTGGCGCCGGCGGCGACCAGCTGGTCGGCCGTGGCCTTCTCGAAACGGTCGAGCAGCTCACCGACGGGCTCGTCGACGCGGGTGATGCCGGCGACCGCGACGGTGCCGGGGATGATGCACACCTGGTCGGCGGTATAGCGCGGATCGTGCGCCTGCCACAGCGAGTCCGAACGCCACCAGCGGCGCACGTCGCCGTCGACGACGGGCACGAAGTTGACCGGCTTTCCGGGGTCTTGCACAGCGCGACGAAGAACGGCACGTCGGCCGGGTGCAGGACGGTGGTGGCGTAGTCGGGGTACGCGGCCTCGAGCGCGCACAGCGCCGCGAACGGCCGGTCGAGCGACGCCGAGTCGGCGAACAGGGTCTGGATGGGACCGCGGTCGTTGCGGTGCAGACGGGCCTCGGCGCGCTGGAGCATCTCGCCGAAGCGGTCACGCCACGACACGTCCAGCCACACCGACTGCGTGGCGTCCACGATCGCGTCCTGCACGTCGCCGCCGCAGTCGAACGCCTGCGGGGAGTCGACGCCCACGGCCAGCTCCAGGTAGCGGCGCAGCCACTGCTGGTAAGTCATGGAAGCGACGTCGCCGAAGTACGGCTTGGCGGTCACGTCGAGCGCGGCGATGATCTCGTCGCGGCGGGCGGCGACGGCATCGGCGTCGCCGGCGACCTCGTCGAGCAGGCGGCCGGTGCGCGATGCCGCGTTGTCGATCTCGTGGATGTCGGCGCCGAGCTGGCTGCGGCCGGAGGCCATGCCGCCCTCCGCCGTGCCCGCACCGACCCAGTCGGGGGTGCCGGGGTGTCGACGAGCATCTGCTTGACGTCGGGCGAGGTGGTGGCCTCGAGCGTCGCCATCGCGGCGGTGCCGACGAGGATGCCGTCGAGCGGCATCGCCGGGAAGCCGTAGGCGGTGGACCAGCGGCCGGTCAGGTAGTCGGCGGCCCGCTCGGGGGTGCCGATGCCGCCACCGACGCACAGCACCAGGTTGTCGCGGGTGCGCAGCTCGGAGTAGGTGTCGAGCAGCAGGTCGTCGAGGTCCTCCCACGAGTGGTGACCGCCGGCGCGGCCGCCCTCGATGTGGACGATGACCGGGTAGTTCGGCACCTCGTTCGCGATGCGGATCACGGAGCGGATCTGCGCGACGGTGCCCGGCTTGAACGCGACGTAGCTGAAGCCGGCCTCGGTCAGCTCGTCGATGATCGTGACGGCTTCCTCGAGCTCGGGGATGCCGGCGGTGACGACGACGCCGTCGAACGGGGCACCCGCGGCGCGGGCACGCGGCACCAGGCGCTTGCCGCCCACGTGCAGCTTCCACAGGTACGGGTCCAGGAACATCGAGTTGAACTGGACGGCGCGGCCCGGCTCGAGCAGGCCCTTCAGCTCCTCGACGTGGTCGGCGAAGATCTGCTCGGTGACCTGTCCGCCGCCGGCCAGCTCGGCCCAGTGGCCGGCGTTGGCGGCCGCGGCGACGATCTTGGGGTCGACGGTCGTGGGGGTCATGCCCGCGAGCAGGATCGGCGAACGTCCGGTCAGTCGCGTGAACGCGGTCTCGACGGCGACGCGGCCGTCGGGCAGCGCGACGGCCTTGGGCGCGAACTCGGTCCACGCGCGCGGCACCTCGGGTGCGGCGCCCGGCGTGAGCAGGTTGCGGTGACCGGCGCGAGTGGAGGCGGCGACGATGCCGACGCCCTGACCGCGCAGGCCCGTGGAGGTCATGCGGGTGAGCAGGTCGCCGGGGCCCAGGTCCAGGATCCACGCGGCGCCGGAGGAAACGGCGCCCTCGACCTCCTCGACCCAGTCGACCGGGTCGACGAGCACGGCCTGCGCGAGCTCACGCACCTGGTCGGCGTCGAGGCCACAGCGAGCGGCCCAGCCGCCGATGATGTCGACGGCTTCGTTCAGCGCCGGGTGGTGGAAGCCGACCTCGACGGACAGCGACTCGAAGACGGGCGAGAAGACCGCACCGCCACGGGACTTGGCGTCGCGGGCGCGGGTCTCGTCGGCCGCGATCTGCTCGCAGCGCTGCTGGACGCGAGCGAGCTGCGCGGGCGGACCGGCCAGCACGACGCGACGGCGGCCGTTGCGGATCGCCATGACGGCGGAGCGGTCGGCGTCGACGCCCTCGGCCAGTTCGGCGACGATCGCCGCGAGGCGCTCGGGATCGATGTTGGAGACGGCGAGCATCGGCGAGCGGTCGGCGGTGGCAATGATGCCGCGGCGGCGACCCACCAGCCCGGCGGCCGCGCCGATGAGCTGGGCGGTGGCGAGCAGCGCGCCGTCGGCGGCGCCGGCCCCGGAGACCGCGGCGGCGGCGATCAGGCCCTGCGAGTGGCCGATCGTCGCGACCGGCGCGGTGACGGCCGGGTCGAGGCCCTGCTGCCGCAGCGCTCGCAGCGCGGCGAGCTGGGTGAGGAACACGCCGGGCAGCGACACCGCGGCGGAGGTCAGCGCGGCCGCAGACGGGCCGGCGGCCTTCGCAGTGTCTTCATCGTCCGCGAGCTCCTGCTCGAGAATCCACGCGATCGGGTCGAATCCGACCGGGCGCACGACGAGAAGATCCTGTGCCACCGGCTCGAGGATCGCGGCGGCTTCGTTGACGAGCTCCGTGAGGGACGGTTCGAGGCCGCTGTCACGGGTGAGCTCGGCGAGGGCGCTCAGCCACGGCGCACCCTGGCCGCCGAAGGCCAGCGCGTACGGCTCGCCGGCGCGGAGGCGGTCCACGAGCGGTCCCTGTGCGGCGGAGCGGACCGGAGACCGATCCGCACCGAACTGGCTGTGCTCCTTCGAGGTTCGTCCGTTTCCTGCAGTGTCGTCGATCGTCACTGGAGTTGAGTCCTCTCCTGGTTCCTGACGGGAGGTAGGTCGTGGTCGGCCGCCCTCGGCAGAGTTGACGCGCAATGTCCCTCGACATCCACGGCACCCCTCGAACGCGCTGGGAATACAGCGAATTCGGGCTCGTCAAGGTTGGCACAAAATCATGAGGGAAGCCTCACGTTTGGTTACACCCACGCTTCCTACCAGCGAGTATCGAGTGACTTTGACCACAGGACGCCACCCAAGTGACCCGCGAGTAGACCACGTATCCGCGGGTCACGGGCCATGCGTGGACGTCCACAAACCTGAGGAAACCCTCACGTTGATTGTTATCAATTCGTGACCCTCTTGACGGCGGAGCCTCGACGTGCGGTCCGGGCCCGAAGGCGCTGTCGGAGGCTCCGATTAACGTGCCGCCCCGAGCACCTGACAACCGAACATCTTGGGGGAACCATGAGCACACCGGAGGTCCGCGCACTCGCCGCGTTCATCGACGACGTCCTGCCGCACGATCGGTCCCACTGGCCGCCGGGGTGGCCCGGCGAGACGGAGGCCGCGCTGCTCGATGCCGTCTTCTCGGCCCGCGCCACCTACGGCACACCGACATCCGGCGTCCGCCGCGTGCTCGGGAACTGGCGCGCACACCGCGACGCTGAACTCGACGACCTCACCGCACTCGCCGCCTTCGCCGACTCACCCGACCGGCTCGCGGAGATCCTCGGCAACCGCCAGCGCGTGCCCGGCAACTACACCACCAAAGCGGAGGCTGCGGCCCGGACCGCGGCGGCGCTCGTCGAGGCGGGGATCCGCGACAGCAGCCGGATCGGCGACGGCCGCGCCGCGTGGGAGGAGATCGCGGCGATACCCGGACTGGCGCGACCACGTGGGAGACATTCGTGCCGCGACTGGGATTGATCGGACCCACCGCGCTCGATGCGGTGCACCAGTTCGTCGCCGACGCCCTCGGCGCCGACGAGTCGTCCCCGACGGAGGCGGAGGCGCTCGACCTGCTCGCCGCGACCGCCGACAGCGCAAGCATCGACCCGGCCGCGCTGCTGGGTGCGATCTGGCGATACCACCGCACCCGCGATCGAGCGCCGAAGCCGTTGTCCGCGTAGCAGAATCGATGTGCGCTCCCCGGCGGCCGATCCTGCGAATCGGGACCGGCCGCCGGTGGCGTAGGCTGACACCGCTCGCGCGAGTGGCGGAATTGGCAGACGCGCTGGATTTAGGTTCCAGTGTCTCAGGACGTGGGGGTTCAAGTCCCCCTCGCGCACAGAGAGCAGTTCGACGAACTGCGACGCACGAGGCCACGAACTCGAAGGAGATCGTGGCCTCGCTTTCGTCGGCTGGATCAGCTGAGCCTGTTCACCGCGAAGGTGTTTGCCTCGACTCAGTCGGAGAAGACTGACCAGCAGATGCTGTTGCGGCGGGCCTGGTCTTCGAGGACAAGCGTGCGGACCTGTTCAGGGAGCTTGTCGCGCTGCCAGTCGCGCTCGATCCGGCCTGCCCGGGAATTGCCGGGTTGCGCGCTTCGAACTGCCTTGATGGCGTACGCCGCGGCGCCGAGATCGTGTTCGGCGACGTGTCCCACGCATGCGGCCTGTCCGGCCGCGTAGGCGGCGAAGCGGGCCGCGCCGACGAGAGGCCTGGCGGCACCCATCGCGTGTCCACCCGCTGCGCGTGCCTGCATCATCGGCATGTCACCTCGGGCCCACGCTCGGGCGGCCGCGACTGCGTCTCGGGGACGGTGATCGTCGGGGTGCTCACGCTCGAAATGGCACAGAACGTGCTCGGCGCACTCTGCGGCCCACAACGCGAGCAACCGATGATCGGCGTCGGTCAGCGAGCCACCACGACGGATGGTCACCATGCGGGGGTCTCGGACCTTGGGCAGGATCATCGCTGCCCCAGCACTCGGTCGTCTCGCGTGAGCGGGGTTTGCGACCGGTCTCGCAGACGGTCGTCGAGTTCGTGAACGAGTTGGCTGACCCGATTCGTGCCGATTCCGATCCGCGGGTAGCGGCGGAGGACGTCGATGAGCAGCGGGGTCGCGAGGTTTGCGATTCGCTCGACCGGGTTGCCCTCGGCATCTTCCTCGCCGGGGCACATCTCGAAGACGCGGATGGTGTGCGCAGATGCCCGCAGGATGTGGTTGACCTGGGCCGCGTCCGCCAGCGGATGCAGGTACGCCGACGCGGCGGCATCGCCTGCGGCCATCGCGGCGTGGAACGGCACAGGCGACGCTGCTTGCTTTCCAGCACGGTGGGCGGCCGCTGCCGTCACTCGCTGGGCACGGGATCGGCGGCTTCCGTTGACGAAAGCGACTGCGGCCTCGAGCGCCGCACGCGGCCTGCTGTCGTGCGGGCGATGCGCTTCGAAGAGCGGGAGCACCTGCTCAGCCGAGGCCACGGCAAAAGCCGTCACCGCCCTGAGCTCGTCCAAGGTCAAGGCGAATTCTGAAGGGCGCGGTTCGCGCCGGGTGGAGGGCTTCGGCTGGGTGTTCACGCTCTCTGATCGTAACTTTGAACTCTCGGTCGAGTGTTTTGGCACGTTGTCTGCTGGTATCGAACGGAAACCTTCAAAGGAGGATGGATGCGGCCGGTGGATCTCGCACGAGCGGTGTCCGTTTCCCAGCAGGCCGTTCGCAACTACGAGGAGGCCGGCATCTTGCCGCCCGCGACACGTCTCGCCAACGGTTACCGCCGCTACGGCGAGCTGCACCTGGCGGCGCTCGAGGCCTTCGTCGCCCTCGTGGCCGCGGTTGGTCACGGGCCCGCGCGCGAGATCATGGTGGCCTTCAACATGGGCGAGACGGCACAGGGGTTGGAAGCCCTCGACCGAGCCCATACGCAGTTGCTCCACGACCGGGAGGCGGTGCGGATGCTTGACGACGCGTTGGGTGAAGCCCGCCGGGGCTCACGGCCGTCGATGAGATCTTTCCCTCTCAGCGCCGGGGAGTTGGCTCGCCGACTCGGGGTCACTACGACGGCACTTCGCGGGTGGGAGCGTTCCGGGGTCCTTTCACCGATGCGAGATACATCGGGACATCGCCGGTACGGCCGTCAAGACGTCCACGATGCCGAGCTGGCACACCTCCTGCGCCGCGCCAACTATCGGCTGGACCAAATCGCGGCAGTGATCCGCGAAACACGCACCGCGGGCAGTTCTGCTGAAGCCCAACGCGCCGTGCGCGCCTGGGCGCAGCGGATCGACCAGAACAGCCGGTCGCTCCTGACTGCCTCAGCCGCCCTATCCGCTTACCTGAACTACCAAGAAGCCCAGGGGTGAAGCTGGCCTCACGACCCAAGGCCCGGGCGCTCGCCCCATCCGCAATGTCGCATGGCGCGATCCGCGGCACCACCGTGGCCGGCGGTCTCGAGGGAGACGATGCCGGCGGCCGACACGCTGCCGTACTGCACCTCACCACCGGGGAACTCGCGGGAATCCCGTTGTCTGCGTTCATGAGAACCTCCACACGTCGACAGCTCGTCGACGCCTTCGACTCTCCAGTCAGCCCGTCACGGCGACAAGAAGAAGGGATCGCGCGCAGCGCGGTGCTGCGTAGTGGTCGTATTCGCTCGTGCCCCAATGCAGGTCCGACTGCGCCGCAACGCAGGCGGAAGAGCCGCCGGTGTTCAGTGCTGTCGACGGCAGGATGTCGCGCGGCGAGCACCCCGGACAGGAGGGACAGGAGAACCGCCTAGACCGAGGTCAGGGTTGATGCTGGTGCGGCTCGAGCACCTGGTCTCGTCCTGCTGCCAGGCGGCCGGAGCGATTGAACCATCGCTCCAGCACGATCACGGCTAGCCAGGCCACCCAGATCGCAATGTATCGGCCTGGCATGGGCACATACTCGATCCCTTGGAGCACCGCACCCACGACCGGGACACCCAATAGAAGTCCGGCGCAGATACCGATCCCCGATCTGCATGGACCGGGGAGATGATCGACGGGCCAGCCACCGACCGGTCATGCGGCCGATCAGGGTCGGGACCGTCGTGATCAACAGGAGGATCATCGCCGCGCTGACAAGCGCAGCGCCCCAGGACCCAAGCTGGGCAAGGTCGACCACAGGCCCCGCCAGCCACTCCCCCGGTTCCATGCTCACTCCCTTTCGACTTCGATCAGTCGTGACTCTCTGCGATGCTCAGGCGACCCAACGCTGCGACCGACACGGGATCGAGCGTGCGTCCGGATGATCGATCGTCTCCTCATCCCGCTGGAAAGGCAATGACCATCGGCGCCGCAGTGCCCTCGTACGCGCTGTGCCGAGTCTCCGGGGATCAGCTAACGATCAGGGCTTTTCGCTCTTGTTATCGGCGCCGGATGCCGGGCCGGGAACGGCCGATTTCTGGACGGGTGTCCGTTATGTTCTTCCCAGGTGGCTACCCGACTGTGGCTGCTGCGCACCCCTGACGGGTGCGGACTGCACCTGGAGGGGAGCATCTTCTATGGCCATCGTTGATCGGCCACGCCCACAGCGGCTGCTGTCTCGTGGCGCGGCGGCACTCGCGGCCGCCGGGTTCACGGTCGCCGCGGCCCTGACCACCGTGGTTGCGGGGCCGGCGGCCGCGGATACCATTACCGACACCATCCCGGTCGGCACGGCGCCGTTCGCGGTGGCGGTCAGCCCGGACGCGGCCCGCGCCTACGTCACCAACGGTGGCGACGGCACGGTGTCGGTGATCGCGATCGATCAGGCGCCCGCCCTCTCAGGCACCGCGCCCCTCGGGTTCGTCGGCCGGCCCTACAGCCACGCATTCACCGTCACCGGGCGACCCGCCCCGACCGTGACCGTCACCGCCGGCACGCTGCCCGACGGCCTGACCCTCTCCGCGGACGGGTCCTGTCCGGAACCCCCACCACCACCGGACCGTTCGAGTTCACCCTCACGGCATCGGCGCCGACGCGGCCCTGCCCGTCGCCGTCGACATCATCGACGCAATCTCGACCGGGCCAATGCCAATCGGCAGCCTCGGCTCCATGACCTGGACCTCCTGACCCACCGACACCACCGCATGAACAATGCCCGTGGCCGCCACCCCACCGGGGTGGCGGCCACGGCCTTTCGCGACGACAAGACTTCGGGCCGAAAGAACGAGATGTCCTGTCCTGCACACCGCTCCGTGGGTTCATGCGGTGATCGCAACACCACTGATCAGAGGGTGTCGCGCATGGTTACCTATTCTCACCGGATGGTTCCGGAGATCTTTCAAACGTTCTGGGCCGGGATGGCCGCGGGTGAGTTCATCACAGACGCCACCGCGGCGGCGGGCACGTTCACCAAGCAGGGCACTCGGTGGCTCGCGGCATGCGGTGGTGTGCGTCCCAGGCGCGGCCGCAACCTCAAGGGCAGGTGCTTGACGTTCGCGGAACGTGAAGAGATCGCCATCGGTATCGCCGCAGGTTGCACGCTTCGTGACATCGCGAAGGCCCTGAACCGGAGTCCCTCCACGATCTCGCGCGAGATCGCCCGTAACAGCGAACCGTCCGGGCAGTACCGCGCCCGATCGGCACACGCAGCCGCCTACCGCAGGGCCTCTGGCCCAAACCGTCCAAGCTCGCGACCGACCCGCTGCTGCGCGCGAAGGTCGAAGAATCCCTGACCAAGCGTCACTCACCGGAACAGATCGCCGGCCGACTCCGTGTCGAGTTCCCCGACGATCCCCGGATGCAGGTCAGTGCCGAGACCATCTACCAATCGCTGTATCAGCCTTCGCGCGGCGGACTCGAACACACCCTCACCCGATCGCTGCGGACCGGCCGAAGGCTACGTCGACCCAGTAGGAGGGCCGGCCAGCGCAAGAACCGGATCCCCGGCATGGTGAACATCTCCGCCCGCTCCGAGGAAGCGAAAGACCGTGCAGTGCCGGGGCATTGGGAAGGAGATCTCATCGTTGGCAAGCGGAATCTGAGCGCGATCGGCACCCTCGTCGAACGGGCCACCGGCGTCGTCATGCTCGTGCATCTGCCCGACGGATACAAGCCCGAGCACACCGCGCCCGCGCTGGTCGAGCAACTCGAGACACTGCCCACGACCCTGCGTCGGACCTTGACGTGGGACCAGGGCTCGGAGATGCGGGACTGGAAAAACGTCAGTGCGGCCACCGGCATCGACATCTACTTCTGCGATCCGCACGCACCTTGGCAGCGCGGGACCAACGAGAACACGAACGGCATACTCCGTCAGTACTTCCCGAAAGGCTCGGACCTGACTGCGCATTCGAAAGCAGACCTCGAATCAGTGGCACGCCAACTCAATGAACGCCCCCGCAAACGGCTAGGATTCCGTACGCCCATCGAAGAGATGGTACGACTGCTGTTGCGATGACCGCCAGAATCCGCCGATCGTCGAACAGGACACCGGCCGGGCGCGCCGAAACAGGACGCTCGGAGAACCGCGGCCGCAGTCGGCAGGAATGCGGAGGACTGCATACCCGCGCCGCCCGGCGTGCTAGCGTCTTGGCGATCGTGATTCTTCGACAGGAGGTGAGACCCGTGAACGCAACATCCACAGTGGGCGCTCCCCTGCAGTCCACGATCGCGCGACTGAGGTAGTCGCAACCGGGAGCGCCGGACAGGCAACTCGCGAGAGGCGACTCCCAATGAACACAACACCTTCTTCAGCTCTGCACTCCACCTCGGCGGCCTCCGATCGGCCGCGTTCCGACCAGGATCAGCCGCAGGTCGACGCCACAAAGCGGGCGTTGGTCCTCGGTGGCGGCGGATCGACAGGCAACGCCTGGCTGATCGGCGTCATCGCCGGCCTGTTCGATGCCGGGTTGGATGTGACCGAGGCCGACCTGACCATCGGGACGTCAGCCGGCTCGACGGCCGCGGCCCAGATAGCCGGCGCGACCCCGACCGAACTGTTTGCCGCCACCGTTGCCGCTGTCCCCCGCAACAGACCGGTCCGGTCGGGACCGACCGAGGACGCGCTCCGATCAGGTCGGCGGCCGACCAGATGGATCGGATCAGAAGAATCATCGCTTCCGCTGAGGATGTGGCTGACATGCGCCGCAGAATGGGCGCGGCGGCACTCGACATGGATGCGGCGTCGGACGGCTCCTGGCAAACACAGTGGCGCACCACCGTTGCCTCGCGGCTGCCCAGTCAGCTCTGGCCGCAACGAACGGTGTTCATCACGGCGGTCGATGCCCATGCCGGTAAACCGGTCGTGTTCGACCGCCATAGCGGAGTCGAGCTGGCGGACGCCGTTGCCGCCAGCTGTTCCAGTGGCCTTCCCTACAAGATCGGGGACACTCGATACATCGATGGCGGCTACCGGTCCAACGCCGAGAATGCCGATCTGGCAGCCGGATACGGGCGGGTGCTGGTGCTGTCACCTTTCGGAGGCAGATCACTGCATCCGCTGGAGTGGGGCACGCATCTTGCCACGCAGGTCGACGAACTACGTGCGGGCGGCAGCAGAGTCGAGACGATCTTCCCGGACAGCAACTCCGAGCACATGTTCGGTGCCAATGCGATGGATCTGTCGATGCGTCCGCCCGCTGCTCGAGCTGGTTACGACCAAGGCATAGCACTTGCCGAGCAGCTCACCGAATTCTGGCGCTGACGCCCACCGAGCGGGTTTCGTAGCAGGGCGTGCCTTGATGGAGTGGGCGAACTGATCGTGGGGTAACCGCTGGTCCCGTGATGCACGGGACCGGCGACTACCCCTCAGCTCTGTGCAGAAGGTGATGGTTTGAGACTCACTCAGGTCCACCGATCGAGGTGTTCGCACAGTTGCCCGACGGGACCGATCACGACGTCCCCGTGCGGATCGACCCAGACCGGTTCGGACGCGCGCAGCCGGGGCACGAGCAGATGGCGGCCCCGGCTGGGCCACTGAACGAAGTCGTAGCCGGCCAGCTCGCCCTGGACTGTGTCGGCAACCCACACCGCGGCTTCACCGAACGTCGCATCCATGGTCAATCCGTGGCCACAGCCGAAGCCGCTGATCCCACGGGCCCCTTGCCAACCGATCGAGACGTAGTACTCGCTGTTGATCGCGAGATCCCAGACGAGTCGATCGACGCTCACTTCCCTGCCGAACCGCAAGCATCGAAGGTCCCGCGCCACGGCGTCCAGTGCCCGCATCCATGGGCCGGGCGGATCGAACCCTGGTCCCTCTCCCGGCCCGGAGACGCTGTCGACCAAGGGGATTCGCCAGGCCAAGCTGTCGTGGTTCCACGGATCCGGGAGCGGCATACCCCCATCTTTACCCACGAGGGACGGCACCAGCGGCAGGTCAGCGCCGGTTCGCTGTCCTGCGGTTCTGTTTCCGTGGGGGCGTCTTCGGGTTCACTGTGGGTCGGGCACCGGGCTTGGGCGCGTGGGCTTGCCGCTGCTGCGCAAGTTCGTGTTGCTTGGCGGCTACTTCCCGGTCGATACGGGCGAACACGACGTGTTGCTGCACGTACGTCCAGACGTTGTTGCTCACCCAGTACAGCAGGATCGCGATCATCAAGGCCGGTCCGCCGACGAGGACACCCAACGGAAAGACCCAGAGCATGAGCTTGTTCATCAGCGCCGCCTGCGGGCCCGCTGCCGCTTCCGGACTCTGCCGTGCCACCGATGCACGTGCGTTGAAGTGCGTGGCGACGGCGGCGATCACCATCAACGGAATCGCCACGGCCGCGATCGTGGCGACGGTCGGGACACCGCCGTGGGCCTCGAACGATGCCAGCGTGCTCTCCGGGGTGTTGATCGCCGCCGAGATCGGCGCACCGAACAACCGCGCGCTGAGGAACGACTGCACATCGGCCGCGCTGAAGACGTAATTCGCGGTGTGCGCGTTGTCCTCGATCGACATCCCGAGGCCGCCGTAACCGGTTCCGGTGCGGTTGAACGAGCGCAGGACGTGGTAGAGTCCGATGAACACCGGCGTCTGCACCAGCACCGGCAGGCAGCCCATCAATGGGTTGAAGCCGTGTTCCTTCTGAAGCTTCTGCATCTCGAGCGCCATGCGTTGGCGGTCGTCGCCGTACTTCTTCTGCAGGGCCTTGATCTGCGGTTGCAGTTCCCGCATCTGGAGGCTCGTACGTATCTGCCGGATCGCCGGCCCGAGCAGCAGCAGGCGCAGGGTGAATACCAGGAACACCACCGCCAACGCCCAGGCGAAGCCGCTGTCCGGACCGAGTATCGAGCCGAACGCCTTGTGCCAGAACCACAGGATCCCGG
This sequence comes from Prescottella defluvii, assembly GCA_029690005.1. Classification (GTDB taxonomy): domain Bacteria; phylum Actinomycetota; class Actinomycetes; order Mycobacteriales; family Mycobacteriaceae; genus Prescottella; species Prescottella defluvii_A. The sequence goes on along the minus strand of CP121458.1, from coordinate 2,624,090 downwards.
ACACCGGGTAATAGATGAAATCGAGCATGAGCACCTCTTCGCCGCACGATGCGACGCGGCATCGTGCGGATGGTGAATGCGCCGGCGCTCTCAGCGACTACGGCGCAGGTGGACAGGGGTGACGGGCGCACCGCACAGCGAGGAGCTATGCGGCGGTCAGCACCTGTCCTGGTGCTCGGGGTCGACGGGGACGGCCGGGAGTGTTCGGGGCGCTCTGCCGGCGGAACGCGCCGCGCAGATGCCGCTCCTCACGGGGCGGTCCGACCGCAGGTGCCGTCAGCAGGTGCAGCTGGGACAGCGAGCCGCGACCGCCGACGGCCAAGATCACCGCGATCGCGACCGCGGTGCCGGCGATCGCGGCCGGGCCGTCGCCGGCGGAAGTCGTTGCAATCACCAATGTCAGCACGGCGACCCACGTGAGCTGAATGACGTTCAGCTTCCCCGTGAGCATCGACCGGATCCGTGCCATGACAGGCAGCGTACCGAAACCGGCGCAGGCAGCCGAAGCGAGCCGGGCGGCCTCGGCCGAGGCGCGCGCGAACCGTCCGCCCGGTGTCGATGCTGCAACCATTCCTGCGACTTGCGAACGGCCGATCGGTTCGTCCGGCTAGCGTTCGGGAGTGTCGCGGCCGCTCCCCGCCGTGACCCCGGTTCCGCGGCAGGCAGGGGGACGACGGTGTCCACACGTGTTCTCTCGGACTCGACCTTCACCCATGTCGTCGACGTCGCCGCCGACAGGGTCGACATCGGCGAGTGGCTGTTCTCGCTGTCAGAGGCCGAGTACCAGTACTGCTGTCCCCGGACCACATCACGACCGGCGTCGGCACCACCGCGGACGGGCGTCCGATCGCGATCGGTGTCGAGACCTTCGGCGACGCCCTGATGATCCACCACTTCGTCGGTGAGGTCACCGAACCGCACCACTGCCGGATGGTCTCGACGTCGGAGGCCGTCGCCGCCGAGGGCCGGACGACGGTCGAGGTGATCTGGGAACTGCGCGCCGAACCCACTGCCGACGGGCGCTGCACCGTCACCGACCGGATCGCGGTGCTTCCCACCGGGGACTATTTCGCCTTCCTGGACCACCACGGGATCACCTTCGAGGACGCCGCGGCGGCGTGCGACGCCGCGTGCAACGACCACAACCGGCGCGAGACCCCGCTCCTCGCCGCGAGCATCGCCCGGCGCGCGACTACGTCGAACGGGCGGCACTCGATCACCCCCGTTGCCGCTGTGACCATTCGACGCGAGACTGCCCCGGCGGACGAGGCCGCGAAGGCCGTGGTGCGCCGCAACACCGAGCAGGTCCAGGGCGGCGGCGACTTCGCGGTGTTCGACGAACTGTTCGCCGACGACTTCGTCGACCACACCCGCAACCGGGCCTCACCCCGGACAAGGCCGGCACGAGGCTGCTGTACCAGTCGCTGCGGGCCGCGTTCCCGGACTTCGACGCCGACATCCACTGGCAGTCGGTGGACGGCGACCTGGTGACGACCTACAAGACGTACCGAGGCACGCACCGGGCGCGTTCATGGGCATCGCCCCCACCGGTCGCGCGGTCGAGTTCGAGACCGTCGACGCGATGCGGGTGCGCGACGGCAGGATCGTCGAGCACTGGGGTGTCGCGAACCTGCTGTCGCTGATGAAGCAACTCGGCGACTGACGCCGCGACGGGTCAGGCGAACGACCCCCGGGCCGTGACGACCTCGCCGCCGACCATGACGAGCGACGGCTCCGCCAACACCTGCGGGCCGGTGCGCGGATCCTGTTCGTAGACAATCAGATCCGCGGGGCGCCCACCGCGAGGCCGCCGCCACCGAGCCAGGTCTGCGCGTTCCAGCACGCCGCGCCGAGCGCCTCGGTGGGCGTCATGCCGACCTTGCCGAGCGAGGCGACCTCGTCGGCGATCCGGCCGTGCCGGACGTGACCGCCGGCGTCGGTGCCCGCGTAGATCGGGATGCCGGCGTCGCGCGCGTCGCCGATGGTGTCGTTCACCCGCGCGTACAGGTCCCGCATGTGCGCGGCGTACACGGGGAACCGGGTGGCGCCGTCGGCGATCTCCGGGAAGTTGTCGATGTTGATCAGCGTCGGCACCAGCGCGGTGCCCCGCTCGGCCATCATCGCGATCGTGGCGTCGGTCAGGCCGGTGCCGTGCTCGATGCAGTCGATACCGGCGGCGATCAGCCCGGGCAGCGCGTCCTCGCCGAACACGTGCGCGGTGACCCGGGAGCCTCGCGGTGCGCGGCCTCGATCGCCTCGACGAGGATGCCGTCGCTCCACAGCGGCGCCAGATCGCCGACCTCACGGTCGATCCAGTCGCCCACCAGCTTCACCCAGCCGTCGCCGGCCCGCGCCTGCCGCACCACCTCGTCGGGCAGCTGCGACTCGTCCTCGAGGTCGACGGGCAGCCCGCGGATGTAGCGCTTGGGGGCGGCGATGTGCCGGCCGGCGCGGATGATCCGCGGCAGGCCCGCGACGTCGTCGAGCGAGCGGGTGTCGACCGGGGACCCGGCGTCGCGGATCAGCAGGACGCCGGCGTCACGCTCGGTGCGGGCCTGCGCGAGCGCGCCGTCGAGGTCCTCGGCGCCGCCGCCGTAGCGGATCCCGACGTGGCAGTGCGCGTCGACCAGACCGGGCAGGATCCAGCCCTCGGTGCACAGCGTCTGCGCACCGGGCACCGGCCCGTCGGCGATCTTCCCGTCCGCGATCCACAGCTCGAACGGCTGCTCGTCGGGCAGACCGGTGCCCCGCAGGTGGAAGGCCGTCACGCCGACCTACTTCTTGGGGAGCTTGAGCTGCGACAGGTCGATGCCCTCGAGTCCCGGAGGCAGCTGGTCGAGGCCCTTCGGCATGCTCGACAGGTCCGGGAAGCCCGCGGGCATGCCGCCGGGCATCCCGGGGAAACCGCCGGGCATGCCACCGGGGAAGCCGCCCTTGATCTTCGGCTGCGTCGGGCCCTTGCCGCCCTTCTTGCCCTTCTTGCCCTTCTTGCTGCGCAGCTGCTTGCGCGCGCCCGGCATGCCCATGCGGCCGGCCATCGCGGCCATCATCTTGCGGGCTTCGAAGAAGCGGTCGACGAGCTGGTTGACGTCGGACACCTTGACGCCCGAGCCGTTCGCGATGCGCAGGCGGCGCGACGCGTTGATGATCTTCGGGTTCTCGCGCTCCGCCGGCGTCATGCCGCGGATGATCGCCTGGATGCGGTCGAGCTGCTTCTCGTCGACGTTGGCGAGCGCGTCCTTCATCTGACCGGCGCCCGGCAGCATGCCGAGCAGGTTGCCGATCGGGCCCATCTTGCGCACGGCCATCATCTGCTCGAGGAAGTCCTCGAGGGTCAGCTCGCCGGAACCGATCTTCGCCGCGGTGGCCTCGGCCTGCTGGGCGTCGAACACCTGCTCGGCCTGCTCGATGAGCGTGAGCACGTCGCCCATGCCGAGGATGCGGCTGGACATGCGGTCGGGGTGGAAGACATCGAAGTCTTCGAGCTTCTCACCGGTGGACGCGAACAGGATCGGCTCGCCGGTGATCTCGCGGACGCTGAGCGCGGCACCACCGCGGGCGTCGCCGTCGAGCTTGGTGAGCACGACACCGGTGAAGCCGACACCCGACTTGAACGCCTCCGCGGCGTGGACCGCGTCCTGACCGATCATCGCGTCGAGCACGAAGATCGTCTCGTCGGGCTGGACGGCGTCGCGGATGCCCGCGGCCTGCGCCATCAGCTCCTCGTCGATGCCGAGACGGCCGGCGGTGTCGACGATGACCACGTCGTACTGCTTGGTGCGGGCCTCGTCGACACCGGCGCGCGCGACGGCGACCGGGTCGGCGGCCGAGATCCCGAGCGGGTTCTCGCCACCGCCGATGGACGTGCCCGGGTGCGGCGCGAACACGGCGGCGCCGGCACGCTCACCGACGATCTGCAGCTGACTGACGGCGCCGGGCGCTGGAGGTCACACGCGACGAGCAGCGGGGTGTGCCCCGGTCCTTCAGCCACTTGGCGAGCTTGCCGGCGAGGGTGGTCTTACCCGAACCCTGCAGACCGGCGAGCATGATCACGGTCGGCGGGGTCTTGGCGAACTGCAGGCGGCGCGTCTCACCACCGAGGATGCCGACGAGCTCCTCGTTGACGATCTTGACGACCTGCTGCGCCGGGTTGAGCGCGGCCGAGACCTCGGCACCCTTCGCACGCTCCTTGATCTTCGCGATGAAGGTGCGGACGACGGGCAGCGCAACGTCGGCCTCGAGGAGCGCGAGACGGATCTCGCGGCACGTGGCGTCGATGTCGGCTCCGGAGAGTCGACCCTTGCCACGCAGATCCTTGAGGGCTCCGGTCAACCTGTCGGAAAGGGATTCGAACACCGAGCGCGCTCCTGAGCTCTGTGCTGGCCTGGTAGCGGGCCGTGAACATTCTCCGACCAGGGTAACCGTTCGATCGGGCGATACCGCGCGGCAACCCTGGCCGGAATGACGAACGCACCGGCCGTCAGGCGGTCGACTCGGCCGAGGAGTCCTCCTCTTCTTCGGCTCCGGCGCCGGCACGACGGCCAGGATCGCGCGTTCGAGCCGTACGCGGTGTGCGCGGGTGTCGGCGTCGGCCAGCTGGATGCAGAACGCGTCCACCACCGACGAGCCGAGCGCGCTCGACCTTCGCCCAGCGCACGTCCGCGCCGTGCCGCTCGAAGACCCGAGCGAGTCGGCTGAGCAGGCCCAGCCGGTCCTCGGCACGCACCTCCACGATCGCCTTGCCCGGTTCGGCGGCACCGCTGTCGGCGTCGAACCAGATCACCCGCGGCGGCGCCTGCGCGTACTGGACGGGCACGGCCGCCGCCGTGCGGTCCGCGAGGGCCTGGTTCTCGCGTGTCTCCCGTTCCTTCGTGTCGAGCTGGTCGAGGACGTCGATCTCGCCCGCGACGGCCCGGATGAGTTCCTGACGCAGCAGCCCGGCCTGGGGCGGGGCGCCGAACCTCGGGGCCACGACGAACGAGTTGATCGCCGAGTCGCCGTGGTGGCCGAGCGACGCCGACAGCACCCGCAGCGAGTTCAGCGCCAGCACCCCCGCCTGGTGCGACAGCAGACCGGGCGTGTCGGGCGCGACGACCGTCACGACGTAGGTGTGCGCGGAGCCTCCCGGAACGAGGGCGACGTGCACGCCGCCCTCGGCCGCGAGTTCGGCGAGTTCGGGGTCGACGGGGTCGGGCACCGGCAACGGCTCCCCCGCCATCGCGAGCCGGCAGCGACGCACCAGCTCGCCGATGAGCGACGACTTCCAGTCGCCCCACACTCCCGGCCCGGTCGCAAGCGAGTCCGCCTCGGCGAGCACGTGCAGCAGTTCGAGCAGCGCCGGGTCGCCACCGAGCTTGTCCACCACCATCTGCACGGTCGTGGGGTCGTCGAGGTCGCGTCGAGTCGCCGTCTGCTGCAGCAGCAGGTGGTGGCGCACCATCCCGGTCAGCAACACGGTGTCGGACGGCCACAACCCCAGCCGCGCCCCGATCTGCGAGGCCAGCTCGGCGCCGACCTCGCTGTGGTCGCCGCCGCGACCCTTGCCGATGTCGTGCAGGAGCGCACCCAGCATCAACAGGTCGGGCCGCGCGACACGGGTCGTCAGGGCCCCGGCCTGCGCCACCGTCTCGACGAGGTGCCGGTCGACCGTCCACGTGTGCACCGCGTCGCGCGGCGGCAGGTCCCGCACGGCACCCCATTCGGGCAGCAGCCGCCCCCACAGACCAGTGCGGTCGAGGGCCTCGATCGTCGGCACCGCGCGGTGACCGGAGCCCAGCAGCACCAGGAAATCGCTCAGTGCACCCTTGGGCCACGGTTCCCGCAGCTCGGGGGCGCTGTCGGACAGCCGGCCCAGCGTCGACGCCGAGATCGGCAACCTGCTTGCGGCGGATGCGGCCGCGACCCTCACCACCAGCCCCGGGTCCCGCTTCGGGCGCGCGTCGCGCGCCAGCACGAGTTCGCCCGACTGCTCGACGACCCCCTCGTCGATCGGCCGGCGCATCGGCACCCGGCGCAGCTTCGACAGTCCCCGCCGCGGCAGCGAATTGTTCGCGGTCCGCAGTCCCACGTCGACCGAGTAGCCGATCGTCCGGGCGCAGTCGCTGAGCGTGCGGGCCAGGTCGAACCGGTCGCCGATCCGCAGCGCGGCACCGATCTCGTCGGCGTCCTGGGCGCGCAACTGGTCGCGGGAGCGACCCGCGACCCGGTGCAGTTCGGTGCGGACGTCGAGCAACCTACGGTGCGCGAGCGCCAGGCCACCGCCCGGCGTGTCCGGTCCGAGGCCGGGCATCCCGTCGGTGAGCTGCGCGATGGACAGCGCGTTGAGAAGTTGGACGTCGCGCAGGCCGCCGCGGCCGTTCTTGATGTCCGGTTCGGCGCGGTGCGCGATCTGACCGCTGCGCGTCCAACGTGACTGCGCCTGCTCGACGAGTTCGTCGAAGCGCGAACGGATTCCGGTGCGCCACTGCCGGCGCACGCCGCCGATCAGCAGGTGACTGAGCTCGACGTCGCCGACGATGTGGCGGGCCTCGAGCATGCCGAGGGTCGCGGTGAGGTCGGTCGCCGCCACCTGGAGTGCCTGCGGCACGGTCCGCACACTGTGGTCGAGCTTGATGTGCGCGTCCCACAACGGGTACCACAGCTGATCTGCGACCTTGGCGACGAGCGCCGGGTCGACGTCGTCGTGGAGCAGGATCAGATCGAGGTCGGAGTACGGCATCATCTCGCGTCGGCCGAGTCCGCCGACCGCGACGATCGCGAAACCGGAATCGGCCGGATGCCGAGTTCGTTTCCCTTTGTAGTGAGCCAGAATTCGTGCAGATCGACCAAAGCGTGCCGGAGCGACGGGGCGTCGAGGCGGTGCTGCCGGGTGCCGCCCGCGAGCAACTGTTCGCGGGCCCGCGCGAGATCGCCCGCGTCGTCCGGATGGGTCGTCTCGGGTCCGTGAGACCCGGACGGCCCCGATCCCGTCGCCGTGACGGCGACGGGATCGGGGCCGTCGAATCCGGACCCCTGGGGGTCAGATCGCATCCCCACCTCTTCCCCGGTTCGAACCCTGACAACCGATTCGACCGGTGTGACCCAAACCTTTCCGTCACCGATCTTGCCGGTGCGGGCGGCCTCCACGATGACCTCGACGACCTTGTCGACGGTGGAGTCCTCGACGACCACCTCGACGCGCACCTTCGGCACGAAGTCGACCGAGTACTCCGCACCGCGGTACACCTCGGTGTGGCCCTTCTGCCGTCCGTACCCCTGGACCTCGCTGACCGTCATGCCGAGTACGCCGGCCTGTTCGAGTCCGGTCTTGACGTCCTCGAGAGTGAACGGCTTGACGATTGCGGTGATCAGCTTCATGTCCTATGCCTCCCTGGCAGCAACGGTGATGGGCGCCGGCGTGCGTCCCTGGACCGGGCTTCCGGCGAGCGCGACGAAGTCGTAAGCGCTCTCGGCGTGTTCGCTCTCGTCCACACCGCGAGCCTCCGCCTCTGCGCGAACCCGCAGTCCGATCGTGACCTTCACGATAAGCGCGATGACGCCCGTTGCGATGAAGGAGTAGACGAGTACGGCACCCGCGCCGACCGCCTGACGCCACAACTGGTCGAATCCACCGCCGTAGAACAGCCCGTTCACACCGGCCGGTGCGGCATCGGTTGCGACCACGCCGACCAGCAGCGTGCCGACGAGACCGCCGACCAGATGGACACCGACCACGTCGAGCGAGTCGTCGTAACCGAAGCGGTACTTGAGGCCGACCGCGAGGGCGCAGAGCGCACCGGCGGCGACACCGACGACGATCGCGCCGATGACGTCGACCGACGAGCAGGCCGGGGTGATGGCGACCAGGCCCGCGACGATGCCGGACGCGCCGCCGAGGGTGGTGGCGTGACCGTCGCGGAGTTTCTCCACCAGCAGCCACGCGAGCATCGCGGCGCAGGTGGCGACGACGGTGGCGACGAAGGCGGCGCCGGCGACCCCGTTCGCGCCGAGCGCGGAGCCCGCGTTGAACCCGAACCAGCCGAACCACAGCAACGCGGCGCCGAGCATCACGAACGGCAGGTTGTGCGGCCGGAACGGCGTCTTGGGCCAGCCGCGACGCTTGCCGAGCATCAGAGCCAGGACCAGGCCCGCGACACCGGCGTTGATGTGCACCGCGGTGCCGCCGGCGAAGTCGATGACCTTCAGCTTGTTGGCGATCCAGCCGCCGGTCTCGGCGGTCACTCCGTCGAACGAGAACACCCAGTGCGCGACCGGGAAGTAGACAATCGTCGCCCACAGGCCGGCGAACAGCAGCCAGGCCCCGAACTTCATGCGATCGGCCACCGCGCCCGAGATGAGGGCGACTGTGATGATCGCGAACATCGCCTGGAAGGCGACGAACACGAGGGCCGGGATGGTGCCGACCAACGGGATGGCCACTTCCGCGCCCGTATGTGCGTCGGCGAGATATTGACCGCCGAACAAGCCCTTGAGTCCGAAGAACTCGGTCGGATCCCCGACGACTCCGCCCTTGTCGTTACCGAAAGCCATCGAGTAGCCGAACAGCACCCAGAGAATGCCGACGACACCCATCGCGCCGACGCTCATCATGATCATGTTCAGCACGCTCTTCGCGCGGACCATGCCGCCGTAGAAGAACGCGACGCCCGGTGTCATCAGGAGCACCAGCGCGGCGCTTGTCAGCATCCATGCGGTGTCCCCGGCGTCCGGGGCTCCGATAGTGGGAAAGTCCACGGTGAGCCTCCTCGTCAGTGTTGTCGTACTGAAAAGAAAGAGTGCTCATGTGGTGTTTCATTCGTGGTTTCGCAGAGTTTCCGATAGGTGAACGGATCGGCGGGTCGTGTTGCGGTTGAGTTTCATCGCTCGAATCAGGCGTGCGATGAGGGCGAAATGCCGTGCTCGGCACACAAATGATCTGATCGAATGCCCATACTCCCCACACGGACGGGGAAGATCCACGGAGATGTCAGCTGGTGCCCAGGAACTGTTGGGCGGCGGCTTTGCGGAATTGCTCTTCGCCGAGGCGGAGTCGGGCTTCGTACGCGGCTTTGGCGTCGGCCCCGGCCAAGTAGCGCAGCTGATCGGTGCCATCGGTCGCGGCCTGATAGACGACTTCGGCCACCTGTTCCGGATCGGAGTACTGCTCCATCCGGTGCTCGTCGGTTGTCACGCCCATCACCCGGTCCAGTAGATCGCCGTAGGCGGGGTGGTTGCCTACGTCGATCGAGCGGGAGAAGAAGTCGGTCTTCATTCCACCGGGCTCGAAGGATCTTCATCCCGATGCCGACCTGGCCGAGCTCGAAGGCCATGGACTCACTCCAACCTTCCAGACCCCACTTCGTGGCGTGATATATCGCGTTGAGCGGCACCGTGATGAGGCCGCCTATGGACGTGGTGTTGATGAACAGCCCTCCCCCGTTCTGCCGGAAGTGCGGGATGAAGGCCTTGGTGACCCGGATGGGGCCCATGAGGTTGGTCTGGACGCTGCGCTCGATTTGCTCGTCGGACAACCCTTCGAGCGGGCCGGAGATTCCGTAGCCGGCATTGTTGAAGACGACATCCACCGGACCGGCCGCGACCGCCCGGGCCACGGTGGACTCGATCTGGGGCGGATCGGTCACGTCGAGCGGAAGCAACTCGACGCCCGTCAGGCCGGCCAGTTCGGTCTCCGCTTCGGGCCGCCTCATGGTGGCCAACACGCGCCATCCCCGAGAGGCGAACAGTTTCGTCGTGGCGTTACCAAGGCCGGATGAAGCGCCGGTAATGAAGATCGTTTTCGTCGATTGGGTGGTCATGATGAACCTTCTTCGCGCTGGTGGTTCGATTCACTGGACCGTTCATGTTCATCGTTCGCCTTCCAGGTGCGGGATCAAGACCCGCCCGATCACGAACGCCGCTGCCCGGCCCCGAAACACGGGACCGGGCAGCGGCGTCTGAAGCGGATTCGTCAGCCGAGCAGCGCGTCGACGAATGCCTCCGGCTCGAAGGGGGCCAGGTCGTCGGCGCCCTCGCCGAGGCCGACGAGCTTGACCGGCACGCCGAGCTCGTTCTGGACCTGGAAGACGATGCCGCCCTTGGCGGTGCCGTCGAGCTTGGTGAGCGCGACGCCGGTGATGTTGACGACCTCGGCGAACACACGGGCCTGCATGAGGCCGTTCTGTCCGACGGTGGCGTCGAGGACCAGCAGGACGTCGTCGACGGCGGCCTTCTTCTCGACCACGCGCTTGACCTTGCCGAGCTCGTCCATCAGGCCGGTCTTGGCGTGCGGAGACGTCCGGCGGTGTCGATGACCACGACGTCGACGCCGTCCTCGATGCCCTTGGCGACCGAGTCGAACGCGATCGCGGCCGGGTCGCCGCCCTCGGGTCCGCGGACCACCTCGGCGCCCACACGCTCGGCCCACGTCTGCAGCTGGTCGGCCGCGGCGGCACGGAACGTGTCGGCGGCGCCGAGCAGGACCCGTCGGCCGTCGGCGACGAGGACACGAGCGAGCTTGCCCGTCGTAGTGGTCTTGCCGGTGCCGTTGACGCCGACGACCAGCAGCACGGCCGGATGGTCGCCGTGCGGCAGCGCGTGGATGGAGCGATCCATCTCGGGGTGCAGCTCGTCGATGAGGACCTCGCGCAGCAGCGCGCGTGCCTCGGCCTCGGTGCGCACACCGCGCGAGGCCATCTCGGAGCGCAGACGCTCGACGACCTTGATGGTGGTCGCCGTGCCGAGGTCGGCGATCAGCAGCGTGTCCTCGACCTCTTCCCACGAATCCTCGTCGAGGTCGCCGCCGCCGAGCAGGCCCAGCAGGCTCTTGCCGACGGCGTTCTGAGACCGCGACAACCGACCGCGCAGACGATCCAGTCGGCCCTCGGTGGGCGCGATCTCCTCGATGACCGGGGCGGGCGTCGCCTCCGGCTCGGCCGGGCAGCGGGCTCCGCAACGGGTTCCGCCGGGGCGACCGGTTCCGGCTCGGCAACGGGAGCTTCAGGTTCCGCGACGGGAGCCTGGGGTTCGACAGCCGCCGGTTCCTCGACGACCGGCTCGGGAACAACCGTGGGCTCGACCGGCTCGGGCGCGACGGTGGGCTCGGCCGGCGCGACGGGTGCCTCGGGCTCGGCAACGGGCGCCGCGGGCTCCGCAGCGGGCGCTTCCGGCGGGGCGACCGGCTTCGGCTCCTCGACAAGCGGCTCGGGAGCCACCGTCGGCTCAGCCTCGGGGGCGGGCTCGGGCGCGGCCGGCGGAACCGGGGGCGCGACCGGCGGCACGGGCGGGGCCGACGGCGTCTTGGGGGCGGCCGGGGGCACCTTGGGCGGCGCGGTGGCCGTCGGCCCCTGGCTGAAGTTGAATCCGCCACCGGCTTGATAACCGCCGGAACGGTCCTTCGGCTGCTCCGTCAGCTCGGGCTTCTCGGCGCCGCGGTGAGGCTGATGCGGCGGCGGCGCGCCACGATCAGGCCGACGACGAGCGCAACGATCAGGACGGCCAGTACGGCCGCTATTGCTATCCAGGCTCCGGTAGTCACCCCGAACATCCTGTCAGGCTGCCGGAGGGTGTGACGCTTCCGGGCGATACCGGCGGGCGTGGCATCCGAGGATCGCTCCTCGGATGCCACGTCGCACGAGCTACAGCAGTTCGGCGATCTCCTCGGCGATCTGCTCGGGGGTGACGGTCGGTTCGAAGCGGCGGATCACCTCGCCGTCGCGGTCGACGAGGAACTTCGTGAAGTTCCACTTCACTGCGTCGGTGCCGATCGCCTCGGGGCTGGTCTTGCTGACGTGCTCGAAGAGGAAGCCGTGATCGGGGCCGAAGTCGCCAGGGGCAGCGGCGCGCAGGTACTGGTACAGCGGGTGGGCACCGTCGCCGTTGACCTCGATCTTGGCGTACACCGGGAATGTGACGTTGTAGTTGACGCTGCAGAACTGCTGGATCTCGGCGTCGTCACCGGGCTCCTGGTCGCCGAACTGGTTGCACGGGAAGCCCACGATCTGCAGTCCGCGGTCCTTGTTGGCCTGGTAGAGCGCCTCGAGTCCCTCGTACTGCGGGGTGAGTCCGCACTTGCTCGCCACGTTGACGATCAGCAGCAGGTTGCCCTTGTTGGCGCTCAGGTCCTCGGTGGCCCCATCGGCGGTCTGGACGGGGAAGTTGTGGGCGTTCATCGGTTCTCCCATGTTGTTCGGGTGTGGACGTGCGGGGTGCACGCACGTGGGTGACGGTCCCGGGTTACCCGGCGACCAGGTCATGACCGCGCAGTCGCTGCGAGATGACGGTGGTGATGCCGTCGCCGCGCATGCTGACGCCGTAGAGCGCGTCGGCGACCTCCATCGTCGGCTTCTGATGCGTGATCACGATCAGCTGCGACTTCTCCCGCAGCTGCTCGAACAGACCGATCAGTCGCCGCAGGTTGGTGTCGTCGAGTGCGGCCTCCACCTCGTCCATGACGTAGAACGGCGACGGCCGCGCCCGGAAGATCGCGACCAGCATCGCGACCGCGGTGAGCGACTTCTCGCCACCAGACAGCAGCGACAGCCGCTTGACCTTCTTGCCGGGCGGCCGGGCTTCGACGTCGATGCCGGTGGCGAGCATGTCCGACGGGTCGGTGAGGACCAGTCGGCCCTCGCCGCCGGGAACAGCGTCGCGAACACCTCGACGAACTCCCGCTCGACGTCGGCGTAGGCGTCGGTGAACAACTGCAGGATGCGGGCGTCGACGTCGGCGACCACCCCGAGCAGGTCCTTGCGCGCGTTCTTGACGTCCTCGAGCTGGGTGGACAGGAAGTTGTACCGCTCCTCGAGCGCCGCGAACTCCTCCAGCGCGAGCGGGTTGACCTTGCCGAGCGTCGCCAGGTCCTTCTCGGCGCGCTTGGCCCGACGTTCCTGGGTCGCGCGGTCGTACGGCTGCGGCGTGGGCGCCACCACCTGCTCGCCGCGCTCGCGCGCCTGCTCGTACTCGGCGATCCCCAGCTCCGACGGCGGCAGCGGGACATCCGGCCGTATTCGGCGACCAGGTCGTCGGGCGCGATCGCGTACTGCTCGAGGATCGTCTCCTCGAGCTGCTCGATCCGCAGTGCGGCCTGCGCGCGGGCCACCTCGTCGCGATGTACCGCATCGGTGAGCGCGGACATCTGCGCGGTGAACTGTCGGACCTGTTCCTTGAACGTCTCGATCTGCTCGGCGTGCGTCGTCCGCAGCCTGGTCAGCTCGTCGCGGTGCGCCGCCGCCGCCGTGACGACGTGTTCGAGTCGCGCGGCCACCCGCCCGCCGGCCTCGGCCACCGCGGCCGCGACGGCCGCCGCCTCCTGCCGCGCCCGCAGCACCCGCTCCGCACGGGCCCGCGCCTCCCGCTCGGCCTGCGCCGCCCGGCGCAGCGAATCCGCCTTGCCGCGAACGGATTCCGCACGCTCCTCGGCGGTCCGGACCGCGAGCCGGGCCTCGACTTCGACGGCACGCACCTCCGCAAGCGCCGCGGCCGCCATCTCCCGCTCCACGTCGGTCGTGTCGCCAGGTGCGATATCCGACGAGTCACCGCCGGGCTGCTCCTCCTCGGCGCGACGCAACCGCTCCTCGAGTTCCGCGAGCGACGCCAGGGCTCCCCCGACCGCCCTCGGCCTCGGCGCGCTGCGCGACGAGCCGCTCGGACTCGGCTCGCGCGCCGCGCACGACGTGCCCCAGCCGCCCCAACTGCTCGTAGACCGCCGCCATGGTCGCGTCGGATTCGTGGAGCGCGGCGAGGGTCTGCTCGGCCACCTCGGCGCGGTCGCCCTGCTCGGCGACGGCGCCGGCGAGCGCCGCCGACAGTTCCTCCGCCCGACGCTCGGCCTCGGCGAGCGCCGTCACCGACGCGTCGATCGCGGCCTGCACCTCGAGCGTGCTCGGCCGACGGTCGGAGCCGCCGGTGATCCAGCCGGGGCCGACGAGGTCGCCGTCGCGGGTGACGGCGCCGACACCCGACACCGCGGCCACCAGCGCCACGCCGGCGGCCAGCGAGTCGACCACGGCGACGCCTCCGAGCAACGCCACCACTCCAGCGCGCACGGTGTCCGGGCAGTCGACGACGTCGACGAGCCAGCGCGCCCCGCCGGGCAGATCGGATCGCGTTGCCGGCGTGGGTTTTTCGACACCGAACAGGAGGGACGCCCGCCCACCGTCGCCGTCCTTGAGCGCCCGGACGGCGGTCGTGGCAGCGTCCGCGGACTCGGCGGCGATCGCGTCGGCCGCGGGCCCGAGCACGGCGGCGACGGCGGCCTCGAAGCCGGGCTCGACGCGCAGCAACTCGGCCACCGGACCGGCCAACCCGCGGTCGCCGTGGTGCTCGAGCAGCCACGCACCGCCGTCCTTGCGCTCGAGCCCGATCGAGAGCGCGTCGATGCGGGCCCGCAGCGATGCGACCTCCTGCCCGGCGTCGCGCTCGGCGGTCCGCAGTTCCGCGACCCGTTCGGTGACAAGTTCCAGTGCGGCGACGGCCCGCTCGTGCTGGCCGTCCAGCCCGACCTCGCCGGCGTCGAGGTCGTCGACCGTCGCCTCGACGGCCTCGAACTCCGCCTGCGCCACATCCCCGCGCTGCCGGGCCTCGTCGATCGCGCCGTCCAGACGCGACACCTCGGCGTCCACGGATTCGGCGCGAGTTCGCAACGTCTCCACCTGCCCGGCGAGCCGCGCCAGCCCCTCCCGCCGGTCCGCGACCGCGCGGACCGCGGCCAGGTGGGCCCGCTCGGCCTCGGCTGCTGCCTCCTCGCGGTCGGCGAGCTGTTCACGCGCGGCCTCGAGCGTCGCGCGGGCCACCTCGACGGCCGCGACGAGTTCGGCCTCCTCCTGCGCGATCCGCTCGGCCCGGGCCTCCATCTCGTCCGGGTCCTGACCGCGTCCGGCCACCGGCTCGGCCTCGAGGTGCCGCGCGCGTTCCTGCGCGATGCGGATGGTCGCGCTCACGCGTTCGGCGAGCGCCGACAGCTGGAACCACGTCTGCCCGGCGGCCTCGGCCTGCGGGGCGAGCCGGGCCAGCGCCTGTTCGTGCCCGCCGAGCTCGCCGGCGGCCGCGTCGAGGGCAGCCTGCACGGTCTCCTGCTGCTGGCGGGCGAGCTTCTCGTCGTGCGTCTGGTTCGCGAGCTCGGCGCGGCGAGTGACGAGGTCGTCGGCGGCCAGACGCAGCCGCGCGTCCCGCAGGTCGGCCTGCACGGTCTGCGCGCGGCGGGCGACCTCGGCCTGCCGGCCGAGCGGCTTGAGCTGCCGGCGCAGTTCGGCGGTGAGGTCGGTGAGCCGGGCGAGGTTGGCCTGCATCGCGTCCAGCTTGCGGACGGCCTTCTCCTTGCGTCGGCGGTGCTTGAGGACGCCGGCGGCCTCCTCGATGAACGCACGCCGTTCCTCGGGTCGCGATTCGAGGATCGCGGCCAGCTGCCCCTGCCCCACGATGACGTGCATCTCGCGGCCGATGCCGGAGTCGCTGAGCAGTTCCTGCACATCCATCAGGCGGCACGAGTTGCCGTTGATCTCGTACTCGCCGGCGCCGTCGCGGAACATGCGGCGGGTGATCGAGACCTCGGAGTAATCGATCGGCAGGGCACCGTCGGAGTTATCGATCGTGAGCGTGACCTCGGCACGCCCGAGCGGCGGCCGGCCCGCGGTGCCGGCGAAGATGACGTCCTGCATCTTGCCGCCGCGCAACGCCTTGGCGCCCTGCTCCCCCATCACCCAGGTGAGCGCGTCGACGACGTTCGACTTGCCCGACCCGTTGGGGCCGACGACGCAGGTGATCCCGGGCTCGAACCGCAGAGTCGTCGCGGACGCGAAGGATTTGAAACCCTTCAACGTCAGACTCTTCAGGTACATGACGGTGGACTTTACCGGCGGATCAACGCTCGACGAATCCGGAAAGGCCCCCGCGCGCCGCACCGAAGTGCTCGACGACGAGGGTCACACTCCCGGGTGTCTGCCCGGACCGCAGCAAACCCAGGAGTCGTTCCAGCGCGTCGCGCGGCCCCTCCGCGATGACGAGCACCCGGCCGTCCGCGTGGTTGGTGGCGTGACCGACCAACCCGAGTTCCAGCGCCCGAGCCCGGGTCCACCAGCGGAAGCCGACACCCTGGACATAGCCGTGAACCCAGGCCGTGAGGCGTTCGGTCGCGTCGGTGTCGTCCATGCCGCCCATTATCGGACGGGCGGCGAACCGCCGAAAACCCGGATCCCCGCCCGATTCGTCGCGTTTGTGAGGCGAATCATGTTGTGGCGAGTCGGTTTCGACTGGTGGGCGGTGTCACTGCACGGCTTTCCTCCCGGTTTCGGTGTGCGACCGCGCGCAACAAGGCGAGCATGGAGGGGCTGCGCAACCGAGGCCGACGACAGGAAGACATCTGATGCAACCGAGCAAGGCGTTCAGAGCAGTTATCGTCGGGGGCTCTGTCGGGGGTCTCGCAGCGGCCCACGAGCTGCGAGGTGTCGGCGCCGAGATCGCCGTCTACGAGCGCTCCGCAGGCAGGATGGAGGCGCGCGGCGCCGGAATCGTCATGCAGCCCGAGGTGGAGGCGCTGCTCGTCGGTCTCGGCACGTCGGCGCGGGCAGTCAGTGTCGAGCTACGGGAGCGCCAACGGCTCCGCCTCGACGGCAGGGCCGAGCGGTACGAGGCCCCCCAGCTGATGACCGCGTGGGACACGCTGTACCGGACGCTGCGGGAGCCCGTTGCCGGGGTCTGCTACCGCTTGGACAGCGCCCTGAAGCGGGTCCGAGTCGAGGCCGACGAGATCACAGCCGAGTTCGCCGACGGGCACACAGCGCAGGGCCACTTCCTCGTGGGCGCCGACGGAATCAACTCGGCGACTCGCCAACTGCTCGATCACGCCGCGGCCCCCTCGTACGCGGGCTACGTGGCCTGGCGGGGCTGGAGCACGAATCCGCTCTGCCCGGCGATCTGCTGGAGCTGCTGACGGGCCGGTTCACGTTCTTCGGATCGGACGGCCTACAGATGCTGTGCTACCTGGTTCCTGGCCCCGAGGGCCAACTGACGGAGGGCTCCAGACGCGTCAACTGGGTGTGGTACACGAACGTCCCCGAGCACGCTCTACCGAGACTTCTCGAGAGCCGATCCGGGAAGTCGTACACGACCTTCCTACCGCCCGGCGAGATGCTGCCGGAAACCGCCGCGGAGCTTGCCGCCACCGCAGACGCATCGCTTCCACCGCAATTCGCGCAGCTCGTCGAGCGCTCCCAGGTCTTCATGCAACCTGTGTTCGATCTCCGTCCTCATCGGATGGTCGCCGACCACACCGCGTTGATCGGCGACGCCGCCGGAGCGGTCCGTCCCCACACTGCCTCCGGAACCTCCAAGGCCTTCGGAGACGCGGCCGGGCTCGCGGCGGCTCTGAACGGCTGGGCACCCGGCCGAGACCTGCCCGTCGGGCGACTCGCGGATTGGGAGCGGAGCGACTCTCGCACCTGCTGATGCTGTCGCGTGCCGGGATCGACCTTGCCAACCGGTCATCGCTCGGAACAGCTACGGGACGAATGTTTTTCGCCTCTCGGTGAAGACTCTCCGACGCCCTATCGCAGGGTCTTCGCGAGGAAGTTGAACACTGTTTGGTGGAGTTGATACATCGCACCTTCGTGGCAGTGTTGCCCGGCGCCGTCCGAATTGCGCATCACGACGTGTTCGTGGGGCGCCTGCATCTGTGCAGCCAGCCTCGCGGCCTGACCCTGGAACACCTTGTCGTCCTCGCCTTCGAGGATGAGCGTCGGTGTCTGTATCCGCCGAATGTCCTCGGCCGTCAGTGTGTAATCGGCGGTTTTGCGAACGTAGTCGGCGACGGTCTCCACCCCATACACCCACACGCCGTTCTGCAATCCCCACCGGGCATTGGTATCGCTCTTCATCAGGATCTCGAGGATCGGCATGGCCTCGTCGTCTCGCTCCTCCTCGATGAGGCGCAGAACGAAGGCAGGAATCGGAGGGTAGGACGCGTAGAACGTGATCATGCCGTCGTTACACACGACCGCTGCCGACCGATCGTCGTGGGCGGCATACCGCGCCACGAGGTAGCCACCGAGGCTGTAACCGAAATGCACGATCTTGGCGCTGTCGATCTCCGGCACGGTCAGCGCGTAGTCGACAACAGGGCCCAGGACGTTTCCCAGTCCGCCCGGTACGGCACCTTCTTCTCCCGAATCATCCATCCTTGGCCCGGGCCGTCATACGCCAGAAAGTCTGTACCCCGGCGCAGCGCCGCCGCCCCGACAACGAAGTAGCCCTCCTCGCGAGTGGAGTCGAAACCGTTCGTGTAAATGACGGTAGGGCGAGGTTTCCCACTGTCGTCGACGAGGAACAGATAGCCTGGCATCTCACCGTCCGGATACCGGATGGACACCTCTTCGAACGGACCGTCCAGCAAGCCACCAGCTTTGACGAGGTAGTCCGGGACAACCCGGACAACTCCAGTACCTGAGGATCATTTGACGGATCCTTGCGTCGATAGAACTCGGCCGACCGGTAGTAGCTGGACGCACGCAAGAACGCCTCCCGTGCGCTGACGATGTCGCCGACCTCGAGTGACACCTCCCCCGCCGCGCAGTGCGGTCAGCAATCGCCCTCCACGCCGCCGTCCAGGCGTCCTCGTCGCCCTCGGGAATCTGTGCCGCCGTTACGACTACCTCGCCGATGTCCGCCCCCGCATCACCCGCGAATCCAGCCGCACGCAACGTCTCGAACTTGAACGCTTCGTCATCGAAGATGAACTCCACAGCCCTCGCCCCACTCCCTCGGCCGGCCGCCGGACCCGAGAGCTTCAGATGCTCGGCGAATCAAGCTCTCGCGCAGCCGGCTTCGTTCTCATACGGGATGATCCGGCCGCCGAACGTGTCCGCGGCCGAACCGCATCGCACAGCTCATCGTGCCCTGCCTTCCCGGCCGCGTCCAGCGCCTGCCGGCACCGATCCGAAGCCGGAGCCGGAGCATTCCTCCCGAACGAAAGCCAAACAGCCCCAACATCGGAATCGGTCGCGGGGCATCTTCGGGACTGCCTCACATGAGTATCTGCCTTGCGAGAACGAGAGATAGGGGAAGCTGATGACGATTCGGCACACGCTGATGAAATCCTTGTCTTCCTAACCGAATCCACTGGGCCCGAGTACGCTTCGGACGTAAGTGGCCTGTTCACCACCACACTGCCGATCGGTGGCGCGTGGGTGCGGCCGCACCTCTGCTGGGCGCCGAGGTCAACCGCCAGGACGCGGGGACGGGACAGCGCTCGGCGCGCGCGAGGAAAGCGGGTCGGTGTGGACGACAAGATCGCACTGGAAGAGCACTTGAACACGGAGCTGAACAACAGTCTCTGGGACGAGGGCGGTGAGGCCGCACGCAACGGCCCCACGTACATGGCCGACGTCAAGGCGAAACTCATGGATGTCGAGGAACGCGTCCGCCTGATGAACGAGCACGGGATCAGGCTGACAATCGTGTCGCTCACCGCTCCCGGCATCCAGTCGATCCTGGACAAAGACCAGGCCACCGAGGTCGCCCGGGAGACCAACGACACCATCCGGCGTGCCTTCGTCGACGCCCACCCGTGCCGGTTCGCATTCTTCGCCTCCGTCGCCCTCCAGGACCCGGAGGCCGCCGCCCAGGAACTGGAGCGAGCGGTGCGGGACCTGGGTGCCAAGGGCGCCCTGATCAACGGCTACACCAACATCAGCGACACCGACACTGCCCGGTACCTGGACGAGCCGGCGAACCTGCCCTTCTGGGACAAGGTCGCCCAGCTCGGTGTCCCGGTGTACCTGCATCCACGCGAGCCGCTGCCCGCGGTGCAGCGCCTCTACCAGGGCTACGAATCGCTGGTGGGTTCGGCCTGGGGGTTCGGGCACGAGACCGCAACGCACGCGGTGCGGCTCATGCTGTCCGGGCTCTTCGACACCTACCCGGACATCCAGATCGTGCTGGGCCACCTCGGCGAGGGGTTGCCCTTCCTGCTGCCCCGGCTGGAACACCGGTTGCACAAGCAGCGGGAGGGCGTTGGTCTGGGCGCGGCCAAGCGGCGGATCAGCGAGTACTTCAACGAGAACTTCGTGCTGACCACCAGCGGACATTTCCACACCCGCACCTTGTACGACGCCATCGGCGAAATCGGCATCGACCGCGTCTTGTTCTCCGTCGACTACCCGTATGAGTCCATGGCCGAGGGCGCGGCCTGGTTCGACAACTCGCTGCTGTGCCACGACGACCAGATCAAGATCGGCAGAACCAACGCAGAGCGGATCTTCGGTCTCTGACCCGTCGACCTCGTCATGCAGCCAATGTGTGAGGCCGACACTTCGAACGTCGCACCGTTCGATCTGCTCAGTCACTACCAACCGGGCGTGGACACCAGGGCCGTGACATCGCTGCGGGTGGTGACATCTCGACGGACGATGCCCAGGCTGTGGAACACCGCTCGTTTTACTGAGCTGGTCCACGCATGTGCGCTATCAAGAACGTTCGCCAAGCATGTCTGGCAAATGTCTCGTCCCAGGGCGTCTTCGACACGGCCCATTCGCCCCTGCAGCAGATCCGCTCCGTGGTGTTCCTCGGCGCTGGCACTGTAGCCGTGAACCCGGCGGTGAGGCGTTCGGTCGCGTCGGAGTCGTCCATGCCGGCCATTCATCGGCTGGGTGCGCACACCCGCCGAATCCATTCACTCCTCCGGTTCCCGACGAGCAGGAAGATGCCGGAACGTCACGATCGGCAGGAGTACCGCCAACCCGAGCACGAAGAGGCTTGCGCGCAGCGCGACCAGTCGGGATTCGACGTTGATCTCCACCGCCCGGTCGAGCTGCGCCGAGGTCAACTCCATTCCGGCGAGGCGGCCGCGCAGGTCGTCGTTTTCGACGAAGCTGACCGAGCTCGTGGTCACCTCGATCCTGCCGTCCAACCGCAGGTCCGGGTCATCAGCAACCCGGTTCGAAGCGGACTGGGCGAGAACCGACATCAGAACGGCTCCCGCAATGGCGGTACCGGCGCAGAGCCCGAGGAAGTTCGCCATCCCCGAGCGCTGCCGATCTCGCCGGACAGCGACGGCGGGCTGGTCTCCATGAGCAGTGCACTGCCGGCACTCAACCCGACTCCGATACCGAGGCCCAGGCACACCTCGCTGAGCGAGGTCCGCCCACCCGACCACTGGTTCGAGATAGTCAGTGCCAGCAGCATCACGGACGCGGCCGCGAGCACGTGGGCACCGGTCAACAACTGCCGGCACGCGAGGCGTCTCATCAGAACGGGTGTCGCAGCCGCGGAGACCAGCGCGGCCAGGGATATCGGCACCAGCATCAGAGCCGAGCTCATCGGGCTCTTCCCCAACACCATCTGCGTGTACAACGGCAGCAGGTAGCTCACGCCGGCCATCAACAGGTTCACCGCAACCAGCCCACTCAGGCAGGCGCGGTTGAGACCCGACCCCCAGACCTCGGGATCGAGCAGCGCCGTCCGGCCGTCGTCGAGCAGCGAATGCTGGCGCGCGGCGAACACATGCAGCACAAGCACTCCGAGCAGCAGCAACAACAGCACGGGTGACAGGCCGAGCACGTTGAGCGGCGCAGACTCGGCGGCGAGAGAAGCCCCACGACCCGATCTGGTTGATCGCGGCGACCAACAGGAGCACACCGACGGCCGACAGCGCGATGCTCGTCTTGTCGATGGTGCCGACGAACGAAGTCCGCGGAAGGACGACACGGAGCGCGATGACGAGCGTTCCCGCGATGACGACGAGCAGGAGTAGGAAGGGTGCCCGCCAGCCCCAGGTCTCCACCAGGAATCCACCGGCCAGCAGCGCGAGCGCGGCACCGATACCGGTGGTGCCCGCGAGGATCGACACCGCAACGGTGCGCTGCGTGCCGGAGTACGCCTGACCGAGAATCGCCAGCGCGTTGGGCACGAGCAGGGCACCGCCGAGTCCTGCGACGGCCTCGCCGGCGATCAGCGCCGAGACAGCCGGTGCCAGAAGACAGATCAGCATGCCGGCCGCGTAGACGGTCAGGCCGAGCAGCTGGGTGTTCCTGGCACCGAGGACTCCGCTGATCTTGCCGCCAGTGACCGTGAAGGCGGCGACGAACACTCCGTACGCGACGATCGCCAACTGCACGTTCGAGATCGTGGTGTCCAGGCCCTCGACCACCCCGCTGATCGCCATCGGCAGCACCGACGCGTTGAACACCGAGACGAGACCGGTGAAACACACGAGCACCAGAGGCAACCAGCTCGCGCGGAGGAGAACCTCGTCCGCGCTTTCCGGTGTTTCGCGAACGGCAGGCTGCTGGTCGGCGGTATCCATATGTGCACCCCTCGGGGATCGTGCAGCGCGTGTGAGTGATGACCCGCACCGACGATGGGCATCGTGCCGGCGATCGCCCCGGCAGCCGCCCTCGCTGGTGCCCGGCGAGGTAGCCACCCGAACCCGGGCGACCACCTCGCCGCGAACCTGCCGCTTCGGATCAGGACGGCAGGGTCAGAAACTGCAGCGGAGCGGTTTCCTCGAAGCGGCCGGTGACGTTGCCGGCGAGACCGCCCTTCGAGGGCCGTGTCCCCCATCAGGTCGAGCCTGCCCGCCGACGCACCCTCGCTGAAGTCCAGCTCGTCGAGGTCCACCCACACGATGTTGGGCCGCGTGGTCGAGTCGAAGACGAACCGCTTGTGGGTCAGATCGGCGACCGTCTGCCAAATCGTCTGCGACGCATACGGCTTGTCGGGGTCTGGGATACGGAAAGGCTGCGCGGCATTGCGAATGACGCTGAACATTCCCGCGATCGCCTCAACCTTGGTCTTGGGTTCGGGCAACCGGCCCACGTAGTACGCGGCGCGAGCGAACCGGTCGGCTGCGAGCGTGGTTCCGGGCAGTGGCTTGTCGCCACCGAATCCGTCTACCTCCTTGAGCAGTTCGAGCTGCTTGTCGTAGGTCGGCGAATTGGTCATCACGCGATACTCGCGGTCGTGCCAGACGGTTGCCTTGCCGTCGACGTACTCGATGATCGCCGAATCGCCGGTCGCGTCGTCGAGCGCAAGATGCACCGCGGGCACCTCGCCGGTCGCCGGATCGCGGAGCGGTACCACCTGCACCTCGGACTCGAGGATCCATGCGGCGGCGTCCGCGACCGTGGAGAAGTTGTCCAGGAAGTACTGCAGCCAGATCGCCATACTCAGGCCCGGCCGCGACTTGTCATGGGTGCCGTACTCGGATTCCGCGAGCCACAGGATGTGGCCCGCCAGTCCCGCCTCGTTCATGCCGTCCACGGTCATCATGTCGAACGCACCGGCCACGACACTGCCGTAATTCGCGGTCCACGCGAGCGAACCGCCGACACCGTCGTTACGCTCGATTCCTCGGGGAAGTGACCACAAGTTCGTCCCGGTGTCTCGGTGATAATCCATATTGCGCCCGACGAGCACAGCTCCCGCAGCATCCGGCCAGATCACCCTGGTACACATCACTCCACCTTCCGTAACTGTCGAAAGAACTGACATTCTTCGTCGAGATTTCGAAACTGGGTTTACCGGACGATAACAGTCACAAGGGAGGAAGGCGCTCCGCCGATTGGCGATTCGGGCGCCCCGACCCTGCCGAAGGGCACGGCCAATGCCGTTACGGCACAGGATGATCAGTCGGAAGATCACCCGCAAAATCACCCGTTCGGAGCTGCTGCGATCGACGGTGCTCGGTCATCGTTTCGCTACCGTCAGCGAAGGTGCCGCGGAAATACAGCTGCCTCGGCTCAGGCTCTCCCGCATCCGATATCAACTGGCACGCCGCACCACTCACATTCGCGCCAGATTCCTGTGTCGCCCAAAAACTCCCGCCGACACAGATATGCCCGTGCGGCGCCTTCTCGTATCGGGCGCGCACGCCGGCGGCGACGTAGGCGGGGATGCTGTCGAGGTCGAGGCTCGCGAGGGCTGGGACGCCGTCCGGGCCCGGAAATTCGTCGGGCGCACGGACGGCTCCGAACGTACTAGCCCCGCGTGATCTTCAGGGTCACGTTGGCGCCCGCCTTGAGGGTGCGTCCGACAGTGCAGACCTTGTCGATCGAACGCTCGATGAGCGTGATCAGACGCTCCTGAGCGTCGGCGTCGAGTTCGCTGAGGTCCAGCTCGAGGGTCTCCTCGAAGTGCGGGTACACCTCGTTCTCCCGATCGGCGGCACCCGAGACGCGGATGGTGGCGTCGTAGTCGTCGCCGAGCCGGCGCGACAGCGGGAAGTCCGAGCTCATGCCCGAGCACGCGGCCAGCGCGATCTTGAGCAGTTCGCCGGGGGTGAAGACGCCCTCCACCGATTCCGACCCGATGCGGACCTCGGCACCGCGCGAACTACGACCGGTGTAGAGGCGGGTTCCGGTGCGTTCGACCCACAGCTCGGTCGGCGCGGGAGCGGATTTCGGAGTCTGTTCAGCCATGAGTGGAGATCCTGCCATCCGCGCCCGAGTCGGTGGCACGCTCCCACACCTGAATGCCCTCGATCTCGGGCAGTTCCTCACGGTGGAAGGTGGGATCCAGGCCCGCGGCGCGCTGTCGGCTGTAGTGCCGGAACAGCAGGAAGGCGACACCGGAGAGCGGAAGCAGCGCCAACAGGTTCACTGTCGCCATCACGCCCATCACGAGGTCGGCAAGAGCCCACACGAGCGGCACCGACCCGATCGCGCCGGCGAACACGCACACCACCACCAGGGCGCGGAAGCCGGTCCGTACCCTCCGCGACTCGGTGAGGAATTCGATGTTGGTCTCGCCGTAGTAGTAGTTGCCGATCACCGACGTGAACGCGAGGAAGAAGATCGTGAAGGTCAGGAAGTGCACGGTCCACCCGCCGAGTTCCGCGGCGAGCGCGTTCTGGGTGAGCGACGCCCAGCCTTGGTGCCGTACTCGGGATTCGAGAGCAGGATGACGAACGCCGTCGCGCTGCACACCAGCAAGGTGTCGAAATAGACGCCGAGGCTCTGCACCAGACCTTGCTTGACGGGATGCGAGACGGCTGCCGTCGCACCGGCATTGGGCGACGACCCCATGCCGGCCTCGTTCGAGAACAGGCCGCGTCGGATGCCGTTCATGAACGCCGCCGCGAAGCCGCCGCTCACCACCTCCCGGACACCGAAGGCGTTCTCGACGATCAGCCTGACCATGCCCGGCACCTCGGTGATGTTGAGCACCACGACCAGCAGCGCGAGTACCAGGTACGCACCCGCGACCACCGGCACCACGACCTGCGAGACCGACGAGATCCGGCGGACGCCGCCGAAGATCACGGCCGCGGTCAGGCCCGCGACCAGCACGCCCACCGCGATCGCCACGCCGCGGCTGTCCGTGTCGAGGGACGTGGACACCGCGTCGACGATGGAATTGGTCTGGACCGCGTTGAACACGAATCCATACGTCACGGTGATGACGACCGCGAAGATCACGCCCATCCAGCGGCGGCGAAGTCCGTGCAGCATGTAGTAGGCCGGGCCGCCGCGGAACCCGCCGTCCTTGTCGCGGATCTTGTAGAGCTGGGCGAGCGTGGACTCGATGAACGCGCTGGCCGCACCGATGATCGCCATGACCCACATCCAGAACACCGCGCCCGGCCCGCCCACGCTGATCGCGATGGCGACCCCGGCGATGTTGCCCGTCCCGACCCGCGACGCCGCGGAGATCGAGAACGCGCGGAACGCCGAGATGCCCTTGGTCCCGTCCGGCAACTCCTCGGCCGGCTCGACGACCGACCGCAGCATGTCCGGCAGCAGTCGCACCTGCACGAACCGGGACCGCACCGTGAAGTACAGACCCAGGCCGACCAGCAGCACGATGACGCCGTACCAGTAGAAGTCATTGACGTCGGTGACCAATTCCACGAGCGAGTCCACACCAGGACTATGCGGGACGACCGTCCAGCGCGCCAATTCGGAACCGACCGTCAGTTGTCACACCTGGAATCGATATCCCATGCCGGTCTCGGTCAGCAGATGCCGCGGCTTCGACGGGTCCACCTCCAGCTTGCGGCGCAGCTGAGCGAGGTAGACCCGCAGGTAGTGCGTCTCGGTGGCGTACGCCGGACCCAGACCTCGCGCAGCAGTTCCTTCTGCCCGACGAGCTTGCCCTTGTTCCGCACGAGCATCTCGAGCATCCCCCACTCGGTGGGCGTCAAGTGCACTTCGGCCCCATCTCGGGTGACCTTCTTCGCGGCGAGATCGACCGTGAACGAGTCGGTGATCACCACCGGTTCGCTCGTCTCCGCCGCAGCCGCACCACGCCGCACCGCGGCCCGCAGCCGCGCCAGGAACTCGTCCATCCCGAACGGCTTGGTGACATCGCTCGTCGGCGCCGGCGTCGAGCGCCTCGACCTTGTCCGACGAGTCGGTTCGCGCCGACAGCACGATCACCGGAGCCGTGCACCAGCCCCGCAACCCGGCGAGGACCTCGATGCCGTCCATGTCGGGCAGGCCGAGGTCGAGCACCACCACCTCGGGGTGCTTCTCGGCCGCCGCCCGCAGCGCCGCCGCGCCGGTCGACGCCGTCGTCACCTCGTAGCCGCGGACACTGAGGTTGATCCGTAGCGCACGCAGAATCTGCGGCTCGTCGTCGACCACCAACACCCGGGTCATCGGGCTCCTTCCGTGTCTTCGGCCGGCCCCGCCGGCGTATCTCCGACCGTGCTTACGACCGGGCTGGCGGCCAGCTCGACGACCATCGTCAATCCGCCCCCGGCGTGTCCGTCGCGCTGACGGTTCCACCCATCGCTTCCACGAATCCCTTGACCACCGACAATCCCAGACCGACGCCGATCGTGTTGTCGCGATCGCCGAGCCTCTGGAACGCATCGAACACCTGCTCCTGGGTGCCGCGGGCGAGGCCGGGGCCGGTGTCGGCAACGGTGATCGTCATCCGGTCCCCACCCGCGCCGCGCCGATCCGGACCGGCTCGTCTGGTGCATACCGCAGTGCGTTGTCCACCAGGTTTGCCAGGACCCTCTCGAGCAGCCCGGCGTCAGCCATCACCGCGGCGTCGCCCACCTCGACCTTCACCTGGTCCCGCACACGCCGCGCCGAACCGGGCCCGCCGAAACCTGCGCCGACAAGCGCCCGGTGCACCACTTCCTCCAGGTACACTCGCCGCAGCGTCGGCTTGACCACACCCGCCGCGAGTCGCGACGAGTCGAGGAGGTTGCCGACGAGCGCGGTCAGCTGGTCGGCCGACTCCTCGATGGTCGCCAGTAGTTCGGCGGTGTCCTCGGGCGAGAACTCGATGTCGTCGCTGCGCAGGCTCGACACGGCCGCCTTGACCGCGGCCAGCGGCGTGCGTAGATCGTGGCTGACGGCCGAGAGTAGCGACCGCCGCAACCGGTCCGCTTCCGCCAGCGCCGACGCCTGGCTGGCCTCCTCCGCCAGCTGTCGCTGCCGGATCAACCCAACCGCCTGGTTCGCGACCGCGTTGAGGACCTTGCGGTCCCTGGCGCCGAGTTCGCTGCCCGCGAGCAGCAGCGTGTACTCGCCGTCGCCCACCTCGCACGCCGTCCCGGCGTCGTCGACGGTCTGAGGCGGCGAGGCGCCCGCGGCGCTGATCACCCCTCGCCACGACGGATGACGCTGACGCCCGTCTGCGCATAGGTCTCGCGCACCTTCTCGAGCAGCGCCGGCAGGTCCGCTCCGCGCAATACGGACCCGGCGAACAGTGCCAGCAGTTCCGCCTCCTGCGACGCCCGCCGGGCCTCGCGCGCACGTTTGGCGGCGGCGTCGACGAGCACGGCGACAGCCACGGCGACCACCAACAGCACCATCGTGGTGATGAAGTTGTCGGGCTGCGCGATGGTGAAGCTGTAGAGCGGCGCGGTGAAGAAGTAGTTGAGCAGTAAACCGGAGATGAGTGCGGAGAGGATCGCCGGTCCGACGCCGCCGAGCAGCGCGACGGCGAGCACGACGACGAAGAACAGTGCGTTCTGGCCGCCGACGCCGGAGAACCGGTCGACCACGCCCATCAGGACCGCCGCGATGGACGGCACGACCACCGCCGCGAGCCACGACACCACCCGGCGCTCCCCTCGGCCCAGGATCGAGATGCGGTGCCGGGTCGCGGCCTCGGCATGCGTGACCATGTGCACGTCGATCTTCCCGGACTGCTGGACGATCGCCGCTCCGATGCCCTCGTCGAGGATCCGCGCCCACCGCGACCGCCGCGACGTGCCGATCACCAACTGGGTCGCGTTGACCTCGCGCGCGAACTCGAGCAGCGTGGTCGGGACGTCGTCACCGACGACGCTGTGCACGCTCGCGCCGATGCTGGCGGCGATCTTGCGCACCTTGCCCATGTCGCCGGCGGACACGCCCTCGAAGTCCGTCCCCGCGCACGACGTGCACCACCATGAGTTCGGCGCTGGCCTTGCTGGCGATGCGACTGGCTCGGCGGACCAGCGTCTCGGACTCCGGTCCGCCGGTGACCGCCACGACCACCCGCTCGCGCGCCTCCCACGTGTCGGTGATCTTGTTCTCGGCCCGGTACTTCGCGAGCGCGGCGTCCACCTGGTCGGCCACCCACAGCAACGCAAGTTCGCGCAGTGCCGTGAGGTTGCCGCGCCTGAAGTAGTTGCCGAGCGCCGCATCGACCTTGTCCGCGGCGTAGACGTTCCCGTGGGAGAGCCTGCGCCGCAACGCTTCCGGCGTGATGTCGACGAGCTCGACCTGTGTGGCGGCGCGTACCACCTCGTCCGGCACGGTTTCCTGCTGCACGATGCCGGTGATCTGCTGGACGACGTCGTTGAGGCTCTCGAGATGCTGGACGTTGAGCGTCGACAGGACGTCGATGCCGGCGTCGAGAAGTTCGTAGACGTCCTGCCAACGCTTCTCGTTCCGGCTGCCCGGGGTGTTGGTGTGCGCGAGTTCGTCGACCAACGCCACGGCCGGTCGCCGGGCGATCACCGCCTCGACGTCGAGCTCCGGCATCGACGTGCCCCGGTACTGGATGTACTTGGGCGGGATCACCTGGAGCCCCTCCAACTGCTGCGCGGTGCGGTCGCGGCCGTGGGTTTCCACCACGGCCGCGACCACGTCACCGCCGCGTTCGCGTCGGCGGTGCGCCTCCCCGAGCATCGCGTAGGTCTTGCCGACGCCAGGCGCTGCACCGAGATAGATCCGCAGCTCACCGCGGCGACGCGCTCGCTGATTCTCCGGAATCGTCACACCGCCATCATTCACCCGACGGCGCCGCGCCGCACCCAGGCGCGGTCAGCCCCAGTGCGAGATTGAGTTCGAGCACGTTGACCCGCTCCGCCCGAGGAATCCGAGCTGACGGCCCTCGGTGTGCTCGGCGACCAGCTCGCGAACACGGTCCTCGCTCAACCCGTTGGCGGCCGCGACCCGCCGCACCTGCAGGGCCGCGTACTCGGGCGAGATGTGCGGATCGACGCCGGAGCCGGAGCCCGTGACGGCGTCGACCGGCACGTCCTGCGGAGCGACGTTCTCCCGCTCGGCGATCGCGGCCCGACGTGCCTCGACGAATCCGGCGAGTACCTCGCTGCTGGGGCCCTGGTTGGACGGCAGCGCCGCCGCCGGGTCGCCGGGGGCGAAGGGATCGCCGTCCGCGACCGAGCCGACGACCCGGTTGTGGAAGAACGGATCCGGCTTGCCCGCCTCCGACTGGGGGTCGACCCCGATCCAGCGGCTACCCACCACGCAACCCGCAGCGTCGGTCACCGGCGAGCCCTCCGCCGAGCCGGAACTGATGCGCCCCACGCCCCACACGGCGGCCGGGTACAGCACACCGAGGATCGCGGTGAGCGCGAGGAGCACGAGCAGCCCGGCCCACACCTGCTTGAGAAATCCGATTCCGAATCTCATTGACATTTCACCCGATTCCAGGAATGAGGCGGACGACGAGGTCGATCAGCCAGATGCCGATGAAGGGGGTGATGACACCGCCCACACCGTAGATCAACAGGTTCCGACCCAGCAGCTTCGACGCCGCCGCAGGACGGTAACGAACTCCCCTGAGCGCCAACGGGATCAGCCCGACGATGACCAGCGCGTTGAAGATCACCGCGGACAGGATCGCCGACTTCGGCGTCGCCAGGTGCATGATGTTCAGCACTGCGAGCTGCGGGTAGATCGCGCTGAACAGTGCCGGCAGGATCGCGAAGTACTTCGCGAGGTCGTTGGCGAGCGAGAACGTCGTGAGGGCGCCGCGCGTGATGAGCAACTGCTTGCCGATCTCGACGACCTCGATGAGCTTGGTGGGATCCGAATCGAGGTCCACCATGTTGCCGGCTTCCTTGGCCGCCGACGTTCCGGTGTTCATCGCGACGCCGACGTCGGCCTGCGCCAGGGCGGGGGCATCGTTGGTGCCGTCGCCGGTCATCGCGACCAGGCGACCGCCCTCCTGCTCGGCACGGATCCGCTCGAGCTTGTCCTCGGGCGTGGCCTCGGCGATGAAGTCGTCGACGCCTGCCTCCTCCGCGATCGCGCGCGCGGTCAGCGGGTTGTCACCGGTCACCATGACCGTCTTGATGCCCATCGCCCGCAGTTCCGCGAAGCGCTCGGCGATCCCGGGCTTGACGACGTCGGTCAGGGCGATCACGCCCAGCACCGTCGCCGCGCCGCGCTCCGCGACCGCCACGACGAGCGGGGTGCCGCCCCCCAACGCCACCTTCTCGACGGAATCCGACACGGCGGGATCCACGGAGGCGCCGTATCCGGACACCCACGCGAGCACGGCGTCTCCGGCGCCCTTGCGGATCTGCTGCGGGCCGGTTGCGGTCGCGATGTCGAGTCCGCTCATGCGTGTCTGCGCCGTGAAGGCCACGAAATCGGCGTCCCGCTCATTGTCGCTGGGATCGGTGGAGAGCCCGAACCGTTCGGCGCACAACTCGACGATGCTGCGTCCCTCGGGGGTCCCGTCGGCGAGGCTGGACAGCCGTGCGGCGGCGGCCAGTTCGTCGTCCGAGTGGCCGGGGCCGGGTACAGCGCCGTCGCGCGACGGTTGCCGAAGGTGATGGTGCCGGTCTTGTCCATCAGCAGCGTGTCGATGTCGCCGGCCGCCTCGACCGCGCGGCCCGACATCGCCAGGACGTTGCGCTGCACCAACCGGTCCATGCCGGCAATGCCGATGGCGGACAACAGCGCACCGATCGTGGTGGGGATCAGGCACACCAGCAGCGCGATGAGCTTGATCGGGTCCTGCTCCTGACCCGCGTACTGGCCCATGGGGCCGATCGCCACGACCGCGAGCAGGAAGATGATCGTGAGCGACGCGAGCAGGATGTTGAGCGCGATCTCGTTGGGCGTCTTCTTGCGCGACGCCCCCTCGACGAGCGCGATCATCCGGTCGACGAAGGACTGTCCGGGCGCGCACGTGATCTGCACGACGATCCGGTCCGACAGCACGGTCGTCCCACCGGTGACCGCACAGCGGTCGCCGCCGGATTCGCGTACGACGGGGCGGATTCGCCGGTGATCGCGGACTCGTCGACGGTCGCGATGCCCTCTATGACGTCGCCGTCGCCGGGGATCACCTGACCCGCCTCGACCACCACGGTGTCGCCGATCGTGAGCCTGGTCGCCGACACCTCCTCGATCGCGCCGGACGCGGTCAGGCGTCGGGCGACGGTGTCCTGCTTCACTTTCCGCAGGCTCGCGGCCTGCGCCTTGCCACGGCCCTCGGCGACCGACTCGGCGAGGTTCGCGAACAGGACCGTGAACCAGAGCCATGCGGCGATCAGCCACGAGAACACCGTGGGCTGCGCGATGGCCATCACCGTCGTGACGATCGAGCCGACCAGCACGACGAACATCACCGGGTTGCGCGCCTGGTGGCGCGGGTCGAGCTTGCGCACCGCGCCGGGGAAGGACGTAATCAGCTGGCGGGGGTTGAAGATTCCCGCCTGGACGTGCGAGTGACCGTGCGCGGACTCCTCGACGGGCAGATTCGGAAGGGTATCGGTCGGGTTCACTGTGGATTCAGTCCGCAGACTCATTGCAGGGCCTCCGAGATGGGTCCGAGCGCCAGGGCCGGGAAGAAGGTGAGGGCCGCGACCAGCACGATGGTGCCGGTGAGCAAACCCGCGAACATGGCGCCGGACGTGGGCAGGGTGCCCGCGCCGGCCGGCGTCCTGCGCTGCGCGGAAAGCGATCCGGCGAGCGCGAGCACGAACAGGATCGGCAGGAAGCGCCCCAGGGCCATGCACACGCCGAGTGCCGACTGGAACCAGTCGCTGGTCACGGTGATGCCGCCGAACGCGCTGCCGTTGTCGTTCGACGCCGAGGCGAACGCGTAAAGCACCTCGCTGAAGCCGTGGATGGATTGCGGGTGCCGGGATCGCCGCTGTTGCCGAGGTATCCGACGGTGGAGCCGAGGATCACCGTGATGCCGGTGCCGATCAGCACGAGCGCGGGCATCACGAGCACCGAGAGCGCAGCAAGGGTGATCTCGCGGCGTCCCAGCTTCTTGCCGAGGTACTCCGGTGTGCGGCCGACGAGCAGACCGCCGACGAACACCGCGATCAGCGCGAGGACGAGAATCCCGTACAGACCGGTTCCCACGCCGCCGGGCGCGATCTCGCCCAGCAGCATGTTGAGCAGCACCGCGCCACCGCCGAGCGGAGACATGCTGTCGTGCGCCGAATCGACGGCACCGGTGCTGGTGCCGGTGGTGGTGACGGCGAACAGGGCCGAACCGGGGATCCCGAATCGGACCTCCTTGCCCTCCATCATCGATCCGGCCGCGGTGGCGGCGATGCCCCGCGCTCCGGATTCCGCCGTCAGGGTCACCGCGAGCAACCCGAAGTACAGCGTCGACATCACGGCGAGCAGGGTCAGGCCCTGCCGGCGGTCGCCGACCATCGTGCCGAAGGTGCGGGTCAAGCTGACGGGGATGAGCAGGATGGCGAGGATCTCGACGACGTTGGTGAGCGGCGTCGGATTCTCGAACGGATGCGCGGAGTTGGCCGCCAGGATGCCGCCCCCGTTGGTGCCGAGTTCCTTGATGGCCTCCTGCGACGCGACCGGTGCTAGCGCGTTGGTGACGCCGTTGCCGTCGAGTCCGGTGGAGGCGAAGCCGGTGTGGAACGACTGGATGACGCCCTGGCTCAGCAGGATCAGCGCGATGACGAACGAGATCGGCAGCAGGATGCGGAGGCATCCGCGGGTGAGATCGACCCAGAAGTTGCCGATCTCGCCACCCCGCGAGACACGGATGAATCCGCGGATCAGGGCGGCCGCGACAGCCATGCCGACCGCGGCGGACACGAAGTTCTGGACCGCCAAGCCGGCGGCCTGCGTGAAGTTGCTCATCGTCGTCTCGGGGACGTACGACTGCCAGTTGGTGTTGGTGACGAACGAGACTGCGGTGTTGAACGCGACGGCGGGGCTCACACCCTCGTGGCCGCCGCTGAGCGGCAGCACGCCCTGGACGCGTTGCAGAACGTAAAGGAACAGCACGCTGGCGGCCGAGAAGCCGAGCAGGCTTCCGGCGTAGCCGTACCAGGTCTGTTCGGCGCGGGGGTTGACCCGGCACAGCCGGTAGAGCGCGGATTCGATGCGCAGGTCACCGGATCGGAGATCGGTGTCGGTGGTGTAGACCTTGGCCATGTAGTCACCGACGGGGACGTACAGAATCGCTAGCACGGCAATGACCAGTGCTATCTGCAGTCCCGCTGCGAGAGCGGGATTCATGTGCGAGGGACCTCTCGAGGACTAGAACCGCTCGGGGTTCAGGAGCGCGATGAGCAGGTAGATCACCAGGGCAGCGGCGATCACGACGACGGCTACACTGACCGTCCCGGCTACGGTCACCGGATGCTCCTCGTCTGCAGACCACGCAACACCAGCGCACAGACGGTAAACACTCCGATGATCAACCCGACGTAGGCCAAATCAGCCATGACGTTCCTCTTCCGACTTCCTCAGTAGGCGCACCGGACGACGGCGCGACGTGGAGACGCCGCATCCGGCGCCTACTGGAGAGTGCACCCGTTTCGAGCGCACGGGCGTCGTCCTGACACTCTGCTGACACCGCCGGCAGCGCGCGTTGATGCGATCTTTACGGCGGGGTGACCGCAGACACGCGGGCGATCATGGGCCACCCCATGTCCAAGAGGTGGGCAATCGAGTTGCACGGCGGTCGATATCGAGATCGGAGGCACCGTCTCGTGAAAATGAGTTCCAAGACGAGTGCCGGTATGAAATTTCACAGCTAGTTCATCTCGGGAACGAAATTCGTTCAACCCTCCCGGGTTTGCTCTCTGCTGTGACCAACACGATTCCCGTAGGAAAGGTGTCGCCCACATCGACGCGCGGAACAGGCATCGTCGAGCGCATCCGGGCAGCATCGATCTCATTCACGCCGGCAGAACGTCGTGTGGCCGAGGCGATTCTGAGTGAGCCCGCCGCGGTGATCCACCGTTCGGTGACCGAACTCGCGGCCGCCGCAGGCAGCTCGCCCGCCACAGTCGTGCGGCTGTGCACGACGCTGGGTCTTCGCGGCTACCAGGAGCTCAAGATCACCCTCGCGAGCGAATCGATCCCCGACGATCGCCGCGTGCTCGGACACATCACGCCCGACGACACCGCCGGCGACATCGCCCACAAGGTCATGGACAGTACTGCCCGAGCTGTCGACAATGCGTCGAAAGCCCTCGACGTTCATGCCGTCGAGACCGCCGTCGACTACCTGCTCGGCGCCCGTCGCATCGTGTTCGGGGCCGTCGGTACCTCCGCGCCGCTCGCACTCGACACCGCGTACCGGTTCGTCTCTCTCGGCCTCGACGCTTCCTTCACCCCCGACGTGCACAGCCAGCATGTCACCGCACGCATGCTCTGCCCTGACGACGTGTTCTTCGCGATCAGCCACACCGGCTCCACCGTCGAAACCCTCGCGACGACCAGAGCCGCCAAGGCCTCCGGAGCCGTCACCGTCGCGCTCACGAGCTTCACCTCCTCACCTTTAACCGAAGAGGTGGCCGTGAGCATCGTCGCGGGCAGCGTCGAGACCAGCTATCGCGTCGAAGCGATGTCCAGTCGCATCGTGCATCTCGCCGTACTCGACGCTCTGTACGTCAATCTGTCCCGTCGCGCCGAAACCAGCGCGACCGCCCTCGCCCTCGCCGAAGACGTGCTCATCGAGCACCGCATCTGACCAGTTCCCGAACCGCACCCGACAGTCTCGGCGTGTCAGCGCCACAAAGGAGTTCACAATGCACGGCATCGTGTTGTACGACGACGGCACCCCCGCCGTGGGGGTGGCCGTCGCCACCGGTGGCGTCGTCACGAGGACTGATGACGACGGCCGTTTCACCCTCGCCCGCCAAGCGGAGTGGGGAGGGTTCGTCGTCCTCACCCGGCCCACCGGCTACACCGCCGCTCCCTGGTGGCACCGTGTTCCCGACACCGACGATACCGAACTCCGCTTCGTTCTCGTCCCCGAAGACCAACCCCTGCCGTACGAGTTCCTCCACCTCACCGACACCCACATGACGACCCGGGGTGTCATCGACGCCGGTTACTACACCAACCGCTTGTACGCGGAGGGGAGCCTGCCCGAACAAGTCGTGGGATTTCTCGACCGCCTACCCACGCTTGCGCCCGCCGCGCGACGCATCCTCGTCACCGGAGATCTCGTCGACAACGGGTTGCCGGAGGAGTACGAGGCATACATCGAGGCCCTGCGGTCCAGCCCGGTGCCGGTCGAGTTGATCCCGGGCAACCACGACCACATGAACGGTGAACGCGGATTCACGATCAGCCGGAACAACTACCTCACCAACTCCTCGGACCCGACCCTGTACGAGCGCCACCTCGGCCCGCGGTGGTTCAGTCTCGACGTCGCAGGCCTGCACATCGTCGGCTTGGACTGGCACAGCCACGAAGCAGGCATCGACCACGAGACCCAGAACGCCTGGGTCAAGGCGGACCTCGCGCAACTCGAGTTCGGTGCCCCGTACCTGCTGCTGTTCCACGATCAGCCGAACGCCTCCATTCTCGACGAACTCCCGTGGCAGCCGATCGCGGCGCTGTCCGGGCACTGGCACACCAGCCGTGTCATCGACGTCGACGGCACTCTGCACGTCAACAGCCCGACCACGTTCTTCGCAAACCTCGACTACAGTCCGCCGGGACTCCGGCACGTGATCTGGGACGGCACGACTGTCGCCCTGCGCACCGAAACCTTCTTGCCCGGTGAGACGCCGAGGCCCTGACGGACGTGCGCACATCGACTTTCTCGGCGGCGACCGTCACCTCCACCGACAAGTCGATCCTGTGGTCCGCGCACGCAACCGGTGCCGGGCATCGGCACGGCGCCGCGGTACACGACGGCGCGGTCTACGTCGGTACCCAGATCGAGGACCGCCCCGCCGGCACCGTCGAATGCCTCGACCTCGAAACCGGTGCGGTGCGGTGGCGGGCCCGGACCCGATCCGCGGTGAAGACGACACCGGTCATCTGTGACGGTCTCGTGATCGCCGCGGAGGTCTCCGGAGACGTCGTGGCCCTCGACACGACAACCGGAGAGGAACGCTGGCGTGCCGCCTCGAGCGACCCGCTGCGCCGCTTCGCCTGGGGGGCACCGACACTCGCCGACGGGACCGTCTACCTCGGGGATCCGTCCGATCTCCGCGCCATCGACGCCCGCACGGGGCAGTGCATCTGGCACCGCACCGACCTCTCCCCCACCACAACCTCGTCAACCATGCGGCCCCAGTCGTCGTCGGCGACCTCCTCGTCATGGGCTTCTGGCCTACCCCGGCGGACCCGATCGGCCTCGACGCACGTACCGGCGAATCCCGTTGGAATCGTTCAGATCTCGATTCCAACGACCCGTTCACATCATTGAAGCGATTGCTGATCATCGGCACCGGAGCACACGATGCGGCGCGCGATGTCGTGGTCATGCCCGCACACGGCCACACCACAGCCCTCGACCGAGGTACCGGTGCCACGCTCTGGACCGCTTCGCACCCGGGCAATTACGCCCGACCACCCCGGTGATAACCGGGCACGGCTACGTCGTCACCGTGCCGGGGCTGGGACTACGGATGCTCGACCCCGACACCGGCGAGACGATCTGGGAAGCCGCGATCGACGGCGACGCTCCGTTCCCGATGAGCTCGTACACCAAGCGTCCTCACCCTGTCATCGCGCCGCCGCTGCTGCGCGACCGGCACCTTCTCCTGCCCGGACTCGACGGCACGATCCGCCGCATCGACCTCGACGGGACCGAACTGGGCCGGACCCAGTACGCCTCACCGTTCGCGGCCGCGCTCACCGACGCGGGGGACCGTGTCCTCGCAGTCGGCACCGACGGCACCATCCTCGCACTCGACCCCGCGACGATCGGTGGCGCGGGATGACCGCCACCATCGACGCACCCGACCGCGTCGTTCCACACGCGATCGAGCGGCGTCGCGGTCCGCGCGGCGATCGGTTCGCCCCGGCTTTGCTGGTGCTGCCCGCCGGCATCGCCATGACCCTATTCGTGATCGTGCCCGCGATATTGTCGCTCGTGGCGAGCTTCTTCGTCGTGCCGCTCGCCGGAGGGGCGTGGAAGTTCGTCGGATTCGCCAACTTCCAGCGGATCATCACCGACCCGACGGTGCAACAGTCGATAGTCAACACCCTCGTCTACACCGTGCTGACCGTCGTCCCCGGCCTTACGATCGGTCTCGTTCTCGCATTGCTTGCCGAGTCCGTCGGCCGTGGCCGAACCTGGGTGCGCACCGCTCTGTTCCTGCCGATGACGGCGAATCTGGTGGCCATGGCGGTCGTTTCCGGTGGCTCTTCGCCTACCAGGGCGGCTTCGTCGACCAGGCGCTCGGCGTCCTCGGTATGGCCCCGGTGAACTGGCTCGGCGACCCGACACCTCCCTGCTGACAGTCGCCCTCGTCGGGATCTGGCGCGGCGCCTCCTTCAGCATGATGATCTTCATCGCCGGCCTCGCGACGATCCCGACCACCATCGACGAGGCCTCCCGGGCCGAAGGAATCCGCGGTCTCCCCAAACTGTGGCGCATCACGTTGCCGATGATGAAGCCGACCGTCGTCTTCGCAACCGTCCTCGCGATCCTCCACTCGGTGCAGGTCTTCGACGCGGTCAACGTGATGACCCAGGGCGGTCCACTCAACTCCACCGAAACCGTGCTCACCCAGTCCTACAAGCTCGGATTCAGCTACTACGACCTCGGTGCGGCCTCCGCCCTGTCGTTACTGCTCCTCGTCGCCCTGATCACCGTCGGCGTACTCCAACGTCGCCTACTGACCGGAGAGAACCGATGAGCATCCTCGTCCGCGGCACCCGGTGGGTTCTACTCACCGTCGCCGTCGTCATCAGCCTGTTTCCGCTCTACTGGATGATCCGCACCTCGCTCGCCCCAGTGGAACAGGCCAACAAGAGCGGAATTCCGTTCATCCCCACCGAATTCGACCTCTCGTCCTATGCCCGGGCCTGGGAGGACGCGGGAATGGGACGGGCCGTCGTCACCGGGCTGATCGTGACCCTCGCGATCCTCGCCCTACAACTCGCGACCTGTATACCCGCGGCCTACGTCCTGGCGAAAGTGCGCACGCGGGCATCGTCGGTGGTGTTCCTGATTGTGCTCGTCTGTCTGCTCATGCCCTCACAGGCCACCATGATCCCCACCTTCATCGGCATCAACGCCGCAGGTCTCGCGGACAGCTACGCCGGACTCGTCCTTCCCTTCACCACAAGCGCTTTCGGAATCTTTCTCCTGCGCCAGCAGATGCTCTCCATCCCCGACTCTCTCCTCGAAGCCGCCCGCACCGACGGTCTGGGCCACTTTCAGATCCTGCGCAAGATCGTGGTGCCGCTCGCGGGCCCCGGCATCGCAGCCTTCTCGATCTTCTCGGTCTTCGCTCACTGGAACGACTACCTGTGGCCGCTGCTGGTCGTGCGCAGCCCCGATCTCGTCACCCCGCCCCTCGCTCTCGCCGCGTTCCAGCATGCCGACATCGGCTTCGACTACGCGGCCCTCGCCGCCGGCGCCGTCATCGTGACCGCACCAGTGGTCTTGCTCTTCCTCGCCGCCCAGCGCCGTTTCGTGCAGGGCATGAGCGGCGCCGAGATTCCCGGATAGCTTCGAGCCACTCGACAGACACCCGCCATCACAGCACTTATCCAAGGAGAACCCGCCATGCGCACAGCCCGACTTGCCGGCACCGCCGGAGCCCTCGCCGCCGGCATCCTCGTCCTCACCGGATGCGGCGGTGCCTCGTCCACCAACACCGCCATCGCGGCAGCGACGGACATCAACTCCTGCACGCCGTCGGAGAACACCCTCGACGTGACCTTCGGATCGCAGGGCGAGAACGCCATGAAGGTCGCCGTCGCGAACCTGCAGGCGAAGTATCCGGGCCTGACGGTCCACGCGGAACCCTTGAAGACGACGAGCTACGACGAACTCACGAACACCGTCGTCGCGGACATCGCGGTCGGCAAACGCCCCGACCTCATCATGAGTGGCCTCGGCCAGCTCCGCTTCTGGGTCGAGAAGTACTCGCCCGCCACCATCGACACCGCCGGCCTCGCGGACACGTACCAGTCGCAGTTCCTTTCCGCCGGTACGGTCGACGGCAAGGTCTACCTTGCCCCGCCCAGGTATCCGCCCCGGTACTGCTCGTCAACCAGACGATGCTCGACTCCGCGAACGCGGGCAAGGCCACCGACATCCGCACATTCGACGACGTTGTCACCGCAGCCTCGAAAGTCACCGCGAAGACCGGGAACCCGTCGGTGTCGCTGCCCACCCAGCGCCTGCCCGACTGGCTCGGCCAGGGCTTCGTCCAAGGCGCCGGCGGGACATTCGTCAACGCGGACGGCACCGCCGGTTTCGGTGACGCCACCGGCATCGACGCGCTCTCCCTCTGGACAAAGCTGAACGAGCGCAGCCTCGAAGCCCGTGTCAACGAGACGGATGCGATCTCCGCCTTCACGAGCCAGCAGACCGCTCTGGCCTTCACCGCGACCTCGATGATCGCATCCGTGAACAATACCGTCGGTAACGGATTCGAGTGGACAGCAGTGGATCTCCCGACCGTCAACGGCGGTGACGGGCTCCTGCCCGCCGGCGGCAACGGATGGATCGTCCTCAGCGACGACGGTTGCCGCGCAGCCTACGCCAATGCGCTCGTCGCCGAGCTCCTCGGCACAGAGGCAGTGCTCGCCGCCAGCGGCACCGACTACTCCTACATCCCGGTCGACAAGGCGGCCGCCGAACAACTACTGGCCACCAGCGGCATCCGCCAGCCACAGCGGTACGCCTGGACCTACGACAAGGAACTCTCCCCGTGGGGCGGCTTCGACGGCGCCGTGACCTCGCAGATCAACGACGTACTCCGTCAGATGTCGCAGGGATTGCAGTCCGGTTCCGAACTCGAGCCCACTGTGAAGCGGGCCGTCACCACCATCGACTCGATCGTCGGGCAGGGCTGAGACATGACCCGAGTCGAACTCCACGGCATCAGCAAGTCCTTCGGTGACGTCACCGCGCTCGACGGCATCGACCTCACCATCGGCGACGGCGAACAGGTAGCCATCCTCGGACCCTCCGGCTCCGGCAAGAGCACCCTGCTCCGAATCGTTGCCGGCCTGGAAACCCAGACCGCCGGTAGTGTCCACTTCGACGGTGTGCCGCAGGAAGGCATCGCCCCGCACCAACGCGACGCGGCCATCGTCTTCCAGCACTTCGCGCTCTATCCGCACCTGACCGCACTCGAGAACATCACCCTCGGGCTGCGGCACGGCCTCGGCCTCCCCAAAACGGAAGCCGAGGCTCGGGCCCGCGACATCGCCACCCGCATGCGCGTCGAGGACCTCCTCGTCCGCAAGCCGAAAGCGATGTCCGGCGGGCAACGCCAGCGCATCGCGCTGGCACGAGCGCTCGCCCGCCGGAGCGGCATCGTCCTCCTCGACGAGCCGCTGTCCGGCCTCGACGCGCAACTGCACGTGACGCTCCGGGTCGAGATCGCATCCCTGCTGCGAGAGGTCGGTGCGACCGGCATCGACGTCACCCACGACCAACTCGACGCCATGGCGATGTCCGACCGCATCGCGGTCATCAACCACGGCCGAATCGAACAGGTGGGCACCCCCGACGAGCTCTACGCAGCACCTGCCACCCTTTTCGTCGCCGGTTTCGTGGGATCCCCGCCGATGAACCTCGTCCCCGTGTCCGGCACCGGGGACTCGGTGTTCGGACCCATCGGCGGCCGGACCGAGCCGATCACACTCGGTATCCGCCCCGAACACCTCTCGATGCGCGGACACGAGAGCGACTGGCAACTGACCGGTACCGTCGTCCTCGTCGAACCGACCGGCCAGGACCGCGTCGTACAGATTGCACTCGACGACCACAGCACTGTCGCGTTCCGTTGCCCCGTCACCGACACCCCCGGGTGGGCCGGCCGGTCACGATCGGAGTGCGCCGCGAGCACGTACACGTGTACTCGACCGAAATGGGTGTCCGACTCGGTACCGCCACCGAACTCGGGCTACGAAACGAGACCCTTGCGAGCGTGAGCGCGTGAGCACTCCTACTGCTGCACACACGATGGTGCTGTTCGATTGGAACGGCACCGTCGTGTGCGACGCGGACCGGGCCCGTGACGCCCTCAACGACGTACTGGCGAGCTATGACGCACCACCGGTGACCGAGGACGAATTCCCCACCACGTTCCGCCTACCCATGGCAGAAATGTTCGCGACCCTCGGCTTACCGACCGAACACGGACCCGACGCCGAATCCCGGTGGAACACAGCGATGACCCGACGCACCACGACGCTGCGTCCCGGCACGCGCAACGCCCTCGTCGCCCTCGCCGACAGCGGCGCCTGGCTGGGCGTCGTCTCCGCTGCGTCGGCCGATGCCGTCGCCTTCGACATCAATACCCTGAACGTGCCGACACTCTGGGATATGGTCGTCGCCCCGGCCGCGGACAAGACCTCGGTCCTGCGGTCACTCCGGCATCACGGTGACCGGGCCTTCTACGTCGGCGACACCGCCTACGACATGGCCTGCGCGACGGAAGCCGGCTACATCCCCATCGGGGTCCGCGGCGGTTACGCGGGTGAAGCCACACTTCGCGCTGCCGGCGCACACGCCATCATCGATTCGCTGGACGAACTCACCATGTTCGCAGCAACCGGGAAGGGGACTCTCGACGACCTGACCATCTGATCCTGGACTGCCGCACGACGAGGTCCGTGTCACCCGTTCGTGCGGCAGTCCACTGCACCGTCGAGAGGGAATGCGCAATTCGAGGGGCTACCGGTCCGTGCGGGAAAGTGCCCGCGCAGACGCCGGCACCGGGACGCCGTCAGGTACCCAGGGGGCCGGGACCGGCTCTCCCGCAACCGTTCGCATCGGCACCAGCCCCGCCCACACGTCGGGGTTGCGGTCCCCCTCGCCGGGCGGTGCCGACCGGACCTTGACCGTCCACTGCCCCGGCGCGATCGGCAGCGCGATCGTGAGGGTGGCCGCGAGCTCCTTCCGTGTCGCCGCCCGCACCTCGGTGCTGCGGCCGGGGATCAGGGCATCGGACAACACCGTGAGCGCGTCCTCCGCCTCGGCGCCGGCGATCGGCTCGAAGATGTCCGCGCACTACGGCCGAGCGGTAGTTCGCCGACGAGTTGAAGAGGTTGTCCGCCACCACGATCGCGTCGAGATGCGTCACGCACAGTGCCGCGGGGGCACCCGCCGCCACCTGCCGGAGCGCCCGGCCCCGGTCGACCCGTGCAGCAGGATCCGGTCGCCGACGCGCGCGTACAGCATCGGCACCGCCCACGGCAGCCCGTCGACGACCGTCGCGAGCGTCCCGACGGCCGCCGCGTCCAGCACGGCGTCCAGGTCGGCGCGGTCGGCGCGGGAACGTTCGGGTAGTCGATTGATCCGATCGAGGTCGTATGTGGTGCTCATGGTGCCGCTGTGACCCGTATCCGGATACACAACCAGAGCCGGAATCGACCACAATCGCAGACCAGTATTCTCACTGGATGCCTCGGACCAGGCCCGTGTCGACACTGCACCTGCACCTTCGGCTTCCCGACGACGGCGAACCCCTGCGCCGTCGGATCGCGTCGGCGATCGTCGGCCGCGCTGTACGACGGACACCTGGGCGCCGGGGATCATCTGCCCGCGACCCGGGCACTCGCGACCGAACTCGGCGTCGGGCGCGGTGCTGTGGTCGACGCGTACGACGAACTGGCCGCGGCCGGCTACGTCGTGACGCGACCCGGAGCCGGTACCCGTGTCGCGGCCGGGGCCGACGCCGCCGCCCGGGCCGGTGCCCGTCCCCATGTTCCGGCGCCCGGCACAGCCCCGCCAGGCGCCCCGGTGGCGCCGCGACCGGCGACGTTCGACCTCTCCCCGGCTATCCCGACACCGCGCTCGTCTCGCCGCGGGACTGGCGATCATCTTGGCGGGCAACAATTTCTGAATCCCTGCCGAACGAGACCCCCAGCCCGGACCTCCATCTTCGGCTGCGGACCGCGCTGGCCGACCACCTCCGCCGCACCCGTGGGATCGTCGCATCCGCGGACGAGATCGTCATCGTTCCCGGCGTCCTGTCGGCGCTCCGAACGCTCGTCGCGGCAGCCGATCTCGCCGGAAGGCCGGTCGCGTTCGAGGATCCCGGATACGCACGGGCACGCCGTGTCCTGGACGCGGCCGGTGTCCGGGTCCGCGCGGTGGCGGTGGACGACGACGGACTCGATCCGGACGGCCTCGGTCCCGCGGACGCGGCCGTGTACTGCAGCCCTGCACACCAGTATCCGATGGGAGGCCGCATGTCGGTCTCCCGCCGGGCGCGGCTGATCGCCTCGTCGGCCGACGCCGGACGCCTCGTCATCGAGGACGACTACGACGGCGAGTTCCGTTACGGCGTGGCGGCGCTGCCGGCGCTGCGGTCGATCGACGGCGGCCGCGACACGGTCGCCTACCTGGGTACGGCGTCCAAGATCGTCTCGCCCTCGCTCCGGCTGGCCTGGATGGTTCCCCCGGCACCGCTGCTGGCACGGGTGCGCGATGCCCTCGACATCAGCGGCGAGACCGCGTCCACGGTCACCACGGACGCATTCGCTCGATTCATCGAGTCCGGTTCGCTCACCAGGCATCTGGCGCGGGCGACGCGGACCTACGCCGCCCGGCGGCAGGCGTTCGTCGATGCGCTGCGCCGGCATCGCCCCGGACGTCGAGCTCGCGGGGATCGAA
Organism: Prescottella defluvii; assembly: GCA_029690005.1. GTDB lineage: Bacteria > Actinomycetota > Actinomycetes > Mycobacteriales > Mycobacteriaceae > Prescottella > Prescottella defluvii_A. Next base: position 2,579,930 of record CP121458.1, on the reverse strand, counting down.
GCCGGACTGCACCTTGCGGTGCGATTGCCGGACGGCGTCGACGACGCGGAAATCGCGCGCGAGATCGGCCGGCGCGGCGCGACGGTCCGCGGCCTCGACCCCTACCGTGCCGGAGAGGCGGGCCCACGCGGATTGCTCTGCGGCTACGCGCGACTGCCCGAATCGCAGGCCGACGCCGCCGCGCGGCTGATCGCCGACGTCATCAGGTCGTACACGTAGTAGAGTGCTTTCGGCGCGTGCGTCCTCAGGAGTCCAGTCCACGTGCCGGGGCTCGCACGATGATCGGTCGGGACGGTGTGCCCGCTTCGGTCATCGGCTCCCGTAGGCCGAGCTGTTCTTCCTCGGCAGCGGAATCGATTGCGGCAGATATCGCCTGCTGCAGGCGAAGGAAGTCATCCCATTTTCCGTCGCACTCGATCGAGGGGAGTCCGAAGCTCTCCGCCCGACCGGCCCAGGTCAGATGCACCTCGGTGAAGCGCTCGGGATCGTCCACGTGCTGGCAGAGAACGTCGTCGAAGGCGACATCGTGCGCTACCACCTCGACAGCCACCCCGAACAACGGATGCCCGGCTGCCACTTCCACAGCGACTTCCTCCGCGATCCCGGAGTGGGACATGTCGCATTCTTCGCTGGGCCGCGCTGTCGCGCACCAACCTTCGGGCAATGCGGAAAGCTGTGACTCGGTCAGGGGCATGCTCATCCCCGAACGAGGCGGGGCCGCGGCTGGCACTTGGGGCAGCTGTACGACGAGCGGTTCATGAACTTCTCCCGCACGATCGGCGCCCCGCACCGCTGACAGGGCAGGTTCTCCTGCCCGTACGCGGCCAACGACCGGTCGAAGTAGCCGGACTGCCCGTTGACGTTGACGTACAACGCGTCGAACGACGTACCGCCCTGTGCGAGCGCCTCCTGCATGACGGCCTCGACGGCCACCAGCAGTCGGCGCAGGCGCGGTCCGGTGAGCTTGTCCGTCGGCCGGTTGCCGTGAATCTCGGCGCGCCACAACGCCTCGTCGGCGTAGATGTTGCCCACGCCCGAGACCACGGTCTGGTCGAGGAGGGCACGTTTGATCTCGGTCTGCTTGCCCCGCAAGACTTTCACGACCCGATCGGGGTCGAATCGCGAATCGAGAGGATCGCGCGCTATGTGCGCGACGGAATCAGGCACGACGGTGCCGTCGACGGTGACGAGGTCCGCGAGGGCCCACCCTCCGAACGTCCGTTGGTCGACGAAACGCAGGTCGGTTCCCGAGTCGAGCCGCGCCCGAATCCGCAGGTGCTTCTCGTCGGCGACCGTCGGATCCTGCACGAGCATCTGCCCGCTCATCCCCAGATGGACGACGAGAGCGACGTCGTCGGGTTCGAGGACGAGCCACAGATACTTGCCCCGACGCTCGGCGGACGCGATGGTCCGGCCCTCGAGCCGGCGCGCCAAGTCGACCGAACCCGGCAGATGCCGACGCACCGCACGCGGATGCAGGACGTCGACCGTGTCGATCACACGGCCGACGACATGCGCCTCGAGGCCACGCCGGACGACCTCGACCTCAGGAAGTTCGGGCACGGTACGTCTCGCTCCGCCGAGGTCCTACTGCTCGACGACGGGCTCGTCGGCCTGGGTGACGGACTGGGACGGCTCGGCGGCCTCCGACAGTGCGCTCCAGGCCGTACTGGCAGCCTTCTGCTCGGCTTCCTTCTTGGAGCGGCCCACACCGACGCCCAGGGCGTTTCCGCCGACGAGAACCGTCGCGGTGAACTCCTTGTCGTGGTCCGGTCCGGTCGCGGTGATCTCGTACACGGGGACACCGATGCCGCGCTCGGCGGTCAGTTCCTGGAGGCTGGTCTTCCAGTCCAGGCCGGCACCGAGCTTCGGAGCGCGCGTCAGGAGATCGGCGAACAGATCGAGCACCACCGTGCGGGCGGTGTCGATGCCGTGCTGGAGGTGGATCGCACCGAGGAGCGACTCCATGCCGTCGGCGAGAATGCTGGGCTTGTCGCGCCCGCCGGTCATCTCCTCGCCCTTGCCGAGCAAGAGGTGAGCACCGAGTCCACCCGGGCCGAGATCGCGAGCGACCTCGGCCAGCGCGTGCATGTTCACGATGCTGGCACGAATCTTCGCGAGTTCGCCTTCGGACTTCTCCGGGTGCGCGAGGTACAGCCGTTCGGTGATGGTCAAGCCGAGCACCGAGTCGCCGAGAAACTCGAGCCGCTCGTTGGTCGGCAGCCCGCCGTGCTCGTACGCGTACGAGCGGTGGGTCAGCGCCAACGTCAGCAGCGATTCCTCCAGATGGACGCCAGAGCGGCGAGGAGCGATCCGTGATCCCCCTCGCCGCCGGCGAGTGCTGTATTGCTTTTTTTGCTGGTCACAGCGCCACTGAGCAGACTAGACCGCAGCGGTAACCTGACGGCCCTTGTAGGTGCCGCAGGACGGGCACGCGACGTGGGGCAGCGTCTTCTCGCCGCAGCCACGGTTCGGGCAGGTGATGAGGGTGGGCGCAGTGGTCTTCCACTGGCTCCGTCGCGACCTCGTGTTGGACCGCGACATTCTGCGCTTGGGAACAGCCACGTCTACTTCTCCTCGTTGATCTTGCTGGCATCAGCAGTTGCATTGCTGGCGTCGGATCCTGCACCGAATTTGGCTGCGAGCCCAGCCCAGCGAGGATCCGATTGTCTCATGACCATGCCCGGATTCCGCAATCGCCAGGCGAATGCCGCATTCGGGGCACAATCCCTCACAGTCGTCGCTGCAGAGAGGCTGGAGCGGGAGCTCCAGTCCGACCGCATCGACGATCACCGGTTCGAGGTCGATCTCGTCGTCCACGACCCGGTAGATCTCGTCCTCCTCGGTGGTCTCCTCGGTGGTGCTGTCCGGGTAAGCGAACAGCTCCGTGAGGTGAAGGCTCACCGAGTCGTCGAACGGTTCGAGGCACCGCGAGCACTCGCCCACCGTGTCCGCGCGAACGGAACCGGTGACGAGCACCCCCTCGGACACCGATTCGAGCCGCAGATCGAGTTCCACGTCCGTGCCCTCGTCGATCGCGACAAGGTCGAGACCGATCCGCGAGGGAGCCGGAACCACCCGCGACACCGTACGCATCGAGCCGGGACGACGTCCCAGCGAGAGCGTGTCCAACACGAAACCCTCGTCGCGCGTCGGACGCGAGGACTTGTGGCGATGCGATGACACGGGTGTTCTCTTTCAGAAGACATGGAACGGGCAACCACTCCACGGTACGCGATGAAGGGGCCCTGATGGAAATCGCAAGCGACTGGTACGCAGTCTACCGCCGACGGTCGCCGTAGCCGGCGTCGTAGTCCGGAACCCCGGTGCCCGTCCGCAACTGCTGACGGCCCCGGCCCACCGATCGGATGGTGCCGTTCAGGAACTCCTCGAACTCGGCGAGCTTGGTGTCGACATACAGGTCGCACTCGGAGCGCAGGCGATCCGATTCGGCGTGCGCGGCGTCGACGACACGCGCCGACTCCGCGTGCGCGGCCTGGACCACCTCGGCCTGCGAGACGAGCCGCTCCTGCTCCGCGATGCCGTCCGCGACGGATCGCTCGTACGACGCCTTGCCCGACTCGATCATCCGGTCCGACTCCGAGCGAGCGCGCGACGTCACCGCGTCGTACTCCCGCTGCCCCTCCGCGACGGTCGCATCCGCTTCCGCGCGGGCGTCGTGAACCAACTGCTCGGCATGCGAGCGCGCCTCGGCGACCATCCGGTCGGCGTGCGCCTTGGCCTCGGCCAGGATGCGGTCAGCGTTCTCCCGCGAGTCGGTGATCGTCTCGTGCGCCTCGGCATTCGCGCGCGAGACCGTCTGCTCCGCGTTCTGACGCGCGTCGCCCACCAGCTTGTCGCGGTGGTCGAGCACGTCCTGCGCGTCGTCCAGCTCACCCGGAATCGCGTCCCGCACATCGTCGAGAAGCTCGAGAACGTCGCCGCGCGGAACGACGCACCCGGCGGTCATCGGAACCCCACGCGCCTCCTCGACGATCGCCACAAGCTCGTCGAGTGCCTCGAATACCCGGTACACGCACAACCCCAATCGTCAGTCGCCAAATCGGTGCTGGCGTCCAGCTGCCCCAGCCACCGCTGCCGAGCCGTCGCGGCGGCCGGTGTGTCGGCTCAGGCGTTCTCTGCAGCCCGCTCGGCGAGGCGCTCCGTCAGCCGAGCATGGACCTTCTCCGGCACCATGTCCGCGACATCGCCGCCGAACGTCGCGACCTCCTTGACCAGCGAGCTGGACAGGAAGCTGTAGGTGGGGTTGGTGGGGATGAAGAGGGTGTCGACACCCGAGAGCTTCTGGTTCATCTGCGCCATCTGCAGCTCGTAGTCGAAGTCGTTGGCGCCGCGCAGACCCTTGACGATCGCCGTGATCCCTTGCGACTTCGCGTAATCCACGAGCAGCCCGTGCCAGGCCGCGACCCGCACGTTGGACAGGTGGCTGGTGGCGTCCTCGAGCATCTCGATGCGCTCGTCGACAGTGAACAGACCTCGCTTGTTCTTGTTGATCATCACCGTGACGACGACCTCGTCGAACAGCGCCGCAGCGCGCCCGATCACGTCGAGATGACCGTTGGTCACGGGTCGAAGGATCCGGGCAGACGGCGCCAGTCATGAGTCCAGACCGTAGCAGGTGGCGACCTCGATTCTGGTCTCGCCGTAGCGCTTGACGCGCTCGGGCCGCATGCCGTCGGGCCACGATGTCTCGGGCGAGCGCGACGACCGTTCCACCACCACGACCGAGCCCTCCCCCACCCAGCCGTTGGCGACCAACGCGGTGAGCGCATCGGTCACCGCTTCCTCGGTGACCGCGTACGGAGGATCGGCCAGCACGATGTCGAATTCGCGTTCGGCAGTACCGCCCACGACGGCCGCGACCGAGGCCGTGCGCACGCTCGCCCCGGGCAGGCCGACCGCCGTCACGTTCTGCTTGATGACGGCGGCAGCCTTGGCGTCGGATTCGACGAGCAGCACGTGCTCGGCGCCTCGGGACAGCGCCTCGAGCCCGAGGGCGCCGGAACCTGCGTACAGGTCGAGCACGGCGGCGCCCTCGAGGTCGATGCGGCTGTCGAGCGAGCTGAACAGGGCCTCGCGGACTCGGTCGGACGTCGGTCGGGTCCCGCTCGCGGGCACCTTCAAACGCCTGCCTCCGGCACGGCCGGCGACGATTCTTGTCACGCTGTAAGTCCTGTCACTCGCTGGTTCTCACTCGTTGCCGGTGGTCTCCCGCGTCGACACGACGGCCAGGAGATCGCCGCCCTCCACCTGCGAAGCGCCGGCGATGGCAACCCGCGAGACGATACCGCTGCGCGGTGCCGTGATCGCGGCCTCCATCTTCATCGCCTCGATCGTCGCGACCGTGTCGCCGGCCGAAACCTGCTGGCCCTCGGTCACGACGAGCGTGACGGCGCCCGCGAAGGGTGCGGCGATGTGGCCGGGGTTGTTCTTGTCGGCCTTCTCCGCGACCGGCACCTCGCTCGCGATCGAGCGGTCCCGCACCGACACCGGCCGCAGCTGTCCGTTGAGGATGCACATGACGGTGCGGTAGCCGCGCTCGTCGGGCTCGGAGATGGCCTCGAGACCGATCAGGAGCTCGACGCCCTTGCCGAGCTTGACCCGATGCTCCTCGCCGCGCCGCAAGCCGTAGAAGAACTGGTTGGCCGACAGCTGCGACGTGTCACCGAACTTGTCACGATGCTCGCCGAATTCCTTTGTCGGACCGGGGAACAGGAGACGGTTGAGCGTCGCCTGACGCTCCTTCGACGAACCCGACAGCCCCTTCTCGTCTTCCGGCGTGAGCGCAGTCTCCGGCTTGGCGGGACCACGGCCTTCGAGCGCCTTGGTCCGGAACGGTTCGGGCCACCCACCGGCCGGGGTGCCGAGCTCGCCGCGCAGGAAGCCGACGACGGAGTCGGGGATGTCGAACTTCGCCGGGTCGGCCGCGAACTCGTCCGCGGCGACGTCCGAGCCGACCATGTGCAGCGCGAGATCACCGACGACCTTCGACGACGGCGTCACCTTCACGAGGCGTCCGAGCATGCGGTCGGCGGCAGCGTACTTGGCTTCGACCTCCTCGAAGCGGTCGCCGAGGCCGAGGGCGATGGCCTGCTGGCGCAGGTTCGACAGCTGGCCGCCGGGGATCTCGTGGGTGTAGACACGTCCGGTCGGGGCGGGGAGTCCGGACTCGAACGGCGCGTACACCTTTCGCAGTGCCTCCCAGTACGGTTCGAGGTCGCACACGGCCTGCAGGTCGATGCCGGTGTCGAACTCGCTGTGCGCGGCCGCGGCGACGATCGCCGACAGGGCGGGCTGGCTGGTGGTGCCGGCCAGCGGCGCGGCGGCACCGTCGACGGCGTCGGCACCCGCGTGCCAGGCGGCGAGGTAGGTCGCGAGCTGACCACCGGGGGTGTCGTGGGTGTGCACGTGCACCGGCAGGTCGAAATTGGAGCGCAGCGCCGTGACGAGCTTCGCGGCGGCGGGTGCCCGGAGCAGTCCGGCCATGTCCTTGATCGCGAGGACGTGCGCACCGGCCTCGACGATCTCCTCCGCCAAACGCAGGTAGTAGTCGAGCGTGTAGAGGCTCTCGTTCGGGTTCGCCAGGTCGCCCGTGTAGGACATAGCCACCTCGGCGATGGTGGTGCCGGTTTCGCGGACCGCCTCGATGGCGGGCCGCATCTGGTCGACGTTGTTGAGGGCGTCGAAGATGCGGAAGATGTCGATACCGGTGGCCGCGGCCTCCTCGACGAAGGCGCGGGTGACCTTCTCCGGGTACGGCGTGTAGCCCACGGTGTTGCGTCCGCGCAGCAGCATCTGCAGGTTGAGGTTCGGAACGGCCTCCCGCAGCGCCGCCAGGCGGTACCACGGATCCTCGTGCAGGAATCGCAACGCCACGTCGTAGGTCGCGCCGCCCCACGCCTCGATCGAGAGCAGCTCGGGCGTCATCCGGGCGACGTGGCCGGCGACGTCGAGCAGCCCGGACGTACGCACACGGGTCGCCAGCAGCGACTGGTGCGCGTCACGGAACGTCGTGTCGGTGACCGCGAGTGCCTTCTGCTCACGCAGTGCCTTCGCGAAGCCGTCCGGTCCCAGCTCGAGGAGGCGGTCACGCGACCCCTTGGGCGGGGCCACGGACAGGTCGATCTTCGGCAGCTTGTCGTGCGGGTACACCGCAGTCGGCCGCTCGCCGTGCGGCTTGTTGACCGTCACGTCCGCGAGGTAGTTGAGGATCTTGGTGCCGCGGTCGGCCGAGCTGCGCAGCGTCAACAACTCGGGACGCTGCTCGATGAACGACGTCGTCACGCGCCCCGCACGGAAGTCGGGGTCGTCCAGAACCGCCTGCAGGAACGGGATGTTCGTCGCGACACCGCGGATGCGGAACTCGGTCACCGCACGCCGGGCGCGGGCGACGGCGGCCTCGAGGTCGCGGCCGCGGCAGGTGAGCTTGACGAGCATCGAGTCGAAGTGCGCGCCGACCTCGGCACCGAGGTTCGCGCCGCCGTCGAGCCGGACGCCCGCGCCGCCCGGGGTTCGGTACGCGGTGATCCGGCCGTGTCCGGGCGGAACCCGTTGGCCGGGTCCTCGGTGGTGATCCGGCACTGCAGCGCCGCACCGCGGATCGTGATCTTGTCCTGCGCCAGCCCCAGATCGGTGAGGGTCTCGCCGGAGGCGATGCGCAGCTGCGCCTGCACCAGGTCGACGTCGGTGATCTCCTCGGTCACCGTGTGCTCCACCTGGATCCGCGGGTTCATCTCGATGAACACGTGATTGCCGCGGGTGTCGAGGAGGAACTCGACCGTGCCCGCACACCGGTAACCGATCTGCTTCGCGAACGCGACCGCGTCCGCGCAGATCCGATCCCGCAGCGCCGGATCGAGATTCGGGGCCGGCGCCAACTCGATCACCTTCTGGTGCCGGCGCTGGACCGAGCAGTCCCGCTCGAACAGGTGGATCACGTTGCCCTCGCCGTCGGCGAGGATCTGAACCTCGATGTGCCGCGGATCGACCACGGCCTGCTCGAGGAACACCGTCGGATCACCGAACGCCGACTCCGCCTCCCGCGACGCCGCCTCGATCGATTCGCGCAACTGGGCGCGCTCGGCAACCCTGCGCATGCCACGACCGCCGCCACCGGCGACGGCCTTGACGAAGATCGGGAACTCCATGTCCTCGGCGGCCGCGAGGAGCGCGTCGACGTCCGCGGACGGATCCGACGACGCCAACACCGGCAGCCCCGCCGCCTTCGCCGCAGCGATCGCCCGCGCCTTGTTCCCGGTCAGCTTCGAGCACGTCGGCCGACGGGCCCACGAACGTCAGACCTTTCGCCTCGCACGCGGCGGCCAGATCCGGGTTCTCCGACAGGAACCCGTAACCCGGGTAGATCGCGTCGGCGCCCGCACGCTCAGCGGCGGTGACGATCTCGTCGACCGACAGGTACGCGCGGACGGGATGGCCGACCTCACCGATCTGGTAGGACTCGTCGGCCTTCAACCGGTGCACCGAGTTGCGGTCTTCGTACGGGAACACCGCAACCGTTCCGGCGCCCAGTTCGTAGGCGGCACGGAACGCGCGGATCGCGATTTCGCCGCGGTTGGCGACGAGGACTTTGGTGAACATGGGAAGAAAAGTACCTTGCCGCACGCACCGTCGTGACAGGACCGTCCCACGATGCGGAACGCTTCGCAAGCTTCACAAACAGGCGCTCTGACATGCGAAATTGGCAAGTTTGCAAACCGGGGAAGAAGTGCCCTGCACAGACCGTACGGACGGGAATCGAGCCGGTGCAGGAGCGTCGAATCCGGCGCTAGGACTTCTCCAGAAACTCGATCCGCTCGGAGTCGAGTGCCGACGCCACCATCGCCGCGAGCCCGGGGTGCTCGGTCAGATCCGGGTCTGCGTCGGTGACACTGCGAGCGAACTCCTGCGCCGCCGCGATGACGTCCTCGTGCTCGAGCAGCGACAGCAACCGGAGGGTCGTGGCGCTGCCCGACTGCGCCGAGCCGAGGACGTCGCCCTCGCGGCGCTGCCGCAGATCGAGCTGCGCCAGCTCGAAGCCGTCGTTGGTGCCGGCGACCGCGGTGAGCCGTTCGAACGCCGTCGAGCCCGGCATCATGTCCGTGATCAGGATGCACAGCCCCTGGTGACTGCCGCGGCCCACACGACCGCGGAGCTGATGAAGCTGGCTGACCCCGAATCGGTCCGCGTCGACGAGCACCATGACGGTGGCGTTCGGGACGTTCACGCCCACCTCGACGACCGTGGTGCACACGACCACGTCGATCTCGCCCGCCGTGAAGTCGCGCATCACCGCGTCCTTCTCGTCCGCCGGCAACCGGCCGTGCAGCAACCCCAAACGCAGATCGCGCATCGGACCCGACCGCAGCTCGTCGAAAAGATCGACTGCGGACTTCGTCTCCGGCGGCTCCTTGCCGGCCTTGATCAGTTCGGCATCGCCGTCGCCGTCGCCGATCCGTGAACACACCACGTACGCCTGCCGACCGGCGGCGACCTCCTCGCGGATCCGCTCCCACGCCCGCGCCACCCACTGCGGGGTCTGCCGCGCGGCGACGACCTTGCTCACGATCGGCGCGCGCCCCTGCGGCAGCTGCCGCAGCGTCGACGTCTCCAGGTCACCGAGGACCGTCATCGCGATCGTGCGCGGAATCGGCGTCGCGGTCATGACGAGCACGTGCGGGCTCAGCCCGTCGCGCGCCCGCGAGCGCAGCTCGTCCCGCTGTTCGACACCGAACCGGTGCTGCTCGTCGACCACGACGAACCCGAGGTTGAAGAACTCCACGTTCTCCTGGATGAGCGCGTGGGTGCCGATCACGATCCCGGCGTCGCCGGTCACGATGTCCAGCAGCGCGGCCCGCCGGGCCTTCGTCGACATCGATCCCGTCAGCAGCGTCACCTTCGTCGCCAGATCCGCCGCCCCGAGTTCGCCGGCCGTGCCGAGCGGACCCAGCATCTCCCGCAACGACCGGGCATGCTGCGCCGCAAGCACTTCCGTCGGCGCGAGGAGCGCGCACTGGTGGCCGGCGTCGACGGCCTGCAGCATCGCCCGCAGCGCGACGATCGTCTTGCCCGAGCCCACCTCGCCCTGCAGCAGCCGGTTCATCGGGTGAGGCCGGGAAGATCGCTCGCGATCTCCGCGGCCACCTCCTTCTGGCCGTCGGTCAGTTCGAACGGCAGCATCTCGTCGAATGCGGCGGCGATGCCGTCCGGCTTCGGCAGGCACTGCGGCGCGGTGCGGGCCGCGACATCGCGGCGCCGCTTGGCGAGCACCAACTGCAGTGCTGCCGCCTCGTCGAACCGCAGGCGCTCCTGCGCCCGGCCGATGTCGTCCCGGGTGTCAGGGAGATGCACCAGGCGCAGCGCCTCGTCCAGACCGATCAGGCCGTGCTCGTCGCGCACCTGGCGCGGCAGCGGGTCGTCGACGAAGTCGAGTTGGTCCAGCACCTGCCGGACGCACCGCAGCAGGGTCCAGCTCTCGACCTCGCGGGTCGCCGGATACAGCGGGATCAGCTCACGATCGAAGATCGACATGTCCACGGCCGCCCCGGATTCCTGGGTTGCCCGGGCCATTCCGGCGAGCGCACCCGCGCCCTGCACGTGCGCCATCGAGACGACCGGGTCCTCGCCCTCGGCCGGCTCCGGCAGGATCAGATAACTCGGATGCGTCAGGCTCCACTTCCCGCGGAAGTACTTGACGGTGCCCGAGAACATCGCCCGGACGCCCTTGCGGACCGCGTGCTTGACCTTGTGTGGATTGAAGAACGTGACGTCGACGCTCTGCGACTCGGCGGCGAGCACCACCTTGAGCATCTGCCCTCGACGACTCTTCATGTTCACCACGTCGGCCTTGACCACCCGCGCGATGATCGTGACGTGCGAGCCCTCTTCGGGCTCCTTCTCGGTCAGCTCCCGGCCCTGCGCCGCATAGCGGTGCGGATAGTGCCGCAGCAGGTCCTCGACCGTGCGGATGTCGAAGGCGTCGACGAGCGCGTCGGCCGTCTTCGCCCCCAACAGGTGGTCGAGGCGATCACTCAGCGTCGCCATCCTCGTCGCCATCCTCCGTTTCCTACTCGACCCCGAACTGCAGGAGGTCCCGACTCTGCCCGCCCCGGTAGACCATCACCTCGACACCCGGGTGCCGCGACGAGATGTACGAGGACACCCGCTCCCCCAGATCGTCGGTGGCCTTCGCGCCGAGCAGGATCGTCACCAACTCACCGCCCGACCCCAGCACGAGGTCCACGAGGCGGCAGCCCGCCGCGGCGACGTCCCGTTCGATCACCACGACCTCGTGCCCGACCAGGCCCAACCCGTCCCCCGGTTCGCAGGTACCCACGTACGTGAGCGCGCGCTCGTCGGCGATCCGCAGCGATCCCCACCGGGTCGCGGCTGCAGCCTCCGACATCGAGAACGCGTCGTCCACCGCGATCCGGCCGGCGTCGTGCACCGCGATCGCGGACAGCGCCTGCACTGTCGACGAGCTCGGCAGGAACACCACCTCGCGGTCGTCGGCGCGGGCCTGCGCGCCGACCGCGACCAGATCCTGCGCGGGCAGGGCGCCGTTGGGCAGCACCATCACCTCGCGCCGGCCGGTGCCGCGGATCGCTGCGAGCAACTGGTCCGGGGTGATCGCGCCGTCGGAGCGCAGCACGTGCGCCCCCTCCTGCGCGAACAGTTCGGCCGCGCCCTCGCCCTCGACCACCGACACGACCGCCCGCGGCCCGCCCCCGGTGACCGCCGCGGTCCGCGCCGCGTCGAGCACGAAACAGGTGATCCGCACGTCGGACAGCCGACCGGCGGCGAGACCGGCCTCCACCGCGGCGCCCGCGTCCGCGCAGTGCACATGGACCGACCAGGTGACGGAGGAGTGGTCGGTGTCGTCGGCGTGGCCGCCGTCGCTGACGATGACGACCGAGTCGCCCAGCTCGCACAGGTGTGACCGGAGCGATGCGATGCGGGCGTCGTCGCTGTCCCCGACGAGATACATCACCTCGTAGTCCTGACCGGGCACCTCGTGGACGGTGTGCGGCGCCGCGCACCCATCGCCCGCTTCCGCTGCGGATTCCTTGCGTGTCGTCGGGACCGGCGCACGCTCGGGGACACGACCGGCGACGACCCCGACCAGAGCGTCGAGGATCACGACCAGCCCGCGTCCGCCCGCGCTCGACCACCCGGCCGCCCCGAGCACGTCGAGCTGCGCCGGTGTTCGCAGCAGCGCGACGGACGCCGCGTCGGCCGCCACCTGGACGAGATCGACCAGCGACGTGTCCGGCGCGCTCGCGCCGGCGGCGTCGGCGGCGGCCGCGAGGACCGTGACGATGGTTCCCTCCATCGGGACACTGACCGCCTCGAGCGCCAGCTCCGTCGCGTGCCGCAACGCCGACCGGAGGGTGGCGGCGTGCAGGACAGCGGTGTCCGCGGATTCGGCGATACCGCGGGCGAACCCGCGCAGGACCTGGGACAGGATCGCCCCCGAGTTTCCGCGGGCGCCCGACACTGCGCCTCGGGCGAGCGCCCGGGCGACCTCGGAAGTCGGGAGGGACGCCTCGCCCTCACCGGCGGATCCAACCGCCCGAACCGCCGACCGCATGGTCGCGAGCAGATTCGTGCCGGTATCGGCGTCGGGGACGGGAAAGACGTTGAGGTCGTTGATCTCTTCGCAGTGCTCCTCGAGGCCGATGACGCACGCGAGGGCCCACCGGTGCAGCGCCTGGCCGTCCACCGTCTCCGGGACCTCGAGCACTCGCCTGTCCTCTCCTGCGCCGACCTCGCACGACCACCGGGCCGGAACCTCGGAGAGGTCCGCCGATCCCGGCCAGGCAAGCCTAGCGGGACGTACGGACAGCCCGCCGTTCCCGCTCCGCGGCCGGAAGGTAGGCTGGTTCAAGTCCTTCGGAGCGCTCCGAGGAGCCCATTTCCGTCGCCGGATCGGTGATTTGGCCAATCGAGGCGGAAGCAGTTACCCTTGTCGGGTTGCCCTGCACGAGTGGTTCTGCTGCGCGTGTTCGAAGGCGCATACAAGACAATGTTTGACTATCACAAGGAGTTCGCGACTATGGCTGCCGTCTGCGACGTTTGCGCCAAGGGCCCCGGCTTCGGTAAGTCGGTCTCGCACTCGCACCGGCGTACCAACCGTCGCTGGAACCCGAACATCCAGACCGTTCGCGCTGAGGTTGCCCCCGGCAACACCAAGAAGCTGAACGTCTGCACCTCTTGCCTGAAGGCCGGCAAGGTCGTCCGCGGCTGATACAGCCCCTCGGACAGTCTCACCGAACCCCCGACACCACTGGTGTCGGGGGTTCGGTCGTTTCCGGGCCGGCCCCGTCGCGGTGGATGGGACCGAAGTTCCGATCCACGCGATGCGGACAGTTACTGTGCTCACGCGACTGCAACTGATGCACCCAGCTATGTCCGGATCGAGGACGGCGTTCTGCGCGTGGCCGTGTCCACCGCCGCGAACGGAACCTCGCTCGACATCGACGGAATCACCCAGGCCATCAACGCACTGCGCGAACTCCGCAGCGACGTAGGGGCGGTACTGCTGGTCGGCGACGGAGCGAACTTCTGCGCCGGCGGCAACGTTCGCGCGTTCGCGTCCGCCGAGCGCCGCGGCGAGTACGTCGGCGAGGTCGCCACCGGGTTCCACGAGTTCGTCCGCGCCCTCGATGCGACCACGGTTCCCGTGGTCGCCGCCGTCCACGGCTGGGCGGCGGGCGCCGGCATGAGCATCGTGTGCCTGGCCGACATCGCGATCGGCGGCACCTCCACGAAGCTGCGTCCCGCCTACCCGTCGATCGGTTTCACGCCGGACGGCGGCATGTCGTGGACGCTGCCGCGTATCGTCGGCGCGTCCCGCGCCCGCGAGATCCTCCTCACCGACGCCGTCCTGGGTGGCGAGGAGGCAGTGCGACTGGGCCTGCTCAGCCGCCTCGTCGAGGACGACCAGGTGCAGGACGAGGCCCTGCGCGTCGCGCGGACCCTCGCGGCCGGCCCGACGGCGTCCTACGCGGGTATCAAGAAGCTCTTCACGAGCAGCCGAACCAACACGCTGTCGGAGCAGCTCGACGCCGAGACCGCGTCGATCTCCGCGGCCGCCGACGGCCCCACCGGTCGCGAGGGCGTAGACGCGTTCGTCGAGAAGCGCCGGCCCGACTTCTCGTCGGTCCGCAACGCGTAGATCAGAGGTGGAGACCCCGGTCGGCCGTCAGCATTCCACTGTCACGGCCACCGGGGTCCGGTCCGCACGACAATGCACCTTCGGCCAATAGCCGTCCATGAAGGCCTCTTCGAACAGTCCCTCGTCGTCGGACAGATCGATCCCGAAGTCCCCCGAGTGGTAGACGGTGACGGCCTCCACGCCGAACCCGGCGACGAACCGCGCACGGTCTTCGTCGGTGTCGCTGTCGTCGCGCCCCCACTCCCACAGGTAGCCGACGGCCGCCTCGTGGACCGCCGGCAGATCCGCCAGGATGGCACGCACCACCGGTAGCAACTCTTCGATCCGCGCACGACTCACGCCGTCGAACAGCACCCGACGGGCCGACCGCCGAACGTGCCGGCCTCCGGAATCTCTGCCGTGTAGCCCATGACCGACGGCACTCGCACGACGATCTCGCCGATCACCGGATCGCTCAGCGGCACATCCGGACCCGACAGCTCGACGTCGGTGGCCGGAAGGTTCGGAGCATCGAGGAAGGCCCGCTCGTCCTGTTCCTCGTAGTGTGGATTCTCCTCGGCCGGTACGAGGTACGGGACGATGGACAACTGCCCCGGTGATGCGGCGAGCACCCTGCCGTCGTCGGAGTGCAGGTGCACTCGGTTCGCCTCATGGGTGACCGTCGCGACCCGGAACCGGCGCGGAACCGGGCGCGACCGCCTGCCGATCTCGAGGACCTGCCCGTCATCGGTGTCGAGGACGCGGACAGATTCGGCAGGTGTGCTCATGCTCGGCACTCTAACAACGAACCGAACGTCAGGGCAGACGCCAATCAACCGGTTCCGCACCGAGTTCCGCGAGCAACGTATTCGCGCGACTGAACGGCCGCGACCCGAAGAACCCCCGCGACGCCGACAACGGCGACGGGTGCGCCGACTCGATCGTCGGGATGTCGCCGAGCATCGGCTCGAGCGTCGCGGCGTCACGTCCCCACAGGATCGCCACCATCGGGGTCCCCCGCTCGGCGAGCGCGCGAATCGCCTGCTCCGTCACCGCTTCCCAGCCCTTGCGCCGGTGCGATCCGGCATCGCCCGGTGCGACGGTGAGCACCCTGTTGAGCAGCAGCACGCCGTTCTCGGTCCAGGGCGTCAGGTCACCGTTCGACGGTGTCGAGTACCCGAGGTCCTGACTGTACTCGGTGAATATGTTCTTCAGGCTCCGCGGCACCGGCCGGACGTCCGGTGCGACCGAGAAGCTCAGTCCCACAGCGTGACCCGGTGTCGGGTAGGGATCCTGTCCGACGATGAGCACCCGCACGTCCTCGAACGGATGCGTGAACGCGCGCAGGACGTTGTCGCCGGCCGGCAGGTATTGACGCCCGGCCGCGATCTCGGCCCGCAGGAAGTCGCCCATCTCGGTGATCCGGCCCTCGACGGGCGTGAGTGCCTTCGCCCACCCGGGATCGATCAGGTCGGCGAGTGGTGTGGCCGCCATCAGTCGAGCCTGCGCAGCGAGTCGCGGTAGTACGCGGCGTTCGCCTGGTACAGCTTGACGTTCAGGTCGAGGTGTCCCTCCGGAACCTCGTAGCCCTCACGGACCTTCGCCGGCACACCGAGCGCCATGCTGCGCGGCGGGACCTCGAACTTGAACGGGACCACGGCGCCCGCGCCGATGACCGAACCAGCGCCGACGACGGACCCGTTGAGCACGACCGACCCGGACGCGATGAGGCAGTTGTCGCCGATCGTCGCGCCCTCGATGTGCGCGTTGTGGCCGACCACGCACCCGGCACCGATGATCGTGGCGTCGACCGACGTGCAGTGGATAATCGTGCCGTCCTGGATGTTGGTGCCCGCACCGACGCTGATGGTGCCGTAGTCACCGCGCAGGACGGCCTGCGGCCAGATCGAGGCGCCCGGCCCCAGCGTGACGGCGCCGATGACGACGGCGTCGGGGTGGACGTAGGCGTCCGGCGCGATGTCCGGCTCGCGATCACCGAGTGCATAGATAGCCATGCGTGCAACCTATCCCGCGTCGAAGCTCTGCCACCCGCCGGAGGCCTTCCAGTCCCGTCCATCGACAAGCACAGCCGAGCGCTCCGAGGACTCCCCCGCCTTGTCGTCCCCGGACACAACGTCGCCGATCACTCGCCAGCCGTCCGGGAGATCGACGTCGGGAGGGAAGGTCGCCGCCAACGCATGGTCCTCACCACCGGTCAGGATCCACTCCCACGGGTCCGCGCCCACCAACTCGGCGACGGCCGCGAGCTCCGGGTCGAGCCCGATCCGGCTGCGGTCGAGCCGGATCCACACGTTCGACGCGTCCGCGATGTGACCCAGATCGGCGACGAGGCCGTCCGAGATGTCTGTCATGGCCCGCGCGTCCGCCTTGGCCGCGGCGATGCCGGCGCGGTACGGCGGGGTAGGCACGCGGTGGGCGGCGACCAGCGCGGCGACCGAAGCGTCGGACGCTTGGTCGGCGCCGGTGAGGCCGGCGGACAGCAGCGCGAGCCCGGCGCCCGACCGCCCGAGCCTGCCCGCGACCGCGACGACGTCGCCGGCGCGCGCACCCGACCGGAGCACCGGGGCCCGGCCCTCGAGGTCGCCCAGCACAGTCACCGACACCACCACGTGGTCGGACTGCACCAGGTCTCCGCCGACGACACCGGCCCCGATCGCCTCCGCGGCGAGGCCGATGCCCTCGGAGATCCCTGCCGCGACGGCCACCGGGGTGTCGGGCGGGCAGCCCAACGACACGAGGAAAGCGGTCGGCCGTGCCCCATCGCGGCGATGTCCGCGCCGTTCTGCGCCACGGCCTTTCGCCCGACCTGCTCGGGCGTCGACCAGTCCAGTCGAAAGTGCCGGCCCTCGACGAGCATGTCGGCCGACACCGCGACGCGTCCGTCCGGCGCCCGCACCAACGCGGCGTCGTCGCCGGGCCCGAGGAGTGTCGTCGCCGGCTGGCTGCGGCCCGCGACGGCCCGTCCGATCACTGCGAACTCGCCGAGTTCCGCGACGGTGCGGTCGGCGTCGTCCTGCTTCGGTCGCGACGTGTCGATGGTCGCCCTCCCAGTTTCGAAGTCGTGGTCGTTTCGGCTGATCGTCCTCGCAGGCGGCCCAGGTCACACGTTGGGGTGCCGCGACTGCGGTACCTTTTAGTTCGCGGCCGGGCATCCCGGTGCGGGACGCCGGCAGGCGTGTCGCGGGGAGTCCCCGGGACTTTCGAGACTCTACCGAGATGACGGCGCACGACGACGGGAAGGGATGGACCCGTGGTGCAGGCTTTCGTACTGATCCAGACAGAGGTCGGTAAGGCCGCCGCGGTCGCGGCGACACTCTCCCGGATACCGGGTGTCGACTCGGCCGAGGACGTGTTGGGACCGTACGACGTGATCGCCCGAGTGGGCGCACCCGTCGAGTCGAGTCTGTCCGACGTCGTCGACGACATGAAGAAGGTTCAGGGCATCACCCGGATCCTGACCTGCCAGATCGCGGCGCCGGCCGCACCGACCGAGAACTGAGATGTCCGAACCCGAACACGCCCAGCCGAACAGACCGAAGACCACCCCGCGGAGAAGCGCCACCCCGCGCTGATCGCCACGGCCGTCGCGCTCCCGGTGGCGCTCGTGGTCGGTGTGATCGCCGCCGCCGCCATCGCGAACCGGACGCCGGCGAAGGAATCCGTGGGCCTCGGCCCCGTGGAGGCCCCGGCCGCGCAGACCGCCGAGTGCACCGAACTCATGGGAATCTGCCCGAGAACCTCGGTGACTACACCCGCGCCGAACTCCGGGATCCGGCTCCCGAGGCCACCGCCGCCTGGCAGCCGACGGAGGGTGACCCCGTCGTCATGCGGTGCGGGTTGCCCGGCCGCCGGAGTTCGACCAGGCGTCGCCGCTCTCCGTCGTGGACGGCGTGCAGTGGTTCGAGATCTCCGGTGCCGCGCAGGGCATCGAGGCCAGCACGTGGTACACCGTCGACCGCGGCGTGTACGTCGCGCTGACCGTGCCGAACGGGTCGGGCCCGACGCCCCTGCAGGACGCGTCCGCCGCAGTCACCAAGGCGCTGCCGCAGCAGCCGCTCGATCCGGCACCCGTCGTCCCCAACCCGTGAGCACCGGGCTCCGGTTCCACCGGAGCCCGGTCCCGCCGGACTGTGTCAGCGAAGCCCGGTGCCGCGGGCGAGTGCGGTGTCGACGAGCGTCGAGACCAGGTCCGCGTACTCGACGCCGACCGCCTGCCACATGCGCGGGTACATCGAGATCGACGTGAATCCGGGCATCGTGTTGATCTCGTTGATCACCGGGCCCTCTGCGGTGACGAAGAAGTCGACCCGCGCCAGACCCTGGCAGTCGAGCGCACGGAACGCCCGGACGGCGAGTTCGCGGATCTGCTCGCTGACGTCGTCGTCGAGCTTCGCCGGGACGTCGAACTCGCAGACGTCGTCGAGGTACTTGGTGTCGAAGTCGTAGAACGCGGACTCGTCGCCGTCGGTGTCGGGCATGCGGATCTCTGCCACCACGCTCGCGCGCACGTCGCCGTCCGGGAACTCGAGGACACCGCACTCGACCTCGCGTCCCACGATGCCGGATTCGACGATCACCTTCGGGTCGTGCTCGCGGGCGTGAGCCACCGCCGCATCGAACTCGGTCCAGTCCGCGACGCGCGTGATGCCGATCGACGAGCCGCCGCGCGCGGGCTTGACGAACACCGGCAGACCGAGCCGCGCCTTCTGTTCCTCAGTGAGGCTCGCCGTGCCCGGTCGCAGTACGACCTGGAAGCCGACCGGAAGTCCCTCGGCCGCGAGCAGCTTCTTCGTGAATTCCTTGTCCATGCCCGCCGCACTCGCCAACACACCGGGACCGACGTACGGGATGCCCGCGAGCTCGAGGAGGCCCTGAATGGTGCCATCCTCTCCGTAGGGGCCGTGCAGGATCGGGAACACGACGTCGACCGACGCAAGCACCTCGCCCGCGCGCGCCTGGTCGAGGGCGACCAGGGAGCCCGAGCGGGTGGGGTCCGCGGTGAGTGCGAGAGCCGTGCCGTCCGCATCGACGGTCGGCATGGACCGGTCGCGGATCGCGAGCGCGGACAGGTCGGCCGGGCCCAGGACCCAGGCACCGTCCGTGGTGATGCCGATCGGTACCGCCTCGTAGCGCTCCGGGTCGAGGTTCCTCAGGACGCTGCCGGCGGACACACAGGACACCGAATGCTCGCTGCTTCGGCCGCCGAAGATGACAGCGACCCTGGTACGCGGATTATTCACGCCCCAAACCGTACCGTGAAAGGGCACCGAGCCAGAACCGGCCGACAGCCCGAGCCCGGGCCGGACCTCACTCCGGCTTGACGCGCCGACCGAGCAACATTCCGACCGCGTCCTGGACCGCCAGACCCTCGTGGCACACCTGGTGGACGGCCTCGGTGATCGGCATCTCGACGCCGTGCGCGGCCGCGAGCGCCCGGACCGACGAGCACGACTTGACCCCCTCGGCGACCTGTCCGTGTGTGGCCGCCTGGGCGCTCTCGAGTGAGCCGCCGAGGCCGAGTCGTTCACCGAAAGTACGGTTGCGCGAGAGCGGTGACGTGCACGTCGCGACCAGGTCGCCGACGCCGGCGAGTCCCGCCAGCGTGGCCGCGTTCGCGCCGAGCGCGACACCGAGTCGGATGATCTCGGCGAGACCGCGCGTGATGAGGCTGGCGATCGTGTTCTCGCCCAGGCCGATCCCCGACGCCATTCCGCACGCCAGCGCGATGACGTTCTTGCACGCGCCACCGACCTCACACCCGATCACGTCGGTGTTCGTGTAGGGGCGGAATACCCTGTTGCACAAGCCTTCTGGATCGTCATCGCACGCACCTCGTCGGTGCACGCCACGACGGTGGCGGCGGGCTGCTCGAGCGCGATCTCACGGGCGAGGTTCGGCCCGGACAGCACCGCGACCCGCGACGGGTCGACCGAGGCGACCTGAGAGATCACCTCGCTCATCCGCAGCAGTGTCACACTCTCGATGCCCTTGGCGAGACTCAGCAGCGTCGCGTCCGGACCGATGGCTCCGGCCCAGCGCTCGAGATTGCCGCGCAACGACTGCGACGGCACCGCCAGCACCACCAGGTCGGCTCCCGCGAGCGCCTCCTCGTGGTCGGCCGTCGCCGACACCGCGGACGGCAGCACGACGCCGGGCAGATAGTCAGGGTTCTCGTGCCGCGAGACGACGGCATCCGCCACCTCACTGCGCCTGGCCCACAACGTGACATCCGTACCCGCGTCCGCGAGCACCTTCGCGAACGCGGTCCCCAGGAACCCGCCCCCAACACCGCGGCTTTGCTCACGCCGTCCCCTCCGATCCGCGCTCACCACTCGTGTCGTTCACTGCCCACACCGTTCCGCCGCCGACCTGCTCGCTCCGCTGAACTCCGCTGACTGCTCGGGAACACGATATCTCCCCGGGCTGTCCGGTCGCCGGTCGCGAGCCCGCCACGAGGCGACTGGCAAGATTGCGCACATGGAGGCGCAGCACCGATTGGAGCGAGCGGTGCACACCCATGTCCTGATCGCGGTCAAGGAACTCCGCCTGGCGAAGTCGCGGCTCGCCGAGTCCCTGTCCGTCGCCGATCGCACCGATCTGGTCGCGGCGATGCTCCGCGACACGCTGGCCACCCTCCTCGGCGCCGGGATCGGACCGGACCGCGCTCGGGGATCACCGTCGTCACACCCGATCCGGCGGTGGCCGCGATCGCCGATGAATACGGTGTGCGGCACTGGCCGGACCCGGCCCGATCGCGCACCGACGCGTCGGGGCTCAATGCCGCGCTCGTCGCAGCCGAGACCGGACTGGAGTCCCGCTCCGACGAGACCGATCTCGTCGCGCTGCAGGCGGATCTGCCCGCGCTGCGTGCCGGCGAACTACTCGATGCGCTCACGGCCGCGCGGCGGGTCGGGCGCGCAATCGTCGTGGACCACACGGGCACCGGCACCGCGGCACTGTTCGCGTGCGGGCCCGGCACCACCCTCGATCCACGGTTCGGTTCGAATTCGGCCGCCCGCCACATCGAATCCGGTGCGCAGGCGCTCGACGGCGACTGGCCGGGTCTGCGCCAGGACGTGGACACCGTCGCGGATCTCACCGCCGCGGCACGCCTCGGGGTCGGGCCGAGGACTCGCGCGGTACTCGAGCAGATCGCGTGTACATCGGGTGACCGTCGTCCCTTGTTGCCGTGAACTGCCCGTGATCGATTGTCGTGCCTGCATTTCTCGAGGGATGATCGAAGTGTGAGCAACGGGAGAGCACTCGAGCGACGCACAGAATCCGACCGACCCCAGGGCGACACCGCCGGGACCGACCGGAAGGTACCGGTGAGCAGTCTCGACGGAGGCCGCTCAGCGAGCATCCCCACCGCGCCGCCGGCGGCGACCCCGACCGGGACGGAGGACGGCGGGCTGCCCGTCGCCCGCTACCTGAACCGCGAACTCAGTTGGCTCGACTTCAACTCGCGCGTACTCGCCCTGGCCGAGGACACCTCGCTGCCGCTGCTCGAGCGCGCGAAGTTCCTCGCGATCTTCGCGTCGAATCTCGACGAGTTCTACATGGTCCGCGTGGCGGGCCTCAAGCGTCGCGACGAAACCGGGCTGTCCGTCCGATCCGCCGACGGGCTCTCGCCACGTGAGCAATTGGCGCTGATCGGATCCCGGACCCAGGAGATCGCGTACAAGCACGCCCGGGTCTTCCTCGACTCCGTGCGGCCCGCGCTCGCCGCGGAGGGAATCTCGATCATCGGCTGGGCCGACCTCGACACCGAGGAGCGGCGTCGGCTGTCGAACTACTTCCACGAGCAGGTCTTCCCGGTCCTGACACCGCTCGCCGTCGACCCGGCCCACCCGTTCCCGTACATCAGCGGGCTGAGCCTGAACCTCGCCGTGACGGTGAAGGATGCGACCACTGCGGGCGAACACTTCGCACGTGTGAAGGTCCCGGACAACGTCGACCGGTTCGTTCGCGTCACCCGCACCGGCGATCCCGTGAGTGCGATCCCCGCTTTCCTGCCCACCGAGGACCTCATCGCCGCGCACCTCGACGTCCTCTTCCCCGGGATGGAAGTCGTGGAACACCACGCATTCCGGGTCACCCGCAACGCCGACTTCGAGGTCGAGGAGGACCGGGACGAAGACCTCCTCCAGGCACTCGAGCGCGAACTCGCCCGACGCCGGTTCGGATCCCCGGTCCGGCTCGAAGTCGCCGACGACATGA
This sequence comes from Prescottella defluvii, assembly GCA_029690005.1. Classification (GTDB taxonomy): domain Bacteria; phylum Actinomycetota; class Actinomycetes; order Mycobacteriales; family Mycobacteriaceae; genus Prescottella; species Prescottella defluvii_A. The sequence continues at coordinate 2,557,516 of CP121458.1, read as the reverse complement.
CCGAGCACATGCTCGAACTGCTGTTGCGCGAGCTAGACGTCGATCCGGGTGACGTCATCCAAGTTCCTGGGCTACTTGATCTTTCGTCGCTCTGGCAGGTCTACGGCGTGGACCGGCCGAACCTCAAGGACGCGCCGTTCGTACCCGCCACCCACCCCGCGTTCGGTGAGCGGGAGACGCCCAGAGCGTGTTCTCGACGCTCCGCGACGGCGACGTCCTCGTCCAGCATCCGTACGACTCGTTCTCGACGAGCGTGCAGCGATTCATCGAGCAGGCCGCCGCCGACCCGCAGGTGCTCGCGATCAAGCAGACCCTGTACCGGACGTCCGGTGACTCGCCGATCGTCAACGCGCTCGTCGCCGCCGCCGAGGCCGGCAAGCAGGTGGTCGCGCTCGTCGAGATCAAGGCACGGTTCGACGAACAGGCGAACATCAAGTGGGCCCGCAAGCTCGAACAAGCGGGCGTCCACGTCGTCTACGGTCTCGTCGGCCTGAAGACCCACTGCAAGACGTGTCTCGTGGTGCGTCGTGAGGGCTCCACGATCCGTCGCTACTGCCACATCGGGACCGGCAACTACAACCCCAAGACCGCACGACTCTACGAGGACGTCGGTCTGCTGACGGCCGCGCCCGAGATCGGTGCCGACCTGACGGATCTGTTCAACTCGCTCACCGGATACTCGCGGAAATCCCAGTACCGCAACCTGCTTGTCGCGCCGTACGGCGTGCGCGCCGGGATCATCGCCCGTATCGAGGCCGAGATCGAGCACAAGAAGGCCGGGCGCGAAGCCGGGATCCGACTCAAGGCCAACGCACTCGTCGACGAGCAGGTGATCGACGCGCTGTACCGGGCGTCGAGGGCCGGCGTCCAGGTCCAGGTGGTCGTCCGCGGCATCTGCGCTCTGAAGCCGGGCGTTCCGGGTCTGAGCGAGAACATCGAGGTCCGGTCCATCCTCGGCCGGTTCCTCGAGCACTCCCGGATCATGCACTTCCGCGCGGCGAACGAGTTCTGGATCGGAAGCGCGGACATGATGCACCGCAACCTCGATCGGCGCGTCGAAGTGATGGCGCAGGTCAAGGATCCGCGCCTGACCCGGCAACTCGACGAGATCTTCGAATCCGCACTCGATCCGACCACGCGATGCTGGGTTCTGCAGGCCGACAGCAGCTGGCAGGCGTCGCCGGCCCGCGGGGAGAAGGTCCGTGAGCACCAGGAGGAGATGATGCGCCGCCGTCGGTCCGTCAGCGCCTGACCGAACCCCGCCCTGCCGAGCACCGCGAACCCGTGGTCGATGGAAGGAACCAAGCCCTTGAGTCCCGACAGACCGACAACTGACAAACCGGTCAAAGCAAATATCTTCGCGGCGGGGGCGGTCCTGTGGCGGAAGTCTCCTTCGAATCCGTATGAGATCGAAATCGCCCTCATTCATCGTCCGCGGTATGACGACTGGTCATTTCCCAAAGGAAAGCTCGATCCCGGTGAAACGTCGATTGTCGCTGCCGTGCGCGAGATCCACGAAGAAACCGGGATCAACGCTCAATTGGGTCGGTACCTGTCGGGTGTGACATATCCGATACCGGGGCACCGCAAACTGAAACGGGTCGAATACTGGGCGGCCGAGGCGGCATCCGGCGAGTTCGTGCCCAACGACGAGGTCGACGAAATGCGGTGGCTCGCGCCCGACCACGTCGCCGAACAACTGTCCTATCCGATGGATCGAATGATCTTGAGACGCTTCGCACAGCTCCCGCCCGACACGACGACGGTGTTGCTCGTCCGGCACGGTAAGGCGGGCAACAGCAAGAACTACACCGGCGACGACACCGTCCGCCCCCTCGATGCGAAGGGGCAGAATCAGGCGAAAGCACTTGTGGCACAACTGCGGGCGTTCGGAGCCAGCGAGATCTGCTCGGCGGATCGCACACGATGTGTCCAGACGGTCGAGCCTCTCGCTGCGGAACTCGGTGTCCCGATCCGACTCGAACCACTGCTGTCGGAGGAGGGCTACACGGCCGATCCGGCAGGCGCACGGGCCCGCGCACGCAAGATCGCGGCGATGGGCGGCGTCCAGGTGATCTGCAGTCAGGGCGGCGTCATTCCCGACCTGATGCAATGGTGGGCCGAGCGTGACGGTATTCAGTTGCCGCCGGCACGAAACCGCAAGGCGAGTATGTGGGTTCTGTCTCTGTCCGGTGGACGACTCGTCGCCGCCGACCATATCGACAGTCCACTTCCGGTCGTACGCAAGGCAAATTGACCCGCTGATCGGACAACACAACTCGGCGGCCACGGGATAATTCCCGTGGCCGCCGAGTCAGTTACGGAGTGTTCCGTCGACGCTGTGACGCCGCAGATTACTTGCGGGCGGTGCGCTTGGCCGGAGCCTTCTTGGCCGCGGTCTTCTTGGCTGCGGTCTTGGCCGGAGCCTTGGCGGCAGTCTTCTTCGCGACGGTCTTCTTCGCGACGACCTTCTTGGCGGGAGCCTTGGCCGCGGTCTTCTTCGCCACGGTCTTGGCGGGAGCCTTGGCCGCAGTCTTCTTCGCGACGGTCTTCTTCGCGACGACCTTCTTGGCGGGAGCCTTGGCCGCGGTCTTCTTCGCCACGGTCTTGGCGGGAGCCTTGGCCGCAGTCTTCTTCGCCACGGTCTTGGCGGGAGCCTTGGCCGCAGCCTTCTTCGCCACGGTCTTCTTGGCGGCAGCCTTCTTGGCCGCCGTCTTCTTTGCCGCAGCCTTCTTCACGGGCTCAGCAGCACCACGCTTGACGGCCGGGCCGCTGGACGGGAGCTTCTGGCCACCGGCGATGAGCGCCTTGAACTGTGCGCCCGGACGGAAGGCCGGAACCGACGTCGGCTTGACCTTGACGGTCTCGCCGGTGCGCGGGTTGCGCGCGACACGGGCCGCGCGGCGACGCTGCTCGAAGACACCGAAACCGGTGATGGTGACACTGTCGCCGGAATGGACGGCCCGCACGATCGTGTCGACGACATGCTCGACAGCCTCGGTGGCGGTGCGCCGATCCGTGCCCAGTTTCTCGGTCAGAACATCGATGAGCTCTGCCTTGTTCATGGAAATTCCTCCGCAAACTAATGGTCCACCGTCGGACCGACTACGAACTACGGTAAACCCGAAATCGGCAAGAGTCTATGTGGCACGCCAATTCTCATCAAGCGCGGCCCCCGATCTGTGATAGATCGGGGGCCGCGTCAGCTGTGAGATTGCGTCAATTGTCGTTCGCGACGCGTGCGGGAAGCGTCTCAGGTTTCCATGACGGCCTTGACTTTTCGAACTCCGAAATCGCGTCTACCTGGCGCAACGTGAGTCCGATGTCATCGAGACCCTCGAGCAGACGCCACCGTGTGTAGTCGTCAATCTCGAAGCGCACCACCGTCGTTCCGGCGGTCACCGTCTTGTCCTCGAGGTTCACCACGAGCTCGAGGCCCGGCTGTTCCTCGAGGAGCTTCCACAGCATCTCGACGTCGCTCTGATCGACCTGAGCGGCGAGCAGACCGGCCTTGCCGGCGTTGCCGCGGAAGATGTCGGCGAAGCGCGACGCGATGACGACTCGGAAACCGTAGTCGGACAGCGCCCAGACGGCGTGCTCACGGGACGAGCCGGTGCCGAAGTCGGGGCCGGCGACCAGAACGGAGCCCTTGTCGTACGGCGCGGCGTTGAGAATGAACTCAGGGTCCGTCCGCCAGGCGGCGAACAGTCCGTCCTCGAAACCGCTGCGGGTCACGCGCTTCAGGTACACCGCGGGGATGATCTGGTCGGTATCCACGTTGGACCGGCGCAGAGGAACACCGATTCCCTTATGAGTGGTAAAGGCTTCCATCGATTTTCTCCTAGTTCCCTTGCGCCCTATGCCAGATCTGCCGGTGCCGAGAGAGTTCCCCGGACCGCGGTCGCCGCGGCGACCGCCGGAGAGACGAGGTGCGTACGACCGCCCTTGCCTTGGCGGCCTTCGAAATTGCGGTTGGACGTCGACGCCGAACGCTCGCCCGGAGCCAACTGGTCCGGATTCATGCCCAGGCACATCGAGCATCCCGCCTGACGCCACTCGGCGCCCGCAGTGGTGAAGATCTCACCGAGACCCTCCTCTTCGGCCTGGGCCCGCACGCGCATCGATCCGGGACGATCAGCATCCGGACACCTTCGGCGACACGACGACCCTTCAGGACGTCCGCGACCGCACGCAGGTCCTCGATCCGGCCGTTGGTGCACGATCCGACGAAGACGGTGTCGACGGGCACCTCGCGCAGCGGCGTACCGGCCTCCAATCCCATGTAGGCCAGAGCCTTCTCCGCCGCGAGGCGCTCGCTCTCGTCCGCGATATCGGCCGGGTTCGGCACCGAATCACCCAGCGGAGCACCCTGACCGGGGTTGGTACCCCAGGTGACGAACGGCGTCAGCGACGCTGCGTCGATGTGGACCTCGGCATCGAAGACAGCGTCCTCGTCGGTCGACAGCTGGTCCCAGGCCGCAACGGCCGCATCCCAATCGGCACCCTGCGGCGCATGCGGACGACCCTTGATGAACTCGTAGGTGATCTCGTCCGGCGCGATCATGCCGGCGCGAGCACCCGCCTCGATCGACATGTTGCAGATCGTCATCCGGGCTTCCATCGACAACTTGCGGATAGCCTCGCCGCGGTACTCGAGGACATACCCCTGTCCCCCACCGGTACCGATCTTCGCGATCACGGCGAGGATCAGGTCCTTGCTCGTGACGCCGGGCGGCAGTTCGCCGTCGACGGTGATCGCCATCGTCTTGAACGGTCGCAGCGACAGCGTCTGGGTGGCCATCACGTGCTCGACCTCGCTGGTGCCGATACCCATTGCGAGAGCACCGAAAGCGCCGTGGGTGGAGGTGTGGCTGTCACCACAGACGACGGTCGTGCCGGGCTGCGTCAGACCCAGCTGCGGACCGACCACGTGGACGATGCCCTGGTCCAGATCGCCCATCGGGTGCAGGCGAACCCCGAACTCCTCACAGTTCTTCCGCAGAGTGTCGACCTGGGTCCGCGAGACCGGGTCCGCGATCGGCTTGTCGATGTCGACCGTCGGGACGTTGTGGTCCTCGGTGGCGATCGTCAGGTCCGGCCGACGCAGCTTGCGGCCGGCGAGCCGGAGTCCGTCGAATGCCTGCGGGCTGGTGACCTCGTGCACGAGGTGCAGGTCGATGTAGATCAGGTCCGGCTGCCGCGCCGAACCCTCACCCTCGCCGCGCACGACTACGTGCTCGTCCCACACCTTCTCGGCCAGAGTGCGTCCTCTTTGAGCCATCTTCTCCACCTCTGTGATCAGGATGTCGCGGCGCCGGGTTTCAGGGCCGACCCGTGTCGCGTGATGTGTCGAACCATCCGCCGCCGCATTCGGTTATGATCCCAATATGCGAGAACGGAGTATCGACCTATGAGACAGCATAGCGGTATCGGAGTGCTTGACAAAGCAATGGGCGTGCTACATGCAGTGGCCGAACAACCGTGCAGCCTCACCGAACTGTGCAACCGGACCGGTCTCCCTCGCGCCACCGCACACCGGCTCGCGGTGGGCCTCGAGGTCCACCGACTACTCACGCGCGACGCGGACGGTCTGTGGTGCCCGGGCCCCGGACTGAGCGAACTCGCCGCGAGCGCGAGCGACCCACTCGTCGACGCTGCCGCCCTCGTCCTGCCCCGCCTCCGTGAGATCACCGGCGAGAGCGTCCAGTTGTACCGGCGCGAAGGCACGCAACGCGTCTGCATCGCCTCCATGGAACCGCCCACCGGACTGCGGGACACGGTCCTCGTCGGCGCCCGCCTGCCGATGACGGCCGGATCCGGCGCCAAGGTTCTCCTCGCATCGGCCGATCCCCAGACGCAGCGCGCGATCCTCCCCGACGCATCGTTCGGCGAACGAGTGCTCGTCGAGGTCCGCCGACGCGGCTGGGCCCAGAGTGCCGCCGAGCGCGAACCCGGTGTGGCCAGTGTCGCGGCACCGGTCCGGGACGCGGCCGGCAACGTCGTCGCTGCGATCTCGGTTTCCGGCCCGATCGACCGGATGGGTCGTCGCCCGGGTGCCCGCTGGGCGGCCGATCTGCTGGCCGCAGCCGACGCCCTCCACAAGCGCCTGTAGCCATCGCGGCAGACCCACCGGCGTCCACGAAAGTGATTCGTGGCACAGTCTTTCGCAAGAGCGAATTTCAGTCGAGCGAAGGAACTGCTGTGGGAACCAACCAGCGCGGGCAGATCACGATGACGGAAGCCGAGATCACCGAATTCATCGAACGGAGTCGGGTCTCGACGATGGCGACGATCGGACCGAACGGCACGCCGCATCTCGTCGCCATGTGGTACGCGGTGATCGACGGCGAGCTGTGGTTCGAGACCAAGGCGAAGTCCCAGAAGGCCGTCAACCTCCGCCGCGACGGCCGGCTCACGCTGATGATCGAGGACGGCGACACGTACGACACGCTGCGCGGCGTCTCGATCGAGGGACGCGGCGAGATCGTCGACGACCCCGAGGCCCTCTTCCGGGTCGGCATCAGCATCTGGGAGCGCTACACGGGCCCGTACTCGGAGGACGTCAAGCCCGCCGTCGAGATGATGCTCCACAAGCGAGTCGCGGTCCGTGTCGTCCCGGACCGGGTCAGGTCGTGGGACCACCGCAAGCTCGGACTGCCGGCGATGCCGGTCGGTGGCTCGACGGCCGCCTACCTGTAGGCCGGAGATATTCACGCGACTCCTTCTTCCCTCGGCGGTACATTCCGGAGTACCCACGAGCGGGAGGAGGACGAGGTGACCGAAGCCGGGACCGATGACATCAAACGCAAGTTCCGTGAGGCACTGGATCGCAAGAACCACCGGCAGTCGAATACGGCGGCACACTTGGACGGACAGTCGAAGGTGCACGACGCCCACGGCAGCGCGGATCACAAGCGAGAATTCCGCCGCAAGAGCGGTTAGCGGGTCGGGCGGCCACCCTCGAAAGGTCGACCGAACGAAAACACCCTCCGATCAGATGACCGGAGGGTGTTTCCTTTGTAGCCCCGACGGGATTTGAACCCGCGCTACCGCCTTGAGAGGGCGGCGTCCTAGGCCGCTAGACGACGGGGCCAGGACTGTGTTGTTCTGCAAGATCTCCGTAGAACAACCCTCCGAGGATCACTGTGGATCACTGATGATCGGAGGGCAATTCCGTGGTAGCCCCGACGGGATTTGAACCCGCGCTACCGCCTTGAGAGGGCGGCGTCCTAGGCCGCTAGACGACGGGGCCGAGAACTTGCATCGAACACTGTATGACTGCGCAACTCTGACGAGCAAATCGCAGTGTCTGTACGCAACACCCTGCAAGCGAGGCGCCACGATTGGAAGAACCGGAGAGTCGAAACTCACCGAAATCCTGAGGCTTTCACCTCGGGACTTCCGCTGGGTACCAGGACTCGAACCTAGAATGGCTGAACCAGAATCAGCTGTGTTGCCAATTACACCATACCCCAATGGTTTGTTCCTTCGGCCTGCCCTGCGGCGTCTTGGCCTCCGTTCCGAACCGAGAGAAACATTAGCATCAACCCCGCTCCGAACTACAAATCGCCTGGTCAGAGACGGTAACCCGCACCGAAGACGCGCTCGGCCCGCCCCGGGAGAACCGGTGCGGGCCGAGATACGTGGTCGAGATCAGGCGATCTGCGCGCGAGCCGACCGCAGGCGCGCCAGGGTCTTCTCGCGGCCCAGCAGCTCCATCGACTCGTACAGCGGCGGGCTGATGTGCGATCCGGTGAGCGCCACGCGCACGGGCGCGAAGGCCTTACGCGGCTTGAGTTCGAGCTTCTCGATCAGCGCCGCCTTGAGTGCCTCCTCGAGATCCGCAGTGGCCCACGTGGGCAGGGAATCGAGCGCAGCGATCGTCTCGTCGAGCACCGGCGCAGCGTCGGCACCCAGGTTCTTGGCCGCGGCTGCCGGATCGATCGCGAACGCCGACTCGTCGACCAGAAGGAACTTCAGCAGGTCCCAGGCATCCGAGAGCACGACGATGCGGGTCTGCACCAAATCGGCCGCGACGTCGAACTGTTCGGCCGTGAGCGCCTCCACCGGGTGACCGTGCGTGGTCAGGTACGCCCGCAGCCGAGCCGAGAAGTCGGCCGGCTCGAGCAGGCGGATGTGCTCGGCGTTGATCGCGTCGGCCTTCTTCTGGTCGAAGCGCGCGGGGTTGGAATTGACCTTGGAAATCTCGAACGCTGCGACCATCTCGTCGAGGGAGAAGACGTCGTTGTCGTCGGCGATGCTCCATCCCAGCAGGGCCAGGTAGTTCAGGAGACCCTCAGGGATGAAACCGCGGTCGCGGTGAATGAAGAGGTTCGACTCGGGATCACGCTTGGACAGCTTCTTGTTGCCCTGCCCCATCACGAACGGAAGGTGGCCGAACTCCGGTGTGAAATCGGCGACACCGATGCGCTGGAGCGACTCGTAGAGCGCGAGCTGACGCGGCGTCGACGACAGCAGATCCTCGCCACGCAGCACGTGTGTGATCTTCATCAACGCGTCGTCGACGGGATTCACGAGCGTGTACAGCGGAATTCCGTTGCCGCGGGTGAGCGCGAAGTCCGGGACCGTGCCGGCCTTGAACGTCGTCTCACCACGCACCAGGTCGTTCCACGTCAGGTCGTGGTCGGGCATCCGCAGCCGCACGACGGGCTTGCGCCCCTCGTCCAGGAACGCCTGACGCTGCTCGGGCGTCAGGTCACGGTCGAAGTTGTCGTAGCCCAGCTTGGGATCGCGTCCGGCCGCCTTGTGCCGCGCCTCGACCTCCTCGGGGGTCGAGAAGGACTCGTACGCCTCGCCCGCCTCGACGAGACGGCGGACGATGTCGAGGTGCAGGTCACGCCGCTGCGACTGCCGATACGGCTCGTACGGACCACCCACCTCCGGGCCTTCGTCCCAGTTCAGCCCGAGCCAGCGCAGCGCATCCAGGATCGCCTGGTACGACTCCTCCGTGTCACGGGCGGCGTCGGTGTCCTCGATACGGAACACGAACGTGCCACCGTGGTGACGAGCGAACGCCCAGTTGAACAGGGCGGTTCGGACGAGCCCGACGTGCGGGGTGCCGGTGGGTGACGGACAGAAACGGACGCGTACTTCGCTGGTGGTCATGGCTCACTTCGATAGACGCTGCTCGGCGCGGCTAGGCGCGGCTGGCCGATGGGAAAAGGACCCTTACAGGCTAGTCCCGCATCCACTCGAAGCGGTATCCGATCAGCGCTTGGCGGCAACCGGATTGGTCAGCGTCCCGATCCCCTCGACCGTGACGCTCACCGACTGGCCGTCGACGATCGGGCCGACGCCCTCGGGCGTGCCGGTGAGAATCACGTCACCCGGCAGCAGCGTCATCACCGTGGACACCCACTCGATGACCTTCGGGATGTCGTGCAGCAGAAGTGAAGTCCGGCTGCGCTGCTTGACCTCGCCGTCGACCTCGGTCTTGATCTCGACATCCGAGACGTCGAGGTTCGTCTCGATCCAGGGACCGAGCGGGCAGAAGGTGTCGTAGCCCTTGGCCCGGGTCCACTGACCGTCGTGACGCTGCTGATCGCGTGCGGTGACGTCGTTCGCGACGGTGTAGCCGAGGATCACCTCGCGCGCCTTGGCGGCGGGGACGTCCTTGCAGGGGCGGCCGATGACGACGGCCAGTTCACCCTCGTAGTGCACCTCGTTCGACGACGGCGGCAGCACGATCGGGGCGCCCGGCCCCACGATCGAGGTGTTGGGCTTGATGAAGATGACCGGATCCTCCGGCGCCTCGCCGCCCATCTCGGCCGCGTGGGCGGCGTAGTTCTTACCGACGCAGATCACCTTGCTCGCGAGGATCGGCGCCAGCAGGCGGACGTCGGCGAGCGGCCAGCTGCGCCCGGTGAAAGTCGGTGTACCGAAGGGGTGTTCGGCGATCTCCTTCGCAGTCTGCGCGTCGCCCTCCCCCTCGATGGACACGAAGGCAACTCCGTCGGGACTGGCAATTCGACCTAGGCGCATGGGGCCGAGTCTATCGACTCCCGGCGCACCGACCCGGCAGACCCGTCGCACGGTGGGCGCTGCAGGGTCTACACTCCGAGACGTATCCACATTCTAAGACATCTATTTCATATGTTGGGATGGCAACGTGAGCGAGACGAGAAGTCCGGAATTGCAGGCGAGCACGCTGCACCGCTGGTCGATGCTGGGACTCGGCGTGCTCGCGCAGGCCGCGGGAGGGGTGTTCTCGAACGCGCCGGCGTTCCTGCTGCCCACGCTCCGCAGCGATCACGGACTGGGGCTGTCGCAGGCCGGACTGGTGGTCGCCGCACCGACCGTCGGCTTCCTCGTCAGCCTCATGGCATGGGGTGTCGTGGTCGACCGCATCGGTGAGCGCCGCGTTCTGGTGATGGGCATGTCGATCACGGCGCTCGCCAGTGCCGGCGCCGCACTCAGTTCGTCGTTCGTCATGCTGGGGATGTTCCTGCTGATCGGCGGCATGGCGGCATCGAGCGCGAACGCCGCCAGCGGGCGGGTCGTGGTCGGCTGGTTCCCACCGGAACGCCGCGGATTCGCGATGGGCATCCGTCAGATGGCGCTGCCACTGGGTGTGGCGGTCGCCGCGCTGACGGTGCCGCGGATCGCCGAAACCCACGGTGTCGGTTGGGCGTTGGTCCTGCCGACCGCTGTGACATTCGTCGCAGCGGTGGCCTGCCTGTTCGTGATCGACCCGCCCCGACCGGCACACGCGGCCGCGAAGGAATCCGGGCTGCTGGACAATCCGTACCGGGGATCGAGTGTGCTGTGGCGGATTCACGGCGTGTCCGTGCTGTTGGTGGTTCCGCAGTACCTGGTGTGGACCTTCGGCCTGCTGTGGCTGATGACGGAGCGAGACTGGTCCGCCGCCTCCGCCGGCATCCTGGTCACGGTCACCCAATTGCTCGGTGCCGCAGGCAGGATCGCCGCCGGCGCCTGGTCCGACCGGGTCGGTAGCCGACTGGGACCGCTGCGGTGGGTGGCCGTCGCGGCGGCTGTGTCCATGGGAGCGCTCGCTCTGACGGACTGGCTCGACTCCCCTGCCTCCGTCGCACTCCTGATGATCGCGTCGGTGATCACCGTGGCGGACAACGGTTTGGCGTTCACAGCCGTCGCCGAGATAGCCGGACCGTACTGGAGCGGACGCGCACTCGGCGCCCAGAACACCAGCCAGTACCTGGCCGCATCCGTTGTCCCGCCGGTGTTCGGTGCGGTCATCGCCACCGTCGGCTTCCCGTTGGCGTTCGCGATCACCGCCCTGTGCCCGCTCGTGGGCGTGCCACTGGTGCCCGAGGACCAGCCCGAACGACGCTGAAACGACCGCGACCGCCGCCCGGAATCCGGGCGGCGGTCGCGTGTTTCGGGGTTCGGAGTGCCTAGACGGCGGCCGCGATACGGTCACCGACCTCGGTGGTGACGATCGGGGCGTCGCCACGCGAGGCCAGATCGGCCTCGACAGCAGCCTCGATACGGGCGGCGTCGTCCCCACGACCCAAGTGACGCAGCAGCATCGCCGCAGACAGGATCGCAGCGGTCGGGTCCGCGATGCCCTGGCCGGCGATGTCCGGCGCCGAGCCGTGGACCGGCTCGAACATCGACGGGTTGGTGCCCGACGCGTCGATGTTGCCGCTCGCAGCCAGGCCGATGCCGCCGGTGACCGCGCCCGCGAGGTCGGTGATGATGTCGCCGAACAGGTTGTCGGTGACGATCACGTCGAAGCGCGTCGGATCGGTGACCATGTAGATCGTCGCCGCATCGATGTGGCAGTAGGCCGTCTCGACGTCCGGGTACTCGGCGCCGATGGTCTCCATCGCACGGGTCCAGATGCGGCCCGCGTTGGAGAGCACGTTGGTCTTGTGAATCAGCGTCAGGTGCTTGCGGCGGGTCTGCGCCAGCTCGTACGCCGCGCGCACGACGCGCTCGGCACCGAACCACGTGTTGACCGAGACCTCGGTGGCAACTTCCTGCGGGGTGCCGACGCGGATCGAGCCACCGTTGCCGGTGTACGGCCCCTCGGTGCCCTCGCGGACCACGATGAAGTCGATGTCCGGGTTCGCGGCCAGCGGCGAGCTCGAGCCCGGGTAGGTGCGTGCCGGACGCAGGTTGACGTGGTGATCGAGCAGGAACCGCATGTTGAGCAGCAGGCCGCGTTCGAGGATGCCCGGTGCGACGACGCGCGGATCGCCGATAGCGCCCAGCAGGATTGCGTCGTGCTGACGGATCGCGTCGAGCTCGGCCTCGGGCAGCAGGTCGCCGGTCTCGTCGTAGCGCTTGGCACCGAGGTCGAACTCGGTGGTCTCCACATCGGGAACGAGCTTCCGCAGCACCTTCAGCGCTTCCGCCGTGACCTCGACACCGATGCCGTCACCGGGGATGACCGCAAGCTTCATGGGACACACTCTCTTTCACTGAGAATCCACCGGTGGCGTGAGACACCCCGGCTGCGCCGCTGGCCGCGACCGTCCTCGACGATCGCGGCCACCGGGTAGGGATGGGGAGGATCAGGACAGGTCGACCTGCGCGACGCGCGCGTCCAGCTTCTCCACGATCTGCGCGACCTCGGCGTCGCCGACGACCTGATCGACACGCAGGATGACGGTGGCGCCCTCACCCTCGACGTCCTGGCTCAGCGCCGCGGCCTGGATGTCGATGCCGGCGGTGCCGAGGACGGTGCCCAGCACGCCGAGCACGCCCGGACGGTCCGTGTAGTGCACGACGATGTTGTGGCCCTCGGCGCGCAGGTCGAAGCTGCGGCCGTTGATGTTGACGATCTTCTCGACCTGCTGCAGGCCGGTCAGCGCGCCCGCGACGGTGGTGACGGTGCCGTCGGCGGCGACCGCGCGGACCTCGACGGCGCTGCGGCGCGTCTGTGCCTCGCTGCGCTTCTCGACCTCGACGCTCACGCCGCGCTGCTCGGCGAGCTGCGGGGCGTTGACGAACGTGACGGCCTCGTCGCTGCTCGCGGAGAACAGGCCACGCAGCGCGGCGAGGCCGAGGATCTCGACGTTCTCGGCGGACAGCTCGCCGCTCGCGACGACCTGGACGTTCTGGACGGCCTCGGGCGACAGGGTGCCGGCGAGCAGGCCCAGCTTGCGGACCAGCTCGAGCCACGGGGCGACCTCTTCGCCGACCGGGCCACCGGAGACGTTGACGGCATCCGGCACGAACTCGCCGGCGAGGGCCAGCAGGACGCTCTTGGCGACGTCGGTGCCGGCGCGGTCCTGGGCCTCCGAGGTGGATGCGCCGAGGTGCGGGGTGACGACGACGTTGTCGAGGTCGAACAGCTTGGAGTCGGTGCACGGCTCGGTGTTGAACACGTCGAGGCCGGCGGCGCGGACCTTGCCGGAGACGAGCGCGTCGTACAGCGCGTCCTCGTCGATGAGGCCACCGCGGGCGGCGTTGACGATGATGACGCCGTCCTTGGTCTTGGCCAGGCGCTCGGCGTTCAGCAGACCCGCGGTCTCCTTGGTCTTGGGCAGGTGCACCGAGATGAAGTCGGCGCGCTCGACCAGCTGGTCGATGTCGACCAGCTCGATGCCCAGCTGCGCGGCGCGGGCGGCCGGCAGGTAGGGGTCGTACGCGATGATCTCGGTCTCGAACGCGGCGAGACGCTGCGCGAACAGCTGGCCGATGCGGCCCAGGCCGACGACGCCGACGGTCTTGCCGAGGATCTCGGTGCCGTTGAAGCTCGAACGCTTCCAGGTCTTCTCACGCAGCGTGCGGTCCGCGGCCGGGATCTGGCGGGCGGTCGACAGCAGCAGCGAGACGGCGTGCTCGGCGGCCGAGTGGATGTTGGAGGTCGGCGCGTTCACGACCATGACGCCACGCTCGGTGGCGGCCGGGATGTCGACGTTGTCGAGGCCGACACCGGCGCGACCGACGATCTTCAGCTTCGTCGCGGCGGCGAGCACCTCGGCGTCGACCGTGGTGGCGGAGCGGACCAGCAGCGCGTCGGCCTCGGGCACAGCCGCGAGCAGCGCGGGACGGTCCGGGCCGTCGACCCAGCGGACCTCGACACCGTCTCCGAGCGCATCGACGGTCGATTGTGCGAGCTTGTCGGCGATCAGGACAACGGGGCGGCCATTCTGGCTCACGAGTCAACTCCCTAGTTCGGTGTCGGGCTGTGTCTGTAAATGTCTGTCAATGTCTTCGAAGATGTCCTCGGAGGATCTCTTCGAAGGTCGAGCGTGATGTCCACGGCCGGGCACCGCGAGGGCGCGCGCGAATGGCCGTAGTCGGGAATCAGTTTAGTGGTGCGGACCGAGCGATTCCGCAGGGCGGGTATCCATTACCAGATAGTGGACACCTCAGTGCAGAAAACAGAGATTCACGCCACACCCGGAAACCACTTCGGCCCGAGGGCCACGCGTACCGGACGCGCGCCCCTCGGGCCGAAGCTGTCAGCTGTGGATCAGGCCGTCTCGGTGATCGGACGATCGACCCAGCTCATCAGGTCGCGCAGCTTCTTGCCGGTGACCTCGATCGGGTGCTCTGCGTTCTCCTTGCGGAGAGCCTCGAGCTCCTTGTTTCCGTTCTCGACGTTGGCGACCAGGCGACGGGTGAACTCACCCGACTGGATGTCGGCGAGGATCGCCTTCATGCGCTCCTTGGTGCCGGCGTCGATGACGCGCGGGCCCGACAGGTAGCCACCGAACTCCGCGGTGTCGGACACCGAGTAGTTCATGCGGGCGATGCCACCCTCGTACATGAGGTCGACGATCAGCTTGAGCTCGTGCAGGACCTCGAAGTACGCCATCTCGGCGCGTAGCCGGCCTCGACCATGACCTCGAAACCGGTCTTGACCAGTTCCTCGGTGCCGCCGCACAGCACGGCCTGCTCGCCGAAGAGGTCCGTCTCGGTCTCTTCCTTGAACGTGGTCTTGATGACGCCGGCGCGGGTGCCACCGATGCCCTTGGCGTAGGACAGAGCCAGGGCCTGGCCCTCACCCTTCGGGTCCTGGTGGACGGCGATCAGGGCCGGAACGCCCTTGCCGTCGACGAACTGGCGGCGGACCAGGTGGCCCGGGCCCTTCGGCGCGACCATGCCGACCGTGACGTTCTCCGGGGCGGTGATCAGGTCGAAGTGGATGTTGAGGCCGTGGCCGAAGAACAGTGCGTCGCCGTCCTTCAGGTTGGGCTCGATGTCGTTCTTGAAGATCGACGCCTGAGCGGTGTCGGGGGCCAGCACCATGATGACGTCGGCCCACTCGGCAACCTCGGCCGGCGTGCCCACGGTCAGGCCCTGCTCCTCAGCCTTGGCGCGGGACTTCGAACCCTCCTGGAGGCCGATGCGCACATCGACACCGGAATCGCGCAGGCTCAGCGAGTGCGCGTGGCCCTGGCTGCCGTAGCCGATGACCGCGACCTTGCGGCCCTGGATGATCGACAGGTCTGCATCGTCGTCGTAGAACATCTCGACTGCCACAGTTCTTACCTTCCCTCTGGGTTCTATGAACGCTTGATTGTCTGTTGTTGGCGGGTGAACGGATCTAGCGGGTGGCCGTGATGGACTTCGGCCCGCGGCCGACCGCCACCACACCGGACTGCACGATCTCGCGGATGCCGAACGGATCGAGCATGCGCAGGAGCGCGTCGAGCTTGGAACGGGTACCGGTCGCCTCGATCGTGACGGCCTCCGGCGAAACATCGATCACCTTGGCGCGGAACAGGTTCACGGTCTCGATCACCTGCGTACGGACGCTGGCATCGGCCCGGACCTTGATCAGGACCAGTTCGCGTGCAACCGAGGCCTCGGTGTCCTGCTCGACGATCTTGATGACGTTGACCAGCTTGTTGAGCTGCTTGGTCACCTGCTCGAGCGGGAACTCGTCGACGGTCACGACGATCGTCATGCGCGAGATGTCCGGGACCTCGGTACCGCCGACGGCGAGGGACTCGATGTTGAATCCACGGCGGGAGAAGAGTGCAGCGACACGGGCCAGCACGCCCGGCTTGTCCTCGACGAGAACACTGAGGGTGTGGCTGGTGCTCACTGGCGATCCTCTCCGGCTTCGGCCTCACCGGCACGCTGCTCGCGTTCCATGGCCTCGTGGATGGTTGCGGGCTCGTCCGCGGACTCGTCCTCGTCGAACAGCGGCCGGATGCCCCGGGCCGCCATGATCTCGTCGTTGCTGGTGCCGGCGGCGACCATCGGCCACACCTGCGCGTCCTTGCCGACGATGAAGTCGATAACGACGGGCTTGTCGTTGATCGACTGAGCGGTACGGATGGCGTCCTCGACGTCCTCCTCGCGCTCGACACGGATGCCCACGCAGCCCAGCGCCTCGGCGAGCTTGACGAAGTCCGGGATGCGCACGGCGCCGTGCGTGCCCAGGTTCGTGTTGGAGTAGCGCTCGTCGTAGAACAGCGTCTGCCACTGGCGGACCATGCCCAGGTTGCCGTTGTTGATGAGCGCGACCTTGATCGGCACACCCTCGACAGCGCAGGTCGCGAGTTCCTGGTTCGTCATCTGGAAGCAGCCGTCACCGTCGATGGCCCACACCTCGCGGTCCGGCAGACCCATCTTGGCGCCCATCGCGGCCGGCACGGCGTAGCCCATCGTGCCGAGTCCACCCGAGTTGAGCCACGTACGCGGCTTCTCGTAGTTGACGAACTGCGCCGCCCACATCTGGTGCTGACCGACACCGGCACAGTAGATGGCGTCCGGGCCCGCGAGCCGGCCGACGGCCTGGATCACGTACTCGGGCGACAGCGCACCGTCCGCAGGACGGTCGTAGGCCAGCGGGTAGGTGCGACGGATGCCGTCGAGGTACGCCCACCACTCGGTGAGGTCGAAGGTCGTGCCCGTCGCCTGGTCGGCACGGATCGCCTCGATCAGCTCGGTGATGACCTCCTTGCAGTCGCCCACGATCGGGACGTCCGCGTGGCGGTTCTTGCCGATCTCCGCGGGATCGATGTCCGCGTGGATGACCTTGGCGTCCGGCGCGAACGAGTCGAGCTGACCGGTGACACGGTCGTCGAAGCGCGCACCCAGGGTGATCAGCAGATCGCTCTTCTGCAGCGCGGCGACAGCGGCGACCGTGCCGTGCATGCCCGGCATGCCGCAGTTGAGCTGGTGGCTGTCGGGGAACGCGCCACGCGCCATGAGGGTCGTGACGACGGGGATGCCGGTCAGCTCGGCCAGTTCGAGCAGCTCGGGAGATGCCTCGGCCTTGATCACGCCACCACCGACGTAGAGCACCGGGGACTTGGCCTCGGCGATCAGGCGCGCGGCCTCGCGAACCTGCTTGCCGTGCGGCTTGGTGACCGGACGGTAGCCGGGCAGGTGCATCTCCGGAGGCCACGAGAAGGTGGTCTGCGCCTGCAGGATGTCCTTCGGGATGTCGACGAGGACCGCGCCCGGGCGACCGCTCGACGCGAGGTAGAACGCCTCGGCGAGGATGCGCGGGATGTCGACACCGTCGGTGATCAGGAAGTTGTGCTTGGTGATCGGCATCGTGATGCCGGAGATGTCGGCTTCCTGGAACGCGTCCGTGCCGATCAGGCCGCGGCCGACCTGGCCGGTGATCGCGACGACCGGGACGGAGTCCATCTGCGCGTCGGCGAGCGGCGTCACCAGGTCGGTCGCACCCGGGCCGGAGGTCGCCATGCAGACGCCGACCTTGCCGGTCGCCTGTGCGTAACCGGTCGCGGCGTGACCCGCGCCCTGCTCGTGACGCACCAGGACGTGGCGAACCTTCTGCGAATCGAAGAGCGGGTCGTACACCGGGAGAACGGCGCCGCCCGGGATACCGAACACCGTGTCGACCTCGAGCTCCTCGAGGGCGCGGACGACGGACTGCGCGCCGGTGACCCGCTCGGGGGCGACCTGACGACGGTTACCGGTCTGCGTGGCGGCGGCCGCGGTGGTCGGGCTCGCTGCTCCCGACTTGCGCGGCGTGGGTTGAGGCCGTGCGGTTGGTGCGCTCACTGGAAATCCTCTTTGATTCTGGCTCCGGGCAACAAAAACCCTCGTCAGCATCAGCTGTACGAGGGTGGCGCGTCGTTATCTGGCGAGTTGTAAGACCGGCTCAGGCGACGACGCGCCGGCCGATTACGAGCAACTCATTCTGCTTCACGCGCTCGACGGTAGGCGCGCTAATGGTAGACAGTCAACTTTGGTGAGTGCGCTGTCCCAGAATGTAAGATGCCTCGGCTGCAGTGCGAAGATGTAGAGGTGTCATCTCCTCAGCAGCCCGTGCCACCACAGTCATCATCCCACACGCCCGACGACGACCGACAGGTCATCCGGATTTCGCCGCTCGCGCTGATCGCGTGCATCTTCCTGCTGTTCTGCATCAGCTTCCCGGTGCTCGGGTGGCCCGCAGCCTTCGGCTGGATGCTGGCGATCCCGTTCCTCGTCGGGGCCTGGGTGCTGCGCGTGCGTACCACGGTCACGCCCGACGGGCTCGAGCTGCGCCGCGCATTCTCCTCGCAGTCCATATCGTGGGATCAGATCAAGGGGTTCCGCTTCCCCAAGCGGGGACGGGCGCGGGCCGACCTCGTCGAAGGCGGCGAGGTGTCGCTGCCGACGGTGACCTTCGGACGCTCTGCCCAGTTGGCCTCCGCGAGCGGCGGCCGCGTCACCGATCCGTACGCCGCGGCCCGCGAGGCGGAGATCGCGAAGGCCAGGGCCGAGTCCGCCGAATCGGCCCGCACCGACGTGTCCACCGACGCGGAGCCGAATACCGACTGATCCGTGCGCGGGAGTAGCGTCTCACCAGGATGTCTCCCGCTCCCACAGGAGATGACGAGACGGCCGCAATAGCCGAAATCGGGTCCAGCCGACCAGCACCTTCACGGGCCCACCTGTTTACGAATTACGCCGCGCTCGGCGTGCACAGCCCGCCGCCGAGAACCGCTGATCGACGAAGGAATCGCCCATGCCCCCGCTCAGGTCACGCACAACCACCGTCGGACGCAACGCTGCCGGAGCCCGCTCGCTGTGGCGCGCTACCGGTATGACCGACTCCGACTTCGGTAAGCCGATCGTCGCGATCGCGAACTCCTACACGCAGTTCGTCCCCGGTCACGTCCACCTGAAGAACGTGGGCGAGATCGTCGCCGAGGCCGTGCGCGCCGCCGGCGGCGTGCCCCGCGAGTTCCACACGATCGCGGTCGACGACGGCATCGCGATGGGCCACGGCGGCATGCTGTACTCCCTCCCGAGTCGCGAGATCATCGCCGACTCCGTCGAGTACATGGTCAACGCCCACACCGCCGACGCGCTGGTGTGCATCTCGAACTGCGACAAGATCACCCCCGGCATGCTCAATGCCGCGATGCGCCTGAACATCCCGACGGTCTTCGTCTCGGGTGGCCCGATGGAGGCCGGCAAGGCCGTCGTCGTCGGCGGCGTCGCGCAGGCCCCCACCGACCTGATCACCGCGATCTCGGCGAGCGCCAACGACTCCGTGTCCGAGGAGGGACTCGACGAGGTCGAGCGCAGCGCCTGCCCGACGTGCGGTTCCTGCTCCGGCATGTTCACCGCCAACTCGATGAACTGCCTTACCGAGGCCCTCGGCCTGGCCCTGCCCGGCAACGGCTCGACGCTGGCGACGCACGAGGCCCGTCGTGCCCTGTTCAGCCGCGCCGGCACCACGGTCGTCGAGGCCGCGCTGCGCTACTACCGCGACGAGGACGAGTCCGTGCTCCCGCGGAACATCGCCTCCCCCAAGGCGTTCCGCAACGCGATGGCGCTCGACGTCGCGATGGGCGGCTCCACCAACACCGTCCTGCACACGCTCGCCGCCGCGCAGGAGGGCGAGGTCGACTTCGATCTGACGACGATCGACGAGATCAGCCGTCGGGTGCCGTGCCTGTCGAAGGTCTCCCCCAACTCCGACTACCACATGGAGGACGTGCACCGCGCCGGTGGCATCCCCGCGATCCTCGGTGAGCTGCGCCGCGCGGGCCTGCTGGAAACCGACGTCTCCACGGTGCACACGGCGAGCTTCGACGAGTGGCTCGACACGTGGGACATCCGCTCCGGCAAGGCGTCCGACGAAGCGATCGAACTGTTCCACGCGGCCCCGGGCGGCGTGCGGACCACCGAGCCGTTCTCGACGAACAACCGCTGGAGCGCGCTCGACACCGACGCCGAGGGCGGCTGCATTCGCGACCTCGAGCACGCCTACACCGTCGAGGGCGGCCTGTGCGTGCTGCGCGGCAACATCGCCGTCGACGGCGCGATCCTCAAGACCGCCGGCATCGACGAGGACCTGTTCTCCTTCCAGGGCCCGGCTGTCGTCGTCGAGTCCCAGGAGGCCGCGGTCTCGGTGATCCTGCAGAAGCAGATCAAGCCGGGCGACGTCATCGTGGTCCGCTACGAGGGCCCCAAGGGCGGCCCGGGCATGCAGGAGATGCTGCACCCCACCGCGTTCCTCAAGGGCGCCGGTCTCGGCAAGGTGTGTGCCCTGATCACCGACGGCCGTTTCTCCGGTGGCACGTCCGGCCTGTCGATCGGCCACATCTCCCCCGAGGCCGCGTCGGGTGGCGTCATCGGCCTCGTCGAGGACGGCGACCAGATCCGCATCGACGTCGCGACCCGCACCCTCGAGGTCCTCGTCGACGACGAGACCCTCGCGCAGCGCCGCGCCAAGATGGAGGCGTCCGAGCGTCCGTGGCAGCCGGTCGACCGTCAGCGCACCGTGACCACGGCGCTGCGCGCCTATGCCGCGCTGGCCACCTCGGCCGACAAGGGCGCCGTGCGCCAGGTGCCGTAACCGCCTGCCGCTCCGGTGTTCGCTGTGCCGCGTCCCCGATCGGGGGCGCGGCACAGCCGTTTCCGGAGCGGCGGATCTGTGGATATCGAGAAGTCCATCCACAGATCACGACTCGGGCGCCCTCGACGCGCTGCGCAGCGGCAGGCTCGACACATGGAATTCGACGGCACGCCACTGGTGTTCAGGTCCGACGCGCTCGAGCACGGCTTCACGGATCACGAACTGCGCACGGCGCGGCGGTCGCGGAAGTTGCTCGCGGTCCGGCCCGGGGCGTACGTCCGCGCGGCCGATCTCGCCCGGCTCGACGCCGTCGCGCAGCACCGGCTGGCGGTCCTCGCCACCGCATCGGCGTGCCGGGACGCCGTGGTCAGCCACGTGTCGGCGGCCGTGATGCACGGAATCGAACTGTGGAACGTGCCGCTGCGGCTGGTGCACTCCACCCTCGACCGCCCCTCCGGCGGCAAGGTCACCAACCGTCGACACGTTCACGTCGGGCGACTTCCCGCCGAGGACGTCATCGTTGTGGGCGGGCTCACCGTCACCACACCGGCCCGCACGGTCGTCGACCTCGCACGCACGATGCCGTTCGAGTGTGCCGTCGTCTCGGGGACGACGCGCTGGCGACGGGTCTGGTGACACACCGGGATCTCACCCACGCCCTCGAACGGTGCCGTGGCCGACGCGGAGCGGCACAAGCAGCACGAGCGGTCGCCTTCATGGACGCACGGAGCGAGAGCGTCGGCGAATCACGCAGCCGCGTCCTGATCCACCGGATGCGGCTTCCCGTCCCCGATCTCCAGCGGGTCCTCCACGACGACGGCGTGCCGCTCGGCCGGGTCGACTTCTTCTTCGAGCGTGAGCGTGTGGTCGGTGAGTTCGACGGCCTCGGCAAGTACACCGAGCACCTACGCCCCGGTCAGACCACCGAACAGGCGGTCATCGAGGAGAAGCTGCGCGAAGACCGCATCCGTGCCGCCGGATACAGCGTCGCCCGCTGGGGCTGGCGTGAGCTGTCCACACCTGCGGAGGTGGTCCGGCGGCTGCGACGAGCCCTCGACTGAAACCTGGTTGCCGCACCCGAAATGGCGATGCCGCGCCCCCGATCGGAGGCGCGGCACGACGAAACCTGGCGCGGCGGCGTCAGATGACGGGGTTGGCCCCGTTGAGGACGAACCACACGACGACGCCGACGGCGATGCCCAGCAGCAGGATCACCGACGAGCCGACGTACGGGCGAGTTGCCCACTTGCGGCGACCGTCGAGGGAGATGCGCCCGGACCGGTCAGGACGATCGCGGCCGCGGCCGCGCCCAGCATGGTCTCGTATTCGACGCCCTCGGGCCCGAAGTACTGAAGACCGGGCACCATCGACTGCTTCAGGCACCACGCGTCGATCATCACCGCGAGCACCACCGCCGCGGCCACCGGGGTGATCAGGCCCAGGATCAGCAGCGCGCCGCCTGCCACCTCCCCGACCGCGCCCGCTGCAGCGAGCGCCCGCGCATGGTCGAAGCCGCCGTCGATCAGCTGATCGCGATAGCCGCCGAGCCCGGTCCGTTCCACCACCCCGTGAGCTTCTGCAGGCCGTGCACCAACATCGTTCCGCCGAGCGCGAGACGCAGAACGAGCAAACCCAGGTCGAGGGTGCCGCGACGCGAGTCGTCCGGCGACGACGCAGCCGGGACCGCGACCGGACCGGCGACCGCGGGCGGCGACCCGATCGGTTCGGACACAAGCGGCTCGGACACGATCGGCTCCGCCATCAGGATCTCCGTCGGCAACGGGGTGGACACCGTGGGCTCGCCGCGGTCGATCACCTCGGTGGGCTGATCTTCCACCACGATGGGGGCCGCCGGCGCGGACCCTGACCGGAAGGTGGGAATCTGCTCGGTCGGCAGGCTGTCCGCATTCAGGGCGCCGAAGTCGAGGTCCTCGTCGGTCTGCGGCACCAACGGCTTCGTCGGATTCGACGGCCGCATCGACTGGACCGGGAACCTCTCGGTCGGCTGGTCGAACGGGCTCGGGGCGGACGCCCCGCCGACGGACTCGGTGTGATCTCTCGGCTTGTCAGTCACGACCTGCAGCCTAGGTGCGCTCGCCGGAGTTGACCGGGTACCGCAGCCCGGCGCGCCGGTCACAACGCACCGCGTGGCGGCGACCACCGAACCTTCCGTAACGTCTGCACCATGACGATTGGTCAACGGGGCCGGACGATCCGGCGCACGGCCGCGACAGCGCTCCTCTCGATCACGGCGCTCACGATCGCCGGATGCGCCCGGTTCGACGACTCCGCGTCCTCTCCGTTCACCCCAGAGCCGACGTTCGGCTCCGGCGCCGAGGTGCAACCGAAGGAACCGACCGCGGCGCCGTCGGCGATGCCGGCGCCGTCCGCGCCGAACGACCCGTGCTTCGACCCCGATCCCAACGTCATCGCGACCTGCCTGGACGCGACGGGCGGCATGGTGATGCTGCCCGACGGCAACGCGGCCCTGGTCACCGAGCGCCGCACCGGGCGCATCATGCGGGTGGCGCCGGGCGAGAAGCCCGCCGAGTTCGCAAGGATCCCGGTCGATTCCGGCTCGGACGGCGGACTGCTCGACATCACACTGTCCCCACCTTCGGCGAGGACAATCTGATCTACGCGTACATCACGACGCCGAGCGACAACCGGGTCGTGCGAATCGCGCCCGGCGATGCGCCGAAGGACGTGCTGACCGGCATTCCGCGCGGCGACGCCGGAAATGCGGGCGCGCTGGCGTTCTCGACTCCCGGTGAGCTGATGGTCCTCACGGGCGACGCCGGGAATCCGGCTGCCGCTGCCGATCCCGCGTCCCTCGCCGGAAAGCTCCTGCGCGTCACCGCACTTTCGTCGACCCCGAATCCGCCGCGACCGGCGGTGGCGCTGTCCGGGATCGGCCGAGCCGGCGACGTCTGCACCGATCCGAGCGGTGCCGTCTGGGTGGCCGACCGCACGGCCGTCGAGGACCGGCTGCAACGGGTCGGCGCCGACGGTGCCGTCGGCGCGCCCGCCTGGACGTGGCCCGACAAGCCCGGCGTCGGGGGCTGTGCGGCCGCGAAGGGTGCGGTGGCGGTCGCGCTCAGCGACGGGAGGGCGGTGGCGGTCTTCGCGACCGACCGCGAGACCGGTGGCGTCTCGACGGCACCGGCGTTGCTGGCGCAGAACCTCTACGGCCGTCTCGGCGGCACCGTCATCAGCGGCGACGGCCAGATCTGGGCGGCGACGGTCAACAAGTCGGGCGGCACCCCCGCGCCCACCGACGATCGGGTGGTCAAGTTCCCGTTGCCGTCGGGCGGCGGCGGCGTCGACTGACGCTCACGCCGGAAGTTGGTCGCGCGGCTCGCTGGGCGTCTTGGCGGCGAGCGCGCTCGCGAGCAGCGGCAGCACGAGGACCGTGATGGCGCCGGCGGCCACGAGGATAGACGCGGTCCCGTTGGACATCTGACCGGCGGAGACCGCGACGCCCGTGACAGCGACGATGAGCGGCAGGCCGGTGGTCGAGTACAGCGCCACCTGGAGTTGCTCGCGGGTGTCGAAGTTCGCGCCGGCGGGACCGCGGTCGTAGCGCGACGCGATGAACACGGGCAGCCCGCGGACGATCAGGAGCAGGGCGAGGAAGGCGAGCAGCACCAGGGGTTCGCCGGCGACTGCGGAGACGTCGATCGCCATCCCGGACGTGACGAAGAAGATCGGGATCAGCAGGCCGAAGGCGAGCCCCTCCAGCTTCCCCTTCGAGCAGTTCGTCTCCTTCGGCACGGTGCGGCGCAGGATGAACCCGGCCGCGAACGCGCCCAGGATGATGTCGAGGTCGAAGATCGCGGCCACCGCGATGAGCGCCACCAGCAGCAGCATCACCAGTCGCACGGTCGTCTGGGCGGTGGTGTCGGATCCGCGGCGGATCACCGTCAGCAAGTCGGTGCCCTCGCGGAGGATGCGGGACGGCAGCATCGCGACGACGACCGCGACCGCGGCGAACGCCGCCAGCACGACGAGCGAGAGCACCGCCCCGCGCGCGCCCAACAGCACCGCCATCGCCAGGACCGGGCCGAGCTCACCGATCGCACCGTGATCGAGGACCGCCCGCCCGACCGGCGCCCCGAGGAGGCCGCGGTCCTTGAGGATCGGCAGCAGCGTGCCCAGTGCGGTCGACGTGAGCGCGATCGCGACGGCGATCTCCGAATGCACCAGTCCCGCGGCCGACAGACCGCCGACGATCGCGCAACGCCAAACTGATACAAGCCAACCAGGTCACCAGCGCGCGACGCCCGCCGCGACCGGTCAGCTCGTCCTTGTCGATCTCGTATCCGGCGAGAAGGAACAGCATGCCGAGCCCGAGTTCGCGCAGCAGTTCGATCTCGGCGTCGACGTTCGCCAGATTCAGTGCGTACGGACCGATGACGATGCCGCCCACGAGCAGCAGCACCACCTCGGGAATCAGCTTGCGCCGCAACGATCCCGCGATGAGTGGCGCGATCGCCGCCGCGACCGTGATCCAGAACAGTGATGTGGCAACGGCGGCGTCCATGGGCCGCTACGTTAGCTGCACGCAGCGATGACGAGCTCCTTGACACGCGCAGGATCGGCCTGGCCGCGGGTCGCCTTCATCACGTCACCGACGATCTTGCCCGCCGCGGCGACCTTGCCGCTGCGGATCTTCTCGGCGATATCGGGGTTGGCGGCCAGCGCCTCGTCGACGGCGGCCTGCAGCTTGGTGTCGTCGCGTTCGACGACCAGACCCCGCGCCTCCACGATCTGCTCGGGCTCGCCCTCGCCGTCGAGCACGAAGTCCACGACCTGCCGGGCGACCTTGTTGTTGAGCTTGCCGCTGTCGACGAGCTCGACCACCTTCGCGACCTGGACGGGCGTGATCGGCAGTTCACCGAGCTCGACGCCGCGCGTGTTGGCCTGCTGCGCGAGGTACGACACCCACCAGGACCGCGCCGCGTCGGCCGACGCGCCGGCCTCGGTCGTCGCGATCACCAGCTCGAGGGCACCGGCGTTGACGAGGTCACGCATGACCTCGTCGGACACGCCCCACTTCTCCTGGATGCGGGCGCGGCGGATCCACGGCAGCTCGGGCATCGTTCCGCGCAGTTCCTCGACCCACTCGGCGCTCGGGGCGACCGGTTCGAGATCGGGCTCCGGGAAGTAGCGGTAGTCCTCGGCGGTCTCCTTGCGGCGACCGGCGGACGTGGTGCCGTCGGCCTCCTGGAAGTGCCGGGTCTCCTGGATGACCTCGCCACCGGAGACGAGCACGGCGCCCTGGCGGCGCATCTCGTAGCGGACAGCGGTCTCGACGCTCTTGAGCGAGTTGACGTTCTTGGTCTCGGTGCGGGTGCCGAATTCCTTCGCCCCGATCGGCATCAGCGAGACGTTGGCGTCGCAGCGCAGCGAACCCTGATCCATGCGGACGTCCGAGACGTCGAGGGCCTTGAGCAGGTCACGCAGCGCGGTCACGTACGCGCGGGCGACCTCGGGGGCACGCTCACCGGCGCCGGTGATGGGCTTGGTGACGATCTCGACGAGCGGCACGCCGGCGCGGTTGTAGTCGAGCAGCGAGTGGCTCGCGCCGTGGATACGACCGGTGGCGCCGCCGACGTGCAGCGACTTACCGGTGTCCTCCTCCATGTGGGCGCGCTCGATCTCGACGCGCCACGTGGTGCCGTCGTCGAGCACGACGTCGAGGTAGCCCTCGGTCGCGATGGGCTCGTCGTACTGGGAGATCTGGTAGTTCTTCGGCTGGTCCGGGTAGAAGTAGTTCTTCCGCGCGAACCGGCCCCACGGGGTGATGGAGCAGTTCAGCGCCAGACCGATGCGGATCGCCGACTCGACGGCGGCCTGGTCGACCACCGGCAGCGCGCCCGGCATACCGAGGCACACGGGGCACACCTGAGCGTCGGGCTCGGCGCCGAACGCCGTGGGGCAGCCACAGAACATCTTGGTGGCGGTGTGCAACTCGACGTGCACTTCCATGCCCAGTACGGGCTCGAACTTCGCGAGGACGGCGTCATAGTCGAGAAGGTCAGCGGACACGGCGGCAGTCATGCCCATGAGTTTATGCGCCTCGTCACCCGAAGAACGCGGCCGCCTCCCGGTAACGATCCAAGGGCACGGTCTTGAGGCGCTTGGTCGCCTCCGACAGCGGCACGAGGTCGATCTGGGTGCCGTGCAGAGCCACCATCTGACCGAACTGTCCGCTGTGGGCGGCGTCGGTGGCGTGCACCCCGAACCGGGTGGCCAGGACCCGGTCGTACGGCGTGGGAGTGCCGCCGCGCTGAA
This sequence comes from Prescottella defluvii, assembly GCA_029690005.1. Lineage (GTDB taxonomy): Bacteria > Actinomycetota > Actinomycetes > Mycobacteriales > Mycobacteriaceae > Prescottella > Prescottella defluvii_A. The sequence goes on along the minus strand of CP121458.1, from coordinate 2,530,479 downwards.
CGTGGCCGAGCACCGTCGTGCGGACCTCTTCGCCGATCCGCCGTTCGATCTCGACGGCGAGCTGCTGCGCGACGCCGGTGAAGATCTTGTGCCCGAACTCGTCGATCCCGCCCTCCCGCAGGGTCATGGATTCCGGGTCCGGCGCCGCGCCCTCGGCGACGACGCAGATGAAGTGCGAGTCGCCGCGCTGGAAGCGCTTCTTGACCATGGCGCACACCTCGTCGACGTCGAACGGCTGCTCGGGAACGAGGATCAGGTGCGCTCCCGATGCCATCCCGGACTGCAGCGCGATCCAGCCGGCGTGCCGGCCCATCACCTCGACGAGCATGACGCGCTGGTGCGACTCCGCCGTCGTGTGCAGGCGGTCGATCGCGTCGGTCGCGATCGTGAGGGCCGTGTCGAACCCGAAGGTGACGTCCGTGCAGTCGATGTCGTTGTCGATCGTCTTCGGCACCCCGACGACGGGCACCCCGCTGTCGGAGAGCCAGCTGCCGGCCGTCAGCGTGCCCTCCCCGCCGATCGGGACGAGGACCTCGATGCCGTTGTCGTCGAGCGTCTGCTTGATGCGGTCGAGTCCGTCGTGCAGCTTCTGCGGGTTGACCCGCGCGGTACCGAGGATCGTGCCGCCGCGCGCGAGGATGCGGTCGATGCGGTCCTCGTTGCGCATCTGGACCTTGCGGTCTTCGAGGAGTCCGCGCCAGCCGTCCTGGAAGCCGACGACGGTGCTGCCGTATCGGCGGTCGGCCGTTCGCACGACGGCACGGATCACGGCGTTGAGACCGGGACAGTCGCCGCCTCCGGTCAGGATTCCGATGCGCATCACGGCCCCTCGACGTTCGGGTAGCAGAGCGGTCCCCTCTCATCTCTGCCGCTCCCGTGCCGATCGGGCACCCGACTCGATCAGCCCGGTGTGACGAGGCCCGATTCGTACGCGAGCACCACCGCCTGGGCCCGGTCCCGCAGCGACAGCTTCGACAACACCTTGCCGACGTGGGTCTTGACGGTCTGCTCCGCCACGAACAGGCGTTCGGCGATCTCGGTGTTCGACAGCCCGCCGGCGATCAGCTCGAGCACCTCGCGCTCACGCGGGGTCAGCGAGTCGAGCTGCGGATGGCGCGGACGCGGGGCCGCCCGGCGTCGGGTGACGTCGGAGATCAGCCGTCGGGTCACGCTGGGCGCGAGCAGAGCGTCGCCGTCCGCGACGACCCGCACCGCGCGGATCAGCTCCTCGGCCGGCGCGTCCTTGAGCATGAAGCCGCTCGCGCCGATGCCGAGTGCCTCGTACACGTACTCGTCGATGTCGAACGTGGTGAGCATCGACACTCGCACCGGAGGATCCATTGCGGCGGACAGGATCTCACGCGCCGCGTCGAGACCGTTGAGTTCCGGCATCCGCACGTCCATCAGCACGACGTCGGGGCGCAGGCGCTTGACCTCGGAGACGGCGATGCGGCCGTTCGGCGCGTCGCCGATCACACTGATGTCGGGCTGCGCGGCTAGCAGCGCGCCGAAGCCCTGCCGCACCATCGCCTGATCGTCCGCAATGAAGACCGTGATCGCCACCCCGACAGCCTAGGCGAGCGGCGCGACCGGGATGTGGGCCGTGACCTCGAAGCCGCCGTCGGGCAGCGCCCGGGTGTCGAGGGTGCCACCGACCGCGGCGGCGCGCTCGCGCATGCCGCCGATGCCGCTGCCGCCCGAGGACTCCGACGGCACCGGCGCACCCACGGCCACGACGGCGGGGCCGTTGACCACCACGAGGGACGCGACGGGCGGACCGTAGTCGAGCGTCACCGCCACGGGGGCGCCCGGGCAGTGCCGGGCCGCGTTCGCGAGCGACTCCTGCAGGATCCGGTAGACCGTCAGCCCGACCAACTCCGACAACGACCCCTGGTCACCGGTCACGTTCCACGACAATGCGATCCCCGCGCGGCGGGTGCCGTCGAGCAACTCCTGGATCTGTTCGACGCCCGGCTGCGGTGCCCGTTCGAGCGTCTCGGCGTCGCTGCGCAACACACCGAGCAGTCCCGGATCTCGTCGAGCGCGTCACGCGCGGTGGCTCCGATGGATTCGAACTCGGCCTTCGCCTCGTCGGACACCGAGGCGATTCGGTACGGCGCACTCTGCGCCTGCACGACCACCATCGACATGTGATGTGCGACCACATCGTGGAGGTCCCGGGCGATGCGCGCCTTCTCCTCGAGGATCGCCCGACGCGCGCGTTCGAGTTCGCTGGTCTGTTCCTCCGCGGCCAACTGCCGGCGCGACACCACCAGCCATCGGATCAGCAGACCGAACATGACCAGCGCGCTCAACCCGACCGCCCACCCGACGCCGTCGTCTCCGGGGGTGTCCGCGAGGAACAGCAGCACAGTCGAGACCCAGGCCACCACCACGGTCGGCGGGCCGGCGGTGACACTGACCGCGAGCAGCAACGCCATGATCACGATGATGTGCACGACCTGCCAGGGGTAGGTGTACCCGGACTCGGGGACGAGGTCGAACACCCACGGGATCACGAGGGCCGAGACCGCCGAGACCGCCCACCCCAGTGCCGGATTGGCCCGGATCAGGAGGAACGGCCACGCGGCGAGCGCGGCGACGATCGGCTGCACCGGAGGCAGCACCTGGTGGGTGAGGTGCAGCGTCGGCCACGCCACCGCGTACAGGATCGCCGTGACGAGCACGATGAGGTTCGTCAGCCCGTGTCCTTGCAGCCGCGTCTTCGCTCGTTCCACTTCGTTGCCACTCACAGCTGTCGACTCTAGGAACCCGGACGTCGTCGGGCGTCATACCTGAGAGTGAGATCGGGCTCGCTCCCCGGTACGACAGTGGCGCCGCCACCCCCTCGACAGAGCCGTCCCGATTCCACTCCACGGAGGGATGCCGCAGCGTAGGGGCCATTTCTAGCGTGATTGCCATGCGAACCAGAAGATGGACCGGCGCGGTCCTCGCCGGCACCGCGATCGTCACCGTGACCCTGTCCGCCCCGCAGGCCGTCGCCGGCACGCCCGCCCGGGAGGACTCGGGCGCCGCGCGGGCGGTGACGGCACTGACCGCGTCGCCCGACGTCGCGCCGGACGCATCGGCCGTGCCCGACGACTTCGCGGCCGTCATCGGCTACCGGCCGCGCGTCGAGGGCGGCCTGCTGGTGAATCCGAACGGCGAGTGCTCGTCACCGGTGCCTCTCCCGGCCGAGTTCGACACCGCCTGCAAGGCACACGATCTCGGTTACGACCTGCTGCGCTACGCGCACCAGGCCGACGGTGATCTGGGCGGGTGGGCACGCACCGCCATCGACGCCCAGCTGGACCGTCGGATGCACGAGGCGTGCGAGGCCCGGGAACGGGACCGCACTTCCTGTTTCGCGATGGCGAACACCGCCACGACCGCGGTGTCCCTCAACTCCATGCGGCAGGGATACGGCGTCCCGATCGACGAGCCCTGGATTCGGTACACCGTCGGCGCCACCCTCGCGGCGCTCGGACTGCTGGTCGTGACGGCAGTGTTCCGTCGGGTGGGGCGGATCCAGTGGGCGGTGCCGGCATGAGCGCGATCCCGAGCACCGGAGTCCGCACGCGTCACCTCGCCCTCACCGGTGTGCTCCCCCGGGTCGGCACGTCCCTGGCCGTCGCGGGCGGAACGGTCGTGTCACTGGCACCGTCGCTGCTCCCCCGGTCCGCGGCCGTCCAGGGGGTGCTGACCGGCGTGCTCGTCGCGGCGCTGTGGGGATCGACGGCCCTGATCGGCCGGCTGCGGCCGCGCGCCCACCAGGGTTCGACACCGCGACTCGTCGCCCTCGTCGCGGCGGGTGTCGCCGTCACGTGGGCCGTGGCCTGCGCCGACCGCTGGCAGAACTCGCTCCGCGCGGCGATGGCCCTGCCCACGGTCGGCCTGGCGCACTGGATCCAGGTCGGCCTCTGGGCCGCGGTCGTCTGTCTGGTGTCGGCGGGGGCGTGCGCGGCCTCACCGCGGCGGCGCGGAGACTGGGCGCCGCGCGATCGACCGCACTCGCCGTCACCGTGGCCGCGCTCACCTGGTTCGTCGCGGTACCGGAGCGACTTCAGCTGCAGCGCAGCACTTCCGAGACACCAGCGCGGTCGTCGACCCCGGTCTCGCTGCGAGCGACGGCAATTCGCTCGTCCCGTGGACGACCCTGGGCGCCGAGGGACGTCGCTTCGTCGCCGGCACCTCGGACCCCCGAAGCATCCGCACGTACGTGGGGCTCGACTCCGCGCCCGACGTCGACGCGCGCGCCGCCCTCGCGGTGCGGGACCTCGACCGCGCGGGCGGGTTCACCCGGGGACATGTCGTGGTGGCCGTCCCGACGGGCTCGGGCTGGATCGACGGTGAGGCGGCGCGCGGGATCGAACGCCGGTTCGGCGGCGACGTCGCGATCGTCGGGCAGCAGTACTCGTACGCCCCCAGCTGGGTCACGTTCCTGTTCGGTCGCTCCGACGCGAAGGAGTCCGCGCGTGCGTTGTTCGGGGCCGTGTCGGCGCACGTTGCCGCACTGCCGCAGCAGGAGCGCCCGATGGTGCACGTGTACGGGCAGAGCCTGGGCTCGGTCGGCGGCAGCGCGATCCTCGACGACACCGCCGCGGCGACGGCCACGTGCAGCGCGCTGTGGGCCGGGCCTCCGGCCGGGACGGTGCATCTCGGCGGCGCGACGGTGCTCGCCAACAGCTCCGATCCGGTGGTGTGGTGGTCGCCGGCACTGCTGACGACGGCCCCCGATCTGACGCGTACGCGCGTCGACGCACCGGTGCCGCAGTGGATTCCGTTCGTGAGTTTCGTCCAGACGACAGTGGACCTCGTGTTCTCGCTGGACGCACCGACCGGCCACGGCCATCGCTACGGCGCCGACCAGGGCCTGCTGATGCCCGGCTGTTGACCGATCCTGCGCGACGCGGAGGCCGTGCGCCTACCGTGGGGGCATGAGCCGAAACACGGAGACGGACGCGGCGCGTGAGGTCCTGCGGGACAACTTCGAACGCATCCGCGAACTGGTCCTCTCGGTCACCGACGGACTGACGCCGGAGATGTCCGACTATCGTCCGGGGCCGCAGGCGAATTCGATCGCCTGGCTGATCTGGCACCTCACCCGCGTGCAGGACGATCACGTGAGCGATGCCGCCGACGTCGAGCAGGCATGGACGTCGCGCGGGTGGCAGGAACGGTTCGGTTTCGCGTTCCCCTCCGCGGATGTCGGCTACGGGCACGACAGCACCGACGTCGGCGCCGTGCACGCCGATGCGCGACTGCTCGCCGACTACCACGGCGACGTGCACCTGGCGACCCTCGAATACGTCGACGAACTCACCCCGGCGAACTCGAACGCATCGTGGACCGTCGGTGGGATCCGCCGGTCACGGTGTCGGTGCGACTGGTCAGTGTGATCGGTGACTGTCTCCAGCATCTGGGGCAGGCCGCGTACGTGCGGGGGCTGTACGAGGCCCGGTGACGCGATAGTCACGACGGTCCGGTCGTCGCGCGTGCCGCCGGTACGCGGTGACGGTTCCGGGCCAGTTGGTGGTGATCCGGCCCGACGCGGTGCGGTACCAACTGCTGCACATGCTCCACACCGAGTCGGCGAGCCTGCGCTGGATGCGCTCGTCGAACCGGCGCTCGACGCCGGCGTCGACCTCGACCGCGCAGCCGGGTTGCTCGGCCAGCCACCCGACGAGACCGGCGATGTGCCGAGCCTGCGATTCGAGCATGTACACGATCGACCCCGAACCCAGATTGGTGTTGGGGCCGTACAGCATGAAGAAGTTGGGGAATCCGGCCGTGGTGATCCCGAGGTACGCGTGCGCGCCGCCGGACCAGGCGTCGCCGAGGCTGCGGCCGCCACGGCCCCGGATGGTCATCGGGCGAGGAAGTCCGTTGCGGTGAACCCGGTTCCGTAGACGATGACGTCGGCCGGGTGGAGGGTTCCGTCGGCCGTCCGCACCCCGTCGGGTTCGATGCGGTCGATGGCGTCCACGACGAGGTCGACGTTGTCGCGGGTGAGAGCCGGGTAGTAGTCGTCCGACAACAGCATTCGTTTGCACCCGGGCTCGTAGTCGGGTGTCAGCGCGGCCCGCAGCGCCGGATCGTCGACCTGCTTCTCGAGATGCCGCCGGGCGAGCGCACCCGCGAATCCCCGCGCTGCGGGGTGTGGAACAGACCGATCGTGAGCACCTCGAAGATCCCCACGTGAGCAGCCGCTCGCCCCGCAGCGTCGCCGGTATCGACCGGAAGATCCGGTGGTGCCAATCGTGGTACACGCGATCGGGTTTCGGGAGCACCCACGGCGCCGAGCGCTGGAACAGGGTCAGCCCCAGCACCTGCGGGGCGATCGCCGGGACGAACTGGATGGCGCTGGCACCGGTGCCGATCACCGCCACCCGCTTGCCGTCGAGGGCGACGGTGTGGTCCCACTGCGCAGAGTGGAATGCCGGGCCCGCGAACGTCTCCGCCCGGCGATGTGGGGCAGCGCCGGCCGCGACAGCTGTCCCACCGCGGTGACCAGGACGTCGGACTCGATCACCTCGCCGTCGGCGGTGTGCACCGACCACCGATTGGTGCGCTCGTCGAACTCCGCCTCGGTGACGGTGACACCGAACCGGATCAGCGACCGCAGGCGGTGCCGGTCGGCGATGCCGCGCAGATACCCCAGGATGTCGGGCTGCTCGGCGAACCGGCGTGACCATTCCGGGTTGGGCTCGGTCGAGATCGAGTACAGCGGCGACGGCACGTCGCACGCCGCACCGGGATACGTGTTGTCGAGCCACACCCCGCCGACGTCGTCGCTCTGCTCGAGGATGGTGATGTCGGTGAGTCCGGCGCGGCGCAGCTCGAGCGCCATCGTGATCCCGCCGAACCCGGCGCCGATGATCGTGATCGACGGCTGTCCCACCCGGCCTCCTCGCGTCTTCGCCTGGTCCCTACGCCCCGGATCCTAGTCCTGAACGTGCGACAGCCCGGATCCGTTCGTCCGGATCCGGGCTGTCTGACGCTCGTGCTCGCGCGCTAGGCGACGGGCGAGGCGATCGGGCCGCGTGCGGCCTCGTAGGCGGCGCCGACGCGGTACAGGCGCTCGTCCGCGAGGGCGGGGGCCATGATCTGCAGGCCGACGGGCAGGCCGTCGTCCGCGGACACACCCGACGGCACCGACATCGCGCAGTGGCCGGCCAGGTTGGTTGGCAGCGTGCACAGGTCGGAGAGGTACATCGCCAGCGGGTCGTTCACCTTCTCGCCCAGCTTCCACGGCGTGAACGGGCTGGTCGGCGAGACCAGGACGTCGACCTTCTCGTACGCGGCGTCGAAGTCACGCGCGATCAACGTGCGGACCTTGAGCGCCGAACCGTAGTAGGCGTCGTAGTAGCCCGACGACAGCGCGTAGGTGCCGATCATGATGCGGCGCTTGACTTCCTTGCCGAAGCCGGCGGCGCGCGTCGCGGCCATGACCTGCTCGGCGCTCATGTTGCCGTCGTCGACCCGCAGGCCGTAGCGCATGGCGTCGAACCGTGCGAGGTTCGAGGACACCTCGCTGGGCAGGATCAGGTAGTACGACGCGAGGGCGTACTCGAAGTTGGGGCACGAGACCTCGACCACCTCGGCGCCGAGGGCGGTCAGCTGCTCGACCGCGGCGTCGAACGACGCGATGACGCCCGGCTGGTAGCTGTCCGAGCGCAGTTCCTTGACGACGCCGACGCGCACGCCCTTCAGGTCGCCCGACGCACCCTGGCGGGCCGCCTCGACGACCGGGCGGACCGGCTCGTTCACCGACGTCGAGTCGCGCGGGTCGTAGCCGGCGATGACCTCGTGCAGCAGCGCCGTGTCGAGCACGGTGCGGCCGCACGGGCCGCCCTGGTCGAGCGACGACGCGCACGCGACGAGACCGAAGCGCGAGACCGTGCCGTAGGTGGGCTTGGTGCCGACGGTCGCGGTGACCGCGGCGGGCTGACGGATCGAGCCGCCGGTGTCGGTGCCGATCGCGAGCGGCGCCTCGTACGACGCGAGCGCGGCCGCCGAGCCGCCGCCCGAGCCGCCCGGAATGCGCGTGGTGTCCCAGGATTACGGGTGGGACCGTACGCGGAGTTCTCGGTGGACGAGCCCATCGCGAACTCGTCCATGTTGGTCTTGCCGAGGATCGGGATGCCGGCCTCGCGCAGCTTGGTGGTGAGCGTCGCGTCGTAGGGCGACACCCAGTTCTCGAGGATCTTCGACGCGCACGTGGTCGGCATGTCGGTGGTCGTGAAGACGTCCTTGAGGGCGATCGGCACGCCCGCGAGCGCCGACACCGGCTTGTCGCCGGCAGCGATCGTGGAGTCGACCTCCTTGGCGGCGACCAGTGCCTGCTCGCCGGCGACGTGCAGGAACGCGTGCAGCTCGCCGTCGACCTTCCCGATCCGGTCGAGGTGCGCCTGCGTGACCTCCACCGAGGAGACCTCGCGGGAATGGATCTTCGACGCCAGCTCGGACGCGTCGAGACGGGTCAGATCGGTGCTCATTCGCCCTCTCCCAGGATCTGCGGAACGGCGAACCGGTCCTCTTCGACGGCCGGGGCGCCCGACAGCGCCTGCTCGGGCGTGAGGCCCGGCACGATGACGTCCGGCCGGGTCACGTTCGAGATCGGGTTGGGGTTCGCGGTGGGCGGGACATCATCTGCCGCGACCTCCGACACCGCCTTCACGTGGCTGAGAATCGAATCCAGCTGACCGGCGAACTCGTCGAGTTCGGCGTCGGTCAGGGCGAGCCGGGACAGCCGGGCGAGGTGTGCGACCTCGTCACGGGAGATGGCAGGCACCTTCGGTGACCCCTTTCAGGTCGAAGTGAACGTTCCCGACCAGCCTAGAGCGTGCCCGGATCCGTCGTGCAGCCCGTCACCCCAGCGGGCGCAGAGCGGGAGTGAAAAGATAGAGGAGGCGGGGCCCGCACCGTGTCCCTTCTTCGGCATCGAACCCGAGGCTTCGAACCACTGGAAAGGTCACCCGTGTCCTACCTGCTCCGCGTCCAGCTCCCCGACCGGCCCGGTAGCCTCGGCGCACTCGCCGTCGCGCTCGGCTCCGTCGGCGCCGACATCCTCTCGCTGGACGTCGTCGAGCGCGGTGCGGGATACGCCGTGGACGATCTGGTGGTCGACGTCGAGTCGGGATCGCTGCCCGACACCCTGATCACGGCGGCCGAGAAGCTGGCCGACGTGCACGTCGACTCGATCCGCCCCTACTCGGGCATCCTCGACACCCATCGCGAGCTCGAGCTCATCGACCACGTCGCGACCGCGCGCTCCGACCGGCTCCAGGTATTGGTCGACAACGCACCGCGTGTGCTGCGGGTGGGGTGGTGCACGGTGATGGACACCGGCCGCCACGGCGCCTTCCGAGTGGTCGGGAGCCCTGGCGCACCGGAAACCCACGCCGGCGACGCGCCGTGGATGCCGCTGAAGAAGGCAACCGTCCTCGACGGCGACGACGACTGGGTGCCGCAGACGTGGCGCGACATGGACACCACCCTCGCCGCGGCGCCGCTCGGCACCACCGGCCAGGCCCTACTGCTGGGCCGGCCCGGCGGCCCCGACTTCCGCCCCTCGGAGGTGGCGCGGCTCGGTTACCTGACCGGGATCCTCGCCACCGTCCTCGGGTAACGGCTTGACGGCCGGGAGTCGTTTCTAGACGAGTTCGCGCACCAGCGCGGTGAGCTCGACGCCGGGCACGGGCTCCCAGTTGCGTTCCGGGTCGGGCACGAAGCCGTTGCGGTCGTAGATCCGGCGGGCGTCGACCATGTCGGACTGCGTCGAGATGACGACGGCGCGGTCGCCGCGGTCGTAGGCGACGTCGAGCACGTGCCGCACGAGCGCCGATCCGACGCCCTTGCCGCGCGCCGCCTCCGAAACGGCGAGCATGCGGAACTCGAGTTCGCCCTTCTCGGCGACATCGGCGAACGGTGACGCGGGCTCGGCGATGGTCACCGAGCCGACGATCTCGCCGTCGACCTCGGCCACCACGACCTTCGCCTGCTCGGCACGGGTTGCGGTGTCGCGCAGACGATCGGCGTACATGTCCGTCTCCGATACGAAGCCTCCACCGATGTAGACGTCGGCGGTCAGTTCTCCGACGGTCTCGTAGTCGGCAGGTGTAGCGGGTCGGATATCGATCATGGCGTCGCTATGTCAGCCAATGGCCCCGGCCGGAAAACCGATTCAGAAGCCGATTTGAGACTCGCGCCACATTCCGGACAGAATATGATCATGGGCCACATTCTCACCGGCCCGGACCGCCGCCGCGAGGCGCGACCACACCTGCACCGATTCCCACCAGCACCAACGCCTCCGGAGACCGCGTTCGAACACGGGACCCGGCGAGCCCGATTTCCGCCCACTGGGAACCGGCCGTCAACGACCATGCGTCGTAGACGTGGCGTTCATCACGTAGACAAGCGCAGCGCGACAGTGTGAATGTTGCTGTCGCACTGTGCTTCTGCCCCGCCGCGGTGCCGGGGCCCTCAGATTCCGTCCGGTCCGTGTTCCAGAAGACGCCGGAAACCCGCCTCGTCGAGGATCGTCACGCCCAGTTCCTCGGCCTTGGCCGCCTTCGAGCCGGGGGCGTCGCCGATCACGACGAATGCCGTTTTCTTCGACACCGAACTGGCCGCTTTACCGCCCCGGACCAGGATCGCTTCCTTCGCCTCGTCCCGGGTGAATCCTTCGAGCGAGCCCGTCACGACGATCGACAGTCCCTCGAGATTGCGCACGATCGACTCGTCGCGCTCGTCCTCCATGGTCACACCCGCCGCGCGCCACTTCTCGACGATGTCGCGATGCCAGTCGACGCTGAACCAGTCGACGACCGCAGCGGCGATTGTGCCGCCGACGCCGTCCACCGCGGCCAGCTCCTCGACGCCCGCGTTCTCGATCCGCTCGAGGCTGCCGAACTCGCTCGCGAGGGCGCGCGCCGCGGTCGGGCCCACGTGCCGGATCGACAACGCGACCAGCACCCGCCACAGCGGCTGCTGCTTGGCCGAACCCAGATTGTCGAGCAGCCGACGGCCGTTGGCGGACAGCTTGCCGGCCTTGGTCCGGAACAGCGGCGCCTCGAGCAGGTCGTCCTCGGTGAGCGAGAAGAGGTCGCCCTCGTCGCGGATCACGCCGGCCTGCAGCAGCGCGGTGGCCGCCTCGTAGCCGAGGACCTCGATGTCGAACGCGCCGCGGCCGGCGACGTGGAACACGCGCTCGCGCAACTGCGCCGGGCACGAGCGCGTGTTGGGGCAACGGATGTCGGCGTCACCTTCCTTCGCGGGCGCGAGGGTGGTGCCGCGCTCGGGGCACTCGGTGGGCATCGCGAACTCGGTCTCGGTACCGTCGCGCACGTCGACGACGGGCCCGAGCACCTCCGGGATCACCTCGCCGGCCTTGCGGATCACCACAGTGTCGCCGATCAGCACACCCTTGCGCTTGACCTCGGACGCGTTGTGCAGCGTCGCCAGCGACACCGTCGAGCCCGCCACCAGCACCGGCTCCATGTACGCGAACGGGGTGACGCGACCGGTACGGCCGACGCTGACACGGATGTCGATCAGCTTGGTGGTGGCCTCCTCCGGCGGGTACTTGAACGCGACCGCCCACCGCGGAGCCCGCGACGTGGAACCGAGCCGCCGGTGCAGCGACATCTCGTCGACCTTGACGACCAGACCGTCGATCTCGTGCTCCACGTCGTGACGGTGCTCGTCCCAGTACTTGACCTTGTCGACCACGGCGTCGATCCCGACGACCCGTGACGTGTGCGTCGACACGGGCAGCCCCCACGCGGCGAGCGCGGTGTACGCCTCGAACTGCCCGGTGGGATCGAACCCCTCGGTGCGGCCGAGGCCGTGGCAGATCATCCCGAGCCGACGGCGGGCGGTCACGGCCGGATTCTTCTGCCGCAGTGAGCCCGCCGCGGAGTTACGCGGATTCGCGAAGGGCGCCTTGCCATCCTGGACCAGGGAGGCGTTGAGGGCGGCGAAGTCCTCGAGGCGGAAGAACACCTCGCCACGAACCTCGAGCAATGCCGGGATCGGGTATTGGTCACTGGGTGTGAGGGTTTCGGGGATGTCGGCGATCGTGCGCGCGTTGAGCGTGACGTCCTCACCGGTGCGCCCGTCACCGCGCGTCGCGGCGCGGACCAGCTTGCCGTTCTCGTACACGAGGTTGAGCGCGACGCCGTCGATCTTGACCTCGCACAGGTAGTGCAGGTCCGGTCCAGTTTCCTGTTCGACACGACTCGCCCACGTACGGAGCTCGTCGTAGTCGAAGACGTTGTCGAGACTGAGCATTCGCTCGAGATGATCGACGGCAGTGAACTCGGTGGAGAACCCACCACCGACGAGTTGTGTCGGCGAGTCCGGGGTCCGCAGATCCGGCGCCGCTCCTCGAGGGCGTTCAGTTCACCGAGCAACTGGTCGAACTCGCCGTCGGAGATGATCGGCGAATCGAGCACGTAGTACCGGAACTGGTGCTTGCGCACCACCTCGGCCAGTTCCTGCCAACGTTCGCGATCCTCGGCGCTCGCGGGTTCCACCACGGCGTCGGACGGGTTGGTCATGGCGGTGACGGCTTCGTTCTGGTCCACCTGGGAAGGTTATCGCAGCCTGGCGACAGTTTTCGCGGCCGCGAACGCCCGTTCAGGGCATCGCGGACGGGTCCGCACCGTCGGCGAAGGCGCGGGTCAGTTCGTTCGCCGCGCGCAGCGCCGAGCGGGCCCAGTCGATTCCCGCCCGGCCAGGCCGCAGCTCGGCGTCACGGCCACGCGCGACGACAGCAGCGTGCGCGCGAAACCGAGACGGTCCAGCAGCCGCGTCGCCGGCTCGGCCAGCTCCCGCCAGCCGGGGCACGGTCCGGCGCGGTCGTCGGCACCAGGCCCAGCGCAAGGTCGACGCCCGCGTCGAGCAGCTCCCCGACGCCGTCGAGATCGGACGTCCGCAACGCGCTCACGTCGAAGCCGACCATCGCCGCGCCGCTGCGACGCAACAGACCCCACGGCACGTCGGAGCCGCAGCAGTGCACGAGAACCGGCGCGCCGATGCGTTCGATCGCGGACTGGAGAAGGTGGAGTGCCTCGGGCTCGGGCAGTGCCCGCGGGGCCTGCAGGATCGACACCCCCGGCAGCGAACCGGCGAGTACCGCCGGCAGCGCGGGTTCGTCGAGCTGGACCACGATGGGCGACTCGAGCCGTCGGGCGGCATCTGCGGCGTGCGCCGCGATCCCTTCGGCCAGCGACTCCGTGACGTCGCGCAGCGCACCACGATCGGTCAGGACCCGGTGCCCGCCGAACAGTTCCACCTGCGAGGCGAGGGTCAGCGGACCGACGGCCTGCACCTTCACCGGCTGATCGGTGCCGCGGCGTCCGGCGAGCTCCCACGCCTCCTCCGAGCGCGTCCAGGTCGCGGGCCAGCAGGTCCCGTGCGGTGCGGGTGGCCGCGCCGACCCGCTGGGCCAGGCGATATCCGGTGGTGGAGGTGTCGAGCGGCATGTCGACCAGCAGCGCCGCGGCCCGGCCGATCATGTCCGCGCCGATGCCGCGGGCCGGCAACTCCACCAGGTGCGGCAGCGCCGCAAGCTCACCGACGACGATCTCGGCGGCCGCGCGTGGATCGGTGCCCGGCCAGGATCCGACACCCGTCGCGACACCGACGGGGATCCGCGCGTCCGTCACAGCCGATCCGACGGGGAGACCGTGCCGGTGCCCGAGATGGTGCCGCTGCCGATGACGACATCGCCGGCCTCGTCCGGCCGGTACAGCACGACGGCCTGTCCCTTCGCGACGCCGGTGAGCGGCTCCGACAGCTCGACCACGATGCCGCCGTCGATCTCCTTGGCCACCGCGCGGGCGGTGCCCCCGTGGGCGCGCACCTGCACCACGCACTCGACCGGCCCGTCGGGCGCCTGCCCGGACGTCCAGATCGCGCGGTCGGCGGAGATGGTCCACACCTTCAGGCGTTCGGCCGAGCCGACTCGCACGGTGCCCGTCTCCGGTTCGATCGCCGTCACGTACCGCGGCTGACCGTCCGCCGCCGGGCCCTGCACGCCGAGCCCCTTGCGCTGTCCGATCGTGAAGCCGTGCACGCCATCGTGATTCGCGAGGACCTCACCCGTGTCGGCGTCGACGACAGCGCCGGACGGATCCCGATCTTGGCGCCGAGGAACGCGCGGGTGTCACCGGACGGGATGAAGCAGATGTCGTGGCTGTCAGGCTTGTTCGCGACCGCGAGTCCGCGCTCGGCGGCCTCGGCGCGGATCTGCTCCTTCGGGGTGTCCCCCACCGGGAACATCGCCCGCGAGAGCTGCTCGGCGGTCAAGACCGCCAGCACGTAGGACTGGTCCTTGTCGTCGTCGACCGCGCGGCGCAGCACGCCGTCCTCGAGCCGCGCGCAGTGGCCCGTCGCGACAGCGTCGAAGCCGAGCGCGATCGCCCGGTCCGCCAGCGCCGAGAACTTGATCTTCTCGTTGCAGCGCAGGCACGGATTCGGCGTCTCGCCCGCGGCGTACGACTCGACGAAGTCGTCGATCACGTCTTCCTTGAAGCGATCCGCGAAGTCCCAGACGTAGAACGGGATTCCGAGCACGTCGGCGGCCCGTTTGGCGTCGCCCGCGTCCTCCTTGGAGCAGCATCCGCGCGAACCCGTGCGCAGGGTTCCCGGCGCCGTCGACAGCGCCAGGTGCACGCCGACGACGTCGTGGCCGGCGGCCACCGCGCGTGCCGCGGCAACCGCGGAGTCCACGCCGCCGCTCATCGCTGCCAGAACTCGCATCTAACGATCCCCTCCGTTGGTTCCCCGGGCGCCGGCACTGGCCAGTCCGGCGGCGCGGGCACGTTCGATCACCTGGGGCAGCGCGGACAGCAGGGCCTCGACGTCCCGCTCGGTCGACGCGTGCCCAACGAGAAACGCAGCGACCCGCGTGCGACGGCGGGGTCCACCCCCATCGCGGTCAGCACGTGACTCGCGCTCGCGACACCGGCCGTGCACGCCGAACCGGTCGAGCATTCGACACCCGCGACGTCGAGCAGCATCAGCAGCGAGTCGCCCTCGCAGCCGGGGAAGGTGAAGTGCGCGTTGCCCGGAAGCCTGCCGGCACCGGTCGGACCGTTGAGGACCGCGTCGGGTGCGATGCGCCGTACGCCCTCGATCAGGCTGTCCCGCAGCGAGATCAGCTCCGCGCTGCGCGCCTCCATGTCCGACGTCGTGATCTGCAGCGCCGAGGCGAGCCCGACGATCGACGCGGTGTCGTGGGTTCCGGACCGCAGATCCCGCTCGTGGCCGCCGCCGTGCAGCAGCGGCACGCACGGCACCTGACGACCGAGCAGCAGCGCGCCGACGCCCTGCGGACCGCCGAACTTGTGCCCGGCGATGCTCAGCGCGGACAACCCACTGGCCGCGAAGTCGACCGGCAGGTGGGCCGCGGCCTGGACCGCGTCACTGTGCACCGGGACGTCGTACTCGGCCGCGACGGCCGCGATCTGTGCGATCGGGTTGATCGTGCCGATCTCGTTGTTGGCCCACATGACCGTGACGAGGGCCGTCTCCTCGGCGTGCACCGCCAACTCGGCCCGCACGACATCGGGATCCACCGCGCCGCTCGCGTCCACCGGCAGCCACGTCACCTGCGCACCCTCGTGCGCGACGAGCCACTCGACGGCGTCGAGCACCGCGTGATGCTCGACGGCGCTCGCGAGGATGCGGGTCCGCCTGGGATCGGCGTCGCGCCGCGCCCAGAAGATGCCCTTGACGGCGAGGTTGTCGCTCTCGGTGCCGCCGGAGGTGAAGATCACCTCGGACGGTCGGGCACCGAGGCACGCCGCGATGGACTCGCGGACTCCTCGATCCGGCGCCGGGCCGCCCGGCCGGAGCCGTGCAGCGACGAGGCATTACCCACCGTGGCGAAGATCTCGGTCATCGCCTCGATCGTGGCCGGATACATGGGTGTGGTCGCGGCATGGTCGAGGTAGACCGCAGAGCTGTGGGCAGACGAGATCATGGCCCGTCAAGGATAGCCCTTCGCCGGGAACCGGCACGTCGGCGGACATCCCCTCACGCGGCGTGCTCGCTGCGACCGCCCTCCAGCCGAGCGAGGAGACGCCGAGCGTCGCGGTCGGGGTCGCGCCGCACGTGCTGTTCACACCGCTGTGCGAGTTCACGGCGGCACGCCCCCGGGTCCTGACGTGCGCCGACGACGACCTCGGCCCGCAGTCCCCGACTGCGCAGGACGCGCCGCATCGCGGACCCGATGCCCTCGTCGCCGACGAAACCCGGACCCGTCGTCCGTTCACCCGAGGCGTCGACGTAGTCGATCGAGACCGGCAGCACCGGGCGGCCGGCGTCGACAGCGGCCTGGAACAGCGCCGGCCGGAACCTACCGAACGACCGACCACACCACGTGGTGCCCTCCGGGAAGGCGATCACCGTCTCGCCCGCGATCAGCCGGTCCCGCACCACGGAGACCGTGCCCGGCAACCTGCGCAGGCTGTCGCGCACGATGGGGATGACGCCTGCCCGGCGCGCGACCCCGCCGAGCAGCGGCCACGAGATCAGATCGGCCCGAGCCACGAACCGGCCGGGCACCACTGCCGCGAGCACCAGGATGTCGAGCCACGACACGTGGCCGGCAACGACGAGCACTCCCCCAGCGACCCCACTGTCCTCGGCGACGCGACCCGTGACGTCGAGTCGAATGCCGATGCCACGCAGCGCCGTCCGCGAGAGCAGACGGTGCACCGCGCATCTCCTCCGGGCGGGCAGCAGCCGCACCAGCGGCAGCAGCAGCGAGCACGACGCGATCGCGACCAGCGCGATCCAGCGACCGCAGGCTGTCGCGATCGACACCAGTGCGGGCCGCTGCGGCAGACACCCGGCCCCGCACGGACTGACCGGCACCCACGGGTTGCTCACGCCGCGGCCTCGATCGTGGCCGATGCCCGCCGCAGCCGCTCCAGATACCGGACGTCGGCGCCGTGCAGGCTCTGCAACGCCACGAAATCGGCCACCCCGAAGTCCGGATCGTGCGCGGGTTCGCCGCAGATCTTCGCGCCCAACCGCAGGTAGCCGCGCAGCAGCGGCGGCACCGCCGGTCGCGCGGGCGGGGTGATGTCGTCGAGCGACCGCCCGTCCACCCGGACGGGGCGCAGCGGCCGCACCCACCGCGAGCGGTCCTCGGCATGCCGGTCGAGCAGAAAGTCACGCACGGCGCGCACGTTCGCGCCGGCCACCGCGTCCGGCCGATCCTGCATCGGCACCGAGACGCAGCCCATGACGGTGTCGTGACCCGTCAGCTGGAGGTAGTGGAGGATGCCCGCCCACATCAGCGCGAGGACCGAGCCCGACCGGTGTGCGGTGTCGACGCACGCGCGTCCCATCTCGACGACGCGGTGCGCGGCCGGGTCGAGCGCGGAGAGATCGAATTCGGTGGCGGTGTAGTCAGCCGCCGGCCGCGAGTGCGGCGTCCGGCGGAAGCATGCGGTAGCAGCCGACGAA
The DNA here is from genome assembly GCA_029690005.1 of Prescottella defluvii. Classification (GTDB taxonomy): domain Bacteria; phylum Actinomycetota; class Actinomycetes; order Mycobacteriales; family Mycobacteriaceae; genus Prescottella; species Prescottella defluvii_A. The sequence goes on along the minus strand of CP121458.1, from coordinate 2,512,989 downwards.
CTCGTCCGAGACGTTGTCCCGGACCAGCAGGTGGTCGCAGAAGTCGTCGAACCGGTCGACGTCGCGGCCGTCGGGCGAACGGGGGATCACGAAGCCTGGTTCGGAGGCGAACACTCGGTAGCGCAGGCGCTGCGCGGCCTCGCGGTGTTCGCGGTCGGAGGAGACGAGGAGGGAGTAGCGGGGCCCGTCGATCACGGGCGCCGGCGCGGAACAGACGGTCTCGACGAGCGGCGAAGTTGTCATGGCGCAGGTCTATCGAGCGTGAGCAGCGATGGGGCGTCAGCTGCGTGTCGCGTCGATGCAGGTTCGGTGAACGGGCCGCGCTGCGCGCGAATTGGCCGGCCGACGAAACGCGAAACCCCCGCCACCGGTTCCGGTGACGGGGGTTCCGAGAGCCTCGGGCCTGGATCAGCCCTTGTGAGCCTTGACGGCCTCGGTCAGCTGCGGTGCGACGTTGAACAGGTCGCCCACGACGCCGAAGTCCGCGATCTCGAAGATCGGGGCCTCTTCGTCCTTGTTGACCGCGACGATGGTCTTCGAGGTCTGCATGCCGGCGCGGTGCTGGATGGCGCCGGAGATGCCGAGCGCGATGTACAGCTGCGGCGAGACCGTCTTACCGGTCTGACCGACCTGGAACTGGCCCGGGTAGTAGCCCGAGTCGACAGCGGCACGCGAGGCACCGACGGCGGCACCGAGCGAATCGGCGAGCGCCTCGACGACCGAGAACTTGTCGGCCGAGCCGACGCCGCGGCCACCGGAGACGACGACCGACGCCTCGGTGAGCTCGGGGCGGTCGCCACCGACGATCGGCTCACGCGAGACGATCTTGACGGCGCTCTCGTCCTGGGCCGGAACCTCTACGACGACCTGCTCGCCGGCAGCTGCCTGCGGCTGGGCCTCGACGGCACCCGGGCGGACCGAGATGACCGGAACCTCGCCGTTGGCCTTGGCCTCGACGGTGAACGCGCCACCGAAGATCGAGTGGACGGCGCTGCCGTCGGCCTTGACGTCGACGACGTCGGACAGCAGGCCGGAGCCGATGCGAGCCGCCAGGCGACCGGCGACCTCCTTGCCCTCCGTGCTGGCGGCGAGGACGACAGCCGCCGGGCTGGCGGTCTCGACCAGGCCGGCGAGGACGTCGACCTTCGGGGTCACGAGGAAGCCCTCGATGTCGTCGGACTCGGCGACGTAGATCTTCGCTGCACCAGCGGCTGCCAGCGCGTCGGCCAGCTTCGCGGCGGTGCCGGCCGGGCCGGCGACGACGGCGGACGGCTCACCGAGCGCGCGAGCGGCGGTGAGGAGCTCGGTGCTGACCTTCTTGAGCGCACCCTCGGCGTGCTCGACGAGCACCAGTACTTCTGCCATTGCTTACTTCTCCCTGTCTTGTCTGCTGGTCTCGAGGGGGCTGGATCAGATGATCTTCTGGCCCACGAGGTACGCGGCGATCTTGGTGCCGCCGTCGCCCTCGTCGGAAACGCGCTCGCCAGCGGTACGCGGGGGCTTGGGGGTGGAGGCCGTGACGGTGGTGCCGGCGTTGGCGACGCCCACGGTCTCCGGATCGACGCCGAGGTCGGCCAGGGTCAGGACCTGAACTTCCTTCTTCTTGGCGGCCATGATGCCCTTGAAGGACGGGAAGCGCGGCTCGTTGATCTTCTCGGTGACCGAGACGATGGCCGGCAGGCCGGCCTCGAGGCCGAAGACGCCCTCGTCGGTCTCACGCTCGCCGGTGACCTTGCCCTCGGCGACGGTCAGCTTGCGCAGCTGGGTCAGCTGCGGCAGGCCCAGGTACTCGGCGATGATGGCCGGGACGGCGCCGATGCGGCCGTCGGTGGCCTCGTTGCCGGCGATGACCAGGTCGGCGGCCTCACCGTTCTCGAAGCTGATCTGGCCGAGAGCTGCGGCCAGCGTCCAGCCGGTCTGGACCGCGTCGGAGCCGTGCAGAGCCGGGTCGTTGACGTGAACGGCCTTGTCGGCACCCATGGACAGCGCCTTGCGGATGGCGTCGGTGGCGCGGTCGGGCCGGCGCACAGCACGATCACCTCTCCGCCCTGGGCCTCCTTGATGAGGAGAGCTTCTTCGACGGCGCGCTCGTTGATCTCGTCGAGCACGGCATCGGCGGCCTCGCGGTCAAGCGTGAAGTCGCCGTCGGTGAGCTTGCGCTCGGACCACGTGTCGGGGACCTGCTTGATCAAAACGACGATGTTCGTCATGGGTCTTCGTCGACCTCCTGTTTGTAGCTAGCTGATGATCGCGAGCAACTCCGCGAGATGCCGAGCTCTCGTAAGTAATTTCGTTGCACGTTGGCTGTGCGACAGATTACCCCACAGCAAGTTACCGGCCGGTGACTTAGGCGAAATCCGGTCTCACCATAACCGCCGACGAGCGCTTTCACGGCTGTGATGTGGACCACCCCGACGGTTGTCCGATCCGGTGCCACTACCCTCGCTGAGGTGAGCGAATCCACAGTTGGTTCCACGACCGAGCACGCAGACGCCTCGAACGAGGCGTCCACGCTGCCGTTGACCGGCGAACGCACGGTGCCGGAATCCCCGAGGAGAACTACTGGTTCCGGCGCCACGAGGTGGTCTACCGCGACCTCCTCCCCCGCTGCGCCGACCGCGTCGTGCTCGAGGCAGGATCGGGAGAAGGCTACGGCGCCAACATGATTGCCGACGTGGCGACGAAGGTCACGGGGCTCGACTACGACACCTCGGCCGTCGAGCACGTCCGCGCCCGCTATCCCCGTGTGGAGATGCTGCACGGCAACCTCGCCGAGCTGCCGCTCCCGGACGAGTCCGTCGACACCGTCGTCAACTTCCAGGTGATCGAGCACCTGCGGGACCAGGCGCAGTTCCTGCGCGAGTGCCACCGCGTGCTGCGTCCCGGAGGCGAGCTGTTGGTGAGCACCCCGAACCGGATCACGTTCTCCCCCGGCCGCGATACTCCGCTCAACCCGTTCCACACCCGCGAGCTCAACGCGGCCGAACTGACCGAACTGTCGGTCGAGGCCGGGTTCCGCGTCGCGCTGATGACCGGTGTCCACCACGGCCCGCGCCTGCGCGAGCTCGACGCCAAGCACGGCGGGTCGTTCATCGACGCCCAGATCGAGCGCGCCCTCGCGGGCGAGCCGTGGCCGGAGGCGCTCGCCCGCGACGTCGAGGGCATCGGCGTGGACGACTTCGTGCTGCGCGAGGCCGACATCGACGCCAGCCTGGACCTCGTCGCGGTCGCGATCAAGGACCCCGTGGCGTGACACGAACTCAGGGGGACGCTGTGACTTCGCGTGAACCGGGCATGTTCTGCCTGGTCCTGCACTCGCACCTGCCGTGGCTCGCGAACCACGGCCGCTGGCCGGTCGGCGAGGAGTGGCTCTACCAGTCGTGGGCGGCGACGTACCTGCCGGTGACGGCGGTGCTGCGCCGGCTCGCCGCGGAGGGCCGCACCCGGCTGCTCACGCTGGGCATCACGCCGGTGCTGGCGGCGCAGCTCGACGACCCGCACTGCCTCGACGGCATGCACCACTGGCTCGGCAACTGGCAGATCCGCGCGCACGAGGCCGCCGGGATGTCGTCGACGTCACAGCGCGAACTGGGCGCGCGCGAGCACCGCGCATCGGCCGCGGCGCTTCGAGGACTTCGAAACCCGCTGGCGCCACGGCGGATCCGCGGTCCTGCGCGAACTGATCGACGCCGAGACGATCGAACTGCTCGGCGGCCCGCTGGCGCACCCGTTCCAGCCGCTGCTCGACGCGCGTCTGCGCGCGTTCTCGCTCACCGAGGGCCTCGCCGACGCGCGGGCCCGCTGGAACCACACGCCGTCCGGGATCTGGGCGCCCGAGTGCGGATTCACGCCCGGCATGGAAGCCGGCTACGCGGCTGCGGGCGTGTCGCACTTCATGGTCGACGGTCCCGCGCTCCGCGGCGACACGTCGGTCGGCCGACCGGTGTGGGACTCCGACGTCGTCGCGTTCGGCCGCGACCTCGAGGTGAGCTACCGCGTGTGGTCGCCGAAGACGGGATACCCGGGCCACGCCGCATACCGCGACTTCCACACCTACGACCACGACACCGGGCTCAAGCCCGCCCGGGTCACCGGCCGCACGGTGCCGTCGGACAAGAAGGCCCCGTACGACCCGGCACTGGCAGCGGCCACCATCGACAAGCACGTCGACGACTTCGTCGAGACCGTGCGTCGACGCCTGCGCAGCGAGTCCGAGCGCGTGGGCCGGGACGCGCTGGTGGTGGCCGCGTTCGACACCGAACTGTTCGGACACTGGTGGTATGAGGGACCGCAGTGGCTCGAGAAGGTGCTGCGCGCGCTGCCCGAGGCGGGCATCGAGGTCGGCACCCTCGCCGACGCCCGCGCCCGCGGCTACGTGGGCGAACCCGTCGAACTGCAGGACTCGTCGTGGGGTTCGGGCAAGGACTGGCGGGTGTGGGCCGGCGACCAGGTGCAGGACCTGGTCCAGCTCAACGCCGAGGTGGTGCAGACCGCACTGGACACGATCGACAAGTCCCGCGATTCCAATCCGGAACACCCCGAACTTCGCAATCGGGTCCACGACCAGATGTTGCGTGAGACGCTGATGACGGTCTCGAGCGACTGGGCGTTCATGGTCAGCAAGGACTCGGCAGCCGGGTACGCGCGCGACCGGGCCCACAAGCACGCCCACGCGTTGCGGGAGATCGCCGACGCCGTCGCGTCCGGTCGGGACGACACCGCTCGTCGTCTCGCCGACGGATGGAACGCCGCCGACGGTCTGTTCCCCGCACTCGACGCGCGGCGCCTGCCCGGTCCCTGACTGAAACAGCCGCATTCGCTGGGAGCAAGTGATGAGAGTTCTGATCGTCTCGTGGGAGTACCCGCCCGTCGTGGTGGGTGGACTGGACGACACGTCCACCATCTCGCCACCGAACTCGCCGCGGCCGGCCACGAGGTGGTCGTGCTGGCGCGGCGACCGTCGGGCACCGACCCGTCGACGCATCCGACGACGACCGAGATCGCCGACGGCGTGCTGGTGGTCGCCGTAGCCGAGGATCCGCCGCACTTCGTGTTCGGCGAGGACATGCTCGCGTGGACACTGGCGATGGGCCACGCAATGGTCCGCGCCGGGGTGGCCCTGTCCAAGGAGGGGATCGGCGAGGGCTGGCAGCCCGACGTCGTGCACGCGCACGACTGGCTGGTGGCGCACCCGGCGATCGCGCTCGCCGAGTTCTACGACGTCCCGCTGGTGTCGACCCTGCACGCGTCGGAGGCCGGCCGGCACAGCGGCTGGCTGTCGGGCAAGGTGAACCGTCAGGTGCACTCGGTGGAGTGGTGGCTCGCCAACGAGTCCGACTCGATCATCACGTGCTCGGCGTCGATGGAGGACGAGGTCACCGAGCTGTACGGCCCGGAACTGCCGCCGATCACCGTGATCCGCAACGGCATCGACGTCACCACGTGGAGCTATCGCAAGCGTGCCCCGCGATCGGGACCCGCGACACTGCTGTACGTGGGCCGACTCGAGTACGAGAAAGGCGTGCAGGACGCGATCGCGGCGCTGCCGCGGATCCGGCGCAGCCACCCGGGCACGACACTGGCCATCGCCGGTGAGGGCACCCAGTTCGAGTGGCTGCAGCAGCAGGCCCGCACCCACCGCGTCGCCCGGTCGGTGACGTTCCTCGGCAACCTCGACCACGAGGAGTTGCTCGGCTGGCTGCACGGCGCCGACGCGATCGTGCTGCCCAGCCGATACGAGCCGTTCGGCATCATCGCGCTCGAGGCGGCGGCCGCCGGCACCCCGCTGATCGCGTCGACCGCGGGCGGACTCGGCGAGGCCGTCGTCGACGGGGTGACCGGACTGTCGTTCGCGCCGGGCGACGTGGACAGCCTCACGTCCGCGGCGCGGGAGACGCTCGACGATCCGGATGCGGCGCAGGTTCGGGCGCAGGCGGCACGAGATCGGCTCACCGCCGACTTCGACTGGGCAAGGTGGCCGAGGAGACCGTGCAGGTGTACGCGGCGGCCAAGCGTCGAGTGCGGCACCCGTTGGCGCGGCCGGAGATTCCCGAGCGCCCGCTACCCGGTCGGTAGCGGGCACCCGGCCCGGATCACTTGGGGGCGGCCGCCCCGTTGCCGTTCACCGCGGCAGGATCGGCGGCGGGATCGGCGGCGAGCTTCTTGCGGGCGATGTCCTCGAGGGGCGGCGATGTACTTCGCCCGGTCCTCGGCACCGGACTCCCAGTCGGCGCGGCGGTTCTTCACGGCCTTGGCGGGAGAACCGACCGCGATGCTGAAGTCGGGGATGTCGCCCTTGACGACGGCGTGGGCACCGAGCACGCAGCCGCGACCGACGCGGGTGTTGCGCAGCACCGTGACCTTCGCGGCGATCCACGTGTCGGGTCCGATCCGGACCGGGCCCTTGACGATGCCCTGGTCCTTGATCGGCATCGTCACGTCCTCGGTCCGGTGGTCGAAGTCGCAGATGTAGCACCAGTCCGCGACGAGCGTCGACGCACCGATCTCGACGTCGATGTAGGTGTTGACGACGTTGTCCTTGCCGAACACGACCTTGTCGCCGATCCGCAGCGAACCCTCGCGGCACCGCAGGGCGTTGCCGTCACCGACGTGGACCCACTTGCCGATCTCCATCCGCGAGAGCCCGGGGGTGGAGTGGATCTCGACGTTCTTGCCGAGGAACACCATGCCGCGCGTGATGATGTGCGGGTTCGCGAGTTTGAACTTCGCCAGGCGGTAGTAGCGGACCAGGTACCACGGTGTGTACGCCTTGTTCGCGATGACCCACTTCAGCGAGGCCACCGTCAGGAAACGGGCCTGATCACTGTCCCGACGTCGAGATCCGCGCCACCTCGAGCGCAACGGTGCGCCCCACACGCTCGTCATGACACACAAGCCTACGGACTGTGACTGTGCGCCTCGTCACGCGCCCTCGGCGTCGGTTACGCGGCGTGCCGTCCGACGCTGTGATCCCCCCACGCCTGCCCGGTCCAGGACCCGCTCGCCCAGCTCGGGGCGACGGTGACGTCGCGTCGCCGGGCCCGCCGCCGACGACCGCGCAGTACCCATTCGTCGTCGTGCGCCACGACATACGCGGTGACCGCCCCGACGGCGGCGGTCACGAGCATCGCGACGACCGAGGCCATGACGATGCCCATCGCACCGGCGATCCCGGCGACGAGCAGGATGGCGACGACGCGACCTGCCGACGGGGATCCCAGTAGATAGTCGTCCTGCTGATCGGACACGACGGCAGATTTCTCGCGCGCAGGCGGCGCGACCGGAGGATCGACGGCCTCACTCGCACCAGGTTCCCGCGCCTGTACTTCGGATTCCGTCCCCGTTCCCCGCTGCATGAAACTATTAGACACAATTGCCTGCGCGATGTCGCAGCGAAATCCATAAACGATCGGCAACAATCACGGGACACGCGAATTGCATGGTTGACGTTCACGCCAATCGGACAGTTCAGCCACGCATTGCGTTTTCCACGGACACGTGCGGCAGTGCGTGGGCCAGCGCGACCGGTGCGTGCGTCACCTGCCCCGACCAGGTATTGAGTCCCATCGCGAGCGCCGGATCGTCGCGCATAGCTGCGCGCCAACCCTTTCCGGCGACCGCGGACACGAACGGCAGGGTGACATTTACCAAAGCGTGGGTGGATGTATGGGGAACAACGCTCGGCATATTGGGCACCGCATAAATGATCGAATTATGAACTACATAGGTCGGTTGATCGTGAGTGGTCGGCCTCGAATCCTCGAAGCACCCGCCCTGATCGATCGCCACGTCCACCAGCACGCTCCCCGGCAGCATCCGGGCCACCTGCTCGGACGAGACCAGATGCGGGGCGCGGGCGCCGTGCACCAGCACCGCGCCGATCACGAGGTCGGCGTCGGTCAGCGTCTGTTCGAGTTCGGTGCGCGTCGACACCGCCGTCGAGATCCGGGTCCCGAACCGCACGTGCGCGGCCCGCAGGCGTTCGACGTCGCGGTCGAGCACCGTCACCCGAGCACCCATGCCGACCGCCACGGCCGTCGCGCGCGTACCGGCACTGCCCGCGCCGATGACGACGACCCGCGCCGGCTGGACTCCGGGCACCCCGCCGAGCAGGATGCCTCGCCCCAGCAATCCCCCGAGGCCGTCGCCTGCAGCGCGTGCGCGCCCACCTGGGTCGCCAGGCGACCGGCGACCTCGCTCATCGGCGCGAGCAACGGCAACGAACCGTCGGACCGTTCCACCGTCTCGTACGCGATCGCGGTGACTCCGCTCGACAGCAGCGCCTCGGTGCACTCGAGCGAGGCCGCGAGATGGAGGTAGGTGAACAGGAGCTGTCCGCGTCGCATCAACTCGTACTCCGGCGCGAGCGGTTCCTTGACCTTCACCACCAGATCCGCCTCGGCCCACACGTCCTCCGCGCGATCGAGGATCCGCGCACCGGCGGCGACGTATTCCCCGTCGGGCATCGACGAGCCCGCACCGGCCCCACGTTCGACGAGCACCTCGTGCCCCTGCACGCGCAGCTCGTTCACCGCGAGCGGAGTGAGCGCGACCCGCAGCTCCCCGTTCTTGATCTCCTTGGGCACACCAATTTTCATGATGTCTCCTCCGCCGGAACGGATCCGTGGGAACCCCCGACAACGACCGATATCGGGCCCTTCATCGAGGGTCCCACGAAATGGTCCGGGGCGGTTCGCCGACGCCGAATCGTGGCCGGGATAGTCTCTGGTCCGACCAGATTTCGACTTCAGGAGATCCAATGCGGCGTGCCCTCAGGTCGTCGGCGGCAGCGCTGACGGCGATCTCGGCCCTCCTTCTCTCAGGATGCGGCGGGGATTCCGGCACCGAGAACGTCTTCGGCGCGGGCGGCTGGCCGGGGATGCACTCGGACGCCCGCAACAGCGACACGAGCGCGGAGACGGGCTCGCGTTCGCTCGACTTCTCGTGGTCCCGGCCGATCGGGGGCCCGACACCGACCCGGGCGACGGTCGCCGCGAGCGGTCAGATCTTCATCACGTCGCAGGCCGAGCAGGGCTGCAATCTCCTGTCGTTCCAGATCGATTCCGGCCGCAAGCGCTGGTGCAACCGCATCGGCCCGGGCGCCGCCGCCTCGTCACCCGTCGTGGACGGTGCCACCAACGTCTACGTCGGCGAGGAAGGCGCGATGAGCTCGTTCAACGAGCACGGCCAGTTGCGCTGGCGCACACCGGTCACCGGCACGCCGCTCGCCGCCCAGTTCACCGGCGACGGCAACCTGCTGTTCGTCACCCAGCTCGGCCAGATCAACGTGCTCGACCCGCAGACCGGCTTCAAGGTGGTCCCGTCGTACGACCTGATTCCGCCGGCGTCGTGGACCCAGGGCTCGAACATCGAGCCGGTGCCGAACGGACTCGGTCTGGACCAGTGCTTCGACGGCGCCTCCCGTGCCCGGTCTCGAACTCCCCGGCGCTCGACCTGAGCAGCGGCCGGTTCGTCTTCACGTTCTGGCGGCCCGGTGCGCCACAGGCGGACCTGGTCGCGATGCGCTACACGGGCGGTGGCGAGCCGAAGATCGAGCAGGACTGGTCCACGAGCACGCTGCCGGACGGCAGCCCGTCCAGCCCAGTCCTGTCGGCCGACGGAAAGACGGTGTACGGCAACGACAATGCCGGGCACCTCTGGGCGGTGGACGCCGAATCCGGCACCCCCAAGCGGAGCCACGACCTCGGATACCGGGCGCTGGGTGGCCCGTCCGTCTCGGCCGACGGACTGATCGTCCCGGCCGGCGGCGAGAAGGGGCGGCTGCTGGCCCTGCGGGACCGCGGGGACCGCGCCGAAGTGGCGTGGGAGCGCGGCGATATGCAGCAGGTCGGCGCCCCGGCCCAGGCGGCCGGCGCGACCGGATACACGGTGGTCCGTGACGGCGACAGTGGGATCGCGCTGCTCACGTTCGACACCAGGACCGGAGAGACCCTCGACCAGGACGCGCTGCCCGGCGGCACCGGCTTCACCGCCGGAACGTCGATCGGGCCCGACGGGGAGGTCCTCACGCCGACCCTGATCGGCGAACTGTTCGTCCTGAAGTAGACCGGCGGCCGGTCAGTCCCGCGCCGCGCACACGAACGCGACGGGGCTGCGGCCGATCCGGGTGAGCACCACCGACAGCGGCGTGGTGCCCGCAGCTTCAGGCGCGGGCGCAGCACCGCCGGGTCCACGTCGAGCCCCCGCACGAGGATCTCGGCCGAACCGCAGTCCCGCGCCGCGAGTTCCTGCCGCAGCGCCTTCTCGGTGTACTTCGAGCCGCGCCAGCACTCGGAACCCGCGCACCCCCTCAGGGACGCTGTCGCCGGTCAGGTAGGCGATCCGGGGGTCGAGTTGCCACAGGCCGTGGCGGGCCGCGTAGTGGCGCACCAGGCCCGCGCGCACGACGGCGCCGTCCGGTCGACGATCCACTCCCCCGGTTCCCGCTCGGGAACGTCGTCCGACTCGGCGTCGGTGATCTCCCACGCCGTCCCGTCGGTGCGCAGCACGCTCGCGCGCCGGCGCACGCCCGCCCCGGACAGCCCGGGCGACCACAGGCACGCTTCGCGCACACCGCCGTCGAGCGAGACGATCTCCACCTCGCCGTCCCACTCGAGACGGTCGAAATCCAGTCCCGGCGCGCACTTGACCGCGAGATCGCGCCCCGCGTACACGTCGAGCAGGTCCGGCAGCGGCGGCATCAACGAGGCCGGGTCGTACGTGCGCTTGCCGCCCGAGCGGCGCGCCGGGTCGGCGATCACCACGGTCTCGCGCGTGCACGGACGGAGCGCGTCCGCCCGCACGAGCGTCGCGCCGGGCACGTTGTGCGCGGCCATCGCCAACCGCACCGGATCGAGGTCGCTGCCGATCACGGTGTCCGCCAACGGCACCAGCGCCGACAGCTCGGCACCGATCGAGCATGTGACGTCATGGACGCGTCGGCCGGCCAACCGGGCGCCGCGATGCCGTGCCACGGCAAGCGGCGTCGCCTGCTGCAATGCGTCGTCGGTGAACAGCCAGGACGCGGCACCGTGCAGTTTCGCCTCCGCCTTGCGCCGCAGCAGCACCGTCTCGATCAGCAGCGCGGCCCGGTCACCGAAACGCGCACGCGCCCGGCCGATGTCGGCGAGGCGCGTGCGCGTGGACAGCTCCGACTCCGCCGTCTCCGCCAGCGCCGCGATGCCTTCCGCGCTGCGCAGGTAGTCGACGTCGTCGATCGTGAAGTCGTATCCCAAAGCTCGTACGAATCGTTCAGTCGGTGGCGCCCGGCTTCACGCCGGTGATCATGACGTTGTAGAAGAAGCCGCGCGGGACGACGTGCTGGAGGACCTCTCGTCCACCCAGCTGAGGGTCTTCCAGCCGCCGAACGCGAACCTGCCCCAGCCCCAGCCGAGCTTCTCCGGCGGCACCGCGGCCTCGAAGGTGCGGACCGGCCACCCGAGGAGCGCCGCAGCGAACTCCTCCGTCTTGGCCTTCACCTCGACCGCGCCGGCAGACTTGGCGATGTTCTCGAGATCGGTCGGATCGAAGGTATGCAGGTCGACGACGGCTTCGAGCGCCGCGGCACGCGACGACTCGTCCAGCTCGGCCTGCGGGCGGCGCCAGTCCGACAGGAACGGCAGCTTGGTGACGGTCGTGGTCGCGGCCCACGTCGCGCGGCCGAGCCAGCGCGCGTAGAAGTTGCCGATCGTCGTCGGCTCACCGGCGAACACGAAGCGGCCGCCCGGCTTGAGGACCCGCAGGACCTCGCGCAGCGACTGCTCGACGTCCGGGATGTGGTGCAGTACCGCGTGCCCGACCACGAGGTCGAAGGTGCTGTCCTCGTACGGGATCGTCTCGGCGTCGGCGACGCGGCCGTCGACCGGGAGTCCCAGGTTCTCGGCGTTGCGCAGCGCGACCTTCACCATGCCCGGCGACAGGTCCGTGACCGAACCCGTCTTGGCTACGCCGCCCTGCATCAGGTTGAGCAGGAAGAAGCCCGTTCCACAGCCCAGTTCCAGTGCCCGCTCGTACGGCAACGGCTGATCGCCGGCGACGGCGTCGAACCGGCCACGCGCGTAGTCGATGCAGCGCTCGTCGTACGAGATCGACCACTTGTCGTCGTAGGTCTCGGCCTCCCAGTCGTGGTAGAGGACCTGGGCGAGCTTGGTGTCCTGCAGCGCGGCCTCGACCTGTTCGGCAGTGGCGTGCGGGTTCGGCGCGGGGTCTTGGGGGCTTGCGGTCATGAGGGAATCCTACCGAAAGGTAAGGAATGAACAAGTTCTAGTTTTCGGCTCATTCCTGGGCGATTTGCGCACTTGTCAGTGCTCTCGGAGTGCCCGAGTCACCGACAAGTGCGCAATCAGGGAGGGCGGCTACTTGCCGGTGAACTTCGCCTTGCCGGGGCCGTTCTCGACGAACGACTGCATGCCGATGGCGCGGTCGTCGGTCGCGAACAGCGACGCGAACAGGTGCTGCTCGATCTTCAGACCCGTCGCCAGGTCCGTGTCGAGGCCCTCGTCGATCGCGGCCTTCGCGGCCGCGAGCGCGCGGCTCGCCGCACCGGTGAACTGCGACGCCCACTTGCGAGCGGCGTTGTACACCTCGTCGGGGGCGACCATCTCGTCGATCAGGCCCATCTCCAGGGCCTCTTCGGCGCCGACGAAGCGGCCCGTGAAGACCATGTCCTTCGCCTTGGCCGGGCCCACGAGGCGCGCGAGGCGCTGCGTGCCACCGCCGCCGGGATGATGCCCAGCAGGATCTCCGGGACGCCGAGCTTGACGTTGTCGCCGGCGATGCGCCGGTCCGCACCGAGCACGACTTCGAGGCCGCCACCGAGCGCGTAGCCGGTGATCGCGGCGACCGTCGGCTTCGGGATGTCCGCGATCGCACCCAGCGCCGACTGCAGCTCGGCGACGATCTCGCTCATCTGGACGAAGTCGAGCTCGATCATCTCCTTGATGTCGGCGCCCGCGGCGAACACCTTCTCGCCGCCGTAGACGACGACAGCCTTGACCTCGGGATCGACGGTCGCCTGACGCGCCGCTTCCCGAATCTCCTCCTGCACCTGACGGTTCAGGGCATTCATCGGGGGACGTGCCAGACGGATCGTGCCGATGCCTTCGGATACCTCGAGGGTCACAAACTCAGCCATGCGGCTCAGGCTACTGGGGTCATCCCCAGGGCAGCGCGCCGGTGTCGTAGTAGCCCGCATCGCCCGGGAACGACACCCGCGGCTTGCCGTCGACAAAGCTCAGTTCCGGCAGGATCGGCGAGATCTCCTGCTCGGCGGCGAGAATCGCGTCGACGCTGTCGAACTGGCCGAGCGTCGCCAGCTGACGCCACGTCGGGGGCAGCAGGATGCTGCGCTTCGCACGCCAGTCGTCGACCGCTGCGGCGGGTGTCCGCCACGCGACCTCGGCCGCCTCCGACGTCTCCCCGTCGGCCTGCTGGCCCTCGGGTAGGACCGCGACGAAGAAGCGGGTGTCGTAGCGCCGCCCCTCCTGGACGGGGGTGATCCAGTTGGCCCACGGACGCAGCAGATCCGTGCGCAGGACGAGGTTCTCGCGCGCGAGGAAGTCAGCGAACGACAGCTCCCGCGACTCGAGCTGACGACGCGCCTCCGCGTAGCCACTGGTGTCGGCCACGACGGTGTCCTCGGTCGGCCCGGCGAGCAGAACTCCGCACTCCTCGAACGTCTCGCGCACCGCCGCGCACACGAGCGCCTTGGCACGTGGCTCGTCGACGCCGAACCGCTCCGCCCACCACGACAGCGGCGGACCCGCCCAGCGGACGTCGGCGACACTGTCGCTGGGGTCGACGCCGCCGCCGGGGAACACGGTCATGCCGCCGGCGAACGCCATCCCGGCGACCCGGCGGAGCAGGAACACCTCGACGCCCGACTCCGCGTCGCGGACGAGCATCACGGTCGAGGCGTCCTTCGGCGCGGCAGCGGTGGACGCCGTCCGCGTCTCGTCGAACATTCCGGCCTGCTGCGCGGCGCCGGTGGAGGAGGCGCCCGACTCTCGAGTAGTTCCCATACCGGGAACCTACGCCCCGAGTGACGGACGCCTCATGCCCAGTCCCACTGGGCACGTCGGATCAGCGTGTCGCCGACCGGGTTCAGGCCCGATGCAGACCGGGGTGGCGCGTGCGGCGGGCGAAGTACCGGCCGTCGACGCGGTCGAGGCTGATCGACTGACTGAACGCCTCACTGAGGTTCTCGGCCGTGATGACGTCGTCGAGCAGGCCCTGCGAGACGACGCGACCCTCGGAGAGCAGCAGGGCGTGCGTGAAGCCCGGCGGGATCTCCTCGACGTGGTGCGTGATGAGCACGGTCGCCGGCGAATCGGGGTCGGCCGCGAGATCGCCGAGGCGTGCGACGAGTTCCTCGCGGCCACCGAGATCGAGGCCGGCCGCCGGCTCGTCCAGCAGCAGCAGCTCGGGATCGGTCATCAGGGCACGCGCGATGAGCACGCGCTTGCGCTCGCCCTCCGACAGCGTCCCGTAGGTGCGGTCGGCGAGGTGCTCGGCGCCGAGGCTCTCCAGCATCTCGACCGCACGCTCGGTATCCATGTTCTCGTACTGCTCGCGCCACCGGCCGAGCACGGCGTAACCGGCCGAGACCACCAGATCCTTCACGACCTCGTCCGCCGGAACACGGTGCGCGAGCGCCGACGACGACAGGCCGATCCGCGGACGCAGCTCGGTGACGTCGACGCGACCGAGGGTCTCGCCGAGCAGCCGGGCGACACCGGCGGTGGGGTGGACCTCGGCGGCGGCGATGCGCAGCAGGGATGTCTTGCCCGCGCCGTCGGGGCCGAGCACGACCCACTTCTCGTCGAGCTCCACCTTCCAGGAAACCGGGCCGACGAGGGTCGCTCCGCCCCGGCGAATCAGGACATCTTCGAAATCGATGAGGAGATCAGGATCTGGTTCCGACACAGCGACCATCTTCCCGTACGGGATTTCCGCGGCGCCGACTGGACCGGACCTGCGTGTCGCCTGCCGGCTCAGCGAACCGGGGCGATCACCGTCATGGAACCGGGCGCCACCTCGGTGAACCCCGCATCGCGCACCGCGATCGCGCGGCCGGCGGCGACTTCGTCACACAGCGCGGCCCAGGCCTTCTCGTCGGCGTCCCGGACGGCGCAGCGGTAGCCGTCGGAAGCCCATGTGAGGGCCCGCTCCGCGGACATCGCACCGGCCAGGAGCATCGACGCGTGGCCGACCTGCGCGGCAGCCTTGCCGACGGTCATCCCGAGCGAGGCGTTCACCCACAGCGTGGGAATCCCGTCCGGGACCGGTCCGGGCTCGTCGTGCTCCAGATCGGTGCCACCGATCTGCAGTTTCCTGATCCGCGGGTCCAGGTCACCGACCGCCCCGGCACCAGCGCCCGGGCCTGGGCACCGTCGACGTCGACGGTTACGCCGTCGACCCCCTGCGCTGCCAGCCACTGCGCGCCGCGGGCCCGCCGGGCCACCTTGCGGATGCGGGCGTCGGTCCACTCGCGCAGCGCATGCTGCCACGGTCCGGGTGTCCCGTCCGCGTCCGGCCCGACGCGGTCGTCGAGGCACAGCGCGACGGTCGCCGACGCCGCCGCGGCCAGCAGGGCGCTACGCGCGGGCGACTCGGCCTTGGGGATGTGCAGCACGATCGGCATCGCCAGCACCTGCGCGGGATCCGCCGGGTCCGGACGGTTGCCGTACCCGGCGGCCAGCACGGTGTGACGTGCTGCGAAGCCGTCCCCGTCAGGGTCATGCGATCGGCACGCGCCGCACGCCACCGTCGACCGCGTCGGCGGCCTCGAGCCTCGTCGCGGCTGACGCCGAGCACGAACAGCACCGCGTCGAGGAACGGGTGCGACAGCGCGGTGTCGGCCACCTCGCGCAGCGCCGGCTTCGCGTTGAACGCGACACCGAGACCGGCGGCGGTGAGCATGTCGATGTCGTCGGCGCCGTCACCCACCGCGACGGTCTGCTCCATGGGAACGCCGACCTCGGCCGCGAACTTGCGTAGCGCGGTGGCCTTGGCGGCGCGGTCGACCACGTCGCCGACGACGCGGCCGGTGAGCTTGCCGTCGACGATCTCGAGCGTGTTGGCCTGGACGAAGTCGAGTTCGAGTTCGTGCGCGAGCCCCTCGATCACCTGACGGAAGCCGCCCGACACGACCCCGCAGTGGTAACCGAGACGGCGCAGGGTGCGGATCGTGGTGCGCGCGCCCGGCGTGAGCTGCAGATCGGCGGCGACGTCGTCGATGACGGACGCGTCGAGCCCGGCGAGGGTGGCGACACGCTGGTTGAGCGATTCGGTGAAGTCGATCTCGCCGCGCATCGCCGCCTCGGTGACGGCGCGGACCTCGTCCTCGACGCCGGCCCGGGCCGCGAGCATCTCGATGACCTCGCCCTGCACGAGGGTGGAGTCGACGTCGAAGACGATCAGACGCTTGGCGCGCCGGGCCAGGCCGCCGCGCTCGACGGCCACGTCGACGTTCTCACCAGCGGCGACCTCCGCGAGGCCCACGCGCAGCTGGGCGTCGGCCTCGGTGCCGATGCTCGAGGCCGTCACCATCAGTTCGAGGCCGGTGAGCGGGTAGTCCGCGATGCCGCGAATCGAATCGATGTTGGCACCCTGCCGGGCCAGTTCGCGCGACAGCGAACGGAACGCCCGCGCACTGACGGGGCTGCCGAGGACGACGACGGCGTGCGTCGACACCTGCTGGCGCGCGGCCGGGTCGGCGCCGATCTCGACGTCGACGTTCATACCCACGGTGTCCATGGCTTCCTCGAGCTCCTCCTGGAGGGACTCGGGGTCGGTGGGGCACTGCACGAGGACGCCGAGGGTGAGCCGGCCACGGATCACCACCTGTTCGACGTCGAGGAGGCTCACATCGTGCCGCGACAACGCCGCGAAGAGCACCGACGTCACGCCGGGCCTGTCCGGACCAGTAACCGTCACCAGAACAGTGGCGTCTGACGCACCCACCGAGTAACTCCGTTCGTTTGGGCTCGAACAATGTGGAAGAAATACCGCCCCCATTCTGCCAAGTGGGGATGGCGGCAACGGAAAGGCCCCGCCCGAGATTCGGGCGGGGCCTTGCCGGTAGTGCAGAGACCTTCCGGTCCGCTAGACCTTGGTGTCCTCGAGGACCGCGGTGGCGTGCTTGCCGCCGTGGCCCGGTCCGACATGGGCCTCGGCGCGCAGGCGGTCGACCATGTGCGGGTAGTGCAGCTCGAACGCGGGTCGCTCCGAACGGATCCGGGGCAGCTCGGTGAAGTTGTGCCGCGGCGGCGGGCAGCTGGTGGCCCACTCGAGCGAGTTGCCGTAGCCCCACGGGTCGTCGACCTTGACGACCTCGCCGTAGCGGTAGCTCTTGAAGACGTTCCACAGGAACGGCAGCGTCGAGGCACCGAGGATGAACGAGCCGATCGTGGAGATCGTGTTCAGCGTGGTGAAGCCGTCACTGGGCAGGTAGTCCGCGTAGCGGCGCGGCATGCCCTCGGCACCCAGCCAGTGCTGGACGAGGAACGTGCTGTGGAAGCCGACGAACGTGGTCCAGAAGTGCCACTTGCCGAGGCGCTCGTCCATCATGCGGCCGGTCATCTTCGGGAACCAGAAGTAGATACCCGCGTAGGTGGCGAACACGATGGTGCCGAAGAGCACGTAGTGGAAGTGCGCGATCACGAAGTACGAGTCGGTGACGTGGAAGTCGATCGGCGGGCTCGCGAGCAGAACGCCCGACAGACCACCGAAGAGGAACGTCACCAGGAAGCCGACGGAGAACAGCATCGGCGACTCGAAGGTCAACTGGCCCTTCCACATGGTGCCGATCCAGTTGAAGAACTTCACACCGGTCGGGACCGCGATGAGGAACGTCATGAAGGAGAAGAACGGCAGCAGAACCGCGCCCGTGGCATACATGTGGTGTGCCCACACGGCGATCGACAGGGCCGCGATGCCCATGGTGGCGTAGACCAGGCCGCTGTAGCCGAAGATCGGCTTACGCGAGAAGACCGGAAGATCTCCGAGACGATGCCGAAGAACGGCAGCGCGATGATGTACACCTCGGGGTGACCGAAGAACCAGAACAGGTGCTGCCACAGCAGGACGCCACCGGTGGCCGGGTCGAAGATGTGGCCGCCGAGGTGACGGTCGACGAACAGACCCATGAAGGCGGCCGTCAGCAGCGGGAACGCCAGCAGGATGAGGACGCTGGTGATCAGGATGTTCCACGTGAAGATCGGCATGCGGAACATGGTCATGCCGGGGGCACGCAGGCAGGCGATCGTGGTGATGAAGTTGACGCCACCGAGGATGGTGCCCAGGCCGGCGACGGCGAGACCCATGATCCACAGGTCGGCGCCCATGCCCGGCGAGTGCAGCGAGCTGGTCAGCGGGGTGTAAGCGGTCCAACCGAAGTCGGCGGCACCACCCGGGGTGATGAAGCCGGCCGTGGTGATGATCGCGCCGAACAGGTACAGCCAGTAGCTGAACGCGTTCAGACGCGGGAACGCCACGTCGGGCGCGCCGATCTGCAGCGGGACGATGTAGTTCGCGAAGCCGAACACGACCGGGGTCGCGTACAGCAGCAGCATGATCGTGCCGTGCATCGTGAACAGCTGGTTGAACTGCTCGTTCGACAGGAACTGCAGGCCAGGAACCGCGAGCTCGGTACGCATCAGCAGGGCCATCAGGCCACCGATGAGGAAGAACGCGAACGAGGTGACCAGGTACATGATCCCGAGCACCTTGGGATCAGTGGTCGTAACCATCTTGTAAATGAACGAGCCCTTGGGTCCCTGCCGCGGCGGGTACGGCCTCGCTGCTATCTCTGGGACTGGCTGGGGCGCTACGGCAGTCACTGATCCTCCTGAATGTGCCCTTGGTCGCTCCGCAGGCTCGCTCCGAACCCCCACCCCTGTGCTCGAGGCAGACGTTCTCTGGCTTGCGCTCATCGAATCGTAGACGGTGCTTTCGAGCCCCGTGGACCGGGTCCTACTCCCTGTCGTACACGGGCCCTTCGACCGTCGACCCATAGGGCCGCGAGCAGGACTTTAGTCCCCGACCGCCCATGCAACCCACCACGATGCGGCGTGTCGAGCATGTCCGACCCGGGACCGTGCGGGCACTTCGCCGACAGCGATGCCGAATGCCACTCAGAATATTGTTAAGGTTCCCTGACTTACCCCAGCCTTACCTTATCGATATGGGAGCCTCCACTCGTGTCCAGAACGTCCCGACGCGCCCTCGCCTCGTTCGCCGCGGTGGGTGTGGCCGTCAGCCTCGCCCTCACCGGCTGCTCGTCCACCGGAACCACCACAGACATCGACGAGACAACGTCGGCGGAGGCCGACGGGTTCCGCGGACCGTCGAACACTTCCGCGGTGTGGCGAACATCGACACGCAGCCGCAGCGCGTCGTCACCCTCGACAACAGCTACGCCGACGCCGTCCTCCTGCTCGAGTCGCCGCTCGTCGGCTACGTCGACTACCGCGAGCAGGGCCTGCCCGACTATCTCGGCGACGCCCGCGCTGCCTACGCAGCGGATGCCGTCTCGGTCGGCAAGGTGTCGAACGCAAGTCTCGAGAAGGTCGCCGAACTCCAGCCCGATCTGATCCTGTCGGCCGAGGTACGCGACGGGAAGAACTACGAGGCCCTGTCCGCTCTCGCGCCGACGGTGTTCTCCCAGTCGACCGGCCCGACCTGGAAGGACAACATTCGCCTCGTCGCGCGAGCGCTCGGCAAGGAGGATCTGACCGAGCAGAAGATCGGCGAGTACGAGGCCCGCGCCAGAGCCATCGGCGACGAGATCAATGCCAAGGCGGACAACCCGACGATCTCGGTCGTGCGTTTCGCCGGCGAGCCCACGGCGCGCCTCTACCGGACGACGTCGTTCAGCGGCATCGTCCTGACCGACGCGGGACTCGCGCGTCCGGACAGTCAGGGACCCGATCCCGCGGACGCCGGCAGCATCATGAACGCGATCAGTCCCGAGCGGATCAACGACGCCGACGCGGACGTCATCTTCGTCGCCACATACAAGGATCCGGCCGGCAAGTCGCTCGACGCCGCGCAGGCATTCCTGCAGAACCCGCTGTGGGGAACCCTGAAGGGCCGCACCGTGGACGTCGACGACGCCATGTGGATGACGCCGGTCAGCATCCAGGGCGCGCACAAGATCCTCGACGACCTCGCGCGGACGTTCGGGGTCGACCCGCACAGCAGCTAACCTGGATCGGCCCGCAC
This sequence comes from Prescottella defluvii, assembly GCA_029690005.1. GTDB lineage: Bacteria > Actinomycetota > Actinomycetes > Mycobacteriales > Mycobacteriaceae > Prescottella > Prescottella defluvii_A. The sequence goes on along the minus strand of CP121458.1, from coordinate 2,492,766 downwards.
ACGCCGCGCTCGCCGAACAGGAAGTCGTCGCATTGTCCAGTTCCCAGCCCGTCCGCACCGTCCGCCGCGCCACCGTCGCCGTGATCGCAGCGTCGGCGGTCCTCGTGGGACTCACCGGCTGCGGAGACTCGACGAACGACGATGCGAGCACCATCGTGCGGACCACGACCAAGATCGCGGGCGCGGGTGTCGTGAGCGTCGAGCGCGACACGCGCGCCGCCTGCGCGACGCCCACCCCCGCCGATCCGGCGCCCCCGATCCGCAACGCATCGTCGTGCTCGACAGCGCCGCAATGGATTCGGTGTGCGCACTGGACCGTGGGGCCGGGTGGTCGGTGCGGCGACGTCGCCCGGGGAGACCCCGCAGCCGGCGTATCTCGGCACCGGAATCTCATTGCTGCCCAGCGTGGGTCCGGAATCGGCGCCCGACGTCGACCAGATCGCGAAGGCGGCGCCGGACCTGATCCTCGGATCGGCGCCCGCCTCACCGGAGCTCGCGGACCGCCTGAAGACCGTGGCGCCCACCGTCTTCGTCGGCGGCGACCCGGTCCAGTGGAAGTCGCGATTCCTCGCGTCCGGCAAGGCGCTCGGACGGTCCGGCGCGGCGCAGCAGGCGCTCGACGCGTATACCGCGGACGCCGCACGGATCGGCACCGAGATCAACGCCCGCCAGACGCAGGCTTCGGTGATCCGGTTCCGGTCCGACGCGATGGCGATCGAGGGCCCCGGGTCGTTCTCCGGCCAGGTGCTCGCGGACGCGAACGTCCAGCGTCCGGCATACCAGCGGATCGACGTGGCGTCGAAGGACATCGACGACCTCACCGACGCCGAGGGCGACCTCATCTACGTCAGTTTCGACCGGCCGGGCGGCCTCGATCACGGCACGTCGGTGATGGACTCCGACGCCTGGCACGACCTCGGGGCGGTCACCGACAACCGCGTCTTCGCCGTCGACGACGAGGTGTGGAACGCCGGCAACGGAGTCGTCGCGGCTCGCGCGGTCCTCACCGACCTCCAGGAAAGCCTCAACGCGTACGTCAGCTAGGAGCCCTCCATGCCGGTACCGGAATTCGTTGCGGCGCTGCGGAACACGTCGGGCACGCCCCGCTTTGGCTGCCCGGGGTCAGCGCCGTCCTGCACGACGACGACGGCCGACTGCTCCTCACGCGGCGCGCCGACAACGGCCTGTGGGCCGTCGTCTCCGGGATCCTCGAACCCGGGAGGAGCCCGGCCCGGCGGTCCTGCGGGAGATCCGCGAGGAGACCGGGCTCGAGGCGGAACTGGTGCGCGTCATCAGCGTCGGCGCCGCCGGCCCCGTCACCTATCCCAACGGCGACATCGCCGCGTACCTCGACGCGTGCTTCGTCGCCCGCGTCGTGTCCGGTGAGGCCCGCGTCGCCGACGACGAGAATCTCGACGTGCAGTGGTTCTCCCCCGACGCCCTGCCGTCCGACATGACCGGGTCGTCGAGGCGGCGCATCGCGGCTGCCCTGCGCGACGACGAGCGAGCGTGGTTCGCGCGGGACTGAGAGCTCAGGGAAGGATCGGCCCTACGCCGTCTCCCACAGCCCCATGACGTTGCCCTCGGTGTCCCGGAAGTAGGCGGCAAAGCCCATCTCCCCCACAGGTTGTTTCGCCGAGACCGTCGCGCCGCCCAACGACTCGATCTTGGCCAGCGCCGCGTCGATGTCGTCGACGTTGACCGTGATCACCGGACCGCTCGGGACTGCTCCGCACGCTCGAACATGCCGCCGCCGATGTACCCCGGTTCGGCCGGCATCCCGGATTCCGCGACGGGCCCGGTGGCCACGCCGGTGTACTTCATCTCGGGCATCTCGGCGAGGTTCCAGTCGAACGCCTGCCGGTAGAAGTTGCGGGCCCGGTCACCGTCGTCGAACGGGACCTCGAAATGCACTACTCGACCACTCATTGCCGTCTCCTCGAATCTTCGTAGGTGTCGTCTCGTCGGCTGAGTTGCACTGATTCGACAGTAGGCTCCGCGTCCTAACGATCACAATGCCCCGACCGAAACCCCGCCCCCACCATTGCCTTTCGCGGCTCTATCCGGCACCCTTCTCCGGTGACCACACCAGGGTTCGACGCGACCACTCCCCCGGACACGACGCCGACGCGCGTGGAGATTCCCGACAAGCACGGCGAATCGGGCGACCCGCGCTATCCGTCGCCCCGGCAACTGCGCGAGGTTTTCGCGTTCGTCTTCGATTGGCTCTTCCACATCGTGGTCGGCCTCGTCGCGATGACCGTGTTCCTGGACATCCCCGCCGTCGCGGACTGGGCGGCACTGGCTCTGTTCATCGGCTGGATCGCCGCATCGCTGCTGCAGCGCGTCGTCGCCCAGCGGATCGTGCACACGACCCTCGGCAAGGCGCTGTTCGGCCTGTGCGTGATCCGCCCGTCCGACGGGCAGTGGCCGACGCTCGGCTACCTGCTGAAGTGGTGGCTGCTCGGGGCGCTCGACTTCGTGGCGACGATCTCGAGCAGCCCCTGGACCAGCGACTACGACGACGCGCCGACCGTCGTGCGGCGCCGCGACGTCGTCGCCCGGGACGCAGCGACCCGAGACGCCGAATGGCCGAATGTCACATCGGTTCAGTTGTACTGAACGGATGTGACATTCGGCCACAGCGGGTGGTGCGGAACTAGAAGTCCCAGTCCTCGTCCTCGGTGTTGACGGCCTTGCCGATGACGTAGCTCGAACCGGACCCCGAGAAGAAGTCGTGGTTCTCGTCCGCGTTCGGCGACAGGGCGGACAGGATCGCCGGGTTGACGTCCGTCTCGTCCTTCGGGAACAGGCCCTCGTAGCCGAGGTTCATCAGCGCCTTGTTGGCGTTGTAGCGCAGGAACTTCTTGACGTCCTCGGTGAGCCCGACCTCGTCGTACAGATCCTGCGTGTACTCGACTTCGTTGTCGTACAGCTCGAACAGCAGCTCGAACGTGTAGTTCTTGAGCTCCTCGCGCTCGGCCTCGGTGATCTGCTCGAGTCCGCGCTGGTACTTGTAGCCGATGTAGTAGCCGTGCACGGCCTCGTCGCGGATGATCAGGCGGATCATGTCGGCCGTGTTGGTGAGCTTGGCGCGCGACGACCAGTACATCGGCAGGTAGAAGCCCGAGTAGAACAGGAACGACTCGAGCAGCGTCGAGGCGACCTTGCGCTTGAGCGGGTCGTCACCCTTGTAGTAGTCGAGGACGATCTGCGCCTTGCGCTGCAGGTTCGGGTTCTCCTCCGACCAGCGGAACGCGTCGTCGATCTCCCGGGTGGTGCACAGCGTCGAGAAGATCTGCGAGTAGCTCTTCGCGTGCACGGACTCCATGAACGCGATGTTGGTTAGCACCGCCTCCTCGTGCGGGGTGACCGCGTCGGGGATCAGGCTCACGGCGCCGACGGTGCCCTGGATGGTGTCCAGCAGCGTCAGGCCGGTGAACACCCGCATCGTGAGCTGCTGCTCGTGCGGGGTGAGGGTGGCCCACGACTGGATGTCGTTGGACACCGGCACCTTCTCCGGCAGCCAGAAGTTGCCGGTGAGGCGGTCCCACACCTCGGAGTCCTTCTCATCGGGTACGCGGTTCCAGTTGATCGCCGATACCCGATCAATCAGCTTGATCTTCTCGCTCACGATTCCCTCACTCCGTTCGAGCCGTTCGCCGGCGTCGCCTTCACCGATGTCACAGCATGCACGAGACGCAACCCTCGACCTCGGTGCCCTCGAGCGCCATCTGACGCAGGCGGATGTAGTACAGCGTCTTGATTCCCTTGCGCCACGCGTAGATCTGCGCGCGGTTGACGTCACGCGTGCTGGCGGTGTCCTTGAAGAACAGCGTCAGCGACAGGCCCTGGTCCACGTGCTGCGTGGCGGCGGCGTAGGTGTCGATGATCTTCTCGTACCCGATCTCGTACGCGTCCTGGTAGTACTCCAGGTTGTCGTTCGTCAGGTAGGGCGCCGGGTAGTAGACGCGACCGATCTTGCCTTCCTTGCGGATCTCGATCTTCGCGGCCACCGGGTGAATCGAGCTGGTGGAGTTGTTGATGTACGAGATCGAGCCGGTCGGCGGGACGGCCTGCAGGTTCTGGTTGTAGATGCCGTACTGCTGCACCGACGCCTTCAGCTCGCGCCAGTCGTCCTGCGTGGGGATGTGGATGTCGGCGTCCGCGAACAGCTGCCGCACCTTCTCGGTCTTGGGCTCCCACACCTGGTCGGTGTACTTGTCGAAGTACTTGCCCGACGCGTAGTCGGACTGCGGGAAGCCCTTGAAGTGGGTGCCCCGCTCCTTGGCAATCAGGTTCGACGCCCGGATCGCGTGGTACACGACCGAGTAGAAGTAGATGTTCGTGAAGTCGATGCCCTCTTCGGAGCCGTAGAAGATCCGCTCGCGCGCGAGGTAGCCGTGCAGGTTCATCTGCCCAGGCCGATCGCGTGAGAGTCGTTGTTGCCCTGCTCGATCGACGGCACCGAGTAGATGTGCGTCTGGTCCGAGACCGCGGTGAGCGCGCGGATCGAGGTCTCGATGGTCTTCGCGAAGTCCGGCGAGTCCATCGTCAGCGCGATGTTGAGCGAGCCGAGGTTGCACGAGATGTCCTTGCCGACGTGGCTGTAGGACAGGTCGTCGTTGAACGTCGACGGCGTCGAGACCTGCAGGATCTCGGAGCACAGGTTCGAGTGCGTGATCTTGCCGTCGATCGGGTTCGCCCGGTTCACCGTGTCCTCGAACATGATGTACGGGTAGCCCGACTCGAACTGCAGCTCGGCGAGGGTCTGGAAGAACTCGCGCGCCTTGATCTTCGACTTGCGGATCCGCTTGTCGTCGACCATCTCGTGGTACTTCTCGGTGACGTTGATGTCCGCGAACGGCACACCGTAGATGCGCTCGACGTCGTACGGCGAGAACAGGTACATGTCCTCGTTCTTCTTCGCGAGCTCGAACGTGATGTCCGGGATCACGACGCCCAGCGACAGCGTCTTGATACGGATCTTCTCGTCCGCGTTCTCGCGCTTGGTGTCGAGGAAGCGGTAGATGTCCGGGTGGTGCGCGTGCAGGTACACCGCGCCGGCACCCTGGCGGGCACCGAGCTGGTTGGCGTACGAGAACGAGTCCTCGAGCAGCTTCATGATCGGGATGACGCCCGAGCTCTGGTTCTCGATCTTCTTGATCGGGGCGCCGTGCTCACGAACGTTGCTGAGCAGCAACGCAACTCCGCCGCCGCGCTTGGACAGCTGCAGCGCCGAGTTGATGGAGCGACCGATGGACTCCATGTTGTCCTCGATGCGCAGCAGGAAGCACGACACGGGCTCACCGCGCTGCTTCTTGCCGGAGTTGAGGAACGTCGGCGTGGCCGGCTGGAACCGTCCGGCGATGATCTCGTCGACCAACTCGGTCGCGAGCGTCTCGTCGCCCGCGGCGAGGGTGAGCGCCACCATGCAGACACGATCCTCGAAACGCTCGAAGGTACCGCTTACCGTCGAACGTCTTGAGGGTGTAGGAGGTGTAGTACTTGAAGGCGCCGAGGAACGTCGGGAAGCGGAACTTCTTGGCGTAGGCCCGGTCGATCAGCGACTTCACGAACTCGCGCGAGTACTGGTCGAGCACCTCGGGCTCGTAGTAGTTCTCCTCGACCAGGTAGTCGAGCTTCTCGTCCAGGTTGTGGAAGAAGACCGTGTTCTGGTTGACGTGCTGCAGGAAGTACTGCCGCGCCGCGGCGACGTCCTTGTCGAACTGGATCTCGCCGTTGGGACCGTACAGGTTCAGCATCGCGTTGAGCGCGTGGAAATCCAGCTCGCTCGCCGACGCGTCGGGTCGTGCCGCAGCGCGCTCTACACTCCCAGCCGGGGCTGAATCTGTGATGGTCGGTGCCACTGTTCACTCTCCATGAATTGTGCGAGGCCCTCGCGCACGGCGACGACGTCCTCGGCTGTTCCCATTAGTTCGAAGCGGTACAGGTACGGGACCCGACACTTCTGTGAAATCACGTTCCCGGCGTAGCAGTACGACTCGCCGAAGTTCGTGTTGCCGGCAGCAATCACCCCTCGAACGAGGTCGCGATTGTGCTTGTTGTTGAGGAATCGGATGACCTGCTTGGGCACGTAACTCGTGTCGCGACCCGTCGCCGTCGTCCCGCCGCCGTAGGTGGGCAGGATCAGGACGTACGGTTCGTCGACTTCGAACAGGCCTTCGCGGTCATGTAGTGGAATGCGCGTAGCGGGGACGCCGAGTCGTTCGACGAATCGGTGTGTGTTCTCCGACGCGCTGGAGAAATACACCAGCGAAGCCATCGGCATTCACCATTTCACTCGTGTGGATCGTCCCCGCGGCACGGCCGCGCGGTGGCTCAAGCAGCGTTTGCGGTGAGGTCCTTGATGCGGTCCGGACGGAAGCCCGACCAGTGATCGTCGCCGGCCACCACGACGGGGGCCTGGAGGTATCCGAGAGCCATCACGTAGTCACGCGCTTCGGGGTTCTCGGAGATGTCGACGACGTCGTATTCGAGACCGGCCTTGTCGAGGGCGCGGTAGGTGGCATTGCACTGAACGCAGGCGGGCTTGGTGTAGACGGTGATGCTCATATTGGTCCCTCTTTCCAATGGCCTTGCGAGCTTGAGTTGTGCAGTCTTCGCGCCGAGGACGAGGCCTCGTTTCGTGCCCGGGATCCGATTGGTTCCCGTTGTGCCCTCTCGGCTGTGTAGACACTACACCTTGTGGCCGACAGATACGCGCAGCGCGAGATCTTGTGAGTTGCACTCGTGAAATTCCCAGGTCGACACCCTGTAGAGGGATCGATTCAGGAGGCTCCCGGCGTGTCGCGGGTCACAGGTTCGGCGGTGATTTCCGGCACATCCACCACGCCATGCAGCCGAGGAACGCAGGTCGGCCCCGCGAGCCCGACCCGACGGGTCCACGACACTCTCGGCGTGTCGTTCCGGCGCCGCCGGGACTCCGGCGCACGTTGCGCACGCCGAGGTCGTCCGCCCGCAAACGACACGCCGGAGCGCGACACGCGGAGCGGCGGCCGGAACCCGCACGATGATGCCCATCGGCGCCCCCAACCGAGCGTTAACTGACCGATAACCATCGGTGTGAGCGGTACCGCGCCCGTCGTGCTGTGTCAGGGTTGCCCCGTGCCCTCGAACCCGAACCCCTACTGCTTCGCGGCGGTGTCGCGCGTCGCACGCGTCACACCGAACATGCAGCGGATCACACTGTCCGGCGGCGACCTGACGCGATTCGCCTCGAGCGGCGACCCCGACGAGCGCTTTCTCGTGGTGTTCCCGGACGACGGCGAGGACCGGCCGCCGCAGCCGCAGCCGATCGGCGACACGTGGGACTACCCCGCGGACGGGCCACGGCCCGAGATGCGCAGTTACACGGTCCGGCGTTGGAACGCCGAGACCTGCGAGATGGACATCGACTTCGCGGTCCACGACGGCGGTGCAGCGGTGCGGTGGGCCCTGCAGGCGCGGCCGGGCCAGGTCCTCGGGGTCACGATGGCGTCGGGCTGGTACCGGCCGCCCGCCGGGACCGCGTGGCAACTCCTGATCGCGGACATGACCGCACTACCCGCGGTGGGCCGCATCGTCGAGGAACTCGCGCCCGGCACCCGCGTGCACGTCGTGGCCGAGGTCACGACGGCCGCGGACGAGCAGCACCTCGAGACGGCTGGCGACGTCACCTACAGGTGGCTGCACGGGACAGGCAACGGGGTCGGCCCCAGCGCCCTGGCGAGTACCGCCAGGGAGTGGGTCCACCCCGGCGGCCCCGGGTACGTCTGGTTCGCCGGCGAGGCGGGGCACTCACGCGAGGTGCGCCGCTGGCTGCGGCACGAACTGGGCTGGCCGACCGAGCGTTACGACGTCATCGGCTACTGGCGCGCCGACAAGGAGGCGTGGACCGCTCGCTACGAGCAGGTGCGCGACCGGATCGAGGCGGCCCAGACCACGGCGCTGGCGGCGGGGCGCGACTTCGACGCGGTCCGCGACGCCGTCGACGCCGCGATGGATCAGGCCGGGCTGTAGCCGACCCCGAAACGCCGAATGTCACACGCGTCCAGTCGAACTGAACGCATGTGACATTCGGTCGGATGCCGGGGTGATCCCAGGGGATCAGGCGTCGACGAGCTCCTGGGAAGCCTCGACGAGGGCGGCGACGACGGCGCCGACCTGCTGTGCGACCTCGGCGTTCTCGCGCGGGTGCTGGTCGCCGAACTTCTGGATGGTGCCGCCGATGGACAGCTCGACGTCGAGGACGTTGCCACCGGCGACGCCGAGAGCCTTGCGGGTGTCGTCGTGCGCCCACTTCGCGGCGTTGGGGCTCGGGGAGGCGCTGATGACGGCGACCGGCTTGTCCTTGACGGCACCGGCGCCGTAGGGACGCGAGAGCCAGTCGATGGCGTTCTTGAGGACGGCGGGCACGGTGCCGTTGTACTCCGGGGTGACCAGGAGCAGGGCGCCGGCCTCGGCGGCCGCGGCACGCAGTTCGTCGACACCGGCGATCGCGGCGCCGGGGACGTCGACGTCCTCGTTGTAGAAGGGCAGGTTGCCCAGGCCTTCGAAGATCGTCAGCTCGACGCCCTCGGGGGCGACGGCTGCGGCAGTCTCGGCGACCTGACGGTTGACGGAGCCGGCGCGCAGGCTGCCGACCAGGACGAGAACGCGGGTGTCAGACATGACGGGATTCCTTCGGGTGCGATAGTTGAAGCTGCAACAGGTATAGCACCACAAACGGACCGCGGTCCACTTGTATTCCAGCTGGGCTACGATGCGTTGCGTGAACAGCCCCCTGCTTCCGCTGGTGGACGCGGAGATCCCCGAGCGATGTGACGCTGCCCGCAATCGGCGACTCCTCCTCGACGCGGCAGCCGAACTCGTCGCTGCACGGGGCGTCGACGCGGTCACGATGGAGGCCGTCGCGGCGAAGGCCGGCGTGGGCAAGGGCACCGTGTTCCGGCGGTTCGGAAGCCGGTCCGGCCTGATGAACGCGCTGCTCGACCACACCGAGCGCGAACTGCAGCACGCGTTCATGTTCGGTCCCCGCCCCTGGGCCCCGGAGCGGACCCGATCGTCCGGCTGATCGCATTCGGACGCGCCCGGCTCGACATGGTGACCGTGCAGGGCGACGTGCTGCGGGCGGCGGAGGACTCCCCCGAGTTCCGCTACTCGAGCCCCGCACGCGCGGTGAGCCTGCGGCACATCGTGACCCTGCTCACGGACGCGGGCGTCGACGGCGACGTCGAACTGCTGGGCGCGGCACTGCTGGCACCACTGGAGGCGAGCCTGGTGCTGCACCAGATCCGCGTCGCCGGGATGCCGCACCGACGCATCGCCGACGGCTGGGAGGACCTGGCGCGCAGGATCACCGGTACCGGCCCCGCCTCCGGTTAGGGTGTGGCCATGCGCACGCTTCCGGCCGCTCTCGCCCTCCTGCGTGCCGCGACGCTGACCGCGTGCGGCAACACGGCGGACGGTGCCGACACCGGTTCCACCGCCGAGACGTCGGCGGCGTCGACTCCCGCCTCGCCCGCCGACGCGCTGTGGGGCCGGACGTTCCTCTCGACCTCCGTGACCGGCTCGACGATCCCCGGCGGCGGCCCACTCGAGGTCGCCTTCCCGGAGCACAATCACATCGCCATGAGCGCGGGCTGCAACCGGGGCGTGAGCAGTGTCGACCTCGGCGGTGAGACCGTGAAGACCGGTCCGATCGCGACCACCATGATGGCCTGCCCGGCGACCTCGCCGGAGCGGACAAGTGGATGACGGACCTGTTCGCCGCGCAACCGTCGTGGACGCTGACCGACGACGTCCTCACGCTCGCGTCGCAGAACGTCACCGTCACCCTCGCGGACAAGAAGACCACCGAACCGGACCGCCCCGTCGTCGGGACCACCTGGGTGGTCGAGTCGTTGATCACCCCGGACGCGGTCGTCACGTCGGCCGCGCTCGAGACGTCGGCCCCGTCGCTGACGATCGGCCAGGACGGCCAGGCCACCGGTTCCACCGGGTGCAACCGTTTCAGCGGCCCCGTCCGGGTCGGCGCCAGCACCATCACGTTCGGCAAGCTCGCGACCACCCGGGTCGCCTGCCCGACGACGTCACGGATGTCGAGCGGGCGGTGTTGCACGTCCTCGACGGCGAGGTGACCTACACCGTCTCCGGTCCCACCATGGAGCTGACGCGGCCCGACGGCACCGGCCTGCATTTGCGCGGGAACTGACCCGCCGTCGCTACAGCGCGGCGCGCAACCAGTCGGCGAGCACGCGGGCGCTCGCGTCCACCTGCGCGGGCCAGTCCATCGCGGAGTCGTCGGCGTGGTCGCTGACGTGCTTGACCAGTCGGCACCGCGCGCCCAGCTGCGCACACGCGTACGCAATGGCGAAGCCCTCCATGTCGACCAGATCGGCCCGCGCCGCCAGGGCATCCCGGACCTGGGCGTCGGAGACGAACGAATCACCCGTCGCCAGGACCGTGCCGTCCCCGTCGTCGAGGTCGATCACGTCGAGCACGGGATGACCGAGCGACCGCAGCACCGCGCTGCTGATGTCGTGATTGAGCACCGCCGACGGCACGTACAGGCCGCCGTGGTGGGCGTGCAGGGCACCAGCTGTTCCGATGTTGACCACGAATGGCAGGCGTTCCGGCGGGTACTGCGCCAGCGCGCGGGTGACCGCGACCGCGGCCGCGACCTTGCCGATGCCGGTGACGACGACGTCCAGGCCGTCCGGCACGTGCGCCGCCTCCTCCCTGGTGGCGCTCACCACGAGGATGCCGGTGCTGTTCATGAGGGATCTCCCGAGTTCTGATCCGGCGCCGAAGCGGCGCCTGGTCACATCCTGCCGTGACGGTTCACGGCGTCGAGCACCCGACGCTACAGTTCTGCCATGGCGATTCCACGTGCACAGGTCATCGAGGAACTCGGAGTCCGGGCGACGATCGACCCCGCCGCCGAGATCCGACAGCGCGTGGATTTCCTCGCGGACTATCTGCGGTCCACCCCGGCCCGGGGCTTCGTGCTCGGGATCAGCGGTGGGCAGGACAGCACCCTGGCGGGACGCCTGATCCAGCTGGCCGCCGAGAAGCTGCGTGCGGAGGGGCACGTCGCCGAATTCATCGCGGTGCGGCTGCCGTACGGCACCCAGTTCGACGAGGACGACGCGCAGGTGGCGCTGAAGTTCATCGCGCCCGACCGCTCGCTGACCGTCAACGTCAAGCCGGGCGCCGATGCCACCATCGCGGAGGCGTCGCAGGCCATGCACGATCTGCTCGACGACGGCGACCGGCTGCGAGACTTCGTGCGCGGCAACATCAAAGCGCGCGAACGCATGATGATCCAGTACGCGGTCGCAGGCGAGCTCGGCTACCTCGTGGTCGGCACCGATCATGCGGCCGAGGCCCTCACCGGGTTCTTCACGAAGTACGGCGACGGCGGTGTGGACGTGACGCCGCTGACGGGTCTGACGAAGCGCCAGGGTGCCGCGCTGCTGCGCGAGCTGGGTGCGCCGGACAGCACGTGGCAGAAGGTGCCGACGGCGGACCTCGAGGACAACCGGCCGTCGTTGCCGGACGAGGTGGCGCTCGGGGTGACGTACCAGCAGATCGACGACTACCTCGAGGGCAAGGATGTGACCAGCGACATCGCCGACAAGCTGGAGTGGATGTACCGCAACACCCGGCACAAGCGTTCGGTGCCGGTGACGCCGCTCGACACGTGGTGGCGCGAACAACGCTGACGAGGTCCTGACTGACAGGGGACGACATGATGACGTATCTGGTGGCAGGCGGACGGGGGTCGCCGGCCGGGCCGTGGTGGCCGAACTGGTGCGGCGCGGAGAATCGGTGCGCGTCCTCAGCCGCCGCGGCGGCACGAACGACGGCGCCCGGCACGTGGTCGGCGACCTGGTGAGCGGAGACGGACTCGCCGCGGCACTGGACGGCGTCGACATCGTCATCGACACCACCGACGGCAAGACACGACGCACCCGTGACGTTTTGGGCTTGGGCGCGAGGAACCTGCTGTCGGCGGCCGCGGCGGCGGGTGTCTCCCACGCGGTCCTGCTGTCCATCGTGAACGTCGACCGCGGGCGGTTCACGTACTACCGGGCCAAGACCCGCCAGGAGCGGCTCTACCGGGAGGCGCCGCTGCCGACGCACATCGTGCGGGCGACGCAGTTCCACGAGTTCGTCCCCATGATCTGCGCGCCCTTCGCCCGGATCGGGATCGTTCCCGCCTTCACCTACACTCGGTTCCAGCCGATCGACACCTCCGACGTGGCCCGGGCACTCGTCGACGCGGCGGAGCAGGGGCCCTCGACCGAGCCGACCGTCGTGGGCGGCCCCGAGGTCCTCACGATGCGCGAGATGGCCACCGCATGGAAGGCCGCCACGGGCACGCGCGGCCGGGTGACGGACATCCGCATCCCCGGCTACATGGGCGAGTTCTTGCGCAATGGCTGGAACCTGGTGCCGGACAAGACGTTCGGCACCGTCACGTTCGAGCAGTGGCTGGCGCGGCGCTGACCCGGCTCACCCGCCCGCGAACGGCGGCAGGACGTCCACCTGCGCGCCGACCGGACGGGCCACGTCGCGGGTGAGCTCGGAGTCGACGAGGTAGGCCGCCACCCCGAGGATCTTCTCCATGCGTTCGCCGTAGCGGTCGGCGAGCGCCGCCTGCAGATCCGCAAGATCGGCCCCGAGTGGCAACGACAACGTTTCGGCGGACCGGTCGGCCGCCTCGGCCGCCGCCGCGAAGTAGCGCACCTCGACGGTGCACACCGACTCGCTCACCGCGCCCACCGTCCCCGACACCTCAGCCACCGATCGCTCCCATACTGCGTTGCGGGGGACGAATCCCGCCGCGTTGATGCCGTGCCCGGCCCACTTGTTCCACATCGCGGCCCGCCACAGCTGCGCGAGCTCCTCGTCGCCGGCCCCGGTCCGCAGCGCGCCACGCAGATCCACCTCGCGGTCACTGAACAGGCACGACCGGACGGTCCCTCCGCAGTGAGCCGGGTGCGGTCGCAGTCCGCGCAGAACGAACGGGTCACCGACGCGATGATCCCCACCGTCGCGGGACCGCCGTTCACCAGCCATTCCTCGGCAGGCGCGGACGGGTCGTCGCGGCCGGCCTCACGCAGGTCGAAACGCTGCCCGAGCACGTCGAGCAGGCTCTGCGCGTCCACCATGTTCTCGCGGGCCCACTCGTGGTCGGCGTCGAGCGGCATCTGCTCGATGAATCGCAGCGCGCAGCCCGCCTCGAGGCACCACTGCAGCAGATCGGCTGCCCCGTCGAGCGTTTCGGACATCAACACCGCGTTGATCTTCAGGGGTGCGAGCCCGGCGTCCTGCGCGGCCCGGATCCCGGCGAGCACCGAGTCCAGGCGGTCGCGGCGGGTGAGCTCGGCGAAGTGGTGCCGGTCGATCGTGTCCAGCGAGACGTTGATCCGGGACAGCCCGGCGCGGGCGAGGGCGTCGGCGCGGTGTTCGAGGCCGACCGCGTTGGTGGTCATCGACAGCGGGACCCCCGGTACCGCCGCCGTGCAGCCGGCGACGATGGTCTCGAGATCGCGGCGCATCAGCGGCTCGCCACCGGTGAACCGGACCTCCCGAACCCCCAGCCGGTGCACCGCGATGCCGACCAGTCGGACGATCTCGTCGGCGGTCAGCAACTGCTGCGACGGAATCGCCGGCAGCCCCTCGGCCGGCATGCAGTACGTGCAACGCAGCGAGCACTTCTCGGTGATCGACACCCGCAGGTCCCGGGCGATCCGCCCGAAACCGTCCACCAGTTCGGGCACGTCGGGGCGCCCCTCCACAGAAGGCGCCGTCGCGGCGCCGACGCCGACGGCACCGTGGGGATGCCCACATCCACCGCCGTCCGCGTTCGTGTCGCCGTCGTCATCCCACAAGTATGCCGCCGTCCCGCTCCCGAGTGCGCTGAAGATGCCTAGGATTGGCACTCATGGCACAGGCGCAGCGGCACTCAGGCCAGACAAGCCCCGCACGATCCGTCGAGGACCACGCCGCCGACGTGACCGAACTACTCGGCCCACTCCTGACCCGGCCGTCCGAGACCGTCCGACTCGACGAAGCGCTGGGCCGGGTCCTGTCGTACGACGTCTCCTCCCCCGTCGACCTGCCGCTGTTCCGGAACTCGCAGATGGACGGATTCGCCGTCGACGCCGCATCGGTCGCGAACGTCCCCGCGACGCTGTCGATCGCCGCGACGGTACCCGCCGGACCGGCCGAGCCCGCGCCGCACGTGCCGGGGACCGCGGTGCGGATCATGACCGGGGCGGTGATGCCCGAGGGTGCGGATGCCGTTGTGCCCGTGGAGGACACGGAGGTCTCGGACGGCAAGGTGACGGTGCAGCGGTCGCGCGGCGTCGGCGACTTCGTCCGCGAACGCGGCAGCGACGTGCGCACCGGCATGCTGCTGCTGCCCGCCGGCACCGCACTCGAGCCCCGCCATCTGGGAGTGCTCGCGGCGGTCGGGCTGAGTTCGGTGGCGGTGCGGACCCGGCCCCGGGTCGCGGTCCTCACGACGGGAGCCGAACTGGTCGACACCGGCACCACCCCGGGCCCCGGCCAGATCTACGACTCCAACGGGCCCGCGCTGGCCGCGAGCCTGCGGGCCAACGGTGCCGAGGTCGCGGTCGTGGACCGCAGCAGCGACGAACCCGACGCCTTCCGCGCCGCGCTGCGGCGCGCGGTCGCGCGCGCCGAACTGGTGATCACGTCCGGTGGGGTATCCATGGGCGACTACGAGGTGGTCAAGGACGTCCTCACCGAACTCGGCGCCCGATTCGGTCCGGTCGCGATGCAGCCGGGCGGGCCCCAGGGGCTGGCGCTGGTCGACGAGATCCCGGTCCTGACGTTCCCCGGGAACCCGGTCAGCACGATGGTCTCGTTCGAGGTGTTCCTGCGTCCGCTACTGCGCCGGGCCAGCGGTTTGCCGCCGATCCCCCGCGAGGACGCCGTCCTCGCCCACGACGTCACGTCGGTGCCGGGCAAACGCCAGCTCCTGCGCGGCCGGCGCACCGACTCCGGCGTCGAGGTGATCTCCGGTCCGGGCTCGCACCTCGTGGCGGCGCTCGCGTGGGCCGATGTCCTGATTGATGTGCCCGCCGAGGTGACCTTCCTGGCGGCGGGCGAACGAGTGAAGGCGTGGCCCCTGTAGTGACCGAGCACAACACGAGCGAACTGAGCCACCTCGACGGCGAGGGCCGCGCCCGGATGGTGGACGTGAGCGCCAAGGCCGACACCACACGCGTCGCGGTCGCCGCGGGCGAACTGGTCACCACCCCGGAGGTGGTGGCGCTGGTCCGCGCCGACAACATGCCGAAGGCGGACGTCCTGGCGACCGCCCGGATCGCCGGCATCTCCGGTGCGAAGAAGACGTCCGAGCTGATCCCCCTGTGCCACCAGCTGGCGCTGTCGTCGGTGAAGGTCGAGTTCGGGTTCACCGAGTCGTCGATCACGATCGAGGCGACCGCGAAGACCAAGGGCCCCACCGGTGTCGAGATGGAGGCGCTGACGGCCGTCGCGGTGGCGGGCCTGACCCTGCACGACATGGTCAAGGCCGTCGACCCGGCCGCGACGCTCGACGGCGTCCGGCTGCTCGCCAAGGAGGGCGGCAAGCGAGGTCTGTGGCGGCGCGAGGAATCGCCAACGGCCGAGGCGCCCGCGACCCTCGGCCCCGAGGTCCGCCTCGGTTCCGCGACGGTGCTCGTCGCGTCGACCGGCGGCGCCCGCGGCACCCGCCCGGACACCACCGGTCCGGCCATCGCCGAGTGGCTCACGGCCCGCGGTCACGCCGTCCGCGGCCCGCTGGTCTACGCCGACGCCGACATCGCCGCCGGGCTCGCCGACGCGCTGTCCGACGCCCAGCCCTGGTGATCACGACGGGCGGCACGGGCGCCTCCCCACCGACGCGACTCCCGAGGCGACGCGCGCGGTGCTGGACCGGGAGCTGCCCGGATCTCCGAGGAGATGCGCCGACGCGGGACGAAGGTGACCCCGCACGCGTCGCTCAGTCGCGGGCTGGCGGGGTTGTCGGGCCGCACGCTGATCGTGAATCTGCCGGGCTCGCCGGGTGGGGTGAAGGACGGGCTGTCGGTGCTGGATCCGATCCTCGAGCACCTGCTCGCGCAGATCGCCGGCGGAGGTGCACACGATGCGTGAAGTGCTGGCCCTCATCTCGGCGGAACCGCTCGATCCGGCAGCTGTCGACGCCGCCGTGTCCGGGCCCGAACACGGGGCCGTGGTCGTCTTCACCGGGGTCGTCCGCGACCACGACGGCGGCCGGTCGGTGTCGGCGCTCGAGTACCAGGCGCACCCCGACGCCGAGCGGTTCCTCCGCCGGTGCTGCGAGCAGGTGTCCGAGCGGACCGGGCTGCCCGTCGCCGCCGTACATCGTGTGGGGCAGCTCACGATCGGGGATCTGGCGCTGGTCGCGGCGGTCGCCGCACCGCATCGCGCCGAGGCGTTCGCGGCGTGCGCCGAACTGGTCGAACGAATCAAGGCCGAGGTGCCGATCTGGAAGCGTCAGCGGTTCACGACCGGGGTCTCCGAATGGGTAGGCCTGTAACCGACCGCGGCGCCCAACCCGGTATGGTGGCAGAAACTGGACGCCCCTCGAGGGGCGTCCAGCGTCGTAGAACGCTTCACTTCTCGAGCATGTCTTGCGGCGCTCGATCTTGCCCACCGGCAAAGTCGCCATCTTGTGCAGGCCGCGCATCGGGACATCTCCCGCCGCGGGCATGCATGACGAATGCCCGAAAGGCACCGAGGAACTTGTCCACCAGCGTCACCCCCCAGTCCGTCGAATCCGCGTCCTTCACGGCCCTGGGTGTTCCGGCCCCGATCGTCGCGGCACTGGCCGACGGTGGGATCACCGCACCGTTCCCCATCCAGGTCGACACCCTGCCCGACACCCTGGCGGGCCGGGACGTCCTCGGTCGCGGCAAGACCGGCAGCGGCAAGACCCTCGCCTTCTCGATTCCCCTCGCGGCCCGGTTGGCCGGCGGCAAGCGTCGCCCGCGCCGCCCCCGCGGGCTGGTCCTCGCGCCGACCCGCGAGCTGGCGACGCAGATCACCGCGACGCTCGAACCGCTGGCGAAGGCCCTCGGCCTGCGGGTGACCACGATCTTCGGTGGCGTCTCCCAGCACCGGCAGGTGAACGCACTCGAGTCCGGCGTCGACATCGTCGTCGCGTGCCCCGGCCGGCTCGAGGACCTGATGAAGCAGGGCTTCGTCACGCTCGACGACATCGAGATCACGATCCTCGACGAGGCCGACCACATGGCCGACCTCGGGTTCCTGCCCGGCGTCACCCGCATCCTGACCGCGACGCCGAAGGGCGGTCAGCGGCTGCTGTTCTCGGCGACGCTGGACAACGGCGTCGACAAGCTGGTGAAGCGGTTCCTGCAGAACGAGGTGCTGCATTCGGTGGACGAGGCGAACTCGCCGGTCGCCGCGATGACGCACCACGTGTTCGACGTGACCGGTGTGGACGTGAAGAAGGCCCTCGTCCACAAGCTCGCGTCCGGCCAGGGCCGACGGATCCTGTTCATGCGCACCAAGCATCAGGCCCGCAAGCTCGCCAAGCAGCTCACCGAGGCCGGTATCCCGTCGGTGGACCTGCACGGCAACCTGTCGCAGAACGCCCGCGACCGGAACCTGGCCGCCTTCTCCGAGGGCAGCGCGCGTGTCCTGGTCGCCACCGACGTCGCGGCGCGCGGTGTCCACGTCGACGAGGTGGAACTCGTCGTGCACGTCGACCCGCCCGCCGAGCACAAGGCGTACCTGCACCGGTCGGGCCGCACTGCCCGCGCCGGCAGCGCCGGTGACGTCGTCACCATCGTGCTGCCGGACCAGCGCAAGGATCTGTCGGTGCTGATGCGCAAGGCCGCGATCAAGGTGACGCCGGTCCAGGTGACCGCCGAGTCCGAGCACGTGATCCGACTCGTCGGCGAGCCCGCGGCGCACGTCCCGCCGGCCCCGAAGCCGGAGAAGACCGAGAGCACCGGACGCCGCGGCGGGCAGCGCCCGGGCCGGGGCGGTCGGGGCGGTCAGTCCCGGCAGAACGGCCAGGGCCGTCAGGAATCGCGCGGCAGCGGCCAGGGCCGGCAGGAATCGCGCGGCAGCGGTCAGGGTTCGCGTGGCCGGGGCCCGCGCACCGAGGGACGCGCGGAGGGCGCCGGCGGCGGTTCACGCCGCCGGCGCGGCTGACCCTTCCCCTTCACTCAGGCGCCGCCCCCACCGCAATGGCTCAGGAGCGAATGCACTGTCAGTGCATTCGCTCCTGGTAGAGCCGATCGACCAGGGTGTGGGCGAAGTCCTGCGGCAAGTCCTCCGTCTCGAACAGCAGCCGGTAGACGATCGGCGCGACGACTACGTCGAGGATGTCCTCCGTCGCGGGCGTGAACTCGCCCGGTCTCGGCCGCGGGAGAGAAGTATCTCCAGGCGTTCTCGCGTGTACTGGCCTCCGCGGAATCCGCTCTGACAGTCCGGTCCTCCTGAGACCATGTCGCGCAGGAACTCTCGGCCCGTCGCCGATCCCGTCTCCTCGGCGTACTGAGCCGCCCACGCGGTCAGGTCCCCACGCACCGAGCCGGTGTCCGGCGGCCCTTCCGGGCGCAGCCGCGCGACCGCCACATCCGCGAACAGCTGATTCAGGTCGCCCCATCGCCGATAGATCGTCGACGGCGCTACCCCAGCCAGCTCCGCGATCCGGGGCACTGTGATGGCGGCGCGATCGTGCTCGGCCTGCAGCGTGCGCACCGCGGCATGCACTGCTTCCTGGATGCGGACGGCCCGTCCGCCTGGGCGGGGATTGGGAGTCGGGGCCACCGGACCAGCCTAACGCAAATATTTTGCGGTAAGGACTCGATGGAAGTAGCGTGTCCGCAGTTTCGCAAAATATTCGCGTTAGCGGGACTCTGCTGGCGTGCTCGAACGGGCCGACATCGGGTGTCCGGAAGGGAATGGGACGCCATGACGTCGACTCCGACCACGCCACAGGGGCGACGCATCGCGCTGACACCCCGAGTCGCGTTCTGGCTGCAGGCGTCGGTGTTGGCCGCTGTCATGGGCGGGTCGAGCGCGCCGACCCCGCTCTATCCCGTCTATCAGGCGATGTGGGGGTTCTCGCCGATCATCCTGACGGTTGCGTTCGCCGTGTACGCGCTCGCGTTGTTGGCGGCGCTGCTGACTGTCGGGTCGCTGTCGGACCACCTCGGACGTCGGCCGGTGCTGCTCGCCGCGCTGCTGCTCGAGGTGGTCACGATGGTCGTCTTCGCCGCGGCCGACAGTGCCACCGCCCTGATCGCCGCGCGCATCGTTCAGGGGCTGGCGACCGGGGCGGCGCTGGGCGCACTCGGCGCCTATCTCATCGAGCTCGAACCCCGGAACCGACCGGGGCTGGGCACGGTGATCAACAGCGCCGGCCCGATTCTGGGCCTGGCCGTCGGCGCCGTGGCCTCCAGCATCGTCATCACCTTCGCACCGGGCTCGATACACGCGATCTATGTCGTGATCCTCGGACTGCTCGTCAT
Organism: Prescottella defluvii; assembly: GCA_029690005.1. GTDB lineage: Bacteria > Actinomycetota > Actinomycetes > Mycobacteriales > Mycobacteriaceae > Prescottella > Prescottella defluvii_A. Next base: position 2,473,213 of record CP121458.1, on the reverse strand, counting down.
TCAGATCCTCGGCACCGCGCTCTCGCCGGAGACCGTCCGCCCGGCGCCCGGCGCGCTGGCGTCGCTGCGTCCGCGTGTGCACTTGCCGCAGTCGGCCCGCCGCGCGGCGATCTGGGTCCTGCCGGCAGCCGTCAGCACCTGGGCGCTCGGCGGACTGATCCTCTCCCTCGGTCCGATCGTCGTGCAGTCGATGGCGGGATCGGGTTCGACGATGCTGGGCGGGCTCATCGTCGCCGCCCTGACGGGGACCGGCGGGGTCGCCGTCCTCCTTGTCGGGTCATGGGCGCCCCGCAGGCTGCTCACCCTCGGGATGGTCACGTTGCTGGCCAGCATGGCCACGACCATGGTTGCAGTCGGCGTCGGTTCGTTGCCGCTGTACTTCGTGGCCACCGTGATCGCCGGCGTCGGTTTCGGGCGGGCTTCCTCGGCGTGCTGCGCACCCTGATTCCGCTGGCCGCCGCGCACGAGCGAGCGGGATTGCTCTCGTCCATCTACGTCGTCAGCTATCTCGCGATGAGCGTGCCCGCTGTCGTCGCCGGCCGGCTGGTCACCGTTGTCGGACTGGATTCCACGCTGCTCGGCTATGCGGCGACGATCATGATCCTGGTCGTGTTCGTCCTGGCCGGACTTCTGCGTGGGCAGCGGTCCGCCGCCGCCCGGGATCCATTCGGCGAGAGGATCCGTCGGGGCGGTCCGCATCCCGTTCCAGCTCCGCGGGCAGCGGATACTGGAAGGGTCGACATGAACATCGGGGACGGCACCGGCCCCATCGAACTACCCGCGTTCGACCGCGGCCCGATGGATACCGACCGGATCGCCGCCCCCGGAACGGAGTGACGTGATGCCCCCGAACATCAGGATCGAAGCAGTCCTCGACCACGAGTATCGCGTCCACATCAAGGACCGCGGGGACACCGTCGACTCCGAAATCATCGTCCACCCCGACGTCCTCGCCGATCTCGGCTTCACTCCCGCCGACGAACAACTCGTCGTGCACCACACTGCAGCGTTCCTCGCCGAACACCAACCCGTGATCGACTTTCCCGCGCTCGTCTACCTCGACGAGGCCGCCGCTGCCTACGGGAACTACCCCGAACAACTCCGTCACAGAATCGATCGTCGCGGCCCGAACCCTGGACGCCACGAGTAGGCAGCAGCGGCGCTGATCCACGCCTCTGTCAGAAGCGTTCCCAGTGGATCGCGTCGGCCAGCTCCCGACGGTTCCGCCAACCGAAGCGCTCGAGATCGGGAACCTCCTGGAACTGGTCGACCTTGCCGACGCACAGCCACGCGATCGGCCGCACCGGCGCGGGGATGCCGAGCAGTTCGGTGAGGTACTCCTCGTCGTAGAACGACACCCAGCCGACGCCGATGTTCTCGGCCGCCGCGGCGAGCCACAGGTTCTGGATCGCCAGCACCGCCGAGAACAGTCCGGTGTCGTCGATGGTGTGCCGGCCGAGGATGTTCTGGCCGCCGCGCGACGGGTCGTATGTGACGACGATGCCCGTGCCGCTCTCTCGGATGCCCTCGATCTTGATGGGGTCGAACGTCTTTCGACGGTCCTCCGGCAAGGAGTCCGCGAAGGCCTTGCGGCGGTCGGCGACGTGCTGGGCGAAGGTGTCGAGGGTGTCGGGGTTGCGGACCACGATGAAGTCCCACGGCTGGGCGTTGCCGACGCTCGGCGCCGCGTGCGCCGCGCCGAGCACGCGCTGCAGTGTTTCGTCCGGGATGAGGTCGCCGTTGAACTCGGCGCGGACGTCACGACGTCGGCGGATGGCTTCGTACACGGAAACGAGAGATTCGGTCACGACTCCACGGTAGCCGCCGCGGAAGTAGCGACTGTCGGGGTCCGGTCAGACCTCGACGGTGTAGCGGTGCACGCCCATCATCGTGTCGGCGTCCAGGCCCTCCGCCTCGGGCTCCGCGCACGCGTCGAGCAGCGCGTCGATCGACTCGGGGTCCAGGTCGGTGCCGATGACGACGAGTTCGGCGCTGCGGCCCTCGCCCGCCTCCCACCGCTGCGGATGGAAGGCGATGTGGTCGCCCACCACCTGCAGCAGGTACTTCTGCTGATGCCCACGGACACCGAAGTACACGTAGCCCTTGATCCGGTAGACGCCGGCGGGCTGCTTCTTCGAGGAACCGGACGAGCCGCCGAGGGTGCATCGGCAACTCCGACGTGAACGTCACGCTCTGGTACATCGCGTGGATGTGGTCGTCGTGGTGCCCGCCGCATTCGCCGCACGTGTCGTCGGTGGCTGCGAGCAACTCGTCGAACGTCAGCTGCTCGCCGGGCTGCGGCCCGCGGCGCGGCCGGCGGTCGAACAGCAGGCCCGGGTCCACCCGCCCCTGCGTGGTGGAGACGACCGCGGCGCGCGGATTGATCCGGCACACGTCGCTGAGCAGGGTGTCGTGGTCGTCCTCGCCGATGCGGTCGGTCTTGTTGAGCACCACCAGGTCTGCGATCGCGACGTGCTGGTCGAGTTCCGGGTGCCGCTCCCGGCTGCTCTGGTACTCGGCGCCGTCGACGAGCATGACCAGCCCGCCGTAGGTGATGTACGGGTTCTCGCTGCCCAGGACGAGGCGAATCATGTTGCGCGGCTCCGCCAGGCCACTCGCCTCGACGACGATGACGTCGATCTCCGAGGTGCGGTGCGCCAGCTTGTCGAGCATCTCGTCCATGTCGCTGACGTCCACTGCGCAGCACATGCAGCCGTTGCTGAGCGCCATCATCGAGTCGACCTGGCCCGCGACCATCATCGAGTCGATGTTCACCGACCCGAAGTCGTTGACGATCACTCCGATCCGGGTGCCGCCGTTGTTGCGCAACAGATGGTTGAGCAGGGTCGTCTTCCCCGAACCGAGGAACCCGGCCACCACGACGACAGGGATCGACCGCGGACTCCGCTTCTTCGCCACCCCGACCTCCGCGTCACCGACAACACCGACCGGCAATCGTACTAGGTTCGCGTACCGGACATTTGAGGGCGTTTCGGCGATTTCTCCGCTTTGGAACCCCCGTGCAAGAATGCCCCGGTCAGGTGATGACGAAAGAGGAAGCCGGTGCGACGCCGGCGCGGTCCCGCCACTGTATTCGGGGAGCGACCCTCCACACCGCCACGGCCCACACGCCGGAAGGCCGGAGGGAAGCGATGATCCGAGAGCCAGGAGACTCCCGTCATCGCAACCTCCTATTCGGGCGGATCTCCCCGAGAGAGGTGGCCAGTCCACCATGCTGTTCACTGCATCGTCGCCAGGTTCCCCGGTCGTTCGTCTCGACGCGATTCCGGTGGACGACTCTCTCCACATCCACGCCTGACGTCCCGATTCCGTTCCGGAACACGATCGGTCTTCGTCAGGCCGGCCTCGTTCGTCAGGTCACCCGTACGCATGTCCATGCGTACGGCAGAACGAGTGTCGGGCCACGTGCCGACATCCCCGCTCACCTGTGGAGAACACATGCCCCAACGGTCAATGACCGCTGCGCTGTCCGTGCTCGTCTCGGCCGGCCTCGTCCTCACCGCGTGCTCGTCCGACACCTCGAGCGCCGACACCGCCATCGACGCGCGCGGATGCATCACCGACTTCGACGCGAACACCGACTACTTCCCGGACAAGTCGACCCTGCTCGACGCCAAGAATTTCAGCGTCGACTACCACAACAGCTACCAGGTCCTGACGGTCAACCAGCCGTTCCCGGGCGCCTCCCCGGAGTCGTACGTCCTGGTCAAGTGCGGTGCTCCGGAACCGGAACTTACCGGCGCCCTGGCCGCCGCACCGAAGATCACGACGCCGATCCAGAGCCTGTACTCGGCGTCGACCACGCACCTGCCGCTGATCACCGAACTCGGTCAGCTCGACATCCTCACCGGTGTCGCGAACGCGTCCTACGTCAACGGCGACGACATCCGTGCCCGCATTGCGGAGGGCAAGATCACGGAATACGCGTCCGGTAAGACCGTGAATGTCGAGAAGGTGGTCGCGGAGAACCCCGACGTCCTGATGACGCAGGGCACCGACGACCCGTCGTACGCGAAGCTGCGCGCCGCGGGCATCCCGGTGGTCGCGAACGCCGAGTACCTCGAGAACACCGCCCTGGGCCGCGCCGAGTGGATCAAGATGATGGCCGCGCTGACGGGCACGGAGGCGAAGGCCGCCACCCTGTACGACCGGATCCGCAGCGACTACGAGAAGGTCGCCCAGGTCGCGGCAAGCGCCGAGAAGAAGCCCGTGCTGAACGGCACAATGTACCGGGCACCTGGTACATGCCCGCCGGGGGCAGCTACATCGGCGAGATGCTGCGTAACGCGGGCGCGACGTACCCGTGGGAGAGCGACCCGGCGACCGGCAGCGTCCAGCTGAACTTCGAGACCGTCTACGCCCAGAACGGCACCGCTCCCATCTGGATCGTGATGAGCGATTGGGCCACCACCGGCGACGCCGTCGCGGAGGACCAGCGCTACGGCCAGCTCAGCGCCGTCAAGGACGGCCAGGTGTGGTCGGGCACCAAGGACATGGGTCCGACCGGCGGCAACAACTTCTACCAGCTGGGTGTGCTGCGCCCCGACCTGGTGCTCGGCGACCTGGTCGCGATCGTCCATCCCGAGCTCGCACCGAACCACGAGTTCGCGTTCTACCGGCCGGTTCCGCGCGCATGACGACGCTCCTGACCCGCCCGCCGGCCCTCGACACCGGGGCCGCGGGCGGGCGGGACGCCGCGCCGACACGCGAGCTCTCGCGCCGGGCGGTACTGGTGCTGGTCGGCCTCGCCGTGGCCACCGTGGTGCTGTTCCTCCTCGCGCTGATCGTCGGGCCGGTCCGCGTCCCGCTCGCCGACACGATCCGCGTCGTCCTCGGCGCCGAACCGTCCGACCCGCGCTGGCAGGTTGTCGTCCACGAACTGCGCCTCCCCCGCGCGATCACCGCGGTCCTCGTCGGCGCCGCGCTCGGCGTCGCCGGACTGCAGATGCAGACGCTGTTCCGCAACGCGCTCGCCGACCCCTACGTCCTGGGCGCCAGCTCGGGCGCGAGCCTCGGCGTGGCGCTGGTCGTCATCAGCGCCGGCGCCGCGGGGTCGGCCTCGTTCACCGCCGGACTGGCCGGCATGGGCCGCGCGGGCGTCGTGCTCGCCGCCGCCGGCGGCGCCGCGATCGTGCTGATGCTGGTGCTGATGCTCTCCCGCTGGGTGCGCTCGTCCGTCACGCTGCTGCTGGTCGGTGTCATGGTCGGATCCGCGACCACCGCAATCGTGAGCGTGCTGCTCGTGTATGCGGACCCGGTGCGCGCCCAACTGTTCCTGCTGTGGGGCCTCGGCAGCTTCGCCTCGACGACGTGGAGCGACCTGGCGCTGATGGCGCCGGTCGTGCTGGTCGCTGTCGTGGTGGCACTCGCGACCGTGCGCCCCCTCAACGCGCTGCTCCTCGGTGAGGGCTACGCACGCACGATGGGCATCGACGTCCGCCGCACCCGCCTGATCACCCTGCTCGCGGCGTCGGTGCTCGCCGGCGTCACCACCGCGTTCTGCGGGCCGATCGGATTCCTCGGCCTGGCGGTCCCGCACCTCGCCCGCCTCGCCGTCGGTACGTCGGACCACCGCACCCTCATGCCGACGGTGATGCTGATGGGTTCCGCTGTGGCCCTCGCATGCGGCATCGTGAGTCAGGTACCCAACAGCGACCGTGTCCTGCCGCTCAACGCGGTGACCGCCATGATCGGCGCGCCGATCGTGATCACCGTGCTGATCCGGGCCCGCCGTGGAGTCGATGGAGCCGCCCTGTGAGTACCGATGCAGTGAACCCCGGACGCTCGGGCGTCGCGCTCCGCCTCGACGACGTCACCATCGGGTATTCGGTGCGGCGCGCGTTGCGGCCCTCGGCCGCCCGCACCGTCGCCGGCGAGTTGTCGGCCACGGCCCGCCGCGGCGAGTTGACCGTGCTCCTCGGCCCCAACGGCAGCGGCAAGTCGACTTTGCTGCGGACGATCTGCGGCCTGCAACCCGCGCTCGACGGCGCGATCACGCTGGACGGCAGGGACATTCGCGACATGGCGGCCGACGAGGTGGCCCGCGCGATCGCGGTGGTGCTCACCGAACGCGTCGATCCGGGATGCTGTCCGGCCGCGAACTCGCCGGGCTCGGCCGCACCCCGCACCTGGGCCTCGGCGGCCGGATGAGCGCGCGCGACCACGCCGTCGTCGCGTGGGTGCTCGACGCGGTCGGCGCGACCCACCTCGCGGACCGGCCGGCGTCCGAGATGTCCGACGGCGAGCGTCAGCGCGTGCTCACCGCGCGGGCGCTGGCCCAGGAACCGACGCTGCTGGTCCTCGACGAGCCGACCGCGTTCCTGGACGTGCCGTCGCGGGTCGCCCTGGTGGAGTTGATGCGCCGCGCCGCGCGCGAGCACGACCTGGCGGTCGTGATGTCGACGCACGATCTCGAGTTGGCGCTGCGCGTCGCCGACCACGTGTGGTTGCTCGACCGGTCCGGTCGTCTCGACGCCGGCACCCCCGAGCAGCTCGCGCTCGACGGGCGCATCGGCACCGTGTTCGATTCGCAGGCCCTGCGATTCGATGCGGCGTCCGGAGTGTTCGTGCTGGATTCGGCGGTCGAGGACAAGCGCCGGGTGCGGGTGTTCGGCCCGGAACCGCGGGTGTCCGCGGTGTGCCGTCTGCTGGGGCGCGAGGGCTTCGGCGTCGCGGGCACCGACGACGCGGACGCCGAACTGTCCGTGGATGTCGGCGCCGCGCCCTCGGATGCCGGCGTCGCGCTCCGGCATGCGGGACGGACCCTACGGCTGCCCGACGTCGATGCGCTCCCCGATGCGCTTCGCACACTTCCCGATTCGACGCTCCACGTCGCGACACCCGCCGAGATCGCCGCGACGCTGACCGAGATCGCCACCGTCAGCCCGTACCTGGCGACCACGTCCGGAGAACCCGGACCGGGGCCGTGGCGCCCGGCCCGTGACCTCTACGAGAACGCAGACGTTCTCGCCGGGACCGTCGACGCGGTCCGGACCCGGATCGGCCCCACCGAGTGGCGGGTCGCGGCGTCGACGCTGTTCTTCGGGTATGCCGCACGACTGTGGAAGTCGGCGCTCGGCGGCGTGGTGCTGACCGAGCGTCTCCCCGATCTCGATCCCGACGATCTCGAATGGACGTGCGACAACGGGACGATCAGCCTCAACCTCCGCGATCCGCGCGGCTGGCGCAGCGCCGATCCCGCGGCGCTGGTGGATCTTGCCCGGGAGATGGTCGTCGACCGTCACCTCGTGCCGATGATCGACGCCATCCGCGAGGCCGAACCGATGTCGGCTCGGCTGTCGTGGGGCAACGTCGCGGCCGCGGTGCTGGGTGCGGCACGCGTGATCGGCGACGGCTCCGATCCCGAGACCGCCCTGCGCGCACAGAGTTTCGCCGAGACGATCGTGCGCGATCCGCGCCTGGACGGAGCCGTCGTTCCCGAGGGCGACGGATATCGCCGGCGCAGCTGCTGCCTGTTCTACCGCACACCGACCTCGGGCTACTGCGGTGACTGCGTGCTCACCCGCCCGACCCACGACGAAGAGGAAACCGCATGACCACCACCGGACCCATCGAGATCACCACCGAGAGCGGCCGCCGCGAACAGCGCTGGTCGTTCCCGACCGACGAGGACTCGCTGCTCAAGCTCGTCCACATCCTCTTCGAGGAGCACTGGGACGACATCTGGTTCGGCAACTTCGCCGAGGGTGCCGCGTGGGAGGTGGCCGCCCCCAATGCACCGAACGCATCTCGATGCTCGACGGGTATGTCACCGTCGATTTCGGGCGCTGGCACTTCCACCTGTGCATCGGCGAGCACACCGCGAACGGGCCCGAACTGGGCCGGATCCGGCGCTGCTCGCGCGCTGAGATGTACCGCATGCTCGACATGAACGGCTCCCCCAGTTCGTGGGGCCTGCGCCTGTTCAACGGCCGCGACGACCAGATGATGACCGCGATGCTGCCGAACCCGTTCCTGACCAACCGGCAGAAGACGCGTGACGAACCGGACTGGACCCGACTCGAGCTGTGGGATCGCCTGCGCGAGCAGTTCCTGGGCCTGGGCCCGGACGAACAGGACCGCACCGGAAAGGGGTTCCGCCACGGCTGAGACAGCAGGTTCGACCGTCAGGAGTGCCGAGACCGCCCCACCAGGAGGAGCGACATGACAACCACCCCCGGACCCGTCCAACCGCCCGTCGTCGTCACCGAGAGTGGTGGTCGCGAGCAGCGGTGGCCCATCCCCGTCGACGAGGACTCGCTGCTGAAGCTGATCCATATCCTCTTCGTGGAGCACTGGGACGACATCTGGTTCGGCATCATCATGGAGGGGGCCGCGTGGGAGGTGGCGGCGCCGAACGCGCCCACCCGGATCTCGATGTTCGACGGCTACGCCACGATCGACTTCGGCCGCTGGCACTTCCACCTGTGCATCGGTGAGCACAACGACAGTGGGCCGAGCTCGGAAGGATTCGGCGGTGCTCCCGCGCCGAGCTGTATCGCAGCCTCGGTGCCGACGGCACGCCCCACTCGTGGGGTGTCCGCCTGTTCAACGGCCGCGACGAGCAGATGATGACCGCGATGCTGCCCAATCCGTTCCTGACCAAGACGCAGCAGATCCGCGACGAACTCGACTTCTCCCAGCTCGAGCTGTGGGACCGGCTGCGCGAGACGTATCTCGGGCTCGGGCCCGACGAGCTGGATCGGCAGGGCAAGGGTTACAAGCGCCACAGCTGAGCGCGCCGAAGCCCGGCCGGACGGTCGCCGGCGGGACGCTCGAAGCGGCGCCGGGGTGCGACCTGGGCCACACTATCGCCGAGCGCCCGGTTTCGACGTGCTTCACGCCACATATTGCACTACAGTTCAAAAAGTTGCCCCTCCCCCTGGGCAGCAACGGCGCTCGCCCGGCGATTCCCCCCCCTGCCCGGGCGAGCCGTCGGGTGGTGGCGTGTGAGATCACTCCACGCCACCACCTGGCACCGTCTGCGAGGATTCTCCGATGATCCTCGAGCACGCGCCCCTGCAGGTGAAGCCCGGACACACCGCCGAGTTCGAGTCGGCCTTCGCTCGGGCGAAGCAGATCATCGCCGGGATGCCCGGATTCCGACGCCTTCGCCTGTCCCGCTGCATCGAACGCCCTGACGCCTATCTGCTCCTCGTCGAGTGGGACACCCTCGAAGCCCACACCGAGGGATTCCGGCGCTCGCCCGAATACCTGGAGTGGCGCCGCCTGCTGCACCACTTCTACGACCCGTTCCCCACCGTCGAGCACTACGCGGACGTCGACTCGGCCTAGACGCCACGAAATCCCGTCGCCCGCCGCGTCGCCCTCGGTCAGGATGGCTCCCATGGAATCGGTCGTGATCATGAACGAAGCCGACGCGGGCGAACTGCTGACGCTGCAGCGCGCCGCATACGTCACCGAGGCCCGTGCGCACCACGACGTGCATCTGCCCCCGCTGACCCAGTCGCTCGTGGAGCTGGCCGCCGAATTGCGGGACCCGCACGTCATCGCCCTGGGATTGCGCGGTGAACGCTCCCGCCTCGTCGCGGCGGTGCGCCTCCGTATCGACCCCACTCACCCCCACGAGGCCGAACTGGGACGACTGGTGGTGGTTCCGGACCTGCAGGGCCGCGGGCTGGGAAGCCGGCTCCTGACACTCGCCGAGCAGCGCGTGCCGGAGCCGGTCACGACGCTGCGCCTATTCACCGGGGAACACAGTGCCGCGAATCTCCGCCTCTACACGAGGTTCGGCTACGCCGAGTCCCATCGCACCGCCACGCCGGGCGGCTACGACCTCGTTCATCTCGCCAAGACCGTGCGCTGACGGCCGACGACCATGGACGCCATGTGGCCGCAAGATCACAACGCCCTGCACGTCTATGCCCTGCCGGACTTCGACCAGGCCACGCTCGCTCCGATCCAGAACGTCATTCGTGACACCGGTGTGTGCTCCGTCCAGCCCACGCGGTTCCTTCATGCCACCGTCACTCGTGTTCCGGCATTCCTCGACACGATGGCTCCCGAAACGCTGCTCGAACTTCAATCGGCACTCGATGAGGCCTCCAGGGCACTGGCCGCATTCGTGATCCAACTGGCAGGTCCATACGTGTCGTCGGATTCGGTGGAACTGGCGGGCGAACGGAACGCCGAATGGGATCAACTCGTCGATTCGGTTCGGACGTCTGTGGCGGCGGTTCTCGATGGAGCGGAGATGCCACCAGCGCCGTATGCACCACACGTCTCCTTGGGATACGGCACACGGGATGTCGACTCGGAACCACTGATCGCCGAACTCGCCCGTTTGGCAGCAGGACGCAAGCCACAACTGACGGTGCCCATGTGCATCGCCGACGTGCACCTGCTCGCAGTTCATCAAGATGCCCTCGCGGGGATCTACACCTGGGACACGATCAGCACCCATGGTCTTGGCGACTAGCCGAAACCCACGATCCGTCGTCAGATCTAGGCATCTACCTTCAGACCGCCACAAAAAACTCCGGGCCACGATCGGATGATCGTGGCCCGGAGTTTCGGAGTGGAGCTAAGGGAGCTCGAACCCCTGACCCCCACACTGCCAGTGTGGTGCGCTACCAGCTGCGCCATAGCCCCGTGTTGAGTTGTTCTCTGCGCTTCCGGAGTGACTCCCTCGCGCTGAAAGAAAGTTACACCATCGCCGTCGTGGGCTACAAATCGCCTGGTCAGAGGCGTGAGGCCCGTCGGTGGCCGACCCGAACGGGCCGGCCACCGGGCGCTTTCTACTGCGAAACCTCGGACACCCAGTTGTCGTCGCTGAGAGCGTCGATCACCTGGCCGTTGTGGACGACGGCCGGGGTGCCGGTCGCGCCGGACGCGGCCAGGGCCGCCCGACCGGTCTCGGCGTCCGCTGCTGCCTGCTGGATCCGCTCACCGCTGGTGATGCAGTTGACGGTCGCCTCGTTGGCGCCGGCGTCGCTCGCCAGCTTCGCGAGGTCCTCGTTCGACAGATCCGACTTGCCGTTCTCGGGCGGCTGGTTGGCCGGGGAGAACAGCTCGCCGTGGAACTTGGAGTAGGCGATCGCGTCGCCGCTCTGGGCGACGCACTGCGACGCGGCGACGGCGCGCGTCGAGTAGTCACCGCTGGCCGAGAGCCGGTTGAGGAAGTTGAGGATGTGGTATCGAACCGCGAGCTTGCCCTCGTCGATGGCCTGCGCCACCTCCTGGCCGTGCTTCTGCTCGAGCTGCGCGCAGTAGGGGCACATCGGATCCTCGAACATGTCGATCGTGTTCGTCACGTCGGGCAGGCCGAGGCGCACCACACCGGCGTCTTCCATCGTCACCTGGACGGCCGAGTTCTGTACCGCGCCGTAGCCGGCGTTGCGCGGCTCGTCTTTGCTCTTCGTCAGCAAGACGCCGCCGATCACCAGTGCCGCGATCACCACGATCGCGAGACCGCCGATGACGTACGTAGCCTTGCTGGACGTCGGCTGGGGGTTGTACTTGACCGACTTCGGTTTCTTCGAACTCACTTCTCGTCCTTCGTCATGGGTGTGAGATCCGTTCGGAACTGACCGGAGTGCCTGTCACGTGACCGTGTCCAGGCACTACTCGGGCTTTACTCTGCCACCGCTGCCTGAGCGGGCGCTGAGAACGGGGCGCGAGAACGCGGCCCGAGGGACAGCGGGCTGCGCGGGAAGATCACGAGCCACACCGCCAACGCCAGGAATCCGACGTCACGGGCAATCTCCCGCACGTAGTCCCAGGAGCCGACGTCGGCAGCGGCGCCACCCCCGCCGAAGCACCCGCAGTCGATCGACAGACCGCGGGCCCACGCCGAGATGATCACGCTGATCAGCACGAGCAGCATCGCGCTCGACGCGACGGCCACCACGCGCACCCCGAGACCGATCACCAGGAACAAGCCGAGGGCGATCTCGAACATCGGCATCGTGTACGCCACCAGCCGCACCAGGTCCTCCGGCAGCAACTGATAGGCCCGTACGGCGACGACCGTCTGGGTGGGATCGATGAACTTGATCCACCCGGAGATCAGCCACACCGCGGCCAGGCCGAAGCGCGCGAGGAGGCTCACAATGCGTATCCACACGACCCACACGGTACCGAACAGGTGTGCCCGCGCTTTCGAGGTCAACGGCGTTTCCCCAGCTAGGTTCTGGTTCGTGAACGCTTCAACACCGGGCTCGCGGTGGGCGGTGCCGGTCTACTGCTCGCGGGCGCGCTCGCGGCACACTTCACCGCCCAAGCCGAGATCCGTGGGGCCGTCCGGCAGCTCGTTGTCGGCGCGATCAGCGTCGGGTGCCCGGCCGAGTCGTCCGAGCCGGCGGCGACGTCCGGGTCGACCTCGAGGCGGCCCTTCGGCACGAAGATCCACAGCAGGGTGGGCAGCAGCATGATGACGCCGGTGGCCGCCCAGGCCGAACCGAACGACGACCTCTCCGCGAGCCAACCGGCGACGAGCGGGCCGGCGAACGCGCCGACGTCGTTCATCATCTGGAACACCGCCAGGAGCGGGCCGCCGCGCCGCTCGGAACCGATGACGTCGGCCACCGCGGCCTGCTGCGCCGGGCCCATGATCCCCGAGCCCACGCCGCACACCGCCGTCGCGAGATCAGAAGAGGACGATGTTGTCGGTCTGCCCCATCGCGATCGTCGCCGCACCACAGATCACCAGCCCGAGCAGCACGAACGGCTTGCGGCCGATGCGGTCGGACATGCGCCCGGAGCGCATCAGGACCGCGGCGTTGCCGAGCGCGAACACGGTCAGCGCGATCGCCGCCGTCGCCTCGTCGCCGCCCAGGACCTCGACGACGAAGAGCGGCACGAGCGAAATCCGGACGCCGAAGATCACCCAGCCGGTCACGAGGTTCGAGCCGAGCGACGCCCGGAACATCGATGACCGCAAGCCCTCGCGCAGCGTCATCGTGCGAACGTCGCCCGCCGCCTCGGGCTCGGCGAGATGCGACTTCCGCAGCGCGAAGTACACGACGGACGCGGCCACCAGCAGCGCGACGGCGTAGATCACGAACGGGACCCGCAACCCGAACTGCGAGAGCGCGCCGCCGAACAGCGGACCGGTGATGGTGCCGATGAGGAACGCCCCCGAATACACGCCGGACACCCGACCCCGACCGCCCGGTGGCGACATCCGGATCAGCAGGCCCAGTGCCGAGACGGTGAACATCGTCGACCCGATGCCGCCGAGCGCGCGGAAGACCAGCAACTGCCAGTAGTCCTGCGCGAACGCACACGCGCCCGTCGACATCGCGGTGATGAGCAGTCCGGACAGGTAGGTGGGCCGCTCCCCAGCTTCTGCACGAGGGTCCCGCTCATCGGCGCAAAGATCAGGCGCATGAGCGCGAACGCACTGATCACGGCGCTGGCCGCGGTGAAGCCGACGTCGAAGCTGCGCGCGAACTGCGGCAGCGCGGGCGCGACGATGCCGAACCCGACGGCGACGATGAACGCCGACACGACCAGGACCCAGATCTCCTTGGGCAGTTTCGTATCGGTCGTCACCGCAGGGTCAGTCGAGTTACTCATCGCCGACGAATGTATCGGCGACGCGCGGGACCGAATCAGGCAAGTCCCAGTGCGCGGGAGACGACGTCCTGCGCGGCGGCCTGAACCTCGGCGAGATGCTCAGGGCCACGGAAGGATTCGGCGTAGATCTTGTAGACGTCCTCGGTGCCGGACGGCCGCGCCGCGAACCACGCGTTCTCGGTGACGACCTTGAGCCCGCCGATCGCGGCGCCGTTGCCGGGCGCCGTCGTCAGCGTCGCGGTGACCGGTTCGCCGGCCAGCTCGGTGGCGGTAACCTGCTCGGGCGAGAGCTTCGACAGGATGGCCTTCTGCTCGCGCGTCGCCGGCGCGTCGATCCGCGCGTACGCCGGATCCCCGTGCTGCCGGGTGAGCTCGCGGTACCGCTGCGACGGACTCTGCCCGGTGACCGCGGTGATCTCGGCGGCCAGCAGCGCCAGCAGGATGCCGTCCTTGTCGGTGGTCCACACGCTGCCGTCGTGCCGCAGGAACGCCGCACCGGCGCTCTCCTCACCACCGAAACCGAGGGTGCCATCGAGCAGACCCGGCACGAACCACTTGAACCCGACCGGCACCTCCACCACGGGTCGGCCCAGGCCGCCGGCGACGCGGTCGATCATCGACGAGCTGACGAGGGTCTTGCCGACCTTCGTCGACGGTGACCATCCGGCGCGATAGGTGTAGAGGTAGTCGATCGCGACGGCCAGGTAGTGATTCGGGTTCATCAGGCCGCCGTCGGGGGTGACGATGCCGTGCCGGTCGGCGTCGGCGTCGTTGCCGGTGGCGAGGTCGAACTTGTCGCGGGCCGCGATGAGCGACGCCATCGCGTACGGCGACGAGCAGTCCATGCGGATCTTGCCGTCGCCGTCGAGCGTCATGAACCGCCACGTCGCGTCGACGAGCGGGTTGACGACGGTGAGGTCGAGGCGGTGCCGTTCGGCGATCGCCGCCCAGTAGTCGACGGACGCACCGCCGAGCGGGTCGGCGCCGATCCGCAGCCCGGACGCACGGATCGCGTCGAGGTCGAGCACGCTGGGCAGGTCGTCGACGTAGGCGGCGAGGAAGTCGTAGCGGCCGGCAACCTCGAGCGCGCGCACCAGCGGCACCCGCGCGATGCCGGACGGCCCGGACCGCAGCAGGTCGTTGGCCCGGTCCGCGATGACGGTGGTGGCGTCACTGTCGGCGGGGCCGCCGTGCGGCGGGTTGTACTTGAAACCCCCGTCGCGCGGCGGGTTGTGGGACGGCGTGACGACGATGCCGTCGGCCTGCCCGCTCGGCCCAGAGGCGTTGTGCCGCAGGATCGCATGACTCACCGCCGGCGTGGGTGTGTACCGGTCACGCGAATCGATCACCACCGCAACATCGTTCGCGACCAGCACCTCGAGCGCCGTTGCCCAGGCCGGCTCGGACAGCGCGTGCGTGTCGCGGCCGAGGAACAGCGGGCCCGTGATGCCCTGCGCGGCCCGGTATTCGACGATGGCCTGCGTGGTCGCGAGGATGTGGGCCTCGTTGAACGCCGAGTCGAGACTCGAACCGCGGTGCCCGGACGTCCCGAACACCACCTGCTGCCGCGGGTCCGACGGATCGGGCGTGCGCGTGTAGTACGCGGACACCAGGTGCGCCAGATCCTCCAGATCCTGCGGCATCGCCACCTGTCCCGCCCGTTCGTGCACCATCGACCCCTCCGCCTCCGTCATGCTGGAACTGCTTGCGTTCCATCGTGCCAGGGGTGGAGGCTGCCGGCCGGTTCATCGGGCTCAGCCGGTGATCCGAAACCCCAACCAGGCGAAACCGATACCGACGACGAGACTGGCGGTGACATACGTCACCGATGTGACGGATCGACGCACCCGCACGAGACCGGTGGCCTCGTTCGCGAACGTCGAGTAGGTGGTCAGGCCGCCGCAGAAGCCGGTGCCCAGCAACGCGAACACCGTGGCCGGCAACGTCGCCCGGCGAGCAGCCCGAGGATCAGGCAGCCGAACACGTTCACCACGAACGTCGGGACGGGAAAGCTGCCGTACGAGTGCAGATGACGACCCGCAAGGTAGCGGACCGAGGCTCCGACGCCGCCGCCGAGTGCAACCCACAGCACGGTCACGCGGTCTCCCCCGACGACGCGCGTGCAGGTACTCGCCCACGCCCATCCCGATGCGCGCCGCGACCAGCGCGGGCAGCAGCGTCGCGCACACGTACAGCACGGCCGACCCCGGGTTCTGCACGACGTCGACGGCGAACGTGGAGAAGGTCGTGAAGCCGCCCAGGACACCGACGCCGAGGAAGAGGCGCCGCAACCGGTCCGGGCCGACCATCGCCGCGAGCACGCCGAGGAGCAGCGACCCGACGATGTTGATCACCGCGACCGTCCAGATTGCGGGGAACTGCTGGGACAGCAGGAAGCGGGTACTCGCGCCGATCGCGCCGCCGAGTGCCACCACCAGCAGCGCCCGCCCCTCCACCATCACGTTGCTCCCGTCCGTCGCCGTCACCGCGCCGGGGGTGCGGGTCGCATCCGACCACGAGACCCCGGCGTCCTCGCACGCATGATCATCGCAGCGACGAAGTAGCGGCACGGCGATTGTCCGTCATTGGTGAAGCGGTGTGCGACGTCCGCCTCGAAGTACAACGTGTCACCCGCGCCGAGCGTCCACGACCGCTCCCCCACGCCGACGGTCAGTTCGCCGTCGACGACATGGACGAACTCGTGCGAGTTCGGCACATACGCGGGGAACTCGCCGGCATCACAGCCGGCCGGCAGCACGATCTCCATCCATTCGAAGTTCACGCCCGGAACCACCGGCGTCACGACACGCCGGGTCCAGCCACCGTCCTCCTCCGCGACGTCGTGGTCGGCCGAGCGCCGAAGAACGGTGCGGTCCCGCTCGTCACCGGTGATCAGTGCGGCCAGATCCACGCCCAGACCGCGAGCGATCCGGTCGAGGACGACGACGGTGGGCGCCTTGGCCCCGCGCTCGATCGCTGAGATCATGCTCACGCTCACGTCCGAGCGGACGGCCGCCTCGGCCAGGGTCAGATCCGCCGCGCGCCGGGCCTGTTGCACGCGATCGCCGAGAGCCTCCAGATTCATATGTTCTATAGTAGTCGCAATTCAACCTCTATAGAAGAACTGCGAGGTAGTCATGCCGGAAGCCACCGTGCGTCCCGCCTGGCCCGCCGACCTTGTCGACATCGCGTCGATCTACGGGCACTACGTCGACGCCACCACCGTGACACTGGACGAGACACCGCCGGACAGCGCGGCGTGGAGCAATCGTTACTGGTCACTGGCCGAGCGCGGACTTCCCTTCCTCGTCGCCGAGACGGACGGGCGCATCGCCGGGTACGCGTACTGCGCGCCGTGGAAGACGCGGTCGGCCTACCGGTACTGCGTCGAGGAGTCGATCTACCTGGCGCCGTGGGCCACCGGACGACGGATCGGCGGCGCACTGCTCGACCGCACGCTCGACGAGTGCGCCCGCATCGGGATCCGTGAGGTGATCGCGGTGCTGACGTCCGAAACCGGTGCTCCCGAATCGAGTTCGTTCCACCTCCACCGGAGCCGACGCTTCGAGGTAGCGGGCCGACTCAACGGCGTCGGATACAAGAACGCGACGTCGATCGACACCGTCATCATGCAGCGCGCGCTCGCCGACCACGACCGGATGGGGCCGGCAACCGGTACCGACCGCTAGCCCAGACCGAGGTAGAGGTCGTGGGCCGCCGCGCGGTCGGGACGGTATCCCACGTCGAGCTTGTGCGCGCCGGCCCGCAGCTCGTTCACCTCGGCCCAGCGGTACATCGCACCGAAGGTGTCGGCGATCGTGGACTCGTCACCGAGGTGCCGATGGTGCAGGTATCGGCCGCCCGGCGCCTTCGCGATGCTCCAGCCCTCCGGCAGCGACGCCGGCACCGAGTCGACGACGACACCGAGGACCTCGCGGTAGTCGCCGCCACCCAGGTCCGTGCTGAACTCCACGAACACGTCGTCGGGACTGGTCAGCAGATCGCGGCGACGGGCGAAGACGCGCGCCCACGCCTGCGGCACCACGACGGCGAGCTCGGCGTACGGCGCGACGACCTCGATGCCGACGATCGTCGCCGCCGTCCGCTCCACGACCTGCACTGCAGTCTCCCTTCGACTCGACAGGTTCAGACCCGTTGCACCGCACCGTCGATGGCGGCCAACTTTTCACTCAAGTGTGCCCCACCCTGGCCACATAGGGTTCGTCGACGATCTGGATGTGATCGCATCCGATACGGACGATCTCCAGGTTTTCCACCGCCTCGCCCCAACCGCCGTCCGGCTGTCGAGTCGCGAATGCGGGCTCGAGCGCGATCTGGTCGTCCAGATACCTGTCCGCCATGTAGAGCACGACGTCGCCGTCGTAGGTCTCGAGGTCCGTGGTCGGGATCGCCCGGTTGTCGAGCCACGACGTGCGCTGGTGCTCGACGATGCCGCCGGGGATCTTGGTACCGCTCAGCTCGAGCAGCTCCATCAGGATCCCGATCTGCTCCTCGTCGCTACCGGCCGCCGCCAGCCTGTCGTACGGCAAGGGCGCGTCGAGGTTGTACGTCTTCTTCGCGAACGCCGCGTAGCGCTGCCACCGCCTCCGAATCTCGTCCGGGGTGTCCTCGACCTTCTCGCCGGGCATGACGGTGTCGATCAGGCCGACGACCCGGACGTCTGCGCCCTCCCGCCGGAGTTGTTTCGCCACCGCGTATGCCAGCGCGCCGCCGAAGGACCAGCCCGCCAGCACGTACGGGCCGTCGCCCTGGATCTCGCGCAGGATCGGCGCATACGCCGCCGCCCGGTCCTTCAGCGGACCCTCGACCCGCTCGAGGCCGTACATCGGGGTGTGCGCGGGCAGACGCTTGAGCAACGGCTCGTACGCCACCGTCGAACCACCCGCCGGATGGAACACGAACACCGGCACCGCATCCGAACCCTCGGCCCGCGGACGCAGCGTCCGCACCAGACCGTCGATCTTCAGACCGTCCTTCGAGATGCTGACGCACCGTCTCGGACAGCTGCTCGATCGTCTCCGCGTCCAGCACGTCGTCGACGGTGATCTCACCGCCCGCACGCTCGGTCAGCCGCGCCGCCATCTTCTCGGCGGTCGCGTCGTCGAGGATCGGCAGCGTCGCGAAAATGCTCTTCGCCGACTTACCGGTCACCACCGCCCACGTCGCGAACGTCAGACGCTCGGCCGCATCACGCGGCGGCACATCTGGGCCGTTGCGCTCGACCGTGGCGCCCACGGATTCAGGACGCGCCTCGGTCCGTGTCACCGGTCGGGCCGGCGTCGACGCCGCGGGGGCCGATTCCGGGATCGCCTCACCGGACGACACGACGGCCTCGAACAGCAGCGCGAAGCCCGCCGGATTGACGACCGGTGACGTCGCCAGATGATCGCGGCAGTGAATCTGAACCGAGGCCCCACCGAGGTGCGGCCGCACACTCACGTTGAGTGAACCGGTCGTCGGGAGGTCGGCATGCGTCCTGACCGCGGTGACCTGGGCGTTCGGAAACACTTGGGCTGCAACCGCAGTGACGACCTCATCGAAACTCGACACCGTCGAGACCGGGACTTCCCACGCGTAGCGCCCGTCCGAGAGCGCAACCCGTCCACCCGAGAGCCCGTCGAGGTCCCCGCCCGTCGCTCGTTCGTGGTTTCTTGCACATCCGTCATCGCAGCATCCCTCCCTGTGACGACCCGCCCCTGTCGGGACGCGCCGCAACCCCATGCACAACCGACAGCTCCGGCAGTTTCCCCCACCGGATTCGAACGCGAACGATCATGGCACGCGCGGCGGCGCCGCAACGCGGATCACGTGGATTCCGATACCCGGACAGCAAAAGGGCCTGATCCGAGAGCGTGGAAACACTCTCCGATCAGGCCCCTTGGTGGAGCTGCCGGGAATCGAACCCGGGTCCTCCGCCGCTTTGTCAGGGCTTCTCCGTGTGCAGTTCGCTATGTCTCTACTTGGATCTCCCGGTCTCGCGAACAAGCCGTGATGACGATCCCAGTCGCTGTTGGTTGTCCCGACCCACTCCGCGACCGAGTGGAACGGTAGAGCCCTCTAGCTGATGCCAGGATCCGGGTCGAGGGCGAACCCGGGCTGACAGACGCGCAGTCGCTACTTAGGCAGCGAGGGCGTAGTCGCGCTGATTGGAATCGGCGCTTATTGGTTTGCAGCGACGCTCACGGTGGTCTCTTGCCTGCACCGACACGCTTCCCCTAACTCAACGTACGCAGTCGAAACCGTTCAGCCCCGTACGTCCCCACGTCTCTCGTGGGGCTACCTACTGTAACCCGCGAGCACGTTCGAATCATCCCGATTATTTGCGCCGACCCGCCCCGCGACTGTGCCGGCGCTCGAGTGGGCCGCCGATCTGCGCATTTCCCATCGACCGAACGTTCTATTAGGGTCCTGCCGCGAGACTCACCACTCGGTGACCTTCATCACTATCATCCCTGGGGGAACGCGTATGACGTCGCTGGCGCGTCGATTCATGACCATGGCCGCGCTGGCCGTCGCCACCGTACTGCCCGGAACAGTCGCGGCGCCCGCGGCAACCGCGTCACCCGCGTACCCGACGCCGTTGCCGGACCCGTTCTACGCCGCGCCCCCGGACATCACGTCGAAGGCACCCGGCGACGTGCTCGCGGTCCGTCGCGCCGACACGTGGCTGGCGCCCGGGAACGAGGTGTGGCAGATCAAGTACCGATCCACCAATTCGGCCGGTGACCCGATCCCGGCAGTCACGACGGTCATCAAGCCCGTGGGCGCACCGTCCGACATGCCGGTGCTGTCGTACCAGGCGATCGTCAATTCGCTCGGCATGCGATGCGCCCCGTCGGCGGCCCTGTTCACTGGCGAGATCAAGGACGTCTTCGGGCTGCCGCTCGCCCTCGCGCAAGGATGGGCGGTCGCGATCCCGGACCACCTCGGCCCCAACAGCGCGTACGGCGCAGCGAAGCTGGGCGGGATGATCACGCTCGACGGCGTCCGCGCGGTCAAGCGCCTGCCGGAACTGCGGCTGTCGGGCAGCCCCGTCGCACTGGCCGGCTACTCGGGCGGCGGCATGGCCACCGCGTGGGCGGCGGCCCTGAACCCCACGTACGCGCCCGACGTGAAACTCGTCGGCGTCGCGCAGGGCGGCGTCCCGGCCGACATCGAAGAGATGGCCGTCGGGCTCGGACTCGCGGATCGGCATCCCGGCTTCGGCCTCGGATTCGCGGCGGCGATGGGACTCGAGCGCGAGTACCCCGATCGACTCCCGGTGGGCTCGCAGCTCAGCCCGGCCGGCCTGGCGCTGCGCGAGGAGCTCAAGGACGAGTGCCGGACCGTGATCATCGCGAAGGGCCTGGTGCACAGCGTCACCGAGGTCGCCAACTCGACGAGCCTGCTGCTGGACGCGAGCATCCGCGCCGTGATGCGCGAGAACAGCCTGATCGACTTCCCCGGTGTCCCGACCGCGCCGGTCTTCATGTGGCAGGGCACCACCGACGAGCTGACGCCGTACCGATCGGTCGCGGCGACCGCGGACCGGTATTGCAAGGCCGGCGCGACCCTCATGTTCCGCGGCTACCCCATTGCCGAGCACATGACGAACGCGGTGGTGGGCCTGCCCGAGGCCTTCCTGTATCTGAAGGATCGGTTCGCCGGGGTGCCCGCGCCGACCAACTGCTGACCCCACGACCAGCGTCTACGCCGGCACCGGAGTCGTATATGTCCACACCTCGAGACTCGTGCGCCAAAATACCTGGACGGGCGTCCAAATTGTCATAGCCTGCCGCCAGACAATGACGTTCGCGCTCCCTCAGGAGATGGTCGCCGATGAGCCGTGCATCCCGATCCGTTCGACGACGGGCAATGGCGCTACTCGGCGCCACGCTGACCCTCGCGGTCGCCGCGACCGCGAGCGCGGTGTCGGCGCCCTCTCTCCGGATCCCACCGATCCGGGCCACCCGCCGATCCCGTCTACGGTCTCGCCGGCGGCTGCTACACGCTGACTTCCAACGTCGCACCGGGGTTCGTCGCTCGTGACGGCGACGGCTTCCGCACCGGAGTGGACGCCGCGGCGGCCACCCGGTTCCGGATGCAGGCGGCGCAGCTCGGCCGATTCCTCCTGTACGGCAACGACTCCACACTGATCTCGGGAGATCCCGGCAAGGTGACCGCGTCACCGCAGGCGACACCCGCGACCGACTGGATGCTCACGTTCACCGACGGCGTCTACACGGCGACGGGCACCGTGACCGGAAAGCAGCTGAGCGTGAACCGTCCCGACGGACGCCTCACGGTCACCGATCCGGGTACCGATCCGGACGCCGGACGGTTCCGGCTGACCGCCGCCGACGGCTGCGCCGACTTCCCGGAGGCCGAGGTGAACGCCACCGGCACACCCGTCGGGGCGACGCCGTCCGGCGAGGTACGGGGCTTCATCGACGCGCACGTCCACATGAACGCCAACGAGTTCATCGGCGGTGAGATCCGCTGTGGCAAGCCGTACTCCCCGCTCGGGATCGCCGACGCACTGCAAGACTGCCCGGACCACAAGCCCGACGGCATGCCCGCGCTGCTCGAGAACGTCCTCTCGCACGGCGACCCGTTCGAGACGCACGACACCACGATGTGGCCCAGCTTCGCCGACGTGCCGGCGTACGACTCGATGACCCACGAGCAGACGTACTACCGCTGGGTCGAGCGGGCGTGGCGCGGCGGGCTGCGCATCTTCACCAACCTGCTGGTGTCCAACCGCGTGCTGTGCGAGCTGTATCCGCTCCGCAGCAACCCGTGCGACGAGACGGAGACCATCCGGATCGAGGCCCGGCAGGCGCACGAGATCCAGGACTACGTCGACGCGCAGTACGGCGGACCCGGCCGCGGCTGGTTCCGGATCGTCGACTCCCCCGCGGACGCGCGGCGGGTGGCCGCGTCGGGCAAGCTCGCGGTGACGCTCGGTGTGGAGATCTCCGAGCCGTTCGGCTGCGGCGTGCGCAACGGCGCACCCCGGTGCACCGAGCAGGACATCGACGCCGGACTCGACGAGCTGTACTCGATGGGTGTACGACAGGTGATCCTGACGCACAAGTTCGACAACGCCCTCGGCGGTGTCCGCTTCGACCAGGGCCTGACGGGACCGCCGTCAACATCGGCAACTTCCTGGGCACCGGCGAGTTCTGGAAGGTCGAGCCGTGCACCGGCGTCGCCGCCGACAATCCGATCGGCAATGTCGACGAGGGCACCGCGGAACTGGCGAAGTCGCTGCCGCCGGGTGTCACGCTCCCGGTCTACCCGCCGGGAGACGTGTGCAACGCCCGCGACCTGACCCCGCTCGGCGAGCACGCGGTCCGTGGGCTGATGCAGCGCGGGATGATCCTCGACATCGACCACATGGGTGTCAAGACCGCCGACTCGGCGCTGAAGATCCTCGAGGACGCGCACTACTCGGGTGTCGTGTCGAGCCACAGCTGGACCGACCCGTCGAACTACGCCCGCATCTACAAGCTCGGCGGCTTCGTCGCGTCGTACGCGGACACCGAGAACTTCGTGGGCGAGTGGCGCGACGCCCGCAAGAATCGGGATCAGGACTACTACTTCGGCTACGGATACGGCGCCGACACCAACGGCTTCGGCGCCCAGCCGGCGCCGCCCAAGGACGGCGGTCATCTCGTCGACTACCCGTACACGACGTTCGACGGCGGCACCGTGATGGACCGGCAACGCGCCGGCACCCGGGTGTTCGACTTCAACACTGACGGCCTGGCGCAGTACGGGATGATCCCGGACTGGCTCGAGGGCATGCGCAAGTTCGCCGGCGACGACGGGCAACAGCTCATGGACGACATGTCCCGCGGCCCGGAGGCATACCTGCAGATGTGGGAGCGGGTCGCGAAGTAGAGCGGCGGTGGCCGCCGCATCTTCCCTTACGCGGCGGCCACCGCGATCATCGCAACCGACGCAAGCGCCAACAGCATGCCTGCCTGCTGGATCCGGCTGACCCGTTCGCCGAGCATCACCATCGCCAGCAGCACCGTGGCGGCGGATACAGCGAGCCGATGACGCTCACCAGCGACAGCAGACCACCCTGGAACGCGTACATCATCGCGGCGTTCGCGACCACGTCGAGCACCGCAATGTAGACCGTCAGGCGCAGGACCTCGCCGTGCGGCGGGCGGAACTGCCGCGACGCCAGCGCGACCACCCACACGACGACCGTCGCCGTGGCGCGGGCCGCGGCGAGCGGCCACAGCCCGGTTCCGTCGGGGATCTCGTGCAGGCCGACGAAGGCGAACGCGAACGCCACGCCCGAGCCGACGGTGAGCCACGCGACCGTGCGGGTGAACCGCAACTCGCGGCCGCCGGCGACCTCACCGGCCACCTCGTCCGGCGACTCCCGGGAGACCAGTACGACCGCGACGAGCGCGACGACGATCCCGAGATACGCGACGGCCCCGGGCCGCTCCCCGAGGAGGATGCCGACGATCGCCGGCAGACCCGCGACGAGTACCGCCGTCAGCGGCGAGACGACCGCCATCGGACCGGACGCGAGGGCCAGGTAGAACCACCACACCGCGAGACCCGACCCGACACCGGACGCGGCGCCCCACAACAACGCCTCGGTGGTGACCTCGCCCCCGACGAACGGGGCCAGCGCGAGGACCAACAGGAGCGAGAGCGGGTAGGAGACGATCACCACCCGCAGTGCGGCGACGCGACGGGAAGCCACCCCACCGACGAAGTCGCTGACGCCGTAGCCGACCGCGGCCACGAGCGCGAGAAGCACTGGGGTCAGCGCATGCCCTTCACGCGGCGTCCAAGTTCGCGGGTGACCTCACGCTCGGCCGTGCGTCGGGCCAGATCCTGTCGCTTGTCGTAGTCCTGCTCGCCCTTCGCGAGGGCGAGTTCGACCTTGACCTTGCCGTCGGAGAAGTACATCGACAGCGGCACCAGCGTCTGGTTGCCCTCGCGGGTCTTGCCGACGAGGTGCTCGATCTCGCGCTTGTGCAGCAGCAGCTTGCGAGTGCGACGCGGCGCGTGGTTGGTCCACGTGCCCCGCGCGTACTCGGGGATGTGCAGTCCGCGCAGCCACACCTCGCCGTCGTCGACGGTCGCGAACGCGTCGACCAGCGACGCCTTGCCCTCGCGCAGGCTCTTCACCTCGGTGCCGAGCAGCGCGACGCCGGCCTCGTAGGTGTCGATGATGGTGTAGTTGTGTCGCGCCTTGCGATTGGTCGCGATGACCTTGCGGCCCTTCTCTTTCACGTGCGGGCCCTCACTGTCCTCGATCCGCCGTCAGTTCCACTGTGACCTGGGTTGGTACGACTACCAGCATAGGGGCCGCGGCAACCCGATTTTCCCGCAGCGTCGCGGTCAGTCCCGCACGTACAGGCGCAGGGCGATGTACGCGGTGACCGCGGCCATGCCGGCGCCCACGATCGCGATGAACGGCGAGACGAGCAGCACGTCGCTGTTGGAGATCCGGGCCACGATGTTCGCGTCGTAGATGTCGGCGAGGACGTCATCGATGAACAGGTTCTTCGCGGTGAACAGGCCCACGATGGCGAGCGCCGCTCCGATCAACGACGCGACGACGGCCTCGAGCAGGAACGGCAGCTGCGTGTACCAGCGGGTGGCACCGACCAGACGCATGATCCCGACCTCGGTGCGGCGGGTGAGCGCGGCCACCTGAACCATGTTGGCGATCAGGAAGATCGCGGCGATCGCCTGCACGATCGCGATCGCGAACGCCGCGTTGCGGATGCCGCCGAGCACGCTGAACAGCCGATCGACCAGCTCGCGCTGATTGAGGATGCTGTCGATGCCCGGCCGGTGACCGAACTCGGCGTTGATGACACCGAACCGCTCGGGATCGCTGAGCTTGATCTTGAACGACGCCGGGAAGCTCTCCGGGCTCACCAGCGACGCCAGCTCGGGCTGGTCCTTGAACACTCGGTCGGTGGCGTCCGCCACGGCGTCGTCGCGGTTGAGGTACTGCACCGAGACCACCGAGTCGGTGTTCTCCAGGTCGTTGCGCAGGCCGCGGCAGATGTCCTGCACGCAGTTCGGGTCGGACGCGGAGATGTCCTCGGTGAGGAACAGCTGCACCTCCACACGATCCAGGAAGATCTGCTGTGTCTTGTCGGCCATCTGCACGACCAGCAGGCCACCGCCGAACAGTCCCAGCGAGATCGCGGTCGTGAGGATCATCGCGATGGTCATCGTGATGTTGCGGCGCAGGCCGGTCAGGACCTCGCTGAAGATGAAGCTGGCACGCATCGGAGAATCGCAGTCCTTGTGTCGTCTGTTCGATGGCGGATGTCTGGCGCGGTGTGGGCTGACGTGTGCCGGGGCCTAGCGGCCGACGGCGTACACGCCTCGCGCTTCGTCGCGCACCACCCGACCGAGGTCGAGTTCGACGACGCGCCGGCGCATCGAGTCGACGATGTGATGATCGTGGGTCGCCATGAGCACGGTGGTGCCGGTGCGGTCGATCCGCTCGAGCAACAGCATGATGTCGGCGCTGGTGTCCGGGTCGAGGTTGCCGGTCGGCTCGTCGGCGAGCAGGACCAGCGGACGGTTCACGAACGCGCGGGCGATCGCCACACGCTGCTGCTCACCGCCCGAAAGCTCGTTGGGCATGCGGTCGGCCTTGCCGGACAGACCGACCAGCTCGAGCACCTCCGGCACCGTGCGCTCGATCACCGACCGGGACTTGCCGATCACCTCGAGCGCGAACGCGACGTTCTGCGACACCGTCTTGTTCGGCAGCAGCCGGAAGTCCTGGAACACGTAGCCGACGCTCTGCCGCAGCTTCGGCACGCGCCGACCGGACAGCTTGTTGACGTGGAAGTCCGCGACGTGGATGTCCCCGGAGGTCGGCGTCTCCTCCTTGAGCAGGAGCTGCATGAACGTGCTCTTGCCCGAGCCCGACGGCCCGATCAGGAACACGAACTCACCCTTGTCGATCTCGACGTTCACCTTGTCCAAGGCCGGTCGAGTGGAGGCCTTGTAGAACTTCGAGACATCCTTGACGCTGATCACGAGAAGTCAGTCTAGCCGTTATCTAACGGTGATCTAGGGCAACGACGCGCGCCGCCCGGTGACGTCAGCCCGCCGGGCTCGGAACGGTGCTGGCCTCCGCGCCCGCGGTGGTCGCCGCCGATTCCTGCGTCTTCTTCGCGGACTCCGTCGTGGTCGTCGACTGTCCCGGTGTCCCCTGCTGTGTCGTGGTGTCGTGTGCGGCGCCCGACGTGGTCGTCGTGGCCCCGGACTGCTGGCCTTGACGGGTCGTCTCCGACTGCGACGGTTGGCTCGACGAGGTACTCGCCTCTGACTTCTCAGTGACGCTCGACGACGTCTGTGACGATTCCTGCTTCGGCATCGGCAACTTCGGGGATGGATCGGTCTGCACGGCCGGCACCGGGTCGGGGGGCTCGCCTTGGCACTTTCCGGCGGGTTCAGGTACGAGTTGAGGATCGCCAGGGCCAACCACAGCACGCACATGACGACAGTCGTGGTGCGCATCTTGCCGCCGAACATCTTGCGGGGAACCCGCCCGCCACAGCTGGGACATCTTCTCCTGCGGGCTCATTCGGCGCCCTCTTCCACCGCGTCGTTCTCGAGTTCGGCCGACACCGTGATGCCTGCTCGGCGCAGGGCCGTCACGACGCGGACCCGCAGCGCGCGGCCCACCTGGAACTGCTTGCCCGGCAGCGTCCGCGCGACCATCCGGACGCTCACCTGATCCATCTCGAGGCTCTCGACGCCCATCACGGTCGGCGTGTCGAGCAGCAGCGGACGCAGCGCCTTGTCCTCGTAGGCGTCGACGCCGACCCGATGCAGGATGTCGTTGACGTGGTTGATGTCCGCACTCGCCGGGATCGGTACGTCGACCACGGCCCGCGCCCAGTCCTTCGACAGGTTGACGGCCTTGACGATCTGGCCGTTCGGGACCGTGATGACCTCTCCGTCCGCGTTCCGCATCCGGGTCACACGCAGCGTGACGTCCTCGATGACGCCCTCGGCTTCCTTGGACGAGCCGGTCACCGCGATCTGGACGGTGTCACCGAAGCCGTACTGCCGTTCGGTGATGATGAAGAACCCGGCGAGGATGTCCTGCACGACGCGCTGCGCGCCGAAACCGAGCGCTGCACCGAGCACGGTCGCCGGGGCGACGAGACTGCCGATCGGCATGTCCAACTGCCCGAGCACCTGCACCGTGGCGATCACGTAGATGATCGTGATGACCACCCACGTGACGACCTGCGCCACCGAGTGCCGGTGTTTGGTGGCCTCGGAGCGGACCAGCGCGTCGCCCTGCTGATAGTTGTCGTCGATGCGTGAGGTGACGCGGCTGCCTCCCCAGCTGACGAAGCGGGCGAGGATCAGCGCACCGAGCACCGTCAGCGCGATCTGGAGGCCGGTGGTTCCCAGCCAGTCGAGCAAGCGGTCGAGCGGAGCGAAGGACACAGCGAGATCGGTGGTCTGCATACGGCCTAGGCTTGGGCTTCCTGGGCTTCGCTCATCCGCCAGCGGATGCCGGCCTCGATGAATCCGTCGAGCTCACCGTCGAGCACCGCCGACGGGTTGTTGACCTCGTACTCGGTGCGCAGATCCTTGACCATCTGGTAGGGGTGCAGCACGTACGAGCGCATCTGGTTGCCCCACGAGCTGCCGCCGTCACCCTTGAGCGCATCCATCTCGGCGCGCTCCTCCTGGCGCTTGCGCTCGAGCAGCTTGGCCTGCAGGACCCGCATCGCGGACACCTTGTTCTGCAGCTGCGACTTCTCGTTCTGACAGGTGACGACGATGCCGGTGGGGATGTGCGTCAGGCGCACCGCCGAGTCCGTCGTGTTGACGGACTGTCCGCCCGGGCCGGACGAGCGGTAGACGTCGACGCGGACGTCGTTCTCGTCGATGTCGATGTGGTCGGTGGTCTCGACGACCGGCAGAACCTCGACCTCGGCGAACGAGGTCTGGCGGCGGCCCTGGTTGTCGAACGGGCTGATGCGCACCAGCCGGTGCGTGCCCATCTCGATCGACAGGGTGCCGTAGCTGTAAGGAGCTTTGACCGCGAAGGTGGCGCTCTTGATGCCGGCCTCTTCCGCGTAGGAGGTGTCGTAGACCTCGACGCCGTAGCCGCGCTTCTCGGCCCAGCGGATGTACATGCGCATGAGCATCTCGGCCCAGTCCGCGGCGTCGACGCCACCGGCGCCGGCGCGGATGTTGACGAGCGCGTCGCGCGCGTCGTACTCGCCCGAGAGCATCGTCTTGACTTCCATCGCCTCGATGTCGGTGCGCAGGGCAGCACGCTCGGCGTGGACGTCGGCGACCGCGTCCGGGCCCTCCTCCTCGGCGAGTTCGTACAGGACCGTCATGTCGTCGAGCCGCGAACGCAGCTCCTCGACGCGCCGAAGCTCGGCCTGCGCGTGCGACAGCTGGCTCGTCACCTTCTGCGCGTGCTCCTGGTCGTTCCACAGATCGGGATCGGACGCCTGGTGCTCGAGTTCGTCGATGCGGCGGCGCAGCTCCTCGATATCGAGGACCTTCTCGACCGTGGTCAGAGTGGTGTCGAGCTCGGCGAGGTCAGCGGAAACATCAGGATGCACAGTTCTCCAGGCTACCGGGTCCGCCGCGATGCCTTCCCTGCGACCAGGATCACACTCGATCCCGTACCGGCGCAGTCCCGGAAGCGTCGACGAGCCGGGCCTGCTCACACTCACGCCAGACCCGCCTGAAGGCGAATGTTGATGACAATCATCAATACGATTGTCCGGATCATCCACTCCATTGCGTCAATCTGGCGAATATGCAACACTCACACAGCATCGTGGCGCGGGTCACACGCCCGCAGAGCCGCGCGTCGGCCGCGCCGATTCGTCCCGGCGCCCCAACACATCAGGAAGTCAGATGAAACGTCGCCTTGCACTCACCGCAATCGCACTCGCCGTGGGCGCCGCCGCGTCCCTGTCGGCATGCTCGCCCGGGACCGCTTCGGCACCGAACTCGTCGTCACGACGTTCGGTGGGGAGTGGCAGAAGAACTTCACCGAGGCCGTGGTGAAGCCGTTCGAGAAGGAGAACAACGTCACGGTCAAGCAGGTGACGCTGTACAGCTCCGACGCGCTCGCGCAGCTCCAGGCCCAGAAGTCCAGCCCCCAGATGGACGTCGTCTTCTTCTCCGGCGGTCAGGAGACGGTCGCCGCGAAGGACGGGCTCCTCGCTCCGATCGACCCGGCCGCGCTCACCAACGCCCCCGACCTGATCAGCCAGGCGACCACCGGGCTGGCCGGCGGGCGCGGACCCGTCGTGCAGATCACGCCGATGGGACTGCTCTACCGCACCGACAAGGTCAGCGAGCCCACATCGTGGAACGACCCGTTCAACCCCGACTACCGACAGCACGTGGCATTCACCGACCTGTCGAACAGCTACGGCACCCTCGGCATGCTGATGACCAACCAGACCCGCGGCGGGACGATCGACAACGTCACCCCCGGAATCGACGCGATCGGCCAGTCCACCCGCGCCGGTGACGCCATCATCACCAAGACGTCCTCCGACCTGCAGCAGGCTTTCGCGGCACGCGACATCTGGGTGGCCCCTACTCGCAGGACTACGCGGAGACGCTCCGCAAGGCGGGACAGCCCGTCGGCTTCGCCATCCCCAAGGAGGGGACGACCGGATCGTTCATCACGGCCAACCTCGTTGCCGGACGTTCCAACACCGAGCTCGCGACGAAGTTCATCGACTACGCACTCAGCGCCGGAGCACAGGAGAAGTTCGTCACCGGCATGGCGTACTCGCCCGTGAACACGAAGGCGGTCGTTCCCGCCGACATGCAGTCCAAGATCCTCGCCGGTCCGACGCTGGACAAGCTGATCCGCTTCGATCCGGAGCAGATCACCGGTAACGCCGCGGCGTGGCAGAAGCAGTGGCAGGAACAGATCACACGATGAAGAGGCGCTCCGTAGAACCCTGGCTGTTGGTACTGCCGCTGATTGCACTGCTTCTGATCGCATTCGTGATCCCGGTTGCCAGAACACTTCTGGCGAGCTTCACCACGGACTCCTCGGGGTTCACGCTCGACAACTTCGCCAGGTTCTTCGGATCGTCGGTCTCCCTCGGCGCGTCGGAGCGGTCGCTGCGGATGGCGTTCATCCAGACGATCGCTTCGATCGTGATCGCCGTTCCGCTCGCGTACATCATGGCCGGACTGTCCGCGAAGGCACGCGCGTTCATGATGATCGCGACGATCCTTCCGCTGATGACCAGCGTCGTCATCCGCACGTTCGGCTGGGTCATCCTCATGGGCCCGTCCGGCCCGCTGGCACAGATTCCGGGCTTCCTGGATCTGAGCCCGGCGCGTCAGGGCCTGCTGGGAACCGAACTCGGTGTCAACATCGCGATGGTTCAGGTCCTGGTGCCGTTCGCGGTCCTCTCCGTTCTCGGTGTCATCAACGGGATCGACGGGCGGCTGCGGGAGGCGTCGCGAACCATGGGCGCGAGCTTCCTCGGCACCTTCCGGCACGTGGTGCTTCCACTGGCCCTGCCGGGCATCGTTTCCGGCGCGACGCTGTGCTTCGCGCTGTCGATCAGCTCCTTCATCACCCCGAACCTCATTGGAGGAGCCCAACTTCCGGTCATCGCCGGGTTCATCTACCACGACGCGACGGTCAGCAACGACATCCCGTTCGCCGCGACGCAGGCGGTGCTGATCCTGGCGGTCGTCGTCATCACGATCGCGGCGACCAATCGAATTGCGAACGCGAGGATGAAATAGTGGTCCGATCGACTCCGCTTGCGCTGAGGATCGCCGGCAAGGTGTTCCTCGTCCTGATCGCGCTGTTCATGCTGGCACCGCTCGCGGTGGTGGTGGGAGCCGCGTTCAACGCCGACCAGTTCCTCGCCTTCCCACCCGAAGGCCTCAGCTTCGAGTGGTTCGCTGACGCTCTGGCCGACACCACCTATACGTATCCGTTCCTGTTCAGCCTTCAGATCGCACTGATCACCGCGGTGGGTTCGGCCGCGATCGGGACGCTGTTCGCCATCGGCATCGCCCGGCACAAGGTCCCCGGTTCGGGTGCGCTGCAATCGTTCGCGCTCTCCCCTTGACCATGCCGAGCATCATCTTCGCGATCGGCATCCTCCAGACGGTGTCCCAGCTGCTGGGTGGATCCTCCCCGTGGATCCTGATGCTCGCGCACGTCGTCATCACCGTCCCGTACGTGGTCCGAACAGTTCTCGGCGTGATCGCCCGGTCGGACGTCTTCACCGAAGAGGCCGTCCGGGTGATGGGAGCCAGCTGGTGGCAACGTTATTGGCACGTGCTGCTGCCGATGTGCCGCCCCGGAATCATCGCCGGCGCGTTCCTGGCCTTCATCGTCTCCTTCGACGACGCGGTCATCGCGCTGTTCCTGCGCACCCCGCAGCTCCAAACCCTCCCCCTCGCCATCTACGGGCAGCTCGAATTCAGCGCCTCGCCGACGGTTGCGGCCGTCTCGACGCTGTCGATGGCACTCACTGCGATAGCAATCCTGGCGATCGAGAAGATCGTCGGTCTCGGAAAGGTCTTCAGCTAATGGCCGATCTCACCATCGCCGCCGTTCACAAGACATTCGGGGATGTGAAGGTGCTCAAGGGCGTCGACATCCACGCGAAGTCGGGCAGCTTCGTGTCGCTGCTGGGATCCAGTGGATGCGGCAAGTCGACACTGCTGCGCTGCATCGCCGGCCTCGAAACCGTCGACTCGGGAACGATCTCGGTGGGCGGCGAGGACGTCACGGACCTCGCGCCGGAACACCGTCGGCTGAGCATGATGTTCCAGAGCTACGCACTCCTCCCCCACATGAGTGTGCTCGAGAACGTCCGCTTCCCACTGCGGATGCGCGGCAAGGACTACGGAAACCGTGCCGCGCAGCGGGACCTCGCGGTGCGGGCACTCGAGCAGGTCCAGATGGATCACCTGGCGTCGCGCATGCCGCGGCAGCTGTCCGGCGGCCAGCAACAGCGTGTGGCACTGGCCCGCGCGATCGTCGGGGGTCCCGACTCATCCTGCTCGACGAGCCGCTGTCGAATCTCGATGCGCGCCTCCGGGAGGACATGCAGGTGGAACTGGTGTCGCTGCAACGGAGTCTGGGCGTGACAACCGTCTTCGTCACGCACGACCAGGACGAGGCGCTCAGCATGTCGGACCAGGTCGTGCTGATGCACGGCGGCGTCGTCGAGCAGGCCGGCACGCCCGAGGATCTGTACGGGAATCCCGGCACGCGTTTCGCAGCGGACTTCCTGGGGGCGGCGAACCTGCTCGCCGTCAACGGAGTTTCCGGCAGTCGGGCTTCGGTGGGCGACGAGACCGTGCCGTCTCCGGAGGACTTCGACGGCGAAGCGCTGCTCATGATTCGGCAGGAGGACATCCGGGTGGACGCACCGGAAGGGTGCGACGCTCACCTGACCGCAGTGGTCAGGTCACGGGTGTTCCGGGCAGCGAGTTGCTGCTCGTCCTGGACGCGGCGGGACAGGAACTTCGGGTCGTCGCCCGACCTCCACGATCGTGTACCCGGACAGCACGGTGACGTTGTCGTGGCGCGCCGAGAACAGCCGGATCCTCCCGAAGTAGCGATGACCATGCAGTTACAATCTGTAATTCTCTTCCCGCACACACATTCTCACGTGAAGGCTGTAGACGATGAGTCAGAAAGGCAATGACACGGACGACACGGATCGGCTCATCGCGAGTGCACTGCAGGTCAACGGGCGCGCCTCGTGGGAGGCGATCAGCCGTGTCATCGATCTCCCGTCTCGGACCGTGATGCGCCGCGGCCAGCATCTGATCGACACGGGATGCGTGCGCGTGTCCACGTTCGTCGACGCGAACAAGCTGCTCCACGCGCGCGGCGTGCTGATACGCCTCGGGACCGAGATCGACCAGGTGGCCCAGGTGGCCCGGGGTGTGGCCGCGCTTCCGGGCGCTTCGTCGGTGTCGATCCTCGAGGGATCCGGCGACATCGTCGCCCTCGTTCTCGTGGAGAACGCCGAGGCGCACCAGATGCTGTTGCTGCAGACACTTCCGGCGATTCCCGGCGTGCGGTCGTTCGAGGTGAGTACCGTCCTGCGGTCGTACCGCATGGGTCTGGACTGGCACGCCGGGGTGCTCCCGCCGAACAGGTCGACGCCCTCCACGCATCCGCGCCTTGGCACGCGCCGTCGACCAGTTCCACGCCGGTGGTTCTCGATTCCGTGGACCAGAACCTGATCGACCAACTGAGCCACGACGGGCGAGCAACCATTTCGGTGCTCGCCCAGGAGGCCGGCATCAACGCGCAGACCGTTCGACGCCGCCTCGACACGCTGTTCGGTGTCGGAGTGCTCCGGGTCCGGACCGAGGTGGCGCCGGCGTTCTTCGGCTACAAGGTCGAGGCCATGCTGTGGCTGCACATCCGCAACGGCGACATCGAGAGCATCGGCAACTTCCTGGCCACACACCCGTCCGTCCGCTACTGCGCGGCGCTCACCGGGCACGCCGGTCTGCTGGTCGACGGCCTGTTCATGGACGAAGAAGCGCTGTTCGACTTCCAGAACGGCGTCATCGGCTCCCTGCCGACCGTGGAGATCGCAGAATCGCGCGTCGTCCTCAAGGCTGTTCGACGCGGCCCGCTGTCCGTCGACGACGTCGTGGCCTGACCTCGACGACCGCCCGCACACATCCCGGCGCCGCACCACACGACATGTGGTGCGGCGCTTCTGCGTGTGCCGCCGCGAGTACCACCGCCCAGCGGGCGCGCGAGGTCCGCACACGCGAAAAGGGACCCTGCCCACCGGCAACGTCGGCGGCGGGCAGGGTCCCGATTTCGTGGTGCGGCTGCGCTACTCGACGCGGCCGATGGTGAGCTTCTTCAGACCGGTGATCCGGATGTCGGCGGAGGCCTTCGCGAAGTCGGCGAGCCCCTCGGTCACAGTGGCGAACACGTTGACGGGGTCGATCCCAGCGGGCCGAACGTGCGCACGCCGGGGGCGTAGCAGACGCCGACCTCGTACCACTCGAACGGCAGGCCGCCCATCTGCATCGGACGCTGGTAGTACCAGAGCACGTCACCGACGCCGGGGATGACCTGCTGGTTCTCGAACGGGATGGCCTCGGGATCGAAGTTCTGCGCCTCTTCGGGGAGACCGGACATCACCTCCGGGCCGGCGTACATCGCGTGCATCGCATCGACGGTCACGGGCTTCACCAGTGCACCCCACAACGCTTCGCACGTCTTCGGTGCCAGGTCGAGATGCATGGTGGCGATGGCACGCGGGCCGTTCTCGTATTCGAAGAAAGCTTCTGCTCGGACACGGGGTTCCTCTTTCTGTTCGGCGCAAACTTCGGCGTTGCGTCAGCGGGTGGTGTGTCGGTAGTTCTCGACGGCGTCGACGAACGGCGCGACGAACTGTTCCTGTTCGGCGAACTCGTCGGCGCCGCACATCTTCTCGGGGTGCCACTGCACACCCGCGGCGTACCAGTCGGTGGTCGATTCGATCGCTTCGATGGTCCCGTCCGCCGCCCTCGCCGTCACCGCGAAACCCTCGGGGCAGTGCGAGATCGCCTGCTGGTGAATCGAATTGACGTCGATCCTCGATGCCACCTGGGTGCCTGCGGTGGACGCCGCGAATTCGATCTCGTGCCGGTAGCCGAGTTGGACCTCGGGTTCGAGTCCGTACGAGTGCAGTTCACGTGCGGCGGGCAGGCTCGACCACCCGGCTGCCGTGGAGGGCCGCGAGCAGTTGCATGCCTCGGCAGATACCGAAGACGGGCAGCCCCATCTCCCGTGCGGCCACGACGAGCGCCCGCTCGGTGACGTCCCGGGTGGTGGCGTCGGGCGGAGCGTCCGCGTTCTCGCCGCGGGCGATCCATGCGCCCACGTCCTCTCCCCCGGACAGGACCAATCCGCTGACGTGCGACAGCAGCGCGGTCGCCTCGTCGCCGGTGCATTCGGGGACGAGGATCACGGAGAGACCGTGGGCGGAGAAGAATCGAACGTACTCGGTGCCGACCGTGAACAGGTCCGTGCGCTCGCCGAGGTATGTGGGGAGATCGCGCCGCCACGTCGTGAGGGCGATCAGGGGACGGTCAGTCATCGAGCTTCATCCAGACGGCCGTGGTGTCGGTGTACTTGTGCAGCGCGTCGGCACCCTTGTCGCGCCCGAAGCCGCTCTCCTTCACGCCACCGAACGGCAGACGCATGTCGCCCTCCTCGTAGCAGTTCACCCAGATGACTCCGGCCTTCACGGCCCGCGTCACCCGGTGGATGGCGGCGACGTCGCGGCCCCAGACCGACGCGGCGAGCCCGTAGCGCGTGTCGTTGGCGACGCGGATCGCCTCCGCCTCGCTGCCGACGCGGATGATCGACAGGACTGGTCCGAACACCTCTTCCTGCGCGATCCGCGATTCCGGGTCGACGTGATCGAGAACGACGGGCGCGAAGTACGAGCCGCCCTCGAAACCGTCGACGACGGTGCGCCGCGGACTGCCGGCGACGAGCGCGGCTCCCTGTTCGAGCGCGTCCGCGACCTTCGCCTCGATCCCGATCACCGCCGCCTCGCTGACGACGGCGCCGAACGCGGTGCCTGCGTCGAGCGGATCCGCCGGCTGCAGCGCCGCCGCGACCTCGCAGGCTGCGGCCACCGCCTCGTCGGCGTTCTCCTCGAACACGATCAGCCGGGACGAGGCGCTGCACATCTGGCCCTGGTTGAAGAAGGCGTTCTCGGCGGCACTGGCGGCCGCGGCCCGGATGTCGGCGTCGGGCAGGGCGATCGTCGCGGACTTCCCGCCGAGCTCCGGCCACACCCGCTTGCCGTTCGACTCCGCGCTGTACTTCATGAAGGCGCGGCCGGTGACGGGAGAGCCGGTGAACGTCAGGACGTCGACGTCGGGGTGTCGACCCAGCGCCTGACCGGCAACCCGGCCGAGGCCGTTCACCACGTTCAGCACTCCGGCCGGCAGCCCTGCCTGTCCGGCCAGCTCCGCCAGGCGCAGCGCCGAGAAGGGGGTCTGCTCCGACGGCTTCACCACCACCGAGTTACCGGCGAGGAGCGCGGGAGCGAGTTTCCAGGCCGTCATGGTGAGTGGGAAGTTCCACGGCACCACGGCCGCCACCACACCTGCCGGGGCCTCGACGGAGTACGCCAGCACCGACTGCTCATGTGCGATCAGCTTGTCGGACACCTTGTCCGCGAGCTCGCCGTACCACCTGATGCACTTCTCGACTGCCGCGAGTTCCACGTTCAGCGCCTGGGACACCGGCTTGCCCATCTCGAGCGAGATCATGGTGGCCAGCTCCTGGGCGTTCTCACCGATGAGCAGCGCCCACTTCTTCAGGACGTCGCCGCGCTCACGGGCCGGGGCGGTGGCCCAGCCCGACATACGGAAGGCCGTTCGGCGACATGGACCGCGAGATCCACCTGAGTCTCGTCAGCCGCATGCAGGTCCCCGATCGGCCGGCCGTCCCGCGGCGAGATGACCGGGATGCGTTCGACACCGTCGAACGACACGAGCTGCCCGCCGATGTAGGCCCCCTCGAGCCGCTCGATGTCCTGGATCACGCCCCGTGCGGTGGAGCTGAGCGACATGTGACCGTCCCTTCGACGCGGATTCTGTGGCTTCCGCCACGATTCGCGAACAAGAGTGTCATATCCGCCATAGTTCGGCAATCAACAGTTCGCATTCGTCATTACTGACGGATTCTGTATCCAGATCCGCCTACGCGGGCTGCCAGCCCAATCGCCGACGTGGGGTGGGCTCACGGTCGGCAACCGCGTGCAGGCGCCGGTAGGCTGTGCGGTCGTGACTGCACGCACCGCCGATCTGACCCTCGCCCGCCGCATCGCCGACGAAGCCGACGCCATCACCCGCGCCCGGTTCGGAGCACTGGACTTGAAGGTCGACTCCAAGCCGGACCTGACCCCCGTGTCGGACGCGGATCTCGCGGTGGAGCGGGCCGTGCGCGCGACGCTGGCGGCGGAGCGCCCCGCCGACGCCGTCCTCGGCGAGGAGTTCGGCGGCGACGCGAAGTTCGAGGGCCGCCAGTGGGTGATCGACCCGATCGACGGCACCAAGAACTTCGTCCGCGGCGTTCCGGTGTGGGCCAGCCTGATTGCGCTTCTCAAGGACGGCGTGCCCGTCGTCGGCGTGGTGAGCGCTCCCGCACTGAACCGCCGCTGGTGGGCGTCCGCGGGCGAGGGCGCGTGGGCGTCGTACGACGGCGGCGACGCGCGTCGGCTGTCGGTGTCCGGAGTGGGCGAGCTGGCGTCGTCGAGCCTGGCGTTCTCGTCGCTGTCCGGCTGGAAGGACCGCGGCATCCGAAATCAGTTCGTCGACCTGACCGACGACGTGTGGCGCATCCGCGGCTACGGCGACTTCTTCTCCTACCGCCTACTCGCCGAGGGCACGCTCGAGATCGCGGCCGAGCCCGAGGTGTCGCTGTGGGATCTCGCGCCGCTGGACCTGCTGGTCCGCGAGGCCGGCGGACGCTTCACCAGCCTCGAGGGCGTCGACGGCCCGCACGGCGGCAGCGCCGTCGCGACCAACGGCCTGCTGCACGACGAGGTCCTCGCCCGCCTCCGCTAGCTCGCCGCAGAACGTGGTCAGAAGACGGCGGCCGTGACGAGCGCGACCGCCGGGGCGACACCCTGGATCAACGCGGCCTGCAGGTAGCGGACCCGGTCGACGCGAGGACGACGGCGGCGCCGACGATCGCGGCACAGCAGAACAGCACCACCGCGTCGCCCCCGGTGCCGCCCACGATCAGCCCGGCGATGATGCCGAGCGCGAGGAAGAGGTTGTAGAACCCCTGGTTGTAGGCGAGTGGACGGGTGACGTCGGCATCCTGCTGGCTGGCCAGGCCGAAGCGCCGCCACACTTGCGGGCGCTGCCACAGCACGCTCTCCATCACGAAGATCACCACGTGCAGGGCGGCCGCCAACGCTGCGAAGACCTGCGCGATCACCGGCATCCGTCCACGGTGTCACACTCGATACGGCCGCCGTGGCACATCCGCGGCAGCAGGACAAGGTCAGGTCAGTGACGGGAGTGACACGGATGGACGCCGACGAGGTCGACTTCGCCCACACCGATCAGGCGAGCCGCAAGCGTCGGGAGAAGGCGCTGGGGCTGGCACGGTTCGCGTGGGAGCGCGGCATCACCGGCGCCGAACTGCTCGAGCTGCCCGACGATCGACTCCGCAAGCTGGCCCGCGCGGCCGACGCGAATCCGCCGAGCACTCGCGAGACGTGGACGGTCGCGGCGCAGTTGATCGACGAGAAGACGCGCTGGGCGCAGAGCCACCCGGACGATCCGCGCGCCCTCCCCGGCATGCCGACGAGAAGATCATGTGGGTCAAGCCGCCCATCACTCCGTGGCGCTGACGCCTCACCACTGGCGCTGACACGGCCCCACCGGCCGCTCGCGCAGGATCTGCTGAGCCCGCGACCGGGCAGCGTTGTATTCGAACCCCGTCGCAGCGTCGCCGACGTCGATGCCGACCAGCGCGCACGACCGCGCCGGTTCCGGTAGCCGGTCCAGCACGGGCACCGCATCGACGGACAGTCCGCGCAGGTAGTCCACGTCGAGCTTGCCGGTGTCGGCGTACCGCTCGACGTTCCGCGCCGCGATGTAGCCGTCCGGGTTCAGCACGGCGAAGCCGAGCAGCCCGATGGCGGCGGACGCGAGCACAGACCGGGGCAGCCACCGCGCCGCGAACCGGACGCCCGCGCCGAGCAGCAACACGAACACCACGCCCAACCACAGCTCGGTGGCCATCACGCTCAGCCGCAGTCGGGTGAATTCGAACTCCTCTCGTACAACGCCATCCGATGCAACGCCGACGCGACGACCACCAGGCTCAGGCAGCAGAGCAAGCCGAGCAGCACCCGCGCCAGCGACCGGTCCCGCACGCTGCGCCGGTCCACCTTGCGGATGGCGACCGCGACGACGGCCAGCGTGAGGACGGTGACGGCGGCGAGTTGCCAGAACCCCTGTCGCGCGTAGTTCGCGTAGGTCAGGCCGTCGGTGTTTCGCACGTGCCGATCCCCGCCGAACAGAACCCGCACCTGAACGGCGACGAAGCCGGCGAACAGCGCGTTCAGCAGCGCGAGCGGCACCGCCCACTCCCAGCACGCGATCGGACGACCCGGTGCGGGCGCCAGGACGTCGAACGTCGGGGTACGTCGTCGCAGATAGGCCGCCGCCAGCGCCGCGACCGCGACGAGGCATCCGAGCAGCAGACGGCCCACGGGATTCGACACCCGGACATCGGGCACCGCCTCGTCGAACAACCTGCCGAACTCGGGGTCCGCGCTCACGAACAACGACCCGAACAGTGCCACGAGGGCAACACTGACGGCCGCGACCGCGATCGCGCGGCCGGGCTTCACGCCGCGCCCGGTGCGCATCCGGGAACGGCCGCGCCGCACCCGAACCGGCCATCCGCACCGGCGTGAACCAGAGCGCGAGGGACCCGAACGCCAGCCCCGTCCACGTCCAACCCCCTACCAGCGCAATCGATCCGACGGCCCAGCTCGCCACCACGCACAGGGTGACCAGCCAATCGGCGCCGCGGACCGCGGCCACCGCCAGCAGTGCGAGCGCCCCCGCCACCGCGGCGAGCTGAGCCGGTGTGGGGCGCGGACGCACGGTGGTGAGCGCCGTCGCCGCTATCGCCAACCCGGTGACGACAAAGGCGATGCTCGCCGCCGCGGTCTGCACGGTCAGGGCGGCGAGCGCGCCGGCGCCCAGCGCGGCCGCCATCGTCACGCGCGGCGCCAGCGATGTCCGGTCGGGCGCCAGACGTCGCGGGGCCACAGCGTCAGTCCGACGTCGTACGCGACCTCGGGTGTCCAGGTCTTCGGTGCAGTCATGTCGTCCTCCTCGTCGACGCCCGACCACCGAAGGGCAGGCGTCATCGCGGGGTGACCGGGAAGGTGTCACCCCGAACGGAATTCGGTCGTGATGTGCGCTTACGTCTGGGGCAGTGCCACGCGGATGCAGCAGCCGGACGTCGTGTCGAGAACCTCGATCCGGCCTTCGTGAAGCTCCACCGCCCACCGAGCGATTGCGAGGCCCAAGCCTGTCCCGCCGTCCTCGGCGCCGCCACGGGCGAAGCGTTCGAACACCCGGGATCGGTCCGCGACGGGAATGCCCGGGCCGTCGTCGTGCACGTCCACGAGCAGCTCGCCGGCGTGCGGATCGGCGCGGACCGTGATGCGCACGGGCGAGTCCGGTGACCCGTGACGCGCCGCGTTGTCGACGAGGTTCGCGATCACCTGGTGCAGTCGGGCGGTGTCCGCGACGGCGCGCAGGCCGGCCGGCGCGACGTCCACGTCCACCCGCAGCGGCCGTGTGGGACTCGACGCCTGCCGGATCACGTCGTCCAGGAACGGTTCGATCTCGAAGGCGTCGCGCCGCAGGGGAACTGCGCCGCCTTCGAGCCGCGACAGGTCGAGCAGGTCGGCGACCAGGCTGCCCAGCCGTTCGGTCTGCGCGAGAGCCGACCGCATCGTCGCCTCGTCCGGGGTCTCGACACCGTCGACCACGTTCTCGAGCACCGCCTGCAGCGCGGTGATGGGGGTGCGCAACTCGTGCGAGACATTGCCGATCAGTTCCCGGCGGTACCGGTCGTGTGCCTCGAGGTCCTCGGCCATCTGGTTGAACGCCGCTGCCAGTTGACCGATCTCGTCCCGAGAGGTCGCGCGGACACGACGTGAGTAGTCGCCGGTCGCCATCGCTTTCGCGGCGGCGGTCATCTCGCGCAGCGGCGAGGTCATTCCGTGCGCAAGCACCTGCGTCACCACGAGCGCCGCGACCAGGGCGGCGAGGAGGGCGAAGCGGAACTGCCACTGTGCGGTGACCCAGAACGTCAGCGACGCGAGGAGCAGCGACGCGCCGACCAGCAGGGCGGTCTTGGCCTTGAACGAGCGCAACGGATCGAGGGGGCGGGGCCAGTTCATCGCGGCACCTCGAGCGCGTAGCCGACGCCGTGCACGGTGCGGATCACATCGCCACCGAGCTTGCGGCGCAACGCCTTCACGTGACTGTCGACCGTCCGACTGCTCGCGGCATCGCCCCAGCCCCACACCTGTGCGAGCAGCGTCTCGCGGGCGATCGCGGCACGGGGCCGTGACGCGAGATGCGCGAGCAGGTCGAACTCGGTTCGAGTGAGATGGACCTCGACCCCGGCGGAACGGACCAGGCGCGCGCTCAGGTCGATCGACACGTCGCCGAACACCAGCACGTCGGACTCCGCCGCGCGGTCCGCTCGACGCAACAGTGCCGCGATCCGCGCGACCAGCACCCGCATGCTGAACGGCTTGCTCAGGTAGTCGTCGGCGCCGACGCCGAGTCCGATCACCATGTCGGTCTCGTCGGCGCGGGCCGTCAGCATCAGCACCGGAACCGCGCGGGACACCTGGATGCGCCGGCACACCTCCAGTCCGTCGAAGCCCGGCAGCATGACGTCGAGCACGACCAGATCAGGGCCGAACGCGTCGCACTCCGCGACCGCGGTGGGTCCGTCGGACGCGATCCGAACGTCGTAGCCCTCCCCGCGCAGGCGCGCGGCGATCGAATCGGAGATCGTGCGTTCGTCGTCGACGACGAGCACTTTTCGCTGGTTACCTCGATCGCGGATGGTCACGAGACCGACTGTATTGCGCGCTTGTGGGGATGCCCGGCAGGAGTTGTGAAGGTTGTGTGCAGGTTTCGACGACCGCCCCCACATCCGTACACTTGCCCGAATAGTGATGCTAGTCACTTTCCCGCTCGACTCGACTTCGTTTCTTACTCCGGAGTAAGGTAGGGGCGTCCGAGACCGAACCCCCGAGAAATGGTCATCATGAGCAAGCAAGACGTTGTGAAGACGAACGGCGCCAAGCAGCCCCGCGACACCTCGGCGGTCGGCTTGAACCCGGTCAAGCGTGACGCAATGGGCGCCGCGATGCGTGTACTGACCCGGATCACCGGCTCCGACCTGGCCGAGAAGTACAACCTGCGACAGGTCATCGACCGCGTCACGTACGAGGGCACCAAGACCGGCTTCAAGACCCTCGGTGCCGCGACCCGCACGTTCAACCGCGTCTCCGGCGGCGGGGCCCCCAAGCGCCTGCCGACGGCGCCACCAAGAACGCCGACTACTTCGACCTGACGCCGAACGACGAGCAGCAGATGATCGTCGAGACGGTCCGGACTTCTCGGCCGAGATCCTGCGTCCGGCCGCGCACGACGCCGACGAGGCCGCCGAGGCGCCCGCCGACCTGTTGAAGCGCTCCGCCGAGCTCGGCATCACGCTGATCAACATCCCCGAGGAACTCGAGGGTGTGGCGTCCGAGCGCGGTGCCGTCACCAATGCACTGGTGGCCGAGGCCCTCGCGCACGGCGACATGGGACTGGCGCTGCCGATCCTCGCGCCGAGCGGCGTGGCCGTCGCGCTCACCCAGTGGGGTACCGACGCGCAGCAGCAGACCTACCTGCCCGCGTTCGCCGGCGAGAACGTCCCGGCCGCCGCGGTCGTGGTGAGCGAGCCGCGCGCACTGTTCGATCCGTTCGCGTTGCAGACCAAGGCCGTCCGCTCCCCCAGCGGCTACAAGCTCAACGGCGTCAAGAGCCTCGTCCCGGCGGCGGGGTCCGCGGAGCTGTTCGTCATCGCGGCCGAACTCGACGGCCGTCCGGCGTTCTTCATCGTCGAATCCAACACCAAGGGCCTTGTCGTGGAGGCGGATCCGAGCATGGGTCTGCGCGCCGCCGGCCTGGGTCGACTGATCCTCACCGACGTCGCCGTTCCCGAGTCGGCGATCCTCGGCGACGGCGACGCCGACCAGCGTGCCCGCGAGTACGCCGACGCCATCCGGCTGGCCCGACTGGGTTGGGCGTCGCTCGGCGTGGGCACCAGCCAGGCCGTGCTCGACTACGTGATCCCCTACGTCAACGAGCGGGAAGCGTTCGGCGAGCCGATCAGCCACCGTCAGGCCGTGGCGTTCATGGTGGCGAACATCGCGATCGAACTCGACAGCATGCGCCTGGTGACGCTGCGCGGCGCGTCCCGCGCAGAGCAGGGCCTGTCGTTCGCGCGCGAGGCCGCGCTGGCACGGAAGCTCGCCTCGGACAAGGGAATGCAGATCGGCCTGGACGGCGTCCAGCTGCTCGGCGGCCACGGCTTCACCAAGGAGCACCCGGTGGAGCGCTGGTACCGCGACCTGCGAGCCATCGGCGTTGCCGAAGGCATCGTCCTCATCTGACGCCGACCCGATCCGTCTACAGGAGACCTTTCGATGATCAATCTCGAACTGCCCAAGAAGCTGAGGGCCTCTGCGAACCAGGCGCATCAGGTCGCAGCCCAGATCTTCCGCCCCATCTCCCGCAAGTACGACCTCGCCGAACACGAGTACCCCAAGGAACTCGACACCATGGCGGCCATGGTCGAGGGCCTCAACGACTCGGGCCAGGGCGCGTCCGGCGCCGCCCTGGGCCGGACCGGCGAGCAGAACGGCGACGCCCCGAAGGTCATGGGCAACGCCAACGGCGGCAACATGGCGTCGCTGATGAACGTGATCGAGACCTGTTGGGGTGACGTGGGTCTGACGCTGTCGATCCCCTACCAGGGTCTCGGCAACTCGGCGATCGCCGCGGTCGCGACCGACGAGCAGCTCGAA
Organism: Prescottella defluvii; assembly: GCA_029690005.1. Taxonomy (GTDB): domain Bacteria; phylum Actinomycetota; class Actinomycetes; order Mycobacteriales; family Mycobacteriaceae; genus Prescottella; species Prescottella defluvii_A. The sequence continues at coordinate 2,428,964 of CP121458.1, read as the reverse complement.
CGCTTCGGCAAGGTGTGGGCCTCGATGGCCATCACCGAGCCCAGCTTCGGCTCCGACTCCGCCGCCGTCACCGCCACCGCGGTGCTCGACGGCGACGAGTGGGTCCTCAACGGCGAGAAGATCTTCGTCACCGCGGGCGAGCGCTCGACGCACGTCGTGGTGTGGGCGTCGGTCGACAAGACCAAGGGCCGCGCGGCGATCAAGTCGTTCGTCGTGCCGCGCGAGGCCCCCGGCCTGAGCGTGGCCCGCCTCGAGCACAAGCTCGGCATCAAGGCGTCCGACACCGCGGTGCTGCTGCTGCAGGACTGCCGCATCCCGAAGGACAACCTGCTCGGCAGCCCGGAAGTGAACGTGGAGAAGGGTTTCGCGGGCGTCATGCAGACGTTCGACAACACCCGCCCCATCGTTGCCGGTATGGCGGTCGGCCTGGGCCGAGCCGTCCTCGAGGAGTTGCGCAGCATCCTGGAGGAGGCCGGCGTCGAGATCTCGTACGACATCCCGCCCTACAACCAGCACGCCGCCGCGGCCGAGTTCCTCGCGCTCGAGGCCGACTGGGAGGCGTCGTACCTGCTGGCGTTGCGCGCGGCGTGGATGGCCGACAACAAGAAGCCCAACTCGCTCGAGGCGTCGATGTCGAAGGCGAAGGCCGGCCGCACGGGAACCGCGGTGTCGCTCAAGGCCGTCGAAATGGCCGGTTCGTACGGCTACTCTCAGCGCCCGCTGCTCGAGAAGTGGGCCCGTGACAGCAAGATCCTCGACATCTTCGAGGGAACCCAGCAGATCCAGCAGCTGATCATCGCTCGCCGCCTGCTCGGCAAGTCGTCGGCCGAGCTCAAGTAGCCTGCGCCGGAGTACTGCTATCCGTCCCCGTCGCTCCCCGAGCGGCGGGGACGGGCTGTCGAACCCAGGCCACTCCGGAGACCCCCGCCTAAAGCAAACCACCTCCCGCGCATGGGTCACGGGAGGAGGTTCACCCCGGAGGGCACAGGAGGCGATATCCCTCACGGGCGTGCGCATCCGATCGAGCAACCTGACGATAACCGCCCAGGTCCGGGCGTGTCTCGGTTTCGCCGACAATGCGCGAGCGAACGAGATTCCCCGGCAAGGTCAGCGACGCACGTATTCCTGCAGACACTCGACCGTCGCTGCCTGCTCCTCGTCGGTTCCGAAGACCCAGGCCATGAACTCGGTGGCCCCGGCGTCGCGCAGTGCGTCCAGCCGCTCGAGAACCTCACCGCGCACTCCGATCAGCGCGACGTCGGCGGAGTCCGCGGCACCCTCCTTGTCGAGCATTGCCCGGTACGACGGCGTATTGGTGTACGCGGCGAACTCCTCGCGGCCCCGCTGCCGCGCCGAGTCCGAGTCCGAGGTCACGCAGATCGGCAGGCCCACCACGATCCGCGGGGCGGGGCGACCGGCGGCCGCGGCGGCGACGCTGATGGTCGGGACGATGTGCTCGCGGACCGTGCGGGTGCCCGCCATTAGGGTGACGGTGCCGTCGGCGCGCTCGCCCGCCAGACGCAGCATCGCCGGCCCCAGCGCGGCCACGAGCACCGGCGGGGCCGGGGTGTCGAAAGTGTCGAGTGGACGGGGCAACTCGGCCGCACCCGCACCCCGTCGACGTGTGTCCGCTCCCCGCGCAACGTCGGCGCCAGGGCCGCCAGATAGTCCCGCGCCCACTGCACCGGCCGCTCGAAGCTCAGGCCCCACACGTCCTCGACGATGAACCGGTGCGAGACGCCGATCCCGAGCTGCAGGCGTCCGCCGACCGCAGCCTGCGTGGTCAGGGCGGACGAGGCCATCAGCAGCGGATGCGTCGGATGGGTCGGCAGCACCGCGGTGCCGAGCCGAATCGACGCCGTCCGCTCCCCCGCCAACGCGAGCAGCGTCAGCGCGTCCACCCGAAGACCTGCGGTACCCACGCCGCGGCGAACCCGTCGGCCTCCACCTGCGCCACCCGCGCGACCACCTCGTCGAGCCGCGCCGACGGCCACACCATTCGACCGATCTCCATCACCGACCACCCCTTCCGACGACGTCGAAGGCAGTGTCCCAGCTCGAAAGTCGTTCGCGACCGGATTCCGGAACACGAAGAGCCCCGTCGCACCGCGACGGGGCCCCTCCGTGTGAGGACCTCTCAGCGCTGCATGACGTTGGAACGACCGGCGACCACCGGGATCCACAGCACCGCGAGCAGCGCCATCGCCGCCCACTCGACAAGCAGGCCGTAGCCGATGCTGCCGGCGTGGACGCCGCGGACGCTGTGCTGCGACCAGTAGGTGAGCAGCCCGAGGACGGTGCCGACGGTGACACCGGCCATCGCGACCCAGGCGAGCACCCAGCGCCGCGTCCATGCCGCGAGCGCGGACACACCGATCCCGAACACGACCACGAACCATGTGAACAGCCGGGCCAGCGACGCCACCTCGTGGTGCCCGCCGGCCAGGACCTGCCACGCGCGCAGCCCGTCGACCTGCGGGGCGGCCAGGGCGATCAGCAGGATCATCACTGTTGCCGCGATGAACGGTCCACGTCCGCGCGGGTCGACCTCACGGGCCACCCGCTCCTCGATCATCGCCAGTTCACGCCGCAGCAGCGATAGATCCTCACTCATCTGCCGGCGCCGGTCGATGCTCGTCTGCGTTGAAACACACCGAAAACCATATCGACGGCGACGAACCCGAGCAGGGTCAGCCCCAGGAGCGGCACGAACCATCCGACCAGTACGGAGCCGATCACAATCGCGCCGATCGCGACGGGATTCAGGCCGCGGAGGGCGCCACGGGCAGGCGGACGGCCCCACCGCTGCGTGCCGCGGGTCGGGCGGCGCCGCCACCACATGATGTAACCGAGAACGATCACCGCCAGCAGCGCCACGGCCAGCGCCAACAGCGCGATCTGGTTGATCAGTCCGAAGAGGATGCCCATGTGCAGGCCGATGGCCCAGAACGTGAGCTTCGCCGCGAACGGCCAGTCCGCGAATCGCACGGTGTCGGTGATCTGCCCGGTCGCGCCGTCGATCGCCACCGAATCGGTCGAGAACTGGAACGGCTGCCGAGTCTGGGCAACCGTGAACGCGGTGTCGGGCTTCGAGGGAATCGACGCCTCCACCACACCGGTCACACCCGCGTTCGCGGCGATCGCGAGGACGTCGTCGATGCGGGCGACGTTGGCGTCGAGAATGCCCGTCCCGGCCGCCGCGGCGTGCCCACCGCCGTGACCGTCGTGGCCACCCGAGGGCGCGGCCGCGGCACCGTCGAGCGACTTCGACACCGACGGCGTGCCCCAACCGAGGTCGGCCCGCAGGTCGCCGATGTTCTCACCCGCATACTTCGACCAGGTCAGACCCGTCGCCGAGAGGAACACCAGGCCGAGCGCGATCCACAGCCCGATCGCACCGTGCCACCCGAGCGCCCCGTTGCGTCCGCGTCCCCCACGCTTGACCGTCCACAACCGCGGGGTCGCGGACCCGTTGCGGGCCTTCGCGGTCCGGTAGCGGCGCACCCACAGGTAGACGCCGCCGAGCGCGATCACCCACAGCCACGACGCTGCAATTTCGCTGTAGATCCGGCCGGGTTCGCCGAGGTGCAGGTGCCGATGCAGCTGCGAGATCCACGTCCGCATGGGCAGCGCGCTGCTGCTGCCGTAGACGACGAGTTCGCCGACCGGCTTCGCGGTCACCGGGTCCACGAACACCGAGAGCCGCTCCGACTCGCCGAGCGTCGGGTCGGTGAACAGCACCCGGGTGGTCTGGCCCTGTTCGGTCGACGGCCGCACCGCCGACACCGTCAGGTCAGGGCGCTCGGCCCGCGCGGCGGCGATCTGCTCGCTCACCGGCGCGGCCGGTCCGGTCGACTCGACGTGCAGGTAGTCGCGGTAGACGAACTGTTCGAGGGTGGGGGCGATCGCGTAGATCCCGCCGCTGATCGCCGCGATCACGAGGAACGGCGCGACGAAGATGCCGGCGTAGAAGTGCAGCCGGAGGACAAGCTTGCGGAAGGCACCCGGCGGCGACGAATCATTCGATTCGGGGCCGGCTTTCGGGTCGTCCGGAAGGTGCGCAGGGGTGATCCCCACGCCTTCGGAAGCGTGCATGAACAGCTCTTTCCTGAAGCTTTCGAATCGGCGCGCGAGACAGCGCGCGCCGCGAAGGACACGCCGACGGGCACCCGCACACGGTTGCGCGGGTGTGCCGGTGTCGGCGGTGAAGGCAGCAGCAGATGCCGGGCACGCGAGCGCGTGGCCGGACGTCTACCAGGAAAGAGCCGGAGGTCCGCGAGTTCCGCCCGCGGCGCGGGCGATGCGGGAGATGGTGGGGTCGACACGGCGGACGACCGTGGGCGTCCAGCGTCGGAAGTCGGACACCGGTGGTGTCGACAGCACCGCGACGACGATGTGCATCACCGAGGCGATCACGCCGAGCAGTGCGACCTCGGCGGCCCGGACCAGCACCGCGCCGACCGCGGTGGCCGCCGCGTGTGCCGCGATCATCTGCGGGGGCAGGTTCAGGCCGTGACCGTGATCGGACGCCAGCGTGAGCGTGAAGTGCCCGATCCCCTGTCCGGCCGCGAGGACCGCGACGAGGAGGAGCAGCGGATTGCACCGGCTACGAAGAGACGCGACGCCGGCGCCGACCACCGCGGCGGCCGCGACGAGGAGCACGATCGCCTGCTCGCCGGGTGCGGCGTGTCCGCCGCCGAAGCCGTGCGCGGCGATGCTGATCGCCCGGACAGCGAGCCGACGAACATGCCGCGCAGCTGCGCGACGGCGTCGGCTCGGGATTTCACCCGAGAGAGTAGCGCCTACTACGACTCCTAGTACATTCCGCGGCCCGCCGACCAGGAGCAATTCACCCACTGTGATGCGCGTCACTATTAGGCTGGGGCTGCCGACGTCGCCGATGGGAGCCACCATGCAGGACGTTCTGACGAAGATCACCGACACGCTCAGCGCCGTACGGGTGATGCAGCGCTCCGGCCTGATCCCCTTCCCCCGCGTCGACGTGGGCGTACGCGAGCTTCTCGCGATCGGCAGGTACGGGCCGTTCGCCGGGTCGGTGCACACGCACGCCGCACAGGACCCGACCGCGTCGCGCTGATCGACGAACGCGGACCCCTCACGTACCGCGAACTCGAGGAACAGTCCAACGCGCTGGTCCGCGCGTGGCAGGCCGAGGGGATCGACTCCGACTCCACCGTCGGCGCGATGTGCCGCAATCACCGCGGTCTCGTGCTGACGATGCTCGCCGCCGGCAAGAGCGGCACCCGCCTGGTGCTCATGAACACCGGCTTCGGCCGACCCCAACTCGTCGACGTGGCGAAGCGAGAAGGCGTGCGCTGGTTCGTGTTCGACAGCGAGTTCACCGACGTCGCCGACGCGCTGCCCACCGACGTCGCCCAGTTCCTGTCGTGGACGGACGGTCCCGTACGCACGCCGCCGGCCGAGACACCACCTCGCACACTCGACGAACTCATCGCCGCCCAGTCCACCGATTCCGTGCCCGCCCCGCAGGAGCCGGGCACGGTCGTCCTCCTCACCAGCGGCACCACCGGCACCCCGAAGGGTGCACCGCGCGGGCACACCTCCCCGTTCTCCTCCGCCCAGTTCCTGGACCGGATCCCGTTGCGCCCCAAGCAGACCATGCTCGTCCCTGCACCCGCGTTCCACGGCACCGGCGTCTCGCAGCTCCTGCTGGGATTCGCACTCGAGAACACCGTCGTGATGCAGCGCCGCTTCGACCCGGAGACCACCGTCCGCCTGCTCGCCGAACACCGCGCAGACACGCTCGTCCTCGTCCCGACGATGCTGCAGCGGATCATCGACCTCGGCCCCGACGTGCTGTCGCGGTACGACACCTCGAGCCTGAAGGTGATCTTCGCGGCCGGCTCGGCCATCCCGCCGGACCTGAGCATCCGCACACAGCAGGCGTTCGGGAAGGTGCTGTACAACTTCTACGGCTCCACCGAGGTGGCCGCCGTGACCGTCGCCACCCCGGACGACCTCGAGCGTGCGCCCGGCACCGCAGGACGCGTCCCGGCCACGCGCCACATCGCCCTGTTCGACGACGCCGGCAACCGCGTCACCGAAGCGGGCGCCGTCGGACGTATCTTCGCCACCAGCGGACTGAGCTTCGAGGGCTACACCGACGGCCGCGACAAGGAGCACATCGACGGGATGCTCGCCACCGGCGACGTCGGTCACTTCGACCGCGACGGGCTGCTCTTCGTCGACGGCCGCGACGACGACATGATCGTCTCGGGCGGCGAGAACGTGTACCCGCTCGAGGTGGAGAACCTCATCGCCGAACGCCCTGACGTCCTCGAGGTCGCGGTGATCGGCGTGGCGGACGACGAGTTCGGCCAGCGACTCCGCGCGTTCGTTGTGCCCGCGCCGACGTCCACCCGGGACGCGGACGAGATACGTGCGCACGTGAAGACGAACCTGGCCCGGTACAAGGTGCCGCGCGACGTCGTCTTCCTCGACGAGATTCCCCGCAATACGACAGGCAAGGTGCTGCGCCGGGTGCTGATCGAGATGGAGGTCGAGTCGGACTGATTTCGATCGCACCGGAACCACACGGAGCGAGCCGCCGCTCCCGAACTGACCGCCATATGCACGAAGGCCCGGAAGTCCAGTTGGACTTCCGGGCCTTCTTTAGTAGCGGGGACAGGATTTGAACCTGCGACCTCTGGGTTATGAGCCCAGCGAGCTACCGAGCTGCTCCACCCCGCGATGCATGAACGAAGTTACACGAGCAGGCGAACCGAAGGCAAATCGCCTGCAGCGGGGCCGGTTCGACGCGCATCGACGCGCCTGCCACCCGCCGGCACCCACTTCCGACGTGACGCAGTTCACGAAAATTCGGTAATCCATCTCACATAACGAGTATGTAACGCTCCGGATTCGGCTCGACAACGACCCGCCCCCACCTGCACGTATGTCGCGCCGTAGCGAAATCGAACGGGTTGACCGGTCCGTTTCTGCGGGATGACGCCCGCCGCATCTCTGTCTACGTTCGTTACCGGCTCGTGATGATCGAGCGCATCGACCGACCGTCCCGCCGCTGCCAGCTCTGCCCCCGCGGGAACGGACACGACAAACCCTTCGAGGGGCAGGGACGCGAAGATCGCACGCCCGGGACGACGCAACGTCGCCCGCTGGCCGCTCGCGTCGGCGCACGAGAGGATCCAACCCGCATGACCATCAGCATCAGCAAGCGTGCCCTCGGCATGGCAGCAGTGACCGGCGCCCTCGTCGCCGTCCCCTTCGGCCTCGCCACCGGCACCGCCTCCGCCGCAACCCACAACTGGGACGGCGTCGCACAGTGCGAGAGCGGCGGTAACTGGTCCGTCAACACCGGCAACGGCTACTACGGCGGCCTGCAGTTCTCGCAGAGCACCTGGACGGCCAACGGCGGCACCGGCTCCCCTGCCAACGCGTCGAAGGAAGAGCAGATCCGCGTCGCCGAGAACACCCTCGCATCGCAGGGCCCCGGCGCGTGGCCCGTGTGCGGCCAGCACCTCACCGAGGCCGCGCCCGCACCGGCACCGGCACCCGTCGAGCCCACCCCGGCTCCGGCCGTCGTCACCCCGCAGCCCGCCCCGATGCAGGCCACCGCGGGCGAGTACATCGACCAGGCGGTCAAGGTAGCCGGCGACGTCGCCGCCCAGCACGGCTACGGCGACCAGTTCCAGCAGGTGCTCGGCACCCACGGCAACGTGCTCGCCGACATCAAGGCCGGCTTCGCCAAGTAAGCCCCACAGCTGAAGGGACCCTCCGCGCGCTCGCAGCGCACGGAGGGTCCCTTCAGGTTTCGCCGGTCTTCGACCACCGGCGGCGAACCGTCTAGCCGCCGGCCTTCTGGTACGCCTCGACCGCCTTCTGCAGCTGTGCGAGGGCGTCACCGTAGGCCTTGAAGTCGCCCTTCTGCTGGGCCGACTGCAGATTCGCCAGCGCAGCATCCAACTGCGCGACCGCGGCGGCCTTGTCCGGCGTCTGACCGGCCGCCGGCGGCGCCGGGGTGGTCGGCGGCGACGTCTGGCCGGCGTTCTGCTCCGGCGCAGGTCCGGCCTCACCACTCGGCGCGGTCGCGACGTTGCCGGTCCCCGACCCGAACACCTGGTCCAGCGCCTCCGCCAACGTCGGCGCGTAGCCGACCTTGATGCCGTTGGTGTCGGTGAAGCTCACCATGACGCGCGCGAGCTGCGGGAACGCGTTCGGCGAATTCCGCTGCGTGTAGATCGGCTCGACGTACAGGATGCCGCCGTCGGCGATCGGCAACGTCAGCAGGTTGCCGTACTGGATCTTGTTGGACTGCTTGAGCAGTGACAACTCGCTCGCCACGCGCGGATTCGACGTCATCGCCGACTGCGCCTGCTGCGGACCCTGCGTCTGCGTCTCCGTCGGCAACTGGAGCACCGTGAACTTGCCGTAGTTCTGCGGATCCGACTGCACCGAGATGTACGCCGACAGCAGCTCACGCTGGTAGCCGACCATCGGGCTGGTCAGCACGAACTGCGGCTTCGCCGTCTTCGGGTTGCCGGACAGCACGTAGTACGGCGGCTGATTCTTGTCCGTGTCGACCGTCGGGTCGCTCGGCACCGACCAGAACGCGTTGTTGCCGAAGAACACGCTGGGATCGTCGACGTGGTACTTCGAGAGCATCTCGCGCTGCACCTTGAACAGGTCCTCCGGGTACCGGAAGTGCGCCTGCAGATCGGCCGAGACGTCCGACTTGGGCTTGACCGTGTTCGGGAAGACACCCATCCACGCCTTGAGCACCGGATCCTTGTCGTCCACCTGGTACAGCGTGACGGTGCCGTCGTACGCGTCGACGGTCGCCTTCACCGAGTTCCGGATGTACGACACCTCCTTCTTCGGCAGCATCCGCCCCGTCGCCTGGTTGGTGCTGTCCTGCACCAGCCCCTCGAGCGACGAGCGCTGCGCGTACGGGTAGTTGTCGAGCGTGGTGTACGCGTCGACGATCCACTGCATGCGCCCGTCCACGACGGCCGGGTAGACGGTGCCGTCCGTGGTCAGCCACGGCGCCACCTTGTTGACGCGCTCCGCCGGATCGCGGTTGTAGATGATCTTCGAGTCCGACCCGATCGCACCCGAGAACAGGATGTTGCGCTCGGTGTACTTCGCCGCGAACGCCAGCCGGTTGAACCAGTTGCCGATCCCGACGCCACCGTCACCGGTGTACGTGTACTTCTGGTCGTCGGTGTCGTACTCGCGGGGCGCGCTGCCCGGTGTACCGCCGACGATCGCGTAGTCGGCATCCGACGCCGCGATCACCGGGCCGTAGTAGATGCGCGGGTTCGCGACCTCGAGCGCCTTGTCGGCGGGCTTGGTCGTGAGATCGCTGACGCTGTAGATCGGGTAACCGCCGGTGTTGTTCTGGACGTCACCGCTCACCGCCGTCACCTGGTTGGCGTACGCGGCCACGAAGCCGTTGCCGTGCGTGTAGACGGTGTGCTTGTTGATCCAGTCCGTCTGGTTGCCCTGCAGGCTCGACGGCGACAGCTCACGCGCGGCGACGACGAAGTCACGCAGTTCGCCGTTCATGTCGTAGCGGTCGATGTTCAGCGACTTGGGGAACGCGTAGAAGTTCTTCAGCTGCTGCTGTGCCGTGAACGTGGGCGAGAGGATGTTCGGGTCGAGCAGTCGCGTGTTCGCGATGGTCGTGACGTCCGACGGCACGTCCTTGGGCTGCTTCTCCGCCTTGCCCGAATACGGCACGTATTCGACGGGTCTCGTCGGTGATCCCGTACGCCTGCCGCGTCGCCGTGATGTTGCGCTCGATGTACGCGCGCTCCTTGTCGGCCGCGTTGGGCTTGACCGAGAACTGCTCGACGATCAGCGGGTACACGGCGCCTACGAGGATCGACGACAGCACCAGCAGGACCACCGCCATCGCGGGGATCCGCAAGTCGCGCAGGAAGATCGCCGCGAAGAACGCGATGGCGCAGATGATCGCGATCGCCATCAGGATCAGTTTCGCCGGCAGGACGGCGTTGATGTCGGTGTATCCGGCACCGGTGAACGTGGGCTCCTTGCGGCTGCTGAACAGCAGGGCGTACCGGTCGAACCAGTAGGAGACGGCCTTGAGCAGCACGAACGTGCCGGCCAGGACGGCCAGCTGCACGCGCGCCGATCGCGTCAGCGCACCCTGCCGTCCGCTCAGCCGCAGGCCGCCGAAGATGTAGTGCGTGATCAGGCTCGCGAAGAACGCGATGATGACCGCGACGAAGAGCCAGTTCAGCACGAACTGGTAGAACGGCAGGTCGAACGCGTAGAACCCGATGTCCTTGCCGAACTGCGGATCCGTGACGCCGAACGAGTCGCCGTTGAAGAACATCTGCACCGTCGACCAGCTGGCCTGACCGACCAGACCGGCGAACAGGCCGATCACGACGGGGATGCCGATCCCGAACAGCTTCTGTCGGGTCATCACCGCGGTGCGGTAGCGCGCCACCGGATCGTTCGCGCCCGGCGAGGGCAGGAACATCGGCCGCGATCGATACGCCAGCAGCAACGCCAGCCAGACGATCGCGCCGACGACCAACCCGACGATCACGAAAAGCGCCAATCGGGTGAACAGCACCTTGCTGAACACACCACGGAAGTCGACCTCACCGAACCACAACCAGTCGGTGTAGATGTCGATGAAACGAGGGCCGATCAGCAACAGTGCTGCGGCGACCAGCGCCAGGATCAGCAGCACCCGTGTGCGTTTCGACAACGAAGGTAAACCGGCGGGGGGCCGCATGCCCACTTGCCACTCTCCCAACAATCCGGCGACGCCTTCGCGCCGCAGCCAATGCACCGTCCAGCGTCACCTGAGAGTGACCGTTTCGTCCACTCTACGTAACCAGCGGGCGTCGGGAGCGCCGCCACCGACGAGTGCCGGTGCGACCCCCTGGTGCAAGGATAAGTACGTGATCGATAGCGATGGCGTATTCCACGGGGATGACCCGTTCACCGGCAACCCGAACGTGAGCCTGTCCGACGAGTCCCTGCGCAGATGCGTGCACGAGGTGATCGACTTCGTCGACGCCGGAGGATGGGGTCAAGCGCCGACGATCTTCGCGATCGTTCCGACCGCGCTCGTCGCCGCGGCGGAGCCGTCCCTGCTGGACCAACTGGACGACGGCGCCGAACTCACCCCGATCGAACAGGGCGCCCTGCCCGACGACGTCGAGGGCGGTTCGCCCGCACTCGACGAGTTCCTCGCCACCACCAGCTGGCCGTCCGAGGTGGTCGGCTGCGCGCTGGTGCAGGAGATCGTCGTCCTGCCGCCCGAGGCCGAATCCGACCTCGACGACGCCCTCGCCCCGGTGCTCTCCGACCGGCACTCGGCCGACGAGGTCGCGCGCACCGCCGCCGAGGAACACCCCGAGCGTCGGGAGGCGCGCCTGATCGCGGCGGTGCTGCGGGACGGGCCCTCGATCGCGTTGCTGCAGCTCCGGCCCACCGACAACGACGACCCGTTCGCCGGGATCGAGCTGCGCACCTACGACAACCTCGCACCTGGTGTCGTCGCCGCGCTGTACGCGACGCTCGACGCCGACGAGGACTGAACCGCTAGCAGGACGGTGCGGTGCCGCCGGAGTTGATCGTCGAGAGCGCGTCGACGGCACCGCTGAGGGTCTCGACCTTGACCAGGTCGAGACCGTCCGGCTTGTTCGCGCGCGCCTCGTCGCAGTTCTTCGCCGGGACCAGGAACGTGGTCGCGCCGGCGTCGTGCGCGGCGATCATCTTGTAGGGAATGCCGCCGATCGGTCCGACGTCACCGTCGGGGTCGATCGTGCCGGTGCCCGCCACGAACTTGCCGCCGTTGAGCTCGCCGGTGCTGAGCTTGTCGACCACGGCCAGGCTGAACATCAGACCGGCGGACGGGCCACCGATGTCGGCGAGGTTGAAGTCGATCGTGAACGGCACGTTCGGCACCTGCTTGGCGTTGACGCCGAGGTAGCCCTTGTTCGCGTTATCCCCACCGTCGGTGTCCGGGCGGAACCGAGCGTGATCGGCGCGGTCGACTCGACGCCGTCCCGCTGATACGTCACCTGCACGGTCGTGCCCGGAGCCGACGAGCCGATCACGTCCTGCAGCCCGGGCAGCGTGTCGACGGGAGTGCCGTTGACACGCAGCAGAAGGTCGCCGTCCCGGAGCACCGACGCGGCAGGCCCGCCGTCGCTCACCGTCGTGACCTCGAGTGCCACCGGCATGCCGAGATACCGCAGCGCCGCCAGTTCGGCGCTGTTCTCGGAGTTCTCGAACTGGGCGGTGTTCTCCTCCTGGACCTCGACCTTCGACTTCTGCGGCGGGTACACCTCTTCACGGGGCACCAGGCCCTGCCGCCCGCTCGCCCACATTCCGAGGGCCTCGAAAAGCGACAGCTTGTCGCGCACCGCGACCGTCGTCATGTTGAGGTTGCCGCTCGTCGGGTCGACCTGGGTGCCGTCGATCTCGACGACGGGCTTGCCGTCGACGTCGCCGAGGGTGTTGAACGTGGGACCGGGACCGAGCGCCACGAACGGCACCTGGACCGTCGTCCCGAGCACGCCGAGCGCCACGACCGGGGCCAACGCTGCCAGCAGGGTCACCATCCGTCGGTTCACCAGGCCCAGGATAGAGCGCCGACCGCGGTGCTCCCCGTCACCCCACCGGCTGTTCGCCGTCAGCGTGATCGCCACACGGGCCATGGCTCGTCTCGCCTTGTACCGTTGAACTATGAGCGATCTGCCCTTTGGTTTCTCCAACCCCGACGACGACCCGGACCGCAAGAAGGATTCGGGCGGCGAACAGGGCGGGGGTCAAGGCGCCGGTCAGCCGTTCGGCTTCGATCCCAGCGCGTTCGGCCTCGGTGGCGCGGGCGGCCCAGGCGGTGCCGGCTTCGACCCCGCGGCCCTCGGCCAGATGCTCACGCAGTTCGGTCAGATGCTGAGCGGCATGGGCAGCGCGATGGGCCAGGGCGGCCAGTCCGGTCCCGTCAACTACGACGTGGCGAAGAACCTCGCCCGGCAGCAGATCGGATCGGTGACCCCGATCACCGAGGGCACCGCGTCCGCTGTCGCCGACGCCGCCCGGCTCGCGGAACTGTGGCTCGACGGCGCGACGACGCTCCCCGCCGGCGCCACCCGCACCCTCGCCTGGACCCCCAACGACTGGCTCGACGGCACCCTCGACACGTGGAAGCGCCTGTGCGACCCGGTCGCCCAGCAGGTGTCCGGCATGTGGGTGCAGGGCCTGCCCGAGGAAGCCCGCAGCATGATCGGCCCGATGGCCGGGATGCTCACCCAGATGGGTGGCCTCACGTTCGGCTCCCAGCTGGGTCAGGCGCTCGGCCAGCTGTCGAAGGAGGTCCTCACCTCCACCGACATCGGGCTGCCGCTCGGCCCCGCCGGTACCGCCGCGCTGCTGCCGGCCGCGATCGAGGCGTTCAGCGAGGGACTCGAGCAGCCGCACCGCGAGGTGCTCGTGTTCATCGCGGCCCGCGAGGCCGCCTACCAGCGCCTCTACAGCCACGTGCCGTGGCTGCGGCAGCGTCTGCTGTCCACCGTCGAGGACTACGCGCGCGGCATCAAGATGGACTTCTCCGCGATCGAGGAGGCGGCGCAGGGCCTCGACCCGTCCGCGCTGACCGACCCGTCGCAGATCGAGAAGATCCTGCAGCAGGGCGCGTTCGAACCGCAGACCACGCCCGAACAGAAGCAGGCCCTCGAGCGCCTCGAGACGATGCTCGCGCTGGTCGAGGGCTGGGTGGAGACCGTCGTCTCCGAGGCGCTCGGCGAGCGACTCCCCGGTGTCGCGGCGCTGACCGAGACGCTGCGACGTCGTCGCGCGACCGGCGGTCCGGCCGAGCAGACCTTCGCCACCCTCGTCGGTCTGGAACTGCGGCCCCGCAAGGTGCGTGAGGCCGCGCAGCTGTGGCGTCGGCTCACCACCGACACCGGCGTCGACGCCCGCGACGGCGTGTGGGCGCACCCCGACCTGCTGCCCGACTCCTCCGATCTCGACAGCCCGGCCGCGTTCGTCGACCGGATCCTCGGCGGCGACTCGGGCACGTTCCACGACCCGATCGCGCAGCTCGAGCAGACCGAGGCCCGCGAACGCGAGGAGAAGAACCGCGAGAGCGGCTCCGACGAGGGCGACGCCTAAGCGGTAGGAACACCGACGTCGTCGGCTGCCCCGCAGCTGGCGGCGTCGATCATGGGATCGGCGAGGTCGATCCCGTCCAGCAGGCCGGGCTGCCGCGTCACCACGGAGTACGCCTCCAGATAGCCCATCGCCCGCTCGGTCTTCGGGAAGCGGCGCACCTCCCGCCAGAAGCGGTCGTTGTGCCCGCCGGCGACGTACAAGTGCACGAGTTCGTGGACCAGTACGTAGTCCAACACGTACGACGGCACCGTCTGCAGCAGCTCGCTGACCCGGATGGTGCCGTCGTTCGGCGTGCACGACGCCCAGCGGGTCCGCATCGACGGCACCCAGCGCACCGACACGGGCACCGCCGCGCCGCCGAGCCACCGCGCCGACAGCCGGGCGGCGCGCTCGGCCAGTTCGACGTCGCTGCGTTCGGCCCGGGCCGCGGCCCGTCGGTCCGCCCGCTCGAGCTTCCCGATCATCTCGGCGACCAGGTCCGCCTCCGCCGCCTTGGACAGACCGGTCGGCATCAGCACGACCACCTTGTCGCCCTCGCGGCGTGCGCTGACGGTGCGCCGCCGCCGCGCGCTGCGTCGGATCTCCACCTCGGGGCGTCCGCTGTCGGAGATTCCGGTGCCAGTCACGGGCACCCACGCTAGCGGCCCGCTCCGACAGCACCCGACGCGGATTTCGGACGAATCCGCGCACCGACCCGAAACTGCACGTCAACCCGCATCCGAGCCTGTGGACAACCCCGTCCGGCGACCGCCCGTCGCGGCCGCGGGGTGCGATCGTCGACGACATGACCCAGGCATCCGTCCGGCGCGCCCACCGCCCCACGCTGGATCCGCGTCGTCCCGTCGTCGTCCGGCCCAGCGGCCGCGTCCAGATCGGCTGGGACCCGGAGACCGCCCTGATCCTGACTCCACCCGCAGGCGTGGACGCCGACGCCCTCGTGTCGGTCCTTCAGCTGCTCGACGGCCGGACGCCGCGCCCGTCGGTGGTGTGGCGGGCCGTCGACTACGGCATCTCTCCCACCGACATGTCGACCTTGCTCAGCGAACTCGACGAGGCCGGGCTGCTGCGGCCGGCGGCGGCACCGCCGGATCCGACTCCCGCCATCCGGATCCATGGACGCGGTCCGCTCGCCGACGCGATCGCTGCCGGCCTGGCGGGCGCCCCGGTGCGAGTCTCACGGTCCACCCACTTCACCACCGACACCGACGTCACCCGGTGGAACTGCATGTGCGTGGTCCTCACGGACGATCTGATCGCGGATCCGCGACTGGTGGACGCCCTGTTCACCGCCGGGACGCCGCACCTGCAGGTCCGCCTGCGCGACGGCCGCGGCATCGTCGGACCGCTCGTGCTGCCCGGTCGCACCAGCTGCCTGCGGTGCGCCGACCTCACCCGGTGCGCGGCGGACGAGGAATGGCCGCACGTGGCCGCGCAACTGCTCGGTCGGGTGGGCCACGCCGGGCCGGCGACCGTCATGGCGACCGCGGCGGTCGCGCTCGGCCAGCTCGAGAAGGTGCTGTCCGGGGTGGCGCGACCGGCACCCGCGAGCCTCGACGCAACCCTCGAACTCGACCTCGATTCGCACCGTCTCGCGGTCCGGCCGTGGCCACGCAACCCACGGTGTGGATGCTCACGATCGACGATGTTCGTGGACGGACCCGAGAATCTTCCGCCATGATGGTTAGGTGCCGAAATTCCCCGCAGAAGCACTGCCCGCACCGCCAAGCTCGCGAGCATTCCGCTGGGGATCGCCGGACGGGCCGCAATGGGCTTCGGCAGGAAGCTCGCCGGCGGCGACCGGGACGCGATCGACGCGCAGTTGACGTCGAAGGCTGCCGAACAGTTGTTCACCGTTCTCGGTGAGCTCAAGGGCGGCGCGATGAAGCTGGGACAGGCCCTGAGTGTGATGGAGGCCGCGATTCCCGAGGAGTTCGCGGAGCCGTACCGGGAGGCGTTGACCAAGCTCCAGGCCGAGGCTCCCCGCTGCCCGCGAAGGCCGTGCACCGGGTCCTCGACCAGCAGCTCGGCACCAAGTGGCGGACCCGCTTCGCCGAGTTCGACGACACCCCCACCGCGTCGGCCAGCATCGGGCAGGTGCACCGCGCCGTGTGGGCCGACGGCCGCGAGGTCGCGGTCAAGGTGCAGTACCCGGGTGCCGACGAGGCGCTGCGCGCCGATCTGAAGACGCTGTCGCGGTTCGCGGGCATGTTCACCTCCGTGATGCCGGGCACGGACGTCAAGCCGATCCTCGACGAGCTCAGCGCCCGCACCGAGGAGGAGCTGGACTACCGCATCGAGGCCGACAACCAGCGCGCGTTCGCGAAGGCCTTCGACGGCGATCCGCTGTTCGTCGTGCCGCACGTCGTGGCGAGCGCACCCAAGGTCGTCGTCACCGAATGGATGTCGGCCACGCCGCTGTCGACGATCATCGCCCGGGGCACCCCCGAGCAGCGCAACACCGCCGGCGCGCTGCTCGCGGAGTTCCACTTCGTCTCCCCGCGCGCGTCGGGCTGCTGCATTGCGACCCGCACCCGGGCAACTTCATGCTGCACGACGACGGCCGCCTCGGGATCATCGACTTCGGCGCCACCGCCCCGATGCCCGGCGGGCTGCCGCCGGTGCTGGGCCGCATGGTCCGACTGAACCTCCAGGAACGCTTCGACGAACTCGCGGAACTGTTGCGCACCAACGGTTTCGTGCTTCCCGGCCGCACCGTCACCGATCAGGAGATCGCCGACTACCTGCGCCCGTTCACCGACCCCATCCGCACCGAGTCGTTCCACTTCACCCGGGCGTGGCTGCAGAAGGCCGCCGGGACCGCGACGGATTTCTCGAGCGCCCATTTCCGGACCGCGCGTGCACTCAATCTGCCGCCCGAGTACCTGATGATCTTCCGCGTGCTGCTCGGGTCGGTCGGGATCTGCGCCCAGCTCGACGCCTACGCGCCGTACATGGCCATCCTCACCAAGTGGCTGCCGGGCTTCTCGGACGACTCCGTCGAATCCGTCGACCTCGAGAGCCTCGACGGCGCGTAGAGCGCCTCACGTTTTACTCGTAGGTCGGAGCCGGTCAGTCCATCTGCGGGACCGCCTGCGCGAGCCGGGGAAGCACGGTGTCGCGCCATCCGATGCCCATGTTCTCGTCGGCACCCTTCTCGCGCTTGTCGTCGAGCTCGAAACCCGTGTGGTCCAGAAGCAGCCGCGTGCCGTGGCCCTCCTCCACGAGCCGCCACGTGAGCATCCAGTGGCCGTTGAACGAGTACACGAATCGCTTGTACGGCTCGACCTCGGTGACAGCGCAGGGAATCGACCCGAATCCCGGCATCTCCAGGTGGAATCGGTGCCCCACCGTGGCCTCGACGTCGCCCGGGACCCACCATTTGGCGAGGAGCTCGGGCTCTGTCAGCGCCCGCCATACCTTCGCCGGCGGGGCGGCGATGAACTGGTCCACAGAGACGGTTCCGATACGTGCTTCAGTCATCGAGATTCTCTTTCTCCAGAAGGTCTGCCATGTGCCGCAGTCGGGTGCGCCAGAAGCGCTCGAATCGGGTGCAACCATTCGCTGACGCTCTCCAGCGGCTCGGTCGCGAGTCGGTAGAACCGTTGCCGCCCCACCGGCTCGACATCGACCAGCTCGGCACGCCGAAGCACTTGAAGGTGTTCGGCAACAGCCGGCCGGCTCATGTCGAACTCGGCGGCCAGATCACCGGCCGTCCGGGGGCCGTCCACCAGTAGTTCGAGCAATCGGCGACGCGCCGGGTTGGCCAGCGCGAGGAATACGTCGTCGGGCACGGGATCGAAATTAGTAAGCAACTTCCGACATGTCAACTTCTTCCGACATATTGCGAGTCAGCCGGAAGCCGTGCATCAGTCGTGATGCACGGTCACCGGATCCACGAAAACCCTTGCGGCTTCCCGATTGTCGGGATTCCGCAAGGGTCTTCGCGTGATGGCGGCGGCGCTACGCGCACACCAGGGTCTTCTCCTTCTCCGGGGTCACGGGATTCTTCCGTGGTCGACCTCGCGGCCGTTTGCGGGCGATGACGACGCCCTGGTCGAAGATCTCGCCGCCCCACACACCCCACGGCTCCGCGCGGTCGAGAGCCGCGTTCAGGCACCGGCTGCGGATGGGGCATCCAGCGCACAGCTCCTTGGCGCGTTCCAGATCGGCCGGGGTCTCGGCGAACCACAGGTCGGGGTTGTCGTCGACCCGGCAGGGCAGCGCCCGGCGTGCCGAGCGGACGACTCCCAGTCCGTTGGAAACGGTGTGGTTCGTGGTTCGTACTCGGCATGTCACGGTAGACACGTCTTCTCCTTGTCGTTTCGAGCGATCGGCTCGTGGCTCGTGCGGGCTTTCGGGGTTCGTACGAACCGTGGTCGAAAGCTCGGATCCGAACTCGAAGCGATGAGCTCGAAACACGAAGGCCACGGTTCGCGGTTGCGATCCGTGGCCTCGGGAGGACGGGCAGAGTGTCTACCGAACGATGGTCCGGTGTCGGCTCCTGGCCACGGATGCGCGGGCTGCTGCTGCCTGTGCTGCTGCTGCGCGCGGACGGATGATCGCGTGCGGTGCTGTTGCCGCGACGCTCGCGGCGGCCCTTTCGGCCGCAGGGAGGTACGCGCATGCCAATGCATGCACCGACGCACGTGCCGCAGTTGCTGCGTTCCAATCGTTCATCGTTGCCACCTCCCTTTCACGTCGTCACGGACCCCGCCAAGCTTCCGGTCGGGGCTCCGTGTGCTGGACACGGTCACCGCACACGAGTTTCCCGTGGCGTGCAGTCCAGGGTATGGGACCCGAACAGACCGCACAAGTTATTTTTGACCTGCGGTTTTACCGCCGGCCTCCCGTCACGTCAGATCCAGCGCAGGCGCCGAGCGCTCGCCGCGGACCACGGCGAGAACGTCCGCCCGAACTGCTCGAGCTTCTTCGCCCGATCCCCGGAATCGCCACGAGGGCGGTCTCGTCCTGCGGTTGCTGCTCCGCGATCGCCGTCAACGTGTTGTCGCTGAACACGACGTACGCGGGCACCTTCATCTCGCGGGACTTCTCCCGCCGCCACTCCTTGAGCGCCTCGAACAACTCGATGTCGAGGTTCGACGGACAATGCTCGCAGCGGCCGAGCATGGTCGCCGTCGACCCCATCAGCTGCTTGCCGCACACCCGGCAGCGCGGACGCTGCCGCTTGGACTGCGCCGGCTTCGCGATGCGCGAGGCCGGCGAGTCCTCCGGGATCAGTCCGTGCAGGAACCGGGACCGGCGCCGGCTCTTGCGTCCGCCCTCGTTGCGGGCCAACGCCCACGACAACGCCAGGTGCTCGCGGGCGCGGGTGACACCGACGTAGAGCAGCCGTCGTTCCTCCTCGATCCCGGCCTCGTCGCCGGGCGAGTTGGCATCGCCGAGCACGTGCGTGATCGGCAACGTCCCCTCGGTGAGGCCGACCAGGAACACCGCGTCCCACTCGAGTCCCTTCGCCGCGTGCAGCGACGCGAGCGTGACGCCCTGCACCACCGGTGGGTGCCGGGACTCGGCGCGGGCCGCCAGCTCGGTCAGCAGCCCGCCGAGCGTGACGTTCGGGTCGTGCGCCAACTGTTCCTCGGTGAGCGCGACCAGCGCGGTGAGCGAGCCCCACCGCTCGCGCGCCTGCACACCGGCCGGCTCGACGTCGGTGAGTCCCAACGGAACCAGCACCGCACGCACCAGAGTGACCAGGGCATCGCCGGTGTCGGCACCGTCGGGCAGGTCGTCGCGACCGGCGACCTGGCGGAGCGCGGTGATGGCCTGCCGCACCTCCTGGCGCGTGAAGAAGCCCTCGCCGCCGCGCACCTGGTACGGGATTCCCGCCTCGGTCAGCGCCTGCTCGTGCACCTCGGACTGCGCGTTGATGCGGTAGAGCACCGCGATCTCGGCGGGCTCGACACCCTGGTCGATCAGCTTCTTGATCTGCTTGGCGACGGCCGCGGCCTCGGCGGGTTCGTCGTCGTATTCGGCAAACGTCGGCTCAGGGCCGGGCGGCCGCTGGCCGATCAGCTGCAGCCGAGTCCGGCGATGCGGCCGCGGGCGGCGCCGATCACCCGGTTGGCCAGCGACACCACCTCCGGGGTGGACCGGTAGTCGCGCTCGAGCCGGACGACGGTCGCGTCCGGGAACCGGCGTGAGAAGTCCAGCAGGTACTTCGGGGTGGCGCCGGTGAACGAGTAGATGGTCTGGTTGGCGTCGCCGACGACGGTGAGGTCGTCGCGGTCGCCGAGCCACGCGTCGAGCACCCGCTGCTGCAGCGGCGTCACGTCCTGGTACTCGTCGACGACGAAGCAGCGGTAGCGGTCCCGGAACTCCTCGGCGACCGCCGTGTTGTCCTCGAGCGCCGCCGCTGTGTGCAGCAGCAGGTCGTCGAAGTCGAGCAGGATGCCGTCGAAGTTGCGGGCCTTGAGCTGCTCGTACCCGGTGTAGACGGCCGCGACCTGCGCGGCGTCGGCGGGGATGTCCCGGCGGGCGCGAGCGGCGGCGGCCGGGTAGTCCTCGGGCGCGACGAGCGAGCCCTTGGCCCACTCGATCTCGCCGGCGAGGTCGCGGATGCTCTCGGTGCTGGTCGACAGCCCCACCCGGCTCGCGGCCTGCCCGACGAGCGCGAACTTGCGGTCGAGCAGCTGCCACTCGGTGTCCCCGATCACCTGCGGCCAGAAGTACTTCAGCTGCCGCAGCGCGGCGGCGTGGAAGGTTCGGGCCTGCACCTGCGGGCCGCCTCCCCCGATGCCGAGCCCGCGGAGCCGTCCGCGCATCTCGCCGGCCGCGCGGGCCGTGAACGTGACCGCCAGCACCTGCCCGGCCGAGACGTGCCCGCCGGCGACGAGATGCGCGATGCGGCGCGTGATGGTCCGGGTCTTGCCGGTGCCGGCGCCCGCGAGCACACAGACCGGGCCGCGCGGGGCGAGCACCGCGGCCGACTGCTGCGGATCCAATCCCTCGTCGGGCCGGGTTACAGTGTTCTCCGGGGTGGCATCCGCTGACATGCCGTCCATACTCTCAGGGCCCACTGACACGGGCGGGCGCACCCGCCGCAGGTGTGACGTTCGCCCGCGCGGGAACAGTCCGGACCGATCATGGTGTTATAGGCGCCGTGACTACCGAAGCTCCCGCCCTGACCATGTACTCGACCACCTGGTGCGGCTACTGCCGCCGCCTCAAGAAGCAGCTCGACGAGAACGGCATCTCGTACGTCGAGATCGACATCGAGCACGATCCTGCTTCGGCCGAGTTCGTCGGCAGCGTCAACGGCGGCAACCACGTCGTCCCCACCGTCGCGTACGCGGACGGCAACACCGCCACCAACCCGACGCTCGCGCAGGTCAAGCAGGCGCTGGGACTCTAGTCAGTCGGCCTTCGCCCAGGACTCGACCATCACCCGCGCGATCGAGATCGAGCCGGGCAGCAGCAACTCGGCATCGGACGAGGTGCTCCAGTCGCCCGCGCCGAGCGCGGCGCGCACCTGATCGCGGGTGAACCAGTGGGCCTCGGCGATCTCGCCGTCCGCGAACTCGAACGCGGCGGCGGGGTCGCCGACGGCCGCGAACCCGAGCATGATCGACCGCGGGAACGGCCACGGCTGGCTGCCCAGATACCGGATGTCGGAGACGTCCACCCCCACTTCTTCGCGGATCTCCCGCGCGACGCACGTCTCGAGCGACTCCCCCGCCTCGACGAAACCGGCCAGCACCGAGAACATCCGGGCGGCCACGACGGCTGACGCGCCAGCAGCACCCGGTCGCCGCCGTCGTGCACGAGGCAGATCACGGCCGGGTCGGTGCGCGGGAACTCCTCGTGCCCGCTGGCGGTGCTGATCCGCGACCACCCCGACATGGTCGGTTCGGTCGGGGCGCCGTCGATCGCGCTGAACCCGGCGTGGTCGTGCCAGTTCAGCAGCGCCACCGCCGTCGTCACCAGGCCCGCGCTCGCCTCGTCGAGTTGGTGGCCGAGCATCCGTAGATCGCCCAACTCGCCGGTCATCGCCGGCACCCGCACCGCCCACACGTGCCGCTCGCCGCGCAATCCCAGGAACACAGAGCCCGACGCGGGCTCCCCACCGAGCGATGTCGCCGGTTCGAGGACCAGTTCGCGGTCGGTGACGCGGAACTGCCCGCGGGGGTTGACCCGCAACAGCAACGCGTCCGCCCAGCCGGCCCGCAATGCATCCGTGTCCGAACGCAATTGCTCGGCACGGTCGACGGCGGCACGCGACAGCAGTGGTGTCTCGGTCAGCGTGAAATCGGGCGCTGTGAAATCGGGCACGCGAACGACCCTACTGCGGCGCCGGACACCGACGCGTCGGACGGTCAGTTGCTGACGCGCTTGATGTACAGCAGGAGGTCGTCGGCCTCGACGGCATCGACCTCGGGCGATCCCACCCGCAGGAGCCGGCCGTCGCGCACCACGCCGAGGACGATGTCCGACAGGTGGCGCGGCGAGCCGCCGACCTCCTCGGGCTCGACCTCGCGTTCAGCGATGGCGAACCCCGCCTCGGGCGTGAGCAGGTCCTCGACCATCTCGACGACGCTCGGGGTGGTCCGCGCGATACCGAGCAGCCGGCCTGCGGTCTCCGACGAGACGACCACGGAGTCGGCACCGGACTGGCGCAGCAGGTGCGAGTTGTCGGTCTCGCGGATCGCGGCGACGATCTTCGCCTTGGGCGCGAGTTCACGCGCGGTGAGCGTCACCAGCACCGCGGTGTCGTCGCGGTTGGCGGCGATGATGATCGACGCCGCGTTCTGCACGCCGGCCAGGCGGAGGACGTCCGACTTGGTGGCCGAGCCGAGAACGGTGACCAGGCCCATGTTCGCCGCGGCGTCCAGCACCACCTGATCGGTGTCGACGATGACGATGTCCGACGGCAGGATGCCGTCACCGAGCATCGCGTCGACGGCGGTACGTCCCTTGGTGCCGAATCCGACGACGACGGTGTGGTTGCGCACGCGGTGCCTCCAACGCTGAATCTTGAATGCCTGGCGGGAGCTCTCGGTGAGCGCCGAGAGCGTCGTACCGACGAGGACGATGAGGAAGAAGATCCGGAGCGGCGTGATGAGCACGACATTCACGAACCGTGCTTCCGGGGTGATCGGGGTGATGTCGCCGTAGCCGGTGGTCGACAACGAGACGGTCGCGTAGTAGATGCAGTCCAGCAGCGACATCTGGTTGCCCTGCGCGTCCTGGTAGCCGTCCCGACCGATGTAGACGATCACCACGGAGAGCGCGAGCGCCGCCAGCGCATACGAGACGCGGCGCGCGATGGCTCGGCCCGGGCTGGTCTGCAACTGCGGAACCTTGAGCACGCCGACGAGGGCGAAATCCGGCCGATCCGTCAGCTCGTCCGAGTTCCGGAACCGCCCCCTCAACCTACCGGGCATTCACTCGTCCCTATCTACGTCTCGGCCTGCAACATCGGATCGCAGCCTAGCCGCGGTTCCGGCATTCAACGAACGGCACGGGCAAACAGGACCGAACGGTGACTCCCCGTTCCGGTCACGCCCCCGGCTCGGGCTCCGCTCCCGCGCTGCGGATCAACCGGGCGAGATGCTCGGCGTCCGGCAGATTCTCCGGGGCGATGGTCCGTCCGGTGCGCACGTAGTGGAACGCGGCACGCACCTTGTCCAGCGGTGGGGCGACCGGGCGGCCGGTGGTGTGCGACTGCCGGGCCGCCATCAGCTCCGCCCACGCCAGCCGGTAGGCGGCGAGCTGCATCACGACGGCCCGTTCGTTCGCTGCGGACGGTTCGGCGCCGGTCTTCCAGTCGATGACGGTCCAGCCGCCGTCGGGGTCGGCGAACACCGCGTCGATCCGGCCGCGCAGGACCGTGCCCGCGACCGAGGTCTCGAACGGCACCTCGACCTCGACCGGGTTGCGGTCGGCCCACGGCGACCGCAGGAACGCGTCCTGCAGCAGCGCGAGCTCGGTCTCGGTGCCCACACCGGTGTCGGCGGCGCCGGGCAGCTCGTCGAAGTCGAGCAGTCGCGTCGCCCCGAATCGCTGTTCCACCCACGCGTGGAACGCGGTTCCGCGGCGCGCCAACGGGTTCGGCGGGAACGGCAGCGGACGGCGGAGCCGCGCGGCCAGTTCGTCGGGATCGGCGGCCAGGTCCACCAGCTGACTCACCGACATCTGCGCGGGCAGCTCGACGTCCGCAGTCCCGGCCACCCGGGCACTGCGCTCGGCCAGCAGGGCGTCCACGTCGGCGGCCCAGTTGTCCGGATCGTCTTCCGGCTCTTCGGGTTCGGAAGGCAACCCGTCGAGCGCGCCGAGCGCGCCGCGGACGAGCTGCGCACCACGCTCGACGTCGGGACGGCGCCGCCCCAGCGGATCGCGGGGCCACGGCGCCTCCCGCGGGGTCGCGGTGAGCGGGTTCTCGATGCCGTCTTCGGGCGCGGGCGCCCACACGTCGATCACACCGAGCGGCGCGCCCTCCCACGTCGAGACCAGGTCGTGCAGTTCCATCAGGAACTGCGACGGCCCCTTCGGCTTGGGGCCCGACTCGGTCCAGTGGTGCCCCGACACGAACAGGGCCCGTTCGGTGCGGGTGAGCGCGACGTAGAACAGGCGCCGGTCCTCGTCGAGCCGCCGGTTCCCCAGCGCCTTCTTGTGGGCCTCGATCTCGTTCTCGAGGTCCTTGCGGTCGTACACGTTTTCGAGGTCGAGAACCGGGACGCCGTCGGCGGATTCGCCGGACAGCGCACGGTCGCCGCGCAACGTCGGCGGCAGTTCGGCCACCGAACCGAGCCATGTGGCCGACGCCTGCGTGGACGGGAACACGCCCTCGGTGAGGTACGGCACCGCCACGACCTCCCACTCGAGGCCCTTCGCCGAGTGCACGGTCAGCACCTGGACCCGGTCGGTCGCGACCTCGATCTCGCCGGGGGCCAGGCCGTTCTCGACGTGCTCGGCGGCCGCGAGGAACGAGAGCAGGCCCGTCAGGGTCGCCGAGGAGCGGCTCGCGTACCCGGACACGACGTCGGCGAACGCGTCGAGGTGCTCGCGTCCTGCTCCCCCGACGTCGGACTGCCGGGTGCGTGCCTGCGCCTCGATCCCGATGCCGATCACCCGCTCGACCTCGGCCACCAGTTCCGTCAGCGGCTGCCCCAGACGCTCGCGCAGCGACGCCAGCTCGGCCGCGAGCGCGCAGATCCGCACATACCCGGATTCCGAATAGCGCTGCGCCGGGCCGGGATCCGCGAGCGCATCCGCCAGGCCCGCCTGCTCGGAGTGTTCCCCGGCAACGCGCTTCCCAGGGCCTCGTCGAGTGCTTCGGGGTCGGTGACGGCGCCGACGTGCCGTAGCCCGACCGGATGCCGAGTTCGCCGGCGCGCTTCCACAGCGCGCGCAGGTCGGCGGCGCCGATCTGCCAACGGGCGCCCGTGAGGACACGAACCGCGGCGCTACCGGCCATGGGGTCGGCGACCAGACGCAGCATTGCCACGACGTCCGCGACCTCGGGCGTGTGCAGCAGACCGCCGAGGCCGACGACCTCCACCGACAGGCCGCGGGCCCGCAGTTCCTCGGCGACGGGGGCGGCGTCGGCGTTGCGGCGCACGAGAACCGCGGAGGTGGGCGGTTTCCCGCCGTCAGACCGCGCGGCCTCGTACTGCTCGGCGATACGGTCGGCCACCCACGCCCGCTCGGTCTCGACGGTGTCGTGCAGCGCCAGGCGGACGTCGCCCGGGACCGCGCCCGGCCGCGCCCGCAGCATGCTGACCTCGACGCCCCGATCGCGCAGCGGATCGGACACCATGTTCGCCAGTGCGAGCGCCTCCGGTGGGTTGCGCCAACTGGTGAGCAGCTCGAAGCGTGGGGGCGGGGGTGCCGTCGGCGAGCGGGAAGTCGGTGGCGAAGCGCGGCAGGTTGGCCGCGGACGCGCCGCGCCAGCCGTAGATGGACTGCATGGGGTCACCGACCGCGGTGAGCGCGAGCCCGGCGTCCTCGCCGCCACCGAACAGCGACGACAGCAGCACCCGCTGCGCATGCCCGGTGTCCTGGTATTCGTCGAGCAGCACTACTCGGAAACGCGCGCGTTCGCTGCGTCCCACCTCCGGGTGTTCGGACGCCACCCGCGCCGCGAGCGACATCTGGCTGCCGAAGTCGAGCGCGCCCTCGCGGCGCAGGGTGTCAGCCAGGCGCTGCACGAGCGGCAGCAGGTCCAGCCGCTGATGCTGCACCTCCAGCAGGCCGAGCAGCGACTTGGACGGTCCGCCACGCTGTTTCGGGCCGGCGGGCAGCGTGTGGATCAGCTTGTCGAGTTCGGTGTGCGCCTCGCGCAGATCCTCCGGTTCGACGAGGTGCTCGGCGAGCTGGCCCGACAGCGCCAGCACCGACTCGGTGATCGACGCCGGGTTGCGGTCGGTGTCGAGGTCGCCGTCCCACGCGCTCACCACGCGGTACGCGAGTTGCCACAGTTCGGTCTCGGACAGCAGCGTCGCCGACGGCTCGATCGGCAACAGCAGCCCGTGCTCGGACAGCAGCCGCCCGGCGTACGAGTGGTAGGTGCTGACCTCGGGCTCGCTGCCGAGGATCCGGGCGCGCAGCCCGCCGCTCGGGTCGAGGTCCCGCACCAGTGACGACCCGGCGAGCTTGGCGAGCCGCTGCCGGATCCGGCTGGTGAGCTGCTGCGCGGCCTTGCGGGTGAACGTCAGGCCGAGGACCTGTTCGGGATCGACGAGGCCGTTGGCGACCAGCCACACCACGCGGGCGGCCATCGTCTCGGTCTTGCCCGCGCCCGCGCCCGCGACGACGAGCGTCGGGCCCAGCGGCGCCTCGATGACCGCGGCCTGTTCGGCCGTCGGCGGGAACTGGCCGAGCGCCTCGGCCAGTTCCGCGGGGCCGACCCGCCGCGCATTCCGGTGCCCCTCGGTCGCGCTCACTCGGCGGTCACCTGCCGTCCCTCGTCGTGTGCCGGGCAGCTCGAGAGCACCGGGCAGTGCCTGCACCCGTCGTTGATCCGTGCCATGAACGTCGGTCCCTGCGTCGCGGCCGCCGCATCGTAGATCACGTTCTCCCACAGCTCGAGTCCCTCGTCGTCGAGCGCGACCTGCGCCCGCTGCGTCGCGCCCTCCTTGTTGTGCGGCTTCGCGACGAACACCAGTCGCGCGCCGCCCGGCTGCGACGCCGGTTCGCCCTCGATCAGTCCCCGCGCGGCCGCGACCTGGTACGCAGCGAGCTGCGCGTGCTGCTGCGCCTGTTCCTTCGTCACCGCGTTCTTCGCGGTCTTGACGTCGATGATCACGGGGCGGCCCTCGGTGTCGCGCTTCGAGCCGGTCGATGCGGCCGCGGATGCGCACCGTCGCGTCGCCCTCGGCACGTGGTTCGAGCACGCCGTCCACCGAGACCTCGACACCGATCTCCGTGAGTTCGGACCGCGTGCCGCGCAGCCAGTTCGCGAAGGTGTCGAGCATGCCGCGGGTGCGTTCGAGTTCCCGCCGCGAGTACCACTCGGATCCCAGGTCCACCGAGTCCCACGCGGTTTCCAGCGCGTGGTCGACCTGGTCCGGCGGGATGTGGCCGGCGAGGGCCTGCACCAGCGTGTGCACGAGCGTGCCGGCGATCGCGTGCGTGTTGTCGCCGTCGCTGCCGCCGTGGCGTTCGAGCATCCAGCGCAGCGGGCAGTTGTTGATGAGCTCGATGGTCGACGGCGACAGCGGCACCGGCCCGTCGTCCGGATCCCACAGCGCCGCATCCGAACTCGGCTCGGCGGTGCCGTACCACTGGTCGGGGTGCGCACCACGGACGCCGGCGTCCGCCAGCCGCGCCAGCTGGTGCGCGGCACGGCGCTGCCGCTCCGGGTCGGACTCGGCGATGTCCGGGTCGCACACGACGCTGCGCAGTTCCGCGACGAGCGCGGGCAGCGCCAGCACGCGGGGGTCTCGGTCTGCAGCGGTGCGACGTCGGAGTCGTCGGTGTCGGTGTCGCCGGCACCGAGGAGGTCGTCGACGAACCGTGATCGGACCAGGTCGGTGTCCCCGCTCGACGAGTCCACGGCCGTCACGAGCAGCGACGACCGCGCGCGGCTGCACGCGACCAGGAACAGCCGGCGTTCCTCCGCGAGCAGCGGCGCCGTCCTCGACAGCGTCGGGTCGACCTCGCCCACGCCGCTGGTGAGGTCGATGAGTTCCTCTGTGCCGAGCAGGGTTCCGCGGGCGCCGAGGCTCGGCCACAGGCCCTCCTGCACGCCGACCACCGCGACCACCTGCCACTGCCGGCCCGCCGCGGAGTGCGCACTCAGGATCGTCACGGCCTCCTGCGCCGCGACGGCGCGGGCGCGGGCGGTACCGGGATCTCCTGCTCCACCAGGTAGTCCACGAATCCGGACAGCTGGGTCCGGGGCAGGCGGTCCACGTAGTCGGCGGCGGCGTCGAACAGCGCGACGACGGCGTCGAGGTCGCGATCGGCCTGCGCGCCGATCGGCCCACCGAACGCCGACGCCGCCGCCCAGCGCCGTTCGAGACCGGTCGCCTGCCACGCCGCCCACAGCACCTCCTCGATGCCGCGCCCCCGATCCAGGGGCACGCGGGCGCGGCGCAGCACCTTGAGCACCCGTCGCAGGGAGAGGGATTCGACGTCGGTGAGCCCGGGCAGCAGGTGCGCGACGTCCTCGGACTCGGGTCCGTCGACGATGACGGCCCGCAGCAGTTCCGCCGAGTCCCGGTCGCCGCCCGACGCGAGTTCCACGCGGCGCAGGCCGCGGCGCAGTCGCCGCAGGCTCACCGGTTCGGCGCCGCCGATCGGCCCCGACAGCAGCGCGAGCGCGTCCTCGCCCGTGAAGTCGCCGCCCGAGAGCGCCCGCAGCACCGCGAGCAGGCCCGCGACGCCGTGCTGCTTCGCGAGCGGCAGCTCGACTGGCCGCGGTCGTGACGGGCACACCGGCGGCGAGCAGGGCCCGTCGCAGCGGCGGCAGCACCCGCGGCACCGACCGCGCGACGATCGCCATCTCGGACCACGGCACGCCGTCGATCAGGTGTGCGCGCCGCAGCGTGTCGGCGATCAGCGCCGCCTCCTTGGCCGGTGTGGTGAGTACCCGCACCTCGGCCCGGCCGGGCGAGTCGTCGTCCGCCGCGGGCACGGCCGCCCCGCGATGCGGCGGCTTGCCGGGCAGCCGCGCCGCGACCCGCGCCGCGGTGGCCGCGACCTCGGGGCAGACCGGAAGTTGGTGTCGAGGATCACCTGTGCCGGGGCGTCGCGGTCGGCCAGTTCGGCGAGGAAGCGGGCGTCGGCTCCGCGGAACGCGAAGATCGACTGGTCGGGGTCGCCGGCGATGGCGGTCATCGTGGTGCCCGTCCCGATCAGGCGGACCAGTTGCGCGGCCTGCGGATCGAGGTGCTGCGCGTCGTCGACCAGCAGGTGCCGCACCCGTGCCCGTTCGCGGTGCAGCAGGTCCGGGTCGGTCGCGAACGCGGTGAGCGCGGCACTGATCAGCTCGGCGGCGTCGAGCGCGGGCGCGGTGGCCTCGGCGCCTCCATGCCGACGGACGCGCGCAGCAGCATGGACTGCTCGTAGTGCATCGCGAAGCGGCCCGCCGCGACCCACTCGGGCTTGTCATGCGCGTGGCCCAGGTCGATCAGATCCTCCGGGCCGAGCCCGCGCTCGTTGGCCCGCAGCATGAGGTTGCGAAGTTCCACCGCGAACCCCGTCATGCCGAGCGCGGGCCGCAGCCGTTCCGGCCAGCCCTCGGCCCCGTCGGCGATGTCGCCGCGCAGCAGCTCGCGCAGCACCGAGTCCTGCTCGGAACCGGTGATCAAGCGGGGCGGCGGGTTGCCATGCGCCGCGGCCTGCAGGCGCAGCACCGCGAACGCGTACGAGTGGACGGTGCGCACCAACGGCTCGCGGGTCGCCCGCGGGCGCGCCTCGGGACCCGTCACGGTCTCCGCCGCGAGCAGGCTCGCTGTGATCTGCTCGCGCACGGCGTTGGCCGCGCGCCGCGACTGCGTCAGCACCAGCACCGATTCCGGGTCGGCGCCGGCCGTGATCCGGGCCACCGCGGCGTCGACGATCAGCGACGTCTTGCCCGTGCCGGGCCCGCCGAGGATCTGCCACGGGTGCCAGCCGCGCCCAGGAGGCGCACCGGTGAGCACGCGTGCCGGACCGAGCGCCCACGTCCGCGCAGCCGCTTCCGCGACGGTGCGGCCGACGAGCCGCGCGGCCGGTGCCGACGGCCTGGTGCGTGCGCCCGATTCGGTCATGCGAAGAATCTCACCAGACGCGTCCGACATCGCCTGCATCCGGCATCATGAACGCCATGCGCGGTCTCCACACCTATCTGTTCGGCACTCCCGGGCACCCGAGGTGCTCGCCCTCCACGGACTCACGGGGCACGGCCGGCGGTGGGAGGCCCTCGGCGCGGACCAGTTGAGCGACACCCGCATCATCGCCCCCGATCTGCGCGGTCACGGCCGCTCGCCGTGGACCCCGCCGTGGGGTCTCGACACGCACGTGAGCGACCTCGTCGGAGTGCTCGACGAGCACGCCACCGGCCCGGTGGTCGTGGTGGCCCACTCGTACGGCGGCGCGATCGCGCTGCACCTCGCGCAGGCCGTGCCCGACCGGATCCGCGGCATCGTGCTGCTCGACCCGGCCCTCGGCCTCGACCCGGAGACCATGGGCCGGATCGCCGGACTGGTCGCCGAGCACCCCGACTACACCGACGTCGCGGAGGCACGCTCGGAGAAGGTGCACGGCGCGTGGGCGGACGTTCCCGCCGACGTCCTCGACACGGACCTCGCCGAGCACCTGATAGAACTCGACAACGGCCGCGTCGGTTGGCGGATGTCGATCCCGGCCGTCGTCGCGTCGTGGGCGAGATGGCCCGCGACTTCGTCCTCCCACCGAAGGACATCCCGACGGTGCTCATGCAGGCCATGCGGGTGCAGCCGCCGTACGTGACGGCGGAGTTCCGCGCCGCGCTGGCCGAACACCTGGGCCCCGACCTCACGATCGCCGACCTGGACTGCGACCACATGGTCGCCCACGCCAAGCCCGACGACGTCGCCGCGTTCGTCCGCAAGCTCCTCTAGGCGCAGCCGTGGCGGCCACCACCGAGGACCAGATCGAGCGCGTCCGGGAACTGGTCGCGTCGATCCCGTCGGGCAGCGTGGCCACCTACGGCGATATCGCTTCGGCGGCAGGCCTTTCCAGTCCTCGCACGGTCGGTTGGATCATGCGCACCGACGCCGCCGATCTGCCGTGGCACCGGGTGCTCGGCGCGTCGGGTCGGCCCGCGCCGCACCTGGCGCACCGGCAGTTGGCGAAGCTCGAACTCGAAGGCGTGCCGATCCGCGACGGACGGGTGGACCTCTCAGTGGCGCGCCACCGGTTCTGAGCGGGCGCTCCGCGCGCGTGCGCCGGATGCGGCAGCATTGGTCCATGGACACTTTCGGCCTGCCCGGCGAGCCCACTGCCGCGATCGTTCTCGCCGGTGGACGCGCGACCCGGATGGGCGGAGTCGACAAGCCCGCGATCGTCGTCGGCGGACGCCGCATGCTGGACACCGCACTGCGTGCCGTCGACCGATGCGACCGGGTCGCGGTCGTCGGTCCGCATCGGGACGAGCTGCCCGCGCGGATCGTGCAGACGCAGGAATCCCCCGCAGGCGCCGGTCCGGTCGCGGCGCTGGCCGCCGGGCTGGCCGCGCTCGACGGGTCGACGGGCGGGCTCGTCGTCGTCCTCGCCGCCGATCTGCCCACCCTCGACGACCGGACCGTCTCGCAGCTGGTGGAGACGCTCGTCGCGCAGCCCGAGGCCGACGCGTCGTTCGCGGTGGACGAGTCCGGACACGTGCAGTTCCTGCTGAGCGTGTGGCGGCGCCCGACGCTGACCGCTCGGCTGGATGCGCTCGCCGGACGCGAGAACCAGCCGATGAAGGCGCTGATGCCGGACCGTCACGTCACCGTCGCGGTCACCGGGGTTGCGGACTGCGACACGCCCGCGGACGTCGAGCGTGCTCGGGCCACCCAGCTACCGGGACCGATGGATGTCGACGAGGCCCGCGCCGTGGTCCGGGAGTCCTTGGCGCCCTTGCGAGCTCACGAGGTACGGCTGTCCGGTGCGCTCGGGTCGACACTCGCCGCTCCCCTCGTCGCCGCAGAAGCACTGCCCCGCTTCGACGTCTCCGCGATGGACGGGTACGCCGTTGCCGGACCGGGACCGTGGCGGCTGCGCCGCGAGATCCGTTATGCCGGTTCGTCCGCCGACCTCACGCTCGCGGACGGCGAGGCGGTCCGCATCGCGACGGGCGCCCAGGTCCCGCCCGGGGCGACCGCGGTGATCCGGGACGAACACGTCGAGGCGACAACCGATCCCGAGGGCGTGTTGCGGCGGCTGCCCAGCGCTCCCGTCCAGGACGACACCCGAAGGCGCGGCGAAGACTGGCAGCCCGGGCACCACCTGGCGGAGGCTGGGGTCACGGTGACGCCGGCGGTGGTGTCGGCCGCGGCCAGCGCGGAGGTCACCGTGGCGACGGTGCGCGGACCGGTGCGTGCGCACATCGTGGTGACCGGCGACGAGATCCGACGCGACGGACCCCTGCGTGACGGCCAGACCCGCGACTCGCTGGGTCCGGTCCTGCCGGAGATACTGCGCCACTGCGGTGTTCGTACCGTCGCCGACACACACCTACGAGACACCGCGGACGGCTTCGACACGCTCCTGCACGACGCCCGCGACGCGGACGTCGTCGTGGTGGTGGGCGCGACGGGCGGCGGCGCTGCCGACCAGCTGCGCGGCGCGCTGTCGCGCGCGGGTGCGCGGACGTTGGTCGAGCGGGTGCGGTGCAGGCCAGGCGGATCGCAACTGACGGCTGTGCTTCCGGACGGGCGGGTCGTGCTCGGACTGCCCGGCAACCCCCTCGCCGCGGTGGCGACGGTGCTGACGATGCTGCCCGCGATCGTCGACGGGCTGACGGCACGGACGCCGGGCGTCCCGACGACCGGGCCGGTGTCGAACGCGGCCGTGGCGGGCACGTCGGTCAGCCGGATCGTACCCGTCGCCCGCCAAGCGGACGGGACGTGGCGCGCCGACACCGTGGTCCGCACCGCGCACCTGGCGGGACTGATCGGGCGGGAGGCGCTTGCACTCCTCCCGCCCGACCCCATCGACGGTCAGGCCGTCGAATTGTTTTCCCTCCCCCAGTGATTCGCCGTCAGCGGTTCGCGACCATGTCCTTGGCCGCGAGGTGGCTGAACAGCATGCTGGCGCCGACCGGGTTCCCGCCGCCCGGGTAGGCGTTACCGCTGGCGGGTGCCATCGAGTTGCCCGACGCGTACAGACCCGGGATCACCGTGCCGGACGTGTCGAGGACGCGCGCGGTCGTGTCGGTGACCAGGCCGCCCTTGGTGCCCAGGTCGGAGATGCCGAACTGCGCCGCGTAGAACGGGCCCTGCTCGAGCGGGACCAACGGGTTGCCGTCGGCGTTGAAGTAGCCGTCGTACGGCTCGTTGCCGCGACCGAAGTCCTGGTCGACGCCGCCCGCCGCGAACTGGTTGAAACGCTCGACCGTCGCGACCAGCGCGTCGGCCGGAACCCCGATCTGCTCGGCCAGTTCGGCGAGGGTGTCGGCCTTCTTCCACAGACCGGCCTCGTAGCACTGCTCCGGCTCGACCATCGGCTGCGTGCACGAGTCGATCGGCGGGATGCCGTCGGTGCGGTTGTCGTAGATCATCCAGAACGGCAGGGTCACCGTGCCCTCGTCCATCTGCGCGATGATGTCGCGGCCGGCGCGGTCGTACGGCGCCGACTCGTTCGTGAACCGGACGCCGTCCTGGTTGACGAAGATGCCCGAGGTGAAGCACAGCGAGAACGCCGAGTTGCCGGCCGGGTGCGTCAGGCCGGGCGACCACCACGCCTCGCCCATCATCGCGGTGTCGGCGCCGATCCCGATGCCCGCCTGGATCGGCTTGCCCAGGTTGCCTTCCGGGCCCATGGTGTCGCGACCGACGCCCGGCACGCCGTACGTCTTGCGCATCTCGTCGTTGCGCTCGAAGCCACCGGCGGCGACGATGACGCCGCGGCGGGCGCGAATCGCCTCACGAGTGCCGGCGTGGTCGACGATGACACCGACGACCTCGCCGTTCTCGACCACGAACTCCTCGAACGACGTGTTCAACTGCAGGTCGACACCGAGGTCGGTGAGCGCCATGAGGAAGCGGCCGATCAGGGACTGGCCGCCGAACATCTCGCCTTCCGGCAGCGGCATGCCCAGACGGTCCGGGCCCGGCTGCGGGCGCAGGACGTCGCGCAGCGAACCGAGACGCGCCGGGTCCAGCAGCGCCGGCATGATGTGGCGACCACCGGCGCGCGACTTCGGAGCGTCGTGGAAGTAGTCGGGCCACGGGTAGGCCATGAACTCGAAGTGGCCGTTCTCGTCCTCTTCGAGGTAGTCGATCAGTTTGGGGCCGTTGTCCAGGTATGCGTCCTGCAACTCGACCGGCGACGTGTCGCCGACGACGGCGCGGAAGTACTCGCGCGCATCCTCGGCGGTGTCGTCGTCGCCGGCACGCTTCAGGACGGCGTTGTTCGGGTAGTACAGACCCGCACCGGAGTAGGCGGTGGTGCCGCCGAACTTGTCCGTCGCCTCGACAACCTTGACCGAAAGTCCTTCACGCGCAGCCGTGTAGGCGCCGGCCAGACCGCCGCCCGATCCGATCACGACGACGTCGGTCTCTTCGTTCCAAACCACCATTCGGGGAAGCCTCCTGCTCGCGCTCGATCCGATTCCGGACCGCAGCCCGGCCGGTGGACCGACACGCTAATCCCGAAAGGCGTTGTGGCGTAGGTCATGTTCCGGTGGACGGAAATCACACAGGACACGCCGGACCGGAAACCCGCGAAACGGGTTACTCCCCGGACTGCGCCCGACGCTGCTCGCGCCCGATGCGGCGCTGCTCCTCGGCGCGTTCGCGGCAGCGTCGCAGGAACTCTTCGTCAGCCGCCGAATCCTGCGCGATGTGCCGGCCCGGCCGCTCGTACTCCGGGTACGACGACGGCGCGACCGGTCGACGGGGCGCGGCGTAGCCGCCCTCGGGCCGTCCGGCGACGAGCCACAGCACCGACCCGATCAACGGCAGCAGCAGGACGACGATCACCCAGCCGACCTTCGGGATGTTCCGAACCGCGTACTCATCGGCGACGATGACGTCCACCAGACAGACGATCCACAGGACCATCACGATCAAACCCAGATACGGCACGACTGCCGACCCTCCCAGTTTCCTCCCCGACCACAGTGACTTCCCCGACCACGTGTGCCCGTCGATGAAACCAACCTGAAGGTACGTAGCGCAACTATCGGATCGCGTGACGTGGAAGCTCGGTGCTTACCTCGGGGGCCGCTCTGAAGGGAGGAGCCGATGGACCGGCCCGATCGGCCGTCCGGTCAGATTCCCATCGACCGGGCGATCATCGGCCACGAGTTGTGCAGGTCGTCCTTCCAGTAGCCCCACGAGTGAGTGCCGCCGGGACGGAAGTCGAACGTGGCGGGGATCTTCAGATCGGCCAGCCGGTACGCGAGGTTGTGGGTGCAGTAGTTGGTGGCCGCTTCGATGATGCCGCCGACGATGGCCTGGTTGGCGAGTGCGCCGACCTTCCCGTCGATCCCGGGATCGTCGAGCCTCTCGTGTGCTCCGGGCAGACCCGAGCCACTGGTGATGTAGAGCTCGGTGCCGCGCAGCTTTTCAGCGTTGACGACCGGATCGTTCTGCACCCAGCCGGGTCCGTCGAACGGGCCCCACATGTTGGTGACATCGACGCCACCGCGAATACCGGTGACGACCTTGATGGCGTTCTGGCCGGCCCACGTGCTGGTCTCGGCGCAGCCACTGTAGGACCCGACGCTCTTGTAGAAGCCGGGCTTGGCGATCGCCAGGTTGAGCACCGAGGTGGCGGTCATGGAGATCGCGGCGACGGACTGCACCTTGTTGGTGCCGAACTCCTTGTCGATGACCGGCGGGAGTTCTTCGAGCAGGAACGTCTGCCACTTCTGGCGGCCGAGCTTCGGATCGTCTTTCTGCCAGTCGGTGTAGTAGCTGAACGCGCCCTCGAGCGGGGTGACGACGTTGACGTTCTTGTCCTTGAAGAAGTCCGTGACGTCGGCGTTGCGCTGCCAGGTAGCCGAGTCCTCGCCGCCACCGGCGCCGTTGATGAGGTACAGCGTCGGGCGGGGCTGACTGCGATCAGCGGGGAGGATGA
This sequence comes from Prescottella defluvii, assembly GCA_029690005.1. Taxonomy (GTDB): domain Bacteria; phylum Actinomycetota; class Actinomycetes; order Mycobacteriales; family Mycobacteriaceae; genus Prescottella; species Prescottella defluvii_A. The sequence goes on along the minus strand of CP121458.1, from coordinate 2,392,592 downwards.
CCTCGAGGGGAATGTTGCGGTCCATCGACGGCGAGTACACCGAGATGGTGACTTTGCGATCGGAGTCTTGGTCGACTTCACCAGTCGGGCACCGGAGGCGTCGAAGGCCGCGGGGCGCCACTGTCCGCGGACGCCGTGGCCGGCACCGCGAGCAGCGAGGCCGCCGCGACGACCACCGCGGCCGCCAGAACCCGGGCACGCCCGATCTCGGAATTCCTCACGTGAACACCCTCCCGTTGCGGCCGGCACCCCACGTGCCCACGGCCTGTCGTCGATCTGCGCCGAGCACCCCCTGAGCACGGCATCGGTCCAGGACCATACCGACTGAAACGCCCTGGGGTGTCCCATTCGGCGCAGCCGCCTCGAGATTCACCCGGCAATTCGTACCCGACCCGACTACCGCCTGGACGCCGGTACGTTGTCCGCCATGGGGATCACAACGGCTACGAGTCTGCCGGTGGAACGCCGCCGGCTGACGGGGTGGACACGCACGACGCCGATCGACGGCCACGTGCTCGCGACGAACGACGTGGCAGCTATCGCCGAGGCGGTGGCGGCTGTCGCCGATGCGAATGCCGACAAGCCCGCGTACCTGCGGCGTGGCGTCATCGCACGCGGGCTGGGCCGGTCGTACAACGAATCCGCCCAGAACAGTGGCGGATTGACGATCGATATGACCGGTATCGACAGGATCCACTCGATCGACGACCGGACGCTCGTCGCGGATGTCGATGCCGGGGTGAGCCTCGAGACTCTTATCAAGGCGTGCCTGCCGTTCGGCCTGTGGGTTCCCGTCCTGCCCGGCACCCGACAGGTCACCGTCGGCGGTGCCATCGCCCACGACATCCACGGCAAGAGTCACCATTCCACCGGCAGTTTCGGCAACCAGGTCGCCGAGATGAGCCTGCTCGTCGCAGACGGGCGGGTCCTGACCTTGACCCGGACGGCGGACCCGACGATCCGGACGGTGCGCTGTTCTGGGCCACCGTCGCGGGCGTCGGGCTGACCGGGATCATCCTGAGAGCGAAGCTGCGCCTGCAGCGCACCGAGACCGCGTACTTCCTGGTGGACGGCGCGCGGACGCGGTCGCTGGACGAGACGGTGGATCTTCACCTCGACGGTTGGGAGGACGGCCAGGACTTCAGCGCCGGGTGGTTCGACTCGATCTCCGCACCACCCCGCCTCGGACGCGGCTACTTCACCCGGGGGCGACTGGCGAAGGCCGACGAGCTTCCGCTGGCGCTTCGCCGTGCACCACTGAAGTTCGATGCGCCGCAGCTATTTACACTGCCGGACATCTTCCCGAGCGGTCTGGGCAACAAGCTCACGTTCTCCGCCCTCAGCGAGGGCTACTACCGGACGGGTGCGACGTACACCGGCCGGATCCACAACATCACCACGTTCCTGCATCCCCTCGACGGGTTCGGTCAGTGGAATCGCGCGTACGGCCCCAAGGGATTTCTGCAGTACCAGTTCGTGGTTCCGCCCGGCCGGATCGACGAGTTCAAGCGGATCATCCGGTACGTGCAGGCGTCGGGGCACGTCAGCTTCCTGAACGTCCTCAAGATGTTCGGCACCGGCAACCGGGCACCGCTGTCCTTCCCGACCGAAGGCTGGAACGTCTGCCTGGACTTCCCGATCAGGAAGGGTGTCGGCGAGCTCGTCCGCGAACTCGACCGGCGGGTTCTCGAGATCGGCGGCCGGCTGTACACGGCCAAGGACTCCCGCACGACGGCAGAGACCTTCCACACGATGTACCCGCGCGTCGCCGAGTGGACGGCGATCCGTCGGCGGATCGATCCGAACGGCGTGTTCCTCTCCGACCTGGGACGCCGCCTCGAACTGAACTGAGGCATTCGCGCCGCTCAACCGACCAAGAGCGCCTTGGCGTTACGGACCTCCGGGATCCCGATCCTGCCGGCCGCGAGCAGGAACGTCGGGAGACCGAGTGCGACGGCGGCCAGCAGGGTGATCGCCGCGGCCTGCCGGGGGTCGTGGACGAGGTGGTGCGCCAGTCCGACGGCCGCGACACACACGACCCCGGCCACGACCGACGCCCACAGCACGCGGGACAGCGTTTCGAGAACCGTGTGGAAGCCGAGAAGCCCGTAGCGGCGACGCAGGACCAGGTGCCCGACGACGGCCCCGACGAAGTACGACAGCGAACTCGCGACGGGCAACATCACCGCGATCGCCTCGTTCGGGAGCCGGATCGCGCCGAGGGCGACCACGACCACCTTCGTGGCCACCATCGCAGCATTGATCAGCGTCGGGGTGCGCATGTCGTTGCCCGCGTAGAAGACACGCAGCTGCAGCATCACGAGTGCGAACGGAGGGAGCCCGAACGCTGACGCCGCGAGCGCGACACCGATGAGCCGGGCCGCGTCCACGTCCACCCGGCCGACGAACATCACCGTGGTGAGCATCGGCCCCAGGAGGGTCATCGCGACGGCGGCGGGAACCAGGGCGACCACCGAGTAGCGGGCGGCGCGGCCCATGTCGGCGACCAGCGCCTCGTGATCGCCGACGGCGACGGCGCGGGCGATGCGCGGCATGAGCACGGTCAACAGGGAAACCCCGAGGATGCCGTACGGCAACTGGAACAGCAGGTCGGCGTAGGTGTAGGTCGAGACACCGCCGTGGCTGAAGGCCGTCTTCAGGACGAACGCGACACCCAGCTGACTGATCACGACGTACAGGACGACCCAGCCGAGCAGCCTCCCACCGACCTGCACGGGCCGCCACGTGTACGGCACCGGCCGCACCCGCCAACTCCATCGGAACCCCGTTCGGCGCAACGCTGCCAGAGCCCACGCGGCCTGACCCACGATCCCGACGGTGGTGCCGACACCGAGGACGAGCACCTGGGCAGTGGTCATCGACGACGGCGTCAACGTCACCGGGCCCGGCGTCAACACGAAGGCCCCCACCGTTGCGAGGACGATCAGGTTGTTGACCACCGGCGCCCACGCCGCCGGTGCGTAGCTGTCGCGGGTGTTCAGCACGGCCGTCACCGTCGCAGCGACCGCGTAGAAGAAGATCTCCGGCAGCAACAGGTAGGCCAGCACGGTCGCCAACCGTGACTGCTCCGCGTCCGGGACCAGTGCGCCGACGATCACCGGGGCACACACCACCGCGGCGACGGTGACGGCGGCGGCACCGAGCACCGTCGCGAGCAACAGTCGCTGAGTGAGGACTCGGGAGAAGGCCCGGCCACGCAGCCGCGCCCGCGCCAGGACCGGGATGAGGACGCTGCTCATCACTCCGCCGAGCAGCAGCTCGTACACCATGTTCGGCAGGCTGTTCGCGCCGTTGTAGGCATCACCGACGGCGGCCGTCCCAAGCACAGCGGCCAGTGCCAGGGTGCGTACGAATCCCGTTGCCCGACTTGCCGCCGTCGCAACGGCGACGGCCCCGGTTGCGCGCGCGAACGTGCTCTGAGAAACCGTCACCCAACCATGGTGCCTCGAGAAACGGCGGGGCGGAGTCCGTCTGCGCTCAGGGTTTCGCCGCGGAACGGCGGCCCAGGACGAATGCGCCCCACGCGAGGGCCACGGCGAGCAGAACCGCCACCGCCGCAACCGCATAGGCCCACGCGGGCATCCCGCTTGCCTCGACCTGCACCCCCGTCTGCGGCAGGTCGCCGTCGCCCGACGCCGGAGCCTTCGCCGCCGGCAACGCCTTCGACGCGTCGGCGACGTTCGTCGACAGCCCCTTGACCACACCACCGATCGGGGCCGCGCCGTCGACGAGCTGCCCGGTGCCGTCCGCGAGCGCTCTGCCCCCGTCGTCGAGGAGGACCAGTCCGTCGCTCAGCTGCCGGGCGCCGTCGGCGATCTGGCCGACACCGCTGACGAACTGGGCCGACGGATCGTTCAGCTCGTGCGAGAGCTGGCGCGCACCGTCCTTCAGCAGCGCGAGCTGGGCGAGCGTGTCCGGCCCCAGGCCCTGGGTGTCGAGCTGTCCCACGAGGTCCGTGACCTTGGCGGCGGCACCCTGGGAGACCGGGTCCGGCGACACCGACAACGTGGCGGCGACCTGTCGCAGCGACGCCGTCACCTGCGCCTGCTTGTCGCCCAGGCCGGCGAGCCGGTCCACCACCTCGTCCACTCCGCCACTGACCTGGCGGGCGCCGTCACCGAGCTGCCCGACGCCACCGCTCAGTTCCGTCAGGCCGTCGGACAGCTGCCGGGCCCCGCCGCGGGCCTGGCCCAGTCCGTCGGAGAGCTGGTGGGCGCCGTCGTCGAGCTGCCGGCCGCCGTCCGTCAGCTGGCCGACACCGGCGCTGAGCATCGACAGCGGCAGGCTCGCCTGCGAGAGGTTGCTGCGGGCCTTGGCGATCGCCACGCCGTCGTCGGCGGCGGGTGTCGAGGCCTCGGACGACGGCGGCGCCGCGGTGACCGGTTCCGCGTCGTTCCTGCCCAGCGTGAGCCACAGGACCACGCCGGTCACGGCGACGGCGACGAAGGCGAAGAGGGCTGCGACCTGCCGCGTGGAGAGCCGACGGCGGGTGGTGTCGTGTTCACTCATAGGTCCGCGAACGGTAGTCGCGGCGATTAAGCGATCTCTGAGACAGAGACGCCCCTCACATCGTCGTCTCGGCGGCGACCTCCGCGAACACCGCCGCGTCCTCCGCCCGAACGTGTCCTCGAGCGTCTCGGGCGAGTAGTCGAGGTCGATCTCCTCGACCGGCCGGCCCCGCGCCGACTCGATCGCGCCGAGGCGCCGCTGCGCGCGGTCCGCCGCATAGACCAGGTAGTCCTGAGAGTCGATGCCGAACGGCGATTCCTCGAACTGGTCGTCGACCCACTGGATCATGTTGAGGGCGTGTGGCATCAGTTCCGCCATCCGCTGCTGCACCAGGTCCCAGTTGCGGTCGTCGGCGGCGACGTGCCGGCGGCACGTGAAGGTGCCCCACGCCATGTGCCGGCGTTCGTCGTCCCCGATGCGACGGACGAGTTCCTGCATGCCGGGCAGGATTCCGCGTTCGGTGCACACCCGTTGCCACGCGTAGTAGCCGGTGAGCGCAAGGCTGCCCTCGATGACATGGTTGTAGGTGACCGAGGCCCGGATCTGGTTGGCGGGACTCGGATCGGTCTCGAGAATCCGCAGCGAGCGCGGCAACTCCTCGTAGAAAAGTGCGCGGTAGTGGGGGTTCTCAGCGACGTACTCGTGCAGGTCGCTGTCGAGGCCGACCGCGTCCATCCACCGCCGGAACACCTGGACGTGCTTGGCTTCTTCGAAGCAGAACTGCGTCAGGTACATCTCGTCGCCGAAACGCCCCTCCGCCGCCATCGCCTTCATGAACGGCTGGATGTCCTCGGTGACGGCCTCCTCACCGGCGATGAACTGGGCGCACAGGTACGTCGCGCTGCGCTTCTCGTCGGCGCTGAGCGACTGCCAGTCCTCGGCGTCCTTCGTGAAATCCAGGTCGGCCGGATTCCAGAACTTCGCGTTGCCCTTCACGAACAGCCTGAGGGGAAACGCATCCCAGTTGAGCCCGCCCCGGCGGAGCGAACTGAAGCCCTGTCTGTCGACTGGTGTCACGGTCATCTCGAACCTTCTTCCCGGCCTACGCCCACGTCCGCCTCGCACGCTCCGAGTCCTGGACCTGGATGTGTCGTGGGCCGAGCGTGCCCGGTCTCCCTCACCGTAGCCCGGCACCGGCCGGATCGAGCCGACTTTCTGCACACCGATGCGCAAGAAACAGTTCCCGCCGACCCCACCAAGAAACAGTTCCCGCCGACCCCACGGTGTGCGGGACGTCACTTTCGGTGTCGTATGTTCCAGAGACGAACGAATCACCCGCACGTGAGGAGTACAGCTGCACATGGACGAGCCGATCGCGTTCCTGACTCGCGACGGGGACGGTTTCGCCCCACTGGAAATGGGCATCAGCAAGTGGTCGCCCGACATGATCAACGGTCCCGCGATCACCGGCATCCTCGCGTGGGCGATCGAGGACGCCCACGGCGCGGAGGGGTTCGTTCCCGCACGGCTGACCGTCGACCTGTTCCGTCCGGCGCGGGCCGAGCAGTTACACGTGGTCACCCGCAGCGTGCGTGACGGCAACCGTATCCGTGTCGCCGACGCGGAGGTAATTCAGAAGAGCGAGGCCGTGGCCCGCGCGTCGGTGGTGTTTCTGCGCCGCTCCACACAGCCACCGGGCGAGCTGTGGACCCGCCCCGACAGCCCGCAGCCGCCGCCCCTGAGCCTGCTTGAGCCGCTGCAGGCGCCGTCGCATCCGTGGATCGGCAGTGACGGCCACCCGGCCGGCTGGACACCGTCGCTGGGCGATCACGAGGGATCGAGCCGAAAAAGGTTGTGGCAGTACCAGATTCCCGTGATCGCCGGCGAGGATCCGTCGCCGTTCGTACGTGCCGCGATGGTCGGTGAGACCACGAGCCTGATGACCAACTGGGGCACCGCCGGAATCGGCTTCATCAACGCCGATCTGACGCTGGCGCTGTCCCGTCTGCCGGAAGGACCCGAGATCGGCCTCGAGGCGGACAACCACATCAGCGTGGACGGCATCGCCGTCGGCAGCACGACGATGTTCGACCGGCGCGGCCCGATCGGCACGTGCATCGTCAGCGCGCTATCGAACGCCGAACGCCAGTTGGGTTTCGCCCGCTGAACCGCGACGCCGGGTTCGCCAGAAAGAACTTCTCGGCGACGAGGTCGGCGACCGCCGGGTGAGCGCCCAGCGGCGCCGCGACGCCGTCCGCCCCGGCCTGTTGCAGCCTCGCGTGGAACAGGCCGGGGGCCAACAGGTACGACGCGACGAACACCCGCTGCTCCCCCACCGCTCGCAGCCGCCGCACGGCCTCGGCCACCGTCGGTGTCCCGGTCGCGATGTACGCGATCGGGACGTCGCGTCGGACCCGCGCCGACAGCATCGCCGCGGCACGTCGGACGTCGTGACGGGCCCGCGGGTCCGACGACCCCGCCGCCGCCAGGACCACGGCATCGCCCGGCCGCCAACCGGATTCGCGGACTCGCTGTTCGAGGACCCGCGCCAGCACTGGGTGCGGCCCGAGCGCCCGGGTGACCGTCACCCAGGGATGTCCACTCTCGATCACGCCGCGCGGTACGTCGGTGTGAACGTGGTACTCCCGACGCCAGGAAGGCGGGGACCAGAACGACGGGTCCGACCGGGTTCACGTCGCGCAGCACCTCGGCCGGCGACGGCCCCAGCACGTCGACGAACGCCGTCCGCACAGCACCGACCCGCTCGGATACCGCACCGGCTAGAGCCGCAACGGTTTCGACGCCCACGCGGCTGCGGGTACCGTGCGCGACGAGCACCAGTTCCGCCGCCGTCACCGGCTCACCTCGAGCAGCCGGTCGTACTCCGCGGGGTCGAGCGCCAGCCGGTAGCCACGCTTGACGACGGTCTGCACGGCCTTCGGCGCCCCGAGATTGCCCCGCAGCCGGGCGATGGCGGTCTCCACCGCGTGCGGGTCGTCGCTGCGACCGGGTAACGCCGCCAGCAGGTCGGCGCGGGGAGACGACCATCCCGGGCCGCTCCGCCAGTCGACGGACCAGAGCCATCGCGGCCGGTGAGAGCACTCTGACCTCACCGTCGACGACCACGCAGGTCCCCCGCACGCTGAGTTCGTGGCCACCCGCGCGGACGAGTGCCGCCCGGCGCGGCAACTCCTCCGCGATGTGCCGGGCGAGCGATCCGAGTCGAGAACGGGCCGGCGCCGTGGTGGGCACCCCGAGGGCCGTCAGCGGCGCCGCGGTGACCGGTCCGACGCAGGCCGCCAGCACCCGATCGCCGAAGGCCCGCAGCATCGGCTCGAGCGTGCCGGTCTCGTCGGCCCGTCCCAGGAGCGACGCCACCGCCGGGGCGCTCGTGAAGCTGACCGCGTCGAGGCCGCCGCACACGACGGACTCGATCATCCGATCGAGTCCGCTGCAGTCCTCGGGCGGCGTCCAGCGGTACACGGGTACCGCGATCACCTCGGCGCCCGCATCGCGCAGGGCGGCACAAAAGTCCGGGATCGGTTCCCATTCCGTGGTCGCCCCGTGCAACTGCACCGCGATACGCCGACCGGAAACACCCTCCGCCAGAAGGTGATCCAGCACCTCCGCGGACGATTCCGAATCCGGCGACCACTCCTCCCGCAGATCGGCGGCGCGCACGGCCCCCTTCGCCTTCGGCCCCGCGCCAGGATGCGGCCCGTGCCCAGGGCGGCCAGCAGTTGGTCGCCGTTTCCCCAGCCATCCGCCGCGCCCATCCAGCCGCGGAATCCGATCCCCGTCGTCGCGACCGTGACGTCGGGCGGGTCCGCGATCACCGCGTCGGTGACCCGCGCCAGTTCCGCGTCGTCGGCGAGCGGGACGATCCGGATCGCCGGCGCGTGCACGACGGCCGCACCGCGCCGGGTGAGCAGCGTCGCCAGCTCGTCCGCTCGCCGGGACGCCGTGATCCCGACCGTGAACCCCGTCAGGTCCCCTCCGCCCGACGGTCCTGCGGCCGTCACGACGACTCGACCGCGATCGCGCCCACCTGCACGACGTCGTCGGCGCGTCCCTCGACGACCCGCACCGGATACACCGGCAGCCGTACCGACTCGTCGTCGAGGCACCGGCCGTCGACCAGCGAGAACACCTGCTTGAGCAGCGGCGACGCCACGGTGGGCTCGCCGTGGCGGTCCCGACCAGCCCCGCGACATCACCGCGGCCCGCGCGAACGGGTCGATGTTGCCGACCGCCCGCAGGCTGCCGTCGGCGAGCCGGAACAGCGCCGCCTGGGTTCCGCCTCGGAGCAGCACGGCCACCCCGCGTCCCGGGATCAGGTGGCTCCGCGTACACGCGGACGTCCACTCGCGTCCCTCCGCCACGTAGGGCGTCTCGTGGGTGCCGGCCTCGCCGTGAACCCAGGTCTCCATCACCGTCATCGCAGACCTCCTGCACACTGTGCTCAGTTGCAATTCATTGAAAAGTCGGGTTGTTTCCGCGGCGTTACTCCGCGATTACCGGCTCGAGGAGCTTTCCGATCGCCGGCCCGGAACGTCCGGAATGCCCATGAGGACGGGTACCTTGCGCGGTCCGGACTCGTCGAAGGCGACCGTCGGGTCCGGCACATCGGGGGCATTGACAAACGACACGAACCGCGACAACTTGTCGGGATCGTCGAGCACACCCGCCCACTCGTCGTGGTAGCCGTCGACGTGCCGCGCCATCGCCGCCTCCAAGTCGTCGGCGATGCCGAGGCTGTCGTCACACACAACTGCCTTCAGGTGCTCGAGGCCGCCTTGCCCGTCGTCACCGAGAGATTCCATCCACGGCGCGGTCCGCTGCAGCCGGTCCGCGGTCCGGACGTAGAACATCAGGTAGCGGTCGATGTACTGGACGAGGGTCTCGTCGTCGAGGCCACCCACGAGCAACTGCGCGTGCCTCGGGGACTGGCCGCCGTTGCCGCCGACGTACAGATTCCAGCCGTTCTCCGTCGCGATGACGCCGACGTCCTTGCCGCGGGCCTCCGCGCACTCGCGCGCACACCCCGACACCCCGAACTTGATCTTGTGCGGGGCCCGCAGGCCGCGGTAGCGGTTCTCGAGCCGCACCGCCATGCCCACCGAGTCCTGGACGCCGTAACGGCACCACGTGGACCCGACGCAACTCTTCACGGTGCGCAGCGCCTTGCCGTACGCCTGGCCGGACTCCATACCGACGTCGACCAGACGCCGCCAGATCTCGGGCAGCTGCTCGACTCGCGCCCCGAACAGGTCGATCCGCTGGCCGCCGGTCACCTTGAGGTACAGCCCGAAGTCGCGGGCGATCTCACCGATCGTGACGAGCTGCTCGGGTGTGCACTCGCCGCCGGGCATCCGCGGCACCACCGAGTACGTGCCGTTGCGCTGAATGTTGGCGAGGAAGTGATCGTTGGTGTCCTGCAGCGACGCCTGCTCGCCGTCGAGAACGTGGTCCGACGACGTCGACGCGAGAATGGACGCCACGACGGGCTTGCAGATGTCGCAGCCTGTTCCAGTGCCGTACTGCGCGATCAGTCCCGAGAACGTCCGGGTGCCGGTGGCTCGCACGATCTCGAACAGCTCGGCGCGGGACTGGGTGAAGTGCTCGCAGAGCGCCTTCGACAGCTCCACCCCCGACGACGCGAGCAGCGACTTGACGGTGTGCAGGCAGCCGCCGCATGTGGTGCCCGCGTTGGTGCACGACTTGACCGCGGCGATATCGCACGCGCCGTCCGCGATCGCCGCGCAGATCTCCCCTTGGTGACCGCGTTGCACGAGCACACCTGCGCGTCGTCGGGAAGCGCTCCCGCACCGGGCTTCTCACCCGCCGGCGAGATGAGCGCCGCAGGATCGCCCGGCAGTTCGCGCCCCACGAGCGGACGCAGCGACCCGTAGGCCGTCGCGTCGCCGACGAGGATGCCACCGAGCAGGGTCCTGGCATCGTCGGAGACGACCAGCTTGGCGTACGTGCCCTTGGCGGCGTCGCTCAGGACCACCTCGAGGGCCCCCGGCGTGGTGGCGTGCACGTCGCCGAAGCTCGCGACGTCCACGCCGAGGAGCTTGAGCTTGGTGGACAGGTCCGCGCCGGGGAACACCGCGTCCCCGCCGAGGAGGCGGTCCGCCACCACCTCGGCCGTCGTGTATCCGGGGGCGACCAGTCCGTAGCAGCGACCCTCGACCGCGGCACACTCGCCGACCGCGTAGATCGCGGGATCTGATGTGACGCAACCACTGTCGGTGAGGATTCCACCCCGATCGGCGATGTCGAGACCGGCGTCCCGCGCCAACCGGTCCTGCGGGCGGACACCGGCGGAGAACACCAGCAGCGCTGCGTCGATCACCGCGCCGTCGGACAGTTCCACCCGCACCCCCGCGGGTCCGTCGCCGATGGACGCGATCCCGGTGCCGGTGTGGACGGTGAGCCCGAGGTCGGTCACCAGTCGCGACAGCACGGCACCGCCGCCCTCGTCGACCTGCAGCGGCATGAGGCGGGCATTGTGCTCCACCACGTGCGGCGCCAACCCGAGCTGGCGCAACGCGTTCGCCGCCTCGAGCCCGAGCAGACCGCCGCCCACCACGACGCCGGACGCACCCGGTGCGACGGCCTCGACCCGAGCGCGGATGCCGTCCAGATCCGAGGGGGTGCGGTAGACGAAGCACAGGTCGTGCTCGCGTCCCGGGACCGGCGGAACGAACGGATACGACCCCGTCGCGAGGACGAGCGCGTCGTACCCGAGGACGTCGCCCTGCGAGGTGGTGACGGTGCGCGCGGTGCGGTCGATCGACTCCGCGCGCACCCCCACCCGCAGGTCCACCGCGGTGTCGCCGTCGAAGTCGTTGCCCGCAAAGGCGAGTTCCTTCACGTCCCACGTGCCGACGTACGACGACAGCGCCACCCGGTCATAGGCGGGCACGTCCTCCTCGCACAGCACCGTCACCGTCCAGGTGTCGGCGTCGTCGCGCGCCCGCAGCGCCTCGACGAACCGGTGCCCCACCATGCCGTGTCCGATCACGATCGCGGTCCGTCCGCTCATGCCGCACCTTCCTTCCGTGCCGGTTGCGTGTTGGATTCGTTGTCGCTGTCGCTCTCGTGCTGGGGATCGGCCGTCCGCAGCCATTCGCAGATGCCCTCCACCGCCGAGCTGCAGCCGCCGCAGCCCGTCGTCGCGCGGGTCGCGGTGGCGAGCGCGGGCACCGACCGCGCCCCGGCCCGCCACGCGCTCGTCAGGTGCGACTTGGTGACCGTGTTGCAGCGGCAGATCACCGCGCCGCCCGGCATACCCGCGGGACTGACGGACTCCCCCGCCCCGCCGCCGCGTCCGGTCAGCAGCGCCATGCGGTCCTGCGGCACAGGAAGTTCCGCGTCGAACAGCTGGGTGATGGTGCCGACCACGTCGGGCGAGCCGAGCAGCACCGCGCCGACGATCCGCTCCCCCGCGACGACGAGTTTGGCGTAGCGGCCGCGGGCCGGATCCGCGACGACCAGCACGTCGCGATCGTCGTGCGGGTCGGCACCGTGCAGGTCGGCACTCACGTCTCCCATCGACGCGAGGTCGATGTCGTGGGCCTTGAGCCGGGTCACCGGCGGAGTGCCGTCGTATTGGGCGTCCGGGTCGGCCCCGGTGATCCGGTCGGCCACCACCGCCGCCTGCTCCCAGCCCGGCTGCACCAACCCGTACACCTCGCCGCGGTGTTGCGCGCACTCCCCGATCGCCCACACGTGCGGGGCACTGGTGCGCAGGGCATCGTCGACGACGACGCCGTTGTCCAGCGCGATCCCGGCCGCATAGGCCAGTTCGGTGGCGGGCCGGATCCCGGCGGTGAGTACCACCAGGTCGGCAGGCAGCTCGGATCCGTCATCGAGGACGAGCGTCCTGTCGGTGCCGCCCCGGCGCAACGCAACCACGCGGCGCTCCAGCACCACTCGCACACCCAACCCGGCCAGCACCCGGGTGAGGACCCGTCCGCCCCCATCGTCCAGTTGCCGCTCCATCGGTACCGCCTTGGGATGCACGACGGTGACGTCGGCGCCGCGCAGCAGCAGCCCGCGGGCCGCCTTCGAGCCCAGCAGTCCGCCGCCGAGGACCACCGCGCGGCAACCGGGCCGGGCCGCGGCGGCGATGCGGTCGCAATCCTCGACCGTGCGGAACGCGACGACACGCTCGTCGGCGGCCGCCATGCCGTCGACCCGCGGCACGAACGGGGTGCTGCCCGTCGCCAGTACGAGTTCGTCGTAGCCGAGGGCGGTGCCGTCGTCGCAGCGCAGCTTCCGCGCCGCCGTGTCGATCGCCGTCACCCGCACGCCTACGCGGACGTCGACGTGGTTGCGCGCCCACCAGTCGTCCGGGCGTAGCCGGGTGTCGCGCGCGGTGATGCTGCCCGCCAACACGTTCGAGAGCAGGATCCGGTTGTACGCGGCCCGCGGCTCCGCCCCGATCACCACGACCTCGAGCCGGGCCGGGTCGCGTTCGCGCCGCCGCAGCTCCTCCGCCAGCCGGGCTCCGGCCATACCGTTGCCGACGATCACCACACGTCGGGTCATGTCGCCACCCGTGCCTCGAGCCGGACCGCGCACACCTTGAACTCGGGCATCCGGCTCGTCGGGTCGAGCGCCGGGTTGGTCAGCAGGTTCGCCCGGGCGTCACCGGCGAAGTGGAACGGCAGGAACACCGTGTCGAGCCGCATCGACTCGTCGCATCGCACGGAAACCTCGACCCGGCCGCGCCGCCCCACCACCACCGCATCGTCGCCTTCGCGCACCCCCGCCCGCGTCGCCGTGTCCGGATGTACCTGGACGAACATCGGTCCGGCCGCGGCCGCGAGCTCGGACACCCGGCGGGTCTGCGCACCCGACTGGTAGTGCGCCAGAACGCGTCCGGTGGTGGCGACCAGCGGAAAGTCGGCGTCCGGTCCCTCGCTGGGGCCGTGGTGCTCGACGGCCGTGAACCGCGCGCGCCCGTCGTCGGTCGCGAACCTGTCCAGGAACAGCCGCGGCGTCCCGGGATGATCGACGTCGGGGCACGGCCAGTGCAGTGACTCCCCCACATCCAGCCGGCCGTAGGTGATGCCGGCGTAGTCGGCGACGCCACCCGCGGACGCGCGGCGCAGTTCGTCGAACACCACCTCCGGTTCCGCCGGGAACCGTCCGGCGGGCTGGCCCAGACGAACGGCCAACTCCCGCAACACCTCCAGCTCGCTGCGGGCCCCTCCTGGTGGTTGGACACCCCGCCGTCTGCGCAGCACGCGCCCCTCGAGGCTCGTCATGGTGCCCTCCTCCTCGGCCCACTGCAGCACCGGCAGCACCACGTCCGCCATCGCCGCGGTCTCCGACAGCAGGAAGTCGCACACCACCAGCAGATCCAGCGATCGCAGCCGATCGACGACGTGCGCGGCCCGCGGCGCCGACACCGCCAGATTGGCGCCGTGCACCATCAACGCCCGCGGACCGTCGGGGCGACCGAGCGCATCGAGCAACTCGTACGCGCTGCGCCCCGGCCCCGGCAGATCCGCCGGATCGATCCCCCACACCCCCGCGACGTGCATGCGCGCAGCAGGATCGGTGATCTTGCGGTAGCCGGGAAGTTGGTCGGCCTTCTGGCCGTGCTCGCGTCCGCCCTGCCCGTTGCCCTGACCCGTGATCGCGCCGTACCCGCTGCCCCGACGTCCCGGCAGGCCCAGCGCCAGGGCGAGCGCGATCCACGCGGAGACGGTGTCGGTGCCGGTCGCATGCTGCTCGGTACCGCGCGCAGTGAGGACGTAGGCGCCGGCGTCGCAGCGACGCGAGCGGGACAGGATCTCCACCGCCCGGCGCAGCGACGCCACGGGCACACCGGTGACGCGCTCGGCGCGTTCGGGCCACCACTGCGCGGCCGCGAGCCACGCGTCGTCGAATCCAGTGGTACGGGCGTCGACGTACTCGCGATCGAGGTGCCCCTCGGTGACCGCGAGATGCAGCATCCCCAGTGCCAGCGGCAGATCCGTGCCCGGCGCGAGTTGCAGGTGCAGGCCGCCGCCGGCCAGGGCCCGCTCGGCGGTCGCGGTCCGTCGCGGATCGACGACGATCAGCCCGCCGGCATCGGTCGCCGCGGTGAGGTGCCCCAGCAGCGGTGGCATCGTCTCTGCAACGTTGCCGCCGACCAGCAGGATCGCCCGTGCGGCGGTCAGGTCCGCGACCGGGAAAGGCAGCCCCCGGTCCAGCCCGAAGGCGCGGATGCCGGCTGCGGCCGCCGACGACATGCAGAACCGGCCGTTGTAGTCGATGTTCGACGTGCCGAGCGCGACGCGTGCGAACTTGCCCAGCTGGTAGGCCTTCTCGTTGGTCAGTCCGCCGCCACCGAAGATCGCGACCGCGTCGCGGCCCCCGGCGGCCTGCGCCGCACGGAAGCCGTCGGCGACCTTGTCGAGCGCGTCGTCCCACGATGCGGGCCGCAACTGCCCGCCCCGCCGGATCAGCGGCGTCGTCAGCCGGTCGGGGTGACGGAGCAGTTCGGCGCTCGTCCAGCCCTTCTGGCACAGCCCGCCGCGGTTGGTCGGGAACTGGCGGCCCGTGACGCTCACCCCGGATGCGCCACCGAGTGTGAGGGTCATCGCGCACTGCAGGCCGCAGTACGGGCAGTGGCTGTGCACCCCGGTCGTCAGGATCGCGCCGGCCGTCACGATGCCACCGCGATCGCCTGTGCCGCAGTCTCCTTCGCGGCGGACGTGCGGCGCACGAACACGAACCAGGTGACGATTGCGCACACCACGTAGAACCCGAGGAACACCCAGAAGGCCATGGTCGCCGACTTGGCGGGGCTGCTGTACGACGCCCGCAGCACCAGGTTGATGCCCACGCCGCCGAGGCCGCCGATCGCACCCGCGAACCCGATGAGCGCGCCGGACATGTTGCGCGACCACGCGGCCCGCTCCGTCGCGTCCAATCCGTCGGGCGTGCGGGACCGGGTCTCGAAGATCGACGGGATCATCTTGTACACCGAGCCGTTGCCGAGGCCGGAGAGCACGAACAGTGCGACGAATCCGATCACCAGTGCCGTCATGGCGGCACCCGACGCGGCGCCGGGGGTGCCGTCGTCGACGGTGCCGGCGGTGACGAGGACCGCGGCGGCCAGCACCATCGCCGCGAACGTGTAGAGGGTGATCCGGCCACCGCCGATCCGGTCGGCGAGACGGCCGCCGAGCGGACGCGCGATCGACCCGAGCAGCGGTCCGAGGAACGCGATCTGCGCCGCGTGCAGCGCCGCCTGCGCCGGGTGTCGCCGCCCGCGAGGAAATTGATCTGCAGGACCTGCCCGAAGGCGAAGCTGAAACCGATGAACGAGCCGAACGTGCCGATGTAGAGGAAGCTGACGATCCACGACTCCCGCACCCGAAGCGCCTCGACCATCGACCGCAGGTCGGCCTTCTGGTTGCCGAGGTTGTCCATGAACAGCGCGGCACCGACGGCCGCGACCGCGATGAGCACGAGGTAGACGGCGCAGACGACGTACGGCGCGGTGTTGCCGACGGTGGCGATGACGAGCAGGCCGACCAGCTGGATGACGGGGACACCGATGTTGCCGCCACCCGCGTTCAATCCCAGCGCCCAGCCTTTGAGCCGCTGCGGATAGAACGCGTTGATGTTGGTCATCGACGACGCGAAGTTACCGCCGCCGACGCCCGCCGTGGCCGCGACCAGCAGGAAGGTGGTGTACGACGCGGCGGGGTGCATCACGAACCACAGCGTCAGCAGCGTCGGGATCAGCAACACGAGTGCGCTGAAGACGGTCCAGTTACGGCCGCCGAACCGGGCCGTCGCGACCGTGTACGGGATGCGCAGGACCGACCCGACGAGAGCGGGGACCGCGACGAGGAAGAACTTGCCCGCCGCGTCGATGCCGAACAAGTCGGTCGGCATGAACAGCACCATCACCGACCAGATCGACCAGATCGAGAAACCGACGTGTTCGGCGATCACCGACCACACGAGATTCCTGCGGGCGATCGCCTTGCCGCCGGCCTCCCAGGCGTCGACGTCCTCGGCGTCCCAGTGCTCGATGTGGTGCTCGCGCACCACTGGTGCCGAACCGGAACGCGCCTCGAGCCCCTGCGTGGGCCGATCGGAGAGAGTGGTCACCTGGGCCTCCTACCTGTGTGGGAAACCCCAAGGTAGGAGGCCGATGTTGCCGCGGTGCTGCCCCCGGTGACCCGCCCGTCAACTCTCGCTCACCCCCAGGGATCGGGCCCGTGAGGGGACGAACTGCCAGGTCAGTCGGTCTTCGTGCCCCAGCTGTCCTTCGAGCATGCGCGGCTTGCACGCCGCCCACGCGGAGATCAGGACCACGCCGACCGCGACCCCGAGCAGCGCGAAGGGGGCACCCCACCCGCCGGTCGACTCGTGCAGCACACCGAACAGCAGCGGGCCGATGCACGCGACGGTGTAGCCGACGCCCTGCGTGAACCCCGACAGCGCCGCCGACCCGGCGTGCGTGCGGGTGCGGAGGTTGATCAGGGTCAGCGACATCGGGAAGGTGCTCGGTCCAAGACCGATGACGATGACCCACAGGATCGGCGCGGACATCGGCGCGAGCAGCAGACCGGTGAAGCCGATCGCGTACGCCACGGCACAGCCGACGACGATCGGGAACGGGTTGCGCATCCGTGCACACACGCTCGGCGCCGCGAAAGCGGAGATCAGGCCCATGAACGAGAAGACCGCGACCATGCTCCCGCCGAAGGACTCGCTCGCCCCGGCCTCGGTGAGGATCTTCGGGATCCACGTGAACATCGAGTAGGTGATGAGCGACGTCATGCCGAACATGCCGGCCATGCCCCAGCCGACCGGCGAGCGCCAGGGCCGCCCAGGGGCGTGCGTCTCGGTGGTCACCGCCGCTTCCGGGGCTGCGCCGGACTTGCGACCACGGGCGAGCACCATGAGCCAGGGCGCAGCGGCCGCGAACCCCAGCAGCGACCAGACGCCCAGCGAGATCCGCCAGTCGAACGCGTCCGCGAGCGGCACGGCGACCGTCGCCGGGAGGATCGTGCCGATCTGCACAGCGGTGATGTAGATCGAGCTCATCAAGGCCAACCGGTCGCTGAAGTAGCGCTTGACCAGCGGCGGGATGACCACGTTGCCGATGCCCATGCCGCCGAGCGCGAGCGCCGACAGCGCCAGCAACGACCACGTGTCGCCCACCATCGCGCGGGTGAGCATGCCGACGCCTGCCATCAGCATCGCGAGCAGCGCGGTTGCCCTCGAGCCCGAGACGCCGCGCGATGACGGGCGTGAGGAGCCCGAACACCGCGAACATCGCGGTCGGCACCATGCCGAACACACCGACGACGGTGGACGAGAAGCCGAGGTCGTCGCTGATCTGCGAGGCGAGCGGCGTGAACGATGTGACCGCGAGTCGCAGCGTGAGCGCCGACATCACGATCGCCGCGAACACGAGTACCCGCCCGGCGATCAGGGGCTGTGGCCCTCGGTGGATCGCGGTCGTGGACTCGGTCGCGGTCATGTACTGCCTCGTTCCCTGCGAAATGCCTCGAAAGATGTGATGTCGTGAGTGCTGCGCCGGGTCGGGTGCACGCTCGACCGACAAATCATAGGATGACAGGATGACAGGGGCAAAGCATTAATGTTCGAGGCCACAGCAGGCCTTATCCATGGCAACCCCTACTTCCAGGAGCACCGTGCAACCCGTACGCCGTAGCACCCTGATCGCCCAGGTCACCGATCAGCTCCGCGACGAGATCCGATCCGGACGTTGGCCGGTCGGTTCCCGGATACCCACCGAACCCGAACTGGCCGAACTCACCGGCACCGGACGCAACACCGTCCGTGAGGCGGTGCAGGCGCTGGTCCACTCGGGGCTGCTCGAACGGCGCCAGGGGTCCGGGACATTCGTGCTCGCGGACTCTGAGGTGAGCGGCACCCTCGGCAAGTACTTCGCCGGCGCGCACGAACGCGACGTCCTCGAGTTGCGACAGTCGCTCGACGTCACCGCAGCAGGACTGGCCGCGCAGCGACGCGACGCCGACGACATCCGCGAGCTGACCGCCCTGCTGGAGGCGCGATTCACGGCATGGGAAACCGTGGACCTGCGCGACGCGATCGCCGCCGACATCGCCCTGCACCGCGGCATCGTCGCCGCCAGCCACAACCAGGTGTACCTGGAGTTCTACGACTCCCTGCTCCCCGCGATCGAGGCGACCGTCTTCAAGCACGCCTCCGCCACGGGCGCCGGATTCCACGACGAGCATCGCGCCCTCGTGCAGGCCATCATCGACGGCGACAGCGACCGCGCCCTCGGCGCCGCACGGTGCTTCTTCAATGAGCTACTCGCCGGCTACGAATAGGTCAGATCAAGCCTCAGCGCCCATTCCTCGCGACTTCACGCGGATTTCCGCCCGATCGTGCGAGGAATGGGCGCTCAGTACGACCAATTGCGTCGCGGGCTAGAGAATCAATCGCACCAGTTCGGAGGTCCGGACCAGTCCGGGCAGTGCCTCGGGCGTGGACCGCGGGTGCAGCGCGTGGACCGCGAGCCGGAACAGCAGGGCACGCAGGAGCATCTGCGGCCACTCGGGCAGATCCTCCCAGCGTCCGATCAGACCCTCGTCGGCGCCGCCCCACGACAGCGCATCGACGACGCCCACACCGGCCGCCCACGCCGCGGGGCGCCAGTACGGCGTGATGTCGGTGACGCCGGGTGCGGTGCTGCCCGAGAACAGGACCGTGCCGAACAGGTCGCCGTGGACCAGCTGATCGGGTGAGCGCACCGGCTTGCGCAGCGTCGCGAGCTGGCCGATGAGTTCGACGCTCCGCGCGCCGTCGTCGGACAGGTCCTCGAGAGCGCCGGCCGCGCGCGCCGTCCGCAGCGGAACCGTCTCCCAGGCCGCCCGGTCGGCGGCGACGAAGACGTCGACGTCGGCCCACGGCGCGACGGGCGGCTGCGCCAGGAACCGGGGCCGCTCGAGCTGCGCGGTCGCGGCATGCAGGCGCAGCGACAGCGACACCACCTCGTCGTGGCGCGGTTCGGGGGTGCCGACGAGGAACGTGTCGGCCCGCCAGCCGGAGACGACGTAGCGGCCGTCGGTGGCGCGCACCGGGCGGGCCAGGCGGACCGCGTCCACGGCGAGTGTCTCGCGCACCTTCGCGGACCAGGCGGCGCGGGCATGATCCGCGACCGGGGACAGCACGACGTCGCCGAGACGCCAGCCACCCTCCCAGTCCGACCCCAGCGCCACCGGTTCGATCTCACGGAGGCCGAAGGTCGAACACACGTGTTGGGGCGGTTGCGCAGAGCTCACGAGCGTCAGGCTACCGCCGCCCCACCTCGAGATCGGCGAGGCGCTCCGTAGGGCACGCTCAGTAGACGGGCAGCGAGGGATCGACCTGGTGCGCCCACGCGATCACGCCGCCCTGCAGATGCACCGCGTCGGCGAACCCGGCCCGGCGGACGGCGGCCAGCGCCTCCGCCGAGCGGATGCCCGTCTTGCAGTGCAGCACGATGCGCTTGTCCTGGGCAGCTCCGCCAGCGCCTCCCCCGACAGGATCCGTCCCTTCGGGATCAGCGTGGCGCCGGGCAGGTGCACGATGTCCCACTCCACCGGCTCCCGGACGTCGACGATCGCGATGTCGGCGCCCGCGTCGATCAGCTCGCGCAGCTCGAGCGGCGTGATCGTCGAGTCCCGATCCGTGTCGGCGACCGGTTCCACGCCGCAGAACGCGTCGTAGTCGACCAGTTCGGTGATCGGTACGCGGTCGGGGTCGCGGCTGAGCGTCACCGTCCGGTAGTTCATCGCGAGTGCGTCGTAGATCATCAGCCGACCCAGCAGCGAGTCCCCGATGCCGGTGATCAGCTTGATCGCCTCGGTCGCCATGATCGAGCCGACCGACGCGCACAGCACGCCGAGGACGCCGCCCTCCGCGCACGACGGCACGGTGCCGGGCGGCGGCGCCTCCGGGTACAGGTCGCGCAACGTGATGCCCCGACCGTCGGGCGCGTCCTCCCAGAACAGCGACACTTGGCCCTGGAACCGGTAGATCGACCCCCACACGTACGGCCGGTGCGCCAGCACGGCGGCGTCGTTCACCAGGTAGCGGGTGGCGAAGTTGTCGGCACCGTCGAGGATCAGGTCGTACTGCTCGAACAACTCGACGGCGTTCGACGCGTCGAGCCGGAACTCGTGCAGCCGCACCTCGACGTGCGGGTTGATCTCCCGGACGGACTCGCGCGCGCTCTGCGCCTTGGACCGCCCGACGTCGGCCGTGCCGTGGATCACCTGACGCTGCAGGTTCGACTCGTCGACCACGTCGAAGTCGACGATGCCGATCATGCCGACTCCGGCGGCGGCCAGGTACATCAGCGTCGGCGAGCCCAGCCCGCCGGCACCGATCACCAGGACGCGGGAGTTCTTCAACCGCCGCTGCCCGACCGTCCCGACGTCGGGGATGATCAGGTGGCGGCTGTAGCGCGCCACCTCGTCACGGCTCAGTTCTGCCGCCGGCTCCACCAACGGCGGAAGCGGACTCTTCGCGGACACACACGCTCCTGACATCGACCGGTCAACGCTCGCGTCCAGCCTATGCCGTCCCGAATCGCACCTCGAGATCGCTCAGGTCCGACACCACGACGTCGGCCCCGCCTCCCGCAGCGCATCCGCGTGATCGGCCCGGTCGACACCCACGACCACCCCGAACGCCCCGCGACGACCGGCCTCGACGCCCGCAATCGCGTCCTCGAGCACGACGCACGCCGACGCCGGCAGACCCAGCCGACGCGCGCCCTCCACGTAGGTGTCCGGCTCGGGCTTGCCGGCGAGCGACAACCGGTCCACGTCCATGCCGTCCACCCGGGCGTCGAACAGGTCGGTGAGCCCGGCCGCGTCGAGCACCCGCACCGCGTTGCGACTCGCGGTCACCAGCGCGACGGAGATGTGCTGGGCCCGCAACCGACGGATCAGCGTCACGGTGCCCGGGAACGCCTCGACGCCGTGCTCGTCGAGTTCGTGGAGGAACATCGCGTCCTTGCGGGCCGCGAGCCCGCACACGGTATGCACCGTCGGCGGATCCGACGGATCACCGTGCGGAATCTCGATCGAGCGGGACGCCAGGAACGACGCCACCCCGTCGACGCGCGGACGGCCGTCGACGTACTGCAGGTAGTCGTCGGACGAGAACGGCGCCTCGCCCTTGCCGCGCTCGGCGAGGAAGCCGTCGAACAGCCGCGTCCACGCGCGCTCGTGAACGCGCGCCGTGTCGGTGACGACACCGTCCATGTCGAACAGGAAGCCGGAGCAGGCACCGTCACCGATGTGGGCGACGGCGGGGCTCGCGGCGGTCACGGTCTGCCCCTTCTCAGCCGCGCGGGTACGGCCACGGATTGAACCGGCACACCTTGCCGTCCATCGGGACCACGCCCTCCGGGTCGAGCTTGGCGATGTCGTTGTTCGCGGTTCCGAAGGTCTGCTGCATCATCACCGGCGCCAGACCGCCGTCGCTCTCACAGGGCTGGTGCGCCTGGTAGCCGATCGCGTGACCGACCTCGTGGTTGATCTGGTACTGGCGATAGGAGCCGATGTCGCCCTGGTAGGAGATCGCACCGCGCACCCAGCGCGGCTCGTTCAGCACGACGCGGCCGATGCCGGGGTTGTAGCAGGACACCTCGAGCTGGATGTCGTAGCCGCACGCCTCCCTGATCGTCATCTGCGACGTCAGGGAGATCCGGAAGTTGGGGTTGCCGCCGTTCGCCAGGGCGGGATCGCTCTGGTCGATCCGACGGAACGCGAACCGGGGGTCCTTCGTCCATCCCTTCGGATTGGCGAGGGTCTGATCGACCATCCGGCCGAACGACTCGTCGCCACCGAACCCGGCGGTGTCGACACCGTCCTCCACCTCGATGGTGTAGGTGAGCACGCCGTCGGTGCCCTGACCGACCTGACCGGTCGTGCCCGGAACCACGTGCCACGTGCCGGCGCCCTTCTCGGTGAACGGCCCACCGTCCGGAAGCACGCCCGAGGGGATGGAGTTGGCGAAGTTTCCGTCGGCCACCGGCGGGACACCGATGACGTCCGTGCCGTCGGAGTGGCTGAGTTCACCGAAGCCCGGATCCTTCGGAGCCGCGGATTCGGTGTCGCCGATGCCGCGGAACGCGTCCACGAGCACCAGCACCGTCACGATCAGCAGCACCGGGATCGCGTAGGCACGCCAGCCGTACATCGAGACGAACTTGCCGACGCGGCTCTGCTTCTTCGCGCCCCGGTCGGGACGCGGTACGCGAGGACGACCGGTGTTCCGACGTGTGGGATCCCACGACGCCCGCAGCGGCTCGTGCGGATCGGGTACCCGACCCGGATCGAAGCCGCCGTTGCGTGCGTCGTACGGATCGTCGTCGGACATCTCGGGAACTGTGCCCCCCAGGCGCGGTCCTCCTCGGTCAGTCACCCCGCCAGAATCTCACAGTCCGGTTCGGCCTTCACCCGGCACGCCGGAAATGTGCCCCGCTCGACGTCGCGCACGGGTGCTCGGGATGGGATGCTGGAATACTCGGTATCAGCGACGTGTCCAGCCGCATGTCCAGCGGACATGTCCTCGACTGGACCGGCCAGTTCAACGAATACGGCCCAGAACCGCCCGGGTATCGTGCAAATGATTTATCTTGCCCCGAGGCGTTCGCGAGAGGTCGGACACCGAACGAAGCGGGGCTCTTGTGCAGATTGGGAGCGACATGACTGAACTCGCGGATCGGACACACTCCGATCGCGCCGCCACGACCGCAAACGGTCAGGGCACCCGCCGCAGCACCCGGCTACCCCGGGACGCGCGGCGCCTTCAGTTGCTCGCGGCAGCCAGCGAGGTCTTCGTCAGCCGCGGCTACCACGCCGCCGGCATGGACGAGATCGCCGAGTGCGCCGGGGTGAGCAAGCCGGTGCTCTACCAGCACTTCCCCGGCAAGCTCGAACTGTATGTCGCGGTGTTGCAGAGCTACGTGGACAGCCTGATCTCGGGCGTGCGTCAGGCGCTGCGATCCACCACGGACAACAGGCAGCGGGTCCGGGCGGCCGTGCAGGCGTTCTTCGATTTCGTCGACAACGACACCCAGGGCTTCCGCCTGGTGTTCGAGTCCGACCTGATGGGTGAGCCGCAGGTGGCGCGCCGCGTCGAGCAGGCCACCGAGGCGTGCGTCGACGCCGTGTTCGACCTGGTGGCGCACGACTCCGGCCTCGACCCGTACCGCGCCCGCATCCTGGCCGTCGGCCTCGTCGGCACAAGCCAGTTCACCGCGCGCTACTGGCTCGAGGCGGCGCGACCCATCCCCAAGGAGGAGGCCGTCGACACGACGGTCGCGCTCGCATGGGGCGGCCTGTCGCACGTGCCGCTGCACGGCGAGTCGACCAAGTAGTCGGCCGAACGCCCGACCCTTCCGAGAGCACGAGAAAGGGCGCGCGGTCCAGGGGAACCCCGGACTGCGCGCCCTTTCGACGTCTCGGCTCTAGCTCGTGAAACCGACCTTGCGGCTGTCCGACGGGCCGAGCTCCACGTAGGTGATCCGGCTCGCCTGGACGAGGAACTTGCGTCCCTTCTCATCGACGAGCGAGAGAACACCGTCCGCCTTGCCGCTGAGCGCGTTCGTCACGAGCGCCTCGACCTCGTCGGGCGACTGCGGGCTGTTGACGACGAGCTCACGCGGGCTGTCAGTAACACCGATCTTGACCTCCACGGCCAACCTCCGAACTCTCCGAGCGCTTTCAGCTGTCCCGGCCAGGTTAATGCAGCATCCGGCCCGTCAGCCCGTCCGACCGCTGTGCTGAGAGCGAACAGCGCGACCTGGGGTCAGACCAGACCGAGCACCGCCATGCGCTCGGCGTGCTTGGCCTGCATGTTGTCGAAGAGTGCGGCGACGCCGTTGAGGCTGCCGGTCGCGTTCATCACCAGGTCGGTGAGTTCCTCGCGCTGCGCCAGCACGAACTGGGCCTGCGTGATGGCCTCGCCGAGCAGTCGACGTCCCCACAGCATCAGCCGGTCCTTGTCCTGCTTGCTCGCGGTCACCGCGGCACGCACTTCCTTGACGACGAACTCGGAGTGGCCGACCTCGGCGAGCACCTCGCGGACGATTCCACCGACCGCGGGATCCAGGGAGTGGGCGATCTCGCGGTAGAAGTCGGCGGCGATGCCGTCACCGACGTAAGCCTTCACGAGGGACTCGAGCCACGTCGACGGGTCGGTGGACGCGTGGTAGGCGTCGAGGGCGCGCACGAACGGATCCATCGCGGAGTAGATCTCCACGCCGCGATCGGTCAGCGCCTTCTGCAGCGTTTCGAAGTGCGACATCTCGGCCGCGGCCATGCTGGCGAACGCGACGCGTCCCTGCAGCGTGGGCGCCATCTGGGCGTCCTCCGCCAACCGGTAGAACGCGGAGATCTCACCGTAGGCGAGCACCGCGAACAGTTCTGCCACACCGGGGTGATCGGCGGCGATGGTCGGCACGGACGACGTTGGCGAATCGGCTCCCATGAAGCCACAGCCTAATCCGCGACCGGCCGGTCGCGATCGACCGGACACGGCCAGAATCGTGATCTGCGCCATGGGTGTGCGAGGTTGGAACCGTTCGACCGCTACAATTGCGGCGGGAGACCGTAGTTTCATTCACGGTTGACGATTTCGGAACGGACGCACCGAACTGGAATTCGAACGCGATTCGAGCGATTCGGACGCGGACCCGACACGGAATCCCGAAGATAATGTGCGCGCACCTGATCGACGGCGCCCACCGTAGCTCGCCGAGACCGACACCGGTTTTCGCGCTGATGCTGTGGCCGAGGAGGCCCGGTGGCACCGACGGAAGAGGGCATCGACATCGGCCGACTTACGGCCTGGCCCCTTACCTCGTGCGTGCGTGCCGATACGAGGAAGGCCAGTTCCCTGAGCAAGATCACGATCGACCACGAAGACAGCAACCACGCGGTAACGGAGACCACGCTCTCCGCCGAGTTGGACGAGACGCACACCGCCCCCACGTTCGCCGAACTCGGTGTTCGCGACGAGATCGTCAAGGCACTCGGTGAGATCGGCATCGAGCGCACCTTCGCCATCCAGGAGCTGACGCTCCCGCTGGCACTCGCCGGCGACGACCTGATCGGTCAGGCCCGCACCGGCATGGGCAAGACCTTCGGTTTCGGCATTCCGCTGCTCCACCGCGTGTCCACCGCCGACTCCGGCACCACTCCCCTCGACGGCACTCCGCGTGCGCTCGTGATCGTGCCGACGCGTGAGCTGTGCATCCAGGTCACCCAGGACCTGGAGAACGCGTCGAAGTACCTGAAGTCCGGCAAGAAGAAGCTCGAGGTGCTGTCCATCTACGGCGGCCGCCCCTACGAGCAGCAGATCGACGCGCTGCGCAAGGGCGTCGACGTCATCGTCGGCACCCCCGGACGTCTGCTGGACCTCGCCAACCAGGGGCACCTGATTCTTGGCAAGGTCGGCGTGCTGGTTCTCGACGAGGCCGACGAGATGCTCGACCTGGGCTTCCTGCCCGACATCGAGCGCATCCTCGGCATGGTCCCGGACAGCCGACAGACGATGCTGTTCTCGGCCACGATGCCGGGCCCGATCATCACGCTGGCCCGCACGTTCCTGACGCAGCCGACGCACATCCGCGCCGAGGAGCCGGACTCGTCCGCTGTCCACGAGCGCACCACTCAGCACATCTACCGCGCACACGCGCTGGACAAGGCCGAGATGGTCGCCCGCGTCCTGCAGGCCGACGGCCGCGGCGCGACGATGATCTTCACCCGCACCAAGCGCACCGCGCAGAAGGTCGCCGACGATCTGAACGAGCGCGGCTTCAAGGTCGGCGCCGTGCACGGTGACCTCGGCCAGATCGCCCGCGAGAAGGCCCTCAAGGCTTTCCGCAACGGCACCGTCGACGTTCTCGTCGCGACCGACGTCGCGGCCCGCGGCATCGACATCGACGACGTCACACACGTCATCAACTACCAGTGCCCCGAGGACGAGAAGACCTACGTGCACCGCATCGGCCGCACCGGTCGCGCGGGCCGCACCGGCACCGCCGTCACGCTGGTGGACTGGGACGACGTCCCGCGCTGGCAGCTGATCGACAAGGCTCTCGACCTCGGTGTCGCGGATCCGGTCGAGACGTACTCGAGCTCGCCGCACCTGTACGAGGATCTCGGCATTCCCACGGACGCGAAGGGCACGATCCGCAAGCCCCGCGCCGAGCGCCCCGCCAAGGACGCCGCCGCGTCGTCGGAGACCGGCGAGAAGTCGGCACCGAAGCGTGATCGGTCCGTCGCCGTACGCGCGGTGGCAAGTCGGCCGACGCGGCCACGAAGGCCACCGACGGCACCGCCGTAGCATCGGGCGAGCAGGACGCCGCGCCCACCACAGGTCCGGTATCCGACGACCAGCCGAGCGCGCCGCGTCGCCGTCGCCGTCGTCGTCGCTCCGGTGCGAGCACGGCCGGTCAGACGGACGTCGAGCCGGTGAGCGTCGCGGCCGCAGCCGAGTAGAGCCCGATCCGGGTAATCTGCCACCTGTGCTGGCCCCCGAGCGTCGTACCCGTCTGGACGTCGCGGTCGCCGCGATCATCGCGATCGTCGTCGCGGTCGCCGTGACCGTGATGTGGATACGCAGCGACGCTCGGGCACCACCTCCGTGACCGCGGATACGCCTGCGCCGGAAGCGAGTACAGCGCTGTCGGTGCCGGAGACCTTGAACGAGATCTGGCGCGCCGACAGTCCCGTCACGACCGCCCCCGTCGTCGCCGGCGGGGCCGTCGCGACGGCCGACGGCGGCACCGTGACCGGCCGTGACCCGTCGACCGGCGCCGAACTGTGGCGCTACCAGCGGGACATGCCGCTGTGCGGGGCCATCGGCGCGTGGAACACGGTTGTCGCCGTCTACCGCGACCAGCGCGGCTGCAGTCAGGTCACCCAGCTCGACGGGGCGACGGGCGAACGCCGGGCCCAGCGATCGAGCGACGCCGACGACGCCGTGTCGCTGTCGTACGACGGCACGTACGTCGTCTCCCGTGGTTCGGAGCGCATGGAGGTGTGGCGCTCGGATCTGGTGCGCACCCTCGAATTCGGACGGGTCGACGCCCCGGTCAATCCGGGCACGCAGCCGCGCAGCGGGTGCGAGTTGTCGTCCGCCGCGGCTGGTGGCACCCGGGTCTCGGCGCTGATGCGCTGTCCCGGCGAGGCCGGCGACCGCCTCAGCGTGCTCGACGCCGTCCCGAAGGACAATCAGGAGCCGAAGGAGTTCGGTCCAATCTCATCGGCGCCGCCAGCGCGCCCGGCACCCGGCTCATCGCTGCATCCGGGGACCGCACGGCGGTGTATCTGCCGCCCGGCCCGACGTCCGGACCGCGCATCGCCGTCTACGACGGCACGGGCAGCGAGCTGGCGTCGTATCCGCTGGCCGGTCCGGTCAGCGCCGACGCGACCGCGGCCCGCAACGGGTCGGTGTTCACGTGGTGGACCGGCAGCGAGGTGATCGCGCTGTCCACGAGTGAGCTCGCGCCGCGCTGGACGATGTCGGGCGCACTGGGTCCCGGCGCGATCATGGCGGGGTCGCTGCTGGTGCCGGTGCCCGACGGCATCGCGGTCGTCGACCCCGCGACCGGCGCGGAGCAGCGCCGGATCCCCGTCACCCGCGACACCGCCGTCGCACCGATCGCGACGTCCGTGGTCGGCGACGTCGTCCTCGAGCAGCGCGGCGACGCGGTGGTCGCTTTCCGCTAGAGCCTGCGGCGCGGCCACTACGCTGAGGCCCGGACCTGTTTCCGACCGATCGAGGTTGCATCATGGCCCTGCGCGACTCCTCCCCGCCTCCGGCGTGGCTCGCCGACTTCTACCGCGATCTGCACCGGCATCCGGAGCTGTCGTTCGCGGAGGCCCGCACCGCCGAACGGATCGCCGCCAAACTCGGCGAACTGGGCATCGACACCACTACCGGCGTCGGCGGCACCGGAGTGGTGGGCCTGATCCGCAACGGTGACGGCCCCACCGTTCTCCTGCGAGCCGACATGGATGCGCTCCCGGTCGAGGAGAAGACCGGACTGCCGTACGCCAGCTCGATCCGTGCGACCGACGCCGACGGCAAGGACGTTCCGGTCGCGCACGCGTGCGGGCACGACATGCACGTGACATGCCTGTTGGGCGCACTCGAGGTGCTGGTGGACGAGAAGGCCGCGTGGTCGGGCACCGTGATGGCGGTGTTCCAGCCCGCCGAGGAACTCGGCTCCGGAGCGCGGGCGATGGTCGACGACAATCTGTTCGGGCGGTTCGGCACGCCCGACGTCGTCCTCGGCCAGCACGTCGCGCCGCTGCCCGCCGGCATGCTCGCGGCCCACCCCGGCGCCGCGTTCGCCGGCGCGGACTCGCTGAAGGTCCTCCTGCACGGCACCGGCTCGCACGGGTCGATGCCCGAGCGTGCGGTCGACCCGGTGGTCATGGCGGCCGCGACGGTCCTGCGCCTGCAGACCGTGGTCTCGCGCACCGTCGCTGCGACCGAGACGGTCGTACTCACGGTCGGTGCGATGCAGGCCGGCACCAAGGCGAACGTGATTCCGGACCACGCCGAACTGAAGCTCAACATCCGCACCTACGACCCGGAGGTGCGCGCCCGCGTCCTCGACACGATCACCCGAATCGTCGAGGCGGAGGCCGCGGCGTCGAACGCCCCTCGCCCGCCGGAGATCACGCCGATCGATTCGTTTCCCGTCCTGGTCAACGACGTCGACGCGGTCGCCCGAACAGTGGCGGCCTTCCGTAGCCGGTTCGGCGACGACAACGTGATCGATCCCGGTGCCGGTCCGGCCAGCGAGGACGTCGGAGTGTTCGCGACCGCGGCGAGCGCCCCGATCTGCTACTGGATCCTCGGTGGCGCGGACCCGGAGATCTTCGCGAAGGCGGCGGCTGACGGAACCGCCCCGGACCTGCCGCCCAACCACTCGCCGTACTACGCCCCCGTGATCGAACCCACGATCACGACCGGGGTCGCGGCGCTGGTGACCGCGGCCCGGGAGTGGCTGAACTGACGAACAACCCGCTCAGGCCGTCCCCTCGTAGGGCGAGAACGTGACGAGGTCGGCACCCCCGGTCCAGTGGGCCGAAAGATGGTGCGCCAGTTCACGGTACGCCTCGGCACCCTTGTTCTTGCGACCCGCGAGCACCGTGGCACCGGACGCCGACGCCTCGGCGAAGCGGACGGTCCGCGGGATCGGCGGGGCGAGAACCGGCAGGTCGTAGCGGTCCGAGACGTCGGACAGGACGTCGCGGCTGTGGGTCGTTCGCGCGTCGTACAGCGTCGGCAGCGCCCCCAGCAACACTAGGTCGGGGTTGGTGATCTGCTGGACCTCGGAAACGGTGCGCAGCAGTTGACCGACGCCGCGGTGCGCCAGCGTCTCGCACTGCAGCGGAACCAGCACCTGCCGGGCCGCGGTGAGCCCGTTGAGTGTCAGTACACCCAGCGACGGCGGGCAGTCGATGATGATCACGTCGAAGTCGTCGAGCAGCGGCGCGAGGGCCCGTTTGAGCGCGAACTCCCGGCCCGGGCGCGTCGGCAGCAGCGCCTCCGAGCCCGCGAGGTCGATCGTCGCGGGCAGCAGCGTCACGCCCTCGTCCGTCCCGAGCAGCACGTCCTGCGCCGGAACGTCGCCCGCCAGCACGTCGTGCACGGACTTCTCGAGCCGATCGGGGTTGTGCCCCAACGAGAATGTCAGACACCCCTGCGGATCGAGGTCCACCACCAACACCCGCTGACCGAGGTCGACGAGCGCCGCCCCCAACGAAGCGACCGTCGTGGTCTTGGCCACCCCACCCTTTTGATTCGCTACAGCCAGTACCGTCGTCACGGCCTAGATCCTTGCGTACTCGAGGCCCGAGCGCGAGGATTCCGCGACGCCCGGCATGATGAGTTCATGACCTCACCCGACCGCCGGCTCGTCCTGCTCCGACACGGGGAGACCGAGTGGGCCCGCCTGGGCCGGCACACCAGCACCACCGAGGTCCCCCTCACGGAACTCGGCGCCGCACAGGCCCGCGCGGCCGGTGAGCAGTTGTCCACGCTCGGTCTGCGCGACCCGCTGGTGGTCACCAGTCCCCGTCGCCGGGCGCACGTCACCGCGGAGCTCGCCGGGCTGACGGGCGATCACCGGTGGGACGCCCTCACCGAGTGGGACTACGGCCAGCTCGAGGGGCTGACCACTCCCGAGATCCGCGAACAGATTCCGCACTGGACGGTGTGGACCCATCCGTGCCCGGGCGGCGAGACCCACGACATGGTCACCTCCCGCGCCGACATGGTGGTGCACACGTGCGAGGCCGCCCTCGCGGACCGGGACGTCGTGCTGGTGGGACACGGCCACTTCTTCCGCGCCGTGATCGCCCGGTGGATCGAACAACCGGTGTCCGAGGGGCGGCGCGTCCTCCTCTCCCCCGCCGCCCACACGGTCCTGAGCTACGAGCACGGGTTCCGCACGATCGTCACCCACAATGTGACCCCGAAAGTAGGTATCGAGTGAACTCCGCTTCCGAGAAGACCGCGACCATCCGCCGCGCGACCCCCGCCGACTCCGCCGCGATCACCGGCCTGATCTACGAGCTCGCCGAGTACGAGAAGGCTCGCCACGAGTGCACGGTGGTGCCCGCGCAGATCGAGGCGGCGCTGTTCGGTCCCGAGCCCGCGGTCTT
The DNA here is from genome assembly GCA_029690005.1 of Prescottella defluvii. Taxonomy (GTDB): domain Bacteria; phylum Actinomycetota; class Actinomycetes; order Mycobacteriales; family Mycobacteriaceae; genus Prescottella; species Prescottella defluvii_A. The sequence goes on along the minus strand of CP121458.1, from coordinate 2,361,411 downwards.
CGCGCACGTCGTCGAGGTCACGTCACCGGACGATACGACCCCTCAGATCGTTGGGACGGCGATCTGGTTCCGCAACTTCTCGACGTGGGACGGCGTGCACGGCATCTACCTCGAGGATCTGTACGTCACGCCCGAGCATCGCGGCGCCGGCTACGGCACGGCGCTGTTGGCGACGCTCGCCGAGGAATGCGTCACCAAGGGATACACGCGTCTGGCCTGGTCGGTGCTGAACTGGAACACACCGTCCATCGGGTTCTACGAATCGCTCGACGCGGTCGCGCAGGACGAGTGGACGACCTACCGGCTCAGCGGCGACGCGCTGGCGGCACTCGCCACCCGGGCGCGGTGACGGGCTCCGGAGTTCACTCCTCGTCGGAGGCGTCGGGGGCGGCGTAGCCCTCGGCCATCCAGCGAGATGTGCTGCCCGCGAACAACATCACCAGCGCGGAGATGACGACGACGCCCAGCACGATGCCCCACACCACCCGGTGCGACGTGAGCACGTACCACGTGACGGGCAGCAGGAGCAGCTGCGCCATGAGCGCGATGGTGCGCCCCCATCGCTGCCCGAGGAGAAGGCCGACGCCCGCGGCCAGCACGGCACCACCGAGGATCGCGAACCACAGCGCGGTGCCGTAGCCGCTGGTCACACTCTGGTCGTAGCCGAGCAGACCCCGCACTACCAGGAAGATCGCGAATCCCACTGCCGCCGCACCCTCGAGAGACACGAGTGCGCCGGCGCGACGGACCGTGCTGGGAGTCGGGGCGGGTGCAGGCTGGTTCGACACGCAGCCAGCCTATACACCGGCAGGACCCGGCTAGGCTGATGCCCCGTGCGCGCGCTGCTGATCGTCAACCCCAACGCCACCTCGACCACTCCCGCAGGTCGTGACCTCCTCGCACACGCCCTGTCGAGCCGGGTGCGGTTGACCGTGGCGCACACGACGCACCGCGGTCACGCCGCGGAACTGGCCGCGCAGGCGCGCATCGACGGGGTGACGCTGATCATCGTTCACGGCGGCGACGGCACCGTGAACGAGGTGATCAACGGACTGTTGGGCGAACCGCACCCGAAGTCGATGCGCTCCGTTCCCGCCGGGCCGATCCCGCTGATCGCGGTCGTGCCGGGTGGCTCGGCGAACGTGTTCGCCCGGTCGTTGGGAATCAACCCGGACCCGATCGACGCCACGAATCAGCTGATCGACCTGCTCGCGCTGCGCCGTCGTCGGACGATCGGACTGGGCCACTGCGACAACCGCTGGTTCACGTTCAATGCCGGAATGGGCCTCGACGCCCAGGTGTGCGAGGCGGTCGATCACGGTCGCAGCAACGGCCAGGCCGTCACGCCCGGGCGCTACGTCCGGCACGCCGTGCGCGCCTTCTTCCGCGCCAAGCGCGAGGAGCCGACGCTGACGATCGAAATCCCCGATCAGGAGCCGATCGACGGCGTGCACTATGCCTTCGTATCGAACTCGACCCCGTGGACGTATCTGAACAAGCGTGAGGTGCACACGAATCCGGCCACCAGCTTCGACACCGGGCTCGGCCTCTTCGCGATGCGCACGATGCGCGTCTTTGCCAGCTTGCGCGTCGTTCGTCAACTACTTACCGCCGGATTATCGCCGAAATCACATTCATTGATTCGATTCGACGATGTTCCACAAATCCGTATACACGCGAGTGGACCGATCGGACTTCAAATGGACGGCGACGATATAGGCCTCCGAACCGATGTGACATTCACTGCCGTTCCCGAAGCTCTTACTGTCGTCGCGCCGCCGGCGCACTGAGCCCGAACCCCCGTAAGCCCCTCCGTCCCACTGGACCGAACGTCCGATTGGTGCCGCCCGAGCGCTCGTTCGACAACGAAGGGTGACCAATTTGCCCAGATGGGGTGCGCAAATCCCCAGGTGGGTGTAGAAAGGACGACGGACCAGATAGGGCAACCTAACCGAGTGAGCTTCCCCACGGTGCAGTCGATTTCTATTGACTTCCCTCTGGTTCGTGAAAGCATTCACAAGTAACAGTGCTGAAACTTCCGGAGTAAGCACCTCTGAACTTGCGAATACATAACGGTGCACGGCGCACCCAGTTAAGGAGTAGACGGATGGACTGGCGCCACAAGGCAATCTGCCGCGACGAGGACCCCGAACTGTTCTTCCCCGTGGGAAACAGCGGCCCGGCTCTCGCGCAGATCGCTGATGCCAAGGTGGTGTGCAACCGGTGCCCCGTGACCGCGGAGTGCCTGTCGTGGGCTCTCGAGTCCGGTCAGGACGCCGGTGTCTGGGGCGGCATGAGCGAGGACGAGCGCCGCGCACTCAAGCGCCGCAACGCCCGCACCCGCGCGCGCACCGCAGTCTGAGTCTTCACAGACCACGGCGAAGGCCCGGCACCACACGGTGCCGGGCCTTCGCCGTATCCGGGGTCCGAACGTCGGGGTTCGTCGAGGTCAGGGCCGCGCGCGTCGGCCGAGCGGGACGCGCAGCACTGCGTCCGTACCCCGTCCGCGGACGGGTGCAGGCCCAGCGATCCCCCGAGTTCGGCGCCGACGAGCGTGCGCACGATCTGCAGCCCGAGACGATCGGACTTCTCGAGGCTGAACCCTTCGGGCAATCCGCGGCCGTCGTCGTGGATGACGACGTCGAGCCAGCGTGCCGAGCGATCCGCCCGCAGGTACACCGTGCCCGGCTCACCGGGTTCGAAGGCGTGCTCGATCGCGTTCTGCACCAATTCGGTGAGCACCATGACGAGCGGGGTCGCGCGCTCTGCGGAGAACACGCCGAGGCTGCCCTCCCGCTTGATCTTGATGGGCATGTTGACCGACGCGACGTCGGCCAGGATCGGGACGAGGCGATCGACCACCTCGTCGAGGTCCACTTCCTCGTCCACCGACATCGACAGCGTCTCGTGGACCAGCGCGATCGACGTGACCCGGCGGACCGACTCGCTGAGCGCCTGACGCGCCTCCTCGTTGTCGGTGCGGCGGGCCTGCAGGCGCAGCAGTGCCGCGACCGTCTGGAGGTTGTTCTTCACCCGGTGGTGGATCTCGCGGATCGTCGCGTCCTTGCTGAGCAGGGCGCGATCACGACGCTTGACCTCGGTGACGTCGCGGATGACGACGGCGGCGCCGACGACCTTGCCGTGAGGCTTGAGCACGAGTGCCCGCAGCAGCACGATCGCACCGCGGGCCTCGACCTCCATCCGGTGCCCGAGGCGGCCGGCCAGGGTGCCGCTGACGTAGTCGGCCACTTCCTTCGACTCGAACGGGTCGGCGATGAGCGCACGGGTCGTGGACGCGAGATCCTGACCGAGCAGGTCGGTGTTGAGGCCCATCCGGTGATACGCGGACAGCGCGTTGGGGCTCGCGTACACGACGCGGCCCTCGGGATCGAGGCGGATGAATCCGTCCCCGGCGCGCGGACTGGAGTTGGTGTCCGAGCGGGAAACCGGGTTGGGAAACGTTCCCTCGCTGATCATCTGGCACAGGTCGGCCGCGCAGTCGAGGTAGGCGATCTCGAGCGGGCTCTGGGCCCGCTGCTGCGCCAGATTGGTGTCGCGGCTCAGGATGGCGATCACCTCACCGTCGCACCGCACCGGGACTGCCTCCCGGCGCAGCGGTGTCCCGCCGCGCCACGAATGGTCGACCTCGGTCACGATCTCGCCGTCGAGGAGCGCCTTGAGGACCTGAGGATGCTCCGATTCGGAGACCACCGAGCCGACTGCGTCGTCCGGGAACGCCGTCGACGCCGTCGTGGGCCGACACTGCGCGACGCACACGACGGTGAGGGGATCGGATCCCGCGGCGCCCTTCGGGTCGTCGGGCCGCTCGGTCGCCACCCACAGCAGGACGTCGGCGAAGGACAGGTCCGCGAGCAGCTGCCATTCACCCACCACCTGCTGCAGGTGGTCGACCGCGTTTCCGGGGAGGTCGGTGTGCTCGGCGAGCAGGTCGCTCAGTGTCGACATGTGCCAGGCTCCGAATCGCTTCTCGGTATCAGCTGATAGTGGCGATCAGGTCGCCCTGCTGGATGACGTCGCCGACGGTCACGTCCACGGACGTGACCTTCCCGGCGACCTCTGCGAGAACCGGGATCTCCATCTTCATCGACTCGAGGATGACCAGGGTGTCGCCCTCGTTCACATCTTCACCCTCACTCACAACGACCTGGTAGACGGTCGAAACCATCTCGGCTCGCACATCTTCTGCCACCTGGCACCTCACTCTTCGCGGACGGTCGCGGACCAGCCAATGGAACCACAGCCAACCACACGTGAAACACTAGGACGAACCAGAGTTCGAACAGAGAAGGGAGCTACTCATGGGTAAGCGTGGTCGTAAGAAGCGCAGCCGCAAGGGCAACGCCGCCAACCACGGCAAGCGTCCCAACGCCTGAGGCGCGTACAGACGAAATCAGGGGCCGGTGAGCTGAATGCTCGCCGGCCCCTGATCTCGTTCACGGACGCTCCTGTCGGCGCGTCTAGTCGTCCGACTCGCGGTCGGCGACCAATTCGGTCTCGGTGAGGATCACGGTGCGTCGGATCTCGATCGACAGCCGCTCACGCAGCCCGGCCGGCGCGTGCTCGCCGCCGCATTTGCGTCCGATGAGGCCCTTGATCTTCTCCTCGATGCCGTACGCCTCGAAGCACGCACCGCAGTCCTCCAGGTGCCGTTCGATCCGCGCGCGGGAATGCTCGTCGCACTCGCTGTCGAGCAGCAACCACGCATCGGCGAGCACTGCAGAGCAGTCCAACTGCTCGAATTCGTTCTCCCCGGTCACCGAGTAACCTCCTGCTCCGCTGCCGTCTTGTCGGCCTGCCCCGCCGGTGTGCGGTTGAATCCACGTTCCCGGGCGACGTCCGCGAGCAGACCCCGCAGTTGCTTGCGCCCGCGATGCAACCGCGACATCACGGTGCCGATGGGCGTGCCCATGATCTCCGCGATCTCCTTGTACGGGAATCCCTCGACATCGGCGTAGTAGACCGCCATGCGGAACTCCTCGGGAAGCTCCTGCAACGCCGCCTTGATGTCGTCGTCGGGCAGCGCGTCGAGTGCCTCGACCTCCGCCGACCGCAGACCCGTCGAGGTGTGCTCGGCCGTCGCGGCGAGCTGCCAGTCGGTGATCTCGTCGGTCGGGTACTGCGCGGGCTGCCGCTGCTTCTTGCGGTAGGAGTTGATGTAGGTGTTCGTGAGGATGCGGTAGAGCCAGGCCTTGAGGTTGGTCCCCTCCTTGAAGGAGCGGAACGCCGAATACGCCTTGACGTACGTCTCCTGGACCAGGTCTTCCGCGTCGGCCGGGTTACGCGTCATCCGCAGCGCGGCGCCGTACAACTGGTCGAGCAGCGGTAGCGCGTCGCGCTCGAACCGCTCGGTCAGCTGGTCGTCGGGCTCCGGCCTGTCACCCATGGGGCGGTCCCCGGTTCGTGGTCGTCCAGCACGCTGATCCCTTCGCTTGCCGTAGGGGTCAAGGCTACCGCCACAGCGGGCGCGAGAGCCGGATGCGCCTCGGCCTCGATAGCCGGACGAACACGTTCTGCACACAACACCGGCACGAACCACTCCCTTCGCTGACGGGGCTTTCGGGAAAATTCAACAGCGCACCTGCGCCGTCTGTTCCCGACCGCGGCGACGAGGCGCCCGCGGCGGCCGGCATGGGCTCGCCCTAGAGTCGTTGTCATGGCCGGAACCTCGACTCCCGCAACGAAGCTGCTCGACAAGGAGAAGGTGGCCCACCGGATCCACAGTTACGACCACGATGCGCGGGCCGCGTCGTACGGCGACGAAGCCGTCGACTCGCTGGCAGGTCACGTCGGGTGGAGCCCGCCCAGATCTTCAAGACGCTCGTGATCAAGACGGACGCGGGCAAGCTCGCCGTGGCGGTGCTGCCGGTGCCGTCGAAGCTGTCGCTCAAGGCGGCCGCGGCCGCGGTGGGCGCGAGTAAGGCGGTCATGGCCGAGCAGGCCGACGCCGAACGTTCCACCGGGTACGTCCTGGGCGGCATCTCGCCACTCGGTCAGCGCAAGCGGTTGCCGACGGTGATCGACGCGTCCGCGCTGACGTGGGACCGGGTGCTGTGCAGCGCGGGACGTCGGGGCTGAAGATCGAGGTGGCCCCGCAGGAGCTGGTGCGGCTGGCCGGCGCCGTGGTCGCGGAGATCACCGCCGGCTGAGCCGGCAATGCAATTCCGCCGGCTGACTCCACCGGCGGCATCGCCCCGGAATCAGCTGCCGGGTGTCGCTGTTGCCCACTGAGAAGAATCTTCGACGAACGAAAGACGGTGTCCGGCGTGACTGGCCTCTCCCTGCCCCTGTCCATCCTCGACCTGGCCCACGTCGGCGCCGACGAAACCCCCGCAGACAGCTTCCGGGCCAGCGTGGAGATGGCCCGGAACGCGGAACAGTGGGGTTATCAACGGATCTGGTACGCCGAGCACCACAACATGCCCGCGATCGCGTCCTCGGCGACGAGCGTGCTGATCGCACACGTCGCCGCGCACACCGAGACGATCCGACTCGGCGCGGGCGGCATCATGCTCCCCAACCACGCCCCGCTGACCATCGCCGAGCAGTTCGGCACGCTCGCCGAGCTGCACCCCGGCCGCATCGACCTGGGGCTGGGACGCGCGCCGGGCAGCGACCAGCAGACCATGCGGGCGCTGCGCCGCGACCCGAGCTCCTCGGACTCGTTCCCGCAAGACGTGCTCGAGCTGCAGGGCTACCTGACCGGGCCGTCGCGCATCCCGGGGATCGAGGCGACGCCCGGCAAGGGCACCAACGTCCCCCTCTACGTCCTGGGGTCCTCCCTGTTCGGCGCCCAGCTGGCCGCGGCGCTGGGTCTGCCGTACGCGTTCGCGTCACACTTCGCGCCGGGCGCACTGCTCGACGCGATCGACATTTACCGCCGCGAGTTCCGGCCGTCGGCGCAGCTGACCGAGCCGTACGTGATCGCAGCGGTCAACGTGATCGCCGCAGAGCACCGACGAAGAGGCGGAGCGCCAGTTCCTCGAGACCAAGCGCAAGCGCGTGGGGCTGTTCGTGGGCCGCGGCCGGACGTTCACGCCCGAGGAAGCCGACATGATCCTCGAGTCGCCCGCGGGCCGGCAGGTGCTCGCGATGGTGCGGTACACGGCCGTCGGCACCCGACGGTGGTGCGGGACTACCTGGTCCGCTTCGCCGAGCAGACCGGAGCGGACGAGCTGATGGTCGTGTCCTCGGCCACCGAGCGGAAGGCGTGGATGCGGTCCCTCGAACTGGTCGCCGACGTCACCGGGCTCGCGTCGCGGTCGGCGGTCACAACAGGCTGATCTGCTCGCCCTCGCGTTGCCCGTTGTCGGGCGCCAGCAGGTCGGGCCCGTTGTTGCGGACGCTGTTGACCTTGGGTGACACGCGGCGGATGTCGACGGCGGCGACGGACTCGAGGCTCGGCCGGATCAGGTCGGGGTGACCGAGGCTGTCGGGTCCAGCCAGGCGTCCCAGCGCTCGGGCGGCAGGATCAGCGGCATCCGGTCGTGGACGTTCGCGAGCTGGTCCACCGAGTCGGTCGTGAGGATCGTGGTACTCAGCAGCGGTTGCGACGTGGGCGCCTTCGGGTCGTGCCACACGGCCCACAGGCCGGCCATGAACATCCGCTCCCCGTCGCCGCGGGACATGTAGTACGGCACCTTGAGCGCCTTGCCGTCGGCCGTGGGCTCGGTCTGCCACTCGTACCAGCCGTCCATCGGGACCAGGCAGCGCTTGAACCGCAGCGACGTCTTGAACGCCGCCTTGGTGGCGACGGTCTCGGACCGGGCGTTGAACAGCGGCGCGCCCTTGCCCGGCTCGGTCGCGTACGACGGCACCAGGCCCCAGCGCATGCGGCGGATCCGGCGGCGCACCGGGCTGTCGTCGTCGCCGCGGTCGTGACGGGCGACGACGGCGAGCACCTGCGTCGTGGGCGCCACGTTGTAGTCCGCCGTCTCCGGACCGGACTCCCCGTCTCGTTCACGGCGTCGAGTTCCACCGCGAGTGTCGCCGGGTCGGCCGTCGTCGCATACCTGCCGCACATGCCTCCATGCTGGCACGGATGTCCGACACAGTCGGCCATGAGAGAAGATGGACGGGTGAGTCGTGAGAGCCTGTGGAGAGCGCCCCGAGCCGATGTACCCGTGAACGCGTCCGTGACGCTGCCCGGATCGAAGTCGATCACCAACCGGGCCCTCATCCTCGCGGCGCTCGCATCCGGCCCGTCGACGATCACCGGGGCGCTGCGCAGCCGCGACACCGACCTCATGATCCAGGGCCTGCAGGCGCTCGGCGTCTCGATCACCGCGACGCCCGACGCCGCGACCGGCACCACGCTGCGCGTCGTCCCGGCCCGATGACCGGCGGCGCCGTCGACTGCGGCCTGGCCGGCACGGTGATGCGCTTCCTGCCGCCGGTCGCCGCACTGGCCGACGGCACCGTCGCGATCGACGGTGACGAGCAGGCCCGGACGCGTCCGCTCGGCACGATCCTCGAGGCGCTGCGCGGCCTGGGCGCCGACGTCGACGGCGACGCGCTGCCCTTCACGGTCGACGGCCACGGCGGTCTGTGCGGCGGCACGGTGACGATCGACGCGTCCGGGTCGTCGCAGTTCGTCTCCGGCCTGCTGCTGTCGGCGGCCCGTTTCGACGAGGGCGTCACGGTCCGCCACCAGGGCGGCACGCTGCCGTCGATGCCGCACATCGACATGACCGTCGACATGCTCCGGGCCGCGGGTGTGACGGTCCTGACGCCCGGCGAGAGCGGCGACGCCGACACGTGGAAGGTGTTGCCGGGCAAGATCGATCCGGTGGACTGGGTCGTCGAGCCGGACCTGTCGAACGCGACGCCGTTCCTCGCCGCGGCCGCCGTCACCGGCGGGACGGTGCAGGTGCCGCTGTGGCCCTCGCGCACGACGCAGCCGGGTGACGCGATCCGCGGGATCCTCACCGACATGGGCGCGCGGGTGACTCTCCCGAAGGCGCTGTCGGCACTCTCACCGTCACCGGCCCGAAGTCCCTGCGCGGCATCGACATCAACCTGCGCGACGTCGGCGAGCTCACCCCCACCGTCGCGGCCCTCGCGGCCCTGGCGGACGGCCCGTCGGTGCTGCGCGGCGTCGCGCATCTGCGTGGCCACGAGACGGACCGACTGTCCGCGCTCGCCACCGAGATCAACAAGCTGGGCGGCGCGGTCACCGAGACCGACGACGGCCTGCGCATCGAGCCGCGCCCGCTGCACGGCGCGCAGTGGCACTCGTACGCGGACCACCGGATGGCGACGGCCGGCGCGATCCTCGGCCTGGTGGTCGACGGCGTCGACATCGAGGACGTCGGCACCACCGCGAAGACGTTGCCCGGGTTCGAGAACCTGTGGGCGGCAATGCTCGACGAGTCTGCATCCGCCGAGCAGGGGGCGCTGTCCTGAGCCGGCGGCAGTACGACGAGTCCGACGTCCGGATCCGCCCGGGCAAGGGGTCGCGTCCACGAACCAAGAACCGGCCCGAGCACGCCGACGCCGCGGAGGGCATGGTCGTCTCGAAGGACCGGGGCCGCTGGGGCGTCGTGCTGGGCGGCGACCCGGACCGCCCCGTCGTCACCATGCGAGCCCGGGAACTCGGCCGCACCCCGATCGTGGTGGGCGACAAGGTGAGCGTCGTCGGCGATCTGTCCGGCAAGCCGGACACCCTGGCCCGGATCGTGCGCGTCGCGGACCGGTCGACGGTGCTGCGCCGCACCGCCGACGACACCGATCCATTCGAGCGGATCGTGGTCGCCAACGCGGAACAACTGCTGATCGTCGTCGCGCTGGCCGATCCGCCGCCGCGCACCGGATTCGTCGAGCGCGCCCTCGTCGCCGCGTACGTGGGCGGCCTGAAACCGATTCTGTGCCTGACGAAGAGCGACCTGGCGATGCCCGACGAGTTCGCCGCGACGTTCGCCGACCTCGATATCCCCGTCGTCGTCGCCGGCCGCGACGATCCGATCGAGCCGGTCACCGAAATCCTCACAGGGCGACTGACCGCACTCATCGGCCACTCCGGCGTCGGCAAGTCGACCATGGTCAACCGTTTGGTGCCCGACGCGGACCGCGCGACGGGTGTCGTGTCCGGTGTCGGCAAGGGCCGGCACACGTCGACGCAGTCGGTGGCGCTGGCGCTGCCCGGCGGCGGTTGGGTGGTCGACACGCCCGGCATCAGGTCGTTCGGGCTCGCGCACATCTCCCCGAGAACGTCGTCGACGCCTTCACCGACCTGGCTGCGGCCGCCGAGGACTGCCCACGCGGTTGCACCCACCTGGGTCCGCCGGCCGATCCGGAATGTGCTCTGGACAAGCTCGAGGGCGACTCCGCGGGCCGGGTCGAGGCGGTGCGCCGACTGCTCGTCGCGCTGATGTCGAACGAGTCCTGGGCCTAGCCAGGTATCTGATACTCGTAGTACCAAATTTCCCCCGGCACGCATTAGGGTGTGCTCAGCGTCACGATCCGCGCCATCCACCGGGGGACCACAGTGCGAAGCCTTCTACGCCACGGCCTGCGATTCGGCACGTCCGCACTCGCCGCCGTGACGGCCGTCGCGGTCGGCCTGGCCGTCGGTACGCCTACAGCGGTCGCCGATCCCACCGGCGGGGCCGCCGGACAGGCCTGGACGGCGACGACCGACGGGCCGAACCAGTACCCGGGCATCGCCGTCCAGGAGGACGTGCCGATCCGGATGAGCGACGGCGTCGTGCTCCGCGCGAGCGTCTACCGCCCCGCCGACGCGTCCGGCGCGGCGATCGAAACCAAGCTGCCGACGATCTTCAACATCACGCCGTACACGCGTCTCGTCCCGGCCCTGGCCGACGCCGCGAGCGCTCATCCGGTGCTGGGGCAGGCCCTCGACCAGCTCGGCGCGGCCGACCTGTCCGGCACGCCGTTCGACGGAATCACCGAGCTGACCGGCGGGCTCGGCGGCGGGTTGCTGCGCACGTTCGGCGTCAACCGCAACCTCGTGCAGAACGGCTACGTGCAGGTAGTCGTCGACGTCCGCGGCACCGGCTACTCGGAGGGCGTCTGGGACGTCCTCGGTGACCGCGAGCAGCAGGACACCGTCGAGGTATTCGACTGGGCCCGATCACAACCGTGGTCGGACGGCGCGCTCGGCATGGCCGGCGTCTCGTACTCCGCGATCAACAGCCTGCACGCCGCCGACAAGCGGCCGCAGGGCCTGAAGGCCATCTTCCCAGTGGAGCCGTCCGAGGACCTGGCCCGCGAGATCGTCGCCACCGGTGGGGCTTTCGGGGCCGGCTTCATGCCGGCGTGGCTGGTCGCCGTCAACGGGCTCAAGTTCGTCCCGATCGACTCGCTGCTGCGCGGCGACTTCGACCCGCAGTGGCTTGCCGACCGTCTGGCGGATCCTGCGGTGATGTTCCCGCAGATGTTCGACGCCGTCCTGGACGACCGGGGCGAGGCGGCGAACGACGGACCGTTCTACGATGTCCGAAACGCCGACGTCGAGCGCATCCAGGTGCCGACGTTCGTCACCGGCGGCTGGCACGACATCTTCGGCCGCGGCGAGCCCCGGATCTTCGACCGACTGCAGTTGTCGGCCGGGCAGAAGCAGCTGCTGATGGGCAACGGCTACCACATCAATCCCGGTCTGGGCCACGGCAAGGAGGGCGCGCCGCCGCGCCTCGACGTGCTCGAACGTGCGTGGTTCGACAAGTGGATCAAGGGAATCGACAACGGCATCGACCGAAACGGCCCGGCCACGCTGTACCAGCAGGGCGGCGGGTGGATCACCGCCTCGCAGTACCCACGCGCCGGTGCCGAATACCAGCGGCTGTACCTGAACGGCACCCCGTCCGGTTCGGCACCCCACGCCGTGGTCGACGGCTCGCTCGCCGCCGCCGTACCCAGCGCGCCGAGCACCCATTCCGTCGCGCCGGGGCTGCGCGCGGCATGCTCGCGTGACTCCGCGCAGGGCACGGCCGGATTCGGCGCCATCCTGGGGTCGGCGTGCACCGAGGACGCCCGCTTCGCCGAGGCCGAGGCGCTGACGTTCACCACCGCCCCGGTCACCGAGGACACCGAGATCTCCGGCCCCATCGCAGTGCACCTGCTCACCACGACCGACGCGCCGGAGGGATTCTGGTCGGTCACCGTCAACGACGTCGCTCCCGACGGTCGTTCGACGGTCCTCACGAACGGTGCGCTGCTGTCGTCGCGCAGCGCACTCGACGAGTCGAAGAGCGAGAAGGACTCCTCCGGCGATTACACGGTTCCGGTCGCCGACCTGGGCGCCGACACCAAGCGGGTCGTCACGCCGGGGGTTCCGCTCGTCCTCGACGTCGGGCTGGGCGGCACCGAGGCGAAACTCGCACCCGGTCACCGCCTGCGCGTGGACATCTCGGCCGCGAGCTTCCCGCGCTACCTGCCGATGCTGCCGGACCTGCAGGCGACGGGTCTGAAGCCGCAGCGCCTGCTGATCGATCCGGCGAATCCGAGCTTCGTCAATGTCCCGGTCGTCGGCAGCGCGGGCTGGTGAGCGCCGCTGCCGGCGCGCTCACCGGCGAGCCTTGGCCTCGAGTGCCCGGTATTCGTCGTCGGTGATCGCGCCCGCGTCGAGCAGTGACTTCGCGGTCGCGAGGTCCCGCTCCGACGACCGGCCGGCCGCCTGCCGGATGTAGTCGTCCTCGGCCTGCCGGAAATGCCGGTCCGCGGCCGCCGCACGGTCCACCATGCCGTGGCCACGCGCGATCAGGTACACCACTTCCCCGATGACGGGAAGGACGAACAGGGCCACGACCCACAGCGCCTTCCCCCAGCCGGGGGTCCGGTGGTCCCGGAACAGGTCGGTGAGGATCGCGAAGAGCACCATCACGTAGGCCGCGAACGCGAAGCACGCGAAGACGAGCCAGAAGAAATCCCAGAACGAGTCCATCGTCCGCTCCGTTCCCACACCAAGTCGACCAGACGCTGTTCGTCAACTGTACTGGCCCAGCTGCGAGCCCGGCGAGCCCGACGAAGCCGGGACGGTCGCCGGTCGGACGAGTGCGCCCGAGTCCCCTGTTGTGGCAGACACCGAATCGGTATGTGCCACAACACCGGGAACCCGGGCGTTTCTCGCTCTAGCGCGATACCAGCGCGCGCAGGCCGCGGCGCTTCTTCGTCGCCTTGATCGCCGAGAGCAGGCCGCTGCGGCGACCGGTCGACGGATCGATCGTCGCGGTGGTGTTGCCGCCGAACTTGCGCTCCGACGCCGTTTCAGGGGCGTCGTCGGACGTGTCCTTGAGGTACTTGTTCGGCAGCGACAGCTTGGCGATGGTGCGCCATGCCTTGGCGTACTGCACCGGCAGCGGACCGGTGGTGTACGGCAGGTCGTACTTCTCGCACAGATCCTGCACCTTGACCGCGATCTCGGCGTACCGGTTGGACGGCAGATCCGGGTAGATGTGGTGCTCGATCTGGTAGCTGAGGTTGCCGGTCATGAAGTCCATGACGCGGCCGCCGGAGATGTTCGCACTGCCGAGCATCTGCCGCAGGTACCACTCGGCGTGCGTCTCGTTGTCGACATCCGCCTTGGTGAACTTCTCGGCGCCGTCCGGGAAGTGACCGCAGAAGATGACCGCGTTGGTCCACAGGTTCCGGATGACGCCGGCGGTGAGGTTCGCGGTGAGCGTGGTCTTCCACGCCTTGCCGGTGAGCGCCGGGTAGACCACGTAGTCCTTGAGGGTCTGCTTCGCGACCTTGCGGCCGACCTCCTTGGCATTCCGCTTGGTGTACTCGCGGTCGTCGCGCCCGGCCGCCACCCTGCCCAGTTCGAGCAACTGGATCGCGATGCCGTACTCGAACAGCAGCGCCAGGACGGCGTTGTACGCGAGATTGCCGTAGTTGAACGGCCGCCACTTCTGGTCGCGGGTGACACGAAGCAGGCCGTATCCCACGTCGTCGTCCATGCCCAGGATGTTCGTGTACTTGTGATGCAGGTAGTTGTGGGTCTGCTTCCAGTGGGCCGACGGATCGACGTTGTCCCACTCCCAGTTCGCGGAGTGGACCTCGGGATCGTTCATCCAGTCCCACTGCCCGTGCATCACATTGTGCCCGAGCTCCATGTTCTCGATGATCTTCGCGACGCCGAGCATGCCGGTACCGAGCCACCACAGGGGCCGCTTGCGGCTGCCGAACAGCACGGCGCGGCCACCGATCTCGAGCCGCGCTGCAGTCGGATGGTGTTGCGGATGTAGCGGGCGTCGCGCTCGCCACGCGACTCCTCGACATCCCGACGGATGGCGTCGAGTTCGCGCCCGAGCGCCTCGACGTCAGCATCCGTCAGATGCGCATACTCCTTGATGTCCGTAATCGCCACGCGCCTACCGTACCGTAAGTTACGCCACCGTAGGTTAAGATCATGCGACTGTGAGACAGCTCACTTTAGCCTAGCGTCGCCGCTTTACACGACGCTTTCCCACGCGCGCCTCGGCGTGTGCACGCAGCGCCGACAACAGCCCGCGACGCTGGCCCGTCTCGGCATCGATCCGCAGCGCTTCCGCGATCTGCGATCCACTGAGCTGGAACTTGCGCTCCGACGACGTCTCGGGGCGTCGTCCGAGGTCCGCTTCAGGAAGCGGTCCGGTAGCGCCAGCTTGTGGATCGTCCGCAGCGCGAGTAGGTACTGCTTGCTCAGTGGACCGCTCGTGTAGGGCAGGTCGTACTTCTCGCACAGCTCCCGCACCCGCACCGCGATCTCGCCGTACCGGTTCGACGGCAGATCCGGGAACAGGTGGTGCTCGATCTGGTAGCTGAGATTGCCGGTCAGGAACGCCATCACCGGACCGGCGTCGACGTTGGCGCTGCCGAGCATCTGCCGCAGGTACCACTGCGCGCGAGTCTCGGTCGCGAACTGCTCGACGGTGAACTTCTCGGCACCGTCCGGGAAGTGCCCACAGAAGATCACCGCGTAGGCCCACAGATTCCGCACCAGGTTCGCGGTCGCGTTCGCGGCCAGCGTGTGTTTCCACGCCCGACCGGTCAGCGCCGGGAACAGCACGAAGTCCTTGCCGACCTGGCGGGCGATCTTGACCGCGAACTGCTTGTTGGGCGCCGAATTCCACTGCCCCGGCTCAACGCCCTCGAGTTCCTTCTGCGCCGCGAGGTCGTGCAGCGCGATGCCCCACTCGAACGTTGCGGCCAGGATCACGTTCGCGATCGGCTGCAGCAGGTTGATCGGCCGCCACTTCTCGTCGCGGGTCATGCGCAGGATCCCGAATCCACGTCGTCGTCCATCCCGACGATGTTGGTGTACGTGTGGTGCGTGTAGTTGTGCGCACGCTTCCAGTGCTCGGATGGTCCAGTCATGTCCCACTCCCACGTCGTGGAGTGGATCTCCGGATCGTTCATCCAGTCCCACTGGCCGTGGGTGACGTTGTGCCCGAGCTCCATGTTCTCGATGATCTTGGCGAGCGAGAGCATCGCGGTGCCCGCCGCCCACACGGGACGACGACGTCCGCCGAACAGCACAACGCGGGCTCCGAGCTCGAGCGAACGTTGCAGCCTGATCGTGCGCCGGATGTAGCGGGCATCGCGAACGCCCCGAGACTCCTCGACGTCGCGACGAATCGCATCCAATTCGCGCCCGAGGGCTTCGATGTCGATGTCGGTGAGGTGGGCGAACTCTTTGATGTCGGTGATTGCCACCGAGGGTCCTCCGTTGGATAGAACAGTTCACAAGCGTCGACGACCGACGCGAGGCACTGCGCGCAACGATACGCGCAAACAGGCACCCGACGACCCGTCGGCCGCCGAGATCACAGGAAACTCACACGTCCAGCGTGCAGTCTCCCGCCGCGGCCGAGATGCAGGTCTGGATGCGCTCGCCCTCCGAGTGCTCCTTGCCGTTGCGCAGATCCACCGCGTGCCCCGACGCGAGCGGCACCACGCACGTCTGGCAGATGCCCATGCGGCAGCCGAACGGCATCAGCACGCCGGCCTCCTCGCCGGCCTCGAGCAGCGTCGTAGCGCCGTCGGCCTGGACTTCCTTGCCGGAGCGGCCGAACTTGACCGTGCCGCCCTCGCCGGACAGGTCGGCCCGCGACACCGCGAACCGTTCCAGGTGCAGCTGCGGCGCGATCCCCTCGTGCTCCCACGTCTTCTCGATCTCGTCGAGCATCGGGAGCGGGCCGCACGCCCACGTCTGGCGCTCCCGCCAGTCCGGGCACACCTCGTCGAGCTCGGCCAGCGTGAACTTGCCCTCCGAACGCGTGTGCCGGACGTAGCAGCGGAACGACGCGTGCGCCTCGTGCAGCCGGGTGAGCTCGTCACCGAACATGACGGCGTCCTCGGTGGGCGCCGAATGGACGTGGACGATGTCGGGCAGGTCGCCGCGACGGTCCATCGTCCGCAGCATCGACATCACCGGGGTGACACCGCTGCCGGCGGTGAGGAACAGGATCTTCTCCGGCGGCGGCTCCGGCAGCGCGAAGTTGCCGGTCGGGGCCGCGAGCCGCACGATCGTGCCCGACGGCACGCCTGTGACGAGGTGGCTCGACAGGAAACCCTCGGGCATCGCCTTGACCGTGATGGAGATCAGCTTGTTGTCGACGTTGGGTGCCGAGGTGAGCGAGTACGAGCGCCAATGCCAGCGGCCGTCGACGAGGATGCCGATGCCGACGTACTGGCCCGGCTGGTAGTCGAAGTCGAAACCCCACCCCGGCTTGATCACCAGGGTCGCCGAGTCGGCCGTCTCCGGACGGACCTCGACGATGCGCCCGCGCAACTCGCGCGCCGACCACAGCGGGTTGACCAGGTGGAGGTAGTCGTCGGGAAGCAGCGGCGTCGTCAACCGGGTGACGGCACCGCGCACCAGGTTAGCCACGGACCGGTTCGAACCCGCAGCCCTCGCCGCAGGCGCCTCGATCCAGCTCTTCAGTCCCATCCGACCTCCATCTCGTGTGAGTAGGGCCAGCGTAGGTCATGGGCTACGGTCGCGTAAGTTGCGCCCGGGTAGTGAGCCCGAGTAAGGATCCGGCAGGCGGAGTCAGAGCAGCTCGAGCAGGAACGCCAGCTCCTGGGTCGCGTACCAGGCTAGCTCGTGGTCCTCGGCGTCTCCCAGCACGAACTCCGCGTCCTCGTCCCCGAGATCGGCGGCATCGACCACCGCGACAGCCTTCTCGACGTCGGACTCGGCCTCGGCGAGGTCGACGTGCACCGACGCCACCTGGGCGAGCCGGACGACGTCACCGAGTCGGACGACCGCGTCGTCGAGATCGGGACGCAGTTTCACCTCGTCGACGTCCGCCGCGATCACGGCACGCCGGTAGTGCGGCGCGGCGCCGTCTCCCCCATTCTCCGGGGCGGCGGCCGCGATCAGTCGCAGCGACGCCCGCGCCGCCTCCGCCATCGCCACCTCGGAGAGTTCGTCGTCGTCGCCGGAGTGGTACGCCTCGCGCAGCGCCGGGGTGACCGCGAACGCGGTCCGGCTCACCGGGACAACTCACGCTCGTCGACCAACTGCCGCAGCATCGCGATGGTCGCGGGAATGTAGACCCTCACGCCCGACCTCCGGCCACCAGCACCCACACCGACTCAGCCACTGGCATCCACCAACTCCTCGAGAGACTCGTGCAACGACGCGGCAACCACGTCCACATCTGTCATGGCGTCGCGATCCGCATTCAAACCGTAGTGGACGTAACCGTCGTACGACGTCAGCGCAATGCTGAGCGTCTGATTCTTCAGCAGCGGCGAGACCGGGTACATCTCGACCATTCGCATCCCCGCCAGGTAGAGCGGGATCTGCGGCCCGGGCGCATTGGTCACCATCACGTTGAACATGCGCTGCGACAGATTGCTGGCGACGCGGGCCCCGCGCGCGTGCAGCGATGCCGGCGCGAAGCCCGACAACCGGGTCATCGTCCGCGCCGTCACCTGTCGGCTCTGCCGCGCGAACGCCTCCGTCGCGTGCGCGACGTGCGAGAGTCGCACCACCGGATTCGGCTCGCCCACAGGAAGATCCACCAGGAACGACGACGTCCGTCCGTGCGGCAGGCCCACCTCGTCGTCGCCGCACACGTCGATGACGCTCGCCCCGTTCGTTCCGGGCTGGGCCTCGCAGATCGACATGGGCGCCAGCGCCCGCACCGTCGTCGACTCCGACACCGGCTCCCCGCGCGAGAGCAGCCAGGTCCGCATCGCGCCCGCCACCACGGCGAGGACGACGTCGTTGATCGAGCAGCCGTAGCGCGCGCGGATCTTGCGGTAGCGCTCGAGGTCGGTCCGTGCCACGGTGAACCGCCGGTTGCGGGAGATGGTCGCGTTGAGCGGGCTCGGCGGGGCCGGCTGCGCCGCGGTACGGACCAGCGCCGCGACCTTGCCGAGCGCATCGGCCGCCCCGTCGACCACCGACGACATGTCTCCCAGGGTCATCCGGAGCGTCTCGAGCCCGTCCCGCGGCTGCGACACCAGTTGCGCCAGTGCGCCGGCGACGAGTGCCACCTCGCTCGGTGCCGGCTCGGGCATCCACAGGTCGTCGGTGGCGGGCCGCGGTTCGTCCTCCTCGTCGAGGATCACCTGACTGATCTTCGAGCGCCCGCTCCCCGTCGACGAGCGCGGAGTGCGACTTGGTGAACACCGCACAGCGGTTGTTCGCCAACCCCTCGACGACGTACATCTCCCAGAGCGGCCGGGTGGTGTCCAGCGGCCGGGACGTCAACCGCGCCACCAGGTCGTGCAACTGTTCGTCGGTGCCCGGCGACGGGACCGCGGACCGACGAACGTGATAGGTGATGTCGAAGTCGGGGTCGTCGACCCAGACCGGTCGCGCCAGCCCGAACGCGATCTCGCGGACTTTCTGCCGATAACGTGGAACCAGGTGCAGCCGACTCTCGACCAGCCGCAGCACGGCCTCGAAGTCGAGCCCCGACTCGGGCAGCTCCAGGACGGCGAGCGAACCCATCTGCATCGGCGTGTTGCTCGCGTCGAGGAAGTAGAACGACGCGTCCTGCGTCGTCATCCTGGTCGCCTTCGCCATCAACGCCCCCTGCTCTGCGACTCTTCCGAATCGCCGTCGCCCGATCCGCGGTCCGTGCCCGAATCGAGAAGGATCGCAATCTCTTCCACCGCAACCGACGGATCGCCGTGATGTACCCCCACCATGCCTGCCTCGGCGGCCGCGTGCACGTTGGTCACGAGATCGTCGACGAAGACGCACTCCCCCGCATCCAGCCCGAGCCGGGCCGCGGTCAACGCGAAGATCCGCGGATCCGGCTTGGCCATCCCGACATCGCCCGACAGCACCACCTCGTCGACGAACGGACCGGCCAGGTCCCGCAGCCCCTGCGCCGCCGGCCCGCCCGGATCGTTGCTCAGGATCGCGGTGCGTATCCCGTGGCGGCGCGCGTCCGCGACGACCCGGGCCATCAGTCCCGGATCCGAACCCGGTCCGCCGAGCACCCCGCCGAAGTCCAGCACCAATCCGCGCACGCCCTCACCCTAGGACCCGCCGATCACGATGGCGAGACGAGCCGATCGACCGGTGCGCCCCCTCTCGCTTTTCGCCGGCCGACGTGCCATGCTGTGCGCCAGATTCCGTCCTCTCCGCGGAGTCGACCCCAACCGCTGCCGCCTCGCGGCAGCACACGTCGACGCGGGGTACCGCCGCACACACGACCGCGGTACCGGAGAGGTCAGAGAATGAACACTGAGCACCGGTTCATTTCCCGGGCACCACAATTCGAGCCACCAGCGAGCGACGCCACTGCGTCGACACCGTGCCGCGCCACCCCCACCTCGGCGGCGTCGCCGGCCGCGCGGCGGTCCCGCACAGCGGTCGGTCGCCCCGACGATCCGTGTCCCCGACGAGGCGGCACCACCCGACGCCCGCCGGTTCGCCGAGCAGGCCCTGCGTCTCACGCTCGAGGTGATGGACCGCCGTCGCACACCGACCCAACTGCGCACGGTGGCCACACCCGCGGTGGTGGACGTCGTGCACTCGCTGGCCCGCGCGGGCGTCGCGGGAAGCCGGCTCGGGACGGCCACCCTCGAACGTGTTCGCGTGCGCCCGGTACGACCCGATGCCGCCGAGGTGTTCGGCACCTACAACCGCGCCGGCCGGGTGTTCGCCGTCGCCGCGCGTATCGAACGCGGCGTCGGCGCACACCCGGCCGGTTGGGCGATCACGTCGTTGCGGATCGCCTAGGTTCGGCGGTCAGCGCCTGCGCTTGGACTTGGGCGCCTTCTTCGCCTTGGCGTCCACGCGGGCGGCCTCCCGACGCTCCCGGCGGGTACCCGCCGGGGCATCGGACTCGCCTGCGACGCGGCTGACATGCGCGGTGCCGTCCTCCGCGGGACCCGACAGCGTGAGCCCGCGCGGCTGGTTGTCGTCGAGCCCCTTGGCCCGGAGCGCGACCGGCGCCTTCTCTTCGGCGACTACCTGCTCCGACGGCAGCGGCTCCTGCTGGGAGAGCGCCGGACCACCCGCCGCTGCTGCGGCCGCGCTGGCCGCCGTCACACTCACCGGCGCCCCGCCGCCCTGCGGGGTCCCGGCCTCGACCTGCAGGTTGAACAGGAAGCCGACCGACTCCTCCTTGAGGCCGTCGAGCATCGCGGTGAACATGTCGAAGCCCTCGCGCTGGTACTCGACCAGCGGATCGCGCTGCGCCATGGCCCGCAGGCCGATGCCCTCCTTGAGGTAGTCCATCTCGTAGAGGTGCTCACGCCACTTACGGTCGAGCACCGACAGCAGCACGCGGCGCTCGAGCTCACGCATGCCGCCCTCGCCGGCGATCTCGTTGATCTGCTGCTCCCGGTTGGCGTACGCGTCGCGTGCGTCCTGCAGGAGCGCCTCGAGCAGTTCCTCGCGGCCCAGGTCCGACTCGCCGGCCTCGGCGGCACCGACGAGCTCGTTGTGGTCGATACCGACCGGGTACAGCGTCTTCAGCGCCGTCCACAGCTGCTCGAGATCCCAGTCCTCGACATAGCCCTCGGCGGTGGCGCCGTTGACGTACGCGGTGACCACATCCGTGATCATCGCCTCGACCTGGCCCTCGAGGTCCTCGCCCTCGAGGATGCGGCGACGCTCGTCGTAGATGACGGTGCGCTGCTGGTTCATCACCTCGTCGTACTTGAGGACGTTCTTGCGGATCTCGAAGTTCTGCTGCTCGACCTGCGTCTGCGCGCTCTTGATCGCCTTCGAGACCATCTTGGCCTCGATCGGGACGTCGTCGGGCAGGTTCAGGCGCGTCATGATCGACTCGAGCGCGGCGCCGTTGAACCGCCGCATCAACTCGTCACCGAGCGACAGGTAGAAGCGGGACTCGCCCGGATCGCCCTGACGGCCGGAACGACCGCGCAGCTGGTTGTCGATCCGGCGGGACTCGTGCCGCTCCGTGCCGAGGACGTAGAGACCACCCGCGTCACGGACCTTCTCGGCGTCCTCCTTGACCTCGGACTTGACCTTGTCGAGGACGCCGTCCCACGCCGCCTCGTACTCCTCCGGATTGTGCACCGGGTCGAGGCCCTGCTTGCGCAGCACGATGTCGGCGATGATGTCGGGGTTGCCACCGAGCACGACGTCGGTGCCACGACCGGCCATGTTGGTCGCGACGGTGACGGCGCCGAACGGCCGGCCTCGGCGACGATGGTCGCCTCCTGCTCGTGGAACTTCGCGTTGAGCACGTTGTGTGCGACACCGCGCTTGGTGAACTGCCGCGAAAGGTACTCCGAGCGCTCGACGCTCGTCGTGCCGATCAGGACCGGCTGGCCCTTCTCGTGGCGCTCGACGACGTCGTCGACGACCGCGTTGAACTT
Organism: Prescottella defluvii; assembly: GCA_029690005.1. GTDB lineage: Bacteria > Actinomycetota > Actinomycetes > Mycobacteriales > Mycobacteriaceae > Prescottella > Prescottella defluvii_A. The sequence goes on along the minus strand of CP121458.1, from coordinate 2,339,631 downwards.
GGCCTCTTCGGTCTTGTAGATCAGGTCGCCGTTGTCGACGCGGACCAGCGGTCGGTTCGTCGGGATCGGGATGACGCCCAGGCCGTACGTCTGGTGCAGCTCGGCGGCCTCCGTCTCGGCCGTACCGGTCATGCCCGACAGCTTGTCGTACAGACGGAAGTAGTTCTGCAGCGTGATGGTCGCCAGGGTCTGGTTCTCGGCCTTGATCTCGACCCGTTCCTTGGCCTCGATCGCCTGGTGCATGCCCTCGTTGTACCGACGGCCGACCAGGATGCGTCCGGTGAACTCGTCGACGATGATGACCTCGCCGTCGCGGACGATGTAGTCCTTGTCGCGCTGGTAGAGCTCCTTCGCCTTGATGGCGTTGTTGAGGTAGCTCACCAGCGGCGAGTTGGCGGCCTCGTACAGGTTGTCGATGCCGAGCTGGTCCTCGACGAACTCGACGCCGCCCTCGTGCACGCCGATCGTGCGCTTCTTGATGTCGACCTCGTAGTGGACGTCCCGCTTGAGCAGCGGCGCGATGCGCGCGAACTCGCTGTACCACTTGCTGGACGCGTCGGCCGGACCCGAGATGATCAGCGGGGTACGGGCCTCGTCGATGAGGATCGAGTCGACCTCGTCGACGACGGCGAAGTTGTGGCCACGCTGCACCAGGTCGTCGAGTGTGTGCGTCATGTTGTCGCGCAGGTAGTCGAAGCCGAACTCGTTGTTCGTGCCGTACGTGATGTCGGCCGCGTACGCCTTGCGTCGCTGCGCGGGCGTCATGCCGGACAGGATCACGTCGACCTCGAGCCCGAGGAACCGGTGGACGCGACCCATCCACTCGGAGTCGCGCTTGGCGAGGTAGTCGTTGACGGTCACGACGTGGACGCCGTCACCGGAGATCGCGTTGAGGTACGCCGGGAGCACGCAGGTGAGGGTCTTGCCCTCACCGGTCTTCATCTCGGCGACGTTGCCGAAGTGCAGCGCGGCACCGCCCATGACCTGGACGTCGAAGTGACGCTGGCTCAGCACGCGGCTCGCGGCCTCACGGGCGACTGCGAACGCCTCGGGCAGCATCTCGTCGAGCGTCTCGCCATCGGCGTAGCGCTTCTTGAACTCGTCGGTCTTGGTCCGCAGCTGCTCATCGGACAGCGCCTCCACCTCTGGCGAGAGGGAGGAGACATGGTCGGCGATGTGCTTGAGCCGCTTGACCATGCGACCTTCACCTACACGGAGCAGCTTTGATAGCGACAGTGACGGCACGGTCCTCTTCGTCCTCAATCCAGGTGGCGGAATCCGGTGTCGGATACGTGACAAACGGGATCCGGCCGAGGTCGGGCGACCCCAGCCGGATCCCATGGTATGCGTAATCACGGTCGGGCGAGTAGACCGACCGCCCGCAATGTCACGCCAGGCGTATCAATCCATAGTCGAACGCGTGGCGTCGGTACACGACAGAAGGCCGATCGGTCTCCTTGTCGTGGAACAGGTAGAAGTCGTGTCCGACCAGTTCCATCTCGTAAAGCGCGTCGTCGACGGTCATCGGTTCGGCCGAATGGACCTTCGTGCGCACGATCTGTCCCGGACCGGGCGGAGCCTCGCCGTCCAGGGAGAGTCCATGATCGATCGCCAACGTGTCGTCCCGCGCCAGTGTGGCGGTGGCCTGCGCGACGGAGACCGGGGTCTTCTCGCCGTAGTGGACCTTGCGACGATCCTTCGTCCGACGCAATCGACTTTCCAGCTTGGCAGTCACGGATTCGAATGCCGCGTAGAAACTGTCCGCGCTCGCTTCGGCGCGGACGACGGCCCCTTGCCGCGAGCCGTGATCTCGACGCGCTGGCAACTCTTGGCCTGTCGGCGGTTGCGTTCGTGTTGGAGTTCCACATCGAAGTGGTAGATGCTGGGATCGAAGCGCTCGAGTCGTGCGAGCTTCTCGGAAACGTAGACCCGGAAGTGATCCGGAACCTCGACGTTCCGTCCTTTGACGACGATTTCGGCGTTGTTGGCGTCCGATGGAACTTGAGCCTCTGCGGTGTCTTCATCAACGAAAACCGAGGCCTTTGCAGGGGTCGTCACTCGTACCTCCCGATTAACGGCCGGCTCACCTCGTGAGACCGGCGAGTTCGATCTCGACCGGGCGGGGAACCACCCGGTATCAGAACGTGAAATATCACCTCCCACCTGTGACTTCGGGTGTGAACGCGACGCTAGTACGTAACCGCCCCGTGTGCCACCGTTCAGACGGAATTCACGGGTGTGTCGTCCGAGACATCCGTCCGGATCGCCCGAATCCCCAGGACAACGGGCCGGACCGCCGATCACGCGGCGGCGACGACGAGTACCGCCGCCACCCGCATACCCACCGCACCGAGCGCCCGAACGGATTCCGCGGCAGTGGCACCCGTCGTGACGACGTCGTCGATCAGGACCACTTCGGCGCCCGTTCGCCCCGCCGGGAAGGCATCACGACCCGCCGGAGCCGTCGCCCGGATCCGGCCCGCGAGATTCTCCTGGCGCTGCGCCGCGGACAGTCCGACGGAGTCGCGTACTCCCCGCCGCATCGACAGCGCCGGACAGACCCGGCATTCGTCGCCCAGCCTGCGGGCCGCGACCCGCGCCGAACGCAGCACCGGGTCGCCGCCGCGGCTGCGGGCGGCGCGGGCACGGGTCGCGGCCGGCACCAGGCACAGCGGCGCGGTCCCAGGCGGCGCCAACTCCCCCCACCGGCGCAGGGTCACGACCGCACCGGCCAGGGCGAGCCCGATCGGGGTGGCGAGATCCCGACGACCGCGTTCCTTCGCCGCGATGACCGCACCCCGGCGCGGTCCGGAGTACGGTCCGAGCGCCCACACCGGAACGCCGGGGTCCACCCGGGGACTCACGGCGACGGGGACGTCGGCCAGCGCGCGGCGACACCGCGGACACCACGCTGAACCGGGATCGCCGCAGCCTCCGCACTCGGCGGGCAGGACGAGGTCGAGGAGGGCGCGCACGGCGGCCAGTGTGCCCGCCGCCGCCGACAGGTTCGGAGGGTCAGCCCGGCAGGACCGGGGTGGCCGGCGAGCCGGTCAGGCCGGGCGCCTCACGCCAGTAGCGGTCGCCGGCCGGGTCATTGTTGTTGAGCTGGAAGACCGTGCGCGCATCGGCCACGTACTCGGTGGTCGACGTCGCATCGACCGCTCGTACGGGCGACGTGAGGTTCCGGCTGGGCAGCGGATCCATCCGCGACCCGTCCACCGCCAACTGCACGACCGGGACATCGGAACCTTCGCGCACGACGACGACCGTGTCGGCCGTGCTCCAGTCGAGCGACACCGCGGGTCCGGCCAGTCCGTGCGCGATCGCGCGCGGACTGGTCAGTGAGTACTCGCCGTCCGGCAGCCGCGGCACTGTCGCGACGTAGACCTTGCCGTCCACGATCAACGCGGCGCGGACGCCGTCCCGGGACAGTCGCAGCTCGGTGATCGGACCACCCAGCGCGGTGATGGCGCCGGTCTCGACCGGCATCGTGGTGAGCTTTCCGGTGGCGGTCTCGGACCACCCTCACCACCGAGGAGTCGTTGACCACCGCCCACGCCGTGGCCCCGTCGAGCGCCCACGTGGGCCGGGTGATCGTCTGCGCTTCCAGGGCGGTGGCGACGTTGCCGTCGTACGTTCCGACGACGAGCGCGGTCTGCGGCTCCGGTGCGGGCCGCCGGGTTTCTGCCACTGCCGCCGTGAGCGAGCCGTCCTGCGACAGCGCGGCCGACCGCAGATTGTCCGACGCGCCGGAATAGCCCGGCACGGGGGTCGCGGTGGCGTCGCCGACGCTGACCAGCCCCCGCCACGCAGGGCGTGCATCCCCACCGACGTGCCCGACGTCGCGAGCGGATTGAGCGAGCTCACGTCGGCGACCGTCCAGCCGTTCGGGTAGCGCTCGTCGAGCGGCTGGCCGTCTGCGAGCAGCACGTACGGACCCGAGATGTCGGAATTCGCCAAAGTCCAGACCACTTGCGCAGCAAGGAGTTCCCGCGACTGCGTGTTCATCCGGCCGAGCCCCTGGAAGTCCACTCGGACTCCCCGAGTCCGACGCCGACCTGGGACGCCCGACCGTCGGCCTTCGTGATCTGGCCGAGCACCGAGACCCCGGAACCGAGTTCGTTGCGCACTGCGCCCGACAGCGACGGCTTGGGCCCGTCGATGAGAAGCCCGATCAGCTGGGTCACCATCTGGTCCTGGCTCGCCGAGATCCACCGGGGATCCGGCACCACCGTCTGAGCCGACGGATCGAGGAAGTACAGCGACTTGCGCTGATACGCGTTGAGGAATTGCGGGCGATCCATGATCACGCCGCTCGGCAGGTCGTCGATGCGCCACTCGCCGTCGACCTTCGCCCAGCTGAACTTGGCCTCGTACTGCCCTTCCTGGGCCTGGTACAGCCCGCCCGGCTCGAGCTGCCCCACTCGGTTGGCCCGGATGGTGTACACCGCGCTGTTGGCGTTACGTGACTCGGTGATGAGGTCGATCTTGTCCACGATCGTCGCGCTGGCGGCGTCGTCCCACCGGGCCGACGTGTCCTTGGTGAGGTATTGGCGGGCGGCGAGGTGCCGATTCGCCGGGTCCGTGCTCGCCTTGACGAAGTCCCGCGGCGGCAGATCCGGCTCACGCCCCGATGCCGGAGCCTCCACGTTGGTGCTCGCCGGCGCGCGCTCGATCGTGCCGATCGCCTGTGGCGCCGACGAGTCCGGCAGGTTCGCGCAGCCTGCTGCAAGGAGCGCGAGCGAGGACAGGACCGCCGTTGCGCCGACGCGCACCCGGCTCACGACTCCCGCTCCCGCACCCTCGGCACGGTCGGGGCGTCGTCGGGATCCGGTTGTGTGGCCAGTTGCTCGGACGCCGGCGACGCCTCGACCGGCTCGGGCTCCGGCACTGACGGTTCGGCGGCCTTCGGAGCGGACGGTTCGGCGGCGCCGGGCTCGGCCCGCATGGCGACCTCCGCCCGTGTTCCCGGCAACGGCCGACCCTGCACCAGCTTGCCGCCGCCCGGTTTGAGCGGAAGCGGACTGCGGGTGACCTTGCGTCCCCGCACGCGGGGCAGCGTCAACCGGAAGCACGCGCCCTGGCCGGGCTCGCCCACGCCTCGAGGTTTCCGTTGTGCAGATTCGCGTCCTCGACGCTGATCGCCAGGCCCAGTCCGGTGCCGCCCGACCGACGCACGCGCGACGGATCCGACCGCCAGAACCGGTTGAACACCAGCTTCTCCTCCCCGGACGCAGACCCACTCCCTGGTCGCGGACGATGAACGCCGCCGCTTCGTCGTCCGCCCGCAGGCGCAACAGCACGGGCTTGCCCTCACCGTGGTCGATCGCGTTCGCGAGCAGGTTTCGCAGGATGCGCTCGACGCGGCGCGGATCGACCTCGGCGACCACCGGCTCCTCGGGCAGGTCGACGATGAGCTCGGTCGACGTCTCCTTGGCCAGGTGGCGGACCGTCGAGACCGCCGCCCGCGCGCACATCCGCAGGTCCAACTGCTCGGCCGCCAGTTCCGCGACACCGGCGTCGTGCCGGGAGATCTCGAGCAGGTCGCCCAGCAGGCTCTCGAACCGGTCCAGCTCCGCGACCAGCAGCTCCGACGAGCGCTTGAGCACGGGGTCGAGGTCGTCGCTGCTGTCGTGGATGAGGTCGGCAGCCATCCGGACCGTCGTCAACGGCGTCCTGAGCTCGTGGCTCACGTCCGAGGTGAACCGCTTCTGCAGGTTGCCGAACTCCTCGAGCTGCGTGATCTGCTTCGACAGGCTCTCGGCCATCTCGTTGAACGACATCGCCAGGCGCGCCATGTCGTCCTCGCCGCGCACCGGCATGCGTTCCTTGAGGCGGCCGTCGGCGAACCGGACCGCGATCCGCGACGCCGACCGGATCGGCAGCACCACCTGGCGCGCGACGAGCGTCGAGATCGCCGCGAGCAGCACCGCCAGCACCGCGCCGCCGATCAGCATCGTGCCCCGCACGAGCGAGAGGCTGCGGTCCTCGCTGGCAAGCGGGAACACCAGGTACAGCTCGAAGCGTGGAAATGTCCGAGGAGGTGGGGCTGCCGATGATCAGCGCCGGACCGGAGTACCCGTTGGGGTCGGCGACCGTCGCGAACTGGTAGCTGATCTGGTTCGCGCGCACGAAGTCCCGCAGGCTCGCCGGGATCTGATCCGCCGGGCCGCTGGACGTGGGTTCGCGCGGTCCGTCACCAGGGACGATGAGCACCGGATCGAACGTGCCGGCGGAACCGGACGTCTGGCCGCCACCGTCGGACTCCCGGTTGGTGAGCGCCAGCCGGGCGGCGTCCAACCGCACCTTGAGAGATCCGCTGTCGTCGGCGCCGGCGAGCTGCGCCTCGACCGTGCTGCGGGCACGGTCCATCTCCTCGGTGGCAGCAGTGATCTTCGCCTCGAGCAGCCGATCGGTGATCTGACTCGTGAGTACCACGCCCAGAATCGTGATCACGATCAAGGACAGCGACAGGGTCGACACGACGACCCGGAGCTGTGAGACCGACGCCAAGCGTGGGCAAGCCGGTTGCCCCACGCCCGACACCAGCGGATCAGCGGCGCAAAGAGTCTGTTGACGCGCCGCCGCTTCCGGCCGGCACCGATCACGGCGGTCCGGCCTTGTAGCCGACGCCCCTGACCGTCAGCACTACCTCGGGGTTCTCAGGATCCTTCTCGACCTTGGCCCGCAGGCGCTGCACGTGCACGTTCACCAGTCGGGTGTCGGCGGCGTGGCGGTAGCCCCACACCTGCTCGAGAAGAACCTCGCGGGTGAACACCTGACGCGGCTTGCGTGCGAGCGCGACCAGCAGATCGAATTCGAGCGGCGTGAGCGAGATGAGCGCGTTGTCCCGCGTCACCTTGTGCGCCGGCACGTCGATCATGATGTCGCCGATGCTGAGGACCTCGGCGGGCTCCTCCTCGGTGCGACGCAGACGCGCCGCACCCGCGCCACCAACTCCTTCGGCTTGAACGGCTTCATGATGTAGTCGTCGGCACCGGACTCGAGACCGAGTACCACGTCGACGGTGTCCGTCTTCGCGGTGAGCATGACGATCGGGACGCCCGATTCGGCTCGCAGCACGCGGCACACGTCGATGCCGTTCATCCCCGGAAGCATGAGGTCCAGGAGGACCAGATCCGGCCGGGTCTCACGAACGGCCGTCAGTGCCTGGCTGCCGTCGCCCACCACGTAAGGCTCGAATCCCTCACCGCGGAGCACGATGGTGAGCATCTCCGCGAGCGCCGTGTCATCGTCGACAACCAGAATCCTTGGCTTCATATCCCTATCGTTACATCTTCGAGGCTGCGAAACGTGGAAAGGAGCGTGTACTCCTGCGGCGTGCCGCTCATTGTTGCTGCGGCGTGCCTTCCCGCTGCTGCAAGAGTGCCAGTTTATCGGCCAGAATGCCCGGATCGGCGTCCGGAGCGATCGTCCACCACGGCGAGTTCCAGTCCGCGGCGGCCAGCTCGCGATAGACGGCACCGGTGCGGGCCTGCAGTCCGCTGTCCTTCTCGTACGCGTCGAGTGCACGAGCACTGTCCTCGGCCTCGCGCCGACGGGCCCGCTCCTCCGCGAGCGCAACGGGCACGTCCAGGTACATCTGCAGGTCCGGACGCGGCAGGCCGAGCCGGCCGAAACTCGAGGTCCTCGATCCACGCCGCGAACTCACCGTCGCCGTGCTGGTGCAGCCGGGCGGCCCCGTAGGCCGCGTTGGAGGCGACGTAGCGGTCCAGGATCACCAGGTCGTTCGCGGCGACGAGGTCGCGGAGCTGCTCGGCCGCGCCGGCCCGGTCGAGCGCGAACATCACGGCCATCGCGTGAACCGACTCGGCGAGGTCTCCGTGGGCACCCTTGAGCGCCTCCGACGCGAGATCCGCGTGGATCGACGCGCCGTAACGGGGAAGTCGAGCGTCGCGACCCGCAGGCCCCGCTGCTCGAGCCGGGCGACGACCTTGCCGACGAGAGTGCGCTTCCCGGCGCCGTCGAGCCCTTCCAGGGCGATCAGAGTTCCCACGATCGCCGAGCCTATCGGTGTCCGCGAGGCGACCGCGGGACCGCGTCGTGGGAGGGCGGTCACAGTGCGCGGGCGATCACCGCCGAGGCGCCCGCGGACGGCCGCGGCCGGGGAGGGCATTGCCCGTCCCCGGCCGCGACTGACGACGTTCGGTACCGATCAGTACCGGTAGTGCTCGGGCTTGTACGGGCCCTCGACGTCGACGCCGATGTACTCGGCCTGGTCCTTGGTCAGCTTGGTGATCGAGCCACCGAGCGCCTCGACGTGGATCTTCGCGACCTTCTCGTCGAGGTGCTTGGGCAGACGGTAGACCTCGTTGTCGTACTCTTCCGGCTTCGTCCACAGCTCGATCTGCGCGATCGTCTGGTTCGCGAACGAGTTCGACATCACGAACGACGGGTGTCCGGTCGCGTTGCCCAGGTTCAGCAGGCGGCCCTCGGACAGCACGATGATCGAGTGGCCGTCGGCGAAACGGAACTCGTCGACCTGCGGCTTGATGTTGATCCGCGTGACCTCGGGCGAACGCTCGAGCGTCGCCATGTCGATCTCGTTGTCGAAGTGGCCGATGTTGCCCAGGATCGCCTGGTGCTTCATCTGCTTCATGTGCTCGAAGGAGATGATGTCCTTGTTGCCGGTCGCGGTGACGACGATGTCGGCCTGGCCGATGAATTCCTCGACCGTCTTGACATCGAAGCCGTCCATCATCGCCTGCAGCGCGTTGATCGGATCGATCTCGGTGACCGTGACACGCGCGCCCTGGCCGCGGAGCGCCTCGGCGCAGCCCTTGCCGACGTCGCCGTAGCCGCACACCAGCGCGGCCTTGCCGCCGATCAGCACGTCGGTGCCGCGGTTGATGCCGTCGAGCAGCGAGTGGCGGGTGCCGTACTTGTTGTCGAACTTGCTCTTGGTGACCGAGTCGTTGACGTTGATCGCCGGGAACACCAGCTCGCCCGCGGCCGCGAACTGGTACAGCCGCAGCACGCCGGTGGTGGTCTCCTCGGTGACGCCCTTGACGGACTCGGCGATCGCGGTCCACTTGCCGCCGTCGGCCTCGAGCGACTTGCGCAGCAGCGCCAGGAACACCTTGTACTCGTCCGAGTCGTGCTCGTCGTCGGTGGGCGGCACGACGCCGGCCTTCTCGTACTGCGCGCCGCGCAGCGCCAGCATCGTGGCGTCGCCACCGTCGTCGAGGATCATGTTGGCGGGCTCACCCGGCCACGTCAGCATCTGGTCGGCGGCCCACCAGTACTCCTCGAGGGTCTCGCCCTTCCACGCGAAGACGGGGACGCCCTTCGGCTCTTCCGGGGTGCCGTGCGGGCCGACGACGACGGCCGCGGCAGCGTGATCCTGGGTCGAGAAGATGTTGCACGACGCCCACCGAACTTCGGCGCCGAGCGCGACGAGGGTCTCGATCAGAACCGCCGTCTGGATCGTCATGTGGAGCGAGCCCGAGATACGCGCACCCTTCAGCGGCAGAACCTCTGCGTACTCACGGCGCAGCTCCATCAGACCGGGCATCTCGTGCTCGGCGAGACGGATCTCCTTGCGCCCGAACTCGGCGAGCGACAGATCCGCCACCTTGAAGTCGATGCCGCCGCGGTGCTCCGCTACCGGACCCGATGAAACTGAGGTCGTCATACTGCCTCTCCTGTCAGCCGTCTGGAATGGCTTCCAGGCTATCGGGTGGCCGTCCGCCCGGGGACGGGCAGTACCTCACACCGATCTCACACGCGCGTAACGACGTCCACGAACGGCGACAGCAGCGCCGCCAACTCCTGTGCATCGTCACGATCCGATGTCGGTGGCATCGATATGTAACTGAGCGCGACCCGAACGACACCACGGGCCAGGATCATCGCGTCGGCGTCGGATGCCTGGACCCAGCTCCGCTGGAACGTCTCCGCCAACCGCTCGGACGCACGCTCGACGAGTGGGGCGCTGTCTGTCGTGACGATCCGCAGCAGATCCGGTTTGGCGACGCCGCTGCGTAGCGACGCCACCAACGGATCGGCTCCGCTGGCCTGGAAGAACACCGTGAAGCCGTCGACGAGGGCCGCGCGCGCGTCGCCGACGTGCGCGTAAACCGCTGTCGCGACGGCGTCGACGAACTGGTCGACCAGGCGCAGCGCATACCCCTCGGCGAGCCCCTGCCGGTTCCCGAACTCGTTGTAGAGGGTCTGCCTGCTCACCCCGACCGCGGCCGCGACGTCCGACATCGTCACGGCCGACCAGTCCCGCTCGAGCAGGAGATCGCGGACGGCACCGAGAATCGACTCCCGCAGCAGCAACCGGGACGCCTCGGGGTACGGCATCCGGGAACCTGACTCGCTCATGACGTCGAGCCTAGAGACTTCCGTCAGCTTCGCTCGACGTGACACCGGGTCTCAGCTTCGCTCGACGTGACACCGGGTCTCAGCTTCGCTCGACCTCGACCATGAAGAAGTCCTCCTTCGCGGCACCGCACTCGGGGCACCGCCAGTCGTCGGGAATGTCATCCCATCGGGTTCCGGGTGCGATGCCCTCGTCGGGCCAGCCGAGTTCCTCGTCGTACTCGAATCCGCACTGCGCGCACTGATAGAGCTTGTAGACCTTCATGATCACCGTTCCTGTTCCCCGTCACACGGGTTCGAAATCGATCTTCTCCCTGACCCCGCAGTCGGGGCAGCGCCAGTCGTCCGGCACCGACTCCCATGCGGTGCCGGCCGGGAAGCCTTCACGGGGCGCGCCGACCGACTCGTCGAATACGTACTCGCACACCGGACACCGATACGCGCTCATGCCGCTCCTCCCCCGGTCCCGTATGCCGCGATCAGCTTCTCGCGCTTGCCTGGTTGCAGATTCACCTTCGTGATGTCGCCGTCGTAGTGCGCGAGCACGCGCTTGTCCATGACCGACCGCCACAGTGGTGGCACGTACGCGAGCACGATCATGGCCGCGTAGCCGGCGGGCAGCTGCGGGGCAGTGTCCATGCTGCGCAACGTCTGATAGCGCCGTGTCGGGTTCGCGTGGTGATCACTGTGCCGCTGGAGGTGGTACAGGAAGATGTTGGTGGTGAGGTGGTCGCTGTTCCAGCTGTGGGCCGGGGTGCACCGCTCGTAGCGTCCACTCGCAGTGTGCTGCCGCAGCAGCCCGTAGTGTTCGAGGTAGTTCACTGCCTCGAGGAGCGCGAAACCGAACACTGCCTGCAACACCAGGTATGGGACGACCTGCCAGCCGAACACGGCGATCAGGACCACGAACAGCGCCACCGACATCAGCCAGGCGTTGAGCACGTCGTTGTGAATCGTCCACGGCCCCTTGTCCAGCCGCTCGAGACGCGCCTTCTCGAGACGCCACGCCGAGCGCAGACTCCCCACACGCTGCGCGGCAGGAACGTCCAGAAACTTTCTCCGAAGCGCGAACTCGCAGGGTCCTCGGGTGTCGCGACGCGCACGTGATGACCACGATTGTGCTCGATGTAGAAGTGCCCGTAAAACGATTGGGCCAGAGCGATCTTCGACATCCAGCGCTCGAGGCTCTCCTTCTTGTGCCCAACTCGTGCGCGGTGTCGATGCCGATACCGGCGACACATCCGACGCTGAACGCCAAACCGATCTTCGAGACGACCGACAGGCCGCCGTCGATCCCGAGCCAGCTCAGATCATCCGCCGTCCACAGGTAGCAGGCCACCACCAGGGTCAGGAGCTGGAACGGCAGGTACGCCCACGTGCACCACCGGTAGTAGCGGTCGTTCTCGAGCCGCTCCATCACCTCGTCCGGCGGATTCTGACCGTCCGTTCCGAGCACGACGTCGATCGTCGGGATCAGCACGTAGACCAGGATCGGCCCGATCCACCACCACACCGGCGCAACTGCGCCAAGGCCCACCGCGTTCGTGGCCCAGACGAGCGCCATCGCCACGAACACGGCGGTCGGCGGGACGAGTCCGAGCAACCAGAGGTAACGCTTCTTGTCCCGCCACGCGGGCGCCGGGGCAGTCGACTCCCCACTTCACGCGTCATCGTTCGTCCCCTTCCACGCAACCGCCCGACTATGAGCGGCATCACTGTGAAATGGACGATACGCGGCTATTTGTATTCCGTCTATACAAACAGATCGATTTGTAAAGTCAGGTTTCGTCGCGGGCCGCGGCCCGAGCTCGGATCCCGAGCATCGAATGGCTGCGGCTGTAGGAGAAGTAGACGACGATGCCGATCGCCATCCACACCACGAAGCGCAGCCACGTCTCGACGGAGAGATTGAGCATCAGCCACACACACGCGAGTACCGAGAGGATCGGCACCAGCGGCACCAGCGGAACCCGGAATCCGCGCGGGAGGTCGGGCCGAGTCCGCCGCAGGACGACGACGCCGATCGACACCAGCACGAACGCGAACAGGGTGCCGATATTGACCATCTCTTCCAGGGTCCCGATCGGAAAGACCGCGGCAAGGACACCGACGACCACACCCACCAGGATCGTGATCCGGACCGGAGTGCCGTGCTTGCCGGTGGGCGCCAGCGACCTCGGCATCAGCCCGTCGCGCGACATCGCGAACAGCACCCGGGTCTGCCCCAGCATCAGCACCATGACGACGGTGGTGAGACCGGCGAGGGCACCGAACGAGATGAGATTCTTCGCCCAGTTCATTCCGTTGATCGCGAACGCCGTCGCGAGCGTCGAGTTGTCGCCGGCCAACTCGGTGTAGTTCACCATGCCGGTGAGCACGAGCGAGACCGCGACGTACAGCACGGTCACGATCGCGAGGGAACCGAGAATGCCGCGGGGCAAGGCCTTCTGCGGATCCTTCGTCTCCTCGGCGGTGGTGGCTACGACGTCGAAACCGATGAATGCGAAGAACACGAGGCTGGCCGCAGCGAGCAGGCCGTACCAGCCGAAGGTGCTCCACCGGCACCGGTGATGTACGAGAACAGCGACTGATGGATGCCCTGTCCGGTCGAACCGGGCTGGGACGGCGGAATGTACGGCGAGTAGTTCTCGCTCTTGATGTAGAACGCACCGAGCACCACCACGAACAGGACGACGGCAACCTTGATCGCGGTGATGACGGCCGAGACCCGCGACGAGAGCTTGGTGCCGGTGGCCAGGAGCACCGTGATGATCGTGATGATCAGGACGGCGCCCCAGTCCACCTGGTGCGATCCGATGTGCCAGACCGGACTCGAACTGCCCAGTACCTCGCCGAGATACAGTGACCAGCCTTTCGCGACCACCGATGCGGCCAGCGCGAACTCGAGGATGAGGTCCCAGCCGATGATCCACGCGACGAACTCGCCGAACGTGGCATACGAGAATGTGTACGCGCTGCCCGCGACCGGAACCGTGGACGCGAACTCCGCGTAGCACAGCGCGGCGAGCGCACGCGCGATCGCCGCGAACACGAACGCGAGCGACACCGACGGCCCGGCGACATTGCCGGCGGTTCGCGCGGTGAGGGTGAAGATTCCGGCACCGATCACGACCGCGACACCGAACACCGTCAGGTCCCACGCAGTGAGGTCCTTGCGGAGCTTGGTCTCGGGCTCGTCCGTTTCGAGGATCGATTGTTCGACCGACTTGGCACGGAACAGACCTGAGCGAGGATTCCGGGCACGCCCCGGAACAGCCTTCCGATCCGGTGTCGCCATCACTGCCTCCTTCGGAGGTGGGGATGGTCGTCAGCCTATGCCGGGAGACCGGCGTCAGCACGGTTTCCGAAACGACTAGTCCACCGCGGCGCGGTACAGATCGGGTTCGATGTAGATCAGCCGAGCGGCCGGTACGGCGGCGCGGACACGGACCTCGGCTTCGTCGATCGCCGTCGCGACGTCCTCGATCCCGGAGCCCGGCGCGATGCCCACCTTGGCCGCCACCAGGATCTCCTCGGGACCGAGGTACTGGGTGCGGCAGTGGATCACTCGATCGATCCGAACACCGTCGACGAGCGCACTCAGGATCCGGTTCTCCTCGTCCTGAGTCGCCCCTTCACCGATCAGCAGGCTCTTCATCTCGACGATCAGGACGATCGCGATGATGCCCAGCAGCACACCGATGCACAGGGTTCCGACGCCGTCCCACACAGGGTCCCCGGTGAGCATCGTGAGCCCGACACCACCGAGCGCGAGCACGAGACCGACGAGTGCACCGGTGTCCTCGAGCAGCACGACGGGCAGTTCGGGGGTGCGGGAAGTACGGATGAAGCTCCACCAGCTCGCGTTGCCCTTGAGCGGACGCGATTCACCCATCGCGGTGACGAAGCTGTACGTCTCGAGCGCGATCGCGACCAGCAGGATGACGACGGCCACGATCGGCGACGACAGTCCCTCGGGGTGCTGGATCTTGTGTACGCCCTCGTAGATCGCGAACAGCGAGCCCAGGGTGAACAGCACCAGGGCCACGACGAAGGAGTAGAAGTAGCGGTTGCGGCCGTAACCGAACTGGTGGAGCTTGTCGGCCTGCTTCTCGGCGCGGTTCTGCCCGAACAGCAGCAGTCCCTGGTTGGACGTGTCGGCCACCGAGTGAACGGACTCCGCGAGCATCGACGACGACCCGGTGATCAGGAAGCCGGTGAACTTGGCCACCGCGATTCCCGCGTTCGCGGTCAGCGCCGCGAAGATCGCCTTCTTGCCCCCGTTTGCCGACACCGGCCACTCCTCTCGTCGATTTCGAGCGGCTCACAGGCTACGGGATCACCCCGGAAACGGGCGAACCGCGCGGTCACGCCTCGACGATCCCCACACCGGCCCGGAACAGCTGGGTGTCGACGGCGCAGGCCTGGATGTGAACTTCGTTGTCCGAGGCGGAGATCCAGGCCGATGCGCCACGCTCGAGCATCAGCGACTGCGATCCACACCCCAGCTTTGCCGCGCCCGACGTGCACAGCACGATCTGCGGGCCGTCCGGCACGAAGGCCGTCGCCGCGCCCGCACCGCCCCCGGATGCGTCGAGATCGATACGGGACAACCGGAACTCCGGCGCCGGGGTCTCGTACGCCACCTCGCCGTCGTGATCGGTCGCGACGGGGGTCAGAACCGGAACGTCGACCGTGTCGAAGTCGAGGACCCGCAACAACTCCGGGACGTCGACGTGTTTCGGGGTGAGCCCGCCGCGCAGGACGTTGTCCGAGTTCGCCATGATCTCCACGGCCGTGCCGTGGAGGTACGCGTGCAGGTTCCCGGCATCGAGGAACAGCCCCTGCCCCGGATCGAGTGTCACCCGGTTGAGCAGCAACGACGCCAGGACGCCGGCGTCACCGGGGTAGCCCTCGCTGAGTTCGAGTGCGGTCCTGGCCTCCTGGACGAACTCGATCCCACCGCTCTCGGCGTTCGACAGGTAGGCCACGCAGCCGTCGAGCACGGCCGGCAGCAGCGTCGCGAGAGCCTGCGCCGGCAACGTGATCCACGTGGTGAACAGCGCGCGGAGACCGCCCGAATCGGGTTGTCCCGCAAGGAGACCGACGTACGGTTCGAGTTCCGGGACGTCGAGGGCGCCGAGCAACCGCACCGTCCGGTGCGGATCCCGGAATCCGCGAGCGCCTCGAATCGGGTGAGTGCCACCACGAGTTCCGGCTTGTGGCTCGCGTCGCGATAGTTCCGTTCCGCCGAGTCGACAGGGATCCCCGACGCCTCCTCACGGGCGAAGCCCTCCCGCGCCTGCTCGGCGCTGGGGTGCGCCTGGAGCGACAGCGGCTCCTCGGCCGCGAGCACCTTCAACAGGAACGGCAGACGCTCACCGAACTCGGCGACGCACCGCTCACCGAGCTCCCGGACCGGGGCGGCGTCGACGACGTCTCGCAGGGAACGGTCTCCACCGTTCTCGATCACCCGCGCGGGATCCCCCGGATGGGCCCCCAGCCACAGTTCCGCTTCCGGATGCGCGCTGGGGCTCGGACGTCCGCACAGCTCCGCGAGCGCGGTCCGCGACCCCCATGCATAGGACCGGAGCGCACCTTCGAGTTGGCGCACTAGTTACCACCGATCAAACGTCGGTATGCCGCGCTCATCTCGAGGCGGCCGACGAGAACTGCAATCTGCTCGATCTCCGTCCGCGTAGCGGCCGGAACCGCCGGCGAAGATCCCGCAGATCCGGGAGGACCCGGCGGCCCGACGGTTCCGCCTGCTCCGATGCCGCGACGACGACGTCGACGTCGGGTAGTGCGGCGACCCGGCGCTCGACGACGGGCCGGTCGGCCTCCGCGGCGAAGACGAACACGCGCAGCGGCGTACCGGGCACCGGACCGTCGAGCTGCTCGTCGTGGAAGAACGGGTCGTATCCGGGCGGCATCGAGGTGGCCGACGAGTCGAAGCGGGGAACGCCGGAGAGAACACCCGACAGGTCGGCGGGCGCGGCGACGGCGGCGCCGCAGCGCAGCAGGATCTCGCTGCCGTGGCGGGCCAGGTGCGTGGTGGCGCGGGTGTCGCCGGCGAGGACGACGCGCCGGCCCTGCATCCGCGCCGCGAGCGACTTGGCGGGGTTGTGGAAGACCTCGTTGCGGGGGTGGTCGCGCAGCGCCTCCTCGTCCAGGGCGTCCGCGAGGCGGCCCAGGTCGGGGCACACCTTCGCCGCGCGCTCCGCTTCGATCGCGATCAGGACCGCGAGGAAGGCCGCGAGATACCGCAGCAGACCGTGATGGGCGGGAACCGCCACGCGTGGCGGAGTACCGTCGCACGACCCGCGCCCGCGGCCCGCAGCGGACCCTCGTCGGGGGCTGCGACCACCACTTCCGCGCCGCGCCGCAGCGCGCGGTCCACGGACTCGACCAGCCGCGGGTCACCGGCATCGTCACCGGCCACCACGACCACGTCCAGCGGTCCGACCCACAACGGGGTGTCCACGCTTTCGACCAGGGGGATACCGATCCGGCTACCGACCGCGGCGGTGATCAGTTCGGCGGCGCGGGACGCCGGGCCCTCGCCGGTGACGAGCACCACGCTGCGCGGCTGCAGACCGCGCAGCCGCGCGAGCCCGTCCTCCTCCACCGCCGCCTGGGTGGCGCGGATCTGCGCGCCCCGAGTGCCGCGAATCGGAGCGAGCCGTCGACGTCCGCGGCCAGCAGTGCGTCGACGTCATCGAGATCGAGCAGAGACGACGGAGCTGTCATGACGGACACACCTCCCTTTCTCCCACTCCCTGTCCCCCGACGAGTTCAGGTGACTCGAGTATCCCAGCAATTCACCGACTAGGCGCGCACAGCTCCGAGGATCTCGGCGACGAGCGCGTCGACGTCCGCCTGCGTGCGCGCCTCCACGTTCAGCCGCAACAGGGGCTCGGTGTTGGACGCGCGCAGGTTGAACCACGCGCCGTCCGCCAGCTCGACGGTGACACCGTCGAGGCGGTCGACGGACACCGCCCGATCCGCGAAGAGATCGACCACCGCAGCCGTGCGCTCGGCGGCATCGGCGACGGTCGAGTTGATCTCGCCGGACGCCGCGTAGCCCTCGTACGACTCCATCAGCTCCGACAGCGGACGATCCTGCTCGCCGAGTGCGGCCAGCACGTGCAGCGCCGCAAGCATGCCCGAGTCGGCACCCCAGAAGTCCCGGAAGTAGTAGTGCGCGGAGTGCTCGCCACCGAACACCGCACCGGTCTCGGCCATCTGCTGCTTGATGAACGAGTGGCCGACACGGGTGCGCACCGCGGTGCCCCGAGCTTCTCGACCAGTTCGGGGACGAAACGGGACGTGATCAGGTTGTGGATGATCGTGCCGCCCGGCTCCTTCGCCAGCTCACGGTCGGCGACCAGCGCGGTCACCGCGGACGGCGAGACCGGGTTGCCCTTCTCGTCGACGACGAAGCAGCGGTCGGCGTCGCCGTCGAAGGCCAGGCCGATGTCGGCGCCGGTCTCGCGCACGAAGTTCTGCAGGTCCACCAGGTTGGCCGGATCGAGCGGGTTCGCCTCGTGGTTCGGGAAGCTGCCGTCCAGCTCGAAGTACAGCGGCAGGACCGTCACCGGCATCGGGCCGAACACGGCCGGCACGGTGTGTCCGCCCATGCCGTTGCCGGCGTCGACGGCGACCTTCAGCGGCCGCAGTTCGGCCAGGTTCACCAGCCCGCGCACGAAGCTCGCGTACTGGTCGAGCACGTCGTCCTCGCTGACGGACCCGGCCGGGCCGTCGTCCGCGGGGACGCCCTCGGCCACCTCGCCGGCGATCACGGCGAGGCCGGTGTCCTGACCGACCGGCTTGGCGCCGGCCCGGCAGAGCTTGATGCCGTTGTACTTGGCGGGGTTGTGGCTCGCGGTGAACATCGCACCCGGGCAGTCGAGAACTCCCGACGCGAAGTACAGCTGGTCGGTGGAGGCCAGGCCGATGTGGACGACGTCGAGGCCCTGCGCGGTCACGCCCTCGGCGAAGGCACGCGACAGCTCGGGCGACGAATCGCGCATGTCGTGGCCGATCGCGATCCGCGTCACACGCTCGCCACCGGTCTGCTCGTCCCGCACCAGCCGGGCGAACGAGCGCGCCCACGTCGCGGACGAAGTCGGCATCGATCTGTTCGCCTACGACACCACGCACGTCGTAAGCCTTGATCACGGCATTCACGGATTCGACGGATCGAGCCACTGCTGGTTTCTCCTGCTGTTCGTTGATGCGACAGACGTTGTTCATCCCACCGATTGTTCGACTCGGCCGGTTGCCCGACCGAGTCGCTCCAGCCGAGCCTAGTGGGGAGTGCCCCGACTGCGCTTCCTGAGCGAAATGTCGGGTTCTGTGGACCGCGTTCGAGCAGGGAGGGAACACCGACGAGGCGCACCCGGTCAGAACGCGGGAAAGTACGAACCGCTCAGTTCGCGGGATCGGGCAGGACCCGGAGGTGACCGCGACGACCGGTGCGCGCGGTGGGCGGAGCCGACGGCGACACCGCACCGGGCCGCGACTCGGAGGAAGCGGAATCGGTGCGGGGACGCTCGCCCAGTCCCGCCTCGCGGACGGCCTCGGCCAGCGCAGTGAGATCGTCCTCGTCGGGCGTGCTCGACGAGAATCCGCCCTCGTATCGCACGAGTTCCCAGCCCTTGGGAGCGGTGATCCGCGAGGCATGGGTCTCGCACAGGTCCCACGAATGTGGCTCCGCCACCGTGGCCAGGGGGCCGACGACGGCGGTGGAATCCGAATAGACGTACGTCAAGGTGGCGACAGCAGGGTTCTTGCACCCAGGTCGGCAGCATCGACGCAGTGATCTCACAAGCAAGGAGACTAGCCCCAACTTTCGAGTTGACCTACTCGGACACACCGATACACGGCGTCCGAAGGATGGATGAGAAAGCGCCCGAGCCGACGGGACCGGTGACGCGGCGGCGGTGATGGACAGCCGCTGTAATGTCCCCTACATGGCCAGATCTCGTCGTCCCCGCCCGCTGACATCACGATCGGTCGCGCGGCGAGGCCGGGGCATCCGCGGCCCGCTCTTCCCGCCGGACCTGCCGGCGGCACGGACACGCGCAGAGAAGTTCGATCACCTGGTGCTGGGAGCGTTCGAGCCCATCGACGCGCGATGGCACGACCGCCTCACCAAACTCGACATCGCGGTGGACGACGTTCCCCGGATCCGGGCCATCGACCCGATTCGGTGAACTGGCCACCCGAGGTGGTCGCGGACGGACCGGTCCCGCTGTCGCGACTGATCCCGGCCGGCATCGATCGCCACGGGACTGCGACACGCGCGCGCATCGTGTTGTTCCGTCGCCCAATCGAGTTGCGCGCCAAGGACCCTCATGATCTCGAGGACCTCGTCCACGACGTGCTCATCGAGCAGGTGTCGACGTATCTCGGCGTCGACCCCGAGGTGATCGACCCCGATCTACCCGAGGCCGACGACTAGTACCTGCGGACGCCTGGCGTCCGTCAGATGATTCCGCGCTTGAGGCGCCGGCGCTCACGCTCGGAGAGCCCGCCCCAGATGCCGAATCGCTCGTCGTTCGCGAGTGCGTACTCGAGGCACTCCCCACGGACCTCGCAGCCCAAGCAGATGCGCTTGGCTTCGCGGGTGGACCCGCCCTTCTCCGGGAAGAAGGCCTCGGGGTCGGTCTGCGCGCACAGCGCGCGGTCCTGCCACTGCTCCTCGTCGGCCTCGAACATCGCGTCGAAACCCGGAATCAGACTCAGCTGGGGAACCGTTACCCCGAGCTCGAAGTCTTCGAAGCCGGCGCCTCCCGTTGCACCCGCATCAGAATCGGTCGGTTCGCCGCCGACCACGCTCAGAGGAGTTTCGAACTCGTAGTGCTGGTAGGGCATCATCGCTCCGCCTCCTCACCATGTATTTAGCGCAGAAAATTTGAATTCTTGTCGAATCGCGTTCTGCCGCTCCCACCCCGACAATCGTCCTGGCTTTCACTCGAACGATCGATCGAGCCGAGGGTCGCTCCAAGTGAACTCGCCCCTCGAACCTGGAATGACATACATGTGATTAGACATGCCCTGGCGTGTCGGGTCAAGCTGAAACGGAAAGTCGTCTACCATCCCACACCCCCGAGCAGCGTGGTACAACTCGGCCGAAGAGACTGCGCCGAGTGGCATGCGACACCACCGCATAGGCTTCGAGTTGTGAATGTGACTGTATTGGTTGGCGGCGTCGGAGGGCCCGTTTCCTCCAGGGAGTTCGAAGTCTGCTAGGCGGCACGACCGGAGAAGGCATCCCCGGGGACCCGAAGTCCCCTGCGGAAACCGACCATCGGATCACCGCCGTCGTCAACGTCGGCGACGACGTGTGGATGCACGGACTGCGCATCTGCCCGGACCTCGACACGTGCATGTACACCCTGGGTGGGGGCATCGACCCGGAGCGCGGCTGGGGTCACATCGGCGAAACCTGGAATGCGAAAGAAGAACTCGCCGCGTACGGTGCACAGCCAGACTGGTTCGGACTCGGCGATCGCGACATCGCGACGCACCTGATCCGCAGCCAGATGCTGCGTGCCGGATACCCGCTCTCCGCCGTCACCGAGGCGCTGTGCAATCGCTGGAAGCCCGGTGTCGCACTGCTTCCGGTGACGGACGACCGCAGCGAAACGCATGTCGTCGTGACCGACCCCGAGAGCGACACGGATTCGTCCGAGGAACAGCAGAAGGCGATCCACTTCCAGGAGTGGTGGGTCCGCTACCGGGCGCAGATCCCGACGCACAGCTTCGCGTACATCGGTGCGGAGCAGGCGAAGCCGGCGCCGGGAGTGCTCGAGGCGATCGAATCCGCGGACATCGTCCTTCTGGCACCGTCGAATCCGGTCGTCAGCATCGGAGCGATCCTCGCGGTCCCCGGTATCCGCGGCGCGCTGCGGACCACCAAGGCGAAGATCGTGGGCCTGTCCCCCATCATCGGTGGAAAGCCGTTGCGCGGCATGGCCGACGAATGCCTCGACGTGATCGGTGTCGAGACGTCCGCGGAGGCGATCGGCCGCCACTACGGTGCGCGATCCGGCACCGGCATCCTCGACGGCTGGCTCGTCCACTTCGAGCGACGAGGCCGACGTCCCGGGCGTCGAGGTCCTCAGCGTGCCGCTGCTGATGACCGATCCCGAGGCCACCGCCGAGATGGTCCGCGCCGCATTCGACGTTGCCGGAGTGAGCTTGTGAGCGTGCGCGACCACGGTGCCGGACGGTCTATCGAGATCCTGCCCGTTCCGGGCCTGCCCGAGTTCCGGCCGGGCGACGACCTGGCCGCCGCGATCGTCGAGGCCGCGCCGTGGCTCAGCGACGGCGACGTCCTCGTCGTCACGAGCAAGGTGTTCTCGAAGGTGGAGGGACGGATCGTGCAGTCCCCACCGATCCCGACGAGCGCGACGCCGCCCGCCGTCTCCTGGTCGACCAGGAGGCGGTCCGGGTGGTGGCCCGCAAGGGACGGACCCTCATCACCGAGAACAAGCTCGGCATCGTGCAGGCTGCCTCGGGGATCGACGGATCGAACGTCGACGGATCCGAATTGGCTCTGCTGCCTGAGGATCCGGACGGCAGCGCGCGGAAGTTGCGCGGGGACATCAAGTCTCGACTCGGCGTGGACGTCGCGGTAGTCGTGACCGACACGATGGGCCGAGCGTGGCGCATCGGTCAGATCGACGCAGCCATCGGCGCGTCGGTATCCCGGTCCTGCATGCCTATGCGGGAGCCGTGGACAGCCAGGGCAACGAGCTGTTCGTGACCGAGGTCGCCGTCGCGGACGAGATCGCCGCCGCCGGCGACCTCGTCAAGGGCAAGCTCGGCGGCGTGCCGGTGGCCGTGGTCCGCGGATTCGACCTCGAGGACGACGGGTCCGGCGCCGAGAAGCTGATCCGTCGTGGGCCCGAGGACCTGTTCTGGCTCGGCACCACGGAGTCGTTCGAGGTGGGCCGGCGTGAAGCGCTGCTGCTGCGTCGCTCGGTGCGCGAGTTCGCCGACGAACCGGTCGACCCGGACGCGCTGCGCGACTCGATCGCCGAGGCACTCACCGCGCCGGCGCCGCACCACACCCGCCCGGTGCGGTTCGTGTGGCTGCGCAGCCCCGACGTCCGCAAGCGCCTGCTCGACGCGATGCAGCAGCGGTGGCGCGAGGACCTCGCCGCGGACGGGACGAGCGAGGAACGGATCGAGCGGCGAGTTGCCCGCGGCGACATTCTCTTCCGCGCGCCCGAGGTCGTGATCCCGTTCTGCGTGCCCGACGGCGCGCACGACTATCCGGACGAACGTCGCACGCGCGCCGAGTCGACGATGTTCACGGTCGCGGTCGGCGCCGCGGTCCAGGGACTGCTGGTCTCACTCGCCACGCGCGGCATCGGGAGCTGCTGGATCGGGTCGACGATCTTCGCCGCCGACACGGTCCGGGCCGAGCTCGCTCTGCCGGCGGACTGGCAGCCGCTCGGGGCGATCGCCGTCGGGCATCCCACGGAACCGCTGACGCCACGGGAACCTCGGGTTCCGGGCGACGCGCTGCTGGAGCTGTGAATGTCGGCACGATCACTGCACGCGTCGGCGCGTGAGGCCCTGACGAACTGGGACAGCGACTCCGAGGATGCGGAGTCGCTGCGGCACACGATGCTCGCGTTCCTCGACTCGGCACCCGACGGCTGTCTGCGCTCGCACGTGCCCGGGCACATCACGGCGTCGTCGCTGGTCCTCGACGAGGGCGGCGATCACGTGCTGCTGACGCTGCATCCGCGGGTGGGACGGTGGATCCAGCTGGGCGGGCACTGCGAGGAAGGCGACGACACGGTCGTCGCGTCGGCCCTGAGGGAGGCGCAGGAAGAGTCGGGCATCGAGGGGCTGCGGATCGATCCGCGGTTGTTGTCCGCGCACACGCACCCGATCACGTGTTCGCTCGGCGTCCCGACCCGGCATCTGGATCTGCGGTTCCTGGTGCGGGCGCCGGGACCCGCGGCCACGGTGCCGATCGTGATCAGCGACGAGTCCCAGGATCTGCGCTGGTTCCCCGTCGACGATCTGCCCGACGGCGCCGAGAAGGACACGATCGACCACCTGGTCCGGCTGGCCGCCGCGCGCTGAGCGCAGCGGCCGGCCCGACCGGTGAGTTCAGCGCAGCAGCGTCGCGCCGGTCGCCGCGACGACGTCGTCGACGCTGACGCCGGGCGCGGTCTCCACCAGGCGCAGGCCCTCGTCGGTGACGTCGAGCACTGCCATGTCGGTGATGATCCGTTGCACGCAGGCCTTGCCGGTGAGCGGCAGGGTGCACTCGTCGAGGATCTTGGGCTCGCCCTTCTTGGAGACGTGCTCCATCATCACGATGACCCGCTTGGCGCCGTGGACGAGGTCCATCGCGCCGCCCATGCCCTTGACCATGTGGCCGGGGATCATCCAGTTGGCGAGGTCACCCTTGGCGCTCACCTGCATCGCCCCGAGCACCGCGACGTCCACCTGGCCGCCGCGGATCATCCCGAAGGACTGCGACGAGTCGAAGTACGACGCACCGGGCAGGACCGTGATGGTCTCCTTACCGGCGTTGATGAGTTCGGGGTCGAGTTCGTCCTCGGTGGGGTACGGGCCCACGCCCAGGACGCCGTTCTCCGAGTGCAGCACCACCGTGACGTCCTCGGGGATGTAGTTCGGCACCAGCGTCGGCATGCCGATGCCGAGGTTGACGTACTGCCCGTCGGACAGTTCCTGCGCGACCCGCGCGGCCATCTGCTCGCGCGTCAGCTTCTGTGCAACAACCTGAGTCATGCTCGTACCGTCCGCTTCTCGATTCCGACAGTGACCTTGCCGACGTGCACGACGCGCTGCACGTGGATGCCCGAGGTGTGGATCTGGTCGGGATCCAGCTCGCCCGGCTCGACGAGGTGCTCGACCTGCGCGATGGTGATGCGACCCGACGCCGCCGCGGGCGGGTTGAAGTTTCGGGCGCTGCGCCGGTACACGAGGTTGCCGTGGCGGTCGCCCTTCCACGCGTGCACGAGCGCGTAGTCGGCGGCGATGCCGCGCTCCATGACGTACGTCGTACCGTCGAACTCGCGGGTCTCCTTGACCGGGCTCGCGACCGCGACGCCGCCGTTGCCGTCGTAGCGACGCGGCAGCCCGCCCTCGGCGACCTGCGTGCCGACGCCGGCCGGGGTGAAGAAGGCCGGGATACCGGCGCCGCCGGCGCGCAGCCGCTCGGCGAGCGTGCCCTGCGGGGTCAACTCCACCTCGAGCTCACCCGACAGGTACTGCCGCGCGAACTCCTTGTTGTCGCCCACGTACGAGCTGATGGTGCGTCGGATGCGGCCCTTCTCGAGAAGCACGCCGAGCCCGAAGCCGTCGGTGCCGCAGTTGTTGCTCACCGTCTCGAGGTCCGTGGCGCCCTGGTCGAGGAGCGCGTTGATGAGGATCTCGGGCACCCCGACCAGGCCGAATCCGCCCACCGCGATGGTCGCGCCGTCCGGGATGTCGGCGACGGCCTCGGCCGCTGTGGCAATGACTTTGTCCATCATGGCGGCCAGCATACGGCGATCCGTGCGTATTGTGAACCCTCGTCCGCATAGCGAACAGAATTGCGGCCAGCCGTTGATTGCCACACCTGGAGGCACTACGTTGTTCGTATAGCGTCACATCGTCCACATTGCGAACAGCAGTCTCGATTCCCCCTCACCTGTTCCCCTGTTCCCCATGAGGTCTCACATGCTTCGATCTGCCCCCGCAGTACCGGCCCACCGGCGACGGCGTGAACGCGCCGCCGGACTTCGCCGACTACAAGACCACCCGCCTGCGCAGCCCGCGCCAGCCCCTGAAGCTGCTCCCGCAGCGGCTCGGCGAACTCACCGGACCGGTGTTCGGCGAGGATCGCGTCCGGCCCGGCGATGCCGATCTGACGATCGTGAACGGCGGCGAGGCACAGGGCCAGCGGATCATCGTCCACGGCCGGGTCCTCGACGCGAACGGCAAGCCCGTCCCGCACACGCTGCTCGAGGTGTGGCAGGCCAACGCCGGCGGCCGCTACCGCCACACCGGCGACAACTGGCCCGCGCCGCTCGACCCGCACTTCGACGGCGTCGGCCGGTGCGTCACCGATGCGGACGGCCACTACACGTTCACCACGATCAAGCCGGGCGCGTACCCGTGGCGCAACCACGACAACGCCTGGCGGCCGTCGCACATCCACTTCTCGCTGTTCGGCCGATCGTTCACGCAGCGCCTGGTGACCCAGATGTACTTCCCGGACGATCCGCTGTTCTTCCAGGACCCGATCTACAACGCGGTCCCCGCCGAGGCCCGGCACCGGATGGTCAGCGTCTTCGACTACGACGCGACCGTCGCCGACTGGGCGCTGGGCTTCCGCTTCGACATCGTCCTGCGCGGACGCGACGCCACCCCGTTCGAGGACGAGGATCACGATGACTGACACCGCCCCGCAGAACACTGCACCCACGTACGCCGTCACGCCCGGCGACTTCACCACCGCCGACTTCGGCGTCACCCCGTCCCAGACGGTGGGCCCCTACTGGCACATCGGCCTGCCGTGGGCGGACGGCCCCGACGCGGCTCACGAAGGCACTCCGGGCCGGATCACGCTGCGCATCACCGTGATCGACGGCGACCGCGTGCCCGTCGCGGACGCGATGGTCGAGACGTGGCAGGCCGACGCCGCCGGACGCTTCGCGCATCCCGACGACCCGCGAGGCGCAATCGAGCCGACGCCCGCAGGATTTCGTGGCTTCGGCCGGGCCGGCGCCGACGAGACCGGCACCGCGACGATCCACACGGTCAAGCCGGGTGCGCTGCCGGCGGAGAACGGCGCCGTCGAGGCCCCGCACGTGAACGTCGGCATCTTCGCCCGCGGCATGCTCGAGCGCCTGTACACGCGGCTGTACTTCCCCGAGGACACCGAGGCGCACGCCGTCGACCCGGTGCTGACGTCGCTGCCCGAGTCGCAGCGCCCCAAGCTGATCGCCGGCAAGACCGACGACGGCTACAGCCTCACGGTCTATGTTCAGGACAGCGATCCCGACGGTGTCGAGACGCCGTTCTTCGAGCTGTGATCAGGAGCTTCTCGTGACGTACACCCGCGGCGAACTGTTCGATCCCCTCTTCGGCGCAGACGAACTCGCCGAGGACATCTCGGACCGTGCGTGGGTGGGAGCCCTGCTCGAGGTGGAGGCCGCACTGACCCGCGCGGCCGCCACCGTGGGCCTGGTGACCGCCGAGGACGCGGCGGCCGTGACGGCAGCAGCCGCGCGACTGGCCGAGCCGGGCGGGATCGACATCGCCGACCTCGGTCGACGGTCCGCGTCCGGCGGCAACCCGGTGATCCCGCTCGTACGGATCCTGCGGGCCGCGTGCGCGGAGGACGGTGTGCCCGCCGCCGCGGTGCACGTCGGCGCCACCAGCCAGGACGTCATGGACTCCGCACTGACGCCGTCGTCGCGCAGGGCGGGACGGAAGGTGCTCACCGACCTGCGGACCGCGGCCGACGCCGCCGCCGCACTGGCGGACCGGCACCGGAGCACCCCGATGGTGGCTCGCACGCTCGGGCAGCAGGCGCTGCCCACCACCTTCGGTGCGCTCGCCGTGTCGTGGTTCACCGGACTCGACGCCGCCTCCGACGCCCTCGAGCAGGCACTGACGGCGCTGCCGGTCCAGTTCGGCGGCGCGGCAGGCACTCTGGCCGCCAGTGCACCCCACGGGCTCGACCTGGCCGACGCCTTCGCGGACGAACTCGGCCTGACCCGACAGGTCGTTCCCTGGCACACGACCCGCACCCCGGTCGCGGCGCTGGCCACGTCGTTGGGGATCGCGGCAGGGGCCGTGTCCAAGCCGGCCACCGACATCACGTTGATGGCGTCGACCGAGTTCGGTGAGGTTGCCGAGGACGCCCGGGCGGCTCGTCGGCCATGCCGCACAAGCAGAATCCTGTCGCCGCCATCACCGCGCGCGCCGCGGCGCGTCGGGTTCCGGGCCTCGTCTCGACGATCCTGTCGGCGATGGACCACGAGTTCGCCCGCGCGGCCGGCGCCTGGCACGTCGAGTGGGAGACCGTCACCGACCTGCTCCGGCTCACCGGAGGCGCGGCACACCGACTCGCGTCGAGCGTCGGCGGAGTGCGCGTCGACGCCGACGCCATGGCCCGCAACCTCGCGATCACGGGCGGACTCATCCTCGCCGAGCGGGTGACCGCAGCACTCGCCGAGCACACCGATGCGGCGCGCGACATCGTCACCGCCGCAGCCGCGTCCGGTGTCCCGCTGGACCAGGCACCCGACATCACCGCGCTCCTGTCGGCCGACGCGCTCCGCGAACTGCTGGACCCGTCGCACTACCTCGGCCACGCCGTCGACCTCGTCGACCGTGCCCTCGCTTCCCGAGCGGCGCGCCGCGCCCACACCACCGGAGGACAACCATGACAGTGGACCTGCACTACGAGACGCACGGCGACCCCGCCGCGCCCCCGGTCCTGCTGCTCGGCTCGCTGGGCGCGAACCTGCACATGTGGGATCCGCAGATCCACGCGCTGTCGAGCGGCCACCACGTGATCGCCGTCGACCACCGCGGCCACGGCGGATCGCCCGCACCCGCCGGCCCGTACACGATGGCCGACCTGGGCGGCGACGTGATCGCCCTGCTCGACCGGCTCGGCCTGGACTCGGTGCACTTCGTCGGGCTCTCGCTCGGTGGCGCCGTCGGCCAGTGGCTCGCCGCGCACCATCCGCAGCGCGTGCGGACACTGACGGTGATGTGCACGTCGGCGCAGTTCGCTCCGGCGCAGCCGTGGCTCGACCGCGCCGCCACCGTCCGCGCCGACGGCATCGCCTCGATCGCCGAATCCGTGGTCGGACGCTGGTTCACTCCCGAACTGGCGCAGCGCGATCCGGAGCTGGTGGCCCGCCACGTCGCGATGGTGTCGGGCAGCTCCGACGAGGGCTACGCCGCGTGCTGTGAGGCGCTGTCGCAGTGGGACGGGCGCGCCGACCTCGCGCGCATCGTCGCGCCGACGCTGGTGATCGCCGCCGAGCAGGACGGGCCCACCCCGCCGCCGACGCTGCGAGCGATCGCCGACGGCATCGCCGGCGCCGAACTCCACGTCGTCTCCCCCGGCGCGCACCTGGCCAACGTCGAGCAGGCCGGCGCGATCACGCGTCTGATCGAACGGCACATCGCCGCAGCAACTCCGGTGGGCGTCGCCCGCCGCGCCGTGCACGACGTCGGAATGTCGGTGCGCCGCTCCGTCCTCGGTGACGCGCACGTCGACCGGGCGATCGCGGGCAGCACCCCCTTCACCGAGCCGTTCCAGGACTTCATCACCCGCACCGCGTGGGGCGACATCTGGGCCCGCGACGGCCTCGACCACCCCACTCGCCGCCTGCTCACGCTCGCGATCCTCACGGCCGTCGGCAACGAGCACGAACTGGACATGCACATCCGGGCCGCGCTGCGCGCCGGAATGGACCCGGACCAGCTCGTGGAAGTATTCCTGCACACCGCGGTGTACGCGGGTGTGCCGAACAGCAACCGGGCGTTCGCGCTCGGCAAGCAGGCGCTCGCCGACCTGGCGGGCGCCACCGATGGGAGTACGCGAACGTGACGAACACGAGTGGGACCGAACCGACCGGGGCCTCGACCGACTACGTGCAGTCGCTCGCACGCGGACTGTCCGTCATCAAGGCGTTCGACGCCGAGACCCCGCGCCGCACGCTCAGCGACGTGGCCCGCGCCACCGACCTCACTCGTGCGACGGCCCGTCGGTTCCTGCTCACCCTCACCGAACTCGGCTACGTCCGCACCGACGGCTCCGCCTTCTGGCTCACGCCGCGGGTGCTCGAACTCGGCTACAGCTACCTGTCGAGCCTGTCGCTGCCCGACATCGCCGGACCGCACCTCGAGGAGCTGTCCGACCGGGTGAGCGAGTCGACGTCGGTGTCGATCCTCGACGACGGTGACGTCGTGTACGTCGCCCGAGTCCCGGTCCGGCGCATCATGACCGTCTCCATCACGATCGGCACCCGCTTCCCCGCGTTCGCGACGTCGATGGGTCGCGCGCTGCTCGCCGGGCTGAGTCCCGCCGACCTGGACGCCTACCTGGCGCGGGTCGAGCTGACACCGCTCACCGGGCGCACCATCGCGACGCCCGACGCGCTGCGCGCCGAACTCGACAAGATCCGGTCCGACGGATTCTGCGTCGTCGACCAGGAACTCGAGGAGGGACTGCGGTCGCTGGCCGCACCCATCCGCGACCGGGACGGCACCGTCGTCGCGGCCGTGAACATCTCGACGCAGGCCGCCCGCTACACGACCGAGGCCGTCTACGACACGCTCGTGCCTGCGGCCGTCGCGACGGCGGACGCCATCTCGGCGGACCTCGCCCGCACCCAGACACAATCGCCTTCGCCCCAAGGAAACAGACATGCCTGACGCAGTCATCTGCGAACCGCTCCGCACGCCCGTCGGCCGCTTCGGCGGTGTCTTCCGGGACATCGCACCCGAGGACCTCGCGGCCACCGTCATCACCGAACTCGTCTCGCGCACCGGCATTTCCGGAGCCGACATCGACGACGTGATCCTCGGCCAGGCCTCCCCCGGCGGTGAGGCCCCCGCGATCGGTCGCATCGCCGCCCTCAACGCCGGACTGGGCGTGGACGTCCCGGGCCTGCAGGTGGACCGTCGCTGCGGTTCCGGTCTGCAGGCGATCATCCAGGCCGTCATGCAGGTCCAGTCCGGTGGCAGCGACCTCGTCCTCGCCGGCGGTGTCGAGTCGATGAGCCAGGCCGAGTTCTACGCCACCGGAATGCGCTACGGCGTCCGCGGCGAATCGCTCGCCCTCAACGACCGGCTGGCACGCGCCCGCGTCACCGCCGGCGGCCGCAACTACCCCGTCCCCGGCGGCATGATCGAAACCGCCGAAAACCTGCGCGCCGAATACTCCATCAGCCGAGGCGACCAGGACGCCCTCGCCGTGCAATCCCACCAGCGCGCGGTCGCCGCGCAGCGCAGCGGCGTCTTCGCGCAGGAGATCGTCCGGTCACCGTCCCCCAACGCAAGGGCGACCCGCTGATCGTCGACACCGACGAACACCCCCGCGCCGACACGAATCTCGAGTCCCTCGCCAAGCTCCGCCCTATCCGCGGCAAGGTCGACCCCGACTCCACCGTCACCGCCGGCAACGCCAGCGGCCAGAACGACGGCGCCGCCATCGCGATCGTCACCACCGAAGAGAAGGCCGCGGCGCTCGGCCTGCGTCCCCTCGCCCGGCTCGCCAGCTGGGCCGTCGCCGGGGTGCCGCCGCGCACGATGGGCATCGGCCCCGTCCCCTCGACAGAGAAGGCCCTCGCCCGCCGAGGTCTCACCCTCGCCGACATGGACGTCATCGAACTCAACGAGGCGTTCGCCGCCCAGGCCCTCGCCGTCACCCGCACCTGGGGCCTCGCACCTGACGACGCCCGGCTCAACCCCAACGGCTCGGGCATCTCGCTCGGCCACCCCGTGGGCGCGACCGGTGCCCGCATCCTCGCGACCCTGCTCCGCGAGATGGACCGACGCGAGGCCCGCTACGGCCTCGAGACCATGTGCATCGGCGGCGGCCAGGGCCTGGCCGCAGTATTCGAACGCATCGCCTGACCCGGACACGACTAAGGCCGGCCCCGCGGATCACTCCGCGGGGCCGGCCTTTTCGTTACTCGCAGCCAACGTCAGCGGGCGGTGGCCGCCTGCACGATCTCGTACATCTCGGCGATCGCGCGGGCGCAATCGCCCTTGGTGTACCCGAGCAGAGCGGTCTCGGCCGGATCGGTGTCGTACGCGATCGCGTTGCCGCGGCCTTGGACGATGAAGCTGTCGGGGAGCAGCGGGTGCTCCTCGTCGCGCGCCTCGATGGTGCGGTTGCCGCCGGCGGCGTCGACGAGCATCTGGAAGTACTCGGCGAAGGTGAGGTTCTGATCGCCGATCAGGTACGCCTTGCCGGACTCGGCATGCTGCAGCGCACCCCCGATCGCCTCGGCGAGCGAGCGCGCCGACATGTAGTTCGTGCCGCCGGCGGGCGCGAAGTCCGGAATCTGCGGCTCGTTGCCGGCGGCCCACGAGAACAGCTTGCGGTAACGCTTGGCGGAGACACCGCTGATGGCGCCGAGGATCGACGGCGGGTTCAGCGTCGAGACGTTGAAGGTGTCGTCGGCCAGCGCGCGGGCGCCCTCGTCCGCAGCCTTGCGGGCCGCAACGTACGGCATGGTCTCGGCGTACTCGGGCCGCAGATGGTGGTAGTAGCTGCCGACCTGGACGAAGCGCGAGACCCCGGCCTCCTTGGCGAGCGCGGCGAAGCGCGGCACACCGCCGGACTGCGTCTTCTCCCAGAATTCGGCCTCGGCAGCGGCATCTACGTCACGGCCCATGTGCCGGATGTCCTGGCCCGCCGCGAACACGATGCCCTCGAACGGCGCCAACTGGTCGGCCGTGAACGTCTGCTCCGTGTAGTCGCCGAGCAGCACCGGGAAGTCCCGCACCGGCGAGTCGTCGGCGAGCGGGTTACGCGCGGCGACGGTGACGTCGTTGCCGGCCTCACGCAGGTGGAGTGCCGTGTGGGCACCGATCATGCCGGTGCCGCCGACGATCAGGATCTTCATGGAATGCCTCTTCTGTAGGTGGAGCGGTACAGCTCTCACGAACCTAAGGGCGACACCCTCGCACGCGTCCCCGGTTTCTCACCGAGCGAGAAATCGGACTCGTCCGATCTTCCGGCGGTGCGGGTTCGGCCGGTCCCGCCACGATGGGGGCCGGCCGAACCCGATACAGCAGCGGCTCAGCCGAGCGGCGTACCCACGTAGTTCTCGGCGATCAGCGTGCGGCCGGCGACCGATCGGGTCACCATGTCGAGCTCGGCGACCTGACGCTTGTGATCGAAGCCCGAGGCGTCGGGCAGGCGGTGCAGCATCGACGACATCCACCACGAGAAGTGCTGCGTGCGCCAGATCCGGGGCAGCACCGTCTCGGTGTAGGCGTCGAGCCGGCCGCGGTTGCCGGTCTCGAAGAACTCGGCCATGCCCTTCGAGAGCACGTAGACGTCGGCGACGGCGAGGTTCAGGCCCTTCGCACCGGTCGGCGGGACGGTGTGCGCGGCGTCGCCGGCGAGGAACAGGTTGCCGTGCTGCATCGGCTCGCACACGAAGCTGCGGAACTGCAGGATCGACTTCTCGAAGATCCGGCCGTCCTTGATCTCTGCGCCCTCGCCGTCCACGCGGGCGTGCAGCTCGGACCAGATGCGGTCGTCGGACCAGTTGTCCACCGAGTCGTTGGGATCGACCTGCAGGTAGTGCCGCTGCACCTCCTGCGTGCGGGTGCTGATGAGGGCGAAGCCGCGCGGATGGTTGGCGTAGATCAGTTCCTCCGACGACGGCGGCGCCTCCGCGAGGATGCCGAACCACGCGAACGGGTACTGGCGGAAGTGATCCTGACGGATCGACGGCTCGGGAATCAGCTTGCGCGTCTGGGTGCGGGAGCCGTCGCAGCCGCCGACGAGCGCGCACTTGAGCGTCTGGGTGTTGCCGTCGGCGTCGGTGTAGGTGATGTACGGGTTGTCGGTGGTGTGGTCGTGCACCTCGACGTCGGAGACGCCGAAGCGGATGTCACCGCCGTCCGCGAGGCGCTTGGCGATGAGGTCCTTGAGCACCTCGTGCTGCGGGTAGACCGTGACGGCGCGGCCGTTCGTGAGCTCGTCGAACGCGATGCGGTGTCCGCGTCCGCCGAAGCGCAGTTCGATGCCGTGGTGCTCGAGACCCTCGGCCTTGACCCGGTCACCGAGGCCGGTCTCGACCATGAGGTCGACAGTGTTCTGCTCGAGCACGCCCGCCCGGATGGTGCCTTCCACTTCTTCCCGGGTCCGGGCCTCGAGAACCACGGATTCGATGCCCCGCAAGTGCAGCAGGTGGGACAGCATCAGTCCGGCCGGGCCGGCGCCGACGATGCCGACCTGGGTGCTCGAAATGGTCATGGTCATCTCCTCGGTAGATCGTGATCGCCAACACTGTCCCGGCGTTCCACCCGAGGCGACAGACGGACTTTCACTGAGTGAAAGACGAATCCGGAAACGAGACGTGCGTCACGCGAGGTTGCGCGAGATTCCCGCGCCGCGGCCCGCAGCGCGGGGATCAGCGGCGCGGGATCGGCGGCCGCGCCGACGACGACGGAGATCGACGCGACCACCTCGCCGCCGGGGCGCAGGATCGGGGCCGCGACAGCCAGCGTGCCGATGTTCAGGTGCTCGCGGCACACGATGAATCCGGTCCGGCGGATCTCGTCGAGGGTCTGCCGCAGCCGGTGTTCCGTCGTGATGGTGTTGGGCGTGAATCGCTCGAGCCCCGCGGCCAGTACCGCCCCGAGCAGACCCGGACCGCCGTGCGCGAGGAGCACGAGACCGCCGCTCGACGCGTGCAGCGGCAGTCGGCCACCGGCCCGGCCGACCACCGCCACCGCACCCCGCGCCGACAGACGTTCCACGTAGAGGGCCTTCGAGCCCCTCCCGGACGATCAACTGCACGTTCTCGCGGGTGGCCTCGTAGAGGTCTTCGAGGTACGGCATGGCGACCTGACGCAGGCCGTGCGCGCGCGGCGCGAGCGCCCCCAACTCCCACAATCGGACGCCGATCTCGTACCGCCCCTCGTCGTCACGCTCGAGGGCACCGTGCTCCACCAGTTGCGCGCACAGCCGGTGGACGGTCGGGAGCGGAAGCCCGGTGCGGCGGCTCAGCTCCGACTGCGTCAGCCGGGGCCGCTCGGCCGAGAAGGTGTCGAGCACATGGAATGCCCGTCCGAGCATGCTGCGGCCGGCTTCGTTCGCGTCACTCACCCGTCCAGTGTCGCCGCCCGGCGCTCGCACGGACGCAAGGCAGGCGCTACCAGACCCGAAGGTCTGCAGTTTGACTTTGCCGTGTGATCCAACCAACAATTGCCGCGTTCTTGAATTGAACGGTGGTTCGCATTGCGAACACCTTGGCTTCTGGAGATCGAATGAGCACCATCGAACGACCCGCGACACGCGGTCGAGCCGCGATGTGGGTGGCCCCGCTGTGTTGGATCGCAGTCCTCCTCGACGGATTCGATCTCGTAGTCCTGGGTGCGGTCATCCCGTCGTTGCGTGAGTACGGCGACTGGAACCTCAGCACCAGCGCGATCACCACGATCTCGACCTTCGGCCTGATCGGCATGACGATCGGCGCGCTCATCATCGGCACCCTCACCGACGTCATCGGCCGCCGCCGGGCGCTGATCTACGCGGTCGCCGCGTTCTCGGTGCTGACGCTGCTGTGCGCGGTCGCCCCCAACCCGTTCATCTTCGGTCTGCTGCGCTTCCTCGCCGGCATCGGACTCGGCGGCTGCCTGCCGACCGCATTGGCTCTGGTCAACGAGTTCTCGAAGAAGCAGGGCGGCGGTTCGGCGTCGACCATGCTCATGACCGGCTACCACGTCGGCGCCGTGGCCACCGCGGCTCTCGCCCTCGTGCTCATCAACCCGTTCGGCTGGCACTCCATGTTCATCGTCGGTGCCGCACCGGCACTCGTGCTGATCCCGCTGATGATCCGATACCTGCCGGAATCGCCGTCGTACCTGCTCTCCAAGGGCCGCCGGGACGAGGCCGAGAGCATCGCCGCGCAGTACGGCCTCGAGCTTCGAGGCGACTCCGGCCGTCGACGCGCCCGTCGCGACGGCCACCGACCCGGTGCGCACGCTGTTCTCCACGAAGTTCCTGCGCAACAGCATCGCCATCTGGGTCACCTCGTTCATGGGCCTGCTGCTGGTCTACGGCCTCAACACGTGGCTGCCGACCATCATGCGCGAGGCCGGCTACGAACTCGGCGCCGCCCTGACCTTCCTGCTCGTCCTCAACGCGGGCGCCGTCGTCGGACTCCTCATCGCCGGTCGCGTCGCCGACAAGGTCGGCCCGCGCACGGCCGCCATCGTGTGGTTCGCCGGTGCGGCCCTGTTCCTCGCGCTGCTCAGCATCAAGGTCTCGGCCGGCATCTACGTCATGGTCTTCCTGGCCGGCTGCTTCGTCTTCAGCGCACAGGTGCTCGTGTACGCCTTCACCAGCGCCAACCACCCCGCGAACATCCGCGCGACCGCCCTGGGCTGGTCGGCGGGCGTCGGCCGGGTGGGCGCGATCCGCGGCCCGATCCTCGGTGGCGCGCTGCTCGGCGCCGGGTACGCGGTGCCGTGGGGCTTCTACGCCTTCGCGCTCGTCGGCCTGATCGGCCTGGTCGCGATCTCCTCGACCCGGAATCTCGGCACCGACTGACGGACGCGGACCGACGACGACGAAGGCCGACCGGATTCTTCCGGTCGGCCTTCGTCGTCGTCAGTGGACGGGCGTCAACGAATGGGGCAAGGGTGGGACGCTTGGCGGTGACGCCGTCACCCGACGACGTGCCACGCACGCGACGTCCGATCCACGGGATCAAGAACTCCCTCGTCCACTTCAGGTCGGCACTGCGTTGCGACGCCTTGTCGGTGGGCACGTCCGGGCCGAGCGAATCCATCACGATGTGGTGCTCGACGCCCAGCGTCTCGAGGACGCGGATCGCCATGTTCTGGTGGCCCGGGGTCGACATGTGCAGCCGATCCCAGTCCCACATGCGCAGGTCCTGGTACTCGTCGAACCGCCAGAAGTCGACGACCTTCGCGCCGTGCCGGTCGGCGACCTCGCGGACCAGCTCGTTGTAGATCGCCGAGCG
Organism: Prescottella defluvii; assembly: GCA_029690005.1. Taxonomy (GTDB): domain Bacteria; phylum Actinomycetota; class Actinomycetes; order Mycobacteriales; family Mycobacteriaceae; genus Prescottella; species Prescottella defluvii_A. Next base: position 2,303,536 of record CP121458.1, on the reverse strand, counting down.
TCCCCGAAGCTTGCCGAACACCGTCGCCCAGCCCGCGTCGTACGCCGTCCACATCAGCACGGTCGCCCGGTGGCGGCGAGCTTGCCGATCGCCTCGTCGTACCGGGCGACCAGCGCGTCGATGTCGATCTTCGGGCGCATGAAGTCGTTGCCGCCGGCGTAGATGGTCACCAGGTCGGGCTCGAGCGTGATCGCCGCGTCGAGCTGCTCGTCGACGATCGGGCCCAGCAGCCGACCCCGGACCGCGAGGTTGGCGTACCCGAAGTCGGCGCTGCGCTGGGCGAGCTCCTCGGCCACCCGGTCCGCCCAGCCGCGCAGGCCGTTCGGGCGGGTCGGGTCGGGGTCGCCGACGCCCTCGGTGAACGAGTCACCCAGGGCGACGTACCTGTGGAATACGGGTTCCTGCGACATCATGCCCCCAGTATTTCAGTAGCAGAGCTAAGAAGTCGGATCCGTGCGCAATCACACGTCGGTGCTGAACCGCACGCCACCGTCCGGGAGCGCGACACCGGGCCACACCCGGGCACCGCTGATCAGTTCGCACCGGGCACCGATGTCGGCACCGTCACCGATCACCGCGTCGCGCACCAGCGCACGCGGACCGATGCGGGCGCCGAAGCCGATGATCGACCGCTCGATCACCGCACCGGCCTCCACCTGGGCGCCGTCGAACAGCACCGCACCGTCGAGGCGGGCGCCGGCGCCGACCTCGGCGCCGCGGCCCACGACGGTGCCGCCGATCAGCAGCGCGCCCGGCGCCACACCGGCCCCGGGATGGACGAGCGACTCACCACGCGGACCGTCGAGCGCGGGCGACGGCGCGATGCCGCGCACCAGATCCGCCGAGCCACGCACGAAGTCGTCGGGGGTGCCCATGTCGCGCCAGTACGAACTGTCGACGTGACCGAACACGCGCGCCCCGTCGGCGAGCAGCGCGGGGAACACCTCGCGCTCGACCGAGACCGGACGATCCGACGGGATCTTCTCGATGATCTCGCGGCGGAACACGTAGCAACCCGCGTTGATCTGGTCGGTCGGCGGATCCTGCGTCTTCTCGAGGAACGCCTTCACGCGGCCGTCGTCGTCGGTGGGCACACAACCGAAGGCGCGGGGATCGCCGACCCGCACCAGGTGCAGGGTGACGTCCGCGTTGGTCCGGTGGTGGGTGTCGAGGACGGAGCCCAGATCGGTGCCGCCCAGGACGTCGCCGTTGAAGACCATGATGTTGTCGGCCCGCAGACTGGGCAGCACGTTGCGGATACCGCCGCCGGTGCCCATCGGCTCGACCTCGGTGACGTACTCGATCTCGAGTCCCAGGTCACTGCCGTCCCCGAAGTGCTCCTCGAAGACCTCGGCCTTGAACGAGGTACCGAGCACGACGTGCGTGATGCCGGCCTGCTTGATGCGAGCGAGCAGGTGCGTCAGGAAGGGGACGCCCGCCGTGGGGAGCATCGGCTTGGGTGCGGACAGCGTCAGCGGACGCAGCCGGGTGCCCTGGCCTCCCACCAGAATGACGGCATCGGTCGCCGAAGCAGTTGTCATGCTTTCCCCTCAATCTCGATTTCTCGACGCTCGTCGGCGCTGCGCCGACGAACGGCAGCCGCGACCGCGAGTTTTGAACGCAGGGCGAGTCCGCCCCGCAGCGCCCACCGCAGCGGTGCCTGCCACCACGCAGGATGACGGTCGGCCTGGAAGCGGTAGGCGCTCTGATGATGGGCGGGCAGCATCAGCTCGGGATGCCGGCCCGCAGCGTGCCCCTTGGCATGGGTGACCTCGGCCGACGGCACGAAGACGTTGAGCCAGCCCGCCTTGCCGAGCCGGTCCCCCAGGTCGACGTCCTCCATGTACATGAAGTAGCGCGAGTCGAACCCGTCGATCGAGTCGAAGGCGACCCGCCGCAGCAACAGGCACGAACCCGACAGCCAGCCCGCCGAGCGCTCGGTGATCGTCTCGTTCTCCTGGAGGTACGCCTGCGTCCACGGGTTGGACGGCCACACCGAACCGAGCACGGCATGCCCGGCGCCGGAGACCAGATCGGGCACCCGCCGCGCCGACGGGTACACGCTCCCGTCGGGCTCGCGGACCATCGGGCCGAGGGCACCGGCCCGCGGCCACCGTTCCGCCGCGGCCAGCAGCTGGTCGATGGAACCCGGCGACCAGCGCACGTCGGGGTTGACGACGACGACGAACTCGATGTCGCGGTCGACCTCGGCGACGGCACGGTTGATCGCGCCGCCGTAGCCGATGTTTCCACCCGTGCGAAGCAGCCGGACGTGATCGTGAGCAGCCGCGGCAGCCTCGGGTGCACCGTCGGTGGACCCGTTGTCTGCCAGGATGACCTGCGGATTTTCGACTGTCGCGTCGGCCAGCGTGCTCAGGAAATGCTCCAGATGCTCGCCGGGCGAGTAGGTCACCGTCACCACGGCCAGCTTCGAACTCACGCGGGCAAGCGTAGCCCGAAAGCCCGCTTCGTCCTTACTCGAGCCGCGACAGCGCGTCGGCCAGAGCGTCCCGCCACGGCCGCAGCGGCGTCAGTCCGGCGGCTGCCCACGCCGCCGGCGAGAGCACCGAGTACGACGGCCGCGGCGCCGGGCGCACGAACTCCGCACTGGTGCACGGCAACACGCGGTCGGGATCGGCTCCGACCCCCGCGAACACCGCTCGCGCCAGGTCGAACCACGTCGCGGAGCCGGCGTTGGTCGCGTGCAGCGTAGTGACGCCCGTCGCACCCGCAATCCCGGTGCGCGCGAGTTCGAACAGCCCGGCCGCCAGATCCGCCGAGTACGTGGGAGAGCCCGTCTGGTCGTTCACGACCTGGACGGTGTCGCGCTCCCGTTCGAGCCGCAACATCGTCGCGACGAAGTCGTTGCCCGCTCCGGTGTACACCCATGCCGTCCGGACGATCTGCGCGTTCGGCGCCACCTCGCGGATGGCTTGTTCGCCGGCAAGCTTGGTCCGTCCGTACGCGGTCCGGGGACCGGTCGGCGCGTCGGGCTCGTACGGCGTGTGCGCGTCACCTGCGAACACGTAGTCGGTCGAGACGTGGACCAGACGCGCACCTGCTCGCGCACACGCCGACGCCAGGTTCCGCACCCCGATCTCGTTGACCGCCGCGGCCGCGGCCTCGTCGGACTCGGCCGCGTCGACCGCCGTGTAGGCCGCACAGTTGACGACCACCGAATCCGGCCGGACCCACGAGTCCACGGCATCGCGATCGGTGATGTCGAGTTCGGCCGAGCCCACACCGGATACGGGGACGTCGGCGGCCTCCGCGCACCGCAGCAACTGGCTTCCCAGCTGTCCACGCGCGCCCGTCACAAGAAGAGTCGTCACAGCCGCCGAGTCTGGCACGCCGGACAGCTGTATCGCGTGCCGAGCGGAGAAGACCAGTAGCCTTGGCGAAGTATGAAAACCGACCGTCATGGAGGCGCACACGTGCCGCAGGAGCCCACCACACGGGAGGTGCCGAGACTGCCAGCCCGCATCTCGCGCATCCAGATCGCCATCGCGATTGCGGCGGTCCTCGTGCTCGTGGTCACCGGATTCGCCTGGCGCAGTGTCGATTCGCTGCGGTCCAGCCTCGCCACGGCCGGCGGCCTCGGACTGGGCGGAGCCAAGGACGGCGCCATCGACATCCTCCTCGTAGGCACCGACAGTCGCACCGACGCCCACGGGAATCCCCTCAGCCAGTCCGAACTCGCCGCGCTGCGCGCCGGTGACGAGGTGGCCAACAACACCGACACGATCGTCCTCGTCCGAGTCCCCAACGACGGCAGCTCCGCTACCGCCATCTCCATTCCCCGCGACGCGTACGTCGACGTGCCCGGGATCGGGATGTCGAAGATCAACGCGGCCTACGGCGCCACCAAGGAGCTCGAACGCCAGAAGCTGACCGAGGAAGGCAAATCGGAATCCACGGTCGACAAGGACTCCACCCAGGCCGGCCGCGAGGCGCTCATCAAGTCGGTCGCGAAGCTCACCGGCATCACCGTCGACCACTACGCGGAGATCGGCCTGCTCGGTTTCGTCCTGCTCACCGACGCCGTCGGCGGCGTCGACGTGTGCCTCAACGGACCTGTCGACGAACCGCTCTCGGGTGCGAAGTTCCCGGCCGGTGAGCAGAAGCTGAGCGGCTCGGACGCCCTCAGCTTCGTCCGCCAGCGCCACGACCTGCCCCGCGGGGACCTCGATCGCATCGTCCGGCAGCAGGTGTTCATGGCGTCCCTGGCCCAACAGGTGCTGAGCGCGAAGACGCTCACCAACCCCAGCAAGCTGAACCAGCTGACCGCCGCCGTCCAGCGGTCCGTGGTGCTCGACTCCGGCTGGGACATCATCAATTTCGCGACCCAACTGCAGGACCTCGCCGGTGGCGCCGTCAAGTTCGAGACCATCCCGGTCGTCGACATCAACGCCATGACCGACTACGGCGAGTCGATCGTCCAGGTCGACCCCAAGGCGGTTCGCAAGTATGTCGCCGGACTCGTCGGCGAGGAACCGCAGGACGACGCCAAGTCGACCACCGCCGCTGTCCCGACGACGATGCCCGACATCGACGTCTCCTCGGTCACCGTCGACGTCGCCAACGACAGCAGCATCGGCGGCCTCGCGGCGAACGTCGCGACCACCCTCGAGGACAAGGGATTCGGCCTCGGCAACGTCGGTAACAACACCGGCAAATCCGTCACCCGAACCACGGTGTTCGCGAGCAAGTCCGACAGCAAGGCCGCGCAGGCCGTGTCCGTGACACTCGGCGGCCTGCCGATCGAGGCGGACTCCGCCCTCGCGTCGGGGAAGGTCCGCGTCGTCCTCGCCGGTGACTACAAGAGCCCCTCCGGATCCTTGTCGTCCGGGGCTGCCTCGGACGGCATCTCGAGCGCCGGAACCTCGCCCACCCCCGTCGAACCCGGCCCCCGATCGACGCGGGGAACAAGGGTCCGCGCTGTGTCAACTGACGGGATGCGCATCTCGGACGGAACCGTGAAATGGCTCGAGGACTTCCTGGTCGACTGGTACGGCGCCGGAGCCCCGGGTACGGCTCCCCCGACGCCGACCTGCCGGCGTCGCTGCCGTCCGCCCTGCGGGAGCTCTACGCCTTCGCCGGACGTTGGCCGAGTCGGGATCCCGAAGAACACCTGCCGGACTCACCGATGATCCTCCAGCAGCAGGACGTGCTCGTGCGCGCGGCCGACCTGTCGACGAACGGCGCCGCGATCGACTTCCTGTGCGAGAACCAGGACAGCTGGACGTGTCGGGTGGCGGCGAGCCCGGATGCGTCGGCCGTCTTCAGCAACGCGCACTGGATGTGGGAAGACGTCGACATGGACGACTACGTCGAACTCGCCCCGACCCTGGAGCACTTCCTGACGTCGTTCGTCCTGCAAGAGACGGTGATGGGCTGCCGAAACCTGGTTGTCGCGGAGGACGCGACGGCACTGGGCGCGTCCGGCCTGACGGATCGGGCCACGCCGCTGTGGCTGCAGGGTCGGTACGTTTTCGACGAACCCACCCACAGCTTCTGGCGGTCCGGCCCGTTCCTCCTGGCCGAGATCGCCGGCACCCACTGGGTCGGCTGGAACGACGACTCGGCCCTGCTTCCGGCCGCGGCGTCGGAGTGGCGTCGGGTTCGAAACGACGGGGTGTGACGGCGCCTGGATCGCGCCCGACACACAGAGCGAAAACAGTTGAGGGGCCGCGCCTCCCGTATCCGAATAGGGACCCCAAGCCGTCCCTAATCGCCCCCTAATCTGCGACCGATCCCTCCCCTCGACCGCACGGCGCGCGATCCAATCACTCTCGACACCAGCCGGTGTCGACCTGGATCGAGTGATACACAGGAGCACATCATGTCCTCTTCCGCTCTCTTCTCGGCACTGCTGTCCGCGATGTTCGGCGCCAACTTCGGACTCGGCTCGAACGACGGTTCGATCGGCTCCAGCGCCGGTGCGAACGGTGGCGCCAATGGTGGCGCCAACGGTGGGTTCAACTTCGGATCCTGACGTCCGACCGACTCCGGTAGCCGCGGCCCCCTGAAGCCGCGGTCCACGCAGGCGGGACACCTACCGCCGTGTCCCGCCTGCGCACGGGGAACCAGCCGACACGAATCGAATCCGTCGAAGTAGATTGGCCAGTGCTGTCGATCTGCACTGCACCTCGACGTTCGCATCTCGTGAAAGAACGGAAGACCCCGTGCCCAACCTGACCACCGCCCTGCTCGATCCGATCCTCGCCGCCGACCCGGCCGGCCCGCGGATCACGTACTACGACGACGCCACCGGTGAGCGCATCGAGTTGTCGGCGGTGACCCTGGCCAACTGGGCCGCGAAGACCGCGAACTTCCTGTGCGACGAGTTCGCGCTGATGCCCGGCGCTCGGGTGTCGGTGCTGCTGCCCGCGCACTGGCAGACCGCCGCAGTCCTCCTCGGCGCCTGGTGGGCGGGACTCGAGGTGACACTCGACCCCGATCCCGACGTGGACGCCGCGCTCGTCACCGTCGATGGGCTCGACGCTGTCGCCGACGTCCCCGAGGTCGCGGTGCTCTCGCTCGACGCGTTCGGCCGCCCGGTCCCCGACCTGCCGGTCGGGCTCACCGACTACGCGACGGCCGTGCGCGTGCACGGCGACCAGTTCCGCGCCGTCACATCCGATTCCCCAGCGCTCGACGGACGCGGCATCGACGACGTCCTCGCCTCGGCCCGCGCCGTCGCCGTCGAGCAGAACGTCACCGGCGCGGACCGGGTGCTCTCCACACGTACGTGGGCCACCGCCGACGAGTTGATCACGGGACTGGTCTCGGTGCTCGCGGTCGGCGCCTCACTGGTGCAGGTGTCCAACCCCGACGACGCCGCCCTCGCCCGCCGCGTCGACTCGGAGAAGGTCACCGCTCGACTCGCCGGATAGCGGTCGATCGACACGGCAGGGCCCGGGATCACCGTGATCCCGGGCCCTGCGTCGTCTCGCCGCTGCTCAGCCGGCCAGCGCCGCCACCGGTGCGGTGCCCGCCGCCCGCCGCGCCGGCAGCACTGCCGCGACGACTCCGGCGACGCCACCGCCCACCACGATCAGCGCAAGCGTCGCCCAGGGCAGGGTGTTCAGCACGATGTCGTGGAAACCGAACAGCGACGCCGATCCGCTGATGCCGAACGCCAGGCCCAGCGCCACGCCGAGCGCCGATGCGACGCCCGCGATCAGCAGCGCCTCCCACAGCAGCAGTGACCGCAGACCCGACCGGGTCAGGCCCAGCGCCCGCAGCAGTCCGGATTCGCGGCGCCGTTCCAGCACCGACAGTGCCATCGTGTTCCCGACACCGATCAGTGCGATCACCACCGCAACCGACAGCAACCCGGCGACGATCAGCAGCAGCGTGTCCAGCACACTGTCGAGCGTCGCGCGCATCACGAGCGAGCCTCCGACATCGCTGCCCGGAGCCAACTGCTCTGCGAGCGAAGTGATCTCGTCCTGCACGGCGCGGCTGTCGGCGTCGCTCAGACCGTCGTCGAGCCGGATCCACATCTGGTCCTGAGCCACCTGCGACGACAGCGCCGCCAGAATCCGCGCCTCGGTCAACGAGGTCCGGCCGTCCGCGCTGCCCACCGTCAGCTCCGCACGCCCCGCGTTCCCGACCAGAGCAACCTTGTCGCCCGAATGCAGCCCGTAGTACTGCATGTCGGCCGACGGCAGCAGCAGCTGGTCCGCGACCGGCAGCTCGACGTCGGAACGCAGCGTCGCACGAACCGCGCCCAGATCGACGCCCGTGACCCGGATCGTGCGCCCGTCGGACAGGGCGACGTCGGCTGTCCCGATCGGCGCGACCGCGGCCACACCGTGCAGGCCCCGCACCCGGTCGACGAGATCGACCGGCAGTCCCGCCGCTCCCTCGCTGACGACGCTCACGTCCACCGGGAACTGGTCGTCCACTGCGCCGGGCGCGCTGGCCTTGGTGACCGCGATCCCCACCACGAGAGTGCTGGTGAGCGTGACGCCGATCAACAGCGCCGTCGCCGTCGCCGCGGTGCGGCGAGGATTACGACCGGCGTTGCCGGCCGCGAGCTGGCCCACGGGGCCGCCCAGGCGGGCCACCACCGCACCCACCCGGGAGATCACGGCGGGAATGATCCGCTGTCCGAGGATCACGATCGAGACGAAGGTCAGCAGACCGCCGAAGCAGCCGATCAGCACCTGCGCGGTCCCGGCACCGACTCCGAGAATGCCGACGCCGGCGAGCAGCCCGAGAGTCCCGACCACTCGGCGGGTCCGCGACACCACGACCGATTCCGGCTTCGACTCGAGCGGCTGCAGCGCCGCCAGCGGCGACACCCGGGTCGCGGCCCGGCCCGGGGCCGATGCCGCAACCATCGTCATCACGACACCGACGGCGAGGCCGACGACCACCGTCACCGGTGTCACGCTCACACTCTGCAACGGAATCGGCACATCGGCCGCCGAAGCGATCTGCGCCACCAGCCAGGCGGCGGCCACACCGAGGCCGACGCCCAGCACGGACGCGACCACGCCGACACCGGCCGCCTCGACCCGCACACTGCGCCGGACCTGCGCGGCCGTCGCGCCCACGCAGCGCAGCAGCGCCAATTCCTGGGTGCGAGCCGCGAGCAGAACCGCGAACGTGTTGGCGATGACGAGCCCCGCGACCACCACTGCAATCGCGCCGAACGCGAGCAGCACGCTCGCCAGGGCATCGGAGCTGCCGAGGAACCGCTGCGACTCCAATTCCGCTTGCCGGACACCGGTTTCCACCGTGACGTCGGCGGGCAGCATCGACTGCACCCGCTGGGCCAGCTGTTCCTGCGACAGGGTGCCGTCACCGGCGACGCGGATCTCCCGCACCGTCACGCCCGACGTCGCCCACTCCCCCAGCTGCGCCGGCGTCGCGAAGACGGTCGTGCCGTTCATGCTCTGCGCCGTGCCCGCGAGATCGACGGTGCCGACCACCTTGGCGGTTTCCGTCTGGGAGTCGCGGCCGAGCACCGTCACCGTCAGGTCGGTCCCGACCGGGATACCCGACCCGGACCCGACCGCGACCTCCCCCAGCGCCTCCGGGAACCGGCCGTCCTGCAACGTCTGCCAACGCAGCCCGGGATCCTGTGACAGCGACACCGCCGCCCCGTACGACGAGCCCTCTCCGTCACGCCGCACCTTCACACTGGCCGAGCGGTCCTCGGCGACCGCCCGCACGCCCGGGATCGCCGCGACCGTTGCCGGGTCGACGGTGCCGGTGACGACCACGTCCGTCGTCGCGTACTGTCCGGCAAGCGAACCCGTCACGCCCGCCTTGAGCGTCGAATTCAACGTCAGCGTCGCCACGATGAACGCGACCGAGATCACGACCGCCAGGATCGACGCGACATACCGTCCCGCATGCGCGCGCATCTGCGCCCACGCCAACCCACGCATCAGCGGGTCCCGCTCAGGTCGTCGGCGCCGAGCGAACGCATCGTCTCGATCACCGAATCGGTGGTGGGACGGTCGATCTCGCCGGCGATGCTGCCGTCGGCGATCAGCACCACCCGGTCGGCGTACGACGCCGCGACCGGATCGTGCGTCACCATCACCACGGTCTGCCCGATCTCGCGCACACTCGAGCGCAGCAAGTCGAGAACTTCGGCGCCGGTGCGGGAATCGAGGTTTCCGGTGGGCTCGTCGGCGAAGACGACGTCCGGCTGCGACAGCAGCGCCCGCGCGACGGCGACGCGCTGCTGCTGTCCGCCGGACAGCTCGTGGGGGCGATGTCCGAGCCTGTCGGTCAGACCCAGGCGGCGCACCACCTCGTCGCGCCAGCCGCGCTCGGGTGCCCGGCCGGCCAGCCGCATCGGCAGCAGCATGTTCTCCTCGGCCGACAGCACCGGCAGCAGGTTGAACGCCTGGAACACGAACCCGATCCGCTCCCGGCGCAGCTCGGTCAGCTCGCGGTCGCCCAGCGAGGTGATCTCGGTGCCGCCCACGTGCACCGTGCCCGACGTCGCGACGTCGAGCCCGGCCAGGCAGTGCATGAGCGTCGACTTGCCCGAGCCGGACGGACCCATGATCGCGGTGAAGGCGCCGGCCTCGAAGTCCACGTCCACGCCACGCAGCGCGTGGACCGCAGTCTCGCCGTTGCCGTACGTCTTGGTCAGGGCCCGCGCCCGCACCTTCTGATCACCATTTCTCATGCTGTCGACGTTATGGCTGGTCAGGGGTCTTCCACATCGGAGCGCGGGGCGATCTCCGCGACCGGCGACGTCATACCCCGGTAGGACCCCGCATCAGCCTCAGCGCCCATTCCTTCGCGATCGGCGCGGGTTTCCGCTCCCCTCGAAGAGGGAATGGCCGGTGAGGCCGACTCTCCACAGCACCGCCGTCATCCCCAGATCTGTTACGAGGCCGCGGCCGAGGGCAGTCGATGTCGGCTCTCGCCCCCAGTCTGCGATCGTGAACCCCTTCGGAATCCACACCTTCGACGAATTGCTCGACGCCGGAATCCCGCGCAGCACCATCGGGAGCCGATGCCGCAGCGGCCGCTACCGCCGGGTGCTGCCGCGGATCTACGCCGTGACCGAGCCGACGACGCTCGCTCTCTGCCACGCGGTGACCCGCTGGCAGCCGACAGCCGTGCTCAGTCACCGGACAGCGGCATGGCTGCGCGGATGGTCCGGCGAACCGGACGTCGTCGAAGCCACGCTCCCGCCCCGCGTTCGGGTGCGAACGCCGAAGTGGCTTCTCCTGCGCCGCCGCGCCATCGACGATGCCCACGTCGACGAATCCGCGTCGCTGCCTACGGTGTCTGCCGTACAGACCCTGGTCGACTACGGTGCGGTGATGTCGGCCGAGGAGTACGAGCGACTCGGCGACGCCCAGCTCACTCGTTCCGTCACGCCCGACGAACTGCGTGCGCTGCGCACCGCCGCGGTGCGGGCCGCGTCGGAGCCGGAACGTCTGCTCGCGCGGGCGCTGAACCGGCGACGTTGTCCGCTGCCGGCGAACGAACCCGTCGGCCCGTACGTGTGCGACTTCGTCGATGCCCGGGCCAAGGTCGTCGTCGAGGTGGACGGTCGCGAATTCCACAGCGCGCCGGACGTGTTCCGCAGCGACAGGCGCCGCCAGAACTGGCTGGTCCAGCAGGGCTGGCTGGTGCTTCGCTACGCCGCGTACGACGTCCTCACCGATCCGGATGCGGTAGCGGAGGAGATCGTCGCGATCGTTCGACGTCGGCGGCACATCCGACGCCGATCGGCCTGAGCGCCCATTCCTCGTCCGCCCGCGCGGGTTCGCGCCGCCGCAGCGAAGGAATGGGCGGTGAGGCCGAGGTCAGTCGGAGCCGAGGAGATCCTGCGGCCGCACCAGGCCGATCTGGAACGCGTACAGCACGGCCTGCACACGGTCCCGCGAACCGGTCTTCGAGAGCACCCGTCCCACATGGGTTTTCACGGTCGCCTCGGAGACCACGAACTCCTCGGCGATCTCGGCGTTCGACAGCCCGTGGGCCATCGCCTCGAGCACCTCGACCTCGCGGGGCGTCAGGTCCTCGGGCAGCGATGGCTGCACCGAATTGCCCAGCATCGGTCCGACGTGCTGCAGCAGTTTGCGGGTCGAGCGGGCTTCGATGACGGCGTCGCCGCGGTGCACGGTGCGGATCGCGTCGAGCAGTTGCTCGGGCGGGACGTCCTTGAGCAGGAAGCCACTCGCTCCGGCGCTGATCGCCGACATCACGTACTCGTCGTTCTCGAACGTGGTGAGCACCACCACCTTCGGCGAATCCTCGCGGGCGGTGAGCAGGCGGGTGGCCTCGATGCCGTCCATGTTCGGCATCTGGACGTCCATCAGCACGACGTCGGCCGGCGTGCGCGACAACTCCTCGACGCCGCGGGCGCCGTCCGACGCCTCGAGCACCACGGTGAGGTCGGGTTGCGAGTCGATCACCATGCGGAACCCGGCCCGCACCAGCTGCTGGTCGTCGACGAGGGCCACACGAATCATGGCGTCCACCCTAGGGTGCGACATACGGGAGCCTGCCCCGCACCCGGTATCCGCCGCCCACCACCGGCCCGGCCGTGAGCTTCCCGCCGTGCAGCTTGGCCCGCTCGGTCATGCCGATCACGCCCTGCCCGCCCGGCGACGGCTCGATCAGGGCCGCCGCACCGCCACGGCCGTCGTCGGCGACGACCAGTTCGACATCGTCCGATCCCCAGTTCACCGCGACACGCGCCTGCGCCCCGGGACCGGCGTGCTTGAGAACGTTGGTCAGCGACTCCTGCACGATGCGGTACGCCGTCAGCCCCGCGCCGGTGGACAGCTCACGCGGCTCACCGGTCACCGTCATGCCGACGTCCAGGCCGCCGCGCCGCAACTCGGAGACCAGGCTCTCGATGTCGTCGGCGCCGGGCATCGCGGCGAACTCGCGCGGCCGGTCCTCGCGCAACACCGACAGCAGCGCCCGCATGTCGGTCAACGCCTGCCGGCCGGTCGACGCGATGGTCTCGAGCGCGGTGATCGCGGCCTGCGGGTCCTGCGCCGCGCTGTACCGGCCACCGTCGGCCTGCGCGATGACGACGGTCAGCGAGTGCGCGACGATGTCGTGCATCTCGCGGGCGATGCGGGTGCGCTCGTTGACCGCCGCCAACTCCGCCTCCTGTGCGCGCTCGAGTTCGAGCAGCCGGGCCCGCTCGGCCAGACCCTTCGAGTTCCTGGATGCGCACCCGGCGCAGGTCGCCGAATGCCCACACCGCGAGCACGAACACCGTGAGGAACACGGCGGAGACCACCGAGGCCTCCCACCCGGTCTCTGGGTTCGCGAAGTACCGGAACCCGGCCGCCGTCGCACCGAGGATGGCGACGACCAGGGCGGTGTAACTGCTCCACCGGGGCGCGTAGGCCGCGAACGCGTACAGCGCGACCGGCACCGCGACCACGCTCGGCATCAGCATCTGGTCGACGACGAGCAGGTGCAGGATTGCGAACGCCGCCACCACGAACCCGGACACGACGGTCTTCGAGCGCCGCCACGCCAGTGGCACCGTCATGCCGACGGAGACGACGACCGCGGGCGGGCCGAAGCCGAGCGCGGTCGGGATACAGACCAACGTCAGGAGCGCCGCCTCGACGCGGTCGATTCCGACCGCATGGGCGGCGCTCCAGCGATAGAGCCGCTCACTCAGACGAGATCGGGCCGGGAAACGAGCCATGTCGTCAGCCTAGAGTCCGATCCGATAGCAACGACGCTGCTCAGCCGAGCAGCTTGGCGCGCAGCGCCTCGTCCTTCTCGAGGACCATCTGCTCGAGACCGGCCTGGAAGTCGGCCATCCGCTGCAGCAGGGCCGGATCCGACGCGCCGAGGATGCGTGCCGCGAGCAGACCCGCGTTGCGGGCGCCGCCGATCGACACCGTCGCGACCGGGACACCGGCCGGCATCTGCACGATCGACAGCAGCGAGTCCATGCCGTCGAGGTACTTCAGCGGAACCGGCACACCGATCACCGGCAGCGGCGTCGCCGAGGCGACCATGCCGGGCAGGTGGGCGGCGCCGCCGGCACCGGCGATGATGACTTTGAGTCCCCGATCTGCCGCCTCACGGGCGTAGTCGAGCATGCGCTGCGGGGTGCGGTGCGCCGACACGACCCCCACCTCGAACCGGATGCCGAACTCGGCGAGCGCCTCGGCGGCGGCCTCCATCGTCGGCCAGTCCGAGTCGCTGCCCATGATCAGCCCGACGAGGGGTCCGTTCGATTCAGTCACTTGCTGTCCGCTCCCGTGTGCTCGTTCCAACCAGTGTCATTCCCGCCCATGTTCATCCCACCCGTCAGTCCATTCGGCGTGCGACATCCAGTGCGCCGCCCGCTCCGCGCGCTCGCGCACCGCCGCGACGTACGCGGGGTCGTCCAGCGAACCATGGGCGCCGCCCATCACGTTCACGTGCCCGATCTTGCGGTCCTTGCGCTCGCCCTTGCCGTACAGGTGGACCTTGACGTCGGGCATGCGTGCGAACAGGTGGTGCAGTCGCTCGTCCATGCTCATCGTGGGCGCCTCGGGCGCGCCGAGGATGTTCGCCATCACCGTGACCGGGGCGATGGGCGACGGGTCGCCCAGCGGGTAGTCCAGCACGGCCCGCAGGTGCTGCTCGAACTGCGACGTGCGTGCGCCGTCCTGCGTCCAGTGACCGGAGTTGTGCGGACGCATCGCGAGCTCGTTCACGATCAGCGTGCCGTCGGTGGTCTCGAACAGCTCGACGGCCATCGCGCCGACGACACCGAGCTCGGCCGCCACCCGCAGCGCCAGCTGCTCGGCCTCGGCCGCGAGCGAGTCGGACAGCTCCGGGGCCGGCGCGAGCACGACCGCGCACTGCCCGCTGCGCTGCACAGTCTCGACGACCGGCCAGGACGCGCCCTGCCCGAACGGCGAACGCGCGACCATCGCGGAGAGTTCGCGGGTGAAGTCGATGGCCTGCTCGACCATCAGCGTCACGCCCTTGTCGAGCTGCTCGGTGACGATGGCCTCGGCCTCGTCGGAGTCGTCAGTGATCCAGACACCGCGGCCGTCGTAGCCGCCACGGACAGCCTTGAGGACGATGGGCCAGCCATGCTCGGTGCCGAACCGGACAACGTCCTCGGCCCACGTGACCTCTGCGAACGCGGGGACCGGTGCACCCATCTCGCTGAGCTTGCGGCGCATCGACAGCTTGTCCTGCGCGTACACGAGGGCCTGCGGCGGCGGCTGCACGTTGACACCCTCGGAGACGAGGACGTCGAGGTGCTCGGTGGGGACGTGTTCGTGGTCGAACGTCAGCGCGTTCGACCCGAGGGCGGCCTTGCGCAGCGCGGCGAGGTCGGTGTGGCTGCCCAGCACGACGTCGGGGCTGACCTGTGCGGCGGGCTCGTCGATGCTGCCCGCGAGCACACGCAGCGTCTGGCCCAGCTCGACTGCGGCCTGATGCGTCATGCGCGCGAGCTGACCGCCGCCGATCATCGTCACCACGGGCATCCCGCTCGGGAGATCACGCGGCGGGGTGGGGCGAGATTCGGAATCAGATTTGCCGGTCACGACACACCATGGTGTCACGTCCGTTTCCGAGCGGTTCTGCCGAGGTCATCCGGCGTCCCGACCTGAGAAGAAACTGATAAGTATCGATCCAGCGCGTGGAGCGAGATCGCGGGTTCGTACAATACTTCGTTGTGTCTTTCGTCGACGCGGCGTTGAGCCGAGTTCCTCAGCCCCTCCGTGCCGTCGTCCTCCGCCACCACGAACTGATCAAATTTGCAATCGTCGGCGGAACGACGATGGTGGTCGACCTGGCCATCTTCTACTCCCTGAGCCTGACGATCCTCGAGCAGAAGCCCGTGGTCGCGAAGATCTTCTCGGGTGTGGTCGCGACGATCCTGAGCTACGTCCTCAACCGCGAGTGGTCGTTCAAGCACCGCGGTGGCCGCGAGCGGCATCACGAGGCGCTGCTGTTCTTCACGATCAGCGGCATCGGCGTCGGCATCGCGGCGGCACCACTGTTCATCGCGAACAACATCTTCGACGTCCGATCGTCCGTGAGCCTCACGGGGCTGGTCGTCGTCGACTTCGTCCTGAACTACATCATCGGCAACCTGCTGCAGATGGTGTTCCGGTTCTGGGCGTTCCGCCGGTGGGTGTTCCCGGAGGAGACCACCGAACACGAGGTGATCGAACAGCCGGAGCCCGCGGCCGAGCTCACCGGCGAGGAACCGGGACAGAGCTAGCGCGGCTCGTGGATTCCGGCCACCCGGGTCGGCACGTCGTCCCGAGCGGGAGCGAGGAACACCGCGAACAGCGCCGGCCGGCGACGCTGCAGTTCCAGACGACCCCCGTCGGCCTCGACGAGTGCTCGCGCCAGCGCCAGCCCGACGCCGGTCGACCCGGCCCCCGAGAATCCCCGGTCGAAGATGTGCGGCGCCAACTCGTCGCTCACACCCTCTCCCTCGTCGGACACCTCCACGCAGACGCGTGATCCCGTGCCGGTCCCCGCGCCGCCGGACCCGACACCAGACGCACCGACACCGTGCACGTGCCGGCGCCGTGCTGCAGCGAGTTGTCGATCAGCACCGACACCGCCTCACGCAGCCGCGATCCGGTCGCCTTCGACGTCAGCCTCGGCTCGCCGCGCAGGCGCAGCACCCGGCCCGCGTCCTTGTACGGGCCCTGCCAGTCCGCCACGACGCTCGCAAGCTCCCCCACCACCGACACCGGTTCCCGGTTGGCGGCACCGCTGTCGCGCGACGATCGCACCAGGTCGTCGACGGCGACGGTGAGACGGTCGACCTGCGCCATCGCCTCCTCCGCCTCGTGCACCACGTCGGGGTCCGGGTGCCCGACAGCTCGTCGAGTCGCAGCCGCACCGCGGTGAGGCGGCTGCGCAGCTGGTGGGACACGTCCGCGACGAGCGCGTGTTCGCGTTGCAGACGCCCTGAGATCTCGACGGTCGCCGAGTCCAGCACGTCGGACACGCGGTCCAGTTCGGGGATGCCGTGGCGGCGGGAATCGGGCCGGAAATCGCCCTCGGCGAGCCGCGCGGCCCGCTCGGCAACATCCTTGAGCGGATCGGCGAGACGTTTCGCGGTGACCACGGCGACGCCGGCACCCGCACCCATTGACGCGAGAACGAGCAGGGTCACCGCACCGACCGCTTGCCGCTGCAGGGTCCGCATCCGATCCGACGGCGCCTCCAGGCGCAACGAACCTGAGGTCCCCATCGACAGCGACTCGACCAGTGGTGACTCCACCTTCTCAGCACCGATGTCCAGGCGCGCGGCGCCTTCCTCCGGCGTCGGGTATACGACGACCAGCTTGCCGCCCTCCGGGACGACGAGGCGCAACGACGAGGTGTCCAGCCCGTTCTCGACGACGCCGGCGCTGCCCTCCTGCACGATGATCTCGGCCGCCATCCGGTCGAGGCGGCCCTGGAGGTCGCTGCGGGTGAAGTCCTCCACCCATTGCCACGCGGTGTAGATCAGCGGGACACCGAGCAGCAAACCGGTGAAGATGACGACCGCAAGGATCGACAGGAGGATTCTGCGACGCACGGTGTGTGGAACCTAGTCGGTGTTGATACGGAATCCGACGCCGCGCACGGTGGCGATCCGCCGATCCGCGCCCGCACCCTCGTCGCCGATCTTTCGCCGCAACCACGACATGTGCATGTCGAGGGTCTTCGAACCACGCAGCTCCACGTCAC
This sequence comes from Prescottella defluvii, assembly GCA_029690005.1. Lineage (GTDB taxonomy): Bacteria > Actinomycetota > Actinomycetes > Mycobacteriales > Mycobacteriaceae > Prescottella > Prescottella defluvii_A. Next base: position 2,286,358 of record CP121458.1, on the reverse strand, counting down.
CCCAGACCTCGCGCAGGATCGTGTCCCGCGAGACCACCTGGCCGGCGTGCTCGAGCAGCACCCGCAGCAGTTCGTACTCCTTGTTGGCAAGCGCCACCTCGGACCCGTTGACGAGGACCCGTCGGGCCGCCGGCTCGAGCCGGATTCCGGCCACCTCGACGACGACGTCCTCCCCGCCCCCGCTACGCCGCAGCAGCGCCCGCACCCGCGCCATGAGTTCGGCCAGCCGGAACGGTTTGCCGACGTAGTCGTCGGCGCCGGCGTCCAACCCGACGACGAAGTCCACCTCGTCGGTGCGCGCGGTGAGCATGAGCACCGCGAGATCCAGGCTGTGCGCACGCAGCTGCCGACACACTTCGAGCCCGTCCATCCCGGGCAGGCCGAGATCGAGAATCAGCAGTTCGAACTCGCCGGTCAGCGCACGCTCGAGCGCGGTGGGCCCGGTCTGTTCGATCGTGACGGTGTAGCCCTCGCGGCCGAGTGCACGCGACAGCGGAGCGGCGATGGCCTCGTCATCTTCGGCAAGCAGTACGGCGGTCACGACGACAGCCTACGGTCGGTTCGGCCGGAGCGGATCTATTACCAGCCTTTCCGGTGATTCCGACGATCTTCACCGGCGGCGCCCGGCCACTGGTCCGGCCGGGAGAAACGATCGTCGTAGTAATGATCCTCGTGGTCGCGGTGAGGATTCGTGGAATCGAAGACCTGGTGGTACAGCAGCGAATGCACCTGCTGAACCTCGGGATGTCGTCGAACTCTAGGGGGTCGTCCGACGATGCGACGATCATGAGCGTCCCGGTGCGCAGCATCCGGTCGACGAGTCCGTGCCGGAACTGGACGTTGCTGATCCGGTTCATCGGGATGTCGATACCGGTGTGGGTCAGCACACCGTGCCGGATCATCACGCGCCGGTCGGTGACGATGAAGTGCGTCGATTTCCACCGCAGCACAGGCACGAGGACCTTCCACACCACGATCGCGAGCCACGCCGCGGCGATCACGACCGACACCACGGTCACCGACCCACCGGTCAACTGTGACTCCGCCAGCCCCACCAGAAATCCCGCGATCGCTGTGGCGAGGATGAAGATCACCGACGGAACGACGAGCATCTTCCAGTGCGGATGCCGATGCAGCACCAGTTCCTCGTCCGCCGCCAGGGCGTCCTGTGGGTATCCCATGGAAAGAGTGTGACAGGTCGGCACAGCGCCGACCTGTCACGCGAGACCGTCGACAGCCGCGACGATCAGGCCGGCCCGCAGCCGGGAAAGCTGGTCAGCGGATGGCGCGACGGGCCACGAACGGCGCGGCGATGACGACGAGGCCGTAGAGGATCATCCAGACGCCGACGACGATGACGAAGACCCCGAGCGACAGCTCCGGCTGGAGCAGCACGATCGCACCCGCGGCGACGCTGATGATGCCGAGAATGATGCTGGCCGCGCGGTGACCGCGCACCTCCGACGCACCAGCCACGATGTCGAGCACACCGCGGAACACCCACCACGCGCCGATGACGAGGGCGATGATGACCAATGTCTGAAGTGGGCTACGAAGAACGAGGAATCCCAGCAGGATCGCCAGGGCACCCGACAGACCGGTCAACGTGCGAGCCGACGTCGGCGCACCGACCTCGGCGAAGGACCGGACGATCTGAATGATGCCGAAAGCGAACACCTGGATCGCGATGAGCACCGCGACCACGAAGAGTGTCGCATTGGGCCACACGAGAACCGCGATTCCGAGACCGAGGGTGAGTAGTCCGAAGACGACCGTCAGCCCGGTCAGGAATCGACCGGCCGTCTCCAATTCGCGGGACTCGGCGGCAGCCCACGTACCGGCGGCCCCTTCGGACATTCCCTGTTGAGCATTCATCTCTCTACCCCTCCACCGCCCAAGATTTGCTGGATCAGCGTCAAAGTAGCAGCAAACGACGCTCCCCGAGCGATTGCGCGCACAGTCAATTCACAACTGCGACCCCGAACACATTTTCACCCGCCAGGGGTGAGGATTCACCGCCGAAAACGGCGGAAACTCCAGCCGATGGATTGGCTTCTCCAGCGAGGTTTTCGCAACCGATCGAGAGGGGAACTGCAATGACCACACCGACGACGCACGCTTCGGGCGGTGGCGCAAAACAGGGATTCGCGGCGGGTACGTCGATCGCTGCCGCGATCATTCTGATGACCGTCGGAATTCTGGAGATCTTCCAGGGAATCTCGGCGCTGGCCAAGGACGACGTTTTCGTCGTCGGCCCCCAGTACGTGTATCAGTTCAACCTCACGACGTGGGGATTGATCCACCTGGTCCTCGGCATCGTCGTCGTGCTCGTGGGCCTGGCGCTGTTGACCGGAGCGACCTGGGCACGCGTGTGCGCGATCATCCTCGCGGCGCTGTCGATCATCGCGAACTTCCTGTGGATCCCGTGGTACCCGATGTGGTCGATCCTGATCATCGCGCTCGACATCGTGGTGATCTGGGCCGTCTCCACGTGGCACCCCGAGACTGCCTGAGCACTCAGACAGCGCGCAGATGAGTGATGTCACCGGCCGACACCGCGACCGGTGACTCACCCTCTGCCTTGATCACGATGCGACCCTCGACGTCGACGTCGGTCGCAACACCCACGAGCTCCCGGTTCCCCGGGAGCTCGGCGCGTACCAGGCGACCGAGGGTTCCGCACCGCTCCCGGTACGCCGCCGCGAGGTCGTCGACCTTCCAGCCGGCGCCCTCCCACTCGCGCCACCGCCGTGCCAGTTCGCGGAGCATCGCGCGCACCAGGACGGTGCGGTCGGTGACGGCCGCGCCCTCGAGGGCCAGCGACGTCGCCGTCGGCACCGGCAGTTCGTCCTCGGTGAGGCTCACGTTCAGCCCGACCCCCACGACGATCGTCGGAACCGGCGCGGTCGATGCGACCTCGGCGAGGATTCCCGCAACCTTGCGCCCGTCGATCAGTACGTCGTTGGGCCACTTCAGTTCCGCGTCGACCTCGGCGACCTTGCGCAGTGCGTCGACCACCGCGATGCCCGACAGCAACGGCAGCCACCCGATGTCGGCCAGATCCATCCCGGGCATGTCGAGGACCGCGGACACCGTGACCAGGGCGCGGGGGCGCTCACCCACGGCCGGGCGTGCCGGCCCCGGCCGCCGGACTGGAACTCGGCGATCAGAACGCTGCGCGTGTAGTCCGGACCCTGCGGGCGGGCCAGTAGGTCGGCGTTGGTGGACCCGGTCTCCGCAACCACGTCGAGCCGGGACCAGAACGCGTCCGGATCACCGCCCGCGTCACGAACAAGAGCGCGTCGCAGCGCGTCGACATCGAGCGGGGGGCGGTTCAGATCGGTCCACATCCGTCCAGCCTAAGATGCGCTTGGAAAGTGACTCGTCAGTAGCTTAGGTTGAATAATTCAACGCAACCCGACCTCGCTCGACGGAGGCCCCGGAGACCTGGTTAGCTCACTTCCCATGACCAGTGTGCAGGAGCCAGCCGCGGCGGAGGCGGCGAACACCCCGGATATCCACACGACGGCGGGAAAGCTCGCTGACCTGCGCAGCCGCCAGGCGCAGGCAATGCAGCCGATGGGCGAAGCAGCCGTCGAGAAGGTCCACGCCAAGGGCAAGCTGACTGCGCGCGAGCGCATTCACGCGCTCCTGGACGAGGGCTCGTTCGTCGAGCTCGACGCCCTGGCCCGGCACCGCAGCACCAACTTCGGCCTTGCCGACAACCGTCCCGTCGGTGACGGCGTCGTCACCGGCTACGGCACCATCGACGGCCGCGACGTCTGTGTCTTCAGCCAGGACGCCACCGTGTTCGGCGGCAGCCTCGGCGAGATCTACGGCGAGAAGATCGTCAAGGTCATGGACCTGGCGCTCAAGACCGGCCGCCCGCTGATCGGCATCAACGAGGGCGCCGGCGCGCGTATCCAGGAGGGCGTCGTCTCGCTCGGCCTGTACGGCGAGATCTTCCACCGCAACGTCCAGGCCTCGGGTGTCATCCCGCAGATCTCCCTGATCATGGGCCCGGCTGCCGGCGGCCACGTCTACTCCCCCGCGCTGACCGACTTCGTGGTCATGGTCGACGAGGCCAGCCAGATGTTCGTCACCGGCCCGGACGTCATCAAGACCGTCACCGGTGAGGACGTCACCATGGAGGATCTGGGCGGCGCCGGACCCACATGGCGAAGTCCGGTGTCGCGCACTACGTCGCTTCCGGCGAGCAGGACGCCCTCGACTACGTCAAGGACCTGCTGTCCTACCTGCCGAGCAACAACCAGGCCGCGGCTCCGCGCCTGGCGCCGTCCGATCCGATCGTCGGCTCGATCGAGGACTCGCTCACCGACGAGGACCGCGAGCTCGACACGCTGATCCCGGACTCGGCGAACCAGCCGTACGACATGCACGAGGTCATCCGTCGCATCCTCGATGACGACGAATTCCTCGAGGTGCAGGCCGGCCGCGCCATGAACGTCATCGTCGGCTTCGGCCGCGTCGACGGCCGCAGCGTCGGCATCGTGGCGAACCAGCCCACGCAGTTCGCGGGCTGCCTCGACATCGACGCGTCCGAGAAGGCCGCGCGCTTCGTCCGCACCTGCGACGCGTTCAACGTCCCGATCATCACGCTGGTCGACGTCCCGGGCTTCCTCCCGGGTACCGAGCAGGAGTACAACGGCATCATCCGCCGCGGTGCCAAGCTGCTGTACGCGTACGGCGAGGCCACGGTCGGCAAGATCACCGTCATCACCCGCAAGGCGTACGGCGGCGCGTACGACGTCATGGGGTCCAAGCACATGGGCGCGGACGTCAACCTGGCGTGGCCGACCGCGCAGATCGCGGTCATGGGCGCGTCCGGAGCCGTCGGCTTCGTCTACCGCAAGCAGCTGCTCGAGGCCGCCAAGAACGGTGAGGATGTCGACGCGCTGCGCCTGCAGCTGCAGCAGGAGTACGAGGACACCCTGGTGAACCCGTACGTTGCGGCCGAGCGTGGTTACATCGACGCCGTCATCCCTCCGTCGCACACCCGCGGACAGATCGTCTCCGCTCTGCGTCTGCTCGAGCGCAAGATGGTTTCGCTTCCGCCCAAGAAGCATGGGAACATCCCCCTATGACAGCCACAACCCGGGAAGACGTGCTCACCGACGCCGAGCTGCTGGACGGCGCGGCAGCGGTCGACGGCTCGACGCTCGAAGGAGCCGCGTTGGCTGAAGCTGTCGCAGGCCTGGAGCCCGACGTCGCGTCGGGCCCGAAGTCTCCGCTGATCACGGTCGTCAAGGGCAACCCGACCGACGAGGATGTCGCCGTGCTCGTCGCGGTGCTGTCCGCGGCGGCGGCCTCCGGCGAGCCCGCCGGCGACGGCCTGCCGCCCGAGACGTGGGGCGCACCCACCCGTATGCACCGCGGGTATGCGCCGTTCTCCCCGTACTCGTTCGGCAACCCGGTCGCCTCGCGCCCGTTCTGATCGAACGGTTCATCGAGTGACCCACCTGGTTCTCGCCTCGGCGTCCCCTGCACGGCTGTCCGTGCTGCGGGGCGCCGGGGTCGAACCCACCGTCCGTGTCTCCGGCGTGGACGAGGACGCCGTCATCGACCGGCTGGGCCCGTCCGCAGCCCCCGAACTGGTCGTCACCACGCTCGCCGAGGCCAAGGCCCGCGACGTGATTCCCGCCCTGGTCGCCGAGGGCATCACCGATGCCGTCGTGATCGGCTGCGACTCGATGCTGCTCATCGACGGCGAACTGCAGGGCAAGCCCCACACCGTCGACGTCGCACGCCGCCGCTGGAAGTCCATGGCCGGCCGCAGCGCCACGCTCCTCACCGGACACAGCGTCCTACGGATCGCCGACGGCACGATCATCGCCGACGCGTCCGATCACAGTGGCACCGTCGTCCACTTCTCATCCCCGTCCGACGAGGACCTCGAGGCCTATCTCGCCACCGGCGAACCGCTGAAGGTCGCGGGAGCGTTCACGCTCGACAGCCTCGGCGGCTGGTTCGTGGAGAAGCTCGAGGGCGATCCGTCGAGCGTCATCGGTATCGGCCTGCCGCTGGTGCGGCGACTGCTGTCCGACGTCGGTGTATCGATCGCCGCACTCTGGTCCGCGAACTCGCTGGTCCGCTAGACCCAGCTCACCGACCCCGGCCGCGCTGAAGCGCCGCCGCCATCGCGCGCGCCTTGGACTTGGCCCGCTCCGCGTCGGTGCCCGCGAAGGATTCGTCCACGGTCTCGCACCACAACTCCAGCCATCGCCGGAACCGCTCGTCGGTCAGTCCGTGCTGCCGATGCAGCGCCTCGTGGACCGGCACGAAATCGCCCTGATAGCGGGTGGTCCGGAACAGGATCTGCTCCCAGAAGTCACCGACCACCGGCAGGTGCTCGTCGAGTCCGACGACCCTGAGGGTCTCGAAGACGGGAGCGAGCAGCGGGTCGACCATGGCTCGCTCGTAGAAGCGGCGCAGCAATCGATCGACGTCGGCGCGGGTGGCCAGGTCGCCGCTGCGGGCGTCGGGGCTCGTCACGGGGCCCGACAGTACCTAGGTTAGTGCGCGCGAGATCGGTCACTCTGCCGAACGAGCGACCACATAGAATCGGTAGTGGACAACCCTCCACACACACCTGCCTCAGGAGCCCACCCGTGCCCGTCGCACCCGATCCCAATCCCGCGTTCGCTTCGTACACCCATCCGGAGCGACTCGTCGACCGAGTGGCTGTCAGTCAACCTGGGCGCCCCCGGCGTGAAGGTGGTGGAGTCGGACGAGGACGTGCTTCTCTACGACATCGGCCACATCCCCGGCGCGGTGAAGATCGACTGGCACCTGGACCTCAACGACCCGGTCACCCGCGACTACATCGACGGCGCCGCGTTCGCCGATCTGATGAGCCGCAAGGGCATCGAACGCGACGACACCGTCGTGATCTACGGCGACAAGAGCAACTGGTGGGCGGCGTACGCGCTGTGGGTGTTCACGCTGTTCGGCCACCAGGACGTCCGCCTGCTCGACGGCGGCCGCGACGCGTGGCTGTCGGAGAACCGGGACACCACGCTCGACGTGCCCGCTCCGGCGCCCACGCAGTACCCGGTGGTGGCGCGCGACGACAGCTCGATCCGCGCGTTCCGGGACGACGTGCTCGCGCATCTGGGCAACGGCCCGCTGGTGGACGTGCGGTCCCCGCAGGAGTACACGGGCGAGCGCACCCACATGCCCGACTACCCGGAGGAGGGCGCGCTGCGAGGCGGCCACATCCCGACCGCGGTGTCGATCCCGTGGGCGCGGCGGCGGCCCCGGACGGACGCTTCCGCAGCCTCCCCGAGCTCGAGGAGATCTACTCTGAGTTCTCGCGCCGCGACGACGTGATCGCGTACTGCCGGATCGGTGAGCGGTCCAGCCACACGTGGTTCGTCCTGACGCACCTGCTCGGATACCCGAACGTCCGGAACTACGACGGTTCGTGGACCGAGTGGGGCAATGTCGTGCGGGTCCCGATCGTCAAGGGTGATGATCCGGGTGCTGTGCCCGGCACGACTTCCGGTTCCACCGAGGAAGCCGCTTCGTGAGCCTGCCGGAGAGCCTCGCCGAGATCGTCGACGACTTCGCCGCCGTCGACGGTCAGGACAAGCTGCAGCTGCTGCTCGAGTTCAGCCGCGAGCTGGAACCGCTGCCTGCGGAGCTCGAGCAGGGCGCGATGGAGCCGGTCCCCGAGTGCCAGTCGCCCCTGTTCCTGGCCGTCGACAGCAGCGACCTCGACAAGGTCCGTCTGCACTTCAGCGCACCACCCGAGGCGCCGACGACCCGGGGCTTCGCGTCGATCCTGCACCAGGGACTCGACGGGCACAGCGCCGCAACGATTCTCGCGGTTCCCGACGACTTCTATTCGGCACTCGGCCTCGCCGACACGGTCAGTCCGCTGCGTCTGCGCGGTATGAGCGCGATGCTCGCACGCATCAAGCGGCACCTCCGCTGAGCGTGCAAACTCCGAACCGAGACTGAGCCGGGAGCGACCCTCCCGCCACCTTCACCTGTGACGATGTTCACCGCCGCCACCCGCGGCGGGACAAGAGACTGGATTCTCCACGATGGAATTCACCGAGCTCGCGGACTACGCGATCTCCCCTGGCATGCTCACCGAGTGGCTACCCGAGGCCACCACCGGCTGGGTCGACGACGGCCGACCCGCGTCGTACATCCACGAGGCGCACCTGCGCCGGACCGCCGACGGCACCCACGACGACGGCCGCGAGTCCTGGCTGGGCGCGGCGTTCCGGCTGCCGGGCAGCTGGACCACGACGCGTTCCGGGCCGCGATCGGCATGTGGATCGAACGCCACGAGCCACTGCGCAGCCACGCCGAGCTCGGCCACGACGGCCGCATCACCCGCCGCACGATCGACCCGGACGGCATCGAACTCAACGAGGTCCGGCACGAGTACGAATTCGACGCCGACACGGTGTACGAGCGGGTCCACGATCTGTTCGACGAGCTCACCTCCCCGCACCGCTGGCCGGCGTACCTGTTCGTGACGCTCGAGCATTCCGATCCCGAACCCGAGTGCACCGTCTTCTTCGCCGCCGACCACTCGATCATCGACGGCCTGTCGGTGGTGCTGGTCGCCCACGAGATCACGAGCCTGTACACCGAGGCGATGGCCGGCCCGCCGGCACTGCTGGTCCCCGCGGGCAGCTACATCGACTTCGGGGCCGAGGAGCGCGCTGCCGCGTCGACGGTCGACCACCGCCACCCCGCGGTCGAGTGCTGGCGCTCGGCCTTCGTCCGCAGCAAGGGGCGACTGTCGGACTTCCCACTCGATCTCGGGCCGCGTCCGGTCGAGCGGGTGGCGCAGCGCGCCGTCTCGGAGTGGGTGTTCGACGCCGCCCAGGCTGCGGCCTTCAACACGGTGTGCCATCGCGCCGGCCAGAACTTCTTCGCCGGTGTGCTGGCCTGTTTCGCAGAGGCGTCGGCGGAGCTCACCGGAAACACCGTGTTCCGCACCGTGACTCCCGTCCACACCCGCAACGACCCCCACTGGGCGACGTCGCTCGGCTGGTTTGTCGGGCTCTCCCTATCGAATTCGATATCGCCGGAGCGGCCGACTTCGCAGAGGCCGCCGGCCGGGCCGCCGAGGCCGTGGCCTCGACCAAGCCGGCCGCGAAGGTTCCGTTCGCGCGCGTGGAGGAGGTCCTCGCGACGCCGATTCGCCCGCGGTTCGTCATGTCGTTCATGGATGTCCGGTTCGTCCCGATGGCGCAGCAGTGGCCCGACGTCCAGGCACGTGCTCTGCGCAGCCGCCACTACACGCACGACGTCTATGTCTGGGTGAACCGAACCCCGCACGGCGTCAACATCGCCGCTCGGTTCCCCGGGACGCCGACCGCGACGGAGAATGTGCTGCGCTTCCTCGAGCGGGCCCAACAGGCGCTGTCCGACATCGTTCCGGTCACGCAGGCCATCGGGGCCTGAACATCGGCGGCGTCGTCAGCGGGCAACTGCACCTTTACTGGTCAGTAGGGTTGCGGCGCCGAATCGAGCACTTAATGTGTAAGCGCTATCCGGTTACATCGTCTATCGGATTGATGCATACACTCCGATGAGATGCCAACAGATACCCGCCGGTGACCCCACAGGTGAACCACGGGGACAGACCATGCGAAACACAGGAGGCTCAGTGCCCACTCATGCCAGCGCGCAGATCACGAAGGTGCTCGTCGCCAACCGCGGCGAGATCGCTGTGCGGGTCATCCGAGCCGCGAAGGACGCGGGCTACGGCAGCGTCGCTGTCTACGCGGAGCCGGATGCGGACGCACAGTTCGTGAAGCTGGCGGACGAGGCGTTCGCCCTCGGCGGCCAGACCTCGGCCGAGTCCTACCTGGTGTTCGACAAGATCCTCGACGCCGCCAAGAAGTCCGGCGCCGACGCGATCCACCCCGGCTACGGCTTCCTGTCCGAGAACGCCGACTTCGCGCAGGCCGTCATCGACGCGGGCCTGATCTGGATCGGCCCGTCGCCGCAGTCCATCCGCGACCTGGGTGACAAGGTCACCGCGCGCCACATCGCCGAGCGTGCCAACGCGCCGATGGCCGCCGGCACCAAGGATCCGGTCAAGAACGCCGACGAGGTCGTCGAGTTCGCCAAGCAGTACGGCGTCCCGGTCGCGATCAAGGCGGCCTTCGGTGGTGGCGGCCGCGGCATGAAGGTCGCGCAGACCATCGAGGAGATCCCCGAGCTGTTCGAGTCGGCCACCCGTGAGGCCATCGCGGCCTTCGGTCGCGGCGAGTGCTTCGTCGAGCAGTACCTGGACAAGGCCCGCCACGTCGAGGCCCAGGTCATCGCCGACCAGCACGGCAACGTCGTCGTCGCCGGCACCCGCGACTGCTCGCTGCAGCGTCGCTTCCAGAAGCTCGTCGAGGAGGCCCCGCGCCGTTCCTGACCGACGACCAGCGCGCCCGCATCCACGCGTCGGCCAAGGCGATCTGCAAGGAAGCCGGCTACTACGGCGCCGGCACCGTCGAGTACCTGGTCCAGGGCGACACGGTTTCGTTCCTCGAGGTCAACACCCGTCTGCAGGTCGAGCACCCCGTCACCGAGGAGACCGCCGGCATCGACCTCGTTCGCCAGCAGTTCCTCATCGCCAACGGTGAAGAGCTCACCATCAAGGAGGATCCGGCCCCGCGCGGACACTCCTTCGAGTTCCGCATCGACGGCGAGGACGCCGGCCGCGGCTTCATGCCCGCTCCCGGCCCCATCACCGTCTACAAGGAGCCGACGGGCCCGGGCGTCCGCGTCGACTCCGGCGTCATCCAGGGCGACGTCATCGGCGGCCAGTTCGACTCGATGCTCGCCAAGCTGATCGTCACCGGCGAGAACCGCGAGCAGGCCCTGCAGCGTGCCGCTCGTGCGCTCGCCGAGTTCGAGGTCGACGGCCTCGCCACCGTCATCCCGTTCCACCGCCACATCGTCGAGAACCCCGCGTTCGTCGGCAGTGTCGATGAGAATGGGGCTGAGAGCTTCGACGTCTACACCAAGTGGATCGAGACCGAGTGGGACAACACGATCGAGCCGTTCGCCGGTTCGGGTGCTGCCGCTGACGACGAGGAGAACCTCCCCCGCCAGTCGGTCGTCGTCGAGGTCGGCGGCCGCCGCGTCGAGGTCTCGCTGCCCGGTTCGTTCTCGATCGGCACGAGCGGCGCTCCCGCCGGTGCCATCCGCAAGAAGCCGAAGGCGCGCAAGCGCGGCGGTGCCGGTGCGGGTGCCGCGTCGGGTGACGCCGTGACCGCCCCGATGCAGGGCACCGTCGTCAAGGTCGCCGTCGAGGAGGGTCAGGAGGTCGCCGAGGGCGATCTGATCGTCGTCCTCGAGGCCATGAAGATGGAGAACCCGGTCACCGCTCACAAGGCCGGTGTCGTCACCGGTCTTTCGGTCGAGGCCGGCGCCGCCATCACGCAGGGCACGGTTCTCGCCGAGCTGAAGTGACGTACGGACAGCGATAGTTTGTTCCCACTGTGCGCGCCTCGCGGTTTCGCGAGGCGCGCACAGTGCTGTTCGGGCGGCATCTCAGTAAGCTCGTGTCATGGCCGAGGGTCCCGACATTCGTATCGGCACCTCCGAGCGCGAGAAGGCGCTCGAGGCGTTGACGCAGCACTTCAGCGACGGTCGACTGACCGTCAGCGAGTTCGACGAGCGCAGCGGACAGATCACCGCTGCCACGACGCGCGGCCAGCTCGACAAGGTCTTCGCGGACCTGCCCTCGCTCACGCCGCCGGCCCCGGCGAGGCCGTCACGGGAATCGCGCAGAGCCCCGGGCGAGCAGAGCTGGCGCAGCACCGTCATGGTGGTGATTCCGTTCGTGGCGTTCGCGCTGGTCTTCCTGGTCCCGATCGAAGCCCGATGGATGTTCTTCATGCTCATACCGGCGACCGCGATGATGTTGCGCGGCAGGAGAGGACGTGGCGGCTGCTGATGGAGCCGATCGAGATCAATGCCGGGGCCTGGTACCTGCGCGCGCTGCGAGCCGACGAGCGCGTCGACGATCGTCCCGCGCTGCGCGAGGGCGGCATCGACGACCCGGGTACGTCACCGAGCGGGCCCGCCAGTGGGCAGCCGACGAGCACTATTCCTGGGCCGTGTGCGAGCCCACGACGGGCGAACTGCTCGCCGAGGTGGGGCTGACGCCGGACGGATCCGACGGCGTCCTGAGCGGCTGGGCCCGTCCGGGCCACGACGACGCGCTCGCGACCGCCACCGACTCCGTCCGCCGGTTCGCCGAGGGTGCCCTCGGGCTCGCCCTCGCCGAGCGCTGAGAGCGGCGCCGTGCGGGGCAGGTTCGACAAGCGCTACGTGCCGCTCGCGATCGCGACGCTCATCGTTCTCGTGATGCTGTTCTCCCCCGGGTCCACGGTCCCGAGCAGGCCGGAGAACAGCGACAAGGTCACCCATGCCCTGATGTTCGCCGCGCTCGCGGTGACGTCCCGGTACGCGCGGATCGGCGTCGCGTGGACCGCCGCGTGGCTGCTGGCGTTCGCGGCGCTGTCCGAGGTTCTCCAGGGCGCACTACCGATCCAGCGCAGCTGTTCGATCTGGGATGCGGCGGCCGACGCGGTCGGCGTCGTGATCGGCCTCGTGGTGGCCCGGGTGCTCGCCCGTCGGCTGCGGATACCGGTGTGAGCGCCCGGGCAGCGCGTCAGCCCTCGAGCAGGTGGATGCGGATCGCGTCCTGTCCGGCGACGTCGATGCCGAGGCCGTCGGCGAAGTAGCCCTCGATCGAGCCGAAGCTCTCGCGCATCTGCTTCAGCGCGGTCTGGAGGTATTCGGCGCGGACTCCGAGCACCAGTTCGAGCAGGGTGGGATCGCCACCCCCGGCGGCGAACTTGTCGAAGACCTGCTTGAACGTCGGCAGCAACTGTTCGTTGGTGAGCAGGTAGTCGTGGAACACGTCGTCTTCGTCGACGCCCAGCAGGAGGAGAAGCGACGCGGTGGCCCAGCCGGTGCGGTCCTTGCCGGTCGTGCAGTGGACCAGTGCCGGCAGGGCGTCCGACGCCGCCAGGTCGGTGAACATCCCGCGGTAGGACGCGAGCGCGCTCGGCAGCGTGATCAGGTCGCGGTAGGTCTGCAGGAAGAGGTCCATCGCGTGCTGGTCGCCGAGGAACTTCTGGAGGATCGACGGGTCCTCCAACACGGACTGCAGCTGGGCGGCCATCGAGCCGCGCACCTTGTCGGCCAGCACGTCGAGCGGGACCTCCCGCGCCGATGCCGGCGCCCGGTCGGGGCGGCGTCGCGCTCGGACTCGGTCCGAAGATCGAACACGGTCACCAAACCCAGGTCGGCGAGGCGCACCGCGTCGTCCACCGTGACCTTGCTCAGGTCGGTCGACCGGTAGAAGCGGCCGAAGCGCACCGTCGCGCCATCGCGCGTGCGGTAGCCACCGATTTCGCGCAGGTTCGGGACGGACAGGATCGGGATGCTCGTGCCAGGCACAGTGGTCATGCGCCCGAATCTAGACGAACCCGGCGACCGAGGCTCTTCTCGCTCCTCGGTGCCGGGTTCGTGTCGTCGGGGTGGGTGTCGTGCTCAGCCCAGCTTCTTGGACCGCAGTTCGTGTCCCTTGGACGTCTTGCAGCGCCCGGTCTCGAGGTCCCACTGCCAGCCGTGCAGGTTACACGTGAGGTTGGTGCCCTCGACGACACCGAACTTGCTCAGGTCTGCCTTGAGGTGCGGGCAGCGGCGCTGGATCTCGTAGCCGCCCACCTCGATCGAGGCGCTGTCGTCGTGGGCCTCGGCGAACCAGCCGTCGGCGTACGCGATGCGCTCGTCGGTGAGGCACTTGAAGAACGTGTAGAGGAACTCGTTGTAGCCGCCGACGCGCCACGCCTCGAAGCGGGTGGACAGGAAGATCGTGTTGACCCAGTCCGGCTCGTCGTCGCGCAGGACCGTGCGCACCAGCTCGGGCGCGATGCGGAAGCCGTAGCGGCACTTGCCGTCGCCCTCCTTCGGCTCGCGCACCGTTCGGTTGGGGAAGTCGAGGACGACGGTCTCGTCACCCATCACCAGCCCCACCGGGTAGCCGATGCCGTCGCAGATCAGGTCGGACTGCGCCATGATCGGCTCGAACTTGTCCTTGAGCGGGCCGAGCAGCGGCTCGCCCTCGGCGGGTGCCCACGCGGCCTTCTCAGCCGCGATGACCGGCGCCATCCGCTGCGCCATGTCCTCGATGTAGGCGGCCTTGTCGGAGAAGATCTTCTCGACGTCGGCGTCCGGGATCGGGTGCGCGAGCGTCGCCTTCTCGCCGTGGATGTCCACCGTCGAGCCGGGGATCATGAGTAGACCGCCGTCGTTGCCGTGGATCCGCATCTGCTCGAGGAAGACGATCTGGTCGGGAAGATGTTGCCCTCGTCGCCGTGATCGTCATTGAGCGAACGCAGCGCGTCGTCCAGGAACACCGGCGGGCCGGCCGACGGTACGACCCACGTCGCGCCGACCTGCTCGATGTAGCTGCGGCAGCGGTCCATGCCACGCTGGCGCTTCTGCTTGCCGAAGTTGCGCTTGGTGCCGGCCGGGATGTCGTAGACCATCGGGTACCAGATGGCGCCCGAGTACTGCAGCAGGTGGATGTCGATCTTGCCGAACGCCTCGAGCATCGGGTCCATGTCGACCGGGCGGGCGTCGTTCATGTTGAAGCAGACGGTCTCGCCGTCGGAGACGACCAGGCCGGAGTCGCCGATCGGGCCGTCGGCCGGGGCGCGCAGCGCGACGATCATGACGTCCAGGTCGCCCTTGGGACCGGAGACCGTGTGCTTGACCGAGTCCTGCGTCTCGAAGAACTTGGTGAAGCCCAGCTCGCGGAGTTCGCGCTCGAGGTCCGGCACCGGGTAGTCCGGCAGCAGGACGGTCGCGTCCTTGTTGACGTGCTGGGCGAGCGTCTCGGGATCGAAGTGATCCTTGTGCAGGTGCGAGACGTACAGGTAGTCGACGTCGCCGAGCGCGTCCCAGTCCAGTCCGGTGTTGTCCGGGAAGGGGAACCACGACGCGAAGTACGCGGGGTTCACCCACGGGTCGCAGAGAATCGACCCCGCCTCGGTCTGGATGTGGAATCCGGCGTGTCCGACGCTGGTGATCTGCACTCGTCTGCCTCCTCGATAGACCGCGACAATCGTAACGAGACCAGGCGCCGCTCCCACCCGGCGCACCACGGATGTGGGCCGAAACACCTGGTATTCGGGACTTGATGCCCTAAGGCCCTGTCGAGTCGAGCGTCCGGTCCAGTGCGTCGACGGCCGCGTCGAGTTCGGCGATGGTGACCGTCAGCGGTGGCCGGAAGCGGATTCCGCGGTCGCCGGTCGCGAGGAACAGCACGTGTTCGCGCTCCCGCAGTTCGGTCACCACCCGATCCCGGTACTCGGTCGTCGGCAGGGTGATCGCGCACATCAGCCCGCGTCCGCGCGGTTCGGTGACGGCGTCGTGGGCGGCCGCGAGTTCCTCGAGCCGGCCGAGCAGGTGCGTCCCGCACAGCCGGGCGCGGTCGATCAGCCGGTCCTCCTCGATGACCTCGAGGATGCGCCGGGCCCGGACCATGTCGGTGAGGTTGCCGCCCCACGTCGAGTTGATCCGCGAGCTGACCTCGAAGACGTTGTCGTGGACCTCGTCGACGCGGCCGCCGGCCATGATTCCGCACACCTGGGTCTTCTTGCCGAACGCGACGACGTCGGGGGCGACGCCCAGCTGCTGGTACGCCCACGCGGTGCCGGTGAGGCCGCAGCCGGTCTGGACCTCGTCGAAGATCAGCAGCGCGTCGTGCGCGGTGCACATCTCGTGCATGCGGCTGAAGAACTCGGGCCGGAAGTGGTGGTCGCCACCCTCCCCCTGGATGGGCTCGGCGATGAAGCACGCGATGTCGTGCGGGTGCTCGGCGAACGCGCGCCGCGCCTGGGCCAGCGCGCGCTCCTCGGCGGCCACGACGTCCCGGTCGGCGGCGAGGTAGGGCGCGTCGATCCGCGGCCACGCGAACTTGGGGAACCGCGCGATCTTGGTGGGGTCGGTGTTGGTGAGCGAGAGGGTGTACCCGCTGCGGCCGTGGAACGCCTCGGTCAGATGCAGCACGCGGGTGCCGATGGCCGGGTCGCGTCCGGCCGCCTCGTTGCGGCGGCTCTTCCAGTCGAACGCGACCTTGAGCGCGTTCTCCACCGCGAGGGTGCCGCCGTCGACGAAGAACAGGTGCGGCAGCGCGGGGTCGCCGAGGACGCGGGCGAACGTGTCGACGAACCGGGCCATGGGGACGGTGTAGACGTCCGAGTTGCTGGGCTTGTTGATCGCGGCGGTCGCGAGTTCGTGGCGGAAGGCGCTGTCGTCGGCGAGGGCGGGGTGGTTCATCCCGAGCGCCGACGATGCGAAGAATCCGAACATGTCGAGATAGGTGGTGCCGTCCCGCAGATCGACGACGTGGACACCGAGAGAGGTCTCGAGGTCGAGGACGAGGTCGAACCCGTCCGCGAGCATGTGCGCTCGCAGGACGTCGTGTACGCGCCCGGCCGGCAGGTCCGAGCCACCGGCCGCGGGGCGGACCGCGGTGCTCATATCCAAAGGCTACGTCAGCATTCCGGCCCCCGGTGGGGCATCGAGGCTCGTACGATCGAGGGGCGATGGCCGAAATCCACGAGCTACGGTCGAGATTCGCTGCGGCGCTGTCTCGCATGTACGGCCGTGAAGTTCCCGCCTACACGACGCTCGTCGACGTCACCGAACAGGTCAATGCGGACTTCCTGGCGGCGAACCCGGACACCGCGCAGCGCCTCGGGAGCATCGCCCGGGTGACCGCCGAACGGCACGGCGCCATCCGGGTGGGGACGCCGTCGGAGATGCACGACGTGGCGGTCCTGTTCGCCGGTTTCGGTATGCACCCGGTCGGCTTCTACGACCTGCGTGAGGCCAACCCGCCGGTGCCGGTGGTGTCGACCGCCTTCCGCCCGATCGACCCCGACGAGCTGGCCCGCAACCCGTTCCGGGTGTTCACGTCGATGCTCACCACCGCGGACCGCCGCTTCTTCGACGCCGACCTCCAGCACCGGCTCGAGTCGTTCCTGCAGCGGCGCCGACTGTTCCCCGACGTGCTCCTCGCCCTGGCCCGGCGAGCGGCGGACGACGGCGGTCTCGACGAGCCGCAGGCCGAGCGTTTCGTCTCGCTCGCGACGGCGGTGTTCGAGCTGTCCGGCGAACCGGTCGACCGCGCGTGGTATCGGGAACTCGAGGCGGTGTCCGCGGTGGCCGCGGACATCGGCGGCGTGTCGAGCACGCACATCAACCACCTCACACCCCGGGTGCTCGACATCGACGACCTGTACGCGCGGATGTCGGCGCGCGGGATCGCGATGATCGACCGGATCCAGGGGCCGCCGCGCCGGCCGGGGCCGGCGGTGTTGCTGAGGCAGACGTCGTTCCGCGCGCTGGCCGAGCCGCGCAGTTTCGTCGAGCGGGACGGGTCGATCACCGACGGCGAGCTGCGGGTGCGCTTCGGGGAGGTCGAGGCCCGCGGGATCGCGCTCACACCGTCCGGGCGTGCGCTGTACGACGAGCTGCTCGACAGCGATCCGTCGAACGTGAACGGGTTGTGGGACAAGCGGTTCCCTGCATCCGAGGACGAACTCGAGAAGCGTGCCATGGCGTACTTCACGTACCACGACGGGGTGCGCGCGCCGATCGTCTACGAGGACTTCCTGCCGAAGTCGGCGGCGGGGATCTTCCGGTCGAACCTGGACCGAGACACGACCGCGGCGGCGGGCGAGTCAGGGACGGTGTACGACCTCGGCACCCTGGCGGACGTCATCGGACGCCAGGTGCACGACCCGTACGAGCTGTACCGGCACCAGCAGGAGCAGTCAGGAGGGACTCCGTCATGACGCATCCCGGCACCGGCGCATTGGCAGCTCGCGCGATCGCGGCGCTCAGTGGCTGCGGAGCAACACTTCCCGAGATCGCGGGCGACGCCGGCCCGGTCCCGCTGACGGCGCGGACCCCGATCGACGGATCCGTGCTGGCCTTCCTGCACCCCAGTACCTCCGCCGACATCGACGCCGCGATCGGACGCGCGCACGACGCGTTCCAGGTGTGGCGCACGGTGCCCGCGCCCCGGCGCGGCGCGGTGGTCCGCCGGCTCGGGGAACTGCTCGCCGAACACAAGTCGGATCTGGCCGACCTGGTGACGCTCGAGGCCGGCAAGATCCGCTCCGAGGCCCTCGGCGAGGTGCAGGAGATGATCGACGTCTGCGAGTTCGCGGTGGGCCTGTCGCGGCAGCTGTACGGCCGCACGATGGCGTCGGAGCGGCCCGGGCACCGACTGTCGGAGACGCGGCACCCGCTCGGGGTGGTGGCGGTGATCTCGGCGTTCAACTTCCCTGTCGCGGTGTGGTCGTGGAACACCGCGCTCGCACTGGTGTGCGGGGACCCGGTGGTGTGGAAGCCGTCGGAGACCACACCGCTCACCGCGCTCGCGTGCGACGCCTTGCTGCGCCGGGCCGCCGCCGAGCACGATGCACCCGTCGGCCTGCATCACGTGGTGCTCGGGACCGCGGTCGTCGGCGAGCAACTCGTGGACGATCCACGGATCGCGCTCGTGAGCGCCACCGGGTCGGTGCGGATGGGCCGGGCCGTGGCGCCGCGGGTCGCGGCCCGCTTCGGCCGGTGCCTGCTCGAACTCGGCGGCAACAACGGGGCGGTGGTGACGCCGTCGGCGGACCTGGATCTCACCGTGCGCGCCGTCGTCTTCGCGGCCGCGGGCACGGCCGGCCAGCGCTGCACGACGTTGCGGCGTCTCATCGTCCACCGCTCGATCGTCGACGACGTGACGAACCGGATCGCCGACGCGTACCGGCAACTGGCAGTGGGCAACCCGTTCGACGACGGCGTCCTGGTCGGCCCGCTGATCTCCGGGGCCGCCTACCACGCCATGCACGCCGCCCTGGACACCGCGCGCGGCGACGGCGGTGTCGTCGTGACCGGCGGCAAACGGGTCGGCTCGGGGACGTCCTTCTACGTGACGCCGGCGATCGTGCGGATGCCGGCGCAGACGGCGATCGTCCGGGCCGAGACGTTCGCACCGATCCTCTACGTGCTCGCGTACGACACGCTCGACGAGGCGATCGCGCTGCACAACGGTGTCCCGCAAGGGCTGTCGTCGGCGATCTTCACCACCGACCAGCGCGAGGCCGAGCGGTTCCTCGCCGCCGACGGCTCCGACTGCGGCATCGCGAACGTCAACATCGGCACGTCCGGAGCCGAGATCGGCGGCGCGTTCGGCGGCGAGAAGGAGACCGGCGGCGGGCGCGAATCCGGTTCGGACGCCTGGAAGTCGTACATGCGCCGCGCCACCAACACGGTCAACTACTCGGCCGAACTCCCCCTCGCTCAGGGCGTCGAGTTCGGGCCGGCCTGAGCGGTCTTCAGGCCTCTTCAGTGCGCCGCAACCGCGCGTCGTAGTCGGCGCGCGCCGTGGGGTCGACGCTCGTGAGCGCGCGCTGACCGCCGACGACCCGGCGGATCAGCCGCATCAGCGGTTCGGCGCCACCGCGAGTCCGAGATCGAGGGCAGCGAGGTAGCCGGGCACCGGTGTTTCGGCGCGTCGGGTGCGGACGGTGCGCACGACGGCTGCTGCGATGTCCTCCGGGTCGACGGTCGGCAGCCCCTTCCCCAGCGGGATGCCCGACGTGAGGGTCGTGCGGACGGCGCTGGGCAGGACCGTGCAGACGCTGACGCCGTGGTCGGCGAACTCGAGGCGCGCTGCGGCCGAGAGTCCCACGGCCGCATACTTGCTCGCGTTGTAGACGGCCAGCCCGGGGATCGCGATCTTGCCGGCCAGCGACGCGACGTTCACCACATGCCCGCGGCCGCGCTCGATCATGCCGGGCACCACGGCGCGCATCCCGTGGATCGGGCCCCACACGTTGACGTCGAGCGTCATCTCCCCCGTCGCGTCCGACTCCGCGAGGAACCCGCCGACCGGCATGACGCCGGCGTTGTTGACGAGGATGTCGATCGGCCCGATCTCCGCGACGCACGCGTCCCGACGACTGGCGGGACCGCACGTCGAGCACGTGCGCGGTGCCGACACCGGTGGCGGCATTCTCCACGGCGGCCCGGTCGATGTCGGCGAGCGCGACGGCGGCACCGCGGGCGGCGAAGGCCTGCGCGGTGGCGCGTCCGATGCCGCGTCCGGCACCGGTCACGAGCACCCGCGCGCCGGCGAGCGCGATCTCGGGGTACCTGGTCACGACGACACCTTCTCCCCACCTCCGTGGACGTCAGGTAGGCCGCTTCGTCGAAGTGCCCCAACCTCTTCCGCATCCGACCGGTAGACCACGGCCAGCTGAAACTGTTGCGTCCGTTGACGTCCAGGTAGTAGCTCTGGCAACCACCGGCGTTGTACACAGTGGTGCCGAGCGCCTCTTGCACCTCGGCGTTGAATGCCGCCTGCACCTCGGGGCGCGGCTCCATCCGCGTCCACCCGGCCGACCGGGCGGCGGCGATCGCCGCGGCCACGTAGCCGAGCTGCGCCTCGAGGATCATGAACGCCGACGTGTGTCCGGTGCCGAGTGCCGGACCGAGCAGCACGAACGCATTGGGGAATCCGGCCACGGTGGTACCGAGGTACGCCTGCGGGCTGCCCTTCCAGTGGTCGTCGAGGCTGCGGCCCTGCCCGTCGAACACCAGGCCGGCGATCGGCATGTCGAGATGTGGAAGCCGGTGCCGAAGATGATGGCGTCCACCTCGTGCTCGGCACCGTCGGCGCCGACCACGACGTTGCCCCGCACCTCCTGGACGGCATTGTCGTGCACCTCGACGTTGGGGCGGCCCAGCGCCGGGTAGTACGTGTTGGACATCAACAGCCGCTTGCAGCCGAGCGTGTAGTTCGGGGTGAGCGCCTTCCGTAGCTTCGGGTCGCGCACCTGCGCACGCAGCTGGATCCGACCGATCTGCTGGATCACCCGCAGGATCCACGGGTTCCGGAAGCCCACGCCGAGGCTCTCCATGATTCCGTACTGGGTGCGCCGCAACGCCTTCATGGCACCGGGCACCCTGCTCATCACGGTGCGCACCGGCGCGGGCAGCGCCGTGTCGGGCTTGGGCAGTACCCACTGCGCGGTTCGCTGGTACAGGTGCAGCTGTCCCACATGCGGGGCGATCTCGGGCACGAACTGCACCGCCGACGCACCGGTCCCGACGACGGCCACTCGCTTGCCGGCGAGGTCGTAGTCGTGGTTCCAGCGCGACGAGTGGAACACCTCGCCGGTGAACCCGTCGAGCCCCGGGATGTCGGGGATCAGCGGTTGGTTCCACGGCCCGGCCGCGGCGATCACGGCGTTCGCGGTGAAGGTGCCGCCCGACGTCTCCAGGGTCCACTGCCGCGCCGCCTCGTCCCACTGCGAGCGCAGCAGTTCGGTCCCGAACTCGACCCGCTCGTGGACGCGATGCGCGGACGCGGTCCGCTCGACGTACTCGCGAATCTCGTTCTGGCCCGCGAACAGTCGGCTCCAGTCACCGTTGGGCGCGAACGAGTACGAGTACAGCGCCGACGGCACGTCGCATGCACACCCGGGATACGTGTTGTCGCGCCAGGTTCCGCCCAGCGAGTCGCCCTTCTCGAGCACGAGGACGTCGGTGATTCCCATCTGCTGCAACCGGATCACGGCCCCGATGCCGGAAATGCCGGCGCCGATGACGATCACCTCGTGATGGCGGCTCATGCGTGGTCTCCTGTCGTGGTGAGGGCGCGCTCGGCGGCGGCCCGGGTGCTGCGCAGCGCGTGCTCGAGGGTCGCGAGACGGCGGCGGTCGTCCATGAAGTTGGCGCCCATCACGGCGAGGTCCTCGGCGGTCGCGTCGAGCCGGATCACCCGGGTGCCCGACGCCTCGAGCGCCGCGACCTCGGCGTCCAGTCCGGCGCTCATCCAGTTCCGCAGGATCGTCCGTTCGAGGATCGCGGGGCCGCGGCCGGGAATCCGCCCTCGGGAGGCCATGGGCGCCAGGACGATCACCTCGTCGAGCCCTCGTCCCGCGAGGAGGTCCGCGGACGCAGTGGACGCGGCGCCGCCGTCGACGAACCGGCGACCGTCGATCGGCACGGGCGGCATCCAACCGGGTATCGCCCACGACGCCCGCAGCGCCTGCGACAGCGTCGCCTTCGGCGCCCCCTCCGCACCGAACGCCACGCGCTCACCGGTGGCGTAGTCCATTGCGACCAACCAGGTCTCGGGGTGCGGCACCCAGCCGTGCGCGTCGGCGACACCGGTCGCGAGGCGGTCCAGCCAGCCCGCGTCGCCGCCACCCTCGGGGAGCAACCCGCTCAGTCCGGTCACGGTGGGCAGGCCCCGGCGCAGCAGACCGGGCGAGCCCAGGCGCGGTCGCGGCAGCGGCGGGAACCGCCCCGGGGCGCCGGCCAGATGCCCGGAGAGCGCGGGGTGCGTCGACTCCCCAACTGCATCACCAGGATCTCGTCGACGCCGATCCCGGCACCGAGCATGGTCACCAGCTCGGCACCGGCGGACGTGCCGACCAGGACGTCGGCGCCGCGCGGGTCCCAGCCGAGCGCGTCGCGTACCGCCACCAGCGCCGCGACCGTCCACGCCGCCCCGAGCGTGCCCCCGCATCCGATCACCAGGCCACGGCTGAGATGTGTGTCACTCGACGTCATACTCAGAAGCTAACAGAATTCAGATACCGTCGGTACCCCAAACTTCGGAGAGAATGACCGGATGCCACGTTTGACCAGATCGGAGAGCCAGGCCCGCACCCGGGCCGAGTTGCTCGCGACCGCCCGCGACCTGTTCCTGACCGACGGCTACGCCGCGACGTCCCTGGAGAAGGTGGCCGACGCCGCGGGGTACTCGAAGGGCGCGGTCTACTCGAACTTCCGCGGCAAGAAGGAGCTGTGCCTCGAGGTCCTGGACCTGATCCATTCGTCCAAGTTCGAGGAGATTGCGGCCCTGCTCGCGCTCGACGAGACCCCGGATCTCGACGCGATGCTGGTGCGCGTCCAGGACTGGGCAGAACGGACTCTCGGCGACGTCGGGTGGACGATGCTCGAGTTCGAGTTCATCGCCGCATCCCGTCACGATCCCGAGGTCAAGGCGGCACTGGCCTCCACCCTGGCGATGGCCCACGGAATGGTTCTGGCGCTGCTGAATTCACTCACGGCCGCCATGAAGGTCCGGCTGCCGATCCCTCCGGACGACGCAGCGCGCAGCATCCTCAGCCTCGGTGTGGGGCTGGGCATCCAGCGCGCGATCGACCCCACCATCTCGGCGCGAATCGTGACCGACAACCTGCGCGCGCTGCTCCGCCAGAGCCCGCCTCTCCCCGACTCGGAGGCAGGATCCCGGTGAATCGCGCCGAGAGGCGGTTCAGTTGAGAGTTGCGATGAAATCGAAGATGGCGGGCTGAACCGCCGGATTGTTGTTCGTGATGCCCGTCGCCGCGCCGATCGCTCCACCGATCGCCGCACCCGGAATACAGCCGACGAACAGGAACAGCACACATCCGACGACCGCACCTACGCCGGCACCGATCTGCGCGTTCATCGCGCCACCGTTGAACCAGCCCTGCTCGATCTGCCGGACCATGTTGTCGTAGGCGTCCTGACGGGCGTCCACGTTCTGCAGTGCGCCGACTCCCTGCGCCGGGATCTCCGGAGTGAGGGTGAGCCTGCCGCCATCGATCGACGGCGCGAGCGACACGGTGGTTCCGGCCACCTGGTAGGTCAGCGGGATGCTGCCGACCGTGGCGCCGGTCGGGTCGACGACGTCGACCGCATTGCCCGCGACGCGGAATGTGCCCGCGTCCAGGACGGTCTCGAGCGACGCTCCGTTCGCACCGATCTGCGTTTGATAGTGGATCGGGCCGGGGCCGGCGGCGCTCCGGGTTCGGCATACGCGGTGCCGCTCGCGACGCCCAACGCCGCGATTGCCAGTACGGATACGGCCGCAGTCTTGTGGAGTTTCACGGGGAGCTCCCATCCTCGCAGGAAGACGGCCCCGACCTGGTCAAAGACCGTCCGGAACATCCACTAGACTAATGAGTGGAGGCCGGTCTGTACGGCCTAACCGAGATTTGACAGCGAATCTCGAGCTTCTTCGACGACGTGTCCCGTCGCCCATCGCGCAGCGTCCGACGATGTCCGATTCGACCGCATTGCCTACCGCGCCAGAGCATTCCGGGCCGCTATCGTCGAGCCATGACTGGCGACCCGCTCTTCCTCGCTGCCGGAACCGAATTCACGGGCGACGACCTGACCTTCTTCGCCGACCGCGACAACCGAACGCTCGACCAGGCCGTCGCCGAGGCGGATCTCCTGGTGAGCTGCCCGCATTCGGGCTTCGCGATCCCCGAGGAGTTGGCACCGTTCCTCGCACCCGAGTTCACCCGGCGGCTGCAGTTCGATTTCACCGATATGTCCACCGGGCCGATCGTGCGACGCTGGGCCGAGATCGACCCGCGGATCGTGTACGTGGAGAACCCGCACCCGCGGATGATTCGCGACCCCAACCGGGCCCGTCCGGCCGATCTCCAGGCGACGTTGCGGGAGGCCTTCGCCCGGGTGCGAAAGGCCGGGCGCGGCAACCGGGCCGACCTCACCGGCGTCGACGCGGTCCGGCCGGTCACGTTCTCCTTCTACCCGCTGCTGCTCGAACCGACCGACAATGCCGGCTGGACACGTCTGGCCGAGACGTTCACCGAGGTGGCCGATCGTGGTCTCGGTGTCTACGAGCGCACGCGGGACGCTCTGGTCGATCGTATGGCGGACCTGGCGCTGCAGCGCGGCACTGATTTCACGACGCTGTCGTTCCACGACACCATGAACCACACGACCCGACGGGACGGCGCCGTGAACGTCCCCGACCGGCCGACGACCTGCTGCCTGATGTCGTCGCACTGTCGAATCGTGGGGACCGCCAAGGTGATCCGAGAGGAGACAATCCGGTCACGATGAGCCCCGACCGCATCCGGGTACTCGTCGGCGCCCACCGGAAGGGGTTCGCGGGGTTGACGACCGACCCCGAGGCGGTGCTGCTGAACCAGCCGTACCTGGGCAGCCAGGAGATCATCTCCGCGGGCGCCCGTTTCGCCGCGTTGCGCCCACGGGCGGACGCGGCCGGGGTGGCGCTCAGTGCGGTGCAGGCAGAGTTCCGCCGTGAGTTCCTGCTCGGCGAGACGGCCACGGCGGAACTCATGGAACCGGGAGTCGACTGGCCGGCAGCGGACCCGGATCGGATCGACCGCCTCGCGCACGCCTGCAAGGCGAGTTGGGACGCCTATCGAGACCGCTGAGCGAGCGGTGACGACCGATCGGCTCACGGCGATCGGTCGTCACCGACCGGCTTTCTCCTCGCTCAGCTCACTTCGGCGAGAAGACGCTGACGAAGGGCGTTCTTCTGCACCTTGCCCGTCGCCGTCGTCGGTAGTGCGTCGATGAACTCGACACGAGTGGGAGTCTTGAAGCCCGCCAAGCGTTGCCGCGCGAATGCGATGACGTCATCGGTGGTGACCGCGACCCCCTCCTTCAGCACGACGAAGGCGACGGGCGTCTCGCCCCATTTCTCGTGGGTCGCACCGACGACCGCGACGTCACGCACACCGGGCATCGCGGAGACGGCCACCTCGACCTCGCGCGAGTAGACGTTCTCGCCGCCACTGATGAGCATGTCCTTCTTGCGGTCGACGAGGGTGATGAATCCCTCGTCGTCGACTCGGCCCATGTCACCGGTGTGGAACCACCCGTCGCGGAGCGCCTGCGCGGTCTCCTCCGGGCGCATCCAGTACCCGACGAATACGTTGTCACCGCGGACGAGCAACTCGCCGACGGTCCCGACGGGCACGTCCCGGCCCAGCTCGTCGACAAGTCGGGTGTCGATTCCGAACAGTGCCCGCCCGATCGAACCGGCCTTCGCGCGAACATGTTCGGTGTCGAGCAGGGACACCGACGGCGCGCACTCGGTCATACCGAATCCTTCCCTGAACGGGATGCCGCTGCGTGCGAGGAAGTCCAGCACCGACACCGGCGCCGGCGCACCGGAAGTGAGGGCGCAGTCCAGCGAGGACAGGTCGTAGCGTTCCAGGTCGGGCACGACCATCACCGCCTGCCACATCGTCGGCACCAGCAGCAGCTGCGTCGCCCGTTCCGCTTCGACCGCATCCAGGACGGCAACGGGATCGAACGACGGCATGATCACGTTCCGGGCACCCACGTAGATGAACGGCAGCGTGTACAGGCCCAGCCCGCCGATGTGGAACATCGGAAGTGCCGTCACGGTGACGTCGCACGACCGGAGCCCGAACGCCGAGGTGACCGCCGCCGCGTTGGCGCGCAGATTCTCGTGGGTGATCATCGCACCCTTGGGACGGCCGGTGGTTCCGGACGTGTACATGATCACGGCCACGTCGTGGCGATCGGCCGTCGCCGTGACGGTTGCCGGATCGGCCGTGGCCACGAGGTCGTCGTATTCGGCGCCCATCGTGACCACGTCGCGCACACGAACACCGGGCTCCGCGACCGCATCCGTGGCCTGCGCGAAGGCCTGGTGGACGAAGAGCAGTTCGGCACCCAGATCGGCCAGCACGTAACCGATCTCGGGTGCGGTGAGCCGGACGTTGATCGGGGTGAAGATCGCACCGAGCTTCGCAGTCGCGAAGAGGATCTCCAGACATTCCACGGATGTGGGTACGACCGCCGCGATCCGGTCGCCCCGTTTGATGCCGAACCGATCGCGAAGCTGATTCGCCAGCCGGTTCGTGCGGTCCTCGAATTCTCCGTAGGTCCACGAGCGGTCGCCGGACACGAAGGCGACCTTGTCGCCGCTCAGCTGGGCCCGACGGGTGGCCCAGTCACCGATTCCCTGCATTGATCGACTCCTTCGAATGGGACGGACCCGGTCCGTCAACCGACCTTCGGGGTGACACGATCGAGGATCGCCGCGAAGTCCACACCCGCAGGCAGCGTTCCGTAGACGCTGCCGCGGTCGCCGTCCAGTCGGGTGGCGACGAACGCGTCGGCCACTGCCGGATGGCCGTAGCGCACCAGCAGCGACGCCTGGAGAACCAGCGCCATCCGCTCGATCACACGACGAGCCACAACCTCCGCGTTCGCCAGATCCGTCAGCTGGGCACGAATCTCGTTGATCGAACGCTGAATGCTCGGCTCGGGACCCGCGAGCGCGACCTCGGCGAAGAACGCTTCGACCGTGCGCGGGTTCTTGGCCATCGCCCGCAGCACGTCGAGTGCCGCGACGTTTCCGCTGCCCTCCCAGATCCCGTTGAGCGGCGACTCCCGGAACAGGCGCGGCATCTGGGACTCTTCGATGAAGCCGTTGCCGCCGAAGCACTCCAACGCTTCGGCAGCGTGCGCCGGCCACCGCTTGCACACCCAGTACTTGCCGACGGCGAGCGCCAGGCGCAGGAAGTCCGATTCCGCCGCGTCGCCCCGGCTCGCCCGGTCGTGGGCACCGGCGAGGCGCATCATCAGCAGCGAGGCCGCCTCCGATTCCACCGCCAGGTCGGAGAGCACGTTGCGCATCAGCGGCTGGTCGATGAGGTAGTTGCCGAACGCCTTCCTATGTGTGGCGTGGTGTGCCGCCTGCGCGACTCCGCGGCGCATCCCGGACGCGGCCCCGATCAGGCAGTCGAGTCGAGTCATGTTGACCATCTTGATGATCGTCGGCACACCGCGGCCTTCGTCACCGACGCGCCACGCGAGGGCGTTCTCGTACTCGATCTCGGCCGACGGGTTCGACCGATTGCCCAGCTTGTCCTTGAGCCGCATGAGGCGGACATTGTTTCGGGTGCCGTCCGGCAGGACGCGAGGCACCAGGAAACAGGTCACCCCCGCATCCGTCTGCGCGAGCACGAGGAACAGGTCGGCCATGGTCGCCGAGGTGAACCACTTGTGGCCGACGATCCGGTAACTGCCGTCCGACTGCAGCGTGGCGCGCGTCGAGTTGGCGCGGATGTCGGATCCGCCCTGCTTCTCGGTCATCGACATCGTCGCGAGGAGGCCGGCCTTCTCCAGCGGAGGCCTGAGCCCGCCCTCGTACGACGAATTGGACAGCAGCGGTTCGTAGATCGCGGCCAGCTCGGGGTTGTCCCGCAGCGCGGGCACCGCGGCATAGGTCGCCGAGATCGGACAGGTGTGGCCGGCTTCGACGTTGCTCCACACGTAGAACTTGGCGGCGCGGGCGACGCGGCTGCCCGCGCGGGGGTCGCTCCACGGAGCACCGTGCATCCCGTTGGCGACCGCCGTGGACAGCAGTTCGTGCCAGGCCGGGTGGAACTCGAGATCGTCGATGCGGTGACCGAACCGGTCGTAGGGCCGCAGGATCGGCGGGTTCTCGTTGGCGAGGCGGCCCCACTCCTGCACCTCCTCGGTGCCGGCGAGCGTGCCGAGGCGATTCACGTCGTCGACCGCCCATGCGGCGCCCTCCCGGGCGAGTCCGTCGAGCAAGGTCGGATCGTCGGCGACGTTGTGGCCGTATAGCGGTACCGACTGGTTGAACACTTCGTGGGTCTGCATGACTGCCTCCTTCGACTATCTGGACATTACGTTTTCCAAACAGCCGAAGTCAATGAGTAATTGTGAGTCAGGTCACGTGGCCGACCTCAGGTATCGACACGAACTCCTCCTGATACGCGCGCCACGCTGCGTGAACGCGATCGGCGCTCCACGAATCGGGTCGAAGTTCTTGCGGCAGAACGGGGTCCGTAAGAAGATGCCGGACGATCGCCGTCGCGACCGTGAAGCGGTCCACCGTGCCCGCCGCGAGCTCCATCAACTCCAGCAGCCTCCGGGCCTCCGTCTCCCACGCCGGCAGATCCCACAACGAGGCGAGAAGCTCTCCCGCATCACGGCCCGGTTGCCCGCTCATCACCTCCACTGGCTCGTCACCCAGATCGAGCGGTCGGGTGAGGTTGGCCGGACGCAGCCAGACCCCCTCGCGCAGTTCGGCCAGCCGGAGCCGGGACAGCCGGGTCCGAAGGGCGACGCGCTCACCGGGCTCACGACCCGTACCGGTGACGACGACGATCTCCCACTCGCCGTTCCACTGACGTGTCTCCTGCTCGACCTCGTGCAAAACCCGTTGACGTCGTTCGAGGAGCGGCTCGCTCAGCCGGAAGCCGTCCGGTGTGCGGGTCAGGTCGCCGCCGGAAACCATCCGTGTCAACGCGACCCGGGCCGCGGATTCCTTGATCCCGAACACACCCGCGGCACGCACGATCTGTGCTGGCGTAGGGCGAGCCGGGTGGTTGCTGACGAGGAGACTGAGAATCACCCCACGCGCGGTCAGCCGCGGTAGGTGCGCCTCCAGGTTCAGCCGCTGGGAGTCGGTCGCGTCGTCCACGTTGATTCACTCCTTGTCACGCAGGCAGGGCAATTGGAGCGCGGGTACCGCCCGTCCAACCGTAGAGACCTCCGGGCGACGCCCGGAATACCGGTACCGTCGAAGCGTGCACTGGGTGATCGGAGTCGCCTCGCTGGTCGTCGTGCTGATCGTGCTCGCGGTCGCATGCGACCGGCGACGGAACTTCGTGGACTTCGAGAACCTCACGGCGCGAATCGTGCTGCCCCGCGACGTCAGCCCAGCAACACCCCGATCCCCGCGCCCGCCGCGATCGTCGTGACCGCGAGAACGAGGGTCGGCACGAAGAACGAGTGGTCGACCAGCTTGGTGCCGAGCTTGGTGGTGCCGGCCAGGTCGAAGTTGGCGGCCGCGATCTGGGAACCGTTGGTGGGCAACAGGTAGATGCCCGCGAAGGCGCCGGCCCACATGCCGCTGAGGACGCTCGGTGCTATCCCGGCGGCGAGGCCGATCGGCACGATGGTCCGGGTCGCGGTCGACTGACTGGTCGTGAGCACGCACACGAGGAACACGCCGAGCGCGAAGATCCACGGAGCGGCGTCGACCCAGGAACCGACCGTGTTCGTGATGGTGTCGCTGTGGGCGCTGATGAAGGTGTCGGTGAGCCACGCCAGGCCGAACAGCGCGATCGCCGACACCATGCCCGCCCGGAAGACGGTCGAGGCGGGAACCTCGGTGACGTTCGGTCGCGAGACCAGCAGGATCACGGTGCCGACGACGAACATGATCATCTCGATGATCGGAGTCATCGACAGCGGGCTGCCGTCGGACCCCACCGGGCGGATGTCCTTGAACAGACCGAACACGACGATCGCGGCGACACCGGTGAGGAAGATCAGCGCGGCGTTGCGGCCCTGCGCGGTCGACTCGAAGCTTCAGCGCACCCGGGCCACCGGCACCGGCGGCCTCGAGCTCACCCGACTTGATCTTCGCCTGGACCTCGGGATCGTCACGCAGTTCCTTGCCGAGCCTGTTGACGACGATCGACGACAGCACGATGCCGATGATCGCGGCGGGCAGCGTGACCATCAGGATGTCGACCAACTCGAAGTTGTACGGCGCGACGTCCGTGAGCGTCACCATCGCGGCCATGGCCGCCGAGACGGGGCTACAGGCGAGCGCGACGCCTGTCGCCACCACTGACAACGACAGCGGCCGCGACGGGCGGACCCCGTTGCGGTACGAGAGGTCGTAGATCACCGGCAGCAGCAGGTACAGGATGTTCGACGTTCCCGCGCCCACCGAGAACAGGAAGGCCACGAGCGGCGCGATGAGTGTGATCTGCTTCGGCCGCCGCGAGATCAGCCGCGCCGCGATCGTCACCATCCAGTCGATACCGCCCGCGACCTGCATCATCGATGAGGCCAGCACGACGGACAGCACGATCAACAGCGCGTCGATCGGTGGCGTGCCGACCTGTTCGCGAGACCGATCGTTTGATCAGGAAGCTACTACGGGTGGGGGCGTGACGCCGTCCAGCGGTGCGTGTCGGTGCGTCCGGGCAAGATGGACCGCATGGACGCCGTCCTCGAACGCTTCTCCGTGCCCACCCGGGAGTGGTTCGACGGCGCCTTCGACGCCCCCACCGCCGCGCAACTCGGGGCCTGGGATTCGATCGCGAGCGGATCGCACACCCTGGTCGTCGCCCCGACCGGATCCGGCAAGACGCTGTCGGCGTTCCTGTGGGCGCTGGACCGACTCGCCACCGAGACCGCGTCCGACGAGAAGCGCACGACCCGGGTCCTCTACATCTCCCCGCTCAAGGCGCTCGGCGTGGACGTCGAGCGCAACCTGCGGGCGCCGCTGGTCGGCATCACTCAGACCGCCAAGCGCCTCGGATTCGAGCCGCCGGAGATCCGGGTCGGCGTCCGCTCCGGCGACACCCCCACCGGCGAGCGACGCAAGCTGATCAAGACGCCACCGGACATTCTCATCACCACCCCCGAATCGTTGTTCCTGATGCTGACGTCGTCGGCGCGCGAGACGTTGGCCGGGGTCGAGACGGTCATCGTCGACGAGGTCCACGCTGTCGCCGGCACCAAACGCGGCGCGCACCTGGCGCTGTCGCTCGAGCGCCTCGACATGCTGCGGGACAAGCCGGTGCAGCGGATCGGGCTCTCGGCGACCGTTCGTCCCCACGAGGAGGTGGGCCGCTTCCTGTCGGGCTCGGCACCGATCCGGATCGTCGCGCCGCCCGCGGCGAAGACGTTCGATCTCACGGTCCGGGTTCCCGTCGAGGACATGACCGAACTCGGTGTCGCCGAACCGGATCCGGACTCGGCCTCCCCCACCCCGCAGGCGGGATCGATCTGGCCGCACGTCGAGGAGCAGATCGTCGACCTGATCCTCGAGCACCGTTCGTCGATCGTGTTCGCGAACTCGCGGCGTCTCGCGGAGAAGCTCACCGCACGGCTCAACGAGATCTACGCCGAACGCCTCGGCGGCTCCGTCGACAAGCAGGTGAAGCCGCCGTCGCAGATCGGGGCGCCCACCGAGGTCAATTACGGCGCCGATCCGCTACTCGCGCGCGCTCACCACGGCTCCGTCAGCAAGGACCAGCGCGCCATCATCGAGGACGACCTCAAGTCGGGCCGCCTGCGGTGCGTCGTCGCCACCAGCAGCCTCGAGCTCGGAATCGACATGGGTGCAGTCGATCTCGTCATCCAGGTGGAGGCACCGCCATCGGTGGCGAGCGGCTTGCAGCGCGTCGGCCGCGCCGGACACCAGGTGGGCGAGATCTCCCGCGGCGTGCTGTTCCCCAAGCACCGCACCGACCTGATCCACTGCGCCGTGACCGTCGAAAGGATGACCACCGGGAAGATCGAGGCCCTCGAGATCCCCGCCAATCCGCTGGACATCCTCGCGCAGCAGACCGTCGCCGCCACCGCGCTCGAACCGCTCGACGTGGAGCAGTGGTATGACGTGGTCCGCCGCAGCGGGTCGTTCGCGACCCTGCCGCGTTCGGCGTTCGAGTCGACCCTCGACCTGCTGGCCGGCCGGTATCCGTCCGACGAGTTCGCCGAACTGCGCCCCCGACTGGTGTGGGACCGCGACGGTTGCACCCTCACCGGCCGACCGGGCTCGCAGCGCCTGGCCGTCACGTCGGGCGGCGCCATTCCCGATCGCGGCCTCTTCGCCGTCTACATGGTGGGGGAACGACAGTCGCGCGTCGGCGAACTCGACGAGGAGATGGTCTACGAGTCCCGCGTCGGCGACGTATTCGCGCTCGGCGCCACCAGTTGGCGGATCGAGGAGATCACGTTCGACCGGGTCCTCGTCAGTCCCGCGTACGGGCTACCCGGACGGCTGCCGTTCTGGCACGGCGACGGTCTGGGCCGCCCCGCCGAGCTCGGCGAGGCCCTCGGCGGATTCCTGCGCGAATTGTCGACCAGCGCACCGGACGAGGTCACGGCGCGCTGTGTGGCCGCCGGACTCGACACCAACGCCACCACCAACCTCGCGGCGCTGGTCGACGACCAGCAGCAGGCCACCGGACGCGTGCCGACCGACCGCACCCTGGTGGTCGAACGCTTCCGCGACGAACTCGGCGACTGGCGACTGGTCCTGCACTCCCCGTACGGCCTCCGAGTCCACGCGCCGTGGGCGCTCGCGGTCGGCGCCCGGCTGCGCGAACGGTACGGCGTCGAAGCCGCGCCCACCGCGTCCGACGACGGCATCATCGTCCGTCTCCCCGACACCGAGGACACCCCGCCGGGTGCCGAACTGTTCGCGTTCGAGCGCGACGAGATCGAAGACATCGTCACCGACGAGGTGGGCGGGTCGGCTCTGTTCGCGTCCCGGTTCCGCGAATGCGCCGCACGCGCACTACTTTTGCCGCGCCGCACCCCCGGCAAGCGGGCACCGCTGTGGCAGCAGCGCCAGCGCTCCGCGCAACTGCTCGACGTCGCCCGCAAGTTCCCGACGTTCCCGATCCTGCTCGAGACCGTCCGCGAATGCCTGCAGGACGTCTACGACCTGCCCGCGCTGCGCGACCTGTTCGGGCGCATCGGCCGCCGCCAGATCCGGATCGTCGAGGTCGAGACCGCGACACCGTCGCCGTTCGCGAACGCGCTGCTGTTCGACTACGTGGGCGCGTTCATGTACGAGGGCGACAGCCCGCTCGCTGAACGCCGCGCCGCCGCACTCTCGCTCGACTCCTCGCTGCTCGCGGAACTGCTCGGCCGCGTCGAATTGCGCGAACTACTCGACGCCGACGTCATCGCGAAGGCCGAGCGCGAACTGCAGCGGCTGGAATCGGACCGCAACGCCCGGGACGTGGAAGGCATGGCCGACCTGCTGCGCCTGCTCGGTCCGCTGACCACCGAAGAGGCCACCGCGCGCTCCACCGCCGACCCGGTGACGTGGCTCGAAGAACTCGTCGAACACCGCCGCGCCCTGCATGTTTCGTTCGCGGGACGGCACTGGTGGACGGCCATCGAGGACGCCGCCCGCCTGCGCGACGGTCTGGGTGTGCCGCTGCCGATCGGCACCCCCGCCGCCTTCATCGAACCCGTCGACGACCCGCTCGGCGACCTGCTCGGCCGCTACGCCCGCACCCACGGCCCGTTCACGCTGTCCGAGGCGGCCGAACGTTTCGGGATCGGGTCGGCCGTCGCGCGCGACGTCCTGGTCCGGCTCGCAAACGAAAAGCGTGTCGTGGAGGGCGAGTTCCGGCCGGGCGCGTCCGGCAGCGAATGGTGCGACGCCGAGGTGCTGCGCCGCCTGCGCCGCCGCTCGCTGGCGGCCGCGCGCGAGGAGGTCGAACCGGTCAGCACCGCGACCCTGGGCCGGTTCCTGCCCAGCTGGCAGCGCGTCGGCGGGTCGCTGCGCGGGCTCGACGGAGTGGTGACCGTCGTGGAACAACTTGCGGGCGTGCCGGTTCCCGCGTCGGCGCTGGAGTCGCTGATCCTCGGGTCCCGGGTGCGCGACTACTCCCCCGCGATGCTCGACGAACTCACCGCGACCGGTGAGGTGCTGTGGTCGGGCGCCGGGCAGATCTCCGGTAAGGACGGCTGGGTGAGCCTCCACCTGGCCGAGTCGTCGCCGCTGACGCTCACGCCACCCACCGACATCGACCTGACCGACCTGCACCGTGCCGTCCTCGACACCCTCGCCGGGGGCGGCGCCTACTTCTTCCGGCAGCTGTCGGACACGGTGGGCGCCGGTGGCCTGGCCCCCTCCGGAGGCGTCGACGACAAGGCGCTGACGTCGGCGCTGTGGGATCTGGTGTGGGCCGGATACGTCGGCAACGACACCCTGGCCCCGCTGCGGGCGCTGCTGTCGGACACCTCCCGCGCCACGCCCAGCCACCGCACTCCCCGCCGCGCACCGCGCGCCCACGTCTACCGGCGCCTGTCCCGCCCGACGCTGCCGACCCGGTCCGGTCCACCGATGGCCGGCGGCCGGTGGTCGCTGCTGCCGGAGCCCGAGGCCGATCCCACGCTGCGCGCGCACGCGACGGCGGATCTCCTGCTCGAACGGTACGGCGTCGTCACCCGCGGATCGGTGGTCAGCGAGGACGTGCCCGGCGGGTTCGCGTCGATGTACAAGGTGCTGAGCGGCTTCGAGGACGGCGGCCGCTGCCGTCGCGGCTACTTCGTCGACACCCTGGGCGGCGCGCAGTTCTCCACTCCCGACGTGGTCGATCGCCTCCGCATGTTCGGCGACTCGATCGAGGGCCGGCACACGTCGGCGCCGGCCGTCACCCTCGCGGCGTGCGACCCGGCGAACCCGTACGGCGGGGCGCTTCCGTGGCCGCCGTCGATGTCCGGCGACGACGCCCCGAAGCACCGCCCGGGCCGCAAGGCGGGCGGCCTGGTGGTGCTCGTCGACGGCGAACTGGTGCTGTTCGTCGAGCGCGGCGGGCGCACCGTGCTCACGTTCACCGACGACATCGGCGCCCTGCGCACGGCCGCCGAGTCGCTCGCCGCCGCCGTCAAACGCGGCGGCATCGACAAGGTGGTCGTCGAGAAGGTGAATGGAGTCAGCATCCACGGCAGGGACGCTGCGGACTTCGGCCAGCTGCTCGCGGAGGTCGGCTTCTCCGCCACGCCGCGCGGGTACCGATTGCGAGCGTGAGCCGTGCCCGAGGGAGACACCGTCTGGCAGACCGCGCACCGACTCGACGCAGCGCTCACCGGTCACACGCTCACCGAGTGCGACATCCGCGTGCCGCGGTACGCGACCGTCGACCTGTCCGGCGTGCCCGTCGATTCGGTGATCGCCCGCGGCAAGCACCTGCTCACCCGCGTCGGCGATCACACGATCCACACCCACCTGAAGATGGACGGCGCCTGGCACGTGTATCCACGCGGTGCCCGCTGGAAGCGCCCCGCACATCAGGCCCGGATCGTCCTGGGAACCGAAGACGCTGTCGCCGTGGGATTCTCACTCGGCATCACCGAAGTGATCGGACGCGACGACGAGGACGACGTCGTAGGTCACCTCGGTCCCGACCTGCTCGGCCCGGACTGGGACGCCGCGGTCGCGGCCGCGAATCTCGCAGCGGCCGGGGACCGCCCGATCGGCGAGGCACTGTTGGATCAACGGATCATGGCCGGCATCGGCAACGTGTACCGCAACGAGATCTGCTTCCTGCGCGGCATCGATCCGCGCACCCCGACCGAACAGGTGCGCGACCTACCCAAGGTCGTCGACCTGGCGCACCGACTGCTGGAGGCCAACCGTTCCCGTGCCGTGCGGGTCACGACCGGTGACCGAAGGCCCGGCCGCCGAGACTGGGTGTACGGGCGCGGCGGCAAGCCGTGCCTGCGCTGCGGCACCCTCATCGTCACAGCCCAGTTCGGCGAGGAATCCGGCCGAGAACGCTCGATCTTCTACTGCCCGAACTGTCAGACCCTGCGCTGACCCGCAGCCTCCAGAAGCGCCACACAGTGCGCGACGAATCGTTCGCGGGAGGTGACGATCGTGCCGTCGAGATAGCCGATGAACAGGCTCGTCAGTGCGCCGACCAGGCCGACGGCGGTCATCTGCCGCTCGTCGGGGTCGGCGATCTCCGACAGCTGCTCGTGGACCAACAGCACGAACGCCGGGGCGAGCTCGAGCCCCTGCCCGCCCAACGCCGGCTCGGCCAGCGGCGCCAACAGCAGCACTCGGCCGCGGGCCGGGTCGTCGACCATCAACTCCACGAACGCGGACACCGCGGCCGACGCCCGGTCACGCGGCGACCTCGCCGATCCGACCGCGCCCACGAGGGCCTCGTGGGCCTGTCGGCCGACCTCGTCGTACACGGCGCGCACGAATTCGTCACGGTCGGTGAAACTCTCGTAGAAGTACCGCTCGGTGAGCTCCGCCGTTCGGCACACAGCCCGGACACCCACGGCCGCTCCCCCTTCGGCCCCGAGGAGATCCACGCCGGCAGAGAGCAGCGCATCGCGGCGCGCGGCACGACGTTCCTCGATGCCTGTGCCCGCCCATGTGCGCCGCTGCGTACCCAACCGCCCTCCAGACCTTGACCGCGTCGTGCAGACGATCCTAATCTGACAACGGGTGTAGTCAGATCCTTCGTGGAAGGCGGCCGCTCGTGGCACATACCGATACACCGGCACCGATGCCCCTCGGTCCGGACTCGCTCACCTGGCGCTACTTCGGCGACTGGCGCGGCATGCTGCAGGGCCTGTGGGCCGGGTCGATGCAGAACATGCACCCGGGCCTGGGCGCGGGCGTCGAACAGCATTCCCGGTTCTTCGAGGAGCGGTGGGAGCGCCTCTTCCGCTCGCTCTACCCGATCGGCGGTGTCGTGTTCGACGGCGACCGGGCCCGGCAGACGGCCGAGGAGGTCCGCGACTACCACCGCACCATCGAGGGCGTCGACGCGAAGGGCCGCCGCTACCACGCACTCGACCCGGAGACCTTCTACTGGGCGCACGCCACGTTCTTCATGGGCACGATCCTCACCGCCGATAACTTCGTGGGCGGCATCACCGAGGAGCAGAAGCGGCAACTGTTCCACCGAGCACATCCAGTGGTACCGGCTGTACGGAATGAGCATGCGCCCGGTGCCGCAGACATGGGAGGACTTCCAGAAGTACTGGGATCACATGTGCCACAACGTCCTCGAGGACAACAAGGCCACTCGTGACGTCCTCGATCTCTCCGACATCGGCCGGCCTCCGTTCCTGATGTGGCTGCCCGAACCGATCTGGCGCATCGCCCGCATCCCGGTGTCGAAGGGATTCGTGTGGCTGACCGTCGGCATGTACGACCCGCCTGTGCGGGATCTGCTGGGCTACCGCTGGGGTCCGGTCGACGCGTGGGTTCATCGCCGGGTAGGCCGCCTCGTGAACGCGGTCTTCCATCTCGTTCCCGAACGACGCCGCAAGCATCCACGTGCCCGGGGTGGGCTCGATCGTGTCAGCGGCCGCATGCCGGCCGACGCGCCACTGGTGCACACACCGGCTCGGAACCTGGCTCCGCTCGAACACCGCGGCGATCCGAGTCACTATTCGCCGCCCGTGGGCTGATTGTGCAACGCTCGGGAACATGGAACCGGATCTACGTTCGCTGCTGCACCGTCCCCTTTTGAGTCGCTCGGTTCCTCTCGACCGGGAGAACGCGGCCAGTCGCATCAGCGCCTACGTGTACGGCAACATCCTGATCCTCGCCGCACTGATCCCGGAGACGGTCTCCCGCAGCGATTCCCGCACGATCGCAGTCGTGGCGGGAACCGCGGTGTCGACGTTCATCGCTCACGCCTTCGCCGAAGGCGTCGGCAAATCGGTCCGCTCCGGTCGTCAGCTGACGACCGCCGACCGCCTGACCGAATTGCGCGACTCGGTGCCGGTCCTCAGCTCGGCGGTCCTTCCGATCGCCCTCCTGGCGACCGCCGTCTTCGGTTGGCTCGAGCCGTTCACCGCCCAGTTGATCGCCGAGATCACGATCCTCATTCGCATCGCGTCGATGGTCTTCGTCATCGCCCGTCTCCGCGGCGAACGGCCCTCGCGCGACACCCTGATCGCCGCGGGGCTGCTGGCCGTAGCAGCCACCGCGGTCGTCGTCGTCAAGATCGTGCTGACCCACTAGGTACCGCGCCCGGTACCGGCTCGAAGGATCTCTGCCCGTGCCTCCGGGGCAGCGGCCCGCAGCGCGTCGGCGGAGCCGTCGTCAGGCTGCGCCTGCGACATGATCTCGGCCTCCACCCGCGCCCGATACGTCTCGACCTCGCGGTCGATGGTCGCCTCGTCCCAGC
This sequence comes from Prescottella defluvii, assembly GCA_029690005.1. Classification (GTDB taxonomy): domain Bacteria; phylum Actinomycetota; class Actinomycetes; order Mycobacteriales; family Mycobacteriaceae; genus Prescottella; species Prescottella defluvii_A. Next base: position 2,247,779 of record CP121458.1, on the reverse strand, counting down.
CCAGGACCGGAGCCACGAGCCGGGCCACCTGTTCGGCACAGTTGACGCCCCGGTGCGTGTACTCGATCGAGATGCGGGTGCGCCGGGCGAGGATGTCCTCGAGGTGTAGCGCACCTTCCGCCGCGGCGGCGTACACGGCCTCCACCTGCAGATAGTCGGGTGCGTCGGTGATCGGGTCGAGCAGTTCCGGCGACCCGGCAGCGAGTTCGAGCACCTCGTCGATCAGGGACCCGTAACGGCCCAGCAGGTGCTTGATCCGGTACGGATGCAGCCCGTGCACCTGTCCGAGGTGCACGGCCTGGTTGACGAGCGCGAAGTATCCGTCCGCGCCGACCAGCGGCACCTTCTCGGTAATCGACGGCGCCACCCGCGCCGGGATGTCCTCGGCGGCGAGATCGACGGCGTCCTCGCCCATCACCCGGTAGGTGGTGTACTTCCCGCCGGCGATCGCGACCAGGCCGGGCGCGACGCGGGCGACCGCGTGCTCGCGCGAGAGCTTGGACGTCTCGTCGCTCTCCCCCGCCAGCAGCGGGCGCAGCCCGGCGTAGACGCCGTCGATGTCGTCGTGGGTTAGCGGGGTGACCAGCACATTGTTGACGTGACCGAGGATGTAGTCGATGTCAGCCTTCGTCGCAGCCGGGTGGGCGAGGTCCAGATTCCAGTCGGTGTCGGTGGTGCCGATGATCCAGTGGTTGCCCCACGGGATGACGAACAGCACGGACTTCTCGGTACGGAGAATGATCGCGGAGTCGCTCACGATGCGATCGCGCGGGACCACGATGTGGACGCCCTTGGACGCCCGCACCCGGAACCGGCCGCGCTGCCGCGACAGGGCCTGGATCTCGTCGGTCCACACGCCGGTCGCATTGATGACGACGTGCCCCTTGACCTCCGCGGTCGCTCCGGTCTCCGAATCCCGCACGCGAACACCCGACACCCGGTCGGCCTCCCGGAGGAAACCCACCACCTGTGTGGACGTGCGCACGACCGCGCCGTAGTGGGCGGCGGTGCGCGCGACTGTCATCGTGTGGCGCGCGTCGTCGACGACGGTGTCGAAGTAGCGAATTCCGCCGATCAACGCGTTGCGCTTGAGCCCGGGCGCCATCCGCAGCGCACCCGCGCGGGTCAGATGTTTCTGTGCCGGAACGGACTTCGAACCGCCCATCCGGTCGTACAGGAGGAATCCCGCGGCCATGTACGGGCGCTCCCACACCCGGTGCGTCAGCGGGAAGAGGAACTTCAACGGTTTGACGAGGTGCGGGGCGAGCGTGGACATCGACAGCTCGCGCTCGTGCAGCGCCTCCGCGACCAGACCGAACTCGAGCTGTTCGAGATAGCGCAGCCCGCCGTGGAACATCTTCGACGACCGCGACGACGTGCCGGACGCGAAATCACGTGCCTCGACGAGCGCCACCTTCAGCCCGCGGGTCGCGGCATCGAGCGCGGCGCCCGCCCCGACGACGCCGCCACCCACCACCACCACGTCGAATTGCTCGGATCCCAACTTCTCCCAAGCCTGCTCCCGCTGTCGCGGGCCCAGATACTGCACACCAGGCTGCTTGTCCAACGCGGTCTCCCGTGGTTGTCGGCGAATCTGCTCTCAGGCTAGTAGCTTCGTCCGCATACTGCCCGAGAGACAAGGACGACCGTGACCAAGTACATCGCCGCCATCGACCAGGGAACCACCTCGAGCCGATGCATGATCTTCGACCACCACGGTCGGGTCGTCGGCGTTGCGCAGAAGGAACACGACCAGATCTTCCCGAAGCCGGGCTGGGTGGAGCACGATCCCGAACAGTTGTGGAGCAACACCCGCGAGATGGTCGGCAGTGTCCTCGCCAAGACGAATCTCACGGCGCAGGACATCGCCGCGATCGGCATCACGAATCAGCGTGAGACGACCGTCGTGTGGGACCGCGAAACCGGCAAGCCCGTCTACAACGCGATCGTGTGGCAGGACACCCGCACCGACCGCCTCTGCACCGAGATCGGCGGCGCCGAGGGACCCGAACGATTCCGCGCCACCACCGGTCTGCCGCTGTCGACGTACTTCTCGGGCCCCAAGGTCCGGTGGATCCTCGACAACGTCGACGGCGCCCGGGAGCGCGCGGAGGCGGGCGAGCTCTGCTTCGGAACCATCGACTCGTGGATCATCTGGAATCTCACCGGCGGCCAGCACATCACCGACGTCACCAACGCGTCGCGCACGCTGCTGATGAACATCGAGACGCTCGAATGGGATCACGACATCTGCGCGGCGATCGGTATCCCGGTGTCGATGCTGCCGGAGATCCGCAGCTCCTCCGAGGTCTACGGCGAACTGGCCCTGCCCGGGATCTCCGCCGGCGTTCCCATCGCCGGAATCCTCGGCGACCAGCAGGCCGCGACGTTCGGGCAGGCGTGCCTGTCGGAGGGCGAGGCCAAGAACACCTACGGCACCGGAAACTTCTTGTTGCTCAACACCGGGACGACGCCGGTCCACAGCGAACACGGACTGCTCACGACCGTCTGTTACAAGCTCGGCGACAAGCCCGCCGTGTACGCCCTCGAGGGTTCCGTCGCGGTCACCGGGTCGCTCGTGCAGTGGCTGCGCGACAACCTCGGAATCATCCAGTCGGCCAAGGACATCGAACCCCTCGCGAAGACCGTCGACGACAACGGCGGCGCGTACTTCGTGCCGGCGTTCTCGGGGCTGTTCGCGCCGCGGTGGCGACCCGACGCCCGCGGCGTGATCGCCGGCCTGACCCGGTTCGTGAACAAGGGCCATCTCGCCCGGGCCGCCCTCGAGGCCACCGCCTACCAGACTCGCGAGGTCATCGAGGCGATGCGCGCCGATTCCGGCGTCGAACTGAGTTCCCTCAAGGTGGACGGCGGCATGGTCGTCAACGAGACGCTCATGCAGTTCCAGTCGGACATCCTCGACGTCCCCGTCACGCGCCCGGTGGTCAACGAGACCACCGCGCTCGGCGCCGCGTACGCGGCGGGCCTGGCCGTCGGGTTCTGGAAGAGCGAGAACGACATTCGCGAGAACTGGGCCGAGGACAAGACTTGGGAGCCGAAGATGGACGAGTCCGAGCGTGAGCGCCTCTACGCCGGCTGGAACCGCGCCGTCGAGCGGACCTACGGCTGGATCGACGAGGACGACGACAACGCCTCTGCGTAGCGCTTCCATGCGTCAAGGCGTTCGCGCCAGTAGTCGGCGCCCGGCCCCGGACCGTCCTGGCGAATCCGCACCTCGACGGATTCGCCGACCGGCGGGCCGGGACGAGTTCGATGTGCACCACCAGCGGGGCGAACTCCGCCGCACCGCCGAACTGGATCGTGATCGACTCGCCGTCGGTGCACTCGATCACGCGGCCGGCTCGCTCGTCCCAATCGACCAGCACCTCGCCGCCGCAATACGCGTCGAGCAGCAGTGAAGACCACCACCCGGAACGCCACCGGGAGACGGTCAGGACACTCCACACCGCCGCGACCGTCGCACCGATCACGACGGATTCGCTCAACACCGCAGGCTGCGATCCCCGCACGCCCCGTCGGACGCCTCGGGCACCTCGAGCGCCTCCAGCGCCCGCAGATCCTCGACCGACACCAATGCCGCAGCCGGTGCCCCGTGCCGCGTGATGGTGATCCGTTCTCGCCCGTACTCCGCTCGGCAGAGCAGTTCACGCAACTGTGCTCGCGCCTCCCCGAACGGCACTGTCGTCATCATGCCGGGGAGGGTACGAGCAGCCACCGACAACGTCGCAGGTTGCGGTGGGGTCGAGTGCCCGCCACACGATCGGCTTTGTACGAAGCATGAGAGTTTGTACAAAACGCGAGGGTTCGTACGAATCGACCTCAGCGCGCGACGGCTTCCCGGCGGGGACCGTACGAGTCGTACGCCTTGCGGAGCCGGTCGACGCCCTCGGCCAGCACCGCCCCGTCGTACGTCGCGAAGCACAGGCGCGCCGCATGCGGGTGGGTGCTTGCGACCCGAACGCGCCTCCCGGCACGTACGCGACGTCGTGCTCGACGGCGGTCTCGAGCAGGGCGGTCGTGTCGACGCCGTCGGCGAACTCGATCCAGCAGAACATGCCGCCGTGCACCGTGGCGTGCGAGATGCGGTCCCCGAAAGCGGTGTCGAGTGCGTCGACCAGCGCGCCGGCCCGCGCCGCATAGGCCCCGCGGACGGTTGTCAGGTGCGCGCCCAACCACGCGCTGTCATCGAGCAGTTCGGTCGCGATCTGCTGTGTCAGCGAGGACCCGCACAGGTCCGCGCCTTGCTTGAGGAGTTCGACGGCCTCGCACACGCGGCGATCGCCGTGCAGCCAGCCGATGCGCAGCGCGGGGGCCAGCGTCTTGGATCCGCTCGACAAGCGCAGCACCCGATCCGAATGCGCCGCAACGGGTGCGGGGGCCGGTGCGTCGAACCACAGCTCGCCGTACGGATCGTCCTCGATGATCCAGAATCCGTACCGGTCCGCGAGAGCTGCGAGGTGCGCCCGACGCGACGCGGAGAGCACGACGCCGCGCGGGTTGTGGAAGTTGCTGACCGTGTGGACGACCTTGGGCCGCAGTCCTTCTCGCAGTGACCGCTCGAGGTCCTCGGTGACCATGCCGTCCGCGTCGAGCGCGACGGGCGCCAGCGTGGCCTGCGCGGTCCGGAAGACCTGCAGCGCGCCGGTGTAGCCGGGTTCCTCCACCACGACGGTGTCGCCCGGGTCGAGCAGGACCTGCGCGAGCAGGCTCAGCGCCTGCTGCGATCCGTGGGTGACGACGACCTCGGCCGGGTCGATCCGGCGTCCCACCTTCTCGCTCTCGCGGGCGGCGACGACCTCACGCAGCGGCGCCCACCCGGACGTCTCGCCGTACTGCACCGAACGCGGATCGGCGAGGGCCCGCTGCGCGGCCTGCGTGATGCGTTCACGCGGAACGAGTTCCGTGGCCGGCAATCCACCGGCCAGGCTGATGACCTCGGGGCGTGCGGTGAGGGTCAGCAGGTCGCGGATGGCCGAACTGCGCAGGCCGGCCATCCGCGACGACAACTGGAGGGACGAATCGAGCGACGACGAATCGAGTGACATGGAGGCGGCTCCGTGGTCGAGGTACTGCCGTCACGCACGACGGCGAAGGACGAAGGCAGAAACACCCAGGTCGTCCCGGATCCTCGGGGCGGAGAGCGAAGTTGGTGGGCCGATGGTTCTCGACCGACCTATCGCATCATTCCACAACGCCCGCCACGATGTGAAATCACCGTCTCACATGTCGAGATCAGTCGAGGTCGTCGTGGCGCATCAGCTGACGCGACGCCTCGGTGATCGACCCCGACAGCGACGGGTACACCGAGAAGGTCTGCGCCAGGTCGTTGACCGTGAGGTTGTTCTGCACCGCGATCGCGATCGGCAGGATCAGCTCCGATGCGGTGGCCGCGACCACCACACCGCCGATGACCACACCGGTTGCCGGACGGCAGAAGATCTTCACGAAGCCGCGACGCAGACCCGACATCTTGGCGCGTGGGTTGGTGTTGAGCGGCAGCATGACCGTGCGGGCCGGCACCTCGCCGTTGTCGATCGCGGCCTGGCTCACACCGACGTTGGCGATCTCCGGGCGCGTGAACACCGCGGACGCGACCGTCTTGAGCTTGATCGGGCTGACGCCCTCGCCGAGCGCGTGGTACATCGCGATCCGGCCCTGCATCGCGGCGACCGAGGCCAGCGGCAGCAGGCCGGTGCAGTCGCCGGCGGCGTAGATGCCCGCGACCGAGGTCCGCGACACCCGGTCGACGCGCAGGTACCCGCCCTTGTCGAGCTCGATGCCAACCTTCTCGAGGCCGAGCCCCTCGGTGTTGGGCGTGGAGCCGACTGCCATGAGCGCGTGGCTGCCGTACACAGTGCGGCCGTCCGAGAGCTTCACGACGACCCCGCCGTCCTCGGTGCGCTCGACGGCGTCGGCACGCGCGTGCTTGACCAGCGTCACGCCGCGCTCGGCGAGCACGTCCTCGAGGACGAGGGCCGCGTCGGCGTCCTCGTGCGGCATCACGCGGTCACGGCTGGACACGAGCGTGACCTTGACGCCCATCTCGGTGTACGCGGAGACGAACTCGGCGCCGGTGACACCCGAACCGACCACCACGAGGTGCGTGGGCAGCTCCTCGAGGTCGTACAGCTCACGCCACGTGAGGATGCGCTCGCCGTCCGGCTGGGCACCCGGCAGCACGCGCGGGCTGGCACCGGTGGCGATGAGGACGACGTCGGCCTGGAGCGTCTTCTCCTCGCCCGTGGCGAGGGTGGCGCGGACCTGGTGGGACGCCATGCCGATCTGCGGGTCGATCAGCTCGGCCCGACCCGACAGCAGCGTCACACCGACGCTCTGGAGGCGGGCGCGGATGTCGGAGGACTGGACCTGCGCGAGGTTCTTGACGCGGGAGTTGATCTGCGGCAGCGAGATGGTGGCACTCGACGGATCGAGCGAGATGCCCAGATCGGTGGCGCGGCGCATGTCGGTGCGGATGCCGGTGGACGCGATGAAGGTCTTCGACGGGACGCAGTCGAACAGCGCGCAGGCACCGCCGACGCCGTCCGAGTCGACCAGTGACACCGACGCCCCGTGCTGTGCAGCCACCAGGGCTGCTTCGTATCCTGCGGGTCCACCACCGATGATCACGATCCGGGTCATGCGTCCTCCAAGCTCGCCGCGCCGACCGGGATCTCCGGCAGGCCCGGGTACAACGCTATTCCAGTGAGCGGGAACACGCTGGCAGTGACCCCTGCCGGCGGGCCGCGGGGCGCCGAACGCGCACGTCGCTGCGCCGGACGGTCCGGTCGTTACCCGAGCACGCGCGACACCGATTAGGCTTTTCGCGTGCCGATCTACGCCGCGTACGGGTCCAACATGCACCCGGAACAGATGCTCGAACGCTGCCCGCACTCGCCGATGGCGGGCACCGGCTGGCTCCCCGGCTGGCGGCTGACGTTCAGCGGCGACGACATCGGCTGGGAGGGCGCGCTGGCCACCGTCGTCGAGGATCAGGACGATCCGGACGCCAAGGTGTTCGTGGTGCTCTACGACGTCCCGGCCGAGGACGAGGAGCGCCTGGACCGCTGGGAAGGCTCCGAGCTGGGCTTGCACCGCAAGATCCGGCTGCGCGTCGACACCGCCGACGGCGGCCCGGTCCTGGCCTGGCTGTACGTGCTCGACGCGTACGAGGGCGGACTGCCGTCCGCCCGCTACCTCGGAGTGATCGCCGAGGCCGCCGAGATCGCGGGGGCACCCGCCGACTACGTCCGCAACCTGCGCACCCGCAACAGCCGCAACGTGGGGCCGGGCACCCCGTAACCGACCCGACGGCCGCTCAGGTCTGCAACACCAGATTGGTCAGCACCCGGATGCCCGTCGTGAGGGCCCGCTCGTCCAGGTCGAACGTCGGCTGGTGGATGTCCAGCTGCGGGCCGTGCCCGGACCACACGCCCAGCCGCGCCATCGCGCCCGGCGCCTCCTCGAGGTACCACGAGAAGTCCTCGCCACCGCCGGACTGCGGGGTGTCCGCGAGCGCGTCCGGACCGATCGCCCGGACCGCGTCCTCGAGCATCCGTGCGGACACCTCGTCGTTGACGACGGGCGGCACACCGCGGCGGTAGTTGAGTTCGTAGCGCACGCCGGTCGGCGCGAGCAGCCCGTGCACGATCTCGCGGACGGTCGGCTCGAGCAGCGCCCAGGTGTCGTGATCGCCGGTGCGGACGGTACCGGTGAGGATGCCGCTGCGCGGGATCGCGTTGGGCGCCTGCCCCGCGCTCACCGCGCCCCACACCATCACCGTGCCGCTGCGCGGGTCGATGCGGCGGCTGAGCATTCCGGGCAGCCCGGTGATGACGGTTCCGATCGCGTACACCAGATCGGTCGTCAGGTGCGGCCTGGACGTGTGCCCGCCCGGCGAGTCGAGCACGAGTTCGACTGTGTCCGCGGCCGACGTGATCGCCCCCACGCGCACCCCGACCCGTCCGGCCTCGAGGCGCGGGTCGCAGTGCAGTGCGAAGATTCGCGAGACCCCCTGCATCCCGCCCGCGGAGACGACGTCGATGGCACCGCCCGGCATCACCTCCTCGGCGGGCTGGAAGATGAATCGCACACCGATCGGCAACTGCGGCAACGAGTTCAACGCGAGCGCGGTGCCGAGAAGGATCGCGGTGTGCGCGTCGTGTCCACACGCGTGCGCGACACCGGGCACCGTCGACGCATAGGGCACACCGGTCGCCTCCTGCATCGGCAGCGCGTCCATGTCGCCGCGCAGAGCGATCCGCATGCCACCGGGACCGATGTCGCACACGACGCCCGTGCCGCCCGGCAGCAGCAGTGGCGACATGCCGGCCGCCGACAGATGACTGGCGACGAACGCCGTGGTCGAGAATTCGTGCCGGGCCAGTTCCGGATTCGCGTGGAAGTGCCGCCGCCACCGCGACAGCTCCATCGCGTTCTCGGCGAGCCACTTCTCGATGTCCTCGTTCACCGCCGCACCACCCCCTCGAGCAACCGCGCCCTCTGATCGGGATCGAGGGCGGCGCGGATCGCGGTGCGCGCCAGGGCCGTCGCACCGTCGATCACGGCCTGGTCGGCAGACTCGGCGATCGCCGCGGCGGCGAACTCCGGTTGGTGGGTCACCGCCCCGCCGGAATCGAGGCCGACAACCGGGTGGATGCCCGGAACGACGTGCGTCACGTTGCCCATGTCCGTACTGCCCAGCGGGCGAGACGTTTCCAGTTCCACCGGCAGCGGCGTGCGGCCGAGGTCGACGACCTCCTCGCGGAACACGTCGACGAGCCACGGATCCGGCCGCAACTCCGTGTAGGTCGGCGACACCGTGCGCACGGCGTGCGTGCATCCGGTCGCCAGCGCCCCCGCCGCGAAACACGCCTCGGCGCGGGCGGCCAGTTCGTCGAGCGACTCGGCGGTCTGCGCGCGCAGGTAGTACAGCATCTCGGCGCGGGCCGGGATGATGTTCGGCGCCGTCCCGCCGTCGCTGACGATGCCGTGCAACTGCTGTCCGGGCGCGAGGTGCTGACGCAGCAGTGCCAGTCCCACCTGCGCGACGGTGACCGCGTCGGCGGCATTGCGCCCGAACTCCGGTGCCGCCGAGGCGTGTGCCTCCCGGCCGGTGAACGTGATCGCGATGTCCGCGAGCGCGAGGGACGTCGCTCCCACGATGTCGAACGGCCCCGGATGCACCATCAATGCAGTTGCCACGTCGTCGAAGACGCCACGCTCGAGCATCAGGACCTTGCCGCCACCGGTCTCCTCCGCCGGGGTGCCGATGACCCGGACGGTGATCCCCAGCGCGTCCGCCAGCGGAGCGAGGGCGAGTCCGGCACCGACCGCGGACGCGGCAATGATGTTGTGCCCGCACGCATGCCCGATCTCGGGCAGCGCGTCGTACTCGGCGAGGATTCCGACGACGAGTTCGCCGCTGCCGAAGCGGGCGTCGAACGCTGTGGGCAGATCCGCGACACCGGTCTGCACCTCGAAACCGTGTCCGCGCAGGACCTCGACCACGTCGGCGGCGCTGCGATGCTCGTCGAACGCGAGTTCCGCGTGGGCGTGGACGGCGTGCGACAGCGCAATCAAATCGGATCGCGCCGCCGACACGACATCCGACACCGAAGCCGACGGAGATGCCGCCGGGGATCCTGACCTCACAATCCCCAGTCTCTCACTCCTACCGGCCCGGTCCCGGTCAACCGAACTTGAAGTTGCTCTCGTCGGTCTTGGTGCCCAACGCGTCGAGCGTGTCGCGGTGGATCCCCCGCTTGATGCCCGACAGGTTCGCGCCGTGGGTCGAGACCAGTGCCGACGCGCGGGCCACGGCCGCACCGAGCACCAGATCGCCCTCGACGGCGTCGTCGACGATCCCGGCCCCGAGCGCATCGCCGCCGCCGTAGCGACGACCCGTCGTCATCGCCTCGACCGCCGCCTGGCGCGGCAGCCGGGACGTCAGCAGCGCGGACATGCCCAGCGTGAACGGCATGTTCAGGTTAACCTCGGGCAGGCAGTAGTAGCCGCGGTCGCTGCGCATCACGCGGAAGTCGTGCGCGCTGGCCAGCATCGCGCCGGCGCCGAACGCGTGCCCCTGCACGGCCGCGATCGTCGCCATCGGGAACGTCAGCAGGCGCGTGTAGATCGTGTGGACCCGGTCCAGGTAGCCGGTGAGCTTGTCGAGGTTGCCGAAGATCCAGTCGGTGTCGAGACCGTTGGTGTAGAACTTCCCGGTCGCGGTCGTGACCAGGGCCGCGGGTCCCTCGTGCGCCTCGACCTCGTCGAGCAACGCGTGCGTCGCGTCGATCCAGTCGGGGTGGAACCGATTCTCGTTGTCCGTCTCACCCTCGTTGCCGAGGTACAGGACGAAGACGTCGCCTTGACGATTCAGGTATGGCATGGGCGCGATACTACCCGCGAGTAACATCGCGTGCCGCCACTACTGTGTCCGTTCATGGGCACACTCGAGCAGCAGGCCGCCGACGTCCTCGCCGACCGCACCGGAATCCCGAAACACTCCGCGGCCGTCGTCCTCGGGTCCGGCTGGCAGGCCGCCGCCGACGCGCTCGGCGAGCCGGCCACGGTCGTGCCGATGGCCGACCTGCCCGGCTTCGCAACACCCTCCGCGGTGGGCCACGCCGGGACCGTTCGATCGGTACTGGTGGGCGACGCCCACGTACTGGTGCTGCTCGGTCGGGCGCACGCGTACGAGGGCCACGACCTGGCACGAGTGGTGCACCCGGTGCGGACCGCGATCGCGGCCGGCGCGCAGACCGTGATCCTCACCAACGCGGCCGGCGGCATCCGGGACGGCATGAGCGTCGGCCAGCCCGTCCTCATCAGCGATCATCTCAACCTCACCGCGCGCTCCCCGCTCGTCGGCGCGCAGTTCGTCGACCTGGTCGACGCCTACAGCCCGCGCCTGCGTGCGCTGGCCCGCGAGATCGACCCGTCGCTGACCGAGGGCGTGTACGCCGGTCTGCCCGGCCCGCACTACGAGACGCCCGCGGAGATCCGCATGCTGCGCACGATCGGCGCCGACCTCGTCGGGATGTCGACGGTGCACGAGACCATCGCGGCCCGGGCGCTCGGCGCCGACGTGCTCGGCATCTCGCTGGTGACGAACCTCGCGGCCGGCATCACCGGCGAACACCTCGACCACGCGGAAGTCCTCGCGGCGGGACAGGCGTCCGCCGCCCGCATGGGCGAGTCGCTGCGCAACCTCCTGGCCCGGTTGTGACGCTCCGCTTCGGCACCGCCGGCCTACGCGGACCGGTCGGCGACGGGCCCGACTGCATGAACGTCGGCGTCGTCGAACGAACCACCGCCGGGCTCGCCGCGTGGCTGCGCGACAAGTGCCTCGGCGGAGGTGTCGTGGTCGTGGGCCGCGACGCCCGGCACGGCTCGGCGGAGTTCGCCCGCGCCGCCGCCGAGGTGCTGGCGGCGGACGGCTTCGACGTCGTGCTGCTGCCGCGGCCGCTGCCCACTCCCCTCGTCGCGTTCGCGGTGCGTCGACTCGGCGCGGTCGCCGGGTCCAGATCACGGCGTCGCACAACCCGCCCGCCGACAACGGCTACAAGGTGTACGTGCACGGCGGCGCCCCGCTCGCCGCACCGGCCGACCGTGAGATCGAGGACGCGATCGCCCGCGTGGGGCAGATCCGGCGCAGTCCCGTCGCCCCGGCCGACGCCGCCCTGGTGACGGCGTACCTCGACCGGGTCGCGACGCTGCCCTACGGCACCCGGCGCGACGTCCGGATCGCCCTCACCCCCTTGCACGGCGTCGGCGGCGACGTCGCGACCGCCGCGCTACGCGCCGCAGGGTTCACCGACATCTACACCGTGGCAACGCAATTCGATCCCGACCCGAACTTCCCGACGGTCACCTTCCCGAACCCCGAGGAGCCCGGGGCGACCGACCAGGTGCTGGCCCTCGCCGAATCCGTCGGCGCCGACGTCGCCATCGCACTCGACCCGGACGCGGACCGCTGCGCCGTCGGCATTCCCGGCCCCGACGGCTGGCGGATGCTCACCGGTGACGAGACCGGCGCACTGCTCGGCGACCGGATCCTCGCGCACGCACCCGAGGGCGCACTGGCCGCGACGACGATCGTCTCGTCGACGCTGCTGGGGCGCATCGCGGACGCGCGCGGTCAGCGGTCCACCCGCACGCTCACCGGATTCAAATGGTTGGTCCGCGCCGGTGCCGGTCTCGTCTACGCGTACGAGGAGGCCGTCGGGCACTGCGTCGACCCGGACGTCGTGCGCGACAAGGACGGCATCTCGGCCGCCGTCCTGGTCGCCGACCTCGTGGCCGATCTCGCGGGCGCCGGACGGACGCTTCAGGACGCGCTCGACGACCTCGCGGTCGAGTTCGGGGTCCACCTCACCGGCCAGGTGTCCCGGCGCTTCGACGACCTGGACGAGATCGCTCGCACGATGGACCGCCTGCGCGCCGCGCCGCCGAGCGAGATCGCCGGTATCGCCGTCGAAACCACCGATCTCGCCGCGGTGCGGGGCCCGCTGCGCACGGACGCGGTGGCCTTCACCGGCCCTGGACTCCAGGTCACCGTCCGACCGTCGGGCACCGAACCGAAGCTCAAGCGCTACTTCGAGGCGGTCGAACCGGTGCCCGGACGCGCGGCGCTACCGACCGCACGAGCCGCGGCGCGAACGCGCCTGGACGACGTGCAGACGTTCGCGCAGAACCTCTAGCGACCTCTAGCGCGGACCGAACTGGCGGTCGCCGGCGTCGCCGAGGCCCGGCACGATGAACGCGTTCTCGTCGAGACCCTCGTCGACCGTCGCGGTGATCAGACGCACCGGGAGACCGGAGTTCGCGAGCGCCTCGACGCCCTGCGGGGCGGCGACGACGCACACCGCGGTGATGTCGGTGGCGCCGCGGGCGACGAGCAGGTCGATCGTGTGGACCATCGAGCCGCCGGTCGCGAGCATCGGGTCGAGCACGTACACCGGTATGCCGGACAGGTCGGCCGGCAGCGACTCGAGGTACGGCACCGGCTGGTGCGTCTCCTCGTCGCGGGCCATGCCGACGAAACCGACCTGCGACTGCGGGATCAGCGAGCTGGCCTGCTCGATCATGCCGAGCCCGGCCCGCAGGACCGGTACCAGCAACGGCGGCTGCGCCAGACGGACGCCCGTCGTGACGGCAACCGGCGTCTTGACCTCGAACTCTGCGGTCGGCGCGTCACGGATTGCCTCGTAGATCAGCATCTGGGTGAGCTGCCGCAGCGCGGAACGAAACGTGGCATTGTCGCTGCGCTCGTCCCGCATCCTCGTCAGGAGTGCTGCTGCCAGAGGATGGTCGACCACCTGCGTTTCCATGACTGAAAAGGATAGTTGGACCGACCCCACCCCCGGAAACGGCCGAATCCGGATGGAACCGAATCGGGGTCCGCTGCGTCGAACACTGCGACGAACAGTTTCGATGGGGGATGCGATGACTGAATTCTCGGCGACCACGGCAGGAATCGCTGCGTTCGGCGCCACCGCTGCGACGCTGGCCACGCAGGCGGAATCGGCAGGGGCGGGGGCCGCGGCGGCCGGACCGGCGCTGCTCGGCCCGGTGTTCGGACTGATCGGCGGCGATTTCGTGGCGGCCTTCGGCGGCGCGCAAGCCGCACACGCGGCGCAGCTCGATCGGCTCGCGTCGGCCTGGGCGTCGATGAGTGACGCCGCGCTCACCACCGCGGCGGCGTACGACACCACCGACGCGGGCACCAGCGCCGCGCTGGGCGCAACGGGGGTGGCGTCGTGATCGAGGTGCTCGCCCGCCCGGTCGTCGACCTGCTCGGGGCCTTCGGCACCGGCGCCCTGCCCGGCGGATCACCCGCGGACGCGATGCGTGCGGCATCCGACGCGATCGACGCCGTGCACGCACTCGGCCGGATCGGGATCAGCGATCTGGGCGGGGTGTGGACCGGTGTCGCCGCCGACGCCGCGATCGACAAGGCCGAGGCCACCCAGACCGCATCGGTGCAGCTGTCCGACCGCGGCCGAGAGATCGCGGTCGTCGTCGAGGCCGCATCGGAGACCGTGCGGGCCGGGACGGCCGAGCTGCAGGAAATCCTGCATTCCTTCCTCTCGATCGCGTCCTCCGCGCTCCCAGTCCTGGGGACTCCCGCCGGGGTGACGATGCTGATCGGCGCCGCGGTCGAACACCTCGGCCGGGCGCTCGCCGTCGTCGAGAGGGTGCGCGGCGAGCTGGCCGCCCACACCGCGAAGATGGTCGAGCTCACCGCACCGGATCCCGTCCCCACCGACGCCCGCACCGTCGCCGCGTCGGTGAGCGCGCCCGCTCCCACCACCGCGGCCGCCGCCGCGCCGTCTCCGGTCACGCCACAGGCCGACGCCGCGAACCGCTTCGTATCGGCGTTCGCCGGCTCCTCCACCGGGTCGACGATGTCGTCGTTCGGCGGAGCATCGTCCGCCCGCACGGCGTCGTACGACTCCGGTTCCGGCCGCGCGTCGGTCGAGGCCGGGAGCGCCGCCGGCTCGAGCTCGTACGATCCGCGCTTCGGCGGCAGCGGAGTCGAGATCGTGCTGCCCGACGGCAGCACCGCCGTCGCGCCCAACGTGGAGGCCGCCGACGCCGTTCGCAACGCACTCACGCAGCAGGGTGTGCCGTACGAGTGGGGCGGCACCTCCCCGGGCCAGGGCCTGGACTGCAGCGGGTTGACGCAGTGGGCGTACGGCGAAGCCGGAGTGGAGCTGCCGCGCCTCGCGCAGGAGCAGAACATCGGCACGCCGGTCGACCAGGAGAACCTCATGCCCGGCGACCTCGCCGTGTGGGACGGACACGTCGCGATGGTGATCGGCAACGGCCAGATGGTCGAGGCCGGGGATCCCGTCAGCGTCAGTGCCATTCGAACCAGCAACAGCGGCATGGGCTTCTACGGCTTCTACCGCCCCACCGAGTGATCGGAGAATCATGACGACCGAACCGTTCCCGCCGCCCGCCACCGTGGCGTCCGCGATCAACCGGGCCCGCACCGTCGCGGTCCGCACCACCGAGACCGGGCTACCGGTCGACATCCGCATCGACCGCAGCGAGCTGCGCTACGGCGGCGACCACCTGGCGCAGGAAATCCTCCGGCTGTGCCGCGAGGCCGGCCGGGAAGCCGGCGCCCGCCGTCGCGACGAACTCGCCCGCGAGGGCGTCCCCCGCGACGTGCTCGACCGGCTGGGGCTGCCGACCCGCGACGACATCGCGGCCGCCGAGCAGGCCACCGACGAGAACCTCGAGGCGCCCACCAGCTGGATGCGTGTCGTATGAGTGCGAACGAGATGGACGCGCTCGTGGAGCGCGCGACGGCGCAACTGAACCTGCTCGACGACGCGCTGGGCTCGCTGCACGCGATCCGGGCGGAGGCCGTGAGCGAGGACGGCCGTGTGCGTGTGGAGGTCGACGGCAACGGCGGCCCGATCGGACTGTGGCTCAGCGATTCGCTCCACGATCTCGATGCCCGCGTGCTGGCGCGCACGATCTCCGAGACCGCGCATCGGGCGGCGGCGGCGGCCGCCGACGAACGGAATCGGATCACGGGAGCGTTGTTCGACACATACGGCGCGAGCTGATCGGTGTCCGGCTATAACTTTGGCCCCGACGTGGCTAGGCTTCCGGCCATGGCTGGAGACATCGTCCCGATCGAACTCGGTCTGACCCGAGGCGACCTCGTCACGCTGTGGGCCCCGCGTTGGCGCGAGGGCGACGACGAGTGGAGGCGTTCCTCGGCCACGAGGAGGACCTGTACGGGTTCGCCTCGGTCGCCGCGCTCGCGGCGTTCATTCGCACCGACAACGACAACGACCTGGTCGACCATCCGGCCTGGCCCGTCGTCTCCAAGCTGGCCGCGCCGGAGCTCGAGCCGGAGGAGAACTTCACGTTCGACCTGGTCGGCGTCCCCGAGCTCGCCGCCGGCGACCCGGAGGCACTCGCCCTCACGGAGCTCGAGAGCACCCTCGACATGGTGCGCAACATCGGCGAGGTCTGCGATCTCGAACCGGTGGTGAAGTTCTTCGCGAACCACCCCGAGCTCGGCTACCTGCGCGGCGGCGTGGGCCAGTTCGTCGGCCGCGACGGTGAAGCCCTGTGGGACCGCATCGGCACTGCCGTCGCCGAGGACTGGGATGCCGTCATCGACGCCGTCGACTCGATCGTGGCGACGCCCGACGTCGACGCGGAAGCCCTCTCCGTCGCCGAGGCCGAGATCCTCGCCGCCGAGGAGAACGTCGTGGACGCCGACGACGACGCCGAGTCCGATGAGGACTTCGACGAGGACTACGAGGAGTTCGGCACCGACGAGGAGCCGGAAGAGGAGGACCAGGAGGAGACCTTCTGGACAGGCGTCGGGATCGACCCGATCAAGATCATCACGTCGGAGACCACGTACTACTCGCTGCGCTGCTACCTCGACGAGCACGCCGTGTTCCTCGGGCGCGGTGGCAGGATCTCGGTGTTCGGCTCCGAACGCGCACTCGCGCGCTACCTCGCCGACAACCACGACCACGACCTGGCCCGGGTCAGCACGTACGAGCAGGTGCAGAACGCGGCCGTCGACGGCTCCCTCGACATCGAGGTCACCGACGAGAACGTCTACGTCCTGCCCGGACTGGCCGACGATCTCGCCGAGGGACCCGACGCCGTCGACGCCGACCAGCTGGAGTTGGCCGTCGAATTGTTCACCGATGCAGCGGACTTCGCGAAGGACGACGCCACCGACGCCGCGCTGGCGTCGTCGACTCCCCTCGGCTGGTACGTCTCGTACATCATCGAGCCCACCCCCGGCCGCATGACGCCGAACCCGCCCTTCCAGGCGGAGGCCGACACGTGGCGGGCGCTCGAGGCCGAGTTCGAGGCACGGCTGCGACCCGAGTAGGTCAGCCGATCAGGACCGCGTAGCCGGGCTTGATGACGTCGTCGATCAGCGCGAGCCGCTGATCGAACGGGATGAACGCCGACTTCATCGCGTTGATGGTGAAGCGCTCGAGGTCGCTCCAGCCATATCCGAAGGTGTTGACGAGCGCCAGCATCTCGCGGCTCATCGTGGTGTCGCTCATCAGGCGGTTGTCGGTGTTGACGGTGACCCGGAACCGCTGGCGGGCGAGGAGGTCGAACGGATGCTCCTCGAGGTTCGCGACCGCGCCGGTCTGCACATTCGAGCTGGGGCACAGTTCGAGTGGAATCCGCTTGTCCCGCACGTAGTTCGCGAGCAGGCCGAGCGTGACGTCGCCGTCGGTGCCGACGGTGATGTCGTCGGTGATCCGCACCCCGTGCCCCAGCCGATCGGTACCGCAGAACGCGATGGCCTCGTGGATCGACGGCAGTCCGAACGCCTCGCCGGCGTGGATCGTGAAATGCGCGTTGCAGTTCCGCATGTACTCGAAAGCGTCGAGGTGGCGACTCGGCGGATACCCGGCCTCGGCGCCGGCGATGTCGAATCCGACCACGCCGCGATCGCGGAACCGGACGGCGAGTTCGGCGATCTCCCGAGACCGCGCGGCGTGGCGCATCGCGGTGAGCAGGCAGCCGATGCGGATCTCGTGCCCGGCCTCGCGCGCCGCGGCCTCGCCCTCCCGGAACCCTTCGAGGACGTGATCGACCACTTCGTCCAGATCGAGACCGGCCTCGAGATGCTGCTCCGGAGCGAAGCGCACCTCGGCATAGACGACACCGTCGGCCGCGAGGTCCTCCGCGCACTCGCGAGCCACCCGCCGCAGACCGGCCGGGGTCTGCATCACCGCGACGGTGTGCGCGAACGTCTCCAGGTACCGCTCGAGCGATCCGCTGTCGGCGGCGTCGCGGAACCACCGCGCCAGTTCGTCCGGGGTGTCGGCGGGCAGTCCGGCGTACCCGCACTGCGCGGCCAGATCGGCGACGGTGGCCGGGCGCAGTCCCCGTCGAGGTGGTCGTGCAGCAGAACCTTCGGTGCCCGGCGGAGGTACTCGAGATCCAACGGTGCTGTCATGGATCGACGGTAGCCGCGCAATCCGTCGAATGCGTGTCACGCGGGTTCCGGGTGTCGGAATCCCGGACGACGATCGGGTGTACCGACCGGTGTCCGCGTCCGGCGGGACACCGGCTCAGCCGTCGGGATCTGGCCACTCCCGTCACAGCAGGTGAACGCCGTCAATCGGCCACCACCACCGGAAACGAAGTTACCGACGAGTACGCACTCCGCGCACAGCCGAGACCGTATGAGACATTTTCCACATTGCATCCGGGCACGAAATGATCATCAGCCGTGAGTGCCACAGCTCTCACGGGTACCCGAAACACAGCCGCAGGCCCAGCGATGTGCCCGATGAACGTTGTCGCGCAACAATTTCCGGCCAACCAGGGCCATAGGTCCCGATCCGACCATGCGCCCTGAATTGATGCAGAGGATCGACTCCCCGACACCCTTCCCATATGGGAAGGCAAACCTAACAAGCATTTTCGGTCCCGTACGAACTACAGAGGGAATTAGTTCCCCGATTCGGTTGGGTTTAGAGTTCACAGAAGTCGGTTTAGGTTCTCGTCGAGCCCGAGCTGCGGTAAATCCGAAAAGCTGTGCAGGCTCGACGCGCCCACCAAAGACGTTGGAGGCACAGCACTCGATGAGCAGCACGACTGAAGCCGCTCCCGCGAAGGAGCGCACCCGGTCGCTTTACCGGGGCGACCCCGGCATGTGGTCCTGGGTTCTACACCGGATCACCGGCGTCGCAACATTCTTCTTCCTTTTCGTCCATGTCCTGGACACCGCGCTCGTGCGCGTCAACCCGGACACCTACGACCGGGTCATCGAGACCTACAAGAACCCGGTCGTCGGACTCATGGAACTCGCACTCGTGGCCATGGTGCTGTACCACGCACTCAACGGCCTGCGCGTGATGCTGGTCGACTTCTGGTCGAAGGGCCCGCAGTACCAGCGCCTCATGCTCTGGATCATCATTGCGATCTGGTTCGTGGTCATGATCCGGGCGCCGGTCGCATCTTCTACAACATGTTTGCGGGGCACTGACATGACAGAAGCGAAGTCTCTCGGCAAGACGTACGACCGCCCGGCCAGCCTGGACAACCCGCGCTCGCCGCGTCGGCCGGCGAAGAACAACTTCGAGCTCTACGCATGGCTCTTCATGCGTTTCTCGGGCCTGGCGCTGATCATCCTCGTCCTGGGCCACCTGTTCATCATGCTGATGCTCGACAACGGCGTGCACCGCATCAACTTCGCGTTCGTCGCGGGTCGCTGGTCCAGCCCGTTCTGGCAGTTCTGGGACCTCACCATGCTCTGGCTCGCCCAGCTGCACGGTGGTAACGGTCTGCGCACGGTCATCGCGGACTACTCGCGTAAGGACTCCACCCGGTTCTGGCTCAACACGATCCTGGTCGTGTCGATGATCCTGATCATGGGCCTGGGCACCTACGTCATCTTCACCTTCGACCCCAACATCTCGGCGAGCTAGGGGAGCAGAGACTTCATGCAGGAACATCGTTATGACGTCGTCATCGTCGGCGCCGGTGGCGCTGGCATGCGCGCAGCCATCGAGGCCGGCCCCCGCGCCCGCACCGCGGTTCTGACCAAGCTGTACCCCACTCGTAGCCACACCGGTGCCGCCCAGGGCGGTATGTGCGCGGCACTCGCCAACGTCGAGGAAGACAACTGGGAGTGGCACACCTTCGACACCGTCAAGGGCGGCGACTACCTCGCCGACCAGGACGCCGTCGAGATCATGGCCAAGGAAGCCATCGACGCGGTGCTGGACCTCGAGAAGATGGGTCTTCCGTTCAACCGCACCCCCGAGGGCAAGATCGACCAGCGTCGTTTCGGTGGTCACACCCGCGATCACGGCAAGGCACCGGTTCGCCGCGCGTGCTACGCCGCCGACCGCACCGGCCACATGATCCTGCAGACGCTCTACCAGAACTGCGTCAAGCACGACGTCGAGTTCTTCAACGAGTTCTACGCGCTCGACATCGCGCTGACCGAGACCCCCGAGGGCCCCGTCGCGACCGGCGTCATCGCCTACGAGCTCGCGACCGGCGAACTCCACGTCTTCCACGCGAAGTCGATCGTGTTCGCCACCGGTGGCTCGGGCCGCATGTACAAGACGACGTCCAACGCGCACACCCTCACCGGTGACGGCATGGGCATCATCTTCCGCAAGGGCCTGCCGCTCGAGGACATGGAGTTCCACCAGTTCCATCCGACGGGACTGGCCGGGCTCGGCATCCTCATCTCCGAGGCAGTCCGCGGCGAGGGCGGCATCCTCCGCAACGCCGACGGCGAGCGCTTCATGGAGCGCTACGCCCCCACCATCAAGGACCTCGCGCCGCGTGACATCGTCGCCCGCTCGATGGTGCTCGAGGTGCTCGAAGGGTCGCGGTGCCGGTCCGAACAAGGACTACGTCTACATCGACGTCACGCACCTCGGCGAGGACGTGCTCGAGGAGAAGCTCCCCGACATCACCGAGTTCGCCCGCACCTACCTGGGCGTCGACCCGGTCACCGAGCTCGTGCCGGTCTACCCGACCTGCCACTACGTGATGGGCGGCATCCCCACCAAGATCAACGGTGAGGTGCTGCGCAACAACGAGGACCACGTCCCCGGCCTGTACGCCGCCGGCGAGTGCGCGTGCGTCTCGGTGCACGGCGCCAACCGCCTGGGCACCAACTCGCTGCTCGACATCAACGTCTTCGGTCGCCGCGCCGGCATCGCCGCCGCCGCACACGCCGAGAACTCCGAGTTCGTCGAGCTGCCCGAGAACCCGGCCGAGAAGGTCGAGAAGTGGCTCGAAGGTCATCCTGTCCGACCACGGCCACGAGCGCGTCGCGGACATCCGCACCGAGCTGCAGCAGTCGATGGACAACAACGCGTCGGTGTTCCGCACCGAGGAGACCCTGACCCAGGCGCTGAAGGACATCAAGGGCTTCAAGGAGCGCTACAACCACATCACGGTCCAGGACAAGGGCAAGCGCTACAACAGCGACCTGCTCGAGGCCGTCGAGCTGGGCTTCCTGCTCGAGATGGCCGAGGTCACGGTCGTCGGCGCGCTCAACCGCAAGGAATCGCGCGGCGGCCACGCCCGCGAGGACTACCCGGATCGCAACGACGCCGAGTACATGCAGCACACGATGGCGTACAAGGAGGGATCGGACCTCATCTCGCCGATCCGTCTGGACTACAAGCCGGTTGTCCAGACCCGCTACGAGCCGATGGAGCGTAAGTACTGATGTCCGCACCTGTCATGGACAAGGACGCACCCGCGCTGCCGCCCGTTCCCGAGGGCGCCGTCATGGTCACCCTCAAGATCGCCCGGTTCAACCCGGAGGACGGCGAGGGTCAGCGCTGGGAGAGCTTCCAGGTTCCCACCCTGCCGACCGACCGTCTGCTGAACCTGCTGCTGTACGTGAAGGGCTACCTGGACGGCACGCTGACGTTCCGTCGCTCCTGCGCACACGGCGTGTGCGGTTCGGACGCGATGCGGATCAACGGCGTCAACCGTCTGGCCTGCAAGGTCCTGATGCGCGACATGCTGCCCAAGGACGGCCGTCCGATCACCATCACCGTCGAGCCCATCAAGGGCCTGCCGGTCGAGAAGGATCTGCTGGTCAACATGGAGCCCTTCTTCGACGCGTTCCGCGCCGTGAAGCCGTTCCTCATCACGTCGGGCAACGAGCCGACCCGTGAGCGCATCCAGTCGCAGGCGGACCGTGCTCGCTTCGACGACACCACCAAGTGCATCCTGTGCGCGTGCTGCACCACGTCGTGCCCGGTGTACTGGAGCGACGGCACCTACTTCGGCCCGGCCGCGATCGTGAACGCTCACCGCTTCATCTTCGACAGCCGTGACGAGGGCGCAGCCGAGCGTCTCGACATCCTGAACGACAAGGACGGCGTGTGGCGCTGCCGCACGACCTTCAACTGCACCGACGCGTGCCCCCGTGGCATCCAGGTGACGAAGGCGATCCAGGAAGTCAAGCGCGCGCTGCTGTTCGCCCGCAAGTGACGCTTTCGTAAGCACACACAGCACCACCGTTTTGCGCACTTGGCGCTGCTCCCGACCGGTTCGGGGCAGCGGCAAGTGCGCAAAACGCGTTTCAGGACCGGCTACACGAGGGTGCGCGAGACAATAGTGATCGTGTTCACAGCGACACGCCCGGTCTGCTTCCCTACCCTGGACTGACGTCATGACTGCACTCCCGAAGTCCACTCGGCGGCGAATCCTCCTGACCGCCACAGCCTCCGTACTCGCCCTCGGTGCCGGCGTCGCTCCAGCGACGGCGCTCGCCATGGCGGTGCAGGAGCCCACCACCGCTCCCCCGTTCAGCACACCGAACACCGACGCGTGCCCACACCGGGACTCCCCGCCGCCGGCGATCGACTTGTCGGAGGTGCCGCGCCCGGGCGAGCAGGCGCCCGCCCCGGTTCCGGTACCGGACAAACCTGTCGGCGGCGACGCGTTCGGGAGCTGCGGCATCATCACCGCCCCCGGCAGCCCGCCGCTGCCGGCCGACATCTCCGCCACCGGGTGGATGCTCTACGACCTCGATTCCGGTCAGGTCCTCGCCGCGAAGGACCCGCACGGCCGCTACCGGCCCGCCAGCACCATCAAGGTCCTGCTGTCGCTGGTCGCGCTGGACGAACTCGATCTGGACAAGACGTACGTCGCGAGCACCGCTGATGCCTCCATGGAAGGGAGTTCCGTCGGCCTCGGCGCCGGCGGCACGTACACCAACCACCAGCTGATGCAGGGGCTCGTGATGCGCTCGGGCAACGACGCCGCCCACGCCCTCGCTACGCAGCTCGGCGGTGAGGAGGCCACCGTGGCGAAGATGAACGCGAAAGCGCGGTCCCTGGGCGCGCTGGACACCCGGACGGCGTCGGTCTCCGGCCTGGATGGGCCCGGCATGTCGACCTCCGCGTACGACCTCGCGTTGTTCTTCCGGGCGGCGATGAAGAACCCGACGTTCGCGCAGCTCATCTCGACCGAGTCGGTGCAGTTCCCTGGCCATCCGGCCGATCCGACCAAGCCCGACGACAAGCCGGTCGAGCCGCATCCGATCTACAACGACAACCAGTTGCTAGCCAACTATCCGGGGGCACTCGGTGGCAAGACCGGCTACACCGACGACGCTCGGCAGACCTTCGTGGGCGGCGCCGAGCGTGACGGCCGCCGGCTCGCGGTGACCCTGACGGCGGCCGACGTCCTGCCTATCCGTCCGTGGGAGCAGGTGGCCAGGCTCCTCGACTACGGCTGGGCCGCGGCACCCACTACGTCCGTCGGCGTCCTCGTCGATCCGGCCGCGTCGTCGGACGGGCCTGCCGTGCAGGTCGCGGGACCGGATACGCACGGGCCCGGTGGGATGGATCTGGCGTCCGGTTCAGACCTGCCCAACAAGGACATCGCGGGTCGTGTCGCGGTCGGGATCGTCGGATCCGGTGTGGTCGTGGGGCTGCTCGGTTGGGCGCGTGCCCTGACCCGCCGACGCCGCCGGCGCTGACCCGGACCGCGACCGCGGATCAGTCGCCGCGGCGGCGCCACAGGCCGGCGAGGCCGATCGCGGCGAGGGCCCCGGCACCGGTGAACGCGAGCGCCTCACGAACCGTCGGCGCGCGGCGCAGCTCCACCCGGGGCCGGATGACGGCCGAGTCGGGCGGCGGCACGTACGCGTTCTCGAGGTTCTCGCGCGCCGTCGCTGCCCACGCGGTGGCGAACAGGATGAGGCGTGCGGTGAGGTTGCTGAACACGAGCAGACCGATGATCGGCCCGAACGCGACACCGGCCGGTCCCTGGCTGATGGCGGTCAGGTAGATCGCACCCACCTGCCGGAACAATTCGAACACGATCGCGGCCGCGAAGGCCGCACGGACTGCGCTGCGCACCGTCACCGGCTCCCGGGGCAGCCGCGCGATCACCCAGGTGAGCAGGGCCCAGGTCGCGAGCACGCTGATGGTCACCGACGCGATCCGCAGTCCCACCCCGATCCCGGTGACGCCCTCGAGCCCGAGCCACCCGACGACCCACTGCGCGATCGGGCCGTTGCTGAGCGCCGACAGTCCGAACGTCACGACCATCGCCAGACCGAGGCCGAGCAGTGCCACCAGGTCCCGCAGCTTGGTGGCCACGAAACCACCCGCCTCGTGGGTGTGCTCCCACATCGCGGTCAGCGCGTCGCGCAGGTTCGCCATCCAGCCGAGCCCGGCGTAGGCGGCGACGAGCAGACCGAGCGCGCCGACGCCGGCGCGGGAGGCGATCGCGGAGTCGATCAGACCGTTGATGGTCTCGCCGAGGCCGCCGGGCATGTTCTTGCTGACCTGGTCCTGGATCTCGGTGATCCACTCCGGATGACCGGCGAGCACGAAGCCCGCGACGGCGAACCCGACCATCAGGATCGGCACGATCGCCAGGACCGAGAAGTACGTGATCCCGGCGGCGTAGTAGTCGCCCTTCTGCTGCTGGTAGCGACCGCCCGCACGGACGAGGTGATCGAGCCACGGCCGCGCCGCACGCTGCTTGTCGAGGAAGCTGGGTGCGGCGTCGGTCATGTACGAATTACCCCCTGGTGGTCAGGAATCCCACCTTCTCATAGACCTGGCCGAGTGTCCGGCCGGCGACTTCCCGGGCGCGGTCGGCGCCGGCCGCCAGGATCCGGTCGAGTTCCGCGCGATCGGACAGGTAGGCGTCGACCTTCTCCCGCAGCGGGGTGACGAACTCGGCGAGCACCTCGGCGGTGTCCGCCTTCAGATCGCCGTAGCCGCGGCCCTGGTAGCCCGCGACGAGGTCGTCGACGCTCTTGCCGGACAGCGCCGACTGGATCGTGAGCAGGTTGCTGACGCCGGGCTTGTTCTCCGGATCGAACCGGATCTCGCGCTCGTTGTCGGTGACGGCGGACTTGATCTTCTTCGCCGAGACCTTGGGATCGTCGAGCAGGTTGATCAGGCCGGCCGGCGTCGGACCGGACTTGCTCATCTTCGACGTCGGGTCCTGCAGGTCGTAGATCTTGGCGGTGCCCTTGATGATCTGTGCCTCGGGAACGACGAACGTCTTGCCGAACCGCGTGTTGAACCGGCCGGCCAGGTCGCGGGCCAGCTCGAGGTGCTGACGCTGGTCCTCGCCCACCGGCACGCGCTGCGGGCGGTAGAGCAGGATGTCGGCGGCCATCAGGACCGGGTAAGTGAACAGGCCGACGCTGGCGTGCTCGCTGCCCTGACGGGCGGCCTTGTCCTTGAACTGCGTCATGCGGCTGGCCTCACCGAAGCCGGTGATGCAGTTGAGCACCCACGCCAGTTCGGCATGCTCGGGTACCTGGCTCTGCACGAACAGCGTCGCCCGTTCGGGATCGATGCCGAGGGCCAGCAGCTGCGCGACGGCCCGCAGGGTGCGCAAACGCAGCTCCTTGGGATCCTGCGGCACGGTGATGGCGTGCAGGTCGGGGATGAAGTAGAAGGCGTCGAAGTCGTCCTGCAGGGGCACCCACTGCTGCAGCGCACCGAGGAAGTTGCCGAGGTGGAACGAATCGGCGGTGGGCTGGATACCCGACAGGACGCGAGGCTTCGCGGTCGGTTGGGTCGTGGGCTTCTCTGCAGTGCTCGACATAATCCCCGATACTTTCACGCGCCGGGATCGGCGATGCGAGGCAGGTGCACGCCGGCGGCAGCGAAACGGTCGACGACAGTGTCCTCGTGTCCGGGCCGCACCTGCAACACGATTGCCGCGGCCGCGTCTCGGACGGCCGCCGCGAACCACGACAGCTGGGTCGGCTGTTCGTTCAGCAGGACGTCGGCGTCGAGCACCAGTAGCACCGCGTCGTCGCCGACGGTGTCGCCGATCTCGGAGAAGCACTCGTCGAAGGCGTCCTTGTTGCGGCCGAAGTAGTACGGGAACTGCAGCGCGGCCGCGAACTCGTCGAACAGCGCCGCGACGGTCGGCATGCGCCTGCCGCGTACGTGCCGCACCGGACGGACGCCGCGCAGGTCCTCCTCGATGCCCGCGGCCCGGCCCGCACCCGCAACCAGCAGCGACAGCCCGCTCGGGAACGTCGGCGTCGGCATCAGCGCATCCTCGTGAACGTGTCGTAGTGGTCGTCGGTGTACCACGCGGAACCGTCGCTGCCGGTGATGATGCGTTCGGCGTCGCGGCCGCGCCCGCTCTGCTTCCGGTTGACGTCCCACTCCTGGTAGCGGACCTTCTGCCCGCCGGCCGTCGCAGGGAGTCGGCCCTCGTGGTTGCCGAACGTCCGGCCGCCCTCGGTGCCGGGGCGTCCGACGGCGGCCACCGGCCGGCGTCGATCGCGGCGAGCGTGGCCCACGCGGTCTGCGGAACCGCGCTCGACTGCTGCGCGGCGGTCGTCGTGGTGGAGGCCTTCGCGGTGGTGGTCTTCGCCGGTGCACTGCTGGTGACCGAGACCGAAGACGACGCGGACGTCACAGACGACACGGACGACGCCGCGGGGGTCTTGTCGTCACCGCCGCCCTGGGTTCCCACGAAGACCGCCACGGCGAGACCCGCGAGGGCCACCAGCAGCGCGATGATCGGGCTCTTCGAACGAGGTGCGGCCATCAGCGGAACTGCACCGTGACGGGCGCATGGTCCGACCAGCGCTCGGCGTACGTCGCGGCGCGCTCGACGCGCGCCTCCTTCACCCGCTCCGCCAGCCCCGGCGTGGTGAGGTGGTAGTCGATGCGCCATCCGGCGTCGGTGTCGAACGCCTTGCCGCGGTACGACCACCACGAGTACGGACCGTCGACCTCAGGGTGCAGCTTGCGGACGACGTCCACCCACGCACCCTCGGTCAGCAGTCCGTCGACCCAGGCGCGCTCGCCCGGGAGGAAGCCGGACTTCTTGACGTTGCCCTTCCAGTTCTTGATGTCCCGCTCGGTGTGGGCGATGTTCCAATCGCCGCACACGAGAACCTCGCGTCCGGCCGCGGCGGCCGCGTCGGCGCTGCGGCCGAGGTGCGCGGCGAACGACGCCATGAAGCGTTCCTTCTGCTCCTGCTTGGGGGTCTCGGCCTCACCGGTCGGCAGGTAGAGGCTGCCGACGGTCAACGCGTCGAAGTCGGCCTCGATGTAGCGGCCGGCGTCGGCGAACTCGTCGTCACCGAACCCGATCCGCACGGCGTCGGCGGAGCGGCGCGACAGCACGGCCACACCGTTGCGGCCCTTGGCGGACGGCTCCGCCGAGGCGACATGCCAGCCGGCGTCGAGGGCGGGCGCGAGGGTCTCGCGCAGCTGCTCGTCCGACGCGCGCGTCTCCTGCAGGCAGACGACGTCCGCCTGCGAGTCGGTCAGCCACTCGAGCAGACCCTTCTTGGCCGCCGCGCGGACTCCGTTGACATTGACCGTGGTGATGATGTGGGGCACGCGAAGAACCGTAGCCGACACCGCGGACAAGGCGGTCTCAGCGACGAGCCACCGACACCGCCACCGCCAGGACCACCAGCCCCGCCGCCGCCAGGCCCGAGCCCACCAGGGCCGGCGCGGTGTAGCCGAAGCCCGCCGCGATCACGACGCCGCCGATCCACGCCCGAACGCGTTCGCGATGTTGAGTGCGGAGTGGTTGAGCGCCGCGGCGAGGGTCTGGGCGTCGGCGGCGACGTCCATCAGTCGGGTCTGCAGACCGGGCACCAGGGCCGAGCCGGCCGCCGCGACGAGGAACAGCACAATCATCGCGGTGTAGGGGTTGCGCGCGGCCACGGCGAAGAGCGCGAGGAGCACGACGAGGGCACCGAGCATCGCGAACAGCCCGCCGGTCAACGCCCGGTCCGCGAGACGGCCACCGAACATGTTGCCCGCGACCATGCCCAGCCCGTAGACCATCAGCGCGACCGGTACCAGCCCCACGGGCAGCCCGGCGACGTCGGTCATCGTCCAGCCGACGTACGTGTAGACGGCGAACATCCCGCCGAATCCCACGGTGCCGACCACGAGCGTGAGCCACACCTGCCCGCGCCGCAGCGCCGCGAGTTCTGTCCGCGGATCGGTGGTGCGGACCCCCTGCAGCGGGGGCACCCACGCCGCGATCGCCGCGACGGTCAGCGCCCCGATGAGGGCGACCAACGCGAAGGCACTGCGCCAGCCCAGCCCCTGCCCGATCCAGGTGGCCGCGGGCACCCCCACGACGTTGGCGATCGCGAGCCCGCTCATGACCATCGCGACAGCCTTGGCGCGATGCCCGGGGCCGGCGAGATACGCGGCGACGAGGGACGCGACTCCGAAGTACGCGCCGTGCGGCAGACCCGCCACGAAGCGGGCCGCGATCACACCGCCGTAGTTCGGGGCGACGATCGCGGCGGCGTTGCCCACCGTGAACGCGACCATCAGCGCGACCAGAAGCGTCTTGCGGGGCATTCGCGCCGTCAGTGCCGCGATGACCGGAGCCCCCACCACGACGCCCAGCGCGTACGCGGTGATGACGTGGCCGGCGGTGGGCTCGGAGATGCCGAGACCGTCGGCGATCTGCGGCAGCAGACCCATGGCGACGAACTCGGTGGTACCGATGCCGAACCCGCCCATGGCGAGGGCGAGCATCGCGCGACGGCGGCCGCCGGTCGAGAGGCCTGAAATGGTGGACACGGGGGCGGTGGCCGAGACGGTCAAGAAAGAGATGCCTTCCGGGCACGGTGCGAAGCAGAGATGTCCGACGGTAGTGAAGAAAAGAAAACGGGACGTTCCCGCGAGGGGAACGTCCCGTTTCGGCGAAGGGGTTACGCGATTACGCGCGCGCCTTCGCCAGGTTCTCGTCGAGGGTCGCGAGGAACTCCTCGGTGGTCTGCCAACCCTGGTCCGGGCCCACCAGCAGTGCGAGGTCCTTGGTCATCTGGCCGTTCTCGACGGTCTTGATGACGACGTCCTCGAGCTGCTGCGCGAACTCGATCAGCTCCGGGGTGTTGTCCAGCTTGCCGCGGTGCTCGAGGCCACGGGTCCACGCGAAGATCGACGCGATCGGGTTGGTCGACGTCGGCTTGCCCTGCTGGTGCTGACGGTAATGGCGCGTGACGGTGCCATGCGCGGCCTCCGCCTCGACCGTGCGGCCGTCCGGCGTCATCAGCACGGAGGTCATCAGGCCCAGCGAGCCGTAGCCCTGCGCAACGGTGTCGGACTGGACGTCACCGTCGTAGTTCTTGCAGGCCCAGACGTAGCCACCCTCCCACTTGAGGGACGAGGCGACCATGTCGTCGATGAGGCGGTGCTCGTAGGTGAGGCCCGCGGCGTCGAACTCCGCCTTGAACTCTTCCTCGTAGATCCGCTGGAACTCGTCCTTGAACATGCCGTCGTAGGCCTTCAGGATCGTGTTCTTGGTCGACAGGTAGACCGGGTAGTTCTGCTGCAGGCCGTAGGACAGCGAGGCCCGCGCGAAGTCCTGGATGGACTTCTTGTAGTTGTACATACCCATGACGACGCCGCCGTCCTCGGGAATGCGGCACACCTCGTGCTGGATCGGCTCGGAGCCGTCCTCGGGGGTGTACGTGATGGTGACGGTGCCGGCGCCGGGGACCTTGAAGTCGGTGGCGCGGTACTGGTCGCCGAACGCGTGACGGCCGACGATCACCGGCTTGGTCCAACCCGGGACCAGACGCGGGACGTTGGAGATCAGGATCGGCGCGCGGAAGATGGTGCCGCCCAGGATGTTACGGATGGTGCCGTTCGGCGAACGCCACATCTTCTTCAGGCCGAATTCCTCGACCCGAGCCTCGTCCGGGGTGATCGTGGCGCACTTGACGCCGACGCCGTGCTTCTTGATCGCTTCCGCAGCGTCGATGGTGACCTGGTCGTCAGTGGCATCGCGATGCTCGATCCCCAGGTCGTAGTACTCGAGATCGACATCCAGGTAGGGATGGATCAGCTTGTCTTTGATGAACTGCCAGATGATGCGGGTCATCTCGTCGCCGTCGAGTTCGACGACCTTGCCTTCGACCTTGATCTTGGACATGGGGGCTTCGCGTCCTCCTAGGAAGTTTCCCTGGTTCCGTTCCCTGGGTATCGGGGGTGTGCGGGCCACTTTGTGAGTGAGCCCGCCAACGGTTCAGTTATCAAACGTATCCGGTCCGGATCTTCCGTGTCAGGGCCGACCCAAACATGACGAGCGTACTGCTATCCGCAGGGAAGGCAACCACTGGGCCGAGAACCGCACACCCTACCGCCCAGTAACAAGAACTGCGCGGAGGGTCGCCGCGACGCGCGCGGCGACCCTCCGACAGTCGATCAGCCGATCAGCCGAGTTCGCCGACCACGGCCTCCGCGCTGGCGAGCAGCGCGCCCGACGCGACCAGCTGCACCGCCGCCTCGATCTCCGGCGCGAGGTAGCGGTCCGTGCCGGGCCCCTCGACGCGCTCGCGGAGGGTGTTGCGCACCGCGCCGGTCGCCGGGGACGGCTGCAGGGGTGCCCGCAGGTCGAGCCCGCGCGCCGCGGTGAGCGCCTCGATGGCCAGGACCCGGGTGAGTCCGTCGATCGCGCGGCGCAGCTTGCGCGCACCCGACCAGCCCATCGAAACGTGGTCCTCCTGCATCGCCGAGGACGGGATCGAGTCCACGCTCGACGGTGCGGCGAGGCGCTTGAGCTCGGACACGATGGCGGCCTGGGTGTACTGGGCGATCATGTGTCCGCTGTCGACACCCGGATCGTCGGCCAGGAACGGCGGCAGTCCGTGGTTGCGCGCCTTGTCCAGGAACCGGTCCGTCCGGCGCTCGCTCATGCTCGCGACGTCGGCGACGACGATCGCCAGGAAGTCCAGCACGTAGGCCACGGGCGCTCCGTGGAAGTTGCCGTTGGACTCGACCCGGCCGTCGAGCGTGACGACCGGGTTGTCGACCGCACTGGCCAGCTCGTAGGACGCGATCAGCTCCGCGTGGGCGAGGGTGTCGCGCGCGCCACCGGCGACCTGCGGTGCGCATCGCAGGGAGTAGGCGTCCTGCACGACGGTGCAGTCCGGGTTGGCATGGCTGGCAACGATCTCCGAGCCGGCGAGGAGCCGGGTCATGTTCGCGGCCGCCACGGCCTGCCCGGGCTGCGGGCGCAGCGCCTGGAGGTCGGCGGCGAAGACCTTGTCCGTTCCGAGCAGGCCCTCGACGCTCATCGACGCGGTGATGTCGGCGAGCGAGAGCAGCTTGTGCAGATCGTGGCAGGCGAGGACCAGCTGGCCCAGCATGCCGTCGGTGCCGTTGATGAGGGCGAGGCCCTCCTTCTCCTCAAGCTCGACCGGCTCGATCCCGGCCGCGGCCAGCGCCTCGGCCGCGGGCATCAGCGTGCCGTCGGCGTCCCGCACCGTGCCTTCACCGATGACGACGAGCGCGACGTGCGCCAGCGGCGCGAGGTCGCCGGAGCAGCCGAGGCTGCCGTACTCGTGGACGACGGGCGTGATCCCGGACGACAGCAGCGAGGCGTAGACCTGCGCGACCTCCGGGCGAACGCCGGTGCGACCGGTCGCCAGCGTCGACAGGCGCAGCAGCATCAGCGCGCGGACCACTTCCCGCTCCACCTCGGGACCGGACCCGGCCGCGTGCGAACGGATCAGGCTGCGCTGCAACTGCGCCCGCAACTCGAGCGGGATGTGCCGGGTGGCCAGCGCGCCGAAACCGGTGGACACGCCGTAGACCGGCTTCGGATCCTCGGCGAGTGCCCGGATGCGGGCGCGGCTCTCGCCGATCGCCGACAGCGCATCCTCGGACAGCTGCACCGCCGCACCGAACCGTGCGACACGCACGACTTCCTCGGGCGTCACCGCGCCGACACCGACAACGACCGGTGCAATCTCGTTCGCTGCCTCGTCGCCGGTGCGCGGGAGGGTGTTCGTGCTCATTCTTGTTCTCCGTTTCGAAATTAAATGGTCGTGCTCGAGTTGTCGTCGGTGTCAGACGGGGTCGACGACGGCCTCTTCGTCGATTGCGGGCTTCGGGTCGTTCGGGTTGACCCAGCGGCGGTAGGCCAGGGCGAGCAGCACCAGCCACACCGCACCGACCACGAGTGCCACCCGGGAATCGGCGTCGAAGGCCAGGATGCCGATCACGAAGACCAGGAAGCCGATCGCGATCAGCTGCCCGTACGGCCAGAACGGCACCGGGAACTTCAGGGCGGCAGCCTCGTCCGCGCTCATCTTCTTCCGCGAGCGGTACTGGGCGAACAGGATCATCAGCCAGACGAAGATCGTCGCGAAGGTCGCGATCGACGCGATGACGAGGAAGACCCGGTCCGGCATCGTGTAGTTGAGGACCACGCCGATCAGCAGTGCGATGACCATGATCACGACCGTCATCCACGGCACCCCGTTGCGGGAGACGCGGCCCATCACCTTCGGCGCGTACCCACGCTGCGCCATTCCGAACATCATGCGGCCGGCGCCGAAGATGTCACTGTTGATCGCGGACAGCGCAGCGGTGATCACCACGACGTTCAGCACGGTCGCGGCCGGACCGATGCCGAGTCCCTGGAAGATCTGGACGAAGGGGCTGCCCTCGGACCCGATGTTCTGCCACGGGGTGATCGCCATGATCACGGCGAGCGTCAGCACGTAGAAGAGGATGATCCGGATGGGCACGGTGTTGATCGCTCGCGGAATGGTCTTCTCCGGATCCTCGGCCTCGCCGGCCGTGATACCGATGATCTCCGTACCACCGAACGCGAACATCACGATCGCGAAGCAGCCGAGGAACCCGCCGATCCCGGTGGCGAAGAACCCGCCCTCGTTCCACAGGTTCGACACGCCCTCGCTGGTGTCGTGGAGACCGAACCCGAAGATCAGGACCGCGATACCACCGGCGATCATCGCCACGATCGCCACGATCTTGACGATCGTGAACCAGAACTCCACCTCACCGAAGACCTTGACGCTGAGCAGGTTGATCGCCCCGATGAAGAAGATGACCGACAGCACCCAGATCCACCGTGGGACATCCGGAAACCAGAAGCCCATGTAGACGCCGAAGGCTGTCACGTCGGCCAAGCAGACCACGACCATCTCGAACGTGTAGGTCCAGCCGGTCGCGAAGCCCGCGAGCGGGCCGAGATGCTTGCTCGCGTACTCGCCGAACGAACCCGAGACCGGGTTGCTCACCGCCATCTCGCCGAGTGCACGGAGCACGATGTAGATCACCGCGCCGCCGATCAAGTAGGCCAGCAGGACGGACGGCCCTGCCTGGGTTATCGCCTCCGCAGATCCGTAGAAGAGGCCGGTGCCAATGGCGGAACCGAGGGCGATGAAGCGGATATGGCGCGCGTTGAGGCCTCGCGTCAGCTTCGCGGCGGTTTCTGTCACAATCGAACTCCCTGGACGGTGTCGTTATCGGGCTGGCGCGGCGGCGGTTCGAGAACCCTGGTTTTTGTTCCAGTTTTGTGCCCCGCGTCACAACCTGCGGCACATGTCTAGTCCTGTATATACATGTAAGTCAAGTGGGGTTCGCCACTTTCGTTTTCGACCCACTTGCCCGCCTTCCTTCCAACCGTGCGGTCGATACCGCGACTATCGGCGGCAGGTCATGAGTGCCAGCGCCAAGCCCCGGCTCGCTGGCCGGCAACCCTCCAACCGC
The DNA here is from genome assembly GCA_029690005.1 of Prescottella defluvii. Lineage (GTDB taxonomy): Bacteria > Actinomycetota > Actinomycetes > Mycobacteriales > Mycobacteriaceae > Prescottella > Prescottella defluvii_A. Next base: position 2,214,246 of record CP121458.1, on the reverse strand, counting down.
GGTGGGGTGCCCCGGGTGATGACCAGGTTTTCCGGCGCAAGCCGGAAAACAAGCGCGGGTCCGCTGGGACGGACCGACTGACCGGGCCATGCCCCACCGGAGGTTCACCATGTGTTGTTGTCACGAGTAGCCGGTCACCAGGCGCGCAGACGATGCTGCGCCAACCCCATCTGCAGACTTCACCTCCCGAACCTGGAGTAGAACGACTCATGACCGAAATCACGGACCCCTCGGCGACCTGGAGCTTCGAGACCAAGCAGATTCACGCTGGTCAGCTGCCCGACGGCACCACCAACGCGCGTGCGCTGCCGATCTACCAGACCACGTCGTACACGTTCAACAGCACCGATCACGCGGCCGCGCTGTTCGGTCTGGCCGAGCCCGGCAACATCTACACCCGGATCATGAACCCGACGCAGGACGCCGTCGAGCAGCGCATCGCCGCGCTTCGAGGGTGGCGTCGCCGCGCTGCTGCTCGCTTCCGGTCAGGCCGCCGAGACGTTCGCGATCCTCAACCTCGCCGAGGCCGGCGATCACATCGTGTCGAGCCCGCGCCTGTACGGCGGCACGTACAACCTGTTCCACTACTCGCTGCGCAAGCTGGGCATCGAGGTCTCGTTCGTCGAGGATCCCGACGACATCGAGCAGTGGCGCGCCGCGGTCCGCCCGAACACCAAGGCGTTCTACGGCGAGTCGATCTCGAACCCGCGCAACGACGTGCTCGACATCCCGGGCATCTCGAAGGTCGCGCACGAGAACGGCATCCCGCTGATCGTCGACAACACCGTCGCGACGCCGTACCTGATCCGCCCGCTCGAGCACGGTGCCGACATCGTCGTCCACTCGGCCACCAAGTACCTCGGCGGCCACGGCACCGCGGTCGCCGGCGTGATCGTCGACGGCGGCAAGTTCGACTGGACGCAGGGCCGCCACACCAACTTCACGACGGCCGATCCGAGCTACCACGGCGTCGTGTACGCCGACCTCGGCGCCCCGGCGTTCGCGCTGAAGGCCCGCGTGCAGCTGCTGCGCGACCTCGGTGCCGCGATCTCGCCGTTCAACGCGTTCCTCATCTCGCAGGGCATCGAGACGCTGAGCCTGCGCATGGAGCGCCACGTCGCCAACGCGAAGGCCGTCGCCGAGTACCTCGAGGCTCGCCCCGACGTGAAGTCCGTGGCGTACGCGGGCCTGGAGTCCTCGCCGTGGCACGAGCGCGGCAAGACGCTGGCTCCGCGCGGCACGGGTGCGATCGTCGCGTTCGAGCTGGCCGGTGGCGTCGACGCGGGCAAGAAGTTCGTCAACGCGCTGACGCTGCACAGCCACGTCGCCAACATCGGTGACGTGCGCTCGCTGGTGATCCACCCCGCCTCGACCACACACTCGCAGCTGACCCCCGAGGAGCAGCTCGCGTCGGGTGTCACGCCGGGCCTGGTGCGCCTCGCCGTCGGCATCGAGGGTATCGACGACATCATCGCCGACCTCGAAGCCGGGTTTGCGGCGGCGGCATCTTGACCGTCAGTTCGGTTCGCAACGCCCGTCCGGCGGGATTCCCCCGCCGGACGGGCAGTTGGGCTTTGTCCACATCGGCTCGATCGAACTCGAGACCGGTGTGGTGCTGCCCGACGTGACCCTCGCCGTCCAGCGCTGGGCGAGCTCTCCCCCAACCTGGACAACGTGGTCCTCGTCGAGCACGCCCTCACCGGTGACTCGCACGTGACCGGCCCCGCCGACGACGAGCATCCCTCCCCCGGGTGGTGGGACGGGATGGTCGGCTCCGGCGCGCCGATCGACACCGACGAGTGGTGCGTGCTGGCGGCGAACGTGCTCGGCGGTTGCCGCGGCACGACGGGGCCCGGCTCCCTGGCGGCCGACGGCGCGCCGTGGGGGTCGCGCTTTCCGGAGATCTCGATCCGCGACCAGGTGACCGCCGAGGTCGCGCTCGCGGACCTGCTGGGTATCGAGCGCATTGCCGCCGTCGTCGGAGGGTCGATGGGCGGGATGCGGGCACTCGAGTGGATCGTCGGGCATCCCGACCGCGTCGACGCGGCACTGATCCTCGCGGCGGGCGCGCGCGCCACGGCCGACCAGATCGGCACCCAGACGACCCAGATCCAGATCGTCAAGAGCGACCCGGACTGGCAGGGCGGGGACTACCACGGCACCGGTCGTGTCCCACGCAACGGACTCGGACTCGCCCGCCGGATCGCGCACCTGTCGTATCGCACCGAGGCCGAGCTGGACGCGCGCTTCGCGAACGACAACCAGGTCGGCGAGACCCCTCGGGCCGGTGGCCGTTACGCGGTCCAGAGCTACCTCGATCACCAGGCCGACAAGCTGGTGGCCCGCTTCGACCCGAGCACCTACGTGCTGCTCACCGAAGCCCTGAACCGGCACGACGTGGGCCGCGGACGCGGCGGTGTCGAGGCGGCGCTGGCGTCGACGAACGTTCCGGTGATCGTCGGCGGTGTCGACTCGGATCGCCTGTACCCGCTGCGGCTGCAGCAGGAACTCGCGGACGGCCTGCCCGGCTGCGACCGGTTGCGTGTGCTCGAGTCGAAGGACGGCCACGACGGCTTCCTCACCGAGGCAGACGCCGTCACGGAGCTGCTGAAGGAGACGATGGAGCTGGCGCGCGCCGCCCGTCGCGACGTAATCGTCCCCGCGCCGCGCGCGATACGGCTCAGTCGGTGCCGAGCGGGTCGATCGACGCCGCCAGCGCGATGATCGCGACGCCGACCACGGTCATGGCCGCGACGTCGAATCCCTTGCCGCGCACGGCGAGAAGTCCCACCCGGTCGGGTGACACCACGGCGCGCAGCACGGCCGCGAGCAGCATGGCGCCCCCGAGAACGAGGGCGCCACGCCGCCAGCGGTCGGCCAGCACCAGCACGAATGCGGCCGCCACCACGAGGAGGACGGCCAGCATCGGCAGGTTGCGGCGGACGAACTGCGTCACGGGCTGGGACACCAGGCGAGCCTAGCCGCGGTCGTTCCCGGCGAGACCAGCGAGCTGCTCGGCCCGCTCGACGACATTGGTGAGCAGGAACGCGCGGGTGAGCGGTCCGACGCCACCCGGGTTCGGCGAGATGAATCCGGCGACCTCGCGGACGTCGTCGGCAACGTCGCCCTTGAGTCCGTCCTCGGTGCGGCTGACACCGACGTCGAGCACGGCGGCGCCCGGCTTGACCATGTCGGCGGTGATCAGCCCCGGCACGCCGGCGGCCGCGATCACGATGTCGGCCTGGCGCACCTGCGCGGCCAGATCACGGGTTCCGGCGTGGCACAGCGTGACCGTCGCGTTCTCGGTGCGGCGAGTGAGCAGCAGGCCGATCGGGCGGCCGACGGTGACACCGCGTCCGACGACGGCGACGTGCGCGCCCGCGATCGGAACCTCGTAGCGGCGCAGCAGGTGGACGATGCCGCGCGGGGTGCACGGCAGCGGGGCCTCCTTGCCGAGCACGAGGCGGCCCAGGTTCACCGGGTGCAGGCCGTCGGCGTCCTTGTCGGGGTCGATGCGCTCGAGCGCGGCGTTCTCGTCGAGGTGCCTGGGCAGCGGGAGCTGCACGATGTAGCCGGTGCATTCGGGGTTGGCGTTGAGCTCGTCGATCGTGGCCTCGAGCTCGGCCTGCGTGATGTCGGCGGGCAGGTCGCGGCGCATCGACGTGATCCCGACCTTGGCGCAGTCGTTGTGCTTGCCGCGCACGTACGCCGCCGAACCGGGGTCGTCGCCGACAAGGATGGTGCCCAGACCGGGCGTGATGCCCTTCTCCTTCAGGGCTGCCACCCTGGCCTCGAGGTCAGTGAAAATCTCGTCGCGGGTTGCTTTGCCATCCAGGATCGTTGCAGTCACGGCGACCATTGTTCCAGGCTGGGGTCGCTGCGCGACACCGGCTCCGGATCTTGGCTCGGTCACCACGGTTCGACGACGAGGCCCATCGCCGTCGCGTACGCCACCGCCTGGGCGAGTTCCACCTGGGTGCCGCCGAGTTTCGCGGCGGTCCACAGGCCGGGGTCGAGGTGAGCCCCACGCAGATCGGCGCCCTCCAGGCGAAGCCCCTCGACCCGCGCGCCGAGCAGGTCGACCGATCGCAGGACGGCGCCGCGCATGTCAGCCTGCACGAGGTTGGCCTCCCGGAACCCGGAGTCGGTGAAGTCGATGCCGCGCAGGTCGGCACCGCCCATGGACACCAGGGTGAAGTCCACCTCGTCGATCAGCAGCGGCCGCAGCTGGCAGCCCACGAACACCGACCCGAGCAGGCTCGATCCCCGGAAGCTGCTGTGCCACAGGGTGGTCCGTGTGAACATGCAGGACCGGAACGCACTCGCGAAGTGATGCGAGTCGGTGAGATCGGCGCCTGTGAAATCGCAGTCGGTGAACACGGAGAACTCGGTGCGGAGCTCGCTCAGGTCGGCGTCCCGGAACGAGCACCGCGTGTAGCGCTGCCGGCTCCAGGTCTGCTGCGGCAGTCGCGCGTCGGAGAAGTCCTCCCCGACGATCTCCACGAGTTCGCCCGTCATGTGACCCATGCTGCCCCCGAACTCCGACAATTACGACCGCGCGCGATCCGCGCGGTGTCGTCCGGTCGGCGCCTGGCAAGCTGAACGCCGTGTTCCGAGTGATGTTCCACGAGCCCCGCATCCCACCCAACACCGGCAACGCGATCCGCATGGTCGCCGGCACCGGGTGTGAGCTGCACCTCGTAGGACCGCTGGGATTCGACCTGTCCGAACCCAAGCTCCGTCGCGCGGGACTCGACTACCACGACCTGGCGTCGGTGACGGTGCACGAGAACCTCGACGCGGCTTGGGCGGCGCTGCAACCGGAGCGGGTGTTCGCGTTCACGGCGCACGCGTCCACGTCGTACGCGGACATCGCATACCAGCCCGGTGACGTCCTCCTCTTCGGGCCCGAACCGACCGGGCTGTCGCAGGAGGTGCTCGACGACCCGCACGTGACCGCGCAGGTGCGGATCCCGATGATCCCGGGTCGGCGATCGCTGAACCTGTCGAATGCCGCGGCGGTCGTCACATACGAGGCCTGGCGCCAGCACGGCTTCGTCGGAGGCGAATAAGCGGCTGGTCAGTTGCTGATGCCGCGCAAGTAGGCGGCCATGATCTCGTTGGTGTCGGCCGCCGTGTCCTCGTCGCCGGATGCGATGCGGGCGAAGGTGAGGCTGTCGGCGAGCTGCATGATCTGGCGGGCGCGGGTGCGCGCCTGGTCGATGCCGAATTTCTCGAGGAGGCGTTCGGTGGCGTCGAGGGCGTCGGACTGCACAGTCGAGTCGGTGGAAAGCGCGCCGCGGAGGGAATCCCCGCTGTTCAGGTCGACCAGGAGCGCGTAGCGAGCGCGCATGTCGTCGGCTCGCGCGGCCAGTGCGTCGATCAGCGCTGTGATGACGGCGGCGAGTTGTTCGGCGCGCTCGGACGAGGACGTACTCGGCGCAATCGCTTCGAGCCGCGCGATGGCGTGGCGGGTGTCGGAGAAGGTGCGCTCGGCCAGGCGCCGGACGGCGAGTTCGAGCAGTGCCTGGCGGGTGGGGCGTAGTACGACGTGGAGCCCTCGGGGATGCCCGCCGCGCGGTCGACCGCCCGATGCGTGAGAGCCCGCAGGCCTTGCTGGGCGATGAGGGTGACTGCCGCGTCCGCGATGAGCGCGGTCCGCGGCGGCCTGGCGTCCGGTTCCGTCACCCGCCCGACTCTACAGGTGTAGCGTGAGCGTTCGAGGACACCTCTACAGGTGTAGTAGGAGGCAACCATGCGGGTGGGAATCGTCGGTGCGGGAATCGGCGGGCTGTGCACCGCGATCGGGCTCCAGCGCGCCGGTGCCGATGTGACGGTGTTCGAGCGGGCGGAGGAACTGCGGCCGGGCGGATCGGGGCTGTCGGTGTTCGCGAACGGTGTGCGCGCGCTCGACGAGCTCGGCGTCGGCGAGGAGTTCCGGTCGATCACGTCGTCCGAGCCCCGGGAGCTGCGGGGCGGGCAACGTCGCCCCGACGGCACCTGGCTCGCGACGATCCCGTCCGGCGCGGTGACCGAGCTGCGCGTCGTCGATCGCGCCGATCTGCACCGTCTGTTGTCGTCGGCGCTCGAACCCGGCACCGTGCATCTCGCCGCACACGTCACCGCCGCCACGCCCGACGGAGACCTCCACATCAGGGAAGCCGGCGGGCGAGATCGCATCGAACACTTCGACGTCGTCGTGGCCGCCGACGGGCTGCGCAGTGCGATTCGCGCCGGTTGGCGCAGCGACCCCGGGGTCCGTTACGCCGGGTACGCGGCCTGGCGGGCGATCACCAGCACCCCCGCCGACCTCAGCGGAGAGGCCGGCGAGACCTGGGGAACGGGTCTGCGGTTCGGCATCGCACCCCTGGCCGACGGGCGGGTGTACTGGTTCGCCGTCGCGACCATGCCCGAGCACGAACAGGCCGAAGACGAGTTCGCCAGGGTCCAGCAGCTTTCGGCGGCTGGCACGCGCCCATCCCCCAGCTGCTCGACGCCACCGCGCCGGACGCCGTTCACCGGCTCCCGATCAACGAACTCGCCGGACGTCTCCCGTCCTTCAGGCAGGGCCGGGTCCTGCTACTCGGGGACGCCGCTCACGCCATGACCCCGAACCTCGGCCAGGGCGGCGGACAGGCGATGGAGGACGCCGCGACCCTGGCGGCACTACTCCGCGCCCTCGCGCCGCAGGCCACCCCGGACCGGGCCGAGCTGGAGACGGCCCTCGCCCGCTACGACAAGCTCCGCCGACCTCGCACCCAGAAGATCGCGCAGCGCTCCCGCGCGATCGGCACTCTCACTCACCGCTACGGCCCCGGCGTGACGACGATCCGCGACCTCGTCGTCCGGCTCACCCCCAGCGCCGCACTCGCGAGGCAACTGCAGAGCATTCAGAACTGGAATCCGCCGTCATGACGGGGACCCATCGCCGGATCTAGCCCCGGCGCGGGCGATGTCGAGGAAGTCGCGGGCGGCGCCGCGCAGTCCGCGCGTCTCGTCCCAGACCGCGAGCAGCCGGCGCGGCATGCGCAGCCCGTCGACCTCGACGGACGCGAACCGGCCGTCGTTCAGGTCGGCCTCGACGGCGAGCGACGACACCACCGCGGGCGCGTTGCCGGCGACGACGGCGGCCTTCACCGCGGTGCACGACGTCAGTTCGAGGAGCGGCTCGACGCATCCGGGCACCGCGTGCTCGAGCGTCGTGCGGGTGCCGGATCCGGATTCGCGTTGGATGAGGGGTGTCGCCGCGAGTTCGTTCATCGCGATCGGTGCCCGCCGGATCCATTTGTGTCCGGGCGGGACGATGACGACGAGTTCGTCCCGGGCGACCTCGACCGAACGCAGCCCGTCCGGGGCGACGGGTCCCTCGACGAATCCGAGGTCGGCCTCCCCCGCGCGCACCTGGGCGGCGACCTCGGTGGAGTTCAGCAGCCGCACCGACGTCACGACGTTCGGGTACTTGCGGCGCATCGCTACGGTCCATCCGGGCACGAGGTATTCGGCGATGGTCATGCTCGCGGCGACGGTCAGGTTGGCGTCCCGCACGCCGCGCAGGGCCGCAACGCCGGACGCCAGTTCCTCGGCGGAGTCGAGGATCGCGGACGCCCATTCGAGGACGAGCGCGCCCTCGGCGGTGGGCTGGACACCGCCCGCGCCGCGATCGAACACCCGCAGCCCCAGCTGACGTTCCGCGGAGCGCACGCGCGCGCTCACGGCCTGCTGGCTGAGGCCGTGTTCGCGCCCGGCGGCGCCCATGCTCCCGAGCCGACCCACCGCGACCAGCACGTCCAGTGCGGCGAGTTCGGGAACACGGTTCGAAAGCGGCATACCTCCAAGGCTAGACCCACAAACGGTGTTTGTACCCGTCCACCCCGAGGCTTCTACCGGGAACAACACCGAAACGCCACAGTTGGTTTCATGCTTACTGCTCCGCGTCTGGCACACCTGACCCCCAACTGGTTCGCCATGGTGATGGGCACGGGAATCATCGCCGTCGCCACCTCGTCCCTGCCGGTGGACCTCCCGGACGACGCGGAATCGCGCTCACGTTCTGGCTGCTGGCCACGGTCCTCCTGGCGGTGCTGGTGACAGCGTTCGTCCTCCACTGGGTCCGGCACACCGAGCACGCCCGCGGTTACGCCCGCAGCGCCACGATGTTCCCGTTCTACGGCGCGCTGCCGATGGCCGTGCTCACCGTCGGCGCCGGCACCGCGGCGGTCGGATCGACCGTGATCCCCGCCGGTCTCGCGTTCGCCATTGCGGGGACGTTGTGGGCGATCGGCACGATCGGTGGACTCGCGACGAGCGCGGTGATGGCGGTGCGGTTGCGGGCGGTCGCCGACCGCGGCACCCCGGTCCCGGCCTGGCTGATGCCCGTGGTCCCACCGATGGTGTCGGCCGCGACGGGTGCGGCGCTGGTGAATCACCTGCCCGAGGGCCGGCCCCGGGTCGCGATGCTGGCGGGCTGCTACGCGCTGTTCACGCTGGCCCTGGTCTTCGCCCTGTTCATCGTCACGCTGATCGCGGGCGAGTTCCGCGAGCGTGGGCTGCCGCCGCTGCAGGCGCTGCCGACCATGTGGATTCCGCTGGGCATCGTCGGGCAGTCTGTCGCGGCCGCCAACAACCTGGGAACTGCGGCCGAGCACGCCGTCGGTCACGACGCCGCGAACGCACTGCACCTGTTCGGGCTGGCCTACGGGCTGTTCATGGGGACGGTCATGGTCGTCGGCATCGCCGTGGTCTGCGTCGTGACGGTGCGCGCGTTCCGTCAGGGCCTGACGTTCACCATGAGCTGGTGGAGCTTCATCTTCCCGGTCGGCGCGTGCGCCGTCGGAATGGGAGCGTTCGGCGTCGCGGGCGACTTCGACATTCCGCGACTGCTGTCGGTGGTGCTGCCGGGCGCCCTGGTCGTCGCCTGGTGTGTGGTGGCAGTGCACACCGCACACCGGGTTCGGACCAGGGCGCTGCCGGCGCCGGCCTGAGCCGGACCGGGAGGGTCAGGCCAGGGCGTCGATCGCGGCCTGCAGCCGGGTCGTCGCCTCGGCCGCCACGGACTCGAGCTCGGGTTCCTTGGTCACCTCGACCATGAGCGCCGGGTTCATGGCCTCGACGATCACGTCGTCACCGTCGGCGCGGACGACGACGTTGCACGGCAGCAGCAGACCGATCTGCCGGTCGACGCCGACCGCGCGGTGCGCGAGCTGCGGGTTGCAGGCGCCGAGGATGACGTAGCGCTCCATCTCGGCGCCGATCTTCGCCTTCAGCGTCGCCTGCATGTCGATCTCGGCGAGGACACCGAAACCCTGCTCCTGCAACGCTGCCCGCGTCTTGGCGATCGCGTCGTCGAACTCGGTGTTCAAGCGGGTCGAGATTCCCAGATCCGATCACTGACTCCTCACGGTTGTCGGTTCGGGTTCCTTGCTGTACGGCCCGGTTTCACGCCAGTGCCAGGAACAGCTTCTCCAGCTCGGCCTCGGTGAGCGGCTCGGACGCCTTCCCGTCGCCGGCCAGGCATTCACGCAGCCCCGTCGCGACGATCTTGAATCCGGCCCGGTCGAGTGCCCGGGACACCGCCGCCAACTGGGTGACGACGTCCTTGCACTCGCGACCGTTCTCGATCATCGAAATGACTCCGGCCAGCTGTCCCTGCGCGCGGCGCAGGCGGTTGAGCACCTGGGTGATGCTCTCTTCGTCTCCGGTCATGTGAGACCTCCTCGTTTCCCTTCCAGATTACCCACAGGGGTATCCGTCCTCGGTGGGCTGTGACCGAGGTCTATCGGTCACAGCCCACTCGGGGTCAGCTGTGCGAGAACTTGATGTTCGGCAAGGCCTTGCGCAGCCAGTTCGGCGACCACCAGGCCGCGTTTCCGGTCAGCCGGAGCAGCACCGGGAGCAGCACCAGCCGGATCAGGACGGCGTCGAGCAGGACGGCGATGCCGAGCAGGATACCCATCTCCTTCGGCGGCAGCGGTTCGGCCAGCGCGAAGCTGAAGAACACGCCCACCATGACGGCCGCGGCCGCGAAGATGACCCGTCCCGAGTGCGCCATGCCCGAGATCTGGGCACCACGCGCATTGCCGGTCGTCTCGTACTGTTCCTTGACGGTCGACAGCAGGAACACCGTGTAGTCCATCGCGATCGCGAAGATCATCGCGAAGAAGAACACCGGACCCCAGCCGTCGAGGAAGCCCTGCGGGGTGAAGCCGAGCAGACCGGACAGGTGCCCGTCCTGGAAGATCAGCTTCGACGCGCCGAACGCCGCACCGGTCGAGAGCAGACTCACCACGGTGCCGATCAGCGAGACCAACGGGGCCTGCAGCGCCACGAGCAGCAGCAGGAAGCCCAGCACCAGGATCACGCCGATCACGATCGGCAGGTAGTCGTTCAGCGCCTGCTGCAGGTCCAGGTTCTCCGCCGGCGCACCGCCGACGAGGGCACTGTCGGGCAGTTCCGCCCGCAGCGCGTCGAGCGTGCCGCCGAGCGCCGGGTCCGACGGATCGACGGTCGGCAGGGCCTGCATCATCACCAGGTCCGAGCCGTCCATCGCCGGCATCGCGGGCGTCACCGCGGCCACGCCGTCCACGGACGAGGCCACCTCGGCGGCCGCCTGCGCATCGGACGCGGGCACCACGATCTGCAGCGCACCCGGCGCGCCGACGCCCATCTGCTCCTGCACCAGTTCGTAGCCCTGGCGCACGGCCGCGTCCTCGGGGACGACCTGGATCGACGGCATCGCGACCTTCAGGCCGCCGATCGGGACGGCGATACCGATCAGGATGGCGACCGATGCGACCGCGAACGGCCACGGGTGCCGGTCCAGCAGCTGACCCCACTTGCGGAACAGCAGCGAGCCGTCGGTCTGGTCCTGCTGCTTCTTGGCGTAGGGCAGCGAACCGGCGTTGACCTTGCGGCCGAGCTTGCCCAGCACCGCGGGCAGCAGTGTCAGCGTTGCGGCCAGCACGAACACGACGGCGAGCATGATGCCGACCGCCATGGTCCGCACGGCGGGTGCGGGCACCAGCAGCACGGCCGACAGGCTCACCAGCACGGTCAGGCCCGACAACAGCACCGCCTTGCCGGCGGTGTCCATCGTCTCGGCGACCGCCAGGCGGGAGTTGGCATTCTTGCGCAGCGCCTCACGGAAGCGCACAACGAGGAACAGCGCGTAGTCGATACCGAGCGCCAGCGCGAACATCATCGCGAAGTTCATGGCCCACACCGAGATCGGCGTGATCTCGTTGAGCAGCACCAGCGCACCGGCGGACGCGACCAGGCCGGCCATCGTCAGCAGCAGCGGCAGTCCGGCGGCGACGAGCGAGCCGAACGCGAGCACCATGATCGCGAGGGTGACCGGCCACGAGAACATCTCGGCCTTGATCATGGCGTCGTGGTTGGCCTTGTTGAAGTCGCTCCACAGCGCCGACGCGCCGGTCGGGTAGACGTCGATGCCGTCGCCGGAGAGCGCCTTCAGGTCACCGCCGAGGTCGTCGACCGCGCGCACCATGTCGTCGGTGTTCGCGTTCGCGCCGGCGACCAGGATGCCGGTGTGTCCGTCGGGGCTGATGGTCATGCCGGGCTGGGGCGAGATGACCTCGCCGATGCGGGCGTCGGCCTTCAGCACCGACGTCGCCTCGCCGAGCACCTGCTGGACGGCCGGATCACCCAGCGGCTTGTCGTCGGAGTGGACGACGACCTGCACGGCCGACGACGCGTTGCCGCCGAAGTGCTCCTGCGCGAGCTCGCGCACCTGGACCGACTCGGAGCCGTTGGCCTGCCAGCCGGCACCGGCCAGCGAGCTGAACACCGACGGTGCAGCGGCGCCAAGGGCGACGACGAGCACGAGCCACGCGGTGATCACCCATTTGAAGTTGTCGGCCATCGCGGCACCGAGCCGGGCGAGTGGTCCGCCGACGGACTCGGTAGATGGCGGCGGGATGTCCCGCCGCTGTCCGGTGGTGGTCATGGGGATGCCTTTCGGGTTCTGGATCGGACTCGGGAATCAGGTGAGAAAAATACGGGTGGGGTATATGAACGGGCCAAGAGAACCCGGTCGAGAACCGCTCGGTTTCGACCGGGTTCGGGTGGAACTACTTGCCGGACTCGACGGCGCGGCCGGACTGCATCCACGACATGGTGCCGCCGGCGACGTTCACGGCGTCGACACCGCGGGCCGCGAGGTACTCGGCGGCCTGGCCGCTGCGTCCACCGACCGCGCAGATCATGTAGACGGTGCCGTCGGCGGGAACCTCGTCGACGCGCGCGACGAACTCGCTCAGCGGAATCGAGACGGCGCCGGGACGTGCACCTCGGCAAACTCGTCCGGCTCCCGGACGTCGATGAGGGGGCGCCGGTCGCCAGCACCGATTCGAGTTCGGTCACGTCAATTTCGCGCATGGGGTTCCTTCCGGATGTGTTCGATGGTTCAGGCGACTGTGCTCATGCCACGCCGGCCGGCACGTTCGCGCGCCGCCCCGCGTCCCACGTCTTGTATCCGCCGTCGAGGTTGACCGCGGGCCGACCCAACTGCGCGAGCAGGCGCACCGCGGTGTGGCCGCGCTGACCCACCTGGCAGTGCACGATCAGGTCGCCGGCCGGCAGTTCGCCGACCCGGTCCCTGAGCTCGTCGAGCGGGACGTTGACGGCGCCGGGGATGGCGCCGGCCGCGAACTCGTCTGCGGTGCGGATGTCGACGAGGGACGCGCCGCCGGCGACCAGGGTATCGAGTTCGTGCCACTGGACGGTGCGGGTGGCGCCGGTGCGCATGTTGTCGGCGATGTAGCCGAGCATGTTCACCGGATCCTTGGCCGAGCCGAACTGCGGCGCGTACGCCAGCTCGAGATCCGCCAGGTCCGACGCGGTCAGTCCGCCGGCCATCGCGGTCGCGATGATGTCGATGCGCTTGTCCACGCCCTCGCCGCCCACGGCCTGGGCGCCGAGGATCGCGTCGGTCTCGGGATCGACGAGCAGCTTGAGCGCCATCTGCTGCGCACCCGGGTAGTACCCGGCGTGCGACTGCGGATGCGTGTGGATGGCCTCGTACGGACGGCCCGCGGCACGCAGCCGCTTCTCGTTCCAGCCGGTGGCGGTGACGATCAGACCGAACACCCCGACCACTGCGGTGCCCGACGACGCCTTCGCCCGCACCGGACGGCCCGCGATGACGTCGGCCACCAGGCGGCCCTGCCGGTTCGCCGGGTTGGCGAGCGGGATCATCGCGACGCCACCGCCGACCGCGTCACGCTTCTCGACGGCGTCGCCGACCGCGAAGACGTGCGGGACGGAGGTGCGCATCTGGTCGTCGACCACGACGCCACCCCGGTCGCCCAGGTCGGCACCGATCATCTTCGCGAGCGCATTCTCGGGCCGGACGCCGATCGCCATGACGACGACGTCGGCCGGGACGGTGCGCCCGTCCGCGAGATCGGCGGTGTCCGCGCCGATGGAGGTCAGCTGGGTGCCGAGTTCGAGGCGCACGCCGTTCTCGCGCATCCGGTCGGCGACCGGGCCGCCATCTCGGGTCGAGCGGGGCGAGCACCTGATCGGCGAGTTCGACGACGGTGACGTCGAGGTCGCGGTGACGCAGGTTCTCGGCCAGTTCGACGCCGATGAACCCGGCGCCGACGATGACGGCGCTACGAGCGGACGACATCTGCGACACGAGCCGGTCGACGTCCTCGACGTCGCGCAGGATCAGGGCGCGCTGGACGCCGGGCAGCGGCGGCACGATGGGGCTCGCGCCGGTGCTCAGCACCAGCTCGTCGTAGCTCTCGACGTAGGTGTCGCCCGACGCGAGGTCGTGGACGGTGACGGTGCGGGCGTCGGGGTCGATCGCGGCGACCTCGCTGCGGACGCGGACGTCGAGCCGGAAGCGGGCGCCGAGGCTCTCCGGGGTCTGCAGCAGCAGCTCGTCGCGGTCCTCGATGACGCCGCCGGCGTAGTAGGGCAGACCGCAGTTCGCGAACGACACGTGCGCGCCGCGCTCGAACACGACGATCTCCGCCGACTCGTCCAGACGACGCATGCGGGTGGCGGCGGACATTCCACCGGCGACACCTCCGACGATGACAACCTTCACGATCTACCTCCTCGACGTCGCGGTCGACTATACCCCAGGGGGTATCCGATGAGCTGTGAAGCCGCTCTCAGCGGAAGTCTCGCGACTTGGTCGACATTCGCAGGTCCATGAGCTGGAGGCGGTCCGCGACCACGGTCACCGCTCCTTCCGCGTTCTGCACCCGCCCGCGCACCAGGAGCGCCGGGGCGCTGGTGGCGAGCTTGCGATACTTCGCCCACAGACCAACCGAGCACACGACATTGACCATTCCGGTCTCGTCCTCGAGGTTGAGGAAGGTCACACCAGCGGCGGTGGCGGGCCGCTGCCGGTGTGTCACCGCTCCCCCGACCAGAACCCGGTCCCCGTCCGGCACGTCCAGCAGTCGCGACGCCGGAAGCACCCCCAGCGCCTCGAGCTGGGGACGCAGGAACTCGGTCGGGTAGCTGTCCGGCGAGATCCCGGTGGCCCATACGTCGGCGGCGGCGAGTTCGACGTCGCTCATGCCGGGCAGGGTGGGCGCGCGGGTGGACGCGCCCGTGCCCGGGAGCCGGTCCGGGCGCTCCCCCGCGGCCGCGCCGGCCGCCCACAGCGCCTCGCGCCGGGAGAGCCCGAAGCACCCGAGGGCGCCGGACGTCGCGAGGGACTCGACCTGCGCGATGGTCAGCTCGATCCGACCGGTCAGGTCCAGGATCGACCTGTACGGGCCGTCCTCCGCGCGCGCGGAGGCGATGCGTTCGGCCAGTGCGGTGCCGATGCCCCGCACGTCCCCCAGCCCCAGCCGCACCTCGGTGCCGTGCGCCTCGAAGCGTGGCGTGCGCGAGGCTCGCGTTGATGTCGGCACCGTGCACCCGCACCCCGTGCCGGCGGGCGTCGGCGACGAGGGACTGCGGCGAGTAGAAGCCCATCGGCTGGGCCCGCAGCAGCCCGGCACAGAAGGCCGCGGGATGGTGCAGCTTGAACCACGACGAGTAGAAGACGAGCGACGCGAAGGACTGCGAATGACTTTCGGGGAAACCGAAATTCGCGAACGCGTACAGCTTCTCGTAGATCCGGTCGGCCACCTCGCCGGTGATGCCGTGCAACTCGCGCATGCCGTCGTAGAGCCGTCCGCGCAACCGCTCCATCTTCTCGGGCGACCGTTTGGAACCCATCGCGCGCCGCAACTGGTCCGCCTCGGCGGCGGTGAATCCGGCCGCGTCGACGGCCATCTGCATGAGCTGTTCCTGGAACAGCGGCACCCCCAGCGTGCGTTTCAGCGCCTTCTCGAGGCAGGGATGGTCGTAGGTGACGGGTTCGCGGCCGTTGCGGCGGCGGATGTAGGGGTGCACCGAGCCGCCCTGGATCGGGCCGGGTCGGATCAGCGCCACCTCGACGACGAGGTCGTAGAAGTGGCGGGGCTTCAGGCGCGGCAGCGTCGCCATCTGCGCCCGCGACTCCACCTGGAACACGCCCACCGAGTCGGCCCGCTGCAGCATCTCGTAGACCGCCCGCTCGGACAGGTCGAGCCGCGCCAGGTCCACCTCGAGTCCCTTGTGCTCCGCGACCAGGTCGATCATGTAGTGCAGCGCCGAGAGCATGCCGAGACCGAGCAGGTCGAACTTCACCAATCCCACTGCGGCACAGTCGTCCTTGTCCCACTGCAGGACGCTGCGGTTCTCCATGCGCGCCCATTCCACGGGGCACACGTCGGCGATGGGACGGTCGCAGATCACCATGCCGCCGGAGTGGATGCCGAGGTGCCGCGGGAAGCCCTCGATCTGCGCGGCAAGCTCCAGCACCGCCGGGGGATGTCGGTGCCGGTCTCCCCGCCGACGCCGGTCCAGCGGCTGACCTGTTCGCTCCACGCGTCCTGCTGGCCCTGCGAGAAGCCGAGCGCCCGAGCCATGTCCCGCACCGACGACTTGCCACGGTATGTGATGACGTTGGCGACCTGCGCGGCGTACTCGCGGCCGTACTTGGCGTAGACGTGCTGGATGGCCTCCTCGCGGCGGTCGGATTCGATGTCGACGTCGATGTCGGGCGGCCCGTCGCGTTCGGGCGAGAGGAACCGTTCGAACAGCAACTCGTTGCGGACGGGGTCGACGTTGGTGATTCCGATCGCGTAGCAGACCGCCGAGTTGGCGGCCGATCCCCTCCCCTGACAGAGGATGTCGTTGCTCTTGCAGAACGAGACGATGTCGTGGACCACGAGGAAGTAGCCGGGGAAGGTCAGGCGTTCGATGATCCCGAGTTCGTGCTCGATCTGCGCGTACGCAGCCGGGTTCTCGGGCGGTGGCCCGTACCGTCGGCGCGCGCCCTGCATGGTCAGCTCGCGCAGCCAACTCGCCTCGGTGTGCCCGTCCGGGACGTCGAACGGTGGCAGCTTCGGCGCGATGAGACGCAGGTCGAACGCGCACTCGAGTCCCAGCTCCGCGGCCCCGGCGACGGCCTGCGGGTAGTGCGCGAACAGCCGCGCCATCTCGGCGCCGGACCGCAGGTGTGCACCTCCGGTGGGCGCGAGCCAGCCCGCGGCCTCGTCGAGGCTCTGCCGGGCCCGCACCGCCGCCATCGCCATCGCGAGCCGCCGCCGGACGGGCCGGCGAAGTGCGCGGCAGTGGAGGCGATCACGGAAAGACCTTGTCGCGACGCGAGTTCCACGAGATGCGCGTTCGCCTCGTCGTCCTCGGGCAGCCCCCGGTGGGTGAGTTCGACCGTGACCCGGCTCGGCGCCGAACCTGTCGACGAGGTCCCGCAGCGGCGCCTCGGCGGCGTCGGGCCCGCCCGCGACGAGCGCGCTGCGAACGTGCCCCTTGCGGCAGCCGGTGAGGATCTGCCAGTGCCCGCCGGCCGCCGCGGTGAGCGCGTCGTAGTCGTAGCGGGGCTTGCCCTTCTCGCCGCCGGCGAGGTGCGCAGCCGCGATCTGCCGGGACAGCCGCCGGTAGCCCTCCTGCCCACGGGCCAACACCAGCAGGTGAGTGCCGTCGGGTCCGGGGTGCCGGTGCGCGGGGCGGCGTCCAGGGACAGTTCGGCCCCGAACACCGTCCGCATGTTCAGTTCCTTCGCGGCCTCGGCGAACCGGACCACCCCGTACATTCCGTCGTGGTCGGTGAGCGCGATGGCGTCCAGGCCGAGTCGCACCGCCTCCTCCACCAGCTCCTCGGGCGGGCTGGCACCGTCGAGGAAGCTGAAGGTGGAGTGGGTGTGCAGTTCGGCGTACGGCACGGTGGCGCCGACCGGACGCGAGGCCCCTTCCATCAGGTAGGCGCCGCGTTTGCGGGACCAGGCCGGGCTGTCGCTGCCGTCGCCCGGGAACTGCCCGTCACGGCGACCACCCGGGCGCCCCGACAGCACCCGTTCCATCTCCGCCCACGTCGGCGGACCGTTGCCCCAGCCCATCCAGCTGCCACCTTCCCGCAGGCCCGCAGCCTGCGTGCACGGGAAGACGCGGAGGGGAAGGCGCATCTTTCGAACTCATGTTCGAGTGTGCCACGCGTGCCCGGCAGGGTCAACGAGCGCATCCCTGCCGGGCGGTGGCCCTGACTGTCCCAGAGTTCGATAGGCAGTCGCTTCGAACTCGAAGTAGCCCCCGAGCGAGGCGGGGTCGGCGAAGGGCAGAACCTGCGCGGCCCACATACCCGCGATGCCGTTCTGCCGGTCGATCCAGTAGTAGAGGTTCGCGAGCCCGGCCCAGGCGAGCGAGCCCGCAGGCCGCCCGGTCGGCGCCGGCTCGTCGTTGACCATGAACGTGTACGCCCAGGATTTGGGCTGTCCGGGAAGAACTCGGCGTCGTTCGACAGCTCCGGTTCGACTCCGGGCAGCATCGTCACGTGCTGACCGTCCAACCCGCTCACGACAGCCTGCTCCACGGTTTCGGGCGCGAGGACGCGACCGTGTTCACCCGCACCGTCGTTCAGCCACATGCGGAGGAACTTGGTGTAGTCACCCACCGTCGAGTACAGGCCGTGACCACCCATGTGCACTTCGGGATCCTGCGGCAACACCAGGTCGAGGGGCTCGAGCACACCGTCGGGCCGCCGCTGATGGACGGTCGCCCGACGCCGCTCCATCGCCTCGTCGAGCGTGAACGCCGTGTCCGACATCCCCAGCGGGGCGAAGATGCGCTCGGACATCACGTCGCCCAGTCGCTCGCCCCGGACGGCCTCGACGACCAGCCCTGCCCAGTCGATGTTCGAGCCGTACTGCCAGCGCTCACCCGGATCGAACAGCAGCGGCGTCGTCAGCGCGGCCTTGGTGCCCGTGATGACGCTCGGCTGACCGTGCTCGACGGCCAACCGGTGGTAGGTCTCGTCGAAGAACGAGTATCCGAGTCCGGCGGTGTGCAGCAGCAGCATGCGCGTCGTGATCGCGCGTTCGGGCGCCCGCATCACCGGCGCCCCTGCGCATCGAACCCGTCGATCACCTCGAGCTTCCCGATCTCCGGCAGGTAGTTCGACGCCGGCGCATCGAGATCGACGAGCCCTTCCTCCACGCACTGCAGTACGGCGGTGCCGGTGATCGCCTTCGTCGTCGAGAACATGGCGAAGACAGTGTCGGGTGTCATCGGCTGTGCGTCACCCACAGACCGGACTCCGGCCGAGCCCTCGTACACGGTCCCGTTCCGGTCGGTCAGCATCGCGACCACACCGGGCACCTGTCCGGCCCCGGCGCCGGTCACGCCGTCGAGCACGGAGTTCATCTTCGAATCACGTTGTTCCACAGTATCTCTCCCGCCAAGCGATGGCCTCGTACGGAGAGCAAACTATGAGCATTTCCGAGGCACCCACGTCCCCGATCGGCAATCACCGTCTCGAACCGGCAGGTATCGGCGACGGGCGTCACCCTCGCGCGCGACGGAGGGTGTCGGACGGGTTCTCGCCGAACCGTTGCCGATAGGCCGCGGCGAAGACACCCAAGTTGACGCACCCCCACGCACCTGCGGCGGCGGCGACCGTGGTCGCCGCCTGGGACGACAGCTCTCGCCGCACTCCCTCCAGCCGGTGTTCGCGGAGGCAGTCCCGTGGAGTGATCCCGAGATACTCGCGGAATGCGCCGGACAACGCCCGAACGCTGACACCGACTTCCTGGGCCACCTCGGCCACCGTCGGAAGGTCGCGCGCGTTGTCCTCGATGTAGCGCACCGCCCGCCTGACGTAGCCCGGCGCGGGCACCGCCGTGGCCGACGCCGGGTCGACCCCGGCACTCGACGCCCATTCCTCGAGCACCTGCGCAGCGATGAGTTCCTGCAGGTTCACCTCGATGCGACCGTGGGCGATCGCGTCCCGGTCCGTCGCCAAGGTACGAGAAACATAGTCCAACAACGCCAGCCACGGGCTACCCGGACCGCCGACGACACACTTGTGCCGCCACAATCGGTCGTCGGAAGCCCGCCCACCACCGCAGCGCCAGATCGGCCAACAACCGGTGCGGGATCGTGAGGTTGAGCTGGAGGTGGTCGGCGTCGGCATCGAACCTGTAGTCGACCCGACTGCAGTCGACGACGAACGTCTGTCCGGCCGTCAGGTCGATGCCGGATTTCGGGGTCACCTCGTGCCGCGTCCGTCCGTTCAAGGTGGTGAGTACCAGGACGTTGCCGGCCTCAGGCTCGAATTCGTCGAGCGCGACCGGAATCCCGTAGCTGAACCGGGTGAGCGTCATATCGCCGATCTTCGTCGAGAACATACTCGAGGACGGTGCGAGCGAACGACCGACCGGCCGGACGTCGTACGGCATGTACACCGCGTCCGACCACTGCTTGATCTCGTCCCAATCGGTGACGAGCCCGGCGGCCCGCTCACGACAGGTCCGGGGGTCGAAGGTCGGCAACACACCGGGAGCATAGGCAGCAGTGTCCTCAGCGGGGAAGATCCCGCGCTCGACGCACCGACGGCGGATCGGGCCGCACCAACTCCGCGAACGCCCGGTAGCCGCCGCTGTCCAGCTGCTGGGCTTCTCCACCCACGCGGCAAATGACGTAGTGGTCCTGCACCGCAGCGTGATTGAGACGACGCCCCCCGATCAGGGCGCGCGGTGACAGTGTGGCGAAGTCGTCGACTGAGCTCAGGACGGCCCTGGTAATCTCGCGACGGGGGTGGGGGTCACCCGCGAGATGTGGGTCGGGGGTGTTGATGAGAAGTGATCCGGAGCAGATGCATTCGACCGCGAATCGGGTGGCCGCATTGGCCGACGAATTCTGGGACGACGTCGAGAATCTCCGTCGCGAGGCCGAGAACCTCATGGCGGACGACTGGGCCGGCGATGCGGCCGACACCCATGCGGCGCTGTGGGCGGAATGGGTCGATTCGGCGCGACGCGTGTCCGTGGCCCTGAGCGACGACGCCGGGTTGCTGCACCAGGCAGCAGACGCGTACACGAGTACCGACAACGGCACTGCGCTCGACGCAGAGAGCATTCGGCTGGAGCTCGACGCCTGATGGCACGCTATGTCGCGAACACCGAACAGATCCTCGCGCTCGTCGACAAGGCCCGCCGAATCGGCCGACAATTCGAACAGCGCATCGCCGAGGTCGAACACGAAATCGCTGCGCTGCATGTCGATTGGCAGGGAGATGCCGCCGACGCGCACCGGAGCAAGGCCGCTACCTGGCACCGCGAAATGACGGATATGCAGACCGCCTTGGCCGCGCTCGAGACCGCTGCACACAGCGCACATGACGGATACATCGCAAACGTCGAGCACAACATGGGGATGTGGCCGTGACGACCCCGATCACCATGGACTCCACACTGCTGGCCGACGCCGCGGAACTGTACGCAACAGCACAGGCCAGCGGGCAGGAAGTGATCACTACCCTCGCCGCGGCGCTCGACGCGCACTGGGGCTGCGCCGGGAGCGACAGCGCGGGCGCCACCTGGGCGGCGAGCTACGACCCGGCAGCATTCGACGCCGTCGCCGCGGGAACCGACCTCGTCAACGCCTGCGGCAAGATGCACGATCTCCTCGCCTTCACCGCCCTCAACCACGCAAACACCGAGAAGGCCAACGAGAATCCCCCGAACCCCCGACGGACCACCGCCGCAACTCCCGACCAGCACATCGCCGACATTCAAGGGAGCGTTCGGCGGTGACACCGACGAACCGTTCGGATGGGGCCTGGTCAGCAGCTGGCTACAAGGCCACACCTGGCCCAACGGAGACCCCGACAAGCTGCGCGCCCTCGGCGACGAGTGGCGTGCCGCCGCGACAGGACTCCGCAGCGCAGCAGACGGGACCGGATCGGTATTCCCTCTCCTCGAGGCCATCGTCTCGGGTGAGATACCCAGGCTCTGGCACAGATGGACCTGGTGTTCACCGACACCGAGCAGGTGGCGACCCGATACGAGAGCCTCGCCGCGTCATGCCGGGACTGGGCCGACACCATCGAGGACGCCCACCACAAGATCCTCGCGATCCTCGCCGGCGCCCTTGGCGCGGGCCTCATCATCGGGGGCATCGCAGGCTTCTTCACCGCAGGGACCGGGGCGGCGGCCGCCGCAGGTGCGGCCGGCAGCGCCGCCGGAGCATCCATCGTCACGGTCCTCGTCGCCTTCGATACCGCGGCCGCGGTCGCAGTCGGAGCCACTCCGCCGCCGGTGTCGCGGTCGGCGGAGTGGCCACCGACCTACAACCCCTGCTCGAAGCAAACCCCACCGTGTTCAACGCGAGCACCAGCGGAGGCGGAGGCGGAGGCGCACACAACTACGTCACGCCACCGAAGAACCTGCCAGGATTCCCGAACGCACGGCCCGTGAAGAAGTTGGCCCCGCGGTACCGGCAGCGGTGGGAAGACGCCGACGGAACCACGTACGAGTGGGATTACCAGCACGGCGCAGTGGAGAAATACAACAAGAGCGGCAAACATCTCGGCGAATATGATCCGAACACGGGCACGCAGACAAAGCCACCTGACCCAGGCCGGAAACCAGGGAGATGACGATGAACTATCTAGAGGCCTACGACAGGGAATCCGGTTTTCTGGTACGCGAATACCGCTTGAACGGCATAGATCTCGTGGACCTGAAACGACTGCTCGGCATCGACCTACAGGCTGAAATATATGGGTACGACGTTCCAGCCTCGCTCGTTCCGGAGTTGGGTAAGTACACCGAAGAGCCCGTGATCGTGGACGAATCCTATGACTACCAGGTCGGATTCTTCCGAGAGTAGAGGGCCTGTCGAGGGGCATGACTATCTTTCGAGAAGGATCGCAATGGAGTACTTGGACGAATGGAACGCCGTGCAACGAGAAGCTGTGGCCAGTTGGCGGCGGAAGAACGCACAGCTACGTGAAGCGCTGGGCATGGTGATCGTTCGAACTAGTTCTCGCAACGGCGAACTCAGCATCGCGGTCAATGCGGACGCCAGAGTCACCGACGTTCGTCTTACGCCGCAGGCACTACGCCTCGGCGACGTCCAGCTGAGCAACCTGTTGCGGGAGACGATCCAGAAGGCACAGGCGGAAGTTACGCAGAGAGTCGAGGAAGTCGCGCGCCCATTCACCCACGATCGAGACTCTGTCGCAGCGAGAAAGTTTGTCGACGAACTGCTCAACGACGACTGACGCCCTCGATGAGTTGGTAAAGGTCCGCACGAGGACCTCGCGTCACCGCTCCTTGTAGTCCGGCTCAGACAGCACCGCCGTTCCCAGACGCGCGCCGTTGGCGACGTCTGGTCGTTCTCGAAAGAGAGCGTACGACACGATCAGCGTCGGCGACGGAGCCAGCCCCGCTTGGGTGGGTTCCGGTCGACATCGAACTTCAGGCGTAGAACGGTGCGCTCCGCGTCGAAGGCGCTCGGGGCGTGGTCGACGACGATCTCGGCGACTTCGGTGGACCCGATCGTGTCGCCGTCGCCGATGACCGGTCCCTGTTCGACGAGGTACGAGGCGATGCCGGTGAGGCGGTCGAAGGTGTCAGCGGCGGACTCGGGGGTCTCCGGGATTTCGACGTCCGGGAGGTCGAGCATGTCGAGACCTCGCGTGTGGCCGGTCATCACGCCGTCCGGGCGCTCACCGACGTTGATCGCGACCCACGCCAGCAACGGCGGCTCGGGCAGCGTGTCCTTCATGAGGTCACGGAACAGCGCGGGCAGGATGACGTGATCGGCGCTGCCGAAGTACACGGCTCGGACGGCGTCGGTGAGCGCGATGATCGACGCGATGACGCGGGACAACAGCACGGTGTCCGCGATCGCGTCCGTGTGTGTCGCCCCTGGACGCAGGACGGTGACGATCGTGTGCGCGGTGTAGTCCGCCGGCGCCGGCACCGCGTTCGGCCACAACCGGCTGTGCTGGGCGATGTCGGCGACGTCGTCACCCACCCGGGCAGGAATGGTGAGCAGCGCGATCATGCTGTCGCCCAGGTCGAGGCGCAACGGCCCATCACGATCGTCGGGCTCGTCCTCACCGACGGAAAGTTCGGAGAAGTCGACATCCGGCCAGTCCCGCTTCAGCTGTGCGGCCAGAGCTTCCGCGGTGACCTCGGCGTCGAGTCGATCCTGGAACAGCATTGCGAGCGCGGGCATGATTCCCCTGAGAATTGTGCGCCAACACGGTCGGTCACCCCACCGGGTGCCGCGCGCTAGACCCTATCCTCGGCGCAGTTGTCCTCAGTCCCCGCGTCCGTCTGCCACTCAGTCCCACACGAGGGAGAGCACCCGATATCCGTCTGGAACGGGCGGCATGTCGCAGAAATCGGCTGCGTCGTAGACCAAGCCTTCCCACACCGGCTCCGCCTGCAGGCCCTCCACGTCGAGGCGGGTATCGACCTCCTCCTCGGCCAGGGTCGTGCAGATGGCGACGGCCTCGGCCGCCAGTCCCTCGTAGAAGTCCTCGAACATCTCTTCGTGCAGCTGGACACGCATCCACGCGACCGAGGGATCCGCGGCCAGCACGTCGAGACGACGAGCGATCTCGGCGAGGTCCGGGCGCCCGTACCCGCATTGATTCGGCGCGATCGAGTCCTCGACCTCGTTCCCGTGGAAGACTCCCGGACAGTCAGCAACGGGTACCGGTCGCCGCCGGCGGCAGAGCGCTCGAGAACGAGTTCACGGGAAATCATGAGTGGACGGTACTCCGGCGACGAAACACACCCGGACATCACTCACCATGCTCACCACGATCGCCCACCGCACATAACGGGCCGATGTGGCCGAAGCCGTGCGTCGGATCCGGATGCGCGGTCTCATGGGATGGGGGGCGACGCACCGAAGGGACGTCCCGATGACCAAGTTGTCCGTCATCTACTACTCCGCCACCGGCCACGGCACTGCAATGGCCGATCGGGTGTCCAAGGCCGCCCAGTCCGCAGGCGCGGACGTGCGGGTGCGACATATCGCCGAAACCCGCGACCCCGCGACATTCGCCGGTAACCCGGCATGGTCCGCCAACTACGAAGCCACCAAGGATCTCCCTGCGGCCACCGGCGACGACATCGTCTGGGCCGACGCGGTGATCTTCGGATCCCCGACCCGATTCGGCAGCACCGCGAGCCCCTTCCAGACCTTCGTCGACACCCTCGGCGGCCTGTGGATGCAGGGCCGGCTCGCCAACAAGGTCTACGCGGCCTTCACCTCGAGCCAGACCCTGCACGGTGGCCAGGAGACCACCTTGACCTCGCTGTACACCTCGCTCATGCATTGGGGCGGCATCCTTGTTCCGCCCGGGTACACCGACCCGGTGAAGTTCGCGGACGGAAACCCGTACGGCGTCAGCAAGGTGACCGGACCGGACAACCAGAACCCCTTGGACGACAACACGATCGCAGCTCTCGAACACCTCGCGACTCGGGTGGTGACGATCGCCGGAAAACTCGCCGCCGCGACGTAGCAGGCCGCGGGCGCGCCCGCCGGTTCACCCGGGTGTGTTATCCAGAGCCCATGAGCGCAGACTCCCCCGGCACGCAACCGCCGATCGGCACGACGACCGCGACCATCCGTGCCCTGTCCACAGGACTGGCGCCGAGCGAACGCCGAGTGGCCGACGTGTGCGTCGAGCGGCCCCGCGAGGTCGCCTGGTGGTCGGCGGCGGATCTGGCCGCCGCGGCGTCGACATCGACGGCGACGGTCGTGCGCGCCTGCCAGAATCTGGGCTTCTCCGGTTTCCAGCACGTGCGGATGCTGCTGCTGCGCGACCTCGGCGCGGAGACGTCGACGGCATCGGACACGGCCTCGCCTCCGGGCGGTGTCGGGATTCTGCGGACGATCGTCTCCGAGGTCGGCACGGATCTGGCCGGCGGACTGGCACCGCTCTCGGAGGACGCGTTCGACGACGCGGTCCGCGCGCTCGCGAACGCGCGGCGGATCCTGGTCGTCGCGAACGGAGGGTCCTCGACGGCGGCGACGGCGTTCGCCGTCCGCTTCCTGCTGCGCGGCCGGGCCGCCGAGGCGCCGACCGACACGGTCCTGCAGGCCCTCACCGCGCGGACCCTGTCCAGCGACGACGTGTGCGTCGCGGTCAGTGACTCGGGCATGAACGCGTACACGATCGACGCCGCCCGGGCTGCCCGTGACGCCGGCGCGCACGTCATCGGCGTGACCGCGCACGCCCGTTCGTCGCTGGTCGATCTGTCGACCACGGCATTGGTGGTCGGCGGCGGGTCGGGACCGTACGCGGCGCACGGAGTGTCGGCGACGATCATCCAGATGACCTTCCTGCTGGGCCTACAGGTCGCGGTGTCGGAAGTGGACGGCGCAACCTCGGATTCCACTGAGCGAGACGTGGAACATCTTGTCGCCCTGATGAATCCGACGCCAGAAGACACCGACACCGAGGACCGCGACTCAGCCCTCCAACGCTCACGACTCGTTGGACGACCATTCAGTGCTCGTTCACCTTCGGCTGGCTGACTACTCCATGTAATGAGAATTCCGAATCGATCCGATTCGGGTAATCGCGTTTCATCGGAGAGGGTCATGGGCAGTATTCGTATCGAAGGCCTGGGCAGAACCTTCGGCGGCGTGACCGCCGTCGACGACATCTCGATGGAGATCCGCGACGGCGACTTCCTCGTCCTCCTGGGCCCCTCGGGCTGCGGCAAGACGACGCTCCTGCGGATGATCGCCGGGCTCCTCGAACCGACCAGCGGCCGCATCGTCCTCGACGGCGAGGACATCACCTCCGCGCCGGCGCGCAAGCGCGACGTCGCGATGGTCTTCCAGAACTACGCGCTCTATCCGCACCTGTCGGTTGCGCGCGATCTCGGCTTCCCCTTCGTGTTCGAAAGGTCGCGAAAGACGAGGCCACCGCCCGGGTCGACGAGGTGGCGCGCCAACTCGACATCGCACACCTGCTCGAGCGCAAGCCGAAGGAGCTGTCGGGCGGCCAGCGCCAGCGGGTCGCCGTCGGACGTGCGATCGTCCGCAACCCCAAGGCGTTCCTGATGGACGAGCCGCTGTCGAACCTCGACGCCAAGCTGCGGACGGCGACCCGACGCGAGCTCACCGATCTCCACCGGCGACTCGGCGCGACGTTCGTGTACGTCACCCACGACCAGGTCGAGGCGATGACGATGGCCACCCGGATCGCGCTGCTCAACGGCGGATCCGTCGAGCAGATCGGCACGCCCGAGGAGGTTTACGACCGGCCCGCCTCGGTCTTCGTGGCGGGATTCCTCGGCAGCCCCGCGATGAACCTCCTCGACGCCACGATCCTGAGCATGCACGGCCACGTGTGCGCTCAGGCGCCCGGTGTCCGCGCCGAGCTGTGGCCCGGCAGCACCGAGACACTCGATGTGACCGTCGGCATCCGCCCGAGCACCTGCGCCCGGCACCGGATCGGAGCCGGTGTCCCTCACCGCCACAGTCGATTCCATCGAGAACCTCGGCAGCGAGGAGATCGCGTACTGCACCGTCGGCGACGCCACCGTCTGCGTCCGCTCGCCGCGGCCGATCGCGATGCACGCCGGCCAGACCCTCTCCCTCACGACCGATCCCGAGCACGTGCACCTGTTCGACCGCGCGAGCGGCCGACGACTCGAAGTGGATCGACACCGACCAGCCCTCCGACCACCCCATTTCTTCCGCTAGGAGCCTGACCCATGCGTAGACGCACCACCGGCCTGGCGCTGCTGTCGCTCGCCACCGCCCTCACGGTGGCCGGATGTGCCACCGGCACCGCCGCGTCGAGTTCGTCCTCGGACGGCATCGTCCCGAACTCGACCCGAACCAGAACGTCCAGATCACGTTCGAGTCGTACAACCTCACCCAGGCCGGTCCCTGGACCGACGCCATCAACGGGCTGATCGCCGACTTCGAGGCCGCGCATCCCAACATCGACGTCAAAGCCCAACCGCCCAGGGCACGTCGACCGCCGGCAGCGGCACCGCGAGCAGCGTGCAGACCCAGCTGCTGGCCGGCAACCCGCCGGACGTGGCGCAGCTGACGTTCGACACCCTCGACTTCGCGGTCAACGAACTCGGCGCCAAGTCCCTCGACTCGCTGGTCGGCACCGACGCCGTCCAGGAGCACCTGGCGGGCGCGCACCCCTATCACCCCGGGCCGCCACCCTGGGCGACTGGAAGGGCGAGACGTACGGCATGCCCTACGTCTTCTCCACCCCCGTGTTGTTCTACAACGCCACCGCGTTCCAGAAGGCCGGGCTGCCGGCCGACGCCGACCTGTCGACGTGGCCCAAGGTCGCGGAGGCCGCGAAGAAGATCACCGCGACGACCGGCAAGCCGGCGTTGACGATCTCGTGCGCGGTCAAGGGCGGCAACTGGTGCATGCAGGGCCTGTTCCGTTCGGCCGGCGGCAACGTGCTGTCCGAGGACCGCACCACCGTCGAGTTCGCGAGCAACGAATCGCTCGCGGCGGTGCAGATGCTGCGCGACCTGTACGACCAGGGGGTGCTCGCCAATCAGGACGCCGCGGGCCAGATGGAAAGTTTCATGAAGGGCGACAGCGCGATCCAGCTGCAATCGTCGGCCGTTCAGGGCATGCTGCTGGGTGCGTCGAAGGCCGCCGGCTGGGAGCTGCGCGCCGCCGCGATGCCCGCGTTCGAGGGCCGCGAGGCGGTGCCCACCAACTCCGGTTCGGCGCTGTTCGTCTTCGCCCAGGACCCGGCGAAGCAGCGCGCTTCGTGGGAGCTGATCAAGTTCCTCACCAGCGACCACGCGTACACCCAGATCTCCTCGAAGATCGGCTACCTGCCGCTGCGCACGTCGCTCACCACCGATCCGGCCGCGCTGAAGACGTGGGCCGACGGCAACCCCCTGCTCGCCCCCAACCTCGCGCAGCTCGATCGACTCGAGCCGTGGCAGTCGTACCCGGGCAACAGCTACGTCCAGATCGACGACATCCTCGCCACCGCGATCGAGGAGTCCGTCTTCTACGGCAAGGACCCCGCCGCCACCCTGTCCGCCGCCCAGAAGCGGGCGCAGGACCTGCTCCCCTGACCGACGAAAGCGAACGACTGATGACCACCATCCTGCCGCCGCACACCACCACCCGACGGCTCGTCCTGTCCGGCACCTACAACCTCCGCGACATCGGCGGCTACACCGCCGGTGAGCGAACCACCCGGTGGCGCAAGTTGCTGCGGTCCGACGCACTGCACACCATCGAGCAGGACGGGCGCGACACCCTCACCGAGATCGGGCTCGGCCTCGTGATCGACCTGCGCGAGGACGACGAGATCTCCAAGGCGCCCAACGCCCTCGACGGGGTCGGACACCGCGAGGTTCACCTGCCCGTCTACAACGGCAAGCTCGATCACAACCCGACAGCCGCGACATTCGACCTGGGCACGTTGTACCAGTGGATGCTCGCCGACCACGGGTCGCGACTCACCGACGCCGTCCGGCTCATCGCCGGATCGGGCGACGAACCGGTGCTCGTGCACTGCACGGCAGGCAAGGACCGCACCGGCCTGGTGATCGCGCTGGCCCTGTCCGCGGTGGGCGTGGGCGCGCGCGACGTCGTCGCCGACTACTCGCTCTCGGAGACTCTGCTGCACGGCGAATGGGTCGACGCGATGGTCGCCTCGTTCCGGGAGCGGGAACTGCCCGAGGGCTTCGACATCGAGGGCATCGTCGCCGCAAGCCCCGCGGCCGTGATGCGCGCGACGCTGGCCGGCATCGACGCCGAGCACGGCGGCGTCCGGTCCTATCTGCTCGACCACGGCATGTCCGAGACCGAACTCACCGACCTGCACGCGGCCCTGCTGGGCTGACGTCCGGCGACAACCGACAACGAATTTCGAGGAACGATCATGAGCGAGTACGGACAGCCCGACCACTACATCCTGCACGTGAGCGACACCCACTTCGTCGCCGACGGCGAGTTGCTCCACGGCAAGGTCGACAGCGACGCCAACCTGGGTCGTCTGTTCGACCGCCTCGACCGCGCCGGCCAGCGCCCCGAGGCGATCGTGTTCACCGGCGACCTCGCCGACGCGGGCAATCCGCAGGCGTACGCACGATTGCGCGACCTGGTCGAGCCGGCCGCGGAGAAGCTGGGCGCCAAGGTGATCTGGGTGATGGGCAACCACGACAGCCGGCCCGAGTTCCGCGCCGGGCTGCTCGGCGCCGAGCCCACGCAGGAGTCGGTGGACATGGTCCACGACGTCGACGGTCTGCGGATCATCGCGCTCGACAGCACCGTCCCGGGCCACCACCACGGCGAGATCACCGACGAGCAGATCGACTGGCTCCGTGACGTTCTCGCGACGCCGGCCCCGCACGGCACGCTGCTCACGCTGCACCACCCGCCGGTGCCGAGCCCGCTGGAGCTGCTCGCGTCCGTCGAGCTCCGCGACCAGAGCCGGCTCGAGGACGTCCTGCGCGGCACCGACGTCCGCGCCATCCTCGGCGGCCACCTGCACTACTCGACGACGTGCACCTTCGCCGGTATCCCGGTGTCGGTCGCGTCGGCCACCTGCTACACCCAGGACCTGTTCCCCTCCGGTGGCGGCATGCGCGGCCAGGACAGCGGCCAGTCGTTCAACCTGGTGCACGTGTACTCGGATCGGATCCTGCACACCGTCGTGCCGGTCGAGGAGGGCCCGACGCTGTACGAGGTGACGCTGGAGCAGCTTCGCTACTTCCAGTCGCTGTCCCCGAGGAGCAGCTCGCGGCCATGGCCCAGTCGACGAGCCACTGACGCCTTCCGAAACCGATTGCGAGAAATCAATGTTCGTCGAAGTTCCGGCGAGCGTGGAGCCGCAGACCGCCGCTTCGCCCCAGCCCGTGCGGGCCGGGGCGGGGTGGCGGTCGCGCGTGTCGCGCCGCGCCGTCCCCTACCTGTTCCTGCTGCCGGCCGTGGCGCTGCTCGTCCTGTGGACGTACAAGCCGCTCGTCGAGACCTTCCAGCTCTCGTTCTACAAATGGAACATGATTCCGACGAGCCCCAAGAAGCCGGTCGGGTTCGACAACTACACCGCCGTGCTGTCGCTGCCGGAACTTCATCAGGCCCTGTGGAACACGGTGCTCTGCATCGGCGCATTCATGGTGTTCTCGCTGGTGCTCCCGCTCGCGATCGCGTTGCTGTGCACCCGGGTCAGCGGACGCGCCCGCACCTTCTACCAGGCGCTGATCTTCGTGCCGTTTCTCGTCACACCGGTTGCGAGCAGCGCCATCTGGCGTTGGTTGTTCAACCCCGACAACGGCATGATCCCGCGCATCTCGGCCACCATGGGCCACGACCTGGGCAACGTGTTCCGTGACCCGAAGCTGGCACTGATCGGCGTCGTGGTGATCGTCGGCTGGCAGATGCTCGGTTTCGGCGTCCTCGTCATCTCGGCGGGCATGGCCGGCATCAGCCCCGACTACGGCCACGCGGCCGCGCTCGACGGCGCCACCCCGTCCACGATCACCCGGCGGATCACGCTGCCGCTGCTCTCGCCCACACTGGTCTTCCTGGCGCTCATGACGATCCTGCTCAGCGCCCAATGGACTTACCCGGTGATCGACGTCCTCACCCAGGGCGGCCCCAGCGGATCGACGACCAACATCTACTACCTGTTGTACGAGTTCGGTTTCCGCAACTTCGACGCCGGACTTTCGGCGGCCGCGGGCACGCTGTTCTTCCTCGGCTTCGGCGTGATCGCGTTCGTGTTCGTGCGGCTGTCCGAGCGACTGAGCTTCTACGACAACTAGGAAACGTCATGGCCTTCGTCATTCTCGATCCCCCAAGGCCGGCGCGGCACCGCACGCGCCGCAGGGAAACCCCGGTGTCGACGGAAAGCCCCGCGCCGCAGCGAAAGAGCGGCCGACGCGTGGCAGTCGGCCATGTCGTCCTCGCGGCGCTCGCGGTGTTCAGCGTCTTCCCGGTGTACTGGATGTTCGCGACGGCGCTGCGCCGGCCGGAGGACTCCCTGTCCGGCAGTCCCCTTCCGTGGCCGCTCAGCACCGAGAACTTCCGGTACGTCTTCGACGCCATCCCGATGCTGTCGATGCTCCTCAACACGTTCGCGATGGCGTTCGTGGTGGCCGTCAGCCAGTTGTTCGTGGCGCTGCTCGCGTCGTACGGATTCGCGCGGTGGAACTTCTTCGGCAAGCAGTTACTGTTCCTGCTGTTCGTCGGATCGTGGCTGGTTCCGTTCCAGGTCACGATGATCCCCCAACTACCTGCTGATCTCGCAGATGGGACTGCTCGACACGGTCGCCGGCGTGGTGATCCCGAACCTGTGCTCGGCGTTCGGCGTGATGCTGCTCCGTCAGCACATGGAGGCGTTCCCGCGCGAGTTGCTCGACGCGAGCGAGATGGACGGGCAGGGCGCGTGGGCGGCGCTGTGGAAGGTGATCGTGCCCAACATGCGTCCGGCGCTCGCGGCGCTCGGGATCATGCTGTTCATCTCGGCGTGGAACGAGTACCTGTGGCCGTCGCTGATCCTGCGGAACTCGGATGCGCTGGTGCAGATCGGTATCCGCAGCTTCCTCGGCGCCGAGGGCAACAACTGGGGTGCGGTGATGGCGGCGGCCGGCATCGCGTGCCTGCCGATCTTCCTCATCTACATCTTCCTGCAGCGGCACGTCGTCGACGCGTTCGTCCGCTCCGGCCTCAAGTGACCGGCCGCGCCTGAACAGCCGCGTGTGTCGCTAGAGTCGCGGGGCCGCGCCCGAATCCGGGGGCGGCCCCGCCGCCGTCCCCGGATTCGGAGAACTCGAGCATGACACGCTGGGCCTCGATCGTCGTTGCACGCAAGTGGTGGGTACTGACCGTGGTGCTGGTCGCCGCGATCGTGGCCGGCATCTGGGGCACCGGGGTGTTCTCGAAGCTCAGCCAGGGCGGGTACGACGATCCGGGCAGCGAGTCGGCCGAGGTGTCGCGGATCGTCGAGGACAGCTTCGGTCGGCAGGACCCCGACATCGTCGCGATCTACACGGTGCCCGACGGCACGTCGCTCGCCGACCTCGAGCCTGCGGTCGGCGCGACCCTCGATCGCTTCCGGGCCGAGGTACCCCACGGAGTCTGTGACGTCGTACTGGTCCGCGGCGCCGCCGGCGAAGCAGTTGCTGCTGTCGAAGGACGGGCGCAAGGTGGCGGCCACCGTCGTGCTCTCCCCGACGCGCACGTCACCGTCGCGAACTTCGGCGAGTTGCTGCCGAAACTCGAAATCGACGGCGTGGAATCCGAATTCGCGGGCGGGGCGGTGGT
The DNA here is from genome assembly GCA_029690005.1 of Prescottella defluvii. Taxonomy (GTDB): domain Bacteria; phylum Actinomycetota; class Actinomycetes; order Mycobacteriales; family Mycobacteriaceae; genus Prescottella; species Prescottella defluvii_A. The sequence goes on along the minus strand of CP121458.1, from coordinate 2,181,625 downwards.
CGGCGTCTCGCTCAGCAGTCGGCTGCAGGCCGACCTGGTGCGGGCCGAGGCGATCGCGCTGCCCGTGACGCTCGTCCTGTTGGTCTTCGTCTTCGGCGGTCTGGTCGCGGCCGCGGTACCGGTGTTCGTGGGCGGTCTCGCGGTGCTCAGTTCGCTCGGCATCCTGCGCCTGCTCACCGATGTCACCGAGGTCAGTTCGTTCGCGCTCAACGTCGCGTCGCTGATCGGCCTCGGCCTGGCGATCGACTACGGCCTGTTCATCGTGAGCCGCTTCCGCGAGGAACTCGCGACCGGCGCCGCGCCCGCCGACGCGGCCCGCCGCACGGTGCTCACCGCCGGGCGCACCGTCATGTTCTCCGGCCTGCTGCTGGTGTGCGCGTTCGCGGGCATGCTCGTGTTCCCGCAGGCGGTGATCCGCTCGCTCGGGTTCGGCGCGATCGCTGCCGTGACGGGCGCGGCCGTGCTCTCGCTGACCGTCGTTCCTGCGCTGCTGGCGATCCTCGGGCGCCGCATCGACGCGCTGTCCTGGCGCAAGGGCGCGGCCCAGCGCGGGGAGGAACGCGCCCGACGCTTCTGGGGCGGTGTCGTCGCGCGGGTGATGCGCCGTCCGGCCGTCGTGGCGGTGGGCATCACCGCCGGACTGCTGGTACTGGCCGCACCGCTCATGAAGGCGACGCTCGGCGAGATCACCTACACCGCACTGCCCGCCGACGATCCGGCCCGCGTCGCGACCGAGACGCTGACGACCGAGTTCCCGTCGACGGGCGAGGGCGCGACGTTGATCCTGCGCGGCCCCGACGGCGCCGCGGCGTCACCGGGCGAGCTGTCCAAGGTGGTCGCCGCCGCGAAGCAGGTGGACGGGATCGGGCAGGTCGTCGTGCTCGCGACGAAGTACGACGTCACCGCGATCCAGGCCCTGTACGCGCAGGGCGTCGCGGGGGCTGCGGCCGGTGACGCCGTGCAGGGGTTGCGGGCCGTCGAACCCCCGTCCGGCACCGAACTGCTCGTCGGTGGCGGCCGGGCGACGGTCGACGACGGCAACGCCGCGATCGTGCACTGGCTGCCCGCGATGATCGCGGTCATGGTGGGCTCCACGCTGGTGCTGATGTTCCTGGCCTTCGGATCGGTGGTGCTGCCGATCAAGGCCGTCGCGATGGCCGGACTGAGCCTCGCCGCGACGTTCGGGGTGCTCACCTGGATGTTCCAGGAGGGACACGGCGCGAACCTGCTCGGGGTCACACCGGCCCCACTCGAGGCGACGTTCGTCGTACTGATCCTCGCGGTGGTGTTCGGCCTCTCCACCGACTACGAGGTGTTCCTGATGTCGCGCATGGTCGAGACCCGGGCCGCGGGCGCGAGCACCGAGGAGGCGGTGCGGATCGGCGCCGAACGCACCGGCCGCGTGGTCACTGCGGCGGCGATGCTGCTGATCGTCGTCACCGGAGCGTTCACGGCGTCGGGGCTGTCGATCATGCGGTTCCTGGGAGTCGGCATGATCCTGGCGCTGATCATCGACGCGACCGTCGTGCGCATGTTGCTGGTGCCGTCGCTGGTCAAGCTCATGGGTGAGGCCAACTGGTGGGCGCCGGCCTGGATGCGCCGCCTGCACGCGCGCGTCGGCATGGGGCATTGAGGACCGCGTTCGCGGCTACCCCTGGCACCACTTCTTACTTCGGAGTAAGTTCCGGGGTATGGCCACGTACATCGTCACGGGCGGCACCGGGTTCCTCGGCAGGCGCACGATCGAACGGCTACTCGAACGGGATCCGTCCGCGCAGGTCCACGTCCTGGTCCGCCCCGGATCGGTGTCGAAGCTCGAACGTCTGGCTCGCTCCTGGAACTCCGGCGACCGGGTCCACGCGCTGGTCGGCGACCTCACCGCGCCGGGCCTCGGGCTCGAGGCTCCGCCACCGGCCGCGGACCACGTCGTGCATCTCGGCGCGATCTACGACCTGACCGCCGGCGAGGAGCAGGCGTCGACGAACATCGACGGCACCCGATCGGTGATCGACCTGACCGCCGGGCTCGGCGCGACCCTGCACCACGTCTCGTCGATCGCGGTGGCGGGCGACCATCGCGGCCGCTTCACCGAGGACGACTTCGATCTGGGCCAGCACTTCCCGACGCCGTACCACCGCACCAAGTTCGAGGCCGAGCGTCTGGTGCGTGCGTCGGACGTGCCGTGGCGGATCTACCGCCCCGCGGCGGTGGTCGGAAGTTCGGTCACCGGCGAAATGGACAAGATCGACGGCCCCTACTACCTCTTCCCCGCACTCGCCGCACTGGCGAAGCTGCCATCCGCCCTACCCGTCGCGGTCCCGAAACTGGGCTACACCAACGTCGTTCCGGTGGACTTCGTCGCCGCAGCCCTCGTGGAGTTGATGCTGCGGCCAGGACTCGACGGGCGCGCCTTCCAACTCGTCTCCCCGACGCCCAACCCGTCCGGCAGATCTACGCGGCGCTCGCGAAGGCGGCCCACGCGCCGACGCCGGTCGCGGACCTGCCCGGCGTGCTCGCCCTCCCCTGCTGTCGCCCCGGCCCACGCGAGAGGCGTCCGCGACTTCACCCTGCGCCGGATGGGCATCCCACCGATCGTGCTCGACCACCTCACCCTCCCGACCCGGTTCACGATGGAGCAGACACGAGAAGCCCTGCAGGACAGCGGAATATCGGCCCCGCCGTTCCCGTCGTACGCGGCGAAGCTGTGGACCTACTGGCGCGAACACCTCGACCCGGACCGTGCCCGGCGCGACGACCCGGCCGGACCGCTCGTGAACCGGCACGTCCTCATCACCGGCGCGTCGTCCGGGATCGGACGCGCGGCCGCGATCGCCACCGCAGCCAAGGGTGCCACCGTGCTGCTCCTCGCCCGCCGCGCCGACGAACTCGACGCCGTGGTGTCGCAGATCCGCGACGCGGGCGGATCCGCGTACGCCTACCAGTGCGACATCACCGACGGCGAAGCCGTCGAGCGCACCGCCAAATCCATCCTGGCCGAACATGATCACGTGGACATGCTCGTCAACAACGCGGGCCGCTCCATCCGGCGCGGGCTGTACCGGTCGACTGACCGCCTGCACGATTTCGAACGGACCATGGCGGTCAACTACTTCGGCGCGGTGCGGATGGTGCTCGCGTTGCTGCCGCACATGCGCGAGCGCCGGTTCGGTCACATCGTCGACATCAGCACCGCCGGCGTCCAGGCCCGCACCCCACGCTTCGCCGCGTACATCGCGAGCAAGTCCGCCCTCGACGCCTTCGCGGACGTCGCGGCCGCCGAGACCCTGTCGGACGGCATCACGTTCACCACGATCCACATGCCCCTCGTGCGTACGCCGATGATCACGCCGACCGGTCAGTACAACGCCGGCCCCGCCGCGAGCCCGGAGAAGGCCGCCGCGATGGTGGTCCGCGCACTGATCGAGAGACCCAAGCGCATCGACGTCCCCGTCGGCACCCTCGCCGAGTTCGGCGCCATCTTCGCGCCACGGCTCAAGGACCGCGCACTGTCGCAGATGTACCACGCGTTCCCCGATTCGCCGGCGGCACGCGGCGAGGCGGGGCCCGCACCGGAACTCCCGCCCCAACCGTCGACTCCCGCACCACGACCGACCGGTCCGACCGCGTCGGCGGCCCGGATCGCGCGGCGTCTCACCCGACTGATCCGGGCACACACTGGTGACGCGAATGCGCTGGTAAACCCCTGTAACGACCCCTGAAATTCGCACAGAATTTCGACTGCGGGGAGCCCTGAAAGTTGGCCAAACCATCTTTCGCTGTGCTAAGCAGGATAGGGGACCAACGAAAATAGGGAGAAAACTTTGACGCCAAGGATCGCGATTTTGGGAGCCGGTCCGAGTGGCCTCGCACAGCTGAGGGCATTCGAGTCTGCACGGAAATCAGGTCTTGGGTCGATGCCCGAAATTGTTTGTTACGAAAAGCAGAGCGACCTGGGCGGCATGTGGAACTACACATGGCGCACGGGACTCGATCAACATGGCGAGCCGGTGCACGGAAGCATGTACCGCTTCCTGTGGTCCAACGGACCCGAGGAGTGCCTCGAGTTCGCCGATTATTCTTTCGAAGAACATTTCGGCCGACCGATTCCGTCGTACCCGCCGCGTGCCGTGCTGCACGACTACATCATGGGCCGGGTCGACCAGGACGACGTACGCAAGTACATCCGCTTCGACACCGCCGTCCGATGGGTGGAGTACGTCCCGCCCACGAACGAGGGCGAGGCGGGACGGTTCGCGGTGACCGTCGCCGACCACCGCAACGATGTGCTCGAAACCGAGTTGTTCGACCACGTGGTGGTCGCAACCGGACATTTCTCTACGCCGAACGTGCCGCATTTCGACGGCATCGAGGACTTCCCGGGCCGCGTGCTGCACGCTCACGACTTCCGTGACGCGCGCGAATTCACAGGTAAGCGGCTGCTGCTCGTCGGCAGCAGCTACTCGGCGGAGGACATCGGCACGCAGTGCTTCAAGTACGGCGCCGCCGAGGTCACGTTCAGCTACCGGTCGAACCCGATGGGCCACGACTGGCCCGAGGGCTTCTCCGAGGTACCGCTGCTGACCGGGATCGACGGGCACACCGTGCAATTCCAGGACGGCAGCACCCGCGAGGTGGACGCGATCATCCTGTGCACCGGGTACCGCCACCACTTCCCGTTCCTGCCCGACGAGCTGACGCTGAAGACGAACAACCGCCTCTACCCGCGCGACATCTACAAGGGTGTCGTCTCACAGGCCAATTCGCAGTTGTTCTTCCTCGGAATGCAGGACCAGTACTTCACGTTCAACATGTTCGACGCCCAGGCGTGGTACGTGCGCGACGTCATTCTGGGCCGCATCGAATTGCCCGACCACGAAACGCGCGAGCGCGATATCGACGGGTGGCGCGGACGCGAGGAAAAACTGCGGACTGCCGTCGAGGAGATCGATTTCCAGGCCGCATATATTCGCGACCTGGTGGATCGAACCGACTACCCCGAATTTCATGTCGAAACGCAGGGTGAGCTCTTCAAACAGTGGAAGAAGGACAAGAAGAGCGACATCATGGGCTACCGGAATTGCAGCTACACCTCGACGCTCACCGGAACCGTTGCCCCGCCTCTGCACGACGAGTGGATGAATATCCTCGACGATTCCGCGGAATCGTTCCTGAACAATGATTTCGGGACTGCCGATACCACCGCTCCGCGGAAGGTGACGCCGATCGGCCCGCGCTTCTCGCGCAAGCACCCGGTGCGGTCCGAGCGTTCGTCCGAACTCTCCGGCTGACCCGCCCGAATCGACGAACCCGTCACGAACTCCCTGCCGGGACACCGGCGGGGAGTTCGTGCATGTCCACCGCCACCACGGGGTACGCCGGCTTGGCGACCGCGCCGCAGCTCGCCGGCCGGGCCCCGAGTTCACGCTGCTCGGTGACGACCCGCCACCGGCGACCGTCGCGGTGGGTCACTACGACGTCGTCACCGTCCGCGGCCACCGTGAGATCGTCCACACCGGCAGTCAGGTCCTGGCGCACCAGAACCTCCGCGGCCTGCCCGCGCGGCGCCCAGTAACTGCGACCGCGCAGTCCCGGCAGGTACACCTCGTCCGCCGCGGCCGCCCGCACCGCCGACGCGCTCTCCTCCGGGCCGAGCCGTCCGTACGTGGTGCCGCTGGGCAGCAGGATCATCGACGGCGCGAACCGGTGACCGCCCGTGTGCGAGCACTCCCACACCGCGTCACCGAACTCCGCGGCCAGCGCGGCCGCGACCGGGCGGCCCAGCACGGCGCAGCACCGATCACGCTTGCCGTGCGCACACACCAGCACGACGGGCTCGGTGACGCGGTCGCCCAGTCCCGGCGCGGGACCGGAGACCAGACTCAGGTCGAGGTCCAGCAGGTCGGCGACCTCCCCGAGCACCAGCCGCTCGCACCACGCGTTGTCCGGATCGGAGTTCGCCAGCAGCACGGTCCTTCGAGCGCCGGCCGACTCGGTGCGCCGGGCCGGCGGATGAACATCACCCGGATCCCGGCCGCGTCGGCACGCCGGGACAGCTCGTCCGCGAGGTCGCTCCCGAGCGCCGTGCCGTCCAGCACGTCCCGGCCCCACGCGCCCGGGTACTCGATGCACACCCAGCCGGTCACGTGCGCCGCGGTCCCGGGGAGGGGTTCGTCCGCGGAGAGCACGGAGCACGTGGAGGGGCCAGCCTGGAGAACCGATTCGCTCACCCCGCCATTGTGTACCGGCGCTCAGCCGTGGAACTTGCGGCCCTCGGCGAACTGCTCGACGAACGTCGCGATCCGCCGGGCCCGTGTCTCCGGCCGCTTGGCGTCCTGGATCCGGTACAGCGCTGCAAATCGGTTGCGACTGTCGAGGGTCGCGAAGAACGCTTCCGCGGCGGGGTTCGCGGCCAGCGCGTCGAGCAGGTCCTGCGGTACCTGCGCGTCCTTCGGTCCCTCGTACGCGCGCTCCCACCGGCCGTCGGCCTTCGCCGCCTCCACCGCTGCCAATCCCTCGGGCTCCATCAGTCCACGCTCGATCAGCGCCTCGACGGCCTCCCGGTTCCGCTTGGACCACGGGCTGCGCGCCCGGCGGGGCGTGAAGCGCTGCAGCCGGAAGTCGTCGTCCAGCCTGCGGGCCTGGCTGTCGATCCAGCCGAAGCACAGCGCCACCTCGACGGCCTCCGCATACGTCACCGACGTGTGGGACGAGTCCTTCCGAGCGATCTTCACCAGCACACCGGGCGACGACACGTTGGCGCGCAACCATTCCCGGAACACGGCCTGGTCGCGGAAGTACTCCGCGGGCAGTTCCTCGGCCACGTCAGCGTTCGCTCCACGCCCGGACGAAGCCTCGCGCCAGGTAGGCGAAGGTGCCGAGTCCGAGCACCCATTTCGTGCTGCTGACCGCCGTCGTGGCGCGGATGGTGCCGTCGGTGATCCGGTCGCGATGGTCGAGCAGGTACAGGCCGGCGACGTTCTCGATGTAGTCGCCCGCGGCAGAGACGACCGGCGCGGCCAGGAGCACCCGCTTGGTCGTCGGCGACAGCGGCGCCAGTTCGTCGAGACGCCGGACGCCGGTCCGCAACGCGTTCGCGTAGATGAGCGGGTGGACGAAGTCCGGGTAGAAGTGGCTGCGGTAGCGCTCGGTCTCGGCGACGTCCATCCCGTCCAGGACTGCGGTGTAGGCGCGCGCCGACGGCGCCGTCTGCGTCTTCAGCAGCTTCGACCCCACCGGCCCCAGCAGACGCAGAATGTAGGCCTGCGACACCACGAAGGCGGCCGACCAGGCGATCAGTTTGCCGTTTGCACGAAGTGAACCACCCCGGGAACCCATGTCCCGCATGATGCCACGCGGGAGCGGCGTTCAGGGCGCCATCAGGAACGGCAGTACCGCGGATTCGAAGTCGCGGTACCGGTCACGGTGGATGCTGTGCCCGCACGCGAACGACACCACCTGGCAGTCCCCGATCGAGTCGACCGCGGCCTCGAGCAGCACCGGATCCACCATGCCGGTCGGGCCGCCGCGCAGGATCAGCGTCTTGGCCTCGATGTCGGCGAGGCGCCCCCACCACCGCGGATTCGGCTCGTGGAACTGGGTGAGCGCCGACGCCGTCATCGACCGGTCGAACGCCCACACCGCGCGCGGACTGCGCAGCATGCTGGTGGTGGCGTGCCACAGTTCCACCAGCGACGGCAGCCGGCCACCGAAGTTCGGTAGCGGATCGCCGGGCCGCAGCGGTAGCGGCGACTCCTCGAGCACGAGCCGGCGCACCAGTTCGGGCCGTTCCTGCGCGACCAGCGACACCGCGTGTCCACCGAGCGAGTGCCCGACAAGGTCGACGCTGTCGAATCCGAGGTCCTCGCACAGGCCGAGGATGTCGTCACCGAACTCGCCGAACAAGTACGACTCGGCGCGGGCACTGCGACCGTGCCCGCGCAGATCCAGGGCCAGCACTCTGCGGCCCTGCGCCGTCACCGATCGTGCGAACCGATCCCACGTGCGATTGTCGCCACCCATTCCGTGCACCAGGATCACCGGAACTGGATGCGCCACAACCGAACCGGCGCCACTGCTGTCGCGGTAGGCGATCGTGTGACCGCTGCGGCTGACTGTCGTCTCGGTAGGCTGCACGATCACCGAGCGTAGTCGGGTTCCCGCTCGGGAACCGATCGGGTCAGCCACTGCGGGGCCAGGTTCAGCCGGCGGAGCAACTGCGCGTTGGCGGCCACCACGACCGTCGACGCCGACATCAGGATCGCGCCCACCTCCATCGGCAGCACGAACCCGACGGGCGCCAGCACACCCGCCGCGAGGGGTACCGAGATCACGTTGTAGCCCGCTGCCCAGGCGAGGTTCTGCACCATCTTCCGGTACGTCGCGTGGGACAACTCGATCACCGAGACCACGGCGCGGGGGTCGTCGCTGACCAGCACCACCCCGGCGGACGCGATCGCGACGTCGGTGCCCGCGCCGATCGCGATACCGACGTCGGCCTGGGCGAGCGCGGGCGCGTCGTTGACGCCGTCGCCCACCATCGCGACCCGGCGCCCCGACGCCTGCAGCTCCTTGACCTTCGCCCCCTTGTCCTGCGGCAGGACACCGGCGATCACGTCGTCGATGCCGAGGTCGTCGCCGACGGCCCGCGCGACAGGGTAGGCGTCTCCGGTCAGCATCACGACCTTCACGCCGCGGGCGTGCAGCGCCTCGATCGCGTCGCGGGATTCGGGGCGGATCTCGTCAGCGAGGGCGAGCGCGCCGATCACGCGGCCGTCGCGCAGGACATGGAGGACGGTCGAGCCCTGCGACGCCCACTCCTCCGACACCGGCAGCGCCGACGCCCCGTGACTGTCGAGCATCCCGGGGCCGCCGACGCTGATCTCGGCGCCGTCGACGGTGGCGGTCACACCGACCCCGTTGCGGGCCTCGAACGAAGTGGCCTGCGGGATCCGCAGCTCCCGATGCCGGGCGGCCGCGACGATCGCACGCCCCAGCGGGTGCTCGCTGTCCCCTCTACCGCCGCCGCGAGCGCGACAAGAGTGTCCTCGTCCACTCCGGGCACCGCGCCGGCCGCGACGAGGGCGGGTTCACCCTTGGTGAGGGTGCCGGTCTTGTCGAACAGGACGGTGTCGACGGTGCGCATCGCCTCGAGAGCCCGCCGGTCGGTGACGAGCACGCCGGCGCGGGCGGCGCGTTCCGTCGCGATCGACACGACGAGCGGGATCGCCAGGCCCAGCGCGTGCGGGCAGGCGATGACGAGAACCGTGATGGTTCGGGTGACGGCTTCCTCGGGGGTGCCGAAGATCGACCACACCGCCAACGTGATCACCGCCGCGACCAGCGCGAACCAGAACAGCATCGCCGCGGCCCGATCGGCCAGCACCTGCGCCCGCGACGATGAGTTCTGCGCCACCGCGACGAACCGCTGGATCCCGGCGAGTGCGGTGTCGTCGCCGACCGCGGTGATCTCGACGCGCAGCGCCGAGTCGGTCGAGACCGTGCCGGCGACGACCGAATCCCCCGGTTCGCGGCGCACGGTGCGCGACTCCCCCGTGATCATCGATTCGTCGAGGTCGCCGCCGCCCTCGACGATGCGGCCGTCGGCGGGAATGCGTCCACCGGGGCGAACCATCACGATGTCGCCGGTCACCAGGTCGGCGGTCGAGACGGTGGTGACCGAACCGTCGTGGCCGACACGTTCAGCCTCGTCGGGCAGCAACGCCGCGAGCGAGTCCAGCGCGCTCGACGCCTGCCCCAGCGACCGCATCTCGATCCAGTGGCCCAGCAGCATGATGACGATCAGGAGCGCCAGTTCCCACCAGAAGTCGAGATCATGACCGAGCACCCCGAGACTCGCACCCCAAGACGAGACGAACGCGACCGTGATCGCGAGCGAGATCAGCAGCATCATCCCGGGCTGACGCGCCCGGAGCTCGCCCGCCGCGCCGGTGAGGAACGGACGCCCGCCCCAGACGAACATGACGGTGCCGAGCAGCGGTGAAATCCATTCCACCGCAGGGTTGTCCGGCAATGTGTACCCGACGAGGTCCGCGAACATCATGTTGGCACCGACCACCGGGATCGACAGCACCAGCATGATCCAGAAGAGCCGGCGGAACTGGGCGACATGATCGCCATGTCCTGCATGGCCCGCGTGTCCTCCATGGCCCGAATGCTCGGAATGGCCCGAATGGCCGATCGAATGCTCACCCTCGTGACCGGGAGCGTCCGCCACGTGGTGATCGTGAAGTGCTTCGCCGTGTGGGTTCATACCCATGGAACGTATACCCCCTATGGGTATATGACAAGGGGGCTATTCGTAGATGCCCTCCACTCCCCACCTTCCTCCCTCGCAGATCAGAAGCAGTGCCCGCGATTCGGCCAGCAGCACCTGCGCCCGCGCGGCGTCCCGCGCCGCCGAGACGTCCCACCACCGCTCGTCCACCGGCCACGGCCCCGCCCAGCCCTGCACGTCCCATTCCCGGCTCCCCCAGCGGAGCCTCGCGGGCGCGGCAGTGAACTCCCCCGCTCGGTGACGTTCACCGCGCCACCCGACCGATCCTGCAGCGTCACCGCGGGCGTGTTCGGCAGCACCGTCGACGGCGCCGGTTCGGGCAACCGCCCCGGCCACGGCGCCGCCGGGTCCGCATTCGGAACCAGCTCGTCCCCCAAGGGCACCAACGTGATTCGCTCCATCGGGCCACGTCCGCCGCTGAGCACCCCCACCCGGACGGACTCGCCGCCGAGTAGACCCTGCACCCGGACCAGCGCCCGTCGGGCCCGCTCGTCCTCCTCCCCGACACCGCCCCACAGCCCCAGCTGCAGAGCCCCCGCCGTGACCACTTCGACCGGCTCGAGGTGCAACACCGTGATCCCGGCCGTGGGTCGGGACTCGCTGCGGCCGGTGAGCCAGCCGTCCAACTGCCACCGCACCCGATCCGCGGTGCCCTCCGGCGTCAGCGGCTCGGCGCACCGCCACGTCCGGACCAGATGCTCGCCGTTCCCGGTGCTCGCCGACACCTGCAGCCGGGTGCACGCCACGCCCGCACCGGACAGCTTCGCGTGCAGCCGCTCGGCCATGGCCCGCCCGGCGAACGCCGCCGCGTCGACCCGATCGATCGGCGGATCGCACTGCTGTTCCACCTCCAGGTCCGGGGGCAGGACGCGGGCCGACGGCGGCCGTTCCGGCTCCCCGCGAGCGGCCCGGTGCGCGAGAACCGCGTCGGAGCCGAACCTCGACGCCACGTCCACCGGCGACAGCGCGGCGAAGGATCCGATGGTGCGCAGCCCGAGCCTGCGCAACAGATCGACCAGATCGCCGCGGTCCGGCGCGGCGAGGCTGGGCTCGGCCGCGAGTTCGGCGATCGACAGCGGCGCGAGAAACCGGGCGCGTCCCGGACGGCACCAGTGCCGCCCGGCGGGCCGCGATCACGGCGGTGGACAGCTCGTCGGCGACGCCGATCCGGCACTCCGCCCGGCCGCCGCCACCGCGTCGACGAGCCGCTCGGCCGCGGCCTCCTCCGAGCCGAAGTATCGGATCGCGCCGCGCGCCGCCAGCACCAGCAGCCCGGGACGCAGGATCTCCACACCGGGAGCCGCCTCGTCGACGGCGGTGACCACGGACCCGAACAGCCGCGCGTCACGCTCCGGATCGGACTGCGCCACATGAAGTTCCGGGCACCTCGCCTGCGCCTCCCGACGCCGCAACCCGCGGCGCACCCCCTGTGACCGCGCCGGCGTCGAACACGCGACCACCCGGTTGGCATGCAGCACCGCGACCGGGTGCGTGACCGGCAGGTCCGCCGCCGCGGCAGCGGCCACCGCGGGCCAGTCCGGACACCACACCGCCAGCACCCGCGCACTCATCGGGCCACCGCATCCGGGATCAGCGCGACGGCCTCGGGAACCCACTCGACCCGCCCGCAGCTCGACCGCACGTCCAGGCGCGCGGTCCGCGGCTGGAACGCCCGGCCCTGCGCCCGCACCGACAACCGGACCGAACACAACCGACCGCGTCCGCCGTCCGCGCCGCGCCCCACCCCGTCGTAGCCGCGCACCCGGGCGTCCAACCGGACCTCGGCCCCGCCCCAGTGCCCGTCGGTCACCACCAGCGTCGACTGCTTGCTGCGGGCCCGCGCGACCACGGCCCGGGCCCGCGACGGCGGAACCGAGATCCCGCCCAGCCCCAGCACCACCAGGTCCATGCCGTCGAGCAGCACCGCCGCGACCTCCACCGGGTCCGGCCCCGGATCCGGGACGAACGCCAGCCTCCGCAACTGGGCACCCATCTCGGTGGCCGCGAGCACCCCGAGCTTCGGATGCCCGATCACCGCGGCATGCCCGCCTGCCGCCGTCACCGCGGCCAACAGCCCGAGCAGCAGCGAGGCCGCACCGGAGACCGAGACCACGGAACCCCGGGGCAACCCGCCGTGCGGCAGCAGCGTGGCCAGCGACCCGGGGACGGGAAGCATCCGTTCCGCGACATCCCTGACGCCCCCGGCACCGGCCTCACCCCGAGAGACCGCCTCGCCCCGCGCCGGCACCGCCGCGATCCGTCGGCGCAGGTACTCCAGACGCTGCTGACGGGTCAGCCCGGACAGCGGGGAGTCGAGAGGCGCCGGTACGGACAGCTGGGCGGGTTCGGTCATATCGGCTCCCCGGGTCACACGTGCTGGTCTCGGGACGTTTCGGTCTCGAGATGGTTCGGCGCGCGGGGAAGACGCGACACACAAGTGCTCGAACATTCTTTCGAACACTTCCAGTAAAACTCCCCCGGGTCAGCTCGTCAAGCCGAATCTCGGCGATCCACTAACCTCGGATGCGTGACTGAGCAGGAACGCACCCGATCCGACCGACGAAGCAGAGCGGTCGTCGGGCCGGACTACCTGATGGCAGGTAGGTACCGGCTGCGCTCCAAGCTCGGCGGCGGCGGAATGGGCGCGGTGTGGCTCGCGCACGACACGCTCCTCGACCGCGAGGTCGCCGTGAAACAGGTCACCTCCACCACCGGGATGGACGACGCCGGGGCCCGCGAGGTCCGCAACCGCGCCCTGCGTGAGGGACGCAACGCCGCGCAGTTGTCCCACGATCACGCGATCGCGATGTACGACGTCGCCGTCGAGTCGGGCGAGCCGTGGCTCGTGATGGAGTACCTGCCGTCCCGCAGCCTCGCCGAGGCCATGAACCTCGTCGACACCCTGCCCCCGCTCGAGGTCGCGCAGATCGGCGCGCAGATCGCCGCCGCCCTCACCGACGCCCACGCGGCCGGCATCCTGCACCGCGACATCAAGCCGGGCAACATCCTCGTCGCCGACCGGGGCGACGCGCTCGGCATCGTCAAGATCAGTGACTTCGGGATCGCGCGCGCGAAGGGCGACGCACCCACCGGCAAGGCCGGCGTCATCACCGGCACCCCCGCCTACTTCGCACCCGAGGTGGCCCGCGGCGACGACCCCACCGAGGCCAGCGACGTCTTCTCCCTCGGCGCCACGCTGTACACCGTGGTCGAGGGACAGCCGCCGTTCGGACTCGACAGCGACCCGATCGCGCTGCTGCATCGGGTCGCGAAGGCGGAGATCTACCGACCAAGCCTCAGCGGACCGCTCACCGACACGCTGCTGCACATGCTCGAGCCCGATCCGACCCGCCGCCCCACGATGGCGCAGGCCCGGGACGCACTCGCCGCCGTCGCGCTCCGGTCCGACGACGCCGGCCCCGGACACACCGGCCTGCTGATGGGCGAGCCGGTCAAGACGTCCGACGGCAACGTCCCGAACTGGGCGTACCGTTCGGCGCCGGCTGCCATTCCCCGCCGCCGTCTCGGCTCCACGACGGCCACGGATCTTCCTGCGGTGCAGCCGAACACCCCGCTCGGTTCGGTTCCACGCCCCGCCGGGCGGGCGTGGTTGCGTCAGCTCACCGAGGGACTGACCGGCCCGCAGGCCCCGACGGACCTGCGCGGCAGGATCGTCGCGGCCGCACCGCTCGCGATGGCGGTCATGGTCGGCGTCATCGTGCTGGCGTTCGTCGTGGTCCTGATCGTCGCGCTGGCACTCTGAGCCGCGCCCGCGGTCTCAGTCGATGCGCCGCCGGTGCGCCCACCGGGTGAGCGCATTCCGGTTGGACTGCTGCGTCTTTCGCAGCACGTTCGAGGCGTGGGTCTCGACGGTCTTCACCGAGATCACCAACTCCTCCGCGATCTCACGGTAGGTGTAGCCGCGGGCGAGCAGTCGCAGCACCTCGAGTTCCCGCGGGGTGAGCGAGTCCAGTTCCGGATCCAGCGGCGGCTCCGGCACACTCGACCGTCCGGTGAACGAGTCCAGCACGAACCCCGCGAGCCGCGGGCTGAACACCGCGTCGCCGCCGGCCACCCGACGCACCCCGTCCGCGAGTTCGGCACCGGAGATCGTCTTCGTCACGTAGCCGCGGGCGCCGGCCCGGATGACCGCGATCACGTCCTCTGCGGCGTCGGACACGCTGAGCGCCAGGCACACCGGGCCCGAGTCGATCCCGTTCAGCACCGCGACACCACCGCCGTCGGGCATGTGGACGTCGAGCAGCACCACCTGTGGGCGCAGCGCGTTGATGCCGGCGATCGCCTCCGCGACGCCACCGGCCTCGCCGACGACCTCCATGTCCGACTCCCGACCGAGTTCGGCGCGCACACCCGCGCGGAACACCGCGTGATCGTCCACGAGGAAGACACGGAACTTGTCAGAAACGGGTGAAGCGGAGGCCGAGGTCACGGCCCAACATTAGGACATCGCCTCCGGCTCGCCCGCGGCGTCCTCCGGAGCCGAGTCGTCGGCGGCGGCGTGGTCGACGGGGCGCGGCATGCGGATCCGCACCTCGGTGCCCTTCCCCGGTGTCGACCGGACCTCGACGCGTCCACCGCGGCGCTCGATGCGGGCGCGGATCGACTTCGCCAGACCCTGCCGGTCCTCGGGCACGGAGTCCGGGTCGAACCCGACGCCGCGGTCTCGCACGAAGATGCTCACCTGGTCGCGTTCGGTCTCCGCGTACAGGTCGATGCTGGACACACCGGAGTGCTTGGCCGCATTGACGAGCGATTCGCGGGTGGCGCCGAGCAGCGCGGTGAAGCACTCCCGCGACAGCCCAGAGCCCTCCTTGCCTTCCGTGGCCAGTGCGACGTCGCCGACCGTGACGGGCCGGACCGTGACGCCGTGCTGGTCCTCGACCTCACCGGCGATCGTCTGCAACGCCTCCGCCAGGCTCGTGTGCGCCGTCTCCGGGCCGCCGAACAGCCACCGGCGCAGCTCGCGTTCCTGACCGCGCGCCAGTCGCGCCACCTCGTGCGGGGAATCCGCCTGCTTCTGGATCAGCGCGAGCGTCTGGAGAACCGAGTCGTGCAGGTGCGAGGCGATCTCCTCGCGTTCCTCGTTGCGGATGCGCGCGGCGCGCTCCTCGCCGAGCGCCCGCCACAGCTTGAGCCACAACGGCACCGTGAGCAGGCCCGCACCGATGAGCGTCACGACGACCGCCAGCAGCGACGACCGCAGCGCCTCGATGTCGACCTGCGCGAGGATCACCACGCCGAGGCCGGTGACGATGAGCGTGACGCCACCGAGAACTCGCGCCCACGTGAGCACCGTCGGACGGTGTGGCAGTCCGAGGACGGAGCGTGACCCGTCGGTGTCGAACTCGCGCCACACCAGTGCGGCACCCACCGCGACCACGATGAACGGGGTGACCACCGATGCCGCGGTGCCGCTGATCAGCCAGCTCAGGCTCGCGGCGACGGCGAGGCCGATGACGGCGAGGCCCATGGCCCGACGCCGCTCGGCGGCACTGGGCCGCTCGGTGTCGGTGCCCGGCGGGGTGAAGATCCAGAGCAGTCCGTAGGCCAGGATGCCCGCACCCGCGAGTGACGCAAGCAGGGTGAACGCGACCCGCACCTTGAACGCGTCGACGCCCAGATGATCGGCGATCCCGCCGGCGACACCGCCGACGATCCGACCCCCGACCCGGCGCTGCAGCTTCGGGTAGAGGGTCTCGTCCACGACGGGAGCAGGAACCGCCGACAGCGCGGGGTTCACCGCCGAAGTCGCCGGTTCGTTCGGGTCGACCAGAGGGTGCACAGTCCGATCCTGGCACGGTTGCGTCGGCGTGACATCAGGGCCCGACCCTGAGATCACCGCTCGCCGGGCCCACGGTTCAGGGAAAGATCAGGGTAGTTCCCGATGGTACGAACCGCGCTGTCGGCGGCACGATTGACGCATGACGACTGGGAGCTTCTCGGATCAGCTTCACGACCTCTGGCGGACCCGCCCACTGCGGCTGCCCCAGCAGGGACACATCGCCGGCGTCGCGGCCGGAATCGGCCAGCGATACCGCGTCGACCCCGTCCTGGTGCGGGTCGCGTTCGTCGTGTCCACGCTCTTCGGCGGCGCCGGCATCATCCTGTACCTCGCGGGCTGGCTGGTGCTCAGCAAGCCCGGCGACCAGGTGTCGCCGGCCGAATCGCTGCTCGGGCGGGGCCGCAGCTCGCAGTCCGGCACCAAGACGGTGGTGCTGATCGTCGCACTCGCGATCGCGCTGAGCACGATCGGTCCGATCGGGTTCGGCATGGGCGGATCCGTCCTTCTGAGCTTCGCGCTGATGCTCGGCGGCCTGTGGCTGCTGTACCAGCGCCAGCCGGTGCCCCCGGCGCTGCCGGCGAGCGTCGCGCAGCCGATGCCCGGCTATCCGGTCACGCCGTTCCAGACCACTCAGGCCGCCGCGTACACGCCGCCCATGTACGGTCCCTACACGCGGCTGCCCGACCACTACGAACCCACCGAACCCGTCCCGCCCCCGGCAGGACGCAGGCAGCGACGACCGCCCGGCCGCGGGCGATCCGACCCCGCCCGCCTGGGATCCGCTGGGCGTCGCGCCTTTCGCGTGGGACCTGCCCGAACCGGCCGGCCCGCCCGCACTGCCTGCGGAACTCCCCCGGAAGCGCACACGGTTCACGTCCGTGGTCCTCGGTCTCGCGGTCCTCGCGGCGGCAGCCGCGGCGGCGGTGTCGGCCACGGTCGGCCCGGAATGGTTGTCGCCCGGCCGGATCGGCGCGATCTCGCTCGCGGTGATCGGCGTCGGACTCGTCCTCGGCGCGTTCCTGCGCCGCGGGTACGGATTGCTCGTGGTCGCGTTCCCGCTCCTGGGGTTCGTCATCCTCGCATCGGTCGTCGAACCGCTGAAGTGGGACGAGTCCAAGGTCGGCGATCACGTGTGGAGCCCGACGTCGCTGGCCGAACTCGCCCCCGTCTACGAGGGCACCGCCGGCGACTTCACACTCGACCTCACACACCTCGACCTGACCACGAACCGCGAGGTTCGGATCAACGGCAAGCTCGGCAACTACACGGTGATCGTGCCGCAGAACATGAACGTCCAGTCCGAATGCTCGGTGACCGTCGGCGACAAGAGCTGCATCGGAGAGGGCTACGTCGACGGCGGCGCCGACGGCGGCGCCGACGGCACCGCCGGACCGGTCCTGACAGTGAAGATCGACAACAAGCTCGGAGAGGTGAGGGTCGAACGTGGCTGAATACGCTGATACCCCGGAGACCGGCGCCGACGGCACCGACGAACAGTCCGCCGCGAAGACATCCCGATTCCCGTCGGTGGGGTTGCTGCTCGCAGGCCTGGCCTCACTGCTGGTCAGTGTGTGGGCCCTGATCGGACCGTTCTCGCTCGAACCGCTCGCGAACGTCGAGTTCCACTGGCTGTTCATCGTGGTGGCCGTCGCTATCGGCGCGGCGCTGGTGTTCTCCCCGGACGGCGGCGCTAGCCGCACGAACGACAGCGCCCCGGCCTGTGTGGTGGCCGGGGCGCTGTCGTGCGGTCAGGAGGGGATCACTCCCACTCGATCGTTCCCGGCGGCTTGCTGGTGACGTCGAGCACGACGCGGTTGACGTCCGCGACCTCGTTGGTGATGCGGGTGGAGATGCGCTCGAGCACCTCGTAGGGCAGACGCGTCCAGTCGGCGGTCATCGCGTCCTCGCTCGAGACCGGGCGCAGCACGATCGGGTGACCGTACGTGCGGCCGTCGCCCTGGACACCGACGCTGCGGACGTCGGCGAGCAGCACCACCGGGCACTGCCAGATCTGACCGTCCAGACCGGCTGCGGTGAGCTCTTCGCGGGCGATCGAGTCGGCGTGACGCAGGATCTCGAGACGCTCCTGCGTGACCTCGCCGATGATGCGGATGCCCAGACCCGGACCGGGGAACGGCTGACGTCCGACGATCTCCTCGGGCAGACCCAGCTCGCGGCCGACGGCACGCACCTCGTCCTTGAACAGCAGACGCAGCGGCTCGACCAGCTTGAACTGCAGGTCCTCGGGCAGACCACCGACGTTGTGGTGGCTCTTGATGTTCGCGGTGCCGGTGCCGCCGCCGGACTCGACGACGTCCGGGTACAGCGTGCCCTGGACGAGGAAGTCGACGGTCTCGCCTTGTGCGGCGCTCTCGCCAAGCACCTCGGACACCGCGCCCTCGAAGCTGCGGATGAACTCGCGGCCGATGATCTTGCGCTTGGTCTCGGGATCGGACACCCCGGCCAGCTCACGCAGGAACGTCTCGGACGCGTCGACCGTCACCAGGCGGGCGCCGGTCGCGGCGACGAAGTCCTTCTCGACCTGCTGGCGCTCACCGGCACGCATCAGGCCGTGGTCGACGAACACGCAGGTGAGGCGGTCACCGATCGCACGCTGCACGAGCGCCGCGGCGACGGCGGAGTCGACGCCACCGGACAGGCCGCAGATGGCCTTGCCGTCGCCGACCTGCTCGCGGACCTGCTCGATGAGCGCGTCCGCAATGTTCGCGGCCGTCCACGCGCCGGGGATCTCGGCGATCTCGTGCAGGAAGCGGCTGAGCACCTGCTGACCGTGCGGCGAGCGCAGCACCTCGGGGTGGTACTGGACGCCGGCGAGCTTGCGGGCGCGGTCCTCGAAGGCGGCGACGGGCGCGCCGGCGCTCGATGCCGTGACCTCGAAGCCCTCGGGTGCGACCGTGACGCCGTCGCCGTGGCTCATCCACACCGGCTGCGTCGCCGGCAGACCGTCGTGCAGGACGCCGCCCGTGACGTTCATCTCGGTGCGGCCGTACTCGCGTCCACCGGTGTGCGCGACGGTGCCCCCGAGCGCCTTGGCCATCGCCTGGAACCCGTAGCAGATACCGAAGACCGGAACGCCCAGGTCGAACAGGGCTGCGTCGAGCTGCGGCGCACCCTCCTCGTACACACTCGACGGGCCGCCGGACAGGACGACCGCGAGCGGCTTCTTCGCCGCGATCTCCTCGACGGTCGTGGTGTGCGGCACCACTTCCGAGTAGACCTTGGCCTCGCGCACGCGGCGAGCGATCAGCTGCGCGTACTGGGCTCCGAAATCGACGACGAGAACCGGCCTGTCCTGCTGGGTTTCTGACACCTGGACAGTCTGAATATGCCCAGCTCCGGCGCTCGCCCCGGGACTAGGCGACGCCGGACCCGGCGTCGGCGTCCGGAGCCGAGTCCACCGCCGCACTCTCGGCAGAACCATCCGTGCCGCTGCGGATCTCGACGATCGGCAACGTCAGCGCGGCCGGTGCACCCGCGGGACGACGGGATTGTTCGGCGCAACCGCCGCGACCCGCTGGTAGGGCGCGCCCTGCTCGGGCCGGGTGTCCTGCTCGCCCTTGTTCGGCCACAGCGACGCCGCCCGCTCGGCCTGCGCGCTGATCGTCAGCGACGGGTTCACCCCGAGGTTCGCCGAGACGGCGGCACCGTCGACGACGCTGAGCGTCGGGTAGCCGTAGACGCGGTGGTACGGGTCGATCACGCCGTGGTCCGCGTCCGACCCGATCGTGCAGCCGCCGAGGAAGTGGGCCGTGAGCGGGATGTTGAACACCTCGCCCCACGTGCCGCCCGCGATGCCGTCGATCTTGTCGGCGATCCGGCGGGTGGCCTCGTTTCCGACCGGGATCCAGGTGGGGTTCGGCTCGCCGTGTCCCTGCTTGCTGGTGACCTTGCGCCGGCCGAACACCCCGCGCTTGGTGTACGTGGTGATCGAGTTGTCGAGGTTCTGCATGACCAGCGCGATGATCGTGCGCTCGCTCCAGTTCTTCACCGACAGCATGCGCAGCATCTGCCCGGGATTCGCGGCGATCACCTTCAGCAGCTTGCCCCAGCGAGGGGTGCTCCCGCCGCCGTCGGTCATCAGGGTCTGCAGCATGCCCATCGCATTGGAGCCCTTGCCATAGCGGACCGGCTCGATGTGGGTATCGGACGTCGGGTGGAACGACGACGTGATCGCGACGCCGTGCGTCAGGTCCATCGCCGGGTCGACCTTCATCTTCGCGGCGCCGACGATCGACTCGGAGTTGGTGCGGGTGAGCTCACCGAGGCGGTTCGACAGCTTGGGCAGCGTGCCGGAGTCCCTCATCTCGTGCAGCAGGTGCTGCGTGCCCCACGTCCCGGCCGCGACCACGACGTACTTCGCGGTGTACGTCTTGTGGTTCTTGCGGACCTTCGCGCCGGTGCGACGGGTCACGACGTCCCACGTCCCGTCCGACGCCTCGTGCAGCGACTCGACGGTCGTCATCGGGACGATCGTGGCGCCGGCCTTCTCCGCGAGTCCGAGGTAGTTCTTGATCAGCGTGTTCTTGGCGCCGTGGCGGCAGCCGGTCATGCACTCGCCACACTCGATGCAGCCGGTGCGGGCGGTCCGGCGCCGCCGAAGTACGGGTCCTCGACCGTCTTGCCGGCCTCACCGAAGAACACGCCCACCGGGGTCTGGATGAACGTGTCGCCGACGCCCATGTCCTCGGCGACCGACTTGATGACCTCGTCGGCCGGGGTCATGTGCGGGTTCTGCACGACGCCGAGCATCTTGCGGGCCTGCTCGTAGTGCGGCGTGAGTTCGGCGTCCCAGTCGGTGATGTCGCGCCACTGCGGGTCCTGGAAGAACGACGCCGGCGGCTTGTAGAGGGTGTTCGCGTAGTTGAGCGAACCGCCGCCGACACCCGCGCCGGCGAGGATCAGGACGTCGCGCAGCAGGTGCACCCGCTGGATGCCGTAGCAGCCCAGGGCCGGTGCCCACAGGAACCGCTTGAGATCCCAACTGGTCTTCGCGAAGTCCGAGTCGGCGTAGCGGCGCCCGCCTCGAGCACACCGACCTTGTAGCCCTTCTCGACCAACCGGAGTGCGGTGACACTTCCACCGAATCCGGAGCCGACGATGAGCACGTCGTAGTCGGTCGCGCGCTGCTTGCCCATGGGATACCTCCACCGGAGAACCAGATTTGTTACTCGCCAGTATGCACCGCTCACCTGTGACTCGAGCCACAAGGGTGCCCTAACTGTAACCACCGGTCGCACGAACGGTGGCGGTTCCCCGAAACGCCTGTGGCCGATGTCACACCGGTTCAGTTCAACTGAACGGATGTGACATTCGGCCACAGGAAGAAGGTGGATCAGGCGCGGACGCTCAGCCCGACCTTCTGGAACTCCTTGAGGTCGGAGTAGCCCGACTTCGCCATCGAGCGACGCAGGCCACCGACGAAGTTGAGCGAACCGTACGGGTCGTCCGACGGCCCGTTCAGCACCTGCGCCAGGCCCGGACGCTCGCCGTACGAGACCGGCAGCAGCGAGCCGCGCGGCATCGACGGGTGCGCCGCCGCCGACGGCCAGAACCAGCCGCCGCCGGGGGCCTCCTGCGCGACCGCGAGGGGCGCGCCGAGGACGGCCGCGTCGGCACCGCACGCGATGGCCTTCGCGAAGTCGCCCGACGTCGTGATGTCACCGTCGGCGATGACGTGCACGTAGCGGCCGCCGGTCTCGTCGAGGTAGTCCCGACGGGCCGCGGCGGCGTCCGCGATCGCGGTCGCCATCGGAACGCCGATGCCCAGCACCTCACGGGTGGTGGTGGCACCTTCCGTGGAGCCGTAGCCGACGATCACACCGGCCGCACCGGTGCGCATCAGGTGCAGCGCGGTGCGGTGGTCGCTCACGCCACCCGCGATGACCGGGACGTCCAACTCGGAGATGAACGTCTTGAGGTTCAGCGGCTCGCTCTCGTTGTGCGCGACGTGCTCGGCCGAGATGATCGTGCCGTGGACGACCAGCAGGTCGATACCGGCCTTGACCAGCTCCGGGGTGAGCGCGCGGGCATTCTGCGGGCTGACCCGGACGGCGGTCGTGACGCCGGCGTCGCGGACCTGCGCGACGGCGGCGGCCAGCAGACCCGGCTGCAGCGGCGCGGCGTGCAGTTCCTGCAGGCGCGCGACGGCAGCGTCCGGATCGACCTCCTTCTCGGCCAGCTCCGCCAGCTCGGCGAGCTTGGCCTCGACGTCGGCGTGCCGACCCCACAGGCCCTCACCGTTGATCACACCGAGACCGCCGGCCTTGCCGAGCTCGATCGCGAACGACGGCGACACCAGCGCGTCGGTCGGATGAGCCAGCACCGGGATGTCGAAGCGGTACGCATCGATCTGCCAGGCCGTCGACACCTCCTTGGAGGAGCGGGTCCGGCGAGAGGGAACGATGTTGATGTCGTCCAACTCGTAGGTGCGTCGGGCAGTCCTGCCCATGCCGATTTCGACGAGGTCGCGCACGCGCGCCCCTTCTCGATTGTGTTGTGTGGTGCTCAGCGGGCTGCGTAGTTGGGCGCTTCGACCGTCATCGTGATGTCGTGCGGATGGCTCTCCTTGAGGCCCGCCGCGGTGATCTGGACGAACTGCGCCTGCTGCAGGTGCTCGATGCTGGAGGAGCCGGTGTAGCCCATGGCCGCGCGCAGTCCACCGGTGAGCTGGTGGATGACCTGCGACAGCGGACCGCGGAACGGAACCCGGCCCTCGATGCCCTCCGGGACGAGCTTGTCCTCGGCGAGGACGTCGTCCTGGAAGTAGCGGTCCTTGGAGTAGGACTTGCCCTGGCCGCGGCCCTGCATCGCGCCGAGCGAGCCCATGCCGCGATAGCTCTTGAACTGCTTGCCGCCGACCAGGATCAGTTCGCCCGGCGACTCGGCGGTGCCCGCGAGGAGCGAGCCGAGCATCGCGGTGGATGCGCCTGCCGCGAGGGCCTTGGCGACGTCACCGGAGAACTGCAGGCCACCGTCGGCGATGACCGGGACACCGTGAGCGGAAGCGGCCGCAGTTGCTTCCAGGATCGCGGTGATCTGCGGGGCACCGACACCCGCGATGACACGCGTGGTGCAGATGGAGCCGGGGCCGACACCGACCTTGACGGCGTCCGCGCCGGCCTCGACCAGCGCCAACGCACCGGAACGGGTGGCGACGTTGCCGCCGATCAGCTGGACGCGGTCGCCGATCTCACCCTTGAGCTTGGTGATCATCTCGAGCACGCCGCGGGAGTGCCCGTGCGCGCTGTCGACGACGAGGACGTCGACACCCGCGTCCGCGAGCGTCATGGCGCGGGTCCAGGCCTCGTCCCCGACACCGACGGCAGCGCCGACCAGCAGGCGGCCGTCGCGGTCCTTGGTGGCGTTCGGGTGCTGCTCGGTCTTGACGAAGTCCTTGACCGTGATCAGGCCGGTGAGCTTGCCGTGGCCGTCGACGATCGGCAGCTTCTCGATCTTGTGGCGACGCAGCAGACCCAGAGCGACCTCTGCGGTGACGCCCTCACGCGCGGTGATCAGCGGCGCCTTGGTCATCACCTCCGCGACCTGACGGTTCTGGTCGACCTCGAACCGCATGTCGCGGTTGGTGATGATGCCGACCAGCTGTCCGGCCTCGTCCGTGACCGGCAGACCGGAGATACGGAAGCGCGCGCACATCGCGTCGACCTCGGCGAGCGTGTTCGTCGGCTTGCACGTCACCGGGTCGGTGACCATGCCGGCCTCGGACCGCTTGACGGTCTCGACCCATCCGGCCTGCGCCTCGATGGACGAGTTGCGGTGGAGCACGCCCATGCCGCCCGCGCGCGCCATGGCGATGGCCATGCGCGCCTCGGTGACGGTATCCATCGCCGAGCTGACGAGCGGGACGTTGAGGCGGATCTCGCGGGTCAACTGACTCGAGGTGTCGACCTGGTTGGGGACGACGTCCGATGCCGCCGGCAGCAGCAGCACGTCGTCGAAGGTGAGACCCAGCATCGCAACCTTGTTCGGGTCGTCTCCCCCGGTGTGCACGTGCCCTGCGGAACTACTCATGCGGCTCGGGCCCTCCATGAAGCGTCGATCGAGTAAAGGAAGAAGCGGCGGGCGGAACAACCATCAGGCGGTGACGTCCACCCGTCCCGAGACGATGGTATCGGCTCGCCCGAACGGACACACGGGCGCTCCCGGCGACTCACCGGGGCGCTATCAGCTAGCGCAGACCGGGCTGACCTGCGTACCGTGGTCTTGTGCGCGATCAACTGCCTCCCGGTCTCCCGCCGGACCCCTTCGCCGGCGACCCCGCCGACCCGTCCGCTGCGCTCGACGCTATCGAGCCGGGACAGCCGCTGGATCCCCACGAGCGCCTCGCCGTGGAGGAGGATCTCGCGGACCTCGCCGTCTACGAGGCACTGCTCAGCCACCGCGGAATCCGCGGGCTGGTCGTGTGCTGCGAGGACTGCCAGCAGGACCACTACCACGACTGGGACATGCTGCGCGCGAACCTGCTCCAGCTCCTGGTCGACGGCACGGTCCGCCCGCACGAGCCTGCGTACGACCCGTCGCCCGACGCGTACGTCACGTGGGACTACTGCCGCGGGTACGCGGACGCCTCGATGAACGACGCGCTGCACGGCGACGGCTTCGACCTCTGAGGTAGACCGCACAGACAGACACACGACTACGGCCCGGCAAGGTAACTTGCCGGGCCGTAGTCGTTTCGTGTGTTCGGGGTCAGCCCGCGGGCGACGTCGGCGTACCGCCGACGGATCCGCTCGTCGCCTTTGTGGTCGACGTCGCAGGCGACGACGACGGCGTGGTGCTCGGCGACGGTGTCGCGGACGCGGACGACGCCGGAGGCTGGCCCGGAGTCGACGTCGCCGATGCGGACGTCTCGGGCACGGTGGTGCCCGGGATGGTCGCCGGCAGCTCCGGGTTCGAGGTGGTTCCCGATCCGCCCGTCGACAGGGGCGAGGCGGTCTGCGAACCCGATACCGACGAGGAGTGCTCGGCGGCCGTCGACGCCGGCGGCTGCTCGGTAGCCGGGGGCGCCGGCGGAGCCGGCGGCGCGGTCTTCTCGAGTTGCGTCAGCAGTCGGTTCCGCCACCCGTTCAGCTCGTCACGGGTGCTCGCCTCGTTGACGTCACTCGCCCGCGCACCGGCGGAGTCGAGCTTGGCCTTGGCGCCGGCGGTGTCGCCCGAGGCGATCAGCCGCTCGGCCTCCTGGAGACTCGAGGTCGTGTCGATCTTCGCGACGGTCGAGGCGGCGCGCTCGGTGAAGACGACCTGCTTGACGCCCCACAGCGGATCGCCAGGTTCGGCGTTGTACGAGAAGATCGTCATCCCGCCCATGGCGATCGCGACGACCGCCGCCGCGGCCGCGATGGGGCGGAGCAGCCGGAGTTGGCTGCGGCCCGATCGGGTGCGGGTCGAGAGGGACCCCTGAGCCTCGAGCTCGCGGTGAACGCGCTCGACGATCTCGTCGAGGTCCGACTCGGCGGGCATCGGCTGCGCGAGGATCTCGGTCCGCCAGTTCGAGAGCAGCGCCGCGACCTGGTATTCCTCGGGGCTGTCCGTCGCGAAGGGATCGCCACTGGCGATCGCGTCGATCAGCGCGTCGTCGCGGCGCACAGCCGAGACGTCGACCGGATTGCCGTTCCCGGCGAGATCAGCGTAGGGCTCGCCCGGATCGCCATTGTGTCCCCTAGCCATGTCTCTCACCTGCTCTCGTCACTTCCTTCTTCAACTTCGCGATGGCTCGGTGCTGAGCCACGCGCACTGCACCGGCGGTACTTCCGACCGCCGCCGCCGTCTCCTCCGCGGACAGTCCGACGACGAGCCTGAGGACCAGGATCTCGCGGTGCTTCTCGGGAAGCGTTTCCAGCAGCGCGTTCACCTGTCGGCTCGTCTCCGAACTCAGTGCCCGATCTTCGGGACCGTCTTCGGAGGAAACGACATCTGGTACTTCAGCAACTGGATCGGATTTGTTACGCGCTGCGTTTCGGTGTGCATCGGCAACCTTGTGAGCGGCGATGCCGTAGACGAACGCCATGAACGGACGGCCCTGATCCTGATAGCGCGGAAGCGCTGTCATGACGGCCAGGCACACCTCCTGCGCGACGTCGTCAGGGGACAGGTTCCCCGCTCCGCAGCCCCCACCCGGGCCCGGCAGTACCGCACGACAAGCGGGCGAATTGTCTGCAAGACCTGGGCAAGAGCGTTCCGGTCGCCCTGTGCCGCAGCGGCGACGGCGGAGTTCAACTCCTCACCCGTGTTAGACATCGTCTGAGCGAATCCTGGCGTTACAGTGGCACGTCCCCCCAGCCGGGTGTGCTTCCGCCTCACGGCGGAACGCTTGTAAGAGTAACGACACAGTCCGACCGGTCAGTGCATCGTTCGAATATCGGGCGCTCATTTCGTGAACCGCCCACCCCGACGGGCGATCGCATCCGCGCATTCGTCCCGCACGGCTCGTGCGGCCGGACTCGGGCGCACGCCGTCGATGAGCATCGCCGCCGCCCACCGCAGCGGCAGGAGCCCGTGCGCACGGCTGTCGGCCTCCACCCGCTCGGCGGTCTCGAGTGCCAGGTCCGGTTCCGGCCGGCCCGTGGCTGCCGCCGCGAACAGCAGTGCCGACTTGATGCGGTGCCGGACGGACGGACTGTCGGCGGACCGGTCGACGGCCGCCTGCGCGTGCGTCGTCGCGGTCGCGAAGTCACCCGACGCGAGCGCGATCTCGGCGGTGACCCAGTGCAGACGCACGTGTTGACGCCACAGCCCGTCCGTGTCCCCGACCTCGTCGAGGTAGGCCCGACAGCGGTCGAGCAGTCGGCGGCCCAGTGCGAGTCGACCGCAACCGAGAGCGTCGGCCGCGAGCCCGGTCAGCGCGTCGCATCGCGCCTCGTGCAGGAGCGCGTCGTCCGAGTCGGGCAGTGCGTTGCCGGCGCGGGTCGCCCCGACCAGCGCCAGCGCGGCGCCGTCGTACCCGGACGCCAGGGCGTGCCCGCCCAGTTGTCGCAACAGCGACGCCTGCGTGCTGGCCGCGAGCGAGCGGACCGCCGGCGGCGCGGCCGACAGTCGAACTGCCACGAGCTCGGCGCGCGCCTGGGCGTAGCGCCCCTGGCCGCCGAGCGCCACGGCGCGCAGCCAGCGTCCGACGGCATCGTCGGGGACGGACAGCGGGTTTCGCCCGGGATCCGGGCCGAACGCAACGTCACGAAGCATCCGAAGATCATCCCACCGATGGGTCGGACACCCCGAAACCGATAAGGCACCAGTGGCCGCGAAATTCGGACTATTCCCCAACTGGACGACCGGTTATTTATCCGAACCATGCCCCGACGAGCATGAATCGCTCGATTTGCTTCAATTTTGAAGAATATGTGGCCGTAGGGTTAACGGGAATCGCCGAACAGTACTCCGAAGTAACAAAATCGGACATCCATTCCGGACGATCGTCCAGGTGAGGCACACGGCCACCAGCGCCGACGGCATCTGCCCGCGTACCGCCACGCAATCACACCTGCGTGCCGATGTAAATGACCAGCTCGTTAATTCTTCTCTCCGCGGATATGTAAATCGCCACTCGGCGAAAGTGTTGACGGGATTTCGTACACCCCTTTACGGTTGCCTGTGCGTGACCGATTTCATCGGTCCCGTCATCCACGGGGGTGGCGGGCCGCTCGCAGCTTCATCGCGAGCCTGCTGACAGAGGAGTTCTGATGCCTGTTCCTAATCACCTTCCCGGCCCCAACGCCGACATCTGGGACTGGCAGATGCGCGGGCTGTGCCGTGGCGTCGATTCCTCCGTGTTCTTCCACCCGGACGGCGAACGAGGCCGTGCCCGGGCACAGCGGGAGAGCCGCGCCAAGGAGATGTGCCGGCGGTGCCCGGTACTGAACCAGTGCCGCAACCATGCCCTGGCGGTCTCCGAGCCGTACGGGATCTGGGGAGGGATGTCGGAGTCCGAGCGGGAGATGCTGACGAGGCAGGCCCGCCGCCGGATCGCTTGAGGGGTTCGTCTCGTCGCCGGTAGGTGACGAGCACGCGAAACGCGAAGATCCCGGACGAATTCGTCCGGGATCTCGCGTTTCGGCAAGTGCCGAGGAGATCAGTGAGCGTGGCCGTGGCCGGTGTCCGCTGCTTCCTCGGTGGGCTTCTCGACGACGGCGCTCTCGGTGGTGAGCACCATGCGCGCGACCGAGGCCGCGTTGACGACGGCGGACCGGGTCACCTTGACCGGGTCCACGACACCGTCGGCGAGCAGGTCGCCGTAGGTGAGGGTCGCGGCGTTGAAGCCGTGGCCCTTGGGCGCCTCGCTGACCTTGCTGACCACGACGGCACCGTCGAGGCCGGCGTTGGTTGCGATCCAGTACAGCGGGGCCTCGAGCGCGGTGCGCACGACCTCGACGCCGGTGGCCTCGTCACCCGAGAGCGACGCGGCGAGATCGGTGAGGACCTGACCGGCCTGCACGATGGCGGAACCGCCGCCCGGGACGATGCCCTCCTCGACAGCTGCCTTCGCGGCGTTGACCGCATCCTCGACGCGGAACTTGCGCTCCTTGAGGTCGGTCTCGGTGGCCGCGCCGACCTTGATGACGGCGACGCCGCCGGCCAGCTTCGCCAGGCGCTCCTCGAGCTTCTCGCGATCCCAGTCGGAGTCGGTGTTCTCGATCTCGCGCTTGAGCTGCGCGACGCGGCCCTCGATGTCGGCCTGCGTGCCGGCACCGTCGACGATGGTGGTCTCGTCCTTGGTGACGACGACACGACGCGCCGTGCCCAGCAGGTCCAGGCCCGCCTCCTTGAGCGTGATGCCCATGTCGGAGGTGATCACGGTGCCCGCGGTGACGACGGCCAGGTCCTCGAGGAACGCCTTGCGACGGTCACCGAAGAACGGAGCCTTGACGGCAACGGCCTTGAGCGTCTTGCGGATCGAGTTCACCACGAGGGTCGACAGGGACTCGCCCTCGATGTCCTCGGCGATGATCAGGACCGGCTTGCCGGACTCGGCGATCTTCTCGAGCAGCGGCAGGAATTCGGGAGCGAGCTGATCTTCTCGCGGTAGAGCAGGATCAGCGCGTCCTCGAGGATCGCCTGCTGGGCGTCGATGTCGGTGATGAAGTACGGCGACAGGAAGCCCTTGTCGAACTGGACGCCCTCGGTGACGACGAGTTCGGTGTGCAGGGTCGAGGACTCCTCGACCGTGACGACGCCGTCGACGCCGACGCGGGTCATGGCCTCGCCGACCATCTCACCGATCTCCTCGTCGCGCGACGAGACGGTGGCGACCTGGGCGATGGCGTTCTTGCCCTCGACCGGGGTCGCGGCCGCGAGCAGAGCCTCGGACACGGCGTCCGCGGCCTTGCTGATGCCGACGCCGAGCGCGATCGGATTGGCACCTGCCGCAACATTCTTCAGACCCGCCTTGACCAGCGCCTGAGCGAGCACGGTGGCGGTGGTGGTGCCGTCACCGGCAACGTCGTTGGTCTTGGTGGCGACGCTCTTGACGAGCTGCGCGCCGAGGTTCTCGAACGGATCCTCGAGCTCGATCTCCCGGGCGATGCTCACACCGTCGTTGGTGACGGTGGGGCCACCGAATGCCTTGGCGAGCACGACATGCCGACCGCGCGGGCCGATGGTGACCTTGACGGCGTCGGCGAGCTGGTCGACGCCGCGCTCGAGCGCGCGCCGGGCCTTCTCGTTGAATTCAATTTGCTTGGACATTGATTCAGCTTCTCCTGGATTTCAGGGCTTCGGCCGGAACGCACTCCGCCCCGGGTCCTGTGCGGAACTCCGGGGCGGGAGGCGTGAGGTCTTACTTGGCGACGACAGCCAGCACGTCGCGAGCCGACAGGATCAGGTACTCCTGGCCGGCGTACTTGATCTCGGTTCCGCCGTACTTGCTGTAGATGACGGTGTCGCCTTCCTGGACGTCCAGCGGAATGCGCTTCTCGCCGTCCTCGTCCCAGCGGCCGGGGCCAACGGCGACGACGGTGCCCTCCTGGGGCTTCTCCTTCGCCGTGTCGGGGATGACCAGGCCGGAGGCAGTCGTCGTCTCGGCCTCGTTGGCCTGGACGAGGATCTTGTCCTCGAGCGGCTTGATGTTCACGCTCGCCACGATGAGCCCTCCACTTTCAGGGGTTCGTTGGGCCCGAGGCTGTTCCTCGGACCACGATCAATTCAGTCACCACAGTGACTCTTCACGCGCCCCGTCGTCGCGGGTGCCGGGACTCGCTCAGCGTCGACTAGCACTCTATACATGAGAGCGCCAGCACTCAAGGGCGACGTGCGCTCGAGTCCGCTCGCGCTCGTCTACTCGAGCATGCGAGGTCGTGAGCAGCGGTGCGGTAGAGACGAAAGCGGCGCCGGAGCGATGCTCCGGCGCCACTTCCCCAGGCGATTCTCAATACCGCGACGGCGTCTCGAGCACGGCCATCGTGCAGCGCGCGACGCACACCAGCTTGCCCTCGTCGTTCACGATCTTGATCTCCCACACGTGCGTGCGACGTCCGAGCGCGAGTGGCGTCGCCTCGCCGTACACCCAACCCGAGCTCACGGGCCGCACGTGGTTGGCATTGATCTCCATCCCGACGCAGTGGAACCGGCTCCGGTCCACCGAGGAGATCGCAGCCCAGCTCGCGAGGGTCTCGGCGAACGCGACCGACGCGCCGCCGTGCAGCACACCCGCGGGCTGTTTGGTCCGCTCATCGACCGGCATCCGACCCTTGAGCGAGTTCTCGGTCATCTCGGTGATCTCGATGCCGAGGTTCGCGTTGAGAGTGTCCGTACCCTTCTCGTTCGCGATCTCGATGGTCGGATCGCCGATCCAGATGCTCATGAGACCTTCACCACGACCTTTCCGTTGACGTCACCGTCAATCATGGCCTGGAACCCGGCGTGAATGTCCTGCAACGGGACGACCCGGTCGATCCTGGGCCGCAGTCCGGTGGCCTCCATCATGCGCAGCATCGAGACGAGCTCGGCACGGGTGCAGCCCGTCGAGCCCAGGATGCGCTGCTGCAGGTAGAAGATGCGCGTCAGGTCCGCCGGCGGGTTGGAGCCGGAGGTCGCGCCGGCGATGACGATGGTGCCGCCCGGACGCAGGGCCCGCATCGAGTGTGCCCAGGTCGCCTCACCGACAGTCTCGATGACGACGTCGACCTTCTCGGGCAGCCGGGCGCCGGCTTCGATCGCGGTGTGCGCCCCGAGTTCGAGTGCACTCGCGCGCTTCTCGGCGCTGCGGCTGGCGGCGTACACCTTGGCGCCCGCGGCGGCGGCCAGGCTGATCGCGGCGGTCGCGACGCCGCCGCCCGCCCCCTGCACCAGGACGCGGTCGCCGGCCTTGATCTGCGCCTGCGTGAACAGCATCCGGTACGCGGTGGTCCACGCGACCGGCAGACATGCGGCCTCGTCGAACGACAGCCACTCCGGCTTGGGGATCAGGTTGCGCTTCGGCACCACCAGGTACTCGGCGAAGGCACCGTCGTGCTGCTCGGACAGCAGCGCGCGACCCGGGTCCAGCGTCTCGTCGCCCATGCCCCCGTCGGGGTCGGCGATCACCGGGTAGACGATCACCTCGTTGCCGTCCTCGTCGACACCGGCAGCGTCGCAGCCGAGGATCATCGGAATCCGGTCGGCCGGGTGACCGACGCCGCGCAGCGTCCACACGTCGTGCATATTGAGGGCGGACGAACGCACCGCGACCTTGGCCCAGCCGTCGGGAACGACCGGGTCGGGAACCTCGCGGAGCTCGAGTCCGCTCAGCGGATCGTCTGCGTTCTGGGCGACGGCGACGGCTGCGAGCATGGATTCTCCTGTGCGGTCGGACACAGCCACCGGGTGCAGCGGCTGTGAAATACGTGTTCGGATAGCCATGTTCGGCGCGGCGACCCGTCTCGCGCGAGGGCGTGTTCCGTACCTCGGCACGACCGCTGGCCCCGCAAGTAGTGGCGGCGTTCTCCTGTACGCATGCCAACTGACACCACGGGCGCGCTGCACGCGGCAGTCCCTGCCGTCGCCGCGCAGCTGGCCGAGGCGGAGCGCACTCGGCAGCCGGTCGCGCAACCCACCACGTCGTACCCCGACCTGACGGTCGCCGACGCCTACGAGATCCAGCGCCGCAACATCGCGCAGCGGATCGAGGCCGGCGAGCGGATCGTGGGTCGCAAGATCGGGCTCACCTCGCTCGCGATGCAGCAGCAGCTCGGTGTCGACCAGCCGGACTTCGGCGCGATCCTCGACACGATGGTCGTCGCCCACGAGGGCGAGCAGGCCGCGGCCAACCTGGTGGCGCCGCGCGCCGAGGCGGAGTTCACGTTCCGACTCAGCCGCGATCTGGTGCCCGGCGACGCCCCGTTCACGTTCGAGCAGGTCCGGGACGCGATCGGCGAGGTCATGCTGAGCCTCGAACTGATCGACAGCCGGATCGCCGACTGGAAGATCGGCCTCGTCGACACCGTCGCGGACAACGCGTCCAGCGCCCGGCTGGTGGCAGGGCCCGGCGTTCCCGCCACTCGGGAACTCCTCGACGCCCTTCCGGACATGATCCTCACGCTCACCCGTGACGGCGAGGACGTCGCCGCGGGCCCCGGCTCGGCGGTGCTCGACCACCCGCTCAATGCCATTGTCTGGCTGGCCAATTCGCTCGCCGAGTACGGCGACCATCTGCGCGCCGGGGACCTCGTCCTGGCCGGCGCGGTGCACGCCGCGGTCCCGCTGGCCGCCGGTTCCACCTTCGGTGTCAGTTCGCCGGGCCTGCCCGACGTCACCGTCCGCATCGTCTAGATCAAGGGAGACGACGACACATGTGTACCTCCGACGGAGGCAGCCCGACCACGGGCTCGATCAAGAGGCCGTCCGCCCTCACCAAGTTCGTCGACGTGTCGACGATGGTGGACACCGACAACGGCTACGTCGATCGCGCGGTCTTCACCGACCACTCGATCTACCAGCAGGAGCTGCGTCGCATCTTCGCGCCGAGCTGGCTGTTCCTGGGCCACACGTCCCAGATCTCGAAGCCGGGCGAGTTCCTCACCACCTACATGGGTGAGGATCCGGTCATCGTCTCGATGGGCAAGGACCGCAAGATCCGTGCGTTCCTCAACTCGTGCCGCCACCGCGGCGCCCGGGTATGCCGCGCCGACTTCGGCGCCACCAAGAACTTCACCTGCACGTACCACGGCTGGAGCTTCGACACCGCCGGTCAGCTGGTGAGCGTCCCCAACGAGGCCGGTTACCCGGAGAGCTTCGACAAGAAGGACTGGGGCCTGGTCGAGGTCGCGCAGCTCGACACCTATCACGGGTTGATCTTCGCGACGTGGAACCCCGCCGCGCCGCCGCTGAAGGAAGCACTCGGCGGCATGACCTACTACATGGATGCGATGCTCGATCGCGACCCCGAGGGCACCGTCGCCGTCGGCGGCATCCACAAGTGGGTGCTCGACGGCAACTGGAAGCTGGCGGCCGAGCAGTTCGCCACCGACTGGTACCACGTGAACATGTCGCACGCGTCGGCGCTGATGGTGCTCTCCCCACCGGCCGCGGGCCGAAGGCCGAGATCGTCAACACCCCCGGTCGCCAGTTCAGCGATCCGATGGGTCACGGCGCCGGATTCCCGACGCACCCGCGCAGCCGCTTCGACGCGCAGGCCGTGCACGAGTACTACGACTACGACGCACTGCGTGAGCGCCTCGGCGACGAGCGCGTCGAGGGCCCGCTGACCACGGGTCACGCGACCGTCTTCCCGAACTTCTCGTACCTGCCCGTCAATGGCAGCATCCGCGTCTGGCACCCTAAGGGACCGGACAAGATGGAGGTCTGGGCCTGGACCATCGTCGACAAGTCGATGCCCGAGGACGTGCGCGAGGCGCAGCGACTCTACAACCTGCGCACCTTCGGCCCCAGCGGCATCTTCGAGCAGGACGACGGAGAGAACTGGAGCGAGTGCCAGTCCATCGCAGGCGGTTTCATCACCAACAATGTGCCGCTCAACTACCAGATGGGCCTGGGCAGCGAGCGTGAGGACGGCGTCTACCCCGGCAAGACCAGCGAGCTGTACAGCGACGCTGCCGGCCGCGGCTTCTACCGGCGCTGGGCGGAACTGATGAACACACCGGCATGGCACGAAAGGGCGCGAAGTGAGCGAGACCATCACCAAGATCAAGGTCGGCGCGGTCGGCGACATCGAGGACGGCGAGGCGCTGGTCGTCGACGCCGAGCAGACCGGCACCGGCGAGCCCATCGCGGTCTTCCACGACGACGGCGAGTACTTCGCGCTCAACGATCGCTGCAGCCACGGCGAGGCCTCCCTCGCCGACGGCTGGATCGAGGGCGGTCAGGTGGAGTGCCCGCTGCACGCGGGCAAGTTCTGCCTGCGCACCGGCGCGGTGCTCTCGATGCCGGCCACCGAGGACGTCGCGGCCCACAAGGTCGCGGTCGAGGACGACGAGATCTGGCTGTACCCGGCCAGTCCGCCGCCGCGGAGTGAGTAGCGCCATGAGCACTCCCGAAAACATCGTGGTGGTCGGCGGCGGGCTGGCCGGCGTCAGCGCCGCCGGCGAGCTGCGCAGTCGCGGCTTCGAGGGCACGATCACCCTCGTCGACGGCGGACCCGCACCGTACGACCGTCCGCCGCTGTCCAAGGCGTTCATGTTCGGCACCGCCGACGAATCGGACCTCGCCCTGGCCAAGCCGGATTGGTATGTCACGCAGCAGATCACGCTGCGCACCGGCGTTCCGGTGACGGCCCTGAAGCCCGACGAGGGAATTGTCGAGCTCGCGGACGGCACCCGCCTGGACGCGGACGTGACGATCCTGACCACCGGTGCCGGCGCGCGACCGCTGCCGGTTCCCGGTGGCGACCTGCCGCAGGTACACCTGCTCCGCACCATCGACGACGCCCGGGCACTGAAGGCCCGCCTGGTGCCGGGTGCGCGCCTGGTCGTGATCGGCGCCGGCCTGATCGGTGCCGAAACCGCCTCGGCGGCACTGCAGCTCGGCGCGACGGTGACCCTGGTGGATCCGCTGGATCCGCCGATCGTGCCCGCGGTCGGCCCGGAGATGGCGCGGTACCTGCACGACCAGCACGCCGAGCACGGCATCGCGGTCCACACCGCGGGCGTGACCGAGATCCGCGAGAACGGCGAGGCCGTCACCGTGGTCCTCACGACCGGTGAGGAGCTTCCCGCCGACGCCGTTCTCGTCGGCATCGGCTCGATCCCGTCGACCGAGCTCGCCGAGACCGCCGGACTCGACGTCGACGGCGGCGTGCTCGTCGACGAGAACCTGCGCACCAGCCATCCCGCGGTGTTCGCTGCGGGCGACGTCGCCCGCGGGCGTGACGCGGACGGCACGCTGCACCGACGCGAGGAGCACTGGGAGGCAGCACAACTGAGTGGACGCGCGGTTGCTGCCCGCGTCCTGGGTCAGGAGCCCGAACCCGAGTGCGCGGGTTGGTTCTGGTCCGACCGGCACGGCATCCACGTGCAGGGCGTCGGATCGATGACCGCCGACGGCGAGACCGTGATCCGGCCTGCCGCCGACGACGCCACCCGCCCGCAGATGGCGTTCCGCGTCCGGGCAACACCCTGGTCGGCGCCGCGTTCATCGACGGCGGCCCCGCAGTGCGGGCCGCGCGCATCATCATCGACCGCGCTCTTCCCGTCGATCCGGCCGCCCTGGCCGACCCGACCGTGAACCTGCGCAAGCTCGCCAAAGGATGACTGACTGATGGCAACCGACAATGCCCTCCCGTCTCAGCGGCCCGCCGCTGACGCCGACACCCATTTCCGGGTGCAGCAGCTGTACTTCCACGAAGCCGAACTGATCGACGACGGCCGGTTCACCGACTGGCTCGACCTGCTCGCCGAGGACCTGCACTACTGGGCCCCGACGCGGACCAACCGGCTGCGCCGCCAGCAGTCGCTCGCGGTGGCCGCGCGCGGTGAGGCCGCGTTCTTCGACGAGACCCACGCCAGCCTGGCGTGGCGCATCCGCCGCTTCGACTCCGGCATGGCGTGGGCGGAGGATCCGCCGTCGCGCACCCGGCACCTGGTGAGCAACGTCGTCGTCCGGCACACCGACGAGGACGAGCGCGAGATCGGGCAGTGGTACGCGCGATCGAACTTCATCGTCTACCGCAACCGGCTCGAAGCGTGAGGTCGACATCTACTCCGGCGGCCGCGAGGACGTTCTCCGCGAGACCGAGGACGGGCGCCTCGTCGTTGCCCGCCGCAAGATTCTGCTCGATCAGAACGTGTTGCTGGCCAAGAACATCAGCACCTTCTTCTGATCGCCCCCAGCCACCGACTCTTCCCAGACACAGGAGCGCGTGAACAGTGACAACGAATGCAGCGGCGGAGACTGCCCTGACCACCCGCGAGGTCGAGACCTCGCTCGGCACCATCAAGGTGAGCGAG
Source organism: Prescottella defluvii (assembly GCA_029690005.1). Classification (GTDB taxonomy): domain Bacteria; phylum Actinomycetota; class Actinomycetes; order Mycobacteriales; family Mycobacteriaceae; genus Prescottella; species Prescottella defluvii_A. The sequence continues at coordinate 2,145,120 of CP121458.1, read as the reverse complement.
GCCGGCAGCGGCCCGGTCCTGGTGATGCTGCACGGCGGCGGGCCGGGCGCATCGGCGATCGCCAACTACAGCCAGAACCTGCCGGCCCTGACGCCGCACTTCCGCGTCGCGCTGCCGGACCAGCCCGGCTTCGGCGGCAGCTACCGCCCCGACGGAGGAGGACCTCCAGGAGCGCAGCATCACGCAGATCACCGTCGACGCGCTCGTCCAGACGCTCGACGCGATGGGCATCGACGAGTTCCACCTGATGGGTAACAGCCTCGGTGGCGCAGCGGCCATCGCGCTGGCGCTGGCGATCCCGCAGCGGGTCACCCGCCTGGTGCTGATGGCACCGGGTGGCGGCTGGCTGCCGTTCGGCCCGACGCCGACCGAGGGCCAGAAGGCGATGTTCCGCTACTACAACGGCGGCGGCCCGACCGTGAAGAAGATGAAGGACTTCGTCCGCACCATGGTCGCCGACCCGAAGCAGTTCGACGACGCGAACATCCAGGCCCGCTACGAGGCGTCGCTGGACGAGAGCCACATCGAGTTCTACCACCGCTACAACGCCGCGTTCGCGCGTCGTCACGGCATGGATCCGCTGTGGCGGGACGCCCACAAGATCAAGGCGCCGACGCTGCTGCTGCGGGGCACCGACGACCGCACCATCACGTTCGAGGGCTCGCAGCTGATGCTCAAGCAGATCCCGAACGTGCAGCTGCACGCGTTCAGCCGGTGCGGCCACTGGGTCCAGGTCGAGCGCCAGAAGGAGTTCGAGCGGCTCGTGGTGGATTTCCTGGAGGATCAGTGACCGGGTGGCTCGAGGGCAACGTCGCCCTCATCACCGGCGGCGGCTCCGGACTGGGCCGGGCCGTCGCCGAACGGTTCCTCGACGAGGGCGCGTCGGTCGTCGTCGCCGACCGTGACCCCGCCAAGCTGAGCGAGCTCGTCGAGGCCGCGGCCGACCGTGCCGATCGGTCCATACCGTCGAGGCCGACGTCCGCTCCACCTCCGACCAGCATCGCGCGGTCTCCGAGGCCGTCGCACGCTTCGGTAAACTCGACACCCTGGTGCCCAACGCCGGCATCTGGGACTACCAGCGCTCGATCACTCGGCTCGACGGGGAGTCGTTGTCCGCGGCGTTCGACGAACTGTTCGCCATCAACGTCAAGGGCTACCTGCTGGCCGTCGAGGCCGCGTGGCGCGAGCTGGTCAAGACCCGCGGCAGCGTCGTGATGACGCTGTCGAACTCGGCCTTCTACCCGAACGGAGGCGGTCCGCTGTACACCGCGAGCAAGCACGCCTGCCGCGGACTGGTGCTCGAACTGGCCTACGAGCTGGCCCCGAAGGTGCGTGTCAACGGCGTCGCAGCCGGCGGCATGCGCACCGACCTGCGTGGACCCGAGTCGATCGGTCTGGCCGACCGTTCGATCGAAGCGTCGTTCGCGCGCAGCACCTCGACGGGTGACAACCCGTTGCTGCCGCTACATGACGCGAGCGTCGACCCCGCCGACTTCACGGCGCCTTACGTGCTGCTGGCCTCGTCGGCCAACAGTTCCAACATCACCGGTGCGATCATTCCCGTCGACGGCGGTATCGCCGCGCGCGGGTTCCGCACCGCAGCGGGCGGAGACGATCTGTGAGCACCGAAAAGACCCCTGTAGACATCAGCCCGGCCCGCGCGCTCCGGTCGCTGGGCCGCCTGCACGGCGCCCGCACGGCGCTGATCTACGAGGACCACACGATCGACTACCGCGCGCTCACCGAGCGTGTGCACGCGATGGCGGTGGCCCTCCACGCGTCGGGAGTCCGTAAGGGCGACCGGGTGGCCTACCTCGGCCTGAACAGCCCGACGTTCCTCGTGACGTACCTCGCCTCGGCGTGGGTGGGCGCGGTGTTCGTGCCGGTCAACTTCCGCCTCGCCGCCGCCGAGATCGCCTACCAGCTGGGCGATTTCGGACCGCGCGTCCTGATCGTCGAGCCCTGCCACATGGATGTCGTCGACGAGATCGATCCTGCCGTCCTGCCGTCACGCATGTTCGCGGTCGACAACGACGACGCGGTGCCGCTGACCGACGAGCCGTCCGAGCGCTGGGAGCGTCTGACCGCGGCCCTCGCGCGCGGCGCGGCCCAGGACGTCGAGCTGACCCCGATCCCCCGTTTCGCGGACGATCTGGCCGCGCTGATGTACACGTCGGCACCACCGGACGCCCCAGGGCGTCATGCTCACGCACGGCAACATCTGGTGGAACTCGTTCAACGTGGACTCGGTCGTCGAGACCAGCCGCAGCGACGTCAACCTCGCGGTGGCGCCGCTGTTCCACATCGGGTGCCTCAACTCGTTCACGCTGCGCAGCCTCGCCCGCGGCGGTGCCACGCTGGTGCGCCGAACGTTCGACCCGGCCCGCACGCTCACCGATCTGATCGAGTACAAGGTCAACACGATCTTCGCGGTGCCGGCGATGTTCTCCGCGATCGCCCAGCTGCCGCAGTTCGCGGACGCGGACCTGTCGCAGTTGCGCTCGGCCATCGTGGCCGGCGCGCCCGTGCCGCCGAGCCTGGTCAAGGAGTACGGCCACCACGGTGTCGCGCTGCAGCAGGCGTGGGGTCTGACCGAGACCGCACCGTTCGCGACGTCACTGCCGCCCGAGCGGACGCTCGAGCGGGCGTCGTCGGCCGGTCTGCCGATGCCGTTCACCGAGATCAAGATCGTCGACCCGGTGACCGGCGCGACCGTGACCGAGCCGAACGCGGCCGGCGAGATCTGTGTGCGCGGCCCGAACGTGACGCCCGGCTACTGGGCCAACCAGGAGGCGACGACCGCGGCGTTCGACGCCGAGAACTGGTTCCACTCGGGCGATCTGGGTTGCCTCGACGAGGAGGGCTTCCTCTACATCGTCGACCGGATCAAGGACATGATCATCTCGGGTGGCGAGAACGTCTACCCGGCCGAGGTCGAGCGGGTGCTCGTCGAGTACCCGGGTGTCACGGACGCCGCGGTCGTCGGCGCACCGGACCCCAAGTGGGGCGAGATCGTCGTCGCCGTCCTGGTCGTCTCGACCGACACCGATCCGACGCTCGAGGAGATTCGGGACTTCACCAGCGAGCGCCTCGCCCGCTACAAGCTCCCGAAGGAGATCCTCGTTCTGGACTCGTTGCCGCGCAACGGTTCCGGAAAGCTCGACAAGGTCGAGCTGCGCAAGCTCGCCGCCGACGGCCGCGGTTCGCTGAACCGATGAGCACGCCGGGCTGGCCGCTGACGTACGCGGTAGACGACAGCGGCACCCCGGTCGAGGTCCGCGCGCGGTACGCCGTGCGCGGACCCCTCGGGAACGCCTACCCCGCCGGTGTCGCCGACCTCGAACTCGACATCGATGGACTGCGCGACGCCCGGGTACTGCGCGAGCTCGGTGAACGGATCCTCCGCGAGTACCCGGCATGTCGACGGATCGTGCTGCCGGTTCCGGCGGGCGATCTGGACGCGATCGGCTTCGCCGAGGACGCCGGGTTCCGGTACGTCGTCGACGTCGACGTACCGGGCGAGGGCCGGGAGATCGCGGAGCTCTCCCTCCTGGTCCTGGAACCGGGCTGGGTCGCGGACGCGCCGACCGCCGTCAACGACCTCCCCCTCTGATCACGCCGCACGGGCGGTGGGATTCTTCCGAATCCCACCGCCCGTCTTGCGTTTTCGGGGCCTCCCGCGGCGCGCCTCCCCCACCCGGGACACCTTCTCTGGTACTTGGTTGAGGTGAATCCAACTGCCAGCCCTTCGGCTCTCATGTCCGCTGCCGCCCGTGCCGCCCACGCGATGGTCGACTCGTCCTCGCATCTGGTCGTCGACGAGACGGCGCGACGTCTCTGCGCGGCCGCGGGCAGCCCGTCACCCCTCGACTTCCACCTCGCCCACCCCGGCGAACCCATCCTCGCCGCGGCCCGGTTGTCCGCCGCCACCCGCAGCGCGTACACCGAACGACTGCTGCGCGCCTCCGGGATCCGTCAGTACGTCGTCCTGGGCACCGGCCTGGACACGTCGGCGTGGCGCCTGCCCGCCGAGTCCGCGGTCGATGTCCGGCACGTCGATCTCCCGGGTGTGCTCGCCTGGCGCTCGTCGCTCCTGGAGACGGCCGGTGTTCCCGATCGGGGTGTGTCTGTGCCCGTCGACCTCGCCGTCAGCGACCCGGTTCCCGAACTCGTGCGCGCGGGGCTTCGCGCGGACGAGCCGGTGTTCGTCGCGTGGCTCGGGGTGTCGATGTACCTCGATGCCGACGCGGTGCGGCGGGCCTTCGAGTCCCTGGGAGCGCTCGCACCTGGGTCACAGTTGGTGTTCGACCACATCGTGCCCGCGGCCGACCGGGACGACGCCGGCGCCGACTACGCCCGCACGGTGGCCGCCGCGGTCGGCGCGCAGGGCGAACCATGGCGCTGCACGCCGTCGCGCGCGGAGTTGCAGGGCTGGCTGGACGCTTCGGGGTGGTCGACAGTCGAGTCCGTGCGTGAATCCGATTCCGTCCCTGCGGAGTTCTGGGATCGGTCGGACGCGTTGCGGCCGATGGAGCTGGTCCGGTTCACCCACGCCGCGCTCTCGTCGGAGCCGCGCACCGGACGAAACGGATAAGCTCCCGGCGTCTGGTTCGACGAGGCATGGGGGATCCGATGAGGGGTGCGATCACAGTTCGGCGGGCAGCGGCGGTCGTCGGCGGTGCCGGATCGTGTCGGGCCTCGCTGCGCTGGTCGCATTCCGTTCGGGCGCCTCCCACAACGTCGTCATCGTGGCGGCCTCGTTCGCTCCGCTGCTGTTGGCGGTGACGATCGTCGGCGCGCTCGTCACCGCCGCCGCGCGGCAGTGGGTCCTGCTCGGGATCTCCGCGGTTGTCCTGGCGTTGGGCGCCTGGGCGTTCGGCCCCTTGTGGGTGGGAGGCGCGGGCGGCGAGCGTGCCGAACCGACAGGCCCGTCGATCCGGGTGATGCAGTCCAACATCATGGTGGGATCCGCGGACCCGGCGACGCTGGTGCAGTCGGTGCGCGATCGAGGTGTCGACGTGCTCACGATCCAGGAGTTGACCGAGCCGTCCGTGGAGGCGCTGCGGGTGGCGGGGCTCGAGGACGTTCTGCCGCACACGTATCTGGCACCTCATGTGACGGGCGGTGGCGGAGGCGGGATCTACAGCCGGTTTCCGCTGTCGAACGGGCAGCGGGGCGACGGGATGGCGCTGACGAATCTGGCGGTCGAGGTGGACGCCGGCCTGGCCCGGCCGGTGGTGCTGTACGACGTGCACCCGGTGCCGGCGTACATCGCGCCGGCAGCCGACTGGACCGAGGACTTCGATCGGTTGCGCGACGAACTGGATTCGGCTGCGGTGCACGACAACGTGATCGTGAGCGGCGACTTCAACGCCACATACGCGCACCGTAAGTTCCGCGATCTGCGGCGCGGCGGGTATGTCGATGCGGCGGACCAGTTGGGCGCGGGCATCCTGCCGACGTACCCGACCGACAAACGCTATCCGGCGGTCGTCGGCATCGACCACATCCTCACGAAGGGCGCGCAGGCGACGTCACTCGAACGCATCGACGTCGTCGGCTCGGATCACCACGGCCTGGTCGCGGACGTGCGACTCAGCGTCGGTCAGAACGGTGGCGGTTCGAAGTCGCAGTGAGAGTCGATGCGGTGAGGCTCCGGTCGTCCACCGCTTCGCGTTCGTCGCGGTACTCGCGACGCCAATTCTCCGGCGCTGTCCCGGCGCACGCTCTGCCGGGCGACATCTGAGTCGGGCTGATGCTGCCGCTCGCGCCCGCGGCACACGCAGACACGGTCACCGACACCAATCGCAGTCGGCAGGTTTCCGTTCGGGGCGGCGATCACCCCCGAAGGCGTCCTGTCCGGCACCCCCACCACCGCCGGTAGCCACACCTTCACGCTCACCGCGAGCAACGGCACCACACCGGATGCAGTCCTCGAGGTCACGGTCACCATCACCGAACCCGGCACCCGGCCGGGTCCTCCTCCGACTCCCTGGGCACCGCCAGCAGTTCCGATAGCTGACGCTCGTCTCGTCCGAAAACCACGCCACTGCCCGTCCGGCACCTCGACGATCGAACGCACGCTCTTCACGGCCTGTGTGGTCGAGGCGGCAGCGAAGGTGTTCACGGCGGCCGTGGGGCGAAGTCGGGTGCGAAATCCCTCGAGAATTGATCCGTGTCGAGCTGGTCGGGTGACCGTTCTCACGGTCGGCGGAGACCGCTTGGTACAAGATATCTGCAGCCAGATTCGGACATCATGGGTCCAGAGGGGTGTGAGGATGGCATCTGCAAGTTTGCCGTGGGGACGATCCCGGCTGCTCACCAGGCTCGACGAGGCACCGCAGACCGTGCTGTGGGGGCCCCGTGGGTACGGGAAGACGACACTCGTGGAGACGTGGCTGGCGGCGCAACCGGACAGCACCGTGATCCGAGTCGAGGTTCCCGATCCCCGCACGGCCACGGAACAGTACTGGTCGGCTCTCACGGAGAGGGTGAACGCGGACACCGACGTGCTCGTCCTCGACCGCCCGGATCGGCTGTGCGACATGACCATCTGGGAACGGCTGCACACGATCCGCGCGGCGCATCGCGGGTTGCGCGTCGTGGTGTCGATTCGCGAGAGCACCCTGCTGGAGTCCGTACGCTTACCCGACCCGAACCTGACGGTTGTCACCGCGGCGGAACTGGAGTTCACCGAGGCGGAGGTCGCCGGCCTGCTCGCACACCACGCCGTGTCGTCCCCGGAGCGGACGGCCCGAGACCTGTGGCGGACCACCGGAGGCCACCCGGCGCTGGTTGCGATCGCCGAGGACGTGGTCCGAGCCTTCGGCAGCGACCTGGACTTCGAGCGGGAACGTGCCTACCTGGCAGTACGGGTACAGATCGACAGGTATGTCGAGGACATGCTGCTGGAGGATCCGGGCATCGGCGACATGGCTCGCACGATCGCGGTGCTGCGGCGGCCGTCCCCGATGCGCTGGAACTGTTGGGGGTCGACGACGTCGCAGGTACCCTCGGAGGCCTCGAACGCGCCGGCCTGTTGCGACGTATGCCAGCGGCACCGGACCCATACTGGACGTGGCCCACAGCGCTCCGCAGATCCGTACTGCGGATCGTGGAGCGGGACGCTGTGGCGCCCTCTCGCTTGGCCTCGGCGACCCTCGCACGCTGGTTCGCCGACCGCGGCGAGCCTGTCGAGGCACTCCGTCACGCGACCGACGGTCAGGACTGGGATCTGCTGATCGCCATCCTCGCAACCGAGTGGCCTACCATCGTCACGACCGGACTGGGAGTACTGGTCCGTGCGTTGCACGCACTGCCGGAATCGGAGGCACAGGCGAACCCCGCCGTCCGGTACGCGCGCCTGCTCGTCGCCGGAGTCGGCCTGACGGCGGGAAGTCCGGGCCACGTGCGCGGACCGCTGCCGGAAATCTCCGTTACCGAGACCGCTGATCGCGACTCGGCCGAACTGGCGCTCCTGACCGGCACACTGCGCCTGTGCGTTCAACGCTGGAACGGTGACTACGACGGGGCCGGCGCGTGACCGCGACGCACTGGTGACACTCGCGAACCAGGTAGACGAATCCGGTGGCCTGGACCGGCGCTGGCTCTCCTCGGCCTGGATGCACCTTGGGCTGGCCAGCCAACTCCGTGCCGGGGACAGGCGGACGGTCGAACTGCTCACCCGAGCCGTCGACTGCGGCATCGACGATCCCGGCAACTTCGCGGCCCGTCAGGCCGCCGGTCATCTGGCGCTGCACTACGCGGCACAGGGCGAGCCCGAGCGGGCGGCACACTGGCTCCGGCAGGAGGCGAGGTTCGGGGGAGCGGGCGGGCTGGATCCGAGCGTTGGTCGAACGTCCGGGGATCGTTGCGCGGGCACTGGAACAACTCGATCGACTGGATGTCCCCGCCGCCGAAGCCGCAATGGATGAACTGGACGAACTCCACGAAGAGCTCGACGAGCTCTGGGCGTTCGTCGTGTACGTGCGCAGTCAACTCGACCTGATCCAGGGCCGTTCCGAGGTCGGCCTCGACCGGGTGGACAGGAGCCGCCACCGGCTCCGGCGCCGGCTCGGGCCGACCGCCGCTGCAGGCCCATTGTTGACCGCGGCTTTGATGGACCTACACACGGCGGCGGGTCAGGCGACGCGGGTGCTCGACCACGCCCGACGGGCAGACGGACCGATGCATCCGATGATGCGGCTGGCCGCGGCGAGGGCCGCCATGTGTACCGGCGACCATGCGGCCGCGATGGCGTTCTGCACGCCTCTGACCGGGCGCCATATCAGCCGGGTCCGCCTCGAGGCGTTGTCGATCACCGCCACGCTCGAGCACGAGCAGGGTAGCGACGACGACGCCCGGATCGCATGGAAACGAGCAACGGCGATGGCTCGAGACAGTGGGCTGGTGCGGCCACTGTTGACCGTGCCGCCCGCGATCCGCGATTCGCTGACCGCGGGCGGAGACGCGATTCCCTTCGCGGACAAACTTGCCGAGTGGGGCGACGGACCGTACCCGCGTCCCGCACCACCGGTAACCCTGACCGAGCGCGAGGCCGTCGTGCTCGACGGCCTTGCCCGCGGCGGCAGCGTTGCGCAGATCGCCGAATCCCTGTTCGTCTCCCCGAACACCGTCAAATCCCAGCGCCAGAGCCTGTACCGGAAGCTCGGTGTGAACTCCCGCCGGGTGCCGTCCTGGAGGCTGCACGCCGCGGACTTCTCAGAACGGCGCCGGGAGCGGAACTCCCGTTGCGGCGGTGAGGAGCAGACGCCCAACTAGGGCGCATCAATTGCACCCTGGGACAAGAGATTCGTAATAGTCACAGACCGGGCGAATCTCCGCTGGCCGTCCGGAAACCAGTTGCAGCAGTTCGCCACCGACGCCAGAATCGGCCGCTGTAGCGTCGAAAACGCGACCCCGGCCACACACCGCCGCTAGGTCGCCGTCCGTGACGACGCCGACGCTGCACGCGTAGCGAATACGCGGGCAGAGGCGGCACCGCGCCCGGACCTCGCGCGGTGCCGCCTCTCGTGAGCGTTGACGACCCGCCGACAACATCCGCCTCGATCCCGGGGCGCCGACCGGTGGTGGTGGTGGTACCCCCAGAGCGGGTGACACTGATCGGCGGCCGACTACCGGGACTGGCAGATGCAGCCTGACGAGTAACTGACGAGGGGGTGTAGGCCCGCCGCCTACGCTGGCCGGCACGTTCCGCGTCCCTCTTCGGTGATTGACGCGGCGCGGCGGTCTACCAAACCTGCGACCAGACCCTGCCACCTTCTCGACGCAAGACAGCGGCCCACCGACAACGCCCGTCGGCGCCTATCAGCGCCCGCGAGCACCCCGCGACCTCCGGCGGCGAAGGTGAACACCGACCCACGTCATCGCTCCGACCAGTACGACCGCAGCGAGACCCCAGATCGGCGTCACACGAACGACAGTCCCCTGGGTTGCCGTGCCGATCGTGGCTACGGGCGCGGATTCTGCGGGCGGATGTGGCGCGCCGTACACCTGCTCCGTCACGGCTCGGATGTCGAACGGCGATCCGGTGTAGGGACCGCAGGAATAGCCTTCCCAGGCGGCATCGACCTCGTAGGGCTTGGACACGAAGAGCAAGTACTCCTTGCCGACCCCGTAGCGTGTCCCGCACCCGTTTCCATCCGCGAGCGTCCCCACCGTCGTCGTGGCACCGACGTCACCCTTGAACACGCCCGACACCTCGAACTCGTAGATGTCGGCGAACCCGTCGGAGACCTTCTCGGTCGCGCGAGCGACGAAGACCCCGGACGCGACGGAGACAGCCTCTTCCGGTGTCGCGCTGCCGGCACACGAGCACGCGCACGCGGTACCGGGAGTCGCCACGACGACGGACCCGGCGACCATCAGTCCACTCACGCCCACCACGACTGCCCGCAAGAAGCGGCGCATGCGGCGGCTCGCTTCGGTTCCCACGACAGAAAACTTCCCCATCCCCACGGGGCCAGTGAAACACACGTTCACGGAACCCTTTCGAGAGTCAGTTGCCCGAAGCCGGTGTTCCCTCATCGCGAACCGTCTCGACTGCGGGCCAGGACCGCCCCTGGTCCGCAGACGTCATCAGTGTCACCTGGACCGGCCCGTTCCACCCACACGGGCGACCGCACGTACCTACGACCAGCGAGTCGCGGCCGCCGTCGTCGAACATCACCGAGATCGTCGACGCCCGCGCGGATACCCGCACAGCGGGCATTTACCGAAGTAGTTCAGGATCTCCCGAACCTCGGACGACACCATCCGTCGTGGCATCCTCGCCGGAACCGACTCCGAGCCCATCACAGTCCCCGCCTTCCGACATCGTCAGAGCGATTTCCGCAACCCTCGCCAGGTGCGCACGCAGCGCACCTGCCACCGCGTCCGGGTCCTCGAGCGGAGGAATGTGCCCGACCCCGCGTAGCGGGATCTCCACGACCGGCCCGGGCAGTTCGTCGAGGAAACGCTGAATGCACGTGTCCCGGGCCAGGAACGTGTCGAATTCCGCCAGGATCAGCGAGGTCGGCGCGGTGACCCGGTCGAGTCCGGTCAGCGGGCCGTCACGCAGGAAAGCGAGCAGGATCGGCAGATACACGGTGCAGTGCGACACCGCCCGGATGACGTTCGTGGCGTCGTCGGGATCGATGGCCGAGACGTCGTGGCTACAGTTCGCGATGACGGGGCGCTGGAAGAACCGGCTCGACGCGGCACGGTCACCGAGCACCCGAGCGAGCGCCATCAGCGGGAACTGCGCCACGAACCCGAAGCCGACGCGGAATTCTGTGCGGGAGAATCGCTTCCACCCACCTCCCGGGTTGATCCCCGCGATCGAGCGGGCCCGGCCCCGACGCGCCAGCTCGAACGCGACCTGGCCGCCCAGCGAGTTGCCGACCACATGACATGTGTCCCAACCGATCGCATCGAGTTCCCGTTCGATGCCGTCGGCCATCCCGGCGATCCCCAGGTCGCGCCACCGCAGCCGCGGTCCGCCCCAGTGCCCGGGCATCGTCAGCGCCAGGACATCGTAGTCCGACGCCAGATCGTCGACCACGCGATGCCACACGTGATGCGAGAGCGTGAAGCCGTGCAGCAGCAGTACCGGTTCTCCGGCCCCTGCCCGGTGCCGCGAAGTCACCATGACGCCCCCTCCCCTGGAAGTCCCCCTCATGGCTAACACTCCGCCACGCCGTTGTCGAGCACCCCGGGAACACCGCGAGGCCGGGCTCCCCCGAAGGGAACCCGGCCTCGCCGCCTTGAATCCGGTTACTTCGCCGTCGTCACCGCGAAGCCTGCGACCCACTCGGGGATGGGCCGGTAGTACCGCGACTGCAGCTCGTACGAGCCGGATGCCGCGAGCGCCGCGTACGCCGCGATCCACGTGCGCACCTCGTGCGACGACCCGCCGCCGTGCTCCTCGAAGAACTCGTTGGACCAACCGTCGAACTGCTCGAGGTCACCGGACGCGACGATGTCGAGAACGTCGTTGTCCCACTCGGGATTCAGCGGCTTGCGGGTGGACGTGCCGGCCGCCAGGTCGATTCCGGACTGCACGACGCGCTGCTCGCCGCGAGCACGCTGCTCGGGGGTGGGCGGGTTGCCGAGGATCAGGGCCTCCGCGACGCGCGGCGGCGCGCCCGCGAGGATCGGCACCGGCGGGTCGTGCGACAGGCCACCGGACGCCAGGAACAGCACCCGCTTGTCGAGCAGCGCGGCCGCCTCGCCGAGTGCCTTGCCGAACTGGCGGATGCGGCGCACCGGTCCGAGGGGCGCGGCGACACCGTTGACGAACACCGGCACGACCGGGACCGACTGGATGCCGCCGAACAGCATCTCGAGGGGCTGCACGAAGCCGTGGTCGACCACCATGCGTGCCGAGATCGTCAGGTCGATGTCACGCTCGAGCACACCTTCGGCGATCCGGTTGGCCAGATCGGCGTCGACGAGGATCTCGCCCTCTGCAGACCCGAAGTCGCCCACCGCGATTGCGCCCGTGGCGATCGCGAACGGGGGCATCTTCTCGTAGAAGAAGCCGTTGTAGTGGTCGGGCGCGAACAGCACGACGACCTCGGGATCGAACTCCTCGATGAACTTCCGCGCCCCGGCAACGGCGTGATCGACCTCGTCGAGCACCTGCTGAGCGGGATCGTTGAGCCCGATCAGCGGTGAGTGGGACAGCGCAACCAACGCGACTGGCATGAACGGCTCCTTCGGCCTGAATCAGTTTCCGGGACAGGTTCTTCCCGGACGTTGTGGTGTCGCCACCTACGACGCGAGGGCGACCTGCGACGCGGACAACGCCCGCGACGCGGCCAGGCACACCCGGCGCAGAGCGGGTTCCGCACTCGCAGGCGAGTAGCGGGAGGCCTGACCCGAGACGGAGAACGCCGCGATCGGCCGCGATCCGGCGCCCGTCACGACACCCCCGACACACACGAGCCCGTCGCGGGTCTCCTCGCGGTCGAAGGCCACACCGGCCCTGCGCACCTGGGACAGCTCGGCCCGCAACTGACCGATGTCGGTGATCGTGTGCGTCGTCCGCGCCGCCAGCTGCGACCCGATCAGGCCCTCGGCGTCCTGACCGGAGTACGCGAGCAGCGCCTTGCCCACCGCGGTGCAGTGCGCCGGCGCGCGTCCGCCGACCCGGGACGGCGACGCGACGGAGCGGTGACCGTAGAGCTTGTTGATGTAGAGGATGTCGGCGCCGTGGAGCACCGCGAGATGAACCGTCTGGCGAGTGGCCTCGTACAGGTCGGCCAGGAACGGGGTGAGGACGTCGCGGACGACGGAGTGCTGCGGCGCGTACACGCGGCCGCCTAGGTTGTGGAGTTCGGCGCCGAGCCGGTAGTCGCTGCCGACCCGCTCGACGGCATGGTTGCGCTTCGAGCATGGCGAGGATCCGGAAGGCCGTCGACTTGCTCAGCCCGGACCGCCGGGCGAGCTCGCTCACGCCGACCCCGGAATGCGCTTCCTGGCCGAAGCTGGTGAGCAGGCTCATCGCCTTGTCGACGGCGGCGCGGCCGTCCCGCCCCGAGCTCGTCTGCGACAGATCGGTCAACTCCTGCACACCCATGACCCCTACCACTTCACTCTGCGAAACGGACATCTCCGGCGCGACCAGGCGCCGCATCCGAGTGTGCCCACCTGGCATTTGCATGTCAAAGATTGACGATAGTGATACTAAAAGTGACACCCGGTCCGGCTCCGCTTTAATCGGTTGGAGCATTCAGCTCATTGGAAGGAGTCGCGCGGCACCGTGCACACCCGCCGAGAGGAGGACCGTGGACAGCAACGGCCTGATAGCACGCAACGTGCAGCGGTTCCGCAACGAGCGCCAGATGAGCATGGGCGACCTCGCCAAGCGCGCGAATCTGTCGAAGCAGACCCTCTCGAAGATCGAGCAAGGTGTCGGCAATCCCACAGTCGAAACCATTGACGCGATCGCCGAGGCATTGGACGTCCCGCTGCGACGACTCGTCACCGAGTGGGGAACCCGCGTGTTCGTCGTCCGCGCCGAGGAAGGATCGTGGAACGACAAGGCGGACACCGGGTCCACCAAGATCCTCGACCAGATCTACGGCTCCGGTTACGTGCGCACGAGCCTGACCCGACTCCGGCACGCCGGAACCGACGAGGTCGACTCGCTCGTTCGGCCACCCGACTCCGCAGGAACCCTCGTCCACGCGTACGTCATCAGCGGCAAGGTCCGGGTCGGCCCGGCGAACGAACTCACCAATCTCGGCCCCGGCGACTTCGTGCAGTTCCCGAGCGACGTGCCGTGGGTGCTCACGTCACTCACCGCCGACGCCACCGTGCACGTCGTCACGACGATGCCGCAGGTCCCGCAGTTCGGGCTGCTCCGCAACGACAACTCCTGAGCCCCACCGCCGACCCGGGTTCGCCCATCTCCTCCGGCGCGAGGTAGTGCCGATCGGCCCGGTGGAGCAGGATCTGGGTGCGAGGGGCTCGAGACTCGGAAGGCGGTTCGACATGGCAGGTACTCCCAGGGAAGCCGGCCGGACCACGACGTCGCGAGTGCTCGCGATCCTGGAAGTGTTCGAGAACGATCCCGGCCCGATCGCGTTGAGCAACATCGCCGCCGAGACCGACATGCCCCTGACGACGGTTCACCGGCTGGTCGGCGAGCTCGAGCAGTGGGGCGCCCTGCTCCGCGTACCGGACGGTCGATATCAGGTCGGCATCCGCCTGTGGGAGATCGGCCAGAACGCCGGCGTCCGACTCCGCGACATCGTCCACCCTCCGCTCCAGGACCTGTTCGACCTCACCCACGAGACGGTCCACTTCGTGGTGCGCCGCGGCACCGAGGTGATCTACGTCGATCGCATCTACGGCAGCCGACGCGTCCCCCGACTCGCGCGTGTCGGCAGCCGCCTACCGCTACATCCGACCGCGGTCGGGAAGTCCTCCTGGCATACCAGGATCCCTGGTTCCGGGAGTCGTACCTCGCCAACTCCCTCGAACGCCACTCCCGGTTCACCATCACCGAACCGGCACGCCTCGCCCGCGAACTCGACACCATCCGCGAACAGGGTTACGCGAAGACGCAGGAGGAGATGGCCCTCGGGTCGTGCTCGGTCGCGATTCCGGTCCGCGCGCCGAATGACGAGGTCGTCGCCGCGATCGGCGTGGTGCTCCCGAGCAACCGTTCGACGGACATGACCCGGTACCTGCCACCACTGCGGGGCACCGGTGCCCGCCTCGAGAAGGTGTTCAAGGCGCTTCCGCAGCCCGTCGAGCAGGCAATACGTAGTTTTTGGCTGGGCTGATTCCGTTCATCGGAAGGATCCGCTTGGTCCTGCCACCGCCAGAGGTCAGAGTGTTCCGTGTCACAAGGAGGACGACATGGAGACCAACAGCACAGGGCTCCTCGGCCGGGACGTCCGGAGTCACGTTCCGAACGCCGCGGATGTACCCCACCTGATCGGCATGGACCCGGCACACGACCGCGTCTGGCGCAGAGCCGCCCCGCATCTTCGAGTGCGGGACAACGACTCTCACACGCTGTACGCGTTCGGTATCGCCCGCGCCCTGATCGACCGGGTGCCGGGAGCGCGGCCCGAGATCGTGCTGCCGGCGATCCTGCTCCACGACGTCGGCTGGTCGACGGTGCCGGAGGAACTGGTGCTGGAGGCGATCGCACCGGAGCCGCGGCACCCGGAACTGGTCCGCGTCCACGAGATCGAGGGCGCCGCGATCGCCCGGTCGATCCTCGCCGACCTCGGCACACCCGACGCCGACATCGACGAGATCGCCGCGATCATCGACGGTCACGACAGCCGCCGCGAGGCCACGAGCCCCAGCGACGCGGTCGTCAAGGATGCCGACAAGCTCTGGCGGATCACCCCGCACGGGCTGGCCACCGTCGGCCGATGGTTCGGGCTCGCGCCGTCCGAGACGCTCCGGCTGGTGGGGTCCCGCACCCACGCCCACCTGTGCACCGAACCGGCCCGACTGATGGCTCGCGGGTTCGCCGCGATCGCGTCGACCGACGTGTCACCACAGCTTCGCGAATTGTCCTCCGCAACAACGATTACCCCCGACACCGCGCTCGACGAGCACCCGACACCCCGAGTCCAGGAGTGAACATGTCCGCGCCGACGCAGAAGAGGACCGACACCGTCTCCACCGGTGGTTGCCCCGTCGACCACCATGGCTACGAACCGTTCGACATGAACGACCCGTTCTCGGCCTACGCCCGCCTCCGCTCGACGGAACCGGTCATGTTCGACGAGCGGATCGGCTGCTGGGTGGTCACCCGCTACGACGACATCAAGACCGTCTTCGACAACTGGGAGATCTTCAGCAGCGAGAACGCGCAGGCACCGGTGCGTGAACGGGGGCCGCAGGCGAAGCAGATCATGAACGACGGCGGGTTCACCGCCTACTCCGGCCTGTCCGCCCGGAGGCCACCGGAGCACACCCGCATCCGCAAGGCGACCTCGAAGGCGTTCACTCCGCGTCGCTACAAGGCGCTCGAGCCGTTCATCCGGGCGAACGTCGACCAGCAGCTGCGGGCCCTGCTCGCGCACGAGGACCGCCGCGGCGACCTGCTGCGCGACCTCGCCTACGACGTGCCGACCGTGACGATCCTGACGCTGATCGGTGCCGACACCAGCCAGGTCGACCAGTACAAGCGCTGGTCCGACTCCCGCGCCGCGATGACGTGGGGCAATCTGAGCGACGAGCAGCAGATTCCGCACGCGCACAACCTGGTCGAATACTGGCAGGAGTGCCGACGACTGGTCGCCCACGCCCACGAGCACGGCGGCGACAACCTCGTCGCCGACCTCGTGCGCGTGCAGCAGGAGGGCACGGAGATCACCGATCACGAGATCGCGTCGGTCTGCTACAGCCTGCTGTTCGCCGGGCACGAGACGACCACGACACTGATCTCCAACACGCTGCGACTGCTGCTCGCCCACCGGGACCAGTGGGAAGCGCTGCGCGAGGATCCGAAGAAGATCCCGAAGGCCGTCGAGGAGGTGCTGCGCTACTCCCCCTCGATCGTCGCATGGCGCCGAAAGGCACTCGAGGACACGATGATCGGTGAGACCCCGATTCCGGCCGGATCCGAGATCCTCCTGGCGATGGGCTCCGCCAACCGGGACGAGTCGCAGTTCGCCGACCCCGAGACCTTCGACATCACCCGGGACAATGCGCGCGAGCACCTGGCCTTCGGCTTCGGCCTGCACTACTGCCTGGGCAACATGCTCGCCAGCTCCAGACCCGCATCGTCGTCGAGGAAGTGCTGAAGACGGCGCCGTTCCTCGAACTCGTCGATCCCGACGCGATCACCTTCGGCGAGAACCTGTCGTTCCGGGCACCGACATCGGTGCCGGTGCGGTGGAACGCACCCGGCGAGAGCACCACGGACACGGACGAGACCCCCGAGATCTCGCAGGCCCGGTACATCCAGTTCTTCGACGGCCCGGAGGCGCCGCAGCACGATCAGTTGGGCGGCAAGTGCGCGTCCCTGGTGTCGCTGACGGCGGCCGGCATGCCGGTGCCGCCCGGTTTCGCGCTGACCACCGTGCTCTACGACGACTTCATCGCAACGGCCGGCATCGCCGACGAGATCCGTGAGCTGCTCGCGGGCCTCGATCCCGAGGACGTCACCCGCGTGGACGAGATCTCCACCCGGATCCGGGACGCGATCACCTCGCGTCCGGTTCCGGAGCCGCTGCGGCGCCTGACGATCGACGCGTACGAGCGCCTGCAGTCCCGGTTCGACCACCCCGTGCCGGTGGCTGTGCGGTCGTCCGCGACCGCGGAGGACCTGCCCGACGCCAGCTTCGCCGGCCAGCAGGACACGTACCTGTGGCTCAACGGGATCGACGAGGTGCTCGAGCACATCCGACGCTGCTGGGCGTCGCTCTACACCAGCCGCGCGATCACCTACCGGCTGAAGAACAACATCCCCGACGAGGGGCTCTCGATGGCCGTCGCGGTCCAGAAGATGGTCAGCGCCAAGGTCGCCGGCGTCGCGATGACGATGGACCCCACCAACGGGGACCGCTCGAAGATCACCGTCGACGCGTCGTACGGTGTCGGCGAGATGGTGGTCTCCGGTCAGGTCACCCCGGACAACATCGTGCTCGACAAGGTGATGCTGACCGTGGTGTCCGAGACGATCGGCGACAAGCACGCCGAGCTGGTCCCCGATCCCGTCTCGCACCGCCTCGTCGAGCGTGAGGTCGACGCCGACCGCCGCGCCTGCCGGAGCCTGAACGACGAGGAACTGAAGGCCGTCGCCGCGATCGCCAAACGCGCCGAGAAGCACTACGGATGCCCCCAGGACATCGAGTGGGCACTCGACGCCGACCTCCCGGACGGCGAGAACCTCCTGCTGCTGCAGTCCCGCCCCGAGACCGTGTGGTCTGCAAAACCCGTTCAGGACAAGGCAACCGAGGCCACCAAGCCTGCTCGGCGGACCTTCGATATGAGCTTGATCAGCCGGGCCATGACCAAGCCGCGCTCCGCCTGATCCCACCGCGCACTCCGCGTACACGTCCAGCCCCCGCCCCGCACCGCTTTCCTTCCAGAGGAACCCCCATGACGATGAAGTCCTTTCCGAGCCCCTTCGACCTCGAGACGCCCGCCGGCGCCGAGGGCTGGGAAGAGCTCTACCCGTACAACATGGTCTTCCAGCCGAACCGCAAGGACGTCGACGACGCCAAGTTCTGGTTCTGCGACAGCCAGCACTGGCCCACGGTGTTCAAGCCGTTCGAGACCATCGGCGGTGAATTCGCCGTCAAGTGCCTGGGCCAGTACAACACCCGGCACCTGCTGATCCCGAACTCCAACGGCATCGAGTTCAAGATGCACCTCGGCTACCTGTACATGTCGCCGATCCCCGCGCCCGAGGATGAGTTCGACACCCGCGCACCGCAGTTCGAGGAGCGCGCCGCGTACTACTACCAGAACTGGGAGCCGCTGCTCGAGCAGTGGCACAAGAAGGTTCGCCGGACGATCGACGAGATGAACGCGCTGTCGTTCGCGAAGCTGCCCGACATGGTGTCGATCGACGACATCCGTTCGGGTAAGGCGATGGACGGCACCGAGGTACTGCTCGAGAACTACGACCGGCTGATCCAGCTCTGCTACCAGAACTGGCAGTACCACTTCGAGTTCCTCAACCTCGGGTACATCGCGTACCTCAATTTCTTCGGCTTCTGCAAGGAGGTGTTTCCGAACATCCCCGATCAGTCGATCGCGACGATGGTCCAGGGCGTCGACATGGAGCTGTTCCGGCCCGACGACGAACTCAAGAACCTCGCGAAGCTGGCCGTCGAGCTCGGGCTGACGGATCTGTTCGACAACACGGACGACCCGGACGGCACCCTGGCCCGGATCGCAGCAGCTGCGGAGAACGGCGCCCGGTGGATCGCCCAGTACCAGGGCGCCCAGGATCCGTGGTTCAACTTCACCGTCGGCAACGGCTTCTACGGCCACGACAAGTACTGGATCGAGCACCAGGAACTCCCGCTCGGCTACATCGCCGACTACATCCGGCGCCTCGGCGAGGGACAGGACATCATGCGCCCGGTCGCCGAACTGGCCGCCGAGCGCGACCGGATCGCCGAGGAGTACCGCGACCTGCTCGACGACGAGACGCGAGAGACGTTCGACGCCAAGCTCGGACTGGCCCGCACCGCCTACCCGTACGTCGAGAACCACAACTTCTACATCGAGCACTGGACGATGGGCGTGTTCTGGCGCAAGGTCCGCGAGCTCTCCCGCATGCTGCAGGAGGAAGGGTTCTGGCCCGAGGCCGACGACCTGCTGTACCTCAAGCGCGGCGAGGTCCGCGAAGCCCTGTTCGACCTCGCGACCGCGTGGGCCGTCGGCGCCGAGCCGACCGGACCGCACTACTGGCCCGCCGAGATCGAACGCCGTCGAGGCATCATCGACGCGCTGAAGACCCGCCGCCCGGAGCCGGCGCTCAACACTCCCCCGGAGTTCATCACCGAGCCGTTCACGAGCATGCTCTACGGCATCACCACCGAGCAGGTCCAGCAGTGGCTCAGCGACGACGACGAGTCCGGCGACAACCTGCGTGGTATGGCCGCGTCGCCGGGTGTCGTGGAAGGCATGGCCCGCGTCGTGACCAGTTCCGACGAACTCGCTCTCGTCCAGGACGGTGAGATCCTCGTCGCCCCGGTCACCGCTCCGTCCTGGGCCCGATCTTCGGGAAGATCAAGGCGACCGTCACCGACATCGGCGGCATGATGAGCCACGCCGCGATCGTGTGCCGCGAGTACGGTCTGCCGGCCGTGACCGGCACCGGCTCCGCGTCGACGCAGATCAAGACCGGGCAGCGCCTCCACGTCGACGGCACCAAGGGTGTCGTCACGATCCTGGGCGAGTGACATGCGAACCGTTCTGATCACCGGTGGCGCAGGCGGACTCGGCCGCGCGTTCGCCGAAGGATTCGCCGACCGCGGCTACCGGGTGGCCGTCGCCGATATCGACGCCGCCGGGGCCGAGGCGACGGCACGACTGCTCCGTGAGCGCGGAACCGAGGCGATGTCGCTCGCCGTGGACGTGACCTCGGTGGAATCCACCGACGCGATGGCGGCCGCGGTCGCCGAGTTCGGCGGCGGCCACATCGACGTCCTCGTCAACAACGCAGCGATCTACGCCGGCGTGACCCGGTCGCCCTTCGAGGAGATCGACCCGGACGAACGGGACCGCGTCATGGCGGTCAACCTCAAGGGGCCGTGGATGTGCGCACGAGCCTGCAGCCCGCACCTCGCGGAGGGAGGATCGGTCGTGAACCTTTCCTCCGCAACGATTCTCAGTGGATCGGCGCACTGGATGCACTACGTCGCGTCGAAGGGCGGCGTCGTCGCACTGACCCGGGTGATGGCCAAGGAGTTGGGCACACGGTCGATCACCGTCAACGCGATCGCTCCGGGCTTCACCCTCACCGAGGCGAGCTACGGACTGATGGAAGACGCCGAGAACTACGGCGTCGACCGCGGCGCGATCAAGCGGGCCAGCCGGCCCGACGACATCGTCGGAGCCGCACTGTTCCTGGCCGGTCCGGACAGCAAGTACATCACTGGCCAGACACTCGTCGTCGACGGCGGCCGACAGTTCATCTAGGAGGCGCAGCAATGCCCACAGTCACCTACACCGATCACGACGGCAGCACCCGCGTCGTCGAAGGCAGCGCCGGCGATTCCGTCATGGAAGTCGCGATGCGCAACGGAGTCACCGGAATCGTCGCCGAGTGCGGAGGCTCGCTGTCGTGCGCGACGTGCCACGTCTTCGTCCGCCCGGACCAGTTCGGCGACCTGCCCGCGATGGACGACATGGAAGACGAGATGCTCTACGGCACGGCGGTGGATCGGCAGGACACCTCCCGGCTGTCCTGCCAGGTCAAGCTCACCGACTGCATGGACCTGCACGTGACCACGCCGGAAACGCAGGTGTGACAATGGCTTCCGAAGACGCCCCCGCTGCCGGCAGTGCCGGCGGTGGACTGCTCATCATCGGATCGAGCCAGGCCGGCGTCCAGCTGGCCGGCTCGCTCCGGGCGCTCGGGTACACCCCGCCCATCACGTTGCTGGGCGACGAGAACCACCGCCCCTACCAGCGTCCGGCGCTGTCCAAGGAGTTCCTGCAGGGCCTGGTGTCCGCCGAGTCGCTGATCTTCCGCAGCGCGGAATACTGGGACGAGCACCGCATCTCGCTGGTCAAGGGTGAGCGCATCACCACCGTCGAACGCGGGCCCGACGGATCGGGCGTCGCCGTCGCAGCGTCCGGCACCAGGTTCCCGTTCGATCGTCTCGCGCTCACCGTCGGGGCCCGTGCCCGAACGATCGACATCCCGGGCCACGACCTGGACGGGGTGCTGTACCTGCGTAACGCCGACGACGCCCTCGAGTTGCGCCGGCGCATGCCGGACGCCACCGACATCGTCGTCGTCGGCGGCGGGTTCATCGGGATCGAGGCGGCCGCGAGCGCACTGAAGATGGGCAAGAACGCGACGGTGCTCGAGGCCGGGCCGCGTCTGGTCGGCCGGGCCGTCGGACCGGAGACGTCGGCGCATCTCCTCGAGGCACACCGCGAGCGCGCGATGCGAATCGAGTTGGACGCCAAGGTGACCCGAATCGCCGGCGCAAACGGCTCCGTGACGGGCGTCGAGCTCGCCGACGGACGCGTCCTGCCCGCGCAGATCGTGCTGGTCGGCATCGGCGTCGCCCCCAACGTCGAACTGGCCCAGACGATGGGGCTCGTCTGCGACGACGGCATCCGCGTCGACGAGTACGCGCTGGCCTCCGACGGCACCACGGTCGCCGTGGGTGACTGCGCGAACATGCCCAACCCCGTCCCGGGCGCGGACCCCGGCGACCGGATCCGTGTCGAGAGCGTCAACAACGCGATCGAACACGCCAAGATCGCCGCCTACTCGCTCACCGGCCGCCGCACCGAATACACCAGCATTCCGTGGTTCTGGTCGAATCAGGGCGATCTGAAGCTGCAGATCGCGGGCCTGTCGACCGGATACGACACCACCGTCGTGCGCCGGGACGAATCGAAGGGCAAGTACACGGTCCTGTACTACCGCGCCGGACGCGTCATCGCCGCGGACTGCATCAACAATCCACTCGACTTCATGGCCGTACGGGGCGCGCTGGCGAAGGGCGCCGACATCCCGGCCGATCTCGCGGCCGACCCCGCGACGGCCCTCAAGACCATCACCACCGAGAGCGCGGACGTCCTCTCGGCTTCGACT
Organism: Prescottella defluvii; assembly: GCA_029690005.1. Taxonomy (GTDB): domain Bacteria; phylum Actinomycetota; class Actinomycetes; order Mycobacteriales; family Mycobacteriaceae; genus Prescottella; species Prescottella defluvii_A. The sequence continues at coordinate 2,122,847 of CP121458.1, read as the reverse complement.
TCACCCGAATCGAGGTAGTGCGCAATGCGTACCCCTACCGCCCTTCCCATCGACACCTCGCCGATCGTCGTGGCGCCCGGCGCCGGCACCGACCTGGATCCGATCTGGAAGTCGGTGGTGCCGAGTCCCGGGCCCGCGGCAACGACATCCACCTGCCCACGTCGTTCGCGTACGCCGAGCGTCTGTGCGACTGCTACCCGGAAGCGGACGCGCTTCTCGTCCGCGTCTCGATCCTGTTGCACGACACCGGATGGGGGCGCGTCGACGAATCGCGGATCATCTCGGAGGGCTTCAGCGGCGACTGGCGCAAGGCCGCAATCCGATACGAGCACGAGCGTCAGGGCTGCATCATCGCGCGCGAGGTGCTTCCACCGCTGGGCTACGACGACGAGTTCGTCGAGCGTGTCTGCGAGATCATCGACGGCCACGACACGCGCCCGGACGCCAAGTCCCTCGAGGACGAACTCGTGCGCGACGCCGATCGACTGTGGCGCTTCGCCCCCGTCGGCATCGCACTCGCCTCGTCCTGGTTCGGGATGACCCCCTCGGTGTACTGCGACCGACTCGAGAGCGAGATCCTCCCCGAACTGAAAACCGAAGCCGGATATCGGATCGCCGTCGCGGACCTCGATCGGTCCCGCGCACTGTTGAAGACGGACGTGCTGCGATGACACGGGCCGTGCCGAGCCGGGACCGGCTCGGTCTCCCCTACACACACGTCGACGATCTCTTCGTCGACGGCACCTGGGTCACGTCCACGAGCGACGCGCGCATCGACGTCGTCGACCCGGCCACCGAAGAGGTGTGGGGTTCGGTGCCGGACGCCTCCGCTGACGACGTCGATGCGACAGTCGACGCCGCCGACCGCGCCTTCCGCGGACCGGGGTGGTCGGATCTGAGCCCGTCCGACCGCGCGCAGTACCTACTGCGGATCGCGGACGAGATCGAGAAGCGGTCCGAGCCCATGTCCTGGACCACGACCCGGGAGAACGGCAGCCCGATCGCCGAAACCTCGGGCAGCGCAGTCGATGCTGCCGGCATCTTCCGCTACTTCGCGTCGCTGGCGCCGTACCTCGAGAGCGCCGATGTGCGGCCGTACCCCAATGGCCAGGGCACGACCGCCGTCTTCCGCGACCCCGTAGGTGTCTGTGCCCTCATCGCGCCGTGGAACTTTCCGATCAATCTCGTGGTCGCCAAGCTGGCGCCGGCCCTGATGGCCGGCTGCACGGCGGTGATCAAACCCGCCGAGTCGACGCCGCTGTCGATCCGGTTCGTCGTCGAGGCCGTCGCGGCCGCAGGCGTGCCCGCCGGGGTGGTCAACCTGGTGACCGGGACGGGCGCCGTGGGCGATCGTCTGGTGCGTCATCCCCTGGTCCGCAAGGTCGCGTTCACGGGGTCGACGGGCGTCGGACGGAAGATCGCCGCGGCCTGCGGCGAACTGCTGCGGCCGGTCACGCTCGAACTCGGCGGCAAGTCGTCGGCGATCGTGCTCGAGGACGCCGACCTGGATGCCTTCTCGCAGGTGCTCATCCGCTCCTGCATGCGCAACACCGGCCAGACCTGCTACATCTCGACCAGGATCCTGGCGCCCGCGTCGCGTTACGACGAGGTGGTCGACATCGTCAGCCGGACCGTCGCCGCCGCACGACAGGGCGATCCCTTCGACGACGACACCGTGTTCGGACCGTCGGCGACGAAGGAGCAGTACGGGAAGGTCCTCGGCTACATCGCGGGCGCCCGCGCCGAAGGAGCCCGGGTCACCACCGGCGGCGACCGCGCCGACACCGACCGCGGGTACTTCGTCCAGCCCACCGTCTTCGCCGACGTCACCGAGGACATGACGGTCGCCCGCGAGGAAGTCTTCGGCCCGGTCGTCACGATCCTGCGGTACGACACTGTCGACGACGCCGTCCGGATCGCGAACGGCACCGAATTCGGCCTCGGTGGAATCGTCTTCTCCGCGGACGAGAATCGGGCCGTGGAGGTGGCGCGCCGCATCGACACGGGGTCGGTCGGGATCAACTTCTTCGCCTCCAACCACAGCGCACCGTTCGGCGGACGCGGCGACTCCGGGCTGGGCGTCGAGTTCGGCGTCGAGGGCCTGAACGCCTACCTCACGCCGCAGTCGGTCCACCGCCGCCGCGCCGAAGGGTGAGTGAACGCCGGCGGAGAGAGCGCCGGCGTGACACGAGCAACCCGTTTCGCCCAACGGGACGCTGTGGGCGATTCGTCGCCTACAGTGTCCGCGTGGGTGAACATCAGGTGAACGGAATGAATCGGCGGACCTTCTTCGGAGCCGCGGGCGTCGGCGCCCTCGGAGTCGCAGGACTCCCGCTCATCGGCGGTCGGTCGTGGAATCCGCTGGTGGGCCGAGCGATGGCCGCGCCGCTGCCCGCATCGATCGCCGGCACCACGCTCGAATCCGTCGCGGTCCCCCTCGGCTCGAGCGGCTACCGCCGCCTCACCGCCGGACCCGGCTGGCCGCTGGTCGTCCGAAACGACCTTGCGGAGGCCAAGTCCGGCCGCGAGGACCGCCGCACGGCGCTCGCGTCGATGGTCCAGCTCACCGACGTCCATGTGCTCGACGCGCAGTCGCCCACGCGTTTCGAGTACGTCCACCCCTTCCAGGGCGCCGCGTTCCGGCCGCAGGAAACCATGACCGCCCAGGGCCTGGTCTCCCTGATCGATCGGGTGAACGCGCTGCGGATCGGTCCGCACACCCAGCGCGAGTTCGACGCGGTGATCACCACCGGCGACAACACCGACAACAAGGAGTTCGTCGAGCTGGGCTGGTTCCTCACGGCCCTCAACGGCGGCACGTTCACCCCCAACACCGGCGACCCCACCCGCTACGAGGGCGTGCAGAACTCGGGCGCCGACCTGTACTGGAACCCCGAGTCGTCGATCCAGGACATCTACAAGAAGGCCGGATTCCCGGAGATCCCCGGCCTGCTGACCGCCGCGCTCCAGCCCGTCACCAGCCCCGGCCTGAACACCAAGTGGTACTGCGTGTTCGGTAACCACGACGACTCCGTCGAGGGAACGCTCCCGAGCGGAATCCCCTTCCTCGAGCAGATGTACACGGGCGACAAGAAGTTCGAGGTGCCGGATTCCGCCGACCAGGCGGCACGCATCTCGAGCGCCATGAGTTCCGACCCGACGGCCCTGCTCAACCTGCTGTCGGCGATCACCACCCCGCCGCGCACCGTCACGCCGGACGCGCGCCGCAAGCCGTTCAACCCGCGCGAGTTCATCGCCGCGCACCTCGATCCCGCCGCCACCGGGCCCGGCCCGGTCGGCCACGGCTTCGCCCCCGACGCCGACGAGAGCGGCATCGGCTACTACACCTTCGAGATCGCGCCCGGCGTGATCGGCATCAGCATGGACTCGACCAACCGCGCCGGCCTGGTCGACGGCTCGCTCGGCGAGGAACAGTTCAAGTGGATCGAGCAGACCCTGCTGGCCGGCAGCAGCAAGTACTACGACACCAACGGCGCGCTGATCACGCAGGGCCGCACCGACACCTACTTCGTCCTGTTCAGCCATCACACCAGCACGACGATGGCGAACACCCTCCCGGACCCCGAGCGCCCGCTCGAAGCCCGGGTCAAGGGCGCGCAGCTGGTGGATCTGCTGCACCGCTTCCCGAACGTCCTCGCCTGGGTCAACGGCCACACCCACGAGAACCGGATCACCCCGCAGGTCGGACGGACGCCGGAGCAGAGCTTCTGGGAGATCAACACCGCGTCGCACATCGACTTCCCGCAGCAGGGCCGCATCATCGAGGTGGTCGACAACGAGGACGGAACCGTCTCGCTGCTGACGACGCTGATCGAGGCCGACAGCCCGCACCAGGTCGACTACGACGACTTCTCGCCCGCGGGTCTGGCGTCGATGTACCGGGAGTTCTCGTTCAACGACATCCACGCCGATCCGAAGCTGCTCGGCGAATCGCCGGACCACAACGTCGAACTGGTTCTGGCGACGCTGCGCTAGATCGTCTCGTCAGGCTGCGCCAGGCCCGTCGTCACGCGTCCTCGTCGGACGCGTCACGGCGGGCCTTGCCCCACTTGACTGCCTCGACCAGCAGTTTCACGCCCACGGCCAGCATCACCAGATTGCCGACCATCATCACGGTCACGATCGCACGTGCCGTCTGGTCGACCGCGACGATGTCGCCGAAACCGACCGTCGCGAAGACCGTGAGCGTGAAGTAGAGCGCGTCGATCCGGCTGAGCTGTTCGCTGAACGCGCCCGGATCCACCTGCGCCAGCAGGAACGTCGTGGTGGCCGAACCCAGCAGGTACACCGGCAGCGTGACGGCGAGCGCCTCCGCCGCGCGGAGCGCCGGCGTGGGTGAGCGGACGATCTGCCGCACCTGCCAGAGGCACAACGCGGTGACGAGCAACAGCCCGCCGACGAGAATCACGACGGCGCCCGCATTCGACAGGCGATCCATCGGCAGCACGAAGTACGCGATCACCAGAACCAGGACGGTGAACAGCGGACGCAGCAGTGCGAGCCGTAGCAGCCGGCGCCGCTCGTGCCGATCCAGCTCCAGCAGGCGGTCGCCGTCGGACATTGACCCTCGCTTTCGCAGTCCCGCTTGCACAGCGGTCAGCCCGTTCTACCGCGAACACTCTACGTGACCTGCGACGACACACGGTACCGAGCGACGACGGACGCAGATCTGTAACATTCAGATAACGACGCCGATGGCTGGAGGGGACGAACCGCAGCTTCCGCTGCGTCCGAAGCCAGACCCCGAACAGTTCCTCGAGACCGCAACGGGAGGTGAACAGTGCGCAACTCGCTCGGGATCTCCGTGGGCTCTGCCGGCGTGTGCAGCGCACTCGTCACCACCGACGACACCGGCAGCCAATCCGTCGAGTACCGGACCATCTCCGCAGACCTCGACAGCCACTCCGACGTCGGGGACCTGGCACTGTCGGCCATCGGGCTCATGACCACCCAGGTTCCCGACCGCAGAATCGAGCCCGACGCGATCGCCGTCGCCTACCGCACCGATCGCCAGGCCGCGGCTGTGCGATCCGCGGCCAAGACACAACGTCAGGCGATTCGCCTCGTGCCCGAGACCCTCGCCACCCTCGCCTACCTGCGGAGCACCGGACTGGTCGATCGGTACGACTGCATCGCACTCGCCGACCTCGGCGCGTCCGGTCTCACCGTCACGATCGTCGACCCGGCCGACGGCACCGTCAGTTTCTGCGATCGCACGTCCCGCATCCGCGGCGAGACCGCGACATCCGGGCCCACCAACGGGATCGGTTCCCGGGTGGCGAAGTTCGTCACGGATTCCATCACCCACGCCGATCGTCGGCCCGCCGCCGTCGTCGTGGTCGGCGGCGGCGGAAACATCCCCGACGTCGGCAAAGGTCTCGACGCGGCCTTCGACTGCGCGGTCATCGTCGTGCCCGAGCCCGAGGCCGCCACCGCCAAGGGTGTGGCGCTGCTGGCCGGATCGAATGCCCGACAGCAGTTCCCGGTGGTCACGGGTCCGGAAGCCGCTTGTCCGCTCCCCTGATCGCGGCCTTCGTGCTGGGCGCTCTGGTGATCGGTTACGGCGTCCAGCAGATGATTCCGGACAGCGCGGAGAACTTCTCCCCGCGGGCAGCCTGGTCGAGACACCCGCCGAAAGCGCAACTTCCACCGTCGACCCCATTCCGTCTCTCGTGCAACCCGAGCAGACCGGGATCCCGTCCGTGGACCCGACCCCGACCTCGACGGTCCCGGCGCCCGCCGCCCCGGCGCCCTCGTCGACGTTCCAGACCACGACGCCGACCGTCACGACCACGTCACCGACCCCGACGCCGACCAGCACCACGCCCGAACCGACGGAGACCCCGAAGCAGACGCGGCCGTGGATCCCGCCTCGGTGGCCGGAGGAGCCGAGCTGGCTCCCCGAGGACGCCAAGCCGCCTCGGCTGCCCAGCTTCGAAGTGCCGGACTTCAGCGACCTCGAGGATTTCGGCGACTTCGACGACTTCGGCGGACCTCACCGGCGACCGGGTACGGGACCAGGATTCGCTCCGCCCCGACTGCCGGACATCCTTCCGGGGTTCTCCAGACCGAAGCCTCCGGAGCGCCGCTCCGCCGTCAGTCCCGAACCTGACTCACCGACACCGCAAGTCCCGGATTCGTCGCCGAGCTGAGCGACGACGGCTGCGCACCGCCCGCGATGAGATGGGCGCCGAGCGCGGCGATCATCACACCGTTGTCGGTGCACAACCGTGGGCTCGGCACACGCAGCGTCAGACCCGCTGCCGCACAACGCTCCTCCGCGAGCGAGCGGATCCGCGAGTTCGCGGTCGCACCACCACCGAGGACCAGTGTGTCGACGCCGACGTCCTGAGCCGCGCGCACTGCCTTCATCGTCAGCACGTCCGCGACCGACTCCTGGAAGCCCGCGGCCACGTCGGCGACCGGAACCGGTTCACCCGCACGCTGCTTCGCTTCGACGAACCGCGCGACCGCGGTCTTGAGTCCGGAGAAGGAGAAGTCGTGACGCGCGTCCCGCGGGCCTGTCATGCCACGCGGGAACGTAATGGCGTCCCGGTCGCCCTGCTGCGCAAGGCGATCGAGCGCGGGGCCACCGGGGAAGCCAAGGTCGAGCAGCCGAGCGACCTTGTCGAACGCCTCACCGGCCGCGTCGTCGACGGTGGTGCCCAGCTCGACGATCGGCTTGTGCCCCAGCTCCTCCACGTGCAGCAGGTGCGTGTGGCCACCTGAGACGAGCAGGGCGACACACGGCGGCATCGGGCCGTGCTCGATGGTGTCGACAGCGACGTGGCCGCCGAGGTGGTTGATCGCGTAGAACGGCACGCCCCACGCGGCCGCGTACGCCTTGGCCGCGGCGACACCGACCAGCAGCGCGCCGGCGAGACCGGGTCCGATCGTCACGGCGATCGCGTCGGGCTTGTCGATCCCCGCGGACGCGAGTGCCCGCTTCATCGTCGGGACGATCGCCTCGAGATGCGCGCGCGAGGCCACCTCCGGCACCACACCGCCGTAGCGGGCGTGCTGGTCGACGCTCGACGCGACCTCGTCGGCGAGCAGTTCGCAGCGGCCGTCACCGAGCCAACGAACGATGCCGACACCGGTCTCGTCGCACGAACTCTCGATACCCATCACGATCATGTCCGTCACTCCTTACCCGGTGCCGGGCGGCACATCGTGAATGCGTCCGCGCCGCTCGGCTGGTAGTACCGCTTCCTGGTGCCGACGATCTCGAAGCCCTCCCGCCGGTACAGCGCGATCGCCGGTTCGTTGTCGGTGCGGACCTCGAGGAACACCGGCCCGCCCCACTTGTCCGCGACCCGCAGCAGCTCCGCGAGCAGCGCGCCGCCGATGCCGCCGCGCTGCGCCGCCGGGTCGACACCGATGGTGTGGACCTCGGCCTCCGGGCTCACACTCGTGCCCAGCAGCGCGACCCCGGCGTAGCCGATCAGTGCGTCGGCCTCGTCACGCGCCGCGAAGTAGTGGTTGTGACCACCCGCCAGCTCCGACCGGAACGCGTGCGCGCTCCACGGGTCGTCACCGGGGAAGAGGATCTGCTCGAGCTCCGCGCACCGGTCGGCGTCCGCGTCGATCATCGGGACGATCCGAATGCTCATGCCAGTGCTCATTTGCGACGATCCGCCAACTCCACCGCATCGGGTCGACGCAGGTACAGGGGCACCAGCGGCTCCGGCTCCACGCCGACGCGCAGCGCCAGCGCCGCGACCGACACCAGACCGACCGGCGACGGCGTCTCGGCCGGCTCCACCGGCAGGTCGAACATGTCGACATGCGAGGCGGACCCTGCGATCACCTCCGACGGTGCCGCGTCGAGTTCGGACGGCTTGACCACGTTCGGCCCGTCGACCCGCTTGCCACCCGAATAACGGGCCCAGTACACCTCGCGACGGCGGGCATCGGTAACCACCAACAGATCCCGGTCATCGGTCACGTCCGCGGCAATCGCGTCGAGACTGCACACACCGTGCACCGGAATGTCCAGCGCGTCGCCGAACGCGGCACCGGTCGCCATCCCGACCCGCAGCCCCGTGAACGGGCCCGGCCCCACCCCGACGACCACGGCGTCGAGATCCGTAGGGGTGTGCCCCGACTCGGCGAGGCACTCGAGGATCTGCGGCGTCAGGACCTCCGCATGCGCACGGGCGTCGACAGTGATCCGCGTCGCCAGCGCCTTCGGAGCGGCGTCGGATTCGCGATCGAAGTGCACGACACCCGCGGTGACCGCGGGAGTGGAGGTGTCGATGGCAAGCACAAGCACGGTAGTTCAGGCTACTCGGCCTGCCGTTACGTGCTGGACACCCACTCCCAGCTGGCGGTGCGGACGTCGGATTCGGGTTCACGGCGCAGCCGCACACGCAGGTGGCGATCCGCGAGATGCTCGACGACGCCCTCACCCCACTCGACGACCACAACGGCACTCGCCAGATCGGTGTCGAGGTCGAGCGCGTCGAGCTGGTCGTGCATGTCCACGTCCCCACCACCACCGGCCTCGCCCAGCCGGTAGGCGTCGACGTGGACGAGGGCGACGGGGGCGCCACCGTCGGGCCGGGTCCCCGGCCGATGCTCGCGGGCAATGATGAACGTCGGCGACGTCACCCGGCCCTCGACGCCGAGACCGGCCGCGATCCCGCGGGTCAATGCGGTCTTGCCGGCCCCGAGTGGGCCGTCGAGCACGACGAGGTCGCCGGCCACCAGGCCGCGGGCCAGCGTGCGGCCCAGCGCCTCGGTGTCCTCCGTCGTGGGCAGCGTCGCGCTGCCCCGGTACGTGTGTCAGCCGACATCGGTCTGCTCCAGTTCACCCGCCGACGCTGCTTTCTCGCGATTCTCGCGGCTCGACACGGCGCGGCGGACCAACCGATCGATCGCATCGGAGGTTACCTGCGGGAACTCGAGCGGCGAGAGATGGCCCGCGCCGCGGACCCGCACCAGCTCGGCCCGGGGCAGCGCCGCCGCGAGCGACCGCGAACTCGGGAACGGGATGATCATGTCGGTGTCCCCGCACAGCACCAGCGACGGCGTGTCCGCCAAAACCGGCAGCGCCTCGGATTCGTCGTGCAGTTCCAGGGATTCGAGGAAGTTGACGATCGTCACGACCGAGGTGTCGTTGAGCATGCCCTCCGAGAACGCGACCAGCCGCGGGCTCACCTCGGTGCCGTACGACGCGGCCCGCAGGATCGGCGAGATGATCGCCCGCGCGGCGCCCCGTGCCTGCTGCACCATGCCCGGGCGGTACGCACCGCGAGCCGAAACCCGTCGATCACCGGATTGTCGAGATTGCGTCCGAGCCCCGACTTGTCGAGACCGGCCGCCGTCGTCGCGAGCAGGCCGACACCGATCACCTTGTCGTCGAACAGCTCCGGGAACTGGCGAGCCATCGCGAGGATCGTCATGCCACCCATCGAATGCCCCACCACGACGACGGGGCCCGACGGCGCCACGGCGTCGATCACCGTCGCGAGGTCGCGGCCCAGCTGCGCGATGGTGCAGCTCTCGTGGGCCGGCATACCGGACTCGCCGTGACCACGCTGGTCGTAGAACACCATCCGCGCCGAGTCGCCCCACATCCGCGCGAGCTGCTTGCGCTGGAAGTGCCACGACTCCATCCGCAGGCAGTACCCGTGCACGAAGATCACGGTCAGCGGCGCGTCCGCGGGGCCCACCTCGCGGACCAGCAGCGGCACGTCGTCCTCGGTCGGGACGACCCGGCTCCGGTCGCGGCTCATCAGCTCGAAGTCCTCGGACCCGTAGACCTCGGGTCCGCGGCGCGTCGTCGCGGCCTTGACGACCTCGAGCCCCGCGATCGTGCCGATCGCGGCGACCCCGACGATCCCTCCGAACAGGCCGAGCCTGTTCAGGAGGTTCATGACCGGCCGCCCGGTCCTCCGACGTATGTGCGGACCGTCCGCCCCGCACCGACGTCACCACCTCGTAGTGGATGGTGTCGAGGGCGTCCGCCCAGTCCTGCGCGTGCGGTTCGCCGTGTTCGCCGTTGCCGAAGAACACCGCGGTGTCGCCTTCGCGGACCCCCGCGCCGTCCGGTCCGAGATCGACCACGAGCTGGTCCATGCAGACCCGGCCGATGCCCGGACGGCGGTCGTCGCCGAGCCACACGTCGAAGCGTCCGCCCAGTGCACGCGGGATTCCGTCCGCGTACCCGACCGGCAGCAACGCCACCGTCGTGTCGTGCGGTGCGACCCACGCGTGCCCGTAGGACACGCCGTCTCCTGCTGCCACCTTCTTCACCAGAGCCACCCTCGATCGGAACGTCATGACCGGCCGCAGGCCGAACGTCCCCAGATCCGGAACCGGGGACAGTCCGTATATCGCAATTCCGGGCCGAACCATGTCGAATCGCAGGTCGGAGCGGGTGAGGGTGGCTGCCGAGTTCGACAGATGCGCGGCCTCCGGCACCAGACCGACGCGCTTCGCGTCGGCGAGCGCGCCGGTGAACCGGGCGAGCTGTTCGTCGATGACCGGGTGGTGCGGCTCGTCGGCGTGCGCAAGATGAAGAAGACGCCCTTGAACCGGACCGCGCCCTCCGCCTCGACGCGGGCGAGGTCCTCGAGGAAGCCCGTCCACTCCTCGCGGGAGACGCCGTTCCGGTTCAGACCCGTGTCGACCTTGACCGTCACGGTCGCTGCGGTTCCCACGCGCCGGGCGGCCGCGACGACGGCCGCGAGGTGCCGCGGCGACGACACCCCCAGCTCGACCCCCGCAGCGATCGCCGGGGCGAAGTCGGAGTCCGCCGTGTGCAGCCACGACAGGACGGGCGCGGTGATCCCGGCGTTCTTGAGTTCGAGGCCCTCCGCGAGCGTCGTGACGCCCAGTTCGCGGGCACCCGCCGCCAGCGCCGCCCGCGCCACCGGAACCGCGCCGTGGTTGTACGCGTCGGCCTTGACCACCGCCATCACCGCGGCGTCGCCCGCGTGCTCGCGCAGGATGCCGACGTTGTGTGCCACCGCGTCGAGATCGATCACCGCTTCGGCCTGGGCGCCGCTGCCGGGGGCGGGGTATCCGCTGCGGTGGCGCTCACGGTCTTCGGTTCGGTGTCAGGCTCCTGCACGGTAGTGGTCACGGCATTCGATCCTGCCACTCATCCGGGCGAAACAGTCGTGCGGGTTACAACCCGACCAGTCACGATTCGGGTACAGGTGAGCTCGGGAACACGCGCAGTATCCGAATCGCCGACCGAAGGTGCGCGAGGAGCGTCGACGCGGAGATCGGCGCGAGCCCCGCCTCGCCGACCTCGTCGTCGCCCTCCCGCGCGCCCAGATCGGCGGCCAGCGAGTGGGCCCGCGTGCCCGCCGCGGCGGCGAGCGCCGGCGGGAGCCCCGTCGCCATCAGCGCCCCGATGATGCCGGACAGCACGTCGCCCGATCCCGCCGTGGCCGCCCACGAACTGCCGGCGTCGGTGACGTGGACGTGCCCGTGCGGGTCCGCGATGACGGTGGCCCGCCCCTTGAGCAGGACGGTGACGTCCCACTCCGCCGCGAGCGCCCGCGTCGCCGCGACCCGGTCCGGGACGGGAGCGACCCGGGTGAGCCGCTGGAACTCCCCGGCGTGCGGGGTGAGCAGGGTCGGGGCGCTGCGGCCGCGCAGCTGGTGGACCAGGTCGGGATGCTCGGCGAGCAGGTTCAGGCCGTCGGCATCGACGAGGACCGGCAGCTCCGCCGCGAGAACCGTGCGCAACTCGGCCACGGCGGCGCTCGTCGGTGCCGATCCCGGGTCCGACGACCCACGCCTGCACCCGCCCGGCCACCGCCGGCGACGGCGCCGCCACCACCTCCGGCCAATGGTCGAGCACCTCGACGGCGGCGCGGCCCGCGTACCGGACCATGCCCGCGGTCGCGGTCACCGCGGCACCCGACGACAGCACCGCCGCACCGGGATAGTGCGCGCTTCCCGCGACGATCCCCACCACACCCTGCGTGTACTTGTCGTCCGCGGCGTGGGGAACCGGCCACAGCCGGCCCACCTCCGCCGGATCCAGCGCGGTCATGTCGGCGTCCGGCAGGTCCAGGCCGATCGGCACCAACTCGACCCGCCCGCACCTGGCCGCGGCCAGCACGTGGACCGGCTTGAGCGCCCCGAACGCCACCGTCACCGCGGCCGACACCGCGGGGCCGTCGACGGCACCGGTGTCGGGGTCGACGCCGCTGGGCAGATCCACCGCGACGATCGGCGCGTCCAGTTGCGCCACGATCGCGGCCGCGGCGGGGCGCAACGGCCCCTTCCCGGAGATCCCGACGATGCCGTCGAGCACCAGGTCCGGATCACCCGGGTCGGGTGACACGCGTCCACCCGCGGCCTTCAACGCCGCGAGACCCGCCGCATGCGCGCGAGACGGATCGAGCAGCACCGCGGTGACCGACGCGCCGCGGCGGCGCAGCATCGCGCCGGCCCACAACGCGTCGCCGCCGTTGTCACCGGACCCCACCAGCAGCGTGACGTTCCGACCGGCGACGCCCCCGGTGCGGGCCCGCAACTCGTCGGCCGCGACCCGCGCCAACCCGTATGCCGCCCGCCGCATCAGTGTGCCCTCGGGCAGGCTCTCGAGCAGCGGCGCCTCGGCCGCCTTGACCTGCGTCGTCGTGTAGTAGTCCCGCACGTCGATTCGGCCGCCACCGGTCCAGCGATCATGAACGGGGCACCGTTCGGATCGGCGACCTGGGCCATCCGGCCGTGCTCGGAGTCCCACGGTTCGCGCAGCACCGTGCCGCCGAGTTCGGTGACCCGGGCGACGGCGTCGTCAGCGTTGTCCACCTGAACGAACATTTGCCAGTACGACGGCACCTGGGCCGGCAGCGCCTTGCTCGCATCGAAGATGCCGGCCAGATCGTCGCCGTCGAACCGGCCTGTCGAGTAACGGAATTCGTCGGTGTCGCTCATCGTCGCGAGCTCCCAGCCGAAGACGTCCCGGTAGAACGGCAGGGCCGCTTCGTAATCCTTGGTGACCAGCTCGAACCATGCCGGGGCACCGGTCTCGCCAATCACCCCGAAACCCTTGTGCTCGGCCGGCTGCCACGCGCCGACCACACCACCGGACGGGTCCATGAACATCGCCATCCGCCCCTGCGCGGGCACTGTCATCGGCTCCATCATCACCTGGCCGCCGGCGCCCGCGACCGCCTTCGCGGTGGCATCGGCGTCGGCCGTGGCCAGGTACGTCGTCCACACGTCGACGTAGGGATTGCCCGGCTGTCCGGCCATCAAGCCGGCGATGGGCTTGCCGCCCGAGAAGAACATCACATAGCCGCCGTACTCCTCACCGGTCGACTCGTCGGTCCAGCCGAAGAGGCCGTCGTAGAACGCGACGGCACGGTCGACGTCGGAGGTCTGCAGATCGATCCAGCACGGTGCGCCGACAGGCGCGGAATCACGGGTGGGCATGACAACTCCTCGCACGGTTCGAGGTCGGGAAGGTGCCGAAGGGCACACTCGTGCTCAGACTACGCTGAAACCTATGAAGACACGCGTGAGCGCGCTGATTGCCGGAATCGCTTTGGCCGCAACCATTTCCGGATGTTCAACCGATACCGCGGCCGACACGCCGACCGACTCGGACAAAGCTCTCACGGTCCAGGTCGCCAACATGGCCTACACGCCGGCGTCCATCACGATCTCCGCGGGCCAGACCGTGACCTGGGTGTTCGACGATCGCGGCACCCCGCACGACGTCGTCGGCCTCGGCGACGCGAAGGCCGTCCTGCGCAGCCCGCTGCTGACATCGGGGACGTGGGAGTACACGTTCACCACGCCCGGCACCTACAACTACACGTGCTCGCTGCATCCGGACATGCTCGGTGTGGTCAACGTGATCTGACCTGACGTCGGACCACCGACCACACCGAGCAGTCGCCGGACTACTCGACCGTGACGGACTTCGCGAGGTTGCGCGGCTTGTCGACGTCCAGGCCGCGCGCCTGGGCGACCTCGGCGGCGAACACCTGCAGCGGCACCGTCGACAGCAACGGCTGCAGCAGCGTCGGCGCCGCCGGGATCTCGATGAGGTGATCGGCGTGGGCGCGCACCGCCTCGTCGCCCTCCTCGGCGATCACGATCGTCGTCGCCCCGCGAGCCTTGATCTCCTGGATGTTCGAGACCAGCTTCGAGTGCAGCACCGCGCGCCCCTTGGGCGACGGCATGATCACGATCACCGGCAGACCCTCCTGGATCAGCGCGATCGGACCGTGCTTGAGCTCACCCGCCGCGAAACCCTCGGCGTGCATGTACGCGAGCTCCTTGAGCTTGAGCGCACCCTCGAGCGCCACCGGGTAGCCCACGTGACGACCGAGGAAGAGCACCGCCGGGGACTGCGCGAACTTGCGCGCGAGTTCCCGCACCGACTCCACCGTCTCGAGCACCCGCGCCACCAGATCCGGCATCGCGGCCAGGTCGGCGTACTCACGCGCGACCTCGTCGGGGTACTTGGTACCCCGCGCCTGCGCCAAGGCCAGTCCCACCAGGTAGTTCGCAGTCACCTGGGCGAGGAAGGCCTTGGTCGAGGCGACGGCGATCTCCGGACCGGCCCGCGTGTAGAGGACGGCGTCGGCCTCGCGCGGGATCTGTGCCCCGTTGGTGTTGCAGATCGCGAGCACGCGCGCCTTCTGGTCCTTCGCGTGCTTGACCGCCTCGAGAGTGTCCGCGGTCTCGCCGGACTGCGAGATGGCGACGACGAGCGTCGACCGGTCCAGCACCGGGTCGCGGTAGCGGAACTCGCTGGCGAGCTCGACCTCGACAGGCAGCCGCGTCCAGTGCTCGATCGCGTACTTGGCGAGCAGACCCGAGTGGTACGCGCTGCCGCACGCCACGACGAAGACCTTGTCCACGTCCCGCAGTTCCTGATCCGACAGACGCTGCTCGTCGAGCACGATGCTCCGGTCGACGAAGTGCCCGCGCAGCGTGTCGGCGACCGCGTCGGGCTGCTCCTGGATCTCCTTGAGCATGAAGTAGTCGTGGCCACCCTTCTCGGCGGCCTGCAGGTCCCAGTCGATCGTGAAAGGCCGAGTGGGAACGTCCGTATTTCCGAAGAAGTCGGTCACCGAATAGCCGTCGGCGGTGATGACGACCACCTGGTCCTGGCCCAGTTCGATCGCGTCGCGGGTGTGCTCGATGAACGCCGCGACGTCCGAGCCGACGAACATCTCGCCGTCGCCGACACCGACGACCAGCGGAGTCGACCGGCGGGCCGCGATGATCATGTCCGGGTGGTCGGCGTGCGTGAACACGAGCGTGAACGCGCCCTCGAGACGACGCAGCACCGACAGCGCGCTCTCGAGGAAGTCGCCCTTGGTGGACCCCTCCTCGTACGCGCGGGCCACCAGATGGACTGCGACCTCGGAGTCGGTGTCGCTCAGCAGGTCGACCCCAGCGGCCTCGAGTTCGGCGCGCAGCGGCGCGAAGTTCTCGATGATGCCGTTGTGCACCACCGCGAGCTTTCCGCTCGCGTCGCGATGCGGATGCGCGTTGCGGTCGGTCGGCTTGCCGTGCGTAGCCCAGCGGGTGTGTCCCATGCCGGTGGTGCCGACGAACGTGTCACGGCCGACGTCGTCGAGTTCGGCCTGCAGGTTGGACAGACGGCCGGCCTTGCGCTCGGTCTTCAGCACGCCTTCGCCATCGAGGATGGCGATGCCTGCGGAGTCGTAGCCGCGATATTCCATTCGCTGCAACGCCTCGACCACGACCCCCAGAGCCTGGCGGTGGCCTACGTAACCCACGATTCCGCACATGGTTCATCAGGGTACTTGGACGACGGTGCGGAGCGAACTCGGTCTGCTATCGGATAACGTCACAACCGTGGCGCAGACACCGAAGTCCCTGGTATCCAAGCTGTCCAAGCGCGGCCCGCACCGGGTGCTGCGCGGAGACCTCGCGCTCGCGGGCCAGCCGGGGTGGTCTACACCCCCGCCGAGGGCTTCAATCTGCCCGCCGTCGCGTTCGCCCACGACTGGTTGGCAGGCGCCGCGAACTATGCCGCCACGTTCGAGCACCTCGCCTCGTGGGGCATCGTCGTCGCCGCACCGAGCACCGAACGCGGCCCCGTCCCCTCGCATCTCGGACTGGCCGCGGACCTCGGCACTTCCCTGGACATCTGCACCGGCGTGCGGCTCGGCCCCGGCCGGATCAGCGTCCACCCCGAGCGCGTCGCCTTCGCCGGTCACGGCATGGGTGCCGGGGTCGCCGTCCTCGCCGCGGCGCAGCAGGGCCGCGCGAAGGCGGTCGCCGCGCTGTTCCCGGCTCCGACGGCACCGTCCGCGGTCACCGCGGCCGCCAAAGTCGAGGTGCCGGGTCTGATCCTCGCCGGCGCGACGGACGTCGACTCGCTGAGCAGCGATGCGGTCGCACTCGACGACGCATGGAAGGGCGAGAGCCTGCTCCGCGTCGTCGACAAGGGCTCGAGCACGGGTCTGGTCGAAGGTCGACGGCTCCTCGGTTTCCTCGGTGTCGGCGGGGCCGAGCGCCGGACGCAGCACGTGACCCGCGCGCTCCTCACCGGGTTCCTGCTGCGACACCTCACCGACGACAAGACGTACGCCGCGTTCTCGGACCCCGACGCCCACCTGCCCGGCACCCACCCCGTGACGCCGGAGGACGAGGAGGACGGCGAGCACACGGCCGACCCGCAGGACGCCGCCGCGCACCACGCGGGCGCCCAGATCAGCCAGCTCCTGAGCCGCTAGCTCACAGCGGTCCCGCCTCGGCGATCTCGGCCCCGCTCCGTCGGGTGCCGGCGGCTCCGACCCCAACTCCGCCAGCGCAGGTTCCGCCGCCGCGCGACTGCCCGTCGCCGGGCGCGCGCCGAGCGCCGGGTGCGCCGGTGGGGTCACCGCGGGCACACAGGACTCGAGCTGCGGTTCCGTCGGCTGGAGTTCCACCGGTTCCGGTTGCGGTTGCGGTTCCGGCTGCACTGGTTGCTCCGCCGGGAGTTGCGCGGCGGGGAGTTCCGCTGCCGGAGAGGGCGTTTCGGACTCGGGCTCGGGCTCGGGGCAGTCGTCGTCCGCAGCTGGTTCTTCGACGGGAATCGGCGGATCGGACGCCGGGCACTCCTCAGGAACCGAATCTCGGGGCTCCGGGGCACCGTCGCAGCACGGCTCCCGATCGAGGTTGAGGCTGCACCTGGCATCGGCCTCCTCGACCGTCTCCGCGGCCGCCTCCCGTACGAGGTCGCCGACCGCGTCGACCACCTCGAGCGCGACGTCCGCCACCACACCGACGATCGCACCGACCGCCCGCGCGGTGCCCTCGACGACGAGACCGTCGAGGGCCAGCGAGCCACCGCCCACGAGCGAACCGCGCGGTGGCGACACCGGTCCGACACCGGGCGGGGCACCGAGGCCGGCAAGGCTCGTACCGCCGGCCGGCGACGTCGTCCCGCCGCCCCGCCGGTGACGACAGCGGCCGGAACCGCCGGCGATTCGCGGCAGACTGCGGGCGGGGCGACGGTCGGGCCGCCGCACTCCCCGACGACCAGCGGCCCGGGAACCGGAAACGCGCTGTCGTCGATCTGCGCGAATACGCACGCGAGACTCCGGTAGGCGTCGTCGACCGCGGTCGCCGTCGCGTCGCACAGGGCCGTGAACGCGCTCACCGTGTCCCGTACGTGCGGGAGGAACAGATCCGTCAGCGCGTCCGCACACGCCGCGCCCGACATCGCCGTGTCGATCTGTTCCGGCGTGAGGCCACCGGCCGGGACGCATCGCGCGCGCCCACCCAGTCCGCCTTCCGCGTCACGGCCTCGCGCAGGGTCCTCGAGGTCTCGACCAGCGCGCACCGCACCTCGGCGACGTTGCGGCGCACCAGGTCCGCCCGCGCGAGGTGGGTGCCCAGATGCTCGCGCGCACGATCGGCGTCCGCACCGGCCCACGCCTCTTCGAGAACCGGGACCATGGATTCCTGGTCGTCGAACCGATCGTCGAGATCGGCCGCGACCTTCGTCAGCACCTCGATGTCCGCGTCCAGCGCGCCGAGATCGATGCCCCGCTGCTCGAAGTAGCGTGCCTCCACGTCCTCGTACGTGGTCAGGCGCTCACCTATCGCCAACCGCTCGGCGACGACGGCGGCGCGGGGCAGGTAGAGGGCGAAGTATCGGAGGCCGGCCGCGCCGGCGTCGAGGATCGTCTCCACTACGGGCCACCGAGGACGACGACGTTCCCCGTGGTCACGGCGTCCTGACGCGCGTAGGCGTCAGCGGTGGCGGCGAGTGCCCGGCCCGTCGCGTCGGACGCGACGGCCCACGCCCCGATCGCCCGGGCCAACCGCAGGTAGCCCTCGCGAATGGCCCGCTCGCGCGCCGCGGTGCTGGCACCGACCGGCCCGAACGCACGCGCGGACACCGCGTGGGCCGTCTCTCCGAGTGGCACGGCCTCCGCCTGCAACGCACGCGCCGCTGCCCGCACCCTCGCGACATCGATCGAGACCACGTCTGCCATCGGTTCCGCCCTTCGCGCTGTCGATTCGGCTCCTTCGTCCTGTTCGACGCACACAGCGGCCCGACGGTTCCGTTCGAGATTCCGGGCCCGGTCAGGCTAGGCGGACGCCACCTTCTCCGCGAGTGTCTCGGCGATGCGCTGGGCCGTCTCGGCGTCGGCGGCCTCCACCATCACCCGCACCAGCTGCTCGGTTCCCGACGGACGCAGCAGAACCCGTCCGGTGTCGCCGAGTTCGGACTCCGCCACGCCGATCGCGGCCTGGACGTGCGACGACGCCGCGACCGCCGCCTTGTCCGCGACGCGGACGTTGATCAGCACCTGCGGCAGCGATGTCATCGCGCCTGCCAGCTCCGCGAGTGGCCGGCCGGTCACCGCCATGCGGCCCATCAGGCGCAGGCCGGTGAGGACGCCGTCACCGGTCGTTCCGTGGCCCGGGAGCACGACGTGTCCCGACTGCTCGCCACCGAGGCTGAAGCCGCCCGTGCGCAGTTCCTCGAGCACGTAGCGGTCGCCGACCGCCGTGGTCCGCACCGAGATCCCGGCCTCGCGCATCGCGATGTGCAGTCCGAGATTGCTCATCACCGTCGCGACGAGCGTGTTGTCGACCAGCTCGCCGGAATCGCGCATGCCGATCGCGAGGACGGTCATGATCGCGTCGCCGTCGACGACGGCACCGGTAGCGTCCACCGCGAGGCAACGGTCGGCGTCCCCGTCGTGCGCCAGGCCGATGTCCGCGCCGTGTTCGACCACCGCACGCTGCAGCGCCTCGAGGTGCGTCGATCCGCAGCCGTCGTTGATGTTGAGGCCGTCCGGCTCGGCGTTGATCGCGATCACCGTCGCGCCGGCGGCGCGGTAGGCCTCGGGAGCAACCGTGGACGCGGCGCCGTGCGCGCAGTCGACCACCACGGTGAGCCCGTCGAGGCGGGTGTCGAGTGCATTCGCAAGGTGGGCCAGGTAGCGGCTGGTGGCGTCGAAAGCGACGTCGACGCGGCCGATGCCCGCGCCGGTGGGACGACGCGTCGGGCCGGCCGTGATCGCGGCCTCGATGCGGTTCTCGACGGCGTCGTCGAGCTTGTGCCCGCCAGCCGCGAAGATCTTGATGCCGTTGTCGGGCATGGGGTTGTGCGACGCGGAGATCATCACACCCAGCGCGGCGCCGTACGCACCGGTCAGGTAGGCGACCGCCGGCGTGGGCAGGATTCCGACGAGGATCACGTCGACACCGGATGCGGTCAGTCCCGCGGTGACGGCGGCCTCGAGCATCTCGCCGCTCGCCCTCGGGTCCCGGCCGACGACCGCGACGGGCCGCTCGTTCTCGGAGCCTTGCTGAGCGAGCACCTCGGCGGCAGCCGCGGCCACCTTCAAGGCCAGCTCGGCGGTCAGCTCGGCATTCGCCAAGCCCCGCACGCCGTCCGTGCCGAACATACGACCCATGTGAATCCGATCCCTCGCAATCCCGGTAGGCGAGAATCCTGGTAAAGCACGAAAGCAGGCGTCCGGTAGCGAAGAGCTCTACGAACGCCTGCTCTCGTGGAAGAACAGGTGCCGGAGCCGACACGAATGTCGGCTCCGGCGACGCATCAGCGCTTGGAGTACTGAGATGCCTTGCGGGCCTTCTTCAGGCCGTACTTCTTACGCTCGACGGCGCGGGCGTCACGCGTCAGGAAGCCTGCGCGCTTGAGCGCGGGGCGATCCTCGGCGGTGACCTCGATGAGCGCACGGGAGATGGCGAGACGCAGAGCGCCGGCCTGTCCCGAGGGGCCGCCACCGGTCAGCAGAGCGGTGATGTCGAACGACTCGGTGCGCTCGACCAGGACCAGCGGAGCCTTGATCAGCTGCTGGTGCACCTTGTTCGGGAAGTAATCCTTCGAGGGTGCGGCCGTTGAGCTTGAACTCACCGGTGCCGGGGGTCAGGCGGACGCGGACGACCGCCTCCTTGCGACGGCCGACGGTCTGGACCGGGCGATCGATGACGATCGGAGCCTGCGGAGCAGCCTCGTACACCTCGGTGACCTCGGTCTCGGTGGTGTACTCCGAGATCTCGTCTGCCGCGGGCTCGACGGCCTCGTTGAAGTCTTCGTTGCTCACTGGGCGACCTGCTTGATCTCGAACGGAACCGGCTGCTGCGCGGCGTGGGGATGGGTCGGGCCTGCGTAGACCTTCAGCTTGCCCGCGATGGCGCGGCCCAGCTTGTTCTTGGGGAGCATGCCGACGACGGCCTTCTCCACGAGGCGATCCGGGTTCTTCTCGAGAACCTCGCCGACCGAACGGGACTTCAGGCCACCCGGATGTCCGGAGTGGTGGTACAGGAACTTGTCCGTACGCTTGTTGCCGCTGATGGCAACCTTGTCAGCATTGATGATGACGACGAAGTCGCCGCCGTCAACGTGCGGTGCAAAGGTGGGCTTGTGCTTGCCGCGGAGCAGGTTGGCTGCCTGCACGGCAAGGCGACCGAGCACCACGTCAGTGGCGTCGATGACGTGCCAGGTACGGGTCACGTCTCCGGCCTTCGGGGAATGCGTAGGCGCAGAACTTCCTCGTCTGTTCGTTTCTGCTGCTGGCCGAGCGCGCCGCACAGTCCGTTCCCGGCGGCCAGTTGAGACCCGGGAACGACTTCCCACCGCGCACGAGTGCGAGGCGAGAGACGGCACGCCGACGTAGAACGATACCGGCTGGGGTCGACCAGGGTCAAAAAGCGCCCGTCCAGCCCGCGAGGGCGTCCGCGAGGCGTTCGACGGCCCACGTCAGGTCGTCACGGCTGATCACGAGCGGCGGCGCGATCCGGATCGTGCCCTCGTGGGCGTCCTTCGCGAGGACCCGCCGGGCCAGCAGGCGCTCGCAGATCACGCGGGCCGGCGGCAGCCCCGGCGCCAGCTGGACGCCGGCCCACAGGCCCCGGCCGCGCACCTCCGCGACCCTGTCGGCGGGCAGCTGTCCCAGCATCTCGTGCAGGTAAGCCCCCAGCTCTCGGCTGCGCCGCTGGTAGATGCCGGTCTCGAGGAGCCGGACGACGCCGCTGCCGACCGCGCAGGCCAGCGGGTTGCCGCCGAACGTGCTGCCGTGCTGGCCCGGGTGGATCACGTCCATGATGTCGCGATCGGCGACCACGGCGGAAACCGGGACGATCCCGCCGCCGAGAGCCTTCCCCAGGATGTAGACGTCGGGGACGACCCCTCGTGGTCGCACGCGAACGTGTCCCCGGTCCGGCCCAGTCCGCTCTGGATCTCGTCGGCCAGCATCAGGATGCCGTGGTCGTCGCACAGCCGCCGCACTCCGGCGAGGTACCCGGCTGGGGGCACCAGGACACCGGCCTCGCCCTGGATCGGTTCGACGAGGACCGCGACGGTGTTGTCGGTGATCGCGTTCTCCAGCGCGACGAGGCTCCCGTACTCGACGGACGGGAATCCCGGCGGGAACGGACCGAAGCCGCCGCGCGCGTCCGGATCGGACGAGAAGCCGACGATCCCGATAGTGCGGCCGTGGAAGTTGCCGGCGAACGTGACGATCTCGGCCCGGTCGTCGGGCACACCCTTGACGTCGTAGCCCCACTTGCGCGCGAGTTTGAGCGCGGTCTCCACGGCCTCCGCTCCGGTGTTCATCGGCAGCACCGCGTCCTTGCGGCACAGCCGTGCGACGTCGGCGCAGAACTCGGCGAACCGATCGTGCTGGAATGCGCGGCTGGTGAGCGCGAGCCGACCGATCTGCACGCGCGCGATCTCGACCAGTTCGGGGTGGGAGTGGCCGAAGTTCAGCGCCGAATAGCCGGCGAGCACGTCGAGGTAGTCGATGCCGTCGATGCCGCGCACCCAGGCACCGGAGCCCGACGTGATCACGACCGGTAAGGGGCTGTAGTTGTGCGCGCTGTGTGCGTCGGCACTGGCGAGTTCCGCCGTGGTCTCGGCCGTGACCGGCACGAGTTCCGCATCGAGATGATGTCCCGCCGTCATATCGTCCGCCTCCCGGCCCGGCGCCACGCACCACTGCTTTCGGGTCAGGCCAGTATCCGCCGACCCGCACTCGGCGGCAATCGTTCTCGGGGGTGGATACGCGTGTGCCCCGACGGCTCTCCTCCGTCGGGCACACGCTGTCTGACGTAGTAGGACTACGCCCAGCTGTTGGCGGCGGCGGAGTTCACCTGCTGCATGTCCGCATTGCCCTGGCCGACGACGCGACCGACCGCATCGAGAATCTGGTTGAGCTCCTGCGCCGAGGAGTCCCACTGGGACTGCGCCGCCTGGTAGGCCTCGGAGGCCGAGCCCTCCCACTCGGCGACCATCGGTGCGATGTGGGCCTTGAGGTCGTCGAGCTTGCCGTTCATCTCCGCCTGGATCTGATCGATCCGAGCCTTGAGAGCTTCGATCTGCGCGAACGAGTAACGCATGGTCATGACTGACTGCTCCTGTCGGTACTGGTCTGGGAATTCAGGCGATCGAGATCAGAGGTTCAGGCTGCTCGCGACGTTGTTGAGCGAGCTCGTGTGATCCTGCTGTGCGCTGTCGTACGAGACGCTGTTCGACTTGATGTTCTCGCTGATGCTCTGGAGCGCCTGATTGAGCTTGGACGCGTTGGCGTCCCACCCCTCCATGAGGTTCTGGAACGCGATGGCCGCCGAGCCCTCCCAGCCACCACGGATAGCGTCGACCTCGCCCTTGAGAGTGCTCAGCAGACCCTGGATCTCACTCCGCACGTCGCTGACGCGACGCGACGTGGCCTCCATCGTCTCGACGGTGGTCTTCATCTGATCGCTCACTTCGACTCCTTCGGATGCACTCGGATGCGTTCGGCATCGTCGTCCCACTTCCGCGTCCCGCCACCGATCCCCCAGGGACTCGTCGCAGCCAGTTCGCGCCTACATCTGGTTGGACGCACGCATGCGTCGATTCGGTTCCATCGATCCCGGAACTTTTTCCGGGACGGCGTTCTCAGGCCGCGCCCACCTCGACGCTGCGGACCGCCTGTTCGCAATCCGCGGCCAACGCGTCCCACTCTCCCGCCCGGAACTGACAGCCCACGCTCACCTGCACGCCGTCCTCGACGAGGACGTGCCAGTGCACGCGTGACCGATCGTCCGGCGACTCCACGTAGGAGATCCCGGGCCGGCCGGCGAACTCGGCGTCCGGATCGAACTCGGAGAAGGGCCCGTCGGGACCGCGGTCGGCGATCCGCCGCTCGAGCGCGTGGGCCACCTCGGCCCGGTCCGAGCCCGCGGCGACGTCGGTGGGAACGAGGACGATGCGGCGCCCGCCGACCCCCGTGGGCGTCAGGTCGAGTCGACCCGGCTTGGACTCCGCACTCCACCGGTCCGGCAGTTGCACGCTCACCGGCCCGATCTCGAAGCGCTGCAACGGTTCGGCGACGTCGGAGACACCCGTTCGGGTCCACGGCTGCCAGAACGTGAGGGCAGTGCCGACGACCGCAGCCACGACGAGGACGCCGACCACCGAGAGGACGGCGCGCCCGGATCGGCGTTGCGGAGGCGCTGCGAGGCCATGGTCCAGCCACGAGGCGGGTGATGCGTCGCGGCCGGACTGCGGGCCCTCCGACGACGGCGCGGGCAGACGCACCAGATCAGTGTCCGCGACGACCACGATCCTCGATTCGATTCCCGCGGTGAGTTTTCCGGCGATCTCAGTGTCCGAGCCGGTGACGAGTACTATCTCGACCGGACGCTCACCGGCGACCGTGCGCACCAGTCGGTCGAGCACCGCGACGCGGTCGGGATGGTCACGAAGATCGAGACTGCCGGTGTCCGATGCGAGTTCGCACGCCACGACGGCCGGTTCGCCGCGGTCGCCCTGCTCGACCAGGCTGGCGGTGGTCCACAGCGGCGCGCACTCCAGGACCACCCACCGTGAACAGCCCTCCGGGGC
Organism: Prescottella defluvii; assembly: GCA_029690005.1. GTDB lineage: Bacteria > Actinomycetota > Actinomycetes > Mycobacteriales > Mycobacteriaceae > Prescottella > Prescottella defluvii_A. Next base: position 2,098,510 of record CP121458.1, on the reverse strand, counting down.
CGGCGCCGCGAGCGCCACCGGCACCAGCGATACCGCGTGGGCAGATCGGCGCGCGGCCGACTCGAGCACGCCACGCCGGAACGATCCCCAGTGCGACGGGTAGGTCACGGCCACAGCGGAAGCGAACCCCGTTCCCCTCGTTCCCGTTTCGAGTGCACGGTGGAGCGACGCCGCGAGGACATCGATGGTCGCGACCGTCTGAGCCCCGACGACGACATTCCGGTCGTCGATGCACTCGAGACAGTGCCCGATCGACTCGTCCGGCACCCGTACGACCCCGGACGGCGACGCCACCCAGACCGCGCCGTCGGCGAGGTGCAGGCTCGCCGCGGTCACAACTGCGGCAACCATGCGAGCTGAACCAGGGAGGTTCCGCTCCGCGCAACGAAAGTGCCCCGCCCCGACGGCTGCTCGCTGGGTCGAACCGTGCCGATGAGGTTGCCCTCGTCCCGGCTGCCGCTCATCACCATGCCGGCCGGCACGAGATCGCGCATCCGCGCGATCACCGGCTGGTAGAGCGCCCGCGACGCGCCGCCGGACCGCCGGGCGACGATCAGGTGCAGGCCGAGATCCTTTGCGTGCGCGAGGTAGTCGAGCAGCGGGGTCAACGGGTTGCCACTCGACGTCGCGACGAGGTCGTAGTCGTCGACGACGACGTAGATCTCCGGGCCCGACCACCAGGACCGCTCCCGCAATTGCTGTTGTGTGGTGTCCGGTCCGGGCATGCGGCTCGCGAGGATGCCCGCGAGATCGTTCATCATCGTCGTGAACGTCGTTGCCGAGGCCGCGTATCCCGCGAGGTGATCGCCCTCGACCACACCGAGCATGGTGCGTCGGTAGTCACCGATGATCAGCTTCGCCTGCTGCGGGGTGTTCGCTTCCATCAGCCCGAGGCAGATTCCGCGCAGCAGCGTCGTCTTGCCGCACGCGCTGTCACCGAACACGAGGAAGTGCGCCTGATCCGCGAAATCGAGGTACACCGGCGCGAGTTCGGCCTCGTCGATGCCGATCGGCACCGACAGGCACGCCCCACCCGGAGCGGCTGGAGCCGGCCAGTGCCCCGCGGCGACCGCGAGCAGGTCCTCCCGCGGAATCCGATCCGGCAGCATCCGCACCGGCGGGGCCCCCGGACCGGAGCGGACCGCCCCGAGACGGGCGACGGCGTCGGCGACCCCGGCGCCGAGATCGTCGCTGCGGCACGCCCCGTCCAGCCGGGGCAGGGCGACGAGCAGGTGCAGTCCGTCGCGGGTGATACCGCGCCCCGGCCGCCCGGACGGAACCAGCATCGCCTTCGCGCGGCCGACGTCGGAGTCGGTCGGGTCACCCAACCGCAGCTCGATTCTCGTACCGAGCTGATCCTCGAGCGCGGGCCGGATGTCGGCCCAGCGCGGAGTCGCGAGAACCACGTGCACGCCGAACGAAAGCCCCTGCCCGGCAAGCGCACTGATCTGCGCTTCGAGCGCCTCGAAATCCTGTCGGATGCTCGGCCAGCCGTCGATGACGAGGAAGGCGTCCCCGAACGGGTCCTCGGCCGCGCCTGCCGCCGCCGGCCCCTCGCCGCCGCCGCGCAGGCGCCGGAACTCGGCCATCGACTCGATGCCGAGCTCGCGGAACCGCCGCTCCCGCTGGCGCACCAGGGTCGTCATCTCGGCCACCGTGCGCCGCACCAGGTCGACGTCGAGTCGGTTCGCGACCGATCCGACGTGCGGGAGACCGGCCAGACCCGACAGCGTGCCGCCGCCGAAGTCGAGGCAGTAGAACTGCACCTGGCGCGGCGAGTGCGTGGCTGCCATCGACATGATGAGCGTCCGCAGCAGCGTCGACTTGCCGGACTGGGGCCCGCCCACGACGGCGACGTTGCCGGTCGCGCCGGACAGGTCGGTCACCAGTAGGTCCCGACGCTGGTCGAACGGCCGATCGATCACGCCGATCGGCGCCCGCAGCGAACTCAGCGCGGGAACGGATTCCGTGACCGCGGAGGGCGGCAGGATCTGGTCGAGCGTCGGCGCGACCTCGAGCGGCGGCAGCCACACCTCGTGCGCGGCCGGCCCCCGTCCGCGAATGCGATCGACGAGGACCTCGAGGACGGAGCGCTGGTCGCCGCCACCCTCGGGCACCGGATCCGGGTCGATCGGGACCACCGGTTCCTCGAACACGGGCAGAGCGACCGGCGACGCGGTGAACGGGCGCGGTCGCAGGTCGAGGTTCGGCACGTTCCCGCCCGTGGATCGACGGACCCGCTCGCTCTCGTAGGGGCCGGAGACGTAGGAGGCCTGGAAGCGCACGATCTCCGCGGAATCGCACTTGAGGTAGCCGGCGCCGGGCGATGCCGGCAGGTGGTAGGCGTCGGGCACGCCGAGCACGGTGCGGGACTCGTTGGCCGAGAACGTCTTCAGACCGATCCGGTACGACAGGTGACTGTCGAGTCCGCGCAGCTTGCCCTCCTCGAGCCGCTGGCTCGCGAGCAGCAGGTGCATGTGCAGCGAGCGACCGAGGCGACCGATCGCGACGAACAGTTCGGCGAACTCGGGCTGCTGGCTGAGCAGTTCGGAGAACTCGTCCACCACGATGAACAGGGCCGGCAGCGGCGCCAGGTCCGCGCCTGCGCTGCGCGCCTTCTCGTAGTCGGTGACGTTGGCGAAGTTGCCGGCGGCCCGGAGCAGTTCCTGCCGCCGGTTCATCTCACCGGCGAGCGCGTCCTTCATGCGGTCCACCATCGCCAGCTCCTCGGCGAGGTTGGTGATGACCGCGGCGACGTGCGGCGCGTCCTCGAGGCCTAGGAAGGTCGCGCCGCCCTTGAAGTCGACGAGGACCAGGTTCAGCGCGTCGGGCGAATGGGTCGCGAGCAGACCCAGCACCAGGGTGCGCAGGAACTCCGACTTGCCGGATCCGGTGGCGCCGATGCACAGACCGTGCGGGCCCATACCGTTCTCGGCCGCCTCCTTGAGATCCAGTTCGACGGGACTGCCGTCGACCCCGATGCCGATCGGGACGCGCAGCCGGTCGCGGCCGTGCCTCGGCACCCACCCCTGGACGGGATCGAATCGGCCGACGTCGCCCAGCCCGAGCAGACGATTCCACCCCGCTGCGACAGGTGCGCCGTCGTCGTCGCCCGTGTCGGCGGCGGTGCGGGCTGCGATCCGGAAGGGGGCGAGTCGCCGGGCCGCGGACAGCGCCTCCTGCGGCGTCAGCGTGTCTGCGGTCGCGAACGTCTCGACCCCCGCACCGCTCCGCGCACCGAGCGCACCGTCCGTCGTCACGAGCTGCAGACCGCGGGTTGCCGTGAGCCGCGGGCAGTATCCGCTCAGGTCGAGCAACGTCACCGAATCCAGCCCGCCGTCCGTGACGAGACCGCTGTCGCCTTCGAGGATCCCCCGTCGATCACGACCACGATCTGCGGCACCCCCGGCGTCGGGGGCGCGCTCCGCGAGAATCGTCCGCGCATCGAGAAGTGCTGTCCCAGGGCCGATTCGAGTTCGATCACCGACCCGTACATCATCCGCGCGGGCCCCACGCCGTCGGACACGTCCGGGCGCTGTGCGTGCGGCAGCCACTTGACCCAGTCCCACTCCGCGGCGGTGTCGGGTCCGCACACCACCGCGATCTGGAGCTGATCGGGTCCGTGGAACGTGCACAGTTGCACCAGCATCGCCCGGACCAGTCCGCGTGCCCCCGCCCTGTCGCCGTCGACGGATATCGCCGCGAACCCGCGCAACGACACCGCCGTCGGCAGGTCCGCCACCACCGAATGGGCGCGCACGAACCGGCGCAGCGACACCGCCGACACCGGCTCGAAGATCCTCGACCGGCCCTGTCTCGGGTGGGATCAGCCGGGTCGCGAGGCGCTGACTGCCGCGGCCGACGCGCACGTGGCCGTAGTCGGGGTCGGTGGTGCGCCGCTCCCACATCCGAACCGTTCCGGTCAGCGTCCACAGCGTCCCCGGGTCCGGGTGGCTCCACTGGAGCGCCTTGCGCTGCTGCGTCCCGGTGTCGAGGGCGTCGCGGCGCAGTTGGTCGAGGTAACGCAGATAGTCCTTGCGGTCCTCGTTCGCCTCGGCCGCCTTCGGCCCGCCGCCCCGACCCGAGCCCGCGAGCATGCCGACCATCGACACCAACATCATCACCGGGAACATCAGTGACATGGGGTTCGTGGCCATGCCGGAGGTGAACATCAGCGCGGTCATGCCGACCATGGCGGCCACCATGACGAGCGGCAACAGCTTGGTCATCAGGTTGCCGGGCGTGATCCGGGGAATCTCGGGGGGCGTCTGGAGACTCACCTCGCCGCCCGGCGTGCGCGGAGCCTCCCGACGTGCCCGGCGCACGAAGTGCACGGTGCCCATGCTTCCACCCCCAGAACAAGGCCAGCCCCTGCCCGGCCCGGTCCCCTCGACCGCGCCGAGTCACCCCCCACGGGCTCCGGACTCGCGAACTGAGAAACTACAGCACCGCACCGACGAAGCACACCGTGGAGTGCGGGACCGGCACCGGGTATGGTGCCGATGTTTCGAAGCGAGCGGTTCGGGTGGGGATCCCGATCGCGGGATCCGGGGGATGATCGTGACAGTTCTGCCTGCCGAGCACGCAGTCGGCGGAGGATCGCGGCCGCGAGGAGCGGCCGATCTGTGTCGGCTGACGATCGTCGCTCCGCACACCCAGATCGATCTCGCGCTCCCGAACGCGGTCCCGTCGAGCTCCTGATCCCGGGCATCGCCGACCTCGTCCGGAAGCACAGCGCCGCCAACGACTTCGACGCCGACGAGGAGCGCACCGAACCGGTGCGCTGGACCTGTCCAGGCTCGGAACGCCGCCGCTGTCGCCGGCGCTGAGCCTGCAGGAGCACGGCGTCCTCGACGGCGAGCTGCTGGTGTTCGACAGCGTCGAGGCCAGCCCTCCCCCACCGCTGTTCGACGACATCATGTACAACGTCGCGGTGGCGGACACGGGCCACACGCACCCCTGGACACCCCGTATCGCGCGCCTGACCGGTTCCGCGATCGCGATCGCGGCGACGGTGGCCGGCTCCGTTGCGCTGCTCCAGGTCGACGGTTCGATCCAGTCCCTCGTCGGGGCCGGGTGCGCGCTGCTGACGCTCGTGTTGTTCCTGGTTGCGGGAGCCGTCGGGAGCCGGGTCTACGGGGATTCCGGCGCGGCCGTCACCCTCGGCAGCGCGGCACTACCGGTGGCGTTCGCGTCGGGAATGTTGCTGGTGCCCGGTGACCGCGGGGCGCCGCACATCCTACTGGGACTCGTAATGGTCGGGGCCACAGCGGTGCTCGCGCTGCGTGCGAGCGGAGTGGGGCACACCGTGTTCACCGCTGCCGCGGCCGTGTCACTGTTCGGGTCCGTCGCTGCCCTCGCAGCCACCCTCACCGACCAACCCTTGCGCGCCGTCAGCGCGCTTCTCGCGGGCGCCGCACTGACCGGGCTGGTGGTCGCGCCCCGCATCGCGATGCTGCTCGCGAAGCTCCCCCTTCCGCCGGTCCCGGCGCCGGGCACGTCGGTCGATCCGGCCGAGGACGATCCCGACGACACGCGCAGTGTGCCCTCGTTCGAGTCCGTCGCCGCACGCGCGGACCGGGCGCGACGGTTCCTCACCGGGCTGGTCTGCGCGATGACGCTGCTCACCGGCTTCGGTGTGCTCGCCGCCGCCGTTCCGACGTCCGGCTCCGGGATCTGACTGGCCGGAGCGGCACTCGCAATCACCGCCGCGACCGTGCTGATGTTCCGCGGGCGTACGTTCAGTGCGGCGGAGCAGGCGGTCCCGCTGATCGGCGGCGGCGGCGCGATCCTCGTGCTCCTGTGCGCCGGGGCGGCGGTCGTCGTTCCCGACGCAGCGCTCGGGCTGTTCGCCACCGCGGTGCTGGTCGTGCTCGGGGCGCTGGTGCTCGGAATCATCGCCCCGCGGAAGAACTTTTCGCCGGTGCAGCAGCGTGCGACCGAACTGCTCGACTACGCCGCGATCGCGGCCGTCGTCCCGCTGGCGTGCTGGGTGTCCGGACTCTTCTCCGCCATCAGAGGATTGTGAGCGGGATCGTGGCGGGCACCGCACGACTCCGACTGCTCCGGACGTCGGCCGTCACCGCGCTGGTCGCGTTGACCGCATCGCTGGGGCCGGGTGTCGGGGGCGCCGTCGTTCCCGCGCCGGTGGATCCCGGCAAGCTGCCGGCGCCGTCGCGTCCGGCACCGCTCGCACCTACCGAACAGCGCAACGCGTGCGCGGTGGCGCTGCCGATGGGCGACAGCCCGGATGTGCCGCTGCCCCAGCACACGATGGATTTCGGCTCGGTGTGGCCGCTGACCCGCGGCCAGGGACAGACCGTGGCGGTCATCGACACCGGGGTGACCCGGCACCCGCGTCTGCCCGGTCTGATCCCCGGCGGCGACTACGTCTCGAACGGAGACGGGACCGGGGACTGCGACGCGCACGGCACGATCGTCGCCGGGCTCATCGCGGCCGCACCCGTCCCGGGATCGGGATTCTCCGGCGGTGCGCCCGACGCTCGGATCATCACGATCCGACAGTCGAGCGCCAACTTCTCCGAGGCGCGGCGGCGCGACGACCCGAACGACGTGCAGAATTCCAGCGGATACGGCAACGCCCAGACCATGGCGATGGCGGTGCGGCAGGCGGCCGACATGGGTGCGACGGTCATCAACATCTCGGAGGTGGCGTGCCGGTCGGCCGCCGACGGCATCGGCGACCAGTCGCTCGGCGCCGCCGTCCAGTACGCGGCGACCGTCAAGAACGTCGTGGTGGTGGCGGCCGCCGGGAACTACGGCTCGGGTGGGTGCGCAACACAGAATCCGCCGCTCGATCCGCTGAATCCGCATGCGAATCAATGGGACTCGGTGTCGATGATCGCGACGCCCGCCTGGTACGACGACTACGTACTGACCGTCGGTGCGGTGAACCCGGACGGGTCGGCGTCGAGCTTCAGCCTCGGCGGGCCGTGGGTCGACGTCGCGGCACCGGGTACCGGGATCGTGTCGCTGAACTCCGACGGTCGTGGGCAGACGCGGCAGTGGGTGACGTCGCAGGGAGAGCAGAGGCCCTTCGACGGAACGAGTTTCGCCGCGCCGCTCGTGGCGGCGACCGCCGCTCTGGTGCGCGCCCGGCACCCGCAGCTGACGGCGCAGCAGGTGATCGCGCGCATCGAGGCCACGGCGCAGGCTCCGGCCGAGGGTTGGAATCCGTTCGTCGGTCACGGTGTGGTCGATCCGGCGGCCGCGGTGAGCGCTGACCTGCCGCTGGACGCCGTTGCCGTCGACGCGGCGCGCTCGACTCCCGTCGCGGCACCCTCGCCGACTCCCGTACCGGACACCCGCCCGCGCACGGTGGCGCTGGCCGCGACGGGCGGGATCGCCGCGATCGTGGTGCTGGGTGTCCTCGCGTCGTATCCGCTGCGGCGGCGCCGCACCATGTAACTGCGGCGGCGCCGCACCATGTAACTGCGGCGGCGCCGCGGTATGCAGCCACGGCACCGCCGGGATGGTCGTCAGTTTCCGGCGGCAACCGGAGCGGCGGCGTCGTCTGGGGCGACGCCGTCGTGGGCGACGAGCGCTTCCTCGCGGCCGAGTGTCGGTCCGGGAGCGAGGAGTTCGAGGATCCGCCACGGCGCAGGCGGCCCGGGCACGTCGAACCCGAGGGCCTTGGCAGCGTCGGCGTTCTTGACGCCGTAGCGGACGCCGGTGTCGGCGACGAAGAACATGCCGCCCTTGCGGGAGCTGCCGGACTCGAGACCGGTCGTCTGGACGAATCCGCTGCCGCCGGGTCGCACGTACACGGCGTCGGCGTTGTCGCCGGGTCCATCCGCCTGCGCGAGCCGGACGGTGCGCGCGTCGTCGGGGATGGGGAGCGCCCGTCCGGCCGACACGGCCAGCGTGGCGTCGACCCGACCGGTGTCGTCGCCCGCGACGGATCCCTGCGGGGTCCAGGTCAGGCAGCTGACGGGCTTGTCGGCGTCGTCGACGAGGCGCGGCGGGGCGCTCGGGAACGTCGCGACGTCGAGTCCGTGCGACGTGGGTGCCTTCGCGAGGGCGTCGGGCGCGACGGTGGGTACCTCCGACTGCCCCTGAGAGTCCGAGAAGTGGATGAGGACCGCGGTCGCTTCACTGACCTCCTGGACGCCGTCCCGCAGCACCACGTAGTAGCGGGCGTCGTCTCCCCGCTTGACCTTGACGACGGATCCGATTGTTCTTCCGGCGATTTCGTAGTTCGGCGCGGATCCGGCCCCGTCGATGTCGGCGCCGCGATCGGCAGCGTCTCCGGGATGGCGTTGAGCATGCCGCGGCTGATCAGGACGCGGCTGTGCCCCTTCGAGACCCAGCGCGCGGCTGACCGCCTGGTCCTCGAGATCGATCGGGGCCCGGTGACCGTCATACACCAGGAATGTGGCGTCCGAATGCGACACCAGCAGAGCGTGTCCCGAGTCGAGCTGTCCGACGCGGTCACCCCACGTGGGTTCTCCGACGACGACTGTGGTTGCGGCGGGGCGCCGTCCGTCCGGCGAGACCGTGTCGCACACCGACCACGGCTGCCCCTCGGTGTCGCCGCCCACCGGCAGCGCCGACGGCGCGCCGGGAATGCCGACGAGCGCGCCGCGGGGCCTGGTGTCGATCTCGGATTCCTTGATCATCACGGGCTTCGCCGACTCCCCGACGACGAGCCGCGCGGAGGCGAGGTTCAGGACCGGGTGCAGGGTGCCGTCCATGACGACGAACATTGCGCCCGAGTCCTTTCCGACGACGATCGACGCATTGCCGATCTTGTCCTGTGGACGGATCAGTGCGAGGGCCGCGCACCCCGCGAGACCGATGCACGCGATGACGACTCCCACTGCGAGGGCGCGCGATTGCGCTCGCATCGGGTCGTGCAGCATCCGCACATCGCGCCGTACGAGCGCATGCTCCATCCGCCGAACCAGGAATCGGTACCCACTTACCTGCCATCGCGTAGTCGGCTGTGCCGCCATGTTCCCTCCCCCATCAGGCGCACGCTACGGACCGACACAGTACAGTTCGCCTGCAAGCACACTTCGGCGGGCGATGGTCCGTCTGGTTCAGGTATCGGGGAGGAACCGTGGACCAATTCCGTGCCGGACGCCGTCCGCACACGGCTGCAGTCACAGTGACGACGGTGGTCGTCGCACAGCTTCTCGCGGTCACGATCTGTCTGCTCGGGTTGTGGGCGGGGCTGCCGCTGTGGGCCGCGGCCGTGGTCGCCGCGATCCCGTGCGCCGCCATGTTCGTCCGCGTGGGCGGACGGCTGCCCGTGTCGTGGGCCGAGGCGGCGTGGCACTACGTCCTCGGCCGCAGCCCCGACATGGGTCGAGGCAAGGACTTCCACGCGCCCGGCGAGACCGTCGGGCTGCACTGGGTCGACGGCCAGGTCCTGGCCGTGGTCGAGCTGCTGCCACCGTCGCGGAGCTGGACCCGGATGACCCGTGAGACCTGCGAGTCGCCCGAGCAACTGCCGCTGGCGGCTCTCGCGGGCTGCCTCGAGCAGAACGACGTCACCCTCAGCGGCATCGACGTCGTCAGCCACGGCAGCCGCGCGGTCGCGGGCACACCGGCGGCCGACGTGTACGACGCACTCGTCGGACCGCTGCCGGCGGCCGCGCAGCGCATCGTGTGGGTGGTCCTGCGGTTCGATGCGTCGGCCAACGAGGCGTCCGTCGCCCGGCGCGGCGGCGGCACCGACGGCGCCTCGCGGACGCTCGCCGTCGCGGCACGCCGGGTGATCCGCGCGCTCGCCGACGCCGGATACCGCTCCCGGATCCTGTCCGCTGCCGAGATCGAATCGGCCTGCGCCCGGATCTGCCGAGGAGTGCACCCGGACACGATGGGGCAGGAATGGGACCACGTGCCGCTGGCCGGTGTGCAGAACGTCGGGAACGCGGTGGATCCGCGTCACCTCTCGCGGGAGCTGCTGACCGGCGTGTGGTCCGCGCCGAGTCTGGGGACGACGGTGGCGGTGCGGCTGCGCCCGGCAGCGAGCGCGGGCACCGTCCAGGTCGGCGCGGCCTTCCGCCGCTCCGTCCGCGCGGCACCGGAACGGCTGCAGATTCCCGGGCTGGTCTCCGCACAGGGGCGGCACCGGGACGCACTGTTGGCGCACCTGCCCGCGTCGTCGGCGAACCTCGACGATCTGACGCCGATGAGTGTGGTCACGCCCGAGCAGCTGGACGCGCTGCGGTTGCCGGTGGCCGGGTGCGGTCAGCTCGTCGGCTCCGACGCGCACGGACACGCGCTGACAGTGCGCATCACCGGGCCCGGTGTCACGAACGTCTACGTCGCGGGCGAGCTCTACCTGGCGCAGCAGCTGGTCTTCCGTGCGGTGGCGACGGGCGCACGCGTCCTCGTCCGCACCGACCGCCCGCACGCCTGGCGGATGCTGGTGGAGTCCGTCGCGACGCCGATGCGGCTTCGGACGGCACACGAATCATCCCGGTCGGAAACGGGATTCGACACGATCGTCGTCGACGGCGTCCCCGTACCGCCCGCGCGGGCCGGGGTGACGACCGTCCACGTGCACTCCGATCCGCGGATGTGGCCGCCGTCCGCGCCGGACGTCGCGATCGTGCAGCCGGGGGCGTCGGGCGATCGGGTCTTGCTCACTGTCGGTGACCAGCGCGTCGACCTCGCGCTGGTGACGATCGCGTCCGAGACCGCGTTCATCGGGCGACAGGTCGGCCCTTCCGCGCGGCTCGCCGCGGTGCGCTGACCGCGTCAGCCCGGATACGGGGTGTGTTCGCGCTGCGTCCGCAGCGCGTCCGCCGACCACGCCAACTGCGTGAGCATCCGCTGGGCCGCGTCGTTCGCGGGACCGTCGTCCGGATCGAAGTGCTTGCGGGCCTGATGGAAGCTGACCGCCTCGCGGATCGAGACCATGTGCAGTTCCGCCGCCACCTGACGCAACTGCTCGACCGCGCGTAGTCCGCCCGACATTCCGCCGTACGCGACGAAACCGATCGGCTTGGCGCGCCATTCGTACTTGACGGTGTCGAGCGCCGTCTTGAGCGCCGCCGGGTATCCGTGGTTGTACTCGCTCGTGACGACGACGAATGCGTCCGCGCCGCCGACGCGTTCGGTGAAGGCCTCCACCTCCGCGGTGTGCGAAAGATCCTGCGGCAGTGATGCATCGGCGAGGTCGAGAACAGCGGTGTCGAACGTGTCGCGGGCGCGGGCCCGCTCCAGGAACCAGTCGACGACCACGGGCGCGAACCGCTTGACGCGGACGCTGCCGACGATCACCTCCAGGCGCAACGGTCGGTCCAGCTCCATCGGCACGCTCCCTTCCGGTCCGATCGTAGAGCGCCGGATCAGAGTCCGCGGGTCAGCAGTATCGCCAGCTCCTGGTACGCCTCGGCGTCGTCGAGCCCGGTCGAGGCCGAAACCTGCCGCTGCTGGATCCGCACCATCGCGGCGGCCGCGACGTCGCCGACGAACGCCGCGTGTGCGTCCCGCAGCTCGCCCGCCGCGACTCCTTCGGTGATGAGCTCCTGAACCCGGCGGGCCGCGAACCGGGTGTCGCGCTCGTACACCTCGCGCGCCGCCGAGTCGGCGGCCAGATCCTCCATGAACTGCGCCGACGCCGGCCGCAACTGCTCGCCTACGGCCTCGAGGTACATGCGGATGCGTTCGCGGGCGCCCACCGCACCGGCCAGGCTCGCCTCGACCTTCTCGGTCGCACCGCGGAAGAAGTGCACCGTGGCGGCGCGCACCAGCTGCTCCTTGCTGTCCGCGAGGCGGTACAGCGTGGACTTCGAGCAGTGCAGGCGGGCGGCCAGATCGTCGAGGGTGAGGTGCGCGAACCCCTCGTCGAGAATCAGGGCCACGAGCGAGTCGAACAGCGCGATGCGCCGAGCCGTCATCTTCACCGGGGTTGCCATACGCGAGACAGTACTGCAGTATCGCTTTCAGTACTACTTTTCGTATCTCGTCAATCCGCGAGGAGACCGCCGTGCCCGTCGAACGCCTGCTGCCCACCCAGGAAGCCCACGACCTGATCGACCTCACCCGCGACGTCGCGGACAAGGTGCTGGCGCCGATCGTGAACGAGTGCGAGAAGACCGAGACGTTTCCCGAGGGCGTGTTCCCCGCGCTCGGACGCGCCGGGCTGCTGAGCCTGCCGTACCCGGAGGAGTTCGGCGGCGGAGACCAGCCCTACGAGGTGTACCTGCAGGTCCTCGAGGAGATCGCGGCCCGCTGGGCGGCCGTCGGCGTCGCCACCAGCGTGCACAGCCTGAGCTGTTTCGCGCTCGCCACCCACGGCACCGACGAGCAGAAGGCGAAGTGGCTGCCCGACATGCTCGGCGGCGAGACGATCGGCGCCTACAGCCTGTCCGAACCGCAGGCCGGCTCCGACGCCGCCGCGCTGATGTGCAGGGCCACCGAGGTGGACGGCGGCTTCCGCATCAACGGCAGCAAGGCGTGGATCACCAACGGCGGCCGCGCCGACTTCTACACCCTCTTCGCCCGCACCAGCGACGACGGCTCCCGCGGCATCTCGTGCTTCCTCGTACCCAAGGACACCGAGGGCCTGAGCTTCGGCAAGCCCGAGGAGAAGATGGGTCTGCGCGCCGTCCCGACCACGGCCGCCCACTACGACGACGCCTTCGTCCCCGCCGAGCGGCTCATCGGCAAGACCGGGCAGGGCCTGCCCATCGCGTTCAGCGCGCTCGACTCCGGGCGCCTCGGCATCGCGGCTGTCGCGGTCGGCCTGGCGCAGGGCGCACTCGACGACGCCGTCGCATACGCCAAGGAGCGCAAGGCATTCGGCAAGCGCATCATCGACCACCAGGGCCTCGGCTTCGTCCTCGCCGACATGGCCGCCGCCGTCGACTCCGCCCGCGCCACCTACATCGATGCGGCCCGCCGCCGCGACGCCGGACTCCCCTACTCCCGCAACGCCTCCGTCGCGAAGCTCGTCGCGACCGACGCCGCCATGAAGGTCACCACCGACGCGGTCCAGGTGTTCGGCGGCTACGGCTACACCCAGGACTTCCCCGTCGAGCGCTACATGCGCGAAGCGAAGATCACCCAGATCTTCGAGGGCACCAACCAGATTCAGCGCCTCGTCATCGCGCGCCAGCTCGCCGGCTGAGCCGGGTCGTCGGCGCGCTCAGCCGACGGGTGTGCCGGTGAACGGTGAGATCGCCGTGCAGGGCACCGGACGCGGATGCTCCGGGTCGAGTGCGTTGAGGACATACGCCGCCGCGATGGGTGACGCACCCAGCGCGGCGTGCTCGGAGTAGTCCTGTGGGCACTGATCCTGGACGACGATGTTTACCGTGTTCGGTCCCGGCACCAGCCCGTTGGTGTACGGGACGACGAGTTCGTCGTACCGGGTGGCGATGTTGGTGTACGTGACCCGGGGGCATACGGGCCGCCTTCGTTCATCCTGTCGACGAAGGCGGTTCCCGGCGCCATGTCCAGGCACGCCGCACACAGCTGTCCGAACGTCTGCTGTTGCAGCGGCTCGAGTCCGTGTTCCCTGGCGAACGCGGTGATCTCGCGGGCCCAGAAGGCGCCGGCGCCCAGCCACAGCGGGGCGAGCGAGACGTACTTGTCGACCTTGGCGGCACCGCCGAGGAATTTCACGTAGTAGTTCGGCATCAGCGTGCCCTGGGAGTGCCCGACGATGTCGACCTTCTCCGCGCCGGTGGCCGCGAGCACCTCGTCGACGAAGCCGGCGAACTGCCGGGCACTCTCCTCGAGCGGGGTCAGCGCGCCGAAGGCGCTGCCGGGCCACGCGGCGCCGGGGCGGGCACCGTAGGTGGGCGCGAACACGCAGTAGCCGTTGTTCTTCAGCAACGGTACGTACGTGGTCCAGTTCGTCTGCCGGTTGGCACCGGTTCCGTGCACCAGAATCACCGGGCGAAGGCGCTCCGCCGTCGGTTTGCAGGACCAGTCGTTCGATCCGGGAAGCGAGCCGCCCGGATCGGCCATCTCCGCCTCGATGCCGTCGAAGAAGTTGTGCGGGACCGGAAGTGGCTCGGCCGTCGCCGCTGCGGGAGCTGCGAGAGCTGCACCGATCGTGGCGGCCTCCAGGATGAGCACGGTAACGAGAGACGGACGCATGCGCAGCTCCCATCAGCAGAAACGCAATGTTCCCGATGTGCTGCGACGGTATCAGCCTCCGGACCTGCGGTGGAGCGACTCGGCGCTCAGAGGTGAGCGGTCACGGTGATGGCCGCCAACCAGATCAACAGGATCACCTTGACGACCTCGAACACCACATACAGGTGATGTGCGCGGGAGCGCGGCAACTCCTCGCCGGCGAGAATCCTGTCCGACCGGCGGCTCAGTGGTGGACGAATGCCCGCGACCTGGATCACCAGAACGATCGTCAACGCCACGAGCAGGTTCCGCGTCCCGGAGCTCGGGGGTGCGTCGGCCGCGAGCGCCGCGACCCACAGCACGGCCAGCACCACGATCTCCGCGATGTTCAGAGCGCGGAAGACACGTCGGCCGATGCCCAACCCGATCGGGATCGTCACACCGGGCGCGCGGAACTTGATCGGCGCCTCCAGAAACGAGATCGCCACGACCATCCCGAGCCAGAACGCCGGCCCGAGCACCTGCAGGGCGATCCACCACTCGTTCATCGTGGAGTCAGGCTACTCCCCGCAGCACCCCGCCCCACCCGGCTCGATCGCAGAGCGCATCTCCCGGGTGGCCTCGTTACGGGCCGCGAGATCCTCGTCCGCCGGATAGTCGACGCGAACCAGCGAGAGCCCGTGCGCGGGAGCGACGGCGACAGCACTCGCCCGCTCGCGCTCGGACAGCAAACCTGCCATCCATTCGATCGTGCGGCGGCCTTCACCGACGGCGAGCGCCGCGCCGACCAGGCTGCGCACCATCGACCAGCAGAACGCGTCGGCGCTGACGAAGGCGATGAGTTCGTGACCAGATTGCTCCCAGTCGAAGCGCTGCAGTTCGCGGACTGTCGTCGCGCCTTCGCGGCGCTTGCAGAACGCCGCGAAGTCGTGCAGACCCAACAACTGCGACGACGCCTCCCGCATCGCGTCGACGTCGACGTCCTTGGGCCACGCCACCGTGTCGCGGGCACGCAGCGGATCCGCGCCGTACGGCGCCGTGGTCAACCGGTACTCGTAGTGCCGACGGATCGCCGAGAACCGGGCGTCGAAGTGTTCGGGAGCGAACGAGACGTCCTTGACCCGAACGTCTTTGGGCAGGAAGCGGGCGAGCCTGCGCACCAGACGCGACGGGTCGTCCGGGACCATGTCAGCCGGCACGTCCACGTGTGCCACCTGGCCACTCGCGTGGACACCGGCATCGGTGCGGCCCGCCACCGTCAGCAGCACCGGGGCGCGGACGATTGCGCTCAGCTTCTCTTCGATCTCACCGCACACGGTGCGGCGGCCGGGCTGGCGCGCCCACCCCGAGAAATCGGTGCCGTCGTACGAAACATCGAGGCGCAATCGAACGAACCTGCCGTCCCCAATGGGAACGACGGGTTCGTTCGATTCAGCGTGTGCCGAAACCAAGTGGACTAGTCCTTCTTGGCCTCGTCGGCATCGGCTGCGGCCTCGACGACCTCGGCCTCGGGGGCCTCGGCCTCGGCCGCGGTCTCCTCGGCAGCCGGAGCAGCCTGCGAAGCAGCGACACGGCGAGCGCGGTCCGCCTCGGAGGTGACCGTCTTCTCCTGGACGAGCTCGATGATCGCCATGGGAGCGTCGTCGCCCTTGCGGGGACGGTCTTGATGATGCGGGTGTAACCACCGTCGCGGTCGGCGTAGAACGGGCCGATCTCCGCGAACAGGGTGTGAACGACATCCTTGTTGCGGATGACCTTCAGAACCTCACGACGGTCGGCCAGGGATCCACCCTTGGCCTTGGTCACGATCTTCTCGGCGTACGGACGCAGGGCCTTGGCCTTGGCCTCCGTGGTGGTGATTCGGCCGTGCTCGAAGAGAGCAGTCGCCAGGTTGGCGAAGATCGCCTTCTGGTGCGACGCCGACCCGCCGAAGCGGGCACCCTTCTTGGGCTTGGGCATTGGAGCTCCTCTTGGGCTCGCCCAGCACATTTGCCCATGTGCCGGGTGATACGGGTTACAGCTGTTCGGTCTCGGCGTAGTCCTGGTCGGTGCCGTCAGCGTCGCTGAAGGAACCGGCGTCGGCGTCGCTCCACGTACCGGTGGCGGCGTCGTAGCCGGCAACGGTCGTCGGATCGAAGGACGCAGGGCTGTCCTTGAGGGCGAGGCCGAGCGAATGCAGCTTGACCTTGACCTCGTCGATGGACTTCTGTCCGAAATTGCGGATGTCGAGCAGATCGGACTCCGTGCGTGCCACGAGCTCGCCGACGGTGTGAACACCCTCGCGCTTGAGGCAGTTGTAGGAGCGGACCGTCAGGTCCAGATCCTCGATGGGGAGTCCGAAGGAAGCGATGTGATCGGCCTCGGCAGGCGAGGGTCCGATCTCGATGCCTTCTGCCTCGACGTTCAGCTCACGGGCCAGGCCGAAGAGCTCAACCAGGGTCTTGCCCGCCGAAGCGAGCGCGTCCCGAGCGGTGATGGAGTTCTTGGTCTCCACGTCGAGAATCAGCCGATCGAAGTCGGTGCGCTGCTCGACGCGGGTCGCTTCCACCTTGTAGGTGACCTTGAGCACCGGCGAGTAGATCGAGTCGACCGGAATACGGCCGATCTCGGCGCCGGACGCCTTGTTCTGGACGGCGGGGACGTAGCCGCGACCGCGCTCGACGACGAGCTCGATCTCCAGCTTGCCCTTGTCGTTCAGGGTGGCGATGTGCAGATCCGGGTTGTTGACCGTGACGCCTGCCGGCGGAACGATGTCACCCGCAGTCACGACCCGGGGCCCTGCTTGCGGACGTACATGGTGACCGGCTCGTCCTCTTCGGAGCTCACGACCAGGCCCTTGAGGTTCAGGATGACGTCGGTGACATCTTCCTTCACACCGGGAACGGTGGTGAACTCGTGCAGGACGCCGTCGATACGGATGCTGGTGACAGCAGCGCCGGGGATCGACGACAGCAGGGTGCGGCGCAGCGAATTGCCGAGGGTGTACCCGAAGCCTGGCTCCAGGGGCTCGATGACGAACTTCGAGCGGTTTTCAGCGATGACCTCTTCGGTCAGCGTGGGTCGCTGAGAAATGAGCATTGGATTTCCTCCTGTACGGGCGTCCGCCATATGACGCCCACGATGGGAAAGGCTCGGACCTGGGAGCGGCCGTTACCGACCGCTCCCAGGCATCACGCCTTACTTCGAGTAGTACTCGACGATCAGCTGTTCCTGCAGCGGGACCTCGATCTGCGCACGCTCGGGGAGCTGGTGCACCAGGATGCGGAGGCGTCCACCGACGACCTGCAGCCAGCCCGGGATCGGGCGATCGCCCTGGGTCTCGCGGGCGATCTGGAACGGCAGGGTCGCCAGCGACTTCTCGCGGACATCGATGATGTCGTACTGCGAGACGCGGTAGCTGGGGATGTCGACCTTCTTGTCGTTCACGAGAAGGTGGCCGTGCGTGACCAGCTGACGCGCCTGGCGGCGGGTGCGAGCGAGGCCTGCGCGGTACACGACGTTGTCGAGACGCGACTCCAGAATCTGGAGCAGGTTCTCGCCGGTCTTACCGGGGCGGTTGACCGCCTCCTGGTAGTAGCGACGGAACTGCTTCTCCATGACGCCGTAGGTGAAGCGTGCCTTCTGCTTCTCCTGCAGCTGGAGCAGGTACTCGCTCTCCTTGATACGCGCGCGGCCGTGCTGGCCCGGCGGGTAAGGACGCCGCTCGAACGCCTGGTCGCCTCCGACGAGGTCGACGCGCAGACGACGCGACTTGCGGGTGATGGGTCCGGTATAACGTGCCATGTTCTTTTACCTATCCTTCCCGCTACTTAAACCCGACGCCGCTTGGGCGGACGGCAGCCGTTGTGCGGCTGGGGGTGACATCGGAGATGGTGCCGACCTCGAGGCCTGCAGCCTGCAGCGAGCGGATCGCGGTCTCGCGGCCCGAGCCCGGGCCCTTCACGAAGACGTCGACCTTCTTGACGCCGTGCTCCTGCGCCTTGCGGGCAGCGTTCTCAGCGGCGAGCTGAGCAGCGAACGGCGTCGACTTGCGCGAGCCCTTGAAGCCCACGTGGCCCGACGACGCCCAGGAGATGACGTTGCCGGCCGGGTCGGTGATCGACACGATCGTGTTGTTGAAGGTGCTCTTGATGTGAGCGGCACCGTGCGGGACGTTCTTCTTGTCCCTGCGACGCGCCTTCTGGGTCTTCTTCGGACCGGTGCTACGTGACTTGGGAGGCATTACTTCTTCTTCCTGCGACGGTGCGCTTCGGGCCCTTACGGGTACGAGCGTTGGTCTTGGTGCGCTGTCCACGCACGGGCAGACCACGGCGGTGGCGCAGGCCCTGGTAGCAGCCGATCTCGATCTTGCGGCGGATGTCTGCCTGCACCTCGCGGCGCAGGTCACCCTCGACCTTCACCGACTCCTCGATGTACTCGCGGAGCTTGGCGAGGTCCTCGTCGGACAGGTCCTTGCTGCGCAGGTCCGGGTTGACGCCCGTGGCAGCCAGGATCTCCTTGGAGGTGGTACGGCCGATGCCGTAGATGTAGGTCAGTGCGATCTCCATGCGCTTTTCGCGGGGAAGATCAACACCTGCGAGACGTGCCATGTGGCATTTCCTATCGGTGTGCGGAGGTCTGCTCCCAGTCCGTCCCCTGCGTCTACAAACTCTGCGGTTCACACTCGCAGCGGGGCCCCGGCCTCCGTGCCGGGGGTGAACCGCTACCTGCCCTTGATTGCTCGACGGGCCCGGGGTCGCGGTTGGTGCTGAGAGGTCTTCTTTACGCTTGTTGCCAAGCCGATCTCGAAGAAGCCGTGATCTGTGGGACTAGCCCTGACGCTGCTCGTGACGCAGGTTCTCGCAGATCACCATGACGCGCCCGTTACGGCGAATCACCTTGCACTTCTCGCAGATCTTCTTGACGCTAGGCTGAACCTTCACGTGCGTCTGATCTCCTGTTGTCTGTCCACCCGAGGGCAGACATAGCTCTCCCGGCCGGGTACGGCCGGGGAAGCTATTACTTGTAGCGGTAAACGATGCGCCCACGCGACAGGTCGTAGGGCGAAAGCTCCACGACGACGCGGTCCTCGGGAAGGATGCGAATGTAGTGCTGACGCATCTTGCCGCTGATGTGTGCGAGGACCTTGTGGCCGTTTTCCAGCTCAATGCGGAACATCGCATTGGGCAGCGGCTCGACAACTCGTCCCTCGACCTCGATGGCCCCGTCCTTCTTAGCCATGTCCTCCGCGATCCGTTGAGTGGCGTATGGGTGCATCGGCTACCGTCACCGGTATCCGCTACATCGGTGGTCCTGACGGCTGGAAGCGACACCCCGACACGAGGCCGGACGCGCAGACAACCGATACGCAGGGCGCACCGTTGTTCCATCCTACCGGCAATTCCCAACCAGGCCAAATGCGGCCGCGAGCCGCCACGACTCCCCCACCCGAAGGGAACACATCCAGATGCGTGCACTCGTCCAGCGGGTCACATCGGCAGCCGTCTCGGTCGACGGCGAGGAGGTCGCCCGGATCTCGCCACCCGCCGGCGGTCAGGGACTGCTCGTGCTCCTCGGCGTCGGGCACCACGACGACCCCATCGCCGCATCGAACCTCGCCCGCCGCGTGTGGCGCCTTCGGATCCTCGACGACGAGAAGTCCGCCTCGGACGTCGACGCCCCGATCCTCGTCGTCAGCCAGTTCACCCTCATGGCCGATACCCGCAAGAGCCGACGCCCGTCGTGGTCGCCGGCCGCGCCGCGTGCCGTCGCCGAACCGCTCGTCGACGCGTTCGGCGCCGCACTACGGGACCAGGGCGCCACCGTCGAGGTCGGCAAGTTCGGCGAGCACATGCAGGTGAGCCTGGTCAACGACGGCCCGGTCACCGTGCTGCTCGACAGCTGACGACCACCCGAACGCACAAACGCCGAGCGGGCAGTGAGAGTTCACTGCCCGCTCGGCGTTTGTTCGATCTCAGTTGTCGCCGGGGCGCAACGTGAGGATCCGCGGACCGTCCTCGGTGACGGCGACCGTGTGCTCCCAGTGCGCGGCACGACTGCCGTCGGTGGTCACCACCGTCCAGTCGTCCTCGAGGACCTCGGTCTCGTACGTGCCGAGCGTGAGCATCGGCTCGATCGCCAGGACCGACCCGATCACCAGGTGCGGCCCCTTACCGGAGCGCCCTCGTTCGGCAGGAACGGATCCATGTGCATCTCGCGCCCGATCGCGTGACCGCCGTAGCCGTCCACGATCCCGTAGGGGCGACCGTGCGCCGACTCGGCAGCCCGCGTCCCGAGCTCGATCGCGTGGGAGACGTCCGTCAGCCGGTTTCCCTCCACCATCGCGACGATGCCGGCCTCCATCGACAGGCGCGTCGCCTCGCTCAGCCGGGCGTCGGCCTCACTGAGTTCGCCGACACCGAACGTCCACGCCGAGTCGCCGTGCCACCCGTCGAGGATCGCCCCGCAGTCGATCGACACCAGATCGCCCTCGGCGAGGAGCTCGTCCGCGGACGGGATGCCGTGCACGACGCGGTCGTTGACCGACGAGCAGATGGATCCGGTGAACCCGTGGTAGCCGAGGAACGACGGCACCGCGCCGGCGTCGCGGATGACCGCTTCGGCGACCTGGTCCAGTTCCAGCGTGCTGACCCCGGGCTTGGCCGCGTCTCGCACCGCCACGAGGGCGGCCCCGACGATCGCACCCGCCGCCGCCATGGCGTCGAGCTCACCCGCCGTGCGGAACGGAACGACCTTGCGCTTGCGGCCGAACGCCATTACTTCCCCAGCGCGGAGAGAGCGCGGGCGTTGACCTCTTCGACGGCACCGACGGCGTCGACGATGACGATCTGGCCGGCGTAGTAGTCGAGCAGCGGCGCCGTCTCCTCGCGGTAGACGCGCATGCGGTTGCGAATCACATCCTCGGTGTCGTCGGCGCGACCACGGGCGAGCATCCGCTCGACGACGACGTCATCGTCGACGTCGAACGCGAGCACGCCGTCGAGCTTGGCGCCCAGACCCTCGAGGATGTCCTCCAGCGCCTTCGCCTGGTCGACCGTGCGCGGAAGCCGTCGAGCAGGAAGCCGTTGGCCGCATCCGGCTCGGCCACGCGCGCCTTCACCATGTTGTTCGTGATCTCGCTCGGGACGAGGTCGCCCGCGTCGAGGTACTTCTGGCCTCGAGTCCGAGGGGGGTCGACTGCCCGATGTTCGCGCGGAACAGATCTCCGGTGGAGATGTGGGGAACGCCCAGCTTCTCGGACAGGATCGCGGCCTGGGTGCCCTTACCGGCACCGGGAGGACCAAGGAGGACAAGTCTCACTTGAGGAACCCTTCATAGTTTCGCTGCATGAGCTGGCTCTCGATCTGCTTAACCGTATCGAGGCCCACACTGACCATAATCAGCACCGCGGTGCCGCCGAACGGCAGGTTGGTCGCGCCACCCGAGTTGCCGATCTGGAGGAAGAGATTCGGCAGCACCGCGATGGTGCCGAGGTAGATCGCGCCCGGCAGAGTGATACGGCTCAGCACGTAGTTCAGGTAATCGGCGGTCGGTCGTCCGGGACGAATGCCCGGGATGAATCCGCCGAACTTCTTCATCTCGTCGGCGCGCTCCTCCGGATTGAAGGTGATCGCGACGTAGAAGTAGGTGAAGAAGACGATCATGCCGAAGTAGATCAGGATGTAGACCGGGTTCGCCGGGTTCACGAGGTACTCGTTGATCCACTTCCGCCACCAGCTCGGATTGGGGTTGGTGTCGGCCCCGGTGAGCTGGACGATGAGATTCGGCAGGTACAGCAGCGACGATGCGAAGATCACCGGGATGACGCCCGCCTGGTTGACCTTGAGCGGCAAGTACGTGGACGAACCGCCGTACATCTTCCGGCCGACCATCCGCTTGGCGTACTGCACCGGGATGCGGCGCTGGCCCTGCTCGACGAAGACGACGCCGGCGATGATCGCGAGTGCCGCGACACACACGAGCGCGAAGATCAGACCGCCGCGGCTCTGGAGGATCGAGTTGCCCTCGGACGGGATGCGCGACGCGATGCCCGCGAAGATCAGCAGCGACATACCGTTGCCGACACCGCGCTCGGTGATCAGCTCACCGAACCACATCACGAGGCACGAACCGGCCGTCATGACCAGCACGATGATGGTCAGGCTGAAGACGCTGTCGTTGGCGAGGATCGGCTCCGTACAGCCCTGCAGCAGCTGCCCACGCGACGCGAGAGCGACGATGCCCGTCGCCTGCAGGACCGCCAGCGCGATCGACAGATAGCGCGTGTACTGCGTCATCTTCGCCTGGCCCGACTGGCCCTCCTGGCGGAGCTCCTCGAACTTCGGGATGACGACGGTCAGCAACTGGATGATGATGCTCGCGGTGATGTACGGCATGATGCCGATCGCGAACACCGACAGCTGCAACAGCGCACCACCGGAGAACAGGTTGATCAGCGAGTAGATGCCGGCGGATTCGCCACCGGACACCTGATCGATACACGCACGAACGTTGCCGTAGTCGACACCGGGCGACGGCAACGTCGCGCCCAGCCTGTACAGAGCGACCAGACCCAGCGTGAAGAGGATCTTCCGCCTCAGGTCAGGCGTCCTGAGGGCCGAGACAAAGGCGGAAAGCAAAGATCCTCCTGGCGCACGACATACGGAGAGCCGATCTGAATGACCCGCCCCGTGGATTGCAGAACTCTAGAACTCTAACAGTGACACATGAAAACACAGCCCGGTTGCACGGGCTGGCTGCTCTCCAGTATGCCCGTTCGCGCACCCTGGAGCGACGAATGGCCGCAACTCGTCCCAGTAGGGATGAGTTGCGGCCATTCGACAGCTAGCTGAGCGAGATCACAGCTCGGTGGTGGTACCACCGGCAGCGGCGATCTTCTCCTTGGCAGCGCCCGAGAACTTGTTCGCGGTGACCTGGACGGCAACCGTGAGCTCGCCCTCGCCGAGAACCTTCACGAGCTGGTTCTTGCGAACCGCGCCCGCGGCAACGAGCTCGGCAACGCCGATCTGTCCACCCTCGGGGAACAGACGAGCGATATCGCCGACGTTGACGACCTGGTACTCGGTGCGGAACGCGTTCTTGAAGCCCTTGAGCTTGGGCAGACGCATGTGCAGCGGCATCTGTCCACCCTCGAAGGCGGCCGACACGTTCTTACGTGCCTTGGTGCCCTTGGTGCCGCGACCAGCGGTCTTACCCTTCGAGCCCTCACCGCGACCGACGCGAGTCTTGTCGGTCTTGGCGCCGGGCGCGGGGCGCAGGTGGTGCAACTTGATGGTCATGGTTAGACCTCCTCAACCGTGACGAGGTGGCGCACCACGTTGATCAGACCACGGTTCTGCGCGTTGTCCTCGCGGACGACGGACTGACGGATGCCCTTCAGTCCGAGGGTGCGCATGCTGTCCCGCTGGTTCTGCTTCGAACCGATGGTGCTCTTGACCTGGGTGACCTTGAGCTGTGCCATTACTTCACGCTCCCAGCCTGTGCACGAGCGCGCAGCATGCCGGCCGGGGCCACGTCCTCGAGGGGCAGGCCACGACGGGCTGCAACCTCTTCCGGACGCTGCAGACCCTTGAGGGCGGCAACCGTCGCGTGCACAACGTTGATCGCGTTGTCGCTACCGAGCGACTTGGCGAGGATGTCGGAGACGCCCGCGCACTCGAGCACGGCACGCACCGCGCCACCGGCGATCACACCGGTACCCGGGCTGGCCGGACGCAGCATGACGACACCGGCCGCCGCCTCGCCCTGAACCGGGTGGGTGATGGTGCTGCCGATGAGCGGCACACGGAAGAAGCTCTTGCGAGCCTCCTCGACGCCCTTCTGGATGGCCGCGGGAACTTCCTTGGCCTTGCCGTAGCCGACGCCGACGAGTCCGTTGCCGTCGCCCACGATCACGAGAGCGGTGAAGCTGAAGCGACGACCGCCCTTGACGACCTTCGACACGCGGTTGATGGAGACGACGCGCTCGATGTGGTTCGACTTCTCGGCTGCGTTGTCGCGACGGTTGTCACGACGATCGCGGCCACCGCGGTTGTCGCCCTGAGGGCCATTCTGTCCGGCGGGTCCGCTTCCGCCGTCACGCCTTTGACGTCCCGGCATCAGGCATTCCTTCCGTTAGTAATGTTGGTCATCAGAACTTCAACCCGCCTTCGCGAGCAGCATCGGCCAGCGCCGCGATGCGGCCGCTGTAGGTGTGGCCACCGCGGTCGAAGACCACGGCCTCCACGCCGGCTGCCTTGGCACGCTCGGCGATCAGCTGACCGACCTTGGCGCCACGGGCGCTCTTGTCGCCGTCCAGCGCACGCACGTCGGCCTCGATGGTCGACGCAGCGGCGAGGGTCTTGCCGGCCAGATCGTCCACCAGCTGCACGTGGATGTGCCGCGCGGAGCGGTTCACCACCAGACGGGGACGCTCCGGGGTACCGGAGACCTTCTTGCGGAGACGGAAGTGACGACGCGCCTTCGACAGACGACGCGTCGTGGACGCGTCCTTGCCCAGCGGAATCCGCTTGGCTTTCTGGTTTGCAGTCTGGCTCATATCACTTACCCGTCTTTCCGACCTTGCGACGGACCTGCTCACCCTCGTAGCGGATGCCCTTGCCCTTGTACGGGTCAGACTTCCGCAGGCGGCGGATGTTGGCCGCGATCTGGCCGACCTTCTGCTTGTCGATGCCGGAGATCGAGAACCGGGTCGGCGACTCGACAGCGAAGGTGATGCCCTCCGGAGCCTCGATCGGGACCGGGTGGCTGTAGCCGAGCGCGAACTCGAGGTCCTGGCCCTTCAGCGCCACACGGTAACCGACACCGTGGATCTCCATCTTGGTGGTGTAACCAGCGGTCACACCGACGATCATGTTCTGCACGAGGGTGCGCGACAGACCGTGCAGCGCGCGGCTGCGACGCTCGTCGTCGGGACGGGTGACCTGCAGGGCACCGTCCTCACCCTTGACGACCGAGATCGGCTCGGCGATGGTCAGCGACAGCGAACCCTTGGGTCCCTTGACCGCGACGTCCTGGCCGGCGATGGTCACGTCGACGCCCGCGGGGACGGCGACCGGAATCTTTCCAATACGCGACATTCTGGTGGCCTCCCTTACCAGACGTAGGCGAGGACTTCCCCGCCCACTCCCTGATTGGCCGCCTGACGATCGGTGAGCAGACCGGAGGACGTGGAGATGATCGCCACGCCGAGGCCGCCCAGGACCTTGGGCAGGTTGGTGGACTTCGCGTACACGCGCAGACCGGGCTTGGAAACACGGCGGACGCCGGCGAGGCTACGCTCGCGGCTGGGGCCGTACTTGAGGTCGACGATCAGCGTCTTGCCGACCTCGGCATCCTCGGTGCGGTAGTCCGCGATGTAGCCCTCACGCTTGAGGATCTCGGCGATGTTCGCCTTGATCTTCGAGTGCGGCAGCTTCACCTCGTCGTGGTACGCCGAGTTGGCATTACGCAGACGCGTCAAGAAGTCTGCGATCGGATCAGTCATGGTCATGAGTTGACCTGTGCACCTTTCTCGTTGGGGTTCCCATGCAACACCGGTCCCGGCCCCGCTCCCCCGACGAATCGAAGGAGCGGGGTCGGCCCGATCGTGGGCCTACAACGAAGTGGTTCTTACTTCACCGTTCCACGGGCGTGGAACGGAAGTCTTGTCGTTCGGCTGCTTACCAGGAGCTCTTGTGAACGCCCGGCAGCTCGCCGGCGTGTGCCATCTCGCGAACGCAGATACGGCACAGACCGAACTTGCGGAACACCGAGTGCGGACGGCCGCACTTCTGGCAACGGGTGTACGCGCGCACCGCGAACTTCGGCTTCTTGTTGGCCTTGTTGACCAGTGCCTTCTTAGCCATGGGCTCAGTTCTCCTTGAACGGGAAGCCGAGGTGCTTCAGCAGCGCACGGCCTTCTTCGTTGTTGGTGGCGGTGGTCACGACGGTGATGTCCATACCGCGCGGACGATCGATCTTGTCCACGTCGATCTCGTGGAACATCGACTGCTCGTTGAGGCCGAACGTGTAGTTGCCGTTGCCGTCGAACTGGTTGCCCGACAGGCCGCGGAAGTCGCGGATACGGGGCAGCGCGATGGACACCAGACGGTCCAGGAACTCCCACATGCGGTCGCCACGCAGCGTCACGCGCGCGCCGATCGGCATGCCCTCACGCAGCTTGAACTGCGCGATGGACTTGCGGGCCTTGCGGATCTCCGGCTTCTGGCCGGTGATCAGGGTGAGGTCGGCGACCGCACCGTTGATCAGCTTCGCGTCGCGGGCGGCGTCGCCGACACCCATGTTGACGACGACCTTGACCAGGCCGGGGATCTGCATGACGTTCGCGTAATCGAACTCAGCGTTCAGCGCGTCCTTGATCTCCGCACGGTAGCGGGCCTTCAGACGCGGCTGGGTCTTGTTCTCGGTGGAGGTCATGTCAGATGTCCTTCCCGTTCTTCCGGGAAATGCGAACGCGCTTGCCGGTCTCGTCATCCGTGCGGTAGCCGACGCGAGTCGGGTTTCCGTCGGAGTCGACGACCATGACGTTCGAGACGTGGATCGGAGCTTCCTGCGTCACGATGCCGCCGGAGGAGGCGCCACGCTCGTTCGCGGAAACCGCGGTGTGCTTCTTGATGCGGTTCACGCCCTCGACGAGGACCTTGTTGGTCGCGGGGTAGGCCTGGATGACCTTGCCCTTCGCGCCCTTGTCCTTGCCGGAGACGACCAGCACGGTGTCACCCTTGTGCACCTTCATCACAGCACCTCCGGGGCGAGCGAGACGATCTTCATGAACTTCTTCTCGCGCAGCTCGCGTCCGACGGGTCCGAAGATACGGGTGCCGCGCGGATCGTTGTCCGCCTTGATGATGACGGCAGCGTTCTCGTCGAACTTGATGTACGAGCCGTCCGGACGACGGCGCTCCTTGGTGGTGCGGACGATGACGGCCTTGACGACCTCGCCCTTCTTCACGTTTCCACCCGGGGTCGCGTCCTTGACGGTGGCGACGATGATGTCGCCGATCCCGGCGTAGCGACGAGACGAGCCACCGAGAACGCGGATGCAGAGAATCTCCTTGGCACCCGTGTTGTCGGCGACGCGCAGTCGCGACTCCTGCTGAATCACTTACTTCTCCTTGACCTGGCTTGTTTCGATCTGGCGCCTCGCACGCGAGTCACCAAATCTTGCGCGGCAGATTTCCGACCCGACGCGCGCGGTCCGTACCCGCCGATGGTGGGGCCACCACTGCTCTCGCAGGGCAACCCCACCATCGTACTGGATACACTCTTCGGCTCTTACTTGGCCTTCTCGAGGACCTCGACCAGACGCCAGCGCTTGGTCGCCGACAGCGGTCGGGTCTCCATGAGCTGGACGCGGTCGCCGATGCCGGCGACGCCGTTCTCGTCGTGCGCCTTGACCTTCGAGGTGCGTCGGATGATCTTGCCGTAGAGCGGGTGCTTCACCCGGTCCTCCAGCTCGACCACGATGGTCTTCTCCATCTTGTCCGAGACCACGTAGCCGATGCGGACCTTGCGGCTACCGCGCTCTTCGGTGCTGTTGGTGCTCACTGCCTTATCCTCACTCATGCCGCGTCACCTGCGTCCGGACCGGAGGCCAGGCCGAGCTCGCGCTCGCGCAGGACGGTGTAGATGCGCGCAATCTCGTGACGGACCGTGCGCAGCCGGCGGTCGTCGTCCAGCTGACCGGTGGCCATCTGGAAACGAAGGTTGAACAGTTCTTCCTTCGCCTCGCGGAGCTTGGTGACCAGTTCTTCCTCGGTCAGCTCGCGGAGCTCTGCAGCAGGGCTGGTGGTTGCCATCAGAACTGCTCCTCCCTCGTCACGATCCGGCACTTGCACGGGAGCTTGTGCATCGCGCGGCGCAGGGCCTCGCGGGCAATCTCCTCGTTCGGGTAGCTCATCTCGAACATCACCCGTCCGGGCTTGATGTTCGCGACCCACCACTCCGGCGAACCCTTACCGGAACCCATGCGGGTCTCGGCAGGCTTCTTGGTGAGCGGGCGATCCGGGAAGATGTTGATCCAGATCTTGCCGCCACGCTTGATGTGCCGGGTCATGGCGATACGAGCGGACTCGATCTGCCGGTTGGTGATGTAGGCCGGCTCGAGAGCCTGGATGCCGTACTCACCGAAGGCCACCTGGGTCCCGCCCTTGGCGGCACCCGAACGGCTCGGGTGGTGCTGCTTGCGGTGCTTGACCCTCCGCGGGATCAACATGCGTCAGCCCTCCTTCTGCTCGGTCGAAGCGGGTGCATCGGCGGTGGCGGTCGCAGCGCGACCGGCCTCGGTGCTGGTCGCAGTGGTGCCGGCGGCACCGGAGCGACGCGGACGGCTCGGACGCTCGCGACGCGGGCGCTCGGCCGGCGCAGCAGCAGCCAGCTCACGCTTGCCGCCGACGATGTCGCCCTTGTAGATCCAGACCTTCACGCCGATGCGACCGAAGGTGGTCTTGGCCTCGTACAGGCCGTAGTCGATGTCCGCACGCAGCGTGTGCAGCGGGACACGACCCTCACGGTAGAACTCCGAGCGGCTCATCTCGGCGCCGCCGAGGCGGCCCGAGCACTGCACGCGGATGCCCTTGACGTTCGGCTGACGCATGGCCGACTGGATGGCCTTGCGCATCGCACGACGGAACGCAACGCGGTTCGAGAGCTGCTCGGCGACACCCTGTGCCACGAGCTGAGCCTCGGCCTCGGCGTTCTTGACCTCGAGGATGTTCAGCTGGACCTGCTTGCCGGTCAGCTTCTCGAGCTCTGCGCGGATGCGATCGGCCTCGGCGCCACGGCGACCGATGACGATGCCCGGACGCGCGGTGTGGATGTCCACACGCACACGGTCACGGGTGCGCTCGATCTCGACCTTCGCGATGCCCGCGCGCTCCATGCCGGTGGCGAGGAGCTTACGGATCGCGACGTCTTCCTTGACGTACTCCGCGTACTGCTTGTCTGCGTACCAGCGCGACTTCCAGTCGGTCGTGATGCCGAGACGGAAGCCGTGCGGGTTGATCTTCTGGCCCACTACTGACCACTTCCCTTCCGGCGGTTACGACCCGAGGCGGAACCCCGGCTGGCCACACTCTCCACGATGACCGTGATGTGGCTCGAACGCTTACGGATCCGGAAGGCCCGGCCCTGTGCGCGCGGCTGGAACCGCTTGAGGGTCGCACCCTCGTCCACGAACGCCGTCGAGACGACGAGCGTGGTGGGATCGAGGTTCAGGTTGTTCTGTGCGTTGGCAGCTGCGCTGGCGATCACCTTCGCGACCGGCTCGGCCGCTGCCTGCGGCGCGAACTTGAGGATCGCGAGAGCCTCGTCAACCGACTTGCCGCGGACGATGTCCACGACACGGCGCGCCTTCATGGGGGTCACGCGCACGTGGCGCGCGACCGCCTTCGCGGTGGGGTTCTGGGTTTCAGTACTCATCGACGCTTGCTCTTCCGGTCGTCCTTGATGTGGCCCTTGAACGTCCTGGTCGGTGCAAACTCTCCGAGCTTGTGGCCAACCATCGAATCCGAAACGAACACCGGAACGTGCTTGCGTCCGTCGTGGACGGCAAACGTGTGACCGATGAAGTCCGGAATGATCGTGGAACGACGGCTCCAGGTCTTGATGACCTGCTTGGTGCCCTTCTCGTTCTGCACGTCCACCTTCGCAAGGAGGTGGTCATCGACGAACGGGCCCTTCTTCAGGCTGCGTGGCATCCTTCACTCCCTCCTTGACTAGCGCTTCTTGCCGGTACGGCGACGACGGACGATGAGCTTGTCGCTCGCCTTGTTCTTGCGGGTGCGGCCCTCGGGCTTGCCCAGGGGCTGACCGGGTGGCGACCACCGGAGGTCTTACCCTCACCACCACCGTGCGGGTGGTCGACGGGGTTCATGACCACACCACGGACGGTCGGGCGGACGCCCTTCCAGCGCATGCGGCCGGCCTTGCCCCAGTTGATGTTCGACTGCTCGGCGTTGCCGACCTCGCCGACGGTGGCGCGGCAGCGCACGTCGACGCGACGGATTTCACCGGACGGCATACGCAGCGTGGCGTAGGTGCCTTCCTTGCCCAGCAGCTGGATGCTGGCGCCGGCGGAACGGGCCATCTTGGCACCGCCACCCGGACGCAGCTCCACAGCGTGGATCGTGGTACCGGTGGGGATGTTGCGCAGCGGCAGGTTGTTGCCCGGCTTGATGTCGGCGCCAGCGCCGGACTCGATCGGGGCGCCCTGCACCAGGCCCTTGGGGGCGATGATGTAGCGCTTCTCGCCGTCCGCGTAGTGCAGCAGCGCGATACGAGCGGTGCGGTTGGGTCGTACTCGATGTGAGCGACCTTGGCCGGCACGCCGTCCTTGTCGTTGCGACGGAAGTCGATCAACCGGTAGGCGCGCTTGTGACCGCCACCCTTGTGACGGGTGGTGATGCGACCGTGGGCGTTACGACCACCGCGACCGTGCAGCGGGCGAATCAGCGACTTCTCGGGCGTCGACCGAGTGATCTCGGCGAAGTCCGAGACACTCGAGCCGCGGCGGCCCGGGGTAGTCGGCTTGTACTTACGGATTGCCATGAGTCTTCTCGTCCTCTATATCTCGTCAAGTCCCAGACGCTTACGCGACCGGGCCTCCGAAGATCTCGATGGGCTTGCTGTCGGCCGAGAGGGTCACGAGCGCGCGCTTGGTGTCCTTGCGCTTGCCGTAACCGAAGCGGGTCCGCTTGCGCTTGCCCTGACGGTTGGCGGTGTTGACGCTGGTCACGGTCACACCGAAGATCTTCTCCACGGCGATCTTGATCTGCGTCTTGTTCGAGTCCGGGTGCACCAGGAAGGTGTAGGTGCCTTCCTCGATCAGACCGTAGGACTTCTCCGAGATGACCGGAGCCAGCAAGATGTCGCGGGGGTCGGCGATGGTGCTCACTTGCTCTCCTCCTCATTCTTGGCCGGGCCCGCGATGAAGGTGTTCAGAGCCTCGAGGCTGAACACGACGTCATCGCTGTTGAGCACGTCGTAGGTGTTGAGCTGGTCGGGCGCAATGGGGTGCACGCCTTCCAGGTTCTGGACGCTCTTCCACGCTGCGATGTCCTCGCGGCCGACGACCAGCAGGAACTTCTTGCGGTCGGACAGCTCGCCCAGGAACGACTTCGCCGTCTTGGTGGACGGGACCTGCCCGGCGACCAGCTCGGTGATGACGTGGATGCGCTCGCTGCGGGCCCGATCGGAGAGGGCGCCACGGAGAGCGGCGGCCTTCATCTTCTTGGGGGTGCGCTGCGTGTAGTCACGCGGCTGCGGGCCGTGGACGGTGCCACCGCCGGCGAACTGCGGCGCACGGGTCGAGCCCTGACGTGCGCGGCCGGTGCCCTTCTGGCGGTACGGCTTCTTGCCACCGCCGCGGACCTCGCCGCGGGTCTTGGTGGAGTGCGTGCCCTGACGTGCCGCAGCGAGCTGCGCAACGACGACCTGGTGCATCAGAGCGATGTTCGCGGTCGCGTCGAAGATCTCGGAGGGGAGATCGACGGTGCCGTTGGTCTTGCCACCGGCAGCCTTGACGTCGAGGGTCAGCTTGGTTGCGGTCTCGGTCATGCCGAAGCACCACCCTTCACTGCGGTCTTGACGATCACGAGGCCACCCTTGCGGCCGGGGATCGCACCCTTGATCAGCAGCAGACCGTTCTCGGCGTCCACCTTGTGGACCGAGAGGTTCTGCGTCGTGATGCGGTCGGAGCCCATGCGGCCCGACATGCGCATGCCCTTGAACACGCGGCCGGGGGTGGCGCAGCCACCGATGGAACCCGGGCGACGGTGGACAGCCTGTGCACCGTGGGAGGCGCCCTGACCGGCGAAGCCGTGACGCTTCATGGTGCCGGCGAAGCCCTTGCCCTTGCTGGTGCCGGTGACGTCGACGTATGCGCCGTCCTCGAAGACCTCGGCCGTCAGCTCCTGGCCGACCTCGTATGCGGAGGTGTCGGCAACGCGGAGCTCGACGACGTGGCGACGCGGGGTGACGCCGGCCTTGGCGAACTGGCCCGAGGTGGGCTTGTTCACCTTGCGCGGGTCGATGGCGCCGAACGCCAGCTGCACGGCGCTGTAGCCGTCACGCTCTTCGGTACGGATCTGGGTGACGACGTTCGGCCCAGCCTTGACGACGGTGACCGGGACGACCCGGTTGTTCTCGTCGAAGACCTGGGTCATGCCGAGCTTGGTGCCCAGGATTCCCTTGATCTGATTAGTCATTTGATATCTCCGCTGCGTCTTCCCAAGCTCACTGGATGTTCACGTCGACGCTGGCCGGAAGGTCGATGCGCATGAGCGCGTCGACCGTCTTCGGCGTCGGGTCGAGGATGTCGATCAGCCGCTTGTGAGTACGCATCTCGAAGTGCTCGCGCGAGTCCTTGTACTTGTGCGGCGAGCGGATGACGCAGTACACGTTCTTCTCGGTGGGCAACGGCACCGGGCCGACCACGCGGGCCCCGGTACGGGTCACCGTCTCGACGATCTTGCGCGCTGACGCGTCGATCGCCTCATGGTCATAGGCCTTGAGCCTGATGCGGATCTTCTGTCCCGCCACGCTTAGTGTCCTTTTCTTGCCGCGTTTCGTAGAACCCGAACGAGCCGGGGACTACCTCGTCTGCACAGCCCCGAGCTGAAACACGACACGAACAACACTGGCGATCGAGACATCACTCGATCCGCTGCCGCTGTTCATCTGTCATGGTTCTCCGGTCCACGCGGTCGGGCGTGTCGCCTGGCCGCTCATTCCCCGGCCCCGGAAATCCCTTCCCAGGAGCCGCGAGAACCGCACCGGATGCGCCCGCAAAGGGGCGCAAACGTTGGGTACTGCTTCCGTCTTGCATCGTCGTGACCAGGCATTTCGGCCCGATACTCGACGTTCATCCAGCCTGACTCGGGTCGCAATGGACCGCGTCCCAGTCAAGGCAACCCGATCAGTATGCCGTAGCGGACCCGAGAGTTCAAATCGCACCCCGAGGAATTTTCGAGGTCAGCGGGTATGCGCACCACACTTCCACCCCATCGAACTTACTCGAGAGTAAGATCTCAATGCATGACGACGCCCACGACCGCCACCTACCGAAGCTGGCAGAAGTTGCCCGCCAACAGATTCGGCCGTTCCCTGTTCTCCATCGGCATGTGTGCGCGCGTCCCCTTCTTCGCGACGGTGCTGCCCACCGTCGAGCGCATGGAGCCCGGGCGCTGCGAGGTTTCGGCCCCCAAATGGTGGGGTGTGCACAACCATCTCGGGACCTTCCACGCGATCGCGGCATGCAATCTCGCCGAGATCGCGATGGGCATGCTCGCCGAGGCGACCGTGCCCTCGACGCATCGATGGATCCCCAAGGCGATGAACGTGTGCTACCTCGCGAAGGCCGAGTCACGGCTGCGGGCCGGCGCCACCCTCGACACCGTCCCCGACTTCGACTCCATCACCGACGGCACGGAACTGACGATCCCCGTCTCGATCACCGACCGGGCCGGCATCGAGGTGGTGCACGCCGACATCACGGTCTGGGTCACGCCCGTCTGACGCCCGCCGGGATCACGGATGGCGGGCGACCTCGGCACGCTCGCCCGGGAAGTGGCGCATCATCCCCCGGTACTGCTCCCGCTCGCTGCGCCGCAGCAGCCACCCGGACCCGCCCGGCACGATCCGCGCCGCGGTGTGCTTGACGAAGTTCGCGGGGATACGGACGGCCGCGTACCACGGCAACGCGAACCCGAGTCCGAGTTCGGCCAGGCCGACGCGTCCGATGTGGGCGGCGGAGACCGAACGGATCTTCTGGTACTGGAACCGCCGACGCAGTGTGCGCAGCCGTCCGTAGTCCAGCGTCAGCCGCGAGTCGACGAGCGCGCGTGCCAGGGTCACCGCGTGTTCGTCAGGGGCCGGTGACGTGAGGAGCACGTGGTAGAGCTTGCGGCGCCCGTCCTGCTCGTCGAGGGCCAGGAAGCGGTCGTCGACGCCCATCAACCAGCCGATGTACCGCCACAGGTGCATGACCGCGCGACCATCGTCGCGGCTGATCGGCATTCCGAGGCTGCGCATGCCCATCAGATAGAAGGAGCAGAACAACTCGTACGTGGCCGACTGATCGGCCTGGTTGATCGGCAGCCCCCAGTCCGCGACGCTCCAGTCGTCACTCCGGGCGTAGTGCCGATT
Organism: Prescottella defluvii; assembly: GCA_029690005.1. Lineage (GTDB taxonomy): Bacteria > Actinomycetota > Actinomycetes > Mycobacteriales > Mycobacteriaceae > Prescottella > Prescottella defluvii_A. The sequence continues at coordinate 2,064,302 of CP121458.1, read as the reverse complement.
GATCATCGCGTGCATGAGCCGCACGTGAATCGTCAGTTGCCAGCCCTGACCGTCCCGGTCCATGCCGCCCGGCTGCACGCACTCGTACCACCACTTGACGGTCTCGCCCACCCTCCGCCGCGCCCCGTCGCCGTTCAGCCGCCCGGTCCGCACGAGCAGATCGGTCGTCGCCGAACTCCGATATCCGGCCAGAAGGGCGGATCCGAGCACGTCGAGGCTGTTGACTCCCCCGCGCCGGCACACCTCGGCTCCCCTCCGCATCAGGGCGTCGTCGACCCAGTCCGGCTTGCGCTCGATCGAGTCGAAGAACGTGCGCAGCGCCTCGGGCGCGTCGGGCACGGCGCCGATCCCGTCCGCGAGCGCCGTCCGGAACTGCTTCATCGTCACGGTGCGGTGCTGGGAGATCGCGGCGGCGAGCGCATCACCCGCGTCATCGCACCGCGTCAGCGCCTCGGCGACGAACGCCAGATCCTCGGGCGTCGGCTCGGGGTCGACCCGGATGAATCGGCGGATGGGAGCACCCGCTCGGCGCGCCCACGCGGGCGAGAGCATGAAACGCCGCGGCGCTCCCGCCAGAATCGGCTCAGGCAATCGAGACCGGTCGATCCGTGCCACGCCCCGCCGGCCACCTTCGGACACGACCACACTCACAAGCGCCCCCGCACTTCCGGCGCGCAGGTCTCCCGCGCGAGCCACCCGATATATCGACCGAATCTGATTGTTGCACGCATCACACCAGCGGGTCCGGTATCGGACACGTCACTGCCGGTCGCCGATACCGACGACGGCGGGCACGTGCGCGTCCCGCGAAGGAGTACTCCATGGCCCCGTCCGCCGCCCCTCGTTCCGCATCGGCTCGTACGTTGCGCCGTCGCCCCCAACTGTCCGACGACGTCGCCGTGCACGTGCGGAACCTGATCATGTCGGGCGGGGTGCGTCCGGGCGACTTCATCCGCCTGGACGAGACGGCGGCGGACCTCGGCGTCAGTGTCACGCCGGTCCGGGAGGCGCTGTTGACACTGCGCGGTGAGGGGCTCGTCGAACTGGTCCCCCACCGCGGGTACGTCGTCGCACCCCTGAGCCGGGAGGACGTGGCCGACATCTTCTGGCTGCAGGGGCAGATCGCCGAGGAGTTGGCCGTCCGGGCCGTCGAGCTCGTCGACGACGCGACCGCCGCGGAACTGACGGAGCTCAACGAGCAGCTGCGACGTGCCGTCGATGTCGGGGACGCGGCCAGGATCGAGGAGCTCGAGTTCGGCTTCCACCGGTACCTCAACCGGCTGGTGGGGGCCCGCAAGCTGTCGTGGTTCCTGCTGGGGGCCACCCGCTACACGCCGGTGCACTTCTATTCGTCGGATCGGCACTGGGGCGACGACGCGGTGGCGAGTCACACACGTCTCATCTCCGCGCTCCTCTCACGGGATCACGCGGCGGTCGCGGCGGAGACCAGAGCACACTTCGAGGACGGCGCAAAGCGCCTGGTGCAGCACCTCGAATCGGCCGGGATCTGGGACTGATCCGGCGGTAGACCGGACCCGAACGCGGGCTGCCCGCACGGCCCGGCCGTTCCGGCTCCGGCGTCCGAAAGACCGGCGCGGCCGTGTCTCCGGGTAACATTTCCCCGAAGCGGAGGGAATACACGTCGACGGATGGACGCGTGGACCCTGAGAGACGGTCACCCATCCAACCCAGGTGAACTAGCGGAGTGTCGATGCCCATATTCCAGGACGCAGCTGTGCTGGTCGACGACGTCCACAAATCCTTCGGCGACGTGAAGGCCTTGCAGGGTGTCAGTTTCGAAGCCAAGCGCGGCACGGTCCTGGGGATTCTCGGGCCCAACGGCGCCGGCAAGACGACGACGGTGAAGGTGCTGTCGACGCTGCTGCGCCCCGACAGCGGACGCGCGGTGGTCGCCGGCCACGACGTCGTCACGCATGCCGCCGACGTCCGACGCTCGATCATGATGACGGGCCAGTACGCCGCACTCGACGAGACCCTCTGGGCCGCGAGAACATCGAGCTGTTCGGTCGGCTGATGGGTCTCGATCGCGCATCCGCCAAGCAGCGGGCGCAGGCGCTGCTCACCGAGTTCGATCTCCTCGACGCCGGCAAGCGAGCCGTCCGCAACTACTCCGGCGGTATGCGCCGCAGGATCGACATCGCGTGCGGACTCGTCGTCCGCCCCGAGGTCGTGTTCCTGGACGAGCCGACCACCGGTCTCGATCCGCGTAGCCGTCAGGGCGTGTGGTCGCTCGTCACGACGCTCAAGGAGCAGGGCATCACCGTGCTGCTGACCACGCAGTACCTCGAGGAGGCCGACCTGCTCAGCGACAACATCATCGTCATCGACCGCGGCACCGTCATCGCCGAGGGCACCGCGGACCAGCTGAAGGCGCGTACCGGCGGTAGCTACTGCGAGGTGGTGCCGCTCGATCCGCAGAAGTTGCCGTGGGCCGTGCACGCGCTCGGCAATCTCGTTCCGCCGGAGGTGCGCGCCGAGGTCGCCGAGGGCGGCGAGGGCCTCGATCGCGTCTCGCTCCCGGCACCCGACGGCGCTGCGACGCTGTCGGAGGCACTGCGCCGACTGGACGCCGCGGGCATCGAGCTCGCCGACATCGCGCTGCGCCGCCCGTCGCTCGACGACGTCTTCCTGTCCCTGACGGGTCATTCCGCGCCGGAGACCCTGCGATGAGCACCCCGGCGAAGAGCGCCGCGCAGGGTCTCACGGTGTCCACGGCGTCGGACCGGGCAACGCTGACGGTGCCGGCGAGGCGGGTCGGCTCGCACAGGCGCCCGGATCCCAACGGCTTCCAGCAGTGGCTCGCGCTGACCGGCCGCACGCTCAAGTCGATGGTGAAGACCGGTGAGCTCGCAGTCGCGGTCATCGCACCGCTGATCTTCACGATCGGCTTCGATCTCCCGCTGCGGTTCGTGATGAAGCTGCAGGGCATCGACTACGCCCAGTTCCTGATGCCGATCATCGTGCTGCAGGCGATGGCGTTCACCGCGATCTCGGCGTCGCAGTTGGCGTCGGTCGAGGCCCTGCACGGCCTGACGACACGGCTGAAGACGATGCCGGTGTCGGGGCCGGTTCCGCTGATATCGCGGATGACGAGCGGACTGGTGCGGTCCACGATCACGCTGACGGCGGCGCTCATATACGGCTACGTCATCGGGTTCCGCTTCAGCGGCGGAGTAGCGCTGGCCGCGCTGTTCTGCCTGTTGGCGCTCGCGATCAGTCTCGCGTTGTCCCTCGGTGCCGACGCGATCGGCACACTCTCGAAATCCCCCGAGGCGACGTCGCAGTCACTCGCGTTGCCACAGTTGATCCTCGGCATGTTGTCGAGCGGTTTCGTTCCGGTATCCGGATTTCCCGAGTGGATCCAGCCGTTCGTGCGCAACCAGCCGATTTCCCAGTTCTCCTACGCCATGCGCGACATGGCCGCGGGTTCGCTGACCGCGTCGACGTTCTTCCCCGCCGCGGCGTGGTGCGTCGGGCTGATGGCGGTCTTCGCTCCCCTGGCTGTGTGGGCAAGCGTGAGGCGCAAGTGAGTAACTCCGCGAAGTCCACGATGACGGCGAGCCCGTCGGCCGACGACATGTTCGCGTTCCCGCTGCCGAACGAGACGTGGCCCGAGTCGTCCGCAAGGGCGCTGTGGACCCACAGCCTCATCCAGTGCAAGCGGCTGCTGATGCGCTGGTCCCGTGATCCGTCCACGATGATCCAGGCGCTCCTGTACCCAGCACTGACGCTGGTGATGTTCCGGATCGTCATCGGCAACACCGTGACCGCGGCAACGGGTCAGCCCGCCGTCTACGGCCAGGTTCCGATGATCATCCTCATCGGCGCGATGTTCGGCTCGATCGTGAGCGCCGTCGGCTTACGGGCCGAACGGAAGACGGGCCTGCTGTCACGGTTCTGGACGCTGCCGACCCACCGCGCCGCGGGTCTCGTCGGCCGCATGATGGCCGAAGCAGTGCGGGTCTTCATCACGACCCTCGTGATCCTGGCGGTCGGGTTCGTGCTCGGTTTCCGCCTGACGCAGGGAATCCTGCCGAGCATCTTGCTGCTGGTGCTTCCGATCATCTTCGGGATGGGCTTTGCGATGATGGTGACCGCGTTGGCCACCGTCGCCGGCGATGCACCTCTCGTCGAGCTCGTCTCGATCAGCTGCACTCTCCTGATGTTCTTCAACTCCGGATTCGTGCCGGTGATGGCGTACCCGACGTGGCTGCAACCGATCGTCGCAGCACAGCCGATGTCGTGCGCGATCGACGCGATGCGGGCACTCGCGCTCGGCGGACCGACTCTGGTGCCGGTGCTGCAGACGCTCGCCTGGTCGTTCGGGATGATCGCGGTCTTCGTCTATCCCGCCATCCGCGGCTACCGGCGCGCTGCCGAGACCGGCTGAGCAGGGTTCGTTCGGGGTCCCGGACCGTCACGCCTCACGATCGGCGTGTCTCGTCGCTGTCCGCATCGACTCGTCACCCCGAATCATTCTGATTTTCACCTGCGCTTTGGGGTAGGTATGCCCTTTTCGTCTGATATCAATCTCAGCGAATCATCTCTTCCTCCCCTCTCCAGGAGCACCCAGCATGGTCCTTCGACGCCGTCGGCCGGCAATCCTTCTCGCGACTGCCGCCGCGGTCCTCTTCGGTGCGGTCGGTCTCCAGCCGGCCACCGCGACAGCCGATCCGGCGCCAGGAAGCGCCGAATTGACGGCGCCGGTCGCGAACCAGGTCGTCTCTCCTGAAGGGACCCCTGCCGGCTCCAACGACTGGTCCTGCCGACCGTCCCGCAGCATCCGCGGCCGGTGATCCTCGTCCACGGGACCGGCATGAGCATGCAGGAGACATGGGGCACGGTCTCGCCGGTCCTGCGGAACGAGGGTTACTGCGTCTTCGCCTTGAACTACGGCGTGGCAGCTCAGTCCTGGGGCAGCGGCGACATCCGCAACTCGGCCCGCGAACTGGCGGGTTTCGTCGACACCGTCCGCGCCCGGACTGGTGCCGCTCAGGTCGACATCGTCGGCCACTCCCAGGGCGGCACGATGGCCCGCCAGTACCTGCGATTCGAGGGCGGCGCCGACCCGACCGATCGGTCACGCAACAAGGTTCACGGCCTCGTGATGCTGGGCCCCACCACGCACGGCACCACGTTCAACGGCCAGCAGAGTCTCATCGATACGTTCACGTCGCTGCGGGTCACCGACGAACGCACGAACGAGGTCCTCGCCGGGCTGAGCATCGGCCTCGCCTCGTATCAGCAGTTGATCGGCTCCCGGTTCCTCGCCGACCTCAACGCCGGCGGCGAGACGATGCCGGGCATCGCCTACACGGTCATCGCGTCCCGGACCGACGCGGTCGTGACACCTCCCGAGGGATCGTTCCTCGTTCCCGGCGCGGGGTCGGTCCGCAACGAATGGGTCCAGGACAGCTGCCCGGGCGCGACGGTCTCGCACGTGGGGCTCGACCCAGGACCCTCGGGCGACCTTCCTGGTGCGGCGTGCGCTCGACCCGAGCATCCCGGGTTCCGCTCCCTGCTGATCGAGTACTGAAACCGAGCACTGAAACACCGTGGCCGGTCCCTCTTCCGAGAGGACCGGCCACGGTGTCAGTTCAGCTCTACGCTCAGCGGCGCAGGTGGCGATCGAGTTCGGGTCCGATCACCGCAAGTGCTTCCGGCGAGGTCATCTGCCAATGTCCGGCAGCGACCGGAACCACGTCGATCGATCCACGGACGGCCTCGCGCCAGCCGTCCACGCCGTCGATCTCGCCCGTGCTCGCTCGGAAGTAGAGCAGGTCTCCGTCGAAGTCGCCCGGCTGGTAGCTGTCGAGCAGCGCGAACGAGTGCGAGATGCCCTCGACAACGCGCTCCCACCGCCCGGCGATCCTGTCGAACGGTGCCGGCAGCCTTCGCAGGAGGGTCTCGACGCGCTCCGGATCCAGCTCTCGAAGGGCGACGTCGCCGCCGGCGAGTTCTACCGCGAACTCGCCGAGGAGGTCGGCGAGCGACGGGTCGTCGTGCTCGACGACGTCCGTCTCCCGGTCGAGCACATGACTGTCGAGCATGGCCAACGTCCGCACCGCCTCGCCCATGCCGCGCAACTGGACCGCCATCGCGTGGGCGATCGATCCGCCCAGGACCAGCCGACGAGGTGGTACGGGCCGCTCGGCTGAATCCGCCGGATCCGCTCGACGTACAGTGCGGCCCAGTCCTCGATCGAGGCGGGCAGCTCGATGTCTTCGGACAGCGCGGGCGACTGGATGCCGTAGATCGGACGGTCGTCGCTCACGTGCCCGGCGAGTCCGGCGAAGCCCCACGACAGCCCGGTGACCGGGTGAATGCAGAACAGCGGCTCCGAGGTTCCGGCGGTCCGCACCGGCAGCACCACGCCGAGACCGGAGGAGTCGCTCTCCCCGCGCCGGCGTGTGCACCGGATTCGATCCGCGCCGCAATGCTCGCGACCGAGGGATCGACGAACATCCACTGCAGCGGCACCGGGACGCCGAGGGCGTCGCGCAGCGCGGACACGACGGTCACCGCGACGAGCGAATTGCCGCCGAGTTCGAAGAAGTCGTCGTCCAGCCCCACCTTGTCGACGCCGAGCGCGTCCGCGAAGGCGCTGGCCACCGCGATCTCGTAGGGCGTGACGGGGGCACGGAACTGCCGCGGCTCGACCGCCGGCGCCGGCAGCGCCTTGCGGTCGATCTTGCCGTTGACGTTCAGCGGCAGGGTGTCGAGTTCGACGAACACCGACGGCACCATGTACGACGGGAGGCTCGCCGCGAGGTCTGCTGCGAGTGCGGCGGTGTCGAGGGGCTCCGCATCGGCCGACACGACGTACGCCACCAGCCGGTCGCCGGACCGGTCGTCGCTCCGCACGGTGACGGCCGCCTCGGCGAGGTCGGTGCGGGACCGCAGGGCGGTCTCGATCTCGCCGAGCTCGATCCGGAAGCCACGCAGCTTCACCTGGAAGTCGGCGCGCCCCACGTAGTCGAGGGTGCCGTCGACTCGCCAGGAGACGACGTCACCGGTGCGGTACATCCGGGTACCGGCGGGCCCGTACGGGTCCGCGACGAAGCGGTCCGCGGTGAGTGCCGCGCGACCGTGGTATCCGCGGGCCAGCTGAGCGCCGGCGAGGTACAGCTCACCGGGTACGCCGACGGGCACGGGACGCAGCCGGTCGTCGAGCACGAGCAGGCGGGTGTTCCACTCGGGGCCGCCGATGGGTACCGCCGCGGTGTCGGTCCCGTCGACGCGCTGTGCGGTCACGGAGACCGCGGCCTCGGTCGGGCCGTAGAGGTTGACCAGTTCGGCGGTGCCGGCGGCGGCGAACCGCGCGGCCGTGTCGGCCGGCAGGACCTCGCCGATCGCCAGGACCCGGCGCAGCGACTCGGGCAGCCGGTCCCCCGACTCGACCAGCAGCGCCTGCAGCATCGACGGCACCACGTGCAGGGTCGTCACCTGCTCGCGACGCATCAGCGCGTTGAGGTAGCCGGGGTCGCGGTGCCCGTCCGCGGTCGCGACGACGAGTCGTCCGCCCGACGTCAGCGCGGACCAGAACTCCCACACCGACAGGTCGAACGTCGCCGCGGTCTTGAGGAGGGCCGCGTCGGACGCGTCCAGGCCGTACTCGGCCCGCTTCCATTCGAGCTGGTTGACGACGGCCGAGTGGCTGACGGCGACGCCCTTCGGGCGCCCCGTCGAACCCGACGTAAAAATCACGTACGCGGTGTTGGCGGCTCGCAGCGGCGCGGTGCGTTCGTGGTCCGCGATTGGCCCGTCCGCGAACCGGCTGCCGTCGAAGGTTTCGACGTGCAGCACCGGCGTGCGCTCGTCGGTCGCGAAACCGTCTCGTGCCGTGGTCAATACGCAGACCGGCTGCACGGTCTCGAGGATGTACCCGGTGCGGTCGGCGGGATGATCCGGGTCGATCGGCACGTAGGCGCCGCCGGCCTTCGCGACGGCGTACATCCCGACGAGCAACTCGACGGACCGGCGCATCGCGAGCGCGACCCGGGTCTCGGGTCCGACGCCCATCGCGATCAGGCGGCGTGCGAGGCGATTGACCCGGGTGTCGAACTCGACGTAGGTCAGGCGCTCGGTCTCGGCCACCAGCGCGGGCGCGTGTGGTGCCGCTGCGACACTCGCGTCGAACAGATCGACGAGCGTCGCGCCCACGTCGAGCGGGTGGTCCGTCGCGTTCCACTCGGTCAGTGCGCGATCGCGTTCGACCGGATCGATCATGTCGAGGTCGCCGACGGGTGTGGACGGGTCGGCGACCACGGCGCGCAGGATCCGCACGTACATCTGCGCGATCCGCCGCACGGTCTCCTCGGTGAAGAGATCGGTCGCGTACGTGAAGTTGACCGCGAACTCGGCCGGGTTCCCCTCGTCGTCCGTGTTGTCGACGATCGTCGCGTGCAGGTCGAACTTCGCGAGGTCGAGGTCGATGTCGAGCGGCGCGACCTCGAGTCCGGGAAGGGCGAGCGCATCGACCCGCATGTTCTGGAAGGAGAACCCGACCTGGAAGAGCGGGTGCCGTGACGTCGAGCGCACCGGGTTGAGGACCTCCACCAGACGCTCGAACGGCACATCGTCGTTGGCGAAGGCGTCGAGGTCGGCCGCACGTACCCGGGCGAGCAGGTCGGCGAAGGGCTCGGTCGGATCGATCTGCGCCCGCAGGGCGAGCGTGTTCACGAACATGCCGACCAGGTCGTCGAGTGCGGCATCGCCGCGGCCCGCGATGGGCGTGCCGACGACGATGTCGTCGGACCGGGACAGTCGGGCCAGCAGGACCGCGAGTGCCGCGTGCATGACCATGAACGGGCTCGCGCCCTGGACCCGGCCGAGTTCGACCAGCGCCCGGTGCGTCGCCGCGTCCACCTCGGCACCGATCGTCGCGCCCGCGTACGACTGGTGCGCCGGTCGCGGATGGTCCGTGGGCAGGTCGAGCTGGTCCGGGATTCCGGCCAGTCGCTCCTGCCAGAAGGCGATCTGGCGGGAGAGCAGCGACTGCGGATCGGTCTCGGCACCCAGGACTCGGCGCTGCCACAGCGCGTAGTCCGCGTACTGGACGGGCAGCGGCGCCCACTGCGGCGAAGCCCCCGCGGCGCGGGCCGTGTACGCGGTGATGACATCGCGGACCAGCGGGCCCATCGACACACCATCGGCGGCGATGTGGTGAACGGACAGCGCGAGGACGTGCTCGGTCGGCGACACCGCGAACAGGCGCACCCTCAACGGCACCTCGTCCGAGACGTCGAACCGGCTCGTCGCGACGCCCACGACACGTGCGGCGACGTCATCGGCGCGGACGGCGACCGGCTCGAAGGTCGACGCCGGGCAGGGCCTCACCGACCGGCAGGATCACCTGCTGCCCGACGCCGGACACATCGGGGTAGACGGTGCGCAGCGATTCGTGCCGCGCGATCAGGTCGAGCACGGCGGCCCGCAGTGCGGCCACGTCCAGGTCGCCGGACAGCCGAACCGCGACCGGGATGTTGTTCACCGCGGAGTCAGGCTCGAGGCGATTGAGGAACCACATCCGCTGCTGCGCCAGCGACAACGGAATCCGTTCCGGCCGTTCAGCGGCGACGAGGGCGACGTGTCCGACCCCCGCGAGCGCCTCGACCCGCACCGCGAGTGCCCGGACCTCGGATGCGTCGAACAACTCCCGGACCGGCACCCGCGTATCGAAGGCCGCCCCCAACCTCGCGACGACCTGCGTCGCGATCAGCGAGTTGCCACCGAGATCGAAGAAGTCGTCGTCGAGTCCCACCCGCTCGAGGCCGAGGACGTCCGCGAACACCGACGCGACGATCTCTTCGGTCGGCGTCGACGGCGCGCGGAACTCCTTGGTCTCGAAGATGGGCTCGGGCAGCGCGGCGCGGTCCAGTTTGCCGACGGCCGTCAGCGGGACCTCGTCCAGCACCACTACGGACGCGGGCACCATGTACGAGGGCAACTGCGACGCGACGTGCGCCGTGATCGCCGCGGCGTCCACACCGGCCTGGGCGAGGACATACGCGACGAGCGCGGTCTGCCCCGACGGCATCGGATGGCCCACGGTGGCGGCGAACGAGACGCCCGGATGGGAGGTCAGTGCCGCGTCGATCTCGCCGAGCTCGATCCGGAAGCCGCGTACCTTGACCTGGAAGTCCGAACGACCCACGTATTCGATCGACAGATCGGTGACATCCCCGTCGCTTCGCTCGCCGACGCGGTCCACCGGACGACGTCGCCGGTGCGGTACATCCGCTCGCCGGCACCGCCGAACGGATTGGCGACGAAGCGATCCGCGGTCAGGGCGGGGCGACCGCGGTAGCCCGGGCGAGCGCGTCGCCCGACAGATAGAGCTCACCTGTGACGCCGACCGGGACGGGCCGCAGTCGGGTGTCGAGGATCAGCGCACCGACGCCCGGGGTGGGTCCACCGATCGTGATCGGCTCGCCGGCGAACAGTTCACAGCGAGTCGAGATGATCGTGGTCTCGGTCGGTCCGTACGCGTTGAAGAACTGACGCTCCGGGGCCCACCGTCCGACCAGCTCGGACGTGGACGCGTCGCCACCGACCGACACGAGCCGTAGGTCGTCGAGACCTTCCGAATCCAGCGAGCCGAGAACGGCCGGGGTGATGATCGCAACCGTCACCCGTGACTCGGCGAGCAGCGAGTGCAATTCCGCGCCACCGAGAATCGACGGCGGGACGACGACGAGTTCGGCTCCGACCGAGGCCGCGAGCATCCATTCGAACACCGAAGGGTCGAAACTCGGCGAGCACACATGCAGCACGCGGTCCGCCGCGGTCACCGAATAGAGGTCGACCGACTGATCGAGCAGACCCGACAGACCCCGATGTGTGACGGTGACGCCCTTGGGCGCCCGGTCGAACCCGACGTGTAGATCACGTAGGCCGCGTGGTCGACGTGCAGTGGGCTGGTGCGGTCGCCGTCACCGACCGGCGCGACCGAACGCGATGCCTGTGCCGCCGCTGCTTCGAGGGCGGCGACGTCCCACCACGACACCACGGTGGGCAGCCCGGGGATCGCGTCCGGCGCCGCGATGCCCAGCACCGCAGCGGAATCGGTCACCATGTGCTCGATGCGATCCTCCGGGTAGGTCGGATCGACGGGTACGAACGCGGCACCGGCCTTCGCCACCGCCCACACGCACAACACCATCTCCCACGAGCGCGGGAACGACAGCGCGACAATACTTTCCGGCCCCACGCCTCGACTGATCAGCTCACGCGCCAGCGCGCTCGACCGCTCGTCGAGTTCCCGGTAGGTCAGCGTCGTGCCGGCGCAGGTGACTGCAGGCGCCGACGGGTCCGATGCCCGGCCACGGGTGAGGATCTCCGCGAGCGTCTGCACGCTGCGCACATCGCCGCCGGCGACTGCGGTCAGCCGAGCGGTCTCGGCGTCGTCGAGCAGCACGATGTCACCCGTGGGCAGCGAGGCGTCCGCGGCCACCGATTCCAGGACACGCACGAACCGCTCACCGAAGCGCCGCATCGTCGACTCGTCGAACAGGTCCGTCGCGTAGGCCAGGGTCACCGTCATGCCACCGCGGCGCGAGTCCGATCCGGCCGTGTCGGTGACCGTTACCTGCAGGTCGAACTTGGCTGTCGCGATGTCGAAGTCCACACCGGAGACGACCAGACCCGGCAACTCGAGCGACGACTGATCGACGCCCTGGAAGGACAGCGCCACTTGGAACAGCGGGTGCCGGGCCTGTGAACGCTCCGGGTCGAGGACCTCGACCAGTCGCTCGAACGGCACGTCCGCGTGCTCGAACGCGGCAAGATCCGACGTACGAACCCGCGCGAGCAACGCCTCGAAGGACTGCCCGCCGTCTACCTCGGTGCGCAACACCAGCGTGTTGACGAACATGCCGACCAGATCGTCGAGTGCCGACTCACCGCGACCCGCGACCGCCGTGCCGACGGCGATGTCGGTGGTGCCACTCAGTCGCGCGAGCAGCACCGCCAGCGCGGCGTGGACGACCATGAAGGGCGTCGCCCCGTGGGAACGCGCAAGGCTGTCGATCGCAGAGGCGAGGTCCGCGTCGATCGAGAAGTCGTGCTGGCCACCACGATTCGACGCCACCGCGGGCCTCGGCCGATCCGATGGCAGATCGAGCTGGTCGGGCAGCCCGGCGAGCGTATCGCGCCAGTAGCCGATCTGCCGCGAGATCAGCGACTCGGGATCGTCCTCCGAGCCGAGAACGTCGCGCTGCCACAGCGCGTAGTCGGCGTACTGCAGCGGCAGCGGCGCCCACGCCGGCGCGGATCCCGACGACCGCGCCAGATACGCGGTCATGATGTCCCGCGTCAGCGGACCCATCGAGAAGCCGTCCGCCGCAATGTGGTGCACCACGAGCACCAGCACGTACTCGGTGTCCGACAGTTGCAGCAGAGACGCGCGGACCGGCACTGCCGTGGTGACGTCGAAGCCGGTGGCGAGCAGTTCGGCGAGGCGGTCGGTCAGAGCCGAGGCGGCCACGCGCTCGACGCGCAGTTCCACCGCGTCCTCCGCGGGCAGAATCGTCTGGTATCCGACACCGTCGACCTCGGGATAGCGGGTGCGTAGCGACTCGTGCCGTTCGACTACGTCGATCATCGCGGCACGGAAGGCGTCGACGTCGAGTGCGCCCGACAGCCGGATCACGATCGGCACGTTGTTGACCGCCGAGTCGGGGTCGAGGCGGCTCAGGAACCACATCCGCTGTTGCGCAAGCGAGAGCGGAATCCGGTCCGGGCGAGTCTGCGGCGCGAGCGGCACTCGTCGCCCGCCGGTCACGGACAACGCCGGCAGACGTTGCGCCAACTCCTCGACCGTCGAGGCCTCGAAGATGACGCGTACCGGGACCCGCGCATCGACAGCGGCCCAAGTCGGGAGACGACCTGCGTCGCGACGAGCGAGTTGCCGCCGAGATCGAAGAAGTCGTCGTCGAGGCCCACGGCGTCGAGACCGAGCACGTCTGCGAACACCTCGGCAACGGCACGCTCGGCCGGGGTGGAAGGCTCGCGGAACGTCTTCGACTCGAACACCGGCGCCGGAAGCGCCTTCCGGTCCAGTTTGCCCGCAGAGCTGAGCGGGAACTCGTCGAGTACGACCACGACGGCTGGGACCATGTACGACGGCAACGATTGCGCTGTCGCACTGCGTAGCTCAGCGGCGTCGAGTCGACCGGCGGCGGGGTCCGCGACCACGTACCCGACGAGACGGTCGTCGGTGGCCACCACGGCGGCCTGCCCGACGCCCGACTGCGACAGCAGCACGGATTCGATCTCGCCGAGCTCGATGCGCAGACCCCGGATCTTGACCTGGAAATCGGTGCGGCCCAGATAGACCAGGTCACCGTCGTTGTTCCAACGAACTAAGTCGCCGGTGCGGTACATGCGCCGCCCGGTGTCGAACGGGTTCGCGACGAAGCGATCGGACGTCAGGTCGGCCCGCCGGTGGTAGCCGCGCGCCAACTGGTCACCGGCCAGATACAGCTCCCCGGCGACACCCACCGGCACCGATCGAAGCCGTGAATCGAGAACGTACGCCTGCGTGTTCCACACCGGGCGCCCGATCGGCACGCTCGCGCCCACCGGACCCGAGAGCTCGTGGAACGTAGTGGTGATCGCCGCCTCGGTGGGCCCGTAGGTGTTGTGCAGCGCACCCACGCAGTGGGCACGGACCTCCTCGGCGAGGTCGGCGGTCAGCTCCTCGCCACCGGCGAACAGGTGCCGCAGCGTCGACAGCGCGTCCCCCTCCCCCTGGGCCAAGAACGCTGCCAGCACGGAGGGCACGAATTCGGCCACGCTGATGCGGTATTCGCGCATGACGGACGCGAGGTAGTCGAGTTCGCGGTGCCCCCGGGCCGGGTGATCACAAGGTGCGCACCGACTGCGAGCGGCAGGAAGCACTCCCACACCGACACGTCGAACGTGAACGGCGCACGCTGCATGATCCGGTCGTCGGACGTCACGCGGTATTCGTCGGCCAGCCAGCGCAGCTGGTTGACGATCGCGGCATGGCTGACGGACACGCCCTTGGGCCGGCCCGTCGAACCCGAGGTGTAGATGACGTATGCGGTGTTCTCGGTGCGCAGCGGGCGCAGTCGGTCCGCGTCGACCACCGGGGCATCGTCGTAACCGTCGAGCACCAGGCCGTCCAGGTCGATGCACCGAACGTCGTCGGGCAGCACGGCAGCGTGCGCACCGGTTGTCAGAATCAGCTGCGGTGCAGCGGAATCCAGGACGTAGGCAATGCGATCGGACGGGTGTTCCGGGTCGATCGGCACATACGCACCGCCCGCCTTGACGATCGCGTACATCCCCACGCAGCATCTCGAAGGACCGTTCGAGTGCGAGTCCGACGAGGCTCTCGGCCCCGACGCCCTGCTCGATCAGGAAGCGCGCCAGGCGATTGACGCGCGCATCGAACTCGCCGTAGGTGAGCGAATGTCCCTCGAACGACACCGCCATGATGTCCGGGCGCGCAGCAACCTGCGCGTCCAGCAGGTCCACCAGAGTCGCGGGCTCGACGTCGTGCACGGTGGTAGTCGACACGGCGGTGAGCGCTCGACGCTCCCGCGGATCGTCGAGCTCGAGCCCGCCGAGCACCGCGTCCGGCCGCGCAACCGCATCCGCGACGAGCCGCACCAGGGCATCGAGCAGCCTGGCGGCGGTCGACGCATCGAAGAGGTCGGTCGCATACGTCAGATGGACGTCGATCCCGGCGGCCCCACCGTCGGGATCGTGGTGGTCGACACACACGAAGTCGAGATCGAACTGGGTGCCGACGAGGGAAACGTCGACCCCCTCGATGGTCAGCCCGTCGAGGGAGAACCCTGTCCGACCAAGATTCTGGAAGGCCAGACTCACCTGGAAGAGCGGCGAATATGCCTGCGAGCGAACCGGATCCACCGCCTCCACGAGCCGCTCGAACGGCAGGTCCGCATGTTCGAACGCAGCGAGATCCACGGTCCGCACCGCACGGAGGAAATCCGCGAAGGTGACATCGTCGTCGACTGCCGAGCGCAGAACGAGGGTACCGACGAACATGCCGATCAGGTCGTCGAGTGCGGCCTCGCCGCGGCCCGCCACCGGAGTTCCGATCGCGATGTCACGGGCGCCGGTGAACCGCGACATCAGCACCGCCAGCGCGGCATGCACGACCATGAACGGCGTCGCCCCGGAGGAACGCGCGAGCTCCTCCACGCCTGCATGCACGTCGGCGTCGAGACGCAGTGAGCAGGTCGCGCCGCGACCGGACGCCACAGCGGGGCGCGGGCGGTCGAGCGGGAGGTCGAGACATCGGTCAGACCGTCGAGTGTCGCCGTCCAGTAAGCGATCTGACGCGACAGGACGCTGTCGGGGTCCTCGTCGGAGCCGAGCACCTCACGCTGCCACAGCGCGTAGTCGGCGTACTGGACCGCCAGCGGAGCCCACGTCGGCGCGGCGCCCTCTCGCCGGGCGGCGTAGGCGAACATCACGTCTCGGGCCAGCGGTCCCGTCGAGAAGCCGTCACCGGCAATGTGGTGCACGACGACGGCGAGAACGTACTGGTCCTCCAGGATTCGGTACAGAGCGTGCCCGCAGAGGCACCTCCGACGCCACGTCGAAGGGCGCGCGAACCCACCCGGCGATCCGGCCGGGCATCTCGTCCTCGGACACCTGCACGGCTCGAAGGTCGGGAAGGTCCACGTCGGTGTCGAGGACCTGTTGGAAGCACACGCCGTCGACTGTCGGGTAGATCGTCCGCAGCACTTCGTGTCGGTCGACGACGTCGGCAATCGCGGTCCGCAGGGCATTCACGTCGAGTCCGCCGGACAGCCGCAGCACCAGCGGGATGTTGTACGCGGACGATTCCGGATCGAACCGGTTCAGGAACCAGAGGCGCTGCTGCGCCAGCGACAGCGGGATCCGCTCCGGTCGCGGACCGGCGACGAGCGGCTTTCGAGCCCCGCCGCCGGCCGCGACGGACACCTGCGCGGCGAGCGCCTCGACGGTGGACGACTCGAACACCGCGCGGACGGGGATCTGTGCGTCGACGGCCGCGGACAGGCGTGAGACGACCTGGGTCGCGATCAGCGAGTTGCCGCCGAGTTCGAAGAAGTCGTCGTCCAGTCCCACTCGCGGGGTGTCGAGGACGTCGGCGAACACGGACGCGACGAGTTCCTCCGTCGCGGTGGTGGGCGCCCGGAACTCCTTGGCCTCGAACACCGGCGCCGGCAACGCCTGACGGTCCAGCTTGCCGACCGGTGTCAGCGGGATCTCGTCCAGCACCATGATCGTCGCCGGCACCATGTGCCGCGGCAGGCTGCGCCCGACGAACTCGGTCAGCGCCGCCGTGTCGATGCAACGGCCGGCGACCGGACGCACATAAGCGACGAGAACCTTGCTCCCCATGGCTGATTCGTGGGCGACGGTCGCCGCGAAGTCGACGTCGTCGTGCGCCGCGAGCGCGGTGTCGATCTCGCCGAGCTCGATGCGGAAGCCTCGGATCTTGACCTGGAAGTCGGAGCGTCCGACGTACTCGATCTGCTGATTCGTGTTCCACCGCACCACGTCACCGGTGCGGTACATGCGCTGTCCGGGCTCCCCGAACGGGCATGCGACGAATCGCTCGGCGGTGAGAGCGAACCGGTCGTGGTAGCCGCGGGCGACACCCGGGCCGAACGCGTACAGTTCGCCGGCCACGCCGACCGGGGTCGGGCGCAGGCGATCGTCGAGCACCACCAGCGACATGCCCTGGGTGGGACCGCCGATCGTGATGGGCTCGCCGGGCGAGAGCGGATCCGAGATCGCCGTCATGATCGTGGTTTCGGTGGGCCCGTAGCCGTTGAAGAAGCGGCGGCCCGGTGCGGCCCAGCGCGTGACGAGGTCGGGCGGGCACGCCTCGCCCCCGACGACGACGTCGCAGAAGGTGTCGAGTCCCGCCGGATCGACGGAGGCGAGCGCGGCCGGCGTCACGAAGCCGTGGGTGACGCGTTGCGTCGCAACGAGTTCGGCGAGGTCGTCACCGCCGTAGACCGTGGGCGGCGCGATCACCATCGTCGACCCGGCACCGATCGCGAGGAGCAGTTCGAGCACGGACGCGTCGAAGCTCGGCGACGCGAAGTGCAGCGTCCGGGACTGTGGGGTGAGCTGGTACCGCCGGACCTGCTCGGCGCAGAAGTCGCCCAGACCGGCCTGCGTGACAACGACGCCCTTGGGCTTGCCGGTCGATCCGGAGGTGTAGATCACGTACGCCGGGTCGGCGTCCGTCAGCGTCCGGGTGCGGTCGGCGAACGTGATCGGGTCCGTGGAGCGCTCGCCGAGGAGTCGGTCGAAATCGTCGCCAAGGACGAGCCATTCGACGGTGTCCGGGAGCGAGTCCCGCGCCTCGGCGGTCGTCAGGCCCACGACGACACCGGAATCGGTCACCATGTGGGCCACGCGATCGGCCGGGTAGTTCGGGTCGACGGGCACGAACGCGGCGCCCGACTTCGCGACACCCCACACCGACGACACCGACTCGATGGAACGGGGCACGGCGACGGCGACGAGATCGCCGGGGCCGACGCCCCGTTCGATCAGGACGCGGGCGAGTCGCGAGGACCACGCGTCGAGGTCCTCGTACGAGCGGGTGCGGTCGCCGCACACCAGCGCGGTGGCCGCCGGGTCACGTTCGACGGCGGCCGCCAGGAGTTGCGGCGATGTGGTCGAGCGGGAGCGGATCCGGCGAGCCGGACGCTCCCTGCGCTCGGGCCGCGGACGCCTCGCCCGCTTGCCCTCGCTACTGCCCGTGTCCTCCGCGCCGCTCAGCTCCCGACTCCGCTCGCTCATGCGTCCTGAACACCTCGCGTACCACTCGTCGGCAATTCACAACGCACCACAGTGACTCTTTCCCTCACACCTACATCGCCGGGCAAACAAACCATCATTATCGCCTCACACCGACCACGCCTCCGCGTCGGCAACAACCCGACGGATGTCCGGCAGCTCTCCCGCGGGTCGTCCGCCGGTCAGCACCAGAACCTCGAGATCTTCGAGTTCGTCCGCATCGAGGTCCTGCGCGCGGGCCTCCGACATGAAGGCGTGGGTCACCCATTCGTCGGCCAGAACCTCGGTGGCGTTACCGTCCGGTAGCTCGGTGACGACCGTCACGGCACCCGCGGTCGCGGCCACGAGCAGCTCCACCACGGCCCACACGCTGGTCACGGGCTCGGTGCACACCGTTCGCGATTCGTAGGTGATGCCGTACCGCTCGCGGTCACGCTCGGCGAGCGCCACGACGTGGCCGTGGGTGAGCGCGAGTGTGCCGTCCGCCGCGACCACGGCGGGATCCTCGGGCGCGAGGCGTCGGATCCGTTCCGCGTACGTGACGGGCCGTCCGGACTGCGCGTCGACGCGGGCATGTTCATCGTCGAGCACGATCCACTCCACCGTGTCGGGCAGCGCCTCGAGATGCGCCGACGTCGTGATGCCCACCTTCATGGACAAGTCAGCCGGATCCGTCCCTGCGTCCACGCTCACGTCCCCGAGATCGACCGGGGTGAGCGCCGCACCGGACTCGAGCACCGCCCACGCCGCGACCACCGCGTCGACGGACCGCGGCAGGGCGACCGGGACCCGGTGGCCGGGGCCGACGCCCTCGGCGATCAGTACCCGGGCCAGACGCGCGGCCCGGGCGGCGAGCTCGCTGTAGGTGGTCTCCTCCCCGTCGTCGGAGACGGCGAGGGCCTCGGGATCCGCCTCGACCACCGCGGCCAGCACCTGCGGCACCGTGCTGTCGCTCGGCACGACCGTGTCGGTGGCATCGGCCCTCGGACGCGCGGACGCCGACCCGCCCAGCAGCTGAGCGAGTTCCTCGTCGGACGCGATCTCGATGTCGCCCACCACCGTCGACGCATCGGCGGCGACGGCCTGGAGGACCCGCACGAAGCGCTGTCCGATCAGGTGCGCCGTCGACTCGTCGAACAGGTCGGTGGCGTACGTGAGCAGCGCCTCGAGCTCACCGGACGGCATCGGAACCAGCGTGAACTGGAGGTCGAACTTCGCCGCGGGCTCGACACCCGGGACGCCGTCGACCGTCAGCCCAGGCAGCTCGAGCGCCGCCTGCTGCTGGTTCTGGAACGACAGCACCGTCTGGAACAGCGGATGCCGTGCCGTCGAGCGTGCCGGTGCGACAGCCTCGACCACCCGCTCGAACGGCACGTCCGCGTGGGCGAACGCCGACAGGTCCGTCTCCCGTGCCCGCGCCACGACCTCGGCGAACGTCATCGACGACGTCAGCTCGGTGCGCAGCGCCAGTGTGTTGACGAACATGCCGATCAGGTCGTCGAGGGCAGCGTCGCCACGCCCCGCGATCGGGGTGCCGACGGTGACGTCCCAGGTGCCGGCGAGTCGGGCCAGCAGCACCGCCAACGCACCGTGCGCGACCATGAACAGCGACGAACCATGCTCCCGCGCAATCGATTCGAGTGTGGCGTGCAGACCTGCCGGATCGTGAATCCGATCTCGGCGCCCCGCATGGACTGCACCGGCGGACGC
The DNA here is from genome assembly GCA_029690005.1 of Prescottella defluvii. GTDB lineage: Bacteria > Actinomycetota > Actinomycetes > Mycobacteriales > Mycobacteriaceae > Prescottella > Prescottella defluvii_A. Next base: position 2,044,766 of record CP121458.1, on the reverse strand, counting down.
GGGCGGTCGGTGGGGAGCTCGACGAGGTCGGGCGCACCGGACAGGGCGCGGACCCAGAACGCGAGCTGCTCGGCGGCGACGGTGCCCGCCTCGTCGGCCGAGCCGAGGACGTCGTGCTGCCACAGCGAGTAGTCGGGGTACTGCACCGCGAGCGGCGTCCACTGCGGGACCTGCCCCTGACTGCGTGCGGCGTAGGCCGTCATCAGGTCCCGCGCCATGGGCGCCATCGAGACGCCGTCCGCACTGATGTGGTGCGCCACGAACGCGAACACGTGGACCTCGTCCGAGAACCGGAACAGTGCGGCGCGCAACGGAACTCCGGCGGTGACGTCGAAGCCGCGGCCGAGCATGTCCGTCACCCGTGCGTGCAGATCGCCCTCGTTCTCGACGACGACCGGCGCGACGTCCACGTCGACTCGTTCGACGGGGAGGATCATCTGGCGCGGGCCGGCCGCGTCCTCCGGGTAGTACGTGCGCAGCGATTCGTGCCGCACCAACACATCCCGCAGGGCGGCCCGCAGGGCCTCGGTGTCGAGCGCGCCCGTGAGCTGCATCGCGAGAGGGATGTTGTACGCCGCCGACTCGGGATCGAGGCGGCTGAGGAGACCACATGCGCTGCTGAGCCAGCGACAACGGAATTCGCTCCGGCCGCAGCCCCGCGGCCAACGCCTTCCGCGCACCCGCACCGGCCAGCACCTGAACCTGCGCCGCCAGCGCCTCGACCGTCGACGCCTCGAACAGCACCCGCACCGGCACCTGAGTGTTCAGGGCCGCGCCCAGACGCGAGACCACCTGCGTCGCGACCAGCGAGTTGCCGCCCAGGGCGAAGAAGTCGTCGTCCAGACCAACCGCTCGAGATCGAGCACCTCGGCGAACACGCCCGCGACCATCTCCGCCACCGGCGTCGTCGGCATCCGGAAAGCCTTGGCCCCGAACACCGGCTCCGGCAGCGCTTTCCGGTCCAACTTGCCGACGCGTTCAACGGGAACTCGTCCAGCACCACGAACACCGCCGGCACCATGTACGACGCCAACGACGCCGCCAGTGCCGTCTTCACCGAACGCTCGTCGACCGTCAGTCCGGCCGACGGCACCGCATACGGCGACCAGCTGATCGCCTCGCACCAGCACCACCGACTGTGTGATCTCCGGCAGCGCCAGCAGCGCCGTCTCGATCTCGCCCAGCTCGATGCGCAGACCACGCAGCTTCACCTGGAAGTCCGTGCGCCCGATGTACTCCAGCTCACCGGAAGTGACATCCCCGTCGCTGCGCTCGCCCCGACCGTCCACCTGACGAGGTCGCCGGTGCGATACATCCGCTCACCGGCCACTCCGAAGGGGTTCGCCACGAACCGGTCCGCCGTCAGATCAGCACGGGAGATGTACCCGCGCGCCAACTGGGTACTCCGAGAGATACAACTCCCCCGGCACACCGACGGGAACCGGATGCAAGCGCTCATCGAGGACGAACAACCGCGTGTTCCACACCGGCGCACCGATCGGCACCGACACCACGTCCGCCTCGGTCACCTCGTGGAACGTCACATCCACCGCGGCCTCGGTCGGACCGTAGAGGTTGTGCAATGCCGCGCCCGGCACCACATCACGCAACTGCGACGCGGTCCGGGCCGGCAGCGCCTCGCCCGACGCGAACACCAGCCGAAGCGAATCGACCCGCCGCGCCGCAGGCTCGGCCACGAACACCGACAGCATCGACGGCACGAAGTGCGCCGTCGTCACATACTGCTCCACCATCACCCGCGCCAGATAGGCAGGATCACGATGACCGTCCGGCAACGCGACCACCAGGCGCGCACCCACCTGCAGCGGCCAGAAGAACTCCCACACCGACACGTCGAACGTGAACGGCGTCTTCTGCAACACGACATCCGACACGGACAGCCCGTACTCGGACTGCATCCACACCAGACGATTCACGATCGCCGCATGCTCGACCGCGACGCCCTTCGGGCGCCCCGTCGAACCCGACGTGAAGATCACGTACGCGGTGTTCGAACCGCACAGCGCTGCATCACGATCCGCATCCGACAGCGGAGCATCCGAGAACCCGGACACATCGACGGTGTCGAGCTCGACCATCCGAGTCGGCACCGACAGATCGGTCGTGTCACGCGAGGTCGAGAGCAGCGGTACCGGATTCGCGGTCTCCAGGATGTAGCCGTTGCGCTCGGCCGGCTGATCCGGATCGATCGGCACGTACCCGCCGCCCGCGGCGAGCACTGCGTACATGCCTACCAGCAGATCCACCGAACGGCGCATCCCCAGACCGACGAGCGAATCCGGGCCCACGCCCTCCGCGATCAACCACCGTGCGGTGCGATGCACCCGCGACGCGAACTCTCCGTACGACACCGACTCGCCTTCGAACACCACCGCCGTCGCGTCCGGCGACCGCAGGACCTGCTCCTCGAACAGATCGACCAGCGTCGCATCCGGCACCGCACGGGAGGTCGCGTTCCAGCCCTCGAGCACCCGCGACCGCTCGGCCCGGTCGAGCAATTCGATGTCACCGATCACGACCGAGGGGGCGGCCGTGACGGCGGACAGGACCCGCAGGTAGCGCTCGCCGAACGATCGAATCGTCGACGCGTCGAACAGATCCGTCGCGTAAGTGACGTCGATGGTCAGCCCCGTGTTCGACTCGACGACCGTCACCTGGAGATCGAACTTTGCTGCGGCGGAATCGAAATCGACATCCGACACCTCCAGGTCCCCGAGCGTGAACTCGGTGAGCCCCAGGTTCTGGAACGTCAGCATCACCTGGAACAGCGGATGCCGACCCTGTGATCGCACCGGATCGAGCGCCTCCACCAACCGCTCGAACGGCACGTCCGCGTGCGCGAACGCGTCGAGATCCGCGGCACGCACCTGCGCCAGCACGTCCTCGAACGACGCCCCCGCCGGCACCTCCGCGCGCAGCACCAACGTGTTGACGAACATGCCGATCACATCGTCGAGCGCACGCTCACCACGACCCGCCACCGGCGTACCGATCGCGATGTCGGAGGTGCCGCTCAGCCGCGCCAGCAGCACCGACAGTGCCGCGTGCACCACCATGAACGGCGTCACACCACAAGCCCGCGCCAACCCGTCGATCGCCGACCGCAACTCTGCCGGAACCGCGACCGAGTGCCGGGCACCGCGATACGACGCCACCGCCGGACGCGGCCGATCCGACGGCAGATCCACCTGGTCCGGCAGACCCGTCAGCGCGGTGGTCCAGTACGCGATCTGCTGCGACATCGCCGAACCCGGATCGTCCTCCGAGCCCAGAACTTCCCGCTGCCACAGCGCGAAATCCGCGTACTGCACCGGGAGCGGCGCCCATCCCGGAACTCGGCCGTCCACACGAGCCGCATACGCCGTCATCACGTCCCGGATCAGCGGCTCCATCGAGAAGCCGTCGGCCGCAATGTGATGCACGACCAGGACCAGGACGTGCTCGATGGGCGACACGGCGAACAGGCGCACCCGCACCGGGATGTCCGTGGCCAGGTCGAACCCGGCCGTGACCAGCTCCGCGATGCGTCCCGGCAACTCGGCTTCCGCGACCGGTTCCGCCGACACGACGGTCGCGACGTCGGACACGGACCGGATCGCCTGGTAGCCGACGCCGTCGATCTCGGGGAACACGGTGCGCAGCGACTCGTGCCGGTCGAGGACGTCGCCGATTGCCGCCGAGAGGGATTCGACGTCGAGCGCACCCGACAGCCGGATCGCCAGCGGGACGTTGTTCACCGCCGATTCCGGCTCGAAGCGGTTCAGGAACCACATCCGCTGCTGCGCGAGCGACAGCGGGATCCGCTCCGGTCGAGGACCGGCCACGAGTGCCTTCACCCGGTCTCCGGCCGACGCGGACACGCGAGACGCGAGGGCCGCGACGGTCGACGCATCGAACAGCGCGCGAACCGGCACCGTGGTGTCCAGCGCGGCGCCGAGTCGTGCCGCCACCTGCGTCGCCAGGAGCGAGTTGCCGCCGAGCGCGAAGAAGTCGTCGTCGAGACCGACCCGTTCGACGCCGAGGACGTCGGCGAACACCGACGCCACCGCCTGTTCCACCGGGGTGGTGGGCGCCCGGAACTCCGCGGCCTCGAACTCCGGTTCCGGCAACGCCTTCCGGTCGAGCTTGCCGCTGCCCGTGAGCGGGAGACGGTCCAGCACCAGCACCGCGGCGGGCACCATGTACGACGTGAGCGAGCGGCCCGCGAACTCCCTGAGCTCCGCGGCGTCGATCGACCGACCGTCTGCCGCCACGACGTACGCCACCAACTGCTCGCGCACCACCAGCACGGCCACCTGGGCCACAGCGTCGTGGGCGGCGAGGACCGATTCGATCTCGCCGAGTTCGATGCGGAAGCCGCGCAGCTTCACCTGGTCGTCGGCGCGGCCGACGTACTCGATCACCCGGTCGGCGCTCGCGCGGACGACGTCGCCGGTGCGGTACAGGCGGGAGCCGGGCTCCCCGTACGGGTTCGCCACGAACCGCTCCGCGGTGAGCGCGGGGCGACCCAGGTAGCCGCGCGCCACACCGGTGCCGGCGAGGTACAGCTCGCCGGGCACGCCCGCAGGAACGGGCCGCAGGCGGGAGTCGAGCACGTACGCGGTGGCGCCGCGGATCGCGCGGCCGATCGTGACGGCCTCGCCCGGCACCAGGGCGTCGGAGATGTTGGAGGCCACGGTCGCCTCGGTGGGACCGTACGCGTTGAACATCTTCCGGCCACCGGTCGCCCATCGGGCCACCAGGTCGGCCGAGCACGCCTCGCCGCCGACCACGACCACGCCGAGCGCGGCCAGGCCGGACGGATCGACCGACGCCAGCGCCGCCGGTGTCACGAAGGCGTGGGTGACGCGCTGCAACCGCAGCAGCTCGGCGAGCTCCACGCCGCCGTAGATCGACGTCGGCGCGACCACCATCGTCGCCCCGGCACCGAATGCCATCAGCAGCTCGAGGATCGACGCGTCGAAACTCGGCGACGCGAAATGCATTGTCCGTGAAACCGACTCGATGCCGTACCGCTCCACCTGCTCGGCCGCGAACGCGGCCAGACCGGTGTGCGTCACGACGACACCCTTCGGCACACCCGTCGACCCGGAGGTGTAGATGACGTACGCGGCATCGGCGGCGCGCAGCGGGCGCGCCCGGTCCGCGTCGGTCACCGGAGCGGCCGACAGCGCGTCCGTCTCCGCGGCCACCTGAGCGTCGTCGAGCACCAGCCACGGCAGCGCGGCAGGCAGGACCGACGCGTGCTCGGCGAGCGTGACGCCGAGGACCGCGCGCGAATCCGACACCATGTGCGCCACCCGGTCCGCCGGGTAGTTCGGGTCGACGGGCACGAACGCCGCACCGGTCTTCGCGACGGCCCACACGGCGACGACGGATTCGATCGAACGGGTGAGCGCGATCGCGACGACGTCCTCGGGCCCGGCGCCGCGCGCGATCAGGGCCCGCGCGAGCCGGGACGAACGCTCGTCGAGATCGCGGTACGTCACCGTCTCGTCGCCCGAGACGAGAGCGACCGTCGACGGATTCGCGCTCGCGGTGTTCCCGAAGATCTGCGGCAGCAGCACCGGATCCGGACCGGCGCCGTCGGTCGCGGCGGTCAGCGCGGACGATTCGGCCGCGTCGAGGATGTCGATGTCGCCGACGACCACGTCGGTGTCCGCGGCCACGGCCGCCAGCACACGCACGAACCGGTCGGCGAACGAACGCATCGTCGACTCGTCGAACAGGTCGGTCGCGTACGTGAGGTCGACCTCCAGACCACCTGTCCCGGAGTCGGACTCGGCCAGGGTGACCGCCAGGTCGAACTTCGCCACGGCGGCGTCGAAGTCGACGCCCGCGACGGTCAGGTCGCCCAGCACCAGTTCGGTCCGGTCCATGTTCTGGAACGAGAGCACCACCTGGAACAACGGGTGCCGCGCCTGGGACCGCGCAGGGCTCAGGACCTCGACGAGACGCTCGAAGGGCACGTCGGCGTGGGCGAACGCCTCGAGGTCAGTGGCCCGGACCGCCGTCAGCAGGTCGGCGAACGATCGCTCGCCGCGCACCTCGGCACGCAGGACGAGCGTGTTGACGAACATGCCGATCAGGTCGTCGAGGGCGGCCTCACCACGGCCCGCGACCGGGGTGCCGATCGCGATGTCCGAGGTGCCGCTCAGCCGGGCCAGCAGCACCGACAGCGCCGCGTGGACCACCATGAACGTGGTCGCGCCGCGCTCCCGCGCGACCGCGTCGAGTCGGGCGGACAGCTCCGCGTCGATCGAGAACCGGTACGACGCACCGACATCGGTTGCCACCGCCGGTCGCGGACGATCCGCCGGCAGGTCGAGGCGATCGGGCAGGTCTGCGAGCGTGCCGCGCCAGTAGTCGACCTGTCGGGCGATGAGCGACTCGGGGTCGTCCTCGCTGCCGAGGACCTCGCGCTGCCACAGCGCGTAGTCGGCGTACTGCACCGCCAGCGGTGCCCACGTCGGCGCGGCACCGGCCGACCGGGCGGCGTACGCGGTGACGATGTCGCGGGTCAGCGGGCCCATCGAGAAGCCGTCGGCACTGATGTGGTGGACGACGACCACCAGCACGTGTTCGGTGGGCGCGACCGCGAGCAGGCGCACCCGCAGCGGCACCTCGGCGGTGACGTCGAATCCGCGCGAGATCGTCTCGGCGACAACGGCGGCGATGTCGGACTCGGCCACCGGTACCGCGTCGAGATCCACGGCGGCCGCGTCGGCCGGCAGGATCACCTGGTGCGCCGCGCCGTCGCGCTCGGGGAAGACGGTGCGCAGGGCCTCGTGTCGCTCGACGACGTCAGCGACGGCGCCGCGCAGCGCTTCCACGTCCAGCGCGCCCGACAGGCGGATCGCGACGACGATGTTGTTCACCGCGGACGCCGTGTCGAACCGGTTGAGGAACCACATCCGCTGCTGCGCGAGCGACAGCGGCACCGTCTCCGGGCGGATCTGCGGGACCAGCGGCGCGCGGGTGTCCCCACCCGCGGCGACGAGGGAGTCGACCAGCGCCGCAAGCTGCGCGACGGTCGAGGCGTCGAAGAAGTCGCGGACATCGATACGGATGCCGAGGTCGGCGCTGATGCGCGCGAGGACGCGAGTGGCGCTGAGCGAGTTGCCGCCGAGCGCGAAGTAGTCGTCGTCGACGCCGATACGCTCGGCGCCCAGGACCTCGGCGAACGTCGCCGCGAGCATCTCCTCGGTCGGCGTGCTCGGGGCCCGGTACTCGCGGGCGAGCGACGAGAAGTCCGGCGCGGGAAGGGCCTTGCGGTCGAGCTTGCCGCTGGCGTTCAGGGGAACTCGGCCAGCGCGACGAACAGCGACGGAATCATGTACTCCGGCAACCGCCCGCCCACCGCCGACGCGAGTTCGTCCCGGTCGACCGGCGCACCGCCGTCGGTGACGACGTACGCCACCAGGTGGTCGCCGAGATCGGGGTCCGAATGCACGACCACGACGGACTGCGACACCGCGGCGTGGTCGAGCAGTGCCGACTCGATCTCGCCGAGTTCGATGCGCAGACCGCGCAGCTTCACCTGGAAGTCGGTGCGGCCCAAGTACTCCAGCTCGCCGGAGGCACCGATCTTCACGAGGTCACCGGTGCGGTACATGCGGTCGCCGGGCGCGCCGTACGGGTCGGCGACGAACCGGTCGGCCGTCAGGTCGGGTCGCTGCAGATAGCCGCGCGCGAGCTGGACGCCCGCGAGGTACAGCTCGCCCTCGGAGCCGACCGGCGTGCGGCGCAGGCCCTCGTCGAGCACGTACAGGTCGGTGTCAGCCACGGCGCGACCGATCGGCACCGTCGCGGTGTCGGCGGCCGTCGCCTCGTGGTACGTGACGTCGACCGCGGCCTCGGTGGGGCCGTACAGGTTGTGCAGGGCCGTCGTCGAGATGTCAGTGATGTCACGGAACCGCGCGGCGGTCTGCGGCGGCAGGGCCTCCCCCGACGCGAACACGTTGCGCAGGGTGGTGACGGTGGTCGCGGTCGGCTCGCCGACGAACACCGACAGCATCGACGGCACGAAGTGCGCGACGGTCACACCACGATCGACCATGATCCGCGCGAGGTACGCCGGGTCGCGGTGCCCGTCCGGGGCGGCGATCACCAGGCGCGCACCGGCCTGCAACGGCCAGAAGAACTCCCACACCGACACGTCGAACGTGAACGGCGTCTTCTGCAGCACCACGTCGTCCGCGGTCATCGGGTACATGCTCTGCCGCCAACGCAGGTTCGCGACGATCGCACCGTGCCCGACGGCCACGCCCTTGGGGCGGCCCGTGGAGCCGGACGTGAAGATGACGTACGCGACGTTGTCCTCCGACAGCGGCGCGAGGCGGTCGTCGTCGGTGACCGGGTCGGCCGACAGTCCGTCGAGGTCCAGGGTGTCGATCGAGAGACTGACGTCGTGGTGTCGACCGTCAGCCCGTCACGGGTGGTCGTGAGGATCACGGTCGGGCAGGCGATGTCGAGCACGTAGCCGAGGCGGTCGGCCGGGTGGTCGGGGTCGAGCGGGACGTACGCGCCGCCGGCCTTGACGATCGCGTACATGCCGACCAGGAGGTCGAACGAACGGCGGATGCCCAGGCCCACCATCGAATCCGGGCCGACGCCGAGCGAGATCAGGTGCCGGGCGAGACGGTTGGCGCGGGCGTCGAACTCGGCGTAGGTCAGGGACTCGCCGTCGAACTCGAGAGCCACCGCGTCGGGGGTGGCGGCAACCTGGAGATCGAAGAGCGACGCGAGCGTGTCGACGATCGGCGCAGGCGCGGACGCGCCGTCGCCGAGGACCTCGGCGGCGTCCGCGAACAGTCGGTCGAGCACGCCCGGCAGTCCCCGTGTTCGGCCGACTCGAGCAGGCCGGGAACGAGGTTGGAGAGCACGACGGGAACCAGCGAGTCGATGCCGAGGACCCCGCCCATCGCGGCATCGAGGGTCTCGATCTCGGACTTCAGCTGCGCGTACGTGACCGACGTGTCGCCGAGTACGAGTGCGACTCGCTCGGGCTCGACCGAGGTCACCCCGGCGAGCAACCGGGGCAGGTCCTCCACCGTCATCGCGCCGGCTCCAGCGTTGTTCGCCGCCATGTGTTTTCGTCCTCCCGACATCTACCTCGAATTCGACCGCCTGACACGGGGGAGCCGATCGATCGACTCCCCGGCCTCATCCGAACGCGATCACTCGATTCCGCCCTCGGTGCTCGCCGCACCGTCGGCCAGCGCCGCGGCGTCGACGATCATCTTGCCGATCACCGCGCCGTAGCCCTCCGCACCCAGCGCCGGCAGGATTCCCGGCAGCAGACCCGACAGCGCCACGGTCATGAGCGCCTCGGGCTTGAGCGCGCCGCCCGTCGCCTTCGCCGTCGTGTCGATCTTGGTGTGCAGGTCGCCGAACGTGACGTCGGTGCCGCCGTGCGAGACCGCGACCGTGTCGGGCGCGACCCGGGCAGCGCCCGCCACCAGTTCGGGTAGGTCCTCGACCGTCAGTTCCTTCTTCGGCGCGAGCGCCTCGCGCTCGGCGTCGGTGGTGACGTCGATGGCCCGCGACACGATCGCCGGGTCGCCGGTCACCGCGTCGAGGATCCGCACGAACCGTTCCCCGAACGCGGCCACCGTGTCCCGGTCGAACAGATCCGTCGCGTACGTGAACATCGCCTGGAAGCCGGTAAGGGCACCGTCGGCGCCGAACTGCTCCACCGCGGTGAGCTGCAGGTCGAACTTGGCCTGGTCGCCGCCCAGGTCGAGCGCCGACACCTCGAGACCCGGCAGCGCGAACCTGCCGGTGTCCATGTTCTGGAACGTCAGCATCACCTGGAACAGCGGCGTGTACGCGCTGGACCGCCGGACCCGGCCGCCTCGACCACCTGCTCGAACGGCACGTCGGCGTTGCCGAACGCGGCGAGATCCTGCGTCCGCGCGTGCGCCAACAGGTCCGTGAACGACGACGCCGGCTCGACGCGGGTCCGCAGTGCCAGCGTGTTCACGAACATGCCGATCAGGTCGCCCGTCGCGGCCTCACCGCGACCCGCGACCGGCGTGCCGATCGTGACGTCGTTCGAACCACCGAGCCGCGACAGCAGCACCGCGAGCGCCGCATGGAACACCATGAACGTCGTCGCCCCCTGCTCGCGAGCCGTGTTCTCGACGCGCGCAGCGAGTTCCGCATCGATGTCGATGTCGACGGTGGCACCGGCCATCGACGGCCGGGCCGGGCGCGGACGGTCCGTCGGCAGCGCCGACAGCTCGGGGGCGTCCTTCAGTGCGTCCGCCCAGTACGCGATCTGACGCGAGACGGTGGCGTCCGGATCGGACTCGTCGCCGAGCACCTCCCGCTGCCACAGGCTGAAGTCGGCGTACTGCACGGTCAGCGGCTGCCACTGCGGCGCACCGCCGTCGACCCGCGCCACGTACGCGAGCATCACGTCCCGGATCAGCGGCCCCGTCGAGAAACCGTCGGCGCTGATGTGGTGCGCCACGAACGCGAGCACGCGCTCGTCGGCACCCAGCTCGAACAGCGCGGCCCGCACCGGCACCTCGGTCGTGACGTCGAAGCCGCGTCCGACGAACTCGGTGAGCCGATCGACGATCTCGGCCTCGGTGACAGCGACCGGGTCCAACCGCGGCACGGCCTGATCGACCGGAACCAGCTGCTGGACCGGACCGTCGGTGTTGTCGCCGCTGTCCGGGTACATCGTGTGCAGCACCTCGTGCCGCGCGATCACGTCGGCGACCGCGTCCCGCAGGACAGCGACGTCGAGCGCGCCCGACAGCCGGACCGCCACCGGGATGTTGTAGGCGGCCGAGGCCCGATCCACCTGGTTCAGCGTCCACATCCGCTGCTGCGCGAGCGACAGCGGAACCCGCTCGGGGCGCGGCCGGGCCGTGAGCGGGGCCCGTGCGCCGCGGCCGACGAGCGGGGTCACGGCGGCGGCGATTCCCGCCACCGTGGAGTCCTCGAACACCACGCGCACCGGCACCTGCGTATCGAGCGCCGTACCGAGGCGCGCCACCAACTGCGTCGCGACCAGCGAGTTTCCGCCGAGTGCGAAGAAGTCGTCGTCCAGACCGACCCGCTCCACCCCGAGCACGTCCGCGAACGCACCGCGACGATCTCCTCGAGCGGGGTGCTCGCGGCCCGGAAGTCCCGGGCCTCGAACACCGGCGCCGGGAGTGCCTTGCGGTCCAGCTTGCCGTTCGCGTTGAGCGGCAACGCTTCCAGCGCCACGAACGCCGACGGCACCATGTACGACGGCAGCGTCCGCGACAGTTCCGCCCGGACGTGCTCGGTGTCGAGATCGTCATCGGTCGGCACCAGGTAGGCGACCAGGCGGTCACCGGTGCGGTCGTCGCTGTGCGCGGTGACCGCGGCGGCTGCCACCACCGGCAACTCCCGCAGCGCGGCCTCGATCTCACCGAGTTCGATGCGGAAGCCACGCGCCTTGACCTGGAAGTCGGCCCGCGCGACGTACTCGAGTTCCCCGAGACAGTCCATCGGACGACGTCACCGGTGCGGTACATCCGCTCGCCGCTGCCCCACCGGTTCGCGACGAACCGGTCGGCGGTCAGGTCGGACCGGCCGAAGTAGCCGCGCGCCAACTGCGCACCGGCCAGGTACAGCTCGCCGGTCACGCCCGCCGGCACCGGGCTCAGCCGCGAATCCAGCACGTACACCTGGGTGTTCCACTCGGGCACACCGATCGGGACCACAGTGGTGTCGGCGGCGGTCACCTCGTGGTGGGTCACCGACACCGCGGCCTCGGTGGGGCCGTACAGGTTGTGCAGTGCCGCGGTGTTCCGCTCCCGGAACGCCTGCGCCGTGGCCGCCGGCAGGGCCTCGCCGATGGCGAAGATGTGCCGCAGCGACGGCGGCAACTGGCCGCCGGCGGTGGTCAGCAGCATCGACAGCATCGACGGCACCACGTGGAACGCGGTCACCTGCTCGGCGCGCAGCACCTTCAGCAGGTAGCCGGGATCCCGGTGACCGTCCGGCGTCGCGATGACGAGGCGGCCACCGCATGTGGTCATCGACCAGAACTCCCACACCGACAGGTCGAACGTGGCCGCGGTCTTGAGCAGTGCCGCGTCCGATGCACCCAGCTCATACTCGGCACGCATCCAGCGCAACTGGTTGACGATCGCGCCGTGCGGGACGGCGACGCCCTTGGGCCGGCCCGTCGAACCGGACGTGAAGATCACGTACGCGGTGTTGTCAGGCCGCAGCGGTGCACGGCGTTCGGCGTCCGCGATCGGGTCGGCGGATACCGCGTCGAGGTCGAGCGTGTCGATCTCGACCACCGGACACGAGGCGGCTGTGAAGCCGTCCCGGGCAGTCGTCAGAACGCACACCGGCTGCGCCGCATCCAGGATGTAGCCGGTCCGCTCGGCCGGCTGGTCCGGGTCCACCGGCACGTAGGCGCCGCCGGTCTTCGCGACCGCATACATGCCGACCAACAGGTCGACCGATCGGCGGATCGCGAGAGCCACTGTGGATTCCGGCCCGACACCGCGCCCGACGAGGTGGCGGGCGAGGCGGTTCACGCGAGCGTCGAACTCCGCGTACGTGAGGCGCTGTTCGCCCGACGCCAGCGCGACGGCATCCGGGGTGGCCGCGACCTGCGCGTCGAACAGGTCGACCAGGGTGGCCGACGCCTCGATGTGATCGGTCGCATTCCATCCGGCCAGCACCTGCACGCGCTCGTCGACGTCGAGCAGGTCGACGTCACCGACCGCCACCGTCGGCTTGACGACGACCGCGGTGAGCAGCCGCGCGAAGCGGTCCGCGAACGAACGGACGGTCGGCTCGTCGAACAGGTCGACCGCGTACGTCATGGACGCCTTCATGCCGACCGGATCGCCGGCGTCGTCGTAGCGGTCCTCGATGATGAGGTGCAGATCGAACTGCGCCACATCGGATTCCACCTCGGCCGTGTCGACCGTCAGCCCCGGAAGCTCGAGGGTGCCGCGGTCGTGGTTCTGGAACGAGAACCCGACCTGGAACAGCGGGTGCCGCGCAGTGGACCGCGTCGGGTTGAGGACCTCGACCAGCCGCTCGAACGGCACGTCCGCGTTCGCGAACGCCTGCAGGTCGCCCTCGCGGACGGCAGTGAGCGTCTCGGTGAACGAGCGGCCACCGTCGATCCGTGTCCGGAAGACCAGGGTGTTGACGAACATGCCGACGAGGTCGTCGAGCGCAGCCTCGCCGCGGCCCGCGATCGGGGTGCCGACCGCGATGTCGTCGCTGCCCGACAGCCTCGACAGCAGCACCGCGAACGCGGAATGCACGGCCATGAAGAGGGTCGCGTTCTGCTCGCGCGCGAGATCCCGCAGACCCCGATGGGTGGGTGCGTCGATGTCGAATTCGACCAGTCCGCCACGGAACGACTGCACCGCGGGCCGGAGATGGTCGGTCGGCAGGTTCAGCTGGTCAGGCAACTCGGCGAGCGTCTCATTCCAGTACGTGAGCTGCCGCGCCGCCAACGATTCCGGATCGTTCTCGTCGCCGAGAACCTCACGCTGCCACAGCGCGTAGTCCGCGTACTGCACCGACAGCGGCGCCCAGTCCGGGGCGTCACCGGCAGCACGAGCCGCGTACGCGGTCATGACGTCCCGGGTCAGCGGCGCGAGGGACACACCGTCCGCGCTGATGTGGTGGACGACCATGCCGAGCACGAACTCGCCCGCGCCCACGCGGTACAGCTCCACCCGGATCGGGACGTCGGTCGTCACGTCGAAGCGGGTCGCGGCGAGTCCACGCAGACGGTCGACGACGTCGCTCGGGTCGAGGTCGACCGCCGTGAGCCCCGCACCGCCCGGTCTGCAGGCAGGATCACCTGCTGCGGGCCGTCGTCCGTGGCCGGGAACACCGTGCGCAGGGACTCGTGCCGGGCCGTCACGTCGGCGATGGCCTGTTCCAGCGCCGCCACGTCGAGGTCGCCCGAGAGTCGCAGCGCCATCGGGATGTTGTACGCGGTCGATTCGGTGTCGAACCGGTTGAGGAACCACATCCGCTGCTGCGCCAGCGACAGCGGAATCCGGTCCGGCCGGGTCCGCGCCACGAGCGCCTGACGACCGCCACCGGACTGCTCCGTCAACCGGGCCGCGAGGGACTCGACGGTGGACGCCTCGAACAACTCCCGCACCGGGATACGCGTATCCAGCGCGGCACCCAGACGCGACACGACCTGCGTCGCGAGCAGCGAGTTGCCGCCGAGGGCGAAGAAGTCGTCGTCGAGACCCACCCGATCGACACCGAGGACGTCGGCGAACACGGATACGACGATCTGCTCGAGCAGCGTCGTGGGTGCCCGGAAGACCGCCGTCCGCGCCGCCGGAGCCGGCAGCGCCCGACGATCCAACTTCCCGTTCGCGGTCAACGGAATCGCGTCGAGCACCACGAACGCCGACGGCACCATGTACTCGGGTACCAGTCCGGCCACCACGACACGCAACGCCTCGACGTCGACTGCCGCACCCGAGACCGGCGCCACGTACGCCACCAACGACAGCGAGCCCGGCACGTCCTCACGCACGATCACCGCAGCCTGCGCCACCACGTCCGCCGACAGGACCGCCGCCTCGATCTCGCCGAGTTCGATCCGGAAACCACGAATCTTCACCTGGTCGTCCGCACGACCCAGGTACTCGAGGTCCCGTCACGACCCCACCGCGCCACGTCACCCGTGCGATAGAGCAGTGACCCCGCATCGCCATCAGCCGCAAACGGATTCGCGACGAACCGAGCAGCCGTCAGATCCGGCCGCCCGAGATAGCCACGCGCCAACTGACCACCCGACACGTACAGCTCGCCGGCAACCCCCGCGGGCACGGGTCGCAACCGCGCATCGAGGACGTAGACGCCCAACCCACGAATCGGCGCACCGATCACACTCGACGACGAGAGAACCGACTCCGCATCCAGCGGGCGGTACGACACGTGCACCGTGGTCTCGGTGATGCCGTACATGTTCACCAGTTGCGGCGCACGATCACCGTGGCGATCGAACCACCCGGACAACCGGCGCAACTCGAGAGCTTCGCCGCCGAAGATCACGTACCGCAGCGACAAATCCCCCGCCGCAGCGCGATCCGCCTCGACCAACTGGTAGAACGCCGACGGAGTCTGGTTGAGCACCGTCACCTGCTCACGAATCAGCAACTCGTAGAACGCATCCGGTGACCGCGACGTGAAGTAGTCCACCACGACCAGACGCCCGCCGTACAGCAGCGGACCCACAACTCCCACACCGAGAAGTCGAACGCGTACGAATGGAACATCGTCCACACGTCGTTCGCACCGAATCGGTACTCGTCCTCGGTGTTCCCGAACAACCGCACCACGTTCCAGTGCGGCACCATCACGCCTTTCGGACGCCCCGTCGACCCGGACGTGTAGATCACATACGCCACGTGCTCGGGACGCAACGGCGCCGACCGCTCCGTATCCGACAATGCCGATTCCGAATGGCCCGACAGGTCGAGGTCATCCAGCACGACCACCGGAACACCCTCGACCACAGGAACATCCACCGATGAGCCCGTCACCACGCACACCGGCGTCGCGTCCGACAACATGAATTCGATCCGGTCCGCGGGATACGACGGATCCACGGGCAGATAACCGCCACCGGCCTTCAACACAGCCAGCAACGCCACCACAAGATCCGCGGATCGCGGCAGCGCCACCGCCACCAGGGACTCCGGACCCACCCCCAGCGAGACCAGATGCCGGGCCAGACGATTCGCGCGCGTGTCCAACTGCGCGTACGTCACATGCTCGTCACCGAAGGACACGGCGACGGCATCCGCGGCACGAGCCGCCCGCGCCTCGAACAGCTCCACCAACGTCGCGTCGACAGCGGCGCCGGCGCCCGCCGACGACCACTCCGACACCAACTCGTGCTCGACGTCGTCGAGCAACTCGACATCGCCGACTGCAACCGAGGAATCGGCCGCCACGGTGTTCAACACCCGCACGAACCGCTCGCCGAACGTCACGACGGTCGCCTCGTCGAACAGGTCCGTCGCGTACGCCATCTCCACCGAGTACCCGCCGTCCTCGGCAGGTTCGACGGTCACCTGGAGGTCGAACTTGGCCGTCGCGACGTCGTAGTCGACGGCGGCGACGCGCAGGCCGGCCAACTCGGGTGTTCCCCGGTCGTGGTTCTGGAATGCGAGCATCACCTGGAACAGCGGGTGCCGCGCCTGTGAGCGTTCCGGATCGAGGATCTCGACGAGCCGCTCGAACGGCAGGTCGGCCTGCTCGAAGGCCGCCAGATCGGTCGAGCGAACCTGCGCAAGCAGCTCGGCGAACGACTGGCCGCCGTCCACCTCGGATCGCAGAACCAGGGTGCCGACGAACATGCCGATGAGGTCGTCGAGCGCCGCGTCACCGCGACCGGCGACCGGGGTGCCGATCGCGATGTCGGAGGTGCCGCTCAGCCGAGCCAGCAGAACCGCGAGTGCCGCGTGCACCACCATGAACGGGGTCGCACCGTGCTCGTGCGCCACCTTCTCCACGCCCGTGCGCACGTCCGGACCGACCACGATCCGGAAAGACGCACCGGCGCCGGTCGCCTGGGCGGGGCGCGGGCGGTCCGCCGGCAGATCCAACTGCTCGGGCAGGCCGGTGAGCCGGTCGGTCCAGTACGCGACCTGGCGAGAGACCAGCGACTCAGGATCGTCCTCGGAGCCGAGGACCTCCCGCTGCCACAGCGTGTAGTCCGCGTACTGCACCTCCAGCGGCGCCCAGCCGGGCGCCGCACCCGCCGAGCGCGCCGCGTACGCGACCATCACGTCGCGGGCCAGCGGCGACATCGAGAAGCCGTCCGCGGCAATGTGGTGCACCACGAAAACCAGGACGTAATCATCGGTCCCGAGCCGGAACAGCCTGGCCCGCAGAGGAATATCCGTGGTCAGATCGAATCCGGCCGATGCGAGCTCCGTGATCCGCTCCGCCAGGTCGGTCTCGGCCACGGGCGCGACCGCGAGATCGACCACCGCCCGCTCCGACGGCAGGATCGTCTGGGATCCCACACCGTCGACGTCGGGGAAGACCGTGCGCAGCGACTCGTGCCGCCCGATCACGTCGTGGACGGCGGCCTGCATGGCCGGCACATCCAACGATCCCGAGAGCCGGATCACGACCGGGATGTTGTTCACCGCGGAGTCGGGTTCGAACCGGTTCAGGAACCACATCCGCTGCTGAGCGAGCGCGAGCGGAATCTGCTCCGGACGCGGTCCCGTCACGAGTGCCGCGCGAGCACCGCCACCGATCAGGGTCTGCACACGGGCCGCAAGGGTGCCGACGGTGGACGCCTCGAAGAGCACGCGCACCGGCACCTGGGCGTCCAGCGCGGCACCCAGGCGCGAGGCGACCTGCGTCGCGATCAACGAGTTGCCGCCGAGACCGAAGAAGTCGTCGTCCAGACCCACCCGGTCCACGCCGAGCACGTCGGCGAAAACGCCGGCGACGATCTGCTCCACCGGCGTCACGGGAGCCCGGAAGACCGCCGTCTGCGCCGCCGGGGCCGGGAGGGCACGCCGATCCAGCTTTCCGTTGGCGGTCAACGGAATCGCGTCGAGGACGACGAACGCCGACGGCACCATGTACTCGGGTACCGATCCGGCCACCACTGCCCGGAGCTCGTCGACGTCGATCACCGCCTCCGACGCCGGCACCACGTAGGCCACCAACGAGAGCGCTCCCGGGACGTCCTCCCGCACGATCACCGCAGCCTGCGCCACCGCGTCCGCGGACAGGACCGCCGCCTCGATCTCACCGAGTTCGATCCGGAAGCCACGGATCTTCACCTGGTCGTCAGCGCGGCCCAGGTACTCGAGATCCCGGTCCTGTTCCACTTCGCCACGTCACCGGTGCGGTACAGCAACGATCCGGCGGCCTTGCCCGACGCGAACGGGTTCGCGACGAACCGTGCCGAGGTCAGATCCGGGCGCCCCAGATAGCCTCGCGCCAGCTGGCCTCCCGATACGTACAACTCACCTGCGACGCCCACCGGCACCTGCTGCAGGCGCTCGTCGAGCACGTACACACCGAGACCGGCGATCGGCGAACCGATCACGCTCGCCGCGGATCTCGCAGTCTCGATGTCGAGCGGGCGGTACGAGACATGGACCGTCGTCTCGGTGATTCCGTACATGTTGACCAGCCGTGGCATGCGGTCGCCGTGTCGGTCGAACCACGGCCCCAGGCGCCGCAGCTCCAGCGCCTCACCGCCGAAGATCACGTACCGCAACGCGAGCTCGCCGACCTCGGCGCCGGCGAGGCGATCCGCCTCCGCCAGTTGGTAGAACGCCGAGGGCGTCTGATTGAGCACCGTGACTCGCTCCGCACCAGGAGCGCGTGGAACACGTCCGGCGACCGCGACGTGAGGAAGTCGACCACGACGAGACGTCCGCCGTACAGCAGCGGACCCCACAGTTCCCACACCGAGAAGTCGAACGCGTACGAGTGGAACATCGTCCACACGTCGTCGCCACCGAACCCGTAGTCGTTCTCGGTGTTGACGAACAACCGCACCACGTTCCGGTGCGGAACCATCACACCCTTCGGACGCCCGGTCGACCCCGACGTGTAGATCACGTAGGCGACGTGCTCGGACCGCAGCGGTGCGAGTCGGTCCGCGTCCGTCAGCGGCGTACCTGCGTACTCCGAGAGCTCGACCGCATCCAGATCCACACGCGGAACATCGTCGGCCACCGGGATTTCCACGGACGTGTCGGCCACCACGCAGATCGGGGACGCATCCGAGACCATGTACTGGATCCGCTCGGCGGGGTACGACGGGTCCACCGGCAGATATCCGCCGCCGGCCTTCGACACCGCGAGAAGCGCGACCACCAGGTCGGCCGACCGCGGCAGGGCCACTGCCACGAGCGACTCCGGACCCACACCCAGCGACACGAGGTGCCGCGCAAGAAGATTCGACCGTGTATCGAGGTCCGAATACGTCAGTGCGACGTCTCCGAACGACACCGCGACGGAAGCCGGGGTCCGAGCAGCCTGCGCCTCGAACATGCTCACCAAGGTCACATCGTCCGAGTCACCCGAACGGTCGGTGCCGGCCGACGACCATTCGGACAGCAGTTCGCGCTCGACGGAATCGAGCAGGTTCACGTCTCCGACGATGTGCGACGGATCGGTCGTCACGGCCGTCAGGACCCGCTCGAACCGCTCGCCGAACGCCGACATCGACTGCTCGTCGAACAGATCCGTCGCGTAGACCAGCTCGACCGACCAGCCGGCGGCCTCACCGGCCGCACCGACCGAATCGGTGACGGTCATCTGAAGGTCGAACTTTGCCGCCGCTGCGACGGCCTCGACAGCCGATACGGACAGCCCCTGCAGTTCGAGCGCCACGAAGTCCAGGTTCTGGAACGACAGCATCACCTGGAACAGCGGATGCCGCGCCTGGGAACGCACCGGGTCGAGAACCTCGACGAGACGCTCGAACGGTACGTCGGTGTGCTCGTAGGCCGCCAGGTCCCGCTCACGAACCCGGGCAATAAGATCGGCGAACGACTCGGCGCCGTCGACCTCGGTCCGCAGCACCAACGTGTTGACGAACATACCGACGAGATCGTCGAGTGCAGCCTCGCCTCGGCCCGCGACGGGCGTGCCGATCGCGATGTCGTCGGCACCGCTCAGTCGCGACAGCAACGTCGCGAGCGCCGCATGTACGACCATGAACGGGGTTGCGCCGTGCACGCGTGCAAGCTCCTCGACGGAGGAACGGAGCCCCGATTCGATGGAGAACCTGTGCATGGCACCGCGATTCGATGCGACCTCGGGGCGAGGACGGTCCGCGGGCAGATCCAGCTGATCCGGCAAGCCCGCCAGCGTGTCCTGCCAGAAGGCGAGTTGCCGCGACAGCACCGACTCCGGGTCGTCCTCCGCGCCGAGCACGTTCCGCTGCCACACGGCGTAGTCGGCGTACTGCACCTCGAGCGGCTTCCAGCCCGGGGCCTGCCCGCCGGACCGTGCGGTGTACGCCGTCATCACATCCCGTGCCAGCGGGAGCATCGAGAAGCCGTCCGCTGCGATGTGGTGCACGACCAGCAGGAGGACATGTTCGGTGGGACTCAGCTCGTACAGCGCCGCCCGTACCGGGATCTCCCTGGTGACATCGAACGGTTCCCGGGTGAGCTCCTCGAGCCTGTCGAGCAGTTCGTCACCGGAATCCACGATGAATCGGGCCAGGCGCGGAGCGCGAGCGGCGGGTTCGATCACCTGATGACCGACACCGTCGATTTCGGGATAGACAGTGCGGAGGGACTCGTGCCGGACGAAGACGTCGTGCACGGCCGCTGCCAAGGCATCGCGATCCAGTAGACCCGAGAGCCGCAGTGCGACCGGAACATTGTCGGCGGCCGACATCGTGTGGAGTCTGTTGAGGAACCACATGCGCTGTTGCGCGAAGGACAGCGGGACGCGGTCCGGACGCGGTCCTGCCACCAGCCCGGCACGGCCACGGCCGCCGAACTGCTCGACGTGCGCGGCCAGCGCCTGCACCGTCGACGAGTCGAACAGCACGCGAACCGGAATGCGAGCGTCGAGCGCCTCACCGAGTCGAGCCACGACGCGCGTCGCGATCAGCGAGTTGCCGCCGAGGTCGAAGAAGTCGTCGTCGCGCCCGACACGTTCGACACCGAGCAGGTCCGCATAGATGCCCGCGACGATCTCCTCGGCCGCGGTGGCGGGGCACGGAACTCACGTTCTTCGAACTCCGGCTCCGGCAATGCCTTCCGGTTCAGCTTGCCGCTCCCGCTGATCGGCAGCTCGTCGAGCACGACGACAGCCGCGGGAACCATGTACGACGGCAGCGCCCGTCCCACCGCATCCTTCACGGCGGCCGGGTCGATCGAGGCACCCACCGCCGCAACGAGATACGCGACGAGCTGGTCGCGCTTGACGACCACCACGGCCTGGGCCACGGAGTCCAGTCGGTGCAGGACGGCCTCGATCTCGCCGAGTTCGATGCGGAAGCCGCGCAGCTTCACCTGGTCGTCGGCGCGGCCGACGTACTCGATCACCCGGTCCGCGCCGGTCCGCACGACGTCACCGGTGCGGTACAGGCGGGAGCCGGGCTCCCGAACGGGTTCGCCACGAACCGCTCCGCGGAGAGCCCGGCGCGTGCGTGGTATCCCGGGCCAGGCCCGGTCCCTCGAAGGTACAGCTCACCCACGACCCGGCCGGGACCGGGCGCAGGCGCGCGTCCAGCACGTAGGTGTTCGCGCCGCGGATCGCGCGGCCGATCGTGACGGCCTCCCCGGGACGAGCGCGTCGGAAATGTTGGAGGCCACGGTCGCCTCGGTCGGGCCGTACGCGTTGAACATCTTCCGGCCACCGGTCACCCACCGAGCCACCAGATCGGCCGAACACGCCTCACCACCGACCACGACCACGCCGAGCGCGTCCAGCCCGGACGGATCCACCGACGCCAGCGCCGCCGGCGTCACGAACGCGTGGGTGACGCGATGGGTGGCCAGCAGATCGGTCAGTTCCTGGCCGCCGTAGATCGACGTCGGCGCGACCACCATCGTCGCCCCGGCACCGAACGCCATCAACAGCTCGAGGATCGACGCATCGAAACTCGGCGATGCGAAATGCAGTGTCCGCGAACCCGACTCGATTCCGTACCGCTCCACCTGCTCGGCCGCGAATGCCGCCAGACCGGTGTGCGTCACCACAACGCCCTTCGGCACACCCGTCGACCCCGACGTGTAGATGACGTAGGCGGGGTGGCTCGGGGCCAGAAGGCGCACACGATCGGCGTGGGAGAGCCGGGCCACCGACTGCTCGTCGAGCGCAGCGGAGACCGCGGCGTCGTCGAGGACCAACCAGGGAATACCGTCCGGGAGGCCGGCGGCGTGCTCGGACGTCGTCACACCCAGCAGGGCGCCCGAGTCCGAAACCATGTGTGCCACGCGGTCACCCGGGTAGTTCGGGTCGACGGGCACGAACGCGGCACCGGACTTGGCGACCGCCCACACCGCGGTCACCGATTCGACGGACCGGGTCAGGGCCACGGCGATGACGTCCTCGGGGCCCGCTCCCCGCGACACCAGCAGCCGCGACATCCGGGTGGACCGCTCGTCGAGTTCGCGGTAGGTGATCTCTTCGGCCCCGGAGACCAGTGCGAGCGCGTCCGGGTCGATGTCCACCGCGGCGGTCAACAGATCCGCCAGCGACGTCGGCTCGGGGGCCGCGGCGCCGACCGGGCCGGTCAGCTGCGCGGCCTCGTCGGTGCCGAGCAGGTCGATGTCACCGACCACGACGTCGGGCGAGGCAACCACGGCGTCGAGCACCCGGAGGAACCGGTCCACGAACGCACGCACGGTCGATTCGTCGAACAGGTCTGTCGCGTAGGTGAACTCGCCCGCCATTCCGTCGGCGACACCGTTCTCGGCGATCGTCTCCCGGAACGTGAACTGCAGGTCGAACTTCGCGACCTCGGCATCGAGATCGACCTTGTCGATCGTGAGACCGGGCAGGTCGAGATGGGTCGTGCCCATGTTCTCGAACGAGAGCATCACCTGGATCAGCGGATGCCGGGCCGTCGAGCGCGCCGGGTTGAGGATCTCGACGAGCCGCTCGAACGGGATGTCCGAGTGCGCGAAGGCTCCCAGCGCGACGTCGCGCGCGTGCGACAACAGATCTGCGAACCGCGCGTCACCGTCGACGTGGGTGCGCAGCACGAGCGTGTTGACGAACATGCCGACCAGGTCGTCGAGCGCCTGCTCGCCGCGGCCGGCCACCGGGGTGCCGATCGCGACGTCGTCGGTTGCCGCGGAACGCGACAGCAGAACCGACAGCGCTGCGTGCACGACCATGAACAGCGAGGCGTTGCGGTCGTGGGCAAGCGCGATCAGCGCACGGTGCACGTCCGCCGGCACGGTGAAGTCGACCTTCGCGCCGCGGTAGGACTGCCGCGCCGGACGCGGACGGTCGGTCGGCAGGTCGAGCTGGTCGGGCAGTCCGTCGAGGTGCGCGGACCAGTAGCGCGCCTGCTTCGAGACGATCGAGTCCTCGTCCTCCTCCGACCCGAGGATCTGCTGCTGCCACAGCGCGTAGTCGGCGTACTGGACGGGCAGGGTCTCCCAGACCGGCTGTCCCCACCGGATCCGCGCCTCGTACGACGCCATGACGTCGCGGGCGAGCGGACCCATGGACCAGCCGTCGGCACTGATGTGGTGGACGACGATGGCGAGTACGTGCTCGAACGGATCGACCCGGAACAGCGCGGCCCGAACCGGGGCCTGCGTCGTGACGTCGAAGCCGTCGGAAGCGAAAACCGTCATCGCACGGTCCAGTTCGTCGGCGGCGACGTCGACCGGGGTGAGGTTCGGGACGACGCGCACGGCGTCGAGCACCACCTGGTGCGGTCCGTCCTGCGAGTCGGGGAAGACGGTCCGCAGCGACTCGTGCCGGTCCAGCATGTCGACCAGCGCGACCTGCAGGGCCACGATGTCCAGATCGCCGGTCAACCTGAGGCCGAACGAGAGGTTGTAGGTTGCTGACTCCGGTTCGAGACGGTTGAGGAACCACATGCGCTGCTGTGCCAACGACAGCGGAACGCGGGCGGGGCGCTCCTGCGCGACGAGCGGCGCACGGCGACCGGCGCCCGCGTGCTGTTCCACCCGCACCGCCAACTGCTCGACGGTGGACGACTCGAACAGCACCCGAACGGGCACCGACGTGTCCAGGGCCGCACCGAGACGGGCAACCACCTGCGTTGCGATCAGCGAGTTGCCGCCGAGCGCGAAGAACTCGTCGTCCAGCCCGACGCTCTCGGCTCCCAGAACGTCCGCGAGGACGTCGGCCACGATCTCCTCGACCGGGGTCCGCGGCGCCGGAACGACTTCGCCTCGAACACGGGCGCGGGCAGCGCACGCCGGTCGATCTTGCCCGACGTGGTCCGCGGCAGCGAGTCGATCGGGAGGAACATCGTCGGCACCATGTACGACGGCAGCCGCTCCGCGAGGTGGTCCCGCAGATCCGCCGGATCGAACGGGCCGACGGCCTCGGTCGGTGCGACGACGTAGGCGACCAGCTGGTCACCCGCACGGGTGTCGTGGTGCAGGGCCACCACGGCCTGGGACACCGAACCATGCTCGAGGACGGCCGATTCCACTTCACCGAGCTCGATGCGGAGACCGCGCAGCTTCACCTGGAAGTCGCTACGCCCCACGTACTCGAGTTCGCCCGCACCGTCGGGTGCGACGATCCACCGGACGAGGTCACCGGTGCGGTACATCCGTTCGCCCGGCGCCCACGGGTCGGCGACGAAGCGATCCGAGGTCAGATCGGGCCGGCCGCGGTATCCGCGCGCCAACTGGGAACCGGCGACGTACAGTTCCCCGACCACCCCGGCGGGAACCGGGTTGAGCCGAGAATCGAGGACGCGGGCCCGGCTGTTCCAGACGGGAGCACCGATCGGCACCGCGGTCGGCTCGGTCTCGGTGACGGTGCGGCGAGTGACCTGGACCGTCGTCTCGGTGGGGCCGTACAGGTTGTGGATCGCGGCATCGCAGATGCTCCGCACCCGGGAAACCACTGCGGCAGTGAGTGGTTCACCACCACAGAACACGTGCGACAGCGAGATGCAGCCTTCACGTTCGAGATGATCGGCGACCGCGTCGAGCACGGTCGGGACGAACTGCACCACCGTGATCGACTGCTCGGCGAGGATCCTCGCGAGATAGGCGGGATCGCGGTGACCGTCGGGTGCGGCGACGACGATCCGCGCGCCGGTCTCCAACGGCCAGAACAGCTCCCACACCGACGCGTCGAACGTGACCGGAGTCTTGAACAGCACCGAATCGTCGGCGCCCAGGCGGTACTCGTCCTGCATCGACAGCAGCTGGTTGACCACGGCCGCATGGGAAACCGTGACGCCCTTGGGCCGACCGGTCGATCCGGACGTGAACAGGACGTAGGCGGCGTTGGACGGGCGCAGCGGGCTCCGCCGGTCGTCGTCGGTCAGCGGCGCCGGCGAGAGCGCGGACAGATCCAGGGTGTCGATGTCGACCCGAAGCAGGTGCTGCGGCAGTTCGACGTCGTCACCGGCCGACGTCAGGACACACGCGGGTCCCGCCGTGTCCAGGATGTGCGCGTTGCGGTCGATGGGCTGCTGCGGATCGACCGGCACGTACGCGCCACCGGCCGCGAGGACCGCGTGCAGGGCGGTGAGCAGTTCGGGCGATCGCTCCATCGCGACCGCGACCACGGTCTCCGGTCCCACGCCCATTCCGACCAGGTACCGCGCGAGGCGGTTGACGCGGGCCGCGAACTGCTCGTACGTCCACGAACCCGACTCGAAGACCACGGCCGGCGCGGACGGCGACGTCGCGGCCTGCCGCTCGAACAGATCGGGCAGCGTCACGACGGGGACGTCGTGGGCCGTGCGGTTCCACTCGTCGACGACCTGCCACTGCTCCGTCTCGTCCAGAAGGCAGACGTCACCCACGGTCAGTGCGGTGTCGGTGACGATCGCGTCCAGGATGCGCACGAACCGCTCGGCGAAGGTAGCGACGGTCGACTCGTCGAACAGGTCCGTGGCGTACTCGAGGACGGCACCGATCGCGGCGGGTTCGCCGGACTCGTCGAATGCCTCCGAGATCTGCAGCTGGAGATCGAACTTCGAGATCGGCACGTCCAGTTCGGCGGCGCCGGCCCGGACCCCCGCGAAGCTCAGGTCGCGCACGCCGGTCACCTCGGCCGACAGCATCGCCTGGAACAGCGGGTGACGCGCGGGCGATCGCGCCGGATCGAGCGCCTCGACCAACCACTCGAACGGGACGTCGGCATTGCCGTACGCCTCGAGATCGGTCTCGCGGACCCCGGTCAACAGGTCGGCGAAGGAGACCTCCGGCTCCACCTGCGTCCGGAGCACCAGCGTGTTCACGAACATGCCGATCAACCCGTCGAGCGCCTCGTCACCGCGACCCGCGACCGGGGTGCCGATCGCGATGTCGGACGTCCCGCTGAGCCGGGACAGCAGCACCGCGTACGCCGCGTGCACGACCATGAACAACGTCGCGCCGTGCTCGCGCGCGACGTCCAGCAGGCGCGCGTGCGTTTCGGCGGAGATGTCGAACCGGAACTTGGCACCGGCGTTGGACGCCGTCGCGGGGCGAGGACGATCGGCCGGAAGGTCCAACTGGTCCGGCAACCCCGCGAGCGCCCGCGTCCAGTACGCGATCTGCTGTCCGGCAATCGAATTCGTGTCGGACTCGGAGCCGAGCATCTCGTGCTGCCACACCGCGTAGTCGGCGTACTGCACGGGCAACGGCGCCCACGCCGGGGCCGCGCCCTCGGCGCGCGCGGCGTACGCGATCATCAGGTCGCGGGCCAGCGGGCCGAACGACGATCCGTCGGCCGCGATGTGGTGCAGGACCATCGCGACGACGTACTCGCCGTCCGAGACGCGCAGCAACTCGATCCGGAACGGGGGCTCGGTCGTCACGTCGAAGCCGCGCGACGCGAGTCGGAGCAGGGCCGGCTCGAGGTCGTCCGGGGTGGTCGCGACCGGTTCGAGCTCACGCACCACGTCACGCGCGGGGAGGATGACCTGTTGAGCGACGCCGTCGACCTCGGGGTAGACGGTGCGCAGCGACTCGTGACGCTCGATCACGTCGGCGAAGGCGGCGGAGAACGCCTGCGGGTCGACCGTCCCGGACAGCCGGACCGCGAACGGCAGATTGTACACCGCTGTCGTGGAGTCGAATCGGTTGAGGAACCACATCCGCTGCTGCGCGAGCGACAGCGGGATCCGATCGGGACGCGGGACGGAGCCCAGCACGGGCGCCCCGGTGCCGCGCACCACGGTCGCGCCGGCGCGTGCGGCGAGCGCCGCGACGGTGGACGACTCGAAGAGCTCACGCACGCCGAGCCGCACACCGAGGGCGGCGCCGACGCGGGTCACGACCTGCGTCGCGACCAGGGAGTTGCCACCGAGCTCGAAGAAGTCGTCGTCGAGTCCGACCTTCTCGATCCCGAGGACCTCGGCATACACCGCGGCGACGGTCTTCTCCGCGTCGCTGCGGGGGGCCCGGAACTCCTTGTTGCTCAGGAACATCGGCTCCGGCAGGGCCTTGCGGTCGAGCTTGCCGCTGGTGTTGAGCGGGAAGGCGTCGAGCACGGTCACCGACGCCGGCACCATGTACGCCGGCAGCGACCGGCCGGCGAACTCGGCCAGCTCCGACGGAACGATGGTGCGTCCGGGCGCCGGCACGACGTACGCGACCAGCTGGTCGCCCGTCGCAGTCGCCACTACGAGCACGACGGTCTGCGACACGTCGTCGTGGGCGAGCAGCACCGTCTCGATCTCGCCCAACTCGATGCGCTGGCCGCGGAACTTCACCTGGAAGTCCGTGCGGCCGATGTAGTCGAGGGTGCCGTCGGCGCGCCACCGGACGAGATCGCCCGTGCGGTACATCCGTTCACCCGCGTGGCCGATGCCGTCGACCCCGCCGAACGGATTGGCAACGAAGCGATCCGAGGTGATGTCGGGCCGGCCGACGTAGCCGCGGGCCAACTGGTCGCCCGCGAGGTACAGCTCACCCGGCTGCCCGATCGGCGCGGGGCGCAGCCGATGGTCGAGCACGTACGCGCGGGTGTTCCACTCGGCCACACCGATCGGCACCGTCACTGTGTCCTGCGGGCCGGACTCGTAGTACGTCACCGACACCGCGGCCTCGGTGGGGCCGTACAGGTTGTGCAGGCCGGCCCCACAGAGCTGCCGGAACTCGGCGGCGGTCTCCGGCGGCAGCGCCTCGCCGATGACGAACACGTCGCGCAGCGAATCACACGATCCGACAGGAGCATTCGCGACGAACACCGTCAACATCGACGGCACGAAGTCGGTGACAGTCACCGAATGCTCGGCGATCTTGTTCGCCACGTACACCGGGTCGCGGTGGCCGTCGGGGGTGGCCACGACCATCGAGGCACCGACGCGCAGCGGCATGAAGAAGCCCCACAGCGACACGTCGAACGTGGTGGCGGTCTTCTGCAGGTAGACGTCGGACCCCGCCATCGGATACTCGTGCAGCATCCACTCGAGCTGGTTGTCGATCGCGGCGTGCGAGACGGCGACACCCTTGGGTCGACCGGTCGATCCCGACGTGTAGATCACGTACGCGGTGTTCTCCGGGCGCAGCGGTGCGAGCCGGTCGGCGTCCGTCACCGGCCGGGTGTCGAGCCCGGCGTAGTCGAGCGTGTCGATCTCGATCGTGTCGGTCCCGGCGGGCAACTCGACCTGGTCGCGGGCGGTGGTCAGGACACACGCCGGACTTGCAGACTCGAGGATGTACGACGTGCGGTCGACCGGGTGGTCCGGGTCGATCGGAACCCACGCGCCGCCGGCCTTGACGATCGCGTACAGACCCACGATCAGATCGAGAGATCGTCGAATCGACAGGCCGACAAGCGATTCCGGCCCCACCCCGTGGTCGATCAGCAGGTGTGCGAGACCCGTGACCCGCGCGTCGAGCTCCGCGTACGTGAGCGAGCTGCCCTCGTAGACGATCGCGGTGGCGTCCGGCGTGCGGGCCACCTGCTCGTCGAACGCCTCCCCGAGGTTGCGCCGGGGAAAGCCGTGGTCGGTCCGGACCCAGTCGTTGAGGACGACCCGCTGCTCGAGGTCGGTGCCGAGCGGGATCTCCCAGACGGGCCGATCGGACGCCGACGCGACGTACCGATCGAGGAACTCGACGAAGCGATCGTGGTTGCGCCGGGCCTCGTCGTCGCCGTACAGGTTCGGGTTGGACTCGAAGTCCACGTGCGTCGTCGTGCCCGCGATGCCCTGGTAGACGTTGACACCGAGGTCCTCGATCAGACCGGTCGAGAGGATGTGCTGCTCACCCACCGCGTCACCGAACCGGAGTTCGGTGTGGAACATCATGATGTTCACCCACGGACCGAAGAACGACGCCTGACCGGCCGCGCCGGTGACGTCACGCCGGATGTCCTCGTGCCGGTAACGCTGATGGCGCAGCGCACCCGAGACCTCGGTGGCGACGCGACCGAGCAGTTCCGACACCGTCGTGTCCGGGGAGACCGTCAGGCGCAGCGGCACGACGTTCGACGTCATGCCACCCGAGCGCCGCAGCACGGCCGTGGTGCGTCCCGTGACGGGCAGGCTGAGGACGACGTCCTCGCGCCCGGTCATCTGTGCCAGGTACGCCGCGAACGCCGCGATGACGACCGTCGCGACCGTCGTGTCCTCGCGATCGAGGAAGACGTCCATCCGGCCGGCGGTCCCCACCGACAGGGCGGCGCTGTCGATCCGGCTCAGCGGTGCGGGCGGTGCCGCGCGGCCGGCGAGGCTGGTCGTCTCCTCGACACCGGACAACCGTTCGAGCCAGTACTCGCGGTCGGACGTGAAGCGGGTCGAGGCACGGTAGGTGCGATCGGCGTCGTACACCTTCTCGAGCGGCGACGACGTGCTCGGTGCGGGCGCCGAGCCGTCGGTCGCGGCGGTGTACCACTCGGCCACGCGGTTGACGAACGTCGTCGCGCCGAAACCGTCCAGCACGACGTGGTGCGCGCGGTTGTACCAGAAAAAGACGTCGTCCTCGAGCTGCAGAACGGCACCGACGACCAGACGGTCGCGCAGCAGGTCGACCGGTGCGCTGTAGTCGGCGCGCATCCACGCGAGAGCCGCCGCCCGCGGATCGGTCTCCCCGCGCAGGTCGACGTACTCGGGTGTGTCGTCGAGAGTGGTGTCGACGACCTGGTGAGGTTCGGCGTCGATCTCGAGCAGCCGGACGTACGCGGAACGGGTCTCCGTCGCAGCGCGGGTCGTGGCCCAGTGCAGGCGCGCGATATCGAGGTCGCCGTGGAGTTCGACGTACTGCGCGATGTTGGCCGGCACAGACGGGTCGACATGTTGCGCGAACCACATACCGAGCTGTGGCTGGGAGAGCGGGAACGGTCGCGACTCGACGTCGCCCCCGAACGAACTGTCACCCTCTAGTCCACCGACGCCTAGCGAGTCCAAACCCTAGCCTTTCTACCCACCGTCACACGCCCCGCGCGCGTCGAAGGATCGACCCGCGGCGGACACCGAGCACACCTGTCCAGCCGAGCCCGCCACAGGACCGGAACAAACAGCCGGTACGGCCCGCGCTCGGGTGTATATCTGCTGATCGGACCTGTTTCGTTACAGCAGGCAGCACCGGCTGACGCCGGTCACCGAGTTGAGGGAGAGTCGGTCAACCACTAGGACCGTGATCGAACACACTCGCCGCGCCCCGGCCTTTCCGAGGGGGTCACGTGCGGCGGTCGATTACCGGTTTTCCTGGGCTGAGCACCCGTAAGAATCTACAGGGTCGCCCCGCGAGAACCCATTTCCGGCGGTCCGGCGGACCGTCAGCCGGTGACGTCCAGGGCCGCGATCACCTTGGTCGGGCGCACCCTCACGACGAACTCACCTGGGACACCGTTGCGGCGGCCGAACTCCTCCGCCCGCTCGTCCCCCATGTACCGGCGCCCGATCTCGGTCGCCACCCGCAACAGCTCGTCGGGATCCGTGGACAGCACCGCGTCGCCCTGAATCTGCACGAACGCGTACGGGGGTTCCTCGAGGTCGACACACAGCACCACGCGGGGATCGCGCGAGAGATATCTCCCCTTCGCCGTCGACGCGCCCGTGTTGAACAACACCTCGTCGCCCTCGACCACGAACCAGACCGGCGCCACGAGCGGTCGCCCGTCGCCGGAGAGGAAGCCGAGCTTGCCCGTCCGGGTCCCATGTGTGAGGAACTCCCGGACCTTCTCGTCACGCAGACTGCTCACGGACCGCACAGTACGCGCGTCGACTGACATCCGCCCTGGTTCGCGGCGAGGTGGCCTCAGGAGAGGATCTCGACCAGCGTCGTCTCGGAGTCCCCACCATGTACTTCTCGATCCCGTCGAGATTCTTCTGCCAGAAGCTCTGGGCCTCGACCGCGTCGCCGCTGCGCAGGTAGGCCAGCAGCTTCGTGTAGGCGCGCTGCGCGGCGCGGGCAGCGGGTCGGTCGTGCTCGTCGCCGTGCGAGGCGATGAACAGCGCGTTGTGAGCGTCGATGATGTGCGCGAGCATTCCGGCAAGCACCGAGAGGGTCTCGTTGCCGGCCAGGTCGACCAGGCTCTGGTGCAGCTGGACATCGTGGTGGGCAAACGCTGCCGCGTCCCCGACCAGATCGGCGCCCTGCGCGATCGATTCCGCGAGCGCGTCCAGTTGTTCGGTGTGACCGGGCCCGGCCAGCACGCCGACCGCGGACACCTCGAGCGACGCGCGGGCACGGTAGACGTCGACCAGCGGCGTCCCCTTGTACTGCAGCAGCAGGCCGGTGTACCGGGCCGCGACCGACGGGTCCGGCGCCATGACCCGGGCGCCGCCGCGCGCACCGCGGAGCACCGTGATGATCGACTCCGATTCGAGGATGCGGAACGCCTCGCGCAGCGTGGGACGCGACACCCCGAACTGCTCCATCAGGACTGATTCGTTCGGTAGTGGGTCCCCGGCACCGAGTTCGCCGGTGATGATCCGGCGACGCAGATTGGCGGCCACGAGCTCACCCGCCTTGGGCACCCGCACCACAGTCGACTTCGATCCGACCGTCACGTTTGTCCCTCTCCTCGGCCTCGGTCCCGACGCATACCCGGGCTGGCAACCCGGGCTCGATACCGATGAAGGGTACAAGGGTTTAGTCGTTTCCTCCCCTTCCGACGGACCAATTGGTGTCAACCATCACCCCGCAAGGCGAACGTTAGCTACCCGTCAGTACCCCGAGCATGCACGAGTGCCACGAGTCGCGGCGAACCCGACGATCGGATCGGCGTCATAGACCGCACTTCGAGCGAGCACCCGCGGAGATGGTGCCGGCCGGCGCACCCAGCGCCGGCCGGCACCATTGTCGGGGCTTCAGGCCGCCGGCGCGTCCTTCAGGTCGACGGTCAGTTCGGTGCCGGTCGCGGCCCGCACCTCCTCGACGGTGACGTCCGGTGCGAGTTCACACAGCACCAGCCCGCCGTCGGTGACGTCGACGACGGCGAGGTTGGTGATGATCCGCTGCACCACCGCCCGACCGGTCAGCGGCAGCGAGCAGTGCTCGACGATCTTCGCGCCGCCGTCGCGGTCCGTGTGTTCCATGACCACGATGACGCGGCGGGCACCGTGGACCAGATCCATCGCCCCGCCCATGCCCTTGACCATCTTCCCGGGCACCATCCAGTTCGCGAGGTCACCGTTTCGGGAGACCTGCATGCCGCCCAGGACCGCGGTGTCGATGTGCCCACCGCGAATCATCCCGAACGACAACGCCGAATCGAAGAACGCCGCACCCGGGTTCACCGTCACGGTCTCCTTGCCGGCGTTGATGAGATCCGGGTCGACCGCATCCTCGCTCGGGTAGGGGCCGGTACCCAGGATGCCGTTCTCCGAATGCAGCACCACCTTCACCCCGTCGGGCAGGTAGTTCGGGATCAACGTCGGCAACCCGATCCCCAGATTGACGTACTCGCCGTCGATCATCTCCGCCGCAGCCCGGGCGGCCATCTGCTCCCGTGACCAGCTCATGCCGACACCGTCCGCTTCTCGATTCGCTTGTCCTGCACACCCGTATGCACCACACGCTGGACGAACACACCCGGCAGATGCACCTGCCCCGGATCGAGTTCGCCCGGCTCGACCAGCTGCTCGACCTGCGCGATCGTCACCCGGCCCGCCATCGCCGCGAGCGGGTTGAAGTTCATCGCGGTCTTGTTGAACACCAGATTGCCCTCGGTGTCGCCGATCTCGGCGTGGACGAGTGCGAAGTCCGCGACGATCGACTCCTCGAGCACGAACGTCTTGCCACCGAAGTCGCGGGTCTCCTTGGGCGGCGACGCGATAGCGACCGAGCCGTCCGGGTGGTACCGCCACGGCAGACCGCCCTCCGACACGGGGGTGCCGACACCGGCCGGGTGTAGAACGCGGGGATCCCGGCGCCACCGGCCCGCATCCGCTCCGCGAGGGTGCCCTGCGGGGTCAGCTCCACCTCGAGCTCGCCCGACAGGTACTGGCGGGCGAACTCCTTGTTCTCCCCACATACGACGCGGTCACGCGACGGATCTGCCCGGCCGCCAACAGGATCCCCAGACCCCACTCGTCGACACCACAGTTGTTGGAGAACACCTTCGAGCCCGGTCACACCACGCTCGGCCAACGCACCGATCAACTCGGTCGGGATCCCGCACAACCCGAAACCACCGACCGTCAGCGACGATCCGTCGGCGATGTCCGCGACGGCCTCCGCCGCCGAATTCCAGAGCTTGCTCATCTACTCACGCTCCTCGCTGTGGGCGCCGCTGCGGCGCACGATCTCCTCCGCATGCCGCAATACCGGCGAATCCACCATCCGACCCTCGAACGTGAACACACCGCGCTCCCGGGTCGCCGCGGCGAGAACCCGCTCGGCCCAACCCAACTGCTCCGCGGTGGGTGCGTACGCCCGCCGGATGACGTCGACCTGACTGGGGTGGATCGCGACCTTCGCGTCGAACCCGACCGCGACGGCGTCCTCGCATTCGGCGCCGAGACCGTCCAGGTTCGGGATGTCGAGGAACACCGAGTCGAGCGCGAACCTGCCGTGCGCCTTCGCGGCGAGCAGCGCGGTCGACCGGACGTGCCGGGCGACGTCCCGATAGCTGCCGTCGGCGTGGCGACTCGACGCTCCGCCGAGAGCCGCCACGAGGTCCTCGGCGCCCCACATGACACCGACCGCGTTCTCGGCGCGGACCGCCCGCTCGATCGCCAGTGCGCCGAGCGGTGACTCGACGAGCGCGATCACCGACAGCGGCGCGAGATCGAGGACCTGGTCCACGGATTCGCACTTGGGCAGCATCACCGCGGTGTAGGGCGTGCGGTCCAGCGCCGCGCAGTCGAGCGCGTAGTCGTCGGTGCCGTGCGCGTTCACCCGCACCACCGTCCGGTCCGGATCCAACGGCACGTCGACCAGCGCCCGGCGTGCCGCCTCCTTGTCCGCCGGGGCGACGCCGTCCTCGAGGTCGAGGATGACCACGTCGGCGGCTGCCGCGGCCTTCGCGAAACGCTCGGGCCGGTCGGCCGGGCAGAACAACCAGGCGGGTCCGGGAAGCGTTCCCGCCCAGATGCTCTCGGTGTTCGGTGCGCCGCTCATGCCGGCTTCTTCCGCACGAGGGTCTTACGGACGGCGGTGGCGACGACGTCGCCGTGCTGGTTGCGTCCGGTGTGTTCGAAGGTCACGATGCCCTCCCCCGGCCGACTGCGGGACTCGCGCAGGTCGGTGACGACCGTCTCGGCGTACAGCGTGTCGCCGTGGAACAGGGGCTTGGGGAACGCGATCTCGGAGAAGCCGAGGTTCGCGACGATGGTCCCCTGCGTCAGCTGTGCCACCGACAGACCGACGAGGGTGGACAGGGTGAACATCGAGTTCACCAGGCGCTCACCGAACTGGGTCTCGGCCGCGAACGCGGCGTCCAGGTGCAGTGCCTGGGTGTTCATCGTAAGCGTCGTGAACAGGACGTTGTCGGCCTCGGTGATGGTGCGGCCGGGCCGGTGTGCGTACACCACCCCGGTCTCGAACTCCTCGAACCACAGCCCGCGCTGGACGATCTTGCGCGTTGTCACACCGACACCCCCAGTTCCCGCGCGATCAGCATCAACTGGACCTCGGTGGTGCCCTCGCCAACCTCGAGGATCTTGCTGTCGCGGTAGTGGCGGGCCACCGGGTACTCGTTCATGAAACCGTATCCACCGAAGATCTGGGTGGCATCGCGCGCATTGTCCATCGCGGCCTCGCTCGCGACGAGCTTCGCGATGGACGCCTGCTTCTTGAACGGCTTGCCGGACAACATGAGTGCGGCGGCGTCGTAGTAGGCGGTCCGTGCGACGTGGGCGCGGGCCTCCATCCGCGCGATCTTGAACTCGATGGCCTGGTTGGCGCCGATCGGGCGTCCGAACGCCTCACGTTCCTTCGCGTAGCGGACGCTCTCGTCGACGCAGCCCTGCGCGGCGCCGACCGACAGGGCCGCGATGGCGATGCGGCCTTCGTCGAGGATGCGCAGGAAGTTCGCGTAGCCGCGGCCGCGTTCACCGAGCAGGTTCGCCTCGGGCACCCGCACGTCCTGGAACGTCAGCGGGTGGGTGTCGGAGGCGTTCCAGCCGACCTTGTTGTAGGCCGGTTCGGCGGTGAACCCGGGGGTGGACGTCGGCACCAGGATCGTGGAGATCTCCTTCTTGCCGTTCTCCTTGACGCCGGTGACGGCCGTGACCGTGACGAGCTTGGTGATGTTCGTGCCGGAGTTGGTGATGAACTGCTTGTTGCCATTGATGATCCACTGCTCACCCTCCAGTTTCGCGGTGGTGCGGGTGCCGCCCGCGTCGCTACCGGCGCCGGGTTCGGTGAGACCGAAGGCCGCCAACGACTTTCCGCTCGTCAGCTGCGGCAGCCACTCCTGCTTCTGCTCCTCGTTGCCGAAGCGGTATACCGGCA
The DNA here is from genome assembly GCA_029690005.1 of Prescottella defluvii. Taxonomy (GTDB): domain Bacteria; phylum Actinomycetota; class Actinomycetes; order Mycobacteriales; family Mycobacteriaceae; genus Prescottella; species Prescottella defluvii_A. The sequence goes on along the minus strand of CP121458.1, from coordinate 2,009,226 downwards.
TCGCGCCCAACGAGACGCCGGCCTCGAGGGTGATCGCGACGGACTGGTCCACCTTGCCGAGTTCCTCGAGCGCGAGGCACAGCGCGAAGTAGTCGCCGCCCATGCCGCCGTACTCCTCGGGGAACGGCAGTCCGAACAGGCCCATGTCGGCCATGCCGTCGACCACCTCGTACGGGAAGGTGTGGTTCGCGTCGTGCTCGGCGGACACCGGCGCGACCACGCTCTGCGCGAAGTCCCGGACGGTCTTCGCGAGCTGCTGGTACTCGTCGGGCAGCGATGCGGTGGAGAGGTACTCGGTCATGACACGACATCCTTCGGTGCGAGTTCGGGAGACTGCTCGGATTCGGTTGCGGACTGACCCGCGCGAGGGGTTGATCGACCTTGACCTGGTCGCCGACGGCGACGAGGACCTCGACGATGCCGGCGATCGGCGCGGACAGCGTGTGCTCCATCTTCATGGCCTCGACGACCACGACGGCGGTACCGGCGTCGACGGTGTCACCGGACGTCGCGGCCACCGCGATGACGGTGCCGGGCATCGGACTGGTCAGCTCGGCTTCACCCGTGTGGGCGTCGTCGCCGCGAACGCTGGCCTCGCGCAGCTGCGAGACGATCCACGTGCCGCCACCTCCTGCGAGCCACAGGGTTCCGTCGTCCTCCGCGACGCGGTAGGTGTCGCGGCGGCCGTCGACCACGACGGTCAGGGTGCCGTCGTCGAGCCGGGTCGTCAGCGTGCGGTTCTCGCCGCCCTCGATGCGGGCGAGACCGTCGTCGGGTGTGCCGGTGAGCAGGACGTGCTCGGTGCGGTCACCGGAGCGCAGGCGCACCGAGACCGGTTGCGGGCCACCGACACGCCAACCGCTGGGCACGTCCCACGGGTCGGCCCCGCGTGCGGTACCGCGCTCCCACAACCCGAGCCAGTGGTGCGCGGCGGCGGCGAACAGGACGTCGTCGTCGACCGCCGGCGCGTGGAAGTCGGTGACCCGACGGTCCAGCAGACCCGTGTCGAGGCGTCCGGCACGGACGTCCTCGTCGGCGAGCAGGAACCGGAGAAAGTCGACGTTGGTGACCACACCCAACACCGCGGTGTCCGCGAGCGCGCGGTCGAGACGACGCAACGCCTCGGCGCGGTCGTCGCCGTGCGCGATCACCTTCGCCAGCATCGGGTCGTAGTCGCTGCCGACGACGGTGCCGTCGTGCAGACCGGAGTCGACACGCACTCCCGCACCGGATGGTTCGGCCAGGCCCAGCACCGCGCCACCGGTCGGCAGGAAGCCGCGGGCGGGATCCTCCGCGTACACGCGGGCCTCGATCGCATGCCCGGTGAGCGTGACGTCGTCCTGGGTGAAGCCGAGCGGCTCCCCGGCTGCGATCCGCACCTGCCACTCGACGAGGTCGAGTCCCGTCACCATCTCGGTGACCGGGTGCTCCACCTGCAGGCGGGTGTTCATCTCCATGAAGAAGAACTCGTCGGGCCGATCCGCGGACACGATGAACTCCACGGTGCCCGCGCCGGTGTAATCGACGCTGCGGGCGGTGTTGCACGCGGCGGCGCCGATCCGGGCCCGGGTCGCGGCGTCGAGCAGCGGGGACGGCGCCTCCTCGATCACCTTCTGGTGCCGGCGCTGCAGGCTGCACTCGCGCTCACCGAGGTGCACGACGTTGCCGTGGCCGTCGGCGAGGATCTGCACCTCGATGTGCCGCGGCCGCAACACGAACCGCTCCAGGAACAGCGTGTCGTCGCCGAACGCCGACGCCGCCTCACGGCGCGCGCTGACCAGCGCACCGGGCAGATCCGCGGCATCCTCGACCAATCGCATGCCCTTGCCGCCGCCACCCGCGGACGGTTTGACGAGCACCGGGTAACCGATGTCGTCGGCGGCGGCGATCAGTTCGGCGTCGGACAGCCCGGGCTTCGCGATGCCCGGAACCACCGGGACGTCGAACGCGGCCACCGCGTTCTTCGCGGTGATCTTGTCGCCCATCACCTCGATGGCCCGTGCCGACGGGCCGAGGAACGCGATGCCGGCCGCCGCGCAGGCGGCAGCGAACGCGGTGTTCTCGGAGAGGAATCCGTAGCCGGGGTGGATCGCCTGCGCGCCCGTGCGCTTCGCGGCGTCGAGGACCCGGTCGATGTCGAGGTAGCTCTCGCGGGCGGCGGCGGGACCGATCAGCACCGCGGTGTCGGCCTCACGGACGTGCCGCGCACCGGCGTCCGCCTCGCTGTAGACCGCGACCGAGCGGATGCCCATGCTGCGCAACGTGCGGATGACGCGGACCGCGATCTCGCCGCGGTTGGCAACCAGGACGGTGTCGAACTGTGTAGTCATCTGGCCCTCACATCCGGAAGACGCCGTAGGAGACCGGCTCGAGCGGCGCGTTCGCGCACGCCGACAGCGCCAGTCCGACAACGGTTCTGGTGTCGGCGGGGTCGATCACACCGTCGTCCCACAGCCGAGCGGTCGAGTAGTACGGATTGCCCTGCTCCTCGTACTGGGCCCTGATGGAGTCGGGGTCGCGTCCCGAATCTCGCCCGGACCCCACCGCGCCGAGCACCGACGCGGCCTGCTCGCCGCCCATGACGGAGATGCGGGCGTTGGGCCACATCCACAGGAACCGCGGCGAGTAGGCGCGGCCACACATCGAGTAGTTGCCCGCACCGTACGAGCCGCCGATAACGACGGTCAGCTTCGGCACCCGGGCGCACGCCACGGCGGTGACCATCTTGGCGCCGTGCTTGGCGATGCCGCCTGCCTCGTACTCGCGGCCGACCATGAAGCCGGTGATGTTCTGCAGGAACAGCAGCGGGATGCTGCGCTTGTCGCACAGTTCGATGAAGTGCGCGCCCTTCATCGCCGACTCGGCGAACAGCACGCCGTTGTTGGCGACGATACCGACAGGGTGCCCGTGGATGCGCGCGAATCCGGTCACCAGGGTCTTGCCGTACTCGGCCTTGAACTCCTGGAAGCTGGAACCATTGCCGGCACCGCCGGCGTCCCCGTCGACAACGCGGCCGATCACCTCGCGCACGTCGTACGGGATGCGCGGGTCGGTCGGGACCACGTCGTACAACTCGCTCTGGTCCGCGACCGGCGCGACCGTCTCGGCCACGTCCCACGGGCGGGGTGCGCGCGGGCCGAAGGTCGAGACGATGTTCCGGACGATGCGCAGCGCGTCGCGATCGTCCTCCGCAAGGTGGTCGGTGACGCCGGAGACCTTGGAGTGCAGGTCGCCGCCACCGAGCTCCTCGGCCGTGACGACCTCGCCGGTCGCCGCCTTCACCAGCGGCGGGCCGCCGAGGAAGATCGTGCCCTGATTGCGCACGATCACGGCCTCGTCGCTCATCGCCGGCACGTACGCGCCACCGGCGGTGCACGATCCGAGGACCGCGGCGATCTGCGGAATCCCCTTGGCGCTCATGGTCGCCTGGTTGTAGAAGATGCGCCGAAGTGCTCCCGGTCCGGGAACACCTCGTCCTGCATCGGCAGGAACGCGCCACCCGAATCGACGAGGTAGAGGCACGGCAGGTTGTTCTGTAGCGCGATCTCCTGCGCCCGCAGGTGCTTCTTGACCGTCATCGGGTAGTAGGTGCCGCCCTTGACGGTCGCGTCGTTCGCGACGATCACGCACTCACGCCCGGAGACGCGTCCGACACCGCCGATGACGCCGGCGCCGGGGCACTCGTCGTCGTACATGCCGTTCGCGGCGAGCGGGGCCAGTTCGAGGAACGGGCTGCCCGGGTCGAGCAGTGCGTTCACGCGGTCGCGCGGCAGCAGCTTGCCGCGGGCCACGTGGCGCTCACGCGAGCGTTCGCTGCCACCGCAGGCCGCGACGGCCAGGCGTTCGCGCAGCTCAGCTACCAGTTCGAGGTGTTGTTCCCGATTCGCAGATTGCGGCGGGGTTCGGAGGGTTGTCACGTCACCGTCCTCCCGTGGAGGTTCACGATACTCTGAGTTGAGTTAATTCCGACTAACTGAAATCTAGGTTATCCGTGATTAACTGAGTTGTCCAGATCACATCGGCGACGAAGTTGCCGGAGATCACTGCGTAGGGAACACGACATGACCGACCTCGAGCCCGACACGGGCGAACAGGCACTCGACGACCGACCCGCCAGCCGGCGCAGCCGCGCCAAGGCCGACAGGCGGCGCGAACTGCTACGGGCGGCGGCTCGTCTCGTCGCCGAGCGCGGCTTCTCCGGAGTGCGCCTCGAGGACCTCGGCGCCGCGGTGGGCATCAGCGGCCCGGCCGTCTACCGCCACTTCCCCAACAAGGACGCCCTGCTGATCGAGTTGCTCACCGACATCAGCCGCCGACTCCTCGAGGGCGGGACCGCGGTCGTGACCGAGGCCCGCACCGCACAGGAGGCCCTGGACGGACTCATCGAGTTCCATCTCGACTTCGTGATGAGCGAGCCGGATCTGATCCGGGTCCAGGACCGCGAACTCGGGTCGCTGCCGGAAGCCGACCGCAGGCTCGTTCGCCAGTACCAGCGGCGCTACGTGGAAGCCTGGGTGGAGATCCTGCGCCAGGTCGATCCGGAACTCGACGAGTTGGAGGCGCGGGTGAAGGCGCATGCGACGTTCGGCCTGCTCAACTCGACCCCGCACAGCGCGAACCGGACCTCGCCGACCCGCACCCGGGCAGTGCTGCGTCGGATGACGACCGCGGCGCTTGCCGCCGGAGTATGACCGACCCGGGCGAACCCCGAAAGTCGTGCTGATTCAGCCCTCTTCGACGCCCCGGGGGATGCACACTCGATGATGTGCCCACGGACTTCGTCGTCCTCGCTCTCGTGGTGGTGACCGCGCTGGCGTTCGACTTCACCAACGGGTTTCACGACACCGGCAATGCGATGGCCACCTCGATCGCGACTGGTGCCCTCGGCCCGCGCACCGCCGTGACGCTCTCGGCGGTACTGAACCTGATCGGGGCGTTCCTCTCGGTCTCCGTCGCGGCCACCGTGGCCCGCGGAATCGTGAACCTCGGATCGGCACGGGGCGAGGCGTTGCTCGTCATCGTGTTCGCGGGGCTGGCCGGCGGGATCCTGTGGAACCTGACGACCTGGCTGTTCGCTATGCCGTCGAGTTCGTCCCATGCGCTGTTCGGTGGCTTGATCGGCGCATCGCTCGCCGCACTGGGCACCAGTGGGGTCGAGTGGACGGCGTCCTCGGCAAGATCGTCCTGCCCGCCCTGATCTCGCCGGTCGTCGCGGCACTTGTCTCGACCGTCGGCACCCGCGCGATCTTCCGGATAACCGCGACCGTGCCGGAGCGAACTGCGGAGTCCGGATTCCGGTGGGGTCAGATCGGATCAGCCTCACTGGTGTCTCTCGCGCACGGCACGAACGACGCCCAGAAGACCATGGGGGTGATCTTCCTGGCGCTCGTCGCCTACGGTTCCGTGTCCCCGGACGGCGAGATGCCCACATGGGTGAAGATCGCCTGCGCGCTGGCGATTGCACTCGGGACCTGGTTCGGAGGCTGGCGCGTGATCCGCACCCTCGGGAAAGGGCTGGTGGACATCTCTGCACGGCAGGGCGTCGCCGCCGAATCGGCCTCGGCGGCCATCATCCTCACATCGAGCCACCTCGGGCTGCCGCTCTCGACCACACACGTGGCGACCGGTTCGATCCTCGGCAGTGGCCTCGGGCGCAGTGGCGCCGAGGTCCGTTGGCAGGTTGCTCGCCGGATGGCGATCGCGTGGGTGTTCACCCTGCCCGCCGCCGCTGCCGTCGGCGCCGCGTGTTGGGCGCTCGCGAACCTGATCGGTGGGGCAGCCGGCGTCGTGACGGTGTTCGCGATTCTGGTCGCGATGTCGACCGCGATGTGGTTCCGATCGCGGCGCACGCCGGTGGACGCCGACAACGTCAACGCCGCCTGGCCCGACGCCGTGGACGACGACCCCGTCGAACCTCCCGTGCTGCCCCCGGCGCAGGAGCCGGCTGCGTCGATCGACCCGACGCCACTCGACCTGCCGGGCAAGGACATCGGGCCCTCCCCGTTCGGCAGACGCACCAGCAGGCCGGTGCGATGATTCTCGGATGTCCTGGACGGGACGTCTCGCCCACCTGCCGGGTATCGCGACGGCGCTGAACTACCGTCGGGAATGGCTGCGCTCGGACCTCACGGCGGGGCTGGTGCTCACCGCACTCCTCATCCCGGCCGGCATGGGCTACGCCGAGGCAGCGGGGCTTCCCGCGTATGCCGGGCTGTACGCCACGATCGTCCCGTTGCTCGCCTACGCCCTGGTCGGCCCGTCGAGAATCCTTGTCCTCGGACCGGACTCGTCGCTCGCCCCGCTCATCGCCGCCGCCGTGCTGCCGCTGGCGGCGAGCGGCGAACCCGATCGTGCCCTTACCCTCGCGGGTGTCCTCGCGGTGCTCGTCGGAATCATCCTGATCGTCGGCGGGTTCCTCCGCCTCGGCTTCGTGATGGAGTTGCTGTCCAAGCCGATTCGGCTCGGGTACCTGAACGCGATCGCGCTGATCGTCGTGGTCGGCGAGCTTCCGAAACTGCTCGGGTTCTCGGTCGACGAATCGGGGCTGCTGCGCGAGACCGGCGCCATCGTCCGCTCGATCGTCGCCGGTGACGTCGACCCCGTCGCGACGGCCGTGGGCGTCGGCGCGCTGGTCGTGATCGTCGGCGGCCGGATCATGCATTGGCACATTCCCGGGTGTTGGTGGCCGTGGTCGGCGCGACCGCCCTGAGCGCCGCGCTGGGCCTCGACGACCGCATCGGCATGGTCGGGGCGCTCCCCACGGGCTCCCGGCGCCGTCGTTCAGCGGGGTCGGCTGGCACGACGTCGCGACGCTCGTCGGCCCCGCGGCCGGTATCGCGCTGATCGCGTTTGCCGATACCGGCGTCCTCTCCCGCACCTTCGCGGCACGGCGCGGCGACGACGTGGACGGCAGCGCCGAGATGAAGGCGGTCGGGTTCGCGAACCTGGCGGGCGGACTGTTCGGCGGCTTCCCGATCTCGGCGAGCGGGTCGCGTACCCGGCCGCCGAGCAGAGCGGCGCCCGCACACAGTTGACCGGCGTCGTCGGCGCTGTCGCGGTGTTGCTGTTCGTGCTGCTCGCGCCGGGACTCACCGCCTATCTGCCCGATGCGGCGCTGGCCGCGGTGGTCATCGTCGCGGCGTCGGCCCTGATCGACGTGCCCGGCATGGTCGGTATGTGGCGGATGAGCCGCTCGGAAGCGGTGCTCGCGATCGCCACCTTCGCCGGTGTCGCGCTCGTGGGCGTGCTGCAGGGCATCGTCGTTGCCATCACGCTGTCCCTCATCGCGGTCGTGGCACGGGTCTGGCAGCCGTATCGCACCGAACTGGTCGAGATCCCAAACGGCATCGGCTACCACGACACCCGCCGGCACCCCGAGGGCCACCGGATCCCGGGACTGGTGCTGGTGCGATTCGATGCTCCCCTGTTCTTCGCCAACGGCGGCATCTTCGACGACTACGTCCGCTCGGTGGTCGCGAAGGCACCGAGCCGGGTCGACTGGGTCGTCATCGCCGCCGAGCCGATCACGGGTCTGGACACCACCGCCGTCGACGAACTCGTCGAGCTGGACCAGTATCTCGACAGCAAGGGAATCCGCCTGGCGTTCGCGGAGATGAAGGGGCCGATCAAGGACCGACTGGTGCGATTCGGCGTGGGCGATCGATTCGGCCCGGACCGCTTCTATCCGACGTTATCGGCGGCAGTCGACTCCTTCCACGGTCGCGGACCGTGATGCGACGGTCCGGCCAGGGCGCGCAACCGCACCCAGTCGAACGCCGGCTTCGACGTCCGCACACCCGGCCGGTGTCGGGGAACGCGCACCCGCAGGGCCCCGGGCTGGATCGTGCAGAGCACCGGGGTTCGGACGGTCAGCGACTCGCCGTCGACCCGACGGGAATCTCCTCCGCGGCCGCGTCCACGACCACCTCGGCCGCCAGGTTCTGGGTGAGGCCCCGTTGCCGGGCACGGTTCAGCAGACCCACCGCCTGCCGCGTGCTGTCGACCGACAGCGTGACCACGCCGAGGTTCCCGCCGTCCAGGCTGCTTCGCCGGCCCAGCCCCGCCAGGTCGTTGGTCCGGTAGGGCCGTTGCTCACCAACACCGCCTGCGGGCCCTCGACCGTGACCCCGCCTGCCCGCACGACCAACCGTGCGCCGCGGTGGCCCTCGAGCAGATCGGGCAACATCCGCAGCACAGTTCGGGTCTTGTCGTTCCGGTACGCGGGGCTCTGGACCACCTCGGCGTAGACCCCGAACGAGGCGTTGTTGACGAACGTCCGGCCGTTCAACGAACCGAGATCGACGCGGAGTTCGACGCCGTCGCGCAGCGCGTCCAGGCACGTCGCCGGATTCTCCCGGTCGAGCCCGAGGTCCAGCGCGAAGTGGTTGCGCGTGCCCGCGCAGATCACCAGGAACGGCACGTCGTGCTCGGCGGCGACGGCTGCGACCAGTGCCTGGGTTCCGTCCCCACCCGCCACACCGAGCAGGTCGGCTCCGCGTTCGACCGCCTCCCGGGCGAGCGCGACGACGTCGACCTCCCCGGGACCTTCGAGCAGGGCGACCTCCGCGCCCAGTTTCTCGGCTCGCCGCTTCAAGTCGAACCTCTCGACCTTCCCGCCACCCGAGTGCGGATTCATCACGATGAACGGCTTACGGGGCGGCGCGGCGGGGTGCTCGGACGGCTCGTCGGCGCGAGCATCGATGAGCGCGCGGCGACCGCACGCCAGCGCGAGGATGTTGAGCCCGGCCGCCACGACGACGACCCACAGCAGTTGCGCGCGAACGTAGACGACCACGACGACGATCGGGCTGAGCACCGCCACCGCTGCCGCGAACCAGCGCACCGGGCCACGACCGGTGAGGAACAGGTAGGACGCCGCGACAGCGACCACCACGCCACCGACGCCGACCAGCAGCACGGCGACGGCCGCCACCAGTCCCGCGACCACTACGGGAAGCGCTGCCGCGCAACAGACGAGAACCAGCGCGGACCGCGCCCACCATCGGCGTGCGCGGTCTCCGGGCGCCGGCCGCCCGGCGGGAGTCACGTGCGACGACTGGTGATCGAGGTGTAGGCGATCGTCAGCACGGCGGCGGCGGCGATGCTGATGATCCAGCGCCACCAGTCGATGCCCGGGTGTTGCCCTTGTTGCTGATCAGTCCCCACACCCAGTAGCCGATCAGGGCCCCGATGATGCCGATGATCACCGTGGCGATCCAGCCCATCGCCTGTTTGCCGGGCACCACCAGGCGAGCGATCACGCCGATGACCGCGCCGAAGATGATCGTGCCGATGACCTCACCCATGAGGGGCTCCTTCCGTCCGCCCCCATCGGTGCGGAGACACTTCCGCCCTGGTTCGACGGTACGTTCTCCGTCGAACCAGGGCGAAGGATCATCCGGATCGTTGTGCGAGCGAGTCCGTCACTGCCCGTGCACGATGACTCCGCGAATGTTCTTGCCGTTGCGCAGGTCCTCGTAGCCCTGGTTGACGTCCTCGAGCGAATAGCGAGTGGTGACGAGTTCGTCGAGCTTCAACTCGCCCTGGTCGTACATGCGCAGCAGTCGGACGATGTCGTACTGCGGATTGGCGGAGCCGAACAGCGTGCCCTTGATCGTCTTCTCGTTGAGCGTCAGATCGGCGCCCGAGACCTGCACCGTCAACTTGGTCGGATCCGCGAGGCCCGTGATGACGACGGTGCCGCCCTTGCCGATCACGGCGGTGGCCGCCGCGACCACCTCCTCGTCGACCGTGCCGACCAGGATCAGCGCCTGATCGGCGCCCTGACCCCAGCTCAACTCGTTCACCTTGACCGCGGCTTCCTCCGCGGTCGCGTAGGCGTGCGTGGCGCCGAACTTCAGCGCGGTGTCCCGCTTGAACGCGAGCGGATCGACCACCACGACGTAGCGGGCGCCGGCCTGCACCGCGCCCTGCACGGCGTTGATACCGAGACCACCGACACCGTAGATGACGACGATGTCGCCGGCCCGGACTCCGCCGGAGTACACCGCGGTCCCCCAGCCCGACGGGACACCGCAGCCGACGAGGACCGCCGTCTCGAGGGGCAGCCAGTCGTCCACCTTTACGACCGAGTGCTGCGAGATCGTCGCCCGCTCGGCAAACGTGCCCAGCATGCACATGGCGCCGAACTCGGTTCCGCCGGAACGGAATCGGAACGTCCCGTCGGGCATCGAGCCCTCCAGGATGGTCGCCCCCATGTCGCACAGGTTCTGTCGCCCGGTGGCGCAGTAACGGCAGGTGCCGCAGTTGGGGATGAAGCTGCACACGACGTGGTCGCCGGGCTTGACCTTGGTGACACCGGGACCGACTTCCTCGATGATGCCGGAGCCCTCGTGCCCGCCCACGATCGGGTAGCGCGGCGGCAGGTCACCGTCGGTCAGGTGCAGGTCCGAGTGGCACAGTCCCGCCGCGGTGTACTTGATCAGCACCTCGCCGGGGCCGGGGCCGTCCAGGTCGAGTTCCATGATCTCGAACGGCTTTCCGGCCTCGAGCAGAACAGCAGCCTTGGTCTTCATGGGTTCTCCTTCGGAGCGCGAGAGGGGTGTGGGAGGTGCTGGACGTCAGAGTGCGACGTTGACGGACTTGGTCTGGGTGAAGGCGTCGATGCCGGACGCGCCGAGCTCGCGCCCCCAGCCGGACTGCTCGTAGCCGCCGAACGGCATCGCGGTGTCGAAGCCGTTGTACTGGTTGACCCACACCGATCCGGCCTTCAGCCGACGGGCGGTGCGGTGCGCCTTCGAGATGTCCCGGGTCCAGATGCCGGCGGCGAGGCCGTAGATGGAATCGTTGGCCGCACCGACGATTCCCTCGTCCGCATCGAACGGCATCGCGGCGACGACGGGACCGAAGATCTCCTCCCGGACCACGCTGAACTCGGGCTTCACGTCGACCAGCACGGTCGGCTCGACGAAATACCCGGTGTCGCCCCACCGCTTACCGCCGGTGAGCGCGCGGGCGCCGTCGGCGAGGCCGTCGCGCAGGTACCCTGTGACCCGGTCCAGCTGCTCCTGCGAGACCAGTGGCCCGAGCTCGGTCGTCGGATCGAGGCCCGGCCCGATCTTGACCCGGCTCGCCGCGTCCGCGACCGCCTCGGTGAAGCGCTCGAAGATGCTGTTCTCGACATAGAGCCGAGCGCCTGCGACGCAGCACTGGCCGTGGTTGAACAGCCACGCGTTGAGCGAACCCTGCACGGCCGCATCGAAATCCGCGTCCGCGAAGACGATGTTGGGGCTCTTGCCGCCCAGCTCGAGCGACACCTTCTTCAGATTGCCCTTGGCGGCATCGACGATCTTCTTGCCGACCTCGGTGGAACCGGTGAAGGCGACCTTGTCGACGTCGTCGTGTGCCGACAGCGCGGCGCCGGCATCGCCGAAGCCCGGCACGATGTTGACCACGCCCGGCGGGAACCCGGCCTCCTCGAAGATCTCGGCGAGCATGATCGCGGTGAGCGGGGTCTGCTCGGCCGGCTTGAGGATGACGGTGTTGCCCGCGGCGAGCGCCGGCGCGAGCTTCCACGACGCCATGAGCAGCGGGAAGTTCCACGGCACGATCAGCCCGCACACCCCGACGGGCTCGCGGAGCGTGTAGGCGTGGAACTCACCGCCCGGCGCGAACGGCATCGACACGTTGACGGTGCTGCCCTCGATCTTGGTGGCCCACCCGGCGTAGTAGCGGAACACGTCGGCGGCCCACGCGACGTCGACGGCGGACGCGATACCGGCGGACTTGCCGTTGTCGAGCGCCTCGAGCTGACCGAACTCGGCGGCGCGCTCGGTGAGCAGATCGCCGACCCGCCAGATCAGCCGCTCCCGCTCGTTCGGCTTCATCGACGCCCACGGCCCCTCGTCGAACGCGCGGCGCGCGGCCCGCACGGCGCGGTCGATGTCGGCGGCCTCGCCGTGCGCGACGTCGGCGAGACGATCGCCGGTCGCGGGATCGTGCGTGACGAACGTGCGACCCGATGCCGCGTCGACGAACTCACCGCCGATGTACAGCTGCTTGGTACCGGTGAGGAATTCGCGAACCCGCGGCGAAACGGCTTGCTCGGCAACGACTGTCATGCCCGAACCTCCTGAAACGATGTGTGATGCGGAACACAGTCATCGTGCTTCGTGGAAGAACGGTGGAACTGTTCAAGCTTTGGACACCGCACTCGGGCAAACCGGTCAGACGGTGATGTCGAGGGCCCGGATCCGGCTGTACAGCGTCGTGCGACTGATACCGAGCCGCGCTGCGGCGTGCACCTTGTTGCCGTGGCTCTCCTGCAGCGCCTCGATGATCGCGTCCCGCTCTGCGCGTTCCCGGCCGCCGAGGCGGGCCACGCGCCCGGGCGCGCGGTAGTCCTCGGGGAGGTCCTCGACCGGATCGCCACCCCGTCCCGGTCGGGAAGTCCCGCGAGCACGGCGCGCAGTTCCACCAGATTGCCCGGCCACGTGTGCTCGGACAGCGCCGTCAGCGCGCTCGGCCCAACCGCATTCCCCCACGGCCTAATTCGTCCGCGAGGACGGAGACAAGCGACGCCAGTTCCCTGATCCGCTGCCGCAGCGCCGGCACCGCGACCTGCGCGCCGCAGCGCGCGAGCAGGTCCCGCACGGCCGGGCGGACCGCCTCGAGCAGGTCGGAGGTGAACACCGGTCGCGGCCGGTCGGTGCGGGTGGCGAGCGAGGCCAACAGCGCGACGACGGGATCCGGGGCGAGGTGGACGTGTTCGACCAGGAAGTACCCGGATTCGGACTCGGCGTGCGCGAGCAACCGCGCACACCAGTCCCGTTCCCCCTCCGCGACGAGGTGCGCGGCGTCCATCGTCACGATTGGCCCCACCGCGAACTCCCTTGCGGCCCAGCTTCGCCCGCTACCGGGCTCCCCGACGATCGCGAGAGCACCAGTGCTGGAACGCAACTCGTGCAGCCGGGCACGCAGACGCGACGTCGCGTCCTGTGGTGTGGCTCTACGCCGCACGGGCGGCCGGGTCTCGTCCACGTCGAGCAGGAACAGGGCACCGCTCTCGGCGCCGGCGACCCGGTCGATGCGCAGCCCGGTGAGTCCTCCCCGGACAGCGCGAAATCCAGGCTTCTCGACTCGCCCGCGGGCACGTCGGCCGCGAGCGTGCGCAGCGCGACGTGATCGCTCGGGTCGAGCAGTTCGACCGCGGCCTTGTTGGTCAGCATGATGTCCTGGCCCATCGCGGCGACGGCCACACCACGCTGCCGGGCCGCGATCTGGAACGCGTCCACCACGCGCCGGTCCGATTCCCGCGCTCCCTCGAGGAGCCTGGCCTCGATGTCGCGGACCGCCCGCGAGAGGAAGGGCACGAACAACGGATTCGCCGTCTCCTCCGTCGCGGTGATGTCGAGGATGCCCTCGATTCGGCGGGTGACCGGATGCACGATCGGCTGACCGTAACAGCTGAACTGCCGAAACGACTCGAGGAAGTGCTCGTCGCGGTGGACGACGATGCCCTGGCGCACCTCGAGCGGCGTTCCGAGCGCATTCGTGCCGTACGTCTCCTCGGAGAGCGCGACACCGGGCAGCACCCCGACACCTTCCATCGCGGCCTTCATGGCATCGGAGTCGAACACCCGTGACACGACACGACAGTCACGGTCGACGAGCAGGATGCCGCATCCGGTGCCGGACAGCTGCACCCGCAGCTCGTCGAGCACCGGCCGGGCGGCCCGCAGGAGCCGCCCGGCCGAGTCCGACGGATCGAGCAGCGTCGGTTCGGGCACCCGCGCCGGGTCGATGCCACTGAGCTGTGAACGCTTCCAGGACAGTTCGATTTCCGGCCGCAACCCGTGCAACGCCACTACTCCTTCCGGTCAGGCCTGGTCGATCAGCTCGATCGACAGCTCCCGCATCTCGACCTTGCGGATCTTGCCGGTGACGGTCATCGGGAACTCGTCGACCAGATGCACGTAGCGCGGGATCTTGTAGTGGGCGAGCCGGCCGGTGCAGAACTCCCGCACCGTGCGCGCGTCGAGCGGCTGCGCACCTTCCCGCATCCGGATCCACACCATGAGTTCCTCGCCGTACTTCGCGTCGGGCACACCGATCACCTGGGCGTCGAGGATGTCGGGATGGGTGTAGAGGAACTCCTCGATCTCGCGCGGGTAGACGTTCTCGCCGCCCCGGATCACCATGTCCTTGATGCGCCCGGTGATCGCGACGTAGCCGTCGGAATCCATCACACCGATGTCCCCGGTGTGCATCCAGCGTGCGGAATCGATTGCCTCGGCCGTCTTCTCCGGGTTGTTCCAGTAGCCGAGCATCACCGAGTACCCGCGCGTGCACAACTCGCCCGGCTCGCCGCGCGGCACCGTCAGCCCCGTCGCGGGATCGACGATCTTCACCTCGAGGTGCGGGCCGACGCGGCCGACCGTGGACACGCGCTGGTCGATGGTGTCGTCGCGGCGGGTCTGCAGCGACACCGGCGACGTCTCGGTCATGCCGTAGCAGATGGACACCTCGCTCATGCCCATCCGCTCGATGACCTGCTTCATCACCTCGACCGGGCACGGCGAGCCGGCCATGATGCCGGTGCGCAGACTCGACAGGTCGTAGGACTCGAACCCCGGATCGGCCAGCTCGGCGATGAACATCGTCGGCACCCCGTACAGCGACGTGCACGCCTCGGCCTGCACCGCCGCCAGCGTCGCGGCCGGCTCGAACGCCGGCCCGGGGATCACCATCGCCGCCCCGTGACTGGTGCACGCCAGGTTCCCCATCACCATCCCGAAGCAGTGGTAGAACGGCACCGGGATGCACACCCGGTCCTGCTCGGTGTACCCGCACAACTCGCCGACGAAGTACCCGTTGTTGAGGATGTTGTGGTGACTGAGCGTCGCCCCTTCGGGAAACCCGTTGTCCCCGACGTGTACTGGATGTTGATCGGGTCGTCCGCCGACAGCGCGGCCTGCGCCCGCGCGAGGGCCTCACGGCCACCCGCGAGCACCGCGCGACCGTCGGCGACCACCGCGTCCCACGCCGGTGTGCCCAGCAGCAGCACGTGTTCCAGCGCCGCGCACTGCGGCCGGACCTGCTCGATCATCGCCGCGTAGTCGGACGTCTTGAACGACGGCGCGGCGATCAGCATCCGGATCCCGCCTGGTTCAGCACGTACTGCAACTCGTGCGACCGGTAGGCGGGGTTGATGTTGACCAGGATCGCGCCGATCTTCGCCGTCGCGTACTGGACCATCGTCCACTCCGCACAATTCGGCGCCCAGATACCGACGCGGTCGCCCTTGGCGATCCCGACACCCAGCAGTCCGGCCGCGACCGCGCCGACGTCCGCGGCCAGCTCGCTGTAGGTCCACCGGCGCCCCGAACCACGGTCGATCAGCGCGTCACGCTCACCGTGCGCGGCGACCGTCCGGTCGAAGTTGTCACCGATGGTGTCGCCCAGCATGGGCGCGTCCCACGTTCCCGAGGTGTAGCTCGGAAGGGATCCGTGCAGCGAAGCGGTTGTGGTCATCGCGTTTTCCTCTCCAGGCGCCGACCCGGCACCCACGGGAGATGCCCAGCGGTGCGGGCCTCCCCAACGTACTCGCAGAGTGTGATGTAGGACATAGTCGCCGGTTCGGGGTGTCGACAACTGTTCAGAGTTCGAACACCCCGTCCCGGACGTGAGTGGGATCAGAGCGCGCGGTCCTTGGTCTCGACCAGCGCCTTGGTGCACACGAAGCTGACGACGCCGAGCACGGCGAGCATCAGCCCGATCGCGAAGCTGCCGTAGGCCGAGGCCAACGGCGCCGCGATCAGGGGCGGGACCGCGCCGCCGAGCACGCCCGCGAGGTTGTAGCCGAGCCCGGCGCCGGTGTAGCGGTAGCGGGTGTGGAACATCTCCGGCAGGAGCGCCCCGCACGGTCCGTAGGCCATGCCGAAGATCGCGAGCGTGACGCACATGCCGATCACGAAGGCCGCCGGAGAGCCGGTGTCGAGCAGCGGGAACAGCACGAGCGCCCAGATCACCGCGAGCACGCAGGAGATCATGATGACCCGGCGCCGGCCGATCCGGTCGGAGTACAGCGCCGAGACGACGATGGCGCCGCCGAAGACGACCGCCGCGACGATGCCGACCGCGAGCACGAACGGGCGGCTGAAGCCGAGGGTCTTGGTTCCGTAGCTGGTGAGGAACGCGGTGCCCATGTAGAAGAGCGCGAACAGCGTCGCGAGCGCACCACCCGAGAGCAGGATCTCCTTGGTCTGGTACCGCCACGCGTCCAGGAAGGGCAGCGTGCGGGGACCCGATGCGGCGTCGTCCGCCTGCTGCGCCCGGAACACCGGGGTCTCCTCGATGGCCAGGCGCATGTACAGCCCGATGGCGACGAGGACGATGGAGAAGACGAACGGCACCCGCCAGCCCCAGCTGAGGAACGTCTCGTTGGCGTTGCCGAAGAACGCGCCCGTGATGATGAACGTGCTGCTGGACAGCACGAACGCGATAGCCGGCCCCAGCTGCGGGAACATCGCGTACAGCCCGCGCTTGCCCGGCGGTGCGTACTCGGCCGTGAGCAGGGTCGCGCCCGCCCACTCGCCGCCGACGGCGAAGCCCTGGCCGAACCGGAGCAGCACGAGGATGATCGGCGCCGCGACCCCGATCGTCGCCGCGCCCGGAAGCAGCCCGATGAGCAGCGTCGAGATGCCCATCAGCAGAAGGGTCGAGACGAGGGTCTTCTTGCGACCGATCCGGTCGCCGTAGTGGCCGAACAACATTGCGCCCACGGGCCGGGCGATGAACGCCACCGCGAAGGTCGCGAACGACGCGACGGTGCCGGCGGTGGAACCGAGCGCCGGGAAGAACACCGTCGGGAAGACCAGCGCGGCAGCGGTTCCGTAGATGAAGAAGTCGTAGAACTCGATCGTCGTTCCGATACAACTCGCGATGGCCACCCGCCGCACGCTGGTGCGCGGGGAGGCGGCGATCGCGGAGTCGACCGATGGCGACACAGTCGTCATGGATCCCTCTTCTTCGAGCCGTGTGCGACGCCCCGATTGGCGTCAGCGACTGCGAGGAAAGGTAGTGATCTGAGTCACGCGCCAACTACCCCCGGAAGGGGGTGAAGGTGATGCCGGTCACCCCCAGCCCGTCAGAACGGGGGCGGTGTCCGGGCGAGGACCACTGCGAGTACCGCTCCCCACAGTGCGGCCAGCCACAGCGCGTTCAACCCGAGGAATCGGTAGGCGGTCGCCCCGAGGGCGGCGCCCACGACCATGGCGAGCCACAACAGGAAGTGCCGGACCCATCCCCAGCGCTCACCACCGGTCAGCGCGGTGACCAGGCGTTGCCCCATCTTCACGAGGGTGCCGGTCATGTAGGTGAGGCTGATGCTGACTTCGCCCTCCCGCTCGAAGATGGAGTTCTCCGCACCGATCGCGAGCACCATCAGTGCGATCGCGATGGGGGTGGCGCCCAGGAGGTGGGCCGCCGCGGCGAGGACGAGGAGTGTCGTGACCAGCGTCAGGACCGCCGGACGATGGTGGCGTCCTGCGGTGCGGCCGGTGAAGGATCCAGCCATCACGCCGACCACGAACAGCGCGACGATGCCGGCACCGGTGAACGCCGTCCCGACGAGCCCGTCGGCCACCGAGACCGCCAGCTTGGTGGAGTTCCCACTCATGAAGGACACGAAGTACCCACCGAGCGTGATGAACCCCATCGCGTCCACGAATCCCGCCAGGGCGGAAAGGAATACCGCAACGACTGCAACGCGTCGCGGGTAGTGCAGCACCATGCCTGGACGATAGTCCCGCGAGCGCCCGCCGCCGCAGACCGGTGGCGGGCCTCACTCTCGTCGGGCTGCGGGCTATTCCTCGTCGAGGCCGCAGGCGCCGCGCAGCTCGAGCGCGATCTCGCCCCACACGGTGGCGTACGACGCGATCCCGGGAGCGGCGGCCCATTCCGCGTCGCCGGCCTTCACCTTCTGCAGCGCCTCAGCGAACAGGTCCTGGTAGCGCGACAGGCGCGGGACGAAGGCGGAGACGTCGTCGAGCACGTCCTGAGCCTGCTTGTCGAGTGCCGCGAGGGCGTCCGCGTCGACGTCACCGCCGGCGACGAGGTCCCGCACCTGGCCGTCGAGCTCGAGGAAACGCTCGTGGATCTCGGCGATCGAGTCCTCGTCGATCGAGACGCGCTCGGCGTCGAGCTGATCGCCGAGTTCGGCGATGCCGGCGTCGGTGAGCGCGAACGAGCCGTCGCCCGTCTCCTCCGCCTTGCCCTGCGCGAGCAGCGCGTCGCGTGCCGCCTCGGCGGACGCGGCGGCCACCCCGAGCTGGGCGGCGAGGACGTCGGCCGTCACCTGCCCCTTCAAGCGGATCGTCTGCAGCAGTGCCAGTTCGTCGACGTTGCCCGCGAAGGCCATCGTGTACTCCTCGTGTTCTCGAAACGTGTCCCTCGAGAACCTACAGCTCGACGATCGGTGCCGGGGAGGCCAGCGGGTCCGCCCGTGAGCTGTCCTTGAGTGCGACACCCGACCGCCCCAGCCGGCGGGCACCGTCGACCAGCCCGGACACGACGGTCGCGGCGTCCCGGTAGCCGAGCCCGTCGGGCGGGTGGATGTTCGAGACGCAGTTGCGGTCGGCGTCGGTGCGGCCCGGCCGCGGCAGATGGGTCAGATAGATCCCGAGGCTGTCGGCCACCGACAGGCCGGGCGCTCCCCGATCACGACGAGCACGGCGGCGACGCCGAGTGCCTGTCCGACGGGGTCGCCGAGCGCGACGCGCGCCTCGGTCGCGATCACCGGTGGCGCGATGCGGTAGCGCTCGCCCAGCGCGTCCGCGAGCGCCGTCAGCAACGGCACTCCGTGGTCGGCGAGCGCGCGGGGCGACAGTCCGTCGGCCAGCACGATGCCGACGTCGGCGCCCGTGTCGGGGACAGCGTCGAGCGTCGCCGGCACGCGGCCGAGGTCGGGTCGGCGCAGGTACTCGCCGCGATCGCGGGCCCGGCTCCGGACCACGACGGGGGTGCCCAGCCCGACGTCGGCGACGCGGGCGGCGAACGCCGCGGCATCGAGCGGTTCGTGGACGGCGTCGCGCGCCGCGGCGTGCGCGGCGCGCAGTTCGAGCACGCGCCGGGTGGGCAGCGAGTCGCCGGCCCGTCCCAGTCCGATCCGGGCGCGGGTGCCGCGCCGAAGCTCCGCCCATGCGTCGGTCATCGCCGGACCAGCTCCCGCAGCGGCGACGACGCGACGTCGACCGGCAGGATCCGGCCGGACTCGTCGGCCATGCCGAGCCGCTGCAGCCACGCCTCGAACTCCGGTGCCGGGCGCAGGCCCAACGCACGGCGGACGTACAGCGCGTCGTGGAACGACAGGCTCTGGTAGCCGAGCATGACGTCGTCGGCGCCGGGCACCGTGATCACGAACGCGGTGCCGGCGACACCGAGCAGCGTCAGCAGGGTGTCCATGTCGTCCTGGTCGGCCTCGGCGTGGTTTGTGTAGCAGACGTCGACGCCCATCGGCAGCCCCAGCAGCTTGCCGCAGAAGTGGTCTTCGAGCCCGGCGCGGACGATCTGCTTGCCGTCGTACAGGTACTCGGGACCGATGAAGCCGACGACGGTGTTCACCAGCAGTGGGGCCAGGTCGCGGGCCACTCCGTACGCCCGGGCCTCGAGGGTCTGCTGGTCGACCGGACGGCCGCCGGTGCCCAGGTGCGCGCCCGCCGACAGCGCCGACCCCTGCCCGGTCTCGAAGTACATGACGTTGCCGCCGACGCTCCCCCGGCCAGTTCCCGCGCCGCCGCGTCGGCCTCCCGCAACAGCGAAAGATTCACGCCGAAGGCCGAATTGGCGCTCTCGGTGCCCGCGATCGACTGGAACACCAGATCCACGGGCGCGCCCGCGCCGAGGAGTTCGAGGGTCGTGGTCACGTGAGCGAGCACGCAGGACTGCGCGGGGATCTCGAAGCGCATGCGGATGTCGTCGAGCAGGTGGAGCAGGTCGGCAGTGGCGTGCGGCGAGTCCGTCGCCGGATTGACGCCGATCACCGCGTCGCCGCACCCGAGCAGCAGCCCGTCGAGCACCGCGGCCGCGATGCCGCGCGGGTCGTCGGTGGGGTGGTTCGGTTGCAGACGTGTCGCGAGCCGTCCGGGCAGCCCGATCGTCGTCCGGAAGGCGGACGTCACCGTGATGGCCCGCGCGACCGCGATCAGGTCCTGGTTGCGCATGATCTTGCCGACCGCCGCCACCATCTCCGGAGTCAGGCCCGGTGACACCGCCGCGAGGGTCTCCGCCGCGCGTGGTCCGGCGGCGGTCTCGAGCAGCCAGTCCCGCAGCCCACCGACCGTGAGATGCGCGACGGCGCCGAACGCGCCGCGGTCGTGGGAATCGACGATCAGCCGGGACACTTCGTCGTCCTCGTACGGGACGACGAGCTCGTTCAGGAACGTGTCGAGCGGCAGGTCCGCCAGGATCCACTGCGCGGCGGCGCGTTCCGCGTCCGACTCGGCCGCGCACCCGGAGAGCTGGTCACCCGACCTCAGCGGCGTCGCCTTCGCCATCAGATCGACCAGGCCGTCGAACGTGTAGGTGGTCGCGGCGATCTGCGTGCTGCGCCGCGTCATTCGGACTCCTCACGGACGGCGGACGCGACGATCACGGGAAGCGCTTCCGGGTCGGGGCGGCGGCCCCGCGCCCACTCCGCGCCGACCACGGGAGGTCGCGCGGCCAGGGCGGCCTGCTCCGCGTCGTCGAAGACACGACTGCGGCTGAGTAGCCGGACGCCCTCGGGCGCCTCGAGGCTGAATCCCGCGCCCCGACCCGGGACGACATCCAGGACGAGCTGCGTGTGCTTCCACGCGTCGAACTGCGGACCCGAGATCCACACCGGCACGGCGTCCTCGTCCTCGTCCTCGGCCGACCCGACCGGGACCTCCCCCACACCGAGGCTCAGGTCGAGGACGCCGAGCAGCACATCATGGTCCCCGACGGCGAACTCGCCCAACGGAAAGCACATCGGCGCCGAACCGTCGCAGCACCCGCCGGACTGGTGCACCATGAGTGGGCCGTGGACGTCCGTGAGATGCCGGAGCAGGGCCGCCGCGGCCGCCGTGACCACCACCCGCGGCGGTGCCGGCGCGCTCACGCGAAGTCCAGGACGACGCGGCCGTCGACCATCCCACGGCCGAGTTCGTCGAAGATGCCGTTGACGTCCTCGAGTCGGCGGGTGTGGACCGTCGGATGGATCGTGCCGCGGGCGTAGAAGTCGAGCGCCTCGCCCATGTCCTGCCGGGTGCCGACGATTGAACCACGCAGAGTCAGCCCCTCGAGGACGGTGTCGAAGATCGGGGTGGGAAACTCCCCCGGCGGCAACCCCACGAAGACGATGGTGCCGCCGCGCCGGGTCATGCCGATCGCCTGCCGGAACGCCGCCGGGTTCACCGCGGTGACGAGGACGGCGTCGGTGCCGCCGGTGGCCTCCCGGATCCGCTGGACCGGGTCCTCCCGGACGCGTTGACGAGCACCTCCGCTCCGTGGCGGGCGGCGAGCGCCAGTTTCGAGTCGGCGACGTCGACCGCGGCGACCCGTAATCCCATCGCCGTCGCGTACTGCACCGCGACGTGGCCGAGCCCGCCGATCCCGGAGATCGTCACCCACTGGCCCGGAATCAGGTCGGCGACCTTCAGACCCTTGTAGACCGTGACGCCCGCACACAGGACCGGCGCCACCTCGATCGGATCCGCGCCGCGGGGACCCGCGGCGCGAACCGGGTGTCGACCAGCATGTACTCCGCGAACGACCCGTCGACCGTGTAGCCGCCGTTGACCTGCTTCTCGCACAGCGTCTCCCACCCGGTGCGGCAGTACCGGCACTCGAAGGCAGGCCGACCACAGCCACGCGTTACCGACCAGATCGCCCACCGAGAGGTCGGTCTCCCCCTCACCCATCGCCACGATCTCGCCGTAGCCCTCGTGCCCGGGGATGAACGGCAGCGTCGGCTTGACCGGCCAATCCCCTTTGGCTGCATGTAGATCCGTATGACAGACACCGCTCGACCGAACCTTCACGAGGGCCTGGTGCCGTCCGGGTGTCGGGACGGAACGTCCTCGATGCTCAGGGGTTTGCCGAACTCGCGCACGACGGCGGCCTTCATCGTCTCGGTCACCTGACACCTCCGGGGTTCGCGATCACTGTTCGCCTGCCACGTGCGGACGCAGGTCCGTCAGAAGAAGCCCTGCGCCTTCGGGGTGTAACTGACGAGCAGGTTCTTCGTCTGCTGGTAGTGGTCGAGCATCATCTGGTGGTTCTCGCGGCCGATGCCGGACTGCTTGTAGCCGCCGAACGCCGCGTGTGCCGGATACCGGTGGTAGGTGTTGGTCCACACCCGGCCGGCCTGGATGGCACGTCCGGCCCGGTACGCGGTGGTGCCGTCCCGCGTCCACACGCCCGCTCCGAGACCGTAGAGGGTGTCGTTCGCGATCGAGATGGCCTCGTCGTAGTCGGCGAACGACGTCACCGACACGACCGGACCGAAGATCTCCTCCTGGAAGATCCGCATGTCGTTGGTGCCGGTGAAGATCGTCGGCTGCACGTAGAACCCGCCGGACAGATCGCCGCCCAGTTCGGCTCGCCGTCCACCGGTGACCAGGCGAGCGCCCTCGTCCTTACCGATCTCGATGTACGACAGGATCTTCTCGAGCTGATCGTTCGACGCCTGCGCGCCGATCATCGTCTCGGTATCGAGCGGATTGCCCTGCCGGACAGCCTTGGACCGCACCTTGGCGAGCGCGAGGAACTCGTCGAAGATGTCCGCCTGGATGAGCGCGCGCGACGGGCAGGTGCACACCTCGCCCTGGTTCAGGACGAACATCGTGAAGCCCTCGAGCGCCTTGTCCTGGAAGTCGTCGTTCGCGGACAGGACGTCGGAGAAGAAGATGTTGGGGCTCTGCCGCCGAGTTCGAGGCTGACCGGGATCAGGTTCTGGGACGCGTACTGCATGATCAGCCGGCCCGTGGTGGTCTCGCCGGTGAACGCGATCTTCCTGATCCGCGGGCTCGCCGCGAGCGGCTTCCCGGCCTCCACCCCGAACCCGTTGACGACGTTGACGACTCCCGGCGGAATCAGGTCGCCGATGATCGAGAGGAGGTACAGCACCGAGGCGGGCGTCTGCTCGGCCGGCTTGAGCACGACGGCGTTGCCCGCCGCGAGCGCCGGCGCGAGTTTCCACGACGCCATGAGGATCGGGAAATTCCACGGGATGATCTGCCCGACGACGCCGAGGGGTTCCCGGAAGTGGTACGCGACGGTGTCGGCGTCGATCTCCGACAGCGTGCCCTCCTGCGCCCGGATCGCGCCCGCGAAGTACCGGAAATGGTCGATCGCGAGGGGAATGTCGGCATTGAGGCACTCGCGAATCGGCTTGCCGTTGTCCCACGATTCGGCGAGCGCGAGGCTCTCGAGGTGCTCTTCCATCCGGTCGGCGATCTTGTGCAGGACCAGCGCCCGCTCGGCCACCGACGTCTGTCCCCACGCGGGCGCCGCGGCGTGCGCCGCGTCGAGTGCCAACTCGACGTCCTCGGCGGTGGAACGCGGAACCTCGCAGAACGTTTGACCGGTGACCGGAGTCGGGTTCTTGAAGTAGAGGCCCTTCACCGGTGGCACCCACTCGCCGCTGATCCAGTTGCCGTACCGCGATTCGAAGGACATCAGGGCATCAGGCGAGCCCGGCCGGGCGTAGATGCTCATCGGGGACTCCTGTCTGTGCTGCCACACCACACGATGGGGGCGTGCCACAGGACCCTAGGCATGCGGACGTTGCAGTCACGTTGCCGAAGTGGTCACAAGTGCGCTGCAGACGCTAACGCCACGCGCCCCGCCGAAGCGGCGGTCGAGTAGCCGCACGTGCGCCTCGACCTGCGCGTGCAGCGCCGAGGCCGGGTCGAGCGTCAGCAGGTACGCCGCCCAGGCCGCCAGATCCTGGCGGCCATGGATGGAGTTGGTCCAGGTCGCGAGCAGACGCGTATCCCCGGCCCGCAGCACGGTCGCCCGCATACGTGCGCGGAGATCGTCCCTGACCTCCGCGACCCCGGGTGCTTCCGACCCGGCCAGGACCGGCCCGTCGTACAGGCGCAGCGCCGACGTGACGTCGCCGCGGTCGAGGTACGACCGCACCTCACCGACGTCCGAGTCGAGCGGAGTGAGCAGCCGGTACGGCCGCGAGCCCAGTCGATGCGCCCCGAAGACCTTGCGCAACCTGGACATCTCGGCGCGGACCGTGACCGCGTCGAGTTCCACCTCGTCGAGCAGCACCGCAAGGTGGTCCGCGCCCAGACCCTCGGGGTGCTCGGCCAGCAGCAGCAGGATCTCGGCGTGCCGCCGCGGCAGTTCGTGCCGCTCGCCGTCGACCACCAGCGTCGGGCGATGCGATCCCAGCACCTCGAGGCGCGGGGTCGACGTCGTCACCGGCCGGGGCGACGCGAGCGCCTGTAATCGGAGTTCGGCCTCGACGGCGACGGCCGTCGCCCGAACGAGGGAGAGTGCCTCGGGCACCGCTACCCGGGGCCCGCCGGTGATGTCGAGCGCGCCGACGATCCGACCGGTGACCGGATCGTGCACCGGCGCCGCCGAACAACTCCACGCGTGCATGGCCCGGTTGAAGTGCTCGGCCGCGAAGATCTGAACGCTGTGATCGAGTGCGAGCGCGGTGCCGGGCGCATTGGTGCCCACACGATCCTCGCTCCAGTCCGATCCCTCGACGAAGTTGATGTCCAGCGCACGGTCCTTGGCCGAGGTGTCTCCCTCGATCCACAACAGTCGGCCCGCGGCGTCACTCATCGCGACGAGCAGACCGGTGTCGGCGGCGTCCTCGACGAGCAGTTTCCGGACGACCGGACGGATCGCTGCGAGCGGGTGCGCGGCGCGGTACTCTTCGAGCGCCTTGCCCTTCGAGCACCACCTCGTCGTCGACGAGGTCAGGGCTCACACCGTTGCCGCGGCTGCGAACCCACGATGCGTGCACGACGTCGCGCACGGTTTCGGTTTCCGCATCGGCCTGAGCCGAGTCCACGAACCGCTGATGGGCCCAGGAGGTGCGCTCGGCGAGCACACCGACGTCATCGCCCGGACGCACCGCAATCCACGGATTGCGTGGCGGTCCGGGTTCACGCTGTGCCATCGGCGCCTCCCTCCCGCACCAATCCCGCCTGTCACCTCAAAGTCGCGCCAACTGTAACGCTTTCAGAGGAAGGTACTGGCACGTTCAGCCACCATGACTGCCGTGGCGTGCGGTCCGCGGCTCGGAACGGAGGGCAGGATCGACGTGTCGACGACGAACAGCCCGTCGACACCGTGCACTCGGCACCGATCGTCGACCACCGACGAGTACTCGTCGGAACCCATCCGACAACTGCCCGACAGGTGCAGCGAGGTGCCGAGATGATCGGCCAGCCAAACGTCCGACATCTCGATCCGTTCGGGCTCGAGGAGGCGGCTCATCGGACCCCGGTGCATGAGGTCGGCGGCATGCGTCACCGCCTCCCGCAACGCCCTCCGATCCTCGTCGGACTCGAGGTAGCGATACGACACCCGTGGTGCGTCGGCCGGGTCGGCCGACACCAGACGGATCTCTCCACGGCTGCGCGGCTTCATGAGAACGACCCCCAGGCACGGCTGTCCGATCCCCGACCCGGGGATGAGGTCCCCGAACGACGCAGTGTAGGGGCGTATCTCGATGTCGTCGGTGTTGAGCGTCACCTGCAGAGCCGGTGTCTGCCGGGTTCGTTCGAGGGGTTGCCGGTACTCGTACGGCACCACGACCTCGGGATGATCGGTGAACTCCGCGCCCACCGCCGGCAGGTCCGCCACCACCGGGATGCCCAACTCCGACAAGTGTCCGGCGTCGCCGACACCGGAGAGCATCAGCAGGTGCGGCGTCGCGACGGCACCGGCGGTGAGGATCACCGTCGACGTGCGGATCATGCGCACGTCGGAGTCCGTGGCCACCTCCAGCCCCACCACCTGTGCCCCGGAGAAGAGGACACGGGTGACGGTGGTGTCGGACCGGATGGTGAGGTTGGGCCGGCCGAGGTTCGGCAGCAGATAGGCCGATGCCGGACCCACCCGGACACCGTCCCGGATGTTCAACGGCACCGGCCCGATCCCGTGCGAGCCGGGGGCGTTCTTGTCGGGGTCGTCGCGATGCCCGGCGGCGTACGCGGCATCGGCGAACGCGACGCTGATCGGATGCCACCGCTCCGGCGGTTCGCGCCGGACCGGGATGGGCCGCCGGCCCGTGCCACGGGCCGCTGAAGTCCGCGTCGGTCTCGATCGCCCGGAAGAACGGCAGCACATGCTCGTACGACCACGACTCCGGCCAGTGGTCGAAGTCCCCGCCTGCGCCCGCACGAAGTAGCCACCGTTGACGGCACCCGAACCGCCGAGCACCCGGCCCCGGGCGATCCACCCGGCCCGGCCGCTCGTCAACTCCACCGGGTAGGGCCAGATCCAGCGACTGTCCGGCCCCACCGGCAGGACACCCGCGTCGACCAGCTCGGGCGGGAACTCCGCCGGAATCCGATGACCCGGCCCGGATTCGACCAGCACGACGTCCCGGTTCGGATCCTCACTGAGCCGACCGGCGAGGACGCTCCCGCACGAGCCTCCGCCCACCACGACGACATCGGCGAATTCCGGGAACTCCGCTGACCCCGCGGCCGACGCCACGGTCAGTTACCGATGCGCGGCTCGAGCGCCCGCAGATCCCGGGCGCGGATCGCGCCCTGCCACAGGCCCGCGCCGTACGCGACGTCGTCGAGGCGCTTGAACACGGTGTGCCGCACCGGCCCCGATCCACCCGGCTCCCGATGCGTCGCCCAGTCGACGCCGCCCTCGATGACCGCGACCGCCAGCACCAGCCTCCTGATGCGGCGGGACGCCAGCATCGCGAGCAGGGTGACGGGCCAGTACGAACGGCACATGGCCGACGCGAGCTGCCACGCGCCGTTGCCGAAGCCACGTGCGGTGAGGACCGTCGCGATCCGGGTCGGCTGGTCGAGGTCTGCGAACGTGCGGCGCAGGCGCAACACCGTGACCACGAACGTCGCGAGACTCGAGAGGAGCCCGATCCGGGTGCAGCTCGCGGCGGCGAGGACGGCCATCAGCGTCCACTTCGACATCGCGACGGAGGGACCATGCCGTCGTGGCGGGCCGCGAGCGGCGCCGCCCCGGTGCCGTAGAACATCTTGCGGGTGAACCACTTGACGAACGAGACGCGATGGTCGTGCGCGACGTGGGCCACCGGCTCGTAGCGCAGACGCCAGCCGGCCTCCTGCAGCCGCCAGCACAGGTCGACGTCCTCGGCGACGTGCATCGACTCGTCGAACCCGCCGGACTCCACCAGCACGTCGCGGCGCAGCAGCATCGCCGCGCTCGGCACGTACGACACCGGGCTGCCCGACCGGACCGCGGCCTCCTTGCGGCCGAGGTCGAGCGACGACCGCGCGTGCTCGTAGCGGGCCAGCGCGGCGCCCTCCGGTTCGAGGGCGACGATGCGCGGCGCCACCAGGGCGACGGCCGGATCGCTGAAATGCCCGAGCATGCGCTCGAGCCACCCCGTCCGCGGCACCACGTCCGAGTCCAGAAAGGCGACGAAAGGCGTTTTCGCAGTACGGAATCCGGTGTTGCGGGCGGCGGCCGGACCGCGAGATCGCTCGTGCCGCAGGAGCGTCACGTGGGCGGTGCAGCCCGACAGGTCGGGCAGCTCGAGCGGGACGGCCGATCCGTCGTCGACGACGATGACCTCGAGACCACGCAGCGCGGGCAGGAGGCGCGCGATGCCGTCGACGTTGTCGCGGATCGGCACCACGACCGTGACGTCGCTCGGGGACGGCGTGCTCATCGGCCGCGGGTTCGCGATCCCGGAGTCGAGCAGCCGGCGCGCGACGCCTGCCGTCTGCGAATCCACGACCTCGAGGTAGCCGTCGCCGATCATCTCGGCCGCGGCCGGAGCAAGTTTGAGCATCCGCATGGGCGAGCCGCCGATGAGGACGCGGCCGCCGGAATAGGCGCGCACCTTGGGATCGATGCGGATCCCGAACCCGTCGGGCAGTCGCGGCTCGTGCATCACACGATCGTAAGGGCGAATCGGACGTTGGGCAGAACTTGCCGCAAAAAACCCGGACGTTTCACCACGGTCGTCACACGAGTCTCCCGTCGGGCCGCGGCGTCCAGCCGGACACCGCCCTCCGCGAGCGCTCGACCAGGGCGTCGAACAACGCACGGCCTTCCTCGGCCGAGGATTCCGTCGGGTCCCCGAGGACACCGTTCGAGGTGGCCGCGAGCAACCCACCCGCCCTCGACTGGGGCATCAGCTCCGCGATCGGCGCCGTGTTGCCCGGCTCCGCACGGTCCATCGCGACGTCGTCGGGCGAAAGGTGGAGCGGCAGGGATGTTTCCGTCCGCCCGGCGTGCGCGTCGGCGCCGGGCACCGCGCACGGCAGCCAGGCGACGTCGCGACCCTCGTACCGCAGCAGCTCCACGGCCTTCACCAGCGCCGGACCGTTGCCGCCGTGCCCGTTGACGAACACGACCGGCGCGCCCACCGGCACGCCGACCGCCCGTACTCGACGAGCAGCAACTCGAAGCGCCGCACTGCCGAGCGAGATCGTGCCGGCGAACCCCTCGTGCTCGCCGCTCGCGCCGTACTCGATCGCCGGCGCGCACGCGACGCCCGGCAGCGCACGGGCGACCGCCGACGCGATCCGGGTGTCGGTGTCCAGCGGCAGGTGCGGACCGTGCTGCTCGAGCGAACCGACCGGTACCGCGACGGTCAGGTCGTCGCGCGGCACGTCCGGCCAGGGGGTGCGGGCGAGGTGCATCGGTCGATCGTATGCGGCCGCGTCGGACGGATCGCCTCGTCGACCGGCGACGCCCGCCGCGGGTGGGTGTCGCGGTTCGGTACGGCCGCCGTCAGCCGAGCGAATTCTCCGATGGCACAGGTTGTTCGCCGGGTTCGGCGCAGTTCGTCGAGGTCAGAGCACCGGGATCAGCGGCGAAGAGGGCCGCGGCCGCGAGCCCGTCGGACAGGTACTCGTAGTCGCCGACCATCGCCGTGCGAAGGACGGCCTCGTCCATGTCCGGTCCGGCTGCGAGCAGCGTCTCGAGCGCGAGGTCGTCTCCCCGCACCGCGGCGCCGAGCAGGTCGCCCGAGGCCTCTTCGAGGAAATCCGCGAGGGTGGAGAGCGCGGACGAGGACTCCTGAGACGAGCCCGGCGCCAGCATCATCGGCGCGACGCGGATCGGATCGTGGCCGACCGCCGACCACCGTCCGCGGTCGTACCCGTACGCGAAGTTGAGGATGTCGTCGGCGGCGGCCGGTTCGAGCCACCAGCCTTCGGCTCCGTGATCCTGCAGTACCCGGCGGTCACCCTCGACGTCGTCCGGACAATCGCGATCGAAACCGAAGATCGCGGCCCGACCCTCCGGGAGCCGGACGAAGCGGAAGTACGACCCGCCACCATCGTGGTAGGTGACTCGATCGGTCTCGACGGTGAAGGCGCACTCGAGGTCAGGAAGGGAGAAGACGGCCGCGTGGACCGCCGCCCACCCGGCGAGGATCCGATGAACGCGATCCGGATTCGGAAGATCGACCTGCTTCTGCGCCATGGCCGGACCGTAGCGCACACCTCGGACGTCACCTGCCATCACCTGCCATCACCTGCCACAGGACCATCGCCGATCATGTGAGAAACGAATGCTCCAGAGGGACTCAGCCGTGGACGTTGTCCGCGAGCAGCGTTCCGAAATCGGGAGCCAGCTGCACCACCGTGTTGCCGTTGTCGTGGTCGACGAGGCGGACCGTTCCGTCGGCGGCGATCCAGATCGGGTTCCCGGAACCGTCGTCGGCGATCACGACACCGTCGATCAGAGACCCGTATGCCTCACGCGCCCAGGCGGTCAGCTCGATGCAACTCTCCCGCCCCAGGATCGAGGCGTTGTTCCACGCATGGACGGGCACGCCTACGAAGCAGCCACCCCACCGGCCCACGAACTCCGCGTAGTCCTCGTCGGGCACCAGACCCGCATCTCCCAGTCGATCACGCAGCTCGTCGGAGGGAATCGGTTGCCCGGGACCGTAGATCGCCACCGCACGTTCGATGCGCGCGACGAGTTCAGCACCCAGAGTCATGGGCGTGATCCTAGGTGCCGAGCGGGGCCGAGCCGGCCGCCAGTCCGACACGAGTTGTCCTGCGTCAACTGTTTGGCCGGGTGTCGAGACAGGACGACGGTGCGGGCGGGGTTCGCCCGCACCGTCGGCGATTCGTCAGGGGTGGACGCGGTGGATGTCCCGGGGGAACAACGTGGCGTAGCGGATGTTGTCGGCTTCGAGCAGTCGCGAAACGAATCGCTCGAGGCCGATAGCGAAGCCGCCGTGCGGGGGCATTCCGTGTGCCATCGCTTCCAGGTAGGGCGAGTAGTTCGTTGGATCCTCGCCTCTGTCCGCGAGTGCGGCAACGTAGTCGGAATGGTTGTGCAGACGCTGCCCACCCGTGACGAGTTCGAGTCCACGGAAGAGGAGGTCGAACGAGTTCGTCCAACGCGGGTCGCCCGGTTGGGGGTGTGTGTAGAACGGCCGCTTCGCGGACGGATAACCCTCGACTGCAAGGAAGTCCGAATCGAACTCGGCCTTCGCCCACTTCCCAGGGTGCGCTCGTGTTCCGGCGACAGGTCGGGTTCGTCCGGGGAGGCGCCGACGAGTTCGAGCGCATCGCTGAAGTGCAGAACCGGCATCTGCTCGGGACCACCGGCAAGTCGATGCTCAGCGCCTCCACCTCGTCGCCGACGGAGTCGCCGATGTGATGGATGACAGCAGCGAGGGTGTCCCGTAGTACTGCGAGCACGTCGCGGTGGTCGTCGATGAAGCCGAACTCGACGTCGAGGGAGACGTACTCCGCCAGATGCCGAGCCGTGTCGTGCGGCTCCGCGCGAAAGACCGGCCCAATTTCGTAGACACGCTCGAACACCCCGACCAGCATCTGTTTGTAGAGCTGGGGCGACTGCGCGAGGTAGGCGGGCGAACCGAAGTAGTCCAACGTGAAGACGTTGGCGCCGGATTCGGACGACTGGTCGACGACCTTGGGGGTCGTGACTTCGGTGAATCCCCTGCCGTCGAGGTGTTTACGGAAGCCGGCCATCGCGGCCGCTGCGACTCTCCACACGGCCTGGCGTGTGGGATGGCGCCAGGTCAGTGCTGCATGGTCGAGCAGTGTCGGCAGCGTGGCGTTGAGCTTCGGCCGCCACAGCTCGACTGGTTGCGGCAACGAGGGTTCGCTCAGTGCGGTGATGGTCGGATCGACGATCTCGACGCCGCCGGGCGCCTTTTCGTTTGCCGCCGGTGTGCCGGTGACACGGACGACCGTTTCTTCCGGCAGGTTCGCCACTTCGTCACGGACCGCAGGGTCGGTCACGACCACCTGCGCAAAACCGGAACGGTCTCGGACGACGACAAACGTCACGGCCGCGAGCTGTCTGCGCCGGTGAACCCATCCTTCGATCGTGACGGGTCACCGGGCTTCGATGCGGATGTCGTGGACAGTACTGAACTGAGGATGCGTGGCACGGTGCTCACCTCCTGGTTGTCGTCCCGGGAGGTGTGGGCGATCGGGTCCGTCGCGGTGCCACCACACCTTCGCAGCGAAGCTCGCTGCCTCTGGTAGTCGCCTTTCGATCGGTGACCAGCCGATTGCGGCTCGGGGCTCGTCACACCCGTCGTGGCCGGCAACAACCACTGTATCGCCGTATCGCCGAAGAGGCGCCGGTACGCGCGAAAGGTGTCTTGCGTCAAGAAGATGGCAGGTTCGTTGCTGTGCTTTCGTAGGGGTGCCCTAGGCAAAACGACCTCGGCATCTGCATCGAGATGCCGCTCGAGGATGGCGGTGCAGGTACGCTCACCCCGAGTCTCGGGGTGAGCGTACCTGTTCGCCCTACTTGTAGAGGTAGCCGCGGACGCTATCCGGGTTGTGCAGCGGCCCGTAGATGTCCATGCCGACACCGCCGTTCGTGCGCGCAGCCCGGTCGATGGACACCTGGACTGTGTCACCCGCGCGGAGTCCATTACCGGACTCGTTCACCAGACGCGGGTACAACGGATTCAGCAGCGGTCCCACAACACGAACCTGCGAGAGCGCCACGGCCTCGCTGTGATTGATCTCGATCTTGGTTCCGCCCGCGATCGGCTGCACCGTGAACGCCGATGCCGTGCCGGAGCCGAGCGCCAATGCAGCACATGCGCCCGCCGCCGTAGCTGCGATCTTCAATGTCGTCTTCATGGTCCCCACCTGGGAATCCTCCCCGTTCCGCCGCCGCGAATCGGCGGCGATCGACATCACCACGCCGCCGAAATGGAAAGCAATAGGACAAGCCGGTTTGTGATTCACGTCATGAGACGGGCATTCCGCCCAGAAAGCCATTGGCTCGAACACATGTTCTAACTAGGCTGGCGTCATGAATCCGGGGGACTCAACGAAACGGGCGTCGCAGCCACCACGCTGCGGCCCGATGAGGTGCGCGCCCTCACCGAATCCGAGTTGCTGGCAGCGACGGTCGACATCTCCCGGGAGATCGAACGACTCGAAGCGCTCCGCGTCGCAGCGGTCGGCGAAATAGACCACCGCGCAGTCTCGTTCGACGTTCTCGGATTCCGCAGCGTGAAGCTGTGGCTGGCGTCGAAGACGTTGATGGAGATACCCGCGGCAGCGCGCATCCTCTCCCTCGCCAAGGCATTGCGCCGCGAACCCGAGATCGTCGACGCTTTCGAGTGCGGCCGGATCTCGGCCGACCATGCCGCACTCATCGCCAAGTTCTGCGAACAGCCACCGCGCGGGATGCCCGACGAAGCAGTCGCCCCTGCCGAAACCTCCTGATGGACTGCGCCACCGGGCCTCACGCAACCACCGCCGCGGTGCGGGGCTGCATCGCTCGACTTCGAGCACATCTTCGAATCCGACGAACTCCCGGCCAGCGAGGACACCGACCGCAACGAGTTCCACGCCTCGAAGACACTCAACGGGCGCGTCGCGGTCAAAGGCGACCTCGACAGCGAGACCGGCGAAATGCTACTCACCGCGCTGTCGGCACTTACCAAGCCACGCAACCCCGCCGACGACCCCGCAGCTACCCAGACTCCCGGCCGGCGTCGAGCCGAAGCCTTCGGCGAAATCCTGCGCCAGTACCTGAACTCCGGCGCCGCGCCCGTCGAAGGCGGCGAACGTCCGCACCTATCGCTTCATGTGAATGCGCGCGACCTCGCCCGCACCGCGTCCGAGCACGGTGACGCTCTCTACCTGTTCGGTGATGCCGACGTCGCGCAGATGCCTTGGACCGGTCCGCTGACCATCGCGTCGGCCCGTCGCCTCGCCTGCGACTGCCACCTCACCCCGGTCGTCATGGACGACGGCATTCCCCTCGACCTCGGCCGCACCAGCAGGACCGTGTCGAAGAAGCAGCGCCGCGCCCTCGTCGCGCGCGACCACGGCTGCGCGTTTCCCGGATGCGGTGCGCCGCCGGCCCACTGCGAAGGCCACCACGTAAAACATTGGATCGACGGTGGCCCAACCGACCTGGACAACCTGGTCCTGCTCTGCCGATACCACCACCGCCTACTGCATCACTCGCATTGGCGAATCGAGATAGGCGCCGACCGAAACTCGTGGTTCACCCCACCCACTTCGGTTGATCCACACCGAAGACCGATCCCAGCCCACAACCGCGCCGGACCCCGCGCGGCCTAGGCCGCTGATATGAGACCACCGCGCTCGTTGCGGGACGGCCGCGCCTCATCACTGACAGGATGCCGTTAGGTCTGCTCGTCTGGAAGATTGGGAGAGGCATTGGCTGACGATGTTCGTCACGACGAGGGTCGGGACGTCGGCTGGTTCTGGGATGTCATCGAGGAGTCCTCGCGGAGCCGTGATCACCTTCGCGAAATTCTTGGACGACTACCTAAGGATGCCGTCTACAAGTTCCAAGATCTGTTCTTGGACTTCGCCGCCGAGCTGCAGGACGAGCCGTATCGGTCCCATCTCGGGCCCGACGAGTCCGAAGACGGCCTGGAAGACGCGGCGCACTGGGTCGTCAGCCAGGGGCGCGTGAGATATGAAGCGGTTCTCGCAGATCCGAGCCAGATGCCATCACACGTCGACGTCGGTGATCCAGCCAACCTCGGCGGGCTCGCTTACGCGGTCTACTACGACCGGTTCGGGGAGCCGCTGGACCTGATCTAGATGGTCGGCGCCGACAACGACACCGCGACCCGGTGCCCCTCCAGGACCGCGGCGTGGGAGCGTCGGGGCGTCACCGCGTCGCCGATGCGGTGCACCTCGAAAGGCACGGAGTCACTGTGCGACAGGGTCTTCCACAACCCGTCCTCGGGTTCCTGGTGGATCGCGCACACCACCCAATCGAACGCCACCACGCGGTCGATGCCCGTCAGGTGATTGGCCAACGTGACCTGCACGGCATCGCCGTCCGCGACCGCCGCGGCCACCGAAAGATCGGTCCACTGCTCGATCCCGGCCCGGTGCGCGCGCTGCTGCCAGCCCTCCATGTCCAACGTGATGCCGAGGTCCTGGCCGACGATCATCCCCGCCGCCGCGATCGTCACCGCACACCCGCGGGACGCCAACGTCTCCGCCACCGACGGCGCCTGTTGGAATCCGAGTTCGTCGACCACGAGCACCCGGCCGGTCGGAGAAGCCGCGCCTTCGAGCACCTCTCGGGCGTGGGCCACGCGCGAGATCTCCCCGCCCACCACGGACGTACCGGACGCGCACCGGTCGCGACCACCACGGCATCCGGCGACCCCGCGACCAGCCACTCGGCCGTCACCTCGGCACCTGTCACGATCCGCACGCCCCGACGCATGCACTCGCGCTCGAGATTGCGCACCAGATCCCCCAGTTCGCCGCGACCGGAAGCCGACGCCGCCACCCTGATCTGCCCGCCCACGACATCCGCGCGTTCGTACAGCGTCACGCGGTGACCCCGCTCGGCCGCGGTCGCCGCGGCGGACAGCCCCGCCGGACCGCCGCCCACCACGACCACCCTGCGCCCCGGGACCGCGGGCGTCGGCAGCGCCACCGATTCCCTACCCGCACGCGGGTTCTCGACGCAGCCGAGCCAGCGGCCCAGCCCCATGCGCCCGACGCACTCCTGATTGCACGACAGGCACGTGCGGATGTCGTCGTCGGCGCCGCGACGCGCCTTGTCGACGAACTCCGGGTCGGCGATCTGACCTCGCACCACACCCACCAGGTCGCACCGGCCCTCCGCGAGCGCTCGCTCGGCCTCGGCCGGCTCCTTCAGCCGCCCCACGCCGATGACCGGCAGCCGCACCGCCCGCCGGATCGCGTCGGAGATGTGCAGCGCGTACCCGCGCGGTGTCGCCATCGACGGCTCCACCAGGTGCAGCGTCTCGGTGGCCATGCCCATCGTGGTGTTGACGTAGTCGACGGCACCGCTCGCCTCGACCAGCCGCGCGACCGCGACCGCCTCGCCCGGCACGATGCCGCCCGCCACCCGCTCGTCACCCGAGAGGCGCACGCCCAGAATCAGATCCGGCCCGATCGCCTCCCGCACCGCCGCGATCGCCTCGAGCAGGAACCGCGCCCGATTCTCGATCGGACCGCCGTACTCGTCTGTGCGCCGGTTCGTGCCGGACGCGAGGAAGCCGCGGATCAGCGACGACTGCGAGCCCTGCAGTTCGACGCCGTCGAACCCGCCGTCCCGGCAGTGCCGCGCGACCATCGCGTATCCCGCGAGCAGTTCGGCGATCTCGCCGACGCCGAGCGACTTGGGCACCTCCCGGAACAACGGATCCGGCACCGGGCTGGGCGCCCACAGCGGACGCCTCGAATACAGGCCCGAGCCCTGCCCACCGTTGTGGTTGAGCTGCGCGAGGATCACCGCGCCGCGGCTGTGCACGGCGGCGGTGATCTCGCGATAGCCATCCACCACGTCGGGCCGATAGCCGTGAATCACCTTCTCGTACGGCCAATCCGACGGATGGACGCACTGTTCCTCGGTGATGATCATCCCCGCTCCGCCCGCGGCGCGCGCCGCGTAGTACGCGGCGTGCTGCGCGGTGGGCAGTCCACGGCGCGCGTAGTTCGTCAGGTGCGCGGTGAACACCACCCGGTTGCGCAGCGTGTGCGCGCCCAGGCGGAGCGGGGAGAACAGCAGTGGATGATGCATGTGCGACGCTCGCGTCAGACCTTCGTGTTGCCCTGATCCAGCGCGACCTGGCTCGCGGTCACCGTCTTGGAGCCGTCACCGGCCAGCCACATCACCGCATCGGTGATGTCGTCGGGATCGGCGATGGGCTTCTCGGTGAGGATCGGAGCGAAGCTCGCGCCGTAATGCGGGTGCTTCTGCAGGATCACCAGGCTGCCCTGATCGGTGCCCATCGGGGTGTTGACGCCGTACGGGTGGATGGAGTTGACGCGGATGTTGAACTCGCCCAACTCCTTCGCCGCGGCCTGCGTGAGACCGACGAGACCGAACTTCGACGCCGCGTAGTGCGCCTGACCCGGCAGCCCCTTCATACCGGCCACCGAGCTGACGAGGATGATCGAGCCGCCCGGCCGCCCTCGATCATCGCCGGCACCGCCGCCTTCAGGGTCTTGAACGCGCCCGTGAGGTTGATGTCGATCAGGGTCTCCCACTGCTCGTCCGACATCTCCCAGAAGCGGTTCCAGTTGCAGATGCCCGCGTTCGCGATGACGACGTCGAGCCGACCGAACTGCTCCACACCCGCGTCGACGACGGCCTTCAATGCGGCGCTGTCGCGCACGTCGGCCTCGCGGGCATAGATCTTCGCGCCCTCGGCCTCGACGAGGCGGATGGTCTCCGCGAAGTCGTCCGCGGTCGCCGCGTCGTACGTGTTGTCGTCCGTGACGCTCTTGCACACATCCACCGCGATGATCGCGGCGCCCTCGCGCGCCAAGCGCACCGCATGCGAGCGACCCTGGCCGCGCGCCGCACCGGTGATGAAGGCGACCTTGCCGTCGAACTGTCCCACAGTGATCTCCTATCCCGTTGACTACCTCGTGCACTGATCTGTCGAACGCGTCGGACGAGCCGCCGGATTGGAACTCGTCGGCACCGCCGACATCGCCGCGAGACGTCCCTCGCGGACAGCTTCGAGGACGGTCCGGGGCGCGACACAGTCGCCGACCCGCATCACGTCCTGATCGTCGATCACGTCGTTCGGCAACGGGTGCGCGCAGTCCACCAGCACCGCACACGGAACCCGCGTCGACTCGTCCGTGAACCGGTTGCGCAGCATTGCTTCTCCCGCCCGGCCGACACCGGAACGGACGCGAGATGCCGGACGATCCCGGCCCGCTGCACCCGTGCATTGGCTCCGACCAGATCGCCGGTGGGTCCGAGCCGAGAGCCGACGATCTGGTCCGGGTCACGATCGACACCGCTCGCCCCGCTCCGCCAGCCACGCTGCCACCGAGACTGCGACCGGCCCGCCGACCGGGTCGAGCACCAGCACCGGTCCCGACTCGAGCGCACCGCCGGCCAGCACCTCCGCGGCCGTGGTGGCCTGCACACCCGGACCCGCCGGACACGGTGCCGGACGGGGCTACTGCCCGCCGCGAGCACGACGACGGAGTCTTCGGCCGCGCCGACGTCGGCGGCCGTCACCTCGACGCCGGTGCGGATGTCCACCCCGAGCCGTCGGCACTCGTCCTCGAGCCAGTCGACGAGGTTCGCCAGCCGCGCACGACCGAACCCGGCTGCGGCCGTCCGCATCATGCCGCCGGGTCGATCCCGCTTGTCGCACAGGGCAACCCGGAATCCGTGGAGCGCCAGCACGCGGGCGGCCTCGAGCCCCGCGGGTCCCGCACCGACCACGAGCGCCGAGCCGAGGTCGGTGCCGCGCGTGGGTTCGGGATCGACGGTCTCATGTCCGGCCGACGGGTTACCGATGCACGTGACGATCGGGTTGCGCGGGTCGCGCACCAGACACGTCTGGTTGCACAGCACGCACGGTCGCGGCGTCCGTCCCTCCCGGACGCCGCTCACCACGTCGGGATCGGCGATCTGGGCACGCGTCATCTCGACCAGATCGGCGACACCGTCGTCGAGCGCCTGCTGCGCCAGGTCGGGGTCGACGACGCTGCCCTGCAACACCACCGGCACTCGTCCGGCCACCGCGGCGCGGATACCTGCACACAGATCGACGTTGAAGCCCGGTTCGGTGTGACCGTCGGGCGATAGGACGCCGCCGAGTACGGACCGCCGCGCACCACCACGAGCAGGTCCAACGAATCGGCCAGCGCCCGAACCTGATCGGCGGCCGCCTCCGGGGTCACTCCGCCCACGGAGCTTGCTCGTCACAGCTCAGCCGCAGCGCGAGAATGCGCTCGTCGCCGAGTTCGGCGCGGACTGCGGTGATCACCTCACGCGTGAGACGCAGCCTGTCGGACCCGTACTCGTCGGTGCGACGGTTGGTCAGGCCCGAATGGAACTGCCGGAGCAGCGACGACGCACCCGCGTCGATCTCGACACCGTCCACGCCCGACGCCGCCGCGAGGGCAGCCGCGCCGCGGAAGCCGTCGACCAGCGCCGCGATCTCGGCACGCTCCATCTCCATCGGCAGCTCGCGGGACACCGGATCCGGGAACCGGGACGGCGCCCACAGCGCCGACTGCGACCACGCACTCGAGCCCTGGAATCCGTTGTGCCCCAGGCTGGCGAGCACCAGCGCGCCGTGCGGGCGGCACGCCTCCGCGACGTCCCGCCAACCCGCGCCGCAGTCCGCCGCCAGCGGCGCCCGCTCGTACGGCCAGTCGCTCGGATGGACCGATGCCGTCTCGGTGACGATCACCCGGCACCCCCGCGGGCACGGCGCGCGTAGTACGCGACGTGCCGCGGCGACAGCGCACGATCGTCACCCAGGTTGGTCTCGTGCGGACCGAACAGAACCCTGGCCGGGGCGGTGCGCCCGGCCAGGGTGATCTGCTCGGTGAGCGTGCTGCTCATCGCGCCTCGTTCGACGCGTGCGGTTCTAGCTGACGCCCAGGTCTCGGCGGAATCCGTCCGGGATCACCAGGTCGTTCGGGCTCAGGTCGTGAATCGACTTGTGGCCCAGGCCCAGAATCGCGGAATCGATACCGCCGCGCAGGATGTCGAGGACGTTCTCGACACCCGCCTGACCGTTCGCCGACAGGCCCCACAGGTACGCGCGGCCGATCATGACGGCCCGGGCACCGAGCGCGAGAGCCTTGACGACATCGCTACCGCGCCGGATGCCACCGTCGAGCACGACCTCGATCTGATCGCCCACCGCCTCCGCGATCGCGGGCAGCGCACGGATCGGTGCGGGGTGCCGTCGAGGTTGTTGCCACCGTGGTTCGACACCGAGATCGCGGAGCAACCGGCGTCGAGCGCGCGTTTGGCGTCGTCGACACGCATGACGCCCTTGAGCATGAACGGCCCGCCCCACTGCTCACGCAGCCACGCGACGTCCTCCCACGTCGGCAGCGGGGTGCCCATCCACTGCCCGTACGCCCCGAAGAACGTGGGCGGCGCCTGGCCCGGCGCCGCCAGGTTCGGCGTCGTCAGATCCGGCACCTTGCCCGTCTTGGCGAACTCCCACAACCACTTCGGACGCGTGATGCCCTCCGGCGCGAACTGGAACATCGCCTTGAGGTCCATCTTCTCCGGGATCGACGGGCTGCCCCAGTCACGCCCGTTCGAGAACGACCAGTCGAGGGTGATGATCAGGCCGGTCGCCCCCGCGGCGCGGGCCCGCTCCATGCGCTGGATCAGCGTGTCCCGGTCGCCCACCCAGTACATCTGGAAGAACGTCTGCGGGTTGGCCGCCGCGACCTCCTCGATCGACTTGCTCGCGAACGAACTCAGTCCGATCGCCGTGCCCCGCGCGGCGGCGGCGCGGGCGACGGCGACCTCGCCGTCCGGGTGCACGGCCTGCACACCGGTCGGCGAGATCATCACGGGCATCGAGATGGGCTGGCCCATCACGGTGGTCGACAGATCACGCTCGCCACACAGGCCCGCCACATGCGGGGCGAACCCGAGTTCGGAGAACGCCGCGATGTTGTCGTCGACGGTCAGCCCCTTCTCCGAGCCGGCCACCAGCGCCGCATACACCGACTTGGGCAGACGCTTCTTCGCGCGCCGCTGCGCCTCCGCGACCGTCTCGAACCAGGCACTCTTGGCCATAACGCACTCTTCTTTCGATCAGGGGGCGTGGCCGAATGTCACACGCGTCCAAGTGGACTGAACGCGTGTGACATTCGGCCATCAGGAACTACATACCGGCAAGCGGATTTTCGTCGCAGATCTTCGCCGGCGGGCGGGTCAACAGGGTCAGCGGAACCGGCGCCTGCGGTGTGCGGCGCTCGGCGCGCTTACCGGTCCGGGAGTGGTCCTGACTCGACTTGGGCACCGTGCGCTCGGCCTCGAGCGCGGAGGCGCCGTAGCCCTGCACACACTCGGGGTCCGGGCCGTCCATCGGCAGGCCCGTGAAGAACTTCGCGGCCATGCAGCCGCCGCGGCACGCGTCGTAGTGGCTGCACTTGCTGCACGCGCCACCCGTCTGGGGCGAACGCAAATCCTGGAACAGCTCGGAGTGCTGCCACACCTGCCCGAAACCGCCGTCCGCCACGATGTTTCCGGCGAGGAACTGATCGTGGATCGCGAACGGGCACGCGTAGACGTCGCCGATCGGATCGATCAGACACACCACCCGGCCCGCGCCGCACAGGTTCAGCCCCGGCAACGCATCCCCGTACGCGGACAGGTGGAAGAACGAGTCACCCGTCAGCACGCCCTCACCGTTCGCGACGAGCCAGTCGTACAACTCGCGCTGCTGCTCCTGGGTCGGATGCAGC
The DNA here is from genome assembly GCA_029690005.1 of Prescottella defluvii. Taxonomy (GTDB): domain Bacteria; phylum Actinomycetota; class Actinomycetes; order Mycobacteriales; family Mycobacteriaceae; genus Prescottella; species Prescottella defluvii_A. The sequence goes on along the minus strand of CP121458.1, from coordinate 1,968,352 downwards.
TCGTCCACACGTCGGCGCCGCGACCCGACGGGCGCAGCCGCGTGATGCGCAGCGTCGCACCGAACCTGTCGGCGAGCGCCTTGAACTCGTCGAGCTGGCTCACGTTCTCACGGGTGACGACAACCGAGATCTTCGCGTCCTTGAACCCCGCCTCCGCGAGGTTCTCGAGAGCACGCACCGCCATCGCGAACGAACCCGGCCCGCGCACAGCGTCATTCACCTCGGCGGTCGCGCCGTCGAGCGAGATCTGGACATCGACGTAGTCGCTCGCCGCGAGACGTGCGGCGACCTTCTTGTCGATCTTGACGCCGTTGGTGGAGAACTTCACACCCACCTGGTGCGCCGTCGCGTAGTCGACGAGCTCCCAGAAATCCGAGCGCACCGTCGGCTCGCCGCCACCGATATTGACGTAGAAAACCTGCATCCGCTGCAGCTCGTCGATGATCGACTTGCACTGCTCGGTGCTGAGCTCGCGCGGATCCCGACGCCCGGAGGACGACAGGCAGTGCACGCAGGACAGATTGCACGCGTAAGTGAGTTCCCACGTGAGACAGATCGGAGCATCGAGGCCGAGTTCGAACTGGTCGACCAACCGCCCCACCTGGGGAGCAGGAGGCTCGAGAACTGAGGTCATGGCTGAAATCCTCGAATCAGGCTGAATCCTCGGGACAAACAGTCGGGAAATTCAGGGATGTCTGGTTGGGTGCAGAACGTGAAGAAGACACGCAGATCAGGACGGCACGATCATGTGCGAGTCGGCCAAGGTCTCGAGGGCACGCAGATACGGCCGCGCCGCACCCTCCTCGATACCGTTGGCCCGCAAAGCCGCCCGCACATCCTGGTGCTCGGGCAGCGACTCGACGATCGCGACGATGGTCCGGTTCTTCAGGAACGACAACTTGCGCGTCCCGAAGTGGTAGAGCAGCGCCCCGAACGGTTCGGGGCGCAGCGCCACCTGCGGGTGAAGCCTCCACGCCGCGTCGAGATCGATCGTGCCGACCGACGAACTGCCGCCGACGGCTTGTTCGGACACGATCAGTACACGCCGCACATGCCGTCGATGGAAACCTCTTCCACCAGGGACTCCTCGACGAGCTGGCTCTCGGTGACACTCTCACGATCGGACATCTATTCCTCCTCTACATCGGACCCCGGGACCGGAGTCGCAGGCCATAGTGACCGCTTCACTGTGACTCGGTTCACCACTGTAATGGCATCGGGTGCACAATGACTAGTGAAGGAGGTCACACCGGTGCGAACCCGTAGGAAACCGTCGTCGCGGATCGGCAGAAGGCCGACGACCACCCGCGACCGCATCGCCGCGGTCGGGATCGACCTGTTCGCCGCGCGCGGATTCGACGACACCAGCGTCGACGAGCATCGCCGAGGCCGCAGGGATCGCACGTCGAACGTTCTTCCGGTACTTCCCGTCCAAGAACGCGGTTCCGTGGGGCGACTTCGACGCGCACCTGTCCGAGATGCGCACCCTGCTCGCGGAGATACCCGACGACACACCACTCCTCGACGGCCTGATCTCGGCGCTGTTGGCGTTCAACACGTTCCCGCCCGAGGTCGCCGCCGCCCACCGCGAACGCATGAGGCTGATCTTCGTGGTGCCGGCACTGCAGGCGTACTCGGTGGTGATGTACGACGGCTGGCGCAGGGTGATCGCCGAGTACGTCGCGCGCCGGATGCGGCTCGAGCCCACCGACCAACTCCCCCGCACCGCCGGGTACCTACTGCTCGGCGTCGCGCTCGCGGCCTACGAGACCTGGCTGACGGACGACTCGCTCGACCTGATCGACCTGCTCACCGAGGGCAGCCGCATCCTCTACACGAGCCTGAACGACATCGACGAACCACTGCTGAACGGGACCACCCACCATGACGCTTGACTCGCTCGCCCCCTGCCCGCCCGGTCTGTGGTCGCACGACCACGTCACCGTCGAGCGCGTCCCGAGCGGACCCATCGCGCTCACCCGCACGGGCGACGCGTTGCACGTGCGCCACTCGCTCGGACCGGAGTCGCTCAGCGAGCGCCTGGTGGCGGAGGTGACCGCGTCGATCGGCGACGCCGACTTCGGCCAGACCGAGTTCGAACTGACGATGGTGGGACTGGTCCGCTCGACGGTGCCCGACGCGCTCGAGTCGTGGACGGTCTACTACCGCAACTCGCTCGGCGAACTGCTGGACGGCACCGCGGACTTCGCCCCATCCACGACAAGGCCGCCGAACTGGTCCGCGGCAGCGTCCTCGACCTGGGGTCGTGCTTCGGCTTCCTGCCGCTGCGCCTCGCGAGCGCCGGCGTCCAGGTCACCGCGACCGACATCCTGCCGGGCACGATGACACTGCTCGACGCCGTCGCGCCGACCCTCGGCCTGCGCCTCGACACCCTAGTGTGCGACGCCGCGAACGTGCCGGTGCCCGACGACAGCGCCGACACCGTCACCGCCATCCATCTCCTCGAGCACGTCGACGCCGACATCGGGGCGGCCGTCGTCGCCGAGGCACTGCGGATCGCCCGCGAACGCGTCGTCGTCGCGGTGCCCTACGAGGACGTGGCGACGGCATGCCACGGCCACGTACGTACATTCGACGCCGACGCGCTGCGGGCACTCGGCACCTCGACCGGGCGACCGTTCGAGGTTTTCGATCATCACGGCGGCTGGCTCGTCCTCGAGGCCTGACCACTCGAGTGTCCGATCCGAACCTTCAGAACGCTCCCGATCAGCGGGAGCCGGAAGCGGAGAATTACCATCCTGCCGGTAGCGTCGCTACGCTGCTACGCTGAAACTAGAACACGTTCTAAACGTTCTAGACTGATCCACGAGAGGACCAGAGTTCGCATGACCACTATCGATGTGCCGCACAGCTCTCGATCCGCGGTGCTCACCGTGTCCGGGGTGATCGAGGAGACCCCCGACTCGCGGTCGCTGGTCTTCGACGTCCCCGCGGACATGAAGAGCAAGTTCCAGTACAAGCCCGGCCAGTTCCTGACGCTGCGCATCCCGAGCGACCTGACCGGTTCGGTCGCCCGCTGCTACTCGCTCGCGAGCTCGCCGTTCACCGATGACGCCCCCAAGGTCACCGTCAAGCGGACCGCCGAGGGCTACGGCTCCAACTGGCTCTGCGACAACGTCTCGGTGGGCGACCAGATCGAGGTCCTGCCCCCGTCCGGCATCTTCACGCCGAAGTCGCTCGAGCACGACTTCCTGCTGTTCGGCGCGGGCAGCGGCATCACGCCCGTCATGTCGATCCTCAAGTCGGCGCTGACCGAGGGCAAGGGCAAGGTCGTCCTGGTCTACGCCAACCGCGACGAGAACTCGGTGATCTTCGCGGCCGAGCTGCGTGAGCTCGCCGCCAAGTACGCCGACCGCCTGACGATCATCCATTGGATCGAGTCGCTGCAGGGCCTGCCGACGGCCGCCCAGATCGCGACCCTCGCGGCACCGTTCACGTCACACGAGGCGTTCATGTGTGGCCCCGGCCCCTTCATGGACACCATCCACGACGCCCTGGCCCAGGCCGGCATGCCGCGCTCGCAGGTCCACGCCGAGGTCTTCAACTCGCTCAGCGGTGACCCGTTCCAGGACGTCGAGCTCGAGGAAGTCACCGCCGAAGAGGCCGCCGACGCCGCGAGCGTCGAGATCGAGCTGGACGGCGAGACCCACAACCTGAGCTGGCCGCGCAAGCAGACCCTGGTCGACATCATGCTGTCGAAGGGCCTGGACGTGCCGTACTCCTGCCAGGAAGGCGAGTGCGGCTCGTGCGCCTGCACCGTGCTCGAGGGCGAGGTCTCGATGGAGCACGCCGGCGTCCTCGACGAGGAGGACATCGCCAACGGCTACATCCTGGGCTGCCAGGCCAAGCCGGTGAGCGATCACCTCAAGATCGAGTTCTGACACTCGGCACCCGCTCGTAGAAGGGCCCGACTCCGCCGTCCGGTGGGGTCGGGCCCTTTCGCGTGCGCGCGCCCTCGGTGGTCCGGCCGAATGTCACATGCGTTCCGTTGGACTGAACCGATGTGACATTCGGCCACAGAAATGTGCCCTGAACTGCACGAATCCGTCATCGAAGTGCAACCCGGACATATTGATCGGCCGGTCAGTCAGGGTGACACTGATGCCGAGGACACGATCCTCTACCTCTTTCTCAGGCCTATCCCCAGGAGGCGGGTCATGAAGGCATCAACTCGTTGGCAGGACTACGCGGCCGTCATCATCGGCGCGTTCGCGGCGCTCTCGCCGCTGTGGCTCTCGACGAACACCGGCGCGCGGTGGTCGCTGATCGTGCTGGGTGTGCTCGTCGCCCTCGCCGGCCTGGCACACATGGCCCGGCCCGGGATGGCCGCGGCGGACTACGCGATGGGTGTGCTGGGTGTGCTGCTGTTCATCTCCCCGTGGGTGATGAACTTCCACACGATGAGCGGGGCGGCCTGGACGGCCTGGGTCGTCGGCGCACTGACCGTGGTGGTCTCCGTCGTCGGCATGCCCGCGATGAGCGCACGAATGCACGGACACGGAGGCGTCGCCGCGCACTGACAGCACACGAAACCAGACAGACGAACAGAGAGCGAACCGCACCATGCCGCACCGTCGGCGCAGTGCCAGGATCGACGGGGACGCTCGCGAGAGATCCTCGACGCCGCCGAGACCCTGATCGCGGACCGCGGCTTCGACGGCACGTCGACGGCCGCGGTCGCCGCGGCGGCCGGGGTTCCGAAGGGCCTCGTCTTCTACTACTTCCCCACCAAACCCGAGATCCTCACGGCGCTGCTCGCCGAACGCCTCCCCGCCGAACCCGTCGACGACATCGCACCCCTCGTCGCTCCCGGCGATCCGGCCAGGAGCCTGGTCAACCTCGACGACGCGCTGAACCTGCGCGACCACGACTCGTCGGTGATGCGCGTCATCATCTGGCGTGAGGCCGAGACGCACCCCGACGTCCGCGATTACCTGCGACGGTTCCGCTCGTACCTGCACGAGGCGACGGTCCGGATCCTGCAGGCCAGCACGATCGCCCCGGTGCGTCCGGGCACGCTGCGGGCATGCGCCGACGCGTGGGTGGCCGCGATGGTCTCGGCCGCCGGCACCGACCGGATGCGCGACCTCGACGACATCCCGCGAGTGCACCACGAAGAACTCGACACCGTCGCGCAGCTCGTGGCTGCGGGGATGACTCAGCTGGGATGAAGCGGGGACGAGAGTTCAGCGGGACGGCGCCGCGAGCAGCAGCCGTCCGGCGTCGAAGCTGGCCGCGCTGACCGGCAGCTCACCGCGAGTCCCACTCAGCAGGACCTCGACCGTGCCGCGGCCGGTCGAGTCGCGGCCCAACGCATCGATGCGCCGCAGGGTCTGTGCCGCGACGGCCTCGGCGCTGTCGAACAGCGTGACACCCTCGGGCAGGTGGGCGGCGATCGCGTCCGCCACCAACGGGTAGTGGGTGCAGCCCAGCACGACGCCCGTGACGTCGTCGGGGGTGCGGGCGGCCGCCGACACGATCGCCTCCCGAGCAGCGTCCACGTCGCCGCGGTCGATCGCGTCGGCGAGACCGTGGGCCGCGACGCCGACGACCGAACTGCCGTTGGCGAACTGCCGCACGAGGTTCGCCTGGTACGCGCTGGACGTGGTTGCGGCCGTCGCCCAGATCGCGACCGAATCACACGCCGCCGCCGCCGGCTTGATCGCCGGGACCGTGCCGATCACGGGGATGCCCGAGCCGAGGTCGGCACGCACATGATCGAGTGCCGTGACGCTGGCGGTGTTGCAGGGCAGCACCACGACCTCGGCACCGCGGTCGACGGCCCGGCGGGCGGTGCCGACGACGCGGTCGATCACCCACTGCTCGTCACGCGGGCCCCACGGAGCACCCTCCGGGTCGAGGGAGAGCATCAGGTCCAGGTCCGGACGTAACCGGCGCAACCACGCAGACGTCGGCAGAAGGCCGAGACCCGAGTCGATGAGCGCAACGATCACCCGACAAATCTAGCCCGGTCGGTTCGGACCCGAGCGGGCAGGCAGGTCAGGCCGACGTCGGTGCCAGCAGTTCCGCGATCGGTGCACCCGCCGCGATCTTCGCGCGCATCTTCATCACCGCACCGGCCGAGCCCAGGCCGACGACCGCGGTCAGCGCGCCACCGCGCGAGTAGTAGGCGACGAACTTGCGACCGTCGTCCTTGACCATGTGGACGTCGTCGTCGGGCGAGACCGTGCCCAGTGCCTGGATCTTGAGGCCGTACTGGTCGCTCCAGAAGTACGGGACCTGCGCCGGCGCACTCGGATCGCCCGTGCCGGTCAGCGCGCCCGCGAGGATCTTCGCCTGGTCACCGGCGTTGCTCCAGTGCTCGACGCGCTTGTGTCCGCCCGACTCGTGCCGCCACGCCGCGACGTCGCCGATGGCCCACACGTGCGGATCGTTCGTGCGGCCCACCTCGTCGCACCGCACCCCGTTGTCGATCTCGATGCCCGAACCGTCGAGCCACCCCGTGACCGGCACCGAGCCGATACCGATCGCGACGACGTCGACCGCGAGCTCGGTGCCGTCGGACAGCACCGCCCCGCTGACCCGCCCGTCGCCGGTGAGGGCCGTGAGCCCGACCCCGGCGCGCACGTCGACGCCCTCCTCGACGTGCAGGCGCGCGACCAGCTTGCCGATCTGCTCGCCCAGCACCGAGGCCAGCGGGGCCGGCTGCGGTTCGACGAGGACGACGTCGAGCCCCAGCGCGCGCATGCTGGCCGCGAGCTCGCACCCGATGAAGCCGGCGCCGACCACGAGCGCCCGGGCCCCCTCGCGCAGGTCGGCGCGCAGCGCGCGGCTCTCGTCGACCGACCGCAGCACGTGGACGCCGCCCAGATCCGGCAGGCTCGGGATGCGCCGGGGCTCAGCCCGGTCGCGATGATCAGCTCGCCGTACGCGAGCTCGCTGCCGTCGGCGAGTGTCAGCACCCGACGCTCGCGATCGACGCCGGTCGCGGCCGTGCCGAGGCGCAGGTCTACGCGCTGCTCGTCGTAGAACTCCTGCGGACGCAGCGTCGTGTCGTCGTTCTCCCCGCGGACGACCTCCTTCGACAGCGGCGGCCGGTCGTACGGCAGGTGCGGCTCGTCGCCGACGACGACGAGTTCGCCGTCGTACCCCGACTGACGCAGCTCCTCCGCGGCGCGGACGGCGGCCAGACCGGCCCCGACGATCACGACCGGACCGACGGCCTTGTCACTACTGGTCATCCCTGCCAACCCCTCCGTCACCACACACGACACGTCATCCGGGCGTCCCACGCGAGCACGCCACAGTTGGAACATGTTCTACCAAATTCGAGGAATATCGGGTACCCGCCAGGGCCCCGGGGTGCACGACCGTTGCGCGTCGTACCCCACACGGTGGCCGCACTCACTACAGTTGGACGGGAACCGGGCCGACGCGGGAACGGCACCGGACGAGGAGCGACGATGACCACTGAACCGGGTGCAGGTGTTTCGGGCACGGAGGGCGGACGAATCCGGTTCGGCGGGTCCACGCCGGAACTTATCGATTCACAGGGCAAGACGATCATCGCGGACGCTGTCGTCGCGAAGATCGCGGGCATCGCCACGCGGGAGATCAGCGGCGTCTACGACGTCGGTGGCGGCACCGCCCGTGTCGTCGGCGCACTGCGCGATCGCATACCCGGGGCCCGGGTCAACCACGGTCAGGGCGTCGCGGTCGAGGTCGGCGAGAAGCAGGCCGCGATCGACATCGGCATCGTCGCCGAGTACGGCGTCGCCCTCCATGAACTCGCGGCCGGGATCCGGCGCAATGTCATCGCGGCAGTCGAGAACATGACGGGCCTCGAGGTGACCGAAGTGAACATCACCGTCTTCGACGTCGTCCTGTTCGACGAGAACGAACCCGGCGCCGACGACACCAAGCCGCGAGTGCAGTGACCGAGCCTGCGACACAAGAACTTTCGGCAGCCGAACGCGCCGCCGAGGCGGCTCTCGCCGTGCCGGGGGTGACGGGTCTGCACGGCGGCGAGTTCGGCGCGGTCGCCACCTACCTGCCGGGACGGCGCGTCACCGGCATCCGGATCGACGACGAGAGCTGCTCGGTCCACGTCACCGTGCGCTATCCGGCCGACCTCTTCGAGACGGCCGAGCGCATCCGCGCCGCCGTCCGCGTGGTCGTGGAGGTGCCGGTCGACGTGACGATCGAGGATCTCACCGAGTACACAGACCCCACCGACTCCACGGCCGATCAGAGAGGACCTGGACAATGACCAGCACTGGCATGGGACTGATCGCGGGACTGCTCCTCGCGCTCGCCGGAATCCTCGGTGGCTTCAGTGGTTTCGTCTTCGCGGTGCTCCTGGGCGCGGTCGGGATGGCGATCGGCGCCCACCGCGACGGCCACCTGGACCTCGGCGCCCTGCTACGGTCCCGCGGCCGTGGCTGAGTTCGACTCCGCCACCGCGTCGCCCGACACGATCGACGAACCGGGCTCGCGCGGACGCCTGATCATCAAGGACCGGGCGATCGAGAAGATCGCGACCACCGCGGCGCTCCAGGTGCCCGGCGTCGTGCAACAGGGCGGCGGACTCACCCGGTTCACCGGCCGCGATCTTCCCCGCGCGGACGTCTCCACCGGTGCCCGATCGGTGGCGGTGAGCCTGTACCTCGGGGTGCGCTGGCCGTGTGACGTCGCCGAACTGACCCGACGGGTCCACCGCGAGGTCGGTGACCAGGTCGAGAACCTCACCGGGATGCCGCTGCACCAGCTCGGGGTGCTCGTCGCCGGTACCGACTGCGTGGCGCCGGGCGACTCCGGCGAGTGCCCCACTCCTGTGCCGTCGCCGACCGTCATTCCTCCCCGCACGCCGACTGCGGCACCCGCGGCCGTGCCGGCGGCAATCGTGATCTCCGTCGGACTACTCGCGCTGGCCGGGGTCGCGGCCCGGGAACTCCTTATCGCGCGCGGGGCGATATCGGGTGCGCCGTGGCTGCGGAACACCTTCGAGTGGGTCGGGCGTCTGCGCTGGGAGCAGTGGCTCGTCCCGGTGTCGCTCGCCGCCCTCGTCCTCGGGATCCTGTTGGTACTCCTCGCCCTCGCACCGCGCACCCGGACGCACGTGCCCGCGCGGATCGGCGCGGAGGCGCCGAACGTCTGGCTGCGACCGGTCGACGTCGCCCGAATGTGCAGTGCCCGCGCCGGAACCGTCGCCGGGGTGCACACCGCGCACACGACGGTGGACCGTCGCCGTGCCACGGTCCGCGTGGTCGCCGTGCCCGACCGCGCGACCGCCGAACTGCGCGGCGCCGTCACGGACGCGGTCCGAGAGCAACTGGCGGTACTCGACCGGCCGCCCAAACTGCGGGTGCGGGTCCGCCGCGCGCGGAGCGAATCGTCGCGGGGCGAATCGTGAAGCGCGGTGCGGCGGCCCTCAACCGCCTGCTCGTGCTGGTCGTCGGGCTCGCGCTGGCCTTGGTCGGCGCGGCCGCGCTCGCGTGGGACCGCGATGTGGAGACCGTTCGAAACGCCCTGTCCCACATCGACCGTGACCGGATCGCCGCGGTGCCCGAACAGACGTGGTGGCACTGGGCCCTCGGCGCCACGATCACCATCGGCGTGGTCCTCGGCATCGCCGTGCTCGTGGTCGACCTCACCCGCCGACGCGCCGCCCCCAGCACGATGCTCGAGACGAGCACCGACACCCCCGTGGCGATCGACCTCGGTCCGATCGCGGGCGGCGTGGCCGACGAACTGGAACGGCTACCCGGCGTCCGGCGGGCCCGCGGACGAGCCGTGTCCGACCGCGGGCTGGCCACCATCCAGATCACCCTCGACGCCGACCCGCACACCGACATCGCGGCAATCGTCCGCGACGCCGAACGCGTCGCGGCGACGACGACGTCCGCGCTCGGCGGGACCGCCGTCGCCGACGTCGCCGTCCGCGTCCTGCTGCACCTCGACCGCGCCGACCATCCGCCGGCCCCGACCCCGCCGCACAACCGGCCCCCGCCGCACAGCCCAACCCCGCCGAGGGAGGAGACTGACCGGGTGAGCGACATCCAGCCCGACGCGACCGCCGACGACACCGAGTTCGAGCGCGAGGACTTCTCCGACGCGTGCTTCGCCGGTGAGACCTGGCGTCGCCGCACCTACACCGGGTGCGACTTCCGGGACGCGGACCTGTCCGGACTCGTCACCGAGAACGTCACGTTCACGGGCTGCGATTTCACCGGCGCCGACCTCACCGGATCCCGGCACAGCGGCACCGCGTTCCGGAACTGCCATTTCGAGTACACCCGCATGTGGGACAGCACGTTCCAGCACTCGAGCTTCATGGGATCGGTGATCCGCGAATCCAAGATCCGCCCGCTCACGCTCGAGGAAGTGGACTTCACGCTCGCATCGCTCGGGGAGGTCGACCTCCGCGGCGTCGACCTGTCCGGATGTCGGCTGCGCGAGGCCAACCTCGTCGGCGCCGATCTGCGCAAGGCGATCCTGCGCGGCGCCGACCTGACGGGCGCCCGCACCGCCGACCTGCGCCTCGACGACGCCGACCTCGAGGGCGCCCGCGTCGACCCGTCCCTGTGGACGTCCGCGAAGCTCACCGGCGCAGCCATCGAACTGACCCAGGCCGTCAGTTTCGCGGCCGCACACGGATTGCGCGTCGGGGTCAGCGACTAGCGGTCGCCGGGTGTGACGAACTCCGGCTGATCCAGCACCCGCAGCCAGCTTCCGTCCGGCTGGCGTCGGACCACCTGTGCGCGGGCACCCGCACCGTCCCGCGGTGGTGTCGACGTCAGCGCAAGGCCGCCGCTCACCAGGGTCGGCAGCGGGGCCTCGGGTTCGAAGCGCGGCGCATGGCTCAGCGCCTGCCCCCACAACTCCCGGATCGCCGCGCGCCCCACCGTCATCGACCCGGGCGGGTACGCCATGACCGCGTCCTCCTCGTACAGCGCGGCGACACCGTCCGCATCGCCGGCGTTCGAGCGCTCGACGAACAGCCGGGTGAGATCCTCCGGGGTCATGGCCTTCTCGAGCTGCAACTTCGACATGTGCGACTTCCTCTCTCGCGAACCGGAATCGGTGAAACCAGCATCGAGCCGAGCGAGTCAGAAGTCCAACAGATAGTTGTTCTCGAAACTAGAATCAGTAGTTATGGAACTGCGTCAGCTCGAGTACTTCGTCGCCGTCGCGGAGGAAGCCAACTTCACCCGCGCCGCAGCGCGCGTGCACATCGGCCAGTCCGGTATCAGCGCACAGATTCGGCAGCTCGAGAACGAGCTGGGCGCGCTCCTGTTCGACCGGTCCGCCCGGGTCACGACGCTCACGGCCGCTGGGGAAGCGGCTCTCCCCACGCCCGCGCCACGCTCGCCGCGGCACGGGCCGTGCGTGAATCCGTCGACGACGTCGACCAGCTGGTCCGCGGGCGGCTCGCGGTGGGGATGGTAACCGCGTGCACCGTGACGCCGCTCTTCGACGCGCTCTCGGCCTGCAGGCGCGCGCATCCGGGCATCGTGGTCGACCTCGTCGAGGACAACTCCGATCGACTGGTCGACCGGGTGCGCGGAGGCACGCTCGACATCGCGCTCGTCGGGGTGGCGGAGCAACCGCCCGCCGATCTCGCCTCGCTGACGATCGTCTCCGAACGAATCGTCGCGGTCGTGCCCGCCGGACACCCGCTGACCGCCCTGCCGGCCACGCGACTGTCCGACGTGTGCGTGTACCCGCTGATCTGCATGCCCGTGGGGACCGGCATCCGAACCGTGTTGGATCGCGGTTGCGCGGGAACGGCCGTCACACCGCACATCGCGATGCAGGCCAGCGCGCCGGACGCGGTGGCGGATCTGGCGGCGCGCGGATTGGGTGTGGCCGTCCTGAGCGAGTCGATGACCGCGTCCTATCCGGATCTGGTTCCGGTCCCCATCGAGGACGTCGACCTCGCGGCGGTGCTGGCACTCGTCTGGCGCCCGGGTCGTCCCCCGCCCTGCGCGAGTTGCTGACTCTGGCCCGGCGAGCCTTCACCGTCCCCGCGTCCTGACCCCGAAACGCCGAATGGCGCCCACTCCCGAAGGAGTGAGCGCCATTGGCGGGACTAGCCGTCAGAGAGAACTAGCTCACTTGACGATCTTGGTGACGCGACCGGCACCGACGGTGCGGCCACCCTCACGGATCGCGAAGCGCAGGCCCTCGTCCATGGCGACCGGCTGGATCAGCACGACGGACATCTCGGTGTTGTCACCGGGCATGACCATCTCGGTGCCCTCGGGCAGGGTCACAACGCCCGTCACGTCAGTCGTACGGAAGTAGAACTGCGGACGGTAGTCGTTGAAGAACGGCGTGTGGCGGCCGCCCTCGTCCTTGGACAGGATGTACGCCTGGCCCTCGAACTCGGTGTGCGGGGTGGTGGTGCCGGGCTTGACGACAACCTGGCCACGCTCGACGTCCTCGCGCTTGATGCCACGAACCAGCAGGCCGACGTTGTCGCCCGCCTGGCCCTGGTCGAGCAGCTTGCGGAACATCTCGATGCCCGTGACCGTGGTCTTGGTGACATCGGGACGGATGCCGACGATCTCGACTTCCTCGTTCACGTTGATCACGCCGCGCTCGATACGACCGGTGACGACGGTGCCACGACCGGTGATCGTGAAGACGTCCTCGACCGGCATCAGGAACGGCTTGTCGGTCTCACGAACCGGGTCCGGGATGGAGTCGTCGACGGCCTGCATGAGGTCGACGATCGACTGAACCCACTTCTCGTCACCCTCGAGGGCCTTCAGAGCCGAGATCGGGATGACCGGAGCGTTCTCGTCGAACTCCTGGCCGGCCAGCAGTTCGCGGACCTCCATCTCGACGAGCTCGAGGATTTCCTCGTCGTCGACCATGTCGGCCTTGTTCAGGGCGACGAGGATGTAGGGCACGCCGACCTGGCGAGCGAGCAGCACGTGCTCGCGCGTCTGCGGCATCGGGCCGTCGGTGGCGGCCACGACCAGGATCGCGCCGTCCATCTGAGCCGCGCCGGTGATCATGTTCTTGATGTAGTCAGCGTGACCCGGAGCGTCGACGTGCGCGTAGTGGCGCTTCTCCGTCTGGTACTCGACGTGGGAGATGTTGATCGTGATACCACGAGCCTTCTCCTCCGGCGCCTTGTCGATCTGATCGAAAGCGAAGCTCTCGTTCAGGTCGGGAACTTGTCGGCCAGCACCTTGGTGATCGCAGCCGTGGTGGTGGTCTTGCCGTGGTCGACGTGACCGATGGTGCCGATGTTCACGTGCGGCTTGGTCCGCTCGAACTTCGCCTTCGCCACTGGATGTCCTCCTGGACTGATTGTGCTTGCGGTATGCAGCAGTGCGGTTGGTTATTACGTTGGTCGTGCTTCGGCCGACGAAACCGAGGTTACTCGCCGGTCGCCTTGGCGATGATTTCCTTCGAGACGTTCGCGGGAACCTCTGCGTAGGAATCGAACACCATGGAGAAGTTCGCACGGCCCTGGGTCTTCGACCGCAGGTCACCGATGTAGCCGAACATCTCCGAGAGCGGAACCAGCGCCTTCACGACACGGGCACCACTGCGTTCCTCCATGGCCTGGATCTGGCCACGGCGGGAGTTGAGGTCGCCGATCACTTCACCCATGTAATCCTCGGGCGTGGTGACCTCGACAGCCATGAGGGGCTCGAGAATGACCGGGCCGGCCTTGCGGGCGGCTTCCTTGAGCGCCTGCGAACCGGCGACCTTGAAGGCCATTTCCGAGGAGTCGACGTCGTGGTAAGCGCCGTCGAGCAGGGTCAGCTTCAGGTTCACGAGCGGGTAGCCGGCGAGAACACCGTACTGCATCGCGTCCTGGGCACCAGCGTCGACCGAAGGGATGTACTCGCGCGGAACGCGGCCACCCGAGACCTTGTTCTCGAACTCGTAGCTCGCGCCGTCCTCGCCGACGAACGGCTCGAGGGCGATGATGACCTTTGCGAACTGGCCCGAACCACCGGTCTGCTTCTTGTGCGTGAACTCGTGCTTCTCGACCGGCTTGGTGATGGTCTCACGGTACGCAACCTGCGGCTTGCCGACGTTGGCCTCGACCTTGAACTCGCGACGCATACGGTCGACGAGGATGTCGAGGTGGAGCTCGCCCATGCCGCCGATGACGGTCTGGCCGGTCTCCTCGTCGAGCTCGACCGAGAAGGTCGGATCCTCTTCGGCGAGCTTCTGGATCGCGGTGCCCAGCTTCTCCTGGTCGGACTTGGTCTTGGGCTCGATCGAGACCTGGATGACCGGGTCCGGGAACGTCATCGACTCGAGGACGATCGGGTTCGCCTGGTCGCACAGGGTGTCACCGGTCGTGGTGTCCTTCAGGCCGATCATCGCGTAGATGTGGCCCGCGACGGCCTCGTCGACCGGGTTCTCCTTGTTGGCATGCATCTGGAAGAGCTTGCCGATGCGCTCCTTCTTGCCCTTGGTCGCATTGAGGACCTGGGCACCCGGCTCGATACGACCCGAGTAGACGCGCACGAACGTGAGCTTGCCGAAGAACGGGTGCGCCGCAATCTTGAAGGCCAGAGCCGAGAACGGCTCGTCCTTGCTCGGCTTGCGGACCAGCTCCTCTTCCTCGTTGTTCACGGCGTGGCCGTGGACCTCGCCGATGTCCAGCGGGTTCGGGAGGTAGTCGATGACCGCGTCGAGCATGGGCTGCACGCCCTTGTTCTTGAACGCGGAGCCACACAGCACCGGGTACAGCTCGGAGTTGACCGTCATCTTGCGGATGGCGCCCTTGATCTCCTCGACCGTGAGCTCCTCGCCGCCGAAGTACTTCTCCATGAGAGCTTCGTCGGACTCGGCAACGGTCTCGAGCAGCTTCTCGCGGTACTCGGCAGCCTTGTCGGCCAGATCCGCGGGGATCTCCTCGATGGTGGGCTCAGCACCGGTCGGCACGACGCCGCGCCAGGTGATGGCCTTCATCTCGACGAGGTCGACGACACCGTCGAAGTCGTCCTCGGCACCGATCGGCAGCTGGAGAACCAGCGGCTTCGCGCCGAGGCGATCGATGATGGTCTGCACGGTGAAGTAGAAGTCCGCGCCCATCTTGTCCATCTTGTTGACGAAGCAGATGCGCGGAACGTCGTACTTGGCAGCCTGGCGCCAGACCTGCTCGGACTGGGGCTCGACGCCCTCCTTGCCGTCGAACACGGCAACGGCGCCATCAAGAACACGGAGGGAGCGCTCAACTTCCACCGTGAAGTCGACGTGACCCGGGGTGTCGATGATGTTGATCTGGTTCTTGTTCCAGAAGCAGGTGACGGCGGCGGAGGTGATGGTGATACCACGCTCCTTCTCCTGCTCCATCCAGTCGGTGGTCGACGCACCGTCGTGGGTCTCACCGATCTTGTAGTTCACACCGGTGTAGAAGAGGATGCGCTCGGTCGTGGTGGTCTTGCCGGCATCGATGTGCGCCATGATGCCGATGTTGCGGACCTTGTTCAGGTCGGTCAGCACTTCCTGTGCCACAGGATTCTTCCCCGCTCGTTGATCGTGTCGGCCCTTCTGGGGCCACGTCTCTTTCTTGTCAGCCGGCCCGGTGACGGAACCGACACAGTAGTGACAACGCCAGGCCGAGGGATTCGGTGCCCGGAGGCTCCCTCGACCTGGCGGGGTGTCACCAGCGGTAGTGCGCGAACGCCTTGTTGGCTTCAGCCATCTTGTGGGTGTCCTCGCGACGCTTCACCGAAGCGCCCAGGCCGTTGCTTGCATCGAGGAGCTCGTTGGCGAGACGCTCGACCATGGTCTTCTCACGACGGGCGCGCGAGAAGGTGACCAGCCAGCGCAGGGCCAGCGTGGTGGAGCGGCCCGGGCGAACCTCGACCGGCACCTGGTAGGCGGCGCCACCGACGCGACGGCTGCGAACCTCGAGAGCGGGCTTGACGTTGTCGAGCGCGCGCTTGAGGGTGACGACCGGATCGGTGCCGGTCTTCTCGCGAGCCTGCTCGAGGGCACCGTAGACGATGCGCTCGGCGGTGGACTTCTTGCCGTCCAGCAGGATCTTGTTCACCAGCTGGGTGACCAGCGGCGAGCCGTAGACCGGGTCGGCGACGAGCGGGCGCTTGGGAGCGGGGCCCTTACGTGGCATTAGCTCTTCTCCTTCTTGGCGCCGTAACGGCTGCGAGCCTGCTTGCGGTTCTTGACACCTTGGGTGTCGAGCGAGCCGCGGATGATCTTGTAGCGCACACCGGGGAGGTCCTTCACACGACCGCCGCGGACGAGCACCATCGAGTGCTCCTGCAGGTTGTGGCCCTCACCCGGGATGTAAGCGGTGACCTCGACGGAGCTGGTCAGGCGCACACGGGCGACCTTCCGCAGCGCGGAGTTCGGCTTCTTCGGGGTGGTGGTGTACACGCGAGTGCACACGCCACGACGCTGCGGGCTGCCCTTCAGGGCCGCGGTCTTGACCTTGGCGGCCTTGTCGCGGCGGCCCTTACGGACCAGCTGGTTGATGGTTGGCATGTATCGGCTTTCTTCGTTGGTTCCAGACTGCTCAGACGAGCAACACTGGCTGTTCTGAAATTAGGGATCCATCGGTTGGGGCAAGAAAGCTGCTGCCCCGCACCCACCCCGCGCGTGCACACGAGGTCGGGCGTGTCGCGTACCCCCACACAGGCAACCGGATGCTCGTACCTGCAGAAACCGCAGAAACACGCGCACGCCAATGCCTCGCATAGGCACACAGATCGGCCCGAACACGTCGGACACGACCCCCAACGATACCTGGCAGCTACATTCGAGGTCAAAGCGGCCCCGGGGTCCGGCAAGGCGTCAGGCACTCAGGTTGAAAGTCAGTTTCGCCAGCGTGGCCGCAGCCTCACAGGGGTCGGGATGTCCCGCGCCCCGGTACTGCACCCACCAGCCGACGACACCCGAGACGGGGCTGCCGGTGGAGATCCCGCACGAACCGGGATCCTGCGGCTGTCGCGCGAGCACCGCACGACGACCGTCCACGCTCGCATCCTCGACCGTGTAGCCCAGGCGTCGCGACGTCTCGCGCTCGACGTCGAGCGCACCCGTCTCGAACCAGTCGAACGTCACCCGCACCGGGCCGGCCGGGCCGGCGACGGACCACCGGCAGATCGCGCCGAAGAAGCCGCGCTCGATCGGGCCGCCGCCCACGGCGTCGGCGATCTGTCCGCTGTCGACGGCGTCGCACTCGGTGAGCAGCGCCGCGTACCCGGACGACGAGCCCGGCGCGGTCGCCCCCTCGGGCACGGGCGTGCCGTCGACGGTGGCGCCACAGCCCGAGAGCGCGAGGACGCCGGCGCAGACGGCGGCGGGGAAAGCACGGCGCTTCACCTGACCGCCCTCTCGACCGTCAGCTCGGCGAGCTGCCGCGCCGCCCGGCACGGATCCGCCGTCGGCGCGGCGTCCACGTAGGCGATCGACCAGTGCACGAAATCGTCGCCGAACTGAACGCCCAGCTCGCACAGCCGACTCGAGAACGAGGCGACGAACCCGGGGTGGCCACCGATCTCGATGTCGGTGGCCGGGCGCCCGATCAGTTCACTGCCGACGCGCTCGCGTCCGATCGGGCTGCCGCGATACCAGGAAAAGGAGACGTGCGGGGAGCCCTGGCCATCCTGCGCGGACGACTGCCACTCGCAGCCCACCGAGTTGCGGACGACGGCCCCGAAGCCGGGGACGCCGAACGCGTTCGCGACCTCGTCGTCGGTCACCGATCCGCATTCACCGAAGAACGGACCGGCCCCATGCGCGGTCGACGCCGACGCCTCACCGGACGCCGCGTCGCCGGATCCGGCCCCTCCGCAACCGGCGAGCAACAGGGCGGCCGCTGCCAGCAGGGCACCCACCAGCTTCTTCGGCATGGAGCGGAACTGTACCGGCTACGGCAGCGCGGCCGCCTGCGACGGCGCCGCGGCGATCGACCGCAACCCGGCGTCGAGTTGGGCCGCCCAGCAGCGCACGATCTCGGCGCGCCGCCGCGAGTCGTCGGTCAGGACATCAGCGAGGCCGAGTCCGCGAGCCAGATCCAGGGTGGCCTGGACGAGTGCCCGAACGCCGGGGTCCGAGTCGTCGACGCCGAGGCTCTCGACGGCGCTGCGGTGCGCGATCCGACCGAACCGCTCCTCGAGTGGGAGGACCCGGGCCCGCAGTTCCGGGTCGGCGGCCGCGGCGGTCCACACCTGCAGCGCCGCCTTGAACAGCGTGCTCGTGTAGTAGTCGACGAGCCGAGCGACCACCGCCTCGGTGCGGCCGGCGCCGTCGGGCAACTCGGTGGCTTCCCGGTGCGCCTGCTCCATCCGGCTGTCGAACATGAACTCGAGTGCCGCGGTGATCAGGTCCTCGCGGGTCGGGAAATGATGCTGCGTGGCGCCGCGCGACACGCCGGCCCGCTGAGCGACGACGGCGACCGTCGTGGCCGACCAGCCGAACTCGGCCAGGCAGTCCACGGTCGCTTCGAGGAGGCGGTGCCTGGTGAGGCGACTCCTGTCCTGTTGTGGTGCGCGCATCATCTCGTTCTCCTGTCGTCCTCTCCGGTGTCTTCCGGCAGTCGTGGGGTGGCTGTGCCGCCTCGTGAGCAGCGTTGTGGCGCCTCGAGCAATACCTCAGTAAATGAGGGTAACCTTCATCACAGCTTCATTGCAGAATGGACTCGAACACGTTACTAATTCTTCAAGGAAGGGCACCCTTCCTTTCTTTCATCACAACAAATCACAGGAGCACAATCATGGGTTCTGCCGAGCTCGTCGACTTCTTCGACTTCATCACCGACTTCGCCGGCTACGCCAGCGACCTCATCGGCGCCCTGAGCTTCTTCGCCGGTTCACTCGACACCGTTTCGGGCATCTTCGGCTGACCCGACGCTCCGACGACTGTGGGGTCCGTTCCATTGCGGAACGGACCCCACAGTCGTCTCAGCCGTCGGCCGCCCAGCGCGGCGGCCGCTTCTGCAGGAACGCCGTCATCCCCTCGACGGCCTCCTCCGAACCGAACAGCCTCGCGGACTGGGCCGCCAGCCCGTCGGCGTACCGGTCGAAGTCGGCCACCATCCGCATCGTCGTGAGCTTCTTGGACTCCGCCAGCCCCTGCGGCGAGCACGCCCGCAACGTGGCCACCAACTCGCGCACCGCCTCCTTCGAATCCTGAACGGCTTCGCTGATCAACCCGATCGCCTCGGCCTCGTGCGGCCCGAACTTCTCCCCGTCAGGAAGTATCGTCCGGCCGCCCGCGAGGTGAGCCGCGGGATCACCGTCAGCGAGATGATCGACGCGGCCAGACCGAGACGCGCTTCCGTGAGGGCGAACGTACTGTCCGGCCCGGCCACGACGACGTCGCACGCTCCGACCAGCCCCATTCCGCCGGCGCGGACGTGGCCGTCGATCCGTCCGATCACCGGTTTGGGCAGCTCGACGATCGCTCGCAGCAGCTCGGTCATCTGCCCGGTGCGGGCCGCCACGAGTTCCGCCGGGTCCGTGTCCGCGGCCGCGCTGGCCTCCGACAGGTCCGCACCCGCACAGAACGTGCTGCCCGTGTGGGCGAGCACGACGGCGCGCACAGCGTCGTCCGCCGCGGCGTCGGCGAGCCCCTGCCGCAACTGCTCGACCAGCAGGGTCGAGATCGCGTTGCGGTTGTGCGGCGAGTCGAGGGTGAGTATCGCCGCACCGTCGGCGACGTCGTAGTGGACACGTCGATCCGTCATGGTCGGCACTCCTAGTACGACTTGGGCAGGCCCAACGAGTGCTGGGCGACGAAGTTGAGGATCATCTCGCGGCTCACCGGTGCCACCCGCGCGATCCGGGCTGCGCCGAGCATCGCGGACAGCCCGTACTCCTTGGTGAGCCCGCCGCCGCCGTGGGTCTGGATCGCCTGGTCGAGGGTCTTGATGCTGGCCTCGGCGGCTGCGTACTTGGCCATGTTGGCCGCCTCGGCCGCGCCGAAGTCGTCGCCGCTGTCGTAGAGCACCGCAGCCTTCTGCAACATCAGCTTCGCCAGTTCGAGTTCGATCTTGCACTGGGCGAGGGGGTGCGCCAGACCCTGGTGGGCACCGATCGGCGTCTTCCAGACGGTGCGCTCCTTCGCGAACTTCACCCCGGCCGCGAGCGCCCACCGACCCATACCGATCGCCATCGCCGCGCCGAGGATGCGCTCGGGGTTCAGGCCGGCGAACAGCTGCATCAGTGCCGCGTCCTCCGATCCGACGAGCGCGTCGGCAGGCAGTCGCACGTCGTCGAGGAACAGCGTGAACTGGCGGTCGGGCTCGACGATGTCCATCTCCATCGGCGTCGCAACGAAGTTCTCGGCGTCGGTGGGCACGATGAACAGCGCCGGCTTGAGTTTGCCGGTCTTGTGGTCCTCGGTGCGCGCGACGATCAGGACGGCGTCGGCCTGGTCGACCCCGGAGATGAAGACCTTGTTGCCCCGCAGGATCCAGTCCTCACCGTCCCGCCGCGCGGTGGTGGTGATCTGGTGGGAGTTGGACCCCGCGTCGGGTTCGGTGATGCCGAACGCCATGATCTTCGAGCCGTCGGCCAACGCGGTGAGCCACTCCTGCTTCTGCGCGTCGGTGCCGTACTTGCCGATGATGGTGCCGCAGATCGCGGGCGAGACCACGACCAGCAGCAGCCCGGCGCCCTGCGCCGCGAGCTCCTCCTGCACCAGCGCGAGTTCGTAGATGCCCGCTCCCCCACCGCCGTACTCCTCGGGCAGGTTCACGCCGAGGAAGCCGAGCTTGCCGGCCTCGTTCCACAGTTCGGTGAGCGGCTCGCCCTTGCGCGCCTTCGGCAGCACGTAGTCGACGTAGTTGTAGCGCTGCGCGAGCTTGGACACCGCCGCCCGCAACTCCTTCTGTTCCTCCGTCTCGATGAAGCTGCTCATGCGGTTTCTCCTTCTGCGACTTCTGCTTCCACGATTGCCAGGACTGATCCGACGTCGACCTGCTGGCCGACGGCGACGGGTAGTTCGGTGAGCACGCCCGAGGTGGGCGCCTTGACGGTGTGTTCCATCTTCATGGCCTCGAGCCACAGGATCGGCTGCCCGGCGGTGACCCGGTCTCCGACGGCCGCACCCACGCGGATGACCGCACCGGGCATGGGCGCCAGCAGCGAGCCCTCCGCCACGACGGTCGACGGGTCGACGAATCGCGGGAGCGCCGTGAGCGTCACCGGCCCGAGCGGCGAGTCGACGCATACCCGGTCGCCGTAGCGGGCGACGTCGAACCGGCGCTGCAGGCCGCCGACATCGAGCACCACGTGGTCGGGCGTGGACGACACGAGCGAGACGTCGTCGAAGCCCTCCGCGCGCAGACCCGATCGGGGGGTGAGCAGGTAGCGGACGTCGTGGTCACCATGAATCCCGTTGTACTGCTTGCTCTGCGGCTGCGACGACAGGTTCCGCCAGCCGCTCGGCAGTCCGCCGAGCACCTGCGCGGCGGCCCGGTTGGCCGCGGCGTCCGCGACCGCGGCCGCCAGCGCCGACAGCTTCTCCGCGGTCTCGTCGGCGAGCGGACGCGCCAGCGTGTCGAGCCCGTGGGTGTCGAAGAACGCGGTGTCGGTGTCGCCCGCGAGGAACGCCGGGTGCCGCAGAACGTTGACGAGCAGGTCGCGGTTGGTCTGCAGCCCGTGCAGGCGGGTGCGGGCCAGCGCCGACGCGAGTACCTGCGCGGCCTGGGCGCGGGTGGGCGCGTACGAGATGACCTTGGCGAGCATCGGGTCGTAGAAGACGCTCACCGCCGAACCGTTCTCGACACCCGAGTCGAGGCGCACGCCGGTGCGCTCGAGGACCTCGAACTCGCCTGCACTGCCGGGCAGTTCGATGCGCTCGACGATGCCGCTCTGCGGACGCCACCCGTGCGCGGGATCCTCGGCGTAGAGGCGGACCTCGATCGAGTGGCCACGGAGCGCGGGGGTTCGGCCGGCAGTTCGGCGCCGCCGGCGACCTGCAACTGCAGCTCGACCAGGTCGAGGCCCGTGGTGCATTCGGTGACGGGGTGTTCAACCTGCAGGCGGGTGTTCATCTCCAGGAAGAAGAAGTCGCCCTGCTCGTCCGCCAGGAACTCGACGGTGCCGGCGCCCTCGTAGCCGATCGCGTTCGCGGCGAGGCGCGCGGCGTCGAACAGCCTGGCGCGCATGGCAGGAATGCGTTCGACGAGCGGCGACGGCGCCTCCTCGACCACCTTCTGGTGGCGGCGCTGGATCGAGCATTCCCGCTCGCCGACGGCCCACACCGTGCCGTGCCGGTCGGCCATCACCTGCACCTCGATGTGGCGTCCGGTCTCGAGGTAACGCTCGCAGAAAACCGTCGGATCGCCGAACGCGGACTGCGCCTCACGGCGGGCCGCCTCGATCTCGCCGGGCAACGCCGACAGCTCGCGCACCACCCGCATGCCGCGGCCACCGCCGCCGGCGGACGCCTTGACCAGGACCGGCAGGTCGGTCTCGGTGACCGACTCGGGGTCGAGTTCCGCGAGGACCGGTACCCCGGCCTCGGCCATGATCCGCTTGGATTCGACCTTCGAGCCCATGAGCTCGATCGACTTGGCGGGCGGGCCGATCCACGTGAGACCGGCCGCCTCGACGGCCTGCGCGAAATCGGCATTCTCCGAGAGGAATCCGTAGCCCGGGTGGATCGCGTCGGCACCGGCGGCCTGCGCCGCCGCGATGATCGCGTCGGAGCGCAAGTACGTCTGGGCCGGCGTCGCTCCCGGCAGCCGGACGGCGGCGTCGGCCTCCGCGACGTGCGGGCTCGCGGCGTCCGGGTCGGAGAACACCGCCACGGTGCCGACGCCGCTGCGACGGCACGTCGCGAAGACCCGGCGGGCGATCTCGCCGCGGTTGGCGACGAGCACGGACGTGATCGTGGAGTTACTCGCAGAAGTCATCACTGTTCTTCACTCACATCCGGAAGACGCCGAAGTTCTCGGTGCCCTCGATCGGGGCGGTGGCAATGGCCGACAGGCACATTCCCACCACCGTGCGGGTGTCGCGGGGGTCGATCACGCCGTCGTCGTACAGGCGCCCGGACAGGAACATCGGCAGCGATTCGGCCTCGATCTGGTTCTCGATCATCGCCCGCATGCCGGCGTCGGCCTGCTCGTCGAACACCTGCCCGCGAGCCTCGGCTGCGGCGCGACCGACGATCGAGATGACGCCCGCGAGTTGGGCGCCGCCCATGACTGCGGACTTGGAGCTGGGCCACGCGAACAGGAACCGCGGATCGAACGCGCGCCCGCACATGCCGTAGTGGCCGGCGCCGTACGACGCGCCGAGCAGGATCGAGATGTGCGGCACCTTCGAGTTGGCGACCGCGTTGATCATCATCGACCCGTGCTTGATCATGCCGCCCTCCTCGTACTCCTTGCCCACCATGTAGCCGGTGGTGTTGTGCAGGAACAGAAGTGGGGTGTTCGAGCGGTTGGCCAACTGGATGAACTGGGTGGCCTTCTGCGACTCCTCGCTGAACAGCACGCCGCGCGCGTTGGCGAGGATGCCGATCGGGTAGCCGTGCAGCTCGGCCCAGCCCGTGACGAGCGACGAGCCGTAGAGCGGCTTGAACTCGTCGAAGTCGGATCCGTCGACGATGCGGGCGATCACCTCCCGCGGGTCGAACGGGATCTTCAGGTCCGACGGCACGATGCCGAGCAGTTCCTCGGAGTCCTCGAGCGGTTCGATCACGTCGGCCCGCGGCGCAGGCCCCTGCTTCTTCCAGTTGAGGCGCCGGACGATGCTGCGGCCGATGCGGATCGCGTCCTGCTCGTCGAGGGCGAAATAGTCGGCCAGGCCGGACTTGCGGGCGTGCATCTCGGCGCCGCCGAGGGACTCGTCGTCCGACTCCTCGCCGGTCGCCATCTTCACCAGCGGCGGTCCGGCCAGGAACACCTTGGAGCGTTCCTTGATCATCACGACGTGGTCGGACATGCCCGGGATGTAGGCGCCGCCCGCGGTGGAGTTGCCGAACACGAGCGCGATCGTCGGGATGCCGGCCGCCGACAGCTGCGTGAGGTCGCGGAACATCCGCCCGCCGGGGATGAAGACCTCCTTCTGCGTCGGTAGGTCGGCACCGCCCGACTCGACGAGCGAGATCACCGGCAGCCGGTTCTGCACGGCGATGTCGTTGGCGCGGAAGCCCTTCCTGAGCGTCCACGGGTTACTCGTTCCGCCGCGGACCGTCGGATCGTTCGCGACGATGAGGCACTCGACGCCGCTGACGACGCCGATCCCGACGATCGTCGACGCGCCCACCGGGAACTCGGTCCCCACGCGGCGAGCGGAGACAGTTCGAGGAACGGTGAATCCGGGTCGAGCAGCAGTTCGATGCGCTCACGGGCCAGCAGCTTGCCCCGCTTGTGGTGCCGCTCGACGTACTTCTCCCCGCCGCCGGCCAGCGCCTTGGCGTGCTCGACCTCGAGTTCGTCGAGTTTGGCGGTCATCGACTCCACCGCCGACGTGTACTCGGCCGACTTCGTGTCCAGCGTCGACTTCAGGATCGTCACGACTGATACCCCAATCGCTTGGCCGCCAAGGAGGTCAGGATCTCGGTCGTCCCGCCTCCGATGCCCAGAATTCGCATGTCCCGGTACTGCCTCTCCACTTCGCTTTCCGCCATGTAGCCCATGCCGCCGAACAACTGCACGGCCTGGTTCGCCACCCACTCGCCGGCCTCGACGGCGGTGTTCTTCGCAAAGCACACCTCGGCGACGAAGTCCTCGCTCGACGTGAGCGAGCGTTCGACGAGGGTGCGGGTGTAGACGCGGGCGACGTCGATGCGCCGCGTCATCTCGGTCAGGGTGTTCTGCACGGCCTGCCGCGAGATCAGCGGCCGGCCGAACGTCTCGCGGTCGCGGCACCACTGCAGCGTCAGGTCGAGGCACCGCTGCGCACTCGAATACGCCTGCGCGGCCAGCGCGATGCGCTCGGTGAGGAACGCCTGCGCGATCTGGACGAACCCCGAGTTCTCCGCGCCGACCAGGTTCTCCACCGGGACCCGCGCATCGACGAACGACAGCTCCGCGGTGTCCGACGCGCGCCAGCCCATCTTGTCGAGCTTGCGGGCCACCTCGAATCCCGGTGTGCCCCGCTCGATCACGAGCAGCGACACCCCGCCTGCTCCCGGACCGCCGGTGCGCACCGCGGTGACGACGAAGTCGGCGCGGACGGCGGAGGTGATGAACGTCTTGGCGCCGTTGACGATGTAGTGGTCACCGTCGCGCACCGCCGTCGTCCGCAGGTGCCCGACGTCGGAGCCGCCGCCTGGTTCGGTGATCGCGAGCGAACCGATCTTCTCGCCGGCGAGCGTGGGCCGCACCCAGCGGTCGATCTGCCGCGGATCGCCCGCCGCGATCAGGTGCGGCAACGCGATTCCGCACGTGAACAGCGACGCGAACAGCCCGCCGGACGCCCCGGCCTGGTGCATCTCCTCGCAGATCAGGACCGCATCGACCAGGTCGCCGCCGTCGCCGCCGACCCCCTCCGGGAAGCCTGCGCCGAGGAGACCGAGCGCGGCGGCCTTGCGGTGCAGCTCACGCGGGATCTCGCCGCCGCGCTCCCAGTCGCCGAGGTGCGGCAGGATCTCCTGCTCGACGAAGCCGCGGACGGTCTTGCGTAGCTGCTGCCGCTCGGGGGTGTCCCACACGGTCATGCGTGTCCTTCCTGAAGTTGGTCGGCGTAGCTGGGGACCAGGCCGGTCGGGATCTCGATGTGCCGGGAGCGCAACCACTCGCCGAGCCCCTTGGCCTGCGGGTCGAACCGGGCCTGCGACGCGACCCCGCGGCCGAGGATGCCCTCGATCACGAAGTTGACGGCCCGTAGATTCGGCAGCACATGCCGCGTGACCTCGAGCGACTTCGCCTCGGGCAGCATCCTTTTCAGCTCGTCGACGGTGAGCGCGTGGACCAGCCACCGCCACTGCTCGTCGGTGCGCACCCACACGCCGACGTTGGCGTTACCGCCCTTGTCGCCGCTGCGGGCGGCCGCGACCGTGCCGAGCGGCACGGTCACCGTGTCGTCCGAGTCCAGTGCGGCCGGCAGCGAGGGCTCCGGCACGTCCTCGAGCGCCCGCGTCCGCGTGCTCGGCGCGACGTCGAGACGCGTGCCGTCGGGCAGGACCGCTACATGCGGCACCTGGTCCACGTCGACGTAGCCGGGCGTGAACACCGCGTACGGCTGTCCGTTCGACGGCGGCGCGGTGAGCGTGAATCCGGGGTAGCTGGCGAGCGCGAGTTCGACGGCCACCGACGAGAACGCGCGTCCGACGACGTTCGGGTCGGTGTCGCGGACCGTGCACCGCAGCAGTGCGCTCGCGGCCTCCTCGGTGTCGGCGTCGGGATGGTCGGTGCGTGCGAGCGTCCACTCGAGTTCCTGAGGCTTGGTCGTGAGCCACGAATCCATCTGCCGTCGAACCAGTTCGGCCTTGGCCTCGATGTCGAGACCGGTGAGCACGAACGTCGCCTCGTTGCGGAATCCGGCGAGCGCGTTGAGCGACACCTTGTACTGGGGCGGCGGCGCCTCCCCGGTCACGCCGGCGATGCGGACGCGGTCGGGGCCCGCGGCGGAGAGCTCGACGGAATCGAGGCGCGCGGTCACGTCGGGGTTCGCGTACCGGCCGCCGGTGATCTCGTACAGCAGCTGCGCGGTGACGGTGTCGACGGTCACCGCTCCCCGGTACCCGAGTGCTTGGTGATGACCGACGATCCGTCGGCGGCGATCTCGGCGATCGGGAACCCGGGGCGACCGAGGTCGGCGATCTCGGTGAACCACGAGTAGTTGCCGCCGGTGGCCTGCGTGCCGCACTCGATCACGTGACCGGCGACCACGGCGCCCGCCAGCTTGTCGAAATCGTCTCGCGCCCAGCCGAAGTGTGCCGCAGCGGGCGCGACGATCACCGACGCGTCGGTGACGCGGCCGGTGACGACGACATCGGCGCCCGCACCCAGGCAGTCCACGATGCCCCACGCACCCAGGTAGGCGTTGGCGGTCAACGGCGTGGTGTCGCGGTCGAGTCCGAGTTCGGTGACCCGCGCGATCAGATCGTCGCCCTCGACATGGGCGATCTTCGCGTTCAACCCCAGCCGGTCGTTCACTTCGCGCAGCGCGTCCGCGAGTCCGGCCGGGTTCAGTCCGCCGGCGTTCGCGACGATCTTCACGCCGCGGTCGAGCGCCAGACCGAGACAGTCCTCGGCCTGCCGCAGGAACGTCTTCGCGTAGCCGCGCGACGGATCCTTCATGCGGTCCCGCCCGAGGATGAGCATCGTCAGCTCGGCGAGGTAGTCACCGGTCAGGTAGTCGAGTTCGCCACCCTCGAGCATCTCGCGCATGGCCGAGATGCGGTCGCCGTAGAAACCCGAGCAGTTGCCGATGCGGACGGGTGCCGGGGACACAGTCATCGCGCCGCCTCCGTCCGGTCGGCCTCCGCGGCGCCCCGGCCCGCACCGGGTGGGCCGGCGAACGCCTGCGCGATACCGAGCCACGCCTCGGCGTCCGGCCCGTCGCCCGCAGCGCCGTGGAGTCCCTCCCGACACGCTGTGTGACGAGAAGGCAGAAGTCCTCGGCCGGCCCCGTCACCCGCTGGGTCGCGTCCTCCGGACCCCACGCCCACACGGTGCCGTCGGGAGCGGTCAGTTCCACCCGGAACTCCTCGGCCGGCGGCGTGAGCTGGTTGACGCTGTACGCGAAGTCCCGGGTGCGAACACCCAGGCGCGCAATGTGCTTCAGACGGTCGGTCGCATCGGTCGACGCCCGAGCGCGTCGGCGACGTCCCGCCCGTGCGCCCACGTCTCCATCAGCCGAGCGGTCGCCATCGAGGCGGCACTCATCGGCGGCCCGTACCAGGGCAGCTTCGCGCCGGACGGGACCGCGAGCAGCACCTCGGCCAGCCGGTCGCGCGTCGTCCGCCAGTCGGCCAGCAGCTCGCGTGGTGTGCGCCGCGACTCGACCTCGGCGCCCTCGTCGACGAAGCCGTTCGGGTTCTTCCACGCCTCGCTGAGCTGTGCCGCGAACGCATCCTCGTCGGTGGCCGCCATCAGTGCCGCGCGGTCGGTCCACGCGAGGTGACCGATCTGGTGCGCGACGGTCCAGCCGGCGGCCGGTGTCGGCGTCGCCCACCGATCGTCGGGCAGATCCGCGACGAGTGCGTCGAGCACCGCCCCCTCTGCGCGAAGGTCGTCGACGATCTTGTTCAAGTCAGCCACTTACCCCTCCTCGAATGATGAGACCAGCATCACATCGAGGTCGCCATAAATCAAGCGCGAGCGATTGTTTATCGGGGTGTAGGTGGTCCCGAACACGCTTCGTCGCGGGTCAGGCGCCGATCAGGCGCTCAGATCGGCCTCAGCGCCCCAGTCCCGCCGACCGCCGCTCAGCGACCATCCGAAATCGGGCACGCGGCTGACGGCGTGCTGTCGCTCGATCGCGAAATTCGTGACCGGAAGACGCTCCACCAGATCGGAATCGGCCAGCATGTTCCCCACCACGCCCTGCTCGAACATCGAGAACGCGGTGTGGTTGACCGACTGGACGGCGACCTGCAGCGCCGTGAGCGCGGTGTCGTGCGGGCCGAACTCGGCGAGAGTGTGACCGCCGTCGACCGTGGTACCGACCACCGCGTAGTAGTGCCAGTGCGAAGTGTTGTCCGGGTTGTGCGCGACGTCCGGCTCAATAGCCATGATCGCCCCTTCCCTACTCGAGGCTCCTGTCGCGACGATAGAACCGACCCCCGACAAGATCGGGGCGACGCGCCGACGCCAACTCGGACAACGCGAGGAGCCCCCGAGTGAACGAATCACTCGGGGGCTCCTCGATGTGCTGAGCGTCAGTGCATCATCACCGGCGCGGCGTCCTCGGTCGTCGGCGTGGCGCGCCGGCGCGGCAGGAAGAACGCGGGGATCAGCGTGCACAGAACCAGCACGAACGCGACGGTGAACGTGTTGCCGAAGGCCTCGGCAGCCGCACCCAGGATGTGTTCCGGCATGCCGGGGGGCTCGGTGGCCACAACCTGGTCGAAGTGCTGCGCCATGACCGTCTCGTTCGTGAGACCGCGGTCGAGGAGCTGGTTCGTCAGGATCACGGACATCGTCGCGGTGCCGATCGAACCGGCGGTCTGCTGGACGATGTTCATCAGCGTCGAACCGCGGGCGATCATCTCGTGCTTCAGCGTGACCATGGCGGCCGTCATCAGCGGCATCATGGTGCAGCCCATGCCGAGACCCTGCACGAACAGCGAGCCGAGCAGCAACCAGTACGGCGAGTCCGAGGACAGCTGGGTGAAGGAGAACATGCCCAGTGCGATCAGCGGCAGACCCGTCATCACGATCTTGCCCGGACCGATCTTGTCGACCAGGCGGCCGGCGATCGGCATCGTCACCATTGCACCGATACCCTGCGGCGCGAGCAGCAGACCCGCGGCCAGCGTGGACTCACCGCGCACCTGGATGAAGTAGCTCGGGAACAGCAGACCCGCACCCATGAACGCGACGATGAACGTCGACGTGGTGAGCACCGCGACCGTCAGCTGCCGGTTCTTGAACAGATGCAGGTCGATCAGCGGATGATCCTTGCGCAGCGCGTGGAACACGAATCCGATGATCAGCACCAGGCCGATGCCGGCCGAGACGAGAACCCGGGCCGAGGCGATGGTGCCGGTCTCCGGGATCGAAGACACACCGAAGAGGAACAGCGCCAGACCGGGCGAGAGCAGCAGCATGCCGACGATGTCGAACGCCTGCGACGGGCTCGGCTTGTCCTTGGGCAGCAGCTTGAACGCGGCAGTCAGCGCGACGATGCCGACCGGCAGGTTGATGAGGAAGATCCAGTGCCAGCTGGCGGCGTCGATCAGCCAGCCACCCAGGATCGGACCGCAGATCGGGCCCAGCAGCATCGGGATACCGAGCACCGCCATGACCCGGCCCACACGTTCCGGACCTGCCGCGCGGGTCATGATCGTCATGCCCAGCGGCATCAGCATGCCGCCACCGAAGCCCTGGATCACGCGGAACAGGATGAGCATCTCGATGTTCCAGGCGAAGGCGCACAGCACCGAACCGATCACGAACAGCACGAGGGCCGACATGTAGAGCCGCTTGGTGCCGAACCGGTCGGCCGCCCAGCCCGTGATCGGGATGACGGTGGCCAGCGCCAGCGTGTACGCGGTCATCGTCCAGGCGACGACCGCATACGTCGTATCGAACGTTTCGATGAACTTCGGCACCGCGACACTGACCACGGTGACGTCGAGGATGGACATGATGGCGCCGAGCACCACCACGGAGGCGATCTTGAGGACCGCGCCGTCGATCTTGTCCGACTCGGGGGCCCCGGTTGGGGTCCGGTCGTCGAGTTGGGCGTCGTCATGTACAGAATTCCTGACCTCGGGCCCGCAGGGCGTTGCCTGCGAGTATCGGTTGAAGGGCCTCGAGCAACCGGCTGCGATCCGGCTGGTCCAGCCGTCCCGCGAACGCGCGGAGCTCGTCACGCTTGTCTTCGAGGTGACGGGAGACCAGGGTTCGCCCGGACTCCGTCAGCGAGACCCGTTTGATCCGGCGATCTTCGGGGTCCTCACGGCGCAGTACCAATTCCTGGCACACCAACTGGTCGATGTTCCGACCGGCAGCAGCCACCGACATCCGAAGACACTCGGCGACCTCGTTGATCGCGATCGGCTCCCCGTGCTGCGCCAGCACGAAGAGCGCGCGAACCTGCGAGAAGGACAGGTCCATCGCGACGAGGGTGTCCATCGACTCGGACTCCCCCATGCCCAGAAGACGCATGATGAACTCCTCGAGCGCGTCGTAAACCTCATCTGGAGTCACATCTGCCACGAACGGAAATAGTAGCGACTGCGCAACTATTGCAACAACGCAAGGATGCTGGGTCCCCACCGGATTCGCGACTCATTCACGACACCATGAGCCCCGGACCTGCAGCAACAGATTTTCCGCGCAGGAGGGCCTCAGGTGACGAGGAACACACTCACTCCTGGACGAGGACGGCCTTTCCGAGGACGCGCCCCGCCTCGAGATCCGCCAACGCCTCGGCCGCCGACGCGAGCGGATAACGCGCTGTCACGATCGGACGCAGCCCCGCCCGCACGCGCTTCACCAGGGCGGCGTGCGTGTCCGCGAGCGCCGTCGGTTCGGTCCGCAGGAACTCACCCCACGCGGCCCCGACGACGCTGATGTTCCGGAACAGGACCCGATTGACCTTGATCGACGGGATGCCCCGCCGGCGAACCCGATCACCAGCAACCGGCCCTCCGGCGCGAGCGCACGCACCGCGTCGTCGAACGCGTCGCCGCCGACCGGATCAACCACCACATCGGCTCCGCGCCCACCGGTGAGTTCACGCACCCGGGTCGCCCACCCGTCCGTGAGGCGCACGACGTCGTCGGCGCCGATCTCACGCAGGAAGTCGTCGGCGCCGTCGCGGCGCACCACCGCGATCACCCGCGCGCCGTGCGCCTTCGCCAGTTGGATCGCCGACGTCCCGACACCGCCCGCCGCACCGAGGATCGCGACGGTCTCCCCCGCCTGCAGCCGGGCCCGACGCCCCAGCGCGAACTCCATGGTCTGGTAGTTGATGATGAGCGACGCCGCCTCGTCGAATCCCAACTCGTCCGGGATCGGGAGCACCAGCGCGGGATGGACCGCGACCTGCTCCGCGTAACCGCCGAGGCTCGACACCGCCAGCACCCGCTGCCCTGGTTCGAAGCCGCTGCCCTCCGGGGCGCTGACGACGACACCGGCGACCTCAGTGCCCGGCACGAACGGCGGTTCCGGCCGCAACTGGTACTTGCCGTAGCTGATGAGCAGGTCCGGGAAGCACACGCCGCTGGCCTTCACGTCGATCAGGACCAGGCCCGTCGCGTCCGGTTCGGGCACGTCCCGCACCACCATCGACGACGGTCCCGCCAGTTCCGTGACAACCACTGCGCGCACTTCCCACCTCCGAATCCGCAGGGCCCGGATGCCCCTGCCGTGACGCTACCCGGCGAACAGTCCTCGACGCTTGCGGCCGACCGCCACCATCTCGGCCGTTTCGGTCATCTTCACGCGCGGCCGCCCCGAGGCCAGTCCCTTGCTGCGCTCCGCACGATCGATCGCATCCCAGCCGCGGCGGGAGATCCGCTCGGGCTGACGGCGCGCCAGCAGTTTGCCGAGTTCCTTGCGCCCACCGGCCGGCGTCGGCAGGCGCCTCGCCTCGAAGTCCTCGACGATCCGCGCCACCGTCTCCCTGGCGCACGTCTTGTTGGTGCCGATGACGCCGTTGGGGCCCCGCTTGATCCACCCGGTCACGTACACACCGTCGAGCGGTTCCCCCGCACCGACGACGACACGACCGCGATCGTTCGGGATCACTCCCCGGCGGTCGTCGAACGGAACACCGGCAAGTGGCCGGCCTCGGTAGCCGATCGAGCGGAGCACAAGGGATGTGTCGATGCGCTCGGCGTCGCCCGTGGGATGCGCCGCGAGGCCGCCCGAGGCGTCCTCGACCAGTTCGTTGGCGACCACCGTCAGTCCGTCCACCCGGTCCGCGCCGAGGATCTCCGTCGGCGACGCCAGGTACCGGAACACGATCCGCTTGTTGCCCGGCGTCGGCGTTCTCTGCGAGAACTCCTGAGCCAGGCGCACCTTCATCACCACGGCCGGCTCGACGCCGCCGTCCAGCAGCGCCTGCGACGCGGGATCGAGCGCCACCTCGGCCGGGTCGATCACCACGTCGAGACCCGGCAGGTCACCGAGAGCCAGGAACTCGGGATTGGTGTACGCGGCCTGTGCGGGACCGCGCCGACCGAGCAGCACCACTTCACGAATGTTGCTGCGGCGCAGCGCCTCGAGCGCATGGTCGGCAATGTCCGTCTTGGCGAGGTCGTCCGGATCCGCAGTGAGGATGCGGGCGACGTCGAGAGCGACGTTGCCGTTGCCGACGATGACGGCCCGCTCGCCGGAGAGATCGAACGTGCGATCCGCGTAGTCGGGGTGCCCGTTGTACCAGGCCACGAACTCGGTCGCGGCGTGGCTGCCGGGCAGGTCCTCGCCCGGAACCCCGAGCGCACGGTCGCTCGACGCGCCGACCGCGTAGATCACCGCGTGGTGATGGGCCAGCAGGTCGGCGTGGCTGACGTGCTTGCCGACCTCGACGTTGAGGTGGAACTGGAACTCGTCCCGCCCCAGGGACCAGTCGAACATCTCGGTCACCACCTTGGTGCCGGGATGGTCCGGCGCGACACCCGCGCGGACCAGCCCCCACGGCGTCGGCAGCTTCTCGAACATCTCGACCTCGACGTCGGACCGCTTGAGCAACTCCTCGGCGGCGTAGCACGCCGCCGGTCCGGCGCCGACGATCGCGACGCGCAGCGTGCCGAGGTCCCGGACCGGCGGGGTCGCGGGCGTCAGCGGGATCCAGCCCGGCTGCAGCGGGTGCCGCGTGTAGTAGTCGGCGTTGATCTCCCGGTATCGGTCGAGCGACGCCGTCAGCTGATCTTCGGGGAAGATCGCACCGACCGGGCAGGCGTCGACGCACGCACCGCAGTCGATGCACGTCTGCGGCTCGATGTAGAGCATCTCGGTGGTCGCGAACTCCGCTTCCTCCGGCGTCGGGTGGATGCAGTTCACGGGGCACGCCGAGACGCAGCTCGCGTCGTTGCAGCACGCTTGGGTGATGACGTAGGCCATTTCGATTCCCGCCCTTCGCGCGTCCGGACGTGATGTACGCCCGATCACCGCGCCGATGTGACAGCCTTCATGTTACGTAGAGTTACAGCTACAGAACTGTACTCGGCCCCCATCGGCGAAACAAGGATCGTCCGCGGGAATGGGGTGACGACTCGTCGACGACCTGCCACAATCGCTGGCGACAACCGCCGAACCGAGGGATCACCGTGGCTTCCGAGCAGATCGCCCCCGCAACGCAAATCGTCACCACACCGCACGTCCTGGCACCGGCACCGCCGCCCGAACTGTGCTTCGAGACCACACGTCCCATCCGCACCGCGGACGTGGACAGCGCGTATCGACTGCGACTGGACGGCGTCGCCCGCTACCTGCAGGACATCGGCAGCGACAACGTCACCGCCTTCGGGTTCGACGACACCGATCCCCTGTGGGTCGTCCGACGCACCGTGATCGACGTGCGCCGGCCCGCCGTCTGGCCGGACCGGATCCGACTACGCCGCTGGTGCGCCGCGCATTCGACCCGGTGGTCGGCGATGCGGGTGCAGCTGACGAGCGACGAGGACGGGCTGATCGAGACCGAGGGATTCTGGATCAAGATCGGCACCGACACCGGCATGCCGGCACGGATCAGCGACGGCATGCTCGAGAGCCTGGCGAGCACCACCGACGAGCACCGACTCCGCTGGAGGCCGTGGCTGCCGGCGACGCCACCCGAGTCGGAGGACTGGGAGGAGCGGGACGTCGGGGACCGGACGTTCCACCTGCGGACGACGGACATCGACCCGTTCAACCACGTCAACAACGCAACCTACTGGCACGCGGTCGAGGAGTACCTGGCCGACCGGCCGGACCTTCTCGAGGTGCCGCACCGGGCCGTCGTCGAGCACCTGAGCCCGATCTTCGCCCGCGACCACGTCCGGATCCACACCGCCGAGGACCGCACGTCACTGCTGCTGTGGTTCCTCGTCGAGGGCGAGGTTCGTGCGGTCGCGCGAATCGAGAAGCTGTAGCTAGAACACCTTCTTCGCGACGACGGCGAGACCGGCGAGGATCAGCGTCACCAGCAGCGCCGTCCCGAACCCGGTGAGCCACCACAGGACACCGAACACGACGATGGCCGGCGCGGCGACGATCAGCGCGATCGTCGGGCTCTCGCGAACGACTTCGAGCGCGCTCTCGGCCTTGACCCGGTCGATCTTCTTCCCAGCCATCTCTTCCTCCGAATTGCCCGATTAGCCCGACTCGGTTTCAGGATACGCAGTGGTACTCCATCCAGAATGCACGAAGGTCCCGCCCCGGGTGGGGACGGGACCTTCGTGTCGGACATTCCTACCGGTTACCGGTAGTCCCGACTAGCGGTAATCGCTGCCGAAACCGTAGTCGTCCAGCGGAACAGCGGCGCCGGTGCCGGTGCCGAAGCCCTCCGGGCTGTAGTACTGGTCGTCGTAGGACGGAACCGCGTACGCAGCCGCGCGAGCCTCCTCGGTGGGCTGAACCTGGATGTTCCGGTACCGGTTGATGCCGGTGCCGGCCGGGATCAGCTTGCCGATGATCACGTTCTCCTTCAGACCGATCAGCTTGTCCGAGCGGCAGTTGATCGCCGCATCGGTCAGCACTCGAGTGGTCTCCTGGAAGGACGCGGCCGACAGCCACGAGTCGGTCGCCAGCGACGCCTTGGTGATACCCATCAGCACCGGACGGCCAGCCGCGGGCTCGCCACCCTCGGCGACGACACGACGGTTCGACGCCTCGAACTCCGCGCGCTCGACCAGCGAGCCGGGCAGGAACTCTGTCGCACCCGAGTCGATGATCGTGACGCGACGCAGCATCTGGCGCACGATGACCTCGATGTGCTTGTCGTGGATCGACACACCCTGGCTCCGGTACACCTCCTGGACCTCGTTGACGAGGTGGATCTGCACCTGACGGGGGCCCATGACACGCAGCACCTCGTGCGGGTCGGCAGCACCTTCCATGAGCTGCTGACCGACGTCCACATGGTCTCCGTCCGCCAGCAGGCGCTCGGAGCCGTCGTCGTGCTTGAACACGCGCAGACGCTGACGCTTCGAGAGCTTGTCGTAGACAACCTCTTCGCCACCGTCGTCCGGGACGATGGTGATCTTGTAGAAGCGCTCGCCGTCCTCGAGCTGCACCCGGCCGGAGACGTCCGCGATGGGCGCCTTGCCCTTCGGGACGCGGGCCTCGAACAGCTCCTGGACACGCGGCAGACCACCGGTGATGTCGGCCGCGCCGGCCGCACCACCCTGGTGGAAGGTACGCATCGTCAGCTGGGTACCGGGCTCACCGATCGACTGCGCGGCGACGATACCGACGGCCTCGCCGATGTCGACGAGCTTGCCGGTGGCCATCGAGCGGCCGTAGCACGTGGCACACACACCGGTCGCCGTGGTGCAGGTGAGCACCGAGCGAACCTTGACCTGCGTGACACCCGCGGCGAGCAGTGCGTCGATCGCCGGATCGCCCAGGTCGTGGCCACGCTCGACGATGACGTTGCCGTTCTCGTCGACCGCGTCCGCGGCGAGGGTGCGGGCGTACGTCGAGGTCTCGACGTGCGCGTCGCGGATGATCGAGCCGTCGGCCTGCTTCTCCGCGATGTGCGTGATGATGCCGCGCTCGGTGCCACAGTCGACCTCGCGGACGATGACGTCCTGCGAGACGTCCACCAGACGACGGGTCAGGTAACCCGAGTCGGCGGTGCGGAGTGCGGTATCGGCCAGACCCTTACGAGCACCGTGCGTGTTGATGAAGTACTCGAGAACCGTCAGGCCCTCCTTGAAGGAGGACTTGATCGGACGCGGGATGAACTCACCCTTCGGGTTCGTCACCAGGCCCTTCATACCGGCGAGCGAGCGAACCTGAGTCATGTTGCCGGCGGCGCCGGACTTCACGATCATCGGGATCGGGTTGTCGTCGGGGAAGTGGGCCTCCATGGCCTTACCGACCTCGTCGGTGGCCTCGGACCAGATCTTCACCAGGGCGCTGTTGCGCTCTGCGTGGTTGAGAGCACCGCGCTGGTACTTCTTCTCGATCTGGTCGGCCTGCGCCTCGAACTGCTCCATGATCTGGGGCTTCTCCGGCGGCACGAGGACGTCGGAGATCGAGACCGTCACACCGGAACGGGTGGCCCAGTAGAAGCCGGTGTCCTTCAGCTTGTCGACGGTCTGCGCGACCACGATCATCGGGTAACGCTCGGCGAGATCGTTGATGATCGTCGCCTGACGCTTCTTCGGCATCTGCTCGTTGATGAACGCGTAGTCCGCCGGGAGCAGATCGTTGAACATGACGCGGCCGAGAGTCGTCTCGGTGGTCCAGGCGTCGCCGTAGTTCCAGCCCTCGGGGAACAGCTCCGCCTCGACCTCACGCGGCGGACGCTGATGCGTCAGACGCACCTTGATACCCGCCTGCACGGACAGCACGCCACGGTCGACGGCCATCTGGGCCTCGGCCGGGGACGAGTACACGCCGTACTCCGCCTGACCGTCGGTGGCCGGCTTGTACTCGCCGATCGCACCGTCGACCTGACGGGTCAGGTGGAACAGACCCGTCACCATGTCCAGACGCGGCATGGCGAGCGGACGGCCCGATGCCGGCGACAGGATGTTGTTCGACGACAGCGTCAGGATGCGAGCCTCGGCCTGCGCCTCCGCGGACAGCGGCAGGTGCACGGCCATCTGGTCACCGTCGAAGTCGGCGTTGAACGCCTCACAGACGAGCGGGTGCAGCTGAATGGCCTTGCCCTCGACGAGCTGCGGCTCGAACGCCTGGATGCCGAGGCGGTGCAGCGTAGGTGCACGGTTCAGCAGCACGGGGTGCTCGTTGATGACCTCTTCGAGGACATCCCACACCTGCGGGCGCTGACGCTCGACCATGCGCTTCGCGGACTTGATGTTCTGCGCGTGGTTGAGGTCGACCAGACGCTTCATGACGAACGGCTTGAACAGCTCGAGCGCCATGAGCTTCGGCAGACCGCACTGGTGCAGCTTGAGCTGCGGACCGACGACGATGACCGAACGGCCCGAGTAGTCGACACGCTTACCGAGCAGGTTCTGACGGAAGCGGCCCTGCTTGCCCTTGAGCAGATCGGACAGCGACTTCAGCGGACGGTTGCCCGGACCGGTGACCGGCCGGCCACGACGGCCGTTGTCGAACAGCGCGTCGACGGACTCCTGCAGCATCCGCTTCTCGTTGTTGACGATGATCTCGGGGGCACCGAGGTCGATCAGTCGCTTGAGGCGGTTGTTGCGGTTGATGACGCGGCGGTACAGGTCGTTCAGGTCGGACGTCGCGAAACGGCCACCGTCGAGCTGGACCATCGGACGCAGCTCCGGCGGGATCACCGGGACGGCGTCGAGGACCATGCCCATCGGCGAGTTGCCCGACTGCTGGAAGGCAGCCACGACCTTGAGGCGCTTGAGAGCACGCAGCTTCTTCTGGCCCTTGCCACTGCGGATGGTCTCGCGCAGCGACTCGGCCTCGGCCTCGATGTCGAAGTTCTCCATCAGCTTCTGGATGGACTCCGCGCCCATCGCGCCGGTGAAGTACTCGCCGTAGCGGTCGACCAGCTCGCGGTACAGCGACTCGTCGACGATGAGCTGCTTAACGCTCAGCTTGGTGAAGGTGTTCCAGATCTCCTCGAGCCGGTCCAGCTCACGCTGGGCACGGTCACGGAGCTGGCGCATCTCGCGCTCGCCGCCGTCCTTGACCTTGCGGCGGACGTCGGACTTGGCACCCTCGGCCTCGAGCTCGGCGATGTCCGCTTCGAGCTTCTGGGCACGGGCCTCGAGATCGGCGTCGCGCTGGTCGGCGACGGTCTTCTTCTCGACCTCCATCTCGGCTTCGAGCGTGGAGAGCTCGTTGTGACGCAGCTCCTCGTCGACACCGACGATGACGTAGGCAGCGAAGTAGATGATCTTCTGAGATCCTTCGGAGCCAGGTCGAGCAGGTAGCCGAGGCGGCTCGGCACGCCCTTGAAGTACCAGATGTGGGTCACGGGAGCCGCGAGCTCGATGTGGCCCATGCGCTCACGACGCACCTTCGCACGCGTCACCTCGACGCCGCAGCGCTCACAGATGATGCCCTTGAAGCGGACGCGCTTGTACTTACCGCAGTAGCACTCCCAGTCCCGGGTGGGGCCGAAGATCTTCTCGCAGAAGAGGCCGTCCTTCTCGGGCTTGAGCGTGCGGTAGTTGATGGTCTCCGGCTTCTTGACCTCGCCGTAGGACCAGTTGCGGATGTCCTCCGCGGTCGCGAGACCGATGCGGAGTTCATCGAAGAAGTTGACGTCGAGCACGTAACTTCCTTTCCCAGAGGGATTGTGGATCAGCGGGTGAGATCCGCTTCTCCTGACTGCCAATTCAAATGTGCTCTAGCGCCCCTGGGCTGCGACGGATCGCAGCCCAGGGACCGAAAACTAGTTCGCGAGATCGTCCACGGTCGCGGCCTCGTTCCGGGACAGGTTGATGCCCAGGTTCGCGGCGGCACGCTCGAGGTCCTCGTCGTCGCCGTCCGCCATCGCGATGGCCGCGCCGTCCGAGGACAGCACCTCCACGTTGAGGCAGAGCGACTGGAGCTCCTTGAGGAGAACCTTGAAGGACTCGGGGATGCCCGGCTCGGGGATGTTCTCGCCCTTGACGATGGCCTCGTACACCTTCACGCGGCCGACGACGTCGTCCGACTTGATGGTGAGCAGCTCCTGCAGGGTGTAGGCGGCGCCGTACGCCTGCATCGCCCAGCACTCCATCTCACCGAAGCGCTGGCCACCGAACTGGGCCTTACCGCCGAGCGGCTGCTGGGTGATCATCGAGTACGGACCGGTCGAACGCGCGTGGATCTTGTCGTCGACCAAGTGGTGCAGCTTGATGATGTACATGTAGCCGACCGACACCGGGTACGGGAACGGCTCGCCGGAGCGACCGTCGAACAGCGTCGCCTTGCCGTCCGACCCGACCATCTGCTCGCCGTCACGGTTCGGCAGCGTCGCACCGAGCAGACCGGTGAGCTCGTCCTCCTTGGCACCGTCGAACACCGGGGTGGCGATGTTCGAGTCGGCCGGCGCGGACAGCATCTCCTCGGGCAGGTTCTGCGCCCACTCGGGACGCGTGCCGTCGGCAGCGATCTGCACGTTCCATCCGGTCTTGCCGATCCAGCCGAGGTGCGTCTCGAGCACCTGGCC
Organism: Prescottella defluvii; assembly: GCA_029690005.1. Lineage (GTDB taxonomy): Bacteria > Actinomycetota > Actinomycetes > Mycobacteriales > Mycobacteriaceae > Prescottella > Prescottella defluvii_A. The sequence goes on along the minus strand of CP121458.1, from coordinate 1,928,525 downwards.
GATGTTCATACGCCGCGGAACACCGTGGGTGTTCAGGATGATGTCGACCGGGGTGCCGTCGGGCAGGAACGGCATGTCCTCCTGCGGGAGGATCTTGCCGATGACGCCCTTGTTGCCGTGGCGGCCGGCGAGCTTGTCGCCGTCCTGGATCTTGCGCTTCTGGGCAACGTAGACGCGAACGAGCTCGTTGACGCCCGGAGGCAGATCGTCGTCGTCCTCGCGCGAGAACACGCGGATGCCGATGACCTTGCCGGACTCACCGTGCGGCACCTTCGGGAGGTGTCGCGAACCTCGCGGGCCTTCTCACCGAAGATCGCGCGCAGCAGCCGCTCCTCGGGGGTCAGCTCGGTCTCACCCTTCGGGGTGACCTTGCCGACCAGGATGTCGCCGTCGCGGACCTCGGCACCGATGCGGACGATGCCGCGCTCGTCGAGGTCAGCCAGCACCTCGTCGGAGACGTTCGGGATGTCCCGGGTGATCTCCTCGGCACCGAGCTTGGTGTCGCGGGCGTCGATCTCGTGCTCCTCGATGTGGATCGAGGTGAGCACGTCCTCCTCCACGAGGCGCTGCGACAGGATGATCGCGTCCTCGTAGTTGTGGCCCTCCCACGGCATGATCGCCACGAGCAGGTTCTTGCCGAGCGCCATCTCACCGTTCTCGGTGCAGGGGCCGTCGGCCAGGACCTGGCCGGCCTCGACGCGCTGGCCCTCGTCCACGATCGGACGCTGGTTGGCGCACGTGCCCTGGTTCGAGCGCGCGAACTTGCGCAGACGGTACGTCTTGCGGCTCGCGTCGTCGGCCATGACGGTGACGTAGTCGGAGGAGACCTCCTCGACGACACCGCTCTTCTCGGTGACGATGACGTCGCCGGCGTCGACCGCGGCACGCAGCTCCATGCCGGTACCGACCAGCGGGGACTCGCTGCGGACCAGCGGCACCGCCTGACGCTGCATGTTCGCGCCCATGAGGGCACGGTTGGCGTCGTCGTGCTCGAAGGAACGGAATCATCGCGGTCGCGACGGAGACCATCTGGCGCGGCGAGACGTCCATGTAGTCGACGTCCGACGACGAGACGAACTCGACCTCGCCGCCCTTACGGCGAACCAGGACGCGGTCCTCGGTGAAGTGACCGGCGGAGTCGACCGGCGAGTTGGCCTGCGCCACGACGTGGCGGTCCTCCTCGTCCGCGGTCAGGTAGTGCACCTCGTCGGTGACCTGGCCGTCGACGACCTTGCGGTACGGGTCTCGATGAAGCCGAACGGGTTGACCCGCGCGTACACCGAGAGCGAGCCGATCAGGCCGATGTTCGGGCCTTCAGGGGTCTCGATGGGGCACATGCGGCCGTAGTGCGACGAGTGGACGTCTCGCACCTCGAGGCCGGCACGCTCACGGACAGACCGCCGGGCCCAGCGCCGACAGGCGACGCTTGTGGGTCAGACCCGACAGCGGGTTGTTCTGGTCCATGAACTGCGACAGCTGGGAGGTTCCGAAGAACTCCTTGATCGCGGCGACGACCGGGCGGATGTTGATCAGGGTCTGCGGCGTGATCGCCTCGACGTCCTGAGTCGTCATGCGCTCGCGAACGACGCGCTCCATGCGGGACAGGCCCACGCGGATCTGGTTCTGGATGAGCTCGCCCACGGTGCGCAGACGACGGTTACCGAAGTGGTCGATGTCGTCGACCTCGACGGGAACCTCGACGCCCTCCGGAGCGGTCATCGTGGTGTCGCCGGCGTGCAGACGCACCAGGTACTCGATCGTCGCGACGATGTCTTCCTCGGTGAGGGTCGACGCCTCGATCGGCAGCCCGGTGTTCAGGCCCAGCTTCTTGTTGATCTTGTAGCGGCCCACGCGAGCGAGGTCGTAGCGCTTGTCCTTGAAGAACAGGTTCTCCAGGAGGGTCTGCGCGCTCTCCTTCGTCGGCGGCTCGCCCGGACGCAGCTTGCGGTAGATGTCGAGCAGCGCCTCGTCGGTGCCGGCGGTGTTGTCCTTCTCGAGCGTCGACATCATGATCTCGGAGAAACCGAAACGCTGAGTGATCTGCTCGGTGGTCCAACCCAGCGCCTTGAGCAGCACGGTGACCGGCTGACGGCGCTTGCGGTCGATACGGACACCCACGGTGTCGCGCTTGTCGACGTCGAACTCGAGCCACGCACCACGGCCCGGGATGACCTTGACGCTGTGCAGGGTCTTCTCGGTGCTCTTGTCGATCGACTCGTCGAAGTAGACGCCCGGCGAGCGGACGAGCTGCGAGACGACGACGCGCTCGGTGCCGTTGATGATGAACGTGCCCTTGTCGGTCATCATCGGGAAGTCACCCATGAAGACCGTCTGGCTCTTGATCTCACCGGTGTTGTTGTTGATGAACTCCGCGGTGACGAACAGCGGCGCCGCGTAGGTCATGTCCTTGTCTTTGCACTCATCGACCGAGGCTTTGACCTCGTCGAAGCGCGGATCGGAGAAGGACAGGGACATCGACCCGAGAAGTCCTCGATCGGCGAGAGCTCGGCCAGGATCTCGTCGAGACCACCCTGGACCGCTCCGTCGCCACGCGCGGCTGCGCGCTCACGCCAGCCCTGCGAGCCGATCAACCATTCGAACGAATCAGTCTGTAGATCGAGGAGCCCTGGCACCTTCGAGGGGCTCGCGAATCTTCGCGAACGAAACCCTCTTGGGGGCTCCGGGGATTCCGGCAACTGCCTTGGTCTGGCTAGAGACTGCCAAGATGCGTCCTTCCAGCACCTCACGCGGGCCGCTCTTGCTGGTGCGACCGCCGCTGTATCTGCTTCTTCATGTGGGGCGAATTCGCTGGTCACAACCCGAACGAATCCTCGCCACAGGAGCAGGAAGCGGATCACTTCGCCGCAGTGAGGTCGAGAGGTGGACAGGAGGCAGCCAGCGCAACGTCCAAAAGTACACCCAAACTCAGTAGATGTCGAGCCGGGCACGAGAAAGGACACCCCGAGTGGGTGCCGCACGCGGCAGACCGCGTGAATGTTCACGCATAGAGTGACGCGTGGTAGCCGCCGCGTCAAGCCTAGTCCCGGTGATTCGACTCGAAGTGATCGTCAAGAGCACCGGGAAGATTCGGGACCGTGGGCGTCGGGCGACAGGGAGGCGCTGACCGATCTGTCGAGCGCCCGACTACTGATCCGCAATGTCAGACAATAGCCACACGCCATCAACTTTTTCCATCCGAACGATCAACGGACCCGACGCACTGTCCTGCGCGACGCCCTTCGCCTCGGCGCTGACGGTCATGTTCACGATCAATTCGGCCCGGTCACCGTCGAGAACCTTGACCCCGACATCGCTCAGCTCGACAGTGGTGCTGGTGCCGGACTGCTTGACCGCCGACACCGTCGGATCGACCGTCTTGTCGAACTCGGCCCGCATGTTCTCGGTCAGCACACCCCGAGCCCGGTCCGGGTACTGGTCGATGGTGTCCGGGGCGTACGCGTAGAGCGTGTTCAATGCCGACCGCGTCGCGTCCGTCACCTCCGACGTCGTAGCGATGTCGACGTAGGCGGTGTTGCTGACCTGCGCTCCCGGCCGGAACGCGGCGACGACCGCGAACGCCGCCGCCACCACCGCGACCCCGCCCAGGACCGCGACGAGCCGCCACCCCAGCCGGCCTTCGCGCGCGACCGGCGCGTTGTCGACGGCGGGGCTCCGGTCGACGGCCGCAGCGTCGGCCGCCGTCGCCGTGGTCTCGACTTCCGTCACCTCGACAGGCTTCGATTCGACTGGCGCAGGCTCCACCAGCGCCAACTCCACCGGCGCCGACGCGACGGGCGCAGATTCCACCGGCGCCGACGCGACCGGTGTCGACTCGTCTACGACGGCGGGACCCGACGCCGAACTCGCGTCGGTCCCGGGGCGCCCCGAGGCACCGGCGATCTTCGGTCGCCGCTGCGGCGTGTTCGACCTGGTGTTACGACGAATTGGAGGCACTGGAGAACTCCTAACGACTGGCAGCGACGACACCGCGGGGGACGTCGCCCCGGATCGGGCGGGGCAAGCGGAAGCTACTGGCCACCGGCATCGGGCGCGGGCGTGGCCGATCCGGCGTTCGGATCCGCCGGCGGGGTCGGTGCGGGCGCCTGTGCGGGAGCCTTCGCGGGAGACTCGTCGAGCACCGCGGCGTTGCCGAGGTTCACGGACTTCGACGCCCGCCAGACGCCGTCGTCGCCCTCGTCCATGGTCAAACGCATGGTCACCCGCACCTTGCGCGAGGACTGGTCGGGCCACGTCGTCGTCGTGGCGAGGACGACGAGCGCGTCGGCCGTACCGTCGTCGGTGTTCAGCGACGTCAGCGTCGCGCCCAGCACCTCGGCGGTGCTACGGGCGCCGGTCTGCTTCGTCTGCTGCGCGAGCTGGTCCTTCGTCGAGTTCAGGTCGTCGACCAGGCCGCCCGTGATCGACGATTCGATGTTCGAGAACGACTGGTCGAGGTTGTCGGCGTCGAACGAGTTGAGGTTGATCGCAGCCTGGCGGGCGTCGGACAGCGCCGACTCGCGGGCGTCCGCCTTCGGCTTCTCCACGAACGCGGCCCGCGCCCATCCCACACCGAACCAACCGGCCGCCACCACGGCGCCGACGAGGAGAACGACCACCGCAACGGTCGCCGCGACGAGGGTCTTGCTGTTCTTGGTCGTGGTGTCCGTCACGCGGCAACCTTACTCTCGGGTAACGAATGCTCACCGACCGCTACCGGGCCGGCACGACGCCCATCAGGGTCGCGAGCTGGGTGGCGATCGGGTTCAGGTTCAACTTGTCGGGATCGGTCTTGGGGGTACTGTCCACGGCTGCGGGGTCCGCGGATCGGCGTAGACGATGCGTTCGGCGCTGCGGACGCCGGTCGGGTTGCCCTGCGCGACCGCGCACCGCACCTTCGTGTTGAACGGGAAGTCGTCGACGGTGTCGTCGAAGTTCGGGTTCTGGGCCTTCATCTGCGCGAGGATCTCCTGCGTGCCCTCGTAGCCCTGCGTGCACGGCACCGGATTGTTGGTCTCGAGCACGAGCCCGAAGTGGATGGTGCCATCGCCGGGCGCGACGTCCGACGCGCCCGCCGACAGTGCCGGCAGGAACTGGAACAGTGGCTGCAGCGCGATCGACCGGGGTGCGAGCGTGGTCAGCGTCGTGTTCAGGTTCGTCAGATTCGCGGTCAGAGCGTCGCCACTGTTCGCCACGACCTTGCCGACCGTGTCGCTGGCGTCCGCCCCGGTGCCGATCAACCGGCGGACGTCGGGGTCGCTCGACTTCAGCTGCGCGGCCACCTGCTGGAGTCCGTCGCTGAACTGACGGATCGCGTCGGACTGATCGGCCTGGGTGTCGAACACCGTCCGGCCGTCGCTGACGAGCGCGAGCGTCTGCGGCAGGGCCTCGTTCGCGGTCGCGGTGAACCGGCCGAGCGAATCGACCAGGACCTGCAGATCCTCCCCTTGCCGGTGAGCGCCTTGCCCAGCTCCACGACGGTGGTGTGCAGCGCGTCGGTCGGCACCGACCGCGCGAGGCTGTCGACACTTCCGATCAGGTCCTCGACGGGAATCGGCGTCGACGTGTTCGGTTGGGTGATCACCGAGCCGGCGGTGAGGTAGGGCCCCTCGTCGGTGTCCGGCTGCAGGTCCACGTACTGCTCACCGATCGCGGACCGATTGGCGACGACGGCCCTCGCCGACGCCGGGATCTTCGGCGCACCGTCGTTGATCATGAGCGCGACCGACACACCGTGCTCGGTCAGCGTGAGGTCACCGACGCGGCCGACGGGCACCCCGCGGTACGTCACCTCGGCGTTGGTGAAGATGCCGCCGGAGTTCGCGAGCTGCGCGTCCACCTGGTACTCACCGAACCCCAGCAGCGTGTCCAGCCGCACGTACTTGGCACCGACGTAGCTGATGCCGAGTACCGCGACGACGATGAACGCCACCAACTGCCACCTGGCCAGACGCGAGACCATTACTCACCCACCCCCAGCTGCTTCAGGAACGCATCGAACGGGTTCTGCTGCGCGGTCAGCGGTGCGGACACCGGAGAGGTGCCGGGCGCCGGAACCGGATTGGGCACGATCGGCGGCAGCGGCAGCAGCGACACCGTCGGCCAGCCCGGCCGCGCGCCGTTGCCGTTGTAGTACGGGTTGCTCGGGTTCACCGGAACCGGCGGACCGTACTTCGGCGGGTAGTACACCGGGTCCCCCTTGCCGACGCCGAGGTTCGACAGGGTGTCACCGATCTGCAGGTCGATGGACAGGAACACGTTGGACATGCCGCCGTGGATCGACGGGATGATCGAGTCCGGGAACGGGAACGTGGGCACGATCGGCGCCGACGTGATGATGTCCGGGGTGGCGTCCGCGAGCTGCTGCAGCGTCGGCCGCAGTGCCCGCAGATCGGCGATCAGGTTGTCCTTCGACTCGTTGATGACGTCGGTGCCCACCTGACCGAGCCGATCCACCTGGGTGAGCATCTGCACCAGCTGCGGACGCTGCTCGGCGAGGATGTTCACGCCCTGCGGCAGTTCGTCGAGGATCTTCTCAAGCTTGGCCGTCTGGTCACCGACGCGCGCACTGAGCGTGTCCAGGCCGTCCAGGGCGCGGGTGATCGAGTCGCGCTGCTCGTCGAGTCCCGCGATCAGGGTGTTCGCCTGCTCGAGCAGACCACGAACCTTCGTCTCCCGACCATCGAGTGCCTTCTCGAGTTCCGAGACGATCGGCTGCAACTGTGCGACGCCGCCACCGTTGAGCAGCAGCGACATCGCACCGAGCACCTGCTCGATGTCGGTGGCGTGCCGGGTGCGGCCCACCGAGATCGTGTCGCCGCTCGCCAACCGCTGGTTGGACGGGTTCGCGTCCGGCGCCGAGATCGCGATGAACTTCTCGCCCAGCAGATTCGACTGCTGCACCTCGGCGACCGCATTGGCCGGCAGGTCGACCGAGCTGTTGACCAGAGTCTCGACCTGCGCGGTCCAGCCGTCGTTCGCCACCGCGATGCTCTCGACGCGGCCCACCGGAACGCCGTCGACCTTGACCGTCGACTGGGGCACGAGATCGAGCACGTCGTCGAACTCGATCTTCACGTGCATCGGATCGTTGCCGATGTCGGCGCCGCCGGGCAGCGGGACCGAGTAGATCCCACCCGAGGCGCATCCCGTCGCAGCTATCGCAAGCACGCACATTCCCGCGGCGACGGCGGCCGTCCTAGTACGCAGAGTCCTCACGGCGTGCCCCCTGGGTTCCGCCCAGCCGCGGCGACGGCGTGCCCGGGACGGTGCCCGGAACGGTACCGCGCTGCTGGTTGTCGCCGCTCAGGATGCCGAGCGGCAGGTTCAGCATCGGGGTCTTCACGCCGGCCGTCAGCTGATCCGTGACGACCTTGCAGTTGTCGATGAGCGGCTGCATCTGCCGCCCCAGCGCCTCGAACCGCGGATCGCCAGGCATCAGCTTCGCCACGTCGATGAGCTTGCAGCCCAGTCCGTACGGATCCTGCAGATCCGGCAGGTCGACGCGCATCTGCAGCGTGCCCGACTCGGCATCGTGCGCATTGACCAGATTGCTGACCGCCAGCGGAATCGTCACCAGCGCCTCCGCGAGCGCGTCGCGCTGGTCCGCCACCGTCCGGGTGACGGTCGTGAGCCCGTCGAGGTTCTGCGCGAGCAGGTCCCGATTGTTCTCGACGAACCGGGCCACGTCGCCGAGCGCGAGTGACAGCTGGTTGAGCGCCAGCCCCAGGTTCGTCTTCTCCCCGCCAGGAACCCGCTCAGGTCGGCCAGCTGGGTGTTGAACTGGCGCACCTGGGCGTCGTTCGCGGCGAGCGCGCTGACGAACACCTGCAGGTTCTTGACGGTGTCGAAGATGTCGGCGCGAGAGTTCGACAGCGTGCGCGCCGCCGCCGACAGCTGCGTGAACGTGTTGCCCAGCGCGTCGCCGTTGCCGTTCAGGTTCGCCGCCGCCGTGTCGACGAGGTCCGACAGCGCGCCGTCCTTGTTGGCACCGTTCGGGCCCAGCGCCTCCGACAACTGGGTGACGCTCGCGTACAGCTGGTCGACCTCGACCGGCGTCGCCGTCCGCTCCCGGGGGATAGTCGCATCGCGGCTCATCTTCTCGCCGCCCGTATAGGCCGGCGTGAGCTGGATGTAGCGATCGGAGACGACCGAAGGCGTCACCTGAGCGGCCTTCGCGTCGGCCGGGATGTCGACCCCGCGCTCGACGGTCATCGTGACCTGCACCTGGTCGCCTTGCGGGACCACCGAATCGACACTGCCGACCTTCACACCGAGCACGCGCACGTCGGAGCCCTCGTAGATGCCCACCGACTTGTCGAAGTAGGCGGTGATCTTGGTGGTTCCCGCGTTCTGGAACACCCACCACAGCACACCGGCCACCACGACGGCGAACGCGGCGATCAGGGCCACCGGAATCCATCGGCGGGTGCCTGCCGGAGCCTCACTCATCAGTTACCCCCAGGGTGCGGAACGGCTCGCGGTATCCGGGGATGTCCGGCAGCCCGGGCGGGGTCAGGTTCGTCACGACGGTGTCGAACCATCGACCGTTTCCGAGGACGTTGGCGTAGATCCGGTAGAACGGCGCCGCATACTCGAGCGACTTGCTCACGTTCTGCTGGTTCGCGTTGAGAATGTCGATGACGCCCTGCAACTGCGTGAGCGCCGGGGTGATCTGGGCCTCGTTGTCCGCGACCAGTCCCGTGAGCTCCCGCGACAGCGTCTGGGTGCTGGTGAGCAGCTGTCCGATGGCCTGCTGGCGGGTGTTGAGCTCCGCCAGCAAGGTGCCGCCGTTCGCGAGGATCTCTCGAACTGCTCGTTCCGATCCGCGAGAATCTGCGACGTCTGCTTGGTCGCCTGGAACAGTTTCCCGAGCTCCTGGTCGCGTTTGGCGATCGTCTCAGACAGCCTGGCAACACCGTCGAGCGATCCTCGGATCTCGTCGGGCGTTCCCGCGAAGGACTGCGACAGCACCTCGAAGCTCGACGCCAGCTGCGTCGTGTCGATCTGCTCGAGCGTCGTCGCCGCGTCGCTGAACGCGTCGATCACGTCGTACGGCGACGTGGTCCGCTCGAGCGGGATCGGCGTCCGCGGGTCGAGCACCTCGGTGCCGCGCGGGTCGAGGGCCAGGTACTTCTGCCCAGGATCGTCTTGATCTGGATCGACGCCGTGGTCTGGTCGCCCACCCACGCGTCCTTGGTCTGGAACGTGACGAGCACTCGGTCGCCGGCCAGGTCGATGTCGGTGACCTTGCCGATCTTCACGCCGGCCACGCGGACCTCGTTGCCGGGCTTGAGGCCCGCGGCCTCCGAGAACTCGGCGGTGTACCGATTGGCGGCGCCGACGATCGGCAGGCTGTCGAGGAAGAACGCCGACATGGTGGCGAGCAGGATCACGAGGATCCCGAGGCCGCCGGTGACTGCGGGATTGCGCTTCTTGGTCATCGGCCACCGTCCGCGTAGCAACGGGGAGCCGCGTTGGTGTAGATCGGCTGGTTGACCGTCGGAAGGTTCGTCGGCAGGTTGAGCTGCGGCGCCGTGCCCGGCCCGGCGACGATGTCGATGCCGCACAGGTAGAACTGGAACCACGACCCGTAGCTGCCGGCGCGGCCCAGCTTCTCCATCTTCACCGGCAGATTCGCGAGCACCTTGTTCACATCGGCGGATCGCTCGTTGACGTGTCCGGCCAGCGTATTGAGGCCCGCGATCGAGCCCTGGATCGACGGTCGTGTCGGCACCAGGAGATCGGCGGTCGCGCTGGTGAGATCCGACAGCGACTGCACCGACTGCCCGATCACGCCGCGGTCGGCATTCAGCCCGCTCACCAGGCGCTCGGTGTTCACGATCAGCTGGTCCACCTGCTCGTCACGCTTGTTGACGGTGTCGAGCACCTGGTTGAGGTTGGTGATCAGCTGGCCGATCACCTTGTCCTTGTCGGCGATCGTGTTGGTCAGGGACGCGGTGTTCGCCACGAGCTCCTCGATCGTTCCGCCCTCCCCCTGGAACACCTGGATGATCTGGTACGACAGCTTGTTCACGTCGTCGGCGCTGAGCGTCTGGAACAGCGGCCGGAAGCCGTTGAACAGCGTCGTGAGGTTCACGGCCGGCTTGGTCCGGTCCAGCGGGATCGTCTCCCCCGCGTTCATCTTGTATCCCTGCTGACCGGTGCCCTGCTCGAGCGCGATGTACCGCTGCCCGACGAGGTTGCGGAACCGGATCGTCGCGGTCGTGCTGGCGGGCAGCCAGTCCCGGTCGGTGAGCGCGAACTCGACCTGTGCCTCGCGGTCGTCGACGATCTCGATCTTCGTCACCTGGCCGACGCGGACACCGGCGATGCGGACCTCGTCGCCCTTGTTGAGCGAGGTCACGTCGGTGAACCGGGCGTTGAACCGGGTGCCTCCGGTGGAGGTGGAGTTCGAGATCGTCAATGCGAGAAAGCCCGTCGCGATGATCGTGATCACCGCGAAGACCAACAGTTTGACGAGCGGCGCAGCCACCCCTCGCAGCTGTCGCTTCACTTGACGCTCACCTCCTTTCCACGGAGCGCCGGGGCACCGATCCTGGTAGTCCAGGACGGCACGTCCGCCGGGTCGATGCCGGTCGCCTCGCCGTACACGACGGCCAGGGTGTCGCGCTCGAGCTGCGAGCCCACGTACGTCACAGGCGCGGTCGCCGCCGGCATCACCGAGTACTGCGGGGTGGGGACGTCCGGGATGTACTGGTCACCCGCGTTCCGGGTCGGGACCTGGTACGAACCGTCGTGGATCGAACCGCCCGGGTACTGGCCGATGTCGGTGCCCAACGGCGGCGGGTCGTAGCAACGCGGCCCACGGGTGTCGATCAGGCGCGGCTCGTCCTGGTTGGGCAGGTAGCGCCCGCGAGGATTGACGAGTTCGATGGTCGCCCGTGCGCCGGGCAGGTCGGAGCCCTCGCCGGTGATCGCACCCGACCGCCGCATCACGTCCGCGAAGTTCTTGAACGTGCAGCCGAACGTCCCGGAGAACCGCGCCAGGATCTCGAGCGCCTCGCGCGAGTCCGCCGCGATCGAGATGAGCGAATCACGGTTGGTGGTCAGCAGATCCGCGGTGCTCGAGCCGGTCGACGTCACCGACGCCATGAGCGCATCGATCGAGCTCCGCTCCTGCACGATCGTCGCGTTGGTGGTGCGCAGGTCGTCGAGCGCATCGATCAACTGCGGTGCGGCCTCGGAGTACGTCTGGGCGAACGTCGCGAAACTCTGCAAACCCGCCTTCAGGTCCGGCATCCGGGTGTTGACTCCGGCGAAGATCGTGTCCAGCTGGTCGAGCGTGACTCCGATCTGCTCGCCGCGGCCGTCGAGCGCCTGCGACAGCGCACCCAGCGTCGACGCCAGGCTCTCCGGCGGGATGGCCTGCAACAGCGGCAGCAGGCCGTCGAGCATCTTGCCGAGTTCGACAGCGTTGCCGCTCTTGTCCTGGTAGATGGTGCCGCCGGCCGCGATCGGATTGGGGCTCGCATTCTCGGGGATGACCAGGTCGACGTACCGCTCACCGAACAGCGTCTTCGGGAGCAGTCGAGCAGTCGCGTTCGACGGGATCAGCTCGGCCTTGTCCGGTTCGATCGCCATGACCGACGTGACCTTGCCGTTCGACGTGGACGCGTCGCGCACCTCGCCGACGATGAGGCCGCGGACCTTCACGTCGGCGTTGCGCGGCAGCGCGTTGCCGACGGTGTCGGTCACGAGATCGACCTTGACGACCGGCTTGAACGTCTTGTTGTAGGTGGCGATCGTGCCGCCCACGAACAGGGCGAGGACCAGGAAGAAAGCGACTCCCAGGATGCGGCGGCGCAGTTTCGACGGCGTCTCGATCATCCGGCCACCCGCACCGTGGTCGTCGTGCCCCAGATCGCGAGGCTCAGGAAGAAGTCCAGGACGGCGATGGTGACGAGGGCGGTACGCACGGCGTGGCCGACCGCGACGCCGACGCCGGCCGGGCCGCCGCGGGCGTGGAACCCGTAGTAGCAGTGGATGAGGATCAGGACGAATGCGAACACCAGCACCTTGCCGAAGGACCACAAGACGTCCTCGGGCGGCAGGAACAGGTTGAAGTAGTGGTCGTACGAACCCGTGGACTGGCCGTTGAACACGGTGCTGACGACGCGCGACGCGAGGTACGCGGCGAGCAGGCCGACGATGTACAGCGGGATCACCGCGACGAAGCCGGCGATCATCCGGGTCGTGACGAGGAACGGCACGCTGGGCACCGCCATCACCTCGAGCGCGTCGATCTCCTCCGAGATACGCATCGCACCGAGTTGGGCGGTGAAGCCACAACCGACCGTGGCCGACAGCGCGAGCGCCGCGACGACCGGCGCGATCTCACGCGTGTTGACGTACGCCGACAGGAAGCCGGTCAGCACGGAGCTGCCGATCTGGTCGAGGGCGGCGAAACCCTGCAGACCGACCACGACGCCGGTGAACCCGGACATCATCACGATGACGCCGATCGTGCCGCCGATCACCGCGAGTGCACCGCTGCCGAAGGTCACCTCGGCGAGCAGTCGCAGCATCTCCTTGCGGTAGCGGCGCAGCGTCCGCGGCGTCCACGCGATGGCCCGCGAGTAGAACGACATCTGCTCGCCGGCGTTGTCGAGCACGTCGATCGGTTTGCGCGCCCAGCGGCGCGCCCGCATCAGTGCGTAATCGCCGCGACCCCGTGCGATCGTCATCGACTCATGCTCCCTTCGCCGGGACGACCTGCAGGTACACCGTGGTCAGGATCAGGTTCGCGAAGAACAACACCAGGAACGTGATGACGACGGCCTGGTTGACCGCCTCGCCGACACCCTTGGGTCCGCCCTTGGGCGTGAGTCCCTTGTAGGCCGCGATGACACCCGCGATGACGCCGAAGATCGCCGCCTTGACCTCGGCGATGTACAGGTCGGGCAGCTGCGCGAGCGCCGAGAACGACGCTAGGTAGGCGCCCGGGGTGCCGCCCTGGAGGATCACGTTGAAGAAGTAGCCACCCGCGATGCCGACGACCGAGACCAGCCCGTTGAGGAGCACCGCGACCAGCACCATCGCCAGCACCCGTGGAACGACCAGGCGCTGGACCGGATTGATGCCGAGGACCTCCATCGCGTCGATCTCCTCGCGGATCGTCCGCGACCCGAGATCGGCGGTGACCGCGGAGCCCGCGGCGCCCGCGATCAGCAGAGCCGTCACGATCGGACTGCCCTGCTGGATCACCGCAAGAACGCTGGCGGCACCCGTGAACGCTTCCGCACCCAACTGCTTGATCAGCGACCCGGTCTGCAACGACACGACCGCACCGAACGGGATCGCGACGAGCGCGGTCGGCAGGATCGTCACGCTCGCGATGAACCACGCCTGTTCGATGAACTCCTTGAACTGGAACGGCCGCTTGAACGTGTTGCGTACGACGTCGACGAACAGTTGGACGATGTTGCCGGCCTGAGTCAACGCTCCGGTGACCGGCTTCATCATCGAAGTGCGGGTGCCCCCATACGCAGTCCCCTAACCGTGCCCGTACGTGGACTGTCCGAGTCCTCCGTCGTCGTACGTGGGAATCACCTGGGTGGCCTGATCGTCTTCCATGCTCGCGAGGATGCTCTGCTGCGCCTCGTACGGCAGCGTGTGCAGGATCTGGCGGACGCGGGCCTGTCGCCGCGCGACCGCCTGACGGAAGGGCAGACCCGGCGTGGCCTGCATCTGCGGCACCACGCCGTAGACGTCGTCGGTGCCGCCGTGGTGATGACCGGCGTCGACGAGCGCCTGCTCCTGCGCCATCTGGGCCTCGTCCTTCTCCTCCGACATGCCGATCGGACCGATCTTGGAGCCGTTGAGGAACTGGTGCACGACGGGTTCGTCGCTGGTGAGCAGCACCTCGCGCGGACCGAACATGACGAGCTGCTTGCGGAACAGCATGCCCAGGTTGTCGGGCACGGTGCGGGCCAGGTTGATGTTGTGCGTCACGATCAGGATCGTCGCGTCGATCTGCGCGTTGATGTCGATCAGCAGCTGGCTGAGGTACGTCGTGCGGACCGGGTCGAGACCCGAGTCCGGCTCGTCGACGAGGATGATCTGGGGATCGAGCACCAGCGCGCGAGCGAGACCGGCGCGCTTGCGCATACCGCCGGAGATCTCGCCGGGGAGCTTGCCCTCGGCGCCGACCAGGCCGTTGAGCTCGAGCTTCTCCATGACGATCTTGCGGATCTCGGACTCGGTCTTCTTGGCGTGCTCTCGCAGCGGGAAGGCCACGTTGTCGTACAGGTTCATCGACCCGAACAGCGCGCCGTCCTGGAACAGGACGCCGAACAGCTTGCGGATCTCGTACAGTTCGCGGGAGGAGCACTGCAGGATGTCGGTCCCGTCGATGACGATCGACCCCTCCTCGGGCCGCAGCAGACCGATCAGGGACTTGAGGAACACCGACTTACCGGTACCGGACGGGCCCAGCAGCGCGCTGACCTCTCCGGCCGGCAGCGTGAGCGTCACGTCCTGCCAGATCTTCTGAGAGCCGAAAGACTTCGTGAGTCCTTCGACTGCTACCTCGACTCCCACCATTACCTCCTGCGTTCAGGCACGTCCCCCACTGTGGTCCACTGTGGGTTGCGTCACTCATCGCATCGAAGTGTTATCCGTGACACCGCATATTACTTATGAGTAAGTAAGGTGACAAGACCAGACAGTCCCGACTACCGGGACATGCTGATGACAACGAAGAGGGCCGCCCCCGAACCGGGGACGGCCCTCTTCTCGATGCTTCGTCAGGAAGCAGCGCAGATGATCGTCTTACTTGACGGTGATCTTCGCGCCGGCAGCCTCGAGCTTCTCCTTGGCAGCGTCAGCTGCGTCCTTGGCGACCTTCTCCAGGATCGGCTTCGGAGCACCCTCGACGAGGTCCTTGGCTTCCTTCAGGCCCAGGCCGGAGACGACCTCACGGACGACCTTGATGACCTGGATCTTCTTGTCGCCAGCCGACTCGAGGATGACGTCGAACTCGTCCTGCTCCTCAGCAGCCTCAGCAGCGGCAGCCGGAGCGCCGGCAGCGGCAACGGCGACCGGAGCAGCAGCGGTGACCTCGAAGGTCTCCTCGAACGCCTTCACGAACTCCGAGAGCTCGAGCAGGGTCAGCTCCTTGAACTGGTCCAGCAACTCTTCGGTGGTGAGCTTCGCCATGGTGGCGGTCCTTCCTCTTAAGTCCTGTATCGCTGATCCGCGACCGGACAGGTGGTGATGGTTGTGATGCGCAGGTGCGGATCAGCTATTCGGCAGCGGCGTCGGCGGGAGCCTCGGCCCCACCCTCCGCAGCCTTCTTCTCCTGCAGCGCAGCGGCCAGACGGGCCATCTGCGAAGCGGGAGCGTTGAACAGGCCAGCGGCCTTTGCCAAGTTGCCCTTCATAGCGCCGGCGAGCTTGGCCAACAGGATCTCGCGGGACTCGAGGTCCGCGATCTGGTTGACCTGATCCACGGACAGCGCAGCGCCGTCCATGTAGCCGCCCTTGATGACGAGCGCCTTGTTGTCCTTTGCGAAGGCCTTCAGAGCCTTCGCAGCGTCGACCGGCTCGCCCTTGATGAATGCAATGGCGGTCGGTCCGACGAACAGGTCGTCAAGGCCCTCGACGCCCGCTTCAGCAGCGGCGCGCTTGACCAGGGTGTTCTTGGCGACGGAGTAGGTGGCACCCTCTCCGAGTGCGCGTCGCAGCTGCGTCAGGCTCGTAACCGACAGACCACGGTATTCCGTGATGACAGCGGCAGACGACTCCTTGAACTGCTCGGTGATCTCCGCAACTGCGGAAACCTTCTCAGGCTTTGCCATACTTCGCCTCCTCTCGTGACAGTCGTTGTTCCACTTCGGGCCGTGACATGCAAAACGCCCCGGTGCAGGGCACACGGGGCGTACACGAGGAGATCCATCCCCCGGTCGAAACCGGGCGCAGACAAACATCCCCCACCTCGTCCTCCTGCGTGGGCCGCCGGGCAATCCCGGACCTTCAACCGATTCCATTACTGGGCACGGTGACCAACGGTCTTGGGTAGAACAGTTTTCGGGGCGGAATTCGCATCGAACGCCGAACTCCAACGAGCACTCTAACGAAGCACCGCCCGGGCGCAAAGCGCGTCGCGCCCGACGTCCACTTTTGTGCGACACCTCACACTGAGAGGCAAGTGTGTCCGACGGCTCACTTTTAAACGTAACCTCGAGTCACACATAGTGGGCTAGGTTTCGGCCATGACTCTCATGACCCCCACCGCGACCGCCGACGGTCTCGGACGCCGGCGCAGATTCCTCGCCCTGGCGGTGATCTGCCTCGCCGAACTTCTCGTCGTTCTCGACAACACGATCGTCAACGTCGCGTTGCCGTCGATCGGGGTCCAGTTGCGCACCGACGTCAGCGGTCTCCAGTGGGTGGTCGACGCATACACGCTCACCTTCGCCGGCCTACTCCTCGCATGCGGAAATCTGGGCGACCGCCACGGTCGGCGGCGCGTCATGACGATCGGACTGGTCGGCGTCGCTGCCATGTCCGTCCTCGGCGCGTCGGCCACCTCACTCGGACAGGTGATCGCGGCCCGTGCGGCAATGGGCGTGTTCGCGGCAGCCGTCTTCCCGGCGACGCTCGCCCTGATCATCAACATCTTCACCGACGTCCGCGAGAAGGCCCTCGCCATCGCGGCATGGACGGCGATGGCCGGCTTCGCCATCGCGATCGGTCCCGTCTCCGGCGGATGGCTCCTCGAACACTTCTCGTGGCACGCGGTGTTCTGGATCAACGTCCCCGTTGCGGTGATCGCGCTCCTCGCGACCCTGCTGCTGGTCCCGAGTCCAAGGCGTCCTCCGTCGGCCGCCTCGACGTCGCCGGCATCGTGATGTCCGTCGTCGGGATCACCGGACTGGTGTGGGCCGTCATCGAGGCGCCCCGTCACGGCTGGCTCTCCCCGGTCACCCTCGGCACCGCCGCGGCGTCGATCGTCGTCCTCGTGGGTTTCGTGGTGTGGGAACTGCGCACCCCGGCGCCGATCCTCGACATGCGACTGTTCCGGATCCGACGGTTCTCGCTTCCGGCCCTCGCGATCGCCGTCGCCTACTTCTCGATGTTCGGATTCCTGTTCCTCATCACGCAGTACTTCCAGGGCGTGCGCGAGTACACGCCGCTCGAATTCGGCATCGCGTCGCTACCGTTCGCAGTGTCCGTCGCGGTAGGCGCACCGATCGCGACGTTGCTGGCTCAGCGGATCGGAACGACTGCGGTCCTCGTCTTCGGCCTGCTCCTGACCGGTCTCGGGCTGTATCTCGGCGGTCTGGTCGACGTCGACAGCAACTACCTCACCGATGTCCTGCCGTCGATGGTGTCGATGGCGCTCGGGCTGGCGATCGTCCAGGGGCCGGCCACCGAGTCGATCATGTCGTCGCTGCCGCTCGACGAGGCCGGTGCCGGATCCGCTGTCAACGACACCACCAGAGAGGTGGGCGGAACCCTCGGCGTGGCGGTACTCGGATCGATCGTCGCGTCGTACTACGTCGGGAAGATCTCCCCGATCATCGACGGCGTCCCCGCTTCCCTCATGAACGACGACGAGAAGGGCTTCGCGCGGGCAACGATTCTCAGCGTCCTCGAGATCCGCAATCGTGAGATCCCCTCGATGCTCGAACCTTCGCGTGAGCAACTGATCACGACGATGAAGACCGCGGTTCTGCAGGGAGCGCATGCCGCGTCACTCGTGGCGACGGGCGCCGTCGTGGTGTGTGCGATCGTCGTCGCCGTCTTCCTGCCGTGGGCGCCGGCCGAGGGCCGCGGGGCGATGCTCGCATGGCGGCGCGAGCAGGATTGAGGACCGACGTCGGAGAACGCCGAAGGCCGGCACAGAGAGAACTCTGTGCCGGCCTTCGATGTCGATCAGGTCGCGAGGATTCGCGACTTACTCGCCATCCTCGAGGAGGTTGCGGGTACGGTTCGGGTCCACCGGGATGCCCGGTCCGGTGGTGGTCGAAACCGTGACCTTCTTGACGTAGCGGCCCTTCGCCGACGACGGCTTCGCACGCAGGATCTCGTCCAGCGCTGCGCCGTAGTTCTCGACCAGCTTGGCCTCGTCGAACGACGCCTTGCCGATCACGAAGTGCAGGTTGGCCTGCTTGTCGACACGGAAGTTGATCTTGCCGCCCTTGATGTCGGCGACAGCCTTCGCGACGTCCGGCGTAACGGTGCCGGTCTTCGGGTTCGGCATCAGGCCACGCGGTCCGAGGACGCGAGCGATGCGGCCGACCTTGGCCATCTGGTCAGGGGTGGCGATCGCGGCGTCGAAGTCGGTCCAACCGCCCTGGATGCGCTCGATCAGATCCTCGGATCCGACGGCGTCCGCACCGGCGGCCTCGGCCTCGGCGGCCTTCTCGCCCACGGCGAAGACGACGACGCGGGCGGTCTTACCGGTGCCGTGCGGCAGGTTGACCGTGCCGCGAACCATCTGGTCCGCCTTGCGGGGGTCGACGCCCAGACGGACGGCAACCTCGACGGTCGCGTCCATCTTGGCCGACGAGGTCTCCTTGGCCAGCTTCGCAGCCTGCAGGGGGCTGTAAAGCTTGTCCGCGTCGATCTTCTCAGCGGCGGCGAGGTATGCCTTGCTGCGCTTTGCCATTTCTTCTGTCCTTACTTCTCACCCTGGGTCTCGACCCGGGTGCATGGTTCAGTTGTGGTTACGGGCCTGGCCGGCCCTCCCACAGTGGAGGATTAACCCTCGACGGTGATACCCATCGAGCGCGCGGTGCCGGCGATGATCTTCGCGGCTGCGTCGATGTCGTTCGCGTTGAGGTCTTCCTGCTTGGTCTTCGCGATCTCGCGCACCTGATCCATGGTCACGGTCGCGACCTTGGTCTTGTGCGGCTCGCCGGAGCCCTTCTGCACACCAGCGGCCTTGAGCAGCAGCTTGGCGGCCGGCGGGGTCTTCAGCTTGAAGTCGAAGGTCCGGTCTTCGTAGACGGAGATCTCGACAGGGATCACGTTGCCGCGCTGGGACTCAGTCGCCGCGTTGTAAGCCTTGCAGAACTCCATGATGTTCACGCCGTGCTGACCGAGCGCGGGACCCACGGGCGGTGCAGGGTTGGCCTGACCAGCCTGGATCTGAAGCTTGATCAGCCCTGCGAGCTTCTTCTTCTTGGGGGGCATCTTCGTTCCTTGTTCTTACTGGGTGTGTTTCTTGCGTACTGCGTGCAAGTGCGTGGGTCCCTGAGTGTCCGGCGCAGGCTGTCCGGCACCGGACGGCCACTCGGGGACGGTGCTAGATCTTCGAGACCTGGTTGAAGGACAGCTCCACCGGGGTCTCGCGACCGAAGATCGAGACGAGGACCTTGAGCTTCTGCTGCTCGGCGTTGACCTCACTGATGCTGGCCGGCAGGGTCGCGAACGGGCCGTCCATGACGGTGACCGACTCGCCGACCTCGAAGTCGACCTCGATGACCGGCTTCGCGACGGCGGGTGCGGAGACCTCGCCACCGGCAGCGGCAGCAGCCGCGGCGGGCTTCTTCTGCCCCTCCTGCGGCATGAGGAACTTGACGACCTCGTTCAACGTGAGCGGCGACGGACGCGACGTGGCGCCGACGAAACCGGTCACACCGGGGGTGTTGCGAACCGCACCCCACGACTCGTCGTTCAGCTCCATGCGGACCAGGATGTAGCCGGGCAGGATCTTGCGGTTGACCTGCTTGCGCTGGCCGTTCTTGATCTCGGTGACCTCTTCGGTGGGAACCTCCACCTGGAAGATGTAGTCGCCGACGTCGAGGTTCTGGACGCGGGTCTCGAGGTTGGCCTTCACCTTGTTCTCGTAACCGGCGTACGAGTGGATGACGTACCAGTCGCCGGGCGCGCGTCGCAGCGCTGCCTTGAACTCGGCAACGGGATCGACTGCTTCCTCGGGAGCCTGCTCCGCGACGGCACCGTCCTCGACCTGCACGTCGGCAGCGTCAGCAGTGTCGTCCTCGACCGTCTCGTCGACAGACACAGCGTCGTCGGTGTCTTCGGTTACCGCCTCGGCCGAAACGCGCTCCTCGGCCAGGGCCTCGTAGTCGTTCTCGGGGGTGCTCACTGGAGGCACTCTTCCTCTCGTCAATCACATCGTTCGGGAACGCCGACGGGCGCGCCCGAGTTAGCCGAACAACCAGCTGACGCCCTTGATGAATCCGACGTCGAGGAGGCTGATGAACGTCACCATGAAGGCGACGAACACGAGCACAACACTGGTGTAGGTGATCATCTGCTTACGATTCGGCCAGATGACCTTCCGGAGCTCGGCAATCACTTCGCGCAGGAAGCGACGAATCCGCTTGAAGATGTTCTCCGTGCGGGGCTTGTCCGCCTTGCGGGACTTCTTGGCGCCCGACTGCGACTCCGCAGAGGACCCGGAGCGTGACTTGGTCGATTTGACGGAGGAAGCGGCGACCGCCGGCTTCACCGTCTCGACGGGCTCTGCGGTATCGGTGCCACCGCGGCGCGCAGTGCGCTTGCCGCTGGGCTTTCCTGCTGGGGCCGCACTCGTGGGGCTCTCTTCAGCAGTGACCTGGCCGTTCGCAGGCTGGTCGGAAACGGCCGATTCGTCGACAGGGCCGGAGTCCGCAGACTCCGGAGTGCCGTCGTCGCGCTTACCGCGCTCCTCGCTCACCGTCGTTCCTCTCAGTCGCTGGCCAGTCCGGGTGCAGGGGCGACAGGACTTGAACCTGCAACCTGCGGTTTTGGAGACCGCTGCTCTGCCAGTTGAGCTACGCCCCTTTGTCGACCGATCGAACTGGTCGACCTATCTGGATTCACATGACATGCGCGCCACCCCTTAGCGGGCTGTTACCAGCACCGTAGGGCAGCGCGCAGCGCCTGAGTAACCCCAGAAACTCTAGTGTACTTCAATGCCCGGATCAAACCCAATCCGCTCGGCACTCAGGCCAAACGGACTGTTGCGGTGGCCCGCCCGAAGATCTTCCGACCCTCGGATCGTGCCACGATCGCGACTACTGCGGTCTTACTTTCGGCGTCCACCGACTTGACCTTGCCGGTGAACTCCACTTCGGCAGCCTTGTCGGCCGCCACATACACCGGACTGGTGAACCGAACGTTGTATTCGGTCACGGCACCCGGATCGCCGAGCCAGGACGAGACGAATCCGCCACCCAGACCCATGGTGAGCATCCCGTGTGCCACGACGTCCGGCAGGCCGGCCAGTCGGGCAACGTGATCGCTCCAGTGAATCGGGTTGGGATCACCCGACACGCCGGCGTAGTTGACGAGATTGCCACGAGTCAGGGTGACGACGCGCTCGGGCAGTTCCTCGCCGACGGCGACGTCCTCGAACCTACGGAGCGACATGCATCATCACATCCTTGACCGCGTGTGCGATGTTCTCGTCCACTTCACCCCCGGAGCGGGCGACGAGCGTGGTCCAGGTGGTCTGGACCAGTTCGCCGTTCACGTCGGAGATGATGTTCTTAGTGACGATGATGTCGCTGCCCGCTGCCTGGCGGAACGATTCCAGGTACACGTCGCAGATCAATCGGTCACCGGCCTTCAGCGGCCTGTGGAACACGAGCCGCTGATCGGTCTGCATGATCTGACTGAGGTCGTAACCGGTCACGACCTCCTCGAACAGCTTGCGCTGGGCGAGCATGCCGACGATCGAGACGAAGGTCAGCGGTGCGATCAGGCCGTCGTAACCGAGGCCCCTCGCCGCATCCTCGTCGTGATGAGCGGGATGACCATCGAGCACTGCGCGGGCGTACTCGCGGATCTTCTCCCGGCCGATCTCGTAGAAATCGGTCACGCGGTAGTGGTGTCCGACCATCTCGGCCGCATGCGCGGCGGGGTCGAAGACCACCTCGGCATCCCTCACGACTGTCTCTGTCACAGCGAAACTCCCCTGCCCTGCTAGACGCAACAACTTCCGTTAGGGCAGTGTGACAGTGAACCTAACGCGCGAGCGTCGACTCCGAGAAGAAATTACTTGGACTCGCGGTGCGCCTGGTGGGTTCCGCAGTTCGGGCAGAACTTCTTCAGCTCGAGGCGATCGGGATCGTTGCGGCGGTTCTTCTTGGTGATGTAGTTGCGGTGCTTGCACACCTCACAGGCCAAGGTGATCTTCGGCCGAACGTCAGTCGAGGAGGCCACGGGGATGCCTTCTTTCGCGTGAATCTGATCAGATAAAGATCAGGGTGGATCATTCGTCTTGTGTAGCGATGGCCGGACTTGAACCGGCGACACAACGATTATGAGTCGTTTGCTCTACCAACTGAGCTACACCGCCTCGGTGTCGAGTGTCGCGCGAAGCCGGCGACACCACAATCCAGCGAGCCCCCTGACGGAATCGAACCGTCGACCTTTTCCTTACCATGGAAACGCTCTGCCGACTGAGCTAAGGGGGCGTGGCTGTCCTGCGCATCTCTGCGCGCTGAAGCCTCCAGAAGATTACACAGACCTTCGCTTCAGCGCCAAATTGGCAGGTCAGACCGGGTAAATCGAGCCCCGTCAGTCACGTGGCGTGAGCATCGCCGTCAGGGCCACAGCCACGTCGTCCACCGGATCGCGCCGCCGGACGACGTCGATCACCTCCTCTACCTGCGATTTCGACGGCAGACCCGTCGAAAGGTCGCGGATCTGCTCGGTCACCGCACGTTTTCCGTACTCGACGGCATCGAGTCCAGGAGCACGGTCTTGGCCTCCAGGTACGGCTGGAGGCCGTCGAGGCCGCCCTCGCGCCCCATGCCGGACTGCTTGAATCCGCCGAACGCGATGCCGAAGTCGGTCTTGAACCCGTTGTGCCCCACCGTGCCCGAACGTAGCTGCCGCGACACCGCCCACGCCCGCTCGATGTCGTGGGTGAAGACCGACGCGTTGAGGCCGTAGATCGTGTCGTTCGCGATGTCGACGGCGTGGTTCTCGTCGTCGGCCGCGATGACGCTGATGACGGGCCGAAGATCTCCTCGCGGGCGATGGTGGAGTCGTTGTCGACGTTGCCGAACACCGTCGGCTCGATGAAGAAGCCGCGCTCGAGGTGCGCGGGACGGCTGCCGCCGGTCACGAGCGTCGCGCCCTCCTCGCAGCCCTTCGCGATGAGGCCCTGGACCTTGTCGAGCTGCCGCGACATCGCGAGCGGGCCCATCTCGGTCTCAGGATCGAACGGGTCACCGACCCGGATCGCGGACATCGCGGCGCCGAGGGCCTCGGCGAACTCGTCGTGGCGGTGGCGGCTGACGACGATGCGGGTGAGCGACGCGCAGACCTGGCCGGTCATGAGCCTCGCCGACTGGGCGATGGACTGCGCTGCCGTCGCGAGGTCGTAGTCGTCGAGTATGACGCCGGCGGACTTGCCGCCGAGCTCGAAGCGTGCAGCGGGCTATCCGCTCACCGCACAGCGACGCGATCCGGCGCCCGGCCGCCGTGGATCCGGTGAACGTCACCTTGTCGACGCCGGGGTTGCGGACCAGCAGCTCCGACACCTCCCGTTCGGCCGTCACAACGTTGACGACCCCGGCGGGTAGGCCGCACGCCTCGACGATCTCCGCGAAGACGTACGCGGCGCCCGGGGCCTCGGGCGAGGCCTTCACGACAACCGAGCAGCCCGCGATGAGCGCCGGGGCGACCTTGTTCGCGATGAGGCCGAGCGGGCTGTTCCAGGGGATGATCGCGGCGACCACACCGACCGGCTCGCGGACGAGCAGGCCGACGCCGCGCCCCGAACTGGGCTGACGCTGCTCGACCCACTCGTAGCTGTCGGCGAGGCTCGCGTAGTAGTCGAAGACGTGGCCGGAACCCGCCGAGGCAGGCGACGACACGGCGGCGAGGATGCCCATCTCACTGGTCCAGATCCGGCCCAGTTCGGCGCTGCGCTCCCGGATGCCGGCACCGATCGCCCGGAGGTAAGGGGCGCGCTCGGCGTGCGTCATGCGTGACCACGGGCCGCGATCGAACGCTGCCCTGGCCGCGTCCACGGCGCGCGACATGTCCTGCGCGTCGGCCTCGGCGACGCGCAGGAACACGTCCTCGGTGGCCGGGTTGACGACGTCGAACCGGGCGGACGTCGACGGCTCGACCCATTCACCGCCGATGAACAGCATTCCGGGGTGCTTCACCGTCTCGTTTTCGAGCAGACCTGTCATCGGGGAATCGACTCCTTCGCGCGTCCAGCACGCCCGCCCTGTGACGGGCACCACTGCCATCGGACGCTAGAGAGCCGCTGGATACGAAAGACCGGCCGGTCTCGGCCAGTGGGACGGATCACAGTCGACGCGCGCGGCCGCGGAGGGGGAAGACTGACCCCGAAAACAGTTCAGCCCCGACCTTTTTCAAGGTCGGGGCTGAATGTGTGGCAGATGTAGGATTCGAACCTACGTAGGCATAAGCCGACGGATTTACAGTCCGCTCCCATTGGCCGCTCGGGCAATCTGCCAGGCTGCGCCCAGAGTTTCTTGCTCGCTCTGACGCATATCGAAGAATACATCGAAGTCCCCCAGATACGCAAACCGGGTGGATACGGGGGGTAGCGACCCGATAGCGTCAGGGCTACCCACCGCTGTCCGGGTGGGGTCTACCGCCAAGAATTCAGGAGTGTGCCGTGGCTGATTCGTCCTTCGATGTGGTGAGCAAGGTTGATCGTCAAGAGGTGGACAACGCTCTGCATCAGGCTGCGAAGGAGCTGGCCACCCGGTTCGACTTCCGCAACACCGGGGCGAGCATCGAGTGGTCCGGCGAGGAGACCATCACGCTGACCGCCGACACCGAGGAGCGCCTCAACGCCGCGCTCGACGTGTTCAAGGAGAAGCTGATCCGCCGCGACATCTCGCTCAAGGCGTTCGACGCCGGCGAGCCGGCGCAGTCGGGCAAGATCTACAAGCTGAGCGGTTCCCTGGTCCAGGGCATCGGCAGCGAGAACGCCAAGAAGATCTCGAAGAAGATCCGCGACGAGGGCCCCAAGGGCGTCAAGGCGCAGATCCAGGGCGAGGAGCTGCGCGTGAGCAGCAAGAAGCGTGACGACCTGCAGGCCGTCATCTCGTTGCTGAAGAACGAGGACTTCGGGATCGCCCTGCAGTTCGTCAACTACCGCTGACGCATCAGGCGGTACCGCGCCGTCGAACGTAGACCGCACACCTTCCCTCGATAAGGGAGGGTGTGCGGCCTACTGTCGTTCGACCGCCTCAGTGCTCACGGTAGGTGGGAGGAAGCCCGCCGTCGGACGGGCCGCCACCGGCCATCCTCTCCAAACGCGCGATGCGGTCGGCCATGGGCGGGTGGGTGGAGAACATCTTGCTGACCCGGTCTCCGGAGCGGAACGGGTTGGCGATCATCATGTGCGACTGCGCGGCGATCTTGGGTTCCGGCGGCAGCGGCGCGGCCTGCGTGCCCCGTTCGAGCTTGCGCAGCGCCGATGCGAGCGCCAGCGGATCACCCGTCAGCTCGGCCCCGGACTGATCGGCCTGGTACTCCCGCGACCGGGACACCGCGAGCTTGACGACGGTCGCCGCGATCGGACCCAGCAGCGAAACCAACAGCAGCGCAATCGGATTGGCATTCTGACCGCCGCGTCCGCCGAACATGTTCGCGAAGATCGCCATGTTCGCCAGGCCCGAGATGACCGCTGCCATGGCGCCGGCGACCGAGGAGATGAGGATGTCGCGGTTGTAGACGTGGGACAGTTCGTGGCCGAGCACGGCCCGCAGTTCCCGCTCGTCGAGAATGTCGAGGATGCCGCTCGTGCAGCACACGGCCGCGTGTCGGGATCGCGGCCGGTCGCGAACGCGTTGGGCGCCGCGGTGGGGCTGATGTACAGCCGCGGCATCGGCTGATGGGCCGCGGTGGCCAGCTCCCGGACGATCTTGTAGATGACCGGCGCCTGCACCTCGGTGATGGGCTGGGCGTGCATCGCGCGCAGCGCGAGTTTGTCGCTGTTGAAGTACGCCCACGCATTGGTCGCGATTGCCAGGAAGATCGAGAAGACCAGAATGGTCGGATTCCTGAACAGCGAGCCGATGAAGATGATCAGCGCCGACATTCCGACCAGTAGCCCGAAGGTCTTGGCGCCGTTTGCGTAACCGTGCACGACTCGCCTCTTCCCTATCCGCCGTCGCCTGGACCCGGGACGGCTCCTTTCGAAGACAACGAACCAGCCCGGGAACACGGTTCCCGGGCTGGTGTGAAGGCTACTTCAGCAGGCGTCGGCCGGCCGTCACCCCACGCGTTCGACGGTGTACCCGACGAGTCGCACCAGCGCGTCGTTGGCGGGGCACTGCGGCAGCTGCGCGAGTTCGGAACGCGCCCGGTCGGCGTACTCACCGAGCTTCGCCTTGGCCGCGGCCATGCCCGGCGAGCGCTCGAGCAACGCCAGGGCCTCGGCGACGTCGGCGTCCTCGGTGACCGGTCCGGCCAGCAGCTCCCGGAGGCGGTCGGCGTCGGCCCCCTCCTCGCGCAGCGCGTACAGCACGGGCAGCGTGTGGACGCCCTCGCGCAGGTCGGTCCCGGGGTCTTGCCGGACTGCTCGGACGCGGACGAGATATCGATGATGTCGTCGGCGATCTGGAACGCAGTGCCGACGGCGTCGCCGAGGCGCTCGAGGCAGGCGATCTGGTCGGCGTCGGCGCCGGAGAAGGTGCCACCGAAGCGTCCGCTGGCGGCGATCAGTGAACCGGTCTTCTCCCACACGACCTTGAGGTAGTGCTCGACCGGATCCTGGTGTTCACGGGCACCGATCGTCTCGCGCATCTGGCCGGTGACCAGCTCCGCGAACGTCTCGGCGATGATCCGGACGGCCTCGGGGCCGAGCGTCGACACCAGCCGCGAGGCGTGCGCGAACAGGTAGTCGCCGGCGAGGATCGCGATGCTGTTGCCCCATCGGGCGTTCGCGCTCGGGGCGCCGCGGCGCATCGTGGCCTCGTCCATGACGTCGTCGTGGTACAGCGTCGCCAGGTGCACGAGCTCGACAACGGTGGCCGCCGTGACGACGGCCGGGTCGGAGCCCTCGGGTCCGAGCTGCGCGGTCAGGACGGTGAACAGCGGACGGAACCGCTTACCGCCGGCCTTGGCGAGGTGCAGCGCCGCCTCGGTGAGGAAATCCTCACCGTCGGACAGCTCGCTGACCAGAAGCTCCTCGACGCGGGCGAGCCCGTCGCGCACGACGTCCGCGAGCTGCTGGTCACCGAGATCGACTCCGGCGACGACAGTGCTCGACTCCTCAGTGCTCACGATGTCAGTACTCATTCCTGTAGTCGGTGACGCCTCGGTAACCACGGTAGTGAACCTAGCGGTATCACCGGCCGGGACCGAACCTGCCCTCACCGCGTCGCCCTACCCCAGCCTGAGAAGATACTGGGGTGGTGGCCGACAATTTCCCGACCGCAGGGTCCAGTGATGCCCCGAATCTCCCCTCGAGCACCGAAGTACTCGTGGTCGGCGCTGGTCCGGCCGGTTCCGCGGCGGCCGCGTGGGCCGCACGCGACGGCCGCGACGTCCTGCTCGTGGACGCGGCGACGTTCCCCGGGACAAGACCTGCGGTGACGGGCTGACGCCCCGGGCGGTCGCCGAACTCGACCACCTGGGTCTGGGCGACTGGATCCGCGAACGCACCGTCAACCGGGGCCTGCGGCTGACCGGGTGGGGCCGGGAACTGGAGCTGCCGTGGCACCGCGGCACCCTGCCGACCGTCGGCAGCGCGGTCCCGCGTGCCGAACTCGACGACCGCCTTCGTCTCACGGCGGTCGAGTCGGGTGCGCGAATGATCCAGGGCGCCAAGGCCGTCGGTGTCGCTCGCGATGGCGACCGGGTGCGTGCGGTGACGCTGAAGACGGCCGCCGGGACGCACACCGTCGCGTGCGAGAAGCTGATCGTCGCCGATGGTGTGCGCTCGACCCTCGGTAAGCAGTTGGGCCGCGAGTGGCACCGCGACACCGCGTACGGCGTCGCGGCCCGGGCGTACGCGCCGTCGGGACGCAGCGACGATCCGTGGATCACGTCACACCTGGAGTTGCGCGACGACACCGGCGCGCTGCAGCCCGGCTACGGCTGGGTGTTCCCGCTCGGAACCGGCGAGGTGAACATCGGTGTCGGCACGCTCGCGACCGCCAAGCGGCCGGCGCCGGGCGCGCTGCGGCCGCTGCTCGATCTTTACGTCTCGCAGCGGCGCACCGAATGGCAGCTCGACGGCGCGGTGCATTCGGTGGCGTCTGCGCTGTTGCCGATGGGTGGCGCCGTGTCGAACATCGCGGGCCGCAACTGGGCGCTGATCGGTGACGCCGCCGCGTGTGTGAACCCGCTCAACGGCGAGGGCATCGACTACGGACTCGAAGGGCGGGCGCCTGGTGGCGCGGGTGCTCGACGAGGCCGACCTCACCGACCTGTGGCCGGGAATCCTGCGCGAGCGTTACGGCCGTGCGTTCTCGATCGCGCGTCGGCTCGCGGGGCTGCTGACGCTCGCGCGGTTCCTGCCGGCGTCGGGTCCGGTCGCGATGCGCTCGCGCGCGATGATGACGGTCGCCGTCCGGGTGATGGGCAACCTCGTCACCGACGAGGACGCCGACGCCGTCGCTCGCGCGTGGCGGACGTCCGGCGCGGCGTCGTTGCGGCTCGATTCACGGCCGCCGTTCAGCTGATCTCACCCGCGCTCCGATTCCGCAAC
This sequence comes from Prescottella defluvii, assembly GCA_029690005.1. Taxonomy (GTDB): domain Bacteria; phylum Actinomycetota; class Actinomycetes; order Mycobacteriales; family Mycobacteriaceae; genus Prescottella; species Prescottella defluvii_A. The sequence goes on along the minus strand of CP121458.1, from coordinate 1,899,893 downwards.
CCACGCCGCGATCTGCGCGCGTGAGCCGAATCCGAGTTTCGTGAGCACATTCTCGACATGTCCCTCGGCGGTGCGCTGGGCGATGACGAGCTCGGACGCGATCTCCCTGTTCGTCAGGCCGCGCGCGACGAGCGCGGCCACCTGCCGCTCCCGCCGGGTCAGCGGAGTCTCGGTCGGGGCGGGTTCCGCTTCGGTGTCGGACCGCTCGTCGAGAGCGTAATCGACGGCGTCGGCGAACCCCATCTCGAAGCCCCGGCCGAAGGCGTTGTCGAACGCCCGGTCCCCCAGCTCCCGCCGAGCTCGCCGACGGGCCGCGTCGTGACGGCCGCGCGTGGTCGGGATGGCCGCGGGTGGTGTACCCATCGCGCGGCTGAGGGTCTCTGCGGCGCCGGACAGCGTCGCGGCGCGTTCCGGGCGACCGTCGTCGGCACAGACCCACGACAGCAGTTCGATGCAGCCCTCCGCCGCGAAGTGGTCGTCGACCGCGCGCGACAGCCGCAGCGACGTGGTCGCGAGTTCCGCGGCCCGCGTCCGGGCGGAGCGGTTCCACATCTCCAGCCCGAGAAGCCACATCGCTCGGGCCCGGTGCTCGTACTCGCCCAACGACTCGGTGATCGCGAGGACCTCCTCGTGGCAGGACACTGCGAGACCCTGGTCGCCACGCATCCCGTGGACGATGCCGAGCCCCTGCAGCGCCAGGATCGTGCCCGGGACGTCGCCGAGGGCACGGAAGGTTCCGAGTGAATCCGTGAAGCAGGCGACGGCATCGTCGAGGACGCCGCGAACCATCGCCATCCGGCCGCGGGCGTCGGCGACCAGCGCCCGGGTGTGGCGGTCCCGAGCCGGTCGGCGAGCCGGTGGGCATGTTCGACGAAGGCGTCCCCGACATCGAATGCGCCGCGCATCGCGGCGAACTGGGAGGCCGCGCACAGCACCTGCACCCGGTCGGGATCGGGTTCGTCCTCGCTGCCGGCGATGGTGTTCTGGATCCAGTGCTGGCCCTCGGCCAGGCGGCCGCGGCACAGCCAGAACGCGTGCAACGCCGCCGACATCCGCACTCCGACGACGGCCTCGCCCGGCTCGCTCGCACAGTATTCGAGCGCCGCGCGCATGTTCGCCTGTTCGCGGTTCAGGCGGTTCGCCCATCCGGGCTGTCCGGAGCCGAACCATTCGCGATCGGCGTGGGCCACGAGTCCGGCGAACCAGTTCCGGTGTCGTCGGCGCAGCGTCGACAGTTCGCCCATCGCCGCGAGGCGCTCCCGCCCGTACTGCGCAATGGTCTCGAGCATGCGGTACCGCACCGTCCGATCGGCGATCTCGCAGACCACGATGGACTTGTCGACTAGCGACGAGACGACGTCGAGGACGTCGAGGACGTCGTCCGCGGCGAGGTCGTCCGCGCACAGCGATTCCGCGGCGCCCAGGTCGAATCCCCCCACGAACACCGACAGCCGGGCCCACACGAGCTGCTCCACGGGTGTGCACAGGTCGTGGCTCCAGTCCACGCACAGCCTCAGCGCCTGCTGTCGGCTCGGGGCCACGCGACTGCCGCCGGTCAGCAGCTCGAACCGATCGGTGAGGCGTCGTCGAATCTCGTCTGCCGACAGCGACCGCATGCGGGCGGCCGCCAGTTCGATCGGCAGGGGCAACCCGTCGAGCCGACGACAGATCTCCGCGATCGCGCTCCGATTCGCGTCGGTGACGGCGAAGCCCGGGACCACCGCTGCGGCCCGCTCGGCGAACAAGGTCACGGCGTCGCTCACGGTCGGTTCCGGGCCGACGAGCCGTCGACGTTCGGAACGATCAGGGGCGGAACTTGCAGTACGACCTCGCCGGCCATCCCGATCGGCTCGCGGCTCGTGACGAACATCCGCACGTCCGCGCAGGTCCGCAGTAACACGGTGACCAGATCGGCGACCGCGTCGAGCAGGTGTTCGCAGTTGTCGAGAACCACAAGGACCTGACGTTCCCCGAGATGCTCGGTGAGCAGGTCGAGCGCGGGACGCCCGGACTGACCCCGCACCCCGAACACGCCGGCGACGGTGTCCGCGAGCAGTTCCGGCTCGCTCAGATCCGCCAGTTCGACGAACCACACGCCGTCGGCGAACGCGCGTTCGGCGTCCGCGGCAACCCGGATCGCCAGGCGCGTCTTGCCGACCCCGCCGATTCCCGTCAGCGTGAGCAGGCGTCCGGCAGCCAGCAGTCTTCGCGCCTCGCCCAGCTCATGGCGGCGGTCGACGAAGCTGGTGAGTTCCGAGGGCAGGTTTCCGCCCCGGCGCCGACGGGAGGACGTTGACGGCAAGGGGAGCGCTCACTTCTGCAGAAATGCTCTGCTGTCACGCTACCCCGCGACGGACCCGCCGCCGCGGGCCTCGCGCCCGACGTCAGCGAACGGCGCGGTGCAGCGCGACGACGCCCCCGGTGAGGTTGCGCCACTGCACGTTCTTCCAGCCGGCGGCCTCGATCCGCTTGGCGAGTTCCTCCTGCGTGGGCCACGCCCGGATCGACTCCGCGAGGTAGACGTAGGCGTCGGGGTTGCTGCTCACGGCGCGCGCGACCTGCGGGAGCGCCTTCATCAGGTACTCCATGTAGATCTTGCGGAACGGCCCGAACACCGGGGTGGAGAACTCGCTCACCACAAGACGTCCGCCGGGCTTGGTGACGCGGGCGATCTCGCGCAGCCCGGCGTCGAAGTCGGAGACGTTGCGCAGGCCGAACGAGATGGTGGCGGCGTCGAACACGCCGTCGGCGTACGGCAGGTGCATCGCGTCACCGGCGACCATCGGGACGTTGCGGCCGACACCGGCCTGGAGCATGCCCTTGGAGAAGTCGGTGGCCACCACCCACGCGCCGGAGCGGCCGAGTTCGACGGTGGAGACGCCGGTGCCGGCGGCGAGATCGAGGACCCGCTCCCCCGGCTTCAGGTCGAGGGCGGCGCGCGTCGCCTTGCGCCAGCTGCGGTCCTGGCCGAAGGACAGGACGGTGTTCGTCAGGTCGTACCGCTTGGCGACCCCGTCGAACATGGATGCGACCTCGTGCGGATCCTTCTCGAGCGAGGCCCGTGATCCGTGTGTTTCTGCCACGGTCGAAGACGCTACCAACCGGCTCACGCCTCGATGTCTGCCGCCGGGCCGTCCGCAGCCGGGCCGTCCACGGGTGGACCGTCCGGAGCCGTGCTCACCGCCGCGGGCGTGCGCCGGCCCAGGGCACGGGCCTTGCCGCGGGCCCACGGCACGAGCATCACCACCACGGCGATCGTGACGGACGAACCGAGGATCGCGCCGGCGAGGACGTCGTGCGGGTAGTGGACGCCCTGCAGGACGCGGGCCAGGCCGATCAGGACGCCGAGCGCGATCACGAGGCCTCGCTGCAGCGACGACAGCATCTGCTCGGACGCGAGCACGATCGCCGTCGCGAGCCCGATCGCGATGACGGTGTGGTTACTCGGGAACGACCAGTCGCCGACCGCGGGGCAGTCCGGCAGCGCCACCTGGGCGCGGCACGGCCGGTCCTCGGCCACCAGCGACTTGACGATCTCGCTGAGCGCGTAGGCGACGACGACACCGAACCCACCCATCAGCAGGTCCCCAGGTACGGGGAGCGGGTGCGCCACATCTGCACGGCGAGGACCGCGAACAGCGCGACGAGAACGAGCAGTCCGACGTCGGCGATCAGTCCGACCCCGGGCAGGTCCGCCGTGTGCGGGACGATCGCACGATAGATCGCCGCGCTCACGTCGCGCAGCATGTACAGCGCCACCACGAGCACCGACGCGCCGATCAGCATCATCCCCGCGCGTTCGGCGCTCCTCGCACTAGTCCGCATTCGGTCGAGGATAGAAACCCTTCCTGAGTGAACTTCTCAGGAACTGTCGGAATTGCCCGTTCGCGCCCGGCGGCGCAGGACGAAAAGCACCGGCAGGGCGACGAGCCACGTCACGACGATCACCGATCCGGCGGGCACGATCGCGACCCGAGCGTCGCGACCGGCGACGCGTACGAGGTCCGGATCGCTGCGCGAGTATTCGACGTCGATCCGCTGGCCGGCGGTCAGATTGGTCGGATCGAGCACGCCGAGCTTCGGGTTGTGGGTGATGCCGTCCGGTGTGACGAAGCTGACGGCCGACCGCAGCGACCCCGCCGACAGCACCTCCGCGGTCGCGGTGCCGATGTTCGACTCGATGGTCCGGTCGTTGCGCCATGCCGCGAGCACGAGCAGGACGGCCAGCACCGAGATCCCGATCGCAGCGACGACGACGCCGACGAGCGTCCGGTGCGCGGCGCGGGGACTCACAGCTGGGCCCGCACGGCGGCGTGCAGCTCGCGCAGACCGGACCGTTCCGTCGCGACCTCGAGCACCCGGATGCCCTCGGACGGCGCGGTCAGTGCGGCGGTGAGGCCGGACAGCGTGACGTGGGCGTGCGGGACGCGGTACGCGGCGCACAGCGCGGCCAGGTCCATTCCGTGCGGCGTTCCGAAGACACGCTCGAACACGCCCGCGTACTGCGGGTCGCCCTGCTCGAGCAGTTCGAAGATGCCGCCACCGTCGTCGTTGGCGACGACGATCGTCAGATCCTGCGGACGCGGCTCGCCCGTCCCGATGAGCAGGCCCGACGCGTCATGCAGGAACGTCAGGTCGCCGAGCAAGGCGACGGTGCGACCCGGCGACTCGTCCGCCTCGTAGGCGAGCGCGGCACCGACCGCACTGGAGACGGTGCCGTCGATGCCGGCGACGCCGCGGTTGGACAGCACCCGCACCCCGCGGCGCGGGTAGCTGACGAGCGCGGCGTCGCGTACCGGGTTGGACGCGCCCAGCAGCAACTGGTCGCCGTCGGACAGCGCGTCCATGACCGCGGCCGCGACGTGCAGGCCGGTGGTCTTCGGGTGCGCCGCGAGCTGCGAGCGGACGGCCTTGTCTGCATGCTCGGACAGGTGCCGGCAGCGGGCGATCCACGCCGGATCGGCCTCGCCGGACACCACGGCGCGGGTGCCGGTCGCGCGGACGTTGCCGGAGACGTCGGGCCAGCGCGGGCCGGTCGTGAGTGCGTACACCGCGACGGCCGGATCGGCCAGGAGCTTCGAGACGGGCCGGTGCAGCGTGGGCCGCCCGGTGATGATCGCCTGCCGCGGCTTGAGCTGCGGCAGCGCCAGCGGGTGCAACGGCAGCCCGTGCAGCGGCGCGGTGGGCTCGGCCACCGTCGGCAGCCCCGCGAGCTCGGGCCGGTAGGCAGCGCCGTGCCCGGAGATCACGACGGTGTCGGCGGTGACATCGAGGTCCATCGGGACATCGAGGGTGGCGTGCGTCGTCGTGGTCCAGGCGGCGCCGTCGGGGCGTCCCTCCGGCACCGGGCCCTGCGCGTGGACGTCGGGCACGAGCGGCTCGCGCAGCGGGATGTCGAAGTGGACGGGTCCGGCGTTGCCGGAGCGGGTGCCGCGTGCAGCGGCGAGTACCCGGCACACGGCGCTGCGCCACTGGCTGTTCTGCTCGTCGAAGCGGATCCCGCGCAGTGACTCGTCGCCGGCCTCCTCGGCGAGGCCGAGGCTGATCGCCGCGCGCACCTGACTGCCGAACAGCCCGAACTGCTCGACGGTCTGGTTGGCGCCGGTGCCGAGCATCTCGTACGGGCGGTTGGCGCTGAGCACGATCAGCGGAATCCGGGCGTAGTTCGCCTCGAGCACGGCCGGGCCGAGGTTCGCGACCGCGGTCCCGGAGGTCATGACGACCGGGACGGGGCGTCCACTCGCGACCGCGAGGCCGATGGCCAGGAAGCCGGCGGTGCGCTCGTCGATGCGCATGTGCAGGCGAATCCGTCCCGCGTTGTCGGCCGCCTGCAGCGCGAACGCGAGCGGCGCGTTGCGCGAACCCGGGCAGAGCACGGCCTCGCGTACCCCGCCGCGGATCAGTTCGTCGACGACGGCGGTGGCTTGTGCAGTGGACGGATTCACGCCTTCCAGATTGGCAGACGCGACGGTCGCGGCGCCGCGAGGGGGCTGCCACGATGGTCGGCATGGTGCGCACGATCTTCGACCCGGCCGACCTCGATTCGGGCCGCTTCTACAAGGTGTTGACCGCGTCGGTGGTGCCGCGGCCGATCGCGTGGGTGTCGACGCTGTCGGCGGACGGCGTGCCCAATCTGGCGCCGTACAGCTTCTTCACGGTGGCGAGCGCGCATCCCCCGGTGGTGCAGTTCACGTCCGTCACCCGCAAGGACAGTCTGCGCAACATCGAGGCGACGGGCGAGTTCGTGGTCAACCTCGCGACCGAGCCGATGGTCGAGAAGGTCAATGCCAGTTCGGCACCGTACGAGCCGGGCACCGACGAGTTCGCGGTCCTCGGCATCGCGAGCGAGCCGAGCGAGCGCGTGCGCCCGGCGCGGGTCGCCGACTCCCCCGTCGCGATCGAGTGCCGGCTGCGTCAGGTCATCGAGGTGGGCGAGTCGTTCGTCGTGATGGGCGACGTGCTGGCGGTGGCGGTGCGACCGGAGGCGATCGCCGAGGACGGGCTGCCCGCGTTCGCGGCACTGGCGCCGCTCAGCCGCCTGGGCCGCGACGAGTGGGGCATGACGCCGCCGGTCCGCCGCATCACCCGCCCTGGCCGTCCTGGCTGACCCGCAGCACACCTCGACGTATTAGGGTTGGCTAAACTCACTCGATACGCGGGACGGAATGCCATGGCCAAACGCTCCAAGTTCGTCAAACCCGAACAGCGCGAGATCATCTCGGCGCACGTGCTGGGAAGCAAGCGGATCAGCCCCAACTTCGTCCGCGTCACGATCGGCGGCGACGGTCTGCGCGGGTTCGCCCCGATGGGCTACGACCAGTGGTTCCGGATGTTCATTCCCCTTCGGGCGCAGACCGGCTTCCAGCTGCCCACCGCGTCCGGCAACCTCCTCTGGTTCGCGCAGTACAAGCTGATACCCAAGGACTCACGGCCGGTGCTGCGCAACTACACGGTGCGCGAATTCCGCCCCGCCGGAGGAGTTTTCGGTGACGGCCCGGAACTCGACATCGACTTCGCGTCACACGGCGACCTCGGTCCGGCATCGGCATGGGCCGACGCGTGCGCGGCCGGCGACCCGGTCGGCCTGCTCGACGAGGGCCTGATCTACAACCCCACCCCCGACGCCCGCTGGCATCTGCTGGTCGGTGACGAGAGCGCGCTGCCCGCGATCGTCGGCATCCTCCGGTCGGTCGATCCGGCGCTGCCGGTGCGCGCGTACGTCGAGATCCCGCACGCCGACGATGTCCAGCACGTCGTCGTGAGCGACAACGTCGAACTGAACTGGCTGGTGCGCGAGGACCCGACGGCGAAGCCCGGCGAACTGGCGCTGGCGACGGTGCGGGCCGCGGAGCTGCCGGACGGCCCGTTCTACACGTTCGTCGCCGGCGAGAGCGAACTCGCGACGGGCCTGCGACGGCACCTCGTCGCCGACCGCCACGTGTCCAAGACCGATATCGCCTTCACCGGGTACTGGCGCCACGGCCACGCCGCGTACTGATAAAGCGGCCCGAAACGACAGTGAGCCCGCCCGGATCTCCGGGCGGGCTCACTGTTTCGCCATGAACTAGGCGGCGTGCTTCTGCACCAGATCGCCGAGACGCGGCAGCGCCTCGATGACGTGCTTCTTCGCCGACGGGCGCAGCGTCGAGTAAACCTTCTTGATCGCGCCCTTGTCGCTGCCCTCGATGCGCTCGTCCGTGACGCCCAGCAGCGCGTCGGCCGCCGCGTCGCTGCGCGCGGTCAAGAACGCCGAGAAGCTGCCCTCACCGCTGGCAGCAAACTCCTGCCAGAACGGCTCGAGCCGCGCGACGAACTCCGGCAGCAGCCCCTCGATGGCGTCCGGCACGATCGACGGGCCGACCTTCTTGACCGCCGAGTAGCCGCCCTTCAGCGCAAGCCCCGACGCACCCTTCTTGTCAGAGACCTCCGCGTCGACGAGCGCTTCGACGTCCGCGAGAACCGCGGGCAACCGTGCGTCGTCCAACAGGGTGTCGTTCAGCGCTGCAACCACTTCCAATGCCTCCGTATCGACTGGTCCGTATCTGGCCGGGCACGACACTATACGAGGCCGGTACCCCCGTCGGCCACGAGCAGTTCGTAACAGCGGCGCAGCCGGGCGAGCCACCACTCGGCGCGCTCGGCCGGGGCGGCCAGTTCGGCCACGCGGGCGGGGTCCGGGACGACCGGACAGGCGTCCAGGCTGCCGTCGGACATCGTGCGGGGCGCGGCCGTGACATCGGCTGCGAACAGGCCCCCGGTGCCGAGGCCGCAGGCGTGCCGCAGGTCGGGCAGCGCGGCGGCCGCGGCCAGTCCGGCGCCCATCCCGACGGCGGTGTCCAGGGCGCTCGACACGACCACCGGCACGCCGTAGCCGGCGAGTTCGTCGGCGAGCGCGAGCAGTCGGCGCATGCCGCCCAGCGGCGGCACCTTCACGACCGCGACGTCCGCGCCGCCCGCGCGCACCACCCGCAGGGGTCCTCGGCGCGGCGGATGCTCTCGTCGGCGGCGATCGGGACACCCGGCAGACGGCGGCGGACCTCGACCAGTTCCGGCACGCTCGCGCACGGCTGCTCGGCGTACTCGAGCGGGCCGGCGACGGTGAGCGCCGTGAGCGCGCGGACCGCGTCCTCGACACCCCAGCCGCCGTTGGCGTCGACCCGCACGTTCGGGATCAGCGCCCGGACCGCGTTCACCCGGGCGACGTCGTCTGCCAGGCTCTGCCCCTTCTCGGCGACCTTGACCTTCGCGGTGCCGGCGCCGGGGAACCGCGCGAGGATCTCAGGGACCTGGTCCGGGCCGATCGCGGGCACGGTCGCGTTGACCGGCACCCGATCCCGCACCGGCGTCGGCGGGCCGACCCATGCGGCCTCGAGCCCGGCGCGCAGCCAGTGCGCGGCCTCGGCGTCGTCGTACTCGGGGAACGGCGCGAGCTCGCCCATCCGGCGGGGCCCTCGAGCAGCACCGCCTCGCGAGTGGTGATGCCCCGGAAGCGAACCCGCATGGGCAGGCTCACGACCCGGGCGCCCGCCACAACCTCGGCGGGCGGCGGAAAGTCGGTCACGGCTGGCCCGGCAGCAGCTGGACCATGAGGGCCTCGCAGTCGGCCAGGACCGTGCCGTCCAGGTCGCGCAGCTCCGCGGTGCAGAAGATCTTGCGGCCCTCGACCCGGTCCACGCGCCCCTCGATGACCAGTTCGGTCTCGATCGGAGTGACCTTGCGGTAGTTGACGTGCAGGTACCCGGTGCGGGCGATCGGGTGGCCCGCCTCGTGGACGATCATGCCGAGCAGGTCGTCGAACAGCAGCCCGATCGTGCCGCCGTGCGCGGCGCCGTTGCCACCGCGGTGGAACATGCGGAACATCCCACGGCCCTTGACCCCGTCGACGCCGTTCCGCTCGAAGATCCACGGCAGGAGCAGCAGGCTGCCGCGGCCGGGCAGGTCCGAGTTGAAGCCGGCGGGCTGCTTGCCCTCCGGAACCTGGTACGGCTCGATGAGCGCGGCCAGCGCCTCGGCCTGCGCGATCGCCTGCTCGGCGACGTCGTCGGGGATGCGTGTCGACACCGCGAGGTCCTGCAACCGCCGGAACGACTCGACGAACCGCTCGAAGTTCGGGCCCGCCTCGACCGGGGTGAACACCGGAAATCCGCCGTGGTGTGCGTGGACGTCGTCTCCGGTGGCCGCCTCGGTCCGCAGTTGTTCGCTCATCCCTGCACGGTAACGCCGGAGTTCACCGCGCTCCCCGCGAGGTGGTCTCCGACACACCGACACCACGGCCTATCCTCGCCTCGTGACCTTCGACCCGCAGCTCTGGCGCCCCGTACCCGGTTTCGAGAACCTCACCGACATCACGTACCACCGGCATGTCACGGAGGGCATCGTCCGCATCGCGTTCGATCGCCCCGAGGTGCGAAACGCGTTCCGCCCGCACACCGTCGACGAGCTGCACCGCACGCTCGACCACGCCCGCATGACGTCCGACGTCGGCTGCGTGCTGCTCACCGGCAACGGCCCGAGCCCCAAGGACGGCGGATGGGCGTTCTGCTCGGGCGGCGACCAGCGCATCCGTGGCCGCAGCGGCTACCAGTACGCGTCGGGCGAGACCGCGGAAACCGTCGACCCGGCCCGCGCCGGCCGCCTGCACATCCTCGAGGTGCAGCGCCTGATCCGCTTCATGCCGAAGGTCGTCATCGCCCTGGTCAACGGCTGGGCCGCGGGTGGCGGGCACAGCCTGCACGTCACTTGTGACCTGACGCTCGCGTCGCGCGAGCACGCCCGCTTCAAGCAGACGGACGCCGACGTCGGCAGCTTCGACGGCGGCTACGGCAGCGCGTACCTCGCGAAGATGGTGGGCCAGAAGTTCGCCCGCGAGATCTTCTTCCTCGGCGACACCTACACGGCCGAGGACATGCACCAGATGGGCGCGGTCAACAAGGTCGTCGACCACGACGAACTCGAAAACGTCGCGATCGAGTGGGGCAAGAAGATCAACGGCAAGTCCCCACAGGCGCAGCGCATGCTCAAGTACGCCTTCAACCTGCAGGACGACGGCCTGGTGGGCCAGCAGCTGTTCGCCGGCGAGGCCACCCGTCTGGCCTACATGACCGACGAGGCGGTCGAGGGCCGCGACTCGTTCCTGCAGAAGCGCGACCCGGACTGGGCGCCGTACCCGTGGTACTACTAGCCGTCGCGCTACTTTTCGCCGTGCCGCGTCCCCGATCGGGGGCGCGGCACGTCCGTTTTCGGAGCGGCGTGGCGCGTGTGTGACCCCGGTCACCGCGGGCATCATGGCGGGCATGCCGCAGCTGAGCCGCCGCGGCGCTTCGACGGTCCTGTCACCTCCGCTTGCTGCGCCTTTTGCGGGCGAGGAGGTGACGGGCGCCGTGGGAGCGTCGCCGCAGAAGGGTTTCCGCCCCGACATCGAGGGCCTGCGGGCCGTCGCGGTGCTGGCCGTCGTCCTCTTCCACGCGGGCGTGCCCGGGATCGGCGGCGGGTTCGTCGGCGTCGACGTCTTCTTCGTCGTATCCGGATTCCTCATCACCGGCCTGCTCTGGCGGGACGTGGCGGCCACCGGCACCGTCCGGACGGCCCGGTTCTACGGGGCCCGGGCCCGCCGACTGCTGCCCGCCGGGACTCTCGTGCTGGTCGTCACCGCGATCGGTTCCGCACTGCTACTGCCGCCGCTGCAGACCCGGCAGGTCCTCGGCGACGGTATCGCCAGCGCGCTGTACGTCGGCAACTACCGGTTCGCGGCGCGCGGCACCGACTATCTGGCCGCCGTCTCCCCCTCGCCGTTCCAGCACTACTGGTCGCTGGGCGTGGAGGAGCAGTTCTACCTGGCGTGGCCGGCGCTGATCATCGGTACCGCCTGGTTGGTCCGGCTCCGGCGCCGACGCACCGACATCGAGGGCGCACCGTCGCCGGTGCCGTACGCGACGGTCCTGACGCTGGTCGGGGCGGTCTCGTTCGCGGTGTCGCTGTCCTGGACCCGCACGCTGCCGCCGTGGGCCTTCTTCTCGCTGCCGTCGCGGGCCTGGGAGTTGGCCCTCGGCGGACTGGTGGCGCTCTCGGTTCCTCTCTGGCGCCGACTGCCGGGTCACCTCGCTGCCGCGGCCGGATGGGGTGGCCTGGCCCTGATCGTCCTCGCCTGCGCGTGGCTCGGCGAGACGACGCCGTATCCCGGTACCGCCGCCCTGCTGCCGGTGCTGGGCACCGCACTGGTGATCGGCGGCGGGTGCGCGGCGCCCGACTGGGCGTCGGGCGTGGGCTGTCGCTGCCGCCGATGCGGGCGATCGGGCGCCTGTCGTACTCCTGGTACCTGTGGCACTGGCCGCTGCTGATCCTCGCGCCGGCGCTCCTCGGCCGCGACCTGGGACTGTCCGGCCGGCTGGCGACGGTCGCGGTGGCGGCCACGCTCGCCGTGCTCACACTGAAGCTGCTGGAGAACCCGGTCCGGTTCGCGGCTCCGCTGCGCCGCTCGGCCGCCCGCAGCCTCGCACTCGGCGGGGTCGTCACCGCGGTCGCCGTCTGTGCCTGCCTGGTGCTGCTGATGCTGCGTCCGGTCCCGGTCGGCCACGGGGAGGCGGCCGCGGCGTTGACGGTGACCGCGCCGACGCAGGACCCCGCCCCCACCGCCGACCCGCACGACGTCGCGGTGCGGGAGCTGACCGCGCAGGTGCAGGCCGCGGTGACGGCGTCGGCCGGGCTGGGCGCCGTCCCGTCGAATCTGGACCCGCCGCTGGCCGACGCGTCGGCCAGCGTGCCCGAGGTGTTCGTGAACGGCTGCGTACGCTCGTGGCTCGAGGTGGGGCAGAGCGAGTGCGCGTCGGGCGACACCGCCTCGCCCACGACGGTCGCGCTGGTCGGCGACTCGCACGGCGCGATGTGGAGCCCGGCGTTGGAGCCGGTCGCCGAGCAGCGGCACTGGCGGTTGGAGACCATGGGCAAGGTCACCTGTCCGCTGCTGGATCTGTCGCTGACCAGCCCCTACCTGGGACGCGAGTACACCGAGTGCGAGCAGTGGCGGGGCGAGGTCGTCGCCCGGTTGCAGGCCGAGCACCCTCGGCTGATCGTGCTGAGCATGTCGCGCCGGTACGGCGGCGACTTCGGCTTCACCATGTACGGCCCCGAATGGCTGGACAGCCTGACCCGCATGGTGGCGCAGCTGCGGGCCACCGGGGCGAACGTGCTGGTCCTCGGGCCGGTGCCCGATCCGCACGGGGTGGTGCCGACGTGCTCTGTCCGCGCACCTCGACGATGCGACGGCCTGCTCGCCGGATCGGGCGGCGGCGATGAACGCGTCCGGCATCGCGGCCGAGGCCGCGGCCACCACGGCCGGCGGTGGGCAGTACGCCGACCTCACCGACCTGTTCTGCACCGCCGACCGGTGCCCGGTCATCGTGGGCAACGACCTGGTGTTCCGCGACGACAATCACCTCACGATCGAGCACGCGCAGGCGCTCTCCCCGTCGTCGCCGCGCTCACCGACCGCGCCCTCGCCGGCGGCTGACCCTGGATCGATCTTCGGCCGATTCCTCTTGGGCGGCCCCGCGATCGGGTGTGCAATGGACAGGTGAGCACCGAGACGAAGTTCGCGGTCGACGGCGTCCACCTGTCCGGCTCGCTGACCGACCCGGCCGGCGACCTGCCAGTGGTCGTGTTCGCGCACGGCAGCGGCAGCGGCCGGTTCAGTCCCGCAACCGCTACGTTGCCGAACTCCTGCAGGACGTCGGCCTGGGCACGCTGCTGTTCGACCTGCTCGCCCCCGACGAGGAGGGCGACCGCCGACTGGTGTTCGACATCCCGCTGCTGTCGGCGCGGCTCACGGAGGTCACCGCGCAGCTGCGGGAGCGGGCGCCGTCGATCGCGTATTTCGGGGCGAGCACGGGTGCGGCGGCGGCCCTGCACGCGGCCGCCGCCCGCGACGCCGACATAGCCGCGATCGTCTCCCGCGGGGGCGCCCCGACCTGGCCGGGTCGCGGCTGTCGGCGGTGCAGGCGCCGACGCTGCTGCTCGTCGGCTCGCTCGACACCACGGTGATCGAGCTGAACCGGCAGGCCGCGAAGCTGCTCGAGTGCGAGCACGAACTGGTGATCGTCCCGGCGCCACGCATCTGTTCGAGGAGCCCGGCACCCTCGACATCGTCGCCGACCACGCCCGGAACTGGTTCGTCGCGCACGGGCGGGATCGTGAAGGATCCGTCCCGGACACCGACCCGAATCCTTCACGATCACGACCGGACCGACGACCTGCTCCGCGTGGCGCGCGAGGACTTCGGCTGGGAGCGGCTCAAACCCGGCCAGCTCGAGGCGATGGCACCGATCCTCGACGGTCGCGACGTGGTGGCCGCGATGCCCACGGGCTATGGCAAGTCCGCCGTCTACCAGGTGACGGCGGCACTGCGCGTGGGCATGACGCTGGTGATCTCGCCGCTCATCGCCCTAGAACACGACCAGGTGTCGGGCATCGAGACCGCCGACGACGCGCCTATCGCGCTGGCGGTGAACTCGACCCTCGGACCGCGGCGGACGGCGGAGGCCTGGCGGATCGTCGAGCAGGCCGGCGCCGAATACGTGTTTCTCTCCCCCGAACAGCTCGCGAACGAGACGACGCTGGCGCGACTGGCGGCGTCGGACGTCTCGCTGGTCGTGGTGGACGAGGCGCACTGCATCAGCGCGTGGGGTCACGACTTCCGTCCCGACTACCTGCGACTCGGCGCCGCTATCGACCGGCTCGGCCATCCCCCGGTCCTCGCGCTCACCGCGACGGCGTCGCCGCCGGTGCGCGAGGAGATCGTCACGCAGTTGCGGATGCGCGACCCGCTCGTCGTGGTGGGTGGCTTCGACCGGCCGAACATCCGTCTCGAGGTGCAGCGGTGCACCACCGCGAAGGACAAGAGACGCGCGCTGCTGGCGCGGGCGCGGCAGATGTCGGGTACCGGGCTGCTGTACGTGTCCACCCGCGCGGCGACGCTGCAGTACGCCCGGTGGCTGGCCGACGCCGGGCTGCGCACGGCGGCGTACCACGGCGGGATGCGTGGGGCGGACCGCGGCCGCGTCCACGAGGGTTTTCTGGACGGCCGGTTCGACGTCGTGGTGGCGACATCGGCGTTCGGGCTCGGCATCGACAAGCCCGACGTCCGATTCGTGCTACACGAGTCCGTGCCGGATTCGCTCGATGACTACTACCAGCAGATCGGCCGGGCGGGCCGCGACGGCGCGGACGCGCTCGCGGTGCTGTTCTACCGTCCGGAGGATCTGGCGCTGCGCACCTTCTTCGCGGCGACCCACCCCCGCGAGGACGCGTTGCTCCGGATATATCGGGCGATCCCGGCGGAACCGATCCCGCTGCGCGAGTTGCGATCCCGGACGGGCCTGCGGTCGCGAACCGTGACGAACGCGATCAATCTCCTGGCCCGTGCGGACGTGATCCGCGACGGGTCGTCGGGCATCGCGTCGTTCGGTGTGACCGACGCCGACGCCGTGGCGGCGGCGCTGCACGTAGCGACCGTCGACCGTCGGATGGACCGTTCCCGCGTCGAGATGATGCGCGGTTACGCCGAGAGCCGGGGTTGCCGCCGCCGGTTCCTGCTCGAGTACTTCGGCGAGCACCCCGATGGTCCGTGCGGCAACTGTGACCGCTGCGACGAGAACCGCAGCGCGCCAACGACGTCCGATCGGCCGCCGTTCCCGGTCGACACCCGGGTGACGCACCGGGCGTGGGGCGGTGGCGTGGTGATGCGCGCCGAATCCGACCGGATCACCGTGCTGTTCGACGAGCACGGGTACCGGACACTGTCGTTGGAGGCGCTCGACGGCACGGATCTGCTTCGGACCGTCCAATGACGCGTCGGCTCCGACTGGCGGTCGTGAAGGATTCGTCCCGGCACCCGGCACGAATCCTTCACGATCCGAAGGTCCGCCAGTTAGGGCGTAGGCATGTTGACGAACTGGGCAAACCCGCCGTCAACGCCCGGTGCGGCTTCCACTGAACCCGACGATGCGGTGCCGTCCGACGATCCGGCAGCCAGCTCCATCGACCCGAACGCGAGCATCGGCATCGCGTACGGCATGACCATCGATCCGACGAGGGCACTGCCGACGCCGGCCGCGATCGCGGGACCGACGAACTCCGGCGGAATCGGCAGCGGCAGCGGAGCCGGCGGCGCCGGCGGGTCGGGCAGACGCGTCCACGTACCGCATCCGTCGGACTCGAACGCGACATCGCCGGAGTAGATCCGCACGACGAGTACCCGACCCACCAGGCACACTGGATCCATGACCGTCGACCGCGAGCAGCCCGCGCCGGAGCACCGCCGCCCGGACGGGTCACCGACGCGACTGTGGAAGCCGTGGGCAAGCTGTCCGAGGCCCTCGAGACCGTCGAGCAGGCGCGCGGCCACCTCTACGCCTTCCACCAGTTGATGGGCCGGGCGGATCGGCAGCTCGGCGAGGCGGTCGAGTTGCTGATCAGGTCCGGGCATCCCGCGAGCGCGGACCGGTTGCTGACGTCGATGGTGGGCCGCAACGTCCTCGAGGGCCGGTGGACGTTCCAGATCGTCGAGGAGTTCGACGACGGCTACTGGTCCGAGTTCCGCGAACACGAGAAGGCGATCCGCGGAACGCTGCTCCGTGGGCGCCGGCACCTGTACGAAGCCGAGATGAAGGAAGCCCGCCGCACGCGGGGCCGCGCGGGCCACGAGGCGCGACCCGCCCCGGAGCAGTGACTCGCGACGTGTGACACAGGAGGAGAGCGAAGACGTGGAGATACTGAGCAGCAGGACGATTCTGCGCCCCCGGGACTACGAGGTGACGTTGTCGTTCTACCGCGACGTTCTCGGGCTCGCCATTGCGCGTGAATATCCCGGCGGGACGGTGTTCTTCGCCGGGCAGGGACTGATCGAGCTGACGTCGCACGGTGGCACCGACCTCGAGTCGCCGTTCGCCGGCGCGCTGTGGATGCAGGTGCGGAACCTCGCGGACGTCCAGGCCGAGCTGATCCGATCCGAGGTGCCGATCGTGCGCGAGGCCCGCCAGGAACCGTGGGGGCTGCACGAGATGTGGATCGCGGACCCGGACGACGTCTCGATCGTGCTGGTGCAGATCCCCGAGGACCATCCGATCCGCCGCGACCTGCGCTGACGCACCGAACGAACGCCGGCGGCCGGGCACCGAATAGGGTGCCCGGCCGCCGTTGTGTCGGCTACTTCGACAGCGCGGCCGCGATCTGGTCGGCCTGCGCCTGGCCCTCGTGCAGCTGACGCAGCAGCCACAGCCGCAGCACCTTGGCGACCGCACCGGCGAGGTACAGCGCGGCACCGATCACCGTCACCGCGAGGAATGCGGTGGCCAGGATCTGGTACGACGTGATGTCGCGCAGATCGTTGAGGGTCAGGGACGAGATGTAGACGACGAAGGCCGCGACGGCACCGACGATCATCAGGATCAGGCCGCCGACGCGGGCGGCGCCGTCACCGCGGGACTGGCCAGTCTTGAGCTTGAGCTCGGCGACGTCGGTCTTGAACTGGGCGCGACGCTCATCTGCGAGAGTGGTCATCGTCATCCTCCTAGGTAGCTGTTGGAAAGGTCGTTCTCGATTTCGTCGGGCGCCCCGACGCGGACCACTCGTCCGTGGAGCATGAGTGCCGCACGATCGGCGATCGGCAGCACGGCGCGGGCGAACTGCTCGGCCACCAGGATGGTCAGACCCTCCTCGACCAACTGGCCGACGATGTCGTACATCTGGGAGACGATGCGCGGCGCCAGGCCCATCGACAGCTCGTCGAGCAGCAGCACGGTCGGGGCGGTGCCGAGGGCTCGGGACAGCGCCAGCATCTGCTGCTCGCCACCGGACATGGAGCCCGCGAGCTGGTTCTTGCGCTTGCCGAGGATCGGGAACCGGGTGTAGGCGACCTCCTCGAGCTTCGCGAGGTTCGACCCCGTTCCGGTGGCGACCCAGAGGTTTTCGTGCACCGTGAGGTTGGCGAAGATGCCGCGTCCCTCGGGGATCGAGCACACGCCGAGCTTCGCCAGCTCCGACGCCTCGGCGCCGTTGACGCGCCGGCCGGCCATCCGCAGCTCGCCGTCGGTGACCGGCAGGATGCCGGAGCAGATCTTCAGCGTGCTGGTCTTGCCGCCGCCGTTGGGGCCGAGCAGGGCCATGACGGTGCCCGGCTGCAGCGCCAGATCGACGCCGTGCAGGACCTCGATGGGGCCGTAACCCGCTCGGACTCCGGCTAATTCGAGCAGCGGGGTGGGTTCGTCCGGCCCGACCGACGCTTCCGCCGTGTTCGCAGTCACGGTCGACATCACACTGCCTCCTCTGCGGTGCCGATGTAGGCGGCGATCACCGCCGGGTCGTCCCGGACCTGATCCGGGCTGCCCGACGCGAGGACGGCGCCGTAGTCGAGCACGTGAATGTGCTTGCACAGCTTCATCACCAGCGGGATGTCGTGCTCGACGAGGCAGATCGCGAGGCCGTCCGCGGCGAGTTGCTGCAGCAGTTCCGCGAAGTCCTCGGTCTCCTGCTCGGTCTGACCGGACGCCGGCTCGTCGAGCAGCAGCAACCGCGGCGACGTCATCAGGGCTCGTGCCGCCTCGACGACACGGGCCCGTCCGGTGGGGATCTCCGAGACGTCCTTGTCGGCGACGTCCGTGAGCTTGGTGAGCTCGAGGATCCGATCGGTCTCGGCGTCCACGTCGATCCGGCTGCGGGTGTTCGCCTTGTGGATGTCGCCGGCGACGCGAATGTTGTCCCGCACCGACAGCGACAGGAACAGCTCGAGCCGCTGGAACGTGCGGGCCAGTCCCTTGTTCGCACGCTTGGCGGGCGAGAGTCGCGTGACGTCCTGGCCGTCGAGCAGGATCCTGCCCGACGCCGGCTTCTGAAGGCCGGTGATGGTGTTGAACAGCGTGGTCTTGCCTGCGCCGTTCGGTCCGATCAGTCCGGTGATCGCACCGCGCTCGACGGTGATGCTCACGTCGTTGACGGCCACGTGACCGCCGAAACGGACCGTGATCCCGCGTGTTTCGAGGATGGGGGTGTCAGGCATGGACACTCAGCTCCTTGGACTCGTCGGCGAACTGCTCCGTCGCGGCCACGGTGTGGGCCGTGACGACGGCGGGCAGCCCCAGCTCGCGGTCGAGGGCCGCGAGGCTCTCCTCGGTGTACGGCTCGTCGATCCCGATCTCCTCGGGCGGGACGCCCTTCGCGGCCGCTGCGACTTCCTTGCCCAGCACCGCTTCCGGCATGACCATCTGGCCGACGACCGGGAGCATGAACCCGGTCACGATCGCGATGGTCGCGAACCACCAGTTGCCGAGAACGCCGGTCAGTGCCAGGACGTAGGCGAGGGCCACGACCGCGGCGCCGCCGATGAGCACGGGCTTGGCGTTCCGCAGGCGGCGGTACCCCTCGATGACGTCGTGCACCGAACCGGACGGGTTCTTGCCGACGCCCATACCGATGAGCGCGGGGCTGACGGCGGCGAGGTGACCCATGAAGGTCCACAGCCCCTCGAGCTCGGGCTGTCCGGAGGCAAGGTTGTTGAACGACACCATGATCACCGCGAAACCGACGCCGGCCATGATCCCGCCGAAGAAGGCGCCGGTGACGTAGCCGATCCCCGCGACGACGGTGAGCATGAGGATCGTGAGGCTGATCATGATCGAGAAGTTCTCGTTGGAGACCGCGCCGATCGCGCTCGACATCAGGATGCCGCCGAGTCCGGCGATGCCGGCGGAGAGCATGAAGACGCTGAGCTTGAGCTTGACGAGGTTCTGTCCGAGCATCGCCGACGCCGCCGGGCTGTCCTTCATCGCGGCGAGGCGGCGGCCGTAGCCGCTGTTGCGCAGTGCGATGACGCCGATGGCCAGTACGACGAACAACGAGGTGGCTGTCATGAGGAAGGCCGTCTGGTTGCTCAGGTCCAGCGGTCCGATCTCGAGCGGCGGGATCACGAGCGAGCCGCCGGTGAAGATCGAGAACTTGACGCCGAACAGTTCGTGCTCGGTGGCGTCGCGCAACACCATGTTGCTGAGGAACACGCCGAAAGCCATCGTCGCGAGCGCCAGGTACAGGCCGCGCAGGCGCAGCGCCGGGAGTGCGACGAGACCACCGATGACCGCGGCCGCGAGCGTTCCGAGGATCAGGCCCCAGATGTTCAGGCGGGCCGCGAGTCCGGTTCCGGAGATACCGAAGTGGAACGCGACGATCGTGGAGATGGCGCCGAACGACACCGACGCCAGGTTCATCTCACCGGCGTACCCGGTGAGCAGCGTCAGCGACAGCGCGATGATCGCGAACGAGACACCCAGGGTGAGGGTGGTGATCGCGGACTCGACCATGAGCAGACGGATCAGATAGACGATCACGATCAACGCGACGCCCCACGCCACGGCCTTGCGGACCGACGGGACGGAGTAGCGCTCGCGAGTGCGGACGGCCGTGCCCCGCAGGCGGTCCTGCGGCAGCACGATGAGGACGACGAACAGCGCGATCATCGGCAGCGAGACGCGAAAGTTGGAGGTCCACGTCCACTCGGCCGGGAAGTAACCGAGCACGTAGGTACCGGCGAGGCCGAGGACGATCGCGCCGACGAACGTGCGCGGGATGCTGCGCAGGCGGCCGAACATGGCGGCGGCGAACGCGTCGATCACCAGCAGGGTGAGCATGTTCGCCTCGAGGGTGCCACCGCTGATCGGGGTGACGAGGATGCCCGCGACGACGGCCAGGGTGGATCCGAGCGCCCACGAGAACGCGGCGATGCGCTCGGGGTTGTGCCCGTTGAGGCGCAGCAGGTCGGGGTCGTCGACGACACCACGCATCGAGACACCGACGCGGGTGCGGGTGAACAGGAAGCGCAGGCCGACGGCGATGAGGACCGCGGCGACCAGGCAGATGATCTCGTGCGTGTGGATCGTGGCCCCGAAGAACGAGAACCGACTCTCGTCGCCGAAGAACATCTTCATGGTTCGGGGATCCTCGGGATGCCAGAACCACTGGGAGAGCGCGAGCATGCCGAGCATGATCGACACCGTGACGACGATCTTGGCGACCTCGGCGGTGTCACGGAGACCGCGCATGATCAGGGCGTACAGCAGCAGGCCCATGAGCGGCCCGGCCACGCCGACGGTGATGACCACCGCCACCGGCGTCGGCAGATCCCAGCCGTACTTCAGCTGCCAGTAGAGGAAGGCGCCGAGCATCGCCTGCGCGCCGTGCGCGAAGTTGAAGATGCCGGACGTGTTGTAGGTGAGCACCAGCCCGGAGGCGGCGATTGCGTACACCGAACCCAGGACGAGACCCAGGATCGTGAACGTCACGAATGTGTCCATCTGGAAACCTTCTGAAGAACTCCAGTCGGGATGGACGCGGCGCCCCGGAGCGGGTGGCCCGGGGCGCCGCATTCATCGGTCGGATCGAAACTGCCGCGCGGTCGAGAACCTGTGGGTGTCGACCGTCCGGCCCTGGATCAGGCCTTGGGCGTGATCACGTTCGGGTTCAGGTACTTGGTGGAGATGCGGTCCGCGTTGAGTTCGGTGCCCCACGTCGACGGATCCGTCTTGACCAGGTACTGCGGGTCGCACTTGAACTCACCGGCCGTGGTGGGGAACGCCTGCGAGTAGTCGGCGCCCTTGATCGAGACCACCAGGCCGCACTGTGCGGGGATGTTCTTGCCCGGGTCGCTCGCGGCGTGGAGGCCGCCGCCGTCCCACTCGTGGATCTTGGACAGCTCGGTGATCATGCACTGACGGGTCAGGTCCGAGCCGCACTCCTTGGCCGCGGTGGCCCACAGCAGGAACGAGGAGGTGGACTGCATGCCGAGCAGCGCGGTCTTGCCGCCCTTGGCCGTGACCAGGTCCTTGTACTGCTTGACCGCCGCGTTCTTGTCGTTCTCGAGCATCTGGAAGGTCATGCCGGCATTGAGGTTGTCGAGCAGACCGCTGTCCTTGTTGAACGACTGGACCGCGTTGCCGTACCAGGTGGCCTCACCGAGGATGATCGGATCGATGCCGACCTGATCGACGGCCTTGAAGAAGTTGAACTCGGCCGGGACCGGCGAGCGCGAGGTCCACAGGCCCTTGGCGCCGCAGGCCTTGACCTTCTCCGCGAACGGGACGTAGCTGGCCTCGCCCTCGTAGTTGAGGGTGACGCCGCAGTCCTTGAGCTTGAAGCCGGCGGCCTCGGCCATCGACTTGGTCTTGGTGAGCGACGTGATGATGGTCGGCATCGTCGAGCCGACGAGCGCGAAGTCGTTCTTGAGATCGGGTGCATTTCCCCCATCTGGAACCACGCCGAGGCATTTGCGATGTCGACGGGGAACGGCACGCCCTGGTAGGTCATGGGGCCGTTGGCGGCGTCCGGGGAGACGGTGAAGCCGGGAACCGCGGCCATGTTGCACGCGACGCGCGTCTGCTCGGACGTCTGGTCCATCGCGAAGCCGTGGCCGACCATCATGAACTGGGTGCGGCACGCGTCCTGCATGACGGAGTTCGCCTGCGTCATCGCGGCGTCGTAGTCGGTGCCGACGATCTTGCGGCCGTTGATGCCGCCCTGCTCGTTGCACCAGTCGATCATCGCGGAGACGGCGTCGGACATCTCCTTGTTGAGGCCCGGGCTCTTGGCGAAGCCGCGGTCGTCGCCGTAGCCGATCTTGATCTCGGTGTCGGACACGCCCTGGTCCGTCGCGCCCTTGGCGTCGCCCTTGCCGCAGGGGGAGGCGAGGGTGCCGAACTTGTCGACGGAGGTGGACGACGACGCCTGCGCGTCGCTCGACCCGGTGCCCGGCACGACGGCGTCGCCGCCGCGGTCGCCGCCGCAGGCCGAGACCAGGGCCGCGGTCGCGGCGAGCGCCACGACCAGCTTGGCAGTCTTGTTTCTCTTCACGGTCGGTGTATCTCCTTCTCAGTGCCCGAGACCGGGCCGGGGTCGAACCAACAGATCGAAACCAGTCCGGACCTGCGGCGATGACCACGCCAGCGCGCCGAACCGGAGGTCGCGCAAAAACTAGGTAAAGCAAGTGCTTTCTTTAGGTAAAGAATGGGAGGGACAGCTCACCCCGACCGCTGCCCGACATCCCGCCACCGACCTTCCCGAGCTCCACTCACCGTGAGGCTGCGCTCCCGGTGGCGAGGACCGTAACGAGCATCACACCCCGCCCCGGACGCCGGTCCCGGTGAGTGAGACAACCCAGTGATGGTCGACACACCCCCTGGAAAACGTGAGTGTCCACACACCGACGGAACCGTCGTGCGAGGTGATGGGAAGATGAGACCCAGAGCACCGTCGATTCACCGGATGCTCGCTGTACTTTTACGCGTTCGATACGCACAATTCGCTTGTGACCGCAGAGCTCGTCGTTCTCTTGGTAGTGGTCGTCACTGCCCTCGCTTTCGACTTCACGAACGGCTTCCACGACACCGGGAACGCGATGGCCACCTCCATCGCCACCGGCGCACTCCGACCGAAGGTCGCAGTGGCACTCTCTGCAACCCTCAACCTGATCGGCGCGTTTCTCTCCGTCGAAGTCGCTGCCACCGTCGCGAAGGGCGTGGTCAACCTCGGGACCGTCAGCGGCGAAGCGCTGTTGCTGATCGTTTTCGCCGGCCTTGTGGGCGGAATTCTGTGGAATCTCGCGACCTGGCTGTTCGGCTTGCCGTCCAGCTCGTCGCACGCACTCTTCGGCGGCCTGATCGGCGCCGCCATCGCCTCGATCGGCATGAACGGTGTCGAGTGGGGCGGCGTGCTCGGCAAGGTGATCATCCCGGCGCTGCTGGCCCCCGTGGTCGCCGCGCTGGTCGCGACCGTCGGCACCAAGCTCATCTACCGCATCACCCGGGACATTCCCGACGACACCAAGAGCAAGGGCTTCCGCATCGGCCAGGTCGGCACGGCGTCGCTCGTCTCCCTCGCCCACGGCACCAACGACGCCCAGAAGACGATGGGCGTGATCTTCCTGGCGCTCGTCGCGCACGGATCGATCTCCGCGGACGCCGAGATGCCGTTCTGGGTCAAGCTCAGCTGCGCCGTCGCGATCGCGCTCGGCACCTACCTCGGTGGTTGGCGCATCATCCGCACGCTCGGCAAGGGCCTCGTCGAGATCTCCGCGCCGCAGGGCATGGCCGCCGAGTCGTCGTCGGCCGCGATCATCCTGACCTCGAGCCACCTGGGCCTGCCGCTGTCGACCACGCACGTCGCCACCGGATCGATCATGGGCACCGGCCTGGGCCGGAAGGGGGCCGAGGTCCGCTGGGGCGTGGCCGGTCGCATGGCCGTCGCCTGGCTGATCACACTGCCCTCGGCGGGCATCGTCGGCGCCGTCTGCTGGGGACTGGCCCATGTGATCGGTGGACTGCCCGGCGTCCTGGTCGTGTTCGCCCTGCTGGTGGTGCTGTCCGGCTTCATGTACATGCGCTCACGCCGTGAGCCGATCGACCCGAGCAACGTCAACGACGAGTGGGACGGCGGATTGGCGCCGGCGACGGAGAACGCTCCCGCGGCCCCGACCGCCGGAGCCGACCTCGAGGTCGACGCAGACCAGACCGCCACCGCCACCACGACCAGCGCCACCTGAGAGGAGACGACCGATGGATCTACTGACGCAGACCGCCAACTCGCTGTGGCAGGTCGTCCTCGTGGGACTGCTCTTCGGTGCGGGCCTGCCGGCGATCTTCGCCCTGGGCCTCAAGAGCCTGTCCGTGGGTGCACGGACCAACGCGGACGGGACGACCACGGCGTCCACCGCGGGCAAGATCGGCGCGGCCCTGTGCTTCGCCGTGGTGCTGATCGCGATCATCGCTGGGATACTGATGCTGATGCAGAACTTCCTGGCCAGTAGCTTCGGCATCCACGTCTTCTGAGCGGGGTCCCTACCAGACCCGCACCCCCGCTCCCTTCGTGAAAGTGATCGCATCCGTGAACAGCAAGTATTCGCTCCGTTCGGTACTCGATTGGCTCCGCGCCGGCTACCCGGAGGGAATTCCGACCAAGGACCACTTCGCACTGCTCGCCGTGCTCGGACGCCGACTGACCGACGAGGAGATCGGCCAGATCGTCGACCTGTCCATCGCGACCGCACACGAGCATCCCGATCGGCACGTCGACTACGACGCGCTCAAGAACATCATCGCGGGGGTCATCCACGAGGAACCCACCGAGGAAGACATCACCCGGGTCACGGAACGGCTCGTCGCGGGCGGGTGGCCCGTCGTCGGCGACGACGCCTACGCAGTTGCCGGTGACTACCAGGAAGCCCCGGACGCCCAGAGCTGACGGACCGAGTTCAGGAGCATCATTGAGCCTGCCTCCGTTTCTCTCCTCGATCATCGATTGGCTACGCGCCGGATATCCCAACGGCGTCCCCGAGCAGGACTACGTCCCTCTCTTCGCGCTCCTCACCCGACGGCTGTCCGAGGAAGAGGCCGACCTCGTCACCGCCGCCCTGGTCGAGCACGGCGACCTGCCGATCTCGAAGACCGACATCCAGGTGCTGATCACCAAGATCACGAACGAGATGCCGCTCGAATCCGACGTCGACCGGGTGCAGTCCCACTTGTCCGCGGGCGGCTGGCCACTGGCCGGCCCGCCCCGCCCCTGACCGCCGCGAACCTGCCGCCCTGGCCGTGAAACCATCGATGGGTGAGCGCGCTCCTGCACACCCTTCCGATCCCGGCCGGCACCGCGGTGACCTCGGTCCTTCCGACACTCGAGCGAGTACTGGACGGCAGCGGCCCGCCGCTCCTGCCGGTGCCCGAGGGCGACCCGAAGGAGATCGCCCGGCTCACGCGCGCGCTGCACCCGGACGAGCCGATCGACGACGTGGCCGACGCCGAGGACGTCGCGCTCGTGGTGGCGACGTCGGGAACCACCGGGGTGCCCAAGGGCGCGATGCTCACCTCGCGCGCGCTGCGCGCGAGCGGTGAGGCGACGCATCGTCGTGTCGGCGGTCCCGGTTCGTGGCTGCTGGCCCTGCCCGCGCACCACATCGCCGGCATGCAGGTGCTGCTGCGCAGCCTGCTCGCCGGTCGGACGCCCGTCGTCGTCGACGTCACCGCGGGCTTCGATCCGGCGACCTGCCGGCCGCTGTGGCCGCGATGACCGGACCCCGCCGGTACACGTCGCTGGTGCCCACGCAGCTGGTGAAAGCCCTCGACCACCCGGGCGCGACGGACGCGCTGGCGACGCTCGACGCGGTCCTGCTCGGCGGTGCGGCCACGCCGGCGCCGCCGCTGCGCCGCGCACTGGACGCGGGCATCCCGGTGGTGCGTACGTACGGGATGAGCGAGACGTGCGGCGGGTGCGTCTACGACGGCGTCCCCCTCGACGGCGCGACCGTCCGGATCGCCGACGACTCCCGCGTCCTGCTGGGCGGGGCGATGATCGCGTCGGGCTACCGCGGCCTGCCCGGACATCCGGCCTTCGCCGAACCCGGCTGGTTCCGCACCGACGACGCCGGCACCCTGTCGGACGGTGTCCTCACGATGAGCGGCAGGCTCGACGAGGCGATCACCACCGGGGGCCTCACGGTCGTGCCGCAGGTGGTCGAGTCGGTGCTCCTCGAGCACCCGGGGGTGCGCGAGTGCGCCGTGCTCGGGGTACCCGACGATCGCCTGGGCCAGCGCGTGGTCGCCGCGATCGTCCCCGCCGACGGATTCGCGCCCACCGCCGCGGAATTGGGCGACCATGTCCGCGCCGCGCTCGACGCCACCGCGGCGCCGCGCGAGATCCGACTGCTCGACGCGCTCCCCCTGCGCGGCCCGGGCAAGACCGACCGGACCGCGCTGCGAACGTCGTGGCTCGAGCCCGGCGGACAAGCCGACACCCGCAGGTAGTTGAACAAGCAATTGAATATTCTTCGATCCGTGACCTTCGAAATGGAATCGTTATAGAACGGGCCAATCCGCTTCAGACAGAGCGGTTTCCGCTGTTCAATTCCGTTACCGACCGGTAGGGATGTCGGATCCGGGTCTCTCGGCAAAGTCCGCCCCTTACCTTTCCCGGAGATTCGCCTTGCGCGAAGTTGACCCAGCCTTGACGCTTCACGCAAGTGATCTTGGTTGTCGGGGACAAGACACCGCGATCACTCATCCGTCAGCAAGACTTTCCACGAATGAGGGGTTGTTCATGCATATGCGTACCCGGAAGACGCTCGCCCGCACGGTGAGTGGCGTCGCCATCGCGGCCGCGTCGGCTCTCGCCGTCCCGGCTCTCGCCACCGCCGCGCCCGCCGTCTCGGCGCCCAAGATCACCGCGTCCGCCGACGCACACGCCATCACGGTCACCGTGGAGAACACCAACACCGACGCCGCCACGACGTGCGGCGCCTACGCGATCGTCGCCTCCAGGCTCTCCGAGCTCGAGAAGGACCCCTCCAAGCTCCTCGAGCCGGGCTTCGCGGCATGGAAGGTCAAGACCAAGGAGCGCGTCGGTGCCGCGAGCACCAAGGAGTTCACCACCCCCGATTTCAACGATGGCGTGTACGCCGTGATCGGCGAGTGCACCTCGGCGTCCGGCGCTCCTGCCGTGAGCCAGCCGAAGATCGTCAGCCTGCCCGCGAACGCAATGTTCGGCAGCCTCGAGAACGGCGCTCTGAAGAACCTGCTCGACTTTCTCGACAGTGGGAACATCGACGGCCTGATCAAGGCCATCTCGGCCGGCTCCTCACAGGCCAGGTAACTCCCCAGATCGTGCGCGGCGGCCCGGCTGTTGGTCGGGGATGTCCGGGTCGCCGCGCATCTTTCCCTTTCACGATTCCCGTTGCACCAGGCGCATCCGACGCCGTGCCTTCCGCGGGTGATCCCCGTCCGCGTTCGCCCGCGAACCACGGCGGAGATCCGCTTCCCACCGCTGAAAGGACACGACCATGCGCGCACGCTCCGCAACCGTCCTCACCCGCTCCACCGCCGCCGCCGCGATTGCCGCCGCCGCACTGCTCACCGGCCCCGCGATCGCGTCGGCCGCCCCTTCCCAGGACTTCGCGGGACCGGTCCTGACCACCGCGGCCGACGGCAATGTCGTCGGTGTCACGGTCCAGAACCCGAACGTCGGCTACCCGACCAGCACGTGCGGCGCGGTGGCCATCGACTCGGCGAAGGTGCCGAAGGCTCTCGACGATCCGACCAAGCTGTTCGAGCCCGGCTTCGTCGCGTGGACCAGCGGTCTCGACGCTGTTCCCGCGGGCGCCACCAAGTCGTACACGACGGGCGCGCTCGCCGACGGCGTATACGCCTTCGTCGGTGCGTGCATCTCGCTGACGAGCCCCACACCGGTTCTCGGTGAGCCGCAGATCGTCCCCATCGGTGGGGTTTTCGGCAGCCTCGGCACCGTGACCGGCAGCCTCGGCGACATCATCCCGACCTCGGCGATCTGCTCGGCGGTCTCGCCGGTGGCCTGCTGAAGTAACACGAACCCTCCTGAAAGACCCGGGGCCGCGGTGCCTGCACCACGGCCCCGGTGCATGTCTCCGCCTCACGCGGTGCAAGAGCGCTGCAAGACCCGTGTAAGCGGGACACGTCAGGATGAGGCCATGAACCTCGACACCTCACCCCCGGCGATCGAAGCCGTCGGGCTCGTCAAGACGTTCGGGCAGCAGCGCGCGGTCGACGGCGTGAGCCTCACCGTGCCCACCGGCTCGGTGTACGGCGTCCTCGGCCCCAACGGCGCCGGCAAGACCACAACGGTCCGCATGCTCGCGACGCTGCTGCGGCCCGACGGCGGCGAGGCCCGGATCTTCGGCCGCGATGTCGTCCGCGAATCGACGGCGGTCCGTTCCCTCGTCGGTGTCACCGGACAGTACGCGTCGGTCGACGAAGATCTCACCGCCACAGAGAATCTCGTGATCTTCTCGCGGCTCCTCGGCCTGGGCCGCGCCGATGCGAAGCGCAAGGCCGCCGAACTCCTCGAAGAGTTCGCCCTGACCGAGGCGGCGTCGAAGCCGCTGAAGAACTTCTCCGGCGGCATGCGCCGACGTCTGGACCTCGCGGCCAGCCTGATCGCGCGTCCCCACTGCTGTTCCTCGACGAGCCCACCACCGGGCTCGATCCGCGCACCCGTGCACAGATGTGGGACACCATCCGGCGCCTCGTCGCCGAGGGCTCGACGGTGCTGCTCACGACTCAGTACCTCGACGAGGCCGACCAACTGGCCGACCGGATCGCGGTGATCGATCGCGGCAGGGTCATCGCGGACGGCACCTCCGACGAACTCAAGGCGTCGGTCGGGGTGTCCGCCGTGCAACTGACCCTCGCCGACCGCGCGCGGACCGACGAGGCCCGCGACGTGATCTCGTCGATGCTGGGCGTCCCGGCCACCATCACCCCCGAGTCCGGCCGCATCACCGCGCCGCTGTCCGATCCGTCGATCACCGCGGATCTGCTTGTGCGACTGCGGGATCTGTCGATCGCAGTCGACGAGATCACGGTCTCGAAGCCGAGCCTCGACGAGGTCTTCCTCACCATCACCGGGCACGACACCGCCGAGTCCGGACGGAGCGTCGCATGACCACCACCCTCACCTCGCCCGCAACCACCACCGGCACCCGGACCCTCGAGGCCGTCGACCGGGTCAGCCTGCGGGACTCGGTCGCTCACAGCTTCACGATGGCCTACCGGGGCATCTTGAAGATCAAGCACAACCCCGAGCAGCTGTTCGACGTGGTGATCCAGCCGATCATCTTCACGTTCATGTTCACGTACATCTTCGGTGGCGCGATCTCCGGGGACGTGCAGTCGTACCTGCCGATCATCATCCCGGGCATCCTCGTGCAGACCGTCATCACGACGTCGATCGTCACCGGCACCCAGCTGCGGGAGGACATGGACAAGGGCGTGTTCGACCGGTTCAAGTCCCTGCCGATTGCCCGGATCGCGCCCCTGTCCGGGGCACTGATCGCCGACATCGTGCGATACCTGATCGCGACGACCATCACGTTCATCGTCGGTATCGCGATGGGCTACCGGCCGGGCGGCGGAGTCGTCGGCGTCGTGTGCGCCGCGCTGCTGGTCATGGTGTGTGCGTTCGCGATCAGCTGGATCTTCGCGCTCATGGGTGTGCTGATGAGCAAAGCGTCTGCCGTGCAGGGTGTCTCGATGATGATCCTGTTCCCGCTGACGTTCATGTCCAACGCGTTCGTGCCGGCCGACACGATGCCGGGCTGGATGCAGGCGTTCGTGAACGTCAACCCGGTCTCGCATCTCGTGACCGCCGTCCGCGAACTCGCCAACGACGGGCACTTCGGCATCCATGCGGTGTGGGCCCTGCTGGGTGCCGCGTTGATCGTGGCGGTCATGGCGCCGCTGACGGTGCGGACCTACATGCGCAAGACCTGACGGCCTCAGTCCTCCGTCGTGGAGAGCAGGTCGAGGATCTCGTGACGCGCGGCGGCGCGCGGCGTCCCCGAACGGACGCCAGCGCCGCCGCGACGGCGTCGTCGCCGACCGCGGCGCGCGCGGCGTCGAGGTGACGGTCCAGTCGCATCGACGGATAGTCCTGTCGTGCACGCACTCTCGTCGCCAGAGCGAGGAGCCGCAGCGCTCCTTCGACGGCACCGCTTCCGGTGGTGATGCGGTAACCGGCGACGGCGCACGCCACCGCACCGGTCTGCGGCAGATCCGGGTACCCGCGGGGACCGAGCCGCAGCTTCGACACCACCGCGAGCCGGTCGGCGAGATCGGCGATCGCCTCCGGACGCCCGGCGAGGACGTGCGCGTCCACAGCCGACGCAGCCACCATGATCTCGAACGGATCGGCGGCAAACTCGCCCACGAGGCCGCCGGCGTGCCCGACCGCACGCCGGTACTCCGCCAGCCCCCGATCCATCTCGCCGACGGCCAGATCCGCTTCCGCGGTGCTCGCCGACAGCGACGCCTGGTTGTGCGTGTCCTCGTTGTTCGTTCTGTTGCTCGGCCCGTTCGAGTACATCGGGACGAGCGTCGCGAGTTCGGCCCGGGCGTCGGCGATCCGGCCGGCCCCGACCAGCGCAGCCACCATGAAGCCCCGCACCTGCAGGCTCTCGTCGTACAGGTGCAGTTCCCACAACCCGTCCGCCGAACGCCGGTAGTAGTCGACTGCGTCGTCGTACCGCGCGGACTGCGCGCACAGGCTGCCCAGGTGCTGACACACCATCGCCAGACCCCAACTGTCGTTGGAGTGCTCGGCGAGGTCGAGCGCCCGTCGGGCGTCGGACTCCGAGCCGAACAGGTCGCCGTTGTTCTCCCGGAGGTTGGAGCGCGCCATCAACGCAGAACTGCGTGCCCCTGGATCAGTGGAGCGGACCGCCGTCGCGAGCGCCCGCGGCAGGCCACGCCCGGAAGCGGGCACCAGCATCAGCGTCGCGTTGACTCGCGACGACTCGCTGAGATCGCTGCGGGTGGCGAGCAGTCGACGCAGACGCGTGCGAGCGATCGCGACCGTGCGCAGGTTCCCTCCCATCGCCATGTGAGCGCCGGCCAGTATGTACGTCGACGCCAGGTGATCGCCGGGGACGTCCTCGGGGTCAGCCCCGAATCGTCGAGTTCGAGAACGCGCGGTGTCCACGTGAAGACCTCCGAGTGCGCGCCCCTCAGTGACCACATGCCACCGAGCACCGGGAACACCGTCAAGGCGGTGCGAACCAGCTTCTCCGACAGTGCGAATCGCAGCACGGTGAGCAGGTTGTCGTGCTCCGCCTCCCCCGATGCGCCGCCGCGACCTGCCGACCGGACATGAAGTCGTGGAACACTTCTCAGAGAAATGCTCCGCCCAGGCGACGGTTCGGGCACGCACCTCGGCGGTCTCGTCACCGTCCGACTGATCCTCGCCGAACTCCCGGACGGTCTCGAGCATGTGGTAGCGCAACGCCACCGCGTCGGCACCCTCGGCCGGTTCGACGACCGACAGCATCGACTGGTTCACCAGGCCCCTCGAGGGCGTCGGCCACGTCGACGACCTCACCCCACTGCGCAACCGTGAGAGCGGCTTCGGACGTGAAACCGCCGGGAAATCGGCACAGCCGGCGCAGGGCTGCACGCTCCGGCTCCTCGAGCAGGTTCCAACTCCAGTCGATCACGGCCCGCAGCGTGCGGTGTCTTTCCGGCGACGTGCGGTCCCCGAGCGCAGCAGCGCGAAACGGTCGACGAGTCGGGCGTTGATCTCCTCGACGCTCAGCGTGCGGACCCGCGCCGCGGCGAGTTCGATCGCGAGCGGGAGACCGTCCAGAGTCCGGCAGAGCCGCTCCACCTCGCCGCGATCGAGACGCACCGAGGGCCGCACGGCAAGGGCGCGCGCCCGGAACAGTTCGATCGCGGGCGATCCGTCTTCATGGATCGCCAACGGCGGCAACGGGTACACCGATTCCGCCGTGATCGCCATCGGAGCGCGACTGGTGGCGAGGACGGTCAGGTGCGGGCTCGCCGCGATCAGGTCCGACACCACCTCGGCGACGTCGTCGATGAGGTGCTCGCAGTTGTCTAGGATGAGCAGCGACGGTCGGGTCGACAACGCGTCCCGCAACCGCTGGCGTGCGTCGTGTATGCGGGTGCGGGTGAGCCCACCGGGAGCCAGGTCGGCCTCGCTCAGCCCCAGTGTGCCGCTGATCGCGGCGATCAGGTCCTCCCCGCTGCGCAACGGGGCGAGTTCGACGAGCGCGACCGGCATCCGCGTCGAGACCTCGCCACCGAGCGCGTGCGCCACCCGGGTCTTGCCGGTGCCGCCGGGTCCGAGGACCGTCACCACACGCGACGACTCGAGGAGCAGTTCGAGCGCGGCCAGGTCGGTCTTCCGTCCCAGGAGCTGGTTGGGCGCGGCCCGGAGCCCGATGACGGTCGGCAGATGCGACCCGCGGGCTCGGGTTCGTCGCCCGCGACGCCGTCCCCGGCCTGCGCGCGGGTGCCCTGATCGCCGCGCAGGATGGTGGCGTTGAGATCGATCAGCCGCGCGGACGGGTCCGCACCCAGTCGGTCGGCCAGCCGGCCGCGCAGCCCCGCGAACACCTCGAGCGCCTCGCTGGACCGTCCCACCCCGTGCAGGCGCTCCATGAGCAGCGCGTGCCTCCCCTCGTCGAGTGTGGACGCACCCGCTGCGGAGCGCGCGATCGGCAGCGCGTCGTCGTATGCACCGGCGGCGACGAGCGCCGTGAGTTCGACCGCGTCGAGCGCGCCCCTGTGGGCTGCCGCCTCCGTCGCCAGATCGTCCGCAAGATTCCCTTCGGGCAGGTCCGCGCCGGGTCACCCCGCCAGAGTGCGCGGGCCTGCCGGACCGCTTCGAGGGCGCCCTGCTGGTCGCCGTCCGCGTGGCACTGCCCTGCCTGGCGCACGAGCATTCGTGCCCGGGCCAGGTCGACCTGTTCGGGCTCGAGCAACAGTCGGTATCCGGCCGGGCCGACCTCGATGACACCGTCGGGCAGCGCGGACCGCGGCCGGGAGATCTGGGTGTGCAGTGCATTCGTCGGCGACCTGGGCGGAGCGTCACCCCACACGTCCTCGACGAGTGCGGCCGCGCTGCGACTGCGCCCGGGGCGGCGCGCGAGTGCGACGAGGAGGCTGCGGGCGCGGGGGCCGGCCAACGGCGCCAGGACCCCGTCGCGGCGTGTGGCGACGTCACCCAGCAGTGCCACCTCGACCGGCGGCTCTGTGGGTGCCTGGTCTTCGGGGACGCTCGTCACGGGTTGCACCGGCGCCCAGCCTATGGGAGGAGCCGACCGCACGGCCACCCGATTCGGCCGAGGTGAAAGGATCGGCACATGGCTTCTGTGTCCCAGTGGATCGAGGGCGCTCGCCCGCGCACCCTCCCGAATGCGATCGCTCCCGTCCTCGCCGGTACCGGCGCCGCGGCGTCGCTCGGCGGTGCGGTGTGGTGGAAGGCGCTGCTCGCACTGGTCGTGTCGCTCGCGCTGATCGTCGGCGTGAACTTCGCCAACGACTACTCGGACGGCATCCGCGGCACCGACGACGAGCGGGTCGGTCCGCTTCGCCTCGTCGGCTCCAAGCTGGCCTCGCCCGCTGCGGTCAAGGCCGCCGCGATGGGCTGCTTCGCGGTGGCGGCGGTGGCCGGTGTCGTCCTGGCACTGGTCTCGGCGTGGTGGCTGATCCTGGTGGGTGCACTGTGCATCGTGGGTGCCTGGTACTACACGGGCGGGAAGAAGCCCTACGGCTACAGCGGATTCGGCGAGATCGCGGTGTTCGTGTTCTTCGGACTCGTGGCGGTACTCGGTACCGAGTTCGTCCAGGCCGGCCGCGTCGACTGGGCCGGTCTGCTCGCCGCGATCGCGGTGGGCTCGTTCTCGAGCGCAGTCCTCGTCGCGAACAACCTGCGCGACATCCCGACCGACACCGAGTCCGGGAAGATCACGCTCGCAGTCAAACTCGGCGACGCACGCACCCGCACGCTGCACCTGGTGCTGGTGATCGTGCCGTTCGTGATGACGCTCGCGCTCGTCGCGCGGACGCCGTGGGCGCTGGTCGGGTTGATCGCGCTACCCCTCGCACTGCGTGCGAACGCCCCGGTGCGCAGCGGGGCAACGGCCCGGCACTGATCCCGGCGCTCGCGATCACCGGTCAGTCCATGCTGGTGTGGGCCGCGGCCACCGGACTGGCACTCGGTCTGGGCTGAGCCCGGACGCCGCGAAACACGCTGCCGCTCAGGCGCGGTGCCGAGCACGTTCACGACACGGCCGTCCGGGTCGAGGACGAAGAACCGGCGCACGCCCCACTCCTCGTCCCGTAGCGGGTGGACGATGGTCGCGCCGCGCGCGACCATCGTCCGGTACACGGCGTCGACGTCGTCCACCTCGATGCTCATGTCGGGGTTCTGCGACGCCGTCGCGTCCTCGCCCATGATCGTCACCTGGGCAGTGGGATTCGACGGCGATGCCATCGTGGTCACCCACCCCTGGTCCATCACCTCGACGAACCCGAGCGCCCCGTAGAAGTCCCGGCTGTCGTCGATGGAACGTACGTGGATGTCGGGCACGACCCGCCTGATCGTCATCTCACTTCTTGTCCGGAACGAGAGCGCTGAGCACGATGTTCACGAGCGAGATGATGAGCGCGCCCCATACCGCGGTCCAGAAGCCGTCCACGCTCAGACCCCACTCGGTCTGCGAGCTGATCCACGACGTCAGCAACAGCATCAGCGCGTTGATGACGAGCGTGAACAGGCCGAGCGTGAGGATCAGCAGGGGCAGCGACAGCAGTTGGACGATAGGCTTCACGAACGCGTTGACGACGGTGAAGAGCAGGGCGATGCCGAGGATGATCAGCACGTCGCTGCCGGTCCCCTTGCCCGAGGAGGCGATCTCGATGCCGCTCACCCACTGCGAGGCGAGCCAGATGGCGATCGCGTTGATCGCCAGGCGTATCACGAATGTCATGCATTCATGCTGGCACGAAGTCTCCGGCCGCGGGTGTCGGCACCGTCCGGCCCGTCACGGCCGCCGGACGACGGCGGCGTTCAATCGAAGGCGCTCGTGCAGAAAGTGCTCGATGAGGTCGATCTCGTCCTCCGAACAGGCCAGCAGAATCTTGACCTCCACGTCCCGCTTCGTCAGGTCGGCGGTGAGGGCGACCCCCACGACACCCGCGCCGTCGGCCGAGCCACGGAACACGTCCACGCCCTCGCCGTCCCCGCCGGCGGTGTCCTGAGATACCCGTAGTCCAGGGGTAGACCACCTCCGGGAACCTGGGATGCGCGCTGCCGCGCGGGCGGTCGATCCGCAGCGGCGCCTTGCGGACCAACTGATCGAGTGCCGCGAAGTACGCCGCCAGGTTCGTGTACATGTTTCCAGCGTCCCACGAAACCGACGACGGCAGCCGGAAACATCAGGGAACCTCGAGGCGAATTACGAGGAGAACGAGGACAATCCGCGCATCCCTCCACTAGGCTCGCGACATGACCGTCTGCCGCGTCAACTGGTGGACGGCGCTTGCCGCCGCCATGCCATTGGTCGTCGTCGGGTTCCTGTCCTCGCAGCTCACCCATCTGGCGGACGCGTCGGCTACAGCGGGCCGCGAGTACGGCGACAGCCAGGCCGTGATGTACAACCAGTACGCCACGCACGACCCGAGCGATCAGCAGATCCACCAGTGGTGCAGCACGGGCGCGCAACTGTCCGCGGATACCCAGATCTGGTACCGGGGCGGCGTCATCCAGGTAGGCGAACTCGACCAGAAGCGTTTCACTGACGGCTGTTTCGAGACCTACCGGGCCGCGACCCGGTGAGCGGTCACCGTCCCGCGACCGCCCCGTCGACCGCGGCCTGGAGCCGATCCGCGACCACCTTCGTGACGTCCATCGGCTTCACCGGCAGGTCCACGACCGGTTCGCCGACGTAGACGTCCGCCGCTCGACCGGTGTCCACGTTCGGCCCGTAGCTGATTCCGATGCTCAGCAGTGCCGGCTCCACCCCGAGCTTGCGCGCCTTGACCGCGATATGTCCGACTCCGCTGTTGATCTGCTGAAGGCGCGTCGGATCGCCCTCGTTGCAGGTGCCCTCCGGGAAGATCGCGAGGACGTCACCGCGGCGGAGGCGTTCGGCCGAGATGTCCATCATGCGGCGGCCCGCCTCGGCGACGGCCCGCAGACCGTGGTTCTTGCTGCGGAACACCGGAATCGAGCCCATCAAGTCGACCTTGCGGCGCAGACCCGGTTCCGCGAACAGCTCGTCCTTCGCCAGAACCCTCGTCCGTCCGATCGCTCGGCG
This sequence comes from Prescottella defluvii, assembly GCA_029690005.1. Lineage (GTDB taxonomy): Bacteria > Actinomycetota > Actinomycetes > Mycobacteriales > Mycobacteriaceae > Prescottella > Prescottella defluvii_A. The sequence goes on along the minus strand of CP121458.1, from coordinate 1,863,724 downwards.
CAGCGGGGTCTGCCAGGCGGTCGCGGCGAGCGTGTACTGGTCCCGGTCACTGAGGTGATTCGCGACGACGATGAGTGGCGTCCCGGACGCGAGCAATCCCCGGATTCCGTCCCGGGCACCGGCGGCGTATCGGACCTGCGGACGGAAGCGCGCGCTCAGCGCGGCGTACGCGGCCTTGGCGAGCAACCGGTTCTGCTGATGGTCAAGGTAGAAGCGGTAGACGTCCTCGTAGTTGTCGAGCGTGACTTCGGGCCGGGTCATGGCGAGCTTCTCCTTCGGATCTCCCCACCCCCGACCACGGTACACAACCTACGGAACCGTAAGTTGTCTACCGAGGTCGGCGCCGCGAGTCGCGACCGTCAGGGATTGCGCGGGCGGTTGGTCCACCCGCCCTCCGGCTTCGGGAACCAGCCGCCCGCCGCGAAGGTGCCGCCGTCGACGTGGACCGTGGTTCCGGTGGTGTAGCGCCCGAGGTCGGACGCCAGGAACAACGCGGCACCGGCGACGTCGTCCGGTTGGCCGGGCCCACCCAGCGGCGCCCACGTGGGCCACTTGGCCCATTCCTCCTCCGACAACCACTCGGTGTACGGCACCTGGACGGACTCGATGAGATCCGGCGCAATCGCGTTGACCCGGACCCCGATCCGGCCGACCTCGACCGCCAGGCTGCGGCTGAACTGTGTCACCGCGGCCTTGTACGCCGCGTACACGCTGTGCCCGGGGATCGCGCGGTGCGCCTCGACCGTCGTGAGGTTCACGATCGAACCCCCGCGTCCGCGCTCCGCCATGCCGGGCAGCACGGCGTGCGTGAGCCGCAGGACGTGATCGAGGTTGATGCCGCCGACCTGCGCCCAGAACTCGGGATCCTGCTCGGCGAACGGCCGGGGCGGGCGCAGGAAGTGACCGACGTTGTTCACCAGGACGTCGGGCGCGAACTCCACGATCCGTGCCGGCACCGACGACTCGAGGACGTCGTACGCGACGACCTCGATCGAACCGCCTGCGGCAGGATCGAATTCGAGAGTGCGCGCCGCGTCGGCGTCGACGTCGGCGACCAGGACGGCGGCGCCGTGCGCGGCGAACGACCGGGCGATGGCCGCGCCGATCCCGTGCGCACCCCCAGTGACGACGGCCCGTTTACCCGGGAGCAGGGGTCCAGGGCGAAACGCTGGACGGGACGACTGCGCGGACAGCGCGGGTTCTGACGACACGGCTCCTCCTCGAGATGCGGGCACGCACCGATGATCGAGCCCACTGGCGCACTCGCACACGACATTTCCCGGCCAGCGAGAAACGGGGCGTGAGCATTCTCATGTGGGCCGCGCGACACACACCCCTCCGGCGTGGTTAGCCTCGAATCGAAGGACACCACGATTCCAACGGGAGAGAGTCACCATGCTGAACAAGACCGCCACCTCCGCCCTCGCCGCCGCCGGACTCGTCGGCGGGTACACCGTCGCTCGGCAGACCGGCAACCGTCAGCTCGGTGGCGCGGTCCTCGCGGCGGTCGGCGGCGTCTGCACCTACAACTGGGCCAAGAGCTCGGGCCCGGGCCGCGCGGCAGCCCTGCTGGGAACCTACGTCGCGGCGTTCGGCGGCTCGCACCCGCTGGCCAAGAAGATCGGCGCGTGGCCGTCCGTCGGCGTCGTCGCCGCCGGTACCGCGATCGCGTCGCAGGTCGTCTCTCGCGGCTGATCTCGGGATCTCGGTCCCGACGAAGGTCCGCCCGCCGACCCGCCTCGTCTCCAGGAGATCGAGGTGGCGGCGGGCGGGCCTTCGGGCGGCTACTGCTGAGCCGTCCAGCGCCCGGTGCGCGCGAACTCCTCGAGCACCTTCGTCGGCCCGGACAGGTCGATTCCCTCGGACGCCACCCAGCCGTCGTCGAAGTACGTGCCGGCGTACCGTTCGCCGCCGTCGCACAGCAGCGTCACGACGCTGCCGCTGCGTCCCTGCGCGAGCATCTCGGCGACCAGGCCGAACGCACCCCACAGGTTGGTACCGGTGGAACCGCCCACCTTGCGACCGAGCACGGTGCTGGCATGCCGCATCGCGGCGATCGAACCCGCGTCGGGCACCTTGACCATGCGGTCGACGACCTGACCGATGAACGACGGCTCCACACGCGGACGGCCGATGCCCTCGATCCGGGAGCCCCGATCGGACGTGGAGGTGGCGGTGCAGTCGTTGCATTGCCACGCGTCGAAGAAGACGGAGTTCTCGGGGTCCACGACGCACAGACCGGTGTCGTGCTTGCGGTAGCGGAGGAAGCGTCCGATCGTGGCGCCGGTGCCACCGGTGCCGGCACCCACGACGACCCACTCCGGAATCGGATGATCCTCCTGCTGGAGTTGCGTGAAGATCGACTCGGCGATGTTGTTGTTGCCGCGCCAGTCGGTGGCCCGCTCAGCGTGAGTGAACTGGTCCATGTCAGTGGCCACCGGTCTCGGCCGCCAGGCGCTGCGACTCGGTGTAGATGCTCGACGGGTCGGTCACGAAGTGGCAGCGGCCGCCCTGAGCCTCGATCAGCGCGATCTTCGCCGGGCTGGTGCTCGCGGGCATGACCGCGACGAACTCGAGCCCCAGGAGCTTCGCGAAGTATGCCTCGCTGACAGCGGTCGAGCCCGACGACGCCTCGATCACCGTCGTGTTCTCGGTGACCCAGCCGTTGCAGATCGAGTAGAGGAACAGTGAGCGCGCCAACCGGTGCTTGAGGCTGCCGGTGATGTGCGTGGACTCGTCCTTGAGATACAGCTGCACGTTCCACTCGGACGGGAGCGGATACCGAAGCAGGTGGGTGTCCGCGCTGCGCTGGGCGTCGGCCTCGATGAGGCGCACGGCATTGTCGACCCAGGCCCGGCTCCCCCGACGGTCGACGACGGCCGTCACCGGCGGTCCTCACCCCGGAGCTTGGCATGCAGGTCCGCCTTGTCGGCGCGACGCTTCGCGTCGACCGCCGAGATATCCAGGTTGACCTTCTTGCGGAGCTTCGCGAAGAGCACCAGCGACAGCGGCAGCGCGATGAGAACGGCGAACAGTGCGGCGACGATCAACGGCACGTCGACCCCGAACGCCTTGCCGCCGAACAGGATGACGACCGCGAGGATCACCACGAGGCCGAGCCTGGCCACCGAGTACAAGGCGACGTCGCGGACGAGGGTCCCCGTCGTCACGGACCCAGCGGACGCTTTGCCCGCGTCGCGGGCCTGGTCAGGACGATTCTGCGCTGCATCACTCACGCCGCCAGCCTACCGATCGAACGAGTGTCCGGCCCTGGTGGATCCTCCCGATGCCCAGTTCGGCGCCACGAAGGAAGTCAGGGATGGACCAGCGGGAGCACATCGGGACCAGTGTTGTTGAAGGTCGAGCCGAACGAGACCTCGCCGATGTTGGTGACGATGTTGAGCAGGCCTGCAGTCAGGCCGCTCATGAACCCGGTGGCGAACGTCGCTCCCTGTTGCCATGCGAGCCAGATGCTGTCGAAGACGTTGGTTCCCACGTTCGGACCGATGTAGTCGGTGATCATGCACACACCCTTCGTCGCACCGCCCCAGAGGGGCCGACGGTCGTGCGGCCGAACGAACTCCCCCGATGATCGACCGGCCTCCAGCAGCGGTTTCGAGTGGTCGTTTTCGAGTCGTGGCGTACGAGAAGACAGCCCCACCCTAGGTGCGAAGCTCTCGGTCCGTACCCCGATTGCCGATTCCCGAACACGACGCCCGAGGGGGTGCCCGACACGCCCGATTTGTCCATTACCTCCGCTTTACCAACTTTAGATTGTTCGAGTACCTGGGGGTGTGGTGCCACTATGTCGGAGCCGGTCGACAAACGAACCGGTCCCGAATCTCCCCCGCCGGCCCGAGAGGTCGGCCCCGAAACTTGGAGGATCGATGAGCGCACCCACCTATAACGGCGCCAAGGAAGCCCTGCTGACCCCGGGCCAGGTCGCCGCACTGTTCCATGTCGACCCCAAGACCGTCACGCGTTGGGCGCACGCCGGCCGGCTCGGATCTCTGCGCACCCCCGGAGGACACCGGAGGTTCCGCGAGGCCGAGGTGATGGCGCTGCTCTCGTCGCTGACCACCGAAGCGCACCACTCCTGATCGGTGAGGTCCGACTTAACGCCCACCACCAGGTAGATACCCGGCCGCGCCGGACACGGCTACCCTCGTAACAGGAGGTGCACCGTGATCTACCTACTGGCGTTCATCGGCCTGGTTACGCTCGCTGTCCTGTTCTGGAAAGCGTTCGGCCCGACCGCCACCACCGCAGTTCGAGGCGGTAGCGACAGCAAGGTCGGCCGAGCCGTCGGACCGGACGACGACCCCGAGTTCCTCTGGCGTGTGGATCGTGAGAACCACCGTCGGCGGGGGCCACGCCCCGGCACCGACACGCCGAACGACCCGGAGAGCTGATCAGCGTCCGCGTCACACGGGCGTTGGTCCGCGTGCACGTCCGGACGAACGTCAAGACGGTGCCGCACGTGCGGCATCGAGCGGGACGAATCGAACAGGCGATAACAGGCATTACGGAATCGACGACGGTCGCCGTGCACACGCACGGCGACCGTTTTTCGTTGCCCTCACCTGGTCCCCCGATCGCGCGCACGGTCGCGCATACAGCTGAAGGGACCCTTCGTACGCTGCGAGCGCACGAAGGGTCCCTTCAGCTGTATCGGGATGTCAGCTCAGGCCGGCGTAGGAGTGCAGACCCGAGACCACCATGTTGATGATGAACAGGTTGAACAGCATCGCCACGAAACCGGCGACGTTGATCCACGCCGCCTTGGTGTCACGCCAGCCCGACGTCGCACGGGCGTGCAGGTAGGCCGCGTAGACGACCCACGCGATGAAGGAGACGGTCTCCTTGGGTCCCAGCCCCAGAACCGGCCCCAGGCCGCCTCGGCCCAGATCGCACCGAGGATGATGCCGGCGCCGAACAGCGGGAACGCGACGATCGTCGTCTTGTAGGCGAGACGGTCGAGGGTCTGCGCGTCGGGCAGGCGCTGGGCCAGCTTGCCGAAGGGGCCGTTGCCCTCCTCGCCCTTGGGGAACCGGATGCGGTACAGGAACAGCATGCTCGCGACGCCGGAGACCATGAAGATGCCGCTACCGACGCTGATGATCGTGACGTGGATCGGCAGCCAGAACGACCGGAGCGCGGGAACCACCGGGGCCGCGTCGGCGTACAGCACGGTCGCCGCCAGGAACATCAGGATCAGGACCGGCACCAGCAGGAACACGAACAGGTCCGCGTTCTTACGCAGCGCGACGATGCCCGCGATCACCGCGGCCGCGCAGGCCATGGTGACGAACTCGTACATGTTGCCGAGCGGGAAGCGCCCGGTCGCGAAGCCCCGCAACACGATGGACGCGATGTGCAGCGCGACGCCGACGACCAGCAGGGCGTAGCCCATGCCGGCGAACTTCTCGGACATCGTCTTTCCGGCAGGCGTGGTCACCCGGCCGGGACCGGCCCGGTGGGAGCGACCGGGCTGCCGCCCACTCCGGCGCCCACGAGTTCGCGCTCTTCCTCGCGCTCCTGCACCACCCGCGCCCGCATCGACGCGTAGCGCGCGATGAGCAGGACAGTGGCCAGGACGTAGATCGCAAACGCCGACTCGAACGACCAGTCGCTGTAGCGAGCGAGTGTCTCGTCGATCGTGGTCATCAATTCATCTCCTGCGCGTCGCGCACTCGTGTTCCGTTATGCCGTGCCGTCACCCAGCAGGCGGGTGCGCAGCCGATCGAACTCGTCGCCCCAGCCGGCCTGATCCGTTCGGGCCAGCCCGCCGAGCTCTACTACAGTACGTCGTTCACCCTCGGCCAATGTAGCCGACACGGTGTCGGGATCCTCCGCGGGGTAGATGCGAACCCAGATTCGACGCCGCTTGATGACCAGCGACGTCAACAGTCCCGCCATCATCACCAGTGCTGCCACCAGCACCCACTGCTGTGCCGGATCGTGCGAGACCTGCAGATTGACGTAGTCGACGGCGCCGTCGAACCGGACCTGCGTGCCGTCGGCCAGGGTCTTGCTTTCACCCGGGAGGAGGTTCACGCGCTCCTGCTTGACCAGCCGGCCCTGGTTGACAAGTTCCTTGTTGAGCGAGAACAGGTTCTGCGGCAGACCGGTGTCGAGGCCGGTGTCGCCCTTGTAGATGTCGATCGCGACGGCCGGATCGTTCATGGCCGGGAAGCTCGACGACAGCAGATTCCCGTGGAACATTGCGGTGGGGGCGAACAGCCCCTCGATCGCGATCTGGTTCTTGCGCCGCTCGTCCTCGTTCGGGTACATGCCGCCGGGCGGATCGAAACGCATCGCACCGCTGGACAGGAACGTGGTCGCGTCGTCGGGCCGCCACTGCAGCGTCTCGGTGCGGGTCTCCCCGTTCGGGAACGTCACGGTGAACGTCGGCGCGTAGCCGTGGCCCTGCAGGTAGACGCGGTCGCCCGCGACCCGCAACGGATGGTTGACCTGCAGCTCCGCGTCCCGCCAGGTGTTGGAGTCCAGGTCGTCCCCGGCCTGGTACGAGATGTTCGACCGGAACATCTCGGCCTGCCCGGTCTCGAGGTAGTCGGCCGAGAAGTCCTTGACCCGGACGCACAGCGGCGTCATGCCGGTGCCGTCCTCCGCGAGGCCGGGACGGAACGTGTCGAAGATCGCCGGGACGTGGTGCACAGGCCCGCGCCGTCGTTCGCGACCACGATGGCATTGCCCTCGTAGCTGAACATCTTGCCGACCGCGATCGCGACCAGCAGCGCCACCAGCGACAGGTGGAACACCAGGTTGCCGGCCTCGCGCAGGAATCCCTTCTCTGCCGAGAGCGTGATCTCGCCCGGGTGCGTGGCACGATCCCCACCAACCCGCTGCTCGACCCGCCAACCACGCAGCTGCTTGCGCACACGCTCGGCGACGGCCGCGGGATCCTCGTCGACGGTCGCGATGAAGTGGTGCGGGAGCCGACCCAGGTTTCGTGGGGCCGCGACCGGCTTCGCGCGCAGCGCCTTCGCGTACTCGATGCAGCGCGGCACGATGCAGCCGACCAGCGAAATGAAGAGCAGGACGTAGATCGCGGTGAACCAGAAGCTGCCGAACACGTCGAACAGCTCCGAGCTTGTCCATGATCGGACCGAGCGTCGGCCGGTTCGCTATGTAGGTGTCGACCTTGCCCTCGTTGAGGCTGCGCTGCGGCAGCAGCGCGCCCGGGATAGCCGCGAGCGCCAGCAGGAACAGCAGCACCAGGGCGGTCCGCATCGACGTGAGGCCACGCCAGACGTTGCGGACCAGGGCGAACGCGCGGCCGACCGGCGACTGCCGCGGCGGACGCGGAGCCTCCGTCTCGGCCGGCGAAGCGTCGGCGCTCAGTGTGTCTCGAGCCGTCATATCGGCAGGGTCACCTCCGTGACGAATGCGTCGCGGATCCAGCCGATGAACTGGTCCCACGCGCCAGTGACCAGTGCGATACCGACCACGATCAACATGATTCCGCCGAAGACCTGGATCGTTCGGCTGTTGCGGCGCAGCCAGCCGACGCCGCGAAGTGCCCGCGCCGAACCGAGTGCCACCAGGACGAAGGGCAGGCCAAGCCCCAGGCAGTACGCGACGATGAGGGCCACTCCTCGGAGGGCAGTCGCGCCTTCGGTGCCGGCGGACACCGACATCACACCGGCGAGCGTCGGCCCCAGGCACGGCGTCCAGCCGAGCGCGAACACCCCGCCGAGCAGCGGGGCGCCGATCAGGCCGGACACCTGCCGCGGCGCGAACCGGGTGTCCCTCTGCAGGGCCGGGATCAGACCGACGAACGCCAGGCCCATCACGATCGTGACGACGCCGCCGACCCGCTGGAGGACGTCCCGGTTGATCGTGAGCGCCTCGATGGCGCCGAAGACCGTCGCGGTGGCGAGCACGAAGACGACGGTGAATCCGGCGACGAACAGTCCCGCGGCGCCCGCGACGCGCAGGCGGCCGTCACGGATGGTCTTGGTCCGGGTCTCCGCCTCGGTCGCGGTCACGGCCGGCGCGTCGGCGCCGACCACTCCCGCCAGGTACGACAGGTAGCCCGGGACGAGCGGCACGACGCACGGCGACGCGAACGACACCAGACCAGCGAGCATGCAGGCGCCGAGCGCGAGCAGCAGCGGCCCGGTCGAGGCGGTGGTCTGGAACGTCTCTCCGACGTCGGCCAGCAGGATCGTGTCGGTCGTCATCCCAGGTCCTGCGGCTCCTGCGCGACCCGTTCCACGACAGGTTGCAGATCCTCGACCAGCAGTTCCTTGAGGAAGACGGCGGCGACGCGGTGCTGTCGATCCAGCACGATCGTCGTCGGGATGACGCTGGTCGGGTAGTTCTTGCCGAGCGAGATGAGGGTGCGCATCGCCGGGTCGTAGATCGACGGGTAGCTCACCTTGTTGTCGATCACGAAGTCCTGGGCCTTGTTCTGCGTGTGGTCGCGGACGTTGATGCCGAGGAACTGGACGCCGAGATCCTTGGTGTTCTCGTAGACCTTCTCGAGGTCGTCGGCCTCACCGCGGCACGGTCCGCACCACTGACCCCACACGTTGAGCACGACGACCTGGCCGTCGAAATCCGACAGCGACGTGGTCTTGCCATCGGTCATCAGGTCGGGGCCGGAGACGTTACCGACGGTGCCGCGCTCGGACGGCGGATCGTAGAACAGTTCGGTCTTGCCGCCCGGCGAGACGAACGTGAACGTGCCCCCCTGCGCGACGGCGTCGTCGCCGCTCGCGCAGCCCGCCGCCGTCACGGCGACGACCAGCGCGCACGCCGCGGCGGCGAGGCGACGGGATGGGAACTTCATGCGCCGGTCACCCTCGGGTCCGACGCACCGGCCGGCTCGGAGTAGACGATGTCGACGAGCGTGTCGCCCTCGTAGACCAGCGACGTCAGCGACGCCAGGCCGCACTGCCGGTTGCGCGGGTCGTGCCACAGGCGCTCGCCTTGCAGGAAGCGACGCAGCGTCCAGACCGGCAGCTGGTGGCTCACGCACACGGCCTCGTGGCCGACGGCGGCGATGCGCGCGGTGTTGACGGCCGCGAGCATGCGGTGCGCGATCTGCAGGTACGGCTCGCCCCACGACGGGGTGAACGGGTCGCGCAGCTTCCACCAGTGCCGCGGCCGACGCAGTGCGCCGTCGCCGACGGACACCTTGAGTCCCTCGAAGTCGTTCGCGGCCTCGATCAGGTTGGCGTCGGTCGCGATCTGCAGCCCGTGCTTCTCCGCGATCGGCGCGGCCGTCTCCTGCGCCCGCTGCAGCGGCGACGCGACGACGTGCGTGATGTCGTGGTCGGCCAGCGCCGACGCGACGGCGCGGGCCTGCGACTCACCGGTCACCGACAGCCGGAAGTTGGGAAGGCGTCCGTAGAGGATGCCGCCCGGGTTGTGCACCTCACCGTGCCGGAGCACGTGAACGATGGTGCGGGTGTCGGAGTGGTCGGCAGCGCTCGCGTTGTCGGCGTCGGTCACGGTGGTCGTCCCTGTTCGCTGTGGTTCGGTGGGTCAGTGCTTGGCGGCGGCGGCAGCCTTGGCCGCGTGCGGTGCGGCGTCGGCGATCTTCGAGAAGGCGTCGTTGTCGAGAGCGGACGACACGAACCACGCCTCGAACGCGCTCGGCGGCGCGTAGATGCCGCGCGAGAGCAGGGCGTGGAAGAAGTCGGGGAAGCGCCACGTGTCGGCGGCCTTCGCCTCGGCGTAGTTCGTGACCGGGTTCTCGGTGAAGAACACGCTCACGAGCGTGCCCGCGAACTGGACGCGGTGCGGCACACCCTCGGCGGTCAGGGCGTCGCCCAGCAGCGTGCCCAGGGTCTGCGCGTTGCGCTCGAGCGCGGCGTAGACGGCATCGTCGGCGGCGCGGAGGTTCGCCAGGCCCGCGGCGACGGCGACGGGGTTACCGGACAGCGTGCCCGCCTGGTAGACGGGGCCGGACGGGGCCAGCTTGGCCATGACGTCGGCGCGACCACCGAATGCAGCGGCGGGCAGGCCGCCGCTCATGACCTTGCCGAACGTGTAGAGGTCACCGGCGACGCCGTCGCGGCCGTACCAGCCGGAACGGCTGACGCGGAAGCCGGTCATGACCTCGTCCATGATCAGCAGCGCGCCGTGCTCGGTGGTGAGCGCGCGCAGGCCCTCGTTGAAGCCGGGTAGCGGTGCGACCGCGCCCATGTTGCCGGCGGCTGCCTCGGTGATGACACACGCGATCTCGCCGGGGTTGGCGGCGAACGCGGCGCGGACGGCCTCGAGGTCGTTGTAGGGCACGACGATGGTGTCCTCGGCCTGCGCGCCGGTCACGCCGGGCGAGGTGGGCAGGCCGAACGTGGCCAGGCCCGAGCCCGCGTCGGCGAGCAGCGCGTCGACGTGGCCGTGGTAGCAGCCGGAGAACTTGACGATCTTGGAGCGGCCGGTGAAGCCGCGGGCCAGGCGGACCGCGCTCATCGTCGCCTCGGTGCCGGAGTTGACCAGACGGACCTGCTCGACGGGCGCGACGCGGGAGACGATCTCCTCCGCGAGCGCGATCTCCCCCTCGGTGGGGGCGCCGAACGACAGGCCGGTCGTGGCCGCCTTCTGCACGGCCTCGACGACGGCCGGGTGCGCGTGACCCAGGATCATCGGGCCCCACGAGCACACCAGGTCGACGTAGTCGTTGCCGTCGACGTCGGTGAGGGTGTAGCCGGACGCCTTCTCGATGAACCGCGGCGCGCCGCCGACCGAACCGAACGCCCGGACCGGGGAGTTGACGCCTCCGGGGATGACCTTCGACGCCCGGTCGAAGAGCTGGGCGGAACGGGCGTCGCGAAGATCGGGTCCCAGGTCGGACCCGCTGGAGGCAGCAGTCACGGGTTCCAGTGTCCCAGTTCTGTCGAATTCGCCAACGACAGGGTGTAGGAGGTGGCCGGAATCACATCGCGTCGGCGTGTCCGTTCGCGCAGGTCGGGCCACGGACCGTACCCACCGAGGTACCCACGACAACGGTCGCGTCGAGATCGTCCGAGTGAACGATCCTGGCGAGCAACCCGGCCTGTGTGAGTATGTCGACGGACGCCGACGCCTGCCGGGCTCCGGTTTCCATCAGCACGTGACCACCCCGGCGCAACCACCGGCGTGACTCCGCCGCGACGGCCCGCTGGAAGTCGAGACCGTCCGCGCCGCCGTCGAGCGCGCCACGCGGTTCGTGCTCCCGCGCCTCGGGTGGCATCAGCGCGATCGCGTGACTCGGGACGTAGGGGACGTTCGCGACGAGGACGTCGATCCGGCCGCGCAACGTCGGGGGCAGTGCGTCGAACAGATCGCCCTCGTGGACCTGTCCGCCGATCGGTTCGACGTTGCGCCGGGCGCAGCGGACCGCCGCCGGGTCGATGTCGGCGGCGTGGAGTTCGACGGCCGCCACCTGGCCGGAGAGGACGACGCCGAGCGCGCCGGACCCGCAGCACAGGTCGACGACGACGGCACCCGGCCGGGCGAGCGCGGCGCCCTGCCGCACCAGCAGTTCGCTGCGGCGTCGCGGCACGAACACCCCGGCGTCGACGTCGATTCGCCTGTCGCAGAAGTCGACCCAGCCCAGCACGTGTTCGAGGGGCGAGCCGGCCGCGCGACGTTCGACCATCCGGGCGAGCTCGGCGGCGTGTGCCGCCTCGGCGATGAGGAGGCGCGCCTCGTCCTCGGCGAAGACGCAGCCGGCGGCGCGAAGCGTGGTGACAATTGTCGGGAAAGTGAACGGTGACTGTGGAACGTCAGGAGTCCGCACGAAGAGCCTTTCGGGATACCGAAGGGGCTCTCACGACCGGCTACGCGGACAGGTCCGCGCGGTCCCGAGGCGAGAGCACCCCACCTGCCTGAGCGGTAATGGGTCTCACCTCCTCGGTCGTAGCGAACTTTGCCGGTCCGCACGTTAACGCACCGACCGCGAATCCGGAAGGGATTTTGAGCTCCGGCCGCTGCTCGTGTTCGGCGGTCAGGCCACGCGATCAGCGGAACCGCCTGAGCCGCAGGCTGTTCCCGACCACGAACAGCGACGACAGTGCCATCGCCAGTCCCGCGATCATCGGGTTGAGCAGACCGGTCGCGGCCAGCGGGATCGCCGCGACGTTGTAGGCGAAGGCCCAGAACAGGTTTCCCTCGATCGTCGCCAGCGTGCGCCGTGACAGCCGGATCGCGTCGGGCACCGACCGCAGGTCGCCGCGGACGAGCGTCAGGTCGCTCGCCTCGATCGCGGCATCGGTCCCGGTGCCCATCGCGATGCCGACGTCGGCGGTCGCGAGCGCGGCCGCGTCGTTGACGCCGTCGCCGACCATCGCGACGGCACCCTCGCTGCGCAGTCGCGCCACGGTCTCGGCCTTCTGGTCGGGCAGCACCTCGGCGATCACGCGGTCGATGCCGACCTCCCGTGCCACCGCGGCGGCGACGGCCTCGGAGTCACCGGTGAGCAGGACCGGGTCATCCCCAGGTCACGGATCTCTCGAATCGCCTCGGCGCTGGTCGGTTTCACGGCATCCGCCACGACGAGCGCGCCGCGGACCCGATCGTCCCAGGACACGATCACCGACGTCCGGCCCTCGGGCAGCAGCCCGCGCAGCGCCTCCGGCACCGGGCCCTGGGCCCGGCCCACCCGCACCGTGTGCCCGTCGACGACGCCCTCGACGCCGATCCCGGCCGGTTGACGAAGCCGTGGACCGGCAGCGGCGACGGCACGGCCCGCACGATCGCCTGCGCGACAGGGTGTTCGGACCCCGACTCGACGGCCGCGGCGAGTTCGAGCACCCGGCCGGGTCCTCGCCCGCCGCCGCGACGACGCGGTCGAGTTCCATCCGCCCGGTGGTGACGGTGCCGGTCTTGTCGAGGACGACGGTGCCGATGCGGCGGGTCTGCTCGAGCACCTCCGGTCCCTTGACGAGGATCCCGAGCTGCGCGCCCCGACCGGTCCCGACGAGCAGCGCGGTGGGCGTGGCCAGCCCGAGCGCGCACGGGCACGCGACGATCAGCACCGCGACGGCCGCGGTGAACGCCTCGGTCACCGGCTGTCCCAGCAGCAGCCACACCGCCAGCGTGACGGACGCGATCACGAGGACGGCGGGGACGAACACCGCCGAGACCCGGTCCGCGAGCCGCTGCGCGTGCGCCTTGCCGCTCTGCGCCTCCGTCACCAGCTTGGCGATGTGCGCCAACTGTGTGTCGGCGCCGACCCGTTCGGCCCGCACGACCAGCAGCCCGTCGGTGTCGAGGGTGCCGCCGACGACAGCGTCCCCTCCCCCACCTCGACGGGCACCGACTCCCCGGTCAGCATCGACGTGTCGACGGCCGCGCCGCCCCGGACGACGCGGCCGTCGGTCGCGATCTTCTCGCCGGGCCGCACGACGAACTCGTCGCCGACCCGTAGCGCCGCCACCGGAAGACGCCACTCGGCCCCGTCGCGCAGCACCGCGACGTCCTTGGCCCCTACCTCGAGCAGTGCCCGCAGCGCGGCGCCGGACTTACGTTTGGCGCACGACTCGGCGTACCGGCCGGCGAGCAGGAACGTGGTGACGCCCGCGGCCACCTCGAGATAGATCTGCCCGGACGCGTCGTGCCCGCCCGGGCGGAGCGTGAACTCGTGGGTCATACCGATGCGCCCGGCGGTGCCGAACACCAGCGCCCACAGCGACCACCCGTACGCGGCGAGGGTGCCCAGCGAGACGAGGGTGTCCATCGTCGACATCCCGTGCCGGGCGGTGACGAGCGCGGCGCGGTGGAAGGGGTAGCCGCACCAGAACACGACGACGGTCGTGAGCGCCAGCGACACCCACTGCCAGTAGTCGAACTGCAGCGGCGGGATCATCGACACCAGCACCACCGGAACCGACGCGACGATCGCGACGACCAGGCGCGCGCCCAGCCGGTCCTTGGTCTCCCCGGGGGCGGCGGGTTCCTCCGGCGCGGTCACCGTCGCCGAGTAGCCGACCTTCTCGACCGTGTCCACGAGGTCCTGGAGCGCGATCGACTCCGGGTACTGGACGTGGGCCTGTTCGGTGGCGTAGTTGACGGTCGCGGTGACGCCGTCGAGCTTGCCGAGCTTGCGTTCGATCCGGGCCGCGCACGACGCGCACGTCATGCCGCCGATGTCGAGTTCGACGGTGCGCAGCCCGGTGGTGGTCACTGGACCAGCTCGTAGCCTGCCTCCGAGACCGCGGCGGCGACGGCGATCGTGTCCAACAGCGCATCACTCGTCACGACGACGCGCCCGGACGCGACGTCGACGTCGACACCGGTGACGCCGGACAGCGCGAGGATCTCCTCGGTCACGGCGGCTGCGCAGTGCTGGCAGGTCATGCCCTTGACGATGTAGGTGTGCTCCATCGGGGCCTCCTCGACCTCAGGATCGCACGAGACGCGCGATCGCGTCGGACGCTTCCTTGACCTTGGCGTCCGCCTCGGGTCCGCCCTTCTTCGCGGCCTCGACGACGCATCCGGCAAGGTGCGCCTCGAGCAGCTTGAGGGACACCGACTGCAACGCGGACGTGGCCGCCGACACCTGGGTCAGCACGTCGATGCAGTAGCGGTCGTCGGCGATCATGCGCGAGATGCCCTGCACCTGACCCTCGATGCGCCGCAGACGCTTGAGCAGGTCCTCCTGCTGCGGGCTGTATCCGTTCATGGTTCCCATGATACCCCCTATGGGTACCGTTGGGAGCGGCGTCTGCGCCGGATGTCGAGGACGAGCAGGCCCGCGACGAGCACCGACACGAACGCTGCCGCGATCCACGTGCCCGAGTAGTGGACGCTGGTATACGACGGCGTGCCGGGCGCGACGGGCGCGAACTCGCTGGTGCTCACACCCCGCGTCCAGCACAGGACCGCCGCCACGAGCGCCGCGACGGCGCCGACCGCCTCGGCGGCCACCACCACAACCGACCGGGTCACACCGACCTCCCGTCCACGCCGGCGACCGCCTCGGTCAGCGCGTCGCGCAGGCCGTCGTCGTCGCGGGCCCACGCCTGGACCAGCGACCCGTCCCGCAGTCGCAACCCGATCGCCTTCCGTCGTCGCGGCACGCCGGACAGCTCCCCGAGACTGCGCGCACTCTCCCACGGCTCCGGCTCGTCCGCGTACGGATCGGCTGCCGGCAGCACGTCCTCGATCTCGGCGACCGGCAACTCCTCCGCACCCTGCCGCAGCGTCGTGTCGGTGAGCGACACGCTCACGTGCCGTCGGGCGGCGGCCACCTGCACGTACACGATGCCGGCGAGGATCGACCGCGAACAGCGTCAGGGCGAACCAGTGCACGACCGGTCCCGTCAGCAGCTCGATCACGAGCGCGACGACGCAGAACACCGGACCGTAGGCCACGGTCCGCCAGCGCGCGCCGGGCTCGTCGAACAGCACGTCCGGCTCAGTCGGACTGCCCGCGTCGGAACCACTCACGCGCACCCTCCCGGAACACCAGAACGCTGGCCACCACCAGCAACAGCGGAATCACGAGCAGCACCGGCGCGATCAGGCCGATCGCCGACAGCCCGATCGTCACCAGAGCGAAGATCGACGAGAGCACCACGACGACGAGCCGCAGTCGCGGGCGGCCGGCCCGCGTGGGCGCCGCCAGGAACCCGATGGCGAGACCGAACAGCAGTGACGTGGCGCCGATCCCCCGCAGCAGCCAGACTAACGAATCGGCGTCGGCACCGAGCTGCTCGCGGATCGCGTCGGCGGACGTCGTCATCGCCAGCAAGCCGAGCAGCACCATCACGGCCGCGCACAGCACCCAGATCCAGTACGCAACGGACACCACGCGCGGGGTCGACTCACTCACCAGCCCATCCTGAAGCATCGATCGCTCTCGAACGAGCCGAGTCGAGCGGAGAGCCGTGCGGAGAGTGAAGCCCAGCGGCGGGCCCTCAGGCGCCGAGGACGCCCGGGACGAGCAGGAGCACCAGCGTCGCGAGACCGAACAGCGCGATCAGCGCGATCCACAACAGCTCCCGCCGCCCACCGGTTCGATGTTCGACGTGCATCACTACCCCCTGAACGGCTACCGAGCACCCTGTTCATGTGATGCGTCTCACAGTACCGGGGCGGGTTCGGAAGACCGAATCACGGACAGTCCGGTCAGCGCACGGCGGGCAGGTTCAGGAAGTACTCGTTGGATTCCTTGCGGTGCATCAGCACGATCGCGCCGACGGCGACCACCGCCTGCAGGATCCCGGCGCCGCCCATCACGAGTGCGGCCGTCCCGGTCGCGGCGCCCGCGCCGAAGACGGTCGGGATCGCCGAGAGCACCGTGAACGCGCCGGCCATCGTCAAGATCATCCGGGCCCAGTTCTTGCCCTTGCGCATCTTGAAATCGAACAGCACCGTCAACCCGCCGAGGACGAGGGTGAGGATCACACCCGTGCTCACCAGGCCGAACACCAGCAACTGCTCCGCCTGCGACCGGGTGACCGTCACGTCGGGCTGCTTGGCGAACTCGTCCATCAGCTGATCGACGAACGAGGTCCGGTCGCTGTAGACGAACAGCAGCGCCGCAACCAGGTACACCACGCCGAGCGCGGCGACGACGAACCACAACTGGAACGCCGTCTGGACGTCGGCCGGGATCGGCTTCTGCTCCGGCGCCGGTGGCGGCGCCGGGTACTGTCCCGGCTGCCCGGGCACCTGCGGCGGACCGGCCGGATACTGCGGCGCCCCGGGCCAGGGGTCGGGCTGTCCCGGCTGCTGCGGCGGCCACTGCCCGGTCACGACAGCCACCCGGCCGCCTCGGCGGCCCAGTAGGTCAGCACGATGTCCGCACCGGCGCGGCGGATGCTCAGCAACGATTCGAGGACGGCGGCGTCGCGGTCGATCCAGCCGTTCTGCGCGGCCGCGGTGATCATCGCGTACTCGCCGGAGATCTGGTAGGCCGCCACCGGGACGGTCGACCGGTCGGCGACCTCACGCAGCACGTCCAGGTACGACATCGCGGGCTTGACCATCACCAGGTCCGCGCCCTCGGCGAGGTCGAGGTCCACCTCGAGCAGCGATTCGCGGCGGTTCGCCGGATCCTGCTGGTAGGTGCGGCGGTCGCCCTCGAGCGACGAGCCGACGGCCTCCCGGAACGGGCCGTAGAACGCCGACGCGTACTTCGCCGAGTAGGCGAGCTGCCCGACGTCGGTGTGGCCGGCGGCGTCGAGACCCTTGCGGATCGCAGCGACCTGGCCGTCCATCATGCCGCTGGGGCCGAGCAGGTGCGCACCTGCGTCGGCCTGCGCGACGGCCATGTCGACGTAGCGGGCCAGGGTCGCGTCGTTGTCGACACGACCGTCCGCCGACAGCACACCGCAGTGCCCGTGCGAGGTGAACTCGTCGAGGCACGTGTCGGCCATGAGCACCGTCGCGTCACCGAGTTCGGTCTTCAGCGCCGCGAGGCCGCGGTTGAGGATGCCGTCCGGGTCGGTGGCACCGGAACCGTCCGGATCCTTGTCCTCCTCGCGCGGCACGCCGAAGAGCATCAGCCCGCCCACACCCGCCGCGACCGCATCGGTCGCGGCGGCCCGCAGCGAGTCCAGCGTGTGCTGGACGACGCCCGGCATCGACGAGATCGGCCGCGGCTCGTCGATACCGTCGGCGACGAACATCGGGAGCACCAGATGCCGCGGCTCGAGCGACGTCTCGGCGACCAATCGGCGCAGCGCGGCGGTACCGCGCAGTCTGCGCGGGCGGCGGGTGGGAAAGTCACCGTCTCGATGCGTGGGAAACACGGGTGCAGCTACTCCTGTACCGGAAGGTGTCAGCGGCGGGCGCGGGACTTCTTGCGCGGCGGCGGCAGCGCGCCCTCGGCACGCAGCCGGGCCGCGTGCTCGGCGAGCGCCTCGACCAGCGGACCCATCTGCGCCGTCTCGGGCTGGACGTCGACGCGCAGACCGAACTCGATCGCGGTCTCGGCCGTCTTCGGTCCGATGCACGCGACGATCGTGCGGGCGTGCGGCTTGCCGGCGATGCCGACGAGGTTGCGCACGGTCGACGACGACGTGAAGCACACGGCGTCGAAGCCACCGGTCTTGATCATCTCGCGGGTCTCGGCCGGCGGCGGCGCCGCCCGCACGGTGCGGTACGCGGTGACGTCGTCGATCTCCCAGCCGCGCTCGCGCAGCCCCTCGGCGAGGGTCTCGGTGGCGATGTCGGCGCGGGGCAGCAGGACGCGGTTGACCGGGTCGAACACCTCGTCGTACGGCGGGAAGTCGGCCAGCAGACCCTCGCTGGACTGCTCACCCGACGGCAGCAGTTCCGGCGTGATGCCGAACGAGCGCACCTTCTCGGCGGTGGCCTCGCCGACGCACGCGATCTTCACGCCGGAAAACGCGCGGGCGTCCAGACCGAAGGCCTCGAACTTCTCCCACACCGCACGCACCGCGTTGGTGGAGGTGAAGACGACCCACTGGTAGCGGCCGTCGACGAGGCCCTTGACGGCCCGCTCCATCTGGGCGGGGCTGCGCGGCGGCTCGACCGCGATGGTCGGGACCTCGATCGGGATCGCACCGTGGGTGACGAGCCGGTTGCTCATGTCGGCGGCCTGCTCCTTGGTGCGCGGCACCAGGACGGTCCAGCCGTACAGGGCACGCGACTCCCACCACGACATCTTGTTGCGCTGCGAGACGACCTTGCCGACCGTGACGATCAGCGGGCCGACCAGTTCGGACCCGGCGTCGTTGAGCGTCGCCAGGGTGGCCTCGACGGTGCGCTGCTGACGGGTGGTGCCGCGGACGGTGATCGCGGCGGGGTCTGCGGGGCCAGGCCGTGCTCGACGAGCGCGCTCGCCGTCTCGGCCAGGTGTGCAGCGCTCGCGTGCAGCACCAGCGGGCCGGGGGCCGCGGCCAGGGCCGCCCAATCGACCTCGCCGCGCACGTCGGCCTCGGTGTGCGCCGAACCCAGCGCCATGCCGGCGTAGCTCGGCACCGCGGACCCGGACGGCAGCCCGGCAGCACCTCGAACACCACCTGGGTGCGGGCGACGGCCGAGACCTCGGCGATCACGGAGTCGGTCGTCAACGGGTCGCCCGAGACGAGACGGACCACGTCGTGGCCGTTCTTGGCCTCGGCGACGAGGGTCTTGGCGACCTCGGCGGGCTCGCCGAGTGCGGACGGACCTCGGCGATCGGCTCGTCGGTCTCCGGATCGCGGCCGAGGTCGGTGCCGACGAGTGCGGTCACGCCCTTGTCGACGTCGGGATCGGTGAAGGCCAGTGCCGCCGACGCGAGCACGTCGCGCGCGCGGACGGTGAGCAGTGCCGGGTCACCGGGACCCGATCCCACGAAGAGAATCCGTCCGGGGCTGTTCTTACGGACTCGGCTCATCGGTAGTTCTCCAGTGCGGTCTCATGTCGATAGGAAGAAAATGCAAAATCAGGCCGTGGATGGGCCGGCATGTCGACGTCAAGCATCGGCATCACCCTCCTCGGCAATCGTCATCAGATCTCGGGCGCCGAGCTCGAGGAGTTCACGCGCGACCGCGCGCCCCAGCTCGTCCGCGCGCTCGGGCGACCCCACGGTGGACGCCCGAATCACATCGGAACCGTCGATTGCGGCGGCGCAGCCCCGCACGGACAGTTCCTCGAACACGCGGCCTCCGTCGTCGATGGACTCGACGACCTCGGCGATCGCTCCGATCGGAGCGGTGCAACCCGCCTCGAGCTCGGCGAGCAGTGCCCGCTCGGCGACGACGGCGGCCCGCGTGGCCGCGTCGTCGAGCTCGGAGAGGGCCGCGATCAGTTCCGGGTTGTCGGCGCGGCACTCGACGGCCAGCGCGCCCTGCGACGGCGCCGGCAGCATCTGAACCGGCTCGAGCGTCTCGGTGATCTCCGCGGACCGGCCGATGCGGGACAGGCCCGCGCGGGCGATCACGATCGCGTCGAGTTCGCCGGACGCCACCTTGCCCAGGCGGGTGTCGATGTTGCCGCGCAGCGGCTCGATCTCCAGGCCCAGGCCGAGGGCGCGCAGCTGGGCGCGGCGGCGCGGAGCGGACGTGCCGACCTTCGATCCGGGCGGCAGCTCACCGAGCACCAGCCCGTCGCGGGCGACCAGCGCGTCGCGCGGATCCTCGCGCGGCGGGACGGCGGCGATGACCAGGTCGTCGGGCTGCGCGGTGGGCAGATCCTTGTACGAGTGCGCCGCGACGTCGACGTCGCCGGCCAGCAGCGCCTCGCGCAGTTCGGCGACGAAGACGCCGACGCCGATGCGCTGCACCGGGCCCGAGGTGACGTCGCCCTTGGTCTTGATGATCACCAGCTCGGCGGGGTGCCCCGCCGCTATCAGTGCGTCCCGCACGGTGCCGGCCTGCGTCGTGGCGAGAAGGCTGCCGCGGGTCCCGATCCGCAGGGTGCGGGTGCGGGAATCGGATTCCTGGCCGGCGGTCGCTGTCGATGCCGCGTTCGTGCTCATGCCTGCGCGTCCTTTCCTGCTACATCGGGGCCGGCGGCGAACTCGCCGAGGTCGATCGGTGCGGCCACGGCCTCCGCCGAGCCCGGCCGCAGTTCGAAGAGCTCACGCAGCGCGGCCGCATAGGTGTCGCCGCCCGGCGTGGAGGCGAGCTGTTTGACGCGCACCGTCGGCGCGTGGAGAAGCTTGTCGACGACCCGTCGCACTGTACGGGCAACTTCGTCGCGCTGCGGGTCGTCGAGGCCCGGCAGGCGCGAGTCGAGCCGCAGCAGCTCCGCCTCGACCACCTCGGCGGCGCGCTGGCGCAGCGCGGTCACCGTCGGGGTGACCTCGGCCTGACGCTGCGCGGCCAGGTACTGAGCAAGTTCGGAGGCGACGATCTCACGGGCGGCGTCGGCGTCGGACGCCGCGGCGCCGGCACCCGGATCCCGTTGCAGCGCAGCCATGTCGAGCACGACCACCTCGGGCAGGCCGGCGACGGACGGCTCCACGTCGCGGGGCAGGCCCAGGTCGCAGATCACGAGCGGACGGTTCGGCTCGCGTCCCGGTCGGGCCAGGGCCCGGTGGGTGTCGGCGAGCGTGACGACCGAACCGACCGCGCCGGTACAGGTGACGAGCACGTCGGACTGCGCCATCGCGTCCGATAGGTCCTCGAATCCGACTGCGACGGCATCGATTCCGTTGGAGACGGCGGTGGCGGCGAGGTGCTCGGCACGCTCGCGGGTGCGGTTGACGACGAGGATGCGTCCGATGTCGGCGCGGGTCAGGTGCGCGACCGAGAGGCTGCCCATCGCACCGGCACCGACCACGACTGCGGTGCGGCCGACCAGGCCGCCGTCGCCGAGGATGCCCGCAGCGCGGTCGAGGGCGACTGAGACGACCGACGCACCGGCGGCGTCGATTCCGGTCTCGGAGTGCACCCGCTTGCCGACGCGCAGCGCCTGCTGTGCCAGTTCGTGCAGCGCGCGCCCGGCGGCCTGCTGGGCGTCGGCCGCGGCGTACGCGGCACGGATCTGGCCGAGGATCTGCTGCTCGCCGATCACCATCGAGTCCAGGCCGCTGGCGACGGCGAACAGGTGCTCGGCCGCGGCCTCGCTGTATCGGACGTAGGCGTGCTTGTGGAGCTCGGCGAGGTCGAGTTCGGCGTGCTCAGCGAGGAGGTCGCCGATATCGGTGAGGGCTCCGTGGAATGCGTCCACGACGGCGTAGATCTCGATGCGGTTGCACGTCGAGACGATCATCGCCTCCGAGATGTGGGCCGAGCCCAGCATCTTGTCCGTCAGCTTCGGACGGTCGGTGTCGGTGACCGCGATCCGCTCGAGGACGGAGACGGGAGCACTACGGTGCGAGATCCCGACGAGAAGCACACTCACGGCCTGATCACCGATCCGTTTCTGGTCGAAGCGCCGACCGCCGCGGGTGCGGCGGCAGCCTGGGGATTACGTTGCTCGTCCGGAGGCGTGTTCCGGGCCATGTTGAACGAAAGCACCTGCATCTCCATCGCGAGATCGACCCGACGCATCTCCACGTGCTCGGGGATCTCCAGCGCGAGCGGGGAGAAACTGAGGATGCAGCGCAGTCCGGCACCGACGAGCTGGTCGCACACGTCCTGCGCGGCCGTGTCGGGCGTCGCGATGACACCGATCGTCGGCCTCGAGATCGCGGCACGAGTCGGACAGTTCGGCGACGTCACGGACGGTCAGCCCGCCGACGGTGGAGCCGACGCAGGCCGGATCCTTGTCGAACAGTCCGACCATCGAGAAGCCACGACGGTCGAAGCCGCCGTATCCGGCGAGCGCGCGACCGAGATTGCCGATGCCCACCAGCACGACGCGGTGACCGCGGTCCAGGCCGAGTGCGGATTCGATGCGGGCGCGCAGCCGGGCGACGTCGTAGCCGACGCCTCGAACACCGTTGGGGCCCAGGAACGACAGATCCTTGCGTAGCTTGGCCGATCCGACACCGGACGCGCTGGCCAGTTCCTCACTGGAGACGATGAGCGCGCCCTCGTCCGCGAGCACTCCGAGGACCCGCAGGTATGTCGCGAGGCGCGTCACCGTAGCCTGGGGATGTCACGGTGCTGCGACGCCGAAGGCGTTTGACGCCGGGAAGCGGACGGAGCAGCCCCGGTGACGCCGCGGGCCACTGACCCCTGCGCCTGGTGCTGTTCGGTCACGTCGATGGCTCCTCGTCCGGCCGGCCGTGTACCCCGGCCTTCATGAAGGTCCCGGGGGATTTGTTCACACCACGGTAACCGCTTGTGAAGCCATGCACAAAGTTGCTCGACCGCGCCCAGACGTGCTCTCACCTGCAAAGCGACCGGATTCGACGACACGGGGTGACCCTTCCCACTCCCCGGCCGGCCCGCCCTCCGACGAGCGGGAATCAGCCCGCCGAGAGGTCCGCGCGCAGCCGCTCCTCGTCGACCTCCCAGTAGCTGTGCTCCTTTCCGTCGAGCAGGACGACGGGCAGCCGGTCCCCGTACTCGGCGCGCAGATCGGGATTGTCGGCCGCGGCCTCGTCGACGTCGACGCAGGTCAGTTCGAGATCGAACTCCCGGCAGATCTCGTCGAGCCGCTCGCGCGCGGGAACGCACGCCCCGCAGCCGGCACGGGTGAGGAGGGTGATCCGGTTTCGCGACTGATCCATGGACACCAGTCTTCCTCGAGGCCGCCGATTCCCCGGACGGCGGTTCGACGACGTCGAACCGGGAGAGTTCCGGACCGTTCCGTTTCGAGACGAACATCACACGCCGCGGGCGCAGCCTCGATCCGACGGGATGCGTCCGGGCGCTCGGGCTAGGGTGAGCCAGAGGTGTCTGCGACGCGGGAGGTGCGTGTGCCTGGGCGATCACTGCCGAACGGCGCGAGATCCGGTATGGGCCTGTCCGGGATCCTGCGCCCGGGGCGCCGTCGGATCCGGAATCTGCTGGGTCCGAGTGAGGCCGAACTGCGCGCCAATCTCGCCGGTGAAGCCAGTGCCGACGCGGCGCTCGCCATGCAGGAGGCCGAAGCCCTCGAAGCGGCGGCACTCGAAGCTGCCGAGGCAGAAGCACTGGAGGCGGCCCCCGAGGTGGCGGAGCCACCGGCCGAGCCCGCCGAACCCGCGGTTCCCCGCGACCTCACGGCCGCCGCGTTCTTCGACGTCGACAACACCATGGTGCAGGGCGCGTCGATCATCCACTTCGCGCGCGGCCTCGCCGCCCGCAAGTACCTCCGGACGTCGGACCTGGTCGACTTCGCCTGGAAGCAGGTCAAGTTCCGGATCACCGGCAAGGAGAACAGCGACGACGTCGCCGAGGGCCGGGAGAAGGCGCTGTCGTTCGTCGCCGGACGCTCGACGGCGGAACTCGCCCGTCTCGGCGAGGAGATCTACGACGAGGTCATCGCCGACAAGATCTGGGCCGGCACCCGCGCGCTCGCGCAGATGCACCTCGACGCCGGCCAGCAGGTGTGGCTCGTGACGGCCACCCCGGTCGAGTTGGCTCAGGTGATCGCCAAGCGTCTCGGTCTGACGGGCGCGTTGGGCACCGCCGCCGAGAGCCGGGACGGCGTGTTCACCGGTCGCCTCGTCGGCGACATCCTGCACGGCCTGGGCAAGGCCCACGCGGTGCGCACCCTCGCGGTCCGCGAGGGACTGAACCTCAAGCGCTGCACGGCGTACTCGGACAGCTACAACGACGTGCCGATGCTGTCCCTGGTCGGCACTGCCGTGGCGGTCAACCCGGACGCGGACCTGCGCGAGCTCGCGAAGAACCGCGGCTGGGAGGTGCGCGACTTCCGGACCGGACGCAAGGCCGCGAAGGTCGGCATACCGACGGCGCTGCTGCTCGGGGCGGTCGGCGGCGCGGTGGGCGCGATCCTCAGCCGTCGACGCGAACGCGCGCTGCTCGCGGAGCTGGCGGCCGCCGAGTCGGGCCGGGCTCAGCCCATGAAGACGTTGCGCCGCTGCGCCAGCAATCGGTAGAGGGTCTGCTGGATCGTCTCGCGGACGTGGTCGGTGACCTCGAACAACACCATGGGGTCGTCCGCCTCGGCGGCGTCGTAGGTGTCGGTGACGATCGGGGTGCCGAACTCGATGTACCACTTGGACGGCAGCGGCACCAGGCCGAGCGGCCCGAGGTGCGGGAACAGCGGCGTGACCGGGAAGTAGGGCATGTCGAGTAGTCGCGCGAGCGGCGCGATGTCACCGATCTTGGGGTAGATCTCCTCGGATCCGACGATCGAGCACGGGATGATCGGCGCCCCGGCTCGCATCGCCGCCGACACGAACCCGCCGCGGCCGAACCGCTGCAGCTTGTAGCGCTCGGAGAACGGCTTACCGATGCCCTTGTAGCCCTCGGGGAACACCGCCGCGACCTCGCCGCCCCGCAGCAGGCGTTCGGCGTCCGGATGGCACGCGAGAGTGTGCCCGGCCTTGCGGGCGATGTTCCCGATGACCGGCATCTCGAACGCCAGATCGGCCGCGAGCATCCGCAGGGCCCGGTGCTGCGGATGGTGGTCGTGCACCGCGACCGAGGTCATCAGGGCGTCGATCGGGACGACGCCGGCGTGGTTGGCGACGATCAGCGCGCCGCCCTGCGCCGGGATGTTCTCGACGCCGCGGACCTCGACGCGGAACCACTTCTCGAACAGCGGCCGCAGCGCCGGCAGGAACACACCGTCGGCGAAGTGCGGGTCGTAGCCGAACTCGTCGACCTCGTAGTCCCCGGCGATGCGGCGGCGGAGGAACCCGGCGACGCCGGTGACCTGGTCGACGAGGTGGGACCGGAGCGCGTCGAGCGGTGAGCCTCCGTGCTCGCCCGCGGCCTCCTCGGCGATGCTCTCGGTCGCTTCTGCCGCGGCGTCCTCGGCAGCTTTCCCGACGGCGTCCACCGCGGGTTCGGGGAGCGGCCGCCGACCCGCCGGGGACGGCGAGTGTCGATTTGTGCCTCGGTCGCGCGCTGGGCGGGCGCCCACGCCGCCGTGCAGTGGAATCACCTTCGCCACGTCGTTCACGAACGCCACCTGCCCTTGTGTCTACCTGCGCTGTGTCTACCGGCTCTGCGTGTGCGTGCTCTGGATCTGCCGTTCACCTGTCGGTCCGCGGTGCGGCAGTGGCCCCCGCGAGCGCGAGCGCCGTCGCTTCGGCCCGGTCCACCCATTCGGTCTTGATCACGGGGGTCAGGCCGGTGCCACGGACGAAGTCGTCGAGCGCCTGGAGTGTCGTCCACCGCGGTTCGAAGCCTAGTTCGGCACGCATGCGGGTGGTGTCGAGACCGCACCCGAAGTGGAAGTAGTCGAGCTGTTCCCGAGTGAACGAGCGCATCTGCGACCCCATCAGCGCGCGGCCGGCGCTGCGGAACAGCGCGAAGGGCATCGGCACCTCGACACGACCGGCACGCCGGATCGCTTGCGACATCATCACCGCCCCGTCGCCCGCCACGTTGAACGTCCCGGCCGGGCCGGCGACCGTGGCTCGCTCGAGTGCCGCGAGGGCGTCCTCCTCGTGCAGCAACTGCATGCGCGCGTCACGACCGAAGATTCTGGGCACCATCGGCGACGACAGGTACCGCGCCACCCAGCCGTGCCGCCGAGGACCGATCAGCGGGGCCAGCCGCAGGATCGACACCGCGATATCGGGGCGACGGCGTCCGAGCCCACGGGCGTAGCCCTCGATCTCGATGGAGTCGCGGGCCCAGCCGCCCTGGGGTGGGCGGCGGGCGCTCATCTCCTCGGTGAACTTCGCGGGGTCCTTGGGGCTGCCGCCGTATACGGCGGAGGCCGAACGCACGACGACCTTGCGCACGGACGGCGCCTTCTGGCACACCGCGAACAGCTGCATCGCGCCGATGACGTTCATGTCCTTCATCGCCGCCCGGCTGCCGGACTTGGGCGCCTGCGCGACAGTCGCGGCGTGGACGACGGTGTCGACCTCGGCGCCGCGAATCACCTTTCCGATGAGCGGGTTACGAATGTCGGCTCGGACGAACTCGGCGCGGCCCATGCGGCGCATCATGTCTTTACTCGGGGAGACAGCATCGACCGCGACCACCCGCTCGACGCGCGGGTCCTGCGCGAGTCGCGCCACCAGGAACCCGCCCGGGAACCGGCTCGCGCCCGTCACCAGCACCACCTTCGGTGGCTGCACACCGCGATCGTCAGGACTCACCACTACCCCCGTCCATTCGCCCCTCCGGCGAGCCTAGCCAATCCGGGGGCCCCGGCAGCAAGGGTTCCACGCAAGCCTTAACAGCTTGGCAACACGCCACCCGGACACGTCCGGACATGCCACCCCGAATACACGGATGCCCGCCACCGAAGGGGTGACGGGCATCCGTGTGCAAGAGCCTCTACCGGCTTACTTGCCGAGCTTCCGACGCTGAACGCGCGTGCGGCGAAGCAGCTTGCGGTGCTTCTTCTTCGACATACGCTTGCGGCGCTTCTTGATCACTGAACCCATGTGGGTGTTCCTCACAGTCTTCTATAGCGTCAGCGCACGCCGGTCACGTACGCCTGTGTCTTCCTCTGGCGCTGAGGCCTCGTTTGCCACTGGCCGCTCTCACGACCCCAGCGCCTGACGACACCGGCTGGCTGGTACGACGACTCACGATCGTACCGGGACGGGTCCGCTCGGCGAAAACCGAGGTTCACCGTTTCGATTCCGACGCGTCAGCCTGCGTCGAAATACGAGGTCTCCAGATAGTCGTGGACCGCCTTGGCGTGAACACGGAAGGAACGCCCGACGCGAACGGCGGGCAGTTCACCACTGTGAACTCGGCGGTACACGGTCATCTTCGAAACCCTCATCAGCGTCGCAACCTCCGCGACGGTGAGGAACTGCGTCCCGGCAAGACTTCGAGCCGCCAGGGCTGTCTTGCTTACCGGACTTGTCTGACTTTGCCGGGTTTGCCGGGTTTTCCGGGGATCCCATCTGTCCACATACCTCCGGCACATGTCGCGCCGCCGGCTTCCCCTCCGGCGGAACAGACACGCACGTGCTGACACGCAGCTTAGCGTTGCCAGAGGGGTTGATGCGACGGGTGTTGCAAACAAGATCGACAATCTCGATCTACTCGGGTGTCACCCCGAGTTCAGCGGACCGGTCACGGGCGGCCGCGAGAGCGTCGTAGAACGCGGTCCGCAGGCCTCCCTGTTCGAGCGCGCGCACCGCGGCCGCGGTGGTCCCACCGGGCGACGTGACGGCCGCACGCAGCTCGTGGGCGCTCTCGCCCGACTCGGCGAGCATCGCTGCGGAGCCAACCATCGTCTGCACCACCAGTTCGCTCGCCGTCGCCCGGGTCAGACCGAGCGCGACACCCGCGTCGATCATCGCCTCGACCGCGAGGAAGAAGTACGCGGGACCGGAGCCGGACACCGCGGTCACCGCGTCGATCTGCGATTCCGGAACCGTGGTGACGGTGCCGACGGCCGCCAGCATTCCGCGCACCAGATCCACGTGGTCCGGCTTGACGTGGCGGCCCGGCGCGATGACGCTCGCACCCTGCCCGACGAGCATCGGGGTGTTGGACATGACCCGGACGACGGGGAACCCGGCGGGCAGCTTCACCTCGTACCGCACCGTCGGAATGCCGGCCGCGAGCGAGACCAGGATCTGCTCCTGCTCGCCGTCCAGGTCGACCTTCCCGAGGGCGGTCAGGACCGAGTCCACGTCGTTGGGCTTGACCGCGACGACGATGACGTCGGCGCCCTCGGCCGCGTCCTCGATCGTGGTGACGCGGATCGAGTACGCCGCCGTCAGCTCCTCGGCACGGGCCGGGTACTGCTCGGCCACCACCAGATCCCGGGCGGGATGGCCGCCCTCCAACAGTCCAGAGATCAGGGCCTCACCGATCTTGCCGCCACCGATCACCGCAATTCTCGTCATGGCGTCCACCCTGCCACGACGGACGATCGGGGCCGTCCCCCGGTACCGGGCGGTGGACGGTCAGCGGGGAATCATGGCGAGCTGACGGCTCTGCACCACGACCGCGCCCGTGGAGTCGAGGACGGTGTGGTCCTCCTCGAACCACGTGTCGCCGAGCACCGTCGAGCTGGCCATGACGCGCAGCCATCCGGGAGCGGGCTGCCGGCGCAGGTATGTCGTCAGCTGGACGGTGGGTGCCCACCCGAAGATGCCGCGGTTCATCGTCACGGGCGCACAGATGTCGCCGGTCATGATCGCGAACAGCGCCGCGGTGGCCGGGTCCTGTTCGTCGGCCGTCCACGGCCGCGCCCACATCCGCACCTGCGGCTCGCCCTGCTGCCCGCGCAGGAAGTGCGCGGACGACCCGTCCACGCTCAGGTCGCAGCCCTGCGAGACGTGCACGATCTGCGCCATCGGATGATCGGCGGCGAGCGCCTGCGCCTCGGTGGGCGGCTCGATGGGCAGCTGCGCGAGCGCCTGCTCCCGGGTGTAGTGCGGCTCCCCCGCGTCGGGCACACCCAGCGTGACCGTGGCGTGCACGGCGGGACGGCCGTTCTGCGACAGCTCGATGTCGACCAGGGAAACCTGGCGGCCGCGCTTGCGGACGGTCGCGACGACGTCGACCTCGCCGGGATCCGGCGCGGCGAGGTAGTTCGCGGAGACGGCGAGCGGCTGCACCGCCGGGTCCACGGGGAGGTCCGGCGTCGCGGTGTCGGCCAGTTCGCGTCGGGCCGCGGCGGCGCAGACGGCCATCATGCAGCCGCCGTGCACCTTGGGGCCGATCGTCCAGATCGGGTCGATGTGGGCGGCGTACCGACCGTCACCGTGCGGGGTGACGGTGGTGAGGTCCCGGAACGGGTGAGTGGTCACGACTGGTCCTGTCTGTCGGGGGTGGCGTAGTCGTCGAAGGTGCGTCCGGCGAAGGTCGCGGCGCCGATGTCCTGGTGCGCCAGCCGGCGCAGCGCCGCGAGCACGGGTTCGTAGATCGCGGTGCCGAGCACCGCGTACTCGATAGCGGACTCGACGGAATCGGTGGGCATCAGCTCGAGGTCGATCTCGGCGATGCCGCGGATGTGGCGGGCATACACATCGAGGCGTTCGCCGGTCATCGGGATGCCGACGTCCTCGGCCGCGGCCAGGGCGCGTTCCAGTTGCGCGACAACGGGATACGACGGCTCGTACACCTGACCGAGTCGCTCCAGAACCGCGCGCGCCCGCGGGTAGTCGTCAGCTTCACCGGTCGCGTCGGCGGGATACGGCGGCAGCGCGGCGAGGGCGCGGCCGAGGGTGTCGAAGACGCTGTCGGCGGGATGGTCGACGAGACCGACGATCGTGCGGATCTTCCCCAACGGCAGCCCGACGCCGGCGAGGGCCTTGATGAGCGCGAGACGGCGCACGTGCTGCTCGCCGTACTCGGCATGCGTCGCACTGCTCGCCACGCCGGGCATGAGCAGCCCCTCGCGCAGGTAGTACTTGACGGTCGCCAGCGGCACGCCGCTGGCTGCAACCAGCTCGGACACCCGCATCTCGACCCTCCCCTGCTCGACACCCGACCGCATCGGGTCGACCATGGAGTTCGCATTGGATAGTGGAACTATCCAATGTCCGGGTTCGAGCCTACCGCACACGAGGAGCTCACCATGGATCCCGTACTCACCATCGTCGTCGGCGTCACGGTCCTCACCGTGGTCGGAATCGCGTCCGGCGGCGCGTTCCTGCTCCGCATCCTCACTGGCCACCAGGGCGCCAACGACCTGCAGAAGAAGCTTCTTCCGCGCCGGGCACGCGCACGCGGGTGTACTCGTCACCCTCGGCATCCTGCTGGCGACCCTCACCACGGTCGTCGACGCGAGCCCTGGCTGGGCGGCCGCCGGCGCGATCGCCGTGCTGGTCGCGGCGATCTTCATTCCGGCCGGATTCTTCCTGTCCGTCCTCGGCCGCGACCCCGCGAAGCCCGGGCCGATGCTCGCGTCGATCTGGATCGGGCGGCGTGCCTCGTGACCGGGCTCGTGATCTCGGGGATCACGGTGATCAGCGCGGGCGTCTCCGCGCTGTAGGTCTCAGCGCAGGTTCTCGCGCGCGAAGGTCAGCGCCTGGCCCAGCATCGACGCGCGTTCGGGCCGCGTTCGCGCGTTCTGCGTGTTGATCTCGACGACGACCTGCCCGGCGAATCCGTTGTCGACCAGGTGACGGCACACCTCGACGCACGGCTGCGTGCCGTGGCCGGGGATGAGATGTTCGTCGACCGACGCGCCGCGGCCGTCGGCCAGGTGCAGGTGCGAGAGCCCGCTGCCCATCCGGCGCGCCAGGTCGAGCGCGTCCATGCCGGCGGTCGCGGTGTGCGACAGGTCCAGCGTGTAGTGCCGGTGCCCGGAATCGGTGGGGTCGTACGACGGGCTGAACGCCGACAGCGCCGCACCCGGGCCGCCGCGGCGCCGCAGCCGCTGGGCCGTGCGTTCCCGTCCGCCGAAGAAGCTGTCGGCACGCATCGGGAACATGTTCTCGACCGCGACCACGGCGCCGGTCTTCTCCTCCAGCTCGGCCACCTGGTCGACGAACCCGTCGGCGTAGCGGCGCTGCCAGCGGAACGGCGGATGGACCACGACGTTCGACGCCCCCAGCGCCTCGGCGACCTCGACCGACCGGTCCAGCTTCGCGACGGGGTCGGCGCCCCACACGCGCTGCGAGATCAGCAGGCACGGCACGTGCAGGGCCTGCACGGGCACCGCGTACTTACGGACCAGCCGCTTGACCGCCGAGACGTCCTGGCTGACCGACTCGGCCCACACCATCAACTCGACGCCGTCGTAGCCGACCTCGGCCGCATACCGGAACGCCGCTTCCGTGTTCTCCGGGTACACGGAGGCCGTGGACAGTCCGACGAGAATCTTCCGATCCGGCATGCGCGCTGTCGCCACGACTTCCCCTCCGCCGATGCCCGGGTCAGCGCGTGCTGAGTAGGAAGGCCAGTGGACCGAGCGTGACGAACACGCCGGCGACGAGGGCGATCACCAGGCTCGTGATGTCGTCGGTGCGGCGCAGGATCCGCACCATGGCGACCAGTCCGACGATCACGAGGACCGCCAGGACGAGCGCGACCATCGGAAGCATGTCCCACAGCTTCTCGAAGCCCTTGAACATCAGGGCGCCGGCGATGAGCGCGACCGCGCCCTGGCCGAGCAGGACGGCCCACTGCTGGCGCCGCTGGGCTCGGGCTCGAGGTCGTCGAGCTCGTCGAGTTCGGCGTCGTCGAGGTCCGTGTCCGCGTCGGCCGGTTCGACGTCGGCGGGCTCGGTGTCGGCACGCTTGGCGTCGACAGGCTTGGCGTCTGGCCGCGCGCCGCCCTGGCGCAGCAGGTCGCCCGCGAGGGACTGCCCCGACAGCATCCGCGGCTCGGGCTCGCCACCGCGCGGGAGCGGGGAACTGCCTGGATGACGGTGGTCGTGGTCGTCGAGTCGCTCGGCGTCACCGACCGCCAGCCGGTGTCGACCGGCTCGGGCTCTTCGGCACGTCGGCCTTCACCGCGGGGGCGATGACAGTCGGCTCGTCCGCGGCGGCGGGCCGGACCGGCGGCTTCTTCTCGGGTTGGGCCGGCTTCGGGGCTGAGCCTTCACGTCGGGCTTCGCCACCGGCTTGGCCGCGACACCGGTACCGGGCCGGTCCTGGACAGCACTGTTCCCGACGACTTTGTTCCCGGCGGGCCGGCCGGGAGCGGCGGCGGGCGGCACGACCGTCGTCGCCGCGGCCTGCGGCGCCGCAACGGGAGCGGGCTTCGGTGCGGCGACGGGTGCGGGCTTCGGCGCGGCGGCGGGTGCGGGCTTCGGCGCGGCGGCGGGTGCGGGCTTCGGCGCGGCATCAGGCACCGCCGCGTCGGCCTGGGGCTCGTCGTCGGAACCGTTGGCGGCGACGCGCCCGTTCCGGACGGCCGGGAACTCGCCGGTCAGTTCGGCGACGGAGATGCCGCCCTTGACGCCGCGGCGTCGTCGGCCGCCGGCACCGGAGCCGACGCGCTGGCCGTTGCGGGCCAACAGCTCCGCAACCGAGATCGCTTGGCTGTCACCTTCGGGCTCAGTCATCGAGCGCTCACCACCAGTTCTCCACCCATGTCCGTATCGAGCTTGCGAAGAATCAGACCCTCACGCAGTGCCCACGGGCAAATCTCGAGCGTGTCGATCCCCAGCGCGCGCATGCTGGCCTCCGCAACGAGAGCGCCGGCCACGATCTGCTGAGAGCGGTCGGAACTCACGCCCTCCAATTCTGCACGGTCCGACGCGGTCATCCGTGAGATGAACGCGATCAGCTGCCGCAGACCGCTCGCCGTGAGGTTCCGCTTGACGCGTGGACCTGCGGCGGACGGTGCGGCGCCGGTCAGCCGGGCCAGCGAACGGAAGGTCTTGGAGGTGCCGACGTGGAGGTCCGCCTGGCCCGACGCGCGCAGCTGCTTCGCCGGGGCCACCAGCTCGGCGTCGAGCCAGTCCCGCAGCACCGCGACGCGACGCTTGCCGGGCGGGTCCTCCTGCAGCCAGTCCCGGGTCAGGCGTCCGGCACCCAGCTGCAGCGAGAACGCCACCTCGGGGTCCTCGTCGCCGCCTGCCGTGAGCTCGAGCGAGCCGCCGCCGATGTCGAGGTTGAGGATGCGGCCGGCGCTCCAGCCGTACCAGCGGCGCACCGCGAGGAACGTCAGCCGGGCCTCGTCGACGCCGGACAGCACCTCGAGGTTCACGCCTGTCTCGGCGCGCACCCGGGACAGCACGGCCTCGGAGTTGTTGGCGTCGCGCACCGCGGACGTCGCGAAGGCCATCAGCTCACCGCAGCCGGACGACTGCGCGATGCCGGCGAAGTCCTGCACGGTCGCGACCAGCCGATCGGCGCCGAGTGACGTGATGTCGCCTCGGTCGTCCGTGTTCTCGGCCAGCCGGAGCGTGGCTTTCGTGGAACTCATCGGTGTGGGGTGCCCACCACGATGAGCGTCCACCACGAGCAGGTGGACGGTGTTGCTTCCGACGTCGAGTACCCCAAGGCGCACACGGCTACGGTACTGGGTCTACCGTCGGGCACTGTGACAGCAGGCAGCACCGGCGGCTCCCACAAGATCGCGCCAACGCCGGAAGTGGATCTCGACTTCCCGCGCGAGTGGGTCCAGTTCGTCGACCCCGAGAACCCCGAACACACCATCAAAGCCGACATGACGTGGCTCCTTTCCCGCTGGACCTGCGCGTTCGGCACCCCCGCGTGCCAGGGCACGGTGGCCGGTCGCCCCGACGACGGCTGCTGCTCGCACGGCGCCTTCCTCTCCGACGAGGAGGACCGCGAGAAACTCGACGCCTCGGTGAGGATGCTCACACCCGAGGACTGGCAGTTCATGGAGAAGGGCCTGGGCAAAAGGGGGCAAGAAGGACTACGTCGAGGAGGACGACCTCGAGGACGAGCCGGCGCTGCGCACCCGCAGGTACAAGGGCGCCTGCATCTTCCTCAACCGCCCGGGCTTCGAGGGCGGCATCGGCTGCGCGCTGCACAAGATGGCGCTGCGCAAGGGGATCGAGCCGCTCGAGGTCAAGCCGGACGTGTGCTGGCAGCTGCCGGTCCGCCGCACCCAGGAGTGGGTGGACCGCCCCGACGGCGAGCAGATCCTCGAGACGACGATCACCGAGTACGACCGTCGCGGCTGGGGCGAGGGCGGCGAGGACCTCGCGTGGTACTGCTCCGGGTCTCCCGACGCGCACGTCGGCAGCAAGCCGGTGTGGCAGTCGTACGCCCCCGAACTGACCGAACTGCTCGGCAAGGCCGCCTACGACGAACTGGCGTCGCTGTGCCGCCGCCGCGAGGGGCTCGGGCTCATCGCGGTGCACCCGGCGACCACCGCCGCCCAGGCCAAGGCACAGCCGACGCAGGACTGAACCAACCGGTGTGGCCGATGTCACATGCGTTCAATCCAACTGAACGCATGTGACATTCGGCCGACAGCTCACTCCTCGAGCTTGTACCCGAGACCGCGGACCGTCACGAGGTGCTTCGGCTTGCCGGGTCGGCCTCGATCTTGGCGCGCAGCCGCTTGACGTGGACGTCGAGGGTCTTGGTGTCGCCCACGTAGTCGGCGCCCCACACCCGGTCGATGAGCTGCCCGCGGGTGAGGACGCGTCCGGAGTTGCGCAGCAGGTACTCGAGCAGGTCGAACTCCTTGAGCGGCAACGACACCGGCTCGCCGTCGACGTGGACGAGGTGCCGTTCGACGTCCATCCGCACCGGGCCGGCCTCGAGGATCCCGTCGTCGGTGCCCGGCTCGGCCTCGGCGTCGGCGCCACGGCGCAGCACGGCCCGGATGCGGGCGATGAGCTCGCGGGCCGAGTACGGCTTGGTGACGTAGTCGTCGGCGCCGAGTTCCAGGCCGACGACCTTGTCGATCTCGCTGTCGCGGGCGGTGACCATGATGACCGGCACCGACGACTTGGCCCGCAACTGCTTGCACACGTCGGTCCCACTCATTCCGGGAAGCATGACGTCGAGCAGGACGATGTCGGCGCCGGAGCGCTCGAATTCGGCCAGCGCGGACGGCCCGTCACCGACGATGGTGGTCTCGAACCCCTCCTTGCGGAGCAGGAACGCGAGCGGATCGGCCAGCGATTCCTCGTCCTCCACGATCAGCACACTCGTCAACGGTTGGCCTCCATACTCGTGCCGCGGCGCATCACGACGCGGCTTTCTTCTCGATCTTCTCGATGATTGCGGGGTGGTGGGTCGCACCGGGCGAGGCGGCGTCGGCCGCGTCGAAGTGCCCGGGGATCTGCAGGGTGAACGTGGATCCGGTGCCGGGCCGGCTCCACAGGTCGATGGATCCGTTGTGGTTGGCGGCGACGTGCTTGACGATGGCCAACCCCAGGCCGGTGCCGCCGGTCGCGCGCGAGCGGGCCTTGTCGACGCGGAAGAAGCGCTCGAACACGCGCTCCTGGTCCTCCTTGGCGATGCCGATACCGCGGTCGGTGACCGCGATGGCGATGTTGTCGCCCGGACCGTCCGACTCAGCGACACCGCGGTTCCCTTGGGCGAGTAGGCGATCGCGTTCTCGACGAGGTTCGACAGCGCAGTCACCAGCAGCGTGCGGTCCCCATCACCTCGAGCCCGCTGGGGGCGTCGGCGTGGACGGTGATCTCGGCGGCCTCGGCGGCGACCGTGGACCGGCGCAGCGCCTCGGCAACGACGTCGTCGACCTCGACCACGTCGAGGTCGGGCAGCTTCTCCGCGCCCTGCAGTCGCGACAGCGCGATCAGCTCGGTGACCATGTTGCCCAGCCGGTGCGACTCGCTGAGCACGCGCTGACCGAAGTAACGCACCGAATCGGGGTCGTCGGCCGACTCGAGCAGTGCCTCCGCGAGCAGGCCCATCGCGCCGACCGGCGTCTTGAGTTCGTGGCTGACGTTGGCGACGAAGTCGCGGCGGGTGGCCTCCATGCGGACCTGCTCGGAGTCGTCGTCGGCGAACACCACGACGAACCGGCGGTCCGATTCGCTCAGCAGTCGCACGACGCCACGAACCGCCATCTTGTCCCGGCCGCGCTGCGACGTGCGCCGCGTGAGGTCCACCTCGACCGGCTCACCGGTCTCGAACACCTCGGTGGCCGCGACCCACGCGCGGTCGTCGATCATGCGGTTGCGCACCAGCCCCAGTTCCTCGGCGCGCGGGTTGACCAGGACGACGTCGTTGAACTTGTCGACGACGGCGATGCCGCTGTCGGAGGTTCGGACGATCAGATCGAGCACCTGCGACAGGGTCAGACCCGCCTGGGACTGCTGACGTCGCGCCCGGCGGGCAGCGAGTCGGGGAACGAGCACCGCACCGACAATGCAGCCGACAACGGCGGCCGCGACGGCCAAAAGCACGGCCTGAACAACAGTCACACGTGAATCGTACGTTCGACTAACCCTGGTTCGAAGCCGGGTGTGACGGTTTTCCGGCACGTCATAGGCCCGAGAGCTGGAGTTTTCCGCTCGTTCACCATCCGTTTCCGTTGTCCGACGAACCGCGCGCCGCAACGAGGAAGGCCGGCACGGATCGGCGATCCGTGCCGGCCTTCGAGGCCGTATCGGCGCAGAACTACTTGGCGCCCTGGTTCGCGACGGCGGCAGCGCCGGCCGCGGCGGCCGCCGGGTCGAGGTAGGTGCCGCCCGGGTTCAGCGGCTTCAGGTTCTCGTCCAGGTCGTAGCGCAGCGGAATACCGGTCGGGATGTTCAGGCCCGCGATGTCCTCGTCGGAAATGCCGTCGAGGTGCTTGACCAGCGCGCGCAGCGAGTTGCCGTGCGCCGTGACCAGAACGGTCTTGCCGGCCTTCAGATCCGCAGCGATGGTCTCCTCCCAGTACGGGATGAGGCGCTTGACGACGTCGAGCAGGCACTCGGTCAGCGGGACCTCGCCGATGTTCGCGTAACGCGGGTCCTGGTCCTGGCTGTACTCGCTGCCGGCCTCGATCGCCGGCGGCGGGGTGTCGTAGCTGCGACGCCACAGCATGAACTGGTCCTCGCCGAACTCGGCCTTGGTCTGGGCCTTGTTCTTGCCCTGCAGCGCGCCGTAGTGGCGCTCGTTGAGGCGCCAGTCGCGCACGACCGGGATCCAGTGCCGCTCGCACGCGTCGAGGGCGAGGTTCGCGGTGCTGATCGCGCGACGCAGCAGCGACGTGTAGAGAACGTCCGGGAGCAGGTTGTGCTCGGCGAGCAGTTCACCGGCACGCTTGCCCTCGGCCATGCCCTTGTCGGTCAGGTGCACGTCCACCCAGCCGGTGAACAGATTCAGCGCGTTCCATTCGCTCTCGCCGTGGCGGAGCAGCACAAGTGTTCCGGTACTCATGCCCTCAATCCTGGCATGACCGGCTCGGACGCCTGCGACAGCCATCGGTGCGCACCCTGCGAGTTCGTCACGACAGGCCGACGGTGTGATGCGACTCCCACCGTTCGATCACCGGGCCGAACTCGTCCAGAAAGGCCCGGACATGCGTCGTGGTGCCGTGATCGTCGAGCGCCTGACGAGTGTCCCAGTGCTCGAAGCAGTGGAAGAGCGAAGGGTCGTCGAGGTCCCGGTAGAACTCGTAGGTGACGCAGCCCGGCTCCGCGAGCGTCGGCTCCACCAGGTCGAGCATTGCCCAGGCGGCACGCTCGGCGTGGTCGGGCCGGACCTTCACCCGGATGAATGCGGTGTGCATGTCGGTTGCGCCCTTCCGTCGACCAGCCCCGTCCTCGACACCGTAAGAGCGAGAAGGCAAGTCGCGGCAGCTGCTCTCCCGCCGAACGGGACGGCGTCAACGATCGGCGTCCCCGAACCGCGCGACGTATCCGTCGACCAGCACTCGCAGGCCCTCGACGTAACTCTCCCGCGTCGTCCCCGACGGCCAGTTCTCGGCGACCGCGTGCAGCGCCGGCAACCGGTCCGGACCCGCCTCCCGGACCTTGACCGTCAGCGGCGAGATCCCGCACCCGGAGCCGACGGACGGATGTCGAGGAGCGCACCGAGCGTGTAGTTCCAGAGCGCCCGGTAGAACAGCAGCGCACGCCGACCGTCCATACCCAGTTCCTGCCCGGCCGCGATCGCACGATCGACGAGCACGAGCGCACCGGAGCCGCCGCGACCACCGCGTTGGAGCAGTTCGAGGATCCACGTCTCGGCCGCCAGGGTGTCGAAGATCGCGAGGAAGACCGCTCGAATCCGGTCCGCGGGCGCCTCGGGCAGTTCGATGTCGCCGAGGCCGGCCGAGCACTCGTCGAGCACGAGGCTGAGCAATTGCTCCTTGTCGCCGACGTGCCGGTACAGCGCCATCGGTGTGGTGCCCAGGTCCTTCGCGAGTGCCCGCATGCTCAGTGCCGCCAGTCCCCCGCTTCGAGGTGCCGGCGCGCTTCCGCGACGATCCGCTCGGCGGAGAGGGTCGGCGGCCGTCCGCGCCGGGGCGCGCCACGCCCCGCGGCAGGTACAGGCATCCCGCCATTGTGCACGAACCCCTTGCCGACACTCGGGTCACCAAGGTAGACCTAACTCATTATGAGAACGCGTATACAAATCTGGGAGCTGGGATGACGACGACCACGAACGCGAGCACGATGCACACGCGCCTCGTCCTCGTCGGCGCAGCGGCCGCACAGTTCCTCGTCGCCTTCGACATGTCGGTCATCAACGTCGCGTTGCCCGACATCCAGCGCTCGCTGCACTTCGCGGACGCCGACCTGTCCTGGGTCGTCAACGCCTACGCCCTCGCCTTCGGCGGCCTGCTCCTGCTCGGCGGCAGGCTGTGCGACGCTGTCGGTACCCGCCGCATCCTGGTGGCCGGCCTGGTGATCTTCGGAGTGGTGAGCGTCGCGGGCACGTTCGCCCCCACAGCGGGTCTGCTCGTCGCGGCACGAGCCCTGCAGGGCGTCGGCGCGGCGATGATCGCTCCGGCGGGCCTCGCCGCGCTGAGCCAGGCATTCCCGGACGGCGCCGCGCGCGCGAAGGCCTTCGGCATCGGCGCGATGTGCTCGGCACTCGGCGGCGCGCTCGGGGTCGTCCTCAGCGGCGTCCTCGCGCAGGGATTGAGTTGGCGCTGGGTCATGTTCGCGGGCGCACCCTTCGCGCTGCTCGCGGCGGCCGCCGCCCTGCGTGGCCTGCCGCGGACCGCGCGCTCCTCGGGAGCCTCCCTCGACCTGCCGGGCGCCGCACTCGCAACCACGGGGCTGACCGTCCTGGTCAGCACGGTCATCGCCACCGAGACCCACGGCTGGGGATCAGCACTCGTCCTCGGCGGCGGTGCGGCGACCGTCGCACTGCTGACGGCGTTCGTCGCGGTCGAGACGCGTACGTCGAATCCTCTCGTGCGGTTCTCGACCCTGTTGCGGCCCAGAATCGGACTGGCGAACGCGATCATGTGCGTCGTCTGCGCCGGACAGTTCGGTGGCTTCTTCTTCGTCTCGCTGTACATGCAGCGGGGACTGGGATACTCGCCCGCCACGACAGGCGTGGCATTCCTGCCGTTCTGCGTCGGTCTCGTAGCCGGGATCGTCGGGTCGTCGAAGTTGTTGCCGCGCTTCGGTGCCCGACCACTCCTCGTGGTCGGGACCGCGCTCGCCGCGATCGGCATGCTCGGCTTCTCCACCATGAGCATCGGCGGCGGCTACGTCACCACCGTGTTGCTACCGTCACTCGCGGCCAGTGCCGGCATCGGGCTGTCGTTCATGCCGCTCAGCAACGTCGCGACTGCGGACGCTCCGCCCGGAGAGGTCGGTATGGCGTCCGGGCTGCTGAGCGCGTCCCGGCAAATCGGCGGATCGGTGGGCCTGGCGGCCCTGGTCAGCATCGCGGCCGCCGTCACCGCCTGTTCGGACGGACCGGCAGATGTCGCGCTGGTGTCGGGCTACTCCCGAGCGCTGACGTTGTGCGCACTGCTGCTGGTCGCGGGAACCGTTCTGTCGCTGTTCTTCCCTCGCTCCGCCCGTACTGCGGCGACGACCGGCGCGGAGGTGGCACGGTGATTCGGATTCGTGCTGTCGTCAGGCCGCCGTCGAGCCCGCCGAGAGCTGCCCGAAAGGCCGACGTCGGACGTTTCAGAAGGGTGTCTGCCACATCGTCGGGTCGGCCACCGGAAACCGGCGGCCGGTCACCTGCGTGGGAACGACTCGGACGAACAAGCCTTTCGCCCGGCCTGCCATGGGAAGAGTGGTAGGTACACGGTGTTCATCAACTCGTCGATCTCACGGATTCCCTCGGCGCGCCCCTTGAGCACCACGCTCCATGCTTCGTGCGACTCAGCCTCATAGCCGTCGATTTCCAACGCAACGGGCGCATCCGACAGCGCAGCGGAGACCTTGGTGCCCGTCCCGGATCGAAACACGATGGTGCCGTGATCAACTACGTAATTGAGGGGAAAGATATCCGGGTGGTCTTCCACCCAGACAGCAAGACGGCCGACACTCGAAGTACGGAGCAGCGCCCAACACTCGTTGACAGCAAGTTCCCTGACTTCTGGTTCATCGTTCCCCATGTGCCTTCGCCTCCTGTCGCGGCATCGGGGCGGGCGCCGTTCGTTCGGGCGTGACCATCCGCCTCACCCGAAATCATCGTCGATGTCTCGAGTCTGCACGAGACATCCGCCCAACCCGCTGAAGGTCACCCACCGGACCGGACCGTGGTGCGGCGTTCACTGCCGCCGCAACGCCGAGATACGACTGAAGGGACCCTCCGTGCGCTCGAAGCGCTCGAAGGGTCCCTTCAGCTGTCGACGGGGGCTCAGCCCAGCCCTTCCGTCAGGCTCAGAGGTACTTGCCGCACACCGGCCACGCGCCGCGGCCCTGGCCGGCCAGCACGTTCTCGGCAACGCGGATCTGCTCGGCGCGGGAGTTCTGGTGCGCCATGCCGGAGCCGCCGTAGGACTTCCAGGTGCTGTCGGTGAACTGCAGGCCGCCGTAGAAGCCGTTGCCGGTGTTGGCGGCCCAGTTGCCGCTGCTCTCGCACTGCGCGACGGCGTCCCAGTTGCCGGACGCGGCGTTGGCGGTGCCGGCGCTCATCGCGAGCGGTGCGGCGACGAGGGCGGCGGTGGCGGCGACGGTACCGATGGTGCGCTTGACGTTGAACTTTGCCATTTGGGGGGTGGATCCTCTCCGTGTCGGCGACGAGGCGGCCTGCGGACGACGCGACGGTCGATCCGGGCTCTCGATGGGCCTCGTCTCTGCCCCTCATAGGTCTTGCGGTTCCGATCCCGCGGGGCAGATCAGCGGTGGCGGGTCGGTGGCTTGTGTTGTCTTGCGTGTCTTGCTCCCGATGCCTTGCGTCTCGGGCTGGTTACAACCGTAGGAGCCCATCACGGAAAGGTCACGGGTCGATTTTGTGAGACGGCCGTACGCGAAAATCGCCATGACCAGGTAAAAGTCGCAGCTCAGCGGCCATGAATCGCGAGAAAGTACCAGCGTCGTTGCATATCCGTTATGTGACCCGGATCACATGAAATGGGTGAACGGGCTCACATAATCTCGGCTGGATAACGCCGAATCGGTCCGTGCGACGTCAGCGAGACCCTGTGGAAGGGCCCCGCGTCGGGGCTCCGGAGGCCTCGTCGGACCCCTCGATGAGGTGCTTGAACGGCTCCAGATTCGTCAGCGACTCGCCGCGCGAGAGGCGCCACGCCCACTCCCGCTTGATGGAGGTCGCGAAGCCGAGCTCGAGCAGCACGTTGAAGTCGCCGTCCGCCGCCTCGAGGACCTGCCCCAGGACACGGTCCAGTTCGTCCCCGGTCACCGCGTGCGAGGAGATGCGCCCGACCAGGTAGATGTCACCGATCTTGTCGATCGTGTAGTGCACGCCGTACAACCTGCGGTTGCGGCGCAGCAGGTACTTGTAGACGCCCTCGAAGTTCTCGTCGGGCTTGCGGCACACGAACGCCTCGACACGCACACCGTGGTTGCCAACCGTGAGCAGCGTCGACGTCTCGAGTTTGTGCTCACCGGGCAGCTCGACGACGAACTGGTTATCGCCCGGCCGGCTGTACTCGAGTTCGCGCTCCTTCAGCGCCGCGTCGATGACGTCCGCGATGCCGCTCCGGGTCGGATCCGGTTCGGTCATGCGCGCACTCCACTCGTCCGGCGCAGCTTCCACAGCCCACGCGACCTGCGCGGCGAGAAGTCGCCGCCCTCCCCCGCCGTCCGCTGGTACTTCGCGCTCGCGGCCCGGTAGCTGGCGAGCAGCGCGTCCGCGGTGTGCTCCCAGGAGAAGTTCTCGGCGTGGCGGGTCGCCCGGGCGGCGAGCTCGTCGAGCCGATCCGGCATCGTGACCAGCGACTGCAGCGCCGACGCCCAGTCGTCGATGCGATGCCCCTGCACCA
This sequence comes from Prescottella defluvii, assembly GCA_029690005.1. Taxonomy (GTDB): domain Bacteria; phylum Actinomycetota; class Actinomycetes; order Mycobacteriales; family Mycobacteriaceae; genus Prescottella; species Prescottella defluvii_A. The sequence goes on along the minus strand of CP121458.1, from coordinate 1,821,608 downwards.
GCAGACCGGTCTGTCCGTCACGCACCGCCACGCCCAGCCCACCGACGTCGGCGGCGATCACGGGCGTTCCGCACGCCTGCGCCTCGATCGCGACCAGGCCGAACGACTCGGAGTAGCTGGGCACCGCGACGAGGTCGGACGCCCGGTAGACGTCGGCCAGCCGGTCCGGCGGCTGGGGCGGCAGGAACGTCACACGCGTGCGGACGCCGAGCGTGTCCGCCAGCTCGATCAGCGAGTCGGGCCGTTCGAGGCCTGTACCGGACGGGCCGCCCACCACCAGCACGCGCAGCGCCAGCCCGGGTTCCCGGGCGATGACCTCGGCCGCTGCCCGCAACAGGACGTCGGGCGCCTTGAGCGGCTGGATCCGGCCGACGAACGTCACGATCGTCTCCGACGGGTCCAGCCCCAGCGCGGCGCGCGCCTCGAGCCGGTCGCCGGGCCGGTACCGGGTGAGGTCGGCGCCCGGTGCGACGACGTCGATCTTGCTCGGCGAGGCACCGTAGATCGAGGCGAGCTGCGCGGCCTCGTCGGTGGTGTTGGCGGTGAGCCGGTCGGCCTCCGCGACCACCTGCTGCTCACCGATCTGCCGCGCCGCCGGCTCGGGGGTGTCGCCGTCGGCGAGGGACGCGTTCTTCACGGCCGCGAGCGTGTGCGCGGTGTGGACCAGCGGCACACCCCACCGGTCGCGGGCGAGCCAGCCGACCTGACCCGACAGCCAGTAGTGCGAGTGCACGAGGTCGTAGTAGCCGGGCTCGTGCCGGACCTCCTCGCGCAGCACCCCCGCCGCGAACGCGCACAGCTGCGTGGGCGATTCGTGCTTGTCGAGGCCCTCGTACGGCCCGGCGGCGATGTTGCGGACGCGGACACCCGGCGCCGCCTCCTGGACCACCGGAGTGGCCGACGACGTAGCCCGGGTGAAGATGTCGACCTCCACGCCACGACGCGCGAGTTGGAGCGCGGTCTGCAGCACGTACACGTTCATTCCGCCCGCGTCGCCGGTGCCGGGCTGTGCCAGTGGCGACGTGTGTACGGAGAGAACGGCGACCCGTCGGGGTCCCGCGCTGTGCTTGGGTGTCACGCGTCCATACTGCCCTGTCGCTCGATCAGGGGGTAATTGCGGCCGACGTGCTCTCACCGACCGGGACACCCCCGTCGATTCCGGCCACGAAGGCCCGCACCTCGCCGACGAACCGCTGCGGATCCTCGACGAACGGCCCGTGCCCGCAGCCCTCCCAGTACGACGCGGTGGCGTCCGGGATGAGCGCGGCAGCATGCTCACCTGCGGAGACGTCGACGACGGCGTCGGCGGTGCCGTGCAGGACCAGCGCGGGAACGTCGAGTGTGCGCAGCAGGTCGTCGTGGCCGACGGCGCGGGTGAACAGCGCCGCCCGCACCCGCGGCGGTGTCGACAGGCTGGCCCCGAACAGCGCCTGCGACCACGCGCCCTTGCCGGGCGCGTCGTCGATCGGGCCGGTGAGCGCGGTCCCGAAGCTGCCGAGCGCCTTGATCGCGGTCGCCGGGGCCTCGGCCATCGCGGCGGGGATCGCGGCCTTCATCGCCGCGCCCACCTTGCCGCCTGCCTCGCCGCGGCCGATGCTCGTGATGGCGCCGACGAACACGACGCCGTCGACCGTCGTAGTCCCGTGTGCGGCAAGGTAATCGCAGATCACCAGGCCGCCGTAGGACCAGCCCACCAGAACCGCTCCGGACGTGACGCCCTCGGCCGTCAGGACCGCGTCGACGTCCGCCGCCCAGTTCGCCGAGTCGTCGTAGCCGGACGCCGGGGCGTCCGAGTAGCCGTGCCCGCGCAGGTCGACGGCGATCACCCGGTGGTGCTCGGCCAGGTCCGCGAGCACGTCCTCGCCCCAGCAGCGCGACGACTGCGCCCAACCGTGGATCAGCACGAGCGGACGCGCCTGCGCGTGACCGAACGTTCGGTAGACGAGAGTGGTGCCGTCGGCACTGACGGTTTCACGAATGGCCATGCGGCCACCCTAGGGGTGGCCCCTACTCGGCGCCGCGTGCGCGGTGTGCGAGGTACGCGCCGCCTGCGATGACGAACGCGGCGACGCCCGCGGCCACCGCCACGGCGAATCCCGCGCCGGTGCCGAAGTGGTCGATCGTCTGGCCCGCGACCGCCGACCCCACCGCGACGCCGACACCGAGTCCGGTGACGGTCCAGGTGATGCCCTCGGTGAGCTTCGTGTGCGGGACCACCGACTCCACGAGCGTCGTCGCGACGATCATCGTCGGCGCGACGGTGACGCCGGCGAGCGCGAGCGCGCCGGTGAGGGTGAGGATCGAGTCGACCAGCAGCAGCGGCCACAGCAGGACCGCGACCGCGCCGGTCGCGAACACCAGCTGGCGGCGCAGCGCCGCCCCGGGACGCATCGCGCCGAACACGACGCCCGCGACGGCGGAGGCACCCGCGAACAGCGCGAGTGCGATCGTCGCGGCGGCCGGGACGCCGCGCTCGGTGGCGAACGCGATGCTCGTGACGTCGACGGCACCGAAGATCGTGCCCATCCCCAGCATCACCGCGACCAGCGCCCACATCGCCGGGATGCGGACGACGGATCCGCCGGAGTCCTCGGTGTGGGCGAGCACGGCGGGTTCGGTGTCGCGCTGCGCGACCAGCGTGAGCGTGCCGACCAACAGGAAGATCAGTGCCAGCAGCGGACCGGCCTCCGGGAACACCGACACCGACAGGCCCACCGAGATCACCGGCCCCGCGATGAAGCACACCTCGTCGAGCACGGACTCGAACGCGAACGCGGTGCGCAGCTGCGGCTGTCCGCGGTACAGCGCGGTCCAGCGGGCGCGGACCATCGCCCCGATGGTCGGCATGCACCCGGCCGGGATCGCCAGCAGGAACAGCACGAAATCGGGGGTGCCGAGCCGCACGCACAGCAGCAGCGCGGCCAGCGCGCACGCGCTGACCCCGGCCGCCGCCGGCAGCACGCGGCGCTGCCCGTAGCGGTCGACGGCCCGCGAGACGAGCGGCGTGATCGCGGCGTAAGCGAGCGCGAACACCGCCGACAGCGCGCCGGCGACCCCGTAGTCGCCGCGCAGCTGAGAGAGCATCGTCACGATCCCGATGCCGACCATCGCGATGGGCAGACGGGCGACGAAGCCCGCCGCGGAGAAGGCCGCGGCACCGCGGGCGGAGAAGATCTCCCGGTAGGTACCGATCATCGCCGGTCGGCTCCTCACGCGTCCTCGAAGAGGCGCGGTGTGGTCCTCCGGTGGTCAGATGTGTGAACAGTTTCGCACCCTTGCCCGACGGCGGTGTCCGCGTGTAAGCATTCACCGCATGAGCGTTCTGGTCTGTTTCCACGCCCACCCCGACGACGAGGTGTTCGTGACGGGCGGGGTGATGCGTCAGGCGGCCGACGCCGGCCATCGCGTCGTCGTGGTCACCGCGACGGATGGCGCCCTGGGTGAGGTGCCCGACGGTCTGCTCGTCGACGGCGAGACCCTCGCGAACCGCCGTCGGCGCGAACTCGAGGCATCGACGAGCGTGCTGGGCGCCCACCGCGTGGTGATGCTCCACTACGCCGATTCGGGCATGGCCGGGACGCCGGACAACGCGAATCCGGATGCGTTCTGCAACGCCGACGTCGAGGATGCGGCCGCGCGCCTCGCGGCGGTCCTCCTCGAAGGAATCCGCGGACGTCCTGACGATCTACGACCCCAACGGCGGTTACGGGCACCCCGACCACGTGCAGGTCCACCACGTGGGGGTGCGGGCGGCGGAACTGGCCGGCACCCCGCACGTGTACGAGGCCGCGCTCAGCCGCGACCACATCCGACGTCTGATGCAGGCCAACCCCGACTGGTCGGAGGACGCAGCGCCGCCGGACCTCGACTCGATCGGGCTGTCGGACGCGGAGATCACGACCGTCATCGACGTCAGCGCCGCGATCCCCGCCAAGCGGGCCGCGATGTTCGCGCACGAGACGCAGATCGGCGACTTCGGCCCGTTCCTGCAGATGCCGGAGGAGATGCTGCAGGCGGCGTTCGGCCTCGAATGGTTCCGCCGCCGCGGCGCCTCGGCCGGTCTGACCGAGAGCGCGCTCCCCTGTAGCCGCCGCCAACTTCCTGCGGATTCGCCGGGCGCGGGCTTAGCATCGCGACATGCCAGGCCTTCTCGCGCGCTACCGACGGAGCGGCGCCGACCTGCCGTTCGGCGATCCGCTCGCGGCGCACGACGTCGCGATGGAGGGCTACTTCTGGCGGTTCACGCAGCGCGACACCGGCCGCGTGCTGATCGCGCTCGCGGGCATCAATCGCGCCGACGACGGCCGCTGGGCCACTCTCGGGCTGGCCGCACATTCCGGCGGATTCCTGCGCACGGCAGCGCATCCGGTGGCGGGCGCCGACCCCGACCGGCTCGGCGCGTTCGCGGGCAACGCCTTTCACGGCACTGCGGACCGGCTGCGTGTCGATCTGGGGCCGGGTGCGCGACTGGACGTCCGCATCACCGATCCGGTGCCGTGGCCGCGGAGCGGCCTGGGCGGGTCCGGCCTCTTCCACGTCGTGCCCGCACTGAACCAGTACTGGCACCCGTGGCTGCTGGGCGGTCGTGCCGTCGGCTGGGCGGACGTGGACGGCGAGCGGTGGGACCTCGACGGCGCCCAGGTGTACGGCGAGAAGAACTGGGGCAAGGAAGGTTTCCCGGACTCGTGGTGGTGGGGTCAGGCGCAGGGATTCGACGATCCACGCGTGTGCGTCGCGTTCGCCGGCGGCGATGTCACGGCGGGGCCGCTGCGGACCGAGGTCACCTCGGTGGTGGTGGCGCTGCCGGACGGTGAGGTGGTGCGTCTGGCCAACCCGATCACCGCTCCGATCCGCGCCCGGGTGGCCGACGGGGCCTGGCTGCTCAGCGGTGGTAGCCGCCGGTGGTCCGTCGAGATCGAGGGGCGCGCCCACTGTCCGGCGCGTGCGTCCTGCCGGTGCCACTGCCGGCACAGCGCCGGAACATTCCGGGCGCGTTGGAGCACCTTGCCGGGAAACTCCGCGTCACGGTGCGCCGCGACGAAAGATGCGTGCTGTCCGACGAATCCCACCTGGCCGGGCTCGAGTGGGGTGGGATCCGACGGGCACACGACGAACTCCGGCGGAGGGAAGCCCGCGGCGAGGGCGCGCAGCACTGAATGCGCGCCCCCGACCGCGTCCGGCTCACACCCGCACGGTCGCCTTCCGCATGGCCACCAACGGATTCGAGTACAGCGAACTGAGCGAGACGACGGCGGCCGCGTGCTCCTGGACCCGGTTGCCGAAGCCCGTGATGCGTACGTCGGAGCTACCCGCGCGGGACGCCTTCGACAACGCCTGCCCCACGTGCGGCACGGCCTCGGGGTAGTCGGTGAACGCCTGCCCGCCGAGCGTCACCCGGTCGGGGTTGAACAGGTCGCGCAGCATCGCCACGGCCCGACCCAGGATCCGCGCCCGATCGGCGAGGATATCTTGCGCCGCAACCGATCCCGAGCGCGCCTCCCGGTACAGCGCGGCGATCAGCGGGAGGTTGTCGCCCGCCGGCAGCACCCCGGCCCGCTGCGCCGCCCGCAGCACGCCCCGGTCGCTCACGGCAGCCTCGAGGCACCCGGTGGCACCGCAATCGCACTGCACCGTCGAATCGGTGGGCAGGTGCGCGACGGAACCGGGACCGGCCGCGGGCGTGTGCACCTTCCCGTCGAGTGTCAGTGCGAGACCGACGGTTTCACGTGCATAGAAGTACAGACCGCTGCCGCGCGCCTCGGTGTTCTCGGCACGCTGCGGGGTGAGCAGCAGTTCGGAGGCGGCCATCGCCTCGACGTGCGCCGCCACCGACACCGGCAGCCCGAACCCGGCGCCGACGACGTCACCGACCCGCGCCTCGGTCCAGCCGAGACGCGCGTGGTCGACCACGCCGGTGTCGGGGTCGACCCGGCCGCCGAGCGCGACACCCACCCACAGGGGGCGCCGACGGTGCCAGCGGGCCGCGAAGCCGCGGGCACTGGCCGTGATCGTCGCGAGAGCGGCGTCGGGCGCCCCGCGCGGGGTCGGGATCTCCACCGCACCGAGGATCCGTCCGCGCAGGTCGGACGCGATCACACTGGTGACGATCGCTCCGACGTGGATGCCGACGGTGAGGTGCCGTTCGTGATCGACCTCGAACGGGATGCGGGGACGACCGATCGCCCCGGAGACGGCGAGGTCGGGGCGTTCGCGCAGCAGTCCGGCGGACAGCATCGCCGACACGTGCCGGTTGACGGTCGCGATGCTCGCACCGGATACCCGAGTGGCGTCGTCGCGGTAGATGGGTCCGCTCGCGGCGGCCGCCCGGAACACCGCGGCCGACGGACCGTCGGCGATGCCCAGGGTGGGCGGGACGATGCGGGGACGGACGGCGGGACGCACGGGTCTCGCCGTGGTGGCGCGAGCGGTCACGGATCTCGTTCGGGGTGCGTGGGGTGCTGTGGTGAGCATGCGGTGGTCCTTGCCTCGTCCCGCTCGGGGACGGCTGTCGACGCGGTCGGGGGACGCGCTGCCGACAGGCGATCAGCTCCGACGCAGAGGTCGGGCGATCAGAGTGAAACGGGGTGTGAGCAGCGCAGAATCAGCGGCGAGAGATACGGCAGGGACAACAGAGTTCCCGCGGATGCGGCAGCCGGGAACCCAACGCGGCGGTCGCATAGGTGACCCGCGGGGCGGAGGTGGCGCCGGACGACATGTCGATCAAGCTCAGCATCCGCGGGCACCGTACACCGAGCCCGTGCCCGGTCCGGCTGCCGTGTCGGCACTACGATCGGGCCATGAGCCTGTCACCGGACACCCGCGTCGCCGTCGTCACCGGAGCCAGCTCCGGCATCGGGGAAGCCACCGCCCGCACCCTCGCCGCGCAGGGTTTCCACGTCGTCCTCGGCGCCCGCCGACTCGACCGCCTCGAGGAGATCGCCGCGGAGATCGGGGGCACGGCACTCGAACTGGATGTGACGGACGAGGACTCGGTGGACGCGTTCTGCGCGGTCCTCCCCGCGTCGACATACTCGTCAACAACGCCGGCGGCGCCGAGGGTCTCGCCCCGGTCCTGGAGGCGGACCTCGACGACTGGCGCTGGATGTGGGAGACCAACGTCCTGGGCACCCTGCGGATGACGAAGGCGCTGCTGCCCAAGCTCATCGAGTCCGGCGACGGGCTGATCGTCACGGTCACGTCGGTGGCGGCGTTCACCGCGTACGACAACGGCTCGGGCTATACGTCCGCGAAGCACGCGCAGGCGGTGCTGCACCGCACGCTGCGCGGCGAACTGCTCGGCAAGCCGGTCCGGCTCACCGAAATCGCCCCGGGCGCGGTGGAGACCGAGTTCTCGCTGGTGCGGTTCGACGGCGACGAGGAGCGCGCCGCCAAGGTGTACGAGGGCATCACTCCCCTGCTCGCGCAGGACATCGCCGAGATCGTCGGCTTCGTCGCGTCCCGCCCGCCGCACGTGAACCTGGACCAGATCATCGTCAAGCCGCGCGATCAGGCTGACAGCGGACGTTTCCACCGCACCGCGCAGTCCTGACCGCGGTCCGGGAAACCGGCCGCCCGATCAGTCGACGCAGGGGATGCCGCCGGAGGTGTCCGCGGCGATCGGCGCCCCCTGGGCACCGGACGTCGGGATGACGGCTGCGGCCGCGCTCGGGGCGGGCGTGTCGAGGATCGACATCAGATCGTCGGCGAGGTCGCGTCCGATCACGATGCGGACGTGGTCGGCCGCGACGGACGCGTCGGACTCGGTCTCGGCCCCGAGTTCGTCGGCCAAGCTCTGCGCGGCGGCCTCCGCGCCGGTGCCGTAGGTGATCGTCGTGGTGGCCGTGCTTTTCGCGGTCGCCGTGGAACCCGGGGTGTACCCGCGCAACTGGAGTGCAGTGGCGACGGCCGCGGCGAGTCCGTCGTGGCTCGTGCCATTGAGAACGTCGACGGTGACACTCGGGTCGGGGGTGGGCGCCGCGGATGTCGTCGTCGGAGCGGCACTCGCCGATGCCTGCGACCCGCTGAACAGTCGGGCGACCTCTCCGCGGAGTCGGTTCGGGTCGACGACGTTCACGTCCTGCCCGTTGACCGTGTCGTACCCCTCGATCGGCAACGTGTACAAGTCCACGCTGCCGTCTGTCAGGTTGCGCGAGTGGAGCGCGAAATCGACAGGGTCGAAACGAGAGTCGATGACGATGTCGTTCTTGACGGCGTCCGCCAGCCCCCGCATCTTGGTGAGGTTGCCGAACACCCCGGTCGACTTCAGGTTCCGGATGACGGCACTGAGGAAGGCCTGCTGCCGGTGGGTGCGGTCGAGGTCGCCGTTGTCGAGACCGTGCCGCTGCCGCACGAACGACAGCGCCTGCGACGGATCGAGGAACTGACGGCCGGCCGGGAAGCTCGCCCCCGAGTATTCGGAGTCGTCGACCGGCGCGTTGAGGCACACCTCGAGCGGGCCGAGGACCTTCGCGATGTCGTAGAAGCCGACGAGGTTGACCTCGGCGAAATGGTCGATCGGCACGCGCAGCAGGTTCTGCACGGTCTTCAACGTCGAACGCCGCCCGGCGTCACGGGCCTTCTGCTCGCGCTCCGCCGGATCCTTCACCCCCTGCGCCTCGAGCTCGGCGTCGGCGTCGGCCTTCGCCAACCCGTACGCCTCCTTGATCTTGCGTTTGCCGTAGCCGGGAACCTCGACGTAGTCGTCGCGCGGGATCGCCGCAGCAGTCGCGCGACTGCCGTCGCCCGGCACGTGCAGCAGGATCAACGTGTTGGTGTTGTAGCCGCCGACGTCGCTGTCCCCCGCGTGCAACTGGTCGGTGACGAATGACGCGGGAAGATCGTTGCCGTCCATGTCCTTGCGGCTGTCGAGGCCGATCAGCAGGATGTTCGAGTCGCCGTGCGACGACGTGCCGTTCTCGTCGGACACCGCGTCGAGCGCGTCCGACCGGGTGAGCCCCGTGATCAAGTCTCGCTGGGCTCCCCATGCGAGGCCCGTCGACGTCAGGACCAGTACGGACGCCACGGCGCCGACCGCCCGTGCAACCACGGGCGACCGGCGCCGACGGGGAGCATGATGGCGACCCCGTCCCGCGGATGCTCGGCTCGTTTGCACCGCGTCACGGTACCCGACCACCCTGAGAGAAGTCTGCGAGCTACAGCCACCGGCCGAACTTGCGGATGAACAGCACCTTCACGCACTGGGTGAGGACGCAGTAGGTCACCAACGTCAGCACCAGCCACGGGAAGTACGTCCACGGCAGTGGCACCAGCCCGAGCGACTGCCCCCAACCCGAGAACGGGAAGATCAGACCGAAGATGCAGGCCGCACCGGTCGTGATCATGACCGGCAGCGACGCGCGCGACTGGATGAACGGGATCCGCTGGGTGCGGATCATGTGGACGATCAGGGTCTGCGAGATCAGCGACTCGATGAACCAGCCCGACTGGAACAGTGCGGCGTGCTCGGGGCTGTTCGCGCCGAACACGAACCACATGAGCGCGAATGTCGTGATGTCGAAGATCGAGCTGATCGGTCCGATGAACACCATGAACTTCGCGATGCTGTCGGCCGCCCACTGCCGCGGCCGATGGACGAACTCCTCGTCGACGCGGTCCCACGGAATCGTGAGCATCGACAGGTCGTACACCAGGTTCTGCACCAGGACGACGGCCGGGATCATCGGGAGGAACGGAAGCAGCGCGCTCGCGACGAGAACCGAGAAGACGTTGCCGAAGTTCGAACTCGCGGTCATCTTGATGTACTTGAGGATGTTGCCGAACGTGCGACGGCCCTCGATCACACCGTTTTCGAGGACCCCGAGGTCCTTCTCGAGCAGGATGATGTCGGCGGATTCGCGGGCGATGTCCACCGCCGTGTCGACCGAGATACCGACGTCGGCGTTGCGTAGTGCGGGCGCATCGTTGACACCGTCGCCGAGGAAGCCGACGGTGTGACCGCGCCGCTTGAGCGCGTCGACGATGCGAGCCTTCTGTAGCGGGTTCACCTTCGCGAACACCGTTGTGTCGTCCACGATCTCGTCGAGTGCCGCGTCGTCGAGAACGTCGACCTCCGCGCCCGTGACGACGGTGCCCACGTCGATGCCCACCTTGCCGCACACCGTTTCGGCGACGATCGGGTTGTCGCCGGTGATCACCTTGACGGCGGTGCCGTGCCCGCGCAGCGCCGCGATGGCGGGCGCCGCCGACTCCTTGGGCGGGTCGAGGAAGGTGAGGAAGCCGACGAGCGTCATGTCGGACTCGTCCTGCGTCGAGTACTCGCGCTCGTGCCGCTCGACCTCGTCGTGGTCGAGGCGCCGCGTCGCGACCGCGAGCACCCGCTTGCCCTGGCTGTTGTAGCCGGCGACCAATCGGTCGAATTCCGCGAGCAGCCCCGGCGTGAGGTCCTGTGTGGTGTCCCCGAAGATCGCGGTGGTGCACACCGCGAGGACCTCGTCGACGGCACCCTTGGTGACGATCAGATCGCCGTCGGTCGCGTCGACGACCACCGACATGCGGCGGCGCTTGAAGTCGAACGGGATCTCGTCGACCAGTCCGTGAGCACGCTCGACGGCGTCGATCGTCTCCGGCCCTGCGGCGGCGATGACCGCCTTGTCGAGCATGTTGCGCAGTCCGGTCTGGAAGTGCGAGTTCATCGCCGCCAGGCGCAGCGTTCGCTTACTCGGGTGCCCCTCGGTGTCGAGGTGCTCCTCGAGCACGATCCGATCCTCGGTGAGGGTCCCGGTCTTGTCCGTGCACAGCACGTCCATGGCCCCGAAGTTCTGGATCGAGTTGAGCTGCTTGATGATCACCTTGTGCCGCGACATCGACACGGCACCCTTCGCCAGGTTGGCCGTGACGACGAGCGGCAACATCTCCGGGGTCAAGCCGACCGCGACGGCGACGCCGAACAGCAGCGCCTCTGTCCAGTTCTTGGTCAGGCCGTTGATGACGAAGACGGCCGGCACCATGATCGTCATGAACTTGATCAGCATGAAGCTGACCTTGCGGACCCCGATGTCGAAGCTGGTCTCGGGACGTTTGCCCCGAGCCCGGCGGTCATCGCACCGAAGTAGGTGCTGCGCCCGGTGTCGACGACGACCGCCGTGCCGGACCCGGAGACCACCGACGTCCCCATGAAACCGAGGTTCTCGATATCGAGGAGGTGTGCAGAGTCCGGCGTGACCGGATCGGCGGTCTTCTCGGTCGGCATCGACTCGCCGGTCAGCATGGCCTGGTTGACCTGCAGATCCTTCGCCCGGATGAAGCGGACGTCTCCGGGAATCATGTCGCCGGCCGCGAGCTGGACGACATCCCCGGGCAGCAGCTCCTCGATCGGCAGTTCGGTCGTGACGGACTTGCCGTCGACCTGCCGTGTGACGGCGGCGGTGGTCGTGACCATGGCCTTGAGCGCTTCGGCGGCCCGACTCGACCGGTACTCCTGCCAGAACCGCAGGGTGACGCTCACCGTGATCATCACTGCCACGGTGATGACGCCCTTGTAGTCCGCGCCCTCCTCCGGATCGGCGAGAACCACGTCGGTGAGGTACATGACCGCGCCGATGACCACCAGGATCAGGATGAACGGGTTCTTGAACGTGCCCAGGAACTGGACGATCGCGGGAGCGGGACGGTCGTGCCGGACCTCGTTGAGTCCGTGCACACGACGCAGAGGTTCGATCTGGTCGGCCCGCAGACCCTGCGCGGTGGTCCGCTGGTCCGCGAGCACACCCGACACCGCGAGGCTCGCCGATCGGGCGAGCTTCGCGGTCTGGTCCTCCGTGAGGAAGGCGGCCTTACCGGCGACTGGCTTCTTCGGCTTCGTGGCCGGCGTCGAAACGGCATTCATCGACATGGGTGATGTCTTTCGGTCAGCGCACCCACCGCACGGCTGGTGCGTTCGAACGTCTTGCGGGACAGGCAGATACCTGAAGAGAAGCGTTCCCGGCGTCAGCGGAACATGCCGCCGCCGAGCGAGGCGGCGACGACGGCCGGCGGCGCGTAGCACGCGCGCAGGTTCGCCCGCTCCTGCGGGCTGAGATTGCGGCGCGCCCAGAACTTGCGCGCATTCGACAGGGTGAAGGCCATGGCTGTCTCCTTGCATGGAAAATCAACCAGGACAGGACATTACGGACACGAGAGACTACGCCGCGTCGTCACGAACGCGCACGCGACAACTGATCGGTTGCGCGTCGAGACGAGGAGACGTCAAGCCACCGGGACAGGATCCGGCCGAGGCTGAGGAACTGATGGTCAACGGGACTGGGATAGCAACTGTCGCTGTTACTCACCGGGGGTTCCTCACCTCCTCGAAGCCGGGACGCACGCGGGCGTCGAGCCATGCACACGGGGAGTTCACCCGGACCGGATCCGGGTGGGCACCCCTCTCGTCAGAGCTTTGGCACTGCGCGACGTGTCCCGGTACGGGAAGCCACCTTGGGTCACCCCTTCATTCCGGGGAGACCTGTCCTAACCTTGGGCGTCTCTCGACGTCGTCAGATCAGTGGCCTGTGTTCGCGTAGGAGCCTCACCTATCGAGGTGCTTGCCAAGCAAGCATGACGCGGCCGCCGCGGCCTTGTCGATCCCGCGTCGGTCGACGTCCGCGCCTGTGGCCACGAGTAGCCTCGCGGCATGCAGCACCGATTGCACCAGGGAGAACTCCTGAACGCGCGCGGACACCTCGCCCAGGCGGGGTGGGCGACCGCGGAGGTCCGACGCTACGACCGCGCGGCGATCGCGGCCCCGTCGTGGCGGGTAAAGGAGTGGGACTACTACTGCGTCCTCACCGCGGACCACGGGCTGGCGCTCACCGTCGCGGACAACGGCTACATGGGTCTGTTGGGCGTCTCGTGGCTCGATTTCGGCGCCCGCCGCGAGGTCACGGAGAACGTCATGCTGCCGTTCCCGTTGGGCCGGATGGGCCTGCCGGCGAGTGCGGATCGGGGCGACGTCGTCGTCGACCACGAGAAGATGCGGATCGCGTTCCGCCACGTCGTCGACGGCCGCGTCCTGACGATCGACTACCCAGGGTTCGACGGTGGTCGCGGACTACGCGGCGAACTGCACCTGGCGCAGCCACCGACTGCGACATCGGGTCACTCCGCAGGCTCCGCTCCCGCCCGCATGGTCATCGCGACGCCGTTCCCCAAGTCCCCAAGGCGTTCTACTACAACCAGAAGATCAACTGCCTTCGAGCGAGCGGCGAGATCACCGTCGGGACAGACACTTTCACGTTCGAACCGGGATCAGCTGCGGGAGTGTTCGACTGGGGTCGCGGCGTGTGGACGTACGACAACATCTGGTACTGGGGATCGGCGTCGGGCGTCGTCGACGGTCGGCCGTTCGGCTTCAACATCGGGTACGGGTTCGGGGACACGTCCGCGGCGAGCGAGAACATGGTGTTCGTCGACGGCGTCGCGCACAAGCTCGATCAGGTCACGTTCCATCTCCCCGAGGGGACGTACGACGGGGCGCCGTGGAAATTCAGCAGCAACGACGGGCGCTTCGAGATGGCGTTCGAGCCGATCCTCGATCGCTGCGCCGCAGTGGATTTCAAGGTGCTGCGGTCGATTCAGCACCAGGTGTTCGGACGGTTCACCGGATACGTGGTGCTCGACGACGGCAGCAGGGTCTCGGTCACGGACCTCCTCGGGTTCGCCGAGGAGGTCCGAAACCGCTGGTGATCGGGCGGATTCACCACTCGCGGTACGTCGCGGTGGGCTCGGAATCGTCGGCGCACGCCGAGTCGCCGGCGACTTCCTGCGCGTGCGCCCTGTTCGCCTGACGCACCCGGTTCGCCGAGTGCCCGACGAGCGCGACGAACAGCGGCGCGCAGACGAGCAGGACAGCCGGAATCACGAGCAATCCTTCCTAGTTCATGTTGAGCGAACTCGGGGGTGCGCGACGGGCGCTGTCGCGCACACCGTCGACAGCCTCGGTGAACGCCCCCTTCGTCACGCTCTCCAACGTCACGTCCTCACCCTTCGCAACATCACTGGCCGCTGCGCCGATCCCACCGACGCCGAGGTCCACGGCCACCCCGGCCGCGGCCTTACCTCCGGCGTTCCCGATGCGGTCGATGAGCATCCCCCGGCTCCGCCCCCGCCGATCAGCTCACTGACGACGACCTCGGCCGCGGCGCCGAGGGCGTCCTTCTTCAGCGCGTCGAAGTCGAGGCCGTCCCGGTTGCCCTGCGCGGTCTGCAGCAGCTGAATACCGCCTGTGATCGCCACTTCCTTGACCACGCCGACCAGGACCTCCTCGGCGACGTTCTGCAGCAGCTTCACCAGGATCTGCCGGATCGCCAACTGAGTGGCCAACTCGGCGGCCGGTATCGCGGCGGCGCTGGTGCCGAACGTCGCCACCGCCGACGCGGCCAGCGCCGCGATCTCCGTGGCGAGGGAGACGAGCGCGCCGATGATCATCAGCTTCGCTTGCTCCACCTCGGCCGCGGTGGCTTCGCAGGAGTCGGCGAGTTGTCTGCACACCTCGGCGAGTTGCGGGACGACACCGTCGCTGCCACCGACCGTCTGCCAGTGCGTGCGCATCGCCGTGTTCACCGCGCCGTCGACGCCCGCGAGGGCCGCTTCGAGCGCGTTGCTCCCCGTGGCACCGATCCGCTCGACGTCGGCCGCGGTGACCGCCCACGCATCCGCCAGCCGACGCAGCGACGTCTCATCGGCCTCGGGCCAGTCCTGTCCCACCGCGACGGACGCGACCGTCCGCAGCGCACCCGGTATCTCGATGCCCATCAGCGGCCCCCGCCGAGCGTCCGGGAGAATCCGCTGTCCGTCGTCTCGAACGCCGTTGCGGTGCTGCGGAGTCCACCAGCTACACCAGCGAGCACGTCGGTGAGATTCCGCAGTGCGGCGAGCGCTCCGTCCACGCCGGGAACGTATTGGGCCGCGAAGGTGGCACCGGTCGAGTCGGATCCCCAACTCGCACCCTCGGCGTCGAGAACCCTCGACAACTGACGTTGCCGGTCGACGAGGTCGTCGACAGCGCTGTCGAACAGCGGTGCCGCCGAACGAACCTGGTCCACATCGATCCGCATCGAATCAGTCACGATGAGCCTCCCGCATAATCGGGGCCCGCCAGTCGTGCAGGTCGTCCGACGGAGCGTCCGATGCCTCCGAAGGTGTTGCGGCGGGCGCGAACCGAGTCGCTACCGTCGGCACGAGATTGCGAATGCTCGGGGATCCGGGCACCAGAGCGGGAAGGTCGGGGAGCTCTGCCGTCAGCGCGGCGACCGGCGCCATCAGTTCGGCGACCCGCGCGCGCACATCGGCGGCGGCGGCTCGCGCGGCCGCGGTGAACGACTCGGCGAGTCGATCCGGGCTGGTGCGGGTGAACGCAGTCGGCTCCACCCGTGCCGACACGACCGCTCCCGCCGCGTCGACCGTCACCCGGACCAGACCGTCCGGTGATTCGGCCTCGGCCGTGACGCTCGCGACGGCCCCCTGCGCCGCCGCGAGCGCCTCGGTCTGCGCCTGGAACCCCTCGAGCATCGCGTCCACCTGCGCGCGCAGCGCGGCGTTGCTGTGCCGGAGTTGTCGCCGCGCTTCCTCTCGAATGTCGTTGTCCGTCATCGCTCCCCCTCCCGTTCGTCCCCTTCGCTGAAGTAGACGCGGGCGGAGGGATTCGGTTCCATCGAATCCGCGTGGGGTCAGTACGCGTTCGCTCGGGCACGGATCCCGGCGACGAGCCGCGAGATCTCCGCAGCGAGATGGGACCCGGATGCGGGGGTGACCACGACATCGGTCGTCTCACGGAGGCGGTAGCGGCCGTCACCGTCGAAGTCGAGCCAGTGCAGTCCGATGCCGTCGGTGGTCGGCCGACTGTCGTACGCGGAGCTTGCGAATGCCGTGATCTCGCCGATTCCGGTCCGGGGCCGCCGCAGCAGCGCCAGCGCGTCGTCCCGGATGCGGGTGGAACCGGCGGAGAGGAGCAGCGGGCCGGTGCCGGGCTGCAGATCGCTGCGACGGAACCGAACCGCAGGACGCGATCCAACGGGCACCACGGGAAGGGCGGCCGCGATCGCGTTCGGGATCTGCGCCGGATCCATGCCGTGCACGAGCACGTCGCTGCCGCTGTCGGCGTCGGGTCCGGACAATTGGAGTGCGAGTGTCCCACTGGCTCCGCGGATTCCGGCGTGCATGCGGATCCTGGTGCCGTGCTCCGTCCCGGCGAATCCGGCCACCTCGATCCGAACGTCGGGCTGGGCGAGAACCGCGAGATGGCGGTCGAGCGATTCGGTCATCCGCGGCAGGCACGACTCGGCCGCCGCCCGACGCTGCCGGTCCAGGTCGTCCTCGGTGTCCGCGACAGGGCGGAAGCGCATCGGGTACGGGAGGCGGTCACGTCCGAGCTGAGTCCACAGGACCTCGAACTCGAGGCCGGTGAACCGCCAACTGGCGCCGCTCACTGCCCGATCACCCGGCACCCCGTCAACGCCCGCTTCATCCCCATCACTCCTCCCCGAGTGCACGACATGGCTCACCGACAATAGACGCGCCGAATCGGCGAACGGTTCCGCCGAGATCGAGGACACCGGACGCGATCGGCCTGAGCGCCCATTCCTTTTCGCTTCGGGCGGGACCCCGCCGCGGCGGACGAAGAATGGGCGCCCAGGCTCACAGCCCGGACGCGGCCCGATCGATCACACCCGCGACATCCCCTGGCCGGGACACGAGGACGGCGTGCGAGGCGCCGGGGACGTCGGTGATCCGCGCGCCCGCCCGCTGCGCCATGAACCGCTCCGACGCCGGCGGGATCGCCCGGTCCGCGCCGGGGATCACCGCCCACGACGGCAGGGTCTTCCACGACGGGTTCCGGGTCGGTTCGAGGTTCGCGACCACGGCCAGCGAGCGCTGGTGCGCGTTCATGTCGGCGGCCATCGCGGCGGAGACGTCCTGGCAGAACACCTCATGGAAGTGACTGGGATCGATGTAGGCGTCCAGGTTCTTGCCGATCGGGTTGGTCGGGTCGTCGACGACCTTCGTCTGCAGCGCCGGCGGCACCAACTGGCTGCCCGGGAAGGTGAGGGGATTGAGCGCGGCCATCGCCGGCTCACCCTGGTCGGGAGCGAACGCGGCGACGTAGACCAGCCCGGCCACGTTGGGCGAATGGGTGTTGGTGATGACGACACCGCCGTACGAGTGCCCGACCAGTAGAACCGGGCCCGGGATGTCCGCGAGAACCTTCTCGATCGCGGCCGAGTCGTAGGCCGGTCCCCGCAGCGGGTTCGACGGCACCACGACGTCGTACCCGCGGCCACGAAGTTCGGCGGCGACCGAAATCCAGCTGGTGGTGTCGGCGAACGCGCCGTGCACGAGTACGACGGTCGGCTTCGGTTTCGCGGCGGCCGGGGACACCCCCACTGACAACACGGCCGCGAGTGCGAGCACGCACATCGCCGTCAACGTCCGAATCCTGCGCATTCCCATGCCAGACTCCTCGCGTCGGAAGTCCCTCGACTTTCCCACGCGGTCAATGCAGGTCAGCTCGGTTCTGGCGAGTCGAGACTCAGCTGTGCCTTACCGAGGACTCACGCAAGCGCCGACATCGACAGCCACGTCGGCCAGTCGATGGCCCAGTCGTAGATGTCGCCGTCCGCGGCGGACAGGTCGATGCGGGTGCCGGTGACCTCAACCGGGTCGCCGTAGATCGCGGTGCCGAAGTACGCCTCGGCGTCCGACAGCGACAGGTTGATGCACCCGTTCGTCACGTTCGACGCGCCCTGCACCCCGACGGTCGCGGGGTTGGCGTGGATGAACTCGCCGTTGTTGGAGATGCGGACCGCCCACCGCTCGCGCACGTTCTCGTAGAACGGCGGGTTCGACATCAGGAAGTCCTCGTGCTTCTCGGACACGATGTGGATGCCGCTGCGGGTGACGTTGCGGTTCTCATTGCCCTCGCCGTAGCTGACGGGGATGTCCATGATCGTGGCGCCGTCGCGCACGACCTGCATGCGGTGGCTGGGGGCGTTGGCCTTGACGATCTGGCTGCGGCCGATCGTGAAGTTTAGCGAGACGTCGCTCGCGCCGTACGCGCCGCCGCCGAAATTGACGCCGTAGAGCTTGGCGTCGACGTTCACGGTCGTGCCGGGCGCCCAGTAGTTCTGAGGTCGCCAGTGCACGCGGGCGCCGTTGTCGTCGGGCAGCCACGCCCACGCGCCCGGAGTCGGCGGGTTGGTCGTGATCTTCAGGGCCTTCTCGACGGCAGCCTTGTCGGCGATCGGTCCGTCGAACTGCAGGATGATCGGGGCCCCGATCCCGACGACCTGGCCGTCGGCGATGTTCGTGCGCACCGACGTCTGCGTCTCGGGTTTGACGGTGGTGAACGTGCCGGCGATCGGGACGGTCTTGCCGTCGGTGCCGATGGCGCTGCCCGACCACGTGTACTTCGCGTCGTAGCCGAGCGGTTCGGTGACGGTGAACGACGTCCGGTCCGGGCTCAGCGCGCCCTGGACCGTCTTACCTGCGGCGTTGGCGAGCGCGACGTTCTCGAGTGTGCCCTGGCTCACTCGCACCGAGATCGGTTCGACTGGGTTGACGTTCACCGCACCGGGGCCCGGCGTCTGGATCACCTGCGCGACGGGCTCCGCGGCGACGGCCTTGCCGTCGCCGGCTCCTCCGGTCGCGATCGTGCACCCCGCCAGCAGGGTGATCCCCAGCAGCGCGGCCACCACCATCAGTAGCCGCGTCCGATTTACCCGAATGCCCTGTTCACGCACGGAAACCACGGTACTCGCAGCGCGACAGTGGCTTTCGTCACACAGCGACGATCGGGGAACGATCAGGGAACGATCGGACCGCTCAGATCACACAGCCGACGGCGACGGGCTCGGGTTCGAGCCGCACCCCGAACGCGGCCTCGACGCCGTCCCGGACGGTGCGAGCCAGGTCGACGAGGTCGCGCGTGCTCGCCTGCCCACGGTTGGTGAGCGCGAGAGTGTGCTTGGTGGACAAGCGGACCCGCGCGTCGTCAGCCGGGTATCCCTTGCCGAATCCGGCGCGCTCGATCAGCCAGCCAGCCGACAGCTTGGTGCCCGCCTCGCCCGGGAACTGCGGAATCCGCACGTCCGCACCGACCCTCGCCCGGATCGCGTCGAGGATCGTGGGCAGGTCCGCGTCCGCGACGACGGGATTGGTGAAGAACGAGCCCGCGCTCCACGTGTCGTGGTCGTCGGCGTCCAGCACCATGCCCTTGCTCCGGCGGAGCCCGAGCACCGTGTCGCGCACCTCCCCGGTGGGCCGGCGCTCACCCTCCTGTGCCCCGAGCGCCGCCGCGAGCTCGCGGTACGCGAGCGGCGCGCTGGACCCGTCGGGCCGCGCCGTCATCTCCACGGCCAGCACCAACGCGTCGCTGCGGTGCTTGAGGACGCTGGTGCGGTAGCCGAGGCCCAACGCCGACGGCTCGACCCAGCGCACCTCGCCGGTGATGCGGTCGAGCAAATGCACCCGGCGCAGGAGCGATCCCACCTCGACGCCGTACGCGCCGACGTTCTGCACCGGCGTCGCGCCGGTCGAGCCGGGAATCCCGGACAGGCACTCGAGGCCGCCGAGACCGGCCGCGACGGTCTTGGCGACGACGTCGTCCCACACTGCCCCGGCCTGCGCCAGCACGGTGTCCTCACCTAGCTCGACGCCGGCATCGGCGACTCGGACCACCACGCCGGCGAAGCCGTCGTCGGAGATCACCAGGTTGGATCCGCCGCCGAGGATCAGCGTCGGCACGCGGGCGTCGTCGAGGGCACGGACGACGTCGACGAGAGTCTGGGTGGACGTGCATTCGGCCAGTACCGCGGCGGGGCCGCCGAGCCGCAGGGTCGTCAGGGTCGCCAGCGGCACCTGCTCGGACAACTGCGCACCGGCCTGCTCGAGGCGCCCCCGGATGAGTGGATCCAACACGTGCAAACGGTAGCGTGCCGTCCATGGCCCGACACATCGAGCATTCCGCGCAATACCCCCATCCGGTCGCGGAGCTGCACGCCGCGCTCACCGACGAGCGCTACTGGCACGCGCGTCTGGAGAAGGTCGGCGGACCCGGCGCCAGTCTCGACAGCGTCACCTTGGGCGACGGAACGATCGACGTCGCCATGACGCAGTCCGTCCCCGCCGAGCACCTGCCGGCCGTCGTCACCAAGATCCGCCCGGGTGACCTGATCATCAAGCGCACCGAATCGTGGGGTGCGCTACAGGGCGACCGCGCCGAGGGCACGTTCTCGGCGGAGGTCGAGGGCGCCCCCGGGCAGCTGCGCGGCACCATGACGCTGACCGCAAAGGGCGACGGATCGCTGCTGGTCATGGAGGGCGCGGTGGAGGTCAAGCTGCCGCTGATCGGCAGCAAGGTCGAGGCCGTCATCGCCGGGCAGGTCCTGGAGTTGCTGGACGCCGAGGAAGACTTCACCGGCCAGTGGACCGCGACGACGTAGTCGCCGCTTTCGCCGACGGGCGGGCCATCGACCGGTAATCTGCCGGTCATGGCCCGTCGCATCGACTATTCCGCCAGGTTCGAACATCCTGCCGAAAAGGTGTACGCCGCGCTCAGCGACCGGGACTACTGGGAGGCGCGGATGGAGGAGATGCGCAAGTACTCCGAGAACCACGTCGAGATCCTCGAGGTCACCGACGACGGGATCGACCTGGTGCTGCACCACGTGCTGCCGCGCAAGGACCTGCCTGACATCGCGCAGACCGTGCTGAAGAAGGACCTGATCATCACCCGTAGGGAGAAGTACACCCCGTTCGGGGAACCGGTGACGGGCACCTACGAGGCGTCGATCCCGGCGGGGCCGGGCAGCCTTACCGGGACCATCGAGCTGTTCACCACCGACACCGGGAGCACGCTGCGCACGTCGTCGGAGGCGAAGGTGTATCTCCCCTTCGTCGGTGGCAAGCTCGAGCAGCTGATGCTCGTGAATCTCGTCGATTTGTTCCGGACCGAGGCCGAGGTCACCGCTGCCTGGCTCGCGCAGCAGTAACCGGCGTGCGTGAGGGCAAACCCGTCGGCGTCATCACCCGCGGAACAACAGGTATCAATCGGCTGCGGCGCAGCGACCGCTGGCTCGTCCACAGCCCGGTGGTGGCGCGGACGCTGCGTGACGCGCCCGACCCGCTGATCGTCGATCTCGGTTACGGCGCGATGCCGGTTACTACCTACGAGCTGGCCTCTCGTCTCCGCACGGTCCGCCGCGACGTCCGCGTCGTCGGGCTCGAGATCGATCCGGACCGGGTGGTGGAGGGCCGCGACGGCGTCAGCTTCGCGCGCGGCGGCTTCGAACTCGCCGGTCTGCGCCCCACCCTGATCCGCGCGTTCAATGTGCTGCGGCAGTACCCGGAGGACGCCGTCGACCACGCGTGGGGACGGCTGCGCGGTGGGCTCGCGCCGGGCGGTCTGATCGTCGACGGCACCTGCGACGAGCTGGGCCGACGGTGCGCATGGGTGCTGCTCGATCGCGACGGCCCGCGGTCGCTGACCCTCGCGTGGGATCCGTTCGCCGCGGACCGGCCCAGCGACATCGCCGAGCGGCTGCCCAAGGCACTCATCCATCGGAACGTGCCGGGCGAGCGCATCCACGATCTATTGCTGACCGCCGATCGCGCGTGGGCGACGTCCGCCGGTCTGGCCCCGTTCGGTCCGCGGATCCGCTGGCGGGAGGCGCTGCGCCAACTCGCCGAACAGGGCGTACCGGTCGCGTCGCAGCGACGCCGGATCCGGGACTGTGTCCTGACGGTGCCGTGGAGTTACGTCGAGCCTGGGCGCTAGCCGGACTGCTACCGGCACGAACCCAGCGCGTGCTCGATGCGCTCGGCGACCTGCTGCGGCCGGCCGTCGCACTGCGCGCGCAGTTCCTCGGGGTCGATCCGGCCGATCGCGACACCGTCGCTGACGACCTCGTCGAACAGGTCCTGCGCGATGCCGCCCGAGGCGAGGTCCACGGCGGTGCACAGCGGAGTGGTGATACCGAACGTTCCGGCCAGCTCGTAGTCCTGGGCGCGAATCTCTCGACGATGCAGCGCGAGTCGACGGGTGGGCGCGGGCGCCGACCCCTCCGTCGACAGGTGCACGAAGCTCGGGTGCAGGTGGCCGAGGCCGTGCAGTTCGGCCGCGCTCTGGTGGGAGACCACCGCGGATCCCTCGAACCACGCGCACCACTTGGCGTACTCCTCGAGGTCGCTCCGGGGGAACGAGGCGAGGCGGAACAGATCCCGTTCGATCCGCAACCAGGACCCCTCGGCCAGGCGGCCGCCGATATCCTCGGCAGTGCAACCAAGACGCAGCGCCTGCCCGGTCGTGAAATACCCCGCTTGCCGGAGCGCAAGACGACGCAGATCCTCCCCGCTGCCGGAGTGGGTTCGCGCCGCGGATCTGTCCAGCCCGCCATGCAGCCACCCTACTGCCGCGCTGTGCCGCAGCTCACAGTTTTCGAGTCGAGGTGTCCATACCGAGTCCTCATTCACAGAAACCGCTCAGAGTATTGCTGGAGAATCCCTGTCATGTCGGCACCAGTGAACGCACCCCAGAAGCCCGCGGCACCAAAGCCCAAACGGCGCAAGGCACTCGTGATCTCACTGATCGTGGTCGCGGCACTCCTCGTCGCGTTGGTCGGCGGTGAGCTGTTCGTCCGGCAGCGCGCGACCAGCTGCATGGAGTCGCAGTTCCAGAGCCAACTCGGCTCCCCGGTGGACGTCGGTCTCAGCTGGAAGCCGGTCCTACTCCAGATGATGGACAAGGACATCCCCTACGTGACGCTCGACAGCACCGGCTCGTCGTTCGGTCCGGCACAGGGCATGCAGGTTCACGCCCGCGCCAACGACATCAAGGTGACCAACTCCCCCGACAGCAGCGGCACGATCGGCAGCTCGACGGCCGACGCCACGTGGAAGACCGCCGGCATCCTCGCGACGGTGCAGTCGGAGACCATGGGCAACCTGGTCAGCTCGGTGACGCCCGACCCGGCCGCGGGCACACTGAAGTTCGCCGTCGGCCCCGCGGGACTCGCCGACCTGACGGTTCGGCCGACGGTGCAGGACGGCCAGATCAAGGTCGAGACCGTCGGTGCCGAGATCTTCGGCCTGGGCTTGCCGACGGCACTGGTCGACGGCATCGTGCAGACGCTCACCGAGAGCCTGCAGCAGTACCCACTGGGCATGGCGCCGACGTCGCTGACCGTCACCGACAACGCGATCGAGGTGCACCTCGAGGGCGGTCAATACGTGATGCCGGCGCCCGACCCGAACGCGCCGCAGTCCGGCTGCAGCCTCCTGTAGCCGATCGCGTCGGGGCCGGTCACGAGTGGTCCGGGAGCCCGTCGAGGACGGCGCGCGTGCGCGACAGGCCCAGCCGGGTCGCCCCGGCGTCGATCATCGCCAGTGCGTCGTCCGCGGTCCGGATGCCGCCGCTGGCCTTGACCCCGAGGCGCCCGGCCACGGTCTGCGCCATCAGTCGCACCGCGCGGGTGCTCGCGCCGCCCGCCGGGTGGAAGCCGGTGGAGGTCTTCACGAAGTTCGCGCCGGCCCGTTCGGCGGCACGGCACGTCTCGACGATCGCGTCGTCCGAGAGCGCTGCCGATTCGATGATCACCTTGAGCACCGGCTTCGGCCCGATCGCCTCCCGCACCGTGAGGATGTCGGCGAGCACCGCGTTGTACTCGCCGGCGACGGCGGCACCGATGTCGATCACCATGTCGATCTCGGCGGCGCCCTGGTCTACCGCGAGCCGCGCCTCGGCGCCCTTGACCAGCGAATGATGCTTGCCGGACGGGAAACCCACGACGGTCGCGAGCACCGGTCCGTTCGGGTCGATCCGCAGCGGCAGCATCGACGGCGACACGCACACCGCGTACACCCCCAGCTCCCGAGCCTCGTCGACGAGCGCGCGGACGTCCGCGTCCGAAGCAGTCGGGTCGAGCAGCGTGTGGTCGATCATGGCGGCGACGTGGGAACGACTGAGCGCGATGTCGGACATGCCCCGAAGCTTGGCACAGCCCACGGGCGTCGCGCTGTCTCACTGAGCAGAAGCCCGTCTGGGCGATTCGCCGCCGGGTAACTTGAACGGCCCCACGAGCGGGGTGACCGGCATCACATCGCGTTGCCCTGCAGCGGCGTGCCGTTCGGTTCCCCGGTCTCGATGTCCACCGACCGACAGGAGCAGATCGATGCGATTCACCTATGCCGAGGCGATGACGAACCCCGACTACTATCTCCCGCTCGCTCGTGCCGCGGAGAAGGTCGGGTTCCACAGCATGACCGTCCCCGACAGCATCTGCTACCCGCAGGAATCCGATTCGGTCTACCCGTACAACGCGGACGGAAGTCGAGAGTTCCTCGAGGACAAGGCGTTTCCGGAGGCGTTCATACTCACCTCGGCAATGGGTGCGGTGACGAGCACGCTGCGCTTCACCCCGTTCGTCCTCAAGCTTCCGGTGCGGCCGCCGGTACTGGTCGCCAAGCAGGCGGCGACGATCGCGCACATGACGAACAACCGGCTCGGACTCGGCGTCGGCGTCAGCCCCTGGCGAGAGGACTTCGAGGTGATGGGGGTGCCGTTCGCCAAGCGCGGCAAGCGCATGGACGAGGCGATCGACATCGTGCGCGGGCTCACCCGGGCGACTACTCCGAGTTCCACGGGGAGTTCTACGACGTGCCGTCGATCAAGATCAATCCCGTTCCGACCGAGCCGATCCCCATTCTCATCGGCGGGCACAGCGACGCCGCACTGCGTCGCGCGGCGGTTCGTGGCGACGGCTGGATGCATGCCGGCGGCGATCCCGAGGAACTCGATCGCCTGCTCGGCGTGCTGCAGAAGTACCGGGAGGAAGCGGGAACCACGGATCGCCCGTTCGAGATTCACGTGATCTCGCTGGACGCCTACACGCCCGACGGGATCCGGCGGCTCGAGGACAAGGGCGTCACCGATGTGGTCGTCGGGTTCCGCAACTCGTACGCCGAGGGGCCGGATCTGGAGCCGCTGGAGGAGAAGATCGCGAAGCTCGAGGGCTACGCCGAATCGGTCATCGCCCGGGCGTGACGTTCGGCCTGAGCGCCCATTCCTTGCCGATCTCCGCAGAATCCCGCGCATCGGCTCGAGGAATGGGCGTTCAGGCTCGGGTGCACGGCTCGGCTCACTAGCATCGGTCTCATGGCCGATCCGAGCGCCGAGAAGATCAGCGCCGAGGAGATCGCTGCGACCTTCGACGTGGCTGCCGCCGACTTCGACCGGGTGTCCGCCGACGTGTGGGGCCCGACCGGGCAGTGCCTGGTGTTCCAGGCGGGGCTGCGGCCCGGGGACGCAGTCCTCGACGTCGGCAGCGGGACCGGAGCGTCGGCGCTGCCCGCCGCGGCCGCGGTCGGTCCGACCGGCCTGGTGCACGCGATCGACCTGTCCGACGCGATGCTCGAGCGAGGCCGGGTCAAGGCGTCGGATCGGGCGCTGCTCAACATCGAGTTCGTGTGCGCCGACGCCACGACGTGGGAGGCGCCGAGCACCGTGCCCGACGCCGGCTACGACGCGCTGATCAGTTCGTACGCGGTCTTCTTCCTGCCGGAGATGGACGACGCGTTCGCGCGCCTGCTGCGACTGGTCCGTCCCGGGGGCACGGTCGGGGTCACGGCCTGGCAGCAGAGCGCGCTGCGTGAGTACGCGACGACGTTCTTCGACGCCCTCGGCCCGCACCTGCCGCAGCCGCTGCCCGATCGGGCCGGGCGGATGGAACCCGCGCAGCGCATCGACACCCCCGACAAGCTGCGCGCGTGGCTCGTCGCGGCGGGCAGCGAGGCGGTGGAGGTGCGTGAGCTGCCGATCCTGATCCCGGCGACGGAGGAGTTCTGCTGGAACTTCGTCCTGGGCAGCGGTTTGCGCGGGACCCTGTCGGGGCTGGCGCCGGACGTCGTCGAGCGGATTCGGGCCGACTTCATGGGCCTGATCACCGACCGCGGGCTGCACACCGTCGACGCGACGACGCTCGTCGGTACGGCGAGGGTCGTCGGATTTCCGTCACCTGAGAGACTGGGGCCATGAGTTCTGCTGCCTCGACCGACGACCGTCGTTACGTTCTGTCTCTGGGTTGCCCCGACCGCACCGGCATCGTGGCCCGCATTTCCGCGTTCCTCGCCGAGATCGGCGGTTGGATCGTCGAGGCCGCGTACCACGCCGACGCCGACACCGGCTGGTTCTTCACCCGGCAGGCGGTGCGGGCGTCGTCGATCAGCCTGAGCCTCGAGGAGATGCGGGAGAGGTTCGCGGAAGTTGCCGCGGAGCTGGGCCCCGAGACCGAGTGGACGCTCACCGACACCGGCGAGCGCAAGCGGGTCGTGCTGCTCGTGAGCAAGGAAGGCCACTGCCTGCACGACATCCTCGGCCGCGTAGCTGCCGGGGAGCTGCAGTGCGAGGTAGCCGCCGTGATCGGCAACCACCCCGACCTCGAGCGGGTCACCAAGCGGCACGGAGTCGACTTCCACTACGTGTCGTTCCCGAAGGATCCGGCCGAGCGCGGTCCCGCGTTCGAGCAGGTCCGCAAGCTCGTCGATGCACACGACCCGCACGCGGTCGTGCTGGCCCGCTTCATGCAGGTGCTGCCGCCCGAGCTGTGCGAGCACTGGGCCGGGCGCGCGATCAACATCCACCACAGCTTCCTGCCGTCGTTCATCGGCGCCCGCCCGTACCACCAGGCCTTCGCGCGGGGCGTGAAGCTGATCGGTGCCACCTGCCACTACGTGACCGCCGAGCTCGACGCCGGCCCGATCATCGAGCAGGACGTCATCCGGGTCGACCACACCGACGAGGTCGCGGACATGGTCCGGCAGGGCCGGGACATCGAGAAGCTGGTGCTGGCACGCGGTCTGCGGTGGCACCTGGAGGACCGCGTCCAGGTGCACGGCCGCAAGACCGTCGTCTTCAGCTGAGCCCGGAGCGCCTGCCCGTCAGTTCAGGCTGCGCAGGCGCTCGACCTCGGCGTTGAAGTCGGCGACCGCCTCGACCGACGTCATGTGACCGATGCCCGGGAGCACGATCAACCGCTCGAGGTGTTCGGCGTCGTCGAGGACTTGCGCGAGCCGGCGCGCGTGCGCCGGCGGCGTGAGCCGGTCCGCGGTACCCACCAGCACGGTGGTCGGCACCTGGAGGTTCTTCAGCCCGTCCTTGATGTCGAGGGTGCTCAGCGCGGCGCCCCAACCGCCGCGAGTGCGGGGGTGACACGCGGTGACGATGCGCTCGCAGAACGCGACCTCGGCGGGCGTCGAACCGGGGGCCAGTGCGATGTACTTGATCGCTCGCGTGGTGACCGGGGACGCGGGCATCGGCATCGCCGAGCCGAGGATCGCACGCCCCACCGGGACCGGGACCCGCGGAAAGCGTTGCGGCAGTGGAATGACCGTCGTCTCGGCGAGCAGGCTGTCGGTACCGGTGCTCGCCAGCAGCACCGAGTGGGCGTACTGCTGCACCTGCTCGGGGTACCGGCGGGCCCACGAGACGATGCTCATCCCGCCCATGCTGTGCCCGACGATCTCCGCCTTGCGTCCGTCGCGCACGGTCGCGGCGAGGACGGCGGCCAGGTCGTCGGCGAGGACGTCGGGGGTCAGCGGGGCGGAACCGATCCCGCTGCGGCCGTGTCCGCGCTGGTCGTAGGTGATGACCCGATACTTCTCGGCCAGCGCATTGACCTGTGGGTTCCAGAAGTCGGTCGAGCACGTCCACCCGTGGCTGAGCACGATCGGATCGGCGTCGGGCGGTCCGTAGGCCCGCACGTGGAGTTCGGCACCGTCCGCCGAGACGACCGGGATGATCTCCGGTTCCACGCGCGGCGTCGCGAACGCCGCGGCCCCCTCGGCCGCGTTCCCACGCGTCTCCGACCCGGACGCCGACCGGCGGCGCGCCACGACCGCGGCACCCGCCACACCGGCGACACCGATCAACGTCCACAGTCCCTTGTGGGACTTCCGTTCGCTCACTTCCACTCCCATGTTCACTAGCCGGCGCGCGTCGAGCCTGCCTCGGGCGCAACCTGTTCGAGCTGACTCGCGGCCTTTGCGAGCGCCTTCGAGATCTGTTCCTCCATCGCCTCCGAGAACAAGGCGTGCACCGCGTCGTGCGCGAGCGGGCGCACCTGGTTCACCAGGGCCGCGACCTCCGACACCTTCGCCTCGTCGAGCTCGAGGGTTCCACCCTCGGGGGCGAGGTAGCGGTCCGAGACGAGTTCGACGAACCGTGCGGCGACGTCGCCCAGATCGCGGCGCACCGCCTCGGTCTGCTCGAGGATGTCGGACAGCGGAACCCCCGCGTCGACGAGTACCTGCGCGGCCTCCATCAGCCGCGGGTTGGCCACCGAGTAGTCCTTGCCGGCCTTCGCGAGGACCCCGAGCTGGGTGCCGAGTGCGATGTTGGCTTCGGTGGTCTGGTCGCCGAACATGCGGCGCAGCTCCGACATCGTGAGCTTCGCGGCGCGGCGGTACTTCTTCCACCGTCCGCCCGGGTCGTCGGTCTCGAGGACGTCGCGCACCTGCAGGCCGTACTGGGCGGCGGTGAGCAGCTCACTGATCGTGGCGAAAGTGTAGCCACGGTCGAGCATCCGGCCGATCAGGTTGAGCCGCGCGAGATGCGACTCGTTGTACCAACCGGCCCGGCCCTCCCTGCGCGGCGGGGAAGCAGGCCCCGATCCTGGTAGACCCGCACGTTCCGCACACTGACACCGGCCTCGCGCGCGAGGTCGTCGATGCGGTACTCCTTCATGTTCCGCCTTCCCCACTGGAACCGCGACGACGTCGGCGGTTCCGGCGCGGTCGACGGCGTGGGAAATTCTATCGCGGTGTGGGTCGCCACTAGACGATGTGCGCGCGGCGCAGCAGCAGCTTCGACGGCCCGCCGACCAGCCCGCACTCGTCGAGGAACTCGATCGTCTTGCGGGAGCCCTCGCGGATCATCGCGTGATAGTGCTCGTTGGACTTCGCGGCCCGTTTGGCCTCCTCGACGTCCAGCCCGGCCGCCGCGTAGACCTGCTCGTTCACCAGGCACGTGACGATGAAGTACGCGGACATGCCCAGGACCAGCCGCTGGTAGGCGAGCTTGCGGCGCGACAGGTTCTTCACGCGTCGCACCGTCTCCTCGCGGGCGAACTTGATGTGGCGCGCTTCCTCGAGGACGTGGATCTTGCTGACGGTGCGGGTGATCGGCTGGACCCGCTCGTCCTTCATGAAGTCGCGCTGCATCATGTCGAGGATCTCCTCCGCGAACAGCGTGCCGCCGTACGCGAGGGAGCCCGACGCGGTGGCCTTGAACAGGCGGGCGGCGTTGAGGATCCACTTCTTGGGCCGGTACGAGGGGATCCCGAACCGCTGTGCCGAGCGCGCGAACATCGTCGAGTGCCGGCACTCGTCAGCGATCTCGCCCAGCGCAAACTGCACGTGCGGCGTCGACGGATCGTGCGTGTAGATGTCGCGCAGCAGCATCTGCATGAGGATCATCTCGAACCAGATACCGGTGCCGGCGACGCTCGCGGCCTCGTGCTGGGTGAGCGTGATCCGCTGATTCTCGGTCATCCGCTCCCACAGCTCGGTGCCGTAGAGGCTGCACCACTCGGGCGTCATGCCGTACAGGTCCTCGGGAACCGGGGCCTCCCAGTCGACCTCGACGAGCGGGTCGTACGACTTGCGGGCCGCCGAGGCGAGCAGGCGGGCCGCGGTGTCCTGCCGGTCGCCCACCCGCATGTGCCGACTCGGCGGGAATTCCAGAGACTCGCCGGCCTTCCCGCGGGGCGCGTTCGGATGGGTGATCGACATCGTCAACTCCTGCTCGGCCGGGCACTCGCGTGAGTCGCGTTCGCGCAGGTCACGGCCCGGAAATCGGAGGCAGATCAGACCTCGTCCAGGCCCGAGTCGACGATAACACTGTCACAATGACCGTTGTCAAGGTTTATCTGTAACTGCCCGTCACGCCACACGTGTTCGCTCGTCGTCCGGACCGCGCCGATGGCAGTCTCGGTCACGACAGGGCCAGCCCGAACACCTCGACAGGAGACGAACGTGGCCAACCGCAGCTACCTCTACACCACTTCCTTCGCCCCGGACGCCGATGCGACACGCACCCCCACCGACCGCGTCGCCGGCATCTCGGAATGGGCGTACGCGGTTCCGCTCGTCTTCCGCATCCTGGTTTCGGGGGACCCGCGCCCCTGCCGCTCACTCATCTGGAGCGACGTCCCCGACGCGATGGCAATCAGCGGACGATGCGGCCCGGGGATTGCGCGGCTCGAGCAGTTCCTGGCTCGCATCGACCATCCGGCCCTCGGCTCGTTGGCGGACGACGCCATCGCTTTCCTGCACGCCCACACCGAACCCGACGGCTATTTCGTCCTCGAGTGCGCCGAGATCTTCGCGATGGACGATGCGCCCCTCGGTGAACAGAACACGCGAGAGATCGAGAGGCTCGGCAAAATCGACACCGAGATCGAGGCGGCGCTGGCAGACCTCGCACCCGCGAAGCCGAACTTCTGGCAGAGGATCTTCAAGCCCACGCAGGAAAGTCTCGAGGACCCCCTCCGCGAACTCGGCCTGGGCTACTGGTCCGACGTCCTCTACTTCGACCTCAGCGGCCGGCAATAGCTACCAGCAGCTACCAGCGCGGACCGCGCTGGATGTCGTCGACCCGGGGACGGACGTCGACGAGGTAGACGCACACGGCCACCACCGCGATGAGCCCGAGCATGTGTACTGGCCCGAACAGGAAGATCACGAGCAGGGACGCGACGAGGATGCCGAGCCAGATCGGCTTGGTCAGCTTGTCCACGGCGGTGAACGCGTCCTTGCGCTGGCGTACCGCATGGAAGACCGCGAAGACCGCTCCGGCGAGCGCGATCAGCCAGAGCACGGTCATGATCATGCCGGTGAGCCCGTGGGCGTTGAATGTCACGACTCCATCCTACGAACCCGACCGGCAGACGCGCAGGCCCCCGCGCAACGGATTGCGCGGGGGCCGATCCCCGATGGTGGTGCGTGCGATCAGTTCGCGATCAGTCGGTCGCCTTCTTCGCCGGAGCCTTCTTGGCTGCGGGGGCCTTCTTGGCCGCCGGAGCCGTGGTGGTCTTGGCGGGTGCGGCCTTCTTCGCCGGAGCCTTCTTGGCGGCCGGCCTCGGGGCAGGCGCAGCCTTGGGGGCGGCCGCCTCGACGCGCCCGGCAGCGGCCTCGGAGGTCGCCTCCGCCCGTTCGCCGGCAGCCTCGACCCGGCTGGCTACGGTGTCGCCGGTCTCGGACAGGCGCTCTGCGACGTTGTCACTCGTCTCCGACAGCACGACGGCCGCCTCGTCGGCGACGTCGCTGATGCGTCCGGCGGCGCGGCCGGCAAGCTTCGCGGCCTGCTCACCGACGGCACGCGTCTGACGCGCCACGGTGCCGAGCGCCTCCTCGGTCAGTTCGACGGCGTCGCCGAAGGCGGCCTCGGCGCGCCCGATCTGCTCCTCGACGGCCGGCTGCCGGCGGATGCGCTCGACGGCCTCCTCGCCGCGCTCGGCGAGTGCGACGTACAGGTCGGACGCGACCTTGAGGTACGCCTCGGCGACCTTGCGCAGCTCTTCGGCGGTGAACCGCTCGCGCAGCTCGGCGAGCTCCTCGGGAAGCTCGGACGGCAGCGCGGCGAGGCGCTCGCGCAGCTGCTCGACGCCGTCGGACACGTCGTTGGGCAAGTTGGCCCAGCGCTCGCGGGCCTCGTCGAGCCGACCGGACATATCGGTGTTCGTGTTCTCGGTGCGTGCCCGCACCTGGGACACGACGTCGGCGACGGCCTGGACCACCAGGTCACCGGTGCCGACGGCGGCGTAGAACGGGGTCTTCACGTTCTCGATGAACTTCGGATCAGTCATTCTCGGATCTCCTGTCGAGTGGATCTGCGATCTCGTGCTCTTCTTCGTCCGAGGCAGCCATACCCCCGGGGCCTGAACGGCCGTTTCGGACTGTTTCGGGTCGTTCTCCCGACAGAACGACTCGTAGATCTCGAAGCAGCACCTGCTTCTGGCGTTCGGTGATGGCACCGTCGGCCAGCAGAGCGTCCCGGACCGGGCTGTGCGGGCGCTTCTCGAGGATCCCGGCCTGCATGTACAGAACCTCGGAAGAGACCCGCAGCCCCTTCGCGATCTGTGCGAGGACGTCGGCGGACGGCTTGCGCAGTCCACGTTCGATCTGACTCAGGTAGGGATTGCTGACGCCGGCGAGTTGGGCGAGCTGGCGCAGTGAAACCTGTGCCGCTTCTCGCTGCGAACGAATGAAACTGCCGATGTCCTGAGCGGCGCCGGCGACAACGCGTGCCGCACCGCTCATGTCGTCGGGCTCGTCGACCATCAGTACTCCCTGTTCTGTACGCAAATCCCACGGTAGAACAGGGTGCTAACTATTGCAAGCACTCTTGTTAGCACGTGACCGGCGCCACGCGGAACCGGACCGATCAGGTGAAGAGCAGCTCCGAGATCGTGTAGATCGCCAGTCCCGCGAGGGCGCCGACGACGGTGCCGTTGATGCGGATGAATTGCAGATCCCGGCCCACCTGGAGCTCGATCTTGCGGCTCGCTTCCTCGGCGTCCCACCGCTGCACGGTCTCGGTGATGACCGCGGTGATCTCGTCGGTGTAGTTCTCGGCGATGTATCGGGTGCCCGACAGCAGCCAGCCGTCGACCTTGGCGCGCAGGTCGGCGTCGTCGCGCAGTCGCACCCCGAGGTGCACGACGTTCTCGGCGATCTTGCGACGCAGGGTGCTGTTCGGGTCGTCGACGGACTCCATAATCAGCCGCTTCGCCACGCGCCACGTGGCTGCGGCGAGCCCGGTGATCTCCTCGCGGCCCATGATCTCGGCCTTGATCGCCTCGGCCTTCGCGATGGTCGCGGGATCGTTCTGCAGGTCGTCGGCGAAATCGATGAGGAACCGGTTCGCGGCGAGCCGCACCTCATGCTCGGGGTTGGACCGGACCTTCCACGTGAACTCGACCAGCTCGCGGTAGATCTTCTCGCCCAGCATCGCGTCGACGAACTTGGGCGACCACGACGGCGAGTCCCGGCTGATGATGCGGTCGATCGTGTCCTGGCTGTTCAACGCCCACTGGCGGGCCCGCTCCGCGAGCAGGTCCAGCAACGGTAGCTGCCGGTTCTCGCGCAGCAGTTCGGCCAGCACCTTGCCGATCGGCGGACCCCAGTCGGGCTCGGCGATCCGCCGGACGATGGTGTTGTCGATGATCGCGGTGATGTCGTCGTCCTCGAGGACCTCCACGACGCCGCGCAGCAGCGTCGAGGTCTCCGCGGCGACGCGCTGCGCGTGCGCGGGCTCGGCCATCCAGGTCCCCACCCGCAGCGGGATCTGCGCGTTCTCGACCTTGGCGGAGACGACGTCGGGGGCGAGGAAGTTGTCGCCGACGAAGCTGCTCAAGCTCTCACCGAGCTGGTCCTTCTTGCGCTTGATGATCGCGGTGTGCGGGATCTTCAGCCCGAGCGGATGCCGGAACAGCGCGGTGACCGCGAACCAGTCGGCCAGTGCGCCGACCATGCCCGCCTCCGACGCGGCACGCACGTACCCGACCCACGCGCCGGCGCCGCGGACCTCCTGCCACCGGCAGAACAGGTAGACGACGGTCGCGAAGACCAGGAAACCGGTCGCGACCGCCTTCATCCGCCGCAGTTCGCGGCGCTTGGTGGCGTCGTCGAAGACACCGGCGAACGCCGAGGGTCCTTCGGGACTCGGCGACGGCGGGCGGGGCCGGCGCGCGGGCTGCACGGGTGACTGTTCGGACTGCACGGGCTGCACATCCGTCATTGTGCCGAAATCCGTGATCAGACCGCGGAGATAGACCTCACCCCCGCCCGATGCGCCGATTAAGCTGACCTTCTGGATCAACCCCGAACGGATGTGGCGAAACCCAGTGCCGAAGCAAAGCCCAGATCTGCAGCAGACAACCGAAGAGACGACCGTCGAGAGCGAGAAGCCCGACGGCCGCAAGCGTCGCTGGCGCGAGCACAAGATCGCGCGCCGCGAGGAACTCGTCGACGGCACGATCGCCGCGATCCGAGCGCGGGGCCGCGACGTCGGAATGGACGACATCGCGTCGGAGATCGGCGTCTCGAAGACGGTCCTGTACCGGTACTTCACCGACAAGAACGACCTCACGAGCGCGACGATGATGCGCTACGTCGAGACCATCCTGGCGCCGCGCATGTACGAGGCGATCGGCGAGGATCTCGACGAGTACGACCTCACCCGCGTCGCGATCTCCGCGTACGTCGAGACCGTCGCGGCGGATCCCGAGGTGTACCTGTACGTGATGGCGAACAGTTCGGGGCCCAACCGCGACGTGGTCGCCGACTCCGAGCGCATGATCGCCGAGCTTCTGGCCACGGTCCTGGGCGAGCGGCTGCGCAGCATGGACATGGACTCCGGGGGCTCGGTGCCGTGGGCATACGGTGTCGTCGGCGCGGTGCAGTTGGCGACGCATTGGTGGATCTCGAACCAGTCGATGTCGACGGACGACCTCATCGACTACCTCGTGATGATGACCTGGGGCGGCATCTCCGGCATCGCGGCGTCCAACGGTTCGCCGACGCGGTTCAAGTCGGTGCCGCACCCGCTGCGCGAGAACGCCTCCGAAGACTGACACCGACTGACGCCGACCGACCCCATCTTGTGTAACCGCCAGTAACAAGTATTCTGACGGTGTGACCGACTTCACCGACGAGCACGACGAACCGGCCGGCTACCGGGGCCCCGCCCACGTCACCGTCGCCGAGCACCCCCGGTGATCGTCGACGTCGAGCTGTCCGGCAACTTCGACCCGATCAGCGGCCGGTTCGTGTGGCGCGGACGGGTGCGGGAGCTGACACACGCCCTAGGCGGCGGAGTCGACGTGCCCGCCGGCACCGAACTGACCGTCACCACTCCGGACGGGTCCGGGGTGGCCCGGGTCAGCGGCACCGACCTGTGGGGCAGCCACATGGTCGACGGCGTGACCCGCCCACCGTTCCGGATCCTCGAAGGATGAGGATCTGGAGAACACCGAGGGGCTCATCCAGTGTGACCCGCGGCATGCAGCCGCATCCCGACCCGTGCCGCAGTCCGTCGTCACCGCCCGCCCGGAGGTCTTCGTTGGCCGACAAGGTCCCCACGTCCCGCCTCGTGCGCGGTTCCAAGCTCGGACAGGTGGCCGCCGGCCGCGCGATCCGCAACGCCGGTACCCGCGTGTCGATGATCGGCCGTTCGGAGCAGGTCCGTGCCCGGCTGTCGGAGAAGTCCGCGATCGCCGCGGCCGACCAGCTGGTCACCGTCCTGGGCGGCATGAAGGGCGTGGCGATGAAGCTCGGCCAGATGCTGTCGATCCTCGACCTCGACCTGGTTCCCGAGGAGCACCGAGAAGACTTCCAGCGCAAGCTCGCCGCGCTGCGCGACCAGGCGCCGACGACGTCGTTCGACACGATGCGCGGCGTGATCGAGGCCGACTACGGGCGGCCGCTCTCCGACGTGTTCGCGGACTTCGACCCCGAGGCCGTCGCGGCCGCGTCGATCGGGCAGGTGTACCGGGCAAGGCTGCACGACGGTCGTGACGTCGCGGTCAAGGTGCAGTACCCGGGGATCGACGCCGCGATCCGGGCCGACATGAAGAACCTGACGATGTTCCTGAAGATCTGGAAGTCGACGGTTCCCACGCTGTCCACCCCGGCACTGCTGGGCGAGCTGCGGCTGAACTTCGAGGGCGAACTCGACTACGAGCGCGAGGCCTGCACCCAGCACGGGATCGCAGGCCTGTACGCCGATCACCCGTTCATCGCCGTCCCCGACAGCATCCCGGAACTCAGCACCCGGCGCGTGCTGGTGAGCGAGTTCTTCGCCGGCACCGGGTTCGCGGGGATCCGGGCGCTCCCTCAAGAAGAGCGAAACCGCATCGGCGAGATCATCTTCCGCTTCTACATCGGGTCGCTGTACCGCTACCACGAGTTCTGCGGGGACCCGCATCCCGGCAACGTGCTGCTGGGCGACGACGGCCGGGTCGGGTTCGTCGACTTCGGCCTGTTCAACCGGATGGACGCCGAACACGTCGAGTTCGAGAAGCTGTGCCTACGCGCTGCCACCGAGGGACGCCGCGACGACCTCTACGCGCTCATGGTGCAGCGCGGCGTCATCGCCCCCGACGGCGACGTGACGCCCGACGAGTGCCTGGAGTACGTCTACGCCGCGGCCGAGTGGAATCTCGTGGACGAGGACATCGCGATCACCCCGGACATGGCGAGCACGGGGTTCCTGCTCGCGATCGATCCGCGGGCGTCGGAGTTCTCGGGCATGAAGAGTCAGAACCTCCCGCCCGAGCACCTGTTCTCCCGCCGGGCCGACTTCCTCACCTTCGGCGTCCTGGGCAGCTCGACGCGAGCGCCAACTGGCACCGCATCGGCCGGGAATGGGTGTACGGTGATCCCGCCGCTACCGAACTCGGTGTCGCAGAGGAACACTGGCGACTCAGCCGCTGAATCCTTCCCCACCCACGCCCCCTGTGGCACAGTCTGTGCATGGCAGCGGACGGGTACGACGAACTGTGGAAGACCCCGGCGGTCGAGGCGCTACGCGTCGGACCGCACACGAAGGTCACGAAGATCGACCCCAAGGCGACGCCCGGATTCGTCGGCCACAAGGCCGACGGTGAGCGGATGCTCGAGGAGCGCGGCGCGGTGCTGTCGGCGCTGCAGGAGAAGCTGTATGCCAACGGCCGTTCGGGCGACAAACGTTCGGTGCTGCTGATCCTGCAGGGCATGGACACCGCGGGCAAGGGTGGCATGGTCCGCCACGTCATCGGTCACGTCGATCCGCAGGGCGTCGACCACGCGGCGTTCGGCGTGCCGACCCCCGAGGAGAAGCGCCACCACTACCTGTGGCGCATCAACAAGGCCCTTCCCCGCGGCGGACAGCTGGGGATTTCGACCGATCGCACTACGAGGACGTACTGGTGGTCCGGGTGCACGATCTCGTTCCGGAGGAGGTGTGGAGCGGCCGCTACGACGAGATCAACCAGTTCGAGCGCGAACTCGTCTACAACGGGACGACGCTGGTGAAGGTCGCGATGTTCGTCTCCCTCGACGAACAGAAGCGGCGGTTGGCGGAGCGACTCGAACGCCGCGACAAGCACTGGAAGTACAACCCCGGTGATGTCACCGAGCGGGCCCTGTGGCCGCAGTACCAGGAGGCGTACCAGGCGATGCTGGACAAGACGTCCACCGACTACGCGCCGTGGTACGTCGTGCCGTGCGACCGCAAGTGGTACAGCCGAATTGCGGTGACGGAGCTACCGATCGACGCGCTCGAGCGCCTCGACCTGGACTGGCCACCGGCCGAGTTCGACATTGACGTCGAGAAGGCGCGCTTGGCCGGCGCCTGACCGCGACGTCC
This sequence comes from Prescottella defluvii, assembly GCA_029690005.1. Classification (GTDB taxonomy): domain Bacteria; phylum Actinomycetota; class Actinomycetes; order Mycobacteriales; family Mycobacteriaceae; genus Prescottella; species Prescottella defluvii_A. The sequence continues at coordinate 1,784,218 of CP121458.1, read as the reverse complement.
GGGTGGCATCGACGTCAGAGCATGTGCGGCGTGCTGTGGTGCAATTTGTGATCGTGGTGGGTGACGCCGCCGAAGATCGCCGCGGACGACGCGAACGACGTCAGCGACACGAGTCCAGCGATTACTGCCCAACCAGCGAATCCACCACCGGCCGCCACCAGGAACAGTCCCATCGTGGCGATACCGGTCAGCGCGAGTCCGTATCCAGCCCATCCGGCGAAGTCGTTGACAGTCATCTTCAACTCCTCCCTCGTGCCACGACGCTACGCCGCACAGACCTGGCGCGCGAGAACCGACCGGTCGACGCCGCTCCCGAAGTGACCCGCCGCCCGCGCGATCGCGTCCGCGCGAGGTCATTTCGGGAGCGGGGCGACCCGTCAGAACGTGGACGCGTCGATCACGAAGCGGTAGCGCACGTCGCTGGCGACGACGCGGTCGTAGGCCTCGTTGATCCGGTCCGCGGAGATCAGTTCGATCTCGGCGCCGATGCCGTGCTCGGCGCAGAAGTCCAGCATCTCCTGGGTCTGCGGGATGCCGCCGACGAGCGAGCCGGCGAGGCTGCGACGGTTCTTGAGCAGCGAGAATCCGCGCACGCTGATCGGGTTCTCGGGCAGGCCGAGTTCGACGAGCGTGCCGTTGACGGCGAGCATCGACAGGTACCGGTCCATGTCGAGGTTGACCGAGACGGTGTTGAGGATCAGGTCGAACGCGCCGCGCAGCGCCTTGAAGGTCTCCTTCTCGGCGGTAGCGTAGTAGTGGTCGGCGCCGAATCGCAGGCCGTCGTCCTTCTTGCTCAGCGACTGGCTCAGCACAGTCACCTCGGCGCCCATCGCGTGCGCGATCTTGACGCCGACATGGCCCAGGCCGCCCATCCCGACGATCGCGACCTTCTTGCCGGGACCTGCGCCCCAGTGCGCGAGCGGCGAGTACAGCGTGATGCCGGCGCACAGCAGCGGCGCAGCGACGTCGAGGCCGATCCCGTCGGGGATGGACAGCACGAAGTCCTCGTCCACGACGATGTGAGTGGAATATCCGCCGGCCGTGCGCTTTCCGTCCCGTCCGACGGTGTTGTAAGTGTCGACGACGCCGTTCTCGCAGTACTGCTCCTCACCGGCCTCGCAGCTCGAGCAGGTGCGGCACGAGTCGACGAAGCAACCGACGCCCACCCGGTCTCCCACCGAGTGCCTGGTGACCTCAGGGCCGACCTGGGCGACGATTCCGGCGATCTCGTGACCGGGCACCACCGGATACGAGGTGCCGCCCCACTCGTTGCGGGCGGTGTGGATGTCGGAGTGGCAGATGCCCGCGTACTTGATCTCGATGAGCACGTCGCGTGGGCCCACGTCGCGGCGTTCGATAGTGGTCTTCTCGAGCGGGCCGTCGGGAGTGTTCGCTGCATAGGCGGAGACGTCGATCATGCCTACATGCCTACCGCGTATCCGAAAGCGAGCGCAACGAGCGCTGAATAATCTGCGGCGCCTCGAACCACGCGATTTCGGCCGAAACGGTCCCGCGCCGGCCCTCTTCCGTCTAGCATCGCCGCAACTGGACAGATGTCCACCTTGCGCGGTCGGTGCTCGACTCGACACGAAACGAAACGAGGAACCGAATGTGTAGACCAGGCGCTGTACTCGCCGCCGCAGTCGCGGCCTGCGCGCTCGTGTTCGGGCCGTCGACCGCCGCCGCGGCACCACCGCAGCCCACCCCGATCACGGCACTGCACGCCGAAGGCACGAGCCTCGTCGACGGCTACGGTCGCACCGTCCTGCTGCACGGGGTCAACAACGTTGACAAAGAGCCGCCGTACATCGAGCCCGGCGACGGCTTCACGGTCACCGCGGCCGACGCGGACCTGCTTGCGAGCCACGGCTTCAACACCGTCCGACTGGGAGTCCCGTTCGCGGGCCTGATGCCCACTCGCGGCGTCATCGACACCGCCTACCTCGATCGCGTCGCCGGCGTGGTCGACGTCCTGTCCGCGCGCGGCATCCATGTTCTGCTCGACAACCATCAGGACGGCCTCGCGCCGCAGTGGGGCGGCAACGGCTTCCCGGAATGGTCGATCGAATCACGGCCGCAGCCGTGGGAGCCGAATCCCGGGTTCCCCTGTACTACCTGATGCCGAGCATGAACGCCGGCTGGGACGAGGTCTGGAACAACACGCACGGCGTGCTCGACTACCTCGGCACCGCGCTGGCGGCACTGGCGGAGCGCGTCGACGGCAAGCCGGGCGTACTGGGAATCGAATTGATGAACGAGCCGTGGCCGGGCTCGCCGTTCATCTCGTGCTACCCGAACGGATGCCCGGGCTTCGACGGCAAGTACCAGGCAGCGATGCAAAAGCTGACCGACTCTGTCCGGCAGGCGAATCCGACCATCCCGGTCTTCTGGGAGCCGAACGTCACTTGGAACGAGACGATGCCGTCGTACATGGGCGACCCGCCCCGCACCCCCGCGATCGCCGACGCGAACATCGTGCTCGCCCCGCACGACTACTGCATCCCGAGCCAGCTGGCGATCTATCTGGGACTGCCGGAGTCGCTGCGTTCCCTCTGCTCGGCTCAGCAGGGCAAGACGTGGGGGAACATCGACTCGTTCACCGAGCGGACGCAGATCCCCGCGCTTGTCACCGAGTTCGGTGACGGCGACGCCACCGTCCTCGAGAACACCCTCGCGCGCGCGGACGAGCGCTTCATCGGTTGGCAGTACTGGCACTACTCGTCGAGCTTCGGGCCCGCGCCCAAGCCGGATCCGTTCCTCGGGGACATCGGACGTCAACTCGTCCGCACCTACCCACAGGCCACAGCAGGTGTGCCCGGCGAATGATCTTCGACGCCGGCAACGGCGACTTCGCCTACCGCTACACCCCACGGGCCGCGACCAAGCCCACCGAGATCTTCGTGTCGGACCTGCACTACCCGAGCGGCTACGAGGTGACGGTCGAAGGCGGCCATGCCACGTCGGCACCGGGCGCCCGCGTCGTCACCGTTGTCTCCGACGGCACCGCCCCTGTCACCGTAAAGATCAACCGCCCCGGATCGCCGGGAATCAACGTGCCCGACGGGCCGATCAGCAGCGGATCGTCCGGTAGCAGCGGATCGCTCGGCAGCACCAGATCGTCTGGCAGCATCGGATCACTCGGCAGCACCGGGTCCTAGCAACACAGCACGCCGGGATCGGATCCGCAGACGATCCGATCCCGGTGTGTTGCAAGGGTCGGCGTGCCTACCCCTGCGCGGCACGCCGCCGCAGTCGCCGAGCCGCCGCGACGAGGTTGCGCAGCGACGGCTCGAGCTGCCAGTAGTGGCGGGTCTTGAGTCCGCCGTCGGGGTTCGCCCACAGCCGGTCGAGGTCCACCGATTCGGCGGCCTCGGTCAGCAGGGCGTCGAGCTCGTCGATGTCGGGGATCCGCGCCGAACGGCTCTCGTAGACACCGGGTCCGACGCCGTGCGTGAGCGCCTTCTCCTTGATCGCATCGAGCACCCAGCCGATCGACCGGGTGGCAACGATCGCGGTGACGTCCGCGTCGAGCCGCTCGATCGCGTCGACCACCGACCGCTGGCCCGAGTACGTCAGGTGCGTGTGGATCTGCGTCTGCGGCTTGGCACCGCCGGTGGCCAGGCGGAACGCATCGACCGCCCAGTCCAGGTACTCCTTGCGCCCGGTCTCCCGCAGCGGCAACAGTTCCCGGATCGCGGGCTCGTCGACCTGGATGATCGCGATCCCCGCGGCCTCGAGATCGGCGATCTCGTCGCGGATCGCGAGGGCGAGCTGGTCCGCGGTCTCGTGCAGCGGCTGATCCTGACGCACGAACGAACGTGCCAGCATCGTCACCGGACCGGTGAGCATGCCCTTGACCGGCTTGTCGGTGAGCGACTGCGCGTACGCGATCCACTCGACCGTCATCGCCTTCGGACGACGGATGTCGCCGTACAGCACCGGCGGACGCGTGCACCGCGAGCCGTACGCCTGCACCCAACCGTTGTGCGTGAACGCGTATCCCTCGAGCAGTTCCGCGAAGTACTGCACCATGTCGTTGCGTTCGTGCTCGCCGTGAACGAAGACATCGAGGCCGATGTCCTCCTGCAACGCAATGGTTTTCGCGATCTCGTCCTGGATTCGCTTGTAGTACTCGTCCCAGCCGAGTCGACCCTCGCCCAGATCGTAACGGGCCTGGCGGATCTCGTTCGTCTGTGGGAACGACCCCAGCGTAGTGGCCGGCACCGGCGGCAGGTCCAGCCGAGCCTGCTGCGCGAGGCGCCGCTCCTCGTACGGAGCACGGACACGGTCAGCGGGGGTGATCGCGTTGACGCGCGCGCGGATGTCGTGCTTCTGCTTGAAGTGCACCGACGTCGGCTTCTTGCGCCAGCGCTCGGACGGCCCCTCGGTGAGCGCCTTCGCCAGCGAGACGACCTCGCCCACCTTCTGCTTCGCGAACGCGAGGCGGTCGGCGACATCGCCGTGCATGTCGTACTCCATGAGCACGTCGTACGGGACGTGCAGCAGCGAGCACGACGTGGACACGACCAGGTCGGGGGTGACGTCCTTGATCTGGTTCAGGTAGGTGAGCGTGTTGAACCGGTCCACCCGCCACACGTTGCGGCCGTCGACGATGCCGGCGTAGATCCGCTTGCGCTTGATGCCCGGGACCTTCGCGAGTTCCTCGGCCGTGATGCGACCGTTGACCAGGTCCAGGCCGAGGGCCTCGACGGGCGTCTTGGCGAGGATCGGCAGCGCCTCGCCGAGGTGGCCGTACGGTCCGGTCACGAGGATGCGCGGACGCAGCGGGGCGTGCGCGAGTTCCTCGTACGCGCGGCCGAGAGCAGCGAGTTCCTCCGTGGTGCGGTCCTCGGTGAAGCACGGCTCGTCCAGCTGGACGCACGTCGCACCGGCCTTGGCGAGCTGCGCGAACAGCTTCTCGTATTCCGGCAGCAGCTTGTCGAGCAGGTCGAGGGTCGCGAACCCCTCCTGGGTGGAGCCGGGAGCGATCTTCGACAGCAGCAGCAGCGACACCGGCCCGAGGACCACCGGACGCAGTTCGATGCCCATCGCCTTGGCGCGCTCGAACTCGTCGAGCAGTGCGCCGAACGCAATTCGAACGTGGAGGTCTCGGACAGCTCGGGCTGACGGTAGTAGTAGTTGGTGCCGAAGAACCGCACCAGCTCGAGCGGCGGGAAGTCGGGACGCCCGCGGGCGATCGTGAAGTAGAAGTCGAGCGGATCGAGTTCGCTCTCGAGCGGGGCGAACCGCTCGGGGACCGCGCCGAACAGCAGCGCATTGTCGAGGACGTGATCGTAGTAGGAGAACGTGTTGCCGGGGACCTGCGTCAACCCGGTGGCGGCCAGCTCGCTCCAGGTCTGCTCCTGCAATTCCTGTGCGACGGAGACGAGTTCGGCCTTGGTTCCCGTCCCGTGCCAGTAGGCCTCGAGGGCCCGCTTGAGTTCGCGACGGGGCCCGATGCGCGGGTATCCGAGGACGCTGGATCCGTACCCGGCGGTGTTTGCGGCGGACATTCGGATCGACCTTTCCCTTCAGCGCCTGGAGCCCGTGCGCCTTGTCCGCTACCGAGAGCGCGGAGAAGGCGCACGGGCGCCGAGGAGCGGGCTTGGTGTTGCCGTGAAGTGCTGGCTAGCTTGCCTTCTTGGTGACACGGCCGTTGTCGGCGTATTCGTAGAAGCCGGCACCCGACTTCTTGCCGACGAGCCCTGCCTCGACCATCCGCAGCAGCAGAGGCGGTGCCGAGTACAGCGGCTCCTTGAACTCCTCGTACATCGAGTCGGCGATCGACTTGACGGTGTCAAGCCCCACCAGATCGGTCAGCGCGAGCGGACCCATCGGGTGCGCACATCCGAGCACCATCGCCTTGTCGACGTCTTCCTTTGTGGCGAACCCGGATTCCACCATGCGGATCGCGGAGAGCAGGTACGGCACCAGGAGGGCGTTGACGACGAAACCGGAACGGTCCGCCGAACGCACGACCTGCTTGCCGAGCAGCTCGCTCGCGAAGGTCTCCGCCCGCTTGGACACCGCGGGGCTGGTCTTGAGAGTGGTGACCAGCTCGACGAGCGGGAGGACGGGCACCGGGTTGAAGAAGTGCATGCCGATGACGCGCTCAGGCGCCTTGGTGGCAATGCCCAACTTCATGATCGGGATGGACGAGGTGTTCGATGCGAGCACCGCGTCCGGGTCCGTCACGATCTGGTCGAGTTCGGCGAAGATCTCACTCTTGATCTTCTCGTCCTCGACGACGGCCTCCACAACGAGCTGCCGGTCTGCGAAGTCACCGAGGTCGGAGGTGAAGCGCAGCCGCCAGGCGGCCTGCTCGCGTTCCCGCTCGGTGATCTTGCCGCTGCTCACTCCGCGATCGAGCGAGCGCAGGATGCGCGCACGTCCGGCCGCAGCGAGTTCGCGGCTCGGCTCGTACACCAGCACGTCGACGTGTGCGCGTGCGCACACCTCTGCGATTCCCGAACCCATGATGCCGGCGCCGATCACGCCGACGCGCTGAATCTTTTCGCTGGTCACGTCAGCTCCTTTCGGAAGTGGAGGTCGGTCCCCGGGAGGGATCGACGTGGAGGACACCCCGCCGATCCCTCCCGAGAGGTCGAGAGGCCTAGTGGAACTGGCCCTCTTCGGCGGAGCCCTTGAGGGCAGCCGTCGAGGTGTTGGGGTCGACGGTGGTGGCGATGGAGTCGAAGTAGCCGGCGCCGACCTCACGCTGGTGCTTGATGGCGGTGAAGCCACGCTCCTCGGCGGCCTTGAACTCGCGCTCCTGCAGGTCGACGAAGGCGGTCATGCCCTCGCGGGCGTAGCCGTGCGCCAGGTCGAACATGCCGTAGTTGAGCGAGTGGAAGCCGGCGAGGGTGATGAACTGGAACTTGAAGCCCATCGCGCCGAGTTCCTTCTGGAACTTCGCGATGGTCGCGTCGTCCAGGTGCGCCTTCCAGTTGAAGGACGGCGAGCAGTTGTACGCCAGCAGCTGGTCCGGGAACTCGCCGCGGACGGCCTCGGCGAACTTCTTGGCGACCTCGAGGTCCGGAACACCGGTCTCCATCCAGATGAGGTCGGAGTACGGGGCGTAGGCCTTGGCGCGAGCGATGCAGGGCTCGATGCCGTTCTTGACGCCGTAGAAGCCTTCGGCGGTGCGGGTGCCGTCGAGGAACTCGCGGTCACGCTCGTCGACGTCGGAGGTCAGCAGCGTGGCGGCCTCGGCGTCGGTGCGGGCGATGACGACCGTCGGGACGTCGGCGACGTCGGCGGCCAGACGCGCGGAGGTCAGGGTGCGGATGTGCTGCTGCGTGGGGATGAGCACCTTGCCACCGAGGTGGCCGCACTTCTTCTCCGACGCGAGCTGGTCCTCCCAGTGCGAACCGGCGACACCGGCCGCGATCATGGCCTTCTGCAGCTCGTAGACGTTGAGCGCGCCACCGAAGCCGGCCTCACCGTCGGCGACGATCGGAGCGAGCCAGTTGTCGACGGAGGTGTCACCCTCGACCTTGGCGATCTCGTCGGCACGCAGCAGCGCGTTGTTGATGCGGCGGACGACCTGCGGGACCGAGTTGGCCGGGTACAGCGACTGGTCGGGGTAGGTGTGGCCGGAGAGGTTCGCGTCGCCGGCGACCTGCCAACCGGACAGGTAAATGGCCTTGAGGCCCGCGCGGACCTGCTGGACGGCCTGGTTGCCGGTGAGCGCACCGAGCGAGTTGATGTAGTCCTCGTCGTTGACGAGATCCCACAGGATCTCGGAACCGCGACGGGCGAGGGTGGCCTCCTCGACCACGGTGCCCTGGAGCTTGACGACCTGCTCCGCGGTGTAGTTGCGGGTGACGCCCTTCCAGCGGGGGTTGGTGTCCCAATCCTTCTGGATCTCTTCTGCGGTCCGCGGGGTGCCAGTGGTCGACATCGAAAGCTCCACTTCTTCTCTGCTGCTGCGACCGGTACGGATGTACTGCTTCACATCGTTGCCAGGCCGTTCGGATGTACAAACCGACAATGACACAGAGGAAAACCGCCGTCTACCTGTTGCTAATGCCAATCTTCGCTAGCTTTTCATTTCAATCTGCGAAGCTTGCTAATTTTCCGGCAGCCAAGCAGTTGCTTGGGTTACTGATCGGTAGCAACAGAAGTTACCCGCAAGTAGCCCTCTACCTCGGCGTTAGCGTGAGAACTGGACACGACCAGGGAACGTGAAGTCGGACACGTGACGGACGTCTCGACCGGGCGAGTCCTCACGAGCCCCCGCCGGCCCTGTGAGGGCAATCACACGAATCGGACACCGTTCCACACAGCGGAACAAGCTGAAACGCGGGTTACAGATACCCGCGCGAGGCCGATCGGGGCGTTGTCAGCCCGCCTGCCGGCCGAGGATCGCCACGCGCGCGAAGCCGTACCGCGCGTCGAGCGACGCCGCCGACGACAGGTCGTACGCGCGCGGTCCGAACTCCGCGCACTCGACGACAGCCGAACCGGTGACGATCGGCGACAGCCGCGTGAGCTCCCACTGGGTGCGGACCACGTCCCCGGAGTCCCCGCTGCTCGCCACGCCGACGGGCTCGACGAGGTCCGTCCGCCACGACTGACAGGCGAGCCAGTCCGGCGTCAGCTGCACCTGCTCGGACCCGCATTCGGACAGCTCGACCCGCCCGAGCAGTCCCCGCCCTCCCCCGTCGGCCGGGGGATCGCGAACCCCATGCCGCCGACGCCGTTCACCAGACTCAACTCGGCCTGCGGCAACTCCGGCAGCGCGAAGGGGTTGCGGTCCTCGTCCCCGATCGGGGCGCCCACCAGTAGATCGGACGTGAACGCGCTCTCGTCCTGCTCTCCGGGCAACAGGCACGAGCACGACATCCCGGCGAACAGCCGGCCCTGGGGCACACCTACCTCGTCGGAGTCCGCAGACAGCGGCTCGACGATCCACACCGCGATGCTCGGCCGCTCCGGCACCTCGAACGATTCCGGCAGGAGCGCACGGCTGAAGGACCGACTGATGTCGGTCGTCAGGATCAGCCACCGCGCGGTCACGGATATCGCGTCGAGATCCTTCGGCTCCTCGACGACGGGCGGTGCGGCCGTCCGTTCCGCCGTCGGGGCGGACGGAAAGAGCATCGGAGGCTGGAGGTCGCTACGGGAGCGACGCTTCGAGGTGAAGATCATCGTGACCTCTGACGAACCTGGTCGAGTACCGACCGCCGTCACCTGGACGACGAGCGACCACTGGGACAGGGAACGGACCACGCCCTGTTCAGGGGCGAGCGTGGGCCGGGAACTCCCGCCCGCCGGCGGGCGTCCACTTCTGTTCGCCCGGAGCGCGCGGGCCCTCGCCGCGCGCTCCAAACTGCCTCGCAATCAATGCTTTACACACATGAGCATTGACAATTGCCCAGCTTTTGCCACCGTCACCGAGATGTCAAGAGTTGTTCCGAAAACGTCATAATCGGTCTGCTCGAGGCCGGTGTTCTGCCCGTTTCCGCGATCATTCCCTCGTCACCGAGCGCTGCGCATCGGTGAAGCCCTGGACGGGCGCGCCCACCACGGCTCGACGCTTCCGACTCACGTAGTCGGAGGTGACGGAGTACGCGGCCTCGACGTATTCGCCCTTGGCGTCGTAGGTGATGGACTTGTCGGCCGCGAACCCCATGTGCCGACCGACGGAGACGGCGTCCATGTTGGCGCCGAGGAACACGTAGTCCCATCCGTATACCTGCTCCTGCCGAGTGATCGCGTCCTTCACCGCCTCGAGCGTCCATTCGGTGCTCGAGTTCTCGTGACCGTCGGTCACGACCACGACGATCACGTGCCCGGGCCGTTCGGCTTCCGGCCGCGCCGCCAACTCCTCCCCGATCTCCGTGGTGAATCTTCCGATGCCGTCGAGCAGTGCGGTGCTCCCCGCGGACGCAGTTCGAGCGGCGGCACCTGCGCGATGGGCACGGTCGTGTAGACGCGCTCGTACTCGCGGTCGAACTGCGCGAGCGTGACCTCCGCGGTGCCGGGCTGCGCGCGCTGCTCGGCGATGAACGAGTCGAAACCGCCCTCGGTGTCCGACTTGATCGAGTGCATCGAGCCCGAGCGATCCAGCAGTACGGCGATGAGCGTGAGATCCGGATTGGTCATGCGAACTCCAACTGGTGCGTGAAGGACGTTCTGCGCGAACGCCGCCGACCGGTGGTCAGCATCGCAGTATGCGTAAAGGTACCGACAAGTTCGGATGTACAGAGTCGGCGCGTTTTCACGCCGAGTGCTAACGAGATCCTTTGCACGGTTAGCAGGACGCTCGTACGCTGACTTCATGTCCAAGACCTTCGTCGGCGCCCGGCTGCGACAGCTGCGGACGGAGCGCGGCCTGAGCCAGGCGGCCCTGGCGAAGACGCTGGAGATCTCCGCCAGCTACCTCAACCAGATCGAGCACGACGTGCGCCCGCTGACGGTGCCGGTGCTGCTGCGGATCAGCGAGGTGTTCGGGGTCGACACCACGTTCTTCTCGTCGCAGGACGACACCCGGTTGATCGCCGAGCTGCGCGAGGTCGCGCTCGACAAGGACATGGGCATCGACGCCGACGCGCAGGAGATCGCGGAGATGGTGTCGTCGCATCCGGGTCTGGCGAAGGCGATGGTCAACATGCACCGTCGCTACCGCAACACCTCCGCGCAGCTGGCCGCGGCCACCGAGGACCGGTACAGCGACGGCAGCGGCAGCGGGTCGATCACGATGCCGCACGAGGAGGTTCGCGACTACTTCTACCAGCGACAGAACTACATTCACGATCTCGACACCGCGGCCGAGGAACTCACCGCGCGGCTGCGGTTCCACCGCGGCGACATCGCGGACGGGATCGCGCGACGGCTGGAGAACCTGCACGACGTGCAGATCGTGCGCCGCATCGACCTGGGCGAGAACGTGCTGCACCGGTACGACCCCGAGACCCGGGTGCTGGAGATCTCGCCGGCGCTGTCCGGTGGCCAGCAGGTGTTCAAGTTCGCCACCGAACTCGCCTATCTCGAGTGCGGCGACCTGCTGCGCAAGCTGGTGGACGAGGGCAACTTCACGTCCGACGAGGCCCGCTCGCTCGCGATGCTCGGACTCGCCAACTACTTCGCCGCCGCGACGGTGCTGCCCTACGGCCAGTTCCACGAGATCGCGGAGGACTTCCGCTACGACATCGAGCGGCTGTCCGCGTTCTACGCCATCAGCTACGAGACGATCTGTCACCGTCTGTCGACGCTGCAGCGCCCGAAGCAGCGCGGGGTGCCGTGGTCGTTCGTCCGCGTGGACCGCGCGGGCAACATGTCGAAGCGCCAGTCCGCCACCGGGTTCCACTTCTCGTCGAGTGGCGGCACGTGCCCGCTGTGGAACGTGTACGAGACGTTCGCGTACCCGGGCAAGATCATGACCCAGATCGCGCAGATGCCCGACGGCCGCAACTACCTGTGGGTCGCGCGGACCGTGGAGCGGCGCGCGCAGCGCTACGGCCAGCCGGGCAAGACATTCGCGATCGGCCTCGGTTGCGAACTGCGGCATGCGCCTCGCGTCGTGTATGCGGACGGTCTGGATCTCGGTGGCAGCACCGCCACCCCGATCGGCGCCGGCTGCCGCGTGTGCGAGCGGATGAACTGTCCGCAGCGCGCGTTCCCGCCCCTCGGCAAGGAACTCGACATCAGCGAGCACCGCAGTTCGGTGTCGCCCTACACGATTCGTTGAGCGTCAACTGTTCAGTGGGCCGCGTCCGCCCAGACCTGTTCGAGGCGGTCGGCTTCGGCCCGCGCCTGCCGCTCGCCTGCCTCGAAGGCCGGCGTCCAGTTCGCGCGGCTGTGCGGATCACCGCCGAACGCCCCGATGGACAGTTCGTCGGGGGAAATCAGAATCGATGTTCCCGGTTGCGCCACCCGGAGTTCGGACTCGAGTTCTGCCGGAAAGAGGTGCGCGAGAGGGTGAACGGCAACCAGAAGCCGCGCCCCCGCTGCCAAATCCGCATTGGTCGACGAGTGCATACCGCCGTCCATGAAACGACGACCCTCGATGGTCATCGGCGGGTAGAAGCCCGGCATGGCGCGGCTGGCGACGACGGCGTCGGCCAGCGGCACCCCTCCATGCTGGTCGAAGACTTCGCGCTTTCCCGATAGAGCATCGACGGCCACAACCAGCAAAGCGGTGTCCGGCCAGTGCTGTGATCCGATCAGCCTCCGCATCCGCGCGACATGCACCGACTCGTGCTCCGCGCTCATCTCGAGCGCGATCTGCCCGACACGTTGTCGCGCGACGTCCGGTTCCAGCTCCTTGTTCCCCAGTACCGCGAAGACTCTGCCGATCAAGCGGGGCTCGGGCGGTGGCAGCTGCACGTCGGTAGCAGCCGGGCGGGGTGTCTCTGCCAACGCGGCCGGATCCCGCCCGGTCGCGAGTACAGCGCCCGCGATCGCGCCTGCCGATGTTCCGACGATCTGATCGGCTTCCGCAAGATCGATCCCGAGACGCCGTAAACCGGTGGCGAGGCCCGCCGTCCAGGCAGTGCCGACGAGACCGCCGGCACCGAGTACGACAGAACGAACCGGAAACTGTTGCATGCCAGCAATATTACTGTCTGAATCCTATGCATCCGTGGTGGATCGCCAGGGCCGTCATAGGCTGAGGTGTTCCTCGGCGAGCAGCTTGACCGCTCCCTTGGCGACCTTCCCGCCCGGCGCCAAGGGGAGCTCGTCGACGGTGAGGACGTGCTCCGGGATGTACTCGCGGGTGACGCCCTGCGCGGTGAGCCACGCCGACAGGTCGGGCGCGGTGAGCTCGGCGCCGTCGGTCGCCACGACCACGGCACACACCTTCTCGCCGAACAGTTCGTCGTGGACGCCGACCACTGCGACCAGCGCGACCGCCGGGTGCGCGCGGACCAACTCCTCGACCTCGACGGCCGAGATGTTCTTACCGCCGCGAATGATGATGTCCGCCTTGCGCCCCACGACGCGGACGCGTCCGTCGGCGTCGATCTCGACGATGTCGCCCAGCAGCATCCAGCCGTCGTCGGTGTACAGCTCGGCGTTCGCAGCCGCATCGTCCCAGTAGCCGTGGCACATGAGCGGTCCCTTGACGCCGGGCTGGCCGCGGCGTTCGTCGCAGACCACCTCGACGCCCGCGTCGTCGAACACCCGGACACGCATGTCCTCGAGGAGGTGACCGCACGTCCGCAGTCGGGTGCCGGATCGTCGTCGACGGTGGTGACACTCACCGCGCCGGTCTCGTTGGAGCCGTAGAACTGCAGCACCGCAGCGCCGGTGCGCTGTTCGAACTCGAGCGCCTCCGAGTACGGCACCGCCTCGCCGCCGGTGAACATGGCGCGCAGGGCGGTCAGGTCTGCTGTGCGGGCCCGCTCGGACCGCAGCAGCATCTTGAACTGTGTACTGACGCAGTTCAGTACGGTCACCCGCTCACGCTCGAGCAGGTCGATCATGGTGTCGGCGCTGAACCGTTCGAGCACCACGGTGGGGGCGCCGAGGAACGCGGGCAGGAAGTGCGCGGTCCACAGCCCGAAGCCGAACGGGGCCGGCACCGCGCCGAGGAAGACGTCGTCGCCGGTGATGCGTCCGGCCGGACGGCCACCGCGGAGAACGCGATCCACCGGTACTCGGTCTGGGTCACCAGCTTGGGCAGGCCGGTGGTGCCCGACGTGGAATTGAGCATGGACACGTCGCCGATGCCGAAGCGCGGGCTGGTGGCGTCGAACCGGCGTTCGGTGATGGGCACCGGCCGTCCGTCCGCGTCCTCGACGGTCACCGATCCGTGGTCGTCGACGTAGAGCGCGAACCGGGGGCCGTCGCCGCGGACTCGCAGGTCCGCGACCAGCGCAGCGGTGTCCTCGCCGCGAAGGTTCCGCGCGGTGATCAGCGTGCGGGCGCCGGCGCGGCTCATCAGATGCGCCACTTCCCGCACCCCCGAGCGGGATCCGATGCCGACGGCGATGCGGCCCGTCCGGTACGCGCCACACAGCGCGGCGTGGAAGATCGTCGTGTCCGGCAGGTACAGCGCGGCGGCGCCGGGCTCACTCTCGCCCAGCGCGTTCAGTGCGGATGCGATCCGGTCGGCGGCCGCGTCGTACTCGGCCCACGAGACCCGCGCGTCAGGGGTGACGAACGCGGTCCGGTCGGGTGTGGTGAGTGCCCAGTGACGCACCATCTCGCTGACGCTCAGGTCGGTGAACTTCTCGGGTGCGGTAGTGAAGTCGCCCACTGCGATGTCGAGTACCCCGACGCGGCGCCGCTTCCGATCCCCACAAACGACTCCTGTCTCGCACCGTCCGACTCGTGGTCAATCAAGCAATTGCTCGATTGACCACGCCCGGGCCAGGTGTGCCCCGGTCACACACCAAGTCAACGCCGGCGCCGGGCCCGCCGGCCGCGCCGATCAGCCGCCGCGGACCACGCGGAGCGAGCGCAGTTCGCGGATCGCCTCCTTGAGTTCGCGGACGTCACGGCGCAGCTCGGCGATCTCCGAAACGTCGACGGCATCGCCGCTTTCGTCGGCCTGACCAGATCCGGACGGCGACGTCGCCGGGATCGGCGCCGACGCCACCCGCGCGCCGGTCGCGCAGCCGTCGAGGAACACCGCGATCAGGTCGTGGCGCAGGCGTTCCGCGTCGGCGGCGAGCGTCGCGCGGTTGAAGCGCACGGTGGACCACACCGACTCGCGGAGCATGCGATGGAACTGCCGGGGATCGAGATCATCGCGGAACTCGCCCGATGCGACGCCGCCGTCGATCGCGTCGGCCCAGTAGTCGTTGGCGCGGCGCACCGCCCTCTCGATCCGCCCGTCCCGAACTGGGCGCCGAGCGCAATCTCGTTCTGATAGATCTCGGTCGCAAAGGGATGGTCGACTGCCGCGTCGAACGCGACCGCGACCATGCGGTCGAGGCGTTCGCGGCCGGATTCCCCGGAACCAGCGCAGCCTCGTAGCGCTCGTTGAGGTCGTCGACGTACGCGATCACGATCTCGAAGACGATCGCATCCTTGGACCCGAAGTAGTGATAGAGGCTGCCGGAGAGGATGCCGACCTCGTCGGCGATGTCCCGCACGGTGGTCCCCGCGACGCCCTTTTTCGCTGAACAGCTTCGCGGCGTGGAACAGAATCTCTTCGCGCCGGGTCGATGCCACCTTGGGGACTCCCCTGCTCGTACCTGCCTGAAACCAATCTAACGCTTGCTAGAGGTCGGAATGCTACACGGACTCTCGCTTTCCCCGACAGATCCGACCGGCGATGTTAGCGTCCCTCCTACCGCTCGGTAGCCGAGGGTGGGGCAGTCTCGATGACCGGAACGGAACGGATGGGTGGAGTCCGAGTTGACCGCACACGACGAGAAGACCGGCAACGGCACCGCACCGCGGATCAGGCCGGGACGGTTCAAGGAACTCGGTCCGATCAACTGGGCTGCGTGGCGGGTGCTGTCGCTCGGTTCGCGCACGAGGGACGCGCAGCTGTTCAGCACCCTCGGCCGCACCGGTGGACTGTTCCGCGGCTGGCTGCACTACTCCGGTGTGCTGATGCTGCTACCGGGCACCAAACTGTCCCGGTTCGAAATCGAACTGGTCGTCCTGCGCGTCGCGCACCTGCGGGAATGCCGGTATGAGATGGAACACCACGTCCGCCTCGGCCGCCGCGCCGGCGTGACTGCGCAGATCCTCGACCGAGTGCTGACCGGGCCCGACCATCCCGACTGGAGCCCACGGCACCGCGCCATGATGACGGCGACGGACCAGCTGGTCAGGACCGACGACATCGACGACGCCACGTGGTCGACACTGGCCGCGCACCTCGACGAACGTCGCCTGGTGGAGTTCTGTCTGCTGGTCACGCAGTACGACGGCCTGGCCACCACGATCGAGACCCTGAGAATCCGATCCGACTTCTGATCAGGAACCGATGGCACACTGGAGTCCGTGGACCCGAGCAGCTCCGAACCGATTTCTCCCGTTTCATGATGTCGTACCGGTTCGGAATCGCTCAGCTGCTGACGAAGGTGAACATCCTCAAGGACGAGTTCACGCACATCAATCTCTACAGCCCGATCGAGCACGTGGCCTCCCGGCTGAAGTCGCCGGAGAGCATCCTCCGCAAGGCGCACCGCATCGGCTGTCCGCTCACACTCGACGACGTCCGAGAGCAGATCCTCGACATCGCCGGGGTGCGGATCACGTGCAGCTTCATCTCCGACACCTACCGCATCGCCGAGATGATCACGAGCCAGCCGGACATCGAGGTTCGCGAGGTCGAGGACTACATCGCGAACCCGAAACCGAACGGCTACAAGAGTCTGCACCTGATCGTCGAGGTGCCCGTGTACCTGAGTGACCGGGTGCAGCGGGTGCCGATCGAGCTCCAGATCCGCACCATCGCAATGGATTTCTGGGCCAGCCTCGAGCACAAGATCTACTACAAGTTCAACCGGGAGGTGCCGGCCGAACTGCTGGCCGAGCTCACCGAGGCCGCGGAAACCGCGCACCGGCTGGACGTGAAGATGGAGCGGCTCAACGACGAGTTCGCGAAGATCAAGGCCCGTCCGGAACTCGCCGACGACGGCGCCGAAGTGACCCTCCCGCCGCAACTGCTCGACGCGTTGCGGATGCGGCTGCCGGAGTAAGGCGTCCGCACGACACCGCCGGACGGGCATACGCTCCGTCCGGCGGTGTGACGGCGTCAGCGGCCGCCGAGCGAACCGGTGGTCAGCCCCGGCAGCAGGCTCGACAGCGATCCCGTCCCGCCCGGTCCGGTCTGGTCGGTCGGTCCGGTCGGATCGGTGGGCTCGACCACGACGACACCCGGGACGGTGACAGTCACCGTCTTGTCGTCGGAGGTCGACGACGCGAACCGCTTGGTGCCGACGAACCGCGCGGTGATCGGGTGCGCCCCCGGGTCGCGGAACGGCCAGACCATCTCGGCGTGCCCGTCGGCGTTCACAGGAGCGCTGCCGATGAGGTCTGTGCCGTCGTAGAACTCCACCACGCCCTCGCCGGGGTTCGGCGCGACGTCGGCGGCGATCCGCACGTTGTCACCGGTGAGGGCCTCGAGCGCGACCTCGACCGCGGTCTGTGTCTGGTTCACCGAGAACACCTCGGTGGTCGAGACCGCGCTCCGCCCGGCGCCCGTCGCGACGCAGTAACCGGCGCCGTTGACCCAGCGCGACTCGCCGAAGCTCATGCTGGTGTCCTTGATCTTGATGACCGGGGTGGCCGCACCGGCGCGGACCGCGGTCGTCACCGGGGTGTTCTCGGCACCGGCACGCAGCCTCAGTTCCACTGCGGGGAAACGGAAGTCCGTGTTCGCCTTGACCTGCAAGCCCTCCTTCGGCCTGTTGTCGTTGGGGCTCGGACCGTCGTAGATGGTGAGGTTGCTCGTGCCGGTGATCCGCAGGTACTCGCCCGCCGGGTTCGTCTTGCCGTCGGTACCGACCCGCAGCAGCGTCGGCGCCTCACCGATCAGGTTGCTCGACGTTCCGGGTACGAGTGCGTACGAGAGCAGTTCGGCGCCCTTCGGAACCGCGAAGTCGTACTTGAGTCGGCCGGTGTCGGAGTCGGAGGTGCGCATCGCACCGGGGTGCAGGCGGACGGTGAACTCCGCGCCGGGCCGGACTGCGTCGGGCGCGGTGACCTCGAGGTTGTCGTTGAACGAGAAGTCCCAGTCGGTGAACCCGTTGACGCGGCACTTGTGCTCGAACGAGACGGTCTTCGTGACGGGGTCGGCCGAGGCGGCGGGCGCGCCCACCGTGAGCACACCCCCGGCGGTCAGCGCCGAGACCGCGAACACGGTCGCCACGTTGGAGATCTTCATTGCGTTGCCTTTCGGAAGAGTTGGTCAGCGTCCGCCGAGCGAGCCGAGGTCGAGTCCGGGCAGGAGGCCGCCGAGGCTGCCGGTGCCACCGGGGTTCTCGGGCTGCGGGTCGACGGGGCCGGTGTCGCCGCCGGCGACCGTGAGCACATGCGACGCGGTGGTGTGCTGCTTGCCGTCGGCGTCGGTGAACACCGCCGTGACGAGCTTGGTGCCGGCCTTGCCGAACGTGAGCTCGAGTCGCGCGATGCCACGGACCACCGGACGCGGATCGCCGACCGCCTTGCCGTCGACCATGAACTGCACTGTCCCGGTGGCCGTTTCCGGAGCAACGTTGACCGCGAACGGCACCTTCTCACCGGTGTTCGCCGACACCGGACCGGCGATCGTCGCGGAGGTCTCGGTTCCGGTTCCCGGATCCACCGGATCGCCCGCGATGGTGATGGTGGCCAGCGGACCCGCGCCGGAGTTCAGTCCGCTCTCGGGGGTGTCGCGCGGCGAGCAGTAGGTGGGCGCCCAGATGGCGCCGGCGAGCCAATGGCTCACCTGGGCAGGAAGGTCAGGAAGGACTCGGGGGTTCCGAAGGTCCCGGCCGCACCGGCAGTGCGGACCACCGGCTCGATCGTGCCGGACGCGCCGGCCTTCAGCGTCATCCGGATCTTCGGGAACGCCAGGGTGGTGGTCGCACCGGACTGTGCGTTGACGGCCAGGCCACCGTGAGACGTTGTCGACGACGACGGCCCGTTGCCGATCGTGATGTTGTTGCCCGACAGTCGCAGCAACGACCCGGTCGCGGACGGATTTCCGGCCTCGTCGACCCGGATGACCGAGGCCGGTACACCGGCGGTCAGGTTGCCCGGATCCGCAACCCCCGCACCGACGAACTCCGCGTTCGCAGGGATCGGCAGGTCGATCTTGGCACGGGAGATCTTCTGCACGTTGGCACCGCTGACGCTGTTCGGGATCTGGACCGTGCCCGGGTCGATCACGACGTCGAAGGTCTCCCCGGCGCCACGGAAGGCGGCGCCGTTACCGAGACGGTAGCGGGTTTGCCGTCGGCCGTCGGTCCGCTGAACGAACTGGGGACGGCATTGCACGTCACCTGGAAGGTGGATGTGGTCGTGACGGCCGGGGGCGCGGCATGCGCGGCGGGAAGACCAACCGCCGCAAAGCCGGCCACGAGACCGGCAAGTGTGGTGAAGCGAGTCGCGCGGGAATTCATGGTGTCCTCTCATTGGGGGGCAACCGGTTTGAAGCGATCGCACAGGAACGTACATCACGCTTACGAACTCTGGATAGACGCAAATGAAAGCCTTTTCGTCAAGCTGCGACTACGTAACCGTAGGTTCAGACGTCTCGAGAGGTGTTGTTGCGCAACATAATTGACAACTGTCAACCAGCGGCGTCGGATCCGAAACAAACGGCTGACCACAGATTTCGATCCCCGATTGCTCACACTTCATCACCGGTGACAAGCCCAGGAGCCCCCGTTGTGACTATCCCGACGATGGCCGCGGACTCCATTGCCGCACCGCCCAGCCCGCCGGTAGCGTCTGCGTGTTCGGCCGTGACAGTCGTCCGCGCCCCCGATCCGGTAGGAACTGCATGTCCTCAGACGTCCAGGTGACCGCGAGTCCCGACGCCCTGTCCCACGACAATTACACCGACAACCCCAATCACGAGCGCCGCTGGCTCGTCCTGTGCATCGTCGCGTTGGCGCAGCTGACCGTCGTCCTCGACGGCACGATCGTCAGCATCGCGCTACCCGACGCCCAGAAGGAACTGGGCATCAGCAATTTGGACCGCCAATGGGTGGTGACCGCGTACGCGTTGGCGTTCGGTGCGCTGCTCCTGCTCGGCGGTCGCATCGCCGACTTCTGGGGCCGCAAGCGCTCGTTCATGGTCGGCACGGCGGGCTTCGCGGTGGCGTCCGCCGTTGGCGGGTTCGCGCAGACCGGGATGCAGTTGTTCGTCGCGCGTGCCGGACAGGGCGTGTTCGCGGCCCTGCTCGCGCCGGCCGCGCTCGCGATCCTGACGACCACGTTCGTCGGAGAGAAGGAGCGCGCCAAGGCGTTCGCGGTGTACGGCGCGATCTCCGGTGGCGGCGCCGCGATCGGCCTGCTCCTCGGCGGCGCGCTGACCCAGTACGTCGACTGGCGCTGGTGCCTGCTGGTGAACGTCCCCGTCGCGCTCTTCGCGATCGCGGTGACGCTGCCGATCGTCAAGGAAACCAAGGCACACGGCGACACCAGCTACGACCTGCCCGGCACCGTCCTGGTCGCAATCGGGCTCGGGTCGCTGGTGTACGGCTTCACCAAGGCCGAGCACGGGTGGCTGGAAACGCAGACGCTACTGTTCATCGGCATCGGCCTGCTCGCCCTCGTCGTGTTCGTCCTCGTCGAGAAGCGCACCGCCAATCCCCTTCTGCCGCTCAGCGTTCCGTGGCACCGCGACCGGGGCGCCGCGTTCATCGGATCGGCACTGGTAGGTGCGGCCCTGCTCGGCGGCACCCTCTACCTGACGTTCTACCTGCAGATCGTGATGGGTCTGAGCCCGGTGATGTCGGGTGTCGGGTCGCTGCCGATGGCGTGCTTCATCGTGCTGGCGTCGACCATCGCCGCGCAGCTCACCACCCGCATCGGCCCCAAGCCCCTGATGGTGGTCGGTCCGATCCTGGCGGCCACAGGTCTGTTCCTGCTCACCCAGATCGGGGTGGACAGCTCCTACTGGACGCACGTGTTCCCCGGCCTGGCGATGTTCGGCTTCGGACTGGGGCTGCTGATGGTGCCGATGCAGAACCTCGCCCTGCTCGGCGTCCCCAACCACGACGCCGGCGCCGCCAGCGCCCTGGCGAACGCGACGCTGCAGGTTGGCGGCGCGCTGGGCACGGCCCTGTTCACCACGGTGTACGCGTCGGCCAAGGACTCCTTCCAGGCCGACAACCCCGCGCCCACGCCCCGCCCGGCTTCCCGCTCGACGCGATTCCGTCGGACCTGTCGACCGCGACACCGCCGACGCCCGAGCAGATCGCGGCCATGCCGCAGCCCGCGCAGGACTTCGTCGGCAAGCTCATGGACTGGGCGTTCGGCACCGAGGTGTCGGGGTACGCGCACGCATTCGGCTGGGCGGGTGCACTCATCCTCGTCATCAGCCCGGTCGTGATGGTCCTGGTCCGCGCCGAGAAGGGCGATCTGCCCACCGAGGGCGCCGTCGGTATGCACTGACCGCTCCCACCGGGGAAGCTGAAGGGTCCGTTCATGCGCTGTCAGCGCGTGAAGGGACCCTTCAGCTGTTCACGGGACGGTCAGAGCGCAGCACGCAGGACGGTCTCGAGCGGCGTGGACGGGCGCCCGATGAGCCGCTGGAGGTCCCCGCCGGTGACGTCGAGGACGCCGGTCGCGATCCCGGCGTCGGCGTCGGCGAGGACCGCAGCCACCGGCGCAGGCAGGCCGACGGACTCGAGCACACCCTGGTACTCCGCGACGGGCAGGTTCCGGCATTCGACGGACTTGCCGGTGACGTTCGAGATCGCCTGGGCCAGTTCGGGATACGTCAGGCACTCGTCACCGCCGAGTTCGTACACCTTGCCGGCCTGGTTCTCGTCGGAGGTGAGGACGGCGGCCGCCGCCTCGGCGTAATCCGCTCGCGCCGCACCCGCGACGCGGCCGTCGCCCGCACTGCCGACGAGGACACCGCGCTCGGCGGTGCCGGCGAGGTCGTTGGTGTAGTTCTCCCAGTACCAGCCGTTGCGGAGCAGCGCGTGGTCGATGCCGGACTCGGCGAGCAGACGCTCGGTGAGCTGATGCTCCTGCGCGAGCTGGAGCGTGTTGTTCATTGCGTCCGGGATGGACGTGTACGCGATGAACCCGACGCCGACGGTCTTTGCGGCGTCGATGATGTTGGTGTGCTGGGGCAGGCGGCTTCCGACCTCGCTGCCGGAGATGAGCAGCAGCTTGTCCACGCCGGCGAGCGCGGTCTCGAGTGCGCCGCGGTCGGCGTAGTCGGCGACGCGGACCTGCACACCCCGCGCCGCCAGGTCGGCAGCCTTCTCGGGGTTGCGGACGACCGCGACGACGTCGGTCGCGGGTACGCCGCGGCGCACCAGGGCGTCGACGGCCAGACGGCCGAGGTGTCCGGTGGCGCCGGTGACTGCGATGGTCATGAGAACTCCCTGTGTTGAACCTTCAACGTTTTGTTCGCCCTCCATAATGCACTTATTTTTCGTAAGTGCAATCTCTTGAGTCAGTGCTGCGCGTTCGGACGGTAGTAACCTCGACGTCGTGAGCACCCCTGACCAGCCCTTCGACGACCCGACGCTCGAGGCCGACGTCTTCGCGCGCGACTGCCATTCGCGCGACGCGCTGCTCAACATCACCGGACGGTGGGGCACGCTCGCGATGGCCGCACTGGCGGAGGGCCCCTACCGGTTCGGCGCACTGCGCCGGCGGGTGGACGGGGTGAGCGAGCGGATGCTGGCGCAGACGCTGCAGCAACTCGAGCGCGACGGCCTGGTCCATCGGGAGGTCCGCGAGACCATCCCACCCAACGTCGAATACAGCCTCACCCCGCTGGGCGAGGAGATCGCCGAACGTCTCGCCGGCCTGATCGACCTGCTCGAAGCGCGCATGCCGGGCATCACCGCGGCCCAGAATCGGTACGACGCACGCTGACCAGACGACACAACGGGGGTGGTCGATGCCCAGCCTGACCAGTAGGGCCATGCCGTTGGCGATAGCGCTGCTCGGCCGGCGTCGACCGAGCGCAGACGACATCCGTCGCGAGATCGCGGCGCTCCAGGCCCGACCCGCGCCGTTCACTCCCCCGGCATCACTGGGCCGCAGCCTGCAGGTGACCCCGTCGACGTCAGCGGCGGGCTGGCCGGTGTTCACGGTCGCCCCGCGCGGTGTCACGCCGTCGGCCCGGGTGCTGTATCTCCACGGCGGCGCCTACATCCGGGAGATCACCCGGCATCACTGGAAGTTGGTGGGACAGTTGGCGTCCGCGGGCGCGGAGGTGACGGTGCCGATCTATCCGGTGGCGCCGCGTGGGACGGCTTCCCACGTGGTGGCGGCGTCGGCCGACCTCGCCGAACGGTTGGCGACGCGCGGCGAACCACTGGTGGTCGCGGGCGACTCCGCGGGCGGCGGGCTGGCCCTGGCTGTCGCCCTCGCGCTCCGCGATCGCGGTATCGCCTCCCCAGCGCACACCGCGCTGATCTCGCCGTGGCTGGACGCCACCGGGTCGCACCCGGAGATCCGCGAGATCGCCCCGCGTGATCCGTGGCAGCATCCGGACAGCCTCACGGTGGCTGCGGACGCCTACCGCGGCGAGCTGGATCGGGAGCACCCGTGGGTGAGCCCGCTCAACGGCGATCTCACCGGGCTCGGCCCGATCACCCTGTTCACCGGGACCCGCGACATCCTCAACGTCGACGCCCGCCGCTTCCGGTCGCTGGCATCCGCGGCCGGGGTGTCACTCGACTTCCGCGAGGAGCCGGAGATGATCCACGTCTACCCGCTGCTCCCGATCCCGGAAGGCAAGAAAGCCCGCACAATCCTGTGCGGGCTTCTCGCGGACTAGCTCTTCCGGCGGGTGAACCGTCAGAAGTTGATCATGTGGCCGGCGAGACCGTGGATGGCCTCCTGCAGCGCCTCACTCAGCGTCGGGTGCGTGTGGACGTTGCGCGCGAGCTCGTTGACGGTGAGATCCCACTTCTGGGCCAGGGTCAGCTCGGGCAGCAGCTCGGAGACGTCGGGTCCGATGAGGTGGCCGCCGATCAGCTCGCCGTACTTCTTGTCGGCGATCAGCTTGACGAAGCCGTTGGGGTCGTTCAGGCCGTGAGCCTTGCCGTTCGCGGTGAACGGGAAGGTGGCGACCTTGATGTCGTAGCCCTCGGCCTTGGCCTGCGCCTCGGTGAGGCCGAAGCTCGCGACCTGCGGCTGGCAGAACGTGGCGCGCGGCATCATCCGGTAGTCGCCCAGTTCCATGGTCTCGGCCCCACCGATGGTCTCGGCGGCGACGACACCCTGAGCCTCGGCGACGTGCGCGAGCTGCAGCTTGGCGGTGACGTCACCGATGGCGTAGATGCCGGGGACGTTGGTGCGCATGCGCTCGTCGATCGCGATGGCGCCACGCTCGAGCTGGACGCCGGTGTTCTCGAGGCCGTAGCCCTCGACGCGCGGTGCGAAGCCGACGGACTGCAGGACCTTGTCGACGGTGACCGTCTCGATCTCGCCGGACTTGTTGTCCTTGATCGACACGGTGACGTTTGCGCCGTTGTCGACGATCGACTGGACCGCGGCACCGGTCTTGATCTTGACGCCGAGCTTCTTGTAGTGCTTGGTGATCTCCTTGGAGACGTCCTCGTCCTCGTTGGGGAGGGCCCGGTCGAGGAACTCGACGATCGTGACGTCGACACCGTAGTTGGAGAGGACGTAACCGAACTCCATGCCGATGGCGCCGGCACCGACGATGATGATCGAGCCCGGGAGGTCGCGGGTGAGGATCTGCTCCTCGTAGGTGACGACGTTCGCGCTGAGCGAGGTGCCCGGCAGCAGCTTGGTCACGGAACCGGTCGCGACGATGACGTTGTCGAAGGTCACCGTGTCGGTGCCGCCCGCGCTGAGCGCGACGGAGATGGTCTTGGCATCGACGAACGTGCCCCGACCGTCGTACTCGGTGATCTTGTTCTTCTTCATGAGGAAGTGCACGCCCTTGACGCGACCGTCTGCCACCTTGCGGCTGCGGTCGAAGGCGGCGCCGAAGTCGAAGGACACGTCTCCCGACATGCCGAACGCCTTGGCCTCCTTGTGGAAGATGTGCGCGAGTTCGGCATTGCGGAGAAGCGCCTTCGAGGGGATGCAGCCCACGTTCAGGCAGACACCGCCCCAGTACTTCTCTTCGATGATGGCGGTCTTGAGGCCCAGCTGTGCCGCGCGGATAGCAGCGACGTACCCACCGGGACCGGCTCCGAGGACAACGACGTCATAGTGTGAGGTCACGAGCGCCTAGCCTAGTCCCGCCGCGATTTCGTGTCCCGAGTTGGTCCCTACTCGAAAGTAAGATCGGGCGCCGCCGCGGCGTACTACAACGTCCCTGCACACACCTGTGACCCCAGCCGCGATGCGACTGGGGTCCAGGTGCGAATGCTTAGCTGAACGAGATGGTGCTCCCGAGGTCTCCAACAGTGCTTCCGCCGAAGACGCTGCCCCGGCTGAGGCTGAGGAGAATGTCGAGCACGCTCGACATGGAACCCGCTGCGGCCCCGGACAGTGAGCCGAGGTCGATGGCGTTCAGATTCATAGCAATCGCCTTTCTTGGTTCGCTTGGAACTTCGAGGTCAGGAGAGCGAGGTGACCGAACCGAAGTTCACGACGTTGCCGATGATGACGGTGATGGCAGAGAGGATGTCACCAATGTTCATTGTGTTTCCTTACCTTTGTGGTGGTTGTGTGACAGGTAGTGTGACGAACTAGCTGATCGACGTAACCGAACCGGCGTTGAAGACGTTGCCGATGATGGCGGTCAGCGCGGCGAGGAGTGCATCGATGTTCATGTTCACTGCCTTTCGAGTCAGATGGGTGGTGCATTGTGATTGCTGCGTGATCTAGTCCGCAGCCTGGGTAGGGAAAATTGTCGACCGGGGGACCCCGCTACCCCGGATACATTCACTCCCTGTACATCCCGCCCGTTTGGCGTAGGTTGCGGAGTGACCGTGGTGTGCCACCCCGCTGCCTCCTGGCCGGGAAGCCGGTCGGGTTAATTCGACCGTGATTGGAAATATAATCTAGGTCACATCCGCTTGTCTGCGATTTCGTTACCAAAACTGGTCGACTGTCCAGGGTCTTCGGAAATTCACCCGGCCCTCACCCCTCGAGCAGTCACGGGGACTCGATACCGAGAACCAACCCAATACGGGCACCAGCGTCCTCCGCCACGACCGACCACAATGAAACCCATGACGCACACCTCCCCCTCCCCCACGCCGGCCGACGACCCGAACCTGTGGCTCGAGGACGTCACCGGCGACGAGGCGCTCACCTGGGTCCGCGAGCATAACGACAAGACTGTCGCGGAGTTCGCCGGAACCGGCGACTTCGAACAACTCGAGGCGAACGTGCGCGCGATCCTCGATACCGACGCACGCATCCCCTACTCGCGGCGGCGCGGAAAGTACCTCTACAACTTTTGGCGCGACGCCCAGCACGTCCGCGGCCTGTGGCGCCGCACCACGATGGACGAATACCGTAGCGACACAACGGAATGGGAGATCCTCGTCGACGTCGACGAGCTCGCCGAGCGGGAGGGTGAGAACTGGGTGTGGTCGGGGGCGCAGGTGCTGCGCCCCGAGCAGGACGTCGCGCTCATCAGCCTCTCTCGCGGCGGCGCGGACGCCGTGGTCGTCCGTGAGTTCGACCTCACCACCCTCAGCTTCGACGACAGCGCCACCGGCTTCCGCGTCGAGGAGGCCAAGACCGACATCGGGTGGATCGACTCCGAAAGCGTCTACATCGGAACCGATTTCGGGGATGCCACCCTCACCGATTCCGGCTACCCACGCCTGGCCAAGCGGTGGCGTCGCGGCACCCCGCTGGCCGAGGCGGTCACCGTGTTCGAGGGAGAGCAGTCCGACGTCGCGATCTCCGCGTGGCACGACAACACCCCGGGCTTCGAGCGCAGCTTCGTCGAACGCGCCGTCGACTTCTACACCTCGCAGCGCTTCCAACTACTGAGCGACGACAGCCTCGTCCGCATCGACACCCCCGAGGACGCGCGGATCTCCGTCTACAAGGAGTGGCTGCTGGTCCGCCCGCGCTCGACGTGGACCGTGGGCGACGCCACCTACCCGGCCGGCGCGCTGCTGGCCGCCAGGTACGACGACTACCTCGCCGGATCGCGCGAGCTCACCACACTGTTCCTGCCCGACGAGCACACGTCGCTCGAGCAGTACTCGTGGACGCGGAACCACCTGCTGATGGTGACGCTCTCCGACGTCCAGTCCCACGTGCACGTCGCGACTCCCGGCGAGAACGGTTGGGAGACCCGTCCACTCACCGGACTGCCCGAGCTGACGTCCACCGAGATCATCGACACCGATCCGCGTGAGAGCGACGACTTCTTCCTCAACTCCAGCGGCTACCTCACCCCCGCCACCCTGTTCTCCGGGACGGTCGGCGGTCCGCTCGAGGGGCTGAAGTCGGCGCCCGCGTTCTTCGACACGACCGGCCTCGCCGTCGCGCAACGCTTCGCCGAGTCCGTCGACGGCACCCGCGTCCCGTACTTCGTGGTGCGACGCGAGGGTGTCCCGGCCGGACCGACGCTGCTGTACGGGTACGGCGGATTCGAGAACTCACTCACCCCCGGCTACAGCGGTATCAACGGCACGGCGTGGCTGCAGCGCGGCGGCACCTACGTCGTCGCGAACATCCGCGGCGGCGGCGAGTACGGGCCGCAGTGGCACACGCAGGCCGTGCGCGACGGCCGGCACAAGGTCCACGAGGACTTCGCCGCCGTCGCCCGCGACCTCGTCGCTCGCGGCATTACCACCCCGGCACAGCTCGGTGCGCAGGGCGGCAGCAACGGCGGCCTGCTGATGGGCATCATGCTCACCAAGTACCCGGACCTGTTCGGCGCCATCGTCTGCCAGGTACCGCTGCTCGACATGAAGCGCTACCACCTGCTGCTCGCCGGGGCGTCGTGGATGGCCGAGTACGGCGACCCGGACAACCCCGACGACTGGGCGTTCATCTCCGAGTACTCGCCGTACCAGAACACCGACGCCGGGGCGGCATACCCGCCGATCCTCATCGCCACCTCCACCCGGGACGACCGCGTCCATCCGGGCACGCCCGCAAGATGACGGCTCGCCTCGAGCAGGAGGGCCACACCGTCTACTACTACGAGAACATCGAGGGTGGCCACGGCGGTGCGGCCGACAACGCGCAGGCCGCGTTCAAGTCGGCGCTCACCTACACGTTCCTGTGGGATCAGCTGGCTCGATGACGCCCGCCAGTCCCGTTCCTGGGCTACCATGCGCCGGAAGTGAACCACCGAAAGTGAGCTGCCACATGACATCCCACGCGATCACACGACCGGCGCTGCGCCGCCTGGGAGCGGGTGCCTCGTCACCGCCACCACGGTGGGCGCGCTGCTGGGCGTCGCGCCGATCGCGGCGGCGGGAGGCATCCCGAACTCGGCCGCGGCGCAGGCGGCTCCCGTCTCGGCCGACGGCGCCTACATCACCCGCGTGGAGAACATCACCGACCGGTGGGTGCGCGTGTTCGTGTACTCCCCGGCAATGGGGGCGGAGCAGGAGGTACAGGTGCTGCTGCCGCGCGACACCTCCGTGCCCCGACCCACGCTGTACATGCTCGACGGCCGCTCGGCGTCGCCGGGCATGAGCAACTGGACCACCCAGGGCGGTGCCGTCGAGTTCTTCGAGGACAAGCCGGTCAACGTCGTCATGACCACCGGCGGCCGTGCCAGTTATTTCACCGACTGGGACCGGACCGACCCGACGCTCGGCAACTACAAGTGGGAGACGTTCCTGACCAAGGAACTTCCCCGCTGATCGATCAGCGCTTCGACGGCAACGGCATCCAGTCCATCGCTGGCCTGTCGATGGGCGCGCAGTCGGCGATGATGCTCGTAATGCGCTCGCCCGGCCTGTACCGCGGCGTCGCGGCCTACAGCGGCTGTTACGAGACGACCGGGGAGCTGGGGCAGGCCCAGATGAACGTGGTGGTGTCGAGCTACGGCGGCAACATCGAGAACATGTGGGGCCCGTCCACCGATCCGCAGTGGGCCGAGCACGACGTCCTCCTGGGCGCCGAGAAGCTACGCGGCACCGCGATGTACATCTCGACGGCCACCGGACTGCCCGGCCCCGACGAGAATCTGAACAACCCCGACCTCGTTCCGCTCGTCACCCAGGGCGGGCCGATCGAGGCCGTCACCAATTTCTGTACCCACCAGCTCGACGACCGCTTGCGGTCGCTCGGCATTCCGGCGACCTTCGTCTACAACCCGGTGGGCGTCCACACGTGGGCGTACTGGCGTGCGGAGCTGCCCAAGTCGTGGCCGACGCTCGCCGCGTCCCTCGGCGTCTGAGCCGGGACAGCGCCGAACATGACAAAGGGCGGTGACGGTGCGATTGCACCGTCACCGCCCTTCGTGACGCTCCGAGGCGAGTCTCAGCTGAGCGTGCTCAGCGAGCCCGAACCGCCGGTCGCGCCCGAGCTGGCGGTGCCCAGGACGTTGAGCGCGTTGACGAGGGACGAAAGAGCGCTGAGGACGGTGAGGATCTGCGAAGAACCCATGGAAAGCTCCCTGTATTCGGTGTGGTGTAGCGCCCCGAAGCGAAAGCGCCTGCGGTCAATATAACGGTGCGGACACGACCCTGCACCGGATTGACGATCATTTCGGGATGAAAGCAAGGGTGAATGTCAGGCGTGGTCGTGAATCCAGTCGGCGATCCGGTCGACCGTGCTGTCGGGTGTCCGAATCCAGCCGTTGTGCCCCAACGCCTCCGGTTGGTGCCACGTCGTCACGTCCGAACCGGACAACTTGCCCAGAAGGTTACCCGACGCACTGCGGGGCGCAAGGTCGTCGCCCTCGATCGAGATCGACAGCACCGGCAGCTTCAGCCGCCCGATACGTTCCTCGTAGTCGATATCTGCCCCCGTCGGCTCGATGCGCCCACTACGCGCGAACCGTGACCAGTCGGAGATCAGCACCCTCGACTGCCGGCCGAATCCGCCCACGTCCAGACGATCTCCGGGCCAGAACCCGGCGACGCTCGCTGTGATCGACATCGCGGTCGAACCCAACAGCACGCCCGGCGACCGCGGTCCGGGAAAACCTCGGTAGTACGGCGAACCGGACGCCACGAGGACGAGTCCACCGAGCCGACCCCGGATCCGTGCCGCGTACATCACCCCCAGCTGTCCGCCCATGCTGTGCCCCAACAGAAACGGGGTGCTCGCGTCGAACCGCTCGCGCACCACCTCGAACATCGCCGGCAGGTCGACCGACACCAACTCCTGATAACCGAACGTGCTCGCACCACTGGGCCGGGGACGACTGTCCCCTGCCCGCGCAGCTCGCAGGTAGCCGCACAGAAGCCATGCCCCACAATCGAATTCGCAAATCGGTCGTAGAACGCGCCGGGAATCCCGAGCCCGGGACGATCACCACCACCGGCGCGCCCTCCGGTCCCGGGAACAGCCGCACCGGCGTCGTAGTCCCGTCGGGCATCTGGATCGGCACGGTCTCCACCACGCCATCGAGCCTATGCCCACACCGTGCGCGAAACTCGGAAATCGGGGCTCCGGCTACGGTGCCGCGTTCGCGCCGGTCATCGCCGGGTCCGGACGCCCGAGGGGGCACCCCGAGGGCAAAGATCAGGGTCGGAATCCGGGGAATCCCGATGGTGTCGGGAGCGGCCGGAAACCAGAATCGATGTCATGACCTACAGCGACTCGCCCCGACCGTTCGTCCGTTCCCGCAACCAGCGCATGCTCTCCGGAGTGTGCGGCGGCGTCGCCGAGTACTTCGGCATCGACGTCAATCTCGTCCGCGTGGCCGCCGTCGTCGGCGCGTTCGTCTCGTTCGGTACCGTCGCGCTGATCTACCTCGCGGCCTGGATGATCATGCCCAGCGAGTGACCTACACATGCGAGAAGCCCGGGACACCGTGAAGGTGTCCCGGGCTTCTTCGTGTTACCTGAGCTCAGGCTTTCCGATCGTCAGATCAGAAGTCCATGCCGCCCATGCCACCGGTCGGGTCGCCCATCGGAGCAGCGGCCTTCTCCGGCTTGTCGGCGACGACAGCCTCGGTGGTCAGGAACAGAGCCGCGATGGACGCAGCGTTCTGCAGCGCCGAGCGGGTGACCTTGACCGGGTCGTTGATGCCCGCGACGAGCAGGTCCTCGTACTCACCGGTGGCGGCGTTCAGGCCGCTGCCGGCG
The DNA here is from genome assembly GCA_029690005.1 of Prescottella defluvii. Classification (GTDB taxonomy): domain Bacteria; phylum Actinomycetota; class Actinomycetes; order Mycobacteriales; family Mycobacteriaceae; genus Prescottella; species Prescottella defluvii_A. The sequence goes on along the minus strand of CP121458.1, from coordinate 1,753,454 downwards.
GGCAGGTTGCGGACCTTCTCCGCGACGACGCCGGGCTCGAGGCCGGCGTTGAACGCGATCTGCTTGAGCGGAGCCTCGAGGGCAACCTTGACGATGTTGGCACCGGTGGCCTCGTCGCCCTCCAGCTTCAGGTCGTCCAGGACCGGAGCGGACTGCAGCAGAGCCACGCCACCACCGGCGACGATGCCCTCCTCGACGGCAGCCTTCGCGTTGCGGACGGCGTCCTCGATGCGGTGCTTGCGCTCCTTGAGCTCGACCTCGGTCGCAGCGCCGGCCTTGATGACGGCAACGCCACCGGCCAGCTTGGCCAGGCGCTCCTGCAGCTTCTCACGGTCGTAGTCCGAATCCGACGCCTCGATCTCGGCGCGGATCTGGTTGACGCGACCGGCGATGGCGTCGGCGTCGCCGGCACCCTCGACGATGGTGGTCTCGTCCTTGGTGACGACGACCTTGCGGGCGCGGCCCAGCAGCTCGATGCCGGCGGTCTCGAGGGACAGGCCGACCTCTTCGCTGACGACCTCGCCACCGGTGAGGATGGCGATGTCGGCGAGCTGCGCCTTGCGGCGGTCACCGAAGCCCGGAGCCTTGACTGCGACGGACTTGAAGGTGCCACGGATCTTGTTGACGACCAGGGTCGACAGGGCCTCGCCCTCGACGTCCTCGGCGATGATCAGCAGCGGCTTACCGGCCTGGATGACCTTCTCCAGCAGCGGCAGCAGGTCCTTGACCGTCGAGATCTTGGAGCTGACGAGCAGGATGTACGGATCCTCGAGGACCGCTTCCTGACGCTCGGCGTCGGTCGCGAAGTACAGCGAGATGTAGCCCTTGTCGAAGCGCATACCCTCGGTGAGCTCGAGCTGCAGGCCGAAGGAGTTGGACTCCTCGACGGTGATGACGCCTTCCTTGCCGACCTTGTCCATGGCCTCGGCGATGAGCTCGCCGATGGTGGAGTCGCCAGCCGAGATACCGGCGGTGGCAGCGATCTGCTCCTTGGTCTCGACCTCCTTGGCGGTGTCGAGCAGCTTGGCGGTGACGGCCTCGACGGCCTTCTCGATGCCGCGCTTCAGACCCAGCGGGTTGGCGCCGGCAGCGACGTTGCGCAGGCCCTCGCGGACGAGCGCCTGAGCCAGGACCGTAGCCGTCGTGGTGCCGTCACCAGCGACGTCGTCGGTCTTCTTGGCGACCTCCTTGACCAGCTCGGCGCCGATCTTCTCGTAGGGGTCCTCGAGCTCGATCTCCTTGGCGATGGAAACACCGTCGTTGGTGATCGTGGGAGCGCCCCACTTCTTCTCGAGCACGACGTTGCGACCCTTGGGTCCCAGCGTCACCTTGACGGCGTCGGCGAGGCTGTTCAGGCCACGCTTCGAGGCCGCGACGTGCCTCTTCGTCGAACGCGATGATCTTGGCCATTGCGAAGTGATCCTCCGGATTGGGGGTGACACACGGAGGCGATCGCTCGTCGGATCGCCCCATTTACGCTTCCGGCCAGGCTCGGTGCCCGCGACGGACGACCAGGGGTGTCTAGGTTCCTGGTCTCACCGTCCCGACCTGGCACTCACAAGTTACGAGTGCCAAGTGCATTTTTAGCACTCGAGGGGGTGAGTGCAACGTCGTGCGGGGGTCTCCGCCCATGGCGAACACCCCCGCACGATCGAGTCGTTCCGTCGCTCAGCCCAGGCAGGTCTGACCGGTCTTCAGGTTCCACGCGAACGACAGCGGACCCATGCAGTTGACGCCATCCTTCTCGGCCGTCGCGCCCGAACCCCAACCGGCGACCGCGAACGTCGCATAACCGTCGTCGGCCCACGAGTGGGCGATGCCGCCACCGATCGCCAGTGCGAGCGACTGACCGTTGCCGCGCGACGCGCTCAGTGCCGTGCCGAAACCGGTCGCGAGGCTGTTCGACGAGCCGAAGCCCTGCGCGACCGACACGGCCGTGCCACTGTCCGTCGCAGCGGACCGCGACACACCCTGCTCGAAGGCCTGCGCACCGCAGCTCGCGTACCCCGAGATCTGGATGTCGTTGGGCGCGGTCGGCGACACGCACATCACCGGCGCGGCCGACGCCGCGCCCGCACCGAACAGCGAAACACCCGCTGCCACACCGATTCCCGCAGCAGCAATCATCGCAGTCCGTGTCATCCGTCGACCATGGCTCGAGATTGCACGCAGATGGGAAAAGGTCGACATTCGGACTCCTTCACGGACAAAAGGGAGAAGTAGGGAGAGTGCCCGCGAGGTTACCCGTTCACGGCGTCGAAACGAGGCATTTCGATAGGGATCCGAAGTAGCTCGGCGCGTCACCCGCGATCGGCCAACAGAGCGGGCAGATCGGCCACGGAATCGAGCACGTGATCGGCCGGTCCACGGCGAGATCGAGGATCGGCTGACGGAACTTCCCCGTCCGCACCAGCACCCCCGTCATGCCCACCCGCTGCGCCGGCAGGACGTCGCCGCGGAAGTCGTCGCCGACCATCACCGTCTTCGACGGATCGACACCCATCAACTCGGCGGCCGTGAGGAACCCCGCGAGCGACGGCTTGCCCACCGACACGATCCGCGAACCCGACGCGTCCTCGAGACCTGGCAGATACGCGCCCGTGTCCAGCCGCAACCCGTCCGACTCCGACCACATCAACGCCCGGTGCATCGCGACCGCCGGCACCCCGGCCACCATCAGATCCAGGACCCGGCTGAGCGCGTCGTGCGTGAACTCCGGACCCGCGCCCCCGATCACGATCACCTCGGGGTCGACGTCGTCGAACTCGACGCCCTCCATGTCGGCGCGGACGTCGCCGTGATTGAGCAGCATCACCCGAGCGCCCGGATACGTCGAACGCAGGTACTCGGTGGTGAGCCGCACCGCGGTGACGATCTCCTCGGGCCGGATGTCGAATCCCGCGGACCCGAGCGCCGACGCGATCGCGTCGCACGTCCGGGATGTCGTGTTGGTCAGGAACCCCGGACGCCCCCGCGCCGGCGCATCTCGTCGAGCGCCTCCACGGCCCCGGGGACCGGCCGCCACGACGTGACCAGCACCCCGTCGATGTCGTACAGGACACCCTCGACCTGGGTCATGGATTCGAGGGTATCTGCCGCCACGTGCCGCTGCGGGGCTATCCGACCGGAAGCACCGGTGCACCCGGCGAAGTCGACGATTCACCGGACTGCGATGTCCGGGTCGCCGCGGCCTGCGCCGTCCAGACCGACTCACGCCGGCTGTCGCTCGGCTACCCGAACCTGGACGCCGAATCGTGACCTGCCGCACACGGAACGGACACGCATGCCTACGATGACCCGGTACGCGTGACCTCCTGTACCACCTAATTCGAACCGGAGAGCCGACCCGTGACCAACACCCTCGAAGCCAGCATCGAGATCGCCGCCACCCCGCAGGACGTGTGGACGATCGTGTCCGACCTGAAGCGGATGGGCGAGTGGAGCCCGCAGTGCCGCATGATGCGCGTCTCCGGTGAGGTCCGCGAGGGCACCAAGACCTTCAACCTCAATCGCAAGGGCCTGCTCGTGTGGCCCACCACGTCGAAGGTCATCCGATTCGAACCGAACAAGGCGATCGCGTTCCGCATCAACGAGAACCGCTCCATCTGGTCGTACACACTCGAGGCGACCGAGACCGGCACCCGCGTCGTCGAGCGCCGCGAAGCCCCCACCGGGACCAGCCAGGTGTCGCAGTTCCTGATCAAGACCGTCCTCGGCGGCCCCGACGCCTTCGAGACCGAGATGGTCGCCGGCATGAACGCCACCCTCGCGCGCATCAAGAACGAGGCCGAGGCGCTCGTCGGCGGCCGCCGCTAGCACATGGCGACCCGACGGTTCTCGCCTGTCACGTAACCTGTGATAGCTCGAGCGGCGAACATCGCCGCCCAATCCGACCGGTAAGAGGAGCTCGTGGCACGTCGACCGACACCCCCTGGTACCCCCAGCCCACCGGCGTCGGCCACGTCATCGGCCTCGTCAAGGCTGCCGTCCCGCCGCTGCACCCCGCGGGTCTGCCGTTCGTGCTGACCCCGCTCGCGGTCGCGGCGGTGGGACGCAACCGCAAGTGGGTGCGCCGAGCCGGGCTCGCCTCCGCAGCCGCCTGCGCGACGTTCTTCCGCCACCCGCACCGGGTGCCGCCGAACCGCCCCGGCGTCGTCGTGGCGCCCGCCGACGGTGAGGTCGCGCTCGTCGACACCGCTGTCCCGCCCGCCGAACTCGGCATGGGCGACCAGCCGCTGCCGCGCGTGAGCATCTTCCTGTCGGTGCTCGACGTCCACGTCCAGCGCGTCCCGGTCGCCGGTCTGGTCCGGAAGGTCGTCCACCAGCCGGGGCAGTTCCTCTCGGCCGACCTCGCCGACGCGAGCGAGGTCAACGAGCGCAACAGCATGCTGATCGAGACCAGCGACGGCCGCGAGGTGGCCGTCGTGCAGATCGCCGGCCTGCTCGCGCGCCGCATCGTGTGCGACGCCAAGGAGGGCGACAAGCTCACCATCGGCGACACCTACGGCCTCATCCGCTTCGGTTCCCGGGTCGACACCTACTTCCCGGCCGGCACCTCGCTGCTCGTCGAGCGCGGCCAGCGCACCATCGGCGCCGAAACCGTCCTCGCACAGCTGCCGTGAGGCCGCCCCGCCCCAGCCGGCAGCACGCGGTCCGATTACTGCCGAGCATGATCACGATCCTCGCGCTGTGCGGCGGCCTGTCCGCCGTCAAGTTCGCGCTCGACGGCGAGCTCGGTACCGCACTCGCGATGATCGGCGCGGCGGCCGTCCTCGATGCCCTCGACGGACGGCTCGCCCGCATGCTCGACGCCACCAGCAAGATGGGCGCCGAACTCGACTCGCTCGCCGACGCCATCTCGTTCGGTGTCGCGCCCGCCCTCGTGCTGTACGTGACGCTGCTCGACGGCAACAGCTTCGGCTGGATCATCGCGCTGCTGTACGCGGTGAGCATCGTGCTGCGACTCGCACGGTTCAACACGCTGCTCGACGACGACACCGTCCCGCGTACGCCAAGGACTTCTTCGTCGGCGTGCCCGCACCGGCTGGGGCCCTGATCGCTCTCACTCCGATCGCCGCCTACGTCCAGTGGGGCGACGGTTGGTGGTCGTCGTTGGGCGTGGTCACCGCGTGGACCCTGTTCTCGGCGACGCTCATCGTCAGCCGCATCCCCACCCTCGCGATGAAAACCGTGTCGGTGCCGCCGCGCATGGCCGCCGCTCTGCTCGCGCTCGTCGCGCTCGCGGCCGCCGCGCTCGTCACCTACCCGTACGTGCTGCTGATCGTCCTGGTGTTCGCGTACCTCGCGCACATCCCCTTCGCGATCCGGTCGAAGCGCTGGGTCGCGGCGCGCCCCGAAACCTGGGACATCAAGCCGTCCGAGCGTCGCGCCATCCGCCGCTCCCCCAACGGCCACCGACGCTCCTCCGCGGCCCGGCTGGGCCTACGCCGGCCACGCTGATCACTAGGCTGGCGGGCGTGTCCTCTCCCGAACTGACGCTCACGGTCCGCCTCAACACCTCCGCCGCGGATGCCCGACGCGGAGTCGTGCGCCTGCACCCCGAGGCACTGGCGGCGCTGGGGTTGCGGGAGTGGGACGCGATCGCGCTGATCGGCGCCCGCCGCACCGCCGCGGTCGCGGGTATCGCGCCGGCCGGAACCCCCACCGGCACCGCCCTGCTCGACGACGTCACCCTCTCCAACTCCGGTCTGCGCGAGAACGCGACACTGGTGGTCGCACCGATCACGGTGTACGGCGCCCGCGCGGTCACGGTGAGCGGTTCGGCGATGGCCCAACAGTCGATCTCGGACGCGACACTTCGGCAGGCACTACTCGGCAAGGTCCTCACCGTGGGTGACGCCGTGTCCCTGCTGCCCCGGGACCTGGGTCCGGGCACCAGCACGACGTCCGCGACGCAAGCGCTGTCCCGCACGTTCGGCGTCACCTGGACCTCCGAACTGCTGACCGTGACCGGCGTCGACCCGTCGGACGGTCCGGTCAGCGTGCAACCCAATTCCGCAGTGAGCTGGGGAGCCGGTGTGGCGCATGCGAGCCCCGCCCCGACGGCCGCCGCTCCCACGATCACCGAACCCCGCACGTCCGACGTCGTCCCCGTCGAGGATCTGGTCGGCGCGCACGCACAGGCCGCGAAGCTCTCGGAGTGGCTCACACTCGCCCTCGACGAGCCCGAACTGCTGCAGAAACTCGGGGCGTCACCGCATCTGGGCGTGCTCGTCACCGGACCGGCCGGCGTCGGCAAGTCGATGCTGGCCCGATCCGTTCTCGCGAAGCGCCGGGTCGTCGAACTGGACGGGCCGGGAGTCGGGGCGTCCGAGGCGCAGTCGCGGCTCGAGCGGGTGACCGCCGCGGTGGACGCCGTCCGCTCCGGCGGGGTCCTGCTCGTCACCGACGTCGACGCGCTGCTGCCCGCGGTCCGCGAACCCGTCTCGACCCTCATCCTCGACCAGTTGCGCCGCGCGGTGGAGACCGAGTCGGTGGCCTTCGTCGCGACCACGGCCCACCCCGAGGGGCTCGACGACCGCCTGCGCGGTCAGGACCTGTGCGACCGCGAACTGTCGCTGTCGCTGCCCGACGGCGCGGGTCGCCGCCAGTTGCTGGAGATGCTGCTCCGCAAGGTCCCCACTGCGGACCTCGAGCTCACAGAGATCGCATCGCGAACACCCGGTTTCGTCGTCGCCGACCTGGCGGCGCTGTGCCGCGAGGCGGCGCTGCGGGCCGCGTCGCGGGCGAGCAGCGCCAAGTCGGAGCCGCGGCTCACCCAGGAGGATCTGCTCGGCGCCCTCCACGTGATCCGCCCGCTGTCCCGTTCGGGCACCGAGGAACTCGCGATCGGCAGCGTCACCCTCGACGACGTCGGCGACATGGTCGAGACCAAGCAGGCCCTCACCGAGGCGGTGCTGTGGCCGCTGCAGCACCCGGATTCGTTCGCGCGACTGGGCGTCGATCCTCCGCGCGGCGTCCTGCTGTACGGGCCGCCGGGCTGCGGCAAGACGTACCTCGTTCGCGCACTGGCCAGTTCGGGGCAGCTCAGCGTGCATGCCGTCAAGGGCGCCGAGCTGATGGACAAGTGGGTGGGTGCGTCCGAGAAGGCGGTGCGCGAGCTGTTCCAGCGCGCCCGGGACTCGGCGCCGTCGCTCATCTTCCTCGACGAGGTGGACGCCCTGGCCCCGCGCCGCGGGCAGAGCTCCGACTCCGGCGTCTCCGACCGGGTGGTGGCCGCGCTGCTCACCGAACTCGACGGCGTCGAACCGCTGCGCGACGTCGTCGTGCTCGGCGCCACCAACCGACCCGACCTGATCGATCCCGCGCTGCTGCGTCCCGGACGCCTCGAACGCCTGGTGTTCGTGCCGCCACCAGACGCGGACGCCCGCAAGGAGATCCTGCGAACGTCGGGCAGGTCGGTGCCGCTCGCCGAGGACGTCGACCTCGACGCCCTCGCCTCCGCACTCGAGGGCTACTCGGCCGCCGACTGCTCCGCCCTGCTGCGGGAGGCGGCACTCGCTGCCATGCGCCGCAGCGTCGACGCCGCCGACGTGACCGCGGAGGACGTCGCCGCGGCCCGGGAGAAGGTCCGGCCGTCGCTGGACCCCGACCAGGTGGCACACCTGAAGGCGTACGCCGAGAACCGGTGAGGGGCTAGCGTCGGGACGTGGCCCCGACCGTCCGTGCGTGGGTACCCGCCGTAACCGCATGGTTCGCGGGCACCCTGGCCACGTTCGTGCTCGCCAACCCGCCCGAATGGCGCGGGACGATCAACGTGACCGGCCGCCAGCTCGAGTGGTGGCTGGACGCCCTGCCCACCGGATCCGTGATCGGCACAGCCCTCGCGGTGCCCGCGTACGTGGCGCTGCGGCGTGCGCCATCGGTGCGGCCGGCGTGGATTGCCGCCGTCGTCGCGTCGGGCATCCTGATCGCGGCCCGGATCGCGGTCCCCGGCGCGCACGGGTTGGCCGAGCTGACGACCGTGCACTACAGCAAGTCCGTGGCCGCCGGGGTGCTGCTCGGTGCGGCCGTCGCCGCGGTGTGGGCACGCCCCCTCGCGCGGTTCGTCCTCGTCACCGCGGTCGCCTCGACGTTCGTCGTCGCCCACACCGCGCACGCCACCAGGGAAGCGAGCGTGTCGACGTTGGGCCCGCCGTTCTGGTGGTTGCTGATCCCCTCGATCGTGCTCGTCACGGTGTGCGCGGTGATCGACACGACCCGCGTCCCGACCGCCACGCCGGACCGGATCCAGGTGCAGGTGATCGCGGCAGTGGTCACCCTCGCCGTCGCCCACCGCATGCTGGGTGCGTGGATCGACGGGCAGACCGCCGACTCCGAGCTGCAGGTGTGGATCTTCATCGCTGTCTGCCTCGTGCTGGTGATCGCCCTCACCGAGTTCTGGGCCCGCCGCATCGACGGCCCGTTCCTGCTCGCGGCCACCGCGTCGGCCGCGGCCGCAGCGCTCGTCACACCGCAGATCGCGCGGCAGGTCACGCTCGAGCCGTGGCTGATGGTGACCGTCGGCGTCGCCGTGGTGGTCGCCGGACTGGCCGTCGCGGTGCGGCGTCCGTCGCTACCGCTCGGGTTCGCCCTGCTCGCGCTGATCCCACTGTCGACCGCGCTGGATCCGAACCTCGGCGACGGCCGTGTCTGGCTCCTGGCACGGCTGGCGGTGCTCGGGCTCGGCATCGGCGTCACTCTCGGCTCGGCACTGCCCGACGACGGTGCGCTCGCGTCGCTCGGTCTCGCGGTCCCGATGCTGTCGCTGGTGTTCACCTACGTCGCCGAATCCGACGGAGCAATCGCCATCTACCGCGAGCCTTCCCCGCGAGCCCCGGGCGCCGAAGGAAACCTGTTCGGGGCCACCGTCGAGGCCCACGCGCCCGGCAGCCGCCTCTCGGGCGTCGCACTCCTGCTCGTCGTGCTCTGACTGCGCCGCCGCCATCCACAGGCTGCGCACCCGTCCTGAAGGCGTAAGCCGAAAGCCCGTGAGCGACAGGTAGCGTCGAGGCGGTGACCCCGACCGTCCGCTCGGCCCTGTCGACCGTCGCCACCGTGTTCGCCGGCGTGCTGGGAACGTTCGTGCTCGTCAGCCGCCCCCAATGGCGACCGCTGTTCACCTCGTCCGAGCGCCAGTTGGACGACTGGAACGCCACCCTGCCCACCGGTGTCGCCGTCGGTTGCGTCGTCGCCGTACTCGCGTACGCGGCGCTCCAGCGCGCCGGATCGATTCGACCCGCCTGGGTCGCGGAGGTGGTCGCGACGGCCGTCCTGATCGGTGCCCGCCTGACCGTGTCGGGGGTGAGCGATCTCGAACAGCTGACAGTGCTGTACTACGTCAAATGCGTCGCGGGCGGTGTCCTGTTGGGTGCCGCCGTCGCCGCGACATGGTCGCGGGCCGTGCCCCGGTTCGGACTCACGATCGCGGTCGCGGCGACGTCGGTCGTCGCCCACAGCGCGCACTCCGGCTGGGCACCGAGCACGTCGACGCTCGGCGAGCCGTTCTGGTGGGTGCTGGTTCCCGCGATGATCCTCGCGGCCGTGTGCGCGGCGGTCGACACCGACGCACCCGCACGCGCCGACGCCGGGACCGTCCGCGAGGTGATCGCGGCCGTGGTGACCCTCGCCGTCGCGCACCGCCTGCTGGGCGCCTGGATCGACGGCCAGAGCGGATCACGGTTCCGGCTGTGGGTCGTCGTCGGCCTGTGCCTCGTGGTGGTCGTCGCGCTCACCGAGTTCTGGGCGCGGCGCCTCGATGCTCCGTTCCTGCTCGCGGCGACAGCGGTGGCGGCCGCCGCGGCTCCGGTGCGGACTCTGCTCGCCCAGGATCACCTGCGACTCGAGCCGTGGATTCCGGTCACCGTCGGCGTAACCGCCGTCGCCGTAGGCGTCGCCGTGGCGCTGGGACGGCCGTCACCCGTGGTCGGCATCGCTGCGCTGGGCGTCCTCCCCTGTGGATCGCGATCGATTCCACGACCGGCGACAGCCGCGCACTCCTGCTACTCCAGATCGCCGTCCTCGGCGTCGGCATCGGACTCGCCCTCGGCTCCACCCTGCCCGACAGCGGAGCCGTCGCCGCGCTCGGACTGGTCGTGCCGCTGCTGTCGCTGGTGTTCACCGCGCTGGTCGGTGCGGCCACCTCGGTCGTGTTCTACAGCGGGAGCTACACGCCGCTGACCAGCGTGTCGTCCGGCCTGGCCACGTCAGATTCGGTCATCGAGTACTTCGTCGACGATCCGTTTCCATCGACCGTCACCTTCGACCGCGGCGCCGGCATCGCGCTGCTCCTGGTCGTGGTGTTCTGCGCGCTCGCGGTGCGCGGACTGCGGGCCCGGCCCGCCGTCCCGCCCGCGAACTGACCTCCCGCCCGCGCGATTGCGGGCGCGCGAGGTCGATCCGGGCGCCGGGTCAGTCGGCGTCAGCTTCAGTCCACCAGGTCCAGGGCTCGCAACCGTGCGAAGACCAACCGCGACCCGGGAGCGGTCTCGGGCATGGCTGCGTACTCGGCCTCGGTGAAGTAGCGGATCTCGGCGATCTCGCTGGTGGCCTGGGGCTCGTCGACGAGGTCGGCGAGGTAGCACGTCATGTGCAACCGGGTGCCCTCGCGGTGCCGAAGGCGGGGGCCTCGAAGACGCCGAGCTCGCGGAGACTGCCGGGAGCGATGTCGGTGTCGAGCTCCTCGCGGATCTCCCGGTGCAGCGCCTGTTCAGGCGTTTCGCCCGGATCGATCTTGCCGCCCGCCATGTAGAACGCGGTCTTGCCGGCGGACCGGGCCTGCAGCATGCGGCGGTCCCGGATGTGCGCGAGGGCGGCGGTGCGGATCACGATGGGGTTCTCGTCGGACACCCGTCGAAACGTACTCCCGCCCCGGTGCCGCCGCAGACCCAGCCACAAATGTCCGGTTTGCACCGATTGCAGACCGGTTCGAGCCACTCAGTAAGATGTACCCCGTAGTCCGCTTTGCTAGGTAAGCGAAGGGTCTACGCGACTCTCGGTTCGCGCCGATTCGTCACCCCGCCGCCCCACAATCCGACGGAGTGCCATTTGCTTGTCATATTGATCGCACACGCGATAGCCGCCGTTCTGGCTCCGCTCGTCGTGCGATCGATAGGGCGCAATGCGTTCTTTCCGCTCGCGCTCGTTCCGCTCGCGAGCCTCGGCTGGGTGATCGCGAACTGGGGCACCGAGCAGGAACTGCACATCCAGTGGGTTCCCGGGCTGTCGATGAACATCGACATGCGGTTCGACTCGCTGGCCGCGATCATGTCCGTGCTGGTCCTGGGCGTCGGGACGCTGATCCTCGTCTACTGCGCGCGGTACTTCACCGACGACGAACCCCGCCTCGGCATGTTCGCCGCCGAGATGGTCGCGTTCGCGGGCGCCATGTTCGGCCTCGTGACCAGCGACAACATGATCATCCTCTACACGTTCTGGGAACTGACGACGATCCTGTCGTTCCTGCTCGTGGGCCACTACGCCGAACGCGCGACCAGCCGCCGCGCCGCGACGCAGGCGCTGCTGGTGACCACCGCGGGCGGCCTGGCGATGCTCGTCGGCATCATCATGCTCGGCCAGCTGGTCGGCAGCTACAACCTCTCGGACGTCGTCGCGAACCCGCCGAGCGGGTGGCTCGCGAGCGTCGCGATCGTGCTGGTGCTGATCGGCGCGCTGTCGAAGTCGGCGATCGTGCCGCTGCACTTCTGGCTGCCGGGCGCGATGGCCGCGCCCACCCCGGTCAGCGGCTACCTGCACGCGGCCGCGATGGTCAAGGCCGGCATCTACCTGGTCGCCCGCCTGGCTCCCGGTTACGCCGACTCCCCGCCGTGGCGGATGACGATCATCTCGTTGGGGCTGGCATCGATGCTGCTCGCGGGCTGGCGGGCGCTGCGCTCGTTCGACCTCAAGCTGGTCCTCGCGTTCGGCACGGTCAGCCAGCTCGGATTCATGATGGTGCTCGTCGGCGTCGGCTCCCGTGACGCCGCGCTGGCCGGCATGACGATGGTCGTCGCACACGCGCTGTTCAAGGCCGCGCTGTTCATGGTCGTCGGCATCATCGACCACACCACCGGCACCCGCGACATCCGCAAGCTCGCACGCCTCGGCCCGAGCGCGCCCTGGTTGGCCGCGATCGCGGCGCTCGCGGCCGCGTCGATGGCCGGCCTGCCGCCGTTCCTCGGATTCGTCGGCAAGGAAGCTGCGCTCGAATCGATCCTCGAGGCGGACGTGCTCGAACCGTGGGCCCGGACGACGATCATCGTCGCGATCGCGCTCGGCTCGATCCTCACCGTCGCGTACAGCATCCGGTTCGTGTGGGGCGGGTTCGGCCGCAAGCGCCAGCGCCAGCCGAGCCCGGCGGTCGCGAACATGCACGCGCCCAGCGTGCTGTTCCTGGCCCCGCCCGCTGTGGTCGCGGTCGCGGGTCTGGTCGCCGGCCCGCTGTCGCCGCAGCTCGAGAAGCTGCTGACGCCCTACTCGACGACGCTGCCCGCCGGCCCGCACCCCGACTACCACCTGGCGCTGTCGCACGGGTTCAACACTCCACTGCTGCTCACCATCGTGATCGTCGGCCTCGGCACGCTGCTGTTCGTCGCGCACCGCTGGGCCGTCCAACGCCTGCGGTTCCAGACGCCGCCGCTCGGCAACGCCGACCGCGCCTACGACGCCACGCTCCGTGCGATGGACACGCTGTCGATGCGCCTCACGGGCTTCACGCAGCGCGGATCGCTGCCGCTGACGCAGTCGACGATCCTCGCGACGCTGGTGCTGCTGCCCGTGATCCTGCTGGCGCTGCGCACCGACGCGTGGGCCGAGATCCGGCTGTGGGAGTCGCCGCTGCAGTTCACCGTCGGACTGATGATGATCGCGGCCGCGCTGGCGGCCACGGTGATGCGCAACCGCCTGACCTCGGTGATCCTCGTCGGCCTCAGCGGCTACGGCTGCGGCGTCATCTTCGCGCTGCACGGCGCGCCCGACCTGGCACTGACCCAGTTCCTGGTCGAGACGCTGACACTGGTGATCTTCGTGCTGGTGCTGCGGAAGCTGCCCGCCGAGGTCGACGAGCGGCAGGCCATCGGCTTCAAGCTGCCGCGCGCGATCCTGGCCGTCGGCGTCGGCGCCGCGGTCACCACCCTCGCCGCGTACGCGATGAACGCACGCAGCTCGACACCGATCTACCACCAGCTACCAGAGGCGGCGTACGTCCTCGGCAACGGCCGCAACATCGTCAACGTCCTGCTCGTCGACATCCGCGCGTGGGACACCCTCGGCGAGATCTCGGTGCTGCTGGTCGCGGCCACCGGCGTCGCCAGCCTGGTCTTCCGGCATCGACGGTTCGGCACCGCTCCGCGCGTCGCCGACGCTCCGGCCGTCGTGCTCGACGCGGCGGCGACGAGCACCGAGACGACGTGGCTGCGCGGCGGCGACCTCATCGACCCGCGGCACCGGTCGCTGGTGCTCGAGGTGACCACGCGGCTGATCTTCCCGACGATGATGGTGCTGTCGGTGTACTTCTTCTTCTCCGGCCACAACGCGCCCGGCGGCGGGTTCGCCGGCGGCCTGACGGCGGGGCTGGCACTGGTGCTGCGCTATCTCGCCGGCGGCCGGTACGAACTGGGCGAGGCCGTCCCGATCGACGCCGGCAAGATCCTCGGCCTGGGCCTGCTGCTCGCCGCGGGCACCGCCGTGACGTCGTTGTTCCTCGGCGCCCCGCCGCTGTCGTCGGCGGTGTTCGAGGTGACGCTGCCGCTGCTCGGCCACATCAAACTCGTCACCGCGCTGTTCTTCGACCTGGGGGTGTACCTGATCGTGGTGGGCCTGGTGCTCGACGTGCTCCGCAGTCTCGGGGCCCGCCTCGACGCCCAGGAGGAGGTGAACGCCCGATGAGCGCCGACCTCGCGACACTGATCGTCATCGGTGTCCTCACCGCCGCCGGCGTGTACCTGCTGATCGAACGCAGCATCACCCGCATGCTGCTGGGCCTGCTGCTCGTCGGCAACGCCGTCAACCTGCTGATCCTCACCGTCGGCGGGCGGTCCGGCAACCCGCCGATCGTGGGCCGCGAATCGGTGCACGAGGAGATGGCCGATCCGCTCGCGCAGGCGATGATCCTCACCGCGATCGTCATCACGATGGGTATCGCCGCGTTCGTGCTGGCCCTCGCCTACCGCTCCTACAAGATCACCACCGCGGACCGCGTCGAGGACGACACCGAGGACACCAAGGTTTCCAAGCGACGCAGCCCCGCCGAGGCCCCGGACCGCGACCGGTCCGACGACCCGCTCACCGGTGCCCCGTCGAAGAGCGGCGACGCCTTCGACTCCGCCGGCAACCCGATCCCCGTCGACCTCCTCGAGGACCCCGAGGACTACCAGTCGTACGAGGACCTGCACGAAGGACACGAGGAGATCGAGTCCGAGACGCCGGGAGGCCGACGATGACGCTCTCGGCCGACCTCATCGGCACCCTCGCCCCGCTGCCGGTCCTGATCCCGATGATCGCCGCGGCGGTCACGCTGTTCGTCGGCCGCCGGCCCACCGCGCAGCGCTGGATCACCATCACCGCGCTGGTCGGCGTCACCGCCGTGTCCGCGACGCTGCTGTACCTCGCGGACCGGTTCGGCACCACCGCGATCCAGGTGGGCGGCTGGGACACCCCGATCGGCATCACGCTCGTCGTCGACCGACTGTCGGCGCTGATGCTGCTGGTGTCGTCGATCGTGCTGCTCGCCGTCATGGTCTACGCCGTCGGTCAGGGCATCCGTGACGGGCAGGAACACCAGCCGGTGTCGATCTTCCTGCCCACGTACCTGGCGCTGACGGCCGGCGTGTGCAACGCGTTCCTCGCCGGCGACCTGTTCAACCTGTACGTCGGGTTCGAGGTACTCCTCGCGGCGAGCTTCGTGCTGCTGACACTGGGCGCGAGCGCCGACCGCGTCCGCGCCGGCGTCTCGTACGTCATGGTGTCGATGGTGTCGTCGCTGATCTTCCTGTGCGGCATCGCGTTCGCGTACGCCGCCACCGGCACGCTCAACCTCGCGCAGATGGCGCTGCGGTTCGACGACGTCCCCGTCGGCACCCGCATGGCGATCTTCGGCGTGCTGCTGGTCGCGTTCGGCATCAAGGCCGCGATCTTCCCGCTGTCGACGTGGCTGCCCGACTCCTACCCCACCGCCCCGGCCCCGGTCACCGCGGTGTTCGCGGGCCTGCTCACCAAGGTCGGCGTGTACGCGATCATCCGCGCGCACACGCTGCTGTTCCCGCAGGGCGAGCTCGACAACGTCCTCATGGTGTGCGGCCTGCTGACGATGATCGTCGGCATCCTCGGCGCGATCGCACAGAGCGACATCAAACGTCTGCTGTCGTTCACGCTGGTCAGCCACATCGGCTACATGATCTTCGGTGTCGCGCTGTCGACGCAGGCCGGTCTGTCCGGTGCGGTGTACTACGTGGCGCACCACATCATCGTGCAGACGACGCTGTTCCTGGTGGTGGGCCTGATCGAGCGGCAGGCCGGGTCGTCGTCGCTGCGCCGCCTCGGCGGTCTCGCAGCGGCCAGCCCCCTGCTCGCGATCGTGTTCCTCGTTCCGGCGCTCAACCTCGGCGGCATCCCACCGTTCTCCGGCTTCATCGGCAAGATCGCGCTGCTGCAGGCCGGTGTCGCGCACCCGAGCGCGCTGTCGTGGATCCTCGTCGCCGGCGGCACCGTCACCAGTCTGCTGACGCTGTACGTCGTGGCGCGCGTCTGGACCAAGGCCTTCTGGCGGGCCCGCGCCGACGCCCCGGAGGGTGAGCTCGCGGACGTCAGCCCGTCGGCGCTGATCGACGAGTCCGAGGAGGACATCGCGTTCGTCGACCGCGAGGACGTCGGACGGATGCCGATGTTCATGCTCTTGCCGACGATCGGCCTCGTCGCCGTCGGACTGGCGCTCACGGTCTTCGCGGGCCCGATGATCGGGATCAGTACCCGAGCCGCGGAGGACCTGCAGAATCGGGACGTCTACATCACTGCCGTCCTGGGCGAGGGAGGTGGCCGATGACCCGCGAACGCGTACTGCGCGTCGGCGTCCTCGCGTGGCTGGCGCTGGTGTGGATCCTGCTGTGGGGCACGTTCAGCATCGCGAACCTGGTCGGCGGTCTCATCGTGGGCCTGCTCATCATGGGGTTGCTGCCGCTGCCGCGGGTACCGGTCGAGGGCCGGGTGCACCTGCTGTCGATGGTCAAGCTCGTCTGGATGATCATCTTCTACGCCGCACAGTCGAGCGTGCAGGTCGCGTGGCTCGCGATCCGTCCCGGACCGCCGCCCGTCACCGGGGTGCTGCGCTGCAAGCTCGGCATCAAGTCGGATCTGGTGCTCACCCTGTGCATCGACGTGCTCAACCTGATTCCCGGCACGATGGTGCTCGAGGTCGACCAGGCCCGCCGCGCGGTGTATGTGCACGTCCTCGACGTCGGCACGACCAAGGCCGTCGACCAGTTCTACCGTTCGGTGCGGCAGCTCGAGCGGCTGTTCATCGCGTCGTTCGAGCGCGACTCTGAATGGCAGCCGGCGCCGTGGCATCTGCGCGACTACGAGTATCACGAAGAGGGCAGGGAGGATCGGGCATGACAGCCGTGATGATCATCGCCGGAGCAATGTTGGTGGTGGCGGCACTGCTCACCACCTACCGACTGCTGGCCGGCCCGAGCAGCCTCGACCGGCTGGTCGCGATGGACACCCTCGTTGCGACTGCTATCTGCGGGTTGTCGATCTGGGCCGCCTACAGCGGCGACACCACGATCGTGCCCGCCATCGTCGCGCTCGCCCTGGTCGGTTTCGTCGGCTCGGTGAGCGTGGCCCGATTCCGGGTGAGTGACGACTCGTGAACGCCTTCCTCGAGGTTCTGGCCGCGGTCTGCATCCTGACCGGATCGCTGCTCGCGCTCACCGCCGCGATCGGCATCGTCCGGTTCCCCGACACGCTCTCCCGCATGCACGCCGCCACCAAGCCGCAGGTCGTCGGCCTGGTGCTGGTGCTGATCGGCGCGGTGATCCGGCTGCACGGCAACGTCGACATCTGGATGCTCGTGCTCATCGGCCTGTTCACGCTGCTCACCGCGCCCGTCATCGCACACAGCGTCGGCCGCGTCGCCTACCGCGAGCAGCGCGGACGCGACGGGCTGCTCATGGACCAGCACGACGACACCCCGGGCACCTTCCGCTAGGTCCGCGAGCTAGTCGTTTTCACGCGGTTTCGACCGGATCCGACGTGATTTCGACCAGCTCGCGATCCCGGTAGAAGGTCTTCCAGTAGGCGTAGGCGAACAGTGCGGGAAGGCCCAGCAGCAGCGGCGTCGCCACGATCGGGTACTCGGCGATCTCCACGGCCAGGTAGCGGTAGCTCAGCAGCAGCGCCGCGAGCAGCACGGCACCGCCGGCGACGAGCCGGATCCGGAACCCGCCCCAGCCGCGCTCCGGGGCGCGCAGGGCCGACTCGAGTGTCAGCGTCAGCACCACGCCCGCGACCAGGTCGACGCCGTAGTGGTAGCCGAAGCCGAGGGTCGCCGACAGCGTGCACACGAACCAGAACGCGCCGCCCCAGCGCAGCCACCACGGTCCCTGCCGCGAGTGGATGAACAGCGCGAGCGACCACGCGGTGTGCAGGCTGGGCATGCAGTTGCGGGGGTGGCGTCGTCGAACGGCATGGACGACGGCGTGACGTCGAACGGCACGACGCTCGGCCAGAAGTCGCCGACCTGGAAGCCGTTGCCGTCGGCGCCGAACGCGAAGATCGGCCCGACCACCGGGAACAGGATGTAGAAGACCGGCCCGATCAGCCCGATCAGCAGGAAGGTGCGCACCAGGTGGTGCGAGGGCCAGCCCTTGCGCAGCTGGTACAGCGCGACGACGATCGCCGCGACCGGCAGTTCGATGTACACCCAGTGCAGGACGCCGTAGCCGACGGAGCCGAGGGCGTCGACCACGTTCCCCATCACCCACGACGGGTTGCCGAGGGCGTGGTCGGCGAGCTGGACGTACTGGTCGAGGACCATCGGCCGGGCGATGACAGTGATCTGCAGCCACACGTCGCCGAACTTGGTGGCGACGATCATCAGGGCACCGAGCCCGACGCCCATGAGGGCATTGCGTCGCTGCTCGCCTTGCCATTTCACGCCGGCGTACACGCCGATCGAGGTCAGTACGATCACGGCACCGTTGCCGACGGTCAGTGGTCCGCCCGCGAGGTAGCGGATCGCGGCGATGACGGCGTCGATCCCGAGCGCGCTCGACAGCGCGATCACCCGCTGCCGGTTGGTGAGCCCCACCATCGCGAGAGCGAGCCCGGCCCACGGCACGGACGCCGACTTGGGGGTTCCGACGAAGTCGTGGAGCAGGCTCTCGAGCGGACCCTGGAAGCCGCGCGAAGAGGCGAAGATCTGCAGCGCGGAGAGGACGAGAACGACGGCCGCAACGCCGCCGCCGACCAGGACATTTCGGGCTCGATCGGTGAGCCGCACTGGCTCTGTACGCGCGCCACCGTCCACCAACACGCCGTCCATAGTAAACGGCGGGTGAATGTGACCTTACGTGTCGAGTTCGTCGACGAGTGAGCTGACGACGGCGCGCACGTCGCCGCCGGTGGCCGCGGCGACCTTGCGCTGCCGCTGGTACGACGCCCCGCGGCGCGGAATGTCGGCGACGCGGGCGAGTTCGTCGGCGCACCCGAGCCGGGCGGCGGTGGGGGCGAGCTTGTCCAGCAGGTCGTCGAGGTCGTCGGTGACGAGGCGTTCTCTGTTGTCGGCGCCGAGGATCACTTCCGCGTCGAGCCCGTATCGGGCTGCGCGCCACTTGTTCTCCTGCACGTGCCACGGCGGCATGGACGGCAGCGTCTCCCCGGCCTCGAGCCGGGTGTCGAGGTCGACGACGAGACAGTGGACGAGCGCGACGAGGGCGCTGAGTTCGCTGCGGGTGGAGATGCCGTCGCACACGCGGACCTCGATGGTGCCCCAGCGGGGCGCGGGACGGATGTCCCAGTGCAGGCCACCGAGATTCTCGATGACACCGGTGGTGAGCTGGTCGTGGACGTAGCCCTCGAACTGGGTCCAGTCCTCGAACTGGAACGGCAATCCGGCGGTGGGGAGCTGCTGGAACATCAGCGCGCGGTTGCTGGCGTAGCCGGTGTCGACGCCCGCCCACATCGGGGACGACGCCGAAAGGGCAAGCAAATGTGGATATTTCAGCAGAAGCGAGTTCAGGATCGGGAACACCTTCTCCTTCGCGGAGATCCCGACGTGCACGTGCACACCCCAGATGAGCATCTGCCGCCCCCACCACTGGGTGCGTTCGATGAGCTCGTCGTAGTGCGGGGTCCGGGTGAGCAACTGGGTGGACCACTGCGCGAACGGGTGGGTGCCGGCGCACATGAGGTCGACGCCGAGCGGATCAGCGGCCCGACGCACCAGCGACATCGTCTCGGAGAGGTCGTCGATGGCCTCGCCGACGTTGTCGCAGATGCCGGTGACGAACTCCACGGTGTTGCGCAGCAACTCCTTGGTGACCCGCGGTTCGTCGGCCAGCTCACCGACCGCGTCGAAGACGGCGGCGGCAGTGTTGGACAGATCGCGGGTGGTCCTGTCGACCAGCGCGATCTCCCATTCCACCCCGAGGGTCGGACGCGGTGAACCGGCGAACGGGACTCCCACGAATCCGATCCAACCACAGCGTCCGAGAGCCCGCAGAATGCCCGACGGCGCGGCGTGAGGCGGCCCGCGAGACGCGAAACGGCGGGGCCTGATGGCCCCGCCGTCGCGGTGTTGCTGTGCCGGGTCGTCAGCCGCCGATGACGCCACAGGCGACGCGGCCGCCGGCGTCGCCGGTGCTCAGCGTCTGCTGGTCCGGGACGGGCGCGTTGTCGGGCAGCGTGTAGCGGTTGGGGATGTTGGCGAAGTTGTCGGCATCCGCGTGGATCATCAGCGCGGTGCCCTTGCCGCCGTTCTTCAGGTCGTCGAGGGTGAAGGCGCTGGTGGTGGTGACGAGGTATGCCTTGCCGTCCTCACGCACCTCGAGGGAGGTGAGGTCGCCGCTCGACGGGTGACCGGTGTGGCCCGCGACCTGGTAGTGACCGCCGGCGGAGAGGAAGTTGCCGGGCTCGCCGCCGGTGGGTGCGACCGAGTTGGGCTCGCACTTGCCGACCGAATGGATGTGGAGGCCGTGGAAGCCGGGCTTGAGGCCCTGCGCGTCGACGGTGATCTGGACGTAGCCGCCGGTCTCGGCGAGGGTCGCGGTGCCGATCTGCGTGCCCTTCGCGTCCTTGAGCTGCACCGAGACGTTGTCGGCGGAGGTCGAGGTGGTGACGTGCTCGGAGCCGGCCTCGCCGTGGCCGCCTGCGGGAGCCGGGGATCCGGTCCACACCGGCGGGGTGGTGCCGGGCTGGTTGCTCTGCTCCTCGTTGTTCGAGCACGCGGTGAGGCCCAGCGCGGCGATCGCGACCAACGGGGTCACGACGCGCCAGGACTTGCGACGGGTGAATTGCGAGGCCATCGAACCGCTCCTTCGAGGTGGTTGAAATCTGCCGATGATCATAACGAGCAGGGCCCGCGCACTCACTGGGAGGTGACGATCACGATCACTCCGGGCGAGGCGCTGGCGATGCCGGTGAAGCGCGGCTCGGCCGAGACGCCCAGTTGGGCCGCGATGGCCTGCGCGGCCTGCTTCTCGGCGGCGGTGTTGCCGTAGTAGACGGTGGTGGTCTGGATCAGGCCGTAGCTGTAGTTACCCGTCTCGGACACGTTCCAGCCGCTGGACGTCAACTCGGTCGCGGCCTGCGCGGCGAGACCGGACACGTTGCTGTTGTTGAACACCCGCACCGGCACCGACTTGTCGACCGGACCGGAGGTCGCGGCGGCGGCCGTCGTGGTCGGCGCGACAGTCGAGGTCGTGGTGGTGGCGACCGGAGCGGCACTCGTGGTCTTGGCGGCCGGCGCGGCGGTGGACGTGGTGGCGGCGACCGCGCTCGTCGGTGCGGCGCTGGTCTCCGCGACGGGCGCCGATTCGCTCGAATCCGAGCCGCCCAGGGAGGCCGCGCCCAGTCCGGCGAAGAGGATCGCGAGGGCGATCAGCACCATCGCGATCGCGCGCAACGGGGGGCCTGACGACTCGGGATTCGGGTTGGTCACTGTTCCGACCTTAATCGGCTCGTCGGACCCTTCCGGTAACGAGGTGACGACGGCCGGGGGTTTGATGACTGCTGGGGAAGCGGACTATGTGGAGATATCGAAGCCGAGTCGGCGAGCGGCGCGGGCCTTTTGCCTACTGGCCCGCAGGCGACGCAGCCGCTTGACCAGCATCGGGTCGGCGGCCAGGGCCTCGGGGCGGTCGACGAGAGCGTTCAGCACCTGGTAATAGCGGGTGGCCGACATGGAGAAGAGTTCCTTGATGGCCTCCTCCTTCGCGCCGGCGTACTTCCACCACTGACGCTCGAAGGAGAGGATGTCGTGCTCGCGGCGGGTGAGTCCGTCCTGCCCTACCTCGTTCGCCGACGTGCCGTCGCTGTGTTCGGATTGGTTCCGCGCTGCTGCGCCGTCCATCTCACTCCTCGACTGCTCGATGATTTCTCGATCCCGCTCGACCTCAGCGAAACCTCCGCGCCCCAGTGGACCCATGGACCCGACAGGATCAGGCCGAGCAGTGCGCTCGGACACTGAGACATCGCTCGGGACCGAGCACGAATTACACCGATGTTCTTCCTGGTCATTGAATCACGATCAGGGCGTCCGGCACGGGGTTCCAGCGGGGCGCGCCGAGAAAACCACGCCCATTATCCTTGGTGACCATGGCAATTCTTCCGATCCGGATCGTCGGCGACCCGGTCCTGCACGAAGCGACCAAGCAGGTGACCGAGTCACCGGCCGAACTCGCCGATCTGATCCGCGACATGTACGAGACGATGGACGCCGCCAACGGCGTCGGGCTGGCGGCGAACCAGGTGGGTGTCGCAAAGCGCCTGTTCGTCTACGACTGCCCCGACCTCGATGAGAAGGGCAAGTCGGTCCGCCGCCGCGGCTGCGTGGTCAACCCGGTGCTCGAGACGTCGGAGATCCCGGAGACCATGCCGGATCCGGACGACGACGTCGAGGGCTGCCTGTCGGTCCCCGGCGAGCAGTTCCCCACCGGCCGCGCGGACTGGGCGAAGGTCACCGGCACGGACGAGGACGGCAACCCGATCGAGATCGAGGGCCGCGGGTTCTTCGCCCGGATGCTGCAGCACGAGACCGGACACCTCGACGGCTTCCTCTACGTGGACGTCCTGATCGGCCGCAATGCGCGCGCCGCGAAGAAGACGATCAAGCGTGAGGGCTGGGGCGTGCCGGGCCTGAGCTGGACGCCGGGCACGGTCGACGATCCGTTCGGTCACGACGAGGACGATGACGAGGACTGAGCCGACGCTCGGTGACCGGGTGGTGGTGCGGTATCGCCTGCCACCCGGTAGCTCGCACCCGCTCACCGACGTGATCGGCACTCTCGAGCAGCTCGAGCCGACGGTCGTGGTCCGCACCGCCGACGACCGGGTGGTCGAGGTGGAGCGTGCCGACGTGGTGCGACTCAAGGCACTCGGCCCCAAGCCGGTGCGCCGGCGCGGGACCGGGTCCGGCGACTGTCCGAGCAGCTGACTACCCTCACGGGTGTGCGACTCGCGACGTGGAATGTGAACTCGGTCCGTGCCCGAACCGACCGGATCCTGGACTGGCTGGCCCGCACCGACACCGACGTGTTGGCGATGCAGGAAACCAAGTGCAAGGACGAGCAGTTCCCGTACGAGCGGTTCACCGAGGCCGGCTACGAGGTGGCTCACGTCGGACTGAGCCAGTGGAACGGCGTCGCGATCGCGTCGCGCATCGGGCTCGACGACGTCCAGATCGGGTTCGCGGATCAGCCCGGGTTCAACAAGGACCCCGAGGCGGAGGCCGCGCAGGAGGCCCGCGCGATCGGCGCGACGGTCGGCGGCGTGCGGGTGTGGAGCCTGTACGTTCCGAACGGCCGGGAGCTGACGGACCCGCACTACGTCTACAAGCTCGAGTGGCTGGCCAAGCTGCGCGCCGACGCCGAGGGCTGGCTGGCCGGGAACCCGGACGCGCAGATCGCGCTGGTGGGTGACTGGAACGTCGCGCCCACCGACGAGGACGTGTGGGACCCGTCGTTCTTCGAGGGCAAGACGCACACGTCGCAGCCGGAGCGGGACGCGTTCGACGCGTTCGCCGAGGCCGGGTTCACGGACGTGGTGCGCCCGCTCGCGCCCGGCCCGGGCGTCTACACCTACTGGGACTACACGCAGCTGCGCTTCCCCAAGAAGCAGGGCATGCGCATCGACTACGTGCTGGGCTCGCCGGCGTTCGCGGCGCGCGTCTCCGGCGCGCACATCGATCGGGACGAGCGCAAGGGCAAGGGCGCGAGCGATCACGCCCCGGTGGTCGTCGACCTGGACTGAGCGCGCGGACCTAGTCGTCGAGGAGGTCCAGGTACTCGGTGTGGGCGCCGAGGAAGCGCTTGACGTAGGTGCACACCGGACGGATCCGGGTGCCCTCGCGGTGGGCGCGGTCCAGGACGTCGCGCACCAGCACGGCCGCCCACCCACGGCCGCCGCGGTCTTCCCGGACGACGGTGTGCAGCAGCGTCAGCACGTCACCCGACGCGCCGGTGGTGTCGCGCCGATAGCCGAGAATGCCGACCAGCTCGCCGCGAACCCACAGCTCGTAGCGCTCGTGGGGCGGGCTGTCGACCACGCGGACCGGAGCGTCTACCGAGCCCGAGGTTCCCGGGGATACGGAGTTCACGTTTCCCATGAAACCGGGCGAACCGCCGGCGGGGGCCGGATTCGTGGCAGGTGAGGCGGTTCGATGCCGATCCTTGACCACGACGTGGCCGCGCGTCGATCAGTTGAGCGATATCGCGTCGGCAGACTCGATCGGCGCCATGAGGTCGAGATACTCCGGGTGCGCCTCGACGAACCGCTGGACGTAGGTGCACACGGGACGGACCTTCCAGCCGTAATCGCGCGCCTGATCGAGCGCACGACGCACCATGACCGCGGCGAGACCGCGATGCCCGAAGTCTTCGACGACGACGGTGTGCATGAACGAGACGACCGGAGTGAACTTCCGCGCGCCACGCTTCCTGGACGGCGAGGTGTCGTAGTAGCCGACGATCCCCACCAGGTCCCCGTTGAGCCGCAGTTCGAAGCGGTTCTGGTCGGTGTTGTCGGTGACGTCGGCACTGGGCGAATCGGCGAACACGACACCTCCTCGGGACGCAGTCATTACATCGATGTGATCCACGCCACTATTAGTACAGGCGTCCAGTGTCACCTGTCAGGCATTTGACCGAATGCTCTCCATTCGATTTCCGCGGACCGACGCGACGACACCGGTTCGCGCCGGCGACGTAACGCACTCGCCCCGATTTGCGGGTCTGTACCCAGCCGCCCAGGCACGACCGTCAGCTCCCCGAAACCCTTCCGATACCGATGGATTCGAAACCTCTTCCCGAAGTCTCGTACCGGAGAGCACTTTCGCACCGCAGTGACGGAGAGGCGACGACACGAAGACCGGTGACCCGGTCGATGAACCCAACGGTCCGGCTCCCGGTGCCGACGAAGCCGTCGAACCCACCGTCGGCACCCGAATCACTCGGGTGCCGGGACGATTTCGCATCCGGACCTCACACCCCGAACGGCTCCGGGTACCGCACGGTGCCCGTCGGCAGGTCGGCGTCGCCCAGCGCCGTCACCATCAACGACTCGTCGGGCACCTCGAACGAGACCCGAATGCCGTGATCAGCCGCGCGCACGAAGCCGAACCGCGGGTAGTAGTCGGGGTGGCCGAGCACGATCACGCTCGGTTCCCCTTGCGCGCGAGCAGCATCCAGCACCGCCCGCGTCACGGCCGCACCCAGTCCCCGATTCTGGTACTCGGGCAGCACGGACACGGGCGCCAGGGCGAGCGACGCCACGCCGTCGACATGACAGCGCGTGCACAGTGCGTGCGCGGCGACGGTGCCGTCGCCCAGGACCGCCACCCACGACAGGCCGTCGATCCAGGCCGGATCGGAGCGCAGGGCGTCCACCAGATCGGCCTCGTCCGGTCCGGGGAACGCCGCGAGCACAACGGCCCGCACCGCCTCGCTGTCGTCGGGTCGTTCCGGACGCAGGTGGTAATCGGGAGCGGAACCGTCGGTCATGAGGCGAGCACACCACGACCCGAGCGTGGCGGCAATCGAGTTTCCACGGCTGGGTAGGCTCGGGCCGTGGACTACCTGCCCCTGAAGCCGACCGGCCAGACCCGATCCGCGCCCTCACCATCGCCGGCACCGATTCCGGCGGCGGCGCGGGCATCCAGGCCGATTCGCGCACCATGGCCATGTGCGGCGTGCACGCGTGTGTCGCGGTCGCCGCGGTGACGGTGCAGAACTCGGTGGGGGTCAGCGGATTCCACGAGATCCCGCCGGAGACGGTGGCCGCGCAGGTGCGCTGCGTGGTCGAGGACATCGGCGTCTCCGCCGCCAAGACCGGGATGCTCGCGTCGACCGCGATCATCGAGGCCGTCGCGCAGGTGTGCACCGAGGTCGGGATCGGCCGCGACCAGGCGGTGCCGCTGGTGGTGGATCCGGTGTGCGCGTCGATGCACGGCGATCCGCTGCTGCACGCCGAGGCGCTCGACGCCGTCCGCAACACACTCATCCCGATCGCCTCGCTGGTGACCCCGAACCTCGACGAGGTGCGGCTCATCACCGGCATCGAGGTGGTCGACGACGCCAGCGCCCGCCGAGCCGCCGAGGCCCTGCACGCGCTGGGCGCGCAGTGGTCGCTGGTCAAGGGCGGGCACCTGCGTTCGTCCACGTCCAGCACCGACCTGCTGTTCGACGGCGACACCTTCCACGAGTTCACCAGCCCGCGCATCGACACCGGCAACGATCACGGCGGCGGAGACACGCTGGCCGCGGCGGTGGCGTGTGCGCTCGCCAACGGCTACGCGATGCCCGACGCGGTCGCCTTCGGCAAGGAATGGGTCACCCGGTGCCTCGAGGCGTCGTACGACCTCGGTGCCGGACACGGCCCGGTGTCGCCGCTGTGGCGACTGGATCCCTCGAGGTCACAGAACGCCTGATCCACCGGGTCAGCGCGAGTAGTCGCGCAGCGTCATGACGAAGCCGACGGCCACCACCGGGACCGCGACGATGTAGACGGCGACGCGAAACCACGTGGGCCCGTAGTAGGTCACCGCGATCGCCGCCGCCAGCGCCGCGATAATCATCAACACCCCGTAGAAGGGTGTTCGTTGTGGATGCTCAGTCTCGGCCACGTCCTCAGTGTGCGCGCCGCGCGTCTGCCCCGGCAACCGTTCCCCGAAGTAGTCCGATCGGTCCACCCGGACGTCACCGCGGGGCGGGCGCCGGCCGCAGCAGGTAGATCCGCAGGTTCTCCGGCACCCCGCGCTGCGGCGCCGCCAGCAGTCCCCGCCGGTAGCGTTTCGCCACCAGACCCAGCTCCGCGAACCGCTCCTCCCCGATCGCGTCGTGTGTGTTGCCGGACATCACGACGTGACCGTTGCCGCCGAGTTCCATCATCCGGGCGGCGACGTTGACGTCCACCCCGAACCAGTCCGCGCCGATGGGCTGCGGCGCCCCGGTGTGCAGGCCGACGCGCATGCGCGGACGGTAGCCGTCATGGTCGACGGTGGCCAGCGCCGCTCGGGCCGCGAACACAGCCTCCACCGCCTTGTCGGGGTGGTCGAACACCACCATCAGCCCGTCGCCCAGTCGCTTGACCACGTGGCCGCCGTGCTCGATCATCGGCGGCTCGATGGTCGCGGCGACCTCCCGCAGCAACCCCAGGGTCGGGCCGTCGCCCACCTGCAGCGACCAGCTCGAGAAGCCCACGAGATCGGTGAACACGATCGTCACCTCGCCGTTCGCGGGGCTCCCCCACGTCTTCTCGAGCACCGCCTGCAGCACCTGGAGCGCCGCCATGCTCACTTCGCGGGAAGCGCCCGACCCGGTATCGATCATCCGTGCGGCCGCGCGTGCCCCGCCCGGGCCGGTGGTCGACAGCGGATCACCGAAAGCAGGATCTCCCGGCAACGCCCGTCGGATGCGCCGGACGGCGTCGACGAGCTGCGGCTGGCGGTCGGCGTCGCGCATCCACTTCGCGACCGATCCGGTGACTTTGGCAGGCGCACTCTCTGCGCCGGAATCCGCCTCTGGCAGTTCCGGGGTGGCGCCGTCGCCCTGCGGGTCGTCACTCACCCCGGCAAGAGTAATCGCGGGTGCGGCATCTCGCAGAAGTGCCGGGTCCGGCCTATTTCCCGGTTCCGGCGCGGCCCCCGGAGCGCGCGTCACCCGCCGCCGGCACCCCGTTGGGACCGTCGATCGACTGCGCGTAATGCCCGATTCCGTACCCCACGGCCTCGGCGTTCAGACCCAGCGCGGTGCGGTCCACGTTCGCCAACGTGTCCTGCGCACTGTGGTAGTTCGGATCGAACCCGGCGCCCGATTCCCCTCCCCACTTACCTGCCTGGACTGGGGTTTTGATCTCCTCGGCGCCGGTGAACAGTCCACCCGCCGGAATGCCCGCCGCGACGAACGGCCCGTAATCCGAGCGCCCGTCGAAGTCGGTGCCGTCCGGCGAGACGCCCAACTGCAGCAGGATCGCGTCGAACGTGCGCTCGATGCCGGCCGAGCCCTGCGGGCCCGGCCCCTCGCCCACCCTGTCCGAATCGTCCCCGTCGTACACGAAGTAGCCGGCGTTGTGCGAGCCGACCATGTCGAAGTTCAGATACATCGCAATGTCGGCGCGGGCCGCGTCGTCGAGGCCGCCGACGTATGCCGACGAACCGTCCAGCCCCACCTCCTCAGCGCCCCAGAACGCGAACCGCACCGCGTTGGTGACGTTCGGTGTCGCGCCCAGTTGCCGGGCCGACTCGAGCAGCACCGCCACCCCCGAGCCGTCGTCGTTGACACCCGGTCCCTCCGGCACCGAGTCCAGGTGCGCGCCGACCATGACGACGTTGTCCGACGCGCCGGTCCGCGTCTGCGCAATCACGTTGCGGGACTTGACTGATTCGACGGTCGTGTCGAGCGTGAGTGTCGCGTCACCACCCTGCCGCAGAGCCGCTCCGTCTGCCTTGCCGACGGCACCGGTCGGGATCCGGGCGTCGTCCTTGCTGCCCAACGTGCCAGCGGTCAGATCCCCGTCCACGTTGTCGGCGACCAGGATCGCCGCGGCGCCACGCTCGGCCGCCACCCGCTGCTTCTGCGCGAACGGGCAGGCGCCGCGATCGACCAGCACCACCGCGCCTGTCACGTCCAGACCGGCGTAGTCGGTGTCGTCGCAGCCCGGGGTGTCGTCCGACGGCACCGGCACGAGCCGGGCGGTCAGCCCGCCCGCCGGGGTGGGCGGCGAATACGTCAGCGCCTTCACCGGCACCTGGCGCCCCGACACCTGCAGCGTCTGCGTTGTCGCGTGGAACAGATCGACGGCGAATTCGGGTGTGTCGACCTCGAATCCGGCCTGCTCGAGTTGGTCGACGACGTAGTCGACGCTCGCGTCGTAGCCGGGAGTGCCGGCCGCGCGGTTGCCGCCGTTGCCGTCCGCGATGCGTTCGAGTTGGGCGAGATCGCCGATCACCGCGTCGGTGTCGATCGCCGCGGCCAGGCTCGGGCCGTCCACCGGAGGGCCGACGTCGTCGGGATCACTGCACCCCGACAGCACCAGCGCTCCGGTCAACGCGGCGACGAACCCCACCGTCATGCGCATGCGGCGAGCGTAGCCGATGCCGACGCCCGCGGCCGGGGACCGGACACAACAGAAACGCCCGGCCGGAAGTCCCGGCCGGGCGTTTCGTGCGTCGTCGTCGACGCTCAGGCGTCGCGCTTGTTCACCGCGACGAGAGCAGCTCCGAACACGATCGCGACGAACGCCGCGAAGTAGAGCAGCGAACCCCACGGGCCCCAGCGGAAGTCGAAGTTCGCGCCACTGCCCAAGAAGTGGGTTGCGTTGTTGAAGGGACCGAACTCGCCGATGTACTTGCCCACCTTGGGGATCATCGTGGCGAGGCTCTCGATCACCAGCGGCCACATCAGCAGCAGCGAGATAGCGCCCGCCGACTGGCGGATCAGCGTGCCCACGCCGACCGCGAGCACCGCCAGCAGTGCGAAGTAGATCGGGATGCCGAAGAGTTCGCGTGCGTTGCTGCCGTCACCGATCGACAGCGACTCCCCCGAAATCGACTGTGCCATGAAGAAGGACGCCAGTGCGATGACCAGACCGAGGACGGCTGCGATCACCGCCAGCAGCAGAGCCTTGCCACCGATCACCTGGGAGCGATTCGGGATCGCCTGGAAGGTGGTGCGGATGACGCCGAACCGGTACTCGGTGGTCACGGCGAGTGCCGACATGATCATCACCAGCATGGCACCGAACTGGGCCGCGCCCGCCTGGGTGTAGGCGACCGTGAACTCGCCCATCGCGTTGTCACCCGACGACGCCATCGACTTGTATGCCGCGCCCATGATGGCGGCGAACCCGACGCTCACGACTACGGCGATGAGGCTGCACCACAGCGGCGACTTCGTGGACGTCAGTTCGATGCGCTCTGCATTCAACACGCTCATCGGAGCGCACCTCCCATGTTCTGCCCGGTCGCTCCGGCGATCTGAGCGTGGTACTGCACGTCGTCACCGGTGAGCTTCATGAACGCGTCCTCGAGCGAGCCTCGCTGAGACGACAACTCGTGCAACACGATTCCGTTGGCACCTGCCAGCGCACCGATGTCGTCGGTCTTGACGCCGGAGATGACCAGCGCCGACTGGTGATCGGTGCCCGGGTCGTCGCTCACTGCGAAGCCCTGCGCGGTGAGCACGCTGCGCAGCGCGTCGAGCTGCGGGCTGCGCACCCGCACCGACGACTCCGACGAGCGGTCGACGAAGTCCTTGACGCTCGTGTCGGCGATCAACCGGCCCCGGCCGATCACGATGAGATGCTCTGCGGTCAGCGACATCTCCGAGAGCAGGTGACTCGACACCAGCACCGTGCGGCCCTCAGCGGCCAGGCTCTGCATGAACTTGCGGATCCACACGATGCCCTCGGGGTCGAGACCGTTGACCGGCTCGTCGAAGAGCAGCACCTTGGGATCGCCCAGCAGCGCCGCGGCCAGGCCGAGGCGCTGCGACATGCCCAGCGAGAAGCCGCCGGCCTTCTTCCCCGCGACCCCCGTCAAGCCGACGAGGCCCAGCACCTCGTCGACCCGCGACATCGGCAGCGAGTTGGCCGCCGCCATCCACTGCAGGTGCGCCTTGGCGGAGCGGTTCGGGTGGACCCACTTGGCGTCGAGCAGCGCGCCGACGGTCCGCAGCGGCTGCTTGAGCTGGTGGTACGGCACACCTTCGATCAGTGCGGTGCCCGACGTCGGCTTGTCGAGGCCGAGGATCATCCGCATGGTCGTCGACTTGCCGGCACCGTTCGGGCCGAGGAAGCCGGTGACGATACCCGGCTTCACGGAGAACGTCAGATCGTCCACCGCTCTCGTCGACCCGTAGGTCTTCGTCAGTCCCCTCACTTCAATCATGAGGACCACTCTGCCCGAAACGCCCCTACCTGCGCATCGGTCTCGGGTCTACACCCGAGTCATACCCAGGGATGACGCCCACCCCGAGACCGTGTCGGGGATCACCCCGGTCAGGCCCGGACGGCCCCGTCCGGCATCGTGACGTCGGTCATGTCCGCGCCGCTCACGTCGGTCGTGGCGAGCACCGCGCCCGTCAGATCCGCGTGCGCGAGGTACGCGCCCGCCAACCGGGCCCCGGTCAGGTCGGCGTCCTCGAGATGCGCACCCGTCATGTACGCACCCGACAGGTCGGCCCGGCCAGGTTCGCGTGGGCCAGGTACGTCGACGTCAGGAACGACAACGTGAGCACCGCACCGGTCAGCTTCGCGTTCGTCAGATACGCCTTGCTGAAGTCGGCGTCCGCGGCGACCGCCCCGGAGAGGTTGGCTCCGGTCATGTCGGCCCCGCCGAACTCGGCAGCCGTCAGGTCCGCACCGGAGAGGTCGGTGCCGACGAGATTGGCACCGGTGAGATTGGCTCCGGCGAGGTCCGCACCCGACAGGTCCAGACCGTGAAGGTCTGGCGCGTCGGGCAATTCGTCTCGTCGGGCGTTCCACGCCACGACATCGGAGCGAAGGAGCCGGAGGAGATCTGCATTCAGCATCGTCGACATGGCACGTCCTATCGCAGCAGCGAAACCGACCTGGCCTCACCCAGCCTAGGGCGCAACGCCCGGACCACCGGGATTTTCGATCATTCCGTTATCGGCGTGGCGCGCGGACAAACCTCCCGTAACGCGCCGCGCCCACCGGCACGACACAGGGACGACTCCGCCGAATCACCGGCGAACCGCCCCACAGTGAGGACGACACGTGAGAAGACTCGTCACCGCGGCCGCGTTCACGGTCGCATTCGCCACCGTCGCCGCGCCCGTCGCCGGCGCCGAGGAAGCTGGCCCGCAACCGGTCCCGCCGAGCTCGAGCTTCAGCGGATCCGCGACGATCACCGCGCCGGGGTTGAGAGCCGCGTTCGACCGGGGCGCGACGATCGTCGAGGCGGTGCGCGACTACACCCACTACGACACCACCCGCGGCGTCGTGTACCGCGTGGTGCACGATCCGGCACAGCTGTCCTCGCCGACGGTGAAGTTCGTCGTCGTGGGAGCGCTGCCCGCCGACGAGTTCATCGGCGTCACCTATCCGCCGCAGTCCTTCGCCCGGATCTACCGGATGCCGCGCTCCCACTACGAGGGAAACACCCCGCTCAGCGGGCATTTCGTCACCGCGCCACCGGTCCTCGGCGTCGGCCTCGCGTTCGCTACGCCGTAGCGGCCGTCACATCGGCGACGACGCCTGCGCCCAGAACCGCTTCGGGATGCGTCCGGCGTGCCGCGCCTCGTAGCCGGCGGTCACCGCGCCGCGCATCGCCGACGCCATGAGCGCCGGGTCTTTCGCGCGAGTGACGGCGGTTGCGAGCAGCACCGCGTCGCAGCCCAGCTCCATCGCCAGCGTCGCGTCGCTCGCGGTGCCGATGCCTGCGTCGAGGATGACGGGCACGCCGGCGGCCTCCACGATCATCTCGATGTTGTGTGGGTTCGAGATGCCCAGGCCGGTGCCGATCGGCGAACCGAGCGGCATCACCGCGGCGCAGCCGACGTCCTCGAGGCGCTTGGCGAGCACCGGGTCGTCGGTGGTGTACGGCAGGACGGTGAATCCGTCGTCGACCAACTGCTCTGCCGCGCTGACCAATTCGATCGCGTCGGGCAGCAGCGTGCGCTCGTCGGCGATGACCTCGAGCTTGACCCAGTCGGTCTCGAGCGCCTCACGCGCGAGTTGTGCGGTCAGTACCGCCTCCGCCGCACCCCGACACCCGGCGGTGTTCGGCAGCGGCGCGATGCCCAGTCGGCGCAGCAGGTCCAGGACACCCGTGCCGCCGGCGGCGTCGACGCGGCGCATCGCGACGGTGGTCAGTTCGGTGCCCGACGCCACCAGCGCTTCCTCGAGCACCGCGAGGTTCGCGGCGCCTCCGGTGCCCATGATCAGGCGTGAGCCGAAGGTGCGGTCGGCGATCGTCAGCTTGCTCATCTCAGCCACCCTGCACCGCCGTCAGGATCTCGATTTCCCAACCGCGGCCCACGGATTCGGCCCACCGGCCGCGCGGGAACACCGCACCGTCGACCGCCACGGCGATGCCGCGCTGCGGCAGGTCCAGCCGCTCGAGCAGCTGCGTCACCGTCAGCGGTCCGTCGAACTCGCGTTCCTCACCGTTGACGGTGATCCCGATCAACTCACTCATCCAAACCTCGCTCAAGCCTTAGCAGGTGAAAATCGTTCGGCGGTGGCACTTTCCGCCTCGGCCAATGGTGTGCCGTCGAGGATCGCGACGGTCGCGTCCGCCGTCACCGGGGTCATCAGGATGCCGTTGCGGCCGTGCCCGGTCGCGAGCACCACCCGGTCCGAGACCCGTCCGATGATCGGCAGGTTGTCCGGACTCATCGGGCGCAGACCGGCTTTCGCCTCGTACAGCTCGTACTCGCCGATCGCCGGCATCAGGGCCTCCGCGTCCGCGATCAGATCGCGCACACCGGCCACCGTCACCTGGGTGTCGTGGCCCGACTCGTACTGCGTCGCACCGACCACGATGCCGTCGGCGCGCGGCACCAGGTACGACGGTCGCCCGTGCACGCTGCCGCGGATCGTGCGTCGCGGCGCGGGCGTCACCCCGGGTCGCGCCCGCAGCCGCAGGATCTCGCCCTTGACCGGGCGCACCGGCAGGTCCGGCCACAGCTGCGCCGCGTTCGAACCCGCCGCCAGCACCACCTGGTCGGTGGTGAGGTCGTCCAGATCGGTCACCGCCTGCTCGATCAGCTCGACACCCGCGTCCACCGCCGCGGTCCGCAGCGCCTGCACCAGCAGCCGGTTGTCGACGGCCAGTTCGGTGGGCGCCTGCAGTGCCAGCCGGATCCCGCGACCGAGTGACGGCTCGAGTTCACGGATCTGGGCGCGGCCCAGGATGCGCAGCTCGTGTCCCTGCTCGGCCACCCAGTCGGCGATCGTGTGCAGGTCGGCGGCGTCGGCGGCGTCCAGCGCGACGGTCAGCGAGTCGTCCGAGGTGAACAGGGTCACGCCCGCGATGCGTTCGAGCTCGGCACCGAAGTCGGGCCACCGCTGCAGCGACGCGGCGCCCAGCGCGAGTGCCTGCTCCTCACCGGGCCAGCCCTCCGAGAGCGGCGCGAGCATCCCGCCCGCCACCCACGACGCGCCCGACCCGACCGCCGGGTCGTACAACCGAACCGCCCAACCGCGCTGCGCGGCCCGCCACGCGACGGACAGACCGATGACACCGCCGCCGACGACGGAAACCGATCGGGTCAACTTTCTCCACCTCACTCCCTGCGCCGGCATGATCCGGGTCAGGTATGACGGTCGGGCCGGCAGGCCCCTCTCAGCCCCGCGTTCCTCGGGACTCCCGTGTTGATTCGTCCGGACTAGAGACTACCGTTCCAAGTGTGCATGCCTCCCAATCCGTCAAGCACCTCACACCGCGCGAACGCCTCGCCGACGCGCGCCTCTACCTCTGCACCGACGCCCGGCGGGACGAGGGCGATCTGGCTCACTTCGTCGAGGCCGCACTGGCCGGCGGCGTCGACATCGTCCAGCTGCGCGACAAGGGCTCGGCCGGCGAGCGGGAGTTCGGGCCGCTCGAGGTGAAGGAAGAGCTGGCGGCGCTGGCGGTGCTGGGCGCCGCGGCCCGCCGCCACGGCGCGCTGCTCGCCGTCAACGACCGGGCCGACCTCGCGCTGGCCGCGGGAGCGGACGTCCTGCACCTGGGCCAGAACGACCTGCCCGTGCACTACGCCCGCCGGATCGTCGGCCCCGACGTGGTGATCGGCCGCTCCACGAACAATCGCGCGCAGGCCAGCCTCGCCGCGATCGAGGAGGACGTCGACTACTTCTGCACCGGTCCGGTGTGGGCCACGCCCACCAAGCCGGGGCGGACGGCGTCGGGCCTCGAACTGGTGCGCAGCACCGCCGAGGCCGCGCCGCCGCGCCCGTGGTTCGCGATCGGCGGCGTCGACCAGGAGCGGCTCCCGCAGATCCTCGAGGCGGGCGCCACCCGCATCGTCGTCGTGCGTGCGATCACCGACGCCGACGACCCGGAGGCCGCCGCGCGGGCGCTGTCCGACGCCCTGCGCGGCTGACCCTGCGGATCAGCAGTTGCCGGAGACACCCGCCTGCACGGACCGCTCGATCATGTCGCGGCTGTCCGCGGGCATGTCCTCCCACGTCGCGGTCGCCGGGTCCAGCTGCGGCTGCCCCGCGGCCTCGGCCTGCGCGTTGTAGGCGCCGACCCACGCGCCGGAGCTCGACTTCAGCAGCGTCAGGAACTCCTCACCCTTGGCGGCACGGTCGAACGGCTGCCCGGCGGCCTGGGCGGCCTGCGCGGACGAGTCGATGAAGACCGCTACCTGGCTGCACATCTCCTTGACGGCCGCGTCGACGACGGCGGAGGGCGCGGTCGAGGGCGCGGTCGAGGGCGATGCGGTCGTGTCCGCGTCGCTGTTGCTGCAGCCGGTGAGGACGAGCAGGGCGACGGGGGCGGCGGCGATCAGGTGTCGAAGTTTCATGCCGGAATCGTGACAGGACGTCCGACTCACGCCGCCACTGGGTGCTGACCAGCCGGTTCTGCATCCGTACTGCGGGATGCGACGATGCCGGCACCGATCAGGACCGCCGCGTACAGCAACAGGTAGATGTTCATGAGGACGTCGGCGATGGCCCACTGCGGCGGGAACAGGAACAGGCCGACCACCACGACGTGCTCGTTCCACCGGTACGGCCAGGCACCGGCCCCGAGATAGATCACCGCCGCGGCGAGCCACCACCAACTGTTCGTCAGCGCGCGGTGGACGATGTAGACGAGCAGTGGCGCGAACCACACCCAGTGATGGCTCCACGAGAACGGCGACACCGCCGCGGCACTCAGCCCCGCCACCGTGACCGCGAGCAGACTCTCCCCTGCGCGATGCAAGCGCACCACGATCCACATGCTGACCGCCACGACGAGCGCCGCCAGCACCAGCCACACCGCGACCGGCGTCGCGTGGCCGGTCAGGTGCGCGACGACGCCGCGGATCGACTGGTTCGACGGGTGCTGATCCTCCGCGATCCGCGTGGACTCGAAGAAGGTGTGAGTCCAGTACTGCCGCGAATCATCCGGCAGCGCCAGCCAACTCACGGCGATCGTGGCCACGACCGTCCCCACGGCCACGGCGGCGGCCCGCCACTGACGAAGCACCAGGTAGTAGAGCACGAAGTACCCGGGGGTGAGCTTGATACCGGCCGCGATCCCGACACCGACGCCCCTGATCCGACTCCGCTCGTCGCGGGAGACGTCCCACAGCACCAGCGCCATCAGCACCAGGTTGATCTGCCCGTAGAACAGCGTCGTACGAACGGGTTCGAGGAACGTGCATGCCACCGCGACCAGCGCCGAGACCCCGACGAGCCGACGCGAGATCCGGTAGCCGAGCATCCGCCAGCACAGCGCGACGATCCCGACCAGTAGCGCCAGGTTGGCCGCCATCCAGATGTACCGGTCGTAGCCCAGGGGCAGCAGGCCGAACGGGACGAACACCAGCGTCGAGAACGGCGTGTACGTGTACAGGAGTCCGTGGATGACGGGTTGGGTGTAGAGCGGCAGATCCTCCATGATGTGGCGCGCACCGTCGCGGTAGACGTCGAGGTCGGCTCCACCGGCGAACAGGCCGATCTCCGGCATCCTCGGACTCACCGTCGTGAGAACGAGGATCGCCGACGCCAGCGCCCAGAGTCCGAGCACGACGAGGTGCCCTGTCCGGAAGGATATTTCGCTTCCCCGCGCCGTATTCCTCCACAACACCAGCCGTCCCCCTCGTCGATCGTCCCGCCGGATCTACATACGTAGCCTAAGCAAGGGAATCTTCCACTTCTCGGCCATCCCGATTCGGCCCCCGTCGACGAGTTCGCCAGCCGACCCTACGTCGTTACCGGCCTCGCAACACGGCGACGCTCCGCCTACCGGGATTGCCCGGTTCCGATCGCTACACTCACCTCGAATCGACCAACCGGTTTCGGTTCACCAGCAGCCGACGAGGTTCACCGGAAGGGCCGGAACATGATTCGCTTTCTCATTCGGTCCGCGGTCTTCCTCGGCTCGGCCGCGATCGGCATCCTCGCCGCCGTGTGGCTGGTCTCGGGCGTGTCGGTGACCGCCTCCGGATTCATCACCGCCGTCGTGCTGTTCGCCGTCGCGCAGAGCGTGCTGTCGCCGTTCATCCTCAAGGTCGCGACCCGGAACGCCCCGGCGTTCGTGGGGGGCATCGGCCTGGTGTCGACGTTCGTGGCACTCGTCATCGCGTCGGCGTTCGGAGGACTGTCGATCTCCGGATGGAGCACCTGGATCCTCGCGACGATCGTGGTGTGGCTCGTGACCGCCCTGGCCACCGTCCTGCTTCCGATGCTCCTGATCCGCGACGAAATCGAGGACGTCGAGGGCAAGAAGCACAAGCACAAGAAGCCCAACGCCTGAGCGCTTTTCGCGGGACCTCGAGCGTCACTCCAGCGAGCGGCGCGCCTGCTCCTCGGTGACGTTCGGGACCACACGCAACTCCGCGAGAGGCACCCGGCGCCCCGACTCGCTGCGCACCTCGACGTGGACCGGTTCGCCGGTGGTGTCGTCGGCGAGATCCAGCGGCCCGCCGCGACCGCCCTGCAGATACTTGTCGCCCCACTGCATCAGCGCCAGCACCGCCGGCAGTAGATCGCGCCCCTTCTCGGTGAGCACGTACTCGTAACGCGTGCGCTGCCCGGGTTCCTTGTAGGGACTCCGTTCGAACAACCCCTCGGCGGTCAATTCCCGCAGGCGCGCGGCCGCCACCGCCTCGGTGATCCCCACCCGTTCGGCGAACTGGTCGAAACGGGTTGTGCCGTAGTACGCCTCACGCAGGATCAGCATCGCCGAGCGGGTGCCCACGACGTCCATCGTCTTCGCGATCGAACAGTGCGTGGCACGCCACGCGTCGCGATCAGCGAGAAACCCGTCGAGCCGTGCCGCCTGCATGCACCCCAGCCTACCCGCTGACTTGTGAAATCCATAGCCAGGGTCCACACTCCTGACTATGCCAAACAAAAGTCAGAGTCCGGGCGCGCTCATCGCCGTCCTGTCCGGAGCGCCCTTCGTCGCCTCGCTGGACCTGTTCGTCGTCAACGTCGCCCTCGACGACATCGCCACCGACTTCGCCGGAGCACCGCTCACCCAGCTCAGCTGGGTCCTCAGCGCATACGCGATCGTCTACGCGGCCCTGCTGATCCCGGCGGGCCGCTGGGCCGACCGCGTCGGGCGCCGGCGCGCGTTCCTGGCCGGCCTGGCGCTGTTCACGATCGCGAGCGCAGCGTGCGCCCTCGCACCGTCGCTGTGGCCGCTCGTCGCGTTCCGCCTGGCCCAGGCCGCGGGCGCCGCCGCACTCACCCCGGCCAGCCTGGGTCTGCTCATCGCTGCCCTGCCCGACGCCCGACGCGCGCTCGGGGTGCGACTGTGGGCCGCGACCGGTGCCGCCGCCTCCGCACTCGGTCCCGTGCTCGGTGGGCTGCTGGTGTCCGCGTCGTGGCGCTGGGTCTTCCTGATCAACGTGCCGATCGGCGTGGCGCTACTGTGGGCGGCCGCGCGCATCGTGCCCGAGTCCCGAGATCCGCACCCCGCCGATGTCGACCTTCCCGGTGCGGGTCTGCTCGCGGTCGGTCTCGGTGCGGTGTCGCTGGCGTTGGTGCAGGGCCCCGACTGGGGATGGACGCACTCCGGCACACTGGTCGCCGCGGCCGTCGGAGTCCTGGCGCTGGCATGGTTCGCCCGGCGCACGACGCGCCACCACAATCCGCTGCTCGACCCGGAGTTGCTGCGGGTGCGCCCGTTCGCGTGGTCCAACGTCACCGCCGTCGCGTTCAGTGCGTCGTTCGCCGCCGGCCTGCTCGCGAACATTCTGTGGATGCAGACCCAGTGGGGGTACTCGGCCCTGCGCACCGGTCTCGCGGCGGCGCCCGGCCCCCTGCTGGTCCCGGTCTTCGCGATCATCGGACAGGTTCTCGGCCGACGCCTGCCGCCCGGCGTCGTGGCCGGTCTCGGCAGTGCACTGTGGGGCGCCGGCACGGTGCTCATCCTCGCGAGTGTCCACACCGAACCGAACTACGCGACGGGTCTGCTTCCCGGATGGCTGATCGCCGGCGCAGGTGTCGGGCTCGCGCTGCCGACCATCCTGTCGACCGCGACCGCGACGCTGCCGCCCGCACAGGGCGCCACCGGCAGCGCGGTCGTCAACACCAGCCGCCAGCTCGGCAGTGTTCTGGGTATCGCGATCCTCGTCGCCGTGCTCGCCGCGGCCGACTTCACCGCCGCGTGGTGGACCATCGCCGCCCTCGCCGCCGTCGGGGCCGTCACCGCGCTCGCGATGTCGCCCGATCCACCGCACCGTCCACCGCTCCCGAGTCCCCGCAAACCGTTACTACACAGGAGTTCTCGTCATGACCACGACACTCGGCCCCTTCCCCACGAGGTTCGACGACACTTGGCGTGCCTTCGACGGCATCCACGGCGGCATGGTGCTCGCGGCGATGCTGCGAGCCGCGGCCGCCGCGACCGGCGCCGTTCCCGCCGCCGCCACCGCACACTTCTACGCCCCGCTGCGCCCCGGCCCGATCGACATGACCGCGCATCCGGGGCCGACGGGACGCTCACCGGGTGTGGAGGTCCGCGCCGGCACCGCCGCGATGGGGTTGGTCCGCCTGTCACGAGGTGTCGCCGCCGCCCGGCGCGCACCGTCGATCGAGGCGGTCGTCGACCCGGACAGTCTTGCGGGACTGGATATTCCGATCGACTTCGTGCCGTTCTCGCAGCACCTCGACATCCGTCCGATCAACGCGGCGCGCCCGTTCGCGGGCGGACCGGATCCAGAGTTCGACGTGTGGATCCGGCTGCGGCCCGGGTCGGAGTTCACCGGTGTCGAACGCGCCGCGATCCTGCTCGACGCGATGCCGCCGGGACTGTTCGCGACACGCACTGCGCCGGTACCGATCCCGACCGTCGAGTTGACGACGCACTTCGCCCCCGCCGCCGTCTCGCCCACCGGACCGTGGCATCGACTGCGCCACCGCACGGTGTGGTGGACATCCGACGAGTGCGTCGACGAGACCGAACTGTTCACCACCGACGGCGAACTCGCCGCTCAGGCGCGACAGCTGCGCCGCATCCTGCACAGCCCGCGGTGACGCACAGCTCACACCCGAACCTTGTGGCACGAGCGGGCCCCGGGGGCAGAGTCGGAGGTGAAGGCTCATCGAGGATCGGAGCAGACATGCCGGACCGGACCACCCCCGTCACCGCGCTCACCGAGCAGGAGGCGTTGGACCTGCTGGCCACCGAGCGCCTCGGACGGCTCATCCTCGTCAGCGGCGACCAGCCCGACGTCTATCCCGTCAACTACGTGGTGAACGACGGCAAGCTCTACTTCCGCAGCGCGGAGGGTGACAAGCTCACCGAGCTCAAGCTCAAGCCGATGGTCACCTTCCAGGTGGACCACGCCGACACGACGTCCGCGTGGAGCATCCTGGTTCGCGGCATCGCGCGCACACTCGTCCGGTTCGACGAGATCAACGCGGCCGAGGAACTCGACCTGCGGTCGTGGGTACCGACCGAGAAGTACAACTTCGTGGAGATCCGGCCCACCGAGATCGCCGGTCGCCGTTTCCTTCTCGAACGCGGCTGACTTCCGGCTCAGTCCAACCAGGCGAGCACCGTCGACGGCGACAGCGTCAGCACCGATTCCGGCAGCCGGCCGCGTAGTCCGCGATCGGCGGTGACGACGGCGGTGAGGGCGCCGTCGGTCGCGGCCAGCCGGGCCACCTCGTCGTCACCGCTGCCGGACGCGGTATGAACCGGGATCCGCGCGTCGACGTGTCCCGCGGCGCGGGCCCGGCCCTCGAGCACCGCCTCGATGCGCGGTAACCAACCGAAACCACCGCCGGGCAGCTCGATCGTCCGCGGCAGCACCTGCGCGAGCCGGTCCAGCAGTTCCGTCGTCGCGCCCGCACGATCACGCCACCAACCGTCGGGCCGCGAGCCGAGCACGTTCGCGGTGTCGAGCAGAACCCGGACCTCGGTGGTCCGCAGCGCCGGCCACGCCGCGGCGAACCCGGGATGCAGCGGCATGCGCTCGACGTCGGACTCGGGTACCCAGCGCAGTTCGGTGCTCTCCCGTTCGGGACCAGCGCCAGCGGCTTCTCCGCGTCGGCGACGACCGTCGTGTACGTCCAACCGCCGGCGACGGTGGCCGTCACCCGCTCGGTGCGCACGTGCACCGACCCCGAGTCGATTCCGGTTTCCTCCTGCGCCTCGCGGACCGCGGCATGGATCGTCGTCTCGTGGCTGTCGCGTGCGCCACCGGGCAGGGCCCACGTGCCGCCCTGGTGACTCCACGCAGCCCGATGCTGCAGCAGGACCGCGGCGGAGCCGTCCGTCAGCGGGGCACGCAACAACAGACCCGCCGCGCCGTGCCGGCCCCGATGCCGAACCCCGTCGGGGGTCGTCGCCCAACCGTCTCCGTCACCGCGCATGGAGTGCCTCTCACCTGCCCTGTCCGCCGAGCCGCTCACCTGTCCCCACAGTATTCCCCGCGACATCACGAATCGGAGGAACAACCTGCCGCTGCGGCTTATGCTCGGCAGTACCGAGGCCTCGAACCAGTCCGACGGCGAACGAGGACATGCCGTGGCAGTGCCGGATACGAAGACGTCGGGAGATACGCCGACGCCCGCGCAGAAGCAGACCAGCAGCATGGCGGCGACGACGTTCGGCATCGTCCGTGCGCGCCAGATCGCCCCGCGTGACCTGCTTCGATCGACACCTGCGCGGCTACTCGCGGTCGGCGTCGCGCTGCTCCTCGGCACGCTGGCCGCGGGACTGATCACCTCGGCTGTCGCGAGCGACCGCAAGCACCAGATCGACGTCCTGCTGTCCACGACCGAACCGCTCGCCCGGTCGTCCCAGAATCTGTATTCGTCGTTGTCCGTCGCCGACGCCGCCGCCGCGACGGCGTTCCTGTCCGGCGGCGTCGAACCGAGCCAGGCCCGGGAACGCTACTCGCAGGCGATCGGGACCGCGGCCGCCGAACTGGTCGCGACGGCCGACGGGCTGCCCGGTGACGATCCGGGACGACAGCTCATCACCCAGATCGCGACACAGTTACCGGTGTACACGGGGCTGGTGGAGACGGCCCGCGCGAACAACCGGAGCGGCAACCCGGTCGGCACGGCGTACCTCGCGGAGGCGTCGTCGCTGATGCAGACGAACCTGCTTCCGCTCGCTCAGGCTCTGCACACCGAACGTGCCGACGCATCGCTCGCTCCCCAGACGGGGTTCGCCCGGCCGCCGTGGTTCGCGATCGGACTGCTCGTGGCGCTGCTGGTCGCGCTCGTCGCGACGCAGGTGGTGATGTCTCGGCGGACCCGTCGTACGTTCAACGCCGGCCTGCTGTTCACGACCGCCGCGATGACCGCGCTGCTCGTGTGGATGCTCGTGGCCGGCATCGTGTCCGCGACGTCGGCGCACCGCGCCGTGCGGCAGGGGTCGACGCCGTTGTCGACGTTCGCGTCGGCGCGCATCCTCGCGCAGCAGGCCCGGACCCAGGAGATCCTGCAACTGGTCCGTCGCGACGAGAAGGAACAACACGGACAGGTCTTCGTCGACGACACCGACGAGCTGCGTAACCTGCTGGGCGGCTATTCCGCCGCCGTCGGCGCGGACGACGTACACAGGGCAAGCC
This sequence comes from Prescottella defluvii, assembly GCA_029690005.1. Classification (GTDB taxonomy): domain Bacteria; phylum Actinomycetota; class Actinomycetes; order Mycobacteriales; family Mycobacteriaceae; genus Prescottella; species Prescottella defluvii_A. The sequence continues at coordinate 1,711,032 of CP121458.1, read as the reverse complement.
AGGGCCTGGACGGGTGGACGGCAGCGCATCAACGGATGAACGCCGCCCTCGAGGCGGGTGACTGGAATGCGGCGGCGATGACCGCTGTGGGCACCGATCCCGCTTCGAGCGCAACGCAGTTCGGCATCGTCGACAGCGCGTTGTCCGACGGTGCCGACAGCGCCCGCAGCGAGCTGCGCAACGACATCGCCAAGTCGTCGAGGGTGCTTTCCGCGCTCGGCCCCGGCGCGGTGGTGATCACGGTCGTGGCGGCCGTCGGCATCCCGCTGGGCCTGTGGCCCCGATTGCGGGAGTACCAGTGATCGGACGCCGGCTGCTCGCGACGGCCGCGGTAGCCGTCGGGGTCACCGCTGCGACCGTGGCGGGCTGCACGGAGCCGCCGGGGCCGTACACGCTGCCGCCGAGCGAGACGTACAGCGTGGCACCCCTGCCGCACGGCGCGTCGGTCGTGACGTCGGCGCCCGTGCCCACACCGATGGAGTGCGGCGATCCCACCGCGAGCCTGCGCCCGTTCCCGCCCGGCGAGGTACCGACGGGGCCGACACTCGACGCGATCCGGGCTCGCGGTCGACTCGTCGTCGGAGTGGACACCGGAAGCAACCCAATGAGCTTCCGGAACCCTGCCACCGGCGGCATCGAGGGATTCGACGTCGACGTCGCCCGGGAAATTGCCCGCGACCTGCTGGGCAGTCCCGACAAGGTGGAGTTGCGGATCCTCACGTCGGCCGAACGCGAAGAGGCGCTGCAGGACGGGAAGGTGGACATCGTCGCCCGCACCATGAGCATCACGTGCGAACGGCGGCAGCACGTGGACTTCTCCACCGAGTACTACGAGGCGCACCAGCGGATCCTCGTGATGACGGACTCCCCCATCACCGGCGTCGACGATCTCGGTGGGAAACGGATCTGCATGACGAAGGGCACGCGTTCCCTCGACCGCATCCGCAACGTCGCTCCCGACGCCACGGTGATCTCGGTCCCCACGTGGTCGGACTGCCTCGTGATGATGCAGCAGCGCCAGGTCGACGCGGTCAGCACCGACGACACGCTGCTCGCGGGGATGAAAACGCAGGACCCCTACCTGAGGTTCGTCGGCCCCAGTCTGGGACCGGAACCATACGGAATCGGCATCGCAAAGGACAAGGACGATCTGGTGCGGTTCGTGAACGGCACCCTCGAACGGATCCGCGCGGACGGCACGTGGGTGAGGATCTACGACCGATGGCTCTCCGAACTGGGCCCCTCACCGGGACCGCCGCCGGCGACGTACCGGGACTGACGGGTGGAAGGAACGGAGGATGCATGACGGGAAAGGACGCCGAAGAACACGGCACCGGCGATACCGGTGACTTCGCACGCACCCGTGCCGCGATGTCGGACGACGACCCGATGGCGACCGCAGCACAGGAGGTGATGCCCACCACCGGACGGCGGGCGCGTACCCAGCGCACCCGCACCCGCCGCGTGCTCGGCGGCGGATTGGTCGAGGTGCCGCCGGTTCCGGTGCGGCAACCCCAGTCGGTGATCCTCAGCGATCCGCGAGTACCCGAACGCAAGCGGTTCTGCTGGAAGTGCAACAACCCGGTCGGCCGCTCGACGAAGGACGGCCCCGGTGCCACGTCCGGCATCTGCCCCACTGTGGGGCCCGATTCGAGTTCTCCCCACTGCTGTCGCCCGGCATGGTGATCGCCGGTCAGTACGAGGTACAGGGGTGCATCGCGCACGGGGGTCTGGGCTGGATCTACCTGGCGATCGACCGCAACGTCGACAACCGCTGGGTGGTCCTGAAGGGTCTGCTGCAACTCGGCGACGCCGAGGCGCATGCGGTAGCCGCCGCGGAGCGTCAGTTCCTCGCCGAGGTGAGACACCCGAGCATCGTCGAGATCTACAACTTCGTCGAGTACCAGAAGGAGGGTTCACCGCCCGCCGGCTACCTGGTGATGGAGTACGTGGGCGGAAGTTCGCTGCGCGGAATCCTCTCGGCATGCAAGCGTCCCGAGCGCCTGCCGGTGGAACAGGCCATCGCCTACATCCTCGAGATCCTGCCCGCCCTGGAGTATCTGCACTCGATGGGCCTGGCCTACAACGATCTCAAGCCCGACAACATCATGGTCACCGACGTGCAGCTCAAGCTGATCGACCTGGGGGCCGTGGCGCCGCTCGAGAGCTATGGCTACTTGTACGGCACCCGGGGTTCCAGGCGCCGGAGATCACCGAGACCGGGCCGACCGTCGCGTCCGACATTTACACCGTCGGACGAACTCTCGCGGTGCTCACCCTCGACCTGCCGACCAGGAACGGACGCTATGCCGACGGGCTTCCGACGCCGGCGAAGGCACCGCTACTCGCCCGATACGACTCCTTCCGTCGGCTGCTGCTGCGGGCCACCGCTTCCGACCCCGACCGGCGGTTCCGGTCCGCCACCGAGATGACGGGGCAGCTCACCGGAGTGCTGCGCGAGATCGTCTCGCGCCAGTCCGACGAGGAACATCCGATCCTGTCGACGGTCTTCACGCGCCAGCGCGCGATGTTCGGCGCCGACGAGTTCGTCGAGCAGACAGACGTTTTCGCCGACGGTATCGAACGCGACCGGACTCTGAATCCGCAGAAGGTGGCCCAGGCCCTCGCGGTGCCGCTGGTCGATCCCGACGATCCCGGAGCGCCCGTGGTGAACGCGGCCGCACACAGCGATCCCCAGCTGACGCTCGACGTCCTCGACCGGGCCCGCGAGAGTCTCGACCGGGACACCCCGGAATCCCTGGAGCTGCTCCTCGCCGAGGTTCGAGCGCACCTCGACCTCGGTGACGCGGACAGTGCGCGTCGGTTGCTGCGCCCGTTGGCGACGGCCTATCCGAACGACTGGCGAATCGAATGGTACCGGGGCATCGCCGCACTGATCCGGAACGAATTGGCTTCCGCCTACATATCGTTCGACAACGTCCACACCGCGCTGCCGGGTGAGATCTCCCCACAGCTGGCGATGGGCGCCGCCGCCGAACTACTCCTCGAGCACAGCAACGAACCCGGGATCGACCGGTGGCGTCTACCCGCGCTCGAGTTCTACCGGACGGTGTGGCGGATGGACCGGAACATCGTCAGCGCCGCGTTCGGCCTGGCCCGACGACTCGCGGCCGACGGCGACGTCCGCGGCGCCGTCGGCGCGCTGGACCAGGTCCCGGCCGGCTCCCGCAGCTACGGCGCCGCCCGCATGACGGCGGTCCTGACGCACCTGTCGGTCAGGCCGATCGGCGACATCAGCGAGGACACGCTACGCGAGTGTGCCCGACGAGTGGAAGCCCTGCCCCGCACCGAGATCCGCGCCCCGCAGATGCGGACGGTGGTTCTCGGTACGGCACTGCAGTGGCTACTCGCCGGGCACGCCCCGCCACGGCACGCGAGCCGCTGCTCGGTGTCCCCTTCACCGAGCGCGGCCTGCGTGCGGGAACCGAGTCCGCGCTACGAGCGATGGCGCGCGGAGCGCCTACCGCGACCCACCGCTACACGCTCGTGGACCTCGCGAACGCGGTGCGGCCTCGCAGCCTGTTCTGAGCGCGGCACCGCGACGACTCCCGCTGCCGGACTCCTTGATTCGCGCCCCGACCCATGCGAGGGCCGCGAGGATCAGCACGACCGCCACCGGGATCGGGAGCACCAACGGGGTCGCCAATGTCAGTGCCACGGTGAGCAGCGGCGCCAGCATCCGTCCAGGCTCGGGGCGGACGTCCACGCTCGGCGCGTGGGCCATCCAGTCGCGGTACCGCGTGCCGTCGTCCATCGTCAGACCGTCGTTTCCTGCTTCAGCTCCACGGCCTTGCCCTTGGTGTGCCCGAGCCCCACATGTGCCTCCTCACGCATGCGCTCGACCATGTGCGGGTAGTGCAGCTCGAACGCGGGTCGCTCCGAACGGATCCGGGGCAGCTCGGTGAAGTTGTGCCGCGGCGGCGGGCAGCTGGTGGCCCACTCGAGCGAGTTGCCGTAGCCCCACGGATCGTCGACGGTCACGATCTGCCCGTAGCGGTAGCTCTTGAAGACGTTCCACAGGAACGGCAGCGTCGAGGCACCGAGGATGAACGAGCCGACCGTGGAGATCGTGTTCAGCGTGGTGAAGCCGTCGGTGGGCAGGTAGTCGGCGTAGCGACGCGGCATGCCCTCGGCGCCCAGCCAGTGCTGGACGAGGAACGTGCTGTGGAAGCCGATCAGGGTGGTCCAGAAGTGCCACTTGGCGAGGCGCTCGTCCATCATGCGGCCGGTCATCTTCGGGAACCAGAAGTAGATGCCCGCGTAGGTGGCGAACACGATGGTGCCGAAGAGCACGTAGTGGAAGTGCGCGACCACGAAATATGTGTCGGTGACGTGGAAGTCGAGCGCCGGGCTCGCGAGCAGAACGCCCGAGAGGCCACCGAAGATGAACGTCACGAGGAAGCCGATCGCGAACAGCATCGGCGACTCGAACGTCAACTGTCCGCGCCACATGGTGCCGATCCAGTTGAAGAACTTCACGCCGGTCGGGACCGCGATGAGGAACGTCATGAACGAGAAGAACGGCAGCAGCACGGCGCCGGTCGCGTACATGTGGTGCGCCCACACCGCGATCGACAGGGCCGCGATGCCCATGGTGGCGTACACCAGGCCGCTGTAGCCGAAGATCGGCTTACGCGAGAAGACCGGGAAGATCTCCGAGACGATACCGAAGAACGGCAGCGCGATGACGTACACCTCGGGGTGACCGAAGAACCAGAACAGGTGCTGCCACAACATGACTCCGCCGGTGGCCGGGTCGAACAGGTGAGCACCGAGGTGCCGGTCCACCCAGAGTCCGATCAGTGCCGCCGCGAGCAGCGGGAACACCAGCAGGATCAGCAGCGACGTGATGAGGATGTTCCACACGAAGATCGGCATCCGGAACATGGTCATGCCGGGGGCACGCAGGCACACGATCGTGGTGATGAAGTTGACCGCACCGAGGATCGTGCCGACACCGCCGAGTGCCAGGCCGATGATCCAGAGGTCCGCGCCGACGCCCGGCGTGTGCACCGCATTCGACAGCGGCACGTAGGCGGTCCACCCGAAGTCGGCGGCACCACCGGGGGTGATGAAGCCGGCCATCGCGATCAGACCACCGAACAGGTAGAACCAGTAGCTCAGCGCGTTGAGCCGCGGGAAGCTGACGTCCGGCGCGCCGATCTGCAGCGGGACGATGTAGTTCGCGAAGCCGAACACGACCGGGGTCGCGTACAGCAGCAGCATGATCGTGCCGTGCATCGTGAACAGCTGGTTGAACTGCTCGTTCGACAGGAACTGCAGACCCGGGATCGCCAACTCGCTGCGCATCAGCAGCGCCATGAGGCCACCGACGAGGAAGAACGCGAACGCGGTGACCAGGTACATGATCCCGAGCACCTTGGGGTCGGTGGTCGTGATCATCTTGTAGATGAACGAGCCCTTGCGTCCGTGGCCGGAGGGAGCCGGCCGGGACGCTGTCAGCGTTCGGGGTGGAGCGAGATCGATCTCGGGGTTGGCAACCATACCCGGAATAGTCGGACTTCCGAGGGCTCCGCGGCGAGGGCCTAAGGTCCCGATCCCCCGCGCCGAGTGACACTTCTTCCCGGATCAGACCAGCGCGATCGCTTTACGTGCTATGGCGAGCTCCTCGTTGGTGGGGACCACCAGGACTTGCACGGCGGAGTCGTCGGCGCTGATCCGCCGCTCGCCGGTCACCGACGATGCGTTGCGTGTGTCGTCGACCACAATACCGAGGCGGCCCAGTCCGGCAAGGGCATCGCGGCGCACGTCCACATCATGTTCGCCCACGCCGCCGGTGAAGGTGATGACGTCCACGCCGCCCAACTCCACGAGGTACGCCCCGATGTACCGACGCAGCCGGTGCACGTCGACGTCGTACGCGAGCTTGGCCGCGGGGTCGCCGTCGGCGACCATCTGCCGCAGTGCCCGGAAGTCGTTCTCACCGCACAGTCCCTTCAGCCCGGAGTGCCGGTTGAGGAGGTCGTCGAGTTCGTCGCCCTTCATGCCGGCGTTCCGGTTCAGGTGCAGGATCACGCCGGGATCCAGGTCCCCGCTGCGGGTGCCCATCACCAGTCCCTCCAGCGGTGTCATGCCCATCGACGTGTCGACGGCGCGCCCACCCTGGATCGCCGCGGCCGACGCGCCGTTTCCGAGGTGGAGGACGATCTGGTCCAGCTCGCGGTAGTCGCGGTCCAGGAACGCGGCGGCCCGCTCGCTCACGTACTCGTGCGACGTCCCGTGGAAGCCGTAGCGGCGCACCCCGTTCGCGCGCGCGACCTCCGCGTCGATCGCGTAGGTGGCGGCGGCCTCCGGCAGCGTGTGGAAGTAGGCGGTGTCGAACACCGCGACGTGCGGGACGCCGGGCAGGAGTCGGCGTGCCACCTCGATCCCGACGACGTTCGGCGGGTTGTGCAGCGGTGCCAGCGGCGACAGCCGGCGCAATTCGGTGACGACCTCGTCGTCGACGAGGGTCGGCTCCCGGAACACCGGACCGCCGTGCACGACGCGGTGACCCACCGCCACGACGCCCCAGTCGCCGAGGGAGCGCCCGGCCTCGGCGATGACGTCCTCCGCGGCGTGCAGCCCGGCAGTGTGGTCGGGGATGACGAGTTCACGCTCGACCACACCCCCGGGGTAGTGGTAGACGATGCGGCCCGACGACTCCCCGATCCGTTCGACGAGCCCCGACCCGACGGCGTCACCCACCCTCGGGTGGACGAGCTGGAACTTGATCGACGACGAACCCGAATTGATCACCAGCACAACCGGTTCGGTCACTTCTGCACCACTTTCACGGGAACGTCCTGGGCCTGGATCGCGGTGATCGCGACGGTGTTGACGATGTCCTGCACCAGCGCGCCGCGGGACAGGTCGTTCACCGGTTTGTTCAACCCCTGCAGCACCGGACCGACCGCGACCGCGCCGGCGCTGCGCTGCACCGCCTTGTACGTGTTGTTGCCGGTGTTGAGGTCCGGGAACACGAACACCGTCGCCCGCCCCGCCACCTGTGAGTCCGGGAGCTTGGTGTGCGCGACCGTCGGCTCGACGGCCGCGTCGTACTGGATCGGACCCTCCACCAACAGATCCGGTCGCCGCTCACGCACCAGCGCGGTCGCAGTGCGCACCTTGTCCACACCGATGCCGGTTCCGGACTCACCCGTCGAGTAGGAGAGCATCGCGATCCGCGGATCGATCCCGAACCTGGCCGCGGTCTCGGCCGACGAGATCGCAATGTCGGCCAGCTGCTCCGCCGTCGGATCCGGCACGACGGCGCAGTCCCCGTACGCCAACACCCGGTCTGCGAGACGCATCAGGAAGACGCTCGACACCGTCGACACACCCGGTTGCGTCTTGATGATCTCGAGCGACGGCCGAATCGTGTGCGCGGTGGTGTGCGCGGCCCCGGACACCATGCCGTCCGCGATCCCCTTGTACACCATCATCGTTCCGAAGTACGAGATGTCACCCATGATCTCGCGCGCCCGCTCGATCGTCATGCCGCGGTGGGCCCGGATCCTCGCGTACTCGGCGGCGAACTCCGAGAGGTAGTCAGATCGCTTCGGATCCAGCACCGTCGCCGACGAGAGGTCCACACCGAGCTCCGCGGCGCGGGCGCGGACGCTCGACTCGTCGCCGAGGATCGTGAGGTCGACCACCCGACGACGGAGCAGACGCCCCGCCGCGCGCAGGATCCGGTCGTCGTCACCCTCCGGCAGCACGATCCGCTTGCGCTCGGCCCGTGCCCGATCGAGCAACTGGTACTCGAACATCTGCGGTGTCACCACCGACGGCAGCTTCACCTGCAACCGTTCGATGAGCGTGGGCGCGTCCACTCTCCGCTCCATCAGCGCGAGCGCGGTGTCGATCTTGCGCAGCGAGCCCACCGAGACCCGGCCGCGGGTCTGTGCCGCGATGTTGGCGGTGTCGAAGGAATCGAAGTGCGTGGCCAGCATCGGCAGCCGCGGACTCAGACCGTCGATCAGACGCGCCACCGATCGGTGCGGCTCGATCCCGCCGCTCATGACGATGCCCGACAACGACGGGAATCCCTGCGCGTCATGAGCGTTCACGAGGGCGAGCAGGACGTCGGACCGGTCCCCGGCACGATCACGAGCGATCCCTCCTTGATCCGCTCGAGGATGTGCTCGGCGGTCATCGCGCCGACGGTCACCTCCAACGCCTCGCGCTGCAACAACGCCTTGTCACCGCAGTACAGTTCGCCGTCGACCGCCGTCAGGAGCTCGGCGACCGTGGGCGCGATCAGCAACGGGATCTCCGGCAGGCTCCACACCGGCACTCCGGACGCCTCGGGGGCCGCGGCGTACTCCTCCAGCCGGTCCGGATCGCAGCGATTCACCACTATCGCGACCAGATGCGCGTGCTGCGCAGCGAGTTCCGCGGTGCACAGGTTCGCCAGCTGGGCCACCTCGTGCGGGCTGCGGTGAGCACCGCGCAACGTCAGCAGCACCGGAGCCTCGAGGTTGGCCGCGATGCGCGCGTTGTAGCCGAGTTCGCTGGGGCTGGCGACGTCGGTGTAGTCGCTGCCCACGATCACGACGGCGTCGCACTGCTCGGCCACCTGGTGGTACCGGGACACGATCTCGCTGAGCGCCCCGTCCGGGTCCGAGTGGACCTGCTCGTACGTCACGCCCATGCACTGGTCGTAGCTCAGGTCGGCGGTGGTGTGGTCGATCAGCAGTTCCAGGATGTGATCGGTCTCGTCGGTCGACCGCGCGATCGGGCGGAACACCCCACCCGGGCGGTGGACGCGCACAGCATCTGCACCACACCTAGCGCCACCGTGGACTTGCCGGTGTCCCCCTCGGGTGAGGCGATGTAGACGCTCGACACGGTGCCGAATCAGCCATGAGCGACAGCCTAGTGACGATCGCGCATAATCGGCGTTCATGAGCGACTCGTCATTCCCGGACGTCCGCTGGGGTTCGGAGAACAGCATCCTGCGCCGGCCCGGCATCGCGTTCGCGTCGACCACGCTGGGTTCGTGGACCATCCGCAAGCTCGCGGGCGTGGACCGGCGGCTTCTCGAGCGCAGCGAGGGCCGGTTCACCGTCCTCGGCCCGATCGGGGCACCGACGGTCCTGCTGAACACCGTCGGCCGCAAGTCCGGGCAGCGACGCACCAGCCCGCTCCTGTACCTCCGCGACGGCGATCGACTGGTGGTCGTGGGCAGCAACTTCGGCCAGGACCACCACCCGGCATGGACGTCGAACCTGCTGGCGCAACCCGAGGCGAGCGTGACGATGGCAGGAAGCGACATCCCGGTCCTCGCCGCCCAGGTCACCGGCGAGGAGAAGGACCGGCTGTACAAGCAATTCGTCGAACTGGCGGGCGCCTACGCCGTCTACCAGGGCCGCACGGACCGCGACATCCGGATGTTCGCCCTCACCCGCCGCTGAGCGGTCTCAGCCAGCATTGGCCGAATGTCACACACGTTCAGTTGGACTGGACGTATGTGGCATTCGGCCGTCACCGGGGATCAGACCACCGAGGCGCGATCGATGTCGGACACGTCGGCGCCCGCCGATTCGAGTCGGGTGAACAGTTCGTCGGTCCCGAACCGGGAAGCGAACTGCAACTCGGAGTCCGTGATCGGCACCGCCTGCAGCCAGGTGGTCACGTCCTCGTCCCGTTCGACGAGGATCTCGAGCGCCGACCAGATGAACGGGACGACCAGCAGCACGTGCCGGGTGGAACGGCCCGGATCGGCTGCATGAACAGCGTTGGGAACGATGGTGTTCGGGGTGACGTGCAGGGACCCGGCCGCGACCTGGAACGCGCACTGGGCGAGGACGTCGGAGAGAAGGCGGTAGCCGGCGCGGCCGACGGTGATCAGCTCGGTGCGAATCGGACGGCCGTCGTCGGTGGTGACGTTGGTCGGGAACCGAGCCATGTCCAGTGTCGCGTAGGACGCGTAGCCCGGGCCGGGGCACCCGTCGCCGACCGCGATCGACACCTCGTGCGGCTCCTCGCCGTCGTCGTCCGCATCGACCGGCGCCCGGAACCGCAACACCTGCGGCGGCACGCCGAATACGTCACCGATTCGGCGTGCCGCGGCCCGGACTTCCTCGCTGGCTTCCATGGGAACGAGCCTAGTTGGAGGTTCCGGGCGAACCGGCATCAGGCCAGCGCGCGCAGACGCGGTGCGAGGTCGCGCTCGAACAGGTCGAGGAACCGTTTCTGGTCGTGACCCGGCGCGTGGAACACCAGGTGGTTGAGGCCCGCGTCGAGGTACGGCTTGATCATCGCGACGGCCTCGTCGGGATCCGAGGAGACGATCCACCGCTTGGCGACCTGCTCGATCGGCAACGCGTCCGCCGCGGCCTCCATCTCGATCGGGTCCTCGATGCTGTGCTTCTGCTCGGGTGTGAGCGACAGCGGCGCCCAGAACCGGGTGTTCTCCAGCGCGGCCTCGGGATCGGTGTCGTACGAGATCTTGATCTCGATCATCCGGTCGATGTCCGCGAAGTTGCGGGCCGCCTTCTCGGCACCCTCCTTCACCGCCGGGATCAGCTTCTCGGTGTACAGGTCCATGCCCTTACCGGACGTGCAGATGAAACCCTCGCCCGCGCGGCCCGCGTAGCGAGCGACGACGGGACCACCGGCCGCGATGTAGACCGGGATGCCGCCCTCGGGGACGTCGTAGATCGACGCACCCTTGGTGCTGTAGTACTCGCCCTCGAAGTCCACGCGGTCGCCGGTCCACAGGTCGCGCATCAACTGCACCGACTCACGCAGACGCGCGAACCGCTCCTTGAACTCCGGCCACTCGCCCTTGAAACCGGTGGCGATCTCGTTGAGCGCCTCGCCGGTGCCGACACCGAGCATCACGCGCCCCGGGTACAGGCAGCCCATCGTCGCGAACGCCTGCGCCACCACCGCCGGGTTGTAGCGGAACGTCGGGGTCATCACCGACGTGCCCAGCTGCAGACGCTGCGTGCGCTCACCGACCGCCGTCATCCACGCGATCGAGAACGGCGCATGGCCGCCGTTGTGCCGCCACGGTTGGAAGTGGTCGCTGACGGTGACGCTGTCGAGGCCGTGCTCCTCGGCCATCACACCCAGCTCGACGAGGTCGCGCGGGCCGAACTGCTCCGCGGACGCCTTCAAACCCAACTTCAGTCCCTGTACCACCGGTTCTCCGATCGTCTACCCGATTCGATTGGCTTCGAGTATGCCCCGCGTCACTCTCGGGCTACAGCCCCCTCTCACCGGTCGTGGTCGGTGGGGTGCGCGAGATCGTGTTCGACGAGATCCGGGGCGGGTGTCCAGTCGTAGACGACGGACGTACGCAGCAGGATGTCCTGGAGGGATCTGCGGCGCACATCGACGGCGGCCCAGAACAGCCCGAATCCGAAGAGCACACACAGCACCGCACGGAGCGCGCACCGCGGCAGCCGGACCAGTCGGCCGTTACGACTGACCAGACGCAGACCCATCGCGACCGCGCCGACCGTCCGCCCACTGGTTGCCCAGCACACCGTCAGGTAGAGCACCGACAGCCCGAGGAAGGTGGTGATCGACAGCAGAAGCTGCGTGTGCGGGAATCGAAACTCCTGCGGCGAGAACAACAACCGGGCGAAGACGAGAGCCGCGTAGATCACGCCCATCAGGAAGAGCACGACACCGATGTCGATGAGGGCCGCGAGACTGCGGGTGACGATGCCGGCGGGGCGGTGAGGCGGCGCCGACTGCCGAACATCGGTCACGAGTCACCGCTTTCGCGGCCGAACAGCCGTCCGACGAAGCCCGCGACGGCGTCGTCGGCTGCCATGCCCTGCGTCCGCGCACCGCGCACCGCCTCGGTCGACATCGAACTCGTCGATTCGCGGATGATCCGCGGCAGGTCGACGCCGTCGATGACCTCGTTGGACAGCCCGACCAGGTCGATCCGTTCGATCACCGCGTCCACGTCCACCTTTGCGGCGATCGCGTCGATGTCGACGCGATCCACGATTCGCCCGATGTCCACCCGTGCCGCAATCGCATCGACGTCGACGCGGTCGACGATCCGCTCGACGTCCACCCGGCCGGCGACGTCGTTCACGTCCACGCGATCGAGGATCGGCGCGATGTCCACCCGTGCCGCAATCGCGTCGACGTCGACCCGATCCACGATGTGCTCGATGTCCACCCGGTCGACGATCCGCTCGACGTCGATGCCCTCGGCAATCGCGTCGAGGTCGACGTGATCGCGCACCACGGTCGTGATGTCCACCTCCGCCAACGCGGCCGCCACCACTCGGCGAAGGACCAGTCGCAGCAGCCGATCGGTGACGGCGTCCGCCACCTTCAGGGTCTCGGCACCGCGCGCATCCAGCGCTGCGAGGCCGGGCCCGACAACGGGCAAGCGCGACGCCACGTCCAGCGTCGTGGTCGCCGCCCGCCGCGCGCCGTCGCCGAGCACCGCGACGAATCCGGCCATCACGCGGACCGGATCCGGGATTCGATCGACATCCATACAGACATCCAAGACTCAACCGGCGGGATTGTCGACACGCGGGCCCGGCGCGTCCGCGATCCGCTCCCCCGCCCGGCGTCCCGCGGATATGCTGTGCTGAGCTTCATTCAGCCGGAAAGCAATTCAGGCCAACTCGGCCGGAGGTGCGCGATGAGAAGCTCCGGAACGACGGTCGGTGCGACGGCACGCCGGATCCTCCGTTCACTCGTCCTCGTCGGGATGACGGTGGCCTCGCTGGTCGGTACGGCGCTCACCGCGCACGCCGCACCGTCGAGCGTCGCGGGCATCGTCCAGGTGAGCGACCGCGTGACACGGATATCGGTGTACTCGCCGTCGATGGATCGGGTGGTCACGAGTGACGTCATCCACCCCGTCGGCGGGGGTCCCGCGCCCACGTTCTACCTGCTGACCGGGATCGGTGGCGGCGAGGACGGCATCTCGTGGTTCAACAACACGAAAGTCGCGCAGTTCTTCGCGGACAAGCACGTCAACGTGGTGCTGCCGGTGGGCGGCAAGTTCTCGATGTACACCGACTGGGTCTCCGACGATCCCGTGCTGGGCCGCAACAAGTGGCAGACGTTCCTCACGCGCGAGCTGCCGCCCGTGATCGACCGGCAGTTCGGGACCACCGGCGTCAACGCGATCGGCGGTGTGTCGATGGGAGCCGGGCCGGTGCTCGACCTCGCGATCCAGGCGCCCGACGTCTACCGCGCCGTCGGCTCGTACAGCGGGTGCGCGCAGACGAGCGACCCCAACGGTCAGGCCATGGTCCGATCGATGGTCGAACTGCGCGGCGGGGGCAACGCGGCCAACATGTGGGGTCCGAGCGGTGGTCCGCTGCGGGTCCAGCACGACCCCGTCGTGCAGGCGGAACGGTTGCGCGGCAAGGCGTTGTACCTGTCCGCTGCGTCCGGTGTGCCCGGACCGATCGACGACCACAACCCGCTGCTGACCATCCCGCAGGCGATCGGCGGCGGAGTGGTGGAGGCGATCACGCAGGGCTGCACCGCGGTGATGGACGCGCGACTGCGCTCGCTCGGGATCCCCGCCACGGTCGTCTATCGCAATCAGGGCAGCCACTCGTGGGGCCTGTTCGAGGCCGAGATGCAGGACTCGTGGGCGGTGATCGGGCCGGCGATCGGGGCATGACGGATACTGGTGTCGTGAGCACCGACGAGCGGAACCCCGGTTGGACCTATCTCATGGACATGGACGGGGTGCTGGTCCACGAGGAACACATCATTCCCGGCGCCGATGACTTCCTGGCCGAACTGCAGCAGGCCGGGACCCCCTTCATCGTGTTGACCAACAACTCCATCCGCACCCCGCGCGACCTGCGCGCCCGATTGCTGCGCAGCGGTCTCGACATCCCCGAGGAGTCGATCTGGACGTCGGCGCTCGCCACCGCGACCTTCCTGAAGAACCAGCGCCCCGGTGGAAGCGCTTACGTGGTGGGCGAATCCGGTCTGACGACGGCGCTGCACGAGATCGGCTACGTCCTCACCGACAACGATCCCGACTACGTCGTGCTGGGTGAGACCCGCACCTACTCGTTCGAGGCGATCACCACGGCGATCCGCCTGGTCGAGCGCGGCGCCCGCTTCATCGCCACCAACCCGGACGCGACGGGACCGTCCCGCGAGGGGTCGCTGCCGGCCACGGGTTCGGTTGCCGCGCTCATTACCCGCGCCACCGGCCGCGAACCGTACTACGTGGGCAAACCGAACCCGCTGATGATGCGGTCGGCGCTGCGCGCCATCGGGGCGCACTCGGAGAACACGCTGATGATCGGCGACCGGATGGACACCGACGTCGTGTCGGGGCTCGAGGCCGGCCTGCAGACCATCCTGGTGCTCAGCGGCATCTCCACCCGCGAGACCGTCGAGACGTTCCCCTACCGGCCGACGCTGGTGCTCGAGTCGGTGGCCGACCTGGTGGGCCGGACCGCGAACCCGTTCTGAAACAGGTCGTTTCACCCGATCGCCGCGTACGCGGCCTCGATCAGGCTATGGGCGCGGCGGTCACCGGCGAAGTAGTCGCGCTTGAGGTTCGGGACGAACGCGAACGCGAGCCCGTGCTCGAGGTCGCCCAACCCCACGGCCCCGCCCGCACCCGGATGCCCGAACGCGGTCGCCCGGGCCACCTCGGGTAGCTCGAAACTCTGTGCGGGGAGCATGAATCCGAGGCCGTAGGCGCTGTCGGTCAGCAGCACCCGGTCCCGCCCCCGACCGCGTTCGCGCAGCGCGTTCCGCAGGGTCGCGGCGCTCAGCGTCACCCCGTGCACCAGGTCCCGATAGAACAGTGCCAGTGCGCGGGCGGTCGTCACCATGCCCGCGGCCGGCCAGCCGCCGCCGAGGAGCGCCGGATCGTTGTACGACGCAGCCGGATTGGCGGTCGCGCGGAAGATCAGCGAGCCCGCCTGCGCGTACGCGGCGCCGATGCGGGTCTGGGTCGCGATGTCGGTGAGCGGCGACGCCGGCTCTCCCGCCGCGGGACGGTGATCCGCGCCGCCCGCGCGATCGTCCCGGACGGTGCCCCGATCCACAGGTCCGAGCCGAACTCCTGGCGCGCGAACTTCCCCACCGTCATCCCGGTGTGACGCCGCACCAGCTCGCCGACCAGCCAGCCGAACGTGAGCGCGTGATACCCGTGCGCGGTCCCAGGTTCCCACTCCGGCGCCTGACGGGCGAGTCGTTCCGCCATCGCGACCGGATCGGCCGCCTGTGCCACCGAAACCTGGCCGTCGAACGCCGGCAGTCCGGCCTGGTGCGTGAGCAGGTGCTCGACGGTGACGTCGGCCTTGCCGTTCTGGGCGAACTCCGGCCACCACGAGGCCACGGGCTCGTCGAGCGTGACGTAGCCGCGTTCGGCGAGCAGCAGCGCCGACGCCGTCGTCACGGCCTTGGTGCACGAGAACACCACGCACGGGGTGTCCCATGCCCATTCCCTGCGGGTCTTCCGGTCGGCGACTCCGCCCCACAGGTCCACGACCGGCCGGCCGTCGGCGAACACCGCCACCGCCGCGCCCAGGTTCTGCCCGTCCTCGAAGCTCTCCTCGAACACCTGACGAACACCGTCGAACGCCGAATCACACTGACCCTGTACAGATGTCATGAACACCTCGATTCGGGCGCGCCCCGCAGCGGTCCTGACTGCAAGGCTAGGCCGCGCGATCCCGGCGTGCGGGGAATCGGCCTCAGCTCCCATTCCTTGCGGGTGCGCGCGGGATTCCGTCGCAGCGAGGCGGGAGTGGGCGATCAGGACGACCGTGACCGCAGCGGCGTCGGCACCCCCGCGACCACCAGCACGACGGACTCGCACTCGGCCGCCACCGCGGAGTTCACCCGCCCGAGCAGGTCGCGGAAGCGGCGGCCCGCCGGAGTCGGTGGCACGACCCCGCTGCCGACCTCGTTGCTCACCGCGACGATCGGTACGCGCGCCGCCCGCCACGCCGCGACCAGGTCGGCGACGTCGGCGTCGACCGCGCCCCAGTCGCCGCCCGTCCACACCCGGTGGTGGTCGAGGCGGCCGGTGAGCCACGTGCCGAGGCAGTCCAGCAGCACGGGGTCGCGCGCGTCCGCGAGCGCCGCCGCGACGTCGGTGGTCTCGACGGTGGTCCACCCGGACGGGCGCCGGGCGCGGTGCAGCGCGATCCGTTCGGCCCACTCCGGGTCGCCTTCCTGCACACCGCCCGTCGCGAGGTAGGTCACGCGCGGTTCGGCGGCCAGCAGGGACTCGGCGTACGTCGACTTGCCGGCGCGGGCACCGCCGAGGACGAGCGTGCGCGACGACGTCCCCCGAGCCGGCGCCACCTCCCCGACCCGCACGACCACGCCGTCGTCGACGACCCGCGCGCCCCACGGCCGCAGGCGCTCCGCGAGTTCGGACGTCGGCGGGTTGTAGTGACTCAGGTGCACGGCGACGACGTCGGTGCCATCGGTGACGGCGCCGACGTCGCGCAGCGTGGCCAGCGTGCGCGGAAAGGTCGTCAGATCATGGTGTCCCGCACCGAGATCGGTGCGGTGCCGAACGTCTCCTCCGAGGAACACCGCGTCGTACCGGGCATCGCGGACGGCGTCGAGGGTGGACGACGGCAGCGGGCCGGTGTCGGTGGCCACAGCAGGCGGCCGCCGTCGGACGCGGCGATGTCGTACAGCACGCTGTCGCCGTCCCGGATCGCGGTGTGCGCCGCCTCGAGTACACGAATCGTGTAACCGCTCAATGTGATCCGGTCACCGGACGCAACGGGGACGAACCGCACCGGGTCGTCCGGGCCCACCCAGTCGCGGCACAGATCGAGCGTCTCGGGCGGGCCGACGACGTCGAGCGGTCGATCGCGCTGCACCCACGCGCGGAACAGCAGGGCCGCCGGACCCACGTGATCGGGGTGGGCGTGAGTGAAGAGGATGTGCCGGACGGCGTCGAGCGGACGTCCGGCGCGCACGGCCGCCCGCGGGACCTCCGGTCCGCAGTCGAGCAGCAGCACGTCGTCCACGAGCGCGGCCGTCTGACCGCGGATTTCACCGCGCGCGGCGGCGGTGCGGCACGACGCGCACACGCAGAAGGGGTTGGGCCATCCGTCGGCGCTGCCGGTGCCCAGCAGTGCTACGTCGATGGTCCAACCCCTCCCGTGAGCGTCAGCGCAGCGCCTGCGCCAGGTCCTCCAGCAGATCCTCCGGATCCTCCAGGCCGACCGACAGGCGCACGACGCCGTCGGACAGGCCGATCGCGGCGCGTCCCTCCGGACCCATCGCGCGGTGCGTGGTGGTGGCCGGGTGGGTGATGAGCGACTTGGAGTCGCCGAGGTTGTTCGAGATGTCGATGACGCGCAGCTTGTTCAGCAGTTCGAACGCGCGCTTCTTGCCCTCGCCCTCGGCCGAATCGAGCTCGAACGTGACGACGGTGCCGCCGCCGCTCATCTGCGACTTCGCCAGCTCGTGCTGCGGGTGCGACTCGAGGTACGGGTACTTGACCCAGCGCACCGACGCCTCGGCCTCGAGGAACTGCGCGATGCGCAGCGCACTGTCCACCGAGTGGCGCACGCGCAGCGGCATCGTCTCGAGCCCCTTGAGCAGGGTGTGTGCGTTGAACGGGCTGAGCGCCGGACCGGTGTGCCGGATCAGCTGCTGCACCGGGCCGTCGATGTAGTCCTTCGGCCCAGGATGGCGCCACCGAGGACGCGGCCCTGGCCGTCGATGTGCTTGGTGCCCGAGTACACGATGACGCTCGGCACCCAGGTCGAGGCTGCGCTGCAGCAGCGGGGTGGCGAAGACATTGTCGAGCACCACCTTCGCGCCGGCCGCGTGCGCCATCTCCGACACCTTGCGGACGTCGACGAGGGTCTGCATCGGATTCGACGGCGTCTCGAAGAACACGGCCGTGGTGGGCACCGACAGCGCCTGCTCCCACTGGTCGAGGTCCTCACCGTCGACGAACACGGTCTCCACGCCCCAGCGGGGCAGGATCTCGTTGCACACCACGAAGCACGAGCCGAACAGGCTGCGCGCGGCCACCAGGCGGTCGCCCTTGCCGAGCAGCGCGCCGAGCGCGGTGAACACCGCGGACATGCCGGACGCGGTCGCGTAGCAGCCCTCGGCCCCGTCGAGCAGCCGCAGCCGCTCCTCGAACATCTTCACGGTGGGGTTGCCGTACCGGGAGTAGACGAAGTGGTCGACTTCGCCGGTGAACGCCTGCTCGGCGGCCTCGGCGGACTCGTACACGAAACCCGAGTTGAGGTAGATCGCCTCGGACGTCTCCTCGAATCCGGAACGCAGCGTGCCACCGCGGACGCCCAGCGTCGCCGGACGGACGGACTCGGGCAGCGTCTTGCGGAAGGACCCGCCCTGCGGGATGGCGCTCACGACTGCGTCCAGGGCAGGCCCACGGCCCGCCAGCCCGAGGTACCGCGGCGTCCGTCGCCACCGAGACCGCCCTCGAACCCGTCGAGCACGTTGTACGACGGCCCGATGCCGGCGGCGGTGGCGGCCGTGGCCGCACCGATGGAGCGCTGGCCGGAGCGACGCAGGAAGATGACCGGACGCGAGGACTCGCCGTCGGCGGTGCCGACAGTTCCATCCGAGTCGACGCCACCGGTGATCCCGGCCTCGACGAGCTGGTCGACGAAGGACTCGTTGCGCGCGCCCGTGGGGTAGCTCACCCATTCGATGAGCATGGTCCGGCGGTCGATCGACGACGTGTCGGGCACACCGACGTATCGCCATTCCGCGTCGGTCCGCACGTCCACGAGCACGGCGTCGGGATGCTCGCGCAGCAGCTCCCAGGCTTGCTGCGGCGTAATGTCTCCTGCGTAGCTCACCGGTCCAGCTTTCCACAGAGGCGGGACGGACGTAGCACGTGGATCTCCCGAAACGCGAGATCCGGGCAACCCGGGCGCGTCAGTCGCGTGAGGTCGCGTCAGTTGCAGACGAGCCAGCGGCCGTCGCCCTGGACGAACTGCCATGTCGACGACGTCGCCCCCTTGCCGTCGTTCGCGTTGATGCGCACGTCCGCGGTGGCGTCGTTACCGTTGACCTGGGCGTTCGACACCTCCTCGACCGTCACCTCGCCCTCGCGGCCGGCCAGGGGCGAGCGGTCGGTGGCGAAGCCCTCGCACACCATCCGGTCGACGCCCTCGGGGTCGTCGTTGTTGGCCGCTCGGACGAAATCGGTGGCCGACGCGTTCAGTCGGTCGGTGTCGGACCGGTTCTCCTCGGCCGGGGAGAGGAGCGCCGAGACGATAATTCCGATCATCACGATCGCGACTATTGACACGGCAAGGAGAAAAGGCTTCATCGTCGTGCGTGAAGGATCCTCGGCCGGTTCGTGCTGGTCGGTCATACCTGCGATTTCTCCCGTACGCGCCGGTCGCCCTCGACCGGGTCCCGAACAGCGCGGGGCACAAACCACATTTGTGACCCCCAAATCAGAGCGTGGTACCCGGAGGTAGCTCACACCTCGACTGTGGGGTGTCGCCGCAGCTCGGGTTCTAGCATGAAGTCGGGGGACGGTTCCTTCCAGGGAATCCGCCACCCACGGCAGCTGGACGACCTCCGAGTGTTAGGTATGACTCAGTTCGACCCGGAATCGCACGTACGCTGTCGCCCAAGCAAGCCCATGCACGTCCGTCCAATCGAAAAGGTAGTTCGCCTCAGATGACTGACCAGACTCGTCCACTGCGCGTGGCCATCGTCGGCGCCGGCCCGGCCGGTATCTACGCCGCCGATGCGCTCATGAAGTCCGACACCGAGGTGAGCATCGACCTGTTCGAGCGGATGCCGGCCCCGTTCGGCCTCATCCGATACGGCGTCGCACCGGACCACCCGCGCATCAAGGGCATCATCACGGCGCTGCACAAGGTGCTCGACAAGGATGCCGTCCGCCTGCTCGGCAACATCGACTACGGCACCGACATCACCCTCGAGGACCTGCGCCGCTTCTACGACGCGGTGATCTTCTCGACCGGCGCCAACGCCGACCGCGCCCTGAACATCCCGGGCATCGACCTCGACGGCAGCTACGGCGCCGCGGACTTCGTCTCCTGGTACGACGGCCATCCGGACGTGCCGCGCACATGGCCACTCGAGGCCGAGAAGGTGGCCGTGCTGGGCGTCGGCAACGTCGCGCTCGACATCGCCCGCGTGCTCGCCAAGACCGGCGACGAACTGCTGCCGACCGAGATCCCCGCGAACGTCTACGAGGGCCTCAAGAACAACAAGGCCGTCGAGGTGCACGTGTTCGGCCGCCGCGGTCCCGCGCAGGCCAAGTTCACGCCGCTCGAGCTGCGCGAGCTGGACCACTCCCCGACCATCGAGGTCATCGTCGATCCCGAAGACATCGACTACGACGAGGGCTCCGAGATCGCGCGTCGCAGCTCCAAGCAGGTCGACATGGTCGCGAACACGCTGCAGGACTGGGCCATCCGCGACCAGGGCGACCGCCCGCACAAGCTGTTCCTGCACTTCTTCGAGTCGCCCACCGAGGTTCTCGGCGAGGACGGCAAGGTCGTCGGTCTGCGCACCGAACGCACCGAACTGGACGGCACCGGCAACGTCCGCGGCACCGGCAAGTTCAACGACTGGGATGTCCAGGCCGTGTACCGCGCCGTCGGCTACCTGTCGCAGAACATCGCGCAGTTGCCGTTCGACGACCAGGCCGGCACCGTCCCCAACGAGGCGGGACGCGTCCTCGACGAGGGCGGCAAGCACATCGACGCCACCTACGTCACCGGCTGGATCAAGCGCGGTCCGGTCGGCCTGATCGGCCACACCAAGGGCGACGCCAACGAGACCATCGCCTGCCTGCTCGAGGACGCCCCCAACTTCGCGGGTGCCGCCGAGCCGGGCACGGACGCGATCATCGAGTTCCTCGAGGGCAAGGGTGTCCCGTACACCACGTGGCAGGGCTGGTACCGCCTCGACGCCCACGAGCGTTCCCTCGGCGAGCCCGAGGGCCGCGAGCGCATCAAGGTCGTCGAGCGCGAGGACATGCTGCGCGCCAGCGAGCCGCACAAGGCCTGATCTTCCGGGGCTTCCAGCTGAAGGGTCCCTTCATACGCTGACAGCGTATGAAGGGACCCTTCAGCTTTTCGGGGGCATGATGAAACACGTGTTTGACGCGCACGTGCACATCATCGACCCGCGGTTCCCCCTGGTGGAGAACAACGGCTACCTGCCCGATCCGTTCACGATCGCCGACTACCGCGCCCGCATGGCGGGGTTCGGGTGGACGGTGGTGCCGTGGTCACCGCGTCGTACCAGGGCACTCTCGGCCGGCCGCAGCTGCTGGCCGCGCTGCGCGAACTCGGCGAGGGCTGGGTGGGCGTTACCCACCTCGACCCCGACGCCACCGACGACGACATCCTCGAGCTCGACCGGGCCGGGGTACGGGGATGCGGTTCAATCTGCGGCGCAGCGCCACGGACGTGCGGATCCTGACGAAACAGGCCTTGCGCGCCCACGAACTGGTGGGCTGGCACGCCGAGTTCTACGTGGACGCGACGCTGCTGCTGTCGCTCGAGCCGGTGTTCGCGAAGCTGCCGGCGGTGAGCATCGACCACCTCGGGATGTCGACGCGCGGGCTGCGCTACCTGCTCAACCTGGTGGACCGCGGCGCCAAGGTGAAGGCCACCGGCTTCGGACGCACGTCGATCGGCGACGTCGGCGACGTCATCCGCCAGATCCACGCCGTCAACCCGAAGGCGCTCATGTTCGGCACCGACCTGCCCGGCACCCGCGCCCGCCGCGCGTTCGAGGCCGCGGACGTCGAGGTCATCGCCGACGCGGTCGGCGATGACCTCGAGGCAGTCCTCGGCGGCAACGCGCGCGAGTGGTACCGCTGCGGGGCCTGAGTCGGCGGGGCTTTACTCCGGCACGACGACGCGGACCCGCGAGGCGGCCTCGCGGGCGCGTGCACGCGCGGTCTCCACGTCCGGTCCGGTGGACACCGCGACGCCCATGCGACGACGGGTGAAGGCCTCGGGCTTGCCGAACAAGCGCAGATCGGTCTCCGGCACCGACAGGGCGTCGGCGACGCCCTCGAACGCGACCCCGGCGGACTCGACGCCGCCGTAGATGACGGCGGACGCGCCCGGTGCGGCGAGCGTGGTGTCGACGGGCAGGCCGAGGATCGCGCGGGCGTGCAGTTCGAACTCCGAGAACCGCTGCGAGCGCAGCGTCACCAGGCCGGTGTCGTGCGGACGCGGGCTGACCTCGGAGAAGTAGACGTCGTCGCCGTTGACGAACAGTTCGACGCCGAAGATGCCGCGGCCGCCGAGCGCGGTGGTGACCTTCTCGGCGACCTCGCGCGATGCCGCCAGTGCGGCCGGGCTCATGGCCTGCGGCTGCCACGACTCGATGTAGTCGCCGGAGTCCTGGAGGTGACCGATCGGCTCACAGAAGTGGGTGCTGTCGACGGCGCGGACGGTGAGCTGGGTGATCTCGTAGTCGAAGTCGACGAAGCCCTCGACGATGACCCGCCCCTTGTTCACCCGGCCACCGGAAAGCGCGTAGTCCCAGGACTTTTCGAGATCGTCGGCGCTGCGGGCCACGGACTGTCCCTTGCCCGACGACGACATCACCGGCTTGATCACGCACGGGAACCCGATCCGCTCGGCCGCCGCCCGCACCTCGTCGAGGGAGTCGGCGAACGCGTACGGCGACGTCGGCAGGCCCAGTTCCTCCGCGGCGAGCCGGCGGATGCCCTCCCGGTTCATCGTCAGCTGCGTCGCGCGCGCGGTGGGGATGACGACCGCGAGCCCGCGCTCCTCGACCTCGGCGAGCGCCTCGGTGGCGATGGCCTCGATCTCGGGGACCACGAAATGCGGACGCTCGTCCTCGATCAGCCGCAGCAACTGCTCACGGTCGCCCATGTCGATGGTGTGCGCGCGGTGCGCCACCTGGTGGCCGGGAGCGTCGGCGTAACGATCGACGGCGATCACCTCGACGCCGAGGCGCTGCAGCGCGATGATCACCTCCTTGCCCAGTTCACCCGAGCCCAGCAGCATCACGCGGGTGGCGCTCGGGCTCAGGGGGTGCCGATCCGGGCAGGGACGTCTGCGGAAGTCTCGTGGCGCATGGGTCGGACTATATGCGGTCGCCGATATGCATACTTGCGCGATGACCCTGGGGCTCGACACTCGCCTGACCCTGTTCGCTGCCGGACTGATCTTCCTGCTCGCCCTGATCCTCGGGGCGTGGAAGTACCACGGCATGCGCACGTCGCCGGATCACCTCGCGCACCCCTACGTGGACATCGCGCACCGGTCCGCGCTCATGTACTCGTTTGCGACGCTTCTCATTTCGGTGTTCGTCGAGCTCAGCGACTGGCCGACGGCCGTGAACGCGACGTGCGCGGGGATCCTGGTGTTCTTCTTCGTGGCGGCCATCGGCAGCTACATCGTGCACGGCGCCCGGCGCGACACGACCAACCAGTTCGAGCGCCCGGACGCGGCACTGCGTGTGTCGATGATCGCACTGGTCGTCGGCGAGATCGGGGCGTTCGCGGTGCTGCTCGCGGGTTTCGCCGCCGGCCAGTTGCTCTAGCTGCGCATCTCCGCGCGCGCCAGGAAGTCCAGCGCGACGGCGTTGAAGTCGTCGGGGCGTTCCTGCGCGCACGCGTGCCCCGCGCCGGGCAGGATCACCAGTTCGGCACAGGGAATCGAGTGGGCGATCAGTTCGGTGTGCCGGCGCGGGATCGGGTCGCGCTCCCCCACGACCACGAGCGTCGGGACCTCGATCGCGGCCAGATCCGCGGCCGGGATGTGCGGATGGTGGACCATGAGCCCCAGCAGTTCACGCTTGTGCGCGAGCGTCTTCGACAGCGGCGCGACCGGCCCCGCGACCAGCCAGGCGAGCGTCGCGGGAAGACGGAACTTCCATCCCAGCCCGTGCGGATCGAGGTTGGCGCCGTTGACGATCAGCGAGCGCACCCGATCCGGTCGGCGCAGCGCGAGCGTGAGGGCGGTGTTCCCGCCGTCGCTGTAGCCGAGGACGTGCGCGCTGTCGACGCCGAGCTCGTCGAGCACGACGCAGACGTCGTCGGCGAACCGGGCGAAGTCGAGCGGACCGTCGCCGCGCGTCGACTCCCCGTGCGCGCGGGTGTCCACCACGATCACCCGATAGCGCTCCGCGAACGCCGGCACCTGCCCGGCGAAGTAGCGGAGGTCCTCGCCGTTTCCGTGCAGGAGGACCAACGCCTCACCCTCACCGGACACCTCGTAATGCAGGCGCGCCCCGCCCGTTTCGACGAATCCCATCGGCTCAGCTCGGCGGCTGGTGCAGCGACAGCACGTTGCCGTGCGGGTCGTGGAACCACGCGACACGGGTGCCGTCGGGCGCCGTCCACGCGGCGTACTCGTCCTGATCCATGCCCTGGTAGCGCAGGAACTCGACACCCTTGCCGCGCAGGTCGTCGACCGCGGCCGACAGGTCCTTCGTGCGCCAGCCCAGCACCGTGTAGCCGGTGTCCACCTTCGACTGGACGAGCGTGATCCGCAGTTCGGTACCACCTCCGCCGTCGACGACGAGCGCGAAGGGGTCCGCTCGGTGACCGCCAGGCCGAGGGTGTCGACATAGAACATCGACGACACGTCCAGATCGGTGCTGGCCAGGAACGCGACGAGTTCTCCGGGGAAGGCCATGCAATCCACTGTGCCCCCGATCGCCGCCCGAGACAAGTGGTCGGTTCACCCGTGACCCGGACCACACCACGGCGCTGGGAGGGGTTACCGTCACAGGAACGGAGGTCGACCATCCAGGAGGAATACGTGACTGATGCAGGTGCCGCACGGAAGGGCCCGCTGGCGGGCATCCGTGTCGTCGAGTTCGCCGGAATCGGACCGGGTCCGCACGCCGCGACGCTGCTCGCCGACCTGGGCGCGGACGTCGTCCGAGTCCAGCGCGCCGGGCAGATCCCGCCGGAGGGCAAGGTGGGCGACCAGACCGCCCGCAACCGCCGGATCGTCGAGGCCGACCTGAAGAGCGCCGACGACGTCGAGAAGATCCTCGACCTGCTCGGCCGCGCCGACATCCTCATCGAGGGCTTCCGCCCCGGCGTCATGGAGCGCATGGGGCTGGGCCCCAACGTCGTCCTCGAGCGGTGCCCGCGACTGGTGTACGGCCGGATGACCGGATGGGGCCAGGAGGGTCCGCTCGCGCACTCCGCCGGCCACGACATCAACTACATCTCGCTGACCGGTGTGCTGCACGCGATCGGCCGCAAGGGTGAGCGCCCGGTGCCCCCGCTGAACATGGTCGGCGACTTCGGCGGCGGGTCGATGTTCTTGCTGTTCGGTATGCTCGCGGCCCTCGTCGAGCGGCAGACGTCGGGCAAGGGCCAGGTGGTCGACGCCGCGATGGTCGACGGCACGCTCGCGCTGTCGCACATCATCTGGAACTTCCGCCGCAGCGGCATGTGGTCGGACGAGCGCGGCGTCAACATGCTCGACGGCGGCGCCCCCTACTACGACACGTACGAGACGTCCGACGGCAAGTACATGGCGGTCGGCCCGATCGAGCCGCAGTTCTACGCCGAGCTGCTGAAGGGGCTCGAGCTCGATCCCGCCGAGCTCCCCGGCCAGCACGACGCGACCCGCTGGCCCGAACTGCGCCAGATCCTCACCGACCGGTTCCTCACCAAGACGCGCGACGAGTGGACCAAGATCTTCGACGGCACCGACGCGTGCGCCACCCCGGTCCTGACGTTCGCCGAGGCGCCGGGCGACCCGCACATCGCCGCCCGCGGCGGCATCATCGAGGTCGAGGGGGTGCCGCAGCACGCCCCGGCGCCGCGGTTCTCGCGCACGCCCACCGCAACCCCCGAGCCGCCCGCGCACACCGCGACGGACGTCGACGCACTCTGGCGCTGAGCGTCTTCCACGACGGGCCGGACACCCCTCGGTGTCCGGCCCGTCGCTGCGTCAGACCACGAGGGCGGGTTCGGCGGGCTCCACGGTGACGCCGAGCGCGTCGTAGGCCGCGGCGACACCGGCCACCGCGCGCCGCAGCTCGTCCGTGGGCCGTGCGTACGGCAGCCGGACGTACCGCTCGAACGCCCCCTCGACCCCGAACCGGGGTCCGGCCGCCAGCACCACGCCGTGGCTGGGGGCGGTCGCCGCCAGCGCCGTCGACACCGGCGCGGGCATCTTCAGCCACAGCGACATGCCACCGGTCCCGACGGTGGGCGCCCAGTCCGGCAATCGCGCGGACAACTCGTCGAGCAGCACGGCGCGCTGGACGCGCAATTGTTCACGTCGTTCCTCGACCGGACCGTCGCCGACGCCGAGCAGGTGCACGGCCGCGAGCTGGTCCATCACGGGTGTGCCGAGGTCGAGCGCCGACCGGGATCCGACGAGCCGGGTGATCAGTTCCGGATCGGCCCGGATCCAGCCGACCCTCAGACCACCCCAGTGCGACTTGGACACGGACCCGATGGTCACGACCTCCGAGTCCGCCGCGCCGCGGGTGTGGGTCGCGACCGGGGCCGGCGGCGGCGCGTCGAGCCACACGTCGACCATCGTCTCGTCGACGACGAGCGTCATCCGAGTGTCGCGCGCGATCCGGGCCAGTTCGGCCCGTCCGGCGTCGTCGAGGCACAGCCCGGTCGGGTTGTGGAAATCGGGAATGAGGTAGGCCATCCGGGCCGCGGTCTGCCTTGCGGCACTGCGGATTCCGTCCAGATCCCAGGCTCGGGACGCACCACCCTCGGGACGCACCGGCACCGGCACCGGACGTCCGCCGACCCGTCGGATCGCCTCGAGCGCGTTGGGGTAGGTGGGATGGTCGACGAGCACCCGGTCCCCGGGCGCGGCGAGCACCCCGAGCAGCAGCCGCAGTGCGTGCTGCGCACCCGACGTGACCATGATCTGCGCCGCCGACGTCTCGAGCCCGCGCGCCCGGTATCGCTCGGCAATCGCCTCCCGCAGCACAGCGATGCCGTGCGGTTCCATCCCGTGCGTATCGAGGAACGGTGGAAGTGCTTGCAGTGCAGCACCGTACGCGTCCTGCACCTCGGTCACCGGAGCGACCATCGCGGCGTAGCTCAAGTCAACGACGTCACCGGCCGAGTAAGCCCTCCGAGGAACTGCACGGTGGCCCCGCGCACGTGACGTCGCGGGAACCGTGATCGTGCTGCGCGATCCCTGTCTGCTGGACAGGTAGCCCTCCTCCCGCAGCACCGAGTACGCGGTGGTGACCGTGGTCCGGCTGACGCTCAGCTCCGCCGCGAGCTCCCGCTCGCCCGGCAGAGCCGCGCCGAGCGGGAGCCGCCCGTCGTGGACGAGCAGACGTATTCCGTCGGCCAGCGCCCGGTACGCGGGGCGGCGACCGGCCTCGTCCCGCCACCCACCGAGGTCGCGCGTCACCGCCCGTGCTCCCACCGCATGCATCATCATGCGGTCCAGTATTCGGATTCTGGCCATTTATCTCAAGGCCACTTGCTCGAAAGACTGGCCGCCATGAGTACCGTGATCACCCTCGTCTGCATGTCCGCACTGGCTGGATTCGTGTACCACTACCTGCCACGAGACCGGCCACGGAAGTCGTTCCGGCTCGAACAGTTCCGTCCAGCAGCACCTTTGGCGGGGATCTTCGACGAGCCCCAGCGCCCCGACCGGGCTGTCGACGACTCCCACGGAGCGCATCCAGAGGATCGGTCCAGCAAGGAAGCACTGGACTGATCGCGTGTCGATCCGATCCAAGACGAACCGCAGGAAATGAACCCGTCGGTAACTTGCACGTCTGCTCCGACAAGGAGCCGCCGGCGATTCTGAAACTGGTTCTCGCCGCCATTACCGCGATAGCCCCCACTCGGGCCGAAATCTCCGCAGGGAATCCGCCTTCCGGTACTTAACTCGAGTCATCCACGCGCACAGTCAGATTTGAGTCCAAAAAGTCCGGACGGTCGTCCAATTCAGCGCTTGATCGATCAAGCGTCAATTTCGCTTATGCCCGGTTCCAATGGAGTGTTAGGTGGAACACGTTCCAATCCGAATTGGCGACGAATCACATTCCGAAATCCAGGAGTCTCATCCATGACGAACCGATGGCGTCGGATCGCGCTCACCACGGCTGCCGCCACTGCCGGCAGCATGCTGTTCTTCACCGGTACCGCTACCGCGGAGCCGGCCCGGCCGGCCCGAACGGCTCGCCGGTCCTCCTCGCCGACGAACCCGCACCGTCCGGGTTCACGACCCGCGTCGAGCTGACGATGCCCACGCAGATCAGGACGGGCATCGCGATCGACCTCAAGGCCCAGGCATTCGGCGTCGACGCGAACAAGGGCGTCAACGGCGGCATGGTCCAGTTCCTCGTCGACGGCGCCCCGTCGGTGCCCCGATCAAGGCCACCAGCACCGGCGTCGCGACGCTCAAGTACACGTTCACGATCCCCGGGACGCCGACCGTGACGGTGCAGTACCTCGGTGGCGGCACGCTCAGCGGAGTGACCGAAACGGCGGCGGCGAGCCAGACGGGAGGCACCATCTCGGTCGTCGACCAGGACGTGGCCACCGTCGTGGAGGTCCTGCCGAGCGACACCGTCGTCGAGACCGGCGTGCAGGCCACCGTGAAGGCCAAGGTGACCCTCAAAGCCGGTGACATCCTGCCGATCCGCACCAACGGCAAGGTGAACTTCTACGACGGAGCGGAGCTGCTGGGTACCGCGACGACGATCCTGACCGACGGTACCGCGAGCATCAAGGCGACCTTCCTGCACGCGGGCACCCGGACCGTCACGGCCGAGTTCTCGGGGAACACCGGCTTCGCCCCGTCCACCTCCGCTCCGACCCCGCTCGAGGTCCAGCACAAGGATCTGGCCACCAGCACGACCCTGCTGGCGCCGAACAGTGGCCAGGCCGGACAGCCCGTCACACTCAGCGCCACCGTCACCGCACAGCTGTCGCCCGCCGGCACCGTCCAGTTCCTGTCCGGCACCACCCCGCTCGGGCGCCGGTGCCGGTGGTCAACGGCCTGGCCACGACCACGCACATCTTCCCCGAGGCCGGTGACCACAGCGTCACGGCGGTGTTCACGGGGACCGGATTCGTCTCCTCGACGTCCGCACCTGCGCCGCTGAGCATTTCGGCCGCTCAGCCGGGTGACACCACGACCACCGTCACCGCACCCGCTGCCACGATCCCGCTCGTACCGGTGACCCTCACCGCGACCGTCGCCCCGGCGCCCTACGGCGGCACCGTCCAGTTCTACGTCGGCGACACCCCCGTCGGCGATCCGGTCCCGGTGGTCAACGGCTTCGCCGCGACCAGCCACTCCTTCAGCGCGGCCGGGACGTTCCAGGTGACCGCCCGCTACACCGGCCACATCGCCGCCAATCCGTCCACGTCGGCACCGGTGGCGGTCAACGTCGTCGGCACCGGTGGCGGCGACGGGAACGGCTCGCTGCAGCTGCCGTCGTTCGGTTCGCTCGAGCTGCCCTTCGGATCCTGACCGGACCGTCCCCTCATACTTCGACCATCAAGGAAGGCAACATGACTGACAGGTCCGTCAGGCGCTATCTGGCGCCGGTGTGCGCCACCACCGTCGCGGCCGGCATCGTACTGTCGGGTGCCCCGGCCTCGGCCGCGAACACCACGACGCCGTTCACCGCACAGTGCCGAGCCGCAGCACTCCTCACCGTCGACAAGCCCGCCCAGCACGCGTTCACCGTCGACGCGCCGGCGCGGGTCGAGCCGGGTGAGACGTTCACGTACCGCGTCCAGCCGGCACCGTCGGCGTACCCGGACAAGGACACCGGCGCCACCACCACCAACGTGTCCCGCATGAAGCTCGACTACCAGCTGCCGGAGAACGCCCAGTTCGTCGACGCCAAGGTGGTCCAGGGCAGCGGCATCGGCCTCTCCGGGATGCCCGCGAACGTGCTGCTGGTCAACGAGAACGGCGACGTCGACCCGGCCGGCACCGTGCTGCGCCTGTCCGGTGACAACGAGGTGATCGGCAACAGCCCGAAGGCCGACAAGAAGAGCGTCGGCGGCATCGTCGCCGAGAAGACGAAGGCGTACCTCGACGGGTCGCCCAGCGCCGACGGTTCGACGTGGTTCCAGTTGCCCGCAATCGACGTCACGCTGACCGCGGGTGCCGGCGGGGAGATCACGCCGAAGCTGCGCACGGCGGGCGGCGCCGCGAATCTGGGGAACGAGGGCAACTACAACACCTTCCTCGCCCTGGCCGTATTCGGCGGCAACCAGTGGGCACCGACAAGGTGTGTACCCAAGGACGCCAAGGAGGATTCGGCGCCGCTCAACCGTGGCGGCGGACCGCTCGCCACGATCGCGGTCGGGAGCAGACCGGCAACGTGACCGCAACCGCGGCCACCGCACCGGAGACCGCGAAGGCCGGTGAGCCGGTGTCGCTTTCGGCAACCGTCACGCCGGCACCCAACAGTGGCAACGTCGCATTTCTGGTCGACAACGTCGTGGTCGGCGAGGCACCCGTCGTCGACGGCACCGCGACCTTGACGTACGCGTTCAACCGAGGCGGTGAGCACAAGGTCGCCGCACGGTACATCGGCAACGGCGTGTTCCGTCCGTCGTTGTCGGACGACGCGACGGTGACCGTCGAGGGCGGTGGATCCGGCAGCGCGGTCGGCTCGGTGGAACTGCCGTCGCTCGGATCGCTCGGACTGCCCTTCGGGTCCTGACCCGACACCACGGCACGGGTGACGGCGGGTGGGTCGATGGCGGCCCACCCGCCTCTCGTCGTACCGTGGCCTCGTGAACGAGTCGGGACCCGAGGTACTACTGGACGGACTGCGCGGCGTCCTCGTCGGGCGGCTCTCCGACATCGGCCGCCGTTTCTCGACGCTGCTCGCCGACACCGTCCCGCACAAGGCGCTGGTGATCTTCACGCGCGAATGCACCGGTCGCCCCCGCAAGGTCGCGGGCGACCCGGAGATCGTCGACCGAGTGACGATCGCCGAATTGGATTCCCTCCGTGCCGATCTCGACCACGGTCAGATCATGCGAGGACGAGCCACGATCGCCGGCCGCGCGCGTGAGGTGTACGCGATCCTCGACCACACCGACACGCTGCTCGTGATCGTGCCGGCGGGCACGCTGTCTCGGACGCTGCCCCTCGATGCCGTCCGATCGATGTTCGGGATCGTGGCCACCGGCATCCAGTTGCAGGTCCAGGGGCGAGCCCGGCCTACCTGGCGGAGTCCCGCGCCGCATCCGCCGAGCGGGCTCGCACCATCGCCGAACTCACGGAGGTCCACGCCACGACGCTCGAGACGCTGCTCGCGACCCTGCGGTCCGGCGACCTCGACGACACCCGCGCGCGGTCCGCCGCCCGCGAGACCGCGTCCACCGCCCTGATCGGACTGCGCACCGCGGTCGACACGCATCGCGACTTCGCGGAGGAATCCCTGGTGACCGCGTTTGCGCGGCTGCGCGGCGAATTGCGTGGACTGCTGCGGCACCGCGACCTCGAACTGGACCTGGTCGAGCCTGCAGCGGCCGGGCGGGCGGTGCCCGGCGAGGTGGCCCACGCCGCGCGGGCTGTGGTCCGGGGTGCGGTCCTCTCGCTGTCCGGTCAGTCCGACGTCTCCCGCATCCGCGTCGCCTGGGCCTGCCCCGAGGGGGAACTGGTCGTCGACGTCCGCGACGACGGTCGTGGCCTCGTCGACGCCGCCGACCTCGACCACCAACTGCGCCCACGCGTCGAAACACTGTCGGGCACCGTCGAAATCGAATCCACCGCAGGCTGGGGTTCACGCGTCGTAGCGACCCTGCCGCTGCACGCCCCGACCGCACCGACCACCCACCACGCCCTCACCGACCTCGGCCCACGTGAACTCGAGGTCCTGGGCCATCTGGTCGCGGGGCGCCGCAACCGCGCGATCGCCGAACGGCTCGGGGTCAGCGAGAGCACCGTGAAGTTCCACGTCGCGGGCGTGCTGCGCAAGCTCGACGTCGCAACCCGCGCGGAGGCGGCGGCGCTCGGCGGCGAGGCGGGTATCCGCCCATCCACTGACCGGCCTGACCGTTCGGCCAGGTTCACCCCGTCTGTCGACCAGTCCCGAGAGTGCCCGTCACTGATTAGCCTCGTAGTCGGATGCGCACCTCACCATGTGTGCGCCCGTGCGTTCACGTCGACCGAATGGAGAAACCATGCCGCAGCAGGTACGGGGCGTCATCGCCCGCTCGAAGGATGCGCCCGTCGAACTCGTGAACATCACGATCCCCGATCCCGGACCGGGTGAGGCCGTCGTCGCGATCGCGGCGTGCGGCGTGTGCCACACCGATCTGACCTACCGCGACGGCGGCATCAACGACGAGTTTCCGTTCCTCCTCGGCCACGAGGCCGCGGGCATCGTCGAGGCCGTCGGCGAGGGCGTCGACACCGTCGAGGTCGGCGACTTCGTGGTCCTCAACTGGCGTGCGGTGTGCGGAAAGTGTCGCGCCTGCAAGCGCGGTCGCCCGCAGTACTGCTTCGACACCCACAACGCGAAGCAGAAGATGACCCTCGAGGACGGCACCGAACTGACGCCGGCCCTGGGCATCGGCGCGTTCGCCGACAAGACGCTCGTCCACGCCGGACAGTGCACCAAGGTCGATCCCACCGCCGACCCGGCCGTGGTCGGTCTGCTCGGCTGCGGCGTCATGGCCGGCATGGGTGCCGCGATGAACACCGGCAACGTCGGCCGTGGCGACTCGGTGGCCGTCATCGGCTGCGGCGGTGTCGGCGACGCCGCGATCATGGGTTCGCGCCTGGCGGGCGCCGACAAGATCATCGCGATCGACCGGGACGCCAAGAAGCTCGAGTGGGCCGTCGAACTCGGCGCCACCCACACGATCGACGCGTCCAAGGTCGACGACGTGATCGAGGCCGTGCAGGAGCTCACCGACGGCTTCGGCACCGACGTCGTGGTCGACGCGGTGGGCCGTCCCGAGACGTGGAAGCAGGCCTTCTACGCCCGCGACCTCGCCGGCACCGTCGTCCTGGTCGGCGTCCCGACCCCGGACATGACCCTGGAGATGCCGCTGGTGGACTTCTTCTCGCGCGGCGGCTCGCTCAAGTCGTCGTGGTACGGCGACTGCCTGCCCGAGCGCGACTTCCCGATGCTCGTCGACCTGTACCAGCAGGGTCGTCTGCCGCTGGAGAAGTTCGTGACCGAGCGGATCAAGCTCGAGGACGTGGAGCAGGCGTTCGAGACCATGCACCGCGGCGAGGTGCTGCGCTCGGTGGTGGTGCTGTGAGCGGCCCGTTGCGCGTCGACCGGGTCGTCACGTCGGGCACGTTCGAACTCGACGGCGGCACGTGGGACGTCGACAACAACATCTGGCTCGTCGGCGACGACGACGAGGTGCTGGTGATCGACGCCGCGCACACCGCGCAGCCGATCATCGACGCCGTCGCCGGCCGCAAGGTGGTCGGGATCGTGTGCACGCACGGCCACAACGACCACGTCACGGTTGCGCCGGAACTGTCGGAGAAGCTCGACGCCCCGATCTACCTGAACCCGGCCGACGACGTGCTGTGGCAGATGACCCACCCGGGCGTCCGCCACCAGACGCTCGAGGACGGCCAGCGGATCGCGGTGGCGGGCACCGACATCCAGGCCATCCACACCCCCGGCCACTCCCCGGCTCGACCTGCCTGTACCTGCCCGAGGCGGGCGAGCTGTTCTCCGGCGACACCCTGTTCTCGGGCGGTCCGGGTGCCACCGGGCGCTCGTTCTCGGACTTCCCGACCATCATCGGATCGATCCGCGACAAGCTGTTCGCGCTGCCGGCGGAGACCCGCGTCCACACCGGCCACGGCGACGACACCGCTCTGGGCACCGAGGCGCCGCACCTCGAGGAGTGGATCGCGCGCGGTCACTGACCCTCGCTTTGATGGCCGAATGTCACATGCGTTCAGTTCAACCGAACGTGTGTGACGTTCGGCCGTTCAGCGCATTGAGGCGAGAACGCCTCGGCCACCGTCCCATTCACCACGGAGGACGGCTCCCGCCGGCTCGACCCCGAGCGGACGGTGGTGCACCACGACGGTCACCCCGCCGGCGGCGATCACGGTGTCGGTGCCGTCCGCGACCGCGCGAACGTCGGTGACGGTCGGCGTCTCGACGCCGGTCACTCCACTCCCGCGAACCCGTGTGGTGTTCTCGATCCGCTGCGGCTCGCCGCCGTCGACGTGCACGAACTGCTCGACCTCACAGCCGCCGTTGTAGACGGTCGCCAGTAGTTGCTGCACGTAGACGGGGTCGGTGGTCGCGTCGTACACGTAGCGGCGTCCCAGCACCGAATGCTCCATCTCGCCGACCAGCGTCGCCGCGTCGAGCGGTGCCGAACGGTACGTCAGCGGAACCTGGCAGATCTCGCCGTCGGCGTCGCGCACCAGATGCGTCTCGATGCCGACCTCTCCGGCGGGATCGTCGAAGCGGTACGCACCGACCCGGTCCACCGCCGCCGGCGCGCCCGCACAGTAGGGCGCCCGCGGCAGCCAGTCCGCGATCAGTTCGGGCTTGGTGGGCGACAACTGCGCGGCATACAGAATGGCCATGCGGCCGATCGTAACGTCGCCCGCCTGGCCGCCGGACTGGACGTCCCTGTCAGTACCGGCTCAGGCCCGGCGATTCGCTGCTGCTCGACGGGAAGGCCTGCGCGGACCGAACGAGTTGGTGCAGTTGCCGATCCGCTTCGTCGCCGTCGCCTCATACCCGGACAAGCAGGAGGAGTGGACCGGGGTTTTCGGATTTCGGGGCAATCTGCTCGATTCGGCTGAGGATCGCCGGGGGCTCCTCTACATTGAGCGAGCACTTCCGGTGCGCAGCAGACGGATAGTTCGCCCACGCGGACGTCCGCCTGCGTAAGTGAACTCGGAGGGCACTTTCTCAGCGCAGCGCCGATGCGCAGATGGCGGCTACTTCGAATGACGAGGCGGCGGGTTCGATTCCCTCCCGTCCTCTCTCGGGGTGGGGCGCGGCTCGACCGTGGAGCCTTCCGATCCCGGCGCCGCGGTGCGGAACTCGCCTTCCTGCCGAGGGGGACGAGATGAGCAGGTTCGACGCCACGACCGCACGACCACCGGCGACCGGTCGGTTGCGGACCGAGGTGGCAACTGTCGGACGCACCCATGAGGGCGGATCCGGCTCTGCACGCGATGCCCGGACCGAACTGTTCCTGCTGGCCGTCACGAACCCGGTTCGCGAGGACACCTTCCCGGACACTGATGGGGCTCGTAGCGACCGGTATCGCCGATTGGTCGGAGAGCTCTCCGTCGACGACCCCGAGTGGACGGCGAGGTTCCTGCGCTGGCTCCGGACCGACGCGAACATGCGCTGGGCAGCGCTCGTCGGCGCCGCCGAGTTCACCCGTTCACGGCTCGAGGCGGGCGAGCACGGGTACAGCCGCCAGGTGGTCGGGAGCGTCCTGCAGCGGGCGGACGAACCGGGCGAGATGCTCGCCTACTGGCGCGCCACGTACGGACGCAAGCTCCCACAGCCGATCAAGCGTGGCGTCGCGGACGCCGTCGCGAGGCTGTACACCGAACGGGCACTTCTCAAGTACGACACCCCGTCCCGCGGCTACCGGTTCGGTGACGTCCTCGACCTGGTGCACCCCACACCGCGGTCCGCGCAGCAGGGCGACCTGTTCGAACACGCACTGTCCCGTCGGCGGGGGCGAGACAGCCCGATTCCCTCGAGTCTCGCGACGGTGCAGGCGCGAGCCGACCTGCAGGCGGTTCCGGTGTCGGAGCGCCCGCACCTGCTCACCGCTCCCGAAGGTGCCGCGCGGCTGGGGCCGGCAGCGATGACGTGGGAGTCGGTGGCGGGCTGGCTGCAGGCGCCGATGGACCGGCAGACGTGGGAAGCCATCATCCCCGCATGGGATACATGGGACTGCTGAACAACCTCCGTCACTTCGACGACGCCGCGGTCTCGGACGACGCGGCCACGAAAGTGGCAGGCCGACTGCAGGATCCGGAGCAGGTGTCGCGATCACGCCAACTGCCGCTACGCTTCCTCTCCGCCCTCGACTCGGTGCGGTCCCCGCGATGGTCCGCGGCCTTGGAGCGGGCACTCGAGTTGTCGCTCGACCGTGTGCCGCGGCTGTCCGGCCGCACCCTGGTACTCGTCGACACGGCCGAGTCGAAGTGGCCCGGCTCCTTGTCGGACGGGAGCGCGCGCCGGCGGGACGCGGCCACGGTGTTCGGTCTCGCGCTCGCACGCCGCGCCGAACGCGCCGACGTCGTCCGGGCCGGCACGGACGGTGGCGTGTTCCCGATGCATCCGGGCGAATCCCTGCTGGGTGCGGCCGACCGCTGGAACGCGACCGGGTATCTCCGCAGCGGTAGCGCCGACACCGCCGCGGCGGCTGCGGAGTTCTTCGACGGACACGACCGCGTCGTGATCCTGACCGACGCACGGTTCCGCGACGCGGCACCGCACGGTTCCGGTGAGGTTCTGCCCCAGGATATTCCGGTGTACACCTTCGATCCGACGGACCGTACCGCCAGCGGGCCGAACCGATTCACCTTCGGGTATCCGACCGACGCCTGCTTCGCGATGCTGCCGATCATCGAGTCCGGTCGCCTCGCCACCTGGCCGTGGCTCGGCAAGCTCGAGCACTGACCGAAGCGACGTCTCCGAACCCTGAAACGCCGAATGTCACATGCGTTCAGTCGGACTGGACGCATGTGACATTCGGTCACACGACGGGTGGGTCAGGCCAGGATGTCGCGGCGGACGATGGTCTCGTCACGGCCCGGGCCGACGCCGATGCACGACATGAACGCGCCCGACAGCTCCTCGAGCCGCAGCACGTAGTTCTGCGCGTTGACCGGCAGCTCCTCGAAGGTGCGGCACTGCGAGATGTCCTCCGACCAGCCCGGCATCTCCTCGTAGATCGGCTTGGCGTGGTGGATGTCGGTCTGCGTCATCGGCATCTCCTCGACGCGCACCCCGTCCACGTCGTACGCGACGCAGATCGGGATGGTGTCCAGGCTCGACAGCACGTCGAGCTTGGTGAGGAAGTAGTCGGTGATGCCGTTGACGCGGGTCGCGTAGCGGGCGATCACGGCGTCGAACCAGCCGGTGCGACGGGCACGGCCGGTGGTGACGCCCACCTCGCCGCCCTTGACGGCCAGGTACTCGCCGAACTCGTCGAACAGCTCGGTCGGGAACGGGCCCGAGCCGACGCGGGTGGTGTAGGCCTTGAGGATGCCGAGCACGGTCTTGATCTTGGTGGGGCCGATGCCGGAACCGACCGCGGCACCACCGGACGTCGGGTTGGACGACGTCACGTACGGGTACGTGCCGTGGTCCACGTCGAGCAGCGTGCCCTGGGAGCCCTCGAGCAGGACGGTCTCGCCACGCTCGAGCGCCAGGTTGAGCTCGAGGCGCGTGTCGGAGATGCGGTGCTTGAAACCGGCTGCCTGCGTGAGCACCTCGTCGACGACCTGCTGCGGGTCGAGGGCCTTGCGGTTGTAGATCTTGACGAGCACCTGGTTCTTGAACTCCAGGGCGGCCTCGACCTTCTGGGTGAGGATCTTCTCGTCCAGGACGTCGGCCACGCGGACGCCGACACGCGCGATCTTGTCCTGGTAGCAGGGGCCGATGCCGCGGCCTGTGGTGCCGATCTTCTTGGCGCCGAGGAAGCGTTCGGTGACCTTGTCGATGGCCACGTGGTACGGCATGATCAGGTGCGCATCGGCCGAGATCAGCAGGCCCGTCGTGTCGACGTCCCGCTCCTCCAGGCCGGCGAGCTCCTCGAGCAGCACACCCGGATCCACCACGACGCCGTTACCGATCACGTTCTTGACGCCGGGGGTGAGGATGCCCGACGGGATCAGGTGCAGCGCGAACTTGTCGCCGTTCGGCAGGACCACCGTGTGTCCGGCGTTGTTGCCGCCCTGGTACCGAACGACCCACTGCAAGCTTCCGCCCAGTAGATCGGTAGCTTTGCCCTTACCCTCGTCGCCCCACTGGGCACCGATGAGGACGATTGCCGGCATTTCCCTGTCTCCTACGGTCGACGTGCAGTCGTATCCGACTGCATGGTCCTGCCGTGTGTAGGCAGTGGCCGGAGGCACAGTCTAGCCGAGACCGACCGTCACCCAGCCCCCCAGCCCTCCGAACTCGCCCGAAACGGACATCGGACCGGTCAACCGTTTGCGACGCCGACCCGCATTCGGGTAGACATCGAAAAGCCCTTGCGCGCGACGGCAGACGTCGCCGCTGCCGTGGCGTGACGACGAGCGTGATCGTCGGAGATCAGCAGCGTCGGATTTCAGCAAGGAGTGTCATGACCCCGATAGTGCTCAAGTGCGGCGATGCCCCGTTGCCGCTGGCGCTGCGGTCGCTCGACATCTTCAACGTCCCCGGGCTCCCCGAGAAGGACCATTTCGCCGACGCCTTCGCCAAGCTGGAGACGGTCGAGAAGCCGCGCCTGGTGGTCGTCGGCGGCGACGCCGCCTTCGCGGCCACGCTGACCAGGCTGATGCGCACCGATCGCCTCCACATCGAGCTCGCGTACGTCCCCGCGGAGCGGACCGACGCCACCCACGCGTACGGACTCCGAACCGGTTCCAAGGCCGCCGCGATCGCCGTCTCGGGCACCGCCCGGCCGATGCCGCTGATCCGCGACGATGCCGGCATCGCTCTCGTCGGCGAGGCCCGCATCTACGGGTCCGAACATGCGGGCGAGCTGACCGGTGAGGCGTACGTCGACAACGATCGCCTGTTCTCCGGCACCGTCCCGGCATGCGCATCGTGCCCACTCCCGAGCTTCCGGGCCTGCGCGCCACCGTCGACAAGCGCCGCTGGTTCGGTGGCCACCGGTGGCTCACCGGCCGCGCGGTCCAGCTCGGTTCGCCGTCCGCCGTCCTGACCCGCGACGGCGTTCGGACGCCGCGCGCGGTCAAGCGCTCCACGTTCTACCGACACGACCAGGACTGGCTGCTCGTCTACGGGGCCTGAACCCGACTCGCCTGGATACTGGACTCATGTATCCCGATTCACGCACCCGGGCGTCGGCCGTTCGGCCGAGCCCGGTGTTCCTCGGCATCGTCGCGATCGCCGTGCTGGGCGGGGTGCTCGCGTGGCGGGCCACCGGCCAGGTCACGTCGGGTCGGATCGGAGTGTTCCTGCTCGTGGTCGCGGGCTGGGTCGTCACCCTGTGCCTCCACGAGTTCGCGCACGCGTTGGTCGCGTGGCGGAACGGCGACCACGACGTCGTCCTCCGCGGTTACCTCACGCTCGATCCGCGCAAGTACACCCAGCCGTTGCTCTCGATCGGGCTGCCCGTGCTGTTCCTCGCACTCGGTGGCATCGGCCTGCCGGGCGGGGCCGTGTACCTGCGGACCTGGGCGATGCCGCCTCGGGTGCAGACGCGCGTCGCCCTCGCCGGACCGGCGGTCAACGCCGTCACCGCGGTGATCCTGCTCGTGGTGATCCGACTCTTCGGCGTCGACAGCGATCATCGGGTGTTCTGGTACGGCCTGAGTTTCCTGGCGTTCCTGCAGGTGATGGCCACGATCCTGAACCTGCTGCCGGTTCCCGGCCTCGACGGCTACGGCGCGCTGGAACCGCACCTGAACGCGAACACGCGCGCGTCGCTCGACAAGATCAAGCCCTACGGACTGCTGCTGCTGATCGCGCTGCTCTTCGTGCCGCAGATCAACACCGCGTTCTTCGACGCGATCTACTGGATCTTCGGACTCTCCGGTGTCCCGACGTCTACGCGGCGTTCGGCAACTACCTCATGCAGTTCTGGCGCTGAGCGTCCGCGGGAAACCCGCGAGGAGGTGACCGCGCCGGCCCCGGCCGGTGCCGTGTCGTGCAGCCGGGGCCGACCGGTCACATGGTATGACCCAAACGCCCCCGCCCGAGCCTGAGCAGCAGCATCGCGAGCGTGTGCCCTCGGGCCCCAGGTCGTCGAAACGCGACAGCACCCTCATTTCTCGGGTGTGCACCAAACGGGTGCCGCCGCCGAGCATGCGCACCTCGCCGATCAGGCGGGAGAGCTCGGTACGCCGCTGGATCGCCGCGAGGATCTGTGCATCCAGGCGGTCGATCTCACCACGGAGTTGCTCGATGTCGACGTCCGGTTGACGGTCGGTCTCGTGTTCCGTCGACATGCTCGATACCTGTGCGCTGGTCATGTCATCAACGCTAGGTAGGCGACCACCCGGGGACGTAGGTAGTTCACTACCCGATCTCGAGCCGGCGGACCGGTCACCGCGCGTGTCGTCCATCAGCCCAGGTCGGTGACCCAGCCGTGCAGCTCGTCGGAGCGCAGCGCCGACGCGTGCCGCTTGCGAAGGACCTCGCAAACCGGGCCCGGCTTCCCGTCGCCGACCATCCGCCCGTCGACCTCGATCACCGGCGCAACGCCCGCCGACGTGCCGGTGACGAACACCTCGTCGGCGATGTACAGCTCGGTGAGGTCGACGGTCCGCTCGACGACCGGGATGACCTCCTCACCGGCGAGGGTGAGCAGGGTACGCCGATTGATGCCGTCGAGGATGTCGCACGACGCGTCGGGGGTGATCAGCGTGCCACCGCGCACCAGGAAGATGTTCGCGGCGCTCAGCTCGCACACGTGCCCGGCGCCGTCGAGGAAGATCGCGTCGTCGTAGCCGGCGTCGATCGCGTCCTGCTTGGCCAGCACCGAGTTGACGTACGCGCCGTTGACCTTGGCCCGCGACGGGATGGCGAAGTCGGGGATGCGGCGCCACGTGCTGGTCTTCAGACGCATGCCGTCCTGCGGGACGATCGGGACCGCGTCGTAGACGAACATCGACACCGCGGTGCGCAGGCCGCGGACGCGGGTCCCGGGGATCGACTCGTCGACGTGCACGGTGGCGCGCACGAAGACGTCCGACCCCGGGGCGTTGGCGGCGACGAGTTCGGTTGCGGCCGAAACGAACCGACCGAAGCTCCATTCGTCGGCGAAGCGATCGATGCCGATGATCTTGCAGGACTCGACAAGTCGCCGGTAGTGATCCGCCAACCGGAACGCCGTGCGCGTGCTGCCATCGACGTGGACCGGGAACACCGTGTACACGCTCAGGCCGTACAGGACTGCCGACGTCGCGACACCGAGCGTCGCCTCGTGCGCGGGGACGATTCGGTCGCGGTAGTACACGTGGGGATGCGGATCAGCCATGTCGCGATCGTAGAGAAGCATCCTCGGACTGGACAGCGGATTTCTCCACAGTAGTCGCAGTATTCTCGAATGCCGCTCTCGCGTCGACGATCTCGGACCGGTTAAAACTCCCGACAGCCCCGACCGTCCCGGGTGAGCGCGACGGACCCGACAGCCGCGAACAGCCACAGCACGGCGAACGGTGCGGCACCGACCGCGACCAGCACCGCGCACCCGCCTGGAACCGCGAGCGCGCGGACGAGCCGCCGCGCCGCCCCCGGAGGGTTCGCCCACGCCGGCTGCAGCCACACCGCCCGCTGTCCGAACGACGCGCCCGAGCCCATCAAAGCGGGCACGACGACGACTGCGCCCGCGACGAAGCAGGCGACCAGATTGCC
The DNA here is from genome assembly GCA_029690005.1 of Prescottella defluvii. Taxonomy (GTDB): domain Bacteria; phylum Actinomycetota; class Actinomycetes; order Mycobacteriales; family Mycobacteriaceae; genus Prescottella; species Prescottella defluvii_A. The sequence goes on along the minus strand of CP121458.1, from coordinate 1,669,530 downwards.
GACCACGAAGCCGTCGGACTTCGCGCCCAGGACATCGAGCACGAGATGCACCGCCACAACCGTCGACGCGTACACGAAACCCACGGCACTGAGGTCGACGATCATGCCGATCCAGCGACGCCACACCGTCACCCGGCGCGGGACAACCCGTCCCGCGGCCAACCGCTCGCGGGTGGGCACCAGCCGCATGCCCACCCCGGCCACCGCGACACCGAGCACTGCGCCCGAGGTGTTGAGCATCAGGTCGTCGACGTCGGCGATCCGATAGGCGCACGGAAAGATCCCCCAGACCGCCGTGTACTGCGTGAGCTCGATCGCCAGCGACACCATCGCCGCGGCCACTACGGTCGTGGCGCGCGACCGCTCGAACAGGAGCCGTCCGAGAATGCCGAACGGCACGAACAGCACCACGTTGAGCACCACCTGCATCACCGCGGTACTGGTCAGGGTGGCGACCAGGCTCATGCCCGCGGTGTCGCGGCGGATGTCCGAGACGAACGTGAACGGCCGCAGCACCGGATCGCTCGCGGCGAAGGCCTCGCACCAGGCCGGAGTGAGATCCGGCAGCGGGAACATCGTGAACGCGACGACACCGGCCCCGTACGTGACCGCGGCGCCGACGAGCGCCATCCGCGCCGCCGACACCCGCCCGAACCGCCGGTAGTGCCACACCACGAGCGGCAGCGAGATCGCCGACGACACCGCCAGACCGACCAGCAACGAATACAACACCTGTTCACGCACGGTACGAGTCCACCACCGCGGGCGGGGCGCCGCATCCGCTCGGCGGGCGATGTTTCGACGTCCGGACGTCATACCCCGGGATGACCCGTCCCCGAGCACTGCTCGGGGATCACTCGTTGAGGCGCGCCGTCCGCAGCGCGGCTTCCCGCAGCGCCTCCCGCAGCGACGACGGTTCCAGGACCTCGATACCCGGCCCCAGCGCGAAGAACTGGTCGAGCGCCACTTCCTCGGCCTCGAGCATCAGATCGACCGTCGCCCAACCCTGTTCGTCGGGCTCGGAGGGCGTCACCTTCGCCGCCTCCTCCCCCACCACCGACGGCAGCCGCCGCCACGCGTACGGCGACAGCCGCACCCGGCACGGGAAGCGCAGCAACGCACGATCGAACTCCGCCTGCGATTCGGCCCACCAGGAGGCCAGGTCGAACGACTCCGGACGGCGCGCCGGCTCGCCGAGGAGGTGCGCCGCGCCGATCCGCGACACACGGTACGACAGCGTCCGGTCCCGGTGCCGCGCAACGAGATACCAGACGCCCGCCTTCGCGACCAGACCGAGCGGATCGAGCGTCCGCGACGCCTCCCGCGCACCCCTGCGGTAGCGGATCCGCAGCCGACGCCCCTCGAGTACCGCCGTCGCGACCGCCGCCAACTCCCCCGTGTCCGACGGCTTCGCGAACCAGCCCGGAGCGTCGATGTGCAGGCGCTCGCGCCACAGCAGTGCACCCGTCCGCAGCGGAAGCGGCAGCGCGCCCAGCAGTTTCGACTCCGCGCGGGCGGTGACGTCGGCCAGGCCCAGATCGTCGGCGAGCCCCGGGATACCCAGCAGCATCAGCGCCGACGTCTCCGCGCCGGTCATACCGCTGAGCTTGGACTGCCAGCCGTCGAGCAGGCGGATGCCGCCACCCGGACCACTCTCGGTCCACACCGGCACACCCGCGGCCTGCAGCGCGGCGACGTCCCGGTAGATCGTCCGCACCGAGACCCCCAGCTGGTCGGCCAGGCGCGCGGCCGTGGTGCCGGGACCGCCCTGCAGGCGCAGCATCAGGTCGAGGAGTCGGCTCGAGCGCATGACCGGAGCCTACGGAAAATCACTGACACAAGATGTCAGCGATGTGGCCGCACACTGATGTCATGACAACCTGGCAGGAGTTCTCCCAGCAGGCCCCGGCACTGGCCGAGGCCGTCCACGCGCGGCTCACCGCGCACGAGCACCACGTCCTGGCGACGCTACGAGCCGACGGCTCGCCGCGGGTGAGTGGCACGGAGGTCGAGATCTTCCGTGGACTGCTCGTGCTCGGATCGATGCCCGGTGCACGGAAGGCGCGGGACCTGCAGCGGGATCCGCGCTACTCGCTGCACTCGAACCCAGGCCACCACACGATGGAGGGCGGCGACGCCAAGATCTCCGGACGCGCACGCGAGCTGACCGGCACCGAGAAGCAGACGATCCTCGACTCCTACCCGGAGAACCCCGGCGCGGACGCGCACGTCTTCGAACTCGGTGTCGACGAGGTGGTGCTCACCACGGTGTCGGAGGACCGCCTGCACGTCGACCTCTGGCGCCCCGGCGCCGACGTCACCAGGACCAGCCGATGACCGCCCCGGACCTGTCCGGCAAGGTCGCGCTCGTCGCCGGCGCGACGCGCGGCGCGGGCCGGGCCATCGCGGTCGAGTTGGCCCGGGCGGGCGCCACCGTCTACGCGACCGGACGCGGCAGCCGGGCGGCCGGACGTTCGGAGATCGGCCGACCCGAAACCATCGAGGAGACCGGCGAACTGATCGCCGCCGCCGGCGGGGACGGCGTGGCGCTGCGCGTCGACCACCTCGAACCGGACCAGGTACGCGCCCTCGTCGAACGGATCGACTCCGAACACGGCCGCCTCGACATCCTGGTCAACGACATCTTCGGCGGCGATCGCTACGCCCAGTTCGGCACCACGTTGTGGGAACACGACCTGGACGGCGGCCTGCGGATGCTGCGGATGGGCATCGACACCCACGCGATCACCAGTCACTTCGCGCTGCCCCTGCTGATCCGTCGGCCGGGCGGGCTGGTCGTCGAGATGACCGACGGCACCGCGGAATACAACGTCGCCTACCGGCACCAGGTCGGCTTCTACTACGACCTCGTCAAGGCGGCCGTGCAGCGGATGACCATCGCGCAGGCGCACGAACTGGCTCCGCACGGCGGCGCCGCCGTCGCGGTGACACCGGGCTGGCTGCGGTCGGAGATGATGCTGGAAATCTTCGGCGTCACGGAGGACAACTGGCGTGACGCGCTCGAGCGGGAACCGCACTTCGCGATCTCCGAGTCCCCACGTTCGTCGGCCGGGCGGTCGCGGCGCTGGCCGCGGCGCCGGATGCAGGTGGGTACAGCGGCCAGGTCGTCTCCAGCGGGCAACTGGCGCAGCGGTACGGCTTCACCGACGTGGACGGCTCACGACCCGACAGCTGGCGCTACATCGTCGAGGTGCAGGACCGCGACCTGCCCGCGAACACCGACGGCTACCGCTGAGGATCCACCGACCTCACGCTGTCACCAGGTGAGGTCCTCCTGGCACCGCGATCCCTCGACGCCGGACTCGACCTGGACGGTGGCGTGGCTGAGGCCGTGCGCGTCGAGCACGGTCTTGGCCGCCGCCAGCACCTGCTGCGAATCCGTGTCGTCGCGGTCCATGGTCAGGTGCACCGTCGCGACATCCATGCCGGTGGTCAGCGTCCACACGTGCAGGTCGTGCACGTCCGACACCCCCGGCACCGCGCGCAGGTCGCCCCTGACCATGTCGACGTCGACGCCCACCGGGGAGGCCTGCGTGAGGATGCGCAGCGCCGACCCGGCCAGCTTGAGCGCGCGGGGCACGACCCACAGCGAGATCAGCACACCGACGACGACGTCGGCGTAGGTCCAGTCGAACAGCACCAGCGCGGCACCGGCGATGAGGACACCGACGCTGCCGACCGCGTCGGCGAGCACCTCGAGGTAGGCGCCACGGACCGCGATCGAGTCCTTGGCGTCGGCCCGCAGCATCAGCATCACCACGATGTTGGCGGCCAGGCCCGCGGCGGCGGTGGCCATCAGCGGGACGCCGGGGATCTCGGGGGCGTCGCCGATTCGGCCGATCGCCTCGTACATCACGAACACCGCTACGCCGAGCAGGAGGACGGCGTTGGCCATCGCGGTCAGGACCTCGGCGCGATGCCAGCCGAAGGTGCGGGCGGCCGCCTTGGATCCCTGCTTGGCCAACAGCAGCGCCGTGAGCCCCATCGACATGCCGACGACGTCGGTGAGCATGTGACCGGCGTCGGCGAGCAGTGCGAGGGATCCGATGGTCAGACCGACGACCACCTCGAGGACCAGGAACGCGAGCAGGATGCCGAGCGCGATCACCATCTTGCGAATCCGCGCGTGCGACGGACCGGCGCCACCAGTGCTCACGACGTTGCCGTGGCTGTGCCCGTGACCTGCTCCCATGATCACCCTCCTCTTGGATCGGGCCCATCATATGCATACATTCGCATATATGAAAAGGTGATCAGAGGTCGGGCCGGTACGCGGGCTTGGGAACCGTCGGGGGCAGCGTCGCGATCGCGGAGATCCGACCCAGCCCCGCGACCTGCAGCAGATCCACGATGAGAGAACGGATCTGCGCGAACACGACCGTCGCGGAGATGCCCGCATGCTCGACCAGTTCGGGCTTCATCCCGGACGAGACCGTGCGCAGGACCCGCGCCGCCTCGGCCTGATCCGGCTGCTCCCCGGCTCGGCGAGGATCATCCGCCGCAGCACGTCCAACGCGTGCGAGAGTTTCTCGATCTGGTCGACCAGGCGCGGATCGAGGATCTCGTCGTCGCGCACCAGCGAGAGCGACCGGCGTGACAGCACGCGGATGTTGCGCATCGCGTTGTCGATCGGGTCGGCCGTCGCGGTGAGCCGCTCCAGCCGGGCGCGGCTGCCCCAGTAGAGCGGCGAGATCCGGCTGATCTCCCGGCCACCCGAGAGGTTGCTGCGCAGCGAATCGATCGCCGACTGGGTCGCACGCGCCTTGCGCAGCGCCTTCTCGATCGGCTTGGGGTCGTTCTCGATGAGCCCGTCGGCCACGAGCTGCAGCACCTCGCCCGCAGTCGCGAGGATCCCGGCGGCATCGCGCCGGGCCCGGCGCACGGGATGGGTCGGGACGATCGCGACGACCGCGACACCGACGAGCCCGCCGACGAGTGCGTCGACCATCCGCTCGAAGCCGCCCGCGTCACCGGGCGGCAGCAGCGTCGCCACCAGCACCGCCGACGTGCCGGCCTGCATCGAGAAGATGGGACCCGAACCGATCAGGACGGCGGTCCCCATCGCCAACGTGACGACCAGCGTGATCTGCCAGGCACCGGTGCCGATGAACGAAATGATCAAGTCGCCGACACCGATTCCGACCGTCACGCCGCAGACCAGTTCCACCGACCGACGCAGCCGGGCGCCCAGCGACAGCCCGAGGGAGACCACCGCCGCGATGGGCGCGAAGAACGGGCGGGTGTGGCCGACGACCGTCGTGGCGACGAACCACGCGATGCCGGCGGCCAGGCCGCACTGCAGAACCGGCAGCGCCGAGACCTTCAGTCGGCGGATACCCGCCGCGATCCGGTCCCGGCCCGCTGCCGGTCGTGGAAGGAAGCGGCTAGCCGAGACCAAGTGCTTCGGCGGCCCGCGGGTCGCTGTCCTCGAGTAGATCCAGGCAGCGCGCGTACTCGTCGTTCTCGCCGATCGACTGAGCGGCCTTGGCGAGTGCCGCGACGCAGCGCAGGAAACCGCGGTTGGGCTCGTGGCTGTACGGGACGGCGCCGAAGCCCTTCCACCCGTTGCGGCGCAGCTGGTCGAGACCGCGGTGGTAGCCGGTTCGGGCGTACGCGTACGCCGTGATGGTCTGTCCCTGCTCGAGCGCCGCCTCCGCGAGGTACGCCCACGCGATCGATGCGGTGGGGTGCTCGGCGGCGACCTTCGCCGGGTCCTCGTGGTTCAGCAGAGCCGACTCCGCCTCCTCGTCACCGGGAAGCAGAGTGGGCTGCGGGCCGAGAAGATCACCGAATGACGTCATGGCGTCCAGGTTACGTCCACGATGCCCGGCGTCGTACGGGGGCCGATAGGCTGCCCACCAGTTGATCACGCTCCCGCATCGAGAGGCGTCACGTGCCCGACACCGACGACATCCAGCCCAGTCCCGCGCCGACCGGCGCCGGCCCGCAGCGCATCGCACCGGCCGCACCGGCCGCACCGGCCGCACGGGCCCCCGAGTCGGGTGGGCGCCGCGGCGGCAAGCGCGGCTGGGTGATCGCGTCGACCGTCGCGGTAGTCGGCGTCCTCGCAGCCCTCGGTGTCGCAGGGTTCGTGATCGCCCGGGGCGGGGCGGCCAACGCAACCGAATCGCAGGTCCGCGACGCCGTCGACACGTTCGTGACGGCTCTCGAGTCGGGCGACCTGACCACGCTGCAGTCGTCGACGTGCGGCGCCCTGTCCGACTTCTACCGCGACATCCCGCCCGCCGAGTTCGCCGACGTCCACCGCGACGCCGTGGCGGGCGACAGCATTCCCGTCGTCACGAGCATCGACGCGGTCCAGGTCAACGGGGATTCGGCGATCGCCCAGGTCACCGCGCACACGAAGGCGAACCCGTCGGACGCCTCACCGCGCACGTTCGACCTGTCGCGCATCGACGGCAACTGGAAGGTCTGCAACCCCGACTAGGCCCTGAAACACGTTTGCGCACTCACCGCTGCCCCCGAACCAGGAGACAGCGACAAGTGCGCAAACGTGAGTGCATGCGAGGGAGACCCTCGCCGGACCTCGACTAAGCGGAGACCGAGCGGCCCGCGGACTTGAGGTCGTTGCAGGCCTCGATGACGCGAGCGGTCATGCCGGCCTCGGCCTTCTTGAGGTAGCTGCGCGGGTCGTAGACCTTCTTGTTACCGACCTCGCCGTCGACCTTCAGGACGCCGTCGTAGTTGGAGAAGAAGTGACCGGCGATCGGACGCGAGAACGCGTACTGGGTGTCGGTGTCGACGTTCATCTTCACGACGCCGTAGCGCAGCGAGTCCTCGATCTCCGACTTCAGCGAGCCCGAGCCGCCGTGGAAGACGAAGTCGAACGGCTGGGAGCCGGCGGCCAGGCCGAGCTTGGCGGTCGCGGCCTCCTGGCCCTCCTTCAGCACCTCCGGCTTGAGGACGACGTTGCCCGGCTTGTAGACGCCGTGGACGTTGCCGAACGTCGCGGCCAGCAGGTACTTGCCGTTCTCGCCGACACCGAGCGCGTCGACGGTCTTCTCGAAGTCCTCGCGCGACGTGTACAGCTTGTCGTTGATCTCGGCCTCGACGCCGTCCTCTTCACCGCCGACGACGCCGATCTCGACCTCGAGGATGATGTTCGCGGCCTTCGACAGCTTCAGCAGCTCCTGCGCGATCGCGAGGTTCTCGTCGATCGGCACGGCCGAGCCGTCCCACATGTGCGACTGGAACAGCGGGTTCCGGCCGGCGTTCACGCGCTCCTGCGAGATCGCGAGCAGCGGGCGGACGAAGGTGTCGAGCTTGTCCTTGGGGCAGTGGTCGGTGTGCAGCGCGATCGTGACGTCGTACTTGGCGGCGACGACGTGCGCGAACTCGGCGAGCGCGACCGCACCGGTCACCATGTCCTTGACACCCAGGCCCGAACCGAACTCGGCGCCGCCGGTCGAGAACTGGATGATGCCGTCGCTGCCGGCGTCCGCGAAGCCCTTGATGGCCGCGTTGATCGTCTCCGACGACGTGCAGTTGATGGCGGGGAAGGCGAAGGAGTGCTCCTTGGCCCGACCGAGCATCTCGGCGTAGACCTCGGGAGTTGCGATAGGCACGGCGGCTGTCCTCCATTGACGGGTTCGGGCGCGGCCGATTGTCACGGCGCGCGGGGTTGTCTATGCAGTATGGCAACCCGGGCGCGCAACCGCCTCCCCTGGTGTCGGCTCGGTGTCGGCTCGCCGGACACGGTGGACTCAGCGGGCTCTCAGCGGCCGCCGGTAGTCTGGTGCGCGTGAATGTGCTGGCAGCCTCGGAGTCCGTGACCACGAATCTGGCATTGCTGCCGGGATTCCTCGATCCAGTCAACCTGCTGAATTCGTTCGGCGCGTGGGTGCTGATCGGACTCCTCGTCGTCGTCTTCATCGAGTCGGGTCTACTGTTCCCGCTTCTTCCGGGCGATTCGCTGCTGTTCACGGCCGGTCTGATCGCGGCGTCCAAGTCCGCGGAGGTCGAGCCCTTCGCCCCGCTCTGGGTGCTTATGGTGACCATCCCGATCGCTGCGGTCGCCGGCGACCAGGTGGGCTACTTCATCGGTGCGAAGGGCGGTGCGTCGCTGTTCAAGTCGAACGACGCCAAGCTCTTCAAGAAGAGCTACATCGACGAATCCCAGGCGTTCTTCACCAAGCACGGCCCCATCACGATCTTCCTGGCCCGCTTCGTGCCGATCGTGCGCACGTACGCGCCGCTGGTCGCCGGTGCGTCGAAGATGAAGTACTCCGTCTTCATCACCTACAACGTCATCGGCGGCATCATCTGGGGTGCCGGCGTGACGCTGCTCGGCTACTTCCTCGGCCAGGTCCAGTTCATCGCCGACAACATCGACCTGATCTTCATCCTCATCGTCCTGGTCTCGGTGATCCCGATCATCGTCGAGGTCGGCAAGCGGTACCTCGCCTCGCGTAAGTCGGGCGGGACCGCGATCGCCGACAGCGCCGAGACCGTCTCCACGCCGAACGATCCAACCGTGTGACGACGACCCTCGCGGCCGGAACCTTCGGCCCGCTCGAGTCCGCCGGTCCCGCGCTCGTGTGGCTGGTGGTGCTCACCTTCGTCTTCTTCGAGTGCGCTCTGATCGTCGGACTGTTCCTGCCCGGCGACTCGATGCTCGTCACGGCGGGGATCGTCATGGCCGCCCACGAGGCGGGCCCGGGCCACACGTGGGCGCTGTCTGCGGGTGCGATGGGCGCCGCCATCGCGGGCAACCAGGTGGGGTACGCGATCGGCAGGCGCGGCGGCCACCACCTCGTCGCCCGTCGCAACGGCAAGTACGTCAACACGGAGAACCTCCACAAGGTCAACGGGCTGCTCGAACGACACGGTTTCTGGGCCGTCCTGGTGGCGCGATGGATTCCGTGGGTCCGCACGCTGTGCCCGATGGTCGCCGGGGCCGCGGAGATGGATCACCGCCGCTTCACGATCGCGAGCACCATCGGCGCCGTCGTGTGGGCGCCGGTCCTGCTACTCGTCGGCTTCTACTGCGGATCACTGCTCGAGCGGGTGCCGTGGGTGATGCCCGTCGTCCTCGGGACCATGGTGTCGGCGTTGGTGGTCGGTACCGTGCTTGGCCTGCGGAGCTATCGCCGCGAGATGGCGCGGCCGGCGCAGGACGTCCTCGTCGACGAGATGGTCGACTGACCGCTCGTCACCGACGCTTCGGATAGCCCGCCGCCGACACCAGGTAGGCGGACTCCATCAGCAGCCAACCGCTGAGCTGTACCGACAGGTCCCGCTCCGCGATCTCGGACGGACGCACCGACCCGCCCGAGACCGTCGCGATCTCGCCGCCCAGTCCGGGAAGCTGCGCGGGCATGCTCCAGTCCCGACCGAACAGGGGAAGTTCCTCGACCTGCAGTCGGTTCTCCCACGCCGCCTCGGCCGAGCCGAGCACCAGTTGCGCCGCGAGCCGCCGTGCCCGCACGTCCTCCGGGGCGTCGCCGGGCAGCCGCAACGCGACCAGCGCCAGGTGTCGGGCGAGCAGGCCGTTGAACAATCCGCCGTCGCCGCCGCCACCGCCGCGGATGACGCCGCCCTTCGCGAGCCGCTCGTCGACGGCGTCGACCAGGCGATGCACCCGCAGGCGGTGCCGCTCGGCGCCCATCCTGACCGCGAGCTCCGTCTCGAGCGCGAGCACCACGCCCTGGCAGTACGTGTAGATGTTGCGTTCGATGGTCCCGTCCCGCCGGATGCCGTCGAAGATGAGGCCGGTCTCCGGGTCGCGGAGGGTGTCGTCGATCCAGTCCGCCATCGCCTGTGCACGCCACAGCCGCCCGATCCGCGCCAGCACGACGCCCGCCGGACCGTTCGCCGGGGTGTTGAAGAAGTCCGAATGCCTGCGCCACGGGATGCCGCCGCCCGAGTCCGGCGACCACGCGTCGAACAGCTGGGCTTCGAGGGCCGCGAGCGCCTTGCGGTTACCGATCAGCTGCATCCGCTGGGCCCGCTCGAGCGCCATCCCGAGCCACGCCATGTCGTCGTAGTAGTTGTTGGTCCAGCCCGAGATGTTGCGGAACCGGTGGCCGCGAATGAGTTTCACGAGCCGTCGGCGTCGTTTCGCGGTCGGGTTCCGTTCGGCGGCGTCCACGGTGCAGTTGATGAGATTCGCCTGCCACCAGTAGTGCCAGTTCACGAACACCCGCTCCCGCCGCACCGCGGGCCAGGCGACAACTGCCATGGCAGTGCCGGGCATCCCCCAGACGCGGCGAATGTGCCGAGTGATCACCGCGTTCTCGGCGGCATCCGCTCGGGCAGACCATTCGCGCTGCATGCCTACCGATCTTGCCTGGGTGCGGAGGCTTCCGCTACCAAGCGCGGCCGAGATCGGCGTGTTGCCGCACCCAGGCGTGCATCGCGATCCCCGCCGCCACGCCCGCATTGATGCTGCGGGTGGACCCGAACTGGGCGATCGACACCGTCTTCGACGCGACCGCATGGCCCTGTTCGGTCACGCCCGGTCCCTCCTGTCCGAACAGCAGGAGGCAGTCGCGCGGCAGGTCCACTGTCTCGATCGGGACCGAGCCCGGGGTGTTGTCGACGGCGACGACTATCAGCCCGTTCTCACGCGCGAAGGCCGCGAGCTCGTCGAGGTCGGCGTGATGCATCAGGTGCTGGTAGCGGTCGGTGACCATGGCACCGCGGCGGTTCCAGCGACGACGGCCCACGATGTGCACCGCGGCCGCCGCGAAGGCGTTCGCCGTCCGCACCACCGTGCCGATGTTCGAGTCGTGGCCGAAGTTCTCGATCGCGACGTGCAGCGGGTGCCGGCGGCTGTCGATGTCGGCGACGATCGCCTCCCGCGTCCAGTAGCGGTACGCGTCGACGACGTTGCGACGGTCCCCCTCCGCCAGGAGCTGCGCGTCGTAACGGGGATCGTCAGGCACCGGCGTGCCGTGCTCCTCGGCCCACGGACCGACGCCGTACGGGTGCTCGCCCCATTCGGTGGGGCCGGGGGCGTCGACGATGTCGGCAGCGTCTTCTCCGGCCGGTGTGTGCATCTTCGCGTCGCTCATCGACGCTGAACTCTAGTCCTCCCGTCGACCGCTCCGCCGGTCGCGAGTGAGCACCCTGGTGATGGACCGGGCGAGCCAGGCCGGGGCGACAGCGGACGTCGCGACGAGTGCCTTCGCTTGCACGCCCACGGGGAAGTGCACCTTCGGGATGCGGCCGCGGTGGCCGGTCGCCGCGACGATGGCGTCCGCCACGTCCTGTGCGGTGAGTCGGATACCGAGCGAGCGCGTGCTTCCCGTCGACACGCCCCGCACCATGCCGGTCCGCACGAACAGCGGCCACATGTCGATCACCCGGATGTCGTGCGCACCCCATTCGAGGTCGAGCGCCTCGGTGAGGCCACGGACCGCGAACTTGGTGGCGCCGTACGTCGCCAGTTCGGGTTGACCGTAGATCGCCGACGCCGACGCCAGGTTCACGACCTGCGCCCGCGGCGTCTCCTTCAGGTAGGGGAACGCCGCGAGCAGGCCGTTGATCATGCCGCCCACGTTGATGTCGAGCATCCTTCGGTGGGCGTCGGCCGGGACGTCCTCGAAGCGCCCCGACGACAGCACCCCGGCGTTGTTGATCAGGATGTCGAGCCGACCGTCGGAGGCGAACTCCGCCAACCGCGCGTGCCACTCGTCGAGATCGGTGACGTCGAGCCGGCCCGTCTGCACGCGGCCGCCGCGGGCGACGATCTCCCCGCGCAGCGACTCGAGCCCTTCCTCGTCGACGTCGTACGCGCCGACGAGGTAGCCGCGGCCGGCGAAGGCCAGGGCGGTCGCGCGGCCGATTCCCGCGGCCGCGCCGGTGATGAACACGGTGGGTGCCATGTCCTCAGGCTAGGTCGTGGCTGACCTTTCCGGTGGCGTTCTCCTCGACGGCGTCCTGTGGTACCCGTGGCACGGTGAAGGTCGCAGCCACCGACAGGATCGCGACCGCGAAGCACGCGAGTGTGTACCAGAGGTTCCCGATCGGGTCGCCGTTGTCGGTGACGCCGTCGACGGCGCTGAAGAACGCCGGCAACGCCGTCACCCACAGCACGGCCATCACCGCGAGGTAGACCACGCTGAAGTACCGGACGAAGTCGTTCGAGTAGGCGGGGACGTCGGACGTTCCCGCGCGCAACCGCGACCACTGCTTGAACAGGATCGGAATCGCGACGACCGTGACGGCGGCGAGTTCGGCCGCATAGAGGACTCCGCGGGCCGTGTCGCTGCCCATCCCGAAGACCGTCGCCGGGAGCGGGAGGACGAACACACCGACGGATGCCGTGAGGCCGATCACCACTGTGCGCCAGAGCAATTCGAGCCCGGAGAAGTGCCGGCCCCGATCGACGTAGCGGCCGACGAAGAATTGGACGCACAGCGCCAGCGACATCGGCCACAGCGCGGCGAACACCACGACGCTGGGCAGCGGAACCGAATCGAAGAACGGCTGGTTGACCTTGTTGTCGAGTGTCCACTCCCACCACCGCAGCTGCGGCCCGAGCTGGTCGAAGATCTCGTAGAACGCGTGGTGGACGAAGCCGACGCACACCGCGCCGAGGAATACCCCGTAGCGCCGGAACACGCCGAGCATCCGGACGAGCTCGAACGCCAGCGTCGCCATCAGCGGATAGATCGCGACGATGTACAGCGGCAGTCTGCCCCACAGGAATTCGACGGTGAACACGTTGTGCGCGAACATCGTGCCCAGGTATTCCTCGGTGCCGAACGTGGCCGGGAAGTAGATCGGCGGCTCGATCACGAACAGGAACGCGGTGGCACCGAACCACAGCACCAGGTTGGTGGGATCGCCGTGGCGGCGCAGGCGCACGATCGCGTACACGAGCGCCAGCACCGCACCGAGCACGATCGTGAACTCGAGCACCGGCAGCGTCCAGTTCTCCAACGCGAACGGGTTGCGGACCTCGAACAGTCCGCCGGCCTTGTCGCACGAGAAGCCGAGCCGAGTGGCCAGGTCCTCGAAGGTGGGGGCACAGTGGTCGGCCATCAGTTCACCGCCTCCGACGACACCGACTCGGCGGAGTACCAACGCGTGCAGTCGTATCCGTCGTCGTATCGGTCGAACCATTCGCCTGCGAGGACCGGCAGGTTCTCGTGGGTCGGGTTGTGCCCGGGCATCTGGCTGCGGACGGCGCCGCGCAGCGCCGTGAGCTGCTCACCGATGGCCAGGCCGTCGAACGCCCGTGGCATCGGCCCCTTGGTCAGGTAGGGCGCGAACGCGGTGAGCACCCGCTGCTTGATGCGGTGCCGGGCGAACATAGACATCGAGTCGACCCGCCGTTCACTCAGCGGAACGTGCTGGTTGAAGCCGGCGCAGGCGATCCGGATCGACTTCATCACGTGCGCGAAGATCGACGGCGCCATCCGCATCCGGTACAGCTCGTTGCCGACGACGGAGTTGTAGATGATCAGCGCGGAGCTGCGGTGCTCGACCTCCTCGACGAAGTGCCAGAGGAACAGGGAGGCCACCCGGTCGTCGCCGGGTGCGAACAGGGTCGCCTCGTTGTCGAGCATCAGCTTGAACACCGGGGTGAAGGTCGCCTCGAGGTCCGCGGTGTACGCGAGCCGGTATTCGATCGAGGTGCGCTCGGTGAGCAGGTCGAACTCGCCGATCACCGCGTCGAGGGTGTTCTGCAGGCCCGGGTAGCGCCGGATCAGTGCGTTCACGTGCTGGCGGTGGGCGGTCGAGTGGTGGCCCTCCTGACGCATGAACGCGACAGCCTCCTCCGCGACCTCGGGGTCGGTGATGAGCGGCTTGGCCTGCAGGATCAGCTTCACGATCATCTTCTCGAAGCCGATGGCCAGGAACGACACCGCGTTCGACATGCTCGACCATGCCGGGTTGTCGGGGTTCCACAGGAACGGGACGTCCCCGTCGTCGAACCCGAAATCCATCTTCCGGGGCTTGAGATCCGTCATGCGCACTACCTCGTTCGTCGTCGGTGCGGGGCTCCGTCCGCGCAGGCCGGGCCGCGATCGCGGCAATCATACGATCAACGATTAATTTGTATGATTGCTTTCGACGAAATCGCCGCCACCTGCGCGGGAACCCCTGCGCTGCTGGTACCGTCCGCCCGTGGCACGCAGACGCGGATGGGGTGGCAAGCCGCCGGCCGACGACGAAGAGGCAGCGCGGCGCATCGTCGCCGCAGCGGTCGAGACGATCTCCCGCACCGGATCGGCGGTCAGCATCGCGGACGTCGCCGAATCGCTGGGAGTGATCCGCCAGACGGTGTACCGCTACTTCCCGAGTTCCGACGCCCTCATGCGGGCGTCCGCGATCGCCTCGGTCGGCGGGTTCCTCGACCGCCTGACCCGGCACGTCCAGGGCCTCGAAGACCCCGCAGACGCACTGGTCGAGGGCGTCGTCTACACACTCGACGACGTCCGCCGCACCCCACACCTCGGCATCATGCTGTCGGGCACGCACTCACACACCGACGGGATCACGTCCGAGGAAGCGCAGGCGTTCGGGCTCACCATGATCAGACGGTTCGACGTCGACTGGGAGCGACACGGCTACGACGACGCATCGCTGAGCGAACTCGTCGAGCATCTGCTGCGGACGATGCAGTCGTTCTTCGTCTCCCCGGCAATCCGCAACGCTCCGATGCCGAACTGCGCCGCTACCTGCGGCGATGGCTCGCTCCGTCGATCGCTGCACAGCCCGGCTACGCGTCGGGTGGGCGGTCGCAGGGCGACTAGGCTGGGGATGTCACGAGAAGAAGGCCATGAATCATCCCCGCATCGTCCGCACCGTCTGCTTCATCACCGTCAGCTACGTCATCGTTCTCTCGATCTGGCTGGGATGGCTGATCGAGCACACCCCTGAGGGCACCATCCCGTACCAGATCGGCGGGCTGCTCGCCGCCTACGGTTCCGCGCTCGGGCTCGGAATGATGTGGGCCGACCGCCCGACTCACGCCGAACGCAAGCTCGCCAAGCACGGCATCGAGGGTTGGGCGCAGATCCGCCATACGCAGCGGATCCGGCGCACGGTCGACAACGGCGAACTCACCGAACTGGACCTCGACCTCACCGTGCCAGGCTCGGAGTCGTACAAGGGCCGCGTCCTCTACGAGGTGCTGCCCGAGAACCGGTCGCGGTTCGTCGCCGGCGAGACCATCTCGATCCGCGTCGACCCACGGAACCGCGACCGAATCCTGATCTGCCCCTAGCCGTTCCGCTTCTTCGCGCCGCTACCGAGCGCGATCATCCCCTCGACCAGCAGCAGCTGCGCGGCCGCGTACGACGCCAGGATGGCGCCCTCCGCCGCGGCGCGCGACTTCTCCCCACGCAGGAACAGCTTGCGCACCACGATCGTCCCGTCCGAGGCCGTGAAGAGAAGTCCGCCGAGGCCGAGCCAACTGCGCCGGTCGCGCCGGTTCGGCATCGGCAGCCCCGCAATGTCGGCCGCACCGGGCGCGAGCGCGGGATCGGCCGCGAGGGTCGCAGTGGTGCCGAGCAGCGCGCCGTAGCCGGTGAGCGTCTTCGCGACCGTCGGGGCCTTGGTATGCAGCAGGCCCGACGCCGCCGCCCACGCACCGAGTCGGGGCAGCGCGGCGGCCAGTCGCGGACGGGCACCGCGCCGGACGAGAAGCGACGAGTACGCCACCTGCATGACGCCGAACGAGGTCGCACCACGCTTCAGTCGGGCGTCGACGTCGGGTCGATCATGAACACGTCGCCGACGGTGGCGGCCGCGAGGCCGGCGACGAGCAGCGCGGTGTCCGCGGTGTCGAGGTCGTCGCGACGCCGGAGCACGCGGGTCGCGAGGGCCGGCGCGATGAGCGGCTTGGCGACCTGCTGGATCCGCTCGCGCCCGGTGACCGCGCCGTAGACCGTCGCAGCGGTCGCGCCGACGAACACCGCGTGCTCGAAGTCCCCACTTCTTGATGCTCGCGAATGCCATGCCCAACTCCCTCGTGTCCGATTCGAGACGACGGTACCGCCACAGCCCGGCGGGCCCCGCGTTTCGCGCGCTCGGGCGCGCCCGGACCGACCGCCCGGATCGACAAGAGCGCAGAACACAGGGGTTTACATACATAGTTAGCTTATGTAATTATTGGATCCCATGAGTTCGACCGACCCCCAGTTCCGCGATCTACTCGTCGACCTGGTGAGCAATGCCCACCGCTTCACTCGCCTGGCGTCGACGCTCGCCACCGACGACCGCCCCCGGTCGTGGATGCGGGCGCTGTCTCTGCTCGAGGAACAGGGTCCACTTCGGGTCAGTACCTTCGCCCGGCTCGACACCTCGTCGCAGCCGTCCGCGACGGCGCTGCTCAAGAAGCTGGGCCAGGAGGGCTTCGTCTCGCGGGAACAGGACCCCGACGACTGTCGCGCCGTCCTCGTCGGCATCACCGACAAGGGCCGGCAATGGCTCGCCGAAGGCCGACGCAACCTCGCCGACGTCCTCACACCGCACTTCGCGCACCTCGAACCCGAGCAGATCGCAGTGCTCGCAGAGGGACTCGGCGAACTCCGGGCGATCATCCGCGCCGCCGCGGCGGACCGCTGACCACGACGACATCATCAAGGAGGGATACGTGAGCACCACGACCGCCGCAGCCGCGAGCACGAAGCCCGGCATCCTGCAGCAACCGAAAGCTGTGTGGGCTGTTGCCTTCGCCAGCATCATCGCGTTCATGGGCATCGGCCTCGTGGACCCGATCCTCAAGCCGATCGCCGAGCAGCTCGACGCCAGCCCGTCTCAGGTGTCGCTGCTGTTCACCAGCTACATGCTGGTCACGGGCATCGCGATGCTCTTCACCGGCGTGATCTCGAGCCGCATCGGCGCGAAGAAGACGCTGCTCTGGGGCCTGGCGATCATCGTGGTGTTCGCGGCCGCCGCGGGCGCGTCGGACACGATCAACCAGATCGTCGGCTTCCGCGCCGGCTGGGGTCTGGGCAACGCACTGTTCATCGCGACCGCACTCGCCGCGATCGTCGGTGCGGCCAGCGGCGGCGTGGCCCGCGCGATCATCCTGTACGAGGCCGCGCTCGGCATCGGCATCGCCGTCGGCCCGCTCGTCGGCGGAGTCCTGGGCAACATCAGCTGGCGCGCACCGTTCTTCGGCGTCGCGACACTCATGGCCGTCGCGTTCATCCTCATCACCGTGATGCTGCCGAAGGCGCCCAAGCCGCAGCACCGCACGTCGCTCGCCGCGCCGTTCCTGGCACTGCGTCACCGCGGTCTGCTGACCGTCGCGATCACGGCCCTGCTCTACAACTACGGCTTCTTCACGCTGCTCGCGTACACCCCGTTCCCGCTCGACATGGGCACGTACTCGATCGGTTTCATCTTCTTCGGCTGGGGCCTGATGCTGGCGATCTCGTCGGTGTTCCTCGCCCCGCGCCTGCAGCGCGCCTTCGGGACGCTGCCGATGATGATCGCGGCGCTGACGCTGTTCGCACTGGACCTGGGCGCGATGGCGCTGTTCACCGAGTCCAAGCCCGTGCTCGTCGTGTGCGTCGTCCTCGCGGGCCTGTTCCTCGGCGTCAACAACACGCTCATCACCGAGACCGTGATGATCTCGGCGCCGGTGGAGCGTTCGACCGCGTCGGCCGCGTACAGCTTCGTCCGGTTCGTCGGCGGCGCCGCTGCCCCGTACGTCGCGGGCAAGCTCGGCGAGCACAATGTCCACCTGCCGTTCTGGGTGGGCGCGGCGTGCACCGTCGCCGGCATCCTGGTGCTCGCCACCGGCCGGAAGGTGTTGGCACACGTCGACGACCACGATCCGGAACCGCACAGCGTCGACGAGGCCGTCGCCGTCACCGTCGGCGACGCGGACTGAGCTCCGGCCCCGACCAACCACCAGCTGAAGGGTCCCTTCACGCGCGCACAGCGCATGAAGGGACCCTTCAGCTTCCGACACAGAGATCGGTCAGTTGGCAGGGGTGTGCACCAGATCGATGTACGCCTGCGGCAGCTCGTCGAACGAGAGCTTGGTGACGCTCGACGGCCCGGAGTGGTACGAGTCCTCGCCCTGGATCAGACCGTCCCCGTCCACCGGCCACAGGATCAGCTGGCGGAACACGACGAGGTAGTCGGCAGACTCGTCGTCGACGGGGATCCCGATCTGCGCGGCGTACGAGCCTGGGTAGATCTGCTCGAAGGAAACCCTCGGTGACCAGGCAGTGGTCGTCGACGACGAGCCGGTCGAGGCGGTACTGGAGGATGTTGGTGCGGGTCGCGAGGAAGTCGATGTAGTACGTCTTGACGCCCTCGGTGCCCTTGGGCCCGACGTCCTGGCCGCCGTTCCAGAAGTGGTAGTCGGGGGTGGGGCTCAGCGTGGCCATCAGGCGGTCGAGGTCCGGTGCGGCCTCTGCTTTCATGTGCTCGATCACGGCGCCGAGGACGACGCGGTGGCGGGCGTTCGTGGTGACGGCGAGGCGCTGCTCGAGCAGTTCCCACGTGCGGTTCGGATCGATGACGGCCATGTACGAATTCCTTTCCGGTGAAACGAACTTCGCAACGATGGTGACTCAGGTCACGGCCTCGGGTCACCCGACGGGCGTCGGTCGATTCCGGGCAGGTCCCCGACGGGTGTCGGGTCATCGGTACCCCGAACCGAACACCTCCGACGACGCCAGGTCGGTCGACGACAACGCCATCCGACGGACCATCAACACCAGCGTCGCCATGAAGCGGTCCATCGAATCCTCCAGGTCCCAGCCCATCTCGGACTGGAGGCGGGCGAGCCGGGCGGCGACCGTGCTGTGGTGGACGTGCAGTTCGGCCGCGGTTCGCCGCAACGAGCCGAACACGCAGAACGCCTCGAGCGTCGCCACCTCCTGGGCGCCGGTCACCGATGCGGCGATTGCGTTGATCCGCGCGACGTCCCGATCGTGGAGGACGCGTTCGAGCGGCAGCTCGGCGAGCAGTTCGAGCGAACTGAGCCGCCCGTACGCGACCGCACGGCGCCCGTAGCCGGTCGACGACGCGAATCGCAGCGCCCGACGTGCCTGCTTCCACGACGTCGGCGCCGCGTACACGCTCAGGCGTTCGCCGATCCCCACCCACGGGCCGCGATCGCCGCTCGGCGTCGTCGGACGCGGGTGTTCGGCGACGATCGTGCCGTGCAGGTCGTCGGCGAGCGCGCGGCTGTCCGCCCCGTCCTGCAGGAGCACCGCGGTCAGGCTGCCGACGGCAACCGAGTGCACCAGTCGTCCCGAACACGTTCGCGAGATCAGTTCGACCGCAGCCGCACTCGACGCGGACGACACCGCCAGCACCCGGATCTCCCGCGCCGGATCCAACCCCAGCAGGCCCACCGCACGGACCCGATCCTCGCGACGCTCCTTGTCCGAGAGCACCACCTCGAGCAGTGCGGGATCGCCCAGGCGCGGCCCGTCCGTCGACGCCGACCGCGCGGCGGCCACCCGGAGCGTATGGCGGAGCCGGTCCAGCAGCACCGAGTCGAGTGGGCGTTCGGCACCGCCCCGCTCGAGCCACACCTCCGGTTCCCGCCGGACCGGCTCCACCGGACGTGTCTCGTCGAGCGGATCCCCCAGCGCGTCGTACCGGATCACGGTGCCCGAGGCCCACCGGGCGCCGACGGGGCACTCCGCGAGCAGCGCCGCCGAACGGACGACGGTGTCCGCGTTGGCCGCCGACTCACCGAGTTCGTCGAAGTACGAGATGATCCGGAGCACCGAGACCGAATCGGACCCCAGCTCGGACATCCGCAGCTGCTCGTGGCTCATGGTGGCTCCCTTCCTCAGCGCAACCGGCGAGCAGGGGCAGACGCGGCGACGACCGCGAACGCGGGCTCGGGCAGACGACGCTCCGCCGCCTGCCGGCTCGTGGTCTCGATCGCCTCGTCGACCCGGCCGGTCGGGACCAGTGCGATCGCGGAGCCGCCGAAGCCGCCGCCGGTCATCCGAGCGCCCAGCGCGCCGGCGATCATCGTGGCCTCGACGGCGTTGTCGAGTTCCGGGCAGGAGACCTCGAAGTCGCGGCCGAGCGACATGTGCGACGCGTACAGCAGCCGGCCGAACTCGGCGAAGTCGCCGGACTCCAACGCCCGCACCGCCAGCCGGACGCGGGCGATCTCGCTGATCACGTGCCACGCGCGACGGCGCAGGACGTCGTCCTTCAGCGACCGCACCGCGTCCATGCCGTCGTGGCCGCGGTCGGCCAGTTCACGCAGCGAGTCGACGCCGAGCCGTCGCGCCGCCCGCTCCACCGCGGACCGACGCTTGGCGTACTGCCCGTCCACCAACCGGTGCGGGGCGCGGGTGTCGATCACCAACAGCGACAGCCCGTCCGGCGCGAACGGCACCTGGGACACCGCACCCGACGCCGAATCCAGCAGCAGCGCATGCCCTTCCTCCGCGCGCAGCGACGCCGCCTGGTCCATGCCGCCGGTGGGGGCAAGCGCCACCTCGTTCTCGGCCCGCACGCACGCCGCGGCCAGCGCCGTCCGGCCCGCGTCCGGAGCGAGCGCGAGCGCCAACGAACATGTGAGCGCCGCCGAGCTCGACAGCCCCGCACCGATCGGCACCGCCGACGCGAACGCCGCGTCGACACCGCCGAAACCGTCTGTGAGCAAGCCGTTCTGGCGCAGCGCCCAGATCACCCCGGCCGGGTACGACGCCCAGCCCGTCGGCCGACCGGGTCCGATGTCGTCGAGGCCGCCGCCCCACGGTTCCCCGTCGGTCGACCGCAGCCGGATCCGGCCGTCCGTGCGCGGCGACACGGCAACGACGGTGTTGTGCGGCAACGCGATCGGCAGGCACAACCCGCCCGCGTAGTCGACGTGCTCGCCGATCAGGTTGACCCGCCCGGGCGCCGCCCACACACCGTCGGGGTCGGCGTCGAACGCGCGGCGGAAGACGTCGGCCGCGGTGTCCGCGAGTTCGGTGTCGGGCACCGGCCGGAACCACTGGACGGTCACGGCGCCACCTCCCGGAACCGGGCGGCGATCCGCTCGGGGGTGGTGTCACTGATCCACGCCCCCATCCCCGACTCGGACCCGGCGAGGAACTTCATCCGGTGCGGCGAGCGCATGAGCGAAAACACCTGCAGGTACAGCCTTCCCAATTCACGTCCGTCCCCGACCGGGGCCTGGTGCCAGCCGGCGATGTACGGCAGCCGGTCGACGCCGTCGAAGAACCGGTCCAGCCGCCCCAGCACATCCAGGTACAGGCGGGAGAGCTCGTCGAGTTCGGCGTCGTCGAGTTCCGTGAGGTCGGCGACGTCGCGGTGCGGGGCCACGTGCAGTTCGACGGGCCAGCGGGCCGCCGCCGGCACGTACGCCGTCCAGTGCTCGCCCTCGACGACCACGCGGGTGCCGGCGCGCCGCTCGGCGTCGAGAACATCGCGCAGGAGCGAACGCCCGGTGCGGCTGCGGTGCTCCTCGGCCTGGCGCAGCAGCGCGGTGGTCCGCGGCGGCAGCGTCGGGTAGGCGTAGATCTGGCCATGTCGGGTGCGACAGCGTCACCCCGATCTCCTCGCCGCGGTTCTCGAAGCAGAACACCTGCTCGACGGACGGCAGCGCCGACAGCTCACGAGTCCGGTCCCGCAACGCCTCGAGCACCGTCCGCACCTGTGCGGGCGACAACTGGGCGAAGCTGCGGTCGTGGTCGCTGGTGAAGCACACCACCTCGCACCGGCCGTCCGCGACGCGCTGGGGCCAAGAGACTCGCCGTCAACGAATTCGGCGAATCCCGCGTCCACCGAACCGAGAGACGGGAAGCGATTCTCGAATACCGCGACGTCGTAGTCGCCGGCGGGAATCTCGGTCGCGGGGCGTCCCGACCGGGTGGGGCACAGCGGGCACTCGTCGGCCGCGGGCAGGAAGGTGCGATTCATCCGGTGCGCCGCCAGCGTCACCCACTCCCCGTCAGGACGTCGTAGCGCATCGTCGACGCCGCCTCGACCGGCGCCAGTTCGCGACCGTCGTGCAGTTCGCGCGTCGCGGCCCCGCTCGCGAACGGTTCGGTGTCGTCGAAGTAGAACAACTCGCGCCCGTCGGACAGGTGTGTCCGCGTCTTCCGGATCGGCATCGGAACACGATATGCGACAGGTCCTAATCCGTCGCCTGCCACCCGGTTTGGTTCGAGCCGACGTTCTGTGTGAGCATGCTCGAGGCCGTTGCTCCGTCACCGGAGTCACGACGGCCGGGGGTACGAAACACATCGAAACAACGGGGGATTCACATGAAGCTTCGTAGCTTTGCCGTGCGCGCATTCGCCGCCGCGGCCGTCGCGACCGCTGCCGTCACGGGCGTCACCACCACCGCGAGTGCCGCACCGGCGCCGATCATGCACGTGACGCTCAACGGTCCCACTCTGGCGGTGCTCGGGCAGAACGACTTCTGCAACGGTCTGATCGACACCGTCGTCGAGACCGATCCCGCCCGTCGGGGTCTCGCCACCATCGCCTTCACGCCGCGCGTGCTGAACGGCGTCGGGCCGGGCTGGGCGCAGAACCCTGTCTGCAAGGTGAAGGTCTCCATCACGTGGAACCTCGGCGTTCTCGCCGGACAGGCCAAGGAAGTGGAACTCCTCGCCGTCCAGGGACAGACCGTCCGCACCGAGATCAACCCCGGTTCCGGAGTCGCGATGATCGGCATGATGGTCGGCCCGATCAGCATGTGGTACAACGAACTCCGCCCGCAGACGTCCTACGGGGCGGTCCAGGCGTTCTTCCTCGTCCCCTGACCGGACGCCGCAACAGCTGAAGGGACCGTTCATACGCTGCGAGCGCATGAACGGTCCCTTCAGCTTCAAACCTGGGGAGAAGAATCCCCGGGTCAGTTCAGCCCGAGGTCCTCGAGGCCGAGGAGCGAGCGGTACTCGAGTCCTTCGGCGGCGATGACGGCGTCGGCGCCGGTGGCACGGTCGACGACGGTGGCGACACCGACGACGATGGCACCCACGTCGCGCAGGGCCTTGACGGCGGTGAGCGGCGAGTTGCCGGTGGTGGTGGTGTCCTCGACGACGAGGACACGCTTGCCGACGACGTCAGGGCCTTCGATCTGGCGCTGCATGCCGTGCGCCTTCGCTGCCTTGCGGACGACGAACGCGTCGATCGGGCGGCCTTCGGCGTGCATGACGGCCATCGCGACGGGGTCGGCGCCCATGGTCAGCCCGCCGACGGCGTCGAAGTCCCAGTCGGCGACCAGCTCGCGCAGCAGCTTGCCGATCAGCGGGCCGGCGCGGTGGTGCAGCGTCGCGCGGCGCAGGTCCACGTAGTAGTCGGCTTCCTTGCCGGACGACAAGGTCACCTTTCCGTGCACCACCGCCAGCTCGCGCACCAGCGCCGCAAGCTCGTCGCGATCCGTCATCGGCCGCTCTCCCATCACCAAGTCAGACAACAATTCGTCACGTCGAGCCTAGCGAGGAAGCCTGGTCGCAGCGTCCACGACCCCACAACCCTCATGCGGCGGCGGCGTCGGCGACGTCGTCGTCGAGCGCCTCGGACGACGGCACCGCCAGGATGGTCGCCTCGAACAGTTGCGCCTTCCCGATGCCGAGGCGGGACGCGACGAGGCTTCCGGGGAACGTCCGGATCGCACGGTTCAGGCTTCGGACCTGCTCGTTGTACACGCGGACGGCACCGGCCAGGCGCTGCTCGGTGACCTCGATTTCGTGGGCCGGGTGCACGAACGCCCAGTCGTGTGCGAGCTGCGGGTAGCGGCGGCCCGTGTCGAGCACCGCCTGCAGGGCCTCCGACAGCGCCTTTTCGGCTCCGGCCTGTCGGCGCAGGTCGAGATCCTTCTCGCGGACGCGCATGGCCAGGGAGCGGGCGCCGGTCACCGGCGCGACCAGGTCGCGTCCGACGGTCTCGGAGGCGGCCAGCACCAGAGCGGGCACGTATTCGTAGCGGCGATCCAGTTCCGTGTGGACGAGTGCGAGCGCGGAGTCGGCGCTGGACCCGAGTCGGCGCAACCGTTGGATGCCCGACATCACCCAGACCGCACAGGCCACACAAATCACAACAAAAACAAAAACAACACCCGACACACCAGCCACAGAAGCGGAATCTACTGGGGTCTCGACGACGCCGCTATTCGAGCACGCGACGGCGCCCGGCGCGGAGATCTACCGGGAGGTCTCCGGCTCGTCGACCATGTCGTAGGGGCCCTGCGCGATCGGGCGGCCCGGATCGTGCGCGACCGGCTGCAGCGAGCCCTGGTCGGTGGCCGGCGGCAGCACGCGCAGCATGCCGGAGAGTCGGGCGACCGTCTCGATCGCGGCGTCCCAGTCCGGCCGGAGCTGCCCACGGGCAGCGAGCCGAGTGTCCACTCCCCCTCGCTCCACAGCATCTGCAGCTGCGGCGGGACGGACTCGGTGAACGCGACCATGCGCTGGTCGCACACACGCCGGGCGATCTCGAGGTCGGTCGCGAACACCACGCGCGGGCCGATCGCGCCCAGGAGGTTCAGGTCGGTGTCGCGCGGCGGCGGCGTCGACTTCAGCCGCAGATCGATGTCGACGTCCGACCCCACCGCACGGTGCACCGCGACGATCGTCGCCGTGTCCTCGAGGTCGAAGAGCACGAACTCTTCACCACGGCGGACGCCTCGCACGACGTCGACCGCACCCAGGTAGTCCTGCTTGGCGAGCGCCGCCCGGTCCCACAGCGATGGCAACTGCTCATCCGAGGTGTTGTACGCGTATCCCTGCGCCTTCGCCCAGATCTGCCGGACGCGCCCCGTCTGGTCGCGCCGCGTCCGATCCACATAGAGCAGGGCGACAGCACCCGCGAGCGCTATCACTGCCAATCCGAACCACATAGCCGTCATCGAGGGTCAGCCTAGCCACTCTCGGGCCCGATCCGGGCATCCGGTGCCGCGCGTCAGTTACCGAAGTTGGGGATCGACGTGCCGATGATCAGCTTTGCCGTGACTGTCCCGTTCTCGACCTTGTCGCCGTGGACCACGACGGACTCGCCGGGCTTCAGGTCGGCGATGCTGCTCGCGGTCAGGGAGATCAGCGACGTGTCCGGCGTGGTGCGCACGGTGATCTTGGAACCGCCGAGACCGTTGAGGGTCAGCGTTCCGCCGTCGTTGGCGGTGATGGTGCCCATCGCGGTTCCGGCCTTGCCGATCAAGTCCCCGACCCCGCCGGGGACGTTCTCGAGCGGCGACGTCGTGTCGGGTGCCTTCTGCGACGGCGGGGCACTCGGAGCGCTCGTGCGCGGGGGACCGCCGGCGCCGTGGTGCGGGTGGACGGGGCCGCAGCTGTGGTGGCGTTGTCCGAACCACCGTTGTTCAACATGAAACCGACGATCAGGCCGAGCGCCAGCAGCACGACGCCCGCGGCGGCCGCCGCCCACAGGCCCACCTTGCGCGCGGGCTTGTGCTCGGGCGCGTCCTCGATGGCCGGGGCCTCTCCGATCGGCGGCTGTCCGATCGGCGGTTGTCCGGGCGGTGGGTATCCGCCGGCGCCGTAGTACGTCGGATAGGCCTGCGTCGGGTTGGGCGGCGTGGCCTGCGGATCGAACCGCGGGTCGTACGTCGGGAAGGCTTGCGTGGATTGGGCGGCGGCGAACCGTACGCCTGGTACGGGTCGGCCGTGTAGTACTGCTCGGTGGGCTGGTCCGCGGGCACGCCCGGGCCGATCTGCTGGGTGGGGTCGTCCGCGGGGCGGGCCCACTGGACGGTCTCGCCGGACGCCTGCTCGGCAGGGTCGTACGCGCGCTCCTGCGGGGTGCGGGGATCGTCGGGGTTCGTCATGGTGCGAGCCTGCTCTCTCCGTCGGCGGGGCCGACAGTCCAACCCGTCGGCGGTGCCGACAGTTCAACACATCTGGTCGGGGCAGTCCGGTGGGGCCGACAGTTCAGGGTAGAGCCGGATTCTGAGATCCGTCTGAAACCGTCATCCGAGCGGCATACCCCGCTCGACGAAATCGATCGCCTTGACGAATGTGGCCAGTTCGGGCGGGTCTTCGCCGACGGCGCCGAGCACCGCCCCGGCGAGGACGCCGGCGAACACGCGCACCTCGAAGTCGTCGGCGGGACGGCCGACCCGCGCCGCGACCGCGTCCGCGAGGATCACGATCGACCGGATGAGCTCCCCGAGCATCGCCGAGCGCAGTTCGGGCACACCGAAGAGCAGTCGCTGCCGAGTGTGCTCGGCCTCGATCTCTTCGGGCGTCAGCGACGACAGCACCTCCTCGAAGGCGCGCCGGCAGGCGGTCAGCGGCGGGACGTCGGCCGGTTGTGCGGCGATCGCCTCGAGCATCGGCGCATCCAGGTCGTCGATGAGGATGAGCTGTTCCTTGCTCGGGAAGTAGCGGAAGAACGTGCTCGGCGAGACGTCCGCGGCGGCCGCGATCTGGTCGACGGTCGTCTGCGCGTAGCCCTGCTCGGTGAACAGCCGCATCGCGTGTTCACGGATCTGCGCCCGTGTCCGTCTCTCTTGCGTTCCCGCAGGCCCATCGGCTCAGTCGACGTGCTCATGGGCACAGTGTTCCTCATCGTCCGATTCCGCGGCGGCGGGCTCCACGTCGTCGGGGCGACGCCGGAGCGGGAGGACGACGAGCGCCACCACCGCGCCGACGACGGAGAGAGCCCCGCTCACCCACACCGCCGACACCATGCCGTGCACGAACGCCGACTGCACCTGCTCCTCGAGCCCGGGCAGATCGAGTTGCCGAGCCACCGCGACACCGCTGCTCACCGAGTCGGACACGGCGGACGCGGCCGGCTCCGGCAGCTGCATGCTCGGTAGGTGCGCGTGGTAGCCGGCGGTCAGCACCGTCCCCAGCACCGCGACGCCGATCGTCCCGCCGGCCTGCCGAAGTGCTTGCACCAGAGCAGATCCCGCACCGGAGCGTTCAGGAGTGAGTTCACCGATCGCCGCGGCCATCGCGGTCGGCATCACCAGCCCGAGCCCGATCCCGGCGATCGTGAGCCAGGTGGCGAGCAGGCCGTACCCGGTGTCGACGGTCATCGTCGTCCCCAGCAGGCATGCCCCGGCGATCGCCGCGAACCCCAGCGCGATCAGTGCCCCGGACCGATCCTGCGCGCGAGCAGGTCGGCGAGGCGCGTCCCCACGACGAGGCCGGCGATCATCGGCAGCAGGCGTACCCCGATGCCCAGGGCGTCCGCGCCGAGCACCGACCCGAGATACAGCGGCAGCGTGAACAGCAGGCCGAACATCACGAGGCTGACCAACGTCGACAACCCGGCGCCCGACGCGTAGTCGCGATCGGCGAGCAACCGGAGATCGATGAGTGGATGGTCGGAGTGCTTCTCCCACAACAGGAACCCACCGAGCAGCGCGACACCGGCCGCGAGCGAGACCAGCACGTGTGCGGCACCCAGCCGTCGCTGCCCGCGGCGATGAACCCGTAGGTCAGCGCGAGCAGACCCGTCGACGCGAGGACTGCGCCCGGGAAGTCGAATCGACCGGGATCGGTACTGCGGGACTCCGGGACGAGGAGCGCGACCGCGAACAGCCCGACGCACACGAGCGGCACGTTCACGAGAAACACCGAGCCCCACCAGAAGTGGCCCAGCAACCAGCCGCCGAGAATCGGCCCCACGGGTAGCCCGAGCGCGGTCGCAGTGACCCAGATGGTGAGCGCCCGCTGCTGCTCGGCGCGCTCGGGGAACAGGATCGGGAGCACGGCCATGGACATCGGCATGATCGCGGCCGCGGCCAGCCCCAGCACCGAGCGGGCACCGATCAACTGCGCGGAGGTCTGCGAGTACGCGCACGCGAGCGACGCGATCCCGAACAGCGCCAGCGCCATCAGTAGCAGTTTGCGCCGGCCGATCCGGTCACCGAAGCTGCCTGCCGGCAGCAGCGCGGCGGCGAGCACCAGCGTGTAGGACGTCGAGAACCATTGCAGCGCAGACGTCGTCGCGCCGAGGTCGCGGGCCAGGGTGGGCAGCGCGACGGTCAGGACCATCACGTCGATGCCGATCGCGAAGACCGCGATGGACAGGGCCGCCAGCGCCCACCAACGCCGGGACGTCGTTGACACCGTCGCCACATCCGCACGAAGAGACAAGATCATGAGAGAACCTCCGAATTGGATCCCTATGCCTTTTGACAGTCTCTTTCACATTTTCAAGGGCGTCAACGGCCCCCGGGTAACGATTCGGGAGACCTGCTGGCCCCGGAACTTCTCCATGTCGCGTCGCTCGCGCTTGGTCGGACGACCGGCGCCCGGTCCCGCCGCGGAATCGACGCCACCAGTTCGGCGAGGGCGGCGGCGGGCTGTTGTCCTGCATGCACTCGGCCGCGACCGGCGCGCCGACGCGCTTGGCGATCGGGCGCACCACCACGACGACCCGTTCGAGTCCGGCGATCCGGACCCGGACCTCGTCACCTGGCTTGATCTGCACCGACGCCTTCGCTGCGGCGCCGTTCACCCGCACGTGACCGGACCGGCACGCGGTGGCCGACTGCGACCGGGTCTTGAACAGGCGCACCGCCCACATCCAGCTGTCGACTCGGACGCTCTCGGGGGTCGGGGTGGTCACGTCGCCCAGGTTACCGAGGCGTCGCACACGACCGGTTCGTCCCTCGTGGTGGGAGCCCGATCCGCTCCGATCCGAGAACCATCGGCCCTGCAAGACGCGGGTTTCGCCCCGCGCCGAAAGTCCCGGATCCGCGGAAACGACCCGCTGGGCGGGACGGTCCGCTGTCGCGCGCTTCACACCGCCATAGCGTGAATTCATCGCAAGAACCGCGAGGTTTGGTCCGATTCCGGGCCGGGACAGCTCGCGCTCGTGGAAGGACATCAAGTTGAACGGACAGGATTCGGCACCCGACTGCGCCGCTGCAACCGCCTCGTACGACGTCGTCGTGGTCGGTGCGGGCATCGCCGGCGTGTACGCGGTGCACCGGTTTCGCCAGCAGGGCCTGACGGTCCGCGCCTTCGAGGCCGCCAGCGGCGTGGGCGGCGTCTGGTACTGGAACCGCTACCCGGGCGCCCGCTGCGACGTCGAGTCCGTCGACTACTCGTACTCCTTCTCCCCGAGCTCGAGCAGGAATGGGACTGGAGCGAGAAGTACGCGACGCAGCCGGAGATCCTCCGCTACATCAACCACGTCGCCGATCGCTTCGACCTGCGCCGCGACATCCAGTTCGACACGCGCGTGACCTCCGCGACGCTCGACGAGGACACCCTGCGGTGGACCGTGCGCACCGACCGCGGCGACGTCGTCTCCGCGCGCTTCTTCGTCGTCGCCGCCGGACCGCTGTCGAACGCGAACACTCCCGCGTTCGACGGCCTGGACAGCTTCGCCGGCGACATCTACCACACCGCGCAGTGGCCGCACGCGGGCGTCGATTTCACCGGCAAGCGCGTCGGTGTGATCGGCACCGGCTCGTCCGGCATCCAGTCGATCCCGTTCATCGCCGGGCAGGCCGACAAGCTGTTCGTCTTCCAGCGGTCGGCGAACTTCAGCGTCCCGGCCGGCAACGCCGCGCTCGACGATGCGACCCGCGCCGACCAGAAGGCGAACTACGCCGAACGACGCCGACTCTCGCGCGAGAGCGGCGGCGGCTCGCCGCACCGTGCCTACCCCAAGAGCACGCTCGAGGCGTCCGAGGAGGAGCGCCGCGCCGCCTACGAGGAGCGCTGGAAGCTCGGCGGCGTCCTGTACTCCAAGACCTTCCCGGACCAGCTCACCGATCAGGCCGCGAACGACACCGCCCGCGAGTTCTGGGAGGAGAAGGTCCGTGCCGTCATCGACGATCCGGCGATCGCCGATCTGCTCATCCCGACCGATCACGCGA
Source organism: Prescottella defluvii (assembly GCA_029690005.1). Taxonomy (GTDB): domain Bacteria; phylum Actinomycetota; class Actinomycetes; order Mycobacteriales; family Mycobacteriaceae; genus Prescottella; species Prescottella defluvii_A. The sequence continues at coordinate 1,639,775 of CP121458.1, read as the reverse complement.
TCGGCGCCAAGCGCATCGTCACCGACAGCGGTTACTACGAGACCTACAACCGCGACAACGTCGAACTGGTCAACCTCAAGGCCGCACCGATCGTCGGCATGGACGAGGCCGGCGTCAGCACCACCGCCGCACACTACGACCTCGACGCGATCGTCCTGGCAACCGGATTCGACGCGATGACCGGCTCGCTCGAGAAACTCGAGATCGTCGGACGCGGCGGGCAGAGCCTGAAGGACAAGTGGGCCGCGGGTCCGGAGACCTACCTCGGCCTCGGCATCGACGGCTTCCCGAACTTCTTCAACCTCACCGGACCGGGTAGCCCGTCGGTGCTGGCGAACATGGTGCTGCACTCCGAACTGCACGTCGACTGGGTGGCGGACGCCATCGCCCACCTCGACGACCGCGGCGCAGCCGCCATCGAGGGCACCCCGGAGGCTGTCGCCGACTGGGTCGAGGAATGCCGCACCCGCGCCGAGGCATCGCTGCTGAACACCGCGAACTCGTGGTACCTGGGCGCCAACATCCCCGGCCGCCCACGGGTTTTCATGCCCTTCCTCGGCGGCTTCTCCGCTTACCGCGAGATCATCACCGAGGTCGCCGAGTCCGGCTACAAGGGCTTCGCGATTCTCGAATCCTGAGCTCGGCACACCGACGTCGGCCCGGTACCGCTTCTGCGGTGCCGGGCCGACGTCGGTTCAGTACGCGGCAGCGGGAGCACCTGCACGGTCCGGACGGAACCGGTGGAGCAGGTCGTCCGCAGCGTGGACCAGGAGCGAGGAGTCGACGCCGACGCCGGCGAAAGTGATTCCCTGCCGGAGCCATTCCTGCGTGGCCTCGACATCCGTGAGCATGATGCCGGCAGGCTTGCCGGCCCGCCGGATTGCATCGATGGCACGATGCAGCGCCTCGACGACCTCCGGGTGGTCGCGCTGGTCGCGGTGTCCGAGGTCCGCGGCGAGGTCGGCCGGGCCGAGCAGTATGCCGTCCACGCCGTCGAGTGCCGCGATGGCCTCGATGTCGTCGAGCGCCGTTCGCGTCTCCACCTGCACGATGAGACAGACGTTCTCGTCCGATGCTTCGACGTAGTCGTTCAGTCGCCCCACCGCGACGAGCGGCCGAGAGCGCTGCCCATCCCGCGCACACCATGCGGCGGATAGCGCACGGCCCGTACTAAAGCGGCCGCCTGTTCCGGGGTGTCGACCATCGGGATCATGAGGTTGCGAACACCGATCTCGAGGTACTGCTTGATGAGCACGGTGTCACCGTGTGGCAGCCGCACCACCGGTTGGGACAGCTCCGCGATGTCGATGCCCAGCACGGCCCCGGCGGCGGCGATGCCCTGCAGCTGCTGCAGAACCGAACGAAGGTCGTTCGGTCCGTGCTCGGCGTCGATCAGCAACCAGTCGTAGCCACTCCCGGCCAACAGTTCGGCTGTGTACCCGTTCGCCAGGACCGACCACAACCCGATCTGTTGCTCGCCGGCCATGAGTCGCTGTTTGAAGAGGTTCTGGGGCGTGGTCCTGGTGCTGGGCATCGGGTTCCTCGTTTCGGGCCAAGAGAGCGGTCCAAGTGACACGACAGGGTATCGAAGGAAGCTCCAGGCACGCGAAAGCGGCTCACCCATGCCCCGCACCGGAAATCCGGTGCGGGGCACGGTGATACCGCAACTATCCGGCCGCGATCACCCGAGGACCAGGTGATCCCCGTCCTCGGAGACGGTCACCGGAACGGTGTCGCCGTCGCGGACGGTGCCCGCGAGCAGCAACTTCGCCAACTGGTCGCCGATCGCCTGCTGGATGAGGCGACGCAGCGGACGCGCGCCGTACAGCGGGTCGTAACCGCGCACGGCGAGCCAGAACCGCGCCGAGTCCGACACTTCCAGCGTGAGCCGGCGAGCCGCCAGCCGGGTCGCGAGCTGGTCCAGCTGGATGTCGACGATCGACTCGAGCTGCTCCTCCGACAGCGGATCGAAGATGACGACGTCGTCGAGCCGGTTGACGAACTCCGGCTTGAACTTCGCCCGCACCGCCGCCATCACCTGGTCGCGGTCACCGCCCGCCCCGAGATTCGAGGTGAGGATGAGGATCGTGTTCCGGAAATCGACTGTGCGGCCCTGGCCGTCGGTGAGCCGGCCGTCGTCGAGCACCTGCAGCAGGATGTCGAACACGTCCGGGTGCGCCTTCTCGACCTCGTCGAACAGCACGACGGTGTACGGCCGGCGCCGTACCGCCTCGGTGAGCTGTCCGCCCGACTCGTAGCCGACGTAGCCCGGAGGGGCACCGACGAGCCGTGCCACCGAGTGCTTTTCGCTGTACTCGGACATGTCGATGCGCACCATCGCGCGCTCGTCGTCGAACAGGAAGTCCGCCAACCCCTTCGCGAGTTCGGTCTTGCCGACGCCGGTGGGTCCGAGGAACAGGAACGAGCCGGTCGGTCGGTTCGGGTCGGCGACGCCGGCCCGCGCGCGGCGCACCGCGTCGGAAACGGCTTGCACCGCTTCCGATTGCCCGACGACGCGCTTGCCGAGTTCGGTTTCCATCCGCAGCAACTTGGCGGTCTCGCCCTCCATCATGCGACCGGCGGGGATGCCGGTCCACGCGGCGACGACGTCGGCGACGTCGTCGGGTCCGACCTCCTCCTTGAGCATGACCGCACCGTCCGAGGCGCCGTCCGACACGGCCGCGGCGGCCTCGAGTTGCTTCTCCAGCTCGGGGATCCGGCCGTAGCGCAGCTCGGCGACCTTGCCGAGATCGCCGTCGCGTTCGGCGCGCTCCTCCTCGCCGCGGAGCGCCTCGAGCTGCTCCTTGACCTCGCGCACCGAGTCGATGGCGTTCTTCTCGTTCTGCCACCGGGCGGTGAGCTGGCGCAGCTTCTCGCGGTCGTCGGCCAGTTCCTCGCGCAGCTTCTCGAGCCGCTCCTTCGACGCGGCGTCGGTCTCCTTCTCCAGCGCCATCTCCTCGATCTCGAGGCGACGCACGGTGCGCTCCACCTCGTCGATCTCGACGGGCCGCGAGTCGATCTCCATGCGCAGGCGCGACGCGGCCTCGTCGACGAGGTCGATCGCCTTGTCCGGCAGGAAGCGCGACGTGATGTAGCGGTCCGAGAGGGTCGCCGCCGCAACGAGAGCGGAGTCGGTGATGCGCACACCGTGGTGCACCTCGTACCGCTCCTTGAGGCCGCGCAGGATGCCGACGGTGTCCTCGACGGACGGCTCGCCGACCAGCACCTGCTGGAACCGGCGCTCGAGCGCGGCGTCCTTCTCGATGTACTGGCGGTACTCCTCGAGCGTGGTGGCGCCGACCAACCGCAGCTCGCCGCGGGCGAGCATCGGCTTGATCATGTTCCCGGCGTCCATCGCCGACTCACCGGTCGCGCCGGCACCGACGATGGTGTGCAGCTCGTCGATGAACGTGATGACCTGACCGGCCGAGTTCTTGATGTCGTCGAGCACGGCCTTGAGGCGTTCCTCGAACTCGCCGCGGTACTTCGCGCCGGCGACCATCGACCCGAGGTCGAGCGAGATCACCGTCTTGCCGCGCAACGACTCCGGGACGTCCCCGGCGACGATGCGCTGCGCGAGCCCCTCGACGATCGCGGTCTTGCCGACGCCGGGCTCGCCGATCAGCACCGGGTTGTTCTTGGTGCGCCGGCTCAGCACCTGCACGACGCGGCGGATCTCGGTGTCGCGGCCGATCACCGGGTCGAGCTTGCCCTCGCGGGCCCGCGCGGTGAGGTCGGTCGAGTACTTCTCGAGCGCCTGGTAGCTGCCCTCGGGGTCGGGGCTGGTGACCCGGGCGCTGCCGCGGACCGCGGTGAACGCGTCGCGCAGCGCGGTCGCCGTGGAGCCGTGCCCGACGAGGAGCTTGGCGACGTCGGAATCGCCCGACGCCAGCCCCACCATGACGTGCTCGGTGGAGACGTACTCGTCGTCGAGTTCGGTGGCGAGGTGCTGCGCCGCGGTGATCGCGGCGATCGCCTCACGGCCGAGCTGCGGCTGCGTCGTCGCGCCGGTCGCGCGCGGCAGCCGGTCGACGATGACCTGCGCCTCGCGCCGCACCACCGTGGATCTACCCCGACGGCCTTGAGCAGCGGCGCCGCGATGCCGTCGGTCTGGTCCAGCAGCGCGACCAGCAGGTGCGCGGGCCGGATATCGGGGTTGCCCGCCGCAGACGCCGACTGCAGCGCAGCCGTCAGCGCGGCCTGGGTCTTGGTGGTGGGAGAGAACGAGTCCACTGGTCACCTTCCTTCAGACGAACCAACAAGATCATTGTGCCGGGTGAAGGGGATCGCCCGGCCTGTCGTTCTCCTCAACGAACGAAATATTGAGTCTGTTCCACTCAACTTCGAGAATCTTGAAGAGATCTCCGACACGTTGGGTCCGGCGGGCTCGGCCTGAGCGCCCATTCCTTCTCGGCGCGCGCGGATTCCCGCGCGACCGGCGAAGGAATGGGCGCCGAGGCCGACGATCTCCGCGCCGTGACGCCCGAGCTCGCCGCCCCGGAGGCTCGCACGCCGGCGGCCCCTGAACAGGACGGTCGGACTTTCGGTGCACACTTGTTGGTGGACCCGGCACGATTCGCCCGCCGGGGACCGCAGAACACGCGAGGGAGGACGTCGTGGACACGGCCGAGATCAGGCTCATCCGCTCACATTTCGCTGCCGTCACCGCGTCGGACGCCCACCGCGACCGCTTCGCCCACACCGTTTACGCCCAGTTCTTCGCGCGGCTCCCGCAGTCTCGTTCACTGTTCCCGGCCGGCATGGACAGCCAGCGCGCCAAGCTGGTCGCGGCCGTCGAGTACATCGTGCGCGGACTCGACGACATCGACCGGCTGCTGCCGTTCCTCGCCCAGCTCGGCCGTGACCACCGCAAGTACGGCGTGGAGCGCGACCACTACGCGGCCGCCGGCAACGCTCTGCTCGACGCGATCCGCGACGCCGACAGCGACGGACCGTGGAGCTCCCAGGCCGATGCCGCGTGGCGGGAACTGGTCGCGCTGGTCACCACCACGATGTCCGACGCCGCCGACGCCGACGACTACCCCGCGCTGTGGGAGGCCACGGTCGTCAGCCACGAGCGGGCGCTGCGCGATCTCGCGATCATCCGCCTCGAGAGCAACTCACCCATCCCGTACGCCGCGGGCCAGTACGTGAGTGTGCAGATCCCGCAGCGTCCCCAGATGTGGCGGTACCTGTCTCCCGCGATCCCGACCAACCCGTTCGGGCAGCTCGAGTTCCACGTCCGCCGAGTGTCCGGTGGATGGGTCAGCCCGGCGATGGTGAACGAGACCGCCGTCGGCGACCGCTGGCAGATCAGCTCTCCACTGGGCGGGCTGCACGTCGACCTCGACAGCGGCAAGGACGTGCTGATGATCGCGGGCGGCACCGGCCTGGCCCCGTTGCGCGCCCAGGTGATGGACATGGCCCACCGCGGCATCAACCCGCGGGTCCACCTGTTCGTCGGCGGCGCGTACCCGTGCGACCTCTACGACATCGAGACCCTGTGGCACCTGTCGCTGAGCAACCCGTGGCTCACGATCGTCCCGATCACCACCGAGGACGAGAACCCGTGGTGGCACCCGTATCCCGCGCTCGAGCCACCGCACGGCATGCACCAGCGGCTGCGTGGACCGATCGGGACGGTGGTGAGCCGGTTCGGGTCGTGGGCCGATCGCCAGGTGCAGATCTGCGGATCCCCGTCGATGGTGAAGACCACCGCGTATGCGCTGCAACTGGCCGGCACGCCGGTCGAGGCGATCTCCCACGACCCGCTGCGCTGACGGAAACCGACCGGTCAGCGGGAGACCCCGTCAGGAACCGCGCTTCCGCGGCCCTAGCGTCGTCGTCGAGTACAGCGCCGCCCTCGCGGACCGAGTCGAGCGACGGGCGCCCACCCATGGAACCGAAGACCGACCACGAACCGACGTCCTGACGGGGCGCCGGTCGATCGCGCGCGCCGCACAACTCCAACATGATTGGCGCATAGCATCTTTCGACATCCCGTCGAGCGAAGAACCGGCTTGACGTAATCCACGTCACACCCTTAGCGTCTGCGGCACCCAAGCACATGCTTGTGATTCGTCGTCTCTCCATTGGAGGAAACTGGCATGAAGATTCGGCGCTCTGCGCTCGTGGCGACGCTGGCCGTGTGCGCCCTCGCCACCGCAGGCTGTTCGGGCTCGGCGTCCGGCGACGACGCCGGCGACAGCGGCCCGTACCGGGTACTGGTCACCGGCGCGATCAGCGGCCAGGGCTCGTTGGCCGCCAACGCGCAGACCTCGATCCTCGCGGCGAAAGCCGGTGTCGAGGAGGTCAACAAGAACGGCGGAATCGGCGGTCGCCAAGTGGAACTCACGATCGTCGACGACGGCGGCGACGCCACCAAGGCCGTCTCGAACCTGCGCGACGCGGTCAATTCCGGAAGAAGCCGGATCTCTACCTCAACTCGGGTCCGTCGACGGTCTCGGCCGCGACGCTGCCGATCCTGAAGCAGAACAAGATCCTGTCGTTCAACGTCGGTCCCACGGACAACTCGTCCGATCCGGAGCAGTTCCCCCTCAACTTCGACCTGTCTCCCTCGCCCACCGAGTACGCGGTGTCCCTGGCCCGGTACGCGAAGAGCAAGGGCTACCAGCAGGTCGGAGTCATCCACGGCAGCAGCGCCTACGGTGAGGCCTTCGGCAAGGCCATGACCTCCTCGCTGTCCGCCGAGGGGGTGAGCATGTCGGGCACCGAGGAGTACGACGTGGCGGCGCTGGACATGACCGCCCAGCTGCAGGCACTGAAGAACAAGGGCACGCAGGCCCTCGTCATCGACGCCTACGGCGCGCCGCTGGGCTATCTGCTGAACAGCCTGGAGCGACTCGACTGGAACATCCCGCTGATCGGCAACACGTCCGTCTCGGGCACCGCGTTGATCGCGAAGCCGGCGCCCGACGGAGCACTGGGCACCCGCGCCGCCTCCAACCTCGTCATGCAGGTGTTCCCGAGCACCGTGTACGACGCCGCCGACGCGACGGTCAACACGATGGTGAACACGATGGCGTCGATGGGCTCCATTCCGTCGACGCTGATCCTGGCCGACAACTACGACCCGTTCGGCCTCGTCGCGGCCGCCGCCGACAAGGTGGGGTCGACGTCGGATCCGCAGAAGCTCGCGAAGGCACTCGAGGACCAGCAGGTGCTGGACAACGCCAAGACGGCGTTCCTGCCCCGCTACCACTACTCGTCGGAGTCGCACGCGCCCAACCTCGGGGACGACGGCTACCGGTTCGTGCCGCCGAGCAAGCTGCTCAACGGCCAGTACGGCAATCCGGCCGCGTGACGCGGATGGCGAACGACATGACGAAGCAAGCGCTGCACTCGCCGCGGCCGGCGCCCACCGGTTCAGTCGAGGAACGCCTCGCCGCGGTGGAGGACACCCTCGCCATCCTCCAGTTGGAGGGCGCGTACGCACCGGCATGGGATTCCGGTGACGCCGACGCGTGGGCGGGCCTGTTCACCGAGGACGGGGTCTTCGAGTTGGCGCAGGTCGGCGGCGTGCCCGGCGCGACGATCCGCGGTCGGGACGCGCTGCACCGATTCTGCGTCGAGTTCACCGCGCACACATCCGGGATCCACCTGCTGAACACCCCGTCGATCGTGGTCGACGGCGACGAGGCGACGGCCCGGATCCACTTCGAGTTCCGGTCGGGCGCGACGGGCGAAGCCGAGACACGGCATGCTCACGTCGCGGGCCGCTACACGGTCCGGTATCGGCGGACGTCCGACGGGTGGCGGATCGCGCACCGGAACGAAGTCGCGGTCGGCCGGAACCGCAGTTGGTTCTATTCGTACTGACCTCGCGAAACTGGGGGCCGTGATCGTGTGTCGGGCACGATCACGGCCCCCGTTTCGACGTGTCGACGTCGACGCCGAGCGGTAGGCTCGCGTCGAGAGCACCGCGCTGTACCGACTGGAGCCGACCGGAGGAGATCCGATGGCCGACCGTCCGATTCTGGTTCTCGCCGCCACCGGCGGACAGGGACGCGCGGTCAGCGCCGCCCTGCTCGAGCGGGGTGCACCGCTTCGGGCACTGGTGCGCAACCCGAATTCCGCCGGCGCCCGCACTCTCGCCGAGAAGGGCGCGGAGGTCGTCACCGGCTCACTGGACGACGAGGACTCCCTCGCGGCAGCCATGCGCGACGTCTCGGCCGTCTTCGCGATGACGACTCCGTTCGAGTCCGGTGTCGACGCCGAGATCACCCAGGGCCGCACGATCGTCGCCGCGGCCGGTCGCGCACGGGTACCGCATCTGGTGTTCAGTTCGGTGGCGGGCGCCGATCAGGACAGCGGCGTTCCACACTTCGACAGCAAGGCCGTCATCGAGGCCGAACTGATGTCCAGCGGGCTACCGCACACGATCCTGGGACCGACGTACTTCTTCGACAACGCCCTGGGCGACGCCGACCGGATTCGCACCGACGGAGTGCTCGACCTACCGTTGCCGCCGGACCGTCCGCTGCAGCAGCTCGATCGCGCAGACCTGGGCGAGTTCGCGGCGCATGTCCTGCTCGCGCCCGAGCGCTTCCTCGGGCGACGCATCGAACTGGCAAGTGACGCACCCACTCCCGAGACGATGGCGGCGGTTCTCACGACGGTGCTCGGATCTCCGGTCCACCACAAGCAGGTTCCGCTGGGCTCGATCGCCAATCCCGACATGCACGCGATGTGGTGGTTTCTGAACGGCCCCGGCTACCAGGTCGACCTGGAACGGCTGCATTCGGAGTTCCCGGACATCGGATGGACGTCCTTCGCCGACTGGGCCGGTCGCGCCTTCGGATCGGGGCAGTGACCGGGGCGGAACAGCCCACCGGTAACAATGGCGGAATGGAGCAGCAGACCTGGACCGCCACGGTCGTCGAACACCACCGCCTGCGTAGGGATCTCGCGGTGGTGCGCCTGATCGGCGAGCCCGTCCCGTTCCGCCCCGGCCAGTACGTCGACGTCACCGTTCCCCGGCACCCGCGGCTGCCGCGACGCCTGTCGCCCGCACTGCCCCCGTCGCTCGACGGCAAGATGGAGTTCCACGTGCGGGCGGTGCCCGGCGGCTGGGTGAGCGGGCAGCATCGTCGCCGACACGGTGCCCGGCGACCAGTGGCTGTTCTCGTCGCCGCGAGGCGAACTCACCGTCGACGAGAACGGTCCGACCGTCGTGATGGTCGCCGGCGGCACGGGTCTGGCCCCGCTCCGCTCGATCATCCTCGATCTCACCCAGGTTCAGAACCCGCCGCAGGTCTACCTGTTCGTCGGCGCCCGGACGGTGCAGGACCTGTACGCGTCGGACATGCTGTGGATCCTCACGCAGCAGTTGCCATGGCTCACAACTATTCCCGTCGTCGAGGACGTCACCGACCCTGGTGCACCCGACGAATGGTACGAGCGGATCCGCGCCGAGATCGGGCACGACGCGCTCACCGGGTTCGACGACGACTACCTGCTCGAAGGGAACGCTCGGCGACGTCGTCGCCGCGCACGGCGCGTTCGTCGACCATCAGGTGCTGGTCTGCGGGTCGCCGGCCATGGTGCGGACCACCCGAGACCGACTGGTCGCGACGGGAACCCCGCCCGAGGCGATCCGATTCGATCCGATCGGATAGGGGCGGGGCGGCCCTAGGATGGTGGGGCAGACGCGACGCGCAACCAGTGGGTCGGCGTGGACACCCGAGGTGGTGTGTCTGAGGTGGTGTGTCTATGGGTGAGGACGAACAGCAGGTCACCCGACGCGGCGCGCGCGGAACCATAGCCGACGAGTTGGCCGCCGAGGGATTCGAGAACGCGGCCGAAGTCGGCCGAGGCGGCTATGGAGTCGTCTACCGGTGCACGGAGACCGCACTCGATCGAATCGTTGCCGTCAAGGTGTCGACGACCGGTTTGGACGAGCAGAGTCGTGCGCGCTTCGTCCGGGAACAGCGAGCGCTCGGGCGAATGTCCGGGCATCCGAACGTGGTCGAGGTCCTCCAGGTCGGCGTGACCACGACCGGGAGTCCCTTCATCGTCATGCCGTACCACGCGGAGGGCTCACTGGACGCCCAGGTCCGGCGCAACGGCCCGCTCACCTGGCAGGACGCGACTCGCGTCGGGGTGAAGCTGTCCGACGCGCTGGCGGCGGCCCATCGACTCGGGATCCTGCACCGCGACATCAAGCCCGCGAACATCCTGATCACCCGCTACGGCGAACCCCAGCTGAGCGATTTCGGGGTGGCACGGATGCGGGGCGCCTTCGAGACCCAGGGCCTCGACGCCGCCGGTACCCCGGCCTTCACGGCACCCGAAATCATGGTCGGCACCCCGGCCTCGATCGTGTCGGATGTCTACGGCCTGGCAGCCACCCTGTTCTTCTCCTTGACCGGTCACGCCGCGTACGACCGGCGCACCGGAGAGAGCGCCGACAGTCAATTGCGCCGTCTGGCATCGGAACCGATCCCCGACCTCCGTCCGCTCGGGGTGCCGGACGACGTCTGCAACGCGCTCGAACACGCGATGTCACCGGATCCGGCGAAGCGGCCGGCCTCCGCGACGGCATTCAGCGCGCAACTGCGATCAGCACTCGCGAATCACGGGATCGAGCGGTCCACCAGTCCGTCGAAGCCGCTGAGCCTGTCGAGAAGGCTCAGCCTGACGAGGCCGGGAGGCCTGACGAGACCGGTGGGGCTGACGCCCCGGCCCGTGACGACGCCCGGTCCACCGGTAGCCGGAACCCGCTTCCGCCCACCCAGCACGACGCGGACGTACGTCGAGCGGGACCGCCTGATCCGGTCGCTGGAAGGAGGCCGCGGGCGCCTGCTGACGCTCATCCACGCGCCCGCCGGCTTCGGAAAGACCGTCCTGGCCACACAGTGGCGCTCGGTCCTGGTCTCCGACGGTATGCCGGTGGCGTGGCTGAGCATCGACGCGGACGACAACAATGTCGTCTGGTTCCTCGCCCACTTCACGGAGGCGATCGGGCAGGTCCGACCCGAACTCGCGGAGGACCTCGGGCAGGCGCTCGAGGAATACGGAGCCGAGGCCGTTCGGTACGTGCTCACCACGCTCGTCGATCGGATGCACGATCGTGACGAGGCGACAGCGGTGGTGATCGACGACTGGCACCTCGTGACCGACGAGTCCACGATCGAGGCGATCAGTTTCCTGCTCGACAATGCATGCCACCATCTCCAGCTGATCGTGACCAGCCGGAGCAGGTCGGGGTTGCCCGTGAGTCGCATGCAGGTTCGGGGAGAACTCCTGGAGGTGGGCCAGGACGAGATCCGCTTCGACACCGATGAGGCGCGCCGCTTCCTCGACGATGTCGGCGAGGTTCATCTCGCGGACAACGATGTGGTGGCGTTGTGCGACACCACGGACGGCTGGGCAGCGGCATTGCAGCTGGCATCTCTGTCGTTGCGCGGGGCGCAGGACCCGACGGACGTGATTTCCCACATGTCCGGGCGCAGCCGGGCCATCAGCGAGTACCTGGCCGAGAACGTGCTGAGTGCCCTCGATCCACCGATGCTCGATTTCCTTCTCGCGACCTGCATCCCCGAACGGATCTCGGGCAGCCTCGCCTGTCGACTGGCGGATGTGCCGAACGGCCAGGCGCTCCTCGAGGACGTCGAGGACCGGGATCTGTTCCTGCGAGCGTTGGACGACGAACGGACGTGGTTCCGCTACCACCACCTGTTCGCCGAATACCTGCGCCGGCGACTCGAGCGCGACCACCCCGGCCGCGCCCGGCAACTGCATGCCACCGCATCACACTGGTTCGCCGATCACGGCATGGTGCGAGAGGCGGTCGACCACGCACTCGCTGCGGAAGAACCGGATCTCGCTGCAAATCTGGTCGAGGCCAAGGGAATGCAGCTCGTCGAGAACGCGCAGATGTCCTCGCTGCTCGGCTTGATCGACGAACTCCCTGCCCCACTGGTGAACTCGCGGCCACGACTGCTCGTCACCAAGGGGTGGGGCCATGTGTTGCTACACCACTCGTCCGAGTCGGTGGAGTCGCTGCTCAGACGGGCCGAGGACGCGCTCCACCGGCAGCCGGCAGACGACTCCGCTCGTGACGATCTGCTCGCCGAGGCCATGACGCTGGAGGGCGTCGTGAGCGTGTTCGCAGATCGTGTCGAACACCTCGCCGACGGGGCGGCGCATTGCTTCGCCCGCGCTGACACGTTGCGCCCCTTCGTTCTCGCGGGCGCCGCCAACAATGCATCGTTCGAGGCGCTCTACCGATTCGACTTCGACGCAGCGCGTCGTTTCCAGGAACAGGCTGCCCCCCAGCATGATTCGACGTTGGGACCGCTCGTGGTCGTGTACGGGTACTGCTACGCCGCCTTCGCTGCCCGCGAACAACTCGATTACCCGGCGGCGGACGACCTGTGCCGCCGCGCGTTACACCGTGCGAAGCAGCACAGCATCCACTCGCATGTCGCGCGCCTGGCCGGAGCCCTGCTGGGCTGTCTGTTGTACGAGCGGGACCGGGTCGAAGAAGCCGAGACACTGCTGGACGAGTGTCACGAGCTCGGCTCCGAGGGCGGGGCTGTCGATTTCATGCTGCTCACCTACGGACTCGGCGCGCGGGTGAAAGCCTTGCGGGGCAACGCGGACGGTGCGCGCGCACTGCTCGACGAGGGTGCCGGCATCGCCCGCACGCTCGCGCTGCCACGATTGGCGGCCCGGATCGAGAACGAGCGGGTACGGTGCGGCTTCGCATCGCCGTCGACCGGACCGTCCCCGACGAGCCGGCAGAACGCGGACGACGGCATCGCGATCGTCACCGCGGACCTCCGGGAGGACTCGACCATCCAGTACCTCCTCACCGGAAAGCCCCCGCACGACGCGGAGACGGCCCGCGACCTGGCGCGAGGACGCCTGGAACGGATTCGGCAACAGGGTCGCCCCCTGAAGTTGCTGCACGCCCAACTCCTGTACGCGCTGTGCCTGTACGCCGCAGGGATCCCGAGAGCGCCTGCACGACACTCGTACCCGCGCTGGCCCGTTGCGCGACATTCGGGCTGGTCCGCACGGTGCTGGACACGGGCCCCGGCATGAAGGATCTGCTCGCGACGCTGCAGCCCAGCTCTCTGTGCAGCGATGTCGGCGACCCGGACGGACATCGAGTACCGTCGTCGTTCCTCGATACGGTCCTGGCCGCCGACATCCGGCCGTCCTGACCGGACGGCCCTACCCGGTCACACCGAGCGGGTTGCGCCCTCCCAGAACTGGGCGCGCAGCGCCTTCTTGTCGAGCTTGCCGAGCGGCGTGAGCGGCAGCGCCTCGACGAAGTCGACGGACTTCGGCGCGTGCACCGAACCCTTTGCGTTGCGGACACGTTCGACGAGCTCGGCGGCCTCGACGGTCTGGCCGTCCCGCAGGACGACGCACGCCTTGACGGCCTCGCCCCACTTCTCGTCGGGCACACCGACGACCGCGACCGACGCCACCGCGGGATGCCCGGAGATGACGTCCTCGATCTCACGCGGGAACACGTTGAAGCCGCCGGTGACGATCATGTCCTTCTTGCGGTCGACGATGTAGAGGAAGCCGTCGCTGTCGGCGCGGGCGATGTCGCCGGTGTGCAGCCAGCCGCCGCGCAACGCCTCGGCCGTCTCCTGCGGCTTGCGCCAGTACTCCTTCATCACGAGCGGACCGCGGACGCAGATCTCGCCGAGTTCGCCCTGTGCCACCTCGTTCAGATCGTCGTCGAGCAGGCGCACGTCGAGCCACGGGACCGGGCGACCGCACGACGCGAGTCGCTCGACGTTCTCCGGATCGTGCTCCTCCTTGCGCATGACCGTGATGGTCATGCCGCACTCGCTCTGACCGAAGTACTGGAAGAAGATCGGGCCGAGCTTCGCGATGCCCTCCTGCAGCCGCGTCGGCGACATCGCGGCCGCGCCGTAGAACAGCGTCTGGAGGCTCGACACGTCGCGGGTCTTCAGGTCCGGGTGATCGAGCAGCATGTAGATCATGGTCGGCACCAGCATGGTCGAGGTGATCTTGTACTTCTCGATCGCCTCGAGGACGGCACCGGGCTCGAACGCCGGCAGCACGACCAGCGAGCCGCCGCGCATCAGCGTCGGCACGAAGAACGCCATGCCGGCGTGGGAGAGCGGCGTGCACGCGAGGAAGCGCATCTCGTCCGGGAACTGCCACTCGGCCATCTGGATCTGCGGCAGCGTCACACCGGAACGGAACGTGTTGACGACACCCTTGGGCTTGCCGGTGGTGCCACCGGTGTAGACCATGCTCGACGGGTCGTCGCCGTCGACGTCCGCGGCCACCAGGCGCTGCGGCGTGAACTTCCCGGCCAGTTCCAGGATGTCGACACCCACCTCGGACGGGCCCAGCGAGAACAGGTTCTTCAGAGTCGGCACCGCGGCCTTCAACTCCGCGGCCCGGCCCTCGAAGGCCGTGGGGTCGAAGATGAGGGTCTCGATCTCGGCGTCCCCGAGGATGTAGCTGTGGTCGTCGAGCGAGCCCATCGGGGCCAGCGCGGTGTTGCGGCAGCCGAGGATCATCTGCGAACCGACGCTGATGAGCACCTCGGGACGGTTCTTCGACAGCATCGCGACGGTCGAGCCCTTCCCGACGCCGAGCGATTCGAGGGCCTGCCCGAAACAGCTGATCTGGTCGCGCATCTGACCGCCGGTCAGCACGACGTCGCCGAGGTAGAGCGCCGGCCGGTCGGCGTTGCGCTCGAGCGCGGTGATCAGCAGGTCCGCCAGGAAACGCGGGCGGTGGAGAAGGTCGTCGAGCGCGTCGGTCATGTGTGTTCCTTCTGCGTGCGCGGGACGCGAAGGCAGCGCTGCGCGCGCCCGTCGCGCCGGGTCGGCCAGTGTGGTCCGGGTCACCGACACGATAACCGGATTTCCGCAGAACTGGAACCTGTTACACCCAGCGGATCGGTCAGTTCCGCCCGTCGAACAGCGCGTCCGGGCGCAGCTTCCCGCTCAGGACCTGCGCGCGCTTGGACGCGAGGCGCTCGAACGAGTCGGGATGCGTGAGGATCCAGAAGTCGTCGCGCGCGATGCCCTCGAACAGCAACTTCGCCGCCGTGTCGGCGTCATGCCCTCCCGGATCTGGTCGCGCCAGAACCCGGCGTCGGCGGCGGTCGTGTCGTGGACGGGAGCGTCCTCGAAGATGCGGGTGGCGACCTGGCCGGGGCTGAACACGGACACCGCGATCTGCGGGAACACCTCGGCGCATTCGAGGTACAGGCATTCGGTGAGCGCCTGGACGCCGTGCTTCGACGCCGCGTACGCGGTCATCCGCGGCGTGATCGCGATACCACCCACCGAGCAGGTGTTGACGATGTGCGACGGGCGCGGATCGGCGCCCATCCGCGGCACGAACGACCGGATGCCATGGAAGACACCGAGCAGGTTGACGTCGATCACCCGTCGCCACTCGTCGGCGGGCACCTCCCACGTAAAGCCGAGCGATTCGAGGCCGGCGTTGTTGAGCAGCACCGTCACCGCGCCGAACTCGGCGTAAGCGGCGTCGGCGAGCGCATCCACGGCGGCCGCGTCCCGGACGTCGGTGGGCACCGCCAGCACCGAGCCGCCGGCGGCGCGCAGATCCGCCGCGACGGCGTCGAGACGCTCGGCGGAGATGTCGGCGAGCACGACGTTCATGCCCAGTTCGGCCGCGCGGCGCGCCGCGCTCTCCCCGATGCCGCTGCCGGCGCCGGTCACGACGGCGGTGCCGCCCGCCAGGTCCTCGAATCGCATGGTGCCTCCTACTTCACGCAGTGGCCGGCGTCGACGGGCAACGTGACACCGGTGATGTAGCGGGACTCGTCGGACGCGAGGAACAGGCTGGCGTTCGCGATGTCCTCGGGTTCGATCATGGCCACGGGAAGCAGGTGCATCGACTGCAGGCCCGCTTCGAACTGCTCCTGGGTCGGGTTCTCGACCCCGGGGCAGAACGTCCGCATGGTGGCCGGGTTCTCGATCATCGGGGTCCGGGTGTTCGCCGGGTGGATCGTGTTGACCCGCACCCGATGCGGTGCAAGCTCGTTGGCGAGCGACTTCATCAGGCCCACCACACCGTGCTTGGCGGCCGTGTAGTGGCCGACGCTGACCAGTCCGCGCAGGCCCGCGATGGAACTGATCAGCACGATCGAGCCGCCGCGGCCGCCGTCGACGATGTGCGGGATGCCTGCCTTGCAGGTGCGCCACACGCCGGTGAGGTTCACGTCGAGCATGGTCTGCCAGCGCTCGGCGTCCATCTCGACGGCCGGCCCCGACGAACTGATGCCGGCGGTGGCGCAGATGACGTCGAGCCGTCCGAGCGCCTCGACACCGTCGGACACCGCGGCGTCGAGCGCCTGCTGGTCACGGACGTCGGCCTCGAACGCGCAGATCTTGCGGCCCAGCGCCTCGATCTGGCGCACCGTCTCCGCGAGATCCTCCGACGACGCCCCGGGCGTCGTCGAGTGTTCGACGGGCGCGCACACGTCGACGGCGATGACGTCGGCACCCTCCTGCGCGAACCGCACCGCCTGCGCCCGGCCCATCCCGCGGGCCGCACCGGTGACCAGTGCGACCTTGCCTTCGAGACGCCCGCTCATCACGCCACCTTCTGTGTCTGGCCGGCGTCGATGACCATCTGCAGGCCAGTGACGTACCGGGATTCGTCCGATGCCAGGAACAGCACCGCGTTGCTCACGTCGATCGACTCCACCCACGGCACCGGCAGCAGCATCCGCTGCGAGAGCACCTCGGCGACGTCCTCCTCGGTGGGGTTCTCCAGGTCGGGACGCAGGCGGGCGAAAGTCGTGGGATTGATGGTCATCGGTGTCGCGACCGCACCGGGATGGATCGTGTTGACACGAATCGACCGCTTGCCCAGTTCGTTCGCGAGAGTCTTGGCTAGTCCGGTGATCGCATGCTTGGCCGCCGAGTAGTGCGACGCGCCGGGCACAGCCTTGATCGCGGCCGTGGAGCTGACGATGACGACCGATCCGCCCGCCGGATTCAGTTCCGCGACACCCGCCTTGACCGTGTGCCACGTGCCGGTGATGTTCACGTCGATCGAGCGGTTCCAGATCGCGTCGTCGATCGTCCACGACGGCCCGGGGTTGTCGCAGATGCCGGCGTTGGCGACGACGACGTCGAGCGGACCGAGTTCACGCACCCCCGCCTGGACGGCCGCGGTGACGGCATCGAAGTCCCGGATGTCGGCCGTGCCGATCACCGCGCGCCGTCCCAGTTCCTCCACCAGGCGGGCGGTCTCGGCCAGATCGGCCTCCGACTGCTCTCCGGGCAGGTCGAGCACGAGGATGTCCGCGCCCTCCTCCGCGAGACGGACCGCGTGTGTGCGCCCCATCCCCTTCGCCGCGCCCGTGATGAGCACCGTCTTGCCGACCATCCGCGTCATGATCATTCCTTTCACCGTGACGGCGACGCTAGCCAGCCGGAACACCGCGCCGGGAGTGATCCTCCCGCGTGGTGGGAGGCGCGCTCGGCGTGCGCGGGCCGGGTCCGCCCGGATCTCGCGATCGCCCGTCGAACAGGCGCTATAGCACAGGGTCGGGGCTGTTCCATCCAGCGGGAGAGTCCCTTCACACGCGACACGCCGCCTAGTTCTATGAGGCGCATCACAGGTCCCCCAACCGCTGACGGCACGGAGGAATTCATGTCTATCGACACCGCAACGACCAACGACGACAACGTCGAGATCCGCGAGATCGAGGCCGCGGCCGCCCCCACCCGATTCGCGCGTGGCTGGCACTGCATCGGACTCCTCCGCGACTTCAAGGACGGCAAGCCGCACTCGATCGAGGCGTTCGGCACCAAGTTGGTCGTGTTCGCCGACAGCAAGGGCGATCTCAACGTCCTCGACGCGTACTGCCGGCACATGGGCGGTGACCTGAGCCAGGGCGAGATCAAGGGCGACACCATCGCGTGTCCGTTCCACGACTGGCGCTGGAACGGCAAGGGCAAGTGCACCGACATCCCCTACGCCCGCCGCGTTCCCCGGTCGCCAAGACCCGCGCGTGGACCACGCTCGAGAAGAACGGCCAGCTGTACGTCTGGAACGATCCGCAGGGCAACCCGCCGCCGGCCGACGTGACCATCCCCGACATCGACGGCTACGGCAGTGACGAGTGGACGGACTGGAGCTGGAAGACCCTCCGTATCAAGGGTTCGCACTGCCGCGAGATCGTGGACAACGTCGTGGACATGGCGCACTTCTTCTACATCCACTACTCGTTCCCGCGCTACTTCAAGAACGTCTTCGAGGGCCACACCGCGACGCAGTACATGCACTCGACCGGTCGCGAGGACATCGTCTCCGGTACCAACTACGACGACCCCAACGCCGAGCTGCGTTCGGAGGCCACGTACTTCGGCCCGTCGTACATGATCGACTGGCTCGAGTCGGACGCCAACGGCCAGACCATCGAGACGGTCCTGATCAACTGCCACTACCCGGTCAGCAACAACGAGTTCGTGCTGCAGTACGGCGCGATCGTCAAGAAGCTCCCGGGCCTGTCCGACGACGAGTCGGAAGGCATGGCCGCGCAGTTCGCCGAGGGCGTGCAGCTGGGCTTCGAGCAGGACGTCGAGATCTGGAAGAACAAGGCGCCCATCGACAACCCGCTGCTGTCCGAGGAGGACGGCCCGGTGTACCAGCTGCGCCGCTGGTACCAGCAGTTCTACGTGGATGTCGAGGACATCACCGAAGACATGACCAAGCGCTTCGAGTTCGAGATCGACACCACCCGGGCGGTCGCGAGCTGGCAGAAGGAAGTTGCGGAGAACGTCGCCAAGCAGGCCGAAAGCTCGACCGCGAACTCCTAGTCGCCGGTTCGTAGAACAACCCATCAGTAAGGAAGTACACATGAGCTACGAAGTCATGGCCCGCATCGAGGCGGCCGCCGACGACATCTTCGTCGAGGGCATCGAGGCCGAGCGGATCGGCAAGGTCGCCGACGCCACCGCCAAGCGGATGAAGGAGGCCGGCTCGATCCGGATGCTCCAGCCGAAGGAGCACGGCGGCCTCGAGGTCCACCCGCGCGAGTTCGCGGAGACCGTCATGCGCATGGCGTCGCTGAACCCGTCGGCCGGCTGGGTCCACGGCATCGTCGGTGTGCACCCGTGGCAGCTGGCGTTCGCCGATCCCCGGGTCCAGCAGGAAGTCTGGGGCGAGGACCAGGACACGTGGCTCGCGTCTCCGTACATGCCCGGCGGCATGTGCGTGCCCGTCGACGGTGGCTACGAGTTCTCCGGCAAGTGGTCGTTCTCCTCCGGCACCGACCACTGCGACTGGGCGTTCCTCGGCGCGATGGCGTGCAACCCCGACGGCAGCATGGAGATGCCGCCCCGCATGCTGCACGTGATCATCCCCGCACCGACTACGAGATCATCGAGGACTCGTGGGACGTCGTGGGCCTGCGCGGCACCGGCTCCAAGGACGTCGTTGTCAAGGACGCGTTCGTGCCCGACTACCGCGTCATGGACTGTGACGAGGTCATCGACGGCACCGCTGTCCGCAAGTACGGCCGCACCGAGACGCTGTACCTGATGCCGTGGTCCAACATGTTCCCGCTGGGCATCACGTCGGCGACGATCGGCATCTGCGAGGGCGTGCTGCACCACGCCAACGAGTACCAGCGTGAGCGGATCAACCCGCAGGGCACCGCGGTCAAGGACGACCCGTACACGATGTTCGCGGTCGGCGAGGCCACCGCGAAGCTGCGTGCGGCCCGGGATTCGCTGCTGGCCAACGTCGATCGCATGTGGGACCTGGTCGACGCGGGCAAGACCCCGACGTTCGAGCAGCGCGCTCTCGGTCGCGAGACCCAGGTCAACGCCGCCTGGCAGGCCGTCACCGCGATCGACCAGGTCTACGCCCGCTGCGGCGGCAACGCGCTGCGCATGGACAAGCCGATGCAGCGCTTCTGGCGTGACGCGCACGCCGGCCTGCACCACGCGATCCACGTTCCCGGCACCGTGTACCACGCCGCGACGCTCAGCGGCCTGGGCGTGGACCCGCAGGGTCCGCTGCGCGCGATGATCTGATCCGCCGATCCATCCACATTCGAATCCACAACGGAGACAAACCATGACGAACCCCAATGTCGGCGGCTTCGGCACCGACATCCGTGCACTGGGCTACGTGAAGGTCCAGACCAACGACATGGAGCGCTGGCGCACCTTCGCGTTCGACGTGCTCGGCTTCGCGGAGGGCTCCGGCCGGACCCCGACGCCCTGTACCTGCGCATGGACGAGCGCGCTGCCCGCATCGTCGTCGTCCCCGGTGAGACCGACGAGGTCGTCACCGTCGGCTGGGAGGTCCGCGACCACGCCGCACTGGTCCGCGTCACCGAGGCCGTCGAGCGCGCCGGTATCTCGGTCAAGCCGCTCTCGCTCGAGGAGGCGGACGCCCGCCGCGTCGAGGAGGTCGTGACCTTCCAGGATCCCGCCGGCACGACCCTCGAGGTCTTCCACGGAGCGGTCCTCGATCGACAGCCCCGTCGTCACCCCGTTCGGCGCCAAGTTCGTCACGGGCGCACAGGGTCTGGGCCACGTCGTCCTGCCGACGATGGACCCGAACGGCACGTTCGACTTCTACACCGAGGTGCTCGGCTTCCTGCCGCGCGGCGCCTTCCGGATCCCGGCCCCGCCGGAGTTCGGACCCCTGCGGGTGCGCTTCCTGGGTGTCAACCAGCGCCACCACAGCCTCGCGCTGTGCCCGGCCCCGCACGGCGGCGCACCCGGCCTGGTCCACATCATGGTCGAGGTCGACACGCTCGACGCCGTCGGCCAGGCGCTCGACCGCGTCGTGAAGGACGGCTTCTCGGTGTCCTCGACGCTGGGCCGCCACACCAACGACAAGATGGTGTCCTTCTACGTGCGCGCACCCGGCGGCTGGGACGTCGAGTTCGGCACCGATGGGCACCTGGTCGACGAGACGTTCTACACGTCCGAGGAGATCACCGCCGACAGCTACTGGGGCCACGACTGGTCCGGCAGCGAACCGCTCGCCGCGATGTAGCGACCCTCTCCACAACTGAACTCTCTGCTCCCGTCAGGGGAACCCCGTCCTACCAGGACTGTCGGGTTCCCCCTTTCGGCATATCTCGATCTTGGTGACCCACTTCACAAACGTCGATCCGTATGTCATTATTTCTAATCGAAATACCCACGTCAGATGGGTCTCACCGCGATGCTCGACAAAAGTGAGGGAGACATCGATGACCGCACCAGCTGCTGCAGACACCACCCCGACCGCGATCCTCGAACGGGTTTCACTGGTTCTCGACACCTTCGACGGCCCCGGTCGTCTGACCCTCGCGCAGGTCGTCAAGCGGACGGGGCTGCCGCGGTCGTCGGCGCATCGGATGCTCGAACGCCTCGTCGAGATGCGGTGGCTGCGCCGCGACGGACGCGACTACGAGCTCGGCACCCGCCTGATGGAGCTCGGTTCGCTCGCGGTCCACCAGAACCGCTTGCACAGCGCCGCCGCCCCGATCCTCCAGGAACTGCACCGCGTCACCGGATACGTCGTGCACCTGGGCGTCCTGGACGGATCCGACGTGCTGTACCTCGACAAGATCGGCGGACGGCTCGCGGCCGAGTTACCTACCCGCGTCGGCAGCCGCTACCCGGCCCGCAACTCGGCGATCGGCAAGGCGCTGCTCGCGTACACGCCCAACGGCGCAGACAACCTCTCCGAGTTCACACCGGAGCTGCACAAGGTCCGCGAGATGGGTGTCGCCTACGAGGTCAGCCAGATCTCCGGCGGCATCGGCATCATCGCCGTCCCCGTCGGACCGGTCGGCGGCGTCCTCGCCGCCCTGTCGATCTGTGGCCGACGAGCCACCTCAAGTTCGATCACCGCCACGCGGCGCCGGTCCGGATGGCCGCCAACGCGATCCTGCAGACCCTCACCGGGCGGAGCAGCGGCGCCGCCCCGATCGCGCACCGCAACCGGCTCCAGAGCCTGCCCACCGCGGCGCCGCGGGTGCGCCTGCAGTACGCCTGACCCTGCCGCTGATTCGATGGCCTCGGGCGGAGTCAGGCGGTCAGTTCCGCTGGCGCCGCTCGAGGCCCTCGACGAAATCCTCGACATCACGCCAGGAGCCGGCCACCTCGGGGATCGGGTTGCCCAGCTCGTCACGCTCCCGCACATGGGAGAACGTCTCGGCGGCCTCGTCGATGTCGTCGAGCATCTGCCGGGCCAGGTCCATCTCGGCCTGGAAGTAGCGCTCCGCCCAGATCAGGCTCATCTTCGAAAACGCCCATGCCGGTTCACGTGTCGCGTGGTCGGCGTGCAGCTTCGCGCGCTCGCGCATCGCCTCCATGTTCTCGATATGCGACTGCACGAGGGCCCGCAGCTGGTCGGGTTCGTTGAGGTGCCCCATCCACAGCCGCAGCATCAGACCGTGCTTGAGGACGGGCTGCTCGACCGGCGCGTGCAGCGACCAGTTCCGCACCGCCCGCGTCCCGCGGCCGGTGATGCGGTAGACCCGTCGACCGCGCTCCCCCGGCTCCGACACCATCTCCGACTCGACCAGACCGACGGCTTCGAGCTTCTTGAGCTCGGCGTAGATCTGGCTGATCGACGGGCTCCAGTAGAAGAAACCGATGCTCCAGTCCGCCCACTTCTTGAGGTCGTAACCGGTGAGTCCCTCGCCGAGGGTCAACATGCCCAGAACCGCCCAACTCGTGGCGGGAAGCGCCGGGTAGCCGTCGTCGTCGGCGTCGTTGGTGGGCTCGGTTTCGGACATGGCCGAAGCCTAACAGCCCAGGTAGACGGTGGTTACAGTCCGGTAGCACACGTCCACTCACCGGGAGGGAATCTCCGCTCCGTGGGAGGTTGGGCGCGCCGGCGACCGAGAGTGACTACCGTCACGAGTGGAATCAGGGAGGTCCGAACATGGAAAGCGTGCGCTGCAACAGCTGCGGCAACCGAGTCCTCGTCGAGAAGTACAGCGAGGCCCACACCAGCATCCAGTGGCTCGACGACGCCGACAACGCGTGCCCCGAGTTCGCCGAGGCGCGGACCAAGGACGGCCGCGCGTGGGTCCCCACGTGCCACAAGCTTCAGGAGTCGATCGACGATCTGATCCTGTCCGGGCAGATCGGCCTGTCCCTGCGCAGCTACCCGGTGCCCGGCCGGCTCGAGTGAGCCGACGGGCCACCCGCCGATCCTGAACCCCTGAACGGGAATTCACGGCACGCTTCCACTCTCGGAGCGTGCCGTGAATTCCCGTTCGCCGCTTCGTCGGCGCTACACCCGATCGCCGCTGAGCCCCGTCACCCACTCGAGGAACACGTCGAGATCGTCCGCACCGATCGGCAGCGCCGACGGCCGCACGAGCACTGTGTCGACTCCGGACGCCTGCGCCACCTTCGCCGACGCGGTCATCGCGTCGAAGTCCACGCCACCGGATCCGTCGTCGATCGTCGGCAGCATGATCTGCACCTCCGCCGAGTCCGGATCGCGGTCGTGCTCCGCGAAGCAGTTCCGCAGGAGCTCGATGCTCTCCTCGAGCCGCGGCAGGTCCGCGGGCGCCACGGTCCACCCGTCGCCGACCCGCGCGATCCGGTCGAAGTTGCTCTTGGACGGCGCCATACCGAAGATCACCGGAACCCGCGCCTGCACGGGACGCGGCAGGCTGTGGAAGTCCGAGAACTCGAACCCCGTCCCCGTGAACGACGCCGGCGGCGCTCCCCAGAGTTCGCGGCACGCGGCCACCGTCTCCTCGAGTCGGCCGAAGCGTCGTTCGAACGGTACGCCGGCCGCCCGGTATTCGGCCTCCTGCCAACCCACGCCCATTCCGATTCGGGTCCGACCGCTCGACAACACGTCCAGCGTCGCAATCTGCTTGGCGAGCAACAGCGCCGGCCGCAGCGGCGCCACGAGCACGTACACGCCGAGTTCCACTCGCTCGGTCACCGCGGCCACCGCGGACAGCATCGACATCGGCTCGAGCCACGGGTGTTCGAGTTCGAACGGAAAGCCGTTCTCGCGAACCCGCGTCTCGTGTGCCTCCTGCGAGAAACCGAGATGATCCGACGTCGTGATCAGGTCGACGCCCCGCCGGTCGGCCTCGGCCGCCAGGTCGAGCACCCCCGGTGATCACCGCCGTAGAACCGTTCGGCACCGAAGACGTCCAGTCCGATCCGCATGCCCTCTCCCCTCTTCCTGTCCGTAAAGCCCGAACGGGAGTTCACGGCACGATTTCGGATGCGAAGCGTGCCGTGAACTCCCGTTCAGGGGTTGTGTGTGCGTGTCAGACGCGGCCGAAGTACGCGTCCTTGAGGACCGCGATGTCGTCGATCTCCGACGCCGGCGAGTCCATGACGACCTTGCCGATGTCGAGGACCGTGACGTGGTCGGCGACGCTCATCGCCGCCTCGACGGCCTGCTCGACCAGGAGGACGGCCAGACCGGTCTCCTTGAGCAGCTGCACGCGTTCCATGACCTCGTTGACGATGACTGGGGCCAGACCGCCGGACGGCTCGTCGAGCAGCAGCAGCGTCGGGTTGGACATCAGCGCCGCGCCGATCGCCAGCATCTGCTGCTGGCCACCGGACATGGAGCCCGCCAACAGGTTCCGCTTCTCGCCGAGGATCGGGAACATCTCGTAGATGCGCTCGACGTCGGACTTCAGGGCGCTGCGCCGCATCTTCCGGGTGTAGCCGCCGAGGAGCAGGTTCTGCTCGATGGTCTGCTTGTGGAAGACCCGCTTGCCTTCCTGCACGTAGGCCATGCCGCGGCGCACCCGCTGGTGCGCGGCGACACCGGAGATGTCCTGACCGTCCATCTCGATGCTGCCGCCGTGCACCTTGTTCAGGCCGGAGATGGCACGCAGGGTGCTGGTCTTGCCGGCACCGTCGCGCCCAGCAGCGCCGTCACCTGTCCCGGGAAGACGTCGAACGAAACATCCCAGACCACGCGCAGGTCGCCGTAACCGGACTGCAGATTCCGAACACTCAGAACCGGTTTCATCACTCCACCTTCTCCAGCTCGGCGGCTGTTCCGCTGTCGGGATCGACACCGAGGTACTCGCTGAGCACCCGCGGGTGATGCTCGATCTCCTCGGGTGGTCCGGACGCGATGACCTGCCCCTGCGCGAGCACGACGATCGTGTCGGCGAGCGAGAGGACCAGCCGGAAG
The DNA here is from genome assembly GCA_029690005.1 of Prescottella defluvii. Taxonomy (GTDB): domain Bacteria; phylum Actinomycetota; class Actinomycetes; order Mycobacteriales; family Mycobacteriaceae; genus Prescottella; species Prescottella defluvii_A. Next base: position 1,614,617 of record CP121458.1, on the reverse strand, counting down.
TTGTGTTCCACCAACAGGACCGTGGCCCCGGCGTCACGCAGCGCCCGGATCAGGACCGCGAGCCGGACCAGTTCGTCCTCGTCCATGCCGGACGCGATCTCGTCGAGCAGCAGCACCCGCGGCTCGGCGATCACGGCACGCGCCACCTCGAGCATGCGCCGCATGCCCAGGGGCAGCGACGTCGCGACCTCGTTGCGCAGGTGCGACATCCCGACGAGTTCGAGGACCCGCTCGGCCTCGGCGATGTCCGCCTTGGCCACCTTGCGGAAGCTCGGCAGCCGCAGCACGGCCGAGAGCATCGAGGCACGGTTGGTCATGTACCGGCCGGACGCGACCGCCTCGAGCACGGTGACGTTCTCGGGGATGTTCGGCGTCTGGAAGGTGCGGGCCACGCCTTCGCGTGCCACCCGGTGCGACGAGAACTTCTGGACCTCGGTGTCGCCGATGACGATGCGTCCCGCGTCCGCGGTGTAGAAGCCGCAGATCATGTTCAGCATGGTCGTCTTGCCCGAACCGTTGGGCCGATCAGCGCGGTCACCTTGCCGGCCTCGGCGCGCAGCGTCGCCGACTTCAGGGCCTGGTTGCCGCCGAACGCCTTCGAGATGCCGTCGACCTCGAGCGTGGAGCCGGCGATCGGCGCCACGACGGGCACCTCGTTCGGTCCCGCGGCGCCGGCCGTTCCGCCACCCCGATGCCGGCCTTGCGGTCGAGCTTGGTGGCTAGGGACCGGAACACCTTGGTGAGTCCGCCCGAGAGCAGCACACCGCCGAGGATCAGGAAGCCGCCGTAGAACAGCAGCGAGTACTGCTGGAACGCGGTGGACTGGTTGGGCCGAACTGCATGATGGCGGCACCGATCACCGCACCGTAGACGCTCGCGGAACCGCCGAGGATCGACGCCGCGAGAACCGCGGTGGCGAAGGTGAATCCGAACGCCTCCGGGGAGATGAACAGGTCGGTGTTCGCGAACAACGCACCCGCCAGACCCGCGGGCAGGGCACCGATCGCGTACCCGAGCAGCTTCATCCGGAACACCGACACACCCTGCGACTGTGCAAGGACGGGCGACTGCTTGAGTGTGCGGAACGCGATGCCGTGCCGCGAGATCACGAGGTTGCGCATCACGATGAACCACAGGATCGTGACCGCGACGACGAGGTAGTAGAAGTCCTTGTCGATGTCCTGACCGAACAGTGTCGGCGGCTCCATGCCGGACAGGCCATTACGGCCACCGGTCTTGCCACCGAAGATGGCGAGGATGTCCGGCACCAGCAGGATCAGGAAGAACGACGTCATCGCCAGCGACCAACTACCCAGCCGCAGACCGGGAATGCCGGTGACGATGCCGACCACGAGCGCGACCGCACCGGCGGCCACCAGTTGCAGCAGGATGTCGGTGTGCCCGGCCTGCGACATCAGACCCGCCGTGTACGCACCGGCCGCGTACATCGCGGCCTGACCCAACGCGAGTTCACCCGCGTAGCCGAGACTCAGGTTCAGACCGCTGACCACCAGCGCCAGAATGCAGGCGAGCTGGAGCTGCCGGGTGTTCGACGCGTCCAGGCCGAGCATCGGCGCGACGAAGACCGCGGCGCCGAACACGAGCGCGAAGATCCAGCTCGGGATCACGCGGAGAGTTCGCCAGATCTGCATGGCTACACCACCCGTTCCTTCACCGTGCCGAACAGGCCGGCCGGCTTGACCATCAGGATGACGATCAGCACGACGAACACCGCGATGTTGCTGTACTGGCTACCGGCCCACAGCGCGGTGAACGACTCGACCAGGCCGACGGTCAGACCGCCGATCAGGGCGCCGGGCAGCGAGCCGAATCCGCCGATGGCCAGCGCCACGAAGCCCTTGAGGGCCAGCGCGGCGCCGAGCGTCGCGACCGCGAACGTCTTGGGGCCGACGAACAATCCCAGGACGCCGGCGAGCGCACCGGAGAACGCGAACGCGCCCATCGCGATTCGACGCACGTTCACGCCGCGGAGCATCGCGGCCTCGCGGTCCTCGGAGACGCCCATGAGCGCCAGACCGGTCATGGTCCGCTTGCTCAGCTGTCCCAGCCCGATGACGAGCACGATCGCCAGCACCAGCAGCGCGATCTCCACCGGATACGTCCGGCCACCGAGCAACGTGATCGGATCGTTGGACCCGAAGAACGGAACCGTGAGCGGCTCACTGCCCCAGATCAACTGGGTCGCGCCGTTGAGCAGCGTCGCCGCGCCCAATGTCGTGACGAGTTGGTTCTGGTGGTCGGCGACCGGTCTGATCGCCACCAATTCCTCGATCGCCGCGAGGATCATCACCGTCACCGTCGCCATGACGGCGACCACGAGCACCGGGAGCTTCAGCGTCACCAGGCCGGTGTACGCGACGAACGTACCGACCATCATCAACTGTGCCTGCGCGAAGTTGAAGGTGTTCGACGAGACGAACACGATGTTGTACCCGATCGCCACGAGCACATACACAGCGCCGAGGGCAAGCCCCGACCACAGAATGGTCACCGTGGGTCCCTCCTATGAGTGTTGGGAACGAGGATCATGGAACTCATGCCTGCGGGTTGCCGAACTGTCCGTTGAGGACCTTGGTGGGCGCGATGAAGCGCATCTCGTCCTGTGCCGGGTTCGGGCCGTGGTTGTCGGCGGTGAAGTTGTAGCGCGACAGGAAGGCCGTCTGGGCGTTCTTCTGGACCTCTTCGGTCTCGAGCGCCTTGGCCAGCTTCTCGGCGTCGGTGGTGGTGCCGGCCTTCTCGGCCGCCGCGGCGACGAGCGGGAACGCGTCGTAGTTGTCGGCGATGATCAGCGTCGACGAGATGGTGCCCAGCGAGGCCATGGTGTCGACCATCTTGTTCACGGTCGCGTTGTTCGGGTCGTAGACGGTGCTCGTGAACACCTGCGAGACAAGGTTCTTCACCTCAGGGGTGCCGAGGACGCCGTTCGGCGGCTCGTTCGCGACGAGGCTGGTGCTGGAGACCGACGTGTTGCCGATCAGCGGCACGTCCCAGCCCAGACGCTGCATGCTCTGCAGGACGTAGCCGAGCGGGGCGCCGTACGCGTCGAGAGCGAGGGCCTTGGCGCCGGCATTCTTCAGCGACTGCAGCTGCGCGGTCATGTCGAGCGCGGTGGCCTCGTACTCCTCGTTGCCGGCCTGCTTCAGGCCCGCCTTCTCGAGCGCCGAGGTCATCTCCTTGCCGAACAGCTCGCCGTACGCGGTGCTGCCGTGGATGACTCCGATGTCGTTGTAGCCCTTCTCCTTCGCGTAGCCGACGATGCCGCGGGCGTTGTCGGTGGCGCCGGGCGCGAGGTCGAAGTTGAGCGGGAACTTCGACGGGTCCGTCGAATCCGGAGTCGGCGCGACGTTGAACGAGAGGATGTGGTTCTGCTTGAGGATCGGCAGCACCGCGGCGCCGACGGACGACGGGCCGGAGTTGAGGACCAGGTCGGGCTTCTGCTTGTTGATGGCCTCGCGCACCTTGGTGACCGCGATCGTGGCGTCACCGGCGTCGTCGACGACCGTCAGCTCGATCTGCCGGCCACCGATGCCGCCGGCCTGGTTCTGAACCTCGACACCGGCCTTGGTCGCGAGGATCGACGTCTGCGCGTTGGCCGCGAGCACACCCTGCGCGCTGATGCCGCCGGTGACGAGCACCCGGTACGGCTGGTCGGCACCGCCCGCCTCGGCGGAGTCGGCGCTGCTGCACCCCGCGAGAGTCAGGACGGAGGCTGCAGCAACCGCCGCAACGACAACTGGACGTCGATTTCCCATGACTGTCCTCCTAGGACACCGAAACACACCAAACCAAGCGCTAGCTTGACTCAGTCGGACACAGCTTGGCCCGGACCGAAAGCGACTACCTGGCGGTTTCACCTTCCGAACACGACCCATCAAGCAACCGCTTGACTCACCAAGCAATTGCTAGACCGGGAGCATAGGGGTGTGACGTAAGTAACGTCAACTGGACCTGCCACGGGCGGGAAACCGTGTGGAACTGATTCGATCTTGATATAGCAACGGTGACTGCACCGTCCGATCCGGTGAACGGGAATTCACAGCACGCCTTCGACCGCGAAGCGTGTCGTGAACTCCCGTTCACGGCTTGGCGCACGAGTTGTCCACAGACCGAGGGTCATCCACAGCTGCGCTCGCCAGGGGCGTTCGGAAGGCGTTTCGTGTCGGCGCCCGGCGCGAGCGTGCCGCCATGACTGCACTTCTCGTACCGTTCCGTGGCGCCGCGGCGCTCGAGCTAGGACTGGTGAGCCGACGACGACTCCGACGCCACTACACCCGCGTCTACCCCGACACCTACGTACACAACGAGGTCGAGGTCGCCGCCCGGATCCGCGCCCTCGCGGCGTGGTGCTGGTCCGGCGGACGCGGGGTACTCGCGGGGACGTCGGCGGCCGCACTGTGGGACACCAGGTGGATCGACGGCAGCGCACCGGGTGTGCTCGCGTCGACCGACCATCTGCGCCCACCGCCCGGGATCGTGCTCTATCGCGACGACGTCCCGCCCGACGAAGTGACGACGCGTGACGGCGGTCGCGTCGACATGGCGTGGGAGCGCTGGAGGGTGATCGTCGAGTACGACGGCGACCACCACTTCGAGCCCGAGCAGCGCAACCGTGACGTCGAACGGTGCAACGCGCTCGAGGCCGCCGGGTGGCGTGTGATCCGGGTGAAGGCCCGCCAACTCGTCCACGGCCGGGCGACCCTCGTCGCCCAGGTCACCCGGGTCCTGCGCGACGCTGGAGCACCCGTATAAGCGCCGAACGGGAATTCACGGCACGCTTTCAGATGCGAAACGTGTCGTGAATTCCCGTTCAGGTCTTGGTTTCTGTGGTCAGCGCTCGTTGCGCGGCTTCCACACGACGATCGCGTTGCTGCGCGGAATGGGGACCAGGTCGCGTCGGTAGCTGGCGTGGACCCGCGCGATCTCCGCGGCCATCTCGTCGAGGCGGTTCTGCAGGGCCTCGACCTGGTTGGTCAGTTCGATGATGCGCTTGATGCCGGCGAGGTTGACGCCCTCGTCCTGGGACAGGCGCTGCACCTCACGCAGCAGCGCCACGTCCCGCGGCGAGTACCGGCGTCCGCCACCGGTGGTGCGGTGCGGGGTGACCAGCCCGAGCCGGTCGTAGTTGCGCAGCGTCTGCGCGTGCATGCCGGCCAGTTCGGCGGCCACCGAGATGACGAACACCCGCGCGTCGGGGTCCTGTGGGACCTCCGGCTTGTGCTGCTTGTCGCTCATGATGGTTCACCTGTTCGATCGGTTCGGGCCCGTCAGGCGCCGGCCCATCCTGCGCGCGGATCGAATCCGCTGGCCTTCTCCGCCTCCAGGTACGCCTGGAGTGCCTCGGTGGCGGGGTCGTCGAGCTTCTGCGGCACCGCAACCTTCACGGTGACGAGCAGATCGCCGGCTCCTCCGCCGCGCTTGGGCACACCGCGCCCCGCACCCTCAGAATTCGTCCGTCCGCCGTTCCGGCCGGAACCTTCACGCCCACACGACCGTCCAGCGTCGGCACCGACACTGTCGTGCCGAGCACGAGTTCGCCGTAGCTGACGGGCACCACGACCGTCAGGTCGTCGCCATTGCGGCCGAAGACCTTGTCGGGCGCACGTGCACGGTGACGTAAAGGTCGCCCGACGGCGCACCGCGCAGTCCGGCCTCGCCCTGTCCCGCGAGCCGGATCTTGGTGCCGTCGCTGACGCCGGACGGCACGCGGACGGTGATGGTCCGGGTGCGGTTGGTGACACCGTTGCCGCGGCAGTCGGGGCACGGGTCGTCGATGATCGACCCGGTGCCGCGGCAGTCGTCGCACGGCTCACTGAAACCGAACGCACCCTGGTTGCGGCTCACGATGCCGGTTCCGTTGCAGCGCGGGCACACCCGCGGGCTGGTGCCGGGCTTGGCACCGCTGCCGTGGCAGGTGGTGCACGGCGACGGGCTGGTCAGCCGCAGCGGGACGGTGACGCCCTGCGCGGCCTCGCGGAACTCGAAGCGTCGTCTCGGTCTCGACGTCGCTGCCACGACGCGGACGCGAGCTCGTCGTCGTCCGGCTCCCACCGCGGTTGAACAGCCCACCGAAGATGTCGCCCAGACCGCCGTCGCCGCCGGCACCGCCGCCACCGAAGAGGTCATTGATGTCGAAGCCGCCGCCACCGAATCCGCCACCAGCGGTGGAGTATCCGGCACCGGGGCCGAAGCCGCCGCTCGCGAACAAGCGGCGGGCGTCGTCGTACTCCTTGCGCTTCGCGGGGTCGGTGAGGACCGCATTGGCCTCGCTGACCGCCTTGAAACGCTCCTCCGCCTGGGCATCACCGGGGTTGGCGTCGGGATGCAGATCCCGGGCCAGCTTGCGGTACGCCTTCTTGATCTCGTCGGCGGAGGCGTCGGAGGAGACACCCAGCTCCTTGTAGAAGTCCTTCTCGATCCACTCCCGTTGGCTCACTGGGCGCCTCCTCCTTTCGTCGTTTCCTGTTTAACTACTCGGCCACCACGTCGGACGCAGGCTCGCCGTTCGTGACGGTCACCATGGCCGTCCGGAGAACCCGGTCACCGAGGCGGTAACCCTTGCGCAGCACCGCGCCGAGGACGGGGTTGTCGCCGTCGCCCTCCATCTGCACGGCCTCGTGCAGATCCGGGGAGAACGTCTCGCCCTCTTCGCCGAAACCGGCGAGGCCGAGTCCGTCGAGCACTCCGGAGAGCTTGTCCGACAGCGCCTTCAGCGGCCCGGTCTCGAGGTCACCGTGAGCGCGAGCCCGGTCGAGATCGTCGACCAGATCGAGGAACTTGCTCACCACGGCGGCACGCTTCGTCCTCGACGGCCCGGTCGATGCGGGCCAGCGCGTTGCGGCGGATGTTGGCGATCTCCGCCTTCGCGTAGCCCAGCTCGGTGCTGGCCTTCTCGAGTTCGGCGGTGAGCGTGGTCAGCTCGTCCGTCTCCGGCGCCTCGGCCGCACCGGCCTCGGCCGCCTCCTCAGAGGCGGCCGGGGCGGCGGTGTCCGTGACCTGGTCGTCGACCGTCACCGATTCACGCTCGGGGTTCTCGGCGGTCACTTCTTGTCCTGATCGCTCGGCTCGTCGACGACCTCGGCATCGACGACGTTCTCGTCGGCCGGGCCGGAGCCGTCACCGGAGGCGGCGGCGTCGGCGGCCTGAGCGTCGTAGATCGCCTGGCCGAGGGCCTGCGACTCGGTCGACAGCTTCTCGACCGCAGCCTTGACGGCGGCGAGATCGGTGCCGGCGAGAGCCGTCTTGACCTCGGTGATCGCGGACTCGACCTTCTCCTTGACGTCGGCCGGCACCTTGGCAGCACCCTCGTCGGAGTCCTTGATGAACTTCTCGGTCTGGTGCACCAGCGAATCGGCCTGGTTGCGGACCTCGGCCTCCTCGCGGCGGGCCTTGTCCTCCTCGGCGTGCGCCTCGGCGTCCTTGACCATCCGGTCGATCTCCTCCTTGGACAGGCCGGAGCCGTCCTGGATCTTGATCGTGTTCTCCTTGCCGGTGCCCTTGTCCTTGGCGGTGACGTGGACGATGCCGTTGGCGTCGATGTCGAAGGTGACCTCGATCTGCGGCACGCCGCGCGGGGCCGGCGGGATGCCGGACAGCTCGAAGGATCCGAGCAGCTTGTTGTGCGAAGCGATCTCGCGCTCACCCTGGAACACCTGGATCTGCACCGACGGCTGGTTGTCGTCCGCCGTGGTGAAGGTCTCGCTGCGCTTGGTCGGGATCGTGGTGTTGCGCTCGATGAGCTTGGTCATCACGCCGCCCTTGGTCTCGATACCGAGGGACAGCGGGGTGACGTCGAGCAGCAGGACGTCCTTGACCTCGCCCTTGAGGACGCCGGCCTGCAGGGCGGCGCCGACGGCGACGACCTCGTCCGGGTTCACGCCCTTGTTGGGCTCGCGGCCACCGGTGAGCTCACGAACCAGGTCGGAGACGGCGGGCATACGGGTCGAGCCACCGACGAGCACGACGTGGTCGATGTCCTGGACGTTGATGCCGGCGTCCTTGATGACCTGCTGGAACGGGTTGCGGGTGCGGTCCAGCAGATCCGAGGTGATCTTCTGGAATTCGCTGCGGGAGAGCTGCTCGTCGAGGAACAGCGGGTTCTTGTCCGCGTCGACCGTGATGTAGGGGAGGTTGATGGAGGTGCTCTGCGAGCTGGACAGCTCGATCTTCGCCTTCTCCGCGGCCTCGCGCAGACGCTGCAGGGCCATCTTGTCCTTGGTCAGGTCGATGCCGTTCTGCGCCTTGAACTTGTCGACGAGCCAGCCGACGACGCGCTCGTCCCAGTCGTCGCCACCGAGGTGGTTGTCACCGGACGTCGCGCGGACCTCGACGACACCGTCGCCGATCTCGAGCAGGGACACGTCGAAGGTGCCGCCACCGAGGTCGAAGACCAGGATGGTCTGTTCCTTCTCACCCTTGTCGAGGCCGTACGCGAGCGCTGCCGCGGTGGGCTCGTTGACGATGCGCAGGACGTTCAGACCCGCGATCTGGCCGGCCTCCTTGGTGGCCTGACGCTGCGAGTCCTCGAAGTACGCGGGGACGGTGATGACGGCGTCGGTGATCTCCTCACCGAGGTACGCCTCGGCGTCACGCTTCAGCTTCATCAGCGTGCGGGCGCTGATCTCCTGCGGCGTGTACTTCTTGTCGTCGATCTCGACGGTCCAGTCGGTGCCGATGTGGCGCTTGACCGAGCGGATGGTGCGGTCGACGTTGGTGACCGCCTGGTTCTTGGCGGGCTGACCGACGAGCACTTCACCGTTCTTGGCGAAGGCGACGATCGACGGGGTGGTGCGCGAGCCCTCGGAGTTGGCGACCACTACAGCTTCGCCGCCTTCGAGCACAGACACGACCGAGTTGGTGGTCCCGAGGTCGATTCCGACCGCACGAGCCATAGTGATCCCTCACTTTCCTTCTGCGCAGCCTTGTGAGCTGCGATTTCGCTTCTCTACGCTGGATCCGACGAACCCGGGTGAGCGTATCCGGCTCAAGTTTGCATCCGACCCCGGTCGAAGTCAATTTCAAACTTGAGCCACCCTCACTCAGGTTCTCGAAAGGCTCAACGGGCAGGAATCCGAGTTTGTTCCCGAGTCGTCGATCACACCTCGGCGGCCCGCGCACTCGATACGATTTCGGCGTGGACACCACTGGCGACCCGACCGCGCCGAGCGCATCGGCACCGCCCCGGGCGCCGCAGCCGCCCCGGCCCGCCGTCGTGGTCACCCCGCTGCGCGACCACCGCACTGACCCAGGTCCCACACCGCGGACCCTGACCGCGGCCGTCACGGCGTGGGCCGCGTCCTTCGCCGTCTTCGCCTGCCTGGCTGCCGCCCTCTCCGCCGATTACGACGCGGTCGTCGCCGCTCTCGACGCAGCTCTCACCACCGGCGATCCGACGGCAGACCCGACGACGGTCGACCAGGTGTCCGGGCTGATCGTGCTGGGTGTCGGCTGTGTCGGACTGCTACTGGTGCTCGCCGGCGTGCTCGGGATCGTGCGGCTGCGCTCCGGTCGTGGACGGGGGCGCGCGTGGCTCACCGTCGTCGGCGTGCTCACCGTCGCCGCCGCGATGACGTCGTGGAGCGCCCTGTCCGATGCGGGCGATCTCGTGTTCCGGACGCTCAGCTGGGCTCCCCCGCTCCAGGCCGCGCTGGTCGTCGTGGGCACCGCGCTGCTCTTCGCCCCGTCGGCGTCGGCGTGGTTGCGCCGCCGGAGCATCTCATGACCGACGCCGTCGTCGTCGGCGCCGGCCCCAACGGACTGGCCGCCGCGGTGACACTCGCGCTTCGCGGCCTCTCGGTCACCGTCTACGAGGCCGCCGACACCATCGGCGGTGGCACCCGGACCACCGAGCGGATCCTGCCCGGCCTGTTGCACGACGACTGCTCGGCGGTGCATCCGATGGGCGTGGCGTCACCGTTCTTCCGGTCGTTGGACCTCACGGCCCATGGGCTCGAGTGGCGCCTCCCGGAGGTCGACCTCGCGCATCCGCTCGACGACGCCGTCGCGGGCGTGTTCACCCGGTCGCTCGAGCAAACGGTCGACCGCCTCGGCCCCGACGGCCCGTCGTGGCGGCGGCTGTTCGCGCCGCTCGCCAACCACTTCGACGACATCGCCGGCGAGGTGCTGCGCCCCATCGTGCACCTGCCCTCCCACCCGATCTCGTTGGCGCGCTTCGGTGTCGACGCGCTGATGCCGGCGACCCTGACCGCGCGACGCTGGCGCACCGAACAGGCACGGGCACTGTTCGGCGGTGTCGCGGCACACGCCTTCTACCCGCTGACCAGGCCGACGACATCGGCCCCGGGACTGCTCATGCTCGCGGCCGGCCACCGTTACGGGTGGCCCGTCGCACGCGGCGGCTCACGATCGATCACCGACGCGCTCGCGTCGCTGCTGCGCGCACTCGGCGGCCGGATCGAGACCGGCCGCCGGGTCGAGTCGCTCGGGGAACTGCCGCGCGCCGACGTCACGATGCTCGATCTGTCCCCGACCGGGGTCGCCGACCTGGCCGGAAACCGGCTGCCCGCCAGGGTGTCCCGCGCGTACCGCAGGTACCGGTACGGTCCGGCCGCATTCAAGCTCGACCTCGCCGTCGAGGACGGCATCCCGTGGCGCGACGACGCGTGCCGCCGGGCCGGCACCGTCCACCTGGGCGGCACGCTCGACGAGATCGCCGCGACCGAACGGGACCTGCACCGCGGCCGCATGCCGGAACGCCCCTTCGTGCTGATCGGTCAGCAGTACCTGGCCGATCCGTCGCGCTCGGCCGGCAACGTGCATCCGGTGTGGGCGTATGCCCATGTGCCGCACGGGTACACCGGCGACGCGACCGAGGCGATCCTGCGACAGATCGAACGCTTCGCCCCGCGAACACGGGAACGCATCGTCGGCAGCTTCAGCCGCTCCGCGACCGCGATGCCGCTCTACAACCCCAACTACGTGGGCGGCGACATCGCGTCCGGCGCCAACGACCCGCTGCAGCTGCTGACCCGGCCGCGGATCACGCTCGACCCGTACTCGACCGGGATCCCCGGCGTCTACATCTGCTCCGCCTCCACGCCGCCCGGCGGGGTGTGCACGGCATGGGCGGATACAACGCGGCCCGCTCGGCGCTGCGGCGGCTCGAGCGCTAGCGGTCGGGCCGCGGAACCGGTGTCACGCGGACCGATCCGGTGTCGAGGTCGAGCCGCATGGCCCCCTCGAAACCCTCCGCACCACCGGGACCACCCAGGTCTGCGAGCACACCCTCGGCGCTGCGGGCGGCGACCCTGCAGGCCCGTGCCGTGAACTGATCGACCAGCGGGTGCGCGGCGCGCTCGCGCCACTTCCGCACCGCGCCGAGCGCTACCGCTCGCCCCTCCTCGATCGACGAGTCCGGCGACAGCCCGAGACGCTGGGCGGCGTCGATGCCGAATCCGCCCATCAGCCTCTGCAATTCGGTCAGATCGTCCGGTGCCAGGCTCGTCTCGGTGCCGCGGAGCCGGCCCAGCATCCGCAGCTCCTGGAATCCGTGCACGTCGGCCAGCAGCCGCCGGACCTCGCTCAGCAGGGGCGGCGTCGCCCGGGGTGTGCCACGAGGACACGTTCGAGCGCGACGAGCGCCGAGTGCGTCTTGAGCTGGTCCGCGCGCTGCCCGAACTGGACGTCGATCACCTGACGCAGCTCGTCGAGCCCGCTGCGCGCCACCAACTCCGATGCGAGAGTGGGCGAATCCTGAACGCCCAGACGGATCAGCATGACCGCGAGCCGGATCCCGAAGAGCCCGAATCTTTCCACCAACTGCCGGCGCGTCTCTGCATCCACCGGCAAGGGCACGTCCTCGCGCGCGAACCGGTCGGCCGACAGCATGGCCAGCTGCAGGTCTTCCACCGACACCGTCGCGAGTGCCTCGAACGCCGCGAACTCGCTCTGCCGCAACGTTCGTGCCCCCAACGCCAGCAGCCCGGCGACGGGCACGACGGCCTGGCACAGCCCGGTGAGCTCGAGTTCCGAGGCGAACCGCGCGGCCATGTCCTTCGCGGACATCATCGCGTCGGCCCGTCCGGCGCCCACCTCGTCGGCCGGGAGACGACCCCGATCACGCCGAGCGGCCCCGACTCGCCTCCCACGTGCGTGCCGATCCGGCCGAGGAACTGGACGTCCGACGCGCTGAGGCTGCGCAGCAGGTACACCACCGCGTCGGCGCCGGACGCGGCGTTCTCCGGGGTCAGCATCTCGAACGTGCGCGCCGAGACGTCCTTCGACAGCGACGACGTACCGGGGGTGTCGATGATGGTCGTCTGCGCGAGCGCACTGGCAGGCCACTCGACGTCGAGCCGATCGACCCGGTCGGCGGTGAGGTCGCCGAGTTCGAACGTCAGGCGTCCGAGGCGGCGTTGCACCGCGACGTTCGCCGACCGGTCGCCGTCGTAGCGCGCAGTGACCGTCGGAGTGGATCCGCTGCGGTACCACGTGACGACGCGGGTGCACTCGGTCGCGTCCGTGGGCGCTATGTCCTGCCCCACGAACGCATTGAGCAACGTCGACTTGCCGGCCTTGAGCGAGCCGGCCAACGCGACCCGGAGCGGCTGCTCGAGCCGGGCCGCGCACTCCGCGAGTTGCGTTCGTGCCACGACATTTCCCGCATACGCATCGCGCGCGGAGGCGATCAGCGTCCGGGCTCGATCGAGGGACACCGACGTCGTCACGCCGTCACCTCCTCGCCCGCACCGGACTCGACCGGGAACAGCTGCGCGGCCTGCTCCTTCAGCTCCGCGAGAGCATTCAGCTGCCGCTCCACCTCGACGGCGCGGCGCGCCCGTTCGGTCGACTCGACCGTGGCCGCCTCCTGCGCCGCCCGCAGCGAATCGGCGAGCGACCGCAGTGTCTGCTCGGCGATGGTCGTGAAGTGGTCGCGCAGCAGCCGCTGGATCAGCCGCAGGCGGTCCTTCGACTCCTTGCCGACCTGGAAGCTGACGTCGTCGGTGAAACGTCGGATGGCAACCTTCGCGTCGGCTCGACGCTTGACCACCCGCGCGTCCCGATCGTCGCGGTATGCCTTGGTGCCCAGCAGGACTCCCGCTCCCACCGAGATCGGGTTGACCAGCGCCATTCCCATCAGGGTCGTGACGAGACCGAACATCAGCACGCCACCGTACGACCCGCGCATGCCGACCAGCACCTTCTGCGTGATGCCGATCCGGCCGGACTCCAGGTCGGCCAACTCCGCGACCGGTTCGAGGACACCGTCCAGGTCCGCGACGTCGAGTTGCGGCAACTCCACCGAGCCGGCGTCCGCGAAGTGCTCCGCCACCACCTCGGCGAGCCACAGCGCACGGTCGTGCGCCCACACGAAGTTGTCGCCCACCGACTGCGCGATCTGCTGCTCGAGCCACTCCCCCAGCTCCGCCCATTCCTTGCCGGGGTCGCCCTCGTCGACGGCGCGTTCGGCCTCCCGGGTCACCTGCCGCAGCCGGTCACGCAGGTCGTGATCGATGTCGGACGCCAGGTCGGCGATGCCGTCGGCCAGTGTCTGCTGCCAGCGCGCGGTCTTCTTCTGCAGTTCCTCGGTGACCGCCTTGGCCCGCTGCAACTCGGCCACCGCAGCCGCACCCTTCTTCGGATCTCGCAGCGCGGCAAGCTCACTGGCGAGCGCAAGCTGGAGATGCTCGACGACGGCGTGGACGTCCAGGGACACCGTCCGGCGGAGTCCGCCCTGGGCGTACTCGATCACCCGGGTGCGCAGGAAGTCGTACAGCGCATCGAACCCGGATTCCTCGTGCAGTGCCCGGTCGTCGAGCCGCAGGGCGTGCGACCGCAGGACCGACGAGATCGGCAGCAGCGGAACGTCGAGTCCGGCTCGGCCCAGGTGCTCCCGATCTGCGTCGACGATCTGCCGCCAGTGCGGGTAGAGGTCGGTCTTGGTGATCAGGCACGCCGCCGCGGGGCACAGGATCGCCACCTGCCGGAGGAACGCGAGTTCCGGTTCGGTGAACTCCTGGCTGGCGTCGGACACGACGAACACCGCGTCCGCCGCGGGAAGCAGCCCGAGAGTGGCTGCCGCATGCGGATTTCCGTGCCCTCCCACGCCGGGGGTGTCGACGAACACGAGGCCGTCCGCGAGCAGGGGGCTCGGCACGTTGACCTCGATCCGCAGGACCTCGCGTCCCTCGGCGCGCGGAGTCTTCGGCGTCACCGCGTCGAGTTCATCGAGCGGCAGCTCCGCCCTGAGCGGCTCGCCGCCGGGCTCGGCGAGGACCAACTCCGCGAAGGTCCGCTCGGAGTTCTGCACCACGGTGGGGACGGCAGTGGTCTCGTCGTCGCCGACCGAACACACCGCCAGGTTGAGCAGGGAATTGACGAACTGGCTCTTGCCCTGCTTGAGCTGGCCGACCACGACGACCCGGAACCGCGGATCGACCGTCCGGGTCCGGACGAGCGCCAGGCGCTCCACCAGATCGCCGCGCCCCGCAGAGGAGGCGATGGCCGCCGTTCGATCGAGCAGACCCGTCATCGCGTCGTTCATGAGTCCCGCTGCCCCGCTTCTCTGTTCCGACCTACGCGCGCATCCGTCCCCGTGCGCACGCTGACTGATCCGCCGCTCCGCTGGATACGAATCGGGGCCCCGCTCGCATTAGCGCGTCCGGGGCCCCGTTCGTTACAACCTCAGAGTCGGGTCGTCACGGCAGCAGATCGTGTCCGAGATCCGGCTGGATCGGCGCCGGATGGAGGATCGACGAACCGGCGTGTCCCAGGGCGTCGCCGATGCCGTCGGCGAACAGACCCGCATCCGAATGCGCGGAGCCGAACGCGTCGCCGTCGATCGACGACCAGGCGTTCCCGCCCTCGAGACCACCCGTGAGTCCACCGCTGAGGTGCGAGGCGCCGTCGACCGCGCCCTGCCACGCCGACGTCAGGCTGCTCGTGAGGTCGGCCGCGATGTCCCGGTTCCGGCGAGGCCGGCACCGAGTCCACCGTCGACATTGCCGCTCGACCCGAAGCCGCCGCCGATCCCGCCACCGCCGATTCCGCCGTCCACCGACCCGGACGATCCGGCACCGGCCTGCAATCCGCCCGCGGCCGCCGTCGCGGCATCGACGACGCCGTTCAGCGCACCTGCCAGGTCGCCACCGAGCTGACCGCCGAGGTTGGCAGCGGAGCCGAGCCCGCCACCCAGCTGCCCACCGAGGTTGGCAGCGGAGCCGAGCCCGCCACCCAGCTGCCCACCGAGGTTCCCGGTCGAGCCCAGCCCGCCGCCGGCACCGAGGGCCGCGTCGAGCGCCGTCCCGAGGTCGCCGCCGGCCGAGCTGCCCACCCCGAGCAACCCGCCGAGCGCACCGCCGAGCTGGGTGCCGAATCCGCCGTCACCGGCGAGCACGCCACCGAGATCGAGGGAGCCACCGGACTCGAGACCGCCGCCGAGCACGCCACCGAGCGCCGCGCCCAGATCGACGCCGGCCGAGCCGCCGACACTGAACGCGGATTCGAGCAGCCCGCCGAGGTTCGCGTCGACACTCACCTCGACGCTGCCGGCGGCCGCGAGGGCGCTGTTGATCGCCGAACCGAGCGCCGCGGTGAGCGCACCGTTCACGTCGAGCGCGCCGCCGAGGGCGCCGCTGACGGCGGCACCCAGATCGCCGCCGGCCAGGCTGCCGGGTCCACTCCACCACCGAGCCCGCCGGCCAGAGCACCGCCGAGAGCCGCCCCAGCTCGGCTCCGATCGAGCCCCCGCCGCCAGTGCGGACCCGAGGGCGCCGCTGAGCGCCGCGGTCAGATCGGCACCCACATTGCCGGCCAGTTCCGTGCCGAGGCTGCCGCCGACCGCGAGCGCCGATTCGAGGGCGCCGGTGAGCGCGGCCGACAGCTCGCCACCCGCGCCGAGCCCGCCCGCGAGAGCGGCCTCGAGCGAGCCACCGAGCCCACCGGCCGCCTCGACGGCACCGTCGAGCACGCCGCCGAACGCGGCACCCAGTGCGGCGCCGAGATCGCCGCCGATTCCGAACGCGCTCTCGAGAGCCGCGGTCAGGCCGCCGCCGGCCTGCAGCAGGGCGCCCAGGTCGAGGCTGTTCACGCCCTCGAGCGCGGCCCCCAACGCGGCACCGAGCTGCGCGGTGAGCGCCCCGTCGGCACCGAACGAGCCACCGATCAGGCTGCCGAGCGACGCACCCAGGTCCAGTGCGGTGTTGATCTCGAGCAGGTGTGCGATGTCGAGGGCGCCGCCGAGTTGGAGAGCGCCGCCCAGTGCTGCACCGAGGTCGGCAGCGACGGACCCGCCGAGCGACAGCGCCGATTCGAGCAACCCGCTCAGACCGGTGCCGATCTGGCCCAGGACGTCGGTGTCCAGCCCGCCACCGAGGCTGCCGCCGAGCGACAGCGCGGACTCGAGCGCCCCGGTCAGTGCCGCGGTGAGGTCCGCGCCGATCCCGAGACCGCCGCCGAGGGCCGAGCCGAGCGAGCCGCCCAACGCGAGCAACCCTTCGAGGCCGGCGCCGAGCCCCCCATCGAGCCCGGCGCCGGCTTCGATCGCCGCACCGAAGATCGCGCCCAGCGCGGCACCGAGCTCGCCTCCCAGCTCACCGCCGATGCCGAACGCGCTCTCCAGCGCAGCAGTCAATCCGCCGTCCACCGACAGCAGTCCGTCCAGGTCGAGGCTGCCCACGCCCGCGAACGCGGCGTTCAGCGCGGCACCGAGATCGGTGACGAGCGAGCCGTCGACGTCGAGCGCGCCGGAGAGGGCCGCGGCGAGTGCCCCACCGAGATCGAGCGAGTCGCCGATGCCGGTCAGGCTGCCGAGATCGAGACCGCCGCCCAGCCCGACTGCGGCTTCGATCGCGCCGCCGATGGCCGCACCGAGCTGCGCGCCGATCGCACCACCGGCCGCGAGCGCAGCACTCAGAGCGGCCGCGAGATCCCCACCGAAGTCGAAGCCCCCACCGAAGTCGAACCCGCCGCCCAGCCCGCCACCCACGGCCGCGCCGAGCCCGAGGCCCGCACCGGCTCCGAGCCCGGCGCCGCCCCCGAGCCCCAGACCACCGCCGAGTCCCAGGCCACCGCCGAGTCCGCCGGCCGCGCCCACCGAACCCGCCGCTCCCGTACCGGCCGCGAGGATCGCGCCCAGATCACCCGCGGCGGGTCCGAACAGCCCGGACTCGGCGACCATCGGCGCCACCGCGACGATGTCGGCGTGGCACACGCCGCCGAGCCCGGCCGCGCTGAGCGCGGCCTGCGGGTTCGCGCAGTACGCGGCGGCAGCGTCCTCGTCGCGGAGGAGCCGGAGGATGAAGTCGAGAACTGCGTTGCTGGCCATGGGAACGCTCCTGACAGTCGGGAGGCCGGCTGCCGCAAGATCCGAGCGGGACACTGCGGCGAGATTGGTTTCTACGCTATGAATCCGGGCCGCGGACGGTAACGGGGCGGATCCCCGGAAAGTCGGCAGGGGGATCGTCGCCTCCCCCATAGGGGATCGGCCCCGATTAGGGGGATCACCCCCAAACCCGCACCGCTCGTCATCCGTTTCCGTAACGGACGACGGCGACACACCGACAATCGCCATACCACCGGCGGTCACGCGAACCCGCCAGAACGACGGGAGAAGGGCATGACCGCAGGGCTCGGAATTGCTGTCGGAACCGCCAATTCACGCGCCGCGGTCCTTTCCGACAGCGGATCCGCGACCGGCGAACCGGCATTCGTCGCCACCTCACGCCCGTCGGTGCTGCACGTTTCGCCCGACGGATCCGTCGCGCTCGCCGATTCCTCCAACGACCCGGCCGGCACCCGCGTCGCGGGGTTCGTCGAACGTGTCGGGGATCCGGTGGGCCTGCTCGACGACGCCGGCCGCGTCCACCTCGGCGAGGACCTGTTCGTCGCCGCCGTGGCCGAGCTGATCGACGCCGCTCCGGGCACTGGGGCCGTCGCCGTCACCCATCCGACCGCGTGGAGCAGCTACACCGTCCACGCCCTCGAATCCGCGCTCGATCGTGCCGGGCTCCAGGCGGCGCTCATCGTGCCCGAGGCCACCGCCTGCGTGCGCTGGCTCGAGTCGTCTCGTGATCTGCAGGGCGACGGCGTCGCCGTGGTTTACGACCTCGGTGCGTCCTCGCTCGATGTCACCGTTGTCCGGGTCGGCGCCGAACCGTCGATCCTCGGCAAGCCGATCCGTTCCGAGGACTTCGGCGGCGCGCACTTCGACCACCAGGTCACCCGGTACGTGCTCGACACCGTTTCCGAGAAGACCGGCGAGCTCGATCCCTTCGACACCGCGACGACGACCGCACTCTCGGACCTGCGTCGGAACTGCGCGGCGGCCAAGGAATCGCTGTCCACCGACACCGAAACCGTCATCCCGGTCGCCCTACCCGGGTACGTCACGGACGTGCGCCTGGTCCGGTCCGAACTCGAGGACCTGATCCGTCCGGCACTCGCCAACTCGCTCGAGCTGGTCCGAGAAGCGTTGCGATCGGCCGAGATCGAGGTCTCCGACGTCGGCTGCGTGTTGCTCGCGGGCGGCGGCGGGGCGATCCCGCTGGTGGCCGAACTCGTCTCGTCCGAGCTGGGCCTCACGGTGGTGGCCGCACCGGATCCGGCGCTGACCGCTGCGCTCGGAGCGGCCCAACTCGCCGTCGACGAACCGGCGTCCACCGCCGCCACGACCGCCTTCCCGGACTACGAGCACACCGCCGACGACACCGCCGTGGTAGCGGTGGTGCCCAGCTTCCCGTCGCGGATGCGGTCGCCCGGAGCGGGTCCACGACCCGTCGCCGAATCGCGATCGTCGTGTCCGCCGCGGCCGCGATCGGGGTACTCACCGCGGGTGGGCTGTCCATCGGAACAGCATCGAAGCAGCAACCGGCACAGTCGAATTCATCCGCCACCGGGACGTCCACGCCGTCCGGAGGTGCGACGACGACGGCCGGAGCGGTGACCGGCGGCGCGGCGACCGCCGGCGCGACATCGGGCGGCGCCGGGGAGACAGTCACCGTGGGCCACGTCGGCACCGGCGGCACGGTGACCGCGGACAGCGGACGCGTCAGGACCGCCGACACCGGCCGCTCCACCACCGCGCAGGGCCCGACTCCGGGCGCGCCCGGTGCCGCCCCCGCCGTCCCGGGGAGCGCCCCTGCCCCGGGAGACCCGGCGCCCGGTGGCGCGGTGGCACCGCCCGCGCCCGTGTACAACCCGTCCGCGCCCGGCGGCGGCGTGACCAACCCGCTCCCGCCCGGCCCCTCCGCCGCCGACGTCGGCGAGGGAATCGGCAAGGCCGCCACCGGGGTGGGCGCCGGACTCGGCGCCGCGGTGACCGGCATCGGGACGGGTGTCGGCAACATCGTCGGGGCGGTCGTCGACCCGGTGACCGGACTGCTGATCGGGAAGTAGTCGATGCGGAACGCAGGAACAGGAACGTCGGCAGCGCCGTTCGACGACTCGTCGTCGGACCCCGCACTCGCGGGCGTGCCCGGTGTCCGGGACCTCATGGAGGCGCTCACCTCGAGCACGGATGGTTGCGTGCTGGTGCGAGGCAACTCGGGCAGCGGAAAGTCGCTCCTGCTCGCCACCGCGCGAAACATGTTGAGCACCAGAACAGATCGCGTTCACGCCACCGTCGAGTCCGCGCTGATCGACTCCGGACCGCTGGTCCTCGACGGCGCGCACGCCCTGCCCGACGCCGAACTCGTCACGCTGCATCAGCTCGTGCAACGCGGGAATCGCACCGTGGTGGTGGCTACCGAACCTCGGCCGCACCGCGCGCCGCTGTCCGACCTCGTGACGGGCATGCAGGCGCGCGGACCGGTGATCGACCTCCGGCCGCTGACTCCGACCGAGGTCGACGAGCGAGCACGTCGACGCGGGATCACGCTGGCGCCGAACCTCACCCGGTCGTTCCACGAGTCGACCGCGGGCGTGCTCGCGTCCATCGATGCCGGCCTCGACGCCGCGGAGGCGTCGGGCGGCGACGAGAGCGCGATCCACGCCGCGGTGGCGTCACACCTGCACGACGCGCTGCGCCACCTCGACACGGACATGCTTGCGGCACTGTCGCTGTGCGCGTTCGGATTCGGTGCGGACTCGACAGACCTGGCCACGGTCCTGCAGATCACGCCGGAAGCCGGGCGCGACCTCACGGACCGAGTTCGCGCGAGTGCCTTCGTCCCCCGCGCGAACACCGCGGCGCCCGCGGTGCGACCGCTGGTCGGCGCCGCGCTCGGCGTCACGCGACTGCGGGAACTCCAGATCGGCGTACTGACCGCGAGACTCGACGCCGGCACACTCGACGCGCAGACCGCACTGACCCTCGCCGAGGCCGGACTCGAAGATCCGCGGCTCGCCCGGTTCCTGTGCACGTGCGCGGAATCGGAGAATCCGGCGCGCGCAGCCGAACTCCTCGCGGCCGCGGTCCGGGCCGGTGCCGACGCCGACTGCGTCGCCCTGCGCCGCTCCGAGGCGAACGCACTGGCCGGCGACCTGGACACCGCCGAAACGCTCACCGACTCGGTACTCGACCGTGCCGCCGCCCTCGAACCCGTGGAGTTGGCTTCCGCCGTGCGTATCTCGGCCGGCATCGCGGCGTGCCGAGGCGCGATCGAGCGCAGCGCCGATCTGTACGAGTGGCTGGGGCCAGAGCGCGTCGGCGCGGACGCCGCGATCGCCGCGACCGTCCTGCTCGCCGCCGGCCGCCCCGACTCGGCCGCCGAACTGCTCGCCGCGGGACGACAGGGACCGCCGACGTCCGGCGCGGCGGGCGTCGCCCTGCTCGCCGAAGGGCTCACCCAGTCGATCGCGGATTCCGGTGCGCTCGCGATGAACTCGCTCACCCGGGCGATGTCGCTGCTGAGCACCAGCGCGCACGCCCGCCTGCTGCCGGACACCGCGACGGCGGTGACCGCCCTGCTCTGCCTGCACTCCGGCGAACTCGCGCACGCGGATTCGGTGCTCCGCCGAGCCCTGGAATCCGATCCGCCGTCGAGCATCGCCCGCACCCGGCACCTCGTGCTGTCGGCGTGGACGGCGATGATCGGGGGCGACCTCACCGCCGCCGCGTCGATGGTCGACACCCTCCCCACCGACAGTCCGCTGCACGCCCGCGAGGCCCTGTTCATCCACGGCCTGCGAGTGGGGCTCGCCCGGCGCAACGGGGATGTCGGTGCGCTCCAACGCGAGTGGGCCGCGGCCCAACCCGTGGTCGCGGGCTACTCGGTGGACCTGTTCAGCCTGCTGCCGTTGGGTGAGCTCTGGCTGGCCGCGGTGCGCGTCGGCGACGTCCCACGGATCGCGCACCTGGTGACACAGGCGCAGGAACTGCTGACCCGGCTCGGCGAACCGGCGCTGTGGGGCGCGGCGCTGCACTGGTACGGCGTGCAGGCGGCGATCCTCGGCGACAACCCGGCGCAGCTGCTCCCGCACGCCCGGGCGCTCGCCGCGGCCGCCGCGGTGAGCGCCTACTCCGCCGGGCTCGCCTCGGCCGGACGCGTCTGGCTGCGAGTGCTCCGGCAGGAGGCGGACGCCGCGGAGGTGGAGGCCGCGGCACGGGAGCTCGAACGCATCGGACTTCCGTGGGACGGGGCACGCCTGGCCGGCGAAGCCGCGCTTCGAGTCTCGGACACCCGCGGCGCCACGACGCTGCTCCAGGTCGCTCGATCGCTGCGGGACACGACGGCGCCGCAACCCACCAGCGAGGCCGCCACACCCGATCCGGCAGGGGGAACCCTCACCGAGCGCGAGGCAGACGTCGCCGGGCTGCTGCTCCTCGGGCTCACCCACCGCGAGATCGGCGCCCGCCTCTACATCGCCCCGAAGACCGTCGAGCACCACGTGGCACGGATCCGGAGGCGGCTCGGCGCGAACTCCCGATCGGAGTTGTTGTCGATGCTGCGCGCGCTCGGCTACGGAACGGCCGAATCGTCGGCCTCGTGAACTTCAGGCGAAATTCTCCGAGCTGTAGCCGGTAGCGTGCCCTATTGTTGGTGGCCGATCCCGAAGACACCGAAGGAACTCCATGCGTACCTCGCTGGCGCCGCGCGCCGCTGTGCAGTCGTTCGCCCGCCGAGCCGCCGTCGTCGGATCCTCGACGCTCCTGCTCCTCGCACCGCTCACAGCATCCGCGCACGCCGAGCCGGAGGCCCCTTCCGGGTCGACCGCAGCGGGCGTCACCCAGCTCTCGGCCGACGAGCTGCCCACCGACCTGGTCGAGGCGATCACACGGGATCTGCAGATCACCCCGCAGGAGTACCTGGACCGTGCCGCGCGCGCACAGGAACTCGGCTCGTACGCGGCGGAGTTCAGGACCGAACGTCCCGAGGAGTTCGCGGGCGCGTGGATGGGCCTCGACGGCCACCCCGTCGTCGCCGTGACGACCACCGAGGCGGCGCAGGTCGCGGCCCGTGACGGATACCGCACCCACTTGGCCCCGGTCTCCCTCGAAGGGCTCGAGCAGTCCGTCTCCGACTTCAACCGGTGGGTGTCCGACCTGCCGCGCGAGATCGCCTCGCAGGTCGGGTCCGCGTCGATCGACGTCCTGAACAACCAGATCGTCGTCGACATCGCGAACAGCCCCGTCGGACGTGCCCTCGACCTGCCGACCCTGATCGCGAACGTCAAGGTCCAACTCTCGAACTTCGGGCCGGCCACCGTGGAACAGACGCCGATGGGCGGCGACACCTACGTGACCTCGGCCAACTCGCTGGGCGACACGCCCCGCAACGAGATCGGCGTCTGTTCCTTCGGATTCAACGGCGTCGACCGAAACGGCAATGCCGTCAACATCAGCGCGGGTCACTGCGATCCCGCCCAGGGCTCGAACGCGGGCGTGTACCTGCCGAACCGCGCGAACCTCGGCGACAGCCTCGAGGTGGGCAAGTTCGCGCGCTCGGAGGTCGGCGGCGACGACACCATCGACTACTCGCTGATCCGTCTCAACGACGCCGGTCTGCGTGTCGGACTCGACCGCCCGGTCATCCGAGGCGCCGGCGGCAGCACCCTCACCGTGACCGGCACAGCCGTTCCCGTCGTCGGAGCCCCGATCTGCAAGTCCGGACAGACGTCGTCGTTCACGTGCGGCGTCGTGGCCGCCGACCGGGTCGAGGCCCAGCTCATGACGTTCGACGGCGCCAGCCACACGGTGCGTGGATTCGCCGGGACCGCATGCACTCTCGCGGGCGACAGCGGAGGCGCGATCGTCACGGGCACGCTCGCTCTCGGCATCACCAGCGGGTCCAACAGCAGCGAGGCACCCAGCTGCGCCGAGGCCAACATGGTCCTCGCGCTCGACGGTGGAACGTCCAACCTCGGCATTCCGATCCGGAACATCCTGGGTGCCGCGGACGCGTCCTCCGGAGGCGGCCTGGGCGCGGGGCTTTCCGTGCGCACCGGCGCCGCTGGTGCCTGACGAATCGTTCACGGGGAATTACGCATAACGGGTGGGCATCGGGGTACCGGGCCCGTATAGTCGAACGCGACTCGGAGCACCCGCACATGCCGGGTGCTCCTCTGCGCGCCTCGGGGTCCATGGGCGCAGGGCGGACAATAGAAAGGCCCTCATGCGAAGCTCGCTCGCACGTCGTGCCGCGGTGTTCGGCTCTACCGCGCTCCTGCTCCTCGGCCCCCTGACCGCCGTCGCGCAGGCCGAACCCGCACAGTCCCCGCAGTACCCGCGTCGGGAGTCTCCGACCAGGCAGCGCATCTGCCGATCGAGCTCGTCGAAGCGCTGCAGCGGGATCTGCAGCTCTCGCCCGACCAGTACCTGGAGCGCTCGGAGCTCGGCCAGAAACTGTCGGAGTTCGCGGAGATCGCGCGCGTCCAGTTCCCCGACACGTTCGCGGGCGCGTGGATCGACCAGGCGGGGACGCCGATCGTCGGACTCGCCGGGAAGGACCGCGAAGCGGCCCGGGCAGCCGTCGAGAAGGCCGGGTTCACGAGCAAGGATGTCGACCGGAGTCAGAGCCAGCTCGAGTCCGCTCGCACCGCACTGAGCGACTGGATCGGCACCCTGCCCCCGGAGATCGGGAAGCTCGTGCGGGGCGTCGCCATCGACATCACCACCAACAACGTGATCCTGCGAGCCGACGACACCGCGGGCGACCTGTTCGACCTGCTGCCGCCGTTCCTCCAGGGCGCCGCCCGCCTCGTGCTCGGCCCTGCCCTCGCACCCCTGCAGCCCGTGGCCCAGGGTCCCCAGTCCGCGTACTACGCGGCCGACGCCTTCCTCGGCGGCGATCCCTACGCCGCTGTCGGCGGCGGTATGGGCCTGCGCTGCTCGCTCGGGTTCAACGCGACCGACGGCAACGGCGCGCCGGTCAACATCAGCGCGGGCCACTGCGACCCCAACCGGACCTTCGCCGGCACCGAGAATGCCTCCAAGGTGTACGCCATGGTGGGCGAGCTGTCCGGACCGATGATCGGCACCTTCGAGAAGACCAGCCTCGACGGGTACGACTACTCGATCATCCGACCCACAGCCGAGTCCGGCCCGCGCTTCGCGAACAACGGTGTCCGGATCCCGGCGCCGCACCGCTCAGCATCACCGGCACCGCGGACCCCGTCGTCGGCGCGCCCGTGTGCAAGGCCGGCAACACCTCGGGATACAACTGCGGCGTCGTGACCGCCACCAACCAGACCGTCCCCGTCGGCCAGCGCGTGCTCACCGACGGCTTCGCCACCAACCTGTGCGCACTGCAGGGTGACAGCGGCGGCACGATCGTCACCGGAACCCTCGCCCTCGGAATCTCGAGCGCATCGAACGTCGGCGACATGGGCGCCTGCTCCGTTGCGAACTTCGTCGGATCCGTCACGGGCAGCGCCCCGGAACTGTTCGCCACCCCGATCAACACGATCCTGCGGCAGAACCCCGGACTGAAGCTCCGGACGTCGTAACCGATCCGATACGGAGAACGGGCCCGCTTCCTCGGGGAAGCGGGCCCGTTCTCCGTCCGGGGACTGTCAGCTCATCCGGCGGCGGGCGCCGGTGCCACCGGGGCGGCGTTGAGGGTCTGGTACACCTGCCACCCGTTGTAGGCGAGGACCGGAACCCCGGCGACGATCGTGCCTACGACGCCACCCACACCGGCACCGGTCGCGATCGCTGCCGGGCACGCCGCGATGGTCGAGCCAGCGGCGACACATCCGATGACGGCCCCGACGAGCGTGCCGACCAGGCTGCCCACGGTGATCGCGCTGTCCAACCCGTCAGCCAACTTCCCGAAGATCGCGACCCCGTCGCCCAGCGCCGCCACGTTCGTCGGGTCGACGAAGGGCTGCGCGACGTCCACCGGCTTCGCCTTGGCGGGGTCGGTCTCGGGCGTCAACGTCAGCGTGCGCCCCTCGACGAGCGGCGCGATCGAGAACTCGCGGTCGCCGATCCGATACGACAGCGGCAGTGCCTGCAGCACGGTGCCGGCGGCGTTCTGAATCTCGACGAACTTGCCGTCCGACGTGACCCGGAATCCACCGGCGTCGAGGACCGTGACAACCGAACGTCCGTCGACGTGAGCCGTGTAGCCGACCGTGTCGGCGGAGGGAGCGGGATCTGCGTACGCGGTGCCGGCACCAACTCCCATTGCGGCGATAACCAGCGCGGATGTAGCGGCGAATTTCTTGAGCTTCATAAGGCTGTCATTCCGTTCTGTGACTGCCACGAATGGCCCCCGACCGAATGTTGTCCGAGCGATCCGAAGCGCCGAGGGTTCCCCCACCTGCACGAACGATCTCGGCAATAGCTCCGATTCCGGCGAAGCATATCCCAGCAGAACTCGGAATTTTCACCAATTCATTTCGAAAGAAATTATGGACAAATGTCCAATTCGAGAATGAATCTCCGCACCCCAGGCCAGGTTAGGTCTACCTACGCGACAGCAGTCGCACAGCCACCGCATACCGTTAACTGAATACGACCCGACTCGCGAGGCTCAGCCCGCCCTCGCGACCCCGCATCGGAGCCCCTCACGACGCCGACCGTGTCGCATCCGGGGGGCCGAAGATGCAGGAAACGACGCTTCGCGCTATGTTACCGATTGGTAGAAGTACCAGTTACCGGTGGGTAACTTGTGAGCGGTTAGGATCTGTGGGCTGACCCACAGGCGGCACGTGTGCTGCCCCGAAACGAAAGGCTTCGACATGAATGCCCTGACGATTACGTTGGGCACCGTCGGCGCACTGCTGAGCCTTGTCTGTTGGGCCTCATTCCTCAGTGGGGCGTGGCGGATGGCGAAGACCGTGCAGATCGGGCAGTCCGCGCCCGACCGCTGGCGCCCGTTCTTCCCGCGCTTCAAGCAGATGATCGTCGAGTTCATCGCGCACACCCGGATGCAGAAGTTCCGCACCGTGGGCTGGGCGCACTGGCTCGTGATGATCGGCTTCCTCGGCGGCGCGCTGCTGTGGTTCGAGGCCTACGGCCAGACCTTCAATCCGGAGTTCCACTGGCCGCTGTTCGGCAACACATGGGTCTGGCATCTGTGGGACGAGATCCTGGGTATCGGCACCGTCGTGGGCATCCTGACGCTGATCGTGATCCGCCAGCTCAACCACCCGCGGATCCCCGAGCGGCTGTCCCGCTTCGGCGGCTCCAAGTTCGGCCCCGCGTACTTCGTCGAGATCGTCGTCCTCATCGAGGGCCTGGGCATGATCATGGTGAAGTCGGGCAAGATCGCCACCTACGGGCACGCCAACCCGTGGACCGACTTCTTCACCATGAACGTCGCCAAGCTGCTGCCCGCCAGCGCCGTGATGGTCTCGGTCTTCGCGTTCGTCAAGCTGATGTCCGGCATGATCTGGCTGTTCGTGGTCGGCCGCAACATCACGTGGGGTGTCGCGTGGCACCGCTTCTCGGCGTTCCCGAACATCTACTTCAAGCGTGAGGACGACGGCGGCGTCGCGCTCGGTGCCGCCAAGCCGATGATGTCCAAGGGCCGCGCCCTCGACATGGAGAACGTCGACCCCGACACCGACACCCTCGGTGCCGGCCGGATCGAGGACTTCTCGTGGAAGGGCTGGCTGGACTTCACCACCTGCACGGAGTGCGGCCGCTGCCAGTCGCAGTGCCCCGCGTGGAACACCGGCAAGCCGCTGTCGCCGAAGCTGCTCATCATGTCGCTGCGCGACCACGGCTACGCCAAGGCCCCGTACCTGCTCGCCGGTGGCCGCAAGGACATGGGCGGCGACGAGGTCGGCCTGGTCGACGCCGAGGGCAACGCCAACGCGGCCGCTCTTGCGAAGATTCCGGAAGCGGCCCGTGCCGAGGCCGAGCGTCCGCTCATCGGAGAGTCCCTCGAGGGCGAGCTCGGCGGCATCATCGACCCGAGACGCTGTGGTCCTGCACCACGTGTGGCGCGTGCGTCGAGCAGTGCCCGGTGGACATCGAGCACGTCGACCACATCATCGACATGCGCCGTTACCAGGTGCTGATCGAGTCGGAGTTCCCGTCCGAGCTCGCGGGTCTGTTCAAGAACCTCGAAAACAAGGGCAACCCCTGGGGCCAGAACTCCAAGGACCGGCTCAACTGGATCAACGAGATGGACTTCGAGATCCCGGTCTACGGCCAGGACGCGGATTCCTTCGAGGACTACGAGTACCTGTTCTGGGTCGGCTGCGCCGGCGCCTACGAGGACCGCGCAAAGAAGACCACCAAGGCCGTCGCCGAGCTGCTCGCGACCGCCGGCGTGAAGTTCATGGTCCTCGGCGCCGAGGAGACCTGCACCGGCGACTCGGCTCGCCGCGCGGGCAACGAGTTCTTGTTCCAGCAGCTCGCGATGCAGAACATCGAGCTGCTGAACACGGTGTTCGACGGCACCCCGGACAACAAGCGCAAGATCGTCGTCACGTGTGCGCACTGCTTCAACGCACTCGGCAACGAGTACCCGCAGGTCGGCGGCGTCTACGAGGTGGTCCACCACACGCAGCTGCTCAACCGCCTGGTGCGCGCCAAGAAGCTCGTCCCCGTCGCCAAGCTCGACGAGGACGTCACCTACCACGACCCGTGCTACCTGGGCCGTCACAACAAGGTGTACGACGCTCCGCGTGAACTGATGGAGGCGTCAGGCGCGAAGCTCAAGGAGATGCCGCGTCACGGCGAGCGGTCCATGTGCTGTGGTGCCGGTGGCGCCCGCATGTGGATGGAGGAGCAGCTCGGTAAGCGCATCAACATCGATCGCGTCGACGAGGCCCTCACGACCTCGCCGAAGAAGATCGCGACCGGCTGCCCGTTCTGCCGCGTCATGCTCACCGACGGCGTCACCGCCCGTCAGGAGCAGGGCCAGGGCGAGGGTGTCGAGGTCGTCGACGTCGCGCAGATGATGCTCGAGACCGTCACGCGTCTCGATCCCGAGCAGCTGACCGCGAACCTCAAGGTCGAGCAGCGCGAGAAGGTTCCGGCCGCCGCAGTGGTGGCGGAGACTGCGGCAGCAGCCGCACCCGTCGCCGTGCCCGAGGCCGCTCCGGCCGCGGAGGCCGCACCTGTCGCTGCTGCCGCTGCACCGGCGGCCGGCAAGGGCCTGCAGATGAAGGGCCTGGCCAAGGCCCCCGGCGCGAAGGCACCGGGCGGCAAGGGCCTGCAGATGAAGGGCGCCGCGAAGGCACCCGGTGCAAAGGCCGAGGGCGCCGCACCGGCCGCCGAGGCCGCTGCTCCCGCTGCCGAGGCACCGGCCGCTCCGGTCGCCAAGCCGGGCGGACTCGGAATGAAGGGCGGGGCCAAGGCTCCGGGCGGCAAGGGCCTGCAGATGAAGGGCGCCGCGAAGGCTCCCGGCGCGAAGGCTGCCGCACCGGCACCGGCCGCTCCGGCCGTCGAGGCTCCCGCTGCGGAGGCACCCGCTGCTCCGGCCGCACCGGCCGCCAAGCCCGGCGGACTCGCCATGAAGGGCGGAGCGAAGGCTCCGGGCGGCAAGGGCCTGCAGATGAAGGGCGGAGCCAAGGCTCCTGGCGCGAAGGCTGCCGCACCGGCACCCGTCGCACCGGTTGTCGAGGCACCGGCCGCAGAGGCACCCGCTGCTCCGGCCGCACCGGCCGCCGAGGCCAAGCCTGCACCGCAGGCGAAGCCAGGCGGACTGGGCTTCAAGAGCGGCGCGAAGGCACCGGGCGCCCGCAAGGCCGCCCCCGCCGCTGCGGCTCCGGCAGCGCCGGCGCCCGAGCCCGAGAAGCCGGCCGAGCCGCAGGCGGAGACCGCTCCGGCCGAGGCCTCGGCACCTGCTGCGCCGCAGCAGGAGGCGTCCGCTGCGGCGCCGCCGCAGGCGAAGCCCGGCGCGCTGGGTTTCAAGGCCGGCGCCAAGGCACCGGGCCGCAAGAAGTAGGAACATACGACAGCGCCCCCACCGTCCGCGGTGGGGGCGCTGTCGACTGTGTGCTCCCCAACCTCACACACCCTTTCCCGACATCACACACGACTTCGATGCGGAAAACGTGTGTGAACTCAGGAAAACGTGTGTGTTCGCGCAGATATCCACAGGTCTGTGGTCGTCCACAGGTCGACCTCTGGACCGGCACGGACGACGTCCGTGCCTCCGCGAGGACGGCACCATGCCGTTGTGGACGCACACATCATCCGGCGCGGTGAGGCGCTGCAACGCGGGGCCGCCGACCATCAACTGCAGCGGCAGTGCAGGACCGGGACGTGGCGACGACTCCGGCCAGGCCGGTATGCGCCGCGGGACGAGTTCGACGCGTTGGGCGCCTACGAGCGACACCGACTACGAGCCGTGGAAACCGTGCTGGCCGCGTCCGCGGACGCTGTGCTCAGCCACCAGTCGGCGGCAGTGATCCACGGCCTGGACCTGTGGAACACCTCACTGGCCGTGGCGCATCTGACTCGTGACCGCCGGACCGGCGGTCGGCGCACCCGGCACCGCCACGTCCACACGGCGACGCTGCACGCCGACGAGGTCACCAAGATCGACGGAATCCCGGTGACGACGGTGTCGCGGACGGTGGTGGATCTGGCGCGGACATTGCCGTTCGAGCAGGCCGTCGTCGCGGGCGATCATGCGCTGCACTCGTCGGCGCTCACGTCCACGACACTGGCCGCCGCCGCGGACGTGCTCCCTCCCCGTGCCGGAAGGCAGCGCGTCCACCGCGTCCTCGAACAGCTCGACGGGCGATCCGAATCGATCGGTGAATCGCGTAGCCGCGTGATGATGATCCGCGAGCAACTCCCGATCCCGGACTGCCAGCCGAACCTGTACGCACCGGACGGCAGGCACCTGGGCCGGGTGGACTTTCTGTTCGAGGAGTTCGGCGTCGTCGGCGAGTTCGACGGCCGCGCAACGTACAGCCGACTCGTTCCCGCGGGACAGGCCCCCGCGGACGTGGTGTGGGCGGAGAAGCAGCGCGAGGACGGGATCCGGGCGCGGGCTGGCAGGTGGTGCGCTCCCCCGCCGCGTGGACGCGTCGAGCACATGCCGCGCCCGTGACCGTCACTCCCGTCCGGAGGAGATCCATTCGGGGCCGTTGAAGGTCAGGTTGCGCCCACCGGTGACCAGGTCGGCGACGCTGTCGAGCCGCGCGAGCTGGGACGCCGACAGTTCCAGCGACGCCGCCGCGGCGTTCTCGTCGACGCGACTGCTACGACGGGTTCCCGGAATCGGTGCGACCGGGACACCCAGGCGTGTGCCCTGCGCGAACAACCAGGCGAGGGCGACCTGCGCCGGGGTGGCCCCGACCTCCGCGGCGACCGCACGGACGTGCTCCACGACCACCTGGTTCGCGTCGAAGTGCTCATCGAATCGGTGCTGTCCCTCAAGGATGGAGCCCATGACCGCCTCGCGGGTGAGCGTTCCGGTCAGGAACCCGCGCCCGAGCGGCGAGTACGGGACGAATCCGGCGCCGACCTCGATCGCCGCGGGCACGACATGCCGTTCGACGTCACGCGACCAGAGGCTCCACTCACTCTGGACGGCGGTGATCGGATGCACTGCCGCGGCCGCCCGGAGCTCGTCGCCGGTCACCTCCGACAGCCCGAGGCGGCGCACCTTTCCCTCGCGGACCAACTCGGCCATCGCCCCGACGGTCTCCTCGATCGGACGGCCGATCTCGCGCCGGTGCATGTAGTAGAGGTCGATCACGTCGGTGCCCAGTCGCCGCAGCGACGCCTCGCAGGCCGACCGGACGTAGTCCCGGTCGCCGCGGGTCGGTGTACCGCCGCTGTCTTCGCCGATCACGCCGGTGATGCCGAACTTCGTGGCCAGCTGCACCTCGCCGCGACGGGTGCGCAGCACCTGCCCGACGAGTTCCTCGTTCGTGCCGGCGGGCCCGACGATGCCCGGCCGAGGTACGCCGTAGACGTCGGCGGTGTCGACGAAGGTGACGCCTACGTCGATCGCGTGGTGCAGTGTCTGCACCGCCTCGTCCGGGTCGGTCGGCCCGTAGACGTGACTCAGGGCCATACCGCCCAGGCCGATCGTGCTCACATGCAGTCCGTGACCGAGTTCGATGGTCGGTACCGTCATGTCTGTTTCCCTCATGTCTGCCGTTGCCTGAGCCGGGTCACCTCGTCGGCGATCGGCCTGTTCTCGCAATCGAGTCCGCGTTCGACGAGGTCGCGGTAGTGCTCGATCTTGGCGTCGAGCGCGCCGAGATCCTGACGGAGTTGGGCCAGCTGGCCGAGCACCCGTTCGCGGTGCTCACGCAGCAGCGTCATGCGTCGGCCGTGACTCGCGGCCCCCTCCTCGTACATTGCGAGGAATGACCGGATCTCGGCGACGGGCATCCCGGTGCGACGCAGCCGCACGATGAGTTCGATCATGCGCACCGAGGCGTCGTCGTAGATGCGACGCCCGTCGCTGCCGCGCTCGACGCGCGGGATGAGCCCCTCGCGTTCGTACCAGCACAGTGTGTCCTGTGTGAGGCCCGTCACCTCGGACACCTCTGCGATTCCCAGCCCTGCCGTCATGGGTCCCGACGGTAGGCGTTGGAGTGCACTCCAGCGCAAACCGCTACGGTCGCGACAGCTCCAGCCGCGGGACGCCGGGCGTCTCGAATCCCAGAACCTGCCCGTAGAACGACAGCTCCGCCTCGCGGGCGTTGACGATCGTCTCGACGCGACGGAATCCGTGGGCCTCGCCCTGGTACGCGAGGTACGCGTGCGGGATCCGCTTCTGCACGAGGGCGGCGCGGAACCGCTCCGCCTGCGACGGCGGGACGATCGGGTCGGACAGCCCCTGGAGCAGCAGCACCGGGCAGGACAGGCCCTCGACGTTGTTCACGGGCGCCCGCCGCGCGTACAGGTCGGCGGCCTCGGGCAGCGGACCGATCAGCCCGTCGATGTACCGGGACTCGAAATCGTGTGTCTCCTCGACGAACTCGACCAGTTCGGCCACGCCGTAGTACGAGACGCCGCACGCGAACACGTCCGACGTCGTCAGCGCCGACAGCACGGTCCAGCCGCCGGCCGAACCACCCTCGATGGCAAGACGATTCGAGTCGGCGAGACCGGCGTCGGCGAGACCGCGCACGGCGGCGACGGTGTCCTCGACGTCGACCACGCCCCACTGTCCGCGCAGCCGGTTGCGGTACTCGCGTCCGTATCCGCTCGAGCCGCCGTAGTTGACGTCGACGACGCCGATCCCGCGGCTCGTGAAGTACGCGTTCACGAGGCTCACCGCGGGCGCGACGTGCGCGGTCGGCCCGCCGTGCACGAACGCGATGTACGGCGGAAGTTCACCGTCGGGCGCGCGGTAGTCGGGGTTGCGGGGCGGGTAGACGATCGCATGGACCTCGCGCTGCGGCCCGTCGAAGGTGAGGGCCCGCGCCTCGGGGAGGTACGCGACGTCGGGCAGGTCGTCGACGGCCAACCGCACGTCGGCGAGCGCCCCGGTGTCGAGGTCGAGCACGCGCAGCCCGGACGCGACGCGAGCGCCGCCGCAGCGCAACAGGACCCGTCGGCCGTCCACGTCGCAGATCTGCACGGACGAGATGCCCTCGAGCTCGACGTCGCGCAGTGCGCCGGTACCCGGGTCGAGGATCGCCAGGATGTCGGTACCGACCGTCCGGGTGGTCAGCAGGGTGCGGTCGCCGAGGTCCGCGTACCAGCGGGCCCCGAGCTGCCACAGCGGGGCGCCGAAGTCGGCGTCGACGGGGCAGATCGGTTCCACCGCACCGGCGTCCACCGAGACGGTGTAGAGGTTCCACCATCCGCTGCGGTCGCTGATCACGCGCAGCGTCCCGTCGTCGGCCCATTCGGGCTGCAGCACCGATTCCTCGGTGCCGCCGAGCAGGACGTCCACCTTTCCCGAAGCGAGCGAGAGAACACGCAGTTCGGTTCCGTCCCAGGGCATCTGCGGATGGTTCCACGCGATCCACGCGAGCCGGGCGCCGTCCGGCGAGAGCCGCGGGTGGGCGAGGAAGTCGGAACCGCCGACGACCGAGCGGATCGCGGACGGGTCGTCGGCACCCGAGCCGTCGAGAGGGACCACGCAGATGTCGCGGGTCACCTCGTCGCCCGCGTGACGCTCACGGACGCACCACAGGTCGCGCCCGACGACGTGGAGGTCGGCGTAGCGAATCGCGGACGCCGCCAACGGGATCGGTGTCAGCGGAACGGGTGCGGCATCGACGGACGCGTCGAACCGATACAATCGCTGGTCGCTGAACTCGGCGAACACCAGGACCGCACCGTCGGTCACCGTCCACGCGCCGCCGCCGTATTCGTGGACGCGGGTGCGCGCGTTCCACGGCAGCGGCAGGACGTCGACGGGTCCACCGTCCGGGCCGAGGCACCGGACCGCGGTCCGGCCGCCTTCGGTGGGACGCTGTTCCGACCACCACACCCGACCGTCGACGAACCGCCCACCCTCCACCGGATGACCGCTCGCGGCCAGGTCGGTGGCGGTGATCGGCGATATCCACGAGCCGTAGGCGCCACGGCCGGAGCAGCGTTCGTCATGCACGACACCCTAGCCACGGACACCCCTCGTCGACGTACTGTTTCCCCATGTACGCGCGCGTGCCGCAGCGATTCGCCGACGCCCCCGTCGCGCGGATGGCGACGGTATCGGCGGACGGCGATCCGCACCTGGTCCCGGTGGTCTTCGTGGTCGTCGCCGACACGATCTACACCGCGGTCGACGACAAACCCAAGACCACGCGGCGTCTGAAGCGCCTCGCGAACATCGCCGCGACGGGACGTGTCAGCCTGCTCGTCGATCACTACGACGACGACTGGACCCGCCTGTGGTGGGTGCGCGTCGACGGGGCGGCGCAGGTGATCTCCACGGAGGACGACGAGGGCCGAAGCGCGGTCGATGCGCTGGTCGCGAAGTATCCGCAGTATCGGTCGATGCGCCCGTCCGGCCCCGTGGTTGCAGTGCGCGACCTACGCTGGCGGTCCTGGTCGGCCTCCTGAGCCGACGCGACATCCGTCACAGCGGACGCCGCCGTCGACCTGACGCCCGCGGCGCCGAAACCTCACACCCGAATCGGCGCTCTACCTGGCCCTATACCTATCCGGACGGGCGGCGGGCAGGGCAGCGGGCTCGAGGCGCGCGATTTCCATTTGCGCCCGAGTGGAATCATGGTTGCGTGAGCACTCCAGATTCCGTCCGCCATCATCGGCCGCAGCGCGCTCTCGAGCAGTCCACCAAACTGCAGAACGTGCTGTACGAGATCCGGGGGCCGGTGCACGCGCACGCGGCACGCCTGGAGGCCGAGGGGCATCGGATCCTCAAGCTCAACATCGGCAACCCAGCCCCGTTCGGGTTCGAGGCGCCCGACGTGATCATGCGCGACATGATCGCGGCTCTGCCCTATGCGCAGGGCTATTCGGAGTCCAAGGGCATCCTGTCGGCCCGTCGCGCGATCGTCACGCGGTACGAACTGGTGCCCGGATTCCCCGAACTCGACGTCGACGACATCTACCTCGGCAACGGCGTCTCCGAGCTCATCACGATGACGATGCAGGCGCTGCTCGACGACGGCGACGAGGTGCTCATCCCCGCGCCGGACTACCCGCTGTGGACCGCGATGACCAGCCTGTCGGGCGGCACCCCCGCGCACTACCTGTGCGACGAGCAGAACGACTGGAACCCGGACATCGCGGACATCGAGTCCAAGATCACCGACAAGACCAAGGCACTGCTCGTCATCAACCCGAACAACCCGACGGGTGCCGTGTACTCGGCGGAGGTGCTCTCGCAGCTCGTCGATCTCGCGCGCAGGCACCAGCTGCTGCTGTTGGCGGACGAGATCTACGACAAGATCCTCTACGACGACGCCAAGCACATCTCGCTGGCCTCGCTCGCACCCGACCTGTTGTGCCTCACGTTCAACGGCCTGTCGAAGGCGTACCGGGTCGCCGGCTACCGCTCGGGCTGGGTCGCCATCACCGGGCCGAGGACCACGCGGCCGGCTTCCTCGAGGGCCTCGACCTTCTCGCGTCCACACGCCTGTGCCCGAACGTCCCCGGCCAGCACGCCATCCAGGTGGCGCTCGGCGGACACCAGAGCATCGAGGACTTGATCCTGCCCGGCGGCCGCCTGCTCGAGCAGCGCGACGTCGCGTGGGAGCGGCTCAACATGATTCCCGGTGTCTCGTGCGTCAAGCCTCGCGGCGCGCTGTATGCGTTCCCGCGCCTGGATCCGAACGTCCACGAGATCCACGACGACGAGAAGCTGGTCCAGGACCTGTTGCTGCAGGAGAAGATCCTCATGGTCCAGGGCACCGGATTCAACTGGCCCGACCACGACCACCTGCGCATCGTGACGTTGCCATGGGCGCGTGATCTGGCGGTCGCGATCGAGCGATTCGGCAACTTCCTGTCGAGCTACAAGCAGTAACCGCCGCGTGTCACCGTCATCGGTGAGACGCGACACGGAATCTCGACCCAATCCTGCATGATCGCTCCGATATGGGTAGATTCACCGTTCGGCACCATTGTGTGCCGTAAGCGCCTCGTCCTGCCCCTCCCCCCTGGGCGACGAGGTTATCGGTGGCGGGGACGACCCCCCTGCTCCCGCCACCGTCGCTTACCTGTCCGTGCCCGCTACTCTGATCCGGTGCGGAGGACAATCCGATGACATCCGAGTTGTCGACCGATCGTGAGCAGAATCCGAGCAGCGTTCGCGGACATGGGCACGGACACGGCCACGGCCATTTCGAGGGGCCGATCCCGGTCGGCCCCACCGCTGCACGTGTCGTCGTGGGTCTTCTCGTCGCGATCGCGACCGCCGTCGTCGTCGGAGCCGTCATTCTCTGGCCAAACAAACAGCAGGTCGAGATCCCGCTGCCTTTCCAGAACGCCGGTGGCGGTGCCGTCACCACCGAGGCCGGGACGATCGTCGCGCAGGACATCGCCCCGTGCGGCAGTCCCGGTGCGGGCCGGGTGTTCTCGGGCGAACCCGCGCCGTCCGCGGCGACGGGCACTGAGATCAGCTGCCGTCGCAGCGTGGTCGCCATCGAGTCGGGCCCCAACGCGGGGACTCGAACCCTTCTGGAGATCGTCCGGGTCCCGGGCAGCCGGTGTTGAGCCTCGGCGAGCACATTCGACTTGTCCGGCAGACGGATTCGACCGGAACCCCGATCTATTCGTTCAACGACTATTCACGCGGGCTGCCGTTGGCGCTCGTCGTCGCCGCCTTCGCGGTGGCGATCATCGCGGTCGCCCGATGGCGCGGCGTGCGCGCGCTGCTGGGGCTCGGGATCGCGTTCGCGGTCCTGGTCGTGTTCACACTGCCCGCCCTCCTGGACGGCAAACCCGCGATGCCCGTCGCCCTCGTCTCCGGCGCGGCGATCCTCTTCGCGGTGCTGTACCTGGCCCACGGAGTGAACCTGAGGACGAGCTCCGCCCTGCTCGGGACGCTCGCGTCGATGCTCGTGGCGGCGGTGCTGTCCACGGTCGCCATCCGCATGACGCACCTGACCGGACTGTCGGAGGAACAGAACACCGATGTGCAGGCCTACATCCAGCACGTGAGCATCACGGGTCTCCTGCTGGCCGGTTTCATCATCGGCTCGCTGGGCGTACTGAACGACGTCACGATCACGCAGGCGTCGGCCGCGTTCGAACTCGCGTCGATCGACGAATCGGCCACCCGCCGGACCATCTTCGCGTCGGCGATGCGGGTGGACGCGACCACATCGCGAGCACGGTCTACACCCTCGTGCTGGCCTACGCCGGCGGCGCGCTTCCCCTGCTGCTCCTCTTCAGCGTCGCGGGAGGCTCCCTCGGCGACGTGCTGACGGGCGACGCCGTCGCGATCGAGATCGTGCGGGCGTCGGTGGGTGGCATCGCGCTCGCCCTCTCCGTTCCGCTCACCACCGGCATCGCGGCGCTGCTGGCCCGTCCGCGGATCGGCGTGCCGGCCCGGCAGCGACGGCGCGGCGGACGCCACGCCCGCTGACCGCGGCCGTCACAGCTTCGGCAGCGGTATCCCTGGAATGACCGGCATCGGCGGCAGCTGAACCTGCGGGAGTGGGGGCAGTGCGGGCAGCTGGATCCCCAGGCCCGGGA
Organism: Prescottella defluvii; assembly: GCA_029690005.1. Lineage (GTDB taxonomy): Bacteria > Actinomycetota > Actinomycetes > Mycobacteriales > Mycobacteriaceae > Prescottella > Prescottella defluvii_A. Next base: position 1,577,206 of record CP121458.1, on the reverse strand, counting down.
ACAGCGGGGCCGGAGCCGGAGCGGTCGTGGGGGCGGCACCGCTCGGTATCCGGTGTCCGATGCCGGTTGCTGCACAACCTCCGTAGTGGTGACGGGCGGTTCCGGCGACGGCGGCGGAGGCGGCGTGGTGACCTCCTGCGACGACCTCGCACCGATCGACGGAACGCTCGAGGTCGACGTCTCCGTCGAGGCCCCCGCTTCCGACCCGAAAACCGTTTTGCCGTAGCCGAGCCCGAACCCGGTGACCGCTATGACGACGAGCGCGGCGCCCGCCAGACCAGCCCCGCTCACCTGCCGGCGGGAGACCGCCCGATGAGCGGGCCGCGTCGACCGCCGCGGCGTCGTCACCGGCGCCGCCAGGAGCGCCGCCCCGCCGGCCACCACGAACTCCGGATGCTCGGGCATCACGATCGGCACGGCCGACCGCTCCGTGAGCACCGCCCGTACCTCGGGGATGTAGGCGCCGCCGCCCAGCAGCACCACGGCCTCGGGCAGCAACTCGACCTGCGCAGCCAAATCGCCGATCAGCTCGACCGACTCCTCGATCGCGGACTGGACGGCGCTGCCGAATGTTTCACGTGGAAGTTGCTCGAGCCGATCACATCGCAGACTGTCCGTGCGCTCGGACGCCGTCACCGAGCCGGTGTAGCGGTCGACGACGCTCACGGTCAGCCCGGTGCGCCCCAGGTCGTACAGCACGATCGTCCGCACCCCCGCGAGCCGACCGTCGCTGCCCAGTCGCTCGAGCACCGCGGTGAGTTCGGGAATCAGCCGGAAGTCCGTGATTCCCGCGGTGCGCATCGCAGCGTCGAGCGCGGCGGCCTGCGCCTCGTCGCCGTATGCGACGGTCACACCGACCGGTGCCGCCGAGTCCGCCAGCTCCGCCAGCGCCGCCCCGACCGCATCCGCCGCGGCCTCCTCGGGGATGCGGCCGGCGACGGCGACCGTCCGACGCTCGAACGTCGGCGAGACCCCTGCGGCACCGGCACGCCGGGAGCGCACCAGCCGCACGAATTCGGCCCCCACCGAAATTCCGAGAACCCCACCCATGAGCCGCCTTCGATCGAGGGCTCCCGGCCGATACTCGAACCGGGGCGCGTACAGGACCAGCCGAGTGTATACAGCAATGCCTACACTCACCGGTATGCAGCTGCTGTTCGTATGCACCGGCAACATATGTCGCTCCCCCACCGCCGAACGCCTCACCACCGCCTGGGCGTCCCGCACCGGCACCGCCGATCTCACCGCGTCCAGCGCCGGCACCCGAGCCGTCGTCGGATCGGGCCTCGAACCCACGGCAGCACAGATTCTTTCGACGCTGGGCGGGGACCCGACGACTTCGTCGCACGACGGCTGACACCGGCGATCGCGGGCGGTGCCGACCTGATCCTGGCGATGACCGAGTCCCACCGGGACGCGGTTCTCCGGATCGCTCCCCGCCAGCTCAAACGGACGTTCACGCTGCTCGAGGCCGCGCACCTGGCGTCGGCGATCGGTTCGGCCACCGTCGCAGAACTCGCGGCCGCCCGCGGCACCGTCCCGCGCCCAGCTAACGTCGACGTCCGCGACCCGATCGGGCAGAGCGCGACCGTGTTCGGGACGTCGGCAGTGTGATCGACAAGGCCCTGCTGGACCTGCTTCCCCGTCTGCGCCGTTAGCGTCGGCACGGTCGGCGGAATCGGTCGGCCCGAGAGCGCCGCCGGATACCCTCACCGCTGAAACGTGTTCCAGTTTTGGAGGGCCCCATGGTCGCGTCACCCGAGAGCATCCGCAACACCGTCGAGACCTATATCAAGGCGGTCGCGACGGGCACCGCCGACGACGTCCTGGCGCTGTACGCCGAGGGTGCCACCTTGGAGGATCCGGTGGGCAGCACCGTCCGCACCACTCGCGAATCGATCCGCGAGTTCTACGCGGTCCTCGAGCAACTCGAACGCGAGGCCGAGCTCGTGACGCTGCGCATCGCGTCCGACACCGCCGCTTTCAACTTCCGTCTGACCACCAAGATGGGCGACCAAACCCTCGAGCTCGCCCCGATCGACGTCATGGAATTCGACGACGACGGCAAGATCGTCAGCATGCGCGCCGTGTGGGGCCCCGAGGACATGATCACCGGCTGAGCCGGCCGCCGAGCGCCGAGCACACCCGGCGCAGAGTGAGGCGCGGAGTGAATCGGTGGGTGAATGCTGCCTCAACTTTGCCAATCGGGACATTTCCGACTCTTCGGCCCGGTAATCTGCTGCCGCTGAAGCCGTGCCGAGGTGAGGTCGGCGCCGCGCCCATCGTCAGCATCGCGCGTGATGATTCGAGGTTCACAGGAGGACGTTCGGATGAGGAGTTCGCAGGTCGAGCGCGCCCGAGTGCTCGCGGCGGCAGTGGCCGTGTCCGCCGCTTCGCTGCTCGCGGTGCCGGCGACCGCATCCGCCGACAGCGGCACCACCGCCCCGACGAACGCCTCCGGGGCCTACCTGGTGAAGTCCACCGAGGACTCCGATCGCAGGGTCACCATCTCGGTGCACTCGCCGGCGATGGACCGAGACATCCCCTCGAAGTCATCCGCCCAGCCGATCGCAGCCGGCCCGACCGACGCTGTATCTGCTCAACGGTGCCGGCGGCGGCGAAGACTCGGCCACCTGGCAGCGCAGGACCGACGTCATCGACTTCTTCGAGGACAAGAACGTCAACGTCGTCACCCCGCTCGAGGGCGCGTCCAGCTACTACACCGACTGGCAGAAGGACGATCCGAAGCTCGGCCGCCAGAAGTGGCAGACGTTCCTGCTCGAAGAACTCCCACCCGTCGTCGACGCCGAATTCGGTACCGACGAGGTCCAGTCCATCGCCGCGATCTCCATGACCGCCACCTCGGTGCTCAACCTCGCCATCGCCAAGCCCGGCTTCTACAAGAGCGTCGGGTCCTACAGCGGCTGCGCCGAGACCAGCACCTGGGCCGGCCAGAACGCCATCCAGGCGGTCACCGGTATCCGCGGCGGTGCCGACATCACCAACATGTGGGGCCCGCTCGACGGACCCGGCTGGGCCGAGAACGATCCCGTCGTGAACGCCGAAAAGCTGCGTGGCACAGAGATCTACGTCACCAGCGCGTCCGGCCTACCCGGCCCGCACGAGACGCTCGACGGCCCCGGTATCGACGGTGACCTGTCCGTGCTCGCCGAGCGTGTGATGGGCGGCGGTGCGATCGAGCTGGTCACCAACTACTGCACCCACAACCTCGCGTACCGTCTCGCCGATCTGCAGATCCCGGCCACGTTCGACTTCAAGCCCACCGGCACCCACACCTGGGGCTACTGGGAGGACGACCTGCACAACTCGTGGCCGATGATCGCCCGCTCCATGGGAATCTAGGCCGCCGTCTCGAGCCGGGTCCCGCTCGGCGATCGGTGCGCCGATCGCCGAGCGGGCCGACTCCGGAATCACGTCGGACTAACTGCGCACGGGAGTCGGAGGCTCGACGGCCTTCGGCAACTCGGGGACGTTCCCTCCGTCGGAATCGTAGTAGTACTTGTACTCGTACGCGCCCTTGCCCTTCGACGGGGTCATGGTCAGGATCGTGCCGAGGACGGTGGCCCCGACGCTGCGCAGGTTGCCGATCGCACGCGACACCTGGTCGCGCTTCGTCTTGCCGTGCCGCACCACCACCAGCGAGCCGTCGACCTTCGCCGCCAGCACAGCCGCGTCCGTTACCGGCAACAGCGGCGACGCGTCGATGACGACGAAGTCGAACTTCGACCGCAGGTCGTCGAGTAGCTTCCCCGCGTGCGTCGAACCCAGCAGCTCGCTCGGGTTCGGCGGCAACGGACCCGACGCCAGCACAGAGACATTGGCGAACGACGTCGACTGCAGGACGTCGTCCAGGTCGGCCTGCCCCGCAAGGACGGTGCTCATACCGACCGAACCGATCAAGTCCAGGTATTTCGCAACACGCGGCCGGCGCAGATCCGCGTCGACCAGGCACACCGAGAAGCCGGCCTCGGCGATCGCCAGCGACAGGTTGATCGCCGTCGTCGTCTTACCCTCGCCCGGAAGCGAACTGGTGATCGAGATGACGCGTGGCGGATTGTCGACCTCGAGGAACTGCAGGTTCGTCCGCAGCTCCCGGAACGCCTCGGCACTGCCCGAATACCCGTCGTGGAAAGCGATGGCCGCCTTCTGCTCCCGCTCCTTGTCGAACGGCACAGTGCCCACCAGGCCGACGCCGGCCAGTTCATCGAGCACCTCACGGCTCTTGACCGTGTTGTCCAGGCGGTCGCGGAAGATCGCCAGGGCGATGCCGCCCAGGAGACCGATCACGAACCCGAGCGCCAGGTTGCGCTTGGTCTTGGGGCTCACGGGTGTCGTCGGTGTCTTCGCGGCTTCGACGACCGTCGCCCGCGCCACCGGCTCGGCTCCCGCCGGCGACTCCAGCTCGGCGATCTTGCCGACCAACTCCTTGGCGATCGCGTCCGCGAGGTCACGCGCGCGCTCCGGCACGGTGTCGGTGACGTTGATGTCGGCCAGGACGGTGTCCGGAACCGGAACCGCCTTCACGTTGGGGATCACCTTCGCCGGGTCGAGGTCGAGTCCGAGGGAGTCGACAGCCGCCCGTACGACCTCCTCGGCGGTCGCAAGCTTTGTGTACGAAGCGACACGCTGTTGCGAGAACTGGTTTCCCTGCATCGCTTCCATCACGGACTTACCACTGGTGGACACGAAGAGACGAGCCTTCGCTGTGTACGTCGGTGTAGTCATCAACGACGCCACCAGCGCCGCGAGCACTGCTACGACGGTGACGCCTGCGATGATTCGCCAGCGCGCAGCCACGACGCGTAGGTAGTCCTGTACTTCCATATCCCCGATCCCCGTCTCTGTCAGTAACGATTGCAAACACCCTATGCGCGAGTCGGTCTCACGGCCCACCTTCGTTCGATTCTTGGAGAACTCGTCCGATCGTCTGCAACGCCTCGGTGGAGACCATCTCCGCGTGTGAACACTGCAAGGTCTCCACCACGACGGCGCCGGCAACGTGGCGTCGCCAGAGACTCCGCCAGACCGTGCCGGTCCGACTCGGCGCCTGCGACGAACAACAGTGCATCGCCGTCGAACACGCCCGGTACGTGAGTTCGGGCCGCGGCCTCGAAGTGCCGTACCCACGTTCAGCACGTGTTGCACTGTCTCCGGGTCGACACCGCTCAGGTCCTGCAGCGGCTGTTGCACTCTCGCTTCCGGCACACCGTCGGGAACGACGTCTGGCGGTAGCGAGTCGAGCAGTACCAACGCAGCGACGTCGCGTCCGGCCGCCCGCAACTGCACAGCCATCTCCTGAGCGACGTTGCCGCCAAGGGACCACCCCAAGAGGTGGTACGGGCCCTCCGGTTGAAGGGCGGTCACGTGATCGACGTATCGACTTGCCAACTCGGCCACAGTGTTCGGCACCGAGGTCAAGCCGGTTGCCTGCACACCGTACAACGGCCTCTCCCCGATGTGCTCGGCAAGTCCGCTGTAGCACCAGGCGAGTCCGCCGACCGGATGCACGCAGAACAGCGGGGCCCCGTTCCCGGCCGCGCGAAGCGGCACCAGTGTCGCCAGGGGATCTGCGGTCTCGCCCCCACCGACGACCCTTCGGGCGATACCGGCCACCGTGTCGTCGTCGGCGAGCCAGACGACGGATGCCGCGTAACCGTGGTCGGCACGCAGAGCGCCCACGAACCGGATCGCTCCCATCGACGTGCCTCCGAGTTCGAAAAACCCGACGTCGCGGGGCACGGCGCCGCACCCGATGACGCGTGCCATCGCATCCGCGACCACACGTTCGACAGGTCCCTGGGGCTCGGCACCGCTCGCCGATGCGACGTCGAGCGCTGGAGCCGGCAGCGCTGAGCGGTCGAGCTTTCCGCTCGGCGTCAACGGAATCCGATCGACGATGCGCACCGCCGCCGGCACCAGATGCCGCGGCAGTGACATCCTGGCATGGCGCAGCAACCGGTCCCCGTCGATCGGCCGCCCCGACCGCGGCACGACGTAAGACACGAGCGTCGGCTCCCCGGAGGGGCGCGTACTCGGCACCGTCACGGCGGTGGCCACATCGTCGGCCGCGGACAGCACGGCGTCCACTTCGGTGGGCTCGACTCGGACCCCGTTGATCTGCACCTGTTCGTCGATGCGCCCGACGTAGTCGAAGGTGCCGTCGTCTCGCTCACGCACGAGGTCACCGGTCCGATAGAGCCGGGTTCCCGGTGCGCCGAACGGGTCGGCCACGAAACGCCCTGCCGTCAGACCTGGTTCCCCGTGGTAACCGCGGGCCACGCCGGGGCCACCGACGTAGAGTTCACCGATCACGCCCGCCGGAGCCGGGTGCAAACGCCCGTCGAGGACGCGGACGACGACACCGGCGATCGGCGAACCGATGGTCACCGGCCCGCGGCCGAGGTGCTCGCTGCAGGTGACTCCGACGGTGCATTCGGTGGGCCCGTATCCGTTGTGGAGACGATGATCCGCCCAAGCCTGCGCCACGTCCACGGGAAGCGGCTCCCCCGCTGCGACGACGGTCAAGGTGCGGGAGAAGTCCCGGGCTGCAGCGTTCGCAGCACGCTGGGAGTCAGGTTCGCATGGGTGACCGCCCCGGTCTCGATCAGAGCCTGCAGATCCGTTCCGGCGTACGCCGTCCCGGTTGCACAGAGCAGCTCGCCGCCGTGTGCATGTGCCGCGAGCAACTCGAAGACCGCCGCGTCGAAGGTGGGCGACGCGACCTGCAGGACGACGGATTCGTGCGTGACGCCCAGCATGCGCGACTGGAGATCCACAAGCGATGCCAGTCCGGAGTGGGTCACGGCTACGCCCTTGGGACGACCGGTCGTCCCCGAGGTGAAGAGAAGGTAGGCGAGATCCGTTCCCGAACGGCCTCGGTCGCCGGCGGTGCCGAGGGCGACATCGAGAAGGCGACGGCGGCGGTCCTCCGGTTGCTGCGGATCGATCGGAACCCACGCAGCCCCGATCCGCGTCAGCGCCCACACGTCGAGCACCCAGTCCGGCCCGCGCACCGCATCGACGGGCACGACGGCACCGGGACCGATTCCCTTCCTGCGGAATCCGGCCGCCCTGTGGTCTGCTTCCGCGTCGAGTTCGGCGTACGTCCACTGCTGCACCCCGGCATGCAGCGCCACACGGTTCGGGTAAAGGCGCACGGACTTCGACAGGATCTGCGACAGTGTCCTGGTCTCCGGCGCCGACGACGCCCGGCGAGCGGGGAGTGGTGCGGCAACCCGCAAGTCGCCGACCGGAATCGAGGGGTCGGCACACACCTGCTCGAGCAGATCGGTCCACGCGGTCAGGAGTCGCTCGACGGTCTTCGTCTCGAAGAGGTCCACGGCGTGCACCACTCGAACGTCGACGCCAGTTCTGTCGGGGTGTTCGGTGACGTCCCAGACCAGGTCGAACTGTGCCTGCGGCACGCCGTCGCCGTGGTCGGAGACCTCGATGCCCGACAGGCCGAGCGGTGGCGGCGCCCGTGGGTGTGCGTGAGCAGGATCTGGAACACGGGATGGTGCGCCGGATTCCGCTCCGGGGCAAGGCTGGCCACGACGTCGTCGAACGGGATGTCCGAATTCGCGAAGGCACCCAGATCGACGTCACGGACCCTCCGGAGGAGATCGGTGAATCCCTCCGCAGGATCGACCGATGTCCGCAGGGCGACGGTGCCCACGAACATCCCGACCAGACCCCGCAGCCGGGCGTCGGGACGCCCGTCGACGACGGTCCCGACGGTGACGTCGTTCCGGCCGCCGAATCGCGCCAGCAGAACCGCCAGGACGGCGTGCTGGACCATGAACGTCGAGACGCCTTGGCTGCGAGCGAGTTCGAGCAGGGTCGCGTGAACTTCCGGGCCGATGCGAGTCTGCACGACGCCACCGCGATGCGTCGGCCGCGCGGGACGCTGCCGATCCGCCGGGAGGTCCAGCGGGCCGGTCGGCATGCCCGCCAAAACGTCGGACCAGTAATCGAGCTGGCGGCCGCCGACGCTCGACGGGTCGTCCAGGTTGCCCAGCGACGCAGCCTGCCAGGACGCGAAGTCACCGTAGTGCAGCGGCATCGGCGCGAACTGTGGGGTGGTGGCACGCGAGCGGGCCGCGTAGGCGAGTTCGAGGTCGCGGAGCAGCGGGGCCACGGATCCACCGTCGAACGCGATGTGGTGGGCGACCACGACGAGTGTCCACGCGGCGTCCGCCGTGCGGAACAGACCCACTCGCAACGGCGGTCGGGTGACGAGGTCGAACGGCCGACCGACGAGCTCGCGCACCCGCACACCGACGGCGTTCTCCGTGGACGGTTCGGACTCGACGTGCAGTTCGATTTCACTCGCATCCACGACCTGCTGCCGCTCGCTGTCGGGGTGGACGGTTCGCAGTGGTCGATGACGCTCGACCACGTCCGTGAGCGCGGCGACCAAGGCGTCCGCGTCCAGGTTCCCCTGCAGCTTCGACACGAACGGCACGTTGTAGGCAGTCGATCCCGGATCGGCGACCTGCATCAGCCACAGGCGACGCTGCGCGGGGGCCATCGGGCTCGGCGTCGGCGTGCCGCCGAGCAGCGGCGGACGGGAATCGAACTGCTCGTCGAGTCGGCTCGCGAGGGCCGCGAGCGTCGGAGCTTCCAGGACGGTACGAGACGAGACGTCCCGCCGCAGCACCGCCGCGAGACGGGCCGCAACCTCGACGGCCGCGAGAGTGCCCACCGACTGCGAAGAAGGCTGCGTCGACGTCGACATCGTGCCCGAGCACCTCCCGCACCGCTCCCACGACAACTTCCTCGGATGCCGTCAGCGGGCGCGCGGATTCGACCGTCACGAACTCGTCTGCGAGGTTCGCCAGGCAGGTTGCGTCGACCTTGCCGTTCGCTGTGGTCGGGATTCGATCGACGACGTGCACACGCGTCGGGACCAGCGCGGGCGGCAATTCCCTTCCGACCTGTGCCCACACGTCGGCGGACGAGATGCCGGGGCCACTCACGAAGGCGACCAAGGCGCCGCCATGCACGATCACGGCGGCTTGCCGGACCGACCGAGAGCGGAGCAGCACGGTCTCCACCTGTCCGGGTTCGATCCGCACCCCACGGATCTTCAACTGACGGTCGGCACGGCCCAGGAACGTCATGCGTCCATCCGGTAGCACTTGCACCCGGTCGCCCGTGCGATACATCCGCCCGGTCTCGCGCAGTCCGGCAACGAAGTGGGTGGCGGTCTGTGACGGCGCCCCCAGGTACCCGCGGGCGAGCCCCTCACCGACCAGGTACAGCTCGCCGACACCGCCGACCGGCACCGGACGCAGGTACCGGTCGAGGACGAAGACGGTCGTGCCCGCGATGGGGAACCCGATGCCACCACGGCCGTCCACCTGACCGACCGTGGCGACGACAGTGGATTCTGTGGGCCCGTACGCGTCGAGCATCACCCGCCCAGCGCGCCAGGAGTCGGCGAGTTCGGCGGGCAGGCTCTCCCCACCGCTGGCGACCACCCGGAGGTCGGGCAGCCTGTCCGGGGTCAGGGTCGACAGCACCGCCGGGGTCGACAGGAAGTGCGTGACCTTCGCGTCCCGCAACAGGCTGTGCAGAGCCGGTCCGCCGAAGACGTCGTCAGGCGCGATCACGAGCGTTGCCCCCGAGGTGTGCGCCAGCAAGACCTCGAGCATCGCCGCGTCGAAGGCCGGGTTGTAGCCGTGCAGCACACGGTCCCCCGGCCCGACGCGGTACCGGCAGCGCGCCTCGGCCGCGAGCGCCGCCAGGCCGCGATGCGTCACGCCCACCGACTTCGGTTCGCCCGTCGAGCCCGACGTCGCGATGACGTAGGCGAGGGAGTCGACCGACGATACCGGGCCGTCGGATACAGCGGCGGCCGTCACGGCGCCGAACGCACGGCCGGATTTCGCCGCAGCCCAGAGCTTCTCGATACGTTCGAGCGAGCGCGTGGCACCGACGTCCGCGATGGGCACGACATCCCCACTGCACGGGCGGGACGAGTGTCGCGCCAGTTCGTCGGATCGTTCGTCGAGCTGACGGTAGGTCAGTTGCCGTTCCCCGTCGACGACCGCGACCCGATCGGGATGCGCGGCCGCGGTCGCGAGGAGCAGGTCGGCAAGCAGCTCCGGTCGCGGCGGCCGGCCGCCATCCACCGGTCCGGTCGTCGTCAAAGGCAGGTCCTGCACCCGAATGTCGGCGTCGACGACGGCCAGGGCCGTCGCGAAGTGGTCGGCAAGCGTACGAGCCACGGCCGAGTCGACACGCGACTCGTCGAACGTCAGGACCGCGCCATAACCGCCTTCCGCGGTGCGGGCGAAAGTGAAACCGAACCCGAAATCTGCTGCACCGGATCCCAGCTCGTGTGCGCTGACCTCGAGCTCCCCGATGCGGACTGTGGGTGGGGTGAAGTCCTGGAACGCGAGCGCCACCTGCGGTGCCGCGGCTCCCACCGCCCGCAGCACATCCTCGAACGGCACGCCCGATCGGTCGAACGCCGCGACATCGAAGTCGCGTACCTGGGCGAGAAGTCCACCGATCGTCATCGCCGACGTCAACCGCGAACGCAGGACGAGAGTCTCGACGAACAGGCCGACCACGGCCGCCGTCTGCTGGTGCCGACGAGTCGAGACGACGGCCGCGATCCCCACGTCCGGGTGATCGGTGAGCCGTGTGAGCACCCCGCCAGCACGGCGTGGAGCACCATGAACTCGGTGGCGTGGAACCGCGCGGCCAACTGTTCGAGCCGTCGCACGACCCCGGGGTCCACACCGAACTCGACCGTGGCCCCGGATGCCGGGCCTGGCGCAGGGACCCGTCCGGTCGGCAGAACCGCCGGATCGAAGCCGGCCAGGCTGGTGCGCCACCGGTCGAGCAGCGCATCGGTGCCGCGCTCCCGCTCCCACAGCACATAGTCGGCGTATTGCAGGGGCAGCGGGTCCCAGGACGGTGCCCTGCCACTCAGCCGCGCCTCGTATGCGGTCACGAGATCCCGGAACAGGACCGCAACGGAACCACCGTCGACGACCAGATGATCGAGGCTCAGATCAAGGACGTGATCGCCATCGCCACGGGTGTTCAACGACATCCGCACCGCGCCGTTCCCGGTGGCGGTGTCGCCGACCACCGCGTACGGCCCGTCCGCGTCGGTCTCGACCGTGGTGCGTAGCGCCTCGTGTCGATCGACGACATCGTCGCACGCCGCCCACAACGCATCGACGTCGAGCGGTCCCCGAAAGTCGATCCGGACCGATGGCCGGAAGGCCGAGTCCCCCGAGTGCGACGCAACGCCCACATCCGGTTCTGGCTGCGACTCAGAGGGATTCGCGCCGGACGCGACCGGGCTACAGGCCCCGGATCCGCACCGGGCAGCGTCTCGTCCGACATCGCCCGTGCCAGGCCCGCGACGGTCGGCTCGGCGAACAGCAGTCGCAGCGGTACATCGCGGCCGGCCGACGCGCGGAGCCGCGAAACCGCCGCTGTCGCGAGCAGCGAATCGCCACCGGCCGTGAAGAAGTCGTCGAACCGGCCGACCGGGTGACCGAGAAGTTCGGAGAACACCCGGGCCACGAGTTCCTCGGACGGATCCTCGACGGGGACCGGCGCATCGGGGGACGGATGGGGCAGCCGCCTGAGATCGACCTTGCCGTTGACGGTCAGCGGGATCGACTCGACCGCGACAACGGCTGCCGGCACCATGTACCGCGGGAGGCGCTCGACCAGAACACGGTGCAGCGCCGTCACGTCGGCATCGGCGGGAGCGACGTACGAGACCAACACGGTGTTGCCGGCACCACCGTCACGCATCACGGTCACCGCGTGCGCGACCTCCGGACGAGCGATGAGGATCGCGTCGAGTTCTGCCGGTTCGACTCTCACGCCCCGGATCTTGACCTGATCGTCGTTGCGGCCACGGAACTCGAGGACGGGACGCTCGTCGCGGTCGACGACCCACCGGACGAGATCACCCGTGCGGTACCACCGACGGCCGCCGTCCCCTGCGACGAATCGCTCTGCGGTGCGGGTGGGATCGCCTACGTACCCCATCGCGACGCGATCCCCGGCGAGATACAACTCCCCTGTCACTCCGGGCGGCACCGGGCACAGCCTGGAGTCCAGGACGACGACCTCGATCCCTCGTGCCGGAGAGCCGATCACCGCCCGCGTCGCGGGCTTCAGCGGACCGGCGTACGTTGCGAAGGCGGTGGCTTCGGCCGGTCCGTAGCCGTTGAACAGCCGCCGCCCGGGCGCCCACGTGCCGACCAGCTCCGGTGATACGGGTTCGCCGCCGAGCATCAGGGTGCCGAGCTGCGGAAGCCCGCGTGGTTCGAGTGTGGCCAGCACCGACGGCGTCAGGCAGGCGTGAGTGACCTGCTCGCGCTCGAGCAGATCGGACAGTTGCGCACCGGCATAGGAGTCGGCGTCCGCGACGACCAGGGTCGCCCCGGACGCTCCCGCGAGGACGACCTCGAGCAGTGCCATGTCGAAACCCGACGAGGCCACGTGCAGCACGCGCGAGGCCGGATCCGCGCCGAACACCTCGATGAGATCGGCGGCAAGCGCCCCGAGTCCACGGACGGTGAGCACCACTCCCTTGGGCCGTCCGGTGGTGCCGGATGTGAACACCACGTAGGCGGGATGATCCGGCAATGCCTCGGGTTCGACCATGTCACCGGCCGCGCCCGCGGTGACGTCGAGCCACGAGACGGTCTCGGGCAGATGCGCACTGCGAGCCGCAGACGTGACGCCGATCCGCGCGCCGGACGCGGCCAGCATGTGTTCCACGCGGCCGATGGGGTTGGCGGGGTCGATCATCACCGGGGCACCGCCGGTTCGAGCGACCGCCCACACAGCGACGACCGATTCGACGGATCGCTCCAGCGCGCAGGCCACCGGAACACCCGGCCGCGCACCGCGCGCCCACAGAACGGCGGCCAGCGACTCCGCCCGGCGCACCAGCTCGCGGTAGGTCAGGGTCTCCGCACCCGCGATCGCCACACCGTCGGGGTTGGCCGCGGCGCCACGCGACAACAGGTGCCATCGGGATTCCGGAACGGATCGGGCACCTCGGCCGGTACCAGCTCCACGCGCTCGGTGTCGGTCATCAGGTCGATGTCGCCGACGGCACCGGTGGGCTGGCCCGCCACCGCGTCGAGGAATGCGACCATCTGCTGCGCAAACTCCGCGACGGTAGTGTGCTCGTAAACGTCTCGGTCGTACGTGAAATCGAACTCGACCGATTCAGCCTGTTCCGTCACCGTGAGTTGCAGGTCGTACTGGACGGTCTCAGCGGGACGGGGTGAGACCGACACCGTCAGCCCGGGCATCTCCATCCGCGTCCGGGCCGGCCGGCGCATGGACAACGCCACCTGGAACAGCGGATGAGACAAGGCATCCCGGGTGGGAAGGACCTCATCGACGATCGCTTCGAACGGTGTGTCGGCGTGCGCGAACGCCGCGACGTCGCGCCGACGGACGTCGTCGAGCAGTTCCGTGACCGACGCGCCGGGATCGACGTGGGTGCGCAGCACGACCGTCGACGCGAACATGCCGACGGTGGCGTCGAGTGCCGGGTCTCCGCGCCCGGCCACCGCCGTCCCGACCACGATGTCGGCGCGACCGGTGTGGCGGGCCAGGACCGCCGCCAGCGCGGCATGCACGAGCATGAAGGTCGTGATGCGATGGCGCCGCGCGGTTTCGGCGAATGCCTGGGCCTGTTCGGCTCCGACGGTCAGTCGCACGGTTGCGGCGCGTCCCGGCGCCGACGAGGTACGCGGGCGGTCGTGAGGGAGCGTGCACTGCTCGTCGATCCCGGCGAGCGCCTCGACCCAGTACCTCAGGTCGCCGTCAGCCGTCTCGGCGCGCCAACGCGCGTAGTCGATGTATTCGATCGCCGGGGGCGCCAGTTCCGGCGACTCGGCGGATACTCGACAACCGTAGGCGTGCACAAGATCTCGCAACAGCGGCGTCAGCGACCACTCGTCGACCGCGATGTGGTGGACGACCAAGGCGAGGTAATGGCGGTCCGTCGAGGTCCGGTACAGGCGAGTCCGGATCGGAGGCTCGGAATCCAGGCGCAACGGCACCGCCACCAGCTGGCGGACGAACTCGTCGACTGCGCCCTCGGGTACGTCGACGATCCCCGGATAAAGCTCCGGGGTGTCCATGACGACCTGGATCGGATCGTCACCCGGGTACACCGTCCGCAGCACTCGGTGCCGGTCGACCACGTCGTGTAGGGCGCCGTGGAGAGCAGTCACGTCCAAGGCCCCGTCGAACCTCATCACGAAGGCGAGATTCATTGCGGTCGAGTCGGGATCGAGCCGCTGCAGGAACCACAACCGTCGCTGAGCCGGGGAGAGCGGACCCCGCGTGCTCGTCGGGATCGACGCGGTGGGTACGACGACCGGTGCCGGTGCCCCGGCGCGTCGCTCCAGGAGGCGTGCGAGTTCGTTCACGGACGGGTTCTCGAACACGTCGCGTACGTCGATCGGAACTTCACTCACCGCGCGCAGTCGGCCCGCGAGCTGAGTGGCAAGCAACGAGTTGCCGCCGATGTCGAAGAAGTCGTCGTCGGCTCCGACGCGATCGGTCGCGAGCAGATCACGACAGACCGCGACCACGAGGTCCTCGAGCGGATTCCGCGGCGACGTGGTCGAGACAGTCTGAACCCGAGCAGGTTCCGCGAGCGCAGCGACGTCGAGCTTTCCGTTGGGGGTCATGGGGAGCTCGGGTACGGGCACGACGGTCGTCGGCACCATGTAGTCCGGCAGCAGTCGACGCAGCGCCCGGACGACGGCGCGTTCATCGACGTCCCCGCACGACGTGACATACGCGCTCAGGCCACCATCGCGGACCAGGACTGCGGCATCGGTGACGGGTGCGATCCGGCGCAGGGCGGCGAGTACCTCACCCGGCTCGACCCGATGTCCCCGGATCTGCAACTGCGCATCGACCCGACCTCGATACTCGAGACTGCCGTCATTGCGGATCCGCGCCAAATCCCCGGTGCGATAACGAATCGCTCCGTCCTCGGCCGCAACGAACCGTCCGGCCGTGAGCCCTGGCCGATGCAGGTAACCACGCGCGACCTGCGCTCCACCGAGGTAGATCTCACCGATCGCTCCCCACGGCACCGGACGCAGGTGCTCGTCCAGCAGTTCGATCCCGATGCCGGGAAGCGCGGCACCGATCACGCTGCGCTCGGGCGCCTCGGGCCCCACGTCCGTCCACGTCGCGTGGACGGTCGATTCGGTGATACCGAACATGTTGACCGCACGGACCTTCGGGTTCTGCTCGAGCCAATCGCGGATCGGCTCGACGGCCAGGGGCTCGCCCCCGAAAATCAGCAGTCGCACCGACAGGTCCTCCGGATCACCCGGAACCGCGGCCAGTTGAGTGAACGCCGTCGGGGTCTGGTTCATGACCGTGACCCGTTCACCAACCAACAACTCCCGCAGTTCTTCCGGGCTGCGTGCGACCATCGGGTCGACGATCACCACACGCCCACCGGTTGCGAGTGGACCCCACACCTCCCAGACCGAGAAGTCGAACGCCGGCGAGTGGAACATCGTCCACACGTCGTGCGGGCCGAACGCGAAGCCCACGCTGGTGTTGGTCAGCAACGCGATAGCCGCCGCATGCGGCACCGCAACGCCCTTCGGTGTTCCGGTCGAGCCGCTGGTGAAGATCACGTAGGCGGCCTGATCCGATCGAATCGGCGCGTCGACGACGCCGACACGATCGCTGCCCCGGGAGGTGTCGATCGATTCGATCCGCAGCGTGGGGAAGTCGGTCCCGAACGCGCCTTCGGTGAGCACGAGGCAAGGGCGAGACTCCATCAGAATCTCGGCCAGTCGCTGGTGTGGTTGGGTGACGTCGAGTGGCAGATAGGCGGCGCCCACCCGGACCACGGCCACCATGGCAGCGATGAGATCCACCGACCGCGGCAACGCGAGTGCCACCAGATCCCCGGACCCGACACCGGCGTCCGTCATCGCCGTCGCCAGGGCCAGCGATCGATCGTCGAGTTCGCGGTAGGTCACACGGCGCGCACCCCATACGACCGCCGTCGTCTCTGGGCACTCACGGGCACGCTGGACGAACAGCTCCCCGAGTGAGGTCGCCGCCGTCGTGATCGCGCCGGCGCGGGCGTCGAGGACGCTCGACGGCCCGAGATCGATCGCGCCGAGAATCGCGTTCGGATCGTCGGCCACGACCTCGAGAATCCGCAGCAGCCACGACGCCCACCGAGTGACCGTCGAACGGTCGAACAGTTCGCGCGAGAACGTCAGCACACCGTCGAGACCGGCCGTCTCGCCCATCTCGGGTTCACGTTCTCGGAACGTCACTTCGAGGTCGAACCGCGACCGGCCACTGTGCAATTCGCGGGTCCGCGCCTCCAGGCCGGGGAGCGCGAACGTCGTGGGCACGAAGTTCTCGTAGGCGAGGATCACCTGGAACAGCGGATGATGTGCTCCGGAACGCTCGGGCACGAGATTCGCGACGATCTCGTCGAACGGCAACTCGGCGTGCGCGAAGGCGTGGATGTCGTTGTGGCGCACGCGGGCGAGCAGATCGGTGAAGGACCGCCGTGGGTCGACATCGCACCGCAATGCGACCGTCCCGACGAACATCCCGGCGAGTTCGTCGAGCACCGGCTCGGTGCGGCCGGACACCGGCGTACCGATCGTCACGTCGGCCGCCCCGGAAAGTTTGTGGAGCAACACCACTAGTGCGGCATGCAGCACCATGAAAATCGTCGCGTCGTACTCACGCGCCACCTTGTCCAGTGCGGAATGGAGCTCGACCGGGATCGAGAACTCGGTGGTGCCCGATGAGTCGTCGCCACCGCGGCGGCTCCGATCGGACGGCAACGCAACCAGGGCGGGCTCGGGGTCGAGCACGGACCGCCAGTACGCGAGATCGCTGGAGGCGCGACTGCCAGGGACGGCGGGATCCCCGAGCGCGGCACGATGCCAGCGCGCGTAGTCGGTGAACTGGATGTCCAGTGGAGTCCAAGCCGGAGCCGCACCACCACGGCGGGCACGATAGGCCTCCACGAAATCGCGGGTGAGGGGCAACGTCGACAGGCCGTCCAGAGCGATGTGGTGCGCAACCACGGCCAGCGTGTGCAGATCCGGTCCCGATCGGTGGAGCGCGAGCCGGATCGGCGCCTCATGCGCGAGATCGAACCCCGCCGTCGCCATCGCCGAGAGCGCCGCCTCCAGCCGGACCGCATCGTCACAGTCGACGATCGGTACTTCCGGTGGCGTCGACCGCACCACCTGCACCGGCCCGTCGCCCTCCTCGACGAAGACGGTCCGGAGGATGGCGTGTCGTTCGGCCACGTCACGCAGCGCCGCGACGCAGGCAGCGACATCCAGAGATCCCCGGAGTTCCACCGCGAATGCGATGTTGTCTCCGGCGGATCGATCGACGCGGTTGAGCAACCACATCCGCTGTTGCGCCGGCGAGAGCGGCACCGGGTCGTCGGACGCCACCGCGATGAGCGCCGGTCGACAGTCGCGGTCACGCCCGTCGATCGCACGCGCGAGTGCGTCCACCGTCGGATGCTCGAACACGTCCCGGACGTCGACTCGGGTACCGAGCACGCTCTGAATGCGTGACACCAGTCTCGTTGCCATCAGCGAGTTTCCGCCGAGCGCGAAGAAGTCCGAGTCGCGTCCGATCGCGTCCAGCGAGAGCACGTCCGCGACGAGCCGCCCCACGATTTCTTCGCTGTGGGAACGAAAGGCCGCGCCCGAGACGGGGCTTCCGCTCCACTTCGGCAAAGCCGATCGGTCGATCTTGCCGCCGACAGTCAGTGGGAGCCGCTCGAGCACGTCGACCACGGCCGGAACCATGTGTCGCGGCAACCGTTCCGCCACATACGCCCGCAGAGCGCCGGTTTCGAATTGGTCCGGCCCGTACACGTAGGCGACCAAAACGTCGTCCTGAAGCGCAGCGATCGCGGTGTGCACCGCCGGGTGAGAGGAGAGCGCACCCTCGATCTCGGCCAACTCGACACGGATCCCACGGATCTGCACCTGGTTGTCCGCACGCCCGACGAACTCGTACTGCCCGTCGGCGCGGCGCCGCACCAGATCACCGGTCCGGTACATCCGTCCCGGGCCGAGGATCGACGCGACGAAGCGCGCGGCGGTCAGCCCCGGCGCACCGAGGTAGCCCGGGCCAGGCCCGGACCCGCGAGATACAGCTCGCCGACGGTCCCTTCCGGAACCGGGTGGAGGCCACCGTCCAGCACAAGCGCCGACATGCCGTCCACGGGGCGGCCGATGGGCACGGTCCGATCCGCCGGGATCGGTTCGCTGATCATCGCCACGACCGACGCCTCGGTGGGACCGTAGAGGTTCAACAGCGTTCGTCCGGCCGCCCACCGTGCAGCGATCGCGGTCGACCACGCTTCACCGCCGAGACCGACCACGCGTAGATCGTCCAGACCGTCCGGCGCGAACTGCGCGGGAATCGCCGGCGTGGAAAACCAGTGCGTGATCCGCCGCACCCTGAGGAGCTCGGAAAGCTCTGCGCTGCCGTACATCTCCGGGGGAAGCACGACCATCGTGGCGCCGGTCCCGAGCCCGAGTAGGTACTCGAGGATCGAGGCGTCGAAAGCCGGTGAGGCGCCGACGAGGATCCGCGCATCAGGCCCGACATCGAAGGCACGGCGCACGGCAGCGGCCAGCGCGGCGAGACCACGATGGGTGACGACGACGCCCTTCGGCGCGCCTGTGGACCCGGACGTGTAGATCACGTACGCCGGGCTGTCCGGGTGGACCGACCGTACGGGCGGCGCCGGAACAGTTTCTTCCGCAACGGGATCGACTCGAACCACTCCGGCAGGAAGATCGGTGTCCGCCGCGGCGACGACGTACCGTGCGCCCACGTCGGCGATGATCGCTGCGATCCGGGGCGCCGGCTGCAACGGGTCGAGCGGAACGAATGCGGCACCGATCCTGGCTACCGCGGCCGACGCGACGATCGAGTCGACCGACCGCGGGAGAAGCACGGCGACGAACTCGTCCGGAACCACACCCAGGAGGGAGAGCCTGGCGGCCAGCGCGGCGACGGCCGGAGCGATGTCGACAGCAGTGCCAGCCGCATCCTCGATCCGCGTCGGACCCGCGAGGATCTCGGACAGGGTTGCCACTGCCGGCGCGGCCGGTCCGTGGTCGACCGTCCCGGCGCCGAGGATGTCCGCGAGGGCCACGGTGGGGTCCGCAACCGCGCGGACGAGTCCATCGCATACCAGAGATGCCCACGATCGCACGGTGTCCGCGAGAAGGATCCCCTCGTCGAATCGGAACTCGAACCCGATCTCCCCGCGGCCACTCTCCCGCGCCACGATCTCGAGATCGAACCGGGCGTCACGGGTCGGCAACTCCCGCGCGCGGACTCGGAGGCCGGGCAGATCGATCCGGGGGTCGGCGAAGCTCTCGAGCGAGAACATCACCTGTATCGGAATCCGCCAGCCGAGGTGGTCGGCGACCTCGTCGAACGGGGTGTCGCTGTGCGCGAAAGCCTCGACGTCGACGGTGCGGACGGCGGCCACCAGATCGGTGAACGCCCCGTCGAGGTCGACCGGCACACGGAGCGCGAGCGTTCCGACGAACATTCCGACCAGCGGCTCGAGGTCCGGATGACGGCGGCCGGCGTCGACGGTGCCCACGACCGTGTCGGCGGATCCCGTCACGGCGGACGTGACGGCCGCGATCACCGCGTGTAGGACCATGAACACGGTGACGTTGTGCGTGCTCGCGAATCGGCGAAGGGATGCGGACAGTTCCTCGTCGAGCGAGCGGACGATACGACCGACGCCGCCTGACGCGTCGATTCGCGGCCGATCCTGCGGAAGCCGCGGCACCTCCTCGATACCGTGGAGTGCCGTGTGCCAGTACTCGAGATCGAGGTCCCGCACGCCCGAGTCCAGCACGGTGGAGTGCCACCGCGCATAGTCCTCATAGCCGATCCGAAGCGGCGCCAGGACGGGGATGCTCCCGCGTTTCGCGCCGCGTAGGCGTCGGCGAGACCCGTCACGAGCGGGGCGAAGGAAAGGCCGTCGAGTGCTATGTGATGGGCAACGACCACGAGTTCGTGCCGATCGCCGGCGAGTCGATGGAGGCGGAATCGGATCGGCACCTCGGTGTCGAGCGCGAACGGGCGGGACGCGAACTCCTCTGCGCGGCACTGCGATTCCTCGGGCGTCGCGCACTCGACGACCCGATCGATGCGATGACCTCGGACACGGGAAGCACGTGCTGACGGACACCGTCGGTGGACGGTGCCAGGACGCTGCGAAGCGGGCCGTGACGTTGCACGACGTCACCGAGTGCGGCGTGCAGCGCGCTGATGGACAGATCGCCATCGAGCTCGATCACGAACGGCACATGATAGGCCGTACTCTCCGGATCGGACTGCGCGTGAAGCCACAGCCGGCGCTGCGCCGGGGCGAGCGGAACCGGACCCTCGGCGGACCGTTCCAGGGCGGGCAACTCGAACCGCCCCACCGCGAGGGCGGCCAGACGGGCGACGGTCCGGTGCTCGAAGACGTCTTTGACCGAGATCCTGCGACCGGTGGCCGCGGAGACGTGCGCAGCGAGCTGTGAGGCTGCGAGTGAGTCGCCGCCGAGTGCGAAGAAGTCCGCGGACGCGGATGCCTCGTGTGTGTCCAACAATCGAGCGACGATGTCGGCGATGAGGGTCTCGAGCTGTCCGCGCACGGGGCGTCCGGGAGCACCGCCCTCGGGGGTCACCTCGATCGACGACAGAGCGGCGCGGTCGATCTTTCCGCCGGCGGTGAGCGGAAATGCCTCGAGCACCACGATGCGATCGGGCACCATCTGACGGGGCAGACGCTCGACCGCCCATCGCCACAGCGTCTCGCGGTCGACACCCG
This sequence comes from Prescottella defluvii, assembly GCA_029690005.1. Lineage (GTDB taxonomy): Bacteria > Actinomycetota > Actinomycetes > Mycobacteriales > Mycobacteriaceae > Prescottella > Prescottella defluvii_A. The sequence goes on along the minus strand of CP121458.1, from coordinate 1,556,289 downwards.
TTCCGGTGACGAACGCGGCGATCCGATCGCCACTGAGGATCGCCGCCGCGACGCCGACCTCCGGATGCCCGCCGAGGACGGTTTCGATGTCCCCCAATTCGATTCGGACTCCACGCACTTGCACCTGGTTGTCGATGCGGCCGACGAACTCGAGTTGGCCGTCGAGGCGCCGGCGCACGAGGTCACCGGTACGGTACATCCGGCCCGGACCTAACACCGACGCGACGAACCGTTCGGCGGTGGATGCCGGGCTGTCTCCGTACCCGCGTGCCAGCGATGGTCCACCGACGTAGAGTTCGCCGACGACGCCCTTCGGGACGATCCGAAGTCGGCCGTCCAGGACCGCGAGCGCCGTGCCGTCGACGGGCCGTCCGATGGGCACCGACTGCACACCAGTCAGGGTCCGAGATTCGATCGGATCGCTCACCGCCGCAAGGACGGTCGTCTCCGTCGGACCATAGGCATTGAGCATGGTACGCCCGGGCATCCAGCGTTGCGCGACGGCGACGGGGAGCACTTCGCCACCCGCATCGAGCACCCGCAGGGAGGGAAGTTCGACGGCCGACGTCGCGGCGAGCACAGCCGGCGCAGACACGACGTGGGTGACCGCCTCGGCCCGCAGCAGCCGAGCCAACGCGTCGCCACCGATCTCGTTCTCGTGCGCGACGATCAGCGTGGCGCCCGCGTCGGCCGCGAGCAGGATCTCCTGGATCGACGCGTCGAACGTCGGCGACGACATGTGCAGCACCCGCTCGGCCGACGCGGCGGCGTACCGGGACCGCAGCGTCGAGACGAGCCCGGCCACACCACGGTGGGTCACGACCACAGGCTTGGGTCGACCGGTCGACCCCGACGTGTGGATCACCCAGGCCGCGTTGTCAGGACGGAGTGGACGCCGACGGTCCGTATCAGCGATCGGCGTGGATTCCCAACCGTCGGTGCCGAGATCGACCCGTGTCACCCCGGACGGCAGTTCGATGTCGTCGTCGACGATCCCCAAGGTGAAGCCGGCGAGGTGCTGGGCCATCCTGCGCGGCGGAAGATCCGGGTCGACCGGTACGTAGGCGGCACCGGTCTTGGCTACGGCCCACAACGCGAGAACCGAGTCCGCCGACCGCGGGAGCACCACCCCGACACCGACTTCGGGACCGGCTCCGTGGGCGATCAGTTTGCGTGCGATCGCGGACGAACGCGCATCCAATTCGGCGTAGGTGATCTCGACCTCACCGGAGCGCACCGCGACTCCCCCACTGGCCACCCTTCGAGTGAGGGCGTCCGGGAGGAGCAGCGCGCCGGATTCGATCGTCGTCGACGATCGAACGATGTCGTCCGGGCGATCCAGATCGACGTCGCCTACACGCCGGCGCATGTCGGACAAGAAATCGGAGAGAAGTCGAGGAACCGCCGATGGTGTCGCCCCAGCGACTCCTCCGAGTACCGCGACGGATTGGCTTCGAAGTCGACGCGTGTCGCCCCACCCTCGCCCGCCGGATAGATCGTCACCGACAGGTCGTCGATCGGTCCGGTCGACAGGATGTGCAACTCGGCATCGACGTCACCGAACGACCAGCGGAGCGGGAACTGCATGATGTTGACGACCGGACCGAAGACGCCGCCGACACCGGACTGAATCTCGCCGACTTCGAGACCGCGAAGCATCTCGTCGTAACGGAACCGCTGATGCCGCAAGGCCCCGGTGAGTTCCACCTGGACACCGCGGATCAGGTCACCGACGGATTGTTCGTGGGCAATCCGGAGTCGGATCGGCACGACGTTCGACACCGATCCGGCGGAGCGGCGCAGCACCGCTGTCGTCCGGGCGGAGACCGGCAGACTCAACGAAACCTCGTCGACTCCTGTGTACCGAGCCAGGTACACGGCGAAGGCCGCCAGGATCGCGGGTACCTCGGGCAGGGACGGGTCGGCGAGCGACTCGGTAGCAGAGCCCGAGAGCGCATCGAGCGAACGGAGTGCCGGCGATGCCACGGGGCCGATGCGGTCCCCGAGGGACACCCCACGGGGGAGCCTTGCCGTCTTGCCGAGCCAGTACGCGCGGTCCTTGTCCGCCCGCGCACTCGACTCGTACGCCTCGACGATCCGGCCGATCTCCTCGATCGATGCCGTGCGATTCGGCGGAGGTTCCTTGCCCGCCACCGCAGCCCGGTAGAGCTCCGCTATGCGGGCGGTCAGGACCTGCGCCGCGTAGCCGTCCATCACAACGTGGTGCGCGAAGCAGTGAAGGAAATGATGGTCGTCGGAGAGGCGGATCAACGTCATCTCCGCCAGTCGATCGGAGAACGGGTCGATCGGTCGGGAAGTACGCTGCGTCATCCAATCGACCGCAGCCGACGTCGGATCGTCAGCGCCGCTGAGGTCCAGAAAATGTGGAGCATCGTCGATGTCCGGCACTTCCGACTGATGCGGCTCACCGGCGATATCCACGAGAATCACGGTCCCGAGCCGATATCGCGCGCCGCTCTCTCGCATGCCGACAGCATCAACTCGGCATCGAGGGGACCGTGGAGATCCAGATACTGGGCGACCGTCAAGGCGACATCGGGAGCCAGTTGCTGCGCGAACAGGAGCGCCCGCTGCGCAGGCGAAAGGGGGAACGGACGCAATCCGTACCCCCTTGCCCTCAACAGGTGTCCCGACAACTCCCAGCGAAGCCGACCCTGAGGTCCACTGGAGCCCACCCGAACCAACCTGCATGGAACGGGCAGGAATAACTTACTGTGCGAGTGAACGATTCACCACTTGAACGCTCGACCAATCAAGTTTCGCGTTAGCCTGCCAGAACACGACGACAGAAGGGGGTCTCCGGCGTGGAGCAGATCGGAACGGAGCCGGCGCCGCCGGCCAGCGAGGGCGAATCGACGCCGGTTCGCCGCACCCGCCGCCGCAGAAGCTCACAACCTGCAGTTCAGCGCCGGAAGCGGCGACGCCGCATCACAATCGGGGTTGCCGCCGCATCGACGGCCGCAGTGGCCTGGGCGTGCTACACCGCCTACGAAGCCACTCAGGTCAAGTTGAATCTTGAACGAGCAGCGAACTATTCGCAGCAGGTGAAAGCCTCACTACTGGCGGGTAACTCGGACGCCGCAGCGCTCGCCGCAAGTGACGCGGACCGCTATGCCGACCGCGCCCGGGAGACAACCGACTCGCTCAACTGGCGTGTCATAGCCGCCGTCCCCGGTGTCGGCGATCCGTTCCGCACGACCCGTCAGATCGCGACCGTCGTCCACGGACTGACGTCCGAGGTCCTACCCTCGGCCGTGAGCACGGGATCCGCGATCGCACCCGACCAGTTGATCCTGGACGGCGCGAGAATCAACCTGCAGGCCCTGCGGGACGCGGCCCCGACGATCGCGGACACTGCCTCCGCAGCACAGGCATTGGAAACGCAGGCATCCGCAGTGGACGGTTCGTTCCTCGGTCCCGTCGATGACGCACGAGTGCAGCTCGCGCAGCAGACGTCGGAGCTGTCGGCGATGCTCGGCAACATATCGACCGCCGCCGCGATTGCGCCGGCGATGCTCGGCGCAGACGGACCCCGGACCTACTTCATCGGGTTCCAGACCAACGCGGAGGCGCGCGGAGCCGGAGGGCTACTCGGCGGATTCGGTGAGCTGCATGCTGTCGACGGGACCGTACGCGTGGACGAGCTCGCCAGCAACAGGGAACTGAGACTGACCGGGCTCAACCCGATCGATCTCGGTCCCGACTTCGACAAGCACTACGGACAGAGTCGTCCGACAACCGATTTCCGAAACAGCAATGTCAGTTCACACTTCCCCTACGCAGCGCAGATCTGGCGGTCGATGTGGGCTCAGGAATCGGGCACACCTGTGGACGGCGTCATCGCGACCGACCCCGTCGCACTGAGCTACGTCCTGAAGGTGGTCGGGCCGGTGACGATGCCGGACGGCGAGAAGATCACCGCAGACAATGTCGTCGAACTCACCGAGTCGGCGGCCTACTCCCGCTTCGGAACCGACAACGCCGCCCGCAAGCAGTATCTCCAGACCGTCGCGGCCAAGGTGGTCGAGAAGATGACCGGCAAGATCTCGCACCCGCAGGCGCTACTGGAGGCGCTCGGCAAGGCTGCCGCCGAGGGCCGGATCGCGGTGTGGAGCTCGCGGCCCGACGAACAGTCCGTCCTGGCCCGTACGCCGCTGGGACACACCGTTCCGGACGATGACGCGCCGTACGCCGGTGTCGTGGTGAACAACCTCGGCGGCAACAAGCTCGACTACTACCTGCGCCGTGAAATCGAGTACACGGCCGGCTCGTGCTCAGGAGACACCCGCAACACCACCGTGAAGGTGCGCCTGACCAACACACTTCCGTCCGGCGACTACACCAACTACGTTGCCGGCATGTTCGACAATCCGATGGGTGCGCCGGTCGGCACCAACCTCACCAATCTGTCGCTCGTCTCCACGCGCGGTGCGAAGCTCGACAAGGTCTCCGTCGACGGCAAGCCCGGCTTCGCGTTCTCCGGTTCCGAACTCGGGCACCCGGTATTCGATCTCCAACTGCCCATCCCTCAGGGCAAGACCGTCGAGGTCGTCTACCAGCTCACCGAGCCGCCAGCGCCGGGCGATCCGGTGGTGCCGATCCAGCCGCTGGTCGATGAACCCTCCGTATCGGTCGACGTCCCTGTGTGCTGAGACTCACGAGTGATCGGCCCGAGCGAGGGGAACTCGCTCGGGCCGATCGTTTTCGCGGGGCCGTAGGCCGACAGGCATCCATTCACCGGCCGACTCGCGAGCCCTTTCGGTGGCGGCCTTTCTTGGGCGCCAACAGGCTTCGTTCTCGCGGTACCATCCGAGCGTTGCTTCGTTTCCCGAGCGGAAGTCCCCGTGCCAGCCGAGCCAGGAGCGGCCCACGAAACGGTTGAGACCGAGCCCGAGCTTCACTTCGCCGTAGTCGCTTTCGACGTGCCCACACGGTTTCGAGAGCCGGAGAAGCTCTTCGATCGCCGGGACCGAGGCCCTCAGTGGACGCGGCAGACCCGACAAGCTCCTACCGGAGATTCCGGGTCGGCTCTGCCAACGACCAAAGATCCCATGGAAAGGCACGAACGAGTTCGTCAGGCGACCACCCAGGCAACTCCTCCCCTCCCAACGCGAGTGCCTCATCGACATCGGAGGCCATCCTGAAGCTCGCGCGCCCGGTGCCGCGGTAGTAGTCCTCGTACTTGAACGGCGGCTCGTGGGCCGACCGGATCAACCGGTTTCCGATCCCGAACGAATCCGCGAGCACCACAGCATGCAGCGAGCTTCCGACGACGAAGTCGCTCGTCGCGATCCTCGCGATCGTCTGCGACAGCGGACTGCACGGATGCCAGAAGCCCGGGTGATCCTTGTATCGACCCACGTCGTGCAGGTTCGGGATAACGGTGAGGGGACTGCGCTCCATCGTCCCGTCGAACGACTCGCGCGGCCAGAGCCACCCGACGAGCAGGCCGGGGTCCCCGTAGACATCCGGGACGTCGATTCCCTTGTCTCTCAGGAACTGCGCGGTCAATGGACCACGCACGGCACGGACGTCGAGATTCGAGAACTCGTGTGGGAGCGCCGTGCTCTTTCCATTGACACCCGTACCCCACACGACATCGCCATCGCGTGCCATCCGCATGATGGATCCGACCGCAACCAATCTGCGATCGGATCCATCGCGGCCGAAGTCGATGCCTTTGCGGCTTACGATTTCAGACACGATATGCGGACCGAGCAGGTCGCCGAAGTTGTTGACTGGTGGATGCTTTGGAAGCAACCAACCCAATGGCCCCCGCAGTCGGCGCTTCCGCGGATTCCAGTGGACGATATCGACGGCCACTATTACCCCTTTCTCATCACTGCTGGCCGTTAGGACGGGCGCAGCCGAGCATCAGCGCCCGCAGCGCGGACTCGCAGCGCAGACTGTGGTTTCCGGCTTCGAGACTGAGCCCCGGTTGCCGTTCAGCTCAGCACTGCCGACGATCCTGGCAGCGGTCGCGACAGTCCTCCAGCTCGGTTCTCCATCCTTCTCCGCGGCGGCGCTCGGCATCGCGGGCGGCCCTCCCCTGGCCCTAAGGCCTGCCCAACCCGCGGTAAGTCCATCCAGCTGAGCGCCAAGTGAACGGATCCAGGCAGTTTCGTCCATCGATAATCGAGCGGCACCGGACTACCCCGTCGAGGTCGCTCGGCTGCAGCTTTCTGAACTCCTGCCATTCCGTCAGAACCAGAACCACGTCAGCACCCGAGCACGCATCCACCGCAGACTGCGCGTAGTTCAGAGTGGGGAACAGCTTGCGCGAGTTGTCCATTGCCTTCGGGTCGTAGACATTGACAGCCGCTCCCTGGAGCTGAATCTGCCCAGCGACATTGAGCGCCGGCGAGTCTCGGACATCATCGGAATCGGGCTTGAAGGCCGCACCCAGAACCGCCACACGCGTGCCGAGAAGTGATCCACCACATGCTTCCCGGGCGAGTTCGACCATCCGTGTACGCCTTCGCATATTGATATTGTCGACCTCCCGCAGGAACGTCAGAGCCTGATCAGCGCCCAACTCTCCGGCACGAGCCATGAAAGCACGTATGTCCTTGGGAAGACATCCCCGCCGAATCCGACGCCCGCGTTCAAGAACTTTCGTCCGATTCGCTCGTCGAAGCCGATGGCGTCGGCAAGCACGGTCACGTCAGCGCCTGCCGCCTCGCACACCTCCGAGATCGCATTGATAAACGAAATCTTCGTTGCAAGAAATGCGTTGGCAGACGTCTTGACCAGCTCAGCGGTTGCCAGATCCGTTACAAGGAAGGGGATGCCCTCGGCAAGGAGATCTGCGTAGACCTCCCGAGCAATCTCCTCGGACCTTCCAGGCGACCTGCGATCGACACCCAACACGATCCGATCTGGATGGAGGGTGTCCTTCACGGCGAAGCCTTCACGCAGAAACTCCGGGTTCCAGGCAACCTCGACCAGATCACCGACGGGCGCCAACTGTCGTGCTCTGGCGCCCAAACGCTCGGCCGTACCTACCGGGACCGTCGACTTGCCCAGGATCACGGCCGGCTCGGTCAGCAAGGGAGCCAGTTCTTCGATCACCGAATCGACCGCGCGAAGGTCCGCCGCGAACTCGCCCTTCTTCTGAGGTGTACCGACGCCCAAGAAGTGAACGCTGGCAAAGCTGGCGGCCTCCTCGTACGACGAAGTGAAACGAAGGCGTCCGGAGGCCAAGTTCCGCTGCAAGAGGTCCTCGAGACCCGGTTCGTAGAACGGAACCTCGCCGGATTCGAGCTTGGCCAGCTTCTCTGGATCCACATCGACGCCGAGTACCTCATGCCCCAACTCGGCCATGCACGCTGCGTGCGTAGCTCCGAGATACCCAGTACCAAAAACTGCAACCCGCATGGTCGCACCTCATTTCTCGATCATTACCGTCAGGAAAGTCGTCAGACTTCCGGGAACTGGTTGCGCCTCAGACAAAGTTCCGTGCTGACATCCGCTCCGCTTCTGTCAGGCCGTCTCGCACAAGGCGTCGATAGTGGGCTGAATCCCGATCAACGCGCTACCGCCTTGATCGGTGCGAGCCCGTTCGCATGCATAAGGGGCCCGACGACTCGACGAAGTTCACCGTGGAATTCGTCCAGTTGTCGTCACCGCGCGAGCTCCTTGAACCGGCGTCCGACCCATTCCGCGATTCCGAATCCTCCCACTGCTGCAGCAGCCAGGTGCGGTCGAGTACCACGCATGAGCCTCATCCCGACACCAAGTCCAGTGAGATCCATTGCACCCAACGAGCTTCGCACGATCTGTGTCGATACGAAGTCTCCAGCGGCCCGACGATCCAGCTTCTCTTCATGTCGGCGGTACCAGATCTCACTCGCCTTCCAGTCCGGCCGCTTGGAGATGGATCCGACACTGTTCTGTACGACATTCACCAGCGCTTCGGGGCTGTATGAGATGCGACAATCGTCATGCGCCGCCAGCCGAACGACGAGGTCCCAGTCTTGGTGCTTGCGCAGCGAAGAATCCCATTCGACCGCACGCGCAAGTGGTGCCGAAACGATCAATGAACTCGTCTGCATGTAACCGGCCCCGTGTCGAATGCCCGGCCGGCGAACGAGATACGACGCCAGCGTGTCAGGTGCCTCGTACGGGCGGGCCGGCAGCACCCTCAGTTCACGCCCGCCGTGGAACGCCGATGCGGCGTATCCCAGAGTGGCCGACTCTTTTCCATTCGGCCGATCTGGACGTCGGTCTTCGTCGGTTCCCACCAGTCGTCGTCATCGAGGAATGCGATCCACTTCCCACGAGCTGCGCGTAGACCTAGATTCCGTGCCTCTCCCCGCCGACGCCGCCATCTGTGATGATCAGCCGCTCCGAGTCGAGCACTGCACGAACTCTTTCTGCCTCCGACGGACGGTCGAGTACGACGATCACATCGTCACAAGGCCGTGTCTGGGCTCGCACGCTGTCGAGCGCGCGAGCAAGTTCATCGCGTCCGACGGTCGGAATCACTACCGAAATCTCCGCCATCGCGGCACCTCCTTTACGAGCACACCTATCTCCAGAAATGTTCCGCCGTCACCGCCCAGGGTTCCGCCTTCGTCGCGTCTCGCGAAGTAGCAGAAGCGGTTCCACGATGTACCGATGCGACAACCGCCGCGGATCGGAAACGAGTCTCCACAGCCACTCGACTCGGAGCTTTCCCAGCCACCGCGGCGCCAGTTTCTGCTCGCCCGAGATCTGGTCGATCGCCCCACCGACGGTGGCGTACGCCGCGATGGGTAGACGGTCCCAGTTCTCTGCGATGAAGCTCTCCTGCTTGGGCATGCCCAGGCCGATCAGCACCAGGTCGGGATCAAATTCACCCAGTGCTCGGAAGTCGCCGGCCTCCAGCTCGGCCAACCCTTCGAACCCATCCCAGCCTTGGAGCACCAACTGGGGGAACCTGGTAGCCAGTCGCTGTACGGCAACACGATTCGACGACGGACTCGCGCCGACGAGGCCCACCCGGTACCCGCTGGGGAGTTCACCGAACTGAGCAACCCAGTCGTTCGATCCGCAGCGATAGTCACTCGAGAGCGCAGGTTCGCCTCGGCGCGCCCGGTACCGGTTTGCGACCAGGAGGATCGGAAATCCGTCGACGATCGTCCGATCCGCAAGCGCATACGTTTCCGCGAAGTCGTCATCGATCAGGCTCAGATAGGCGCTGTGCAAATTGTGATTCAAGATCAGCCTTCGCTGATCAGCCGAATCCACGATCCACGAGACAACCTCTGTCGACTTCATAGGCGTGACGTCGAGTCCCCAGATGGGCAGGAGTTCACGATAAGCGTATGACACTGTTAACTCCCAACGATTTGTTCGTCAGCCGATACACAATCTTCCGACGAAGATCTGGCGGCCACCGACCGATCAACCATTGCCACAGAAATCCCCACGATAAACCACAGCACGAGAGGAACGCCCCTATTGGTCAGGTGCGGGTGAATGAAACTGATGATGAGTATCCCCACATAGAAAACTATGAACGGCGCCATCGCGCGCCCTGAAGAATTCCTTGCCGCACGCGAGATATAGCGCCATGCGCAATACAGCAACATGAGTTGCAGCGCGAGAACGATGAGACCGTACGAAACTGCAGTTCGCATCCATTCAGATTCTGGAGATATCCATCGCAGATACGATGAAGCAGCCTCGGTCCCAATTCGCTGATAGGTGGAGGAACCCCACCCAGTGAACGGTCGCTCCATCGCAGCAGGAATTGATTCATTGATCCATACATCCACCCGGTATCCGACCGACTGGGGCAGCCAACTGTAACTCTTGGCCGCGTACTCCGGACCGCCCAACTGTTTGTCTACCCGAGATGCAATAAGTGAACCGACCGCAACCCACACCGCCAACGCCGCGATACCGCCTACAACGAGGATCGAGATGCGAATTTTGATTCGGTACAGCGCGTACAGTGCAATAGACAAATTCAGAGCAATGGTTGCGAACGTCAGCGTCGCCACCTGCGCGAACACCACCAGAATCAGCAATACCCCAAGACGGCCATTCGGATGGGCACGGCTACGATTCCTGATCATCTGAGCACCCACGAGGGCAGATATTCCACACAGATAGCCGCCGAGCGCTGTCCAGTGGCCAATCGTGCTGGTCGCCCGAATGTCCCAACCTTTGTCGAGCCGAGCCTCCAGGCCACCACTGTTGACATGAGCCGCCAGCACTTGATTCAGCCCAGGAAAATCCATGATCTGCAAGACCGCGATGATCGAGACGAGCGCGGCAGGCGCGACAAACCCGCGAGCAGCCGCCCAGATGTCATCTTCCGACCGACACACGATCCGAACTGCAATCAATGCACCGTACGCGACAACGACATCTACGAGAGTGCTGAGCGAAAAGGACGTTCCGAAGTCTCCCGCATTTACATACTCGACTACGAACTTCCCTACGATGAAAGAGACAAACATCAGGTCGACGGACGTAACTCGAAGACTTCTCAGGGTTCCCGGAGGAGTCGCCTTCACGGCCCAAAATATGCCGAATAGAACGAGCATGGCAGAAAGATTCAGCAGACCGGGCAGAACCGGACTCCGTACCGCGACCAACGCCGCAGCGAGACCAACCGCCATACCGACGAACGCAGGGTCTCCCTGCCGCGTTTCTCTTGTCCTATGCTCGCGGGTTCGGGCGCCTTCTGTGGACGACATGCCACCCCGCCTCAGGACAGCCGTATTACCGGGCATCGCCGGCCCGCACCTTCGAACCCATCCGTGCAACCCCCACCCGCGACAGCTCGATCACCTCGCGCAGTTCGTCAGTCCGGCAGAGGACGCCTGCTATGAAGTCTTGGACAGCTTCCTGTGTCATGCCCTGACATCTAGCGCTGACGTCTTCGAAACCCGCAGCTGCGAAATGTGATTCGACTTTCGAATCCTCGGAAGTGATGAGACCGATCGGCAGCGCGCCTTCCGTCGTTCCCATGATCAACGCGTGGATTCGATCGCTCACCACTGCTCGCGCGGCTCTCATCAGCGTGCGGACGTGCTCTCTTGCTCCGTGTGCGTAACCTCTTCAGGCCACGGCACATAGTCGCAGTCGAGGCGGCCCGCGAGATCCGCTCCGTGTTGGTTGTCCCGGCGCACCTGAGTAAAGACCACCAAATCGAGATGCTCACGCTCGGCAACAGTCCGCAGCGCTGCAATCGACTCCGGGGGGAGTTCCGGCCGGTCGCATCGAAACGTCAGAAGGAGTTCGTCCCGCTTCTCATCAGGGAGCGGGAGCGCCCCGCCCTCGTCAAAAGCCCAGTCAGGACCGTACTCGAACGGAGAACGCTCACGCGCTTCGACGTTTCGCCTTATCACGACCTCGGACAATCGATCGCTCGCACGGAGGGGAAGACTCCAGATCGAATGGTGGCCCCGAACCGCGATACCAGCGCGAATCGACTTCGAGCCACGGGCCTTGCCCATAATCTGCGCCGGCACCAGGAGTGAGTGTGACAGCGCAGACTTCGGTCCAACCCGAACCTCACCGGGGTTGAACGCCAATGCCATCTTCTCCGACAGCGCCACACGGTATAGCTGTGTCAGCCAACTTCGCGAATTCCTGTAAAGGACATCAGCGCGCGTGAACCCCATGGATTCGACGAAGCTATCCGATGCACCGCCGATCAACACGTGCACTTCACCCATCTGACGAAGATCACGCATCATCCTTCGACGCAGCAGAACATCACCGATGTTGTCGTCTTGACCGCGGCACCAGAAGAACACCTTCCTGGTCATCCAGCATCTCCACTAATCTTGGGCGCCGACAGGAGGCGACGAATATAATAGATCTCTTGAATATCCGCTCGGAACGGCTGGTAGAAGACCCAGATCAGCGCGATCACAGCCATGTATGCGGACAGGCCGGCCAGAATGTCGACCGATCCGTCGCCCGGGTACAGGTCAGCCGCAAAAGCGGCTGCGACGGCTGCAATACCGTAGACACCCACGGTACGTATGCAGTTCACTGCCATAGCCTTCACCGGGGCATTCGCCACGGCGCGAATCCACAGTAGCCCGATCGGCCACCCCACTATTGTCGCGACCGAGTATCCCACAGCGACGCCGATTACTCCCCAATTCGATCCTGCAATCACCGAGACGACCAGGAGCGACTTCGTCGCAAGCGTGCACCGAAGATTAGCTCCGGACAATCCCTTGGAAAGAAAGACCCAATATGTGCCGAAGGCGGCCGTCTGCACGATTCCAGAGATTGCGAGAGCCTGGAATATATCAGCACTCGCAACCCACTGGTCGCCGAGTATCAGACTCACAAGCGGACCCGCGAGCGCTATCGTAAAACTGAATCCGAAGGCCACGACGTGCAGCAACGCCGACTGCCCCCGTAGGAGAAACTGGTCATACTTCCGGGGGTCGTCGGCAATCCTCGAAAGGACAGGAAACGCCACCTTGGTGGCCGGACCGTTGATCTGGTTGAGAGGCAGCGTCAACAGTTGATACGCGCGATTGTAGAACCCAAGGGGCTCCGCGCCGAACCGCCGACCGATCACGATCGTGTCGATGTTTCGACTCAAGTAGTTAATGAGTTGCATGCAGCCGAAATTCCAGCCGAAGACGAGAAGGGGCTTCATTTCCGCACCCGACGACGGCAAACCAGGCAACCACCGCCCGTAGAAGACGGTCATGATGAGTATTGCGGCAGCTTGGACCAACTGCTGGGCCACGAGCGACCAGACCCCGAACCCTGCCGCCGCGAGTCCGATCCCGGCAACTAGACCGATCGCCATCGAGACGACTTCTGACACCGCCAGTACGGTGAACCGGAGTTCCCGGTTGAGGGCGGCTCGATACTGTGTCGACATTCCGTTGAGCACGAATACACCTGACACAGCAACGGCAACCTTGGCCAGTTCAGGCTGTCCGTAGAATCCGGCAACCAAGCCCGAGCACGCGATCAGCACGACGCACAGCAGACAGCCAATCGCGGTGTTGATCCAGAACAGATTGGACTGTTGCTGCTGAGTGATCTCACGCGATTGGATCACCGCCGCAGACAGACCAAAGTCCCTCAGCACTTCGCCAATCCCGACGATCACAAGGACCATCGCAAACAGCCCGAACTCACTCGGTTCTACGAGACGAGAGAGTACGACTACGCCCAGCGTCTGAATGACCATCCGCGCGGCCTGGCCACCCATGGTAACCACGGCTCCACGAGCTGCGGTCGAACCCAAGGACTGCGCGGTGGCAGGTCCTCGCCGCATCAGGCATCACCGGGTCGTACTGGGTGTCTCGTGGCGGACCAGTACGCGGCACGGTGCTGAGACCCGACCGAAGCCCAGTCCCTGCCGTCGAGCACTGGTTGATGTGATTCACGTTGCCGCGACAGTTTCAGAGCCCGCTCGATATCTGCGAGCGCGAGCTCTCCGACATATCGATGAACCCAGTCTCTGCCGACTTCGGCCTCGAGGAGACGATTGACCTCGTTGTCCGGGACGAGGACCGGTCGGTCCAACGACAACGCGAGCAGCACTGCACCCGAATTGTGCATGAACCGGTATGGGAGAACAACGATCTCGGACTCGCAGATCTCGCGAACCAGTTCCGCGTCGGGGGCGAATCCGAGGACGGCACTCACTCGGTCGCATCGGGTCGATACCGCCTCGATCTTCGTCCGCAAGTCCTCCGTCATCGGCCTACCGACGATTCGCAACGTCACGTCCGATGTGGGCGCCTTCTCGATGATCTCGATCAGTTCCTCGACGCCCTTGTACGGACGGATCAACCCGAAGTTCAGAACCCGACCAGCAACCGGAGCCGGCTTTGGTTCGGATGCAAACCAATCGCGGTAGTGGCCGTGGAGAATCGTGATTGCTGGCACGCCCGGCGGCGTTTCCGTAGTTTCGTTCAACCGAATGTAGAGCGATGTCCGTCTCTCCAGGAGTCGGGTCAGGATCCGCTCGAGACGATTCCCATCTTCGTGAGGACGAAGATTGTGCACAGTGCGCACTACTGGAGTCTTCAGCAACGCGATTCTCGCGACGAGCAGCAAGAATGCGGCCACCTTCATCGCCGTCTTCATCCTGCTGCCCGAGCGGATCAGAAACTCAGGCCAGTGCACATGGAACACGTCGTACTTGCCGAGTATTGCGAACTTCCACGAGAAGTATCGAAGCGCAATACTATCCGGCATACCTTCGGTCAGTTGGACAACGTACTTCGTTGTGCCGTCCGGTGGATCAAGGGACAGCAGAACGACGAGTTCGTCAGGTCCTTCAGGAGAACGCATTGACATCCAACGCTTTCATCAGTACTCGATCGGTTGCGAGCTTCGGTGAGTGTTCAACTCGAGCACCGCATTCAGGGAACCGGACTTTATGTTTCGACTTCTCGCGTGTTCCAACGAGAGTCATCAATACGCCCCGCTGCCCGCGGTCACAGCACGGACCGTCTTTCCGACAATCAGCATGTCCTGCATCATCGACCAGTTCTCGACGTACGAAAGATCAAGTCGCACAGTCTCATCCCACGACAGGTCGCTGCGGCCGCTGACCTGCCAGAGTCCGGTGAGACCCGGCTTGACGAGCATGCGGCGCCGGACGGTGCCGTCGTACGCCTCCACCTCGCGACGCAGCGGCGGACGCGGTCCGACCACGCTCATCTCGCGGCGCAGGACGTTCACGAACTGCGGCAACTCGTCGAGACTGTACTTGCGCAGGAACTTTCCGACCGGGGTGATGCGGGGATCGTCCTTCATCTTGAACAGGACGCCGGCGCCTTCGTTCTGGCCGAGGAGAGCGGCGACCTGCTTGTCGGCACCGTCGACCATGGTGCGGAACTTGAGCATCGGGAACGGCTTGCCGTTGATGCCGATTCGTTCCGACTTGTAGAGGATCGAGCCCTTGCTGGTCGCCTTGACCGCAATCGCGGCCACGAGCATCACCGGCGCCACCGCGATGAGGGCGGCGAGCGCGAAGCATGTGTCGAAAGCGGTCTTCCCGAAGCGCTTCGCACCGTGGTAGCGCGGCTTCTCGACGTGGATCAGCGGGAATCCGGCCACCGGACGCATCACGAGACGGGGACCGGCGACGTCGACGACCCCCGGTGCAACGACGAGATCGACGTTGTGGGGTTCGAGATCCCATACGAGGCTGCGGATTCCGTCGTGCCCCAGCTGCTCTGTCGCGGTCACGACCACAGTGTCCGCACCGCAGGCGCCAAGCGCGCCGATCACGTCGTACTCGTTTCCGAGAACCGGGATCTCGCGTCCGTCGACCACGAGGTGCTCGTCCTCGCGGAAGCCGTATCCCGGCACGCAGACACCGACGACGCGGTAACCGGACGACGAGTCGCGCTCGAAGTTGCGGGTCATCGTCAGCACCGACTGGCGGCTTCCCACCACGAGCACGGAGGTGTGGCAGTCGCCCTTCGCACGACGACGAGTGACGACCTTGCGCATCACCCACCGACCGCCGAGCAGACCGGCGAGACCGAGCGGCAACGCAATCGCGAGATATCCACGCGCAATGTCTGCTTGGAAGAGCAGGCTGAGGATGGCGACGAGCCCGAACAACTGGAACGTCGCGGTAACGATGCGCCGGTACTCCTCGGCACCGGCACCGATGACACGCGTCGAACGCGTGCGGTGAATCGCCAGCATCGCGATCCACAGGCCGGCCAGAGCGACCGACATCATTGTGTAGCTCAACCCCGAGATGCCGGCAGCGACAGCCTCGGGCGTCGTGCCGAATCGGACGACCTGCGCCGCAGCCACCGCGATACCCACGATGACGGAATCGACGATCCGCAGTCGGCTCACATAGCAGTGCTGCCAGAGACTGCGCGAATTCTGTTGCAGAGAAGCTTTATCCACCAGGCGAAGCGGGGATACGCCGTCATCCTCCGCCTCCGCACCTGTTTCCAGGTAACGCGAAGCCGTCACGCCTTCACCTCCATCGACCATTCACATGACATGACCCCCGACGGGTCGATCTTGCTGTCGAGCCCGGACGGCAGCACTCGAAGAGTGAACCGCCGTCCGTGTCACCTACCCCAATCCCCCGGCCCGGCGCCCGAAGGCGACGACACCGGCTGGGGTTCGCGTTCGCTCCGCGGGATCCTCCATCCCGCAGAGCTTTCGATCACCCCTGAGGTAGATGCGCTTCGGGCGTCGAATCGAGTGACGCCCTCCGCTGTACGGAATGGTTCTAGCACGGGCCAATGCCCGCCAAAAGTTGAAACGAACGACCGAATGAGTTGGGCGTTCGTCCGATTCGACCGCGTCTGGATTTGGACGAACGTCCATACCCATCCCCCACGGGACCAAAGCCTCTACGTGAAAATAACGGGGAAAACGACCCTTTATCAACTATCGGGACGGTCGTACTACTCTCCGGTAACCGAATCGACCTGCGGAGACCACGCACGCCCAGTGGCGATTCCATCGCGATATCGGCGCCGACTGGGCACCGCGATGCCGGCCGTCAACCCGCCGACCGGCGCGGAAGGGACGAATGCCGCAACCTGAATCGATGCACAAGATCAGACAGAGGTCGCAAACGATGCCGCCTGTCAATGTGATACAAAACACATCCAGAGTGCCGCGGAACGACTCTCATTGCCGCGAGCTGGGAATATGTGAATCTTCAACCAGCCGACCGCCAGCGGTCGGCGCGAGCAGTCAGACTTCGGTCAGCGAGTCTGGGTGCCGGGGTGCGTCGGGAAGTTGAGGTAGGCCCGCGACGGCGTCGGGCCGCGCTGCCCCTGATACTTCGAACCGACCGCAGAGCTGCCGTACGGGTTCTCCGCTGCGCTCGTGAGGCGCAGGAGGCACAGCTGACCGATCTTCATTCCCGGCCACAGCGTGATGGGCAGGTTCGCGACGTTCGACAGCTCGAGGGTGATGTGACCGCTGAACCCCGGATCGATGAAGCCTGCGGTCGAGTGCGTCAGAAGCCCCAGACGACCGAGGCTCGACTTGCCTTCGAGCCGGCCCGCCAGGTCGTCGGGCAGAGTGCACACCTCGAGCGTCGACCCGAGGACGAACTCCCCGGATGGAGCACGAACGGCTCGCCGGGCGCCGGCTCGACCAGCGACGTCAGCTCGTCCTGCCGGAGCGCCGGGTCGATGTGGGTGTACTTGGTGTTGTCGAAGACCCGGAACAGACTGTCGAGTCGAACGTCCACACTGGACGGCTGCACCATCTCCGAGTCGAACGGGTCGATGCCCAGTCGTCCGGAAGAAATCTCGGCACGGATGTCACGATCTGAGAGCAGCACAGCAAAAGGCTACCGGTGCGGTCATTGTGACGGGCGTCGACCTCGGCGATCATCGGATGCGACACGGGTTCCAGTCGGCCTCGGACACACGGTCGACGGCTTCTGCTACAGTTGCCGCTTGCAGGGCAAAGCCCCGCATGCCGATGTAGTTCAATGGTAGAACATCAGCTTCCCAAGCTGAATACGCGGGTTCGATTCCCGTCATCGGCTCCATCGTTTTAACAGGTAGAGGGCGTTCCCACTCGCGGGAGCGCCCTTCTTCATTTTCGGAGACGCCGCGAATACGCCGCCGCAGTTCTTCAACAGCCACCCTTGAGCGCGCGACGTCCAGGCCTGCCAGATCTACGTCATTTTCTGACGTAGTTGCGTACGCCATGGACATATAATAGTCTGAAGAAGACGCACGAACGTCTGAATCGGCCATTGGAGGGTCTCTTGCTTACATACGGCTTCTGGAACAACAAGGGTGGCACCGGGAAGACCAGCCTGGGCTTTCAGTCGATCTGCTTCTACGCCAAGAACCACCCCGATAAGCGAATCCTGGCCATCGACGTCTGCCCACAGGCGAACCTCTCGGAGTTGTTCCTGGGTGGGCTCTCAAACAACGGGAGTGAAAAACTCCTCGCACGCCAAGGGGAACTCCCACGCGCAACCATCGGCGGCTACTTTCAGCAGCGCCTGCCATCGCCGTACTCCCCGCCGACAATCATCCCGGCGACTTCATCGCCAAGCCCCACGAAATCAACGATCAGATTCCGAGCAACATTGACCTGATCTGCGGCGACCCTCTGCTGGAACTTCAGTCCAATGCGATCTCGACGCTTGCCAACACGAATATCCCTGGGACGGACGCCTGGGTAGCTGTGATCGATTGGCTCCGGGATCTGCTCGACACAATCCGGGATGACTACGACACCGTCTTCATCGACTGCAACCCCAGCTTCTCGATCTACACCCAGATCGCCCTGTCGACGGTAGATCGGCTAATTCTTCCTGTCATGGCGGATGACTCGTCTCGACGTGCAATCCAGAATGCATTCTCGCTCATCTACGGGCTGAAGCTTCCGTCTCCGATCTACTCCACGTACGCCTTCGCGACGCGGCTTTCAACGGCTGGGCGCGACCTGCCGAAGGTGCATCTGATCGCCAAGAACCGCATCACTCAGTACATGGGTGACGCTTCGGCCTACGGCGCAGTCCTGCGCTCGATCGGCGACGACGTCGCGAAGCTCATGACCAGCAATCCGGAGATCTTCGCTTTCGACACGCTTGAGGAGGGCCTCCTCAGCGTGCGGGATTTCCAGACGACAGGTGTCGTAGCCTTCGCGAAGGGGTGCCCCTTCTACAAGCTCCGTTCAGGCCGCCGGGATGTCATGGGGCATCGCATCCAGATCAATGAGCCCTACCGAATTGACTGTGTCAACGAGATGGAGGCCCTGACTGCTCGCCTGATCTAACTCCCACTAGCCGCGCCGCCGCATCGGCACGACGTTATCGCCGCGCTCGGGCATCGCTCCCATTGCCCCGAGCGCGGCCATCGCGTCGGCGTGGTCGTCTTCGAAGAGGTGCGCGTAGACGCTGAAGGTGGTGGTGACCTTCGCGTGGCCCATGAACCGCGCGATCTTCAGGGGCGGAATGTCCGCCGCGACACACAGTGAGGCGTAGGTGTGGCGAAGGGCGTGGAACTTGAAGCCGGGCGCCAGACCCGCGGCGGGAGTTTGTCGATTCGCCGGAGCACCGCAGGCCGGTAGACCGACTTGTAGAAGCTCGGGTGCCGAAGCGGGGTCGACCAATCCAACGTCAACCGCGCTTCGGCCTCACCCACCGAGAGGGCCGCCAAGGCGTCTTCAGCTTTCGGGACGATCCGCTTGCCGTTCTCGTCGGTCGCCTTCTTCCCGGTCGGCTTCGCCGCGACGAGGACCGACGACGGGAATAGCGGTGCACCCATCTCATCGCCACGAGGGTGGGCTGCGAGGTAGTCCCTCAGTATCGAGACCGTCGCGGGCGTCAACGGGACTCGGCGACGCGATCCCTTTGTCTTCGGGGTGTCGTAGCCGAGCACGCCGTCGATCACCATCACCGTCCGTTCCACCCGGAGAAGCCCCGGCTTCGAGGCAGCGTTCGGGTTGATCGTCTTAGCCGGCAACTCGATGTCTCCAACCTGGAGCCCCGCGAGCTCAGCCGCCCGGAGGCCCGACCACGCCGCAAGATGCACCATCACGTTGTACGGCCAAGGCGTCGCTTCGACGAGTGCCGAAACTTGAGCGGCGGTGAGGAACTGGTCGGGGTCGTCCACCACCCCCGGCGTTCCAGCCGCTGCGCTCCGCTCGCTCGGCAGTTTCACGTACTCGGCAGGGTTCTCCGCGAGTCGCCCATCTACGACCGCCTGCTCGAGGACCATCCGCACCAAGAAGTAGGCGTGCCGAACGGTCGATGGCTTCTTGCTGGCCATGGTCATCCGCTGGACCCATTCGCTGATGTAGACGCGGGTGATCCTGTTGAGCGGGTAGCCCCCGAACGTCGCGTCAATGCACAGCTCGCGAGCGTCGCCACGATGCTTCTCGGCTGGGCGGAGCGCATACTCATACCCCGCCTTCGTTCGAGGTTTGAGGTCGTGGCGGCTCTCCAGCCACTCCCCGCCGCTACCCGGAAGGTCACCGCGCCCGCTTTCGGATCGAAGGTCGTCCCACGCTGCTGCGCGTGCTCAACTTCGGTCGCGTAGTCCTCGGCCGCCTTCTTCGTGTTGAAGCCGCCCTTGGTGCGGTGCTTCCCATCTGGAGTCCGCCACCGGACCTGATAGAGCCGCGAGCCGTCGGGGCGGGTGAGCTTGCGTACGTTCGCCACTACTGCCTACTTCCGCTTGTCATTGCCGAGGATCGCGGCGATTCCGCCTGAAGTGATGAAGAGGATGATGAAGCCGAGCCACCACCAGAAGTCGCTCATCACGCCACCGCCTCGCGAGCCAGGACCCGGCGAATCGTCGAGTCGTGCCAGTGCGCCCCACCACCCGGCGTCGGGATGCGCGATTCGCTGAGTACCTCGGCTATCGCCTTCGCGCTCAGACCTTCGAGGCGCATCCCCACGATCTCCTCGACAACGATCGGGTCAATGCGTGAGGGTCGGCCAACGTGCTTGCCTTGGGCCTTCGCACGGCGCATTCCTTCTCGGGTGCGTTCGCTGATCTTGCGGCGTTCCTCAGCAGCGACCGCGATGCGAATATCCGCGAGGAGGCGCTGGCTGGGGTCGCCCGAGTCAACCCGATCACAGTCCAGCAGCCGCCACCCGTTCTTGTTGGCGCGCTTGAAGAGTGACGCAGCATCAAGCTGGTCACGGGTTGCCCGGTCCAGCGCACGAACCAGCAGGGCATCGGCGAGACCGGACTCAATAGCGCGGACGGCAGCCTCGCGCCCGAACATCTTCTCACTGCTGCCGCCGCTCACCACGTCGTAAGTGACTGTCAGTAGCTGGAACTCGTTCGCCGCGCAGTATCGCTTCATCTCATCCTGCTGCGCACCAAGGCCGTGGCCACGCTCGCCCTGCGTCGCGGTGCTGACGCGGGCATAGCCGATCACTCGCAGTCCGCGAGTGTCTGAGGCGGTGGGATCAGCTTGGTGCCGCGCTGCTGGAGTGGTCATTTCAGTCCTCCAATCGAGGGGTTGGTCGGGAGCCGAAAGGGGCGTAAGGGGTCGGTTCCGCCGCTTTCGGCCCCGAAGGTACTCCAGACCCATCGGCAAATCGACAGCCGAGTGAGCGATGGGATGCATTGCTCGACAACGCATTTTGGCTCTATCACGCTGAACCTAGTTACCGGCCCGATCCATCGACGGAGCCCGGAACGATGGGGAGCGATGCAGCTAGAGTGCGTCTCCTAAATGTGCGTAACCGGTGAGCGACACTGTTCATCGTGTCCCGCACCGAGTACCTAACCGATGAGCAGTGGTCGCTGATCGAGCCGCTACTTCCCACGTCCGACGGATGTCGGGGACGCCCGTTCCGGGACAACCGCCGGGTCGTGGAGGGCATCGTCTACCGCTACCGGGCCGGAGTCGCGTGGCGGGATGTTCCCGCGGATTTCGGGCCCTGGCAGACGATCTGGAAGCGGCACCGCCGCTACGCTGGCGACGGTACCTGGGACACGATCCTCACCGCGCTGCTCGCTCACGCCGACGCGAACGGGCTGGTCGACTGGACCGTGTCGGTGGACTCGACCATTTGCCGAGCCCATCAGCACGGCACCGATCTCGCGCGTCACACAGGGGGATCTGTCGAATTACACGAACCTCCTGAACGAGCCGGCTGACCACGCCCTCGGACGTTCGCGGGGCGGGCTCGGCACGAAGATCCACCAGCTCGCCGACGGGCACGGCCGGCCCCTGGTCCTGCTGATCGGGCCTGGTCAGGCCGGCGACTCGCCGATCTTCCCGATCCTGATGGACGCGTTGTCGGTGCCCCGGATCGGGCCTGGTCGAGCCCGTTCCCGACCGGACGCCGTTCTCGGTGACAAGGCCTACTCGTCGAGAGCGATCCGCAGCCACCTCCGCTCGAGAGGTATCGAAGCGGTCATCGCCGAACCGGACGACCAGAAACGCCACCGCCTCCGACGCGGCAGCCGCGGAGGCCGGCCTGTCGGGTTCGATGCCGAAAAATACAAGGGCCGCAACGTCGTCGAACGATCCTTCGCCACCCTCAAGCAGTGGCGCGGGATCGCCACTCGCTACGACAAACTCGCACTCACCTACCGGGCCGGCGTGGTCCTCTCAGCGGTCTGCACTTGGTTGAGGTCACTCACCAAATAGGAGACACACCCTAGATCGGGGCCTTTGTCGTACGTGTCAGAGGTGGGGCCAGGTACGAGTTAGGTACCAGTTGACTGGGGGTTTCCATTCAGCCGGCTCGCGGCCCGTTGTCAACATCGAGCAGATACGCAGCACCGACACGATCAACAGGTGGGTGAACGGCACCAAGCGTGCTGCCAATCCCCTCGTCCTCGACCGACCGCAACTCGCACTCACTGCCGCACACCTCATCACCGCCCGTGACACTCCCGCCGTCGCTCAAGCCTGGTTCCAAGGCCGCACCCCGACACTGAACGATCAGCCACCCGCCCGACTGCTACGCGACGCGAACCTCGACACTGTGCGCGACGCCGTTCTCGCTGCCGCAGGCGAATTTGCCACCGCAGTGCCCGATCCACGACGCAATCACCGCGACGGGAACGCCCTGCAGGTGCAGGGTCGTTCCCGCGGTGTGCCGCGTCATCTGGACCGGAGGATCAGCTACCGAAGATGTTGGAGCCGGACCCACTGTCACTCGATCCGCTGGAGCCGCCGGAGGAGGAGCCGAGGCCGTTACCTTTCACCACGAGTCGAGTTTCGAATATGTGCTCGCCCGCCTCGCTGCGGGCGGTCAGCGTGAGCGGGAAGGTGCCGGACTGCGTCGGGGTTCCGTACAGATATCCCGTTTCGTCCAGCGTCATGCCAGGCGGGAGGCTGCTTGTCGTTGTGATTCGAGGTTGAGGTTGACCAGTCCTGGAGAAGGTGAACGAGTAGAAGGTGTCCACCTGAGCATTGTGTGGATCTCCAGTGACCGTGGGAAGCGAACTGGGCGTGACGGTAACGGTGAACACGCCGAAGCCCGCGCCGGCAGTGGTTCGCACTGTGCAGCGAACCGAGGTGTCGCCCACGGAGAAAGTGCTACCGGAGGCGCGATCACATGATTCGAATGTGGTCCCGGTCAGATTCGGCGGAGTCGGCCAGGTCGCGACTGCACTGTTGGTGTTGAGGTCGGCGAAGGCGCGCTGGGCGGCAGGGATGAGCAGGGTCCCGTGAAAGTAGGAACCGCTGATGTTTGCGTTCGTGAAGTTTGCGCCGGTGAGGTTGGCGTTGTCGAGACGTGTATACCCCACCTTCGCATTGGTGAAATCTGCGTTGGTGAGGTCCGCGTTGAACGCTGCAGTCAGATGCAACCACGCACCTCGGAGGTTGGCATCCGGAAGTTTCGCCCAATCAAGTCGCGCATTGCCCAGTTGAGCGTTGCTGAGATCGGTTCCGGTCAGGTTCGCGCTGACAAGCTTGGCAGAGGAGAGTTGTGCACCGGCGAGGTTGGCGTATGCGAGGTTCATACCCGTCAGGTCGGACTGTTCGAAGTTCGCACCTGGGCAGTTGGTGTGGTTCGTAGGCGTCGGGTTGCTCACGATGGTGCATCCGGCGATGACGGTATCCGCGTGCGCGGCAGGGGTCCCCACGATCAGTGGAGAAACGACCGCGACAGCCGAGGCCGCGAGCGCAGTGACTCGGCGGGGGAACGGCTAGCTACACGACGTGCGGACATGGGAAATCTCATCAACATCCTCAGGTGGTTGAACGGTTCGTTGAGCACACGAACCGAGTGGTCACTCGGTAATGGATTACCGGGTCGGCACGTAGTGAATCAGATGATGGATGGAACCGTCCCGGGTTCGATGCCGATTCCCTCCCTTGAGGAGGACGCAGTTCATGCCCAAGCGTTGCACCGCGGACCAACCCAGGCCGGGAGCCTCGTGGCGGACCCGGCGAAGTGCGTGAACGGTGACAGTTCAAACGGCGGTAACCGCCTCGACCACGCCCGTTGTCACGCGTTGCACAGGTGTGATCTGACACCCCCATCAAGTGCGATCACCGGCCGAGCACCCGAGCCGATCCGCAACCGACCCAGCGCGACCCGCAATAGGTGGACACCCTTCTCCCTCCTCCGCAAACGCACCAAGTACGCGGTGGCCCACCCCGAACCTGGCAGCGACACGCAGCAAGGTCAGCTGGTCAGTGCCTCACCGATTCCCACCACTCCAGGGGACTCTCCCGATGCGGACGACCGGGCGCCGCAGAGTCGGCCGGGGAGGAGCGCTCGCCCAGCGCCATTATCGCTCACTCGCGCGCGCTATCGCCAGGCATCTCGAGAGCAAGGCAGGGTTGCGAGATCCCGCACACCATCGCATAGAGGTGTGCGGGATTGCGGTTGCTGGTCGAGCAATTCGCCGAGCGCGGGGTCCTTCTATGCATGGTCAGGGTGTCGGTGGCTGATGGTAGCGTCGCGCCGCGTGAGCGAATCGCCGGTGTTTGATGTTGCTGAAGCGATGCGAGTAGCGCGGGGGTGGAGCGATTCGAATGGTCGTGGTCGGCCAGTAATGTCGAGCAGTTGCAGAGCCTGCTCGCCCCGATCGAGTTGCGTGGTGCGAAGATACGCTTGGCGACGAGCACCGAACTCGATGTCGTGTGGGTTGATATCGCGGATATCCGCCACGACTCGGTCGACGATGCGGAGCGCGAGGCATTGCGGACGGGGTTCGCTGCCCTTCGTATGGATCTGATCGAGGCGTGGAGCGAGCCTGACTCGGATATCGACGGGGAAACCGGGTATCTCGTCTGGGTGTTGCCGCAGGTGGTTGTCGAACTGCACCGTTGGACGCATAGCGTGTACTACCGCCTGCTCAGCCCTGAAGCGCACAGGTCGGTTGAAACATGGCGGGAAAAGGATGAGCAGCGCACTGATTTTGCGCCGTTCCTGGCCGTGCTACCGCACATCGCGAACGCGCACTTGGGGTCGTGGTCCCGCTCCGATCTGGATCCGTTGTTCGAGGCGGTCGGGTGGCCGATCGACATCGGGGAAGGACGCCTGTTCCGAGAGGATCTGGTAGCCGAACTGAACGGGGACGCGGTGTGGGCCTCGTTGCACGCCACGAGGACTGCGGAGTTTGATGCCGACCGGTGGGATTTCGGAGAGTACTCGCAACTGGAACTGTCACAGTCGCTGTCATCGCGAGTCGTGCCGGAGGCCTACGCTGCCGCACTCCGGTCGTGCGTCGAGTTGCTCGGTCCACCGCCTGTCGTCGGAGGCCCTGACGCGCAGGCGATCTGGCGCGGAGCGGACGTCACCTACACGCTGTCGACCTCCGGTGGTTGGCTGCGCTTCACCGCAGCGCCGACCGCGGCCGTCGAGGGGCGGGAGTACTGGGAGTGGAAGTGGGATGACTGCTACCCGGAGGGGAGTTGGCGGGTGACCACTGGTGCCGACGGAGTTCGCTTCGGGACCCGGGATTGGTGGGTCCCGGAACCGGACGCGGAGACGTGGTCGATGCTCGACGACTACATCGCTGAATTGTTCCCGTCGCTCGCGGGTGACCTGGCGCTGCTCGCTCCGTATGCGACCGAGGTTTTGTGGGTACTTCGGGTGGCCGAGGAACCCGGAACCTTCGTTCGAGGTTGGTTCGCCGACGAAAGTGCGGGTCTGGAAATTCATCTTCCGGGAGCTGAGCCGTTCGAGCGGTCGTACCCACCCGCATTCGAATCGGGCCGCCGGATCGCCGCGGAGACCACAGCGGCATTGCGGAAGTTCGGCGTAGAGTCCCCACCGAACTGGAAATGCTGGCGGCGGCCCCACAGGGTACCCAGAAGCTGGACACGATCCGGCTGGGATTTGCAGAATGAACCGAGCGCAGGTCCATCATCTGTCCGATCCCCATGTCGGCACGCCGCGTCGCCTCGGATTTCCTGGGCGCAGGCGGTCATCTGTGCTGGCAGGTCCGCTGCGTACCTCGCCGCCCTCCACGCGGCACAGCGTCGGGACGACCTCGACCAGCGGCCGGCGCAGGCGTCCCGGTAACCCGTCCTGCATTCAATCCGGGAAAGGTGGCCTATACCGGGCTCGAGCGCACCCGGACCTACTAAGTCTGGAGCTCTTCCAGACTTCCGCGATCTGGAGACCTCCTTAAGCGTGATTACCGACCGGTAGACCTATCCAATCCGCATGCAGCCCACCACGATCCGCCATTGGTGAACATCCCTCTCTCTCTCTCTGCCTAGGGTGTTCACCCATCAGATGCCGTTGAGTTCACCTATCGGTTCGTTGTTCGCACGAATCTCATTTTCTTGGCACTCTGCGGTGATACGACGCAAACCATTGTTTGGTTCCGTGCGGAAACGGCATGTGGGTTCTGGGTTGGTCCTCGTCGCGGATGGTGACGGTCTTGCAGCACGCGCACGGATCGTCGGCCCGTCGGCGGTTGCAATGCACGGTCGGGTGTTCGTAGCCCAGCCTCATCGGTCGTGGGCAGTCCCCGGTTGAATCCACCGGCCCTCAAGTGTCTGTATCTCGATCAGGCGAAGGACCAGCGCCTGCCCACTGCTCGACCTGCCGATCACCAGCCCCTACCCGGCCTGATGCATCGCGAACTTCGCCGTCGTCGCTGGATCGACCCCGCCGGCCGGGCGGGACGGCCCGAGGAAGACGCAACGGGTCGTGCACTTCCTGGCCGCCGACGCCTCCTCCTACATCACCGGACAGGTGTGGAGTGTCAACGGCGGCTTGGACATGTGATCCTGACCCAACCCGAAGATCCACCCTGGTCCAGCCTCGGTGGGGCGAGGAAAATAGGGACGATGGTCGACATCTATGCGGTACCCGCAGGAGAGCCACGCCTGACGTCATTCCTCCAGGCGCAGCACACCGCCCAGATCGCCCGGCGCGGCGAATTGATCGACGCACGCGACCGCCCGGCCCTGATCGCATTGACCGACGACGAGACGGTCGGGGTGCTGATATACGACATCGACGGCACGAACTGCGAAATCGTGAACATGCGCGCATCCGGCCAATGGGGCGGCGTCGGCACCGCACTCATCGAACGCATCGCCCAAGCCGCCCGTGCACAAGGCTGTTCGCGACTGTGGTTGGTCACTACGAACGACAACCTCGACTCGATGCAGTTCTACCAGCGGCGCGGCTTCCACCTGTCGGCCGTTCGATGCGGCGCAGTGGACGAGGCGAGACGGACCCTGAAGCCGGACATCCCCGACGTGGGCTACTACAAGATCCAGCTTCGGGATGAAATCGAGTTCGAGCGCGACCTCGAGCCGCGTAGGCGAGCCCGCCCCAAAAGTACCCCTCACGCTGAATCCGAATCAGAGACCAGCCGAGCTGGAACGAGGGCAATGGCTGGCGAAGTCAGCGAGATGATCCGCCGCCGCTACCTCGACACTGACGACGAGCCGGCCGAGGAGTACAGCGTCGGCCAACTCCATCTGAAAATGCTTGCCGCCAACCGGGATTATGACGTTTACCTGCAGTGGCCCAGTTTCCGGCTCACCGGATCGCGAGCTGCCGGCTGTCCGACCCCGATGGTCCCGGCGGCATCCACGCGCCAGCGCGAGCTGGGGCTGACTCCGTGATCTGAGTCCTCTCGAAGAAGGGCAAGGGCCCCATATACGCCCTGGACGCAGCGTGAGACCGGTCGGCCGCCGTGGTTTATCAGTTGATGGACCGGCCTGTGGTCAAGGGCGCGGTGGACTTGCGGTGGTGGGAGGCGCGGGCTTTGGCACGGTTTCCGCAGATGTCCATGGAGCACCAGGTCCGGCGGCGATTCCGAGAGTGGTCATAGTAGGCCCATCGGCAGCTCGGCTCCCGGCAGGCCTTGAGCCGCGTCCACGTACCTTCGGCCACAGCCTCAGCCACGATAGCGAGAAGCCTGGCCAGCGCCGCCTCTACCGGCGTCCGGGCGCAGGCGACCAGCCGGGGCGGGGAAACGGTCACGTCGAGCATCAACGGGAAGTCTCGGGTGAGTTCGGCGAATTCGGCACGAGCGGCGGGGTTGAGGCCGTCTGGGCGTGGGCTCGAGACCGGCTCGGTGTTGTTCTCGGCGATCAGCGCGCGTAGTCCCTCGCGGATCCGTTCGGCACGGTCGCGCTGCTCGGCGTTCACCACCGTCTTGACTGGTGTCAGGCCGTTAGCGTGCAACCACTTCGCCAGCTGTGGCGGGGTTGCGATCTCGTCGCTGTCGCGGCGGCGGGTGTTGATGAACTTCTCGATCGTGCGCAGCGGCATCGGCGCCGTCCCGGTTGCGAGGTCCGGCACAAGATCGGCAGTCCGCTCATTCTTCACTTCTCGCAGCCTACCCGGCTAGTGGCGATGGTAGGTTACCTAACTGGCGTAACCGATACGTCAGTTAGATGAGAGGGGCTCGTTGGTGAGCGTCAGCATTGGCAACATCTGTATCGATACGAACGACCTGGCAGGTAGCACCGCCTTCTGGCAGGCAGTCACGGGGTACCAGGTCGCGTCCTCGGACGAAGGCACCACCTATCTGGAGGACTCGGACAAGACCGGCGCCGGCCTGTCCCTGCAGGTCGTGCCCGAAGGCCGGGAGGGCAAGAATCGGCTGCATCTGGACCTGTTCGCCGATGACCTGGCGGGCGAGGTCGACCGGATTCGGACCCTCGGCGCGACCGAAGTGGGGCGCTTCGACGGGTGGGTCGTGCTGGCCGACCCCGAGGGCAACCAGTTCTGCGTCGTCGCCGCATAGACGCGCACATCAACTTCACGATCCCTGCATCCCCACGCCAGAGAAGAGACAGATATGGCCTCCGTGCAGAAAGAGATCATCATCGATGCCGACCCCGCGGCCGTGTGGGCGATCATCAGCGACTTCACCGACGGGCCCGTCCGGATGGCACCCGGCTTCGTCACCGACAGCCGGCTCGAGGAACCCGACGTCAGGGTCGTCACGTTCGCCGACGGGACCGTGGCGCGGGAGCGGCTCATCGCGTTCGACGATGAGCGCCGTCGTCTCGTCTTCTCCATCATCGGCGACACCATGCAGCCGACACACGACAACGCGTCGATGCAAGTCCTCCCGCATGGGGACGGCCGCAGCCGGTTCGTATGGATCCACGACGTGCAACCGGACGAGCTCACCATTCCTATGGGCGCCGTCATGGACCACGGCCTGAGCCTCCTCAAGCAGACCGTGGAATCCGCCAGCGAGCACCTCGGCTAGGTCAGTCGCGTCATCGCTGGTCGCGGTCCTTCCCCGGGACTGCGGCCAGCAGTATGGCCGGACGAGGGTGCCCCACCGATCGACGGCAGGCCGGTCTTGCCCGGTCCGGCGACCGGCTGTGCTCGTCTACTCGCGACCAGTTTTCCCGATGGCTCTGAAGCTGGGCCGGGAAGCCGGCGGGAGCTCCTCCGGCCCAGGAGCGGGCCAACCCGACCGCAGTGACCGCTGACGCTCGCAGAATCGAACGGCTCCAATCAGCGTGTGATCAGGAGCCCTCGCTAAGTGTGATCACCAACCGGTCGACCTATCCAGTTCACCTACAGCCCAAGGCGAACCGGCATAGGTGAACACTCTTCTTCTCTCTTCTCTATCTCTCGCTCTTTCTCTCTGAGCAGTCCTCTTTTCTTTCCTTTCTTCAAGAGGGACATTCGAGAACCTTCGCGCCGACACCGATTTTTCGTCTGATGTGCCGACTGGGCATCACGGTCATTCGGGGTACGGCCGGGGTGGATCTGCCGAGCTCGCATACCGATACGGCGGCCCCGCTGCGGGTCGTGGGAGGACGATGGTGTCTGTGGGGCCGATCCGGCCGCCACGGTGAGACGACGGAGAACAAACCTAGTCCGGAGCGGATCCGGTTGATTCGCGCCGAGGAAGGGTGCGCATCATGTCGACGCCGACCATGCCGAGCATCGTATTCGCCCACGGCTTGTGGGCCGATGGGTCCTGCTTCAGCAAGGTGATACCGGCACTGCAGGCAGAAGGGCACGAGGTGGTGTCCACGCAGAACAGCCTCGACACCCTGGAAGGCGATGTCGCTGCGGTCAAGCGGGCTCTGGGGCGGGTCAGAAGCCCGGCAATCCTCGTCGGGCATTCGTACGGTGGCACCGTCATCACGGCAGCGGGAACCGATGACCGTGTCGCGGGGCTCGTGTACATCGCCGCGCTCGCCCCGGACGAGGATGAGACGTCGCAGAGCCTGCAGGCCAAGTTCCCCACGACGGATGTGTTCGCGCACGTCGAGATCGCAGAGGGTCGGATCTGGTTGCGATCGGACGGTATCGAATGCTTCGCAGGTGATCTCTCCGAACAGGAACAGCAGCTCGTGTTGGCGACTCAAGGGGTGCCCGCCGCAGATCTCTTCGAGCAGCAGGTCGCGGGCACCGCGTGGAAATCGAAGCCGAGCTGGTACATCGTGGGCAGAAACGACCGCACCGTGCATCCCGAACTGGAGCGCTTCTGTGCCGAACGCATGGACGCAAGCACCTACGAGGCGGACAGCAGCCACGTTCCGATGCTGTCCCAGCCCAGCCTGGTGATCGACGTGATCCGCGCTGCCGCGAGATCCTGTCAGGGGGCGTAACCAGCCTGGAGCAGCGGGAACAGTCCTCATCGGGCGGGAACTCACGCGGTCCGTTCAGACGGAGACGATCTCGGCGGGCAACGGTGCCCGACCCGACACCACTGTCGAACAGATCATCGGCCACCCCGTACGAACCTTCGACGAGTTCGCCCAGGCGAACACCGCCGTATGGAAAGTGAGCGAACAGTGATCGACCACGTCTACATCTCCGTCACCGATATCGACCGGGCACTGGCCTTCTACCTCGAAGCCCTCGGCCCCGCAGGGTGGCGCGCGTTCGGGAACTACACCGCCGCAGACGGTCCGGACGGCGTGCCGGACCTCTTCGGCATCGGTGACGCCGACTACATCTCCGGGGCAAGGGTCGGCTCGAGTATCTGGTTGCGCCGGCGTGTATCCGGCGAGACGGGCCTCTATGTGGGCATCGTCTGTGACAGCAACGAGATGGTCGACGCAGCGTACGCCGCTGCCGTCAGGGCCGGTGGCATCGACGAAGGCGAACCGGCCGACCGAACCTACTTCGCACCCGGCTACTACGCCGCCAATGTTCGCGATGCCGATGGCAACCGCCTGGAATTCGTCCACAAGGCGTGGAACACGACCCGCTGACCCCGCAGCGATGGTGTGACACCGCTGGAATCCGTTTCTCATGTTCGGTGCCCGGTGAGCGTCTGCCTGGTGAGAACGAGAGATAGGGGAAGCGGATGACTATTCGGCACACGGTGATCGACACCGCGGCACCGGGCCCGGTCACGATCATGGCGAGCGATGCGGCTGTGACCGGAGTGTATTTCCGGCATCACATCCGGCGACCGGCCCAGAAGCTGCTCGGCCCGCCGGTGTCCTTCGTCGACGACGCGATCTTGGGGAGGCCGTCGGCCAGCTGCTCGAGTATCAGCTCACCCGCACATGGGCCCTGGAGCTGGCCGCCGACAGCATCCGCGTCAACGCCGTGGCCCCCGGCCCGTGCCGCCATCTGGCTCACCGGGCAGGTCCTCACCGTCGACGGCGGCCTGGAGCTCACCTAGCCACGGCGCTTCGACACCCGCAGTATGACCCAAGGCCTCGGACCAGGGGCTTTCGGGCCTTCGACCACTCGTCCGCGCCGTCGTCATCGTGGGTGTCGGCTGCGAGGTTCGATTCGGTCTGACACAAGTGCGAGGCCCGGCCCGTGGTTGCCGGGCCGGGTCTCCCGGTCGTCAGTGTCGCCGATCGTATTCGCGTGATGCTGATGGGCCCCTGCACCCGGCGTTGGGTGCAGCGACCGCGGTTTCTCGTCTGCGGCCCAGGGCTAACGGCATTTATGGTGAGCGGATGTCGTGGTTCGTGTACGTGGTGCGGTTCTCCGATGGGTGTGATGCTTCGATGGATCGGGCCGCTGCGGAGAAGGTGCTCGGCAAGTACTGGGTCGAAGGCTCTTTGGACTCCGGGGATGTGCGTTTGTTTTTCGAGTCGGGCTGCTACACCGACGTTTCCGTCGGTCTGACGGACGATGGGCGGTCGATTGCGTCGCTCGGCTTCGTGCGCTCCTCGGGCGATCAGGTATGGGACGTCATCCACGAGATTCTGCAGGCCACTTGCGCTGTTCTGATCGATCCGGAGGGAGAGATCGTCGTTGCATCAGCCGACGCTCTTGTTGGGCTTCCTGTCCCGTTCGATGAGTATCCGTACACGATCGCGGGTTCCAGCGACGAGATCCCGTGGCGATGACGCTGGTCCGAGTCCTTGAGCATGATGCGTCGGCCCGGAGGTTCGATCCGGTGTGATGCGTGTGGAGGCTTAGGGGCGCCGGAGAGGCTGTAGGGGATGTGGCGGTCGCCCCGTTTGAGGTAGGCGGTGGTGGTGGCTTGGCCTCGGATCAGGTCGTTTTGGAATTGGTAGGCGGGGTGACGGGGCCAGAGGCAGCCGACCTGTTCCAAGGTGGTGGTGAGCGTGTGGTGTCGCTGGTCGATCCCTTCGCGGCTGTAGCCGGCGTGGTTGTTGCAGCTGAGTGTGTATGTCCTGCCGAGGGATTCAATCCGTTCGGGTGGGGTAAAGATGTTGATGCTGTGGTAGACGAACATCGTGCAGAGGACCCCGGTGGCGAGCACCGTCACGAGGGCGAGGGCTCCGTATCGGAGTGTGCGGCACAGCGTTGTGGGCATTGAGGCACGGTATTCCGCGGTGACCGGCATGGGCGGGACTGGCATCTCAGCGCCTGCAGTGTCGGGACTGATGCACTCCGCCTGATTGATCCATCGATTCCATTGTGGAGGGGTGGCTATCTGTCATGACCTGCGGCGGCCGATGATGTCGGGTGTCCGGAAGCCGTCGAGCTGACCAGACGCAGACGAGTCGCGCGTTCGGACGGCGCTGACGTTCATGCGGACGGCCCGTAGACGGTGTTGGCGTCTACCGCCTCGACGCCGAGCTCGGCCGCGACCGAGTCGATTGCTCGCTGCGCGATGTCGAGGTCCACCCGGCCGTCGGGGGTGAAGTATGGGCCGATGTAGCGCTCGTAGTACTGCTGCGCCTCCTCACGCGTCAGCCGGTTGAGAAACGAGGCGATGTAGTCGACGGCCAGGGCGGGTTGTTCGTCAAGGGTCCGCAGCGCCCGCTGGTTGGCGCGCACCAGGGCCTGCAGGGCGGGGCTGTCCAGCGGGACATGCACGGGTCCACGGCGACGCCCACGGTCGGGATCTGGAAGTGATCGCCGACCCAGGCCAGCAGGTGGAACCCTCTTCCTCGGCGACCTGTTCGGGCGAGAGCGTGCTGCCCACGTAGGCTGCGTCGATCGTGCCGTCCCGAAGGCGTCGCAGGTCCATCTGGTAGTCACCCGGATGCCGCGCCAGACATTCCAGGTCACGGTCGGGTCCAGACCGTGCTTGCGCAGGACGATCCGGGCGAAGCAGCCGGGGGCCGTGTGGGCGGCGTGGACTGCCAGGCGGCGCCCGCGAAGATGGGCCATGGATGTCACCGAGGCGCTGCTGAGAAACCAGAACAACGGGCGATGGGTGTTGACGCTGAGCACTGTCCAACCGATGCCGTCGGTCATCCGCGACAACAGGGTCCGACCCAGACCGATCGTCGCGCCGCGGCGCAGACGCTCTGTCTCCCAGCCGACGCCGTCGCGGATGGCGACGTGGACACCCGCGTCCTCGTAGCAGCCCTCCTGGTCGGCAACATAGGCGATCAGTTCCTCGTGGAGGCCATGGCCTACATAGGCCAGGTCGATGCTCTGCATCGCCGAAACCCCTCTCCTGATCCGCTGACTTCCCCAGCGGCGGGACCTGTTTCAATCCATGGCAAGCCCGCCGTTGACCGGTAGGTAGTGCCCGGTGGTGAAACCGGAATCCTCACTTGCCAAGAATGCCACCGTCTTGGCCACCTCGATGGGACGCACCAGGCGCCCCATCGGGTTGGTTGCGCCGAGTTGATCCACTTCTTGCGCCGTCAGCTGCTCGTTCGCCTTGGTTTCGGCCACCGTCGCGGGCGCGACGAGGTTGGCGGTGATCCCACGCGGCGCCATCTCGAGTGCAACGAACCGGACGAACTGGTCCAGTGCCGCCTTCGCGGTACCCAGCGTGATCATGCCTTCGCGCGGACGGCGGACAACCCTGTGCTGAGATACACCAGTCGGCCGTAACCACGGGAAACCATCCCCGGCACAACAGCTTTGGTGAGCAGGAATGCGGCGCGCAGTTCGCGGTCCAGCTTGCCGCCGAGCTGTTCCCAGCTCAGATCAGCGAACGAGGTGACATCGAATGGGATCAAAGCGTTGTGCACGAGCACATCGACCCGCCCCCACCGCCCTTCGGTTTCGTCGACCATTGCGGCGACATCGTCGGGTTCGGTGACATCGGCTCGAATCGCCACTGCCTCGCCGCCAGCCGCGGACGCGACCCTGACCACCTCGTCTGCTTGCTCGGCACTGGACCGGTAGTTGACGACCACCCGAAACCCCTGCTCCGCGAGGACCAGTGCGGTTGCCGCGCCGATTCCTCGACTGGCTCCGGTGATCACGGCAACACGACTCATCAGTGTCCCTCCGTCGTGAGCCAGGCGACATCCCGAACTCAGTGTCTCTGACCATGTTGATTGTCACCCCTTCCCCTCTATGCTTGCAATGCCGAGCGTGCCGTAGGTATGGCGCGATGTTCTCCCACCACAGATGTTCTCCCACCACACGAGCAACACAAACCGATTCTGAGAGGGCTACACTGCAGGCTCGACAGCCATGTCGAGCCCCGCCCCCAATAACAGAGCGTTGCATCCACTGGGAGGGAAGATGGCATTGGGTGATAACGATATTCGGGCGCGTTGCGGCGCCACTGGGCAGCCTCCGACGCCAATGACTTTGCGGCAGAGCACCAAATCTATCGGGCTGATGCAGTTCTCGAGTATCCGCAATCCGGCGAGCGCATCCGCGGTAGGGCCAACATTCAGGCGTCGCGCGTCGCACAGCCAAGCACGAAGCGCTTCACCGTGCGACGCATGCTTGGTGGCGGCGATCTTTGGATCAGCGAACTCGTCCTGACGTATGACGGACAACCGTTTTACGTGGTCAGCATTATGGAATTCGAGGGCGGTGAGGTGGTCCGCGAGACGCAGTACTTCAGCGAGCCGTTCGAACCGGGGCCATCGCGGGCCCAATGGGTCGAACAAATGGAATAAAGGGCCACACTGACAGGGGCGTGTTCGATGATCTCGGATGCTATAGCCGAGCCGCTTCCCCAAGGAGACCGAGATCGGCGACGGCCCCGATTTCCACATGGGTCGTGTGTTGTTCGTTCTGGTAGAGATCGGACAACTCAACCGTGTTGCCCCGCCGCGGGTTTCGGCAGTGGTGGCGGTGCTGCTCGTGGTGGCGCTCGGTATCGCGATTCTCAACGGCGTGGTGGTGCGGTTCGCGATGCACACGCTCAACAACACCTTCGAGGCGGTCAATGACGAACAGAGCCCGAACAATCCGGCGCCCGCATCACCGCTGCGCTCGGGCGGCCCTGGCTCGTTGGCGTCGTGGGCTTCGCTGGGGCATCAGGGACGGCCGTAACGGATCGGCAGCAGGCTCGCGTCGCGCTCGGCGTGCTGGGAGAAGAGCACCTCGAGCGCCGAGCGAGTCCGGCCAGCGGGATCCCAGTCCGCGAGCCGGCCGCGAGGCACCACCTTGCGGGCACCTCGGCCGTCCGCAACGGCCGCGTCGTTCCCCGGATTGTGTTGCATGCTCGATCGCCGTTCCGCTCATCGTGCGGGTAGGTATCGGCCGGTCAGCCGCGATGGGTCGCGTCGACATCTCTCGTCTGGGAGAGCTGGTGAGAGAGCCTTTCAGGGGCAAGAACATTGGGGGATGCGGAGCGGCAACATCTCGACGTCCGGGGGTCGCCGGGATGACCGATCTGCTGCTGGACTTCAAGTCCACCCAAAGCGATGACGATCTCGAGGAAGGAAGTCCTTCAGCTCGCCGGACGACCGAGGTGATTCCTCGATGAGACGTAGTCCACCGTGAGCACCTCTTCGGGGGCGAGTTTGATCAACTCCCGCTCGGACGTTTCGTACTCCCACACGTCCTCGCCGATCAATCTGCAGCGGTCGTCGTAGGGCCACACCATCACGTTGGCGACCCGGGCCAAGTACATTGCGTCCGGGTCGATTTCAGGAAACCCCTCAGCAAGTTCGGCGCCAGCGGTCTGCTGGTACATAATGGACCGCGAGATGATCATGTGGTCACTGACCGCGACCTCTTCATCCTCGGCGTAGAAGACACATTGGTCGGTCTCGCTCCACGCCCGGTCCACAGCCTTCACCTGCTCGGCCCCTTCGAGCCGCAACTTCTGCCCCAAGTACTCGAATCGATAGACCGGGTTCTCCACCGTCATCTCCGGCTCGAAGATCTCCTCGAAGCGTCCGGCCATCTCCAAGTAGCGGTGCCGGTTGTAGGCATGGAGCATGAACAGGTGCCTCGGGTTCTGCGTCTGCTCGATCAATCGCTCGACCGCGACGTTCGTCTTAGTGATGTCAAACCGGCTCATGGCAGTTCCCTTCCTGGTGTGCGCACCGATTGGCCGCTGCCACAAGACGGTAGGAGACCCAGATCACATTCTCTCGGCACATCGCGACAACGTTCGGAGTGCCAGCTGTGCTCGTGTCACAGTGCCGGCGGCCGGGGACGCGCCAGGCCCGGCAGTGCGGACAACATCGCCAGGGCAACCCGAAGATCGAGGGTGTCGACGTCGACGCTGCGACCGAGGATCGCCTCGGCCTGGTGGACCCGGTAACTGACCGTGTTCGGGTGGACGGTGAGTCGCTCCGCGACTCGAACGCGGCTCCGGTTCTCTTCCAGATACACCGACAACGTGGTCGCAAGCCTGCGGGTGGCCTCGTCATCGACTGCCAATAGGCCCAGCACGCGGGTCACGAACGCCAGAGCGTGGTCCCGATTTGCAGTAGCCAGCGCAGCGACCGCAATGTCCCGATAGCGAGTGAGGATTCCCCCACGCGGCCCGCCCAACGACGCAACCCGCTGGGCATGGGTCGCCTCGATGTGGGTACTGCGGAAACCCTCGAGACCACGCCCCGGCTCACCGAGCGCGATCCGCACGCCGCCCAACAGGTCCGGAATTCGATCGGCGCCCCGCACGGCCCCGACGTCGTCCATCGTGAAACCCGATCTGCGGCTGACCCAGCCCGCTACGGCAAGCGAGCTCATGGGATGGATCAGTGTCGCCTCAGCCGAAACCGCACGCGCGAAACCCGCAAGCGCGGCGCTGAGCACCGGCTGCGCATCACCATCCTCCGACACCGATTCAACCCACGCGATGGCACCGACATGGTGACGGTTCACGTCATAGCGCAACCGTGTCGACGCCCGCTGGCAGTCGCGTTCACGCCCGCCAAGGATCTCCTCGATGGCCGCCGCCGTGACCGCTGCGGATCCACGCGACCACGCCTCGCGTTCGATCTCGTAGGCCTGCTCCACCCGCCGCATCGCCTCGTCTGTGTACGCGAAAAGCCAGCCCGTAGTGAGGTTGAGCGCCGTCGCCTGCTCGCCCGCGTCTCGAGCGGAAGCGATGATGCGGGGAACATCCACTGCCACACCCGCTCCTGGGCAAGCCGATAGAACCGCATCAGATCCGCAAGCGCGACCTGCCGCTGCGCCCCCGATCTGGCAATCGCCACGGTCGACGGTGGCAGCTCGGTCCGGCGAGGATCCCCACCGGCTTCGATGATCTGAGCGAGCTGCCGAAGACTTGCCTCCGTGCTGACAAGGTGCTCCTCGACGGTCTGGGCGTCGGCGAACAACTCCGGCGACTCGGCCTGCATTCGCACAACCGCCCGCTCCGCGAGGTCACCCGCAGTCGATTGCATCTCGGCGGCGATCGGCCGCAGGACCTCCCGCCAGACCCGCTGTGCGGACGACTCACGGACCGGCAGCCATTCGAGCTCCATGGTGGCAGAATCTACGCGCGGTTGTGATGCAACATAGGGCAGTTAGCACGTTGCGGGCTCGCACTGGGCGTCCTCGGGCGCTTCGTCTGCGATGGTCGCGAGGCGTTAGGCGGCGGCGCGGAAGCTGCGATGCGATCGGTCTGGCCCGGCGACGTCCCTAGGGAGCCGGTGACCATTGCTCGATCGCGACCGTGACGTCGGTCAGATTGCTTGCATCAGTGCTGGCGGCGAACTGGAACGCTGGAACGTGACAAGCATCCAGGTCCATCCACCCGGCGTTCGCCGTGACCATGTTCGGGTCTTCCCGTCGACCCTGGTCCGTTGCGATCACGGTCGCGTTGGGGTTCAGTGCGCGCCATCGAACCAGGATGCGACCGCTGTCGCAGTGATTCTGCGGTGCGGTGTAGGGCATGTTGTCCGGTCCCGGTGCCACCGTCCACTCCCCCTGGAATGCCCGGACCATGCCCGTCCAGGACTGGGAAAGTGTCCATTCGGGAAGTGTCGTGGGGAACTCTGGTGAGGGCGCTGACCCGGACCTGTTGGGGCCAGGCCATTGAGTTCCCTGCGCAGCCGGTACGTGCGAGCTTCCCGACGACTGCTCGGTACCCGCATGCGAATCGGAGTGAGCCTCGCCAGGTTCGGCCGCTGCGCTTTCAGCTCCCGAAGAAGCACTGGAAACAGTGTCCGCAGGCGGCGTTAGAGCTGCAACCGAAGGACTGCTCGCAGAAGCCGCTGGGCGGACGCCTCGACGGTCGTAGTCGCGGAGGATGCACCTTCCCCGTCGGCCGGCGTGCTGCCATCAGCACAACCGGCAACCACCAGACCAACTGCAACCAACCACAGTGCAGCAGCTGTCCTCATACCCACCCCTGATTCCCGGATCGCCCCGAACTCTGACAAAGGACACCCCCTGTGTCCCAACGCCAGGAACATCGGCGGCGGACACATCAGCATTACAAGCTCGGCGAGTTCGTCGCGACGGGCCGTCAGGCCGTGCACGAAGATTCAGAACCGTGGCCGCGCAGCAGGATCCGCGCAATACTGGCCCGATGTAATGAATACGGCAAACAGGAGGATGATCGCAGCATGAAAACTTCACATCGATTTGCTTCAGCCGCGGTTGCCGGGCTCATGGGTGCTGCGATGTTCGTTGTGGCGCCGGGCGTAGCCAGCGCCGCTGATCCTTGTCAGCTCGGGTGGTCGAACGCAGGACCACGAACGTGCGCCACGACAGACGTCGGAATGGCCCCGGTGTGGACGCTGGGCAACGGCATCTGCGCCGGCATGCTGGCCGCCTCCGGGACGGCGTTCGACGGACCCCTGTGGGAGTACTCCGCCGCTCGCGGGGCAGTCCATTCCATCGAATTGCGGATCTCGCAAGGCTTCTCACCGCTGGGCGAGTGGGCGTCGACGACCCTGGCCTGCGACGCGACTGCGATCATCGATTGGCAGAACCTCGACACCGGGCAGAGCGGCACAGTGAGTCGGTACATACCGGCGAGCAACACGAGCACCCGGCCGATGTTCGTACATGTGGGTACGGGCCGGGACGGGTTCGGCTCACCATGCGGACCGACCACCCAGCATTCCGGTTTCGACGGACGTGGTCGTCCCCTGATGTCACGGCGTACGCAGCGACGGCCTTGCGGTCGTCACCGGTACCCGACTGATCGTGTGCACCATGTCATTCCCTCTTCTGTTGGCGATTCCGCGATCGGGTGACTGAACCTGTCACCCGATCGTGCGGCAGTCCCGACTGACCCAACTTTGTGTGGTCAGGCCTACACGTCAAGTACGCGCGCCTCCAGTCGACCATCGGGCAGCTTCACTGGCTTCGGAAGGGGATTCATCAGTACACCCTCCCGTTGCCGTCGGGAGCCTCAGATCAGACAGACGACTCGAGCCTGGAAGCTCGAGCTGGCCGTCTGCGTGTTTCCGACATCCGCGGTCGTGTCGTCTGGCCGGGTGGTAGGTTCGGCCGCCATGCGCAGAAGGACGCTCGGTGACGCAGTTTCTCGTCGGCGCGCGCTCGGCCTGCTCGGGGTCGCAGCCGGTGCTGCCGTGCTGGGACCTGTTGCGGGGGTGCTGGCGTCCGGGACGGGTACCGCACTCGATCTGGTGGATCCCACCACTCCCGTCGATGCCCAGCCGCTGGGTGGTGTCGGCCACGGGGCGCTGGTTTTCAGTGATGAGTTCAACGGTTCAGTCCTGGATCCCACCAAATGGACCGTCCGCGACGAAGAACGCACCGAACCGTCGCGGACCGATGGGGTCCGCTGGTGGTACAAGCCGTCCTCGGTCCGTGTCGCCGAGAGCAATCTGGCGATCGATATTGCCGCGCTTGGCAACGGCGTCTATGCCGGTGGCCGTATCGACAGCCACGGTAAGTTCGCTTTCACTTACGGCACAATCGAATTCCGAATCCTGTTCCCTCCCACCCAGGGGCATCTTTCCGCAGCCTGGCTACAGGCGTCGGGTGGACTGGCGGATGGCGCTCGCAGTGCGGCGGGCGGTGCGGAGATCGACCTGATCGAAAGCAACTTCGCCGGCGACGAATACACGGCCACTGTCCACTACGGCGGCTACGGTGCAGGCCACATCAAGTCCGCCCAGCGTGTGAACGCTCCCGGATTGCACGGTCACTATCACACGATCGGCCTGAGCTGGTCCCCCTCAGTGCTCGAATTCCGTTACGACGGAAGGCCGGTCCGCACAGTCAAGGATCCGGCGTTGATCAGTACGGTCGCCGGGTTCCCGATCCTGTCGCAGGAAATCCTGCAGTGGGCACAAGGATCGATCACCGACGCACCACTCGATCGGGCGTCGACCATGTACGTCGACTATGTCCGCGTCTGGCAGTGATCTTCGACGTGCAAACTCAGAATTGCTCGCGGCTGGCCTTCCACCGAACAACCGCGATCGCCGATCGGCACCAGGCGAACCTCGGGTGTAGAAAGGTTCACCCATTCGTGCCAGTCGTGTTCAACGGGGATGCCCCCTGAGTACGAGGGACGGTTGATACCGTGGGTTGATGTGCGCCCGGAGGCTCCGCGCAAAGCTCTTCTGCATGACCTCCCGACCACCCCGGATGTGGGCGCAGACAGCGGTGTACGTGCTGGTGGCCTTTCTCGTCGGCGGCGCCCTTGTCGCCATGCAGTCCGCGACGGGCCCCGATCCAGAGCTTCTCCAACTAGTGCAGTTCGCACCCGCGGTCGCTGTGGCGGTGGTCCTGCTCGCCTGGCGGGGCCGCCGGGTTGCACCGCTCGAGGTGAGTCTGTGGCGGCCCGACGCCGCCCTTGCGGCCACCGCGGCCGGATCGGTGCTGGTGGTCTTGGGCCTGCCCGCCGCGGTGTTGGTCGCGCTCGGCGGCAGCGTCAGCCTCTCCGCGGTGCACGCCGGGGCGGCGCCCGTCGGACTGCTCG
Organism: Prescottella defluvii; assembly: GCA_029690005.1. GTDB lineage: Bacteria > Actinomycetota > Actinomycetes > Mycobacteriales > Mycobacteriaceae > Prescottella > Prescottella defluvii_A. Next base: position 1,514,983 of record CP121458.1, on the reverse strand, counting down.
TCCTGGCACAGTGTGTCGGCGCCTGCGGCGAAGAGATTGGATGGCGCGGATTCCTGCAGCCCTACCTGCGGAGCCGGTACTCCGTACTGGTCACCGGCGTTCTGGTCGGGACGTTTTGGGGAGTGTGGCACGTGCAGATCTTCGCGGCCGGGGTCGCGTATGCGGTCGGCTTCCTCCTGTCGACGATTGCCATGTCGGTGCTGTTGGCGGTCCTCCTGGACCCTTTCCGCAGCGGGACCCTGCTCATCGCCACCCTGTTCCATGCCACGGTCAACCTGGGGCTCATGGCATTCGGCGATACCGGCGGCAGAGAGCCGCTGCTCTGGACGTTGATGGCGGTCGGCGCGGCGTGCTGCGCCGCGGCCATCACGGCGGTCCGGAAGGTTCGAGGTCCCGCGGGCTCGACGGCAGCGCCTGAGTGCGCTGCCGCCTGAAACCCCCGCCGCCCACCCCGATTCCGCCGGGGTCAGGCGAGCTGGATCAGCTCCACGTACTCCTGCGACCAGTGGTCCTCGGTGCCGTCCGGCAGCAGGATCACCCGCTCGGGGTCGAGTGCCTCGGCCGCGCCCGGATCGTGGGTGACGAGGACGACGGCGCCGGTGTAGCTGCGGAGCGCGTCGAGCACCTGCTCGCGGGAGATCGGGTCGAGGTTGTTGGTCGGCTCGTCGAGCAGCAGCACGTTCGCGGCCGATGACACCAGGCCGGCCAGGGCCAGACGGGTCTTCTCACCGCCCGACAGCGTGCCGGCGGGCTGTTCGAGCTGCGGTCCGGTGAACATGAACGCACCGAGCAGTCCACGCAGGTCCTGCTCCCCCGCGTCCGGGGCGGCGTGCCGGATGTTCTCCCACACCGTCGCGTCGCCGTCGAGGGTGTCGTGCTCCTGCGCGAAGTAGCCGATCTTGAGCCCGTGCCCGGGGACCAGCTCGCCGAGGTCCGGCTTCTCCACCCCCGCAAGCAGTTTCAGTAGTGTGGTCTTACCGGTGCCGTTGAGTCCGAGGATCACCACACGCGAGCCACGGTCGATCGCCAGATCCACACCGGTGAAGATCTCCAACGACCCGTAGACCTTGGTCAGGTCTTCCGCCACCAGCGGGGTCCTGCCGCACGGCGCCGGCTCCGGGAACCGGATGTGCGCGACCTTGTCGGCGACGCGCACGTCGTCGAGTTCTGCGATCAGCTTGTCGGCGCGCTTGGCCATGTTCTGTGCCGCGGTCGCCTTCGTCGCCTTGGCACCGAGCTTCGCGGCCTGCTGGCGCAGCGCCGATGCCTTCTTCTCGGCGTTGGCGCGCTCGCGCCGGCGGCGCTGCTCGTCGGTGGCGCGGGCGTCGAGGTACTTCTTCCAGCCCATGTTGTAGATGTCGGCCTCGCCGCGCACCGCGTCGAGGAACCACACCTTGTTGACGACGTCGGCGAGCAGGTCGACGTCGTGGCTGATGACGATGAGGCCGCCATCGTGGTTCTGCAGGAAGCCGCGCAGCCAGGTGATGGAGTCGGCGTCGAGGTGGTTGGTCGGCTCGTCGAGCAAAAGCGTGGTGTCCGAGCGGCCGCCGGAGCCGTCCGAGGCCGCGAACAGGATCCGGGCCAGCTCGACGCGGCGGCGTTGACCACCGGACAACGTTCGCAGCGGCTGCGCGAGGATGCGGTCCGGCAGGCCGAGACTGTGGCAGATCCGGGCGGCCTCCGACTCCGCGACGTACCCGCCGAGCGCCGAGAACCGCTCCTCGAGGTTGCCGTACTTGCGGACGGCCTTGTCCAGTTCGGGGCCGTCGGCCAGCTCGGCCATCAGCGTCTGCTGCTTCTCCATCTCGCGCAGGATGGAGTCGAGACCGCGCGCCGAGAGCACCCGGTCCTTGGCGAGGACGCTGAGATCGCCCTCCTTGGGGTCCTGCGGGAGGTAGCCGGGCGCACCGGTGCGGACGACGGAGCCGGCGTACGGCTCGCCCTCGCCCGCGAGGATGCGCAGCGTGGTGGTCTTTCCGGCACCGTTGCGCCCGACGAGACCTATGCGGTCGCCTGCCTGTACTCGCAGGGCTGGACCGGGCGCGGTGAGGAGGGTCCGGGTACCGGCACGTACTTCGAGGTCTGTGGTGGTGATCAAGTCAGTTCCCTGGATGTGTGCAGTCGAGACCGAATTCCGATGGGCGCGAGGCTCGGTGGCGAAGGCTGCGGAGTGCGTCGCCTCTGCTCGTGGGGTTCTCACGACGGGCGGGACGAGGTAGCTCGCATCGGTGGATCGGTCCGGACGCGCGGATGGGTGCGCAGCGAGAAACCGGTGCGCCGGGATGGACCCGAATGACCCGGGGACTCCGGGTGGTGTGCAGCCGAATGTGGGCGGCTAGCGGGGGTGCTCATCCGCGACGACGTCAGCGGGTGTGTCTCTGCACCCAGATCAAGCCAACGCGGAGCCGCTCACGGCTCTTCTTGGCTGGTGCGATGCGCATGGCGGGACACTATTCCGTCGTGACGGTGCGGATGTCAATTCGACTCGGACACATCGTGAGGTCGACGACGGTATCACTGCGGACCTGGACACGACCCCACCAAGGTGCTACGCGTCCTTCACGTGTCGTAGTCGCCACTGTCCCAGGGCGAATAGAAGGCCATGTAGTCGCCGGGTTCCACGGTGACTGTCCAGTGCCAGTCGTCATCGTCTGGATAATCGGGGTCCGGCCCTTGAAGTATCAGACCGAATTCCTGCCCGTGCGCGGTAATCGAAAACGGGGATATCTCGATGTTCTCGAAGGTAACCGGCTGGATTTGGTCCAGGAGTTGCTCGAGCGCTTCCGTTTGGGCGGAGAACTGCATCACGTTGCCCGGGAGTGCCACCAGGTCAGGCCGGGCTCCGAGGGGAACTATCGTCGCGTCGACGAGTGCACCGTCTGCGTCGAACAGGTATCGCGCCACGAACTCGGCGCTGGTGCGGCTGTACGTCGCAGAGCTGAATGGGGTGGTAATGAAGAACTGCCTGCCATCGGCGGCCCTCCCGACGAACTTCGCGTGGTAGTCGTCGTGGGCGATCACGAAGCTCGTGGGCGCGAGTTCACCTTCGGAATCGCGCAGACCCGCATCGAGACTGCGTGCCATCCTCATCCCTCGTGCCGCGCCAGCTCGGCCAGCTGGTCGAAGGTCCGCACGAGGCGCTCGCGTCGCTGCTCCTTGTAGTCCGGCTGAGGCTCCAGCCCGTCGATCGTCCCGTCCCAGACAGCCAAGAACCGGTCCTTCCAGTCGGCGATGGTCCCGGGGTCGGGCAGGTTGACCCCGACATAGTGCTGCTGCGCGATCAGGTGGAGCAGCTCCAGGTTGCACGGCACCGCAACACCCCAGTACTCGTCCGGCTCGATCTCGACCGGGTCGCCGGACATCGCCTTGGTGACCTCGTCGACGAGCCGGCCGGTCAGGTCCGAGAGGTGATCGGCGGCGGTGTCGCTGTCGAAGTTGCCGCTGCCCCAGGTCCCCATGGCGTCCCCACCCTCCTGTGTCCGATTCCGGCGACATTGAACCAGACAGCACCGACGTTCCGCCGATCGACGGGCCGCGAGATCTCAGCACCGGCGGGCGCACCACGAGCGCGATCGGGCTACTGACCCGCCAACCACTGTGACAGCCGGGTGGTTGCGACCTGCGCGCCACTTCCCGGGAGCAAACTGTCGCGCTTCAGTACCGCCCCGAAGTACCGCGCCTGCGGATCGGTGACGACCTCGCGCGGATCCGAGCGGGCCGTCAGCACCGCGGCGATCCACTGGTCCATCCCGAGTACCTCGGGGCCCGCGACCTCGACGGTGCCGTTCAGCGGCGCGTCTGCCGCAGTCCTTGCTACGACCGCCGACACATCCTCGGCAGCGATCGGCTGCACACCGGCATCGGACAACCGCACCTTGCCGTCCGTTGTCGCGGAATCGGCAATGCCACCGGCGAATTCGAAGAACTGCGTAGCGTGCACCAGCGAGTATCGCAGGCTCGAGCCCCTGATCAGGTCCTCCTGCGCGGCCTTCGCCCGCATGTACCCGGACTCTGGCATCCGGTCGCATCCGACCACCGACAGTGCAACGTAATGTCCGACGCCGCCCTGGGCGGCCGCGTCCAGCAGGTTCGCGGTGGAAGTCCGGAAGAACTGCATCACATCGTCGTCCGCGAACGACGGCGAATTGGATACATCGACCACCACGTCCGCGCCCCGCAACACCTCCTCGACTCCTTCACCCGTGAGTGTGTTCACCCCCGTACGTGGTGAGGCTGGAACCGCTTGATGGCCAAGTTCATTCAGAAGAGCCACAACCTTCGAGCCGATCAGCCCGGTTCCACCGATAACGACGATCTTCATGCGCATACCTTTCATCCGAGATTCGCTCGGACCGATATGATTCCCCGGCACCGAGGACAAGACGGTCACCGATTTCGTGACGTGACCGGGGACGCCCGGCAGGCCGCACAGCACGCGCGCCATCCGAATCCTGACCGATTGCCGGCTTGGCGACGTGAGAATGTCCGGTCGCGGGTTTCTCCGAATCCGTTGATACGCATGGCACCCCCGCGGGAATACTCGTGCCCGATCCTTATGGTGTACCTACCCAATGCTTGGCGAGGGGCGTGCCTGCAAACCTCTCGAGCATCAATCGGGAGAACTGCAGCATCGCGCTGCGCGGCCGGTGGTTCACCACGACACGTTGAGTCTGCCAGGCGGCGTTGAAGGTCACCAGAACGACGACGTAGGTGGACATGCCGCGAACCGAGCTGGTGTAGTCCTCGAGAAAGCTGCTCTCGCCGCAAGGACCGGCGTAGTTGAACTCCTGGTGCTCATACAGTTCGCGGGCACTGACCAAGATGGAACGGACATCTTCGGCACCGATCGCGGTGCCGTCCATCGCCGCGGCCTCCAATGCGACGTCGTCGGCCAGATTATCGAGCCACACCGGGTAGTAGGGCTTCCCCATGTACGTCATACGGCGCCTCCGTGAATCCGGCAGCGGGGTGAAATCGGGCAGCGAAACGGCCCGCGAATCGCGCTCTCCGACCGTGCGGAAAGCCTACCCACCACCTCGAACTGCGGGCAATCGACGAAATCACTATGAGACCCTTGGGAAGTACGCTTGGCAACGTACTGCGGGTGTCGATGGTCCACCGGTGGTGACGATCTTCATCGCGTGATGCACGACGAGGAGATGGACGCCTGTGACCACTATCCGGGCTGCGGCGGTTCAACTGAGCCCTGTGCTCTACAGCCGCGAAGGCACCGTCGAGCGGGTGGTCGCGAAGATCGACGAACTGGCCGTTCAGGGAGTGCAGTTCGCAGCATTTCCCGAAGCCGTTGTTCCCTACTATCCGTACTTTTCGTTCGTACAACGCCCCTACGCGATGAGCTCCGAGCATGTGCGGTTGCTGGGGCAGGCGGTCACCGTGCCATCGCCGGCGACTCAGGCGATCGGCGACGCCGCACGACGCGCTGAAATGGTGGTCTCCGTCGGCGTGAACGAACGTGACGGTGGCTCGGTGTTCAACACTCAACTACTTTTCGATGCGGACGGAACACTGATCCAGCGTCGCCGGAAGATCACACCGACGTTTCACGAACGCATGGTTTGGGGCCAGGGCGACGGAAGCGGACTGCGCGCGGTGGAGAGCGCGGTGGGTCGCATCGGTCAGTTGGCCTGTTGGGAGCACTACAACCCGCTCGCCCGATACGCGCTGATCGCCGATGGCGAGCAGATTCATTCGGCGGTGTTCCCCGGATCTGTCTTCGGCGAGTTGTTCGCTCGACAGAGCGAGATCCAGGTGCGCAATCACGCGCTCGAGTCAGGTGTCTTCGTAGTGGCTGCGACCGCCTGGCTGGATCCCGACCAGCAGGGTCAGATCATGGCCGACACGGGCTCTCCAGTGGGCCCGATCTCGGGTGGCTGCTTCACCGCTGTCGTCACGCCGCAGGGCGAGCTACTCGGTGAGCCACTGCGCTCGGGCGAAGGTGAGGTGATCGCAGATCTGGACTTCGCGCTGATCGACAAGCGCAAGGCGTTCATGGACGCCAGCGGACACTACAGTCGGCCCGAATTGCTCAGCCTGCTCATCGATCGCACACCCAGCGCCCAGGTTCACGAGACGCGGTCGCCGGGTTCGCCGGTGTCAAGGAGGGCGGCATGTCAACCGCTGATTCTCGAGAGATCCCGTTCGAGGGCGTTCGGGTACGGTTCGGCAGCGATAGATCCTACGACGATCTGGTCGCCGCGTTGCTCGCCGATGTCGGCGAAAAGCCCGTAGTGATCGAGGATCTCCCGTCGGCGACCTTCCAGGATTGGGAATCGTTCGCCGCAGAGGTCACACGACATCTCGGTCCGAGCGACTTCATGCTGATGGACTTGATCGACCACGGAGGATGGATCAAGCTCGCCGGGATCGACCGCAAGGCGCTGCGGGCGATCGTCGGCAACCCGCTGATCGCGATCACGATGATTCGTCATGACGTGACAGCGGGACTGTTCGCCCCTGTCGAGCTTCTGCTCATGGAAGAGGAGGACGGCCGAAGCAGCCTGACCTACGTCGAGCCGTCCTCACTCATGGTCGTCGACGAGAACCCGCCACTGCGTGCGGCCGCGCAGGCGCTCGACGCCAAACTCGCCGCGTTGGCCGCGAAAGTCACGGCGAGTCAGGCCGCCGGCAGTTGACGGTCCACGCTTACCGCCGAGGCGTGCCCCAGCTCCGGCCTTCGGACTGGACCCGCGGCCAAGCCGGCTGCGCCTCAGCTTCCTGGACGGCGCGGGCACTCGCGGAGCGGTCGGTGCCTGACGACGGTGTCGGCGTCGCGGTTGCACGTCCGTGCAGCACGAGCGCCCAGGCGAGAGCGGCGAAGGCCACGGTGGTGACGAGCGCGCGCACGATATTCCAGGTGACCCACTTGGATTCGAAGTGCGCGCGCACGAGGGAGGGATCCGTGAGGTGTTCGCCGGCTCGGGCGAGCGCGTCGTTGAGGGGCACGTTGACGGTGCCGGTGATCACGAACATCGCCAGATAGAGCACGACCGCGGCAATGATCCAGGGCAGCATGCCGTTCCCGGATCGCAGGTGTAGGAGCAGTGCCGCCACGGTGAGCAGCAGCCCGCCGACAAAGCAGAGCATGAACCAGCCGTTGAGGATTGCGACGTTGATCTTCTGCATCGCCTCGACGAAGGTGTGGTCGTCGGAACGGCCGAGACCCGGCATCACGGCGTAGGCGAAGCCTGCGAACAGTCCGGCCACGAGCCCGGTGGTGAGGCATGCACCGAACAGCGAAATCGCCTGGAGAATTTTGACGTTCATGTCGGTCACCCCACGTTCCAGGTGCCGGTGGCGGCCGTGCGGGCGGCGAAGTCGGTGAAGTCGACAGGGGTTCGGCCCAGCGCACGCTGGACGCCGTCGCCTGGTGTCGCGTTACGGCCGTCGAGGACGGTGGTGAACAGGTACATCAGCAGTTCGACCACGTTGTCCGGAACCTTCTCGGCGGCGAGGGCGGCCGCGTAGTCCGCGGCGGGCACCTGGACGTAGTCGATGTCGCGGCCTGCGGCGTCGCCTATGGCCACGACGGCCTCGGCGAAGGTGAGCGCCCGGGGGCCGGTCAGTTCGTAGACCTTGCCGACATGACCCGGCTGGGTGAGTGCCGCGACCGCGACGTCGGCGATGTCGCCGGCGTCGACGAACGGCTCGGGAACGTCGCCGGCCGGCAGGAACACCTGGCCGCCGAGGACCGGGCCCAAAAGGTAGCTCTCGCTGAAGTTCTGGCTGAACCAACTCGAGCGCAGGATCGTCGCGTCGGCGCCCGAATCCGTCAGCGCCTTCTCGCAGGTGCGGGCCTCGATCTCACCTCGGCCGGAGAGCAGCACCAGGCGACGCGCCCCACGATCCACGGCCAGCTCGGCGAAAGAGGAGATCACCTCGGCCGCGCCTGGGGCTGCGAGGTCGGGGTAGTAGGACACGTAGACGGCTTTCATGCCGTCGAGCGCGCGCTCCCAGGTCTGCGGGTCCTCCCAATCGAACGGAACCCCGCCCGCGCGTGTCCCGATGCGCACGGGCAGGTCCAGCCTGGTCAGTCGTTGCGCAACGCGGCGACCCGTCTTTCCGGTGCCGCCGAGGACGAGTGTCGGCGAAATCTGGCCGCATTCGGTCATTTCATTTCTCCCTGCTGCTCGAGGCTTGTCGTTTCTCTACGATCAGCCGGGGCCGGCTCGTGAACAACGGCCGATCACGCAAGGATCGTTAACCTCTGGGTAGACGAACGGAGGCTCTGCATGGAGCGGCGCGACATCGAGATATTCCTGGCGCTGGCCGAGGAGCTGCATTTCGGCCGCACTGCCGAGCGCTTGCACGTGTCCACGGCGCGGGTCAGTCAGACCGTCAAAGCGCTCGAGCGCCGCATCGGAACCGCGCTGTTCGAGCGGACCAGCCGACGGGTAGTACTGACTCCGATCGGCCGACGACTCGAGGAGGATCTGCGGCCGGCCGATCAGCAGATCCGAGAGGGAATCGCCAGGGCGATCGCGGCAGGGCGGGGACTCGACGGCGTGCTGCGCGTGGGTTTCGTCGGCACCGCGATCGGCCAGCTCGTCCTCGATGTCGCAAACGTCTTCCACGCCCGCCACCCCGGGTGCCGCGTGCAGATCCGGGAGAGCCACTACAGCGACGGCGTCGGACTGCTGGCGGCCGACGAGATCGACATCCTCGTCGCCGCGGCCGACACCGCGAACGTCCGCGACCTGGACCAGAGCCCGGTGCTGCTGCGCGAGCCGTCCGTCCTCGCCGTCTCCGCGCGACACTGGCTCGCGCGTCACGAATCAGTGAGCCTCGACGACCTTGCTCGCGCAAAGGTGTTGCGCCCCGCGGATTCCCCGACGAGGTGGACGAGGCTGCGGTACCGCGGACGACGCCGAGCGGCGCGGTGATCGAGCGTGGCCCCGACTTCGGCACGGTGCAGGAGATGCTGGCCCTCGTCGGTGTGGGCCAGGGTGTGTTCCCGGTGCCCACCCACGCAAGCCGGTACGACTCGCGACCGGACGTGGTCTACGTCCCCATCCGGGACGGCCTTCTCTTCGAATGGAGGTTGATCTGGCGAACCGCCAGCACCACGAACCGGATTCGAGCCTTCTCCGACGCTGCGGAGCAGTATCTGGCTGCCGAGGGTAACCCGCTGCTGGAGAAGTGATCCGGGTCAAGACCCGCGCGCTACCGCCGCCTGCCCTCCATGTGCCCGGCCATGACCCGCTCGGTCAACTCCGGCCATGGCGGTCGCCGGAGAACGGCAAGGGAGCCGATCACCGCTGCCGCGAAACCCGTACAGACGCCGATCAACGCGTACCAACTGGTGTCGACCGCCGGTGTCCACGTCGTACCGTCCGCTGTGATTGTGTAGATGCCGACAGGGCGCTCGGGCCGATGGCCCCAGCCTTTTCGCGACACGGTGACGATCGTGACGTCGTCGCTCACCTGGTACGGCTCGCCGAATACCAACAATCGAGCCTCCTCGTCAGAGGCTCATAAGTCTAGTGTCCGCCCCCTGCACTCGTGCCGAATCGAAACTGCCGACGGCGAGGACACGCACAGCGACCTCGCCGGTTTCCCTGCACCACTGGGCATATCGGAGTACCTTCGCGTCACCTAGCAGCGACAGAGTGGACAACGCCACGACGCCGCGGAGCCCACATCTCCTACTGCGCTCCGGGGCCAGGGCTATCTGTTCTCGATCGCGTTGATGAACTCGCGTGCAAGTGCTCGTTCGCCGTCGGCGTTGGGGTGCACGTCGTGCCTGTCTCGGCCGCTGCCCACCGCGCGGCGTCGTTCAGTGTGGCTTGCAGGTCGCGCAAGTACGGGACGTCGCCCGGCGCGATCGGTTCTTGGAAGCAGCCGTTGTTCGGCGGCATCAGCCACGGATATCCGACGACGAAGACGCGGGCATGGGGTGCTCGGGCGTGAATGTCTTCGAGGGCGCGGACAAGGGCAGGGTAGGTCTGGCTGACGACCGGCCCGGACAGGCTGTCGCCGTAACGTGCCTTACACGGTCGTAGGCGCCCGGATTCGTCACCGCCGCGCCGATACAGGATGCCATCGCGCCAGCGAAGGTGTCGTTGTTGTTTCCGCCGATCATGACGGTTCGACGCGCCGAGCGGTTGGTGGGCCCGCCCCGTGGACGGGCCCACCAGCCGATCAGTCCGCGATGTCGGCGGCGCTGCCGTTCCCGGCGGCCGACCCGACGGGGATCTTCGACTCGGCGGTCGCTGCGACGGTGTTCGGCGTCGGCCGGCCGATCGAGTTGAGGATTCCGGTGACGTCGACGCCGGAGTTCTCGAGGGTCTCGATGACGCCCGCGATGACGGTCGGGCTGATCCCGAGGATGGATCCGATCGAACTCGACACGCCGTCACTCCCACCGCCGACGATCGAGATCCGATCGATGTCACCCACCGGCTTGGCGGCCGCTTCGGTAGCGGCGACGAGCGCGTTGAGGACGTCGGGGGCGAGCAGGAGCTGCGCGGCCGCCGGGGTGTACGCGTTGAGCGCCTCCGCGACCTTCCGCTTGCCGTCGGCCTCGGCCTCGAGCCGGGCACGCAGGCCGTCGGCTTCTGCTTCCTGCTCCGCGCGGAGTGCATCGGCAGCGACCTTCCGGCCGTCAGCTTCGGCGGCCAGACGCGCCTTGAGGCCGTCCGCCTCCGCCTGCTGCTCGGCTCGGACCGCGCCCGCAGCCAGCGTTCGGGCCTCGGCCTGCGCGGCACCGATTCGCCTCGCTGCCTCAGAGTCGGCTTCTGCCTTGAGGATCGAGGACTCACGCTGACCTTCGGCGCGTGCGATCGCCGCCCGACGCTCCGCCTCCGCCGGCGCGATCACGTCGGCTTCGAGTGCTGCTTGCGCCTGTTCGGCGCGCCGCCGCTCGACCTCGATACCGGCTTCGACGCGGGCCGCCTCGGCCTGCTGGCGGGCGATGACGACGTCCTTCTCCGCCTTGGCCTGAGCGAGGGGGCCGGCCTGGTCCGCTTCCGCGTTCTCCGCTTCGGTCTGCGCACGCAGGCGGGCGAGTTCGACGTCGCGGGCCTGGTTGGCGGCCGCAATGGCGGTGTCGGCCTCGGCCTGCGCGATCGAACCCTCCTGCCGCGCCTTGGCCGACTGGATCTGCGCGTCGCGCTCGGCGTTCGCGGTGCCGATGGCGGCGTCGCGCTTGACCTCGGCGATGCGGCGCTGACCGAGCGACTCGAGGTAACCGTTGTGGTCGCTGATCCCGGCGATCTTGAGGACGTCGACCTCCATGCCGATCCGGGCGAGGTCTCCGCCGGCCTCGTCGACGACACTGCGCGCGAGCGTTTCTCGGTTCGAGTTGAGGTCCTCGACCGTCATGGTCGCGGTGATTCCACGCAGCGATCCGGAGAGGATCTCGTTGATCTGTCGGCGCAGCTCGTCGAGATCGGAGGTGAGGAATCGTTGGACGGCCGTCTGCACCGCCTCGTCTGCGGAGCCGATGCGGACCAGACCGACGGCCTCGACGTTGACGGGGACACCGTCGTTCGAGAGCGCATTCTGGAGGTTGATGCTCACGTTGAACGGCTCGAGCGACATGATGTCCACTCGTTCGATGCCGGGATCTTGAAGCGAGCGCCACCGCGGACCACCTTCGGCTTGCCGCGGCCGGTGAACACCGCAACCTCGTTGGGCGGGACCTTGATGTAGTTCCGGACGTACAGGGTCGGTAGTCCGATGAAGATCACGAGGGCCACCACGACGGCGGCCACGATTGGAGCCATGAGCCTTCCTCAGTTCGTTTCGGGCAGTGCGTTATTCGTCGTCGACGAATCGGGAATCGAGACAACGTGGAGGTGTTCGTCGTCGAAGGCGTCGCTGATGTAGACGGGAGTTCCGGTCGGCAGCACCGCCGGTTCGGTGGTGACCGCCCGGGAACGAACCCGGTTCCCGTCCGCGTCGACGAAGGCGATCTCGCCCCAGCCGTCCGGGCTGATCGGGATGGTGACCGTGCCGGTCAGGCCGATGTAGGAGAGTCGGCTGATCTGCGAGTTCGACTGCTGCCGGAGCAGGTACGGCAACAGGAGCCCGCGGGTCAGCACGACCAGGACCGCGGCGGCCCCGACGGCCGCCCCGCCCGCCACCCAGGCTTCGCCGCCGAGCGCGGTGACCGCGCCACCGCCGGCCCCGAATCCGAGCAGCGCAGTGGCCAGAGTCGTCAGGCTCAGGAACGGTAGCCCGTCCGAGCCGGTCTCACCGAGATCGGCGCCGGCCTCACCGACGATGAGCACCCCCACGATACCCACCAAACCCATTGCGAGACAGACAATAAAAGCCGTAGCCACGAACCCTCCCCAGTTCCACGCTTCGGACGACCATAGCTGATCGGCTGGGCACGGCTACTGACGGCCTCGCTGGACCATCGGTGAACTGGACGAGCAGAGGTGCGGCTGGGTGTTCAGCGGCGAGAGGTATTCAACGCAACCGCGGCGCGAACGAGCGCGGTGAACGCCGGCTCGTCGATCTCGTCACCCTCGTGGAAATCGATGGCGCGCCTGGTGTTGCCTTCGAGACTGGAGTTGAAGAGGCCCGCGGGATCGTCCAACGACGCACCCTTCGCGAAGGTCACCTTCACGGCATTCTTGTACGTCTCACCGGTGCAGATCATTCCGGCGTGATACCAGACCGGAACCCCTCTCCACTTCCACTCCTCGGTGACGTCGGGTTCGGCCTGCTTGACGAGATCCCGGATCCGGGACAGCATCTCGCCCCGCCAATCGCCCAATTCCCTGATTCGCTCGTCGATCAGCCGAGACGGAGAGTCCTCTTCGTTCGAGCCACTCTTGTTCTTCGTCATGGGTGTCAGTCGCTCTCTTCATGGTTGTCGGCGCTCGCCCGTGACTCGAGTATCTCCGCCGCCCCCCGATTGCACCGCAAATCGGATCGTGTCGGGATCGCCCGAGTCCGGTCCGAGATCCGCGCAGAAACGGACCGACGCCCTGACCAGGTGCACTATCGTGATCGTCAACCGCTATTCGGAGGTGGACGATGGACGTCGTCATCCTGATCGGTCGCATCCTCTTCTCGGCGCTGTTCCTGTTTTCCGGCGCCGGCCACCTGACCCAGTCCAAGACGATGGCGCAATACGCCGCAGGCAAGGGTGTTCCCCTCCCCCAGGTTTCGGTTCTGCTCTCGGGCGCGGTCGTCCTCGTCGGCGGGCTGAGCGTGCTCCTCGGCATCTGGGCCGACCTCGGCTCGCTGCTGCTCGTCGCCTTCCTGGTGCCGACGGCGGCGATCATGCACGGGTTCTGGTCGGAGTCCGATCCGACCACCCGGCAGACGGAGATGATCCAGTTCAACAAGGACCTGGCGTTGGCCGGCGCGGCGTTGATGCTGTTCGCGTTCTTCGCCCACAACGGTGATCTCGGGCTGACCATCACCGGTCCGCTGTTCACGGTCAACTGACCGGTCGGCGCCGGTCCGGTCGGCTACGACCCGGTCGATCCGAGGCTGCCGAACGCGCCGGGGCCGCCGGTCGGCTCGGGCGTCTCGCAGATCCCGGTCGGGTTCGCGGCCGTGCGGACGGCGATACCCGGGCCTGCCGGGCACGACGATCCGTTCACCTGGGCGAGGATGTCCCGCACCGGAATACCGAAGCTGAGCACGCCACCGGCGGCGGCGGCCTGCGCGCAGCCCGCGGCGTTGGCCACCGTGGACCCGCTGGTGATGCCCAGCGCCCGCGTGCCGGTGATGATCGCGCCACCGCTGTCGCCTGCGAGGGTGCACGCGTTGTGGGTGAAGCCGTGCACCCGCCACGACTCCCCACCGTTGCCGTACAGATCGGTGCTGTAGGCAGCGTCCTGCACCGTCCCGCACGTGTAGCCGGACGTCTGACCGGACTTGCACACCGGCGCGCCCACCACCGGAACCGCGGTACCGGTGATCGTGAGCGCCTCCCCACCGACACCGCGGACCGTGGGTTTGCCCAGACCACCGGCGGCCGCTTCCGGCGTCAGCCGGATCACCGAGTAGTCGAGACCTCCGCCCGCGCTGCCGATCCCGGACCTCGCGAAGTCGCCTACCCGGGGACTGTTCGGGAGATCGGTCCGGTTGGGCGCGTATACCGCCGCGGCGTTCGCCGTTCCGGTGGTTGCCCGGTTCGGATCGCAGTGTCCCGCACTGAGCGCCAGCGGGGTACCGGCGCTGTCCGCAGCGGTGAACCCGAACGAGCACACCATGAAGGACTGCGCAGTTGCGATCGGCTCGACGGTGGTGATGTATGCGTCACCACCGATCGGGTCGGTGCCCGACGCGACCTCGAACCGGGGCACCGACGTCGGCGTGTTCGACCGCCGATTCGGTTGGGCCAGCCCCCTTCCGGCGCGTCGATCGGGGAGGGGGCGAACTCGGCGCGGTACCCGGCGGCGACGACCCGCGCCGCGGCCTCGGGCGACGTGACCGCCACGGTCGGCGCGCCGTCCGGGTCGAGTCGCGCACCACCGAACGCGCCGGGGTCGACTCGGCGCAGCTCGCCCGCATATCCGGCCACCTGCTGCGCCGTGTCCGCCCGCGCCAGGTATTCCTGCGGGGTCAGATGCAGATCACGCTGGATGGCCGCGACGAGGCCGGCGGGGAGCCGGTCGGCCGACGGTGCTTCCGGTGCCGCATGCCCGGTACCGGGCAGCGACAACGCGGCCAGTGCAATGGCGGTACCGACGGTCGCGGCGCAGCGCGCCAACTTCTTGCGCATATCTTTCCCCTGAAGGGTGTCGTCCGGTTCGTCACCGCACCCCGTGTGGGCGACTCGCCGCAGCCGAGCGGCAGAAGAAGAACATATGCCAAACGGACCGGTCCGAACCCCGGTTCCCCACTGATCACATACCTCGACGACGCACTCGAAGTGTCAACGCGACGGTTCGAAGCCCGGCACACTTGACCGGTGCAGTGCCGTCGAAGCGAGCGGGCGCGCAATCGGCGCTCTACCATTCGATAGCCCCGCGATCGGCGAGGCCCTCTCCAGGAGAGCACGCACACGTGCTCGAACCGGTACTGCACTGCCACAAGTTGCAAGCAAGGAGTTTCATGAACCACGAACTCGGAGATCAGGCGGCCACCTCGACCGTCAAGGGCGACGTAGTGTTCATCGGCAGCTCCGCCGCCCTGGACGAGGCCCGTGAGCTGGCCCGCGAGCTCGGCTACGGCCGCAGCGACGTGGCAGAGGGACAACTCGACTACGCGGTGGTCGACGACGACGTCCTCGACGGAATCTGCACCGCCGCCGAGGCCGGCCTGCTGGTTCAGGTCCGTGCGCTCGACGTGCCGGTTCTGACCGTGCACGACGCCCGCACCCGTTTCCGCACCGCCCCGGAGTCCCTCTCGCTCACGTGAGGTTCCTCTCAGCTCAACCATGGTGTTTTCACAGGTTGCGGTGCTAGAAAAATAAACATGTCTTGGTTGTGGATCGCGCTGGGGCGTGGATCATCATCGCCCTCGGAGCGGCGGTGCTGATCGGTCGCAGTATTCGGCGCGCCGACCGCGAAGAGCTCGGATCCACACTCGACTGGGATCCGTCGGGCTCGAGTTCCAGGACGCCCCTCACCCGCGCGACTGACGCCGACGCCGCGTCCGCGGTCCGGACGTTGACCCACAGTCCCGCCGCCCGCGCGCGACGACACCCACGCCCGGGCCGGCCATCCGCAGCCGGGGCACAGGGCAGAGGGACTCAAAGTAGAACGCGGACAATTCGTTGCGGCTGTCGTCCGGTGTAGTCACCCCGAACGCGTACCGGCCCGCGCTTCTCTTCGCGACCGAATTTCCCGGTCGATTCCGCGCGGAGAACACCCGCTTTGTCCGAAGACGGACGCCGGCAACCGGACGAATCCACCGACACTTCCGGCAAATACCCAAAAAGGCCCATTTACCTGGACGTTTGACAAGTAGCGCGGTCGCCGTCAATCACGTACAACTGACAACACATTCCGTGATCGACACCACATCCCCAGCCCGATTCTCCGGGCCTTCGCCGACCGAAGGACGATCCGTATGCCGCTTCCCATGTCACCGGCCGATTCCGTTTTCCTCCACGGTGAGTCTCGGGAGCATCCCATGCACGTCGGCGGACTCGTCCTGCTGCAACCACCGGACGGCGCAGACGCCCACGACGTCCGCGAAATGCTCGACACGGCGATCGCCCGCAATCAGGTGACCCCGCTGCTCGGGAAGCGCCCCAGGCGATCGGTTTCGTCACTCGGACAATGGAGTTGGGAACCCGACACCCAGTTCGACATCGGACATCACATCCGGCACGACGCCCTCGCCCAGCCCGGCGGGATGCGCGAGTTGTCCGCGCTGGTGTCGCGACTGCACAGCACGCTGCTGGACCGCAATCGCCCCCTGTGGGAGATGCACCTCATCGAGGGCCTCGCCAACGGCCGGTACGCCGTCTACACGAAGATCCACCACAGTGTCGCCGACGGCGTCAGTGCGATGCGGCTGCTGCGCCGTTCGCTGAGCATCGATTCCGAGAAGCGGGACATGCCGGCCCCGTGGGAGCCCCGGGGCCACACCGAACGTCCCGCTGCCGACGGCGGACTGCTCGACCTCCCCCTGTCCGCCGTGCGCACCGCCGTCGACGTCGTGGGGGAAGCCACCGGACTGGTCCCGGCGGTGACCGGTTCGGTGCTGCGTGCCCTCCGGAACCAGGGCGGGCCGGTGTCGTTCGTCGCCCCGCACTCGGTCCTCAACGTGCCGATCACCGGAGCCCGCCAATTCGCCGCCCGCAGTTGGTCACTCGACCGGTTGCGCATGGTCGCCAAGTACGCCGACGCCACGATCAACGACGTCGTGCTGGCGATGTGCTCCGGTGCGCTGCGCTGCTACCTCGAGGAGGACGGCGCCCTCCCGGACCGTTCGCTGGTCGCGATGGTGCCGGTGTCGCTGCGCGGCGAACGGGACCAGCCGCCGCAAATCGGGTCCGCGGGCGAACAGAGCGGCAACCGGATCGGCACCCTCATGTGCAATCTCGGGACCGACCTCACCGACTCCGCCGAGCGGCTCGGCCGGATCCACACGTCGATGGCCGAGGGCAAGGCCGCGTTGAGCGGTATGAGCACCGCGCAGATCCTCGCGACGGCCGCGCTCGGATCCGCGCCGCTCGCGCTCGACATGCTGCTGGGCCACCACGGACCGGTGCGACCGCCCTACAACCTCGTCATCTCCAACGTCCCGGGGCCGAACGCCCCGCTGTACTGGAACGGCGCGCGGCTCGAGGCGCTCTATCCGCTCTCGCTCCCGCTCGACGGCCAGGCCCTCAACATCACCTGCACCAGCACCGACGACTCGATCGCGTTCGGCCTCACCGGTTGCCGTCGCGCGACGCCGCAGCTGGGGCGGATCCTCGACGGTCTCGACGCCGAACTGGACGCACTCGAGATCGCCGTCGGGATCTGAGCCGGGCGACCGCCCGTCAGGCCTCGAAGGGAATCACGTTGCCGGCCGCATCGCGCGCCCCGATATCGGCCTCGATCGCCTCGGCGAGATCGGTGACCGTCGCCCACGTAGAGGGTGGTTCGTCGTCGAGGTTGCCGATCGTCAACCAGGATTCGGTGTCGCGATAACGGACGAGACCTCTGCCCTCGGCGTCCAATGTGACGTCGAGGGCTCCGGACACCGTCCCTTCCTCTTCGGTCATGACGGCGGCCTGCACGGGGATCGCGACGATGTCGTTTATCCGGCCCCTCCTTGACGGATGCAGTCGTCGACGGCGGTCCGCAGAGCGGCCTGCTCGGCGGAGTCGACAGCCAGTCCGTACTTTACCTTCACCTGGAGGTACCGATCGAGGTAAGTGCATCGGAACTTCCCGGGCGGCAGGTAGTTCGCGGCGTCCTGGTCGCCCTTCGACCGGTTGGCCGACGGATCCGCGGCCACGAGATTGGTTGCGTCGTTGGCGATGTTGCGGCGGGTGGCCTCGTCCATTTTGGAGGCACCCGAGCGCCACGCCTCCGCCAGCGGGACGATGTGCTCCGCGTCGACCTCCGACGAGGCCGTCATGAACTTGTACGGCTTGAGCTCGCCGGTCTTCCGGTCGATGAAGCCGTACTCGTCCTGCCAGCCGCCACCGGAACCGACTGTCAGCGAACAAGTCTTCGGATCCAACTGCACGGGGCCGACCGCGTCGCGCAGCATCATCACGTCACGCGTCGTGCACCGACCGTACTGCGCGAACTCGGCGCCGAACCCGTGTTCGGGCGTGTTCAGATCCCAGTGCGGGAACTGCTCACGGCTGTAGCCCGTCATCGGCAGTTCGGGTGCGACGGTCACCTGCGCAAGTAGGCCGGTGAGTTCACCCGCAGGGACCGTGTGTGGGGTCGAACCGGAATCCTGCCCACTGTCGGTTCCCAGCCACTCGTCGACGAGGACATAACCGATCGCCATGATCACGGCGATACATACCGACCCGAACACCGCCAGAACTCGACGCACCGAACCCTCATCTCTCGCACATACGTTCGCAGCGGCAGAATACTATCCGGTCCGAAAAATCACGCTTCCGTGGGTTACCACACACCGGAATTCGGCCTCGCGGGCACCACTGCGCGGACGTACAGTCCGAATCGGGCAGATCGTCCGTCCGCCCGAGTTCCAGCGTCAGGAGTTCGATGTCCCCCACCATGCAGTACGTCACTCTTCCCGGAACCGACCTCGTCGTGTCGACGGTGTCCCTGGGCTGCAACAACTTCGGTTCGCGGCTCGACGAAGCGGAGTCCCGCGCCGTGGTCGACGCCGCATTCGAGCAGGGGATCACGTTCTTCGACACCGCCGACGTCTACTCCACCGGGGAGTCGGAGAAGATCCTCGGCGCCGTACTCGAGGGCCGGCGCGACCAGGCCGTCGTCGCAACGAAGTTCGGCGCACCCATGGGCGAGACCGACAAAGGTTCGTCACCCGACTACGTCCGCCGGGCGTGCGATGCCAGCCTGCGACGGCTGGGCGTCGACCACATCGACCTCTACTACCAGCACATGCCCGACCCGACCGTCCCGATCGAGGACACGCTCGGCGCGCTCGACGAACTGGTGCAGGCCGGCAAAGTGCGGCACGTCGCATGCTCCAACAGTTCGGCGCAGCAGATCGATCGGGCGGTCGAGACCGCGAACGAGCGCGAGTTGCCACGCTTCGTGGCCGCGCAGATCGAGTGGAATCTCCTCGAGCGCAAGGTCGAAGCCGAGATCGTGCCGGCCTGCGAGCAGCGCGACCTCGCGGTGATCCCCTACTACCCCCTGGCCGCGGGCCTGCTCACCGGCAAGTACCGCCGGGGAAGCGAGTTCCCCAAGGGCTCGCGCTTCGACAAGTCCGAGTACTTCGCGGCCACCGCCACCGACGACGCCCTCACCCGCGTCGAGGAGCTGCTGACGCTCGCGAGCAAGCTCGACCGTCAGCTGTCCGAACTCGCGGTCGCGTGGCTCGACGCCAAGCCCCAGGTCGCGTCCGTCCTGATCGGCTCGGCCACACCCGCGCAGGTCGCCCGCAACACCACGCACCTGCGCCGTCCCCTCGACGAGGACGAACTGGCGATGATCGACGACTTCCTCGCCGGGCGCTGACGAAAGAAACGGTGGGCCCGCACCAGCGGGCCCACCGTTTCGATCGAGACGTTCGTCAGTCCTGCGCGAGCGGCGGCAGCGTGACGACCTGGCCGGCGTACGACAGGCCGGCACCGAAGCCCACCAGCAGCGCCAGCTCGCCCGGCTTCGCCTTGCCGGTGCGGATCACTTCCTCCATCGCCAGCGGAATCGAGGCCGCGGACGTGTTGCCGGTCTCGGCGATGTCGTCCGACACCGGAACGGTCTCGGGCAGCTTGATCTGGCGGGCGATGACCTCGTTGATGCGGCCGTTGGCCTGGTGCGGGATGAACGCGCCCAGGTCCTCGAGCGCGACACCGGCCCGCTCGGCGGCCTTCAACGCGATCTTGCCGACCTCGAAGGCGGCCCAGCGGAAGACCGTCGTGCCCTCCATCCGGATCCACGGACGCTGCGACGGGTCCTTCGTGTACGTCAGCCAGTCCGGCTCCTGGCGGATCGCGTCGGCCTGGGAGCCGTCCGAGCCCCACACGACCGGGCCGATGCCCGCCGTCTCGCTCCGGCCGACGACGACCGCGCCGGCGCCGTCACCGAAGATGAACCGCACGGTGCGGTCCGTCGGCTCGGTGCTGTCGGTCATCCGCTCGACACCGACGACGAGCACGTAGTCCTCCGTGCCGACGCGGACCATGTCCGAGGCGACGGACAGCGCGTAGCAGAAGCCCGCGCAGCCGGCCGTCAGGTCGAACGCGGCCGATCCGCCCGTGCCGAGCGCCTCGGCGACGAGCGAGGCGCACTGCGGCGTCTGGGCCGGGTAGGTGGACGTCGCGATGATGACGGCGCCGATCTGCTCGCCCTTGATGCCACTGGCCTCGAGTGCCTTGCGGCCCGACGCGATGGCCATCGCCAGCACGGACTCGTCGTCGTTGGCGAAACGGCGATTCTTGATGCCGGACCGCGTCTGGATCCACTCGTCGGTGGAGTCGATCGCCTGGCAGATCTCGTCGTTGCTCACGACCCGCTCCGGCGGTAAACCCCCAGCCCGAGGATGGCGGCCTGCCTGACCTCGGTGGAGTTCGAGATCTGCGCAACCATGTTTGGTCTCCTTTACAGCATTGTCGAGGGGCTCGCACGGCCCCGTCCACTTCGACACGGTACTTCGCGAAGCGGACCTGCACGATCACTCGGGTATACCGATCTCGACCGCGCACGACTTCGTTGCCGTGCCGGATCGGGTAGGACACCCGAGACATTTCACCCTCGCCACCTCCCCCATTCCGATCCGGACAATTCCAGAAATGGCGGCAGCGCCATTGCATCAATGCCCGGATCCCGGTCTTCGAAATCAATTCCCCTGCTAGCGTGTAACGCGCTTACGCGAATGATCAAGCGGCTCAGATCTGGACATACGACCAGGTAGATACCGATATCCACCACAGATGGGGACATCCGTGAGGCTGAACCGAGTGCACTCCGCAATCGCATCTCTGATATGCGTGTCGGCGTCCTTCCTGGCGCTCTCCGCCCCCGCCGGCGCCGATCCGAATTCGGTCAATCCGATTCCTGTACTCAATGGAACGAACGGATTACCGGCCCTACACGGACGCAGCCAAGCGGTCGCCCAGGCGACCGGGCTCCTGAGCGCGAACCGCACGCAGGACACCAACGTGCTCGGCACCGACCTTGGCATCATGTGGACAACGGCAACGGCCAGGTCCTCACGGCGTTCGGCGACACCGCGGGGCTCGGCATCCCGAATCTGCTGGCCGGCAGCCTCTGGTCGTGGCGCAGCAATGTCCTCTTCCGCAGCACCGACCACAACCTCGCCGACGGCATGACCTTCGACAGCACTCCACGCGACATCGTCGGCCAGTCGAAGGAGCTCATGCCCAGCCCCAAGATCCCGTTCGTCGAGATCAGCCGCATCCCGACCGCGGGCGTCGCGGTCGACGGCGTGCAGTACATGAGCATGATGTCCGTCAAGGACTGGGGCGAGCCGGGCAAGTGGGACACCAACTACTCGAGTCTGGCGTTCTCGACCGACGACGGCGAGAACTGGATCGAGGCCACGGAGACCCGTCGCCCTCCGGTCGGCGGTAACCGCAACTTCCAGATGGGTGCTTTCCTCGAGGCCGACGGATTCGTCTACCAGTACGGCACCCCCGCCGGGCGCGGTGGACTGGTCTACGTCGCGCGCGTCCCGGAGCAGAAGATCCGCGACCTCGGGGCGTACGAGTACTGGGACGGCGGCAAGTGGGTGCCGAAGAATCCCGACGTCGCGGCGCCGATCGTCTTCGGCGGCGTCGGCGAGATCTCGGTGCAGTACAACGACTTCCTGGGCCAGTACCTGATGCTGACGACCGACAACCGCAACTCCGTCGTCATGCGGCGCGCGCCCACCCCCACCGGGCCGTGGGGCGCTCCCGAGGTCCTCATCGACGGCAGCGAACTCCCCACGATGTACGGCGCGTACATGCACCCGTGGTCGTCGGGCCCCGACCTCTACTTCCTCACCACGGTGCACTCCAACTACAACGTGCTGCTGATGCACACGACGCTGCAGCGCTGACGCTCACCCGACACACACCCGCTGCAACGGGCGCTCGCGACTGCTACCGTCGCCCCAAGCAAATGATTGGTTTGGGCGAGCAAGGAGTCGACGTGGAGCAGCAGACGAGCACCGACCCGCGCGGCGAGATCCAGGACCTGCTGGCCCGCATCGCGCAGCTCGCCGACGACGGCACCGTCGAGGAGTACCTCGAGCACTTCACCGTCGACGCGATCTGGGAATCGCAGCCCAACCCGGTGACCGGGATGGCAGCCCAGCTGCGTACAGGCGTCGCGTCGATCGAGGAAGGCGTGCGGGAACGGCGCGCCGGCGGTGTCCAGGGACCGGGCACGTCGAGCCGGCACGTCATCACGACCGTCGCAGTGTCGCTGGACTCGGCGACGGAGGCGTCGTCGACGGCGTACTGGCTTTTCTTCCGCGACACCACGACCGAGCCGCGTCTCGCCGGCGTCGGCCGTTACGACGACACCCATCGCTGGGAGGACGGGCGCTGGAAGCTGGCGCACCGCCGAATCACCGTCGGCTGAGCCGACAGTCCAGCCCCGTCGGCTGAGCCGACAGTCCAGCCCCGTCGGCTGAGCCGACAGTCCAGCCCCGTCGGCTGAGCCGACAGTCCGACCACGTCGCGAACGTGGGCTGAACAGCGGCGAGCACACCGGGCGCCGGACGTCACCCGGCTATACGGTCGTGTCCATGGACGCACAGGACTGGGACGCCCGGTATTCGCAGACCGACATGGTGTGGGGCACACCCCCGAATCCGGTGGTGGTCGAGTTCGCGACGTCACCGCACCCGGGCCGGGCGCTGGACCTCGCGTGCGGCGAGGGCCGCCACGCACTGTGGCTCGCGACCCGCGGGTGGCGGACCACCGGAGTGGACTTCTCCTCGGTCGCGATCGAGAAGGCCCGACGGGTCGCGACGCAGGCACCTCGATCGGTGCGCGACCGCCTCGACTACGTGGTCGACGACGTCACGGCGCCGACGCGCTGACCGATCCGTCGGGCTATGACCTCGTTCTCATGATCTTCGTACACCTCGAACGAACACAGCGCCGCGAGCTTGTGAGCCGCATCATCGACTCGCTGAAACCCGAGGGAATCCTCATGATCCTCGGGCACGACACGGTCAACCTCACGGAGGGCATAGGCGGCCCGCCGGATCCCGAAATCCTTTACACGCCCGAGGATTTGAAGGACGATTTGAATGGACGCCTCGACGTGACAGTGGCCGAAAGGCGCTACCGCAACGTCGAAGGCGGCACCGCGATCGACGCGCTCCTGGTCGCTCGCAGGCCTGCCCTTGGCAGCCAACTTAATCGCGGGTAACATCGGCTAAGTTACCGACGAGTAGCTACTTGGGCGGTACTCGACGGAAAGACAGACCGCACCAACGCAGTGCCACTTCAGGGAGAGAACATGGGCCACTACAAGAGCAACGTCCGAGACCTTCGAGTTCAACCTCTTCGAGGTCCTGGGTCTGGACAAGCCGCTGAGTGAGGGCGTGTGGGGGACCTCGACGCCGACACCGTCAAGGACATGCTGTCCGAGGTCGCGCGTCTGGCCGAGGGCCCGCTCGGTGAGGCCTTCGCCGACGCCGACCGCAACCCGCCCGTCTTCGATCCCGAGAAGCACGAGGCGACCCTGCCGGAGTCCTTCAAGAAGTCGTTCAAGGCGATGTGGGACGCCGAGTGGTACCGGATGGGCCTGAGCGAGGAGATCGGCGGCGTGCCGGTCCCCGCGCACTCGTGTGGGCCATCGCGGAGATGCTCCTCGGCTCGCAGCCCGCCGCCTTCATGTACCAGGCCGGACCCTCGTTCGCGAACGTGCTCTTCAACAACGGCACCGACGAGCAGAAGCAGTGGGCCGCAACCTGCGTCGAGCGCGGCTGGGGCGCCACCATGGTGCTCACCGAGCCGGACGCCGGCTCCGACGTCGGCGCCGGCCGCACCAAGGCTGTCCAGCAGGCCGACGGCACCTGGCACATCGAGGGCGTCAAGCGCTTCATCACGTCCGCGACCTCGGACGACCTGTTCGAGAACATCTTCCACCTGGTCCTCGCCCGCCCCGAGGGCGCCGGCCCGGGCACCAAGGGCCTGTCGCTGTTCTTCGTCCCGAAGTTCCACTTCGACTTCGAGAAGAACGAGCTGGGCGAGCGCAACGGCGCCTTCGTCACCAACGTCGAGCACAAGATGGGCCTCAAGGCGTCCGCGACGTGTGAGCTCACCTTCGGTGGCCACGGCGTCCCGGCCGTCGGCTGGCTGGTCGGCGAGGTCCACAACGGCATCGCGCAGATGTTCGACGTCATCGAGCACGCCCGCATGATGGTGGGCACCAAGGCCATCTCGACGCTGTCGACCGGCTACCTCAACGCGCTCGACTACGCCAAGCAGCGCGTGCAGGGCTCCGACCTGACGCAGATGACGGACAAGGCCGCGCCGCGCGTCACCATCACCCACCACCCCGACGTCCGTCGCAGCCTGGCGATGCAGAAGGCGTACGCCGAGGGCATGCGCAGCGTGTACCTGTACACCGCCGCACACCAGGAGCCGGAGATGGCGCAGCTGGTCTCGGGCGCCGACCCGCAGCTGGCGCACCGCATCAACGACCTGCTGCTGCCGATCGTCAAGGGTGTCGGCTCCGAGCGGGCCTACCAGTACCTGACGGAGAGCCTGCAGACCCTGGGCGGCTCGGGCTTCCTGCAGGACTACCCGATCGAGCAGTACATCCGCGACTCGAAGATCGACTCGCTGTACGAGGGCACCACCGCCATCCAGGCGCAGGACTTCTTCTTCCGCAAGATCGCCCGCGACCGCGGCGTCGCGCTGGCCCACGTGGCCGGCGAGGTCAAGAAGTTCATCGACACCGAGGACGGCGACGGTCGCCTCAAGACCGAGCGCGCGCTGCTCGCGACCGCACTCGAGGACGTCCAGGGGATGGCCGCGATCCTCACCGGACACCTCATGGGTGCGCAGGAGCAGCCCACCGAGCTGTACAAGGTGGGTCTCGGTTCGGTGCGCTTCCTGATGTCGGTCGGCGACCTGCTCATCGGCTGGCAGCTGCTGCGCCAGTCCGAGATCGCCATGAAGGCGCTCGACGAGGGTGCCTCCGACAAGGACAAGCCGTTCTACGAGGGCAAGGTCGCGACCGCATCGTTCTTCGCGAAGAACGTCCTGCCCGAGCTGACCGCGACCCGCAACATCCTGTCGCACCTCGACAACGACATCATGGAGCTGGACGAGGCAGCGTTCTGATCCGCTGAATCACGACGAGCGCCCGGCCGGGAACTTCTCCCGGCCGGGCGCTTTCGTGCGCGGACGTCCAGATTCCGGCGGTGAGTCCGGCGCGGATCACCCGGTTGTGTTTGGCTTGACGATGTCGATCCCTGCCACGCAACCGAGGTTGGTGAGCCGCTGTGACCAGCATGGACGAGCGAATCGGGCGCTCCGGACAGCCCGGCTCACCGCCGGCCGTCGTCGCGAAAGGACTGACCCGCAGCGGCTCGCTGGGGCCTGTATTCGGACCGGTGAATCTGCGCATCCCGTTCGGGGGTCTGGCGGTGATCCAGGGATTCGCCGGATCGGGGCGCACATCGCTACTGCTGACGCTGAGCGGACGGATGCGACCGTCGTCGGGGCAACTGAGCGTGCTGGGACGGACCAAACCGGCGGCGATCCGCGCCGTGTCCGCGATCGCCGGATTCGAAGGGATCGACAGCATCTCCGAGTCGGTCACTGTCCGCGACCTCATCACGGAGCAGATCCGTTGGGATGCAACGTGGTACCTGCTGATCCGCCGGGCCGGACAGCGTGAGCTCGAGCAGGTGTGCGCCCCGGTGTTCGGGGACCGGCCGCTGCCGAAGCTCACCGACTACGTCAGCGATCTGGGCGAACTCGACAACCTCCTGCTCCGGATCGCCGTCGCCAACACGCAGGTGCCGCCACTGCTGCTGATCGACGACCTCGAACAGGTTCGGGAGGAACACGACCGGGCGCTGCTGGTCGAACACCTGGCGGTGCTCGGGGCACGGCAGACGGTGATCGCGTCCGCGGTCAATCCGCTGCCACCGAATTCGCCCGCCCACGAATTCCATTCGCTGCCCGAAGCCGAGGTGTAGTCATGCTCGCAGGGATGTCGCTCGGTACCGAACTCAAGCGATTTTCGCGCGGGCTGATGCCGCGGGTCGCGCTGGTGACCATCGTGCTGATGCCGCTGCTGTACGGCGCGCTGTACCTGTGGGCGTTCTGGGATCCGTTCGCGGCGACCGGCAAGATCCCGGTGGCCCTCGTCAACAGCGATCAGGGCACCGTCGTGGACGGCAAACCGCTCGACGCCGGCGATCAGGTGGCGCAGGGGCTGAAGGATTCCGGGGGCCTCGACTTCCACGAGGTCACCGCGTACGAGGCGTCGACCGGCGTCGCGTCCGGGCGATACTACTTCTCCGTGACCCTACCCGGCGACTTCAGCCAGTCGGTGGCCTCCCCCACCGGACCCGACCCGCAGAAGGCGCGAATCGTCTTCACCTACAACGACGCCAACAACTACCTCGGCACGATCATCGGGCAGAACGCCGCCCAGCAGATCCTCAATATCGTCGGCGCGCAGATCGGCGAGCAGTCGGTGAACCAGGTGCTGGTCGGACTCGGTGCCGCCGGGGACGGGCTGCGCAAGGCCGCCGACGGCGCCGGACAACTCGCGACGGGCACGCAGGCCGCCGACGCAGGGGCGCAACAACTCGCGGGCGGATCCCGCGCCCTCGCCGACGGCCTGACCACCGCGCACACCGGGTCGACGGCGCTCGCGGACGGCACCACCCAGCTGTCCGGGGGTATCGACGCCGCAGCCGGTGGCGCGTCGGCGCTCGCCGGTGGGATGGGCCAACTCTCGGGCGCGACGGTCGCGCTCGGCGACGGCGCCGGACAACTCAGTGCCGGCGTGAACCAGCTCGTCGACCGGGTGGTCGGAACCCTCGGCCCGGCACTCGACGCCGCGACCCTCGCCCAGCTCGGCCAGCTGCGGGACGGCGCCCAACAGCTCGCGTTCCAGCTCGGCGACCCGTCGAGCCCCTACCGGTCCGGGATGGCGCAGGCCGCGGCCGGCTCCGGACAGCTGCGCGACGGGCTGTCCCAGCTGCAGTCCGGCGGGCAGCAGGCCGCGTCCGGCGCCCACGCCCTCGACGACGGCCTGGCCCAGTTGTCCGGTGGCGGTGAGACCCTGGCGCAGGGCGCGGGTCAGCTGGCTGCCGGTACCACCCAACTGAAGGACGGCTCCGGGGAACTCGCGTCGCAACTGAAGCAGGGCAGCGAGCAGGTGCCGACGTGGGATGCGCAGCAGCGCACGGCCGTCGCGCAGACCGTGTCGGCGCCTATCGCGCTGGACCAGCACCACGACAACCCCGCCAAGACGTTCGGTACCGGATTCGCCCCGTTCTTCCTGCCGCTGGCACTGTTCGTCGGCGGCATCATCACGTGGATGCTGTTGCGGCCCATCCAGAACCGGCCGATATCGACGGGACTCGGGGCGCTGCGGGTGGTGCTCGCGTCGTACTGGCCGGCGGCACTGATCGCGATCGCGCAGGTGCTGGTGATGTACGTCGTGGTGCACTTCGGCGTAGGACTGGTGCCGGTCTACGTGTTCGGCACCATCGCGTTCCTCGGCCTCGTCGCCCTCACCTACATGGCACTGATCCAGGCCTTCAACGCGATCTTCGGACCCGCCGTCGGACGCGTCGTCACGCTCGCCTTCCTGATGCTGCAACTGGTGTCCGCCGGCGGCATCTACCCCGTGGAGACCACGGCGAAACCGTTCCAGGTCCTGCACCCGTTCGACCCGATGACCTATGCCGTCAACGGGTTACGCCAGCTCACCGTCGGCGGCATCGACTCCCGGCTATGGGTGTCGATCGCGGTCCTGCTCGGCCTGCTACTGGCGTCGCTGGCCGCGAGCGCGCTGTCGGTGCGGCGCGACCGGACATGGAACCTGATGCGGCTGCACCCGCCGATCGAGGTGTGAGCGACGGACCCTTCAGCCGAACGGGCTACCGGCCCGGAGTCGCGGGCTCGTTCGACACGCACTTCACGATCGGCACCGGGTCGTACTTCACCGTCCGGGTGTGGCGCGAGATCTCGCCGCCGGAGTTCGCATCGTTGATGATCCGCGTGTCGCTGACCGTGAATCCCGGTGCGCCGCCGGACGCCACGCAGTGCGGACCGGCCGGCAGCGTGATCGTGTTCGGTGACGTCTGGTTGGTCCGGTTTCCCGTCACCGACTGCACGTCGACGGTCTTGGTGCCCCAGATGCGGACGGTGATGTTCGAACTGGTACCGATCGTCTGGATCATGACACCGGTCTTCGAGGGGTTGCGGAACTTCAGGTCGATCGCGCCCTCGAACACCGTCGCCTCGCGGGCCGCCGGGTAGCGCGAGATGTAGTAGCTGTGCTCGGTGTGGTCGACGTCCTCCATGCCCGCGAAGTACGTGGCGTTGTAGAGGGTGGTCGCGAGCTGGCTGATGCCGCCACCGACGGCCTTGTCGGGGCGTCCGTTGTTGATGATGCCCGAGTCGACATAGCCCTGCGCCGAGCCGCGAGGACCGGTCTGGGCATCGAACGAGAACGTCTCTCCCGGCTTGACGATGGCGCCGTCGATGGCACTCGCCGCGAGCCGGATGTTCACGCCCGACGCGTATTCGAAGCCGCCGGTGGTGAATTCGCCGATCACCTCGCTGATGCCGAGCGCGTTGGCGCCGTCGGTGGTCAGCGCGGGCTGGGCGGGTTCGTAGAGCGCCGGGGTGGTGCGCTGGCCGGGCGCGGCCAGCAGCGCCGGCAGGGGCTCGAGCGTCTTGGGCCACTGGACCATGTCGCCCATCACCGACGGAACCACCTGCGGCGAACCGCCCGACAGGGTGATCTGCGCGTCCTTGGGCTTGATCTCGGTGCTCGCCAGCTGCGGCGCCAGGACCGCGGTCGCGGCCTCGGCGTTGTACTGCGGCGACAGTCCACCGGCGCCGTCGGGCACGAACGTCAGCACCTTGCCGACCTGGTCGCGGGGCAGCGTCGCGACCGCACCACCCTTGCCGGTCACCACGACGTCGGTGGCCACCGCGGGGGTCGCGACGTCGCGCACCGCGGTATCGACACCGGCCTGCGTGACCGTGACGTCGACCGTGTCCACCGGCAGGTCGACGGTGGTGCCGAGCGCCCACTCGTCGACGAACGTGTTCTTGGCCGCGTCCACCTCCAGGCTCTGCCCCGGCAGCGGCGCCACCGGGACCACGCGGGCACCCTCGAACAGGACGTTGCCCTCACGCGGCGCACGATCGGTCTCCTTCTGGACCCCGCCCATCGCCGACGTCAGCGCGGCGTCGTCGACGGTGGAGACCACGCCGATCTCGTGGTCGGTGAACAGCGAGGCCAGCCGGGTGAACGGATTGATCGGCTGCTTGCCCGCCCGGTCGACGGTGGCCGCCCAGTCGACGCCGACACCGGCCTGGGCCGGCACGAGCTCGCTGTCGGTGCTGCCGGCGCGCACCGGCACCGGACGCTCGACCCGCGGCCCGAGCGCGGCACGCAGCGTCTCCTCGGCCGCGGCCGAGCTCTGACCGCCGATGTCCACCCCGGCGACGGTGACGCCGCGCGGCACGCGATCGGCCGAAACCACCCAGTCCACGGTGTACGCGATCACGCCGACCGCGGCGACCCCGCCGGCAACGGCGGCGTACTTCACCCATCGACGCGTCGGAGCGGCGTCGGCCTGCTCCGGCACGGGCGGCTGCTCCGCGTCGGGTTCCGGCTCGGGCGTGGGATCCGGCGTGGGATCCGGCGTGGGATCCGGCGTCGTCGCGAACACCTCGGTGGGAGCCTCGTAGGTGGCGTCGGCTCCGGAAGGCACCGATGGATCCGACGGGATCACCGGCATGATCTCGGTCGGATTCTCGTCCGGCTCCGGACCATTCATGCGGTTTTCCGGGTCGTTGGCGCCGTCGCGCTCGTCGCTCATGAAAGTGGGCTCCTGCCGAATCGACACCGTGCGGGGCCGTTGCGTTGCGTATTCGTTCCCGTTCAGCGTAGACGGGACGCTCGTAACGACCACTCGGGATTCCCGCCCGCGGCACCACACACACGCCACAGCCGACCCGGAAACGTCAGAGCGGCCCGTGTAGTTGCCAGGTCGGGGGTCAGGCAACAACACGGGGCCGACTGGAATATCGCCCCTAAGCGAGAGGCGTTACATCACTGATTCGGCGGACGTCCGGATCCGTCCGTTCCGCCCCGCCCTCAGACCTCGACGATCGCGGTGACGCCCTGGCCGCCGGCCGCGCAGATCGAGATCAGGCCGCGGCCCGAACCCTTCTCTGCCAGCATCTTCGCGAGCGAGGCGACGATCCGGCCGCCGGTGGCCGCGAACGGGTGACCGGCCGCGAGCGACGAGCCGTTGACGTTGAGCTTGGTGCGATCGATGCCCCCAGTGCGCCATCGAGGCCCAGGCGCTCCTTGCAGTACTCGTCGGACTCGAAGGCCTGCAACGTCGCGAGGACGACCGACGCGAACGCCTCGTGGATCTCGTAGAAATCGAAATCCTGCAGCGTGAGACCGTTGCGGGCCAGCAGCCGCGGGATCGCGTACGTGGGGGCCATCAGCAGGCCGTCGCCGCCGTGGACGTAGTCGACGGCCGCGGTCTCCGAGTCCACCAGGTGCGCGAGCACCGGCAGATTGCGCTCGGCCGCCCACTCGTCGGTGGACAGCAGCACCGCGGACGCGCCGTCGGTGAGCGGGGTCGAGTTTCCCGCGGTCATCGTCGCGTCGCCCAGCTTGGTGCCGAACACCGGCTTGAGCTTCGCGAGCTTCTCGACCGTGGAATCGGGACGCAGGTTGTCGTCGCGGGTCAGGCCCAGGAACGGGGTGACCAGGTCGTCGAAGAAGCCGCGGTCGTAGGCGGCAGCCATGTTTTGATGACTAGCAGCGGCGAGTTCATCTTGGTCCTCGCGGCGGACGCCGAACTCCTTCGCGGTGATCGCCGCGTGGTCGCCCATCGACAGCCCGGTCCGCGGCTCGCCGTTGCGCGGGATCTCGATGCCGAGCATCGACGGCCGCACACTGCCGAGCAGCTTGACGCGGTCCGCGGTGGAGCGGGCCCGGTTCATCGAGAGCAGGAACTCGCGCAGCTCGTTGTTGACGCCGATCGGCGCGTCGGACGTCGTGTCGACGCCGCCGCCGACACCCGCGTCGATGCGACCGGACGCGATGGCGTCACCGACCGCGACGATCGACTGCAGGCCGGTGCCGCACGCCTGCTGCAGGTCGAATGCCGGGGTGTAGGGGCTCAGCGCGCTGCCCAGCACGCACTCGCGCATGAGGTTGAAGTCGCGGCTGTGCTTGAGCACCGCGCCGCCGGCCACCATTCCGAGCTGCTCGCCCTGCAGGCCGAAACGGCTCACCAGCCCGTCGAGCGTCGCGGTGAACATGTCCTGGTTGGACGCGTGCGAGTAGGCCCGGTCCGAGCGTGCGAACGGAATGCGGTTGCCGCCGACGATGGCGACGGGGCGAAGCTGCCGACCGCCGGACTTGGGTGCGGGTGCCGGCTTCTGGCTGCGGTTACTGGCTCTGCTTGTCACGTCGGTCTCCGTCGGTCCTCAGGGAAGTGGGCATTTTCCGCACTCGGCAGGGTCGTTCACACTCGACATTGAACTTACTCCAGAGTAAGTTCAATGTCGATACCGCACCTGGTGTAGCGGGTGCCCGATCAGCGACAGTGCAAGACAACACGACAAGGAAGGTGGACCGTGGCAGCCAGCAAGGGCGCTCCCGACCTCTACTCCCAGTTCCTCTCGTCCGCGCCGGGCGCGTTCATCGCCAAGCAGGCCGGGCTGCCCCAGCCCGAGAAGCTGCGCCGCTACAAGGCCGGCGAACCGCCGCTCGCCGGGCCGATCCTCGTCGGCGGCAAGGGCCGGCTCGTCGAACCCGTCCGGGAGCTGCTGTCGGACTACCCGGCCGCGCAGCCGCACGACGACCGCTACGGCGCCCTGGTGTTCGACGCGACCGGCATCGGCCAGGTCACCGAGCTGGTCCAGTTGTTCGAGTTCTTCCAGCCCGTCATCCGCAACCTCGCGCCGTCCGCCCGCGTCGTGGTGCTCGGCACCACCCCGGAGCTGACGTCCGGTGTCGACGAGCAGATCGCCCAGCGCGCGCTCGAGGGCTTCACCCGCAGCGTCGGCAAGGAGATCAAGCGCGGCGCCACGGCGCAGCTGGTCTACGTCTCCCCCGACGCCGCACCGGGCGTCTCGGGTCTCGAGTCGACCCTGCGCTTCCTGCTGTCGGCCAAGTCCGCGTTCGTCGACGGCCAGGTCATCCGCGTCGGCGCCCAGGACTCCGTCGCCCCGCCAGCTGGGACCGCCCGCTCGAAGGCAAGGTCGCCGTCGTGACCGGCGCCGCCCGCGGCATCGGCGCCACCATCGCCGAGGTGCTCTCCCGCGACGGCGCGCACGTCGTGTGCGCCGACATCCCGGCCGCCGGCCAGGCGCTGTCCGAGACCGCGAACAAGGTCGGCGGCACGTCGCTGGCCCTCGACGTCACCGCGGCCGACGCGGCCGACAAGCTGGCCGAGCACCTCACCGAGCGGCACGGCGGCGTGGACATCATCGTCCACAACGCCGGCATCACCCGCGACAAGACGCTGGCGAACATGGACGAGGCGCGCTGGAACAGCGTCCTCGGCGTCAATCTCCTTGCCCCGCAGAAGATCACCGAGGCGCTCGTCGCCAAGGGCGTGCTGCGCGAGGGCGGCCGCGTGATCGACGTGTCGTCCATCGCCGGCATCGCGGGCAACCGCGGCCAGACCAACTACGGCACCTCGAAGGCGGGCGTCATCGGGCTGGTCCAGGCCACCGCGCCGGTCCTGGCCGAGAAGAAGATCACCATCAACGCCGTCGCGCCGGGCTTCATCGAGACCGCGATGACCGCGGCCATCCCGTTCGCGACCCGCGAGGCCGGACGCCGCATGAGCTCGCTGCTGCAGGGCGGCCAGACCGTCGACGTCGCCGAGCTGGTGTCGTACTTCGCGAGCCCCGCATCCAACGCCGTGACCGGCCAGGTCGTCCGGGTGTGCGGCCAGTCGCTGCTGGGGGCGTGATGACCGGCCGCAAGGGCACGCTCGTGCAGCTGCGCGAGCAGCCCGGCACCCTCGACAACTACGCCCGCGCGGCGTTGGGCGCGTTGCCGTTCGCGAAGCCGTCCGGCCGCCGGAGTCTCCCGAAGGAGACGCTCGCGCTGTCGGGCCTGCGCGTCGACCACGACAACCTGGCCGCGTACGCGAAGGTGTGCGGGCTGCGGTTCGGCGACACGCTGCCGGTCACGTACCCGTTCACGCTCGTGTTCCCGACCGTGATGCGCCTGCTCACCTCCCGCGAGTTCCCTTTCCCGGCAATCGGTTCGGTGCACACCGACAACGTGATCGAGCAGCTGCGCCCGATCTCGGTGAGCGAGCCGCTGGACCTGAAGGTCCGCGCCGAGAATCTGCGTCCGCACACCAAGGGCACGCAGGTGGACTTCGTCAGCGAGGTCTCGGTGGGGCGTGAGCTCGTGTGGCGTCAGGTCAGCTCGTTCCTCAAGATGCACCCGACGGGCGCACCCAAGGAACCGAAGGCCGAGTACCTCGAAGAGGTCCCGCCGCCGCCCACCCGCACCCTGCGGGTGGAGCCAGAAGACCATCAGCCGGTACGCGGCGGTGTCCGGCGACCGCAACCCGATCCACGTCTCGTCGCTCGGCGCCAAGGCATTCGGGTTCCCGGGGACGATCGCGCACGGCATGTGGAGTGCCGCGGCCGCGCTCGCCCCGCTCGAGGGACGCCTGTCGGGTGCGGTGACCTACAGCGTGCGGTTCGGCAAGCCGATCGTCCTGCCGGCGACGGTGAACCTGTACGCCGACCAGACCCCGGACGGGTGGGATCTGGCGCTGAAGCATCCGAAGAAGGGCTACCCGCACCTCACCGCGACGGTGCGCTAGTACGCGCCGGGGTGCGGCCGGCGGATCCGCCGGTCGCGCCCCCGCGTCAGCTCTCGCGCGCCGCCAATTCCTGTCGCAGACGGGCATTCTCGGCTTCGAGTTCCGACTTGGCCGCCTCGAGTTCGAGGATCTGCCGGATCCCGGTGAGGTTGACACCGGCCTCCACCAGCTCGGAGACCCGCGACAGCCGGTAGAGGTCCTCCTCGCTGTAGCGCCGCGTGCCGCCGCCGGTGCGCGACGGCATGATCAGGCCACGGCGCTCGTACAGCCGCAGGGTCTGCGGACCTATCCCGGTCAGCTCGGAGGTGACCGAGATTCCGTAGACCCCGCGGGTGGAGCGGGGCGGCGACTGTTGCGTCATCGTGGCCTTCGTATCGCGTCGAGTATCGGTCGCGTGGGGATACGCGCAGACCGCTCGCCCCCACCCGCCGCCGTTGAAGGCGGCTTTTCGCGAGCGTCTGCCGATGCCTCACCGTATCACCGACACCACATCGAATGTGCGCCGGCAGACGAAGATTCCCTGAATACCCGCCGGTCGGCGGAGGACCGTGTGTCAGACGTCGCCCGGCGAACTCAGTTCGCCCAGTTTCAGATCCGCGTCGATCCAGTTCCCGGTACGCCCGAGCTCGGCCATCGCGAGATCGAACGCGTCCACGAGCCACTCCTGCTCGGTCGTGACCAGTAGCTCGGGGTCCGCGTCGGCGGAGTCCTGATAGAAGCGCACCACCCAGTGCGAAGCGGCGGCCTCGTCGCCCGACAGGCCGTCGACGACGTGATCCGTCGCCAGCAGGTAGCGGTTGTATTCGAAGTCCACGCGAATCGCGTAGCCGGCACCTGTGTTCACCACGTTCGCGGGACGGTGGGTCGCCGCGGCGAGCACCGTGAGGGCGTCCGCGTAGTGGTCGGCGTGAGCGCGGGTACGGGGCACTGCAGGTCACCTCTGTCCGGGTAGCCGCCGCAAGGTGTTGCGGCGGCGGGAACGCGGGGCGCGGACCCCGGGCACGAGTTCGACGCCATCGCATTCCCATCGCAGACGTTACGCGGCGAACACCCCGACACGGACCGATCGGGCACTCCTCGATCATCCCCTCTCACCAGCAGAGGAGATCAAGTTCCGCAGGTGAGGGAATTTATCTGCTTTCTCGGATATAGATTTTGTTGTACGGTGCAGTGGTCAAAACTTCCCGATGCAAGAGAAGAAGAGTGAGACGGAGGAGTCAGGCCCGCCAGTGTGGCGAGAGCCCGGACCACTCCACCCCACCGGTCTTCCGAGCTCGAGCGGTGAACCGAGGGGTTTCACCGACTGCGGGTGGGCCGTATCAGAGAAGAAAGGATGGCTACACGTGAGTGCGCACCTTGCGGCCGACACCGGCCGCGACGCGGCTGCGACATGGTCGCTCAGCACCGAGGAACTCAAACACAGACTGGACCGGATGTACGCCGGCGTATCGGACACCCGATCAGCCGAGCCCGAAACCAGCGCCGTCTGACGCGTCGGCGCGTGCGCCCCACCGGGCGCCCCGACGCGGATCGACAGCCCACGGACTTTCACGAGGAGCAATCGATGACCGAGATCCGACCGACCCTCGCACCCCTGGCCGACACCTGGGAATGGCAGCAGCAGGGCAACTGCCAGGGCATGGACGAATCGACCTTCTTTCCCCGACCGGCGAGCGCGGCAACGCCCGGATGATGCGCGAACGGCGCGCCAAGGCGATCTGCGCGTCGTGCCCGGTGCGGACCACCTGCCTGGAGCACTCCCTCGCCGTGCCGGAACCGTTCGGCGTGTGGGGCGGCATCGGCGAGTCGGAGCGCGCGACCATGCTGCGCGGTCGCCGCGTCCGCCAGCGGCGCGCAGCCTGACCAAAGACCGAGGGCCCGGACGACTTCCGTCCGGGCCCTCGGTGTTCGCTTCGTCCTGTTGCCGACTACTTCTTCTTGCCGCCCGCCAGGCCCCGCCACGCGAGCTTGTCGAGCAGTTCGACGGCCGCGTCGACAGCGATCTCGCCGCCGGCCACCCGGTCCGCGACGGCCTCGCCGGCGCCCACCAGTGCGACCGCCATGATCGAGAAGTCCGTGCCCGGCTCCGGCTCCTTGGTGCTCGACTCGAGCAGCTTGGCGGTGAGCTCGATCAGCCGGTCACGACTGCTGCCGACCTGCGACGCGAATGCCTGCTGACCGATCGCCTGCCGGTACAGCACCATCCACGAACTGCGATTCTGGTCGACGAAGCCGAGGAAACCGGTGAGCGCCGCACGCAACTGATCACGCGGCGGCAGATTGGGGTCGCCCGCGGGCGAGATGGCCTCGACGAAGCGCAGCCCCTCGCGGTGGATGCACGCGGCG
Organism: Prescottella defluvii; assembly: GCA_029690005.1. Lineage (GTDB taxonomy): Bacteria > Actinomycetota > Actinomycetes > Mycobacteriales > Mycobacteriaceae > Prescottella > Prescottella defluvii_A. The sequence continues at coordinate 1,478,536 of CP121458.1, read as the reverse complement.
AACAACTCGTCCTTGGAGCCGTAGTACAGGTACAGCATCGGCTTGGAGATGTTCGCCCTCGCCGCGATCGCGTCCATCGAGGCGTCGTGGAACCCGTTGTCGGAGAAGACCTCGACGGCGGCGTCGAGCATCTGCTGTTCGCGCACGGCCCTGGGCAGCCGCTTGGTGCCACCAGCCATAATTCCTCCAACCACCGGTAAGACTCGTTATCTTACTCGAAGGTAAGAAGGTCAGCGTTCGATCACCATTGTGACCCAGGCCCTTCTCAGCAGGTCACAGCCCCCTTCGCGCGCGCCACCGTCAGGACCGACTGGTCGATCTGCGACTTCGACAGTCGGCCCGACGCGACCGCCTGTTCCAGGTGGTCGAGAACGCGCGGGACATCGTCGGTGGTGAGCCACAGCGCCACCGTGACACCGGACGCGAGCGCCTGCTCGACGGCCTGCGCGATGTCGAACCGATCGGTGATCGCCTTCATCCCGCTCAGGTCGTCGGTGAAGATCGGACCCGTGAACGGCGGGGCGCCGTAGCCCGTGCCCTCCCGCAGCAGCGACACGGCCTGCGGGCTCAGGCTCGCCGGCAGGTTGTCCGTCGTCAGACCCGGGACGTTCAGATGTCCGAGCATCACCCCGACACCGGTGTCCACCAGTTCCCGGTACGGCACCAGGTCGGTCGTCTTCAGCTGGTCCAGCGGCGGAGTGGTGACGGCACCGGTGTGCGAGTCACCCGACGCCGAGCCATGGCCCGGGAAGTGCTTGAGCACCGGCAGGATTCCGGCGTCGCGCATGCCGCGTGCATACGCGTCCGCGTAGGTCGTCACCACCTGCGGGTCGCTGGAGAACGACCGGTCGCCGATCACCGCGTCGTCGGGCTGGTTGCTGACGTCGACGTCCGGCGCGAAGTTGACGGTGATCCCGAGCTTGTACAGCTGGCGTCCCCGCTCGAGTGCCATCTGGTAGGCCTGCTCCGGCGTCATGGTCTGCGCGACCACCCGAGCCGACGGGTCCCGCCCGTTCAGCCCCGCGATGCGCGAGACCCGACCACCCTCCTCGTCGATCGTCACCATCAGCGGCACCGAACTGGCCTCGGAGACCTCGGCGACGCCGCCGTCCTTCAGCATCGAGTCGTCGGTCCAGCTGCCGATGAAGATGCCGCCGATCTGTTCCGACTCGACGACGTGCATCGCGTCCGCCGTGCCGGTGACCCCGACCGTGAGCAACTGCGCGAGCTTCTGCCGCTGCGTGAGCGAATCGAGGAAAGCGGGCCCGCACACCGCCGAGCCGAACGGCGACGGAGCCTTGGGCGCGCTCGACGTCTTCGACACCGGCTGTGACGTCGAGGGCGACGACGGGGACTCGGTCGGGGTGGTGTCGGTGCCGGTCCCGGACGAACACCCGACGGCCAGCCCGGCGCACAACGCGACGGCCAACGCATGTCGAATTCGCATATATCCGACCGTAGTCGAGATCCGTTCGAGCCATTTCCCGAGCCGAGCGGTGCAAGTAATGGCAAGGTAATCTCAAGAACGGAAGCCGAAGACCGGGGCAGCCGGTCGACCCGGATTTCAGGAGGTCACAGTGCCTGCAGATCTCATGCTCATCGCCTACGACGGCTCCGACAACGCCAAGCGCGCGATCGAATACGCCGGCCGGTTCCTCGCCGCAAACCGTGCGGTGGTGGCCACCGCGTGGGAACCGATGGTCCGGCAGGCCGCCCGGATGTCCGGGCTGTCCGGCGTGATGCAGCCCGAATGGGTTCCCGACGAGGCGTCCGAGGACATCGCGCTGACCGACGCGAAGACGATCAACGACGAGGGCCTGGACCTCGCGCTGGCCGCGGGGCTCAACGCCGAGGGCCGGTGCTGCGAGTCCGCCACCGCGATCTGGGCGACCATCGTCGAGTGCGCGGACGAGTTGAACGCCGACATCATCGTCACCGGCACCCGCGGCACCACCGGGCTGCGGTCGCTGCTGCAGTCCAGCGTCGCTGACCACGTGCTGCGGCACAGCCACCGTCCGGTGCTGATCGTCCCGCCGGGCAAGTAGCGCGGGCCGAACCTTCGAGGCGGCCGTCCGCAGTGCCCCGACTATCGTCGGCAGCACCATGGACGGCTTCCTACTCTCGCGCCCCGATCGCACTCTTCGCACCACCGGGACGCGGGATCGATTCGACAGCGCGACCGCGGCGACGGACGCGCTCGCTGCAGGACGGACCGCACTCGTCGTCGGCGCGCTGCCGTTCGATCCGGCCGCCGCAGCCGCGCTCACCGCGCCCGAAACCGTGTCGTGGACGCCCGGCCCGTGGCGCCCGGACGCGGCCACCGCACTGCCGCACGTTCGGGTCGAGCGTGAAATCCCCAGCACCGCAGAACATGTCGAACGGGTGCGCGGACTCGTCGAGCGCCTGGGTCGCGGCGAGCTCGACAAGGTCGTCGCCGCGCGCGCGGTGCGACTGGTCGCCGACGCCCCGATATCCCCCGAGGCGCTGGCCGCGCGCATGGTCCTGCGGCACGAGGCCGCCAACGGGTTCGCCGTCGACCTGACCGCGGCCGGCGACGGCTACGTCGGGCACACCCTCGTCGGCGCCAGCCCGGAAATCCTGCTGAGCCGACGCGGCACGACCGTCACGTGTCGTCCGCTCGCCGGATCGGCGCCGCGCCACACCGACCCGGACGCCGACCGCGCGGAGGGCGACCGCCTGCTCGCCTCGGCGAAGAACCTCGCCGAGCATGCGTTCGTCGTCGACTGGATCCGCGACATCCTGGCGCCGCTGTGCACCGACCTGGACGTGCCGTCGACGCCGCAGCTGACCCGGACCGGCGAGCTGTGGCACCTGGCCAGCCCCATCCGGGGCGAACTGCGCGACGCGTCGCTCGGGTCGCTCGACCTCGCGACCCGGGTGCACCCGACACCGGCCGTCTGCGGCACCCCGACCGACCGCGCACTCGACACCATCCGCGAGATCGAGGGCGACCGCCGCTTCTACGGCGGCGCGGTCGGCTGGTGCGACGCGGCCGGCGACGGCGACTGGGTGGTCGCGATCCGGTGCGCCGAGATCGACGCCGACGGCACCACCGCGCTCGCGTGGGCCGGTGGCGGATCGTCGCGGCGTCCGACCCCGCCGCCGAACTGGACGAGACGACCACGAAACTCGGCACGCTGCTCGGGGCACTCGGCGTGGACTCGCCCGCCGGCGCCCCGGCAGGTGATACCTTGACCCGGATATCGCGTACGCACGGGTAAGTACTCGCGTACCCGGCAGCTCGACCATGGGAGATCCGAGATGGCGAAGTTCCTTGTCCCGGCATTGCCAGCGCCGTGATCGGTGCAGTCGTCGGCGCGGGCGCGGTATTCGGCGTCACGGCGGCGGCTCAGGACAACACGCTTCCCAACATCGACCGCTCCGGCAACGCCAACTCCTCGATCCTGAACCAGGTTGAATACGGCAGCCGCTGAGCCCCCTCGTATCGCGCGTTTACGCACCTCCCCCTCGTCCGGCGGACCGGCCGGTGAGGGGCCCTCAGTCGAACCCTCGACCGAACCACTGACCCGGCGCTGGCTGATCGGCGCCGGGTTCGTTGCGTTGGCCCTGTGCCTGCTGCAGTCGCCGGGCAAGATCGCCGCCGACACCAAGTACGACCTGACCCAGAATCCGATCGGGTTCCTCTCCCGCGCCGCCCACCAGTGGAGCAGCGTCGCGCCGCTCGGCCAGGTCCAGAACCAGGCTTACGGCTACTTCTTCCCGCACGGTGCGTTCTTCGCGTTGGGCGAGTTGCTGCACGTCCCGCCGTGGATCACCCAGCGCGTCTGGTGGGCGCTGCTGATCGTCGCCGGATTCTGGGGCGTCATCCGCGTCGCCGAGGCGCTCGGCATCGGCAGCCGCAGCTCGCGGATCATCGCGGCCGTCGCGTTCGCGCTGTCGCCGCGCGTGCTCACCACGATCGGCTCGATCTCGTCGGAGTCGCTGCCGATGATGCTGGCGCCGTGGGTGCTGCTGCCGGTGATCCTCGCGACGTCGTCGACCTGGCGCGGCAATCGCAGCCTCGGCCGGCTCGCGGCGCAGTCGGCACTGGCCGTCGCGCTGATGGGCGCCGTCAACGCCGTCGCCACCGGCGCCGCCTGCCTGGTCGCGGGCCTGTGGTGGATCGCCCACCGCCCCAACCGGCGCTGGTGGGTGTTCACCGCCTGGTGGATCCCGTGCCTGCTGCTCGCGACGCTGTGGTGGATCGTCCCGCTGCTGCTGCTCGGCCGGGTGAGTCCGCCGTTCCTCGACTACATCGAGTCGTCTGGCGTCACCACCCAGTGGACGTCGCTGACCGAGGTGCTGCGCGGCACCGACAGCTGGACGCCGTTCGTCTCGCCCGAGCGGGTCGCGGGCACCGTGCTGGTCACCCAGCCCGTCGCCGTCGTCGCGACCGGACTGATCGCCGCCGCCGGACTGGCCGGGCTGTGCATGCGGCGGATGCCCGCGAAGGGGCGGCTGACCCTGATCCTGCTGGTCGGCATCGCCGGCCTCGGCGCCGGCTACATCGGCGAACTGGGCTCCCCGATCGCCGACCAGGTCCGGGCGTTCCTCGACGGCACCGGCGCCCCGCTGCGCAACGTCCACAAGCTCGAGCCGCTGGTCCGGCTCCCGCTGGTCCTGGGTCTCGCCCACCTGCTCGCGAAGGTGCCGCTACCCGGTTCGGTGCCGCTGCGGCGCTGGCGCAGCGCCTTCGCGCACCCCGAGCGCGAACCGCTGGTCGCGGTCACGTCGCTGCTGCTCGTCGCGCTGACCCTCACGACGTCGCTGGCGTGGTCCGGCCGGCTCGCCCCGCGCGGCGCGTACGACGAGGTGCCGCAGTACTGGCACGACACGGCGCAGTGGCTGGCCGACAACGCCGCCGGGTCGGGCGACGGCGCGGACGCCGAACGCGCGCTGGTGGTGCCCGGTGCCCCGTTCGGCGCCCAGGTGTGGGGACTGACGCGGGACGAGCCGCTACAGGCGCTCGCCTCGACGCCGTGGGCCGTGCGCGACGCCGTGCCCCTCGTCCCGCCGGGGGCGATCCGCGCGCTCGACTCGGTGCAGCGCCTCATCGCCGACGGCCGCCCGTCGGCGGGTCTGGCCGACACGCTGCTCGGGCAGGGCATCCGCTACGTCGTCGTGCGCAACGACCTCGACCCCGACACGTCGCGGTCGGCGCGACCGATCCTGGTGCACCAGACGATCGACGGATCGCCCGGATTCTCCAAGGTGGCGCAGTTCGGTGAGGACATCGCGCCCCCGGCCGCCGAGAACGTGGTCGTCGACGGCGACCTGCGCCCCGCCTACCCGGCGATCGAGGTCTACCGGGTGACCTCGCCGAGCGGTCCGACGCCGCCCGCCGGGCCGTACACCGTGGACCTGGGCACGGTGCCCGTCGTGCAGGGCGGACCCGAGTCGCTGCAGCGGCTCGCCGAGAACGGCACCGTCACCGGCCCCGCGCTGCTCGCGACCGACGCGTACCGGGCCGGGATCGACGCCGGTTCGGTCACCGTCACCGACACCCCCACCGACCGTGAGACCGACTTCGGTCAGGTCGACAACCACAGCTCCGCGCTGCGCAGCCCCGACGACCCGCGCCGCACCTACAACGCCGTCCCCGACTACCCGGTGCCGGGCGCGCCGCTGGTCGAGGGCGAGTGGTCGGGCGCCAAGATCACCGTCTCCAGTTCGGCGTCGGACGCCACCCAGCTGGGCGGGACCGCGCCGGGCAGCGGCCCGGCCGCGACCGTCGACGGCGATCCCGCGACCGCGTGGCTCAGCAACGGTCTCGAGACCGCGCGCGGGCAGTGGCTGCGCGTGGACCTGGACACCCCCGTCACCCGCGGGATGCTGCACCTGACGACCAGTCCCGCCGCGTTCGGCCCGCCCGTGAAGTGGCTGCGCATCGAGACGCCGAACGGCTCGACGTCGGTGAAGATCGACAAGCCGGGTGAGCCGGTCGACGTGTCGCTGCCGTCGGGCACCACGCCGTGGGTGCGGATCCTCGCGACCTACACCGAGGACGGTTCGCCCGGATTCCAGTTCGGGATCAGCGAGCTGTCGATCGACGACTACTCGTCGGGCGGCCCGGTGCCCGTGCCGATCGTGCACCGCACCGTCCTGCCCCCGACGCCCGCGGGCGCCCAGGTGCGCGGCTGGGATCTGGGTCAGGAGCTGCCCGGACGGGCGGGATGCGCCGACGGCCCGGACCGCGTGCACTGCAGCAGCGCGCTGATCCTGCCGCCCGAGGAGCCGGGAACCTTCACCCGCACCCTGTCGGTGCCCGACGCGACGGCCGTCACCCCGAAGCTGACGCTGCGGCCCCGCCCCGGCGCCGCCCTCGACGCCCTCGTCACCGACCCGGCAGCGGTCACCGCGAGCGGCGGGTCGGACGGCGTCGAACTGCGGGGCACCGCGAGCGCCGCCGTCGACGGGGACGTCGCGACGTCGTGGACGGCTCCCGCGGAGACCGCGCAGGGCAAGGGCGGAATACCGACCCTGACGATCAAGCTCCCCCAACCGACCCTGGTCACCGGCCTGCAGTTGACCCCGAGCCCCGGCAACCTGCCCGCCGCGCCGACGCGCGTCGCCGTCAACCTCGGCAACGGCCCGCAGACCCGCGACCTCGACGACTCCGAAGAGAAGGCCCACGCACCGCAGACGATCGCCCTTCGAGCCGCACGTCACCGACACCATCGTGCTGTCGCTGGTGAAGTGGACCGACGTCCTCGACCGGACCGGGCTCGGCTTCCTGCAGCTGCAGCCGGCCGGCCTGTCGGAGGTCGTCGCGCTCGGGGCCGACGGCAAACCCGTGCCCGGCACCGCGACCGGACCGTCCGAGCGCACCGTGACGCTCGGATGCGACGCCGGACCCACGATCGTGATCGGCGGTACGCCGGTGCGGATGTCGATCGCCGCGACCACCCGCCAGTTGGCGTCGGGGCAGCCGGTGACCGCGACCCCGTGCACGCCGGACGCCGTCCCGCTTCCCGCGGGCCGTCAGGACGTCGTCGTCGCGCCCGGCGCGGCGTTCACCGTCGACGGCCTGCAGCTGAACGCGGCGCCCGCGCCCCCGGCCGCCTCCCCCACCTCCCCCGCCGTCGGACGCTGGACCGAGAACCTCCGGGAACTCGACGTCACCGCCTCCCGCACAGACCGACTACTGGTGGTGCCCGAGAGCACCAACGTCGGATGGGTCGCGACCGCGCCGGACGGCACCGAACTGCAGCCCGTCGTGGTCGGCGGGTGGCAGCAGGGCTGGATCGTGCCCGCCGACACGAGCGGCACCGTCACCCTCACGTTCCCGTCTGATCGCTGGTACCGCGCCGGAATCGCATTCGGGCTGTTGCTGTTGATTCCGCTGGCGCTGCTGGCGCTGGTCCCGCGGCGGCGCGCCCCCGAACTCGGACCCGCACCGCGCCCGTGGCGGAGCGTCGTGGCCGCGGCCGTCGGGGTGACGGCCGTCGCGACGCTGGTCGCCGGACCGGTCGGCACGCTGGTCGCGGTGCTCGTCTCGGCCGGGGCGCTGGGCCTGTCACGGTGGCGTGGACCGGCGTACGCGGCGCGGGTTCTCGTCGGTGTCGCAGGGGTTTCCGTCGTGATCGCGTCGGTGCTGCTGTCGACCGGTCCGTGGCGGGCCGCCGGCGGCTACGTGGGGCACTCGTTCCTGATTCAGCTCTTCGCGCTGATCGGCGTCGTCTGCGTCGGCGTCGCGGCGCTGCCGCTGTCGCGCTCACCGATGTGGCGGCGCTTCTCCCAGCGCTTGACGGCGCGCCGGGCGGGTTCCTCGACGAGCGCGTAGCTGGCCGACGCCACCGCGATGCTCAGCACCGAGGTGACGGCGAGGACGAACCCGAAGTTGCCGTTGAACGGGGCGATGCCGAACATCGGGAAGACGGTCGTCAGCACCGCCAGATGCCAGATGAACAGGCCGTAGGACCACCGTCCCACCGCCAGCGCGACGGGACTCGCCAGGATGCGGTGCCGATGTCCGGCCAGCACCAGCGGCGCGAGCAGCGCGAAGCTCATCACCGCACCCAGGGCGATCTTGGTCGCGTACTGCCACGGCGCGGCCCGCACCAGCCCCTCCGGGCCGGCCAGCCACGTCGTCGACAGCGCGAACGCCACCACCGCGATCGTCGCCATCCACACCCGGTGCTCGGCCAGCCGGTGCACCCACGTCCCGCCGACCATCGCGAGCTCGGCCAGCAGCATGCCCGCCGCGAACCACGGGATGTAGCCCGGCAACCAGTTGTCGTGGTGGATGCCCTCGGGCGCGGGCACCGGCAGGAATGCCCACGTCAGGCTCACCAGCGCCAGGCCGAGCAGCGCCGGGACCCGGAACCGGGCCGCCGAACCACGCAGCCGCACCAGTGTCAGCGCGAGGATCGGCATCAGCAGGTAGAACGCCACCTCCACCGACAGCGACCACATCTGGGCGAGCCCCTCGGTGAGCGTCAGGGGCACGAAGACCTGCACCAGCGCCAGGTTCGCGGTCCACACCTTCCAGCCGCCCCCGGCCGCGGGCAGGAACGCCAGCACCAGAGCCACCACCACCCAATAGGCGGGCAGGATGCGCGCGGCGCGGTTGAGCCAGTACTTGGCGATGGTCGGCGGCGCGCCGAGGCCGCGGGCGGCCGCCGCGTGCGGACGCCACAACAGGAAGCCCGACAGCGCGAAGAACACCGCCACCGCGAGGTCGAACCGACCCCAGATGCGGCCGATCACCGGATCCCCGGTGGCCCCGGTCTGGAACGCCACGTGCGTCACCAGCACACCGAACGCCGCGAATCCGCGCATCCCCTCGAGCGCCGGTACGAACGCCCGGGGATTGCCGACGGGAGCCGCCGTGGCGAGGTGTGAGCTTTTCATCGCCGTCAAGTGTGCCCGGGTCGTTGTGGAACCGAAAGAGCGACCTGAACGATCCCTAACGCACGTGCTGACGCAAATGAGACAGCTGGACTGTTAGTGTCTGGGCTCACGTGGTGTCGCAGATGTGGGCACCGTGCGACCCGTGCAGCGGGCACGCTGCCGGTGGGGGTACCTCAATTCAGAACATTGAGTTAGGAGACAGCATGGCCGAGCGCTCAGGCCGGAGCAGGATACTTGCGTGCATTCTGGTAGGCCTCGGGACCTTCCTGCTGGCCGTCGCACTGCTCATTCCGGCGTACACCGTCGGCAAGCTGAAGAAGACCCCCCTCGATCTCGAAGTCACCACGGTGGCCACCGGCAATGGTGACGTGCTGGACTCCAAGGCGCTCCTCGCCGGCAAGGCCCAGGTCAACACGAACGTACCGATCGTCGCACAGCGCTACGTCATCACGGAGCAGCCCTCGGACGCGGAAGTCATTTCGCTCCAGGCCGGCCAGACGGTGCGGCGCACCGACAAGCAGGGTGAGACGGGCCTGCTCGCGGCAACCGTGGACCGGCTGACCGCGGACCGCGTCAGCGCGATGCCGGTGGAGCCGCCGGTCGGCACCATCCAGACGTCGTCGTTGGTCCCGGCCGAGGAGGTCTCCCACACCGGTCTGCAGTACAAGTGGCCGTTCGACGCGGAGAAGAAGAGCTACCCGTACTTCGATCTGAACACCCGCCAGAGCAATGACATCAATTTCGTTGAGGAAACCGAGATCAACGGAATGAAGGTCTACCACTACAACCAGACGGTCGAGCCCACCGACCTGTCGAAGGTCGTGCCTGGCGATCCGACCAACAAGCTGACCCTGCCCGCCAAGACGTGGGGTGTGCCCGGCGAAGACCAGCCGATCACGATGAGCCGCTGGTACACCAACGTGCGTGACGTGTGGGTCGACCCGATCACCGGCGTCGTCATCAACGGCCAGGAGCAGCTGTACCAGTACTACGCCCGCGACAAGGCCAAGCCCGAGGTCACGGTCCTCAAGGTCACGCTGCCGTTCGACGAGAACACCATCGAGTACCAGATCGGCCAGGCCAAGGATGGCCAGGACAAGCTGTCGCTGTTCGGTCGCACCCTGCCGATCGTGGCCGGCATCCTCGGCGTGATCGCGCTGATCGCCGGTCTCGTGATCGGTATCCGCGGCGGCCGCGGCAAGAAGGGCGCCCCCGAGGGCGGCCCGCAGACCCCGCCCAACGGGTCGGGTCAGGCCGAGGATCACGACTGGACGTCGGACAAGACCGAGGAGTTCCCCACGGTCAATCTGGACCAGGGCGGCTTCACCGAACCGCCGCGCCAGCAGTAGTCGGCGCTCTCTGACGCGCAGAACCCCGCACGGATCACCGTGCGGGGGTTCTTTTTCGGCGGGTTGCGCGGACTCGCTGCCCTTCCGTGCCAGGCTGAGCGCATGCACAGTGTGCGGCGGTGGACGTACGGGATCGCGGCGGCTCCCCTGCTGCTTTTCGTCGTTTCTGTGGTCACCGTCGAGACTCGCGAGCACTCTCGCGACGTCCTCGCCGACGTGGCAGCCAACTGGATGCTGGTCCTTGCATTCGGCTCGGTCGTCCTGGTTCCGGCGATGCTGCTCGCGGCATTCGGCGGCTACCTCACTCCGCGGTCGCCGCGATTCGGTGGTGTGGTCGCGACCGTCGGACTCGTCGTGCTGGCGGCGCCCGGCCTGCTCGGCGTCGCCGACTTCTTGGCGGCTCTGTTCACCGGCCGTCCGGACTATCCCGACGACGGCACCTCGTGGGCTCATCGACTGTCGCCCGCTGGCGAGATCCTCTTCGCCGCGCCCTTCCTGCTGATCAGTGCAGCCAGTGTGTTCGCGATTCGAGTGGTGTGGTCGCCGAGCCCGGCGCCGGCGACCGCGGCGCCCTAGTTCGTCGGGACGTCGGAGCGGGCGCCGCGCACCGCGAGTAGCGAGGCGGTCGCGGCGGTCACGGTCGCCACACAGGCCGCGACGGTGATGAATTGGCGGACGGTGTCGGCGACGGTGAACATCAGCGTCGCCTCGACCGCCAGGCCCACCCACGCGACGATCGCGAGGTAGGTGCGGTCGCCGGCGATCGCCGACAGCAGCGCGCCCTGCAGCACCGCGAGTGCGGCACCGTTCCACGCGAACATCCACAGGATGCCCTGGACCGGGGCGTAGTCGCCGCCGAACAGGATCGGCGCCAGCGGGGCGGCGATGGCGGCACCCACTACGAGGACGGCGCCGAGGGCGGTCAGCACGCCCAGCGCGGACCGGACCGCCGCCGCGGAGTGCTCGGGATTCGCCATCTTGGGGTAGAGCACGACGCCGATGGCCTGCGGCAGCCAGAAGGCGGCCTTGGTCGCGACCGCGCCGGCCGCGTACAGGCCGGCGTCGTGCGAGTCGAGCACCATGCGCGCGATCACCAGATCCATCGACGACAGCGCGATCAGCGCAAGCTGAACCTGCGACGCCCGCAGCACCGTCGCGACGCCGATGCTCGCCGCGCCGCCCTCGCCGTCGGTGACGGACGCGCGTCGGCCGGCGATCAGCCTCGCGACGAACGCCATGACTCCGGTGCCGGCGGCGCCGGCGAGCAGGGTCGGCCCGGGGCCGCCGCCGACCGCCAGCACCGCGACGGCGGGTGCGACCTTGGCGATCCCGGCACCGGCCAGCACGACGCTCAGTTCAGCGAACCTGCCGGCGCCCTGCAGCAGGCCCTGCTCGGTCCCGAGGAGTACGAGCAGGGGCGCCGCGACGAGGGCCGACGCCGTCGCACCGAGGCTGGTGTCGAGCGCCCACGACATGATCGGGACGAGCACCAGTGCGACGACGCCGACGATGGCCGCGCAGCGGTAGCCGAGCGCCCGCAGCGCCGCGGTCGGCTTACCGTGGACCACTTCCCGGGCCACCACGGTCTGCAGGGCCAGCGCCGGCACCGCGAGCACGAGTTGCGCGGCGAGCAGGCTCGCGAACTCGCCGTATCCGGCGGGGCCGAGCCACCGCAGGGCGGGCAGCGCGAGCAGGTAGGCCGCGATGTTCGCCGTCATCGATCCGACTGTCACCATCGTCATCCCGGCGACGGTGGAGCCGGACAGCGATTGGCGTGGCATTCGCCCATGATCGCACCAGTAAGGTGCGCGTCATGACGGCACGGCGCACGACACTGACGCGGGCGGTGCCGATCCTGTACAGCCTGGCGCTGGCCGCGCTGGTCCTGGGACCGCTGCTGGGCCCCGGCTATCTCCTGATCCGCGACGCCGTGAGCACGCCGCGCTCGTACCTCACCGATTCGGCGTTGGGGCTGACGGACGCCGCGGCCCGCGCCGTCCCGCAGGACTGGCTGGTCGCGGTGCTCGGTTCCGTCATCGACGGCGGGCTGGTGGTGAAGACGATCCTCCTCGCGGCGCTGTGGCTGGCCGGGTGGGGTGCGGCGCGCATGGTCGCGGTGCTGTTGCCCGGCACCGGGCTCGGGCCGCAACTGGTGGCGTCGACGGTGATGCTCTGGAACCCGTACGTGGGCGAGCGGCTGCTGCAAGGCCACTGGAGCCTGCTCACCGGGTACGCGGCGCTGCCGTGGATCGTGTGCGCGGTCGTCGCGATCCGACGCGGACGCCCGGGCGGCTGGTGGGTACTGGCGCTGTGCCTGGCGGCCGCCGCGCTGACGCCGACGGGAGCGCTGTTGGCCGTCGTCGTCGCGTTGGCCGTCCTCGCCGCGCCGGGCGGCCGCGGCGCCGTAGTGCCGCGCCTGCTGCGGACGGTGCTGCTGTTCGTGGTCGCGTCGGCGCCGTGGCTGGCGGCGACCGCGCTGTCCGGGGGCGGCGGGACGTCGGATCCGGCGGGCGTCGCGGCGTTCGCGGCCCGCGCCGAGCCCGGCCTCGGGACGATCGGCAGCCTCGCGGGGCTCGGCGGAATCTGGAACGGCACCGCGGTTCCGGGATCGCGGACGTCGCTGTGGGCGGTCGCGGGAACGGTCCTTCTGCTCGCGGTGGTCGCGTGCGGCCTGCCGGCGCTGTGGCGGCACCGACGCCATCCGGTGATCGCCGCGCTCGCGGTGCTCGCCGTGGCGGCGGTGCTGCTGCCCGCGCTGGGCGCCACCGGGTGGGGTCTGCCGGTCGGCGAGTGGGCCGTCGTGCACGTGCCGGGCGCCGGGCTGCTGCGCGACACCCAGAAGTGGGTGGCGCTCGCGGCCCCGCTGTACGCGCTCGCCGCCGCGGCCGGGGTGCGCGCGCTGTCCGCGCGGGTCTCGTTGCCCGGCGCGGTCCCGGTCGGGGCCGTCGCGGCGATCGTTCTGGCACTGCCCGATCTGGTGTGGGGCGTCGGCGGCGCGCTGCGGCCGGTGCAGTATCCGGCGTCGTGGCAGATCGTCGCCGACCACTTGGACGCGTCGGTCGATGCCGGCGACGTGGCCGTGCTGCCCGCGGGCATGTTTCGCAAGTTCCCCTACAGCGGCGATCTACCGGTCCTCGACCCGGCGCCGCGGATGCTGCCGGTGGACGTACTGCAGACCGGTCAGCTGGTCGTCGGACAGACGGCGACCGTCGAGGGTGAGGGCGCCCGCGCGACGCGCGTCGAACGGATGCTGCTCACCGGGGCCGGCCCGAAAGACCTCAACGCGGAGCACGTGCGGTGGGTGCTCGTCGAACGCACCACGCCCGGGCCGCTCGGGGACTCGCAGCGCACCCTCGACCAGCTCGAGCCGGTGTTCTCGGACGACGAGTTGGCGCTGTACCGCGTGCCCGGCACCGTTCCCCGGACCTCGGCGAGGGCCGCGCGCCCGCGCTCGCAGCCCACGTCGTGTGGGCCGCGCTGCTGGTGGGCAGCGCGCTAGGCGTCCTGCAGACCCGGCGCCGTCAACGTCGGGGCTTCGGTGCCGGCGATGAGCCCCGACACGTGCCGTCCCGTCGCTGACGACGCGAGCACGGCGTACACCCCGGCCGCGGTCTGCTCCCACGAGAACTCGAGGGCCCGCAGCCGCGCCTTGCGGCCGAGGTCGGCGCGCAGTTCGGCGTCGAGCAGCAGCGATTCGACGGCGGACGCCAGCGCCGGGACCGCGGCCGCCCGATCCGCGGCAGCGTCGTCGGAGTCCCCGCCGACCAGCAGGCCCGTCACCCCGTCGATGATCGAGTCGGTGAGTCCCTTGGAGCTGCGGTAGCCGACGGTGGGGACCCCGTGCTGCGCGGCCTCGATCACCGCCAGCCCCCAGCCCTCCTTGCGCGACGGCATGACGTGCACCCACGCCTGCGCGAGCAGTTCGTGCTTGCGGTCCTCCGAGACGTGGCCGTGGAAGGTGACCGCGTCACCGATGCCGAGTTCGTCGGCCCGCTCGCGGAGGTTCTGCTCCCACCAGCCGCCGCCGATGACGTCGAGGTGCAGGGTCGGGATGGTCCGGCGCAGCTGCGCGACCGCCGCGAGGGCATCCTCGATCTGCTTGTGCGGCACCAGCCGCGACAGCACGCACACGCTCGGGTGCTCCGTGCGAGTGTGACCGCCGCCGGGCTCGACACCGTCCGGGATGGCGTCGGCACCGTTGCGCACCACGGCAATTCGCTCCCGCTCGACGCCCAGATCGGTGAGTTCGTCGGCCGACGGCAACGACACCGTCAGGTACTGACTGTCGCGGTGCACTCGCGGGGAGAGCCACGACTCGATCCACCAGCCGATGTGTCCCATGAGCCGACCGGCGACGGGCCACTGCTCGCGGTGACAGTGGTGGACCAGCACGGTGACCGGCGCACCGGCGACGGTCCGGGAGAAGAAGGGGATGCCGTTCTGGGTGTCGATGACGGCGTCGGGCGCAGTCCGGCGAGCGGGCCGAGGCCGAGACGTCCGGCGACGATCGCGCCGAGGGCCCGCGGATACACCGTCAGCCGCCCGCCGCCGCGGCTGATCCGGACGCCGTCGACGATCTCCTCGCGCGGGGCTCCGGGATAGCCGGCGGTGCGGAGGGTGACCTTGATGCCGCGGCGGGCGAGACCCGCACCGACCTCCTCGAGGTACCGCTCGCTGCCACCGCCCTGGGGATGCCCGGTGTCGCGCCAGCACAGCAGGAGAACCTCTCGCACGTGCGTGCCCCCTCACTGGCTCGGCTCGGCTCGGTCGCCTGCGACACACCTTATCGGCTGGACGCGGCGCGCCCTACCGCCAAGTAACGGAACCCGGCGAACAGGGCCGCGATATGTCCGATCGCTAAGGTTCCTCCCGTGATCTCCGCCCGCGCACGCCGTGTCGTCCCCACCCGCGCACCCGATGTGACCCGGTATTTCGCCCGTCGCGCGACCCTGAAGCGGTCGGTCGCACTGCTCGGCGACTTCCGGTACGAGCAGACCGACCCGGACCTGTTCTACGGCGCGCTCGCCCGCGACTCGGTCGAACTGATCGGCGACCTCTACCGCGGGCTCACCGAGCGGGACCTGACCGGGACGACCGTTCTCGACGTCGGCGGAGGCCCCGGCTACTTCGCCGACGCGTTCGGCAAGGCCGGCGCCCGGTACGTCCCCGTCGAACCGGACCCGTCGGAGATGCACGCGGCCGGGCTGAGCGTCGGTGACTCGATCCGCGGGTCCGGCCTGGCGTTGCCGATCCGCTCGGACGCGGTCGACGTGTGCTTCTCGTCGAACGTCGCCGAGCACGTCGCGCAGCCGTGGGTGATGGCCGAGGAGATGCTGCGGGTGACGAAGCCCGGCGGGCTGATGGTGCTGTCGTACACGCTGTGGTGGGGGCCGTTCGGCGGGCACGAGACCGGGCCGTGGCACTACCTCGGCGGCGAGTACGCGGCCCGGCGCTACCGCCGCACACAGGGCAAGGAACCGAAGAACCGGTTCGGCGTCTCGCTGTTCGACATCGGCGCGAAGGACGGCCTGCGGTGGGCGAAGGCGCAGACCGGCGGTGACGTCCTGGCCGCCTTCCCGCGCTACCACCCGCGCTGGGCGTGGTGGATGGTGAGGATCCCCGTCCTGCGCGAGCTGCTGGTGAGCAACCTGGTGCTCGTGGTCCGCAAGCGCTGACACCCCCTCAGAAGACGAACTGCTGCCCGCCGTCGATGTCGAACGTCGCGCCGGTCAGCGCCGTGTTGGTCATGATGTGAACGGCGAGGGCCGCGACATCGGCGGGGCCGACGACGCGACCGATCGGGAGTTTCGCCCGCAATTCGTTCCTGCGCTCCTCGAGCCGATCGCCGAGCAGCGACGCCGACAACGGGGTGTCGACGAATCCGGCGGCGATCAGGTTGGCGCGAACCGGCGCGAGCTCGAGGGCGAGCGCCGCCGTGAACGGAGGCAACGCTGCCGTGGCGGCCGAAACGATCCCCAGGCCGTGGCCGACCCGCCGTCCACCCGTCCCGCCCATGAAGATCAGCGTGCCCCCAGGCCGCATCTTGGGGGCGGCGTTGCGCGCCACCTCGAGGTCCATCATCACGTGCCCGCTGAGCACCTCGCGCACCTCGTCCGCATCCATCTCGAGCATCGGGCCGTAGCGCGGGCCGCCGGCGGTGACCATGACGTGGTCGATCGGGGCCGGCAGGTCCTGGAAGAACCGCTCCAGGGCCGTGGTGTCGGTGGCGTCGAAGGCCACCGTCTCCCGGGCGCCGAGTTCGGACGCCGCGCGCGCGAGCCGGTCGTTGCTGCGGCCGGTGAGGACGACGTCGGCCCCCTCAGTGCGGGCGCGTCGGGCCGTCTCGAGTCCGATACCGGCGCTGCCGCCGATCAGGACGACGGTCTGGCCGTCCAGGTCCGGTTCGCGCCGAATAGACGCAGAAGTGGTTGCGCCACTCATGTTTTCCTCCGATCAGTGGCTCCAGCAGGCAAAAGCCTCTCGAGCAGTCCTTACCCCGACGGGTGCGTGTTCACTCATCGAGCTGTCCCGCGTCCTAGCCACCGCGATCCACCGGATGACACCGCCCGACGGAACTAACCTCGATTGCATGACCGCACTCGCGCTCGATCTCGGGGGAACCAAGATGGCGGCGGCGCTCGTCGGCGCGGACGGCCGCCCACTGGCCCCGCTCACCATGCCGACACCGCCCGCCGACGTGTGGGAAGCGTGCGCCGCGCTGCTGGAGAAGGCGGCCGACGGCGCGCCGGTCACGGCGGTCGGAATCGCGTCGGCCGGCCCCGTGGACATCACCGCGGGCACGGTCGCGCCGGTCAACATCGGCGAGTGGCGCGGCGGCTTCCCGATCGTGGACGCCGTACGCGGCCTGTTCCCGTCGGCGACGGTCCGCCTCGCCCTCGACGGGGCGGCGGCCGCCTACGCCGAGCACCGTCTGGGCGCGGGCCGCGGCACCCCCGATCTGCTCGGTGTCGTGGTGTCCACCGGAGTCGGCGGCGGGCTGATCCGCGGCGGCGTCATCGACGGTGGGCGCACCGGAAATGCGGGCCACATCGGGCACATGGTGGTCCCGGGCGGCGACGAGCGCTGCGGGTGCGGCGCCGTCGGCTGCCTCGAGACCGTCGCGAGCGGTCCGGCGGCGCTGCGGTGGGCCCGCGCCGACGGGTGGATCGGGGCGACCGCCGCGGATCTGGCCGTCGACGCCGGACTCGGCGAGCCGGTCGCCGCCGCCGCGCTCGAGCGGGCCGGGACCGCGCTCGGGCAGGCGTTCGCATCGGCGGCGGCCCTTCTCGACGTCGACCTGGTGGTGGTGGGCGGCGGTTTCGCGCAGGCCGGGCCCGCGCTGTGGGAGCCGATGACCGAAGCGGCGGCGCGCCACGCCCGCCTGTCGTTCCTGCGCGAGCTGCGGGTCGTGCCCGCCGAACTCGGCATCCTGGGCACGCTGACGGGCGCCGGACTCCTCACGGACGAACGGGCTCTGACCGGCCTGTAGGACCTCGCCTATTCCAACTCACTGTAACGTGTTCTAGTGTGACCCAGGGCACTCCACGAGAGCGAGGAACGAACTGATGACCGACTACGACAAACTCTTCATCGGCGGCCGATGGGTCGCGCCGGCGACCGACCAGCGGCTGGAGGTGTTCTCCCCGCGACCGAGGAGCGCGTCGGCAGTGTTCCCGTCGCGGCACCCGCGGACATCGACGCCGCCGTCGCCGCGGCGCGCGGCGCCTTCGAGTCCGGCCCGTGGGCCGAGACCACCCCGGCACAGCGCGGCGAGATCCTCGCCAAGGTCGCCAAGCTGATCGAGGAGCGCAGCGCCGAGCTGGTCTCCACCATCTCCGACGAGATGGGCGCACCGGCGTCCGGCGTCGAGACGATGCAGAAGATCATGTCGCTGGCGGTCCTGAACTACTACGCGGGCCTCGCGAACGAGTTCGAGTGGGAGGACACCCGCACCGGCGCGTTCGGCCAGACCACGGTCTTCCGCGAGCCGGTCGGCGTCGTCGGCGCCGTCATCGCGTGGAACGTCCCGCTGTTCCTCGCCGTGAACAAGCTGGCCCCGGCACTGCTCGCAGGCTGCACCGTGGTGCTCAAGCCGGCACCGGAGACCCCGCTCAACGCGAACATGCTCGCCGAGATCTTCACCGAGGCCGGCCTGCCCGAGGGCGTGCTGTCGATCGTGCCGGGCGGCGCCGAGACCGGCGAGTACCTCATCTCGCATCCCGACGTCGACAAGGTCACCTTCACCGGTAGCACCGCCGTCGGCCGCAAGATCGGCGCCATCGCCGCCGAGCAGCTCAAGCGCTGCTCGCTCGAGCTCGGCGGCAAATCGGCGGCGATCCTCCTCGAGGACATGGACGTCCAGGCCACCATGCCGATGCTGGTGATGTCGGGCCTCATGAACTCCGGTCAGGCGTGCGTCGGCCAGACCCGCATCCTCGCGCCGCGTTCGCGCTACGACGAGATCATCGAGGCCATGGTGCAGTTCGCCGGGTTCATGCCGGTCGGCATGCCGGACGATCCGGCCGCCCAGCTCGGCCCGCTGATCACCGAGAAGCAGCGCGACAAGGTCCTCGGCTACATCGAGAAGGGCAAGGCGGAGGGCGCCCGCGTCGTCCTCGGCGGCGGCAAGCCGGCGAGCCTCGAGAAGGGCTGGTTCGTCGAGCCGACCATCTTCGCCGACGTCGACAACTCGATGACGATCGCCCGCGAGGAGATCTTCGGCCCCGTCCTGTCGGTGATCCCCTACGACACCGTCGACGAGGCCATCAAGATCGCCAACGACTCGGACTACGGCCTGGCGGGGTCGGTGTACACCACCGACATCCCGAAGGGCGTCGAGATCGCGAAGCAGATCCGCACCGGCACCTACGCCATCAACTGGTACGCGTTCGATCCGGGCGCGCCGTTCGGCGGCTACAAGAACTCCGGCATCGGCCGCGAGAGCGGCCCGGAGGGTCTCGAGGCGTACCTGGAGCTCAAGTCGGTCCTGATGCCTCCCGGCTACACCGGCTAGACATCACCGACACCGTCAGGCGCGGTCCCGCAGTTGTGGGACCGCGCCTGACGCGTTCGTCCGGCATGCCGGTCCCCGCACGCCTAGCCTGGGGCGATGGCGACCTCCCCGACCACTCGCGCGGAATCCGGCGGCGAGAGCACCCTCACCGTCGTCGTCGCCTTCATCGCGAATGCGCTGATCGCGCTGGCGAAATCGGTGGCGGCGGTGACCACCGGGTCGGCGTCGATGGTCGCCGAGGCCACCCACTCGTGGGCCGACACCGGCAACGAGATCCTGCTGCTCGTCGCCGACCGCCGGGCCCGCAAGGCACCCGACCGCGACCATCCGCTCGGGTTCGGTCGCGAGGCATACATCTGGTCGCTGTTCGCGGCACTCGGCCTGTTCGCGGTCGGTGCGGGCGTCTCGATCACGCACGGCATCCAGGAACTGGTGCACGCGCAACCCGCCGGCGACTTCGGTGTCGCGTACGCGGTGCTCGGGATCGCGTTCGTCCTCGAGACGATCTCGTTCCGGCAGGCGTTCAAGCAGTTGCGCGGCGAGGCCGACGCCGCCCACCGTGATGTCCTCGAGCACGCGCTGCTGACCTCCGATCCGACGGTGCGGGCCGTGTTCGCCGAGGACGCGGCGGCCCTGATCGGCCTGGTCATCGCGTTCGCCGGCGTGCTGGCCCACCAGATCACCGGGTCGCCGGTGCCAGATGCGATCGGTTCCATCGCGGTCGGTGTTCTGCTCGGCGTCATCGCGCTCGTGCTGCTCGACCGCAACCGCCGCTTCCTCGTCGGTGAGCCCGGAACGTCGGAACTGCGGTCGCAGGCGATCGCGAAACTGCTCGGGTACGACGAGGTCGAGCGGGTCACCTACCTGCGCATGGAGTTCCTCGGGCCGCACCAGGTGTACCTCGTGGCCAGCGTCGACCTCGTCGGCGACGAGGCCGAGTCCCGCGTAGCGCACCGGCTGCGCGCCCTCGAAGACCGGATCACCGGCGAAACTGCAGTCGTCCGGAAAGCGGTGCTGACACTGTCGACATCGGAGGAGCCGAGCCTGACCGTGTGATTCGGCTGCCGGCCCCGGCGACGGCGAGTAGAACTGGAGGGAGCGTCCGCCGACACGCTCTGGAGCATCCGTGGACCCTCCCATCAGTTCCGCATCTCGGGATGTCGCGAGCAGCGACAGGTTCGAGGCTCCCCTGCCCGAAAGGCTCGGCTACCGGATCAAGTGCCGGCTCCTCGGGCCGCCGCTCACCTCGGCGCGCCTGCACCAGGAACGGCTGTCGAAGACGACCGCGCTGGGTGTGCTCTCGCCCGACTGCATCTCGTCGTCGGCGTACGGCCCGGAGCAGGTGCTGATCGAGTTGCTGCCGTACGCAGCGCTCGGCGCGTTCACGCTGCTGCTGCCGATCACCGGCGTCATCCTCGTCATCCTGTTGCTGCTCACGCTGTCGTACCGGCAGGTCGTCATGCTCTACACCCGCGCCGGCGGCTCGTACGTCGTGGCGCGAGACAACTTCGGCCCCAAGGTGGCCCAGATCGCCGCCGTGGCGTTGCTGATCGACTACGTGGTGACGGTGGCGGTGCAGTCGGCCGCCGGCACGGTGGCGGTGGTGTCGGCGGTCCCGGCCCTGGGCCCGTACAGCCTCGAGATCACCGTCGGTTCCGTGCTGCTGCTCGCGTACGGGAATCTGCGCGGACTCAAGGAGGCCGGGCGCGCGTTCGCGTTCCCGATGTACTTCTTCGCCGTATCGATCGGGGTCGTCATCGTCGTCGGCGTCGTCCAGGCCCTGCTCGGCAACCTGGACCGGATCGACCCGACCACTCTCGACGGCACCGTGCCCATCGCACACGGCGACGGCCTGGTGATGGGCGCGACCGTGCTGGTGATCCTGCGCGCGTTCGCGAACGGTGGCACCTCGCTCACCGGGCTCGAAGGCGATCAGCAACGGCGTCAGCGCGTTCGAGAAGCCCGAGGGCCCCAACGCCCGACGCGCGCTGGTGATCATGGCGTCCATCCTGGCGTTCCTCGTCAGTGGCGTCTCGTTGCTCGCCTACCTGACGCACGCGACGCCGTACGCGGCCGGCTACCCGTCGGTGATCAGTCAGGAGGCTCGGGTCGTCTTCGGATCGGGCATGCTCGGCAACGTCCTGTTCGTCGTGGTGCAGCTGGCGACCGCGCTGATCCTGTTCACCGGCGCCAACACCAGCTTCAACGGCTTCCCGTTCCTGGCGAGCTTCGTCGCCGACGACGCCTTCCTGCCCCGCCAGCTCCGACGTCGCGGCCACCGACTGGTGTTCTCCAACGCGATCATCACGCTCACCGCGGTCGCGATCGTGCTGCTCATCGCGACGAACGCCAAGGTCAACTCACTCGTACCGTTCTACGCGATCGGCGTGTTCACGGGATTCACCATGGCCGGCCTCGGCATGGCCCGACACCGTCAGAAGGCCCGCGGCCGGCACTGGCGCCGCAACGTGGCGCTCAATCTGGCCGCCGGGATCACGTCGGCGATCGTGGTGGCGATCTTCGCGATCGCGAAGTTCACCGAGGGCGCGTGGGTGGTGGTGTTCGTGTTCCCGACGCTCGTGTTCGTGCTGATCCGGCTCAATCGCGAGTACCGGGACGAGGCCGTCGAACTGCGCGAGCTCGGTGACGCCGAAGCCGACGCGGAGGCCGTGTACTCGCACCACATCGTCATCGTCATGGTCGACGCCTACGACCTCGCGACCATCGAGGCACTGCGCTACGGGCGCAGCCTGCGGCCGAGCCAGCTGCGCGCCGTGCACTTCATTCTCGACAGCGCCCATGCCGCGGACCTCAAACGCGAATGGGAGGCCAGCGACCTCGAAGTCCCGCTCGAACTCATCGAGGTTCCGGATCGACGGATCGGCCACGCGACGCTGGAGATGATCGCCCGCGCAAGCGCGCCGCGCACCGAGATCAGCGTCCTGATCCCCGCCGCATCTACCGATCCCCGCTGGGCCGAATCCTGCACGACCGCACCGCCGACCACATCGCCAGGACCATCAGCGACGTCCCGCACGCCGTCGCCATCATCGTCCCGTTCGACGCGTCGAGCCGCCGAGGCGTCCTGCGCGGCGCACCGCCGCCACCACCGTCGGCCGGGGATGACCCACATATAGTTGCCCTGTCAACTATGTGAGTTAGCCTGGACGGCATGACCGACACGCCATGGCTCTCCGACGACGAACACCGCCTGTGGCGGGCATACCTCGATGCCACCCGCCTGCTGTTGCAGGAACTCGATCGGCAGCTCGTGAGCGATGCAGGCCTCCCTTTCAGCGACTACGAGATCCTGGTGCTGCTGTCGGAAGCACCGGAAAGGCGGTTGCGGATGAGCGAACTCGCCGACGCGAGCACCGTCAGTCGCAGCGGCATCACCCGGGCCGTCGCCCGCCTCGCGAAGGCCGGCCAGGTCCGCCGTGTGGAGTGCGAATCCGACAAGCGCGGCGCATGGGCGGAACTGACCGACGACGGCGCCGCCCAACTCGAACAAGCAGGCCCCGGACATGTCGCGGCCGTCCGCGCGAACATGCTCGACCTACTCAGCCCGCGAGACATCATGGTGATGACCCACAGGTTCAGCGAAATGCGGCAGCACCTGCTCGACGATCGCGACGCCCGAGCCCATCGGGCATCCTGATCTAGTTGCATAATCAACTATCGTGCTACGGTGAGTGCCAGCCATCGAATCCACATCGAAGGACACGCATGAGCACCGACGCTGCCGACCCCCGACTCGCGAACATCACCGTCGCCCACGCCCCCGCTCAGTACCGCTACGAGATCCGGGACGGCGACGCGGTTATCGGCTTCACCAAGTACCGCAAACCCGACGGCACACAGCGGCGGGTTTTCGTCCACACCGAGGTCGATCCCGCGTACGGCGGCCTGGGACTTGCCGGCCGACTCGTCGAATTCGCCCTCGACGACGTCGCGGCCGCGGGCGAGCGCATCGTCCCGCTGTGCCCGTACGTCGCCAAGTATCTGCGTACGCACCATCAGCACGACGGCATCGTCGATTCGCCGGAGGCACAGCAATGAGCACCGTCGACCGAATCGCCATCGACAAGCAGACTCGGCCGGTCTATCGCGCGCAGGTGGGCGTCGCCGTCGCCATCCGCGACGCCGTCGCCGGGGCGGGACTCGACCGAAAGCTGGTCGAACTGGTCAACATTCGCGTCTCGCAGATCAACGGATGCGCGTACTGCCTGGACGTGCACACCCGCGACGCCCTCGCGGGTGGAGAGTCCCAGCAGCGCATCGCCGTCCTACCCGCATGGCGGGACACGGACCTGTTCACAGCGCCCGAGCGCGCCGCGCTGACTCTCGCCGAGTCGGTGACGAACCTGCCGTCCCCGCCGAACAGGACCGCGACTACGCCGAGGCCCGCGAGCACCTCACCGACGATCAACTCTCCGCGATCGTGTGGGTTGCCATCGCGATGAACGCGTTCAACCGCATCTCCATCGTCAGCCGTCACCACGTGCGTCCCGCGACCTGAATCATCCTCGGCGAGAGCAGCACGCCGGTCGCCTTCCCAGGCCGGTCACGCCCGGGAAGGCGACCACGTGAGCCTCGCTCTAGCTCCCGCCGCTGCCGGATCCGCTGCCCGATCCGCTGCTGGAACCGAGCAGCGGGAGCAGGCTCGTGCTGCCGACTCCGGCCCCGAGTGCGGTGCTACCGAAGGACAGGACCGGGGAGACGCTGCCGAGACCGTCCGGCACGATCACGGGCACCATCGAGACACCGACGTTGCCCGGGTCCAGGATCGTGTTCCATCCACCGCAGGCGCCCAGGTAGATGTAGACACCGTTGTCGACCTGGAAGGTCTTCGAGCCGGTGTTCGGTCCGGGAAAGAGGATGCTGTTGCTGGCCGACGGCCCGAGCCGCAGTCCCGGGGACCGCATGATCTCGACGAGCTTGACATAGTCCTTGGCGTTGTAGGCAACGTACGCCTCGAGCGCCTTCTCCCCGTCGAGCAACGCCGACGTGCAGGTGGACTCGCCCAACAGGCCCACGG
Organism: Prescottella defluvii; assembly: GCA_029690005.1. Taxonomy (GTDB): domain Bacteria; phylum Actinomycetota; class Actinomycetes; order Mycobacteriales; family Mycobacteriaceae; genus Prescottella; species Prescottella defluvii_A. The sequence goes on along the minus strand of CP121458.1, from coordinate 1,454,262 downwards.
CCTTCTTCGGATTGGTCAACGTGAGTTCGAGGTTCTTGCCGCCGAAGCCGCCCTGCTCGGCCTGCAGCGTCGGGCCGTCGTATCGGTCGGCCGCCGCCGCCGTTCCGGTCCCGGTAACCGCGAGGCCCACGACCATCGTCGACGCAATCAGCCCCGCGGCAACCCTTTTCGCCTTCCGCAACTTCACGTCTTTCCTCCGTATCCGATGTGACGGGTGACGCCCGACCATTGCCATGGCCGAGCTCGAACAAGATCGACAGCACATCGTCCCATGCCGCGGCACGACCGGCGGGCGCTTCACCGGTTTCCGGGATACCTCAGGAAGCGCCAGGCGTAGGGGACGAGACGGGTGACCGGAACCGACTTCGGCCAGTCGCCGGGGCGGAAGTAGGCGTCCGATCCACCGTCGACGAAAATGACACTGCCGCAGAGGAAGTCGGCCGAATCGGAGAGCATGAACACTACCCAGTCTCCGAGCTGGCCCGCGTCGCCGAAACCACCGACCGGTACCGGGAGCCGCCGAATGGCCTTGGCCTCCATGGGCGACGCGAGCTGCTTCTCGAGCAGCGGCGTCATGATCGCGCCCGGCGCGAGGACGTTGAGCCGGATCCCGGCGCCGGCCCACTCCTTCGTCGTCGCGTGGCTGCGAGCCCAACGAGAGACCGCGATCTTCGATCCGGCGTACATGACCGGTCCGGCACCCTTCCCGAAGATCCGCGCCGACCGCACCGCCTTGTCCACGTCGCCGGACAGCAAGGCCTTGATCGTGCGCCGCGGAACCGCCGGTGTCACCGTCGTCGAATTGCTGCCGAACACAACCACCTTGGCGTTACCCGACGCCGCGAGCGCCGTGCGCCATCCGTCGAGCAACTCGACGACACCCAGGTAGTTCACGGCGCCGATCAGGGGCAGTCGCTCGGCCTCCGGCGTCGGGCCGATGCCCGCGGCGAGCACCGCACCGTCGAGCTTTCCTCCGGCCTGCGCCAGCACTTCCCGCACGGCATGCCTGCGCCCCTCCGCCGTGGACAGGTCGGCGACCACCTCCGCCCCCTGCAGGTCGACGCCGATGACGGTGTGCCCTGCCGCCGTCAGCTTCTCCACGACCGCCCGACCCATGCCCGACGCCGAACCGGTAACCGCATAGACACCCATGAACGCCCTCCGTGACGATCGACGGGCGCAGAGGACCTTCCCCGGCGAGCCCGCAATAAATTTGACACACTACGCCATAAATGTTGTGATCCGCGGATGAACGGCGAACCACTCTCGCCCCCTTCTCGATCGAGCCGCAGGGGACCTGGCCGGCCCAGCGTGCTCGTCGCCGAATCCGTCGCCGAGGCCGCGCTGCGGCTGTGGTCCGAGCGGGGGTACGCCGCGACCGGCTGGCACGATCTGTCGGAGGCGACGGGGATCAGCACACGCACACTGATCCGCCACTTCTCATCGAAGGCCGCGATCGCCTGGGTGGGTGTGGCTGCAGCGACGGAGCGCCTACGCGCCGGACTCGACCTGGCGTCCGACGACACCCCGCTCGCCGAGGCGATCCGCACCGCCGTCGTGTCCTCGGTCTCGCACGAGCCGCGCATCCGGCACGCCAGCCGGGAATGGCTGCAACTGATCTCGCACGAGCCGGAGATCGCGGCGATGGCATCGGTCGCCTATCGACCGTGGATCGACGAACTCGCCGGCTACATCCACGGCCGGCTCCCGGAAGCCCCGCCCGCGATCTGCCAGGCGCTGGCCACCGCCTACCAGGCGGCCGCGGGCGCCGCGCTGTCCGAGTGGGCACTGTCCGGCGCCGACACCGAACCGGCCGACGCCGTCGACGCCATGCTGCGCTGGATGGACGTGCACGCACCGATCCCGTCGGGGATCGCCCCGAAAGCTGAAGGGTCCCTTCACGCGCTGTCAGCGCCCGAAGGGACCCTTCAGCTCTTCGGCTCAGCGCGCGAGTTGAAGCTCGTCGAGCCTCTGTTCGGCCTCGGCGACAATCCGCTCGATGAGTTCAGCGACGCTGGGGAGGTCGTCGATCATTCCGACGACCTGGCCGGCCGCGAGCACGCCCGTGCCGGTGTCGCCTTCCACCAGCCCGGCGCGCAGGAGCATGGGACTGTTCGCCGACATCATCAGTTGCGCCAGGGTCCTGTCGCCGCCGCGCACCAGGCTGAGCCCTTCGGACATCATTGCCCGCCAACTGATTCCGGTGAGCTTCCGGAAGCGCACGGTGTTGACGGCCGCGTGGGCGAGGGTGTGGACTCCCCTGCTCCGCTCGAGCGAGTCGACCAGCCCGGTGCGCAGCACGCGGTGCGGGATGCCGTCGACCTTGGTGGTGACCACGGTGCCGTCGAGTCCACGGGCGAGGTACTCGCGCTTCACCGAATCGGGCACCGTGCTGTCGCTGGTGAGCAGGAAGCGTGTGCCCATCGCGATGCCCGACGCCCCGTAGGCCATCGCCGCCGCGAGTCCGCTGCCGTCGAAGAATCCGCCGAGGCAACCACCGGGATGTCGACCGCGCGCACGACCGACGGCAGCAGCAGGGTGGTGGCGACGCCGCCGGTGTGTCCGCCACCCTCGCCGCCCTGCACGATCACGGCGTCAGCGCCCCAACTCGCGACCTTCTCGGCGTGACGCGCCGCCCCGACCGTCGGGATCACGACGATGCCTGCGTCCTTGAACCGCGCGATCATCTCCTTCCGCGGTGCCAGCGCGAACGACGCGACGCGCACCCCCTCGCGGATGAGCAGTTCGACGCGTTCCCGCGCATCCTCGGCGTCCGCGCGCAGATTCACCCCGAACGGGGCGTCGGTGCGCTCCTTCGTTTCCCGGATCGCCGATCGCAGCTCGTCGTAGGTCATGGTCGCGGACGCGATGATGCCGAGCCCGCCGGCGCGCGCCGTCGCGGTGACCAGACGCGAGCCCGACACCCAGCCCATCCCTGTCTGGACGACCGGATGTTCGATGCCGACCAGTTCGGTGAGTGCGGTGCGCAGCGTCATCGCCACACCCCCAGGGCCGCGTGCGTGATATTCGTGAGCATCCCATCCCCCTATCAATACCAAGCAAGCAGTTGCTTGGTATTGATAGCGCAGTGCGGCGCCCGTCGGCGATGGCGCCACCCCGAAAACAGCTGAAGGGTCCCTTCACGCGCCGTCAGCGCATGAAGGAACCCTTCAGCTTCGAAACCGGGCTCAGATGTACATCGCCGGATCGATGTACGACGTCGGGTCGACGAGCTGCTCGTGACGCTTCCGGGGCCGCACGCTGGCGGGGATGCCGGTCGCGATGGCGTCGGCCGGGACGTCGCGGGTGACGACGGCGTTGGCGCCGATCGCGCTGTCGTCGCCGATGACGAGCGGCCCGAGGACCTTCGCGCCGGCGCCGATCGTGACGCGGTTGCCGATCGTGGGGTGCCGCTTGGTCTTCGCGAGCGACCGGCCGCCGAGGGTGACGCCGTGGTAGATCATCACGTCGTCGCCGATCTCGGTGGTCTCACCGATCACGACACCCATGCCGTGGTCGATGAAGAAGCGCCGGCCGATCGTGGCGCCGGGGTGGATCTCGACGCCGGTGAGGAACCGCGTGAACTGGGCCAGCATCCGGGCCGGGCCGCGCAGCGCGGGCTTGGCCCACATGCGGTGCGCGATCCGGTGCGACCAGATCGCGTGCAGACCCGAGTACACGACGGCGTTCTCGGCGTTGCTGCGCGCGGCCGGATCCTGGCCTCTTGCTGCCTGGAGATCCTCCCGGATCGTGCGCAGGACACTCACAATGCTCAGCCCCGAATGTGCTCGAAGAGCGGGGTGGAGATGTAGCGCTCGCCGAAGTCGGGAACCACGACGACGATCGTCTTGCCGGCGTTCTCGGGACGCTTGGCCAGCTCGAGCGCGCCCCACACGTTCGCGCCCGCGGAGATGCCACCGAGGATGCCCTCGTCGGTGCCGAGGCTGCGGGCGACGCGGATGGCGTCCTCGAACTCGACGTCGATGATCTCGTCGTAGATCTCGCGGTCGAGGACCTCGGGCACGAAGTTCGCGCCGATGCCCTGGATCTTGTGCGGGCCGGGCTGGCCACCGTTGAGGATCGGCGAGTCGGCCGGCTCGACGCCGACGATCGTGACCTCGGGCTTGTACTTGCGCAGCGTGCGGCCCGCGCCGGTGAGGGTGCCGCCGGTGCCGATGCCCGCGACGAAGATGTCGACGTCGCCGTCGGTGTCGGCCCAGATCTCCTCGCCGGTGGTGCGCTCGTGGATCTCCGGGTTGGCCGCGTTCGCGAACTGGCGCGCCAGGACCGCGTTCTCGGTCTGCCCGACGATCTCCTCGGCCTTCTTCACCGCGCCGGCCATGCCCTCGGCACCCGGCGTGAGGACGATCTCGGCACCGAAGGCGCGCAGCATGACGCGACGCTCGGTGGACATCGTCTCGGGCATCGTGAGGATGACCTTGTAGCCGCGGGCCGCACCGACCATGGCGAGCGCGATGCCGGTGTTGCCGGACGTGCCCTCGACGATGGTGCCGCCGGGCTTCAGCTCACCGGAGGCCTCGGCGGCGTCGATGATCGCGACACCGATGCGGTCCTTGACGCTGTTGGCCGGGTTGTAGAACTCGAGCTTCGCCACCACCTGGGCGCCGAGGCCCTCGGTCAGACGGTTCAGGCGCACCAGCGGGGTGCGTCCGACCAGTTCGGTGACGTTGTTGTAGATCCCCATGCCGGATCCTCCTCGTGGCCACGTCGGGCAGCCAGGTCGATGTCAGGTTGCTGCTATTGCACCATCCCGTCGTGAATGGCACAGAGCCGGGTCCACACACGTACGAACGTATACGCACGTCGACGCACTTGTGGGCGTCCGTCCTTCCACATTCACCCCCTAAACGCCGAATGTCACATCGGTTCAGTCGAACTGAACCGATGTGACATTCGGTCGAACCGGGGCGATCAGGCCAGGCGCTGCTTCAGAGCCTCGAACTCGTCGCGGATGCCGGACGGCACCTTCTCGCCGAGGAACTCGAGCCACTCCTCGATGAGCGGGATCTCGGCCTTCCACTCCTCGACGTTCACCGTGAGGGCCTCGTCGACGTCACCCTGCTCGACGTCGAGTCCGTCGAGGGTCAGGTCGGCGGCGGTCGGGACGAAGCCGATCGGGGTGCTGACGGCGTCGGCCTTGTGCTCGATGCGGTCGATGATCCACTTGAGCACGCGCGAGTTCTCACCGAAGCCGGGCCACAGGAAGCGGCCGTCCTCGCCACGACGGAACCAGTTCACGTAGAAGATCTTGGGGAGCTTCTCCGAGTCGGCGTTCTTGCCGAGGTTGATCCAGTGGTTCAGGTAGTCACCGGCGTTGTAACCGAGGAACGGCAGCATCGCCATCGGGTCGCGGCGGACGGCGCCCACCTTGCCCTCGGCGGCGGCGGTCTGCTCGGACGACAGCGTCGCACCGAGGAAGGTGCCGTGCTGCCAGTCGAAGGACTCGCTGACCAGCGGAACCGTGGTCTTGCGGCGGCCGCCGAACAGGATCGCCGAGATCGGCACACCCTGCGGGTCGTCCCACTCGGGGGCCAGGATCGGGCACTGCGACATCGGGGTGCAGTAGCGCGAGTTCGGATGGGCAGCGTTGGTGCCGGACTCGGGGGTCCAGTCGTTGCCCTTCCAATCGACGAGGTGCTGCGGGTCGCCCTTCGAGGCCCTCCCACCACACGTCGCCGTCGTCGGTGCGCGCCACGTTGGTGTACAGCGTGTTGCCGGCCTCGACGGTCTTCATGGCGTTGGGGTTGGAGGCGTGGTTGGTGCCCGGCGCGACGCCGAAGAAACCGAACTCCGGGTTGACCGCGTACAGGCGGCCGTCCTCACCGAAACGCATCCACGCGATGTCGTCGCCGAGGGTCTCGGCACGCCAGCCCGGGATGGTCGGCTGGATCATCGCGAGGTTGGTCTTGCCACAGGCCGACGGGAACGCGGCCGCGACGTAGTAGTTCTTGTTCTCCGGCGAGATCAGCTTGAGGATCAGCATGTGCTCGGCCAGCCAGCCCTCGTCGTGCGCCATCGCCGAGGCGATACGCAGCGAGTAGCACTTCTTGCCGAGCAGGGCGTTTCCGCCGTAGCCGGAACCGTAGGACCAGATCTCGCGGTCCTCGGGGAAGTGGGTGATGTACTTCGTGTCGTTGCACGGCCACGCGACGTCCTGCTGACCCGGCTCGAGGGGCGCGCCCACCGAGTGCAGGGCTTTCACGAACGGACGGTCGGTGCCCATCTTCTCGAGCGTGGCCTTGCCCATGCGGGTCATGATGCGCATCGAGACGACGACGTACTCGGAGTCGGTGATCTCGACGCCCAGCTTCGGGTCGTCGGCACCGAGCGGGCCCATGCAGAACGGCACCACGTACATGGTGCGACCGCGCATGCTGCCGCGGTACAGCTCCGTCATGAGGGACCGCATCTCGGCCGGGTCCATCCAGTTGTTGGTCGGGCCGGCGTCGATCTGCTCCTTCGAGCAGATGTAGGTGCGGGACTCGACGCGCGCCACGTCCGACGGATCGGAGTTGCCGAGGAACGAGTTCGGCTTCTTCTCCTCGTTCAGGCGGGTGAACGTCCCGGCCTCGACGAGCTGATCGGTCAGGCGCTCCCACTCCTCGTCGGAGCCGTCGGCGAAGACGACCCGGTCGGGCTGGGTCAGCTCGGCAACCTCGCGAACCCAGGCGAGCAGCTCGGAGTGCTCAGTGGGGGCGTGCCGTCAGTTCCGTTCAGACCGGGGATGGTCGCTGAGGTCATCAAACTCTCCTGGGGTGGGGCCGGGAACCGGAACGACCAGATCAGCCCCGCGCAGAGCGGGGCTGAGAGGTTGAACCGATTTCCCCTCTCGGCGGGGTGCAGCCCGCCCACTTCGCAGGCCGCCCGCGTACGTCACCGCGGACAACGAACGAAGGACACGGGTGCCGGGTGTCCTAGCTATAGAGGTTAACGCCGCGGGTCGATCTGGGGGAACCGGGTGTCGTCGGTTAGGTCACAGGAACGATTCAGACGACACCGGTCTTCACCGAGTCCGACAAACCTGGCGTTTCTAGAGGTCGAGGCCGCCCTCGTCGATGCGCTCCCAGTGTTCCCGGCCGTCGGCGTCGCGGTGGAACTCCCAGGCCGAGTACCCGCCGTCACCGTCGACGATCGTCACGTGGTCGGCGTCCCCGTCACCATCGGTGTCGGTCGCGACGATCAGGGCGTCGTCCACCTCGAAGGACTGGGTGTCGAGGATGCCGTCGCCGTCGATGTCGAACGCGGCGCCGGTCATCGAGACCGCTCCGGATTCGGCTCCGAATTCCTCGGGATCGATGTCGGGCCGGTCGGCCGTCAACTCCTCGGTGGTGATCATGCTGCCTCCCAGCGGTTGCCGTACAACTGTCGTCACGGCATTGGACGCGCCGCAGCGCCGCCCGGTTCCCCCGAGTTCACCGGGGCCTCGAGAGCCTCGAGAACGGCGACGAGTCCGCCGCGGTCCCGTTCGCACGACGCGACGCGGCCGCTTCGTTCGGCCGCGAGCCGACGCGCCTCGGCATCGATACCCGCCAGTTCCTCGTCCGCCGCGAGTCCGGCCGCGCGGCTGTCCGCGATTACGCGGGTGCTCACCACCGCCTCGGTCTCGAGGATCCGGCCGAGCACCCGCTGCTCGAGCTGCGACCGCAGGTGAGCGGCACTGTCCGACGCCCACTGCCGCAGGTACGCACGATCGGCGACCAGCCGCCGCGCCCGCGCCAGCCACCACGCCGCGGCCCCGCCGAGCGCCAGCGTGATCGGGATAGTGGCGATGTCCAGCGCCGGCACCATCGCGATCGGGGCGACCGCGAGGCGCCCCAGACCGACACCCGCCGACGCCCCGACGACCACCATCATCCGGTCCTCGACGCCGCGGTGCCGCGGCTCGGGACCGGGCGGCGGATCGTGCGGCGCGGGAGCCGGCGGCGACAGTTCGGACACCCCGGCCCGCGCGACGAGGTCCGCGAGCCGACGCCCGACGACCTCGTCCAGGTCGGCCGACGCGCGGTCCGCCAGCTCACCCATCCGTTCGGGGAGCGTGCGCAGGTCGCGGCGTCCGGCCCGGTCGATGTCGGCCCGCACGGCCGCCGAGACGGCGCGGACCTCGGCGCCCGCCGCGTGCATCAGGTCGATCCGCGCCCGCTGGACGTCACCGCGCAACTGCGCCAGCCGTTCGGCCCGCCCGCCGTCGCGCGTCGCGACCAGCCGGGCCCTGCGCGCCCGCAGCTCGGCGGTCGCGGCGTCGCTGCCCTCCCGCGTCGCCCGGGCGGTCTCGGTGATCCGTCGGCAGGTCCGCTCGACCAGGGAGTGCGCCGCGCGGCGGGCATTGCGGTCGCCGATCACACCGGGATCGGCGGCCAGCGCGTCCCGCACCACCGCCGACAGCGCCACGGTGTCGAGGAGAACCCGGACGTCGGCGCAGCGCGCCGAGTGCGCCCGCAACAGCGCCTCGTCCCGCTCGCGGACCGCGTCCCGGTCCGGGCGTGCGCCGGCGAGCACGAAGACCACCCGCTCGACGTCCGCCGCGGCCGCGTCGAGCGCGGCCAGTTCGTCGCGTCCGAGCACCGAGGCGCCGTCGAGCACCATCACCACGACGGCGGCCCCGTCCGGTGCGCTGGTCACGGGGTCGAACGGTGCGAGGGCGTCGAGCACCGTCGTCGGATCGATCCCCCGCACCGCCACGACGTGGACCCCACGGCCGGTCCGGACCCGGTCGCGCCACCGCCGCAGACCGTCCGGGTCCCACCGTTCGACGATCCGTTGCGCGTCGGGCGGGAACTCCGGCACGTCGGGCGTCATCGCACGTCCAGAGGTGTGTCCGGGTGCGTGCGGGCGTGCAGGCGCCGACGGGCGAGTTCGCGTCGACGCCGATCCGCGACGCTGTCGTCGGACGCCTCGGACGAGTGCACCGCGAGCTGCACCGCCTCGTCGCTGCGCAGATAGGTCTCAGAACGTCCCGCTCGGGTCCGCGCGCCGCGGCCTCTGCGACCGTCTTCAGCGCCACCCGGCTACGACGGGCTTGGACGACGCGAACGCAGGCCACGACGGCGGCCGTCGCGTCCTGCACGCCGTCCGGGGTCCCGGCGCGGGCTCGCGAGCCACCGACGGCAAGGCCCGAATGCCCGTCTCGGCCTCGCAGTCGGCGGCGATCCGCAGCGCGGCGCCCCACGACCCCAGCAGGTCGGCCTTGTTCACCAGCACGATCGTCGCGTCACGTGGCGCGCGCTTCAATACGTCGATGTCGGGGGTGCGCGGCGCCCCGGACAGCACGTAGACGACGACGTCGCCGTCGATGACCGGGTCGGCCGCACCGGGCGCGTCCACCGCCGACGACTCGGTGACGGGCGCGAACCCGGCGCGCCCCAGGACACCGGCGACGGCGGTGCGTCCGACACCCGCGCGGCCCACGACTTGGATCCGGATCGGCGGGGTCGCCGCGTCCAGCGCCTGCCGGGCCCCGCCGCCGATGTCCGCGGCGATGCGTCCGAGCAGCTCGAATCCGCTCAACTGTGTCCCCCGTGCTCCCCCTGCCGGCTGGCGACGCCGATTCTGTCAGTGCGGAGAAGAGGAGAGCAAGAGCACGCGGAGAGCACCCCCACCGTCGCTACCAGGCAGAACACCGGCGATTCGGGCGCTGAACCCCTCGAATCCGACCAAATTGTCCATATTATCGGTCGACCGTGTCGGCTGGCACTCGCGGACATACGTGACAATGGTGCGGTGAACCACGCCGATCAGGACGCACCCGAGACCCCGCGCGACGATGTCGACGCCGCGCCCGCCGACGCTGACGCGGACCAGCCCGCCGGCGCCGAGAAGGGTTCACGCCTCTACCCGCGGGTGACCAGTTTCCGGTCGCGCCGGGGTTCGCTGACCGAACCGCAGCAGGGCGCCTGGGACCGGATGTGGCCGAACATCGGCCGGGACGTCGGCGACGATCTGATCGACACCACGGCGTGGTTCGGCCGCGAGGCTCCGCTGATCGTCGAGATCGGCTCCGGGACGGGTACCGCGACGGCCGCGATGGCGAAGGCCGAGCCGCACGTGAACCTGATCGCCGTCGAGGTCTACCGTCCGGGTCTGGCTCAGCTGCTCCAGATCGTCGAGCGCGAGGACATCCACAACGTCCGGGTGCTGCGCGGCGACGCCGTCGAGGTGCTCGAGCACATGGTGGCCCCGGAGTCGCTGACCGGTGTCCGAGTCTTCTTCCGGACCCGTGGCCCAAGGCGCGGCACCACAAGCGCCGGCTGCTGCAGGGCCCGACGTTCGCACTCATCGCGAGCCGGCTGAAGCCGGGCGGTGTGCTGCACGTCGCGACCGACCACGCCGAGTACGCGGACGCGATCCGCGAGGCCGGCGACGCGGAGCCGCTGCTCACCCAGCTCGACTGGGAGTCCCCGATGACGCACGAGCGTCCGGTGACGAAGTTCGAGGACAAGGCACACAAGGTCGGAAGCTCCATCACGGAACTCATCTGGGGGAAGATCAAGTCATGAGTCTCAGCGAAAGCACGCCCAACACCGGGCTTGCGGGCGATTCCCTCGACGACAACGGGCGCGACGTCCAACGGCACAAGCGGGTGCTGCTGGTCTGGGACGCGCCGAACCTCGACATGGGGCTCGGCGCGATCCTGGGTGGACGACCGACGGCCGCGTACCGCCCGCGTTTCGACGCGCTGGGCCGCTGGCTGCTGTCGCGGACCTCGGAGCTGTCGGCGACCGAGACCGCGACTCTTCGAGCCCGAGGCGACGGTGTTCACCAACATCGCCCCTGGTAGCGCCGATGTCGTCCGCCCGTGGGTGGAGGCTCTGCGTAATGTGGGCTTCGCGGTGTTCGCCAAGCCCAAGGTGGAGGAGGACAGCGACGTCGATGCCGACATGCTCCACCACATTGCGCTTCGCCGTGGTGAGGGTCTGGCCGGTGTCATGGTCGCCTCCGCCGATGGGCAGGCGTTCCGTGAGCCTCTGGAGGACATCGCTGCAGCCGGCGTGCCGGTGCAGGTTCTCGGGTTCCGCGAGCACGCCAGCTGGGCGGTCTCGTCCGACATCCTGGAGTTCGTCGACCTCGAGGACATCCCCGGCGTCTTCCGTGAGCCGCTTCCGCGGGTGAGCCTCGAGTCGCTGCCCGACGAGGGCGCCTGGTTGCAGCCGTTCCGCCCACTGTCCGCCCTGCTCGTCGGGCGCTGAGGAGTCGATACGTGTTCGCTCGCTGGGGAGATCTCGTCTATCGGGCCCGCTTCACCGTCATCGCGGTGATGGTGGCCGGGCTGTTGGCGCTGGGCGCCTACGGTTCCGGCCTCGGGCCTCACCTCAGTCAGAGCGGTTGGGACGACCCCGGTTCGGAGTCGGTGCAGGCGGCCAAGCTCGCGGACGCCACGTTCGGCCGCGACACCGCCGGCGACGTCGTGGCGATGTACACGGCACCCGCGGGCAAGACCGTCGACGACCCGCAGTTCAGCGCGAAGGTGTCCGACAGTCTGCAACGCGTGCTCGCGGAGCACCCCGACGAGGTCGCGAAGGTCAACGCCAGCTACTTCGCGGTGCCGAACACCCCACGCGTGGCGTCCTTGGCGGACAAGGACAAGACGCACGCGATCGCGAGCATCGCACTCAAGGGCGACAACGACACCGCGATCACCAACAACTTCCGTGAGGTCCGGGACGCGTTCCAGATCGACGGTGTCGAGGTCCAGCTCGCCGGCATGCAGCCGGTCGCGAGCGCCATCAACGACACGATGGCCAACGACCTCAAACGCATGGAGCTCATCGCGATCCCCGCGGTCGGGGTCCTGCTGTTCTTCGTGTTCGGCGGCGTCATCGCCGCAGCGCTGCCCCTGATCGTCGGTGGCCTGACGATCGTCGGCGCCAACGGCATCGTGCGGGTGTTCACGCACTTCGCCGACATCAACGTGTTCGTCGCGTCGGTGGTGTCGCTGATCGGTCTCGGCCTGGCGATCGACTACGGCCTGTTCATCGTCAGCCGGTTCCGTGAGGAGTTGGGCGACGGGTACGACACGCGGGCGGCGGTGCGCCGCAGTGTCATGACCGCGGGCCGCACGGTGCTGTTCTCCTCGACGATGATCGCGGTCAGTCTCGGCGGGCTGATCCTGTTCCCGCAGGGCTTCCTCAAATCCGTCGCCTACGGCGCGATCGCGACGGTGCTCTTGGCCGCGTTCACGTCGGTGACAGTCCTACCGGCGATCCTCAGCATCCTGGGGAGGCGCATCGACAAGTTCGGCCTCAAGCGGTTCGGCCAGATCAGGTCGACCGAGGAGATCGAGTCCAGTATCTGGGGCCGGCTGACGCGCTGGGTGATGCGCAACCCACTCAAGGTCACGATCCCCATCGTCGTCGGTCTGCTGCTACTGATCCTCCCGATGTCGGGCATCAAGTTCGGTGGCATCAACGAGACCTACCTGCCGCCGGACAACCCGACCCGCGTCGCGCAGGAACAGTTCGACGAACTGTTCCCGAGCAGCCGCACCGAGCCGGTCAAGCTGGTGGTCACGGGCGCGCAGGGCGCCGAGGTGGGCCAGATCATCAAGAGCGCGAACGGGGCGCCCGGGCTGGTCGAGAAGTTCTCGATCACCGGTCCCGCGAAGGACGGCGTGCAGGTCCTCAAGGCCGGCCTGGTGGACCGCAACGACTCCGCCCCGACCATCGACTACCTGCGTTCTATGGACGTCCCGGACGGCGTGCAGGTCCTCGTCGGCGGCACGCCCGCGATCGAGCAGGACAGCATCAGCGCCCTGCTCGACAACCTGCCGCTCATGATCGTCTCGGTCCTGGCGGTGACCACGCTGCTGATGTTCCTGGCGTTCGGCTCGATCGTGCTGCCGATCAAGGCGGTGCTGATGAGCGCGCTGGGACTCGGCGCGACGCTCGGCATCCTGACGTGGATCTTCATCGACGGGCACGGCTCGAGCCTGCTGAACTTCACCCCGGGACCGATCACGTCACCAGTCCTGGTGTTGATCGTCGCGATCATCTACGGCTTGTCGATCGACTACGAGGTATTCCTGACTCTCACGCATGGTCGAGGCGCGCTCGCAGGGCGCGAGCACGACGGAGGCCATCCGGATCGGCACCGCGCACACCGGCCGCATCATCACCGCCGCGGCGCTGATCCTGATCGTGGTCACCGGCGCGTTCGGGTTCTCCGAACTCGTGATGATGAAGTACATCGCGTACGGCATGATCGCGGCGCTGATCATCGACGCGACGCTGATCCGCATGTTCCTCGTCCCCGCGGTCATGAAGCTCCTGGGCGACGACTGCTGGTGGGCGCCGGCCTGGATGAAGCGCATCCAGCAGAAGATCGGGCTCGGCGAGCCGATCCTCGACGACGAACTGCGAGCCGAGGAAGTGCCCGTGCTCGCGACCGCGGACACGGCGATGGCCCCGGTCCCGGCTCCGGCTTTGCCGACCCGCCCGACGGAGCCGCTGACGCAGCCCCTCCCCCGGGTCTCGGCGGCGCCCGCGCCCGCTCGGCGACACCGCGCCCGGTCGCGCCCGAACCGGGTCGCACACCAGCGAACGACGCCCCGAAGATCAACGTCCCGACGAACGCGGTACCGCGGAACGAGACGCCGACACCCGCCCCTGCGGTCGCACCCGAGCCGCGACCCCGTCCGCAGCCGTCCAGCCCAGACGGCGACGAGGTGGCGTGGCTCGCGGCGCTCCGCGCGCCGCACACCGGCATGATCCCCGCCGTGAAGCCGGCACCGGAACCGATCCCGGCGCCGGCACCGGAGCCGACCCCGGCGCCCGAGCCGGAACGCTCGGTCCGGCGCGAGGTCGCCGAGGAACCGTCCGACACGGACACCGGTCGTCATCACCGCGTCGACGGTTCGGCCGTGAGTGTGAGCGAGCTGCTCGCTCGGCACCGGGACGACGACCGGATCAACGACTGATCGTCAGCTGCCGAGCATCCTGCGCAGGCTCGTGCCGTACGGGTATCGCGCGGTGATCGATCCGAAGCGCACGCGGCCGCGGACGACGAGGTGCATCGGGCCGTAGGGCGGGCCGGTGCGGACCTTGTTCGACACCGAGCCGCCGACGGTGTCGACGTCGTCGAGGTCTGCCGTCGCCTCCGGCGGGAGGACGAGCAGGACGGATCCGCAGGAGTCGTCGACGGTCAGGTGGACCACCTGGGTCTGCATCACGGCTTCGGTGAAGTCGAGGGTCGAGCTGCCCACCCGGGTGTCGAGGTGCAGCGCCGGCGGCACGTTCCAGCGGCCCTTGCGGGTGATCGTCGACATGCGCCCGCGGATGACGAGGGGATGCTGCCCCGGATGACCACCGGCCACCGGTGTCGGGGCGGCCACCGTCGGTGGCGCGACGACGGGAGCGGGCGGTGCGGGTACGGCCGCCGGGTGGACGCCGTTCGTGTAGGTCGGGTCGATCTGCATTCCCGGCAGGTCCACGAGGACAGCGTTGAGCTCGCCGCGGGTCTTCGCGGCGAGCGCGGTGTCCATTCGTTCGGTGAACTCGCCGAGCGAGAGCATGCCCTGCCCCACCGCTCGTTGAAGCAGTTTGCCGACGTGCTCGCGTTCGGCATCGGACACTCGCAGATCTCTCGCCTCCATGCGGGCAAGAATAGGTCAGTCGCGCGATCGGTCCGATTTGTCGTCGGGCCGGTCGTCGGGTTCGTCGGGTGTCGCGGGGAACATCGGGACGGACGGGTCGACGTTGGCGAGGTCCTCGTAGGCCTCCTCCTGGTCCTCGGCGCAGAGGGACCGGATGGCGGTGTTGAGGAACGCGACGATCGGCACGGCGAGCAGGCCCCCGACGATGCCGGCCAGGACGATGCCGGTGGTGATCGCGAGGACCACCGCGAGCGGGTGCAGCCGAACCGCGCGGCCCAGCAGCAGCGGCTGCAGCACGTGTCCTTCGAGCTGCATGATGCCGACGATGATGCCGAGCACGATCAGCGCGGTCAGCAGGCCCTTGGTGACGAGCGCGACGAGGACCGCGAGGAACCCGGTGACGAATGCACCGACGATGGGGATGAACGCGCCGATGAAGACGAGCGACGCCAGCGGCAGGGCCAACGGCACGCCGAGGATCGCGAGGCCGGCGCCGATGCCGATCGCGTCGGCCGCGGCCACCGCGACGGTCGCGCGGGTGTAGCCGACGAGGGTGTTGAAGCCCTGTCGGCCGGCGACCCGGACGCGGGTCCGGGTGGTCTTCGGGACGATCCGCGTCACGAACTCCCAGACCTGGTCACCGCCGTAGAGGAAGAACACGAGGGTGAAGAGGGTCAGGAAGGCCCCGGCGAAGATCTCGCCGACGACGGTGGCGGTGGTCAGCGCCCCGCTGGTGAGCGCCTCCTGGTTGGACTGGAGGGCCTTGACGACGTTGTCGCCGGCGTGCCGGATCTGGTCCTGGCTGAAGTGCAGCGGCCCCTCGGCGAGCCATCCCTGGGCCTTGTTGACGCTGGCAGTGAACTGGTCGGTCAGCCCGGGTAAGCCCTCGACGAACTTTTCCACGACGAACGACAGGATCGCGACGACGACGCCCATCGTGCCGACGACGGTGATGATCACGGAGGCGGACCGCGGCACGCCGCGCCGGTGCATCCAGTTGACGGACGGGGTGAGCAGCGCAGCCAGCAGGAGCGCCAGCGCCACGGGGATGACGACCGTGTAGAGCTTGGTGACGACGTAGCCGAGCGCGAGCAGTCCGGCGAAGAGCACGAGCAGTCGCCACGTCCAGGCGGCGCCGACGCGCACGAGCGGATGCACCGACGCCGACGCGGGCCGCTCGGCCTCCGTGTCGGACGATTTCAGCGTTTTCGCCTGTGCGGGAGCGTCGCCCGGTTCGTCGTCGCCCACGGCGCGAGCCTAACGGCGCGGGGACCGTCGGCGGCGGAGAAACGGCCGGCCGGCGCGGCAAGCATGTGCGCTTCCGAGCTGCGAAGGATGTCCCGCTAAATTATGAGGTCGTGTGGGCATCGTACCGAGCAGTGGCGCTGACGATTCGTAGTCGTTGGCCTCTCTACATGCTCTCGATGCTCGGAGCGAACCTGATCGGCGCGGTGCTGGTCTTCGCGTTCGTCCGCTACGGCATCCCGATTCCGGAGTCGGCGGACATCATCAACGACCACGTCCGCAACTTCGCCGTCTTCAGCGTGTACCTGGTCTTCGCCGGCGTCGTCAGCCTCACGGCCGCGGCGATGATGCTGCGCTCGGTGATCCGGTGGCAACTGCGGGGCGGCCCGCCGACCCGGGCCGAGCAGATGTCCGCACTGCACGCACCACTGCGACAAGCCATCGTCCACCTGGTCCTGTGGTTCCTGGGTGGCGTGATCTTCGTGCTCCTCACGGTCGAGGAGATGCCCGAGCTGGCGATCGCGGTGGTGGTGACCGTCGGTATGGCCGCCACGACGACGTTCGGGTTCACGTACATGCTCGGCGAGCGGATCCTGCGCCCGGTCGCGGCGCAGGCCCTGAGCGAGGGCCAGTTCGACCGGACGATGGCGCCCGGCGTCGGCACCCGCATGGCGATGACGTGGGGCCTGGGCACGTTGATGCCGGTCATCGGCATCATCCTGCTGTGCGTCACGCAGCTCACGACCGACCTCGAGTTCTCGCCCAGCGCACTCGCCTGGGCGATCCTGCTCCTGTCGATCATGGCGATCGGGCAGGCGTTCGCGCTGTCGATGCTGACCGCGAGCCAGATCTCCGACCCCATCCGGCAGCTGCGCCGAGCGATCGAGCGGGCGCAGCGCGGCGAGAGGGACGTGCGTGTCGAGGTGTTCGACGGCTCCGAGATCGGCCGCCTGCAGGTCGGCTTCAACCGGATGATGCGCGAGTCCGACGAGCGGAAGCTGCTGCGCGAGCTGTTCGGCCAGCACGTCGGCCAGGACGTCGCACGCCGCGCGCTGCAGTTCGGCACCGAGCTGGGCGGCGAGACGCGGTTCGTCGCCGTCCTGTTCGTCGACATGGTCGGCTCGACCGGCGCGGCGGCCGAGCGCCCACCGAGTGAGGTCGTCGAGCTGCTCAACGAGTTCTTCCGGGTGGTCGTCGACGTCGTCGACCGGCACCACGGGTTCGTCAACAAGTTCATGGGTGACGCCGCGCTCGCAATCTTCGGTGCTCCGCTGGATCGCCCCGACGCGCCGACGGCCGCGTTGGCGGCGGCGCGGGAGCTGCGTTTCGCGCTCAACGAGATCACGGGCCTCGACATCGGCATCGGGGTCTCGGCGGGTCTGGCCGTCGCGGGCAACATCGGCGCGGCCGAGCGGTTCGAGTACACGGTGATCGGCGACCCGGTGAACGAGGCGTCGCGGCTGACGGAGCTTGCGAAGCTGCGGCCGAGCCGGGTCCTGGCGTCGACGAGCGCGCTGTACTTCGCCGACGACGAGGAGCAGGCGCACTGGGAGCTGGGCGAACAGGTCCAGCTGCGGGGTCGGCGCCGCAACACCCACCTCGCCTGGCCCGTGTTGTATCCGGAGTGACGTGAGCAATCTTGGTTACCCTGGGCTCGTGGCACAGCCGGAGCCTGACCCGCGAGTCGGCGACCCAGATCGGCCGCGCGGTCGTTTCTGGTGGCTCAAGTGGGCCGCCGGCGCCGTGCTCGTGGCCCTGTTGGTCGGCGAGGGTGTCTACCTGTGGCCACGGCTGCACGAGTCGTGGCTGGCGCTGACGGAGATCCACTGGGGCTGGGTGGCGGTGTGCATCGCGGCGCAGGCGGTCTCGTCGAGCGGCTACGGCCGCGTCCAGAAGCAGTTGCTGCACGCCGGTGGCGTGTCGGTCGGTCAGGGCAAGTCGCTGTCGGTGATCTACGGGTCGACGGCGATGGCGTTGACACTCCCGGCCGGTCAGGTGTTCTCGACGGCCTTCACGTACCGGGAGACCCGCCGTTGGGGCGCCACCCCGGTGGTGGCGTCGTGGCAGCTCGCGATCTCCGGAGTGATCGCGGCCGCAGGGCTGGCAGCGATCGGCATGGCCGGGGCGCTGCTGGTCGGCGGGTCGGCGAGCCTGTTCACGCTGCTGTTCTCTATGGCCGGGTTGATCGCACTGATGTACGCCGGTCGCTACGTGTCGGCGCATCCTGAATCGATCGAGCGTGCCGCCCGCTGGGTGCTGACCCGAGTGAACCGGGTGCTGCGCAAGCCGCCGGAGACAGGCATGGACGCCGTGCGCACCACGATCGAACAGCTCGACTCGGTGCAGCTCGGCAAGCGCGACGCGGCGGTGTCGCTGGCCTGGTCGGCGGTGCACCGGGTGGCCGACGTGGTCTGCCTGGGCGCGGCGTGCTTCGCGATCGGGGCCGATCCGGTGCTCGCGGGCCTGCTCATCGCGTTCGCGGCAGGTAAGGCGGTCGCGACGATCCCGGGCGCGCCGGGTGGCCTGGTGTACGTCGACGCGACGCTGATCGCGGCGCTGACCACGGCCGCGAGCATCAGCGCGTCGCAGGCGGTGGCGGCCGCGTTCGTCTACCGCGGCGTGAGTTTCATCCTCGTCGCGATCGTCGGCTGGATCGTCTTCCTCTTCCTGTTCCGGGGTCGCCAGCACGGCGACCTGGAGTTCGACGTCGAACTTCGAGCGCCGGGAGCAGACCGCGCTGCAGGAGCGGCACACCGTCGCCGACCCGATCGAGGTCCGGCTCGAGAGCCCGACCGTCGAGCCGGAGCACCGGCCGCCGTCACGTCCGGAGTGACCGGAACCGGCGTCACCCCAGGTCGGCTGCCATCCCCTCGAGGTGCGCGCGGCTGACGCGGGCCGCCCCCTCGACGTCGCCAGTCGCGATTGCGTCCACGAGGGCGGCGTGCTCGTCGGCGTCGGGTTCGGTGTCCCGTCGCCGCAGATCGAGCAGGACGATCATCTCGGTCATCGCGTCCGCCAGCCGCGGCACGAACGTCTCGAACAGCTCGGACAGCACGGGGTTGTGAGCGGCTGCGACCACCGCCCGATGCACGGCGATGTCGGCGTCGACGAACTCGCGGTCCGGGGCGTCGGCCGCGTCCGCGCGCAGTTCGAGGGCACGTCGCATCGCGGCGACGTCGGCGTCGGTGGCACGCAGGGCCGCCAACCGCGCGGCCTCGATCTCGATCGCAGCGCGTACCTCGACGACGGCCGTGATGGCCTCGCGCTGCAGCACTCCTTCCCAGCCGTCGAACTCGGGTTCGGTGCGTTCGACGAACACCCCGGCACCCTGCCGTGCGCGGAGCATGCCCTGACCCGCGAGCATCCGCAACGCCTCGCGGATCGTCGACCGACCGACCCCCAGTTCGGCCGCGAGGGTGGTCTCGCCCGGCAGCTTGGACCCGATCTCCCACTCCCCCGCCTGCAGGCGGCGTCGTAACTGGTCGGCGACCTGATCGGTCAGCAGGTTCCGGCTGAGTGCGGCGGTCAATCAAACTCCTCAGGTTGTCTGACAAGTTGTTTTGCTCTAGCTTAGCGAACATGACGCATCGCGGACTGCTCCTCGGCCGCCGCGGCGGGGTCTGACCGGACCGGCACCCCGCCGCGGGGTTCCGCAGTGCCGGTCGACCAATTCGATCCGCACAGGAGCATCCGCCGTGAACTGGAATCGCCAACGCCCGTCGTCCATGCCGAGCCACCGCTACCGTCCGCATTCGGAGCGCGTCGAGGTCCCGCTCACCGAACGCACGTGGCCCACCGCCCACACCACCGTCGCGCCGCTCTGGGTGCCGGTGGACCTGCGCGACGGCAATCAGGCCCTCGCCGAACCGATGGACCCCGCCCGCAAGCGCAGGTTCTTCGAACTGATGATTGCGATGGGATACAAGGAGATCGAGGTCGGGTACCCGTCGGCCAGCCAGACGGACTTCGACTTCGTCCGCGACCTCGCGGAGCAGAACCTGGTGCCCGACGACGTCACCATCGTCGTGTTCACCGCGGCGCGAACCGATCTCATCGAGCGCACGTTCGCGTCGGTGCGCGGCCTGCCGAACGTCGTGGTGCACATGTACACCGCGACGGCCCCGACGTGGCGGTCGGTGGTCCTCGGACACGATCGGGACGCGCTGCACCGCTTGATCTTCGACGCAGCCCAGGACGTCGCCCGCGGCGGCGACACCCAGCCCGGCGTGCGCTTCGAGTTCTCCCCGAGGTGTTCAACCTGACCGAACCCGACTACGTGCTGCAGGTGTGCGACAGCCTCACCGAACTGTGGGACGCGTCGCCCGACCGGCCGGTGATCCACAATCTGCCTGCGACGGTGGAGATCTCGACGCCGAACGTCTACGCAGATCAGATCGAGTACATGCACCGCAATCTGGCGCGCCGCGAGTCGGTGATCCTGTCGGTGCATCCGCACAACGATCGCGGCACGGGCGTCGCGTGTGCCGAACTGGCGGTGCTGGCCGGCGCGCAGCGCGTCGAGGGCTGCCTGTTCGGCAACGGCGAGCGGACCGGCAACGTCGATCTGGTGACGCTCGCCCTGAACCTGCACGCGCAGGGCGTCGACCCGATGATCGACTTCTCCGACATCGACGAGGTCCGGCGAACGGTGGAGTACTGCAACAGGATCGGCGTGCACGCCCGACATCCGTACGGCGGCGATCTGGTGTACACGGCGTTCTCCGGCACCCACCAGGACGCGATCAAGAAGGGCTTCGCGCACCACTACGCGCAGGCCGAGGCCGCGGGCGTCGATCCAGGCCAGGCGCGGTGGGACGTGCCGTATCTGCCGATCGACCCGCGGGACGTCGGCCGCGACTACGAGGCCGTGATCCGGGTGAACAGTCAGTCCGGCAAGGGTGGCATCGCGTACCTGCTGCAGACCGGGTACGGCATCGACCTGCCACGGCCGCTGCAGATCGAATTCGCCCGGCGCGTGCAGCGGGCCACCGACGACGGCGGCGTCGAGGTGACGGCGGAGCAGCTGTGGGAGTTGTTGTTCTCGGAGTACGGCTTCGACGGCAAGCTGGGCCAGTGGTCGGTCGAGCACCGCGAGGGCGGCGACCATCTGCGGATTCGGGCCGAGTTCGACGGCGCGGCGATCGACGGCGCGGCCTTCGCGGGTGGGCCGGTCGAGGCGCTCACCAAGATCCTGGCCGACCACGGGCGGCCGGTGGAGGTGCTCTCGCTGGTGCAGCAGTCGGTGGGCGAGGGCAGCGCCGGCCGTGCAGTCACATACGCGCTGTGCCGCAGCGGCGGCGCCCAGCACTGGGGCGTCGGGTTCGACCAGTCGGTGACGGCGTCGGCGCTGCGTGCGGTGCTCGCGGCGTCGGCCCGCGCCGTGTGAGCGAGGGCCACGTTCGGCTGCGGAACGGCAGTAGCGGTGCGACCACTGCGATCACTGTCCTCGAAGTTCCGAACGGCGCACCCGCCACGGCCCCGTTTGCCGTGGCGGTGCGCTCCTGCCCCGGACCTGGCCGGGGAACCGGCTCACCGAGAGCGGGTCAGGGATCGACTGTCGCCGCGGAACTCGGCGACGGACCTACCTCGAACACGCACCGTCACGTCGTAGATACCGTTGCGCCCGTATCGTTCCCGCTCGACCGCCTCGGCAACGAGCTCGTCGCCCAGTCGCGTGGGGGCAAGGAACCGGATGTCCGCTCGCGCGGCGACCGCAGGCTCGTCATACCCGTTGCACGCGAGCGCAAAGGCCGTGTCCGCCAGCGTGAACACGAATCCGCCGTGCGTGATTCCGTGCCCGTTCACCATGGTCGCACCGACCGTCATCGATACGACCGCGCGTCCCGGGACCAGTTCGAGCACCTCGATTCCCAATGCCTGCGACGCCACGTCGGCGTCGAACATCTCTCGCGCCGAGCGGTGTTCGGCGGTCATTCCTCTCCCACCGGCCCGGGAACCGACTGCTCTTCCTGGGCGTACATCGTGACACCTCCGGTGGCGAAGTTGCGGACGTCCCTGCCCGCGTCCTTCATCTCCACCGATCCCAGCCCTGCGCGCATCGTCTCGGCATCGGGGAAGCACAGCGACGCAATCGCATAGAAGGCGGGGCTGCCGCCGTCGAGTGCTCGACACTTTCCCCAGCTGTAGCCCGACAGGCCGGGGATCCTGCGCGCCAACGGGATGTGCACGTCGCGATAGTGGGCGTCGAAGGCGTCGGAATCCTCGGGATGGCCGTAACAGACCACCACCTTGCACCCCACGTCAGAGCGCTCCATCGCTGGCCGCCCCCTTGGCGACGAGGGTGAGGACGTCATAGGTCGCTACCGCATCGCCGTCCTGATTCGCGACCACCGCGTCCCACCGCACCTCGCCGTAGTCGGCACTGCTGCGCGGCGTGATCAGCTTCGCCGTCAACGTCACGGTGAGACTGTCGTCCGCCTTCACCGGGGTCAGGAAGCGCAGACTGTCGACACCGAAATTCGCGAGGACCGGTCCCGGGTTCGGCTCGACGAACAATCCTGCCGCGAGCGAGACCACGAGGTAGCCGTGCGCGACGATGCCGCCGAAGAGGGGATTCGCCGCCGCCGCATCGGGATCGGTGTGCGCGTAGAAGGTGTCGCCGGTGAACTCCGCGAAATGGTCGATGTCCGCCAGTGTCACCCGCCGCGGACCTCCGACGACGGTGTCACCGATCCGCAACTCCGCCAGGTTCTTCCGGAACGGATGGATACCGTCGCCGGTTCGCCGCGATCCGGGAACCCAACGGTTGCCGACGGCGGTGAGGATGTCGGGGGTCGCCTGGACCGCGGTGCGCTGCATGTGGTGCAGGACTCCACGGATTCCGCCGAGCTCCTCACCGCCACCCGCGCGCCCTGGGCCGCCGTGCACGAGCACGGGCAGCGGCGAGCCGTGTCCGGTCGATTCCCGAGCATCGTCCCGGTTGAGAACCAGGACGCGTCCGTGGAAGGGTGCGAGCCCCAGCACGATGTCGCGGGCGAGCCCGGCGTCGCGGGTGACGAGGGAGGCCACCAGGCTGCCTTTGCCGCGAGCCGCGAGTTCGATCAGCTCGCCGGTGCCGTCGTATCCGATCACCGTGCTCACCGGACCGAACGCTTCGATGTCGTGCGGCTCGTCGGCGGCCTTGTCGTCGCAGCGCAGCAGGATCGGGGGCAGGAACGCGCCGGTGGACCCGTCCGCACCCACAACCTCGAAGTTCTCCGGGTCCCCTACCACGATCTGCGCCGACTTCGTCAGTCCACGAATCGCTTTCAGGACCTCGTCACGCTGCTCGAGGCTTGCCAGGGCACCCATGGTCACTCCCTCGGCACCGGGAGCCCCGACCACGACCCGCGCCAGGCGGTCCCGCACGGCCTCGACCACGTCGTCGACGAGACCCGAGGGAACGAGGGCACGACGGATCGCGGTGCACTTCTGGCCGGCCTTGACGGTCATCTCCGTGACGAGTTGGTTGACGTAGAGATCGAACTCCTCACTGCCGGGTTCGACGTCCGCACCGAGAATGGAGGCGTTGAGAGAGTCCGCCTCCGCATTGAATCGCACGCCCTCGGCGACGATCCCCGGATGGGCCCGGAGCGTCGCCGCGGTGTCGGCGGATCCGGTGAACGCAACCGAGTCCTGCCCGTCGAGGTGGTCGAGCAGATCCCGAGCGCTGCCCGAAAGCAGCTGAACCGACCCCTCCGGCAGCAGTCCGGACTCGATGATGCGGCGGAACACCAGTTCGGTGAGATAGGCCGTCTGGCTTGCCGGCTTGACGATCGAGGGAACACCGGCGATGAACGCCGGCGCCAGCTTCTCGAGGAAACCCCACACGGGGAAGTTGAACGCGTTGATCTGGACGGCGACACCACGCCGCGAGGTGTAGACGTGTTGACCGAGGAAAGTCCCCGCCTTGCCGAGCTGCTCGGGGGCCCCGTCGAGGTGGACGGTGTCGTTCGGTAGCTCGCGCCGCGCCTTGCTCGCGTAGCTCAACAGGGTCCCGAAGCCGCCGTCGATGTCGACACCCGAGTCGCGCCGCGTTGCGCCGGTGGCCGCGGACAGCGCGTAGAACTCGTCCTTGCCCGCCATGAGCGTCAGGGCCAACGCCTTCAGCGCCGCGGCGCGCTCGTGGAAGGTCAGTTCGGCCAGGGCGGGCCCCCGACCGCACGGGCATGCGCCACCATCCCGGCGACGTCGAGCCCGGTCGACGAGATGCGCGCCACCTCGGAACCATCGACTGCGCTCAGCAGCGGTGTTCCGGCATCGGGTGCCGTGTACCAGCTCCCGGCAACGTAACTTTGCACTAACCTGCTCACGAGAACCTCTTTCCACCGTACGTTCGGTCGGTAATCAGAATCTCCAGTTGATCACCCGATTGTCAAGGTCTGGTACGTATTCCGATCGCCATCGCGCTCCCGACCGGAATCCTTTAAACCCTTGCTTCCCGACCGAAGGTTCGGTTATCAATTGAATCCAGCACGCTACGAAGGAGACGAACGTGGTGCAAGCAATCCCGATGCACGGAGCCCGCATCCCACACGAGCGCTCGGGCCCGCCGCTCACCTGGCTCCCCCTGTCCAGTGAGGCGCCGTGAACACCCTGACGATCGACGACTGCGCCGACCGGATGGTGGTCACTCTCCATCGCCCGCAGCAACGCAACGCCATCGACGGCGAGATGATCTCGGAACTACACCGGGTGTGCGCACTCCTCGAGGAAGCTCCGAAGCCGTTGGTGATCAGCGGATCCGGTGATCATTTCGCGGGTGGAGCCGACATCGCGGAGCTGCGGCAGCGGGGACGTGACGAGGCGCTGGCGGGGATCAACCGCACTCTCTTCGACCGCGTCGCAGCGTTGCCGATGCCCACAGTTGCGGCAGTGAGCGGTTTCGCGCTCGGCGGCGGCGCGGAACTGTCGTATGCCTGCGACATCCGGGTCGCGACGGAGACTGCGGTGTTCGGAAACCCCGAGCCGGGTCTGGGCATCATGGCGGCCGCCGGCGCCAGCTATCGCCTGCAGGAACTGGTCGGCAGATCGATCGCCAAGCAGGTGCTCCTCGCCGGCCGAAACCTCGACGCGACAGCGGCGCTGCATTGCGGGCTGGTGATCAGCGTCGTGCCCCCGGCGAACACATCGCTGCCGCGCACGAGATCGTCGATCGCATCGATCGCTCGGCACCACTCGCGCTCAGGCTCAGCAAGCTGATCGCCGACGCACCGGGAAGCCATGCCTTCGCCGACGACATCGCCCAGGCGGTGTTGTTCGAGAGCCCCGACAAACACGACCGCATGACGGCCTTTCTGGAGAGGAAGAAATGACGAGCACGATCCCTGGCCACGTCGGTGTCGTCGGCGGCGGACGAATGGGCGCCGGCATCGCGCAGGTGTTCGCGACGCTCGGTTCCACTGTGACCATCGCCGAGAGCGGCGACCGGCAGGCAGCACTGGCCCGGGTTTCGAACGGGCTGGACCGCGCCCACGAACGAGGAGGGCTCGGCGAATCCGATCCAGAGACGGTCCTCGGACGAGTATCACTCGTCGACGCACCGGAAGAGCTGCCCGCCGGCCTCGATCTCGTGGTCGAGGCCGTCCCGGAATCCTTGCAGCTCAAGCTCGGCGTGCTCACCCTCGTGGAGAAGACCGTCGATCCGACGACGGTGATCGCGACCAACACCAGTTCGATCTCGATCGCCGAACTCGGCGCGGTGTTGGACGATCCCCGCCGGTTGATCGGCATGCACTTCTTCAATCCGGTACCGGCGTCGATGCTCGTCGAGATCATCCGGACTCCGTCGACCGACACCGGCGTCGTGGCACGGGTGTGCGAGTGGGTCGCCCAGCTCGGCAAGTCCCGGGTACTGGTCAACGACTCGCCCGGCTTCGCCACGAGCCGGCTCGGCGTCTGTCTCGGCCTCGAGGCGATCCGAATGCTCGAGGAAGGTGTCGCCGATGCCGAGTCCATCGATCGGGCAATGGAACTGGGATACCGGCACCCCATGGGCCCGCTACGTTCGACCGACCTCGTAGGTCTCGATGTTCGACTCGCGATCGCCGAGCACCTGACGGAGACGCTCGGCGAACGCTTCAGGCCTCCCGCCCTGCTCCGCGAGAAGGTGGCGCGAGGCGAACTCGGCCGCAAGTCGGGCCGAGGCTTCTTCGACTGGTCCTGAGACGACACTCGGTCCCGTATCCCACTGACAGGAGAAATATTCCATGAGCGGTATCGACACGGTCGGACTTGCCACGACTGCGGGCCTGGCGACGATCACCCTGCGCCGCGTCGGCGCATCGAACGCGCTCGATCGCGCGATGAAGGAACAGTTGTCGGCCGCGGTCGAGACCGTGGCCGCGGACCGAACGGTGCGCGCGGTCCTCCTGGAGGCCGAAGGCAGAAACTTCTGCGTCGGTCAGGATCTCGCCGAACATGCCGCCGGCCTGGCGGCGGATCCCGCACGCGCGATGGAAACCGTCGGCACACACTACAATCCGTTGCTCACTTCGCTCGCTACGGTGCGCGTACCGGTCGTCGTGGCGATCAACGGCGCGTGCGTGGGGGCAGGCCTGGGCATCGCACTGGCAGGAGACATCCGCATCGCCGGGAAGGGCGCCCGGTTCGCCACCGCCTTCACCGGGATCGGGTTGGCGAGCGATTCCGGCTTGAGCCACACGCTGGTCGAGATGCTCGGCCCGAGCCGGGCGACGGGTCTGCTGATGCTCGGCGACCGATTCTCGGCGACCCAGGCGCTCGAGTGGGGTCTGGTCCACCGGGTGGTGCCCGACGGCGACCTCGCCGACGCGGCCCGCGCACTGGCGCGCGAACTCGCGGCAGGGCCGACCGCGGCCCATGTGCACGTGAAGCGCCTCGTGTCGGCGTCGTCGACGGGCCTCACCGAGGCGCTCGAACGTGAGCGTGAGGCCCAGGAGGACTTGGGCCGCTCGGCGGATCATCGCGCCGCGGTCGACGCCTTCCTCGCCAAGCGCGCACCGGTCTTCGAAGGCCGCTGACGGCGCCGCGCGCGCTTGTGTCGCGCGTCACTTCCATGCATACTCACACCAACCGATCATTCGGTATTAGAGGCAGGACAAATGACCTCGTCCATCACAGAAAAAGAGCTTCGGAACCACTTCGAGGAGACCATCTCGGCCGACCTGCGAGTCGAGCCGCGGGACTGGATGCCCGAGGGTTACCGCAAGACCCTGATCCGGCAGATCGCGCAGCACGCACACTCCGAGATCATCGGCATGCAACCCGAGGGCGCATGGCTGACCCGGGCGCCGTCGCTGCGCCGCAAGGCAATCCTGACGGCGAAGGTACAGGACGAGGCCGGGCACGGCCTGTATCTGTACTCCGCTGCCGAAACACTCGGCGCCGACCGCGGCGACCTCACCGAGAAGTTGCTCGACGGGCGGCAGAAGTACTCGTCGATCTTCAACTACCCGACCCTGACCTTCGCCGATGTCGGCGTCATCGGCTGGCTCGTCGACGGTGCCGCGATCTGCAATCAGGTTCCGTTGTGTCGCAGTTCCTTCGGGCCGTACGCGCGGGCGATGATCCGGGTGTGCAAGGAGGAATCGTTCCACCAGCGGCAGGGCTACGAGCTGCTCATGACGATGATGCGCGGCACCGACGCCCAACGCGAGATGGTGCAGGAGTCGGTCGACCGCTGGTGGTGGCCGGCACTGATGATGTTCGGCCCGCCCGACGACCGATCACCGAACTCCGAGCAGTCGATGAAGTGGCGTATCAAGCGACACACGAACGACGAACTCCGCCAGCGGTTCGTCGACATGTCGGTGCCGCAGGCCGAAGCACTGGGCGTGACGTTCCCGGACCCCGATCTGAAATGGAACGCCGAGCGCGCCGCGTACGACTTCGGCGAACCCGACTGGAGCGAATTCATGCAGGTGATCAGCGGAAACGGCGCGTCCAGCGTCGAACGCATCGCCAATCGCCGGGCCGCGCACGAGACCGGCGCCTGGGTACGCGAAGCCGCGACCGCCTTCGCCCGCCGGGCGAGCACGAAGGAGAACACACGATGAATGCAGCCGACCGAGCCACCGGTGCCGACTGGCCGTTGTACGAGGTATTCCTCCGCGGCAAGCGCGGACTCAATCACGTCCACGTCGGTTCGCTGCACGCCGCCGACGACGAGATGGCGCTCAGGCACGCCCGCGACGTGTACACCAGGCGCAACGAGGGCGTGAGTATCTGGGTGGTGCAGTCGAACTCGATCGTGGCGTCCAGTCCGTCCGAGAAGGATCCGTACTTCGCTCCGAGCGGCGACAAGGTCTACCGCCACCCCACCTTCTACGAAATCCCCGACAACGTTCCCCACATGTGATCCGGCCGGCTCGCTCGCGCGGCCGTCCAGAATTCCGAGGATGCACGATGACCGACCACGACCATGCCTACGACGGCCTCGTCGACGAGGACAGCCACGGCCAGTGGGCTTTCGGCACCAGTTTCGACGATCCACTGGCCGGCGTCGACACCACGGTCCCCGACGACGTCGAGCTCTCGGCGCTCGCCACCTACTGTCTGATGCTCGGCGACGATGCGCTGATCAGCTCGCAGCGGCTGACCGAGTGGATCACGCGCGCACCGGAACTCGAGGAGGAGGTGGCGCTCGCCAACGTCGGTCTCGACCTACTCGGCCAGGCGCGCCTCCTCCTGGCACGGGCGGCCGCGGCCGACCCGGTCGTGGTGCCGCACGTCTCCGACACGGCACAGGTTCCCGGCGAGGACGCACTCGCCTTCTTCCGCGACGAGAACCAGTTTCGCAACGTCCGGCTCGCCGAGATCGACAACGGCGACTTCGCACACACCGTCACGCGTCTGCTGGTGTTCTCGACCTGGCGACTCGCACTCCTCGACCGGCTACGGGAGTCACGCGATCCGGTCCTGGCTGCTGTGGCCGTCAAAGGCGTCAAGGAACTGACCTACCACCGCGACTACGCCGCCCGGTGGGCCGTGACACTCGGTTGCGGCACAGCGGAATCGAAGGCGCGGATGCAATCGGCGCTCGACCGCGTCTGGCCGTACGTCGACGAGCTCTTCGTTTCGACCGGCGAAGAACGCGCACTCGCTGCGGTGGGTGTGGCGGTCGACCCCGGCGAACTGCGGGAAGAGTTCGACACGGTTCTCGCTCAGGTGTTGCATGCCGCCGAACTGTCCGCCCCGACCGGCCGCGTCGTCGGCACGGTAGGCGGACGCGCGGGCCGTCAGGGCCTGCACACCGAGGCACTCGGATTACTCTTGGCCGAGATGCAGGTGGTCGCCCGGGCACACCCGGAAGGCGTGTGGTGACATGGCGGCCTCCACACACGCCGAACTGCAGGTCCGCGATGCGCGGCGGATCGCGGAGTCGGTTCTCGACCCCGAGATGCCGATGCTGACCCTCGCGGATCTCGGTGTTCTGCGCGAAGTCTCGGTAGGAGGAGACGGCGCCGTGGTCGTGACGATCACCCCCACCTATTCGGGTTGCCCTGCCATGGCGACGATGCGCGACGACATCCGGCACCGTTTGCAGCGCGCGGGCTTCCCGACGGTGGAAGTCAGGACCACGCTCTCACCGCCGTGGAGCACCGACTGGATCAGCGACGAGGGGCGTCGAAAACTGCACGAGAGTGGCTACTCCACGCCCGGACCGGCTCCCCACCGCGGTTCGGGCCCGGTGCCTTTGACACTCACTGCCGCGCCCAGGGCGGTCGTGTGCCCCCGGTGCGGCGGCGCCGACACCCGTCTCGACTCCGAGTTCGGGGCGACATTGTGCAAGGCCCTCTACCGGTGCCTCGATTGCCTCGAGCCCTTCGATCATGTGAAAGAGATCTGAACATGAACACTGTGGACACCGCGAAGTCCGCGGTCTCGGCACGCAACAGAACCTTCTACACCCTCACGGTCGCAGATGTGGAGGCGTTGTGCGACGACGCCGCCGCCGTCACCCTCGAGATTCCCGCGGACCTTTCCGGGAGTTCGCTTTCGGCGCCGGCCAATCCCTCACGCTCCGTCGCACCGTCGACGGCGTCGAGCACCGCCGGTCGTACTCCATCTGCGCCCGGTCGGTTCCAGCCCCCGAATCGGGGTCCGCGAGGTCGCCGACGGGATGTTCTCGAACTGGTTGGTCCACCAGGTACGCCGGGGCGACAGGATCGAGGTCCAGCCCCCTTCCGGATCGTTCGTCGCCGATCCCGCCGTCGGTGGCCGACACGTCCTGATCGCGGCGGGGTCCGGCATCACCCCGATGCTCTCGATCGCCGCGACGGTGCTCACCAATTCCGAGGCCGAAGTGGTTCTCCTCTACGGGAATCGGCGCACGCGCTCGGTGATGTTCGCCGAGGAGATCGCCGACCTCAAGGACCGGTACGGTGCGCGCTTCCACGTCGTCCACGTTCTGTCTCGGGAACCCCGCGACGTCGAACTCTTCACCGGTCGCCTCGATGCCGACCGGCTCCGCGCGATCTTCGACGCCGTGGTGCCGATCTCCGGTGTCGACCATTTCTGGTTGTGCGGGCCGTACGGCATGGTCACCGACGCCGAGACCGTACTCGGCGAGCTGGGGGTCGACCCCGATCGTGTCCACCATGAGCTGTTCTATGTCGACGACGCTCCCCCTCCCCGGCACGCCACCGCGAGGAGGGCGTCACCGGCCCCGGCAGCGAGGTCACCCTCGTCCTCGACGGGCGCTCGACCACCGCGACGTTGCCCCGGGACGAGACGATCCTGGACGCAGCCGAGAAGTACCGATCGGATCTGCCGTTCGCCTGCAAGGGCGGAGTATGTGGAACCTGCCGAGCGAAGGTCACCCACGGACACGTCGACATGCGCCGCAACTACGCGCTCGAGGAGAACGAGGTCGATGCCGGCTTCGTCCTCACGTGCCAGAGCTATCCGGACAGCGCCGACGTGACCGTCGACTTCGACGCCTGACCGCCCAGCCCCCACCACATCGACCCCGGTCGCAGCCCGACCGCGGCACCCGGAGACGACTATGACCAGCATCGTCACCCCGTCACAGGACATCGAATTCGCCACGCGCGACCGGATCTCGTCCCTGCAGCTCGAGCGCCTGCAGTGGTCGCTGCGCCACGCCTACGAGAACGTCCCGCACTACCGGAAGGCGTTCGACGACGCCGGGGTTCACCCCGGCGATCTGCAGGATCTCGGCGATCTCGCCAAGTTCCCGTTCACCACGAAGGCAGATCTGCGAGACAACTACCCGTTCGGAATGTTCGCAGTGCCACAGGATCAGGTGTCACGTATTCATGCGTCGTCGGGCACGACGGGACGTCCCACCGTGGTCGGATACACCGCGACGGACCTGGACAACTGGGCAGACCTGATCGCGCGGAGCCTTCGTGCCGGTGGCGTGAAACCCTCCGACAAGGTCCACGTCGCGTACGGGTACGGACTGTTCACCGGTGGACTCGGTGCCCACTACGGGGCGGAAAGGCTGGGCTGCACGGTCATTCCGATGTCGGGGGTATGACCGAGCGTCAGATCCAGCTGATCGAGGACTTCCGCCCGGATGCGATCATGGTCACCCCGTCGTACATGCTCACGATCGTAGACGCGATGCTCACCAAGGGAATCGACCCGGCCCGAACATCGCTGCGCACGGGTGTGTTCGGGGCGGAGCCGTGGACCGAGGAGATGCGCGGCGAACTCGAGCAGCAGTTGGACATGGATGCCGTCGACATCTACGGCCTGTCCGAGGTCATGGGCCCTGGGGTTGCGATGGAGTGCGTGGAAACCAAGGACGGCCTTCACATCTGGGAGGACCACTTCTACCCGGAGGTGATCGATCCCGTCACCGGCGAGGTGCTGCCCGACGGCGAGGAGGGCGAACTCGTCTTCACCTCGCTCACCAAGGAAGCGATGCCGATCATTCGCTACCGCACCCGCGACCTCACCCGACTGCTGCCGGGAACTGCGCGCACGATGCGCCGCATGCAGAAGGTGACCGGTCGAACCGACGACATGATCATCCTGCGCGGGGTCAATCTCTTTCCGACCCAGATCGAGGAGCTCGATCTCACGGTGCCCGGTCTGGCGCCCCAGTTCCAGTGCGTCCTCGACCGGCCCGGCCGAATGGATGAGCTGACCGTCCGCGTCGAGTCCCGGCCGGACGCCGCCACCGTCGAGAGCGAACCGCAGGCTGCCCGACTGCGACAGTTGGTGAAGGACCGCATCGGTGTCACCGTCGCCGTGGAGGTCCTGGCCCCGGGGAGCCTGGACCGATCGATCGGGAAAGCGCGTCGCCTGATCGACAATCGGCCTTCCTGAAACTGCCTGGGCGCCTCGGATCCGATCCGAGGCGCCCCACTTCTTCCCGGTACGCCCGTTACCGGGCAACGAAGGTCAGGCCCTCATCCCGTCGAACGTGAGCGCCACCACCGCATCGGCGAGCTCGGACACCGATTCTCCCCCACGGGGCCGGTACCACTCGATCAACGAGTTCACCATTCCGAACACCAGCCGGCTCGTGAGCGCCGGGGCGATACCCGACTTGAGATCGCCCTCTTCGGCGGCGGCCACCACCAGATCACTGACGAATGCATCGAATTCACGTCGGCGCGCGAGCGCACGCCGCTCGACCTCCGTGTTCCCGCGGACTCTGAGAAGCAATGTCACATAGGGAAGCTCGGTCACGAGCACCTCGACGCTTCGTCGGACGAGGTACTCGAGTCGGTCGATGGATCGACCACTGGTCACCTGCTCTTCGGTCGTCACCGCGAAGAGCGCGTTGAGGGCCCGGGCCAGCGCGAGCTCCAGAAGCTCCGACTTGCCGGATACGTGATGGTAGATCGAGGACTTCGTGATGCCGAGCCGCTGCGCGAGCGCCTCCATGCTGGTGCCGTCGTACCCCTTGTCGTTGAACACCTTCACCGCAACGGCAAGCAACGAGTCGAGATCGTACCCTGGTCGCCCAGGCGATCCCGCTCTTCGGACTGGACCTGCCGCTGCCATCTCGCGCGTTCCTTCCGGGATGTGGACACCCGCCGCAGAGGGTGCGGCTCGGCATCACCCTACCGAAGGTTCGGTAATCCCCGTGGCCCGGCCACGCGATCGGGAGGCTTCCCGGGTACGACAACGACCACTCCCCTCCACGCACAGCGCACGAAGGGGAGTGGTCGAATCCGGGCGGGACGCTATGGGAGCACCGCTCCGCCGTCCACGTGCAGAGACTGCCCGGTGACGTTGCCCGCGTCGGCCGAGAGCAGGTACGCGACGGCACCGGCAACATCCTCGACGGTCTGCGGGCGCTTCATCGGGATGAGCTGGTCGACCATCGCTCCGAAGATCTGCTCAGGCGCCACCCCGGCCAGTGTCGGGTCGTGCTCGGCGAGCCAGCCGGCGGACTGCCGCCACATGTCGGTCCAGATCAGTCCGGGCAGAACCGCATTGACGCGAACAGTCGGGGCGAGGGCACGGGCCAGGGAATTCGTCATCGCTAGCACTGCCGCCTTCGAGGAACCGTAGGCAGTCAACAACTCGTGCCCGTTTCGGGCCGCGATCGACGAGAAGTTGACCACTGCTCCTGCCCTGCCCCGCGTGGCCAGTTCCGCTGCGAAGGCCTGGATTGCGAAGAAGACCCCCGAACGTTGACGGCGTACGTCTTGTCCCAGGCATCCACGTCGAGCGTGTCGTACCGGAAGAACCCACCGAGCCCCGCCACGTTGACCAGACCGTCGAGGTCGTCGTGCGCGAGGAAAGCTTCCACCACGGCCGCCCGCAGCGCGTCCACGTCGCAGATGTCCACGACGTGGGTGGTCACCGTGACTCCGCGCGAGGCGACCGCGGCGGCGGTCTCCGACAACCGCGCCTCGTCGATGTCGAGCAGAGCCAGACCCCGACCTTCTGCGGACATCCGTTCGGCCACACCGCGACCGAGCCCGCCGCCGGCGCCCGTGACGAGGACTGCGCCCGCCATCTAGCGGCCCGTCCGAGCAGGCAGGTGCGCAACCGCATTGTTCGCCGCGGCGAGGTCGTAGAGCAGGTCGTGCGTGATGACACCGGCGACCGTGCCGTCCTCGTTGTACCCGACGATCGGACCGTGGAAGATGCCGAACATCAGGGACTCGACCTCCTGCTTGGGCAGGTGCACGATGCCGGCCGGTTCGTAGATGTAGTGGTTGGGGCCGATGGATTCGGCTTCACCCTCGTACGCCCAGCGGCCGAAGATGTTGAACGCCTCCGCCGCGCCGCAATGCATGTGCAGCGGTGCCTGCGCATTCTCCGCCACGTACAGCAGAATCGAGGCGGCACCGGTGGTCTCGTTGATGTTCAGGAGCTTGAAGGACGTACCCGGCATCGGGAACGGGGTCCACGGGATATCGTCGCAGTTGTTGACCCGGGAGGCGAGACTGAGCGTCGGCCCGGTCACCGGGGAGCTCGCGCGAGCGAAGACCTCTGCGACTGGGGCGTTGGACTGCGGGTCGATCTCGGGACCGGTCAGCTGCGGGCGGATCGGATCGACCACACGAGCATCGTCATGGTGAGTGGCGTTGACAGACATCGGATTTCCTCCTGGATTCGGGGACTCACCCATGCTCCGATGTGGCGGCCGTCACGTCTATGACGTATTCTCGCCCGACCGTTAGACGAATACCTAAGGTCGTGCACGATGGATCTGAATCTACGGCTCGTGCGCTACTTCGTGGCTGTCGCCGACGCCGGGACCTTCACGAAAGCAGCTGAGCAACTGCACATTGCGACGCCGTCGCTGAGTCAGCAGGTGCGTAAGCTCGAGGATGCCCTCGGCATCTCACTGCTCGAGCGAGACCACCGCGGAGCCCGTCTCACCGAGGCCGGCCGGCACTTCCTCGAGGAGAGCCGGGTGCTGTTGGCGGCGGCCGAATCTGCGGTCGGTGCGGCCCGTCGCCACAAGCGCAGCTCGTCGGGGAAGGTGCGACTCGGATTCCTTGCCGGTGGCGCCGGGAGTTGACCCGTCCGATCATCGACGAGTTCCATCGACGGGAACCCGAGGTGGAGCTGGAACTGACACAACTGGCATGGGGGACGAACTCTCGGCCTTGACCTCCGGCCGGGTCGACATGGTTGTCGCCCGCCCTCCGCTCGAGTCGCACCCCCGGCTGCGTCGGGTCGTTCTGTTCGAGGAGCCTCGCGTCCTGCTGATGGCACGCGACCACCCGCTGGCCCGCCGACGGAAGCTACGAATCGTCGACCTCGCCGACGTCGTTCAGGTGGACACCCGAGAAGGGACCCAGGACTGGCGCAACTGGTGGTCGATCGATCCGCGGCCCGACGGCACACGTCCCACCTACGGCCCCATGGTGAACAGCATCGAGGAGATGGTTCAGGTCGTCGCGACCACCGATGCGGTTGCGATCACCGGCGCGGGCGTGGCCGACCTGTTCCGGCGAGCGGACACCACGTCGCGGCCGATCGTGGACGCCGAACTGTCGACCGTCGAACTCGTTTTCCTGGCCTCGGACGCACCCCGCGCCGTCGACCGTTTCGTTGCGGTTGCGCTCGGGCTGAGCGCAGTCCTCGGCACCCGGTGATCCGGAGGGCGGCGTTCCGTATCAGGCTTCACTCCGCCGGCGGTTCGAGTGCTACTTGGCGAAAGGCCTGGCCGATCGCATCCTGGAGCGTTGCCAGCTCCGGCCTTCGGTTGCCTTCCAACGTGCACAGGGTGACCACGCTCGGGCTGATGTCGTCGATGGGCACGAAGCTGACCAGCGGGTGGCGGTAGTACGAAGGCAGCGACTCCGGCGTGGTGGTGACCCCTGCGCCGGCGGCGACCGCTTCGAGGAGTTCTTCCACGGTCGACACTGCAAGACTCGGTTCAGCGCGTGTACCGTCCGGCCGCGGGTTCACCATCCAGAAGTCGGTCCATTCCGGCGGCCCGCCGCTGCTGCTGATGAACGGCTCCGACTCGATCTCGGCGAACCGGATCGACTCCCGAGTGGCCAACGGGTGGTCGTGGGCAAGCACGGCCACCCGTCGCTCGGACAGAATTCGCCGGCGTCGAACTCCCTCGGCAGGAAACGGTTCCCGAACGAAGACTGCGTCGATGTCGCCGGCCAGCAGTGGAGCCAGTTGTTCGCTCCACTCGAGGTGGTGCAACTTCACGTGCAGATCCGGATCGGCAGTGCGGAGCCGATCCACCACGGCAGTCGTGAGCAGACCGGCACCGGTTGCCATGAACCCGATGTCGATGCCGCGACGGCCCAGACGGACCGATTCACGCCACCGCAGAAGGGTCTCGTTGGCGGCCACGACTGCACGTGCCTGCGGGATCAGCGCACGTCCGGCTTCGGTCAGCTCGACGTGTCGCGAGTTGCGTTCGAAGAGCAGGAAATGCAGGTCCTTCTCCAACCGGGACACCTGCTGACTGAGCGCCGGTCCGGTCATGTGTAGCAGTGTGGCGGCGCGTCCGAAGTGCAGCTCGTCCGCCACGGCGAGGAAACATCGAAGAGCCTGCGGCGGGACATACATGCTTCACCTCGCGCGCCATCGGTTGAGAATTGGGTGTCAGGCTAGCCGATTCGGCGGCTACCCGATGGCCTTGACGTGCATGTCCTGAGACGGATCGGTGGCATAGTCGACGAGCTGGGTGTGCCCGACGGCGTCGTTGTCACGCGCCATGTAGTAGTGCAGTCGGGCGTCGGCGACGACCGCGAGTCCGCCATCCGGCAGGTAGCCGGCGATCGGGCCCTCGACCATGGCGATCATGACGCAGCCGTCCGGGGCGATCGGCGTGTGCACGGCACCGGCGACCTCGCAGGTGTACATCCCCGCCATGCCGGGATCGTCCTCCTCGTAATGGAATCCGCCTTCCAGTAGGTATGCCTGCACATTTCCCATATGCCAATGCGGAGTGGCAACAGTGCCGGGATCAACTTTCAGAATGAGCGTGAAAGCGCCGGACACGAGGTTGCAGTACAACAGCTTGAATTGCGTTCCCGGCATCAGCCAGTCGGTCCACGGAATGTCGTCGGGGTTGACGAATTCCTTTCTTGCACCCTTCGGCGTGACGCCGGGGTTGGTCATCCAGAATGTCGGTCCGAGGTTCGAGGCAGCAGTCATGGGTTTTCTCTTTCTGTTCCGTTGGGGGGTCGGATCCGTCAGTCGACCGCGGTCATGTCGACCAGGATCTTGATGGCTGTCTGGTCCCGGAGCGGGCCGAATCCGTCGGTGATGAGGTCCTCGAACGCGATCGTCTCCACCCAACTGTCCAGCGGATACGCCCCCCGATCCATGAACTCGATGGCTTCCGGGTAGTCGCGGCAGTATGCGATGGAGCCGACGATCTCGCACTCGCTGAACAGGATCTCGGTGGGATTGAACTCGACCGGCCGCTGGTGCACCGCGACGACCACGACTCGGCCGTGTCCGGCGGTCGAGCGGACTGCATTGAGGAAGGTGGCGGGCACGCCGGCAGTCTCGAAAGACCTGTTGACACCGGCTCCGTCGGTACTCGCGCGCAATTCCGCGACGACATCCGTTTCCCGGGGATCGATGATCTTCGTCGCTCCGACCGCTTCGATCGCGGCGCGCCGGGCCTCGGACGGTTCGATCACGGTGATGTCCTCGATGCCCTTGGCCCGCAACGCCAGGAATACCCCGATTCCGATGGGACCGGCCCCGTGGACCGCGACACTGTCTCCCGGAGCCACATCGCCACGGTGCACGGCGTGCAGGGCCACGGCGAGGGGTTCGATCAACGCTCCCTCTCGGGTGCTCATCCCGTCGGGAAGCCGATAGACGTGATCGGCGTCGACCACCGCGTACTGTCCGAGTCCACCCCCGCCCGCCCAGCTGTAGCCGACTGCAGCGATGCTGCTGCAGAGGTTGTACGAGCCGGCCAGACAGGCCGCGCATCGTCGGCAGTTGACGGTGGGTTCCACCGCCACAGCGTCGCCGACCGACAACCCGTCGACCCCTGAACCCATCGCTACGATCTCGCCGGAAAACTCGTGACCGAGGACGACGGGGACGCTCACCCCGGTCAGTGGATGCGGCGTGATCGGCGCCATCATGGGCGCGTGGTAGTACTCGTGCAGATCACTTCCGCACAGGCCGTTGAAATGAACCCGAACTTTTACCTGACCCGGACCTGCAATAGGTTCTGGGATATCTTCGAAACGGATATCCCCAACTCCGTGGTAGCGCGCTGCTTTCATTCTTGAAACTCCCGTGTTCGAGACCGGTATCGATTCCGACGTGATGCAGACAACAATCGCATCGGGTTCTCGGAGAAGTCCAGGTACTTTCTGCCGCCGATCGATAAGTCGCGCTTACCGATCGGGAGGAGCACTTCTTCGGCCCGCGGGTGAACCGGACAGCTTTCGATCACGCTCCCCGCGAGGCCCGGACGCGATCGGCAGGTTCTCAGCGCAGTGTGACCGAGGTCACTTTCGGTTGCGGAATGGCGGCGGCGGTG
This sequence comes from Prescottella defluvii, assembly GCA_029690005.1. Classification (GTDB taxonomy): domain Bacteria; phylum Actinomycetota; class Actinomycetes; order Mycobacteriales; family Mycobacteriaceae; genus Prescottella; species Prescottella defluvii_A. Next base: position 1,416,004 of record CP121458.1, on the reverse strand, counting down.
CGACCGTTGTAATCACAGTCTTTGAAGTTTCAACTACTTTCCTCTGGGAGTGCACATGACCACCGCCGCCACCACCCTTCCGAACCTCACCGCCGGCACCTGGGCCATCGACCCCACTCACTCGACTGTCGGATTCGTGGTCCGGCACCTCGTGGTGAGCAAGGTCCGTGGCACGTTCAACGACTTCACCGGCTCCATCACGGTCGCCGAGGACGGCACCCGTCCGTGCAGGCCGACATCCAGGTCGCGTCCATCGACACCAACAACGAGCAGCGCGACGGCCACATCAAGTCGGCCGACTTCTTCGACGTCGAGCAGTTCCCGACGGCCAAGTTCGTCTCCACCGCAGTGCGTCCGGCCGGCTCGAACTTCGTCGTCGAGGGCGAGTTCACGCTCCACGGAGTGACCAAGCCGGTCGAGCTCGCACTCGAGTTCCTGGGCGTCAACCCGGGCATGGGCAACGGCCCCGTCGCCGGTTTCGAGGCCACCACCACCATCAACCGCAAGGACTTCGGCATCAGCATCGAGATGCCGCTCGAGGGTGGCGGCGCCGTGGTCGGCGACAAGATCACCATCAACCTCGAGATCGAGGCCGGTCTCCAGGCCTGATCGGTCTCGCACCGACAACGCACCCGCTGCGGCCACCTCCCCCGGTCGCAGCGGGTGCGTATCTATGACCCGTGACTTCCTGGCGGCAAGGACAGCGATCCGGTCCCCGACGGCTGCGGCGGCTGGGGCAGCAGCGTCAGGTCGCCGGTGGCAGCCACCTCGATCGACGGCCGGCTCACGCTCTCGGCTCCGTTCTCGACGTGTCCCATCCACCGACGCCGGAACGTCGGGTCCTCGCCTAGCGTGAGGGACGCGTCGTACCAACCGTGCTGCGACGACACCGTCCACGTCCGTTCGGTGCCCGCCGCGAGCGACGCTGAGCCCCCCGCCAACTCGGCCGTCACGGCACCCGCACCGTGGTTGGTCACGGTCACCCGCACCGTCCGACTCGCCGCGTGCACCGTCGTGCTCACGTGCACAGCAGCCCCGGGACCAGTCGTCGATCCCGCGAACTCCCGCCGGAAACCGTTGGGGCCCAGCATCGTGAGGTCGTAGCGCTCCCCCGGCACCGGAACCGCGTCAGCCTGATCACCGAGGACGTCGTAGTGCCGCGGCAGCTCGAACTCCCGCGCGTACGGGTACAGCGCCAGGTGAGCGCTCTCGGCCCCCGAATTGCGCAGGCGCACCGACAGCTCCCGAGCCGCGGCATCGAATGAGACGTCCGCGTCCGGCTGATAGGGCAGCGCCCGCGCCGGCCGGGTTCCGCTCTCCTGCAACGGCATCCGCTGCTGCTCCGGCGGCGCGGGCTTCCAGCGCGGGGTGAGCGGCGGCGCCGGCGGCGGCGGGGTGAGCCGCGGCCGGGCCCGCGGGGTGGCGAAGTCGAACGCCGACGTCAGATCGCCTGCGACGGTGCGCCGCCACCCGCTGATCTCCGGCTGGGTGAACCCGAACCGCTTTTCGAGGAACCGAGTGACCGAGGTGTGGTCGAACACCTGCGAGCACACGTACCCGCCGACGGTCCACGGCGAGACCACCGTCATCGGCACCCGCGGGCCCAGCCCGAGCGGCTTGTCACCGACGTATTCGTCGAGGACGTCCCGCGGCGGCAGCGGCGGCGGCACGTGGTCGTAGTAGCCGTCGTTCTCGTCGAAGTTGAGGAATATCGCTGTCTTCGACCAGGTTTCGGGATCGGATGCGGCGGCGTCGAGGATCTTGTAGACCAGTGTCGCGCTCGCCGCGGGCGACGACTCCATCGGGTGCTCGGAGTCCACCGCGGACGGGACGATGTACGAGACCTGCGGGAGCGTCCGTGCTTCGACGTCGGCGCGGAACGCGTCGGCGAGCGTGCCGGGCCGCTCGCGGCGGAGCGCGCGGTCGTAGAGCCGCCGGTCGGGGCCGTCGAGCCGCTGGACGCCCTCGTCGAGTGCGCGCAACAGCGCGTTCTGGATGTCCGGGGCAGCATCGGCAGCGCCGCGTAGAACGCCGCCAGCGTCGTGAACTGGTACGGCACCAGCACCGGGTGCCCGAGCAGCGCGTGGACAACCTGCTTGAACCGGACGAAGTATTCGAGATTGTTGTCGGTGAAGTTGTCCCACTCCTGGTAGGCCCGCCAGCCCACACCGGCCGCCTCGAGCCGCTCGGCGACGGTGGTCCACGTGTAGCCGGGTGCCACGGCATGTACGCGTCGTCGGTGACCACGCGCGAGCCGTCCGGCTCGAACCCGGTGTAACCGGTGAACCAGTAGTTGCGATTCGGGGAGGTCGAGGTGGGCACCGAGCAGTGGTAGGCGTCGCACACCGTGAACGACTCGGCGAGTTCGAATTGGAACGGGATGTCCTGCCGGTCGTAGTGCGCCATCGTCGCGGCCGTCTTGGCCGGGATCCAGCCGTCGTGCCAGCCGCCGGCGACCGCGGCCTGCCCGCCGACCCACTCGTGATCGAGTGAGTCGACGTTCTCCTTGTCCATCCGCTGCGCCCTCGCCGCCTCCCGGATCGGGTACGGCACGACGACCGATTCCCGGTCCGGCTGCTCGTACACGGTCCGGCCGGTGCGCAGCGTCAGCGCGTTGGGGTCACCGAATCCCCGCACGCCGCGGAGCGTCCCGAAGTAGTGGTCGAAGGCGCGGTTCTCCTGCATCAGCAGCACGACGTGTTCGATCGAGTCGAGTCCGCCCGGCGGCACCGGTGAGGCGAGCGCGGCCTGCAGCGACGGCGGCAGCAGCGATCCGACGGCGGCGACTCCCACGGCACCCGCACCGAGAGCCATGAACCGGCGTCGGGACATCTCGAACGTCATGTCTGGGCCTCTCCGACAGGCAGATCGGGACACGGTTCCGCGGAGGGTATCGAAGGAGCGAACGGCCGGAGGCGGATTCGCCACCTTCGACGACGCGGATGATGAGTTTCGAGCAGAGGACCGGTCTGTACGGCAAAGGCTCCGCGCATCGGGCGCGGAGCGGCCAGAGGAACGGAGCGCGCCATGACCACCGCAGTCCCCCACACCCACACCAGCCCGACCGCCGCCACCGTGTCGCCGCGGGCCCGACTCGTCGGACGCGTCGTCACCGGCCTGGTGGTGGCCTTCCTGCTGTTCGACGCCGGCATCCACCTCGCGAACATCCAACCGGTCCGCGACTCGATGACCGAGTACGGCTTCCCCGACTATGCGCCGTACATCATGGGTGTGGTGATGCTCGCGTGCTTGGCGCTGTACCTGGTGCCGGTCACGTCGATTCTCGGTGCGGTGCTGCTCACCGGGTATCTCGGCGGGGCGGTCGCGTGCAACATCCTGACCGAGCAGCCGCTGCTGTCGACGATCCTGTCCCCGGTGTACGTCGGCATCTTCGTGTGGGGCGGGCTGTACCTGCGCGACGCCCGGGTACGCGCGATCATGCCGCTCGTCCGGGACTGATCCGGCGCGTCCACCGCCCCCGCCCCGATTGCCCAGGTCGGCGGGGGCATCGGCGTACCTCGGGCCGGGTTCGTCATCCCGCAGCGGGGAGCGGCATATGGTGGTCGTCGTGAAGAAGTACCTCCCCGCCGCCGTGATCGACGTTCTGCTCGTGCTCGCCTTCGCCGCGGCCGGCAGAAGCAGCCACGAGGAGGCCGCCAGCATCGGAGGGCTTCTGACCACGGCGTGGCCGTTCCTCTTCGGTGTCGCCGCCGGCTGGCTCATCACACTCGCGCTCTACCGCGACAAGTTCGATCCGCGGCTGACGGTCCCGACGGGCGTCGTCGTGTGGGCGTCGGCGCTGGTGTTCGGAATGCTGATGCGGGTGCTGGTGGGCCAGGGCACCGCGTTCTCCTTTATCCTGGTCGCGGCGTCGTTCCTCGCCCTGTTCCTCATCGGATGGCGGGCGTTGTATCAGACCCGGCGGTCGCGTCGGCCTCTCGCCTGACGTTCCCACTCCTTATCGCTACACCTGCAGCGGGCCGCTGCCTGCTGCCTGCACGACACGACAGTCCCCGGAGTACCCATGAGTTCGCGAGTCGAACAACTGCCCTCTACCACCTCTTCCGACCGCGGCTTCTTCGGGCAGCCGTTCGCGCTGGCGAACCTGTTCGGGGTGGAGATGTGGGAACGTTTCTCGTTCTACGGCATGCAGGGCATCCTGCTGTACTACCTGTACTACACCGCTGAGCAGGGCGGACTCGGCCTGGACCTGGCGTCCGCCACGAGTATCGTCGGCGCGTACGGCGGCACCGTCTACCTGTCGACCATCGTCGGCGCGTGGGTAGCGGACCGGATCCTCGGTTCCGAACGCACTCTCTTCTACAGCGCGTGCCTGGTCATGCTGGGTCACATCTGCCTCGCGCTGCTTCCGGGTCTGGCTGGGGTGGGCGTCGGTCTGGTCATGATCGCGTTCGGCAGCGGCGGGTTGAAGGCGAACGCCACCTCCCTGGTCGGTGACCTCTACGCACCGGACGACCAGCGACGCGACGCCGGGTTCTCGATCTTCTACATGGGTATCAACCTGGGCGGCCTGCTCGGTCCGCTGCTGACGGGGTGGGCGCAGAAGAACTGGGGCTTCCACGTGGGCTTCGGGCTCGCCGCGATCGGAATGGCGCTGGGCCTGATCCAGTACACCCTGGGCCGACGCCGCCTCAACGGGATCGGCTCGCGTGTGCCCAACCCGCTCCCGGCCGCCGACCGACCGCGGATGGCGGTGTTGGCTGTCGTCGCCGTCGTCGTGGTTGCCGCGCTGGCACTGACCGGGGTCATCACCACCGAGCATCTGTCCACGATCGTCGTCACGCTCACGGTCATCGCCGCGATCGCGTACTTCGCGGTCATCCTCACCAGCAGCCGGATCACCGCGCAGGAGCGCAGCCGGGTGGTCGCGTTCATCCCGATGTTCATCGCGAGCGCCGTCTTCTGGTCGCTGTTCCAGCAGCAGTTCACGACCGTCGCGATCTACGCCGACGAGCGCCTGGACCGCAACCTGTTCGGGTGGGAATTCCCACCCACGTGGGTGCAGTCGATCAACCCGGTGTTCATCATCATCTTCGCCGGTGTGTTCGCGGCCGCGTGGACGAAGCTCGGCAAGCGCCAGCCGTCGTCGCCGATCAAGTTCGCGCTCGGCACCGGCATCATGGGCGTCGCGTTCCTGTGCTTCATCCCGATGTCCGGCGGCGGTGCGAACAGCGCCCCACTGCTCGGCCTCGCCGGCATCCTGCTGATGTTCACGTTCGCCGAACTGCTGCTGTCGCCGGTGGGACTGTCCCTGTCGACCAAGCTGGCGCCCGCCGCCTTCCACACCCAGATGGTCGCGCTGTTCTTCCTGTCGGTCGCGCTCGGGTCGAGCCTCGCGGGCACGCTGTCGGGCTACTACAGCCCGGACCACGAGGTGTCGTACTTCGCGACCGTCGGCCTGGCCTCGATCGGCATCGGCGTCCTGATCGCGGTGATGTCACCGTGGATCCGGAAGCTCATGCGCGGGGTGCACTAGGGCCCGTCCCTGAACATGCGTAGTCGGTGCGTGACTCTGCACAGTTGTGTCGCCGCGTCGGGCGGACGGCCCGTCGGTAATTGCTGACTGTCGTCTTCGGGACCGTCACCAGTCCGCCCGAACGCGGGACACCTCGTGATCTACGGGTAGAGACCTCGCTGGTGATGCGCTTGCGCGACGCGCTCGACCGCGATGGCGGTCGCCGCCGTACGCAGTGGCACGTCGAGCTGAGCACTCTTCTCGCGTACCGAACGCCAGGCGTAGGTCATCCGTTCGGCGAGCCGCGCCTCGACGTCGTCGACACTCCACCAGTAGGCCTGGTTGGCCTGGACCCATTCGAAGTACGAGACGATCACCCCACCCGCATTGGCAAGGATGTCCGGCACGATCAGGCTGCCCTTGTTCGCCAGGATCTTGTCGGCTTCCTTGGTGATCGGGCCGTTCGCACCTTCGACGATCACACGAGCCTGAACGCGACTGGCGTTGCGTTCGTTGATGGTGCCCTCGATCGCAGCGGGCACGAGCAGGTCCACGGGGAGTTCCAGTATCGACTCCCGTTCCGTTTGCTCGGCACCCGAGAACCCCGCGACAGTTCCGTAGGCGTCCACGTGGGCGTCGAGGGAGTCGATGTCGAGCCCCGCGCCGAGGGTGACGGCGCCATGCATGTCGCTCACCGCGACGACCCGAACGCCGGCGGCCGCCAGAAAGCGCGCCGCGTGTCGACCGACCTTGCCGTATCCCTCGATGGCTGCCGACGCGTGTGTCGGGTCGATTCCGCACTCGCGCAACGCCTCCAACGCGACGTGTACTACCCCGCGGGATGTCGCGGTTGCCCTACCCAAGGACCCACCGAGACTGATCGGCTTACCGGTCGTCACCCCGAGGACCGTGTGGCCACGCTGGGCTGAGTAGGTGTCCATCATCCACGCCATGGTGCGCTCGTCGGTACCGACATCCGGTGCCGGGATGTCCCGTTCCGGGCCGATGAGCGGACTGATCTCGCTCGTGTATCGACGAGTGACCCTCTCGAGCTCCGAATCGGAGTAGAGGGTCGGATCGATCTTCACGCCACCCTTTGCACCGCCGTAGGGTACGTCGAGAAGTGCGCACTTCCACGTCATCCACATCGCCAAGGCGCGAACCTCGTCGAGCGACACATCGGGACTGAAGCGCAGACCACCCTTGGCAGGCCCTCGCGAGAAGTTGTGCTGCACTCGATGACCGGTGAGGACTTCGACGCGACCGTTGTCGCGACGAAGGGGAATGCTCACCGTCACCTCACGACGCGGCTGGGACAGCAACGTGAAGAGTCCGTCGTCGTAGCCGAGCAATTCCACTGCCTCAGCCAGTTGAGACTGTGCATCGATCAGCGGGTTGGGAGCTTGGTGGGTTGCTTTCGAGGGAAGAACCGTGAGCATGGTCATGTCGTCGTGTTCCTTCCAGTTTCTTGTCGAACCTCGTTGCCCTGGTGGTTTCAGGCCTCGGTGTGAGCGTCCGCGATGTCGAGCGCGGCATCGATGAGACGGAGTCCCTCGTCGGCGTCGGCGTCGGCGATGTTGCACGGAGGCACGACGTGCAGGCGATTGAAGTTGATCATCGGCAACAGTCCGTTCGACCTGAGGAATCCGCCGAGTTCGGTCATTGCCGGGCTCGTTCCGCCGTACGGAGCCAGCGGTTTACGCGTCTCGGCATTCTCCACGAGTTCGATCGCCCACATGGCACCGAGACCGCGGACTTCGCCGACGCTCGGATGCCGCTCGGCGATCTCACGAAGGCGCGGTCCGAAAACCTCCGAGCCGAGCCGCGCGGCGTTCTTCACGATGCCTTCATCCTCCAGCACCTCGATGGTGGCGACAGCGGATGCGGTGGCGAGTGGGTGTCCGGAGTAGGTGAGGCCGCCCGGATACTGCTTGGGACCGAAGTAGTCGGCTATGCGATCGTTGATCGCGACGCCTCCGAGCGGTACATATCCCGAGTTCACGCCCTTCGCGAAGGTGATGAGGTCGGGAACGACTCCCGCCTCCCCCATCGCGAACCACGCTCCCGTGCGACCGAAACCGGTCATGACTTCGTCCGCGATCATGACGATGCCGAATCGGTCGCAGATCTCTCGAACACCACGCATGTAGCCAGGCGGAGGAACCATGACGCCGGCAGTCCCGGGAACTGCCTCGAGCACCACTGCGGCGATCGTGTTCGGACCTTCGAAGGAGATCGTCTGCTCGAGGTGTTCGAGTGCTCGCTGACACTCCTGCGCCTCGGTCTCCGCGTGAAAAGCGCTGCGGTACAGGAACGGACCCCAGAAGTGAATCGTTCCGGTAGTGCCGTGGTCATTCGCCCATCGACGAGGGTCTCCGGTCATGTTGATCGCAGTCGATGTACCGCCGTGGTACGAGCGGTAGGTGGTCAACACCTTGTATCGACCGGTGACCTGCCTCGCCATTCGAACAGCGTGTTCGTTGGCGTCTGCCCCACCGTTCGTGAAGAAGACGCGATCGAGATCGCCGGGTGTGCGCTCCGCAATCAGGCGGGCGGCCTCGCTCCGCACATCGTTGGCGTACTGCGGAGCGATGGTGCACATCCGTGCGGCTTGTTCCTGGATCGCCGCGACAACCCGCGGATGCTGGTGCCCGATGTTGGTGTTGACGAGCTGGCTCGCAAAGTCGAGGTACCGCTTTCCGTCGCCGTCCCACACGTGAGAACCCTGCGTCTTGACAATGACCATGGGGTCCAGTTGGTCCTGCGCGGACCAAGAATGGAAGACATGCTTACGGTCGAGGCGGTAGGCGCGCTGCGCTTCGGTTTCGTCCGTTTCCCGCTGAATGTCTGCGATGCTCATGAGATTCGTCCTTGCCTGGAATCGGGTTGGTAGCAGGCCTTCTCAGCCGCTCCTTCTGCTCCTACTTTCCCGATATCGCCAGACCTCCAGTACCGACGAAACGTCCGTTCCCTGCGCCTGGTCGAACATCTCGTCGGGGTGCAGCAAGTCGGTGCGGCAAGTCGTCGTCGTATTCGGCCGATATCGGGTCCGCGCGGAAAGTGCCGTCAGCGAGTGAGATTCACCGAAATGTGCTTCTGCTGTGTGTAGCTGTCCACCATGCCTTCGAGAGAGAACTCGCGACCGATACCGCTCTGCTTGTAGCCGCCGTAGGACTGCCCCAGCGCTTGGCCCACACCCTGGTTGACCTGCACCCACCCGGCCTCGACCCGGTGGGCCGTCCGAACGGCCCGGCCCAAGTCCTTCGACCAGATGAAGGCCGCGAGCCCGTAATGCGAGTCGTTTGCCATCTCGACGACATCGTCCTCGGCACTCCACGGGATGACAACCGCAACGGGCCCGAAGACTTCCTCGCGCGCCAGTCGCCACGAATTGTCGACGCCGCCGATGACCGTCGGCCGGATGGAGAAACGCGGATCCTCGGGTCCGGGGACACCGCCGGCAAGTAGTCGCGCGCCCGGCTGCTGGAGTCCGTCTTCGATGTAGTCGCAGACCTTGTCGTACTGGCTTCGGTTGACGATGCACCCCATGTCCGAGTTCTCGTCGAGCGGGTCACCGACCTTCAGTTCGGCCAGCGCAGCAACCAGCTTCGCGCTGAAGGATTCGAGAATGTCACGGTGGACGAAAGCCGAGATCCTGCCGTGCAGGACTGTCCTAGACGGAAGAAGCGCATGCCCGCAATCACGCCCTGAACGGCCCAGTCCTCGTCCGCATCGGGAAAGACGATCTGAGGGCTCTTCCCTCCGAGCTCGAGCGAGACAGGGACGATGCGCTCCGCCGCCTTCTCCATGACCCGCCGACCGACACCCGTGGATCCGGTGAAGGAAAGCTTCGCGACGTCCGGATGCGAGGTCAGTGCCTCGCCGGCTTCACGTCCATAGCCCGTGACGACGTTCAGTACCCCTGGAGGCAGGAACCGCTGGCAGGTACGGGCCAGCTCCAGCACGGCGAATGGGGCGTCCTCGGCGACTTTCATCACCATCGTGTTGCCCATGACCAACGCGGGGGCGATCTTCACCGCCGCGAGCATCAGCGGGGCATTCCACGGAATGATCGCACCCACGACTCCCAGCGGTTCACGGCGCGAATAGTCGAGCGCGTCCTGACGGATCGGAATGGTCTCGCCCTTGGCTTCCTGGGCAAGCCCCCCGAAGTAGCGGAAGCAATCGACCACGAAGGCGGCCTCGCCACGGGTCTGGGTTCTGAGGGCATTGCCGTTCTCGACGGAGGAGATCCTGGCCAGGTGCTCCACGTCGGCGACGAGTGCGTTCGCGATGTCGGAGAGGATCTTCCCTCGCTCGCGGGAAGGTCGGTCACGCCATTCCCGGAACGCACGACGAGCGGCGGCCACGGCGGCGTCGACTTCCACTTCACCGCCCCGAGGGATCCTGCCCATGATCGAGCCGTCGCGGGGGCTCTCGACCTCGATCCAGCCTTGCGCTGTCGAGAGCCCGGAGCCGTCGACCAACATCTCCACGTCCCCGACGTAGTAGGGGGAGGCATCTACTTGAGTCATGCGCCCCATCTCACCCGGCTGTATCAGCATGCGGGCCTTACGAAACGTCGGATTGCCTCCACTGTCCCGACGCCGTGTCACCGATCAACGAGTGCGCGATGATCGCGGTGTGCAGTGACGTCCTGATGTGGGGATCCTCGAGGTCGACTCCCAGAATCGATTCGATCTTCGCCAGCCTCTCGTAGAGAACTGGACGCGACAACAGCAGGCGTTTGGCTGCTGCCGTCTTACCTCCCCTGTGTTCCAGCACTACGGACAGCAATTCCACGAGCGAGGTTCCGCGTTTGGAGTCGTACTCGAAGAGCGGCCCCAATTCCCGAAGCACGAACAGTTCCAGACGCTCGTCGTCGCGCATCAGGTGCAGCAGTCCTCGCAGGTGCACGTCGGCGAGTGTCACCCAGGGCCGTTGGTCGTCCGCGTCCGCCGCGGCGAGAACGTTCTTCGCACCGATCAGCGTCCGGAAAGTGTTTTCGATGCCGTCGACCACTTCGCCCTGGGCGATCACGACGTTCGCGGCCCTGCGAAGCCCCTGCGCCAATCGGGTCATCACTCCCTCGGCGGCCAACGTCTCCTGAATGCTTAGGAGTCCGATGACGTGGTCGGTGTCGATCCCTACGAGGGTGGGGATCTGCATGGATCGCGTCGTCGAGGCGAGCACCGACGCTAGATCCGTCAGAGACCACTGTTTGGAGTCCTGGGCGGTCAGCCGGCCGCGCACTGCCACTGCGAAGAAGCGGCGTGACCGCGTCGGTATGTTCGCCGCTTCGCATCGCATCGTCAGTTCGGGTGTAATCCGCGCAGACCGCAACTCCGCCAGGAGGATTGCATGGGCATTTCGCTCGACGCTGTCTCTCGCGCGCGCACGCATCTGAGCGAGTGTGAGAGCTGCGGCGGCGCGTTCGATCAGGACATAGTCCTTCCGGTTCGGGAGCGCGTTCGTCATGAGGACCAGCCGCCCCAGTCGTCGCCGCGGGATCCGACTATCGTCATCAGCCAGCCTGATCGGCGATCGTAGCCCGTGCGTCCCGACAACACCGCTGCCCGTGAGCGGCGCGGCCAGTCGGCGAGGACCTCGGCGGCGTCCTTCGTGGCGGTGTCGTAGCCGATGACCTGATGCCGTGACGATTCCAATACGACTGGAACGTTGGACAATCGGACCACTGCCGACAGAGTTTCTTCCGTCGTGGCGGACTCGAGGTCCAGCCGGGTGAAGGTCTCGTGGATGAATTCACTTACGCGAAGGTCTTCCACCTGAGCCTCGAGAATGCGCGCGCCCACGTCCTCGACCACTGCCGCGAATCGGACCTCGCGGTGCAGGGCGATGAGGACGAGGCCGACCTCGCGACACGCCTCGACGAATGGCCGAGGCAGAGACGACCACCTTCGTCCCAGTTCGACGAGCACACCGACGACGCCGGCCTCGGCCAACGACCCCACATACGCGCGGAGCGCAGTGCCGTTCTCCGGGAGATACAACCCCGTGGTCAGGACGATCTCGTCGCCGCGCAGAAGATGTGCGATATCGGCAACCTCGGCGGGGTGCAGCCAACGAACCGGACGTCCGAGTTGGTCCTGACCGGCAAGGACCTCGGGGTCGGCCTCCGCGAGGATCGGCATGGCCAGAACTTGGCGCACAGTCGGCAACATCACTCACTCCTCGATACTGCTGGTACGCAACCACATCCGTGCACCGACCAGTCACTCCAGACCAGGCGCGGAGATGACGCTGCGGGCACGGTCGTTCCTGGTGACGATGACGGCGCAGGAACCTTCACACACCGGGTCGACCGTGCCCGCCCGAATCTACTGCGCGGCCATTCAATTCAGTAGGCCGCGGCGCACAACTCAGAAGACGACGACGTCCCTCAGAGTGTCGCCCGCCTCCATCGCCCGGAACGAGGCGTCGATGCCGTCCAGTTTGATTCTGGAACTGACCATTTCGTCGAGAAGGAGACGCCCGTCGAGATACATGTCGACGTACCTGGGCATCGCCATCCGGAAGTTCATCGCGCCCATGTATGCGCCTTGAATTCGACGATCGTCGAGCAGAAGCCTGCCCTGGACGGGAAACGTCTTGCCGGACGGCATCAGACCGACAATGGTGGAGGTTCCGCCTACGCCCAGCGCTTCGAGCGAGGCGGTAGCGGTCATGGCCGACCCGACCGCCTCGATGGCGTGGTCGACGCCTCCCGAGGTGAGATCGCGGATCGCGGCGGCCACGTCGCCGTCCTCCAATTGGGAGCCGTCGATGATGTCGGTCGCGCCCATCGTTCGGGCGGTCTCGAGCTTGTTGGCGTTGAGGTCGACTGCGATAATCCGCGATGCGCCGGCGATGCGCGCCCCCTGGACCGCACTGAGGCCGATCCCACCACACCCGATGACGGCAACGGTGTCACCGGGCGCGACGCGCGCCTTGTTCAGAACCGCTCCGAGGCCGGTCGTCACGCCGCAGCCGATCAATGCCGCAAGGTCCAAGGGCATCTCGGGGTTGATGCGAACCGCTGCGGTCTCGTGCACGAGCAACTGCTCGGCGAAACTGGACACATTGAGGAACTGATGGACCTCTGTGTCGCCCTGATGCAGACGGGGAGGCTCCCCACCGCCCGAACGCTGTGCTGACCGGCGCAGAGATAGGACCGACCGGTCAGGCACAGCGAGCACTTACCGCAGAACGGCGCCAAACAGGTGATGACATGATCGCCAGGGGCGAAGTCGGTGACGTCACTGCCGACTTCCACCACCACACCCGCCGATTCGTGCCCGAGGACCGTCGGCATGGGCAACTCGAAGACTCCGCGCAAGTGGTACAGATCGCTGTGACACAGACCCGCTGCCGCCGTCTGGACAAGCAACTCGCGAGGTCCCACGGCCGAGACCTCGACGTCTTCGACGGCGAGCTCTGCTTCCGGGCCTCGGAAGACCGATGCTTTCATTCTTTGACTCCTGGGAAAGAGGTGTGGCCGATGGACTCTGCCGAAGAGGCCGACTAGGTGGTCGAGATGAAGACGGTCTTCTTCTCGGTGAACTCGAACGGGGCGTCAGGACCGAGTTCGCGACCGATACCCGATTGCTTGAACCCCCCGAACGGCGTCTGGTAGCGGACTGCCGAGTTGTTGTTGACCGAGAGGTTTCCTGCGCGAACTCCACGCGCGGTTCGCAACGCGCGCGCAATATCTCGCGTCCAGATCGAGCCGGCCAGACCATAGTCGGTCGCGTTGGCCAACCGGATGGCGTCGGCTTCGTCGGAGAACGGCGTGATCGTCACCACCGGTCCGAAGATCTCTTGGCTCATGCTGGGCGCGGATCCGTCGTCCGAGCGCAGCACCGTCGGCGGAAACCAGAATCCCGGACCATCCGGAATCTGCCCCTGCGTGACGATCTGCTCGTCCTTGTTGACGAATGAGGCGACGCGCTTCCGATGACCGGCACTGATCAGTGGGCCGACTTGGGTCTTCTCGTCCAGCGGCGAGCCGACGATGATGTCATTGACAGCGGGAATCAGATACTCGACGAACTCGTCGATGACGCTGGACTGGACCAGCAATCGTGAACGCGCACAACAGTCCTGTCCGGTATTGAAGAACACGCCCATGGGTGCGGCGGCCGCAGCGGCGGCAAGGTCGGAATCCGCATAGACGATGTTGGCCGACTTGCCTCCCAATTCCAGAGTGACCTTCTTCAGGTTGGCCGCAGCGCTCGACATGACCTTGCGACCTACGTCCGTCGACCCCGTGAACACCACCTTGTCCACCAGCGGATGGTCCAGCAGTGCCTGCCCCACGACGGCGCCCTCGCCGACGACAACCTGGACCACATCTTGCGGGAGACCCGCCACGAGGGCGAGCTCGGCGAGTCGGGCAGTGGTGAGTGGAGTGAGTTCAGACGGCTTGAGTATCACCGTGTTTCCCGCCGCGAGCGCCGGCATCATGCCCCAGACGGCGATCATCAGCGGGAAGTTCCACGGCGCGATCACTGCGACGACGCCGATCGGTTCGTGGAAGGTGAGTGCGACACCGTTGGGCACCGGGATCTGCTGACCGATCATCCGTTCGGGAGCCGCGGCGTAATACTCCATGCAATCGACCACAGCTCGCAGCGTCCCGTGCGAATTACTGATCGGGTGGCCACAATTCGCGGTCTCCAGATGCGCGAGATTCTCGGCGTCAGCCTCCACGATAGCGGCGAATCTCCGCAGCAGCTTGGCTCGGTCGGCAGCATCGACCCTCTGCCACTCCTCGAAGGCTCGCGCCGACCGCCGAACCACGTCGTCGGTCTGTCGCGCGTCCATCAACTCGATCGTCGACAGAACCTGCTCGGTCGCGGGATTGAGCACGTTTGTTTGCATCAGTTCACGTCCTTTGGTTTCGCGATGCTGTTCCCAGTCGGCTACGGGCGCTGGCATACCCACACCTCGTGCTCGTCCGGGGTGGCAAGAGAAGTTGTGTCTTCGTCCTCGTTACGTCGACGCGCCGGAACGTCGCGACTCCAGGCCGGCCGCGACGCCACGCGACGCACCGTTTCCGACGATGCGAGTGACGAAATGTGTTATGACGGAGTCATGTTCGGCGACTTCAGGATGCCACTGAACGGCGAGGATCCGGCCGTCAGCGTCCTCCAGGGCCTCGATCGTGCCGTCCTCGGCCCACGCGACAGCGCGAAAGCGGGACGACACATCGTCGACGGCCTGGTGATGGTAGGACGGCACGTCGACGCGCGTGCCGATGCCCTCCGCGAGAAGGGAATCCGGGGACACGGTCACCGAGTGGATACCGAAGTCGTCCTTGGTCGGATTGTGGGACTCGTTGTCGACGACGTCCGGAAGATGCTGGATCAGAGTGCCGCCGAGCATGACGTTGAGCAACTGCATTCCGCGACAGATGCCGAGTATCGGTATGTCGCGAGCGAGGGCCGCGTGGGCCAGGGCTGCTTCCCAATCATCGCGTGTCCGGTCGAATGGACCAGCCGCTGGGTGGGGCACGGCCCCGTAGAGGCCGGGATCGACGTCCCCGCCGCCTGGGAGGACGAGTGCGTCGAGCCGGTCGACGAGTTGGTCGGCGTCGGGCTTGCTGCCGCCGATGGGCAGCATCACCGGAATGGCTCCCGCGCTCCACAGCCGTTCGGCATAGGCACTGGAGAGCAAGTGCGCTTCCCTCTTCCACACTCGCCACGTGGCGTTCTCGACCGGCGTCGGAACGCCGATGACAGGCTTGGGAGCGTCTCCGAGGACGCTTTCGGGGGTGGCTACCGAGGCGTTAATGGACACACCAAATAAGTACCATCCACGACACACCGCCGCAATGGTGTGTACAAATAAACTCGACAAGCAGAACCTGAGAGACTTCACCTGTGCACTCGGGCTGACGGGCGCACTCGTGGCGACGGAAGGGGCTAGCGCCAGACATGACAACTCAGACAGGCAGCGATTCCGCAGGGCGCAACCCCTTCGAGGAGGCACTGCGTCAGCTCGTCGACGAGATCCGTGCCGGCAGGTTGCCGGCTGGCACTCGATTGCCTCCGGAGCGTGAGCTCAGCGAGCAGCTGTCCATCGGCAGAACCACACTGCGAGCGGTGATCCGGGCACTTCAACAGGCCGGGTACATCCAGACCCAGCGAGGACGCAGTGGCGGTAGCGTCGTCGTCTGGGAACCGACCGGCGACACCGTCGCACCAACCGCTCTCACAGATGAGATGAAGACTCGTCTCTTCGACATGCTGAAGTTCCGATCCGTGCTGGAGCCTGGATCGGCGGGGCTGGCCGCTTCGCGTCAACTCACCGAACAGGAATCTCGCGCCTTGCGGGACCGCCTGCACGCCGTTGCTTCGAGTGGTGACGATTTCAGGCGGGCCGATTGCAATCTGCACAGCTACATCGCCGACCTCAGCGGATGTCACGCTCTGGTGGAGGCCATAGCGAACGTGCAACTGATCCTCAACGAGAGCCTGCTTCGGGTGGTGCCGGTGATGGGTCCGGCGCTGGACCATTCGAACGAACAACACGAGATGATCGTCGAAGCAATCTTGAAGGGGGATCCGGAGCGGGCCCGACAGGTCATGAGCGACCACGTCGAGGCGACCGCCGAGCTGATTCGCGGCTTCCTCAGTTGACAGGGGTTGACGAGAACGAGGCCGGAGTGATGAAGTTTGCCGCACTGCTTCGATCAGCAAGCGAAACCGGTTTGGCTGGAATCGCATTCAGCACACACACCAGGCACAGGCGCCCACGGCCCGACCGATATGATCCGCTTCGGTCAAGGTCGACAGGCGGTCGGTGTCGATGACGCCCACCTACCGATGTGATCGAACCAACCGTGAGATGCGAGAGGGAATCGAAGTGGACGCCAGCGGTCGGACGGACGTACGAAAAGTCTCACAGGTGGCAAATGAACCGGCGAGGTCGCCCCGCCTCCTCGTGATACAGCCGGACCCCGACGTCCCGATCGGTCAGTTCGGCCCTTGGCTGGAGGAGTCCGGCGTGGCCATCGAGGTGGTGCGCCCGTTCGACGGCGATCACGTACCGTCACAGCTCGACGAGGACGGGCTCATCGTGCTCGGTGGGGACATGAGTTCACTCGACGATGCCAAATACTCGTGGCTGGAAGACATTAGGAGCCTGGTCCGGAACGTCGCTTCAGATGGCCGACCTGCCCTGGGCATCTGTCTCGGCGGCCAACTGATGGCACAGGCCTTGGGTGGTGAGACCGCGGTCGGCGACCACGGACTCGAGACCGGCGTGGCATCTGTGCAGTGGAGGCCGGCGGCCGCGGACGATCCGATCTTCCGTGATCTACCGAATCCGTTCGCCGTCGGAACCATGCACCGCGACGCTATCACCGTATTGCCGCCGGGGCCGTCTGGCTCGGTGAGTCGACCCCCTACCCCCACCAGGCCTTCCGCGTGGCCGACAACATGTGGGGTATTCAGTTCCATCCGGAAGCCAACCATCGACAGTACGAGTCGTGGGCGAGTCTCTTCGGGGACCGAGCAACCCCGCATGGGAACAGTTGCAGGAAGGGGCCCGCGCCTTCGAGCTTGCAGAGGCCTCGATTGCACGACACTGCAAGCTGATTGCGCTTCGGTTCGCTGATCTCGTCGGTGTCGCCACCGGTGCCACGTCGCCTGCCTGACACGATCGCCGATTGAATGGATGAGCCACCGCCCGGACAGGCGGCCATACCCGGACCGGCTCCTGGAAAGTCCGTGAGCAGGTAACCCTGGGTGCTGCCTGTGTAGCCGTCAGCACCCCGGCCAGACGCGGATCCCTTGCACGACAACAGAACGCGTGAGCGCCTGCGACAGAACTCCGTCCGTGCTTCATGGACGGAGTTCTTCGCGTTCGGAACCAACCCGGCGGGACAACCGCGAACACACCGATGCAAGCGTCCCGACCGCCCGACGAGGCGGTCAGGCCTGGTCGCCTCGAGTCCGCCACCCCGAGGTCGGGCCGTGGCACATATACGAGATCGATTGTGTACCAAAAGCACATAGAGCCCGAGTGTGATCCATGCCACGCTCATCGGGTCCATCCCCGTTGGGACACCAGCTGAGTGCGAAGTGGCCCGTCGAGATTTGGCATCCCCGGCGTACATGGGCACATGCCCCAGGGAGAGGAGTCCACTCAATGTCCCAGGAATCAATCGAAGGTGCCACCGGAGGAGCGCCGCTACAGGGGATCGATGTCCCTGACGCATCAGCCACGCGCCGGCTGTCCGGTTCACTCGGGGTCTGGTCGATCGTCTTCATGGTCGTCGCTGCGGCCGCACCGTTGACGGTGGTGGCGGGGGTCATGCCGCTCGGTATCGCGCTCGGCAACGGATCTGCTTTCCCCGCTGCGTACATTCTCTGCTCTGTCGTTTTGTTGTTGTTCGCGGTGGGCTTCACACGGATGACACCCCACCTGCCGAATGCCGGCGCCTTTTACACGTACATCCGGTCCGGCCTGGGTCGCCCCTTCGGATTGGGCGCCGCATACCTGGCTCTGGCGACGTATGCAGCCGTCATGCTCGGTGTTTTCGGCTACGTCGGCGCGGCCACACGTGACCTCGTCGACAGTTACACAGGGTTCAGCTGTCCGTGGTGGGTCTATTCCGCGATAGCGGTGGCGTTGGTTGCACTGCTGGGATATCGACACATCGAGGTGTCCGGAAAGGTTCTCGCGGTGCTGCTGTGCTGCGAAATCGGTGTAGTTCTCATTCTGAATCTCGTTGTCGTGGCAAATGGCGGAGAAGCTGGCTTGTCCACAGACTTCATCAACCCGGCCGAGTTCCTGTCCGGATCGCCTGGCATCGCACTGATGTTCGCGATCGCGAGCTTTCTGGGTTTCGAGGCCACCGTCGTCTACCGGGATGAGGCCAAGGACCCGGACCGCACCATCCCGCGAGCCACCTACGTCGCGCTGGTTCTCATCGGTGGCTTCTACGCGTTCTCGGCCTGGGCGCTGGTCACGGCGTGGGGCGACGACGGCGCGGTGGCGGAGGCAAACGCCGATCCGGGTGGCATGCTGCTGAGCACCGTGGACCGGTACCTCGGTGGCGTGGGAACCGACATCGTGCTGGTCTTGCTGGTCAGCAGCATCTTCGCCGCAATTCTTTCCTTCCACAACGTTGCGTCGCGGTACATCTTCTCGCTGGCGAACGCGGGAGCACTGCCGGGACGTGCCGGCCGAAGCCACACGCACCACGGGTCGCCGTACGCGGCGTCCCTGGCCCTGAGCGTGTTCACCGTCGTCATGCTGGTCATGTTCGTGGCGTTCGACATGGACCCGGTCGCACAGATCTTTGCGCGGCTCGTCGGCACCGCAACGCTCGGCGTGTTGACCCTCATGTCCCTGACGAGCTTGTCGGTCATCGTCTTCTTCCGACGCTCCGGCCTCGTACGGAACATGTGGACCACGACAGTGGCGCCCGTGGCAGCGCTCGTGGGTCTCGGGGCGTGTCTGATTCTCACCGTGAAGAACTTCTCGCTGCTGATCGGAGGGTCGATGTGGCTTGCACTGGCCATCCAGGCAGTCCTGGTCGCGTTCTTCGCCACCGGTGTATGTGTGGCACTGTGTCGGCCGAACATCGCGACGGTCTGACCGCACGGATGTGAATCACTCCCCCGAAGCGTGACGCGGATTCCGCGTCACGCTTCGGCGTGACCGGCCGGAGTTTTCTCGCCTGCTCTGTCGCCGTGGTTGTCAGGATTTCGCGACAGGAGAGCGTCCCCGAGAACGTCATGCGCGCAGCGAGAGACGCGACGGCCCCATCACCGAAATCCTCGACGGGACGGCCGATGATCTCCTCGATGCGCGTCAGCCTCTGCCGCAGCGTATTGCGGTGGATGAACAGCGTTTTGGCTGTCTCGACCGCCGAACAACGCGTCGCAAGATAGCAGTCGAGGGTGGCGGCCAAGTTCGTCCCATGGCGATGGTCGTACCGGGAAACCCCATCGAAACGTGCGGCCACTTCCCGCAACTCGTCACCGATGTCGAGGGCCACTCTGGGTAGACGCGTGAGGTGGTCGATATCCGCATGCCTCACCACCGGTACCGGATCGTCCAACAGGTCTGCCCAAGCAAGAGCGGACTCCGCGGAGTCGAGCGCGGACAGCAGATCGTCCGCATCGCGAGCCGGTGGCCCAATTCCGACGGCGACGTCGAGTCGGGAGTGCCGGATGACCTGCCGGAGCGAGGCCTCGAATTGCCGCAGAACCTCAGGCGAATACGGCACGAGGACGGTCACCAGCGGAGGCGAGGGGACGACGAGCGTTCCCTCGATCAGCGAGCTCACCTCGAACATCGCGTTGCTGAGCTGATTCGAAGCGAGGTGCGATACGTACTTCGCCGATCGGAAACGTACAAGGATCGGGCAACAAGACCCCCGTTCCACCCGAGATCGCGAAGTACCTCGTGCGGAAGGCGTTGACCGGCGGCCACCGTGAGCCTGCCGGCGAGTGGGGTGGTCGACGAGTCGTTTCGTAGCGACGAGAGGAGAACACCGGCTTGAGCGCCGAGTGCCTCCAGGAGTCCGGCAGCAGATTCCGCGAACGGACGAGTCCGATAGCACGTAACAGCGCCTTCCGGGAAGTTCGCACCGAACGAACTACTGATCTTGGTCAGGCGTCCGCCCAGCTGATCGACCAGTTCCGGAAGGTCGGCGCGGCTCCGAACCCGACGGCCGGCCAACACGATGGAACCTTCGACGTTCTCCGAAAATGCCAGGCCCGGGGAACAATTGGCCCCGCTGAGCGACCTCTCCGCCATCTCGACAACGCACAGATCGGCGTCGACTTGCATCCGGATCGAGCGAGCGAGCTCGTCGACACACTGTTGCAGCGATGCCGTGGCCTGAGGTGAAACGTCCAGCAGGAATCGGGCCGCTGACGACTGACGCCGTAAGTCGTCCAGCATCTCCGCCTGGGTGAGCCCGTTGGCGAGGAGAACACCGACCTCGGTGGCCAACTCGACGTCGTGCTTGTGGAATCGTGACGGCTGCTCGGAGTACAGGCTGAAAACGCCGAGCAGCTCGCCACCTGGCACCGCGATGGGCACGGCCAGCATCGAGCGGAATTCTTCTTCCTCGATGCCTGGAAGTCCGACGAATCGTGGATCCTCGGTGATCGCGTCGTCGATGACAACGGTTTGTCGCATCAAGGCTGCCCAGCCGTTGATGCCCTCTCCGAGACGGAGTTTGATCTTCCCCAGGTAGGAAGCGACGCGCCCGGTCGTCGCAACCCTCATGACCAGGCGTTCGCTCTCGGCGTCCCAGCGATAGACGTACGTTCCGGACGCGCCGGTGGCCCGCATGACGAGATCGACGGCGCGCTGGGCGAGCACCAACGGGTCGCTTCCCTGCGACAGCAGTCTGTTGAGTTCGGCCAACGTCTTGGCACGCCGCTCCAACACGACGAGTTGGGCCGTCATCTGTTCCAGCTGGGTGTGAAACCCGTCCGGGCTGTCCTCGTTGTCGAACATCGTGGGCTACGTGACCAGTTGGATGGCGTCGTGCATTGCCCTAGCAAACTCCCGCGGGGTGTTCACCGCAACCCATGCTGTCGGGCGACCGTCACTCTCCATGGAGTAGAAGGCGGCTCGGCGCTCTGGGACGTCCACGTGCTGGACGAGGCGAGCATCGCGATCGGGGGTGCCGAGTATCTGAATCCGCCGACCGAACTGGTGCGTCCAGAGGTACGGCAGCTCCCGGTCGGCAGGAGGAGGCGCGTCGCCGAACAGCTGTTTGGCGACGTGTCTCCCCTGTCGCTGCGCGGACGTCCAGTCCTCGCGGCGTCGGTGGATCCCGTTGCCGTCCTGCCAGGCGGCGACGTCACCGACCGCGTACACGGAGCCGATCGGGTCACCGTCGGATCCCAGTGCGCGACCGTCGCCGTCACACTTGATCCCGTTCGAGATGTGCAAGCCCGAGTTCTCGAGCCATGCTGTGCGCGGCCTCGTCCCGACGGCACTGATGAGAAGGTCGGAGCGAAGTAGAACGTCGTCGTCGAGCTGAACGCGCCAGCCCCCTCCGTCTCCGGCGATCCCGTCGATCGACCTCCCGAGGTGCACATCGACTCCAGCCCCCGTCAGCCACTGCGTCGTCTCCGCTCCCAGATGGCCGCCGAGGAGGCGCTCGAGGGGATGGTCGGCCTTGTCCACCACGCTCACTCGGCATCCGGCATTCGTCAATGAGGACGCGAGTTCGGTGCCCACAGTGCCGGCACCGATGATGGTGGCGGACACACCGGGGCGCACGGAGGTGCGCAGCCGCCGCGCGTCATCCGCAGTACGCAGCCGCAGCACGGATTCGGGCTCGTCGGGCAGTCGAACCGGCGTGGAACCTGTCGCAATCACGAAGCGCCCACCACTGATGCCCTGGACGGAGCCATCGGCCATCTTCACCTGAACTCTGCCCGCCTCGGTGTCCAGGCCAAGGGCCCGGCCGTTCACCAAGCGGCAATCCTCGTTCCACCACGGCGCAGCAGGTCGCTGATCGTCAGATGTGAGGAAGCCCTTCGACAACGGCGGGCGGTCGTACGGAGCATCTGGGTCGGCATCGATCACGACAATCGGGCCACGGTGCCCCAGAGCTCGCGCTTCGGCTACGAAAGACGCCCCGGCGACTGATGCGCCGACGACGACGACCGCCTCGCCGGTCGGCACGCTCAGTCCTCCTTCACGATCACGGCGCGCTCTGGACAGTTTGCCTCGGCGAGGCGGAGCTCCGGAGACACACCGAGTACCTCGCGATGGCCGTCGACAACGAAGGCGTAACCCTCGTCATCGAGATCGAACACCTTGGGCGCGAAGGCGAAACAGCGTGCGTGACCCTGACACCGCGCGGTGTCCACGTGTACGTGGGCAGTCATGACCCTCATCCTCCAATCTCGAGCTCGAGCGGACCGACTCCGTGCCACGGCTGGTTCTCATCCGCCAGGGAGAACTGCGGCACCGCGTTGAGAAACTCCTCGAGACCGACGATCAGCTCCTGCCGCGCCAGGTTCGAACCGAGGCAGCGGTGGATTCCGCCACCGAATGACAGGTGGCGATTGTTCTCGCGGTCGAGGATGATCTCGTCCGGATCGTCGAATGTCTCGGGATCGCGGTTACCTGCGCCGAACACCAGGACAACTCGCTCCCCGCTCTTGATTTGCTGGCCGGAGAGCTCCGTGTCCCGCATACACGTGCGCGCCATGGCTTGGACCGGAGACATCGTCCGGAGCCATTCCTCGACCGCGGCCGGCAGCAGTTCGGGGTCTTCGCGGAGCCTCTTCTGGTCCTCAGGATGCTGAGCGAGATGCCAAAGACTGGCTCTGATCGCCCACGCCGTGGTGTCGAGACCGGCCAGGAAGAGCAGGTAGCAGTAGGACACCAGTTCGGGACGGCTCAGCGGGCGCCCGTTGACCTCCGCCCCGAGAAGGTACTTGATCAGGTCATCGGCATCGATCGGGTTGTTGATCCGCGATTCGAGGAGCGCGTCGAAGTACTGTTCCACCTCGCGACTCGCTGCCGTGGAACGGTCCGGATCGAGGACGCGTTCGTAGATGACCTCGTCGACCCAACGATCGAACTTCGGCCAATCGGACTCCGGGAAGCCGGCGAGACGGCTGAAGATGATCGTCGGCATCGGGCGCGCGAACAAGGCCGAGACGTCGGCGACGTCCTGTGATGCGACCTGGTCGGCCAACTGCTTGGCCGTCGCGCGCATGCCATCGGTCAACTGCGCGATCTTCTTCGGCGTGAAGAGCGGGAGGAGGATACGTCGGTATTCGCCATGGTCCGGCGGGTCGACATCGATCGGAATCATCGGGGTCTCGTTGCCGAAGCTGGGCAGCAGCATCGACGGAGTCACCGAAAATGTCTCCGGATCCTGCTCTGCGGCAAGGATATCTTCGCTACGGGTCAGGAACACGAATCCGCCGAGCTGCTCACTGCGCCCGACCGGGCACTTGTCGAGCAGTTCTTTGTAGGTGTCCGTAATGGTGTCGAGCGCAGGCCCGTGGTAGGTGAACTTGCGGGCGATGTCAGGAGTAGACGACATTGCGTTCTCTTTCTGTCTTGCGGGCGATCCCTCGGCAACCCTTCGGGCATCGAGGGAAGAGGGCGGGACTTGTTCCACCATCAGATGGGCTCGAGGTAGCGGGCGATCTCCCAATCGGTGACGGCGGCGGCGCTCTGCTCGACCTCCCAGCGGCGGATCGCGGCGTAATGGTCGACGAAACGGTCTCCGAAGAACTTGCGCGCCGTCGTGCTCGACGTCATGTGTGTGATCGCGTCCGCCAGTGTCATTGTGACAGCTTCTGTTTCGGTCTGCACTGCGGCGACGCGTTCACACCCGAACGCGGGCGGGGGACCGACCTGTTCTCCAGTCCGCTCAGCCCGGACGCCAAGCTGGCGGCGATCACGAGGTACGGATTGGCATCTGCGCCGGCGATACGATTCTCCACTCGCGCGGCCGGACCGGCACTCGGGATGGCGCGCATGGCAACGAAACGATTATCCACCGCCCAACTCATGGTCGTCGGCGAGAACTCGGCTTTGGCAACTCGCTTGTAGGAGTTCATGTTCGGTAGGTATGCCGCCATGAAATCCGGAGCGTTCTCGATCAGGCCTGCCATGAACTGCATACCGGTCTCGCTGAGCGCGGATGGGTCACCCGGGTTCGCGAACGCCGGTTCGCCGTGCTCGTCCTCGAGGCTGAGATGCACATGTCCCGATGAGCCGGACCACTCGGAGTTCAGCTTGGCGATGAATGTTGCTGTGTATCCGTGCCGATTGGCCAGTTCTTTGACCGCATGCTTGAGCAACATCGCATTGTCCGCCGCGGCGAGGGCGTCCGAGTAATGGATGTTGACCTCGAACTGCCCGGGCCCGTACTCGCCGTTGCTGGCCTCGATGTCAACCCCGTACTCCGCCAGCTGTCTGCGGATCTCCCCGATGATGAACTCGACTCCGCTGTCGCGGAAGATGCTGTAGGTGTGGTGGCCCTTCGAGATCGGCTCCAACTCCCGCCATCCACTAGCCGCGAGGTCGTCGGCGGTGCCTTTGAGGAGATAGAACTCGAACTCGTAGGCAGCTACAGGGCGGTACCCCAGAGCCTCCGAACGCCGTACCAACGATCGCAGCAGATCCCGCGGCGACAAGTCGAGCGCCGAACCGTCGCGCTCGAAGACATCGCAGATGACCGACGCCACCCCCGGTTCCCATGGCACGAGCGCAAGCGTCGACATGTCCGGACGGAAGTTGACATCCGGATAACCGGTGCGACTGCCGGTGTACTCGAAGTCCGGAATCGGCTCATCCTGTACGTCCCAGGCGAACAGGATGTTGCTGACGAAGCAGCCGTTGTCGGCAACGCTCTCGACGAAGTAGTCGGCAGCGACTCGTTTGCCCCGCCAGATGCCGTCGAGGTCGACTGCACCGATCTTGAACGTGTGAATTCCATTCGTCTCGACATAGGCGCGCAACTCGTCCTTGTCAAGACTCTGCGGTACTCGTCTCATGTGATCCTCGCTAAGTCTGTGGGCTGCCAGTGACTCTAAAGCGAGCGATTGCGCTCGTCAGTGTTCGTCGTGCACATGATCGGCGATCAGACGGGGCGATCTGCATGTTGTTCATGTGGGACTGGTCGTCAAGTATCGGCGAGGAGGTGTTTCCCCGCCGGTTCAGCGTCCGACCTCGACAGCGAGGTCGTACAGAAGTGGCCGACCAGCAGTCTCGATGCCGTTGAGGTGTCAGCAAATCCGCCCACTTCGCGAGTCGCCAGGCTCCGAGTGGGCGTTCTGCACACATGCAGCGCACAAGCGGCGACGAGATCGATCGAAGACATGAGTGGAGATACGAATGGCCCACGTGGTCACCCAGAATTGCTGCAACGACGCCACGTGCGTCTCGGTGTGCCCGGTCAACTGCATCCACCCGACGCCGGAAGAGTCGGGTTACGCCACATCGGAGATGCTGTACATCGACCCGGAGACATGCATCGACTGCGGCGCCTGTGTAGATGTATGTCCGGTCAACGCGATCACGCCAGACTTCGAACTCGAAGGATTCGGACAAGATCTATCTCGAGGTGAATGCGCAGTACTTCGCTGATCCCACGCATCGTGACTACGACCAGGCACCCGTCCGGGGGCGTGCACCGTCTGTGTCTGTCGACCAGCCGCAGCCCTTGCGCGTCGCCGTGGTCGGCTCCGGCCCTTCTGCCTTGTACGCCGTCGAGGAGCTGAAGTCTTATCGCGGACTCGACGTCGAAGTCACCATCTTCGAACGGCTTCCAACGTTCGGCGGGCTGGTTCGATACGGAGTCGCACCGGACCACCAGTCGACCAAGTCGGTCGACAAGCTGTTCATGACCACCGCGCGTCGCGCCGGCGTTTCGGTCCACCTCAATGTCGAGGTGGGCCGCGACCTGAGCTTGGCCGAGATACTCCGACACCACCATGCGGTGATCTGGGCAGGGGGCGCCTCCAGCGACCGCCAGTTGGGCATCCCCGGGGAAAACCTGCCCGGCAGCCATGCCGCGACCGACTTCGTCGCCTGGTACAACGGGCATCCCGAGCACGCAGACGCCGAGTTCGATCTGACCTGCGAACGCGCCGTCATCATCGGCAACGGCAATGTGGCATTGGACGTTGCCCGTGTTCTCACCACTCCGGTCGACGAATTGGCGCGGACGGACATCGCACAGCACGCTCTCGATTCCTTGGCGACGAGCAAGATCCGCGAAGTGGTGGTCTTGGGACGCCGCGGACCCGGTCAGGCAGCGTTCACGACGCCGGAGCTGGTCGGGCTGATTTCGAACGACGCCCTCGACGTCACTGTCGTCGCAGACGGCTTAGGTCTCGACGACACCGGCTCTGCTGCAACCGATCCCGCGCCGGGATCGATGGCCGAGTTGAAGGTCAAGTTGATCCGAGGACTCCCCGCGCACACGTGGGCAGCGAGGCCCGGCAGGTCTGCCTGAGATTCCTGGGATCGCCGATCGCCATCACGGGCACCGAGCACGTCACCGGTGTGAGCCTTGCACGCACAGAATTGGATCTCGTCGACGGACGTGTTTCCGCCCGGACAACGGACACGACATTCGACATCGACTGCGGTCTGGTTCTTCGATCGATCGGATACCGAGGCACCGCGATTCCAGAGCTGCCCTACGACGAGGTCACGGGAACGATTCCCAACATCGCCGGCCGGGTGATCGATCCCGGTACGACCGAGCCGCTCGTGGGGCTCTACACAGCCGGGTGGATCAAGCGCGGACCGTCGGGCGTGATCGGCACGAACAAGCGCTGTTCCCGAGAGACTGTCCGTGCCCTGATCGAGGACTACACCGGCGGGAAGCTCCCGACGCCCGAGGCCGACGCAGCAGCGCTGGCCGACTTGCTGGCCGAGCGGAAGCCGGACTCGTTGACGCTCGACGATTGGCGTGCAATCGACAAGTTCGAACGGAGCCAGGGCAAATCGCAGAAGCGCGCTCGAACAAAGCTCGTGACGGTAGAGGAACTGCTCGCCACAGCCCGATCGAACAGATAGAGCGCACTTCGTCGGAACAGTGCCCCGTCGGCGCTCCTGCTTCTCCGAAGACTTCACTCGAGGAGGCCCACACAGGCAACCGGATCAGTACTTCTCGTTGAACGCGGATTCCCCACAAGACTTCCTCATCAGTTAGGACAGAAAATGACACGAGAGCTCTCCCACTTCATCGGCGGCAAGCACCTTCCCGGGGCATCGGCCGATTCGCCGACGTTTTCGACCCCAACACCGGGCAGGTGCAGGCCCGGGTTCCGCTCGCCGACCAGGCCGAGACCGAGGCCGCGATCGCGAACGCCGTGGAGGCGCAGCGTGAGTGGGCGTCGTGGAACCCGCAGCGCCGCGCCCGGGTCCTGATGCGTTTCCTGCAGCTGATCCAGCAGGAGATGGACCCGCTGGCCCGGCTGCTGTCCTCGGAGCACGGCAAGACCATCCCCGACGCGAAGGGCGACATCCAGCGCGGCCTCGAGGTCGTCGAGTTCGCCACCGGCATCCCGCACCTGCTCAAGGGCGAGTACACCGAGTCCGCCGGCACAGGCATCGACGTGTACTCGATGCGTCAGCCGCTCGGTGTGGTCGCCGGGATCACCCCGTTCAACTTCCCCGCGATGATCCCGCTGTGGAAGGCCGCGCCGGCGCTCGCGTGCGGTAACGCGTTCATCCTCAAGCCGTCCGAGCGGGATCCGTCGGTGCCGCTGCGGATCGCGGAGCTGTTCCTCGAGGCCGGCCTGCCCGAGGGTGTGTTCAACGTCGTCAACGGCGACAAGGGCGCGGTGGACGTGCTGTTGACCGATCCGCGGGTCAAAGCCCTCGGCTTCGTCGGCTCGACCCCGATCGCGCAGTACATCTACGAGACCGCGGCCGCGCACGGCAAGCGGGCGCAGTGCTTCGGCGGCGCGAAGAACCACGCGATCGTCATGCCCGACGCCGACCTGGACCAGGTCGCCGACGCGCTCGTCGGTGCCGGTTACGGCTCCGCGGGCGAGCGGTGCATGGCGATCTCGGTCGCGGTGCCGGTCGGTGAGGAGACCGCCGACGCGCTGGTCGCGAAGCTCACCGAGCGCGTGGCGAAGCTGCGCATCGGCCGCTCCGACGACGAGACCGCCGACTTCGGTCCGCTGGTCGGCTCCGACGCCCTGGCGCGGGTGAACAACTATGTGCAGATCGGTGTCGACGAGGGCGCCGAGCTGGTCGTCGACGGCCGCGGTTTCGCGCTCGAGGGTCACGAGGATGGGTTCTTCGCCGGCGCAACGCTGTTCGATCGGGTCACCCCGGAGATGCGGATCTACAAGGAGGAGATCTTCGGTCCCGTCCTGCAGGTGGTGCGCGCGCACGACTACGAGGAGGCGCTGCGCCTGCCGTCCGAGCACGAGTACGGCAACGGTGTCGCGATCTTCACCCGTGACGGCGACACGGCCCGCGACTTCTGCGCCCGCGTCGACACCGGCATGGTCGGCGTGAACGTCCCGATCCCGGTCCCGATCGCCTACCACACGTTCGGTGGCTGGAAGCGTTCCGGCTTCGGTGACCTGAACCAGCACGGCCCGGACTCGATCCGCTTCTACACCAAGACCAAGACGGTCACGCAGCGCTGGCCGTCGGGCAAGAAGGAAGAGGCCTCGAACCACTTCGTCATCCCCACGATGGACTAGCCGGCTGTATCCGGCGAGGACGTCGGTAGCGGGCGTGTCAGCGTGATGCGAAGAGAACCTCCGGTCGGGGTGCGGCTTGTCGAAGGCCCACATCCGACCGGAGGTTCTCGCGTCCCACGTCGAAAACCCTCGTCGCTCAAGCAGTATCGGCCAACGCCTGGGCGACCAGCACGTCGATGTGCCTGACGACCCGGCCGAGGTGGTCCACCCGACCGTGCAGCCCGTCGTGGACCACCGCGCCTTCGAGGAGCAGGAAGGCGATCTCGGTCAGCTGATCGGGGTCGTCGACCCGGACTCGGCGAGATCGGCCCGGAGCAGCGCCGTCACCTCGTCCTTGCGGGCGAGGATGCTCGCATAGAGCTCCGGGCGACCGTGCAGTTCCGCGGCGGCGTTCAGTAGTCCACACCCCCGGAAGTCGGCGCCGATCGCCTCGACGTGGTCGAGGTAGGAACGCGGGACGCTCGCCGCTATGTCCGCGGGCGTTTCGGCGGCGGTGCGGCGCGCATCGTAGAGGGCCCGCCATGTGTCGAACCGGTGCTGGAGGTACTCGGCGATCAAGTCGTCCTTGGACGCGAAGTTCTTGTACAGCGACATCCGAGCTACGCCCGCCTCGTCGGTCAGCGTGTTGATGCCGGTCGCGCCTATGCCGTCGCGGTAGAAACGCTTCTCCGCGACGGCCAAGATTCGGTCGTGTGCGATCCCCACTGTCGAACTCCCTGCTCTCGGCACATTCTTCCTCAGTAGGTAGACTAGTCTACCTACTGGTTAGCGCCAGGGTCTAGACCGAAGGGACGATCCTCGTGATTCCTGCTGCCGCCGCTCACCACGACACGGCGCCCGTCTCGCCACTCAGGGCAATTACGACACTCGGCGGCGGACTCGTACTCCTCCTGATGGGGAGCACGCTGACGACGCCGATCTTCGAGCTGTACCGGCAGCAGTTCTCACTGACCGGCGTGTGGGTCACCGCCATCTTCGCGGCGTACGTCGTCGGAGTGCTCGCCGCCCTCATCGGGGCCGGACGACTGTCGACGCACGTGGCCGGCCGAGCGCCGGCAGTCACCGCGGCGATGCTGTCGATCGCGGCGACCCTCCTGTTCGCCACCGCGGGCAGTGTGACGACGATCGGCGTCGCGCGGGTACTGAGTGGCGTGAGCGTCGGCCTGTGCACCGGAACGTTGACCGCGATGCTGAAGGACGCCCTCCCGGCCCGGCAGGCCGCGGTGGTCTCGTCGGCGTGTATCGCCACCGGCCTCGCGTCGGGACCACTGCTCGCTCAGGCCGCGATCGCATGGCTACCGGACCCGGCCCACGCCGCGTACTGGCTCTATCTTCCGCTTCCGATCGCCGCGTTGCTGTTGTTCGCAACCCATCCGGGATCCTCGCGGGTCCGCACCCCATCGACGTCGACACCATCCACGGAACCCGTTGCACGCCAACGGGTCGCGTTGTCGACTGCGACGCTGTGCTGCGCCTACGCCCTCAACGGGTACTACCTCGCACTCGTACCGACCCTGATGCAGCAGAACCTCGCGTCCGGCACGTTGATCGCATCACTGGCGGTGTCGATTCTGCTGGCGACCTCCGCCGTCGGCCAGACCCTCACCCGCAGTCGGCCGCAGGCGCCGATGGAGCGGGCGGGCCTGGCATGCCTCGTGACCGGCGCGCTCGCCGCCACCGCGGCCGCCGTCGGCGCATCCGCCCTCGGATTCCTCGGTGCGACAGTGGTGCTCGGCGTCGGACACGGGTTGACCACATCGAGCAGTCTGACGGCACTGCACGCGGCGATGCCACCGAACCGATCGGCCGAGATCATTGCGAGGTACTTCGCGTGCGGCTACCTCGCGAGTGCCGTGCCCATCCTCGGCGTCGGCTGGCTCGGCGACCGATTCGGGCTCACGTCCGCGGCCGTCGCTTTCTTCGGCGTCGTCGCCCTCCTGGCCGTCGGATGCCGGATCGCGCTCCGATCACCGGACAGTCAGGTCACGCACGTGCCCGGTCTCGTCGACCGACACGACACGACGAACCCCGTAGCGCGAAGCTGCGGTGCAGAAGAACGCTGAAGCCTCGAAGCCGCCCGACTGGGGGCGGCTTCGAGACTTCAGTGCAGTGGTGAATGCTCGCGAATGGTGCGCGGCCGTGAGGTCAGCCGAGTTCCTCGGTGGAGAGATGGGACGTCTCCGGTGCCATGAGTACGGCTGAAACCGCACCGATCACGAGGACGCCCACCAAACCGAGCATCGAGGCGGTGACACCGAAGGAGGAGAGGGTGAGGGGGAGAAGGAAGGTGCCGGCAGCAGAACCGACGCGGCTGGCCCCGTTGGCAAGTCCGACACCGGCAGCGCGCAACCTGGTGGGGTACAGCTCGGCGGGGTAGACCTGCGCGAGATTCGACGCGGCCGACATCACGAAGGTGAAGATGGCGAAAGCCAGGACAACGACAGGCAACGGCCAGCTGGTACCGAACGCGACGATCGCCAGCGTGACCGCCATGATGATGAACGAGTAGATCGTCAGCGGACGTCGACCGATCTTCGCGATCGCCCACAGACCCACGATTCCACCGGCGAGGAGGAAGAGGTTCAGCATTACCCCGCTGGCGAAACCGTCTTCGTCCAAACCGAGCTTGGGGAGGATCACCGGCAGGAACGTGTAGATGGCGAAGTACGGAATGACCTGGCAGTTGTAGAAGAGGATTCCGAATACCGTGTTCTTCAGGATCTTCCGGCTGAACAGGTCGCGGTATCGCGCCGGCTCGGTGGATACGGTGGATGCCGCGATCTTCTCGATGTCGAGTGCGCCGTCGAGATACTTGTTCGAAATGGCCCGCGCCTCTTCGAGTCTCCCCTGCTCGATCAGCCATCGCGGCGACTCGGGTGTGCCGATTCGCAGCACCAGGACGATCAGCGCGGGAATCGCACCACTTGCGAGCATCCAACGCCAAGAATCCGGCGACAGATCGACAAGCCACGTACCGACGAAGAAGGAAGCCACGTAACCGACGGTCCACATCACCGTCAGGGACCCGAGGAGCCCTCCGCGGTAGCGCGTGGGGACGAACTCGGTAACCAGTGTGGGTCCGAGTGCATAGTCGGCGCCGACACCGATCCCGATGAGCAGTCGGAGCACGAGCAGCCATACCGGGCCGTCGACGAAGAACTGGGCCGCGGAGGCCACGGCGATGACGATGAAGTCCAACTGGAAGACCCGGCGGCGGCCGAATCTATCTGCAAGCCATCCGCACACCACACTGCCGACGAGCACGCCGACCAGCATGGAACTTCCGAGAATCCCCTCCCACAGCGTGCTGAGTCCCATCTGCGGGGACAGGACCGTGAGGACGATTCCGATGCTGCCGAGAGCATAACCGTCGGAGAAATTGGCGCCGAATGTCAGCGCCGTGATTCGTAGATGAAAGCGGTTAAGCGGGGTTTCGTGATCGGCGAGGACCTTGCCAGTCGTGGCAGGCAAGGTCGTGTCCGGTGTGCTGAGATCTGTCATATTTGCTTGTTCCAGACGTGATTGGTGATCAGAATTCGAGTTCGCCGACGACGGACTCGAGGGATTCGATCAGGCTGCCGTCGAGGATTCCGTTCTCGAGGAGTTCGATTTCGTCGCCGAAGAATCGGTCGACGGTGACCGAGGGTGCGATCTTCCGGATGGCCTGGCGGAGTGCGTTCGATCCTTCGGCGCCGGTTTCGGGCCCGTCGAGAAGGTCGGCCGCCTGGGCGGCGCACATCAATTCGATGGCCAGGATGTAGCGGAGCTTCTTGACCCCGCGGTACGCCTTGGTGACCGCCAGGTAGGCGTTGCTGACGTTGTCTTCCTGGTTCGCGGAGGTCGTCACCGAATCGACCGAAGCCGGGAAGGAGGCGGCCCGCATTTCCATGAGCAGGGCGGCCGACGTGTACTGCGGAATCATGTACCCGTTGTTCAGCCCAGGGTTGGGCGCGAGGAAGGCGGGCAGTTCACTCAAGGCGCCGTTGACCATTCGGTCGGTTCTGCGCTCGGAGATTTTGCCCAGCACGGTGAGGGCGGTCATGATCGTGTCGGCCTGGATGCCCACGTACGTGCCGTCGAAGTTGGCGCCCATGACGGCGTCGCCGTCGTCTCCGACGGGGATGATCACGGGGTTGTCGGTCACCGAGTGCAGCTCTTCCTCGATGATGGCGACCGCATTCTTGATCGCTCGCTTGACGCCGCCGTGCACCTGGGGGATCCCGCGCAGGCTCAAGGCGTCCTGCACGCGGTAGTCGCGGTACCTGCCGATGATCTCGCTACCGTCGAGGATGCGGCTGACGTTCCGGGCGACCGCTGCCTGTTCGGGATGCTTCTTCAGCGCCTGCAGGCGCGGGTCGAACGCGCAGATCGTTCCCTTGAGCGCCTCGAGGCTGAGCGCGGCGGCCGCGTCGGCAACGGTGGCCGCGCGCACCGCGTCGTATGCCAGCAGCACGGCCATGCCGGTGACGGACAGAGTTCCGTTCGTCAGCGTCAGCCCTTCCTTGCATCCGAGAGTGATGGGCTGCAGTCCGAACATTTCGAGTGCTGCTCTGCCGGAAACCAATTCGCCGTTGGCCCACGCGCGCCCCTCACCCAGGAGCACCAGCGCCATATGCGCCTCGACTGTGAGGTAACCGACCGAGCCGTCACCGGGAGCGTAGGGGTGATGCCGTTGTTGAGGAGCTCGCGAATGAGATCGAGGGTGTCGAAGCTGGTTCCGGAGTAGCCCTGACCGAGGGCGACGAGCGTCATCAACTGAACCGCACGAACGACCTCCCTAGGGAGAGGATCTCCGACTGATACCGCGTGGGAAAGGATGATGTTCCGCTGCAGCGTGATTGCATCCTCCGGCGCGATGACCTCGGTGACGTTGTCACCGAAGCCGGTGGTCACTCCGTAGATCACCCGGTTCTCGTCGAGGAACTTCTCGATGAGACCTCTCGACTTCCGGACCCGCTCCTCGTAGGAAGGGGAGAATTCGACACGAGCACCGAATCGGGCGACGGCCACGAACTCCTCGATGGAGATCGGCCGATCGTCCAGCGTTACGGACTTGATCTCTTGCGCGTGTGTCGCCATGTTTCCTCAACCTGTCGGGGGTGTCGATTCGTTGTCGTTCCCAGCCCCGGTCACACCCATCCGTCAGCGCTACGAAGCGGACCCATCCCTGTGAACCCCGGATGTCACGAGCAGGTTCCGCGCACATCCCGGCAGGGTGTCATCCGTGACGCAAGCCAATCGTTCCGAAGAGCGGGTATGACGTGAACCACAGGTTGTATAGTCAGGTATAGATAACTTTCGTGTCAAGGCGGCAAGCAGGGCCCCGGCTGCAGTGACCATACGGTTACGTACCTCCGGTGGTTCTTTTGCGCTGCTTACGGCGCCGAAGGGCGGCTGCCGAACGTCGTCGCCCGCCCCGGGCACGCACCCCATCAACTGGCTGGCTATTCGGGGCTGAACGCGACGCCGCCGACGGACATCGACGCGGACGGCGCTGTTGACCATTCGGTCGGTTCTGCACTCGGAGATCTTTGCCCAGCACGGTGAGGGCGGTCACCGAACCGCCAGGTCGCGTACGTACCCAGTCTCGTTGACCGATGAACATGACGAACCCCGTTGCGCGAGAATAGGACCCGGGCGACGGAGGAGTGTTCGAGGAACAATGGCACGCTGTCGGGCTACTGCAGCCCGACAACGCGGTGCCGCACTACGCGACCGTCGACCTGGCCACGATCGGCATCGGTGTCCTGATCGCCTCATGCGCGACGTGCACTGGTCGCGCATGAGGCGGTCGGAGGTCAGGATTGCGGGCAGTTGCTCGGTGCCGCAGCTCCGGCGAACCGGTCGGCGGCCCACGCCGGGAACCGTTCGGCGGCCTCGGGGACCACGGTCTCGTGTTCGAGCCCGGGGAACTCGTTGTACTGCGATGCCGATCCGGATTCACAGATGACGGTCTGCTCCCGCGACGTCAGCGCTGCCGGCGTGGTCTTGTCGTCCGATCCCTGGTAGATCACGAACGGCATCGAGCCCGCGGGCCGGAAGTCGTCGACAGCGGTGAACGCCTTCCACCACGCCTTGTCGGGCGACATTGCGTCCGGTTGGTAGGCGTTGCGGACGGACGCGGCGGTGCTCCAGACGTCGAAGCACCCGCATGTCGAGCGAGGCCCGTGGCGCGGCATGGGTGACGCTGCCTGGGACGGCGTGTGGACGACGATCGCGACGGCACGATGTGGTCGAGCTTCTCGGTCCCGAGTTCGCAGACATCGAACTCACGGCGATGGTGGGGCGCGTCGTGCCACCCACGACGGACGAATCGCTCGGGCGGTCGGCATTCGACCTCGACGAGATCGCTGGCCGTTACACCGGTTTCACGACACGGTGGCAGGGTGCGGAGACGGCCGAACGCAGCCTCGAGGGCGCCTTCGCCACTCGCGTGCGGTTGCAGGCCGAATGGCTGTCGATCACGCGGGCAGACCCACTACTGCCGGCGTCACTGCTCCCGGACGACTGGCCCGCGGGTGATGCAGAGCGGCTGTTCCGGGTGCTGGACGCGACGCTCGACCGCGCGTCCATCAGCGTCGAGGCAGGCGGACTGGACGCAATCACGCTGTCCCGCTGATCGGTTCGTTCAGACCGGTCACCGGACCGTCAGGTCGCGGACGTGCCCGGTCTCGTTGACGGATGAAACACGACGAACCCCGTTGCGCGAGATGAGGATCCTGGTGACCGAGACGTACTCGATCGGGAACGTCAACGGGCGCGGCAGCTCGAGGATCTGCTGCAGAATCATGTTCACGACGCCGCCGTGCGCGACGACCACGACGGAGTCCTCGTGGCTCGCCTGCGCCACCACCTCCTCCGTCGCACCCAGGACCCGGCCCCGAAAGCTGTCCTCGTCGACGAAGTCCGGCAGGAAGCCGGCGCGGATGCGCGCGAACGACTCCGGCATCCGCTCCTTGGCCTCGTGGATGGGGACGTAACTGCCCTCGTCCCGGTCGTACTCGGCGAATCCCTCGTTCACCTCGAGGGCGATTCCCGTCGACTCGACGAGCGGCGCGGCCGTCTCGACGGCCCGGCGCATCGGACTCGTGACCACGCGGGCGACACGGACGTCGGCGAGCGCTGCCGGCAGGCGCCGGGCCTGGCGATGCCCGAACTCGGTGAGTCCGGGATCGGCCGAGCCCTCCGTCACCGAGATGCTCTCCGGCAGCGCGTGTCGAACAAGGATCAACTGCACGATCGATCACCCGGCGCACATGCGCGCCTGCACCTTTCACTACGCACGACGATTAGAGAGTACGCCTACGGCCAATGTCACACGCGTTCGGTTGGATTGAACGCGTGTGACATTCGGCCAGTAGCGCGGGTCAGGCCACGTAGCCGGACGCGCCCGCCCGGCTGAGCACGAGCTTGGACAGCACCGCGCGGTTCGACAGCCGCATCACGGCGTCGACGAGTTCGACGATGTCGTTGACCGTCAGCATCGTCTCGGCGGGGATGGAGTCCTTGGTCCAGTCGGACATGTCGGTGTCGACGTAGGCCGGTGCGATTGCCGTCGCGGCGATCCCGTTGCCGGACTGCTCGGCGTTGAAGGTTTCCACGAGGGAGATCAGCGCGGCCTTCGTCGCCCCGTACACCGCGAGGTTCGCCTCGGCGTACACGCCGGTGATCGAGGACACCGCAACCACTTTCGCGCCGTGCTCGGGGTTGTCCGCGGCGCCGTTGCGCAGCAGCGGCAGCGACGCCTGCAGCAGCGCGAAGGGTGCGGCGAGGTTCACCGCCACGGTCTTGTCGAACCGTCGCATGGGGAACTCTCCGACGGCTCCCGCGGTGCCGACCCCGGCGTTGAGGACCAGTGCGCGCATGGACCCGAACCGGTCCGCGTGCGCGGCGGCGATCGCCTCGGCGGTGTCGGGCGCGGCCATGTCTGCGGCCACCGCGACGACGTCGGGCGCGCCGGCGGCGCGCAGTTCCTCGGCGACGGCGTCGAGCCGGGACGCATCCCGCGCGGTGACGGTGAGGGCGTAGCCCTGCGACGCGAGGCGGTGCGCGATGCCCAGGCCGATGCCGCGGGACGCGCCGGTGATCACTGCACTGTTCGTCATCGGTTTCCTTCTCCCATCGCGGCGAGCCCGGCGGCCACCAGCGGTTCCACCGCCTGGTACGCCTGCGCGAAGCCGTCGCCGGTGGTGGCACCCTTGCGGTGGCGGTGCGTGATGCCCTCGGCGATGACCGCGAGCTTGAAGTTGGCCAGGCCCAGGTAGAAGCCCCAGTGATCGAGGCTCCGGTCGGTCACGGTGGCGTACTTGTGCGCGATCTCGTCCGGGGACGGCAGCCTCGTGCTGGTCCACGCCGCGGGCTCGCCGAGGATGACGTCCAGGGCGGGATGTCGGTAGACGCACATCTGGGCGAGGTCGGTGAGGGGGTCGCCGAGCGTCGACATCTCCCAGTCGACCACCGCGACGACGCGCCCGGGATCGTCGGCGGCGACGAGGGTGTTGTCGATCCGGTAGTCGCCGTGCACGATCGCCGCCTGCGAGGTGGTCGGGATCGCCTCCGCGAGGAGGGCGTGCAGGCGTTCGAGGTCGCGCAGTTCACGGGTCTTGACGCGCTCCCACTGACGCGCCCACAGCGCGACCTGCCGGGACAGGTAGCCGTCGGGGCGGCCGAACGCCTCGAGTCCCACCTCGCGGTGGTCGACGGCGTGCAGCGCCGCGAGCACGCGCACCAGTTCGTCCACGCACGAGTCGATCTCGGCGCCCGTCAGCTTGTCGAGGTCGTCGACGGTGCGGATCACCCGGCCGTTCACGAACCCGGTGACGGCGAACGGCGCCCCCATCACGGACTCGTCCTCGCACAGCGCCACGGTGGGCGCCACCGGGACCGGGGAGTCCTGCAGTGCCGCGCACACCCGGAACTCGCGGGCGACGTCGTGCGCCGACGGCGTCAGCCCCGCGGTCGGGGGCCGTCGCAGCACCCACTGCGAGGCGTCGTCGAACACCTTGAAGGTGAGGTTGGATTTGCCGCCGGAGATCAGCTCGGCCCGCAGTTCTCCCGAGGTTGGCACGCCGGCATCGTCGAAGAAACGGTGCAGCGCATCCAGGTCCAGTCCGTCGAGGCGTGCGGTCGTCACGACTGACCCTCCTCACGCGCCGCGCGCTTCGCCTTGCCGACGACGCGCTTGGCCAGTGCCCAGCGGTGCACCTCGGACGGCCCGTCGTACACCCGGAACGGGCGCACCTCGCGGGACAGGCGAGCGAGCGGCAGGTCACCGGAGACGCCCATGCCGCCGCACATCTGGATCGACCGGTCGACGATCCGGAAGATCGCCTCGGAGCCGAACGCCTTGGCGATGGACGTCGAGTCCGAGCCGCTGAGGCCCTCGTCGAGTTCCCAGCAGGCGCGGGTCAGCAGCGCCCGGGTGGCCGCGATGTCGATCTCGTTGTCGGCGACCATCTTCTGGATCATGCCCAGGTCACCGAGCCGCGACCCGAAGCCCTCGCGTCGGGCGACGTAGTCGACAGCGACGTCGTGTCCGCGGCAGGCCGCGCCGAGCCAGCGCATCACGTGCGTCATGCGGGCGGGACCGAGCCGCACCTGCGCGTACGCGAAGCCCTCGTCGACCGCGCCGAGCACGGCGTCGTCGGGCACGAACAGGTCGTCGAAGAACACCTCGCAGTGGCCGCCGATCATCGCCCGGTCGAGGGTCTCGATGTGCCGGCCCACGCGGATTCCAAGCGCCGACGCGGGTGCGAGGAACATCGTCGCGCCGCCACGATCGCCCGGCGCACCGGACGTGCGGGCCATGATGATGAAGAATCCCGCGCCGTCGGCGCCGGTGATGAACCACTTGTGACCGTTGATCTTCCAGCCACCGGGCGCCTTCTCGGCGCGGGTCGTCAGCGCGGCCGGATCGGAACCGGCTCCCGGCGCGGGCTCGGTCATCGCGAACGCCGAGCGCATCTCGCCCCGCGCGAGCGGACCCAGGAACTGCTCCTTCTGGGCCGGGCTCGCGACGTGTGCGAGCAGGTGCACGTTGCCCTCGTCGGGGGCACCGATGTTGAGCGCGGTGGGACCGAACAGCGAGTAGCCCGCGGCCTCGAACACCGGGGACCGATCGCTCATGTTCAGGCCCAGGCCACCGAACTCGACGGGCGCGTGCGGCGCGAGCAGTCCCGGTTCGCCGCCTCCGCCTGCAGTTCCTTGCGCAGCTCGTCGCCGCCGGCCGCGGCGATGTCGCCGGCGTGCTCGTCTTCGATCGGCAGGACCACGTCCCGCACGAAGGCCCGGGTGCGCTCGATGAGGTTCTCCACCTCGGGCGAGTACGACAGATCCACGGCCACGTCACACCTCCACGTCTCCCGACCGAACGATCGCTCGGTCGCAAGTACCGTCGCACAGCCGGGGCGATAGGTCAAGGCCCGGGCGACCGCGCGAAGGCCCCCACCGGCCGACATTCGGACGATCAGAAACCAATCGGTCGCTATCATCGGACTCGGCGGGCGCGCCAGATACCCGTCGCCGACGACCACCGTCTTCGACAAGGAGCCGACGTGACCACCAGTCCGGACCGCACGCGGGTCGAGTTTCCCGGGATCAGCTCTCGCGCGTGGGAACATCCCGCCGACCGGGCCGCACTGGTGACCCTGCGGTCACTCAGGGGGTTCGACACCATCCTGCGGACCCTGTCGGGACTGCTGCGGGAGCGTCAGCACCGGCTGATGTACCTGGCCACCGCCATCCGTGTCGACGAACGCCAGTTCCCCGATCTCGACGAACTCCGTCGGGACTGCGTCAGCATCCTCGGCGCCGACGAGACACCCGAACTGTTCGTCCTGCAGTCGCCCGCGGTCAACTCGTTCACGATCGGGATGGACAAGCCGTTCATCGTCGTGACGACCGGGTTGCTGGACGTCATGAACTACGAAGAACAGCGCTTCGTCGTCGGCCACGAACTGGGCCACGCCCTGTCCGGGCACGCCGTGTACCGCACGATCCTGCTGCACCTGATGCGGCTGGCCGGCACCATCGGCTGGGTTCCGGTCGGCGGGTGGGCACTTCGCGGGATCATCGCGGGGCTGATGGAGTGGCAGCGCAAGTCCGAGCTGTCCGCCGACCGCGCCGGGCTGCTGTGCGGCCAGGACGTCCACACCGCGCTTCGGGTGCAGATGAAACTGGCCGGGGGTTCCCGGGTCAGCGAGATCGACCCGGACGCGTTCCTGGCGCAGGCCGCCGAGTACGACGCGAGCGGCGACCTGCGCGACGGCGTGCTCAAGCTGCTCAACACCGAACTCATGTCGCACCCGTTCTCGGTCCTGCGGGCGGCGGAGTTGAAGCGCTGGGTCGACGGCGGCGAGTACGCGCGGGTGTTGCGCGGCGACTACCCGCATCGCTCGACCGACGACGACGCCAGCATCCGCGACGAGTTCCGGAACGCGGCAAAGACTTACAAGAACAATTTCGACCAGTCGGACGACCCGCTGATCCGCACGCTGCGGGACGTCGGAAGCGGGCTCGGCGACGCCGTCGGTGCGGTCGGCCAGGGCGTGGGCGACGTCGCGGCCGACATCAAGGACCGTTTCACGCACTGGCGGAGAAGCTCCGGCAACTGACGGCCCCCGCGCGATCAGTCCGCGCCGACGGCTCCCCGAGCGATCTCGAGGTAGCGCTCCACCAACTCGTCGGGCGTCAGCGGGCCGTCAGGGCGGTACCAACTCGCCACCGCGACACACATGGTCGTGACGGCCCGGCTCGCGTCGTCGGGATACGGCGTGCGGAAGGAGCCGTCGCTCACGCCGGCCGCCACGATCGTGTCGAGGATCCGCTGCTGCTCGTCGCGCATGCCGACGTACTCCGTGCGGATCTCCGGTTCCATGCTGCGCATCTCGGTCGACGCGACGAACGCCTGCTCGCGCCGGAACATGTGGAATCGCAGCAACGATTCGACGACGACGTCAAATTGCTCGCTCGGCGAGGGACCGGCCTCGGCGAGCGCGCGCCGGGTGCGGTCGAGCAGGTCGGACATGACGACGCGCATGAGACCCGCCAGCAGGGCCTGCTTCGACGGGTAGTGGTGGTACAGCCCGGGTACCGACAATCCGGCGTGCGCCGCGACCTCCCGGATCGACGCCCCTTCGTACCCCCGTTCGGCGAACATCTCCAGCGCCGCGACCAACGGCCCGGGCAGCGTCGTCGCCTCGTAGTGCCGCCAGGAGCCAGGTACCGAGTCCGATGTCATACCCACACCGTATTCACGGGGCCGCCCGCGCCCGACGGCCGGTGGCGACGACCGGCGAGGGGACCACGCTCACCTCTCGACGGGCTTGGCCATTTCCCGCATCAGCAGGTCGGTCATCTTGAGCGCCCGGTCGCCGCCGTCGGCGTCGGCCACGAACACCGCGAAGGCGAGGTCGCCGCGGGAACCGAAGAACCAGCGATCGGTGTCGTTGCCCGACGCGATGCCGATCAGGTCGGGGTACTGCTTGAGGAACGACGCCGGACCCTTCTGCACGTTGTCGCGCATAGCGGTTCGGAGCTGGTCGGTGACGTTCGCGGGCAGCGGGCCCTCGACATTCTTCGCGGTGGCCGGCTGTCCCTCGACGATCATCGGCATCGGGGCGCTGCCACGTGCCACGGACGCCGCCACCATCGCGAGCCCGAATGGGCTGAGCCTGCGGCTCGGTTCCGTTCTTCGACTGCATCACCTGGTCGACGCCCGACTGCGACGCGGTCAGCACCGCGGTCTCGGGGTCGAGCCCCGGCATGTCGTAGTGCAGTCCGATGCCGAGCTGTCGTCCGGCGCGCTCGAGGTCGTCGTCGCTCACCTTCGACGGTTCGACCCCGGCCTGCGCGGCCGCCGCCTGCCGGACCAGGTCCAGGGAGTTGCCGGCCGGGTACAACCCGGTGAAGGCCACGGGGCCCTGGTCGATCGCCTGATTGTTCTGCGCAGCAACCACAACCGCTCCCGTCGACGGGCGGATCGCGACGATCGCGGCCGGGGTGCCGGCGCTCACGACCGCGTTCTCGGCGGCCAGCTGCAACCCCGAGTCGAGGGTGGCCTTGATGTCCGGCCCGGGCGGGCCCTGGTAGCCCACCTGCTGCTCCACCGCGCCGTCCGGTTCGACGACGTTGACGGCCCAGCCGGCGGTGGCGTCGCGGTTCATCTGCCACACGGTGCGCAGCGGATCGAGCAGTGGCGTGACGATCCGACGGTCGGTGGTGATGAGCTTGGGCTGCTTGTCGATCACGACACCGGGGATGCCGGCGAGATTCTTCTCCAGGTATTGGTAGTCCTGGTCGCGCAACAGGACTGCGACCACCTTCTCCCCGGCTTCGCGACGAGTTCCTGGCGCATCGAGTCCCCGGTCACGAGCGGGGCCACGGGCTCGAGGGCCTTCGCGACACGGTCGGTGGTGGCGACCGGGTCCGGCATCGACGCCGGATCGAGGGTGACCGCGTTGATCGTCTGCTCCGCCATCAGCGGCTGACCCGTGCCGTCGATCACGCGCGGCGGCGCCGCATCGGTACGGTTGTACCGAACCGTTCTGCCGTGTCCGAGCGCCGGTGCGAGGAGCGTGGGATCCCACGACACGCGCCAGCCGACCGACAGCTTCTTGACGCCCCCGTCGACGTGGTAGCTCCAGTCCTTCCCCTCACCGAAGTTCCACGCGGCATCGACGGTGAAGAACCCGGAATCGCCGTTGAGTTCCATGAACTGGGCGAGGGTCCACTGGGAATCCTTGGCGTCGAGCCCGTCGAACATCTGCTGGATGGATTCCTCGGCCGCGTTGGGGTACGACGTCAGCGCGGCGGCGGCCTCGGCGTCCCGATTGTTGAGGGCCTGGACGAATCCCGAAACCACCGACTGCGCACTCGCATCGGACTTCTGACCCACACAGGACACGAGAGCGGCGGCCAGCACCGCGACGAGGCCGAGCGGCAGGGCAATCGCACAGCTGCGCCGGACGCGGGGCGACGCTCGAAAACCCATGGCCACAATCCTCCCGTTTGTCACTTGCGTAACAAGCACGGATCGCCTACGAAGAAGTCACGATTGCGCCACCGGCGCTACTTTCCGATACCTCCCCGTTACCCCGCGAGCACCGCCGTGAGCCACGCGGACCTACCGCAGGAATCGACCGGCAGCGTCCAACGCAGGTCCCGAACTATCCGCTCCCGCAACGAAAACCGCGAAAGCAAGATCTCCGTCGATGCCCACGAACCATCCGTGTGAGTCTTTGCCATCACCGTACTCCGCGGTGCCCGTCTTGCCCGCGAGGTTGGGCAGATCGGCGAGAATCTTCGCGGTCCCGTCCGTTACCGTCTCGCGCATCATCGCGCGCAGATCAGTGTCGACGTCGGCGGGTGCCGGGG
This sequence comes from Prescottella defluvii, assembly GCA_029690005.1. Classification (GTDB taxonomy): domain Bacteria; phylum Actinomycetota; class Actinomycetes; order Mycobacteriales; family Mycobacteriaceae; genus Prescottella; species Prescottella defluvii_A. The sequence goes on along the minus strand of CP121458.1, from coordinate 1,372,966 downwards.
CGACGGTCCGGTCGGCCGTCCCGGGCCGGCCGACGACCATCGTCGGGGCCGGCGTCGACCCGTGAGCGATGGACGCCGCGACGAGTGCCATCCCGAACGGCGACGCCGTCACCGACCCCTGGCCGATCGCCGACTCGACGCGCGCCGCGGGTGTCTCTGCGGGAGGGACGGTTCCGGTGACCGTCGTCAGCCCCGGCGTCGTGTAGTCGACGCCGAGACCGAACTGCTCGGCCGCACGCGGCAGGGCGTCGGCGGGCAGCGAGACGGCGAGCCGGGCCATCGTGGTGTTGCACGAGTGCGCGAACGCCGTGTGCAGCGGGACCGAGCCGAGGTCGAAGTTGTCGTCGTTGGGGATCTGTCGGCCCTCCACGTTCTCGGTGCCCGGGCACGGCAGCACGGTGTCGGGTGTGGCCTTCCCGGCCTGCAGCGCCGCCGACGTCGTCACCGTCTTGAAGGTCGAGCCGGGCGGGTACAGGCCGGTGAGCGCGATCGGCCCCTGTGCGTCGGCGGGCGCGTTCTGTGCGACGGCGAGGACCGCGCCGGTCGACGGCCGCAGCGCCACGATCGCGGCCGGCTGCGGAATGCCCGCGAGCGCGTTCTCGGCCGCGGCCTGCAGGTTCAGGTCCAGCGTGGTGTCGATGTTCGGGGCGGGGGTGCCGTCCTGCCCGGCGAGCCGGTGCGTGTTTCCGTTCGACTGCACCATCTGCACCGCCCACCCGGCCGACGCGTCCTGCCCCTCCTGCCAGAGGTTCGCGAGATCGGCGAACACCGGCGACGCCAGCGCCTTGTCCACGGTGAGCAGGCGGGTCTGGTCCACCAGTTCCACGCCGGGGATCGCCGCCAGCCGAGCCCGGATGGGCGCTATGTCGGATTCGCGCAACGTGACGGCCGTGACGGGCTTACCGTCCGCCTTCGCGAGGTCGCCGCGCAGCGACTCGGCGGTGATCGTAGGGACGATCGGGGTGAGCAACGGTGCCACGGCAGCGGGATCCGCCGACGGCTGCAGGTTCACGAGCGTGACCACCTGCTGCGTCATGATCGGCCGACCGTCGCTCGCCCGTACCTGCGGCGGCTTTCCCGACGTCGGGGTGAACTGCACCGTCGAATCGGCGTCGAGGCCGGGCACCAGCAACGCGGGATCCCACGAAAGCCGTTGCTCACCCGAGACGTTCACCACCTTGCCTTCGGTGGAGTAGCGCCATTCCTTCCCGTCGCCGAGGTCCCAGTCCGCGTCGAGGGTGAACGAATCGCCGCCCTGCGAAACCGTGAAGCTGTGGCCCCGCGCGGCGAGACCGTCGAACACCGCGGTGATCGCGGCCGACGCCGCGGCCGGGTCCGTCGTGAGATCGGCGGCCGTCTGGACGTCGCCGCTCGCGAGCGCGTCGGCGAACCGCTGCTCCGGGGACGGGTCGCTGCCTCCGCATCCGGCCAGCACCAGAGCGGACGCGGTGGCCAGGACGATCAGGTTCGTGCGGGACCGAAGACGCGGAGCAGCCATGCCCTCGCATGATGCCCGACACGGCGGGCGCGGCGCCGTCGGCGCCGCGCCCGGCGGGTCAGCTGATGGCCGGCAGCCGCACGACCTGTCCCGCATAGGCCAAGCCGGCACCGAAGCCGAGCAGCAGCGCGGTGTCACCAGGCTTCGCACCGCCCGATCTGAGGAGTTGTTCCATCGCCATCGGGATGGACGCCGCGCTCGTGTTGCCCGTCTCGACGATGTCGCGGGCCACCGCGACGGTGTCGGGCAGTCCGAGCGTCCGGATCAGGGCGTCGGTGATGCGGCTGTTGGCCTGGTGCGGCACGAAGGCGTCCAGGTCGTCGGCGGTGATTCCGGACTTGTCCAGAGCATCTCGGCACGCCTTCTCCAGGAAGGTCACCGCCCAACGGAACACGGCCTGACCGTTCATCCGGATGTACGGCCGCTCCGCTTCCGCGCCCTTCTCCTGAACCTCGGCGAAGTACTGCTGGAAGTCCTTGTCCTGCTTGATCGCCGCGGTCTGCGTGCCGTCCGAGCCCCACGCGACGGGACCGATGCCCTCTTCGTCGGCGGGACCCACCACGACCGCACCGGCACCGTCGGCGAAGATGAACGCGCAGGTCCGGTCGGTCTGATCGAGGAGGTCGGACAGTCGTTCCACACCGATCACCAGGACGTGCCGCGCCTGCCCGGCGCGGACGAGGCTCGCGGCGTTGCCGAGCGCGTAGCAGAAGCCCGCGCAGCCGGCGGAAATGTCGTAGGCAGCGGTGTCGTGCATGCCGAGTTCGCTGGCCACCACCGCGCCTGCCGACGGCCCCAGCACCATCTGCGAGGACGTGGCCAGGACGACGGCGTCGATCTGTTCTGGCGCGATACCCGCGGCGGCGAGTGCGTCACGCGAGGCCGCGACGCTCATGGCGACGATGGACTCGTCCGGATCGGCCCAGCGACGGGCGGTGATTCCGGAACGCGTTCGGATCCACTCGTCGGACGAGTCGATCCGGTCGACGATCTCCGCGTTGGGCACGACGCGTCGGGGCCGGTACGCCCCGAGACCCAGAAGGGCTGCGTGAGCGACGGGACTGGCGGTGGCGATGGGGGCGGGCACAGCATCCTCTCCATGTGAACCGATCGGTTCACATGGTTCGATCTAACATGAACCGATCGGTACACACAAGCCCGGAAGGAACCCGCATGACCGCCCCACGACCTCGAGCTCGACTACTCACGAGCACGATCGCCGTGGTGCAGGAGCACGGGGTGCATGCCGCCGGACTGGCGGAGCTGCTCAAACGAAGCAATGCGTCGCGCAACTCCCTGTATCAACACTTCCCCGCCGGCAAGGGCCAACTCGTCGAAACGGCGGCCCGGATCGTGTCGCGAGTGGTGCATTCGCACGTGGCCGTGATGGCGGACAAGCTGGCGAGCACGCCATCGGTGGCGCAGTGGTTGGACGAGCTTTTCGCATTCTGGCTCGAACCACTCGAGTCCAGCGAGTATCGCCTGGGCTCGTTCATGATGGCGGCCGCTCTGGACGAGCTGGACCCCACCGTGCAGGCCGCCGCCGGCCTTGCGTTCGCCGACTGGACCACCCGGCTCGCGGACGGCATGGTGGCGGCCGGAATCGAAGAATCCACCGCGCGCTCCACGGCAGGGGTTCTCCTGTCCGTGATCGAAGGCGCCATCGTGCAGAGCCGCGCGCTCGAAGTCGAGCCGACCGTTCGCCGACGCGCACGCCCAGCTCAGTCTGCTGCTGGAACTTCACCTCACGAAAACAGACCCGCAGGCCGGTGGCACTCCTTCCCGAACGGAGTAATCATGTAATCAGTGCAAGCAGATCGACCCGAGGAGGACGATCATGAGAAGAGCACACGGCCATGGATACGGCCATGGATTCAGTCGACCCGGCGGCTGGCAGCAGGCCGATGTACCCGATGCCTCCGACGCCGCGGATTGGTTCGCGGGCCGTCTCCCCGACAATTGGTTCACGGGGCCCGCCACCGTCGAGGTGGACCGCGAAGAGATCGTGGTGACCGGCGAACTGCCCCCGGTCGAGGCCGGCGAATCCGAGGATTCGGAGGCCGCCGCAGAAGGACGGGTTTCCCGGTTCCGGGAAACGACCAGACCCGAGCGCATGCAGATCGCCGACGAGGCGGAGGCTCGTTACGGACGGAAAGTCGCCTGGAGCGTGACGATCGGCGACCGGCGAATCCTGTTCACACACCTCGCCGTTCCCGTCATGACGCGGCTACGCCAGCCCGAGCGCAAGGTCCTCGACACCCTCGTCGACGCCGGCGTCGCGCGGTCCCGGTCCGACGCGCTCGAATGGACGGTCAAGCTCGCCGGGAAACACAGCGAGGAGTGGCTCGCCGAACTGCGCGAGGCAATGAGCAAGGTCGACGACCTGCGGTCGGAGGGGCCACAGATCTAGGACTGTCAGGCGGCCGGGTCACTCGAGGGTGACCTCGGTCAGCCGGCCGGTCGCGACGTCGAACACGAAGCCGCGCAACGACTCCGTGAGCGTGACGAACGGGCTGGCCGCGACCCGGCGCAGCGACTGCCGGACGTCCTCCTCGACGTCGGGAAACGACTCGGCGGACCACGTCGGCTTGATACCGGTCTCGTCCTGGAGGTCTCGCTTGAACTCGTCGTCGGTGAACGTCAGCATGCCGCAGTCGGTGTGGTGGATGAGGATGATCTCGCGCGTGCCGAGCAGGCGCTGACTGATTGCGAGGGAACGGATCTCGTCCTCGGTGACGACGCCGCCGGCATTGCGGATAACGTGCGCCTCGCCGGCCCCGAGTCCGAGGAGCCGGTAGACGTCGAGTCGCGCGTCCATGCACGCGACGACGGCGACGTGCCTGCTCGGCGGCAACGGCAGTGGACCCGAGAAGCTCTCGGCGTAGCGCTTGTTGTTCTCGAGGTATTCGTCGGTGACCGTCATCGGCGTCTCCCGGTTCGGCGGGGTCGAGTACCCGCATGCTCACTCCATGATCGTCGGACGAGCAGGCGTGCGGAACCGTTCCGCTCAACCGTGCGCGGAATAATCCGGTTGCGCCCGGGTTGAACCCGGCATACCGTGTTCGACGTTCTTGTTTCCGTCAGATCGGAGAGGCCCTTGCTCCTGTAGAGGTGATTTCGCGCCCGTGCGCGACGTGTGCTGTTCGCATGCGTCTGCGCGACGCAACCTACCTCCAGGAGCTTTCACATGGCCCATCCCTCCACGTCCATCGCCCTGTCCGATCTCACTTTCTCGTGGCCCGACGGGACGCCGGTCGTCGACGGCATCGACGCCGTGATCGGCTCGGGCCGCACCGGTCTGGTCGGCCTCAACGGTTCGGGCAAGTCCACGCTGCTGAAGCTGATCGCCCGACGGCTGCAACCGACCCGCGGCTCGGTCACGACCCACGGCGCGGTCGCGTACCTCCCGCAGGATCTGACACTCGATCCGGGTGTGCGAGTCGACACGGTTCTCGGAATCGCCGAGGTCCGACAGTCGTTGGCGCGCATCGAATCCGGCTCCGGAACGGATTCCGACTTCGACACCGTCGGTTCTGCATGGGACATCGAGGAACGCGCGGTGTCGACGCTGCACCGGCTGGGACTGCAGCACATCGTCGCCGACGTCACCGATCTCGACCGCACGGTGGGTGAACTGTCCGGCGGCGAGACGACGCTGCTCGGTCTCACCGCACAGCTGCTGCACGAGCCGGACATCCTGCTGCTCGACGAACCGACCAACAACCTGGACGGTGCGAGCCGGGATCTTCTCGCCGCGGCAGTGCGGCAGTTCCCCGGCACCGTGCTCGTCGTCAGCCACGACCGGGACCTGCTCGAGGCGATGGAGTCCATCGCCGAACTGCGCGACGGACGAATGCGCACGTTCGGCGGCAACTTCACCGACTATCTGGAGGCCGTCGAGGCCGAGCAGGCGGCGGCACGGGCCGCGGTCCGCGACGCCCGCAGCGACGTCCGCAAGCAGGGCCGCGAACTCGTCGAGACGCAGATCAAGCTCGATCGCCGCGCACGGTACGGCCGAAAGATGTTCGAGAACAAGAGGGAACCGAAGATCGTGATGGGTCTGCGCAAGCGCGCCGCCCAGGAGTCGGCCGGCAAGCTCCGCGGAAACCACATGGAGAAACTCGATGACGCCAAGCGCGCTCTGGCCGAGGCACAGGACCGCGTCCGCGACGACCGCGAGATCCGCATCGACCTGCCCGACACCGCGGTGTTCCCCGGACAGCAGGTGGTCGGGTTGGAGGCGGCGCGCCTGCGCAGCGGCCAGACCCTCGACCTCACCGTCACCGGTCCCGAGCGGATCGCCCTGATCGGACGCAACGGCGCCGGGAAGACCACCCTGCTCCACGAGATCGCCGAGCACGGCGTGAAGGTGCCGTCCGCCCTGCTGCCCCAGCGGCTCGACATCTTCGACAACACCGAGTCGGTGGCGGCGAACGTCGCGGCCGCCGCGCCGCACGCCACCGCCGAGCAGATCCGTGGCAGCCTCGCCCGGTTCCTGTTCCGCGGCGCCGAGGCCGACGCCCGGTGGCGACGCTGTCCGGCGGCGAACGGCTACGGGCCGCACTGGCGATGCTCCTCGCGGCCGACCCGCCGCCACGGCTGCTGATGCTCGACGAGCCGACGAACAACCTCGACCTGCCGAGCCTCGCCCATCTGGTGCAGGCGCTCGACGAGTACCGCGGCGCACTGATCGTGGTCAGCCACGACCGCCAGTTCCTGCGCGACATCGGCATCACCCGGCGACTGTCGATCGACGAGTCGGGGCTCACCGAGCCCGGAGATTGAGCCCCGAAGCGACTTCGGGGCGGTATGAGATCCGTCTCTTTCGACGCGTCGATTCTCCGCGGTTGCGCACAGGATCCCCGTCCCGATCCAGGGCAGAAGGTCCCGGATCGGTCCCGGATCGGAGTCAGCACGAACCCCACGGGACACATCACGCTCCCGTCGTCAGCCTTTCGGGTTTGGAAAGCGAATGCGGTTGCACCGGATGGGCTTGCACCCACGGCTACGGTGATTTCCGAGAGATACCGAGAGATACGACGCAGCAGCTCTGACAACCCGATGATCGAGAGTCGCCCAGAATGGAAACGAAGACGTACGACCGCCCCACAATCCGGGAGGATGCCCGACTGCACCGACCGAGGTCTCGAACGAACGCGCCAAGCGCGCCGTCCTGATCCTGTGCGCCGTGTTCGCGACGATCAGTCCCGCGGTCCTTGCGCTTGTCATCGGAGTCTCGCTCCGTGACACCGCGCGTGTGCTGGCGCTGACTCTGGCCGCGGTGGCCTGCGCCTGCCTCCTCCTGCGCCCCCGGTAGTGCCTGGCGCGTCGGGCAGCGACCGACGAACCGGACCATTCCGGAAAGACTGTTCAGCTGTTCACATGTCCCGATAGACTTGGCCGCGACGATTCCCCAGCCCTCGGGAGGGCAGCGTGGTTGTCGAAGTGGCTTTCGAAGCGGGCGTCGAAACCGATGTCGTCGCAATGCACATGAGCGACGGGATCATCAATGCTCCAACCTCGGCCCTGTTCTGGGCCGTCGCGGCCGTGGGCGTCGGCATCGCAATCTGGCGCGCCAGAACCGAACTCGACGAGCGGACCGCGCCGATGGCCGGCCTGGTGGCCGCCTTCATCTTCGCCGTCCAGATGATCAACTTCCCGATCCTGCCCGGCGTGAGCGGGCACCTTCTCGGCGGTGCGCTGGCCGCGATCCTCGTCGGGCCGTACACGGGTGCGCTGTGCATCTCGATCGTGCTCACCGTCCAGTCCCTGCTGTTCGCGGACGGCGGCCTCACCGCACTCGGCGCCAACATCACCAACATGGCACTGGTCGGGACCGCGGCCGGCTATACCGTCGCGGTGACCCTGCGCCCGCTGCTGACCCGCCGGGGCGACGGCGGGATCGGCGTACTCGCGTTCGTCTCAGCGTGGTGCGCAACGGTTCTCGCGGCCTCGATGTTCGTGCTCGAGTACGCGATCGGCGGGTCGGCGATCACGTCGCTGCACACGGTCGCGGCGTACATGCTCGGCACCCATGCGCTGATCGGCGTCGGTGAGGGCATCATCACGGCGTTCACGGTGGTCGCGGTCGCGCGGGCGAGGCCCGACCTCGTGTATCTGCTGCGGACGCAGCCGGCGCGAACCGAGGGGGTGCCGTCGACGTGAGCACCATCGCGCGAAGAAGTCGTGGTTCCTGGTGGGGTTCGCCGTCGTCGCGCTGCTGATCGCGGGAATCCTGTCGTACTTCGCCAGCTCGAGCCCGGACGGGCTGGACTCGGCGACACTGCGCGGCTGCGAGGTGGTCGAGACCGATGGTGGTGAGCAGCTGGAGGGCAGCTGCATTGCACAGAACGCCACCGATCACCATCTGTCGTCGTCACCGTTCGCCGGCTACTCGATCCACGGCAACGGAGCGCTCACCGGGGTCGCCGGCGTGCTCGGAGTGGTCGCGGTATTCGTCGTGGCGGGCCTGCTGTTCCGGGCGATCGCTCGCCGTCGGGGACCGTGACATGTCGGGGTCGCACACCCACCCGCTCTACCTCGAAGGCACGTCACCGGTGCACGCGCTGCCGACCGAGGTGAAGATCCTGGCGGCGTTCGTCGGCGTGTTCGCCGTCGTGGCGACGCCGCGGGAGTCATTCTGGGCATTCGGGCTGTACCTCCTGATCCTCCTCGTGGTGTGGCGGATCGCAGGCATCACGCTGCGCTGGCTCGCGCCGCGCATGCTCATCGAGTTGCCGTTCGTGGTGCTCGCGGTGCTGCTGCCGTTCGCCGAGTCCGGCGACCGGGTGGCGGTCCTGGGTCTGTCCCTGTCGGTACCCGGGCTGCTCGCGGCGTGGAACATCCTGGTCAAGGGCACCCTGGGCGTGCTGGTTTCGTTGACGCTCGCGGCCACCACGCCGATGCGCTCGCTGCCCGCCGGACTGTCCCGGCTGCACCTACCCGGCGTGGTCGTCACGGTGGCCACGCTCATGCTCCGCTATGTGAATCTCCTTGCCGGAGAGATCGACCGGATGCGCATCGCCCGCGTCTCGCGCGGCGACGACCCCCACACCCTGCACCAGGTCGGCGCGGCCGCGCGCGGCGTGGGCGGAACGTTCCTGCGCGCCTACGAGCGGGGCGAACGCGTGCACCTCGCGATGCTCTCACGCGGGTTCACCGGGACGGTCCCGCTGTCCGCGACGCCGGCCGGACGCCGCGATTGGTGCGCCGCGCTCACTCCCGCCGCCTGCGCGGTGGCGATCGCGACCACAGCGTGGATGGTGTGACATGCCCACTCCCGCAATCCAGACCGCCGGACTCGTCTTCGACTATCCGGACGGCCGGCGCGCGCTCGACGGCATCGACCTCTCGATCGCGGACGGCGAACGGGTTGCGGTCCTCGGCCCCGACGGCGCCGGCAAGACCACCCTGATCCTCCAACTCAACGCGGTGCTCTCGGCGACCGCGGGCTCGGTGCGGATCGGCGGCCTCGCCGTGGACCGGAAGAACCTGCGCGAGATCCGGCGCCGCGTGGGCGTGGTGTTCCAGGATCCCGACGACCAACTGTTCATGCCCACGGTGGCCGAGGACGTCGCCTTCGGCCCCGCCAATTTCGGGGTGCGCGGCGCGGAACTCGAACGGCGCGTGGCCGACGCGCTCGCACAGGTCGACATGGCCGAGCACGCGCACCGCAGCGCCGGTCACCTCTCCGGCGGCCAGCGGCGGCGGGTCGCACTCGCGACGGTCCTGGCGTGCCGGCCCGACGTGCTCGTGCTCGACGAGCCGTCGAGCAACCTCGATCCCGTCGCCCGCCGCGAACTCGCGGAGGTGCTCGGGCGCCTCGAGACCACTCTCGTGCTGGTCACGCACGATCTGCCGTACGCCGCGCAGCTGTGTCGGCGCGCGGTGATCCTCAACGAGGGCCGCATGGTGGCGGACGACCGCATCGACCGCGTCCTCGCGGACGCCGACCTGCTCGCTGCGCACCGTCTCGAGCTGCCGTGGGGGTTCACACTTCCCGCGACGGAGCCGCTGCGGGATCGGTTGCGGGACGGATGAACTCGGCGGCCAGGCGCGGATTGGTCTGCGTCAGCTGCCAATCCGTCCAGTACTCGAGACTGCCCGCCTGATCGGCGTCGAGGCGGTCACACACCAGGTCCCAGTGCACGGCCACGCGATCGCCCACCCGCAGATCCGGCACGAACGGACCGGCGGCCGTGCGCCGACGGGCGGGTCGGTCCTCGAGCGGCCCCAACATCAGCCTGGCGCCGTCGAACTGGAGCCCTCGCGACCGCACCACCGCGGTGTCGGGCCGCAACTCGATGACGACGCCGTTGCGGATGCGGCACGAGTCGAGGACGTGCAGCGGCTGGGGCATCCCGGTGCCGAGCAGTCGCGTCCACGGATACACACCGAACACGTGGAAGGCGTGGGTGGGTGCGACCTCGGGCAGCAGGTCGTCGGTGAGGTACTTCCAGTAGTGCCCGGCGCGCGCGCCGAGGCGGTCGAGCAGTTCCCGCCCGAACCGTTCGCGGTCCACGGCCGCGGTCAACTCGTTACCGGTCCAGTAGCCGCGCACCACGGCCTCGTCGAGGGCGTCGTCCACCCCGGACAGGTCGGCGAGCAGTTCCTGATACGGCCACGCACCGCTGAACTGTCGTGCCGCCGCGTCCACACCGCCGACGTCGGCTCCCTCGCCCCCGCACGCGACGGCCTCGAGCACCGATCCGGCCGGACCGCAGTACCCGAGCGCATTGGGCGCGTACGCGTAGCGCGCGAACAGTGTCCGGCCGGCTCTGCCACTCACTCGGATCTCCGACCCACCAGCAGCGCCGTCTCCCGGTGCAGCCTCCCGAAGTTGTAGTAGGCGGCGCACGCGCCCTCGGGCGAGACCATGCACGTCCCGATCGGAGTCTCGGGCGTGCATGCAGTGCCGAACACCTTGCATTCCCACGGCTTGATGACGCCCTTGAGGACCTCACCGCACTGGCACGCCTTGGGATCGGCCACCCGGACCCCCGGCATCGAGAAGCGTTCCTCGGCGTCGAACTCCACGTAGTCGGGGTGGATCCGCAGCGCGCTCTGCGAGATGAACCCGAGTCCTCGCCATTCGAAATGCGGACGCAGCGCGAAGGTTTCGCTCATCAGCTTCAGCGCCTGCGTGTTGCCCTCGGGCCGCACGACGCGGATGTACTGGTTCTCCACCTCGCAGCGCCCCTCACGGATCTGCTGCAACAGCATGTGCACCGACGCGAGGATGTCGAGCGGTTCGAACCCCGCCACCACCATCGGCTTCCCGTACACCTCGGGGACGAACCGGTACGGCCGCGATCCCACCACCGTCGAGACGTGTCCGGGCCCGAGGAAGCCGTCGAGCCTCAGGTCCGGGGATTCGAGGATCGCCTTGATCGGCGGGACGATCGTCACGTGGTTGCAGAAGATGCTGAAGTTCGTCACGCCCATCTGCCGGGCCCGCACCAGCGTCACCGCGGTGGACGGCGCGGTGGTCTCGAAGCCGACCGCGAAGAACACCACCTGCTTGTCGGGATTGTCGACGGCGATCTTGAGGGCGTCGAGGGGCGAGTACACGAATCGCACGTCCGCGCCGCGGGCCTTCGCCTCGATGAGGTTGCCGTGCGATCCCGGCACCCGCATCATGTCGCCGAACGTCGTGAAGATGACGTCGGGCTGTTCGGCGAGGTACATCGCGTCGTCGACGCGGCCCATCGGGATCACGCACACCGGGCACCCGGGACCGTGCACGAGTTCCACCGACTGCGGCAGCAGGTGTTCGATGCCGTGCCGATAGATGGTGTGGGTGTGGCCGCCGCACACCTCCATGAACTTGAACTCGTCGTCGCCGGCGAGTTCGGTGATCGACCGGACCAGGGCGCGGGCCGCCGCCGGGTCGCGGAATTCGTCCACGAATTTCATGCTGCAACCTCCTTGTGCCCCGCCGTCAGTTGATGCGCGAGGAATGGAACGCGTCGATCTCGTTCTCGTAGTCGGCACCCATCTTCTGGACCTGGTCGAGGGTGAGCGCGGCCTCGGCCTCGTCGATCTTCGCCATCGCGAAGCCCACATGGACCAGGACCCAATCGCCCACCACGAGGCCGTCGTCCGCCAGCAGTCGCACGCTGATGGTCCGCTGGACCCGTTGACGTCCACCTTCGCCAGGTGCTGCTCGGTGTCGACCATCTGTACCACCTGGCCGGGAATGCCCAGACACATGTCGTTTCCTCCTCTCGCTCAACAGATTCGCGGCAGCGGGTCCCCCACCAGCATGTCCACGATCCGGCTGCCGCCGAACGCCGTGCGCAACGCGACGATGCCCTCGGGTTCGGCCAGTACCTCCCCGACGATCGCGGCCTGCTCGCCGCCCGCGCATGCCCGCAGCGCCTCGAGTGCCGCGTCGGCCTCCTCGGCGGCGACGACCGCGACGAACTTGCCCTCGTTGGCGACGTACAGCGGATCGATGCCGAGGAGGTCGCACGCCCCCGACACCTGCGGCAGCACCGGCAGCGAGTCCTCGTCGAGCACCACCGCGAGCCCGGCGGACTGGGCCAACTCGTTGCAGACCGTGCCGACGCCGCCCCGGGTCGCGTCGCGCATCCAGCGCGTCGACGGCGCCGCGTCGAGCAGCGCGTGGACGAGCCCGTTGACGGGCGCGGTGTCGGACCGGATGTCGGCCTCGATCGCGAGTTCGCCGCGCGCGAGCATCACGGCCATGCCGTGTTCGCCGATCGTGCCCGACAGCAGTACGCGGTCGCCGGGCCGGACGTACTCGGGTCCGAGCCGGAGGGTGACCGGCAGGGCGCCGACACCGGCGGTGCAGATGTAGACGCCGTCGGCCGCGCCCTTGCCGACGACCTTGGTGTCGCCGGTGACCACGTGCACCCCGGCCTGCGCGGCGGAATCCGCGATGTCCCGGACGATCTCGCGCAGCAACGCGATCTCGAAGCCCTCCTCGATCACGAATGCGGCCGACAGCCACAACGGCCGCGCGCCGGCCACGGCGAGGTCGTTGACGGTGCCGTGCACCGCGAGGTTCCCGATCGACCCGCCCGGGAACTGCAGGGGCTGCACCACGAACGAGTCGGTGGAGAACGCGATCCGCTCGCCTGCCGGCAGCGTCAGCGCGGCCGCGTCCCCGAGTTGCTCGAGCTGCGGATTGCGCAACGCCTCGACGAACACCGAATCGACCAGCGCCGCAGACGATTTCCCACCCGCGCCGTGGGCGAGCGTCACGACGTCCTCGAGAAGCCTGGGCCGGCGCTTACGGAACGACGCGATGCGGTCGAGGACCCGGTCCTCGCGTTCGGCGGCCGTCGTAGGTTCCATCCGTCAATCCTCCTGCCCGTCGGTGATAGATCCGACCGATCTGTTCATGTGTTCCTGTGCGGCGCTCCAGAGTCGGTAGCCCACGAGCGCGTGGCTCTCCTGGATGCGGTGGATACTCTGCGATCGGATCGTGAAGCAGTAGTCGAGGTCGTCGCTCACCGCCATCCGGCCGCCGTCGTGTCCGGCGAATCCGATCGTGAGCAGACCACGACGCCGGGCCTCGACTAGTGCGATCATCAGGTCGTCGGAGTTCCCCGACGTCGACAGGGCGATCGCGATGTCGTGCGGGCCCGCGTGCGCGATGATCTGCCGGGAGAAGATCAGGTCGAAGCCGACGTCGTTGCCGAGCGCTGTCACCACGGCCTGATCCGCCGCGAGCGACCACGCCGCGACGGGCCGGCCCCGCGCCGGACGACTGAACAGCGACGCCAGGGTGGCCGCGTCGGTGGAACTGCCGCCGTTGCCGAACGTGTAGAGCCGACCGCCCTGGGCGAAGCGCTCCGCCATCCGGCGTCCCGCGTCCTCGATACCGGCGCCCCACTCGGTGGTCGAGTCCCGCTGCAGCCGAGCGCTTTCGGCGGCCTTGCTGCGCGCCGAGGCGGCGAGGTCGTCGAGCAGTGCCGCGGCGCCCTCCTCGTGGGCGTCGATGAACGGGTACAGGAAGTCCGTGCCCTCGGAACCAGGTGTGGCGCCGGTCATCGCAGTACCTCCTCGTGTGGATCGAGACGGGTGATCGCGGCGCCGCCGTGGACGAGCAGCAGGTCGTGCATGTCGACGTCGCCGACGAGCGTGGTGTCGACCCTTTCCTCCCCCGTCGCGGTCCGGACGAGGACACCGTCCATCGAATCCGTCGACGCCAGAACCACTTCCGCGAGCCGACCCTCGTCGCTGCACGTGACGCACACGTCGTCGGCGCAGTCGCCGTCCGCGTCGGCGGGGGTCTGAAGCAGCCCGGGATGCTCGAAGCACACGCGTGTGAGCTCCCACAGTAGGTGGTACATCAGCACGAACCGTCCGGTCGCGGGCACCATCGGGTCGTCGGAGTCCACCCACAGGATGTGGGTGGCGGCGCCGGGGTCGGGCCGCGGACCCGAGCCGATCCAGAACGTGTCGGCGCCCCACGCCGGTGCCCGGCGCATGATGTCCCGCACCTGGGGCTGGTCGGCCGACGCCACCGCGAGGATCACGTCGCCGGGCCGGGTCGCGACGCGGCACTGCGCCACCGGGTCGGGTTCGACGAGCGAGACGGACGGCAGGGCGCGTTTCCCCATGATCACCGGGTGGACGAACTCGACCGCCACGTGGTGGGCGTGCGGTTCCCACTGCGGCGAGACCACCCACAGCGTGGCGCCCGCCTGGAATCGCCGCGCCAGGGCCAGCGCCGCGGCCGCGAGGTCCGCGGACAGCTCCCGGCCGATCAGTTCGACCGTCGCGTCACTCGTCGTCATGGCCCCACCTCGTCGATCGGATCGTTCCGTGCACGACGCGCGAGCGTCGCCAGTCCCAGCGCGGCCTGCCCCAGCGACAGTCCGCCGTCGTTCGCGGGCACCGTCCGGTGGGTGAGGACGCGCAGCCCAGCCGACTCCAGGCGGACCCGGACGAGCGCGGTCAGCAGCCGGTTCTGGAACACCCCACCGGTCAGGCCCACCGTCGCCACCCCCGCCCGCCGCGCGACGTCGGCGGCGAGACTCGCGGTGGCCGCCGCCAGCGCACAGTGGAAGCCGAAGGCCAACTCCGGCACCGGGATCCCCGCGCGCATTCCCGCCACGAGTCCACCCACCAGCTCCGCGAGCTTCAGCTCGCCGTCCTCGATCCGCATCTCGATCGCCGCGGGGGCGCGGGCGGTGCGGGCGAGGGCCTCGAGTTCCAACGCGGCCTGCGCCTCGTAGCTGACCCGGTGCCGCACCCCCAGCATCGACGCGGCGCCGTCGAAGAGCCGACCGACGCTCGTCGTCCGGACGCAGCCCAGGCCGGAGTCGAGTTGCGCTGCGACCAGCGCACGTTCGTTCGAGGCCATCGCCCGCAGGCACGGCAGCTCCGCTGCCGCCGCGGTGTCCAGACCCACCTCGTGCAGCAACGCCAACGCGACGCGGGCCGGGTTGCGTACCGCGACGTCACCGCCGGGCAGCGAGAACGGCTGCAGGTGCCCGACGCGCTCGGCGTCGAGCAGATCCTCCCCGATCAGCAGCATCTCCCCGCCCCACACGGTGCGGTCGCATCCGTATCCGGTGCCGTCGTAGGCGACCCCCAGCAGCGGCGTCCCCACCATCCGGTGTTCGGCGACCAGCGCGGCGACATGCGCATGGTGGTGCTGGACGGTGCACAGGTCGACGCCCTCGCGTTCGCTGAACTCCTCGGCCCAGTTCCGCGTCGAGTACCCCGGATGCTCGTCGGCCACGACGAGGTCAGGGTGGATGTCGTGCAACGCCGACAGTTGCGCGACGGAGTCGTCGAATGCGCGTCGGCTCTCCAGGCTCCCCATGTCGCCGAGATGTCCGGAGCAGAAGGCGAAGTCCTGGCGGGTGAGGCAAAAGGTGTTCTTCACCTCGGCACCCACCGCCAATACAGTCGGGCCGGGACGGTCCAGCAGCACGGGCAGCGGCGCGTACCCGCGGGAGCGCCGGATCGGCGACGCGGTGCCGTCGACGACCGTGAGCACGGAGTCCTCGCACGGTACGGCGATGTCGCGGTCGTGCATCAGGAACACGTCCGCGATCCCGGAGAGGCGCTGGCGCGCGTCCTCGTTGTCGAAGCACAGCGGCTCGCCGCCGAGATCGCCCGACGTCATCACCAGCAGCCGCGGCTGCCGGGCGTCGCTGCCCGGGACCGGGGCGAACAGCAGGTGGTGGAGCGGTGCATAGGGCAGCAGGATCCCGATCTCGTCGAGCCCCGGCGCGACATCGGCCACCACCTCGGACCGGGTCTTGCTGCGCAGCAGCACGATCGGTCTGGCGGCGCTGCTCAGCGCGGCGGCCTCCGCAGTTCCGACGTGGCA
Source organism: Prescottella defluvii (assembly GCA_029690005.1). Lineage (GTDB taxonomy): Bacteria > Actinomycetota > Actinomycetes > Mycobacteriales > Mycobacteriaceae > Prescottella > Prescottella defluvii_A. Next base: position 1,357,151 of record CP121458.1, on the reverse strand, counting down.
CACGCGGCGCGCGGTGTCCATGTCCGCCGCCATCACCGCGAACGGCTTGGCCGGACGCTGCTTCCGCTCCCGCAATCGCCGCACGGCATCGGGATCGGTTGCGTCGCATGCCAGATGGAATCCCCCGATGCCCTTTATCGCGACGATGCCACCCGCCGCGATCTCCCGCTGTACCAGCTCGAGGACGGCGTCGTCGCCGTCGATGCGGACGCTGTCGGTCTCGGCGTGGATCCGCGGTCCGCAGTCCCGGCAGCAGATCGGCTGCGCGTGGTACCGGCGATCGGTCGGGTCGGCGTACTCCCGCGCGCACTGCGGGCACATCGGGAATCGCGCCATCGTGGTCGCCGGCCGGTCGTACGGCAGGTCCGTGACGACCGTGAACCGGGTCCGCAGTTGGTGCAGTTCACGAACGGATGTCGGTACCTCCGGTCGGCGGGGTCGGCCAGCTCCCGCGCGCAGTCGGCGCAGATCCCGACGTCGGGCGGGACGAGGGTCCGCGCCCCCGGCGTGTGCAGGCTCGGCACGATCCGGAACGCGTCGTCACCGCGAGGTTCCGCCGGTTCGACGGTCACGTCCACCACCACCGCGAGCGGGGCGAATCGCGACGCAGCGCGATCACGAACTCCGCCAGCGCATCCAGCGGACCCTCGACCTCGATGAAGACGCACACCTCGTCGTTGCCGCAGTGCCCGGTGAGGCCCAACCGCTCGGCCAGGCGCGCGACGAACGGCCGGAAGCCGACGCCCTGTACCACCCCGCGGACGGTCACCCGGTGCCGCGCGGCGGTGGCCCGGTCCGTGTACGCCTCGGCCGTCACGGTGCCGCGTCTCCGTCGTCGTGCGGCTCGCGCGGACGCCCCATCAGTTCCAGTCCGGCCATGGCCCGTTCGGCGCCCTCCCGGTCCACCCGCTCCACCGCGAATCCCATGTGGATCACCACCCAGTCGCCGGGTGCGAGCACGGTGTCCTCGAGCATCCCGACGTTGACCTTGCGTTCCTTGCCCTCGACGTCGACCAGCGCAAGTTGACCGCCGTAGCCGTCGAGGATGCGGACCACCTGACCCGGGATTCCCAGACACATCGCTCAGCCCTCCGTCCCGTCCACCGGACCGCCGACCGTCGCCGTCGAACCGCACCGCGACACGACGGCCAGCACCTCGTCGGCGGCCGCGTCCACCGCCGCGGCGACCGGCGCGGACAGCCCGATCCCCTCGTCGACGCACTCCGCCTGACAGCCGACGACGAACGTGCGCGGGAGCCGTCCGCCGAGCGCGGCGAGGCTCGCGAATACCGAACCGGGATCCATGCCGTGCGCGTCGAGCCGTGGAGCCGCGCCGGAGTCGTCCGGATCGACCTCGAACACCCGGATCTCGCCCGGCCGGCCACGATCGGGGACCGCGTCGACGAGGACGAGCGCGGCCCAGCCGCCCAGCAGGTCGTACGCCAGGTGCATCCCGCGGATGCCGTAGTCCACCGCGTGGACACCGTCGGGCAGCGGAGCGGACACCACCGCGCGCAGCACTTCCGGGCCGAAGCCGTCGTCGCCGAGGAAGATGTTGCCGATTCCGGCAACCAGGATCCTCGGCGGCGACTGCGCGCGCGACGCGGGCGTCATCGCATCACATCCGGCGCATGCGTAGGTAGCGCTGCAGGTCCGGGATCGACCGCACCGTGATCCACACGCCGGCCGCCGCGGCCGCCGCGAACAGCACGGTGGTCAGCTTTCCGATGGTCCTCATGACCGATTCTCCTCTCGCTCGTTCGCCCGATCGGCCTGCGAATCGAGTGGTTCCACTTCGTCGGGCGCGAAGTACAGGTAGCGGCCGTACCAGTCGTGCAACTCGGCGGCGGGGTCGTCGACGAGGACGACGCCCACGTGTGTGCCGCCGTCCACGTCGGCGTGCACGGTGGCGACCCGTGCCACCTGCCCGCTGAAGAACAGGTCCTGCGCGTCCGCACGCCGCGACGGCCGCAGCCGCACCAGGCTGCCCTTCGCGATCCGCACCCCACCCACGAGGACACCGTCGGTCTCGGGCCGAACGCTGTTGTCGGCGTCCGGATCCCACCAGGGCACGTCGTCCGGTACCTCGGGACGAGCCCGCCGGGAGTGACGAACGTCGGGGGCTCGGACAGTCCGGTGTCGAAGGCACGGGGGTCGCGCAGCGCACCGTGCAACCGCTGCATGTCCGACGCCGACATCTCGTCGCAGCGGTCGATGATCTGTGCCGCCAGCGGATCGGTCGCGCGGGCCTGCGCCTTCTCCTCGTCCGTCAGCGTCATCACCCGGAGGGTGAGGATCTCGTCGATCTCGGTGGCGTCGAACAGGTCTCCGCCGCTCTCCTCGGCGATTCGAGGGTGGTCGTACAGGATGATCGGCGACGCCAGGACGGCGTCGCTAGTACCGGGGGCGCCACTGTCCCGGCCAGGACGGGGTAGCAGCGATGCTGCCGGCATCCGGCCGCGGCGGCCGCGAAGCGATCGGGCGGCTCGAGCAGCGACACGTACCGGGCGCCGCGTGCCGCGAGGAGCAGATGGGCACCGATGAGCGAGTGACGGATCGCCGTGTCCTTCACGGCAACGTCCGGCCCGGAGACGTCGTCGAGGACCGACTCGTTGCGCACGTCGACACTCAGCCGCACCGCGTCACCGATGCGCGACGCCGTCACCTCGACGCGGCCGCGCACCGGGAATCGTGTCCGCACCAGACGGCCGGACGGCCCGAGATCCTCGACGTCCCTGCCGCCGGGCTCCCGGACGTCCCGGCTGACGCCGCCCTCCAGGTCCGAAATCCCGAACGCCCCGAGCGGGATCTCCACCTCCACGGCCTCGTCCCAGCTCACCCACGTCCTGCCGTCGACGACCAGTTCGGGGACCGCCTCGAATCCACCCGCGCGGGCCGCCTCGACGGTCCGCACCTGAAGTTGCAGGAACCGCAGCACCGGCTCGACGACACCGTCGTCGCGGTCGAGTACACACTCGACCCGCATCGACGCATCCTCCCCCACGCCGCGGTCGGCCGCGCCGACCGGACCGAGCACGCCGAACTGCCAGCGCGACTGGTTCTTCCGCGACGTCGAACGGTACGGGTACAGCAGATAGCCCTCGTACAGGACGGTGTCGGCCACTGCCCGCAGCCGGGCCAGGTCGTCGAGTCCGGTCACGTCGCCACCTCCCCCGCTGCGTCGAGCAGTTCGGTGACGGCCTCGTCGATGCCCGGCAGCCCGCGGGCCGCCTTGAAACGCATCAGCGCGGCGATGGTGTCGTGATCCAGACGCAGCCAGCCGGTCGACGGGAAGTTCTGCCGCACGGTCTCGCGCCACACGTCCACGGGCAGGTCGTACTGCGCCTCGCGGTCCCACGGGACCTGTTCGACGCCGAATCCCTTGGTCCCCTTGGTGAACACCGTGCCGCTGAACAGGAAGCTCAGCGGGACCGTGCCGCCTTCGCCGCTCTCCAACGCATGCAGGTACTTCGACGCCGTCACCTCGAAGTCGTACGTGCACGGCATCACCAGTTCGGTCACGCACTCACCGGTGAAGCCCGGCACCGTGGCCGTGGCGTGCAGCCACGGAAAGGTCGAGAGGGTCGACGCCCACCGCTCGCGGGGCCCGAACAGGTCCAGCAGTCCCGCCTCCTCGGCGTCCGAGTAGCGGCGGCGGGCCGGTTCGATCCGGATCTGACACCGCAGGGCGAGGGCGTGCACGGTGGCGCCGGTCGACTCGGCTATCCGAACTCGGGCAATCAGGTTGGGGGTCACCGCGAACGGTTCGGGCCGACGGAGAGCACGGAGAATTCGAGTGCCGTCACGACGCACCTCCGGTCTGCTCACCGGCCGCCGAGCTGCGCCGCTCGATGCGTTCGAAGAAGTTGTCGAGTTCGCGGTGCGCATCCTGCCCGCCGTCGAACCCGCGCCAGCACCGCCGCAGCCGCCCCACCAGTTCGTAGCAGGCGTCGATCGGTAGGAGGTGGCACTCGGCGCCGGCCGGACCGGTCTTCGGCACCCGGATCAGCAGCGCCTCGACGTCGGGGACGACGGTGTCGAGCGCCGGGTTGGCCTCCCGCACCGAATCCCACGCCTCGATGGACAGTTCCGACTCGGTCGCGCCGGCGGGTCCGGGATAGAACGCGACCGTGCGGCCCTGCTCGGAGTTCCGAAACAGGAACGCGAGCCCCACCGGGATCTTCGAGCCCGTCCCACTGTCCCGGCCCCAGCCGGAAGTCCGGGAACGACAGGTACCGATCGGGTACCGCGCGGTACTTCAGCTCCGCGCCGGGTTCGGTGAACAGCAGATAGCACGGGCGGCACACGCACATCAGCTGTCGCCCAGCCAAGTTCACCACATGACGATGCTCCTCGGCGATCGGCACCGCACACATCTCGCACCGCTCGCCGGCGATCGGCTGCGGCCGGGTCGACGCGATACGCCGAAGCACCCCCAGCGACGGACCCGTGGGGGTGTTGTGACTCGACGGCGCGCTCACCCCGTCACCGCCGTCGGCACGGCCACCGAGAGGACGCCGTCGCGCACCAGGACCGGGAGCGGGTCGAGGTGATCGCCCGACGCCTCCACCGCGGCCCCCGCCCGGCGGACGTCGTAGTGGGCGCGGCAGACGGGACAGCGCAGGACCGCGTCGCCCACCGGACCACCGGCCCGGCGCTGCATCACCGCCCCGGCCATCGAGTTCCCGCACGCCGGACACCGGTCGCGGTATGCGAACAGCTCGTCGCCGATACGGCAGACCAGCATCGCGATACCGGCCACGGTGAAACCGCCCACCTCACCGGGTTCCAACTCCTCGAATTCCGGTGTGGACACCCAGGTTCCGGTCTGCTGGCCGCTGTCACGAACGTGCGACATCAGCGAGTCGGCGCTGAACACACCGGGCGTCGCCGTGGCGGGCTCGGAAGCGTCGGTCTCCACCTCGATCGCCGTGGTCTCCGGCGCCGCGGCCTGTACCGCACCCTCCACCGCGAGCTGCAGGGTCACCGCCGACGACGGGCATCCGTTACAGCTGCCGAGCAGCCGCAGCCGCACGACACCGTCGTCCGACACCTCGACCAGTTCCACGTCGCCGCCGTGCGAGCCGAGGTAGGGGCGGACATTGTCGAGCGCGGTGCGCACCCGGGTCTCGACGTCGTGCGGGTGCAGACCGCTCACCAGCAGCATGCTCGACACCAACTCATCGCGGGCCAGTTCGTCGACGAGCCCGGGTGCGCGCGCCGCGACGGTCAGGATCCGACCCAGCGCCTCACCGTAGAGGTCGACCACCTCGCGGACGAGTTGCTCGGCCCGCTCCCGGGCCACCGGGCCTCCGGCCGAGGCGGAGTCGAGCAGCGCCTCGATCCGATCGCCGGCTCCCGCCAGCGATCGGATTCGTGCGTCTCGCTCAGTGCCTCGTCGTGTACCGACGCCATCCGTCACCTCACTCCCCGGTCATGGACTGTGTGGGCGAGTGGAGCTTCTCGACTGTCCTGCCGTCTCCGAGGTACATGTGGACACCACACGGCAGGCAGGGATCGAAACTGCGGACCGTACGCATGATGTCGATGCCCTTGAAGTTGTCGCGATCGTTCTCCTCGTAGATGTGCAGGTCCGTCACCGCGTCCTCGTACGGACCCGGAACACCCTCGGCGTCACGGGGACTCGCGTTCCACGGCGTCGGCGGGTACGGGTGGTAGTTCGCGATCTTGCCGTCGCGGATCACCATGTGGTGCGAGAGCACCCCGCGCACGGCCTCGGTGAACCCGCACCCGATGCCCTCGTCCGGCACCTCGAACGGCTCCCAGGTCTTGGTCCGACCGGCATTGATCTCGGCGAGGGCCTTCCGCGCGAAGTGCAGCGCCATCGCCGCCGCGTACGCCTGGAAGTACGTCCGCGCGCGGTTGCGCTCGATCGTGTTGCTCCACTGCGGGATCTTCCACTCGAGGCGGACGGGTCCCTTCAGCGCCGTCTTCGGGAAGTCGATCTGGACGCTGTGCCCGGTGGCCTTCACCTCGTCGGTCTCGACCATGCCGGCGAGCGCGGTCGACCACATGCGGGCCAGCGCGCCACCTCCGGTGTCGAGCGCCAGATTGTTCTTGCCGTCGAACCAGCGTGGCGACATCACCCAGCTGTACTTGTCCTCGAGGTCGCGCTTCTGCGGTTTCGGGTTGGTGTGCTGGTTCCACGGGTGACGCCGGTCCACCGGGTTGCCCAGCGGGTCGGTGGACACGAACATCTCCTGATCGGACCAGTCGTCGTAGTACGACGAGCCGAGCATGATCCGGATGCCGAGGTTGATGTCCACGAGGTCCGTCGTGACCAGCTTGTTGTCCACGATGACGCCGGGCGTGACGAACATCTTCCGGCCCCAGTCCGTCATGTCCTTGTACTGGAAGTTGCACGCGTCCGGGTCCTGGAACGTACCCAGCAGCCCAGCATCACCCGCCGCTCGCCGACGTGCTCGTAACCGGGCAACGCCTCGTAGAAGAAGTCGAAGAGGTCGTCGTGCATGGGGACGACCTTCTTCATGAACTCGATGTAGCGCATCAGCCGCGTCATGTAATCGGTGATCAGCTCAACCGTCGCGACGGTGCCGACACCACCCGGGTAGAGCGTCGACGGGTGAACGTGCCGCCCCTCCATGAGGCAGAACATCTCGCGGGTGAGGCGACTGACCTGCAGGGCCTCACGGTAGAAGTCGCCGGTGAACGGGTTGAGCGCCCGCATGATGTCGGCAATCGTCTTGTATCCGTGAGCGTCCGCGTGCGGCGCCGCGGTCTTCTCGGCCTGCGCGAGGACGCCCGGATTGGTCTCCGACACCATCTTCTCGCAGTAGTCGACGGCGACCAGATTCTCCTGGAAGATGTTGTGGTCGAACATGTATTCGGCGGCCTCGCCGAGGTTCATGAGCCACTCGCCCAGGTGCGGCGGCTTGACCCCGTACGCCATGTTCTGCGTGTAACACGAGCACGTCGCGTGGTTGTCCCCGCAGATCCCGCAGATGCGGCTGGTGATGAAGTGCGCGTCGCGCGGGTCCTTGCCCTTCATGAAGAGCGAGTAGCCACGGAAGATCGACGACGTGCTGTGGCATTCTGCGACCGTCTTGTTCTTGAAGTCGACCTTGGTGTAGATCCCGAGGCTGCCGACGATGCGGGTGATGGGGTCCCAGGACATCTCGACGAGGCCCTTGTCGTCGGCTGCCCCCGTGTCGGCTCGGGCACTGTGGAAGTCATCGAGAACCCTCTCTTCTCTCGGCAATCGCCTGTCGTCGTTCTCGCGCTACCAGGTGCGCACGGCGCCCGTCCTCAGTAGGCGCCCAGGTACACGCCAGCTGGGTTCCTTATCGAGCGTCCGGCCCGTGATGCCGCGCAGTGTGCGGATCATCGTTCCGTACACCTCGACCGCCGTGCTCGACAGTTTGCCGCCAGGTGGTTCGTCCATGAACGGCATGAACTTGTCCGGGAATCCGGGCATGGTGCAGCCGATGCAGATCCCGCCGACGTTAGGGCAACCTCCCAGGCCACTCATCCAACCACGCTTGGGCACATTGCATTTCACGACCGGTCCCCAGCACCCCAGCTTCACGATGCACTTCGGTGAACCGTATTCGGTCGCGAAGTCGGCCTGTTCGTAGTAGCCCGCGCGGTCGCATCCCTCGTGCACGGTCTGCCCGAACAGCCACTGCGGCCTGAGCATTTCGTCGAGAGGAATCATCGGCGCCTGCTCGGTCACCTGGTACAGCAGATAGGTCAGCGTCTCGGAGAGATTGTCCGGCTGGATCGGACAACCCGGGACGCACACGATCGGCAGGCCCGCCTTGGACTTCCAGTCCCACCCGAGATAGTCGGGCACACCCATCGCACCGGTCGGATTGCCGGCCATCGCGTGGATGCCGCCGTACGTCGCACACGTGCCTGCAGCGACGACCGCGGTTGCCTTGGGCGCCAAGCGATCCAGCCATTCGCTCGTCGTGACGGGCTGTCCGGTCTCCGGATTGCTGCCGAACCCACACCAGTAGCCCTCGTCGTGCAGCTTCTCGTTCGGGATCGATCCCTCGACCACCAGAACGAACGGTTCGAGCTCGCCCCGATCTGCTTTCCAGAACCATTCGAGGAAGTCGTCGGCGCCGCCCGCGGGACCGCACTCGAAGTCGATCAGCGGCCAGTGCACGGCAACCTTCGGCAGTCCCGGGAGAGCGCCGAGCGCGATCTCCTCGACGCTCGGCTGAGTCGCCGCGGTCAACGAAACCGAATCGCCGTCGCAGCTGAGTCCCGCATTGATCCACAGGACGTGAATGACACCTTCGTCTGTGTCGTCAGATTTGGCGTGTTCCGGTTTCTTCGCAGCTTTCGTCGGTGTCGACATAACAGCCACTCCCCGGGGCTCCACCGCCCCTGCGTCACCGGAGTCGACCCTCGGCCCACTTGCGTGACGCCCACCACAATTAAGGCGCGACAGCGGTGGATCTGTCAACGCCGGATGATCATCCCGCGCGACGCTCGGCGACCCACCGATACCACTCCTCGAGCCCCTCCCCGCTGGTCGCGGACAGATTGATCACTCGCACATCGGGATTCACCGACCGCGCGTTGCGTTCACACGCCTCGGTATCGAATTCGACATAAGGGAGGAGATCGATCTTGTTGACGATCACGAGATCGGCCACCGCGAAGATGTGCGGGTACTTGAGCGGCTTGTCGTCCCCCTCGGTCACGGATATGAGGACAACCTTGCCTTGCTCTCCAAGGTCGAACAACGCAGGGCACACGAGGTTTCCGACATTCTCCACGAACACCAGCGAGTCGTTCGCCGGAGTCAACGCATCGAGCGCGCCCCGCATCATCTCGGCGTCGAGATGACACCCGGACCCGTATTGACCTGCACCACATCGCATCCCGTCGATCGAATCCGATCGGCATCGAGCAACGTCTCCTGATCCCCCTCGATCACCGATATCGGACTCGATGCCTGCAAATCCCGCACGGTGCGCTCGAGCAGCGTCGTCTTGCCCGATCCGGGCGAGCTCATCATGTTGATCGCCCGCACCCCGCGTTCGGTGAGCCACGAGCGGTTCTCCGCCGCCAACCGATCGTTCTTGTCCAGGATCTTCTGCTCGAGTGTCACGGTCTCCGTCGCGGCCGGCACGTGGCTGTGCGGGCCACCGTGTTCATGACCATGACCATGACCGTGGCCATGGCCGTGCGTGTGTTCGTGTTGGTGTTCGTACCGAGAGGCGCCGTCCGCCGGAATCGTGATCCGTGTCCCGGCCGGCTCGTCGACCTTGCCGCATCCACACGTCGCGCACATCGCTCAACCCACTTCCATCGACATGATCCGTAGTTCACGACCCGAGAGGATCTCGACGTCGGCGCTGCCGCACGGACACAGCAACACCAGGTCGCGCAGGGAAAAGTCCTCACCGCAGCCGCGGCAGTGCGCGCGCCCGGGCGGCTCCTCGATGTCGAGCCGGGCGCCCTCCGCGACGGTGCCCTCGGTGACCAGCTCGAAACAGAATTGCATCGCATCGGGGACCACCGCGCACAGCCGACCCACCTGGAGTCGGATGCTGTGGACGCTGCGCCCAGCGGCGCGTTCGCACACCGCGTCGACAACACTCTGAGTGATCGCCATTTCGTGCATCACGTGAGTCCGATCGGACGGAAGGCTGTCGGATCACACGATAGGACGCCCCGGCAACGGGGAACAGAGGATTCGGCGAAGTGCCGTCAGCTCGCGTCGTTCTCGTGGAAGTGGGTCGCGCCGATCGTGTGCAACAGTTCGTGCACGGTTTCGTCGACCAGGCGGTAGCGCACCGTGCGCCCAGACCGCTCTGCCTCCACCCATCCCTGCCGCCGCAGCAGCCGCAGCGCGTGCGACACCGCCGTCCCGGTCATCCCGAGCGCCGCCGCCAGGTCGGTGACGCAGATGTCGGGCGCGTGATGCAGGCACAGCAGCAACCGCAGGCGATTGGGTCCGAGAGCAACTCGAAGCGGCCCGCCCATGCCCTGATGTCGGCGCCACGAGCGCCTGCGCGGCTCGGCGCACGTGGTCCGGGTCGATCGCCGGATTCGGGGCACGGCACCAGTTTATGTCCAGGGTCGCTTCCGAACCCGCCGAATCGGGCCCCGCTGCGGTGCGTCCTACGGTGTAGGGGTGGTGATGCAGCAGGCAATCAATCCCGTCGATGGCGTCGGGATCGCGTATCGGGTGATCGGCGACGGCCCGCCGCTCGTCCTCGCGCACGGGACTGCGCTGTCGAGTGCGATCTGGCGGGCGTTCGGCTACGTCAAGGCGCTGCGCGACGAGTTCCAGCTGATCCTGCCCGACATGCGCGGTCACGGCCGCAGTGACACTCCGCGAGACCCGGCGTCCTACGCGATGGACCTCGTCGTCGGCGACGTCCTCACGGTGCTCGACGACCTGGGCCACGAGCGCGCCCACTACCTGGGCTACTCGTTCGGCGGCCGCGTCGGACTCTCACTCGCGGTCACGGCCCCGCAGCGCCTACGCACCCTCACCGTCGGTGGCGGCAGCAGCCGCCCGCAGGCCGGTTCCTTCGACAAGCTGTTCTTCCCGGACTGCATCGACGTCCTCGACCGTGACGGCATGACCGCGTTCCTCGACCGGTGGAACGCGCACCGTTCGTGGCCGCTGGATCCGGCGACCCGGGCCGCGTTCGACGCCAACGACACACGCGCCCTCGTCGCGTACCTGCGCCGATCCGAGGAGGAGCCGGGTGTGCCCGACGCCGCACTCGAAACACTGGACGTCCCGACGATGCTGTTCGTCGGGTCGGAGGACGGGCCCCGGTTCTCGGACACGCAGAAACTGGCGTCCCTGATTCCGGGTTCGCGACTAGAGCGTGTCTCCTATTTCGTGAGGGACCTCAGCCAGATACAAACCGCTGAGAGGACCACGCCGGCCCGATAGGTGAGTGCGAGTTTGTCGTAGCGGGTGGCGAGCCCGCGCCACTGCTTGAGGGTGGCGAAGGATCGTTCGACGACGTTGCGGCCCTTGTATTTCTCGGCGTCGAACCCGACCGGACGGCCTCCGCGGCCGCCCCGCCGGAGGCGGTGACGCTTCTGGTCGTCCGGTTCGGCGATGATCGCTTCGATGCCTCTCGACCGGAGGTGGGTGCGAATCGCTTTCGACGAGTAGGCCTTGTCGCCGAGCACCGCGTCCGGGCGGGTTCGGGGTCTTCCACGGCCGAACCGGGGCACCGACAACGCACCCATCAGGATCGGGAACATCGGCGAGTCACCGGCCTGACCTGGCCCGATCAGCAGGACGAGGGGACGGCCGTGTCCGTCGGCGAGCTGGTGGATCTTCGTGCCGAGCCCGCCACGGGAGCGGCCGAGGGCGTGGTCAGCCGGCTCGTTCAGGAGGTTCGTGTAATTCGACAGATCCCCTGTGTCGCGGGTGAGGTTGGTGCCGTGCTGGTGGGCTCGGCAGATCGTCGAGTCCACCGACACGGTCCAGTCGACCAACCCGTTTGCATCCGCATGCGCCAGCAGGGAAGCGAGGATCTTGTCCCAGGTGCCGTCCCCGGCGTAGCGGCGGTGCCGTTTCCAGATCGTCTGCCACGGACCGAAATCCGTGGGTACATCCCGCCAGGCGATCCCGGCTCGGTAGCGGTAGACGATGCCCTCCACGACCCGACGGTTGTCCCGGAACGGGCGGCCCCGACATCCGTCGGACGTAGGAAGCAACGGCTCGATCAACGCCCACTGCTCATCAGTCAGGTATTCGGTGCGCGACACACGGGACAGTGTCGCCGATCCGACCGCCCGGATTTAGGAGACACGCCCTAGCCGTCATCCCCGGTTTCGATCACGCCACCACGGTCGCGGCGTCACCCGAGGTACTCGCGGTGGTGAGGCCGTTCCTTCAGGAGCACTGAGCGGACTCAGCGATTGAACGCACCCTCGAGGCGGTTGCGGGATCCCGGGTGGATCAGGCGCGCCGCACTCACCAATCCGTGCTCGGACCAGGTCCGGCGCCGGATCAGGAGGCATGGTTCGCCGCGGTCGATCCGGAGCAGGCGGCATTCCTCCACGCTGGCGAGGACGGCCTCGACGACGTGCTCACCGCGCACGAGGGGCGCGACGCGACTGAGGTAGTCGTTCGGTGTGATCGTGGTGAAGTCCTGGTCGAGGTAGTCGGGCGCCTCGGACGGATTCACCAGACGATCCTCCACCTGAATCGGCGTGTCGTCCTCGTAGTGCACGAGCACCGAGTGAAACACTGTGGCACCGACCGCATCCCGGAGGAGCACCTGAGAGGGGTCGGTCTCCTCTTCCCTCACGAAGACGACCTCGGTGCGGTGCCGGTGACCACGCTCCTGGATCTCGTCGGCGATGTTCTTGACCTCGAACAGCGGTGACGGGGTCTTGGTGCTGGCCACGAACGTCCCGATACCCATCATCCGCACGATGAGGCCGTCGCTCGTCAGCTCACGCAGCGCGCGGTTGATCGTCATTCGGGACAGTCCCAGCGCGTTGACGAACTGGTTCTCGGACGGCAACTGATCGCCCTCGGACCAACGGCCCGAACGGATCTGCTCCGCGACCAGCTTCTTGACCCGTTCGTACGCGGGCACGGACTCGCCGCCGGCCTCGCCGAACAGCGCGGCGAGTTCCGCGTCGACGTCAACCACTGCCATCCGCTGCCCCTGTTCCTCGAATTCTGCCGCTCCGATCGTCGACTCGGCCCACGAAGTCTACCGACCGGTGACTTCCGCCCCCACGGCGAGCGGCCGCGAATCGAGATCGAGGCGGACGTGCCGGTGACCGAACACCGCGACCAGCCGAATGTTCCTGCCGCACAACGTCCCGTCCTCCGAGGACGACGCCGCGGGGGCACCCACCGTTCGATCATCAGCCGCCTCGACAGGCGTGCATCCGCGCCGAGTTCCGACCTCACCTCCTCGACGTCGAGGAAAGCACTATTCGGAGCAATCGTCGAGGCATTCGACATCTACATAAGCAGAAATAATGACCTCCATCATTAATGCGAGCTTGCCGGGGTGATGCGCGTCACTCAGTATGAATCGGGCATGATCCGTACGAAAGGCAGATGAATGACTTCAGAGTTGGCGGCGGTCGCCTTCGATGCGACTGCAATTGCAGAGATTATCGACCTGGATCGGTATCCGATCGATCGCCTGGATTCCGAGGAAGGTCGCCGACTGGTCGAGCGTTGTCGAGACGATTTGCGGAACCGTGGCGCATGCCAGCTTCACGGATTCATCCGACCGAATGCTGTCGAGTCTCTGGTCGCCGAATCCCTTGCAAAGGCGGGAGATGCGTACCGGACCGACGACACGCACAATGTGTACTTCGAGGAGATCCCCGAGGATGCAGCGGCGAGCGACCCGCGCGGGATGCTCCAGCACTCCTCGAAGCTCACGATCGCGTGGGACGAGATCGCCGAGAACTCGGCCCTGCGAACGGTGTACAACTGGGATCCGCTGACCGATTTCATCGGACAGGCGTTGGAAATGCCCAGCTTCTACCGCTACGACGACGCACTGGGTGCATGCTCTGTGGCCTTGTTCGAGCAGGGCGACGAACTGGGGTGGCATTTCGACCGATCCCACTTCGCAGTGACTCTCATGCTCCAGCCCACCGACGAGGGCGGAGAGTACGAATACTTCCACATGCTCCGATCCCCGGAATCGGAGAACCACGAGGCGGTGGCGGAGCGGCTGAACGGGTCTCGATCGGGCGTGATCACCCTGCAGAACGAGCCGGGTACCCTGAGCTTCTTCCGCGGTCGGTACTCCATGCATCGCGTCACTCCGGTGGTTGGTGAGAAGACACGGGTCAATGCAGTTCTCGCCTATTCCGAGAAGTCGGACGACAAGCTGAACAGCATCACCCAGAAGCTCTTCTACGGACGCACAACATAACTGCGCGACGGCAGTAACGGGCCCGGAGGCGTGCAAGTGAGTCGGGCAACCATGCCTCCGGGCCCTTTCGTATCTCGTCGACATGATCGCGCCGGAGTCTGCAGTTCCTTTGAATTGATCAAGTCGGCACGACGAACACAGACAAAAAGGGAATCTCCAGTGCACGACATTAACGTAGGTCAAAATTTGACCGGAAAAGATCTGACAGCTCTCACAGCCAATTCTATGAGCCCATTCGAAGTGGATGCGGCCTCCCTCGATCTCATGGAACGTTCGTGGAAGACAGCGACTAGTGCATCCGGACGTCGACAGGTATACGGTCGGACGACTGGAGTCGGCGCCAACCGCGAGGTACAGATCGACCAAGCACTCGACCAGGATCTCCGGCTACTGCGCAGCCATGCGACGGGTGCCGGGCCCTATCTCTCCCACGACACCGTCCGCGCTGCGATGATCGCGAGGCTGAACCAGCTGCTGGCCGGCGGCTCGGGCATGCACCCGGACATCGTCGAGGCGATGTCGAAGTCGCTGGCCCAGGACGACCTGCCACGGGTCCACGCTTCGAGCGCTATCGGAACCGCGGATCTCAGTCAGTTCGCCGAGATCGCGCTGGGCCTCATTGGCGAGGCCGACCTCGAGAGCGGTCGACGGGATCCGCTCTGGCGCCCCCGTCCTGGCGATGCTCTGGCGTTCATCTCCACGAACGCCATGGGCGTCGCGCGCGGCATGGCTACGTGCCAGGCGATGGAGCTCTACATCGCGCACTACGAGGCTGTCGCCTCGCTGTCACTGATAGCGACCAGCGGCTCGACCGAGGCGTTCGACGAGTTCGTCCATGTATCGCGCCCGCAACCACACCAGGCATCGACGGCCGCGAGGATCCGGGCTCTCGTTGCAGACCACCAGTGGGTCCCGCGGCGAGTGCAGGATTCGTACGGATTCCGCGCCCTCCCGCAGGTCCTCGGACCTGCAATACACTCCCTCGAATCCTATTCGGCCGCACTGGATATCGAGTTGAACTCGGCAGCCGAGAACCCGGTGGTGAGTGTCGACCGGGACGACGTCTTCCATAACGCGAACTTCCACACGCAGGCCCTCGCCCTCGCGTGCGACCACGGCAAACTCGCCTCTTCGGCGCCGCGAATCTCTCGACTCGGCGGCTGGCGAACCTCACCGAGCCGGCGTTCACGGGCCTGGATCCGTTCCTGTCGGTCGGCCCGGCCGGTAGCAGCGGGGTCATGCTGCTCGAGTACGTCGCGGCGGCGGCCCTCGCCAGATCCCGGAACTCGGCGGCCCCGGCGACGCTGGGAACAGTCACGATCTCGCGCGGAACCGAGGACCACGCGAGTTTCCATACGCAGGCCATCGACCAGATGCGCGAGTGCATCCAATCTGCAAACGAGGTACTCGGCTGTGAACTCATCGCTGCGGTGAGGGCACTTCGCATCCTCGGCGTTTCACTCGATCCGATCACCCCGCTCGGTGCTTACCTCCAGAGAGCTTCGAGCGTTCTCGATCCGGACAGCCTCGATCGACCACTCACCCAGGACCTCGAGAATGCGGTTGACTTCCTCGCCCAGTCTCATGGACTGAAAGGCATTTGATATGTCCGAGAACTTAGTCATCGCCGAATCCGGCGACAAGCCGGCCGCACCAACCTCGCTCGACCAACTGCCTTTCAGTCGATTTCACGCCAAGATCACCGCGATGACGCTCGGCGCCAATTTCTCCGACGGCTACGCTCTGGGAATCATCGGCGCAATCCTGCCCACTATCAGCGTGCAACTCGGCCTCTCCTCGTTCTGGGAAGGGATGATCGCCAGTTCAGCGCTGATCGGTCTCTTCTTCGGGAGCCTGATTCTGGGAAGAGTCGGAGACATCATCGGGCGGCAACGCCTGTACGTGCTCAACTTCGTGCTGATCGCGGCGGTGTCATTGATGCAGTTCTGGACTCCCAACGTGATGGTGCTGTTCATTCTGCGCGTTCTCATCGGCTTCGGATTGGGTGCCGACTATGCAGTCGGCCCCACCCTGATGTCGGAGTTCGCACCGCGCAAGCAGCGCGGGGCCATGCTCGCCTCGCTCACGGTGGCGTGGACCGTCGGTTATGTCGCCGCCAATGTGATCGCAACCTATCTCAATACAGGCGACGACTCGTGGCGCTGGCTCCTGGCGAGTGGCGCGATCCCCGCCGTGATCGTGCTTGTCGTTCGAATCGGTACGCCGGAATCGCCCGGATGGCTGATCAGTAAGGGGCGGGTCGACGAAGCACGCGCAATCGTCCGCCGCTGCTTCGGAGTGGAATTGGATACGAGTGCGTACACGCAGGAAGGGGAATCCACCGGATACAAGGAACTCTTCAGTCCAAGCAACAGGACCCGCACCTGGTTCGGCATTCTCTTCTTCAGCGCACTCGTGCTCCCGTATTTCGCGATCTATACGTTCGTTCCGACGATCCTGTCCGAACTCGCTGTCGACGACGCCGATCTCCAGTACCTGATCCTCAACCTCTTCCTCCTCATCGGAGGTATCGCTGGAATCTGGTTCGTCGCGAAGATGCCGCGGCGCTCGTTCACCATCGTGTCCTTCGGGATCCTCGCGGTTTCCCTCGCAGCGCTGGGCGCTCTCAGCGACATGTCGGTCACGGCGATGATGATTCCCTTCGTCATCTACACATTCGTGATGTCGGCCGCGTCGAACATCACGCAGGTCTACCCTCCCGAGCTCTTCCCCACGAGTATCCGGGCCTCCGGCGTCGGATTGCTCAACGGGCTGAGCCGAATCGCCTCGGCTGCCGGCACCTTCGCTCTCCCGCTCAGCCTGACGAACTGGGGAATCTCCGTCACGATGTACTGGCTCGCAGGCGTACTGCTGCTCGGCATGCTGATCTCGATCCGATGGGCGCCCGAGACGAGATCACAGAACCTGGTTTGAGCGCTTCACCGGCCGTCGCGCCGATCAAGTCACAGGCGCCGTGCTTCGCGATCCACGCGGAGCGCGGCGCCTGTCGCCGAATAGGATCGATTCATGAGTAGGTCGCCGTGGACGTCGATCGAATTTCGACACTTCCTCGCCTTGGCCGAGGTGGGTCGGACGGGTTCGTTCACGGCTGCCGCCAATGCACTCGGGTATACCCAATCCGCGGTCAGTCAGCAGATAAAGAAACTCGAGTCCGTGGTGGGGCGACGGCTGGTCGATCGTCCCACAACCACTCTCCAATCGGTCACGTTGACCGATGAGGGAAAGATCCTGTTGGAACACGCGAAAGCGATCCAGGCACGGCTCGACACAGCGTGGGCCGATGTCAACGCGTTGTCCGAGGGAGCCGTCGGAACTCTGCGAGTCGGTAGTTACGAGAGCGTCGGCGCCAAGATCCTCCCGCACGCTCTGAAGCTGTTCAAGGAAGTCTGGCCACGGATAGACGTCGTGCTCGAGGAGTACGACGACGACGAGATCCTTCTCCAGGAGGTCGAGGGCGGAGAGTTGGATCTGACCTTCATGGTCTTTCCTCTGACGCCGGGCCCATTCGAATCCACTGAACTGCTTGTCGATCCGTACGTTCTCGTGGTTCCCGAAAACTCGACGATCGGGACCGGGGACGTCCCGATGCAACTCGACCGGATATCCGACCTACCCCTGATCGCGTACGGACAGCTACGTGGCATCCATGACATCGCCGCGCGACTCGGCCGGCCCAGCCTGAATGATCAAGTGGTCTTCCGCAGCAACGACAACGGCACGATCATGGGCATGGTTGCGGAGGGATTGGGCGCGGCGGTCATGCCTCGCCTGTCGGTGGACGCCAACCAGTCCGGAGTCCGCGTGGTCGACTTGATCCGGGTCAGTCCCAGGATCATCGGGATCGCCTGGCATCGAGGTCGCCGGATCACGCCGGTCATGCAGTCGTTCATCTCGGCGGCGAAGAGCAGCGCGGGCCTGCTCGC
This sequence comes from Prescottella defluvii, assembly GCA_029690005.1. GTDB lineage: Bacteria > Actinomycetota > Actinomycetes > Mycobacteriales > Mycobacteriaceae > Prescottella > Prescottella defluvii_A. Next base: position 1,339,315 of record CP121458.1, on the reverse strand, counting down.
AACGTAGGGACGCTGGTCGACTTCACGCACTCCGCTCGACGAATCGATCTGCCGGCGAATGCAATACGTGGCCGAGCGCGAAGCAGTCGCCGTGCCCGGGGTGGACACGCGTGTCGAACGGCAGGCCCCGCAGGGCTTCGTCAACCGAGGTGAGGACTCGACGCCGGCTTCTCCCGTCGGCCGCCCGGCGCTGCTCGAGCGCATCGCCGGTGAGCAAGGCGCCCGGACGCGGGATGTACAGGGATACCGCCCGGCCGTCGGGAAAGGAGTGCGCAACACCCGGATCTCTTCGCCGGCCACCGCAATTCGCTGCCCGTCGTCGAGCCGCCAGTAACGGTGGTCGCCGTGGAACCTTTCCCAGAGAACGTGGTCGGCGGGATGCAACAGAACCGGGGCGTACAAGCCGTACGCCACATCGACGGCCGCGGCGAAGTGGGAAGCACTCCCGTGCGTGCAGATCACCGCGACCACCACGCGGTCGCCCACGGCGGCGGCGATCTCCTCCGGCCCACCGGCCGCATCGACGACGACCACCTCCGCGTCGTCGCCCACCAGCCAGCAATTCGTTGCGGCCGGCTTCGCGGGAGTGATTCGGCACCGGTCCGAAGACCCGGTGACGACGACCTGCTCGACTCGAAATGTACCGCTCATCGAACCTCATGCGTAGTGTCCGTCAACTCGTCTCGAGGACGAACGTTCACGTGCGTCTCTCGCTACGAGACTAGTCAGGAGCGGGCGGTGCGGGGACTGGTCGAGCGGAGAGGCGGACCTGGCCGAACGGGCAGGAGATCAGGTAGGTGCGCGAATGCAGTTCGTCCCGTTCCGGACCCGGAACGGGGACGAACACGGTTGTGCGCCTTGCTATCGGCTCACTACACCCCGGCTCCTTCGAGGACGTCGATGCCGTACTTCTCAGCACGAGCGAGGATCGCCTCGGCCGCGCGCAGACGCGGAAGATAGCTTCCGTCGATACTGTCGGTGCGGTTGGCGAGGAGCTCCCGGGCCCGCTGTACTTCTTCCGTACTGGGCGCGAACTCGGTGTTGATCATTCGGATGTGGTCCGGCTTCACACAGAGCATGCCGCCCATCCCGTTCGCCACGGAACGTCGGCAGTAGTTGCGAAGCCCGTCCGTGTCGGATGCGAGGGACGGTCCGTCGATCGGAGCGGGGAGTCCGGCCGACCGACTCGCCAGGACGAGGTGGGACCGAGCGCCCATCACCGTTGCGGAGTCATCCGTTGCCGCCGTGTCGTGACGGAAGTCGCCGCTGCCGAACGCCAAGCGGGTCAACGAGTTCGCACGCGCGATCGACACCGCGTTCAGAACTCCTGTCGCAGACTCGATCAGGGCGATCAAGCCTCCGTCGAAGTCGCCGAGCCCGGCCGAGGTCGCGTCGATCTCGGCCGGGTCCTCGGCCTTCGCCAGTACGACCCCGAGAATCCCTGGGCAGTGGGCCGCGAAGTCCAGATCGACCTGCCAATCCGCGGTGTTGACTGGATTCACACGGATCCAGGCCTTTCCACCCCTTGATGCCCAGTTGTGGATCTCGTCGCGAGCACGCGGCCTGTCGTCGCGAGCAACACCGTCTTCGAGATCGAAAACGAGAGCGTCAGGGCCGTCCCCGGGACCCTGGCTTCGAATTCGTGCGTGCGGGTTCCGGGCACCAGCAGCCACGAACGCGCGTCGCGTGGAGCAACCCCTCCGGCGGACCCGATGGTATTGCGGGAATTCACGGTAGTGATGACTTTTCCTCTCGTGGATGGGAGTGGATGGGGAACAGGTCGGCTCAGCGGATCAACCGACCATCCGACGCAGTTGGCGGGACGCGACGGACAGCGCCGCCAGGTCCCGTCGGCCGGACGCGGCGATCTCCGCGAGCGACTCGCGAGCCCTGCGCAGACGGGACTCGTTGCGCTCCTGCCAATCCGCGATCATCCGGTCGGTGTCGTCACCGGGCATGGCCTGCGCGAGGACGTCCAGCGTGAGGGCGCGCACGCTGTCGTACAGCTCGTCGCGCAGTGCGAGACGTGCGAGCGCATCCCAGCGCCCCTCCTTGGGCAGATCGGAGACCCCGTTGAGCAGCGGGACGAGTCCCACCCGCTCGCACAGGTGGAAGTAGAGCTCACCGGCGACGGCCATGTCGCACTCGGCCAGCTCCGCGATCTCGACGACGTCGAGCAGACCGAACCGATCGAGCGCCAGTTCGACGTCCTGTACGAGGTCCTCGGGTGCGCCCCGCTCCGCGACCGCGCGAGTGCGGTCCCGGAGGTTGGTGCGGTCGGAGCCCACCAGCCACTCTTCGAGGTTCGCGGACGCGTCCTCGATCCGGTCCCGGAACCGCGCGATCTCCGCTCCCACCGCGAGCGGCTGCGGCCGACGGTGCAGCATCCAACGCGACGCCCGGTCGAGCAACCGCCGCGTCACCGAGACCAGTTCGTCGGCGACCGCGCTCGGAACATCGGCTGCCGCGATCTTCGACCACAGGTCGGGGAGCCCGAACACCTCGCTGACCACACTGAACGCCCGGACGGCGTCATCGGGAGTGGCGCCCGCCTCCTCTCCGAGGCGGAAGACGTAGCTGATGCTGCCACGGTCGACGACTCGGTTGGTCAACGCCGTCGCGACGATCTCGCGGCGCAGTGGATGCCGGTCGATGGCGTCGACGTGATCGCGCCGCAGGGGCTGCGGGAAGTACTCGCGCAGGATCGGCAGGTACACGTCGTGGTCGACGAGGTCGCCGGCCAGCAGGGCGCCCTTGAGCTCGAGCTTCACGTGCGCCATCAGCGTCGCCAGTTCCGGCGCCGACAGCCCCGCCCCGGAGCGGCCCAGCGCCGCGATCGCCTTGCGATCGGGCAGCACCTCGAGCCTGCGATCCAGCGCGCCGGCCGCCTCGAGCGCCGCGATCTGGCGTCCGTGTGCCTCCAGCATCCCGGGCGCGGCGGCCAGCGCCGTGCCGATCAACTCGTTCTGGGAGACGTTGTTCGCCAACACCAGTGCGGCGACCTCGTCGGTCATCTCGGCCAGCAGGTCCGACCGCACCTCGGCATCGACGCTGCCGGCACCGACCAGATCGTCGACCAGGATCTTGATGTTGACCTCGTGGTCGGAGCAGTCCACGCCCGCCGAGTTGTCGAGCGCGTCGGTGCCCACGCGGCCGCCCGCACGGGCGACCTCGATCCGCGCCGCCTGGGTGAAGCCGAGGTTGCCGCCCTCGCCCACGACCCGCGCGCGCAGGTCGCATCCGTCCACACGCACGCCGTCGTTCGCCTTGTCCCCGGCGTCCGCGTGCGATTCGGTCGAGGCCTTGACGTAGGTGCCGATGCCGCCGTTCCACAGCAGATCGACCGGTGCGCCGAGGATCGCCCGGATCAGTTCGGGCGGCGTCATTTCCGTGACGTCCGCGTCGAGACCGAGGACGCGGCGGACCGCATCACTGATCGGGACGGACTTCGCGCCGCGCTCCCACACGCCGCCGCCGGGTCCGATCAGCGACCGGTCGTAGTCGGCCCACGAGGATCGCGGCAGCGCGAACAGTCGCTCCCGCTCCGCGTAGGACCGTTCGGGGTCGGGCTCCGGATCGAGGAAGACGTGCCGGTGGTCGAATGCCGCGACCAGTCGAATGTGCTTGCTGCACAGCATTCCGTTGCCGAAGACGTCGCCGCTCATGTCGCCGATGCCGACCGCCGTGAAGTCCTCTTGCTGGCAGTCGACCCCCAGCTCGCGGAAGCGCCGCTTCACGCTCTCCCACGCGCCGCGCGCGGTGATGCCCATCGCCTTGTGGTCGTACCCCACCGAACCGCCGGACGCGAAGGCGTCACCCAGCCAGAAGTCGTACTCGGCCGCGACCGCGTTCGCGATGTCGGAGAACGAGGCGGTGCCCTTGTCGGCGGCCACCACGAGGTAGGTGTCGTCGCCGTCGTGGCGGACGATGCCCGGTGCCGGGACGACCGCCCCGGTACGCCGGTCGATGTTGTCCGTGAGGTCGAGCAGGCCGCTGATGAACGTGCGGTAGCCGGCGACACCGGCGTCCCGCAGGGCCGCGCGGTCGGACTCGGCATCTCCGGTCGGCACGGGCGGACGGCGCAGCACGAAGCCACCCTTGGCGCCGACCGGCACGATCACCGCGTTCTTCACGGCCTGCGCCTTGACCAGGCCCAGCACCTCGGTGCGGAAGTCCTCACGGCGGTCCGACCAGCGCAGCCCGCCGCGGGCCACCGAGCCGAACCGCATGTGCACGCCCGCCACGGCCGGCGAGTACACGAAGATCTCGTGCCGGGGTCGCGGCTCGGGCAGCTCACCGATATTCCGCGAATCAAGTTTCAGCGCAAGCGAATCGCGTGCGGGGGTGACGAAGTGGTTGGTACGCACGGTGTTGCGGACGGCGCTGAGGAGAGCACGGAAGATCCGGTCCTCGTCGAGCCCGGACACCTGCTCGATCGACGCCGACACCGCCGTGGCAGCCGTCTCGCCGCCGTCGCTCGGCGCCACGGACGGGTCGAATCGCGCCGTGAAGCACGCGGCGAGGCCGGCCGCGATCGCCGGGTAGCGGCACATCACATCGGCGACATACGCACTGCTGTAAGGCAATCCACCCTGCCGCAGGAACTCGGCGTACGCGCGCAACACCGAGACGTCGCGCCACCGCAGCCCCGCCCGGGCCACCAATTCGTTGAGTCGGTCCGCCTCGGCGGCACCCGCCCACAGCGCCTCGACCGCCGCGCCGAAGCGGCGCGCGAAGTCGTCGAAGCCGTCTTCCGGGGCGATGGGGTACCGGACCGTGAACTCGTACACCCAGCACGGCAGGTCCGTCGGCGTGGCCAGCGCGTAGGGGCGCTCGTCGAGCACCTCGACACCGAGGCTCTGCAGCAGTGGCATGAGGTCGCCGAGCGACGCCGGCCGCCCGCCGACGTACAGGGACAGACGGTGGGTCCCGCGCGCCGTCGCGTCGGGGACGATCCGGACCCCGACGCTCCCGTCGGCGAGCCCCGCGAGGATGTCGAGGTCGATGCGCGCCCTCACGGGGGTGATGTCCTGCTTGTATCCGGCGGGTAGGCCGGAGACGAATCGCGCGAGATGCTCACGCGTTCCGGGGTCCGCATCGGCGAGCACACGCTCGTCCCAACTGCGGAAGACTCGGGCGAGAGCGTCGTCGATCTCGCTGGGGTTTGACGTCGGGTCGGTCTGGGTGGGGACGGTGTTCATCTGGGAACCTTCCGCCGGGTGCCACGCTGCACTCGGCTGGTCGTCGTGTCCGTTTCAACTGGTCGGTTTCCTCGCTACGAGGGGCGGTTTTGGCGGGTGCCCCTTGACACGAGCTTGTATAGACAGGAATATACAAGTCATAGTTGCAGAACGTGAGCCAGCGCACAACACCTAAGACACACCGGATTCGGACGACAACGGCGTCGACCACCACCGCGTGAAGGAGCAGCGCCCTCACCGCCCGATCACTAGGAGTACCCGATGGACATCACCTCACCCGGCCACGAGGCCCGCCCGGTCAGCGCCCCCGTGGCGCCGAGCTGAACACCCTCGGGTGGCAGCAGGAGGGCGCGCTGCGCATGCTCATGAACAACCTCGACCCCGAGGTTGCCGAGCACCCCGACAACCTGGTGGTCTACGGCGGCACCGGCCGCGCCGCCCGCAGCTGGGCCGCGTTCGACGCCATCGTCGCCACCCTCAAGACGCTGAAGAACGACGAGACCATGCTGGTCCAGTCCGGCAAGCCGGTCGGCGTCTTCCGCACCAACGAGTGGGCACCGCGCGTGCTCCTCGCCAACTCCAACCTGGTCGGCGACTGGGCCAACTGGGAGCAGTTCCGCAAGCTCGAGGACGAGGGCTTGATGATGTACGGCCAGATGACCGCCGGGTCCTGGATCTACATCGGCACCCAGGGCATCCTCCAGGGCACCTACGAGACCTTCGGCGCGATCGCCCGCAAGCGCTTCGACGGCACCCTGGCCGGCACCATCACCCTCACCGCCGGCATGGGCGGCATGGGCGGCGCGCAGCCCCTCGCGGTCACCATGAACGACGGTGTCGCGATCTGTGTCGACTGCGACGTCACCCGCATCGACCGCCGCATCGCGCACAAGTACCTTGACACCAAGGCCGACAGCATCGAGCACGCGCTGCAGCTGGCGACCGAGGCCCGCGACGCCCGCAAGCCGCTGTCGATCGGCCTGGTCGGCAACGCGGCCGAGATCTTCCCGGCCCTGCTGGAGATGGACGCCCCGATCGACATCGTCACCGACCAGACGTCGGCGCACGACCCGCTGTCCTACCTGCCGCTCGGCGTCGACTTCGCCGACATGAAGGCGATGGCCGAGAAGGACCCGGCCCAGTTCACCGAGGACTCCCGTAAGTCGATGGCCGCGCACGTCGAGGCGATGGTCGGCTTCATGGACAGGGCGCCGAGGTCTTCGACTACGGCAACTCCATCCGCGACGAGGCCCGCAAGGCCGGCTACGACCGCGCGTTCGCGTTCCCCGGCTTCGTCCCGGCCTACATCCGTCCGCTGTTCGAGGAGGGCCTCGGCCCGTTCCGTTGGGCCGCGCTGTCGGGCGACCCGAAGGACATCGCCGCGACCGACAAGGCGATCCTCGAGCTCTTCCCGGAGAACGAGCACCTCAAGCGCTGGATCGAGATGGCCGGCGAGAAGGTCGCCTTCGAGGGCCTGCCGGCCCGCATCTGCTGGCTCGGCTACGGCGAGCGCCACAAGGCCGGCCTGAAGTTCAACGAGATGGTCGCGAACGGCGAGCTGTCCGCCCCGATCGCGATCGGCCGTGACCACCTCGACTCCGGCTCCGTCGCCTCGCCGTACCGCGAGACCGAGGCGATGAAGGACGGCTCGGACATGATCGCCGACTGGCCGCTGCTCAACGCCCTCGTCAACACCGCGTCCGGCGCCTCCTGGGTGTCGATCCACCACGGTGGCGGCGTCGGCATGGGCCGCTCGATCCACGCCGGTCAGGTGTGCATCGCCGACGGCACCGAGCTGGCCGCGAAGAAGATCGAGGCCGTGCTCACCAACGACCCGGGCATGGGCGTCATCCGCCACGCCGACGCCGGTTACGAGCACGCCATCGACACCGCGCGTGAGCGCGGCGTGCGTATCCCGATGACCGAGAACAACTGATCCTCACACCTGAACAGGGCTCACGACGACCAGCGTGAGCCCGAACCGGCGGCATTGACGTCGGCTCCGCGACGAGCGGCAACGCGCAGGACGATCCCCCTGCGCGTTGCCGCTCGTCGTCGTTTCCGGGTGCGGGAACGGCAGGGAACCGCCCCTGGACAAACGGCGGGGTGTGATGCCATAGTCATCGCATGCCACTAGATGGCAATCGACTTCCACTAGATGAAATCTGGCGATTCCCCCTCTCGTTCCCCAGGAGTTCCCCGTGACCGCTCAGACACTCGACGACGCCCTCGACCTGACCGAATTCCGCAGCACCGTACGCGCTTTCGCGAACGCGGAGATCCTCCCCGGTGCCGCCGAGCGCGACGAGACCAAGGAGTTCCCCGCCCAGCTGATGCGCCGCCTGGCCGAGCAGGACCTGATGGGCATCTCCGTCCCCGAGGAGTTCGGCGGCCTCGGCCTGTCGACGCGCGCCCAGCTCGTCGCCATCGAGGAGGTCGCCCGCGCCGACGCCGCCCTGGCGTCGATCTACACCGCCCACTACCTGGGCCTTCGAGCCGATCCTCGTCGGCGGCACCGAGGAGCAGAAGAAGCGCTGGCTGCCCGGGCTGGCCTCCGGTGAGGTCCTCGCCGGCTTCGCGCTCACCGAGCCCGACGCGGGCTCCGACATCGCCTCGATGCGCACCGTGGCGCGCCGCGAGGACGACGGCTGGCACCTGTCCGGCTCCAAGACCTTCATCTCCAACGCCCGCGAGGCCGACCTGGTCGTGCTGTTCGCCAAGACCGACCCCTCCGCCGGCTTCCGCGGCATCACCGCCTTCGCGGTCCCGAAGGGCACGCCCGGCATCAGCTACTCCGAGCCCCAGGACAAGATGGGCATCCGCTCGGCGCCCACCTACACCGTGTACCTCGACGACGTGGTGCTCCCGCACGACGCCGTGATCGGCACCGAGGGACGCGGCGGCAACATCGCGCTCACCGCACTCAACCGCGCCCGCATCGACGTCGCCGCCATGGCCAACGGAATCGCGCTCCGCGCTTGGGAACTCGGCCGCGAGTACGCCTCCGAGCGCAAGCAGTTCGGCCACCCGATCGCCGAGTTCCAGGCCATCCAGCTGCTGCTCGGCGAGTGCGACGCCAAGCTGGTGTCGTCGCGCGTGACCGCCGACTGGGCCTCCGACGTCAAGGACGCCGGACAGGACCTGCGTCGCGCCGCATCGATCTCGAAGTACGTCGCGACCGAGGCCTGCTTCTCGATCGTCGACAACGTCGTCCAGATCCACGGCGGCGCCGGCTTCATGCGCGAGTCCGAGATCGAGCGGCTCTACCGCGACTGCCGGATCCTGCGGATCTTCGAGGGCACGTCGCAGATCCAGCTGCTCACCATCGCGGGCAACGCCCCGTCCGTCCGGTCCACCGAGTACTGAGAGACGAGGCGACGATGACCACCCCCGCACTCCCCCGCTCGACGGCATCCGCGTCGTCGACCTCTCCCGCGTTCTCGCGGGACCGTTCTGCACCGCCCTGCTCGCCGACGCCGGCGCCGACGTCGTGAAGATCGAATCGAAGGCCGGCGAGGATTCGCGGCACCTCGGCCCGTTCCGGGACGGCGAGAGCATCTACTTCAATGTCCTCAACCGCGGCAAGCGCTCGATCGCGCTCGACCTCAAGGACCCCGAGGACCGAGAGTCGTTGCTGCAGTTGATCGCCGACGCCGACGTCGTCGTCGAGAACTTCCGCCCGGCGTCGCCACGCGGCTGGGCATCGACTACGAGGCGGCCCGGGCCCGCAACCCGCGGATCGTCTACGCGTCGATCTCCGGCTTCGGCCAGAAGGGGCCGATGGCGGGCGCCGCTGCCTACGACCTGGTGGTGCAGGCCCTGTCGGGCGTCATGAGCATCACCGGCACCGAGGAGTCCGGCCCGACGCGTCTGGGCGAATCGTTCGGCGACACCGTGGCGGGCCTGTTCGCCGCGTGGGGCATCAGCACCGCACTGCTCGCCGCCCGCACCACCGGCCAGGGCCAGCACCTGGACGTCGCGATGTTCGACAGCATGCTCGCGATGCTGCCGACCGCGCACAGCCAGCTGCAGGCCACGGGCGTGACGCCGGCGCGGGTCGGCAACCGCCACCCGGTCTCGACGCCGTTCGGCACCTACCGCGCCGACGACGGGCTCTTCGTGCTCGCGATCGCGACCCAGCAGGGATTCGAGAAGCTGGCGCGGACGATGGAGCGCGAGGACCTGATCACCGATCCGCGGTTCGTCGACGACACCCTCCGCACCGAGAACGAGCCGGCGGTGCGCAAGGAGATCGAGGCGTGGGCTGCAGGCCGAACCGTCGCGCAGGTCCTCGAACTGCTGGACGCGGCCGGCCTGGCCGGTTCGGAGGTGTGGAACGTCGAGCAGGCACTCGGGTCGGAGCAGGCCCGGTACCGCGGCGTCGTCGAATCGTTCGAGCATCCGGCGGCCGGTACGGTGTCCTACGTCCGGCAGCCGGTCGTGTTCGGTGACAGCACGCGTCCGGCGGTCCGCCGCAGCCCGCTGCTCGACGAGCACCACGACGAGATTCTCGGCGAGGCGCGGGCGCGATAGATTCACCGCACGGTCGACCGATCGGTCGACGCCCTCGGCATGGGAGACAAGCATGGCCCCCGGTGACGTGACACGCAGTGTCAGTCGCACCTTCGAACTGCTCGGCGCGATCATCGAGCACGGCGGGCTGACCCTCGCCGACGCGGCGAAGACGACCGATCTGGCGACCAGCACGGCGCTGCGCCTGATCCGCAGCCTCGAGCAGACCGAGTTCGTCCTCCGCGGCGAGGACAACGTCTACCGGGTCGGTCCGCGACTGCTGCAGATCGGCGCGAAGGCCATCGCGGACAACCAGCTCCTCGTCCGCGCGCAGCCTGCCATGGCCGAGATCGCCGAGATCACCCGGGAGTCGACGTATCTGTCGGCTCCCGGGCCTCGGGGAACGGCTCTGTATCTGGGGCAGATCGAGGGCACCCACGCCATCCGGCACATGGGCTGGGTCGGGCAGACGGTGCCGCTGCGGGGAACCGCCGTGGGCGCCGCCCTCCTCGGCGAGGTGGGTGCGCACGGCTACGCCATCGCCCACGACACGATCGAGGACCACTCCACCGGTGTGGCCGCCCCGATCTACGACGCCATCGGCCGGATCGTGGGGGCCCTGAGCGTCGTGGGACCCACGTTCCGCCTCGACGACGACCTCTGCGCCCAGCACGGACAGGTGCTCGTCGAGCGCTGCGCGCGACTGTCGGCCGAACTGGGCCGCACCGCCCCCTCGCCCACCGAGGACAGCCGGAACTGAGCAGTTTGGTGCCGCGGTCTCGTATTCGAGACAATGACCCGGCACGCCGACCGATCGGGTCGGGATCAGAAGGGGACGTTCGATGTCGACGAGCCGGGTCAAGTCCGCGGAGCGAGTGCTCGACGTGCTCGACCTGCTCGCCCGGCGCGGTGTGCCGATGGCCGCGACCGAGATCTCGAGCGCCCTCGATCTCCCCAAGAGCACCACGCACCACCTGCTCAACGTGATGCGGGACCGGCGCTTCGTCGCGTACTGGCCCGATCAGCGGGCGTGGACGCTCGGCGTCTCCGCGTTCGAGGTGGGGGCGTCGTACATGCGCTCCGGCCCGCTGCACCGCGAGGGGCAACGCCACATGGTCGCCCTCACGCAGGCCGCGGACGAGACCTCACACCTGGCGGTCCTGCAGGGGACCGACGTGATCTACCTGGACAAGCGCGAGCCGATCAAGCCCGGCGTGCGCCTGGTGACCGAGGTGGGCACGCGACTGCCCGCACACCTGACCGCCGTCGGACGGTCGATCCTCGCGCGTCTCGATCCCGAGCAGCTCAGTGCCCTCTACGCCGGCTACAGCTGGCCGACCCGGACTGGCGCCGGGCCGACGTCGCTGGACGACCTGCGGGCCCTGCTGCGGACGGATCGCGAGCTCGGCTACGCGGTGGAGCGCGACTCCACCACCAACGGCATCACCTGTATCGCCAGCCCGGTCGTGACGCGGGACGGTCGGCCGGTGGCCGCGCTGGGCCTCGCCTATCTGACCGGCTCGCACGCCGAGGAATCGACGACCGACCTGGCCCGACTGGTCACCGACGCCGCCGACCACTTCTCGGACAGCCTCAGCGATCGGATGCTCGAAGAGTCGATGGAGTCCTGAGCCGGCACACCGCCACGGTGATACCCGCCGACCCCCATCTCCGCTTGTCTTACATACGAGACTGTGGTCTCGTATACGAGACCCTTCCCTGTTCGCGGCCGCCGCTCCCCCTCCGGCGGCCGGGCCATTCACGCTTCCGGAGCCTCCATGACCCTCACCGCCCAGTCCACCGTCGCCGTCGGCCTCGGACCCGTCTCGATCCAGGATGTCGTCGACGTCGCACGTCACGGCCACGGCGTGCACCTCACCGACGAGGCTCTGGCCGAGATCGCGCGCTCCCGCAGCCGCATCGAGGACCTCGCGGCCGACCCGCGTCCGGTATACGGCGTCTCGACGGGCTTCGGCGCCCTGGCCACCCGCCACATCCCGCAGGACCTGCGGACCCAGCTGCAGCGCAGCCTGGTTCGTTCGCACGCGGCCGGCTCCGGCCCCGAGGTCGAACGCGAGGTCGTCCGCGCCCTCATGCTGCTGCGCCTGTCCACGCTCGCCACCGGTCGCACCGGCGTGCGACCCGAGGTGGCCCAGGCCTACGCCGACCTGCTCACCGCCGGGATCACCCCGGTGGTCCACGAGTTCGGCAGCCTCGGCTGCTCCGGCGACCTCGCGCCGCTCGCGCACGTCGCCCTCGCGGTGACCGGGGAGGGCACGGTCCGCACCGCGGACGGTCGGCTCGTCGACGCGGCCGTTGCGCTCGCCGAGCACGGTCTCAGCCCCGTCGTCCTCGCCGAGAAGGAGGGCCTCGCCCTCATCAACGGCACCGACGGAATGCTGGGCCAGCTCGCGCTCGCCGTCACCGATCTCGACCACCTGCTCAAGCTCGCCGACATCGCGGCTGCAATGAGCGTCGAGGGGTTGCTCGGCACCGACCGTGTGTTCGCCGCCGATCTGCAGGCGCTGCGCCCGCATCCCGGTCAGGCCGACGCAGCCGCCAACATGTCCCGGATCCTCGCCGGCTCCCCGATCGTCGCGAGCCACGCCGGACCCGAGGACACCCGCGTGCAGGACGCCTACTCGCTGCGCTGCGCCCCGCAGGTGGCCGGCGGCGCGCGTGACACCGTCGAGCACGCCCGCACGGTGGCGAACCGCGAACTCGCGTCGGCGGTCGACAACCCGGTCGTCACGCTCGACGGCCGCGTCGAGTCGAACGGCAACTTCCACGGCGCCCCCGTGGCCTACGTCCTCGACTTCCTCGCGATCATCGCCGCGGACGTCGCGAGCATCAGCGAGCGCCGCACCGACCGGTTCCTCGACGTCTCCCGCAACCACGGTCTGCCGCCCTTCCTCGCCGACGACCCGGCGTGGACAGCGGACTCATGATCGCCCAGTACACCCAGGCCGCGGTGGTCTCCGAGCTCAAGCGCCTGGCCGCACCGGCCAGTGTCGACTCGATCCCGTCCTCGGCGATGCAGGAGGACCACGTCTCGATGGGCTGGTCCGGCGCCCGGAAGCTGCGCCGCGCCCTGGACGGCCTCACCCGCGTCCTCGCCATCGAAATCCTCACCGCAGCACGGGGAATCGACCTGCGCGCCCCGCTGCTGCCCGGACCCGCAACGGGCGCGGTGGTCCGCACCCTCCGCGAGCGCGTCCAGGGTCCGGGCACCGACCGGTTCCTCTCGCCGGAGATCGAGCAGGCGGTCGCACTCGCGGCGTCCGGCGCGCTGGTCGCCGCCGTCGAGCAGGAGATCGGAACCCTGCAGTGACCCGTCCGATCGCCCTCCCCGCGCGCGTCCCGAGATCGAGGCGCTGCCCACGTATTCGAGGGCCTCGGGGGCGGCGACGGTGCGCTGGCGCGCGTCGAGCAACGAGTCCACCATCGCCCCGTCCCCGGCCGTCGCCGAGGCGATCGCCCGCACCGGCGCGCACGGACATCTGTACCCGACGCTGTTCGCCGACGACCTGGTGGCGGCCCTCGCCGAGCGACTGTCCGTGCCGACGGACGCGGTGCTGACGGGCGCCGGTTCACTGGCGCTGTTGCAGCAGGTCCTCACGGCGTTCACGGGCCCGGGCACCGAGGTGGTCCACGCGTGGCGCAGCTACGAGGCGTACCCGATCCTCATCGGGATCGCCGGCGCCACAGCGGTTCCGGTGCCTCTCGACGCGCAGCACCGCCACGACGTCGACGCGATGATCGCGGCGGTGACTCCGCGCACCCGCGCGGTCCTGGTGTGCAACCCGAACAATCCGACGGGCACCGAACTTACCGAGACCGAGCTGCGTCGACTCCTGGACGGCGTGCCGTCCGACGTCCTGGTGATCCTCGACGAGGCCTACCGGGAGTTCGCCGTGGAACAGGTCGACGGCGTGGCACTGCTCCGGGAGTACCCGAACGTGGTGGTGCTGCGGACCTTCTCGAAGGCCTACGGACTCGCGGGCCTGCGTGTGGGATACGCGATCGCGGATTCCGCCATCGCGGCCCCGCTACACGCCGCCGCGCCGCCGTTCGGTCTGAGCTCGGTCGCCGAGGCCGCGGCGTGCGCCGCGCTCGCCGACTCCGGGCACACCGACCGGATCGTCGAGTCGGTACACTCGGGACGCCGACACCTCCGATCGGGTCTTGCCGCTCGGGGAATCGAAACCCCTTCCAGCGGAGGAAACTTCGTGTGGATTCCACTGGGTGAGCGGGCCACGGCACTCGACGCGGCCTGCGTGGCGCACGGCGTGTCCGTCCGCACCTTCGCAGGCGAGGGCGTGCGGGTGACCGTCGGCGAACGCGCGGCCGAGGACGCGGTGCTCGCCGCCGTGGACGAACTGGCCGGACGCGCAACCGATCACTGACCGCCGAGACAAGGAACACCGATGTCCCTCACCGCGCTCGCCGACGCCCTCGGCTCGAGTCGACTCGTCACCGATCCCGACGTCATGGACGCCTACACCCGGGACGAGGCGCACCTCGCGATACCCGGCCGGCCCCTGGCCGTGCTGATCGCGGACTCGACCGAGGACGTCGCCGCCGCCATGAAATGGGCTACCGCCCATCGTGTTCCGGTGGTCCCCGCGGCGCGGGCAGCGGTCTGGCCGGCGGCGCCACCGCGATCGACGGCTGTCTCGTGGTGTCGACCGCCGCCATGCGGACCGTCGTGGAACTGAACGCGGCGGATCAGCTCGCGGTGGTGCAGGCCGGCGTGGTGAACGCGGACCTCGATCGCGCGGCCGCCGAGCACGGGTTGATGTACGCCCCGATCCGAGCAGCTTCCAGATCTCCACGATCGGCGGGAACATCGCCACCAACGCGGGCGGCCTGCGGTGCGTCAAGTACGGCGTGACCCGGGACTCGGTGCTCGGACTCGAGGTGGTGCTGGCCGACGGCCGCATCCTGCGGACCGGACACCGCACCGTCAAGGGCGTCGCCGGCTACGACCTCACGGGCCTGATGGTCGGCTCCGAGGGCACCCTGGGCATCGTCACGAGCGCGACCGTCCGCCTGCGTCCGCGCCCGCCCCGGGAACCGGCGACGATCGTCGGCAGCTTCGGCTCGCTGCGGGCGGCCGCGGACGCCGTCGCCGCGGTGGTGCGCGCGGGCATCGGGCCGAGCCTGCTCGAGCTGATCGGCCGCGCCACGCTGGTGGCCATCGACGAGTGGAAGCGCATCGGGCTCGAGTCCGGCACCGAGGCGATGCTCATCGCGCAGGCGGACGGGCCCGACGCCGACGAGGCGGCCGCCGCGATCGAGCGGCACTTCTCCGAGGCCGGGGCCGACTTCGTCGCACTGTCCCGGGATCCTGCCGAGTCGGCGCAGTTGCTCGAGATTCGCCGGCTGGCGTATCCGGCGGCCGAGCGACTCGGGCAGTGCCTGGTCGAGGACGTCGGAGTGCCGCGCTCGCGGCTGCCCGAGATGGTCGAGTCGATCGAGGAGATCTCGCGACGCCACGGGGTGACGGTCATGACGGTCGCGCACGCCGGCGACGGCAATCTGCACCCGACGTTCGTGTTCGACCGCCTGGCGGACGGCTCGGTCCCGGACGCCGTGTGGGCGGCCGCCGACGAGGTGTTCCGACGCGCTCTCGAACTCGGTGGCACCCTGACAGGTGAGCACGGCGTCGGCGTGCTGAAGCGGCGCTGGATCGCGCTGGAAGTGGGAGAGGCGGGTTTGGACATCCATCGCGCGGTGAAGGCCGCGTTCGATCCGCTCGGTCTGATGAATCCGGGGAAGGGCTTCTGACCAACGACCAGGCGAAACAATCCGGGACAAGCCGAATGTTGACAGACCTGTATATACAGGCCTATACATTTTGCACTGATATGGCGTGATCCAGCGCACAAGCACGAAGAAGGTGGGCATCACCCCCGGAAGTCGACCCCGCCGCACGGTGGGATCAACGCAGAAAGAACAGGCTTCATGACAAACGACGGCAGCACATCCGAGGTGCTCCTCACCCCCGAGCGGCGCACCATCGACGTCGTCCCCGACAACGAGCGCCACGGCACTCCTCGTAGCCAGTTCACGCTCTGGTTCGGCGCGAACATGCAGATCACCGCCGTCGTCGACGGCGCCCTGGCCGTCGTGTTCGGCGCCGACGCGCTGTGGGCCATCCTGGGCCTGCTGATCGGTAACGTCTTCGGCGGCGCAGTGATGGCGCTCCACTCGGCGCAGGGCCCCCGCATGGGTCTGCCGCAGATGATCTTCGAGCCGCGCCCAGTTCGGCGTCAAGGGCGCGGTCATCCCGCTGATTCTCGTGATCCTGATGTACCTCGGCTTCGCCGCCACCGGTTCGGTCCTGGCCGGCCAGGCCGTGAGCAAGGTGCTCGGCATCGACAACGCCACGGTCGGCATCGTGATCTTCGGGTTGCTCACGGCGTTCGTCGCCGTCACCGGCTACAAGATGATCCACATCGTCGGCCGCATCGCGACCATCGTCGGCGTCATCGGCTTCACGTACCTCGCCGTCCGGCTGTTCCTCGAGTACGACGTCGCGAACTACGTCGGCACTGTCGACTTCGACATCGTGACCTTCCTGCTGGCGATCTCCCTCGGCGCCGGATGGCAGCTCACGTTCGGCCCCTACGTCGCCGACTACTCCCGCTACCTCCCGCGCACGACCAGCGAGCGCACCACGTTCTGGTCGACCTTCCTCGGCAGCGTCGTCGGATCGCAGTGGTCGATGACCTTCGGCGCGCTCACCGCCGCCGTCGCGGGTGACGCGTTCCTCGGCAACCAGGTCGGCTTCATGGGCGACCTCGCCGGCCCCGCGATCATCGCGTTCCTGATCTACCTGGTGATCGTGGTCGGCAAGCTGACCGTCAACGTCCTCAACGCGTACGGCGGATTCATGTCGATCCTCACCACCGTCACCGCGTTCGACGGCCGGACGCAGATCTCGACGAAGGCCCGCACGGCGTACATCCTGGGCTTCACCGTCGTCTCGATGTTCATCGCGATCGCGGCGAGTGCGGACTTCCTGGCCAACTTCAAGAACTTCGTCCTGGTGCTGCTCATGGTGTTCACGCCGTGGAGCGCGATCAACCTGATCGACTACTACCTGATTTCGAAGGAACGCATCGACATCCCGGCGCTCTACGACCCGAAGGGCCGCTACGGAGCCTGGAACGTCCCGGCCCTGCTCGTCTACGCCGTCGGTGTGGTCGCCCAGATCCCGTTCCTCGCGCAGAAGATGTACACCGGCCCGTTCACCGACATGCTCGGCGGCGCGGACATCTCGTGGATCGTCGGCATCGTGTTCACCGGCCTGATCTACTACCCGGTCGCCAAGCGCACGAACAAGGCGCCCGCCGAGATGATCTACCCCGCCCACACCGCCATGGTCGACAGCCGGGTCTGAGACCGGGCACCGACCACCGATTCCCCCTCACGACAGTCACCTAGGAGCCTCACGTGACCACGACCGGTCCCCGGACCACCGCACTGACGAACATCGGAACCCTCGTCACCAACGACCCCGCGCTGGGCGAAGGGGCGCTGGGTGTCCGACACGACGCAGCGGTCGTCTTCGAGGACGGCGTGGTCGCGTGGGTCGGTGACTCCGCGGACGCCCCGGCGGCCGACGCCGGCCACGACCTCGGCGGACGGGCCGTGCTGCCCGGCTTCGTCGAGAGCCACTCGCACCTGGTGTTCGCGGGCGAGCGGGCCGAGGAGTTCGCGGCCCGCATGTCGGGCGAGAAGTACGCCGCGGGCGGCATCCGCACCACCATCGAGGCGACGCGGGCCGCGAGCGACGAGCAGCTCGCCGCGAACGTGCAGCGACTGCTCGACGAGTCGCTGCGCTCGGGCAGCACCACGGTCGAGATCAAGAGCGGTTACGGCCAGAGCGCGCGGGACGAGCTGCGCAGCGTGCAGGTCGCGGGCCGGTTCACCGACGAGGTCACCCTGCTGGCCGCGCACGTGCCGCCGCCGGAGTACGCGGGCCGCGCCGACGAGTACGTGGCGATGGCCATCGACGAGATGATCCCGGCGTGCGCTCCGTACGCGAAGTGGATCGACGCGTTCTGCGAGCGCGGCGCGTTCAATCTCGAGCAGTCGCGCGCCGTCCTCACCGCCGGCGTCGCGCACGGGCTGATCCCCCGCGTGCACGGCAACCAGCTCGGCGAGGGCCCGGGCGTCCAGCTGGCCGTCGAGATGGGTGCGGCCTCGGTCGACCACGTCACCTACGTCACCGACGCCGACATCGACGCACTCGCCGGCAGCAACACCGTCGCGACGCTGCTCCCCGGCGCGGACTTCTCCACCCGCAACCAGTACCCCGGCGCCCGCGCGCTGCTGGACGCCGGTGTCACGGTCGCGCTGGGCGCGGACTGCAACCCCGGCACCTGCTACACCACGAGCCTGCCGTTCTGCGTCGCCATCGCCGTGCGCGACATGCACATGACGCCGGCCGAGGCCGTGTGGGCCGCGACCGCCGGCGGCGCCCGTGCGCTGCAGCGCGAGGACGTCGGCAGCCTGCGCATCGGCGCCCGGGCCGACGCGATCGCCCTCGACGCGCCGTCGTACCTGCACCTCGCCTACCGCCCGGGTGTGCCGCTCATCCGCGAGGTGTTCAAGAACGGCGTCCTCACGACGTCCACGAACTGATCGACCATAGGGATCTGACATGACCGACCACATCACCGTCGACATCGCACCCCGCCCGTGGTCCGGCCGGACCGACGGCACCGGACCGGAGCACCTCCGCTGGCACCAGGCCGTCACCCCTACCGCCCGGGCGCCGGGGCCGGCACGGTCCTGATCGGGTTCGCGAGCGACGAGGGCGTGCGCCGCAACAAGGGCCGTCAGGGTGCCGCCGCCGGTCCCGACGCGCTCCGCAGCGCGCTGTCCTCGATGGCACTGGAGAACGAGACGGCGCTGTCCGACGCGGGAACCGTCGCCGTGACGGGCGATCAGCTCGAAGCGGGCCAGGAAGCGCTCGGCCGGGCCGTGCGGGTTGCCCTCGACTCGGGGCGTCTGCCGATCGTGCTCGGCGGCGGTCACGAGGTGGCGTACGGCACCTACCTGGGTGTCGCGGACGCGCAGCTGCGCGCGCAGCATCCCCGGCTCGGGATCCTGAACCTCGATGCGCACTTCGATCTGCGCTCCGACGTGGTGCCGAGCTCGGGTACGCCGTTCCGGCAGATCGCCGAGGCCGAGGCGGCCGCGGGGGCGAGCCACCGCTACGACGTGATCGGCATCAGCCAGCCGAGCAACACCAACACGCTGTTCGAGACCGCGCACCGCCTCGGCGTGCGGTACCTCCTCGACGAGCACTGCGGCGTGGCCGATCGGGCGCGGGTCGACGAGTTCCTCACCGACTTCCTCGACGACGTCGACATCGTGTACCTGACGATCGACCTCGACGTCCTTCCCGCCGCTGTCGCGCCCGGTGTCAGCGCACCCGCGGCCTACGGTGTGCCGCTCGAGATCATCCAGCGGGTGTGCGATCGGGTGACCACGAGCGGGAAGCTCGCGGTGGTCGACGTCGCCGAACTCAACCCGACCATCGACGTGGACAACCGCACCGCGCGCACCGCCGCCCGGCTCATCCACCGCATCGTCACCGGGCACGTTCCGGTGGAACGCTGAATCACCAACGGCAATATCCGGGTTCGGCCCTACAGCCAGCGAGGCGGTTGTAGGGCCGAACCCGTTGTCAACCCGGTCGCCCCGCGCCCGGACGCCCATCGCACCACCGCCGCGAGTGGTCCCGTGACGGTGTCGGTCACCGGCGCGCCCTCCTGCACGACTACGAACCGTCGTCCGTCGACCTCGAGGACCAGCCCCGCGCCCTCGCCCTTGCGCCGCCACACCCCCACGATGTCGTCGAGCAGCGAGTCGAGCACCACGTCCGGGAGATCCTCGTAGCGCCCGCCGTTGCCGAGGTCGACGGTGTGAATCCACACCTCACGGCTGCGCATCCACGCCGTCTCCGACGCCGGCACCATCCGCCCCTGGGCCGTCCGGACCTGCGCGGTCCACGCCTCGTCCGGCAGGGTCCGCCACTTCTCGTCGAGCTGAGCTGCCCTCTCGGCGAACAGGTTCCGCAGCGACCCGGCACTGAGCGCTGCACCCTCGTCTATCTCCCGGGCCCGCTGCTCCACCGACTCGTACATCGGTGTCTCGACGCCGGTCGCCGCCCAGTCCAGGATCCGGCACAGCGCGGCGGCGTTGTAGCCGACGTGCGCCACGAGATGCCGCCGAGTCCACCCCTCGAGCAAGGTCGGGTCGTCGAACTCCGAGTCCGACAGCGCCGCGAGCCGCTGCGCGAAGTACGCCGTTCCCTCGCGCGCGATGTTCAGCCGCTCGGCCAGGTCCAGATCGTTGAAGGCCACGACGCTCCTACTCGACGACGGTCTTGTTGCGCACCGAGCCGAGACCCTCGATGCTCACCTCGACCGTATCGCCGTTGCCGATGTAGCGCGCGGGCTTGCGCGCATGTCCGACGCCACCGGTCGTCCCGGTGATGATGACGTCACCGGGCTGCAGCGTGACGATGTGCGAGATGTAGTCGACCAGCTTGGCCGGCGTGAAGACCAGATCGTCGGTGGTGGCCGACTGCATGGCCTCGCCTTCGAGCCGCGTCTCGATGCGGGTGCCGAGCTTGTAGTCGGTGTCGAGGACCGGCCCGAAGCCGCTGGTCTTCTCGAACGTCTTGCCCTGATCCCACTGCAGCGTGCGGTACTGGTAATCGCGCATCGTGTAGTCGTTGATCACCGAGTAGCCGGCGATGTAGGCGTCCGCGTCCGCCTCGGGCACCTGGTACGCCCGCCTGCCGATGACGACCGCCAGCTCGGCTTCCCAGTCCAGCTGCGACGCGGCGTACGCCGGGACGATCACATCGTCGTACGGGCCGGTGAGCGCTTCCTTGAACTTCGAGAACAGCGTCGGGTACTCGGGCATCTCACGGCCCATCTCCTTGATGTGCGTGCCGTAGTTCAGGCCCACACACACGATCTTCCCCGGGCTCGGCACCACCGGCGCGTAGTCGGCATCGGTCAGGTCGACGGCCGCTCCGGACGCGTTCTCGGCGACGGCCTTCCAGTTCGGATCGTCGAGCAGCGCGGACAGATCCGCGTAGCCCTCGATCACGGTGGCGACGTTGTCGGAGTCGACTCGGACGGCGACAGTGCCGCCGCCGCGACGAAGAGTGGCAAGACGCATGGGGCTCAGGCTCCTTCGGAAATATGAGTGCGATGAAAGTGCAGACGCTCCACGATCGGTGCGTCGGAGAACGCGAAAAGATCTGATACCGCCGCCGGTTTCGAGAGACCACGGCACCCACGAGGGAACGACGATCATGTCGCCCTTCGCGACGACGTGCGACTGCTCACCGAGCAGGAAGCGGCCCTCGCCCTCGAACACCTGGAACACGGTCCCACCGACGTCGCGGCGCGTGCGGGTCGACGTGCCGGGACGCAGGCGGTGGAACTCGGCACGGATCGTCGGCATCACGTCCCCACCGGTGGTCGGGTTGGTGTACCGCACGGCGGCATGACCGGGCTCGGACGTGGCCGGGTAGCCCTCGTCCTCGAGGGCCAGCTGCTCGCGCAGCGCCGCGTCGGTGTGCTCCCATCGGTAGCAGGCGATCGGGGAACTCGTCCGCGCACCGACACCGACCAGTGGCCGTAGCCCTGGATGCGCCCAGAGTCGTTCCGAGCGTGAGACATCCGGCGTCGATGTGTCGGTCACGCCGTCGGAGCCGAACTCGAAGAACCCGGTGTCGGTGTAGTTCACGAACGGGATGTCCAACCCGTCGATCCACGCCATCGGGTGGTCGGTCTCGTTGTGGTGGCCGTGGAACGCCCAGCCCGGCGTCAGCAGGAAGTCGCCGCGGCGCATCGCGACCGGGTCGCCGTCGACGACCGTCCACACCCCTTCCCCTCGACGACGAATCGGAAGGCGTTCTGCGAATGGCGGTGCTCCGGCGCGGTCTCCCGCGGACCCAGGTACTGGATGGCCGCCCACAGGGTGGGCGTCGCGTACGGGACACCTCCGAGGCCGGGGTTCGCCAACGCGATCGCGCGGCGTTCGCCACCGCGCCCCACCGGGACCAGGTCGCCGGCGCGCTTCGCCAACGGGTACAGCCTGGACCACTTCCACACGTACGGAACGGCTTTCGACTTCGGCGCCGTCGGCATCAGGTCGCCCAGCTGCGTCCACAGCGGATTGAGGTTCTCGGCAGCGAAATCGGCGTACAGCTGATCCAGCTCGGGTTCATGGGTTTCGGCGGCAGTCATGGACTCTCCTCGTGAGCACTCGCGTGCGACATCCGCCCCAACGTACGTAGGCGCACCGGCTCAGGCCCACAGAATTCTCCTATGCGGAACTTGCGCCGTTTACTGCGCAAAGCGGCCAGTGTGGCTGCGCTTCGCGCATAGTTCCGGCGCGATTCGCCTGCCTACCGTGCTGCACACCGACGCCGACCGACCCGGAGAACGGCCGGTGCCCCAGCCCCTTGCAGAGGAGAACGACATGTCCACCCCGACGATGAGCCACGACGAGCTGCTCGAGGCCCGCCGCGCCAGCGGTGTCGCGATGTTCAACGACAACCGGATGAAGCTCGGCATCTTCGGCTCGAACGTCAGCCACGGGCTCATGGCCACGCACGCCGAGACCACGTACGAACTCACCTGGGCACACGGCAAGAAGATCGCGCAACTGGCCGACCGCCTCGGCTTCGAGGCGATGCTCCCCGTGGCCCGCTACCGCGGAATGGGCGGTGAGACGAACTTCAACGGCTCCAACTACGAGACTCACGCCTGGGCCGCCGGCATCGCCGAGGCCACCGAGAACATCATGGTGTTCACCACGATTCACGTGCCGACCAAGCACCCGATCGTCGCCGCGAAAGAATCGGTCACTGTCGACCACATCTCGGGTGGACGTCACGGACTCAACATGACCATGGGCTGGTACAAGGCCGAGATGGAGATGTTCGGCGGCACCCAGCGCGAGCACGACATCCGGTACCGCTACGGCTCCGAGTGGATCGAGGTCGTCAAGCGCATGTGGACCGAGGGCGAGGGTGTGAACTTCACCGGCGAGTTCTTCGAGATCAAGGACGCGTTCTCGTCGCCCAAGCCGATCCAGCAGCCCTACCCGGTGCTGGTGAACGCCGGCAACTCGCCCGCGGGACTCGAATTCTGCGCTCGCGAATGCGATTTCAACTTCATCGCCTTCTCCGATCCCGCCGAGGCCAAGGACACCGCGTCGCGCGTGCGCTCGATCGCTCAGGCCCAGGGCAGCGATCTCGGCATCCTCAGCTACGGCAACATCATCTGCCGCGACACCGAGAAGGAGACCAAGCAGCTCCTCGACCACATCCTCGAACAGGGCGACTGGGACGTCGCGCGTCAGGTCTCCGGCGGACTGGGCAGCGAGAGCGGCTCCTTCGACAAGATCAAGGCCATGCAGGAGCGGTTCATCCTCGGCTATGGCGGCTACCCGCTGATCGGCACGCCGGAACAGATCGTCGACCAGCTCCTCGAGTTGGAGCAGGCCGGCGTCGGCGGCATGATGGTCGGCTTCCTCGACTACGTCCAGGAACTCGAGTACTTCGGCGAGCGGGTTCTGCCGCTCATGCGCGAAGCCGGACTGCGGCAGTGACCCCGAAAGTGGTTGTGGCATGAAACTTCTCACCGTCTACGGGAGCCCGACACCACCGGGGAAGCTTGCCCGCGCGCTCGGCCTGATCGAGGACGACGTGCGAACGCGATGCCCGGGCTGGGCCGTCGAGCGCCTGGCACCCGAACCCACGGCGGACCCCGTCGTCGCACGCTGGGGCGCCGACGCGATCGAGCGCGTGCAGGCCGCGGACGCGGTGGTCCTCGCCTCACCGGTGTTCCGCGGATCGTTCACCGGCACGCTCAAACTGCTCGTCGACGCGTTACCCAACGAGGCGCTGCGGTCCAAGCCCGTCGGGATCCTCACCGTGGCAGCCGCCCCGCACCACTTCCTCTCCGCGGAACGTCACCTGCGCGACGTCCTGGCCTGGTTCGGCGCCTCACCGCCCCCAACGGCGCGTTCTTCGTGGACCGCACGTTCGCCTCGGACGACATTCCTGTGCAGGCCCGTGCCGATCTGCGCGAGTTCGTCGAACAGGTGACGGTGCTGGCCGAGCGCCTGCCCGGGCACCAGTTCGGGCCCGACCCCCTCCACGTGCGATTCACCCGGTCGAACGCGCTCAGCGCCTCGACCCTGGCGACAAGGAAGACCACATGACGACGATCGAGTCGACGCTACGGACCGACACCGCCCGCAACTACATCGGCGGACGCTGGGTTCCGTCGAGCACGACCGGCACCTCGTACTCGCCGGCAACCGGTGAGCCCCTCGGCACCTATTACGAGGCCGATGCCGAGCAGGTGCGCGAGGCGATCCGGATCGCCAAGGATACGTTCGCCACGCACGTATGGCGACGCGACCGCCACCTGCGCGCCAAGGTGCTCGAGGAGATGGCGGACCGGATCGAGGCCGCCTCCGGCGAACTCGCGATGCTGCTGGCTCGCGAGAACGGAAAGATCCTGCCCGAGGCCGACTTCGAGCTCAGCCTCACCCCGTCGAAGCTGCGCTACTACGCCGCGCAGGCCCTCACGGATACGGGCCGCGGCGGCCGCGTTCGCGACGGCGTGTACTCGATGCTGCTGTCCGAGCCGATCGGGGTCGCGGGCGTGATCGTGCCGTGGAACTCGCCGGTCGTGCTGGCGGTGCGGTCCTTCGCGCCCGCACTCGCGGCCGGTTGCACGGTCGTGATGAAGATGGCGGCGCAGACCGCCCTCGTCAACGCCCGACTCGCCGAACTCCTGGCCGACTGCCCGTCCCTGCCCGCCGGTGTGCTCAACATCTTCACCGAATCCGGCAGCGACGGCGCGAAACTGCTCGTGTCGTCGCCGGACGTGAACGCCGTGAGCTACACCGGCAGCACCGCGGTGGGCCGGCAGATCATGGCGGCCGGCGGGGCCACCCTCAAGCGTCTGTCCCTTCGAGCTCGGTGGCAAGACCCCGATGATCGTGTTCGACGACGCCGATCTCGACGCGGCGGTCGGGACCATCGTCGCCGGTGTCACGACGTTCACCGGACAGTTCTGCATGACGGGCAGTCGCATCCTCGTCCAGCGCTCGATCGCCGATCGCGTGCGGGAGGCGCTCGTCCAGGCCCTCGAGCAGGTGAAGGTCGGTCCCGGCGACCAGGACACCTCCCACATGGGACCGATGATCGACATCGTGGCGCGAGATCGCCTCGAGGCACTGCTCGCGGAGCACAGCGGCGACGCGGACGTCCTCGTCCGAGGCGGACGCCCCGACGATCCCGCGCTCTCCCGCGGAGCCTACTTCCGCCCCACACTACTGGCGGTCGACGACGTCGCGTCGCCGCTCGTGCAACGCGAACTGTTCGGCCCGGTAGCAACGTTCGAGATCTTCGACACCGAGGACGACGCCGTCCGGATGGGCAACGCCACCGAGTACGGGCTCGCCGCGTCGGTCTGGACCCGCGACGGCGCGCGGGGTCTGCGCATGGCGGACGCGCTGGACGCAGGCACGGTCTGGACCAACGGATGGGCAGTCGTGGTCGATCAGTTCGAGGAGGGCGGCTACAAGCAGAGCGGCCTCGGACGCCTCAACGGCCACCGAGCACTCGAGGAGTTCCAGGAATACAAGCACGTGGTGCAGGTGATCTGAGCTGCGACCGGTGGGGCGTCGACATACCCGGACGACGCCCCACCGTCGCGGGCTCGCGAGCGGCACCGCCGCAGCCTCACGCGCGGCACCGCCGCAGCCTCACGCGCGGCACCGCCGCAGTGTCTCCGACGGGGACTCCGAGTACATCTCCCGATACAGCGAGGAGAACCGGCCCAAGTTGTAGAACCCCCACGACGTGGCGACGTCGGTGACCGTGACGTCGGGCGACGACGGGTGCAGCAGATCGTCGCGGACACCACGCAGCCGAACGTCCCGGATGTACTGGATCGGCGTGCGCCCGAGGTGTCGCAGGAACTGAGTCTGCAGAGTGCGGGCACTCGTGCCGGCCGCCGCCGTCAGGTCGGCCAAGGTCGGCAGGGTCCGTGCGTGATCGTGGGCATGGTCGAGTGCGCGTTGCAGCGCCTCGGGAACGGCCTGCCGGGACGGCTGGTCGAGGAGTTCGCGATGCGGTCCACCGGCCGCCATGACGAGGTTCGTGAGCGTCAACGATTCCAAATGGCGCCGCGAATTGTCGTATCGAGTGAGAATTCCTTCGTCGTCCCATTCGGACCGCATGAATTCGACACACCGCAGCAATCCCTACCGGCATTCGAATTCAAATCGACCACGAGGTCGAAATCGACAGGGTCGGAGATTCGAGTCTGTGTCAAACTCTCGAGGTGGCTCTCCATGTCCGCCCGCGGCACCCGGAGCGCGAACTGTGCAGTGTCGGAATCCCACTCGATCGTCTGCGAATGATGCGGCACCAGCATCGCCGCACCCGCCATCGCGGCGGTCTCGCCGTAGACCGAATCGCCGCGCGAGACACGGCTTCCACCGAACAGAGTGATGTTCACGTGGTACCAATACTCACTCGGGGGCAGCGTAATTGTCGCTCCTACACCGTAAGTCAGATAACCTAGCGTGAGCGATCCGTTCTGCACGGCGTTCAGTCGCGCATCGAGTCGACTCCGCCCCGAGGTTCGAGCACGTGAGGTTCGTACACCTCCGACACGACGGCCTGCGCGAGATCGACATCGTCGGTATGTAATCGCCCGTGCTGATGGAGTGGCTCGATCGCCGAGGATGGCAGGGGCATTCCGACCTCCACGAGAATGGTTCCGAACGAGGGATTCCCGACAATCCCCGGCAATATCGTCGATGATAGCCACGGGGCCGATCGAAATCGACCCCTTCCAAACAATTGAGGACGGTCGTTCTCAGCCTATGTGCGCGATCTCGACTTCGATGTCTCGGACGGCGGATCGCAATTCCCCGACCAGACGCCCGTCGAGGTGCTGCCGGTACCGCGCTGTCGGCACGGCCGCGGTGAGCGCCCCGATCGCGCGCCGCCCGCGGTTGCGTATCGCCACACCGAGTGCAGCCACACCCACTTCGGTCTGCTCGACGTTCACGGCGAATCCGACGGCCCGGGCCGCCTGGAGTTCGCCGCGGAACGTCTCGAACTCGCGCAAGGACAGCCGACGGTCCGCGTCGTACACAGCTTCCGACGACTCGAGGGGCTCTTCCCGGCCGGCCGCAGATACAGCTGTTCGAGCGTCTGACGCGGCAGCTCCGCCAGGAGGATCCGCCCACCCGCGGTACGTTCCGCGGGAAGTACCTGCCCTTGCCGGTCCCCCACCCGCAGCATCGAATCCGCCTCGGCGGAATACAGGAACCGAACTTGCGATCCGACCCGGATCATGAGGTTGATCGTCTCGCCGGTCACCGTCGACAGGGCGTCCATGTGGGGGCGGCAGATGTCGGTGAATTCACGAGTCCACCCGTGCTGTGCCGGGCCGACGCCCATCGCCGGCCCCGGGTGGTAGCGACGATTCTCGTCCTGGACCGCGAACCCGCGGTAGACCAGCATGGCGAGCAGTCGGTGTGCGGTGGACGGCGCGGTGCCCAGTTCCTCGGCAGCGTCCTTGAGTCGGAGGGCACCGACGTCGCGCAGCAGTTGCAACAGACGCAGGGCGTTGTCGACCGAATCGAGCGCATACGACGGCCGGGTGATCGTCTTCGCCGGCTTGTCGACAGGCGGGGCTTTCCGCATGGCAGGACTCTATCGTCGAGCCGACGAGTCGCCGGGGCGCATGCTTCGGGCACCCGGGGGCAGGCACGGCGTTCACTCGGCTTCCACCGGATCCGACCAGATGTCCATCGGCACGCTCTCGGTGCTGCGACCGCTCTCGTCGAGGATGCGCCCCATGCGCTTGAAGAATCGCAGTGTCACGGTGCGGTCGAGGATCTCGAGAGAGGGCACGATCTGCCGCAGGAGCTGTTCGACGCGGTGCACGTCCTCGAGGGAGCGGACCCAGACCGAGTAGAAGAAGTTGGCCGGCGCGCCGGTGAGGACGAGGCACGCACGAGTCTCGGGCAGTGCGACCAGTCGGCGCGCGACGTCGTCGCACTCGTCGACCGGGACGTGCGCCCACATCCACACCGACACCGGCCACCCGGACAGGGGTTGCGCCACGTCGCAGCGCAGCAGCAGCGCGCTCCGCTCGAGCAGCACGTTGAGCCTGCGCCGGGCGGTGCTGACACTGCAATCGAGGTGCGCGGCGATCTCGGTGAGAGACGCCCGGCCGTCCCGGAACAGCGCGGTGATCACCCGCCGGTCCGTGGCGTCCAGCCGTCGCGGCGACGACTGCCCGCGGCGTCCGGGCGACCCGAGATGTCCGCGCTGGTCGGCGTCGAGCGCCCGGAGCTGCCAGTCGCCGCCCATGGCGTACGGACGGATCACGAGATGCGTTCTGGTCGAGCGGATTCCGGCAACTTCTCGATGTGCAGCACCATCCGGGACAGTGCGCCCAGGTCGGCGACGCTGACCGTCAGCAGGAGGTCACGGGAACCGCTCGTGTGCTCGACCGTGAGCACGTGCGGCCGGTGGGACAGGATCTCGGCGGTCGCCTCCGCCTCGCCCGCCACGCACTCGACCTCGACGAGCGCTGCGGTCTGAGGTCCGGCGGGGTGCGCCGTGACCCACGCCGATCCGGATTCCGTCAGTCGCGCCCAACGCCGCGCCGCGGTCACCGGATCTATGCCGAGTGCCGCACCCACCTTCGACCACGAGGCCCGCGGGTCGCACTGGAGCACGTTGACCAGACTCAGATCGATCTCGTCGAGGCCGTCAAACTTCTGACGATCCGATTCGCTCACGAAAGAATCCTGCATTTCGCCGGGGAGTTGTGCACGTCGTGTGCATCATGCCTGAACCCGCTGCACCGCGGGCACCGCCGAGAGAGGAGACCTCCGTGTCGCTCGCCGAGGACGCACGCGCACTGCACGACGATCTGGTCCAGCTCCGCCGCAAGCTGCATGCCGAACCCGAAGTGGGCCTGCATCTTCCGCGTACCCAGGAAAGGGTTCTCGGCGCTCTGGACGGGCTACCGCTCGAGATCACCACCGGCTCCGCGCTCACGTCCGTCATGGCGGTCCTCCGGGGGTCCAGGCCGGGGCCGACGGTCCTGCTGCGCGGCGACATGGACGCGCTTCCCGTCGGCGAACGCACCAGCGCCGAGTACGCGTCGCGCATCCCCGGGCAGATGCATGCGTGCGGCCACGATCTCCACACCTCGATGCTGGCGGGCGCCGCCCACCTCCTGTCCGCGCGGCGCGAACATCTCGCCGGTGACGTCGTGTTCATGTTCCAGCCCGGCGAGGAGGGCTTCGACGGCGCCGGCCTGATGCTGGCCGAGGGCGTGCTGGACGCTTCCGGTTCCCGGCCGGTGGCGGCATACGGGCTGCACGTGAGCGCGTCGATGCCGCCGCACGGCGTGTTCGTCACCCGCCGTGGACCGTTGATGGCGGCGAGCGACGTCGTCCGGGTGACGGTGCTCGGACGCGGCGGACACGGCTCGGCGCCGCACGCGACGCTCGACCCCATTCCGGCGGCGTGCGAGATGGTGACGACACTGCAGACGTTCGCGGCGCGGTTGTTCGCCCCGTTCGACCCGATCGTGGTCACGGTGGGCTCGTTCCATGCCGGGACGGCCGCCAACGTCATCCCCGACGACGCCCGCTTCGACGTCACGGTGCGCAGCTTCTCCCCGGAGAGCCGCGAGAAGGCGCGCGACGGAATCATCCGCGTGTGCTCGGGCATCGCGGCCGCGCACGGCCTCGGGGTGGACGTCGACTACGTGGAGCAGTACCCGGTGACCGTCAACGACGACACCGAGGCCGAGTTCGTCGCCGACGTGGTCGCCGAGGTCCACGGCCCGGAACGGTTCGCGTGGCAACCGCAGCCGGCGACCGGCTCCGAGGACTTCTCCCGCGTGCTCGACGAGGTCCCGGGCGCGTTCGTGTTCCTCGGCGCCTGCCCCGCCGATCGTGATCCGACGACGGCGGCCTACAACCACTCGCCGCTCGCCGAGTTCGACGACGGCGTGCTCGCCGACGGCGCGGTGCTGTACAGCGAACTCGCGCTCCGCCGCCTCGCCCGACCGGACGCGGCGGCCTGATCGGCGATCAGGGGCGGCGCATCACGGACTCGATGAGGTCGTAGCCGAGTTCGGGGTGGATCGCGCCAGCGCTGTCGAGTCCGCCGAACCACGACTGATCGGCCTCCGGGTGCGGACCGACGACGCCCACCCGCCCCGACCCGTACGGGGCGACGAGTGCGGCGGGCTGCCCGCCCTCATAGGTGGCGAGAAGGTCCACGGACGCCCCCGGTCGGAGCCAGAAGGCCGGGCCGTCCTGGAAGTACACCGTCTTCGCTTCGCCCCGCCACCGCACGTTGATGCGGGCGGGCGCGGTCGTCTTGACGGTCGCATTCGAGGCGGTGACGTACTGCCACGTGTCGCCGGGCAGCAGGTTGAATCCCGGCGTCGCTCCCGCCAGGTAGCCGCCCAGACAGAATCCGAGGTAATTACCGCCGCCGGCGACCCACTGTCGAATGACGTCGGCGTACGGACTCATCGCCGACCAGCCTTTCGAGAGGCTCGGTCCACCCGGCTGCGCATAGACCGCTGCCTCGGCCAGCGTGGCCGCCGTGATCTTCTGCTTCTCCTTGGGTCCGACGTACGCCGTCCGGAAGCCACGCGGGGAGTTCCGGAGCAGCGTCGCGACCGCCTCCGGACATCCCGGCAGGGACGCCGGCCCGCGGTAGACGAGCGCCAAGGGAGCCGGTTCCGACGCCGACGCCGTAGCCGGAACCGCGGCCATCGTGAGAGCCGCGCCCGCGCCCATCAGGAATCCCCGTCGATTCAACATCTGCACCCTCTCGCCCTCGCCCTCGCGGACGCGTCCTGGTCGTTGACAGACGACGATCGGTGACTGCCATCACAATTTGACCAGAGGGCGGGATGAAATGCGGGGTGAACCGAGCGCCACCTCTCGGACGTGCCGGCTTCGCGGCAGTCACGCAGTTGCGGCATCCGACACGCGTGTAACTCACATTGCGACGCGGTCGCGAGGGCCTCGATATGCGCTTGACCGGGCCGACCAATCACTTGGTTTGTCAAACGGACTGTCATGCAGTGCCTCTCGGCGCAGGCCCAAGAGTGGGCGAAATGTGTGCTTTCGCTACCGATTCCGTCGAGATCGGGCACCGGTAACGTTCGGAACTCGGGTCCAGATCGAGTTGGTAACGACCGACTGCTCTGGTGGTTGCGTTCGCAGCCCGGGAGCGTCGATGAGGGGTGGGGATCGATGTACCGCGTGGCCACCACGGAACCGGCCGGCACGCAGGCACTGTCAGGAGTGGGGGCTCCCCGACGTCGCCTGAATCACGTCTTCGAGGACGCGTGCGACCGGACGCCGTCCGCGACCGCGCTCGAGTGCGGTGCGGACCGGTTCACCTACGCAGAGCTCGACATGCGGGCAAATCAATTGGCGCACATGATGATCGAACATGGCATCGGATTCGGCGCCCGCGTGGCCATCCTCCTGCAACGCTCGCCGGAGACGTATGTCGCACTGCTCGCGACACTCAAGGCCGGCGCCGCATTCGTCCCGATCGACCCGGGCGCGCCGCGCGACCGCATCGACTACATCACGTCCAACGCAGGCGTGGATCTCGTCCTGACCGGCGGGTCGTTCGCCGACACCCTCGCACCACTCGAGCTTCCTCGAATCGAAATCGACTCTGCTACTTCACTTCTACAGAGCTACCCGGCCGATCGGCCGCGCATCGACGTGGACGCCTCCGTGGACCCGACCGCCTACGTGATCTACACCTCCGGCTCGACGGGGCAGCCGAAGGGCGTCGAGATCATGCAGTCGAGCATCTGCAACTTCCTCGACGTCGTACCCGACGTCTACGACGTGCGTCCGACGGACCGCGTCTACCAGGGCATGACGATCTCGTTCGACTTCTCGATCGAGGAGATCTGGCCCACCTGGGCGCGCGGCGCTACCCTTGTCGCCGGACCGACCGACTCCGGCCGGCTCGGCGCCGAGTTCGCGGACTTCCTCGACGAGCAGCAGATCACGGTGCTGTACTGCGTCCCCACGCTCCTGGCCACCCTCCCCCGCGACCTTCCCGCGCTGCGCAGCATTCTCGTCGGCGGCGAGGCATGCCCCGGCGAACTGGTCGAACGCTGGGGTCGACCGGGGCGCCGCATCCTCAACACGTACGGCCCCACCGAGGCCACCGTCACCGCCACCTGGACCGAGCTGGTGCCCGGCCGCCCCGTCACGATCGGCAGGCCGCTGCCCACATACTCGGTGATCATCCTCGACGAGCAACGACTCCCCGTCGCCGACGGGGAGGTCGGCGAGATCTGCATCGGCGGTCCCGGCCTCGCGCGCGGCTACGTCGGCCGGCCGGAACAGACGGCGGATCGCTTCATCGATCATGCCGACGCCCCGAACGGCGGAAAGCTCTATCGCACCGGTGACCTCGGCCGAATCGCCCCCGACGGTGAGATCGAGTACCTCGGCCGCGCCGACAGCGAGATCAAGATCCGCGGACACCGGGTGGATCTCGGAGAGATCGAGAGCATCCTCCTCGAGGATTCCGAGATCGCCAGTGCCGTTGTGGCCCTGGCCGACGTGTCGGGCAGCCAGGAGCTGGCCGCGTACGTCGTCCTGCGTTCCGGTGCTGCCCGCGCCGCGCACATCGCCGAGGACGACGGCGACGCGCTGATCTCGCGACTCCTCGAGGCACTGCACCTCCGTCTACCCGAGTACATGGTCCCGGCCTTCGTCGACATCGTCGGCGAACTCCCGACCATGCCCAGCGGCAAGGTGGACCGGTCGCGACTGCCCGCGCCGGGACAGCGGCGCACCCTGCATGCGGTGGGTCCCGTCCTGCCGCCGCGGACCGAGCGTGAGCATCGTGTCCGCATCGTGTGGGCGGCGACCCTCGGTGTCGATGTCGACGCGCTGTCGGTCGAGGCGGACTTCTTCACCGAGCTCGGTGGCCACTCGTTGGCGGCCGCGAAACTCGTTTCCGCGCTTCGGGAGTTGGAGGCCGACACTGTCAGTCTGCGTGACATCTACACGACACCGACCGTGCGCGGCCTGGCCGCGGCGCTCGACGCGGCGCCAGAGTCCGACAGTGCCGCAGCCGCGAAAGACCGGCCGACCCCGCTGTCGCACGACACTCTTCGCATCGCCCGCGCCGGCGCGGTCCAGGGAATGGTCCTGCTCGGCATGCTGTTGATCGTCACCCTGCCGGTCTCGATCGTCTACAGCATCCACGGCGGCCATCCGAACTTCGCGATGCTCCGCGACCTGCTGATCGCAACCGTCCCGACCTATCTGGGTGTGCGGTGGATCCTGCCCGTGCTGCTGGTGCGCCCGCTCTCGTGGGGTATCCGCCCGGGCCGCTATCCGCTGTGGGGGGCGACGTACCTGCGGCTGTGGATGATCGATCGGATGCTGGCGCTCTCCCCGGCGCCGGTGCTCGCCGGCTCGCCATTGATGGCACCGTTCCTGCGCGCCCTCGGCGCCCGCGTCGGTCGCGATACCGAGATCGGCACCAGTTCGATCCCGTTCCCGGCGATGGTCCGGATCGGCGAGGGGGTGTCGGTCGGTTACAACACGGATCTGCAGTCCTGGCGTGTCGAGTCCGGTTGGATCGTCGTCGGGGACATCGTCGTCGAGGACCACGCCTTCATCGGCGCGAACTGTGTCCTCGAACCCGGCGCCCGCATGGAGTCCGGTGCGATGCTCGCCGATCAGTCGGTGATCGACCAGGGACGCGGGGTTCCCCCGGCGAACGCTGGGCCGGTTCCCCGCCGCTGCCCGTCACCGAACTCGACCCCGCGGTCGAGGCGATGGCCGCGGCTCGGACACCGGGACGTTGGTCCGTCGGGCTACAGGCACTGGCCGTGCTGGGTCTCGCGACGCTCGAATTCATCGCTATCGCAACGCTGGTCCCCAGCCTCGTCCTCGTCTGGTACGTGCTGCTCGAGTGGGGAATGATCTGGGCCTTCATCGCCACTCTCCTGTCGGGCTCGGTCTACGTCCTCAGCGTGTGTGTCGCGGTGGTACTCGGCAAGAAGCTGTTCCTGGATGCTCCCCCGGTGGGGATCCACAACGCACGTTCGAGCCTCGGCATACGAAAGTGGATGACGGACAAGCTCTTCCTGATGAGCCTGACCTACACAGGCTCCCTGTACGCGACCCTGTACACGGGTCCGTGGCTGCGCCTGCTCGGCGCCGAGGTCGGCCGCGGCGCCGAGGTATCGACTGCTGCGCACATCGATCCCGACCTTCTGACGATCGGCACCGAGAGCTTCGTTGCCGACATGGCAAGTGTCGGCGGTTCGTCGTTCTGCAACGGGTGGGTGGCCTTCGACCGCACCACCGTCGGTGATCGCGCGTTCGTCGGCAACGCGGCCTTCGTACCGGCCGGCACCCACACCGGTGACCGGTCTCTCGTCGGCGTCCTGACGGTTCCCGACCGGGACGGGTCCCCGCCGACTCGTCATGGCTGGGTTCGCCCGCCATCGACCTGCCGGTACGGCAGGACAGCGGAACCTACGCGGAGTCGGAGACGTTCCGGCCGAGTCGATCGGTCGTCGCGCACCGCCTGTTCATCGAGTACTTCCGGATCACGCTCCCGGCCACGCTGATCGGTGTCAGTCTCTTCTTCTATCTCCTCGCGCTGTCACTCACGGCGCGGTCGGCAGGTATCTGGGTGACGATCCTCGTCGCACCGCTGGTCGCACTGGCCACCGCAGTCGGCGTGGTGCTCTACGCCTCCGCAGTCAAGCGGAACATGGTCGGCACCTACCGGCCGCGAGTGGAGCCCTTGTGGGACAAGTTCGTCCGACGTTCGGAGTTCGCCACCGGGATCTACGAGGCCGCCGCCGTACCCGTACTTCTCGATCAGCTCAAGGGCACCCCGTTCCTACCGATGGCGCTGCGCGGATTCGGCGCGGACATCGGTCGCCGCACATGGATCGGAACCACGTACCTCACCGAGTTCGATCTCGTCCGGATCGGCGACGACGCCGCGATCGGTTCGAACTCGTCGATGCAGACGCACCTGTTCGAGGACCGCGTGATGAAGATGTCCGTCGTCACCGTCGACGACGCGGCGACGGTGGGCACCCGCGCAATCGTCCTCTACGACGCGACGGTCGGCCCGGGCGCCGAACTGGGTCCGCTGTCCCTGCTCATGAAGGGCGAGGAACTGCCGGCGAACACGCGGTGGCGAGGGATCCCGGCCGAGGCGGTTCGATGAGGAGCGGCGGCCGACCCCTGGCCCTCGTCTACCGCGGCGGGGCGACCCTGCCCGGGTGCGCCAGTCCGTTGCCGATCTGCTGCGTGCGAGCCGCTGGAACTTCGACGTGCGCTACGTCGGCCCGCGCGAGTCCCTTCCACTCACCGACGAAGTCCTCGCGCAGGCCACGCTGTACGCCCAGCCCGGCGGAGCGACCCTGGGCCACGCGTGGCGGCGAATGCGTAAGCACAGCAAGCGCGTCCGTCGATTCGTGTCCGGCGGCGGACGCTACGTCGGGTTCTGTCTCGGCGGCTACCTCGCGGGGGCCACCCCGGGCTTCGACCTGCTGCCGGGCGACACCGACCAGTACATCGTCACCGACCACGCGACGGTCGATTCGACCCGGCCGACGCTTGTCGAGGTGGACTGGCGCGACGACCGCCGCAGCCTCTACTTCCAGGACGGCGCCACGTTCCACGTGCGACGCCAAACCCCGGACCTGGACGTGATCGCCACCTATCCAAACGGCGAAATCGCCGCCTTGGCAGTGCCTTTCGGCGACGGCAGGGTTGCGGTCGTCGGACCCCGCCCCGAGGCCGACGGAGACTGGTTCGCCGACTCCGGTATCCGACCACCTGCCGACGACTCGCAGATCGCGGGACTCGAACTTATCGATGCGGTGATGAGCTGACATGAGAACTACACCCGATACCTCGATCGACCGGAGCATGCCCACCACCCCGCCCACCGGCACCAGTCGGCTGGTCGCGATCGACGCGGCGCGCGGACTGGCAGTGCTCGGCATGATCGCCGTCCACTCCCTCATGGCCTACGACGCCGACGGCGACCCGACGTGGACGTTCAGCCTCGCCGCCGGACGCGCCTCCGCGATCTTCGCGGTGCTGGCCGGTGTCGGCATCGCGTTCATGTCCCGCCGCAGGCAGCAGAAGCCCGGTATCGAGGCGACAGCCGTCTCCTGGTCGCTCGTGGCCCGGGCGGTGACGATCGCGCTCATCGGACTGTCCCTCGGCTTCACCGACTCCGATTACGGCGTGGTCATCCTGGGCTACTACGCCGCGATGTTCCTGCTCGCGATCCCGCTGATCCGTCTGAGTACGCGTGCGCTGGTGTTCACCGCGGTCGCGCTCGCGATCGGCGCGCCGCTGCTCAGCCAGGCGATACGCCCGCACCTTCCCGACGGGCTCGACACCCAGCTCTCGTTCGACGCGGCCCTGCACCAACCACTGAACTTCGTGTCCGACGTCCTGTTCACCGGCGAGTTCCCCGCCGTCGTGTGGATGACGTACGTGTGCGTCGGACTCGTCGTCGGCCGACTGGTACTCACTGCGTGGCAGACCGCACTGGGGCTGGTCGCCACGGGTGCGGCCCTCATCCTGACCTCGAAGATGGTGTCGTGGCTGATCTTGTACCCCTTCGGCGGCCTCGACCACATCCGGTCCGCCGAAGCACCCGACACCGACGGAATCGTCGACGAGCTCCTCGCGTTCGGCGGGGACGGAACGACCCGACGAGCACGTGGTGGTGGCTCGGCGTAGCGGGGCCGCACACGGGCACGCCCTTCGATCTGATGGCGACGGTGGGCAGTTCACTTCTGGTCATCGGCGCGTTGCTGCTCCTCGGCCACGTCACGGCACCCGTCTGGTCCACCATCGTCCGCGTCGTCCTGGCACCGCTCGCCGCGATCGGCAGCCTGTCGCTGACGGTCTACGTCTGCCACATCCTGTTCGTGAACTCCGACTTCGACGTGTACAGCCCGGTCTCCGGATACGTCCGGCAGGTCATCTGCATCACGGCCTTCGCACTCGTCTGGCGCGCGACCGCCGGACGCGGGCCGCTCGAGGGACTCGTCCGATTCGTCACGACCCGTGTCGACCGGTTCGTCCGGCAGCACCACAAGGCGGCCGGGCGGCACGCCGCCTAGTACGCGCGCCCCGCCGGCCCCGTGCTCGTCGGCATGTCCGGTGCACGGGTCGCACCGACCATCCGGAGGGCGATCTCGACGTACTTCCGCGCGACCACTTCGGGGCTGTGAGTCCCCTCCGCGTGGTACCAGCGCGGAATCGCTTGGCACATACCGAGTATCGCGCGGGTCGTCTCGGCCGGATCGTCCACGTCGAAGTCCCTGGTCCGATTTCCTTCGCGCACGATCTCGAGTGCCAGACCCTCGATGCGCTTGCGCACCGCGCGGTATCGCTCCCAGTTCTCCGGCCCAGGTACCTCGCCTCCCCCTCGAGGGCGGCCAGGCGCGCGCGGTTGGTCATCTGCAACACGATCGTGAAGATCACGTTCGCCAATCGCTGTACCGGATCGTCACCGCCCGCGGCGTTCGCGGTGAGCGCCCGGGATCGTAGGTCGTCGCTGGTGAGCTCGAGGAGCGCGATGAGCAGGCCCTCCTTGCTCTGGTGGTGGTAGTACAGCGATGGGACAGTGACGCCCACCCGACGCGCGATCTCCCGAACCGATGCTCCGTGAAAGCCCGACTCGTAGAAAGTGTCGAGCGACGCAGACAGGATGGGGGTCAGTTCCAACGGCTCGATGCTGCGCCAGTCGTTCGCATCGTCCGCCCCTTCCGTCACGTCTGTCGACACCTTTGCCACCTGACCACCTAATCGTTCGTTGCGCTGACGTTCCGAGGCTACTAGGACGCGTTGCGACTACCGGTGGACTCCGCTGTCGCCATCGACAGGCGTGCGTTGACCTTGCCCACCGGCCGTGGTAGCAATTTAGCGATCGTTAAGTAAGTGAGATCTCCTCCGAGGGAGCCCCTGCGGGCCGCTGGCATGGCGAACACCACCGTCATCGAAGGTCTCTGAAATGCAAGAACATCCGAAGGGAACCCGCATGATCGTCAACGACAGCGTCGCACTCGTCACCGGCGGCGCCTCCGGCCTCGGCCTCGCCACCGTCAAGGCCCTCTACGAGCAGGGCGCCAGCGTCGTCATCCTCGACCTGCCCTCGTCGAACGGCGAGGCCGTCGCCAAGGAACTCGGCGACCGCGCCCGCTTCGCCGCCGGCGACGTCACCGACGAGGCCTCGGTCACCGCCGCCCTCGACCTGGCCGAATCCCTCGGCCCGCTGCGCGTCACCGTCAACTGCGCCGGCATCGGCAACGCAGTCAAGACCGTCGGCAAGCAGGCGCGTTCCCCCTCGCCGAGTTCAGCCGTGTCGTCAACATCAACCTCGTCGGCACGTTCAACGTGATCCGCCTTGCGGCCGAGCGCATCTCGAAGACCGAGCCGATCGACGGCGAGCGCGGCGTCATCATCAACACCGCGTCCGTTGCGGCGTTCGACGGCCAGATCGGCCAGGCCGCCTACTCCGCGTCGAAGGGCGGCGTCGTCGGCATGACCCTGCCGATCGCCCGCGACCTCGCGTCGCTGCTGATCCGCGTCGTCACGATCGCTCCGGGCCTGTTCAAGACCCCGCTGCTGGCCGGGCTGCCGGAGGCCGCGCAGGCGTCCCTCGGTCAGCAGGTCCCCACCCGTCGCGTCTCGGCGACCCCTCCGAGTACGGCGCGCTCGCCGCGCACATCGTCTCCAACCCGATGCTCAACGGCGAGGTCATCCGCCTCGACGGAGCCATCCGCATGGCGCCGCGCTGATCACTTCTCGATCAGGACCCAGCGTCCCGACCGAGACCGACTCCGGTCCGCGCGGCACCCGCGCGGACCGGATCGGGGCTCACTTGGCCAACAGGCCCTTCGCGATGTGGGTCACCTGGATCTCGTTGGAGCCGGCGTAGATCATGAGCGACTTGGCGTCTCGCGCGAGCTGCTCCACCTTGTACTCGGCCATGTAGCCGTTGCCGCCGAACAGCTGGACGGCCTCCATCGCGACCTCGGTCGCGGCACGTGAGGAGTACAGCTTCATCGCCGACGCCTCGGCGAGCGTGACCTTGTTGCCGGCGGCGGTGCGCTCGATCGCGTTGAACACCATGTTCTGCACGTTCAGGCGCGCGACCTCCATCTCGGCCAGCTTGAGCTGGATGAGCTGGAACTGGGCGATTTCCTTGCCCCACAGCTTGCGGTTCTTGGCGTAGTCGATGCACAGCCGCTGGCACTCGTTGATGATG
Source organism: Prescottella defluvii (assembly GCA_029690005.1). Taxonomy (GTDB): domain Bacteria; phylum Actinomycetota; class Actinomycetes; order Mycobacteriales; family Mycobacteriaceae; genus Prescottella; species Prescottella defluvii_A. The sequence goes on along the minus strand of CP121458.1, from coordinate 1,300,159 downwards.
CCGAGGGCGAGCGACGCGATGCCGATGCGCTCGGCCGCGAACGACTCCTTCGCGCTCTCCTTGCCGTCACCCTTGGCCGGGTTCTCGGTCTCGCCGAGCAGCCGGTCCTTGGTGATGCGCACGTTGTCGAAGAACAGTTCGCCGGTGGGCGAGGAGTTCATGCCCATCTTCTTGAACGGCGGGCTCTGCGTGAAGCCCTCCATGCCCTTGTCGAGGACGAAGCCGAGAACCTTGCGGTCGCGGCGGTCGACCGACGGATCGCCCTCGTCGAGCTTGGCGTAGACGATCGTGACGTCGGCGTACGGGCCGTTGGTGATGAACGTCTTCTGGCCGTTGAGGATGTAGTCCTCGCCGTCGCGGCGGACGTACGACTTCATGCCGCCGAACGCGTCGGAGCCGGAATCGGGCTCGGTGATGGCCCAGGCGCCCACCTTCTCCATCGTGACCAGCCCGGGCAGCCAGCGCTTCTTCTGCGCCAGCGTGCCGCGGCTGCGCAGGGTGCCGACGGTCAGGCCGAGGCTCACACCCATCGACGCGACCAGGCCCAGGCTCACGCCCGCGAGCTCGCTGTTGAGGATGACGCCCATGCTGCCGGCACCGCTGAAACCGCCGGACTTCTCACCGGACTCGGGGAGCGTCTCGCCGCGCTCCTTGGCCTCTTCCTTCGCGAAGGCCTTCTCGAGGGCCTCGGTGGCCATCTCGTCCATGCCGAAGGTGGCGTACATCTTGCGGATGATCTCGAACGGGGGCAGCTCACCGCTCTCGAGCTTGTCGACGTGCGGCTTGATCTCCTTATCGATGAAGCCGCGGAGGGCATCCCGGAACATCAGGTCGGTGTCGGACCACTCGTACATGTCGTGAACTCCATCGGTGCGATCGAAATGGCGGCCAGCGGAACAGGCCGGGCGGCCGCGTGGCGACCATCACATCCACACATATAGAACGCGTTCTCATTTGTCCACCCGGACGGCTCGATCACATTTAGTTAGTGCACGACTTAATCGTGTATGATTCATTTCCATGACCGCGACTACCGCAGATCAGGACATCGACTGGGGCGACGCCGACCCCCTGGCCCTCGACCGCCAGGTGTGCTTCGCGCTCGCGGTGGCCAATCGCGCGGTCCTCGCGGTCTACCGCCCGCTCCTCGAGCCCATGGGACTGACGCACCCGCAGTACCTCGTGATGCTCGCGCTGTGGGGGGACGCGCCGATGTCGGTGAAGGAGATCGGGCAGGCCCTGCAACTCGACTCGCCCACCCTGTCGCCGCTCCTCAAGCGCCTCGAGTCGAGCGGGCTGATCACCCGCACCCGCAGCAGTTCCGACGAACGCCAGCTGATCGTCGAACTGACCGATGCCGGGAAGGCCCTGCGCACCCGGGCCGAACGCATTCCCGGCGCCGTCGTGCAGCGACTCGGCGTGAGCCTCGCCGAACTCGAAGAACTCCACTCCGTCCTCACCCGCGTCAACGCCGCCGCCCTGCGCGCCGGCGCCCTGCACGAGTGAACCGCCCCTCCAGACAGGAACAGGTACACAGGACATGACCACCAACAAGAAGGCCCACCGCCGCCCGAATCCCCTGCAGTGGATCGGGTACGCCTGCGGCCGCAAGCTCCCCGATTCGATGCAGGACTGGGTCCGCAACGACCTCATCGGCGACTGGGCGGTACCCGGCACATGATCCGCAGCATGGTGCCGTTCATCCCGATTTTCGCGGCGTTCTTCCTGTTCCCCGGTCCGCTGTGGCTGCGCGGCTCGATGGTCCTCCTGGGCGTGTTCCTCGCACTGTTCTTCGCGGCCGCGTACATGGAGCAGAACCGCCGCCGTCGGCTCGAGAAGCACGGGCTGTCGCCGGAGCTCGAGAACCCGAAGAAGGTGGCCCGCTTCAACGCCGAGAAGGCCGCCTACGAGAAGGCGCACCCGCACACGATCTAGAAGGGTCGGATCACTGGACCTCGCCCGGCTCCCAGCCCCGGGCCCGGCGCGCGTCCAGTGCCGAACCGAGCGTCATGATGCCCTCGTAGCGGCTCGGATCGACGCCCGCGAGGTCGCGGATCCGGCCGAGTCGGTTGTTCACCGTGTTGGGGTGGACGTCGAGTGCGCGTGCCGTCCGCCCGCGGTCGAGGTCGTGATGCAGGTAGGCATCGAGGGTCTCGACCAGTTCCGGGTACGGATCGAGCGGCAGCAACCAGTCGGCCAGGTACTGCCGGCCCTCCGTCGGCCGGGACAACTGGAACGGCAACGCCAGGTCCTTGAGCTGGTACACCGCGGGTTCGCGGCCGAGCCGACGCGCCAACACCAGCAGCTCACCGGCCAGCCGCTCCGAATCCGCGATCCGGGCCCGGGCGACCGGCTCGGTCACGGCACCGGTCACCGGTGCGTCGACGGCCGCCGAGATCGACTCGACCAGGACCACCGCGCGGTGATACCAGTCGATGTCGCCACCGACGTTGTGCGGCACCAGCAGAGTGCCGCCGTCCTGCTCGAGAACGCCCAGGACCGGCGGTGGACCGTGCCGTTCGAGAACCCGCGCCGTCCGAGCGTCCGCCGACCATTGCGAGGCCGGATCATGTTGCGTGTCAACATAAGACAGTGCGAGGACCGAGTACTCGTCGGACAGCTCGATACCGGACCAGCGCGCGGTCGGATCGGCATCCTGACCGGCCAGCAACAGCCGCGCCAGCAACTCCTTCGACGGCTTCTCGTCGCCGTCCAGCGCCACCCGCTCGCTCTCGTAAGACTCGACCACCGCGCTCGTGATGGTCTCCTGCAATCGGAGGACGGCCGAGGCGATCTCCACCAACCCGGCGGCGCGCTCCCCCGCCGCGGCCGCGCGACATTCGTCGAGGAGCGTGCGGCCGAATCGGTGCCAGTTGTGGAGCACCGCAGTCAAAGACGCCCCGTCCGCCGCCGCCTGCACGGCACCCTCGCGGATCGGACGCAGCTCGACCGCGGTGAATGTCCGGTTCTCCCGGATGGCCCGAGCCGCGAACTCGAAGAATCGACGGGTGCTGGGCCGCAACGGTTCCGGGTGCGAACCGGTGGGAACGCCCTGCCTGCCCTCGGGACCCCGGACCTTCGCCCGTCCGACAGCGAGTCGAGCCTCGCGTCGAGGCGATCCAGGATCGCGATCACCGCGGCGCTGGCCTCCGGACGGCGCCGGTCGTCTTCCGACGGCATGCGCCGAACGATACGCCGCCGGATAGCCGCGAATCCGCGAATGGCGGCGTCCGTTGCGCCACCGTCACCGCGGCCCCTGCGATCCGCCCTCCGCCTCACCGAGTCGGCGTCGCAGATACTCGCGCTCGGGTTCGGTGCCGGCCAGATCGAGCGCACGCCGGTACGCCGCAGCCGCTTCCGGCAATCGTCCCAGTCGGATCAGCAGTTCGGCCCGCGCCGCCGCATACGGGTGGTGCGAACGCAGACGCGGTTCCTCGGACAGGTCGTCGAGGAGCGCGAGACCCGCCTCGGGGCCGTCCCGCATCGCGATCGCGACCGCACGGTTCAGCGCGACGACGGGGGACGGCACGATCCGGAGCAGCACGTCGTACAGGGCCACGATCTGCGGCCAGTCGGTGCTCGCGACGTCGGCGGCCTCGTCGTGCAGCGCGGCGATCGCCGCCTGGACGCCGTAGGCCCCGGGCGGGCCGCCGGTGAGGGCGACGAGCACCAGTTCGCTGCCCTCCTCGATCATCGCGCGGTCCCAGTCGGTGCGGTCCTGGTCGCCCAGCAGCACCAGTTCGCCGCCCGGGCCGGTGCGGGCCCCGCGACGCGCGTGCACGAGCAGCATCAGCGCCAGCAGACCCGCCACCTCGCGCTCGTCGGGCAGCAGTCGGTACAGGACGCGCGTCAGCCGGATCGCCTCCTCCGCGACGTCCAGGCGCTGCAGGCGCGCGCCCTCGCTGGCCGCGTACCCCTCGGTGAAGATCGAGTACAGCACCTGCAGGACGCCGGGCAGGCGCTGCGGGAGCTCGTCGGCCCCCGGGACCGGAAGGGTATCCGGTTCGTCCGAATCCTCTTCTTGGCCCGCACTATTCGTTTCGCCATCGTGGCCGTCGGCACGAGGAAGGCGCGGGCCACCTCGGGCGTCGCGAGGCCGGCGAGGCAACGAAGCGTCAGGGCCGCACGGTCCTCGGCCGGCAGGGCCGGGTGCGCGCACGTGAAGAACAGTTGCAGGCGCTCGTCGGGCAACTCGCCGCCCACGTCCGCGGGTGGGGAGGGATCGGCGCGATCCGCCTCCACCTGCAGCACTGCGATTCTCGCCGCGAGTGTCTGGTCCCGTCGCAGCCGGTCGACGGCCCGGCGCCGCGCCGTGGTCAACAGCCAGGCGCCGGGCTTGGACGGCACCCGTCCACCGGCCAGTGTCGTAGCGCCGCCTCGATCGCCTCCGACGTCACCTCCTCGGCCAGGTCCAGATCGCCGAAGCGGCTCACCAGCGCGGCGAGCAGGCGGCCGCGTTCCTCCCGGAAGACCGCCTCGACGGAGGCCTCCGCGCCGGTCCCGCGGCCGCTCGCCCGGCCCATCGGTCGTCAGTTACCGAAGTCGGCGATGGGGCGGACGACGACCCGGCCCGGGCCGCGCGACCCCGGGCACCGGGCCGCCCAGTCGAGCGCGACGTCGAAGTCCGGCACGTCGATGACGTAGAAGCCGCCCAGCACCTCACGGGTCTCGGCGAACGGTCCGTCGGTGGTGATCGCGCGGTCGCCGTCCGGCCCCACCTGCACGCTGGTCGCGGTGGTCAGGTCGGCCAACGACTCCCCCGAGACGTAGATCCCGGCGTCCTTGACCTGCTTGTCGTAGACCATCCAGTCCTCGGGGGTGCACCCGTTGTCGGGGTTGACGGAATCGGCGTTGATGAGCAGCAGATACTTCATGATCGGTTCCTCCTCGGGAGGTTCTCGTTGTTGCGGTACACCATGACGACGAACGAGGAGGCCGCCGATGGACAGGCCCGTCGAGAATTCTTCCCACGGGCCGTGCCGTCAGTCGAGTCCGCGCAGGAACTCGAGCATCGCAGCATTGACCTGCTCGGCTGCCTCCATCTGAACGAAGTGCCCGACGTCGGGGATCACGTGCGTCGAGACCAGGCCGGGCACCATCGCGGTCATGGTCTCGAACGGATTTGCGCCCATCATCTCCAGCACCGGGTCCTTCGCGCCCGCGATGAACGTCGCGGGAACGGTGATGGGGCGATCGTGCAGTTCCGCGTTCTGCTCCCACACGTAGTCGTCCGCGCGGTACCAGTTGAGCCCGCCCGTGAACCCGGTGCGCGTGAACTCGTCCACGTAGTAGCCGAATTCGTCCTCGCTCAGCCACGACCACGGCAACGCCGGCGGCTCGGGCAGCACATCGAGGTAGCCGTTGCCCTCGGACGGGAAGTCCCAGCAGTCGAGGTACCGGTTGGCGCCGCTGAGCGCGTGGAAGATCTTGGCCAGGAACTCCCGCGGATGACCGCCCAACTCCCGGTCGGCCGGGCCGTACTCCTGGAAGTAGTGCAGGTGCACGAAGTGCTGGGACGCGAGATAGCGGAAGCCGATCGTCGGCTGGATCGGCTGACGCGGCATCCGCGGGACGCTGAGCTGCATCAGCGCGCGCACCCGCCCCGGCGCCCAGTTCGGCAGATCCCACACCAGCTGCGCGCCGAAGTCGTGGCCCGCGAACACCGCCTGTTCGATACCGAGCGCGTCGAGCAGACCGACCATGTCGTCGACCGTGTGCCGACGGTCGTAGGCTCGCGGATCCGACGGCGCATCGGTGCGGCCGTAGCCGCGCATGTCGGGAGCGATCACCCGATAGCCCGCGGCTGACAGCGCGGACAACTGGTGCCGCCAGCTGAACCAGAGCCCGGGAAAGCCGTGACACAGCACGACGGGCTCGCCCTCCCCCTGCTCGGCGATGTGCATGTCGATGTCGCCGACGTGAACGGTCCGATGAGTGAGTGTGCTCGCGGGATCAGTCATTTCGGGAGGCTACGTCACGCGCAGCCTCGGACGGAGCCGATCCACGAGGTCGTCGAGCACCTTCTCCTGTTCGGGCTCGTTGAACACCTCGTGGAACAGACCGTCGTACGTCTTGAACGTCAGATCCTTGGATCCGGCGCGCGCCGCGATCATCCGGCTGCCGGAGATGTCGGCGAGATGGTCGTCGGTGCCGTGCAGAAGCAGGACGGGCAGGGTCAGAGACGGCAGCCGTGCCGGGAAACCTTCGGCCGCGATGATCATTCCGCGCGCGATACCCGCCTTGACTTTTCCGTGATAGACCAGCGGGTCCGACTCGTACGCCGCCACCACCGCGGGATCGCGGGAGACGGCCTTCGCGTCGAGGGTCTCGACGGGAATACCGGGCGCGAACCGCCCGATGATCTTGCCGATCTCGACCACGATCCCGGGTTTGCCGGAGGTGACGTCGACGGCCGGCGCAGACAGGATCAGGCCCGCCAGTTCGTCCTGGTGGTCGAGCGCGTACGACAGCGCGATGGCGCCGCCCATGCTGTGCCCCAGCAGGAACCGCTGCAGGCCCGGATTCTCGGTGATCGCGATCGCCGACAGTTGATGCAGGTCGTCGATGAACTCGGACCAGTCGTGCAGTTCGATCCGCTTACCACCCGAGCGGCCGTGCCCGCGATGATCCGGCGCGTACACCACCAGGCCGAGCTCGACGAGACGCTCGACGACGTGGTCGTACCGGCGGGCGTGCTCGCCGAGGCCGTGCGCCAGCAGCAGGACGCCGGTCGGCGCACCGCCCGGTCGCCATACGTCGTACGCGATGCGGGTGCCGTGCACCCCGGTGAACTCCGACTCTGTGTGCTGCACGAATGCGAGTCTAGGTCGATCGGCGGCATTGTGCGGGCGCTTGTCAGCGCGATGTGCGGGCGGCACGATGAAGGTGTCCACACAGGAGCGGCAATGAGCATCACGGAAGCCCCTACCTGCGGTACACCGACCAGACCGGGTGCCCGCGCGAGCTGACGCTGTCCGTCGACACGCCGCGGGTGACGGTCGGCCGCTCCCCCGACGCGGACGTCGCGCTGACGTCGGACCCGGAGGTCTCCCGCCTGCATGCCACGATCGAGTGGATCGGCACCGACTGGACCATCGTCGACGACGGCCTCTCGCGCAACGGCACCTTCGTCAACGGCGAACGGATTTCGGGCCGACGCCGGCTGCGCAACGGCGACAGCATCCGGATCGGCAACTCGGCGTTCGTGTTCCGCGACCTGTCCGGGCAGGGTGGCGAGCCCACCCGGGTGGCGGCCCAGATGCCGACGGTCCGTTCGCTGACGGCGACGCAACGCTCGATCCTCGTCGCGCTGTGCCGGCCCTACAAACACAACGCGACATTCGCGAACCCCGCGTCGAATCAGGAGATCGCGGACGAGGTGTTCCTCAGCGTCGACGCGGTCAAGACGCATCTGCGCACACTGTTCGCGAAGTTCGGCGTCGAGAGGCTTCCACAGAACCAGAAGCGGTTGCGGCTGGTCGAGAAGGCGCTGCACAGCGGCGTGATCACCGAGCACGACCTGTAGTGGTCAGGCGGCGTCCGACGCCGGTCGCAGTCGCATCCGCAATCTGCCGAGCGCGCGGTGCTGCGCGATCCGGACCGCACCGGGCGTGGTGCCGAGCGCGTCGGCGGTCTCCGCAGCCGACATCCCCCACACCAGCCGCATCACCACGATCTCGCGATAGCGCGGAGGCAGGGACGCGACGAGTTCCCGCGCCTGCTCGCCGGACTCCACCTCGAGCGCGCGTTCCTCCGGACCCGCATCCGGGCAGGGCACGTCGCCGGCGTCCTCGAGCGGCGCGCACGTCCGGCCGGCGGCGCGGCGGGCATCGATCACCTTGTGCCCGGCGATCGCGTACACGTAGGTCAGGAACGACGAGCCCTGGTCGGTGAATCGAGGCAGGGCCGTCATCAACGCGACGCACACCTCGTGGGCGACGTCCTCGGCCACCGCCTGCAGCGCGCCGCGTCCCAACCGCGCGAAGCAGTAACGCCGCACCAGTGGATAGACCACGGCGACCACCCGTTCGCGCGCCTCCCGCTCACCCGCGACCGCGCGTGGCACCCACTCCGCCAATACCTCCCTGGCGCGGGCGGCCGACATCTCGCCGATTCGCGTTGTAGTGCAGACATTCCCGTACATGTCGGTCTCCTCACCGGGGGGCGCGGTCGGCCGTCCCACGTCTTCGATCCTCGGTCGGGATCGAACGCGCCGACAGGCACCCTCGGGTGGAGTAGCGCACCCGCCCGCCCCTCGCCCGCTTCCGCTCCCCGCCACTTGTCGGCGTCCGCCACTACAGTTCGGGGCATGACCGTAGGCCAGAGCCTGGACGACGAATTCCTCACAGCGGCAGATCCTTACCGGCGCGAACTACTTGCGCACTGCTACCGCATGACCGGATCGATCCACGACGCCGAGGATCTGCTGCAGGAGACCTTCGTGCGCGCGTGGCGCGGCTACCCGAAGTTCGACGGCCGCTCGTCGGTCCGCACCTGGCTGCATCGGATCGCCACCAACACGTGCCTGACCGCCCTCGAGAGCCGCGCCCGCCGTCCGCTGCCGACCGGTCTGGGTGCACCCAGCTCCGATCCGTCCGACGACCTGGTCGAACGCGGCGAGGTGCCGTGGCTCGAGCCGATCCCGGATTCGATGGTGTGGGGCGACGGCCGGGTGCGGACGATCCCGCGACGGTCGTCGGCGCCCGGGAGTCGGTGCGGCTGGCGTTCGTCGCGGCGCTGCAGCACCTGTCGGCGCGGCAGCGTGCCGTGCTGGTGCTGCGTGACGTGTTGCAGTGGAAGGCCGCCGAGGTCGCCGAGGCGCTCGGCACCACCACGGCCGCGGTCAACAGCCTGCTCCAGCGGGCCCGGGCGCAACTGGCCGAGGCGACGCCGACCCCGGACACGCTCGTCGAACCAGAGTCCGCTGCCACGCGCGAGTTGCTGCAGCGGTACGTCGACGGGTTCGAGCGGTACGACATCGACGGACTCGTCGAGCTGTTCACCCGGGACGCGATCTGGGAGATGCCGCCCTTCGTCGGCTGGTACGTCGGCGGCGCCGACATCGCCCGCCTAGTCAAGGAGAAGTGCCCGTCGGAGGGCCCGGGCGACATGCGCCTGCTGCCGGCGGCGGCCAACGGCCAGCCCGCGCTCGGCCTGTACATGCGCGGCGAGGACGGTGTCCACCGCCCCTTCCAGCTGCACGTACTCGACATCACCGAGCGCGGGGTCGCGCACGTCACGTGCTTCTTCGACACCGACCTGTTCGCCAGGTTCGGCCTGCCCGAGCGCCTCTGACCGTCCCCGCGGTCACTGCCCCGCGGCGGCCGGATCCATCCACATGACCTCCCACACGTGGTTGTCGAGGTCACGGAACGAACGCTGGTACATGAAGCCGTGGTCCTGCGGGTCCATCCACTTCGAGCCGCCGGCCGCGATCGCGGCGTCGACCAACGCGTCGACGCCCTCGCGGCTGTCCGCGGAGAGGCAGGTGAGCAGTTCGCGGCTCTTCGTGGTGTCGCAGATGTCGTCCTCGATGAAATCCCGGAACCGGGCCTTCTGGAGCAGCATGACCCACGCCGAGTCGTTGATCGCCATGCAGGCGGAGTTTTCGTCGCAGAACTGTTCATTGAACTCGAAACCGAGGCCGCCGAAGAACGCGCGGGTGGCTGCGATGTTCTCGACCGGCAGGTTCACGAAGATCAGACGGGACATGGGCTACTCCTGACTCGAGGTGACGGTGAGTGCGTGGGCTTTCCGTACTCACACGGGAAGCTTGCACCGATACAGACCACCGGCGCCCCGAAACTCATCACACCCGCTGCGCCACCCCGATCTCCACGCGGTCGTTCCCCGCGAAGAGCGCCTCGAGCCCCGCTGGGCCACGTCCTCAGGATCGGCCTTGGGCCCGCGTGCCAGTTCGGTGTCCTGCATGCCGGCGCGATCGAAGAAGTCCGTGTCGGTGGCGCCGGGCATGAGCGTCGTGATCGCGACTCCGGTGTCGGCGAGTTCGGCGCGGACCGCCTCCGCGAAGGACTGGACGAACGCCGTCGACGCCGCATAGGTAGCGCAGAGGGGGCCCGGCATCGCGGCGGGCGAGGACGACGTGAACAGCACCCGGCCGTCGCCCCGGTCGACCATCGGTCGCAGAACGTACTTCGCGAGCCGGACGGTGGCGGTCACGTTCAGGGCGATCATGCGCAGGTCGTCGTCGATCGGCATCCGGTCGAAGCGCCCGTGGGCCCCGATGCCGGCGTTGAGCGCGGCCACCCCGATGGGCCGCTCGAGCGCATCCAGCGAGCGACGGACCTCGGCGAGCCCGACGTTGGTCGCGAGGTCCGCCTCGATCGCGTGGGCGGTGATCCCTTGCGGCGCGAACTCGGCGGCCACGGGACGGACCGCGTCGTCGTCGGCCACCAGCACGAGGTCGTAGCGGCGGGCCGCGAGCCCGCGGGCCAACTCGTACCCGATGCCGGTCGAGGCGCCGGTCACCAGTGCGAGGGCTCGAGTCCCATTCGTTTCGCTGTCGTTCATCCGACGCCTCCTCCGATCAGATACCTCCCCGAGTTCCCCGGAGCGAGGGCCGCGAAACCCGACGGCGGCCGACAAAGGGCCGGTCGGCGGGCATTCGGGGTAGGCACGCGGTCCGTCCGGTGGTGTCATGGATTCATGAGTGAGGACAAGCGACACTTCGTGGCGAGCCGACTCGACGGAATCATCCACACGCTCGAACTGAACGCACCGACAGCGGACGAGTCGTCGCCGGTGCCCACCGCGACCGGGTTCTCCGGTTCGCTCGCCGAGGCGCAGCGGCACCGCGCCGAACTCGAATCCGCGACGCCCGCACGCGTCGACGAGATCGCGGCGGGCTACCCGGAGATCGAGAAGGACTGGGCGCAGCGGCAACCGACGTGACCCGTCGGCCTGCTGCCGCCGTCAGTGGCCGAACGGGTACAGCACGCCCGCCGCGTCGAGCCGCTTGACTCGGCGGTGTTCGTGGAGCACCAGTGTGGTTCCCAGGACCAGGCTGAGCGCGCAGATCGACCCTGCGATCCACGCCCAACCCTGGAAGCCGTATCCGGCCGCGACCAGGGTCATGCCGAGGGTCACGATCGCGACTCCGATCAGGGCGTAGCCGGGCCAGTTTCGGGTGTCCTCGATGGCCTCGCCCGGGTGCTCCCGCGCGAACGTGGCCGGTTCACGTGCATCGTCGAAGTAGTTCACAAAAGCCTCCCGGTTTCGAGTTCCGTTTGCGCTCTCGTCGTACTGCGGTCGACGCGCCGCCGGAGCAGGCACCGGCGGCGGCCTTCTCCGGAGATTGTCCTCCCGCAGCGGACCTCCCGCACGGATACCGGCAAACGCGTCCCTCCACCCCGGGTGGCGGAAACGGCACCCCCTGGGGTTCCGCTGGCCCTCCCGGGGGCGCTGGCCGCGGCGCCTGGTCGAGACGAGATTGAGGTGTGCAGTTCCACCGCACATCCTCGTCTCGACCTCGGGAGGGCGCCATGATCACCACTCTCCGCTCCGACAGGCGCGTCCGACGTCACGTGGTCGAGACCGACGACGGCGTGGCCCTGGCCGTCCGCGAGTTCGGCGACGCCGACGCGCCGCTGACCGTGGTGTTCGCGCACGGGCACTGCATGCACACCCACTCCTGGGCGCGGCTGCGCTCGCATCTGAGCCGCGAGTGGGGGCCGGCGGTGCGGATGGTGTTCTACGACCACCGCGGTCACGGCGAGTCTGGGAGCGCACCGGCGCACACGTACACGATCGACCAGTTGGGCTACGACCTCGACGCGGTCATCACTGCGGTGGTGCCGACCGGACCGGTCGTACTGGTCGGTCACTCGATGGGCGGGATGGCCGCGCTCGCCTACCTTCGTCAGCAGCCGCAAGCGGTCGGCTCGCGCATCGTCGGCGTCGGACTGCTCTCCACAGCCGCGAGCGACATCACCCGGTCGGGCCTGTGCCGGTTCCTGCGACACCCGCTGGTCTCGGCGATCGAGTTCGGCGCCCGGCGCATGCCCGGGTTGACGCAGCGTCTGGCGACGATCGCGCTGGACAACCGGACATCGGTCGTCACGATGTGCGGATTCCTGCGGTCACTCGCCGGGTCGACGAATCCCGTGCACTCGCCGTCCTCGGCGACATCCCGTCGCTCGTGCTCGGCGGCACCGCCGATCTGATCACGCCGTTCGAGCATTCCGTCGCGATCGCCGCCACCCTGCCGTCCGCCGAGCTGGTGCGTCTGCACGACGCCGGGCACTCGGTGATCCTCGACCAGGCCGTAGAGGTGGCGCACGCCGTGGTCCGGCTCGTCGACCGAGCCGGACTCCACTACGCGACCGGTTCGACCCCCGCGATGACCGGGTGAGGATCGGGCGAGACCTGTACGACCGATTCGATTGCGAGAGTGCGTATCTCCCCCTTCGCAAGCTTGCCGCCCGACGACCGCGGCAGCTCGTCGACCACCACGAGATGCTCGGGGTGCAGTTCCTTCGAGACGCCCCGCGCGGACATGAACCCGGTGAGCTCGTCGAGCGTGATCTTCCGTCCCGGAAGGAGACTGACCACCGCGCAGACGCGTTCTCCGAACACGGGATCGGGCACGGCCACCACCCCAGCCAGATCGACGGACGGGTGGGATTCGACCTCCTGCTCGACCTGCGGCGCCGAGATGTTCTTGCCACCGCGAATGATGATGTCCGACGTGCGCCCCACCGGGGTCAGGCAGTCGTCCGCGATCGTGACCAGATCGCCCATCAGCATCCAGCCGTCCTTCGTGTACAGCTCGGCATTGGCGTCCGCGTCGTCGTAGTAGCCCGCGCAGGTCAGCGGACCCCTTCCACCGGGCTGGCCGGGCCCTCCGGTCTCGGTGACATCCCTGCCTTCGCCGTCGAACAACCGGACCTGCATCTCCGGGATGAGCCGTCCGGACGTCCCGAGGCGGCGGTCACGCGGGTCGTCGACACGGGTGACGCTGAACGCGCCGGTCTCGTTCGATCCGAAGAACTGCAGAACGGAAGCCCCCGTGCGGGACTCGAATTCGGCCGCGCGATCGGCGGGCACCGCCTCGCCGCCGGTGAACATCACCCGCAGCGACGACAGGTCCGCCCCGTCGGCGAGCGGCGAGTTCAGCAGCATCCGGAACTGCGTGCTGACGCAGCACAGGACCGTCACCTTCTCCCGCTCGATCATGCGAATCATGTTCTCCACATCGAACTTCGGCAGCACCACGGTGGGCGCGCCGAGCAACGCGGGGGCGTAGTGCGACGTCCACAGGCCGAAACCGAACGGTGCCGGCACCGCCCCGAAGAACACCTCGTCGTCGCCCAGGTCACCGGCACCGATCGCCAGGCGACTGAAGGCCATCCACCGGTTGTCGAACTGCGTCACGCACTTCGGGAGACCCGTCGTCCCCGACGTGGAGTTGAGCATGCACAGGTCGTTCGGCCCCAGACTGCGGGTCGCCACGTCGGAGCGGCCCGCGCGGCCCGGATCGACCGGAACCGGGGCACCACCGCGGACATCCGCGATCCGGTCCACGCCTGCGTCCGACAGCACCAAATGGAAGTCAAGCACGACGCCACGATCGCGCAGCCCGCGCACCAGGGCGGTCGACGAGCGGCCGGCCTGTACGTCGACGGTGATCAGGGTCCGGGCGCCCGTCTTCCGGATGAGGTGCGCGATCTCCCGGTCGCCGGCGCGTGCCCCGATGCCCACAGCGACGACGCCGGCGCGCGCCGCCGCGATCAACGCCGCGTGAACGAGGAACGTATCGGGAAGCTGGACGGCCACCCGGTCACCCGCCGGAATCCCCAGCGCGACGAGCGCGGACGCGATGTCGTCCGCGACGGAATCGTATGCAGCCCAAGTTGTCCTGCCTACCGGCGTGATGAAGGCGTCACCCTCGGGCGTCGCCAGGGCACGCCTGCCGACCAGCTCGTGCAGCGGTTCGGTTCCCCACCACCCGGACTCGACGTACTGTCGGGTGGTCTCGGCGTCGATCAGACTCATCTGTGTTCTCCCTCTGCGAGCATCCCGCCGCACGGGGCCGAGGCCGCATACGACGGGCACGTGCCCCATTTACCAACTTCGCTAAAATTCGGAACTTGACGCGGCGGATCAGCAACGGCGACCGTCGGCGACCGGAAGGATGTGACGTGGTGTCCGAGCAGCGACCGGACCGGAAGCCCCGTGCGGCCGAATCGAGCAGCATCCGCTGGCGCCGCCTGGCCGAGATGGTCGCGGATCAGATCCGCGAGCGCATCCTGCGCGGCGACCTCGCCGAAGGCGATGTGCTTCCAAAGGAAGCCGAACTGCGCGAGCAGTACCCCGTCAACGTCCAGTCTCTCCGCGAGGCGCTGCGCATCCTCGAGGCCGAGGGCCTGGTCAAGGTCCGCCGCGGCAATCAGGGTGGGGCGGTGGTGCACCGGCCCACTCCCGGCAACGTCGCCTACAGCCTGTCGATGGTCCTGGCGATGTCCGGCACCGACATCGACGACGTGGGCCGCGCCCTCCACGAGGTCGAACCCATGTGCGCCGCCCTGTGCGCCGAACGCGAGGACCGCGCCACCGAGGTGGTGCCGGTCCTGCGCGCCCTTCACCAGGAGTCGCTGTCGAAGGTCGACGACCTGGTGGCCGCGACCACGCTGTCGCGCCGGTTCCACGAGGCCGTCGTCCAGCTCTGCGGCAACCGGTCGCTGATCGTGCTCGCCGGCGCCCTCGAATCCCTGTGGTCGAGCCACGTCACGGACTGGGCCAACCGGCGGGCCGACCCCGAGACGATCCCCCGACCGAACGGGCCCAGGCGCTGGCCGTCCACGGCCAGATCCTGCAGTGCATCGAGGACGGCGATGCAGCCTCCGCGCGGGTGATCGCCGCACGCCATCTCCGGGACGTGCAGACGTACCCGCACGACCCGGACCGTCCACGCGTCCCACTGGACCCGGCGGTGGCGCGGGACCGCCTCTTCTTCGGCTGACCCGGCCGGACCGAGCTCCGGTCAGAAACTGTTCGGATCGTCGATCACGCTCTGCGGCACCGGATGTCGGTACAGCTTGGATGCGTTCTCCCACGTGACCTTGCGCAGTTCGTCGGCCGAGAGCCCCTTCATGGAATCACCCACGACCTCCATCGTGCGCGGCCACAAGCTGTCGCTGTGCGGGTAGTCCTCCTCGAGGAGGATGTGGTCGACGCCGATCCGGTCCCGCAGCACCATCGTCGACGGATCCTCGACGGCGCAGAACCAGAAGTTCCGCTTGAGCACGTCCGCCGGGGAGATGTCGATCCCGTCCCACGTGCCGTACATCGACGAGTACGTCTTCATGTGGTCGAGGCGGTCGAGAAGCGCCGGAACCCAGCCGATTCCGCCTTCCGACATGACGATCTTGATGTTCGGGAAGCGCACCGGGATCCTCGAGAACAGCCAGTCGACGGTCGCGAACATCGCGTACCCGAAGAACAGGGTGCCGGCGACGTCCGGCGGCGCATCCTCCGAGGTGCTCGGCGACGTGCTGGACGAGCCGATGTGCAGGTTGATGACCGTCTCGGTCTCCTCGCACGCCCGCATGATCGGATCCCAGTGACCCGAGTGCACCGACGGCAGACCCAGCGCGTGCGGGCCCTCCGAGAAGGTCACGGCCTTGAAGCCGCGCTCGGCGTTGCGGTAGATCTCCTGCGCACCGATCTCCGGGTCGAGGAAGTACGGGATCTGGCAGGGGATGATGCGGTCCGGGTACGGGCCGGCCCACTCCTCGAGGTGCCAGTCGTTGTACGCGCGCGTCGCCGCGAGCGCCAGTTCCCGATCACTCGTGCTCAGCTGCAGGCGCTGCCCCGCGAAGCCAGGAAGGAACGACGGAAAGTTCAGGGACGCATACACACCCGAGAGGTTCATGTCCTTGACACGGTGATGGATGTCCCACGAGCCGCGGCGCATGTCCTCGAAACGTTGCGGGTCGAAGCCCCACTCGTCGACCGGGCGCCCGACGACGGCGTTGAAGCCGACGTTCGGGATCTCCTTGCCGTCGTAGACCCAGATGTCGGCGCCGTCACGGTGGATGACCTTGGGCGCCCGGTCCGCGAACTTGGCGGGCAGACGACCCTCGAAGGTGTCCTTGGGCTCGACGATGTGGTCGTCGACCGAGATGAACGGGAAGGGTCGGTGCGCCTTCTCGGGCTCGGGCAGGAAGGTGACCTTGCCCTTGACGTTGGTCGTGAAGTCGGTGTTGTGGATCAGGTCGTCGAGATTGGCCATCTCGCACACTCCTCAGGTATCGGGGTCGTGGTGGATTCGGTTACGCAGCAGGCGAAGCCGTGATGAAGTCGGAGAACGGCGTGGTCAGTTCAGGACGTCGGGATCGGTGCGGAGCAGTTTCCGGACCGCGCCGGCCCAGTAGACGTCGGCGGCGCGCTCGACGAGCGCCTTCTGCATCGCGACGCGAATGTTCTTCTCGATCGGCAGGGATCCTTGCCGAGGAGCAGGATGTCGTAAGCCAGCCGGCAGAACCGGTCGATCGACGCCGCGCGATAGACCGCGAGTTCGATCGTGTCGGCGGTCGTGATGATGCCGTGGCTGGCGAGGATGACGTTGTTGCGATCACCGATCTTGTCGGCGAGATCACGGCCCAGTTCGGCGTCGTTGACCTCGCCGCCGTACTCGTGGACCAGGGACAGGTCGTCGTCGTACAGACTCCCGGTCTGGTGCGCGATCGTCGGCAGCACGCCCACGGCGGCCAGCAACGTCACGTAGTAGGGGTGGTTGTGGACGACCACGCGGGCGTCCGGGCGACGTCGGTGCAGCTCGGTGTGGATGTGGTAGGCGGGAGTCACGTCCCACTTGCCCTCGATGACGTTGCCTTCCGCATCGACGCGGCACACATCGGAGGCCGAGACCTCCTCCCACCACAGGCCCCACGGATTGATGAGGAGACTGTCGTCGTCCCGGTCCGCCCACGTGATGTGGCCGGCCATGTTCTCACTGAAGCCGTCGTGCGCCAGGGTCCGGAAGGCGCACGCGAGCTTCTGCTCGTTGGTGAGCTCGACTCCGATCGGCGGAATGGCTCGCGGCTTCCAGCCGTCCATCGAGTTCGATTCTCGTTCTGCGGATTTCGTTGACTCATCGATTGCGGTCACGGCGCCTCCTTGCGTCGAGAGTGAGCCACATCGGGATCTGCCGAAACTCTAACTTACAAAAGATAGCAATGTAAGCCCTGTCCCACCCAGAGGTGGATCATCTACTGAACCGACCCCACAATGACGAAAGCGCTCGCCCCATGAGGGACGAGCGCTTGCACCGGAACACTTTTCGCGTGCGTGATCGATCAGTCGGCACCGAACCCACTGGCCGGGCGGGTGAAGACCTCCCGCAGGAGCGGCACGAACGTCTCAAGCGGCAGCGTGTCGTAGTTCGGGTCGAAGGACACCTGATCCCACTCCGCACAGAAGTGCGCGCAGGCGTCGAAGTACGGACTCTCCCTGTACCGATCGCGAGTATTGATGTCCAGCCCCAGGCGATCCCAGTAGTGGTAGCCCTGGAACACACCGTGATGCTTGACGACCCACGTCGCCTCCGCGTCCAGGTAGGGAGCGACGATCGCCGCGGCCAGCTCGGAATGATTGGCCGGCGCGATCGCGTCGCCGACGTCGTGCAGCAGCGCCGCAACCACCAGATCGGTTCGCGCGCCTTCCCTCAACGCCCGGGAGGCGGCCTGCAGGGAGTGCTCGTACCGGTCGACCTGATACCCCAGCGTCGGCCCCTTCAGCGACTCGAGCATCTCGATCATCGTGTCCGGCAAGCGATCATTGAGGAAGATCTTCGATTCCGAGACGATCAGGGCGATGTCCTCGACCGTCGACTCGTCCATACGCGTGAAGCTGACCTGTCGCCCGTTCGGCGCATCGATCGTCATCACCCACATCCCTTCCGTTCGCGACATCTCCGGGCGCGCTCAGCCCACTCCGAAACCTTCTATCTTTATATAGAAAGGCCGCGACGCCAGGCAAGGCCCGATCCCGGTGGGCGAAACACCGCCCCCCAGACGCCTACTCCCGCTCAGCGAGGGCCGGATCACCCCACACCTTCGGCGGCCGACCGAACACCTCCTCGAGCATCGGCATGAAGAATTCCAAGGGCTCGGAGTCGTAGTCCGGATCGAACGACTCCTGGTCCCACGCCGCGCAGAAGTGTGCGCAGGTCTCGAAATACGGCGAGTCCCGGTATCGCTCACGACTGTCGTTCGGAATGCCGAGCTTGTCGCCGTAGTGGTGGGTCTGGAAGACACCGTGATGCTTGACGACCCAGACGGCCTCGTCGTCGAGGACCGGCCGGAGAATCGCGGCGGCCACCTCGCTGTGGTTGTCCGGGCACAGGTCGTCGCCGATGTCGTGGAGGAGTGCTGCCACCACGAGATCGACCCGCGCCCCCTCCCGGTGGGCGCGGGTGGCCGACTGCAGCGAGTGCTCGTAGCGGTCCACCCGGTAACCGAATGTGTAACCCTTCATCGATTCCAACAGCCGCACAACGGTTTCGATCCAGTGATCACGCCGGTGAGCCGCGGCCTCGTCACGGATCAACTCCATCTCGGCGACGGTTGCATCGTCCATCCTCGTGAATTCGACAGTCCTAGGCGCATCAGCCATGCCAGCTCCCACGATCCATGCAGTGTGTCGCAGGCAACAGTACGCGCGGCGAGGCGATTGCTCAATCAGTTGATTGAGAATTTCCCAATCAACCGATTGACACCGGTCGACCGGTGGCTCACTATGACTGCCATCCCGCTCGACTTCCCGGGAGCACGCCGAGCGCTCAGGCTCGGCCGACGCCCCGTATCTCTTCGAATCGGCTCCTCCCCAACGCCACGGGCATCACCAGAAGGAGAAGTTCATGACATCGTCACCGCCGTCGGCCGGCACCCCGAACACACCGGGTACGCCACCGGTTTCGCGTCCGACCCAGTCGATCCGAGGCAAAGCCCGAATGATCCTGGCGGTCAACATGGGTAACGCGTTGGAGTGGTTCGACTGGACAGTGTTCGCGATCTTCGCCGTCTACTTCTCGAACAAGTTCTTCCATTCGGCGAACGACGTGTCGAACCTGCTGTCCACCATGGCCGTGTTCGCGGTCGGGTTCGTGATGCGCCCGCTCGGCGGTCTCCTCTTCGGCCTCGTCGCCGATCGCCGCGGACGGAAATTCGTGATGGTGCTGACGATGACACTGGTCGCGGCGTCGAGCGTCCTCATCGCCATCGCGCCGACGTACGAACAGATCGGCGCGTTCGCATCGCTGTGGCTGCTTCTCGTTCGGTGCCTGCAGGGTGTCGCGCACGGCGGCGAGCAGGGCGGTTCCTACACCTACATCGCCGAGGTCGCGCGGCCCGACAACCGCGCACTGTGGGGCAGCACGGTGATCATGTCGACCGTCGGCGGTACCGTGCTCGCCACGCTGCTCGGGGCGGTGATGCGCAGCGCGGTCGACTCGTCCACGATGTCCGACTGGGGTTGGCGCGTCCCGTTCCTGATCGGCGGACTGCTCGGGTTCTTCGCCCTGTACCTGCGCCGCGGACTCCAGGAATCCGAGGCCTTCTCCGAAAAGGCCTCGGCGGCCGCCGAAACCGCCACCGAGTCGTCGGCCCGCGTCGCACTGCGCGACATCTGGGCGCAGCGCGGTTCCATCCTCCGGGTCGTCATCCTCGTCGGCGGCACCTCGGTGTTCTCCTACACGTGGTCGGTGAACGCCCCCGCCTACGCCATCAGCTTCTACGACGTCGACGACCGGTTGGCGATGTGGGCCGGCGTGGCCGCGAACCTCGTCTTCATCGCCGCGCTACCGCTCGCCGCGATGCTCGCCGACCGCGTCGGACGGCGCATCAACAACATGGTGTGGGGTGTCGGCGTCGCCCTCCTGGCCTTCCCGCTCTCGGGGATGCTCGACAGCTCGGCACTCACGCTCGCGGCGGCGATGTCGCTCGCACTGATCCTGCAATCGTTCGCCGCGAGCACCCAGGTCGCCTGGTTCGCAGAACTGTTCGCCACCAAGTCCCGGGCCGCGGGCATCGGCATCGCGGTCTCCCTCGCCGCCGCGATCTTCGGCGGCACGGCGCCG
Organism: Prescottella defluvii; assembly: GCA_029690005.1. Lineage (GTDB taxonomy): Bacteria > Actinomycetota > Actinomycetes > Mycobacteriales > Mycobacteriaceae > Prescottella > Prescottella defluvii_A. The sequence goes on along the minus strand of CP121458.1, from coordinate 1,280,061 downwards.
TACCTGAACTCGTGGCTGACCTCGCGCGGCACCCGGACCTGTTCACGTGGTACGTCATCGTCCTCGCGCTGGCCGTCGCGGTCGCTGCCTTCCTCACCCACGAGACCAAGGGCGCCGTCCTCACCGACGGGGCGGCGGACACCGCCGAGACGGTGGCACCGAACCTCCCGTAACACGGGTCGCGAATCCTCTGCCGCGACCTGCACGTTGTGACACACTGTGCTGTCCGTGCACGTGGCCCCGGGGGCCACGTGCACGTCAGGGTTTCGCGGGGCAGTACCGCGTGCGCCGACGGTGTCGGCGGGTCTGGGGAGTGTGGTTGTGGAGCCTGAACCGGGGACGGGAAAGCGTGAGCGTCGGAGCGCGCACGCCCACCGGACGCTGCTCGACCGGCCGCGGTTGTTCGCGGCCCTGTCCGAGTTGCCCGCCCTGACCGTCGTCCGCGGGCCGCGCGGCGCGGGCAAGACGAGCCTCGTGACGACATGGATCGCGTCGTCGCAGGCACCGCCCGGTCCGGTCGTCACGATCGATTCACCTGCACCGACCACCCCACCCGAGGGCTACTGGGCCGCGGTTTCCCGACGAATCGACGACACCCTCGAGTCCACCAGTGCCTCCGCGAGTCCGGTGACACTGATCCTCGACGACGTCGACCGGCTCGACGACCCGTTGACAGAGACGCGCGTCCTCGAACTCCTGGACCGGCACGCTCGCGTACATGCGGTGGTCACCACCCGCAGCACGCGGATCTTCGGTGACGTCGGCATGCTCGACGTCGATCACGTCACGATCTCCCCGCCGATCTGCTGTTCACACAGGACGAGTCGCGCTCGCTGCTTCTCGCCCGCGGCGTCGCGTTGCCGCAGCGCCTGATGGAGACGGTGCAGGACGCCACCGGCGGGTTCCCGCCACTGGTACAGACGGCGGTGCCCGTGGCACGTTCCTTCGGCACCGACTACGCCCAGAACCGCGAACTGGTCCGCCAAGCACTCGAGCGATCGATCGACCGCTACGTCGAACGAGAGATCCTGCGCGATCCTGTCCTCGCCGATCTCCGAGAGTTCATGCTCACGATCGCCGCGGCGCGGACCGTCAGCACGGCGGCGGCCGAGAAGCTGACCGACGACTGCGCACCACAGCACCTTCGGGAACTCGAGGCCGTGGGTGTGCTGGTGCGGTCACCGTGGCCCAAGGACGACGAATGGAAGTACCCGACGCCGATTCGCGATTCGCTGATGCGCGACGTGCGCCGGGCATCGCCGGACGGACCGCTGCGGGCATCGAGCGATCTGGCCCGCTGGTTCCGCGCCGGCGGGGATCCGGCCTCCGCGCTCGCGCACGCCGTCGAGGCGCGCGACTGGGACCTCGCGGTCGAGATCATCAAGGCCGACTGGGTGCAGCTGATGTCCCGGCACTTCCACCTGGTCCGGGAAACCCTGATGACGCTGCCCGAGGAGGCAGCCGCAGGCGACCTGTCGATCCGGGCCGGACGAGAACTGTTCCTGCGGTTCGGATCCGACGCACCCCACATCTCCGACCCGGTGCCGCTCGAGATCGGTACCGCGGAGCCGCTGAACACTGCCGACCTGGCCGACGCACTGGCGATCGGCAGCGTGCAGTCGCTGATCCTGCGGGTCTCCGGCAACTTCGCCCAGGCGTCCCGAATGAGCATACGGATGGCGGAGCTCGGCGATCGTGCCCTCAGCGCGCTGCCGACCGAGGTCGCCCCGTTCCTGCCGCTGCTTCGGCTGCAATGGGGCATCACGCACCAACTACACGGCGACATCGCCCGGGCGTCGGCCGAGTTCCGCCGCGCCTACAACAACAGCCGTCCGGGCGGGATCGATTTCATCGCACGCAACGCGGCCGCCGGTCTGGCGCTGAACTACGCCCTGACCGGCGAACTGGGGCACGCCGAGTCGTGGCTCGACAGGGAACGCCGACAGGAGGACACGTCGTCCTGGGGTACGCCGGCGGTCCGTGTCGGTGGACTGGTCGCGTCCGCCCTGGTCTCGATCGACCGGATGGAGCTCGACCTCGCCGGACGGGCCCTCACGGAGCTGGGCAATCTGCCCGACGACGAGGAGTTGTGGGCGTTCGCGCTGTATGCGCACTGCCAGCTGGCACTCGTCAGCCGTCACGCCGAGATGGGTCTCGACCGCATGCACCGCGACGTCGCGGTCTACGACCGCTGGTGCACACCTGAGTCGATCGCAGCGCAACTGCTCGCCGCCACCGAGGCCGATCTGCATCTGGCGCTGGGCCGCGGCAACGAGACGTGGATGACGCTCGAGAATGCCCGCGGGCGCGGTCCCTGGACCACGATCGCCCACGCTCGGATGGAGTTGTCGAGCGGCCAACCGGCCGCCGCGCTCGCGGACTGCCTGCAGCCGGCGGTCGCGGACTGCTCGTACCCGCGCGTCCGCTTGGAATCCGCACTCATCCAGGCCGCCGCGAACGTGGACATGGGGCACCACGCGCGGGCTCAGGCGATGTTGCGGCGCGCGATCGCGCTCTTCGAGCAGACCGGGATGGTCCGTCCCTTCGCCTCGCTGCCCGCGGGACGGATCGCGCAGCTGTCGGAGCTGGGCGTCGCGCTGCCGGAGGCGTGGCTGGCGGCGGCGCCGGCCGACGGCGACGGGGTGTTCCCGGACCGGGTCCAGCTGGTCGACATCAGCGACCGCGAGTCGGCCGTGCTGGCCGCGCTCGTGTCGACACCCTCGATCGCGGAGATCGCGGCCAGGCTCTTCGTCTCACAGAACACCGTGAAGTCCCAGCTCCGCAGCCTGTACCGCAAGCTCGGTGTCCACTCCCGCGCCGACGCGCTGCTGACGGCGTCGCGGCTGGGGCTGATCGGCTCGGGATCCGACGCCTAGTCCCCGACTGCGCCCGGACCGGCCGGGAATAGTTCCGCACACGGTGCGTTGAGCTACGGTGAACTAGTTGAATGCTCAACTAACCGATCTCAGGAGCGCCCCATGCCTGCCGTGACCGTCGACAACATCCTCGCGCTGCCGCGCCTCGAGGCCGTGGATCCGTCCGCGGTGGACCGGCCGGTGCGCGGAGTGGTCACCGCCCCCGTCGGCTACGAGGGTGAGGGATTCCCGGTGCGCCGCGCCTTCGCCGGCATCGACCTCGCCCACCTCGACCCCTTCATCCACATGGACCAGATGGGCGAGGTGGACTGCGCACCCGGTGAGCCCAAGGGCACCCCGTGGCACCCGCACCGCGGCTTCGAGACCGTGACCTACATGATCGACGGGATCATGGAGCACCAGGACTCGAACGGCGGCGGCGGCATCATCGGTGGCGGCGACACCCAGTGGATGACCGCGGGTGGCGGCATCCTCCACATCGAGGCCCCGCCCGAGCACCTCGTGATGAGCGGCGGGCTGTTCCACGGCGTCCAGCTGTGGGTCAACCTGCCCAAGAGCAACAAGATGGCCGCGCCGCGCTACCAGGACATCACGGGCAGCAAGGTGGCGCTGGTGTCGAGCCCGGACGGTGGCGCACTGATCCGCGTGATCGCCGGTGAGATCGGCGGCCACCAGGGACCCGGATCCACCTACACCCCGATCGCGCTGTCGCACACGACGGTCGCGCCGGGGGCGAGCGTGACGCTGCCGTGGAACCGCGACTTCAACGCGCTGGTCTACGTGCTCGCCGGGGACGGCTTCGTCGGCGCCGAGCGCCGGCCGATCTCGTCGGGCCAGACCGCGGTGCTCGGTCGCGGCGATTCGATCACGATCGCGGCCGCCGACGTCCAGGACTCGCGCACCGCGTCGTTCGAGGTGTTCATCCTCGGCGGGCAGCCCATCCGCGAGCCCGTCGCGATGGCCGGTCCGTTCGTCATGAACACCAAGGCCGAGGTCATGCAGGCGTTCGAGGACTTCCAGGCCGGCCGCCTGGGCTCGATCCCCGCCGCCCACGAAACCCTCGAATAACATCAATGATGTTGCTGGACAATCGATCACCCAGGTCGGGCGACCGACCCGGGTGATCGGGTCCGACACTCGTCCGTGAACACTCCGAGACCGAACCGACACCGCTGATTCGGCGCCGACGGGCCGCACTTCGTACCCTTGTGTCTCGACAGCGCGAAACGCCTCGAATGCCCCGGAGAAGCCCCATCCGCGCTCGTCACCGAGGAGGACCGCATGCCAGCTCTCACCACTCCCCACATCGACGTCCACCGTGCGGGTGATCGTTTGAAGACCCGCATCCCGTGGCTGGACTCCAAGCACTCGTTCTCGTTCGGCCACCACTACGACCCGGACAACACCCATCACGGGCTGCTGCTGGTCAACAACGACGACATCGTCCAGCCGGGCCAGGGCTTCGACACCCACCCCCACAAGGACATGGAGATCGTGACCTGGGTGCTGCAGGGTTCGCTGGTGCACCAGGACTCCATCGGGCACTCCGGAGTGATCTACCCGGGCCTCGCCCAGCGGATGAGCGCGGGCACCGGGATCCTGCACTCGGAGAAGAACGACTCGTGGAAGCTGCAGGGCGACGAGCACGCCGACCCCGTCCACTTCATCCAGATGTGGGTCGTCCCGGACGAGGCCGGGATCACCCCCGGCTACGAGCAGCTGGAGATCGACGCCGAACTGCTGACCGGCGGCCTGGTCCCCGTCGCATCGGGCATGCCGCAGCACCGGGACCACGCCGCGATCCGCATCAAGAACAAGTACGCGTCGCTGCACGCCGCCCGCCTGCAGCCGGGGCAGCCGGTCCGCATCCCGGAGGCCCCGTTCGTGCACGTGTTCGTCGCGCAGGGCACCGCCGAGATGGAGGGCGTCGGGACGCTGTACGAGGGGGACGCGGTCCGCGCCAGCGCATCCGGCGGCCAGACCGTCACGACCGAGACGGGCGCCGAGATCCTGGTGTGGGAGATGCACGCACGTCTCGGCGGATGAGATCCAGGCCGCGACGGATCGCGTCCACCTGCTAGCCAGGAGGGCATGACTTCCGTATCGGTCACGCCACGCGGCATCGACCCGCTCAACACCGTGATGGGTGTGCGCACCCTCGCGATGAACGCGGCGGGGGCGAGCTTCGAGCAGTCCGTCGGCCCGCGATTCCACGACCACCGCGGGCGGACGACGCTCGGATCGGTGGGCGTGGTCGCCGACGACGCCGTCGCCGGCGCCTTCTACGCGTCCGTGCCACCGGGCAGCCGCACCGTGGTCTCCCAGCTCACCGCGACAGCCGCTGGCCCGTTGCCCACGACCGGCACCGTCACGGCGGCCGCGTCGACCGCCCACCTCGACCTCGAGGCGGGTACCGGCATCACGGTCGGCGACATCAGGGATCCGCACGGCCGGGTCGCCGTCGTCCTGCGGGCCCGCAGCTTCGTCGTCTCACGGCCGTCGCAGGTCGAGGTGCACTACGGCCCGGCCGCCGAACTCGTCGTCCCCGAACCCGAGGCGGTCACGGCTGCCGACGAACTCGCGACGATGCCGGGACTGGCGATCGTCGAGGCGATGGCCGCGGGTGCCGTCCGCCGTGGACCGCTCGCCGGTCTCGTGGATCTCACGGTCGATGCTTCGACGCACGGCACCGTCACCGCCCGGATGACGCCGCAGGCGTGGATGAGCAACGCGATCGGCACCGTGCAGGGCGGTGTGCTGCTGTCGGTGGCCGATCTCGCGGCGGGCCTGGCCGCGCAGACGCTCACCGAGCCGGGTACGACGTTCCGGACCCTCGACGCCCACGTCGACCTCGTCCGGTCACCCGCCGTCGACGGCCCGCCCCTCCAGGTCCGGTCGGACGTGGTCCGCGCCGGGCGCCGCCTCGCGCTGATCGAGACGCGGCTGACGGCGCCGGACGGGCACCTGGTGGTTTCCGCCCGCGCAAGCGTCCAGCTGAGACAGCCGTTCGGCGGCGCCGGACGGTAGTGGTACACAGAACCAATGACCACGACAGTCCCGGACCTGAGCACCGCACCCGAGAGCCGCGACCGGCTCAACCTGTTCATGGGTGTCGAGGCGCGCGAGGTGCGACCCGGGCACCTCGTGCTCGCACAGGAGGTCGGTCCCCGCTTCCACGATCACCGCGGGCAGACGATCCTCGGCTCGGTCGGCGTGCTCGCCGACGCATGCCCCGGCGGCGCACTGGGCAACTCGATCCCCACAGACGCCGGCATGGTGCTGTCACAGATCTCGGCGACGCTGGCCGCGCCGATGCCGGCCCACGGGACGGTCGTCTCGACCGGTGACGTCGTCAACCTCGACGCCGACGCGGGCATCGGCCTCGCGGCCGGAGCCATGCACGACGGCGACGGAAACACGGTGGCAGTCCTGCAGTCCCGCGGTGTCTTCGTCACCCGACCTCGCGCGAACGCCGACGCGGTCTTCAGCGGCGAACGCCTCCCCGTGCCCGCCCCCGAGCCGTGCGCGGCACCGGACGAACTGGCGGGACGCACCGGCCTGGACGTCGTCGACGCCATCGCGTCCGAGCGAATCGCACGCGGCCCCCTCGCCGGGCTGCTCGGCATACACCTCGTCGACGTCGAACGGGCAGCCTCACCGCGACGTTCGCGCCGCAGGAGTGGATGAGCAACTACCTGGGATCGATCCAGGGCGGCGTCCTGATCACCGCAGCCGACCTCGTCAACGGCCTTGTCGCACAGACCCTCACCGCGCCCGACCAGCAGTACCGGATCCTGGACCTGCGCATCGACTTCGTCCGCTCCCCCGCCACCGACGGCCCCGACATCCGCGCCGAGGCGGAGGTCGTCCGCGCCGGACGGCGGTTGGCGCTCATCGAATCCCGTCTGGTCGACGGGTCCGGGCAGGTGCTGATCCGCGCGGCCGCGAGCGCACAACTGTTCTGATCCCGTTCCCTCACAGGCGATTCACAGCCGACATCCAGGGACAGCGGAGTCCGCTCGACCACGGTGAACCTCGAATCATCCACGGCGAGGAAGGATGTCGAGTGAACAGGGACGTGGAACTGAGCCGGCGGCGGATCAGCCGGCGACGGGCGCTCGCGTTGGGCGGAACCGTCGGCCTGGGCGGATCGATCGCGGCGTGCAGCAACAGCGGCGCCGGTGTGACGACCCCGACGTCGACCGCCGCCGCCGACACCACGACGGCCGCGGGCACCGGCACCGCCGACGCGCAACTGCTGGCACTGCTCGACCAGGCGCCGCGGTGCGTCATGGCGGTCGAGGAGACGCAGGGGCCGTACTGGTTCGACGTCGACTCCATCCGTAGCGACATCCGCGAGGACCGCCCGGGACTCGAACTTGACCTCGCCATGCGGGTACAGGACCTGACGAACTGCAGCGCCGACGGCAGCGCGACCGGCGTCGCGAACGCCGTCGTCGAGATCTGGCACTGCGACGCGGGCGGGGTGTACTCGGGCTTCGAGTCCGGTTCCGTCGCCGCCGACCAGGGCGGCCCCGGTGGCACCCCGCCAGCGGGCGGACCCCAGGGCGGACCGGGCGGTCAGCCCCCGCAGGGCGGGCCCGGCGGGATGGTCGGCCCGGGCATGGGCGGTTCGGGCGAGACGTCGAACGGTTCGTACAGCGTCGGCGATCAGGAGGCCGCGACCACCGACGACGGAACCTACCTGCGCGGCGCGCAGACCACCGACGCGAACGGCGTCGTGCGCTTCACGACGATCTTCCCGGGCTGGTACACGGGCCGCACCGTGCACATCCACCTCAAGGTGCACATCGACAAGAAAACCGTCCTGACCACGCAGTTGTTCTTCGACGACGCCCTCACCGACGAAGTCTTCTCGACCGTCTCGCCGTACACCGACCACACCGGCCGCGACACCCACAACGACACCGACGGCATCTTCGACAAGGCCGGATTGCTCGCCACGTCTCGGCAGTCGGACCGGATGCTCGCCGCGATCAACCTCGGCATCGACGTCTGACGCTCCGATTCGTGAAGGATTCGGGTCGGTTCGCGGGACGAATCCTTCACGAATCGCGGACGGAACCATCGCGGCACGAACGGCGTCGAAGCCGGTATGACGCCGTCACAGGTGCACTCCGCGATGGCCCGACAGGACGGCGTGGTGACGCTCGCCCAGGCCCTGGAGGCGGGCATGTCCAAGTCTGCGGTGAGCCGACGCGTCCGTTCCGGGGAATGGCGGCGCCTCACGACGGGCGTGTACCTACGAGCGGATCGCGCCCGCACCCCGGCCGTCGATCTCCGTGCCGCGGTGTATGCGAGTGGACCGGGGGCCGTCGCGTGTGGGCCCAGCGCCGCCTGGTGGCACGGGCTACTGGACCGCGCTCCGACGCAACACTGCGTCACGATCCCCGCTTCCCGGGCCGTACGTCGCCGTAGCGGCATCCGGGTCCGCCGACGCGACCTCGACCGACGTGACACCGAGTCCCGCCGCGCACTGCGTGTGACGGGACTTCCTCTGTCCGTGATCGAAGCCGCAGTCGCGCTGCGAGACGGCTCTGCACTCATGGACAGGGCGATCCAGCGCCACACCACAATCGAAGCGCTCGAGGCAGTGCACGAGCGAAATCCGGGCCGCCACGGAGCGGCCGCCGCAGCACGTTTGCTGCTGGCCGCCGGCGAGGGCGGAGCGTCGGAGGCGGAGCGCATGTTGCACCGTCTACTGCGGCAGGCCGGGCTGACGGGGTGGCGACCCCACGTCCACAGTTGTGGATACGAGATCGATGTCGCGTTCGTCTCCGAACGGATAGCGATCGAGGTCGACGGGTGGGCCTGGCACCGCGACGTCGACCGGTTCAACCGTGACGCGCAGCGGCAGAACGCGCTGATGAACGCGGGCTGGCGCGTGCTGCGTTTCACGTGGCACCACCTGCGCAACGACCCCGAGGGCGTGATCGCACAGATCCGTCAGGCACTCGGTGGATGATGTGTGAAGGATTCGGGTCGGTAGCCGGGACGAATCCTTCAGGACCGGCCGCCGCGGCGGAGTCGGTGTAAAGATGGAGCGATGACGACTGCGCAGCATTCCGGCATCGACCTGACCTATCTCGACGCGGGCACGCGCCCGCAGGACGACCTGTTCGTGCACGTCAACGGCAAGTGGCTGGACGAGTACGAGATCCCGGCCGACCGCGCGGTGGACGGCGCGTTCCGCACGCTGTACGACAAGGCCGAGGAGGACGTGAAGACGCTCATCCGGGAGGCGTCCGAGTCCGGCGCGGCGCACGGCACGGACGCGCAGAAGATCGGCGACCTGTACTCGAGCTTCATGGACGCCGACGCCGTCGAGGCCGCCGGGCTGACGCCGATCGCCGAGGAACTGGACGCAATCGCGAACGCGGCCGACCTGAGCGAGTTGGCCGGGATCGTCGGACGCCTGCAGCGCACCGGCGTCGGCGGCGCGGTCGGGCAGTACGTCGACACCGACGCCAAGAACTCGGCGCGCTACCTCGTGCACTTCACGCAGTCCGGCATCGGCCTGCCCGACGAGTCGTACTATCGCGAGGACAACTACGCCGAGATCCGCGAGGCGTACCTCGCACACATCCGGAAGATGTTCGAGCTGACCGGCATCGAGTACGACGCGCAGCGCGTGTTCGACCTCGAGACCGCGATCGCCGCGGGCCACTGGGACGTCGTCAAGCGCCGCGACGCGGAGCTGAGCTACAACCTGGTGACGTTGGACGACCTGCAGTCCAGCCGCAGCGGGTTCGACTGGGCTGCTTGGATTTCCGGCCTGCACGCAACCCCGGAGCAGCTGGCCGAGATCGTGGTGCGTCAGCCCAGCTTTGTCGAGTCGTTCACCGAGCTGTGGACGTCGCGGCCGATCGAGGACTGGAAGGCCTGGGCCACGTGGCGGATCCTGCACTCGCGGGCGCCGTACCTGACCGCGGCGATCGTCGCGGAGGACTTCGCGTTCTTCGGCACGACGCTCAGCGGCACGCAGGAGAACCGTGAGCGGTGGAAGCGCGGCGTCTCGCTGGTGGAGGACCTGCTCGGCGAGGCCGTCGGCAAGCTGTACGTCGAGCGGCACTTCCCGCCGGAGTCCAAGGCGCGCATGCAGGTACTGGTCGCGAATCTGCAGGAGGCGTACCGCCGCAACATCTCCGACCTCGAGTGGATGAGCCCGGAGACCCGGCAGGCCGCGCTCGCGAAGCTCGAGAAGTTCGCCCCGAAGATCGGGTACCCGGACAAGTGGCGGACTACTCGGCCGTGGAGGTCGACCCGACCGATCTGGTGGGGAACTACCGCAGCGGCTACGCCGCCGACCACGACCGCGACATCGCGAAGCTGGGCGGCCCGGTCGATCGCGACGAGTGGTTCATGACCCCGCAGACCGTCAACGCGTACTACAACCCGGGCATGAACGAGATCGTCTTCCCCGCAGCGATTCTGCAGCCGCCGTTCTTCGACGCCGACGCCGACGACGCCGCCAACTACGGCGGCATCGGTGCGGTCATCGGGCACGAGATCGGGCACGGTTTCGACGACCAGGGCGCCAAGTACGACGGCGACGGCAACATGATGGACTGGTGGACCGACGACGACCGCACCGAGTTCGGCAAGCGCACCAAGGCGCTCATCGAGCAGTACAACGACTTCGAGCCCAAGGACCTGCCGGGCCAGCACGTCAACGGCGAGTTCACGATCGGCGAGAACATCGGCGACCTGGGTGGGCTGTCGATCGCGCTCGAGGCGTACCGCATCGCCACCGAGGGCACCGCGGCCCCGGTGCTCGACGAGCTGACCGGTCTCCAGCGCGTGTTCTTCGGCTGGGCGCAGGTGTGGCGAACGAAGGCTCGCAAGGAGGAGGCGATCCGACGGCTCGCCGTCGATCCGCACTCGCCGCCGGAGTTCCGCTGCAACGGCGTGATCCGCAACCTCGACAGCTTCCATGATGCGTTCGGGGTCGTGCCGGGCGATGCCCTGTACCTGGAGCCCGAGAAGCGCGTCAAGATCTGGTAGCGCCGCCGACTGGGCGGTTCGCCGGTTTTGCGACCGGCGAACCGCCCAGCTGTGTGCGCGGAGGCGTTTAGGGGGCCGAACCAACGCTGACACGCGAATCCATCGGGAGCACCATGGGAACAGACCGGTTTCGCTCGGCTCTCCAGCTCCCGACGGACGATGAGGTGACCACGGTGGCGGAAGTTCCCATGGACGCCGAGACCGGGACGGAGTCCGTCGAACACAGCGGCTATCACCAGGAGCTGAAGCGGACTCTCGGATCCTTCCAGGTGTTCGCGATCTCGTTCGCGTTCATCTCGGTGGCAGTCGGCATCTTCGGCACCTACGACGACGTGCTGCAGAACGCCGGGCCGGTCGGGATCTGGCTGTGGGTTGTCGTCGCGGTGGGACAGATCCTGGTGGCGCTGGTGTATGCGCAGTTCGCGGCCCGCATCCCGCTCAGCGGCTCCACCTACCAATGGGCCTCGCGGCTGGCCAACCCGAAGATCGGCTGGTGGTTCGGTTGGCTGACCGTCTGCTACCTGTCGTTCGGCGTCGTGGCGGTCGACAACGCCCTGGCCAGCCAGGCATTCGTGCCGCTGTTCGGCATCGCGGAGAACGAGGGGACGGCGCGTCTGATCACCCTCGCCATGGTGCTCGCCCAGGCTCTCCTCGTCGTGTTCTCGACGCGCATCGTGGCGATGATCAACGCGAGCGCGGTGGGGCTCGAACTGGTGATCGTCGCGGTGCTGGCGATCGCGCTCGTCGGGGCGGTACTGACAAAGGGCGACGGTTCGCTCGGCAACCTCGTCTCGCGTGGCGTCACCGAGAACGCGCCGAACTATTTCGCCGTCGGTGGCGGGTTGATGGGCGCGATGATCATGGGCCTGGCGACGCTGGTCGGCTTCGACGCCGCGGCGAACCTGGCCGAGGAGGCCAAGGATCCCTTCCGCAGCGTCCCGCGCGCGATCGTGGGATCAGTCGTGGCGGCCTCGCTGCTGGGGCTGGTGTTCCTGATCGCGCTGACCGTGGCGATCGACGACGTCCCGAGGATCAGCGAGAGTGCCTCTCCCGTCGCGGCGATCATGCGCGATCAGCTCGGTCCGGTCGTGGAGCGGACGCTGCTGATCGCCATCACGTTCGCGTTCTTCGGCGCCGGGATGGTGACGATGGCGGCGTGCTCGCGGATCGTCTTCGCGATGGCCCGCGACTCGCGCTTTCCCGCGTCGCGCCTGATGCGGCAGATCAGCCCGCGCACGCACACGCCGGTCCCGGCGACGATCCTGATCTGCGCGGTCGCAGTCGTGCTGATGCTCGCGTTGCCGGGTGCCGCGCTACTGAAGCTGATCGTTGCGGGCACGATCCTCACGGTGATCGTCTACGGGGGACGATCGTCCTCTACCTGGAGGTGCGCGGACGGTTGGATCGCCGGGCGGGCGCGTTCAACCTCGGGCGGTTCGAGCTGCCGGTGGCGGTCGGCGCACTGGTGTGGATGGCGGTCGTGCTGTTCGTGGTGGTCTCCCCCACCGAGGCGCGGGTACCGGTCGCGCTCGTCGCCGGCCTGGGCGTCGCCGGCGGGTTGTACTTCCTGTGGCTGTTGAGAACCCGCCGCGAGGTGCTCGACACCGAGCCCGGCGACCTGAGCGTCTACAAGCACTGATCAGGAAGTCGACGGCTCCAGGTCCATCCGAAGGAACTCGGTGATGCGGAGCAGCTTCGGTGGGCGTTTCGCATCGTCCGGCATGGCCTGGAACGCCTCGATCTCCCCGACGAGGCGGGGCGCGGTGAGTTCGACCTCCCTTCCGTCGACGCGGAGACGCGCACCGCCGGCCGCCAGCACGTTCTGCACCCAGTCCGAGCCCGATCCGTACACCAGCACGAACAGGTAGCCGCCGTCGACCGGAAACGCGTCGAGCGGCGTGCGATACGTCGCGCCGGACGTGCGGCCGACGTGAGTGAGCACCGGCCACTTTCCGCCGGCGACAGCGCGGGTATTGAACACCCGCTTGTTCACGTGCCCCCACCACAGCGGCATAGGCATCGCGTTCCCCTTCCCTCGACGGACACTCCCTTACGACTGTAAGGCTGACTTACGCCTGTAAGGTTGTCAACACGTTCGCACTCTGTCTGCACATCCGTACGGGAGCCCTCGTGTCACCAACGCCGCCGTCGCCACGGCATCCGCTGAGCAGAGATCGCGTACTGGAAGCGGCGATCGAGGTCGCCGATCGCGGAGGCGCGGAGGCGATCACGATGCGGAAGGTCGCGCAGGAACTCGGCGTCGAGGCGATGTCGCTCTACCACCACGTACCGAACAAGGACGCGATGCTCGACGGGGTGGTCGACGCGGTGTTCGCGGCGATCGAACTGCCCGCCCCGGAATGCGACGACTGGCGGGACGCGATCCGCGCACGCGCCTCCTCCGCGCGTTCGGTCCTGTCGCGTCACAGCTGGGCCCTCGGGCTCATGGACTCCGCCGCAATCCCGGACCGGCGACGCTGCGCCACCACGACGCCGTCCTCGGCGTCCTGCGGCGGGCCGGATTCACCCTGCCGATGGCGGCCCACGCGGTCTCGCTCGTCGACAGCTACATCGGCGGTTTCGTGCTCCAGGAGGCGAACCTGCCGATCACCACACCGGACGACGTCGAGGAGGTCGCCGGCAACATCCTCGAGCAGCTACCGGCGAACGAGCTGCCGTACCTCCAGGAGATGATCACCCACCACGCGCTGCAGCCCGGTTACGACTACACCACCGAGTTCGGCTACGGAATAGACCTGATACTGGACGCGCTCGAGGCTCGCCGCGAAACCCCTACCGCGCGTACATGATCACGCCGACACCGCACAGGCAGATCAGCGCGCCGATGATGTCGTAGCGGTCGGGCCGGAAGCCGTCCATCACCACCGCCCATAGCAGCGAACCCGCCACGAACACGCCGCCGTACGCGGCGAGGATTCGTCCGAAGTTGGCGTCGGGCTGGAGTGTCGCGACCAGGCCGTAGATGCCGAGGGCGATCATCCCGGCACCGACCCACAGCCAACCCCGCTGCTCGCGCACGCCCTGCCACACCAGCCAGGCGCCGCCGATCTCGAACAGCGCGGCCAGGACGAACAGCAGGATCGAGCGCGTCACGGTCATGGCACGGATTATGCGCGAGCGGTCACCGCAGCCGCTCGTCCGAGTACGCCGAGAAGAACCGGATCTCGTCGAGCTTCGGCATCAGGTGCAGCTCCTCGCCGGGACGCACCGACATCTTCCGGTCGACGCGAATCACCACCCGGCCGCCTCGGCTGGTCCACGTGCCGTCCGTCGGATCGGCCTTGACCGCGTGGACGAACGACTCGGCGCCGAGTTCCTCGAACAGCTCGGCGACCACCGTGAGCGCACCCTTGCGCCACTCCCCCACCAGGGTCCACGACTCCGGGCGAATCCCGACCACGACGCGTTCCTCCCTGCGCGCGGACGCGGGCAGGGGCACGCGCAGGTCACCCAGAACCGCGGTCGTCCCCTCCACCCGTGCCTCGAGCAGGCTCATCCCGGGAGAGCCGATGAATCCCGCGACGAACGTGTTGACCGGATCGTCGTACAGCTCGCGCGGACGTGCGATCTGCTGCAGTCGACCGTCGCGCATGACCGCCACCCGGTCGCCCATGGTCATCGCCTCGACCTGGTCGTGCGTGACGTAGACGGTCGTGGTGCCCAGACGCCGCTGCAGACCGGAGATCTGGGCACGCGTGCTCACCCGGAGCTTCGCGTCGAGGTTGGAAAGCGGTTCGTCCATGCAGAACACCGCGGGATGCCGGACGATCGCCCGTCCCATCGCGACGCGCTGCCGCTGTCCACCGGACAGCTTGGCAGGCTTGCGATCCAGCAGTGGCTCGAGTTCCAGCATCCGCGCGGCCTCGAGGACGCGGGCGGTGCGATCGGTCTTGTTCACGCCGGCGTTGCGCAAAGCGAAGCCCATGTTCTCGGCGACCGTCATGTTCGGGTAGAGCGCGTAGTTCTGGAAAACCATGGCGACATCGCGCGCCTTCGGCGGCACACCCGTGACGTCCGCTCCCCCGATTCGGATGTTTCCCGTCTCGACGGATTCGAGACCGGCGAGCATCCGCAGGCTCGTGGACTTTCCACACCCGGACGGCCCGACGAGGACGACGAACTCACCGTCCGCGATGTCGAGGTCGAGCCGGTCGACGGCCGGTCGTTCACCACCCGGGTAACGGTGGGTGACCGACGAAAACTGCACGTGTGCCATGGTTTTCCTTCTGCGTTTCTACTACTGGGGCAGCTTCGGGGCGATCTGCCGGTCGATCGTCTGCTGCAGCTGCGATGCCACCGACGCGAACGTCGACTTCACGTCGGCGTTCTGCAGGGCGATCTGCTCGAGTCCGGTGCCGATCACCTGGTCACCGCCCGGGACGAATACGCGGGCGTAGTCCTGCGACCGGGTGTGCGCGAGCTGCTCGACAGCAGTGCGGGAGTTGGGGTTCGCGTCCAGGTACGCCTTCATCGACGGCACTTCCACCGCAGACTTGCGGACCGGCATGTAACCGATGTTCTGCGAGAAGTACGCCGTGTTCTCGGCGTTGGTGATGAAGTCGATGAACTTCAGTGCGTTCTTCTTGCGTTCGTCGGAGATGCGCGACGGGATCGCGAGCCCGGCGCCGCCCGTCGGGCAGCCCGGACGTCCGTCCGATGTCGGCAGGAACGCGGTGCCGAAGTCGAATGCTGCGGACTTCTTGATGCCCGACAGATCTCCGGTCGACGCGATCGTCGAGGCCAGGATCCCGGCGCCGAACTCGTTCGCGATGTCGCTCGACACCGCCGCGTACTTCTTCTGGAAGACCATGTCGCGCAGGAAGTTGCCGGCCTCGATCGTCTTGGGGTCGTCGAACTTCAGCGTCCACTGGTCGGAGTACGCGCCACCGAAGGTCCAGATCGGACCCTCGTAGGTCCAGCCCAGGTAGTTCTTGGCGTTGCCCCAGCCGTGCGCCAGCTTGCCGTCACCGACGACACGCTGCAGTTCGGGACCCCACTGGTCGAACTCCTGCCACGTCGCGGGGCCACGGTCGGGCAGCCCGGCCTGTGCCCAGACCTGCTTGTTGTAGTAGAAGATCGGGGTCGAGCGGGCGTACGGCAGCGCGAAGTGCTTGCCCTGGAACAGGTAGTCGGCGAGCAGCGAGTCGACGTAGTCGGACGCGTTGACGCCCACCTCGCCGAACAGCGGGTCGAGCGGCTCGATCGCGCCGGTCAGCGCGTAGTTGAACCACCAGACGTCGGACAGCACAACGACATCCGGCAGTGCTCCACCCGACAGCGCGGCATTGAACTTCTGCGAGACCTCCTCGTAGTTCTTGCCGCCGTCCACCAGGTCGACCTTGAGGTCGGGGTACTTCGCCTCGAAGCGCTTGATCAGTTCCTTCTCCACATCCTGGGACTTGCCCGGGTGGTTGGACCAGAACGTGATCGTGTTCGAGCCACCCGAGCTCGACGCGCTCGAGCTCGACGAACCGGAGCCCGATCCCGAACCTGCGCATGCGGTCAGCGCGGCCCCGGCCGCGATCGCCCCGGTCAGTCCGAGGAAGCCGCGACGGTTGATGTGTGCCATTTCGTCAGTGCCTTTCATGCATGGTTCGAACAGTCAGCCCTTGACCGCACCTGAGGTGAGGCCCTTGATCATGTGTCGTTGTAGGAGAAGGAAAATCACGAGGATCGGCAGCATCGTCAGCACGGTGCCGGCCATGACCGGACCCCAGTTGGTGAGACCGTCGTTGTTCTGCAACTGGGTCAGCCCGATCGGTAGCGGCGCGACCGATGCGTCGTCGGACATCAGGAACGGCCAGAGGTACTCGTTCCACTCGTTGACGACCGTGATGATCGCGAAGGCGACCATCGTCGGCCCCGACACAGGCAGCACGACCCGCCACAGCAACCGGAAGTGCCCGGCGCCGTCCATCCGGGCGGCCTCGATGATCTCCGCCGGGATCGACAGGAAGTGGTTGCGCATCAGGAATGTCCCGAACGCGACACCGGCGAGGGGAATGATGATGCCTTGGAAGGTGTTCCGCCATCCCCACTCCGCGACCATCGCATAGTTCGAGATCACCGTGATCTGGTTCGGCACCATGAGCGCCGCGATGATGGTCAGGAACACGACGTTCTTGCCGGGGAAGCGCAGGAACACCAGCCCGTAGGCGCTGAGGACACCGAGCACGAACTTGATTGCCGCCAGCGCCGTCGTGATGATCACCGAGTTCCGGAGGAACGTGGTGAAGGGTACCGAAGTGACTGCCTCGGTGTAGTTCTCGGGGTGGAAGGAACTCGGCCACCACGTGACCGGCTGGGTGTAGATGTCGGGCCGATCCTTGAACGACGTCATGACGATCCAGTACAGCGGCAGCACCACCATCACCAGCGCACACGCCATCGCCAGGTAGCCGAACACCTTCAGCATGCGCTCGCGTCGACGCTGCGCACGCGCGTCGGGAGCGACGATCTCTGCGGGGAGCGCCCCGACGACGGAGCGCTGCTCGACGGCCGTCATGCCTGCTCACCCCGATCCATGACTCGCACCTGGTAGACGGTGATGGCGAGCAGCACCAGGAACATGATCGTCGCGACCGTCGCGCCGTAGCCGGCCCGGAAGTTGCGGAACGATTCGTTGTAGACCTGGTACACCATCGTCGTGGTCCCGGTACCGAGCGGGCCGCCGCGCGTCATTACGTTGATGATGTCGAACACCTGTAGCGAGTTGAGCATCACGGTGATCGAGAGGAAGAAGGTGGTGGGGCGCAACTGCGGCAACAGGACTCGACGGAAGCGGGTCCACCTGCTTGCGCCGTCGATCTCGGCCGCCTCCGACAACTCCGGGCGCAGGCCCTGCAGCGCAGCCAGGTAGATGACGAAGGTGTAGCCCAGGTTCTTCCACATGTAGGTGACCGTCACCATGAACAGCGCCCAGTGCGGTTCCTGGTAGAAGTCCGGCACCGAGGTGAAGCCGACGCGGTGGAGGAGGTCCTGGATGAGCCCGAACCTGGGGTCGAACACGAACTGGAATGCCACACCGATCGCAGCTCCGGAGATCACGAACGGAGCGAAGATCGCCGATCGAACCAGGTTGCGCCCCAACAGCTTACGGTCGAGCAGCAGCGCCAGACCCAAACCGAGCACCATCGAACCGACCACCGTGGCGACCGTGAACACGACTGTGTTGGTGACGATCTGCCACGTGTCGTCGCGACTCCACCATTCCCGGTAGTTGTCGAGACCGATGAAGGTCGCCACCGGATCGGAGATGTTCCAGTCGAAGAACGAGAGCCGGATGTTGTCCACGAGCGGTCGATACGTGAACAGGGTCAGCAGCACCAGGTTGGGGCCGACGAGGGCCACGAACAGCGCATAGTCGCGCCAGGGGCGGCCGAACAGGCCGCGGCCGGGTGACTGCGGAAGGGTTCTCTCCGGACTCGATCTCACCGCCGCAGTGTTACCGGCTACTTCGAATATCGGGTTAATGCACGCGACACACGGCCTGAACGTCTCGGGTCGATGTGTCCGGGAACGAAAACGGCGCTACGCGAGTCGTTCTCGCGTAGCGCCGGTGTTCTCGCTTCGGTGCAGGTCAGCGGTTCCAGTCGCCGAGGCCATCGGTGCCGTCCAGGATTCCGCCGGCGGTGTTCTGGACGATCACCGGGTCACCCTTCTTGGCGTTCTCGTAGAACCACTTGCCGTCGTCGGTGCTGACGTTGAGGCAGCCGTGGCTGACGTCACGGTGGCCCTGGTCCGCGACCGACCACGGGGCGGCGTGGACGAAGATGCCGCTGTAGGAGATGCGCGTCGCGTACTCGACGTACGTCCGGTAACCCTCGGGGGCGTCGATCGGCACACCGTAGGTCGACGAGTCCATGTACATGTCGCGGTACTTCTCGCCCACGATGTAGGTGCCGTTGGGAGTCTCGTGGCCGGGCTTGCCGAGCGACGTCGGCATCGTCTTGACCAACTCGCCGTTGCGGAAGACGCTGATCTGCTTGGTGTTGTCGTCGGCGTACGTCACCAGCGCGTCGCCGATCGCGAACGTCGAGTGCGAGTCACCGGCATCGACGGTGACCCGAGTGTTGGCCGGCCAGAAGTCGGTGGGCTTCCAGCGCACCTGCTTGTCGTTGATCCAGTAGAAGCTGCCCGTAACCGGCGGATCGGTGGTGACACGGATGGCGCGCTCGGCGACGGCACGATCCCCGATCGGCTCGTTGAAGCCGACGATGATCGGCTGCGCGACGCCCACCACCTCGCCCGGCGACGGGTTCAGTGAGGGGGCGGTGAAGTTGGCCGGACCGATCGGTGCGACCGCGGGCGCCACCGAACCGGCCGGCAGCGCGGCCATGACCTGCGGCGGCAACTCGAACCCGGGCGGAAGCTGCACCGGCGGCGGCGTCGGCAACTGGAAGCCGGACGGAAGCTGCAACTGCGGCGTCGGCACCTGGATGTCCGGGATCTCGACCGACCCCCGAAGAGCGGCGCGGCCTGCACCGGGGCGGCCAGAACCGCACCGGCGGCGGTCGCGGTGGCGACGAGTGCCGCGGTTCGGGTGAACCAGCGGCGACCCCTGCCAGAGTTTGCGGTCCATGTGTCGGTCATGTGCGTACCCCTTTCTACGCGCGTGCCCACCGTGGTGGGCGGCTGCCCCGTTTGTCCCATTAGACAGACTGGACAGCCGACCGACAACCTCGACCCGCTGTGACGTGCGTCAGCCCGCTTCGCCGTGGGCCGCTTCGAGCATCGCCGCGAGATCGACGATCTTGGTGCGCAGGCGTCCATCCTCGGCGCCGAGGACGCGCTCCTTCTTGTCGATGCGCTGCCAGCCCTGGAAGTCGATCGACTCGGGCTGACGCTCACCGATCAGCTGCGCGAGGTGCTCCCCGTCGTGGCCGGGCTGCGTGAGCAGGCCGCTCGCGAAGTCCGAGAGCAGCAGGTCCACGGTGGCGGCGGAGCAGTGCTTGTTGGTGCCGATGACACCGGTGGGTCCGCGCTTGATCCAGCCCGCGACGTAAACGCCGTGGATCGGAGAACCGGACTCGGGGTCGATGACACGACCGTTCTCGTTTGGGATGACACCGCGACGGTCGTCGAACGGGAGATCGGCGACGGGCACGCCCTTGTAGCCGATCGAGCGAAGCACCAGACCGGTCTCGAGGGTCTCGGTCCGATCGGTGGGGCGGGCGCTCAGCTTGCCCGACTCGTCGGCGACCAGCTCGTTGCGTACGAGACGGATGCCCTCGACGCGCTCACCACCGAGGATCTCCTCGGGCGAGGCGAGGTAGCGCAGCACGATCCGCTTGCGGCCGTCGGTGGCGGTGCGCTTGGCGAACTCCTCGACCTGACGCACCTTGAGCTTCTCGGACGGCTCCGAGTCAGGGCCGTCGATCCATGCCCGGCTGGCCGTGTCGAGGATCGCCTCGTCGGGGTCGACGACGATGTCGACGTCGGCCATCTGGCCGAGCGCGATCAGCTCGGGGTTGGTGTACGCGGCCTGGGCCGGTCCGCGGCGGCCGACGATGACGACCTCGCGGACGTTGCTGCTGCGCAGCGCGTCGACGGCGTGCTGCGCGATGTCGGTCTTGGCGAGCTCGTCGGGGTCGGTGACGAGGATGCGGGCGACGTCGAGCGCGACGTTGCCGTTGCCTACGATGACGGCACGCTCACCCGACAGGTCGAACGTGTGGTCCGCGTAGTCGGGGTGCCCGTTGTACCAGGCCACGAACTCGGTGGCGGCGTGCGAGCCGGGCAGGTCCTCGCCGGGGACCCCGAGGTGACGGTCGCTGGCGGCGCCGACCGCGTAGATGACCGCGTGGTGGTGCTGCAGGAGCTCGTCGTGGCTGACGTGCTGACCGACCTCGACGTTGAAGTGGCACTGCACGGAGCGCTTACTCAGCGCCGAGCGGAAGACGTCGGCCACACCCTTGGTGCCGGGGTGGTCGGGGGCGACGCCGGCACGGACCAGGCCGTAGGGCGTGGGCAGACGGTCGAACATGTCGACCTCGACGCGCGGACGCGAGGTGAGTTCGATCGCGGCGTAGCAGGCGGCCGGCCCGGAACCGACGATCGCGACGCGCAGCGTGCCGAGGTCGGCGCTGAGCGAACGCGGCTCGGCCAGCTCCGGCCAGTCTGGCCCGATCGGGTGCTTCTCGAAGTAGGCGGCGTTGATCTCGGAGTAGACCGCGTGGGCCTCGCTCAGTTCGTTGTCGCCGAAGATCGCGTCGACCGGGCACTCGTCCACGCACGCGCCGCAGTCGATGCACGTCTGCGGATCGATGTAGAGCATCTCCGTGGTTGCAAACTCCGGCTCGTCCGGCGTCGGATGGATGCAGTTGACGGGACAAACGTCCACACACGAGGCATCATTGCAGCACGCCTGCGTAATCACATAAGCCACAGTTCTTCCCTACCTGTGAGTACCCGACCGAGACTGTCGTTCTCGGACAAGACTATAACGTGTTCCAGTTTTGGTCGAGGTTCCGTGCACGAGGGGACTTTCGGCCCATGCCTCCGCGGCGCTGACCTAGTCGAGCCGGAACCCCACCTCGAGTGTCACCTGTGTGTGGGCGACAGTTCCATTCTCGATGTGGCCGCGCGTCTCGACCACCTCGAACCAGTCGAGGTTGTGCATCGTCTGGCTCGCGCGGTCGATGGCGTTGGCGATCGCGGCGTCGACGCCCTCGGTGGACGACCCCACCACCTTGATCACCCGGTAGACGTGGTTGCTTCATCGGCAAACCTCCCTCACGAACGCACGATCTCCTGGGCCTCGGCACCGAGCCGAGCCAGTCGCAGGTCACCGAGTGCGGTGACGGCGTTGCCGAGCCGGTTGGTCACGAACGCGAGCGCGAGGCCGGTCTCCGGATCGGCGTACGCGCCGGAGCCGCCGACCCCGTAGTGGCCGAGTCCGCGGGTCGGCTGGACGCGGCTGGCCAGGAGCGGCGGGTGGTAGCCGAGGCGCCACGCGAGCTTGATGCCGAGCACGTAGTCCCGGTCGCGGGTCTGCACCGTGCCCATCTGTTCGAGGGTTTCGGGCTTCAGGAACCGGGTGCCGTCGATGACGCCGCCGTTGGCGATGGCGGCGTACATGCGCGCGAGGGACCGGGCGCTGAACACGCCGTTCCAGCCGGGCATCACCGCATCGTGCACGGCGGGATTGCGGACGAGTTCGTCGAACCCGTCGGGCATCGCGGCTTCGGCCAGTCCACGGAGCGGGCCCATCCGCGTGAGGAGCGACGACGTCAGCTGCCAGTCGAGTCCACCGGGGTTGATGTGCGGGAACAGCTTCGCGATCCGCGGCTTCTCGTCGGCCGGCACCTGGTACCAGAACTCGTCCGCGCCGAGCGGTTCGGCGATCTCCTCTTGCACGATCTGCGTGAACGGCTTACCGGTGGCGCGCGAGACCGTCTCGGCGACCAGCCAGCCGTACGTCACGGCGTGGTACCCGGGCCCGCGCTGTCGGCGCCGGTCCGGGGCGGACGCCGCGAGCGCGTCGATCACGGTGTCGTAGTCGAGCAGTCCGAGCCGACCGGGCACCAGACCACGGACCTTGTGCAGACCGGTGCGGTGGGTCAGCAGGTCGCGGATCGTGATGGATTCCTTGCCGGCGGCCGCGAACTCCGGCCAGTACGTGGCGACCGGGGCGTCGTAGTCGACGATGCCGCGCTCGGCCAGGCGGTGGACGACCGTGCTGGCGACGCCCTTGCCGGTCGAGAACGACAGAGCGATCGTGTCGCGATTCCAGCGACGGTCCCGATCGGCGTACCCGGCCCAGATGTCGAGAACCTTCTCGCCGTGGACGTACGCGACCAACGCGCCGCCGCCGTTCTGCGGGCGGCGATACATCGAGAAGAACCGGTCGGCAAGGGGAAGGAACTTGGGATCGACGAGCATCTCGGTCCGCGCCGATCCGAACGCCGGTACAGCCGGCGCCCGCTCGGGGGTCGCAACCCGTGACATGCTTCCGCGCTCGACCTGGATCGTCATGGCGGCCTCCGATCCCACTCCCCACACCATTGTGATTGGCGCAGCCTACGGCCGGAAGGGCCTGCCGCGGAGCGAAACAGACATACGCGATGAGTCCGGCGGGAATCCGGCCTGGTCAAGCGACCGACTCAGTTTTCCTTCCGGTCGCGGTCGCGGCTCGGCTGCACGCGTTTCGGCTCGCCTGGCATCTTGGGATAGTTCGGCGGATACGGCATATCGCCCAGGCCCGCGGCGAAGTCCCGCTCGGCCATCTCGAGCAGACCGTCGAGCGAGTGGGCCACGTCGTCGAGCGTCGCCATCGGGTCGCCGCGCCCGGCGAGCAGGGCCGGCACCGTCGCGATTGTGAAGTCGTCCGGTTCGACGGACTCGAGTTCCGCCCAGGTCACCGGCGTCGAGACGGTCGCGATCGGGGTCCGGCGGGCGGAGTACGCCGACGCGATGGTCTTGTCGCGCGCGTTCTGGTTGAAGTCGAGGAAGATGCGCTTGCCGCGCTCCTCCTTCCACCACTTGGTCGTGGCCCGGTCGCCGCTGCGGCGCTCGACCTCCCGGCACAGCGCGATCCCGGCGCGGCGCACCTCGACGAAGTCCCACCGCTGCTCGATCCGGATGTAGACGTGCAGGCCGCGCCCGCCCGACGTCTTCGGGAAGCCGATCAGACCCAGTTCGTCGAGCAGCGGATGCAGGACGTCGAGCGCGACGCGCCGGGCGTCGTCGAAGTCCGTGCCGGGCTGCGGGTCGAGGTCGATCCGCAACTCGTCGGGGTGGTCGACGTCGGGGCAGCGCACGGCCCACGGGTGGAAGGTGACGGTGCCGAGGTTCGCGGCCCACACGATGTCGGCGGCGCTGCGCACCCGCAGCACGTCGGCCGTGCGACCCGACGGGAACGTGACCTCGCACGCCCCGACGTGCTCGGGCCGCTTCGCCGGCACCCGCTTCTGGTAGATCTCCTCGCCCTCGACGCCCTCGGGGAAGCGCTGGATGTGTGTCGGACGATCGCGCAGCGCCCGCAGCAGCTCCCCTCCGGTCGCGACTTTGCGGTAGTACTCCACGAGGTGTCGTTTGGTGCCGCCCTCGGCGCCGAGCCGCGGGTAGTAGATCTTGTCGGGGTTGGACAGCCGGACCGCGACGCCGTCGACGTCGAGTTCCTCTGCCGGAGAACGCTTGGTGGTGGCCATGATTCAGTGTTCTCCCGTCAGGACGTCGGCGAGGTCGTAGCGCAGCGGAACCTCGAGTTGGTCGAACGTGCACGACTCCGGTGCCCGGTCGGGCCGCCACCGCAGGAACCGGGCGGCGTGCCGGAAGCGGACGCCCGCCTGGCTTCCGCGTTCCCCGAGCCCGCCTTCCATCTGGTCGTACGCCACCTCGAGCACTCGTTCGGGGCGCAGGGGATCCAGCTGCGGTCGGCGCTCGACCGCCACCGTGTGGCCTCGCCCTCGGCGACGACGTCGTCCCCACCCGCAGCGGTTCGAGATCGGCGAGCAGTTCGACGCGACGCTTCGCGGTGAACGCCGACGCTCCCCCGACCATGTGCAGCTCACCGTCGTCGTACAGCCCCAACAGGATCGACCCGATGCCCGGCTGACTCTTGTGCGGCCGGTATCCGATCGCCACGACGTCCGCCGTGCGAGAGTGCTTGACCTTCACCATCTCCCGCTTGTTCGGCAGGTAGTGGCCGTCGAGCCGCTTGGCGACCACACCGTCGAGTCCGGCTCCCTCGAACGTCTCGAACCAGCGCTCGGCGGTCGTCGCGTCCAGCGTGGCGGCGGTGACGTGACAGCTCGGTCCGCCGCCGACCGCTCCGAGCAGCGCCGCGCGGCGCTCCGCGAACGGTCGTTTGGTGAAGTCGTCGTCGCCGAGGGCCAGGAGGTCGAAGCCGATGAACTGGGCCGGGGTCTGCTCGGCGAGCAGGCGCACGCGACTGTCGGCGGGGTGGATGCGTTCGGACAGCGAACCCCAGTCCAGCCGGGTCCGGCCGCCGATCTCGCGCGGGACCACCAGTTCGCCGTCGACGACGCAGCGTGTCGGCAGTTCGGCGCGAACGGCGTCGACCATCTCGGGGAAGTACCGCGCCAGATCCTTGCCGCCGCGCGAGCCGAACACGACGTCGTCGCCGTCACGGAACACGATGGCACGGAATCCGTCCCACTTGGGTTCGTACGACCAGACCGGCTCACCGGCCGGCTGTTCGGGCACCCCGGACGCGGCCTTGGCCAGCATCGGTTGCAGCGGCGGCACGATCGGCAGGTCCACGGGGTCCATAGTGACACCCGGGCACCGAATTCGCGCCGCATCGACGCTGCCCGCGCGTCCCGCGAGCAGCGTCGACGGCCGATCAGGCTCCGGTGTCGGGGTCTCGAGCACCGAGACGACGGGCGTCGGGTTCCGCGTGAGGTCCAGCACCGGGCAGTGCGCCTCGGCCGCCGCGTGCAGTTCCAGGTAGCGCTCGCGCGTCTCCGGACCGGTGATCGTCACGACCACCCGGACCTCACCGAACCCGGGACGGACGGCCTCGTCGAATCCGAAGAAGCCGCGCACATCGAGGTCACCCTCGGCGCGGGCCTTGATGTCGTCGACCCGGATGCCCAGGCGCTCGGCCCAGAACCGGTAGGTCACCACGTGGCACGAGAGCAGCGAGGCCAGGTAGTACTCCACCGGATTGGGGGCGGCGTTCTCGCCGCCGAGGGCCGGCGGTTCGTCCACCTCTACGGCGTACTTGCCGAGCTTGACGGTGCTGGCGACCGCGTCGTGGGCCTGCGCCGAGGCCCGGAAGACGACGTGCGCCTTGGTCGCGTCCTCGGAGACGGCGTCGCCGGTGGCGGCGACGATTGCGGAGAGATGCGTGACTGCTGCAGTGGTCATGGGAGATACCGGTCCTGTCGTGTGCGTCGCCGGGCGCGCAAGTACGCCGCAGCGAAGTGGTTGTCGTGCGAGTCGGGGTCGATCAGGACCGCGGACAACCGGACGTGCACACGAGCGCGAAATCGACATGGCGGCGCCGCGTCAGCAGCTCACCGGAGTCGATTGCGCGGAGGTCGGTCACAGCGGTGACTGTAACCGGCCGATCGGTCTGGGACCAACCCGCTACAGCCAGCCGCGCTTCTTGAAGATCGTGTAGAGGCTGAAGCAGGTCAGGAACATCAGCATGAGCGCGAAGGGGTAGCCGCCCGCCCAGTGCAGCTCGGGCATGTTGTCGAAGTTCATGCCGTAGACGGTGCCGATGAGGGTGGGTGCGAACAGGATTGCCGCCCAGGAGGAGACCTTCTTGATCTCCTCGTTCTGCGCGTAGCTCGCGTGGGTGAGGTTGCGCATCTCCTCGTTCTGCGCCTGGGACACCAGGGTCGCGTTGACGGTGAGGATGTTGCCGAGCAGTTCACGGAACCCGTCGACCCGCTCCACGACCGTGGTGGCGTGGTCGGTGACG
Source organism: Prescottella defluvii (assembly GCA_029690005.1). Classification (GTDB taxonomy): domain Bacteria; phylum Actinomycetota; class Actinomycetes; order Mycobacteriales; family Mycobacteriaceae; genus Prescottella; species Prescottella defluvii_A. Next base: position 1,253,742 of record CP121458.1, on the reverse strand, counting down.
TCGCGCAGATACTTCTGCAGTTCCTCGTCGGTCTTGTACTTGTCGAAGCCGGCGGAGAGCGACTTGAGCATGCCGAGCAGCGGCTTGGTGGCACGCTGGAACTCGATGACCTCGCGGGAGAGTTCGTAGATGCGCCGCGAGACCATCGGGTCGCCGCTGAACACCTCGGTCTCGATCTCGTCGATGTCGTTCTGCAGGCCGGCAACGACGGGCGCGTAGCCGTCGACGACCGCGTCGAGGATCGCGTACAGCACGGCCTCGGGGCCGAGCTTGAGCAGCTCGGGGTTGCTCTCCATCCGCGTCCGAACGTTTGACAGGTCCGGAGACTCGCTGTGCCGGACCGTGAGGACGAACGTCGGACCGCAGAAGATGTGCAGCTCGCCGAAGTCGACCGTCTCCGACTCGTCGCGGTAGCGCGCCGCGCGGAGCACGACGAACAGCGTGTCCCCGTAGCGCTCGAGCTTGGGTCGCTGGTGCGCGACGATCGCATCTTCGACGGCGAGCTCGTGGAGATCGAATTGCTTTGCCGCGGCATGCAGTTGGGCGTCGTCGGGCCGGTACAGGCCGATCCACGCCATGGACGAGGCGTCCGGCAGGCTCTCGAGCGCCTCGGCGAGCGTCGCGGGCGAGGCGATGCGTCGGCCGTCGCGGTAGACGGCACTGTTCACCACACTCGACTCGACCACGCCGCGCGGCGCGGGAGCCGGGGACGCGGAGCCATCGAGTGCTCGGGCGAGACCACGTCGTCGGAGGTACCGGCGGCGCGTCGGGGAAGAATCGAGCGGATGGGGCGCTTCTCACGCATGACGAATACGGCTTTCGGGAAGGTCCGCGCCCGACAACACCTGCTGCGGTCGTGCGGACACCAGTCGAACACCACCCGTACGGATGGTGTGGATTGTCCTAGTTCAGCTGGTACTCGGAGGTTGGCTACTCATAGTTAGCCCCACCTCCTATTCCTCGAATCCCGCGATGCGGGCAAAAGGCTCGATACGAACGACGACACCCTACTCCGACACCGCAGAGGCCGACAACCGGAGTGGTCGGCCGATGCTTTCCACCGAGCACCCTCGACGCGCTGGGATGGATGCCGGGAACCAGGTCGCCGAGACGGCTGGATTGCCACGCGGAGAACACCTTTCGACCACGAAATGAACTTCTCGGGAACTCTCTACCCGGATTGCGACGAGCCCTCGGCATCGGCCCGGCGTTCGTGCACCCCGGAGACGAACAGGTCGAGATGGCCGCACGTGCCGCGCGCGGCGAGCTCCTCGTCACCCCGCTCGATCCCGTCGACGACGTGCTGGTGGTGGGCCGCCCCGAGCTCCGGTTCGTGGACGCCGTCGGTGTAGTCGTAGGTCGCCCGCAGCGGTTCGGAGATGCCGGCGAACAGTTCGTCGAGGACCGGGTTGTGGGCGGCCGCCACCACCGCGATGTGAAAGGCGAGATCGGCGTCGGCGAACGCGGCACGTCCCCACTGCGGCCGGTCTCGTTGCGACGATCCAGAGCCGCGCGCAGACGGCGGATGTCGTCGTCGGTGCGGCGGGCGCACGCGAGTCGCACGGCCTCGAGTTCGAGGGCCCGGCGCACTTCGTAGACGTGCAGCATCTCCGAGACGGCGACCTGCCGGGTGAGCAGCCCACCGATGTCGGTACGGGCACGAACGAAGGTGCCCGCACCCCGCCGGATCTCGAGGATCCCGGTCGACGTCAGGCACTTGATCGCCTCACGGAGGGTGTTCCGCCCGACGCCGAGCAGCTCCATCAGCTCCGGCTCGATTGGAATGCGCTCGCCCACCGCCCAGTCGCCCGACGAGATCCGGGCGCGCATCCAGTCCAGCGCCTGCTGGTACGCCGATTCCTTCTGCACCACCGTCACCGGTTCATCCTCACACGACCTGCCGATACCCACCCTCAGCCAGCCTACATGGGACGTCCTACGTAGGATGTAGCCCGTGCGCCCGACCGTCACCCGCCAGCAAGCAGCTCCCGCCGATCACGTCGTCCGCGTAGGCGAGGCTCCTGCCGGGCGCTGGCCGGCCCGCCACTTCCACGGCATCGGGTACGTGCTGGCGATCCTGCTGCTGGGCACGAACATGCCGACCGCGTTGTACGGCGTCTACCGGTCCGAATTCGGGTTCAGCCCCGTCACGCAGACGGCGATCTTCGCGGTGTACGCGGCCGCCCTGGTGCCCACGCTCTTCCTGTTCGGACCGCTGTCGGATCGGATCGGACGACGCCCGATCCTGATGATCGCGCTCCTCGCGGGTGTCGTCGGCGCAACCGTCCTCGCGACCGCCGCTTCGACGGCGTGGTTGTTCGCCGGGCGCATCCTGCAGGGAATCTCGGTGGGCGCCTGTTCGGCCGCCGGGACGGCCGCGCTGCTCGAGCACGTCCCGGAGCGCAACCCGGTCCGCGCGGCGCGCGCGGCGACCGCGAGCACCGCGCTGGGCGCGGCGCTGGGTCCGCTGTTCGCGGGTGCGGTCGCGGAGTACCTCCGCACCCGACGGTGCTCCCCTACGTGCTCTTCGCGGTGGCCCTCCTCCCGGCGTTGTCGCGATGATGCTGCTGCCGAGGCCGGACCGCGCGACGCGGACCACCGGCGGCCGCCTGATCGAACTCCCTCGCGTCCCTCGCGAAATCCGCTCGGTGTTCCTGCTCGCGACCTTCCCGTCCGCGGTCGCCTGGGCGGCCGTGGGGCTGTTCCAGTCGGTGGTGCCGTCGTGGGTCTCGGAGATGCTCGGCGTCTCCAACCTGCTGATCGGCGCCGGGACGGCCGCCCTCGTGATGTCGTGCTCGGTGGTGTCCCAGCTGAGCATGCGCGGGCTGGATCCGGTTGTCGCGCAGCGGATCGGGCTCGGCCTGATGTTCGCCGGAATGGTCGGTGTGGTCGTCGTCGACCGGACGCGTAGTCTGCCGTTGCTGTTCGTCGTCGCCGTTTCCGTCGGTGTCGGGCACGGCTTGGCGTTCGCGGGTGGAATGCAGCGAGTCGGTACCGCGATCGCGACGCGGGCACGCGATGCCGGCGGCGCCGTGCTCGCCGCTTTCTTCACGCTCACGTATGTCGGGACCGGCGTGCCGGCGATCGCCGCGGGGCTCCTCATGACCCACCAGGGCACGTCGGCCGCGGTTGCCGAGTTCGCGGCGGCGACGGCGCTGGCCTGCCTGATCGCACTGGTGCTCAACAGGACCCGACGAGCATCGGGCGTCGCTACGGAATGAGGCCCTGCCGCCGGGCCTCGACGACGGCCTCGTGCCGGCTGTGGACGTCGAGCTTGGTCATGATGTTGCGCATGTAGCTCTTGATCGTGTCGAGGCGCAGCCCCAGCCGCTGGCCGATCTCGGCATTGCGGCAGCCGAGCGCGACGTGGACGAGCACCTCGAATTCACGCGCCGACAGCGACACCTTCGCCGGCGCCGAGCCCCCGGTGGTTAGGCCGCGCAGCTTCTGCTCCACAGCCTGCACCTCGGCGCTGATAGCGGCGTCGTCGAGTCGGTCCGCGATCGACCGCAACGCCAGGTAGCTCTCGGTGATCCCCTCCGACACCCGCGGATCCCGGTGGGCCACCGGTTCGGTGCGTGCGTTCTCGATCATCGTGATCCGGCGGTCCACCTCATCACGGACCTCGATCTCGTGGGCGAGCTTGCGCGCCGACCGCATCACGGCCTCGGCCGTCACGTCGCCGATCGGCAGGTTGGCCCGCAGCCCGCCGTACACCGCGGCGCGCGTCGTCCCGCGCACCACGACGGGGGCCGCGAGCAGCGACTCGATGCCCTCGCTGGCCACCTCGTGGTCGTAGTCGTGCGTGATGTGCCGCGAGTTCGCGTAGTCCTGGACCGCGCCGGGCCGCTGCTCGGCCATCACCCGACCGCCCAGGCCGCACGCGGTGTCGATCACGAGGTCGCGCAGCATCGCGCCGCGCGTCCCGACGAAGCCGGACAGCCGCATGCTCGGCCCGTCCACCATTCCCCGAACAGCACCGGTAGCGACGTGCTGGTGCGCAGGTACCGCAGTTCGGCGCGGATCGCGTCCTCGTCGCTCGGTCTCAGTGTGTCGGTCATCTGTTCGTTCGGAAGGCCCGGTCAGTTCGTCGGCAACGGTCGTCGGGCACCCGCCGGATACCCACTTCAGAGGGTAGCGGCCCGCTCGCCGCACCCCATAGCGTCGGCTCCGACGGGCTGTAGCGCCCGTCACAGCGATGCCGGAGACCGGGCGAGGCCACATCCGCCCGGGTCTCGTCACCACCAGCACCACGGAGGTACCCGTGCCCGAACTGTCCGCCTCGGCGAACCACACCCCGCTCAGTCCGCTGCGCTTCCTGGACCGTTCGGCATCGGTGTTCCCCGACAAGACGGCGATCGTCCACGGGGACCGCCGCTACACCTACCGCGAGTTCGCGGACGAGGTGGCGCAGCTCGCGCGCGTGCTCCGGTCCCGCATCGCGCCCGGCGACCGGGTCGCGTACCTGTGCCCCAACACCCCCGAGATGCTGATGGCGCACTTCGCGGTGCCACTGGCCGGCGGCGTGCTGGTGGCGCTCAACTCGCGTCTGGCCGGTCCCGAGCTCGAGTACATCCTCGACCACGCGGGCGTGCGGATCCTCTTCGTCGACTCCGAGCTCGTCGGCTCGGTACGCAGCGTGCGGGAGAACGTCGGCAGCGTCGCAGAGATCATCGAGCTACCGGACTCGACGATCCCTCGCCCCGACGTCCCCGCCGGTGTGGTCACGGGCGTCTACGACGAGTTCCTCCGCAGCCGCGACGGGCTCACCGAGGAGCCGCTGCACTGGGGCGTGGACGACGAGCACCAGGTCATCGCGATCAACTACACGTCGGCACCACCGGAAAGCCCAAGGGCGTCATGTACACCCACCGCGGCGCCTACCTGAACTCGCTGGGCGAGACGTTCCACAACGGGTTCGACGGCAACACCAAGTACCTGTGGACGCTTCCGATGTTCCACTGCAACGGCTGGTGCACCCCGTGGGCGGTCACCGCGGCCGCCGGCACCCACGCGTGTCTGCGGGCGGTGCGCGCCGACGCGGTCTGGGACGCGATCGACGACCTCGGCATCACGAATCTGTGTGGCGCCCCAGCGGTCTGCACCACCATCGCCGGCGCCGACCGGGCCCACCCCGTCGACGCCCTGCGCATCACCACGGCCGGCGCTCCCCCGTCGCCGACCGTCATCGCCCAGCTCGAGGCACTCGGCATCACCGTCGTGCACGTCTACGGGCTCACCGAGGTGTACGGGCCGTACACGATCTGCGAGTACCAGGAGTCGTGGAACGACCGCACCCCCGAGGAGCGGGCCGCGCTGATCTCCCGCCAGGGCGTCGGCATGGTCCAGGCCGAGAATGCGCGCGTCGTCGACGAGAACATGGTCGACGTGCCCGCCGACGGCGAGACGATGGGCGAGATCGTCCTGCGCGGCAACAACGTGATGCTGGGCTACTTCCGTGATCCCGAGGCGACCGCGGAGGCGTTCGCGGGCGGCTGGTTCCACACCGGCGACCTCGGCGTCATGCACGCCGACGGCTACATCCAGCTCAAGGACCGCGCCAAGGACATCATCATCTCGGGCGGCGAGAACATCTCCACCGTCGAGGTGGAGCAGGCGATCATCTCGCATCCCGCGGTCCTCGACGTTGCCGTCGTGGGGGTGCCGCACGAGAAGTGGGGCGAGCGCCCCAAGGCGTTCGTGCTCGTGAAGCCCGGGCAGTCGGTGACCGCCGAGGAGATCGTCGCGCACACACGCTCGCTGCTCGCCGGCTACAAGGTGCCCGACGAGATCGTGTTCCCGCTCGACCTGCCCCGCACCCCCACCGGCAAGGTGCTCAAGTTCGAACTGCGGCGGTCACAGCCAGCCGGCTGACACGATCCGGCCGACGTCGCCGTCGGGATGTTCGCGCACGCCGTAGAGTGCGCTCGCTCCGGCCCACAGCACCGTCCGCCCCAGATAGTCGGGGTGCCGCTCGATCATCGCGTCGAAGAAGTCGACCGCGGTGGACTGGGTCTGCAGCATCTCGTCGGCGTCGTCGAGGTACCGCCGCGTGCCCGCGATGGTGCGCACTGCGTCGTCGTCGAGGTCCCGGTTCTGGTGTCCACAGACGATTCGCCGCGGCCCCAGCGCCTCGACCTTGTCGATCGCGTCCCTCCACGGCCCGAAGCCGCCGACGACCGCCCCTTCCCCGAGGTACTGGTGGACGCCGTTGTAGATCACGTCGCCGGCGACGACGAGCCCCAGGTCGGGGACGTCCAAGACGCTGGTGTCGTCGGTGTCGGAATGGCCGACCTCGACGATCTCCAGATCGTGTCCCTCGAAGAGTGAAGCGGTTGCCCGGCACCGTCTCCGCCGTGACGGCGGTCGGCGGGATGTTCGTGTACACCTTGTCCCACACCACCGGCCGCGCCGCGACGTTGGCGTGCATCTGCGCGATCGTCCCCGGGGTGGCGACGACACGCGCACCGAACCGTCGTGCCAGCATTTCGGCCGCGAACCAGTGATCGCCGTGGCCGTGGGTGATGAAGATGTCCGTGACGTTCCGGCCCTTCCCCTCGACCCAATCGCCGAGCACCCGAGCATGATCCGTCGTGAATCCGGGGTCGGTGAGAACCGCGTCCTCGGCTCCGTAGACGAGGGTGGCGGCGACGGGAGAGAACCTCTTGGGCTCTCCGTTGGGAAGGAGCCCGTTGTTCTGCGCGGGTGCGTCGTTGACGAAGACGGCGTAGTCGAGACGGTCGGTCGAGTTCATGGTCGCACCTGTCTTTCCGTCGGGATGCTCAGTCCTCCGGTCGAGGCGCTGGGCCCGCACCGCCCGCACCGTCGGCGTTCTGGGCTTCGACAGCCGTGATGCTCTTCACGAATGCCTTTCTCAGGACGCCCTTTCCGACGCTCCCGAGCACGGCGCCCAGGACCCGCCCCCGGAGGTTCTTGCCCTCACGAACCACGACGGCGTCCACTTCGGTCGTTCCGTCGGGCATCGGGGTCAGCGTGTAGACGTCGCCGGAGGCGCCGCCCCAGATGTTGGAGTCGGTGGTCTTCATGACGACACGGTGCGGATCGGACCAGTCGTAGTGCAGGGTTTCCCAGATTCCACCCGAGCCCTCCGTGACGTCGGCGTCGCTGGTGCCCTGATGGTGCACGACGAGGTAGTCGTCGTCGCTGTTGCCGAACACCTTCGAGCGACCGGGGCCGAAGTCGACGAGAGCAGCCAGGTACTGCTCGGGTGTCGAGGTGGTCTTCTGCGTGAAATGGAGGGTGGACATTGTCGTGTCTCCTTTACTGATCGTGTTCGTCTTCTCGGCATCGGCAACCACGCCCCACGAACGTCACTCTCCCCGTTCGAGGTACGCGGCGAGCACCGGGCCGATCACGGCCAGCGACTCGGGCTCGATCATGTCGTTGTGGCCGCAGTCGACCGGACACTCGTCGATACCGCCGGCGACGATCCGGCGCCATTCCTGCGGAGACCGGCGCGCGCCGTCCCGGTCGCCGACCGCGGGGAAGGCGAGCAGGTCGCCGTCGAACACGTCCGGGACGAACCGGTGCACCAACAGCCGGGAGTTCAGGTAGCCGTCGTTGATTCGTTCGAGGTGCTCGGCGGTGATCCCGTCCGATATCCCGAAGTGGTCGTTGAACATCCGGGCCGCGGTCGCATAGGTGAGGTCCTGCGCCACCGCGACGTCGAGCCCGAGTCCGTGCAGCAGGTCCACCAGGTCGAGACTGCTCAGCAGGGGGTCCGAGCCGTCGTCGGGGAAGGCGTCCATGACCGCGAGCGTCGCGACCACCAGCCCACGGCGCTGCAGTTCGACGCCCATCGCGTGCGCGAGGACACCACCGAGCGACCAGCCGAGCAGGTCGTACGGGCCGTCCGGAGCGACCGCCACCATCTCGTCGACGTACCTGGCAGCCAGGTCGTCGATCGACTCGTACTGTCGTCCGCCCGCGATGGCCGGCAACTGTAGCCCGAACACCGGGCGATCCGTAGGCAGGTGCCGCAGCAGTGCGCCGTAGCCCCACGAGAGACCAATCCCGGGGTGGACGCAGAACAGCGGCCGACCCGAGCCACCCGCGCGCAGCGTGATGCGGGCCGCCAGGGCCTCGTCGATCCGCCGGGCGTCACCGCGGTGATCCGTCCGGCCAGCCCGGCCGGGGTGGGATCGAGGAACAGCGCCTGCAACGGAACGGTCGAACCGAGCCGGTCGCGCAGGTCCGCCACCACCTTCGTCGCGAGCAACGACGTGCCGCCGAGGTCGAAGAAGCTGTCGTCCATGCCGACCCTCTCGAGGCCCAGGACGTCGGCGAACGACCGGACCACCGCCGACTCGACCGGGCCGTCGGGTTCCCGGAACTCCGCGGACGCGGCCAGGAACCCCGGCTCCGGCAGCGCATCTCGGTCGAGCTTGCCGGTCGGGGTCAGCGGGATGCGGTCCAGGACGGTGACCGCCGCCGGCACCATGTACGCGGGCAGGTGCTGGGCGGCGGCGCGGCGGAGGTCGTCGGGCTCGACGTCCGTGTTCTCGACCGGGCGCACGTACGAGCACAGCAGCGTGTTGCCGGCCGGGCCCGGACGGGCGAGGGTCACGGAGAACCCGACGCCCGGTTGGGCGGTGAGCACCGCGTCGATCTCCCCGGTTCGATCCGGAATCCGCGCACCTTGACCTGGAAGTCGCTGCGGCCGATGTACTCGAGCGTGCCGTCGAACCGCCAGCGCACCAGATCACCTGTGCGGTAGAGCCGTTCACCGGTCCGGCCCCACGGGTTCGCGACGAAGCGGGACGCGGTCAGTCCCGGGCGCGCGTGGTACCCGCGGGCCAGCGCCGGCCCGGAGATGTACAGCTCCCCCACCACACCGCGCGGCACCGGGTGCAGGCGTGCGTCCAGCACGAGTTCGGTGACGCCGCGGATCGGGCCGCCGAACGTCACCGGCTCGCCGGGGCGCATCGGGTCGCTGATGTTCGCCATGATCGTCGTCTCGGTGGGACCGTACGCGTTGAGCATCGTGCGGCCCGGCGCCCAGCGCGCCACCAGTTCCGGCGGGCACGGCTCACCGGCCACGACCAGTGTGCGCAGCGAGTCCTGGCCCACCGGGTCGACCGAGGCCAGCGCGGTCGGGGTCACGAATCCGTGTGTGACCCTCTCGGTTTCGAGCAGCGAACCGAGCTCGGTGCCGCCGTAGACGCCGGTCGGGACGACCACCATCGTGGCACCCGCGCTGAGGGCCATCACCGTCTCGAACACCGAGGCGTCGAAGCTCGGTGACGCGAAGTGCAGGGTGCGGGCGTCGGGGGTCACCGTCAGGTGGTCGCGTTCCTCGACGGCGAGGTCGGCGAGGCCGCGATGCGTGAGGACGACGCCCTTCGGGGTGCCGGTCGAGCCCGACGTGTAGATCAGGTAGGCGGGCTGGTCCGCGCGCACGGGACGGAGGCGATCCGACTCGGATATGGGGGCCGACGACGTCGCGGCGATCGCGGCGGCCGTCGCGGGGTCGTCGAGCACCGACCAGTCGACCGTGTCGGGCAGTCGGTCGCGGCGCGATCGCACCGTCACGCCGAGCGCCGCCCCGAGTCGGTCAGCATCCGCGAGATCCGCGGGGCCGGGTAGTCGGGTCGACGGGCACGAACGCCGCACCGGTTTTCGCGACCGCCCACACCGCCAGCACCGAGTCCGGCGAGCGGGACAGGCCGAGTGCCACGAACGACTCCGGTCCCGCACCGCGCCGATCAGGTAGCGGGCCAACCTGTTCGAACGCTCGTCCAGTTCCCCGTACGTCATCGCGGCGCCCTCGTACGCGACCGCCACGGCGCCGGGTCGCGGGCCGCGTTCGCGAGCAGGTCGGCCAGCACGACCGGATCCGCGTCCGGCCCGCCCCGCGCGGGGGCGAGCCCGGCCAACTCGCCGACGGCGAGGATCTCGAGGTCACCGACGGCGCGCTCGGGATCGGCGAGAGCCGACTCGAAGGATTCGGACGAACCGTTCCGCGAACCCGCGCACGGTATCGAGGTCGAACAGGTCGGTCGCGAACGCGATGCTGCCGGCGATTCCGGCGGGTGCGCCGGAGTCGTCGAACTGCTCCGTGAGAACGAACTCCAGATCCCCCTTGATCATCTCGGCACCCGCCGACAGGCCTTCCAGGGTCAATCCGGGCAGCGCGAGCCGAATGCCGCTGCCGTCGTGGAACTCGAGTGCCACCTGGAACAGTGGCGAGTACGCGGTGGACCGGGCGGGGTCGAGTTCCTCGACCACCCGCTCGAACGGCACGTCGGCGTGGGCGAGCGCACCCAGGTCGATCTCCCGCACCAGATCCACCAGCTGCGCGTACGACTGCCGGGCATCGATCCTCGTGCGCAATGCCAGGGTTCCGACGAACATGCCGACGAGGTCGTCGAGGATACGCTCGCCACGGCCGGCGATCGGCGTCCCGATGACGATGTCGTCGGTGTCGCCGAGGCGGCTGAGCAGGACCGCGAGGGCCGCGTGGATCGCCATGAACAGGCTCGTACCGCGACTGCGGGCGAACGACTGGAGTCGACGGTGCAGGTCCGCGTCGACCATGAACTCGACCCGTCCGCCGCGGAACGACTGCTGAATCGGGCGCGGCCGGTCGGTGGGCAGCCCCAACAGGTCCGGAGCGCCGGACAGGGTTCGGGTCCAGTACGCGAGTTGTCGCGCCGACAACGACCGCGGGTCGTCCGCGTCGCCGAGCAGGTCCCGCTGCCACAGGGTGTAGTCGGCGTACTGCACCGGCAGCGGCGCCCAGTCCGGTCGATGTCCGGCGGACCGGGCCGCGTACGCGCGCATCAGGTCCGTCGCCAGCGGCCCCCGGAGTATCCGTCGATCAAGATGTGGTGGGCCACGAGCACCAGAACGTCGGTGTTCGAGTCGACCACGAACAGCTCCCCCGCACCGGAACCTCTTCGGTCACATCGAATCCGGCGGTCGCGACAGCGCGCACCCGGTCGGGCACCTCGGACTCTGCGACGGGGATCGGTTCGAGGACGATCCCGGCGCCAGCGGACGCGCGGACGTCCTGCACCGGTCCGTCGTCACCGATCGGGAACGCGGTGCGCAATGCCTCGTGCCGGTCGATGACGTCGACCACCGCGGGCAGCGAGAGCGGCCGCGTCCAGAGCGCCACTGAGTCGGATCACCATCGGCACGTTGTATGCCGCGGAGGATGGGTCGAACTGGTTGATGAACCACATCCGTTGCTGTGCCGCGGACAGCGGCACCCGTGGCGGGCGTTCGGTCGGCTCGAGGAGGGGCCGTCCGGACGGGCCGGTGCCCTCGTGCTCGATCCGTTCGGCCAACGCGGCGGCCGTGGGCGCCTCGAACAGCGCCCGCACACCGAGATCGATGCCGAGGGACTCGCCGAGCCGGGCGACGGCGCGTGTCGCGGACAGCGAGTTGCCGCCCAGGTCGAAGAAGCTGTCGTCGGTGCCGACCCGGTCGGCGCCGAGAACCTCGGCGAAGACCTCCGTCACGGCCTCTTCCACGGGGTTCGTCGGCGCCCGGAACACCGGTGCCGCAGTGCCGAATTCGGGCTCGGGAAGTGCCCGGCGATCGAGCTTGCCGACCGGTGTCAGCGGGATGGTCTGAGAACCTCGACCGCCGCGGGAACCATGTACTCGGGGAGGAGTTCCGCGAGCCGTGCGCGCAGGCCGTCGACGGCGATGTCCCGGCCGGGGTCGCGGCGACGTAGCTGACGAGCACCGTGTCGCCGCTGGGACCCCGGCGCCCAGCGTCACCGCGAAACGCACGTCGGGGTGCGCGCTGAGCGCCGCGTCGATCTCGCCGAGTTCGATGCGGAAGCCGCGGACCTTGACCTGGAAGTCGCTGCGGCCCCGGTATTCGAGCTTGCCGTCCGGGGTCCAGGCGCCGACGTCACCCGTGCGGTACATACGCTCACCGGGCGCGCCGAACGGGTTCGCGACGAAGCGCCCGGCCGTCAACCCCGGACGCCGGTGGTAGCCGCGGCGAGTCCCGGCCCCGCGATGTACACGTCTCCCTCGACCCGGCCGGCACCGGACGCAGGCGGCCGTCCAGCACCAACTCTGCGACGCCCGGGATCGGCCCGCCCATCGTCAGGCGCGACTGCCCGGTGCACTCCTCGATGTTGACGACGATGGTCGTCTCGGTGGGCCCGTACACGTTCAGGACCCGGCACTGCGGCAGCCAGTCGGTCACGAGATCGCGTTGCCACGACTCGCCGCCGACGAGGATGCACGCGAGGTCGTCGAGCCCCGACGGATCGACCGACGCGATGGCGGCCGGAGTGATGAACGCGTGGGTGACCCGCTGCTTCCGCAGCACCGCGGTCAGTTCGGTGCCGCCGTAGACGGTGCGCGGAACGATCACCATCGTCGCCCCGGCCGCGAAACACAGCAGGTACTCGAGGAGCGAGACGTCGAAGCTCGGGGACGAGAAGTGCAGGGTGCGAGCGTCCGCCGTGACCCCGCTGTGCGCCCGCTGGGCGTCCGCGTAGTTGGCGAGACCGCGTTGGGTGATGGTGACCGCCTTGGGGCGTCCCGTCGAACCCGACGTGTAGATCAGGTAGGCGGGGTGATCGATGCGCAGCGGCGCCGTGCGGTCGCTGTCGGTCACCGGACCGGACGACCACCTCGCGCACGCGCGCACGACGTCCGGGTCGTCGAGCTCGAGCCAGTGCACCGAGTCGGGGAACTGGGATCGGAACTCTCCTGTGGTCACGCCGATCTCGGCGCCGCAGTCGGCCAGCATGTTCGCGACCCGCTCGGGTGGGTAGTCGGGGTCCACCGGAACGAACGCGGCCCCGGTCCGTGCCACCGCCCACACCGCGAGGACGGACTCGACGGATCGCGGAATGCCCAGTACCACGAGCGATTCCGGACCGATTCCCCGATCGGCCAGGTGCCGGGCCAGCCGGTTGGCCCGGCCGTCGAGCTCCCCGTAGGTCACCTCCCGGCCGTCGCCGATGAGCGCGAGGGCTTCCGGGTCCCGGGCGGCGGCGGTGTCGAATATCGCGGCGAGTGTCCGCGCGGGCGACCCGGTACCGGCACCCACCGGGACGAGTTCGTGCCGCTCGGCATCGGTGAGAAGGTCGAGGGCCGAAGGCGGCACCCCGGTTCGCCCGCGAAGGCGCGCAGGACCCGCATAAGGCGTTCGGCGATGCCCGCGGCGCGCGCCTCCTCGAGCAGGTCCGGACGGAACTTCACCGTCACCCGCAACCGGTCGGGCACGGAGGCGACGACACTGAGCGGGTAGTGCGCGGAGTCGCGGGCCTCGATGTCGACGATCCGGAGACCGCCGACCTCCGTGCCGGATCCGCCGTCGCCGCGGATCGGGTACGACTCGAACACGGTCAGTGTGTCGAAGGCCGCGCCCGGCCGGCGACCCGTTGGATGTCGACGAGGCCCGCGTGGTGGTGGTCGAGCAGTGCCGACTGCTCGGCCTGGATGCGGTCGAGCAGTTCGCCGAGGCGCTCGTACGGGTTCAGGCGAATCCGCACCGGCACGGTGTTGATGAACAGCCCGACGGCCGTCTCGACGCCCGGCAGGTCCGGCGGGCGTCCGGACACGGCCGTCCCGAACACGACGTCGTCGCGACCGGTCAGCATTCCCAGCACGATCCCCAGGCAGCCTGCACGACGGTGCTCAGCGTGATTCCCCTGTCCCGGGCGAGGTCGCGCAGCCGATCGGTCGTCGTGGCGTCGAGTCGGTAGGTCAGATCGCGGGACTCGGTGTACCGATCCGTCGTCGCCGACTCGGTCGTGAGCAGCGTGGGGTCCTCGACGCCGGCCAGCGCGTCCGTCCAGGCCTGCAACGTGGTCGCCTGGTCCCGCGCGGTGAGCCACTGCAGGTAGCGGCGGTACGGCGTCGGGGGCGGTAGCGCGGACGCGTCGCCGTCGGCGGCATACAGCGCGAACAGTTCCTCGAGCAGCAGCGGCGTCGACCACCCGTCGAACAACACGTGATGACTGGTGATCACGAGGCGCTCGGTGCCGCCGGGCATGTGCACCAGCATGATTCGCACCAGCGGCGCGCGCCGGATGTCGAAGGGCGTCGCGCGATCCGCATCGAGTACTTCGGTGAATCGTGCGGTGGAATCGACCTCGCCGAGCCCGGCGAGGTCCATCTCGGACCACGGCACCTCGACCGCGCCCGGCACCACCTGCACGACGTCGCCACCGGGTTCGCGGACGAATGCCGACCGCAGGTTCGGGTGACGGTCGAGCAGTGTGCCCGCCGCGTGGCGCAACCGAGGCGCGTCCACGGCGCCGTCGAGCGTGAGGATCGACTGCACCAGGTAGGCGTCGGCGGCGCCCTCCTCGGCCGCCGACAGCTCCGCGTGGAACAGCATGCCGCGCTGCATCGGCGACAGCGGCCACACGTCCGACAATCCGGGGTACCGGTGTTCCAGGCGCTCGATCGCCGCCTGCTCGATCGCGACCAGATCCAGATCCGACGGCGTCAGCCCGCCCGCCCCGGGGTGCCCGCGTGTTCGACCAGTGCCTCGGCGGCGCGGATCCACCACTGCGCCAGCTGATCGACCTCTCCCGGGCTGAGGATCCCGCGCGGGCAGTCCCATGTCGCGGTGATCCGCGGACCGTCCGGCCCGGGAACCGTGGCGGCGTTGACGTCGATCACCGCGGTCACCGACAGGTCCGGTGCGACCACTCCGCGCAGCTCGGAATCGTCCACGGGAAGCCAAGTTCCGCCCGTACCGGGATCGAACCGGCCGAGGTAGTTGAAGCTGATCTCCGGCACCGCCCGCGCGGACAGCGCGGGCCCGGTGTCGTCGTCGAGGTAACGGAGCAGGCCGAACCCGATGCCGTGGTCGGGGATCGAGCGCATCGTCTCCTTGACGGCCTTCACTACGGCGCCCGCGGGCGCGTCGCCCGACATCGCACCGCCGACGTCGATGCCGGACAGGTCGAACCGCACGGGATAGAGCGATGTGAACCATCCGACGGTCCGGGACAGGTCGGCTCCCGGCAGCACCTGATCCTCGCGCCCGTGTCCCTCGATCGCGATCGACATCGCATCGATGTCGATCCCGCGTTCCCGTCGCCACCGCACCACCGCGAGCGCGAGCGCGCTGAGCAGGCCGTCTTCGACGGAGCCGTGGAAGACCCGTGGCACGGTCGTCGTGAGCCCGCGGGTGACCTCCGCGGACAGTTCGACCTCGACCCGGTCGGTGGTAGCGCCGACGTCGACGCTCGGATCCAGTTCCCGGGCACCGAGACACGGGCCCACCGGTTCGGTCATGGACCGCCACAGCCCGAGTTCGCCGCCCCGGTTCCGCGCCGCGCCCGCGAGTCCGTCCGCCCACGTCCGCATCGACGTGCCGACCGGCGCGAGCGCGGTGTCCTCCCGGCGCAGGCCCGGGTGCACGCTACCGCCAGGTCCGCGAGCAGGATCCGCCACGACACCCCGTCGATCGCCAAGTGGTGTGCGACCGCGAGCAGCCGCACGCCGTCGGGTGCGGTGAACCGAACGAGCTGGATCATGGTGCCGGAGATCGGATCCAGCCGGTCGGCGGCCGCGTCCAGCTCACCGCGGGCAAGCCGGGTGAAGTCCGCGCCGTGCACCGCCTCGACCGGGACCGACCGCGTGACGGAATCGGCGTCCACTGCGCCGGGCGGCCGCACCGTGACTCGCCATCCGGTGCGGGAGCGCGTGTCGCGCCGCAGCAGCGCGCGCAACATGTCGTGACGGTCGAGCACCGCGCCGACACCCGCGGCCAGCGCATCGGACCCGAGGTCGGGCGGGACGTCCAGCAGCACCGACTGCGAGTACCGACCGAAGTCGCCGGAGCGCTCCGCGAGCCAGCAGACGATGGGGGTCGCCACGACGTCGCCGACGCCACCACCGGGCAGTTCCGGCAGCGGTTCGATACCGCGGCCGTCGACCCGTGCGGCCACGTCGGCGAGTCGCGCGACGGTACGGCGCTCGAACACGTCCCGCGGGGTGATCGTCACCCCGGCGGTCCTCGCGCGCGAGACCAGCTGGATGGACATGATCGAATCGCCGCCGAGCCCGAAGAACGAGTCGTCGACACCCACGGTCGAGGCGCCGAGCACGTCGGCGAACAGCGCCGCGAGGATGCGCTCGACATCGGTCGCGGGCGCGCGGCCCTGCCCGCCCTGGACCCGTGGTGTCGGCAGCGCGCCGCGGTCGATCTTGCCGTTCGGTGTCAGCGGGAACTCCGCGAGCACCGTCACCGCGGACGGCACCATGTACGACGGCAACCGCTGCGCGACGGCCTCGACCACCGTCTCGGCCGTGACCGTCGCCCCGTCTCCGGGACTACGTACCCGAGCAGCCGGGACGAGCCCCGGACCCGTCGCGCTCCTCGCGGGCCAGGACCACCGCAGACGCGACGCCCGGCACCGAGACCAGTACGGACTCCACCTCCCCCGGCTCCACCCGGAAGCCCCGCACCTGCACCTGGAAGTCGGTGCGCCCCAAGTACTCGAGGTCGCCGGCCGCGGTCCGTCGGACCCGGTCGCCCGAGCGGTACATCCGCTGCCCGGGCGCGAACGGGTCGGCCACGAACCGCGAGGCGGTCAGGACCGGCCGGTGGCGGTAGCCTCGCGCCACCTGTGGACCCGACACGTACAACTCGCCCACGACGCCCACCGGCACCGGGTGCAGTCGATTGTCGAGGACTCGCAGTCCGATCCCCGGAAGTCCCGCACCGATCACCGAACCCGCGGTGCACGCGGCACGGACCTCGGCCGCGGCGATCCGGTGACACGTCACATGCACGCACGTCTCGGTGATCCCGAACATGTTGATCAGCTCGGGTCGGTCGTCGCCGTGGCGATCCGCCCAGTCGGCCAGCCGGGCCGCGTCGAGTGCCTCGCCGCCGAACACCACGCGCCGCAGCGCGAGGTCGCGTCCGGCGTCGGCGTCGGCGCGGGCCAGTTGGTAGAACGCCGACGGGGTCTGACTGAGCAGGGTCACCGACTCGGCGCACAGCAGTTCCAGCATGTCGTCCGGAGACCGCGCGGTGTGGTGGTCCACGACGACGACGCGGCCTCCGAATGCGATGGCGCCCCACAGTTCCCAGACCGCGAAGTCGAACGCGTAGGAGTGGAACATCGTCCACACATCGCTGCGGTCGAAGCCGAGGACGTCGCGGGCACCGGAGAGCAGGGTCACGACGTTGCGGTGCGTGACGACGACGCCCTTGGGGCGCCCGGTCGACCCGGAGGTGTAGATGACGTAGGCCGGTGAGTCGGGGCGCAGCGGGCGGGTGCGCTCGTGGCCGGCGACGGGACCCGCGGGCAGATTGCCGATCCGGTCCCGGGCGTCCGGCGCGTCGAGTCGGACGACCGGCACGTCCCCGGCCGCGTCCGCCACCCGCCCCGCCGAGGCGTCGTCGGTCAGGACGCACACCGCACGCGCGTCCGCGAGGACGAATCCGATGCGTTCGAGGGGATAGCCGGGGTCGACGGGCAGGTACGCCGCGCCCGCCCGGACGACCGCGACCAGGGCTGTCACCAGGTCCACGGACCGTTCCATCGCCACGGCCACCACCGATTCGGCCCCGATGCCTCGTTCGATCAGCCAGCGCGCCAACCGGTTCGACCGCGTGTCGAGGTCCCGGTAGGTGAGCCGCACGTCGCCGCTGACGACGGCCTCGCTCTCGGGTGTCGTGGCCGCCGCCGATGCGAACAGTTCGGCCAGGGTGCCTCGGGCGGAGACGGGTTCCGCGGCCGGCACCCATCCCTCGGTCAGCGCGATGTCACCGACCGGGACCGACGGATCGGACGCGACGGCCGCGAGCAGCCGGGACAGCATCGCGGCCAGACCGGTCACGGTGGTCTCGTCGAACACGTCCGTCGCGTAGAAGATTTCGCCGGACAGCCCGTCCGGGCGCCGGTCTCGTCGACGCTCTCGCCGATCCCGACCTGCAGGTCGAACTTCGCCTCCCCGGTGTCGACGTCCACGGATTCGACCGTGAGTCCGGGTAGCTCCACCCGGGGCCGGTCGACGTTCCGGAACTCGAGCAGCACCTGGAACAGCGGGGCGTAGGACGTGTTGCGTGCGGCGCCGGAGCGGACGATCAGTCGCTCGAACGGCAGGTCCGCGTGCGCGAACGCGTCGACGTCGACGCCGCGGACCCGCTCGAGGACGCTCGCGAACGGCGCCGCCGGATCGATCTCGGTGCGCAGCGGCAGCGTGTTCACGAACATGCCTACGACGTCGTCCAGTTCGGCCTCACCGCGCCCGGCCACGGGTGTACCCACCACGATGTCGCGGTCCTGTCCGATCCGGGAGAGCAGCACTGCCAGCGCCGCATGCACCACCATGAAGATCGTCGAATCATGCTGCACGGCAAGTCCGGAAAGTGCGCGGCGCACGTCCTCACCCACCTGCAACGGCACGCGCGTTCCGCGGGTCGATCGCCGCGCGGCCCGCGGGCGATCCAGCGGCAGTGTCGTGACCGGTGGAGCACCGGCCAGTCGGTCGAGCCAGTACGCCTCCGCGCGAGCGAGCAGCGACGTCGGATCCTCGGGGTCACCGAGAACCCGACGCTGCCACAGCGCGTAGTCGATGTACTGGACCGACAGTGGATCCCAGTCCGGCGGGCGGCCTGCGACTCGTGCCGCGTAGGCGGCCGCGACGTCGCGGGCGAGCGGGCCGACCGAGAACCCGTCCGCGACGATGTGATGCACCACCAGCACCAGCACGTGAACGTCCGGTTCGAGTTGCAGGATCCGCACCCGCACCGGGACACTCTGCGCCACATCGAATCCCGCCCCGACCAGCTCTCCGATCCGGGCGTCGAGATCCGCCGGATGCACCGGTTCGGGCTCGAGTTCGCCCACGACGTCCTCCGCCGCGACAGTCACCTGCGAGGGACCCGACGGCGAGGACGGGAACACCGTCCGCAACGACTCCTGCCGGTCGACCACGTCGGTGAGCGCGGCACGCAACGCCACGGTGTCGAGCGTTCCCGTCAGGCGCAACACCATCGGCAGGTTGTAGGTGGCCGACGTGGGCTCGAACTGGTCGATGAACCACATCCGCTCCTGCGCCCAGGACAGCGGTGGGCGTTCCGGGCGCACCGCTGCTCCCAGCCGAGCGGGGGCCTCGACCCGGGTACGCTCGGACGCCCGAGCGGCGAGCCGTCCCGCGGTCCTGCACTCGAACAGGTCGCGCACGTCGATCCCGGATCCGAGCGACCGGTTGATCCGTGCGACCGCCTGCGTCGCGCCGAGTGAGCTGCCGCCGAGGGCGAGGAAGTCGTCGTCCACCCCCACCCGTTCGACGCCGGTGACGTCCGCGAAAACGGCCACTACCCGTTCCTCGGCCGGGGTTCCGGGGGCTCGGAACTTCGCAGCTGCCCGGACGAAGTCGGGTTCGGGCAGTGCGTCGCGGTCGAGCTTGCCGACCGGTGTGAGTGGGAGGTCGTCCAGGATCACGATCGTGTTCGGCAGCATGTGGCGTGGCAGCCGGCGGGCGGCGAATTCGGTGAGCTCCGCGACGTCGACGCCGCCGTCCCGCGACGGCACGACGTACGAGCCGAGGAGCGCATCGCCCGCACCGCGACGGCGTGCGATCGTGACCGCGTGGGCGACCGCGGGGTGCGCGACCAGAACTGCCTCGATCTCGCCGAGCTCGATCCGGAAGCCGCGCACCTTCACTTGGAAGTCGCTGCGCCCCAGATAGTCCAGTGCGCCGTCCGTCCGCCGGCGCACGACGTCCCCGGTGCGGTACATGCGGTCGGCGGGCGCCCCGCCGGGACAGGCCACGAAGCGCGCGGCGGTCAGCCCGGCCGGCGGTGGTAGCCGCGGGCGGTGCCGGCGCCCGCGACGTACAGCTCGCCGGGCACCCCGGTCGGGACCGGGCGCAGGAAGGCGTCGAGCACCACCAGATCGGTTCCGCGGACCGGCGTCCCGATCGGGATGTCGGCTCCGGGCACGAGCGGCTCGCTGATCGTGGTGAGCACGGTCGACTCCGTCGGCCCGTAGCCGTCGAGCATCGCCCGGCCGGGTGCCCACGCGGCGACGAGTTCGGGCCCGACGGCGTCGCCTGCCACGACGAGAACGGCCAGCGCGTCGAGTCTTTCGGGTTCGACGGTGGCGAGGGCCGCAGGTGTGATGCAGGCGTGCGTGATCCTCTCTGCGGCGAGCAACCCGGCCAGCGCGGACCCGCCGTACACGTCGGGCGGTGCCACCACCAATGTCGCCCCGGCCGCGCACGCCTGCAGCAACTCGAGCACCGCCACGTCGAAGCTCGGGGAGCAGATGTGCAGGCACCGCGCCGAACTCGGGACCGGGTACCGGCTGTGCTGCTCGTCCAGCAGACTCGCCAGGCCGCGATGAGTGACGGCGACGCCCTTGGGTCGTCCCGTCGAGCCCGACGTGTAGATCAGGTATGCGACGTCGTCCACGTGCAGGGGCCGGGTCCGGTCCCGATCGGTCACCGCGGCCCCGGACGGCGCCCCGCCATCGACCCCCGGATCGTCGGGGAGCAGCCAGCGAACCGTATCCGGCAGCGCTTTCCGCGCCGCGGCCGACGTCAGACCGACGGTCACGCCTGAATCGCCGAGCATGTGCTCGATCCGATCCCGCGGATAGGTGGGGTCGACCGGGACGAACGCCGCACCCGACTTCGCCACCGCCCACATCGCGAGCACCGACGCCGCCGAGCGCGGCAGCGCGCACGCCACCACGTCACCGGGCCCGCACCCGACGCCGATCAGTAACCGCGCGAGCCGGTTCGAGCGTTCGTCGAGGTCGCCGTAGGACAGGCGCGCACCGGACGCGTCGACGGCGAGCCCGGTGGGATTCGACGCGGCGCCGGCACCGAGGATCTGCGGGAGCAGCAGCGGCGGCGACGGGTCACCGCCGCGGACGACGGCCGCCGCCCGCTCGGGCGCCGACAACAGATCGACGCGGGCGATCGGCCGCTCGTGATGGTGGATGACCTGATCGAGCGCCGCGCTCAACCGCTGCCGCAGAACTTCGACGGTGAGGGTGTCGAACGCCCCGGCTCGGTACTTCAACGTCACGTGCAGGCGATCGGTGAGCCCGGCCAGCAGGGTCAGGGGATAGTGGGTGGCGTCGATCCCGCGTACCGCGACCACGCTCAGCCCCGCGATGTCGATGTCGCGTTCCAGCGCGGAACGGTCCATCGGGTAGGACTCGAACACGGTGAGGGTGTCGAACACCGCGCCGGGACCGGCCGCCCGTTGGACGTCCGCGAGTCCGACGTCGTGGTGGTCCATCAGGGCCGCCTGTTCGCCTTGCACGCGGCGCAGCAACTCCCCCACGGTTTCACGTGGATCCAAGCGCACCCGGACGGGGACAGTGTTGATGAACAAGCCGATCATCGACTCGATTCCGGGAACGTCCGCGTGCCGGCCCGACACCGTGGCGCCGAACACGAGGTCCGTTCGCCCCGTGAGCACTCCGAGCACCAGCGCCCACGCGACTTGGACGACGGTGTTGGGTGTGACGCCGTGGTCGCGTGCGACCCGCGTCAGCGCGGCCGTGTCGGACGCGCTCAGTGTCACTTCCACTTCCCGCGATTCGCCGCCGCGTTCCACCGCATCGGGTGGGGCGAGCAGCGTCGGATCGTCCGTTCCGGCGAGCGCGCGACTCCACGCCGCGACCGACGCTTCGCGGTCGCGCGCCGTCAGCCACGACACGTAGTCGCGGTAGTCACCGGCCGGGGCAACGCGGTCGCGTCGCCCTCGGACGCGTACAGCATCAGGAACCTTTGCAGCAGAAGCGGTGTCGACCAACCGTCGAGCAGGATGTGGTGGTGTGTCAGCAGCAGTCGATACGACCGGTGTCCCACGCGTGCGAGCGTGAACCGCAGCAGCGGCGCGCGGTCCATCACGAACGGCGTGGCCCGGTCCTCGGCAAGCAGGCCCCGCCATCGGCGCTCCATGTCCTCCGGCGCCTCGACCGACAGGTCGACCTCGCGCCACGGCACCGTCACGTCCGACTCGATCACCTGCAGCGTCTTGCCATCGACATCGTCGACGAAACATGCGCGCAGGTTGGCGTGCCGGCCGAGCAGGGTGCGGCCCGCGTCCCGCAGGCGTTCTCGCACCGGTTCGCCCCGCAACTCGATCACGAGCTGAACCAGGTACGCGTCGGGCGCGTCCGCGGCCAGGTGCGCGTGGAACAGCAGACCCGCCTGCAGCGGGGTCACCGGCCACACGTCGACCACACCCCGCCGGCCCACCGCGAGCGCATCGATCCCGCGCTGGTCGAGGTGGACCAGATCCAGATCCGACGGCGTCAGCCCACCCGCGCCGGGCGTTCGCGCGTACACGGCGAGGCCGCGCAACGCCTCCAGCCACAGGTCCGCGAGTCTGCGGACGGCGGACCGGTCGAGCACCCCGGTCGGGAACGTCCACGACGCCTGCAGCACCGCGCCGCCGGGTGCGCTCCGCACGCCCGCCGCGATGTCGATGGCCGCGGTCACCGGCATGTCCGGATCCTGGGTGAGGCCGAGTCCGCCCGTCGTCACGGGCATCCACGGCCGGGAGTCGGAGGAGGCACCGTCGTCGACGGTGAGCCGGCCGAGGTAGTTCAGCATGATCTGTGGCGACGTCCGCAGCCGACGCCCCTCGTCGCCGTCGAGTTCGGTGAGCAGCCCGTACCCGATGCCGTGGTCGGGGGCGGCGCGCAGGCATTCCTTGACGAGCTTGACGGCGGTTCCCGCGGCGGGACCGCCGACCATGGCCTCGTCCAGGTCGATCTGCGACAGGTCCGGCCGCACCGGGTGGATCGTGGTGAACCAGCCCACCGTCCGGCTCAGGTCGGCTCCGGGGACGGCGACCTCCTCGCGCCCGTGTCCCTCGAGTCCGAACAGCACGGGACAGTCGCCGCGGCCGCGCTCGGCGCACCACCGCGCGACCGCGGTCGCCAGCGCGGTGAGCAGGATGTCCTGGGCGGTGCCGTGGATCGCGGCGGGAAGACTGGTGAGCAGTGCCGTCGTGTCCGAGGCCGGAGCGTCGACGCGGATCGCGTCCGTCGTCGCGTGCACGTCGCGATCCGGGTCCAGCGCGCGCCGCCCGATGGGCGGGTCGGTTCCGGCGACGACGCCCTTCCACAGCGGCAGTTCGCCGACCCTGTTCTGCGCGACGTCGTGGAGGGCGTCGGCCCACCGCCGCATCGACGTGCCGACGGGTTCCAACTCGGGGCTGCTCCCCTCGACGGCCTGCGCCCACGCCGCCGCGAGGTCGGGCACGAATACCCGCCAGGACACCCCGTCGATCACGGTGTGGTGGACGACGATCAGCAGGCGCCCGGTGTCCCGCGGTCCGCCGAACCACACGACCCGAACCATCCGGCCCCCGCGGGGTCCAGCCGGTCGGCCGCTGCCTCGAGTTCCGCGGCCGCGCGACACTCGAACTCGTCGTCGAACGCCCTCACCGCACACCGGGTGAGGACGTCGCGTGCTCGGACGGCACCGCCCGGGAGAACATCCATCCGCCAACCGGATTCGCCGTACGTGAGCCGGGCGCGGACCATGTCGTGCCGGTCCAGAACCGCCTGTACCGCGGCCACGAGGTCCGGCTCCCGGACGCCGGTCGGGAGATCGAGCAGCACGGACTGCGCGAAGCGGTCGATCCGTCGACCCGCGCGCCGCACCAGCCACGCGAGGATCGGCGTCAGCCGAACCTCCCCCACCCCGCCGCCGTCGAACTCCGGAAGCTTCTCGGCTGCTTCCTCGTTCGAGGTCGCGACGGCCGCCAGTGCTGCGACGGTGCGCCGGTCGAACACGTCTCGGGGCGAGACGGCCAGCCCGGCCGCCTTCGCGCGCGCCACCAGTTGGATCGACATGATGCTGTCGCCGCCGAGGTCGAAGAACGAGTCCTCCGCACCGACCGTCTCCAGCCCCAGCACGTCGACGAACACACCCGCGAGCGTCCGCTCGGCCGACGTGACCGGACGCCGGGTGGTCGACACCTCGGCCGCGACGTCCGGTTCCGGCAGCGCCGCGCGATCGAGCTTGCCGTGCACGGTCATCGGCATCCGCGAGAGCACCATGATGTGCCGCGGCACCATGTACGACGGCAACCGAGCGGCCGCGGCCTCGTGGAGGTCGGCGGTGTCCAGGTCGGCACCGGCGGCCGGGACGACGTACGCGACCAGTCGTTCACCGAGCCGCCCCACCCGGCGGACATCGACGACGGCGTGCCCGACGTCCGGGTGCTGCGTCAGCACCGCCTCGATCTCACCGAGTTCGATCCGGTACCCGTGGAGCTTGATCTGCCGGTCGCCGCGTCCGAAGTACTCGAGCGTGCCGACGTCGATCCACCGCACCCGATCCCCGGTGCGGTACAGGCGCCCGCCCGGGGCCCCGCTCGGGTCGGCGACGAACCGGGCCGCGGTCAACGACGGCCGCCGATGGTAGCCGCGGGCCAGCCCGGGACCGGCGAGGTACAACTCGCCGGGTGTGCCGACCGGGACGGGGCGGAGGCGATCGTCGAGAACCAGCGCGTGGAAGCCGCGGATCGGGCCGCCGATCGTCACCGGCGTCCCCGGCGCCAACGCGGCACTGGTCGTCCCGATGACGGTCGTTTCGGTCGGCCCGTAGGCGTTGAACATCTCCCGGCCGGGCGCCCAGCGGGCAACGACGTCGGGCGGCAACGCCTCACCGGCCGCGAGCACGCACCCGAGGTCGGCAAGCCCGTCGGAGCTCTCGGCGGCGGGCGCCGTCGGTGTCACGGCCAACGCCGTCGGCGTCATGATGCAGTGCGTCACTCGCTCGGACGCCAACAGCTCGCGCAGCTCCTCACCGCCGTACACGCTGGGCGGAGCGATCACCATCGTCGCGCCCACACCGACCGCCAGCAGGAGCTCGAGGACCGACACGTCGAAGCTGGGCGACGTGAGCTGGAGGATCCGGGACTCGGGCGTGGTCCGGTACCGCTGGTGCAGGTCGGCGGCGAAATCCGCGAGGCCACGGTGAGTGACGGCGACCCCCTTGGGGACACCCGTGGATCCCGACGTGTAGATGAGGTAGGCGACATCGTCGGGGCGGAGCGGCGCGGTTCGGTCGCCGTCGCCGATCGGACGACCGGGTTCGTCTGCGGCGGAGGGGATCTCACCGATCACCCACCATGGGACACTGTCGGCGAACGAGTCGCGCAGCTCCGCCGTCGTGAGTCCCAGACCGGCCCCAGAGTCGCGCAGCATCAGCTCGATCCGGTCGGGTGGGTGCGCCGGGTCCACCGGGAGGAAGGCGGCACCGCTCTTCGCGACGGCCCACAGTCCGGTGTTGTATTCGAGGCACCGGGGCATGCCCAGTGCCACCACCGATCCGGGACCGATCCCCGCGTCGATCAGGCTGCGGGCCAGCGCATCCGACGCGCGGTCGAGTTCGCCGTAGGTGACCTCGATGCCCGCGAGCCGGAGGGCCGGCCGCGCCGGAGCCGATGCGGCGGCCGCGGAGAGCAGATCCGGCAGGGTGCGGGGCGTGATCCCGGGATCCCCCGAACCGGGAACAACGACGCCCGCTCGGCCGGGACCAGGACGTCGATGTCGGCGACGAGGGTGTCGGGCGACTCCGTCGCGGCGCGCAGGATCCGGACGAGGCGGTCGGCGAACCGCCGGACGGTCTCCGCCGCGAACAGGTCGGTAGCGAAGACCAACCCGCCGGACATCCCCCGGGCCGAGCCGTCGTCGTCGAACTCCTCGGCCACGCTCAGCTGCAGGTCGAAGGCGGCCACCTCGTCCGCACGCTCGAACGGCCGTACCCGCAGACCGGGCAGCTCGAGATCCGGGCGCGCGACGGTGCGGAACTCGAGCAGCACCTGGAAAAGCGGCGAATGCGCCGTCGACCGGGGCGGATCCACCGCCTCCACGACCCGCTCGAATGGGACGTCGGCGTGCATGAAGGCGCCCAGATCGGCGTCGCGGACCCGGTCCAGCAGCCCCGCGAACGAACACCCGCCCACATCGCAGCGCAGGACGAGCGTGTTGACGAACATGCCGACCATGTCGTCGAGCGCCGCCGAGCCCCGACCCGCGATGGGGGTACCGACGGCGATGTCGTCGCTGCCGCCGAGCCGCGACAACACGGCCGCGAGCGCCGCGTGCATCACCATGAACACGCTCACGCCCCGCTCCCGCGCGAGCCGGACGAGACGCTCGTGCAGGTCGGCCGGAACCTCGAACTCGACCCGGTCGCCGCGTTGCGAGCGCACGTCCGGGCGAGGGCGGTCCGTCGGCAGCTCGAGCACCTCCGGCATCCCGGCCAGTGTCTCGGTCCAATACGCCAGCTGCCGCGCCGACGGCGTATCCGGATCCGCGGTGTCGCCGAGCCAGTCGCGCTGCCACAGCGCGTAATCCGCGTACTGGACGTCGATCGCCGGCCACGCCGGCGGCGCACCTGCGAGGCGGGCCCCGTATGCCGCGGCGAGGTCACGCGCCAGCGGGGTCAGGGAGAATCCGTCCGCCAGGATGTGGTGGAGAACCACCGTGAGGACGTGCTCGGTGTCATCGAGCCGGAACAGGCAGGCCCGCAGCGGGACCCGTTCCGTCACGTCGAATCCCCGGCCATCACGGCATGCATCCGGGGCAGCAGTTCGGACTCGTTCTCGACGTCGACGACGTCCGGAACCGCGCCTTCCGCCCCGGTCGGCAGCACCTCCTGTCGCGGACCCGCATCGTCGAGGGGGTAGATCGTGCGGAGGGACTCGTGCCGGTCGACGACATCCGCGAGTGCGGCCCGCAGGGCGCCCTCGTCGAGTCGCCCGGACAGCCGAACCGACACGGAGATGTTGTACGCGGGTGAGGCGGTGTCGAACTGGTTGATGAACCAGATGCGTTGTTGCGACGGCGAGAGCGGAATGCGTTCCGGCCGTTGCCGTGCGACCAGTGGGGGACGCGCCGCTTCGCCGGTCGCGGTGGCACGACGTGCGAGGCCCGCCACGGTGGGCTCGTCGAAGACGTCCCGGACGCCGAGCCCGACGCCGAGCACGTCGCCGATCCTCGCCGCCAGCTGCGCCGCGACCAGCGAGTTGCCGCCGAGCGCGAAGAAGTCGTCGGAGCGGCCGACGTGGTCGAGGCCCAGCAACTCCCCGACCGTGGCGGCCACCGCCTCCTCGATCGGGGTTCCGGGTGCGCCCCGCGGCCGGCCCTCCGCGTCCGGCAGCGGTAGTGCGGCGCGGTCGAGTTTGCCGTGGACCGTCGTCGGTACCCGGTCGAGGACGACGACCGCAGACGGCACCATGTAGCTCGGAAGCAGTTGCGCCACCGATTCCCTCACGGCATCCGGGTCGACTGACGGGGATTCGGGCACCGCGTAGCCGAGGATCCGGGTGCCGACCGGGCCCTCGTCGGCGACCGCGACGGCGGACGCCACCCCGGGCGCCGCGGTGAGCGCGGACTCCACCTCCCCGAGTTCCACCCGGTATCCGCGTATCTGCACCTGGAAGTCGGATCGTCCCGCGAAGCGGAGCGTGCCTTCCGCCGTCCACATGCCCAGGTCCCCGGTGCGGTACATGCGACCGCCGGGATCGAAGGGGTCGGCCACGAACCGGGCGGAGGTGAGCTCGGGGCGGTCGAGGTATCCGCGCGACAGCTGCGCACCGGTGACGTACAGCTCCCCCGTCACTCCGGGCGGTACCGGGTGCAGCCGCAAATCGAGGACCCGCACCGCCAGGCCCGGGACGGGGGTGCCGATCGACCCGACCGGGGCACCCGTGATCGACTCCGGGGACAGCGGATCGTGGGTGACGTGGACGCAGGTCTCGGTGATCCCGTACATGTTCGTCAGGTGCGGGGACGACGCCGGGTGCCGTTCGAACCACCGGACAGATTCGCCGGGTCCAGCACCTCGCCACCGAAGACGACGTGCCGCAGGGCAGGGAGCCGGTCCCCGGCGGCGTCCGCGAGCTGCCGATCCGCCTCCGCCAGCTGCCGGAACGCACTCGGCGTCTGGTCCAGGACCGTCACCCGCTCCCTGCCCAACAGCTGCAGGAAGTCTCGGGGAGATCGCGCGGTGTCGTGGTCGACGAGCACGACGGTGCCGCCGTGCAGGAGGCCGCCCCACAGCTCCCACACCGCGAAGTCGAAGGCGTACGAGTGAAACATCGTCCACACGTCCGAGGCGTCGAACCCGAACAGCGGCAGCGTACGGTCCAGCAGCGTCACAACGGCCCGATGCGGCACGGCCACGCCCTTCGGCCGTCCGGTGGACCCGGACGTGTAGATCACGTAGGCGATCGAATCGGGATGCAGCGGGGCGCGATCGGCGGCGGTCACCGGATCGCGCGACCGCGCCGCGATGTCGGCGGCGACGGCCGGGTCGTCGAGGTCCACCACCGGCACCTCGAGTTCCACCGACGACAACCGCCGCGCGCCGGCCGCGTCGGCGAGCACGCACGCGGGTGACGAGTCGCCGAGCACGAACGAGATCCGCTCGTCCGGGTAGTCCACGTCCACCGGAACGTACGCGGCGCCGGCGCCGACGACCGCGGCGAGTACGACCGGCAGATCCACCGACCGTGTCATCGCGACCGCGACGCGGCGTTCGGGTCCGATCCCGCGATCGATCAACCAGCGCGACAACCGGTTCGACCGATCGGCGAGAGTCCGATACGTCATCCGGTCCGCCGCGGCGACCACCGCGATCGCGTCGGGGCGGCGCGCCGACACCCGCGCCAGCCGGTCCGGCAGCGTCGCCGGGACACCCACGCGGTCGGCGTGCGCCGCCGACAGTGCGCACTCCCAGTCGTCGGTGATCCGGATGTCGCCGACGACGGCATCGCCGGTCGCCGCGATCGCTGTCAGGATCCGGGTGAACCGCTCGGCGAACCGGACGACGCTGGCCCGGTCGAACAGGTCGGTGGCGAAGTGCAGGGCCGCCGACAGACCGGCGGGCTCTCCCGACGGATCGACGCGCTCACGGACGCTCAACTGCAGCTCGAACTTGACGACGGGCGAATCCACCTCGGTCACTAGCGCTTCCAGGCCGGGCAGTTCCACCGACGTGGTCTCGGTGTTCTGCAGCGCGAGGAGCACCTGGACGAGCGGGGCGTGCGCGGGCGAGCGTTCCGTGGCGAACGCCTCGACCAGCCTTTCGAACGGCAACTCGGTGTGGGCGAGCGCCCGCAGATCGGTCTCGCGCACGTGGGCGAGCAGGTCGACGAACGACGCCCCCGGATCGACGTCGGTGCGCAGCACGAGGGTGTTGACGAACATCCCCACCAGGTCGTCCAGTTCGGGCGCGGCACGGCCTGCGACCGGGGTGCCGATCGCGACGTCGCGGCCGGCGCCGAGTCGCGCGAGCAGCACCGCGAATGCGGTGTGCAGCACCATGAACAACGTGCAGTCGCGGGTCCGCGCGAGGTCGACCAGCCTGCGGTGGACGTCGGGACCGATCTCGAACGGGACCGTGTCCCGGCCGGTGACATCACCGGCGGGCGCGGGCGGTCGAGCGGCAGCGCGATGACGGGCGGCAGGTCGGCCAGGTGCGCTGCCCAGTACCGCAGCCCACGGGCGGATACCGACTGGGCGTCGTCCGGGTCACCGAGCAGGTCCCGCTGCCACAGTGTGTAATCCACGTACTGCAGCGGCAACGGATCCCATCGCGGCGCCTGCCCCTCACGGCGCGCGGCGTACGCCACCATGACGTCTCGGGCCAGCGGCACCATCGACTGTCCGTCCGCAGCGATGTGATGTGCGACGACGGCCAGTACGTGCTCGTCGGGTGCGATCCGAAAGAGTTTGATGCGCAGCGGAAGTTGCGCAGTCACATCGAAACCCGCGGCGGCCTCGGCGCGCACCGCGTCCCACAGGTCTCCGCGGTCGACCTCGACGGGCCGAAGATCCGGCACGGCGTCCCGGGCATCGACGACCACCTGGTGCGGCCCATCCGCATCCGACGGGAACACCGTCCGCAGCGTCTCGTGCCGTTCGACGACGTCGGCGAGCGCCACGCAGAGCGCCTCGGTGTCGAGGTCGCCGGTCAGGGTCACCGCGAAGGGGATGTTGTACACCGGGGACGCCGTATCGAGCTGGTCGACGAACCACATGCGCTGTTGCGCCGGCGACAGCGGCTGCCGATCGGGCCGTTCCCGGCGAACCGGCGCTGGTGGGGCGGCCCTGCGCGACCACGACCCGTCCTCGCCCAGCGACGACTCGACGTATACCGCCAGCCGTCGAACGGTGGGCCTCTCGAACAGGTCGCGCACGGTCAGCGCTGCCCGCAGCGTCGCGTTCAGCCGACCCACCACCTTCGTTGCCACCAGCGAGTCGCCGCCCAGGTCGAAGAAGCTGTCCTCGGGACCGACGGGCCGCCCGGTGGCGAGGACGGACGCGAACGTGTCGGCGATCGCCCGCTCGATCTCCACTTTCGGCACCGACGGCGCTGCTCCGGACTCGGATTCGTCGGCTTCCCCGGCCTCGGCGGGCGCGGGCGTCTCCGTGACCGGGCGTGAGACCGGTGGCGATGCAGCAGCACGCAGTTCGCCCAGGGGCATCTGCGGATCGGCGGCCGCGAACTCCTCGATCAGGTCGACGAACAGCCGATGGTAGGTCCGCTGCTCGTCCGCGCCGTACCGGTGCGGGTTCGCCCGGAAGTCGACGAACGTCCTTACGGGCGTTCCGGATTGGTAGACGTTGACCAACAGGTCGTCGACCGGACCGGAGGTGAGGATGTGGAACTCGGTGCGGAGGTCGCCCATCACGATCTCCGGATGGAAGAACATCACGTTGATGATCGGCGCCGACGGATCCCTACCGAGGTCACGCACGATGTCGGTCCGGCTGCAGCGCTGATGCCGCAGCGCTGCAACGAGTTCGATCTGTATCCGATCCGAGAGCGAGGCCACGGTGTCGTCACCGGCGATCTCGACAGGCAGCGGCAGGAGGTTGACGGTCATTCCACCGGACCGCCGTAGCAGCGCAGTGGTGCGGGCCGAGACCGGGATGTTCACGAGCACGTCCCGCCGTCCCGTCATCCGACTCAGGTAGCAGGCGAACGCGGCGACGATCCGTGCGGCAGCTGACACCCCGGAGGACTCCGGGCCCTCCGGGCGCTCGAGTGCACGGACCGCCGGGGCCGACAGTGCGGTGCTCGCGAGCCGACTCTCGGCGACCGCGGGCGCCGTCGACTCGGTCAGCGAGATCCCGTTGACACCGGAAAGTGTTCTGGCCCAATATTCTCGGTCGGTGTCATGGCGGCTGGACCCGCGGTATCGCTCGTCGATCTCGAGCAGCGCGTGCAGGTCGGCTGCGCCCGGCGGGTCGGGCTCGCGCCCCTCGATCGCGGCAGTGTAGAGGTCAGCGATCCGGTAGAGCATCGTGGCGGCCGCGTAGCCATCGAGTGCGATGTGGTGACTTCGGCTGTACCACAGGAAATGCCGATCGCCGACCCGGAGGATGACGGTCTCGATCAGCCGGTCGACGGACAGATCGATCGGGGTCGCCATCTCGCGACGCATCCACTCCTGAGCGGCACCGACCGGGTCATGCTCGGCGCGCAGATCCATGAGCCGGATCGCCCTGTCCCGTGTCGACTCGAGGTACTGCAGCGGCTCACCGTCGACGGTAACGACCTGCAGGCCCGGCGACTGGAACTCGCCGGCCGCACGAATGTTCACAGACCGCAGCAGGTCGACGTCGAGGGGGCCCTCGATATCGACGTACTGCGCGATGAACAGTGGGACGTCGGGCACGAGCTGCTGCGCGAACCACAGGGCCCGCTGCGCCTCCGACAGCGGGAATCGGGATCCCGCCAACTGCCCTCGCGGATCGGCGGCGCCGGGTTCGGATTCACGTTTTGCGGGTCCTGCAGAGTCCACGTATCGCCCCCAGAAGGATCGGTTCGCCGGCGGTGGCTCGCGCCACCGTCGCCGAACGAACACTTCCTTCAGGCGGAAGCCGTTCCACGACGGGCAGCGCCTATGTGTGAGTATCCGCTCGCGGTGCAATCCGGTCCAGATCGGCAGGTCAGACGAGCCGGACGGATCGGTCGGGCGAACGGACCGCCGCGAGCGTGTGTGGATACTGGCACCCATGAGTGAGCGCGCCGAGGGCACCGAACCCGACAAAAGCGGCGAACCCGCGGACTTTCGGGTCCATGTCGCGAACCAGGCCATCCGACTGTTCGCCGAACACGGGTACGAGGCGACGACCGTCGACCAGGTCGCCGCCGCCGCCGGAGTCTCGCGACGCACCTTCTTCCGGCAGTTCCGGTCGAAGGAGGACGTGATCTTCGCCGATCACGAATCACTGCTCGAGCAGGCGGCGGCGTACCTCGCCACCACCACCGAGGATCCATGGGTAGCGGTGTGCGAGGCCGCCCGTCTGGTGTTCGACCGATTCCGGGAGAACCGCGAACTGTCGGTCCGGCGATACCAGGTGGTCCAGCGGGTGCCGGCGCTGCGCGAGCGCGAGTTGGTCACCGGGCACCGCTACGAGCGGCTGTTCACCGACTACCTGCGCGGCGCGGTCCCGTCGGCGAAGCCCCTGGACGTCGTGGGTTTCGCGGCGTCCGTGACGGCGTGCCACAACTACCTGCTGAGGGCGATGATCCGGGGCGACGAGACCGCGACCCCAGCCGAGTTGCAGCGCACCCTCGCGGAGATTCGACGCAAGTTCCTGTCCGCGACGACGGGTCCCGCCCCTGCGCCGACCTCGTCCGACGGGACGGCGGTGACGGTTGTGACGTACCCGGCCGGGACCCGGCGGAGGAGGTCGCGCGGCGCGTGCGCCTGCAATTGGAGGCGGCGTCCCCACCCACGGCAACACCGAACCCTTGACTGGCACTAAGTGCCATGGTTCACTGGGGCCATTCGTGGATCCACGTGCGCGATCGGCAAATGAACACCAGAAACGGGCCGATGTGTACGCCACAGCACGACGAACAGCCGTGGCACTGAGTGCCCCAAGACACATAGTGTCACTCGGTGCCAGCAGACCGTTCACGAACAACCGACCGTCCTGCACACCCGAGGAGCGACCCCTATGGCCGGCAACCCCGATTTCCCCTCTTCCAGCTGAACGAGGAGCACGACGAGCTGCGGGCCGCGATCCGCGCTCTCTCCGAAAAGGAGATCGCGCCCTACGCGAAGGAAGTCGACGAGCAGGCACGCTTCCCGCAAGAAGCTCTCGATGCTCTCGTGAACTCGGGTTTCAACGCCATCCACGTCCCCGATGCCTACGACGGCCAGGGCGCCGATTCGGTCGCCGCCTGCATTGTCATCGAGGAGGTCGCCCGCGTCTGTGGTTCGTCCTCGCTGATCCCCGCCGTCAACAAGCTCGGCACCATGGGCCTGATCCTCAAGGGCTCCGAGGAGCTCAAGAAGCAGGTTCTCCCCGAGATCGCGAACGGTGCGATGGCGTCGTACGCCCTGTCCGAGCGTGAGGCCGGCTCTGACGCCGCCAGCATGCGCACCCGCGCGAAGGCCGACGGCGACGACTGGATCCTCAACGGCTCCAAGTGCTGGATCACCAACGGCGGCCAGTCCACCTGGTACACCGTCATGGCCGTGACCGATGCCGACAAGGGCGCCAACGGCATCTCCGCGTTCATGGTCAACAAGGACGACGAGGGCTTCGTCGTCGGCCCGCTCGAGCACAAGCTCGGTATCAAGGGCTCCCCCACCGCCGAGCTGTACTTCGAGAACTGCCGCATTCCGGGCGACCGCATCATCGGCGAGCCCGGCACCGGCTTCAAGACCGCGCTCGAGACCCTCGACCACACCCGCCCCACGATCGGCGCGCAGGCACTCGGCCTGGCGCAGGGCGCCTTCGACGCGGCGGTGGCATACACCAAGGACCGCAAGCAGTTCGGCAAGGCGATCGCCGACTTCCAGAACACCCAGTTCATGCTCGCCGATATGGCGATGAAGATCGAGTCGGCCCGCCTCATGGTCTACACCGCGGCCGCCCGCGCCGAGCGCGGCGAGAAGAACCTCGGCTTCATCTCCGCCGCCGCGAAGTGCCTCGCGTCGGACGTCGCGATGGAGGTCACCACCAACGCCGTGCAGCTGTTCGGCGGCGCCGGCTACACCACCGACTTCCCGGTCGAGCGCATGATGCGCGACGCCAAGATCACCCAGATCTACGAGGGCACCAACCAGATCCAGCGTCTGGTGATGTCACGCGCACTGCTCAAGTGACGCACAGTTCCGCTGC
The DNA here is from genome assembly GCA_029690005.1 of Prescottella defluvii. Lineage (GTDB taxonomy): Bacteria > Actinomycetota > Actinomycetes > Mycobacteriales > Mycobacteriaceae > Prescottella > Prescottella defluvii_A. The sequence continues at coordinate 1,219,631 of CP121458.1, read as the reverse complement.
GACGGTTTCCGACCCCGCGGTCCCTGACGTTCAATGAGGGTTCGGGACCGGTGCCGTGACCGACGCGGAGGAGTTGAGTTCACATGGGATCGATCAGCATGCTCGGGGAACTGGTACAGGTGTTTGCCCAGTTGATGACCCTCATGGGCGGGCAGGGGAACGGCGGTACCGGAGGTGGGGGTCTCGGCGGCCTCGGCGGTGGTGGTCTCGGCGGCCTCGGGGGCGGCGGTCTGGGCGGCCTCGGCGGCGGCAGCCTCGGCAGCTAGACCGGTTCGACGACACCCGCACTACCCCGTCACCCCGGCGTCGGAGCTTCCGACGCCGGGGTGACGGGTGCCGGGCCCCCAATAGCAGAATGACCCTTGACAGCATGTCGCCCGACCGGCGACGTGAAGAGACGACAGTGGAGATTCGACTGTGGAGCTAGTTGGTGTGATCGGTGGCGGCACGATGGGTGCCGGCATCGCAGAGGTGTGTGCCAAGGCCGGTAGCGACGTGCTGGTCCTCGAGACGAAGCAGGAGTTCGCCGACGCTGCCCAGGCGCGCATCGCTAACTCGATCAGCAAGGGTGTCGCTCGCGGAAAGATCACCCAGGAGGAGGCGGACGCCGCCATCGCCCGGGTGCGGGTGACCCTCGACATCAACGAGTTCGCGGACCGCGACCTCGTCATCGAGGCCGCTCCCGAGATCGAGGCCCTCAAGGCCGACATCTTCGGCAAGCTCGACAAGATCGTGAAGCCGTCCGGCATCCTGGCGACCAACACGTCGTCGATCCCGGTCATCAAGATCGCCAACGCAACCGAGCGTCCGTCGCAGGTCGTCGGCGTCCATTTCTTCAACCCGGTGCCGGTCATGCCGCTGGTGGAGATCGTGGTCAGCCTGGTCACGTCGGAGGAGACGGTCGCGGCCGTTACCGACTACGCGCGGAACACGCTCGGCAAGAAGGCCGTCCGCGCGGGTGACCGTGCCGGCTTCATCGTCAATGCGCTGCTCATCCCGTACCTGTGCGACGCCGTGCGCATGCTCGAGTCGGGCTACGCGACCGCCGAGGACATCGACGAGGCCATGAAGGGCGGCTGCGGCTACCCGATGGGCCCGCTGACGCTGCTCGACACCGTCGGCCTCGACGTCGCGCTCGCCGCGGCCGAGTCGATGTACGCCGAGTTCGGTCAGCCCAACTACGCACCGCCGGCGCTGCTGCGCCGCAAGGTCGACGCCGGTCACCTCGGCAAGAAGGTCGGCCAGGGCTTCTACAGCTACAAGTAGTCCGAAACGGCAGTGCCCCACCGCCTCCCGGAGGCGGTGGGGCACTGCCGTTCTCCGGGCGCATGGCGCCGTCCGGAACGACTCCGGCCCGCATCCCGGGCAATCTGCCGGGGCTGCGGGCCGGAGTTACAGGCTCGAGTGATTCAGAGCTTGATGGCGGCCAGGGCGCCGATCACGGTCATCACGGCGCCGATGCCGCCGAGGATCGTGCCGATGCCGCTGACGACCGGCTGGATCTGCTTGATCATGGCGAGATCTGCAGCGGAAGAACCCATGACAAAAACTCCTCACAGTGGATGTGTGTACGCGTTGTACGCGTGCGGGGTACTGCACGACGCCCACGAGAGTACGTAGTGGCGACGCGCAGAGATTCTGCAAGACAGTCGATTTCGCTTCCGACCAGCTCGAATCTCCGTGAGTAATATTCACGTGACCCGGCAACGATCTTGGAACGATCAGGTGTCGAACAGACGAACAGCAGCGGTCGAATCGGGTCATTCGACCGACAGCGAGCGCATGATCCGGACAATTCCGGAGAGGGGCGTCTGCCTGGTCGAGTAGTCGTAGTTGGGGACGCGTCCGTTCCCCAGGTTGAAGTAGACACCGGCCTGACCGATCTCCGGGGAAGCGGTGCGGCCGTGCACACGTCACTGACGATGCACGGGTAGTCGGCGAACAATTCCACGAGTCGCTCGCGGTGGGACGAAGAGATCCGGAACCCTGGATCGATCAGCGAATCGATCTCCACCTGGAAGTAGGCGACGCCGACGTCGACGAGCCGGTCCAGGTGCCTCCGGCTGTCGAGCAGGGAGACCTCGTCCTTCAGGACGAAGAAGCCGTTCGCGATCTTCGGCACCGGCAGGCGGTCCAGGAAGTCCAGTTGCTCGGCCACTTCCGGCTCCTTGGCCGCGTCGACGGCCGTGAACTCGAAGTAGGCGGGCCCGAGCGCATCGACGGCATCGACGACGTCGCCCGGCGAGGGCGCCGCAGATGCATCGACGTACAACGACGTTCGCGGACCGACCGCCTCCTGCAACGCGGCGAACGTATCCGGCTCGACAACCCGTCTGTCGGTCGCCGCCGGATCCCCAGACAGATCCCCACGAGGTCGACGTCGCGCAGTTTGCCTGCTTCGAAGTGCGAGGTCACCTGGTTCACCTTGATCACAGAAACCTCCCGCCCGAAGCCCGACCCCCGGATAGTAGGCGAGGTCCCCCACACTCGCGGGGACCTCGTCCACGACGGGAATTCAGTCGTCGAGAACGGTGATCCGTCCCTCGACGGCGGCACGGGCGATCGACTCCTGCATCGCCTGGCAACTACGCGCGCGCGACGCCGGATCCATCCCCTCCCCCAGTTCCCGGCACGCCGCCCGGGCCTCGGCCGTCCACTGGACAGTGGTGTGCTGCCAGCTGTTCTTGGTCACCAGCACCTGGCACCCACAGCCATCGCACTCGACGGGTTCCACGACTACGCCAGTTCCGCGGCCGCCGCGCGGCGCGCGAGGTTGTCGGCGACCTCTCGCTTCCACGCCTCGACGGGCTTGGTGGTGTCGAGTTCGAACTCGAAGCGGTCCACCATGTCCGGGGTGACGTCGGCGACGTCGACGTAGAACTGCTCGTACCAGCGGCGCAGCTGGTAGACGGGGCCGTCCTCGTTGGTCAGCAGCGGGTTCTCGATCCGGGTCTTGTTCTTCCAGATCTCGATGTCCTGCTCGAACCCGACGCCGATGTAGCCGATCATCGCGTCCACCAACTGGTCGGCGATCTCGGCCGGCACCGGCTCGGTCTTCTTCACAGAGATGCCGTACATGAGCACGAACCGGTTCGGGGAGATCGGGTAGTGGCAGTTGATGAGCACGGACTCGACGTCGTACTTGTCGTAGTGGTAGACGAGGTCGTCGATCATGAACGACGGCCCGTGGTACGCCGCGACGGACGTGTTGCCCACGAGCTTGGGCACGTCCGGGTCGGTCCACTCGGTGACGTCCTCGCGGCCGACACCCTTCTGCTCCTGGATCGCGACGTGACCTTCGAAGATGTTCTTGAAGTAGGTGGGGAACGAGTAGTGCACGTAGAAGAAGTGCGCCATGTCCACGACGTTGTCGACGATCTCGCGGCAGTTGGTGTCGATGACCAGCGACTTCCACTGCCAGTCGGTCCACTCGGCGTCCACGGCGCGGATCGCGGGGATCGCCACCTCCGGCGGGGGCGGGTTGCCCTCGGGTCGTTCCACACGAACAGCAGCTCGTCCTGCTCCATCGTGGTCCACGCGCGGGTCTTCGCGACCGGGGCACACGGCGCGCGTAGGGGATGTCGGTGCAGCGGCCCTTGCCGTTCCAGCGCCAGTCGTGGAACGGGCACGCGACCGAATCGCCCTTGACGGTGCCCTGGCTCAGGTCGCCGCCCATATGCCGGCAGTACGCGTCCAGAACCTTGACGTCGCCCATGCTGTCGGCGAACACCACGAGCTTGGTACCGAAGGCCTCGACCGGGTGCGGGGTGCCGTCCTTGAAGTCGGCGACGAGTCCGAGGCAGTGCCAGCCACGGGCGAAGCGAGCCGGGGGCGTCCCGGCTTCGATGATGCGGATCTCGTCGGTGTCGGCATCCACGGAGGTCATGGTCAATCCTTTCGTTCCCGGAGCACGCATACGGGCTGTGCAGTGCTCCGCTCGAACCTCCAATCTCCTGTCGGGCGAGCCTTCGTTCCAGACGCCCTCCCGTTGACTGGTCACCGGTCCGGCGGACCGGTCAGCTCGACACCACGCCGACGAGGTCCGGTGCCACGACGTCGGAGAGGCGATCCCACGGAACCGTCACCACGATCAGACCGATCGCGTGCGGGCCCACCTGGTAGTCGCTGAAGTGGATCTCCATTCCTGCGGGGGTGGCCACCCAGTTCGCGAAGTTCTCCCGTTTCGGCTCGATTCCCTCGCGCTCGAAGTTGGGACCGGCGGCAGTGGCCGGCAGCAGGCGCGCGGATTCCTCCGACAACCGGTTCAGACCCGCCTGAAGATCGGGAACAGGCGGTCGAGCGTGATCGGCTGCGCGTCGTCCGCGTCGATCACCACCGTCGCCACCAACGGCGTCGGGTGCGCACCCGGCGGATCGGCGTTCCACGACGTCACGAGCAATCCGCTGAGAACCCGCGATCCGATGTGCACGACCGACGACTCGTTCCGAGACTCGAGAGTGAACCGCTGCCCGGCCAGCCGTCGATCTGGTCCTGCAGCGCCGCCCGCATCGACTCGTCGAACTCCGCCGTGACCGCCGGATCGCCTCCTTCGACCTGCGGCACCAGGACGTCGTAGCGGACCCGACCGGTGTCCCCGGTGATCCGCACAGCCGTCGCGGAGTACCCGGCTTCGACGTCTGAGATCGGGGCGGCGCTCGGCGGGGCCGACACCGTCGTCGGCGCGGCCGACACCGTCGCCTGCCGCGTTTCCGGCGTGCCGTCGGTGGTGCCGAACAGCCCGCCACCGCGACCAGCACGCCGACCGACACCGCCGTGACAGCTACCCGGAGGATCGGAGTATTCGCCATCTCCCCATCATCACGCACAGGCGGGAGACGACAGCCCCGCCATGCCCACGAAGCCGCACGCGTTGCCCTGCGACAGCTTCCAGACTCCGTCCTCGGCAACGAAGTTGATGATGGCGTCGGGGCCCGGTTGACCGTCGAGCGTCATGACGACGGTCGCGGCGACCGTGCCGTCGCCGAGGTCGGTCACGTCGGTGACCTGCGCGCTCGCCTTGTTCGCCTTCGCCGCAGCCACCACCTGGTCGATCAGTTGCGGATCCGCCTCCGCGCCCTGGACCAGCGTGACCTTCTCGGCGGCCGGGACGTTCTCGTCGAACGCACGCACCAGGCTGGCGTTCAGCTCGGTGGGTGTCGGCGCCGGGATCGGCGGCTGCGACGGCGCAGTCGTGGTGGACGTGGTCGGCGGGGGCGTCGGCTCCTTCTCGCCGGTGCACGCCGAGAGCGCAAGTACCGCAAGGCACATCGCTCCGGCAGTCGCCGCCCGCCCGATGCCCTGCACTCGCGTCGAGATCATGCCATTCCCCCATCGTTCGTCCGTCTGGTCGATCAGGGCACGGTATCCCGGCACAAGCCCCGAATGCGGCGATCCAGGCGCACTCTCACAATCCCCTCACGATTCGTTCGCGTCAGCCTGTCTCGGTACCGATGCCGCAACCCGGACAGCCCCTCCGACGAGCGGGGATATCCTGGCATCGAGTCTCCGACGGCCCTCGGCCGAGTCGGGGCGGAGAAGGGAGTCCCCGTGACGATCGACTTCACTTTCACCGAATCCCAGAGCGCCCTGCAAGCAGCCACTCGGGAACAAGCTCGCAGGATCCTGGACGATGTGGCCGAACAGACCCGATATCTGCCGACGCCCGAAGAGCGGTTCCGGGCCACGCGCCCGGCCTATGAGCAACTTGTCGCGGAAGGGCTCCTCCGCAAGCTCATTCCCGCCGCCGTGGGCGGCGAGGGCAACGGGATGGTCGACGCGGCGATCATCGCCGAAGAGCTCTATGCCGGCGACGCCAGCGTCGCGCTCACCGCGCTCGGCTCCCTCCTCGGACTGCTGCCGATCGCCCTCGCCGGCAATCCCGAGCACATCCTGAAGACCTTGCCGCTCTTCCTTTCCGACGAGGGAGCCCCGCTGGCAGCCCTGTGCCACAGCGAACCGGGCGGAAGCGCCAACTTCGACGCTCCCGCACCAGCGGAAGGGGTGCGCACCACGGCCCGTCTCGACGGTGACGAATGGGTGATCAGCGGCGAGAAGCGCTGGGTCTCGAGTGCCACCGGGTGGGACGGCAACGGCGCCGACGTCCTCACCGTCGTCTGCCGGACCGCCGAAGACCCCGCCACCCCGGCGGACCAGGCCCTGTCCGTACTGCTGGTACCCGGTGGCGCCGACGGGTTCGTCGACCACGGGGCAATCGACATGATCGGCCACCGGGCACACCTCGCCCCCACCTTCGCCTTCGACAACGTCCGGGTACCCGCCGACAACGTCGTCGGTGCCGTCGGCATCGGTAAGGCACTCGTCGAAGGCAGCTTCGCCGCCAGCGCCGCACTCGTCGGAATCTTCGGCGTCGGCCTCATGCGCCACGCCTTCGAGTACGCGCTCGACTTTGCACGACGCGAACACCGCGCCGGCCCGCATCCCATCGTCGACTACCAAGCCGTCGGCTACGCACTCGCCGACGCCAAGACCGCGATCGAAGCCGCACGCTGGCTCAGCTACCGTGCCTGCCACGCCCTCGACGCCCTCGAACCCGCGGCCCTGGAACTGGCCGTGCAAGCGAAGATCTTCGGCTCGGAAACTGCCGTCACCGTCGTCACCGACCTGATGCGAGTCGTGGGCATCGAGAGCTACGACACCGACAACCCCCTCGGCCGACTCCTGCAGGACGCCCTCGCCCTGCCCATCTTCGACGGCGGAAACCTCGGCGTCCGCCGCCGCCAACTCCACCAGCTCCTCCGCGCTCCCGAGTACGACCCCCTCGCCACCATCACGACGACATGACCGCTCCGGAGCTCCATCTGAAGTCCTCGCGGGGCCGATGGGTCGTGGTCGCGACCGTTCTCGGCTCGTCACTCGCGATGCTCGACGGCACCGTCGTCAACGTCGCTCTGCCCCGCATCGGCGAGGACCTCGGCGCCGAGGTTGCGGGACTGCAGTGGGTCCTCAGCGGTTACACGCTCACCCTCGCGTCCCTGATCCTGCTGGGCGGCGCCCTCGGCGACCGGCTCGGGAGACGGCGTGTATTCGTCTGGGGAACAGTGTGGTTCGCGATCGCCTCCGGGCTGTGTGCGCTCGCCCCCGATGTGAGCGCCCTCGTGGCCGCCCGTCTGGTCCAGGGTGTCGGTGCAGCGTTGCTGACCCCGGGGAGCCTCGCGATCATCTCGGCGTCGTTCGACGACGACGATCAGGGCGCGGCGATCGGCCTGTGGTCCGGGCTGGGCGGGGTGGCGGCGGCCATCGGACCGCTGCTCGGCGGCTGGCTCGTCGAGGTCGCGGGCTGGCGCTCGGTGTTCCTCATCAATCTGCCGCTGGCCGCCGCGGTCGTGTGGGTGTCGGCCCGGCACGTGCCCGAGACCCGGGATCCACACCCGCCCGAGCGCCTGGACGTACCGGGGTCGGTGCTCGCGGCCGTCTCGCTGGCCGCACTGACGTACGGGCTGATCGAGAAGACCGTGTGGGTGGCGGTCGCCGGTGTCGTCCTGATGGGCGCCTTCGTCGTCGTCGAGCGGCGCTCGCGGTACGCGCTGGTGCCCAGTTCGCTGTTCGCGTCGCGGGTGTTCGTGGCCGCCAACCTGGTGACGCTCGCGGTGTACGCGGCGCTCGGGGGTGTTCTTCCTCCTGCTGCTGCAACTGCAGATCGTGTCCGGCTACTCGCCGCTCGCCGCGGGGATCGCATCGCTGCCGATCACGATCCTGATGCTGCTGCTCTCGTCGCGGGCCGGACGGTGGGCTCAGGTGCACGGGCCGCGGATCCCGTTGACCGTCGGACCGCTGCTGGCCGCAGGCGGGCTGCTGCTGATGCTCCGGGTGGGCCCCGGGGCGTCGTATCCGACGCAGGTCCTGCCCGCCGTCGTCGTCTTCGGACTCGGGCTCTCCACGCTCGTCGCGCCACTGACCACGGCCGTGCTCGGGTCGGTGTCCTCGGACCAGGCCGGGATCGCGTCGGGCGTCAACAATGCGGTCGCGCGGACGAGTCAACTGCTCGCGGTCGCCGCGCTGCCCGCGCTGGCCGGCATCGGCGCAGACGCCCTCTCGGACCCCGCGGCCTTCGCATCCGGGTTCCGGATCGCGATGCTCGATCTGCGCGGGCCTGCTGGTGGTCGGTGCGCTGATCTCGGCCGTGATGATCCCCCGGCGCGCCGCGACCGAGGTGCCCGCGGAGGAGCCGGCGGGCGAGAACGTCGCGTGCCAACCGCACTGCGACGTCACCGCGCCCGCCGTCCAACCTCCGGAGCGCTGACGCGGTTCAGCCGACGACGGCCGGCCACGCCGGGGCGGTGCTCCACGGGTACGCCGCCTCGAGCTGCGAGGCGACCCGGATCAACAGATCCTCACGTCCGTGCGCCGCGACCAGCTGGGCACCCAGCGGCATGCCGGTCGAATCCTTCCCCAGCGGAAGCGAAATCGCCGGCTGACCGCCGCTGTTGAACGGAGAGGTCAGCGCACCGTAGACGCCGGCGTGCTTCCACATGGCCTCGAGATCGATCGCGTCGAGCAGACCCAGCGGGGGTGTCGGACTGCTGAGCGTGGGGGTCAGCAGCAGGTCGAACTCGGTGAAGAACCGACCGATGTCCCGTGCCGTCCGCTCGAGTTCGGTGTACGCGAACGACAGGTCGGTTGCGGACTGCGACTTGCAGCGCTCGTACTGCACGCGAGCCATCGTCTCGAGGTCGTCGTCGCGCAGCTCCCGCCCCAGTTCGGCCAGCCGATGATCGATCTCGACCGACATCGGAGCGGACATCAGGTACTGCATCGCCGCCGCGAGCGCATCCTGGTGGAACACCGGCGCCGCGGTCTCGACGTGATGCCCCAGCTTCTCGAGCATCACCCCGACGTCCGACGCCACGGCCGCGCAGTCCGGATGGACCTGCTCGCCGTTCGGCATGGCCGTGGTGATGCCGATGCGGAGCTTGCCGGGATCCGCGCCGACTTCCCCGACGTACGGACGTGCCGGCGGGGCGATGCCGAACGGTGCACCCACCGCTGGACCGGACGTGAGATCCAGCAGCAGTGCGGTGTCCCGCACGCTTCGGGTCACCGCGTGCTCCACCGACAGCGGGCCCGCGAGGGGCGAACCCGACGGCATCCGTCCACGCGACGGCTTGAGACCGACGAGGCCGTTCGCGGAAGCCGGGATTCGGATCGAACCGCCACCGTCGCTCGCGTGCGCGGCAGGCGTGATTCCCACCGCCACGGCAGCAGCCGCACCACCCGACGAACCACCCACGCTGTGAGTGAGGCGGCGTGGGTTGCGTGTCGGTCCGAACAGGACCGGCTCGGTGCTCGCGTTCTGACCGAACTCCGGTGTGTTGGTCTTGCCGATGATCACGAGACCTGCCCGGCGGTAGCGGGACACCAACTCGGTGTCCCGCTCGGCAACCCGGCCCGCGAACAACCGCGACCCGTTCGACGTGGGCAACCCCGCGACGTCGGCGTGAAGATCCTTGATCAGGAACGGGATTCCGCGAAGCGGACCGTCGGGCAGTCCGCCGTCCACTTCGGCGAGGGCCTCTGCGCCGCGGTCGACCACCACCGCGTTGACGGTGGCGTTGCGCTCCTCGAGTCGGCCCAATGCGAACTCGACCACCTCGCGGGCCGACACGTCACCTCTCCGGATCGAGGCAGCGAGCCCGGTCATGTCCTGGCCGTCGAACAAACTCTCCAATGCAGTCCTCCCAGGGACGAGATACGTCGGACCGGAGTCAGACGTTGTGGCATGCCACGTAGTGGTTGTCGGCGATCTCCCGCAGCAGCGGTTCCTCTTGCGCGCAGCGGTCCGTCGCGAGGGGGCAGCGGGTGCGGAACCGGCAGCCCGACGGCGGATCGAGCGGGGACGGGAGGTCGCCCTCGATCTGCGGTGTCGACTCGGCGTCGCCGCGATGCACGTCCGGGTCGGGAATGGACGCCAGCAACAGCCGCGAATACGGGTGTCGTGCTTGGTGTTCCATGTCGCGGCTCGGGGCGATCTCGCAGACCTTACCGAGGTACATCACCATCACCCGGTCGCTGATGTTCTTGACCACCGCCATGTTGTGGGCGATGAAGATCATCGTGAGCTCGAACTCGGTCTTCGTGTGCTCGAGCAGGTTCAGGATCTGCGCCTGGACCGACACGTCCAGACTCGAGACGGGTTCGTCGCAGATGAGGACCTTCGGCTTGAGCATCATGGCGCGGGCGATGCACACGCGCTGGCACTGACCACCCGACAGTTCGCCGGGGAGCCGGTCCCACACCATGTCTGGGTCCAGTCCGACCGCCGCGAGGAGTTCGCGCGCAAGGCTTTCGAGGCGTTCGGTGTTGCGCTGACCCCACATCCGGGGCCCCTCCGTCACCAGGTGTTTGACCTTGCGGCGTGGGTTCAGCGACGAGATCGGGTCCTGCATGATCATCTGGATCTGCGCCCGAATCTTGCGCAGCGCAGACGGGCTCAGCGCCGTGAGTTCGATGCCGTTGATCTCCACGCTGCCCGACGTCGGCGCCGGCAGCTGCAGCACGGCACGACCGGCGGTGGACTTGCCGCAACCGGATTCACCGACGATGCCGAGCGTCTCGCCCGGGAGCAGGTCGAAGCTGATGTTCGACACCGCGTGCACCGTCCGACCGCGTCCGGCCGGGAACTCGACGACCAGGTTTTCGATCGCAAGGACGGGCCCTTCGTCCTTGCGCAGGTGCGCGACTCCACTTCCGGCCATCAGATGCTCTCCACTTCCAGCTCACGATCTTCTGCGCCCGCGGCGGCGGGTACCCCGATGTCGACGACACCGCCGCCGCCGCGCGGGAAGTGGCACGCCACCTCGTGCGGATGGCGCACGCCCGCGGCGGTGCCGCCGGCCGCAGTGAGGGCCGGCACGGTCGCCCGGCACTTGGGTTGCGCGTACTTGCAGCGGGAGGAGAACGCACATCCCTGCGGCGGCTTGGTCATGTCCGGTAGGCCGCCCTCGATCGGACTCGAGCCGGGTGTGCGGCTGCTGCTCGAGCCTGGGAACCGCGTCCAGCAGCGCCTCGGTGTAGGGGTGCCGGGGATCGGCGAACAGCTGCCGAGTCGGCGCGGTCTCGACGATCCGGCCCGCATACATGACCGCGACCCGATCAGTCTGTCCAGCAACGACTCCCAGATCGTGACTGACGAGGATCCCGGCCATGCCCATCTCGGTGCGCAGCGACTCGAGCAGCTCGAGGATCTGCTTCTGCACCGTCACGTCCAGCGCGGTGGTCGGCTCGTCGGCGATGGTCAGCTTCGGATCGCACGCCAACGCCATCGCGATCACCACCCGCTGACGCATGCCGCCCGACAACTCGTGCGGGTACTGGTCGATCCGCCGCGCCGGTTCCGGGATGCGGACCTTGCGCAGCAGTTCGATCGCCCGTTCCCGCGCGGCCGCCTTGTCCAGTCCCAGATGGGCACGCAGGGACTCGGTGATGTGCGTGCCGATCCGCTTGAACGGGTTGAGCGCCGACATCGGATCCTGGAACACCATCGCGATGTCCTTGCCCCACATCTGCTGCTGCTCCTTGCGGGTCAGCGCCTGCATGTCGCGCCCCATGAAGCGCACCTCGCCGGTGACCGTGGTACCGCCGCCGCTGGAGACAAGCCCCATGATCGTCTGCCCCAGAACGGACTTACCGGAACCGGATTCGCCGACCAGGCCGAGGGTCTCCCCGGCGTCGAGCTCGAGCGAGACCTGCTCGACCGCCCGCAGTTGCCCCGCTTGATGCGGAACCTGGTGGACACGTCGTTCACCGTCAACAGTGGTTCGTTGCTGCTCACAGTTTCACCTCCCGGGTGCCACCGGTGCGCTTCTGGGCCTTCTCGCCGACCATGTTGAACGAGAACACCGTCAGGAACAGGAACAGGCCGGGCACCAGCACGATGTACGGGTGTTGGGCGAAGACGTTGCCCTGGCCTTCGGAGATCATGTTGCCCCAGGTCGGGGCCGGCGGCTGGATACCGAGCCCGAGGAAGCTCAGCGACGCCTCCGCCACGATCATCACCGAGATCATCACCATGCCCAGCGAGGCGACCGGCAGCGCGACGTTGGGGGCGATCTCGCGCAGCATCACCCGCCACTTGGTGGCGCCCATCGCCCGTGCCGCAAGCACGAATTCGCGTTGCGAGAACACGAGCGTGTTGGCTCTGGCTATTCGGACCATGGACGGTATCGCCAGGATGGCGAGCGCGAGCGAGATGTTGCGCAGGTTCGGCTCGAGCACCGAGGCGAGCGCGATCAACAGGATCAACGCGGGAACAGCGAGCAGCGAGTTGGTGAGCACGCCGACGACCCGGTCGACCCACCCACCGAAGTAGCCGGCGAGGACGCCGACCGCGCCGCCGACGATCATCCCGATCAGCACCGCCGCGACCGCGACGATCAGCGACGACCGGGCACCGTAGATGGACCGCGCAAGCATGTCGAGACCGAAATTGTTGGTGCCCAACGGGTGCGCCGAGAACAGGCTCGGCGCCGCGTAGCTCTTCGCGCTGAGCGTCTTCGTGGTGTCCTTGTGCTCGGCCAGCGGCAGGACCGGCGCGAGCACGGCAGCGGCGATCAGCACCACCAGCCACACACAGGACAGGATGAACGTGAGGTCGAAGTCGGACCCGAAGCGCGCCAACCCGATCCGTCGCACACCCATGTAGAGCGCGACGAGGCCGATCAGGAAGATCCCGACACGCGCCCCCATGACCAGCATGGGCGCCAGGCCGATACCGGCCGCGATCACGCCCACGATCGCGAGGATCGTCCCGACACGGTAGAGGTTGCGGCGCTCGGCCAGATCCGACACGTTCGCCAACTTCTCGGCGCCCGCATCGTCGAGAACCCGGCCCGTGATGGCCGGCATGTCGACGTCGATGTCTTCAGTCTTGATCTCAGACATGGGCTCGTCGGCTCCTTGGGTCGAGGTATCCGTAGGAGATGTCGATGACACCGTTGGCGACGACGTAGATGACCGCGATCACCAGCACCGCACCCTGCACCATCGGCATGTCCCCCTGCTGCGCAGCGCGGACGATCAGCGATCCCATACCGGGCAGCGAGAACAGCGTCTCGACGATGACGGTGCTACCGATCATCGATCCGAGGACGATGCCGAGCATCGTGATGAGCGAGAACGACGACGGCCGCAACGCGTCGCTCAGCAGCAGCCGCGCATTCGACATGCCCTTCGCCTTCGCCACCAGGATGAAGTTCTCCCGCAGCGTCATCACCAGGTCGCTGCGCAGGATCCGGGTGAACATCGCCATCTCCAGCAGGCTGATCGCGATCGCCGGCAGGATTGCGTGATACAGGTTCTGCCCCAACCCGTCCGAGATCCGCACCCACTGCGAACGCGGGAACCACCCCAGGTAGTTGACCATCACCATGATCAGCAGCAGACCCGACAGGAAGCTCGGGATCGACAGCACGCCGAACGTGCCCGCGCCGATCGCGCGGTCGATCCAGCCACCCTGGTGCCGAGCGGAGAACATCGCCAACGGCACCGCGACGGCGATCGCGATGAACAGGCCCATCACCGCCAACTGGAGACTGACCGGGATCGCCGCGCTGATGCTGTCGGTCACCGGCCCCTGCGGCGGAACCATCGACGTGCCCAGGTCACCGTGCAACGCCCCCGACAGCCAGTGCCAGTACCGCGTCAGGAAGGGATCGTCGAGGCCCATCTCGGCGCGCACCCGCGCATAATCCTCGGGCGGATGCCCCTCACCGAGTATCGCGACCGACGGATCGCCCGGAATGAACGATACGAGAGCGAACGTGCCGAGACTGACGATGAAGAGCACCACGACCAGTTCGATCACCTTGTCGATCACTGTTCGCGCCATCGCGTCACCGCCTCCTTCCTGTGTTCATGGGGCGTCCCACATCCGAGTGGTGCCGTGGAGCCGTTGTCAGGACGCGGAATCGGAAGCGAGCCAGGCATTTCCGAACAGCATGATCCCGTCCGCGCTTGGCGTGATCCCATGTGCGTTCACGCTCCACGGGATGAAGTACTTACCGGCGCTGACCACGATCACCGGTGCGGTGTCGTTGACGACGGTCTGGATGTTCTCGAGGACCTTGCGGCGGTCGTTGTCGGTCGGCGCGGTCTGCAGCTTGCCGAGCAGCGCGTCCATCTCGGGGTTCTTGTAGCCGAGGACGTTCGACGTCGACTCGCTGTAGAAGTTGCCATACATGCGCACGAACGGGGACTCGTCGAGAACGTTGAACCCCGCGTAGCCGATGTCGTAGTCGTGCTGCACGTACATCGTCTTGACCAGATCGTTGATGCTCGTCGTGTAGACGATGTCGACGGTGAAGCCGACGGCCTGCAGCATCGACTGGAACGCGAGCGCGCTCTGCTGCGTCGCGGGATCGTTGAGTCCGACGTAGGTGAGCTTGCCGTCGTAGCCGTCGGCCTTGGCCTCGGCGAGAAGCTTCTTCGCGGTATCCGGGTCGTAGCCGGTGCCGGCAACGTCGCCGTGCCACTGCGACCACGACTGGAACATGTCGCTGCTCGGCATCCCGAAACCGGCCTCCACCCGCTGGTTGAACGTCTCCGGGTTGAACGCCGCGACGATCGCCTTCCGCACCCGCGCGTCCGACGCGGCCCGGCCCTCGCGCTGGTTGATGTTGCCGACACCACCCATGTTGGCGGTGTAGACGTAACCGACGTCACCGGCCTCGAGGGCGTTGTGCACCACCTCGGCATTGCGCAGGTACGCGGCTTGGATGCCGCCCGTGTGCAACGCGTCGAGCTTGGCCTGCTCACTCACGATCGCCGGGAAGCGCAGCTTCTCCAGGTGCGGCTTCCCGTTCCAGTAAGCGGGGTTCGCGGCGAGCAGCAGTTCGTCCTGCGACGCGAACTTCTCCACGGTGAACGGGCCCGCACCGACCGCGGCGAACTTGCCACTCGCCATCGACGACGGCGACACGATCATGCCCGGGCCGGTGGTGAACAGGATCGGGAATTCGTTCCACGGCTGCTCGAGCGTGAAGACCACCGTCGACGGATCGGGCGAGGACACGTCGGCCACCGACGCCTTCCACACCTGCGTGTGGGTGCCCTTCTTCTCCAGGTAGTGGTTGATGCTCCACTGCACCGCCGCCGCGTCGACCGCGGTGCCGTCGCTGAACTTCGCGCCCTCGCGCAGCTTCAGCGTCCAGACGGTGTTGTCGCCGTTGGCCGTCAGCGCCTGCGCCAACTGCGGCTGGTACTGCTTCGACTGCGGGTCGTAACGCATCAACAGGTCGTAGATCGCGGCCATCTCGCTGCCGCCGGTGGCGCCGCCGTCCTGACGGTCCGCCGGATCCAGGCTGCTGACACCGTTGTACGTCGCGTAGGACAGCGTCCCGCCCGACGTCGGATCACCACCGTCGGCCTGGTCGCCGACCAGACCGGTCGTGACGTCCGACGCATCGGTCGCCGAACCCGAACCTCCCGCGCACCCGGACACCAGCACCGTCACGGCGGTCAGCGCCGTGAACAGTGTTCCGATCCGGGCAAGTGACGATCGCTTCATGCGCACTCTCCTTCGTGAGATCCGTCGATTGCCGATCCGAGATCCGGCCCCGCCGTGTACACGACACGGTCGCCGACGACGGTCGCGAGCACCTCGATGTCCTTGATCGTCGATGGATCGCAGGCAAGAGGGTCGTCCCCGAGAACAACGAAGTCCGCCAACAGGCCTGGCGCGATCGCGCCCTTCACGGCGCTCTCCGCGCCGAGGCGAGCCGCCGACGTCGTGTATCCCGCCACTGCCGTCTCGGCGTCGATCCGCTGCTCCGGCCCCAGCACCCGCCCGCCACGCGTGACGCGGTTGACCGCGGTGTGGATGGTGAACAACGGATCGACGGGAGTGACGGGACTGTCGCAGTGCAGTGCGAACTGCAGATCCGCCGCGGCGATCGATGCGAGCGGGCTGATCCGGCTGCCGCGGTGCGGCCCCAGGAAGCGGTCCCGGTGCCGGTCACCCCAGAAGTAGACGTGGTTGACGAACACCGAAGCCGCGACGCCGAGTTCACGCATTCGCAGGATCTGGTCCTCGCGCAGGGTCTGGACGTGCTCCAGCCGGTGCTGCAGTGCGGGCGGTGTCAGAGGAGCATCGCCCGACGCCGCAATCGCCTTCTCGATCGCATCGAGCGCGACGTCGATGGCGCGATCCCCGTTCGTGTGGATCGCGACCTGCCGGCCCGCGGCGTGGCATCGAGCGACCATCTCGTCGAGATCGCCGGGCGGAATCGCCATGTCACCACAGTGACAACCACCCAGGTCGTGATACGGCTCCGACAGCGCACCCGTGTGCAGCTGGATCGACCCGTCCGAGATCAGTTTCACGCCACCGACACTCAGGACATCGTCGCCCTCCGAGATCGCGCTGTCTCCCAGGGCGAATCCGTCGAGCATGCCGAATCCCGCGTACAGACGACCGCGGAGCACCAGTTCACCCGAGGCGTGCAATCGCCGGTAGGAGTCCGCCATGACGGTGGTGACGAACATGTCGTGGAAGCTCGTGACGCCGACGGATGCCATCCGGGCCAGCGCACGACGGAGTGAATCGTCGAGCTCGCCGGCCGGCGGCATCGTTTCGCTCGGATCGAGCACCAACCGCATGGCCGGGATCTCGCGGAACTCCCCCGTGGGACGACCCGCCGCGTCGCGAACGATCACACCGCCTTCGGGGTCCGGCGTGTCACCGTCGATTTCCTTGGCCTGCAGGACGAACGAGTTGACGTACACGCCGTGCCCGGACAGGTGCCGGACGACGATCGGACGATTCGCGGCGGCGCGATCGAGATCGGCGAAGGTCAGTCCGCGGTCGTCCGCGACGAGACTGTCGTCGAATCCCGACGCACGGACCGCCTCACCGGACACGGAGGTCGCCGCACGTGCTGTCAGCGCACCGATGAGCGATTCGATGTCCGGGCACGCCTCCGCTCCCGCGTCCACGTCGACGCTGCTCGCCCCCGACATGTGCGGGTGCACATGAGTTTCGATGAATCCCGGAAGCACCACGCGACCGCCCAGATCGATCGATGCGGTGTGCGGACCCGCGAGGGATTCGATGTCCGCGTCGGATCCGACCGCGACGAACCGTCCGTCGCGGACCGCGAAGGCGGTAGCACGTCCGGCTCCTACCATGGTTCGCACGACGCCACCCAGATAGATCCGGTGGGGATGCTGCCGGTCCGCGAGCGGACTGACTGCCGGACGATCGACCACTCGATCCCTCCTGAGATGTGGGTCACACTGTGTTTCGAAGAGGCTAGCTCACGATAGAATTCATGTCAGTACGAGACGCGAAGGTACTGCCGAGTAGCTTTTCGGACGGGCCGACCGCCTGTCCGGGACGAACTCCCTGGGACGTCAGATCGGAGCGATCGACGACCCGACGGACGTGGCGACGCGGTACCGATCCGCGGGGTGCGTGTGCACCCCCACCGCCTCCAGGACGTCGCCCGAGTTGAAGTGCCGATGCACGACAACCAGTGCTGCACTCGCCTTTTCGACACCGAGTGCATCTGCGACGGCGGGCGCGACGGTCTCCGCCGCCACTTCCTGTTCGATACGCTGACGCACGAGGTTGACGATGTCGAACCGGCCCGTCAGCAACATTCGCCGATGGGGCAGATCCGCTTTCAGATACAGCTCACTCCAGCAGACCGGCGCCGCCGACGATCCCCGGAGCTCACGGGCACCCGACACGCAGTACCACTCGCTGCCGACGGGCACGCCGATTCGTGCCGACAGATACTTATCCGCCGCAACGATATTGGTTGCCGGGTCTCGAATCCTCGTGCGCTGCACGAAGGCCAGCATCTCGGCCCGACTGGTGACGAACGCCTGATACCGGCCGACCGGTGACGGCGCGGCGACCGTGGTGCCGGCACCCCGCCGCCGATTGATCAATCCAGCGTCTTCGAGATGCTTCAACGCCTGCCGCACCGTCCCCCGCGCCAGCGAACGACTCTCGCACAGTTCGAGTTCGGTGGGCAGCCTGTCCCCAACGCGGAACTCTCCAGCCTTGATCCGTTCGATCAGTTCCTGCGCGAGGATCACGTGTTGCGGATCCGTCACGGTCCAGGAGCTCTCCGCCCGTCGCCGGAGACGGGTAAGACACGCGCTTCCTGGTACATCGAGAGAGCCCTCCCGCCCCGGTGCCGGTCGTCGACGCCCCGCACGCGCCGGCCCGGAAAGGCCGACGACCTGCGAGAACGGGACGAGGAACTTTGTCTATACAAACCCGCGTCCCGACAATCTAGGACGCATTTCTCAATTCCACAAGCGTTTCGCCCGAATTGGGCCGGTCAACTGTTCGGCAACCCGGGATGCTCCGCCGCGGGCCGGCCGACGCTGCGCGAGACGCGCACGAATATGTCTGCGACAGTGCGGAATCACCGAATCGACCGGGTTCTTGTGGACGGCAGTCGGTCCGGTTAGAGTCCGAATCTGCAACGGACCGATCGGCGGTGAACGCCGTGGCCGTCAGCACTCGGCGACCGGGCCCTCTGCCCTGTCGGGGCCCGAGAAGTCGACTCGATCAGGCGGACACGCAATTCAGCCCGCACCGACAGCGCGGGCGTCAACCCCGAACCGTGGAGGTTGCTTCATGAGTAAGTATTCGAGCAGGGTCGGCCGGATGTTGGCGATGGTCGCGGTCGGCGCCCTCGCTCTCGCCGGCTGCGCCAACGCCGAAGGCGACAGCGAGAACGGATCGTCGGGCACGACTACGACGGCGTACGGCATCGTGGGCGACCAGGGCGACGGCGGCACGCCGGTGTCGGGCGGCACGCTGAGCTTCGCGTCGTACGCACCGGTGACGAGCCTCGATCCGGCGGTGACGCAGCCCGCCGGTGCGACCGGCGGCACCGAGATGGCGGCGGTGTACGACGTGCTGATGCGCTACGACACCGGGTCGCAGAGCTTCCAGCCGCAGCTGGCGAAGTCGTTCGAGGAGAGCGCCGATCACCTGACCTGGACCCTGAAGCTCCGGGACGGCGTGACGTTCAGCGACGGGACTCCGCTCGACGCCGATGCCGTGGTGGCGAGCATCAATCGGTACAACCAGCGGCGCGGCGCCAACTCGCAGGTGTACACCCAGATGGTGCAGAGCACCGTCGCTCAGGATCCGTCGACGGTCGTCTTCACCCTGAAGCAGCCCTGGCGCACGTTCCCGCGATGTTGGCCTACGGGCACGGCATGATCGTTGCGCCCGCCTCCCAGCAGGGCGACAAGTTCACCCCGATCGGCGCCGGACCGTTCACGGTCGTCAGCCTGCAGCCGCAGCAGGAACTGCAGCTGAAGGCCCGCCAGGACTACTGGGGCGGCGCACCGAATCTCGAGGGCCTCAAGTTCGTCGCCATCGCCGGTGAGCAGCCCAAGATCGACGCCCTGAAGACCAGCGGCGTCGACATGATCTATCTCCGCAACGCGCAGACGGTGAACGCCGCCAAGGCCGAGTACCCCGGTTACATCGAAACCGTGAGCATGTCGATGGTGGGCCAGCTCAACGGCGCCCCCGGCCGCCCGGCGGCCGATCCTCGTGTGCGCCAGGCGATTGCCTACGCCGTCGATCCCGAGGTCCTGAACCAGCGCGTGCGCGGTGGCGAGGGTATGCCCGGCACCGACATGTTCCAGCCCTGGTCGGAGTGGTTCGGCGACACCACCGGGATCAACCCGGACGCCGCGAAGGCCAAGGAACTGGTCGAGCAGGCCAAGGCCGACGGGTTCAACGGCAAGATCACCTACGTCGGTGTCAACGACCCCGACGCACAGCAGATGGCCCTCGCCGTCCAGGCCCAGATGAACGCCGTCGGCTTCGATGTCTCGCTGGAAACCACGAGCAGCATCACGGACATGGTCAAGCGCCTCTACATCGACCGCAACTACGACATGAGCTACAGCGCCTACAACATCTCGGACGTCGCACCCGAGATCCGGTTGTTCAGCTCGCTGTCCAGCACATCGACGAACAACATCCTCAGCTACAAGAGCGAGCAGATGGACGAGTTGCTCGGCAAGGTGCTGTCGGCCCCGGACGAGACCTCCAAGCGCGCCGCGATCGTCGACATCCAGAAGTTGGTGAACACCGACCAGCCGTTCCTCTCGTGGGGCGCCGGCGTCAGCTACGTCGCATGGGCGGACAACGTGTACCGCGCCAACCCGACTGTCGACGGAATCATCCTGTTCGACAAGGCGTTCAAGAAGAGCTGACCCGTTCGGTCGCCCGACTCGGGGCCGACGGACGGAAGGCCCCGCCGCGGGCGGGTTCACACGGTCGTCGCGACACTCTCGATACGAGAGGTTGCGGCGACCGTGTCGTTCATTCGGATACGCGGTGGGCACCGAGAGGGGTGGCGGCGATCTCCTGGAGTGCCCGTACGTGTTCGTCGAAGGCGGATCGACCGCGTGCGGTGAGGGACAACCAGGTCAGGCGCCGCGCGTCGGTCCGGCTGGCGGATGCGGATTTTCGCGTGGTGACGTAGCCGGCGTCCGACAGCGTTCTGACGTGTTTCGACAGTGTCGCATCGGAGACATCGAGCGTGTCACGAACCACCGCGAAATCGATCTCGTCGACTCTGCGGAGGAGTCCGCACACCCGCAACCGCATCGGGGCGTGAATGATCTCGTCGAACCGCGCCTCAGCCACGGCGAACTTTCTCGATGGCCGAGCGGTACGCGACCCGGGCCAGGACAGTCGTCACCGCAAATGCCACCAAGCTGGTCAGGACGACAGCCCACCTCATCCCGAAGGACACCAACGCGAGCGAGAGGGAGAACAGGAGCAGGCACGAAACGGCGATGCCGACCAGCGCCCAAGCCGCGTCCGCACCCATCGCCCGGAACCGGATTCCGGTCCTCCGCCGCACCATGTACGCGACGGCCAGAAGGCCGATCGGCAGCCAGGCAGAAGAAGCAGGTTCGTAACCCTCGCCGGGATCGGCGAACGCCGCGGTCGCAACCCACCATGCGGCGAGGCCGCCGAACGCGACCAGGAGCATCGACGGCGCTTCGATGCGAGCACCGAGCCGCTCTCGGTCGGCAGACAACGAGTTCAAGGCTTCCGTCGCCGCGTCGGGTGACAGCCGCCCGAAGTGAGTTTCCATGATGGAAACCCTAGACGGTGACTTTCCGGAGCGGCAAGTGATCGAGGGATCCTCGCCCCGTCGGTACCGGTCAGGCCGTCCCGGCAGGCGCGGACTGCGCACCCCGGACCAGACGGCCCGGCAGCGCGCCCGTGTGCTGGCCGTTCTCGAACACCACCTCGCCGGCCACGACGGTCGCGACGTAGCCGGTCGCGGTCTGCATCAGACGCCGGCCACCGGTCGGCAGGTCGTACAGCACCTCCGGATGATCGGCCTGGAGCCGATCGAAGTCGATCACGTTGAGGTCGGCCCGGTAGCCGACGCGCACCTGGCCACGATCGAGCAGTCCCACCACGGCGGCGGTGTCGGCGGTGTGCCGCTTGACCAGCCACTCGACGGGGAACCGACCGTCGCCCCGGCGATCTCGGCCCCAATGGGTCAGCAGCGTGGTGGGGAAGCTGGCGTCACAGATGGCTCCGCAGTGCGCACCGCCGTCGCCGAGTGCCGGCACGGTGTCGGTCCGCGCGAGCATCTCCCGCACGGCGTCGAGATTCCCGGCCGCGTAGTTGAGCATCGGGAAGTACAGCAGGCCGCGGCCGCCGCACTGCATCATCGCGTCGTACGCGACCTCGGTGGGGCTCACACCGGAACGTGCCGCCATGGCGGCGACGGAGTCGTCCGGCCCCGGTTCGTAGTTCGGGGGGTCGCCCAGCAGATACACCTGATCGAACCGCGTCGAGAGCCGCTCGACGAACTCGCTGTCGGTCTCGGGCGTCTCCGCGAGGATCGCCGCCCGCACCTCCGGTCGGCGCAGCCGCTGCACACGGTCCGCTGGAGCCAGGGCCGCCAGCGCCTGGAAGCTGGGGTACGCCATGAACGGATGCCAGCTCAGCTCCCAGCCGAGCATGACGCCGACCGCGCGGGGCGCCACCTGGCCGGTGATCGGAACGTTCTGCCTCGCCGAGACTTCCGCCAGCCCGTCGAGCAGGCTGCGCCACTTGTCGGGCGCCCGGTCGCTCTGCACGACCGACACCGACATCGGCCGCTGCGCGGCCTCCACGATCGCGCTGACGAACTCCATCTCCTCCGGCTCGTCCATGAAGTCGGAGATGAAGGCGATGACGCCGGCCCCGGCCTTAGCGAGACCGCGTGCCATGCCGGTCAGCTCGTCGCGTGACGCGGTGAGGCTCGGAGTGGGTGAACCGTCCGACGCCTTGTGCACGGCGGAGCGCGACGTGGACCACCCGAGGGCACCGGCCTCGACCGCCTCGGCCACGATGTCGCACATGCGCTCCATCTCGTCCGCGGTCGGCCGCGCCAGGTGGTCGCCGCCGCGGCGGCCCATCACATAGGTGCGCAGCGCACCGTGCGGCAACTGCGCCGCGAAATCGATCGCGTGCGGGGTGTCGATCGCATCGAGGTACTCGGGGAACGTCTCCCAGTTCCACGTCATGCCCTCGGCCAGAACGGTTCCGGGGATGTCCTCGACACCCTCCATCAGGCTGATCAGCCAGTCGCGCTGGTCGTGCGCGACGGGGCGAACCCCACCCCGCAATTCCCCATGACCACGGTGGTCACACCGTGCAGCGACGACGGCGTCAGCAGCGGATCCCACGTCACCTGACCGTCGTAGTGCGTGTGGATGTCGACGAACCCCGGGGTGACGAGCCTGCCCGCGGCATCGATCTCGCGGCGTCCGGCACCGGGCACCTCGCCCACCAGCGTGATGCGACCGTCGTCGACGGCGACGTCGGCAGCGTGCGGGGCCGCACCCGTTCCGTCGACCACGAGACCGCCCCGGATCACCAGGTCATGCATGAGCACCTCCCGTAGTCGAGTCCGTCTGTGCAGCAGCCTCTTCGAGAAGCCTCGCGGTGGCCGCCGCGATCTCGGCGACAGCGGCCGCCGACGCCGGCGAGACCGCGGTGAACTGCAGAAACCCGTGCGGCAGGGTGGGGTACCGCAGCAGTTCGACGGGCACACCGCTCGCGGCGAGTCGCTCGGCGTACTCGACGCCCTCGTCGAGGAGTGGATCGTGGCCGCCGACCACCACGACGGCAGGCGGCAACGACGACAGGTCGGGCGCCCGGAGCGGGGCCAGTAGCGGCGACGTCCGCTGGGCCACGTCGGGGCAGTAGTGGTCGAGAAACCACTGCATCTCCCTGGCGCCGAGGAAGATTCCGGAGTTGGCGGCGTAGGAGTCGCGGCTCAGGTCCACGTCGACCACCGGGTAGACGAGTACCTGGCCGACCAGCTCGATGCGATCGTCGCCGCGCGCGAGGTGGGTACAGACCGCCGCCAGATTCCCGCCCGCACTGTCGCCCGCCACCACGATGCGCGGGTCCAGCCCCTCGGATCCGGCTGCCACCCAGCGCAACACATCCATCGCGTCGTCGACCGCGGCGGGGAACCGAGCCTCCGGCGCGAGTCGGTAGTCCACGCTGACGACCGCGGCCCCGGACCGGTCGGCGATGGTCCGGCAGGTCGCGTCGGCGTAATCGAGATCCCCGGTCACCCAACCGCCCCCGTGGAAGTGGACGACGGTTCCGACGGCCTCGCGGGCGAGGGGGCGGAAGATCCGCACCGTCGCGTGCTCACCGACGGAACGCATCGTGACCGTGTCGACCTCGGGTCCGGCCGCGCACGACTGCAGCGCCCCGCGGATCCGCTGCCGCGCGCCGTCCGGGTCGAGTTCGACCATCGGCGGCAACCCCGATCCGGCCACGGCGTCGGCCACCGCCCGCAGGGCGGGGTCCAGTCCTGCTCGGGCTTCCTCCACACCACTTGTCATGAACTAGAATCTAACTCTAGTCTTCGGATATGACAACGGTCACATCCGGTTCGGTCCACGGACCACGGAGCTCCGGACTTCGCTTGCGGGTCTTGATGTCTCGCGCTCGGCGGGTGGCCTTCTCAGTCCCTCGGGTCCAGCGCGAAAACCATGTCCACCGTGCGATCGAGGAGGCGATGAACCTCAGCGATGTCCTGCCGGCCCAGCCCGAACAGAAGCAGTTCGTGCGTGAGGACGGCGGTCACGACGGCGACGATGTCCGACGCGTCCCCGTCCGGGAGGTCGAACAACTGCGCCCGATAGGACTCGAGCGCCTGTGCGGAGAACTCGGCGAACAGCGCGCACACGACCGGGTCCGTGGACTGGCGCAGCACGTTCTGCAGGCGCAGGTAGGTCGGGAACTCCTCGAACCGGTGGACCGAGTGGTGCAGGCGGATCCGGATTCGCTCGGCCGGTGGGAGATCCGGGTCGGGTGCGCCCTGATGCTTGATCGGATCGCTCGCCGACCAGTCCCGGAGGACCGCCGCGTAGAGGTGCTCCTTGGACGCGAAGTACCGGTACACGGTGCCGAGCGCGACTCCCGAACGCTCGGCGACGTCCCGGATCTGGATGCGCTCGAAGTCGTCCGCCACGAGGAGTTCACCGGCCGCGTCGATGATGCGCTGCCGCCGCTCCCGCTGGCCCTTCGGCAACGACGCCGGGTCGAGCACCGTCGGCCTGTCCGACCGGTCCGGATCGCCTGCACCCACGCTCGTCTGCCTCCCGTCGCACCCGCCCGATCGGCGGGATACCTGCACTGATGCTACTGGCACCCCTCCCTCCCACCACGAAACGAGGTCACCCTCCATGCCGAACACCGCACCTCCCGAGCCCACCTACGAAGTCGTCGTCGTGGGTGCCGGATTCGCCGGTCTGTACACGCTGCACCGTCTTCGGCAACGCGGAGTGTCCGTGCGACTGTTCGAGGCCGGCGACGGCGTGGGCGGCACGTGGTACTGGAATCGCTACCCGGGTGCCCGCTGCGACGTCGACAGCGCCGACTACTCGTACTCGTTCGACGACGCACTGCAGCAGGACTGGGAGTGGACCGAACGCTTCCCCGCGCAGCCGGAGATCCTGCGCTACCTCGAGCACGTCGCCGATCGGTTCGGGCTGCGCGAGGACATCACGTTCGGCACCCGGGTGACGTCGGCGCACTTCGACGAGACGTCCGGGCTGTGGACGATCGGCACCGACAGCGGCGGCCACACCGATATCGTCACCGCGCGCTGGACCGTCATGGCCACCGGACCGCTCTCGGCCGCACGACTCCCCGACATCGACGGCCGCGACACGTTCGCGGGCGAGGTCCACCACACCGCGCACTGGCCGGCGAACGGCGTCGACTTCACCGGTAAGCGGGTAGGTGTCATCGGCACCGGTTCGTCTGGCGTGCAGGCGATCCCGTTGATCGCGGACGAGGCCGCGGAGCTGACGGTCTTCCAGCGGACCGCGGGATTCGTCATCCCGGCCCGCAACCGGCCCCTCGGCCCCGGGGAACTCGCCGAGATCAAGGCCGACTATCCGGCGCGGCGACAGCTGCAGCGCGAGTCACACGGCGGCTGGATCCTCCGGCGCCGGTCGGTCTCGCACTTCGAGACCGCACCCGAGGTCCGGGACAAGGAGTACGAGACCCGCTGGGCTGCAGGTGGGCTCGCCTTCCAGACCACGTTCGGTGACATCATGATGGACGCCACGGCCAACGAGACGGCCGCCGAGTTCGTGCGCTCCAAGATCCGCGAGACGGTCACCGACCCCGCCACCGCCGAAGCGCTGTGCCCCCGAGGTTATCCGCTGGGAACCAAGCGCGTGTGCATCGGCACCGACTACTACGAGACGTACAACCGCGACAACGTCGACCTCGTCGATCTGCGCGCGACCCCGATCGAGAGGATCGTCCCCGAGGGCATCCGCACCGACACCGGCCTGCACGAACTCGACGTGATCGTCTACGCCACCGGATTCGACGCGATGACCGGCGCAGTGGGCGCGATCGACATCCGCGGTCGAGGTGGCGTCACGCTGAGCGAGACCTGGGAGGCGGGCCCGCGCACCTACCTCGGCGTCGCGGTCGCCGGGTTCCCGAACCTGTTCGTGGTGGCGGGGCCCGGCAGCCCGTCGGTGCTCTCGAACGTGGTGGTCTCGATCGAACAGCACGTCGAATGGGTGGTCGGCTACCTCGACCACATGCGCAGCACCGGCGCCCGGTTCGCGGAGGCGACGGCGGCGGCGCAGGACCAGTGGGTCGAGCACGTCACCGCCATCGCGGAGCCCAGCCTCTACACGCGGGCCGACTCCTGGTACCTCGGCGCCAACGTGCCGGGCAAGCCCCGCATCTTCATGCCGTACCTCGGCGGCGTCGGCACCTACCGCAGCCTGTGCGCACAGATCGCGGCCGACGGCTACCGCGGCTTCACCACGACGGCCGAGCTCGCCTGACGTCCGTCCGGTGTCGACGGTGCGCCTCCTTCGCCGGAGACGTCCCGTCGCGTCCGGTCCGGTGGTTACATGGACCAGAGCACGCCATCCGTGACGATCGATCGTTGGGAGCAGCGCCGTGACCACCTCGCAGAACACCCGGACATCAAGCCGCGCAGTCGAGACGTCACGGACGGGCTTCGAGAAGACCGCCGCCCGCGGGATGCTGCGGGCCGTCGGCATGGGCGACGACGACTGGACAAGCCGCAGATCGGCATCGGGTCGTCGTGGAACGAGATCACCCCGTGCAACCTGTCCCTCGACCGGCTGGCGGACGCGTGCAAGGACGGGGTGTTCGCCGCCGGCGGCTACCCGCTCGAGTTCGGCACCATCTCCGTCTCGGACGGCATCTCGATGGGGCACGAGGGCATGCACTTCTCGCTCGTGTCGCGGGAGGTGATCGCCGACAGCGTCGAGACGGTGATGCAGGCCGAACGGCTCGACGGATCGGTCCTGTTGGCCGGGTGCGACAAGTCGCTGCCCGGGATGCTCATGGCGGCGGCGCGCCTGAACCTCGCGAACGTGTTCCTCTACGCCGGGTCGATCCTGCCCGGCGTCGCGAAACTGTCCGACGGCACCGAGAAGGAAGTGACGATCATCGACGCGTTCGAGGCCGTCGGCGCGTGCTCGCGCGGCCTGATGAGCCGCGAGGACGTCGACGCCATCGAACGGGCGATCTGTCCCGGCGAGGGCGCGTGCGGCGGCATGTACACCGCGAACACGATGGCGTGCGCCGCGGAGGCACTCGGAATGTCACTGCCCGGCAGCGCCGCTCCCCCGGCCACCGATCGGCGGCGTGACGGATTCGCCCGCCGCAGCGGGCAGGCCGTGGTGGAGCTGCTGCGCCGCGGGATCACCACCGCCGACATCCTCACCAAGGAGGCGTTCGAGAACGCGATCGCCGTCGTCATGGCATTCGGCGGCTCCACCAACGCGGTGCTGCACCTGCTCGCGATCGCGCACGAGGCCGAGGTGCCGCTCACGCTCGACGACTTCGCCCGCGTCGGCGCGCGCGTCCCGCACTTGGCGGACGTCAAACCGTTCGGCCGGCACGTCATGATCGACGTCGACCGCATCGGCGGCGTGCCGGTGATCATGAAGGCGCTGCTCGACGCCGGACTGCTGCACGGCGACTGCCTCACGGTCACCGGCCGCACCCTCGCCGAGAACCTCGCCGAGATCGCCCCGCCCGACCCGGACGGGAAGGTGCTGCGAGCGCTCACGTCCCCGATCCATCCGACCGGCGGCATCACGATCCTGAAGGGATCACTCGCACCGGGCGGCGCGGTGGTCAAGTCCGCCGGGTTCGATTCGTCCGTGTTCGAGGGCACCGCACGGGTTTTCGATCGGGAGCGCGCCGCCATGGACGCCCTCGAGGACGGCACCGTCACGGCCGGCGACGTCGTCGTGATCCGCTACGAGGGCCCCAAGGGTGGGCCCGGTATGCGGGAGATGCTGGCGATCACCGCCGCGATCAAGGGTGCCGGCCTCGGCAAGGACGTGCTGCTGCTGACCGACGGCCGGTTCTCCGGCGGCACCACCGGCCTGCGTGTCGGGCACGTCGCGCCCGAGGCGGTGGACGCCGGGCCGATCGCGTTCGTTCGCGACGGCGACCGGATTCGGCTCGACGTCGCGAACGGCGTTCTCGACCTGCTGGTCGACGAGAAGGAGCTCGCCACCCGCCGCAGCGGATGGGAGCCCCTGCCTCCGCGCTACACGCGCGGTGTCCTGGCCAAGTACACCAAGCTCGTCGGGTCCGCCTCCGACGGCGCCGTGTGCGGGTGAGCTTTCGGCGACGCCGCCGTCGGAGGCCGGATCAGATAGGTCGGTAGCCGGCCCCACCCCGCCGGTCGCGTTGATGTCGTTGATGATCGAGACCATGTCGGTGCCGAGTTCGGGACCGACGCACGCCACCCCGAGATACGCGTTCACCATGGCGACCAGCGTCGTACCGACGACGACCGGTGATCCCGAGTCGCCCTCGATGACGCACATCTCGAGTCCACGTCTCCTGCGACTGCAGCAGGTCGCCGTAGACGACGCCGCACGTGTGCCCGGTGGTGCGTCCCTGCTTGCACGCGACCGCCGGGAACTGGGCCGGCTTGCCGATGTCGGTGATGGTGACCTCCCCGATCGTGTTCACCGGCGTGACCTTTGCGGGATCGAACTCGATGACCGCATAGTCGTAGTTGTGGTTGGACACCACGAACCGCCCCACGACGCCCGCGTCGGGAACGGCCTCCGGGACCACCGTCGAGCCGGCCTCACCGCAGTGCCCGGCGGTGATGCCGACGAGCCGCCCGGCGTTGTCGTGCCCGATGGTGGTGAGCGTGCACTCGTACATGTTGTCGATCACGATCCGGACCCGCCACCCATGACCGCCTTCGGCGGCGCGGCGGTGGCGGTCCCGATCCCGAGAGTGGCGGCGATGACCGCCAGTGCCGCGAAGATCAAGGAAAGTCGCTTGAGCATGTTGTCCTCCGGTTGGCGCTGTGAATGTGCCATTCGGTCGATCACCGCCCACATGCCTGCGCAACCAAACTGGCCTGCACTCCTCGAGGCTCTGACCCCGAGGCGGCGGGACACTCTATCGGCCACTTTCCCACCCGGGAGTCAGCCCCCGGGCGGCCTTGATCCGATCGTCACCTAATCGCCGACTAGGACGTCGCGCCGAGCGCTTCGAGGGCCCGCCGCGCGTCCTCGAGTTCCTGCGACAATGCGGCAATCCGCTGTTCTGCGGCCTCCCGAGCAGCGGTAATGACCGATTGGACCGCCTCGAGCGCACTGGGCTCGCCGAGTTCACGCATCGCGCGGTCGACCGCGTCCGGGGTGACGGGAACCGCCTTGTTCGGACGTTTCGCGCCGTGCGCGACGGTGACCGTCCACTCGTTCTCCGGACCGGCGTGGATCGTGACGCTCACTCCGCCCTGCGGCTTCTTCGCACGGCGCGGGGCCGACGCGGGGCGGGAGTACGGCCGGCGCCGGGGATGGGGCCGGCGTCGCCACCACAGTCGGCACGGGCGCGACCGACGGCTTCGGGGCGGCCGGCGGCTTCGGGGCGGCGGACGGCTCGGGCGCCGACGTCTTGGCGGGGGCCGGCGTGGAAGCGACGGTCCGCGGTGCGGTCTTGCGCGGCGCCGGCGTCGACGCGGCGGACCGGGCGGGCTTGGCCGGTTCGGCGCCGTGCGCGTCATGCGCAGCTCCTCCGCTTCGAACGGCAGTTCGTCATTGACCCCTTTGGGCGAATGACGACCGTGTTCCCTTCCACCGAAACGACTTTCGCCGAGCAACCGGCCTCGATTCCGAGGCTGGGAGTGGCCTCGCGCAGATAGACGGTGGCGCGCTTGCCCTCGGCCACGGCCTCAGCCAGCGTTTCGAGGTTCTCCGCGGTGAGGTGTTCCGGCGTCGACACACCGGAGCGGCTGCGGGGCGGCATGATGAGATTCCTCCTGAGTACCTACGGAAAATTCTTGCATCGGCTACTTTTCCACAGTCCTCCGACAGCCGGTGCGGGCCCGGAGGCGGTAGAAACATCCCCGAGAACAGACCCGCCGGTTCATCGTCGGGCGGTCGACACGGAATGAGGGCCTGCCATGGAACTGTCCGAGCACCTCGACCCGGCCGTGCTCGGCCTCATCCAGGCCGAGGTCGAGCAGACCCTCCTCGGCGGTCCGCGCCGCTACACCCGCGAACAGGTCGCCGAACTCGCCGGTGTTTCCCTCGATCGCGCGCAGCGACTGTGGGTGTCGATGGGCTTCGCGATCGACACGGATCCGGACGCCGTCATGTTCACCGACAGCGACGCCGCGGCACTGCGGGCGCTCGTGCGGTTCGTCGACGGCGGGGCACTCGCCGCCGACGCCGCGGTCGCGGCCACCCGGGCGTTGGGGCAGTCGATGTCCCGCCTGGCGGAGTGGCAGGTGGCGGTACTCAACGCCCGTCTGGCCGACGAACTGGCGGCCGCTCACGGCGGCGCGGACACGATCGACGAGGACTCGTTGCGCGGCGCGGTCGGACACTCACGTCGCAGCTGCTGCCCGCGGTCGAGGCCCTCCAGTCGTATGTGTGGCGTCGGCACCTGGCTGCAGCAACCGCACGTCGGTCCGGCAGTGTCGGCGAGGACACCACCCACCGGACGCTCGTCGTCGGATTCGCCGACATGGTCGGCTACACGAGCCTCACTCGGCGGATCCGCGTCGACGAGTTGAGTGCGCTGCTCGAGGACTTCGAATCACGCACGACGGCCGCGATCGCGCAGGGTGGAGGATGGGTGATCAAGAACGTCGGCGACGAAGTGATGTTCGCGGCCGAGCATGCCGCGGATGCCGCGCGGATCGCGCTGGCCCTGCAGGAGACGACGCGCACGGACCCGCGTCTGCCCGACCTGCGGGTGGGGCTCGCGCTGGGCCAGGTGCTGGTGCGCTTCGGAGACCTGTTCGGTGCGGTGGTAAACATCGCCGCCCGCCTGACGTCCGCGGCCCGGCCGGGCACGGTTCTCGTCGACGCGGACCTCGCGGCGGCTCTGCGGGAGGATCGCGCGCAGGCCACGGGGATGGAGCTCAGGTCGCTGCGCCCGCTCCGGGTCCGCGGCTACAACCGACTGCGCGCGTATGCGCTGCGGCCCGGACCCGGTGCGGACGCCTGAGAGTCAGCTGCCGTTCGGCAGGCTGCCCTGCGGAATCTGGTAGCCGCTGCTGCCGGCCGAACCGGAACCGACCACATTGAGAATCCAGTTGAGTGCGTTCGTGATCATCGTGTCTCCCTCCCTCGTGACGACGCTCGATCCCCGACTCAGGCCACGGTACCGTCGGTCTCGACCGCTGTCCGGCCTTCGCCCGGGTTGCCCCCACCCCCGGCGCGGTCCGCGGAGCGGGCCGCGAGGAAGTCGTCGACGATGCGCACGCACGCGTCCGGACCGAGCGGTGCCAGGGTCGCCAGCCGAGTGAAGACGAGCGGCCCGACCAGTTGCGCGAGCGCGAGGTCGTAGTCGAAGTCGCCCAGCAGCGCCCTCGCCTCGTCCGTGCCCAGGACCCGGTCGAAGGCCGCCCGGTACTGCACGACGACGTGTTCGCGCAGCGATCTGAGCTCGGGCCGGTCGCGGCCGCTGCTTCGGTCGCCGGAGTCGAGGTCCGACGCGCTCGAGTAGTGGTCGAGCGCGGGTCCCATCCCCAACCAGCACAGCGCGGTGATGTGCATCGGGGCGTCCTCGATCATCCGGGCCTGGACCGTGAGCAGCTCGATCAGCTGCTCACGCAGGTCGCCCGAGACCGGGATCTCGGGGGCCGGCGCCACCAGCTTCCCGAACGCCGCGGCCACCAACTCGGTGCCGCTGTCGAAGTGTCGGTACAGCGTCGCGCGGGCCACCTTCGCGAGCTTGGTGACGGCGTCGATGGTGACCGCCTCGGTGCCGCCCTTCGCGAGCAGGGTCGTCGCGGCGTCGAGCAACCGCGCCCGGGACCGCGCCTTGCGGGGGTCCTGCTCGGCAGTCGACTCGTGCCCGGCTTCGGTACCCATCCGTCACCACCTCTTGTGGAACCGTCAGTTCACCTACGATACTGGCAGTCTTGTTTCCTACGGGGAGGCCCGCATGGCTGGAAAGCGCACCGGAAACACCGACCGGATGACCTGGGGCCAGATCTGGACACTCACCGTATCGTGCGCGGCGGTCGCGCTGGTCGTGGCCGCGATGGCCGCACTCAACACCGCGCTCGCCGACATCGCCCGCGACACCGGCGCCACCCAGTCGCAACTGACCTGGATCGTCGACGGCTACACGCTGGCGCTCGCGTGCCTGCTGCTGCCGTCCGGCGCGCTCGGGGACCGCTACGGCCGGCGCGGGGTGCTCGTGTTCGGGCTGCTGGTGTTCGGGCTCGCCGCGGCGTCGCCCATCGTCCTCGACTCACCGACGTGGATCATCGCCGCGCGCGCCGTCGCGGGGGTCGGCGCGGCGTTCGTCATGCCCGCGACACTGTCGATCCTCACCGCGAGTTTCCCTGCCGCACAACGAGCCAAGGCCGTCGGCATCTGGTCGGGTGTGGCCGGCTCGGGCGGTATCGCCGGCCTCGTCGGGTCCGGGCTGCTGCTCGAGAAGTGGTCGTGGCACGCGATCTTCATCGGCCTCGCGGCGGTGTCGGCCGTGCTCTTCGTGCTCGCCTTCACCATCCCGTCCTCACGCGACGAGCACTCCTACCCCTTCGACGCGCGCGGCGCGGTGCTGAGCGCCGGCGCGATCGGCCTGTTCGTGCTCGGCATCATCGAAGCCCCGCAACGCGGTTGGCTCGACCCGTGCGTGCTCGCCGCGATCGTCGGCGGCCTGGCAGCCGGCGCCGTGTTCGCGGTCGTCGAGACCCGCACCGAGCATCCACTCCTCGACGTCCGACTCTTCGGCAACCGTTCGTTCGGTGTCGGCGCGACGTCGCTGACGCTCCAGTTCCTCGCGACGTTCGGCCTCTTCTTCCTCATCGTCCAGCACCTGCAACTCGTGCTGAGCTACTCGCCGCTGCAGTCCGCGCTGGCGCTCGCGCCCATCGCCGTGGTCGTCCTGGCGCTGTCGATGACGGCGCCGTGGCTGATTCCACTGTTCGGGCTGCGGGTGCTCACCTTCGTCGGCCTCGCCGTGCTCGGTGTCTCGCTCGCGCTTCTCGGCCAGTTGGACACCGAAAGTTCCTACCGCGACGTCGCCGTGCCACTGGTGATCGCCGCCGTCGGGCTCGGCCTGTGCACCGCCCCGGCCACCACCGCGATCGTCCAGAACACCCGACCGCCAAGCAGGGAGTCGCGTCCGCGGTCAACGACGCGACCCGGGAGATCGGCGCCGCGATCGGCGTCGCCCTGGCCGGCAGCGTGCTGGCCGCCGGCTACGGACGGAACATCCAACCCGCGGTCGACGCCGTGCCCGAACCGGCCAAACAGCCCGTCGGCGACTCCCTCGCGGCGGCCCTCGAGGTGTCGAAACTGGCCGGGCCGCAGGGGCAGCAGCTCGCCGAGTTCGCCAAGGAGTCCTTCCTCCACGGCATGCAGGAAGCCTCGACGGTGCTCGCCGGCATCATGCTGGTCACCGCCGTCGTCCTCGGCGCCTGGGCGCCCGGCGGTCGCGGAATCGCCTCGCTCACTGAAGAACCCGGCACCGAGGAGCTCGCCGACGTCGACTGACGGGCCTGATCATGCCCAGGTGTTCGCCTTGGGCAGTCCGACGAGGGCGGGATGCCCCGGGTCGATCGCGTGGACGATCCGGCGGCCGACGGTGGAGAGCTGCCGTACCTGCGCGCGGGTGAGGTTGTCGAACACGTAGCGGCGCACCGCCTCGACATGTCCGGGCGCCGCGGCGACCACGACATCCCAGCCATCGTCCGTCAGGGTCGCGATCGTGAACCGGCCATCGGTCGGGTCCGGGCAGCGACGCACCCAGCCGCGCTTCTCGAGCCGGCCGACCACCTGCGACAGGCGCGAGAGCGAGCCTCCCGCGAACGCGGCCAGATCACTCATCCGCAGGGTCCGGTCGTCAACCATCGACAACCCCGACAGCACCTGATACTCGAAGTGGCTCATCCCGGAGTCGCGCTGCAACTGGGCGTCCAGCGCGGACGGCAAGCGCATCAGCACGCTCTCGAGCGCGATCCAGGCATCGTTTTCCTCGTCGTCGAGCCAACGAGGCTCCTCTGCAGCGTCCATGGACACATCATAGCTTCACGATTGAAGTCGAAGCGAACCCGTCATCACTTGCATCTTGAAGTCATTCGACGTACTTTCACTTCATGCTTGAAGTGATCTTCAGGCCCGAGCCCAGTTGATTCCAACGTTTACGTAGGAGAACCGCGAGCGGCTCCCACACCACTTACCGGAGGAAACCCAATGGACATCGTCATCCTGATCGGCCGGATTCTCTTCTCCGCGTTGTTCCTGTCGTCGGCAGTGGGCCACCTGACCCAGTCCAAGTCGATGGCCCAGTACGCCGGCGCCAAGGGCGTGCCCGTTCCCCAACTGTCGGTCCTCGCATCCGGCGTGGTCCTCGTCGTCGGGGCGCTGAGCGTGCTCCTCGGCGTGTGGGCCGATCTCGGCTCGCTACTGCTCGTCGCATTCCTGGTGCCGACGGCGGCACTGATGCACAACTTCTGGGCGGAATCCGATCCACAGGCCAGGCAGATGGAGATGATCCAGTTCAACAAGGACATCGCGCTCGCCGGCGCGGCACTGATGCTGTTCGCGTTCTTCGCCCATACCGGCGATCTCGGCCTGACCCTCACCGGCCCCCTGTTCACGATCTCCTGATCCGAGCCGAATAACGAAGGGCGTGAACATGATGTCGACAGCAGGATTCGAGTTAGGACTCAACTCGTTCGGCGAGGTCGCGACCGATCGGGGTCACGTGCTCAGCGACGCGGAAACGCTACGCACGATCGCGGCGGAGGCCCGGCTCGCCGATTCGGTGGGGATCGACGTGTTCAGCATCGGCGAGCACTACCGACCCGGTTTCACGGATACGGCTCCCCGGTGTTGCTTGCCGCGATCGCGACCGCCACCGAGCAGATTCGGTTGGGCACCTCGGTGACCGTGCTGAGCACCAACGATCCGGTCCGCCTCTACCACGAGTTCTCCACCCTGGACGCGGTGTCGAACGGCCGCGCCCAGTTGGTGCTCGGCCGAGCCTCCGTGACGGAATCATTTTCCTGTTCGGTTACGACCTGGCCGACTACGACCGGCTCTTCGACGAGAAGCTCGAGCTGTTCCTGCGCCTGCAGTCCGAGGAGTCCGTGACCTGGTCGGGCACCGTGCGCGCCCCACTGAACGCGCAGCAGCTGCATCCACGGATGCGCCCGGCGGCTTGCCCACCTGGATCGGGGTCGGCGGGAGCCCGAACTCGGTGGTGCGCGCCGCCCACCGCGGCCTGCCCCTGATGATGGCGATCATCGGAGGTCGGCCGCAACGCTTCGCCCGCAATGTCGAGTTGTATCAGCGCGCGCTGCGCAGAGCCGGGCACCCGGACCAGCCCATCGGTCAGCATTCCCTCGGCCTCGTCGCCGACACCGACGAGGAGGCCCGCGAGACCTGGTGGCGGCACTGGCAGCCGGTCGTCGAGGGTTTCGCCGCGGAACGCGGTTTCTATGCATCGACACGGGACCGCTTCGAGGCCGAGCTTCACACCGGAGCTCTCTACGTCGGCTCACCCGAAACCGTCGCCCGCAAGATCGCGGCGACCGCGCGCGACCTTCGACTGAGTCGATTCGACCTCAAGTACGACATCATGCATCTTCCCCGCGAATCGCGCACCCGCACCATCGAACTCTTCGGCACCGAGGTCGCACCCCGCGTGCGCCGACTACTCGCCGCGCAAACCGTGGCCTGACCCTCGAAGGGAGAAAAACCATGTCCACCATCGAATTCGGCCTCGACACCTTCGGCGACGTCCCCGCCGACAAGGCCGGCCGGCCCGAATCCTTCGGCACGGCGCTGCGTGCCGTCGTCGACGAGGCGGTACTCGCCGACGAACTCGGCGTCGACGTCTTCACGGTCGGCGAGCACCACCGGCCCGAGTACGCGATCTCCACGCCGGAGACCGTGCTCGCCGGGATCGCGACCCGCACCTCCCGCATCCGACTCGGCTCCGGCGTCACCGTGCTCAGCTCCGACGACCCGGTGCGGGTGTTCCAGCGGTTCGCCACCGTCGACGGACTGTCCAATGGGCGAGCCGAGGTGATCCTCGGTCGCGGCTCCTTCACCGAGTCGTTCCCGCTCTTCGGATACGACCTGCGCGACTACGACCGGCTTTTCGAGGAGAAACTGGAACTGTTCGTCAGGTTGCTCGACGAGAAGCCGATCACGTGGACCGGCGAGTTCCGCGCCCCACTCGACGACGCAGATGTCTTCCCCAAGAGCGACTCCGGTCGGTTGAACACATGGGTCGGCGTGGGCGGGTCCCCGCAGTCAGTCATCCGCACCGCCCGCCACGGGCTGCCGCTGATGCTCGCGATCATCGGCGGAGCCCCGCAACGGTTCGCCGGTCACCTCGAGCTCTACCGCCGCGCCGCCGCCGAGTTCGGCACCGTGGCGCACCCGGTGGGTATGCACTCGCCCGGCTTCCTCGCCGACACCGACGAGCAGGCCCGGGAGCTGTTCTGGCCGCACTACCGAACGATGCGCGACCGGATCGGCGCCCTGCGCGGCTGGCCCCCGATCCGTCGTGAGGAATTCGACGCCGAGATCGAGCACGGATCGATGTACGTCGGCTCACCCGAAACCGTCGCACCCCGGATCGCCCGCACCATCAGGGACCTCGGGGTGGCCCGATTCGACCTCATCTACACCGTCGGCGCCCTCACCACCGGCGACCGACTGCGTGCCGTGGACCTGTACGGACGCAAGGTGATCCCCATGGTCCGCGACATCCTCGCCGGCTGAACCACACTCGTCGACTCCACCGAGAACGGAGATGCCATGCACACCGACACCGCACCACCCACGCGTACACTCGGCGTCCTCGGCGCCGGCAAACTCGGCACCGTAGTAGCCCGCCTCGCACTGGCGTCCGGATACCGCGTACTCATCGCAGGCTCCGGCGACCCAGCCGCCATCGCCCTGACCGTCGAGGTCCTGACCCCTGGTGCCACCGCGACCACCGCCACCGCCGCTGCGGCCGGTGCCGATGTCGTCGTCCTGGCGCTGTCACTGAGTAGATACCGCTCCCTCCCGTCCCGGAGCTCGACGGCAAGATCGTCATCGATGCGATGAACTACTGGTGGGAGGTCGACGGCGACCGCGACGACCTCACCGACGAGGAAACGTCCTCGAGCGAGACCGTCCAGGCCTACCTGACCGGCTCACGAGTGGTGAAGGCGTTGAACCACATGGGCTATCACGACCTCGAGGACGAGGCCCGCAAGCCCGGATCTCCCGGCCGAAAGGCCATCGCGATCGCGGGCGACAGCGCCGAGGACCTCGCCGTCGTGTCCCGCATCGTCGACGACCTCGGCTTCGATCCGGTCGTCGCCGGGCCACTCGCAGAGGGCATCAGCCTCGAGCCCGGAGCAGAGTTGTTCGGCGCCAACCTGACCGCCCCCGAAGTGCAGGCCGCGCTCGACCGGTTCCCGGACACCGATCGCGGGCGCTACATCGCAGCGGTCCGTTCCTCGAACGGGGACCTGCCGACGATCGCCAGCGACATGACGGCGGCGACGGCGCACAGCGCCCCGGCGATGAAGAACGCGGCGTCGTAGCCGCCGAACTGGTCGCGCACCAAACCGGCCAGGAAGGCGACGGCACCTGCGCCGATCTGATGCGATGCCAGGACCCACCCGAAGACGATCGGCGAGTCGTCACCGAAGTGCTTGCGGCACAATGCCACCGTCGGGGGCACGGTTGCGACCCAGTCGAGTCCGTAGAAGATGATGAAGGCAATCATCGGCGGATGAACTGTCTCGGCGAACAGGATCGGCAGGAACATGAGGGAAACGCCGCGCAACAGGTAGTAGGTGCCGAGCAGCTTGCGTGCGTCGAAGCGGTCGGTGAACCAGCCGGACGCGATGGTGCCGACGACGTCGAAGATGCCGATCACGGCAAGGAGGCCGGCCGCGGCCGTCGTCGGCATTCCGTGGTCGTGGGCCGCGGGAACGAAGTGGGTGCCGACGAGTCCGTTGGTGCTGGCGCCGCAGATCGCGAAAGTCCCTGCAAGAAGCCAGAACACTCGGGTCCGGGCCGCCGCGGCGAGCACCGCCAGTGCCCGCCCGGCCGCGCCGCCGCGCCCGGGTGTCGCGGCGGGTGCGGTGGGACGTACCCGGGCCCGGCGCCGTACGGCACCGTCCCCGCATCTGCCGGCGCGTTCCGGAGGAAGAGGAGCACGAGAGGTACGACGGCGAGCGCCGAGAACGAGACGGTCAGCGCGACGGCGCGCCAGGTGTAGTGCTCGGAGACCATCGCCAGGATCGGCAGGAACACGAGCTGTCCGGCCGCACTGCCGGCCGTGAGGATGCCGGTGACGAGACCGCGCCGGGCCACGAACCACCGGTCGACGACGGTGGCGACGAACGCGAGTGCCATCGAGCCCGTTCCCAGTCCCACGAGGACACCCCACAACAGCACCAACTGCCATTGCGTCGTCATGAAGACCGTGAGCCCGCTGCCGGCGGCGACCAACAGCAGCGCCGACGACACGACCCGCCGCATGCCGAATCGCTCCATGAGCGCGGCGGCGAACGGGGACGTGAGGCCGTACAGAACGAGGTTGATCGACACCGCCGACGAGATACCGGAGCGCGACCAGCCGAAATCCTCGTGCAGTGGGTCGATCAGGATCGACGGCGCCGCCCGGAAGCTCGCGGCGCCGACCAGCGCGAGGAACGCCACCGCCGCAACAACCCAGGCGTAGTGCGGGCGGCGTCGCGGGGGCCGCTGCGACGGTCGATCGGTCGCGATCTCGGAAATCATGACGGCAAGTCTGTACGGCAGCGTTACCGAGCAACAGCTGCCGGAATGACAATATGTGAAAGAATCCGGCCATGGCTGGAACGCATCGCGTGGTGGTCCTTGCGCTGGACGGAGTGATCCCCTTCGAACTGGGCATACCCTCCCGCGTCTTCGGCAGAGCCGAGGGTGCCGCCGGGGAGTCGCTGTACGAGGTGCTGACCTGCACCGTGGACGGTCGTCCGGTCCGGTCGGACGCCGACTTCACGGTCGTCGTCGACCATGGTCCGGAGTTGCTCGCCACCGCGGACACAGTGGTGATCCCGGCGACGTACAGCCTCGGCCCCGCATTCGAGGACGGGCATCTGCCCGCGGATCTCGAACGCGCCCTGGCGCGTGTTCCTCCGGGCGCGCGGTACGTGTCCATCTGCACCGGGTCGTACATCCTCGCCGCCGCCGGCCTGCTCGACGGCCTGCGAGCCACCACTCACTGGCGGGACGCCGAACACTTCCAGCGCATGTACCCGAAGGTCGTCGTCGACGCGAACGTACTGTTCGTCGACGAGGGACGGATCCTCACCTCGGCCGGTGTGGCGTCCGGCCTCGACCTCTGCCTGCACATCGTGCGCCGCGACCATGGGGCCGAGGTCGCCAACAGGGTGGCCCGACGATGTGTGGTGCCGCCGTGGCGAGACGGCGGACAGGCGCAGTACATCGAGCGACCGGTCCCGGCGAGCACGTCGGAATCCACAGCGGCAACCAGGGACTGGGCGCTGAGCCACTTGGGTGAGCCGTTGCCGATAGCCCGGCTGGCGGAGCACGCCAACATGAGCGTGAGGACGTTCACCAGGCGCTTCGGCGAGGAGGTCGGGACCACCCCGAACCGGTGGCTGATTGCCCGTCGCGTGGACCGCGCGCGAGACTCCTCGAGACCAACGACCTCTCGATCGATGCGGTCGCCCGCGAGGTGGGCTTCGGAACCGGCGCCTCGCTGCGCCAGCACGTGGGCGCGACTCTCGGAGTGGCACCGTCGGTGTACCGCAGAACCTTTCGCGGGCATCCGGCCTGACCGGCAGACCGGTGAGAGACGGCGGCACAACACGGACGCGGCTCCGTGGAGGAGATTATCGGGAACAACTGAAGGAGGGTCGCCATGACGAATCGGATTTCGACGCCGTTCGGCGCGCAATCCACTGCCGCG
The DNA here is from genome assembly GCA_029690005.1 of Prescottella defluvii. Lineage (GTDB taxonomy): Bacteria > Actinomycetota > Actinomycetes > Mycobacteriales > Mycobacteriaceae > Prescottella > Prescottella defluvii_A. The sequence continues at coordinate 1,179,646 of CP121458.1, read as the reverse complement.
GAAGTGGTTGCCGGAGTGGATCTGACGGGCAAGCGGGCGATCGTCACCGGCGCCTCGTCGGGCCTCGGTGTCGAGACCGCTCGCGCTCTGGCCACGGCGGGCGCGGAGGTGACCCTCGCGGTACGCAACATCGAGTCGGGACGCGCGGTCGCCGCCGACATCTCGGCCGACACCGGAAACGACAAGGTCATCGTCCGTCCGCTCGACCTAGCCGATCAGGGCTCGGTGGCCTCGTTCGTTGCCGACTGGTCGGGCGCGCTGGACATCGTCGTGGCGAACGCCGGGATCATGGCGACCCCGGAGATGCGCACTTCAGAGGGCTGGGAGATGCAGTTCGCCACCAATCACCTCGGCCACTTCGCCCTGACCACCGGCCTGCACGAGGCGCTCGCCCAGGCGGGCCGCGCCCGCGTTGTCGTCGTCAGCTCCGTCGGACACCTCAACGGCGACGTGCTTTTCGACGACCTCATGTTCACCACGCATCCCTATGACCCCTGGGCGGCCTACGCCCAGTCCAAGACGGCGAACATCCTGTTCGCCGTCGAAGCCGCCAGGCGATGGTCCGAGGACGGTATCGCGGTCAATGCGCTGAACCCCGGCCGAATCTGGGGAACCGGGTTGAGCCGACACATGGATACCCCACCCGCATCGTTCGACCCGGGCGGTGGCACCGGCACGACGGAAAAGACCGTCGAGCAGGGTGCCGCGACCTCGACACTGGTGGCGGCCTCTCCTCTCGTCGAGGGTGTGACCGGCCGCTACTTCGAGGACTGCCAGGAAGCGGTCCCGTGCACCCCCGGCATTCGCCGCGGCGTAGCTCCGTACGCGTTGGACCCGCGGAAGGCCGAGCGACTCTGGCGGGTCTCGGAGGAGCTGGTGGGGACCGCCGGTTGACGGCAGCATCTCGCGAAGGCCGGTGTGGGAGCCGAGAGACGCAGCGCCTCTAGGAATCCGCCCGCGGCGCGAGGACCACCTCTTGTCGTTTGACCTTGCCGGTCGCGTTACGGGAAGCTCGGTGGTCGTGAGTGTCCATCGAGTCGGAACCTTGTAGCGCGCAATGCGTTCCTGCGTGAACGAGCTCAGATCCTCGGAGGTCACAGCATCGTCCGGGTCAACCACGACCACGGCGCAGACCTCCTCCCCCAGGTCGGGGTGTTCGGCGCCGAGGACGATGCACTCCCGCACGGCCGGGTGTTCGGTGAGCACGTTCTCGACCTCGGCGGGATACACGTTCTCCCCGCCGCGCAGAATAAGATCCGAACGGCGACTGCTGATTCGGAGATACCCGTTCTCGAGCGTGCCGAGGTCGCCCGTACGCATCCACCCGTACTCGTCGATCGATGCGGCTGTCGCCTCCTCGTTGTTCCAGTACCCCAGCATCACGAGTGGGCCTCGGATGCAGATCTCGCCCTCGACGCCGTCCGGTACCACGTTGCCGTGCTCGTCTCGAACCTCGACGCTCATGGTCGGTACCGCCGTACCCACGGTGTCCGGACATTCGGCCAGGTCCGCAGCAGTGGCAAGGGTTGCTGCCGAAGACGATTCGGTCAGCCCGTAGGTGGTACCGAGGACCGGCCGGCCACCGGCAGTATCTTGCGCAGCCGCTCTTTGAGGGCGGCCGACGACGGCGCCGAGCTGACCGAGATCGTCTGCAGCGACGACAGGTCGTAGCCGGAGAGGTCGCCGTGTTCGACGATCCGGCTCATCATGGTGGGGACCGCGCCCCAGTTCGTCACGCGTTCGCGCTCGATCAGCCGCAATACCCGGTCGATGTCGAATCGACCGGTGGTGATGACCGCGGTGTCTCCGAACGCGAGCCGCGGTACCGCGAGATTGTGCAGGGCCGCGATGTGGAACAGCGGTGTCGCCAACAGGAATCGTCGACCACTCGGTTCCCGGCCGAGTTCGGTCGCCAACGCGTCGTTGAACCGGTGGAAGTCCACCGCGGCGATCATGTTCCGCTGCGAATGCGTGGCGCCCTTGGGCCTGCCGGTGGTTCCACTGGTGAACAGGATGACCGCGGGATCGTCCTCGTTCATGTCGGGGTCCGGCAGCTCCGCGCCCGGATGGGCCGTCGACAGCGCCGGATGTCGTCCTCGACGGTCAGAACCGGCACGTCCACCGCACCGAGCAGTTCCAGGCGCGGAGCGTCGGCCACGATCAGGCTGGGCCCGGAAAGCTCCACGCCGTACTCGATCTCGCGGGCCGACCACATCGAGTTCATGCCGACCGTGACGGCTCCGAGCGCCGTGGCCGCCCAGAACGTCATGATCCACTCGGCGTTGTTGGCCGACAGGATCGCGACCCGGTCGCCCTTGCCGATGCCGTATCGGGTGCGCATCGCGTGGCTCAGCGACGCGACCCGGTCGACGTGCTCGGTGAAGCTCAGCCGCAGGTCGCCGCACACCAGGTACTCGGTGTCGCCGTACCGGGCGGATTCGGTCAATATCCGGTGCAGCGACCGGTACCTGTTGCGGAAGACCCGCATAGGCGCACCGCGCACCTGTTCCTCGACGATCTCGAACTCGGCCCCGGGGGCGGTGAGTCGCGCCACGGCTTCCGCACGCGGGTCCCGTACGCAGGAAGGATCGGACATCTCTACGCCTTTCGTGAGGATCGGACGCGACCGATGCACACGGGCGTCACAGCCGCTCGATGATCGCTCCGCTCGCCATGGCCCCGCCCGCGCAGACCGCGACGAGTGCGCGTTCGCCGTCGCGGCGCTCGAGTTCGTCGATCACCGCACCGATCAGCCGGACGCCCGACGAGCCCACCGGGTGGCCGAGCGCGATCGCGCCGCCGTTGACGTTCAGGCGGTCCTCGTCGATTCCGTGCACGCGGGCCATCGACATCGGCACCGCCGCGAATGCCTCGTTGACCTCGAAGATGTCGATGTCCTTGACGGACAGTCCGGTTCGCCCGAGCAGGTACTCGGTGGCCTGCACCGGGCCGTCGAGGAGGAAGTGGGTCTCGGCGCCGATGAGGCACTGCGCGACGATCCGGGCCCGCGGGCGCAGGCCGAGATCGCGGGCCCGCGCCTCGTCCATCAGCACCGCCGCGGCCGCGCCGTCGGAGATCTGCGACGACGTGCCGGCGGTGTGCAGGCCGCCCTCGCGGATGGGGTTCAGTCGGGCGAGTGCCTCCATCGACGTCTCCCTCAGGCCCTGGTCGCGGGACACCACGGTGGGGGCCGCGCCGTCCGCCCCGGAACCTTCACCGGGATGATCGCCTGGTCGAACCGCGCGTCTTCCCACGCGGCGGCCGCCCGCTGCTGCGACCGCAGGCCGAACGCGTCGAGATCCTCGCGCGTGAAGCTGCGCCGGATCGCGATGCGGTCGGCGCCCTCGAACTGGGCGGGGATGTCCACGGTCCAGCCCGGAGGCTTGGGGCTGCCGAAGTCGCCGCTGATGTTGGACAGCAGGGGAACTCGCGACATCGCCTCGACACCGCACGCCATGCCCGCGTCGATGACGCCGGCCGCGATCTGGGCGGCGATCAGGTTCACCGACTGCTGGCCCGAACCGCACTGGGAGTCGATCGTCGTCACGCCCGTGCGCTCCGGCAGGCCCGCGTGCAGCCACGCGTTGCGGCTGACGTTCGACGCCTGCTCCCCCGCCTGGGTGACGCAGCCACCGATGACCTGCTCGACCAGCGCCGGGTCGACATCCAGCCGCTCGAGCAGCCCCGACTGGACGGCACCCAGCAGTTCCGCGGCGTGGAGGCCCGACAGCCAGCCGCCACGACGACCGATCGGCGACCTCGCGACGTCGACAATCACCGGGTTACCCATTGCAGTCCTCCTCGAGCAGTACCAACGTCTGGAATCCGATTCTTGATACCCAGAAACTCAGCGCCGCTGTGTCGTCAGTCTCACTGGGTGGTAATCACCGGCATAGAAATCCCGTTCTGATCACCGAGCGCGGCCGGGCGCACGTGTGCGCGGTCGAGATCCCGGATGTCGCGCACCCCGAGGAGGGTGAGCCCCCGCTCGATCTCCGCCCGCAGGATCGTCAGCACGTGCTCGACGCCGCGATCCCCCGCCACCGCCATCCCGTAGAGGCACGGCCGGCCGATCAGTACCGCGTCCGCCCCGAGCGCCAGCGCCTTGATCACGTCTGTGCCGCGCCGGATCCCGCCGTCGAGCAGGACCTCGGCCCGCCCGGCGACGGCGTCGGCCACCGCCGGCAACGCCGCCACCGTCGGAATGCAGCCGTCCAATTGGCGACCACCGTGATTCGACACCACGACGCCGTCGAGGCCGAGGTCGACGGCGCGGACCGCGTCCTCCGCGCGCAGCACCCCTTTGAGGTGGAGCCGGCCCTTCCAGTTGTCCCGCATCCAAGCCAGGTCGTCCCAGTTCAGTCGGGATTGGACCAGATGGCGTTCCTGGACCTCGATCGACGCGAGGGCGGCGGTCACGCCGTCGCCGGAAGCGAGGTTGCGTCCGCCGATCCGCTTGTGCCGCACCACCTCGTACGCCCACCGCGGGTGCCGGGAGACATCCAGGAGCCGCCGCGGCGTCAGCACGGGCGGCACACCCATACCTGCGCGTCTCTCGCCCTCGCGGTTGCCGACGGTCGGCACGTCCACCGTCACGAACAGGGAGCGAAATCCCGAGTCCCACGCCCGGCGCATCAGGGCCGCGGCCACCCCGCCCGAACCGGGATACAGCTGGAAGGCGTGCGGTTCGCCGGCCGCGTCCGCGATCTCCTCCACCGACCACGTGGACGCCGTGCTGACGACGCAGCGCGTTCCCACCCGCTCCGCCGCCCGGATCGCGTCGAGGTCGCCGCTCCAGCGGGTGAGCCCGTTGAAGCCCGTGGGAGCGGTCAGGGCCGGCATCGAGACCGGCATCCCGGCCACCTCTACGGCGAGGTCGTGGGTGTCGTGACCGGCGAGGACCCTCGGCACGAGCCACCAGTCGTCGAACGCGGACCGGTTGCCCGCGACGGTCCGCAGATCGTCGGCGCCGCCCTCGATGTACGCCCACACCATGCGTGGCAGACGCCGACTCGCGGCACGGCGGTAGTCCTCGACGCTCAGCAGCTCACCCGAAGCCCTCCAGCGCCAGTCGAATCCGAACGCCTTCACCGGATCGCCGCCGTCCGGGATCCGTCAGCGTACGCGGCGATCTTCCGCGCCGCCGCGGCCCAGCACCGGTCCCGCACGTCGACGGTGATTCCCGCCGCGTGCGGTGTCACGACCACCCCGGGTGCGGCCCACAGGTCGTGGTCGGCGGGCAGCGGTTCGGGATCGGTGACGTCGAGGATCGCGTACACGCGTTCCTCCCGCGCCGCCGCGAGGAGTGCCTCGGTGTCCACGAGTTCACCACGTCCTGCATTCACCAGCACCGCACCGTCCTTCATCGTCGCGAGGAACCCTGCATCCACCAGATGCACCGTCGAGTCGTCGAGCGGCAGCGCGAGGATCACCACGTCCTGGTCACCGAGCGCGGCCCGGGCCCGTGCGTGGTCCACCACTCCGGCGCGTGCGGTCCGCCCGACCAGGGTGACCGTACAGCCGAACGGGTCGAGTCGACGCCGGAGGTTCTCCCCGATGTCGCCCGCCCCGAACACGAGCAGCCGCTTGCCGCACAGTGTTCCGGTGGGATGCGCCTCCCACCGTCGCTGCCGTTGCTTGGCCCGGTAGCCCGCGAGATCCCGGACGTGGGCCAGCAGTTGCGCGACGACCCACTCGGCAACCGCGCCGCCGTGGGCGTGGTCCGCGTTGGACACCTGCACTCCGTCGGGGACGAGCTTCGTCCAGCGCTCGACCCCCGAGCTGAACAACTGCACCATTCGCAGCCGCGGCAGCTGGGCGAACAGGCGACCGGAGTCCGCGGGATCGAGGCCGTGCACCACCAGGATCTCTGCGTCGCGGGCGATGTCCGGCAGTCGCCGGTCCGCCGGGTCGTACACGACGGTGCGGACGTCGGGTATCCCCGCGAGCGCGGAGACGCCGCGCTCCTCGGGGACGAGCACCACGGTCATCGCGGCCGCGACAGGATCTTCCGGGCCAGCACCGGATCGGCGCGCAGTTCCTTGCGCACCGCGGCCTCCCAGAAGCCGTGGAATCCGTTGCCGTCGTTCTTCAGCTGGCGATCGAGCCACCAGTCCGGGAGCGACGTCTTGTCCGGCCCGCTCCCGACGCGCACCATCCACGCGTTCTTGCAGCGCTGCTCGAGGGCCACCGCCCGGAGGAACACCGCCTTCGCCGTGTCCGCGATGACGAAGACGCCGTGGCCACCCAGCAGGGCGCGATCCGCGTCGCCGATCGCGCGCACGGCCTTCTCGGCTGCCTCCATGCTGTTGACGGCGCCGTCGTACTCGTCGACCAGGACCACCTCGCCGCCGCCGAGGCTCGAACTCTGGTCGTAGGCGGGAGGCACCTCCTTGATGTCGCCCCACACGGTGCCGTACTCGGAGTGGTTGTGCAGCGCCCACACCACCTCGGGGCGGGCGTTGTGCAGGGCCAGGTGCAGCGGGATACCCAACGGCACCGGCCAGTGTCCCTCGATCAGGTTGCCCTGCAGATCGATTCGGAGGATGTCCTCGGGACTCATCTCCTCCCACGTCAGCAGCCACGGGTTGCACAGCAGCGTGCCGTCACCGAGGTTGTAGGTGATGTGGCCGGCCAGGTGGTCGCGGTACCCCTCGTTCCAGAGGGTGCGGCCGAGCATGACGATCTCTTCCCGGCGGTCCAGCTCCGGGATCAGACGATCCGCTGTCGGTGTGAATTCCATGAAGTGTCTCCTCTCGGGTCCGAGGCGGACACGCCTCGGGTGATCCTCAGTCGAGCCATCCGTGCTGCCACGGCTCGAGGAACTCTGCGATTGCCCGCGCGACGTCGTCGGGCGAGTCGTCGATGAAGAAGTGTCCTCCCGGGATCGACCGTCCGGTCACGTTGTGCGCAAATCGCTTCCATACGTTCAGCGGGTGCTCGCGTCGGGTGAGCGGTCCCCGGTCACCCCACAGGACGAGCACCGGGCAGGCGATCCGGCGCCCGGCGTCGAGCGCGTCGTGCTCGAGATCGACGGACGCGCCGGCCCGGTAGTCCTCGCAGGTCGCGTGGACCACGGCCGGGTCGCGGAAGTAGCTCTTGTAGTGCTCGACGTCCTCCTCGGACATCGAGGTGTCCGCCCCGCCGGCCAGGCCGAGCACGTTGTCCATCCACGCGTCCGGATTGCCGTCGATGAGCTGCTCGGCGAGCCGGTGCGGCCGGATCAGGAAGAACCAGTGGAAGTACATCGTCGCCAGCTGTCGATCGGTCGTCGCGTAGACCTCGGAGGTCGGCAGGATGTCGAGCAGGGCCGCCTGCACGACCTTCTCGGGATGATCCAGACACATGCGATGCGCCACCCGCGCACCCCGATCGTGGCCGGCGACCGCGAATCTCTCGAAGCCCAACCTGCGCATGACTTCTACCTGGTCGCCGGCCATCGCCCGCTTGGAGTACGTCGTGTGGGTATCGTCGCCCGCAGGTTTGCTGCTGTCGCCGTAGCCACGCAGATCCGTGGTCACGACCGTGAAGCGGTCGGCGAGGTCGTCCGCGACCCGCCGCCAGACCCGACCGGTCTGCGGATATCCGTGCAGGAGCAGCAGCGGCGGACCGGATCCTGCCACCCGAGTGGCTATCTCCACTCCACGCACGTCGACGAGCACGCGATCCCCCTCAGCCTCGGGGAAGGACGATCTCGGGCAGCGGGTGGCGGTACAGCTTGGCGGCGTTCTCGCTGCACATCATCCGCAGTTCGTTCGCCGGGATGTCGCCCCAGTACTGCTCGATCACCTTCTGAGTGTGCGGCCACGTGCCGTCGCCGTGCGGGTAGTCGGTCTCGAGCATGATGTGGTCGACACCGATGACGTCCCGCAGCGCGATCGTCGACGGATCGTCGAGGGTGCAGAACCAGAAGTTCCGTCGCAGGACGTCCGCCGGACGCTCGTCCCAGCCGAGGCCGTAGCCGGAGCGGTCGATGATGTTGTCGAGCCGGTCGATCAGCATCGGCACCCAACCGATGCCACCCTCGCTCATCGCGATCTTCAGGGTCGGATGCTTCACGGGGTAGCCCGACCACAGCCACTCGCTGCACGCTCCGAGCGAGAGTTGGCCGAACATGGTGGCGCCCAACTGGAGTCCCGGAGCGCCCTGCGGGTACTGGTACATTCCCGAGCTGCCGACGTGCAGCGAGATGACGGTGTCGGTGTCGACGCAGGCCTGGATGATCGGATCCCAGTGGTCGCGATCCCACAGCGACGGCAGTCCGATCGCATGCGGACGCTCGGGGAAGGTCACCGAGGTGAATCCACGCTCCGCGTTGCGCAAGATCTCCTTGACCGCCTCGACCGGATCGGTGAGATACGTGATGCCGCCGGGGATCACGCGCGTCGGGTACTCGAGGTACCACTCGTTGTAGATCCAGTCGTTCCAGGCCCGCACCGCCGCGATGCCGACCTCCTTGTCTGATGCGTGCGCGAAGACGCGACCGCAGAATCCGGTGATCTGCGACGGGAAGTTGAGCATCGCCCAGATGCCGCCGAGGTCCATGTCCTTGACGCGGGCGTGGATGTCGTAGCAGCCGGGACGCATCTGGTCGAAGCGGAACGGCTCGTACTTGACGGACTCCTTCCGTCGTCCCGCAACGGCATTCATGCCCACCTGACTGTAGATGTTGCCGTCGAACTCCCAGACCTGCGAACCGTCCTCACCCTCGAGGATCCGCGGTCCCCGGTCCTTGAGCGAGGCGGGCATCCAGGTTTCGAACAGATGCGCCGGCTCGACCACGTGGTCGTCGACAGAGATGACCGTGTACTTGACCTCGGCCGGTTCGGGCTCGGGGTTGAAGAGTTCGGGATCGAGTTCCTGATTGACAGCCGTCACGGCGCACTCCTTCGGGGAATCACGTGAGGCCTACCTCGTAGGGGCCTTGCCGTGATGTATCACTATGTGATAGTAAGTATCACTTTCAGATACACATTAGGAGTGGTCCACATCTCAGTCAAGACTTTGGGCACCCTCGCGCGCGGTCTTCGCGTCATCGAGGCGATCGCCGCGCACCAGCCGATCGGACTGACCGAACTCTCGCGCGTGCTCGACGAGGACAAGAGCGCGCTCCAACGAACCCTCGCGACGCTGCACGACGCGGGCTGGATTCGCCCCCTTCCGGATTCGCCGCCGCGATGGGAGGTGTCCACGAAACCCCTCACGGTGGCAGGCCTCGCCCTCGCCTCGTCCGCACTCCCCACCCGCGCGCGGCCGCTCCTCGGATCACTACGCGACGCCACCAGCGAGACCGCACACCTGGCGCTCGTCGACGAGTCGGCGATCGTCGTCGTGGACGTCGCGGAGGGGAAGCAGATCGTGCGCACCGCCCTCCAGATCGGTCAGATCCACCCGCCGGAGGCCAGCGCGGCCGGGCGGGCGATCTGCTCACGACTGTCGCCGGAGGCGCGGACAGCCCTTGCCGCACACCCCGAGGCGCTGCTCGACGACACCGAGTACGCCGAGATCGTCACTCGCGGTTGGTCACTGTGCGAGGGCGCCGTCCAACCGGGGTCGACGAGCATCGCCGCCGCCGTCCTGGACTCGACCGGGACCCCCATCGGCGCCGTCGTCGTGAGCGGCCCGGACACCCGCCTCACCCCCGACCGCTACACCGAAGTCGGGGCGCTCGTCCGGGACGCCGCCGCCGAACTGCGCGGGGGTCGCCAGCACTGACGGACCCGCACGCAGGAACTTCCCCGTTGCCATCGTGACAATGGCCATTGTATGGTTCAGCTAACAGTTACCAGCAGTCACATACAAATGGCTCGCCGCGACCGGGGCCGTGACCGTACGAGGGGAAGTCATGACCACTGCGACTCCGTCGACTCGCACAGCTCCGCCCGTGTCCGATCGCGAGGAGACGGCTCGGCGACTGCTGGCCTCCTCGGCTCGCAAGTCGTACGACCCGATGGTCGAGGTCGACTGGGAGGCACCGCTGCCCGCCGACAAGTTCGGCCTCACCCCCGAGTGGAGCACGCTGTACGGCACCGCCCTGTGGGACGAGATGACCGACGAGCAGAAGATCGAGCTCACCAAGCACGAGGCCGCCAGCGTGTCGAGCGTCGGCCTGTGGTTCGAGATCTTGCTCATGCAGATGCTGCTGCGCGACGTCTACGGCCGCGACAAGCACTCCCGCCACGTGCAGTTCGCGCTCACCGAGGTGGCCGACGAGTGCCGTCACTCCGTGATGTTCGCCCGCGCCGGCGAGAAGTTCGGGATGCCCGACTACGGCCCGATCCCGTTCATCCACAAGGCCGGTCGACTGTGGGGCGGCTTCTTCCGCGGCGCCAACGCGTACGCGAGCGTGATGGCGGCCGAGGAGATCCTCGACATGATGCAGCGCGACTTCATGAAGGACGAGCGCGTCCAGCCGATCACCCGCACGGTCAGCAAGATCCACGTGCTCGAGGAGGCGCGGCACATCCGCTTCGCCCGCGAGGAGGTGGCCCGCCGCCTGAAGGGTGCGTCCCGTGCGCGCCGCGCGTTCGAGCGCGTCAGCACCGCCGCCACCGTCTACTTCGTCATGAAGAGCATGGTCCACCCCGACGTCTACACCAACGCCGGTCTCGACAAGGAACGCGCACTCGAGGTCGCGCGCACCAACAAGCACCACCACGACAAGATCCGCACGTCGGGCTCCAAGCTCATGAGCTTCCTCGACGGCGTCGGCCTGGTCGGTGGCCCGTCGAAGGTGCTCTACAAGAGGGTCCACCTGCTCTGACAGCAGGGTCGCGGCGCGAGTGCGCGGTGTGCGAGCAGGTCTCGCGCGCCGCGCATTTCGCGCTTCTCGGAATCCGGCAGACGTACATCGTCGCGTGGCACCCCGATGAATGGGCTGTGCTCCGGACTCTTTCATCCGGAGCACAGCCATACCCGCGGCGCGTCGAACGCTATGCCGGCGGATTCACCGGGCCGCCGCCCGACCCGCTGATGCCGAAGCCGGACGAGCCCGCAGAGAATGCCAGGTTGAGAATGATGGTGAAAAGATCGTTCGTGCTGGTCACTTCGACACCCCTTGCCGATCGGTAGAGTAGGGACCGATTAGTACGGTTCGAACGCTATCAGCCGACAGCAGGGACCGCTCGGTGCCGACCGGGCCTGGGCCTCGCCCGCCGCACCGCCACAGCTCGCAACCGTTTGTGAACAAGGACATTCCGGTTCATCCACCGGACCGATGGTCGTGCTCACGCGTGCCCTGCCCATCGATACTTGGCTCCTCTCAACGGGTTCGCCGGACCCGTGTCACCGAGACCTGGAGCCGCCATGACGACCGACAGCCCACCCCACACGCAATGTGTCGACGTGACCTTCTCGGGCGGCGTCGCCACCGTCACGATCGATCGGCCGCCGGCCAACGCGTTCGATCCCGCCCTGATCGCCGAGATGCTCACCGTGCTGCCCCCGCTGGTGGCCGACCCAGACGTCCGCTGCCTGGTCGTACGCGGGACCGGTCGATTCTTCGTCGCGGGTGCCGACATCCGTGTCATGCGCGAGCTCACCGAGGAGACGCAGCGGGCAATGCGGCCGTGGGTCGACGTGCAAGCGCTCCTGGAAACCGCGCCGAAACCCGTTGTCGCAGCGTTGAACGGCCACGCCCTCGGCGGCGGCGCGGAACTGTCCCTCGCGTGCGACGTGCGCGTGATGACCCAGTCCGCCACGATCGGCTTCCCCGAGATCGGGCTCGGGCTCTTCCCCGGCGCCGGCGGTAGCCAGCGACTCCCCCGGCTGCTCGGGACCCATCGCGCGAAGCTGCTGATGATCCAGGGGGCTCGGCTGTCGGCCGCGGAGGCGCTGCGCATCGGCCTGGTCGACGAGGTCGTGCCGGACGACGAATTCGATTCCCGCACAGCCGAGCTCGCGGCCGGGCTGGCAGCGAAGCCGACCCGGACCATCGGCCTGCTCAAGCGGATCGTCGAGGAGGGACGCACGCTCCCCCTCGACGAGGCCCTCGACCTCGAGTTCGCGGCCGTCCTCGAACTGGTCCGCACCGACGACGCCGCCGAGGGGCTGCAGGCCTTCCTCGACAAGCGGGCACCGTCGTTCACCGGCCGCTGAGTCCGCGCGCCCACCATTCCACTCCGCCCGAAGGACACCCATGACATCCAGATTCCGGCGCCGCGCAGTCGCCGCCGTCGCGGCACTGGCCGCGGTGACCGTCGCCGCCACCGCGTGCTCGCGACCCGCCTCCGAGTCCGCCTCCTCGTCCCCGACGGCCTCGTCCGCATCTCGGTCGGCGTCGACCCCTCCTACGCACCGTTCTTCGTCGCCGAGAAGGAGGGCCTGTTCGAGGCAGCGGGCCTGAACGTGCAGATCATCCAGACCGAGGGCGGCGCCGCGAGCGCGCAGAACGTCGTGGCCGGCACATCGGAGATATCCGGCAACGCCGACTCGACCGCCCTGACAGTGATGGCTGCCAATCCGAGCCTGCGCGCGCTCGGCGTCTACGAGGAGTCCGACCGCTACTTCCAGGTGGTCCTCCGGTCGGGCGTCACACCCCAGACGATCAAGACGATGGGCGTGTTCCCCGGCATCGGCCTGTACTTCACGTACGCGTACCTGCGCAGCCTCGGCCTCGACCCCGCCGCCGTGAAGCTGGTGAGCACCAGCCCGCCCGAACAACCCGCCCTACTCGCCCGGGGCGACATCGACGGCTTCATCTCGTTCGACCCGTGGGTCGCGCAGGCCGTCGCGACCGGCGGACGCGTCGTCGGCACCAGCGGCGATTTCGGCGCCCGGTACTCGCAGTGGCTGCTCACGTCGGAGTCGTGGCTGTCCGCGAACGAGGACCTGGCGGCACGGGTCTTCGGCGTCGTCGCCGACGCGGCCGCGATCGTGAACTCCGACCCCGATCGCGCGGCCGCCGCGATCTCTTCGGCGATCCAGATGGATCCGACGGAGGCGAAGCGCACCGTGACCCAGATCGATTTCGTGGGACGGGACTTCACCGCCGACGACACGGCCCGCGCCGACGACCTGGTCAGTTTCTTCCGCGACCAGGGCAAGATCACCGGCACCGTCGACACCGACACGGTGATGCTGCATGGCTGGGTCACCGAGCACGCGAAGAACGAATGACGACCCCGTCCTGCTGACCGGACCGCCCGGTTCGGTCAGCAGAACGAACCGTTTGCCCGCGCCCGTGGCCGCCATAGGGTCGGCGCACTCACCGAAAACCCGCGTCACCGATCGGAGCAGCCGTGGACGAATCCGCAATCCGGGTGGTCGAACTGTCGAGCCCGTTCACCCGCTTCGCCGGACGCATCCTCGTGGGCCTCGGCTACGACGTCGTCCTAGTCGAGTCCCCGGCGGGGACGCCACCCGGCACGAGTTCGGCGGGCACGCCTTCTCCCACTGGCACGCCGGGAAGAAGTCCGTCGTCCTCGATCTCGAATCGGAGGCCGGCCGCCGCGATATCGCGCGGCTGGTCGCCGCGTCCGACATCTTCCTCGACGGCAGTGCCCCGGGCGCCGAACCGGTTGCGGTGCAGTGCGGTTCGACCGTCCACGTCCGGGTGTCCCCGTTCGGCGTCGACGGTCCGCGCAGCGGCTGGGCCGCAACGGATCTCACCGTCGCCGCCCTCGGCGGCATGCTGGCACAGGTCGGCGACCCGGACGGTCCGCCCCTGCTGCTCCCCCAGGGTCAGGCCGAACAGTTCGGCCGGAGTCAACGCCGCGATCGCGGCGCTCCTGGGTCTGCGGGCCCGCCGGCGGGGACCGGTGCCGCCCGTCGACGTGTCCGCGCAGGAGTGCGTCGCGGCGAGCCTCGAGGCGGGCACGCTCGCCTACCTGCACGAGGACCGGGTGCCACCCCGGCCGGGCCGGGTGCATCCGCTGGTGCCGCACGGGTTGTTCCGCGCCGCCGACGGTTTCCTGGGCGGCGGTCTGGGCGGCAGCCCTCGCATGTGGGACGCGCTGCTGGCGTGGCTCGTCGAGGAGGGCGCGGCCGACGACCTCACCGATCCCCGCTGGAGCGATCCGATCGAACGAAAGCGGCACCAGGAACACATCTTCGAGGTGGTGCAGCGCTTCCTCGACAAGTGGACCAAGGAGGAGTTCGCGGTCGCGGCGCAGACCCGCAAGCTGCCCTGGTCGGCCGTCGACCGCCCGGACGAACTGCTCGTCAACCCGCAACTGAACGACCGCGACTTCTTCGTCGATGTGGTGTCACGGGACGGCGTGACTCGCGACTTGGGCTTCGGCTTCGCGTTCCCGGAGGGCGCCCGCGCCCGGGATCTCGCGGTGGCCGATCTCGGCGAGCACCAGGTCCTGCTCGACCGATCGGCCGTCGAGGAGCACTCTGTGTCCGAGGAGGATTCGACGAGACTCCCGCTCGACGGCATCCGTGTCCTGGACCTCACCTGGGTGCTGGCCGGACCGTACTGCACCCGCATCCTGGCGGACCACGGCGCCGACGTCGTCAAGGTCGAGTCGCTGGGCCGGCCGGACCCGACGCGGTTCGCGCCGTTCATGCACCTGTCCCGGGGACCCCACGACGACCCCGACACCAGCGGATACTTCAACGACGTCAACCGGAACAAGCGCAGCATCACCCTCGACACCCGCTCCCCCGCCGGCCTCGAGGTCCTGGCGGACCTGATCGCGCAGAGCGACGTCGTCGTCGAGAACTTCAGTTCCACCGTCATGGAGAAGATGGGCTTCGGGTACGAGCGGCTGCGCGAACTGCGCCCCGACATCGTGTACGTCTCGATGTCGGGGATGGGCCACACCGGCCCGCGCAGCGGCTGGGTGTCGTACGCCGACATCGTGTCCGCGGCAACAGGATTGACGGCGCTGACAGGGTGGAGCGCCGACGAGGTGGTGGGCGTGATCTACGGCCACGGCGACATCGTGGCGGGACTGCAGGCCGCGACCGCCGTCCTCGCCGCACTCGAACATCGCGACCGCACCGGCCGCGGTCAGCACGTGGACCTGTCCCAGCTCGAGGCGATGGCCTCGCACATGGGCACCAGCGTCGTGCAGGCCACCGGCACCGGACGGTTCCCGGCCCCGATCGGCAATGCCCACCCGACCATGTCGCCGCACGGGGTCTTCCGGTGCCTCGGCACCGACCGCTGGTGCGCGATCGCGGTCCGCGACGACACCGACTGGCGACACCTGTGCGAGACGCTCGGTCGGGCGGAATGGGCCGACGACAACAGGTTCCGCACCGCGCCGGGACGCCGCGAGCACGAAGCCGAGATCGCCGGCGCGATCGCCTCGTGGACGGCGTCCCTGCCCGCCGAGACGGTCGCCGAACGCCTCCAGGCCGTCGGCGTCCCGGCCGGTGCCGTCCAGAACGGCCGCGACCTGGTCGAGAGCGACCCGCACCTGCGGGCGCGCGGCTACGACGTTCCCGGTGACCATCCGAAGGCCGGTCAGTTCCTGCACGAGGGCGCCCCGGTCCGCGTAGGTGCACCGGTGACGATCCGCCGCGCGGCGCCGCTGCTCGGCGCCGACACCGACGACGTGCTGCGCGACGTCGCCGGGTACCCGCCCGAGACCGTCGCCCGCCTGCGCGCCGACGGCGTCCTGACCTGACCGGTGACCTGATTCCACGGCCCACCCGCCGCCCCACCGCTCGAAAGATCCAGAAGGAGAACACATGCGCGCCGCCCGGCTCCACAGCTTCGGACAGGCTCCCGTGATCGACGAGGTCGACGTCCCCGCGCGGGCCGCCGGACAGACACTGGTCCGTATCGACGCCGCCGCTCTCGGTCATCTCGACATGACGGTCGCGAGCGGCAACTTCGACGTCCGCCCGCAACTGCCGCACATCGGCGGCACAGACGGCGCCGGGACCGTCGTCGAGTCCGACGCCTTCGAGCCCGGAACCCGGGTCCTGGTGCGCGGCGGCGGTATCGGGCTGTTCAAGAACGGCTGCTGGGCCGAGTACGTCGTGGCCTCGGACAAGGCGTTCACCCCGTTCGATTCGGGTCTCGATCCGGCGATCGCGGCAACCTTCCTGCTGCCCAGCACCACCGGATACGTGGCCGTCCACGACGTCGCCGATCTCCGGGTGGGCGAGCGGGTCATCGTGTCGGGAGCCTCCGGCGCGGTGGGATCGATGGCCGCGCAGTTCGCGCTGCTCGCCGGGGCCTCCGAGGTGATCGGCGTGGTGCCCCGCGCGGACCAGGTCGCGCTGCTGCCGGAGGGTGTCCGCCCGATCGTCGGGCGCGGCGAGCAGGTGGCCGAGGCCCTCGGCCCCGACCCGGTCGCGGAGGTCCTGATCGACACCCTGGGCGGGGACGCGCTGCCACACCTGCTCGCGCGTGTCGTGCCGGGCGGTCGCGCCGCCCTGATCGGCTACACCCTCGGCACTCAGCTCACGATCGACCTGCCGAACTGGTTGCTGAGCGACGTTGCGATCCTGCCGGTCAACATGATTCGCAAGACCGCACGCCAGGCCGAACTCGCCCCGGACATGATCGCCCGCCTCGTCGCCGGCGACATCCGTCTCGCAGTCCAGCAGTTCCCGCTCGCCGACATCGCCGACGCGCTGCAGCTGATGCGCGAGGGCAAGGTCGCCGGCCGTGCCGTCGTCGTGCCGTGACGCCGTGACCGGAGCACTGCCGCTACCGGAATCGATGACGATTCCGGCGCTGCTGCTCGACCGCGCCGTCCGGCGCGGCGATCACACCGCGCTGCGCGTCGGTGCCGTGCGGGTGCACTACCGCGAACTGGCGGACCGCGCGGCCGCGATGGCCGGGTCCCTCGCGCGCCGCGGGGTCCGGCGCGGCGACCGGGTCGCCGCGATGACGGCGAACCGCATCGAGGCGCTCGACCTGATCCTCGGCTGCGCCTGGCTGGGCGCCGTCGCGGTGCCGCTCAACACCGCCTTCCGCGGCGACGCCCTGCGCCACGTCCTCGCGGCGTCGGGTGCACGGTGCCTGCTCGTCGAACCGGAGTACGCCGAGCGCGTGGAGGCCGCCGGCTTCCGCGGCGAGCTGTGGATCGTCGGCACTGCCTCGGCGCCGCAACCGGATTCGCCGCCGCTGCCACCCGTGGAGAAGATATCGGCGCTCGACCCGGCGGCCGTGCTGTTCACCTCCGGCACCACCGGGCTGCCGAAGGGAGTGCTGTGCCCGCACGCCCAGTTCCTGTGGTGGGGGCTGGGCGTGGGGGCATCGCTGGATCTGGACGCCGACGACGTCCTCTACAACGGGCTGCCGCTGTTCCATACCAACGCCATCAACGCCTTCTTCCAGGCCGTGGTGGCGGGCGGCACCTTCGTGCTGGGACAGCACTTCTCGGTGCGCGAGTACTGGCGGCGGGTCGCCGACGCCGACGCGACCGTCGTGTACCTGCTCGGCGCGATGGTCGCCATGCTGGCCGGCCGGCCGCCGTCCCCGGACGACCGGGCGCATCGGGCGACCCGCGCGCTGTCCCCTGCGACACCGGAGCGGCTGTGGCGGCCGTTCCGGGACCGGTTCGGCGTCGAGCTGATCGACGGATTCGGCACCACCGAGACCAATCTCGTGCTCGGGACCGCGCCCGGCGACCGGCGTGCGGGCCACCTCGGCACGATCATGCCGGGGTACGACGCGCTCGTCGTCGACCCGGCCGGCACCCCGGTCCCGGACGGCACCCCGGGCGAACTGCTGGTGCGCACCGACCTCGACGGTGCGTTCGCGCTCGGCTACCTCGGCGACACACCCCCGACGCCCGGCGCGTGGCTGGCCACCGGCGACCGCGTGGTGCGGGAGGCCGGCGGCTGGTTCCGGTTCGTCGACCGGATCAAGGACGTCATCCGGCGGCGCGGCGAGAACATCTCGTCGGCCGAGGTCGAGGACGTGCTGGGGCAGCACCCCGCGGTCGCACAGGTGGCGGTCTTCCCGGTCCCGTCGCAGTTGGCCGAGGACGAGGTGATGGCGGCGGTCGTCGCGAGGCCTGGGTGCCGCGTCGATCCCGCCGAGCTGCGCCGGTTCGCCGAGCCGCACCTCGCCTACTTCGCGCTACCCCGCTACGTCGACGTCGTCGGCGCCCTGCCGCTCACCGAGACGGGCAAGGTCCGCAAGGCGGCGCTGCGGGAGCGTGGCGTCGGGCCGCGCACGTGGGACGCCGAAGCGGCCGGGATCGTTCCCGGCCGCTGATGAGTGGTGCAAACTCCGTGGCGCTATCACTCCCACAATTTGCACGGTGGTGACATGATATGTGGCCGTGACCGATATGCCGAAACTGCTGGTAGTTGAGCCCGGAGAGTACGAATGCGAATGGGAGGTTCCGATACCCAAACTCGAGCCACATCAGATCTCCGGGACGAAAGAGACCGGCTTCGGATTGATCAGGCTGTCAGAGCGCCGCGCTCCTTCCGGATCCGTCTCGAACCAGACGGCATGGACAATAGACCCCGAAACTGGGGAGATGTGGGCACATTCCCCCAGAACTTCCACTACCCATTCCTCTGGGGCAAGATTTTAAATCACAACCTGGATGTAATCCTTATAAATGCTCAAATAACGTCGATGGGCGAGGGGCAGTCTTGGATCACCGCCGGCCTGGCCATCGTGGGTTACGATCTTCCACGCGAGTCTGTACCACTTTTTTTTGGAATTGGAGTGCAACTTACCGGCTTGGATGCCATAGGAGGCACACCTCCAATCAAGAAGATATTCACACCCACGTCAGATTTTGAATCGGGAGAGTGGCGAGCGCACGGAAATCCTGAAAGTAAGCAAACGTGGACGGATCATAAGGTTCAAGTTATCCACGATTACTACATTGAATCACGAATGTTTGACAGTTTCGACTTCCGCGTAAGGTTTGCGCCGCGCGTCCAGATCAATTCAACAGCCCCTCTCCCTTTGACGAGTTGGCTCCAGGATTGGATCAACCCCCTACGCGAATTGATAGATGCAAGCACGGGACGGCGCGAGGAAATCACCGCAATTTGGGTCCATGGCGACTTGGTCGACCAGAACAGCATTGAAAGAAGGGGGCAAATATTTGGGCGAGGAATCTCCCAGGCCCCGTACTTCTCTTCACAACGGGAAGCGGCCAGTGCAAAAGCCGCTTTCACCCTTCGGGGCAACGAGAATTCACTGTTGGATCTCATTGCGTCATGGCACGCCAATAGCGGAAACCCACTCCTACAAATGTACTCCACGGTGATCGTAGCCAAAGACCAGCACCCACGCAGTCGGCTTCTGTTCTCCATTCAATGTCTGGAAGGTTTGTATGGGTACGAAAACCGTGCAACAAGAAACTCGCGTATCCGCAAACACAACGTTAAGAAGTTCGATTTTTTGCAGCATCTAACGGTGGACGCAAAGAACGGCGGGAGTGCAATCACCTCCAGCGATCGAAAATTTGCTAAAGAATCAATCACGAATGGTCCGGTAAGCGGACTGGACTTCAGCCTTCGACAACTGTTCGATCAGCTCCCGGATTCCGGGTACATAAGAACCAGGCTCGAGAGATTGAAAATCATCCAGGATAAGTACTCAGATCCCGGTTTGAAAAACCCTCCTATCGCGCCAGAAGACGCCATTCGACACATACGAAATGACTTATCTCACGGCAACTGCGACTATCCGATTGCCGATGTCTCAGAATTAGCGGATTTCCTTGGCAAGATCGTTCGCGCTCACCTTCTAAGGGTTCTCGGGTGCGACAGAGGAGTACAGGACAGAGCGTTGAAAGCAGAAGAGTAGGCGACCAAAGCAATGTACGGATTTCGAGGTCGGCGCGGTAGCCGGCCCCGGAATCCGACTTCCCCAACGGGGGCTAAATACTAGCCGGCGAATCTCTCAAGTTCTCACCCATCCGCTCGCGCCCCTCCCAGGAAAGCAAGACTACGAATAGCGCGAAAAAGTCGCACCTTGCGCTGCCTTCGATTCAAGCGCACTTTAGCCCGGCTAGCGATAGAATATCTGTCCACACTCACTTGCCGCAGCCGTTGAACGAGCACATCGTGGGGCTGCAGGCCATCCCCCGCGCGAGGTCGGCGGGGGCGTGCGTGCACTTCATCGCGTGCAGGGCGCGGCTGATCCCCATCCCCGCGGTGCGCAGCGCGCCGGTGACCCGGCTGACGTTGAGACGAACGGTGGGGCCCGTGACCGACAGGGCGCCGGCGATCGTGGTGGGTCCGCTGAAGACCGGAACCGCGACGCTCATGTAGCCCAGTCGCGTCTCCTCGACCTCGACCGCCAGCTGTTCCTTGCGCATTCGCTCGAGCTGCTGGCGCAGGACCGACACCGACATCGTCGTGCGTGAGGTGAGCGCCGTGAAGCCCTGCTCGACCACCTCGTCGAACACCGACTGCGGCGAGAACGCCAGGATCATCTTCCCGGTGGCCGTGCAGTACAGCGGGAGGCGACCCGCGACGCGGGACTGCTGGTTGAGCCCGCGATGACCGATGATCTTCTCGATGTAGAGGACGTCGATGCCGTCCCGCACCGCGAAGTGCACGGTCTCCTGCGTCGCGAGCAGCAGGTCCTCCATGTACGGCAGCGCCGCGTCGCGCAGGATCCGCTGCCGGGGCACCAGCTGTCCCAGCTCGAACAGGCGCAGCCCCAGGCGGTACTTCGTGCCGGCCCGCTCGAGCAGGCCCCACTCGACCAGTTCCCCGGCGAGCCGGTGGACCGTGGCCTTCGCGACCCGGCTGCGGCGCGTCAACTCGGTGAGCGAGAGGTCGCTGTGGTCGTTGTCGAAGGCGTCGAGGATGGAGCGGGCCTTCCCGAGCACCGACGACATCTCGCCGCCCTGTCCCCGAGCCGACTGGATCGGCACCACCGAACCGAGATCGACCGATCGCTGCATGGCTGTCGTCACTGCGGCCTCCTGGCACTCTGCGGGGCTCTCTCCGACTCGGAGGTCCGAGCGGTGCAACCCTTTCGGTGCCAGTGACGCTAGGGACCAAAGTCCCGAGACGCACGTCACACGTTCCGTCCAGCGGACCGGTTTCACAGCGTTTACAAATGCCGCGCAAGCGGGGTGTCCGCGATCACCGCGGAGGCGGCGGTGTTCACATTCGCCAGGAACTCGCACACCGCCGCCGCGACGCGGTCCGCGTGCCGCTCGACGAGCGCGACCGTGCCGTCGTCGATGACGACCTCGGCCACCGTCGATGCGCCTGTCAGGTGCGCGCGCAGCTTCGGCAGGTTGGGCATCGAGAACGGGTCGGCACCCGCACCGATCAGCAGCACGGGCACCGTGACGGCATCGACCCGGTCCTCCATCCGGTAGCGGCCGCACGCGCGATGTCCCTCGGCCGGGTCGACACCGAAGGTGAGAGCGTCGTGCAGGAACCGGTCCAGCAGGTCGGTGACCGGTTCCGGGTAGTAGGGGCGGCGCAGATCCCACAGCACCCGCAGGTGGGCGCCGTCCGGTACCCGCTCGGCGCAGTCCACCCCGCCCGCACCCGTGTGGCCGGCGCGGTACTCCGCGTCCGCCCACGGGCATGACGACAGAACGACGGCGTCGAGTCGTCCCACGTCGCCGGCCGCCATCTCGAGTGCCACCGCCGCACCGGTGTGGTGGCCCAGCACGGTGGCCCGGTCGACCCCCAGGGCGTCGAGCAACTCCCACGCGCCCCGCGCGAACGCCTCGATGGTCTGCGGCGCGGGCAGCGCGGCGCTCGCCCCGAACCCGACCATGTCCATCGCGATCACCCGGAAGTTGCTCGCCAGCAGCGGGATCAGCTCACGGAACTCGTCCCACGAGCGCGGGGTCTGGTGCAGCAGCAGGATCACCGGACCCTGCCCCTGCTCGGCGTAGTGCAACTGACCGAACGACGTGTCGGCGTAGCCGAACCGCACGCCCATCAGTACGCCGCCACCATGGGGGTGTCGACGCCGATCACGTCGATCTTGGCCGCGCCGCCGGGGTTGCCGACGGGTTCGGCCCGGGTAGGCAGGATCTCCAGAAAGAAGCGCTTGGCGTCCTCCTTGTACTCCGGATCCGCCTTGCGGTCGACGGTGATCGCCTCGACGGGACACGCGAGTTCGCATGCGCCGCAGTCGATGCACTCGTTCGGGTTGATGTAGAGCTTGCGCTCCCCCTCGTAGATGCAGTCGACCGGGCATTCCTCCATGCAGGATCGGTCCATGTAGTCGATGCATGCCTCGCCGATGACGAATGCCATTGTTCAGCCCTCCTGTTCGGTGGAATGTCCGGGAAGATCTCGGCGTCCGGGTCGATCGCGGCGGCGGCGTTGTTGACCGCGGTCGCGGCCTCGCCGAAACCGACCGCGATGAGCCGGACCTTGCCGGGTAGTCGGTGATGTCGCCGGCCGCGTACACGCGGGGAACCGCGGTCTCCATGCGGGTGTTCACGACGATGTGGCGGAGTCGATCTCGAGCCCCCACTCGGTCATCGGCCCCAGATCGGCGGTGAATCCGAGGGCGGCGATGACGGACTGCGCGGGCAGCGTGCTGGTGCTCTTCTCGAGCTTGTGCGCGACGTCCACCTCCGAGATCCAGCCGTTGCCACGGACCGCGGACACATCCGCGTTGACGATCATCCGCACGCTGCTCTCCCGCACCTTCGTCACGGTCGCCGCGTGCGCGCGGAACTTGTCGCGGCGGTGCACCAGGGTGACCGACGACGCGATCGGCTCGAGGTGAACCGCCCAGTCGAAGGCGCTGTCGCCGCCGCCGACGATCACGACGTCCTTGCCGGCGTGCGCCGACAGATCGGGGACGAAGTAGCTCAGCCCGCGATCGAGGAAATCGCGGCCCTTGGCGAGCGGGCGGGGCGTGAAGGTGCCGATGCCGCCGGTGACGATCACCGCACCGGCGGTCACGTTGCGCCCCTTGCTCGTTCCGACGACGACGCGACCGTCCGCGAGGTGTGTGAGCGTCTGCGCCTGCTCCCCGAGCAGGTACTGCGGGTCGTACGGCGCTGCCTGCTGGAGCAGTCCGTCGATCAGATCACGCCCCTTCACGGAGGGGAATCCGGCGATGTCGAGGATCGCCTTCTCCGGATACATCGCACTCACCTGGCCGCCGGGCTCGGACAGTGCGTCCAGCACGGCCACCCGCAGGCCCCGGAAACCGGCGTAGTACGCGCCGTAGAGGCCCGCCGGGCCGGCGCCGATGATCAGGATGTCGACCTCGAGTGCGGTCGAGACATTGGACGATGCGTTCATGCCGACAACGCTAATAATGCTGTCGCCCTTGACATATGAAACCGGTCCAGTCAGCAGACTACGTTCGGACTCGGGCGCCCGGGTCCAGGCACGCCGAAAGGCGGGCCCACCGGCGGAGCAGAGGTCTGCCGGTGGGCCCGCCGTGACGGAGGTGCCGCGGGTCAGCCGAAGATGTCGGGCTCCTCCGCGGCGATCTTCTGGATGATGGTCGAGTAGGCGAACCACCCCACCTTCTCGGTGCCGACGGCCTCGTACGTCTGCGCGGCGATCTCGTGCTGCAGCGCGACGGGATCACCGGCCGCCCGCGCGGCCAGTTCGGCCTGCATAGACCGCTCCATCGACACGTACCACCACACGGCACTCTCGACCGACGTGCCGACCGTCAGGTGCCCGTGGTTCGTGAGGACCACCGCCTTGTTGGGCCCCAGCGCGGCCGCGATGCGCCGTCCCTCCTCCTCGTCGAGTGCGACGCCGTGGTACTCGTCGTAGATCGAGTGGTCCTCGTAGAAGGCACACGCGTCCTGCGTGATCGGGCTCAGCATGCGGTGCAACGACGAGAATGCCTTGCCCTGCAGTCCGTGTGCATGGACCGCACCGACCACGTCGGGCCGAGCCTCATGCACCTTGGAGTGGATGACGAAGGCGGCGCGGTTGAGCGGTCCCTCGCCCGACAGAATCGTCCCGTCGGAGTCGACGTGCAGTAGTTCGTCCGGGCCGACTTGCGAGAAGTGCCGACCGAATGGCGCCGTCCAGAACGTGTCGGGACGCTCCGGGTCCCGGGCCGTGATGTGCCCGAGATGCCCTCGTCGAGACCGAAACGCGAGAGGATCCGGTAGCCGCCGATCACCGCGACCTTCCGACGCCGGCGTTCGCTCTCGACGTCGTCAGACTCGGGTCGTCCGGGGATCCCGGCCAGCTCGGCGATGGTGGGTGCGTGAGTCATTGCGTCCCTTCTGGTTCGACGGATGGAGTGGTCTACTTGACGCCGTAGCGGGCGAGGTACCGCGTCGAGAGCAGGCGCAGGATCCGGTCGAACAGGAAGCCCATGATGCCCAGCACGATGATGCCGACGAACGTCCAGTCGATCCGGCCGTAGTTGCGGGCCTGCCAGATCATCGAACCGATGCCGTGGTCGGCGGCGACGATCTCGGCGGAGACGATCGTCAGGAAGCTGTTGCCCATCGCGAGGCGGGCACCGGTGATGATGCCGGGCACCGACGACGGCAGCACCACCGTCTTCATGAGCTGCAGCTTGCCCGCCCCCAGATTCGCTGCGGCTTGCAGCTTGTTCTCGCTGATCGAGACGGTGGCGGCGATCGTGCTGACGGTGACGATGAAGACCGACGTGTAGAAGATCAGGACGACCTTGGAGGTCTCACCGATGCCGAACCACACCACCGCGAGGGTCACGAACGCGATCGGCGGGATGAAACGGAAGAACTCGATGTAGGGGTCGAGGAGTTGCCGCACGATGTTCACGCGGCCCATGAGGATGCCGATCGGCGCACCGATCACGACGCCGAGGCTCCAGCCGATGAGGATGCGTTGCGCGGACGCCCATATCGACGTCCACAGCACGCCACTCTCGGCCAGTTCGGTTGCGGCCGTCCAGACCTCGGCCGGGGAGGCGATGGTCGTCGGCCCGTACCACCAGGCCAGGAACGACCACACCGCCAGGCCGATCGCGGCGGAGGCGATCCACAGCAGCGCGGTGCGCACCGCGGCGGTGGACGCGCCCGCACTGCGGCGGCGGGTGCGGGGTGCGCGCGCGGCGCGCGCGGTGGTGGGGGTATCGGCCACGGCGGTCACAGCTGGTCCTCCTCGATGCCCTGGTTGCGCAGCGACGCCACGACCTCGGCGCGGATGTCGTCCCGCAGTTGCTCGTACAGATCGATCACCTCGGGATGGGCGCGATCGCGTGGCCGCGGCGCATCCACCTCGTAGATGCTCTTGATGCGCGCCTTCGGGCCGGCGGACATCACCACGACGCGGTCCGCCAGGGTCAGCGCCTCGTCGATGTCGTGGGTGACGAAGACGACGGTGCAGCCGGTGTGGCGCCAGATCTTGTCGAGTTCGGTCTGCAGCACCTGGCGGGTCTGGGCGTCGAGGGCACCGAACGGCTCGTCCATCAGGACGAGCGACGGCTGGTTGGCGAGGACCCGCGCGATCTGCACGCGCTGGCGCATTCCGCCCGAGAGCTGGGCCGGGAACTTGTCACCGGCGTTCGGCAGACCGACCATGGCCAGGTACTCGGCGGCGATCCGGGCCTGCGAAGCCTTGTCCGCGCCGTGCATCCGCGGCCCGTACGCCACGTTCTGGCTGACGGTCATCCATTCGAACAGTGCCTCCGAACTCTGGAAGACCATGCCCGCGTGCGGGTTGCTCCCGTAGACCTCGTCGCCGTCACAGACGATCTCGCCCGCGGACGGCTTCACGAAGCCCGCCATCGCCGAGAGGAGGGTCGACTTGCCGCAGCCACTCGGGCCGAGCAGGCAGACGAACTCGCCCGGCCGGACGTCGAGGTCAATTCCCGAGACGATCTCGGCGGCACCGAAACTGATGCCCAGATCGCGGACGTCGATGGGGACGCCCTTGATGGTGGTTGTCGCTGTCACTGCTTGTCCTCCTGGTACCAATCGAGCAGCATCGCCGAGGTGAGGTCGGGCTGCTCGGAGAGAACGCCGATCTTCTTGTAGAAGTCGACGATCGACTGTGCGGACTCCACGTCCTTCTCGGTGAGATTCTCGACACCGAAATCAATCTCGCCGACGGCGGTGACGGTTTGATCCTCGGCGACGTTGACCGCCTTCTTGGTCGCGACGGCGGCGGCCTGCGGGTCGGCCTCGACGCGTTCGCTCGCCTCGGCGAGGGCCTTCGCGATCTTGCGGGCGGTGTCCTCGTTCTGGTCCAGCCACGGCGCCGTCGTGATCGCCCAGTGGTGGTAGAACCAGTCGTAGTCACCGGTGACCGCGACGACGTGCCCACTGTCCTGGGACAGCGCCGTGGCCGGCCACGGCTCCCACAGCACGTAACCGTCGATGTCGCCGCGGCTCAGCAACGCCGGCATGTCGGTCGGCGTGGCCGTCACCATTTCGACTGCGCCCGGGGCGATTCCGTTCGCCTCGAGGTACTTGTCGGTAGAAATCTGACTCAGGCCGGGGACGATGCCCATCTTCTTGATCCCGCTCGCGGAGTCGACCCCGTTGCGCAGCACCACCTTGATGTAGTCGCCGGACACCTCATACGAGTACATCGCGCGCAGCGACGGGTTCTGGCGCAGCTGCGCGATGGTGGTGGTGTCCGAGCTCCCCGCGACCTGCACCTGGCCGGTGGCGAGTGCGTCGACGGCCTCGCCGCCGCGCCCGAACTGGACCAGCTGGACGTCGAGTCCCTCGTCCGCGAACAGCCCTTCCTGATCGGCGACGAAGAACGGCGCGTACGACGCGTCGATCCCCACCGCGATCCTGAGTGGGCCGCCGCCGGTGTCCGCCGTGCTTTGGGTGGCGGGGCGGCTGCACGCCCCCGCGGCCACCGTGAGGACAAGTGCTGCTGATGCAAGGGTCACCTTGCCGAATGTCGATCGCCAGGCCATGTGTGCACACCTTCGTTCTGTGATCTGCGCCGCATTTGCGGGGTCGTGGTGAAGAAACCTAACGGCGGCGAATCCCGACGAAAACCAACGCGGTCCACCGTGCGGACCGGACGGGAGAACTTACGTGGACGCAACATCCGATCGGTCCGCCGCAGACGATTCGAAACGCGAAAGAAACAAGCTGACCTGTGTTGATTCACAACCGACAGGTCCCTGAAGGGACGCCGTCATAGCGTCCAGCGGGGCTCACGACCGGCGCACGCCCGCCCCACGTTCCGGGCAGTCATCGTGTAGATGCGCTCGCGTGCGGTGGCGCTGCCCCCGGCGACGTGCGGGCTGAGCAGCACTCGGTCCAACCGTCGCAGATCGCTGGCCGCCGCGAGCGGTTCGTCGCCGAAGACGTCCAAGGCGGCACCGCCCAGACGCCCCGATCGCAGGGCCGCCGTCAAAGCGGTCTCGTCTACAACCGGTCCCCGGGCGACGTTCACGACGATCGAACCCACCGGCAACAGCTCGAGCTCGCGCGCGCCAATCAGCCCGCGAGTCGTCGGCGTCAACGGAACCGCGAGCAGGAGGATGTCCGACTCGACGAGCAGTTCGTCGAGGGTTCGATACCGCCCCGCGGTATCCGATCGCGGGCGCTGGGCGGTGTACGAAACCTCGCAACCGAACGCCGCGAACAGTCCGGCACACCGCCTGCCGATATCGCCGAGGCCGACGATCCCGACCCGCCGGTCGCCGAGATCGCGGCAGCCGTGCCCGAGGATCTCGTCCTGCGGCCATCGTCCCGCGCGCATCTCGTCGTGGGCCCAGCCCATCGATCGACTCAGACTCGCCGCCGCGACGACGGCCCATTCCGCAACCGAGGTCGCGTTCGCGCCCGGGTGTTGGCCACCGGAACGCCGACCCGCCGAAATGCCTCGACGTCGATGAAGTTGACGCCGACCCCTGGTTGCTGGACGAGCCGCAGATGACCGGCGACCGCGGCTTCCCTTGCTCCCATGGGTAGTTCGCCACTCCAGTCTCCCACCACGATGTCGGCACGCGGGAGCAGCGCGTGCAAATCGGCGCGCGTTCGGGCGGCCGGCCGGACCACTTCGACATGCGGGGCCGCACCGCGCAGGGCCTCGGTCAGAATGCCGTGCTCGTCGGGCGCCAAGAGCAGTATCCGCATCACATATGTCCTCTCGATGCGTGAAGCCGGCCACGCGACGCGCGGCCGGCTTCACGGACGGTGCGGTTGGGTGCGTCTCAGGCGACGCTCTTCGCCTGCGCCGAGGCATTCGCCAGGAACTCGAGACTCAACGGGTTGTACAGCGCCGCCTGCTCGTGCTGCGGCCAGTGCCCGCACTCGGGGTAGAGCTGCAGCTGCGCGCCGGGGATGTCCGCGGCCATCTTCTTCGCCTCCGGTACGTCACCGAACGGGTTCTCGTGACCCCACACCACCAACGTAGGCGCCTGGATCCGGGCGAGCCGATCCGGACGCAGCAGGTTGCGCTGACGGGTCTCCATGTCCTGCAGGGACAGCAGGTTGTGGATGTTCGCGACGAAGTCCGGCTGGTGGTAGATCCGGTGCCGCGCCTCGACGAGCTCCTCGGTGGCGTTCACCGGGTCGTGCATCAGCAGCCGCAACCGCGCCCGGGTGAGCTCGACGTCGTCGCTCTGCACCGCCTTGGTCGTCGAGGTGCGGATACGCTCCATGACCTCCGGGTTGGCGACGGTGCCGCCGGCCGCGAGCAGCTGCAGCGACAGCACCCGCTCGGGCTGCTCGCTGGCGAGGTGGGCCGCGACCCAGCCGCCGAGGGACTCGCCCACCAGATGGGCCTTCTCCAGGCCGACGGCGTCGAGGTAGTTCACGAGATGCTCGACGTAGCGCGGAATCTCGTACGGGTAGTCCGGCTTTCCGGTGTAGCCGTGGCCGAGCATGTCGATCGCGTGGCACTCGTAGTGCGCGGCGTGTACCGCGATGTTGCGCGCGAAGGCCTCGAGGTGGCCGCTGGTGCCGTGCAGGAACACCACCGCCTCGTCACCGGATCCGGCCTGCAGCGAGCGGGTGGGGATGCCCGCGGCGTCGACGGTCTTGACCGCGAAGTCGAGGCCGGCCAGTTCGTTCCAGATTGTCATGAGTGTGTCCTTTGCAGAAGAGATGGGAGTGGATGTCAGTGCGCCGCCGGCGCCGCCGCGGGGTCCAGGACCACGACGCCCATTCCGGTGAGCCATTCCGGAATCGCCTCGTAGGCAAGTCGTTCGGCGGGGATGTAGTCCATCATCGCGGCCATCATCAGCCACGTGCGCAGTTCCTGGGCGCCATTGCCCGCCTCGGCCTCGATGTCCGCGCTCGTGTAGCCCGCCAGTTCACCGGCCTTGCCGACCGCGAACAGGTCGAGGATCCGGTCGTCGAACTCGGGTGAGATCGCGGCCTCGGCGGCGCGGATGATCTGGCGACGACGCACGTCGTAGTCGGACCAGTTCTCCCGGCCGTCGAGCCAGGCCTGGACCATGAAGTCCTCGTCCTCGCCGTGCGGGTCCCGCCAGTCCGGCCACGGCAGCCGGTGCGACAGACCGCCCGAGGCGACGACGACGACCCGCTTGTCGCCGGGGTACGACTCGATCGTGTCGCGCAATGCGAGGGCGAGGCCCTCGCACCGCTCGAACGTCGGCAGCGGAGGGGCGAACACGTTGACCACGAGCGGGACGATCGGGACGTCGAGCCCCGCCAGCAGATACTGGATCGCGTGCGACTGGCCGTGATCGATCTGCAGACGCGCCGAGAACGCCAGGTCGAACCGGCCGCTCTCGACCACGCCGTCGGCGAGGTGACGCGCGAGATCGACGTCGACCTTCTGCGGGCCCTTCGGCGTTCCGGATTCCCCGCTCGCGTTGCACTCGCCCACCCCTAGCGTGAACGGGGGATGAGGTCGAGCCAGAAGCCACGGAAGTGGTTGGACCCAGCAGGACGACCACGTCGGGCCGCGCGGCGGCGATGCGGTCGCGTACCACCCCCAGGGCGTCGCGGAACCGCTCGGCCTCCGCCTTGTGGGTCGTCTCCTCCCAGTGCGTGTTCATGAGGGTGCTGTGCGATGCACCGACCCCCAGCACTAGTTTCGCCATCAGTCGATCCCCACTTCCTCGAGAGACCGGGTCACGGTGTCGACGGCGACCCGGATCAGGTAACGCGTGAGGCGTTCCGCCTCGCGCAGGTCCACGGTGTTCATGCCCATCGCGAAGTCGACCTCGAACGGGGCGTCGGTCACCTTCGGCATCCCGACCCGCACGGTCGGGATGCCCCGACCGCGCAGGATGTTCGCGTCGGTCGCACCGCTGGCGTCGTGGAACTCGTGGTGCGGTCCGCCCTCGAACGCCTCCCACGCCTCGATCGCGCTGCGACACAGCCACATCTGCTCGTCGGACGACTCCCCGGGGATGGCCAGGATCTGTTCGACGTCGATCCGCGCGTCCAGGTCGGCGGCAATCGTCCGCACCGCCTCGACCAGCTCGCGTCTTGCCGCCGACGGCGTGGTCCGCGGGCTCAGCCGCAGATCCACCATCATCCGTACCTGTCCCGGCGTGAAGGACGCGGTGCGCTCCCAGCCACCACGGATGTTCGCGACCATCCCCTGCGGGAGCACCAGGCCGTCCCGGTGCCGGCTCGAGTACTGCGGGAACCATTCCTCGAGCCGCAGCGCCACCTCACCGGCCAGCGCGACCGGGTTCCGGTAGGGCAGCCGGTGCCGCGAGCCGACGTAGGTGTGGCTGCCGTGCACCGTGATCTCGAACCACGCGAGCCCCACCTCCTCCCACGACACCGTCCAGCCAGGCTTGGCGATGAGCGCGAAGTCCGCCCACACGCCCTGCTCGAGCAGGAACGAGCAGCCGACGCCCTGGCCGGTGTTCAGCCGTGGATTGCCCACGCCCGGACGGGCGTTGGTCGGCATGCCGCCGGCCCCGAAGCCGACGACGAGGTCACCTGACAGCGGGATCTCCGCGGCCCGGATCGCCTCCACGGCCGCCATGACGCAGGCCGCGTGCCCCTTGGGATTCGACGCCCCGAGACCGATGACGTAGTCGCCGTCGACGGCGGCCTCGGCACACAGATCCGGCCGTAGTGTCTCCGCGGCCCACGGCACGTCCTCCGCAGCGTTGCCGCTCGTGACGGTGTCGATCGGCGCGTAGAGCAGCAGGTCCGGCCCGCTCCCGTCGCCGCGCACCCGGCCCCACGAGTTCGCCTGCCGGTCGTCGAGGTACATCGTGTGCGCCTCGACCCCACCGGTCGTCAGCGTGGTCGTGATGTACCGGGCGAGCGGGGCCTCGTCGCCCGTCGGGCTGGCGATGTCCACCAGCCCGACCGTCAACTCGCGCAGTCGCTCCCGATCCACCTTCCCCCACGCCTGTTCGACCCAGCGGCGGCGCTGCTCGTCGAGACCGGCGAGGGGATCGACGGTCCCGGGGGTCACGAGTTGACCTGGTGTACCTGAGTATTGCTGCGGGCTGCGACGAAGCGCCAGGCCACGGGCGCCCCGACGGCAAGCAGGACACCGAGCGTCACGCTCACGAGAGTCTTGAACATCGTCTTCTCCTCTAGTCCGAAGCGGCCGGGGTGTGCGGTGCCGCTGCGGCACCGCCCGATTCGGCGGCGGGGGTGGCTCGGCGGCGCTCACGCACCGGGCGGGCCGGTGGCTGCGGGGTGTGCGCCACCGCGGCGGCGATCTTCTCGGCGTACTCCTCCTCGGCGAGGTTGCGCCACGCGGTGAGCGAGATGTCGGGGCGGTAGAGCTTCTCCGGCGGCGCGTCGGTGACGCGGACCATCCATTCGTCCTGGCCCGAGAACTGGCCGTGGAACAGCCAGCGGATCGCGCCGAGGTACTTGGCGTAGAAGCCGAGCTTCGCTGTGCCGGTGACGAAGTTGACCATGAGGCCCACGTACTGGTGGTTGTCCTCGTCGACCGGGACGTAGAACTCGTAGTGGATGAAGTTCGGGTACGCGATCCGCAGCACGCCGGGCATCGACAGCGAGGCGAAGCCCGGGAACTTCTGGGCCTCGATCACGGGGTTCACCTTCAGGCCCGCACCGACGTTGCCGATCTGCGAGATCTGGGTCTCGTCGGGCTTCTTCTTCCACCAGCGCTTGTTGGTCCACTTGCCCACGCCGGGGAAGTCCGCCTCCCAGTAGACCTCCTCCTGCACTCGGAAGAGCCACCGGCCCTCGGGCACGATGCTGGTGATGTTCCACGTGGGCATGGGCTTGAACAGCCGCCACAGCGCGGTGCGGTGCAGGTACTTGGCGTGTCCCTCGTCGAAGCCGTTCTCGCACGCGAATCGCCAGTTGCCGCCGCGCGGTTGGATGCGGCCGCCCACGATGCCCTCGTTCTCGACGAGTTCGCGGGGCAGCTGCTCGTCGATCGGCGGCGCGGGCTCCTCCGCGATCGGAATGTAGACCCAAACCAGACCGAGCCGTTCCTCGACGGCGTACGTCCGGACGGAGAGCTTGCCGCAGATCTTCGAGTCGGGTCCGTCGGTGATGACCGCGGCCAGTTTGCCGTCGTTCAGCCGGAACGTCCAGCCGTGGTACGGGCAGCTGACGGTGCCCGGGAACTGCTGGTCGCCCTCGGACAGCGGCACGCCGCGGTGCGGGCAACGGTCGTGCAGCGCATACACTTTGCCGCTGTCACGAATGATGGCGAGCTTCTCTCCGCAGATCGTGTAGCTCTTGGGGTCCTTGGTGATGTGGCTGGACCACGTCACCGGGTACCGGTAGCCCCGGTAGCCGCTGCCGGCCTCGTTGTATCGGGGCCACGCCGTCCAGTCCTGCCGACCGGCCGCGCGCGGCCTCTCCGGGAGCGCCTGCGTGGCGTCCGGCGCCTCGACACCAGTCATGTGAAGTCCTCTCGACACGAGATCTTTTGGTACGCAGATCTTCCGACGAACCCTCCGTCCTTCCAACGGATCCGGTTCACTCAGCAGACCGGGTTCACCGCCGGGCCACGACGGCTTCACCGGCGGCGCAGAGCGTCCCGTCGGAATCGCGCTCCTCGAGGTCCAGAACGATCCGATCGTCGTGGACCGCGCGCACCGATCCGGTGACCGTGAGCGTCGTCCCGACGTACGCGGGTGCGCGGTTCCGCCACCCGACCGACAGCACGGCGTCCGGATCGCCCACGTACCGGGTGGCCGCGCGGAAGAACAGGGTGCCGTGCAGCTGCGCCATCACGACCCGGTCGTCGAGCCCCTCGAATCGTGCGTAGGCGGTGTCGTAGTGGATCCGGTGCGCGTTGTGCGTGGCCGCACCGAATCGTTGCACTCGGACCGGATCAGTTTGCAGCACAATCGGTTCGATCGACTCGCCGACGGCGGGAGCGGCGTGTTCGTTCATCGGACGATGAACCTTTCCGTGACGGTCGCCAACACACCGGCCGCGATCGCGCGGTAGGTCTTGACGACGGTGATCAACAGGAACGGGGCGTCGTCGCGCCCCTTCCACTCGATCCGGTCGACGGTCCGGTCGGCGGCGATACGCTGTCCCAGCGGCGGCGTCCGGTGGAAGGCGATGTCCTGTCCGCCGGCCATGAGCCGGACGTCGAGTCCGGACGTCCCGGGCACCTCGTCGGCGAACATCCCGTCGGGTCGGTACTCGTCGTCCCGCGCGCCGCTGGGCCCGCGCAGCAGGCTGGGCACGTACATGGGGTGCACCGCGAAGTCCGGCCGGTCCGGCTCCAGGTAGCGAGGGTCGTCCTCCGCACACGCGCGCGCGAAGGCGACCGCCTCGTCGGGGCGGATCGCCCCGAGGTCACGGTGCTCGCGGGTGCCGATCGTCGACGACACCCGCTCGTGGACGATGTCCAGTGGAGTTCTCATGCGGCGACGCTAGGAGCGGCACCACCTGCAGGGCCACAGACCGGGACCGCCTGACGGACCGCGATCCTTTGCCCGCGCACGCCGATCGGGTCAGGTATGCGCATGACGAATCGACCGAACAGCTTGTACGCCACCGCAGCCGGCGTGAAGTTCCACTACCACGACCTTGGCGAGGGTGCGCCCACGATCTTCCTGCACGGCGGCGGTCCGGGCTGCACCGCGTGGTCCGATTTCGGGCCGGTGGCGCCGCTCTTCGCGCAGGACCGCCGCGCGATCCTCGTCGACATCCTGCAGTACGGTCTGTCGGACAAGTGCACCATCACCGGGCCGATGTGGGACTTCCACGCCGCCAAGATCGTGGCGCTGCTCGACGAACTCGGCATCGACCGTGCCGATTTCGTGTGCAACTCGTGGGGCGGCACCATCGCCCTGAACCTGGCGGCGAAGTACCCCGACCGGGTGCGCTCGCTGGTGATCACCGGCAGCATGCCGGTGTTCTACGGCCCGCTCGCGCCGCTGCCCGAGGACGGCCGGCGGGGGCGCAACGCGCGCGACGTCTACTACGGCGGCGAGGGCCCGACGCGGGAGAAGATGCGTCAGCTCATCACCAAGCTCGAATGGTTC
Source organism: Prescottella defluvii (assembly GCA_029690005.1). GTDB lineage: Bacteria > Actinomycetota > Actinomycetes > Mycobacteriales > Mycobacteriaceae > Prescottella > Prescottella defluvii_A. The sequence continues at coordinate 1,145,451 of CP121458.1, read as the reverse complement.
GACGGCGAGCGCCTGCCCGAGGAAACCCTCGACATGCGCTACGCGCAGAGCCTCGACCTCGACGAGATGGCGCTCGCGGCGGCGTCGGACAACCCCCGCGGAGACTGGCAGGATCTCACCGCGGAACTCGGAATGATCCAGGCGCCGGTGCTTTTCGCGTGGGGCATGCACGACGCCTTCCTCACCCCCGACTACCCACTCATGCTCGCCCGGATGATCGAACACGGCCACCTGTACGTGATGGACAAGGCGTCGCACCACCTCCAGGAGGAGCGGCCGCACGACTACTACACCGTGGTGACCGGGTTCCTGAACCAGCAGCATCCGTGACAGCCGACACGACGACCGACGCGGCCCGGGAAGGTGTCCGCGTCGCTGCGCCCGGGGGCGGGAGCCGGATCCGACTGGTCGTGATCCTCGGCCTGCTCACCGCCCTCGGCCCGTTCACGGTGGACATGTACCTGCCGGCGCTACCCGCGATCACCGACGATTTCCTGACATCGTACGCCGCCGTGCAGCTCACGCTCACCGGGACGCTACTCGGCCTGGCCCTCGGTCAACTGGTGATCGGCCGCTCTCCGACGTCTTCGGGCGCCGACGGCCGCTCGTCATCGGGACGTCGCTGCACGTCGCGGCGTCGGTGGCCTGCTGGTTCGCGCCGTCGATCGCGGTCCTTGGCGCACTGCGCGCGCTGCAGGGGCTCGGCGCGGCCGCGACCGGGGTGATCGCGATGGCCGTCGTGCGCGATCTGTTCGACGGCCGGGACGCCGCCGTCGTGATGTCGCGGCTGATGCTCGTCATGGGCGTCGCCCCGATCCTGGCACCGTCGATCGGGGGCGTGTTGCTGACGGCGGTCTCGTGGCACGGGGTGTTCCTCGTGCTCGCCGGGCTCGGGCTCGTCATGATCGTGCTTGGCGGGGTCGCCATGCCCGAGACACTGCCGCCGTCGGCACGAGTCGGCCGCGGCGTCGCACCGGTGCTACGCACATACGCGACGCTGGCCCGCGACGGGCACTTCATGGTGCTGGTGCTGGTGTGCGGGCTCGGCCGGGCGGTGCTCTGGGCGTACATCGCAGGCTCGTCGTTCGTGATGCAGGACCAGTTCGAGCTGGCGCCCGGGGTCTACGGCATCGCGTTCGCCGCCGGCGCCGTCGTGCTGATCGGCGCGTCCCAACTCAACGTCGTGCTGCTGGGGCGCTGGACGCCGATGGGCATCTGCGTGGCGTCGCTCGCGGTGAGCACCGTGCTCGGAGCCGTCGCGATCGGGTTGGCGGCGACCGACACCGGCGGATTCCTCGGCTTCGCGCTGCCGGTCCTGGCATTGCTGTGCGCCACCGGGTTCGTGATGCCGAACGCACCGGCGCTCGCACTGTCCCGGCACGGAGAGGCGGCGGGCACCGCGGCGGCGATGGTGGGGTTCGCGCAGTTCGGGGCGGCGGCGGTCATCGCCCCGATCGTCGGGCTGCTGGGGAACACGTCCCTGGCGATCGCCGTGGCGATGACCGGTTCGGCGGTGCTCGCGCTGTTCGCGTTGGGGGCCGTCGTCAGGCCGTCCGCGCGATCTCGTGGAGCGCTCGACTGACGCCATGCCCCGCGGTCTGCAGCGGTCCCGAGATCCGGGCGACGTTCATCCGGGCCGTGCTCGTCGACACGCTGATGGCGCCGACAACGGTCGATCCCCCGAGAAGATCGGGACCGCCGCGCTCGCCGCGCCGAGCCTGACCTCCTCGGCCTCGACCGACATCGCCTCGCGGCGCGCGCGATCGAGCTGCCGTCGCAGCATCGCCGCCGACGCAACCGTCCGATGCGTGAACTTCGCGAGGCCGCGCGCGACGACCTGGTCGTACACAGCCGTCGGGGAGAACGCGAGCAGTACCTTGCCGGTGGCAGTGACCTCGAGCGGCAACCGGCCGGCGACGCGGGACGGCACATCCACCGAGCCGTGCCCTGAGATCTTGTCGACGTACAGGACGTCGAGACCGTCCCGGATCGCGAGGTGGACCGTCTCGCGGGTGATCGCGTGCAGTTCCTGCAGGAACGGCAACGCCGCGTCGCGCAGCGTCCGCTGGGTGGGGACGAGTTGCCCAGTTCGAACAGCCGCAGTCCCAACCGGTAGTCGGTTCCGGCCCGCTCGAGCAGCCCCAACTCGACTAGTTCGGCAGCGAGTCGGTGCACCGTCGCCTTCGCGACCCCGCTGCGCCGCGACAGCTCGGTGAGCGAGAGGGAGCCCGACTCGGCATCGAAGGACTCGAGCAGCAGGCGCACCTTGCCCAGCAGCGATGTCATCATCCGGTGCCTCCTACGTTCCCGTCCCGTTCAGCGGGACCGGTGCGCAGAGCCTACCGAGAATCGGTCGAATGTTCGTTTTCGGACCGGCGGCCGCGGAACTGCCCCGGACAAGTCACCCCACCGTCCACAGCGGCGCCTCGCCGCGGCAGACCCGCGCGACGTTCTCGCCGGTCATGCGGAACATCCTCTCCCGCGCCGTGGAACTGCCGCCCGCGATGTGCGGGCTGAGCACCACGTTGTCGAGGTCGAACAGCTCGCTGGCGGGATCGAGCGGCTCGGCGGCGAAGACGTCCAGCGCGGCGCCGGCCACCGAGCCGGACCGGATGGCCGCGGCGAGCGCGACCTCGTCGACGACCGGTCCGCGAGCCACGTTGACCACCAATGCCTCCCGCGGCAGCAGCGCGAGTTCGCGCGCACCGATCAGCGCCCGTGTCCCGTCTGTGAGCGGGACCGCGATCACCACGACGTCCGACGTTGCGAGGAGGTCGTCGAGTTCGCGGTGGGGCAGCGCGGAGCTCGGGTCCGGCCGACGCGACGTGTACGCGACCTCGCACCCGAACGCCTGGAACAGTGCGGCGCACCGTCGGTTGATGTCGCCGAACCCGACCAGTCCCACCCGGCGCTCGCCCAGGTCCCGGGTGTCGCGCTCGAGGATCGAGGTCTGCGGCCAACGGCCGAGCGCATCTCGGCGTCCGCCCAGCCGATCGAGCGGCACAGGTTCGCGGTGGCCGCCACGGCCCACTCCGCGACGGACGCGGCGTTCCCGCCGGGCGTGTTCGCGACCGGGACGCCGGCCTCCGCCCAGGCGGCGACGTCGATGAAGGCGATGCCGACCCCGGGCTGCTGGATCAGGCGCAGGTGCCGGCCGAGCGCGGCCTCCTCCACGCCCAGGGACAGCTGCCCGGACCAGTCCGCGACGACGATGTCGACGTCGGGCAGCAGTTCCCGCACCGCCACTGCGGTGCGGGAACGCGGTCGGACGATGGACCCGGAGTCGCCGACGGCATCGCGCACCGACTCCTCGATCGCCGGATCCGCGGGGAGCACCAGGATCCGGTTGCGGCCGATCTCCGCATCCATCTCCGTCAGCCCCAGCGGGACTGACCGCCGTCGAGCGGGATGGTGGCGCCGCTGAGGTAGCCGGCGTCGCTGCTCACCAGGAAGACGACGGCCCGTCCGATGTCGCTCTCGGGATCGCCGATGCGGCGCAACGGGATACCGGCCTTGAACTCCTCGGCCTCCTCGGGGTACTCGTTGATCCACCACTCGAGAGCCGGCGACAGGGCGTGCGGCGCAATCGCATTGACGCGAATGCCGTCGATACCCCATTCGCAGGCCGCGGCACGGGTCAGCGCGCGCATCCCCTCCTTGGTCGCGGCGTAGGCACCGTAGTTGCTCGCGTCCCATCGGACCGCCGCAGACGTGACGAGATTGATGATCGAACCGCCGCCGCGTTCCTTCATGGACGGGTAGCACGCCCGCATCAGGCGCAGGGTCGCGAGCGGACCGGTCTCGAACGAACGCTCGAAGTCTTCGTCGGTGACGGACAGCAGCGGGCCGGGCTTGCAGTCGTTGGCGTTGTTCACCAGGATATCGACCCCACCGAAGTGCTCGAGGGTGCACGCGACCGCCGCGTCGATATCCTCGGCCTTGCTGACGTCGCACGGCACGGCCACGGCCTTGCCGCCGTAGGCCTCGATCTGTTCGACCGTCTTGACGAGCTTGGACTCGGTGCGGCCCGCGACGGCGATCGCGACGCCCTCCTTCGCCAACGCGTGCGCGATGCCCTGACCGATGCCCTGTCCGGCGCCCGTGATGAGCGCGATCTTGCCGTCGAGCTTGCCCATGTGTACTCGCTCTCGAAGTCTCGTGAACTGGGAAGACCTGGTGTGACAGACCTCCAGTCGACTATTCTCAACCAAGCATTTGCTTGAGCGCAGCGTTTTCACGAAATTGGTGGCGAAAACTTCTGGGCACCAAGGATCCTCATGGTGTGCGGGCGCTGCGACACGACAGAAAGGCAGTTCGCATGAACTACCCCAACCCGATCGACTTCTCCGGTCGCGCAGTGGTCGTCACGGGCGGCACCAAGGGCATCGGCTTCGCCATCGCCGAGCACTTCCTGCAGGCCGGCGCCGACGTCCTGGTGTGCGCGCGCAACGAGCCCGACACCCTGCCGACCGTCGACGGCCGCAGCGCCGCCTTCCGGGCCGTGGACGTCCGCGATCCTGCCGACGCGACGGCCCTCATGGAGGACGCCGTCTCCCGCTTCGGCCGCCTCGACGTGCTGGTCAACAACGCCGGCGGCTCCCCCGACGCCGATGCCGCGACGGTGTCGCCGCGCTTCGTCGAGAAGATCGTCGCGCTCAACCTGTTGGCGCCGTACTACACGGCGCAGGCCGCGAATCTCGTTATGCGCGAGCAGGAGACGGGCGGGGCGATCGTGAACATCGGCAGTGTCTCGGCACATCAGCCGCAGCCGGGTACCGCGGCGTACACCGCGGCGAAGGCCGGACTCCTCGGGCTGACCAAGGCTCTGGCGCTCGAGTGGGCGCCGAAGGTGCGCGTCAACCACATCACCACCGGACTGATCCGCACCGAGGCGGCGGCGTCGGTGTACGGCGAGGACGGCGGCGCCGCAGTGACCCGCACGCTGCCGATGGAGCGCATGGCCGTCCCGTCGGACATCGCCAAGGCGTGCCTGTTCCTGGGCAGCGACCTGTCGTCGTACGTCAACGGCGCCGACCTGGCGGTCCACGGCGGCGGCGAGTACCCCGCCCGCTACATGGCGACGCAGCACAGCTGACATCTGGCCGATGTCACACGCGTCCAGTTGGACTGAACGCGTGTGACATTCGGTCGTCTTACTTGGTGAAGACCGCGTAGCCGCCGGAGATGGCCGGCTTGCCCTCGCGGACCAGCTCGAAGGACAGGCCCGACGCGCCGCCCCACGCCTGCAGATCCGCGGTATCACCGGGGAACATCGGCGCGGCGAAGCGACCCTGCAGCTCGGCCAGGTCGGCCGGGTGCACGCCGAGTTCCTTGGCGAGCGGCAGCGTCGACGCCGCGAGCGTGCACAGGCCGTGCATGATCGGACGCGGCTGGCCGATGCCCGCCGCGGCCTCGGGATCGATGTGGATGTGGTGGCGGTCGCCCGTGAGGCGGTACAGCGCAGCCACGTTCAGCGCGGTCTCGAGCGCAGTGGTCACGTTGGGCTCACCCTCCGGTGCCGGCGGCTTGGCCGGGCCGCGCTCGCCACCGAATCCGCCCGCGCCGGGCGCGAAGATCGACCAGGTCGCGACGAAGTACTCGCACTCGACCTTGACCTCGAACACCGCCGCGGCGCCCTTGTCCCAGACCTCGCCGACGCTGGCCTTCAGCGCGACCTCACCGCTGCGGGGCAGCGGCGCGAGCACCTTCAGCTCCTGCGAGCCGTGCAGCGCGGTCTTCGTATCGAAGCCGCCGCGCGAGCCCAGCTCGTCGGGCGCCCACTGGGCCAGCGTCAGCGCGAACGTCGGCAGAACCCGCAGCCGGTCCTCCATCACGAGGTCCAGGTCGGTGGCCTTCGCACCCACGGCGAGCGCGTACAGGATCGCGTCGCGCTCGTCGTAGCTCACCGTGCGGGTGCCGAGGTCGACCCCGCGCCACTCGCCGGCCGACTTCTGCTCCACTGCCGTCATTCTTAGTCCTTCCAGGGCTTCTTGTATCGGCTACTGCCGGGTCAGGCGGCGCCGAGAATCAGGCCGCTGGTGGGAACCGCGGTTCCCGCCGTGACGAGCACGTTCTCGACACCCTCGGGCTGGTTGGTGGACGTCCCACGCACCAACCGGACCGCCTCCGCGATTCCGTTGACGCCGTGCAGGTACGCCTCACCGACCTGACCACCGTGCGTGTTGCTCGGCAGCCGTCCACCGATCTCCAGATTCCCCTCGCGGATGAAGTCCTTGGCCTCGCCGGGACGGCAGAAACCGAGTTCCTCGAGCTGCGGGAGCACCAGAGGAGTGAAGTGGTCGTAGAGGATCGCCGCATTGATGTCGTCCGGCGTCAGACCGGCCTGCGCGTAGAGCTGACGGCCGACCAGGCCCATCTCCGGGATGCCGGTGATGTCGGGGCGGTAGTAGCTCGTCATCATGTGCTGGTCCTTGCCCGAACCCTGCGCGGCGCCCTTGATGATCGCGGGCTTGTTGCGCAGACTCTTGGCACGCTCGGCCGAGACGATGACGAGGGCCTGGCCGCCGTCGGTCTCCTGGCAGCAGTCGAGCAGGTGCAGCGGCTCGGCGATCCACCGGGAGTTCTGGTGGTCCTCGAGCGTGATGGGCTTGCCGTAGAACCACGCGGCAGGGTTGTTCGCGGCGTGCTTGCGCGCCACGACAGCAACCCGGCCGAAATCCTCACTCGTGGCACCGTACTGGTGCATGTACCGCCGAGCGAACATCGCGACCCACTGGGCGGGAGTCGCCAGTCCCTGCGGGGTCAACCATGCGTACGCTGCGCGGTCGGCGGTCGAATCCATCGGGCGGTCGTGCTGACCCAGGCCGAAGCGCATACCGGAGCGCTCGTTGAACGCACGGTAGACCACCACGACCTCGGCGACGCCGGTCGCGACGGCCATCGCCGCCTGTTGCACCGACGCGCACGCCGCGCCGCCGCCGTAGCCGATCCGGGAGAAGAACTTGAGCTCCCCGAGCCCGCAGTTGCGGGCGACGAGGATCTCGCCGTTGGTCTCCATCGTGAAGGTGGTCAGACCGTCGACCTCGGACGGGTCGATGCCGGCGTCGGCGAGCGCGGCGGTGACGGCCTCGCACGCGAGTTGTAGCTCGGAGCGACCGGACTTCTTCGAGAACTCGGTGGCGCCGATGCCGACGATCGCGGCGGCACCCGAGAGCGGGCTCACTGCCATCAGGCGTCCTTCCCTTCGGTGGCGGCCGGGTAGGCGACCGTGACGGTGCCGAGAGGTGGTTGCCCAGGCTGTTCGCGCCCACGACCTTCACCTCGACTAGGCCGTTCTCCTTGGAGACCACCTCACCGGTCATCGTCATGGTGTCGCCCGGGTAGTTCGGGGCACCGAGGCGGATCTTCACGCGGCGCACCGTCGCGAACGGTCCGGCCCAGTCCGTCACGAACCGCCCCGCCAGCCCGTTGCTGGTGAGGATGTTCATGAACACGTCCTTCGAGCCACGCTCACGCGCCAGCTCGGGATCGTGGTGCACGTCCTGGAAGTCGCGCGTCGCGATCGCGGTGGCCACGATCAGCGTCCGGGTCAGCGGGATCGCCAGCTCGGGCAGCGCCTCGCCGACGGTGATGTCGTCGTAGCTGCGGCCCGACACGGCGGGAGCGGTGGCGGTCATCCGACCACCTCGACACCGGCGGCGAGCTGTGCGCCCAGACGCGCGAGGTCCGACGCGGAGCCACCCAGGGTGGCGCCGATCTGCTTGCCCCACAGCAGGTGCCGGTGCACCGGGTAGTCGGTGTCGACGCCCATACCGCCGTGGAGGTGCGTGGTGCGATGCACGATGCGCTGGCCGCCGTCGGTGGCCCACCACTTCGCGACCAGGACCGAGGTGCCGGGATCCGTGCCGTCGACGAGGTTCTGCGTGGCCTGCCAGAGGGTCACGCTCATCGCCTGCAGGTCGATGTAGCAGTCGGCCAGCTGGTGGTTGACGGCCTGGAACGTCGCGAGCGGACGCCCGAACTGCTGGCGGCCGTTGAGGTACGTGACGGCCTGTTGGACGGCGCCGGAACCGACACCGAGCTGGATCGCGGCGAGCGCGAGCTCGACACGGCCCTGCAGCCACTGCGCGGTGGTGCCGTCGGCGGGGCCGAGCAGCTCCGCCGGCGCGGACTCGAACGTGACGTTGCCGCAGATCTCCCAGTTGGTGGACTGCGTCTGCTCCACCGAGACACCCGCGCCGGCGAGGTCGACGACGAACAGCGCCGCGCCGGTCGGCGTGGTGGCCGAGACGATCGCGCGGTCGGCGACATGCGTGATCGGGACGACTGCCTTGGCGCCGGTCAGGGTCCACTGGCCGCCGGCCTCGGCAGCCGTGGTCTCCGGGTCGCCGTCGACGTACGGGCCGAACTCCTCGAGGCCGATCGTGAGGAAGCTGCTGCCCTCGGCGACACCCGGAACCAGCGCGGTGCGCTGCGCGTCGGTGCCGAACTCGGCGACCGCGAGGGCCGCGAGGGCCGACTGCCAGATCGGCACGGGCGCGACGTGGCGACCCTGCTGCTCGAGCAGGACGTACAGCTCGGCCAGGCCCAGGCCGCCGCCGCCGAGGTCCTCGGGCAGCGCGATGCCGAGCAGGCCCGTGTTCGCGAGCTCACGCCACAGGTCGCGGTCGATGCGCTCGTCGCTCAGCTCGACCTGCTTGACGCGGTCGATGTCGGCCTTGCTGGTGAAGACCTCGTCGGCGAGGTTGCGAATCGCTTCTTGCTCTTCGCTGAAGTTGAAGTCCATCAGGAGTCCTCCCGTGCGGCCGGCCGGAACGCGGGCAGCGTCAGATCCGGGTCGGCGTCGATCCAGTCCAGTTCCACCGGCATGCCGATCTCGACGTCGTCCGGCGCGATGCCGGTCATGTTCGCGATCAGGCGGGTGCCCTCTTCGAGTTCGATCGTCGCCACGATGAGCGGGTACTCGAATCCGGGGATCTGCGGATGGTGGTTGACGACGAAGCTGTAGACGGTGCCCCGGCCCGAGGCGTCGACGGTGTCCCACTCGAGCGAGCGGCACGCACCGCACATCGGGCCCGTGGGGTGCCGCAGCACGCCGCAGTTGGTGCAGCGCTGGATCACCAGGCGGTGCTCCTTGGCGGCCTCGAACCAGAAGGCGTTGTCCACGTTGAGTGCCGGACGCGGACGCAGGCCCGGGATCGGCCCCGCCTGCTTCTCTGCCGGCTTCTCCGCCTTCTCGCTGCCCTTCGGCTTGAACCGCAGGGTCCGCCACCGCTGGGTCGCGACGACCTCGTCGTCACCGTTGCGATACGTCTTGAGCGTCGTGACGAAGTGGCCGGTACCGAGGCCGGTCTTCTTCTCCTCGGTGATGTCCTCGATCACCTCGGTGAGCGAAACCCGTTCGCCGGGGCGCAGTTCCACGAAGAACTCGAAGTCCGAGTCGGTCGCGACAACCGAGGTGAAGCCCTCGTCGTCGAGCGTGGCGATCAGATCGGTCCACACCTGCGACGGATCGTTGTTCGCCATCTTGTCGTTGAACGTGCGCATCGTCCACACCTGCGCCATGAGCGCGGGCGCAACGGCGCCGTCCCGACCGGTGGCGCGGGCGGCCTCGTCGTCGAGATAGATCGGGCTGGTGTCGCCCATCGTCTCGACCCAGTGCCGGATCATCGGGGTGTTGACCTCGTCCGGACCCCACGTCGTGGGGGTCAGGACCTGGCCCTCGAATGCCTGGAGCTTGGTGAGGAATTCGCTCACTTGACCCTCTTCTCACGCACGAGGCCCAGGCCCATCGTGCCGACCATGTCGCGCAGGACCTCGTTGACGCCACCGCCGAACGTGTTGACCATGCCCTGGCGGGAGATCTGCTCGATCTGACCGGCCAGCAGCGCACCGGGCGATTCGGGGCGGATACGGCCCGCGGCGCCGAGGATGCCGAGCAGCGTGCGGTACACGTCGATGTGAGTCTCGGTGCCGTACGCCTTGGTGGCGCCGGCGTCCGCACCGGACAGCTTGTCGGCCGCGACGGCGGCCGTCATCTTCCAGTTCAGCAGGCGCATCGCCTCGAGCTTCGCGTGCGTGCGCGCGAATTCCTGCTGCACCCACGGGATCTCGATGGCACCGTTCTCCTTGGCCCAGTCCAGGACCTGGTGCCACAGACCGTAGGTGCGGCCGCCGATCGCGGCCAGGCCGATGCGCTCGTGGTTGAGCTGCGCGGCGATCAGCTTCCAGCCACCATTGACCTCACCGATGATGTCCTTCTGCGGGACACGGATGCCGCTGTAGTACGTCGAGGTAACCATGAGGCCGCCGACGGTCGGGATCGGCGACCACGAAAAGCCCGGATCGTCGGTGGGGACCACGAGGATCGAGATGCCCTTGTGCTTGGGGGCCTCCGGATCGGTGCGGCGCGCGAGCCACACGTAGTCGGCGGTGTTGGCGCCGGACGTGAAGATCTTGTTGCCGTCGACCACCCACTCCCCGCCGTCGAGGACCGCGCGGGTCTTGAGCGACGCGAGGTCGGTGCCGGCCTCGGGCTCGGTGTAGCCGATCGCGAAGACGATGTCGCCCGCGAGGATGCCCGGCAGGAAGCGTTCCTTCTGCTCCTCGGTGCCGTACTTCATCAGCGTCGGGCCGACGGTGTTGACCGTGACGAACGGGAACGGCAGACCGGCGCGCTGCACCTCGTCGAAGAAGACGAACTGCTCCTCGATGGAGCGGCCCTGTCCGCCATACTCCTTGGGCCAACCGATGCCCAGCCAGCCGTCCTGGCCGAGCAGCTTGACGACCTCGCGGAAGTACTGGCCGCCCACGCCCTCCTCGCCGGCCTTGCGGCGCTTCTCCTCGGGCAACAGGGCCGCGAAGTACGCACGCAACTCCTTGCGGAGCGCGAGCTGTTCGGGGGATTCCCTCAAATCCATCGTTACTCTCCCTAACAACAAACGACTGACAAACGACCTCATTGCCAAAGCAGACAGCCGCCCCGGGGTGACGACTGTCTGCCTGCGTTGTTCCGGACGCTAGCCAGCGAGCCGGACCGCCGGGGCGAACGTCTCGCCCAGCGGGAATCACCCGTGCGCTATCTCGATCAGACTCGATCAGACCAGGCCCGCCCCCTCCGGGCAAGACCCGATCTTCGACAATTTCCGTGCCGCGCCTCAGTTCGCGGACGGACCGGTCAGATCGTCCATCAGCTTCGGCGCCCACACCACCCGACCGAGGAACCGCTCGGCGTCGGGTGCGGTCGCCAGCCAGACCGCAGCGTCGGCCGGGACCGTCGCCGGCACCGACGCGAATCCGGCGTCCTCGATCTTGTCGGTGCCGCCACGCGCCTTGCCGGACTCCGTGACGACGAAGCCGGGGCTGAGGTTGAACGCGCGGATGCCGCGCCCGCGGTACTCGGCATTGACCGCGCCGGCGAGGCGACCGAAGGCCGCCTTCGACGCGGCGTACGCCACGCCCCAGCCACCCTCACCCGGGGCCGCCGGCGGATCGGTGGTCGCCGACCCGGACACCAGGTTGACGATCACGCCGTCACCGCCCGCGACCATCGACGGCAGCACCCGCTGGATCAGCGCGAGCTGGTGGAGGTAGTTGCCGCGCACCATCACCTCGGCGTCGTCGAGCCGAAGGTCGAGGATGCGCTCCATGTGACCGGCCGTCTGGGCGTAGGCGTTGTTGACGAGGACATCAATACGGCCGCGGCGCCGCAGGACCTCGTCGGCGGCGCCGACGACCGAGTCCCGGTCGAGCAGATCCATCCGGATCGGCAGCGCCCGGACGCCACACGCCTCGATCTCGGCGGCCGTCGTCTCGAGGCTGCCCGGAACCGCGATCAGCGTCTCCCCCTCGGCGCGGGTGCGGGCGTCACGGCCCCCTCCCCCTCGCGGACGGTACGAGCCGTGATGGCGATGTCGAATCCCTTGCGCGCGAACGCCAGTGCGATCTCGCGGCCGATACCGCGGCTCGCGCCCGTGACGAGGGCGACCTTGCGGGCCGTCATCTCACGCCCCCAGGAAACGCTGGCGTCCGAACGACACGAACTCGGCCTCGAGCGCCGACTTGTCCGCGTCGGTCATCTGCTTGTAGACCGGCTCGCCACGGCCCTCCCAGCGGTACACCGGCTCGTCGGTGCGCCGCAACTCGGCCTGCAGTTCACGCTTGAGGACCTTGTTGGACCCGGTGACCGGCAGATTCGTCGACACGCGCACGAACCGCGGCGTCGCCTTCGTCCCCAAATCGCCCTGGGCACCGAGGTACTCGGCGAACTTGTCGGCGTCGAACGCGTCGAGCGAGTCGACCTCGATCGCCGCCATCACCTGATCGCCCGACCGCGAATCCGGGATCGCGTACACGCCGGTCGCGATGACGTCCGGGTGCCGGCGCAGCACCCGCTCGATCACCAGCGCGGAGGTGTTCTCGCCGTCGACGCGGATCCAGTCGCCCTTTCGTCCGGCGAAGTAGATGAACCCGGCCTCGTCGACGTAGCCGAGATCGCCGGTCCAGTACCAGCCGTGCTTGATGCGGTCGGCGTCGGCGGCGTCGTTCTTGTAGTAGCCCTCGAACGCGCGCGCCCCCTCCTTGTCGATCATCTCGCCGATGGCCTCGTCCGGGTTCAGCACCCGGCCGTGCTCGTCGAGGATCGCCCGGACGCACTCCTCGCGCGTCTCCGGATTCACGATGGCGATGCCGGCGTGCGCGGGACGCCCGAGCGCCGCCTCCGGGGCCTCCGGGTCGAGCTTGACCGAGCCGGCGCCCTCCGACGAGCCGTAGCCCTCGAACAGTTCGGCCCCGAAGCGACGCACGAACTCGATCTTGTCCTCGGGCGATGCCTCGGTGCCGAAGCCGCGCTCGAGCTCGTTGTCCTTGTCGTCGGGCTGCTCGGGCGTCGCCATCAGGTAGGCCAGCGCCTTGCCGACGTACGTGAAGAACGTCGCGCCGAAGAACTTCACGTCGGGCAGGAAGCCGGACGCGGAGAACTTGCGGGCCTCCGGCAGACACACCGTGGCGCCGTTCGCGAGCGCCGGGGCCCACAGCGCCATGAGCGCGTTGCCGTGGAACAGCGGCATCGGGCAGTAGTCGACGTCGTCGCGCTTGTGGCCGTACTTCTTGGTGTTGGCGTACGCCAGCCGCGACAGACGGCCCTGGCTGCACTTGACGCCCTGGACATTCCGGTGGTGCCGGACGTGAACAGCAGCAGGTACAGGCTGAACTCGTCGATGCCCTCGGCGATCGCCAGGAGCGGAGCCTGCGAAGCGACCCCCTCACCGGGCTCGACCCGGTGCGCGTCGATCCGGTCCCGGTAGTCCGGGGCGTCGACGAGGACGAAGCGGTCCTCGGACAGGCCGAGATCGAGGCCCTTCAGCTTCTCCATGCCGGCGGCGTCCGTGACGATCAACTGGCAGTCGACGTAGCGGATCTCGGCCTCGAGCTCGGCGGCACCACGGGTCGGGTTGATGCCGACGATGGTCGCACCGGCGAGCGCCGCGCCACCGAGCCAGAACAGGAACTCCGGCACGTTCTCGAGCAGGACGCCGATGTGGAACGGACCGTCCACCCGAAGGGACTGCGCCAACGAGCCGCACGCGGCGCTCTCGCGGACCACCTCGTCCCACGTCCAGTCCTGCTCGCGGGTGCGGAGACCGAGGTGCTCGTCGCCGACGCGATCGAGCAGCATCTCGGCAATCGTGGTGCGTTCCAACTCATTCTCTCCTGTCGAGGCGCCGGTGGGCGCGGTCCAAATGACTGCCCGAAGTTCTGGTGTGGTGACCGGAACCGAGGTTCACTCAGTGAAACCGACCACACGGTTGTGCGGCGTGGCCTGTCCCACTCCTCGGGCAGCGTTCTGTCGCGAAAAGTAGCCCTGGGCTGTCGTGCAGATCACCGTTAGTCTCGCTGAGTGGTAACTCACCCGCAGGAGCTTCGCGACGTGAGAAATTGCCGTGAGAAACCCGTCACATCCCACATCCCGCGTCCGGGACCTGGGCGTTCACAGGCAATTGGTGACACGAACGACACTGTGACATGGACGAAAGGCCACCCATGACTGCCCCCGCAGATCCGCAACTGCACCTGGATCAGGTCATGTCCCGTCTCACCGGCCCCGGCGGACCGTTCGAGATCGTCGAGGAAGCGGTCCTCGGCACCCGCATGCCGGTCATGAAGAACCGGGACAAGGCGGTGGGCGATCTGCTGGCCGAGTCCGTCAAGTGGGGCGATCGCGACTACCTCGTCACCGAGGACCGCCGCGTGTCGTACGCGCAGCACGCCGCCGACGCCTACGCGCTGGCCGCCGCATTGAAGGAGCGGTACGGCGTCGAGAAGAGCGACCGCGTCGCGATCCTTGCCGCCAACACCCCCGAATGGGTCACCTCGTTCTGGGCGACGCAGGCGCTCGGCGCCATCACCGTCGGCCTCAACGGCTGGTGGGTGCCGCGCGAGATCGCGTACGGCCTGCAGCACAGCACCCCCAAGGTCGTGATCGTCGACGCCAAGCGCGGACAGGCCCTCGCCGACATCGACACCACCGGCATCGCGGTGCTGACCATGGAGGAGGATCTGCCCGACTGTTCGCCGAGTTCGCCGGCGCGGACCGCCCCGTCGTCGAGGTGGAAGAGGACGATCCGTCCGTCATCCTCTTCACGTCCGGAACCAGCGGTCGCCCCAAGGGTGCGCTGCACTCGCACCGCAACCTGCTCGCCGTCGTCGACTACCACCGCTACAACGGCGCGATCATGGCGGCATTCACGGGCAAGCAGTTCGATCCGAACGTGCCGACCCACATGCGCGACCTGCTCACCTCCCCGCTGTTCCACATCGCGAGCCTGCACAATCTGGCGGTACCGCGCCTCGCGATGGGCGGCGCACTGGTCATGAACCAGGGCTCGTTCGACGTCGACCGGATCCTCGCCCTCATCGAGCGTGAGCGGGTGACCAACTGGGGTGCGGTCCCGACGATGGCCTCGCGCCTGCTCGAGCACGGCAACCTCGGCAAGTACGACCTGTCGTCGCTGACCTCGTTCTCGCTCGCGTCGGCGCCGTCGTCGATCGCCTTCAAGGACCGTCTGCGCGAACAGGTTCCGTTCGCTCGCAACGCGCTCGTCGACAGCTACGGGCTCACCGAGTGCAGCACCGCGATCGCCGTGGCCAGCTCCGCCGAACTCGAGGAGTACCCGGGCACACTGGGCCGGCCGATCATCACGGTGAGCATGGAGATCCGTGACCCGTTCGGCGAGTGGCTGCCCGACGGCATGGAGGGCGAAGTGTGCGTGCGCAGCCCCTTCGTCATGCTCGGCTACTGGAACGACCCGGTCGCGACCGAGAACTCGATCACCGCGGACCGCTGGCTGCGCACCGGCGACTACGGCGTCGTCGAGAACGGTCGCCTGCGGCTGACCGGACGACGGTCCGACCTGATCCTGCGCGGCGGCGAGAACGTCTACCCCACCGAGATCGAGCAGACGCTCGACGAGCACCCGGCCGTCCAGGAGTGCGCCGTCGTCGGCAGCCCCCATCCCGATCTCGGCGAGGAGGTATCGGCAGTGGTCGTGGTGGTCCCGGGCTCGACCGTCACCGAGGAGGAGTTGCGGGAGTTCGCGTCCGAGCGCCTGTCGTACTTCAAGGTGCCGACGAAGTGGCGCATCACCACCGATCTGTTGCCGCGCAATGCAACCGGCAAGATGGTCCGCCGCGAGATCCACGCCTGATGACGGCCTGGACGGTCGAGCGCCTCGGTGCCGTCGAGGCGATCCGCGACCTCGCCCACCACTACACGCACCTCATCGACGACGCGCGGTTGGAAGAGGTCGCGAATCTCTTCGCACACGCCGTCTACGGGCAGTGCGACGGCAACGGGCAACCGGTGGGCCCGGTCCTGGACTCGAACCGCGACGGCGTGCTGGCCGCGTGCCGCAGCTTCATCCAGATGCACGGCACACCGCCGCGGCCGCGCACCAAGCACTTCGTCACCAACCTCCGCGTCGAGGTCGCCGACGACTGCCGAACCGCCACCTCGCTGTCGTACTTCACGGTGCTGCAGGCCACGGAGAACCTTCCCCTGCAGCCGATTCTGGCCGGTCGCTACTTCGACACCTTCGCCGTCGTCGACGGCGAGTGGGTGTTCACGCAGCGACTGTCCTGCATCGACCTCGTCGGGAACCTGAGCGAGCACGCCCAGCGGGCCCTGTGAGAACCTCCGACCTCCATAGTCGATCTTGATGAGGAAGTGCCCGTGTTCAAAGCGGTAGCCCTGCTCGCCCGCAAGCCCGAACTGACCCGCGAACAGTTCGTCGAGCACTACGAGACCGTCCATGTCCCGCTGATCCTGCGGTCGTTCCCGCAGATCAAGGAGTACGCCGCAACTTCGTCGACCTCACCGACAGCGTGCGGGCGCCGGGTGTGGCCGATCCGGTCTTCGACGTCATCACCGAGATGTGGTTCGAGGACCGGGCGGGCTACGACGCGATGCTCGCCGCGCACGCCGATCCCGCGATCGGTGGCCCGGTGGCGCAGGACGCGAACCTGTTCCTCGACATGTCGAAGACCCTCCAGTTCGTGGTCGACGAGTACGTAACGACGAGCGAGCTGCCGAACGCGTAGCCACGGAACAGGAGCACCATGCAGGTCGGTCTGAACATCCTCGGAGCCGAGAACCTCTACGCCGGACGGATCCGCCCGGTGCTCGACGTGGCCGCCGCCGCGGATCGCGCGGGAGTCGACATGATCTCCACCGGAGATCACATCGGCTTCAACGCGGCCGCGCACGCGGAACGCGTCCGCACCAACAACTTCCCCTTCCCGATCGACCACGACTGGTACGAGCCGCTGTCGTTGCTGTCGGCCGTCGCCGCCGTCACCGAGCGGGCACTGCTGAACGTGTCGGTCCTGATCGCGACGGTGCGGCCACCGGTGCTGCTGGCCAAGCAGATCGCCACCCTCGACCGGCTCTCCGACGGGCGCGCCGCGATAGGCATGGGAGTCGGCTGGCAGGAGGCCGAGTACACGGCCACGAACATGCCGTTCGACGCACGTTTCGGCCGCATGGAGGACACCGTGCGTGCCTGCCGCGAACTGTGGACCAAGGCGCCGGCCAACTTCCAGGGCCGCGAATTCTCCTTCGAGGACTTCCACGCCCTGCCGTTCCCCGCACAGAACCGGGTGCCGGTGATCTTCGGGTTCGGCCCCAGTCGGCGCAACTTCGACCGCATCGCCCGCGTCGCCGACGGATGGACCGTCAATCCGGCTGACATGCAGACCTTCTCGGACAGCGTCACGCTGCTGCGCGACACCTTCGAGGCGCACGGACGCGACCCCCGCTCCGCCATCGTGCAGGTGTCGGTGTCCCCGGAACGCCGCGACGACGGCACCGTCGACTTCGACGCGACCGCCGAGAAGACCCTCGCCTGGCATGCCGCCGGCGCGACGGTCGCGGTTTTCCGACCTGCCACTTTCTGCACAGCGGGAGAAGAGGTTCCGGAGCTGATCAACTGGGCGGTAGGACTGAAGTCGAAGATCGAAGACACTACGGAGGCGAGACGATGACGACGGTGGACAGGGGCACGGCGATCACCGAACTGCTCGACAAGCAGGCCATCTACGAGGTGGTCATGCGCTACTGCCGCGGCATCGACCGCCTCGACTTCGATCTGGTCCGCGACGCCTACCACCCCGACGCGATCGACCATCACACCGGATTCGACGGCAGCGTGGACGATTTCGTCACCTGGGTGGAGCCGAAGCTGCGCTCGATCGACGGCACGATGCACCACATCGGCAACCACCTCGTCGAACTGCACGGCGACTTCGCGGTGAGCGAGTCCTACTCGACCGCGGCCCACTGGGGCGGCGGCGAGGGCATCGGCATGGTCAACTTCACCAGCGGCTGCCGCTACGTGGACCTCATGGAACGACGCGACGGCAAGTGGGCCATCGCCGAACGCTGGGCGGTCCGGGAATGGACCCGCTCCGACGCCGGCCGTCTCACCCTGCCCGAGGGCGACGGCCCGCGCGGACGCCGCGACGGCTCCGACCCGCTCGACGCCCTGCGCGCCCGACTGGGCTGAGCGAGCCACCATCTCGCGAAATCGGTTCTTCACCGCCTGAATCTCCTTGATGGACGACACATCTCCCCTATCGTTCGATGGAACGACATAGGCGCATTGCGGGGTAACCCAGTGGGAGGGCTGTATGAGCGGCGGCAAGCAAGGCACCAGACTTACGTGGGTGGAGGCGATCGCCGATTCGTTCCCCAAGCATTCGTTCGTCGCTTTCCACACCCACGATCTACCGGTCCACAATGCAGAACACCGACACCTGATCGCCGACAACCTGGCCCGCGTGCCGGCGATCGCGTTCCATCTTCCCGGCGGGCCGACGTTCACGTGGATCGCGTCCAGCGACGGTGTCGCGGCCGTCGAGGGCGACGCGGACGCCGCTGTCTTGATCGAACTCGACGAAGACACGTTCTCGGCGTATCTGAACGAATTGCTGACCGCGAGCGGGTGTGTACGCACCGAGCGGGCTCGAATGGTGCGTGGGACGGTGCAGGACTGGAAGCGCTGGGAGCCCGCAACGCGCGCGCTGCTGACGGGTCGCGCGATCTATTCGAATGCGGTCCGGGACAGACTCGTCGACCGCGACGGCAAGCCGCTGGATCTGCACTGCAGCTTTCCCGCCGACGGGGATCGCGAAGAGATGCGGCACTTCCTCGACACCGCCGGGTTCCTGCACATCAAGGGCGTATACGGCGCAGCGGAGATCGACCGACTCGGCACCGAGGTCGAAGTGGCACGCGCCCAGACGGTGCCCGGCGACCCGTTCTCGTGGTGGTCACTCAACGCTGCCGGCGACGAGGTCGTCACGCGGATCAACTATCTGGGCCGCCACTCCGAGATTCTCCATCAGCAGTGTTTCGAGCCGAGGATGACCGAACTGGCCAGGCTCGCCAACGCCGACTACCGGGTGTGCGACGACCGCCTCGACGGTCCGATGGTGTTCATCAAGTCCTCCAACGTCGTCAAGGGCGATGGCGACCTGGGCTGGCACACCGACGATGGCATCGGTGGACACCCCGTCCTCTGCCCACTCATCCAGGTCGGCATCCAACTCGATCACGCCAACCCGGCGAACGGGCAGCTCATGGTGCTCGCGGGCTCACACCGGTACGCCAAGCACTGGCTCGCGTGGGGCGACGAGGGAGACCTGCCCGTGGTGCGGATCGAGACCGAACCGGGCGATGTGACGTTGCACTTCGGCGACATGCACAGCACTCCGCCGCCCACTGGGCCCAATGCCGGTCGACGTGCGCTCTACTACAAGTTCTCGGAGCAGAAGACGTTCGACTGGGTGCCGGCCGGCAGCCATTACAACGACGCACTCTTCCACGCCGACAAGACCGGAAAGATCTCCACGCGGGCGGCCACCTACTAGTGCGCCGTGCGCGCCCGGCTGGGCCGAGCGTGTCACCACCCCATGCTCTACTGGCGGCGTGTACAGCGAACACGCGTCGCGTGCGGTTCCGGGGGCGGTGGTGTGGCACAGCGTCCGCACCACCGACGACTCGGTGCTGCCCGACGGCTGCATGGACCTCGTGTGGCGGTCCGGCGACGTCGTCGTCGCCGGACCGGACACGCAGCCGTTCGCGGTGCCCGGGTCGGCCGTGCCCAGCGTGGGACTGCGCCTCCGGCCCGGGTCCTTCCCCACGTGCTCGGCGTGCCCGCCGCACACCTACGTGATCGACGGGTGTTGCTGGCCGACGTCATCGGGCGCCGCGCCGCCGCCGGATTCGTCGGACTGGAGCCTCACGATGCGGCGGAGGTGTTCGAGGCGTTCGTCCGGGCAAAGCTCGCGGAGGTCGGACCCACGCAACCGGTCGTGACCGAGACCGCCCGCCTGCTCGCCGCCGGCCGGTCCGTCGCCGACGTGGCGGACACCGTCGGACTGTCGGCCCGCGCACTGCACCGACTCGGGACGCACAGCTTCGGTTACGGACCCAAGACTCTTTCCGGGATCCTCCGGCTGCAGCGGGCGCGGGACCTCGCTCGGCTCGGAACCCCGTCGGCCGCCGTCGCCGCCGAGTGCGGGTACGTGGACCAGGCACACCTCATCCGCGAGTCCCGTCGTATCACCGGCCGGCCCTTCGGCGATCTTCGTCAGCCGGGCAGCGGCGCGAACAGGTCGACTCCGTTGCCGTCAGGGTCCTTCACGGTCGCGTAGCGCTGACCCCACGGGGCGTCGAACGGCTCGACCGCCCCGTGCCCGACCTCGGCGAGCCGTGCCCACACCTCGTCCACCTGTGCCGGACCGTCGCATTCGAACGCAAGTGAGACGCGGGAGTCGCCGGACGGCGGGGTGTACGGCCCACCGAACGACTCCACCACCTCGACCGTGTCCCACGTCAGACGCACGCCCCCGGCAACCGCTTCGACGTGCGGTTGCGACCCGGCGTCCGCGGGGATGTCGAGGCCGAGGAGTCGGTAGAAGCGCAGGGACGCTTCGAGATCCGTCGTGACGAGGCCGATCGCATTCAGCTGAGGAATCATGGCACCAATGCTGGGGCCGGTATCCCTGCCCGATTGGATCTTTCGGACACACCGATCCCGGCCCGACCTGACGACCGGCCCCACCGATAGGGCTGTCGAGGACAATTCCGGCGTTTCGCGCAGAGGATTCCCCCACCGTGGTGTCTGATGATTCCACACCGACAGGGAGGGAATCGACCATGACACAGCAGGATCCGAGCACCCCGACATCGCCCGCACGGACGTCGCGTGGCCAGTTCGCACGCACCGCGGTGGCCGCCGCCGCGACGGCAGCCGCGATGGTGGTAGTCGCGCCGGCCATCGCGGGGGCCGCGCCGATCGAGGCGGCCGTCGCCGGCCCCGCAGCACCGACGCTGAGCACAGCGGTGGATGGAAACGACCTCACCATCACGCTCACCGACCCGAACACCAGCCAGCGGTTGACCACGTGCACGGCCGCACTCGTCAGCGTCGACAAGGCCATCCCGCTGCTGCCGGCGCTCGCCACCGGAACGCTGCCGCCGCTCAGCGAGATCGATCCCGGCGTCTTCGCGTGGGGTCCGTCGTTGACGACGACGAACTTCGTCACCAGGGAGCGCACGTACCAGCTGACCGACGTGCCCACCGGCATCTACCTCACCCTGGGCATCTGCACCAACCTCGGCGGTGTCGCGGCGGACTACGCACCCACCTTCATCGGCCCCACCGTGCAGGTCGGTTCGGCCGCGATCCAGCTCGGCAGCACCGTGATCGAGACCCGGGAGCCGTCGCCGCGATCCTCCAACTGCTCGGTATCGACACCGGCAGCCTGGGCAGCTCCGACAGTCTCGGCAGCGCCACCGGCAGCCTCGGCAGCTCCGACAGTCTCGGCAGCGCCACCGGCAGCCTCGGCAGCTCCGGCAGCTCCGACGGTCCGGGCAGTGCCACGGGCAGCCTCGGCAGTTCCACCGGCAGCCTCGGCAGCGGCGAGGGTCCGGTCGGCTCGGCCGGCAGCCTGGGTTCGACCGGCAGCCTCGGGAGCACTCGACGCACCCGGCAGCCTCGGGAGCTGAGGTCTCCGAAGGATTCCCGCAAGACGAGCAATCGGAGCGAATCCGCCCGTTCTCACCACCGGCGGCCCTCTTGTCGTGTTCTATACGTCAAAACATCGACAGAAGGAGCTTGAATCATGGTGGTGAAGGACCCGACGGCACGACAGTCGACGACGAAACGATCGCGTGTGCGAACGACTCTCGGGACGGTCGCGCTGGCCGCGGGAGCCGCAGCGGCGCTGACAGCCTTTGCACCGGGCACGGCCGGCGCGATCGTCATCCCCGAGCCGACCCCGCTCGGTTCGCTCGGCTCGCTCGATCCGATGCAAACGCTGTTCGGGCAGTTCGGTGCCCCAACATCACCCGCGTGGGCAGTGCGAACGTCATTATCGGCGGGCCCACCACCGGCAGCCTCGGCAGCCTGGGCTTCGGCAGCCTGGACCTCGGTAGCTCCAGCGGCAGCCTCGGCAGCACGTCCACCGGTAGCTTCGGCAGCTCCTACGGCAGCGTCCTCGGCACCCCCTGGAACTGATCGGTCCGCCGCGTCACCGGCAACCCGCGATCAGTCGACCTGCGGCGCCCACTGCACACCGTTGATGTGGCCGCCGCCGTCGACGAACAGCGTGTTGCCGGTGACGTACCGCGAGTCGTCGCTCGCGAGGAACACGGCGACCGGACCGATGTCGTCGAGCGGATCACCGATCCGTCCCATCGGATTGGCCTCCGCCATGGAGGCCGCCATCTGCGGATTCGCCTCCTGCACCCGACGGTACGCCTCGCTCTGCGCGCCGG
This sequence comes from Prescottella defluvii, assembly GCA_029690005.1. Classification (GTDB taxonomy): domain Bacteria; phylum Actinomycetota; class Actinomycetes; order Mycobacteriales; family Mycobacteriaceae; genus Prescottella; species Prescottella defluvii_A. Next base: position 1,123,151 of record CP121458.1, on the reverse strand, counting down.
GACAGATCACGTTGCAGCACACCTGCTTCGGCGCCCACTCACGCGCGGCGGTGCGGGTGAGTGTCCGCAGCGCCTCCTTGGCCGCGTTGTAGTGCACCGAGTACATGTGCGCGTTGACGCCGTTGAGCGAGCACAGGTTGATCACCCGGCCAGTGCCGCGCTTCTCCAGTTCGGGCAGCGCGCGCTGCATCGCCCAAAACGCGGCCATCACGGCCATGTCGAAGCCGCCGCGCAGCTGCTCGTCCGTCATGTTCTCGAACCGGGCGAATCCTGAACTGCGCCACGCATTGTTGACCAGGATGTCGAGTCGGCCGAACTGTGCCACCGCGCCGTCGACCATGGCGTGCACCTGGTCCTTGTCGGTGATGTCGGTCTGCAGGAACTTGGCCTTGACTCCCCACTCGTCGCGCAGCCACTGCGCGGTCGATTCACCCGCGGCCGTGTCGATCTCGGCTACCAGGACGCTCGCACCCTCACGTGCGAACGCGCCCGCGATTCCCCGCCCGATGCCCATACCGGCGCCGGTGACGATCGCAACCCTCTCGTCGAGCTTTCCCACAACGATCCCCTATCCCTATGAAAGCTGAAGGGTCCCTTCACGCGCGGAGAGCGCACGAAGGGACCCTTCAGCCGAACGAACGGTTACCGCGGACGCGGCACCGCCGCGTCGATGAACAGTCCCTCCACCGAGACACACACCTCACCGGCGGCGTTCTTGATGTCACCGACGGTGTGGATCTTGCGACCCTCGACCGACATCTGCTTGCCGGTGACGGTCAGCTCCTCGAAGAGCGGCGTCGGCTTGTGGTAGCGCACGTTGAGCTGTGCGGTCATACCCGCCTGGCCGCCCCACGCGTTCGCGACACCGAGCACGTGGTCGAGGATCAGTGCCGACACGCCGCCGTGAACGCACCCGGGCGGGCCCTGGTACGGCAGCGTCAGCGTGACGACGCCCTGGACCGAACCGTCGTCGAGCCCCTCGAGCACGAGCGGCGGCGCGATCGCGTTCTCCGGACCGGTGATCGGGTCGTGCCGGGTGACGCCCTCGCCGCTCCACATGTCGACCATCCGCTCGGCCACCTCGGGAGCGTGCTCCTCGAGATGGTCGGCGATGCTGTTCAGCTCCTCCGCGACCCGGTCGAGGTTCGCGTTGCCGCGATCGGTGCGCAGCATCGCGTCGATCACGCGCCGGGCCGCGGCGGTCGCGCGATCGACCGGCGCGTCCTGCGGCGCCGACGTCAGCACGGTGCCGTGCGGATGGGTGTGGGCGGTCGGGTGGTCACCGAGTTTCACGAACGAACCTCCATGCTCGCGTGGGTCAGCACCGGCTGACCGTCACGCTCGGGGCACGTCGCGAGCAGCGTCAACCGGTCTCCGTCCTGCCAGACGGAGGTCTCGATGGTCTCGCCCGGGTAGATCGAGCCGGCGAAACGCACCGAGTAGCTCTGCACGCGAGCGGGATCGCCGCCGAGCAGGCCGTCGACGACGGCCTTGCACACCACGCCGTACGACGCGAGCCCGTGCAGGATCGGACGGTCGAAACCGGCCATCTGCGCGAACGCCGGATCGGCGTGCAGCGGGTTCATGTCGGCGCTCAGCCGGTACACCAGCGCCTGCTGCGTGCTGGTCGGCGAGATGAGGACCTTGTCGGGCTCGCACTCGGGAACGGTGTCGGTCACCTCGGGGCCGGCGTCGCCGCCGAACCCGCCCTCACCGCGCGCCCAGATCTGCATGCCCGTGGTCCACAACGGGTTTCCGTCCAGGTCCGTCGCGGACTGCTCGAGCACGATCACCGCGGCCTTGCCCTTGTCCCACACGTCGGCGACCCGCGACGAGATCCGCGCGGAGCCGGTCGTCGGGATCGGCGCGTGCAGCGTCAGCGACTGGCCGCCGTGCAGGATCTTCCGCAGGTCGATGTCGATGCCGGGCATGTTCATCCCGGCCGGCTTCAGGGTGCCGGCCGAGACGCCCTGGCCCGCGACCATCGCGAACGTCGGCAGGACCCGCAGGCCCTTCTCGTACACCCAGCCGAGCTCGGCGGGGTCGAGCGAGTTCACGCCCGCGCCCAGACCGAGGTGGTAGAGCAGGACGTCGCGCTCGGTCCAGTTGGCCTCGCGCACAGTCGGTTCGGCCGACAGAGCGGTTTTCACATCGATGGGCATCATGACTCCTTGGAGATGGTCCCGGCCCGGTACAGCGTGACGACGCACGCGCCACCGAGGCCGAGGTTGTGCTGCAGGCCCACGCGGGCGCCGTCGACCTGGCGGGCGTCGGCCTGGCCGCGCAGCTGCCACGTCAGTTCGGCGCACTGCGCAAGGCCGGTGGCACCGAGCGGGTGCCCCTTCGAGATCAGGCCGCCCGACGGGTTGACGACGACCTTGCCGCCATACGTGGTGGCACCGGACTCGACGAGCTTGCCGCCCTCGCCCGCCTCGCACAGGCCGAGACCCTCGTACGTGATGATCTCGTTGATCGCAAAGCAGTCGTGCAACTCGATGACGTCGACGTCGTCGATCGTCAGGCCCGACTCGGCGAACACCTGCTCGGCCGCCGCGCGGGTCATCGGGGCGCCGACGACGTCGATCATCGACTTGTCCGCGAACGCCTCGGCGGTGTCGGTGGTGAGGGCCTGCGCGACGATCTCGACGGCCTGATCCTCGAGCCCGTGCTCGCGCACGAACCGCTCGCTGACGACCACCGCGGCACCCGCGCCGTCGGAGGTGGGTGAGCACTGCGACCGGGTGAGCGGCGCGTGGATCATCTTGTCGTCCAACACCTGCTGCAGCGTGTACTCGTCACGGAACTGCGCGTAGGGATTGTTCACCGAGTGCTTGTGGTTCTTGACCGCGACGGCCGCGATCTGCTCGGCCGTGGTGCCGTAGCGCTCCATGTGCTCGAGCGCGGCGTTGCCGAACAGCTGCGCCGTCATGGGACCGCGGCCCCACTGATACTTGGCCGTCATCACCTTCAGGTGGTCGTCGAGCGTGCTGACCTTGGGCATCTCACCGGTGCCGGTGAGCGCAGTCTTGGTCATCTTCTCGAAGCCCACCGCGAGGGCGACGTCGACGATGCCGCCCTGCACCCACTCTCGGGCCATCATGAGCGCCGACGAACCGGTGGCGCAGTTGTTGTTGACGTTGACGATCGGGATGCCGGTCAGGCCCGTCTCGTACAGTGCGCGCTGGCCGGCGGCCGACGGCTGGAAGACGTAGCCGACCGCGGCGCGCTGCACCTGGTCGTACGAGATCCCGGCGTCGGCGAGTGCCGTGCCCACCGCCTCGGTCACCATGTCCGGGTACTCCCAGTCACGAGACTCGATCTTCTCGAACTTGGTCATGCCCACGCCGATGACGAACGTGCGATTGCTCATGCTTGTGGAACTCACTTTCCGGGATCGGGGTCGCGCGGCAGACCGAGGATCCGCTCGCCGATGATGTTCAACTGCACATTGGTGGTACCACCTGCAATCGACATGCACTGCGAGTTCAGGAACATTTGCGTGGCCGAACGGCGGTGCTGCTCACCGAGCAGCGCCGTCGGACCGGCCCACTCCATCGCGACCTCCCACACCTGCTGGATGTGTTCGACGCCCAGCAGTTTCGCGATCGACGACTCCGCACCGGGCTGCGCGCCGGTGAGCGAGCGCAGCGTGGTGCGCAGGCCCATCAGGCCGCCGGACTGCGCGTCGCACAGCGCCTTGCCCAGAACGGTCAGTTGTTCGGCATCGAGTCCACCGCGGATCTCGGCGGCGAGGTGGAGCAACGCCTCACCACCCGAGCCGAGGGACGAGTCGTGCGACAGCGACACCCGCTCGTTCGCGAGGGTCGTGCGGGCCAGCTTCCAGCCGTCGCCGGGCTCGCCGACCAGGCACTCGTCCGGGACGAAGACGTCGTCGAAGAACACCTCGTTGAACAGCGCCTCGCCGGTGATCTCGCGCAGCGGACGGATGTCGAGCCCACTGTTCTTGATGTCGATCAGGAAGTAGGACAGGCCCTTGTGCTTGGAGGCGTCGGCGTCGGTGCGGGCCAGGCAGATGCCCCAGTCGGCCTCGCGGGCCATCGACGTCCACACCTTCTGGCCGTTGAGCCTCCAGCCACCGTCGACCTTGGTGGCCTTGGTGGACAGGCCCGCCAGGTCGGATCCGCGCCGGGTTCGGAGAACAGCTGGCACCACACGAAGTCACCGCGCAGCGACTGCGGGACGAACCGCTCGATCTGCTCGGCGTTGCCGTGCGCGATCAGGGTCGGCACGACCCAGTTGCCGATGATCATGTCGTGGGGAACGAGCTCCGCGGCGCGGAGCTCTTCGGCGATGACGAGCTGGGTGACGGCGTCGGCGCTCTTGCCCCACTGGGCGGGCAGATGCGGTGAGGTGTAACCCTTCTCGGCCAGGTATGCCTTCTGCTCGACGCCCTCGAGCGCCTTGGCCGGTTCCAGCTCGGCGCGGACGTCGGCGCGGATCTGCTCCGCCTCCGGCGGCAGGTCGATGCTCAGCACCCGGCGCGCACCTTCGAGCGTCAGGTTCGCGACGCGACGCTTCCAGGACGCCGTGGAACCCAGGAGGATCCGCAGCGACTGCGCACGGCGCAGGTACAGGTGCGCGTCGTGCTCCCACGTGAATCCGATGCCGCCGAGCACCTGGATGCAGTCCTTGGTGACCTGGAACGCCGACTCGAGCGCCACCGCGCCGGCCACTGCCGCGGCGAGCGACGCCTCTGGCGCACCGATCTCCTCCCGCAGCGCGCGGGCGGCGTCCCGCGCGGTGACGCGGGCCTGCTCGGTGAGGCTGAACATGCGGGCGGCCTTGTGCTTGACGCCCTGGAACTGGCCGATGACGCGGCCGAACTGCTGCCGCACCCGGGCGTAGTCGGCGGCGGTGGTGGTCGCCCAGTCCGCGAGACCCGACGCCTCGGCCGCGAACAGCGTCGCGCCGATGTCGAGGACGCGCCGCGAATCCAGCTCCAGCACATCGCCGTCCGCGAGTTCGAGACCGTCGACGGTCACCTCGGCGTTGCGGCGGACCACGTCGTGGCTCGGCAACTCGGTAACCTCGAGACGGTCGCGCGGGACCACCGCGAACGCGAGCTCACCGGCGTCGTCGGTGGCCGCGAGCAGGAACACGTCGCCCACCTGGCCGCCGAGAACGTAGCTCGACGTGCCCGAAAGCGTCGCCTTGCCACCGTCGCGCACCAGCTTCAGCCCGCCCGGCTGCAGCGACGCCGCGCCGAACAGGGTGCCGTCGGCCAGTCCCGCCAGCTCGGCGGTGTGGCCAGCCTCGTTCAGCACGGTCGACACGACGGCGGTGGGCAGGAACGGACCCGGCACCATGGCCCGGCCGAGTTCCTCGGTGACGATGGCGAGTTCGACCAGGCCGTACCCGGCGCCGCCGACCTCCTCTGGCAAGTGCAGGCCCAGCATGCCGAGTTCGGCGAGCGAGCCCCAGTACGCGGGACGCGTCTCGGCCTTGGCCTCGACGGCCTCCCGGATCACGGTCGGCGTCGCATGGCGCGCGGCCCAGCCACGCACGGAGTCGCGGAGTTCGCGGTCTTCGTCACTCAGTCCAATGGTCATCGAATAGTCCTCGGAAGTAGAAGCGGCTCTATGGAATCGGGATCAGACGCGCTCGATGATCGTGGCGGTCGACAGCGCACCACCCGCGCACATCGTCACGAGTGCGGTGGAGCGGTCCGAGCGCTCGAGCTCGTGCAGCGCCGTGGTGATCAGGCGCGAGCCGGTGGAGCCGACCGGGTGCCCGAGCGCGATCGCGCCGCCGTTGACGTTGACCTTGCTCAGGTCCGCCTCGAGCACCTGCGCCCAGGACAGCACGACGGAGGCGAACGCCTCGTTGATCTCGACGATGTCGATGTCGGCGAGCGACATGCCGGCCTTGGCCAGCACGTGGCGGGTGGAGTCGATGGGGCCGTCGAGGTGGAAGTACGGGTCGGCGCCCACCATGCCGGACGAGACGATGCGGGCGCGCGGGCGCAGGCCCAGCGCCTTCGCCTTGTCCTCGCTCATCAGCAGCACCGCGGCGGCACCGTCGCTGATCTGCGACGACGAACCGGCGGTGTGGATGCCGCCGTCCATCACCGGCTTCAGGGCAGCAAGGCCCTCGGCGGTGGTCTCGCGCAGGCCGCCGTCGCGGGTCACGGTTGCGATCTCACCGGTCCGCTCGCCTTCCTTCGTCACGACCGGAGCCTCGACGGGCACGATCTCGCGGTCGAAGCGGCCCTCGGCCCACGCCTGCGCCGCGCGGCGCTGCGACTCGAGACCGAACGCGTCGGTGTCGCCACGCTTGATCCCGCGGTTGGCGGCGATCCGCTCGGCGGACGTGAACTGGTCACCCATGTCGACGGCCCAGTCCTCGGGGAACGGGATACCCGTGCCGGGGGCGAGTGCCTGGCCCAGGAACACGCGCGACATCGACTCGACACCGCACCCGATGCCGGCATCGATCTGGCCGGACGCGATGAGGCCCGCGACCATGTGCACCGCCTGCTGCGACGACCCGCACGCGCAGTCGATGGTCGTCGCCGCGGTCGTGTACGGCAGACCCGCGTGCAGCCACGCATTGCGCGCGACGTTGTTGGACTGCTCGCCGGCCTGCGTGACGACACCGCCGACGATCTGGCCGATCTCCTCGGGAGCGATCCCAGTGCGGTCCAGCACGGCACGCTGCGCAGCGCCCAGCAGGGTGGCCGGGTGCAGGCCCGACAGGGCGCCGCGGCGGCGACCGATGGGGGTGCGGGCGGCCTCGACGATGACGACGTTGGTCATGTACAGCTCCTCAGGGGTGCAGCGAGTACGTGCGAATCCACGAGCCGCCCCCGATCGGGAACTACAACTCGTTCATTTTTGGAATGTATTCTACTTTCGCGATCAGGGCAATGGACGCGAGAGACCCCGAGTCAGGACCCACCCCGCAGACGAATCCGGCCCCGCGGGAGAACCCGCGGGGCCGGATGATGAAATTCGTTTCAGTTAAGCCGTCTCGATGGCCGGCGGTAGCTGCGCGTTCGACAGATCGGCCAGCAGCAGTCGGCACGCCGTGCGCAGGTCCTCCTCGGCATCCGGGACGGAGATCCGCCCGTTGAGGCAGGACTGGATGATCCCGAACCACGCCGAGACCAGTAAACGGACCAGGACCGAGTCGTTCTCCGTGACCTGCTCCAGACCGGCCGCCTCGAACAGCACATCGCGGAACTGCCGGTCCACGCGCGCCACATCGGGAATCGCGGTGACCTTGGCGGTACTCGTCGACTGGATCATCGCGTTCGCCAACAGCGGCCGGCGCAGCAGAGCGCGTGTGGCCCGGAGCAGGGTCTCGAAGATCTCGTCCTGCGGCGTCGGCGCCGGCTGCGCCCGTCGCGCGAAACCCTCGCTCATCTGGTCGATCTGGTCGACCATCACCGCGACGAACAGATGCGTCTTGGACGGGAAGTACCGGTAGAGCGTGCCGATCGCGACGCCCGCAAGCTTCGCGACCTCGTGCATCTGGACCCGCTCGAGTTCCTTCTCGGTGCCCAGCTGAGCCGCGGCGTCGAGCATGCGCGCAAACCGTGCCCGCTGCTCGGCCGAACTCGGCTCGGCTGCGTCCCGCGCCTCGGCGACTCTCGGCACCGTGTATCCCCCTGCTCTCTCTTCGTCCAACCGTGCGTCGCGGGGCGCGCCGCACACTGAAATGCTCCCACCCGACGTCAAGTCAGGCGACGAGCCACCGCTCGTTTCCGCTGAGTGGGAGTCCCGCTGTCCCGGAACAAGCACCTGCGATTGCGTTCCACATCGAACCCGAAATCGATGGAGGACACAACCATGCAGGATTGGACTACCGAGTGCGACGTCGTCGTCGTCGGCTCCGGTGGCGGCGCGCTGACCGGCGCATACACCGCCGCAGCGCAGGGGCTGAAGACGGTCGTCCTGGAGAAGACCGACCTGTTCGGCGGAACCTCCTCGTACTCGGGCGCGTCAATCTGGTTGCCCGGCACCCAGGTCCAGGAACGCGCCGGTCTGCAGGACTCGACGGAGAACGCCCGCACGTATCTGCGGAGCCTGCTGGGCGACGCCGAGAGCGAGCGCCAGGAGGCGTTCGTCGCCACCGCGCCGGCCGTCGTCGAGCTCCTGGAGAAGGACCCGAACATCGAGGTCGAGTACCGCGCCTTCCCCGACTATTACAAGGCCGAGGGTCGGATGGACAGCGGCCGTTCGATCAACCCGCTCGACCTCGACCCCGCCGACATCGGTGACCTCGCCGACAAGGTCCGCCCCGAGCTCGACCAGGACCGCACCGGCCAGGGCCACGCCCCCGGCAAGCTCATCGGCGGACGCGCGCTGATCGGCCGCCTGCTCGCCGCGGTCCAGGGCACCGGCAACGCCGAGCTGCGCACCGGCACCGAGCTCACCGAGCTTGTCGTCGAGGACGGCCGCGTGGTCGGTGTCGTCGCGGTGGCGAACGGCGAGCAGCTGCGGATCAAGGCGCGCCGCGGCGTGCTGATGGCGGCCGGCGGCATCGAGGGCAACGCCGAGATGCGCGAGCAGGCCGGCACCCCGGGTGACGCCGCCTGGAGCATGGGCCCGTTCGGCGCCAACACCGGCACTGCGATCGCAGCCGGCGTCGCGGTGGGCGGTGCCACGGCGCTGCTGGACCAGGCGTGGTTCTGCCCCGGCGTCGAGCAGCCGGACGGCTCCGCGGCGTTCATGGTCGGCGTCCGCGGCGGCGTCCTCGTCGACGCGCGCGGCGAGCGCTACCTCAACGAGTCGCTGCCGTACGACCAGTTCGGCCGCGCGATGGACGCCCACGACAAGGCGACCGGAGACGGGCGCACCATCCCGTCGTACCTGATCTTCGACTCGCGCGAGGGTGGCGGAGCTGCCCGCGATCTGCATCCCGAACACCGCGCCCGCGAAGCATCTCGAGGCCGGCACGTGGGTCCAGGCGGACACGCTCGAGGGGCTCGCCGAGAAGACCGGCATCCCGGCCGATGCGCTGCGCGCGACGGTCGAGCAGTTCAACGACTATGCCAAGCACGGCGTCGACGAGCGGTTCCACCGCGGCGAGGACCCGTACGACGCGTTCTTCTGCCCGCCGAACGGCGGCCCCAACAACGCACTGACCGCGATCGCGAACGGCCCCTTCTTCGCCGCGAAGATCGTGCTGAGCGATCTGGGCACCAAGGGCGGCCTCGTCACCGACGCCGACGCGCGCGTGCTCACCGCGGACGGCACCCCGATCGAGGGCCTGTACGCGGCCGGCAACACGAGCGCGTCGGTCAGCGGCGCGTTCTACCCCGGTCCCGGCGTGCCGCTCGGCACGGCGATGGTGTTCTCGTACCGCGCCGTCCAGCACATCCTGGCCGACTGACGTTGCGGTCGGGGACGACCGGTCACTAGACCAGGTTGTCCTCGACCGGCAGCCCGAACGCGCCCCGCCCGTACATGGAGAGGGCGCGTTCGGCGTCGTTGGCGACGTGCACGCTGCCCGCGTGCGCGTCGCGCCACGCCCGTTCGATCGGGTTCCCGCGGTTGAGCGAGTTACCTCCCGCGGTCTTGAACAGCAGGTCGATCGCCTCGAGCGCCCGCTCGGTGCCGCGGACCTGGTCGCGGCGCACCCGCAGCCGCTTGCTCATCGGCAGAGGCTGCCCCTCCTCGGCCAACTCGACCAGTTCCCGGATGTTGCGGTCCATCTGCAGGATGGCCGCGTCGATCTCGGACGATGCCCGCGCGACCGCGACCTGCGCGAACTGGTCCTCGGCGAACCGCCCGCCGCCGAGGCTGAGCCGGACGCGGTCGCGCATCGCGTTCAGGTAGATCTCGTAACAGCCGGCGACCGTGCCGATCACCGGGGCCGCGACCGCGCTGGTGAAGATCGCCCGAACGGCAACTTGTACAGCGGCGCCGTGTTGATCTTGGTTCCCGGAGCCCGCAACTGGGCCGCGTCGTAGTTGCGCAGTACCCGGTACTCGGGCACGAACGCCTTCTCGACGGTGATCTCGTTGCTCGCCGTACCCCGCAGACCCACGACGTCCCACACGTCGTTGATCCGATAGTCGGTGCGCGGCACGATGACGGTCATGAAGTCGACGGGGCGCCGGTCCTCGCAGACCACGAGGGCGCCGAGCAGCGCCCACGACGCGTGGTCACAGCCCGACGAGAAGCGCCAACTACCCGACAGCTCGTAGCCGCCCTCCACCGGAATCAGTTCTCCGACAGGCGCATACGCGGACGACACGAGAACCGAGCTGTCCTGGCCCCACACCTCGTCCTGCGCGCGGACGTCGAACAGGCCCAGGTGCCACGGGTGCACACCCAGCACCGACGCGACCCACCCCGTCGACCCGCAGGCACCCGAGATCGCCCGAACCACCTCGTAGAACTCGACGGGGTTCGCCTCGAGACCGCCGTACCGCGCAGGCTGCAGCATCCGGAAGACACCGGCGGCGCTCAGGTCCCGGATCGACTGATCGGATACGCGGCGGGAGTCGTCGACAGTCTGTGCACGATCGGCGATGGCGGGCAGTAACTCGCGAACCGACCGCAGAACCTCGTGGGCCATGTGGTGCTCCTTCGCGACCCCGGACCGGGTCGCATGTCGGGATTGGGGGTACCCGCATGGTCAGGGCCGGATTCCGGAAACCCGTCCTGCGGGAGTCCCCTTCGCCCGATTCCGACCGGCACCCACGCTTCCGCCCGTCGGCGGTCCCGCCCAGTGGGACTGCGGAAATCCGGGTGATAGGTGTCACCTAGCGTGGCCGTCAATGCCACCGGTGCATCCTCCGCACGGAGACGCTCACCCACGGCCAGCGCTCGACATTCGAACGCGTCTGAACTCGAGATTGCATTTCCCTGAAAGGACGGACGAAGTGACCCTCAAGTCCGAAGAGCCCGAAGTCCGCGAGATCGTTGCCGGCAGCGCCCCACCCGCTTCGCACGCGGTTGGCACTGCCTGGGCCTGTCCGAGTCGTTCAAGGACGGCAAGCCGCACTCGGTCCACGCCTTCGGCACCAAGCTGGTCGTCTTCGCCGACAGCAAGGGCGAACTGCAGATCCTCGACGCCTACTGCCGGCACATGGGTGGCGACCTGAGCCAGGGCGAGATCAAGGGCGACGCGGTCGCGTGTCCGTTCCACGACTGGCGCTGGAACGGCAAGGGCCGCTGCACCGACATCCCTTACGCCCGCCGCGTCCCCCGGTCGCCAAGACTCGCGCATGGCCCACCCTCGACCAGGACGGCATGCTGTTCGTCTGGCACGACCCCGAGGGCAAGGCGCCGGCCGACGAGGACATGTACATCCCGCGCATCGCCGGTGCGACGAGCGACGAGTGGACCGAGTGGGTCTGGTACACCACCGAGGTCGAGACCAACTGCCGCGAGATCGTCGACAACATCGTCGACATGGCGCACTTCTTCTACGTGCACTACTCGTTCCCGACGTTCTTCAAGAACGTCTTCGAGGGCCAGGTCGCGAGCCAGTTCATGCGTGGCGAGGCCCGCACCGACATGCGTCCGCACGCCTCGGGCACGCCGCAGATGCTCGGCAGCCGGTCCGACGCGTCGTACTTCGGTCCGTCATTCATGATCGACGACCTCGCCTACGAGTACGAGGGCTACGACGTCGAGTCGATCCTCATCAACTGCCACTACCCGGTTTCGCCGGACAAGTTCGTCCTGATGTACGGCATGATCGTCAAGAAGTCGCCGGCCCTCGGCGACAAGGCGCTCGAGACCGCGCAGAAGTTCGGCGACTTCATCGCCAAGGGCTTCGAGCAGGACATCGCGATCTGGAAGAACAAGACCCGGATCGAGAACCCGCTTCTGTGCGAGGAGGACGGCCCGGTCTACCAGCTGCGCCGCTGGTACGAGCAGTTCTACGTCGATCGCGCCGACATCACCGCGGACATGGTCGATCGTTTCGAGCACGAGATGGACACAACGAAGGCTGTCGCCGCGTGGCGCCAGGTGGTCGAGCACAACCTCGAGCAGAAGGCGCGTGCGAATGCAGCCGCTGGAGTGTGACCGCTGCGGGGCCTGCGTGCAGGTCCTCAAGCACAGCTGGGAGCACACCGCCGTTCAGTGGGACGAGACGGCACAAGAGAAGTGCCTGGAGATCCACGAGTGGGTCGGCCGTGAAGGCCGGCCCGGTGCACCGGTGATGCGATGCGAGGCGTTGAGCGCGGCGATCCAGGTCGCCGCCCTCGACGGCCGGCTCACCATCACCAACGAGGACCCGTCCCCACCCCGCAGGTCGTCGACCACTGAGTCGCCCTGCCGACGAGAAGGATCTTTCATGATCGACCAGAACCAGTACGGACCGTGGGCCGTCATCGCGGGCGGCTCCGAGGGCGTCGGCGCCGCGTTCGCCGATGAGCTCAGCCGCGCCGGGCTCAACCTCGTGCTGATCGCCCGCAAGCCGGGCCCGCTCGAGGAGACCGCGGAGAAGGTGCGCGCCAACGGCGTCGAGGTCCGCACGCTGTCGCTCGACCTGCTGGCCGACGACGCGCTCGACCACATCCGCAAGGTCACCGACGACGTCGAGGTCGGCCTGCTCATCTTCAACGCCGGCGCCAACAGCTACGGCCACGAGTTCGTCACCGGCGACCTGGCCGGCTTCGGTGGTGTGGTCAACCTCAACATCACCAAGCAGCTCGAGCTGTCGCACCACTTCGGCGCGAAGATGAAGGAGCGCGGCCGCGGCGGCATCATGCTGCTCGGCTCGCTGGCCGGCTACATGGGCTCCGAGCACCAGAGCATCTACGCGGCGTCGAAGGCGTTCAGCCGGGTGTTCGCCGAGAGCCTGTGGCTGGAACTGGCGCCGTACAACGTCCACGTCGTCGAGCTGGTCCTGGGCGTCACCCGCACGCCCGCGATGATCCGCGCCGGCCTCAACTTCGACATCCCCGGCATGATCGTGCAGGAGCCCGAGGACGCGGCCCGCGAGGGTCTCGAGCACCTCACCGACGGCCCCATCTGGGTCGCCGGCGGCAACTACGAGGCCGCGCAGAAGCGCAGCGGCTTCCCCCGCGACAAGATGGTCAAGGGTGCGGCCGAGGCGATGCGCAAACTACTCAACCGCTCGTAGAATTTCAGATCGACAGGCTGTGGCTGCGACCGAAAGGTCGCAGCCACAGCCGTATTCGCACCACCGCCACGGAAGGAAGACCGATGAATCTCGAGATCCTGCTGGCCGAACGCGAGATCGCACGCGGCGTCACCCGGTTCGCGCGTGCGATGGACGAGCGGGACTGGCCCGTGCTGCACGCGATCATGCTGCCCGACGCCACCGCGGATCTCGGGACCGGCATCCTGCACGGCCCCGGCGAGGTGGAAGCCGCGATCCGCTCGTTCCTCGACGACTGCGGGCCGACCCAGCATCTGCTGGGCAACATGCTGATCGACGTGGACCCGGTCGCCGGCACCGCGATCAGTCGGACGTACGTGTCGGATCTGCATCTCGGTGTCGGGGACCTGCAGGGCCTGAGCTTCTCGACACTCGGCGACTACCACGACGAGTGGCGGCTCACCGACGGAGTGTGGCGAATGAGCCACCGCACCAAGCACATGCGTGGCACACAGGGCGAGATCGAGGTCCTCGGGACGGGTCCCGCGCACTGGGACGGCGGCACCTCCCCCGTGAACCCGCGCACCGCCGCGGCGGACATCGAGGCGATCAAGGCACTCAAGGCCCGCTACTTCCGGCTCATGGACACCAAGGACTGGGACGGCCTGGCCGCCGTCTTCACCGACGACGTCACGATCGACATGACCGAAACCGGTGGTGGCGTGACATATTCGGCGGCGGAGTACATGCCGTTCCTGCGCGCGAGCATCGAGGACGTCGCCACCGTCCACCACGGCCACACCCCCGAGATCACCCTCACCTCCCCCACCACCGCCACCGGCGTGTGGGCGATGGAGGACGTGCTGTGGTGGCCCGACGGAGCCGCACTGCGGAGCCTGCACGGCTACGGGCACTACCGCGAGGAGTACCGGAAGACGGCCGACGGCTGGAAGATCGGCGCGATGCGCCTGACCCGGCTGCGGACCGAAACGGCGTAAGGCGAGTCCTCCGACCGAATTGTCCGATACCGTTGCGGCAGGCGGGCGGGGAGGCCTGCCGCAACGGGGGAGGAACAGATGTCGAGGAACTGGGTCGCCGCCCTGGGGGTCGCCGGGCTGCTGGGCGCCGCGGCGTGCACGACCACCACGGTTTCGGTCCCCCTTCCGACCCGGCCGTCGTCCGCGCAAGCCTGCTGCCCGACGAGTCCGAGCTTCCTGCCGGAACCGTCGTCGAGCCGCTGGACGGCGAGGAGCAGATGGTCCTCAACCTGAAACTCGACGCTCCGAGCACCGGGATCGGGCCGGAACCGGCGGCGACATTCGACCCGCCGGAATGCGACGAGCAGAACAGCTACGCCGACGAGGCCCGAATCCGCCTGGCCGAGAACGGCTCCGCCGCGGGTGCGCTGCTCGCCGGTGAACGCGCCTACATCATGTTGGTCAGCGAGACCGGCATGAACATCTCCCGGGTCGCGAACGCGCACACCGGATCGTGCTCGACGTACACGGTCACCTACGACGATCCCGCCGCCGTCGCCCGCACGGTCCGCACCGAGCGACTCGATCTCCCGCCGACGCTCGCGGCGGCGGACGCCGTCATCGTCTCGGAGGTCTCGCACCGCGACAACCCGAAATGGGCCGACCAGGAAATCATGCTGGGATACTCGGCGGTCCGCGGCTACACCGTGATGGTGCTGGCCCACCACGGCAAGGAGTTTCGCGCCGAGTTCGACGACGTGTTCACCCGGGTCGTCGAGAAGGTCCGCAATCACGCGTGATCCGGAAGCGCCGAAGGGCGGCCCGGGAACGGACCGCCCTTCGACCGGGGAACGCGATCAGGAGAGACCGGGAACCACGGGCGCACCGCAGTTCGGGGTCGTCGGGCGCCCCATGACACGGTCGTCGAGCCATTTGTACGCGGCGGGCATGCCCAGCAGCGCGTAGTCGACATGGTTCACACCGGGGCCGGAGACCAACTGGACGTCGACGCCCCGCTCGCAGTACTCCTGGACCACACCGGTCATCGCCCACTCCGGGATGAGCGTGTCCTTGCTGTCGTGGAAGACGTACAGCGGCATGTCCGGCGTGTCGGCGGTGCGGCCCAACGAGTTCGTCTCGAACACCTCTCGCACACTCGGAACGTCGGGGATGTTCCCCACCGTGGAGTACTGGGTGAGGCTGACGTCGTCGGTGCTCTTCAGCAGTTCGCCGAGGCACTGGTTCGTCAGTCCTCGGCGAGATTGCCGGGACACCGCCCTCGGCCGCACCGATGATGTTCAGTTCCGGGGCGTACGACTCCCCCACCACCGCCACCGGAGTGTGGGCGATGGAGGACATGCCGTGCTGGCCGGCCGGTGCAGCCCTGCAAGAGCCTTCACAGCTACGGGCACTACCACGAGGAGTACCGCAGGATCAGCGCCATGCGACTGAACCGCTTGCGGACCGACACCGAATGGGAGGGCCCAGCTGACACGAAAACACGGTGTCGTCGGACGCCGTGAAGCGCTCGAGCGCAGCTTCGGCCGATGCCGCGATAGCAACTAACGTACGATCGTTTCAGACGCCGTCGGCCGAACTTGCTTCCATGCCGTCCAGTGCAAATGCCGTCCAGTACATCGGAAGGACACAGTGGCTCGGGTAACAACGGGGGGAATGCGCACCAACGCCGCCATCCGAGAGGCCGCGGTCCGCTTGTTCTACGCTCACGGATACGAAGCCACGTCGCTACGCACCATCGCCAGCGACGTCGGTATCCAGGTCGGCAGCCTCTACAACCACATCAGCAGCAAAGAAGAACTGCTCGCCGAGATCATGTTGTCGGTCATGGACGAACTCCTCGACTCCGCGCACGCCGTACTCGACGGCGTCGAGGGCGGAGCAGTGGACCGGTTCAAAGCGGTTGTCGACTTCCACATCCGGTACCACGCCGAGCACGCGCGAGAGGTCTTCATCGGCAACTCCGAACTGCGTTCACTCGGCGGTGACGATCTGGAGAACGTCCTCGCCAAGCGTGTCGAGTACGAGCAATTGCTACGAAAGCTCGTCAAAGATCTGGAAAAGGAGACCGGCGCGGACGTCCTGGACGTCAAACTGCAGGTCTATTCGATCCTGGCCCAGGGCGCACACGTTTCATCGTGGTACAAGCCGAGAGGCCCAAGTCTCTCGACGACACTGTCAGCACCTATATCGCCATGGCACTGAGGCAACTCGGCGTCGATCCCAACGCCTGACCCTGCCCTGCCGCCTGGAAGTGATCCGCAGGCCGAAATCGGAACAGGCCGCAGCTCCGACCGCACTCACGCGTCTATGCGTAGGGCGCGCATCTTTCGATACAACGTCGTTCGGCCGATACCCAGCGCTTCGGCAGCCTTGCTCCGATTGCCGCCGTACTGCTCGAGGGCTCGGAGTATGGCATCCCGCTCGGCACTTTCGATCATTGTCCATCGTTGCCGAGATCCGGCCTGCCGGATGTTGGTGGGAAGGTCGGCAGGTTGCACGATCCGGCCGGGCATGCGCCGCGCAAGGAGCTCGACCGTGCGGCGCAACTCTGCGAGGTTTCCTGGCCAAGGCGATCTGATCAGCAGTTGCTGCGCTTCCGACGAGAACCTCGTATTGCGCTCGGGGCCAGACATTCCCGCCAGGACGATCCCGGCGAAAGCGGGGATGTGCTCAGCAATCTCTCGGAGGGCAGGCAGCCGAACGGCCGTACCCAGTTGACTCGCCAATGCGCTCACGTGCTCGGGCGAATCGTCGACGTCGACGGTTGCAACGAGCGGCACGCTTTTGCTCGATCGGCGGGCGAGCGACTTGACCCGGTTGACGTCGACAGGCTCGAGATCCTGCAAGTGCTGCAGGACGACAGCGCGGCCGGTGTCGAGGGCCTCCACCGCCGTAACCAACCGGGACTGCCCCTCGCCAGGCATCCACATCGCGGCGTCGAGCACGAGCGGATCGCTCTGACCGAAGTGAGTACGCAGGAAGGCCATGGCGGTGTGTAGCTTTCCAGTGCACGTTCCGCCGACGAAGACCAGACGTTCCCGATGACGAGCGACTTGCGACAACTGCTCGTCGATTTCAGGAACAGGATGGACAGGACGCGACGGTTGGGCGGCGGCCGACGAAACTCTGCCGTGTAGGGCCTTCGACCGATGCCGGAATGACCCTGTGCCGCCTTCCTTTTCGGGCAGGATACGGATCGCGTACGCAGAACCGGTTTCGGGGCCGCCCTCGACCGCCTCGATCTCTGCGTCCCGCCATCCCGATGACAGCGGCACTCGTGTCCGGTGTACTCCGCTGGTCGGAGCGTGCTCATTGAGATAGATCCACAGTATCGCGTGGGATCGGGGTTCAGGTATGACAGCCCGGCGGTGTTGGCGAATACGGTCCGCTCGTTGACGACGATCACCGGATCTCGTTTGGTCCGGTCCGCACGCAGATAGGACTGGATCAGGGCTCGTTCGCGACCGCCGAGCATCGCGTTGAGATTGCTCTCGATCTGCCGTCCGACATCAACGGTGATCGCGTGCATCAGCGGGTTGGCGTCCTCGGTCTTGGACGCAAGCGAGAAGACCCCGAGTAAGCGACCCGTGAACGGTTCGAAAACCGGCGTGCCAGAGCAGGTGAGCGGCGCCAGTGTCTCGTTGAAGTGCTCATTGCCCTGGACCAGGAGGGGGCGACGTTCGGCGAGGACTGTTCCGAGGCCGTTCGTCCCGATCGCTCTCTCGGAGAAGTCGAATCCCTCGACTGCGGATACCTTGTCGAGTTGGGTACGCTGGCGCGGCTCGTCGGCCTTGCGGATCAGAATGTTCCCAGTGTCGTCGCAGAGGAACATAGCCACCGGAACGTCGGACATGTGCTCTGCCAGCCGCGAGAGCACAGGTACTGCCGCCTCCTGGAGCGCGGAGTCGGCGACGATCCCGCCCAGGTACGGCGCCGGCGTCAGTCGGGCGGGCACCGACTCCCCGACACATCGCCGCCAGCTCCGGTCTATGACCTCCCGGACGCTCGACCTCCGCACCGGCGCGTGGAGCAGCCCCTTGGCGAGCAGCTCCTCTTTCGCCAGGAGAATCCGGCCCTGATCATTCTGACCGTGCTTGGAGAGAATGCCTCCGGGGGGATTCCCATCACTGCAACTGTCCATCGATCGCCCTTCGACTACGAACAATCCTCCGCCGCACGCTTCGTCGCGTTCGACCGCGACTGCTTCCGTCTACCGACAAGCAGAGCAAGCCGTCTGGGAGCGCACCCCTCCCCTGCGCCCCGAGTTGCGTGCCCGCCTGAACAGTTCGGGCACAGCCACTTCAACGCGACAAACGAACGCTCGCTCGCCTAAACCTACCCCTGCCAGTTTGCCTGCGCAAGGATTTTGGGTACATGAGGATGCGCTGGCGTCCGGCGCCACGACGATGCGGCCGTGCGTGGATCGAAGACGTCAGGAGTGGCCCGCCCGCCGGCGAGTCCGGCTACACCAGGTCGGCCGAGTCTGCACGTTCCGTCCCCTCCGCCGAACGTGCATCGCGTTTCGCCATGCAGAGACGAGGGTTCCCGCACGACATCGCTCCGCGCGTCGGGCGTTCCCCCCCCCGATGAGAGAACGCCCGCCTTGAAACCGGATCGCGCAGGGATCGCTCAATTTCCATGCAGCACAAACGCCATCGTGTGCGACTCTCAACCGATACCAGCAGCAGTACCATCCTTCACCAGCTCGACGAGACGGTACTTCTGAATCTTTCCTGTCGGCGTCGTAGGCAACTCCTCGGCATCCATGAACACAACCTTCTTGGGCACCTTGAACTTGGCGAGACCGAGGCGGCAGGGTTTCAGAATCTCTTCCGCGGACAGCTCGACACCAGGCTCGGTCACAACCACTGCACAGCCGGCTTCGCCCCAGAACTCGTCCGGTATGCCTATGGCGAAGGCCTGACTCACCCCCGGAATCTTGGTAATGAGCTCTTCGACCTCCTTGGGCATGATCAATTCGCCACCGCTCTTGTACAGTTCCTTCGCGCGACCGGTGAGCACGACTCGACCGCTGGCATCGACGCGAGCGATGTCACCGGTATGCAGCCAGCCGTCTCGCACAACCTTCGAGGTCTCTTCCGGCTTCTCCCAATACCCGACCGTCACCGAGGCTGATGAGACAAGCAGTTCACCTGTCGCTCCGGCGGGGAGCCGTTCGCCAGTGATGGGGTCCGCTGTCGCGACATGGAAGAGCTGTCCCGTGGCGTCGGCTGCCGGTCCAGCGAGCTTGGGGGCACCCACTGTCGTCGAATGGACATCAATGGGATCTTCTGGGTGGGTCATGGTGCAACTGGCGCTCGTCTCCGTCATTCCCCACGCGGTGACGATGTCAGGGTTTCCCAGCAGCTCCTTCGTTCTCTCCCACACCCATGCCGGCGCCGCTGCCGACGCCGACATCACCGAAATGAGCGACGACAAATCATGGGCGGCCCGCCGAGCAGCTTCCAGAATCGCCACCATCATCGTGGGCACCGCAAGGATCTCGGTCGCTTCGAACCGTTCGATCCCGGCGAGGTAGTCCTCCGCGTCGAACTTCACCCGCGGAACACTCGAACCGCCGACCCACATGGGTGCGAGAACGCCTTCGGTATAGGCGAACGTGTGATACAAGGGCAGCGAGAACAGTGTCTTCCACCCTTCTCCCATGCCGCGAGTCAGCGCCGAAGCGAATGAACTACGCAACATCCCGTCGTGAGTGTCGAGAACACCCTTCGGGCTGCCTGTCGTACCCGAGGTATAGAACATGTCGCTGAGGTCCTGGGGAGAGACCTCCGGAAATGCAACGCGCAGACCTGCACTACGGCCACTGGTCGCGAGATCCTCGAGCGTCCTGGCCCCGGGACGCACCGGTGCGTCAGCCTGAAAGACCACCACCTCGCGCAAGTCCGGAAATGCCGTCTGGCGGCCCTCGGACCATCCGGGAGCGATGGCATCGAGCATCGACAAGTAATCGATTCCCGAGAACTCGGACATCGTGACCAGAACGTTGGTCCGAGACTGTCCGAGAACATACTCGAGCTCGGTCTCGCGGTAGAGAAAGTTCAGAGGAACAGCAATCGCACCTACTCGCGAAACCGCGATCCGCAGCGGGAGATACTCAGGGAAGTTCGCCAACAGGAACGAGACCCGGTCACCGTGCGACACACCTAGCTCGACCAGTCCTCGCGCCAGATCCAGCGATTCTCGTCTGACGTGATCGTAGGACATTTCCGCGCCGTCGGAAATCAGCACGGGCCGGTCGCCGAACTGCTCGCACAGCTTGTCGAACCACTGATGCAGCGTCATCGGATCCCAGGACGGCACCCTGTTCAATAACTCCGAGCGTCGATCCTGCAGCGACTTGGACACAACAATTCTCCTCATTCGGGTGGTATGGAAGCGTCAAAAACGCGCCGAGCATGTGAGTATTCAGGATTTGAGCTCACAAAAAGGGGGTCATCCAGTTTCGGGCGTACGCACGAGACGAGTTCACCCTACGATCCACTCAGCGAATACGTCGCCAGGCGATTGAACCGCTGCCATCGCCGAGGTCGTCGAAAACGGCTTCCATTCGCTGTCCGCATTCGAGACTGTCCGGATCCGAGTCCACGAACCGTCCGATAATCCTGACACCCTCGGCCAGTTCGACCACGACGACACCGTACGGGACGGAGTCGGTGAACGCCGGATGGAATGCTCGATACATGATCGAATAGGTGTACACCTCACCTTCCTGAGGCATTTCGGCAGGAACGAACGAAGAACCTTGGCACGCACCACAAATTTCACGTGGCGGCCACTGAAGGGTGTTGCAATCATCGCACCGGCGAACAGCGATCCGGCGCTCGTTCAACCCTCGGAAATAGTGTTCGTACAGTGGGCTGTCCGGCATCAGAGGAACCGCCATGCTGACGTCGACCATAGAATCAACCACTTCTAGCACCTTCTTTGGCATCTGATTCAAACCTAATTGTGGAGAATCACTACTGATCCGTCGCTGAAATCTCCGAATCCGGTCACGAGGCCGATGTGAGCACCTTCCACTTGAGCTTCACCGGCCTCGCCGCGCAACTGTGACACCGCCTCGACGACATGATTCATCCCGAGAACATGCGCTTGGGAATGAAGCCCACCATGCGTGTTGATCGGCAGGTCGCCACCGAGCCCTATTCGCCCATTGGCGACGAAATCCGGGGATTCCCCGCGCCCGCAGAATCCCATCTCTTCGAGCTGCCTGAGAACGATGAATGTGAAACAATCGTAAATCTGGGCGAAGTCGATTTCGTGGCGACCGACGCCGGCCATCTCGAAGGCTCGTCCGGCTGCCTTGGTAATCCCCATATTCAGGATGTCGGGGCGACTGGACAGATCATCGGGCGAGTCGGCGTGCCCTTCCGCTCCGCCGGCGATTGCGATTGCCCTGGCTCCGATCGCTCGAGCCTCCTCCGCCGACACCACCAGAACGGCCGCGGCACCGTCGGTCTCCAGGCAGATGTCGAAGAGGTGAAAGGGCTTTACAGGCATTGGGGACGCCCAGTACTGCTCGCTGGTGAGTTCGCGGCCGCGCATATACGCCTTGACGTTGAGGTGAGCATGCCGTCGGGTCGTGAGCGCTACGGTCTCCATCGCACGAGGATCCGCTTTGGTCTCATAGAACCACCGATTGGCGTGCAGGCTGTACCATTGCATCGGCGCAAGTAGGCCAACTGGATTCTCCAAGTTGTTTCGGATCTCGGGTCCTGGGACGTTGCCGACTCCGCCAGGCGACTGATCCGTGGAACTGAGCCGATTGGAACTCGAGTAGAAGTTGTGACCGGTCGCCACGATCACGCGGCGAGCGAGTCCTGCCGCTACCGCGCCGGCTGCCTGAACGATGGCTGCGACGGGCGATGCGCCACCCATGTGAACGTGGGAGTGATAACGCAGGTCCTTGATTCCAAGCGCGGCGATGAAGTCCTCATTTGTGGGAGTGTCCTTCCAGGCCAGCACCACACCGTCGACCGTCGACGAATCGATTCCTGCGTCTCGGCAGGCGGCGATCGACGCCTCGAGAATTAGTTGTCGTTCGGTCTTTATCGTTCCTCGGACATACTCTGTTTCGCCAACCCCGGCAATGTACGCCCGATCCGTTATTGTGCCAGCCATACCTCTAGACATCCCTCTCTTTGATCCTGGAAATCGCACCAGATCCGAAACCGGCGATCGAAAATCGTTCAGCCTGCAGTCACTGGGCGACACCGAATCATGAGGCTGGTCTTGAATACCATCACCGACTCGCCCCTCTGGTTGAACATGGTGTACGCGAAGGTCCATATTCCCTGGCCACCCTTCTTCGACGGCCGAGCGTCGATCAGTTCGGCCTCGGGATGCAGAGTGTCGCCGATCAGAACGGGCCGCAGTGCGCGCACCTCATCCATTCCGAGAAAGGCCACCACGTTGTTGAAGTACCCGGTTTGAGTAGTCAGCCCGAGAGCGAGAGCGAGAGTCAGCGGTCCATGCGCGATACGCTCACCGAACTGAGTTCCTGATGCGTATTCGTCGTCGAGATGCAGCGCGACGATGTCGCCGGTCAGCCCGGCCCATTGGATCAGATGTGCATCGGTGATGGTCATTCCGGATCCGCGGAGTACGTCTCCGGCCTGAAGATCCTCCCACCAGAAGTCTGGAAACTTGAATTGGCGGACAGATGATTCGACATGATTGATTGCCATAGGAAATCCCTTGAAGTTCGTAGATGGTCATCACGCCGGCGAATTGCGCATTACCGCGGCGACGGCCCTGGCGCTGAGTCAGGACCTGGGTAGGCCCAGGCTCGTCTGTGCCACGAAATTGAGCACCATTTCACGACTGACGGGCGCCGTGCGCATGAGGCGGGCCGTGAACCAGAGCTCCGCAAGGCCGTATTCCTTGGAGAGACCGTTTCCGCCATGAACCTGGATCGCTTGATCGAGCGCCTTCAGTGACGCCTCCGCCGCCGCGAACTTCGCAATATTCGCGGACTCGCCGGCTTCCTCGCCGGCATCGAACAGCGCAGCACTGCGGTACGTGGCAAGTCGGGCAAGTTCCACAGCGATATGTGCTTCCGCGAGCGGGTGCGAGATGCCCTGGTGCGCTCCGATCGGCTGCGACCAAACCTGCCGCTCCTGGGCGTATCGCTGAGCCTTGGAAATTGCGTATCGACCAATTCCCGAGCTCAGCGCGGCAGCCGTGATCCGCTCCGGATTGAGGCCGGAAAAGACCTGCCGAAGACCATTACCTGCGGTTCCGATGATGGCAGCGTCGTCGACCTGCACATTATCCATGAAGACAGTGAATTGCTTGTCCGTCGACGTGAGCACGGTATCCAGTGGCTGCAGGACCAAACCCGGGGCATCGGTCGGCACAATGAACAGCGACAACCGTGGTCGATTACCCTCGGTCATTTCGGCATCTCGTGCTACAACGAGGATCGCCTCAGCCTCGTCGGCCGCCGAGATGTAGTACTTGCTTCCGCTGATCGTCCAACCGCCGTCGATGCGGCGTGCAGTCGTGGAGACGTTGTGGCTGTTGGAGCCCGAATTCGGCTCAGTCAGACCGAAAGCCATGCGTCGCTGACCGGATGCCAACCCCGACAGCCACTCCGACTTCTGCTCCTGCGCGCTGTGCGCCTTGATGATGCATGCGCAGATCGCAGACGAGATGATCGGCAGAAGCATCGGAATGCCGTTGGCGGCCAGCTCCTCGATCACCACGACCAACTCGGTGAGGCCCGCACCGCCGCCTCCGAACTCTTCCGGGATGTGCGCCCCCAGGAGCCCGGCCTCACCGAGTTCGTGCCACAGCTCCTCAGGTTTCCCGCCCGAGCGAGCAAGGTTGAGATAGTACTCGGGCCCATATTTCGCGGCAATTTTCGCGACCGATTCCCGAATGAGCTGATGCTCTGCCGAATCGAATACTAGACCGGTCATTTTACGCGTCTCCTCGACCGTTGATTGTTTGTTTCAAAATATTGGCCGTCTCGAGCCGGAATTCTGCGGCTTCGAATCGGATCTCGGCCGCTTACCGACCCCGCAACGCATCAATGCACAAGTGTCTCAGTGGTATTCAAGCCGGCACCTGTGATCGCTCGTACCTGGAGCTCGTCGAACTTCTCGTCGTCTGCTCTTTCACGGCTGATCAGGCTTCCGACAACGCACCCGATGAATCCGGCCGGCACCGAGAACAGAATCGGGAACGCCAGCGGGAACGGGGGCGTGGTTGACAGCGAATCGGACAGCAGCGGAGCAAGACTCGGCCAGACGAGGGGCCCGGTGAGAATCAGCGCGAGGGACGTGATCAGGCCGGACAATGCGCCCACGACGGCACCGAGAGTACGCATGCGCCGCCACAGCAGAGTCATCATGAGCACCGGAAAGTTTGCGCTGGCCGCGGTAGTGGTGGCGAGCGTCGCCAAGAAGGTGACGTTCTGGGCGCCGCCGATGACAAGCGTGATCCCTACGGTGACGATGACCAACGCCACCGCTGCGATGCGTCCGACCGTCATCTCTTCTTCTCGGGTCGGTGGAACGTCTTCGCCCAGAGATCATGTGCGATCGCGCTCGACCCGCTGAGCACCAGTCCGGCGGATACCGCGAGCAGGGTCGCGATCGAGACCGCCACAACGAGCGCGAGCAGCAGGTCCGCCATGAAACCGTCACCTCCACCGAGCCACACCGTGAGCGACGGCAAGGCCAAGTTTCCGCCCTTTCCGGCGGCTGCTTCGCCCTCTTGACCGAGCGCTGCACGAGCGGCGAGACCGAGGAAGGCGATGAGAACGTTGAATCCGCCGATCAGGCTGATGGCCCAGATCGCCGACTTGCGCGCCTGCACAGCGTCGGGAACCGTGAAGAACCGCATCAGAACGTGCGGCAGACCGACAGCAGACAAGGTCACTGCCACCGCCATCGACACGATGTTCCAGGCACCGCCGAACGAGTTGCCACTGGACAGATAGCGGTCACCGTATCCGCTCTGCTGGACGGCTTGCTCGACAACTGCGAGAGGGTTGGGTCGATGCGGATGAGCACGAGGATCACCAACAGGGCTACAACGGCCATGAGGCAGAGGGCTTTGATGATCTGCAACCAGGTGGTGGCAAGCATGCCGCCGAACAGGACGTAGGTGAGCATCAGCACTGCCGCGACGACCACGCCCCACGAGAAGTCGATGCCGGCCAAGGCCTCCATGAGCACCCCACCGGCCACCATCTGGGCCAGGAGGTAGAAGACGCAGATGAACAGCGTGGAGATCGCGGACACCACGCGCACGGGGCCGGACTTCAATCGGGTGGCCAGAGCGTCCGCGAACGTGAACCGCCCGAGATTGCGCAGCTTCTCGGCGATGAGGAAGAGCACCATCAGGAAGATGCCACACGCGAAGACGGCGTAGATGATGCCGTCCATCCCATACATGTAGGCCAGGCCGGCGTAGCCGAGCAGGGATGCAGACGAAAGGAAGTCACCGGCGATGGCGATGCCGTTCTTCCGACCGGAGATTCCACCGCCGGCAGTCCAGAATTCGGCCGAGGTGCGGGTGCGACGCGAAGCGAAGTAGGTGGCCACGAAAGTGGTGCCCAGCAACAGCACACTGACCACGACAGCCGTAGTGTTGAAACCATCAGACATGTTCGATCTCCTCCTCGGGTGAGGCGCCGCCCGCGGACGTAAGTGCCTCCGCTGCAAGCACGTCCCAATGTCGGGCACGGCGTACGTACCAGACGCTCAGCGCCATGACGACGACGACGTAGAACAGCGCAAGGATCAGTCCGACGCTGAGTCCCGGGACCGGTCGCTGCGCGGTCAGGCCTGGCGCGAAAGCGGTAACGCCCAGTAGTGAACAGAAGAAGACCGCATAGATCGGCCAAGCACAGAGGAAGAAGCTGCGGCGGTCTCGGCGTAGGCGGAGCATCGATGGGCTGCTCCAGAGTCGACTCCAGTCGACGGTGGGTTCATCAGGAAGCACCAATGGTTCACCTCTTGTGTCACGTTGGGAAGGTTCTGAGATGGCGCAGAGGACCGCTTCTTCATGTGCACTGGGCAACTCGGCGGAACCTCGTGTGGGGAACGCTGGCGACTCCAACGATCGCATCGCCGGTGTAGCGGTCGTCACATACGATAGACGAACGGTCGTACGTTTGTCTACGCGTTGTCCCGATATGACTAGTGGGTGAATCTCTTTGCGATATAGGACTTTTACGCTACGCAGCGTCCTGTCAGCGCGGCCTGTAGCCCGACGGATGCTCGCGCTGCTCGAGAATGACGCAGGCCAACCCGGGAAGTCGTGACGGGTGTAGGCATCGACCAGGAACGGGATCTACCCCCGATCACTTCGGTTCTCGCGAAACTGTTTCCACCGCAATATATTTGAACACGTGCGATAAAGTTGTCGAGGCAGAGCGCAATCACCTCGGCCGGCCACCGGAGCAACCCGATGGCCGGCCGAGCCGCCCGGCGGCGAGTGAGTCCTGGTCAGGCCTGCCGTACGAGTGCCTCGGTCCGCATGGCGAAGCCTTCGTAGCCGTTCGCGGCAATCTCTGCGAGCGTGGTGCGATAGTTGCCCAGTCCAGCGAGGTAGAACATCACCGTGTTGGTCTTGCCGGGGATGTTCGCACCGAAGATCCACGACTGTGCCTTGGGGAACAGCGTTACGTCGGCGATTTCTCGACACGTCTGTGTCCAGGCATCTTCTGCTTCCCGGGTGGGCTCGACCGTGACCACCCTCCCGCGCTCCGCGTTACCGATCAGATCGGCGATCCACTCGACCTGAGCCTCGATGCTCGGCGGCAGGTTGGTGAACGGACCGTTGGGTCCGAGAATCATGAACATGTTGGGGAAGCCAGTGGTCGAGACCCCGAGGTAGCTGGTGGGTCCGCCCTGCCAGTGCGCGTTGATCGACTCCCCTGCGCGGCCACGGATGTCCATGCGGGTGTAGTTGCCATCGACGGCGTCGAATCCGGTCGCGAACACCAGCACGTCGAGCTCGTGCTCGACCCCGTCCTCGGTCCGGATGCCCTTGGGTGTCATTTCCAGGATCGGCGTTTCCTTGACGGAAACGAGCGAGACGTTGTTGCGATTGAACGTCGCATAGTAGCCGGAGTCGCAGATAGGACGCTTCGCGTACAGGTCGGTCGGCGTCAGCTTCCGGGCGGTCTCGGGATCATCGACGATCTCGGTGATCTTGCTTCGGATGAACTCTGCGGCAGCAGCATTCGCGGCCGGATCGGTCGCGACATCGCAGAAGGTGCCGAACATGAATCGGAATCCGCCGCCGATGTCCCACGATTCCTGGAACACCTTCCGGCGTTCCTCCTCGGACACGCTCATCGCGGGGACGCTGCTCTCCTTGAATCCGAACGCGACCGACGAAGAACGGAGATCGTCCCAGATCTTGTCGTAGTTGGCCTTGAGGGCCTCCACGACCTCGCCGGCGAGCGGCCCATTGCCAGCCGGGACGCTGTACTGCGGTGACCGCTGGAAGACCGTCAGATGTTCGACCTGCGGGGCAAGCGCGGTAATGAGCTGGATTCCGGTGGAGCCGGTTCCGATCACGCCGACCCGCTTGCCGGTGAAGTCATGAGCCTCGGGCCAGGCTCCGGAGTGGTACAGCTCGCCTTCGAACAAGTCCCTGCCCTTGATGTTCGGCAGGTTGGTCGCCGACAGCAGCCCCAGTGCGGTGACGAGGTACTTCGCCGTGAACGTATCACCGGTGTCGGTGCCGACGCGCCATACCCCGCACGACTCGTCGAAGTGCGCGGATTCGACGCCCGTGTTCAGCTGGATGTCCTTGGCCAGGTCATACCGGTCTACGACGCCTTCCAGGTACGCCAGGATCTCCGGCTGCCTCAGGTACCGGGTCTTCCACTCCGATTCCTGCAACAGGTCCTTGTCGAAGGAATAGCGGTACACGAATCCTTCGGTATCGGACAGCGCACCGGGGTACCGATTCCAATACCAAGTCCCGCCGACACCTCCCGCCCTGTCGAAGGCACGGACCGAGAGCCCGAGTTCGTTGCGGAGCTTGTGCAGCATGTAGATGCCGCCGAATCCGGTGCCGACGACGATGGCGTCATAGTCGCTCCGGACGTCTGGGTCAGTCATGGGTGTAACTCCTTGCGGTGCGGAGAGCGGAAAGTGTGACCAGGCAGTGGGTCACTTGCGGTACCACTCGGCAATACGGTTGATTTCCTCGTCGGCCTCGGTCGCGCGGCCGGCCAGGAAGGGGAAGACGTGCTGCATCCCTTCGACGACCGACAGCGTGACGTCGACGTCTGCCGCATTGGCTCGGTCGGCAAGCCGAGTGGCGTTGTCGAGCAGCGCTTCGACGGAACCGGCATTGATGTACAGGCGGGGGAACCCGGCGAAGTCCGCGTAGAGGGGGTTTGCCAAGGGCTCGTCGGGTCGCACGGTATCGCCGAGAACGCCGGCGATCATCCCTTCGAGCAGCGGCACGGTGATCAGGGCATCGGTATCGTTGTTGGACACAAGGGTTTCGCCCTTGTTCTCCATGTCGATCCACGGCGAGAAGGCGATGACCTGTCCCGGCAGTGGGCGGCCCAGCTTCCGCAAGGCGAGCGGGATACTCACCGCGAGATTTCCGCCGGCCGAGTCACCAATGGTCGTGATGTCGCTGGGATCGATCCCCGCGGCGACGAGTGCTTCGAAAACGGCCACGCCATCCTCGAGCTGAGCCGGGTGCGGGTGCTCCGGGGCGCGCCGATAGTCGAGAACGAAGGCAGTTGCGCCAAGGGCTTTGGCGACGTGGCCGGCGAGCTTACGATGGCTCGAGGCGGATCCCACTGAGAATCCGCCTCCGTGGGTGTACAGCAGGACTTTGGATCGATCCGCACCGACCGGCAGTGCCCAGATCCCGGGAACACCACCGAGGACGCCTTCCTTGTACGTGACCTCCTCGGGCTCTCGGGTCGGCTGGTGCCACTCGTCGAAAATGCTGCGGAAGAGCCGCGTCGTGAGATCCGTTGTGTTGTTGAGGATCTGATCCCAGTCGGCGTAGAGGTCCCGCAGGAACTCCGATTCCGGAGAGTTCACCTTCGGCGGATTCTCGGAATTGATCGACATTTCGATTCTCCTGTTCGATTCTTCGGAGCTTCTCGAACCTGATTGGCGAGAAGCGCTTGGACTGCACTCACTGTGCGCCCGGATCGGTGCTCGTAGTCGTTCCGATCTGAAACGTCGATCGGCGCATTTCCTTGCAGGACTGCATCAGTCGCTGCAAGACGACGTCGATCTGGGCGTCAGCGCACAGTCCTGATCAGCTTCTTGTTGGAGAATTCGTCGAACCCGTACCGACCGAGTTCGCGTCCCACGCCGGAGCGTTTGACCCCGCCGAACGGCAGATCCGGGGAGCTCTTGCTGGTGCCGTTGACCCAAGCCATGCCCACCTCGAGTCGTTCGGCGACACGACGACCCTGTTCGGGATCGGAGGTGAAGATCGCTGCGCCAAGGCCGAAGACGGACTCGTTGGCCAGAGTGACCGCCGCCTCCTCCGACGCGACGCGGTAGACCACCGCGACGGGCCCGAACAACTCCTCGCTGTAGGCCCGCATCTCCGGGGTCACATCAGCCAGCACCGTCGCCTTGTAGAACGCGCCCGACTGGCCATGCCGCCGCCCGCCGGTCAGCAGCCGCGCGCCCTTGGCGATCGCATCCTCCACCTGCTCGGCGAGCTCATCGACCGCTCCGGACGAGGACAGCGGCCCGAACGCCGTCGCGGGATCGGACGGGTCGCCGGGCACCATTCGGCGCATCGCTTCCGTGAATGCGTCGAGGAACCTCTCGTAGACGTCGTCGACCACGATGAATCGCTTCGACGCCGTGCACGCCTGTCCCCCGTTGGTCATCCGGTTGTTCACTGCAGCGGCGACGGTGGCATCGAGGTCGGAGTCGTCGAGGACCAGGAACGGGTCGGATCCGCCGAGTTCGAGAACAACCTTCTTCATGTGCCGGCCGGCAATCTCGCCGACCGCCGACCCGGCTCGCTCGGACCCCGTCAGTGATACGCCCTGGACCCGCGGATCCGCGATCATCTCCGCCACCTGCGCGTTGTCGGCAAAGACGTTGACGTACACCCCTTCGGGCGATCCTGCCTCGGCGAACAGCGCTTCGATTGCCAGGGCTGCCTGCGGGCAGTTGGAGGCATGCTTGACCATCACCGTGTTGCCGAGCATCAGATTCGGCGCGGCGAACCGCACGACCTGATAGTAGGGGTAGTTCCACGGCATGATCCCGACGAGCGGACCGATCGCTTCCGTCCGGACCACCGCCGTACCACCGCCGGCGATTCCCAGTACCTCTTCCTCCAGGAACGCCGATCCATTCTCGGCATAGTATTCAAAGATATTGGCGCACAACGCTACCTCGCCGCGCGCCTGTGCGATCGGCTTGCCCATCTCCATGGTCAGGATCGAGGCGAGCTCGTCGGCACGCTCACGCCACACCTTAGCGACGGTCCGGAGCGTGTCGGAACGCTCCTGCGGCGAGGTCGCCCGCCACTGCCGGTACGCCGCATCGGAACTGGCGAGCGCAGCGGTAATCTCGTCGTCGGTCGCGCGGGCGAACTCACGCAGACACTCACCGGTCACAGGATTCGTGGTGACGTAGTTACTCATCAGTTCCTCGATTCACTCATGCACTTGGCCACCGCCAGCAGCGCCTCGGCGTGCTGACCGCTCTACATTCGGCCACCCGTGAACGCGTTGGTTGTTCCGAAGTGGAACAACCGAGGGCTCGAGCCGTCGATCACGATGGGTTGACATTCCGACCGTCCGACGTCCCAGCCAACGGATTCCGCTGCAGGTCCGTGCATTGCACACCGCGCGGCACGTCCGGGTTACACACTTGAAGGAGCGAGAGATGCGTGCATTCGCCATTGCCGAAGAGAGTTCAGCTGTCACGGAGCTCGATCTGCCGACGTCCCGGCCGATGGGCGACGAAGTGCTGTTGAAGGTGATCCGTTCCGGGGTCTGCCATACCGACACGCATCTGCGTGAGGGCGGGTACGACCTGGGAAGTCGGGGCAAGATGCGTCTGACCGACCGCGGGATCAGCTATCCACTCGTCATGGGACATGAAGTGGTCGGCGTGGTCGAGCAGATCGGAGACAACGTCCGTGGGCTCGAGGTCGGTGACGTGCGACTCGTGTACCCCTGGATCGGCTGCGGGAAATGCCACCACTGCCAGGAAGACCGGGACAACGATTGCCCGAACGGGCAGAATCTCGGGGTCGCACGACCCGGTGGATACGCCGACCACATCGTCGTTCCGGATGCGAAGTACCTGATCGACATCACCGGGCTCGACATGTCGTGGGCGGCAACCCTTGCATGCTCGGGCTTGACGGCCTACAGCGCAGTCAACAAGGTCCTGCCTCTACCCACCGAGGAGCCGATCGTCGTTATCGGCGCCGGAGGGGTCGGCCTCACCGCCATCGCCACCCTGAAGGCACTCGGCCACGAAGAGATCTGTGCCGTAGACGTATCCGAGCAGAATCTGCAGATCGCGATCGAGCTGGGCGCCACCAAGACCGTCCAGTCAGGTAAGTCCGCGGCCAAGCAGATTATCGAAGCATGTGGTGGCCCGGTTACTGCCGTCATCGATTTCGTCAACAATGGCGACACCGGAACGGCTGCCTTCGACGCACTGCGCAAAGGCGGAAAGCTGGTGCAGGTCGGCCTGTTCGGCGGCGAACTCGTCGTGCCCACGGCACTGATGGCGCTGAAGATGTTGGAGCTGAGCGGAAGCTTCGTCGGAACTCTCGGCGAGCTTCGCGCTCTCGTGGATCTTGCGAAGGCTGATGCCCTGCCCAACATTCCGATCCTCGAGCACGACCTGGACGCGCCTTCGGTCAACGCGGCGCTGGACAGGCTTGTGCAGGGAGGCGTGCCCGGGAGGATCGTCCTCCGGGATCCGGCATCTGTGTAGAAGCCGTCGGATTCGGCGAGAGCCTCCGGTCGGGGTGGGCTGAGGCCTACCCCGACCGGAGGTTCTCTCCTATCCCACCTGACGGCGTCAGGAGACCGCGACGTCGTCCGCGAACCCGATCACCACGGAGAGCACAGCATGGAGTGCGGGATTGGCGTCCCCTCGTCGCCACGCGACCCGAAGATCGACATCGGGTGCGCTCTCGTCGAGCGAAACGAACACGACGTGGGGATCGGTGACGTTACGAGCCACGGACGCCAACGTCAGATGGCAACCGACCTCGGCGCTCACAAGCGCCAACGCCGTCTGCGTGTCCGGAGCTACCTGGACGACATCGGCGACAAATCCGTTGGTGTGTGCAAGAAGTCGGAGTCGATCGGGGAGAACGGCACCCTCGTGCGGCGGAAGCGAGACGAAGGACTCGTCGGCGAGCTGCGCAATCGATACTCGGCGAGCAGCGGCCAGAGGATGAGTCGCAGGCAACGCCACGACCAGAGAATCCCGCATCACCACTTCCGCCGATACGTCCGCAGGAATGACATCCCAACGCCCCAGGGCGAGGTCCGTGTCGCCGTGGACGAGTCGCTTCATCGCCGGCTGGGCAAAATTCTGACTGGACAACTCGAGCTGGATCCCCGGCCGTTGGGACCGCACCACCCTCGCGAGCCTGGCGACGAGACGGTGAGTCGATGCTCCAGCGAAGGCAATTCGCACCAGTCCAACCTCTCCTTCGTCGGCGGCGCGCACTGCCGCCTCGGCGCGCCGTACCGCCTCGAGGACGTCCTTGGCTGGACCGACGAGCGCTTCACCGCTCGCTGTGAGCTTCACCGACCGGGTGCTTCGCTCGAACAGCACTGTTCCGAGCTCACGTTCGAGTTGCTTGATCGTTCGACTGAGCGGCGGCTGTGCAACATGCAACTTCTCGGCGGCGCGCCGGAAGTGCAGTTCCTCGGCTACCGCCAGGAAGGACCGCAGCGCGTCGACATCCACACCCATACCTCCATTAATACAGAACGAGTATCACAGAATATCGTATTAGGTATTGGACTGATCATAATATGCTGGGCGATAGTGATCCCATGGACACCAATTCCGACGTACCCGATGACGTCTTCGCCGAGATCCTCGAGCAGGTCCGCGGATTCGTGCGCGGTGTGGTGGTGCCGCGCGAGCGGGAGATCGCCGACACCAACGCGATCCCCGACGACATCCGCAGCATGGCCAAGAGATGGGCCTGTTCGGCTACGCGATCCCGCAGCAGTGGGGCGGGATCGGGCTCGACCTCGCCCAAGACGTCGAGCTGGCAATGGAGCTCGGCTACACGGCATTGTCGCTGCGCTCCATGTTCGGCACCAACAACGGAATCGCCGGCCAGGTTCTGGTCGGGTTCGGCACCGACGACCAGAAGGCCCGCTGGCTCGACGGAATCGCCTCAGGCGAGGTGGTGGCGTCGTTCGCCCTGACCGAGCCCGGCGCCGGATCGAATCCGGCAGGGCTGCGCACGAAGGCCGTGCGGGAGGGTGACGACTGGATCATCAACGGGGAGAAGCGGTTCATCACCAACGCACCCCTGGCAAACCTGTTCGTGGTGTTCGCACGCACCCGCCCTGCCGACTCCACCGGCACCGGCATCGCCGTGTTCCTCGTACCCGCAGACACACCGGGACTCTCGGTCGGCAAGAAGGACCACAAGATGGGTCAGGAAGGTTCCTGGACGGCGGACGTCCACTTCAGCGACGTCCGGGTGCCGGCATCCGCCCTCGTCGGTGGCAGCGAGGACGTCGGGTACCGGGCGGCGATGACCTCGCTCGCTCGGGGTCGGGTGCACATCGCCGCCCTGTCCGTCGGGCAGGCGCAACGCGCACTCGACGAGTCCGTCACCTGTGCCGCGACCATGACGCAGGGAGGAACGCCGATCGGGAACTTCCAGCTGGTGCAGGCGATGCTCGCAGACCAGCAGACCGGAGTGATGGCCGGTCGCGCACTGGTGCGCGACGCCGCCGCGAAGTGGGTGTCCGGTGAGGACCGCAGAATCGCCCCGTCGGTCGCCAAACTGTACTGCACGGAGATGGTCGGCAAGGTTGCAGATCTGGCGGTACAGGTGCACGGCGGTAGCGGCGACATGCGGGAGACTGCGGTCGAGCGGATCTACCGCGACGTCCGATTGCTACGACTGTACGAGGGCACCAGCGAGATCCAGCGCCTGATCATCGGCGGCGGGCTCGTGCGGTCCGCGCAGCGGGCGGTCCGATGATGCTTCCACTCGACGGCGTCACCGTCGTCGCTCTCGAACAAGCGGTGGCCGCACCGATCGCCACGCGTCACCTCGCCGATCTCGGCGCCCGGGTCATCAAGGTCGAGCGTATGGACGGCGGTGACCTTGCACGGGGCTACGATCACGTCGTCCACGGCACCGGTGCACACTTCGTGTGGCTCAACCGGGGCAAGGAATCTCTCGCAGTCGATCTCAAGAGCAGCGACGGCCGCGACGCCGTCCGCCGGCTCGTCGACCAGGCCGACGTCTTCGTGCAGAACCTCGCTCCTGGAGCAGCCGAGCGGCTGGGGTTCGGAGCCCGAGATTTGCGATCGAGCCATCCCGAACTGATCGTGGTGAACCTCTCGGGATTCGGAAGCGGTGGCCCGCTGGAACATCGCAAGGCGTACGACATGCTGATCCAAGCGGAGGCAGGCCTGATCTCGATCACTGGCACCCCCGAAACCGCCGTGAAGACCGGCATCCCGTGCGCGGACATCGCTTCGGGAGTGTATTGCGCACAATCGATTCTGGCCGCACTGCTACGCCGGTGGCGTACCGGCGAAGGCGCCACCATCGAGGTTTCGATGCTCGAAGCCACAGTGGAATGGATGGGGCACGCGTTGTACACGCAGATGCACACCGGAAGCCAGCCGCCGCGTATGGGATTGAGCCACAGCTCGATCGCGCCCTATGATGCGTTCCCGACCAGCGACGGCCAAGTGCTGATCGGTATTCAGACCGACCGAGGGTGGCGCGCACTGGTTACCGAGGTGCTCGGGATGCCCGAACTCGCCGACGACCCTCGATTCGCCACCAACATGCAGCGGGTCCAGCACCGATCCGAATGCGACGCAATCGTCGCAGCGGGCACCGTCCAGTGGTCCACTGTAGACCTGGATGCAAAGCTCGCCGCCGCAGGTATCCCCGCCGCGCAGATCAAGGAACTCGATCAAGTCGTCGAACATCCACAGCTGCGCGCACGCGATCGCTGGCGAAGGATCGGAACCGAACACGCCGACATCGAAGCCTTGCTTCCGCCGGCAACTTTCACGGATGTCGAAGCGCGGATGGGAGACGTGCCGGCTCTCGGCCAGCACACTTGTGCGCTGCTGATCGAATCCGGACTGGACACCGATGCCGCCAACGCCCTGATCGGTCGCGGTGACGTACTCCAGGCCGAGAACCACCAAATGGTCCAGAACCGCTGACACGCCCACGTAACCGGAGGAGAACACACATGTTGACAGGCCGCACTGCAGTGATCACCGGAGGCGCACAGGGCATCGGGCTCGCGATTGCGCACACCTTCGCGCGTCACGGTGCTCGGATCGTGATCGGCGATCTGGATGGAGCGAAAGCGAAGGAAGCTGCGGAGGATGCGGGCCAGGAGGCCCTGGGCGTCCAATGCGATGTCACCTCCTCGAACGATGTTGCGCGCCTCCTGCAGACGGCGACAGACACGTTCGGATCGCTCGACATCATGGTCAACAATGCGGGTATCACGCGTGATGCGACCATGCGAAAGATGACGGAAGACCAGTTCGACGACGTCATCCGGGTCCACCTTCGCGGCTGTTGGAACGGCACCCGGCAGGCCGCGGCGATCATGCGGGAATCGGGTGGCGGATCGATCATCAATCTGTCGTCGATCTCCGGAAAGGTCGGCTTCATCGGCCAGACGAACTACTCGGCCGCCAAGGCCGGCATCGTCGGACTGACCAAGGCAGCTGCCAAGGAGGTAGCGCACGTGGGAGTGCGGATCAATGCCATTCAGCCCGGTCTCATTCGGACCGCGATGACCGAGGCGATGCCCCAGAAGGCGTGGGATCAGAAGATGGCCGAGATCCCGATGCAACGAGCCGGCGAGCCGGCGGAGGTGGCGTCGGTCGCGCTCTTCTACGCGTCCGACATGTCCTCATACATGACCGGCACTGTCGCTGAAGTAACCGGCGGCCGTCACATCTGACAGATCCATACAGGAGTCGAAACAGTATGTCCCCCGAATTTTCGACAGTGTCGATCTGATCCGCGGCGCGCTCGGAGAGCAGATCGGTCCGAGCGCCTGGATCACTGTCGATCAGGACCGTGTCGACCTGTTCGCCGACGCAACGAGCGATCACCAGTGGATCCATTGCGATCCCGAGCGCGCAGCCTCGGCCCATACGGCACCACGATCGCGCACGGCTATCTGACGCTGTCGCTCC
Organism: Prescottella defluvii; assembly: GCA_029690005.1. GTDB lineage: Bacteria > Actinomycetota > Actinomycetes > Mycobacteriales > Mycobacteriaceae > Prescottella > Prescottella defluvii_A. The sequence goes on along the minus strand of CP121458.1, from coordinate 1,086,688 downwards.
TACCGGCCTTCGCCGCCGAGCTCTACACGATCACGGCCGGCTCGGCACGAGTGAACTACGGCAGCAACAAGGTTCGCTACCCGACCCCCGTGCGGGTCGGAAGTCGGATCCGCGCAACCGCCACGATCGTCGAGTGCCGTGAGGAGTCCGTGGGCATCTTTCTGACAGTCCGATACGTCATCGAGATCGAGGGCGGTGACAAACCTGCGTTGATCGCCGAAACCGTCACCCTGGTCGTATCGTGATCGTTCTCGCCCGCACCCGGACGCAATCGCCTTCGCCCTCGCCTTCGCCTTCGCCCCAAGGAAACAGACATGCCTGACGCAGTCATCTGCGAACCGCTCCGCACGCCCGTCGGCCGCTTCGGCGGTGTCTTCCGGGACATCGTACCCGAGGACCTCGCGGCCACCGTCATCACCGAACTCGTCTCGCGCACCGGCATTTCCGGAGCCGACATCGACGACGTGATCCTCGGCCAGGCCTCCCCCGGCGGTGAGGCCCCCGCGATCGGCCGTATCGCCGCCCTCAACGCCGGACTGGGCGTGGACGTCCCGGGCCTGCAGGTGGACCGTCGCTGCGGTTCCGGTCTGCAGGCGATCATCCAGGCCGTCATGCAGGTCCAGTCCGGTGGCAGCGACCTCGTCCTCGCTGGCGGTGTCGAGTCGATGAGCCAGGCCGAGTTCTACGCCACCGGAATGCGCTACGGCGTCCGCGGCGAGTCGCTCGCCCTCAACGACCGGCTGGCACGCGCCCGCGTCACCGCCGGCGGCCGCAACTACCCGGTGCCCGGCGGCATGATCGAGACCGCCGAGAACCTGCGCGCCGAATTCTCCATCAGCCGAGGCGACCAGGACGCGCTCGCCGTCCAGTCGCACCAGCGCGCGGTCGCCGCGCAGCGCAGCGGCGTCTTCGCGCAGGAGATCGTCCCGGTGGCGGTCCCGCAGCGCAAGGGTGACCCGCTGATCGTCGACACCGACGAGCACCCGCGCGCCGACACGAATCTCGAGTCCCTCGCCAAGCTCCGCCCCATCCGCGGCAAGGTCGACCCCGACTCCACCGTCACGGCCGGCAACGCGAGCGGCCAGAACGACGGCGCCGCCATCGCGATCGTCACCACCGAAGAGAAGGCCGCGGCGCTCGGCCTGCGTCCCCTCGCCCGGCTCGCGAGCTGGGCCGTCGCCGGGGTGCCGCCGCGCACGATGGGCATCGGCCCCGTCCCCTCGACAGAGAAGGCCCTCGCCCGCCGGGGTCTCACCCTCGCCGACATGGACGTCATCGAACTCAACGAGGCCTTCGCCGCCCAGGCCCTCGCCGTCACCCGCACCTGGGGCCTCGCACCTGACGACGCCCGGCTCAACCCCAACGGCTCGGGCATCTCGCTCGGCCACCCCGTGGGCGCGACCGGTGCCCGCATCCTCGCGACCCTGCTCCGCGAGATGGACCGACGCGAGGCCCGCTACGGCCTCGAGACCATGTGCATCGGCGGCGGCCAGGGCCTGGCCGCCGTGTTCGAGCGCATCGCGTGATCCAGTCGGCTCATCCGAGACGACTCAGCAACGCCATCGCGTCAAACGGCGCGTAACCCTTCATGTCGTTGTCGAAGTAGACGAAGGCGTCCAGCCCGTCGTCGGTCCAGCCGCGCACCTTCGCGGCCCACTCGTCCAGAGCGGCGTCGGTGTAACCGCTGGCATACAGTTCCGCGTCGCCGTGCAGGCGTGCGTACGCGAAGTCGGCGCAGCGTTCGTCGATGCGCGGATACCGGCCCGCGGTGTCGGCGAGCACCAGCGCGACGCCGTGCTCGCGCGCGATCGAGACGACGTCGGGCGCGGCGAAACTCGGGTGCCGCACCTCGAGCGCGTGCCGGATCGGACGATCGGCGTCGGTGACGGCGAGGACGCGGTCGTCGGACAGTTTGTCGTCGCGGCGCTCGGCGAGGGTGCACGCGGCGGTGGTGGTCCGTGGCAGTTGCGCCAGGAACGTGTCGAGACGATCCGCGTCGAAATGCATGTTCGGCGGCAACTGCCACAGGATCGGCCCGAGCTTGTCACGCAGGCCGAGCACGCCCGACGCAAAGAAGTTCGCGAGGGGGACCTCGACGTCCAGGAGCCTGCGCACGTGGGTGATGTACCGGCCGCCCTTGACCGCGAACACGAATCCGTCGGGGGTCTCGTCGCGCCACTTCGCGAAGCTCGAGGGCTTCTGTAGCGCGTAGAAAGACCCATTGATCTCGATCGATGTCAGGTGCTCGGCGGCGTACTGCAACTCGTCGCGATGCACGAGTCCGGCCGGATAGAAGCCGCCGCGCCACCCCGGGTACACCCACCCGGAGATGCCCACGCGGACGTCCGCCATGCGGCCGCAGTGTAGTCCCGTCCGGTTCCCGATTCCGGCGACTCGGGAACGCCTGTCCGAATGGCGCGGTACGGTCAGGGCGCTCGATCCAAGACTGTAGGGGGGATTTTCTCCATGTGGGGTTCATATCCGAGACGCGTTGCTCGACGCCGGCTGCAGCGGGGCTGCTCGGCGCGTCGCTCGCGGCACTGGTCGCGTTGCCGCTGGCCGGGGAGGCGGTGGCCGCACCCGGCAGCACCGGCGCCGGCAGCCTCGGCAGCGCCGCTGCCGGGTCGAGCGGCAGCGCGGCCGCCAGCTCCGACAACGGCAGCGTGAGCGCCGGGTCGGTGATCCCGCCCGCGCTGCAGAACGAGCATCCGCCGCTGCCGCCGCTGCGCGACGACATCACGACCGCCGCCATCACCGGCGAGGAGCACAAGACCGATCAGCTGGTGCGCTTCACTGTCGCCTCACCGGCACTGCGCCGCGAGGTCGGGGTGGAAGTGCTCCTACCCAAGGACAACTCGGTGCCGCGCCCGTCGATCTACGCGCTCGAGGGCGTCGACGCCGGCGAGGACACCAGCGGCTGGGTCACGATGGGCGGGGTCCCGACGTTCTTCGCGGACAAGAACGTCAACGTCGTGATGCTCAACGGTGGTGTGTCCGGGCTGTACACCGACTGGGACCGGATCGATCCTGGCGTCGGACTGCACAAGTGGGAAACCTTCATCACCGAGGAACTGCCGCCGCTGCTCGACGCCCGGCTGCGCACGAACGGCGTGAAGTCGCTGCTCGGTATCTCGATGGGGTCGCAGGGCGCGATGATGCTCGCGCACCGGCATCCCGGGATGTACCGCGGCATCGCGGCGTTCAGCGGTTGCTACTCGGCCACCGACGACCTGGGGCGGCTCACCGTACAAGCGACCGTGTCGTCGCGCGGCGGCGACATCGCGAACCTGTGGGGCAAGATCGGCGGACCCGAATGGGCTGCCCACGACTCGGTGCGCAACGCGGAGGCGCTGCGCGGCATGGACATCTACCTCTCGGTGGGGTCGGGCGTGCCCGGCGAGTACGAGGATCCCGCGAAGTCCGACTGGTTCGACCGGGTGTTCATCGGTGGCCCCATGGAGGTCGCGGCCAACGCCTGCACCCACGAGCTCGACGATCGGCTCGCCAAGCTGAAGATTCCCGCCACGGTCGACTACGAACCGATCGGCATCCACGGCTGGTCGTACTGGCGGGACCGGCTGCCGAAGGCGTGGCCGACTCTCGCACGTTCACTCGACCTGCCCATCTGACGAGCAACCGGCACAGCGAACGAGAAGGGGCCCCGCACGGACGAATCCGTGCGGGGCCCCTTCTCGTCGAGCATCACCTACCGGGCGATCACGCCTTCGGGATGAACGCCTTCAGCGGCTCCGAGGCCGACCAGTCGTGGCCCCAGTAGCTGTCCGCCGTGATTTCCTCGGCGGTGTAGAAGGTCTCGTCGACCAGCATGCCCTCGGTGCCGAACTCCAGGTCCCAGCCTCCGGGTGCGCGCACGTAGAACGACACCATCTTGTCGTTCGTGTGGCGACCCAGGGTCGAGGAGATCGTGAAGCCGAGGTTTGCGACACGGTCCAGTGCCTGGCCGACGGCGTCCAGCGTGGACACTTCGGTCATGAGGTGGACCAGGCCGGGCTCCTCGGTCGGCGGCGCCGGGCACAGCGCGAGGCTGTGGTGGCGCTGGTTGACGCCGAGGAAGCGGACGCGGCTGACGCCGTCCTGCAGCCGGATCGCGCCGCGCGGCAGGAAGCCGAGCACCTCGGTGTAGAAGGCGTACGACTCGGCGAACTTCGCCGACGGCAGCACGACGTGGCCGAGGCCCTGCGGGCCGGTGACCCACTGGCCGCCGTGCGGCGTCACGACCGGGCTGTGGTCCAGGACCGGGCCGAAGAAGACCTCGACGCGGGTGCCGGCCGGGTCGTCGAACGCGATGACCTTCTCGGCGTCGCGGTAGTCGGCCTCTTCGAGGGAAAGCTCCTCGACTGCGATGCCGGCCTTCTCGACTGCCTCGCGGACGCGCTGCAGCGCGAACTGGTCGCGCACCTCCCAGCCGACCGCCAGTGCCTTGTCGGACTCGCCCGGCAGGACGATCAGGCGCGCACGCCGCTCGTCGAGCCGCAGGTAGAGGCCGTCCGGATCGGGACCCGAGCCGATCGCCATGCCGAGGCCGTCGACGACGAGTTCACGCCAGCGCGCGATGTCCTGGGTCTGAATTCTGAGGTAACCGAGACCCCGAATGTCCGTCATATCAATCCGTCCCTGAGTGAGTGATACAGGTGGGTTCGAACTAGATCATCGAGCGGTGGATGCCCTGCGGCTCACCACCGAGCTGGGTCAGTGCCGACGCGTGGTTGATCGAGCCGGGCACGTGGATCGCGTGGGTCAGGCCGACGTGCGCGTCACGCCAGAAGCGCTGCAGCGGCAGCGTCACCTTCATCGCACCGCCGCCGGCGCGAGCGAAGATCTCGTCGAGGGCGCTGACAGCGCGCCACGCGGCGTTGGTCTGGGTGCGGCGGCCGATCGCACGCTCCTCGAAGGTGACCTCCTGGCCCTTCTCCGCCTCGTCCGAGAAACGGTCGACGGTCTCGAGGATCGCCACCCGCGACGCGTTGATCTCGTCGGCGGCCTGACCGATGGCGTAGAGGACGTACGGGTCCTCCTTGATCGGGACACCGGTCACCGCGACGCGCTCCTTCTGCGCGGCGATGTACAGCGCGAGACCGCCCTCGCACATGCCGATCAGCGACGAGGAGATGCCGAGCGGGAAGATGCAGGAGAACGGGAACTTGTACAGGGTCTCGTCGCGGCCCGCGTGGCGCCAGCCGTTGCCGCTGAGGACGATCTCGGAGTCGATCGTGCGGTACTCGGGGATGAAGGCGTCCTTGACGGTGAAGTCCTTCGAACCGGTGCCGCGCAGGCCGACGACGTTCCAGCTGTCGTGGTCGACGGTGTAGTCCGCCTTGGGAACCAGCACGTGCAGGATCTGGCCGGTCGGGACACCCTTCTGGTCACCGACGAGGGCACCGATCATGACCCACTCGCAGTGGTCGTTGCCGGTGGAGAACGACCAGCGGCCGTTCAGGATGTAGCCGCCGTCGACCGGCACCGCGATACCCATGGGGCGTACGGCGACGCGATCCAGGTGTCGACGTCCTCGCCCCAGACCTCCTGCTGCGCCTTGGGATCGAAGAAAGCCATCTCCCACGGGTGCACACCGACGATGCCGGAGACCCAGCCGGTGGAGCCGTCGACGGCGCCGAGGGCCATGGCCGTCTCGGCGAACTCACGCGGGTGGGACTCGAGGCCGCCGAACTCCTTCGGCTGCAGCATGCGGATGACGCCGGCGTCGCGGACACGCTTGGCGTTGCCGTCCGAGAGGCGCATGAGCTTCTCGCCCTCGACGGCGCCTTCGCGGATCTCGTCCGCGAACTGCATGACGTTGTCCAAAACCTGACCCATAGCTATCAGCTCTCTCTCGACCCTACGACGACGCGGGTCTAATACTTTGTGGCCAGACCGACTGCCTTCTCGATCAGCTGGTCTTCCTGTCCTCCGACAAGCTTGCGGCCACCGGGCTCGATGAGATTCTCGGCGATGCCGTGACGCTTGGCATGCAAATCGGCATGCATGAGGAAGCTGGGGTGAGCACCGGCGTGGCCCGTCGTCAGTGGCAGACGATCGAGCATCGCGCCCTCCTGGTGCGAGTGGGGACCAACGCTCTTTCGATCGCGCTGATCGTGTGTGTGGAACGGTCCCAGGAATCCGGCCGGGAGAACAAAACACCTCCCGCTCAGCGGGACTGGGATTCGGCCACGTCAGAGCCGGTTTCTCAGTCCCGCTCAGTGGTCACTCGGGAACTTTCCCTGACTGCTTCGTGCCGGGGCCGTCGACGCGCCGGACATCGCTGTCGGCGACGTGGTTCGCGGCCACGTAACCGAAGATCATCGACGGTCCGATGGTGGCGCCTGCGCCGGCGTACTCGTTGGCCATGACGGACGCGGCGGTGTTGCCGGTCGCGTACAGGCCGTCGATGGGGGTGCCGTCCTCGCGCAGCACGCGAGCCTCGGCATCGGTCACGAGACCGCCCTTGGTGCCGAGGTCGCCGGCCTCGATGTGGACGGCGTAGAACGGGGCCTTGACGATCTCGTCCATGGCCGGGTTCTTCATCGTCGGGTCGCCGTAGTACCGGTCGTACGCACTGTCGCCGCGGCCGAACTCCTCGTCCTTGCCCGTGCGGGCGTAGCCGTTGAACCGGTCGACGGTCTCGACCAGGTTCTGCGGCGGGACACCGATCTTCTCGGCCAGCTCGCTCAGCGAGTTCGCCTTGTGGACGATGCCCTGGTCGTAGAAGCCCTGCGGGAACGGGGCGCCCGGCAGCACCTGCGCGAACGGGTACCGCGAACGGGCCTTGCTGTCCATGACGAAGTACGCCGGGACGTGACCGCCGTCGATCTGGTCGTGCACGAAGTTCACGTACGGCGCCGACTCGTTGGTGAAGCGCTTGCCGTCCTGGTCGACGATCACCGACGGCGGATGGAGCGCTCGGACACGAGCGGGATGACCGCACCCATCGGGTGCTTGATCGACGGCATCCACCAGGCGTCGTCCATGAGATCGACGGCCGCACCGAGCTTCTGGCCGGCGACGATGCCGTCACCGACGTTCTCCCGGGCGCCGGCACTGATGTTCTCGATGCCGTGCTCGGGAAGGTACTTCGCGCGCATCTCGTCGTTGTGGTCGAAGCCACCGGTCGCGAGCAGGACGCCCTTGCGGGCACCGATGCGCACGAGCGTGCCGTCCTTCTCGACGGTGGCGCCGACGACGGCACCCCGGTCGTCGACGATCAGGTCCGTCATCGACGTCTTCAGCCACAGCGGGACGCCGGCATCCTCGAGCGCCATGCGCATACGGGCGACCAGCGCGCGACCACCGGTCGACATGTGGCGGCGGCGGATCATGTTCGACGACACGCGCCACGCGGCGACCAGCGACGCCCTGCGTCCACGCCACGTGCGCTTGACCATCGCCAGGTCGCGGTAGTCCTTGGACGTGACCCACAGGCCCAGCGGGCCCTTCAGACTGTTGGGGCGCTGGTACTTCTCGTCCTCGCCGAGCTTGCGGGTGTCGAATGGCTTGCACTCGATGGTGCGGCCGAGCGGGCGTCCGCCCTCCTCCTCCGGGTGGTAGTCGGAGTAGCCCTTGACCCAGTAGAACTCGATGTGCGGGCTGCGCTCGAGCAGTTCCATCAGCGGCGGGCCGTTGTCGACGTAGGCGTCGAGGCGTTCGGCCGACACCTTGCCCTCGGTGAGGATGTCGAGGTAGCGACGGATCGAGGCACGGGAGTCCCGCTGGGCACCGCTGCGCAGCAGCACCGGAGCGTTGGGGATCCAGATGCCACCGCCGGAGATCGCGGTGGAGCCGCCGAAGGTCTTGCCCTTGTCGACGATCAGGGCCGACAGACCGCGGTCGGCGGCAGTGATGCCGGCGGCCATGCCGCCGCCACCACTGCCGACGATCAGGAAGTCGACGACGGTGTCGAAGTTCCGGTCTTCAGTCATTGCGACTTGTCAGATCACTTCTCGTCGCGCCGCAGGAACGCCAGAACGGTCGAGACCCAGGCGTCGCGCGCCTCGATCATGGTCCAGTGGCCGCAGTTCGGGAACACGTGGAATTCCGCGTTCGGGATGTCGCGCATCGGCAGCAGGCCCATGTCGACGGGGCTCACGCGGTCGTCGCGACCCCAGGTGATGAGGGTCGGCGCCTTGATCTTGCCGAACTGCGCCCAGTACGGCGTGCCGTCGGCCTGCGCGTTGGCGGCGGCCATCGCGGCGAACGCCTTGGTGCTGTACATGCGGCGGGCGATCTCGAGCGTCTTGGGCTCGGTCGCGAGCGCCCAGCGCTCCTCGATGAGCTGCTCGGTGACGATCGCGGGGCTGTAGACCATCGACTGGAGCCAGCGGATCAGGCTCTCGCGGGTGGGGTTGTCGGTGAACTCCATGAGCAGCTTGATGCCCTCGCCCGGGTTGGACGAGAGGACGTTCTTGCCGATGCCGCCGATGGAGACCAGCTTGTTGACCCGCTCCGGCTGCGCGATCGCGATGCGGGCACCGACGACACCGCCCATCGAGTTGCCGATGATGTCGACCGCGCCGAGGCCCAGGCCGTCGAGGAAGGTCGGGACGGCGTTGATCGCCTCGACCATCGGGTGGCCGTCGCACGGATCGGACACACCGAATCCGGGGAACTCCAGCACGTAGCAGTGGAAGTGCTCGGCGAAGTCCGCGAGCACCCCGCGGTAGTTCCGCCATCCCGTGACGCCCGGGCCGGAGCCGTGCAGCAGCAGCAGCGGCGGACCGTCGCCGGCCTCGTGGTACCGGAGCACACCCTGATCGGTGTGCAGTTCCCGCAGGGTTCCCTCGTAGCTCAGCTCAGTAGTCATCGTCGCCTCTGTCCCTCATGTGTCATCCGGGTCACAGCCCATTCGGGTCGCAGGCTGCCAGGCCGCGCCCACGTGGGCCATATCTCATCCCGATGAGCGAGATCAGCCGCTTGTTTTCTGCGCCCGTCGGGGGTGGTTCCGCTGACCGAGACAGCAGTTCAGGGCCACGAACACGCAGCCATACGCTCGCAAACATCAACGTCGGCGCACTCGGCGCCGATCGATCCCGTCGAATCGGAGGTGGCCCCATGCCCACAGAGCTGATTGCACACGAGAACTCGGCGGCCGCGCCGACCCCCGACGAGATGCGCCGCGTGATGAGCCAGTTCGCGACCGGTGTGACGGTGGTGACCGGCCTGGACGACGAGGGCCCGGTCGGGTTCGCGTGCCAGTCGTTCGCGTCGGTGTCGCTCGAGCCGCCGCTGATCCTGATCTGCGCCGATCACCGCGGGCGCGCGTGGCCGCGGATCCGCGAGACCGGCCGCTTCTGCGTCAACGTCCTGCACGAGGAGCAGTCCGACCTGTGCTCACGCTTCGGTTCCAGCAGGGGCCGCAAATACGAGGATCTGGACTGGGAGCTGTCCCGCTGGAATACCCCGGCGCTGCCCGGGGTCCTGATGCGCGTGCACGCGGAGGTCCACGACGTCCACGTCGCCGGCGATCACGACGTCATCATCGGCCGGGTTCTCGAACTCGACGCCGTGTGCGAGGAGCGCCCGATGGTGTTCTTCCGCGGCAAGTTCGGCATCGAGACCCCGCTCCTGACCCCGGCGGGCGCCACCGCCTGATCTGCCGCGACCGAACGGGAACCCCAGGCCCGGACACCGATTCCGATGTGGGCCTGGGGTTCCCGTTCGTCGTGTCAGGCGTCAGCCGATCCGGATCAGATCCACTGCCCGCTCTGGATGGAGAGCAGGCGGTCCATGGCATCGGCGGACCAGGTGTCCACGGGGGTGACCGGCGCTCGCCGACCGCGACGGGGCGCGCCGAGTTCGGGGTAGAGCGTGCGCGAAACCTCGCGCGCGGCATCGACGACGAGCGGTGCGACGCGCTCGAGCTGGGCGGTGCGGGCGTCGCCGCACAGCGAGATGCCGGCGACCGGACCCTCGTGACCGCGAACCGCGACACCGACGCACGCGACACCGCGGACCGACTCACCCCGCTCGAAGGCGAGGCCTCGACGCTGCCGGATTCGGTTGAGTTCCTGGTGCAGCGTCGAAATGTCGGTGATCGTGCGATCCGTGCAGCGGCTCAGCCGCTCGTCGTAAAGGCTGTCGACGCGTTCGGGATCCAGCCACGCGAGCATCGACTTGCCACCGGCTGTCGAGTACGCGGGGCCGCGACCGCCGACGCGCGACGGCAGCGTCGAGGCGAAACGCCCACCCACCTTGTCGAGGTAGACGCTCTCGCTCCCGTCGAGGACCGCGAGGTGGACGACCATGCCGGTCTGCATGTGCAGTTCGTGCAGCAACGGCGCTGCCGCAGCACGGATCTCGCTGTGGCCGCCGTCGCCGCCGCCGAGCCCGAGAGCGCGGCGACCGAGGCAGTAGCCGAACGACGCGTGCTCCACCCAGTTCAGCCGGACGAGCTGGTCGAGGATGCGGTGCACCGTCGAGCGGGGCAGCTGGGTACGGCAGGCCACCTCTTCGAGCGTCAGCCGCGAAGCGCGGCCGTCGAAAGCGTCGAGAATCAGGGTCATCCGTTCGACCATGGACGGCGGCAGATCACGGCGCGGAGCCTGCGCAGCGGTCGCCTCTCCGGAATCGACGACTGTCATAGACACCTCCAAGCAACATCCACGCCCCTGGTCAGAGGGGCGAAACGGAGCAAAACTGAAATTAATTCTGACAGGCTAGCAGGTGGGTCCCGCTGGACGGGACAGATTCCCTGCCGAGTGTTTGTCCAAATCGGACGTCGCCATCATGACGTGACCGGCATCACTTCGCACACCCACAGGTGGCAGGCCCGAAGAAACTCCCGGTGACCGGAAAAGCCGCAGCGAGCACTGCCGCGGCGGAGTAGAACGAAGCGATACGGCCCGACCCAGCAAGGGAGCCCCAGGCATGCGCATCGGAATCGCCTCCCCCGTCGTGGTGCAGTACCCCGGCGCCCACTCGGAGTGGGAGCGCGATGCCGGGATCACCGAACTGGCCCAGGTCGCCGAGGCCGCCGACCGGCTCGGATTCCACCACCTGACGTGCAGCGAACACGTCGCCGTGCCAGTCGAGGTGGCCCGCGCCCGGGGTGGCACCTACTGGGATCCGCTGGCGACGTTCGGCTACCTCGCCGCCCGCACCACCCGGATCCGCCTGGCCACCCAGGTGCTCGTGCTCGGCTATCACCACCCACTCGAGATCGCCAAGCGCTACGGCACCCTCGACGTCGTCACCGGTGGCCGCCTGATTCTCGGCCTCGGCGTCGGGACACTGCCGGAGGAGTTCGAACTCCTGGACGCACCGTTCGAGGACCGCGGGGCCCGCGCCGACGACGCCCTCGCCGCACTCCGTGCCGCGTTGTCCCGGAGCCTGCCCGAGTACAACGGGAACTATTACGAATTCCACGACCTTCTCGTCGAGCCACACGCCGTTCAGGACCGCGTACCCCTGTGGGTCGGCGGCCGCACGATGCGCTCCCTGCGCCGCGCCGTCGACCACGGCGACGGGTGGGTGCCGTTCGGGTTGAGTATCGACGAGTTGGCCTCGATGCTGGGCAAGGTCGACGCCCCCGCCGGCTTCGAGGTCGTACTCGGCGCGGGTGCTCCCCTCGATCCGGCCGGGGACCGCGACCGCACCGCGCGTGCCCTCGAACGCCGGAGGGACGCCGGGGCCACCATCGCCAGCGCGACCGTCGGCGCGACGAGCGCCACGCACTACTGCGATCAGCTCGCAGCCCTGCGCGATCTGGGCGTCGAACTCGGCCTCGAGTTCGAGCCCACCCAGGGCTGACTGCCCCACCCCGACACGCACATCCGTATCCGGGACCACACCACAAGGAGATTCGATGACCGACACCGCGACCGACACCGCCGCACTCGTCCAGTCCCTCGTCGAGCGGGTTCAGCTGCTCGAGGACAAGCTCGCGATCCAGGAGCTCATCACCGCGTACGGCCCGGCCGTCGACGCCGGTGAGGCGGAGAAGGTCGGCGCGCTGTGGGCCGAGAACGCCGTGTACGACGTCGACATGCGTCTCATGAACGGTCGCGCCGAAATCATGGAGATGGTCCGTACCCGCCCGCACCAGGACTACATCAACGGCGGTTGTGGCCACCTCCTCGACCCGGTCAACATCGTCGTCAAGGGCGACACGGCGATCGCGACGTGCCACTCGCAGCTGCTGCGGCGCAACGAGAACGAGGATTCGTTCCGGGTCTGGCGGGTGACCGCCAACCGCTTCGAGCTCGCGAAGATCGACGGCGAGTGGAAGATCCAGCGCCGCACCTCGCGCGTGCTCGACGGCCGCGCCGAGGCCCGCGAACTGCTGGCCCGCGCCGGCAGCTGATCGACTGGTAGAACCACGAACGGCCTGCCCCTCGACGAGGGGCAGGCCGTTCGGTTCCGGTCGGATCAGCCGGCGGCTTCGAGGGTCGCCTTGGCCCACCGGTAGTCGGCCTTGCCCGCGGGCGAGCGGACGACCTCGGGGACCACGACGACGGTGCGCGGCACCTTGTAGCCGGCGACCTTGGTGCGGCAGTGCGCGATCACCTCGTTCTCGTCGAGATCGTCGACGCCGTCACGGGCCGAGATGACGGCCGACACCCGCTGCCCGTACGTGGGATCCGGGATACCGGCGACGAGCGCGTCGAGGACGTCGGGGTGGCTCTTGAGCGCCTCCTCGACCTCCTCGGCGTACACCTTCTCGCCGCCGGTGTTGATGCAGGACGATCCGCGGCCGAGCACGATGATGGTCCCGTCCGCCTCGACGCGTGCGAGATCGCCGAGCACGGACAGTCGCACGCCGTCGACGACCGGGAACGTCGCCGCCGTCTTCTCGGGGTCGCCGAAGTAGCCGAGCGGGACATGTCCGGCGCGGGCGAGGAAACCGACGGTGTCCGAGCCCGGTTCGATCGTGGAGAAGTCGGTGTCGACCACGCGCGCCTTCGGCGACGGCGGCATCCGCAGCAGGCCGTCCTCGTCCTTCTTGAGTTCGCCGTCGTTGCCGGACTCCGACGAGCCGAACGCGTCCCGGAGGTAGACGTTCGGCAGCAGCTTGTTGAGCTTCTCCCGGACGCTGGCGGACCACAGTGCGCCGCCGGACCCGATGATCCACAGCGTGCTCAAGTCGAACCGTTCACCGTGCTCCTCGATCGCGTCGGCGAGCGGACGGGCGATCGCGTCGCCGACCACCATCACGGTGTTGATCTTGTGCTGGTCGACCAGTTCGAGCGCCTGGACCGGTTCGTACTTGGACATGAGGACCTGCTTGGAACCCATGAACATGCAGGTGAACAGCGAGTACGACGCCGCGCCGTGCATCAGGGGTGCGGTGACAAGGTAGGTCATCGCGAACTGGTTGGCGGCGGCAGCGGCACCAAGCTCGGCGGGCGAGAGGATGGGATCGCCGCCCATGACGGCGCCGCCGGCGAGTGCGGCGTGGTAGAAGTCCTCGTGCCGCCACATCACGCCCTTGGGCATGCCGGTGGTGCCACCGGTGTAGATGACGTAGAGGTCGTCGGCGCTGCGCTCCGGGAAGTCCCGCTCGGACGACTGGGAGGCGGTGGCCTCGTCGTAGTCGACGAGCGAAACACCCGCGGCGGCAGCGGCTTCCGAGAGGGACGGACCGGCCGCCTCGCCGATGAGCACGATGCGCCGCAGGTCGGGGCACTTGGGCAGCACCGCGGCGATGACGTCGCTGAACTCGCCGTCGGCGATGACGGTGGCCAGGCGGGCGTCGTTGTAGAGGTAGGTGAGTTCGGCGTCGACGTAGCGGAAGTTGACGTTGACCGGAACGGCGCGCACCTTGAGGCAGCCCAGCAGCGATTCGACGAACTCGAGGCTGTTGCGCGCGTGCAGGCCGACGTGGTCACCCGGCTGCACACCAGCCGACGCGAGGTAGTGGGCGATACGGTTCGCGGCGGCGTCGAACTCGGCGAACGTCCGCGATTCGGATCCGCACACGAGCGCGATCTTGTCCGGGACCGCGTCGATCACGGCTTCGGTCAGATCAGCGAGATTGAGTGTCATGGCTGGCCCTTCGGGTGAATCGCACAACGAGAAACAGTGCGTTCTACCACAAACCCCGCCCCCGTGTGCCTGAGATCACAACCAGCTGAGTAGAACATATTCCGATACCACGATCAATAGTCGACCGAACAGATTTCGGGATTCTCGGCGCCAGAGGGGGCGCAAGACACCCCATCTGCAAGACACCGCTGCACTCAGTGGGACGGAAACGCCCAGAGCTCTTGTGTCGAAACTAGAATGAATACTAGTTTGGACCGCATCGCACGGAAGGTAAGGAGCCTGACATGGTGGAATCGCTGAGCTTGGCCGGAAAGACGGCCATCGTCACCGGCGCGGGAGCGGGACTCGGGCGCGCCGAAGCGCTCGCACTCGCCGAGGCCGGGGCGGCTGTCGTCGTCAACGACATGGGTGCGGCCGCACACGACGTCGTCGACGAGATCAAGGCCGCCGGCGGCCAGGCGCTCGCGATCACGGGTGACGTCTCCGACTGGTCGCTCGGCGAGCGGATGGTCCAGGAGGCGGTCTCGAACTTCGGATCGATGGACATCCTGGTCAACAACGCGGGCATCCTGCGGGACAAGATGATCTTCAACCTCTCGGAGTCCGACTGGGACGACGTCATTCGCGTCCACCTCAAGGGCCACGCCGCCACGTCGCACGCCGCGGCGGTGCACTGGCGCCAGGCCAGCAAGGACGCCGGCGGACCGATCTACGGTCGCGTCGTCAACACCTCCTCCGAGGCGTTCCTCTTCGGTTCCGCCGGACAGCCGAACTACTCGGCGGCGAAGGCCGGCATCACCGCGCTCACCCTGTCGACGGCGGCGGGCCTGTCCCGCTACGGCGTGCGCGCCAACGCGATCTGCCCGCGTGCCCGGACGGCGATGACCGCCGAAGCGTTCGGCACCGAGAACAACACCGGCGCACAGGGCCTCGACCCGCTGGCCCCCGAGCGCGTCGCGACGCTGGTCAGCTACCTCGCCTCGCCCGCGTCGGACGAGATCAACGGCCAGGTGTTCGTCGTCTACGGCAAGATGGTCGCACTCATGGCCGCGCCGCAGGTCGAGAACCGTTTCGACGCAGCAGGTTCCGAGTTCTCCCTCGAGGAGCTCGCCGGACAGCTCACGCCGTACTTCTCGGGTCGCGGACCCTGACGAGACCTACGCCGCGTACAGCGTCGCCGGTCTCGAGAGATCGCGCTGGCCACCGACGCTCCCGCCGAAGTCTGATCCGGAACTGGGGTCGGACATGAGGCTCGAAGAAAAAGTTGCGATCGTCACTGGCGGCGCGGGCGGCATCGGCCGCGCCATCACCCGGGTCTTCTCCGCGAGGGAGCGAAGGTGCTGTTCGTCGACATCGACGACGAGCAGGGTCACGCACTCGAGCGGGAGATCGCGGACGCCGGCGGCGAGGGCAAGTTCCTCAATGTCGATATCTCACAGCCGGAATCGGCGGCGGTCATCCGCGACGCGGCCGTCGCGGCGTTCGGCCGGATCGACGTGCTGGTGAACAACGCGCACGCGTCGCGACAGGCACCGCTGCTCGAGCAGACCCAGGAGATGTTCGACATCTCGTTCAACACCGGGTTCTACCCGACGGTGCACCTCATGCAGGCGTGCCACCCGCAGTTGAAGGAGTCGAAGGGCTCGATCATCAACTTCGGTTCCAGCTCCGGACTTCGAGGGCATGGCGACGCAGACGTCGTACGCGGCGGCCAAGGAGGCCATCCGCGGCGTGAGCCGGGTGGCCGCCAACGAGTGGGCCGCGGATCAGATCCGCGTCAACGTCCTGTGCCCGTTCGCAGCCACCGAGGGAGTCGTCGCGTGGCAGAAGGCGTTCCCCGAGCGGGCCGCCGCGTCGGTTGCGAAGGTGCCGCTGCAGCGGATCGGCGACCCCGAGACGGACATCGCCCCGGTCGCGTTGTTCCTCGCGAGCGACGACTCGAAGTACATGACGGGCCAGACCCTCATGGCGGACGGCGGCAGCCTGAAGCTGCGCTGATCGGGACCGGGATGCACCAATTTTCCGGTACCGCCTCGTAACCTCCTCTGTCGGCGGTATAAACCCTGGCAGCTTGCTGCGATGCAGGCCGCCAACCAAACCGCCGACAGAGGAGTTCCATGACCGATAGCCGGGCGAACACACGAACTGCATCTCAGGGGATCGGATCGGTCTCCCGCCGCAGATTCCTTGCGGGAACGGGACTTGCGGCCGGAGCGCTCATGCTCTCGTCGATGTCGACGTTTGCCTCCGCGGCCCCCGCCGCGCGCTCGCGGACGGTGACCGCATTCCGGCTCTCGTGATCGGAAGTGGGTACGGAGGCGCCGTCGCCGCCCTCCGACTCACCCAGGCCGGCATCCCCACCCAGATCGTCGAGATGGGCCGCAGCTGGGACACCCCCGGCCCCGACGGCAAGATCTTCTGCGGGATGCTCAATCCCGACAAGCGCTCGACGTGGTTGTCCACCACGACCGATCAGCCCGTCAGCAACTTCATGGGCTTCGGCATCAACAAGACCGTCGACCGGTACGTCGGTGTGCTCGACGCCGAGCGGTTCTCCGGCATCAAGGTCTACCAGGGTCGCGGCGTCGGCGGCGGTTCGCTCGTCAACGGCGGCATGGCGGTCACTCCGAAGCGCACCTGGTTCGAGGAGATCCTGCCGTCGGTCGATTCGAACGAGATGTACAACACGTACTTCCCTCGCGCGAACACCGGTCTGGGTGTCAACAACATCGACCAGACCTGGTTCGAGTCCACGCCGTGGTACCAGTTCGCGCGCACGGGCCGCAAAACCGCTCAAAGGTCAGGTTTCGCAACGACTTTCGTTCCGAACGTCTACGACTTCGAGTACATGAAGAAGGAAGCCGCCGGGCAGGTCACCAAGTCGGGCCTGGGCGGCGAGGTCATCTACGGCAACAACGCCGGCAAGAAGTCGCTCGACAAGACGTACCTCGCGCAGGCCGCCGCCACCGGAAAGCTCACGATCACCACCCTGCACCGCGTCACCAAGGTCGCCCCGGCGGCGGGCGCGGGTTACAGCGTGACGATGGAGCAGATCGACGAGCAGGGCAATGTCATCGCCACCAAGGTCGTCACCGCTGACCGGGTGTTCTTCGCCGCCGGCAGCATCGGTACCAGCAAACTGCTCGTCTCGATGAAGGCACAGGGCTTCCTGCCGAACCTGCCCTCGCAGGTCGGTGAGGGCTGGGGCAACAACGGCAACATCATGGTCGGGCGCGCGAACCACATGTGGGACGCCACCGGATCGCAGCAGGCCACGATCCCGACGATGGGCATCGACAACTGGGCGGACCCGACCGCGCCGATCTTCGCGGAGATCGCCCCGCTGCCGGCAGGCCTCGAAACCTACGTCAGCCTGTACCTCGCCATCACCAAGAATCCCGAACGTGCTCGCTTCCAGTTCAATTCGGGCACCGGCAAGGTCGATCTATCCTGGACGGTGTCGCAGAACCAGACGGGCATCAACATGGCCAAGAAGGTCTTCGACAAGATCAACAGCAAGGAAGGCACGATCTACCGGACGGACCTGTTCGGCACGGTCAAGACCTGGGGCGACGAGTTCACGTACCACCCGCTGGGCGGCTGCGTGCTGAACCAGGCCACCGACAACTACGGTCGTCTGCCCGGGTACCCGGGCCTGTACGTCGTCGACGGCTCGCTGGTCCCGGGCAACACCGGCGTCAACCCGTTCGTCACCATCACGGCGCTGGCCGAACGGACCATGGAGAAGGTCATCGCCGCCGACATGGCGTAACAGCCTCGCCCGCGTTCCCGTCTCCCCGGACGGCGGGAACGCGGGCGACGGTGACCTCTTTGTGCTGTGCTTTCCTGTTCTCTGCCTCCGCGTTCTGCGATAGCCTCGTCCACGTGCTCGACAGTGCATGAGAGGACATCGCGATGTCTCGACACTCGAGTTATTCCGAAGGCACGCCCAGCTGGGTGGATCTGCAAACCCCGGACCAAGCGGCGGCCAAGGCTTTCTACACAACACTTTTCGGCTGGTCGTACGACGAACAGCCGATGATGGAGGACGAGGTCTATTCGGTTGCGACACTGCGGGGCGAACGGGTCGCGGGCATCGCCCCGATGCCGCACGGTTCGCCCGCCGACGCAGCCGCCAGGTGGAACACCTTTCTCGCCGTGGACGACGTCGACGCGGCCGCGGCCAAGGCGGAGCCGGCCGGCGGACACCTGGTCCTTCCACCCTTCGACGTCGTCGAGGCCGGGAGGATGGCACTGGTCGCCGACCCCACGGGGGCCGAGGTGGCTCTGTGGCAGGCCCGAATCCACATCGGCGCGACGCTGGTCAACGAGACCGGGACCCTGATCTGGAACGAACTGGTGACCGATCGCCCGGAGAGCGCGCTGGCGTTCTATCGGGCCGTCGTCGGACTGGGGTCGGCTGCGATGCCGATACCCGGATCGGGTGACTACACCGTGCTTCAGGTCGGTGGCGACGGGGTGGGCGGCTGCGTTCCGCCGCCGCGGCCCGACGTCCCCAACCACTGGCACGCGTACTTCTGCGTCGAGAACACCGACGCCACCGTCGCGCAGGCCGTCGAGGCGGGCGGAACGGTGGTTGCCGACCCGTTCGACATGCCGTCCGTCGGCCGCATGGCGGTGCTGTCCGATCCGCAGGGCGCGGTGTTCAGCGTGATGCAGCCTGAATCGGCGTCCTGAGCCGACCCCCGGAAACCGTCATGAGACGTCGAACAGTTCGGCGGCGTTGCGGTACACGACCGCACGCAACCAGTCGTCGCCGAGTTCGAATCGTTCGAGTGCCTCGAGCGCGTCGAGGTACGTGTACGGGATGTTGGGGAAGTCGCTGCCGAAGAGGATGCGGTCGCCGAGGTCCCGCAGTCGGTGCACCGCTGCGGGCGGGAACGGTGTGGCCGACTCGGTGAAGTCGGTGAAGGCCATCGTGGTGTCGAGGAGCATGCTCGGGTACCGATCGGCGAGGTCCAGGAACTCGACGTACTCCGGCAGTCCCATGTGGGCGATGATCAGCACGAGACGCGGGTACCGCGCGAGCAGGGCCTCGATGCGGTCGGGTCCGGTGAACCGGCCGGGCGCGGGCCCGGAACCGCAGTGGATCACGATCGGGGTACCGCTGTCCTCGAGCAGCCCCCACACCGGATCGAGCAGCGGATCGTTCGGGTCGTAGTCCCGACCTGGATGTGGGACTTGAAGACTCGGACGCCCGCCTCGAGGGCGTCGGCTACGTAGCCGGGCGCCGACTCCTCCGGATAGAAGGTCGCGGTGTGCAGGCAGTCGGGGGTGCGGGCGGCGAAGTCCGCGGACCACTGGTTGAGCCACGCGCCCATGTCGGGCTTGTGCGGGTAGAGCATGGACGTGAAGCGGCTGATACCGAACGCGCGCAACTGCTCGACCCGAGACTGCTCCTCGGTCTTGTAGCGGATGGGCCATTCCCGGCCGACGAGCGGGCCCGCGGAGTCGAAGTACGCCCACACCTTGTCCATCACGTTCTGCGGCATGAAGTGGGTGTGCACGTCGATCAGCGCGGGGAGCCCAACCGGTCCCGGAACGCGAGCACACCCGCGACCTCCGACGTCCAGTCCCGTTCAGCCTGTCCAGCCGATTCGCACACCGATCGCTCCTCTCGTCACGCGACGGTCCGGTTTCCCGGACACCTCCACAGACCCTAGTCGCGACCCGTTTGCGCTCAGTGAGACCTCGGTTTGACTCGCCGAGAAAGCCCCTGGAACGCTACCTAGCAATTGCTTGGTTGACGACGACCCGAGAAGGCACTGACGACATGACCTCATCATCTCCCCTGTTCCAGCCGCTGAAGGTGCGCTCGCTCGAACTCGCGAACCGCATCGTCATGTCGCCGATGACGCGGTCCTACTCGATCGACGGCATCCCGGGAGACGACGTCGCCGGCTACTACCGCCGCCGCGCCGAGGGCGGCACCGGACTGATCGTGACCGAGGGCGTCGCGATCGACCATCCGACGGCGGTCGACAACTCGCGCGTGCCGCGCATGTTCGGCGAGGAGGCCCTCGCGGGCTGGCGCAAGGTCGTCGACGACGTCCACGAGGCCGGTGGCAAGATCATTCCGCAGCTGTGGCACGTGGGTCCGCTGTGGGCGCGATGAGCAAGGTCGACCCCGCGCTCGAGCCGATGCGCCCCTCCGGCGAGTGGGGTCCGCTCGGCACCACGTCGTACTCGGACTCGTACGTCGAGTGGGCGCAGCAGGCCACCGAGGCGATGACCGAGCAGGACATCCAGGACGTCATCTCCGCCTTCGCCCGCGCGGCGCGGGGCGCGATCGACGTCGGGTTCGACGGCATCGCCCTGCACGGCGGGCACGGCTACCTGCTCGACTCGTTCCTCTGGGCCGGCACCAACAAGCGTGACGACGAGTGGGGCGGCGACCTCGAGCGCCGCACCCGCTTCCCCGTCGCGGTCGTGAAGGCGATCCGCGCCGAGATCGGCGAGGACTACCCGGTCTTCTTCCGCTTCTCGCAGCACAAGCAGCAGAACTACACCGCGCGGATCGCCGAGACCCCCGACGAACTGAAGACGATCCTGGGTGCCCTCGTCGACGCCGGTGTCGACGTCCTCGACGCCAGCATCCGCCGCTTCGACATCCCGGCGTTCGAGGGCAGCGAGCTGTCGCTGGCCGGCTGGGCCAAGGAGGTCACGGGCGCGTTCACGATGGCCGTGGGCAGCGTCGGCATCGGAAAGTCCCTGCGCGACAGCCGCATCGACGGTTCGGCACCGGTGGTCGACAACATCCCCGAGCTCGAGAAGCGCATCGGTGGCGGCGAGTTCGACCTCATCGCGATCGGTCGCCTGCACCTGGCCGATCCGGCACTGGCGTCGACGCTGCGCGCCGGCGACCCGCTGCCCGCCTTCGTCCGCGACGTCCACGAGGGCTCGCTGACGTAGCCGACGCACGGCATGATCGGATGGTCGCCGCAACACTTCCAGCGAGGAGTTGCGGCGACCATCTCGTTTGTCGGGCAGCAACGCGGACCGACTCGAAGAAAGCGACCCCGATGACGGACTCCATGACGAAGTACGACGACGCCGACTGGCACTACGGCGGCACCTTTCCCGAGGACCTGCCGAATGCGGCCGGTGGCACTCACATCGGCATGTTCGTGGCATGGTGCCTGCTGAGCGGCTTCGCGGGCGAGGACGTGGAGGACGAACTCGAGCCGCTCGAGTCGCGGGAGACGACGCCCGGCGCCTATCTGATGGATGTGCTCGACGAGAAGTTCGTCAGCGACGATCTCACCGCCGACGGCAACGCCTTCGCCGTCGCGTACTACGCCGGCGAGAACGACGACTCCCGGTACATCGACGACTACGTCGACGCGTTCGACACCACCGCGCCGGAGATCTACCGGGTGGAGGACAGCTGGGAGACGTACGACGTCATCGCGGAGCGGATCGACGCCCGGTTCCGTGACTGGGTCGACGCCGGGCGGCCGCGCTTCCTCTCCTGACGGTCAGAACAGCGTGAGCAGTGGCTCGGGCTCGCGCGCCGTCACGGGGCGGCCACCGTGTCCGGCCGCCCGAGTCCGCGCCACGGCCGCGCCTTCTCCGGGGTGTTCGCGACGGCGCGCGCCGCCTCACCGGCCAGCTTGTCCGCGAGTTCGTTGAAGCGGTTCCCGACGTGCCCGCGCACCCAGCGGAACCGCACCGGACCGGTCCGATCGGTGATCGCCCGGTCGATGTCCTGCACCAGTTCGAGATTCTTGACCGGGCCGCCGGACGCGGTCTTCCAGCCCTTCCGCTTCCAACCGGGCAGCCACTCGGAGGCGCACTTGATGGCGTACTGGGAGTCGGACTCGATGAGCAGCGGCTCGGGTCCGGGATGCGCCACGATCGCCTCGACCAGCGCCCACAGTTCGGCGACCTGATTGGTGCCGGAGACGTCACCACCCGACCTGCTCGGACCCTCGTGATCGACCCATGCCCACCCGATGGCCCCACCGGGGTTCTTCAGGCACGAACCGTCGGTACTCACGATGATCATGACTTCGGACAATACGTGCTTCCCGGGGCGGTCGGCGGTCCGGTCCCGCCCGGGCGGCGATAGGCTGCCCGAGATGACCGGAACAGCCCCGACTGCGCAGCTCGAGGTGGTCACGAAGCGTCCCCTGGACCTCTCGTCGACCCTCTCCCCGCTGCGCCACGGACGCTTCGATCCGTGTCACCGCGCCGAGCCCGATGGGACGGTGTGGCGCACGTCGCTGTTGCCGTCCGGGGCGGTGACGTACCGGCTGCGTCAGCTCGGCCCGTCCGTCGTCGACGCGAGGGCGTGGGGTCCGGGCGCCGAAGAGTTCGACGCCTACCTCCCGGGTCTGCTCGGCGAGCACGACGCCGACCGCGCCGCGACCTTCGCGCCCGAACACCCCAAGCTCGTCGACGCGCACCGCCGATTCCCGAACCTGAGGATCGTCCGCACCGCACGGGTGCTGGAGTCGCTGGTGCCGGCAATCCTTCGAGCAGCGCGTGCACACCGTCGCTGCCCACGCGTCGTGGCGTCGGCTCGTGACGAAGTTCGGTACGCCGGCACCGGGGCCGGCTCCCGACGGCATGCAGGTCCCGCCGAGCGCCGAGGCGTGGCGACGGATCCCGTCGTGGGAGTTCCACGGCGCGAACGTCGATCCCCGACGGGCGCAGACGATCGTCGCGTGCACCCGCGTCGCGGATCGACTCGAGGAGATCGTCGACCTGGACCGCGACGCGGCGCACCGCCGGCTGCGTGCGGTCCCGGGGATCGGGGCGTGGACGGCGGCCGAGGTCGCCCAGCGCGCGCTCGGCGACGCCGACGCCCTCTCGGTCGGCGATTTCCACCTCGCGGCGATCGTCGGCTGGAGCCTGCTCGGACGGCCCCTCGACGACGACGGGATGGTCGAGTATCTCGACGACCTGCGGCCGCACCGCTACCGCGCGATCCGGCTGCTCGAGGTCAGCGGTCAGGCCCGCAAACCCAAGTTCGGGCCGCGGACCCCGATCGTCGACCACACGTGGCACTGAGCCTGAGCGCCCATTCCCCGATCCGATCCGCGGGAACCCGCGCGCGACGGGAAGGAATGGGCGCCCAGGCCGAGAGGGCTAGCCGCCGAGCTTGGTGAAGTCCGGGTAGTTGGAGATCTCCCAGCCGCCGTCGACCATGAGGCTGGTCCCGGTAATGTAGCTGGCGTCGTCGCTGGCCAGGTACAGGCACGGCGCGGCGATCTCGTCGGGGCTCGCGGGCCGGCCCATCGGGATGCGCTCGACGAACATGTCCAGCAGCGGCTCGTAGCCCATCACCGCGGCCACCAGAGGGGTGTCGACCAGACCCGGCATCACCGTGTTGACCCGGATCCCGTGGCGCGCGAGTTCGACGGCCGCGTTCTTGCCGAACATCTCGACGCCCGCCTTGCCGGTCGCATACGGGCTGCCGCCGATGACCGGGACTCGCCCGTTGAGCGATGCGACGTTGACGATGGCGCCGCCCCGCCCGCCCGCCACCATGTGCCGGGCCTCGTGCTTGGTGCAGAGGAACACGCCCTTCTGCACGAGGTCGACGGTGAAGTCCCAGTCGGATTCCTCGAGATCGAGGATCTGTCCGCCCTTCTGGGCACCGGCGACGTTGAACGCCATGTCCAGTCCACCGAAGCGCTCGACTGCCACGGCGACGGCAGCGGCGACCGCGTCCTCGCTCGTGACGTCGGCCGGGGCGCCGACGAACTTCTCGCCCAGTTCCTTCTCCATCACGGTGAGCGCGTCGGCCGCGAGGTCGATGCCGACGACGGACGCGCCCTCACCGACCAGTCGCGTCGCGACGGCCGCACCGATCCCGGACCCGGCGCCCGTGACCACCGCGACCTTGCCGTCGAAGCGGGATCCCACCGACTGCGTTTCAGACATCTGCCACCTCCACGAGTACCTTCATGCGGCGTCCCTCGGACACCGCCCGTACACCCTCGACCACGTCCGCGAGCGGGACGCGTTCCACCCACCCGTCCAGCGGGTAGGCACCGTCCGCCATCCGATCGATGACGGTGCGGAACTCCTTGCGCGAGTATGCCAGCGACGACATCAGCCGCATCTCGCCGAACATCATCAGGTATGTGTGCAGCGGCACCTCCTCCTTGTAGGTCGCCAGCAGGACCACCGCCCCGCGCGGCCGGACCGCCACGAGCGCGGTCAGCACCGCGGCCGCGACGCCCGCGCACTCGAACACGACGTCCGCGCCGGCCCCGTCGGTGCGCTCACGCACCGCGGCCACGGGATCCGCGTCGGGGTCGAGCACCTCGAATCCCAGCCCGGCCGCGATCGCGCGCCGGGTCTCGGACGGTTCGCTGAACAGGATCCGGTCCACTCCCCCGGCGCGCAGATTCAGTGCCGTCGCGATCCCGATCGGGCCGGCCCCGAGGACCAGCGCCGACTGTCCCGGCTGCACCCCGGACAGTTCGACGGCGTGCAGCGCGACGGCCAGCGGCTCGACCACCGCGGCCTGCTCGAGGGACACCGCGTCGGGCAGCACGTGCACGCTCTCGGCGGGGACGGCCGTGTACTCGGACATCCCGCCGCCGTGCGCGTTGATGCCGTGGAAGGCGATTACCTCGCACAGGTGCTCGTGACCGTCCCGGCACCGGGCGCACGTGCCGCACCAGTAGGTGGGCTGCACCGCGACCCGGTCGCCGACGGCGATGTCGGTGACGCCGGCGCCGACGGCGCGGACCACGCCGGAGAACTCGTGCCCGAGGATCTGCGGTCCGCACGCCCCGGTCAGGGGTGCGGGTGCTCGGAGACGCCGAAGGAGTGGACCAGACCGAGGTCGGACCCGCAGATCCCGTTGTACGCCACGCCGATCAGGACGTAGCCGTCACGCAGCTCGGGCTCCGGGACGTCCTCCACCCGGAGGTCCTCGACGCCGTGCAGGACCGCGGCCCTCATGCCTTGGCCGCCAGTTCGTCCGCGTACTTCTTGGTCATGTGCGCGATCGCCGCGTGCTGTGCCTCGTCGTGGCCCTCGCGGACCTTCCCGGCGCGGGTCGCCGCGTCGAACAGCGGCTGCGACTGTCCCTGGAACTGGGGCGCCACCTGCTGCGCGATCAACTCGAACGAGCGGCGGGTCGCGGCCGGGTTGGCCCAGTCGGTGCCCATGATCAGCATCGAGCCGAAGCCGCCGGACTGGTCGATGAGCTTCTGGATCAGTTCGCGCGCCTGCGCCGGGGTTCCGATGATGCCCATTCCCGAATGGTTCATGTACTGGATCATCTGGTCCATGGAAGCTCCACCGGAGCCGAAGTGCGGGAAGGCCGCGACCTTGCCGAAGTAGTCGATCCACTCCCCGAGGCCGAACCGCACGTCCTGCTGGGCCTGCTCCTCGGTCTCGGCAATGTGCATGGGGCACACCAGCCGCCACTGGTTGCGGTCCACGGTGGTCCCGAACTCGGCGGCCCGCTCCTCCATGATTCCGAAGTGGTGGCCGAGGGCGTCGAACCCTTCGGGGGTGAGGGTCGCGCCGATCGACAGCAGGCCGAGTCCGTGCTTGCCGGCCAGCCGCGGTCCGGTGGGCGAGGCCACGCCGGCGACGACGATGTCGAACATCGGATGCGAGTAGGGCCGCATCTGCAACTGGGCGTCGACCAGGTTGTGGGTCTTGGTCTTCGCGGTGACCCGCTCACCGTTCAGCAGCCGCATCACGATGTCGAGGTTGTCGTCGAGCAGTTCGCGACACTCGGTGGGGTTCAGCCCGATCATCGACGAGTCGGTGGGCAGCGAGCCCGGGCCGACGCCGAGCATGACGCGGCCGCGGGTGAGGTGATCGAGCAGCACCATTCGGTCCGCCGCCCACAGCGGGTTGTGATAGCTCAGCGAGGTGACGCCGGTGCCGAGCTTGATGCGCTTGGTGCGTTCGGCCGCCGCGGCGATGAAGATCTCGGGGCTGCCGATGATCTCGCTGCCCGCCGAGTGGTGCTCGCCGATCCACACCTCGTCGAAGTCGAGGCGGTCGAGATGCTCCACCAACTCGAGGTCGCGCTGCAACGCGACGGTCGGATTCTGCCCAGCTGCATGATGGGGTGCAATGAACGCACCGAACCGTAGCCTGCCCATGCGTGTACTCCTCGGGAAATCGCTGAAACGCAGTCGACCCCGACGCTAGAATTCCTTCTGACCCGGCGACAGTGCACTTTGGTGGACAGTTTCCCGTGAACCGCTACGGGACATGCCGTTTCGACAGGATTGGTGGTGAACCGAATTGACCGATGTCTCGTTGCGAACCACCGATTACGAGCGCGTGTTCGAGGTGCTCGACCGGTGCGCAGACGTGCGGACGGTCCCAGAGTTCCGGACCGGATCGTCACCGCCATGATCGACACCTTTCCTGTGCGGGTTGCGACGTGCTTCGTCGGGGACACGTACGAGACCCAGTTCGCCGATCCGGACGCCACCCTCGCCGGCGGGGTTGCGTGGGAACGCAAACGCGCCGCCTATCAACACAACTGGGCCCGGTTCGACGTCTTCGGAACACCGGAGGCGCGGCGCCGACTCGAGGCGACACGGGTGGCGTCGCTGACCGACCTGCACGAACTACCGGCGGAATCCGCGACCTACGTCCGCGAGTACCTCGACATGTGGCGTTCGGTCAATGCGCTACACCTCGATCTGCCGGGGAACGCGCGGGCACTGGTCGGCTTGTACGACGTCGACGAGAACGCGCTCGGCCCCCGCGATTTCGCAGCCCTGCGGCTGCTGGCCCGCCAGTTGTCAGTGCTCACCCGAGGTCTCGTCAGTACGCCCGGACGGGACCTGCTCTCGACGCTCACCGAACGCCAGCGGGACGTGGCGCGCCTGGTGGCCGATGGCCTCAGCAACGCCGGGATCGCGCGTCGGCTCACGCTCACCGAGGACACCGTCAAGAAGTACGTCAGCCGGATTCTCGCGGCCACCGGGTGCGCGTCACGCACCCAGCTGGCGCTCGAGATTCAAAGCCAGTCGGTGCAGCGTCAGTCGTTCGGTCCGCCCGCCACGTAGATCACCTGGCCCGAGACGAATCCCGCGCCCTCACTGATCAGGAACGACGCGGTGTGGGCGATGTCGTCGGGCAGGCCGACGCGGCGCACGGGTGTCTCGGCGGCGATGCCGGCCATGAAGTCCTCGAACGGCACCCCGAGGCGTTCGGCCGTCGCCGCGGTCATCTCGGTCGCGATGAAGCCCGGCGCGATCGCGTTCGCGGTGACCCCGAACGGGCCCAGTTCGAGCGCGAGGGTCTTCGTCAACCCCTGCATGCCCGCCTTGGCGGCCGAGTAGTTCACCTGCCCGCGGTTGCCGAGCGCGGAGGTGCTGGACAGATTGACGATCCGCCCCCACTTCTGTTCCACCATGTACTTCTGCACCGCCCGCGTGAGCAGGAACGCCCCACGCAGGTGCACGTTCATGACAGCGTCCCAATCGTCGACGCCCATCTTGAACAGCAGGTTGTCGCGGGTGATCCCCGCGTTGTTCACGACGACGGTGGGGGCGCCGAGTTCGTCGGTGATCCGGGCGACGGCGGCCTCGACACCGGCCTCGTCGGACACGTCGGCGCCGACCGCGAGCGCCCGCCCGCCGGCGTCACGGATCGCGGTGACGGTGTCGGCGCACGCCGACTCGTCGAGGTCGAGGACCGCGACGGCCAGACCGTCCGACGCGAGCCGCTTCGCGATCGCGGCACCGATACCGCGTGCCGCGCCCGAGACCACCGCCACGCGCTGGTTGCCGTCCGTCATCGTCGTTCCTCCGCTCTCCGGTGCAGTCCGTCCGCGACGCTACGCGGAGATCGCCGTCAGGACAGCGAGACCGGGGAGATGGTGGCGACGATCCGATGGATCGCGCCGTCCTCGAAGTCGAACGTCTCGCCGATCTCGACCGTCATCAGCCGCTGCCCGGCGATGCCCGCGTCCAGGAGGTAGCGGGTGTGCACAGTGTCGCCGCTCTCGGTCATCGTCAGGTCGCGCACGCCCTCGATCACCCGGTACTGGATGCCGTGATTCAGGTCGTTCGTCAGCTGCGGCCCGTTGAATCCGGTCTGGATGCCGGCCTCGACGCGGGTGGCGTCCGGCGTGAACACGACGGCGCTCGCATCGTGGTCGACGAGTGCATCGATGTAGGCGCGGGCCATCGCCTGATTCGGGGTATCGGCAGGATTCGGCGCGGCTGACGCGACGGCGGGCGCGGCGACGGCGACGGCGGTCGCGGCGAGCAGGGACAGCGTCGAGGTCTTCGCAATTCGCATGCCGCATCGTAGCCAGAACGTGTTCCACTCACCGGGAGAATCGTCGACGAGGCCGAACGTCCCGACGGGTGGAGGCCCGGCGACCTCCCGATTCCGGTACCTCCCACCGGGATCCTCCCCACTCGCCGGGGCCGATCGACCCTTTCCGAGCCACTCCCGAAAAGCACTCCCAATGAACGAGACGTCCCGCTGTTACCGCCGACACAGAATCACTAGCGTCGTGACATCGGCAACGACAGGAGTTACCCCATGAGCACGGACAGCACGACGATCGCCCGCCTCCCGCAGATCCTCGAGGCTCAGAAACGTGCTGCGTCCGAACAGGGGAACGCCTCGGCGGAGATTCGCCGTGAACGACTGCAGCGGATGATCGATCTGCTCGTGCGCTATCACAAGCCGCTGACCGAGGCGATCGACGCCGATTTCGGCGGACGACTGGTCGCGTTCTCGATCATGAACGACATCCTCGGGTCGATCACCTCGCTCAAGCACACCCGCGACTCGTTCGAATCCTGGATGGCGAACGATGAGCGGCCACCGTACCCGCCGTACGACCAACTGGGCGCGAAGGCGTACATCCAGTACCAGCCCAAGGGTTCGGTCGGCGTCATCGGTACGTGGAACGCCCCGCTGTTCACCCTGCTGAGCCCACTGGCGTGCGCGCTGGGCGCCGGCAACCGCGCGATCCTCAAGCCGTCGGAGGTAGTGCCGCAGACCGCGCAGGTTCTCGCCGACGCCGTCGCGGACATGTTCGATCCTTCCGAGGTCGCGGTCGTGACCGGCGGACCCGCGGTGGCCGACGCCTTCACCTCGCTGCCGTTCGACCACATCGTCTTCACCGGTAGCACCGAGGTCGGCAAGCTGGTCATGGCCAACGCCGCGAAGAACCTCGTGCCGGTCACGCTCGAGCTGGGCGGCAAGTCCCCACCATCGTCGGCCGCAGCGCGGACATCGACGGCGCCGCGAACAAGATCGCGATCGCGAAGGCCACGAACTCCGGCCAGATCTGCGTCTCACCCGACGTCGTCTACGTTCCCCGCGAACAGCTGGACAGCTTCGTCGGTGCGCTGGAGAAGTCGTACGCGGCCCTGCTGCCGACTGTCACCGACAACCCGGATGTGGTTGCGGTCGTGAGCGACCGGCACCTCGCCCGCGTCGAGTCGCTGGTCGCCGACGCCCGCGAACGCGGTGCCCTCATCGTCGCGACCCCGGTCGACGAGAGCGCCCAGGTCGACGGCGACCGCAAGCGTCCGCTGCGCCTGGTGATATCCCCACCGGCCGACTCGAAGATCATGCAGGAGGAGATCTTCGGACCCGCGATCATCCTGCTCCCGTACGACCAGACCGCGGACGTCATCGCGGACATCAACAGCAGACCGAAGCCGTTGGCGCTCTATTACTTCGGGACCGACCCGGCCGAGCAGGAGGCGGTGCTCTCCCGCACCTGTTCGGGCGGCGTGACGGTCAACGACATCATGATGCACCCGGGTATGCACGACGCGCCGTTCGGCGGCGTCGGCGCATCCGGCATGGGGCACTATCACGGACGCGAGGGATTCCTCGAATTCAGTCACGCTCGTACGGTTTTCGAGGCGCCCGAGCACGATCCCCGCGCCGAGTGGGGCACCCTGCCGCCGTACGACGAGGGTTTCCTCGCAGCCATGGAGGCCCAGGTCGTCCCGTAGCCACGGTTCTGCCGATCAGTGAGAAGTTCTCCCGCCGCCGCCCGCATCGGCGGAAGAATGCTCCGCATGACCCGTGAACTGGCAGACCGCCTCGCCCTTTCGGACCTCGTCGCGCAGTATGCGATCGCGGTGGATCGCCGCGACGAACTCGCCCTGGCCGCGCTCTTCACCAACGACGCCAGGCTGGTGCAGCCGGCCGGGCTGGTCCGCCGCGGCAAGGAACCCGTCCTCGACGGTGCACCGTCCATCGTGGCGGGAGTGCTGGGCGCCGTCGCGCATCTGCACTCCACCCGGCATGTGGTGAGCCAGCAGATCGCCGATCCGGCGGGCGACACCGCACGCGGCGAGGTCTACTGCGAGGCGCACCACGTGTACGCCGTCGAGGACGGACATCGCGACTACGTCGTGGCGATCCGGTACGAGGACGAGTACCGCCGCGAGGCGGGTACGTGGCGCATCGCCCGGCGTGAACTGTTCGTCGACTTCACGCACGACCGCCCCGTCGACCTGCTCGGCTGAGCCCGACCCGTCTGCACAGCTCGAAGAGGTTTTTACTGAGCGGAACAGGCCTTCACCGATCCCGCCGCCGCGCCCTATAGTCCGATCGGGCACGTGTTCGGCATCGGCAGGGAGGGCCAGGAGTGACGGAGTCGACGACGCGGCGGCAGGAGATCCTCGACGCTGCCGCCGAACTGTTCGCCGGCAAGGGCGTGGGCGGCACGCCGATCCGGGCGATCGCCGATCGGGTCGGCGTCGTGCCCGGTGCGCTCTACCACCACTTCCCGTCGAAGCAGGCGATGGCCGACGAACTGGTGACCGAGTACCTCGAGAACCTGCGCACGCGCTACCGATCGATCGACGCCCGGAACCTCGACCCCCGATCCCGACTGCGCGCGATCGTGAACGCCTCCCTGGCTGCGGCGCAGGAGAACCCGTACGCGACTGCGGTGTACCAGGACGAACTGTCGCGGCTCCGCGACGTGGCGTTTCACGCCCGGGCCGGTGACCTCGCCGACGAGATCCAGCAGACGTGGCTCGACACGATCGAGGACGGTAAGCGCCAGGGCACGTTCCGCGGCGATCTGCCGGCGGACGTGTTCCACCGGCTGATCCGCGACATGGTGTGGCTGTCCATCAAGTGGCACCGGTCGGACGACGCGTATCCGACCTCGCGCCTGGCGGAGGACTGCGTATCGATCTTCCTGGACGGCTTCGCGGTCGATCGGCCCGTCGCCCACCGCGCCGACGGGCACGGTTCGACGCACGCGGCGGCCTGACCACAGAGATCGGGTGCACTGAGCGGGATTTCGCCGCTACGGCGGCACCTCACCCGGATATGCTCGATCCCTATCAATTGCTTGTTTAACCATCTCGCCGACCGGAGGTTGAACCATGAGCGGTGCAGTCGAATCCACGCAGACCGAGTCCGTGACCCTCTCCCCCGAGGGGCAGTTGCTCGCGGTCGAGGAGATCAAGCGGCTCTTCGCAGCACGCCTGCGCGTCATGGACACCAAGCAGTGGGACCAGTACGGCCCCCTGCACACCGACGACGTCGTCAGCGAGTCGTGGGGCGCGGACAGTCGCGTCGTCGGACCGACGGCACTCGCCGCAGCCATCCGGAACACCCTCGACGGCAACACATTCGTGACGACGGTGCACCACGGCCACACCCCGGAGATCACCCTCACCTCCGACACAACCGCCACCGGAATCTGGGCCATGGAGGACGAGTTGTGGTGGACCAACGGCGATGTCGAGGAACACCTCCACGGCTACGGCCACTACCGCGAGGAGTACCGCAAGGTCGAGGGCAAGTGGCTCATCAGCTACCGCACGCTCACCCGACTGCGCGAGACGTCCACCCCGAACTTCTACGACTACCGGCGCACGACCCGGCCTACGCGCTAGCTATGCTGTGCCGGAGATCACTTGATCAACCGATTGATTGATGATCGAACTGATTCGACAGAGAGGTCCAGCCATGGGTGAGCCCACCGGTGCATTGACTCTGACCGCGGCAGAGCAGTTGCTCGCGATCGAGGAGATCAAGAAAGTCTTCTCGGCGCGCCTGCGCGTCATGGACACCAAGCAGTGGGACCTCTACGGCCCCCTCCACACCGAGGACGTCGTCACCGAGACGTGGGGCGGGCTGCCCGGCGACAAGCAGCCGACGGCGGGCGGGCAGTCCAACCGCGCGTCCGGACGCGAGCATCTCACCAACTCGATCCGCGGCATGCTCGGATCCTCGACGCACGTGACCACGGCGCATCACGCGCACACCCCGGAGATCACCCTCACCTCCGACACCACGGCCACCGGAATCTGGGCCATGGAGGACGAGTTGTGGTGGACCAACGGCGATGTCGAGGAACACCTCCACGGCTACGGCCACTACCACGAGGAGTACCGCAGGGTCGAGGACAAGTGGCTCATCAGCTACCGCAAGC
This sequence comes from Prescottella defluvii, assembly GCA_029690005.1. Classification (GTDB taxonomy): domain Bacteria; phylum Actinomycetota; class Actinomycetes; order Mycobacteriales; family Mycobacteriaceae; genus Prescottella; species Prescottella defluvii_A. The sequence goes on along the minus strand of CP121458.1, from coordinate 1,054,293 downwards.
TCACCCGACTGCGCGAAACCCACACTCCCAACTTCTTCGACTACATGGGAGCGCTGTGACCGCCGCCGCCACGGACATGTCCGCCCTCTTCGAGCCGCTCACGGTTCGCTCCCTCGAAGCTGAAGAACCGGATCGCGATGTCGCCCATGACGCGTCACGGCTCGCCCGGCGGCGTTCCCACCGACGAGGTCGTCGCCTACTACCGGCGTCGCGCCGAGGGCGGAACGGCGCTGATCGTCACCGAGGGCACCGCCATCGAGCACCCGTCGGCGGTCGATGCCGACACCGTCCCGGTGATGTACGGCGAAGCGGCCCTGGCGGGTTGGCGCAGGGTCGTCGACACGGTCCATGCCGCGGGCGGCAAGATCGTCCCGCAGTTGTGGCACGTCGGACCGCTCTTCGGCGCAATGGGACCGGTCGGCGACGTCACGCCCATGCGTCCGTCCGGACACTGGGGCAGCGTCGGCAACACGATGTACTCCGACGAGTACGTCGAGCAGATGCGACCCGTGACGGCGGCGATGACCGAGCAGGATATCGCGGACGTGATCGCGGCCTACGCGGCCGCCGCACGCAACGCGATCGACGTCGGATTCGACGGCATCGCCCTGCACGGTGGCCACGGCTATCTTCTCGACGCGTTCCTGTGGGAGCCGACCAACCAGCGCGACGACGAGTGGGGCGGAGACCTGCAGCGCCGCACGCGATTCCCCGTCGAGGTTGTCAAGGCCATCCGCCGGGAGATCGGGGACGACTATCCGATCATCTTCCGCTTCTCGCAGCACAAGCAGCAGGACTTCGCGTCGAAGATCGCGCAGACGCCCGAGGAACTCGGCGTGATCCTGAACGCCCTGGTGGACGCCGGCGTCGACGTCCTCGACGCGAGCATCCGCCGCTTCTACGCGCCCGCATTCGAGGGCAGCGAGCTGTCCCTGGCCGGCTGGGCGAAGAAGGTCACCGGCGCCACCGTCATGGCCGTCGGCAGCGTCGGCCTCGACAGCGCGCTCAACGAGCAGGTCATCGTCGGGCTGCCGCAGATGTCGAACAACATCCCGGACCTGATGCGCCGCATGGGCGAGGGCGAGTTCGACCTCGTCGCGATCGGCCGCCTGCACATGGCGGATCCGGCCATCTCGCAGCGACTGCGCGACGGCGATCCGATGCCCGAGTTCGACCGTAACGTCCACGAGGGTCGTCTCTACTGACCAATACCCCGTAAACCTCGAACGGGAGTTCACCGCGCATCTTTCCGAGGAAAGCGTGCCGTGAACTCCCGTTCGGCGCTTCGCACCGGCCCCGCGCCGCTAGCCGATCTTCACGAAGTCTCCGGGCTTGTACTGCTGATCGAAGAACTCCTGCTTCGGCCCGTAGAAGCGGAACAGGCTGAACCATCCTCGACCGGGAGTGGTTCTCAACCAGTTTCGTGCCCCCTCCGGCGGCCGGGGCCCGACGTACAAGGTGATCGAGCCGTCCTCGTTGTGGTCGAGGTCGTTCATCCCGTTCAGCGACGGGTATTCCTGGCCGTCGACGTCGACGCCCGCTGCGGTCTCCGCGTCGTAGACCGTCACCGACCAGAACAACCTGGCGGGCGGATTGGGCGGCAGGGTGATCTCGTAGGTGTTCTCACCGCGCAGGTAGTCGCCCGCGCTGTCCTTGTACGCATCGCCGTACTTGGCGCCCATCCCGACGATGGACGACATCATTCCGCTACTGATCGAGTAGTGGTTCGTGAACATGTGCAGCTTCGCGTTCACATCGGTGTGGCCGGTCGCGCGGTCGCGCCATTCCTCGTCGAGCAGCGTGTGCATGAAGTCGTCGTATTCGGTCTTCACATGCGCAACCCAGTGGCGGTCCGGCCACCATCGCGCCTTCTCCTCCTCGTCGTAGCTGGACGAGACCGTCTTCGACATGGTCCAGGCGGTCCGCGCTGCCTGGTCGAGCAGCGCCCGCTGCCGATTCGACGGTGCGAAGGAGCCGCCCTTTCTGATACCGAGAGCGGAAAGCACCCCGTGCATGTACGGATCGGTCCGATCGACTCGCTCGCTCTGGATGAAGTCGTCGAGCGCGTCGAAGTAGCGGCCATCCTGCGGGAACAGCGCATTCGCGGAGACATCGGAGATGTGGTTGAACTTCATGGCGTCGGCGTCTCCGTGGAGTGGCCGAACGGTGACTCCTTCCACCGCGGCGACTCCCGGCGTGAGATCGTCGACCGACGTGAAGAATCCCCGCACGAAGATGAACACCCCGTTGGTACGGCTGGTGTAAACGAAGTACTTGTCGTGATCGATATCGCCGTCGTAGCCCTCCGGAACGATCAGGTACCTTCCACCCTTCCCTCGGTCCGGACCCTGGAGCCCGATGTCGCCCAGGTACGCGACACCGTCGATCACGGGGCCGGCGAGCGGACGGTGCCAGAAATCGTCCAGCAACGCCTGCAGCATGGGTGGAGCGTCGATCACCAGTGGCCCGCTCACACGCAGGTCGGCAAACGTCAGCCCAAAAATCACATCCGAATTCGGTGTCGTGATAAGGGTTTTGGGCTTCAACCGCTTCTCGGCAACCGACATCACGTTTTATCCGGTGCCCGACGTCGCGGCGAGCCCCTCCTTCATCGCCCACATGTTCATGGCGGGGAGCGCCCAGAGGTAGACCTGAACCGCCCGCTGGAAGTACAGCTCATCCTCGAGCCTCTCCTCGGTGGCCGGTGAGGGATAGCCTCCCTCGAGGCGTAGTTCTGCCAGCTGGGCGTAACGGCTGTCCTCGGGCATTTTGAATGCACCTCCGTGTCGAATCGACGACGACTCCTCGACGTCCGACTCTGCAGGCCGACGCCCGCTGTTCGCTTCACCCGCGCGAGGTGAAGCGAACAGCGAGCCCGCAGCCGAATCGAGAACGGCCTGTCCGCGGACCGCCCGTCGCGACCGGCTCACGGCACCAGGATCGCCCGACCCTTGATCTTCCCGGCCTCGAGGGCATCGAACGCCGCGACGGCGTCCTCGAGCGGGAAGGTCTCGGCCTCGATTGTCACGAGCCCGCGACGCGCGAGGTCGATCACCGCACGCTGGTCCGCACGGGTACCGGCGTAGCTGGTGCGCACGGTGGCGCCCACGGCAGTGCGAACCCCGTCCAGTCGAACTTGCCGCCGCCCAGTCCGAGCACACGGAGGGCACCGTCGCGCCCGATGACCTGGGTGGCGATGTCCACGGTCCCCTGCACGCCCACGCAGTCGAAGACCGCGTCGACGCCGATCCCGTCGGTCAGCTCGAGGATCTTCTCGACGCACGACGCGTCACTGGCGAAGGCGTGGTCGGCGCCCAGCGTGGTGGCCAGTTCGAGCTTCTCCGGCGCAGAGTCCACCGCGATGATCCGGGTCGACGACGTCGCCGCGAGGATCTGAACCGCGGTGTGGCCCAGTCCGCCGATTCCGATCACCACTGCCGTCGTACCGGGGCCCAGCCGGTCGCGGGCACCGTCGATCGCGTGATAGGTCGTCAGACCGGCGTCGGCCAGCGGGCCCGCGGTGACGGGGTCGAGGTCGCCGAGCGGTTCGACGAAACGCGCGTCGACCTTCATGTACTCGGCCATACCGCCGTTCGCCGCGAGCCCCGGGCACAGGGGCATACCCTGCCGGCCCATCGACCGCTCGCAGGAGTTCTCGCGCCCCTGAACGCAGGCCCGGCACGTGCCGCAACTCCACACCAGGAAGACGAGGACGGCGTCGCCGACCGCGAAGGACTCGACCCCGTCGCCGAGAGCGGCGATCCGCCCGGCGGTTTCGTGCCCGAGCGTCATGGGCGGGGGATCATCGTCATCGGCGAGTGCCGCATGTGGATGTCCGAGTGGCACAGTCCGGACCCGGCTACCTCGATCAGTACCTCGCCGGGACCGATCTCCGGAATCTCGGTGTCGACGACCGCAATTCGGCCGTAATCAACTAGCCGCAGCGCGCGCATCGGCGTCCTCCTCGATCGACGAGACGGCATCCACCGCGAGATGCCGACGCAGGAACAGGATCTGGTGCTCGAGAGCCAGGTCGAACCACGGCTTGCCGGGGTATACGTCGAAGTGGTCGCACGGGTAGTGCCGCACCTCCGCCCGCGCTCGCTCCGCGGCCTTGGCCGCCGCGTGCGGGGCGCGCTGCGGTCGAGGTCGCCGATCTGCATCAGCAGCGGCGCCGTCACCTTGTCGGCGACGGTCACCGGCCGGTACGAGCCGATCTCCAGGAAGGACCGCGCACTGACCTCGTTCCGCCAGCTCGGGCCGGCGATCGACATGTAGTCCTCGTCAGATCCCGGGCAGTGCAAGCGCCGCCACCTCGCCCGGACGTGCGGTGAGCGGAATCGTGACGCCGACTCCGCCGCGGGCCGACGCGACCCTGTCGCGAACCGCGGCGAACCCGCTCTTCGCCAAATGTCCGGCGCTGTACTGACGCATCGACGCCGTGGACGCCGCGCGGGCGTCCGTCGCCGGCGTCAACGAGATCAACGCGGCCAGGCTCGGGTCGCTCGCCCCGAGGCTGAGTACGTGGCCGCCCGACAGCGACACACCCCAGGCGACGATGCGGTCGGGGTCGACGCCGTCGAGGCGTCGGGCCGCTGCGATCGCGGCGGCATAGTCCTCGAGCTGGCCGCGAATCGAAATCGTCTGCCGCACCTGTCCACCGCTGCGGCCGAATCCGCGGTAGTCGAACGCCAGGACGTCGAGACCGGCGGCGGCCAGTCCCTCGGCGAACCCTTCGAGCCCGGAGTCGACGGTTCCGCCGAATCCGTGTGCCATCACGACGCACGGCCGGCCGGCCGCGGTCAGGAAGGCGTCACTCTCGCCTGGGTAGTGCCAGGCCGAGACGGTGCTCCCCTGTACGGGGAAGTCCACATCGGTACGTGTCACAGCTTGCTCCCATAGATTGTGTTGAGCCACACCGCAACGAGCGCCTCGCGGACGGTGCCGGGTCGAGTGCCCTCGGCCCACCCCGCGACAAGCTCTCGACGGCACGATCGTTCATGTCGAGTAGAACCACAGCGAGTGCCCGGCTGTCCGGGCCGTCGGCCGCGCGTCCCGCCTTCCGTTCCGCGTCGATCACCGACGCGACCGGGTCGACGAAACCGAACCAGTCCTGATCCCACATCTCGCGCACCGTGGGGTCGGAGTCCCGCGCATCACGCAGGGCCCGGTACAGATTGGGATGACGTTCCCAGGTCCCGATCACCTCGGCGATCAGGCCCTCGATCATCTCCCGTGGGCTGCCCACCCGTCCGAGGTAGGCGCGAGCGGCCTCCTGCATCTCACCGTGGACGGTCCGCGACAGGGCCGCGACGGCTTTGGCCTTGTTGTCGAAGTAGAAGTAGAACGCCGACCGCGTGACCCCCGCGGCACGTGAGATGTCGCTGATGCTGATCTCGTCGAGACTGTGGTCCTCGAGGAGGCGCTCGATGGCATCGAGGATCGCGGCCCGACGTTCTTCTCCCTTGTTCGCCCTCCGTGGACGAGGTTCGACGGTGGGCGCGGGACGGCGACTGCTCATGTATCGGCTTTCGGGTCGGTTACGGCGTACGGGTCCTCATCATGCCGGGACACCCGCGAATCGAACCGGACCGTCCCTGCGCACTCGGTCGAGCCCGGCGGGCAACTCCTTGGTCCGCATCTCGTGCTCGTAGATGTAGTAGTCCACCTGCTGGGTGTGCCGGGGCCGGTTGTTGAAGTGCCCCACGAAACGCGCCTCGTCCTCCTTGATGACGCGGTTCATCTCGTCCGCCGACGGCGGCCGGTAGGTGCCGGCCAGGTACGCGGCGAGCGTGCGGGACTGGCACTCGACGAACGGGAACAGCGTCGGCGCCGACTGCGCGAAGCCGACGAATGCCAGGTCGTCGAATCCAGGCTTGAACATGCGCTTGTACAGCGGGAAGTTGTTGCCGGGCGCGCTCAGGAAGTCCTCGTCGAAGAACGGGAACGTGATGTTGTAGCCGGTCGCGTAGATGATGACGTCGAAGTCCTGGCTGGTGCCGTCGACGAAGCGCACCGTCTCGCCGTCGAGTCGCTCGATGTTCGGCCGCGCAGTCAGGTCACCCGAGCCCAGACGGATGTAGAGCTCCTGCGACTGCGTGGGGTGTGCCTCGCCGAAGTGGTGATCCGGCTTGGGCAGCCCGAACTTCTCCGGGCGACCCGACAGGAAGATCGGGCCCCGCCGGCCCATCCGGCGCTGCCAGGACAGCGGGATCTGCGGGATCGTCTGGATCAGGGTGTCGGCCGGGACGCCGAACGCGTACTTGGGCACCGCCCAGGCGCCCGAACGGGTCGAGAGCGTGACCTTGTTCCGCAGGGTTCGGTGCGACAGCTCCACCGCGATGTCCGCCGCGCTGTTGCCGAGGCCGACGATGAGAATTCGCTTGTCCCGCAGATGCAGCGGCGTCTCGGGATCGATGTACGCGTGGGAGTGGATCGACTCGCCGGTGAACTCGCCCGGAAAGTCCGGAAGTCGGGGGTCCCAGTGGTGCCCGTTCCCGACGACGAGGAAGTCGAAACGACGAGTCTCGCCGTCCTGCGTCAGGATCTCCCACCCGCCACCGGGCAGTCGCTCCGCATGCTCGACGCCGTTTCGGAAACTGATCCGGTCGAGTAGGCCGAAGGCCGCGGCGTAGTCGTCGAGATACCGCTTGATGTCGGTGTGGTGCGGGAAGTCCGGGAGTTCCTCAGGAATCGGGAAGTCCTTGAACGACAGTCGGGTCTTCGACGTGTCGATGTGCAGCGAGCGGTAGGCACTCGAATGTCCGTTCGGATTTCCGAACGCCCAGTTGCCACCGATCCGATCGGAACTCTCGAAGCACTCGTAGGGGATGTCGTAGTCGGTGAGCATCTTGCCGGCGGTCAGTCCGCTGATCCCGGCCCCGATGATGCACGTCACGGGTTTCGTCATCGCGCTCCGTTCAATGTCTGCCTGGACGTGGGCGCTCCATCGAGGCCGCCCACAACACGTTCAGTGAGGTACTTCACAAGGTAGGCAGAAAATTGACACGCGTCAATAGTGAAAATTGACATGCGTCAACAGTTGCGAGATCGCCTGTCCCGCTGAAGAAATCTCTTCCCGCACAGGCGTAGGGGTGTTACAGTTCACGCACCCATTCTTAGACTCGAGTCTAAGAATTGAGGATCTCCGCTCGGCGTGCACGGCCGCCCGGTGCCGGCACGCGCCCCCTATCTGCAAGGAGTCATCGCATGCCCGACTTCTCCGGCAAGAAGGTCGTCGTCACCGGATGTTCCTCCGGCATCGGCGCCGCCGCCGTCACCAAGCTCGTCGCCCGAGGCGCCACCGTCGTCGGTGTGGACCGCGTACCGAGTCCCGATCCCGCGATCACGCAGATGATCGTCGGAGACCTCTCCTCCCACGACGGGGTGCTCGCGATCGCGGACCAAGTCGACGGTCCGATCGACGTCCTGATCAACAACGCCGGCGTCGCCGCGACGCTGCCGTGGCGAACCGTACTGTCCATCAACGCACTTGCGCCCCGCGACCTCACGCGCTCCCTGCTGCCCAAGTTCGGGCCCGAACCGGTCGTCGTGACCACCGCGTCGCAGGCCGGGTTCATGTGGCAGCGAAACTTCGCGCCGATCAATGCCTTCCTGGCGATCGACGACTGGGATGCCGCGCTGGACTCGCTCGCGGACTTCCCCGATATCGAATCCGTTTGCTACAACCTGTCCAAGGAAGCGGCAATCGTCAACTCCGGCAACCTCGCTGTCGACGGAAAGCACATCGGACTGCGCTCGAACACCGTCTCGCCGGGCACCGTCGGAACGCCGCTCCTGAAGGACTTCACGGCCACGATGGGCGAGAAGATGATCGGCGGCGCCGCGACGTGGGCCGGCCGTCACGCCCGCCCGGAGGAGATCGCCGACGCGCTACTGTTCCTCGCGTCCTCCGAGTCGACGTGGATCAGCGGCGCCGACCTCCCGGTCGACGGCGGCTTCAGCTCGCTCGTGTTCCGCTCCTACATCGCGCCCTCCATGGCCGCTATGTCCGACGCCGCGGCCGAATAGCAAGGTGAACCAGAACATGACCGACGCAACCGAACTCGCCTCGATCGACCCCGCCACGCTCCAGGAGGTGGGCCGTACCCCGATCACCACCCTGGCAGAACTCGACGCCCGCATCGAGCGCGCCCACGACGCGTTCGCCACCTGGCGCACCGACCGTGCCTACCGCCAGGGCCTGCTCGCGGCGTGCTCGTACGAACTGATGCGCAAGACCCCCGAGATCGTGCCCCTGCTCAGCATGGAGCAGGGCAAGTCCGCCGAGGACGCGGGCGGCGAGGTGTGGATCTCGGCAAAGTGCTTCGCCCACAACGCCCGTGTGGACTGGGACGACGTCACCGACGCCCCCGAGGCGGCCGGGCGCGTGGCACGAATCGAACACCGTCCGCTCGGCGTGGTGGCGGCGATCGTGCCGTGGAACTTTCCGATCTTCCTGATGGTCGCGAAGATCGCGCCCGCGCTCGCGGCCGGCAACACCGTCGTCGTCAAGCCCGCCGAGTCGGTGTCGCTGGTCGTCGGCAAGGTCGTGGAAATCCTGAAGTCGATCCTCCCGGACGGTGTCATCGACATCGTCTACGGCGGCCCCGACGTCGGCCGGGCCCTCGTCGAGCACCGCAAGATCAGGAAGGTCTCCTTCACCGGGTCGACCGGCGTCGGCAGGCAGATCATGCGCCAGGCCGCCGACACGATCACCCCCGTGACACTGGAGCTGGGCGGCAACGACCCCGCGATCGTCCTCGACGACGCCGACATCGACTACGCCGCAACGTTCCTCGCCAAGAGCGCCTTCTTCAACTCCGGACAGATGTGCATCGCCCCGAAGCGGGCCTACATCCCCGCCGACAAGGTCGACCGGTTCTGCGAGGTCTTCGCGGCCACCATGGACACCCTGCCGGTGGGGTACGGGCTGGCTCCCGGGACCAAGGTGGGCCCGCTGCACAACAAGGCCCAGCTCGACTTCGTGCAGGGCCTGCTCGACAAGGCCGTCGCGGGCGGCGGAACGATCGTCAAGGGCGGCGGCCGCGGCACCGACCTGCCGGGGTACTTCCTCGAGCCGACGCTCGTCCGCGACGTCGACGACACCGCCGAACTCGTCTCGCTCGAGCAGTTCGGTCCCGTGTTCCCGGTGGTCGCCTACACCGACGTCGAGGCCGTGCTCGCGACGCTCGACGAACAGGACTTCGGGCTGGGCGCCTCCGTCTGGGGCAGCATCGACAACGCCGAGAGGGTCGCGGCACGGATCGACGCCGGGCAGGTGTGGATCAACCAGCACAACGCGCTCGAGGTGGAACTCCCCTTCGGCGGAGTCAAGTCCAGCGGGTTCGGGCGCGAAGGCGGCAACGCGGGTGTCGAGGACTTCCTCGAGACTCGCGTGATCAGCATCAAGCGCTGACGAACCAAGAGGGCCGGGCGGCAATGAACTGCCGCCCGGCCCTCCGGTGTGTCATCGTCCGATCAGGCGCCATGTCGAGCCAGCCGACGAATCCCGACGGATCGTGGCGTCCCATGACCGCGTGCTCGAACATGCCCAGCCCACCTGCCCGTCGATGGTCGCCTTCGCGACGTGATCGATCGTCGAGTACGGCAGCCGGCCGAGGAACTCCGCGGTCGTGGTGTCGAACACGGAGGACGACGACCAGTTCTCGCCGCGCCACTCTCCGTGCGTCCAGTCGGGGTCACCGCCGTAGCCGGCGCCGTGGCTGAGCGAGATGAAGCCGAGGTTTTCGACGTCGACGACGAGGGGCTCACCCGACGGCGTGGTCAGGTGGATTCGTGCGGTCTCCGGATGGCGCGTGCCACTGCGGTAGTCGACCTCGACCCGGGGCCAGCCGAGCTGCTCGACGCGTCCGTCGGCGAAGACACGGGTCGCGTGGTTGAGGGTGCGGTGTCCGTCCTGGGACTCCTGGACGATCACCATGAGCGCGAAGTCGTCGAACCGCAGCGGAGCGTAGGTCCAGTAGTGGCCACCCCGGGCTTCGTAGGTCATGCGCCCCTGCGGATCCGGCTCGCCGACCGGGCGGATGCCCCAGGACCGGTCGCGCGTACCCATCCACGTCTGCGGATCCACGGCGAAATCCTGCCCGCCCACCGACAGGGTGCCCGACCAGCTTCCGACCTGCGCGAAACGTGACGCGTCGAGGATCGGACGCGGTCCCGACATCAGGATGTGTGCTTCTTCGAGCACCGCGGGGAACGACCCGTCCCACGTGATGTCGCACGAGAGTTCCTCGTGCTCGCAGATCAACCGGACCTTCTGCAGCGGTTCGACGACCTCGAGGCGGTACCCGCCGACCTTGCTCTCCATCGAGCGCTCTTCGAACGCATCCGAGAACCGCACCGCTACCTGCGATTCTCCGTGGCGCACCGTGACGAACGCGTCGACCACGCCGAGGTTCGGGTAGACGCCGAAGCCCGAGATCAGGTACACGTCACCCGTGCGGTCGTGCGCGTTGAAGTAGTTGCGGTCGTAGAAGTTCCGGTCGGTGGACGCCACGCGGGCCATCGACAGCGGCGACTGGTGTACGGGGTACTCGTCGAGCGGCACAGGCTTCATCGGTTCACTTCTCCCATTCGTAGGACTCGTCGATCAGTTGCGCGAGCATGCGGTGGTGCAGCGCGTACTCGTCGGGGTTCTCGGGAACATCCGCCTCGCCGAAGTGGATTTGTCGGCGCCAGATCTGCGACATCACGATCCCGTGCCGCAGTGCGGCGTACACCAGGTAGAAGTCGAGATCGCGCACCTCGACCCCGGCCGCACTTTCGTACTGTGCGACGACGTCGGACCGCCGGAACATCTCGGGTAGTCCCGGCATCGAGAACTGCTCGGCCATGTCCTGGAACATGCGGTGGAAGAAGAGGAACCAACCGAGGTCGAGCTCGCGCGGAGCGAGCACCGCGGATTCCCAGTCCAGCACCGCGGCCGGCGACGTCCCGTCGTACATGATGTTGCCGATCCGCGAGTCGCCCCAGCACAGCACGTCGGGTGACGGCTCGGACGGCCAGTGCGCCTCGAGCCAGTCGAAGGCCCGCTCGAGCAGCGGGATGCGCAGCCCGTCGTGCCGTCGTGTCCATTCGTAGTACGCACGCTCGTTCTCGAAGTGACGGCGCAGGCTCGACTCTCCGGGCGCAGCCGCCAGCGACGGTGCCTTCGCGGCCGGATCCTCGATCGCGTGCACCCGTGCCAGAACCCGGACGCTGGCCTCCTGCACAGCTTCCCGACTGTCGGCGTCGAGCTCGTGCAGCCACCCACCGAAGACGTACGGCGGGTTGTCCACCGGCACGGCCCCGCTGACCCGCTCCATCACCAGGAAGGGGTTTCCCAACGGCTCCGCCGAGGTCTCGACCCATCGCACGTGCGGAACCGGCACGTCGCTGTGCTCGCGGACCGCGGTCATGACGTCGAACTGGTGTTGCAGGTCGTATCCCGGAAACACCGGGAACGCGGTGGCCTCGGGAGCTAGCCGCGCCACCAGGCGCGCGGTGTTCCGGCCGCCCTGCGCGGTCCAGTCGAGATCGAAGAGCACCGAGACGCTGGACATCCCGGAGTGCCCCGGGCGACTGAGGTTGTACACGCGCGGGGCCGCGTCGGCATCGAGCTTGCCACCGAGCCAGGTCTCCAACCGCCCCCGCAGGTCCTCCAGATCGGTCTCTGTCGTGGTGATCTTCTGTTCCACGCCCTCAGGCATCACGCTCTCGGTGGTCATGCCCGTACCTCCAGTTCTTACGTACGAAAGTGAGTCCGAGCGTCGCTCCACGGCGATGTCACGGAGGACGGCCAGCCCGGCGACGGTCGGATCAGAGAAGAGATCAAATCGGGATCTCTTGTTGTGCAGACACTCTCGATCCGCTCCGCGACGGCGGTCACACCCCGGATCCGCAAGAAGTACAGCAGCCACCGACCGCCGATGTCAACGAAATCGGCAAAGAAATTAGAGTCCAGTTCCAGTCCACGGAGGCGGGGCGAAAGCAGACAACGACAACCGGCCGGGCCACTGATGTGACCCGGCTCGGTGCGCTGTATCCGACTGTGCGAGAACGCCTAGCGTGACCACTGCTGCGGGGCAGCGTTCTTCCGGAAGTCCCAGCTGACGACCTCGTCGGCCTTGATCCGCAGCCACGCGTGGCGACCGTCGGCGATGAAATGGTCACCACCCATGTACTTGCGGGCGAACAGCAACTCCGCGTTCGCGACCACGTCGTCGGGCGTCGAGGTGCGCGGGACCTCGCCGACAACTTCTGCAATACCGCTGATTTCGACGCCGTGGAGCTCGTGGAACTGCTCGCCGCCGTCGATCACGACGGCGATCCGCGGATCCCGTTGCAGATCGGACCAGCGCTTGCTCTTCACGATCGAGTTGAGCCACAGGTACTCGCCGTCCCAGACGAACCACAGCGGCGCCACGTGCGGACGCCCGTCGCCGGCCGTCGTGGCGACCCGACAGGTGCGCTCTGCCGCGAGGAAGGCGTCAACCTCCTCGCTGGTCATCGCTATCGCTTTGCCTCTGCGTTGAGCCATGTTCCGTGTCCCTCTCCTAAGTTCCTACCGTCCGCGCCATACCGGCTCGCGGCGCGCCACGAAGGCTTCGATACCCGCCCGGAAGTCGTCCGATTCGAGAACCACACTCAGGGCGTCGGCGGTGGCCTCCCACCCGCGTGCGTCGTCAGCCGAGGTGAGCGCGTCGAGCGCGCGTAGACTCTCGCGCACCGAGACCGGCGACGCCTCGCACACCTCACGCGCCATCGTCATCGCTCCCGCGAGCGCCCCACCGGGTTCGGTGACCTCACTGACCACCCCCAGCCCGAAAGCGCGCTCTGCCGAGAGTGTTCGACCGGTGATCAGCAGCTCGCGTGCCACGTTGATCGGCAGCGCACGAGGGGCACGGAAGAGCGCACCCGAGCTGGCAACCAGGCCGCGGCGCGCCTCGGGTAGCCCGAACTCGGCGGTCCGGGAGGCGACCACCAGATCGCACGCCAGCGCGATCTCGAATCCCCACCGAACGCATAGCCTTCGACCGCGGCGATCAGCGGCTTGACCCGCTTGCGCCGGATGATCCCGTACTCGCCGCCGCGGGGCATGCGCAGGTCGGCCCGCTCACGAATGTCGGTGCCGGCAGAGAACACTCGATCCGTCCCGTCACGACACCGACCCACAACTGGTCGTCGTCGTCCAGGAGGTCGAACGCTTCCTCCAGCCCCTCGGCGGTCTCTCGATCGATCGCGTTGCGGCGTTCCTCGCGTTCGATCCGAACCACGAGGACACGTCCGTCCCGCTCGTACCGCACCGTCATGACTCGTCTCCGATCCCGCCGGTCAGGATGCAGCCTCTTCGGACAGCCCCATCTCGGGCCACGACCCACCGACCCAGGTCTGCAGGTTGCCCAACCGGTCGCACCAGTCTCGGCATCACGAACGCGAATCACACAGTCCCGGAACTGGTTGAGCTTCTCCACGCTCTCGGGCGTGGAAGTGTCGGCGTGATAGCTGCCGTCGATGAAGAACTCGCCCTTCCACGACCCACCCCGGTCCCCATTCGGACGCAGGTAATGACCGGCACCCAGGTGGAACCCGGTGTCGGACAACGGCTCCGCCTCCAGGACTCGCTTGCGACCGTCGGCCATCGTGAGGCGGAACATCCCACCGAGGAAGCGCCTGTTCCTCGGGTCGAAGGTGACCTGAGGCTCGATGTCGGTGATCGCATCACGCGGCCTGTCCGCGTACTCGAAGCCTCCCTGCGCCACCTTGTGCAGGTAGCCGGGCCCCTCGTAATGCAGCAGGTACTGGTGGAAGGCGTAGTCGGAGCCGTCGGGGTGTTCGAAGTACAGCGGGTTCCACACCGCGAGGATGCGGGGCGTGTGACGCTCGGTGGGGTCGGGGGCGATGTCCTGCATGTCGTCACCGACGCCGGGTCGCACTCCCCACGAGTGGTCGCGGGTCATGATCCAGTCCTGCGGATCGACCTCGACCCGATCGCCGTCGACCTCGACCCACCCGCCCGCGACGACACCCGTCTGGTGGTACCGGATCTGGTCCGCGTTGCGCCGGTAACCGGTGATGTTCCGGCGGTCCTCCCGCTCCTCGGTGACACACGGCACCGTGCCCTGGAGAACGAGGTCGAACGCGACCGGCTGGATGTCGTTGGGCTCGAGCACCACGCGAATCAGCCTCAGCGGTTCGAGGATCTCGTACCGAATGGGCCGACGTCGACGGAGTCCGGGTCCGAGGACAGTTCACGGCTGGCCCGCACCGTCCACTGCTCGGTTCCGCGCGCCACGCCCGCGTACGCGTCGATGACGTTGCGGTTGATGTACTTACCGAACCCGAACCCGATCTGCAGCGACCCGTCCTTGGCCGCCGCCATGAGGCACACCTTCTCGGTCCAGGAGTAGTCCGTCTGCGACACCGTCGCGAACGTCTCCACGATCTGGTGGTTGAAGTACTCGTCCGCCGCCACGAGTGGCCCGATCGATCCGCCCACCGCCACCTCCTTCGTCGACTGGGTTCCGACACCGATACCGAATGTCGCTACAGCTCCGGAGATCTCACCCGATCTCCTCGATTTTTGAACTTGGAGGCTAAAGATAGACCCTAGTCTAGGTTTTTGGAACAGGTTCGCGACTACAATTTGCCGGACGCCACGCGGCACGACGCCGGGTCGGCGGGCTCGATCCCGGTGGGCCGGGTCGAGATCGACCTGATGTAGATCCTCGATCGGGAGATATCTGGAGAACATGAACGAGCCCACGACACTCGGCCGACGCGAACGCAACAAGCAGCAGACACGGGGACGGTTGCTGGACGCCGCGCGGGTTCTGTTCGCGGAGCGGGGGTGGTCGGCACGACCGTCGAGGAGATCGCGGACCAGGCCGGCGTATCGCGTGCCACGTTCTTCAACTACTTTCCCAGCAAGGACGACATTCTCGCCGCGCTGCACACCAGCAACATGGAGTCGTTGGCGGCGACGATCGACGACCTGCTGGCCCAGGATCTGACGACCGAGGAGCGCATCCTCGGCCTCTTCGCGGACTTCGTGCAAGCAACGGAGGACCTGCCGGGATTCCTGCGCGCCGTGACCGGCGAAGCCGAGCGCGATCTCGCGACGCCCGAGATCAGTGCGGAGCGCACCGAGCGTTTCAACGACGAGATCCTGCGCATCCTGGAGCCGGGACTCGAGCGAGGCGAGGTCCGCACGGACTACCCACCGCTTTTCCTTGCCCAGATGGTCGCCGCCATCTACGTCTCGACCATCCGCTACTGGCGACAGGACCCGGACTACGACCTCGCCGACGGGTTCGGCAAAGCCGCTCGTTACACGGCCGAATCACTCGCACCCCGCGACTGATGTCCAGTTCGCGAGGTTTGTCCTCGCAATCCCGGGCCGAAGGGGTAGGTTCTGTTTTGTACTGGCCGGTCGGAATGCTGGGTGGAACACGGGGGCGACATGACGGACGAGCGAGAGATCATCACTCGACGTGAGGAACGGAAGCAACGGACGCGCGAGCGGTTGGTCGAAGCGGCACGGACACTGTTCTCCGAGCGGGGGTTCGACCAGACCACGATCGACGACATCGCGGCGGCCGCCCACGTCTCGCGGGGCACGTTCTTCAACTATTTCGAGAACAAGGACGCCGTTCTCGCCGCGCTGCACGGCGGCCACATGGACAAGTTGCCGGGATCATCGACGGACTGCTCGCAAAGGACCTGACCACGGCGGAGCGAATCGAGTCCCTCTTCAACGACGTCGTGGAAGCGGCGGAAACCCTCGAGCAGTACTTTCGCGCGACCACCCGGGAGCTCGACCGGGATCTCGCAACACCGGAAATCAGTGCCGCCCGCACGGAACGATTCATCGTCGCGTTCGGCCGGGTCCTCGAGACCGGCGTTCCCCGCGGCGAGGTGCGCACGGACTACCCGCTGCGGTTCCTCTCGCAGATGGTGACGGCCGTGTACGTGACAACGATCCGGTACTGGCGCCAGAACACCGTCTTCGACATGGAACTGGAATTCCAGCGCGCCGCCCAGTTCATTGCTCAGGCAGTCGCGCCGTACCCGGATGGGAACCCGTCCGACCCGAAGGGGGGAGGTTCGGGCCGGACGGGGGATCGGACGGTTAGGCGGCCTCGCCCACCAGGTCGACGGTCAGTTCGGTGCCGGTCGCGGCCCGCACCTGCTCCACGGTGACGTCCGGTGCGAGTTCACACAGCACCAGCCCGCCGTCGGTGACGTCGACGACGGCGAGGTTGGTGATGATCCGCTGCACCACCGCCCGACCGGTCAGCGGCAGCGAGCAGTGCTCGACGATCTTCGCGCCGCCGTCGCGGTCCGTGTGTTCCATGACCACGATGACGCGGCGGGCACCGTGGACCAGATCCATCGCCCCGCCCATGCCCTTGACCATCTTCCCGGGCACCATCCAGTTCGCGAGGTCACCGTTTCGGGAGACCTGCATGCCGCCCAGGACCGCGGTGTCGATGTGCCCACCGCGAATCATCCCGAACGACAACGCCGAATCGAAGAACGCCGCACCCGGGTTCACCGTCACGGTCTCCTTGCCGGCGTTGATGAGATCCGGGTCGACCGCATCCTCGCTCGGGTAGGGGCCGGTACCCAGGATGCCGTTCTCCGAATGCAGCACCACCTTCACCCCGTCGGGCAGGTAGTTCGGGATCAACGTCGGCAACCCGATCCCCAGATTGACGTACTCGCCGTCGATCATCTCCGCCGCAGCCCGGGCGGCCATCTGCTCCCGTGACCAGCTCATGCCGACACCGTCCGCTTCTCGATTCGCTTGTCCTGCACACCCGTATGCACCACACGCTGGACGAACACACCCGGCAGATGCACCTGCCCCGGATCGAGTTCGCCCGGCTCGACCAGCTGCTCGACCTGCGCGATCGTCACCCGGCCCGCCATCGCCGCGAGCGGGTTGAAGTTCATCGCGGTCTTGTTGAACACCAGATTGCCCTCGGTGTCGCCGATCTCGGCGTGGACGAGTGCGAAGTCCGCGACGATCGACTCCTCGAGCACGAACGTCTTGCCACCGAAGTCGCGGGTCTCCTTGGGCGGCGACGCGATAGCGACCGAGCCGTCCGGGTGGTACCGCCACGGCAGACCGCCCTCCGACACGGGGGTGCCGACACCGGCCGGGGTGTAGAACGCGGGGATCCCGGCGCCACCGGCCCGCATCCGCTCCGCGAGGGTGCCCTGCGGGGTCAGCTCCACCTCGAGCTCGCCCGACAGGTACTGGCGCGCGAACTCCTTGTTCTCCCCACATACGACGCCGTCACGCGACGGATCTGCCCAGCCGCCAACAGGATCCCCAGACCCCACTCGTCGACACCACAGTTGTTGGAGAACACCTCGAGCCCCGACACACCACGATCGGCCAACGCACCGATCAACTCGGTCGGGATGCCGCACAACCCGAAACCACCGACCGTCAGCGACGATCCGTCGGCGATGTCCGCGACGGCCTCGGCCGCCGTTGCGAAGACCTTGCTCATGCGGCACCACCGGTCGCGGGCAGGATGCGGGCACGGACCTCGCCGAAGCCGATGCGGCCGCCGTTCACACCGGGCGCGGTCGCCGAGATCGAGATCTCGTCGCCGTCCTCGATGAACGTGCGCTGCTCGTCGCCGACCGCGACGGGCTCGGCGCCACCCCAGGTCAGCTCGATGAAGGCGCCTCGTTGAGCCTTGTCGGGACCGGAGATGGTGCCGGAGCCGAACAGGTCGCCCGTGCTGGCGGCCGCACCGTTGACGGTGGTGTGCGCCAGCATCTGCGCGGGCGACCAGTACATCTGGGCGTAGGGCGGGTGGGAGACGATGTGACCGTTCCACTCGACCTCGAGATCGATGTCGAGGCCCCACTTCTCCTCACCCTGCAGGTACGGCAGCGGGGTCGGATCCTGCACCGGGGTGTCGACGCGGGCGGCCTCGAGCGCCAGCAGCGGAACGACCCACGCGGAGATGGACGACGCGAAGCTCTTGCCGAGGTTCGGGCCCAGCGGGACGTACTCCCACACCTGGATGTCACGGGCCGTCCAGTCGTTGAGGATCACGGCGCCGAAGCAGTGGTCGGCGAACTGGTCCGGGGTGATCGAGGAGCCCATGGGCGAGCCGACACCGACGATGAAGCCCATCTCGGCCTCGATGTCGAGACGGGTCGACGGACCGAACGTGGGGGCCGCGTCGGCCGGAGCCTTGCGCTGACCGCACGGACGCACGATGTCGACACCCGACACGACGACGGTGCTGGAGCGGCCGTGGTAGCCGACCGGCAGGTGCTTCCAGTTCGGCATCAGCGCAGCCGAATCCGGGCGGAACAGCTTGCCCAGGTTGGTCGCGTGGTTCTCCGACGCATAGAAGTCGACGTAGTCGGCGACCGCGATCGGCAGGTGCATCGTGACGTCGTCGACGGAGTACACCGCGTCGTCGGCGATCTCGCCGGACACCAGATCGGTGATCTGCGCGCGGACCTCGACCCAACGGTCACGGCCCTGGGCCATGAACGCGTTGAGGGTCGGCTCGGCGAAGACGTCATCGCCCAGAGCCTTGGCGAGGTCGACGACGCTGTCGCCGACGCGCACGCCGACCCGCGGGCCCGCGTCGGACGTCGAGAACACACCGTAGGGCAGGTTGTCGAGACCGAACAGGGACTCGGCGGGAATCGAGATGACGGTCATGCGCGGGATCCTTCGATCGAAGTGGAATCCACCGAACCCGTAGGCGCGGAGAGTTCGGTGGATGCTGAGGGCACCAGTCCGAGGCCGACCAGTTCGGTCAGCGGATCGCTGATGCTGCAGGTGCCGAAGGACAGGAAGTTCGCGCGCAGCGCGTCCACCGCCTCGGCCGAGAGTCCATCAAGGTCTGCGGCGAGGCCCCGTCCGTCGCGATCGGCGAGCGTCGCGGCGATCTCGTCGACGCTCGCACCGTCGGCCGCGCGGTGGGCCGCGAGCATGACGTTGAGGAAGCCGTGCTGTTCGAATCCCGTGTCCGGGTCCGTGTTCCGCACCGCGTGGTGCAGGCCGGCGGTCGCCTTGAACCGCACCCCCGCCCCGACAACGGTGTGGATCGCGGCGGCCAGTTCGGTCTCGTCCGGGTACGCGGCGGCGACGACACCGCCGGTGCGGAACTTGGCCGCGTACGCGGTCCCGGCCAGTCGGGCCAGGATCTCGGGGCGACGACCGTCACGAGGAACCTCGACGAAGATGTCGACACCCGGTGCGGCCGAAGCGATCTCGTCGAGCGCAGCGAACAGTGCGTCCGAGGTGAGGCCCTCGGGCACGGCGATCTCCATCGCGACGAGCTTCACGCCGTCGATGACGCGCAACTGCTCGAGCGCCGACGGAACGGCGTCCGTGCCGCCGGGGACCGTGAGGCTCAGCTTGAGCACACCGTCCTGATCGGCGACGATCGCGGGCAGCTCACCCAGCCGCGGCGCCGGGAACACGAACGGTCCGACGAGGGCGGCGTGGTCACTGCGCTCGTGCGCGAGGTGCGCGGGTACGGCGGCGTCCATCGGCGCGTTCCCCGGAGGGAACAGCGCCGCGTCGTCGCACAGACCCGTCAGCAGCGGAGAGATGGTCACTTGTTCGGCCCCCGTCCGGACCAGGACCATGCGTAGGCCTCGTCCTCGCACGCCAGCGCGCCCTCACCGAGCTCGAGCGGGCGGAAGGTGTCGACCATGACGGCCAGCTCGTCGAAGAACTCGACGCCGATGCTGCGCTCGTAAGCGCCGGGCTGCGGGCCGTGGGCGTGGCCGCCGGGGTGGATCGAGATCGAGCCCTGGCCGATGCCCGAACCCTTGCGGGCCTCGTAGTCGCCACCGCAGTAGAACATGATCTCGTCGGAGTCCACGTTCGAGTGGTAGTAGGGCACCGGGATCGACAGCGGGTGGTAGTCGACCTTGCGGGGCACGAAGTTGCAGATGACGAAGTTGTTGCCCTCGAACGCCTGGTGCGCTGGCGGCGGCTGGTGCACGCGGCCCGTGATGGGCTCGTAGTCGGAGATGTTGAAGGTGTACGGGTACAGGCAGCCGTCCCAGCCGACGACGTCGAACGGGTGGTTCGGGTACACCATGCGGGTGCCGACGATCGCGCCACCGGCGCGGTGCTTCACCAGCACCTCGACGTCGGTGCCCTCGGCGACCAGCGGCTCGGCGGGGCCGTGCAGGTCCCGCTCGCAGAACGGCGCGTGCTCGAGGAACTGACCGAACTTCGACAGGTAGCGCTTGGGCGGAACGATGTGGCTGTTCGCCTCGATTGCGTACGCGCGCAACGGCTCCGACCCCTGCGGCACCCAGCGGTGGGTGGTCGACATCGGGATCAGGACGTAGTCGCCCTGACGTGCGTGCAGCGCACCGAAGACGGTCTCGACGATCGCCTCGCCGGACTCGACGTACACCATCTCGTCACCGAGCGAGTTGCGGTACAGCGGCGACTCCTTGGCGGACACCACGTACGAGATGCGCACGTCGGCGTTGCCGAGGATCAGCCGGCGGCCGGTGACGACGTCGGCCTCCGCCAGATCTCCTCCGGGAAGAGGTCGTGGAGCTCGAGGTGCCGCGGCTTGAGCGGGTGGTTCGGGGTGGTGGTCTGATCGCGCAGTTCCCACACGGTCGCGTCGACGATGGCCGACGGGATGTGGCGGTGGTACAGCAGCGACGAATCGGAGGAGAAGCCCTCCTCGCCCATCAGCTCCTCGAAGTAGAGCTGGCCTTCCTCATCCCGGTGCTGGGTGTGACGCTTCGGCGGAATGTTGCCGAGCTGTCGGTAGAACGCCATGACCGGCCTCCTGATGTGGTCGCGCCCGCTGATGCCGGGCTGTGGTCGTCACCGTCGGCGGAACAGCAGCACGGCTGCGTTCGTCACGGCCGCCGGCTCCTCTCCGAGGTTAGTAAACAGATTAACTAGTTTCGAGGCGTGAGCGCAACCACACGAACGGTCGGTGCCGTCAGTTGCGGCCGCGGACGTCGAACTGGCTGCGGTTGGTGATGAGCTTGTCGAGCAGCATGACGAGAACGTGCTGTTCAGCCTCGGTGAGCACGCTCGCCCACGCGTACTCGCGCTCGTTGTGCTCGCGGTAGGTGGCGGCCATCTCGGCCCGCCCCTTCTCGGTGAGCGACAGCTGCACCGAACGCCCGTCGTGCTCGTCGGGCGTCCGCTCGAGCAGGTCGGCCGCTTCGAGCGTCTTCGTCAGGTTCGAGACCGCCGCGCGGCTCATGCCGGTCAGCTTCGCGGCGCTCTTGGGCTCGATCGGACCGGCGAGCCAGGTCACGAACAGCAGCCGGAACGCCGACCACGACAGTCCGCGGGGCCGGTGCACGGAGGATTCCAGGTCGTAGGTGACCACGTTGGCGGCCCGGTTGAGGGTCAGTAAAACCTGCGTGGCCAGCTGGTGCGTGGAACCGAACTCGGTGCTGAGCCGGCGGTTCGCGAGGTCGATGAACGACCAGAAGTCGAGCGAGCCCGGCGCGATCGCATCCTGCGCCGCCTGCGCACTGCGCCCTTCGTCCCGCTCATGCGGCCACCCTATCGCGGCGGGCGGAGGGCGCGCTCAGCGCAGATCGTCCTGGATAACTCACCCAAATAGTATATCTGTGAACTATTTACCGGCGCCGGATAGCGGTTTTGCCGACCGCCCCTCGACCGCGGCGACCGCTGCGCCGCAACGGGTTACCGCTCCGCGCGGGAAAGTCTGTACAAAGGATTCGAACCCGCCGGACCAGCGGCCGCCCGACGAACAGGATCCGACATGAGCACGCTCCAGACCCTCGACCGTGGTCTGCGCGCGCTCGACATCGTCGCGCAGTCCGCGACCGGGATCTCGGTGGCCGACCTGGCCAAGGAGCTCGACGTCCACCGGGCCATCTGTTACCGGATCGTCGCGACGCTCGAAGAACACTCGCTGATCACACGCACCGGTGACGGCCGGATCCGGCTCGGCGTCGCGGCCGCCGTCCTCGCGTCGAGGTTCGAGCCGCAGTTCGCGAGCGACGTCCAACCCGTACTGCACGCGCTCGCCGACGAGACCCGGGCGACCGCGTTCGTCTCCGCAGCTCAGGGCCAGAACTGCGTCGTGATCATGGTGGCCGAACCGGAGGGCACGCTGCTGCGCGTCGGCTACCGCGTGGGCAGCAGTCACCCGATCGATCGCGGCGCCGCCGGCATCGCGATCCTCGCGCTGCGCCCCGAATCGCCGAGCGATTCCGACGCCGTCCGCCAGGCCCGAGCCGACGGTTACAGCCTCACCCGCGGGCAGCTCGAGCACGGCGCGGTCGGTATCGCGTCGGGCATCGCGCTGCCGCAGGGCGTCGGCTCGACGGCAGGTCTCGAACGCAGTGTCGGCGTCGTCGCGATCGACGGGCTCGACACCGACGAGGCCGCGGCCGCGGTGATGCGCACTTCCCGCGCGATCGAACACCTCATCAGCGCCTGACACTCCCCCGTCACGCGTCGACGCCTCACTTGGGCCGAAGCATGCCCATCCGGGGCCGATAAACAGGCAAAACGGACACACTCCGCAGCCGATACGGACCCCCTGTCGCACCAAAGCCGCAGAACAGACCACCTGCGTCGTTATGTGGACCGCACTTGACCTCGAATGTGACCGCACTTACTCTGTGCGAAGTTCGCTCACCGATACACGATGTGCGTTATTAGTAACTTCGCAGCTCAATGCGAGTTTTGAGACAGACGGAGATGCAACTCATGAGCGTGTGCCCGATCGACCACACGGCCCTGCAGAACACTGGCTGCCCGGTTTCCGCGAATGCCGCCGCCTTCGATCCCTTCACCGGTCCGTACCAGGTCGACCCGGCCGCGTCGCTGCGTTGGTCGCGCGACGAGGAGCCGGTTTTCTACAGCCCCGAACTCGGCTACTGGGTGATCACCCGGTACGAGGACGTCAAGGCCGTCTTCCGCGACAACATCCTGTTCTCGCCGTCGATCGCGCTCGAGAAGATCACCCCGGTCTCCGACGAGGCGACGGCGACGCTCGCGAAGTACGACTACGCGATGTCGCGCACCATGGTGAACGAGGACGAGCCCGCGCACATGCCGCGCCGCCGCGTCCTGATGGACCCGTTCACCCCCAAGGAACTGGTCCACCACGAGCCGATGGTCCGCCGCCTCACCCGCGAGTACGTCGACCGCATCGTCGAGACCGGCCGGGCCGACCTCGTCGACGAGATGCTGTGGGAGGTCCCGCTCACCGTCGCGCTGCACTTCCTCGGCGTGCCCGAGGAGGACATGGACGAACTGCGCAGCTACTCGATCGCACACACGGTCAACACGTGGGGCCGGCCCGCGGTCGAGGAGCAGGTCGCGGTCGCCGAGGCGGTCGGCAAGTTCTGGCAGTACGCCGGCCAGGTGCTCGAGAAGATGCGCAAGGATCCGTCCGGACACGGCTGGATGCCGTTCGGCATCCGGATGCAGCAGGAGCAGCCCGACGTCGTCACCGACTCCTACCTGCACTCGATGATGATGGCGGGAATCGTTGCGGCGCACGAGACCACGGCCAATGCCTCGGCCAACGCCTTCCGCCTGCTGCTCGAGAACCGCAGCGTGTGGGAGGAGATCTGCGCCGATCCGAGCCTGATCCCCAACGCCGTCGAGGAGTGCCTGCGTCACTCCGGTTCGGTGGCCGCGTGGCGCCGACTCGTCACCGACGACACCACCATTGGCGGCATCGACATCCCGAAGGGATCGAAGCTGCTGATCGTCACGTCGTCGGCCAACCACGATGAGCGCCACTTCGAGGGCGCCGACGACTTCGACATCCGCCGCGAGAACTCCAGCGACCACCTCACGTTCGGCTACGGCAGCCACCAGTGCATGGGCAAGAACCTCGCCCGCATGGAGATGCAGATCTTCTTCGAGGAGTTCACCAAGCGCCTGCCGCACATGGAACTCGTGCCGGACCAGGAGTTTACGTACCTGCCCAACACGTCGTTCCGCGGACCGGATCATGTTTGGGTGCAGTGGGATCCGAGCAAGAACCCGGAGCGCGCCGACCCGTCGATCCTCGACGACCGGCAGCCGGTCAAGATCGGCGAGCCGTCCAAGACCAACATCTCGCGGACCGTCACGGTCGACGCGATCGAACCCGCGGCCGACGGCGTCGTGCGTGTGACGCTGTCCGATCCGGCGGGCAAGCCGCTGCCCAAGTGGACCCCCGGCTCGCACATCGATGTCGAACTCGGCGACCTCTCGCGCCAGTACTCGCTGTGCGGCGACCCGAACGACCTGTCGTCGTACCAGATCGCGGTGCTCGAGGAGCCCGAGAGCCGCGGCGGGTCGCGCTACGTGCACCGCACCCTGCAGGCCGGCGACACCCTGAAGATGCGCGGACCGCGCAACCACTTCAAGCTCGATCCCGACGCCGCGCGCTACATCTTCGTCGCCGGCGGCATCGGCATCACGCCGATCATCGCGATGGCCGACCACGCGAAGGCGTCCGGCAAGGACTACGAGATCCATTACTGCGGACGCGATGTCGCGACGATGGCGCTGCTCGACCGACTGACGGCCGACCACGGCGACAAGGTCGAGGTGCACTCGAGCGCGGCCGGCAACCGCCTCGACATCCCGGCGCTGCTCGCGACGCCCGTCGACGGGACCCAGATCTACTCGTGCGGCCCGGAGCGCCTGCTCTCCGCCCTCGACGAGGCCACCGCGCACTGGCCTGAGGACTCGCTGCACGTCGAACACTTCACGTCGAACCTGGCCACGCTCGACCCGGCCAACGAGCACGCGTTCGAGGTCGAACTGCGTGACTCCGGTCTGACCATCCAGGTCGCCGCGGATCAGACGGTGCTCGACGCCCTGCGCGCGTCGAACATCGACATCCAGAGCGACTGCGAGGAGGGGCTGTGCGGATCGTGCGAAGCCCCCGTCCTCGACGGCGAGGTGGATCACCGCGACATGGTGCTCACCAAAACCGAACGGGCCCAGAACAAGTCGATGATGACCTGCTGCTCGCGCGCGTGCGGCACGAAGGTCACCCTCGCGCTCTGACCCACCTCCCCAGAATCTCTCCAGCACCCGAAAGGATCCGTCATGGGATCTCCGACCGTCACCGGGCCCGCCGTGCCCGGCGCGTCTGCGAGCGCGCAGCCGCCAAAGTCCAGCTTCAAGCGCGTCCTCACCGGCAGCATGGCCGGCGCCGTGCTCGAGCGGTACGACTTCGCGATCTACGGCATCCTGGCCGCCACCGTCCTGGGCCCGCTGTTCTTCCCCGGTGACAGCGGCGTCGCGAAACTGCTGCTCGCGCTCGCGACGCAGGGCCTCGGCTTCGTCGCACGCCCGTTGGGCGGCATCGTCTTCGGCCACCTCGGCGACAAGTTCGGCCGCAAGCCGATGCTGGTGGCCACCTTCATCATGCTGGGCAGCGCGACCGCCGCGATCGGCCTGCTGCCGACCTACGACCAGATCGGCATCTGGGCGACGGTCCTGCTGGTGGTGCTGCGCATGATCCAGGGCTTCGCGCTGGGCGGCGAGTTCGGTGCCGCGGTGCTGCTGGTGAGCGAGTACGGCGAGCCCAAGAAGCGCGGCTTCTGGGCGTCGTGGCCGCAGGCCGGCGCCCCGATGGGCACCGTCCTGGCGACGATCGTCGTCTCGGTGCTCGGCCTCTTCCTCACGGACGACGCGTTCGACCAGTGGGGCTGGCGTGTGGCGTTCCTGTTCGCGATCCCGCTGCTGATCGTCGGCTTCTGGGTGCGCCGCGGTGTCGAGGAGTCCCCGGTCTTCAAGGCGGCGCAGGAGCAGGCCGCGAAGGCTCCGGCGGCACAGGAGCGTTCGAGCATCCTCGAGGCGCTGTCCCGCCCGCGCGCGGTGCTCACCGGCCTGGGCATGCGCCTGGGCGAGAACATCGCGTTCTACGTCTACACGGTCTTCGTCATCGCGTACGCCACGACGTACTACGGCTTCCACCGCGGCGACGTCATCATGGCCGTCACGTTCGCGTCGCTGTTCCAGTTCGTCGGCATGGTCGGCGGCGGCGCGTGGTCCGACCGCGTGGGCCGCAAGACCGCGATGCTCGTCCCGGCGATCGTCCTCGTGGTGTGGGCCCCGGTGTTCTTCTGGCTGGTCCAGCTCGAGAGCCTGCCGATGCTGTGGCTCGGTGTGTGCGTGGGCGCGTTCTTCCACGGCATGCTCGCCGGCCCGGAGGCCGCGTGGATCACCGAACTGTTCCCCACCCGCTACCGCTATGCCGGTTCGTCGCTGGTGTTCCAGGGCTCGTCGATCATCGCCGGTGCGCCGGCGCCGTTCATCGCGGTCTGGCTCATCGAGAACTTCGGTGTCGGTATGGTGGTCGGCTACCTGGTGGTCACGATGGCGATCACGGTGCTCGCCCTCGCGCTCAGCCGGGAAACCAAGGGCGTGGATCTCGACGACGTCGCATGAGCTGAAGGGTCCCTTCATGCGCCGTCAGCGTGTGAAGGGACCCTTCAGCCCCCTCTTGACCAGGCAAGGAGAACTCGAATGGCAATCGCGCACAAGATCGTCGGTCGCGGTCCCGTCAAGGTGATCGCGCTGCACGGCTGGTTCGGCACGTCGGAGGGCTGGGGCCTGCTGCCCGACCTGGTCGATCCCGACGCGTACACGTACGCACTGATCGACTACCGCGGCTACGGGGCACGTCAGGACGAGTCCGGCGAGTACACGCTCGAGGAGATCTCGGCGGACACCCTCGCCCTCGCCGACGAGCTGGGCTGGGACCGCTTCGCTCTGATCGGGCACTCGATGGGTGGTGCCGCCGCGCTGCGCGTGCTCGCCGACGCCCCCGAGCGGATCACCGCGGTGATCGGCATCAGCCCGGTGCCGGCGTCGGGTGTCCCGTTCGACGCGGACAGCGAGGCGCTGTTCACGGGCGCCGAGAACGAGGACGGCAACCGCTACGCGATCTTGGACTTCACGACCGGTAACCGGCAGTCGGCGTACTGGCTGCGACAGATGACGCAGTTCTCGGTGGACCACTCGGTCCGTCCTGCCTTCGGCGCGTACCTGCGCTCCTGGGCGGGTGCCAATTTCGTCGCCGAGCTGCCGCAGACGACCATCCCGGTCAAGACGATCGTCGGCGAGCACGATCCGGCGCTCGGCGCGGAGACGATGAAGGTGACGTGGATGGAGCAGCTGCCGCAGTGCGAGCTGGATGTCGTGGCCAACGCCGGCCACTACGCGATGTTCGAGGCGCCGGTCGCGATGATGACCAGCATCGAGAAGACGCTCTCCGCGCTGCACTGAGCAACTGTGCACGGCCCGCCCCACGCTGTCGATGGGGCGGGCCGTGCTCTACTCGGATACTCCCGCTTCTCGGAGAGGCGGGCGTATCGATTCCTATGATGTGGGCATGTTCGAGTTCGTTCTCTGGGGCTCCACTGGGCTCATCGTGGCGGGGCTCCTCGCATTCTGGTGGCGTCAAGATGCACGAGAACGCAAGGAGTCCGAGCTCTTCAAGCGGTGGGCCGACGCGACGGTCTGGAACAGCGATCCATCGGCGAAGATCGTGGTGATCTCTCGGACGGTCGAGGATGTCGCCTCGCTCAGCGACGGCGTCGTCGAGATCGACGCGGTCTTGACGTCGGACTCGCCGGTAGTCGCGGAAGTGGGATGGTATCTCCTCATCACAGGTTGGACGGATGCTCGAGACTGCGCGAAACGAGGCGAACCCATCGCGTTCGGGCCCGCTGACATCCTCGACTCGTTCCCACCCCACACGCCTGAACTCGTAGATCGGCTGAGGGGGCGAGGCGATCGACCACCTAGCCTTGTGAGTCGACTGCTCGGGCTCAGGGGGCTCTAGGGCGTGACTCCTGTTGCCCCGTGGACGGGCCACCGGCGCTGTCGTCCTCGCGGACCCGGAAGTGTTGCCGGTCAGGGTTTCCCGGTGAAGACCGGGTCCTCGAAGGACCGACGGGATCGGACCCAGGAGGGGTCCAGGCCGTCCTCGATCTCGTCGGTCACGGACTCATCGAACACGACGATGCGGTCCGCGATGCGCCACTGACTGTCGCGGCGTTCGAAGTGGTCGACGTAGCGGCACTTGATGGTGGCGCGCGACTGCGGGTCACCCGGCACCGTCGGGGCCTGCCGCAGGTAGCACAGGCAGTACGACTCCACGTTCGCCGTGTCGCCGTCGAGGTCGATCAGCACGTTGGTGATGTAGTGCAGCGACGAATCGATCGTGGCGTGCCGGGACTTCATGTCCTCGATCAGGCCGTCCACGGTGCCGATGTAGCCGCCGTGGTTGTCGATCGCGTCGGGGAAGTAGCAGTCGGCCACGCGGTCGAAGTCCTTGCGGTCCACCGCTCGTGCGTAGCGGTAGAGGACCTCGGTGATCTCCTGCTTGTCTATGAGCGACATGTGCATCTCCTGTCGAACGAACGGGCCCTGCCGGTGTCGCCACCGGCAGGGCCCGACCGAGCGGTACTAGTCGGCGCGGAGCTCGATGCCTTTGGTCTCCTTGACGAAGAACACCGCGCAGAGGGTGAGCAGCGCACAGAACACGAAGTAGCCGGCCGGTGCGAGTCGGTTGCCGGTGACGTCGATCAGCCACGTCGCGATGAACGGGGCCGTGCCACCGAGGGCCATGTTGGTGATGTTGTTGCCGAGCGCGAGACCGCTGTAGCGGACCGACGCCTTGAGCATCTCGACGTACGTCACGTACGACGCGCCGTTGACCACCGACACCGTGATGAACAGCACCGACTGGCCGACGACCGCCTGCCAGATGCTGCCGCCCGCCATGAGCATGAACATCGGGATGCCCAGCACGACGGCCGCGACGCTACCGACGAAAAGCACCGGCTTGCGGCCGTAGCGGTCGGCCAGGTAGCCCGAGATGGGCAGCGTGATGACACCGAGGACCAGTGCCAGAGACGTGGACAGGAACGCAACGGTGGACGACTGACCGCCGGCCTTCTGCAGGTAGGTCGCCGCGTACACCGAGGCGATGTAGTAGCCGCCGGTGATGAGCGCACCGAGGAAGATGATCTTCACGAGCGAGGCGCCGGAGCTGGTGAGCAGCTCCTTGACCGGGACCTTCACGGTCTCGCCTTTGTCCTCGAGCTCCTTGAACTGCGGGGTGTCCTCCATGTGGTTCCGGATCCAGATGCCGACCACACCGATGACGACACTGAGCAGGAACGGAATTCGCCACGCCCACGACATGATCTGGTCGTGGGTGAAGACCGAGGTGAGCGCCAGCGCGGTCAGCGACGCCACGAGGGAGCCGATGTAGGTGCCGGAGTTGACCATCGAGGTCTGGAAGGCGCGCCACTTGGCCGGAGCCGACTCCGACACGAAGGCGTTGGCGCCGCCCAGCTCGCCGCCGGCCGCGAAGCCCTGGAGGCAGCGGGCCAGCACCAGGATCGCGGTCGCCCACACGCCGAGCGTGACGTAGGTGGGCATCATGCCCATCGCCGCGGTCGCGACGACCATCAGCAGGATGGTCCAGGAGAGGGCGTTCTTGCGGCCGTACTTGTCGCCGATGTGGCCGAAGAAGATGCCGCCGGGCACCCGCAGGAAGAAGGCGACGGCGAACGTCGCGAACGTACCGAGCAGCGCGGCGGTGTCGTTCTCCGAGACGAAGAACAGCGACGCGATGATCGTGGCCATGTAGCCGTAGATGCCGAAGTCGTAGTACTCGACGACGGTACCGACGATGGCGGCCCGGACCACCTTGACGGTGGACTGCTTCGGCTCGGCCGGCGTGGGATCCGGCCCGCTGGTGGGCTCGGAGTTACGAACCGCGGGCTCCACAATCTCGTTCATTGCCATGGATGGTCCTTTGTAAGTGTTCGGTGTGCAACACGCTCGGTGTCAGATTCCTGCAGTTGTCATTGCCGTCGACGTCGCTGTCGACTCGCCGCGAGCGGTGCGCGCGGCGCTGATTCCGGCGATCCGGCCCATCGTGAGGGCGTTCGCCACGGCGTTGCCGCCGCCTACGTACCGGAGGCCGAGGATTCCAGCCCCAGCCTCTCCGGCCGCGAACAGTCCGTCGACCGGACGACCGGTCTGATCGAGAACTGCTGCATTGCTGTCGATCTCGACACCCGCGTGGGTACAGACGAGTTCCGCGGGTAGCAACCGCGCGGCGTAGAACGGACCCTCGTCGATCGGGTCCGGGTTGGCGGTGGAGCCCTTGTTCGCGAGGGTGTGATGACGCAGGAAGTCGTCGTCGACACCGTTCGGGAGTTGGTCGTTCCATCGCGCGAGGGCCGCCTCGAGAGCATCGGCGGGCACGCCCATCGCCCCGGCGAGTTCTGCGAGCGAGTCCGCTCGGAGCGTCCGACCGGAATCGGCCTCGTCGAGAACCCGCTCTGGAGCCCAATCAGTATACCCCACAGGAAGATTCGCGCGAGCCTTTTCGTCGAACACGACCCAGGCACCGCCCTCCTGCGCGTCGATGATCCCGGTGGAGACGGCGTACGACGCGTCCTCGTTCATGAAGCGTCGGCCGTCACCGTTGACGTAGATCCGCGACTTCGGCGGGAAGCCCGACTGCCAGTGGTGGTACCGCTGGAAGTACACCGTCGGCAGCATGAGTCCCCAGCCCTCGCCGGTGACGGCGGCGCCGACCTGCTCGCCGAATTTCAGGTGATCGCCCTGGCTGCCCGGCGCGGCCACGACGAAGAGGGAGTCCCCGCCCCGGTTCGCGAACGGGTACAGCCGGTCGACGAGGTCCTTGTTCTGTGCGAATCCGCCGCTCGCGATCACGACCGCGGATGCACGGACCTCGATGTCGTCGGCGACGACACCGACCACGGAGCCGTCCTCGACGATCAGCGACTGGACGCGGGTGTTCATGACCACCTCGACGCCCTGGTCGCGGCGGGCCTTGTCGAGCACCTGGACCAGTCCGTAGCCCTGATCCTTGGGCACGTGTCCCCGCCAGACGTCCTCGACGCCCGCCTGGCACAGGCCCGGCATGTGCGCGTTGGCCGACTCCCGGGCGGGGATCTCCACGCCCAGACCGATGAGCCACTCGAGCGTCGGCCCGGCGTTCTCGCAGAACGCGCGGACCAGGCCCGGCTTGAGGATCCAGTGGTTGAGGTCCATGTAGTGCTGGAAGAACTTCTCGGCGGTGTCCTCGATACCGAGGCCGCGCTGGACGCTCGTCCCGGCGGCAGTGAACAGCCCCGCCGAAAGCTGTGTGGATCCGCCCAGTTCGGTCTGCGACTCGAACAGCAGCACCGACGCGCCCTGCTCCGCCGCGGACACCGCCGCCGCGAGTCCGGCTCCGCCGCCGCCGATGACGACGACGTCCCAGTTGTCTTCACTCATGAGAGGACACCTTCCGTCTCGGCGAGGATGCGGTGGTACAGCCCGTTGGACACCAGGCCGCCGTCCACCGTCACCTCGCTGCCGTTCATGTACGTGGACCGGTCGGACAGCAGGAACAGCACCGCGTTCGTGATCTCGTCGACGGTGCCCATGCGTCCGGCCGGAATGCTCTGCAGCGAGGCCTGGACGAAGGCGTCCGCTCCCCCGACGAGAGCGGTGCCCACCAGGCCGGGGTGCACCGAGTTCACCCGGATCCCCCACTGCGCGAACTGTCCGGCCGCCGACTTCGACAGCCCCGTCAGGCCCCACTTGCTCGACGCGTACGCCGGCGAGAAGTACCCGACCTGGCCGGAGATCGACGAGATGTTCACGATCGATCCGCCCCCGCTCTCCCTCATCAACGGAGCGGCGGCCTTCATCCCGTAGAACGGTCCGAACAGGTTGATCCGCATGGTCAGCTCCCAGACGTCGTCCGGGGTGTCCATGAACTCGCGCCGGCGGCTGATCCGGCGTTGTTGACCAGACCGCCGAGTTCACCCTTGGTGGAACGGATTTCGTCGATCACGCGAGTCCACGCGGCCGGGTCGGCGACGTCGAGCTGGTGCGCCGACGCGCTGCCGCCGGCGGACTCGATCTCGGCCAGCACGACGGACGTGTCCGCG
Organism: Prescottella defluvii; assembly: GCA_029690005.1. Classification (GTDB taxonomy): domain Bacteria; phylum Actinomycetota; class Actinomycetes; order Mycobacteriales; family Mycobacteriaceae; genus Prescottella; species Prescottella defluvii_A. The sequence continues at coordinate 1,022,322 of CP121458.1, read as the reverse complement.
ACGTCGGCGACACACACGTGCACACCCGCCGCGGCGAGCGCCTTGGCATGATCGGCGCCCATCCCGGCGGCGGCGCCGGTAACGAGGACGACGCCCGGGTAGGTAGCTGCATCAGACATGGCGCGAACCACCGTCGACGGCGATGGAATGACCGGTGACGTAGCGGGCGCTGTCCGAGAGCAGGAACAGCAGCGGTCCGAAGACCTCCTCGGGCGAGCCGAGGCGGTGGAGCGGCACCACGTCGAGGGCGTGCGCGAGGGCGGCCGGGTCCTCCTGGACCCAGCGGGTCATCTCGGTGTCGATGTAACCGGGAGCGATCGCATTGACGCGAATGCCCTTGTCGCCCAGTTCGACCGCGAGCGACTCGGTGAGGTGCGCGACCGCCGCCTTGGACGTGCAGTACGCGCCGCGGCCACGGCGGATGCGCGACGCCGACACCGACGACATGTTCACGATGGCGCCGCCCGACGTCATGTGACGGGACGCGGCCTGCGCGCCGAACAGCACACCCTCGACGTTGACGTCGAGGACCGCGGCGATCTGCTCCGGCGAGATCTCGTCGACCAGCGCGAAGGGGAAGATGCCGGCGTTGTTGATCCAGAAGTCGATTCGGCCGAACTCCTTCAGCGCGGTCTGCGCCAGCGCCTCGTGCTCGTCCGCCTTGGTGACGTCGACGCGGGCGCCGACGACGCGACCCGGCGTCTCGGTGAGCGAGTCGGCAGCGAGCGCATCGTTCATCTCCTGCGCGGTGGCCGCCATCTGCTCTTCGTTGATGTCGGCGCCGACGACGTTGACGCCGCGGGTCGCGAGACCGGCCGCGAAGGCCGCGCCCATGCCGCGCGCGGCGCCGGTGACGACGGCGACCTTGCCGGCCATCTCCGGGTACAGCGCCGTCATCTGCGACGCGTCGGTGCGGCCGGGGTTCTGGGTGCCAGCGGTTTCGGTCATGATCGGGTGTTCCTCCAAAAACAATGTTCTACAAAAAGATTCGGGGTGCTCGTTCACCGAGTCCCGAAGGATCAGGCCGGACGGTCTTGATCGTCCCGGCGGACTGCGCGGCGCGCGATGCGCCACTGGCCGCCCTCTCGCACCACACGGTCGGTGACGGTGGTGAACCGCACGAGGCGGGACTCGCCGCCGATCCGTGTCGCGATGATCTGCAGGTAGGCGTGGACCTCGAGTTCGTCGCCACGGGCTTCGACGGCGATGTTGGTGAGCACGTGCCGATGCACCTCGCCCGCCACGGACGCGTTCGCGAAGAACCCGCGGGCGAAGTCGGTGAGCGCCGCCGCGCCGACGACCGGTTCCGGGTAGCTGGGCGAGTGGAACTCGCCGTCCGCAGTGAAGGTGGCAGCCCACTCCGCCGCCGCACCCTCGTCGATGAGGTGGCTCTGACGGCCGTACAGCTGGTGGATCTCCACGAACACTGCCGCGTCGATGTCGGCAGCGCGCACAGCGCCCACAGCGCTCTCGATACCGGTCCCGGTCATGAAACGAACTCCTCGGTCACCCTCCGGCGCATCCCGATCGGGATTGCACCACCTCGCCATGTGTGCGATAATCGAACGCATAGTGCGATTAAGGAGAAGCGTAGGTGGCTTGCCTCACACGCGTCAAGGGAGGGATCCATGGCATCGGTCGGTTCCGATGAACAAACGAACAAAAGTCCTGGGAGGCCGGGCGGCGTCCAGCTCGACTCGCGCATGTCGAAAACGCTGCACAACGGCCTCGAGATCCTCGAACTGCTCACGCAGCACAAGTACGGGCTGACGATCACCGAGATCGCCGAAGGAATCGGGGTGCACCGGACCGTCGCGGACCGCCTCGTGCGCACACTGGAGGCACACCGCCTGTGCCGACGCACCGAGCACAAGCGCGTCCTGCTCGGCGCGGGGCTCGTCACGCTCGCGGGCTCGGTGGAGCAGGATCTGCGCGAACTCGCGCGCCCGGTGCTCGAAGAACTCGCGGACGCAGTGGAGGCGACGGCCCACCTCGCGGTCCGGGAGGGCGAGGACGCGGTCCGCGCACTCATGGTCATCGAGCCGCGAAACTCACGCGCCCACGTCGGATTCCATCCCGGCCAGATCGATCCGATCAACCGGGGATCGGCGGGACTGGCGATGCTCGCCGCACTCCCGCCTCGAGAAGGGGAACGCCCCGAGGTCACCCGCGCCCGCGAGCGGGGGTTCGCCGTGACGTCCGCGGAGGTGACTCATTCGGTCACCGGCATCTCGGCCGCGTTGCCGAACCGTCGCCCCGCCGACCTCGTCAGCATCGGCGTCTCGGTGTTCGACTCGTCCGACGAGCAGCGGCTGGGCGAGGCCGTCATGGCCGCCGCACGGCGACTGGGCGCGCTGCTGCTCCGCTGACCGAAGCTCGTCCCCGAAACCTTTCGGGACAAGCCGATTGCGCGTGGGTCGTCCGAGGCGGCTCTCGGACGACCCACGGCAGCACAGGTCAGGCGGAGCGGTACTCGACGACGATGTCGAGGACCCACGTAACGCCGAATCGGTCGGTGAGCTGGCCGTAGAGCGGCGCCCACTGCGAGGGGCCGATCGGCTGCTTGATCGTCGCGCCGTCCGCAAGCCCGTCCCAGAAGCGCTGGAGCTCTTCCGGATCGGTTCCCCGCACGGAGACGAAGAACGGGTCCTGGCCCTGGTTCCAGGGCAGGTTCGGATAGACGTCGTAGGCCATGATGCGGAACCCGTTGGCCGCCTCGACCTGCCCCCACGTGACGTGGTCGGCGGTCTCGGGGGCCAGGTTCCCCATGTCGGCGTAGCTGATGATGGCCAGTTCCCCACCAAAGACCTTCTGGTAGAACTCCAGAGCCTCGCGGGCGTTGCCGCGGAAATTCAGGTGCGGGGTGACGTTGACAGTCATGGAACGTGCTCCTCGTGTTTGTTCATTTGCTCGGCCGGCGGTCGGTCCGGCCTCGATGAACAAGACTCACAGCGGTACCGGTCATATCCTGTCCGCTATTCGGGGAAGAATCCGTGAGGTGGCCGGATCACCATCACGAATGCTGAAGCTGCTGTCGTTGCTCCAGACCGGATGGGGCTGGCCTGGACGCATCCTCGCTGAGAGGCTGGAGGTCAGCGATCGCACGCTGCGCCGCGACGTGGATCATTTGCGGGAGCTGGGCTACCGGATCAGTGCGATCAAGGGCCCAGACGGCGGCTACCGTCTCGCCCCGGGTTCGGAACTGCCGCCACTGCTGTTCGACGACGACCAGGCCGTCGCCCTCGCCGTCGCGCTGCAGACCACGGCGGCGGCGGGCGCGGCCGACGGTGAGGCGGCGCTACGAGCGCTGTCGACGGTCCGGCAGGTGATGCCCTCGCGGCTGCTTCACCGGATCGACGCGGTCGCGTTCACGTCACTGCCCGCCCAGGATTCCGCGACGAGAGTGGTGGATCCGAATGTGCTGATCGCGGTCAGCTCGGCGGCCCGGGAGCGGCACGTGCTTCGTTTCGACTATGCCCCCGTGGGGCGGAGCGGCGACGACGCCAGTTCCCGGCGTCGCGTGGAACCCCACCACGTCGTGTTCGCGCGCGGACGCTGGTACCTCGTCGCGTGGGACCTCGACCACGACGATTGGCGGGTGTTCCGGCTCGACCGGACGACACCACTCATCCCGACCGGGCCCAGATTCGTGCCGCGCCGCGTGCCCGGGGGCGACGTCCACGACTTCCTCGCAGGACGTTTCAAGGGATCGGAGCACGGCAACACCTGGCCCTGCACCGGAGAGGTAGTGCTGCAACTACCCGCGCGCGAGGTTGCCCCCTTCGTTCCCGACGGCATCGTGGAGGAGCTCGCTCCCGACCGCTGCCGCCTGATCACCGGAGCCTGGTCGTGGGTTGCGTTGGCCGCGTCCATGGGGCGGTTCGACGCGGCGATCCTGCAGGTTGCACCCCGTGAACTCGCCGACGCCTTCGGGTTGCTCGCCCGGCGTTTCACCGAGGCGGCGCGAACCGACGACTGACGCCGATGGGCGCTACTTCGGGCGGATGATCGACGGGCCGGGTGTGTCGCTGACAAGTGCGACCGCGACCTTGTGCTCGGCGGCGAGTTCGCGGAACACCTGCGTGGCGCGCTCTGCCTGCGACCAGCCGAAGCAGGCATAGATGATCGCCTTTCCGATGCTGTAGTCGGTGAGGCGTTCCTCGAGACTCGCGTCGGCCGCGAGTTGCTCCTCGTCGGGAGCACCGGGGCCGTTGAGCGGCGGGAAGACGTCGACCAGCGCGGTGTAGAACGCTCGAAGCTCAGGCGTGGTCACGGCGGCGTCGAGGTAGTCGTGGTCCTCGGCCCATTCGACCTGGACGTTGTACCAGTCGAGGAAGTCGCTGTCCGTCGTGGCGGCAGGGTCGAACGCGACGATGTCGTAGCTCACGCGCGGCGATGCTACCGGCCGCGTCGGCCACCGTGTGTCGGTTGACTCTGACACCGTGTGAGGTTGCAGACTCGCTTCCGTGACCGACCCCTCGAAGCTGATGTCCATCGGCCGCTTTTCCTCGTTGAGCAGGATCAGCGTGCGGATGCTGCGGCACTACGACGCGAGCGGCGTGCTCATCCCCGCCGCGGTCGATGGTGCCAGCGGATATCGCTGGTATTCGCCGGAGCAACTGGGCGATGCCGGCCGGATTCGGCAGCTGCGTGACGTCGGGTTCGGCGTGTCCGCCATCGGAGCCCTGCTCGCCGTGTTCGGCACTCCCGCGTATGGCGCTGCGCTGCGACTGCAGCACCAGGCACTCGTGGATGAAGCCGCCTCGGCCCGGCATCGGCTGGCCCTCATCGAGCGCATGCTCGACCAAGACGAACTGGAGAACACCATGTCCGACATCGAGGTTCAACTGATCGACATCCCCGCACAGACGCTGGTGACGCTGCGCGGGACGGTGCCCAACTACGCCGCCGAAGGGCAGCTGTGGGAGCGTTTCATGCCCGAACTCCAGCGGCAGAAGGTCGCAACGACCGGTCCGGGCGGCTGCATCGAACACGACGGGGAATTCCGGGAATCCGACATCGATGAATCGGTCTTCGTGGAGACCGCTGCCGGCGTCGAGGTCCAAGCCCCGCTCCTCGCGCTGCACTTCTCGGCTCGCCGCGCGGTGCGCGCAACCGTGACGGGCCCGTTCGCCGAAGTGATCCCGCAGGCACACGAGCGGATCGCGGCCTTCATCAGTGACAACGGTCTACGGATCGCTCGCGCCGACGACGACGTCTCGACTCACCATTTCAACGTCTACCTCAACGACCCCAGCCAGGCGCCGGAATCGGAGGCCGTGACCTCGGTGACCGTCCCGGTCGTGACCAGCTAGCAAGCGCGTTGTTCGGTGGAGGCGTGATCTGACTGAACGCCCGGACGGACCGGACGGCCGCCGCAGCTGGCTCTTCGGAGTCGATTGCATTTCGGGCCGTCCAGTTCGGCGACCACCGCTCGATGCCTGATTCGATATCTGTCAATATAGATGCATGTCTAATCAATGCCGGGACGACGGTGCGTGTTGCTCACCGTTGGGACGGGAACCGTTGACCGAGGGCTCGGCGATCGACCTGGCTCGGATGTTCAAGGCACTCGCCGATCCGGTGCGGTTGCGTCTGCTGAGCCTGGTGGCCAGTCACCCCGGCGGCGAAGCGTGCGTCTGCGATATTTCGGATTCTTTCGATCTGTCGCAGCCGACGATCTCGCACCACCTGAAGGTGCTGCGCGAGGCCGGCCTGCTCGACGCCGAGCGCCGTGGGACATGGGTCTACTACTCGGTGATTCCGACTGCGTTGCAGCAGCTCTCGTCGGTACTACTCATCGAGGACGGGCCCGTGACGACGTCCGCGGCATGCGCGGAGGTGACGCAATGAGCGAGGCACCGACCACCGAGCATCCCGCTGTCGTCGGCAAACTTTCGACCCTGGACCGGTTCTTACCGGTGTGGATCGGCGTCGCGATGGTCGCCGGCCTGCTCCTCGGTAGGCTGCTTCCCGGCCTCGGCGACACCCTCGGCGCGGTCGAAGTGGACGGGATCTCGCTGCCGATCGCCCTCGGTCTGTTGATCATGATGTACCCGGTACTGGCGAAAGTCCGCTACGACCGACTCGACACCGTCACCGGCGACCGGAAACTCCTGCTCGGGTCGCTGCTGCTGAACTGGGTTCTCGGCCCGGCGCTGATGTTCACGCTCGCCTGGGTCTTCCTACCGGATCTGCCGGAGTACCGGACCGGATTGATCATCGTCGGCCTGGCCCGGTGCATCGCGATGGTGATCATCTGGAACGACCTGGCCTGCGGAGACCGGGAGGCCGCCGCAGTGCTCGTGGCGATCAACTCGGTGTTCCAGGTACTGATGTTCGCGGTCCTGGGTTGGTTCTACCTGTCGGTGCTGCCGGGCTGGCTGGGGCTCGAGCAGACGACGATCGACACCTCGCCGTGGCAGATCGCGAAGTCGGTGCTGGTCTTCCTCGGAATCCCTCTGCTCGCAGGCTTTCTCACCCGACACTTCGGCGAGAAGGCAAAGGGACGCGCCTGGTACGAGGAGCAGTTCCTGCCGAGGATCGGACCGTGGGCGCTCTACGGGTTGCTGTTCACGATCGTGATCCTGTTCGCGTTGCAGGGTGACCAGATTACCTCGCGGCCAATGGATGTCGTGCGGATCGCGATCCCGCTACTGGCGTACTTCGCGATCATGTGGGGCGGCGGCTACCTGTTGGGCGCGGTCATGGGCCTCGGCTACGAGCGCACCGCGACCCTCGCGTTCACCGCCGCCGGCAACAACTTCGAACTCGCGATCGCCGTGGCGATCGCCACCTACGGCGCCACCTCCGGCCAGGCCCTCGCCGGTGTCGTCGGCCCGCTGATCGAGGTGCCGGTCCTCGTCGCCCTGGTCTACGTCTCACTCGCGCTTCGCACGCGCTTCACCCGTCCCGTCGCCACGGCCTCGAAGGAGACGTGAACCATGACCACACCCAGCGTGTTGTTCGTCTGCATCCACAACGCGGGCCGCTCCCAAATGGCTGCGGGATTCCTGACCCACCTGGCCGGCAATCGGATCGAGGTGCGTTCGGCGGGTAGCGCTCCGGCCGAGCAGTTGAATCCGGTCGCGGTGGCCGCGATGGCCGAGATCGGCATCGATATCTCCGACCAGCACCCGAAGATCCTGACCGTCGATGCCGTGCAGGCATCGGACGTGGTGATCACGATGGGCTGCGGCGACACCTGCCCCGTCTTCCCGGCAAGTCCTACCGGGACTGGGTCCTCGACGACCCCGCGGGACAAGGCATCGAGGCGGTCCGGCCGATCCGCGACGCGATCAGGGCGCATGTCGAGGCCCTGATCGCTGAACTGACCTCTCAGCCCGTCACCCGCTGATTACAGGACTCCCACGCCGGTCCAGGCCGGTAGTTCACCCATCGGTGCGTGGGCGCGTTCATGCACGTCGCACCCCCGAGAGAAGAGATATCGTTATTCGATATCGACTTCCGATAGGAGTTGTCGTGTCAGAGTCCGACCACTCGGCCGTATCGATCGACACAGGAGTGACCCTCGAGCGGCAGTTGGGCACCACCGACGCCGTCGTGATCGGTCTGGGTGCGATGGTCGGCGCGGGGATCTTCGCCGTCCTGGCCCCGGCTGCCCGGGCCGCGGGTTCCGGACTGCTCATCGGTCTGGCGATCGCCGCCGTGATCGCATACTGCAATGCCACCTCGTCGGCACGGCTGGCAGCGCGGTACCCAGCATCCGGGGGAACGTACGTCTACGGGCGGGAACGGTTGGGGGCGTTCTGGGGATACCTCGCGGGCTGGTCCTTCGTGATCGGCAAAACCGCTTCCTGCGCTGCCATGGCGTTGACGGTCGGCTCGTACGCCTGGCCGCAGCACGCCCACGCCGTGGCCGTGGCGGCGGTGGTCGCGCTGACCGTCGTCAACTACGCGGGAATCCAGAAATCGGCGTGGCTGACGCGGGTGATCGTGGCAGTGGTTCTGGCGGTGCTCGCCGCCGTCGCCGTGGCTGCGTTCACCTCCGATGCTGCGGATCCGGCACGGCTGCAGTGGGGTTCGGACATCACCGCCGGTGGCGTGTTGCAGGCGGCGGGACTGCTGTTCTTCGCCTTCGCGGGATACGCACGCATCGCGACCCTCGGTGAGGAAGTTCGCGACCCCGCCCGCACCATTCCCCGAGCCATCCCGATCGCCTTGGCCATCACCTTGGTCGTGTACGCAGGCGTCGCCGTCGCGGTTCTGCTCGTGCTCGACCCTCAGCATCTGGCCGCCACGACCGCGCCGCTGTCGGATGCCGTCCGGGCCGCCGGAGCGGGGTGGCTCGAGCCAGTGGTCCGCGTCGGGGCGGTCGTGGCCGCACTCGGATCGCTGCTCGCGTTGATTCTGGGAGTGTCGCGAACGACGCTGGCCATGGCACGCGATCGTCATTTACCCGGAGCGCTGGCGGCAGTGCATCCCCGTTTCCGGGTGCCGCACCGGGCGGAGATCACCGTGGGTGTCGTCGTCGCCGTGGTCGCAGCGTTCGCAGACGTCCGGGCCGCGATCGGATTCTCGTCGTTCGGTGTCCTGCTGTATTACGCGGTCGCCAACGCCTCGGCCTGGACCCTGAGCCCCAGCGAGGGGCGACCGGCGCGGGCGATCCCGGTCATCGGGGGCATCGGCTGCCTCGTGCTCGCTTTCGCCCTACCCCTGACATCCGTCGCTGCCGGCGCCGCGGTGATTGCAGTCGGCGCACTGATCTACGGCGCACGCCGCTTGCGCACCTCCCGGGATCGGAGCAGCGTCGACAGCTGACCAGTGATCGAAAGGGACGCACCGATGCCCACCTCTACGAATCCGCTGACACGACTGATCGCGACGGACGCACCCGCCGCGGTGGTGTTGATCCGCTTCTACGTCGGCGCGGTCTTCCTGTCGGAGGGAATCCAGAAGTTCGTCTACCCACACCAGCTCGGTACCGGCCGATTCGACAGGGCCGGCATCCCCGCACCCGCACTGTTCGCCAACCTCGACGGCGTCTTCGAGATCGTGTGCGGCAGTCTCATCCTCGTCGGCCTGCTCACTCGTATCGCGGCAATCCCGATGATCGTCAACATGATCGGCGCTCTGCTGATCACCAAACTGCCCATCCTCCGGGGCAACGCCGCGCTGTTTCCACACGAGTCCGGGTGGTGGAGCTTCGCCCACGAAGCTCGCGTCGACATCGCCCAACTGTGCGGCAGCATCTTCCTGCTCATCGTCGGCGCCGGGGTTTGGTCACTCGACAGCCTGCTTCACTGTCGATCCGCCGCGGCCGCAGCGGATCGACAGCGGATCGAGCCCACATAGGATGTCGGATACCGATATCGGCTTCGTCATGAATGTGACGGCGGCCAGAAAGGCGCGGTGACAGTGCGGGAATTCCAGCGGGGCGCGGTTCGGCTGCACATTCTTCACCACGCCGACGAGGGCGAGATCCACGGCGCGTGGATGACGAAGGAACTGGCATCCCACGGCTATCAGATCAGCCCTGGAACCCTCTATCCCACACTCCACCGACTCGAGCAGGAGGGGCTGCTCGTCTCCGAACAACGCGTCATCGACGGCCGCATGCGCCGCATCTACACAGCAACCGCCGCCGGACGGCAGGCACTCGCCGAGGACCGGCGAGCACTCGAGGAACTGGCCCGCGAAGTTCTCGGCAACGACGTCTACTAGAGCAGCGAATTACCGTTCAGCCGCAGGATGTTTGGGCGCTCTCGGTGGGAGTGGAGCCACCACAGCACACACCACTCTGAGAACCTGTCTCCGGACCGTCGAGATGCTGCGGGCTCGAACCGAACGTCTCCGAGTCGGCGAGCACCGTGTAGACCTCCCACTTCTCCCGGCGGGGCCGGTGACCCACACCTTGTCCTGTGTGGCGAAGCAGCAGGTGGTGCCGATCTCCTCGTCCGTGAAGAGCCCCTCGTCGGCCAGTCGGGCGATCTCGGCATGCACCTTCTCGCTCGATTCGACCTCGACCCCGAGGTGGTTGATCGTGCCGCCCTTGCCCGGGTTCTCGAGCAGCACCAGCTTGAGCGGCGGCTCGGCGATCGCGAAGTTCGCGTACCCGGGCTTCAGCTTCGCCGGCTGGGTGCCGAACAGCTTCGAGTAGAACGTCACCGCCTCCTGCAGGTCGTCGACGTTGAGTGCGAGTTGGGCGCGTGACATTGGAGCCTCCACCTATGCGATATATATCGAATAACTTCCGAGTCCAGACTCCTCACCTTTTCGACATAAGTCAAGATCCGCAGGTACGATCGTTGCCATGCCGAAAGCCCTGCCGATCGTCGACGTCAGTGCACCGATCTGCTGCGCGCCGGTCTCCGCCGCGCCGATGAGTGACGACGCCGCCCTGCAGGTCGCGCTGCGGTTGAAGGCGCTCGCCGACCCGGTCCGGATCAAGCTCATGTCGATCCTGCTCACCGCCGGCGCCGGCGAGGTCTGCACGTGTGACCTCGCCACCGGCGTCGGACTGGCCGAGTCGACCGTCAGCCACCACCTCGGCCAGCTCCGGAAGGCCGGCATGGTCGAATCCGAACGCCGCGGCATGAACGTCTACTACCGGCCCCGGAGCGACTCTCTCGACGCCCTGCGGCTCGTACTCGACCCGAACTGCTGCCGCTGATCGAACAAGGGTCAGCGGGAAACCCTGGCCCGCAACGCGAGACCGGACACCAGACACACGGCCGCGGTGGCGCTCAGCACGAGCGGGCTCACCGACCAGCCTCCGACGTGCGTGGCGACGAAGGCCACCGACGGCGGCCCCACGATCGAGCCGACGTTCGACATCTGCACCACCAGCCCGTTGACGGGGCCCACCTCGCGGGGGCCGTGTGCGACGCCGGGCACCGCCGCGAACACGGCGGCGGGGAGGAGTCCACCCACCAGCGCGAAAGCGACTGCGGCCGAGTAGGAGAAGGCGAACGGGGCCCAGTCGGCGTACACCACGACCGCGGCCGCACCCATCGCCGTGGCGGCCACCGCGACCAACGTGCCGGGCCGCACGCCACGGTGGAGCAGCAGTCCCGAGGCGATGTTGCCGACGATGTTGCCCAGCACGACCAGTGCCGTGAGCCGCGCTTGGCCGGCGCGGCGCCCCGCCGCGCGCGAACTTGCGCGCCTCGTCCCGGACCCGGCGACGCACCGTGCGGCGCTTCCCAACAGCGCACCCACGAACGTGTACGACGACAGCAGCACAACCGACGCGGTCAGGCTCATGCCGAGGTCGTCGCGCACGGCGGGCAGCGCGACGATGACCTTGCCGACCTGGCTGGCGGCCAGCGCTCCGGCGAGCAGCGCGACGGCCACCACGCCCCACGAAGACGAATCCAGCGCCGTCGGCTACTGCCGGACGGCGCTGGATTCGGAGACTTGCTCAGGCACCGACGGCGGTGTCCGCGGTGTCGTCGGCGGGGACGGTGAGCGTCGGGTCGGCGGCGGCCGCGATGGCCTCCTCGAACTCGCGCTGCCCCAGCTGCGATCCGAGCACCAGCGCCAGGCGGGCCAGGAAGCCCTCGCGGTCGTTCTCGCGGACCTGGTCGAGGGCGTCGGACAGGCCCATCCACACGTTCTCGCGGCGCAGTTCGGCCGGGTCGATCGCGGGACCGCTGTCGACGACGGCGCTCGCACCGACCGGGGCGTCGCCCAGGCTCAGGTGCCGCGCGACGTCCTCGATGCGGCCGACGCTGTCGATGCGGCACAGCAGCAGGCCGTCGGGGCGGATCACGAAGACCTCGCCGTCACGGGCGCCGAGCGCGGCGGCGACCTGGCCGTCCACGTCGGGCACGACCGCGACGGAGGCGTCCGACGCGTCCGTTCCGATCAGGACGGCGCGCACCGACTCCGGCGCCAGCGCGCCCGCCAGGGCCGCGGTGGCGGCCGCGAGCGCCGCGGCGTCGACGTTCACGCCGAGCACCGCGAAACCGGTGCCGCGCAACATGTTGAGGGAGGTTTCGGTGCCGTCGTGCGTGACCACGCGGCGGTCGTCGACGGGATCACCGGCGGCGACGCCCGTGGCGTCGGCGGGCGTGGGCCACGTGAGCGGGGAGATCCGCGCGTTGGTGGCGCTGGACTGACGCGGGTTGATGAGGTGGCTGAACTCGGGCCGGTTCACCGACAGCGCGAGGATCGCGTCACGGGTCGTCAGGTAGCCGTGGCTGCCGGGCGACATGATCAGCGTGCTCTTGCCGGCGTTCGCGACGTTCTGCCGCCACGCGTCGTGGCGCTCCACCGAGTATGCCTGCAGCAGTTCGGGACCCGCGTTGCCGTGGATCACGGCGGACAGCTGCCACGCGAGGGTCTCGGCGTCCTCCATGCCCGAGTTCAGGCCGCGGACACCGAAGATCGGCACCAGGTGGGCCGCGTCGCCGGCGAACAGGATGCGTCCGTGCGTGAAGTTCTCGAGCGCGAGGGCGCGGGCGCTGTAGAAGCCGTGCCACTCGAGCGTCCACGGCAGGTCGTTCTGCAGCCACTCCAGGTGCCGCGTGATGCGGTCCCGGATGCGGTCCTCCTGCGTCTCGAGCTCGGCGTCCTCCGACACGTCGAGCTGGTAGTCGATGCGCCAGATGTCGCGCGGCTGCTTGTGCATGATGATCGTCGAACCCGGGTTGCTCGGCGGATCGAACCAGACCATGCGCTCGGCCGGCAGCTCCGACTCCCAGTGGATGTCGGCGATGACGTAGCGACCGTCGTAGTTGTTGCCCTGCATCCGAATACCCGCGAGCTCGCGCATGCGGCTGCGGCCGCCGTCCGCCGCCACGACCCAGCGGGCGCGCAGGTGGCGCTTGCCGGACGCGGTGTCGATCTCGAGGGTGACCTCGTCGTCGGCGCGCAGAACGCCGGCGATGCTCGCCGACCAGTGCAGCGTGATGAGCGGGTTCGCCTCGATCGTGTCGACCATGATCTGCTCGAACTCCGACTGGGAGACGTTGATCATGGGCGGGCGCACGTCGTGGTCGGCGTTACGCATCTGGAAATGCAGCACCTGCTGGTCGCGGTAGAAGCTGCGGCCACCGACCCATGGCAGCACGATCTTCTCGAGCTCGGCGCCGAAGCCGAGGCGCGCGGCGGCCTCGAGGCTGTGCCGGGAGATGCAGATCGCGCGGCTGCCGAACGACACCTGGTCGGCCGCCTCGAGGATCGTGACGGGGATGCCGCGCTGCGCGAGACCGAGCGCGACGGCCATGCCGACGGGACCGGCACCGACCACGACGACCGGGAGGGTCTCGTCGCCGGCGGCCATGGACTCGAAGTCCGAGGCCGCGTACTTCTTGGGCTGGTAGTAGGTCGACATGATCAGACCGCTTCCTGCTCGATCGGACGGGAGGACTGGTACCGGGCACCTTCAGCACGAGGATGCTGGCGAGGCTGACGAGGGCGATCAGCACGAAGTAGCCGGTGATCGCGAGCGACGTCTCGAAGCTCGCGTACAGCGCGGTGGCGATGATCGGGGCGAGGCCGCCGCCGAGGATGGCGCCGATCTGGTAGCCGAGGGAGGCACCCGAGTAGCGGATGGCCGGCGGGAACAGCTCCGCGAACAGCGCGGACTGCGGGCCGGCGCAGCAGCCGAGGGTGAATCCGAGGCCGATCATCGCGGCGGCCATGACGGGCAGCACCGCGGTGTCCATGAGCGGGAAGAACACGGCGGCGGCGATCACCAGGGCGATCGAGCTGCGGACGTAGACGGTGCGGCGGCCCAGGGTGTCGGACTTCCATGCGCTGAACGCCATGCCACCCATCCAGAACGGGCACGACCTGATCAGCAGGAACAGCATCGTCGTCTTGCTGAAGCCGAGTTCCTTCTCGCCGTACTTGAGGACGTAGACCATGTACGCGTAGGCGATGCCGTTGGTGGCGATGAACGTGCCACCGGCGAGCAGGACCGTCTTCCAGTGCTGAGTGAGGACCTCGAGGATCGGCAGCTTGCTCGGCTCGTCCTGGCCCTTGGACGCCTGGAACTCGCTGCTCTCCTCGAGACCGAGTCGGATCCACATCGCGACCAGGACGAGAACGGCACTGAGCAGGAACGGGATTCGCCAGCCCCACGCCTTGAACGTCTCGTCGCTCATGAACGCAGTCAGCGGCAGGTACACGAGGTTCGCGACGAGAACGCCCGCCGGGACACCGATCTGGGGTGCGGCGCCGTACAGGCCCTTGCGACCCTCGGGGGCGTTCTCGGTGGCGACGAGCACCGCGCCGCCCCACTCACCGCCCACGCCGAGGCCCTGGATGAAGCGCAGCGTCACCAGCAGGATCGGCGCGAACACACCGATCGCGTCGTAGTTGGGGAGCACACCGATGCCGATGGTGGCGAAGCCCATGAGCAGCAGCGAGATGACGAGCATCGACTTGCGGCCGACCCGGTCACCGAAGTGGCCCATGACGACGCCACCGATGGGGCGCGCGATGAATCCGACGGCGAGGGTCGCGAACGAGGCCAGCGTGCCCGCGAGGTCCGAGGAGTTCGGGAAGAACTGGTGACCGAGTACCAGCGCGGCGGCCGTGCCGTAGATGAAGAAGTCGTACCACTCGATCGCGGTGCCGACGAAGCTGCCGAGCGCGGCCTTGCGGGCTTTGCGGTGCAACTCCTGCGGCGGAGCCGCAGCCATGGTTGCCGTCATGGTTCGGGGTGCCTTTCAACTCTGGGACCGCGCAGGGAAGAAACCCACCTGCGCGCGCGCCGACAAAGCGGCCTGCAGGACATCTTGACCTGGATCACATCGTCTGAAAAGCGCAAGAAAACGAGGTAGTTGCGCAGGAATCCTGAGGATAGGACGGCGCTAAGGGGTCAGAACGGCTCGGATCCGCCGTCCGCCGCGAACTCCACGAACGCCCGCGCAGCGCGGCTCAGGAGTGCGTCCTGCGACCACACCAGCAGGATGTCGACCTCGGGCACCGGCGGCTCCACCTCCGGCCGGACGACGACGCCGAGGCCCTCGTAGGTGACGTCGAGGTGCGGGCGCTGAATCAGCAGGGTCCAGCCGAAGCCGCGACCCACCAGTGCGCGGGCGGTCTCGAAGTTCTTGGGGCGGAACCTGATCTGCGGCGTGAACCCGGCCTGGCTGCACATCTGCAGCGCGTGGAACGAACTGGGCGGCGCGTCGAGCAGCACCATCGGCTCGTCCGCGAGTTCGGCCAATTCGACGACGGGGGCGGCGGCCAGCCGGTGGTCGGCGGGCAGCAGGATCGCCGGCTGCCGGGTGTCCATCCGGGTGCGCCGCAGCTCGGGCGACAGGTCGAGGTCGTAGACGATCGCGAGGTCCAGTTCGCCCGACATCAGCCGCTGCTCGAGCCGGTCCTGGGTGTCCTCGACGAAGTCGACCGTCACCTGCGGGTGCAGCTGGTTGAACTCGTAGAGGAGCCGGGGCAGCAGCGTCGGGCCCAGGGACGAGTAGCAGCCGATCGCGAGCGGTCCGGTGAGGACGCCCGCGGCGCCGGACGCCTCCGCGGCCAGGTCCCCGGCCTGCTCGAGCAGGGCCTTCGCCCGCGTCAGCACCCGCTCGCCCGTCGGCGTCAGCTGGACGCCGTGGGCGCGGCGACGCACGCACAGCTGCGACTCGAGCCCGCGTTCGAGTTCGGTGATCGCGAGCGACACCGCGGACTGGGACACATGCAGTCGGTCGGCTGCGGCGCGGATGGTGCCGGTCTCGGCGACGGCCACGAATACGAACAGTTGGCGCATTGTGTACGTCGGGGGCCTTGCCGAGCTGACCATCGTTACCTCCGCATCGATTCTGGCACGGGTTCCGCAAACCCGGATCGAGGGGAATACTCGCCAGTAGCTTTGTGGATAGGTTCTTCGATCGCTCTCGTCGAGGAGGCGGGTCATGGTTGCACCTACCGAGGTGACGGAAGAACAGGCGCGAGCTGTCGCCGAGGAAGCCCGCGAGGAGGGCTGGGAAAAGCCGTCCTTCGCCAAGGAGTTGTTCCTCGGCCGGTTCCAGCTCGACCTGGTACACCCCTTTCCCAGGCCCGCGCCCGCCGAGGCGGAGCGGACGAAGGCGTTCATCGCCGAGCTGGAGGAGTACTGCCGCGGTCTGGACGGGTCGGTGATCGAGCGGGACGCCCGCATTCCCGACGAGTACGTCGCGGGCCTGGCCGAACTCGGCTGCTTCGGGCTCAAGGTGCCCACCGAGTACGGCGGGCTCGGCCTGTCCCAGGTCGCCTACAACCGCGCCCTGACGATGGCGTCCTCGGTGCACCCGAGCGTGGGCGCGCTGCTGTCCGCGCACCAGTCCATCGGCGTGCCGGAGCCGCTGGAGCTGGCCGGCACCCCCGCCCAGAAGCAGGCGTTCCTGCCCCGCTGCGCCAAGGGCGCCGTGTCGGCGTTCCTGCTCACCGAACCCGATGTCGGCTCGGATCCGGCCCGGATGGCCTCGACGGCCACCCCGGTCGACGGCGGGGCCGCCTACCTGCTCGACGGGGTCAAGCTGTGGACCACCAACGGAGTGGTGGCCGAGCTGCTGGTGGTGATGGCGCGCGTGCCGCGCAGCGAGGGTCATCGCGGCGGCATCAGCGCGTTCGTGGTCGAGGCGGACTCCCCGGCATCACCGTCGAGCGCCGCAACGCCTTCATGGGCCTGCGGGGAATCGAGAACGGCGTCACCCGACTGCACCGGGTGCGGGTCCCGGCCGAGAATCTGATCGGACGCGAGGGCGACGGCCTGAAGATCGCGTTGACCACCTTGAACACCGGCCGGCTGGCGTTGCCCGCGATGTGCACCGGGGCCGGCAAGTGGGCGCTCAAGATCGCCCGCGAGTGGTCCGCCGAGCGGGTGCAGTGGGGCAAGCCGATCGGCGAACACGGCGAGGTCGCCGCCAAGATCTCGTTCATCGCGGCCACCGCGTTCGCGCTGGAGGCGGTGCTGGATCTGTCCGGTCAGATGGCCGACGAGGGCCGCAACGACATCCGCATCGAAGCCGCGCTCGCCAAGCTGTGGGCCAGCGAGATGGCCTGCCAGATCGCCGACGAACTCATCCAGATCCGCGGCGGGCGCGGCTACGAGACCGCCGAGTCGCTGGCCGCCCGTGGTGAACGCGCGGTGCCGGCCGAACAACTGCTGCGCGACCTGCGGATCAACCGGATCTTCGAGGGGTCGAGCGAGATCATGCGACTGCTCATCGCCCGCGAGGCCGTCGACGCGCACCTGACCGCGGCCGGCGATCTGGCCGACCCCAAGGCCGACATGCAGCACAAGGCCAAGGCCGCACTGGGGGCCAGCGGCTTCTACGCCAAGTGGCTGCCGCACCTGGTCTCCGGCAAGGGGCAACTACCCAACTCCTATGGCGAATTCGGCTCGCTGGCAACACATCTGCGATTCGTCGAACGCAATGCCCGGAAGCTCGCGCGATCCACGTTCTACGGCATGGCGCGCTGGCAGGCCGGGATGGAGAAGCACCAGTCCTTCCTCGGCCGCATCGTCGACATCGGCGCGGAGCTGTTCGCCATGTCGGCGGCGTGCGTGCGTGCCGAGATGGAGCGCGCCGAGGATCCCGCCGGGGCGCGACCGCCACCGACCTGGCCGACGCGTTCTGCCGGCAGTCCCGGCTGCGCGTCGAGCGGCTGTTCGCCGCGCTGTGGGAGAACACCGACGAGACCGACCGCCACATCGCCCGCAAGGTGCTCGGCGGTGAGTACGCCTGGCTCGAGACCGGGGTACTCGACCAGACCGAGGGCACCGGGCCCTGGATCGCGTCGTGGGCGCCGGGACCCTCCACCGAGGAGAACGTGGCCCGCCGCTACCCGGCGGCGACCGACGCGAACGCTGAGGAACCGGCGACGTAGGGGCGGCTCCAGCAGTCGACAGACCGGTTGACACTGCGGCAAGCGATCCGAGGCATGCAGTCACGACAATTCGCGGGTGAGCAGGTCCAGGTCGGGCGTCGCGTGACCCGAACTGCGAACGGCCGTCAGCAAGCCGCCGGCCAGCAGGCGCATCTCGTCGGAAGCGACGCGGGTGTGCGCTGCGAACCAGAGCTCGCCTCGCGGGCCGGCGAACACCCGCCGCCAGTACGAAACCACAAACACGTTCGGCATTCGGTAGAGCGCAGACAGATTGGCTGGGATCTCGGTGTTCCCGCCTGCGCGTAGCGCCGCAAATCCTTGCCGCGTGGCCCGCACCATCAGCCGCAAGACCGCCCGATCGGCGGCGAGTCGCGCCGGGTCGGTTCCGACTCGGTAGAGCGCGAGCGCGATAGGCACGACGAACGCGGCGTGCGCGAGGAGCCAGCCCGCAATGTCGGTACTGATCGCGGTGGAGAAGCCCGCACGGTTCAATTCGGCACGGATCCGCCGGATTCGCGGTGTGATGGTGCCGTTGGTCTCGCCTAGCATCGTCTTCTGTCGGCCGATCATGACGTACTCGACGACCGGACCGGCACGCGTCCCACCGACTGCGGGGAAACCGAAGAACACTCGATCGCCCAGTGCAGCAATGATTTCCGACTCGCGGCACGCAGTGTTGCCGAAGAACAACACGTCGGACCCATCGGTCATGGCGGCCAGCACCGGCAGCGTGTCCACGAGCTGCTCGGCGCGAACCGCCACCAGCACGAGGTCGTAGTGCTCGCCCCCCGGCGTACGTGTGCAGCGGACCTCGAGGGCGACTCGGTTTCCGTCGGCGCCGCGGTCGTGCAGGATCAGGCCGTTGCTCCACAGCTCACCCAGGCGTTGCCCACGGGCCAGCAGCGATACGTCGTGACCTGCCTGCAGCAACTTGCCGGCGTACACGCTACCGATGACACCTGCCCCGAACACCAGGACGCGCATCCGATCACCCCTCACGCCGACGCCGCACCGCCAATGCGACGAACCCGCTCATGGTGAATGCCACCGCGACGATCGTCAGTGAGATCGACGCGAGCTGCACGAACGTCTCGACCAGTGTCCTTCTCGAGTTCGCATACCCGTATCCGCCTACTTATGCACTCATCGCGGCCGGAATACGCTGCGCGGCCTGCCGCCGGTTTTCCGCCGGATGCGCCCGTACCCCCGATCGCGAACAGGTCCGACACGGCAGTGTCGGTGCCGTCCCGCACACTGGTCGGCGTGAGAACGGTGCTGGTACCCGACAGCGACGGTGCCACGCTGATCCGGACCGACGAGTCCGGCACGGTGCTCGGCGAGCCGCGACGCGTGTCGGACGTCGCGGCGACGGTCCGCGGGATCGAGGCGGCCGAGCACCCGCGCTGGGTGTTCGAGGACACCGGGCGGGTCTGTCCGCCGCTATTGGCGGCGGGTGTCCGGGTGCAGCGGTGCCACGATCTGCGGCTCACCGGCGCCCTGCTCGACATGCGGGCCGGTCGGTCGACTCCCGCCGCCGACGTGCCCGTAGACGATCGGCCGGGCCTGTTCGACGCGGTGCCGTCGACGCCACCCGACGTCGTCGTCGAACGGCACCGGCGCCAACTGGCCGCGGTGGCCGACGATCCGCGGCTCCGACTGCTGGTGGCCGCCGAGTCGGCGGGCGGGCTCGCGGCGGCGGAGATGAGCCACGACGGGTTGCCGTTCTCGACCGCGGCGCACTGCGCGCTACTCGAGCGCGCGCTCGGTCCGCGCACCCCCGACCATGTGCTGCCGGTCCGGCTGCGCGAGGTGGCCGACGAGGTGGGGGCGGCGTTCGGGCGGCCGGTGAACCCGGCGTCGCAGCCGGAGGTGGTGGCGGCGTTCGCGCGCGAGGGCATCGAACTCGGGTCCACCCGCAAGTACCTGCTGCGCGAGGTCGAGCATCCGGCCGTCGAACCGTTGCTTCGCTACCGCGACCTGGCGAAGTTGCACAGCACCAACGGCTGGACGTGGCTGGACGCGTCGGTCCGCGGGGACCGCTTCCGGCCGGTGTATGTGCCGGGCGGGGTGGTGTCGGGCCGGTGGGCCAGCCGCGGCGGCGGTGCGCTGCAGATCCCGAAGGCGTTGCGCTCGAGCGTGATCGCCGATCCCGGGCACACGTTCGTGATCGCCGACGCCGGCCAGCTCGAGCCGCGCATCCTGGCGGCGATGTCCGCCGATCCGCGCATGGTGGCCGCGGCGGGCGCCGACGATCTGTACGCCCTCGTCGCGGCGGAGGCGTTCGGCGGCGACCGCGCGCAGGCCAAGGTCGCGATCCTGGGTGTCCTCTACGGCGCCACCGCCGGCGACGCCCGCGCGCTACTGACCCTGCTGCGCAAGCGTTTTCCGGTGGCGGTGCAGTTCGTCGAGGACGCCGCGCGGGCCGGCGAGCGCGGTGAGGTGGTCTACTCGTGGCTCGGCCGGGCGTGTCCACCGCCGTCGGGCTCCTGGTGGTCGAACGGGGACGCGCACGCCCGCGGCCGGTTCACGCGCAACTTCGTCGTGCAGGCGACGGCGTCCGAGTGGGCGCTGTGCCTGCTTGCGGATCTGCGCCGCCGGCTTGCCGATTCGCCCGACGACGGCGAACTCGTCTTCTTCCAGCACGACGAGGTGGTGGTGCACACCCGCCGTCCCGATGTCGCGGCCGCGCACGTCCTCGCGGCCGCCGCGGCCGCGACGCGACTGCTGTTCGGCGATACGCGCGTACGGTTTCCGATGGAGGTGGAGACGCGTGATTGTTACGCGGAACCGGAGCCTTCGAACGCCGGGTAACGATTCGGCACCTGGGCATTGCACACCTGGTCGTCGGACCGTTACTTTGGGACACAAGGTTGGGCAGTCAGCCGGCGTCGGGACACACGCAGTGCCGCAATGGTCGCCCGTTCGTGTTCCCCTCCACTCAGTTACACCGCGAGGGCACCTATGACTCATCGTTCTCTCACTCATGTCCAGGTCGACGTCGACCGCGATCACGATCGTGACGTCCTGTCGACCACGAAGACGCGCACGCGATACGGCACGGTCCGCGTCGCGGCCCTCTCGTCCGGTTCCGCAACGGCGGCGACACTGGTGCTCGGCGGCTCGGTCCTTCTCGTCGCCACCGCCGCGGTGCTGATCCTGATCAGCGTCATGGTCGCGGACCTGCTCATCTGAGGCCGGCCCGGCTACGACCGATCGATCTTGGAGAGGAGTTGCTGCGCGACGTCGCGCAGCTTGGTGTTGTGGTCCTGGGAGGTCTTGACCATGATGTCGAACGCAGCCTTCGGGCCCACGCCGTGCAGCGCCATCACGGCACCGATCGCCTGGTCGATCGACGCCCGCGACTCGAGCGCGTCCTCCAGTTGCCGCACGAACCGGCGGGCCGTGTCGTAGCGCTGCGCCTGCTGGAGGGCCACCATCGCGGCGGTCGTGAACGCCTCGAGCAGCGACTCGTCCAACTCGCGGAAGCCGTCCTCATCCGAGCTGTACAGATTGAACGAACCGCTGACGCGATCGTCCAGTGTCAGCGGTGACGAGATGATGCTGCCGGCCCCGTGAGCGTCGGCGACGTCGGCGAGTTCGGGCCATCGGCAACGGATTTCCGTGCGGTTGACGTCCTGGGATGCCTGCTCGCGGACGGACCGCAGGCACGGGCCGTCGTCCAGTGTGTATTGCACGCTGTCGATCTCGCGTACCCGCGGGTCGGTGGCCGCCACCGTCTCGGCCGTGCCGTCGCGAAGGATCGTGACGCCACCCATGTCGGCATCGGGCACGATTCGGACGGCGCTGTCGACGAGTGACTGCAGGACCCGCTCCAACTGGCCGACGTCGTCGAGCAAGCCCGACAGTTCCTGCAGCGAGAGCGTGATCTCGTCGACGCTTTCCTTCAACTCCGACCGCTCGTCCGCAACTGCTCGCTCGTCACCCATGGTTCACCGGATCCACGTCTCGATGCCTCGCCCCGCCAGTCGATTCTATGCCTGGTGACCGGTGTCGAAGGACCGCCGATCACCGGCCGACGGCCGTCGCCCCGACAGTCGCAGCGCCGCGATCCGGCGGCCGTCCAGTTCGGCGACCGTCAGCCGGAACCCGTCGACGTCCACGCCGTCCCCCACACGCGGAAGGCGCTGCAGACGGTGCAGCACGTAGCCCGCGACGGTCTCGTACGGACCGACGGGAACCGTTGCGCCGGTTTCCTTCTCGAAGTCCTCGACCAGGAGCAACCCGTCGATCTCCCGACCCGCGTCGGGCCGGCGGGCGCGGATCTCGGCAACGGGTCGAACTCGTCGCCGATCTCACCGACCACCTCCTCGACGATGTCCTCGAGGGTTGCGATGCCGGCCGTGCCCCGTACTCGTCGACGACGAGGAGGATCTGTTCGTTGCCGCGGCGCATCAGTGTCAGCGCGGCGAGCGCGGGTTTGGACCCGGGCAACCGCAGGATCGTTCGACACAGCTGACCGACGGCGGGCGTCCGGTCGAGGTCGGCGAGCAGGAGATCCCGAAGGTGGACGAACCCCACGATGTCGTCGAGCGAGGTTCCCACGACCGGGTACCGGGTGTGGCCCCGCGCCAGGGCCTCGCCTCGCGCCTTGCGAACCGGGAGGTCCGCGGCGAGGAAGTCGACCTCGGTCCGCGGGCGCATCACCTCGGTGAGGGTCCGCCGCCCCACGTCGAACACCTCGGAGAGCACGCGGCGTTCCTCGTCGGCGATGCCGGCGTGCCCCAGGACCAGTTCGCGCAGTTCCCCGGCTGTGATCTCCTCGCTCTTGCGGGAGGGATCGCCGCCGAGGACGCGGACGAGCCCGTTGGTCGAGACCGACAGGAGCCAGATCACCGGACGGACGAAGGTCGCGAATCGGTCCAGTGGGGGTGCGGTCACCAGCGCGACGCCGGTGGCGTTCTGCAGCGCAATACGTTTCGGAACGAGCTCCCCGAGCACCAGCGACAGGTACGCGATTACAAGCGTCGTACCGATGAGCGCCACGGCGTCCGCTGCGCCGACCGACAGACCCCAATCCTCCAGCGTCGGGGCGAAACTCGGGGCGAGCGTCGACGCTCCGAACGCGGCGGAGAAGAATCCGGCCACGGTGACGCCGATCTGGACCGAGGAGAGGAAGCGGTTCGGGTTCCGGGCCAGGGCGGCCGCCCGCTCTCCGCGGTGGCTGCGCTGTTCGAGCGCACGGATCTGACCCTCGCGCAGTGACACGAGTGCGATCTCGGTCGCGGCGAAGACGCCGCCCACCAAGACGAACACCAGCACGAGGACGACGTCGAGCAGCGTGCCGCCGTTCACGGCCGATACCGCCGATCGGTTGGTCGGTGGCGGTCCATCGTCCTTTCACCTCGCCGGGACGCAACCACACCCTCACCACGAGACTATCCCCGTTGACCGCGCCGCGTTCCCTGCCCGGGTCACCCGACAGCCGTATCGTCGGGACCGAGGCTCCATCGCGCGGATCGGACACGGTCACAACGACATCGGAGGAGAATCATGAGGCTTGACGAAAAGGTCGCGATTGTCACCGGTGGTGCGGGCAGGACATGACCGCGTCTCGTTCGACGCCGCCGAAGCCGATGCTGGCCACCCTCGGCCGACCACCGGCCGGCGAGGGCTGGGCGTTCGAGATGAAATGGGACGGTCAGCGCATCATCGCGTCGGTCGCGGCCGGGGTGTGCCGGCTCTTCAGCCGCAACGGGATCGAGGCCACCGACACCTATCCGGAACTCGTCGATCCCCTTGTCCATCTGCTCGCGGGGCGCGCGGCGGTCCTCGACGGTGAGGTGGTTGCGCTCGACGCCGACGGTCGACCATCGTTCTCCCGCCTGCAGCATCGGATGCACGTGCTGCGGCCGACGGTCGCGCTGCGCCGCACCACGCCGGTCACCTACTACGTGTTCGACGTCCTTGCGCTCGAAGGTGATTCGACGACGTCCCAGGGATACCTGCGGCGACGGTCGCTGCTCGACGGACTCGGACTGGACGCGCCGGAGGTGCGCGTGCCACCGCACTGGGTGGACGGCGACGGCGGCCGGATGCTCGACCTGGCACGGGAGCATCACCTGGAAGGGATCGTCGCCAAGCGCGTCGATTCGATCTACCGGCCGGGTATCCGCTCCCCCGACTGGGTCAAAACACCGCTGAGGAACAACACCGAGGTGATTGTCGTCGGATGGGTACCGGGAACAGGATCGGCGCGCGGGGGCGTCGGATCGCTGCTTCTCGCGGCCCGCGACGACGACGCCCGCCTCGTCTACATCGGGCACGTCGGCACGGGATTCACCGGCGCGACCCGACGGGCGCTCCTCGAGAAGCTGGAGCCTCTGGAACGGCCGACCAGTCCGCTGGACGCCGCGCCGCCCGCGCGGGAAGCGCGTGATGCGCGGTGGGTGCAGCCGCTTCTCGTGGGCGATGTCGAGTACCGCGAGTACGTCGGCGGGAGCCTGCGGCATCCCAGTTGGAAGGGTCTGCGTGACGACAAGTCGCCGGACGAAGTGGACCTACCGGGTCGGCACTGATCGCCTTACCCCGACGGCCGTCGCGTGTTGTACTGGTCTGCATTGGTTGCCCACCACGACTGGGGCGAGGAGCACCAATGACACGAGTGGAGTCCACCGACGGCACCCCGGCGGGCACGGTCGCCCGCGTGACCCGTGGCTGGCCGGTGTTCACCGTCGTCGCGGTGGCGATCGTCGTGTTCTTCCTCGGCGGACTCGGTGGTTCGTTCCAGGGCAAGCTCACCGAGGTTCAGAAGAACGACAATGCGTCCTATCTGTCGTCGTCGGCGGAATCGACGATCGTCGCGAACGAGACCGCGAAGTTCGTGAATCTGCAGACGATTCCGGGTGCGGTCGTGTTCCACCGCGACGGCGGCCTGACGGACGCGGACAAGGCGGCGATCGACCGCGCGCGCGTCTCGATGGCGTCGGTCGAGGGCGTCGATGCGTCCGGCGTCACGCCCACCCAGTACTCGACCGACGGCACCACCGCGTCGGTGTTCGTGCCGTTGATCGCCCAGCAGGACGGGACCACCGTCGTCGGCCCGGACCTCGCGGCCGCCGAACAGGATGTCCTGGCCGCCGCGACCAACGCCGTCAGCCCCGATCTCCAGGTGCTGCCGGCCGGTCCTGGCGGCCTGCTGGTCGCGTTCATCGACGCGTTCGAGGGCCTCGACTCCACCCTGATCGCGGTCGCGCTGCTGGTGGTGGTTCTGATCCTGCTGGTGGTGTACCGGTCGCCGGTGCTGTGGTTCTTCCCGCTGTTCTCGGCGCTGCTGGCGCTGGGGCTCTCGTCGATGATCATCTACCTGCTCGCCGACCACGAGATTCTCACGCTCACCGGGCAGAGTCAGGGCATCCTCTTCGTGCTCGTGATCGGCGCCGGCACCGACTACGCGCTGCTGCTGATCTCCCGCTACCGGGAGGAACTGCACTTCCACGACAACCGCTTCGACGCGATGATCAAGGCCTGGAAGGAATCCGCGCCCGCCATCACCGCGTCCGCGGTGACCGTCGTCCTCGGTCTGCTGTGCCTGGGCTTCTCGGAGCTGAACTCGAACAAGAGCCTCGGCCCGGTCGCCGCGATCGGGATCGCGTGCACGTACCTGGTGATGATGACGTTCCTGCCCGTCGCGCTGTCGGCTGTCGGCCGTTGGGTGTTCTGGCCCCGCAGGCCCGAGGTCGACGGTGCGACAGACATTGCGACACACGGACTGTGGGGGCGGATCGCCGACGTCGTGGGGCGGCGCGACCGTCCCGCATGGATCGGGGCCACCGCCCTGCTGGTGGTGCTGTTCGCGGTGGGCATCGGCAGTCTGCAGACCGGCGGGCTGACCGCCACCCAGAACTTCACCAACGAACCCGAGGCGATCCGCGGCCAGGCGCTGTACGACGCCAACTTCGACCAGGGTGCCGGGGCACCGGCCGTCATCACCGCGAACGCGTCGAGCGTCGACGCGGTCATCAAGGCGACGAGCGGTGTCGAGGGCGTGCGTCAGGGCCCGGGATCGGTGTGCGTGCAGGTCGACATCGCGAAGGTCAAGGCGTTGCTCCAGAACTCCGGCGGTGGCGTTCCGCAGCAGTTGCCGCCCGGCTGCCCGCCGGCGCTGCTGAACGTGGCACCGATCGACGGCCGGACGGTGATCAATGCGGCACTTGCCGATTCGTACGATTCGCCCCAAGCGCTGCAGACCGTGGAGCGTCTGCGGGACACGCTGCACGCGCTGCCGGGTGCCGACGCGCAGGTCGGCGGCAGCTCCGCCGCGACGCTCGATCTGCACACCGCCTCGGTGCACGACCGGAACCTGATCATCCCGATCGTCCTCGTCGTGATCTTCGTGGTGCTCGCGGTGTTGCTGCGGGCGCTGCTGGTGCCGCTGATCCTGATCACGACGGTCGTGCTGAGCTTCGCCGCGACGCTGGGGGTGTGCGGTTTCTTCTTCACCCACATCTTCCACTTCGCGGGCGCGGACCAGGCGTTCCCGTTGTACGCGTTCGTGTTCCTGGTGGCGCTGGGCATCGACTACAACATCTTCCTCATGACCCGCGTGCGCGAGGAGACGCTCACGCACGGCACCCGCACCGGGGTGCTGCGCGGCCTCGCCGTCACCGGCGGGGTGATCACGTCCGCGGGCGTCGTACTGGCCGGCACCTTCGCGGTGCTGGGCGTGCTGCCGCTGGTGTTCCTCGCCGAGGTGGGCTTCGCGGTCGCATTCGGCGTCCTGCTCGACACCATCGTCGTCCGCAGCGTCCTGGTGCCGGCGCTCTCGCACGACATCGGCAAGCCGATCTGGTGGCCGTCGAAGCTGGCGCGGGCCAAGGACTGAACCTCGGTTGACGGATCGGCCGGGAAGTGGTCGGCTGGTAAGTGATGGATGGCGCGCTCGGTACGCGCCGCCTCATCGTCTCTACCCCACGGACGCCGTGACTCGTAGGGAAGGAATGAGATGTCGAACTACACAACCGACGATTCCGGAATCCCGGTACCGAGCGACCAACATTCGTTGACCGTCGGACCCGACGGGCCGATCCTGCTCCAGGACTACTACCTGATCGAGAAGATGGCCCAGTTCAACCGCGAGCGCGTGCCCGAGAGACAGCCGCACGCCAAGGGCGGCGGCGCGTTCGGCACCTTCGAGGTGACGAACGACGTGAGCGCCTACACCAAGGCCGACCTGTTCCAGCCCGGCAAGAGGACGGAGATGCTGGCCCGGTTCTCCACGGTTGCCGGTGAGCGGGGCAGCCCGGACACGTGGCGCGACCCGCGTGGGTTCGCCCTGAAGTTCTACACCGAGCAGGGCAACTTCGACATGGTCGGCAACAACACGCCGGTCTTCTTCGTGCGCGATCCGATGAAGTTCCAGGACTTCATCCGCTCGCAGAAGCGGCGGGCCGACAACAACCTGCGCGACAACGACATGCAGTGGGACTTCTGGACGCTCTCCCCGAGTCGGCGCATCAGGTGACGTGGCTGATGGGTGACCGCGGCATCCCCCGCTCGTGGCGGCACATGAACGGCTATTCGAGCCACACGTACATGTGGGTCAATGCTGCGGGCGAACGGTTCTGGGTGAAGTACCACTTCAAGACCGACCAGGGCATCGAATTCCTCACCCAGGAGGAAGGCGACCGGATGGCCGCGACGGACACCGACTGCCACATGCGCGATCTGTGGCAGGCGATCGAGCGGGGCGAGTACCCGACGTGGACGCTGAAGATGCAGATCATGCCGTACGAGGAGGCGAAGACCTACCGGTTCAACCCGTTCGACCTGACGAAGGTGTGGCCGCACGGCGACTACCCGCTGATCGACGTCGGCACCATGAAGCTCGATCGCAATCCCACCGACTACCACTGCGAGATCGAGCAGGCGGCGTTCGAACCGAGCAACTCGGTGCCCGGCACCGGCCCGAGCCCGGACAAGATGCTGCTGGGCCGCTGGTTCTCGTACCCGGACGCGCACCGGTACCGCATCGGCTCCAATTACAAGGAGCTGCCGGTCAATTCGCCGCGCGCGACAACGGCCGCGTCGTACACCAAGGACGGACGGATGCGGCACCACAACCGCGGCGACCCGGTGTACGTGCCGAACTCGAAGGGCGGACCGCACGCCGACGTCTCGGTGTCCGGCGACTCCGCAAGCTGGTACAGCGACGGCGAGATGGTGCACCAGGCGTACACGCTCCGCAAGGACGACGACGACTGGGGCCAGGCCGGCACGATGGTGCGCAAGGTGCTCGACGACGCGGCCCGAGACCGGTTGGTATCCAACATTGTCGGGCATCTACTCAAGGGAGTCACCGAACCGGTCCTGGTGCGCGCGTTCGACTATTGGCGCAACGTAGACAAGGACCTCGGCGACCGCGTCGAGGAGGGGGTGCGCGCCGGGCAGGCGTGATGTCCGATTGATCCCGGATCCGTGATAGACAGCTTCCCACGGGAGGCTGTCTGTCACGGGGAGGGACATGGTCGACGACAACGACGCGGGGACGTCACGCACGGTGGCCGCATGGACGTTCGGTTTGTCCCTCGTGTCCGTCGTGGCAACCGGCGTTGTGGTGGCGGGTCTCCTCCACAGCCCTGAACCCGAGCTCACGACCGCGTTGCCGACCACGACGACGACCTCCGCGGCGCCGGAGGCGCCCGAGTTCACCTACGTCACACCGTCGGTGACGTATCCGACGCAGATCGCCGGCTGCGACGTGGTCGAACCGCCCGCGCACACCGAATCGTTCGGATTCGTCAGCTTCGGCGATTCCGGCTACGACAACCCCGACTACCCGTGGTTCTCCGGACCCAAGGCCGGCTCCATGTCGCAAGCGCTACGAGAGGCGCTGCCGGCCGGTGTCGAGATGGAGTTCGCGTCGCCGGACCGCTCGCTGATCTTCCAGCCGATCACCAGCGACGACGACATGACGACCTCCGACGAGTCCGGAGACGTCGAACTCAGCGGCGACACGGCCGCGTACGGGACGCTGCTGCGCGGCGACACGCGCGGCTCGCTGTCGGTGTCGGTGCGCGCCAGCACCGACCCGGTGCCGCCCTGCGTCGCGGGACAACTCGACGCCCGCCGCGTGCTCGCCGACGGAACGGTGGTCGATGTCCTCGACACGTGGTCCGAAACCAACGGGGTGCGCACCCTTTCGCGCAGCACCCACGCCTACGTTCCGGACGGCACCCGCGTCTCGGCCTACTCCACCGATGCCGGGCACCTCGATGGCAACCAGACGAACGGCGGAACCGTCCCGCTGACCATCGACGAACTGGTCTCGATCGTCACCGCACCCGGTCTGCGTGTCACGACACCCGTCCCGCCCGGCACCGGCACGCCCCCGCAATCCTGCTACCCGCCGGTCGAGGAGGGCTCGGGTCCCACCATCGACCACGCCACCGCCCAGCGGCTGGGCACGGTGCTGGCCGCGGTTCCGCTCGACGGGGTCACGCTCGACCGGCCGCTCGAGCTGTGGCCGACCGAGTACGACGACAGCGCCGTGTGCCAGACGGTCCGGGTCACCACCCCCGGACAGGAGTCGACGCTGGAGATCGCGATCACCGGCGGACAGGATCTACCGGCGTCCGATCCGGCGCCGAGCTATGACGGCCTGATCACGACATACCGGCGGACGCCCGACGGCACCCTCATCGAACACAGCCAGCACAGCTCCACGGGGGTGAGCATGCGCGGCGGCTCGGAGGCGACGTACGAGACGCGACGCATTGTCTCGGTCACGCGGCCGTCGGGCACCCTGATCCGGGTGGCCTCCGCGGCAGACTCGCCGGCCATGCCGTTGTCGTTCGAACAGCTCGACGCAATCGCGCTCGCTCCCGGAATCGAGGTGCCGAGGTGAATCGAGAGATCCGCGATCTGCTCCTGGCCGCGACGACGGCCGTCGTGGCCGTAACCGGTGCCGTTGTCGTCGTCGCGCACGCGGGAGGCGACGGCATCCGCAAGATCACCGGCACCGTCGATGCGGCCCCGGGGCTGGGGTGGTCGGTGGACGCGGCCGCGATGTACGGCCAGTCCTTCGCAGAGTTCCGCGACCCGCGCAACGGAAGCGAATACGACTGGGGTGATCCGGGATTCGTCTACGCCAACGGCGTCGTGGTGTCGGTGGTCGGTGTCTCCGATGGCGGCATGAGCCTGAGGAACCCGGTGATGGTCGGCATCGACGCGACCAGCGGAGAGGTGCGCTGGCAGAGCCCGGCCGACGATCTCGGGGATGCACGTCGGTTCCGGTCGATGACGAACTCGTGTGCTTCACGTCGCCGGCCGCCGCCGAACCCGCACTCGTCGGTTTCGACCTCGACACCGGCGAAGTCACCCTAACGCCCACCGACTGGACTGTTTTCGCCCTCGCTGCCGTGGACGATCGGTTGTACGTCGCGGAGGGAAACATCGAAGACGACGACGTTCGCCTCCACGCCGGAACTCTTGCCGATCCGGACGGACAGTGGTCGCAGCCCTTCGCGATGGGGTCGGTCTGGGAGGACGACCTGACAAACGCTCTGGACGTGTCGCACGGTCAGGGAGTGCTCACGCTCGGCGCGGACGTCGCCGGATTCGACCTCGACAGCGGCCGACCCACCTGGACTGCGCGGCTCGACAATTGCTCGCGCGCGACCCCGAGCGACGGTGGTGTGGTCGTCCGGGTTCGCACCGAGTGCGACGGCCGTCGGATCACCGGTTCCGATGCCGTCGATCGCAGCGGACGCACGCTCGTCTCCGTCGACAGCGAAGTAGCACAGTATCTTTCACTCGACGGACCGGCCGACGATGGGATTCCGCTGCTGCTCGGCGACGGTGCGTACGATCGGCGGACCGGCACACTGCTGTGGACCAGCCCCGACCTGATCTCCGCTCGTGAACCCGACGAGTACAACGCGAACACCAACCTGGGCACCGCGGTCGCAGTGGCCGGGACGTCGCAGTCCTGCGCGACCACGGCACGAAGACGACGACGGGACTCGACCTGCACACCGGAAGCCGACTGTGGCGCCACGACGACGAACCCCTCGGGACCGTCGTTGCACTGGACGGGGATCTCGTGTTGACGATCGGCGGCGAGGGTATTCGTGCGGTCGACACCAGGAGTGGCGAATCAACCTGGGACACCCCGTTCCTGGCGATCGACGACGATCCCGACGCGCTCTCCTCGAACGGCATGCTGGCCTCCCCGCAGCCGGGACGCTACGTCTACGCCTCGGCCCGGACGATGATCGGGTTGCGTCCGCTGCCCCGGTAGGCGCCGGCGCCGCGTGTCCTCACAGGTGCGCCTGACTCGTCCACAGGTGGAACAGGGCATGGCGGCCGTGGCGGGCAGTTCCGTCCCTGCCGACTCGGAAGTGCCCACAATTCACGCCACCACCCCTAGGTGTCAAAAACCAAGGGGCCGAGCGGATCGAGAGAAAATCGGGGCTGTGAGGCCGAGGTATACATCCGAGAATCAGTCAGCTATATCGCCCCGATGTTGAAAGTGCGCCTCGGCATCCGAGCCCGGATCCTGGCCATCGCATTGGTGCCTAGCCTGGCATTGCTCGGAATCGGTGTAGGAATCGCGGGTTACCTGATTCGTGAGGGTCGACATTCCGAGCAATGGGCGGCAGCGAACCAAGAAGCCGTGAGCCACGCTCGCGATGTGGTTGCCTGGGTGGAACAGGAGCGGATGCTGTCGCTATGGCAGCTGTCCGGTGAACAGAGCGATCCGGCCGCGCTCGACGCAACACGGAAGAAACTCGACACCGCGTTCGCGGAGCTGGCTCTCTACTCACCAAAGCTGGAGACCCTGTCGAGGGGTGCCATGGGTGCCGACACGGGTGGGTTCGACACCTTGAGCGCTGCCCTGCCTCAGATTCGCGGTCAGATCGACGCAGGACGAATGTCGATCGAGGACACATACGCCATCTACAACCGCATTCTCGATGCGGTTGCGCTCGGCAGCAACCTGATCACCTCCAACGCGCCCACCGCCCAGGTCGGCGTCACACTCCTCAATGCCGTGCGCACCCTCTACGCGGTGGAGGGAATGTCACGGTCCGCCGCGCTCACCGCTGCTGAACTGAATGGACGGCTCAGCGACGGTCCGCTGCGTGACGACTATCGAAATCTGGTCGGGTCCTATCGGATCGGACTTCCGCAGCTCGCCGCCGACCTGGGCGCTGATCCAGCAGCTGAGACGATCCGGACAGCACTTGCATCTCCCGGCTGGCAGCAGGTGGCCGCGATGGAGGACTACCTCATCAATCCGCCGAAGCCGGACAAATTCGGTGACGTCCCGCCAGCGCCAATGACCTTCGCCGAGTGGCGTTCCGCGCAGGAACAGCTGTCTGTACCCGTGATCGACGCATGGAAGAGCCTGAACGACCATGCGAACCAGATCGCTGCCGACGAGGGCAAGCGCACGGCGACGAACTCGCTGTGGGCGGGTGCGGCCGTGCTCGCGCTCGCGCTCGTGGCCTTCCTGCTGTCGCTGTGGCTGGCCAACCGGCTGATCGGCCGGCTCAAGCGCCTACGGAACGAAACGCTGGACCTGGCAGAGGTCGAACTGCCCGAGACCATGCGCAAGCTGGCCGCGGGCGAGCAGATCGATCCCCAGGCTGCGCACCTGGACTTCGGTGACGACGAGATCGGCTCGGTGGCGAAGGCTTTCAACCGCGCACACACGGCCGCCGTGTCTGCCGCCGTCACCGAGGCCCGCACCCGCGAGGGTGTGCGCGCGGTGTTCCTCAACATCGCCCACCGAAGCCAGATGGTGGTGCACCGGCAACTCGAGGTCCTCGACGAGGCGGAACAACGCCAGGAGGATCCCGCCATGCTGGACGCATTCTTCCGACTCGACCACCTGGCGACCCGCGAACGCCGCAACGCCGAGAACCTCGTCATCCTCGGTGGTGGCCAGCCCGGCCGCCAGTGGCGGACTCCGGTGCCGCTGGTCGATCTGGTGCGTAGCGCGATCAGCGAGAGCCTCGACTACACGCGGGTGCACAACCGTCGCATGCCCCAGGTGTTCATCGTCGGCAACGTGGTTGCCGACCTCATCCACCTGCTCGCCGAACTGCTCGACAACGCGACGGCGTTCTCCCCGCCGCAGTCGCGCGTCGAAGTGAGCGGCACCGTGGTCGGCAAGGGGGTCGTGATCGAGATCAGCGATCAGGGCATGGGAATGTCCGCCGAAGAACTCGACCGCGTCAACGAGATGCTGCGCAATCCACCGGATTTCGGAGTCGAACACTCTCGGAAACGTCACGCCTGGGCTTGTTCATCGTTTCGCAGCTGGGGGTGCGGCACGGAATCAGTGTGCAGCTGAGCGAATCCGAGTACGGCGGCATTCGCGCCATCGTGCTGGTACCGAACTCGGTGGTCGCCGCCGATACGACACCCGCGGTCGACGATGTACCGGATCGGTTCGCCGACCATCGGCCAGAGGTGCGGACTGCCAGCGCGCTGCCGGATCTCGACTCTGCCGAATCAGCCTCGGCTGCGGTGGGTGTCGCAACACTGGCACCCGCCACTCCGGCGCCTCCCATCGAACAGCCGGTGCAGCCGGTTGCCCGGAGCGGGCGTGGTCGCACCTCGACCGCGTCGACAGCGCGCCACAGGCCGAGTACACGGAATACTCCGCGACAACCGCGTGGCACGAGGTGCCGACCCCGGCTGCCGAACCGGCGTCCTCCACCCCGCAACCGTTGCTCGACAACGGCGGTGACGGTCGCCCGAACCTGCCTCGCCGTCGCCGGCAGGCCAGTCTGGCACCGGAGTTGGCGCACGATCCTCAACCCGAGCCCGAGACGGAAGCGCAGCAGCCGCAACGATCGGCGGAGCAAGCGCGAGATCTGATGTCCGCCATCACGTACGGTACCCAGCAGGCTCGAAACTCGGCACCCGCGCCCGAGCATCCAATCTGGGACGAAATGAAAGATGATGGAAGGTGAACGTGACGACGTCCAACTCAGGTGATCTGAACTGGCTTCTCGACGATCTGGTCAATCGTCTCGCCGGGGTGCGCTACGCAGTCGTGCTTTCCACCGACGGGCTGCTGCTGGGCCGATCCACGACCATGAGCCGTGAGGACGCCGAGCACTTCGGGGCCATGTCGGCCACTCTGTACGGGCTGGCACGCAGCGCGGGGCATCGCTTTCAAGGCGGCAGCGTTCGCCAGGCCGTCATCGAACTCGAGAAGGCGGTGCTGTTCGTGACGGCGGCCGGACGCAACGCATGTATCGCATTGCAGGCCAACGACACCGCAAATCTGGGTATGGTCGCGTACGAAATGAACATGACTGTGCAGCGTGTAGGTAGCTATCTGTCCACCGATCCGCGCCACAGCGCGACAGAGCGTGGAGCATAGATTGCCGTGACAGGTATTGGTCAACCGTTGTTCGACAATGCGGCCGGACCTCTGGTCCGCCCGTACACCGTCACGCGGGGCCGCACGATGGGCGCGGGACACGATCTCGACATGCTCACGCTCGTCGTGACCGTGTCCCCCACTCCGCGGCTGCGGCACGTCGAATCGGAGTACGCGGAGATCGTCCAGCTGTGCCGTCTCGCGCAGTCGGTTGCCGAAGTCTCGGCGCACCTGAATCTGCCTCTGGCGGTGACCAAGATCCTGGTCGGCGATCTCATCGCCGAGGGAGTACTGAACTTCCGGGCTCCCGCCAGCGCTGACTCCTACGACGACATTGCCGGGATCGGCGACGTGAAAATTCTGCAAGCAGTGCTCGATGGAATCCGAAAGCTGTAGACAACCATGCATGACAATGCGTCCTCAGCCGACCTGGCTGCTTCGGTCAAGA
Organism: Prescottella defluvii; assembly: GCA_029690005.1. GTDB lineage: Bacteria > Actinomycetota > Actinomycetes > Mycobacteriales > Mycobacteriaceae > Prescottella > Prescottella defluvii_A. The sequence continues at coordinate 987,724 of CP121458.1, read as the reverse complement.
TCCTCGTAGCCGGCGGATTCGGAGTCGGTAAGACCACGATGGTGTCCTCCGTCAGCGAGATCGCACCACTACGCACCGAGGAGACGATTTCCGAATTGTCCACCGGCATCGACGATTTGTCGGGCGTAGAGGGTAAGACCACGACCACCGTGGCCCTGGACTTCGGTCGTATCACCATCGATGACAGCCTCGTGCTGTACCTGTTCGGCACGCCTGGACAGGACCGATTCTGGTTCCTTTGGGACGAGCTGGTGCGTGGGGCCCTCGGCGCCGTCGTTCTCGCAGATACCCGCCGGCTGGAGAACTCGTTCGCTGCCATCGACTACTTCGAACGGCGCGGAGTCTCGTTCGCGATCGCGGTGAACTGCTTTGACAGCTCCCAGGCCTACACGATCGACGAGGTTCGCGACGCTCTCGACCTCGACACCAAAACCCCCATCGTGCTTTGCGACGCGCGTGACCGCGAATCGTGCAAGTCCGTACTGATCACGCTCCTCGAACACCTCATCTACCAAGCCAGCACCGCGGTGGCCTGAACCCACTCGACCCCGCGAGTCAACCGAAGCGGGGGCAGGGGTGATCTACAGGAACGCCTGACTCGCCCACAGGTGGAACAGGGCGTACGCCCGCCACGGCCGCCACGGCTCCGATGCCGCGGCGGCCTCGCGCGCGGTCTTCACCCCCAGCGCCCGGCGCAGCACCAGATCACCCGACGGGTAGGCGTCCCGGTCGCCGAGCACCCGCACCGCCAGGTAGTCCGCCGTCCACGGGCCGATCCCGGGCAGCGCGAGCAGGCGGATCCGGAACTCGCCCGGGTCGGCGTCGGGACCGAGGTGCAGTCCGTCCACGGCGGCCTCGGCGAGCGCCTGGACGGTGCGGGCGCGGGCGCCGGTGAGGCCGACGGCCTTCTGGATGACGAGCGGGTCGAGCGCGGCCAGTTTCTCCGGTTCGGGGAAGCTCACGAACCCTTCGTACTCGGTCGGGGTACCGAACGCTGTCACGAAGCGTGATCCGAATGTCCTTGCTGCCGACAGCGACACCTGCTGCCCGAGCACCGTCAGCACGGCCGTCTCGAAGCCGTCGACAGAGCCGAGGATCCGCAGTCCAGGTCGTGCTGCCACGTGCGGCGCCAGCAGTGTGTGGCGCGACAGTGCGGCATCGACGGTCTCGGTGTCGGCGTCGAGATCCAGCCAGCGGCGGACCACCGCTTCGACGTGTGCGACGTCGTCGGGGTGGGACGTCCGGATCGACGCCGTCACGTGATCGGCGCCGTCGAATCGCACGCTCACCACCGACGGCCCGTGCGGGGCCGGGACCACGCGGGTGTGGATGCCGCTCTCCGAGTCGTGGCGCTCGAGACCGTCGACGGCGTGCGCGGCGAGGGCACCGAGCATGGGCGCGGTGGTGAATGGCTGACGGAACGGTAGGCGCAGGGTCACCGCTTTCATCGTTCGTTCTCCAGTTCCATGGCCCGCCTTGATGTCCTCAGCTGTTCACGAGCTGACTGACTCGCTGATACGACAGGCCGAGCAAAGCGCCGATGTCCCGCACCGGGATGTTCGCCGCTGCGAGTTCCTGGGCGAGGCGCTGCGAGTCTGCGAGGGCGCGAGCCTCCGCAGCTTCCGCCTCCATGCGGACGGCCTTGATCTCGGCAGCACGGCGCGTCAGATCCTCGCCGCTCTCGTCGAGCTGAACATGCACGTTGACAGCCACATCACCGAGCGTCACCCCCGTCTCCAACGCGATGAGCTCGCGTGCCATCTCCTCCACCTCGGAGAGGCGTCGAGCCTGTGTAAGGCCGTCGATCGCGGGCACTCCAACCATCCACCAGCGGCCGTCCCTGGTGACAGTTACGTCGTAGTTCTTGCTCATTTCGCCGCCTCCTCGAGTGCCCGAAGCACCTTGCGGTACACGCCAGGCGAGATGGTCCGGTGACCATCCGGCACGGTGACCTGCACCTTCCCGTCGGAGGACACCCACATCGTGTGAGAGCCCACCGTCCGACCGGGAGAGAACCCCGCAGCCCTCAATTGCTTGAGAACCAATCGCGTCGCCTGCTCCTTGACCACAAGTGTCAAGTCTAAGTCAATAGACTAGATTCCGTCTAGTGACTTAGACTAATTGTCGCGGTCCCGAGGCTTCGTCACTGAAGTGGAATCGTCCTGGACCGTCATCGCGCATCCTCCAAGCCCGTGACCCGCAGGGTGATGTTGAGCCGCCCGGACGTCAGCCCGCACTCCGGATCCGCGCTGCCCGGAAAGACCTTGGGCACACCGTGATACGCGAAGCGGGACGGGCCACCGAACACGAACAGGTCCCCGACTCGAGTTCCATGTCGGTGTACGGCTTGCCGCGACTGTCGGGGTTGCCGAAGCGGAACGTGCACGTGTCGCCGATGCTCAGCGACACGACGGGGGCGTCCGCGCGCTCCTCCTGGTCGCGGTGCATGCCCATGCGGGCGGTGTCGTCGTAGAAGTTGATCAGCGCCGCGTCGGGCTCGTACCCGGCACCGGCGGCCGGGTCCCCGTAGGCGTCGGCGACGGCCCGCTTCCCCAACTGCGCCAACCACTCCGGCACGGGCAGCACGTGCCCGCCGCCGGCGTCGTCGGCGATGCGGCTGTAGCGGTACGGCTGCCAGTGCCACCCGAGGCAGACGGTCCGCACCGACATCGTGTGTCCCGTCGGCAGTCGGGCGGCACGCATCGGCACCGGCCCGCGCGCCCACTCGCGGCACGCGTCGACGAGTCGGCGTTGCCCGTCGAGATCGAGCCAGTCGGGGACCAGCACGGCACCGGGGGCGACGGTGCGGCGGGGCCGGGGGATCAGCGCCGACATCTACTGTCTCCCCTTCCCCGACGCGGCCTTCCACGCGTCGTACTTGTCCCGCAGGCACACCGCGCACGGCCGGTAGCCGGCGGCGATCGCGGTCTCCTCGTCGGCGAAGAACACGCGCTGCGTCACGTAGCCGCCGCGCGCGATGGCGCGGGCGGCGCCGGGGCAGTCGAGACGGCCGTAGATGCGATCACGGCGGTGGCCGCCGAGCGTGCCGGGAGTGCCGCTCTGGTACGGCTTTCCGTCCCTACCGATCAGCGTGTACATCGCCGGCTCACTCCGCGTCGTGCAGGACGAGACCGAGGGTGCGCCGGATGCCGCTGCGCACCGTGCTGACGCCGTGCCGCATCGGGGCCGCGGACCACCCGCGCACCGACTGCACCGGCCGGTCGTTGGTGGTGAAGACGAAGGCGTGCCCCTGCCGCAGCACGGTCGCGGTGCCGCGGGACTGCGCCCGGGCGCGTTGTTCGACGAGCAGGAACTCCCCGCCCTCGTGGTCGACGCCGGGCTCGTCGAGACCGATGACCACCTGCAGCGGAAACATCAACTCGCCGTACAGGTCCCGGTGCAGGGCGTTCCAGTCGCCGGGCCCGTACCGCAGGAGCAGCGGGGTGGGCCGCACCTGACCCGCCTCGTGGCACATCGCGAGCCACTCGTCGAGGGTGTCGGGCCACGGCGCCGGCCGGCCGAGTCGCCACGCCCACTCGCGCGCCACCGGCAACAGTTTCACGTAGAACCGCGCCCGCATCTCCGCGATCGGCGCCGGCAGCGGGTAGGCGAAGTACCGGTACCGGCCGGAGCCGTACCGGTGGCGCGCCATGTCGACGGTCGACCGGAACCGGCCCTCGTCGTCGTAGAGGTCGGCGAGGGCGCGGCACTCGTCGGGCGCGAGGACCGGACGCGTGCTCAAGGCGCCCCGAACCGGTCGAGTTCGTCGAGCAGCGCCGGCCACTCGACAGCGTCGACGCGCTCGGTGAGCGTGCTCATGCCGCCTCCAGCGTCAGCAGCGCGCGCTTGGTGTCGGCGCCGCCCGCGTACTGGCCCATGCTGCCGTCGCTGCGCACTACCCGGTGGCACGGCACGAACAGCGGCAGCGGGTTGGTGGCGCAGGCCGTGCCGACCGCGCGGACCGCGCGGGGGCTGCCGGACGCCTCGGCCACCTGCGCGTAGCTGGCGGTGGTGCCGTACGCGATGTCGGGCAGGTGGGTGAGGACCGTGCGGCGGAACCCGCTGGACAGCCGCAGGTCGAGGGGCACGTCGAACCGGGTGCGTCGGTGCGCGAAGTACTCGTCGAGCTGGCGGGCCGCGGTGTCCAGCCGGGCCGGGGCCTCGAGGATGCGCGGGCTCACCTGCGCGGCCAGCGTCGCGAGCACCGCGTCGTGGTCCTCGCGCGGGTAGGCGACCCGGACCAGTCCGGCGTCGGTGGCGGCGAGCAGCAGCCGGCCGACGGGGGTGTCGACGGACCGGTAGGCGATGTCGAGGAGCCCGTCGCGGTCGGCGGCGGCGGCCAGGCGGGCGTGCAGGCGGCTCAGATCCGAGGGATCGATGCTCGGGGTGGGGATGACGCTCATCGGACGGCTCCTTCCTGTGCGAATGGTGCGGTGTCGGCCGGGTAGGTGCGCCGGAGTCGGGCGATGCCGTCGGCGGCGGCGCGGCGGGCCGCGACGGTGCTGTTGCCGAGGATCGCGGAGACCTCCGCGTACGGCAGTCCGGCCAGGTGGTGGTAGACGACGGCGGCCCGCTGCGTGAACGGCAGCTCGGCCAGCGCGTCCCACAGTTCGTGGTCGAACGTGCCGGGCAGATCCCGCGGCGACGCCCGGTCGGGCAGGTCGTCGGTCGGGATCGGCGTCCGCTGCCGGACGCGGTGGACGTCGACGGCCTTGCGGTGCGCGATGGTCACCAGCCACGCCTCGACGTTGGCGCCGGGCGCCAGGTCGGGATACGCCCGCAGCGCCGCGAGAAACGTCTCGGACCAGGCGTCGTCGGCGTCGACGGGGCCGAGCAGCGCGCGGCACACCCGCAGCACCACCGGCCCGTGCTCGGTGACGATCTTCTCGAACGGTTTCAGTCCCACACCGGGTAGACGCTCCGGGGCGCCGGAACGTGAGGTTCGATCCGCGTCAGAACAGTCCATCCTGGATTCCCACGGTCGCGGGGCTTTCCAGGTCGAGCAGGAACCGCTTGCGTTCGAGCCCGCCCGCGTAGCCGGTGAGCGAGCCGTCGCTGCCGATGACCCGGTGGCAGGGGACGATGATGCCGATCGGGTTCCGCCCGTTCGCCGCGGCCACGGCGCGGATCGCCGCGGGGTTGCCGAGATGCTCCGCGAACTGCAGGTACGTCCAGGTCTCGCCGTAGGGGATGGTCCGCAGCGCCGCCCACACCCGCTGCTGGAACTCGGTGCCGCGCGGCGCCAGCGGCACCGTGAACTCGGTGCGGTCGCCGGCGAAGTACTCGCCCAGCTGCGCGGTCACCTCGTCGAATCCCTCGTCGACGCGCGGGCCGAACCGGTCGCTGTCGGGCAGGTGACGCTGCTCGTTCATGTACAGCCCGCACAGCCCGTCCGGGTTACGGACCAGCGTCAGCGGCCCGACGGGCGATTCGACGACGGTGTGCACGGCATCCACGCATCCGATCCTCCCAGCACCCACCGACAGCGCGCGTGTTGCCGGCCGACGGGGCTCCGGAACGGGTGGTCCGTTCAGTGCTTGGGGGCGAGGAACGCGTCGTTGAGCGTGACCATCGACAGGTTCCGTTCTCGGATGATGTCGACGAGTTGGCCGTAGACGTGGGTGACCGGCGGATGGTTGGCGTGCCCGATCACGATCGCCTGGGCGACGAAGTACTTGCGCGCGCACTCGAGCAGGTACTCCTCGGTGATGACTCCCGAGTCGGACAGCGAGCCCGCCCACAGGGTCGGCACCGTGTAGCCGTGGTCCGCGGCGATCTTGTCGACCGTCGCGTTCCGGTACCCGTACGGCGGCCGGAAGTAGGGGGTGCCGTCGACGCCGAAGGTGTTGCGCAGGAACGTCTTGGTGCTGTCGAACTGGGAGGCCGCGGCGGCGGCCGACAGCTTCGTCAGGTCGGGGTGGTCCCAGGTGTGGTTGCCGAGCTGGATCTGGCCGCTGTCGACGAGCGGGCGCAGCGCGTCCTTGTGCATGGTCCACGAGTCGTAGACGGCGGTGACGAAGAAGGTGAACCGGGCGCCGGTGTCCTTCGCGAACTGGATGTAGGCGGCGACGACGTTGGGGTCGGTGCCGTCGTCGACCGTGAGCGCGAGATTGTTGCCCGGACCGGGAATGGCGGTGAGGGGGCCGGGCGGGACGGGACGCGCGCCGACGGCGGCGGCGGGCCGGGCAGCAGCGGCTTCTGCGGCTGCGGCGGCGGTGCGGCCGCAGCCGGTGCCGATTGCGGCGTGGCGGATCCGTCGATGGTGCAACCCGCCGTCAGCGATACGGCGCCCGCCGCCAACATCGCAAGAAACGTTCGTCTGTCCACGCGGCGAAGTGTAGGGTCCGGCTGCCGGCGCTGCTCGGTCACGTGCCACGCCTGGGTGAATTGTCGTGATCCTGCGGGCGAACAGTTTTCGCGATCAGCGGCAGTGTCCGGAATGCCACGATTTCGGACAGCACCACCACCGAAACCGACCGCGCGACCGTCGACGAGTGGTGCAGTTCGATCAGCAGCGCCTGCAGGTCGTCGTGGGATGCCGCCGCGACTCGGCAGAGGACGTCGCCGGCGCCGGTGGTCGCCCACGCCTGCACCACCTCCGGGAACTCCTCGAGTTCCTTCGTCAGCTGCCCAGCGAACCCTGCGCGATCTCCAGCGTCACGAACGCCTGTACCGGGTATCCGGCTGTGCGCAAATCGATTTCGGTCCGTACCCGGTGACGATGCCGGCGTCCTGGAGTCGGCGCAGCCGGGCCTGCACCGTGGCCCGTGCGACGCCGGCCCGACGCGACAGTTCGAGGATCCCGATCCGCGGTTCGGCGCGCAGCCGGGCGATCAGGTCGACGTCGAGTGCGTCGAGTCGGTGCCCACCACGGTCCACGACAGTTCCCGCACGGTCAGGGCGTGACGCGGGATCGGGCGATGATCACCGGGCACTGCGCGTGGTAGAGCAGCGACTGGCTGGTGGAGCCGAGCACCGCGGCCTCGAATCCGCCGAGGCCCCGGGTGCCGACCACGATCGACCGCGCGGTGGCGCTGAGCGACACCAGGTGCTTGGTGGGCCCGGCCTCCGCGATGACGGTCTCCACCTGCACCGACGGGAACTTCGCACCCCATGTCGCGATCAGGCGGTCGATCCGCCCGCGCGCCTCCTCGTCGGCCTCCTTGCTGCCGCGGCGGCGGCGCGCGTGGATGGCCATCATCTCGGCGTGCCGGATGGACGCCTCCTGCATCGCGGTCCCCACGACGATGTCGGCGCTGTCGGAGTGGTCGACGCCGGCGATGATCGCGCCGGTGGTGGGCGGCTCGGGGCTGCCGTCGGCGCCACGGACCACCGCAACCGTGCACTTGGCGTGGTGCGCGAGCGACAACGCCGTGGAGCCGAGCACCATGCGGGCGAAGAATCCGGTACCGACCGAGCCGACCACCAGCAGGCTGGCATGTTCGGACAAGTCGACGAACGCCCGGTTGACGCGGCCGCGGAGGAGTTCGACCTCGACGTCGACGGTGTAGTCCTCGACGGTGGCCGCCTCCCGGCCGGCCTTGAGCGAGCTGCGGCCGAACGCCTCTTCTTCTTCGAGGTCGTCGGCGACGAACGGGAAGTCGTTTTCGGTGTCGATGACGTGCACCAGTTTGAGCGGCACCTTGCGGGCGTGTGCCTCGACGGCGGCCCACTTCACGGCGTGAATTGCGGCGTCGGATCCGTCGACGCCCACGATCACCGGCCTGGTCTCGTTCGCTGGTGACATCGTCCACTCCGATCGCCTCGTGTGGTGCTGCACGTTCGGTATCAGACTAGCGGCGAAGCCTCTCGGGTGAGGTGAGCTCGAGCAGGCAGGTTGCGCCGCACGCGGAGGTCTTGATCAGGAGGCGATCTCGTCCGACGGATCCTGTTTCGTCGCACCGGCCACGGCCTCCTCGAGTTCGGCGAGACTCGCGCGAATCAGGTCGAGGTAGTGGTCCAGGTCGGGCATGGTCGCCGAATCGGCGACCACCGTCAGCATCAGGCTGCCGTCCGCGGTCGTCACGACGAAGTGACGCAGACCGTCTCCATCGACAGGCGGTTGGGCCCCGATCACCGCCACCGCCGGTGCGCCGTTGAGCGTGAAGCCCGCGATCGAGAAGGGCATGTTGCTGACCATCGTGTGCTGGTAGCGGGGGCGGCTGAGGTCGTGGGTGTTCTTCTTGCGCGAGTATGCGATCAGCCTCAGCAGGGGTGGCGGCGCTGCCTCGACCACGGCCGCGAGGCGGCGGGACGCGAGGTGGGAGGTGCGGGTCTTCTCCGACTTCGACGACTGGGCGATGCGCGCCAACCGTTCGAGCGGATCGCCGCCGTCAGTGTGCATGTCGACGACCATGACCGCCAGACGATTCGCCGACTCCCATTCCTCCACCTTGCGCATCGATCGCGGCACCATCGCCGCCAGGGACCCCTCGTGCGGTTCGCCCTTCTCTGCCAGGTACCGCGCGAGGGCCCCGCCGACGACGGCGAGCAGGGCATCGTTGACGGTGGCCCCCGGAACCACATCTCTGATTCGCCGAATCACACTCGTGGACAGGGTTATCGGTGCCATCGATCCTGATCCGCTCACCTTGCCGTTGAAGCGGATAGCGGGCCGCTCATGAAGGCTCTCGGCCCACTCGCCGTCCTCTTGCGCCTCGTTCACGGCCCGGCCGGCTGCACGGTTGCCGGGGACTTCCTTGGCGAACCGGAGTAGCTGTCGGGGGAGATCCAACACCGACTTCATGAACATCCGCCCGCGCAAGAACAGCACGGCGCGTTCGACGCCGGCCGGCCGCACGTTGTCCGAGAAGATGTTCTGGGCCAGTTCCAGGACCGCGAGTCCGTCGCCCGCGCTGTGGTGGGCTTTGAGCACTACAGCCGTCAGCCGGCCGGGTAGATCGTCGAGTCCTTCCACGCCAGTGAAGAAGTGCAGTTCCCACGGCGGGCGGGTGAGGTCCATCCGCGTGGTCAGCAGTGTGTCGAAGTGTTGTTGCAGTGGGGCCCAGCCGGATGCGGTGATCGCGGTGACCCGCACGTGGTCGCGGACGTCGAAGTCCGGCGCGGGCGCCCAGTGCGGGTGCTTGAGACCCAGCGGTACGCGCCGGATGGTGTGCGTGAACATGCGGTGGTGGCCGAGTCGCGCGGTGGCCCACTCGACCGCCTCATCTTGCGAGAACTCGGCGTCCGGGTGGCGCGAGGTGTCGAAGAGGTACACCGCGAGGAGATGGCCCAGGTGTCCGTCGTACTCGTTGTAGACGAAATCGGCGTCGCGCGGATCCAAAAGTTCAATTCGTGAGGCGAGCTGCTGAGACGCATGCATGAATAACTCCGTACCGCGCACCGGCCACACGGCGCGGCCCGCCAAACACCTATGCGCCACATTCATAATGTTGCGAAGTCGAGGTTCCCCTCCGCTGGAGCACAAAGGAACCTCGACTTCACACGCGGACAGACTGCCAACCACTCAGATTTTGCGTAGGGATCCAGAAACGATGACTCATTGCACTCGAGTCGATCACTTGACGGGCGGATCCTTGATGAACTTGCTTCCAGTGGCCGTCAGGTCGAGCACTATACCCACCCATCGGATCATCTTATCCACATAAGTCTGCAGCATCTCAACACCTTCCTATAGACGATGGACTAGACAGAGGAGGCCTCCAGACACTCCTCGGACACGCTCACCAAACAGACAGGGCGGTCAGATACTTGGCGAAAGTGTTCACCAGATCGACAGATCCGAACTTCACGATGTCGGAACTGTAGGTGAATGATAGATCGAACATGTTCTTCCCTTTCTTATGACAGGCCGCCGACGGAGCCGAGGACCGCCTGGATGCTGCTGTTCGAAACAGCCGAACCTGCCGGCCACAGGGCGATGACATCGCCGATAGCCTTGAACAGCGCGTTAGACAGGTCCTGCAGAGGTGCAAGCACTGGTATCAACGATCCCACGTCAACGCTCGTAATCAGGTTTACGAGACTACCGGTATCCACTACGATTCACTCTCCTCAGAATTGCTGAAGCCCGGAATGAAGGGTCTAGAACATATTGGGGACTACCGATGCAGCAATCGGCATGAATAGAACCATCCCAATGATCTGCTTTACAATAGCCCCGTACGGCGGCTCGAACATTTTGGCGATCGATCCGAAGTCCATCGTCTACTCCTGTCGTCAGAATAGTTTTGGAGGTTGCTCGCGGCCGCCGTCAGCTGAGTCCGATAGCCTGGACAAGCGAGCCGGTAGCGCCGTCAATACCCGGCATGAACGATCCGGTGTACACGTTGCCCACCAGATCTTGCAGCAACTTCGCTGTCGCATCCAAGAACATCACGCTCATGCGAAATCCCACCCTCTCATCGTTGTTAGATCCATTCCTCGAACATCTGCACGGCGTCACGCCCGCCTTCCACGCAGAGCGATATCGAGCAGCACACAGTACACTCTGGAAGTCCTCACGTCGGGCCCCCGATTGCCCCACCCTGACACCCTTTGCGATCGTGATGGCAATGAAGCTAACGCAAGCTGGTCCAATTTGGGTAGCTTTTCGACAAGGATCTTTAAAATACTACGACCGTTGTCCCTTTTGCCCTGATCGCGGGCCGCCCGAGATGGCCGGCAACCAGGCGTTTCCGCGCAGCTCAACCTGGCAGCAGACGCACCGAATGCGGCAATTCCGAGCCCGTTGGGGACAGGATCGGCAGATTGGAGTAATTGCACTCGAGTACAATTCTCGAACTACTGATTGTTTGACGTGAGCGACGAGCTTCGTAGCCGATCAACCCTCGTGGCACGCCAGCTCCCAGCGGCCGATCCTCGCTCGGCGCAGCCTGGTCCGAACGCCGCCGACAACGCGCTCTGGTCGGACAGCTCCGCGGGACCGGCTACTGGGCTGCACAATCCCGGAGCGGTCAGACCACGGTCCGGCCACGGCTTCGCTGACCCTTTCTTCAACACCAATCGGGCCCACGGCCGCGCCAGCAAGCTGCGCCACTACTGCCGACCGTCGTGCACGTAATCCTCGGAAGGTCGGCCTGGTGGGCTTGTTCGCCATACACGGAGAGAGATGAACCAAGTACGGCCGGCAACGCCGACAGGCCTCGAGTGCACCACAGAAGTGACTCACTCGAGGCCTGTCCTTCATCAGGAACAAATCGCGGCGCCGTCAGGCGTCGCCACTCGCTGATGCAAGGCTTAGGTGGTTGCGAAGTGGAACTGGTAAGCCTTCGAGCTCAGCAACCCGCCGTACTGATGGTTGAGGAATATTCCGCTGTCGATGTGGGTCGTCAGGGGTCGGACCACCCTTCCAGGGGCTTGAACTCGTGAGCGTGTGACCCGCCGGCAGCGATGTCACCGAGATCTCTACATAGCCGCCATTAAGGATGGCCGTTTTCAACGTACCGGACGTGTCGGTGATGCAGTACCCACCCGTAGCATTCGTGGTCGCAGTCTGAGTGATCAGATTGGGGTACACCGTTGCAGAGACGACAGCGCCCTGGATAGCCGTCGCGGTCGAAGGCGGGGCGGCGTTCTCGACCCAGGTTCCCGCGTAAACATTCCCGCAGAGGGTGTTGTCCGTCGTCGGAATCGCGTTGACAGGCGCGACTGCCTGGGCGGTACCGGCGAACCCGAGAGCCGCGGCCGCAGCCATCGCCGCCGCACCGACCCCAATCCTTGTTCGACTCATATTTTCATGACCTCCGTGTTGTGCAGTTAAGTGGATCTTCTTCCCTTGATTGCACGTGCGGGTTGGGCGTAGTCGCCCGGCTTGCACCCCCGGTTGAAGGCTGATCCAGGAACCACCTTATGGGGAGCACCGTGGACCGGGTTCGACAATAAGCGGCAAAAATGCATCTCCGCTTGGAATTGAAGAAGATTGCGGAATCCACGAGGAGTGCGCAACTCACGGCCCTGTTAACAAAGACCTGAAATGGGGCTAAGATTGAACTGCAGTGCAATTACTATCAAACACTTGGACGTTTGTTCCATTCGATAAAAAGGCGGTGCATGCCAGCGGGCGTCTAGTTCTTTCGCGAAGACGAGTCGATCTACTCGACACCATCATCGATGGGGGATTTTTCGTGAAGTCACACCCTTGCAGGCTTCACAAACTCGACGTGGAGAAGCCCGTTCGCCCCGCCACGATGGCGGGTGCGTACTAGCTCTCGATAGTTGCAGACCGCGCGAAAGCCCGGACGCTTACGACGCCAGCGCAGAGGCAGGTAATAGCGCCCGACAGTCCGCGCTCGATCGAGCGTCTAACTCACGAGTGACCGTCCTGCTACTGCACAAATTGACCAGCCCAACGGCCCTTCGACGGTGTCGATTGTCCACTCCGGACAGCAAAACCAGTCGATATTGCCCGGCGCGGAATCCGCGCGGTGTGATCGAAGGACACCACTAAGGGAGGCCCGCTCATGACCGTCGAACAGTCCCTCGGCCGCCTCGACGACGAGGCGCTTCGCCAACTTCTCGGCATCGTGGAGCACGACCCGTCGGCCGACCCGTTCCCCGTCGTCGGCTGGGACGCGATCGTGTGGGTGGTGGGCAACGCGACGCAGGCGGCCGCCTACTACCGCGCGGTGTTCGGGATGGAACTCGAGGCGTACTCGGGCCCCGAGACCGGTAACCGCGATCACCGCGCCTTCGTATTGCGCAGCGGCGCGGTCCGATTCGCGCTGACCGGGGGCGTCGACCCGTCCAGCCCCCTCCACGACCACCACCGCCGGCACGGCGACGGCGTCTACGACGTGGCGCTCGAGGTCACCGATGTGGACCGCTGCATCGCTCACGCCCGCGGTCAGGGGGCGCGCGTCCTCGTCGAACCGCACGACGTCGCCGACGAGCACGGCACCGTCCGCACCGCGTCCATCGCCGCCTACGGCGAGACCCGGCACACCCTCGTCGACCGCTCCCGCTACACGGGTCCGTACCTTCCCGGATACGTCGCGCGCTCGAGCACCTTCGGGACCGGTCCGCAGGTGATCCAGGCGCTCGACCACGTGGTCGGCAACGTCGAACTCGGCAAGATGAACGAGTGGGTGGACTTCTACCACCGCGTCATGGGGTTCACCGATCTCGCCGAGTTCGTGGGCGACGACATCGCCACCGAGTACTCGGCCCTGATGAGCAAGGTGGTCGCCAGCGGCAACCACCGCATCAAGATACCGCTCAACGAGCCGGCGGTGGGCCGCAAGCGCTCGCAGATCGACGAGTTCCTCGAATTCTATTGCGGCCCCGGCTCACAGCATCTGGCGCTGGCGACGTCGGACATCCTCGGTGCCGTCGACCGGCTGATGGCGGCGGGCGTCGAGTTCCTGGCGACACCGGCGTCGTACTACGAGGACCCCCAGCTGCGGGCCCGCATCGGTGAAGTGCGCGTCCCGATCGAGGAGCTCGAGCGGCGCGGCATCCTCGTCGACCGCGACGAGGACGGCTACCTGCTGCAGATCTTCACCAAACCGATCGGGGACCGGCCCACGGTGTTCTTCGAACTGATCGAGCGGCACGGCTCGCTCGGGTTCGGCAAGGGCAACTTCCAGGCCCTGTTCCTGGCGATCGAACGCGAGCAGGAGCGGCGCGGCAACCTGTGACCGCGCCGCCCCGGGAACGCGTCAGATGGACGTGATGCCCAGGTCCAGCACCATCTGCGACCCGGTGACCGTGCGCGACCGGTCGCTGGCCAGGTAGAGCACCGCCTCGGAGACGTCGTCGACGCTGCACTTGTCCAGCCCGGCGAGCGGCCACTTGCTAGTTGTCGAGGTAGCGCGGGTACTGCATGAGGATCTTGCCGACGTTGGCGTCCTGGCCCATCGGGGTGTCCACCGCGCCGGGGTGGATCGAGTTGACGCGAATGCCGAACTCGCCCAGCTCGATCGCCGCGGTCTTCGTCAGGCCCACCAGACCGTGCTTGGCGGAGGTGTAGTTCGACGTGCCGGGGCTGGCCTTGAGGCCGGCGGCCGAGCTGACGACGATGATGGAGCCGCCGCGGCCGCCGTCGATCATCGCGGGCACCGCCGCCTTGAGGGTGCGCCACACGCCGTTGAGGTTGATGTCGATCATCGCGGTCCACTGCTCCTCGGGCATCTCCCAGAAGCGGTTCCATGTGGAGATGCCGGCGTTGGCGACCACGACGTCGAGCCGACCGAAGCGCTCCACCCCGGCGTCGACCGCGGCCTGCAGCGCCGCCTGCTCGCGCACGTCCCCGATCGCGGTGACGATCTCGCGGCCCTCGGCGCGCACCAGGCGCGCGGTCTCCTCGAGGTCCTCGGGCGTCGCCGCCGGATAGCCGACGTCGTCGGACACCGGCGCGCAGATGTCGAGCGCGACGATGTCCGCGCCCTCGCGCGCGAAGCGCACCGCGTGGTTGCGTCCCTGTCCGCGCGCCGCGCCCGTGATGAAGGCGACCTTGTTCTCGAGCAGTGCCATGCGAATCCCTCCGGATCCCTCGCCGTGCAGCACCCCGCACATTAAGGCGACGACTCAACCCCGCGGACCGTTGTTCCGGTGACCGGGAACACAGCCGCGGATCGCCTCGATGGTAAATCGGCCCCGAATAGTCGTGTAAGCTGAAATTACCGACGCGGGGTGGAGCAGCTCGGTAGCTCGCTGGGCTCATAACCCAGAGGTCGCAGGTTCAAATCCTGTCCCCGCTACAAATGAAAGACCGGTATCGCACCAGCGATACCGGGTCTTTCTTTTGCCGCGATCCGCCTGCTGCGGGTGAGAACGGCCCTGCCTGGGTACGTCCAGCTAGTCGGTGGCTTTGGGGTGGCCGGTACCGGCAGCTTTGATCCACACCAGCTCCCACCCACCGGCCGGATCGGCCGGTCGAGCGACCCGGTCGCCGCGTTTCGGGCTCACGACACGTCCGGCGCGGGAACGGCGCCGTGGTCCTCATCGGTGTCGGCCGCCAGGATCGCCGCCAACTCCGGATCGGCCAGTACCTCGGCGGTGTGCCGCCAGGCGTCGATCACCTGCACCACCGGGGCGGGGTTGTCGAGCGATTCCGCGGCCCGCAGGGTCGTCACCAATTCGACGACGAACTCCTCCACCTCCTCACGGGAGAGGAACGCCACCCACGGGAACACCTCGGGCAGCACATCGGTGACCAATTCCCGCGCCCGCGAATCGCGCTGCATCAACGCCACGAGCATCCGTGTGGTGACCGATGCCGCCTTGTGCTCGAGCTCTGCCCGTGCCGCCGTGGTGAGTACCAGGTCTTCGGCGTCACGGCGTCGCACCCGCAGCGACTGGGCCGGTGAGCGGCGCAGCCGCTCGACCGTCGCTTTCCCCTGCAACTGCAGTTCCGAGAACGTCACCTCATCCACACTCATACTTTGAAAGTACTTCTAAAGTATGAATCTGTTGATCGATCTATGGCGCGTCTCCTGACCGTGCGCGTGCGCACCCTCGCGCACCCCGACACCCAGCCCCGCCACCACGAGAACCGCCCCGGCACCGAATTGAAGGCTTGGCGATCCTGTCGTTCGAGCCGGCCGCGGTCGAAGCCGTGACCGCGTCGAGCACCCCTGACGCGGCAGGCTCCGCGGCCCCGTCTGTCTTCTCGGCCCCTGCACCCCATTTTGGGCGTGGGGGTCTTTTGGTGTGTTGAGCTGGGGTTATGGGCGGGTGATGGTGATGTGGCCTTCTGCGATCGGTCGATCCAGGCTTAACCTTCGAAGACGAATTCTTCTGCTTGATCGCGGAACCACGTGAGCGATGCATCAAGGTACGCCTCACCATCGGGTGCCACGAATGCGACGTGGTCGGGGTCGTGCAGGTAGGAGATCACCTGACCGACCTGGCCCCCGAAACCGGGGTCGCAATCGGCGAACAGCACAATCGTGCTCCCGCCGAAGGCCGCGAACGGTACCCACGTGTCGAGGAACCATCCCGGGCGGATCCGACTATCGCGAGGCTCCGGCTCCTGCCAGCCCGAGAAGTTTCCCGCGATATCGCGTAGGCGATTGCGCAGCGCGAGGGCTTGCGACACGGACAGGAAGTCCGCACCGGTGAAGAAGCCCGGCCGCGCGAACACCGGACTGTACGTTGCCCCGCCGTCGGCGACTCGCCACAGATCGACGAGCCAGTCCGGCACCGCGAATCCCAGCGACGCGAGCATCGCGTCACGATTCGCGTCCGCTAGTGGGGCTCGCAAGTCCAGAGAAGTACCAAAGTCCGTGTATACCTCTGCAATGGCGTCGAGATAGGCGCGAGGTGTCGTCATGTGCTCGTCCTTTCGCTCCCCGGCGCCCATGAACGGCTGCAGGAGCTTCGAGCGTATCCGCGACCACAAAGCGCTTGATCAACATGGCCTGGTGGTGACCGATCGCGCTGTCCTGGCGGCCCGCATACACGACGCGCACCTGTCGGTGCTGACCTCGTTCACCGCAGAATCGAGCGACGAGGTCACGACCATTGTTGTTGGCCAGATCACCAGCCGACGGGCAGTCGCGCCGACGGTGCCGCGCCCGAGTTGACCTCCCGCGCCCGCGATCGCGCGGGCGGGAGACGAGTTCGGGCGCGGGAGCAGCACCCCACCACACCGCAGCCCCTCCCCGACACCCCCGTCGGCGACTAGATTGCTTCTATGGCCGACCGCGATCGGGACACCCTCGGCAAGCCGCGCAACGCCCGGCCCCGGGACCGTCTGGGTCGGCCGCTCGAGTGGGGCGAGGAAGGGTTTCCGACGATGCCCGACGACCTGGACCTGGAGCCGAGCGAGGCGATCACCGAGGCGCAGCGTCTGCTCGACCACGAGCTGCCGTTCCACGCGCACGAGGTCCTCGAATCCGCGTGGAAGAAGGCACCGCACGAGGAACGCGGGCTGTGGCAGGGCCTGGCGCAGCTGGCCGTCGCGGTCACCCACCAGATGCGGGGCAACCCGGCGGGCGCGGTGTCGCTGCTCCGCCAGGGCCGGCACCGCATCGTCCCTACGAGGACAACCCGCCGCACGCGCTCGACATCACCGGCCTGGTCGCGTGGGCCGACCACCTGATCGTCGAACTGGATCGAGACACCCCGCCCGACACGGTGCCGGTTCCCCGCCTCCGGATGCCCTGATGGGCGATCCTGGGCAAATGACCGTTATGCCGATGTTCCCCTCGGCTCCGCATTACTGCCCGGGGAACGGCTGCCGCTGCACGTGTTCGAGCCCCGCTACCAGGCGCTGGTGCGCGACTGCCTCAACGCCACCGAGGGCCCGCGGTTCGGCACCGTGCTCATCGCCCGGGGCCACGAGGTGGGCGGCGACGACGTCCGGAACGACATCGGCACCGCGGTGCGCATCGTCTCCCACGTCGGCATCGGCGACGGCCGGTGGGCGCTGGACTGCGTCGGCGAGGAACGGATCCGGGTGCGGCACTGGCTCGGCGACGACCCGTACCCGTGTGCGGAGGTGGAGCCGTGGCCGGTGGGCGCACAGGGCCGCATCTCCGACGCCCAGCTCCAGCACCTCACCGACAAGATCACCGAGCTGTACATCGTGCTCACGCGGGTTCGCGAACTGCGGGACACGCCGCCGCCCGCGCCGCCCCGCCTGTTCGACGTGCTCGAGCAGCCCGGCGACCACCTCTACGCGCTCGCGTCGTGGGTGCCGATGGGCGCCGCGGACAAGTTCGCGGTGCTGGCCGCGGAGACCGCGGACGACCGTCACCGCGCCGTGGCCGACGCGATCGACAACGCCCGCGAGATCGCCGAATTCCGGCTTTCCGGACGCCGGTGACAGGGGTCACAATCGGGGTGTACTAACGTCCGACCCCGGGGAGTTCGGGGAGGGAGAACACGTGATCCACGTACGACACAGGGCGGTCGCGGTCGTTCCGGTCGATCTGGCGTTCGCACACATCGACGACTACCGGAACGTGCCCGACTGGATGTTCGGCATCACCCGGTTCGACCCGATCGGCGACCTCGACCAGGGGCTGGGCGCGCAGTACGACGCGGCGATGCAGCTCGGCCTCAAGACGATGAAGTCGACGGTCGAGATCACCGAGTGGGAGCGGGACCGCGTCATCACGCTGACGTCGGTCGCCGGGTTCGGGAATCGGTCCAGCTGGATGTTCGCCCCGCTCGGCGACGACCGCACCGAGCTGTCCGTCGACTTCGGCTACGAACTGCCCGGCGGGCTGGCGGGCCGGGCGCTGGGCAAGCTGATCGAGCCGTTCGTCGTCACCGCGATCCGGCAGACCGAGGCCAATCTGCGCAAGCAGATCGAGATGCTCGGGCCGTAGCGGCGCTCACGCCGAGTGCCGGCCGCGGTATCCCAGTGCGCGGCGGACGAAGTCGAGGCTGAGCGTGATCGTCATCGCGGCCTCCTTCAGGACCGTGCCGAACACCGGGTACGCGTGGATCTGCCCGCTCCACACGTGGGTCTCGACGGCCTGCCCGGCGTCCTCGAGCAGGCCGGTCATCGCCTCGACGTCGGGGCGCATCAGCTCGTACTGCGCGACGCTGAAGAACACCGGCGGGTACAGGTGCGGGTCGGCCTCGATGGGCGAGTCGGCCCCGGCGATCGGCTCCGGACCGCCCGCCCACAGATCCTTCAGGTTCGCCACCTGACTCATCGGCAGGTACGCGTCGCGGCGCATGAAGTCCGGGTCGTGCTTCTCGAGGGCCAGGTTGAGCAGCGGCGAGTAGCCGATCACCGCGGCGGGCGTCGCCATGCCGCGCGTCGCGGCCAGCTCGGCGACCTTCATCGCGAGGTAGCCGCCGGCCGAGTCCCCGGCCAGGATGATCTTCGTCGGGTCGTCGCACTTGCCGAGCAGCTCGGTGTACGCGGCCATCGCGTCGTGGATCGAGGTGCCGATGCCGCCGTACGGCAGCTGCCGGTACTCGACCGAGACCACGGGGACCCCCGCCCGCGCGGCCAGCACCGCACACAGGCTCCGGTGACTGGCCAAGCCGCAGAACACGAAGGCGCCGCCGTGGAAGTAGAGGATCGTGGCACCGGCCAGCGCGTCCGCCGCCTTGCGGGGGTGGGTGATCCGCTCGCTCGGGACCCCGCCCAGCGTCGTGGGTTCGACGACGACCCCCTTCGGCCGGGGCAGCCGATCCACGAGTTTGTCCAGACGTCCCAGCACCGCGAGTCCGCGATCGGTCATGGGCCACGCCGCGAACAACGGTTTGACGAAGATGCGGGCGAACCAGAACACCAACCACGCCCGCAGGCTCACCTTCCAGTGCCTGATGATCGTCGTCTCGCGCGTTCGCATACTGCCCCAGTCGTCCTCCGCACAGGGATGGCCTGGTCCACCCCGTCCGCCACCATAGAGTCCGACGCTTCCCGGCGCAGCGACTCGCTCGTCACACTTGTCGGAGCGGTGTCCGATCGCTCGAGGTCGTCGACCCCGCCGCGGGCATGACACCGTGGAGCACGATGTCGACGAGCGTCGACGCCAGCCGCTCCTGGTCCTGGACGTCGCGCGCCGACTGCGCGAAGATCGCGGCACCCGCGATGACGTCGAGCAGTGTGTCCGGGTCGATGCCGTCACGTACCTCGCCGGCCGCTGCAGCCACGGCCAGCCGCCGCCCGAGTTCCTCACGGATCACCTCGAGTTGGTCCGTGGTCAGCGCCTTCCGCAGTTCCGGGTCGCTGCGGCCCTCACTCGTCAGCCCCGGCACGGCCTCGCGCGCAGCCGGGTCGCCGAACAGTGCGACCGCGCCGTATGCCAGTCGGCTGATCTCCTCGGCGATCTCGACGTCGTCGGACACGTCCTCCGACTCCATCACCGGATACACCGCGTCGTGCACGATGTGTGCCTTCGACGGCCAGCGCCGGTAGATGGCGGGCCGCCCGGCACCGGCGCGCGTGGAGATCGCGTCGATCGTGGTCCCGGCGTACCCGTTCTCGATCAGCAGCTCTCGCGTCGCCCGCAGCACGGCCTCGTCGATCGCAGGATCTCGTTGCGGCCCAAGCCGATGCTGCGCCTGCCGCTTCCTGGACATTCCACCGAACCCCTTGCGTCACGTTTGCAATAGCCGTTACGTGGTGTAACGACTTAGTCGTTACACCACGTAACGGCTAGAGCTTACCGCGCCCCGTCGACACTCCGAGAAGGGGAAATGAACGACCGCCGCACATGCTGCGCCACAACACTTTTCAACAATCCTCACGGGTCACACCTGCAGGAGCGGAACCAGCAGTTCGTCGTCGGTGAGTGCACCGTGCTGACCGCTGAGCAGCGACATCCGCGGCTCCACCTCGGTGCGCACCACGGCCGTCCCGCGGCGGGCGATGGCCACCACGTCGCCGATGCGGCGCACCGCGGCGGGCGTCGGGTCCGGCCCCAGCAGCCCGGCCGCCACGACGTCGTCGCGGGTCCCGACCCAGGCCCGCTCCCCGAGCACCTCGCGCCAGCGGCGCAGCACCGCGACGGTGCGGCCGGGCTCGGTGTGGACGTACCGGCAGCGGGCCTCACCGGTGAGCGCCGCAACCCCGTCCGACAAGTCTGTGGTGGTGTCGAAGTCGATCCGGTCCGACGGGTCGACGGCGGCCATGCCGTGGTCGGCGGTCACCAGCAGGTGGACGTCGGGGCCGAGCCGGGCGACGAGATCCTCGACGAACCGGTCGACGATCGTCAACTGCGCCACCCAGCCCTCGGATCCGGGCCCGTACACGTGCCCGAGGGTGTCCATCTGGCTCAGATAGCAGTAGACGAGCGTCCGTTCGCCCGCCGTCGCGGCGTGGACGGTCGCGTGCAGCAGATCGCCGTACGCGACGGTGCCGACGAATCGTGCGCCCCGCAGCGTGGCGCGGGTGAGACCGCTGCCCGCGAACTCGCGCGGCAGGACCGTCGACGCCACCACCCCCGCGGCGGCGGCCCGCTCGAAGACGGTGGGGACGGCTGGATTCGCTCCGGCACCACCCGCGTCGACGCGTCGCGCCGGTCCCCGACCCGCTGCCACCGCAGCCAGTTGAACGGCCCGCCCGCCTCGGCGACGTCGGAGACGTACCCGGTGATGCCGTGCCGGCCGGGCGGCAGCCCGGTGCCGAACGATGCCAGCGACGTCGCAGTGGTGGTCGGGAATCCGGCCCGGATCGGACGCGCCTCGATGCCGTTGAGGAACGGCGCGGCATCGAGGTTGCGGCGCAGCAGGTTCCAGCCGAGGCCGTCGATCAGCAGCACCACCGTCCGATCCGTCTCCGGCAGCCCGAGCCGGTTCGCCTCGCCGGCGACACCCGACGAGGCGAGCACCGACGGCAGCACGTCCGCGAGCGTGGGCTCGGCGTACACGTCGTGCAGCGGCTGGTCGTCCGACACGTACCCGACTGTAGGCGCGCACCGGTGTCGAGTTCGGGGAATCGCCACCGCGGACCCGCCCGGAGTGCCAACCTGAAGTCATGACCTGCCACGACGTCCGCGCACGAGGTGATCGCTGATGGCCCGACCAGTCCGCGTCGTGGTGATCGGCTCCGGGTCGTGGGGCACCACGGTGGCGGGGCTCGCGTCCCGGAACACGCCCACGCTGCTGTGGGCGCGCACGCCCGAGATCGCCGACGAGATCAACGCCGTGCACCGCAACTCGCGCTACCTCGGCGACCGCACCCTCCCGGAGGGCCTGCGCGCGACGGCCGACATCGTGGAGGCCGCGAACGAGGCCGACGTGCTGGTGGTGGGGGTGCCGTCGCACGCGATCCGCAGCACGCTCAGCCTCATCTCCAACGAGGTCCGCGCCTGGGTGCCGGTGCTCTCGCTCGCGAAGGGCCTCGAGCCCGGCACCCGACAGCGCCCCACCGAGGTGATCTCCGAATGCCTGCCGGGCCACCCCGTCGGGCTGCTGGCGGGGCCCAACATCGCGACCGAGATCGCCGACGGCATGGCCGCCGCGGCGGTGGTCGCCACGCAGGACGAGGACGTCGCGACGGCGCTGCAACCGCTGTTCGCCTCCAAAGTCTTCCGCGTGTACCGCAACACCGATGTCCTGGGCTGCGAGCTCGGCGGGGTGCTCAAGAACATCGTCGCGATCGCGTCGGGCATGGCCGACGGCCTGGGCGTCGGCGACAACACCCGGGCGATGGTCCTCGCCCGCGGGCTCGCGGAGATGACCCGCCTGGGCGAGGCGATGGGCGCGAACCCCCGCACCTTCGCCGGGCTCACCGGCGTGGGCGACCTGATCGCGACCTGCATGAGCCCGAGGTCGCGCAACCGGCGCGTGGGCGAGTACATCGCCCGCGGACTCACCGTCGATGAGGCGGTGAAGGAGCTCGGGCAGGTCGCCGAGGGCGTCAAGACCGCGCCGACGGTGATGGAACTGGCGCGCGACTACCGCGTCGCGATGCCGATCGCGGCCGAGGTGGAGGCGGTGGTGGCCGGTCGGCACACGCCCGCCGAGGCCTACCGTGGCCTGCGGAAAGTCCAGCCGGGAGGCGAGGACGAGGTGGCGTGAGCCGCCCGACCGATTTGTCTTGAACACCGTTCAAGTTGCACACTGCTGACGTCAGGCGGTGAGGGAGGCGCTGCGCGGATCTCGAGGCAGGAAGCAGTGTGTCCCAGCAGGTACGCCACACCCGGGTGCTCGTCGTGGGCGCCGGTTTCGCCGGACTCGGGATGGCGCTGGAACTGACCCGCCGAGGCGAGCGCGACCTCCTGATCCTCGAGAAGGCCGATGCCGTGGGCGGCACGTGGCGGCAGAACACGTACCCGGGTTGCGAGTGCGACGTCCCGTCGGTGCTGTACTCGTACTCCTTTGCCCCCAAACGGGATTGGTCCAGTTCACACGCCGCGCAGCCGGAGATCCTGGACTACCTGTCCCAGCTCACGGAGCGTCACGGCCTGGGCGAGCGCATCGAGTTCGGCACCGAGGTCGCGGGCGCGCGCTGGAACGAGACCGATTGCCGCTGGCATGTTTTCGACCGGACCGGACGCGAGTTCGTGGCGCGGTACCTCGTGATCGCGTCGGGCGCGCTCAACATTCCCCGACTCCCCCGCATCCCGGGTGCGGAGACCTTCACCGGCCAGGCCGTGCACTCGGCGACGTGGCACGACGACGTCGACCTCACCGGCAAGCGCGTGGCGGTGATCGGCACCGGCGCCAGCGGGGTGCAGGTGGTGCCCCGGATCGCCCGCGAGGCCGCGAGCCTGCGCGTGTTCCAGCGGACCCCGCCTGGGTGCTCCCGCGCCGACGGTTCCGGGCGGCGATGGCCGTCAGCCGCCGGAGCACGCTGGCCCGCAAGGCATTCCGTGCGGCCGCCTACTGGGGCGCGGAATCGCTGGCGATCGGACTCGGCCGCAGCCCCCGGCTGCTCGGGGTCACCGAGGCGCGCGCCCGCCGGCACCTGCGCCGCCAGGTTCCGGACGCGGACCTGCGCGCGGCGCTCACCCCCGACTACCGGATCGGGTGCAAGCGCATCCTCCGGTCCAACGACTTCTACCCGGCACTCGCCCGCGAGAACACGACCCTCGTCACCGACGCGATCACCGAGATCCGCCCCGACGGCATCGTCACCGCCGACGGCACCCACCACGAGGTCGACGTCATCGTCCACGCGACGGGCTTCCGGGTCGCCGGCGCCCTGAACCGCATGCAGCTGGTCGGACGGGACGGGGTGAGCCTGCTCGAGCGCTGGCAGCGGGGCGGCGTCCGCACCCACCTGGGCATCACCGTCTCCGGGCTGCCCAACGCGTTCTTCCTCTCCGGTCCCAACACCGGGCTGGGACACAACTCGGTGATCGTCATGATCGAGGCCCAGATCGCGTACGCGCTGGACGCGATGCGCCTGGCCGACGACAGCGGCGCGGACGCCCTCGACGTCCGCGCCGACGCCCAGGACGCGTTCGACGCGGTTCTGCGGGAGCGCCTCACGCGGGGCGTGTGGAGCACCGGCGGATGCACCAGCTGGTATCTGGACAAGCTCGGCTCGAACCACGCGCTCTGGCCCGGCTCGTCGTGGGGGTACCGGCGGCGCACCCGGCAGGTGGACGCGGGTGACTTCGAGCTGCTGCATGCCGCGTGACATGCACGAATGCATATTTTCGACTTTGACAATCATTTTCATTAGACGATAGATCTTGCGGCATGATCCGCATCGATCCCACTCCCCGACGACTCACCCTCGCCGCGTCCGTCGCGACGTGCGCTGCCCTGCTCGCCGGCTGCTCGGGCGCCGGCGACGGCACCGAGACCGCGACGGCCGACGCGCAGACCACCACGTCCAAGCCGTTCCAGGCCCGCGCCGCGACGCCCCGCCTGGCCCTCACCTACGACGGCGGCATCCTCGTGCTCGATGCCGAAACCCTGTCGGTGGTAGGCGAATCCGAGATCGACGGCTTCAACCGGCTGAACCCCGCCGGCGACGAGCGGCACGTGATCGTCACGACCGAGGGCGGCTTCCGCGTGCTCGACACCGGCACGTGGTCGGAGGCGCACGACGACCACGCCCACCATTACACCTCCGCGCCCGCCCTCACCGACGTCACGTTCGACGCCGACAAGCCCGGCCACGTCGTCCGGCACGCCGGACGCACGGTGCTGTTCGACGACGGGACCGGACGCGTCGAGTCGTTCGACCCCGCCGCGCTGGAGGACGGCCGCCCCGAGACGTCGTCGTTCACCACCCCGCACGCGCACCACGGCGTCGCGGTGGAGCTGGCCGACGGCCGCCTGATCACCACGATCGGCGACGAGAAGACCCGCACCGGCATCGTCGTCTACGACGGGGCGCGCACCGAGATCGCGCGCAGCGAGCAGTGCCCGGGCGTGCACGGTGAGGCCGTCGCCGCCGGCGAGGCGGTCGTCTTCGGCTGCCAGGACGGCCTGCTGATCTACCGCGACGGCACGATCACCAAGGTCACCAGCCCCGACCCGTACGGGCGGATCGGCAACCAGGCCGGCTCGGGGGACTCCGCCGTGGTCCTCGGCGACTACAAGAGCGACCCGAACGCCGAGCTCGAGCGTCCACAGCGCGTGTCCCTCACCGACACCGCGACCGGCGAGCTGCGGCTGGTCGACCTGGGGACCAGCTACACGTTCCGGTCGCTCGGCCGCGGGCCGTTCGGCGAGGCCCTGGTCCTCGGGACCGACGGCGCGCTGCACGTGATCGACCCGGCGACCGGTGCCGTGGTGCGCCGGGTGCCCGTCATCGCCCCGTGGACCGAACCCGACAAGTGGCAGTCGCCGCGGCCGGCACTGTTCGTGCAGGGCTTCACCGCGTACATCACCGATCCCGCCACCAAGCGGATCCACGCCGTCGACGTCGAAAAGGGCGAGGTCACGGCCACTGCCGAGCTGCCGCACACCCCGGACGAGATCACCGGCGTCCGCGGTTGAGGGTTGCATGTGCCCCAAACCGGAGGTTGCGTGTACCGAGGAGTCGCGCTTAGACTCCTCGGTCATGCAGCGCATCGAGGTAGTAGTTCACCGCCGTAGCGGGGTCTGAATCGGACCGACCCCTCGCTGCGGGTCGTTGAGCTATTCACCGTCGGTCCTTCCTTCACTTCAGGAAGACCTCGAAAAATGCGCACCTCCCAGGCTCTCGCCACCACCACCGCTTCGTTCTCCGACGATCCGTTCTCCCGCCGTTTCGGCTCCCAGCTGCCGCGCGACATGCGCGCCCAGGCCCAGGGCCTGAGCTGGACGGAGTTCACCCAGCGCTTCAGCCCCACGGGTGGCCCCGTCCGCCTCGGCAGCTGGGAGGCCACCGGCCGCGGCGCCGGTTGCAGCACCTACACCGCGACCCTCGGTCTCGGCGACACCATCACCTCGGCGTCCGCCACGGCCACCGGCCCGATCGCCGCGCTCACGTCAATGCTGTACGACGCCGGATTCCAGATCGAGATCCTCTCGTTCCACCAGCAGCGCACGTCGGCCGGCACCGCCACGTTCGTCCTCTGCGACCATGACGGGGAGCGCCGCTGGGCCATGGCCATCGGCGACGACTGCATCTCGTCGTCGCTGGACGCGATCATCGCCGGCGCCAACCTGCTGCACCGCTGAGAGCCCTTGGGCTGCTGCTCCTTCCCGGCCGAACGCGTGCCGTCGCGCCTCAGCCGGGGCCGTCCTGCACGGGATAGTGGATGATGACCGCACCGCCGGTGGCGTAGTTGACGACATCGGCGGCCAGCCGCTGGCCATGCTGCGACGCCCGCGCCGCGGCCATGGCGGCGACATCAGCGAAGTCGCCTTCGAAGACCGCGAAATACGGCGCTTCTCCGTTGGTCGCCGCCACGTCGAAGCTGTAGCGCCACGCAAGCAGGCCGGGCCAATTCATGACCAGTGGAAGGTGGTTGGTCACGTAGTAGTCGCGGAACTGGTCAGGGTCGGCGGGCTTGGAATACAGGACTACCAACTTATGCATGATTGCCTCCCGGTGCGTGTGAGTGCCGCGGTCAGTTGAGTTGTCATATGCGCAGGTTAGGGCTTGATGTGTGGCCGAGGGAAAGATCGGGACGGGATAGACTCAGAACGGATCGTTATCAATCGACAGGGAGGGCATGTGGCGCCGGATACGGTGAGCCTGCGGTACTTTCTGGTGCTGGCGCAGGAGTTGAACTTCACCCGCGCGGCCGCACGGATCGGTATCGCGCAGCCCGCACTCAGTGCCCGGATGCGCCGATTGGAGGCGGAACTCGGTACGAGCCTGCTGGTTCGCAACACCCGTAGCGTCGTATTGACCACGGCCGGTGCGGCTTTGGCGGAGTCCGCGCCGCCCGCGCTGGCAGCGCTGGACCGAGCGTGGGACACTGCCCGGAATGCGGGGGCCGGTGAGCTGGGCACGCTGCGCATCGGATACAGCCTCAGCGCGGGGGCCGAAACAGCACCGGCCCTGGTGGACAGGCTCATTCGCAGCAGCCCGGGACTCGAGGTCGGCGCGGTCCCCATGGCGACACCGGAGATCTCTCCCGCAGTCGCCGACGGCCGCATCGATGCGGGGATCACCCGCGGTGAACAGCCGGGTCGTGGCGTGCGCCGGTTCCTGCTGCGGCGTGAGCGCGTCGGGGTCCAATTGGCACAGCATCATCCGCTGGCCGAACACCCGGAGATCGAGATCGCCGATGCGGCCGCGTATCCGCTGCGACTCCCCGACCGTACGGCCAACCCCGTGATCCACGATCAGCTGTCCGCACTGTTCCGCGGCACCTGGCCGAGCCCCCGATTCCACACGACCGCAGTCTCTTTCGACATGTCTCAGCGCGACCTACGCGACGGGCTCACCCTCGCTCCGGCCAGTGAAGTCGCGGTCACGACACAACCGGCCGGTCTCACGTGGCGACCGCTGCAGGGCGCACCCACCTTGACCATCCACCTGGTCCTCCCGCGCGTGCAGTCACCACTACACCGCCGCATCCGAAGCGTCGCCAAAACCCTGGCACACGAGCTGCACTGGCTACCGGACTGACGTGCCGCAGGTCACGCAGATCACCGACGCCGAGCGAGATCTCTCCGTCTCCTGTCCCCAGCCTTCCACTCGCAGCGTCAATCCGCGCCGCGTCGACGCTCGACGCGATCATCGCCGGCACCAACCTGCTGCATCGCTGTTGATCTTCCGTATCCATCCGTTGACCGGAGCAGCACAGAATACTGAGTGACCGCTCCTGTCGACGCTGGAAGGATCATCATGCGCGCCACCCGGAAGCTCACCGTCGTGCTGATCGCCGCCGCAGCCATGGCAGCTGTCGCCGTCCCCGCCGCCGCCCTGCCGCCCGGTTCGGCCGATCCGTGGCAGCCACTCCCTCCGATCCCATTTCTCGACGTCGCCCGATACCTCGGCACGTGGTACCAACTCGCCGCGGTGCCACAGCCGTTCAACCTGAACTGTGCCCGCGACACCCGCGCCGCGTACGGCGTGCTGGACGCGGCGAACATCAGCGTGAACAACACCTGCACCACGTGGACGGGCGAGACCAACGGCATCACCGGCAACGCGCGCGTCACCGACCCGGTGACGAATGCCCAACTGCACGTGAGCTTCCCGTCAGTGTCGTCCCAGAGTTCACCCGACGGCCCCACGAACTACGTCGTCACCTACCTCGCCGACGACTACTCGTGGGCCCTCGTCGGCGACCCGGCCCGGACTTCCGGCTTCGTGCTGTCGCGCACCCCCGCGGTGAGTACCCAGGGCTGGCGGCAGATCCGCAGCGTCGTCGAGTCGCGTGGCTACAACTCCTGCCTGGTGCTCACGTCGCCCACTACCGGCGGGCGCTCCGACATCGTCCCGCTCTGCACCGTGTAGATCTCCCGGTGTCGCGGCGTACTCGCGCGCCGCTGCCCCGGTGATGTTGGCGAGCATGCCCTTGAAGATGATGCCGTGGAACGGCACGAGCGAATACCAGTAGAGCCGTCCGGCAAGGCCTTTCGGAAAGAAGATCGCCCGCTGGTCCAGGCGCGAGCGGTACGGCCCGTCCGCGCGCACCCGCCATTCGAGCCACGCGCCGCCCGGTGTGCGCATCTCGGCAACGAATACCAACCGTTCTCGCCGCCGATGCTTTCGAGAACGTGCCACAGAGTGTCCGCGTCGGCGTCACAGCCGCCACTGCGCTCATCGGTGTAGACGGCCTCGCCCGCCCATTCCGGATCGGACGGCAGCGGATCCGACGGTGCCCCCACCGGTGACGCGCTGGCCCAGTTGGTCTCCACCTCGCCGTCGCGGATCCGTCGCAGCGCCAACCGGATGGCCTGGCGGTACGGGATCAACCCCGCTGCGGGCGGGGCGATGACGGCGTCGACGTCACCGTCGGCGACGACGGCGTCGTCGTACAGGGATTCGATCAGCGCCCGACCCAACGAGCTGGGGATGGGAGTGACCAGCCCGATCCACAGGCCCGCCAGCCGCGGCGTGAGCACCGGCAGCACCAGCACACGTCGCCGGCGCAGCCCCGCGACCTCGGCGTACACCTTCATCATGTCGCCGTACGTGAGGAGGTCGGGACCACCGATGTCGTAGGCGCGGCTGCTCGGCAGCGGCGCGTCGGCCGCCTTCACCAGGTAGTACAGGACGTCGCGCACAGCGATCGACTGAATCCGGTTGTTCACCTATCGTGGGGTCGTCATCACCGGCAACCGGTTGGTCAGGTGCCGGATCATCTCGAACGACGCCGACCCAGACCCGATCACCACGCCGGCCTGCAACACCAGCGTCGGCACGCCCGACTCCATGAGGATGCGCCCGACCTGCGCCCGGGAACGCATGTGCGGGGACAGTTCGGTGTTGTCCGGGTGCAGACCGCCGAGGTAGACGATCCGGCCGACGCCGGTCTCGCGGGCGGCGGCCGCCATGTTCGACGCCCCCACCCGCTCGGTCTCGACGAACTCCCGCGCCCCGCCCATCGCGTGCACCAGGTAGTAGACGACGTCGATGCCCTCGGTCGCGGTGCGCAGAGAGTCCGGGTCGCCCAGGTCACCGCGGACGATCTCCACCCGACGCGCCCACGGGATGTCGCGCAGTTTGTCGGGAGAGCGCACCAGGACGCGCACGTCGTGGCCGGCGGCGAGCAAACGTGGGACCAGGCGGCCACCGATGTACCCGGTGGCGCCGGTGACCAGCAGCCGCAGCCGCAGCCGCAGCACCATCCCACGGTAACCTCGATGTTCATGAGTGCGCTTGGCGAACCGTTCGACACCGACGGCGTACAAGGCTACCTGCACCGACCCGACGTGGATCCGGCCGGAAAGCTGGTCCTCGCGCACGGTGCCGGCGGCGACTGCGACGCAAAACTGTTGCAGGCCATGGCGGCCGGATTCGCCGAGCGCGGACTGCTGGTACTGCGCTACAACCTGCCGTTCCGCCAGCGCCGCGCATCCGGGCCGCCCAACCAGGCCCACGCCGGCCAGGACCGGGACGGCATCGTCGCCGCGGCCGACGCGATCCGTGGCCTCGCCGACGGCCCGATGATCCTGGCCGGCCACTCGTACGGCGGACGCCAGTCGACGATGCTGGCCGCCGAACGCCCCGACGTCGCGGACGGTCTGGTGCTGCTGTCGTATCCGCTGCACTCGCCGGGCAAGCCGGAGAAGCAGCGCACCGAGCACCTACCGGACCTGCGGACGCCGTCGCTGTTCGTGCACGGCGACCGCGACCCGTTCGGCACGCCCGACGAGATGCGCACCGCGCTCGACCTGATCCCGGCCCAGCACCGGCTGATCCTGATCGAGGGCGGCCGTCACGGCCTCGACCCCGACCGCGCCGACGTCGTCGCGCAAACTGTCGAGGCCGCCGCCGATCTGTTTGCTATTCGTTGATTCGGGCGCGCATCAGGAAGACGTTGTAGTCCGACCACGTCGAGATCGTGAAGTACAGGTCGCTGTCGCGCGACCACGGGTGAATGAAACCGCCGTAGAGTTCCGGATAGTCCACCACCGACACCATGGGTGCACCGTCGGACCACTCCCCCTGCGGCGAATCCGCTTCGCGCAGAACGATCGCCGTCTTCGCGGTGTCCAGGTACGACATCTGCCACTTGTCGGTGGACTCGTCGTAGCGCACCGACAGTTCGGCTACCGGGCCGTGCACGATCGGCGTCGCGGCGGTGTAGCCGCCGACGGGCGTCCAGCTCCCGTTCTGCCAGTACTGGTACGCCGACTTGTTCAGCACCTGGTCCTTGGGGACGCGGGCCAGGCCCACCGCAGCGAGCCGGGTGTTGGGGGTGCCGAACATGTACACGTAGTCCCGGCCGGCACCATCGCCGCGACCTGGAAGTTGGTGACACCGAAGATGTTGTCCCACTGGGCGTACGGATCCTTCACCCACGTGGAGCCGCCGTCGTCGGAGTAGGCGATGCCGCCGTGGTTGGTCCACCACGTGCCGGGGATGCTGTTCCACGTGCGAATGGACATATAGCTCATGTACTGCCGGTCACCGATCGCGAACCCCGACGTGGGGATGGTGGTGATCTCGACGTTGTCCATCTTGCGGCTGCTGAGGAGTTCCGCGGCGTGGCACCGGCCGTCCTGCACCATCGAGTCGAAAGTCATTCCGTCCGACAGGTCCTGGTCGGTGCTGAACGCGAGGACGTTGCTGCGCCAGTCGTCGCCCTGACCGCCCGGCGGGTGGAACCCCTTGCCGATGGTGTCGCCGAACGCGATCGCGACCTGTCCGGGCGCGCTCTCCCACATGATGCCCAGGTCGGTGCCCTGCACCTGCCAGCGCTTGTCGGTCCGGTTCACCGAGCCCGCACCCGTGAGCTTCGCGACCCGGTCCACCGTGCCGATCCGCGGCGTCGGCGGGGCCGGGGTGCGCGGCGCCGACTCGACTCCGGGGTCCGCCGGATCCGGCGGCGGGGGCAGCGGGTCGGGTCCGGCCCGGGGATCGGGATGCCGAAGTGGAACGGCGTGGGCTTGAGCCCGATCTGTGGGATCCCCAGGTCGGTCGACAGCGACGACGGCGGCGGAACCGCGTCCATCAGATCCGGGCACGGGTCGGCGCACGGATCGTCCGGCAGCGGCTCGGACGCGATCCGCGTGGTCGGCTGCTCCGGGGCCGGGTAGGGCACCTGCGTGATCACCGGATACGGGACCGGTACCTCGAGGCGTTCGGGAATGATCGACTCGAGGTGGTGCGACAGCTCCGACGCGCACGGCCCGGCGCCCGGCAGCGGCTCGGCCGTCGCTACCCTCGCGGTGCCCGCCACCACCGCAGATCCGAGCAGCGCGACCGCCGCCACCGCCGTCAGCCTGGTCGACATGGATCCCCCGATCCGTACGCATCGTCATCCGTCGGGCGCGAACCCGACCGTGTCCGACGGGAACATAACACCAAGATCAACGGATGCGTGACCGGCGGCGGGCCCGGGGGTCAGGGCATGAGCGCCGAACTGCCGGCACTGACGTCCAGCGACGTCCCGGTGACGTAGCGCGCCTGCTCCGACACCAGATAGAGGACCGCGTGCGAGATGTCCTCCGGGGCCATCCACGGCACCCGCATCGGCGTGATCGAGGCGTACCGCGATTCGACGGTCTCCTTGGTCGGGTGCTCGATGTCCGGAGCGAAGAGTCCGTAGAACGCCTCGTTGTGGACCATCGGGGTGTCGACCGAGCCCGGGCACACCGCGTTGACGGTGATCCCGTAGCGGGCGAGTTCCAGAGCCAGGGTCTTCACGAGCCCGATCACGCCCCACTTGGCGGCCACGTAGTGCGACAGGTTCGGGGTGCCCATGTGCCCGCCCATCGACGACGTCGCGACGATACGTCCGTACCCCCGCTCGATCATGTGCGGCGCCACCGCGCGCAGCGTCTTGAAGACACCGGTCAGGTTGGTGTCGACGATCGCGTCCCACATCTCGTCGGTGAGCTCCCACGTCTTCGCGAACGCGCACACGCCGGCGTTCGCGATGCAGATGTCGATCTTGCCGAGCTCGGCGATCGCGGTGGCGACGGCCGCGTCCACCGCCGTCCCGTCGCGCACGTCCACCACCGCGGTCCGGCACCGGACGCCGAGCGCCTCGACCAGCCGGCGGGTCTCGTCGAGTTCGTCGACGGTCGCCAACGGGTACGGCACGGTCGCCACGTCGGCGCAGATGTCGATGCCGAACACGTCGGCGCCCTCGGCGGCGAGGGCGAGCGCGTGCGCCCGGCCCTGCCCGCGCGCCGCGCCGGTCACGAACGCGGTCCTGCCTTCGAGCTGTCCCATATCTCCTCCAAGTCTCAACTGCCCCAGATCATTACCGATCGCACGCGGATGCGGGCCAGGACCTCTTCCATTGAGCGGGCAGAAGACCGGGGTGGTCGAAGGTCCCCGGGCCGCGAACAAACCCCTGCCAGGACGTGGTCCTCCTGGGTACGCTGAAACGACCAACTACCGGGAGGTCGAGGAATGCTCTACAGCGATATTCCGAGTCATGCCGAGATCCGACGGCTCGCCGGGGTGGAGGGTCCGACCTGCATCTCGCTCTACACGCCCACCGAGGACGACATCCAGGATCCGGGTAAGAGCCGACTCGAGTTCACGAACCAGGTCAAGTCCGCGCTCGAAGAGGTGGGCGACCCCAAGGAACGGGCAACGTTCCAGCAAGCGTTCGACGACCTCATCGAGGACGAGGCGTTCTGGCGCTATCAGGCACGCTCCCTCGTCGTACTCGCCACCCCGGACCGGCTGCGACGCTATCGGCTACCCAATCGACTCGGATCGGTCGGCATCGTCAGCGACCGCTTCTACATCAAGCCGCTGTTACGGACGGTGACCTTCCCGCAGACCGCCTTCGTGCTGGCCCTCGCCGAGGGCTCCGTGCGCATGATCGAGGTCACCGCCGATCAGCCGCCGACGAAGGTCGACGTTCCCGGCCTGCCCTCGGATGCCGCCAGCTACGCGGGGGTGTCGTCGCTCGGGCGCACCGCGCCGGGCCGGGTGCACGGTCGGGTACAGGGCGACGAGGGCCGCAAGCTCCGCGTCCACGAGTACGTGCGCGCGATCGACCACGCGCTCCGGAGCGTGCTGACCGGCCGCGACATTCCCCTGATCCTCGCGGCCGCGGAACCGACCGCCTCGCAGTATCGCGCGGTGAACAACTACCACAAGCTGCTCGACGAGGGGATTCCCGGCAACCCGGAGGAGATGACCGACGGTCAGATCGCCGAGACCAGCCGAAGGGTGCTCGACAGCTACTACGCCCAGCAGATCGCCGAGACCCGCAAGCAGTTCGACGAGCTGCGTTCCAAGGGACGGGCACAGGTCGAGATCTCCGACGTGGCCCGGTCGGCGACGTTCGGCCGGATCGAGACGCTGATGGTCGACATCGAGGGCATCGTGCCCGGCACGATCGACCCCGACAGCGGAACGGTCGAGCTCGCCGAGCTCGACGGCAACCACTCGTACGGTGTGGTGGACGAGATCGCCCGGCGGGCGCTGCTGACCGGGGCGAAGGTCCTCGCCCTCCGCTCCGGCGACGTACCGGACGAGGTCCCGGCCGCGGCGATCCTGCGGTTCGCCCAATGACCCTGGCGGAGTACTACTTCTCCTGCTGCTGAGCGGCCAGGAACACGGCGAGGGTGTCGACGACATACTTGTCGGCGGCCGACTTGTCGAAACCGAGTTCGGAGAGACCCCCGCTCCGTGTTCCTGCTCGAGCAGCGCCAGCAGCATGTGCTCGGTGCCGATGTAGTCGTGCCCCAGCCGGAGTGCTTCACGGAACGTCAGCTCGAGGACCTTACGGGCGCCGGCGTCGAACGGAATGAGGTCGGGCAGCTGATCGACCTTCGGCGGCAGCACCGTGAGCACGGCCCGCCGCACCGTGTCGACGTCCAGATCCTGCGCCGCAAGCATTTTCACCGCGAGCGCCTCCGGGTCCGCGAGCAGCCCGAGGACCAGGTGCTCGGGCACGATCTGGTCGTTGCCGGCGGCCCGGGCGGCGTTCTGCGCGGCCATCACCGCATTGCGTGCGCGCGGCGTGAACCTGCTGAAGCCCTGATCAGCGTCGAGGTCGGACGGCTCCCCGGCCCCTTGGGCACGAACCGCTTCTGGGCCGCCTGCTTCGTGACGCCCATGCTGCGACCGATATCGGTCCACGACGCGCCGGAGCGTCGCGCCTGGTCCACGAAGTGCCCGATCAGGTGGTCGGCGATGTCGCCGAGGTGTTCGGCGGTCAGCACCGCATCGGTCAGTTGTTCGAGCGCGTCGGTATGGACCTTCTTGATCGCGTCGATCAGGTCGTCGAGGCGGACGGGATTCGTCATGGGCACGGGATTCGTCATACGACAACCGTAGGTTGACGATCCGGGAGCGTCAACCCCAGGTTGTCGATTGCATTCAGCGTACGGGCGGGTCCGCCTCACCCTAAGGTTGGGAGAGGGGCCTCCGACACCGCGAAGGAGTCCGCAATGCCCGACTACGGCAACGAGATCCGCTTCGGCTGGTTCCTGATCCCGGACGCGCACATGCCCCGGGCCGCGCTCGACACCGCCGCCGTCCTCGACCGAGCCGGCTTCGATTTCGTCGGCATCCAGGACCACCCGTACCAGCGGGAATTCCTCGACGCCTGGACGCTGCTGTCCGCGATCGCCGCCCGCACCGATCAACTGTCCGTGTTTCCCGATGTCGCGAGCCTGCCCCGCGCCCGCCGGCGGTGCTCGCGAAGGCGGCGGCCAGCCTCGATCTCCTCTCCGGCGGCCGCGTCGAACTGGGGCTGGGCACGGGTGCGTTCTGGGACGGGATCGCCGCAATGGGCGGCCCGCGCCGCTCCCCCGGCGAGTCCGTGCGGGCACTGCGGGAAGCCGTCTCGGTGATCCGGCTGATGTGGAGTGGCGAGCGGTCGATCCGATTCGACGGCGACTTCTACTCCGTGGACGGGTTGCACCCGGGACCCGTTCCCGCCCACCCGATGGGCGTCTGGATCGGCGGCTACAAACCCCGCATGCTCCGTTTGATCGGCGAGATCGGCGACGGCTGGCTGCCTACGCTCGGCTACATCGACGACGCCGGAATCGCCACGGCCAGCGCGACAATCGACGACGCCGCCACCGCGGCGGGCCGGGACCCGGCGAGCATCCGGCGGGTCCTCAACGTCGGCGGCGACATCCCCCTCGAGGACCTCCCGAGGCGCCTGACCTCCTTCGCGCTCGACCACGGCATCGACACCTTCGTCCTCGGCGGGCACCCCACCGAGGAGTCACTGACCTACCTCGCGGAGGAGATCTTCCCCGGGTGCGCGACGGCGTCGCCGCCGGACGCTGAGGGACGCGGGTCGGGTCTCACGTCTCGGCCGTGACGAACCCTTGATCGACCAGCCATTGCCGCGCCACCGCCGCGGGATCCTTGCCGTCGACGTCCACCTGGCGGTTCAGTTCGGTGATCGCCTCGTTCGTCAGCATCGCCGAGATCGGCGCCATGACCTCGGCGACCTGCGGGTGGGCCTTCGCGAAGTCCTCACGCATCGTCAGGGCCGGGTTGTACTTCGGGAAGAACTGACGGTCGTCCTCGAGCACCACCAGGTCCAGCGCCGCGATCCGCCCGTCGGTGGTGAACACCTCACCGAACTTGCACTGGCTACCGTCGGCCGTGGCCTGATAGATGATGCCGGTCTGCAGGATTCGGCGTTCGACGCGGCCCGGGTCGAACCCGTAGGCCGCGGCCATGCCGGGGAATCCGTCCTGCCGGACGTTGAACTCGGTCTCGACGCAGGTCACCGCCGCACCCGGATCCCGCTCCACCAGTGCGGCGTAGTCCGAGAGAGTGCGCACCCCGGTCTCGGCCGCGGTCGTCTGGCTGGTGGCCAGCGCGTACGTGTTGTTCATCGGCGCCGGATCGGTCCACACCATGCCGTTGCGTTCGAGATCCTCGTCGCGGACCGCCTCGAACTGGGCCTGCGAATCGGGGATCGGGTGCTCGTGACCGAGATAGTTGATCCAGCCCGTACCGGTGTACTCGTAGCTCACGTCGATCTGCCCGTTCAACTGTGCGTCACGAGTGCTGTTGGAGCCCTGGATGTTGGTGAGGTCCCGGACGTCGGCACCGGCGGCGGACAACGCGAACTCGATGATGTAGCCGAGGATGACCTGCTCGGTGAAGTCCTTGGAACCGACCGTGATCCGGACACCCTCGAGTTCGGATACGGGTTGGATGCTGCCGGGCCCCACCTTCAGCGGGACGGCACCACCGGATTCGAGACCGCACCCGACCAGCAGAGTCGCGGCGAGCGCGAGCGCACCACCCGCGAGCACGTGCCGTTTCGTCTTCATGTCAGCGCAGTCCCTTCGGCCCCAGGTAGGTTTCCGCGAGCGCACCCATCCAGTCGACCAGCAGCGCGAGCGCGACGGCCAGGACCGCGCCGACGACGAGGGTGACGTTGTCGCGCAGCTTGTATCCGGTGTCGATGAGGATGCCGAGCCCACCCGCGCTCACCAGGAAGCAGAGCGTCGCCGTGCCGACGGCGAGCACGAGCGAGGTGCGCAGTCCCGCCAGGATGTACGGCACGGCAAGCGGGAACTCCACCCGGCGCAGCACCGTCAGTGCGGACATCCCCTGTCCACGACCGGCGTCGACGAGCGTGGGATCGACCTCCTGGTAGCCCAGGATCGTGTTCCGCAGCACCGGCAACAGCGAGTAGAACGCGATCGGCAGCACGCCGATCCAGAATCCCGTCGTCCGGGTCGCGAGGTAGAACAACACCAGCAGGCCGATCGCCGGCGCGGCGGCGCCGACATTCGCGATTCCGACGAAAATCGGTGCCAGAAAGGTGAATCCGGGACGGGTCAGCAACGTGCCGAGCGGCACGGCGAGCACCAGCACGATGAGGACCACGACGACCGTGATGAGCACGTGCTGCCACGTCAGCGTCGCGATGTTGCCGACGTTGATGCTCGCCTTCTGGGTCGCGGTGAGCTCCCGAGTGAACGCCCAGCCCAGCACACCACCGACCAGCAGGAGCACCAGCGCGGGCTGCACGAGCAGCCGCAGGTGTTCCGCCCGTCTTTCCGCCTGCTGCGCTGCCGGCGTCGCTGTCGACGTCGCTGTCGACGTCGCTGTCGACGTCGTCGTTTCGACGGTTCCTCGACGACGTCGCCCTGGGGAGCTTCCACGGCGTGATCGTCGGCGTGCTCCTCGCGGACCTCCTGGAGTGTGTGGACGAGGGTATCGATCCTGACGATTCCGACGTACTCGCCGCGTCGACCGGTCACGGCCGCCGACGCACTCGCCTGCACCAGCAGCGCCTCGAGCGCGTCCTGCAGCGTCGACGTCGCCGAGACGTTCTCGCCGACCGGATCGCCGACGTCCTCGAGCGATCCCGCCGACGCCAGGTGCTCGGGCGCGACCCAGCGCAGCGGCCGATCGTCCTGGTCGAGGATCAGGCCCCAGTGTGCGTCCTGCTCGGCGAGTTCACGGCGCAGGTCGAGTACCGAGCCGTCCCGATACGCGGTGGGGCACTGCGCCAACTCGATGTCACCCACCCGGGCCAGCGTCAGCTGTTTGAGCGAGGCGTCGGCGCCGATGAAGCCGGCGACCATGTCGTTGGCGGGATTCGCCAGGATCGCCTCCGGGGTGTCGTACTGCATGATGTGGGACTGACTGCCCAGCACCGCGATCCGGTCGCCGAGCTTGACCGCCTCGTTGAAGTCGTGGGTGACGAACACGATCGTCTTGCCGAGTTCGGACTGCAGCCGCATCAACTCGTCCTGCAACGAACCGCGGGTGATGGGGTCCACCGCGCCGAACGGCTCGTCCATGAGCAGCACCGGCGGATCCGCGGCGAGTGCCCGTGCCACTCCGACACGCTGCTGCTGACCACCCGACAACTGACGCGGGTAGCGGCCGCGGTAGGTGTCGGGTCCAGACCGACGAGGTCGAGCATCTCGTCGACCCGCTCGGAGGTCCGCTTCCTGTCCCACCCCACCAGGCCCGGCACCGTCGCGACGTTCTTGGCGACGGTGAGATGCGGGAAGAGACCGGCCTGCTGGATCGAGTAGCCGATGCCGCGACGCAGCCGGTCGGGGTCGATCGAATGGGTGTCGCGCCCGGCGATCGTGATCTTCCCCGACGTCGGCTCGATGAGGCGGTTGATCATGCGCATCGTCGTGGTCTTGCCGCAGCCGGACGGCCCGACGAACACGACCGTCTCACCTGCGGGAATGGTCATCGACACGTGATCGACGGCGGCCTCGGCCTGCCCGGGGTACTGCTTGACGACGTCGTCGAGCACGATCTCGACGCCATTTCCGGTGCGTTCGTCGGCGGGTAGCAGGTCAGTCACGGATCCCCCTGGAGGTGGTGAGGCGCCCGAGGAGGACCAGCAGTCCGTCGAGGACGAGCGCAAGGATGACGATGAGAACGGTGCCGGTGAGCGCCTGCGGCACGGCCGTGGGGCTGCCCACGCGGGAGAGCCCGGAGAAGATCAGGTTGCCCAGGCCGGGTCCCTTCGCGTACGCGGCGATCGCGAGGATGCCCATTAGCATCTGGGTGCTCACCCGGATGCCGGCCAGGATCGACGGCCAGGCCAGCGGCAGCTCGATCCGGCCCAGCACGTGCAGGCGGCTCATGCCGACGCCTTTCGCGGCATCGGTGATCGCCGGGTTCACCGACGCGAGGCCGATGATCGTGTTCCGGATGATCGGCAGCAGCGCGTACAGCACCAGGGCCGTCACGGTGGGCGGGACACCCAGGCCGAGAACCGGAATGAGCAGCCCCAGCAGGGCGAACGACGGCAGCGTCAGGATCGTGCTCGCCAGCCCCGTCGCGACGGCCGACCCGACGGGGCTGCGGTACACCGCAATTCCGATCAGGACGGCGATCACGCCGGCGATGACCACCGACTGCACGACGGCACTGACATGCAGATACGAGTCCGTGAGCAGCTGTTGTCGCCGCTCGGACACGAACTTCCACAAGGTCTGGAAATCCAATCCAGCCCCTCCCTTCAGCCGCGAAAGGACCCGAAACCAGGCCGTCCGCTCACTGCGGACGGGCCTTCACAGGGCCGCGCGGCATGCGCTTGCCGTCCACATTGCCCGGGTTCGCACAGTTCTGCACGGGAACTGCGAATCGTGCGAGGTCACGCGCGGCGAGCGACCCACCACGACAAAGCGCAATGATTGGTTGCGCATGCAGTCTCGGGTCGGGTAGCCTCATATGCAACCAACGGTTGCGATAGAGGGAGCCGACGTGGAGCACGGACGAATCGAACGCTCGATTTACGTCGAAGCCACGCCTGACGTGGTCTACGAAGTCATCAGCAGTCCGGAGCACTTGAAGGAGTGGTGGCCCGACGAGGTGGTCGACCTGGAACCGATCCCCGGCTCCGTCGGCGAACTCGTGTGGGGCGACAGGAGCTCGCCCGACGGGCACGTCGCGCGGATCACGGTGGTCGACGCTCAGCCACCCCGATTGTTCTCCTTCCGCTGGGCCCATCTGACCGACGACGGAGCGGCCCCCGACAACTCCCTGCTGGTGACATTCGAACTCGTCCGCTCCGGAGAGGGCACGACGGTCCGCATGACGGAAACCGGATTCCGCGAGATGGGTTGGGAGGTAGCTGTTCTCGAGGAGCAGTACAACTCGCACATCGAGGGGTGGGACCGGCATCTGCCGCGCCTCGTCGAGTACGCGCGCCGACTGGGGGCGAACCGATGAACTCCGTTGTCGACGATGGCCTCTGGTCCGCGATCGGAGACCCGACACGGCGTCGAATGCTCGACCTGCTGCTGGCGGATGGCGAGGGGACGGCGACCACGCTCAGCGAGCAGCTACCCGTGACCCGTCAAGCCGTCTCGAAACACCTCGGTGTTCTCGACCGCGTCGGTTTGGTGCACGCGACGCCCGTGGGCCGGGAGCGGCTCTACCGGGTCGATGACGCGCAACTCGCCCGCGCCGTAGCGCAACTCAACGCCGTCGGGTCGACGTGGGATGCCAGGCTCCAGCGCATCAAGCGGATCGCAGAAGGAATCCAACGCAACAGTCGAAAGTGATACGAGAGAGGAACTCGAGATGGTTGACATTCTGCACAGGGTCGGAATCAAGTCGGCCTCCGTCGACGATGTCTACGCGGCGCTGACGACGGTCGACGGTCTTGCCGGCTGGTGGGCCAGCG
Organism: Prescottella defluvii; assembly: GCA_029690005.1. Lineage (GTDB taxonomy): Bacteria > Actinomycetota > Actinomycetes > Mycobacteriales > Mycobacteriaceae > Prescottella > Prescottella defluvii_A. The sequence goes on along the minus strand of CP121458.1, from coordinate 947,273 downwards.
ATACAGGCGGCGACCCGAACGTCGGGGGATACTCCAGTTCCGTTTCGGAGCAGGCGGATTCGATCTGAAGGTGATCGAGCTCCAGCCTGCGAAGCGAGTAGTGTGGGAGTTCATCGAAGGGCCCGAGGAGTGGATCGGCACCCGGGTGGTGTGGGATCTCCGACGCGACGGCGACTACACCATCGTCCTCTTCACACAGGAGGGATGGAAGGTACCCGTGGAGTTCATGCACCACTGCAGTACCAAGTGGGCGCTCTTCCTGATGAGCCTGAAGTCGCTGGTCGAAACCGGCACGGGAGCACCGGATCCCCGTGACGTCAAGATCGACAACTGGAACTAGGAAGGCCCGCCCGCTCACTGCGGACGGGCGTTCCCGGGCCACGCGGCGCGTCGGGGCTACCTCGACGAACGCGTCAGCGAATCCGGTCGAGACGCGACAGCGGTCGCACCGCGATTCGCACCAGCGCGAGCGGATTATCGTCGCCCGCAGCACGATTGGCGCTCATCGCACCACACGCGCTGCACCGGTGGATGATCACCCATTCACCGCCGCCGCGTACCGAGATCGAGATCGGGTCCATCCGACCACCGCACGACGACGCACGGTCACCGGGCAGATCCCCGTCGACGTGCCTGGAGCACAGGCACGTCGGACAGTGGTTACGGTGCGCCGTGCCTGGAGCCCACATCGGTACGTCCAGTCCGCAACCGAGACAACGAAACGACGTCCCGCGGCGCGCAGGACCGTCCCGGTGTGCGGGTTTGACGCGCTGTGGACGCTCTGTTCTGCCGTTCCTGCGTGACACCTCGATCACCCCGCGCGTCAGAGCTGCGCGAGGTGCTCGAAGCGGGAACGGCGGCTGCGCCAACGGTTTCACCGCGATGCGGATCAACAGGAGTTGGTTGTCGTCCTCGGCGACCTCCAGGGCCTCGAGGTGATCGCAGCCGGTACAGCGGTGGATCAGCATCCAGTCGCCGTCGCGCAGCACGGACACCGCGATCGGATGCGTGCGGGCACCGCACTGCCCGTGCCTGCCGGTCAGACAGTTGGGGCAGTGCGTACGGGACCCGACGCTCGGCGCGGCTTCGGAGACGGTCAATCCGCACCGAATGCAGGTGAACGTGGACAGGTGTGAAATTGGTGTGCCACTGCGGGACACGGGAGTTCTCCTCTGTGAGATCGATCGGGCGGCAATGTCTGCCGAGCGCAATCGGTCCCGCGGAAGTCTCACACCGGACAGGGGATCCGATGTCGGGAACGGATCACCGGTCCGAGCGATTCGCGGGATCGCGAAGAAGCTCGGCGGCTGTCCGGGGCATAGTTCACCACTTCCAAGTGCGTAGGTCCGGCGCTGGGGCCGGATGCGTCGAACGATAGGCAGTGCGTACACCGGTGCGCAATCGAATTACGTCGGCGAGGTCAGGACGCCACTATTCCGTCGAGCACGAGTCGGGCGAGGTAGTCCACGAGGTCGCTCTCGCTCCAGTCGGACCGCACGAGGGTCAGGGTGGTGAGCGCTCCACGCAGCGTGTCCAGCACGAGTCCGCCGTCGACGTCGGGCCTGATCTCACCGGCCGCGATCGCCCGGTCGAAGACTTCGACGTATCTGGCCCGTACCGGTGCGATGAACCGGCGCTCGGCCTCGTCCTGCAGTTCACGATCGGCAACCATGTCGGCGATCAGCCCCGGCATGCCACACCGATATTCGGGTAGCAACTGGAGTGCGACCATGTCCCGCACCATCGCCGTGAACGTCTCGGCGAACGGGGCGTCGTCCGGAATCGCGCTCGCCGACAGCGGCTCCCGCCGGAACAGGGCCTCCTGCACGAGCGCCGCCTTGCTGCCCCACCACTGGTACAGCAGCGGGCGTCCGACGTCGGCCCGGCGCGCGACCGCGGCGAACGTGACCGCCTCGTAGCCACCCTCGACCAGCAGCTCCGCGGTCGCTTCGAGCACTGCCCGGTGTCGGGCCGGATCGCGCGGCCTGCCCCGCGCGGGGCCGTTCCCATCCAAGGCGACCTCCGTCTTCGAGAACTACTGACAAATTACCTTACATCGTGTAAGCGTAATAGTCGGACGAATCGACGCAGACGTCCCGAACGATGCGGAGCCCGAATGACTTTGATCGACATCGCACGGCCGACCCCGGCCGTCGTCACCGTGACCCTCGACCGTCCCGACCGGCTCAACGCCCTGAGTTTCGCGCTGGTCGAGGAACTGCACGCGGCCCTCACCGCACTCGAGCAGGACAACACCTGCCGCGTGGTGATCCTCACCGGGGCCGGGCGCGGCTTCAGTGCCGGCCTCGATCTGAAGGACCCGACACCGAGGTCACCGACCGCGGCGGGCCTCACCGGGCCGGCGGCGGGGATGCGCACCCAGGAGTACATCGCCTCGCTCGTCCCCGCCTCCAGCGACTCCCTCAGACGGTGATCGCCGCGATCAACGGTCCGGCGTTCGGCGGCGGATTGGCGCTGGCGGCCGCGTGTGACCTGCGGATCGCCTCGACCTCGGCACGGTTCGGCGTGCAGTTCATCAAGGTCGGCGTCTCCGGCTGCGACATCGGGATCAGCTACACCCTGCCGAGACTGATCGGCGCCGGGCGTGCCACCGAGTTGATCACCACCGCCCGGGAGTTCGACGCCGCCGAGGCCGAACGGATCGGGTTCGTCACCCGCGTCGTGCCCGACGCCGAACTGCCGGACGCGGCACTGGAACTCGCACACACCCTGTGCGGTCACAGCCCGTTCGCGCTGTCCATGACCAAGCAGGTCCTCACCGCGAACGCCTCCGCCGGCAGCGTCGACGCCGCAATCGCCCTCGAGAACCGTACCCAGATCCTGGCCGGCACCGGCGGCGAGTTCGCCGAAGCCGCCGCCGCATTCATCGAACGCCGCCCACCCGCCTGGGCTCGGACAGGAGACTACGCATGAACCGCGACAAGTTGAACCAGCTCTTCGACCTCTCCGGCCGCACCGCGGTGGTCGCAGGCGGCACCCGCGGCATCGGCTTGGCGATCGCCGAGGGGTTCGCCGCCGCGGGCGCCGACGTCGTCGTCGCCAGCCGCAAGGCCGACGCGTGCGCCGAGGCCGCGCGTCACCTGCGGGAGATCGGCGGCAACGCGGTCGGAATCGCCACGCACATGGGCGAACTCGACGATCTCACGGCACTGGCGGAGGGGGCGGCGAGCGAGTTCGGGGGCATCGACATCCTGGTCAACGCCGCGGCCAACCCGCTCACGCTGCCGCTGGGCGAGTTCACGCCGGAGGCGTGGTCCAAGTCCTACGACGTGAATCTGCGTGGCCCGGTATTCCTGACCCAGGCGGCGCTGCCCTACCTAGAGGCCAGCAAACACGCGGCCGTCATCAATGTGATCTCGGTGGGCGCGTTCATGTTCTCACCGAAGGTCGCGATGTACGCGGCCGGCAAGAATGCACTGCTGTCGTACACCCGGTCCATGGCCGCGGAGTTCGCGCCGCGGGGCATCCGTGTCAACGCGCTCGCCCCCGGTTCGGTCGACACCCACATGGTCCGCAGCAATCCACCGGACGCGATCGAGGCGATGCGGCAGATGTCGCTGCAGCGGCGTATCGCGGATCCCGACGAAATGGTCGGCCCCGCACTGCTGCTCGCCTCCGACGCGGGAAGCTACATCACGGGGCAGGTCGATCATCGCCGACGGCGGATCGGTGGTGCACTGACGGACCGGTGGCGGTCGCCCGCCCGGCGACCGCCACAATGTACGCCGTGAGTTCCGAGATCGCCCCGCCCAGTTCCACCACCAGATCCACCCCCAGCGGGCGTGCGCGTCGGATCCACCCGGCATGGTTCACCGCGGCGGTCGCGTTCCTGGCACTGGTCGGTGCCGCCAGTTTCCGGGCCGCGCCGTCCGTGCTCATCGACCCGCTGCACGACGACTTCGGCTGGTCGCGGGCGAGCATCTCGGCCGCGGTGTCGGTCAACCTCGTCCTGTACGGACTGACCGCTCCGTTCGCTGCGGCGCTGATGGAGCGATTCGGCATGCGGCGCATCGTGGCGTCGGCGCTGGTGCTCGTGTCCCTCGGCAGCGGCCTGACGGTCTTCATGACCACCACGTGGCAGCTGGTCCTGCTGTGGGGCGTGCTGGTCGGCCTCGGCACCGGATCGATGGCACTCGCGTTCGTGGCGACGGTGACCGACCGCTGGTTCGTCGCCCGCCGCGGGCTCGTCACGGGTGTCCTCACCGCGGGTGGTGCGGCCGGCCAACTCGTGTTCCTGCCGGTACTCGCCATGCTCGCCGAGCGCTACGACTGGCAGACGGTGTCCCTGACGGTGGCGGCTGCTGCCCTCGCGGTGGTGCCCCTGGTGCTGATGTTCCTGCGCAACCGCCCCGAGGACATCGGGACGACGCCGTACGGAGCGCCCTCCGACTACGTGCGCCCGGAAGTCCCGGACGGGCCCGGAGGCGCCGTCGGACGCGCCCTCGGGGTGCTCTGGTCCGCGGCACGGACCCGCGTGTTCTGGCTGTTGGCGGGCACCTTCGCGATCTGCGGCGCCAGCACCAACGGCCTCGTCGGCACCCACTTCGTCCCGGCCGCGCACGATCACGGCATGCCGGTGACGGCCGCAGCGGGCCTGCTGGCCGTGATCGGCCTGTTCGATCTGGTCGGGACGATCGCGTCGGGATGGTTCACGGACCGGTTCGATTCCCGCAAGCTGCTGGGGATCTACTACCTGCTGCGAGGACTGTCGCTGATGGTGCTGCCGCTGTTGTTCGCCGAGACGGTGCACCCGCCCATGATCGCCTTCATCATCTTCTACGGCCTCGACTGGGTCGCGACGGTCCCGCCCACGGTCGCGCTGTGCCGCAAACACTTCGGCGTGGACGGCCCGATCGTCTTCGGCTGGGTGCTGGCGTCGCACCAGATCGGCGCGGGGCTGGTGGCGTTCCTCGCGGGACTCGTGCGGGACCGATTCGGCGGCTACGACGCGGCGTTCTTCGTGGCCGGCGGGCTGTGCGCGATCGCCGCCGTGATGTCGCTGGCGATAACGAAGTCGGTACGACGCTGACATAGGCGCTCGCCCCGGCATTGCGGACAAGTGCGGTGCAAGCGCCGAATCCTGTGAACACCCGGACCGGCGCGGGGTTATGTTTGGGCAGTGCGCTCCGATCGGGATGACACGATCGACGGCCCGCGACCTCGCCGACGGTGGGCAGTCACGGCACTGCGCGTCGTCACAGCCACGGCGGCGGCCGCGGTGCTGCTGTCGACCGGCCTGGGGTGGGCCGCCCAGCACCAGTTGACGTCGGGACTCATCCGGTCCGGCGCCCTCGACGTCCTGACCGGCGGTGACCGGACGTCGCAGCACGGCGATTCGAACATTCTTCTCATCGGCCTCGACAGCCGAAAAGACATGCACGGCAATGACCTACCGCCGGAGTTCGTCACCGACGAGCTGCACGCGGGGGACAGCGACGTCGGCGGTTACAACACCAACACGCTGATCCTGCTGCACGTGCCGGGCGACGGCAGCCGGGCGACCGCGGCGGCGATCCCGCGCGACGACTACGTCGAGGTCCCCGGCTTGGGCAAACGCAAGATCAAGGAGGCGTACGGGGCGGCGAAGGCCGACGCCGACGCCCAGCTGGAAGCGCGGGGGTGACCGATCCGGCCGAGCGTGAACAGCGAGCCCGTGACGCCGGGCGGCGTTCGACGTTGAAGACCGTGCAGAACCTGCTGCGCGTGCCGATCGACCATTTCGCCGAGGTCAACCTCGTCGGCTTCTACGACATCGCCAAGGCGCTCGGCCCGCTCGAGGTGTGCCTCAACGCGCCCGTCGACGACCCGTACTCCGGCGCACAGTTCCCGGCCGGCAAGCAGTCCCTCGACCCGTCGCAGGCGCTGTCGTTCGTGCGGCAGCGGCACGGCCTCGACAACGGTGACCTCGACCGAACTCGCCGGCAGCAGGCCTTCCTCACCGCCGTGATCCGCAATCTCGACTCGGCCGGCGTGTTTGGCAGCGTCAGCAAGATGCGCGGTCTGTTCGACACCGTGAAGAGCGATGTCGTCGTCGACGACGATCTCGATCCGGTCGCCTTCGCCACCCATGCACGCAACCTCACGAAGGGAGAACTCGACTTCTACACCCTGCCGATCGAGGGGTACCGGACCATCGACGGCGCGGCCGTCAACATCGTCGACCCCAAACGACTGCGTACCGAGGTGTCCCGGTTGTTCGCGGGCGAGGGTCCCGCGCCGTCGACCACCACGACCACCACCCCGACCCCGACCACCACGACCACTCCGCCCGTCACGTCGTCGAAGCCCACACGATCGGGGTCGCAAACCACCACGACGACGACCGAGGACACGAGCACCCCACTCGAAGCCCCACCGCCGGAGCAGCCCGTGGCAGCCGACGACACGGGCGGCATCCCGTGCGTCGACTGACCGGCCTCACTCGTCGAACTCGTCGAACTCGTCCGTTTCGTCGACCTCGTCGCGGCGGCCCGCCGTCACCTCGACGACCCCGTCGATCGACGACAGCCGGTCCGCCAGACCCGCCAAGCCACCACGGCCCTCGACGTCCATCGTCAGGCGGACCGTCCCGTCGTGCTCGGATCTGCTCGTATCGACATGCGTGACGGCGTAATTCATCTCCGTCGCCGTTCGGAGAATCTGTCGGAGCAGTCCGCGACCGTCGATGTACCGCAGGCGGATCGGCTCGCGGCGCACGCGACTGCCGGGCACCCTCCGAAGAAGCGGCGGGTAGGCGTACACGACGACGAAGTACGCGACGGTGACGGCCGCGGCGAGCCCGGGCAGACCGGCACCGCAGGCGGCACCGACAGCCGCGCTGATCCAGACGGCCGACGCCGTGGTGAGCCCCCGGACGGCGTCCCGTCGCACGAAGATGATTCCGGCACCGATGAATCCGATCCCGGTCACGATCTGCGCGGCAACTCGGGAGGGGTCGAGAACCACACGCCCCGGATCGAGCACATCACCGAAACCGAACTTGCTGACCAGAACGAACAGCGCCGAACCCAGACCGACGATCGCATAGGTACGGATTCCCGCGCTCTTGCGCCGGAATTCGCGTTCCAGACCGATCGCGGAGCAGAGCACCAGCGCGTAGCCGAGCGCGAGGAACTGCGCCCACCCCTGACCGCTGGCCTGCCCCCACCAGAGGGAGTCCACCGCTTCCATTGTGGCACCGGGAGCGGCGCGCGGACGGGAGAACTACGGCACCAGTACGAACTTCCCGCGCGCGTGAGGCTTCTGGAGCGCGCGGTGCGCGTCGGCCGCCTCGGCCAGCGGGAACCGGGTGCCGACCAGCACATCCAGGCCGCCGTGGCCGGCCATGTCGACGAGGACCGGGCGCGCCTCGCGACGGATCCGGTCACTGTTCTCGTTTCCCCGCCGATCCAGAGGAACCCGTCGCGCTGCGCGCGCTCGACCGCCACGATCGTGACGATCCGGTCGCGATCGGCGCCCAGGGCGAGTGAGGCGTCGACGACGTCGTCGGTGCCGACGGTGTCGATCACCGCATCGACGCCGTCCGGCGCGATCTCCCGGATCCGCTCGGGGAGACCGTCTCCGGGCTCCACCGGCGTCGCCCGAGGCCCCGCAGGAAGTCGTGGTGTTTCTCTCGCGCCACGCCTATGACGATCGCGCCCCGCGCGGCAGCGAGTTGCACCGCGAGTTCGCCGACGCCGCCGGCGGCTCCCTGGATGACGACCACGTCGCCCTCGCCGACCCGGGTCACGGTCAGTGCATCGACCGCGGTACCGCCCACGACGAGCAGGGAGGCAGCGGCCTCCCACGACACGGATTCCGGTTTGGGCAGAACGTCCTCCGCGGACACGAGCACCCGCTCGGAGTAGCCGCCGCTACCCGAGTAGACGATCACGTCCTCACCGACCCGGACGCCGGCCTCGCCGTCCCCGACGGCGACGACGACACCGGATCCCTCCAGGCCCGGACGTACGGGCAGTCGCGCCGGGTCGGCGCCGAACGCCCCGCTGTACAACTTGTAGTCGATGGGATTGACGCCGATGGCGCGCATCTCCACGACCACCTGTCCCGGTGCGGGAGCCGGGAGGTCCTCGTCGATCACCTCGAGGACCTCCGGCCCACCGTATGCATTGGCAACAACGGTTTTCGACATGACCGGGGAACAGCGGGGCGCCCCGCGTTATTCCCGCGGCGAGGCTCGATCGCTAGTTCGAAGTAGCGATCTCGGCGGCCCGCCGCTCCATGTTCTCGGCAACCTCCCGCTTCCACGCCGCGACGGGCTTGGACGTGTCCATCTCGAACTCGAAGCGCGCCACCATGTCCGGGGTGATGTCCGCGACGTCGACGTAGAACTGCTCGTACCAGCGGCGCAGCTGGTACACGGGGCCGTCCTCCTCGCACAGAAGCGGGTTCTCGATCCGCGTCTTGTTCTTCCAGATCGCGACGTCCTGCTCGAATCCGATCGTGATGTACGAGGCCATCGTCTTCGCGAGATCCTGAGCCTTCTCGCCCTGGATCGCGTCGCTCTGCTTGACCTTGATGCCGTACATGAGGACGAACTTGTTCGGCGCGATCGGGTAGTGGCAGTTGATGAGGATCGAGTCGATCGAGAAGTCGGGGTAGTGGTACGTGAGCTCGTCGATCATGAAGGACGGGCCGTAGTAGGACGCCACCGAGTCGTTACCCGTCGCGGCGGGCTGCTTGCTGGTGGCCCTGACCATGTCGTCGCGGCCGACGCCCTCGTAGTACTGCGTCGCGATGTGGCCCTCGAAGACGTTCTTGAACTTGATCGGGAATCCGTAGTGCACGTAGAAGAAGTGCGCCATGTCGACGACGTTGTCGATGATCTCGCGACAGTTGGTGTCGATGGTGATCTGCTTCCAGACCCAGTCGGTCCACTCCTCGCCCGGCTGGCTCATGTCCGGGATCGTGACCTCCGGCGGCGGCGGGTTGCCCTCCGGGTCGTGCCACACGAACAGCAGGCCGTCCTTCTCCATCGTCGTCCACGCGCGGGTCTTGGCCAGCGGCGGCACGCGCCGGGCGTAGGGGATGTCGGTGCAGCGGCCCTTGCCGTTCCAGCGCCAGTCGTGGAACGGGCACGCGACGCTGTCGCCCTTGATCTCCCCCTGGCTCAGGTCGCCACCCATGTGCCGGCAGTACGCGTCGAGTACCTGCAGTTCGCCCTCGCTGTCGGCGAAGACGACCAGCTTGGTGCCGAAAGCATGTACCGAATGCGGCTTTCCGTCGCGCAGTTCACGCGTCAAACCCACGCAGTGCCAACCACGGGCGAATCGAGCCGGAGCCTCGCCGGCGTCGATCATCCGAACTTCCTCGTTGTCCGTCTCCATCGTCGTCATGACAGTTCCCCGAGCCCCTTCCAGTGAAAACGTCCTATTGATCGGATCAACCATTCGTTTGATCATGTGTTCTGCTTCACACTGGAACACGTGTCAGACGAGGGTTCCACGAATCTCACTGAACGGGACCGAATCGGACTGTTTGTCCTCGATTGGTGACCAAAGTCCATATCGTTACGGCGATTGTCGGCCTTCGGGCCCGCCCGAGAGGGCATGGTGAGTAGCGAGTACTGGGTACCCGTTCCACGATCCGGAAGGACGCGAACCATGCCCGACACCCCGCCCGTGATGTTCATCCACGGCCTCTGGCTGGCCGCGTCGTCGTGGGACCCCTGGCGAGCGAAGTTCGGGGCGGCCGGATTCCGGACCGTGGCGCCCACGTGGCCCGGCGAGACCCCGAGCATCTCCGACACCCGCGCGCACGCCGAGGATCAGGCCGGCAACGGCATCGACGAGGTCACCGCCCACTTCGCCGAGGCGATCGCCCCACTGGGCCACAAACCGATCGTCATCGGCCATTCGTTCGGCGGCCTGATCGCGCAGAAGCTCCTGGCCGCCGACGTCGCCGCGGCTGCCGTCGCGATCGACCCCGCCCAGATCCAGGGCGTGAAGGCGCTGCCGTTCGCGCAGTTGCGGTCCACGTTCCCCGTGCTCGGCAATCCCGCGAACGCCAGGCGGAGCGTGGCCCTCACACCGGACGCGTTCGCGTACGGCTTCGGAAATGCCCTCGGTCGCAGCGAGTCCGATGCACTGTACGAGCACTGGGCCATCCCGTCGCCGGGTCGTCCACTGTTCCAGGCGGCGTTCGCGAACTTCGTGCCGGGATCACCGGCGCACGTCGATACGAACGTCGAGCGTGGGCCGCTGCTGATCCTCGGCGGCGGCCAGGACCACACGGTGCCCGAATCGGTGAGTCGCTCGGCGCACCACCGATACCACAAGGCCCATACCGACAACGACTACGTCGTGTTCGCAGACCGCGGGCACTCGCTCACCGTCGACCATGGCTGGCCGGAGGTAGCGGACACTGTCCTCGAGTGGTTGGCGGAGAAGGGATTCGGCGCTCCGGTAAGCCACTGAGCGCCACAACGTCAACTCCCTGCGGCCGCGATCTCGTCGAGCAGCCGGGACGCCCGGTCGATGGCGTCGTCGGCCGAGCGGCCCTCGCCTTGCACCGCACCCACCACGAGGCTGCCTGGGACACCGACATTCGCGGCGAACAGGAACACCCCGCCCGCCTCGTCGGTCGTACCGGTCTTGAGACCCACCACACCCCGGCGGCCGAGAAGCCAGTTCGTGTTGCGGACCACCCCGACGCCCGAGAGCACCGCCTCCTCGCGCGCGACGATCTCGGCGATCACGGGATTCCGCACGGCCGCGGCCGCGAGCAGGGTCAGATCCCGCGCGGTGCTGGTCGTCGTCGGCGAGAATCCGCTCGCGTCGGTACCCACCGTCGTCGAGGACATCCCCAGCGAACGAACGAACTCGTTTGCCGCCGTCCGATACTCGGCAAGGGAGCCGAACGCCCACACCGCGAGCGTGTCCGCGAGATTGTTCGCCGATGGCAGCAGCATGCCGACGAGCATCTCGTACTCCGACAACTCCTGTCCGGCCCACACCGCGACGGCCGAACCGCCCTTGGCGGCGTAGCTGCTGTAGAGGTCGGCGTCGGCCCCCGTCATCGTCAGCATCGGTCCGTCCTCACCCCGCGCCAGCGGCATCCGCTCGAGCACGGTCAGGGCGGTGATGAGCTTCGCCGTGCTCGCGGTGGGCCGCGGACTTTGCCGGCCCGCTCCGCCCACACGGATCTCACCGCCCACGTCGTCGACGAAGGTGTACGCGGTCGCGGCGCCGTGCCGGTAGAGGCTGACGGGTCCGCCGGATCCCGGGCGCGCCATCGCGTCGACGAACCAGAGTGTGGCTCCCACCAGCAGGATCACGGCGGCGATGGGGAGCGCGACTCCCCTGCGAATGATGTGCATGGCGTCCACCATCGCGCCCGCGTGTCCGGATTCTGCGGGTGTTTCGTCACCGTTCTGCTACAAGGTGTGGCGCAGATTGCGCCGCCGCCGGTGGCCGGGAGGATGGTCGCCATGACTGCGGTGCTGCTGATCGAGGACGACGACAACCTGCGCGACGCGCTGAGCCTCGCCCTGCACCGCTACGGGTACACGGTGACGGACGCCGCGAGCGGCGAGATCGGCCTGTCGGCGTTGGCGGACGGGCCCGTCGACATCGTCGTGCTGGACGTGATGCTGCCCGGCGTCGACGGGTTCGAGGTGTGCCGGCGGATCCGCGCCCGCAGCACCGTCCCGATCATCATGCTCACCGCGCGCGGCGAGGACGTCGATGTCGTGTCGGGCTCGAGACTGGCGCCGACGACTACGTCGTCAAACCCGTGCAGCCCCGCATTCTCGACGCCCGGATCAAGGCCGTGTTGCGCCGCGCAGCCGCAGCGGTGGCCGCCGCGCCCACCGGCCGCGAAGTGCACGGCGACCTCGTCATCGATCGCGACGCCCTGACGATCATCGAGGGCGACCGCCGGCCCGAGCTCACCCGCACCGAATGGCAACTGCTGCTGGCTCTCTCCGAGCGTCCCGGCCAGGTGTTCTCGCGCGAGCAGCTGCTCGAGCGGGTGTGGGGCTTCGACCACCTCGGGGGATCGCGCCTGGTGGACGCGTGCGTACAGCGGCTGCGCGCGAAGCTCGAGAAGGAGCCGTCTAATCCGCGCTACGTGCAGACGGTTCGAGGCTTCGGCTACCGGTTCGGTCCTGTCGCATGAACATTCGACGCCCGGGGCTGCAGGCCCGGCTCACCGCGCTCGTCGCGGCGGTCGCCCTCATCGCCGCGGTCGCGACATCCGCCGCGGTGTACCTGCAGGCGCGCGCCAACATCTTCTCGACCGCGCAGGATCAGATCCTGAGAGGGTTCGCCGACTATCTCGATTCCGCGGTCCCCTGGTTCGGCGCACACCCGACGAGCCGAGACCTGAACGAGTTCACCGGCATCGGCGACGGCAGCGCGGTGTGGTCCGGCAACGTCCGCGCCGACGCGTGGCCCCCGGGCGTTCCCGGGCCGCCGCCGGAACTGCTCGCGCGGCTCGAAGGGGTCGGAGCTTCCGGTCTTCCAGCGTGTCGACAACGGTGGCGCACCGCTCTTCTACGTGGGCGGCCGCATCCGGGACCGCGACCTGCCGCTGTCGCCACCGACGTACGTCACGGCCGTGTTCGGTCTGGGAGAGGCCCAGTCGCAGATCGATTCACTCGAACGCCGCGCGGCGGCGGTCGCCGTCATCGTCTCGGTCCTGGCCGCACTGATCGGGTTGTGGACCGCGCGCCGACTCGTACTGCCCCTGCGCCGGCTCAATGCCGCCGCGGCGGCGCTGGTCCCGGGCCGGCCACGGCAGGAACTCACAGCCGGCGCCAGCCACGAACTCGCCGAACTGGTCGCGACGTTCAACCGCTCCGCGGCCGAACTCGACCGCACCGTCGCCGACCTCGCGGCCAAGGAAGCCGATGCACGACGGTTCGTCGCCGATGTCTTCCACGAGCTCCGTACGCCGATCGCCGCGCTGGTCGCGGTCGCCGAGGTGCTCGAGGAGGACGCCGAGTCGATGGACCCCGACACGGCACGGGCCGCCCGCATCGTGAGCCGTGGCGCCGGACGACTGTCCCGGCTCACCGAGGACGTCATCGAGATCTCCCGCTTCGACTCCGGCCGAGCCGATCTCGCCACCGAACCGCACGACCTCGTCGACGTCGTGCGGAGTCGTTGCACACCCGGGGATTCGAGTCCCGGGTGCGCATGGAGGTCGACGGACCCGTCGTCGGCGTCGTGGATCGCCGGCGCATCGACATCGCCGTCGGAAACCTCGTGTCCAATTCATTCGCGCACGGACGTCCTCCCGTGGAGGTCACCGTGCGCGCGGACGGCGACGACGCCGTGATCACCGTGACCGACCACGGCTACCCCATCCCGGAGGACGTTCGCGACCACCTGTTCGAGCGGTTCTACAAGGCCGACGCGTCCCGAGGCCGGACCGGCGGCAGTGGAATCGGGCTCGCACTCGCCCAGGAAAACGTGGTTCTCCACGACGGAACGATCACGGTGACCTCGGATTCCACGGGCAACACCTTCACGGTCCGGTTGCCCGGCTCGGTACGGGAGGCGACGTCGGATCAGCCGGGCTGACCGTCGTCCCACAGGAGACTCACAAACTCGTCACAGGTCCGGCTCGAAGGTGCGGGAATCTACTGGAACGTGCAGCGCCGACCGGTGCAGATCGAGATCACGACATGGCGCAGGCCACGGAAGGATCGAAGAAAATGAGCACGTTCACGAAGTCACGTCGCATCGTGACACGAGTGGCAGTCGCGGGGGTCTCGTCGCGGTGCCCGCAATCATCGTCGTCGCACCCGCACTCGCGGACCCTCTACCGCAGTCGAGTCCGGCCGACCAGAACTGGCAGAGCGACGGCGGGCAAGGACAGCACGACGGGCACGGACACCACAGGGGCCACCATCGCGACGGGAATCAGGGCAACCAGTGGCAGGACCCCGGGCAGTACAACCAGTGGCAGCAGGGACAGAACGGCCAGAACCAGGGGCTGTTCGGCGGCGGCAACCCGCTCGGAAACCTCGGTGGGCTCGGCAGCCTGGGCAATTCGGGAGGCCTCGGCAGCTAGAACCGCGACCGCGACATCGCCTCAGTGGGCGATGCTCCGCAGCAGGTCGTTGAGGTGGGTGCACGTGTCCACCCCCGCAGTTCACGACGCACCCACCCCTCGACCCGGTCGAGCGTCATGCCGACCAACCGCCCGGCACTCGCCACCGCGCCCGGGCAGTCGAACCACGGCAACACGCGCGGTGTCGCGACCGCCGCGCGGATCACGCCGGTCCCCTCGTCCGCGACCACGGTCAGTTCGTACTCGTGGATCACGGTCTCGACGCCGTCGGCGCGACCGTACGAGTCGCGAAACATCGCGTCGATGTGGACCGAGCCGTCGGCTGTCCACCGGTCGATGCGCCGGCGCCGCCGCATCGAGTGGACGGCCAGTGGGCCCGGTGGTCGGCCGAAGGCGTCGTCCAGCGTCGGCGCGGCCGGCCCGTCGGCGACGGGACTGCGTCCGCGCACCCCGATGGTCGCGATCAACGCCCCGCTCGCGGAGTAGCCCGCGCACTGATCGCCGACGGGGACGTATCCGGTCCCGGCAGTCGTATCGTCACCGTTCGATTCACGGGCCGCGGACACCGCGTGCCCGGAGATCAGAGTCCCCATCGGAACGTCGTCCAGCAGCAGGGTGAGCGGCGAGGACACCCCCGCGGCCCCCTCGGCCACACGACCACGAAATCCCGCGATCGCGGAGTGACCGACCAGGGAGGCGAGCCCCGGCACCACGGGCGAGGTCTCGATCCGGGTGAGGGCGCGGCCACGGTGGTAGTCCACCGAGGCTCGCAGCGCGACCGCTTCGCCGACCGACGGCTGCCGGTCCGCGTCGACCTCGAAGTCCCACGCTCGGCCTCGGAGTTCGAGCGTCCCACCGGTTCCGTCCGGCCGGTCCATGTCGAGGCACGTGACGCGCCGACTCGAACACGGATGCACCTCCGGGGAATCGATCCGCGGCTCGCGCACCGAGCCGTGCAACGCCGGGTCCGGTCCACGCTCGCTCATGTCGACGACGGTGCACCAGGGCGGCCAGGCGAGCAATACACCGTCTCACCCGTCGGGAACCGCATGCCACGACGACACCCGAAACCGTAGTTTGCGATGATCGAGATCGAATAGGTTGATGGAGCGACTGTTCCGCCCGCCGTTCCAACAAGGCGGGCTCAGCCATGACCGAGCCGGGGGGTGCTGATTGATGGCACGGCGAGACGACCGCAGTTCGAGCCCTGTGCCGAACCGCAATGCCGCATGGGCACCTCCACGCAAACGGCTTCTCGCCCGGCTCGATCGGAACTCGCCCATCACCGTCATCAGGGCACCCCGCGGATTCGGCAAGAGCGAACTGGTCACGTCGTGGCTGGAGGCGACACGTTCGGACTTCCGCGCGGTGCTTTGGATTCCGGCAACCGAGGGCTGTACCGATTCCGAGATCTATTGGCAGTCGGCGGCTGACCGAATCCGCTCTTCGGGAATCGTTGCCGGAGAACAGCTCCCGAGCGCACCATCCGGCTCCGGAGCCGAGGAGGTCCGCGAGTACCTCGCCCGCAGCGGCGCACCGATCCTGCTGGTGCTGGACCGCATCGACCTGGTCGAGGACGAGCGGATCGAGAAGGAGATCCTCCACCTCCTCGACCGCTGCCACAACGTGAACATCGTCGCCACGGCGTGTGGACGCTCGCTGTTCGGTGATCCGATCATGATGGAGCCGACGCACGAACTCATCCTCGCCCGCGATCTGGTGTACACGCTCACGGAGGCGGAGGAACTGTTCGCACGCGCCGAAATCAACCTCAGACCCGGCGAATTGGAGTACATCCTCGAGCGCGTCTCAGGCATGCCTGCCCTCATGCGGATCGCGGTCGTCGTCGCCAAGAGCCTCCCCAGCGTCCCGGATCGCCGCGTTCTTCTCGAGCACCGCCTCGACACCGCCATCGACCGATTCGTGCAATCGGCTGTCCTCCAACATCCTTCGATTGACGCCGATCGCGACTTCGTCATCGGCGTGGCGGCCGCGCGACTGATCACACCCGAGGTTGCGCGACTGCTGACCGGTGTCGACGATGCCGCCGGACGCCTCGTCGCTCTCGAAACCGCCGGAATCGTCAATCACTGCGAGACAACGACGGGCGACGCCTGGGAGTTCACGCCGGCCGTTCGCGAACGGCTCCTCGCCCTCCAGGAGCGAACCGGACTCGGGCCGGCCCGCCGGCTGACCGCGCTCGCGCGCCACGCAGCGGCGCGGGGCGAGGTCGCCGACGCGCTGTCCTACGCCGTCGAGGCGCGCAACTGGGAACTCGCGATCGAACTCCTCGAGGAGCACTGGGTCCGCCTCGTCGGCAGTCACTTCGCGCTGCTGCGTTCGGCGCTGCGCGAGCTTCCGGAAGATCTCGTCGAGGCGCGTCCCGTCATCAAGGCCGGGCGCGATCTGTTCGTCCTCCTCGGCTCGCATCCGACGATTCCCGCCGACGCGCTGCCGCAGGATCCGGCGGCGCTCGAGAAGCTCGGGGCGACCGCCGAGGCAAGCGATGCCCTCGCGATCGGCTGCGTCCAATCGCTCATGCTGCGGCTGGCCGGTGAGCACGATCGCGCCGCCGAGATGACCCGACGCCTGTCGCATCTCGTTCGCGGGGCGCTCGAGGCCCGGCCGGCCGATGTCGGCCCCCAACTGCCGATCATGCGGCTGCAGTGGGGCATCACGTACCAGCTGGCCGGCGCCTTCACGGAATCGGCGGTGGAACTGCGGCTGGCCCACCGCGGCGCGCTGGCGCAGAAGGTCGACTTCATCGCTCTCAATGCGGCCGGCAACTCCGCAATGAACTGGGCCATCATCGGCGAACCGAGGCGGACCGAGGAGTGGCTCGAGCTTCGAGGAAAAACGCCGGACCCGGACGGCTGGCTCGAACCCATGGTCAAGGTGGGCGGGTTGGTCGCGCGAACCCTCGTCGCGCTCGACCAGCTCGACTTCGCGGCCGCGGGACGATGGCTCGACGAACTGGGCGAAGCGTCCGAGCGCGAGGAGCTGTGGCCGTACATCACCTATGCGCACTGCCGCTACGCGCTGGCGACGGGGCAGGCGTACACCGGTATGGCCGTCCTGCAGCGGGCCGTCACGTCGCACTCCGCGGCGATCCGCAACGGTTCCGCGATCGCGCGGCTCATGACGTCCCTTCGAGATCGACCTGCGGTTGGCGCTCGGCGAGGGCAACCGCGCGCTGGCGACCCTCGAAGCACAGACGGTCGAAGCGCCCCTGCTCGTGGCCACCGCCGCCCGGGTGCACCTGCTGACCGGTACACCCGCCACGGCGCTGGCCCTGTGCCGCAAGTGTGACTGGTTCAGCCATCCGTTCACCCGCACCCAGCTCGAGGTCCTGCTCATCGAGGCGGCCGCCCACCGAACCCTGGGCGAGAAGGCTGCGGCCGCGCGGTCGTGGGCCCACGCCGCCGCCATCGCCGACCGCACCGGCCTCCTCGGCACCCTCGCGACCGTGCCGCGGGATCTGGTGGCCGGACTCGATGCCGCGGCGCCCCTGCCGTCGACGGCCGCCGCGACCTTCCTCGCGTCCGATGTGCCCGAGATCTACCCCGCCGCAGTGCATCACGTCGAGCTGACCGAACGGGAGCATGCGGTGCTCGTCGAGTTGGCGCAGGGATTGTCGACACTCGAGATCGCACGAAAGTTGTTCGTGTCGACCAACACCGTCAAGAGCCAGCTGCGGTCGCTGTATCGCAAGATCGGCGCGCACTCACGCGACGAGGCGCTCGAAATCGCGTACCGGACCGGTTTGATCGACTGAGCCGATCGGCCCCGGCCGACCCCGCAATCCTGTTTCAATCAGGTATGCAGGCCGACACCGAGTCGCGGGCCGGGGCACGGGCGACGCTCGTGCTGGCGACGCTGTCTGCCGGGCAGTTCCTGATGACCCTCGACAGTTCGGTGATGAACGTGTCGATGGCGATGGTCGCGTCCGATCTGGGCACCACCATCACGGGAATCCAGACCGCGATCACGCTGTACACGCTCGTGATGGCGACGCTGATGATCACCGGTGGCAAGATCGGCAGCATCATCGGGCGGCGACGGGCGTTCGCGATCGGGCTGGTGATCTACGGTTCGGGGTCGTTGACCACCGCGCTGGCCCCGAATCTCGCCGTCCTGCTGATCGGATGGTCCCTGCTCGAAGGAATCGGCGCAGCACTGATCATGCCGGCTATCGTCGCGCTGGTCGCATCGAACTTCGCGCCCGAGAGACGTTCGAGCGCTTATGGATTGATCGCGGCATCGGGCGCGATCGCGGTGGCCGCCGGACCGCTGATCGGCGGGGCCGTCACGACGTTCGCGTCGTGGCGGTACGTCTTCGCGGGCGAGGTGGTGCTGGTCCTGGTGATCCTGCCGGTGCTCCGCAAGATCGAGGACGCCCCGCCCAAGCGGGTGCGGCTCGACCTCGTCGGGTCGCTGTTGTCGGTAGTCGGTCTCGGGCTCGTGGTGTACGGCGTGCTCCGGTCCGGCGAATGGGGATGGCTGCGCAGTCGCACCGGCGGACCGGAGATCCTGGGACTGTCACCGGTGGTCTGGCTGGTCCTCGGCGGGCTCGTCGTGGTCTACGCGCTCACACGATGGGAGGCGTACCTCACGCACGTCGGCCGGGAACCGTTGCTCGACACCCGCCTGTTCGACAACCGACAACTGTCCGGCGGGCTCACGATGTTCTTCGCACAGTTCATGATTCAGGCCGGCGTCTTCTTCACCGTTCCGCTGTTCCTGTCCGTCGTGCTCGAGCTGACCGCCCTGCAGACGGGTGCACGGCTGCTGCCGCTGTCGGTGGCCCTGCTGGTGGCCGCGGTCGGGATCCCCAAGCTGTGGCCGCGGGCGATGCCCCGGCGCGTGGTCCGACTCGGGCTGGCGTCGATGACCGTCGGCATTCTCGTTCTCGCGGCGGGCATGGATCCCGGTGCCAATGCCGGAATCGTCGCGATCCCGATGCTGCTGATGGGTCTCGGGCTGGGGGCGCTGTCGTCACAACTCGGCGCGGTCACGGTCTCCGCGGTACCGGACTCGCGCAGCGCCGAGGTCGGCGGACTGCAGAACACCGCAACCAATCTCGGGGCCTCGCTCGGCACGGCGCTGATCGGTTCGGTGCTGATCGCGACGCTCGGCGCGTCGATCGTCGCCGGAATCCAGAACGATCCGCGGGTGCCCGCCTCGGTACAGGAGCAGGCCGCCGTCGACCTCGCGAGCGGGGTGCCGTTCCTCAGCGACACCCAACTGCGCGCGGCCCTGGAGGACGCGCACGTGGAACCCTCGGTCGCCGACGCGGTGGTCGCCGCCAACTCCGACGCCCGCCTCGAGGCCCTGCAGAGCGCGCTGTCGGTGGCGGCGCTGCTGGCCGTCGGCGCGTTGTTCTTCACCGGGCGGATTCCGCGCAGGCCGGTGGGCGAGCCGGACGAGGAGCCCGCGTCGCCCTGAGACCGTCGCGGAATCCGTTGCGGAATCCGTTGCGGAGGGTCAGTTCGGAAGCATCGAACCCGTCTCGAGGAACCGCTGATGGAACGACAGCGACTCGCCCAGCAGGTGAGGGGTGTGCCCGGCCGACGGATACGCCTCGGCGCGGTCGACGTAGTCGAGCAGCATCGCCCGGAAGTCCGGATGCGCGCACTTGTCGATCACGACGCGCGAACGCCTGCGCGGGGACAGCCCGCGCAGGTCCGCCAGACCCTGCTCGGTGACGAGGACCTGGACGTCGTGCTCGGTGTGGTCGACGTGCGGAACCATCGGGACGATCGACGAGATCGCGCCGCCCTTCGCGGTGGACGGGCTCAGGAACATCGACAGGTAGCCGTTGCGCGCGAAGTCGCCCGAGCCGCCGATACCGTTCATAATCTTGGTGCCCATGACGTGCGTCGAGTTCACGTTGCCGTAGATGTCGGCCTCGAGCATGCCGTTCATCGCGATGATGCCGAGTCGGCGGACGATCTCCGGATGGTTGCTGATCTCCTGCGGGCGCAACACGATGTGCTCGCGGTAGAAGTCGATGTTCGACACCAGCTCGTCGATGCCGGCCTCCGACAACGCCAGCGACGTCGCCGACGCGTACCGCACGGTGCCGTGCTTGATGAGGTGCAGCATCCCGTCCTGGATCACCTCGGAGAAGCAGGTGAGTCCCTTGTGCGGGCCCGCATCGAGGCCCTGCAGCACCGCGTTCGCGACGTTGCCGATGCCGGACTGCAGCGGCAGCAGGCCGTCCGCTGGCAGTCGCCCCTTCGCCACCTCGTGCTCGAAGAAGTCGATCACGTGCGCCGCGATGGCCTGGCTGATCTCGTCGGGCGGGGTGAGCGGGCTGGCGCTGTCCCGGGCGTCGGTCTCGACGACCGCGACCACCTTGTTCGGGTCCACCCTCAGGGTCGGCTGACCGATGCGGTCCTCCACCGACGTGAGCTGGATCGGCTTGCGGTGCGGCGGCAGCGCGGTGCCGTAGTAGACGTCGTGGATGCCGGCCATCGCCTCGGGCACCCACGAGTTGACCTCGAGGATGACCTTGTCGGCGACGTCGAGCCAGGTCTTGTTGTTTCCGATCGACGCGGACGGGATCAGCTCGCCCGCCTCGGTGATACCCGCGACCTCGACGACCGCGACGTCGACGTTGCCGTAGTAGCCCTCCCACACCTGCTGCGCGACGTGAGACAGGTGGATGTCGACGTAGTCCATGCGGCCGCTGTTGATGTTGCGGCGCGCGGTCGGCTCGGCCTGATACGGCATACGCAGCGAGATGCCGTCGACCTCGGCCAGCAGTCGCTCGGTGCCCGTGGCCACGGAGGCGCCCGTCAACAGGTTGATGGTGAAGTTCGACCCGGCGCCGCGGACGGCGTGGATGCGCTCGGCGAGCGCGGGGATGACCGCCTTCGGCGTGCCGGCGCTGGCGAAACCGCTGATCGCGACGGTGTCGTGGGGGTGGATGAACTCGACGGCCTCCTGCGCGGAGGTCACCTTGTTTCGGAATACCGAGTTACGAATCCTGGTCGGGGCGGCCAGCGATCCGGGGTCATCCACGTGCGACGTCACAGTGACAAGGCTAACGCCCGACCCTCCGGTGAAATGGCGTCCACAATCAATCGAAATTCCCCTGACATGCGGTTTCCGTCACGAATCAGGGGATTCGGATCGGTGACATGGCCGAAATGTGCGACGAGCGCGCGTATCGCCGCGACGAGCTGCGTACTCCAGTTCAGCCGAACACCCAGTTCACGAGAACCATGTAAGCGGCGGTCCCGCCGAGGATGCTGATCAGCGCGTGCCGACGCCAGAGATGCAGACCGATCGTGACCGCGAGCGCGGCGACCGCGGGCCCGAGCGACGCCGGCGCGATCGAGACGTTCCGGAGCGTGTAGACCGCGAGGATAAGCATGATGCCGACCGGCATGTGCTCACCCAGGTAGTGCACCAGCGCGGACGAGCGCAGCGGTGCGATCACGGCGAACGGCACGGCCCGCAGCGCGAAGGTGACGGCCATGATCACCGCGAGGGCCGCAAGGATGTACGACACGTCAGGCACGCGCGCGCCTCCGTCGGTCCAGCGCGAATCGGAGCAGCAGCGCCACCACGAACACGGCCATCGCGACCACCAGCATCTGATCGCGCGCGACCACGAGCGCGACGAGCGCGCTCAGCAGCGCCAGGATCGGGGTGGGCACGTCGGGACGAACCCGGTAGGCGTCGATCGCCAGCACCACGAACAGTGCGGTCAGCGCGAAGTCGAGACCGACGAGCTGCATCGGGATCACCCCGCCGACGACGGCGCCGACGACACCACCCAGCACCCAGTACAGCTGGCAGAACACCTGGATGAAGAGGATGCGTCGGCTACTGAGCGAGTGCGGATCCTTGGCCGCGGTGACGGCGTACGCCTCGTCGGTGAGGGCGTACATGCTGTAGAGCCGCGCTGTCGGTCCCTTCACCCGATGCAGTGGAAAGGACAGACCGTAGAAGACGTGGCGGAAGTTGACGAGGAACGTCGTCATCGCCACCGAGGCGAGGGGCGTGACCGCGAGCATCAGCCCGATCGCGAGGAACTCGAGCGAACCCGCGTAGATCGTCAGCGAGAAGATCGGGCCCACCACCAGTGGAACCCGGACTGGACGAGCAGCAGACCGAACGCCAGGCCGAGCGGGAACAGCCCGAACCCGACCGAGACGGTGTCGCGGGCCGCGGCGCGGATGTCGGACCGGCGCGACTCGGCGGGGAAGGCTCGGAGGCCCTGGTCGGAAAACGCGCTGGTCACGAGGCAATAATAGTGCCGAACCAGTGGCATTTGATTGCCGGATATTGCCTGAACCGGCGGTTCGGCGCAATATTCTGCTGTGGATGATCTCGATCGCGCAATATTGCGTGAGCTGCGCTCCAACGCCCGGCTCACGAATGCCGAACTGGCCGATCGTGTCGGGCTGACGCCGTCACCGTGCCTTCGGCGAGTACGGCGCCTCGAGGCCGACGGTGTCATCGTCGGCTATCAGGCGCTCGTGGATGCCGATGCGGTCGGACGCGGGTGCGAGGTGATCGTCAACGCCGAGATCGTGTCGCAGGACCGCAAGACCGTCGAGCAGTTCGAGAACGAAGTGGGCGCCTTCGACGAGGTGGTCGAGTTCCGCCGGATGATCGGCCTGCCCGACTACTTCATCCGCGTCGCGGTCGCCGACCTCAACGCGTTCGAGGTGTTCCTGCGCACCAAGCTGATGGAGCAGCCCGCGATCTCGAAGATCGAGTCGCACCTGACGATGAAGAAGTTGAAGGGCTAGCTTCCGCTCGATCTTCCGGAGTCTCGGGATCCGTTCCCGCTCCGGACTGCGCAATCGGGAGATGACCGTCACAGAGTCCCGCGAAAGTTCCTCGAAACCGGGCGTCGTCGATCTTGGCTTCGCCCACCTCCGATCGGCCCCACCCGCGCCCCATGTCACAGTGACGTAATTTGAGCACCATCACAGGCCGACCAGTCCCCTACCTCGGCATACCGCCACGCGGCCTGGTGAAACCAAAAGGTCGGCATGACGCCTTTGCCGACCGGCGATAGGCCTGAACTGGGTCCGATAGGGCTTCGACCAGCAGCTTTCCTGAAAACCGGTTGGTTCTTTAAAGCATGAAGGTAAAGATTCGGTCACGCTAGACGTATCGATACCTCTTTGTTACCTTTCCGTGACGAAGATCCGAGGTCGCCGCCCACAGCACCGACCAGAGACCACAAATGAGGTAACCACTGTGGCCAATCACCACAGGACGATTAGTTCCGAATTCCAGACTGCCACGACCGTCCGCGGTCACCGTTCGCTGAAGGCCGCGGCCGTCGCCGTCGCGACAGGTGCGCTGCTCGCGGGAAGCGTGCAGATCGGCGCCGCCACCGCCTCCGCCGCGCCCCTGCGCCTGCCCGAAGCCGGCAACGTCCAGCTCCAGCTGCCCGCCGGCCAGTTCCTGCCCGGCATCAACGTCCCGGCCCTGTCCGACACCGCACAGCAGGCGTGGACACCACCGTCAGCCGGGCAGTGGACGCCGGCACCGAAGCTGCTCGCACCCGCGCCCGCTCCCGCTCCGCAGGCGGCGCCGATGCCCCTGCCGCTGCCCGCGCCGGAACCAGCACCGGCCCCGGCGCCCGCGCCCGCGCCAGCACCGGTTCCGCCCCCATGCCGGCACCGGTCAT
Organism: Prescottella defluvii; assembly: GCA_029690005.1. Classification (GTDB taxonomy): domain Bacteria; phylum Actinomycetota; class Actinomycetes; order Mycobacteriales; family Mycobacteriaceae; genus Prescottella; species Prescottella defluvii_A. The sequence goes on along the minus strand of CP121458.1, from coordinate 923,572 downwards.
CGCGCCGCCGCCCCGTGCCCTTTACGTCCAGCCCGTGTCGGGCGTCCTCACCTCGTCCTACGGCCCGCGCTGGGGAACGCATCACAACGGCATCGACATCGGCGCCAGCCTGGGCACGCCGATCTACTCGGCCGCGGACGGTGTCGTCATCAACGCCGGCCCGGCGTCCGGCTTCGGCCAGTGGGTCCGCGTCCAGCACGACGACGGCTCCATCACCGTGTACGGCCACGTCGACACCTTCACCGCCGACGTCGGTGACCGCGTCGTCGCCGGTCAGCAGATCGCCACGGTCGGCAACCGCGGACAGTCCACCGGCCCGCACCTCCACTTCGAAACGTGGGATCCGGACGGCTCCCAGGTCGATCCACAGATATGGCTGCGCGACAACGGAGTTGCCACCACCTGGTAGTGGCAACTCCGGTCGCCGCGTCTGCCAGGCCGGGTCGAGCTCGCCCCGCATCTCGCGCTCGAGCAGCTTGCCGCTCTGGTTGCGCGGCAGCGCACCCGACGATGAAGAAGCTGAATGGTCGACCGAGGACCGAGTGAACCCGCCGGGTCAGGCCTTCTTGGCGCGGCGGGCCATCAACAGACCCGTGACCCAGCCGACCGCGAAGACGACGATGAGCGTCAGCCACAGCGGTGACTGCACCGACACCCAGAACAGATCGATGGAGGTGCTGTTCCGATTCTGGAGGATGAAGATCGCTGCCAGGATCGTCAGGACCGCCGCAGCCAGCATGCGGGGTGACAGTTCGAAACGCGGCTTGCTGTCCGTGCCGGGTGCGCTCATGACGTGGGTCTCCTGACTTCTCTGCTATACGGATGCGGGTGCCCCGCATCGTCAATATCCCCACATCGAGAAGATGTCAGCAAGACAGATCAGCGCGAGGCCCCACATTTCATCCGGGTGAAATTTGCCTACCCGACGACCTCGCTGCGCAGCTCCCGCTTGAGGAGCTTGCCACTCTGGTTGCGCGGCAGGGCGGAGACGAAGCGAATTCGCTTGGGCACCTTGAAGGGCGCGATCTGCTGCCGGACGTGCTCGATGAGCACGTCGGCGGTGACCGCGTCCGGGTCGGCGTCGTCGCGCAGCGCGACGACCGCCGTCACCGCCTCGATCCACTTCTCGTCGGGGACGCCGATGACGGCCACCTCAGCCACCGCGGGATGCGTGTAGAGGGCGTCCTCCACCTCACGTGACGCGACGAGGATGCCACCGGTGTTGATCACGTCCTTGATGCGGTCCACGACCGTGATGAACCCCGCGGGGTCACGGGTCACCATGTCGCCGGAGTGGAACCAGCCGTCGCGGAACGCCTCCGCGGTGGCCTCCGGGTTCTCCCAATACCCTTGGCACAGCTGCGGAGAGCGGTAGAGGATCTCCCCGACTCGCCGTCGGGCACGTCGTTTCCGTCGGCGTCGACCACCCTGGTCTCGACGAAGAACACTGCCCGCCCGCACGACGACGGACGCTCCTCGTGGTCCTCGGGTCCGAGCACGGTGGCGAGCGGCCCGATCTCCGACTGCCCGAAGCAGTTGTAGAAGCCGAGATCCGGGTACCGCTCCCGGAGGCGGTTCAGCACGGTGACCGGCATGATCGACGCACCGTACTGCGCCTTCTTCAGCGACGACAGATCGCGGGTGTCGAGATCCGGGTGGCCGGCGAGCGGGACCCAGACCGTCGGCGCGAGGAACAGCGAGCCGATCCGATCCGCCTCGATACGACGCAGGATCTCGGGGATGTCGGGCGCCTGCATCAGGTGCACGGTCGCCCCCACCGACAGGTAGGGAAGCATGAACACGTGCATCCCCGCCGAATGGTAGAGCGGCATGCAGATCAGCGGGTTGTCGTCGGCGTCGAGCCCGAGCGCGATCACCGACGAGACGTACTCGTGGACAAGTGCGCCGTGAGTCATCATGGCGCCCTTGGGCTTCGACGTGGTCCCGGAGGTGTAAAGCAGCTGGACCAGGTCGCCGGCCGACGCACTCGCACCCAACTGCGGGACGTCGCCGGCCCGCGCGGACTCGAGCAGCGATCCGGAGGCGTCACGCAGCGGTACGACGTGCTCGACGTCGTCGAGCTCTGTCTGCACCGATTCGAGGTTGGCGCCCAGCGCGGGGTCCACGAGCACGGCCCGCGCTCCGGACTGCGTCAGCAGGTACCGCAGTTCGCTGCCGGTGAGCGCGTAGTTCACGGGAACGTGGACCAGGCCGGCGCGGGCACAGGCCAGGAAGCCTATGACGTACGCGTCGGAGTTGACGCCGTACCCCGCCACCCGGTCGCCGGTCGCGAGCCCGAGATCGAGCAGGCGCCCGGCGGCGCGGGTGACGGCGTCGTCGAGTTCGCGGTACGTCCAGGTGCGGCCGTCGAAGGTCAGAGCAATGCGACCAGGCTGCCTGGCGGCGGCCCGCCGGAGCACTCCGTCGACGGTGTCGGTGCGCGGATCCTCACTCATGTGACGCACGTTATAGGACGTCCAACTATTGCGTAAGGTCTGTTTTTTTGCGCGCAGATTGTGTAGCTTCACGCACCCGCGAGGCGAATCAGCCCTCGAATGCCGCGGTGACGGCGCCCATGTCGAAGTAGTCGCGCCACGCCGCGATCTTGCCGTCCACCACCTCGAACACACCCATGACCGGCAGCGGGGTCTCCTTACCGAGCCCACGGAGCACGTCGGTGCGCTCGTTCATCACGACGCCGCCCGCCTCGACCTGCTTGTGGATCCGGAAGTCGATACCGTCGAACGTCGCCAGGAAGCCCTCGAGGAACTCCCGGATGGCATCGCGGCCCTTCACCGGATCCATCGGAATATTGTGGTACACAGCATCTTCAGTGAAGTACTCGGCGATCACGGCGGGGTCCGGGTCGGACCACAGACCACAGAACTCCGTGACCAGGTCGGCGGCAGCACTCATGTGTTCACTCCTGTTCTCGCATCCAGTTCCCGAGCGGTTCGGGTCAGTTGTTCGATGTAGTGTGCACGTTCCTCGGGCGTGACCGCGGAACGCAACGGGCCGATCTGCAATTCCCACACCGCGCGACCATCGGCGTCGAACACCGGCGCGACGAGGTAGCTGATCGGCAGAGTTTCTCCACCTCCGAGATCCCTTGCGCTGTAAGGGCGTCCACTGATTCCCCGAGCAGCGCCAGGACCCTCGCGCGAAGGGTGTGCTGCGACGGATCCGCGGCGAGCAGTTCGACCACGTCGGCGAGGACATCGAGCGTGCCGGGATCGGCAGCACCGATGCCCCACACACCCACACCCGTCGTCCGAATCCGTTCGAGCACCGCCGCGGTCTCGGCCTGCGCCTCCCGCGGGACGGTACCCAGCCATCGCCGCTGCCGAGCCTCGTCCGCGAATGCGAGCACCGCCGCGCCCGCGGGTGCCAGCAACGGCAGCCGCGCCCCCGCGGCGATGCCCGCCGGCAGTCGCCCCGCCCCGCGTCGACCGCCACGAACGTCAGCTCGGTCGCGGACACCACACCGAGCGCCGCCCCACAGTCGACCTGTGCGGCCAAGCGCGTCAGGGCGTCGTCGAGGCCGGGCGGTGCGCCCATCGCCGCCCGTGCCGCCTCGGCGACCCCGGCCAGCCGCGATCCCAACCGATACCGAAGATCCGGCCCCCGCTGCACCCAGCCGTGCGTATCGAGCGCACCGAGCACCGCGCCGACGGTCGAGCGGCTCAGTTGCAGCCCGTCCGCGATCTCGGCGATCGTGCAAGGCATCTCACGCCCGGCCAGCAGTTCGACGACCGCCACGACGCGATCGGTCGGCGGCGATCCACTTCCACCCTTGTCACGGTCCATGTTTCCTCCTACCCTCGGCACTGTAACCGATATTCGGCTCATGTGACACGAATATTCGTGTCGCCCTGTTGGAAGGGTTCCGCCCGATGACCGCTCCGTCCCTGCTCGACACCGTCGACATCGAGGGGGTCGACTTCGCGTTCCAGGACGCCCCGGAGGTCCACACGATCCTCGAGCGCCTGCGCGCCGAGAAGCCTTACGCCGTGGTCCCGTTCGCCGGGGTCAAGGCCGTCCTGCTGCTCACCCACGACCTCGTGTCGGCCGCCTTCAAGGACGAGGAGACCTTTCCCGCCTCCGCGATCTATCCCATGACCACCGGCCCGGTACTGGGGAAGACGTTGCAGTGCATGGCCGGTCGCGAGCACAGGGTCAGCCGCGCCATCGTCTCGCCGCCGTTCCGCCGCAGCAGGATCGCGTCCTACATCGAACCGATCCTCGTACCCCTCGCGCACGAGTTGATCGACCGGTTCGCCGATCGCGGCACCGCCGATCTGGTCGCGGAGTTCACCACCCGCTATCCCGTACTGATCATCAGCCGGCTGCTCGGGCTGCCCGTCGAGGACGAGGCGACCGTGCACCGCTGGGCCCACGACCTGTTCTACTTCCCGATGGACCCCGAGGCGGCCATGCGCGCGTCGCAGGAGTTCACCGACCACGTCACCCCGATCCTCGCCGAGCGCCGACGCAACCCCGGCGACGACCTGATCTCGATGCTCGTCACCGAGTCGGCGGAGGGCGAGACGCTCGACGACGAGCAGATCCTGTCGTTCCTGCGTCTGCTGTTCCCGGCCGGCGCCGACACGACCATGCTCGCACTCGGAAACACCCTGTCCGCGTTGCTCACCCACCCCGACCAGATGGATCTACTGCGGTCCGACCCGGCCGAGCACATCCAGTGGGCGATCTGGGAGGGCCTGCGCTGGGAGCCGCCGGTGGGCCTGCTGCCACGGGCGTGCCCGGAGGCGACCACATGGAACGGGATCGAGATCCCCGCGCTCACACCGATGATCTTCTCGATCAACGCTGCGCTACGCGATCCGGCGGTCCACGACGATCCGCACCGCTTCGACATCACCCGGCGGAGCACGTCGATGCTCGCGTTCGGACAGGGTCCGCACAGCTGTGCGGGAAGCTGGCTGGCGCTCGCCGAACTGAACACGGCGCTGACCATCCTGCTCGACCGCCTGCCCGGCATGCGCCTGCAGGAAGGCGCGGCCGAGCAGGCGCGGGTCACGAGCCAGGTGGGCGTCGCCCTGCGCGGACCCAATTCGCTTCTGGTGGAGTGGGATCGCGGGTAGGTACCGATCCGGCCTCAGCGCGGCAGCACGCCGTTCAGCACCAGGTCGACGAGCGTCGACGCCAGCCGCTGCTGGTCCTGGACGTCGCGCGCCGACTGCGCGAAGATCGCGGCACCGGCGATCACGTCGAGGAGGGTGTCCGCGTCGATGCCCTCACGGAGTTCACCGGCATCGACCGCCCGGGCGATCCGGTCGCCGAGTTCCTCGCGGATCACCTCGATCTGGTCCGTCACCAGAGCCTTGCGCAATTCCGGGTCGCCGCGGCCCTCGCTCATCAGCCCCGGCACGGCCTCGCGCGCAGCCGCATCGCCGAACAGCGCGACCGCGCCGTACGTCAGTCGGCCGATCTCCTCGGCGATCTCGAGATCGTCGGACACATTCTCCGACTCCATCACCGGATAGACCGCGTCGTGCACGATGTGCGCCTTCGACGGCCAGCGCCGATAGATCGTCGGCCGACCCACACCGGCGCGCGTGGCGATCGCGTCGATCGAGGTCCCGGCGTAGCCGTTCTCGATCAGTAGCTCCCGCGTCGCCCGCAGCACGGCCTCGTCGATCGCAGGGTCTCGTTGCGGCCCCAGCCGGTGCTGCGCCTGCCGCTTCCTGGACATCGAGGTGACCCCTTGCGTCGAAGTGTGATGGTCGTTACATTGTGTCACGACATAGACGATACGCAATGTATCGACTAGCGCCCTGTGCGCCCCGAGAGACGTACCGGGGCCGCAACCAGAACTCGCTGTACCCGCTGTGCCGCACCGAATTTCAACGCACGTGAGGCCTTGCGCGCCTCCGACCGTCGAAAGGTCGCCATGAGTTCCGAGAAGACAACCGGGGATCAAGACTTCTCCCAGGTAGCCCGGCCCGTCGCCTCCCGCACCGACCCCGCCGAGCTCGCCACCCGCCTGCAGGCCTGGCTGGGCACCAAGCTCCCCGCCGGCGCCGACCCCGAGGTCACCGACGTCCAGGTTCCGGCCGCGAACGGGATGTCGAACGAGACGATCCTGTTCGACGCACTGTGGAACGAGGGCGACGAGCGGCGCCATCACTTCCTCGTGGCGCGGATCGCGCCTGCCCCGTCGGGGGTGCCGATCTTCCCGTCCTATGACCTGGACCAGCAGTACCAGGTGATCAAGGCGGTCGGGCGCATTCGTCGGTGCCGGTGCCTCGGGTGTACTGGTCCGAAACCTCCTCGGATGCGCTCGGCGGGGAGTTCTTCGTGATGGAACGCCGTGACGGGCAGGTCCCGCCCGACGTGATGCCCTACAACTTCGGCGGATCCTGGCTGTCCGACGGCTCCCCCGCCGACCGCCGACGCCTGCAGGACACCTCGGTCCGCGTGCTCGCAGAACTGCATGCCATACCCGCACCCGCACAACTGTTCCCGAGCCTGAACCCCCACCCCGGGACCGATACCGTCACCGCCGACGCCGCCCTGCGCGCACACGTCGACGGCCAACGCCGCTACTACGAATGGGCAACCGAGAGCGGCCCCCGCTCGCCGCTCATCGAACGCGCACTCGACTGGCTCGAGCAGCACCGGCCCGCCCCGGCCGGCCCGGCCGTGCTGTGCTGGGGCGACTCTCGCATCGGGAACATCATCTACCGCGACTTCGAACCCGCCGCCGTCCTGGACTGGGAGATGGCCACCCTGGGCCCCCGCGAGCTCGACCTGGCCTGGATGATCTTCATCCACAGGTTCTTCGAAGACCTCGCCGCCATGGCCGGACTGCCCGGCCTGCCCGATTTCCTGCGCCGCGACGACGTCACCGACACGTACCGCGAATTGACCGGGTACACAGCCGCGGATCTCGATTTCTACACCCTCTACGCCGCGCTGCGGCACGCGATCATCATGTTCCGCGTCCAGTGCCGCGCCGTCGCCTTCGGCCAGGCCGAAGCCCCCGCCGACCCCGACGACATGATCCTGCACCGCAAAACGCTCGAGGACATGCTCGCCGGCACCTACTGGAACCGCATCGACAGCGAAGGAGCGGCCTGATGCTCTCCCCGATGGACGATTTCCCGGTCCACCAGATCGCCGAACCGATCCGGCATGTCGGCACCTCCGATCGGAACTTCTACGACCGCTACTACTTCAACTGCCACCCCGGCCTCGACTACGACGGCGAACCCCTGTTCCTCATTGTCGGGCTGGGCCAGTACCCGAATCTCGGTGTCACGGACGGCTTCGCGGTCCTGCGCCGCGGCGACGACCACATCGTCGCCCGCGCGTCGAAGGCCCTCGGGTCGGACCGCATGGACGTCACCGTCGGCCCGCTGCGCATCGAGGTCCTCGAGGGCCTGCACCGCCTCAGGGTCGTCCTCGAACCCACCTCCGAGGCGCCGGACCTGTCGTTCGACCTCGTCTTCGAATCCGACGTCCCGGCAGCCTTGGAGGCCAGGCATTTCCACCGCCAACTCGAACGCGTCACCTTCGACACCCAACGCTTCGTACAGACCGGGCGGTGGTCCGGGACACTGACCGTCGACGGCGAGACGATCCCCGTCACCCCGACACCTGGCGCGGCAACCGCGACCGCTCGTGGGGCGTGCGCCCGTCGGCGAGGCCGAACCGCCCGGCCGCCGCGCCGATCCGGCGCTCGCGGCCGAGCAGAACTTCTTCTGGATCTACACCATCATGCAGTTCGACGAGTTCTCGATCGTCGCGATCATGCAGGAGGACCGCCACGGCCGACGGATCATCGAGGACGCCACCCGGGTGTGGACGGATCGCTCGCGGGAACCCGAATGGCTCGGCCGGCCCGAACACGATTTGGCGTTCGTCTCCGGCGGACGTGAGGTAGCCTACGGAACGCTCGAGTTCCACCGCCCCGGTGGCTACGGCAAACCCGACGAGATCCTCACCGTCGCTTGCGAACCGCTCCTCCCCCATTACCTGGGTGTGGGTACGGGCTACGGGCTCGAGCAGGACTGGCGGCACGGCATGTGGCAGGGCGAACTGGTCGTGCAGGGTCTGCGTGAGAAGGTCGCCGACATCGAACCGTGGAAGAAGCTGTTCTGTCCGGTCGACAACCTCGCCCGGTTCACGCTGACCGAAGACGGTCGGACCCACGTCGGCTCCGGCCTGTTCGAGGTCGGCATCATCGGCCCCTGCGACCGATACGGATTCACCGGCGCCGCCGACGTCGCCCCGTGAAACACCACCACGAAAGGACACCCCACATGAAGGGCACCAGCCCGTTACGCGTGCGGACCACCCGGTCCGCCACCGCCCTGCTCCTCGCCGGAGGAATGCTCCTCTCCGCCAACATGATCGCCTCCGCACAGGACACGACCACGCCACCCACCACCCCGGACCCGACCACCACCACTCCGTCGCCCACGCTGCAAATCCCTGCGGAGTTGCTGGGATCCCTCGGCTCCATCCGGGCGCGACCACCACCCCGGACCCGACCACCACCGCCACTCCATCGCCCACGCCGCAACTCCCTGCGGGTGCGCTGGGATCCCTCGGCTCCGGCTCGGCCGATGTCCACCTCGCCCCGACGCCGCGCCTGGCATCGATCGCCAACTTCCGCGACGTCGCCGGAAACGAGGGCGGCGGCTACGAGGCCCTCGCCAACCGCCACCTGAAGCGTGGCGTGATCTACCGCTCGAACGATCTGGCATCCGCCAGCGACGAGGACCTGGCGACCCTGTCGTCGCTGAAGGTCGCCCACATCTACGACCTTCGTGGTACGGACGAGATCGCCAATCCGCAGACCGGTGGCGCCGACAAGCTTCCGGCGGGAGCCGACTACAAGAACATCCCGATCGACTCCGGCGACCTGATCGCGCTGGCGACGACGCTCCAGTCGCCCGACGAGGGTCGGCAGTTCATGGAGAACACCTACCGCAGCTACGTCACCGACCCGGCGAAGCGCGCGGGCTTCAAGGAGTTACTCACCGACATCGCGAACAGCACCGGCCCCATACTGATCCACTGCAGCGCCGGCAAGGACCGCACCGGCTGGATCGCCGCCGTGCTCCTCACCATCTCGGGCGTTCAGGAACAGACCATCGCCGACGACTACCTCCTCAGCAACCAGTACCTGGCGGACTCGAACGCGGCCACGCTCGCCCAGATCCGGGGCGGCCTCGGCGACCAGGCCGCGCTCAACCTCGAGCCCGTCCTGAACGTCGACAAGAGCTACCTCGACGCCGGACTCGCGCAGATGCGCGCCGACTACGGCGGCCCGATCGCCTACCTCGCCGACGGCATCGGCCTCGAGCAGATGACGATCGCAAAGCTGGCGAAGAAGCTCAACTTCTGACGCTCGCCCCCCAGACGCCCGGGCGGTCCTGACCCCGACCAGGACCGCCCGGGTCTTCCATTTCCTACGACGCCGCGAGCGCGCGGAACACGTCGATCGTGTCGATCTCGTCCTGTTCGGTGCCGTGGTCGCTGAGCTTGACGACGACAGTGCGCGACGCGGGATCCACATAGATGTATTGGCCGTAGACACCGATCGCGGAGAAGTCCCGGCCGTTGCCGCCCGTGGGATGCCACCACTGCGCCGAGTATCCCCAACCCGAAACCGCTTGGGCCGCCGGGGTACTCAGTCGACGAATCCATGCGTCCGGGACCACCTGCGCGTCCCCGACACGACCACCGTCGAGCACCAGCTGCCCCACCTTCGCGAAGTCGCGGGCGGTCGCGTTGATGCAGCAGAACGCCTTCTCCTGGCCGCCGGCCCGGTCGAGGTTCCAGGTCGCGTCGTCCTCCGCGCCGATCGGGCCCCAGATACCGCTCTCGAGCAGTTCGCCGAGCGGACGGCCCTCGACGGCGGCCACCGCCTGTCCGAGCAGCTGCGTGTCGACGCTGCGGTACTCCCCTTCGGTGCCCGGATCGAACTGCAGTCCACGGTGATCACGGACGAACCCGGCGAGGTCCGTCGTGAGGTACATCCGCGCCGTGCCGGTGAACGGGAAGTACGGGTTGTAGTTCTCGGAAACGTCGACGCCGGACGCCATGTCGAGCAGATCGCGGATCGTGATCGAGTCGTACGGCCCACCGGTCGCAAGATCGGGTAGCACGTCCACGAGCCGTTCGTCCTCGGCGAGCTTGCCGGACTCGATCGCCCGACCGACCAGCAGCGAGACCATCGACTTCGCCACCGACCACGACGCGTTCGGCGTCGTCGGGCCGACGCCGTCCCGGTACCACTCGTGCGTGATCGCACCGTCGCGGAGCACCACGAACGCGTTGGAGTGCGTGGTGTCCAGGAACTCGGCGACGGTGATCTGCTCCGCCCTTCCAGGGCACCGTCTCCGGTAGCGGGGCCGGGTGCACCGGCAGGGGTCGCGCCTGCGCGGGCGCCGCGACCGTCCGGGCGGCGAAAAGTTGCCCCTGGGTCGACGGCGCGTCGGTCAGCAGGTGCACGAGGGTCGGCGGCGCCGGAATGTCCAGCGCGGCCGCCGCCCCGAAGGCCCCGGCACCGAGCACGACGACGGCGGCCAGGGCCGAGACCGCGACCCGCTTCAATCGGCGCCGCCTGCGCGGTGGCGGCGGAGAGGTCGGAGACGGATCCACGGAAGCATCTGCGTCCGCTGTGTTTTCAGTCATCAGGGTTCCCCTTGCGGAGAAGTGTCGGTGCGATGGGCGTCCACGGTCATCCCCGTGACCAGTGGCTCTCGACGATCCCGCAGTCATGCACCGCCGCGCCCCCGGAGCGGTACCGGTGCTCCACCAGCCACGGCCCGAACACGCTGGTGCCCGCCCCCGCGAACCCGGGGTTGACGAACAGTCGCAGCTCCTCGGCCAGCCCCTCGCGCAGCAGCGCGGAGACCAGCCCCGCTCCCCCGAAGCACAGCAGAGTCCCGCCCGCCAGCTCCTTCACCCGCGCGACGGTGTCGGCCAGTTCGCCGTCGAGCACCTCGGTACGCGGCCACTGCCGCTCCGGGCCCCCGCCCGGGACACCACGAACTTGGGCAGTGCCCCGATCGTCCGGCTGAACTCCCAGTCCGTGTCGCCGGGGTGAAGGGCAGCCATCCGCTCCCAGTGCCCCAGGTATCCCTCGTCCGCCATCGGCCGACTCAGCAGGATCCCTGATGCACCTACCAGCAGGCCGTTGAACGAGGCCCGCAGGTCCGCGCTCCACGGCCACTGCGGCCCCCAGTTCCACAACTGCCAGTCCGCGCCCGGCACTTCGCTGTTCACACAGCCGTCCGCGGACACCTGCATCGCGACGACCAACCGTCCCGCGCCACCCATGGCCCACCTCCCGTGCCGACACACTAGCGCCCTCGCACACGAAGTCGTCACGGGCACAGCGCGTGCGCGAGCATCTTCTCGAGGTCGGGCCGCGTTTCCGGCGCCTGTGTCAGCACGATCGTCACGGCCCGGTCCCTCGTCGCCCCGGAAGTCGTGTAGTAGCCGGGAATTCCACCGCTGTGGCCGACGTAGCGGGTCCGGCACGGAAGATCGGTCGATCCCACGCCCAACCCGTATCCGCGACCCTCCTCCTCGCTCGCACCGGACTGCGGCGTCGTCATCTCGTCGAGTTGTGCCGCCGGAACCAGCTTTCCGCCGAGCAGCGCGCGCCAGAACGTGTTGAGGTCGTGTCCCGTCGACACCAGCGCCCCGGCCGCCCAGGGAATCGACGGCTCGATCCGGGAGACGTCGACTACTCCGTCGGGCGTCGACTGGTAGCCGTGCGGGTGGTCGCCGCGGATCTCCGTCTCCCCGGGACCCGGGAGGTACGTGTCGGACAGGCCGAGCGGACCGATGATGCGCGAATCGAGTTCGTCGGAATAGACACGGCCGGTGACTCGTTCGATGAGCATCCCCAACACGATGTAGTTGGTGTTCGTGTAGGCGAAGCGGGTGCCGGGTTCGAACTGCGGCGGCTGCCGCAGCGCGATCGCGACGGCCTCGGCCGGCGCGAGGGTCGTGTTCCGGGCCGCCGCCACCAGCTCGTCGGCGCTCGGCTCGCCGGCAAACTCGGGAATTCCACTGCGATGCTGCAGGAGCTGACGGACCGTGATCGCTCGGCCGTCGGTGCCGTTCGCGCTCAGCACTCCCGGCAGGTACGTGTCGATCGGCGCGTCCAACTGCACCCGGTCTTCGGACACGAGCTGCATCACGATCGTGGCGGTGAACGGCTTGGTGACACTGCCGATCCGGATCCGGCCGGCGTCGGGCATCGGCTCCCCGGTCGCCCGGTCGCCGACGCCACTGGTGACGACGATCGTCGTCCGGTCGGCGTCCACGGTGCCGACGGCACCGGCGACACCCGCGCCGGTGAGGGCGTTCAGATCGTCCTGGAGGGCATCGATGCGAGCGAACGCCGAACAGCCGGCCACAAGCAGCACGGTACCGACAGCGAGGCCCGACAGGAGAAGTGGTGAGCGCATGCCGTCGAACCTATGGCGGTCGTCGACGCCGGAACATCGGTGAACACCCGGATCTCGACCCCGGTCTTGCCTCCGGGTCCCACGAAGGCTATCAATTAAGTGATCACTCAATTTATTAATTACGGACCTGGGGAGCGCGCATGCGAATCGTCGACGAGGCAGCACGTGAGGCCAAGAGGACCGAGCTACTCGACGCTGCGGCCCGGTGCTTCGCCGAGCGCGGGTACCACGCGACCCGCACGGCGGACATCTGCGCGCTGGCGGGCATGAGCTCCGGGAACCTCTTCCACTACTTCCCGACCAAGCAGGCGGTGTTGCTGGCGCTGATCGAGCGTGACGGCACCGAAACCGCGTCGTCGGTCGCGGGGCTCGCCGCGGCGGACGACCCGTTCGGCGCGCTGCTGGTCCTCCTCGACGACGTCTGCCGCCTCGCGGCCGACTCCACCTACTCCGGTTTGGCGCTGGAGATCTCGGCGCTCGCCCACCGCGACGACGACGTCGCGGTGCGGTTCAAGGCCAACGACGCGAGTTTCCGGCAAGGCCTCGAGGATCTGCTCGAACGCGCCGCGGCCGCGGGACAGCTCGACACCGACCTCACCGCCGAGGACGCGGCGACCTGGATCGCCGCGCTCGTCGACGGCATGTTCGCCCGCGTCGCGGCCGATCCGAACTTCCGGCCCGAGGCGCAGGCGGCAGTGCTCCGCCGCATCGTCAGCCAGCTCCTCCGGGCGCCGCGTCGTGACCGGGACGACGTCGCGGGCCCCGGAACGCGTCCGCCGCCTGCAGAACGTCGACGCGCTGCGCGGGTTCGCCCTGTTCGGCATCCTGGCGGTCAACATCTGGGCGTTCGCCGACCCGTACTACGCGTCGACGGAAACGAACCCCGGCTTCGATTCCGGGATCGATCACGCCGTGCGCTTCGTCGTGTCGCTGCTGTTCGAGACCAAGTTCTATCTGTTGTTCTCGTTCCTGTTCGGCTACAGCTTCACCCTGCAGATGGCCGCCGCGGAGCGGGCCGGGCGCGGGTTCGTTCCGCGAATGCTGCGCCGACAGGGCGGGCTGCTGGTGATCGGACTGCTGCACGGAGCCGCCCTCTACTACGGCGAGATCCTCGCCACCTACGCCCTCCTCGGGCTCGTCCTCCTGGCCTGCCGGAACGTCTCGCCGACGACCGCGCTCCGGCTCGGGGCGCTGCTGATCGTCGCGTCGTCCGCGGTGTGGATGCTCCTCGGCATCGCGCAGCTGGCCGCCGGCGACGTCACCGGCTCGTCCGCATCCGACGCGGCCGGCAAGCTCTCGGCGTTCCAGGGCGACGCGGCCGCGACCCTCGCCTTCCATTCGGGGCATCTGCCGGACACGCTCGCCGCCCTCTGGCTGCTGCAGGGTCCGAGCGCGATGGCGATGTTCTTCTTCGGCTTCGCCGCCGGCCGGCTGGAGGTGTTCGCGGATCCCGAGCGTTACCGGGACGCCATGAAGCGCATTCTCATGTTCGGCCTGCCGATCGGCCTGATCGGTGCCGCGACGTACGCCCTCGGCGCCGCGTACGCACCGGGAGGCGGACTGGAGACGGTCGCGTTCGGATTCGGACAGCTGACGGCGCCCGCACTCACCGCGACATACGTGGTGGCCGCACTGCTGGTGTTCCGTACCGCCGTCGGCCGCCGGGTCGAGACGGCGCTCGCGCCGATGGGCAAGGCGGCACTGACCAACTACCTGGTGCAGTCGCTGCTGCTGGGTGTCCTGTTCACGGGGTACGGCCTCGGTCTCGTCGATCGGCTGCCGCCGCTCGCGGTGATCGCCGTCGTGCCGGTCGTGTTCCTCGTCCAGATGGCGGCCAGTCGCCTCTGGCTGCGGGGACATCCGTACGGACCCGCCGAGTGGGTGCTGCGGGCCGTCACGCTCGCCGCCGTGCCGCCGTGGCGGTCCCCTCGAACCGTCCCGACGCGAACCGATGGGCGGTACCGTCGTGGCAGCGAAGAGTAGTTCCGCGTCACCGATCGACAGTTTCCGGACGATCCTAGGAGCATCCCGTGGCCTCTCGCCTCAATCCCTACATCAGCTTCGCCGGCAATGCCCGCGAGGCGATGGAGTTCTACAAGAGCATCTTCGGCGGCACCCTGAACATGACCACGTTCGGCGAGCTCGGTGCGCCGGACGACGGCGACAAGATCATGCACGCGATGCTCGAGACCGACAGCGGTTTCACGATCATGGGTGCGGACACGCCGCCCGGGATGGAACACAAGGTCGGCACCGACATGGCGGTGAGCCTGAGCGGCGACGACGCCGAGGAGCTTCGCGGCTACTGGGACAAGCTGTCCTCGGCGGGCACCGTCCAGGTGCCGTTCGAGAAGCAGATGTGGGGCGATACGTTCGGGGCCTGCGCCGACCGGTTCGGCGTCTCCTGGATGGTGAACATCGCCCAATAGCCCCGTGAACACCTGGAAACCCCCAGGTAAGTTGCCTTCGCTTGCATTCATGACCACACTCGATTTGCCGGAGACGACACCGTGTGATCACCAGGAAGGCACCATGAACACCAGCTCGCCGAAGACGACCGTCGTTGTACCCACGTACAACGAACGCGACAATCTGCCGAAACTCGTCGAGCGGCTGGCGGCGTTGGAGGTACCGAACCTGCACCTGCTGGTCGTCGACGACAACTCCCCCGACGGCACCGGAGAGGTCGCCGAGAAGCTGGCGATCGACGGGCCGATCCCGATCCGGGTGCTGCACCGCACCGTCAAGGACGGCCTCGGACGCGCCTACGTCGCCGGCATGACGCGCGCACTCGAGGACGGCGCCGACATCGTCATCCAGATGGATGCCGACCTCTCGCACCCGGCCGAGGTCATCCCCCAGATGATCAGCACGCTGACCACCACCGACGCCGCGGTCGTCCTCGGCTCCCGGTACGTCCCGGGCGGCGCGGTCGCGAGCGACTGGCCGTGGCACCGCAAGGCGCTGTCGGCGTGGGCCAACTTCTACGTCAACGCGATCCTGCGGCTGGGTGTGAAGGACGCGACCGCCGGCTTCAAGGCGTGGCACGCACGCACCCTCGAGGCAATCGACGTCGCATCGATCCACAGCAACGGCTACTCGTTCCAGGTGGAGATGAACTACCGGACCACCAGCCGCGGCATGCGCATCGCCGAGGTCCCGATCCGGTTCGAGGAGCGCACCGAGGGCGTGTCGAAGATGAGCCTCGCCGTGCAGCTCGAGTCGGCCTTGGTGCCGTGGAAGCTGCGGTTCGGCAAGAAGCGCTGACCGCCCCGTAGTCGACCACTCGCCCGAATAATCACGGGCGTTTCGCGCCGAATGCTGCCACCATCGGCAAGCATGACGTCCGCAGCAGGCATCAAGGTCCGTACCGCCACCGACAGCGATTGGCCGGCGATCGAGCTTCTCGACTCGATAGCCTTCGGCTACCACCCGGCAGACGACGATCGGGCGCTCGGCAGAGCACTGATGCGGCCCGAGGACATCGTGCTCGCCTGCGAGGACGACGTCCCGATCGGTGTGGCGGCGCACCTGCCGCTCGAGGTCACCGTCCCCGGTGGCCGGCAGCTGCCCGTGCGCGGCGTCTCCTGGGTGTCCGTGGCGCCCACGCACCGGCGGCGAGGGGTGCTGCGTGCGATGTTCGCGCATCTGCACCGGGACATCGCCGCCACCGACGTGCCGCTGTCCGCGCTGACCGCGAGCGAGGCCGGTATCTACGGCCGATTCGGATACGGCCCGGCCACCGTCTCGTCCGACGTGACGTTCGACCGCCGATTCGCACGATTCCACGGTGACGCTCCGGACCCGGGCGGTGTCCGGGCGGTCGACGCGACCTCGGCCGCACGACACCTGCCGGAGATCTACGATCGCTGGCGACGCATCACCCCGGGAGCGCAGGAGCGGCCGAAGCCGCACTGGGACTTCACCTTCGCCGATCCGGAGGCCAACCGCGACGGTGGATCGGCCCTGTTCTTCCTGCTCCACGCCGACGGCTACGCGATGTTCCGACGCCGAGGCGAGAACGACACCAGGACCGCGGTGGTCGAGGAACTGGTGGCGGTGACGGACGGCGCGCACGCGGCGCTGTGGCGCGCGCTGTGCGGGCTGGACCTGATGGCGCACGTCGAGGCGAGCGTGCCCATCGACGATCCGCTGCGCCTGATGCTCACCGATTCCCGGCTGGTGCGCACCACCCGTGTCGTCGACGACCTGTGGTTGCGGATCATCGACGTTCCCGCGGCGCTGGAGGCCCGCACGTACGCCGACGACCTCGACACGGTCGTCGAGGTTCGCGACCCGTATCTCGACGCCGGGGCACGTTCGCCCTGACGGTGCGTGACGGGCGCGCGCAGTGTCGGCGCACCGACGCATCGCCCCTCATCTCACTCGACCTCGACGTGCTGGGCAGTCTGTATCTCGGGGCTCACCGCATCCGTTCGTACGCCGCCGCCGGGCGGGTGCGGGCGGCATCGGATCGCGATCTGGCCCGGTTCGACTCGGCGTTCGCCTCGGATCGTCCGGCCGTGCTCGGGTGGGGTTTCTGACCCGGAACCTGAACCCGTTGCGAGTGAGATCGAGCGCCGACTCCGGACGAATCCCACTCGGCGACAGCCCTACCCGCGCTTGGCTGCGGGCTCGTCGTAGACGACCACCACCGTCTCGGCCGGCTCGTCGCCGAGCGCCCGCATGCGATGCGGGACGGTCGCGTCGAAGTAGACCGAGTCGCCGGTAGCCAGCGCCGTGGTGCGGCCGTCGAAATCGATCTCGACGGCACCGGCGTGCACGAACACGAACTCCTGGCCGGGATGCTCCCGGTAGCCCTCGTCGCCGTACTCGGTCCCCGGCCGGACGACGAACGGTGTCATCACCTTGCCGAGCATCGCCGATGCGACGGGGCGGTAGCGGTCGTCGGCGCCGGATTCGCGTTCCCCGGCGCGCTCGATCGTCACCTTCTCCTCGATGCCCGCTGCCGAGAACAACCGGCTCACGTCGACGTCGAGCGCCCGAGAGATGCTCAGCGCCGCAGCGATCGACGGCGTGCTGCGGCCCCGTTCCACCTTCGACAGGTAGCTCCGGGTGAGGCCCGTGCGCTCTGCCAGCGCCTCGAGCGTGAGCCCCTGCTGCGTGCGGATCGTGCGCACCAGTGCCGTCATCAATCTCCTCCGAAAGTGCCGCGGACCACGCCTTTCCCGACGAGGCGGCCGCCGCGCCCACGGTAACACTTCGTGTCCTGATCCAGGATTCCTGTTGCCTTCAGGACACCTTGTGTCCTATCGTCACGAGTGTGTCCTTTCGTCCGATCGCAAGGAGAGACACCATGGCCACGACACTCACCGATTCCAAGACCACCCTGATGCAGCGAGCCCAGGACCAGATGGCGGTTCAGCTCGCTTCCCCGAAATGGACGACTCGCGAGAAGATCGCCCTCACGTGCCGCGCACTGTTCGACGCGGGCCACGACAGCGGACTCGCCGGACAGATCACCGCACGCGCCGAGCAGCCCGGCACCTACTACACGCAGCGCCTGGGCCTCGGCTTCGACGAGATCACCGCCGGCAACCTCCTGCTCGTCGACGAGGACCTCCAGGTCCTCGAGGGAGCCGGAATGGCGAACCCGGCCAACCGGTTCCACAGCTGGATCTACCGCGCCCGCCCCGACGTGTCGTGCATCGTCCACACCCACCCGCTCCACGTCGCGGCACTGTCGATGCTCGAAGTGCCCCTGGCGGTCTCGCAGATGGACATTGCTCCGCTGTACGACGACTGCGCGTTCCTACCCGACTGGCCGGGAGTACCGGTCGGCAACGAGGAAGGCGAGATCATCACTGCCGCACTGGGAGACAAGAAGGCGGTGCTGCTGGCCCACCACGGGCACGTGGTGGCCGGCGCGAGCATAGAGGAGGCCTGCTCCCTCGCCGTCCTGATCGAGCGGGCGGCAAAGCTGCAGTTGCTCGCGATGTCGGCGGGCACCATCGCCGAGTTGCCCGAGCGTCTGGCCCGGGAGGCCCACGACTGGACGCTCACGCCCAAGCGCAGCGAGGCCAACTTCGCGTACTACGCGCGGCGCGCGCTCGTCCGGCACCCCGACGCGCTCGACTCCTGACCCCCCACCACCCCGGAGGTACCCCCGCATGACCCGCAGCATCGACGGCATCGTCGCCTACCCAGTCACCCCCTTCACGCAGTCCGACACCGTCGACACGACGCGTCTCCACGCGCTGGTCGACAGTCTCGTCGGGAGCGGCGTTCACGCGATCGCACCTCTCGGCAGTACGGGCGAGTCCGCGTATCTCGAAGAGCGCGAGTGGAACACGGTGGTCGATACGACCATCGCCGCAGTCGATGGCCGTATCCCCGTCGTCGTCGGAGCGTCGGATCTGACGACCGCCAACACGATTCGCCGCGCCCGCTACGCCGAGCGGGCCGGCGCCGACTCGGTGATGGTCCTGCCCGTCTCGTACTGGAAGCTGTCCGAGCGCGAGATCGCCACGCACTACGCGGCGGTCGCCGGCTCGATCGGCATCCCCGTCATGGTGTACAACAACCCCGCCACGAGCGGGATCGACATGTCGCCCGAGCTGCTCTTCGAGATGTTCCGCATCATCGAGAACGTCACGATGGTGAAGGAGTCGACGGGCGACATCACCCGCATGCACCGCCTCACCGAGCTGAGCGGCGGCGAGCTGCCATTCTTCAACGGCAGCAATCCATTGGTGCTGAAGGCGCTCCAGGCCGGAGCGTCCGGATGGTGCACCGCCGCACCGTGTCTGAGGCCACAGGCATGTATCGACCTGTTGACGGCGGTCCGGTCGGGACGGCTCGACGAGGCCGAGCGGATCTACGACGACCTGGCGCCGCTGCTCGAGTTCATCGTCGCCGGCGGACTCCCCACGACGGTCAAGGCCGGACTGGATCTGCTGGGGCGCGGCGTCGGCTACCCACGCGGGCCGCTGCTACCGCTCGACGACGACGGCCGTGCGGCGCTGTCCCGGCTTCTGCACACTGCCTGAGGCTGCGCGACGGACGAAAACGCGGACGCTCGGCGGGATGTCCCCGTCGAGCGTCCGCGTGATGTGGATCGAGCGCCCGGGCGTCAGCGGCCGATGAGCGCCCGTCGTTCGATCTCCGCGAAGTCCGTGCCGGCGGCGTCGGGACGGCCGCGGCCCACGAGCGAACCGATGTAGGCGAACAGGAAGCCGGCGGGCACCGACACCAGGGCCGGGATGGTGAGCGGGAAGATCGGATCGATCCCGTGCACGAGTCCGGTGGGGCCGAGGATGTTCGGGCTGATCGCCACCAGGCCGAGGCTGACGATCAGGCCACCGACCAGCGCCCACGTGGCGCCGACCCGGTTGAAGCCCTTCCAGTAGATGCTCAGCAGCAGCACCGGCAGGCTGGTGCTCGCCGCGACGGCGAACGCGACGTTGGCGAGGAAGCCGAGATTGAAGCCCTTGGCGCCGAGCGCGAGGAACATCGCGACGATCGCGATGCCGAGCAGCGAGATCCGCGCGACCTTCAATTGCTTGTCCGCCGAGGCGTTTCCGTTCTTGATGACGTGCGTGTAGAGGTCGTGTGCGAAGGCGCCGGAGGTGGCGATCGCGACACCCGCGAGCACCGCGAGGATGGTCGCGAGCGTGATGCCGATGATGACCGCCTCGAGAACCGGACCGCCGAGCTCACGGGCCAGTTGCACCACCGCGAGGTTGCCCTGCGGGTGCGCCTTCAAGATCTCGTCCTTCCCGATCGCGCGGAGAGCGCCGTAGCCGATGAACGGCAGCACCAGGTAGAAGATGCTGAAGATCCACAGCGCCACGACACCGGACTTGCGGGCGGCCCGCGCGTCCTTGACGGTGAGGAACCGAACCATCACGTGCGGCAGACCCATCACGCCGAGTGCGAGCGCGAGCTGCTGCGAGATGATGTCGAACGTCTTGGTGGTGGTCTGCGGGTGCGACGACGCGACCGCGTCCGGAACGGCGTCGACCATGTGGAACGGGCTGGGGCCGTACTTCGTCAGCACCAGGAACAGGATCAGCGCGGTGCCGCCGAGCAGCAGGCCCGTCTTGAGCACCTGCACCCACGTGGTGGCGAGCATGCCGCCGAACATCGTGTAGACGACCATGAGCAGGCCCAGCACCACGACGGCCACCCAGAACTTGATGCCGAGCAGCGCCTGCACCAGCAGACCTGCGCCGACGAACTGGATCACCATGTACATCGCCGAGATGACGATCGTGGTGACGGCGAGGCAGGCGCGCAGTCCCCGTCCGTCGAACCGGGCGGCGACGGCGTCGGCGAGGGTGAAGCGGCCGAGGTTGCGCAGCGGCTCGGCGATGATCAGCAGCACCAGCAGGTAGGCCAGCGGAACCGCGGTCGCCAGGTAGAAGCCGTTGAAGCCGGACAGCGCGATGAGGCCTGTGATGCCGAGGAACGACGCCGCCGAGACGTAGTCACCCGAGATGGCGAGGCCGTTGCCGATCGGGCCGACCTGCCCCTCGGCCACGTAGTGCGAGTCGGTGGAAGTGTTGCGCTTGGCGGCCAGGTACGTGATCGCGAGCGTGACGCCGATGATGGCGACGACGATGATGACACTCAAACCCATTGTCACTCACCTTCTTTCGGGAGCTCGAGCTCGGCGAGGTGGGCGTCGATGATCGCGTCCATGCGGCGCGCCCACCGGACGTAGAACTGCGCGACGACGAGGATTCCGACGAAGACCCCGAAGCCGGCCCAGTAGGCCAGCCCGAGACCGGCGAATCGACCGGAGAGCACGGTGGTCGAGGTCGTCAGGACGATGAAGCCCATGAAGACGATCAGGAGCACCGCCGCGGAGACGAGCGAGACACGCCGACGGCGACGAGCGATGTCGAGAATCGCGTCGAGGCCGGAATCGGCGGATAACGGATCCGGCGAAGCCGGGGGTTCTGGACGCGCGGCATCGGCCGGCGACAGGCCAAACGACATGGTCACCTCGGGGGTACGAACGGAAGGCATGTGATCAATCCTTTGATCACTGCAGGGTGGGCCTACCGTAGGTGAGGGCAGTCACAATATGCAAGAGCCCGGCCATCCGATGCAGAAAATCTGCGATGGCGGCCGGGAACGAACTCGCCGGTCGGGTCAGTCCCGGGTGTGGAGCTCCCCGACGACGCGGTCGCCAGCTTCTCGAGCAGGCCGATCAGGATCGTCCGTTCGGGCTTGGTGAGCGCACTGGCCCACACCTGCTCGCGCCGGTTGTGCTCGGCATACGTCGCGGTGATGGCCTCGACGCCGGCGTCGGTCAACCGCAACTCGACCGCGCGACGGTCCACCTCCGACCGTCGACGGGTCACGTACCCGTCGCGTTCGAGGGTGTTGACCAGCGCAGACACCGCCGCACGGCTCATTCCCGACAGCTTCGCCACCCGCTTGGCCTCGCTCGGGCCGGCCAGCCACAGCATGAACAGCACCCGGAAGCCCGGCCAACTCCATCCACCCGGACGGTGCACGGTGGATTCGAGGTCGTAGACCAGCGCGCTGGCGACCCGGGTCAGCTCCAGGACGAGCTTCATCGACACCGGGTCGACCTCGGGCATCGTGCGAACCGTCTTGCGCACCGCGAAGTCGACGAACGACAAGAAGTCGAGATCGTCGATGTTCTCGCGGTCGTCCTGGCTCGGAGCGTTCGCGCGGTCGGCGTCGGTCATGCCGGTCAGACTAGAGCGCACTGCGGGGATTTTCGGATCGAATTTGGTCAAGGGCTTGCATATCTCCTGTGACACCGCTTACCTTGTCCACATATTCAATCAAAGCCTTGACTATTTGAGGTGATCTCTCATGGCCGAACTGTCCTTCGCCTCCTCCGCCGATCTCGGTGAGAAGGAGCAGACGCTGGAGGTCCTCGCAGACGGCGTCTACGCGCTCACTGCCGAGGGCGACCCCAACCTGGGCGCGATCGAGGGCGAGGACTTCCTCGTCTGCTTCGAGGCGCTCGCCACGCCGGTCGCCGCGCAGGACTGGCTCGCGAAGCTGCGTCAGCACACCGACAAGCCCGTGCGCTACCTGGTGCTCTCGCACTACCACGCGGTCCGCGTCCTGGGCGCGTCCGCGTTCGACGCCGAGATCATCGTCGCGCACGACAACACCCGCAAGCTGATCGCCGAGCGCGGCAAGGAGGACTGGGCCTCCGAGTTCGGTCGCATGCCGCGCCTCGCGAAGGGCGCCGACTCGGTGCCGGGCCTGACGTGGCCCACCATGACGTTCTCGGACGAGCTGACCATCGACCTCGGCGGGACCGCGGCGATCTGGTGCTCGAGCACCTCGGACGCGGACACACCGAGGGCGACATCGTCGCGTGGCTGCCGAAGCAGAAGATCCTCTTCGCGGGGGACCTCGTCGAGGCGCAGGCCGCGCTCTACACCGGCGACGCGTTCCACCGCGACTGGGCCACAGGCACTCTCGACGGGATCAAGGCACTCGGCGCCGAGGCGCTGATCGGTGGCCGCGGCGCCGTGAGCCACGGCCGCGAGGAGGTCGACGCCGCGATCGAGCAGACCCGCCACTTCCTGAACGTGATGCTCACCGAGGTCGGTGCGGTCCAGCAGCGCGGCGGCACCCTCAAGGAGGCGTTCGAGGCCACCCACGCCGCACTGTTCGACAAGTACGGCCACTGGCCGATCTTCGAACACTGCCTGCCGTTCGACGTCTCCCGCGTGTGGGACGAGCTGTCCGGTATCGAGCGCCCGGTGATCTGGACCGCGGAGCGCGACCGCGAGGTCTGGGCCCAGCTGCAGGGCTGAGTCGGGCAGGCATCAGGAGGTTTCACGATGGGCGTCAACCACATTCACACCGGCACCGTCGCCGTGATCGGCAACGGCCCGGTCGGCCAGACCACGGCCCTGCTGCTCGCGCGGTGGGGCGTGCGGGTCGTGCTGCTCGACGGGCGGGCCGAGCGGGATCCGATCGGATCCAAGGCCATCTGCCAGCAGCGGGACGTGCTCGAGGTGTGGGCCGCGATCGGCGTCGGAGAACAGATCGCGTCCGAGGGCGTCACGTGGGACACCGCGCGCACGTTCCACCGCGAGCACGAGCTGTTCTCGCAGCAGTTCGTCGACCACGGCCAGTCGCCGTTCCCGCCCTTCGTCAACGTCTCCCAGGCCCGCACCGAGGAACTGCTCGACGAGGCCATTGCCAAGCAGCCGCTCATCGAGGTGCGGTGGGGCCACCCGGTCGAACGCATCGACCAGGACGCGGCCGAGGTCCGGCTCGAGTGCGCGACGGACGCCGGCCCGGTGACGGTGGCCGCCGACTACGCGGTGATGGCCACCGGTTCGCGTAGCAGCGAACTGCGCCGTCAGCTCGGCGTCGGGTTCCCCGGCCGGTCGTTCGACGACAAATTCCTCATCTGCGACATCCAGGCCGACATCCCGGGCTGGGCCAACGAGCGGCGCTTCTACTTCGACCCCGCGTGGAACCCGGGCCGTCAGGTGCTCATCCACCCGTGCCCGGACTCGACGTTCCGCATCGACTGGCAGGTGCCGGGCGACTACGACCTCGACGCCGAGGCCGAGAGCGGCGCGCTCGACACCCGGATCCGTCAGATCATCGGTGACACCCCGTACCGGATCGTGTGGAAGTCGGTGTACCGCTTCCACGCTCGGCTCGCGGACCGCATGCAGATGGGACGGGTCCTGCTGGCCGGGGACTGCGCGCACATCGTCTCGCCGTTCGGGGCGCGCGGTCTGAACTCCGGTGTCGGTGACGCCGAGAATGCCGCGTGGAAGCTGGCGTTCGTGCTGCGCGGGTGGGCCGACCCGTCGCTGCTCGAGACCTACGACCTCGAGCGGCGCGCGGCCGCCGCGGAAAACCTGGACGTCACGTCCGCGACGATGGACTTCCTCGTTCCACAGACCGACGAGCAGCACGCCCGCCGCAAGGCAGTGCTCGAGGCGGCGGCGACCGACTCCGCGAGACGCGCCGAGGTGGATTCGGGGCGTCTGGCGGAACCGTTCTGGTACGTCGACTCACCGCTGACGACGCCGGATGTCCGGCGTCCGTTCGCCGGCCGTCCGGACCGGGGTGTCTCACCCGCCCCGGTGCCGGGCGTGCTGGTCCCGGACGTGCCGGTGACCGTGCGCGGCCAAAGCTGCGCACGGCTGCGGGAGATCGCCCGGCACGGAGTGCTGCTGCTGCACGGCAGCGCCGTGGACCCGGCCGACGTCCGGCAGATCGCCCTGGCCGCGACGCACGCCCCGATCCGGCTGCACGCACTCGCCGACGTCGACACCAGCGGACTGCTCACGGCCGCAACCCAAGCCGAGGCGAACGAGGTGTGGGTCGTCCGGCCCGACGCCCACATTGCCGCGGTGGTCGACGGCAGTGACCGACAGGCACTGGCGGCCGCGCTGCGGCGTGCCGTGGGCGCCGAGGTGACGGTCGGCGCCCGACAGGTCGGCTGACGTCGGCTGACTCACCGACGGACGCGGTGGGCCTCGGTCAGCGCGCAGTCCCGCAGGACCCGCACCAGTGGGGTCACGCGGGACGCGACGTACACCAGGCTCACCGCGGTCGGCGCGGCGTCGTCGATGTCGACGAAACGGACGTTGTGGTGGTGCACACGACGTCGGGCGGCGATCGGCACCGCCCCCACTCCCCTGTCGGCGGCGATCAACTCGAGCCACTCGTCGAAGTTGGTGCAGGTCACGATCTCTCGACTCGGGTCGGGTTCCGTCCAGGAATCGGCGCGCGTCGTCCCGGTCAGGGTGTTGACGACCAACGGGTACGTGCCCAGTTCGTCCCACGTGACCGTGTCCCGCTCCGCGAGGGGTGAGCGGGCGCTGACCGCCGCGATCCGCGGCTCCGAGAACAGGTGATGCACCGCCAGCGCCCCGTCGGGGACCGGCCCGCGCATCACGGCCGCATCGATGGCGCCGTCGCGCAGCGCCGCCAGCGGGTCGTCGCACCGCTGCAACAGCACGCGCGCACCGGAGCGTTCCTCGCACGCGGCGATCGTGTCGTGCGCCCACGGATCCGGGAGCAGCCAGCTGAATCCGAGCCGCACCGTCCGGTTGCTCTGCGCCGACGCGATCGCGGCATCCAGATCGCCGAGCACGTGGCGAACGCGCTCCGCGAACGCCCACCCGTCCTCGGTCGGCGTCATCGACCGCGACGTCCGCTCGAGCAGTCGGGTTCCGAGCGTCGCTTCGAGTTGCTGGATCGTTCGGGTCAACGCGGGTTGCGTGATGTTCAGCCGCTCGGCCGCGGAGGTGAAGGTGCCCGCATCGATCACCGCGACCAATGCCCGCAGATGCCGCAGCTCGACATTCATAAGCGCCAAGCATAGATGCCGACGAACTGGCATTTCCGGACGCCCTTCGGTCTCACATAGCGTCGAGGCGACGAAGGGGGATCCCGAAGTGAATCTGCCGACCCGGGCCGAAACGGGTGCCTCGCCCGGCACGCCCGCGTGACGGTGGTGCGCGCCGCCGCCGGACTCGCCGCCGCGATGGGTGTCGGCCGATTCGTGTACACCCCACTGCTCCCCCTGATGCAGGAGCAGACCGGGATCTCGCACTCCGATACCGCACTGGTCGCGACCGCCAACTATCTCGGGTACTTCCTCGGCGCGATCGCGCTGGCCGTCCACCCGTCCGGGGCGCGCTCGCGAACCCTGTTCCGTTCGTCGGTCCTCGCGCTCATCGCGAGCGAACTCGTGATGGTCGCTGTCGCGGACGTCCGCGTGTGGTTGGTCGCGCGCGCCGTGGCCGGCATCGCCAGCGCCGCGGTGTTCGTCTACTGCGCCACGGCTGTGGTCGGACATCCGTCGGCGGGCGTGACGTTCACCGGCGTCGGCGTCGGTATCGCGACTTCGGGCGTGCTCGTCGCGGTACTCGGCCCCGCCGTGTCGTGGAAGGTGCTCTGGGTCGTCGCGGCGGTGACCACGGCCGCCTACGCCGCGATCGCCTGGAAACTGCCGCCGGGTGCTCCTCCCCGCGACCTGCCGACGGATCCCGCCCGCGCACCTCCCCGTCGGCGCGGTGGTGGACACTCGGCGCCGGCTACTTCCTCGAGGGCCTGGGCTACATCATCCTCGGCACGTTCCTGGTCGCGGCAGTGTCGGCCGGGGGCGCGGAGTGGACGGGCCCCGCAGCTTGGGTGGTCGTCGGACTCGCTGCGATTCCGTCGCCGCTGCTGTGGGCGAGGGCGCTGCGCCGCTGGTCGGCGGAGTCGCTGCTCGCATGCGCACTGCTGCTGCAGGCCGTCTCCGCGCTGCTGCCCGCGCTGGTCGACGGTCCGGCAGCCGCCCTCATCGCGGCGATCCTGTTCGGCGGGACGTTCATGGGAATCACCCTGCTGGCCATGGATTCCGCGCTCGGACTAGGCATTCCGCGCGCAGCGGCTGCGCTGACCGCGGTCTACGGGCTCGGCCAGATCCTCGGACCGCTCGTCGTGGCGCCGATGCTCGATGACGGGTTCCGCTCGGCATTCGTATGCGCTGCAGTCGTTCTCGTGGTGGCCGCCGTTCTGGCGGCTGCCACCCGGCGCCGTCAGACCGTCGCGCGATCGAGGAAGTCGGCGATCAGAGGAGCGATTCGGGACAGGTGCGTCTCGAGGGCGAAATGACCGGTGTCGAAGAGGTGGAGTTCGGCGTGAGGCAGATCGCCCAGGTACGCGGACGCGCCGGGTTCACCGAAGAACGGATCGTGACGACCCCAGACGATGAGGGTGGGCGGCGTGTGCGTGCGCAACCAGGTCTGCCAACGGTCGTAGCGCTCGACGTTGGAGTGGTAGTCGAAGAGCAACGCCGCCTGCGCATCCTTGCGTCCCGGCAGGTCGAGGAAATGTTGATCGAGGGTCCAGCTGTCGGGGTCGAGCTGCTCGGGGGCCGAGACACCGGTTTCGTACTGGCCGCGCGTGGCGCCCGCGGTCATGAAGCTGCCGACGGTGTCGGCCGTGCCCGGTGATTCGGGGTCCAGAGCGATGAGCTGACGGAGTGCCTCGCCCAATCCCTCCGCGTAGGCGTTTCCGTTCTGCACGATCAGCCCCGAGATCCACTCGGGCCGACGCTCGGCGATCCTGAATCCGACCGGAGCGCCGAAGTCGAAGACGTACATCGTGAACCGGTCCACACCCAATCGCTGGACGAAGCCTTCGACGACGTCGGCGAGTCGGTCGAACGTGTAGACGAATCCATCCGGCGTCTCGGTGTAGCCGGAGCCGGGACAGTCCGGAGCGATCAACCGGTAGCGTGAACCCAGCACGTCGATGAGTCGACGGAATTGGTGCGATCCCGACGGAAAACCATGCAGGAGAAGCAAAACGGGCGCGTCGGCCCGCTCCGGCAGGGACTCCCGATAGAAGACGCGGACGCCGTCGACATCCAGATTGCGGTGAACGACACGAGCACCCGAATCGACCACGACCGACTCCTCTGCGATTGATGCAGCATTGTGGAGCCTAGCAACGAATCTCGATACCGACGGCGACGCCAGGGTTTCGATTCGAATGCGCAAACGCGCTACCGGCGAGCGTCTCGCGCGGCCGGAAGCATCAGGTCGACCACCCGCTCCGCGGTGTCGGCGTCGACACGCGCGCCCGTCACCACCTGGCGGTAGAACACCGCGCCCGCGAGCGTGTCCATGAACAGGTCCACGTCGAGATCGGCCGGCAGGTCCCCGCGTGCCACTCCCCTCTCGATCACCTCGGCGCAGTTGGCGCGACGCTCGGTGAGGAACGCGACGCGGAACGCATCGAGGCCCTCGGGCGTCCTGGCCAGGTCACTGATGAGCGCGGGCATCGCGACGCCGAGCGGCGAGCCCGCATAGTTGCGTACGGTGCCGGTCAGCCACTCCACGAGATCGGAGCGGGTGCTGCCGGTGTCGGGCACCGGCCCCGTGTCCATCAGTGTCGCGAGAGCGTCGGCGACCAGTTCGGGCTTGCCCGACCACCACCGGTACAGCGTGGTCTTGTGCACCCCGCTCGCCTCCGCGATGCGTTCGACCGTCAACTGCGCGTACGGCGTCGCCGCGAGTTCGTCGACGACCGTCTGCAGCACGAGGTCACGCTTGCGGGGGCCGCCTCGCCCCGCGGCGGCACTGGTTACCGGCATGCCCAGACCCTGCCACGCGGTAAAGTGCAACGCAACGTCGCGTTGCATTCGAGGAGTGAAATGAGGATCACCGCGTTCATGGGGTCGGCCACCGGGCACGACCCGGCCCACCTGCGGACGGCCACCGCCTTCGGGCGTGACCTGGCCGCGGCCGGTGTCGGGCTGGTCTACGGCGGCGGCCGGGTGGGACTGATGGGCGCCGTGGCCGACGCGGTGGTCGCCGGTGGCGGCGAGGCGATCGGGGTGATCCCACGACATCTCGCGGACAAGGAGATCGCCCATCCGCGCCTGACGTCCCTCGAGGTCGTCGAGTCTATGCACCAGCGCAAGCAGCGCATGGCCGCACTCGCGGACGCGTTCGTGGTCCTGCCGGGCGGCGCCGGCACGCTGGACGAGTTCTTCGAGATCTGGACCTGGCAGCAGCTCGGGCTGCACACCAAGCCGGTGTTCCTGCTCGCCGCCGACGGCTTCTGGCAGCCGCTCGTCACACTGATCGAGCACCTGGTCGACGCCGGATTCGTCGGCGCACACCAACGGGACGCGCTGCTGGTTGCCACCGACCTCGACGACGTGCGGACCGCCATGGCGACGTGGGCCCCGCCGGTACCGAAGTGGACGGCGGCCGGCGGGCCGACGAGCGAGTCGGGCCTCGAACGCGCATGAGCCTCGAACGCCCCAAGGTCGGGGTCGGCATCGTCGTGGAACGATCCGACGGACGAATCCTGCTGGGCCGCAGAGTCAAACCTGCCGAGCCCGAGACGTGGTGTCTACCCGGCGGCCATCTCGAGCCGGGCGAGACGATCGAGGACGCGGCCCGCCGGGAGTGCTTCGAGGAGTCCGGGATCGGTGACCCGACGGACGCCGCCGCGTTCGCCGTCGTCGTGGACGCCGGCTCGGAGCAGGGCGGCGTCGTGTTCGGCGTTCATGCGCGGAGCGCCGGCGTCCCGACGGGACCCGGTGAGCCGCACATCTTCCCGGAATGGGTCTGGGCCGACCCGGCGGACCTGCCCCGCCCGCTCTTCCCCGCGAGCGACGCGCTGTTGCGCGCGTGGACCGGGGAGACCCCGATCCGGCGTGGCAGGTCCATCGCATCACAGCCGGGTGACGTCGAGGTTCCCGTCGTGGAAGTCGGCGCGCAGCCGCTTCTTGTCGAACTTGCCGACACTGGTCTTGGGGACCTCCTGGATCACCGCCCAGTTCTCCGGCAGCTGCCACTTGGCGACCTTGTCGGCCAAGAAGTCCCGCACGTCCGCGAGGGTGGCGTCGCTGCCCTCGCGCAGCACCACCGCCACCAGCGGCCGCTCGTCCCACTTCTCGTCCGGGACACCGATCACCGCGGCCTCGGCGACGGCCGGATGCCCCATCACCGCGTTCTCGAGGTCGACCGAGGAGATCCACTCGCCACCGGACTTGATGATGTCCTTCGTCCGATCGGACAGGCTCAGGTACCCGTCCGGGGTGATCGACCCGACGTCACCGGTGCGCAGCCAGCCGTCCCGGAACTTGTCCGGGGCGTCCACGCCGTAGTACGACGAGGTGATCCACGGCCCACGCACCTCGAGCTCACCGATGCTGGTGCCGTCGTGCGGCACCCGGTTGCCGTCGTCGTCGATCAACCGCGCCTCCACCGAGGCGGGGAACCGGCCCTGCGTGTAGCGGTACTTCCACCGCTCCTCCCCCACGGAATCGGCCGGCGGGCGACCCACCGACCCCACCGGGACGTCTCGGTCATACCCCACGCGTGGAGCACCGACACGTTGTGCTCGTTCTCGAACGCGTGCATCAACGCCGGCGGCACCGCCGCACCACCGATGAGGACCTCCCGCATCGACGAGATGTCCTGCGGATGCTGCTCGAGATACAGGTGCAGGCCCTGCCAGATCGTCGGCACCGCCGCCGCAAACGTCGGCCGCTCCGACGCGATCAGCTCCGCCAGCGGCGCCGGCTGCAGGAACCGGTCCGGCATGATCAACGACGCACCGATCATGAACGCCGCGTACGGCATCCCCCACGACATCGCGTGGAACTGCGGCACCACCGCCAACGCCCGATCACCCTGCGCCAGGTTCGGGCCGTCGCTCATGCACACCTGCATCGAATGCAGGTAGATCGAACGATGCGAGTACACAACACCCTTCGGATCACCCGTGGTGCCCGACGTGTAACACATCGCCGCCGCTGAGCGCTCGTCGAGTTCGGGCCAGTCGAACTCGGTCGGCAACCCCGCGATCAGCCCCTCGTAGGTGTGCACCTGCACGCCCTCCGGGGCCTCGAGGCCGGCCGTCGAATCGCCGGTCACGACCACGTGCTCGACGGTCTTCATCTGCGCCAACTGCGGGCCCAGCAGCGGGATCAGCGTCGCGTCGACGATGATCACCCGATCCTCCGCGTGGTTGGCCACGTGGATCAACTGCTCCGGGAACAGCCGGATGTTCAGCGTGTGCAGCACCGCACCCATCGCCGGCACCGCCAGATACGCCTCGAGATGCTCGGCGTTGTTCCACATGAACGTCGCGACCCGGTCGTCACCGGTGATACCGAGACCACCCAGTGCGTGCGCCAATTGCGCACACCGGCGGCCGACCTCGCCGTAGCTACGACGCCGCGGACCCGACTCCGTCCACGTGACCACCTCGGCGTCCGCATGGACGGTGCTTCCGTGCCGAAGCAACTGCGCGACGGAAAGAGGTAAATCATTCATCGTACTGAACATGGGCTGCTCCTGGCTCGATGCGCGCCGGTGCGGCGTGCATGTCGTGGGGTGAAACTACGCCACGAAAGAGACGTGGGTCACTCACCCCCACGTTCCCGGGCGTTTCGGACTAATCGGTCTAGATCACGCGGCGCTCGGCGCGGAGTGTCACCTACGCGGGAGCTGTGCGGTCAGCCAGTCGGTGACGAGCGGAATCACTTCGGGCAGCTTGGCCACTGCGCAGTGTCCGGCGCCGGGAATCACGTGCACCTCGGTCTCGGGGCGCCCGTCGAACACGAGGGTGTCGTCCAGAGGGACATGAACGTCGTCGGCGCCGTTGATCACCAGCATCGGGGCGTTGTCGCCGCGCTCGAGCAGCTCGCCGCGCTCGAATACCCTCGCTGCCTCGATCAGTCGCTCACGGGTAGGCGGACCGTCGAATCCGAATGCGTTCCCGACGATGTCGGCCATGCCGTAAAGCAGGCGATCGAGGTTCTCCTGCCCGAACGCCGCTTGGACGGGAGCGCCGATGTTGACCGCCGCGTCGACAGCCCCGGTCAGACCGGACCGGACCGCGAAATTACCGCCGAAGGACACCCCCAGGTGCGCGACGCGCCCGTCGCCGAGTTCGCGCGCAGCGGCAATCAAACCGTCGATCACTTCATCCGCGAATCCATCCAGCGGAACGGGGGATTCACCGGTTCCCGGCTGGTCGAACGCGAGAACCGTCACACCCGCGTTGCGCGCGAAGGCAACGGCGAGCGGGTGCATGTCCATCTTCCACCCGTCGACCCCGCCGCTGAGCAGGAGCACCGGCGCCTTCGCGTACGCCCGATCGTTCGCGAGCAGGTGGACCGGAACCCGAACGACGCCACCGCGATACGGCAGCGCGAGGGTCCGGCGCTCGAACTCGACCCCGAATCCCGGCGAGGCAGCTACGTACTGGACAACCTGGTCCTGCAGTGCCCGCCGGCGCGACTCGTTGGCCAGGACCGGGAACTTCGCGATCCCGTACACCATCGACGACAACAGATGGTCCCCCTCCGCCGCGTATTTCGCCGCCAGTCGAGACCACTCGTACGTCCAGCCACCCGGTACGTCCGCCCAGACGGAGTCGATCGAACCGCGCAGTTCGTCCAGATCCTCGCGCGGAAGCCCGAAGCTCAGGAACTGCCCGGTGCGCTCCTCGATGAGCGCGCGATGGTCGACCGGAAATTCGTACGACATGACGTCTCCTCAAAATCCATAAACGCAACACTGAGTTGCATTAGCGCAGTCAAGCACGTGCCGACGGTTAACGCAACGGAGAGTTGCGATAAGATTCCCGGCGTGAGTTCGCCTTCCCAGCGCCCCGGCGGGCGAAGTGCCCGCGTCCGTGACGCCGTGTTCGAGGCGGTGCTGTCCGAACTGGCGGAGCGGGGATTCGCGGCAACGACGATCGAGGACGTGGCAACCCGTTCCGGCGTACACAAAACGACGATCTATCGGCGCTGGGGAACGTTGACGCAACTTGTCACCGAGGCCGTGGTCGACCTCTCGGAGATCACGGTCCCGATACCCGACACCGGATCGCTCGAGTCCGACCTCCGCGCGATGGCTCGGTCGATCGTCGACCTCGTCACCAACAACCCGGGACGGACGCTCGTGCGGACACTGTTCTCGGACGCCGTGCGTACGCCGGAGATCGCCGAGTTCAAGCGCACCTTCTATGCCAAGCGGTACGCCCTCGCAGACGTCATCGTCCAACGCGGCGTCCAGCGCGGAGAGATCCCCGCCGACGTGTCGCCCGCAGACCTGCTCGCCGCCGTCGCCGCGCCGATCTACTACCGACTTCTCGTGGCGGACATGCCCGTCGACGCCGCCGTGGGCGATCGGGCCGCTGCCGGCGCAGTCGCCGCGGCTCGCGCGGGTGCGCTCAGCGGCTGAGCCAGGCGTCAGGCTGCGAGCCGGTAGGCGCGACGTGCGTTGTCACCGGCGATCATCCGCGCGGCCCGCTCGGCGTCATCCCTCGACCACTTTCCCTGTCCCACTTCCTTTTCGAGGAGCTTGGCCAGTGCAGTCCGGAACTGCACGGTGGCGACGTGGAACAACTCCGGGAGGCCGCAGCCGTCCGTCGAGAAGAGCACCGACCCGAACGGCGCGAGCTCCAGGAGCTCCGCGAGGACGCGGATCGCTCCGCCACCGCCGACGTTCTGCATCGCGAGACCGACGTCGACGAACACTTGGTCGAACACCTGCGCGAGGTAGCCGGCGTGCCTCTGGAAGGGGTAGCTGTGCAGCAGCATGACCGGAACCCCGCGGCCCGCGGTGGCCCGCAGCAGGGGCGTCAGCAGCAGCGGGTCGGCGCGTGCCAGGTCGGTGTCCGCGTCGCCGTAGCCGACATGGAACTGGATCGGCAGGCCGAGGTCCACGGCCGTCCAGATCAGGAAGCGGATCAGGGTCTCGTCGGCCAACCGCACCGGTCCCCCGGCGGCGATCTCCGACGCCCACCGCGCCGCCGCGGT
Organism: Prescottella defluvii; assembly: GCA_029690005.1. GTDB lineage: Bacteria > Actinomycetota > Actinomycetes > Mycobacteriales > Mycobacteriaceae > Prescottella > Prescottella defluvii_A. Next base: position 889,828 of record CP121458.1, on the reverse strand, counting down.
GAACACGGCGGCATCGGACGGGCGCTCCGGCGCCAGATCGAGACCGACCCGGTAGGCCGCAACGGATTTGAAGGCGATCGCGGTGCGGGATGCGTCGGCCAGCCTGCCGCGGCACGCGTCCGCGAAGGTGCCGGCCCCGCGCACGGCGATCACCTCCTCGGCGATCGGCTCGAGCCGCACCACCTCGTGCGCACGCGCCCCGGAGTACGCCGCCAGCTGGTCCGGCGTCGTCAACCGGTCACGCAGAAACCCTGTGTCGACGAGGAATTCGGATATTCCGGTCTCCCGCAGCAGGCGCCGGGTCACCTCGTCGGTGCCGAGTTCGACGCGTCGTTCGAGGTATTCGTCCGGGCCGACGTGCGGCGGGAGGCCGAGGACCGGGGCGCACAGCCGGCGCACCGTGAATCCGACCTGGGTGTCGACAGGGTGCCGTGCCACGGCCCGGGCCCGTCGGCCTCGCACAGCAGCGATTCGAAGGCCGTTCGATCGAGGGTTTCGCGCACGACACCGTGGCAGTGGTGGTCGACGAGGGGCAGCGCGTCGACCATCTCCGCAATCGAATCTCCGCCCGAGTGCCGCGGCGTATCGTCTGGGAAAGGCGCCACACCCGCCATTCTGCCGCTGACCGGGCCCGCGTGAGGGAGATGCGATGGATCGGCACGAACGCGAAGCTCGGGCGCTCGAGGCCGCGCGGCTGACCCGCGACCTCGCCGAGCGCGGCGTCGTCGCGATCGCGCTGCCGTGGGTCGACAACAGCGGCGTGGTGCGCACGAAGGCCGTCCCGATCGACCGCCTCGAACACGCCGCCGCGTGGGGTGTGGGGGCATCGCCGGTGTTCGACGCGTTCACCCCCGACGACACGATCGTCGCCGGCCGCTACGCCGGGGGCCCGGTCGGCGACCTGCGACTGATCCCGGATCTGGGGCGGCTGACGGTGCTCGCCGCGCAGCCGGGCTGGGCGTGGGCACCCGTCGACCGCTACACGCAGGACGGGGACCTGCACCCGCAGGATGCCCGCGGGGTCGTCCGCCTGGCCGTCGCGCTGCTCGCCGACGAGGGGCTGACCGCGAAGGCTGCGATCGAGACCGAATGGGTCGTCGGGCACGACGCCGACGACTTCGTCCCCGCAACACGCGGGCCGGCGTACGGATATACGAGAGTGGTCGAGAAGTCGGACTACCTGGCCGAGTTGGTGACCGCGCTGCGACAGCAGGGCGTCCGGGTGGAGCAGATCCACCCCGAGTACGCGTCCGGGCAGTTCGAACTGTCGGTGGCCGCCGAAGACCCGCTCGGCGCCGCCGACACGTTCGTGCTCGTACGCGAGACCATTCGCGCCGTGACTCTCCGCCACGACATGCGGGTGTCGTTCTCCCCCAAGGTGACTGCGGACGGCGTCGGGAACGGCGGACACGTCCACCTGTCGCTGTGGCGCGAGGGCCGGAACCTGCACAGCGGTGGCGACGGCCCGTGCGGGCTGACGGCGACGGCGGAGGCCTTCGCCAGAGGCATCCTCGACCACCTGCCGGGACTGCTCGCGGTGGGAGCGGCGTCGGTGGCGAGCTATCTGCGACTGGTGCCGGGCCAGTGGTCGGCGCCGTTCCGGGCATGCGGACACGAGAACCGGGAAACCGCACTGCGTTTGGTGACGGGCAGCGGGGAGAAGAAGAGCGGGCCGCCAATCTCGAGGTCAAGGTGCTGGACCTGTCGGCCAACCCCTACCTGTGCATCGGCGCGCTACTTTTCGCCGGCCTCGCGGGCATGCGCGCAGGCGCCGCACTGCCGGACCTCGTGGACGTCGACCCGGCGTCGCTCACCGACGAGGAACGCAGACGTCGCGGAATCGACCGTCTGCCAAGCTCACTCGCCGAGGCCACCGACGCCTTCGAGGCCGACACCATACTCACCGAGTCGTTCGGTACGGAGCTGTCGGCCACCATCGTCGACGTCCACCGCGCGGAGATCGCACGGTTCGCGAACTCGACGGACGAGGAGATCGCCGCGGCACTGCGGTGGGCGTTCTGATTTCACCGCTTGACTATGACGCAACGTCATAGTTCATCCTGAGGCTATGCGTATCAGCGACATCGCACAGGCGGCCGGCACCACGCCGCGCACGATCCGTCACTACCACCGGCTCGGCCTGCTCGACGAACCCCGGCGGCTGGCCAACGGGTACCGCGAATACAACCTTGCGGATCTGGTGCGGCTCATGCGGGTGCGATGGCTCGCCGGGGCCGGGGTACCCCTCGGCTCGGTCTCGTCGATCGTGTCCGCGACGACCGACAGCGCAGCCGCCGACGACCTCGAGGCCGATCTCACAGCACTGGTCGACACCCTCGATGCCGAGCAACGCGTTCTCGCGGCGAAGCGAGCCCGACTGCAGCAGATGCTCGACGACCACCGCGCCGGCCGGCCGGTGTCGCCGCTCCCGTCGGGTCTCGCGCTGGTCTTCGCCGAACTGATCACCGCCGAAGCCGATCCGGCGGTGCGGGCCGAGTTCGAGCGCGAGCGGGATGCCTGGGAACTGGTCGCGATCTCCGGGTCGGCCCCCGAAGAGTTCTTCGCATCCGCGACGCGCCTATTCTCCGATCCACAGTCTCGCGAACGGATCGTGGCGCTGTACCGCAGATTCGCCGCGATCCGTGGACATAGCCCGAAGGAATGCGCCGACGAGATCGAATCACTCTCGGAGGCAATGCAGGATGCCGTCCAGGTCCTCTTGGTCGACTCCGGAGTTCTCGAACACTGGCAGTCCGAGATCCGTCCCGGCAGTAAGCCCGCCATGCCGATCGCCGACGTGATCCCGGACCCCGCACAGGGCGCGATCCTCACCCGGGTGATGCAGCGGCTCGGGATCCTCGACGACTTGGGGAACTTCGACCTTCGGGTACACCGCGGGCACGCTCGCGATCCCGATGGCGTTCCTCGTCGCGAGCCTGGTCGAGGCGGTGGCGGTGCACCTGCTCGTCCCCTGGGCCTGGCTGCGCGCGACGCTCCTCGTGATCACCGTGATCTCGATCGTTGCCGGGGCCAACTGGTTCGCCGGACGCGTCGTCCATCCCCACCTGGTCACGTCCGACGCGCTGACGCTCCGATCCGGCCGCGACACCGTGCTCTCCGTGGACCGCAGTCGAATCGTCCGCGCCGTTCCCACCCGCCGGTTCGAGCACACCACACCCGGCATCCACGGCGACCGGCTCTACCTGCCCGGCCCGGACGGCACCGTGATCGACATCGACTTCGACGCGCCCGTCGGTGTCGAGCACGAGACGCGAATGGTCACCGGCGTGAGCCTGCACGTGGACGCGCCGCGCGATCTGTGCGCCCGGCTGAGCATGCAGGGCTGACGGATACGTCCGTCCCGAGCGGCTCAGGAATCCAGCCGCCCGAACCCGACGACCGCGGAGTCCGACTGCCAGTCGAGGTTGTGCACGCGGATCTTCCCGAGCTCGTTGCCACCGACCGTCGTGGCGGTGTCACCGTCGACCGCGACCACGAAGTTGGTGTGCTGACCGATCCCGAACTCGTTGTCGTACAACACCACGTCGCCGACCTTGGGTCTGTAGTCGTTGCCCACCGGCTCGAACCGGTCCTTGGATTCGTAGTACTCCTGCAGCGTGTAGACGCCGGGGATGCGCCACGACCCGGAGTTCGGGTTCGCGAGCGGTTCACCGGCCTCACGCATGACCCAGCTGACGAAGTTGGCGCACCACGGCTCCTTGACGCCGTCGGAGTAGAAGGTGCCGGGCCGCTGTTCGCGGTGCTCGTTCTCGAGCACGCCGATCACCTTGGCCTGGGTCGCCGTCAGCGTCGAGGTGTCGACGTCGGGGAAGGACGCCGTGTCCCACGGCAGGTACCGCGAGGGCGCCCACCACAGCACCGCGCCCGCCGCCACCGCGAGCACCGCGACCACAGCTGCGATCCATACGGCGAGACGGCGACGACGGGCGACGGGTTGTGCGCTCATGCCCTCGAATGTAGCCGGAACGGGACACGGACGATCAGGTCTTGTCGGGGTCGCGCTTGGCCTCGAGTTCGTGGATCCGTTCGGCGGCCTCTCTGAGGCGCTTCTTGCGCGACTTCGCCTCCTCCTCCTTCAGTTCCTCGTAGATCTCCTCGTCGGCGTCGCTGTACTTGAGGATCATCCGGGGATGCTGAGCGTCACGATCAACGAGGGCCAGACGATCCACGCGTAGTCCCAGTCGACGATCACCTGCAGAACGAGGAACACCACGAGGGTGACACCGACGATCACCCCGTCGAGCGACTCGACCAACCCACCGCGCTTCCGCAGCGCGGACAGATCGGATTCGTCGCTGCGAGCCGCCGGCGGCACGACGGGGCGCCGGCTCCGGTCGACTCGAGTTCACCGCCCTCTGCGAGCTTCCGAATGTGCCCGTCGATCACGTCGAGTGGCAGACCGCCGGGAAGGCCGCGGAACGAGTCGCGCATCGCGTCGAGTGTGCGCGCCGAAGCGATCGCACCCGAACGATCGTAGAACTCACTCGAATCCAAACGCCCCGCCGCATAGTGCTCGCTGATCGCGTTCAACGCGTGCAAACGCTCGTCGTCGCTGAGGAGTAGATCGTCGGGGTCGGGATTGGCTGACACGTCACACGTCTCTCTGTGAGCGATGATCGGATTCTTCCCCGATGATCCTAGGGCAGGACGGAGATGGTCGAGAAATAAGTGTTCGCAGCATGTCTCGCTCGAGACACCGCCTCAGTGAATCTCGACGACCAGCTGGGGTGGATCCTCGACGGCGATTACCTCGAACGGCCTCGGCCCGCCACGGAGACCGACGAAGGACTGGGCGACTCCATTCGATTCTTCTCGACTGTCGGGCAGCAGGAAGAGCTGGACCACGCCGGAGTCTTCCGGTCCCGCCAATGGCGTTGCGGCGGAATAGAGGTCCCGTGCGGGCTTCGCGGTACCCATGATGTCGATCTGCATGATCGCCTGCCCGGCGACGACGAGACTCGGACCGCCACCGTGCGGGACGGCCTCTGCGACGTAACCCACCTTCCAGAAGGGAACTCCGGCGCCGCTGAACCGGTAGACGACCCGCGCGGCTCCGGTGTCGGCGTCGACCTCGATCCGCACGTCGTCGACGGCGATCGTCGGCGCGACGACCCCGTCGAGTGGAGACAGCTCGTCGGCGGGGACGGGTCTGAGGGTGGACGGCGGTGGGGGAGTCGGGCCGACCTGCATCCGACCGGTGACGTCGGCCGGCGTGGGGGCGGCACGGGCGATCGTCCGCGAATCAGACTGCGGTGCAGAGGTATCACCGCCACAGCCTGCCACCACGATCACGCTCGCGGCCGCCACCACACCGATGACCACAGACCTCACCGTCGACACTGCTCCCCCTCGCTGATCGCTACCCGCCCCGCCCGCACTCTACTTCCGGCGAGGCGCTGTTCGCGGCCGGTTCGGCGAGACCGGTCAGCGCCTGCGGCAGCGGCCCTCGGTGTAGAACGCCGAGACGTTGGGTGGCGCGGGTGAGAGCGACATAGAGTTCGGCCGCACCGCGTGGGCCGTCCGCGAGGATGCGTTCAGGCTCCACCACCAGGACGGCGTCGAACTCCAGCCCCTTCGTCTCCGAGGCCGGCACCGCGCCCGGCACATCCGGCGGCCCGATCACGACGCTGGTTCCTTCGCGGCCCGCTTCGTCCAGTTCGAATTCTTCTATGTCAGAGAGCAGTTCGTCAGCAGTAACGCGTCTGGACCAGGGCTGGATCCGCACCCGCGAACCGAATCCGGTGGCTGGACTCCGGGCGCGAACTCGGCGAGCAGCGCCGCGGCGACCGCCATGATCTCGGCCGGGGTGCGGTAGTTCACCGACAGCGACCGGTAGACCCAGCGGCCGGGCACGTACGGTTCGAGCATCGCGTCCCACGACGTAGCGCCCGCCGCCGACCGACGCTGCGCGAGATCGCCGACGATGGTGAACGACTTGCTCGGGCAACGTCGCATCAGCACACGCCAGTCCATCTCGGACAGTTCCTGCGCCTCGTCGACCACGACGTGCCGGTAGGTCCAGTCCCGGTCCGCTGCAGCGCGTTCGGCGAGGTCACGGGTATCACGCTCGACGAACCGCTCGGCCAGGCCTTCGGCGTCCAACACGTCGGTGGCGAACAGGCGGAGTTCGTCGTCCTCCATGTGGTCTGCGCGGCTGACGAGGCTGTCCAGCACGTTTGCGGCGTACTCGGTGCGGGCCTTCCGTTCCCGCTCGGCGGCCCGGTCGACGCGCTGGTCCCGGCCCAGCAGTTCCACCAGCTCGTCGAGCAGCGGAACGTCCGAGACCGTCCAGGCGTCGCCGTCGGCGCGCCACAGCGCCCGATCGGCGCCCGCCGCGCTCAACCGCTCCCGAGACGAATAGAGCTCTGCAAGTGTTGAATCCGGGGACAGGATCGGCCAGAGTGCGTCGAGCGCGGTGGTGAAGTTCGCGTCCTGTGCGAGCTCCTCGAGCAGCTCGGTCCGCATCTGCTCCCACGCGTTGCGATCCGAACGAGACAGCCAGCCCTTGCCGATCCGGCCGATCGCACGCTCGGTGAGCACGTACGTGACGATCTCCCGGAAAACCGCGCGGGCCTCGTTGTGCGGTCGCCCGCTGGCGCGCGCTTCCTCCCGCGCCCACGCCGCGGTCTCGCTGTCGATCTGCAGTGCAACACCCGACAATTCGATCGGAATCGGGTCCTCGGGCAGCCGCTGCCGATCGGCGATCGCCGCGGCGAGTACGTCCAGGATCTGGAGCGAACCCTTCAGCCGCGCGGCGTCCGAGGTGTCCTCCGCGGTGACGTGCAGGCCCGGCACGAGGTCACCGGTGGTCGTGAACACGACGTTCGTCTCGCCGAGCGACGGGAGAACACGATCGATGTGCCGCAGGAAGGCCGAATTGGGACCGACCACGAGCACCCCGTGGCGTTCCATCTGCTCGCGCTGCGTGTACAGCAGGTACGCGACGCGGTGCAGGGCGACGACAGTCTTCCCGGTGCCAGGACCGCCCTCGATCACCAGCACCCCCGAGTGCTCGAGTCGGATGATCTCGTCCTGTTCCGCCTGGATCGTCGCCACGATGTCGCGCATCCCTTCGCCGCGCGGCGCGTTGACGGCGGCGAGCAGAGCCGAATCTCCCCGGCTGTCCGGGTCCGTGCCGTCGGGTCGGCCGAGGACCTCGTCGGTGAACTCGACCACCTGACGCCCCCGACTGTGGAACTGCCGACGTCGACGCATGTCCTCGGGGCTTGCCGCGGTGGCCACGTAGAACGCACGCGCGGCCGGCGCCCGCCAGTCGAGGAGCAGCGGTTCGAAGTCGCGCTCATCGTCGAAGATGCCGATCCGGCCGATGTAGGAACAATCACCGGACACGGCGTCCAACCGGCCGAAGCACAGCCCGTGGTCCGCCACGTCGAGCCGCTGCATCTCCCTGGCCAGCGTGCGAACCTCGGCGTCCCGCTCCACCATGGTCCCGCCGTTCGTGACGTCGACAGGGCTCCGCAACGCCGCGCCGTACCGGTCCTTCACTCGCGCGCGCTCGGCGTCGAGGCGTCCGTAGAGCCCCGTCACATACTCCTGTTCGGCCCGCAATTCGTCCTCGTATTCTCGAGCTGACAACTTGCCCTCACTTTCCCCTGCTCCGCGATTCGGGCGCTTGTCGTGAATGCTGGAGGCCCCTCTCGGATGACCACGTCCAGCAGCGCAGTCACGGCCACGGGTTTCGACTCAGGTCAGCGATTCTGCGGCATCACCGGGGCCTTGCCGCAAGCCCCCCACTCCGCTATAAGTTAGTAGTGGGAAGGAGTGCGTTTCCCCTCCCGCTTCTCGCCCACATCGGGCATCTCTCCGCGTCGGCGCTGTGCAGATGAGCGCTGTGCAGATGAGCTTCGTGCCGAGCAACCACTAGCGGGACCGCTGAAGTCTCGCCAGCTACACGGGAGCAGCATGATCAGCGTTCCCCTGAACCAGTCGGGGATTGGTTACGACGCCGCCACCAGCGCGAGAGCGATACGAATCAATCCTTCCCGCAGTGCCTTTCACGATGTCGACCGGAAGCACCCGCCCGCCTCCAGGCGCAAGCTACCTTGGGTAGTCATGAGCGATCAGTGCCTGTTCTGCGGCATCGTTTCCGGTAGCGTCCCGAGCGTCCAAGTGGCAGAGGATGACACGACGTACGCGTTCATGGACATCAACCCCGCGTCGGACGGTCACATACTGGTCATTCCCAAGCGACACAGCAAAGACCTGTTGGAGATTCCAGCCGATGACCTGACGGACGTGACCCTGGCCGCGCAACGGATCGCGAAGGCGGCAGTCACGGAGTTCGGCGCCGACGGAGTGAACATACTCAACTGCTGCGGCGCCGATGCCTGGCAGACGGTGTTCCATTTCCATCTGCATGTGATCCCGCGGTATGTCGACAAGACCAGTGACCGGCTGGTGCTGCCCTGGGAACCGGGGACGCCTGGCGACAGGGATACCATCGCCGCCCTGGGCGGACGGATTTCCGCCGCGTTGGACGGGCAGACTGCCGCGGGCCTGGATTGACTCCAGCGGCATTTCCTTACCCGGACATCACCGCCAGCCCCTCCCGGTCCGCGCCGGGATCGAAAGCTTCAGGAGCCCGAGAATCATTGACTCGAACACCAGTTCGAACTAAGCTGACTGCATGGATCCGGGGGACTCAATGAATCAGGTGTCGCAGCCACCACGCTGCGCGTCGACGACGTGCGTTCACTCCCCGAATCCGAACTGCTGACGGCCACCCTCGACATCTCTCGCGAGATCGAGCGACTCGAAGCCCTCCGGGTCGCAGCTGTTGCCGAAATCGACGAGCGCGCAGTCTCGTTCGACACCCTCGGCTTCCGCAGCGTCAAACTCTGGCTCGCCGCAAACACCCTGCTGGAAGTGCCGGCCGCCGCCCGGATCCTCGCCTTGGGGAAGGCGCTGCGCCGCGAACCCGAGATCGCCGACGCCTTCCACGACGGCCGGATCTCCGCCGAGCACGCCACCTTGATCACCAATTTCTGCGAACAACCACCACGCGGCATGCCAGACGATGCACTGGGTCCGTGTCGGGATGTGCTGCTGGACAGCGCGACCGGACCCACCTCCACCACGATGACAGTACGTACCTGCATCTCGCGACTCGAGCGGATCTTCGAATCCGACCACCTCCCGCCGAGCGAGGACGCCGACCGCAGCGAGTTCCACGCCTCCAAGACGCTCAACGGACGAGTTGCCGTCAAGGGCGATTTCGATTCCGAGACAGGCGAAATGCTCCTCACCGCCCTCTCGTCTTTGACCAAGCCGCGCAACCCGGTCGACGATTCCAGAGGTGGCCGCACACCCGCACAGCGCCGCGCCGACGCCTTCACCGAGATCCTCCGGCAGTACCTGAACTCCGGCGCCGCACCCCTCGAGGGCGGCGAACGCCCACACCTCTCGCTCCACGTCAACGCCAAGGATCTCGCGCGCACCGACGCCGAGCACGGGCAGACGCAGCGCGACAACCATCCAGACCTCTTCGGCGACACCGACATCGCGTGTACCCCTCACCTGGGGCCACTCACCATCGAGTCCGCCCGACGCCTCGCGTGCGACTGCCACCTCACCCCGATCGTGATGGACGACGGGATCCCGCTCCACCTCGGGCGCACCACCCGCACCGTGTCGAAGAAACAGCGCCGTGCCCTCGTCGCCCGCGACCACGGCTGCGCCTTCCCCGGATGCGGCGCACCACCCGCCCACTGCGAAGGCCACCATATCTACCACTGGGCCGATGGAGGCCCCACCGACCTCGACAACCTCGTCCTACTCTGCCGATACCATCACCGACTCCTGCACCACTCACACTGGCAAGTGCAGATCGGGGCCGACCGACGGCCGTGGTTCACCCCACCCGCATCGGTCGATCCTCACCGGAAGCCGATCCCCGCCCGAGGCCGCGCCGGACCACGCGCAGCCTGAAAGACGCTGTCCTCGACCAGCGCATCGCCCGAAGATCGTTGCAGCCGACACCCGCAACGAGGGTGCCGGCCACAACGCGTGCGCGGGGGAGTGTTTGCGAGTCGCTCAGGTCAGCCACCGCGGCGAATTCGGGCGGTGGCCAAGCCCAGCGGCGCAGGCCGCGCGGTCAGTCCGCGGGTGCCACCAGCCCGTGGCGGAAGGCGTAGTGCACTGCCTGCGCCCGGTCCCGCAACTGTGCCTTTGCGAAGAGGTTGTTGATGTGCGTTTTCACGGTGGCTTCCCCGATATACAGCCGCGCCGCGATCTCCCGGTTGGTGAGTCCCTCGGCAATCAGGACGAGGACCTCACGCTCGCGTGGCGTCAGTCCGGCCGGCAACGACTCCGGCGACGATGGTTCCGAAGTAGCCGGTGCACCCTGCCGACCGGCAGCTGCGGCAGCGACCAGGCGCCGCTGGACCGAGGGGTCGAGCACCACCTGACCGGCGGCGGCCGTCCGAACAGCGCGGGCTATCTCGTCCATACCCGCGTCCTTGGTCAGGTAGCCCCTGGCCCCGCCCCGAGCGCGTCGATGATCGAATCCTCGTCGTCGAAGGTGGTCAGCACCAGCACCGCGACATCGGGGTGACGTCCGGTGATCACTCGCGTCGCCTCGACGCCGTCGACCCTGGGCATCCTCAGGTCCATCAGCACCACGTCGGGTCGATGCCGGTCCACCTGTTCTATCGCCTCCGCCCCATCGGCGGCGCGGGCCAAGACTGCGAAATCGTCCACCAGGCCGAGCATCGTCGCGACCGCATCGCGGACAGCTGCCTGGTCATCGGCCACAACCAATCGCACCGGTTCCACTGTCATCCCGGGATCCTCACCTGCACGCGCCAACCTCCGATGTAGTCGCCGTCGGTCACCGGGCCGGCCTCGACGGTCCCGCCCAACAGTGCCGCACGCTCGCGCATGCCGACCAGCCCCATTCCACTCCCGCTCGCGGACAGCTCGACATCCGCGGCGCCTGGTCCGTTGACCACTTCGACGCCGACCGCCGCGTCGTCGAAGACGAGCTGCAGCCGGATCGGAGCGCCCGGCGCGTGCTTGCGCGCGTTCGTCAGTGCCTCCTGAACGCTGCGCACCAAGGCCTGCGACACGGCGGTATCCACCGGTCTCGGCGAGCCGGACAGCTCGAACCGTTCGTCGGCGAGATCCGTTTCGAGCATCGCCACGATGGTCTGCTCCAACGGGAGGCTGTCCTCCCGCAGCGCCGTGACCGCCCGGCGCGCCTCGGACAGGCCCTCCCGCACCATCCCCGCCGCCTTCCGGACCGCCTGCCTGCCCTCTTCGATCCGGTCCCGGTCCATCAGTGCATCCGCCAACTGCAGCTGCATGCTCACCCCGGTGAGCGAGTGCGCGAGGACGTCGTGGATGTCACGGGCGATCCGGGTTCGCTCGGCCAACGCCCGTTCCCGCGCCTCGGACTCGGCCGCTCGTCGGGACTGTTCCAACGCGATCCGCGTGCTGCGGAGAGTCTCGACGCGATCGCGCCTCAGGATGCCCAGGACGACGGGGACGCCGGCGAAGAGGCCGACGGACCACGGGATCGCTGGATGTCCCACGTCCGCCGCGATCGCGAGTGCAGCGGCCGAGCACACCGACACGGACGCCGCGACCGCGACCGCGCGTCGAACAGGAAGGCGATAACCAGCCTGTCCGGCAACGAAATACGGGAACACGACCGCTACGCTGCTTGCATCGCACGCCATCAGCGCCGCGCTCGCGAACACGCCGACCCACACACCGATGGTCCCGGCCGGCTCCGGGATGAATCGTTCGGGCATCGAACGCATCAGCAACACAGCGGAGTTGACGACAAGCAGGATCAGTTGAACGAGACCGAGTCCATGGAAGCCGAGCGGACGGACGGTGAGCACCGCGCCGACGATCACCGCGACCGTGACGCCCGTGCGGGCGACAGCCCTGATCCGTTCCACCGTCGACGGTGCCCACGACACCACGTCGCCGTCCTGTGCTCCGGTTACCACGACGCCCAGTGTGTCACCAGCGGTCGGACTTCGGCGCCGCCGGCGCGAACACGACGGGCCGGCCCGTGCGGCGACCCGAGGCCCGCCACAGCACCGACGATTCGAGCCGCAGCGCGCGCAGGAGAATGACCACCGATTCGGCCACGATGCCCAGGCCCAGCGAGAGCACCGCCCCCGACGAGGCCTCGGCACCGTGCGCGACGACCGCCAGACCGATCTTCACCGCAATGGTCAGCACCCACAGCGCAACCGTCACCCCGCGGTAGCGCATCCACACCACCCCGTCACGGTCCGCGACGCGCACCGTCGCGCCGCGGACGAGACCGAGCACCACGCTCACAGCGGTACCCGCGACCAACAGCGCGACGCCGCTCGCCGACAGCGCGTGCAGGTCGCCCAGACCGGCGACGCCCACGGCGGCGAGGATCAGCGGCAGCACCAGCAGGCGCCGCGCCTCGAGCACGCTACCGACGAATCGTCGATACAGGATGTATCCGACAACGAGAACTGCGATGACGATCTGCACAGGACCCATGCTCCGCGCCTCCTCCGATACCGAACTTCAGTACCGTCGACGCTATTTCGCGGCAGCCCGTGGCAGATCCACCAACGGGTGGAGACCGGGTGGAGATCCGATCAGCACATCCGAGTCAACGCACCGCTCACGCGCCCGGACGGTAGGCGGCCGGATCGAGCGGGGTCGCGACCGGCTGGGCCTGCTGGGTGCCGTCGGCGACCCGGTAGCTCACCGCGTGCCGGACGGTACCGTGCGGATCGACCGGATCGTTGACGAAGAACCAGTCCATCTGCGCCCCCTGCTTGTTCATCTCGAACACGCCGTAGCCGTGGGAGTCGAGTTCGACGTAGCGCACATGATGGTTGAACGTCTTGAACGCCTCCTCGGCCGCGACGCTCACGGTGCGCGGCGGAACCTTCAGCGAGTCGTCGATGTTGGCCGACGTCACCGACGGGACCACGAACTCGGTCCCGACCGTTCCCGCACCCGGGTAGTCCGCCGCGTCCACCGGCAGATCACACGCCCACGAGGTGTGGATGTCGCCGGTGAGGAAGACCGTGTTGCGGACCTTGTTCGAGGTGATCGCGTCGAACAGCCGGCGGCGGTCGGCGCTGTAACCGTCCCACTGGTCGGTGTTGTACGGGATACCGGCGTCGGGAAGACCGATCATGTCGGTGATCGCCTTCATGGTGCGGTCCTCGAGCGGCGGGAACGCGCACGGCGCGATCATCACCGGGTTGCCGACGATCTTCCACTGGGTCGGCGACGTGACGATTCCGCTGGTGAGCCAGTCCATCTGCGCACGACCGGTGATGGTGCGGTCGGGCGAATCGACGTTGCGCCACCCGGCACCGGAAGAGGCCTGCTCACTCCGATAGGTGCGCAGGTCCAGCATGGAGAGCTCGGCGAGGTTGCCGAAGCGGAACCGCCGGTAGAGCGGAGTGTCCGGACCGAAGCCGTTGACCCGCACCGGCATCCACTCGAAGTACGCGCGAGCGGACGCCGCCTTGCGGGCACCCCAGTCCCCTCGGTGGCCGGGTCGTGGTTCTCGGCGCCACCGTCGTAGGAGTTGTCGGCGGACTCGTGGTCGTCCCACGTCGTGATGAACGGCACCTTCGCGTGCAGCGCCATGAGGTCCGGGTCGGTCTTGTACTGCGCGTGCCGGATCCGGTAGTCGGCCAGCGAGACGATGTCGTGCGCCGGATCGTGCGGGCGGACGGAGCCGTACTTCGCCCCGTACTCGCCGCGGCCGTACTCGTAGATGTAGTCGCCGAGGTGCAAGACCGCGTCGAGATCGTCGCGCTCGGCCAGGTGCCGATACGAGGCGAAGTAGCCCGCCTCCCAGTTGGAACACGAGACCACACCGAACCGCAGCCGTCCGAGGTCGGCGTCGGTCGCGGGCGCGGTGTGGGTGCGACCGACCGGCGACGTCCGACCGAGCGCCGTGAACCGGTAGTAGTAGCCGGTACTGGGACGCAGCCCCGTGACGTCGACCTTGACGGTGTGGTCGGTGTCCGGACCCGCGTTCACCGCGCCGGCACGCACGACGTTCGCGAAACCCGGGTCGGTCGCGACCTGCCAGTTCAGCGACACCGTCTGCCCCACGCCCGAACCCGGCAGCGCATCGCCGGACGGCGTGATCCGCGTCCAGATGATCACGCGGTCGGGGAGCGGGTCGCCGGACGCGACGCCATGGACGAATCCGGGTGCCGGAACGGCGGCCGACGCCCGTCCGGTGGCTGCGGCGGCGACGCCGGCCCCGCCAGCACCACCGAGCCACGCAGTAGTCCGCGGCGGCTCACGACTCCGGTATCACTGTTCTCGAACACCACTGGATCACAACTAATCTCGGACGGTCGTTCAACTCGGATCCGGTGAAGTATCGAATGTTCACCCGATGTTCGGTTCGTGGGGGAATTCAGTACACCCTGTGTGTCCCGGCCGATTGACCACTCCGCGCGCCACGAGTTCGATCGCCACTGCCACCGAGCAGGTCTGCGCCAGCAGCAAACCCACGAGGACGAGGATCTGCACCGCGCCGGCCTGGACCGCGGACCCGGTGGCCAGCAGCACGCCGACGAACGCCCGGGCAGGGTCACCAGTCCCACCGTCCGGGTCTGGTCGAGCCCGGGTAGCAGGGCGTCGGACGCGGCCGGGCCGATCACCTCCATCCGCGCGTCGCGGACGCTGAACCCGAGGCTGAGTCCGGCCTCGACCTCGCCCCACCGCTGGTCGATCGCGTCCAGTCCACGTTTCGCAGCGAGCGCGGTCGCGGTCATCGCGTTGCCGAGCACGATCCCCCGATCGGCACGATCGCGACGCCTTCCAGGGGCACCACCCCACTGACCAGCATCAGTGGGACCGCCACCCCGACGCCGCAGGCGAGTGCGACGGACAACCAGGCCGCCGACCGGCCGGCCTTCGCGCGGCGGCCGGCCGTGAACGCGGCGGCGGCGAACATCACGGCCAGGACCAGGAACGACGACCACAGACGGCCGAGCGCCGCCGCCAGCACCAGCGACACCGCGGCGAGCTGGAGCGCCCCGCGGGCCGCCGCCCACGGGGCGGTCATGGGATTCCCGAGCCGTGCGATCCGGTAGACCACCGCCGTGCACGCGACCATCACCGCGCACAGGACGAACAGCGCGAGTCCGGGATTCGCCAACGATGCACTCATCGTTGCCACCTTCCCACCGATGTCGGGTCTGTCGTCACCGATCGGGCACTCCAGAGAAAGGCGGTCAACATTCTATTCACAATATATCGTTGACAACATTCCGTTCACCAACCATCCTGGAGTCATGTCCGACGACCAGTTCACCCCGCCGAACCCCAGTCGCGAGCGCGCGCACCGCGAGTACGCCGGCCTGTTCCGGATCGCGGAACGGCACGGCACCACACCCGAACAGCGCGCCCGGCAGTCCCACCCGGAGATGCTCGATCCACTGGGCGCGATCCGCGTCGTCGCCGCGCTGGCCGGCGGTGTCCACACCCCCGACCCCGGAGAGCCCGAGATCGACGACGCCGACGTCACTGCCGCGCTCGGGCTGATCCCGAAGGCACGCGCCGAGATGGATCAACTGGAGGCACTGCTCCTGGGAATCGCACGGCAACGCGGAATGACCTGGCAGGAAATCGCTTTCGGCCTGGGTCTGGGCAGCACGCAGGCGGCACGGCAGCGATACGACAGGCTGGTCAAGCGCACCTGACCCCGGACACGACTCGGGCCCGAAGTCGACGAACGACTTCGGGCCCGACGTGCGCTGGTGCCGCGGTGCTCAGACGAACAGAGCAGCGACGCCGGCGACACCGGCGACCAGTCCGATGACCGTCGAGATCAGCGTCGCACCGGCCGCTACCTTACCGAGATCTGCTGCGGAAGAACCCATTTGATACCCCTCACTCCCTTGAAGCGATGCTTCTCTTGTCTCGCCGTTGTCGGCGCCACTGCATGTCTAACGGACTGGACGTCCGCGTTCCAAGCCCTGATCCCCGGATTGCGCAATGCCTTACAGAAAAGAAACGCGAAGTGAGCCGGGCGTAAAAACGGCGACATGCGGCGTTAACAAGAGGCCCCGCGAACCCGCAGATCGCGCGCCAGATGGTCGCGCTGCTCGAGTACGAGTCGGCGCAGCGCGCCCGGCGCATCGACGTTCACGGCGAGCCACGAATCGACCGAATCGAGCGAATCGGACGCCGGGAAGAGCCCGAGGACGATCCGGCGGGCGATCTCGATGCTGCGCTGCGCCCACACTCCGCGGATCGCCGCGAAGTAGGCGTCGTCGTAGCCGGCGATCAGGTCGCGGCGCTCGCCCGCCGGAATCCGGCGATGACGGCGTCGAGGTGGTCGTTGCTCAGCGCCGTGTCTTCGAGCGCCGACGCCCAGGCTCGCGCCTTGACCTCCGGGTCCGGGCGGGCGGCGAGCGCACGCAACTGGGCGGTCCGCCCGGACGCGGTGTCGTCGCGCGCCAGTTCGACGTCCAGCGCCTCCGGGTCGGCGTGGCCGGTCGCGGACAGTGCCGTCCACAGCGCCCAGCGCAGGTCCGGATCCAACCGGAGCCCGTCCGGGCCCGGCCGGTCGCCGTCGAGAATCGCCCGGATGTCGGCCGCGTGGTGGTCGTCGACGACGGCCCCGGCCGCGGCCGCACGCGCCCACGCCAACTGTCCACCCGAACCCGCGTCGGCTTCCTGCATTGCCGTCCAGCAGGTTTCGAGCCACTCGCGGCGCCAGCGGTCCCGCACCTCGGCGGGCAGGTAGTGGCCGATCGCGAACGACGCGTTCGCCAGGACCGCGGCGAGCAGCGCCATGTTCGTCTCCGACGGCGCGAAGGCGCGTGCCATCGTCAGGTAGCGCTCGGGGGCGAGTTCACCGTCGCGGGTGGCGTTCCACAGCGCCGACCAGATCAGGCCCCGGGCCAGCGGATCGACCACCCGATCCAGCGAGCGCTGCACCGTCTCGAGCGATCCGGCGTCGAGTCGCACCTTCGCGTAGGTGAGGTCACCGTCGTTGAGCAGTCGCAGGGCTGCGTCGGGCAGTTCGACGGGTGTGTGCTCGGCGACCACGTCCAATTCCACCCGGTCCCGCAGAACCAGATCGCCGGTGTCGTCGACGTCGTAGAGGCCGACCGCCAGTCGGTGCGGGCGCGGATCGGTCTGCACGATCTCGTAACCGCCGTCGCCGCCTGGTTCGAGAGTCAGCGTGGACACCCCGGTGGTCTGCAGCCACGCCCGCGCCCAGGCTGCCAGGTCACGACCCGACGCGGCCGACAGTTCCGTCAGCAGGTCGGCGAGCGTGGTGTTACCGAAGGCGTGCTCGCGGAAGTAGCGGCGCGCGCCCTCGAAGAACCCGTCCTGCCCCACGTAGGCCACCAACTGCTTGAGGACGCTCGCGCCCTTCGCGTACGTGATGCCGTCGAAGTTGAGCTTGGCCGCCTCGAGGTCGACGATGTCGGCGACGATCGGGTGCGTCGTCGGCAACTGGTCCTGCGAATATGCCCACGCCTTACGGCGATTCGCGAACGCGACCCACGCGTCGGTCCATTCGGTGGCCTCGGCGCTCGCGAGCGCGCCCATGAAGTCGGCGAACGATTCCTTGAGCCACAGGTCGTCCCACCACACCATGGTCACCAGATCGCCGAACCACATGTGCGCCATCTCGTGGAGGATCGTGTTGGCCCGCGCCTCGTACTGCGCGGCCGTCGCGGCACCGCGGAAGACGTACGCCTCCGTAAAGGTGACGCACCCGGGATTCTCCATAGCGCCGAGGTTGTACTCGGGCACGAACACCTGGTCGTACTTGCCCCACGGGTACGGATAGTCGAAGTGCTCGGCGAAGAAGTCGAGACCCTGCTTCGTCACTTCCAGGATCGTGTCGGCGTCCAGGTACTGCGCGAGCGACGCCCGGCACAGCACGCCGAGTGGGACCTCGAGATCGCCACGGCTCCAGACGGATTCGACGCGGTGATACGGTCCGGCGACGATCGCGGTGATGTACGTGGAGATCGGCAGGGTGGGCGAGAACTCCACCGCCTGGCGCTCGCCGTCGTCCTCGACCACGGCGGCAGGGCGGTTCGACGTCACCTCCCACCCGGTGGGTGCGGTGACCGCGAACGTGAACGGCGCCTTCATGTCCGGCTGCTCGAAGCACGCGAACACCCGACGTGCGTCCGACGGCTCGTACTGCGTGTAGAGATAGGTCTGGCCGTCGACCGGGTCGTGGAAGCGGTGCAGGCCCTCGCCGGAGCGGCTGTACTGGCCGACCGCGCTGACCACGACCGTGTTCGACCGCCGCAGCCCGTGCAGTGCGATCCGGGCGCCGTCGTACTCGACGTCCACGAACTGCCCGTTCACGATCACCGAACGGATCTCGAGGCCGATGAAGTCCAGCCAGGTGTCCGCGCCGGTGGCGTCGAACTCGACCGTCGTCGTGGTCAGGAATCCGGCCTCGGAGGGGTCCGGCGCGGCCGACACGTCGAGTTCGACGCGGTAGGAGCGGACGGTCACCGCCGCGGATCGCGCAGCGGTCTCGGCACGGGTCAGGTTCGCGATACTCACACCCCGATCCTGCCAGCCGCGAGTAGAGTCCGAATGATCTCCGGTCAACCACTCCGAACGGAGTTTCGACATGTCAGGACTTTCGAAGGCACGACAGTGGTCGATCGTCCCATCGACGAGGTCTTCCAGTTCCTCGCGGTCGGCGTCAACGATCCGAAGTTCAGCCCACGGGTGCAGAAGATCGTGCAGAAGACGCCCGGGCCACCCGGCGTCGGAACCGTCTTCGCCAGCACCGTCAAGGACGCGGGCATGACCACCGAGCGGGAGTTCGAGATCACCGAGTTCGACGCGCCGCGACGCATCCGGTGGGCCGAACGGTCCAAGAACGTGGTGACGGCGGTCGAGGGCGGTTACGACCTGGAATCGACCGGCAACGGTACGAAGTTGACGATCTTCAACGTGCTGGAGGGTCACGGAATCGGCAAACTCGTCGCACCGCTCGCACTGCGTGCCGCACGAAAGGATGCTCCCGCGTTCGCGTTACGGATCAAGTCGGCGATCGAAGCCTGACGACCGTGCCCCGCCCGGCCGTGGAACGGCCGGGCGGTTCTTCGTGTCGCCGGACGTCGGCTCCCGTCGTAGCATCGGGGCAACCGAGCGATCACGAAGAAGGTGCGTTATGGAAATCGCCGTCCGGACGGAGATCGATGCCGAGACGGGTATCGCGACCGCGGTACTGACCCGCCCCGATCAGCGGAACCCCCTGTCCGTCAATGCAATGCGAGGCGTGACCGCTGCTCTGCGCGAGTTCGCCGAAGACGAATCGGTGCGGGTGGTGGTGATCTCCGCGGACGGCCCGGTCTTCTCGGCCGGTCACGACCTGTCCGAGATGATCGACCGCAGCCTCGAGGACGAGCGGGTGATCTTCGAGGTGTGCACGGAGATGATGGACACCGTCCAGGAGATCCCGCAGCCGGTGATCGCCGCGGTGCAGGGCCCCGCGATCGCGGCAGGATGCCAGTTGGCCGCGTCGTGCGACCTGGTGGTGGCGTCGTCGAACGCGGTGTTCGGGACGCCCGGCGTGCGGATCGGACTGTTCTGCTCCACCCCGATGGTCGCGCTCAGCCGCGCGGTGGGCCGCAAGCGCGCGATGCAGATGCTACTCACCGGCGAGACCGTCGATGCCGCCACCGCCGCCGAGTGGGGATTGGTCAATTTCGTTGTCCCACCGGACCAACTGGACGCTCGTGTACATGCACTCGCAGAACG
This sequence comes from Prescottella defluvii, assembly GCA_029690005.1. Lineage (GTDB taxonomy): Bacteria > Actinomycetota > Actinomycetes > Mycobacteriales > Mycobacteriaceae > Prescottella > Prescottella defluvii_A. Next base: position 870,049 of record CP121458.1, on the reverse strand, counting down.
GATCGCGTATGCCAGCCCGCTCACGCTGGCCATCGGCAAACAGGCGTTCTACCGGCAGATCGACCTTCCACAGGACGAGGCGTACGAACTGATGGCCGAGACGATGGCGACCAATGCCGTCACCTGCGACGCGCAGGAAGGCATGAGCGCCTTCCTCGAGAAGCGAAAGCCGTTGTGGAAGGGCAAATGAGACGAAAGAGTCGAAGTCGCTCGACACGCGGGGCGCAGTTGACGCGCGCTCGGGCGGTTCCCGTTCTAGCCTGAGGTTCATTCCGGGTACTGCGAGAGAGGCACATCCATGGCATTGCCCACCTTGACCCCCGAACAGCGCGCCGCCGCGCTCGAGAAGGCTGCCGCGTCCCGTAAGGCGCGGTCCGAACTGAGAGAAGGTCTCAAGTCGGGCAAGCTCACCTTCGTGGAGGTCCTCGACAAGGCGGACACCGACGAACTGGTCGGCAAGACGAAGGTGCTGTACCTGCTCGAATCCCTACCGAAGGTCGGCAAGATCAAGGCCCGCGACATCGCCGAATCCGTCGGCATCGCCGAGACGCGCCGCGTCTCCGGCCTCGGCGCCCGTCAGCGCGCCGATCTGATCGCCAAGCTCAGCAACTGACCACGGTTGTAGAGACGGAGCGACCCGCACCGGGTGGTGCGGGTCGCTCCGTCTCTACCGTCGAGTTGTGTCGCGCGGGTCCGATCCGGCGGCGTCAGGCGTGCACGACCCCGAGTGCGGGGAAGTTCAGCGAGCCAGCAGGATTCGCGCGATCGTCACCTGCTCCTCAGCGAGGCGGCGTTCACCGTCCTCGATGTCCCACAGCCCGTTCTGCAGGATCCGGCCCAGCGTCCACGCCAGGGCACGTCCGCGGTCGAGCCCGAGCACGTCGCTCATGAGATCGAACCGCCACAGAGTCTCCGCTGGGTCGAATCGATTGGTCAGCGCGGGCAGCAGCTCGAACCCGGGGTCCCCGGCGAGCGGCTTTGGATCGATGGCGAGCCACGGCTCCCGCTCCGACGCGAGCACATTGTCGTAGTGCAGATCCCAGTGCAGCATCCTGTTTCCCGGCTCGGCCACTACGTCCCGGACCGCCGCCGCGCAGTCGGCCAGCAGGCGGCGATCGGCCGCATCGGCGAGCAGGCGGACGGCGTCGGTCGCGTCCTGCAGCATCGCATCGGCCACGTCGCCGAGTTTTCGCATGCCGGCCGGCGCGACGTGTGCCGTGAGGCGTTCCAGCAGGCCGGCGAGGATTCGCACGGCCGCGCGCGAATCCTCCATGCCCGACAGGTGCCGCGAGGCGTCGAGTCGTTCGAGGAGCATCGCGCCGGTGCCGGGGTCGTCCGCCAGCAGCCGTACCGCGCCGTCGCCGTCCCACATCCGCAACGCCACCGGTTCCCCGGCGGTCTCCTCGTCGACGGCCTGTAGTTTGAGCACCGCGTGCCGGCCGTCCCGTCCTGCACGGGCAACACCAGGGCTGTCCACCCGTGCATCGGATCACCGGTCGGGATGAGGTTCCACCGGTCGAGCATCTGGTCGGCGATCCTGGGCAGCGCGGCGACGAACGCCCGGCCGGCCACGCCACCGTGCTTGTACTGCGCAGCCGCGAGAGCAGCCGGAACCTCGATCATGACTCGATCGTACGAACAGTTCGGCGTCGACCCCGTCTCAGTGCAGCCGATCCTCCCAGTCGTCGGGGACCCGGTCGGCCGGACCGGGCACCGTCTGTTCCAGCGGATGGTGCTGCGGGGGAGCCAGTTCCGGACCGTCCGCGAAGTCCTTGGTGCGGTAGTCCCAGAACCACTCCTCACCCGGCTCGAAGCTGCGGATGATCGGGTGTCCGGTCGCCGCCGCGTGAGCGCTGGCGTGCTGAGCGGGGGACGAGTCGCAGCAGCCGATGTGCCCGCACGCAGTGCACCGGCGCAGATGGAACCACCATCCGCCCGCCGTGTCGCACTCGGCACATCCGGTGCCACTCGGCGGCGCGGCGGGATCGATGTCGGACGTCTCGCTCACGGGAACCTCCTCGAAGGTAGGCGTCGTTCGGAGTCGGGTCCATTGTTGCGCCTCCACCACACTCCGGTCGCGTAACCGACTTCGCCGCAACCCGGCCGCCCGCCGGGATACCGTCGGAAGAGACGAGGTCCACCCGCACTCGCACCCGGAGGATCCGATGAGCCCCGATCACACCACCGCTTCGACGGACACTGGCGCAGCCGGAACCGCGCACGTCGACGTCCTGATCATCGGCGCCGGGCTGTCCGGGATCGGCGTGGCGGCCCGACTGCGCCGCGAACACCCCGACCGGTCGCTACTGATTCTCGAGTTCCGGGCCGCCTCCGGCGGGACGTGGGACCTGTTCCGGTACCCGGGGATCCGCTCCGACTCCGACGTACAGACCTACGGGTACGACTTCAAACCGTGGAGGGGTCGCAAGGCGCTCGCCCCGGCCGACGACATCCTCGGCTACATCCGCGAGACGGCTCGCGAATACGACGTCGACCGCGACATCCGCTACAACCACCGCGTGGTGCGCGCCGACTGGTCGCCGACGACGGCACGCTGGACGGTCACCGCCCGCACCGGCGACGGCGGGGACGACACGGCGACGTTCACGACGAACTGGCTCTTCTGCGCAAGCGGCTACTACAACTATGCCAAGGGTTACAGCCCCGAGTTCCCCGGCGCCGACCGGTTCACGGGCCTGATCGTGCACCCGCAGCACTGGCCCGAGGACCTCGACTACGCCGGCCGACGCGTGGTCGTCATCGGGTCCGGGGCCACCGCGGTCACGCTGATCCCGGCGATGGCCGACACCGCCGGTCACATCACGATGCTCCAGCGGTCGCCGTCGTACGTGCTTCCGCTGCCCGCGGAGGACTCGCTGTCCGACGTGTTCCGTCGCGTCCTGGGCGACGAACGTGGCTACCGGCTCACCCGGAAGAAGAACATCGCGATGAACGTCTGGATCTACAAGCTCTGCCAACGGTTTCCCCGGCAGGCCCGCGCCGTCATCCGGTGGCTCAACACGCGACTGTTGCCGTCGGGCTTCGACGTCGACACCCACTTCAACCCCCGCTACGACCCGTGGGACCAGCGCCTGTGCATCGTCCCGGCGGCGACCTCTTCAAGACGATCCGCGAGGGGAAGGCCTCGGTCGTCACGGACACCATCGAGACCTTCACCGAGACCGGCATCGCACTCACGTCGGGCAGGCACCTCGACGCGGACATCATCATCACCGCGACCGGTCTCGACCTGCTCGCGCTGGGAGGCGTCGAACTGCGGATCGACGGCGAACCCGTCGACATCACGAAACGGCTGGCCTTCAAGGGCACGATGCTCTCCGACATCCCGAATTTCTCGTTCGCCGTCGGCTACATCAACGCTCCCTGGACGCTGAAGGTCGATCTCGTTGCCGACTACCTGTGCCGTCTGCTGCGCGAGATGGACCGGCGCGGTGCGACGGCCGCGGTCGCCGAGAACGCCCGGCCCGACATGGAGACGCGACCGCTGCTCGACTTCGGCGCCGGGTACATCCAGCGCTCCCTGGACCTGTGGCCGCAGGCCGGCAGCGAGGACCCGTGGAACCTGCGGATGGACTACTACAAGGACGTGGTCGTGCTGCGGGACACCCCGGTCGACGACGGCACCCTGACCTTCTCGCGAGTCGAGCCGACGCCGGCGACGCCCGGCGGCGACCTGATCAGCCCCGACTGACCCGACCGGCTCAGCCGTTGCTGCTGCTACTGCCGTTGCTCGACGGCATCCTCGCACGCAGCCAGTCCACCAGGTCCGTCGCACTCCGGGTCTGCATCCACACGCGGCCCGGTCCGGTGAACTCGGTGACGATGCCCTCGCCACCGAGGATCATCGACTTCCACCCGCCGGCCTTGCGGATGCGGTACTGCACGGTCTCGTCGAACGCGACGACGTGACCGGTGTCGAGGGTCATCGTCTCGCCGGGCGCGAGCGTCACCGGGCGGATGGCGCCGTAACTGGACAGCAGGATCTCGCCGTTGCCGCTGCACCGCAACAGGACCAGCCCGGCCCCGCTGAAGAAGCCCTTGCTGCCGCCCCACTTGGAGTCGACGTCGACGGTCGGGTCCGACGCGATCCAGCAGCCGGACTGGACGAGCAGAGCCGTCCCACCGTCGAGCGTGGTCTCGACGATGTCGCCCGGGAGCGCACCGGCGACGGCGACGACACCGCCGCTCTCGCTGCTGAAGTCGTTGACGAAGAAGCTGGATCCACCCAGGGAGCGTCGGAGTCCCTTCATGAATCCGCCTCGGGTCGACGTGGTGATCGCGACGTCGCCCCGCATCATCGCCATCGCTCCGGCCTCGACGCGGACGGATCCTCCGGCGGGAACACTGATCTCGGCAAATGCGAACGCCGGCCCACAACTGATCTCGGTCTTCATGGATACCCTTCCGAACTCGATGCGCCCCGTGGGGCCTGACCGTCAGACGACCCGGGACGGTACCCCGGCTCGGATTCGGGCAACCTCGTTGCGCGCGAACTCCACCCGATCGGTGTCGGTGCCGCGGGCCGAGGCAAGCTCGTCGGCGAGGTCGAACTCCGCGTCGAGCACGTAGCCGCGGCGGTTACGTTCCCTGCGGTCGGTACCGGACTTTCGGAACTTCCTGCGCACCTTGCGGTCTCCGCAAATCGCCTGCAGTTCCGCTTCCGTGACGACGCCGCGGGCGACCTCCGGAGCCATGATGTCGTGCAGGAAGCCGCGCTCCCGCGTGACCGTCATGGTGAACACCCGGCTCACCAGCACCAGCGCGATGACGATGATCAGCGCCAACATGAGGAACGTGAACGCGGTATTGCCGCGGGTGAGCGCGCCGACCGAATCCCACAACCCGTGCAGGAGCATCGCACTCGCCATCAGCGCCAGTCCACGTCCCACCCTTCGAGGCTCGGCAGGTCGGCCCAGGAGATAGACCACTCCGGCGCAGAACACCGCGCTGTAGAGGATGTGGGCGGCCGCTCCGACCAACATTCGCATGACGATGGTGCCCATCGCCGCCTCCACCTGGTTGGCCCCGAACTGGGAACCGGCCGACGTCATCGCGTACGCGATGTCCTCGACAATCTGGAATCCGAGCCCGATGAAAGCGCCCAGGATGAAGCCGTCGAAAGCCGTGCGGACCAGTCGCGGAGCCATCGCGATGAGCAGGATCAGGCCGGCGCCCTTCGCGATCTCCTCGGTGAACGGAGCGGCGAGACCGGCGCCCCAGTCGAACGACCATGCCTGACCGAATGCCTTGGCGTACAGGGTGCGGAGCGCATCGTTGGCGTGCGCCGCCATCGCCCATGTCGCGGCCAGTCCGCCCCACACGAAGGCGACCACCATCAGTTTGGCGGGTTGGCGTGCATATCGGTCGATGTGCTGGGTGAACCACCAGAACACCGCGCCGTAGAGGGCGAACATGATCACCGAGACCGTGATCGCCTCCGCGTAGGCGTCGTAGCGACTGGTCAGCATGGCTACGAACGTGGCGGTCCCGTCAGAACGAGCAGGAGGTAGGTCCAGAACGCGAGATTGCGGGGCTGGTAGAACGTGAACGACCGACTCCAGCCGGACTCCTCGATCGCATCCACCCGCCTGGAATCGAGTTCCGTTGTGGTACCGGCCATCAGGGCTTCTCCTCGGTCGAGTGCTTGATACTGCCGATCATCGCGGCAACCTCGGCCGCCGGGTTGTCGGTGATGTCCGACGGCCCGTACGCGACGACTTCGACGCCGAGATCACCGAAGACGAAGGCCGCGATCATGCCGTCCGATCGGTTGCCCTGGAACCTCGCGGTCACACCGCGATCGCCGCTACCCGTGGTGATGTCGACCGGGTCTCCGGTGACCTGGAATCCTTGGCCCCCGTTCAGGGCGTTGTTCGTCGTCCGGATCTGTTCGAGAAGGGAATTCGCGTCCCCCGTGAACGGTGCCGTCCGGATCGTGAAGGAGAAGCCGCCGTCCACCACCTTCGCGGTGTCGGGGTACGACCCGCTCACCGGCCGCTGACCTGCCCGCACACCGTCCGTGATGCCCCATCCGGTCGTCGGAACGAACGTCACCCCGCCCCTGACCTCCATGACGTCGCCGGCCACGACCTTGTCGTCGTGGGGGTCGATTCGTTGATCCAGGGGAGCACGGTGCCCATGAGCAGAGCGAGCGCCAGCACCACCAGCGCCGGTGCGATCGTCCGCCGGTCGAGGCCGAGCCACCGGCGATCGACCGGCACCCATCGGTCACCGGGATCGAAGCGCCCACCGGCTGCCCGAGCGGACTCTGCGCTGTGAGAAGGAAAGTCGTCATCCACTGTGACATCACCAGCCTCGGTCGTCACTACTTCACGCTGATCTCTCATCGTGCTCCCCGAACGCCGGACCGAATCGGACACTCCGAAAGTAACGCGTGCTTCGCCTGCAGGCGCGCCGAATCGACGGAACCCGCCGTAAGCACTGCGGATCGGCGGATCGGACGGGAAAGACCGGTCCGAACGCGTGATCCGCCCGGCACCGGGGTCGGGAGCGGGCGCGTGCCGCGCGGTACCGTCGAGGTGACACCTGCGAGGACAGGGGAGCGACATGGTGGATGAGCCGTCCGATGCACGATCCCGGCGGCAGGCACTGCTGCGCCGCCTGAAGGAGCCCGCCCTACTGGCGGTCACGCTCGCCGCCCTCGTCGGCGGCGGGATCGCGTGGCTCGCCGACGCACACGACGTGGCCGACGCGTGCTGGATCGCCGGGACGGTCGTCGCGATCGTGCCCGCTTCCTGGTGGGTGATCGACGCGCTCCGCCGGCGCCGGGTCGGCGTGGACCTCATCGCGGTCCTCTCCCTGGTCGGCACGCTCGCGGTGGGCGAGTATCTGGCCGGAGCGCTCATCGGCGTCATGCTCGCCACCGGGCAGGCGCTCGACGCCGCCGCGGAGCGGCGCGCGACCAAGGATCTGCGGTCGCTGCTCGACCACGCCCCGCGCACCGCACGGCGCCGAATCGGCGACGACGTGGAAACCGTTCCGCTCGAAGACGTCACGGCTGGCGACGCCCTCGTCGTCGGGCCGGGCGAGGTGGTACCCGTCGACGGCTGGGTCACCTCCGAGTCGGCCGTGCTGGACGAATCCGTTCTCACCGGCGAGCCACTGGCCGTCGAGCGCCGCCGCGGCGAGGCGGTCCGCAGCGGAATCGTCAACGCCGGCACGGTCTTCGAGATGCAGGCACGCACCACCGCCGAAGAGAGCACGTATGCGGGCATCGTGCGGTTGGCGCGCGACGCCGCCGCCGAGAGCGCGCCGGTGGTGCGGGTCGCGGACCGCATCGCGGCCTGGTTCCTGCCCCTCGCGCTGGCCGTGGCCGGTGCCGCCTGGCTCTTCAGCGGGTCGGCGACCCGCGCCGTGGCGGTGCTCGTCGTCGCGACGCCGTGCCCGCTGCTGCTGGCCGCGCCGGTCGCGATCGTCTCCGGGCTCTCCCGGGCATCCCGCCTGGGCGTCGTGATCCGCAGCGGCGGGGCGCTCGAGAATCTGGGCCACGCAACCACATTGGTGATGGACAAGACCGGCACCCTGACCACCGGACGCCCCACCGGGACGGACGTGCTCACCGCATCCGACGGCGACGCCACCGAGGTGCTGCGGCTGGCCGCATCCGCCGACCAGGTGTCTCCGCACGTGCTCGCCGAGGCGATCGTGCAGGAGGCCAAGATGCGGGGCCTCGACCTGTCACTGCCGACCGACGTAGACGAGGAGGCCGGAACCGGCGTCACCGCAATCGTCGACGGTCACCGTGTCACCGTCGGCACCCTCAACCTGCCCCGGACGCACCCGCGTGGGCCCGGGCCGCCCACGGACGCGCCGCGCTCGACGGTGCCGCGATCGCGTGGGTCACCGTCGACGGCCCCATCGCCGGGGCGATCCTGCTGATCGACCCGGTGCGCCGCGACGCGTCCCGCACGCTCCGGCGCCTCCGCACGGCGGGGCTGAACCGACTGGTCATGCTCACCGGGGACCGACGCGAGCCCGCCGAGGAGATCGGATCCGTCCTCGGCCTGGACGACGTCCGCGCCGAACAGACCCCGGCCGACAAGGTGGCGGAGTCCGCGCCGAACGCGACCGGGCGGTCACCGTGATGGTCGGCGACGGCGTCAACGACGCGCCCGCGCTGGCGGCGGCCACCGTCGGCGTCGCGATGGGTGCTCGCGGTTCGACGGCCACGTCGGAGGCCGCGGACGTCGTGCTCACCACTGACCGGCTCGACCACCTGGCGGGCGCGATGGCGATCGCGCGACGCTCCCGTCGGATCGCGGTGCAGAGCGCCACCGTCGGGATGGGACTGTCGTTGGTGGCCATGGGCTTCGCGGCGTTCGGGCTGCTGCCGCCCGCGGCCGGTGCGCTGCTGCAAGAGGGCATCGACGTCGCGGTGATCCTCAATGCGCTGCGCGCGCTGCGTGGCGACCGCGCGGAGGAGATCCCGCTGCCGGAGGACACGGAGGCGATGCTCCACCGCTTCTCCGCCGAGCACGACGAACTGCGCGACCAGCTCTCGATACTGCGGGACACCGCGGACCTCCTCGCGACCGGCGACCGGCCCGCGGCGCGAGACGCACTGCGCCGCGTCGACGCGTTCCTGTTCGACACCCTGCTGCCGCACGAGGAGGCCGAGGACCGCGAGCTGTACCCGGCGCTGGCGACGCCGCTGGGCAACGCCGAGGCCACCGCGACGATGAGCCGCATGCACGCCGAGATCGATCGGCTCGCCCGACGGCTGCGCACCCACCTCGCCCGGGCCGACGCGGCCGGCGGGATCGCCGCCGACCAAGTCGACGACCTCCTCGCGTGCCTGTACGGCCTGCACGCCCTGCTGCGTCTGCATTTCGTGCAGGAGGAGGAGAACTACTTCACCCTCGCGCCCGAGCCGGACGCCACCCCGAACGTCTGAGGCGCCGATGGGGGAGCCCCACGGCGACCCCCTACCCGGGACGGGGCAAGTCCCTACACCCGGCCGGGAACCTCACTAGCGTTCAAATGGCTGGCCGGCCCATCCGGCCGGCACCGCGGTCCCCGGACCCCGACCTGGTGGACCGCGGCCGGGCGGTGGCGCCGGACCCCTTCCGACGCCACCGCCCGGGCCTCCGCCCCTTCCGACACGCCGCGGTTGTTGCCTGCCCCCGATGTGTGGCTTACAGTGCGAATCGCGCGCCCCTCGGGGTTTCCTGCAGCCTTGTCGACGTCGGGTCTGCTTGTAGCGCTGTTCCGAGGACATGTCTGTTCGGCGACTCTCCGAGCGCTCATCCCGTAGCACCCGGTGACGGCGCCCCCGACTCGGCTCGGCCCACGACCGCGGGTTCCCCGCGCACGTCGAGCCGTGCGACCACCGGGCGATCCGTCCGAAACCCCGACGCGGATGGGTCGCCCGGTGGTCATCCGCCCTCGTGAAAGATGTTCCCGGTCAGCGCGTATCGCATCATCGCGACGTGCAGATCGCATCCGCTTCTGGTAATCACAGTGGTGGAGTGGAGTGAGACGAAGGGGATTTCGTTGGGGTACTTCGATCGTCGCGTCGTGGCCATCACCGGCGCCGGCACCGGGATGGGTCGCGAATTGGCGATCCGGTTGGCACGGTCGGGCGCCGCCCTGGCCCTGTCCGGCAATGTCGAAGGGCCACTGACGGAAACCGCGGAGCGCTGCACGAACATCGGAGCGCGGGTGTCGGCGACAGTCGTCGACGTGACGGACCGCGAGGCCGTCTCCGCCTTCGCGGCCTCGACCGTCGAACGCTTCGGCCGGGTCGACGCGGTGATCAACAATGCCGGAATCCTCTACACCGGAGACGTTCTGGCATCGGAGTACGTCGACGTCGAACGCGTGATGGACGTCGACTTGGCGAAGCGGCGCGCGGAATAGCCGCCGAGGCCCCGGCCGCTCGGGAGTGAGCGGCCGGGGCCTGTGCGCGGGTCGGATCGATCGCCCTATCGGCTCGGTGCCGGTGTGACGGTCGTCGTGGGCGTCGTCGTCGGCGTCGCGGTGGTGGTGCGCGCCGCCGGGGTGGACGAATCTGCCTGGGGCGAGGTCGACTTCGGTGGGCTCGGCGTGTCCGTCGTCCCGGTGACCGTCGACGTCGCGTCTGCGGAAGCCGTCGGAGTCGGGGACGCGGAGGTCGGCGATACGGTCTCGGTGGGCGCGGACGTCCCCGCCGCAGCTTCGGTCGTGGGCTGCGACGACGGACCGGCGGACGGTGCCGTCGACGCTGCCGGAGCGGACGACGGTGCAGCGGAGGAGGCGGCGACCTCGCTCAGCGCGGCGGACAGTTCGGTCGAGGTCAGCTTCGCCGACGGATCCACCTTCTGTCCGGCCTGAGCCTGCTTCGCGAGGTGCGTCAGCCACGCGGCGGCGTAGTCGGCGGAGGTCAGCGGCCTGCCGTTCGCCCTGTCGGCGTCGCGCCAGTAGTCGAAGTGGTGCCCGACATCGCGGGCCAGCGTCAGCTGGTACGGGTCGCTCATGATGACCGGAATGGTGTTCTGGTTCGTCACGATGAGACCGACGATCTCCTTGAACAGCTTCTGCGGCAGGTACGCGAGCGGCGACATCTTGTCCGTCGAGATCGAATCCGCCTTGCCCGAAACCGGGCTCGTACCCGGCTCGCCCGTCGGCGCCGTGGCCGGCGTCGTGGTCGGTGTCGCGGTCGGACGCTGGTACGACGGGTCCGACACCTCGAGCAGCACGTCCATGAACGTCTGGTCGCTCTGCATCCAGTCGGGCTGCGCCTGGATCGCCGCGAACGCGTTGAGCGCGATGCGGGAGAGGACCGTCGCGACGTCCATTCCGGTCGCCGGGGTCAGCTGATCACGCTCGAGCGCATCGATGTTCAGCTGCCGGCCCACGTTCGCGACCAGCTGCAGCAGCGAGATGTTCTGCGGCGCAGCGCAGGTGAGATCGCCGTCCGAGCAGAACGACGCCACCCGGCCGGCGAGGGCGCCGAAGTCGGAACCGCCGGTGTCCGGCAGCGCGCCCTGTCCGGGGACGGGGTTCTTGCCGTTCTGGTACTTCAGGTCGAAGCCGTCCGGGTTGGTGAACGGGTTCTTCGCGCCCGGGAACGGGCCCTGGCCGGCGGCGCGGCCGGCGTCGGCGAGGATGACGACACCGACGACGTTGGCCGGATCCACGAGGCCGTAGCCGCCGTCCGCGCCCACCTCCTGGTGGCCGACGTTCATCGCGACCCGACGGGCGACGTCCGCGCCCTCGCTGTAGCCGACGATCGCGAACTTCGTGTCCGGGCACGACGCCGAATCGCCCGCATCACCGATTCGGCGTTCGCCACCCCGGTGTTCACCGAGTCCTCGTAGCTCGACATGTCCGCCGGGTAGGCGATGTACATCGCGGCGTACGAACCCGGCGCGACGGCCTTGAGCGGCGCGCTGGACGCCTGGTCGATCCACGTGCTGACGTAGTCGTCGGCCGAGGCCGCGGGCAGCTCGCGGCCGTTGGCGTCGACCACCATCTTCGTGGTGCCCGGGCGGGGCGTGTCACCGCGGCCGGCGATCGAGAGGGTGACCATGTCGTGGCAGTCGGCGGTCGACGCCGTCAGTTCGGTGTCGATGGTGCTGGTGCGCGGCGGCGCCGACCACAGCGCCCACGTCAGAGCCACCAGCAGCACCACCCCCAGCGCGGCCGGGGTGATCACCCGGGCCGCCATCCGGTGCCGTTCGAAGAAACCGCGAATAGTCATGTCCACTCCCCAAACCCGACTCACGGAAGACGCGTCGACAGACCCCCGTACCGCGCGTCACATCACCACTGACGTCGGGCGGCCGCGTGGCCGCGTTACATCGAGTGCCCCGGTCGGGTGTCGCGGCGGAGGATAATGGCTCTCGGAGGACGGCCATGACCACACAGACTTCCCGAGATGAGCGATTTGCCGGACGCGTCCGCGAGCTGTACGCGACCGATCCCCAATTCCGGGCGGCAGCACCGTCGCCCGAGGTGGCGGCCGCCGCGCACAGACCCGGGCTGCGGCTGACCGAGGTGGTGGACACCTACCTCGACGGCTACGCGGACCGGGCCGCGCTGGGGCAGCGCGCGCACACACTGACACGGGACGCGGGCGGACATACGACCACGAGCCTGCTTCCCAGCTTCGACACGATCACCTATCAGGAGTTGCACGATCGGGTCTCGGCGCTGACCGGTGCCTGGCGCATCGGCGCCGGGATCGATCCCGGCGCCTTCGTGGCGGTGCTCGGCTTCACCAGCATCGACTACGCGCTGATCTACCTGACCTGTCTGCACCTGGGTGCGGTGTTCGTCCCGCTGCAGAGCAGCGCACCGGCCGGGCAGCTGGCGCCGATCGTCGCCGAGACGGAACCGCGGATCCTCGCCGCCGGGATCGACTCGATCGACACCGCCGTCGACGTCGCGATCGACGCGCCGTCCATCGAACGCCTGGTGGTGTTCGACTACGACGACGGGGACGACGCGCAACGCGAGCGCTACGAGGCCGCGCGGGCCCGCCTCACCTACGCGGGCCGGACGGTCGAGGTCGGATCGCTGTCCCACGACCTCGACTCCGGCCGCGCCCTCCCCGAGGTGCCCGCCTTCGTCGCATCCCCGGGCGACGACCCTCTGGCGTCGCTGATCTACACGTCGGGCAGCACGGGCACCCCGAAAGGGGCGATGTACACGGCCGACATGATGACGCGGCTGTGGCTGCGCCCGTCCAGCCCGACCGAGGACGTCGACGGCCGCCTGCCCGCGATCCACCTGCAGTACATGCCCCTCAGCCACGTCTTCGGACTCGGCTGGCTGATCACCACGCTGGCGTCCGGCGGTACCGGATACTTCGCCGCCCGCAGCGACATGTCCACGCTGTTCGACGACCTCTCGCTGGTGCGGCCGACCGCCCTCAATCTCGTTCCGCGCGTGTGCGACATGATCTTTCGTCGATACCGCAGCGAACTGGACCGGCGGCACGCCGGGGACGACGATGCCGACAGTGTGAAACACGCTCTGCGCGACGATGTTCTGGGCGGTCGAGTGCTCGCGGCACTGTGCGGCAGTGCGCCGCTGTCGACCGACATGCGCGACTTCGTCGAGTCCACCCTCGGCATCCCCGTCGCCGACGGCTACGGGGCGACCGAGACCAGCGGGGGAGTGATGCGCAACGGCACGATCCTGCGCCCGCCGGTGACCGAGTACAAGCTCGTCGACGTTCCCGAGCTCGAGTACCGCACCACCGATCGCCCGTACCCGCGAGGCGAGCTACTGGTCAAGTCCGCCAACCTGATTCCCGGCTACTACAAACATCCCGAGATGTCGGCGGACATCTTCGATCCGGACGGCTTCTACCGAACCGGCGACATCATGGCGGAGATCGAGCCGGACCACCTCGTGTACCTCGACCGGAGAAACAATGTCATCAAGCTCTCGCAGGGCGAGTTCGTGGCCGTGTCGGCGCTCGAGGCCACCTACGCGACCTGCCCGCACGTCCGGCAGATCTTCCTGTACGGGAACAGCGAACACTCCTTCCTGCTCGCGGTGATCGTGCCGAATCCCGATGCCGAGGACAGCGATCTGCACACCCTGATCGCCGACGAGATGCGGCAGGTGGCGGAGGAGCACGCCCTGAACCCGTACGAGATTCCGCGGGACTTCCTGATCGAATCCGAACCGTTCAGCCGCGAGAACGGGCTGCTCTCGGGCGTCGGCAAGCTGCTGCGGCCGGCGCTGAAGGCCCGCTACGGGGAGCGGCTCGAGCGCATGTATGCCGAGATCACCGAGGGGCAGGGCGCCGAGCTGGACCGGCTGCGGACCGAAGCCGCAACCCTCCCCACCCTCACGACGGTGCGGCGGGCCGCCGCCGTCACGCTCGGACTGCCGATGTCGTCGGAGTTGTCCGACGACGTCCGGTTCGTCGACCTGGGTGGGGATTCGTTGTCGGCGTTCTCGTTCGCCACCCTGCTGGGTCAGGTGTTCCAGGTGGACGTTCCGGTGCAGACCATCGTCGGTCCCACCGCGAATCTGGCCACCATCGCGAACTACGTGGACCGCGAGCGTCGTTCGGCGTCCACCCGTCCCACGTTCGCGTCGGTCCACGGCCGCGACGCCGAACTGGCCCGCACCGACGACCTCGAACTCGGCAAGTTCATCGACACCGCGACGCTGGCCGCCGCGCCCGCCCTGCCGGCTCCGACCGGCACCGTGAAGACCGTCCTCATGACCGGCGCCAACGGGTATCTCGGTCGATTCCTGTGCCTGTCGTGGCTCGAGCGCCTCGCTCACAGCGGCGGCACGCTGATCTGCATCGCGCGCGGCGCCGACGCGGAGGGGGCCCGCCGGCGCATCGAGGACGCGATCGACAGCGGCGACGCCGAACTGTCGGCGCGCTTCCGCGCACTCGCCGCCCGCCACCTCGAGGTACTCGTGGGCGACCTGGCCGAGGCTGATCTGGGGCTCGACGGATCGACGTGGGACCGCCTCGCCCGGTCGGTGGACCTGATCGTGCACTGCGCGGCGCTGGTGAACCACGTGCTGCCCTACAGCCAATTGTTCGGCCCCAACGTGGTCGGCACCGCCGAGATCGTGAAGCTGGCGATCACGACGAGTCTCAAGCCCGTCAATTACATCTCGACCGTCGCGGTCGCCGCCCTGCCCGGCGGGGCTCGATGACCGAGGACGACGACGTCCGGCAGGCGAGTCCCGTTCGTCCACTGGATGATTCGTACGCCAACGGCTACGCGACCAGCAAGTGGGCCGGCGAGGTGTTGCTGCGCGACGCCCACGACCTGTGCGGGCTGCCCGTCGCGGTGTTCCGATCCGACATGATCCTCGCGCACACGCACTATGCCGGGCAGCTCAATGTGCCGACATGTTCACCCGCCTCCTGTTGAGCATCGTGGCCACGGGTCTGGCACCGCGCTCGTTCTACCGACTCGATGCCGACGGCAACAGGCAGCGGGCACACTACGACGGGTTGCCCGCCGACTTCACGGCCGACGCCGTCACCACGCTGGGCGCCGGCGCCACCACCGGCTACCACACCTACAACGTGCTCAACACCCACGATGACGGCATCTCGCTGGACCTGATCGTCGACTGGCTGATCGAGTCGGGCAGAACATCGAGCGGATCGACGACTACGACGAATGGCTGCGCCGATTCCGGTCGGCGATCGAATCGCTGCCGGAGAGGCAGCGGCGGAACTCCGTCCTCCCGCTGCTGAACGCGTACACCGTTCCGGCGCAGCCGAACTCGGGCAGGCAGATGTCCACCGAGAGATTCCGCACCGCAGTGCAATCTGCCGGGATCGGCGAGGCGTCGGACGTCCCGCACGTGACGTCTCCGCTGATCGACAAGTACGTCGCCGACCTGAGGCGTCTGGATCTGCTCTGACCGCGTGCAATCGTGTCCGGTGCAGATCTATTCGCCGGATGCCAGCGCTGCGGCCCTGTCCATCAGCAGCTTTCGTTCCCGATCGTTGCCGGTCAACCGCGCGGCCGCCTCGAACTCGGCGCGGGCCTCCGTCGGCCTGCCGGCGCGGACGAGCAGTTCGGCCCGGGTGGCGGGCAGCAGCCGGTAACCGGCCAGTCGCCCGTCCGCGACGAGACCGTCGACGATCGCGAGCGCGGCATCGGGTCCGTGCGCCATCGCGACGGCCACCGCGCGGTTGAGGTCGACGACCGGTGACGGGGCGAGGCGGCCCAGCGCCTCGTACAGGAGCACGATCCGTTCCCAGTCGGTGTCGTCGATCGACGACGCGACGTCGTGACACTCCGCGATCGCCGCCTGCAACCCGTAGGCTCCGCGGCCGCGCCCGAGCGCGTCCGCGCGGGCCAGCGCGGTGCGCCCGCGCACGATGGCACCGCGGTCCCAGCGCCGCCGGTCCTGGTCGGCGAGCAGCACCGGGTCGCCGTTCGCGTCGAGGCGCGCCGGGAAACGGGCCGCGGTGAGTTCCATCAGCGCGACCAGACCGTGCACCTCGGGTTCGCCGGGCACGAGTTCGGCCAGGCTGCGGCCGAGGCGCAGGGCCTCGCGGCTGAGGTCGGGCCGCATCCACGCGTCGCCGACACTCGCCGCATGCCCCTCGTTGAACACGAGATACAGCACCCCGAGAACGGCGCCGAGCCGCTCGCCGAACTCGGCACGGTCGGGCACTGCGAACGGCACCTTGGCTGCGGCCAGCGTCTTCTTCGCCCGCACGATGCGCTGCTGCACCGTCGACGTCGGCACCAGGAACGCGCGCGCGATCTCCTCGCTCGACAGGCCGCCGACCACCTTCAGCGTCAATGCGACCCGCGCCTCCCGGGAGAGCACCGGGTGGCACGACACGAACACGAGGCGGAGCACGTCGTCGTCGATACGATCCGGGTCCCAAGGCAATTCGTCGGACCCGTCGTCCGTCTCGAGCTCGTGTGCGATGGTCGCCAGTCGCTCGTCGTAGCGCTCCTGCCGGCGCCAGCCGTCGATCGCCTTACGTTTCGCGACCGTCGTCAGCCAGGCGCCGGGGTTGGCCGGCACGCCGGTCTCGGGCCACTGCGCGAGCGCGTCGGCCAGCGCCTCCTGCGCCAGGTCCTCGGCGCGGCCGAAGTCGCCCACCGTCCGGGTGAGCGTGGCGACGATGCGCGCCGACTCGATGCGCCACACCGCCGCGACGGAGCGCCGCGCGGACTCCACCGGGTCCGTGCGGTGCTCCGTCGGGGAATCGCTCATGCGCTCACGCCTTGCGGCCCTCGAGTTCGTCGCGCCAGCCCTCTTCCTTCTGGACCCACTCGTTGTCCTGCGGGAAGTCCTCGACACCGGTCACCCGACGCACCTCGAGCTTCGTACCCGGGCCCAGCGGCGCCCGCCTGGCCCACTCGGCGGCCTCTTCCTTGGACGCGACCTCGAGGATCCAGAAGCCGTTGAACAGTTCCTTCGTCTCCCCGTACGGCCCGTCGGTCACCAGCGGCGTCTCGCCGGTGAAGTCGACGACGAAGCCCTCCTCGGCATCCGAGAGCCCCTCGCCGGCGAGCAGCACACCGGCCTTCATCATGGCCTCGTTGTACTTGCCCATATCCTCGATGATCTGCTCGAACGGGATGTCCTTCGATGCCTCGATCGCCTCGTCGGTGACGCGCATGATCAGCATGTACTTCATGGGTTCGCTCCTTCGTCCGGGTCGCGAATCGACCCTCTCACCCACGACGTCGAACGGGAAGACGCCGGATCGACACGGCCGGAGAATTTGTTTTCGAGCGGTCGGCGCGGCCGCCATCGATCCGGAATCGATCACGTCTCGGACGGCGCTGACCCGCTGGCGGACGCCAGGGCCGTACCAGCACGGTTCGGCCCGTCTCCGAAGTGCTCGTAGAGCCCGTGCGCGTTGCTGGTCGACAACGTCCGCCGGCACCGCGTCGACCCCGTCGGAGATCACTGCACCTCCCCTGGACTCGCGGCCGGGTCACTCCATTGACACGACAGATAGTTCGGTGCCATATTATTTGTATGGCACCCGGAGCGAACCCCGAGCCGTCCCCAATCTCGATCAGGCGACCCGCCAGCTGCGGCGCTACGACCTACTGGGGACGATCGACCCGCAGTCGATACTCGTGGCCGTTCGACTCCTGGCCGCCGGTGGACAACTCAGCCAGGCGTCCGAGTCCCACTTCGGGCGGTTCGGCCTGTCGACCGGTCGATATCGGCTGCTTGCGGACCTCGAGGACAGCGGCGGCGAGAAGTCGCCGTCACAGCTGGCCGAGAGCCTCGGCGTCTCGCGCGCCACGGTGACAGGCCTGGTAAACGGGCTCGAACGCGACGGATACGCGCTCCGCCGCCCCTCCGACGAGGACGGTCGCGCCGCTTCCGTCGTGCTGACCGCGCGCGGCGCATCCATGTTGCGCGAGATCGCCCCGGATCATTTCGGCCGACTCAACGAAATGGTGTCGGCATTGACACCCGAGGAACGGACTACCTTTCTCGACCTCCTCGGCCGCATCGTCGAGGGCATTCCCGCACTGACCGCACACTGAGTCGCGCGCTCGAGAAAACCGGGGCCACGCGCACCCATATAGTTAGTGACCTAATTAGATGGAGGAGAGATGGCTGCACGCAGGGCCGACGCACCACCACCGTCGTTCACACTCTGGAAGGAGATCCTTGTTGCCTACCTCGCGCCGGCATCGACCGCCGGACTCGGCGGGCTGGTGACAGGGCAAACGGACCTGATCGTCGCGGCATTCACCTCGATCGGCGGCACCTCCGCGTTGGTCGCCGCAATGGTCGGCTCATGGCACCTACGGGCGCCCCAGCGGATGAGGCCCATCACCGGCTCCGGAGCATGGAGGACAACGAAGTTCGGTGTCGGCGCCGGGCTCGCAGCCCTGACGGCAACGCTGATTCTCGGGGTCCTGTGGCGGGCACTCGTCGATTCGCCGCTCCCGGCATGGACGTCGCGTCTGGTGCTCGACCTACCGATCTCCGCGACGATCGCGACGGCGATGGTGACATGGCGGTGGGAGCGCATCCGCCGGAGAACGGCGCCGGGCCGCGGACGCACACACGAACCACCTCACCGTGGCGGGGAGCCCGCCACACCGATCAAGGAAGGGACGACATCATGATCGTGGTCATGGGAGCAAGCGGGCCCACCGGCGAAGCGCTGGTGCACCGACTCCTCGAGAAGGGACAAGCGGTACGGGCGGTGACCCGCGACCCGGGCCGGCTTCGCGCTCGACTGGACCCCGTCGGTGTCGACGTCCGTTACGCGGATGCCGCCGACGAGGATTCGCTGGTCGACTCCTTCGCGGGCGCCAACCAAATCTTCCTGGCCATGGCGAACAGCCCAGCCCAGGTCGACCTCGAGACACGCGTCGTCGCCACCGCCGCGAAGTGCTCCATCGAGCACATCGTCAAACTGTCCGCACCCTATGTGGCGCCGGATTCCCCGTCGCGATCTCGCGTTGGCACCATGCCATCGAGTGCGCGCTCGCCGACAGCGGCATCCCACACACACTGCTGCGCCCGTACGCCTTCATGCAGAAGACCCTGAACCTGGTGCCCGACATCGCGTCCGCCGGCGCGATCTACGGATCGATGGGGGAAACCGCCTGCAACTTCATCGACTGCCGCGACATCGCCGACGTCGCGGCCGAGGTGCTCACCCGGCCCGAACTGGCGGGCGCGAGCTACGAACTCACCGCGGACCGCACGTACAGCTACCCCCAGATCGCGGCGATGCTCAGTGTGCTTCTGGGGCTCCGGATCGACTACGTCGATCTGCCCGCGGACGTGATGCGCCGACGGCTACGCGAACGCGCGCACATGCCCGACTGGCTGGCCGCCCACGTCGTGGAGATCCAACAGATTGCGCTCGCGGGCAACGAGATACCCACCAGCACGGTGACCGACCTACTCGGCAGGTCGCCGCGCACCCTCGAGGCGTTCCTCGCCGAGAATCTCGACAGCTTCCGGCCGACCGTCAGCCATTGACCCACGAGCCGAGCTTGTCCGGGCTCATGACGATGGCGGTCTCGGCGATGTGCCCGTCGACCACGGCGAGATCCGTTCACCTCGGCGCCGGGAACATCCGCGAGCCACTGCCGACTCGCCTCGGCGATCTGCTTCTCCCACACCGACGACAGAGTGTTGGCGACCATCGGAATCGCCACGACGACCAGCGCGGCCGCCAACACGATGTAGGTTCGCGAGCGTTTGCCGGAGGGCGCATCCTCGGCAGCCGCGGTGCAGCCGGCGGCGACGTGCGGCCGAGGACCTGCGAGTTGGACAGCACGCCGCGTGATTGGGCACCTGGACGAACAGTGCCCCCATCGCGACGACCAGCACGGTCCCGAGAAGGGCGACCAGCAGGCTGCGCCCCAGCAGTGATGCCCGTCCGGTGGTGATGCCGAGACCGATGCCGAGGATGGGCGTCGACAGCGGTGCCACGATCATCGCCCCGATCGAGGCGGTCGTCGAGTTCGGCGACACTTCGCCGCTGATTGTTCGGGATGAGCATGGGCGCGCCCGTTCTCTCACGGTCGACGGGGGACGGGACTCGACCGGCAGTGGGTGTCGTGCCGGTGGTGCACCGCCGTCACCACCGGCACGACGTCTTCCGAACACTCAGTCCGGAGTGACTTTCGTGAAGCCCTTGTCGATTCCGGCCTTCACGAGGCCGGCTGCGGACAAGTCGCCGACCGCGGGCATCGGCAGGTTCCGCTTGGTAGTGGTCATTTCCGTAGCGTGCACCGGTTCGCGCTCGTTCCGATTCACCCGGAGCGGGTGACAGTGAGACACGAATTGCCGTGGGAGGGATTCGAACGCGATCGAAACCCCGCGAGGGCTACGACGACTCGACGAGCGCGCGAAGTGTCCGAAGCATCTTGCGGCTCATGACAAAACTGATCGGTTCGAGCAGGGTCGGGCCGAAGAACAGACCGTCCTTCCAGTCACCGCCGTGTGCGTAGCGTCCCCGCTCGATCAGGCGGGTACGCCCGTGACCGTGGCCGAGAAGGTGGAACGCCCACAGCGAGGTGTTCGCGCTGTCGGGCGCCGAACCGCAGAGCACCAGGTGCTGCTGCGGTTCGATCGCGGCGACCGTCAGCGGTGGTGCCTTCGGGTGCAGCGACACCGGATCCCCCACCGACAGGTCCTGGAACCGGTCGAGGACGTCGGTGGCATTCTCGAGGCGGCATCCGACGAGATTCTCGAGGCCGACGTAGCTGTAGAACCCGCCGCGTCCCTGACCGATCTGAACGATCCACGGCCACACGCGTTCCGGCGGCGCCGCGATGGTGATTGCGTGGGTGTAATCCCAGGCCGCGTCGGGCGCCAGTTCGTCACCCGGGAAGGTGCCTGCCGCCTCTGCCGCCGTGGCGCCCAGGCGGTCCGCCACCGTCGAAGCGGGCGCCCGAGCACGTTCACCAGGATCAGGACGGCGCCGCCCACCGACTCGGCCGCCGTCCGCGCGGCGCTCGCGGGTCGGGTCGCTTTGCCGTCGAGTGCTCCTGCTGCCGAGGGCAATCGGCATCCACGCTGCGCGAGCCACTCGTCCCGACGCAGCCCCGGCGATACGTGATGACGGATCGAGCCGCGTACGCTGACCGGCGCAAGCAGCCACCACAGCGCCCGCACGTACGCCTCCGCGCGCTCCGGGCCGTCCCACTCGTACACGCCGCGGTAGACCTCGTGCTCGTCGTGGGCCACCCACAGCTTCGAGACGAATCCGGGAAACCCCGCGAACATGGGGGTGTTGAGGAGGCTCTCCCACCGGAACAGGGTGTGCACCCACCCGTGAACCCCGCGGAGACGGAATTCGACCACCAGCACGCACGGGTCGACCGTCGGCGGGCGCACCACCACCGTGTCCCGGTAGACCCGGCCGCGGCCGTCGTCGAAGGCGAGCTGCTCGCCGACCCACTCGGAGTGGCGACGGATGCGCCGACCCGACAGCAGCGCGGCTGTCACCGCGGCGCAACGGACAATTCGTGGCGCGGCGACACCGAGAGACAGATGCTCGGAGGTCCGACCGAACATGCTTGCTCTTTTCCGGCGGCGACGGCGATCTCGTCCACGCGGCCGCCTCGTCGACAGCCGTCATTCGTACCGTAGCCAATACCCGGGCGATCGGTGGCGTCCCCGATGAGCTCGGGGGATCGTCCTCGAACGCCAGCCTATTGCTGCGGGTCCACAGCGTGCACGGCTCCCCACCGTGACGGCGGAAGCACGATCAACCGCACCCTGCCGACGATGTTCGACATGGGGACGGCTCCGCCGAGGTCGTCGTTCATGTGGAATCGCGAGTCCTTCGAGTTTGCCCGGTTGTCGCCCATCACCCACACGCTGGCGTCGGGCACCACCACCGGACCGAAGAACACCCCTGACACGGGATGACGTTGCCGGGCGACGTCCGAGCGTCGATGTACGGCTCGACCAACGTCTTGCCGTCGACCTTCGCCCCGTCGTCACCGGGCAGGCACTGCACCGTCTGGCCGGCCACCGCGACCACACGTTTGACGAGGTCGTTCTCGTCGGGCGGTACGAGTCCCGCTACCGAGCCGGCATTCTGGATCGCCCGCAGAACAGGGTTCTCCGATCGTCGTGACTGATGGTCGTCGTTCCACGATGGTGGTCCCTTGAAGACGACGACGTCTCCGGGCTCCGGATCGCCGAAGCGGTACGTGATCTTGTCCACCACGATCCGATCCCCGGTGCACCCCGGGCAGCCGTGCAATGTCGGTTCCATCGATTCCGAGGGAATGACGTAGACACGGCCCACGAACATCTGAAGCAGGAAGCTGAGGACCAACGCGACTGCGACGAGTATCGGAATCTCGCGCCACCTGGAGCGGCGCCTCGATCGCCGCGCCTCGCCCGGACGATCGTCGCCGCGGTCGCCCGCCTCCGGGTCTTTCGATGCGGGATCAGGCGCCCCGAAATCCGTCACCCGCCCAACCTATTCGACAAGGCGTCGCGGCACTCCCATTCGGCCACAGGCAGCAGACACGACGACGGAACCGTGCTCAATCCCCCAATACGGGCGAAGGAATCTTGTTGGCGCGGTATGAATCGCCGCTCCGGGTGGGACGCCAGAGACGCCAATGTTTCGCGGACAACCGGAACGGGAGACTGTCCTGCAGATGGCGCGCCCCGGGCGCCAGCCGGTCGTCCGCGGGCAGGTTGAGCCACAGCGAGAGTGACGATGCTGCGGTGCCGAGCGTTGCGCGTATGCCCGAGTCGCCCAGAAGCCGGCCGTACCCGTCCACGGCGAAGCGGCCGCAGGCGTCGGGGGTGATGTCGGGGTACGAGACGCGGGTCTCCGGATCGATGAGGCGCACGGGCGTGCTGTAGGTCAGCGCGGCCAGGGAATGGCCGTGGGGCGTGACCGCGTCGGGGCCGACGGCGATGAGGGCATCGAGCGCGTGGTTCACGGACTCGGGTCGGACGTTCCACTCGGTGTGGGTCTGCGCCCGGTAGCGGGGTCCGCCGAAGCGCTCGGTAGCGAGCGCCACCAGCCGTTCGGTCGACGCGTGCGGGCCACCTGCGTAGATCACGAGCGCCCACGATGCCGGCGACGCCGGATCGGCGCACGCGTCGACGAACCTCTGCAGGCGCTGGAATGCCTGGTCAGGACGCTTGGCGCGAAGCGAGTGCGCACCGCCCGCCGACGTGGGCAGTCCGTCGTAGGTCACCACCTGGGGGAGCGTGATCCCCTCTGTCCGCGCCATGCGCCCCAGCCTAGGTTGCCCGCCGCCCGCGCGGCCCGCGTGGCCATCAGACGCCGCGAACTGAATCGGCGTACCCGGTAGCGTCGCCGCGGTGGATGCATTTGCCGACGCTGTCGCCAGCTTGTGCTCAGCGGGATGGGTTTTCGAGCCCGGTCCGCCGCATCCGCTGTCTGTTCCAGCGGTGCTGGCGTCCGCCCCGTCGGGCCTGGTGGCGTGGGTGTCATCGTTCTCCCGCCTGTCGAGTCCGGACGACGCCGTCTGGTTCCTCTCGCTCGCCGACTACACAGGTTCGCCCACTGATGCGTTCGCCTGGAACGAGTTCGAGACCATGAGTCGGGACGCGACGCTGGGCGCCGCGGACGAAGCTGCGGTCGCCGAGTTCTGGAGTCGGCACTGCCCGATCCTGCTGTCCGTCCGCGACGACTACTCATATCTGGCGGTCCGCGTCGACGGCACGATCGTCCGCGGTGAAGAGCCCGAGTTCGAGAACACCACTGAAGTGGCGGTCGACCTCGACAGCCTCCTGAGAACCATCGCCAACCGGTCCGGGCCGGGTGTAGCTCTCATCGAGGAGTTGTTGTTCGGCTCGAAGGTAGGCCCACGCGATCGGTCCATGAGATTCCGCACGCAATACTAGTAATGATAATCGTTTTCGTTTAGCATGGACAAACGTCACTCACAGCCGAAGGAGACACGGTGAAGGTACGAAACTCTCTCAAGTCGCTGAAGCAGCAGCCCGGATCACAGGTCGTCCGGCGCCGAGGCCGCGTGTACGTCATCAACAAGAAGAACCCACGATTCAAAGCGCGGCAGCGGTAGGCGGTGGGCGCCTTCACGTAATGTGCTCGACGCGGCCCAGCCCGGCGTGCAACGGGAAGCCGTTTGCGGCGGTGTGGCGACAGCGTCGTGTCGAGACACCTGAATGCGAGGAGGGCCCGCGTGCGGTTCGCGCTGGACGTTTTGCTGGCTGACGTGCCTGCGGAGCAGGTCGACGAAGCTCGGAGCTTCTACGCGTCGAGGGCAGCCGGACGTGGCCCCGGCACTCTCGACGAGCTGCGGGAGGTACGGGCGAGGAGGCCCGCGCCTTCGCCCGCCGATCCGCCGGCGACCGAAGAGATCGTCGAAGCCGCGGGAAGGCGTGTGCCGGTGAGGATCTGCACTCCCACCGACGGCCGGGCGCGCGGCGTGTACCTGGACATCCACGGCGGCGGCTTCTACATGGGCACCGCAGCGGGAGACGACGTGCGGAACCGTGAGCTGGCAGACGCTCTCCACATCGCCGTCGTCAGCGTCGACTACCGGCTGGCGCCCGAGCACCCGTGGCCGGCCGCACCCGATGACTGTGAAGCGGTGGCGCTCTGGCTGGTCGAACACGCCGATGCCCGTTTCGGATCATCCCGACTGGCGATCGGGGGCGATCGGCGGGAGCGACACTCGCTCTGGCAACGCTGCTCCGGCTCAGGGATCGCGGAACCGTCGGCAAGTTCACCGGCGCCGCACTGCAATTCGGCACCTACGACTCGAGCGCACAAACTCCGGCCGGACGCCGGATCGCCGACGAGTACTTCATCCAGGCGTACGCCGGCCACGTGGAAGACCGCACCGTCCCGGACATCTCTCCCATCTACGGCGACCTCCACGGGCTCCCCCGACGCTGCTGGTCGTCGGGAGCGAGGACGTGTTGTTGGAGGACAACCTCGCGATGGCAGGGCGACTGTCCGCCGCCGGCAACGACGTCGAGCTGCGGATCTACCCCGAGTCACCCCACGGGTTCACGGGCCACCCCACGGCGATGGCCAGGACCGCACTCGACGGCGTCAACTCATGGCTGCTCGAACGACTTGCCCGACACATGCCGACGCCGCCGCACCCGTCGGACAGATCACCGGAACCTGGCAAAGCCAGCGGGCTCACCGACCTCGCGGAGATACTCCGCACCCTCGACGTCGAGGTACGTCCCGAACCGTACGTCTACGCCACCGTCGATCCGACACATCCGGCCCTCGCCGTCGCCCAGGCAACGGCGGTCGAGAGTGAGGGCGTCACGCTGGTGATCCGTCGCAGCGACGCGGAGGCCCACAGCCTCTCGGGCGAGTTCGTCTCTGCCTGGCTCACTCTCACCGTCCACTCGTCACTCGAGGCCGTCGGACTGACCGCAGCCTTCTCATCCGCACTCGCACGAGCGGGGATCAGCTGCAACGTGCTCGCGGGGTTCCACCACGACCACATCCTGGTGCCCTTCGACCGGCGCGACGACGCCGTCCGCACGCTACGAGGCCTAGCGGGACACACCGCTGCAGATTGAGGGATCGCGGCGTTGTCCCGGCCGCCGGACTCAACTTTCGTGGTGGACGGTAACCGTGTGTTCCGATCCCACACGGCGACAAGCAGCTGGTCGGCGGGCAGTCAACGCTGCTCCGCCAGCGCCACCGCGCGCGAGCGTGGCCCTCGCATAGCGCCGCCACAGCGGGGCGGCCACGAGCCGAACGACCAGCCCGCGGCCGGGTCCGGGGTGAAAGGTGTAGGTCCACTGAACGAGACAGTGCGGCCCGTCCGGCGTGAACGTCCACTGACCAGACACCTTCTCGACGATGTGCCTCAACGGGCCGGTGAAGTCGGTGATCTCGTAACCGAACGTGCGGGGCCGGTCGTACACGGTCAGTCGCTCGGTGGCCGTGGAGCCGTCCGACAGCTGTGGACGCCGTTGGCGACCGACCGTATCCCACGGCCCAGTCTGACCGGACACGCCGACGACCGCCGGCAGCGGTCCCATGCCCGTGAAGATCTGGGTGAGGTCGATCGGCGCAATCACTGCGAAGGCATGGTCCGGCGGCGCGCAACACGAGGACTGCACTGCCACGGGCACCTGCCGGCTGCTCATGATCGAACATGATTCCCGGCCGAAGGTTCGGGCACAAGGTTCCGGATCTACTTGTCCCATCGGCGGCGGCCGTGTGCCCCACGCGCGCAGGACACATTTCAAACATACCGCTCGAAACAGTCGAAATCGGCTAACACTCATCATGATTCGTTGATCACTTCAGGTCGTTCTGAGTCCCATTTTGGAAGTCCGTCGGGGAAAGACCCTGCTACGGTCCAACGACCGGCCTGTCGCTATTCGACGAACAGGGGAGTACCGCAAAATGGGAATACCGAAACGTCTGCTCGCCGCCTCAACCGTCGCCGCAGCGATGGGCTTGTCGACGATATCGGGTGTCGTCGCGAACGCCCAGACGCAATACCCGGTCCCTTCCGGGTACCTGGCCGGCCTGACCGCGCAGCTCACCCACCCCGGTCAGGCGCCCCCGGCGCCGACGACTGGACCTGCCGGCCTACCCCGCACATCCGAATCCTGTTGTGCTCCTTCACGGCTTCGCTTCGACCGACACCTTGACGTGGCAGACGGTGTCGCCGCTGCTCGCAAACGAGGGGTACTGCGTATTCAGCACGACGATCGGCAAAACCGCCTTCGGGGACACCGGAGGGTTTGCGAGCGTGCCGGACACCGCGAAAGAGGTCGGCGACTACATCGAGCGGGTCCGAGCGGCCACCGGAGCCGCCAAGGTCGACATCGTCGCGCACTCCGCGAGTGGCGCGACCGCGTTCTACTACCTCACCAATCTCGGTGGTGCCGACCGAGTCGACAATCTCGTCACCCTCGGTACGCCGTTCCATGGATCCGACCTCGATGGCAGTGCCATCGCGCTGCGTATGCCGGGCGTGAACGAGCGCACTCGCGGCGGTCTGCGCACAATGCAGTCAACTTGCGGCTGGATCGCCGTTTCTGTCAGCGCTAAACCCTGATCCGACCCGGGTACCCGCGGTGCACTTCACCGCGGTCGTGTCCCGATACGACGAAGTCGCCACCCCCTTCACCACAGGGCTACTCGCAGACGCACCCAACGTCCACAACATCGTCCTGCAGAACCCATGCCCCGGAGACACTTCCGAGCATCTGCAACTGCCGTCCGACCCCGCCGCCGTGGAACAGATCCTCCATGCCCTCGATCCAGAGCGTGCCGCGAGCTGCGCCGGCTTTCCATCGGTTCCAGAATGAGGATGCTTCCGGCCGGCGACTACCCGCTCAGCGATGTCGGGCAGGGAGTTCACCTCTGACGCCAAGGTGCGCACCACTTTTCGCGGAAGCACGAGATGGCCCACCGAGCCCTGATCCACCGGCGTCGATTCGGACCTGATGCTCGCCGGCGCCCTGTGGGCGGATGGTCAGGTGGTGGCGAGCGGCACACACTCGAGGTTCCACAGCTCGTCGACCGTGATCCCAGCGAGGCGGCAGACGAACTCCAGGTGCGCGTCCTCCGGGTCGTCCTCGGTCTCGAACACCACCTCGGCATCGATTGGGGCACCGAGGTCTTCGGCGACCTCGCGCTCGGCGAGCACTCGCAGGCGGGGGTCGCCGCCGAACGACTGGACCACGTAGACATCGCTCGTGCCACCGAGGGTGACCAGCACCGTTCCTGCGGGCGGCTCGGAGAGCTGCGGAAGCTGCTGGAGATCGAAACCGGGATCCACGAGCAGCACGTGCGCGCCGACCTGCGCGGCCGACGGGCCGGCCGCGGTGCTGCGGCTCGCGCCGTCGAAGTCGATGGTCGATTCGGCGTCAGCCCCGAAGGCCGAGAGGTCGGTGTTCGGCACGAAGCCCAGCATGAAGTTCATCGACATTGCGACAGCCTAGCGACCGGGAACGACGGTTCCCCGGATCGAGTCGCCGCCGTGCGCCGCCGGGTTGGCGCACGCTACTCGCCGTCCGCCTGCCCGTCCACGTACTGCGCGACCACGCGGTCACGCCACTCGCGAAAGTCGTCGAAGTTGCCGGCGAGCGCCTGCCTCAGCTCGGCGGCGCTGTTCACCCAATCCATGTCCTCCGGATCCGGCACCTCTCCCGGTGCATGATCGGCGCCGGGGACGAGATAGGTCGGGTTGCCCTGCGGATTGGCGATGAGGAAGCCGGCCGCGACGCACAGCTCGTAGATGAACGTCGTCTCCTCGTCCGACAGAGAGGCGTGATCGATCCCACCGCTCAGCGGCCCCTTCTGATCGAGCGGGTCGAGGTGCAGGTCGGTCCAGTGGCCGTCGAACGAAAGCGCCTGCCCGTCGGCATCGACGAGAAGCGAACCCTGGCCGTCGCTGTCCGTCGTATGCAGGCCGTGCGTCTCGAGAAAGGACGCAACGGCATCACGATCCGCGTCGCGCTGCTCGTCCCCCTGGACACGTACGAAGATCAGCGAGAATCCCATGCCCGGAATACTGTGCCTACCCGCGTCCCCGCGCAAGGACGACGACGAGCGCCGCAGGATGTTCACCATCCGGGGGAGACCTCACTTGACGACTCTCTCATCCTGGGCGGACGATCAAGGCACTGGTAACTCCCGAAAGCGAGGAGTCAGGATGGCGTCGAGGCGACCGGATCCTAAGCACTGACTTCGTTACCTGGCCGCTCCTACGAGCACAAGTCCAATATTCAGGCCGCGACTCGCATACTCAGTCGTGAGGGCGCCCTCTGCGCTCGCGCTTCTCCAGGAACCCACAGCGAGGAGGCGCACCATCCAACATCATCAAGCGCGCCGCACAAGCTAAGGAGAGTTGCCGGGCGGGTGCGGGTAGTTCCGAGATTAGTTGCAGCACAACATTTCTACGAATGCATGGTTCTCGACGTCGGACAGGCGCGGCCCGCTCGTCTTCGATCCGGTGTCACCACGACATAACCCGGTTTCGACGGTCAACTCCGCAAGCAGCCATGCAACCAGGGGTAGGAGTCGCTGATCAGTTTGCCTCGGTAGGCGGCCGCTCACACAGCGGCCCCCACCTTCGATGGAGAGGAATCAATATGCGCGCCATCCAGATTGATAAGTTCGGCGACCCCGCCCAGGTACTCCGCGTCGTCGACATCGAGGAGCCGCCGCCACCGGGTCCGCATGAGGTTCTGTTGAGCGTTGAGATCTCGCCGTTGAACAAACACGACCTACTGGTTGTCACCGGCATGCTTGCGCGACCACCCCTGCCCCACATACCAGGCGCAGAGGGGGTCGCCCGCGTGCTTGCCGCCGGCGCCGAGGTCGATGGACTTCAAGTCGGCGATCTGGTCGTGCTGCCCCTGTATTCCGGCGCGTGGCGTGAGCGGCTCGTCGTGCCCGCCGACGGCCTGTTCGCGCTCCCCTCGGGCGGCAACATCGAGCAGTACTCGATGCTGGGCAGCAACCCCCGACGGCAGGGTTGATGCTCAGTGAATGCACCCCCGTGCAGCCCGGTGACTGGGTGGTTCAGAACGCCGCGAACTCCGGTGTGGGACGGTCATTGATCGCGCTGGCCAAACTTCGTGGACTGAAGACGATCAACCTGGCCCGTGACGACGCGACGTTCGCCGAGCTCACAGCGGCCGGCGCCGACGTGGTCCACGTCGACGACCCCGATGCGGTCGGCGATGTTCGAGCAGTGATCGGCGACGCGCGAGTGGCGCTGGCGGTGGAAGCCGTCGGCGGGCCGGGGGTGGCGCGGCTGCTCGAATTACTTTCCGACGGTGGATGGTCGGTCAGCTATTCCTGGGCCAGGAACGAACCCATGTGGGTCGACACCTCGACACTGGTCGCCAAGCACCTCACCGTCCGTGGATTCTTCATCGGCGACTTCGACTACCGCGACAAGGTAGTGCCTGTCATTCGTGAGGCTGCACCGCTGGTGGCCGACGGCACCCTCACTGTCCCAGTGGGAGGCGTGTACCCCCTCGAACATATCCAGGACGCGGTGCAGCATCTCCTCCGTGGCGGCAAGATCCTGCTGAATGTGGGCACGGAAAAGGCCATCTAGATCCGGAACCTACAGCCGCAGCAGCAGCTGTAGGTTCCGGATCAACTTGCCCAACGTTCCTGCGCCTTTCAAGATCTTCCACGAGAAATGTCCCGTAGATTCCGGCCGCAGATCCGTGCCTTACACTCCGCCGCCTTCAACCCACAGGATGCGAAATCCCGAGGCTAGGCGATCGCTCCAGCGGCAGCGGGCGCGTCGACCGCCGGGTAGATGGGGTACTCCACGCCCGAGAGGTACTGGACGGTGCGGACCACCTGGCAGGAGTAGCCGAACTCGTTGTCGTACCAGACGTACAGGATGGCGGTGTCGCCGTCGACGATCGCTGCGTTCGCGTCGACGATGCACGCCGCGCGCGAGCCGATGAAGTCGCTCGACACGGCGTCGGTTGCCGAGGTGTAGTCGAGGTTCCGGCTCAACGCTCCGGTGAGCGATTCCTGGTGAAGGTGCTCCAGCACTTCATCTTTGGTGGTCTCGCGACCGAGCTGAAGGTTGAGGATCGCGACGGACACGTCCGGCGTGGGCACGCGGATCGAGTTGCCGGTGATCTTGGCCTTCAGGTCGGGAAGCGCCTTCGCGATCGCGGAGGCCGCGCCCGTCTCGGTGAGGACGAGGTTGAACGGCGCCGATCGGCCGCGCCGATCGGCCTTGTGGTAGTTGTCCAGCAGGTTCTGGTCGTTGGTGAACGAGTGCACGGTCTCGACGTGGCCGCGCACGACACCGTACTCGTCGTCCATGGTCTTCAGCGGCGGCACGATGGCGTTCGTGGTGCAGGACGCACACGACACGATGCGTTCGTCCGGATCGACGTCACGGTGATTGACGCCGTGCACGATGTTGGGGACGTCGCCCTTGCCGGGCGCGGTCAAGACCACCTTCGCCACACCGGGGCGCAGGTGCTGCGACAGCCCGTCGCGGTCACGCCAGATACCGGTGTTGTCGATCAGGATCGCATTGTCGATGCCGTACTCGGTGTAGTCGATACTCGTCGGATCGTTGCTGTAGATGAACTTGATGACGTTGCCGTTGGCGATGAGCGCGTTGTTCTCCTCATCGACCTTGATCGTGCCGTTGAACTGGCCGTGGACGGAGTCGCGGCGCAGCAGTGACGCGCGCTTGACCAGGTCGTCCTTGCCACCCTTCCGGACCACCACAGCACGCAGGTTCAAGCCGTTGCCCGAACCGGCCTTCTCGATGAGCAGTCGCGTGACGAGTCGACCGATACGCCCGAATCCGTAGAGGACGACATCCTGGGGCTGCGCGGGACTCGCCTGGGCACCACCGACCAGGTCGGCGAGGCTCTCCGCGACGAACTCGGGAATCGGCATTCCGCCACCGTGGGCCTGGTAGGCGCTCACCAAAAGGCCGAGGTCGATCTTCGACGGCCGCAGATCGAGGTCGGTCAGCGCCTCGAGGAACGGGAACGTCTCCTCGACGGACAACTCGTCGCCACGGATCTGTCGGGCGAAGCGATGGGTCCGCAGGATCTTGATGACCGACCTGTTCACCAGCGAGCGACTGTGCAGCAGGATGGTCACCGAATGCCTGCGGTGCAGGCCGCCGATGATCGGGATCATCGCTTCCGCGAGAGCTTCCTCGGAGTTCCAATGGGTAAGTTCCGCTGTGCTCACTGCGTTCCTCTGGCTTCCTTGCTCATTGGCGTGCTCGTAGGTCGGACGCCGGACTGGATGAGACGCACGTCATACACCCATGGTGCGGAGAACGGCGTGCGCACCACCAAGCATATGGAAGCGCCTCCTCGCGGCGACAGGCACCACGCACCAAGCACGCGACGGCTGCTGCTGGGGAGACGCAGGAAGACCCGCGAGACACGCCGTTTGCACTTCGACGAGACTCGGCCGTGCCGTCAAAGACGTAGCTCAACGACTACTACTCGAACACCGAATCGGCGAACCAGTCAGCTACACAACATAATTCAGTCATTAAATCGAAAGACTGCTGCCTCGCGGAGGTGAAGAGCAGTGGCTACCGGATATCGGCCGGAATGACCTGC
The DNA here is from genome assembly GCA_029690005.1 of Prescottella defluvii. Taxonomy (GTDB): domain Bacteria; phylum Actinomycetota; class Actinomycetes; order Mycobacteriales; family Mycobacteriaceae; genus Prescottella; species Prescottella defluvii_A. Next base: position 838,024 of record CP121458.1, on the reverse strand, counting down.
GGCGAAAATCTCACCATGCCCGACTTTTGTCTCTGTAGGTTCCGGATCTACTTGTCCGAGTCACCTGGGATTTTCAAGATCTTCCACGACACTTGTCCACGAAATTCCGCGCGAAGATGTCCTTTTCCGCATGTGCTCAGCGGCCCAGAAACTCCAACGTCACCCATGTCCACCGAGGAAGATGGCCATTACAGTTCCTCCACCCGACGGGAGTGCTGGATCGGGCGATGCCGGCACTCGATGCCTAGCCGTATCGGCTATGGTGACCTTGGCCTCCTCGACCGCTCCCCGACACTTCATTACCAGCCGGTCGCATTCACTCGCGGTCCAGACCGCGTCACGGTCGTGAATCCAGGTCGCGAAGCCGAACGTCCGCTTTGGATGGATTGAGCATTATGCGCCCGATTCGGAAGGCAGCTTTCCGTAGCGGCGCCTATACGCCGCGGAAAATCGGCCTGGATGGGAGAAGCCCCAGCGAGCTGCTACCTCAGCGACCGTGACAGCCTGACCATACTGGGCGAAATCGGTGTGCGCGCGATCGAGACGTATGTCGAGCAGGCATTGCGTGGGGCTGCGCCCAACGTACTCGCGAAATCCTTCCTGCAGACGCCGGACGCTGGTGCCGGCAAGTTCGGCCATATCGGCCGCTGTCCACGCGCGCGCGGGGTCGGCGTTCAAACTGTCGAGGACCCGCTTGATGATCCGGGGCCGTAGTGCGGTCGCACGTTCCCCGTCGTCGGGGGTGACGGCGAGTATGAATGCCGTTGTGATCGCACCTGCGAGTTGAGGCCCCACAAGAGGGTTTGAGAGCAGATCCGCAGGGCTGCGTAGTTGCGCGGTCAGCGATCGCACCAAGGTCATCCAGCCTTGGGCGGTCCCTGCTGAAAGGTCGAGCTGAGTCGGCAGCTCCAAGGTGCGGCGTACCACAGACCCTAGGACGCGATCCGCCTCCTGATTGAGGTACTCCTCGTCGAACTTCACCCCGACAACCGTGCAGTCGCGACTCCACCTGCTGATCAAGGTCGGTTGACCGGCCGAAAACACGGTCGCTTGTCCGGGTCTCGAGACGACTACTCCATTGCCGGAACGTGATTCGAGTGAGCCGGAGAGTGGGATGTTCACTTCGTATGCGCCAGGGTAGTCACAGTCGATCGACACATCTGCGCCCCAGCCGAGTCGGCCAAGCACCACAGGGCCGAGGTCAACTGTTCGCATCGTCAGGTTGAGGCTCCCGTTCGACGAGAGGTCGGTCAGGGTGTGCGGGAAGTAGGCCCCAGCCACGGCTCGTGAGGCGGCATCCCAGTCGCCGGTCTCCGCAATCGTCGCAGTCATTGGTGTGGTCACCTCCGGATAGTTCACCGCCTGAGGCCATTGAACATGTGCTGTGGGCCACAGTCGATCGTGACTGCGCTCGCCATCACAACTCATCGCGTGAATCGTCCAGTGGTGGCGCGAAGTGACTAGACGCTCTCGCGGCACGGAAATACCTTTCCCTCCACGCCGTTCAGGCAATGAAGCCGCTTCCCAAGAGGAGAGTCCTATGACCGCGACCCTGTCATGGATCGACGAGATCACGATGTCGGAACTGGAGCGCAATCCATACCCGGTCTACGAGCGGCTACGGGCCGAGGCTCCGCTCGCCTACGTTCCCGTGCTCGGGTCCTACGTCGCGTCGACCGCTGAGCTGTGCCGGTCCATCGCGAACAGCCCCGACTTCGAGGGCATCATCACCAAATCCGGCGGACGCACATTCGGGCACCCTGCGGTCATCGGCGTCAACGGGGAGATCCATTGTGACCTTCGGTCGATGGTCGATCCCGCACTGCAGCCGACCGAAGTAGACCGGTGGGTCGATGGCCTTGTGCGGCCAATTGCACGGCGGTATGTCGAGCAGTTCGAGAACGAGGGCAGCGTCGACCTTGTATCGCAGTACTGCGAGCCGGTGAGTGTGCGCGCGCTGGGCGATCTGCTCGGGTTGACCGACGTCTCGTCGGAGACCCTGCGCGATTGGTTCCACCGACTGTCGAATTCCTTCACCAACGCGGGCGTCGACGAGAACGGTGATTTCACCAACCCCGAAGGCTTCGTCCAGGGGGACGAAGCGAAGGCGGAGATACGGGCGGTCGTGGATCCGTTGATCGACAACTGGATCTCCAATCCAGATGACAGCGCCATCTCGCATTGGCTTCACGACGGGATGCCTGAAGGAAAGGTACGCGACCGCGAGTACATCTATCCCACCCTGTATGTCTTCCTGCTGGGTGCGATGCAAGAGCCAGGGCACGCGATGGCATCGACGCTGGTCGGGTTGTTCACCCGCCGGAGCAGTTCGAGGCCGTCGTGGACGAGCCTGCACTCATCCCACGGGCGATCGCCGAGGGAATGCGGTGGACGTCACCGATCTGGTCCGCGACCGCGAGGGTCAGTACGAAGGATGTGACCGTCGGCGACGTGTTCCTGCCCGAAGGGTCCGTGGTCCTGATGTCCTATGGTTCGGCCAACCACGACACCGATGTCTACGCCGCTCCCAGCGAGTACGACCTGACCCGTCCGCCGCTGCCGCACTTGGCTTTCGGTGCGGGAAGTCATGCGTGTGCGGGAATCTACTTCGCTAATCATGTGTGCCGGATCGGCTTGGAAGAACTCTTCGATGCGATCCCCAATCTCGAGCGGGACACCGGCGCCGACGTCGAGTTCTGGGGTTGGGGATTCCGTGGCCCCGCCTCGTTGCGTACCACCTGGGAGGTTTAGCCGTGTCAGACACAGGAACCTTCTCGGTGTCGGTTGGCACCGACACCGTTGACTGCGCACTCGATCAATCCCTGCTCGACGCTTTCCTGCGTGCTGGCGTATGGATGCCGAATTCGTGCAACCAGGGCACCTGCGGTACGTGCAAGCTGCAGGTTGTGTCGGGATCGGTCGATCATCGGAGCTCACCGGAGAGCACCTTGAGCCGAGATGAACGTGCCGGCGGGCTTGCGCTCGCATGTCAGGCGACTCCATGCACAGACACCGTGGTCGAGCGGCGTGAATCGGCGCCGGTCGACCACACGCACGTGCTACGGGATCTCGTTGGCTCGGTGACAGCGATCGACGATGTGGCTCGCGAGACCAGGCGGGTTACGGTCATGCTGGACAGCCCGCTGGAGTTCTCGGCGGGCCAGTACGTGGAACTACATGTTCCCGGCACCGACCAACGGCGCCAGTACTCGATGGCGAACACTCCTGGCGAAGCGAAGGTGCTCGAGTTCCATATCCGTCGTGAGCGCGGCGGTCTGGCCACCGACAATTGGGTCTTCAACACGATGTCCATCGGCGATCAGGTGAATCTGACGGGCCCGCTCGGCGACTTCCGTCTGGACATCGACGGCAGAGAGCCGATGATCCTTCTCGGCGGCGGTACCGGTCTCGCGCCGCTCAAGTCGATTGCTCGAAGCGCGCTCGACCTCGACCCGGCGAGGGAGATCCATCTCTATCACGGGGTAAGGGCGCGAGCCGACCTGTACGACGCCGAGCTCTTTCATGAATGGGAACGCGCCCATCCGAATTTCCGCTACCTCCCCTGCCTCAGTGACGAGCAATGGGACGGCCGGACGGGGTATGTGAGCGACGTCCTCGCTTCAGACTTTTCCAGCTGTCGCGGGTACTCGGGGTATCTCTGCGGTCCGCCGCCGATGGTCGATGCCGGGGTGAAGGCCTTCAAGCGTCGACGCATGGCGCCGCGACGAATCTTCCGCGAGAAGTTCACAGCAGCAACTTATCCCACGCCGTCACTGACGAACGCGTAGCATCCCTGCAACGAGAAGGACCGCGACACTGTGTACACATTGATGGTGCTGTACGGCCCTGCGGATCAGCCCCAGGTCTTTCGCGAGTACTACGAGAACACGCACTTGCCTCTCGCTCGTAACCTGCCAGGCATCCGCAGCATGCGGATGAGTCTGGACATTACCGCGGTCGAGGGACCCGCGCCGTACGGCGCGGTGTTCGAAGCCGACTTCGATTCAGCCGAAGACATGATCGCAGCGCTTTCATCGCCGGAAGGTCAAGCGGCGCAGGCGGACGTTCCCAATTTCGCCACCGGCGGCGTTCAAATCCTCCATTTCCCGTCCCGGGCCTCGTAACAGAAGGCTCTGCGCTTGCCAGTTCACATCAGCCCGGCATCTCAGATTCCGTCGGCGCACCCACGAACCGCCGATACACCGCTCCGAGAAGGACACATCACATGACCATGACCGACAGCCCCAGCGCGATCGGCTCCGGCACGGCCGCGACCGACAAGTTCAAGTCCGAGCGGGTCTCAGCGGACACCTCCCCGAACGCGCCGCAGCGATCTACCGCGATGTTCTCGACGCGTTCAAGGAGATCATTCACAAGCACGAGGTCACCTACGACGAATACCGCGTCCTCAAGCAGTGGGCCATCGACGTCGGTGATTACGGTGAGTGGCCGCTGTGGCTCGACGTGTTCGTCGAGCATGAGATCGAGGACGTCAACTACAGCCGCAACGCGCTCGCCGGCACCAAGGGAAGTATCGAGGGCCCCTATTACGTCCCTGGATCGCCGAAGCTGCCGTCGAAGTGCACGATGCCAATGCGCGCGCAGGATGCCGCCTGCACTCCGTTGGTCTTCTCCGGCCAGGTCACCGACCTCAATGGCAACGGCCTCGCCGGCGCTACCGTCGAACTGTGGCACGCCGACGAGGACGGCTTTTACTCGCAGTTCGCTCCTGGCATCCCGGAATGGAACCTGCGCGGCACCATCGAGTGCGACCAGGATGGCCGCTACGAAATCACCACCCTTCAACCGGCGCCGTACCAGATCCCGCACGACGGACCGACCGGCTGGTTCATCGAGTCATACGGTGGCCACCCGTGGCGCCCAGCACACCTGCACCTGCTGGTGAAGGCGCCGGGCAAGCTCCCCGTCACCACCCAGCTCTACTTCAAAGGCGGGGAGTGGGTCGACACCGACGTTGCGACAGCCGTCAAGCCGGAACTCATCCTCGAACCGAAGGCCGGCGAGGACGGCAAGAACCTCGTAACTTACGATTTCGCGCTCGACCCAGCCTGACTTCGGTCGCGAGCCGCATATGACGCCGATTCCGGTATCCCTCGGCGGCAACGGCATTGGTGCCATTGCCACCGTCTCACGAGCCGCATCCGCCCATTTGATTGTGAGCCGTCTCTATGTCCGATCGCGGCCGAGTAGACATACTCAAGCATTAAGGCCTTATCTTCTGAGAATTAGCGCCTTCAACGATTAGGTCTCCATTGCCGAAGTACTCAAGGAGATGGAAACAACCTCGGCTCTCGGCCTCAACAGATCAGCGCATCAGCGCTCGTTCACGACGGTTTCGGAGATCTCCTCGGTCCCGAAATCCCAGACTCGAATGGCACGCAGTGCCGGCACCTGATACCGGAACGCGACCAGAATGGACATAGGCTGGAATCATGACAAGTGAGGGACATATAGGGCCGGAAAAGGACATCTCGGACCCTACACTCTTAGGCTAAATAATGTAGGTTCCGGATCTACTTGTCCAAGCCACCTGGGATTTCCCAGATCTTCCACGACACTTGTCCACAAAATTCCGGGCGAAGATGTCCTTTTCCACAGCCCTGGCTCGAGTCGACGCCACATCATCGCGGCCATGCCTACTCGCGATCTCCACCGTCGCCCTTCCGCAGCCCCCAAGAGACCATCATCGCGGACACGGCAGGCACTCGGTGCCGGTTCCCGCCACCCCATCCAGGTTTCAGGCAGCCCCGCGATCGGCGCCAACGCCCCGGCTTCAGACTGACACGAGAACAGAGGTAACTACGGCTGGCGACCACGGTGTGAGGTGCGCGAGCAGTGCTTCCGCCGGCGAACGATTGGTGGCCGGCAGTTCCCCACTTGTGCAGAGGACCACGAGACAGGAAGGTGTCGGTCATGGGTGATCCGCAGGGAAGATTGAGGTTCCAGCTGATTCCGCGGAACGAGATACCGGCCTCGGTACCGTTTCGCTTGGTCCTCGCGCGCACCGACGAACTGGCGTTGTGGATGACGAATGTGCAGGTCTACAGCAGTGGGATGACCTTCTCGCTGGAAGCGAGTCAACGCAACGGCGATCGGTTCCTCGGGATGTACGGGTTCGGCAAGCCGGAGGCCGGCCATACCCCGCCGATGTTGTTCGGCATCGAGGACTCGGCGGGCACGATCGCTACGAACCTCCCGAAGACTCGGTCAGGTCTGCAGCCCCACGGCGGTGGAGGCAGCCCGGCGCACCAGAGCGTTCGGTATTCCCTTGCTCCATTACCTGCCCCCGGCACTATGCGCGTGTACTTTGCGTGGCCGCACTTCGGTATCGAGGAAGTACGGTTCGACGTCGACACAGCCGCGATCCATGACGCCGTCGCGCATGTCGTCACCCTGTGGCCTTCAGAGGAGAGCAACCCTCCATCCAGAGTCGACCCCAGCAAATGGACGACCCCCGAGATCGAAATACCGTCTGGGGGTTGGTTCGAATCCGCGGAGGCCAAACAGAAACTTCCACCCACTGATCCCGATGGGCCGCGCCGCATCAACGTCACCGGAAACTAGTTGCACTCGTCAGCGGTGCGGCGCTCAGGGCGAACATCCCCATACGAGTTCCGAGCCTGCTGGCTCCGTGCCCCCGGTTCCGCCAGCGTCACTCGATATCCGAGTGCTTCGAGCTGACGGACTGCACGTGTCTTGGTCCTGGCCGCGGTCATCGCGGTGAAGTAGTCCGCGCCGAGATCCCAGTAGTACTCGCCGTTGGTGAGCATGTTCCAGGCGGAGACGAGCATGGTGTGCTCGACGGCAACCAGTGCGCGGGATCGACCACGTCTTGCGGCGATCCGCCGGTACTTTGCGGAGATATGGGTGCCTTTCGAGCGGACTCGCCGACATGGCCGCGACACCGAGGGCGCCCTTGAGATAGACGTTGCCTGGCCGGGCCTTCGTCGACCGCACCCGGCCAGCAGATTCGTGCATGCCGGGGCTGACACTCGCCCACGACGCGAGATGCGCGGCAGTGGGGAAGACGGTCATGTCGCCCCCGGTCTCGGCGATGAACACCTCGGCGACCGTGGCACTCACGCCGGGGATGCTCGTCAGCAGCTCAATGGTGGGTCGATGGGGTGCGATCACGTCTGTGATCCGGGCATTGACGCGGTCGAGATCGGCGGTGATCGCGTCGATCCGGTCCAGCAGCAGCCGGGTCATGAATCGGTGGTGTTCGGTGAACTCTCCACTCATGGCCTCGGCAAGTGCCGGGAATGGGCGGCACGACCATTGGATTCGGTGTATCCGGTGCTGTTCATCGACGCCATCCACATCAAGGTCCGCGACGGGCAAGTCACCAACCGGCCCGTCTACGTGGCGATCGGTGTCACCGTCGACGGGCACCGCGACATCCTCGGATTGTGGGCCGACGACGGCGGTGAGGGCGCGAAGTTCCGGCTCGCCGTCCTGACGGAGATCAAGAACCGTGGCACCGAGGACGTGTGCATCGCGGTCTGCGACGGACTCAAGGGCCTGCCCGAGGCCATCACCGCCGTCTGGGACCGGGCGATCGCCCAGATCTGCGTGATCCACCTGCTGCGCAACACCTTCCGTCACGCGTCACCGAAGTATTGGGATGAGATGAGCCGGGATTTGCGGCCAATCTACACCGCGGTCAACGAGGCCGCGGCCAGCGAACGGTTCGACGAGTTCGCCGACAAATGGGGCCCACGATATCCCGCGATCGTCAAGCTGTGGCGCAGCGCCTGGAGCGAGTTCGTACTCTTCCTCGATTACGATCCGGATATCAGGCGAGCCATATGTAGTACCAATGCCATTGAAAGCATCAACGCCCGCTATCGGCGTGCAATCCGAGGCCGTGGGCACTTCCCCAGCAAGCAAGCCGCGATCAAGTGCCTCTACCTCGCCACCCGGGCTCTGGACCCTACCGAAGAAGGGAAGAGCACGATGGGCAGCGAGGTGGAAGCCGGCCCTGAACGCCTTCGCTATCACGTTCGAAGGCCGGATCACCCCGAATGAGAACTAAACCTATGTGCCAGAACCGGATCCACTGGAAAACTGACACCCCCAGACGAGGAGATGGCGGTGGAGATGGTCGACGAACCGATCGCCTGGGGCCGGACCCGACCCGGTGTCGTGGTCGCGGACGCCGGCTGCGGTGAGTGTGCACAGTTTCGCGCCGCACTCTCCGACCGCGGTATCCCCTACATGACGCAGCCAAAGCGGCGACCGGCGTCTACCCAGCCGACGCCCAGCCCGAGACCCCGCCCCGGATCGGCCCCGGTCGCCCCTTCACCGCCCGTTACCGGGCGCCGAAACCCAGCTGCAAGGACACGGTGATCACCGCCGGACCGGATGCGGCACAAGAAGTGTCGTGGCGGCACGGCACCAAGACCACACCCGGCAATCCTGACGCAGTCATGCGCTCCCAGTTCGTCGCCCTGCGGGCCCGACCCGCCGGCCACCGAGCGCCTCGCGCCGCCGACGGATGGGTCGAGCAGGTGTGGCTACTGGCCGAATGGCCCATCGGTGCAACAGAACCCGCCGACTACTGGCTTTCCAGCCTGCCCGTCGACACCCCCATCGACGAACTCGTCCGCCTCGCGAAACTGCGCTGGCGCATCGCGCATGACTACCGCGAACTCAAAGTCGCCCTCGGCCTCGACCACTTCGAAGGCCGCTCCTGGCTCGGCTGGCACCACCACGCCACCCTCGTCACCGCCACCCACCTGTTCCTGACCACCCTGCGACTGACCGACCAAAAGCCGGTGGACAGGGCTGACCCTCTACGGCATCGTCCGCGACATCAAAAGCGCACTCGCCATGGGTCGCGCTGTCCGAGCAGACCCCACGCACGAGCGACCGGATCACGGCCCTTCTGCGGCGTCTTGTCGACGGTGGGTCCGCGGCGGCACTGGCGGCCGCGGAGGCCGGTCTACCGCTCACCCGAGAACTGTGGGTGCTGGTCGCGAGGCCGGGCCCGGACACCCAGGGATTGCAGCGGTCGCTGTCCGAACGTCGGCCAGCACTGTCCGCATTGATAGACGACCCACTCGTCGCGGTGCTTGCGCAACGACCGCCCGCCTTGCTGTCTCTGAGCGGGACTCCCGCGGGAGTAGCCGGTCCCGCGGAGCCCGAGGAGCTGTCGTCCGTGCAACGCCTCGCCGTGGCCGCGCTGGCCGAGGCCGAGGCCGTACCGGTGTCGTCCACATCGCGAAAGCGTCACCCTTGCCGCGGTGGTGGATCGGGCCGACCTGGCCACGATGCTGGTGGACCGTTACCGGTCTGCGTGGACCGAGCTCGGTGCCGGTGCTGGTGCGACCGCCCACACGGTCCGCGCTTGGCTCGAGGCGAACCGGGTGGTCGTGCCCGTGGCGGAACGGCTCTTCGTCCACCCGAACACGGTCCGCAACCGGGTGCAGCGCTTCTTGGACGTCACCGGCATCGATCCACACAGCACCTTCGGCGCGGTGGACGCATGGTGGCTGTGCCGTGCCTGGCTCGCGCAGGCGTGACGTCCTCTCAGCACCGACGGCATGCGATGGCCCGGGCACGATCCGCCCACTCGCAGTGAGGCTGACCACCCGCATCCATGCACCGCCCCCGACGGAGTGCCACCTCACGGCATGGGTTGACTGGCGAGACGATCGTTCATGCGTCGCCACGCGGTTGGACTGGCGCCGAAGCGGCTGCGGAACCAGCGCGAGAAGGCGCTGAGTTCGGAGAAGCCCAATTCGGCGGCGATGTCGGTGAGGCTCCGGTCCGGCTCGGTGCGTACGTAGCGCACGGCCAGGTCGATCCGAACAGCGTCGAGTATCGCCGAGTAGGTTCCGCCGGACCGTGCGAGCTGTCGATACAGGGTCTTGCGGTCCATTCCCAGGGTGCGGGCGACGTGGTTGATCGTGCAGCGATCGGTGGGCAGAGCGTTTCGACGAGGGAACGCACTCGATCGACGACCGCGGACTGGTCCGGGGGGCGATGGACTCGAGATACTGGCGAGCATACGGGCGAAGGTTGGGGTCGGCGAGCGGGTTCTCGGCGTCGAGGTCGCGGGAGTAGAAGACGATCCCGTTGAACTCCTGTTCGTATCGGATATCCGGCCCGAGGATGCTGTCGGACGCGGGGACTACTGGTGCAGGGTGAGTGAAATAGACTGCGACAGGTAGCCATTCGGGGCCGAGAAACTCGCGCATGATCTGCGAAATTGCCGCCACGGTGGTTTCGATCGATTGTCTGCCGAGGGCGATACCGGGGGCCGACGCGACTCGGACCGTGTCGAGGCCGTTGAGTTCGACCAGGTCGGCACGCAGCGCCGGGTTGTGCACGGTGAGATGGCGGACGATCAACCCCAGTGCGCTCCGAACGTCCGGCTCCTCGCGTGCCGCCAATGCCACCGGCCCGAGTATCGACAATCCGCGGGATGCGGCCAGTCGGACCCCGAAATCCTCGCAACGTGCTTCTGCTGCAGAGCGTTCCAGGAGTAGATCGACAGCCTGTGCGTCGAGTCGACCGTCGGCAGAACCCAGCGATGCCGGATCAATGCCCACGGACCGCAGCATCATATGCGGATTCAACCCGAGATCCAGCGCCTGCTCGATGTATCCCTTCAAGACCGCACTACGAACCGAAACGACCACCCGAGCCTCCTGCGTCGAAATGTCAAACAATGCGCCCCCTTCAGTCAAGGATGGCCCGCGTAGCGATACTAACGTGACTCCTGTCACTCAGCCTGTGATTCACGCAACAAGGAGTACCTACGGTGAGCACCACGATTGCCACGCCAGTGGTGGATGAGATGCGCCGGAGTGGGAGCTGGAACCCGCTCTGGGACAACATGTTCGAATGGGATCCGGAGTGGACCGAACGATTCATGGCGATGGCCGCGACCCCGATTCGCCGGGGGTGTTCTCCCCGCAGTTCATCGAGCTGCTGAGCATCGCAATCGACGCGTGCTGCACCCACATGTACTCCCCAGGGGTCCGGCGTCACATCCGCGCAGCACTCGAGTTGGGTGTCTCGCGTGAGGAGGTCCTCACCGTGCTGGAAATGGTGAGCGTGCTCGGCATTCACGCCTGCAACATCGGCGCACCGATCCTCGCCGAGGAGCTCGCGGACTACGAGGCCGGCAAGCGGCCGGCAACCGAAACCGACTAGTCATCCCATCTGATTGAAGGACAGAACACATGCACTTCCTCGACGATTCACTGCTGCCCGAAAACCAGGAGAAGCTCGTCATCCAGGTCGCGCCGTACGGCCCGGAGTTCCTGCCGGGCGACTCCGACGACATCCCGGTCACCATGGACGAGCAGATCCAGAAGGCCGTCGACTGCTACAACGCAGGTGCCCAGGTGCTCCACGTCCATGTCCGGGAGGAGGACGGTCACGGCTCCAAGCGTCTCGAGATGTTCAACGAGATGCTCGCCCGTCTGCGCGAAGCGGTTCCGGAGATGATCCTGCAGGTCGGCGGCTCGATCTCGTTCGCGCCGCCGGAGGACGGCGATCCGGCGAAGTGGCTGTCCTACGACACCCGTCATATGCTGGCCGAACTCGAACCGAAGCCGGATCAGGTGACGATCGCGATCAACACCTCGCAGATGAACATCACCGAGCTGCTGACCGATGACGACATCGCGGGCACTTCGCTGCAAAACCCCGCCTACTACAAGGCCTACCGGGACATGGTCGTCGAGGCCGGCCCCGACTTCTACATCGAGCACCTCCGCCGCCTCACCGAGGCCGGCATCCAGCCGCACTTCATGCTCGGCAACCTGACGCAGCTCGAAACCGTCGAGCGCCTGATCCGCCGCGGGCTCTACACCGGGCCGCTGGTGCTCAACTACGTCGCGATCGGCGGCGGTTCCGCCGGCCTGCACCCGGCGGACCTGATCGAGTTCATCCGCCGCACCCCGGACGGTGCCGTGCTCACCATCGAGACGATCATGCGCAACGTCACCCCGATGTGCACGATCGCCATCGCGCTCGGCCAGCACGTCCGCGTCGGCATCGAGGACAACCTCTGGGGCCGCAAGGGTGAGCGCCGCACCTCGGTGGAGCAGGTCGAGCAGATGGTGCGCATCGCCAACGAACTGGGTCGAGAGGTCGCCTCCTGCAAGGAGACCCGCGACATCTACAAGCTCGACGAGCGCTACACCGACACCGACGATGCACTCGCCAAGATCGGATTCGCGCCGAACCGCAAGCCGGGACAGGTCGGATTCATCCACCACGCGTGACCGGCCGCTGCCCCTCCCGGCGGCGTCTGTAGTGATGCGGGGTGCGGGACCGGCGTGGTCCCGCACCCCGCATCAATTCTCGATCGGTGACTTCTCACCGTGATGCCAGAATCCCCTCGGCCACAGGAGTACCCATGGGCCTACCTGCCACTCCCGTCGAAGGCTCGCCGGCCTCGGCGCCCGCGAACGTCGACGGATCCGCGGGCCGCACCCGCACCTATCCCTGGCTCGTTTTCGCGGTCATCTTCGCGTTGTTGCTCTCGGACTACATGTCCCGGCAGGTTCTCAGCGCCGTCTTCCCGATCCTCAAAGAGGACTGGGGGCTGTCCGACTCCAAACTCGCGTCCCTGAACAGTGTGGTCGCGCTCATGGTCGGCATCCTCGCGTTTCCGCTGTCGCTGCTCGCGGACCGCTGGGGACGCATCAAGAGCCTGATCCTCATGGCGACGATCTGGAGTGTCGCGACCCTGCTGTGCGCCCTGGCTGCGAGCTACGAGCAGATGCTCGCCGCGCGCTTCTTCGTCGGAGTCGGCGAAGCTGCCTACAGCAGCGTCGGCCTCGCCCTGCTCCTGACCGTGTTCCCGCACCGACTGCGGGCGTCGCTGAGCGGTACCTTCCTGTCCGGCGCCTCGTACGGATCCGTGATCGGCGTCGCGCTCGGCGGGGCGATCGCAGTCCATCTGGGATGGCGCTGGTCCTTCGCCTCGATGGCCGTGCTCGGACTCGTCCTTGTGGCGTTGTTCCGGATAGTTGTCACCGAACGCCGACTCGCGATCCACCGATACGACGACGCCGCCACCGAGGACGCGGAACCCGCAGGCGACCGGCCGCCGCTGAGGACCCTCGTGTCCAATCCCGCCCTGGTGTTGGCCTACCTCGGCAGCGGTCTGCAGATGTTCGTGCAGGCCGTACTGATCCTGTGGTTGCCGAGCTACTTCAATCGCTACTACTCGATGGCGCCCGACAAGGCGGGTCTGACCGCCGCGGCATTCATCGTGCTCATCGGCGTCGGCATGACCGTGTGCGGCATCGTCTCGGACCGCATCAGTGCCGGCCATCCTGGGCGCAAGTGGACCATTGCAGCGACGATCTGCGCACTGTCCGCGGCGCTGCTGCTCACCGGCTTCTCCGTCGGGCACGGGGCGCTCCAGTTGACGCTCCTCGGCGTCGGGTCGTTCTTCAGTGCCGGTGCGACCGGTGCGGTCACCGCTCTCGTCGTCGAGCTCAGCCATCCGGGGCTGCGCGCCTCCGCGTTGGGTGTGGGCATCCTCGGCAACAACATCTTCGGTATCGCGCTCGGTCCTCTCGTCGCGGGGATTGTTGCCGACCGGTTCGGACTCGACGTTGCCCTCCAACTCACCCCGCTGATCTACATCGCTGCGATCGCCGCCCTCGTAGTCGGCCGCCGGGCGTACCCGGCCGGACTTCGCCGACTCGCTAACCACACCGCCCCGGACGCCGTCAATACAGAATCCGAGAAGCAGTGAAGGTCATGTCCGCGCCCACCATCGTCATCGTCCCCGGCCTGGCAGACCCCACACCTGGCCACTGGCAGAACCTCCTCACCGAGCAGCTGCAACCGGTGCGGGTGGTGCCGCCTCTGCAACACGATCGGCTCAGCTGCACCGCCCAGGTCGAAGCGCTGAACCGGGTCATTGCCGAGATTCCGGGGCCGATCGTCCTGGTGGCGCACAGCGCCGGCGTGTTGACCACGGTCCACTGGGCGCACCGCCACCGCGGTCCAGTCGTCGGTGCGCTGCTCGCCACGCCGCCCGACTTCGATTCGCGTCTGCCGGCCGGATACCCGACCCCAGAAGCGCTCACCCGAAACGGTTGGACGCCCATCCCGACCGAGCCGCTCCCGTTTCCCAGCATTGTCGCGGTCAGTGCGAATGATGCACTCGCGAGCGCGGACCGAGTGCATGCGCTGGCACAGCGGTGGGGAAGCCGCACCGTCGACCTCGGAGCCGTCGGGCACCTCAACCCGAGCTCCGGATTCGGCTACTGGCCCCTTGCCGAGCAACTCGTCAGTGCACTCGTCCACGAGGCGGCCGGCACCAGCTGACCTGACCGTTCGAGACGCCCCCGAAACCACCCCGTTCGAGAGAGAAGCAATGCTCAATCTGTCCATGTTCCTGGAAGACTCCGCGCGCCGCTACCCGGACCGTGACGCCCTCGTGCACGGCGACCGGACGTTCACGTACGCCGAGACGAATGCCCTCGCCAACCAGGTCGCCAACCTCTTGGTCTCCCGCGGAATCGAAGCCGGCGACAAGGTTGCCCTCTCCTGCCCGAACATCCCGTGGTTCCCCATCATCTACTACGGCATCCTCAAGGCCGGAGCCGTCGTCGTTCCCCTGAACGTGATGCTCAAGTCCCGGGAGATCAGCTACCACCTCACCGACTCCCACGCCAAGGCGTACTTCAGCTTCGCCGGCACCCCCGAGCTGCCGATCGGCGAGTACGCGCGCGAGGCGTTCGACCAGGTGCCCGGCTGCGGGCATCTCTTCGTCATCGGGGACGCCCCCGGCACCGACAGCGGAGCCGCCGAGCTGCTCGCGGCGCTGGCGGAGCAGCCGACGTCGTTCGGGTCGCGGACCCGCAACGCCACCGACACCGCGGTCATCCTCTACACCAGCGGCACCACCGGGCGACCGAAGGGCGCCGAACTGTCCCACGCGAACATGGTGATGAACGCGGTGGCGTCCAATCGGCTGTTCGAGTCGACGCCGACGCACCACGACACGCACCTGATGGTGTTGCCGCTGTTCCACTCCTTCGGCCAGACCGTGAACATGAACTCGGCGGTCTCGGTGGCGGCGACCCTCGTCCTGCTGCCGCGGTTCGACGCGCGCGGCGCGCTCAAGGTCATGCAGCAGCGCGCCATCACGGTGTTCGCGGGTGTGCCGACGATGTACTGGAGTCTGCTCGACGCCCTGGACGAGTCCGTCGACGTCGAGCGGATCGCCGGCAACCTGCGCAAGGCCATCTCGGGGGCGCGGCGCTGCCCGTGGAGATCCTCCGCCAGTTCAAGGAACGCTTCGGTGTCCAGATCCTCGAGGGCTACGGGCTGTCCGAGACCTCGCCGGTGGCGCTGTTCAGCGATCCGGAACAAGATCCGCGCCCCGGGTCCATCGGCGTTCCGATCTGGGGTGTCGAGGTGCGCCTGGTCGACCGCGACTGGAACACTGTCGATGGAGACGACGCCATCGGCGAGATCGCCATCCGCGGCCACAACGTGATGACGGGGTACCACGGTCGCCCCGAGGCCACCACCGAGGTGATGCGCGACGGTTGGTTCCGCACGGGAGACCTCGCCAGACGCGACGGCGACGGCTTCTACTACATCGTCGACCGCGCCAAGGACATGATCGTCCGCGGCGGCTTCAACGTGTACCCCCGTGAGATCGAGGAGGTCCTCATGACCCACGAGGCCGTCTCGTTGGCGGCCGTGGTCGGTGTGCCCCACGACAGCCACGGCGAGGAAGTCAAGGCCTTCGTCATCCTCGAGAAGGACGCCGACTACGTCTCCGAGGACGAGTTGATCGCGTGGGCGAAGGACGAGATGGCCGGCTACAAGTATCCCCGACTGGTCGAGTTCGTGCCGTCGCTCCCGATGACCGCGACCGGAAAGATCCTAAAACGTGAACTCGCATAACGGCTCTCACGACTAACCACCACATCACTGAACTCTCGGCGGTGGTGCCGGTCCGCACCCGTGAACACGCGACCGACACCACCGCTGCAAGACCGAAAGGACCGATCACACGTGAAACTGGCAGGCAAGGTGGCTGTAGTCACCGGAGCGGCCCAGGGCCTCGGCAAGGCCATCGCGTTGGCGATGGCCATCGAAGGAGCCGACATCGTCGCGTGCGACATCCAAGCGGATGCGCTCGCGGCCCTAGCCGCCGAGATCGAGCAGCACGGCGGACGTTGCCTGCCTGTGCGGTGCGATGTTTCGTCGCCCGCGCAGGTGCACAGCATGTTCGGCGAAGCGGTGGGGCGCTTCGGGGCCGTCGACATCCTGGTGAACAATGCCGCCCGCGTCCCTTCGTCACCGGAGGACGTGGAACGCCGTAACCGCCACTACGCCTACATGACTACCCCGATGCCGCGCCAGTCGCTGGGCATCACCCGCAACCTCACCGACGACGACTGGCTCAAGTGGTGGGACGTCAATGTCCATGGCGTCTTCTACTGCACTCGCGAGGCCCTGCAGTACATGGAACCGCAGCGCTCCGGCAGGATCATCAACGTGTCGTCCATCGCCGGAATTTCCGCGGCCAGCACCCACAGCCCCGGCTACTCAGCCAGCAAGGCGGCCGTCGCCAGTTTCACCAAGACCGTCGCCCTCGACGTCGCCGGCGCGGGCATCTACGTCAATGCGATCGCCTGTGGTGGCGTACTCACCCCGCCGTTCGAGAACTACCTCACCCACGCCTCCGAGGAGCAGAAGAACAGCCTGTACCAACTCATCCCGCTCGGCCGACTCGGAACCCCCGAGGAATACGCATCCCTCGCCGTCTACCTTGCGGGCGACGACCACTACCTCGTCGGACAGGTGATCAGCCCGAACGGCGGAACTGTGATCTAGCGAGAGCCCTCCTGGGCCCGACGGGACCGTCCAAGTTCAATGCTGCGTCCCTGTTCGATAGGGGTACAAGGCATACCCAGGCGGCTGTCTCGGGATTGCCTATCCTCAAAGGGACGGTGAGGTAAGGGTTCCGGTGCGAAATGAGTGGTCAGTGAGATCACGCGGTAGACATCGCCGGAGGGGCGATGTTCGAGTATGTCGAGCGCTTCCATGCCACCGTCGCCGCCGGCTCGTGGTCTGGATATGAGCGCCCGGCCCCGTTCGCGATAACGCGCCCTGATGAGAGAGCGATCCGGCCGATCACCCACCAGTAGCGGCGTGGGGCCGGGGTGTGTTGAGCGAAGGAGTCCTTCGAACGAAGGGGAATCGGTCGGCCCCCAGGGTCTCCCTCTCCTCGAGGATTCTCGCCGCCGTCCGGTTGACGCCTTCAGACCAGCAGGGGCGTCGGCGATGGTCCCGCGTGCCCGTTCGGACTCGATGGCGTCTGTGGTATGCCCCACCCGATCCCCTTCATCGATCTCCCTTTATCGACCCGCCGGGGCCGGACCTCGGCGTTGGCCGGAGGCGGCTTGAAAGCGGCGAGGTTGACCAACCGGTGCCCGCGGAGAGTGGTGAAGACAGCGGCCAGACACCCACGCCACCTTCCACCGGGTCCTCGGCCAACCGGCCCAGTCGCCCACCGGTGCTGTGTCAGCCTCCGAAGACACGCGATCGAGCAGGGCGAGCACGAACCGTGCCCTTCGACGCGAAATGGAAGTGGAACGCCAGCCGCGAGATCCCCGCCCCATTCGGCCAGACCGTCGATGTAGGTCTCGCCGAATGGGGGCGCTGCTCATGGAGTCGCTCATCGGATGGCGAGCAGGGCAGCCTCGCGATCATCACCGGGGCCCGGCCGCAGCTGCAAAGCAAGACAGCTGCTCATGCTGCACTGGACCGGTGTCGTTCCTGCACGGTCAGCCCTGGTTCTGTTCAACCACCCACACGGCACCGGCGGCTTCCGGGCTCTACGGCATGGAGATGTCTTGAGTCAAGAAGCTGGCCGCCCAATAGCCGGATTCCACGGAGTCCGTGGCACTGGCTGTGTCCAGTCGCATTCGGTGTGCCGTCCCTGTCCGAGTCAAGTCGTGCAGTCGCACTCGACACCGAACAGCGCCGACGAGACTGCCGAGCGTTCGTACAACTTCCGGACCAGCCCAGCAGCAAACTGTGCGGGTTCCCGGATCGGCACCATGCCCCCGGGCAGCAGGAATCGGCCGCTGGCCATGTGGTCGTCGGTGGGAAACTCCAACTCGATGCGATTACAACGTTGCCTCCGAACTAGGACGAAGGTGAATTCGACCTTGTTGTCGCGCACCCACTCGAGTGTGAGTGGCCTGATTCCGCTTCTGATGGCCGTCTTTCGCGACAAGGCTCCCAGGGCCGCGTCGAACGAGGCTCCCAGTCCTGATTCCTCGGGGGTCGTACGACCCGAACATCCCCGTAGGTGCCCCCTTGATCCATGTAGGGCAGGTAGAACCGGTTGTCCAGTGATCGGTACACCTTGGCGGGCTGCTCGGAAGTGACGGTGGTGCGGTTGACGGTGTAGCTCCCGGGGTGTCTGATGGCGTGCTTCTGCCAGTCGAAGTTCGAAGGCCCTTCGATCTGTGTGCCTGAGATCGAGAAGAACGCGGCCACCTCGAATCTGGTGCCTGCAGATCCCAGGGCGTGGGAGTAGAGATAGAGCGGGGCGAGGTACACCGGTGCGGCCCAGCGGATCGCACCGACCGCGCGGAGCGGCATCAGCGTGGTGTCGGCCACGTCGAACCTGACCATGACATTGCCGAGCGGCGGGACGAACATGCCGTCATCGTCGACGGGCCACTTGCTCACACGGATCGTCACCGGTCCACCGTCGACATCAACGGAATACCCGTGGGCCCAAGGCCGGAGTCCCTTGAGGAGCGAGTCGATATCGATCCCCTCGTCCCCGATGGGGAGCGGGGATCGCTCAACCATTTCGGACACCAGTGGCCGCCAGCAGTGCCCACCCCCCGTATCCACGTGACTGGCTTGGCCAGGGCTGGATGTGGACTGCCCATACCTGAGTTCTGGCAGCGGATCCTGTACAGCATTCTCGGGTGCGACCTGGGTGGACACTGCCCGTAGCTGGCCGGCCTTAGGAGGTGATCGCGATGGATTCATGGATCTGGTTCATCCCATTTCTCCCAGAGGACACACGACTCTGGCTCATCAGTGTCCTGCCGTGTTCGCTTGGCGGCCGGTGTAACTAGCCATCTGTCGCCACGAGCTCTTACTGGCCCTTCACGGGCCGTCCTATTTGACGATCGGTGTGCAGGACGGGCATCTCGTTCTGTCGGCCCGAAGTGTTGTCGTCGTGAAAGGCCTTGGCCGCCAACCCAGTTGGGGTGGCGGCCACGGCCGTGTTCACGTGGTGGTGTGGGTGGGTCAGGAGGTCAGGGTCAGGGCGCCGATGATTCCGATTGCCCCGACGGCGAGTGATCCGACCGCGAGGGATCCGGGTGACACGAGTGACCCAACATCAATCATCAACACTCACTCGCGTTACCCCCGGGCCATGTCCACGAACCGCGAGTAGTGCAGTTGGTGCGCGACGGTGATGGTCGCCGTCGGCCCGCCACGGTGCTTGCCGAGGATGATGTCGGCCTCGCCGCCGCGCGGGTCGTCCCGCTCGAAGGCGTCGGGACGGTGCAGCAGCATGACCATGTCGGCGTCCTGCTCGAGCGAGCCGGACTCGCGGAGGTCGGAAACCTGGGGACGCTTGTCCGTTCGCTGCTCGGGACCGCGGTTGAGCTGACAGATCGCGATCACCGGCACCTCGAGTTCCTTGGCCAGCAGCTTGAGGCTGCGGGAGAACTCGGAGACTTCCTGCTGGCGGGACTCGACCTTCTTGCCCGACGACATCAGCTGCAGGTAGTCGATGACGATCAACCGGATGTTGTGCTTCTGCTTGAGCCGGCGGGCCTTCGCGCGGATCTCCATCATCGTCAGGTTGGGGGAGTCGTCGATGAACAGCGGAGCCTCGCTGATCTCACTCATCCGCCGCGCCAGACGTGTCCAGTCGTCGTCCGACATCTTGCCCGAGCGCATGTCCGAGAGCTTGATCTTCGCCTCCGCCGACAGCAGACGCATCACGATCTCGGTCTTGCTCATTTCCAGCGAGAAGATGACGCTGGCCATGCCGTGCTTGATGGAGCACGAACGCATGAAATCCATTCCGATCGTGGACTTTCCAACGCCCGGACGTGCCGCGACGATGATCATCTGGCCGGCGTGCATGCCGTTGGTGATCTCGTCGAGCTCGCTGAACCCGGTGGGCACACCGAGGGAGATGCCACCGCGGCTGGCGATGGAGTCGATCTCGTCCATCGTGGGCTGCAGCAGCTCCTCGAGCGGCATGAAGTCCTCGGTGGTGCGGCGCTCGGTGACCTCGAAGATCTCCGCCTGCGCGCGGTCGACCACCTCGGCGACGTCCTGGCCGTCCGAGCCGGCGTAGCCGTACTGGACGATGCGGGTGCCGGCGTCGACGAGACGGCGCAGCACCGACTTCTCGGCGACGATCTCCGCGTAGTAGGCGGCGTTCGCTGCGGTGGGGACCGTCTGGGTGAGGGTGACGAGGTAGGGGGCGCCGCCGATGCGGCGCAGCTCGCCTCGCCGATCCAGTTCCGCGGACACCGTGACCGGGTCGGCCGGCTCACCGCGGCTGTACAGGTCGAGGATCGCGTCGTACACCGACTGGTGGGCGGGACGGTAGAAGTCGCCCGGCCGCAGCACCTCGAGGACGTCGGCGATCGCGTCCTTGCTCAGCAGCATGCCGCCGAGCACCGACTGCTCCGCGACCATGTCGTGTGGGGGCTGCCGACCGAATTCCTCGCTCGGCTCCTCCGGGGGTCCCGGGTACTCGGAATGACCACGATCATCTACAACCGCCAACGCGACCGCCCTTCCACGCGACGAAATCCGACGCCGCCCCGTGTAGCCCGACGGACGTACGGAAGACGTCTTCCACACTCTTTGTACCCGTGCACCCCGACAAAACCGTGCCGCCTCGCGGGCGGCTCGAGAGACACGCTCGCGACGACGTTAGGGGTCGGGCAACCCGCCCACCAAACCCACCTGTGTACACAGTTGTGGATGAAGTGGGGACGCGCCGTGCCAAGGTGTTAACCGGCCTGGGGAAAACTGGGGATAACCTGGGGACAGACGAACATCACACTGAACAACTCGCAGGTAGATGGGTATTTTTCGTTTCACAGCCCTGTGGATGGAATCTCGTTCGGCGTGTCGCTCCGGTTGACAACCCGGGCGTGTTCGGTAAACACCCACCCAACAGGAGTATGTCCCAGCTCACAGAACTGGCACTGAGTGGCGAATCTATCCACAGCCCGTCCCCAGAACGCGAACGGCCCCGCGGACACGAAGTCCGCGGGGCCTTTCGATCGAACGTGTCGACTAGGCGGCGACGACGTTCAGGTGGAACTTGGCGGCAACCTCGGGGTGCAGGTTGACCACGATGAGGTGCTTGCCGGTGGCCTTGATGTGGGCCTTCGGCAGCTCCAGGTTGCGCTTGTCGACGACCGGGCCGCCGGCAGCCTTGATGGCGCCTGCAACGTCGGCCGCGGTGACGGAACCGAACAGCTTGCCCGAGTCACCGGCGGTCTTCACCGACAGCGACACACCCTCGAGACCCTCGATGGCAGCCTTGAGCTCCTTGGCGTGGTCGAGACCACGGACCGCGCGCGCTTCCTGCGCACGGCGGATGCCCTCGACCTGCTTCTGAGCGCCACGGGTGGCAACGATGGCCAGGCCGCGGGGGAGCAGGTAGTTACGGCCGTAGCCGTCCTTGACCTCAACGGTGTCGCCGGGCGCACCGAGGTTGTCCACGTCAGCGGTGAGAATCAGCTTCATGTCGTCCCTCCCTTTCCTTAGCGAGCCGTCGAGACGTAAGGCAGCAGAGCAACCTCACGCGAGTTCTTCACGGCAACCGCGATGTCCCGCTGGTGCTGGACGCAGTTGCCGGTGACACGGCGGGCGCGGATCTTGCCGCGGTCGCTGACGTACTTACGCAGCAGCGTCGTGTCCTTGTAATCGATCTGCGTGTTCTTTTCCTTGCAGAACGTGCAGACCTTCTTCTTCATAACCTTGTCGCGCAGCGGCGGCTTCGGCATGTCTATCTCCGTTTTCTGGATGTTCCGATTCGGTACGGATCAGAACGGCGGTTCGTCGTCCGAGCCCTGGGAGCCTCCGAAGGAGCCCGCCTGCGGCGCGCTACCCCACGGATCGTCTCCGCCCTGCTGGCTGTAGTTGGACGCCGGACGTCCGCCGCCGGATCCGCCGGAGGAGCCACCGAAGCCTCCACCGCCACCACCACGGTTGGCCTTGTTGACCTTGGCCGTGGCGTAACGGAGCGAGGGGCCGATCTCGTCGACCTCGAGCTCGACGACAGTGCGCTTCTCACCTTCACGAGTTTCGTAGGAGCGCTGCTTGAGCCGGCCGCTCACGATCACTCGCGAGCCGCGGGTCAAGCTCTCCGCGACGTTCTCCGCTGCCTCGCGCCAGATGTTGCAGCGCAAGAACAGGGCCTCGCCGTCTTTCCATTCGTTGGTCTGACGGTCGAAGGTGCGGGGCGTGGACGCGACGGTGAAGTTCGCGACCGCGGCACCCGCGGGGGTGAAACGAAGCTCGGGATCAGCCGTCAGGTTTCCGATGACGGTGATTACGGTGTCGCCTGCCATGTGGTTCCTCCTGCTGTGTGTGCAGTTCCTGTTGTTTCAGAGCCTAGGTGCTGGTACCGACCAACGCCTGTGCCCGAATCGAACGGGAATCACTTGCCGTGGCGCAGGACCTTCGTACGAAGCACCGACTCGTTCAGACCCAGCTGACGGTCGAGCTCCTTGACGGTGGCCGGCTCGGCGGTGATGTCGATGACCGCGTAGATGCCCTCGGCGTTCTTGGCGATCTCGAACGCGAGACGGCGCTTGCCCCAGACATCGACCTTGTCGACACTGCCGCCGTCCTTACGGACGACATTGAGGAACGTATCCAGCGACGGGGCGACAGTGCGCTCGTCCAGGCTGGGGTCGAGGATGACCATCAATTCGTAATGACGCATAAGACCTCATCACCTCCTATGGACTGTGAAACGGCCACGGACTGTCCGTGGCAGGAGGGTCGTTGCGTCAGCAACCTTTGCAGGGTACACGAGTGGCCTGTGACCAGGGAAATTGATCGATCGGCCGACGCCCCCGGGCAGCCGCCGACCCGACACGCGGCCCGGATCGCCTTACGCTGGAATGCATGCGGGCGGAGGCGGGCTTCCGAGCCGGAACCATGGTCACGATCCTCACCGCCTGCCTGCTCACACTCGTCATCGCGTACCTGGACAAGGCCCGCTGCGCCGGCCCGCCGTTCGCCCCCGACGGGCGCAGCCTGATCTTCGATCGGATCCGGGACCGCGACGTCTGCTACTCCGACATCCAGTACCTGTGGCTGGGCCGCGGCATCGACCAGCACCTATTCCCCTACACCGGGGGCATCACCGGCGACGGCGCGCTCGTCCCGGGCACCGTCGAGTACCCGGTGCTGAGCGGGCTGCTGATGTGGATCGGCGCCGTCGGCGCGCACACCGACGCCGCCTTCCTGCTGCACTCGGCGCTGCTGCTGGCGCCGTTCGGGCTGCTCACCGCGTGGTTGCTGGGCCGGCTCGCGGGCCGGGCCGCGCTGCTGTGGGCGGCCACACCGCCACTGGTGATGTACGGCTTCCACAACTGGGACCTGCCCGTCGTCGCGACGTCGGTGGGCGCGATCGCGGTGATGGCGTCGCAGCGGTGGTCGCTTCGCACCCGCGGCGCGCTGGCCGCCGTCCTGCTCGGCGTCGGGTTCTGCCTCAAGCTCTATCCCGGCCTGTTCGTGCTGCCACTCGCGCTGTACGTCCTCACCCCCGGGCGCACGCGCGGCCGTCTCGACGTTCGCGGCGCGGTCGCGGTGATCGCGGCCGCCGCCGGGACGGTCGTGTCGATCAACCTGCCGTTCGCGCTCGCCGACTACACCGGCTGGCGCGCGTCGTTCACGTTCCAACTGCAGCGGCAGGCCGATCTCACCGGCAACAGCATCTGGTACTGGGGCCTGCGGCCGCTGATGGGCGGCGGGTTACGGGGCTCGGACGCCTACCAGCACCTCGTCGGCATCGTCTCGCCGGCGCTGCTGTTCGTGGCGCTCGTTCTCGCACTGTGGCTGGGCTGGAAACGTTTCGAACGGGAGGGCGTCTACCCGTGGATCGGCGTCAGCGGCGCGATGCTGTGCGCGTTCGTCCTACTACACAAGGTGCATTCGCCGCAGTACACGCTGTGGTTGATCCCGTTCCTCGTCCTGCTGCGCGTGCCCTGGCTGCTCGTCGGCGCCTACCTCGCGGCCGACCTGGCCCTGGGCATCGGCGTGTTCCGCTTGTTCGACGCCCTGGCCCGATCCGACACCGCCACAGCCGAATTCGTCGTCAATCTCGGCGTGTGGAGCCAGGCGGTGCTGCTGGTGACGTTCTTCGTCCTGCTGCTGCGAGCGCCCCCGCGCGACGGCGGCGGCGAGCCCGCGGCAGCGGTCCGGTCACCGTTCGACGGGCGACTCCTCGTGGGGCGCACCGGCTGACGCTTGTTCGGGATCTTCGGTCGCAGCCATGTCGGCAACCACCGGGGCGGCGCGTCCTCGGCCTGGTCCAGGACGCCGCCGGCGGGGTCGTCGATGAAGCCGAATCGCACCAGGTCCTCCGACGGCCGGTAGATCTGCCGCAGGATCAGCACGCACAGCGCGACGACGGCGAGGTCCCGGATCAGGACCGTCCCGGTGAACCACTCCTGGGGCAGACCCTTGTTGGCGACGCCGAGGTAGTACATCATCCGCGGCACCCAGACGAGGGCGTCGATCGTCATCCACGCCAGCAGGATCCGACGGTGGGGGAGTGCGAGGACCGCGAGCGGGACCAGCCACAGCGAGTACTGCGGGCTCCACACCTTGTTGGTGAGCAGGAACCCGGCGACCAGCAGGAAGCACAGCTGCGCCACCCGCGGGCGCCGCGGCGCCGTCAGCGCGACGTAGGCGATACCGACGCAGACCGCGACGAACAGCAGCAGTGACACCGCGTTGAGCACGCTCGGCGACTCGCCGGGGGCGAGCGGCCCGTCGAGCCCGGTCCAGCCGGTGAACGACGCGATCACGTTGTAGATCGAATCGGGGTCGGCGGCGCGTTCGGAGTTGAGCCGGAAGACTCCGCCCAGCCGCGCGGAAACAGCAGCGCAATGGGCAGATCGACCACCAGCCACGCGCCCGCGGCGGCGAGGGCGGCCTGCGACCACGCGCGCATTCGTCCGGCGCGCAGGCAGAGCACCAGCAGCGGACCGAGCAGCATCAACGGATACAGCTTGGCGGCGCCGCCGAGGCCGAGCAGCACACCCGCGAGCACCGGGCGTTTCCGCGCCCATGCCAGCAGGCCGCCGGCCGCGAACGCGGTCGCGAGCGGGTCGAAGTTCGTGAAGGCGTGCACGATCACCAGCGGCGAGCAGGCGACGAGCGCGGCGTCCCACACGCGTCTACCGGCCAGCAGCGCGCTCGCCCACACCGTCACGAGCCACGCGATCGCCAGACCGAACGCGACCACGTTGAAGTAGATGACCACCTGCAGCGCGCCGGGCAGCCACGGCGTCGCGTGCCACGCCTTCGCGACCACCATCGAGCCGTACTGGTAGAGCCCCGACAGCACCGGGTACTCCATGTAGCGGCGCTGCACCGACCCGTCGGATCGGGGCTCCTCCCACCACTTCTTGTACGGGAAGGCGCCCTCGTCGAGATGCTCGGCGCCGTACAGCGGGACGGTGTCGGAGTAACACATCGCGACGTACTGACGGTTGCCGCCCCAGTCCAGTCCGAGGGCGCCGTTGGCGCCGACCGGGCCCTGCTGGATGCAGCCCGCCTTGGTGAACCAGCCGAGGCTCAGGAACACCACGGCCAGCAGCAGGATCACCCGCATCGGCGTGAAGAAACGAGTCCGGCCGATCAGCGCGTGGCGACCGACCGGGCCACCGATCGTGGACGTCAGCCGGGCGGTCAGCGGATCCGTGTGGCCCGGCACGTCCCGCCAGTCCGCGGACCGTCGATCGGCGGCGAGCGGTGCCGGTGACACCAACTCGCCGCCGTCGCGGGTATCTGTGCTGCCCGTTGTGTTGTCGGCCACTCCGCGAGGCTACCGGGAACGACTACCCGGCGGGCACCGGCTGCGGCGCCCGGCGCACCTGGCCCTGCGGCACCTGACCGGCCGGCGGCACTTGCTCCTCCGTGGTGGTGCCCGGCGTCTGCGTCTGCGTCGGCTCGGTGGTCTTGCCCGGTCCGATGCCCGGGATCGGGATCGTCACACCCGGCAGGATCTCCACCTTGCTCGTGGTGATCTCGAGCGACGGCGGCGTCGTGGTCGGCTGCGTGGTGCTCGTCGGGGCCGCGGCCGTCGTCTTCGGCGCGGCCGGCGCCGAGTACTCCGGCACACCGGCCTGCCCCGCGATGGGCTCGGGCGTCGGGAACTTCTCGACGTCGGTGCCCTTCAGCGCACCGTCCATCGTTCCCTTCCAGATGTCCGACGGCAGACCCGAGCCGTAGATCATTCCGCCGTAGCTGTTCACGAGCGGGAGCCCCTGCTCGGTGCCGACCCAGACCGCCGTCGACAGCGACGGGGTGTACCCGACCATCCAGGCGTCCTTGTTGGAGCCGGTGTCGCCGAGCTGCGCGGTGCCGGTCTTCGACGCCGACGGGCGTCCGCCGGCCAGCCCGTGTCCGCGCGAGTACGCGGCGATCGGGGTCATCGCGGCGGTGGTGTTGTCAGCCACGGCGGCGGAGATGCGCTTCTCGCCGACCGGCGTGCCGCGGTCGAGCAGGACGGTGCCGTCGGAGGTGACGACCTTCTGCACGAAGTACGGCTTGTGGTACTCGCCCGACGCGGCCAGCGTCGCGTACGCGGACGCCATGTCGAGCGGGCGCGACTGGTACTGGCCCAGCACGATGCCGTTGTTGGGGCCGACGCCGCCCGGCTCGGTGAGCGACGGACCGACGCCCGGGATGTTCTCGGGGATACCAGCCTTGTGGGCCATGTCGGCGATGGCCTGCGGGCCGTCGTCCATCGACAACATCTGGCGGTAGAAGCTCGTGTTGAGCGACCGCTTGAGCGCCTCGGCGATGGTGCACGTGCCGCAGGACTCGCCCTCGACGTTGCCGATCGAGATGCCGTTGACGGTGAGCGGGCTGCTGTCGTACATCTGAGACAGCGGGATGCCCTGATCCAGCGCGGCCGCGAGACCGAACACCTTGAACGACGAACCGGTCTGCAAGCCGGCCTGCGCGAAGTCGTAGCCGGTTCCGTCTTGGCCGCCGTAGTAGGCGCGCACGGCGCCGGTGTGCGGGTCGACCGACACGACCGCGGTCCGCAGGTCGGACGGCTCTCCGTCCATGTACTTCTCGACAGAGTTGAGCGCGGCCTGCTGCGCCTGCGGGTCGATCGTCGTGGTGATCTGCAGGCCCTCGGTGTTGAGGTCCTGTTCGCTGATGCCCGACGCCGACAGTTCCTGCAGGACCTGCTGCTTGATCAGGCCCTCGGGACCGCCGCCGCCGTTGCCGGTGTCGATGTCGGCGAGCGGGACCACGGGCGGGAATTGCATCGCGGCGCGGTCGGCGGCGCTGAGCGAGCCGTTGTCGACCATGCCGTCGAGGACGTAGTTCCATCGGGACTGCGCACCGGTCGGGTTGGTTTCCGGATCGAGGCCCGACGGCTGCTGGATGATCGCCGCCAGCATGGCGCCCTGGGCGACGGTCAACTCCTCGACCGGCTTGCCGTAGTACGCCTGGGAGGCGGCGGCGATGCCGTAGGCACCGCGGCCGAAGTAGATGGTGTTGAGGTACGCGGCGAGGATGTCGTCCTTGGACCACTGGCGGGCCATCTTCGACGAGATCACCAGCTCCTTCATCTTGCGGGTGAGGGAGCGCTCGGAGCCGACCAACGCGTTCTTGACGTACTGCTGGGTGATGGTCGAACCACCGCCGGCGCTGTCGCGGCCCAGCACGTTGTCACGCAAGGCGCGGGCGAAGCCGCTCACCGAGAAGCCGGGGTTGGTGTAGAAGTTGCGGTCCTCGGCCGCGAGCACGGCGTTGCGCACGTGGACCGGGATCTGGTCGATCGACACCTCGGTGCGGTTGCCCTCCGGCGGCACGACGCGGGTGATCTCCGTAGTCCCGTCCGAGGCGAGGATCGTCGCCACCTGATTGGACTTCATGTCGCCGGGCTTCGGGACGTCCGCGGCCACGTACGCGACCATGAACGCCAGCATCGGCAAGATCAGGCCCGCCGCGATGGCGGCGTACGCGGTGCGGCGGATGATCTTCCACCGGCTGGACTTGGTCTTCTTCGGCGGCTTCGGCGGCTCACCGCCGGATCCACCGCCGGGCTTGCGGGAAGTGGGCGGCGGGCCGGCCGGCGGACGGCCACCCGGTCCGCGTCCGCCACCTTGCGCCGGACGTGCGCCCCCCGAAGCGGGCTTCCCCTGCGGGGACGACCGCCCTGCGGCGGACGACCACCCTGACCCTGCGGCGGACGGCCACCACCCTGCGGCGGGCGACCCCCTGTCCCTGCGGCGGACGCCCGCCCTGACCCGGCACGGGTCCGGGGCGGCCGGCCGGCGGCGGGCCGGGGTTGCGGCGAGGAGCCGGGCCACCCATGGGACGGCCGGGCTGCTGCCCGGCCGGTCGTCCACTCTGCTGGGGCCCGCTGGGCCGGCGTGGTCCTGTGGACGGCCGCCCTGCGGGTTGTTGGGGAACTCACGTACGAATCTCCAGTAGTCGGGTGACTGCGGGCAGTCCTCGGTGACGTCGTGCTGTGGGCACAGCTGTCGGCTTCCTACTACTCACTCGCGGTGCGGCGGCGGGGAGAGCGAGTCGAGGAGGATCTCCTCGGCCGCTTCGGCGCCGGCACCGCACCGAGTACGTAGGACTGGACCAGATGGTTCCAGCTGCATGTGCGGCACACCTCGACCACGTGCACCGAGAATTCCTCCTCGGTTGCGGCCAGACGAACCAGTTCCTCGGGTGTCCGCGCCGAGCCCGAAACCGGGCCCAGTTTGTCACCGAACACCCAGGACACGATGGTCAACTCTTCCTTGCGGCAGATCGGGCACATGACCTCGCTGCGGCGGCCGTGGAACTTCGCCGCGCGCAGCAGGTACGGGCTCGCATCGCAGACCTCGCTCACGCCGGTCCGCCCGAGTAGACCTCGGCGAGCAGGGACCGGCGCTGCAGCGCGTAGTCCACGACCTGCCGCTGTATCCGCACGGAGACCAGAGTACGTGCGTCGGCCGCCGGCGGGGTGCGGTGGGAGTATGCGCACGTGGGGACCGACACAAGGTCTTGACAGGTCGCAACTGGATCGGTTCGGATGCGGCGCCGCGACATTCCGAACGGTTTCCTAGGATCACGAACGTGTCCGAGCAGGTTTCCTCCAGTACTCGCGCGCGCGACATCGATCGTGCCCAGACGTGCGGGCTCCTCGACGCCGGCTACGGCGAGGGACAGCTCGACCCGACCGAATACGAGTCCCGCACCGCCGCGGCGATGAAGGCGAAGACACTCGGTGAACTCGACGCCCTCGTCTCGGACCTGCAGATTCCCGCGCACCTCGTCGAGACCGCACTCCGATCCGCGACGGCAGGCCGACGGCCGCGTCGCGGTCCGGTGATCGCCGCGGCCGTCGCGGCGATCGCGCTCGTGATCGGGGCGGTGTTCTTCGTCACCCGTGGCGACGACGAGGCCGGTCGGACGGCCGCGGCGCCGGAAGTCGTTGCCGCTGGCGAGGAACCCGCGCCGCTGCCGGCACCGGCTCCGGGCGAGCCCGACGCGATCGTGATCGATCCGATCGACACGACCACCGTCGAGGGGATCCGAGCTTTCATCGACCGGTACCGCGTCAAGTTCGGGACACCGTGGTCGATCGCGCCATCTTCTACCCCGATCGTGTGGATGTGACGCGTGCGGTCGACGGGGCTCCGCATCTGTACCAGCGATACATCTTCATGAACGGGTTCAAACCGTCGATGACGCCCAGCCCACGCGCCGATCCCCGGTCGATAGATCTCGCGGCGATCGATCTCGACCGGCTCGCGGCCAACCTCGTCGCGGCACCGGATCGGGTCCAGCTTTCGACCGGCGGGATCAGCGACGTCGACGCCCGCAGCACCGGTGGAGAGGTCGAGTTGGTCATCGGCGTCGACAGTCCCGACAAGCGATCCGGCAGTGTGCACACGACACTCGGGGGCGACGAGATCTCCGTCCGAATTGCGGACAAGTGATGACGCCGATTGTAGGCCGAAGCATGCAGTGGATCGCCGCTCTGAGCACCGCGGCCGTGCTCGCGGTGGGCGGAGCCTTCGTCGTGGCGCGGTCGGGCGACGACGCGCCTTCCGCCGCCACCGTCCGTGCAGAATCGGCCGACCTGCTGACACTGACCGAGATGACACGCCTGTTCGACGCCCTCGAGCTTCGAGCTCGGCAGCCTGGAGGTCGACGAACTGCGCGTGTACCCCGAGCATGCTCAGATCGAACGCCCTGTCCCGGGAAAGCCCGGCCGGAGCGAGCGGTACAGCTACAAGATCGACTCCGGGAGTCCCAGCTTCAAGGGTCCCGACGACGATGGAACCCGCACGCCCACCGTTCCCGTCGACCTCGCGGAACTTCGACCGAGCCTGCCCAAGCTGATCGGCTTGGTCCGCGGGATCGAGCGGAGCGTCGCAGTGCCGAACCCGGACTCGGTCTACCTGCGGATCCTGCGCGACGACGACATACCGATCGTCGAGATCCTGGCGTCCAATGGGGACATCGCCGCCTTCGGGTCGCTGATCATGGATTTCGACGGCGAGATCCTGGAAGTCCGCAGAGCCGACCGATAGGTACCTCACGACCGGACGTGGTTGCACAACATTCCGAACGGTTTCCTGAGGATCACCGACGTGTCCGCCCCCGTCTCTGCCAAAGCTCGCGCGCGCGACATCGATCGCGCCCAGACGTGCGGGCTCCTCGACGCCGGTTACGCCGAGGGGCAGCTCGACCCGACCGAATACGAGTCCCGCACCGCCACGGCGATGAAGGCCAAGACGCTCGGTGAGCTCGACGCGCTGGTCTCGGACCTGCAGATTCCCGAACATCTCGTCGAGGCCGCACGGGATTCCGCCCGGCACCACGCGGGCGCGTTCCCGGACGCGTCGTGGCCGCCGGTGTCGTCGCGGCCGTGGCGGTCGTCGGGACGGTCGTGTTCACGACCCGCGGTCACGACGCGACACCCGAGACGGTCGTCGCCGGACAGGCACCTGCCCCCGCACCGATCCCGGCGGGCGAGCCGCAGCCGATCGTGATCGAACCGCTCGATCCGCGCTCTCCCGAGGCGATTCGTGACTTCCTGCATCAGTACGAGCAGAAGTTCGGGGATCTGCGCGTCGACCAGGTCACCTTCTACCGGACCTACGTGTACTTCACCCGAATGCTGCAGGACCAGCCGCACCGCGAACAGGATTGGAGCTACCGGGGCGGCTTCTCCCCGGTGCGGGCGCCAGAGTCACGTTCCCTCGACACCGTCACCGTCGACCTCGCGGCCCTCGACGTCGACCGACTCGCCGAGGTGCTCGCGACGGGTGCGAATCGTGTCGGGGTGCCGACGGGACAGGTGGAGCACATCTTCGTGCGCCCCGATTCGTCGACCGGCGAGGGTCTGGTCAGCGTCTTGTTCGAGGACAAAGACGATCGACGGGGAATGGTGGACACGCGACTGGACGGCACGGTCGTCGACGTCTCCAGGGCCGACGGACGATGACGATGCCGAACAGCCGGCGACCCCGGACCTCGACAATGCGCTTGCGCGCCCGCGACGTCGACCGCGCCGCGGTGTGTGACGTCCTCGATGCGGCGTTTTCCGACGGCCAGCTGACCGAGGTCGAGCACCGGAATCTGACCGAGGCGACCCGGTCGGCGCGGACGCTCGCCGACCTCGATCGACTCGTGCGGGACCTACAGGTGCCTGCGGATCTGCGGGGTGCCGTGCCGACACCGCCACCGACGCCGAGCACCCGTTGGGCCGTCGCGCTCTCGGCCGCCGTGGTCCTGGTGTGCGGAATCGTGGTGGTCACCTCGGCCCGGGACAACGGCGAACCGACCGCCTCCGCACGTGCGAGCGCGTCCGAGTTGACCACTGCGGCGGGTTTCGGGCGGATGCTCGACGAGATAGCCCATCACCTCGACAACTCGGAGGTCGACCAGCTGACCGTCTACCCCGAGTACGCGACGTTCTCCCGCCAGGTGCCCGGCAAACCCGGACTCGCGCAGAGGTATGAGTACAAGGTCGAAAAGGGACAGGCCCGGATCACGGACAACGGGACGTCGTCCAATCGCACCGAGGGCGTGCCCGTCGACCTGGCGGAGCTGCGTCCGAACGTCCCGCGGGTGATCGGGCTGCTCCACGGCGCCGATCGCACGCTTCGCGTGGACGACCCGACCCGGATCTTCATGGACGCGAAGCGCGGCGATGACGGGCCGGTCGTGGGCATCCACTTGTGGAACGAGGGCGCGGGTACGCAGGGCTTTCTGACGGTCGGGTTCGACGGCGCCGTCCGCAGCGTCTACCGAGCCGACCAGTAGGTCGTCGACCAGCGATTTCCGGAAACCGTGTGCCCGTATATATCGGTGCGATATAGTTGGCAATCGCATCTATCGGTTATGTTCGGGACACTCAGGGGGTGTGATCGTGCTCGAGTTGGCAATTCTCGGGCTGCTCCTGAAGTCACCCATGCACGGATACGAGCTGCGCAAGCGGCTGACCGGGCTGCTCGGTGCGTTCCGCGCTTTCTCGTACGGCTCGCTGTACCCGACCCTGCGCCGCATGCAGGCGGACGGGTTGATCGCCGAGGACGAGAGCGAGGACGGCACCGTCAAGCGCCGGGCGCGTCGCGTGTACGAGTTGACCCCCGTCGGCAAGCAGCGTTTCTCCGAGCTGGTGGCGGACACGGGACCCCAGAACTACACCGACGACGGGTTCGGCGTGCACCTCGCCTTCTTCAGCCGCACCCCCGCAGAAGCGCGGATGCGAATCCTCGAAGGCAGGCGACGTCAGGTCGAGGAGCGCCGGGAAGGCCTCCGCGACGCCATCGGGCGGGCTACCGGGTCACTCGACCGCTACACCCGCCAGCTCCACCAGCTCGGTCTCGAGTCGAGTGAACGCGAAGTGCGGTGGCTGAACGAGCTGATCGCCGCCGAACAATCATCAATAGCAGCACCCAAGAAGAAGAAGGAGAACCCGACCATGGGTGAGAACAGCACTGCGGTGCGCGTAGCCATTGTGGGCGTGGGTAACTGTGCCTCGTCCCTGGTCCAGGGCGTGCAGTACTACAAGGACGCGGACGAGAACTCCACCGTCCCCGGCCTGATGCACGTCAAGTTCGGCCAGTACCACGTCCGCGACGTCCAGTTCGTCGCCGCGTTCGACGTCGACGCCAAGAAGGTCGGGTTCGACCTCTCCGAGGCGATCAACGCCAGCGAGAACAACACCATCAAGATCGCCGACGTCCCGCCGCTGGACGTCCCGGTCCAGCGTGGCCCCACCCTCGACGGCATCGGCAAGTACTACGCGCAGACCATCGAGGTCTCCGACGCCGAGCCCGTCGACGTCGTCAAGGCTCTGAAGGACGCCCAGGTCGACGTCCTCGTGTCCTACCTGCCGGTGGGCTCGGAGGAGGCTGACAAGTTCTACGCGCAGTGCGCCATCGACGCCGGTGTCGCGTTCGTCAACGCGCTGCCCGTCTTCATCGCCTCCGACCCGGAGTGGGCCGAGAAGTTCCGCGCGGCCGGTGTCCCGATCGTCGGCGACGACATCAAGTCGCAGGTCGGCGCCACCATCACCCACCGCGTGATGGCGAAGCTGTTCGAGGACCGCGGCGTCGTGCTGGACCGCACCTACCAGCTCAACGTCGGCGGCAACATGGACTTCAAGAACATGCTCGAGCGCGAGCGCCTGGAGTCGAAGAAGGTCTCCAAGACGCAGGCCGTCACCTCGAACCTCAACGGCCCGCTGGCCGGCAAGGTTCACGACCGCAACGTCCACATCGGCCCGTCGGACTACGTCGAGTGGCTCGACGACCGCAAGTGGGCGTACGTCCGCCTCGAGGGCCGCGCGTTCGGCGACGCCCCGCTGAACCTGGAGTACAAGCTCGAGGTCTGGGACTCCCCGAACTCGGCCGGCATCATCATCGACGCCATCCGCGCCGCGAAGATCGCCAAGGACCGCGGCCTGGGCGGCCCGATCCTGCCGGCGTCGGCGTACCTGATGAAGTCCCCGCCGGTCCAGATGGCCGACGACAAGGCTCGCGCCGAGCTCGAGGCCTTCATCATCGAGGCCTGAGTCTCCGCGTAAACCTCCTGTGGCGGTGGTCGATTCGTTCGACCGCCGCCACAGGTGTCTTCGGGGGTTCTTCCGGATAATCGGTGGGCAGCCGAATCCTCGGGTGCTACGGTGACTTTCGTGGGCACTCTGAATCACTAGATCGGGACGCCGCGTCGAGCATGCTCCGCGGCGGGTCCTGAGCGCGCAGACATCTCTACCTGGCTCGGCCGGGTTGACTGCGCGAGGGCACCTTTCCCCGATCGGCCCGGATCTCCTCCGGGCACAAGGAGCACTCCCATGCCTGTCTCACAGCTCTCCCTTCGTGCCGCCTCGAAGCGCTACGGCGACCGCACCGTCCTCGACGATGTGGACCTGTCGATCGCGCCGGGCGAGAAGGTCGGCGTCGTCGGCGACAACGGTTCCGGCAAGTCCACCCTGCTGGCCCTCATCGCCGGACGCACGCGTCCCGACAACGGGGACGTCCACGTCGTCGCGCCGGGCGGCGTCGCCTACGCCGCGCAGTCGCTGGATCTACCCGACGCGGCGACGGTCCAGGACGCAATCGACCACGTCCTCCACGATCTGCGAGCGCTGGAGGCGCGGATCCGTGACACGGAGCACCGGATGTCGCGCGCCGCGGCCGACGAATTTGGCACATTGCTCGACGAATACACCCAACTCACAGCGCTTTTCGAGATCCGGGACGGCTACACCGTGGACGAGCGGGTAGACGCCGGACTGCATGTGCTCGGGCTACCGCACCTCGATCGGATGCGTCCGTTCGCCACGCTCTCGGGCGGGGAGCAGGCCCGGCTCGCGCTGGCCGCGAGCCTGGCATCGAACGCCGAACTACTCCTGCTGGACGAGCCGACCAACGACCTCGACGACGATGCCGTCGCCTGGCTGGAGCGACACCTGATCGACCATCGCGGCACCGTGGTCGCGGTGACCCACGATCGCGTGTTCCTCGACCGGCTGACGCCGGTGATCCTCGAGGTCGCCGACCGCTGCGTGCGTCGCTACGGCGACGGCTACGACGGGTACCTCGCCGCGAAGGCCGCGGAGCGAAGGCGCCGACTCCGTGAGCACGAGGAGTGGAGGCTCGAACTCGACCGCAGCGCACACCTGGTCGAGGCCAACGCGTTCCGGCTCGCGGCGATTCCCCGAAAGCAGGAGAAGGCCGGATTCGGCCATGGTGCATTCCGGGCGCGCGGTCGCGATCATGGCGCGATGGGGCGAATCCGTAACGCCAAGGAGAGGATCGACCGCCTCACCCGGAACCCGGTTGTTCCGCCGCCGGATCCGTTGAGGTTCCGCCCGTCGCTGCGCACGGCCGCAGCAGCCGAATCGGAGGGCCCCCTCGTCTCGCTGCGCGACGTCCGGGTCGGTTCCCGGCTGGCGATCCCGGAACTCGACGTGCAGGCCGGCGGTCGGCTGCTGGTGACCGGCCCGAACGGTGCGGGGAAGACGACCCTGCTGAATGTGATTGCGGGAGAGATCGTTCCCGACGCCGGGACGGTGCAGGCACCCGCGCGGGTCGGCTTCCTGCGGCAGACCGGAGGTGCGTGGCCGGCCGGGCGACGCTCCGGCAGGCCTACGCGGGCCGACGACCCGGGTGTCCGGACGACGCTGCAGCCGAACTGCTCTCGCTCGGACTGTTCCGACCAGACGACCTGGACCGCCGGGTCGGGACCTGTCCTTCGGTCAGCGTCGGCGCCTCGACGTGGCACTGTTGGTCACGTCGGGCGCAGACCTGCTGTTGTTGGACGAGCCCACCAATCACCTGTCGCCGGCACTGGTCGAGGAACTCGAGGAGGCGCTCGACGCGTTCGCGGGGGCCGTCGTGGTCGTCACGCACGACCGGCGGATGCGGCGGCGGTTCCGCGGCGATCGCCTGGCGCTGTGATCACCCCGTCGGGGCGACGCCGTTGCCGCGCAACCAGCTACGCCATCTTCGACACCACCGACAGCGGCAGCACCTTCATCGCCATCGACACCGGCAGCCACGGCCACGCCGGGACGTAGGCCTTGTTGGGCTCCTTCTCGATCGCCGCGGCCAGTGCGCGACAGCCGGTCTCGGTGTCGACGATGAACGGGACCTTCTTCACCTTCTCGTTGATCTCCGAGCGGATGAAGCCGGGAAGATGGTGGAGACGTCGATCCCGGTCCTGGCCAGGTCGGCCCGCATGCCCTCGCCGAGTGCCGCGACACCCGCCTTGGACGCCGCGTAGGTCGTGAGATTGCGCGGCATCCCGCGCATCGCGCTCACCGACGAGATCAGCACGACGTGGCCGGCGCTCCGCGGCCGGAACAGTTCGAGTGCCGCCTCGCTCTGCGCGAGCGCGCCGAGGAAGTTGGTGCGGGCGGTCGCGGCGTTGGCCCGGAAGTAGCCGGTGCCCAACGGTTGTCCCTTGCCGAGCCCGGCGTTGACGATCACCCGGTCCAGGCCGCCGAGTTCCTCGTCGAACTCCCGGAACACGCTGAACACCTGGTCGTGGACGTCGACATCGAGCTTGCGGATCGCGACGGTGATCTGCGGATGCGCGGCGAGCAGTTCGTCGCGCAGTTCCTCGAGCCGCTCGGTGCGCCGGGCCGCGAGAGCGAGATTGCGTCCCCGGGAGGCGAATTCGCGGGCCATGCCCCGGCCGAGACCCGAGCTCGCGCCCGTGATGAGAATGTTCCTGCGCGTCGTGCGGCTGCCCACTACTTGCCCTCCGTCATCGTGTCGATCAGTTCGTTGCAGCGGGTGTCCAGGTAGCCCACGGCGATCCAGAAGTGCTCGAACGCCGGATTGGTGGTCTGCCCGTGGTGATAGCGGTAGTAGATCTGCTGCGCGATCACCGCGAGCCGGAACAGCCCGAAGACCTCGTAGAAGCCCCAGTTGTCGATGGGCAGGCCGGTGCGTTCGCCGTAGTACTCGACGATCTCGCGGCGGGTGAGCATGCCCGGCAGGTCCGACGGCTGCCGCTTGGTGGCGAGCATCATCGGGTGGTCGTCGGCCTGCACCCAGTACGCCAGGCTCGAGCCGAGATCCATCAGCGGGTCGCCGATCGTCGCGAGCTCCCAGTCCAGCACCGCCCGCGGCCGCAGGTCGTCGCCCAGGACGACGTTGTCGAGCCGGAAGTCGCCGTGGATCACCGCCGACGCGACGTCGGCCGGTTGATTCGCGGCGAGCCACTGCGTCACGCGGACGAAGTCCGGCACGTTGTCGGTGCGGGCGGCAGCGTAGCGCTTGGTCCAGCCCGCGACCTGCCGCGCGACATAGCCGGTGCCGCGGCCGAACTCGTCGAGCCCCGACGATGTCGGGTCGACGCCGTGCAGCTCGATCAGCAGGTCGATCACCCGCAGGCACAGCTCCCGAGTGTTCTCCGGGGTGAGCCCGAGTTCGGCCGGGGAGCGGAGCGCAGGATGGTGCCCTCGACACGTTCCATGACGTAGAAGTCGCCGCCCAGCACCGACGAGTCGGTGCACAGTCCGACCATCGTCGGCACGTGCGGGTACACCGGCGCGAGGAGCGACTGGATGCGGTACTCGCGGACCATGTCGTGCCCGGACGACGGCTTCGCCCCCGCCGGGGGCCTGCGCAGCACCAGGTCGCGGTCCGGGTAGCGCAGCAGGTACGTCAGGTTCGACGCGCCGCCAACGAACTGGCGTACCTCGGGAACGCCGTCAACCTCGCCGGAGGTGTTGTCACGCAGCCACTTCGCCACGGCCTCGACGTCGAAGGCGTCCTCGTCACGGACACTTCGCGCGTTGTCGGGCAGCTGGGCGGTCACAGGTACTTGCCCAACTCGAAGCGGGCCACCAAGCCCTGGTGCACCTCGTCCGGTCCGTCCGCGAGCCGCAGCGCCCGCGCCGCCGTCCACGCGCCGGCGAGCGGGAAGTCGTCGGACAGCCCACCGCCGCCGTGGATCTGGATCGCGAAGTCGATCACCTGCTGCGCCACCCGCGGTGCGGCGACCTTGATCTCCGAGACCGCCGACCGCGCGCCCGCGATGCCCGCGGTGTCGAGGAGCCACGCCGTGTTGAGCACCAGCAGCCGCAGCTGGTTGATGGCGATGCGGGCGTCGGCGACGCGTTCACGGTTGCCGCCCAGGTTGATCAGCGGCTTGCCGAACGCGACGCGCTCGGTGCCGCGGCGGATCGCGAGCTCGAGCGCCGCCTCCGCGAGGCCGACCAGCCGCATGCAGTGGTGCACGCGCCCGGCCCGAGTCGGCCCTGCGCGATCTCGAATCCCCGCCCGGGACCGGCAATGATCGCGTCGAGCGGCAGCCGCACGTTCGTGAACGACACCTCGCCGTGGCCGCCGGGCTCGTCGTAGAAGCCCATGGTCGACAGCATTCTCTCGACCTTCACACCGGGGGTGTCGATCGGGACCAGCACCATCGAATGCCGCTGGTACTTGGGCGCTTCCGGATCGGTGAGACCCATGAAGATGAGAATCTTGCAGTCCGGGCTGCCGATGCCGGTGCTCCACCACTTGCGCCCGTTCAGCACCACCTCGTCACCTTCGACGACGGCCGTCGCGGCCATGTTGGTGGCGTCGGACGACGCGACGTCGGGTTCGGTCATGCAGAACGCGGAGCGGATCTCGCCGTCCAGCAACGGCTTCAGCCACCGCTCCTTCTGCTCGGCGCTGCCGTAGTGGTACAGCACCTCCATGTTGCCGGTGTCGGGGGCGTCGCAGTTGAACACGGCGGAGACGAAGGGGGAGCGGCCCATCTCCTCGGCGAGCGGGGCGTACTCGACGTTGCTCAGGCCGGCGCCGAGTTCGGCGTCCGGCAGGAAGAGGTTCCACAGGCCCTGCGCGCGGGCTTTCGCCTGCAATGCGCGGAACTCGTCGGGCACCTGCCACATCGCCGCACCGGGAACGTCGGCGCGCTGCGCGAACGGCGCCACCCGCTCGGCCCGCAGGCGCGCCTCGACGGGGGCGACCTCGGTCGCGATGAACTCACGCATCCGGTCGAGGTATTCCTTCGACCGGGCGCTCTGGGCGAAATCCATGCCAGCCTCCGTGACGTCGCGCCTAACTGAGCATTGCTCAGTTAACCTAAACGTAGACTTGCCCCACAATCAAGATCCTGGACGGTGTCATCTCGCGTCGACCGAAACCGCAGCCCCCGGGCCGGCCACCGCGCGGCGGCGGCTGCCCCCGGAGGAACGCAAGCGGCAACTGGTCGCGATCGGCCTGCAGGAGTTGGCGACGCGCCCGATCCACGCGCTGTCGATCGACCAGGTGGCCGAGAAGGCCGGCATCTCCCGCGGACTGCTGTTCCGGTACTTCCCGACCAAGCAGGACTACTACGTCGCGGTCGTGGGCGCGGCCGCGCGGCGTCTGCTGCGGGCCGCCGTGCCGGACGCCGCCGATCCGACCGCCGACCAACTGCAAGCGATCGTGTACGCGTTCGTCTCGTTCATCGACCGGCACGGCGCGAACTACCAGTCGTTCTTCCACGGCGGCTTCGGCGCCGACCCGCAGATCCAGGAGATCCGCGAACACATGAAGAACACCATGGTCGACCGAACCCTCGAGGCGACCGGCACCGAACCGACCCCCGCGACCCGGATGCTGCTGCGCGGCTGGTGGTCGATGGTCGAGAGCCTCGCCATCGACCGGACCACCGAGCCGATCTTCACCGTCGACGACGTCGTCGACCGCGCGATCGCGGCGCTGCCGATTCCGCACGGCCGCTGAGCCCGGCCGACAGATCGGGCGGGACGCGACGGGAGAGGTCTAGTGTCCTCGCCTGTGACCGAATCCTCCCCGCACCTGCAAGGGACAGCCGATGCCTACGACGCCGTGGCCGTTCGCTACGCCGAACTCGCCCGCAACGAGCTCGACACGCTGCCGCTGGACCGCGCGGCGCTCGCCACGTTCGCCGAACTCGCCCGGGCCACCGGCTCCGGACCGGTCGCCGAACTGGGCTGCGGCCCCGGCCGTGTCACCGCGCACCTGCGGGACCTGGAGCTGGAGGTCTTCGGCGTCGACCTGTCTCCGGTGATGATCGATCTCGCCCGCGAGACGTACCGCGACCTGCGGTTCGAGGTCGGCTCCATGGACGCGCTGGACCTCGCCGACGGGGCGCTGGGGGCATCGTGTCCTGGTACTCGATCATTCACGCCCCGCCCCAGGACGTGCGCTCGTACTTTGCCGAGTTCCGGCGGGTACTCGCGCCCGGCGGCCACCTCTTGCTCGCCTTCTTCGAGTCGGAGGGCGAGCCGGTCACGGCATTCGACCACCAGGTGACCACGGCCTACCGGTGGCCGATCGACGACCTCGCAGGGCTGGCCGTCGAAGCCGGATTCATCGAGGTCGGCCGGATGCTGCGGGCACCGCGACCGGCGGAACGGTACCGCCGCGGTCACCTGCTGATGCGCAGCATGAGCGAACTGCCGTGATCAGCGCACGACCAGATCGGTGTCGGTGGCGCTCAGGCTGATCGGAACGATCCGCTTGTCGCGCATCCAATCCCGCACGAAAGCGTCGAGCGCCGGGTTGGCACCACGCTTGTCGAACGCCGCCTGCGGAATCTCGACCGCACCCACGAGATGCCGTGGCTGCGAATCCAGTCCGGCACCGCGCGGCGCGAACCGCAAACCGTCCGCGGTGTGCACGATCACCGGAATCCGCGTGCCGTCCGGTGCCGTCACCGTGGCCTCACGCGTGGTCGCGACGGGATCGAAGTGATCGATGGAGATCTTGTACCCGGACGGACCGGCGTGCAGCCCGACCTGGTCGAGCAGACGCGGATCGAGGATGGAGTACGGCAGCACGCTGTCCACCAGCACCTGACCGTCCACCCACGCGTCCCGCGACGGCAGGGTGGTGGACAGGTTCCACGGCGCCGGGGGTGCCAGCGTGTCGGCGGACCGGTCGCGCTGCGAGTTCTCGAGGGGCGTCCCGGGCAGATCCGCCCGGGTCGCGGTGAACTCCCACGCCGGCGCGTTCAGCTGCTTGTGCCAGAAGCCGGTGACTCCGTCCCGACGGCCGGCGACCCTGAGTTCGCGTGCGTCCGGACCGATTCCGGTGGAATGGACGCTGATCGCCGACGTGATGTCGCCGGGGATCTTGGGCTGGCGCTTCCAGTCCTGGGCCGGCAACTGGATCGCGGCGTACCCCTTGAACCACGACTCGAACGCCGAGTTCGGTGCGGTCGGCTTGCCGGACTGGTCGTCCCAGCTGTAGCGGAAGAAGATCGAGTCCGATCCCGATGCGTCGGGATCGAAGTTCCGCGTGTACATGTCGCCGTACTTGTTCACCACGAACGTCGTCGACGCGGACGACGACAACGCCACCGACCGGAACCGGCCACCGAGCGGACCACCGATCTCGTAGCTGTTGTCGATGGGCAGCCATGGGTCGGCATACGTGATGCGGCTGCCGTCCCCGGAGAGCGACGGCACCATCGTCATCTTCGCCAGGCCGTAGTAGTGCAGGCGGCCCGCAACGTCCGCGTACGTCTGGTTGTCCCACGGCGACGCGACGCTCAGCGCCCACTGCCCGGGCACCCCGCCCAGCAGCTGCTTGCCGCCGCCGGTCCAGATCGGGGCTCCGAACGCGGACGTCCAGTTCCACGTCAGCGGGGTCTGCGACGCGTTGTCCATCGTGTAGATCCAGCCGTCGGCGTCGACGGCGACCAGTTCGTCGTCGTCGGCGGAGATGCCGACGAGCCTGTTACGCAAGCACTCCGGCAGCGGCGCGTACCGCCACGGCTCCGTGTTACCACCGGTCCACGAACGCGGCCGGGTCAGCAGCGCGCCGTCGACCAGGGAGAAATCCCAGAACTTGTTGAACTGCGTTGTCTGCGTGCGCAACTCGACCGACGACGGCGCGTTGTTGCCCACGAACACCGGAAGGTTGGCGACGCCGTCGCGCGCGCCCATAGACGGGAGGCCCGGGGGCAACTGTGCGGTACCGAAGGGCACGCACGACGCCGGCCCCGACGCGGGGTCTGCGGCGGCCGTTGGTGCCGTCGTCAGCAGACCCGTCACTACGGCGGCGCACGCCAGGGGGCGCCGAGACGAGACAGGGACAACTTGCGAAGGGCACGATCACTCACGCTCTCCGATATAACAGTTGACCGACCGTTTGTTACATTCCGACACCCGTGTGTGACGCACACCATTCACGAAGATGTAATCTCCGCCAGGTCAGCGCACCACCAGGTCGTGGTCGGTCGCACTGAGGGTGATCGGCGCGATCCGCTTGTCGCGCATCCAATCCCGCACGAACGCGTCGAGCACCGGATCGGCGCCACGGGAGTCGAACGCCGCCTGCGGAATCTCGACCGCACCCACGAGATGCCGTGGCTGCGAATCCAGTCCGGCACCACGCGGCGCGAACCGCAAACCGTCCGCGGTGTGCACGATCACCGGAATCCGCGTGCCGTCCGGCGCCGTCACCGTGGCCCCGCGCGTGGTCGCGACCGGATCGAAGTGGTCGATCGAGAGCCGGTACCCGGACGGACCTGCCTGCAGCCCAGCCTGATCGAGCAGCCGCGGATCGACCAGCGAGTACGGCAGACCCACGTCGAGGAGGAACTGCCCGTCGACGAGCGTGTCACGAGCGGGGAGCGACGCGGACAGGTTCCACGGAGCGGGCGGTGCGAGCGTATCCGCCGACCGGTCGTGCGGCGAGTTCTCGAGCGGCGTGCCGGGCAGGTCGGCCCCGGTCGCGGTGAACTCCCACGCCGGTGCGTCGAGGTCCTTGTGCCAGAAGCCCGTCGCGCCGTCACTGCGCCCCGCGACCCGCAGTTCCCGGGCCCCGGCCCGACCCCGGTGGAGTGCACGCTGATCGCCGAGGTGATCTCGCCGGGAATCTTGGGCTGGCGCACCCAGTCCTGCGCCGGCAGTCAGGATCGCCGCGTAGTCCCGATTCAGATACTCCGCGAACAGGTTCGGCGCGGTCGGGTTGCCGCCCTGACTGTCCCAGCTGTAGCGGAAGAACACCGAATCCGAACCGGCGGCATCGAAATCGAAATTGCGCGTGAACATGTCGCCGTACTCGTTCGTCACGAACGTGGTCGACCCCGCCGACGACAACGCGACCGACTGGAACCGCCCACCCAGCGGTCCGCCGATCTCGTAGCTGTCGTCGTTCGGCAGCCACGGATCGGCGTAGGTGATGCGGCTGCCGTCCCCGGTGAGCGACGGCACCATCGTCATCTTGCCCAGCCCCACGTGGTGGATGCGGCCGTCGGCGTCGACGTAGGTCTGGTTGTCCCAGGGAGACGACACGCTGAGCGCCCAGGTGCCCGGCGCCTGCCCGGCGACGCGCTGTCCCTCCCCGAACCACAGCGGCGCACCGAATGCCGACGTCCAGTTCCAGAGCAACGGCGCGTGGGCCACGTTGTCCATCGTGTAGATCCAGCCGTCCGCATCGACGGCAATGAGTTCGTCGTCGTCCACTGAGATGCCCACCAGGCGGTTGCGCAGGCACTCGGGCAGCGGCGCATACCGCCACGGTTCGGCGTTCGGGCCGCTCCACACGCGCGGCCGGGTGAGGAGGGCGCCGTCGACCAGCGCGAAGTCCCAGAACTGGTTGAACTGCGTTGTCTGCGTCCGCAGCTCGATCGATGAGGGCGCGTCGGCGCCGACGAATGCGGGCAGCATCTGAAGTCCGTCGCGAGCACCGGTCGCCGGCGTACCCGGTGGCAGCTGCGCGGTGCCCAACGGGACGCAGGACGCCGGACCGGTAGCGGGGTCGGCGCCCGCCGGGGGCGCCGCGGACACGAGCGCTGTCACCGCCGCTGCACAGACGAGCGACGCACCGAACCGGATCCGGGAGGACGTGCGGGACCGATCGCGATCTCTCATGCGGTCCAATATCCCCAGAGCCGATCCGGACCCCTGCACCACACACCGGAAATGTGACGCGAACCGCGTCAGTCGGGAACCCGACTGTTCAGTTCGTCGATCCACGTGACGGT
The DNA here is from genome assembly GCA_029690005.1 of Prescottella defluvii. Lineage (GTDB taxonomy): Bacteria > Actinomycetota > Actinomycetes > Mycobacteriales > Mycobacteriaceae > Prescottella > Prescottella defluvii_A. Next base: position 793,783 of record CP121458.1, on the reverse strand, counting down.
TCCGACGTCGCTGGGGGCGCGCCAGTCTCCGCGCGGGGAGAGCGAGCCACCCGAGCCGACCTTCGGGGCGTTCGGCGACGCAGACCGCTTGAACTGATTGCGCAGGAATCGTTCCAGGAAAACCCTCAGCCACGTCTTGATCGCCGCGAGGTCGTATTCGTGGCGCATGTCCTCGGGGACGAGGTCCGGCCAGGATCCTCGCCCCGCGTCGCCCCAGGCCTGGTGCGCGAGATACGCGATCTTGCTGGGCCGCATCCCGAACCGGGTCAGGTGGTAGAGGAAGAAGTCGTGGAGTTCGAACGGTCCGATCGCCTTCTCCGTGTCCTGTGCGGTCGACTCGTCGGCCGGGATCAGTTCCGGCGTGATCACGTCGTCGAGCACCGACACCAGCACCTCCGCGACCGCCTCGGAGACGTCCGTGCCCGCACTCGACCATCGCAGCAGGTAGCGGATGAGGGTCTTGGGGACCGAGGCATTGACGTCGTAGTGCGACATCTGGTCGCCCACGCCGTATGTGCACCAACCGAGGGCGAGTTCGCTCAGGTCCCCGGTCCCGAGGACGAGCGCCCCGTGCTGGTTGGCCAACCGAAACAGGAGCGACGTGCGTTCGCCCGCCTGCACGTTCTCGAAGGTGGTGTCGTACACCGGCTCACCGTGGGCGTACGGGTGATCGAGGTCCCGGAGCATCTGCATGGACGACGGCCGGATGTCGATCTCCGACGACGCCACACCCAGTGCCTCCGTCAGGGAGTGCGCACGCGCCGTCGTCGCGTCACCGGTGGCGAATCCCGGCAGGTGATACGCGCGAACATTGCTGCGGGGCAACGACATCCGGTCGACCGTCGCTGCCGCGACCAGCAGCGCCAGGGTGGAGTCCAGACCACCCGAGACTCCGATGACGACGCGCTCGATCCCGGTGGCCTCCAGTCTTCGACGCAGGCCGTTCACCTGCATCTCCACGACCTCACGACACCGTTTGTCCCGGTCCTCGACCCCGGCGGGCACGTACGGGAAGCGCGGGACGTCACGTCGGAGGGGACGCGCCCGGGCGGGTCCGGCCGTACCGAACTCGACCCTGCGGAGCGCTCCCGCGTGCTCCGCGCGGTCTCCGACCTGGTCCTGAAAACTCGTGGTGCGCATACGTTCACGCCGCAAGCGCTCGACATCGACGTCGGTGACGACGAGCTGCTCGACGTCGACAAATGTGCGGCTGCGGGCGAGGACGGCGCCGTTCTCGCAGACCAGGGCGTCACCGTCCCAGGCGAGGTCCGTCGTCGACTCTCCCGGCCCGGCACTGACGTACAACTGCGCGGCCAGGCAGCGGGCCGAGTGTGCCGCGCACAACAGTTCGCGGTAGTCGGACTTGCTGGTCGTCGCGTTGCTCGCGGAGAGGTTCGCCAGCACCGTCGCGCCGCCGAGCGCGGCCCAGGTGCTCGGCGGGATCGGCACCCACAGGTCCTCACACACCTCGAAATGAACCACCAGCTCCGGGACTGCGTGCGACTCGAAGAGCAGATCGTTGCCGAACGGCACCTGGGCACCGAGCAGCCGGACCGATCGGAACGGCGCGTCACGTGCGGCGGAATAGACCCGTTTCTCGTAGAACTCCCGGTAGTTCGGAAGGTACGACTTGGGCACCACGCCCAGGACCGCGCCGTCGTGGAGCACGACCGCACAGTCGAAGAGACCGTCGCCAAAACGCAGCGGTGCACCGACCGCACACAGCATGGGTAGACCGCGACTCACGGACCGGACGACGTCGACCGCCTCGACACACGCATCGAGGCAGGCGTCCTGCTGCACCAGATCGTCGATGCTGTAGCCGGACAGGCACAGCTCCGGAAACACGACGACATCCACATCGGCATCGGCCGCCTGCCGCAGCAACCCCGACACCTGCCGTGCGTTGTGGTGCGGATCAGCGATTCGGATCCGGGGAAGACCCACCGCGACCGAGACGAACCCGTGCGTGCGCGGCGACTCGAAACGATGGGTCATCGGACGCCTCCCTGCACGGACCGGCCCCCTCGAAGTCTAGGTGCCGGTCCGGTCGCCGGGCGCCGAGTCCGCTATCCAGGCAACGTGATCTTCACGCCCGGCAGGATCTCGATGGTGCGGGGACCCGGACCGGGCGGGGGAATGGCCGGCAGTTGGGGCAGCTCCGGCAGTGCCGGGGCCGGGGCGTTCGCCGATCCCGGGGCGGGGGTGGGCGTCGCCGTACCCGAGCCGACACCAGTGAAGGAAGGCACACCGGCCTGGCCGCCGATCGGGGCCGGCCACGGGAACTTCTCGACCGGGGCGTCCTCGAGCGCGCCGTCCATCGTCTTCTTCCAGATGTCGGCGGGCAGACCCGAGCCGTACACCAGCCCGCCCCAGCTGTTCTCGATCGCCTTCGCGTCGGCCGTGCCGACCCACACGGCCGTGGACAGCTGCGGCGTGTAGCCGACCATCCAGGCGTCCTTGTTCTTTCCGGTGTCGCCGAGCTGCGCGGTACCGGTCTTCGACGCGGACGGGCGTCCGCCGGCCAGCCCGTGTCCGCGCGAGTACGCCGCGATCGGCAGCATCGCCTGGGTGGTGTTGTCGGCGACCGCAGCGTCGAGTCGGCGCTCGCCCTCCGACGCCGGACGGTCGAGCAGCACGACGCCGTCCGCCGTCACGACCTTCTGCACGAAGTACGGCTGGTGGTAGATGCCCGACGCCGCGAGCGTCGCATACGCCGACGCCATGTCGATGGGCCGGGACAGGTACTGGCCCAGCACGATTCCGTTCTCCGGCGACCCACCTTCCTGCGTGAGCGTCGGGTACTGCCAGCCGGGCACCGTCTCGGGGATGCCGGCCTGGTGGGCGGCGTCGGCGATCTTCTGCGCGCCGTCGTCCATCCCCAGCGTCAGCCGGTAGAAGCTCGTGTTGAGGGAGCGCTTGAGCGCCTCGGCGATGGTGCACTTGCCGCACGATTCGCCCTCGACGTTGTTGATCCTCACCCCGTAGACGGAGAGCGGGGAGCTGTCGTACGTCTGGGACAGCGGAATGTCCTGCTGCAGTGCCGCAACCAGGCCGAACACCTTGAACGACGATCCGGTCTGCAGGCCGGCCTGCGCGAAGTCGAAGCCCTTGCCGTCGGCGCCGCCGTAGTAGGCCCGCACCGCACCCGACCTCGGATCGATCGACACCACGGCGGTGCGCAGATTCTCCGGTTCACCCTCGAAGGTGTTGGCGACGGCGTCGATCGCGGCCTGCTGCGCCCTGGGATCGATCGTCGTGGTGATCTGCAGACCCTCGGTGTTGAGGTCCTGCTCGCTCACCCCGGCCGCCGAGAGCTCGCGCAGCACCTGTGCCCGGATGAGCCCCTCCGGCCCCGGCGCCTCGCCCGAGTCCGCGGCCGGGGCCGCCGGCAGCGCGGTCGGGAACTCGATGGACTGACGCTCGGCCGACGAGAGCGCCGACATCGACACCATGCCGTCGAGCACGTAGTTCCAGCGCGCCTTCAGCGCTTCGGGGTTCGTGACGGGTCCAGGCCGGACGGGCTCTGGATCACCGCCGCGAGCACGGCCGCCTCGCTCACCGTCAGATCCGCGAGCTGCTTGCCGAAGTACGCGTTGGACGCGGCGGCGATGCCGTACGCGCCGCGACCGAAGTAGATCGTGTTGAGGTACGCGGCCAGGATCTCGTCCTTCGACCACTCGCGGGCCATCTTCGACGAGATGACCAGCTCCTTCATCTTGCGGGTCACCGACCGCTCGGATCCCACCAGCGTGTTCTTGACGTACTGCTGGGTGATCGTGGAGCCACCGCCGGCGCTGTCGCGACCGAGGACGTTGTCGCGCGCGGCCCGCGCGAACCCGGAGACCGAGAAGCCGGGGTTGGTGTAGAAGTCGCGGTCCTCGGCCGACAGCACGGCGTTGCGCACCGGCAGCGGAATCTGGTCGATCGAGACCTCGGTCCGGTTGCCCTCCGGCGGCACGATCCGGGCGATCTCGGTGGTCCCGTCGGCCGCGAGGATCGTCGACACCTGGTTGGTCTTCATGTCACCCGGGCGCGGCACGTCGGCGTTCTTGTACGCCACACCGAAGGCGACGAGCGGCGTGACGATGAGCAGGACCAGCACACACAGGCTCACCCACAGTGCGATCCGGCGGCCCTTGCGGCGAGGTTTGCGACGCTTGGCCTTCGGGTCCGGCGCAGTCTTGCGCTTGGCGCCGCCGCCGGTGTTGGTTGAATTCACAATCGAACTTCCGTCCCAATCAGTACACTCGTCCGAATTTTCGCACTGCTCAGTGCTCTCGGGCCGCATTTGCCGCGACACGCAGTGACCCCCGCAAACCTCTCGAACAGGTTGACATCGGGCGGCGACCAGTGCAACCTCTATTTCACTATTGTTGTAGTGAAATGGAGATTCGATGGTGGAGTTCCACATCAACCGTCGATCCGGGATCCCCGCGTACGTCCAGCTGGTGCTCCAGGTGAAGCAGGCCCTGCGACTGGGAGACCTGAAGCCGGGCGACCGGCTCCCCACCGCGAAGGACGTGGTCGCCGCCGTGACGGTCAACCCCAACACCGTGCTCAAGGCCTACCGGGAACTCGAGAACGAGGGACTCGTCGAAGCCCGGCCCGGTCTGGGCACGTTCGTGACCCAGTCGCTACTGAAGCCCGGCATGGCGGAACGGCAAGCGCTGCAGGCGGAGCTGGCGACGTGGGCACGTCAGGCTGCGGCCGCGGGACTCGATCGGTCGGACCTTCGAGGCCCTGGTGACGGCCGCATTGGACAGCGAATTCGGTGAGGACACAGGAGAGTTCACATGAGTGAGGCAGGCAGCGCGCTGACGGTGCGCGACGTACACAAGAAGTTCCGCCGCACGGAAGCACTGCGGGGCTGCTCATTCGACGTCGAGCGCGGCAGCATCACCGCGCTCGTCGGCGCAAACGGGGCCGGTAAGTCCACACTCATGTCCATCGCCGTCGGCCTGCTCGAGCCCGACGCCGGAGAGGTGACGGTGCTGGGACGCCGCCCCGGCCGAAACGGGATCGTTCCCGGACTCGCCTACGTCGCCCAGCACAAGCCGCTGTACCGCGGGTTCACGGTCGCCGACACCCTCCTGTTCGGCGAGAAGTCGAACACCCAGTGGGACAACGACTATGCGACCTCACTGGTCACCGAGGCCGGGATCCCACTGACGGCGCGTGTGAAGACGCTGTCACCAGGACACCGCACCCGCGTCGCGCTGGCGCTGGCACTGGGACGCCGTCCCGATGTGCTCCTGCTCGACGAGCCACTGGCCGAACTCGACCCGCTGGCACGACGATCCGTCGTCCGCACGCTCATGGAGGACGCCGCCGAGCGCGGCACCACCATCGTGCTGTCGTCTCACGTCCTGTCCGAGGTGGCCGAGATCGCCGATCGCCTGGTGATCCTCGGATCCGGCCAGGCCCGGCTCACCGGGGCGCTCGACGACCTCCTCGAAGGGCACTACCTGCTGACCGGCACATCCGACCCAGCAGCCGTCATCGGCACGGGGACGGTAATCGAGTCCCGGAACCGCACCCACCTCGTGCGCGGCCCCCGCCCCACGGTGCGCGACGGCTGGCGCGTCGAGCCCGCGAACCTCGACGACGTCGTCCTGGCCTACCTGACCACCATCAACGAAGAGGCAGCATGATCTGGGTTACCTGGCGGCAGTATCGGACGACGATCCTGGCCGCGGTCGGCGGAATCCTGGCGCTGACGGTCGTGGCAGTGGTCTCCGGCGAGATCGTCCGGGGCAGCGAGGGCAGACGAGCCTTCGGAACCTTCTTCGGATGCGTGCCCGGCGGAGGATCGAACCAGTGCTGGGCCGAATCGAGCCTGACGGCGATCAGCACGCTCGCCGCAATCCTGCCTGTCGTGCTCGGCGCGTTCGTGGGCGTCACGGTGTTCTCCCGCGACATCGAACGCGGCACCCATGTCCTCGGCCTGACGCAATCCGTCAGCCGCACGCGGTGGTACTGGTCGCGGGTCTTGGTGGTATTCGTTCCGGTCACGATTGCCGGCGTCATGCTCGGCTCAGTACTCGAAGTGGACACGTTCGGTGAGTATCGCGAGTCCGCTCTTCGGATACGTCCGCAACAGCTTCGGCGGCTATTCACGCCTGACGTTCCCCTGTTCCAGTCCACGGGAATCGTCGTCGGGGCGTACACACTGCTCGCCCTGATCCTCGGTAGCGCCATCGCGCTACTACTCCGCAACACCCTGGGCTCGATGGTGGTGACGCTGATCGCGATGGCGGCACTGATGGTGGGGTTCCAGTTCGAGGTGCGACCGCAGTACACGACACCGGTCGTCGAGTCGCAGCCACTCGGATACCTGAGCCATGCGGTTGTCTACACGCCGGACATCGAGCCTGTATGGATTCTGAATTCGGGTTACGTCGACGCGGACGGCCGTAGCGTGGACATGGACTACTTCGCGTGTGATCAGGAAGGAGTCGAGAACACCTGGGAGCAGCGACCCGACGAGACCTTTGCCGAGTACGAGGCGCGCCAGGACGTCATCTCCGCCGAGCAGGAGCGCGAGTTCATCGCCTGCCAACGGGCTCAGGGCATCGACCACTTCGAAACGCGCTACCACCCCGACAGCTTGCTTCGACGCTTCCAGCTGACGGAAGCCGCTCTGGCCCTCGCACTCTCGGCCCTGCTACTGATCCCCTCGCTGTGGGCGCTGCGCAGACTGCGCCCCTGACGCACTTCCGATCACCAACCAAACGCTCGACGCCGGTTTCCGGCGTCGAGCGTTTTCTTGTGCGGCGCGCGTCAATGGAGAGCGTCAATCCCGACAAATCGCTCGATTGCGACCACTTGTGGCACTCAGGCGCTCAATAGCGCTGACAGCGAAGCGAATTCGTTAGGTAGAGCACCGATCCAACCGCGGCCACGAATTGTCCCACTGAACGGGCATGTGACTGGCGTCACTGTTTGGACGCCAGTGTGATGTGAGGGCACCGTCAGCCGGCCGAGGGTGCCACGGTGGGCGTGGTCGCGCGTCCATCTGCTCCGGAGACTCCCCCTGCCCGAAAACACTTGGGCCTGTTTCTTATTGGTTTCTGAAAGGATTCCACGGATGGTCACCACCCACTCAGACGGCGAGATGTCGCCGCCCGTCGACCCGACGGTTGGCACCCGAGAGCGGGGGTGGACGCCTCGACTCGTCCTCTCCCTGGCCTCGCTCGTGTTGCTACTCGAAGTACTCTCCGTCAGCTACCAGATGGTTTCGACAGCCCTGCCGGAGATCGCAGGGCACTACCAGACCACCCAGGGTGCCTGGATGTTGACGTCGTTCCTGCTGGTGGGCGCAGTGGCCGCACCTCTTCTCGGCAAGTTGGCCGACATGTACGGCAAGCGCCTGATGCTGCTGGCCTGCGTCGTAGTGTCCATCGTCGGCTCGTCCGTCTCCGCGCTTGCACCGAGCTACGGCGCCATGATCGCCGGCCGTGCGATGGCCGGCCTGATGGTTCCGACGCTGTTCCTCAGCTACTCGCTCATCCGTGACGTCTTCCCGCCGAAGTCGGTGGCACTCGCTGTCAGCATCGCGACCAGCGGCATGGGCCTGATCGCGGTTCCCGCACCGTTCCTGACGGGCTGGCTGCTCGACAACTGGGGCTTCCGCAGCATCTTCTGGTTCTTCGTGATCTGCCTTGTCGTGATCGGCGCTCTCATCGTCCTCTCGACCGACGAATCCAATCTGCGGACGCCGGCTCGCCTCGACTTCGTCGGTGCACTGCTCCTCGGCGCCGGTGTCGCCGGCGTGCTCGTCGCCGTCAGCTTCGGCCCGACATGGGGCTGGAAGGCCGGCTCGACCCTTGCCTTCCTGATCGGCGGCCTGGTCCTGCTGGCAGCGTGGATCGTGTCCGCGCGGATGCTGCGTGAGCCGCTCATCGACCTCGACGTCCTCAGCCGCCGTCCCATCCTGCTGACGACGCTCGGCGCAGGCCTGGTCTACGGCTGCAGTGCCATCTTCACGATCCTGCTCCCGATGATGGTGATGACCCCGGAGGTCCTGGGCCTCGGCTACGGATTCGGCGTCGACGCAGAAGGTTTCGCACTGTTCAACGCGCCGATCGGCCTCATGGTGGTCATCGGTGGCCTCATCGTCGGCATGCTGGTCGGACGCAACGTCCGCCCGCGGCCGCTGATGGTCATCGGCCTGGTGCTCATGGCTTTCGCTTTCGCGCTCGTGGCGAACATCCACGACTCCAAGCCGACACTGATCCTGTTCGCAGGCATCTTCGGCCTCGGTATGGGCATGGGCTACGCGGCCATCCCCAACCTGCTCATCGAGGCCGTCCCGCCGCAGCTTCAGGCCAGCACCGCGTCGGTCGTCGCTCTGTCCCAGTCGATCTTCCCCGCGATCCTGCCGGTCATCGTCTTCACCGTGATGAACAACTCGCACATCGCACCGATCCCGCCGGAGATGACGGGCGGCTACACGTTCTACCTCGAGTCGGGCTTCCAGGTGGCGTTCATGATCGGTGCGGTCGTCGCGGTCGTCGGTGCTTTCGTCGCCCTGCTGCTGCCCCGCCGCATCGAGCAGGTGCAGGTTCCGGGCGAGGCAGGCAGTGCAGCCGACACCGTGTTCGTCGGAGGCCACTGATCACCCTGCCGATCACGAGTTATCCACTCGCCGAATCGAACTCAGCCGGGTAGAGGAATCGTCACCCCGGGGAGTATCTGAATCCCCGGCGCCGGCGCAGGAGCCGGCGCCGGGGGCCGGGAGCAGGCGCCTGCGGAGCGGGGACAGGCGCCTGCTGCTGTTGCGGCACAGGAGCATTCCACTGCTGTTGCGGTGGAATGCTCTGCTGTTGGGGGACCGGCACCTCCTGCACGGGTGCCTGTGTCCGGGCCGGGGGAGCGGACCACTCCGGCTCCTCCTGAGATGTCTGCGTAGACCGCTGACGGGTCGGCGCCTGCTCGCTGTAGCCCTGTTCGGTGGTGCCGACCGCGGAGTTCCCGGCCGAGGAGGAGCCGGTCGAGGGAGTACCCGTCGACGGCGCCCGGGACTGCTGCCCGCCGGGCTGCTGGGGCGTCGCGAACTGCTCGTTGGCGGTGCCCGCCAGTGCGCCGTCCATCGTCTCCTTCCAGATGTCCGACGGGAGACCGGAGCCGTATATCGCTCCGCCCCAGCTGGTTTCGATGGCCTTGCCCTCCTCGGTCCCCACCCACACCGCGGTGGACAGCGACGGCGTGAACCCGACCATCCACGCGTCCTTGTTCTCGCCGGTGTCGCCGAGCTGCGCGGTGCCGGTCTTCGCGGCCGACGCCCGTCCGCCCGCGAGATTGTGGTTCCGCGAGTAGCCGGCGATGGGCACCATCGCCTGCGTGACGGTGTCCGCGATGGCCGGATCGATCCGCTGTTCGCCGTCGGACGATTGGCGGTCGAGCAGGACCCGGCCGTCCGCGTCGACCACCTTCTGGACGAAGTACGGCGGGTGGAACTTCCCCGACGCCGCGAGCGTCCCGTACGCCGACGCCATGTCGATGGGCCGGGTCTGATACTGGCCCAACACGATTCCCGTCTCCGGGGGACCGCCGAACTGGGTGAGGCTCTCGTGGTCGACTCCCGGAATCTGCTTGGGGATGCCGGCCTGGTGGGCGGCGTCGGCGATCTTCTGCGCGCCGTCCTCCATCGACAGCGTCAGCCGGTAGTAGCTGGTGTTGAGCGAGCGCTTCAGGGCCTCCGCGAGGCTGCACGTCCCGCAGGTGTCGCCCTCCACGTTCTTGATGGTCAGGTCGCCGACCGTCAGCGGCGCGCTGCTGAACTGCGTCGTCAACGGCACCTTGTCCTCGAGGGCCGCGACCGCGGCGAAAACCTTGAACGACGAGCCCGTCTGCAGCCCGGCCTGCGCGAAGTCGAAGCCCGCGCCCTCCGCGCCGCCGTAGTACGCCCGCACCGCCCCCGACCGGGGGTCGATCGACACGACCGCCGCCCGCAGCTGGTCGGGCTGCTTGGCCAACGTCCGGTCCACCGCGTCCACCGCGGCCTGCTGCGCCTTCGCGTCGATCGTGGTGGTGATCTGCAGCCCGCCGGTGTCGATGTCGCGCTGACTGATCCCGGCCGCCTGCAGTTCCTGGGCCACCTGCGTCCGGATCAGCCCCTCCGGTCCCGGCGCGACGTCGGACGCCGACGGCGGCGCCAACGGCAGCACCTCCGGGAACTGGGTGTTCGCACGCTCGGCAGCGGCGAGCACCCCCATCTCGACCATGCCGTCGAGCACGTAGTTCCACCGGGCCCTGAGCCCGTCCGGGTCGGTGGCGGGATCGAGCGCGGACGGGCTCTGGATCACCGAGGCCAGCACGGCGCCCTCCGCGAGCGTCAGCTGGTCGACGGGCTTGCCGAAGAACGCCTGCGACGCCTGCGCGATGCCGTACGCGTTGCGTCCGAAATAGATGGTGTTGAGGTAGGCCTCCAGGATCTCGTCCTTGGACCACTGGCGCGCCATCTTCGCCGACACCACGAGCTCGCGGGCCTTGCGGATCACGTTCCGGTCGGTGCCGACCAGCGCGTTCTTCACGTACTGCTGCGTGATCGTCGAACCGCCGCCGGCGCTGTCGCGCCCCAGCACGTTGTCGCGCCCGGCCCGCAGGAACCCCGAGATCGAGTACCCGGGATTGGAGTAGAAGTCGCGGTCCTCCGCCGAGAGCACCGCATTGCGGACGGAGCCGGGGACCTTCTCGAGCGGCACCTCGGTGCGGTTGCCCTCCGGTGGCACCACCTTCGCGACGACCGTCGATCCGTCGGACGCGAGGATCGTCGCCACCTGGTTGGGCGCATCTGCCCCGGGCTCGGGACGTCGGCCAGCAGATACGCCGCCGTCAGCAGGACCAGCGGGGCGATCACGATCAGCGCGACGATGCGCAGGGCTGTTCGGCGGCGGGATCGGTGGCCACGCTCGGGCCGTCGGGGTTTCTCGGGCTTCGTGCTGCTCGTGGGATTCACGCGCGTGAGCTTCCGGTCCGCAGGCGGCGATCCAACCGGGCCCCGAAACCGGGGTCAGTCGAATCCGGTCGTCCCTCGATCGTCGCACTTCGACGCGTGGACGGCACGTGATTGTCGATCCGCCCAGGACGGACCGGACATACCCGACGCCGCTCCGGTCTCGGCGCCGGCGCTACGCCAATCGGGTGAGCGACGTGACCGGAATCGGAGCGACAGCACAAAACATCCGTAAGGAACGACACCCGACCGGACACCTCTTCGTATGGGAGAGGAACAGCCGGGATCACCGGCAGCGGGGACAGCGCACGCTTCACGGCGCTGTGGGACGACTGTGCCGGGCGGGTGTTCGCGTACGCCTGCCGGCACGTGGACCACCACACTGCGCAGGAGGTGGTGTCCGAGACGTTCCTGGTCGCGTGGCGACGTCTGCCGGAGGTTCCCGAGCGGGCGCTGCCGTGGCTGCTGGTGGTCGCCCGCAACAACATGTCCAACCATCGCCGCGGCGACCGTCGTCGCGACGCGTTGACGGCGAAGATGGCCCGCATCGAGCAGGTCGCGGGGTCCGCGCCGGGCGCGGACGTAACCGCCACCGACCGCGCCGAGGTACTCGCGGCCCTGGCGGCCCTCACACCGGGCGAGCGGGAGGCCCTGCTGCTCACCGCGTGGGACGGACTGAGCGCCACCGAGGCCGCCCGCGTTGTCGGATGTTCCGTCCCGGCGATGCACGCCCGTTTGTTCCGCGCCCGACGACGCCTGCAGGCCGGGCCTGCCGCCGGACCCGCCACCCCGACCCCGCTGCGGGTCGCCGCCGAACCGAGGAGCATCCGATGACGAAGGACCTGCTGACGGCCCTCGAGGCCATGCGGCCCAACAGCGGAACCGACGAACTGTGGCCTCGGCACCTGCAGGACGCGGAACGGGACCGCATCATGGCGACCGACTCTGAGTCGACGGTTCCCCGGGTCCGTTCCCGACGCGTGGCGTCCGTCGTCGCAGTCGCTGCATTGTTCGCCGCGGGCGGGGTCGGGGCAGCGGCCGCCACCGGCATGATGCCGAAGGCATTCACCGACACGTTCTACTACTGGCAGGACCCGGCACCAGGCAAGACGCCGGTCGATCCCGCCACTGCCGAGCGGGTCGGCTCCATTCCCGGGCCGGTCGGCACCGTGTTCAGTGTCCTCGTGGCGCACGGCGCCGGCAGCCAGCGGTGCGTTACGCCGGTGTTCGAGAGCGCCACCAGCGTCGCGCAACCCGGACCGTCGGAGTTCATCGATCTGGGCAACCGGTGCAGGCAGGGTCCCGAAGATTTCGGCGAACTGGGCGACGGTGCCGGCACGTTCGTCGTTGGCGCATACGGCGAGAGCGTCGGGGCGAGGTGCTACCACATGTGTTGACCTACGACGCGGCGGCAGGGACGGCGGTGCGGGCCGACATCCGCACGAGCAACGGGCAGGTGCTGCCCACGATCCTCGCGGACGGCAGCTTCTTCGGCTGGTTCCCGACACCGGCGCCCGGCAGTCCCCGCCCGGTCCTCACCGGCTATGCCGCTGATGGAACGGTCGTCGGCAGCGTCGAAATCTAAACCGTCAGCTCCGCCGATGCAGCACGATCGCGCCGCCGAGCAGCACGACGCACGCGAGCAGCACCAGCGACGCGGTCACCGACGGCTCGCCGCGCACGATCGGGACGACCGCCGCGACGAACGACATGAACGTGAAGAAGCCGAGGATGCCGATGAGCATCTCGAGGGACTGGCGTCCCCGTGACTGCCTGCCGGGGGCATGTCAGCTCTTCACGCCGCCCGCGGTGAGACCGGAGACGATGCGACGCTGGAACACGAGCACCATGATCACCAGCGGGATCGTCACGATCGTGCCGGCGGCCATGATCGCCGCGTACGGCTGCTCCCACGCGTTGGCGCCCGCGAACCGGGCGATCGCCACGGTCACCGGTTCGGTCTTCTCCGTCGACAGCAGGCTCGCGAGCATGAACTCGTTCCACGTCGCGATGAACGCGAGGATCGCCGTGGTGAACAGCGCCGGAGCGGCCAACGGCAGGATCACCAGGCGGAACGCCTGGAACCGGCTCGCGCCGTCGATCCGCGCGGCCTCCTCGAGCTCCCACGGCAGGTCCGCCAGGAACGACGTGAGCGTGTAGATCGTCAGCGGCAGCACGAACGAGATGTTCGGGATGATCAGCGCCTGGTACTGGCCGATCCAGCCGAAATCGCCGAACAGCTGGTACAGCGGCGTCATCAGCGCGACGGTCGGGAACATCGACGCACCCAAGATGATGCCGGTGACGATGTACTTGCCGCGGAACTCGATCCGCGCGAGCGCGTACGCGGTGAACACACCGAGCAGCAGACCGACGGCCGTCGTCACCGCACCGATGATGAGGCTGTTGACGATCGCGCCGAGGAAGTCGTTGCCCTTGTCCGTCGCCAGCGCGGCCCGGAAGTTGTCGAGCGTCAGGTACGTCGGCCACGGCGTGGTGTCGAAGGTGTGGTCGGACCGCCGGAACGCGGTGACGACCATCCAGTAGAACGGCGCCAGCCCCCAGATGAGGATGATCGCGACGCCGAGGTAGGTGCGCGCGGACTTTCCGCGGTCGGTGCGACGGCGCGGCTTGCTCGGGGTCGGTGCGGCGACCGGCGGCTCGGCGACGGCCACCGACACGGGCGTCGACGCCTCCGCGACGACCTCGTGATCGTCGAGGTCTTCGGGCTTGCTGTGGCGTCCCATCAGTGATCAGCCCCCTTCCGCTGCTCGTCCTGGGTGCGCACCGCGTTGGCGCCGAGGAACTTCACCATCACGAACGCGACCGCGAAGATCAGCAGGAAGATCAACGTCGACAGCGCCGACGCGCTCTGGAAGTGGCCCTGCCGGATGTCGGCGACCACCAGGATCGAGAGCGTCGTGTTCGGGGTGGCACCGGAGGTGCCGGACAGGATGGCGGGCAGGTCGTACATGCGCAGCACGTCGAGGGTGCGGAAGAGCACCGCGACCATCAGTGCCGGCTTGACCAGCGGCAAGGTGATCTTGGTGAACCGCTGCCACGCGGTTGCGCCGTCGACCTTGGCGGCCTCGTAGACGTCCTGCGGAATCATCTGCAGACCGGCAAGGATCAGCAGCGCCATGAACGGCGTCGTCTTCCACACATCGGCGATGATGACCGCGAACCGCGACGCCCACGGGTCGGTGGTCCACGCGATCGAGGTGCCGAGCAACTTATTGGCGATGCCGTTCTCGGCGAAGATGAAGAACCACAACTTCGCGGTGACCGCCGTGGGAATGGCCCACGGGATCAGCACGCTCGCGCGGAGCAGGGAGCGCCCCCAGAACGTCTTCCCCATGATCGTCGCCATCCACAGACCGAGGAGGACCTCGATGGTGACCGTGACGACGGCGAAGAAGAGGGTGACGCCCAGTGCGGGCCAGAAGTCGTGCGCCAGGGTGCCGGGCGGACACGAACCGGCGCCGGCGCCGCAGTCCTGCACGAGCCACTGCAGGTAGTGCTTGAAACCGGCGAACCCGCCTTGGACGAAGACGCCGGTGTCGGGGTCGACGTGCTTGTTGTCCTGGAAAGACAGGATCACCGCGCGGATCACCGGGTACACGATGACGACGGCCAGGATCGCCATCGTCGGCGCGATCAGCCAGATCGGACGTAGGTCGCGCTTGCGCGGCGCGCTCGTCGGAGTTTCGTCGTCGTGACCCGTGCGCCCGGAACCGGGCGCCTCGCGCTCGGAAGCGCGGCCGCCGTGGTCGGAGTCGTCGACTCCGACCACGGCGCGGGCCTCGTCTGCTCGCCTCAGCTCAGCAGAGTCAGCCATCTTGCGTTACCTGATCTCTCGTGATCGAACGGGTGCCTACTGGTTCGCGGCGGTGATCGCTGCGGCCATGTTGGTGGCGGCCTGGTCGACGGTCACCGCACCGGTGAGCGCCGAGTTGGCGTTGTCCTGGATGGCCTTCGAGACCTGCTTGTAGTTCGGCGTGACCGGACGCGGCTTCGCGTTCTCGAGGGCCGTCTTCAGCGCGGGCAGGTACGGGTACTTCGCCTGCAGGGCCGGGTCGTCGTAGACCGACTTCAGGACCGGCGGGAACGATGCGTCCGCGAACGACATCTGGTTCTCGTCGTTCTGGACGAACGCAATGAAGTCACGCGCGGTGGCCTTGTTCTTGGAGAACACGTTGATGCCGTTGTTGTAGCCGCCGAGGGTCGACGCGCCCGCGCCGTTCGGGCCGGCGATCGGCGCGACGCCGACGTTGCCCTTCACCTTGGAGCCGTCCTTCTGCGCGTTGTCCCACATGTACGGCCAGTTGTAGGCGTACATCGCCTCACCACCGACGAACGCGAGGTTGGTCTCCTCCTCGGTGAAGCCGGTGGAACGCTTCGCGATCTGGCCGCCCTGGTAGGCGTCGACCAGCGCCTGCATGCCGGCCTTGGCCTGCGGCGACGTGACCTCGGGGGTCTTGCCGTCGGAGCCGACGACCGAGCCGCCCCACGAGTTGATGAACTGCGTGGTGTTGACCGTCAGGCCCTCGTACTGCTTGAGCTGGGTGACCATGCAGTCCTGGACGCCCTTGTCCTTGGCGACGGCGCAGCTGTCGGTGAGCGCCTTCCAGTCCGCGGGCGCTTGCGGCGTCAGGTCGGTGCGGTAGTACAGCAGCTGCGCGTTGGTGTTCTGCGGGCCCGCGACCAGCTTGCCGCGGTAGGTGGCCGTCTCGACCGTCGACTGCAGCAGGTTGGAGGTGTCGATGGCCAGCGAGCCCTCGAGCGGCTGCAGCCAGCCGTTCGCGGCGAAGCCGGCCGTCCAGACCACGTCGAGCGCCATCACGTCGTAGTCGGAGTTGCCGGCCTGCAGCGACTGGACGAGCTTGTCGTACTGGTCGTCCGCCTCGCCGGGCAGCTCCTTGAGCGAGACCTGCTCGTTCGGGTGCGCCGCGTTCCACTTCGCGATCACCGGCTGCAGCTTGTCGGTGTCGTTCTTGCCCATAGCGAACGAGATCGCGCCGCGGCCCTCGAGGTTCTGCGTGGCAGCGTCGGCGGGGCTGGTGCCGCCGCCACCGTTGTCACTCGAGCAACCGGCGAGCGCGAGCAGCGTGACAGCCGAGGCCGCAACCGCAACCCTCGTGCGCGTATTGAAAGAACGCATGGTCCACCTTTCAGATAGACGTCTCCGGCCCGGCGGACGAGAGCTCCACCGGACCGAGGCATATGTCGCCGCTCACTCTCGCACGAACGGGGCCTGATTTCGGTCATTACCCCCAGACTGGATCGGTCAGGGTCACCCCAGGCGCCGACCGTCCGTGACGGAGAACAGGTGCACCGCGGACGGCTCGACATGCAGGTTCACGCGGTCACCGCGACGCGGGGGGTTCCGCCAGTCGGCTCGCGCGACCAGCTCGTGCTGTCCGGGTCCACCCAAGCCCGTGCGCCCGTACACGAAGGCGTCCGCGCCGAGTTCCTCGACGACGTCGACGTCCATCTGGATGCCCTCGCCGTTCGGCGCCAGGTCGAGGTGCTCGGGCCGAATGCCCAGCACGACCTGCCCCTCGGGGATCTCGGCGATGGTTTCACGGGAAACCGGGATGACCGTCTCGCCGATCACCACCCCGGCGTCGCTGACCGGCAGGGTCAGCATGTTCATCGACGGCGAGCCCATGAATCCGGCGACGAACTGGTTGACGGGGCGGGTGTAGAGCTCACGCGGCGGGGCGCACTGCTGCAGGATGCCGTCCTTGAGGACCGCCACCCGGTCGCCCATGGTCATGGCCTCGACCTGGTCGTGGGTGACGTAGACGGTGGTGGTGCCGAGCCTGCGCTGCAGCTGCGCGATCTGCGTGCGGGTCTGCACCCGCAGCTTCGCGTCGAGGTTCGAGAGCGGCTCGTCCATCAGGAACACCTGCGGCTGCCGCACGATCGCGCGCCCCATCGCGACTCGCTGGCGCTGGCCACCGGACAGCGCCTTGGGCTTGCGGTCGAGGCAGGGCTCGAGGTCGAGCATCTTCGCCGCCTCCTGCACGCGGCGCTTGATCTCGTCCTTGGGCGTCTTGGCGAGCTTGAGCGCGAAGCCCATGTTCTCGGCCACGGACATGTGTGGGTACAGCGCGTAGTTCTGGAACACCATCGCGATGTCGCGTTCCTTGGGTTCCTGCGCGGTGACGTCCCGATCGCCGATGAGAATGCGACCGTCGTACACCTCCTCGAGACCCGCGAGCATGCGCAGCGAGGTGGACTTGCCGCAGCCCGACGGGCCGACGAGGACGAGGAACTCGCCGTCCTCGATGTGCAGGTTCAGCTTGTCGACCGCGGGGGTCGTCGCGCCCGGAAACAGGCACGTGGTCTTGTCGAATGTCACCGAAGCCATGTGGAGCGGTCCCTTCACCGGCAGGAACGTGCCGGACGATCCGAGTGAGGGTGCACGGGTGTGCGGGCACAGCATAGGCGTCCGAAGTGTCCCGAACCATCAACCGTGCACGGGCCGCAGCCGCACGAAATGAATGTTCCGGCCCGCCTCGCGGAAATCGGCCTCACTGCCGTCCACCTCGAGCACCACCTGCCGGGTCCGGCCGCTCCGCCGACCGACGTGTTCGACAAGTACGAACCGGTGCCCGAGCAGCGCACCGAGATGCCACCGGTAGAGCGTGATGGGCATGCGGAAGAACCGCCGCTTCCAGCCGGTGGGCGGGCTCGGGCGCTCGGTGATCCGCACGTCTCCCAGTGTGCGCCTCCAACTGCGTGCAGCGGATCGAGCGCGGGGATACCGTGAGATGCGAGTCTCGGCGCGAAGGAGTCCCACATGACCCGTCCCGTGCGTATCGGCATCCAGTTGCAGCCGCAGCACGCCCCCGACTACCGCATGATCCGCGACGCCGTGATGCGCGCCGAGGACGCCGGCGCCGACGTCGTCTTCAACTGGGATCACTTCTTCCCCCTGTACGGCGATCAGGAGGGCGCGCACTTCGAGTGTTGGACGATGCTCGGCGCGTGGGCCGAGCAGACCGAGCGGGTGGAGATCGGCGCGCTGGTCTCCTGCGCCGGCTACCGCAACCCGGACCTGCTCGCCGACATGGCCCGCACGGTCGACCACATCAGCGGCGGACGGCTGATCCTCAGCATCGGCGCCGGCTGGTTCGAGAAGGACTACGGCGCGTACGGCTACGACTTCGGCACCCCGGGTTCCCGGATCAAGCTGCTGGGGGAGTACCTGCCGCGCATCACCTCCCGGCTCGGCAAGCTCAATCCCGCTCCGACGCGCGACATCCCGATCCTGATCGGCGGCAGCGGTGAGAAGAAGACGCTGCGCCTGGTCGCCGAGTACGCCGACATCTGGCACGGCTTCGGCGAGCGCGACGAGTTCGTCCGCAAGTCCGCGATCCTCGGCGAGCACTGCGGCGACGTGCAGCGCGACCCGCACGAGATCGAGCGGTCGACGTGGTGGCCGGGCGCGGAGCTCGCGCCTGCGTACGTCGATGCCGGCGTCACACTGTTCACCACGAACTCCAGCGGACCCGACTACGACCTCACCACGCTCCGCGAGGCGATCGCGTGGCGCGACGAGCACACGCCACCGCAACTGTCCGGACTCGCGTAGACCGGGACCGACCCGATGCCCGCCGCCGCTTCCCGATCCCGAGCGGCGGCGGTGCTGCTGGTGATACTCCTTCCGGTGCTCGCTCTGGCGGCGTGCACGTCGGGCCGTGACGCATCGGGACGCACCGATCTGCGTGTGCCGCCCGGCGTCGACAGCGCCACCGCGTTGCCCACGAATCTCGACACAGCGGCCGCCGCCACCGCCGGTGACAAGTACACGACACCGAACACACTGCCGCTCAACGATATCGACCCGGCAAAGTTGGGACTGGTCAAGCCCGGCACGCTCACGGTCGGCACGCTGTCGGACGGGCCGCCGAACACGTGCGTCAACTCGCACAACGTCTTCACCGGCTTCGACAACGAACTGTTGCGGGCCGTCGCCGCGAAACTCGGGCTCCAGGTGGAGTTCGTCGGCACCGACTTCGCGGGGCTGCTGGCGCAGGTGGCGAGCCACCGGTTCGACGCGGGGTCGTCGTCGATCACCACCACCGACGCCCGCCGCAACCTGGTCGGGTTCACCAACGGCTACGACTTCGGATACTTCGCACTCGCGGTGCCGAACGGCAGTGCGATCAAGGGCTTCTCGGATCTGAACTCCTCCGTCCGAATCGGTGTCGTGCAGGGCACCGTGCAGGACGACTACGTCGTGAACACCCTCGGCCTCGACCCGGTGAAGTTCCCGGACTACAACACCGCGTACGCGAACCTGAAAACCGGGCAGATCGACGCCTGGGTGGTGCCG
The DNA here is from genome assembly GCA_029690005.1 of Prescottella defluvii. GTDB lineage: Bacteria > Actinomycetota > Actinomycetes > Mycobacteriales > Mycobacteriaceae > Prescottella > Prescottella defluvii_A. Next base: position 774,476 of record CP121458.1, on the reverse strand, counting down.
TCGCAGACGCAGGCGGTGATCATCAAACCCGGCGATCCCGTGTCGGTCGTGCAGAACACCTTCAGCCTCGACAACTTCATCGGCTGGGCGGTCGCGAAGGACCGTCAGCCACTGATCGACGCCCTCAACTCGGGGCTCGACGCGGTGATCGCCGACGGGACGTGGTCGCGGCTGTACTCGGACTGGGTGCCGCGGGCACTCCCGGCCGGGTGGAAACCCGGCAGCAAGGCCGCGCCGGCACCTGAACTGCCGGACTTCGCCGCTATCGCCGCGCAACACACCTCGGCGACGGAACCGTCTGCCGCGCAACCGAAGTCGACACTGCAGCAACTCGGCGAGACATTCTTCGACTGGCAGCTGTACAAACAAGCCTTCCCGGACCTGCTGCGGATCGGCTTGCCGAACACGTTGATCCTGGCGCTGACGTCGGGCATCGCGGGCACGGTGATCGGCATGATGCTCGCCGTCGCCGGGATCTCCCGAACCCGCTGGCTGCGTTGGCCGGCCCGGGTCTACACCGACATCTTCCGCGGGTTGCCCGCGGTGGTGATCATCCTGTTGGTCGGGCTGGGTGTCGGACCGGTCGTCCGGGGACTGACCGGCAACAACCCCTACTGGCTGGGCGCCGCGGCGTTGTCGCTGCTGGCGGCCGCGTACATCGGCGAGATCTTCCGGTCCGGCATCCAGAGCGTCGAACCCGGCCAGATGGAAGCCGCCCGCGCCCTGGGCTTCTCGTACCGGCGGTCGATGTCGCTGGTGGTGATCCCGCAGGGCGTGCGCCGGGTGCTACCGGCCCTGATGAACCAGTTCATCTCGCTCATCAAGGACTCGTCACTGATCTACTTCCTGGGCCTGCTCGTCACGCAGCGGGAGCTGTTCGCCGTGGGCCGGGACCTCAACGCGCAGACCGGCAACCTGTCGCCGCTCGTCGCGGCCGGCCTGTTCTACCTGGCACTGACCATCCCGCTCACGCACCTGGTGAACTACATCGACCGACGCCTGCGGACCGGGCGCGCCGACACGTCCGGCACGCTCGACGACCTCGAGCAGTCGATCGTCGTGGAGAGGGGCTGACGCATGCCGGATTCCGTCTCCCTCACCGGCACCGGACTGCACCTCGCCTTCGGCACCAACCGGGTCCTGCGCGGGGTGGACCTACACGTCGACGCCGGCAAGACCGTCACGGTGATCGGGCCGTCAGGCTCCGGGAAGTCCACGCTGCTACGGGTGCTCAACCGACTCCACGAACCCGACGCCGGCGACGTCCTCCTCGACGGCCGCTCGGTGCTCCGCGACAACCCGGATCTCCTGCGCCGGCGGATCGGCATGGTGTTCCAGCACTTCAACCTGTTTCCGCACCGCACTGTCGCCGACAACATCGCCCTCGGGCCGCGCAAGCTCCGGAAGATGTCGAAGGACGCGGCCCGCCGGCTGGCACTCGACCAACTCGAACTGGTCGGCCTGGCGCACAAGGCCGACGCGCGTCCGGGGAACCTGTCGGGCGGGCAGCAGCAGCGCGTCGCGATCGCCCGGGCACTGGCGATGCAGCCGCAGGTGATGTTCTTCGACGAGGCGACGTCGGCGCTCGATCCCGAACTCGTGAAGGGCGTGCTGGCGCTGATGACCGACCTCGCAAAGGGCGGCATGACGATGGTGGTGGTGACCCACGAAATGGGGTTCGCGCGGTCGGTCTCGGACACGGTCGTGTTCATGGATCGCGGGGCGGTGGTCGAGTCGGGCGGACCCGAGCAAATGTTCGACAGACCCGAATCGCCTCGACTACAGACCTTCCTGTCCGAAGTTCTCTAGAGTTGTTGCCCGGATGGGTCCGAACATCGTGGACAGCCGGGAGTTGCTCGCAACCCGTCCGGGTCCACGCCTTGACGAAGCGAGGCTGCTCTGAACACGACACCGAGATTGAGATGGATACTGATAGCACTGCTTTCAGTCGTGACGATGGCCAGCTGTGGGGCCGGTCTGGCGCCACAGGCGCAGGCACAGGGCCGGGTTTCGGCCGCGTCGGACGGCCTGTATCTCGACGGTGAGAAGTGGTGGCCGGCGGGTTTCAACGCCTACCAACTGTCGACGAACTGGGCGATCAACCGCGGCTGCGGCGGCATGGTCGATCTGCCCACCTACTTCGAATCCCTACCGCCGCATTCGCTGACGCGTTTCGACGCGTTCCAGGAACTGGCGATCAACAAGTACACCGGCCAACTGGACTTCACCGCGATGGACGCGGTCTTCGCCGAGGCCGAGCGCACCGATCAGATGATCATCCCGGTGCTCTCCGCGCAGGACGGTGCCTGCGAGAGCGAGAAGTTCAAGGACCGCTCATGGTACGTCGGCGGTTGGAAGACCGATGACCAGAACGGCACCCGGCTGACGTTCGAGCAGTGGGTGCAGACCGCGGTGAACCGGTGGAAGGACTCCCCGTCCGTCGCGGCATGGGAGTTGGTCGGCGAACCGGATCCCGGTGAGTGCGTGAACGGGAACTGCGACTGGTGGGTGCGCACGTGCCCGCCCGACGCCGCCCAGGTGCTGCGCGACTTCATGCAGGAGGCCGGCGCCGACGTCAAGGCGATCGCGCCGAATCACCTGATCACCGCGGGCCTGATCGGCGGCGGCCAGTGCGGCACCGGCGGCGACGACTACCAGTACGTGAGCGAGTCGGACCACGTCGACTTCGTGCAGTACCACGACTACGGCGCCGACGGCATCCCGCTGCCGGGTGACCAGTGGAACGGCCTGGCTCGGCGCATCGACCAGGCCGCGGCGGCCGGAAAGCCGTTGCTGGTGGCGGAGATCGGCGAGAACGCCGGCTCGTGCAAGACGCTGCCGGCACGCGCCACGAGCATCGAGCAGAAGATCACCGGCCAGCGGGTGGCCGGCACCGCGGGTGCGCTGCTGTGGGCGTTCGTCCCGGATCCCCGGCCCGGCGACTGCACGATGGACATCGGCCCGGACGATCCGCTGTTCCCGCTCATGGCCGGGTTCAACACCCTCGGGTAGCCGCCCGGCGGTCAGGTCGGCAGCGTGGCGATCGTGTGCGCGACCGAGTCGAGGACGGCGCCGAGTTCGCCGATGTCCGGCGTGCCCAGTGCGACTCGGATCGCGTGCGGTACGTGTCGCGTGGTCGCGAACGCGTCGGCGGTCGACACCAGGATGCCGTTCTCGGCGAGCGCGCTCGCGACCCGTCCCATGCGCAGTTCCGGATCGAGTCGGATCCAGACGAAGTACGACGACGGGTGCGCGAGCGTGTCCAGGTCCGCGAACGCGGCGCGTGCAATCGACTGTCGGGCAGTCGCATCCAGGCGCCGCTCCGTCTTCGAGCCGGTCTACGACACCGTCGCGGATCCATTCGGTGGCCAGTGCGGTCATAACGCCGGGCATGCCCCACGACGACGCCCGCAGGCACTCGACCACCCGGTCGGTGCGACCCGGCGGCGTGACGACGTAGCCGAACCGCAGGCCGGTCGCCACGCTCTTGGACAGGCCGGAGACGTAGTACGAGCGCTCCGGGGCGAGCGCGGTGATCGGTGGCGGCGCATCGGCGGCGAGGAACGCGTACGTGCCGTCCTCGACGATCACGCAGTCGTGGGCGCGCGCGATGGACGCCAACCGCTCCCGTGCGGCCGCGTCGAGCACCCACCCGAGCGGGTTGTGCATCGTCGGCATCGCGTACACCGCACGGATCGGTCGTGCCCGACAGAGGTTTTCGAGCGCGTCCAGGTCCGGTCCGGCGGCGTCGGCCGGTATCGGTGCCAGCTCCACCGAATGTTCGCGGGCGAGCATCCGCAGCCCCGGATACGTGAGGGCGTCGACGGCCACGACGTCCCCCGGTGCGGTGACGGCACCGAGCACGACGTCGAGTCCCTGCTGCGCGCCGCCCACGAGGACGACCCGTTCGGGTTCCGCCACGATTCCTCGGCGCGCGAGATGGTCGGCCACCACCGCGCGCTCGTGTCGGCGGCCGCCCGGAGGCTGTTGGTAGAGCAGCGATTCCAGGTTCCCCGACCTCGACAGATCCCGCAGCGAGCGCCGCAGCAGATCGACCTGCCCGCCCGCGAGTGGCTGGTTGAACGACAGGTCCGCGGCCAGGACGGAACGGGGTATCCGGGCGACACCCGCACCCGACGGCACCGGTAGGTCCCGGACGAACGTGCCACGCCCAGGCTCCCCGACGACCAGGCCGAGGGACGCCAGCTCGGCGTACACCCGGGTCGCGGTGGCCAGCGCGACGCCGTGCCGGCGGGCGAAGGCCCGGTGCGTGGGCAGGCGTGTGCCGGGCGGCAGATCACCGGCTCGGATCCGGGCGGCAATCGACTCGGCGAGGCGCCGGTAGACCGGGGCGGTCACCGAAATCGTATCCAGGACAATTTCTGGATTGTCATATTCCGCGACGCTACCGTCCGCGTACAGCTTTCACCAGGACGAACGACGGACAGGGACCGCGATGACCGAGACGACGTTGCCCGTGCTCGAGTACCTCGAACGTCACGTGGCCGGGACGCTCAGCGACTCCGACAGCACCCACATGCGCTATCCGACGGCGATCTCGCAGCTGCTGCACATCGCCGTCGTCGACGTCGGGTCGGGTACCGCTACGGTGCGCATCCGCACCGATCCCGCACTGCACGGCAACCAGCAGGGCACGGTGCACGGCGGGCTGCTGTGCGAACTCGCCGATGCCGCGATCGGCACGGCGCACTCGACCGTCGTCGAACCCGGACAGTCCTTCACGAGCATCGATCTGAGGACGACGTTCCTGCGCCCGGTGTGGGCGGACGTGCTCACGGCGTCGGCGCGCGTCACGCACGCGGGCCGCACACTCAGCCACTACCACTGCGAGATCACCCGAGCCGACGGCAAACCGGTGGCGACGGCCACCAGCACGGTGATGACACTGACCGGCGAACGCGCCGCGGGACGCTGACTCGCGGGCTCGCCTCAGGTGCCGGTGGCCGGCTCGGCGGCCGCGTCGGATGTCCCCAGCCCGTGGAAAGTCTTCTCCCAGTAGGACGGATTGCGCAGCAGCTGCCAACAGCCCTTGGCGGCGGCGATGCTCATCATCAGCCAGTAGATCGGCACGGTGACGCACGCGAGCAGCAGGTGCGAGTTGCCGCTCTCGCGGCAGCCGACGATGTTCATGTAGATCGCGGCCGCGTTGCCGAACACGAGGGAGACCAGCGCGCCGTAGTAGATGTACGGCGGGAACACGTCGGCGACGATCAGCGGCTGCCCCAGCAGCCACGTGAACGTGATGAACCAGAACACCAGGTTGAGACACGCGATGATCGGTGTGCCCGCGAGCAGCAGCGTGAACCGGACGAAGCTGAGTGGACCGAGCGAGCGCCACGCCTCGAGCGGCCTTCGGGTGTGCACCAGCCACGACTGCAGATAGCCCTTGTACCAACGGGATCGCTGCCGAATCCAGTTGATCGGGTCGCTGTTGGCCTCCTCGATGGTCGTCGAGTCCAACACGGCCGTCGAATAACCCGACGCGGCGATCCGCACACCGAGGTCGGCGTCCTCGGTGACGTTGTGCGGATCCCACGCGCCGATCTCGTCGAGCACCCACCGCTGCAGGTGATTCGACGTGCCGCCCAACGGGATCGGCGAGTGCGTCTTCATCAGTCCGGGAAGCAGGAAGTTGAACCACACCGCGTACTCGGCGGTGAACCAGCCGGTGAGCAGGTTCTGGCGGCCGTTGTCGTACGCGAGCTTGGCCTGCACGCACGCGACGTCGTCGGGCTGCCGGGCGAACGCGGCGACTACGCGGCGCAACTGCAGCGGATCCGGCTTGTCCTCGGCGTCGTAGATCGTGACGATCTCACCGGTCGCGAAGTGCAGACCGTAGTTGCACGCCTTGGGCTTGGTGCGCGGTTGTGCCTCCGGCACCAGGACCACCGTCACGATCTCGCCGCCCGGAACGGAGATCGCGTCCTGCGCGGCCGCGACGGTCCGGTGATCGTCCTCCTCGAGCAGCAGCAGCACCTGCAGCTTCTCGCGCGGGTACTCGAGCGCGGTCATGCCCGCGACGAGGTCGTAGATCACCTCGGTCTCGTCATAGGCGGGCACGAGGATCGTGTATGCGGGCAACTCGTCGTCGGGGATCGCCCTCGCGTCCTCGTCCGAGACGGTCACGATGGCGTCCCGGTCGAGCCCGCGGGCGAAGATGATCAGCCGGTCGATCATGGTCGCGACGTAGGCGAGCGTGCATACCGCGATGAGCACGGTGAAGGTGCCGATCGGGAAGAAGACCGCGCACCCCACGACGACCAGCGCCAGCACGAGGGCGAGATTGCGCTGCCACGGCACGAATGCGACGGCGGCCGACGCGAGTGGGTGCCGCTCGCGCAGACCGTCGACGGCGTCGTGCAGGGCGGCGGCCTTGAACTCGTCCGTGACGGTCACGGTTCGGTCGGTGGTCATGCCTCGGCCGCCTTCCACTGCGTGTCCACGAGTTCGGATCCCACGACCGTGAGCATGTCGCGGTCCTTGTACTCCGAGCTGTCGTCGACGGTGACCGCGTTGCCGCGGATCAGGACGTTGAGCGTGTTGGTGACGTCGGAGGCCATCGACGGTGTGGGGTGCGGGAAGATCGCGTCGGGGCGGTGGTCGTCGACGGTGATGAGGTTGACCCGCTGGCTCACGTCATCGCGCGTCCACGTGAACGACAGCAGGCTCCACGTGAGCAGCGCCTGCTCGTCGACGATCGTCGACAACTCGCCCTGCACGCCGTGCCCGAGGTCGACGGGGACGGTGGGGCTGCGGCGGGCGTCCGCGAGGCGGTAGAGCGTGTCCGTCGGGTAGACGGTGAGGGTCGCGGGGCGATGGGTGTCGAGCGTGTCGATCACGACGCGGCGGGGCCGCGATTTCGAGTCCCAGTCGGGGTTCCCCTCGTCCGCGACGATCGTCTGCCGGGTCAGGGTCGCGCCGCGGCCGAAGAACCGGTCGGCCCAATCGAATTCCTCGACGTTCTCCTGTGTCCACCCGTCCGGCACGACCAACTGCGCCCGCGCGTGGGGCGGGCCGGCGACGACGACGGTCGACGGCGGGTCGGGCAGCGGAACGAGCGAGAGGACGAAGGCGACCGCGACGACGACCAACCCGGAGCGGACCAGGCCCGTGCGCACCGCGGTGGGGCGCTGCGGCGCGACCGAGTACGCCGCGCGGCGGTCGGTGAAGTAGTAGCCGTGCTGCAGGTACATCCCGATTCCGACGGTCACGGCCGCGACCGCCGCGGGGGCGAGCTGCACCACCCACCGCGGGGCGTCCGGGAACAGGATCAAGACGAGCGCGAGGACCGCGAGACCGACGACGACCGTCGCCACCGCACCGACGACGCCGCGGCGCCGGGTCCGGCCGACCGCGATGCCGGTGGCCGCCGCCGCGAGGAGCGTCAGAACGACGCTCACGTGCGGCGACTGTCCTCCCAGCGCCACCACCGCCATACGGTAGGGGAGCGGCGCGATGAGCAGGAGCATCAGCCACACCGGCCAGAACCGGCCCACGGGCCGGAGCCCGAACAGCAGCACGGCAGCACCGACGACGAACAGCAACCACGACAGCATGTCGATCCGCAGGAGGCTGAACTGCTCCTCGTACCGGGGGAGCAGCAGCCACTTGACCGCGACCGAGACGATCAACGCGATCCCGCCGACGAGGGCGTCGATCTGACGATCGTGGATGGGAAGCTCGTCGGCACGCCGGCGGGCGATGCCGATGGCCGCGACCGCGGCGAGGAACGGCATCACGAAGATGTACCCGAGCAGGTCACCGCCGCGCAGGTCGTCCACGGTGCGGATCACCGACGGCCAGAAGGCGGCCAGCGAGCAGCCGGCGATGACCAGCCACCGCACGAGGATCGATGCGCTCGTGAACGACGCTGTCACCGAACGCTTCCCACGAGCGTCCGGCGGGGGCAGCGCGGGGTGGGCGGAGGCGGCAGTGACGTCGTCGGGCGCGGACGTGCCGACGCCGGACATGGCATGCGTCATTGTCGATGTCCTCCCCGCGTACTCGAACAGATGTGCTGTCGTGACGATTTCGCAATCGGCGAGTGCCGCGGTCCGTACCGGCTCGTTGTCTATTCCATACTGACTCATCGCCCGCGCGATCAAAGTGTTACCCGTGGTGACGGGTGTCGCTTCGTGACCAACCTCTCCGAATGACATCGATGGGACTTTCAGTTTGACCAGTCGTTTGTTTGGACTACATGGTTAGATGTGACGCGAACGAAGGTGCGCACTATCGCCGGTCCGTCGGACCACAGCGGCGCACAAAGAGTTTCAGGGTTTCGGGTGGCCTTCCTTCGTTCAGCCGACCGTCGTCGATTCGCTCGACCGGATGCCGGCAAGCACAACGACGGACCGATCTGGGGAGAACTCATGGCAAGAACCGGGGCGCACCGCCGCGCACCGCGTCGCACACTCGCGGCGCTCGTCACCGGCACGCTCGCGGCGATCACCGTCCTCCTCCCGGGAATGGGCACGGCGTCGGCGCAGGACTCGACCGACGCGACCGTCGTTACCGGACAGTCCGTTCCGTTTGCCGAGCTGGGGCGCCCCGCCGACATCCGGTTCCCGTCGGATTCGGCGCCCGTGACCGTCACTCTTCCGGTCCCCGACGGCCTGCAGGCCCGGCGGCTCACCGGAACTCTCAGCACCCCAACGGACTTCCGACAGGGCTGGCTCGAGGTCCGCTCCGACGGCCGGGTGGTGCAGCGCGTCGACCTACCTGCCGCCGACGAGGCCGGCATCCCGCTGTCGGTGCCGCTCGACAGCCTGACCGTGGCCGACCGTTCGGTCACCCTCACGATCACGAGCCACTACATCCCCATCGACGACCGCTGCTACGACCGCAGCCAGTTCGCGCCGCTGACGCTGCGCGATGCCGCGGTGACCTACGACGGTGTCGAAAAGCAGCCGACGTCCCGGCGGAGTTCCTGCCGCCCATCCTCCGCAAGCTGACGATCTACGTTGCCGACGCGTCGTCGCAGGCCGACCAGAACGCCGCACTCACGCTGAGCACGGCCGTCGTCAACCACTACGGCAGCCAGCCGACCCGCGTCGACGTGGCCGAACTCCCCGCTGGTGGCGCCGTGCCGGACGTGACGCCCGCCCCGTTCGAACGCAGCATCGTCGTCGGCGGCGGGGCCGCGGCCGGGATCGGCCTGCAGGGCACACCTGCCGGTGCCCCGGTCCTCCGGATCACCGGCAACGAGACCGCGCTGTCGTCGCAGGTGGACCTGTTCGTCGCCAATCTCGACGGGTACGCGGCCGCGAGCCGCGCGATCGCGGCGCCGGACGTCCGGGTCCCCGAGGTGGCGCAGGACGTGGTCACGCTCGAACAGCTGAAGATCGGATCCCTGACGGCGTCCGGACTGAACCACATCGAGGTGCCGATCGAGGTCAACCAGACCCAGCTCGGACGGCCGATCCGGGACCTCTCGGCACACCTGTTCGGCACCTACGTCCCACTGCCGCAGTCACGCAGCGGGATCCTCACGGTCGGCCTCGGCGGGACGCAGCTGGCGAGCGCTCCGCTCGACCCGTCCGGGAAGTTCGACGTCCAGGTGAGCGTGCCGAACAACCTGCTGTCCCGGTTCATGACGCTGACGGTGGCGCTCGACATCACCGGCGACTTCCAGTGCGGCACGAGCAACGCGTCGTCGCTCACCGTCGATCCGCGCAGCACCGTCTCGTCGAAGCTCGCGGCTCCGCCGCTGCCCGGCGGCTTCGCGTCGCTCCCGCAGACCCTGCTGCCCACCGTCGACGTCGGCCTGGGCGACAACGCCCTCGGCGACCTGCGCCGCGCCAACCAGCTGCTGGTCCAGATGCAGCGCATCAGCTACCTCCCGCTCCAGCCGCGGGTGCGCCCGCTGACCGAGGCCGCGACCGGCACGTTGCCGGCGATCCTCGTCGCGGCCGACGGCAACCTGCCGCAGTCGGTCCGCCAGCCGCTGGCCTCGGCCGACCCGGCGCTGCTGGCGCTGCAGGGGTCACGGGGTCGACGCCGTACGGCGCGCTGCAGGTGGTCGAGCAGGGCAACCGCACCCTCGTCCTCGCGACGTCCAACGGGGAGCCTCGCGATCTCGACGCGCTGCTCGGCCGGCTGGACGCGGATCCGTCGCAGTTCACGCGGCTCACCGGCGACGTCCTGATCGGCCCGCGTGACACCCAGCCGTTCGCGATCGGGGTGAACGTCACCGACATCGCCGCGCAGGCCGACGCCGTGGACGATTCCGGTATCGGGGCCGGGACGATCGCCGCGATCGTGGCGGGGACGGCGGTTCTCGCGGTGATCGTGGTCGGCACGACGGTGTGGCTGCGCCGGCGCCGCACGTGACGGCGACGACCGCCCTGCGCCCGGCGCCCAGCGACGGCGCCGGGCGCCCTCCGGCGACCCGCACCGGGGGAGCGCGGAAGCCGTGGGCCCTCTACGGCGTGCTGTTCGCCGCCTACCTCGCGGTGGGCGTGTGGATGAACGTCGGTGTGGGGTTCATCTTCACCGACTCGCTGTCGCGCGTCGCGGCGGTCTCGGGCGTGCTGCTGAGCCGTGACCCGCACCTCGCGGCGATCGGATTCGTCTTCACCCCACTGACCGCGTTCGCGCAGCTGCCGCTCGGCTTCCTCGGCCACTGGTTCCCCGAGTTGCTGCGCTGGAACCTGACGGCCGTGGTGATGTCGGCCGCGTTCATGGCGGGAGCCGTCGTCCAGATCCGCGGCATCGCGCGCGACCGTGGTTGCTCCACGGTCCTGGTCGTGGTGCTGACGGCGTTGTTCGCCCTCAACCCGATGATCGTGATGTACGCCGCCAACGGCATGAGCGAAGCGCCGTTCGTGTTCTTCGTGTGCTGGGCGGTGCGCCGGCTCATCCGGTGGATGCGCAGCGACGGCGTCCACGACCTCATCGCCGCCGGCATCGCACTGGCGCTGGCCTATCTGACGCGGTACGACGCGATCGCCCCGATGATCGTCGCCGGTGCGCTCGTCGGACTGGTCACCGCGGTCCGGTACCGCCCCACCGCGCGGTCGGGGCGCGGCGACCGGTGGTGGGCCGCCGCCGTCGACGTCGCGCTCGTCGTCGGTCCCGGTTTCGCCGCCTTCGCGGCCTGGTCGTTCACGAGCTGGCTGATCACCGGCACTGCGTTCCAACAGTTCTCGTCGGTGTACGGCAACAGTGCGATCCTCGAACAGTCCGGCGGGGGCGCCACCACCACCGCCGTCGACCGGGCAGTGTTCTCGCTGACGGAGATGGTGGTGCTCGGCCCGGCGGTACCGCTGCTGCTGATCGTCGCGGCTGTCCTCGCGTTCCGACGACGTGACGCCGAGATCCTGGTTCCGTTCACGATTTTCGGCGCCGTCCTCGGTACGCAGTCGCTGCTGTACCTGATGGATTCGACGTTCCCGTTCCTGCGGTTCTACATCACGATCATCCCGTTCGCGTTCGTGCTCGTGGTGCTGCTCGCACCGAGCCGGGCGCCGGTGATCTCCCCTCGCCCAGGCCGTTTCGCAGCGGCACCCGGACGATCCCCCGCACCCCGGACCATCGCCCCTGGTCGCACTGGCGGTGTGCCTGCTCGTCGGATCGACCGCCGTCACGACCGTCGCGATGGGCAACGCGCGTCTCGCGGCCCTCGAGCACTCGATCGCGAGCGCGATCGTGCCGGGTCGACAGGACCCCGACGAACTCGCGATCCTGCGGACGTTCGGCGCCGAGCGACGCATCGCCGACTATCTCGACAGTCTCGACCTGCCGGAGGGCTCGGTCCTTCTCGACACCGTCGAGGGGTTCGCGGTGGTCACGGCGTCGGCGAACCCGAAGCAATTCGTCGTCACCTCGGACACCGACTTCACGAAGATCCTGAACGACCCCGCCGGGCATGGCGTGCAATACATCCTGGCGGTGCCGAACACCAAGCGGGGTGTCGCGGACGCCGTGAACCGCCGCTACCCGACGATGTTCGAGACCGGCTCGGGTGGCGTCGGCGCACTCGTCCTCGAGATGCGCAACGACGGCGGAACCGAGCCCGAGATGTGGCGACTGTACCGGGTGACCGGACAGCTCACCCCCGGCGGTTGATCGGCGGCACGCAACCTCCGACCAGTGTTGTCCCGCCGTTCACCCGGCCGTCGTCGAACGCTGGTTCCCGATTCCTACGGTGCGAGCGGTATCCGCTTTGTCCGTAATTGACCTCGGGAGTCCCACGGTGAGCCTCAAACCCCTCGCACTGTTCGTCAAGCACGACGGCATGTCGTCACGCGCCTCGATCACCTGCCAGTACAAATGCGGAAACGCCTGCGCCCACGACGTTCCCAACGATTCGAACGGCGAGTACTTCGGCGACATCGTGCGCGGCGCCGTCTCGCGCCGCGGCGTGCTGCGCGGCGGTGCGGCCGCGGTCCTCGCCGTCGGTGCCGGCACGGCCCTCGCGGGCAGCGCGGCCGCGGCGCCCGGGTTTGTCGATTTCGGTTCCCTCGGAACCGGTTCCGCGTCCGGGTCGGCGTCGGCCCGACCCCGGCACCGACTTCGCCCCGGTGGCACCCAACAAGCAGGACGCCCTCGTTACCCCGGCCGGCTACGAGCAGGCCGTCGTGATCCGTTGGGGCGACCCGCTGTTCGCCGATGCTCCGGCGTTCGACTTCGACCACCAGACCGCCGCCGCGGCCGAGAAGCAGTTCGGCTTCAACAACGACTTTGCGGGTCTGCTGCCGATCCCCGGCCGCCCGAACGGCTACCTGCTGGTGGTCAACCACGAGTACACCACCGAGCCGTTCATGTTCCGCGGCTACGACGCCGCGAACCCCACCGAGGAGCAGGTGCGCATCGGCTGGGCCAACCACGGCCTCTCCGTGGTCCAGGTCCAGGGCGAGGCGCGCTCCGGCAAGCTCACGCCGCAGTTCGGTCCGTTCAACCGCCGCATCACCGCGCGCACCGAGTTCGTCGTCACCGGACCGGCCACGGGCAGCCCGCTGTTGAAGACCTCCGCCGACCCGACCGGCACCCGCGTGAAGGGCACGCTCAACAACTGCTCCGGCGGCCTGACGCCCTGGGGCACCGTGCTTTCCGGCGAGGAAAACTTCAACCAGTACTTCGCCAACGGCGGGCAGGTCACCGACCCGACAGCCGCCGCGCGCCTGAAGCGGTACGGCATCGGCGGCAACGCGTCCGAGCGCAAGTGGGAGCGCGTCGATTCTCGCTTCGACGTCGTCGCGGAACCCAACGAGGTCCACCGCTTCGGCTGGGTCGTCGAGATCGACCCGTGGGACGCGTCGTCCACCCCGGTCAAGCACACCGCGCTGGGCCGCTTCAAGCACGAGGCCGCGACCATCCACGTGACCGCGGACGGCACCGTCGTCGCCTACAGCGGCGACGACGAGCGCTTCGACTACATGTACAAGTTCGTCTCGTCCCGCAAGATGCAGCGCGGCGCCAGCCGAACCGCGATGCGCCACAACATGACCCTGCTCGACGCGGGCACCCTGTACGTCGCCAAGCTCACCGGCAACGAGCCGGGTGCGATCGACGGCTCCGGCAAGCTGCCGCCGTCCGGCGTGTTCGCCGGCACCGGCCAGTGGATCCCACTGCTGCGCACCGGCGAAGACGGCCGCGGCGAGTCCCTGGTCGACGGCATGAGCGCCGACGAGGTGGCCGTGTTCACCCGTATCGCCGGCGACAAGGTGGGCGCCACCAAGATGGACCGCCCCGAGGACTTCGAGCCCAACCCGCGCACCGGCAAGGTGTACGTGGCACTCACCAACAACACCAAGCGCGGCGCGTCCGGCGAGGCCGCCGCCGACGAGGCGAATCCGCGCAACAACAACAAGAACGGCCAGGTCCTCGAGATCGACGACAACCACGCCGGTACGTCGTTCACGTGGAACCTGCTGCTGGTGTGCGGCGATCCCGCGACCGCCGACACCTACTTCGGCGGCTTCGACAAGTCGCAGGTCAGCCCCATCTCGTGCCCGGACAACCTGGCGTTCGACTCGTACGGCAACCTGTGGATCTCCACCGACGGCAACGCGCTGAAGTCCAACGACGGCCTCTTCTCGGTGGTGCTCGAGGGGGAGCGGCGCGGCGAGACCAAGCAGTTCCTCACGGTGCCACTGGGCGCCGAGACGTGCGGCCCGATCGTCGACGAGAAGCGTGTCATGGTGTGCGTCCAGCACCCCGGCGAGACCGACGGCGCCAGCGCCGACGCGCCGTCCTCGCACTGGCCGGACGGGGCACCGCGCAGCCGCGGCCGTCCGTCGTCGCGGTGTGGAAGTCCGGGGGCGGACGGATCGGCATCTGACGTCCCTCGCTCCGCGGCGGTGAACACCCGCCGCCCGCGTTCCCTCGTGCCGGCCGCCTCCTGGGCGGCCGGCACGAGACGTCGGCCGTTCGGTCCTTCGTGGAGCGAACTTTCGGGTAGCGTGCCAGGCGGGGAGAACGCAGGGGAGATATGCGTGATTTGTCGTACGACGTGAGCCGCGAAAGCCGCTGCCCGAGCAGGAACCATCGGTTACGGAGACTGCGGGCACCGCTGCTCTTCATGGCGCTGTCGGTGGTGCCCGGGCTTGTCTCGTTCCGGGTGTACCAGTCGATCTTCGAGGCGGCCGTGGTCACGATCCTGACCGCGGCGAGTATCGGCGCGGCCGCCGTCCTCTTCCGGCCACGTTGAGTCGGCGGCGGGTTCGTCAGCTGCCGAAGAAGTTCCGCGCGTAGACGTTGATGTCGCCCATCGAGCCGCTGTAGACGTTGAGGTCGACGTTGCCGTTCACACCCGGGATCCGGCCGCTGTCGGTGTACTGCCAGAACGCCCAGTTCTGCCAGCCACCCGGTAGCGGCCCGGGCTCGTTGCGGCCGTTGTAGTCGGCGATCCAGAGCGGGTAGCGCGTGAACTCGTTGGTGTTGGCCATCGCTGTGCGCCAGAAGTTGGGGTAGGTGTAGATGATCGGCGTGCGACCGGTGAGCGACTGCACCGTGTTGAGGTAGCGGTGCGTCCAGTCGATCAACTGCGGCGCCGCCAATCCGCCGGTGGCCTCCAGGTCGAGCACGGGCGGCAGTCCACCGAGCTGGTTCACCGCGGTCGCAGTCGCCACGAAGAACGCTGCCTGTGCCTCGGGAGAGGCGGACGGGTCGGCGTAGTGGTAGGCGCCGCGCGCCACGCCCGCGAGCCGCATCGAGAGGGAGTCCTGCCCGAAGAACGGGTTGGTGTAGAACAGGCCCTCCGTCGCCTTGACCATCGCGAAATCGTGTCCGGCCGAGCGCACCTGGAACCAGTTGATCGGGGCGCCGGCACCGTGCTGCCACGACGAGACGTCGGGGCCTTGTGGATTGGCCGCGGCCACAGCTGGGCCCGCCACACTCACCGCCCCCGCCAGGAGCACTGCTGCGACACGGACGAGGGATCGGCGCGAGTTACTCGGCATCGCACGAGACTAAACGACTTCCTCACCGCGCGCGGCGATTTCACACCAATGTTCATCTCCCAGGCACTTCCCGGTCAGGGTGTCAGCCCAGCCAGTCGAGGACCGCGGCCGCCGTCCACGACTGCTGCATGCTGCCGAGCGGCCGGCCCGTGAACGGCTCGTAGTACTCGGCGAAACTGCCGTCGGCCGCCTGTCGCAGCCCCTCCGCACGCAACATCGACGATCGTTCGGCCCACCCGCGGCGCGCGAACGCCCACGAGAACAACCACGTCATCACCGGCCACACCGGCCCCCGCCAGTACTCGCGGGGACGAAAGTCACGCGAGACCGGCGACGTCGACGGTGGGACCGCGTACCGCAGGTCGGGGTGGGTACAGAACCGCGGACCCTCGAAGACGTGCATCAGGTGCCGCTCGACGTGGCGGTCCAGCCCGCCGCACAGCAGGGGAGCGAACATCGCGATCGTGTCCGTGCCGATCCAGCGGCCGCTGCGCACGTCGAAATCGCGTGCGGCCCCGCTCCGCTCGTCCGTCGTGGCGACGACACCGCGACGGAAGTGGTCCGCCCAGTAGTGCAGTTCCCGCACGTCGGCGTTGGGTCGTGAATGCTCCTCCCCGATCACGGCGAGCACGTCGCACGCGAGTGCGAAGATCGCGCTGACGAAGACGTCCTCGACCGCGAAGCTCATCTTGTCGGCCAGCGCATCGTCGTCGTAGCGGACGCTCTTCATCTCCTCGAGCAGCCACAGGTAGCGGTCGTACTCGCCGTTGGTGGGGCGCTGCGAGATGTCGGTGACGACCGTGACGTCCTCGCGGCGGTACGGCGGCACAGGACCGGGAATCACGTTGGCGTACGCGACATCCCATCGGGGCGAATTGTCCATTCCGGACTCCCACCCGTGGTACAGCGTGATGCGGCCGTTCCCGTCACGGTCCCGGGCGTGGGCGAGCCACCGGTGCCACCGCATGAGGTCCGTCCAGCGGCGGTCCAGGAACTCCTCCGCCACCGCCCGGGTGCTGCGGCCGTGGCGGCGGGCGTGGTCGAGGATCCGCTGCACCGCGATCGCGTGCACCGGCGGCTGCGTGATGCCGGACGTGTCGACGCCGATCGGCGCGTAGCCGGCCAGCTCCCGGCACTGCCAGCGCGCCGGTCCCGGGAAGTAGCCGTCGACGCCGTTCGCGAACACGATGTGGGGGATCATCCCGTTGCTCCACTGCGCCGAGAGCAGCGTGTCGAGTTCGGTCACCGCCCGCTCGACGCTCAGCGGCGCCAGCCCGACGGCGACGAACGCCGCGTCCCAGCTCCACATGTGCGGGTACAGGCGCGGCGCGGCGGTGGTCATGGTCCCCAGGTCGTTGCCGCGCAGCAGGTAGGCGGCACGCGCCGCGAGCTGGGTCGGCGTGAATCCGGGGTCGATCATCGTCCCATTCTGCGACCTACCCGGCGAACGCGCGCGTCCAGGCGAGCAGATCGTCGGCGGGCCAGGTGTTCACGACCCGCTCGACCGGGACGCCGCACCGGATCGCGCGCTCGCAACCGAGGCCCTGCCATGCCAGCTGTCCGGGCGCGTGGGCGTCGGTGTCGATCGCGAACAGGCAACCGATGTCGACGGCGAGGTCGATCAGCCGGCTCGGCGGGTCGCGGCGCTCGGGCCGACTGTTGATCTCGATCGCGACGTCGTGGTCGCGGCAGGCCTCGAACACCTTCTCGGCGTCGAACTTCGACTCGGGGCGGTTACCGCGGCGGCCCTCGACGAGCCGGCCCGTGCAATGGCCGAGCACGTTCACCCGCGGATTCCGGACCGCACCGAGCATCCGTCTGGTCATCTCGCCGCGATCCGCGCGCAGGTGCGAGTGCACGCTCGCCACCACGACGTCCAGTTCGTCGAGAAGATCCGAATCCTGGTCCAGTGCACCGTCATCCAGGATGTCGACCTCGATCCCGGTGAGGACCCGGAACGGCGCCATCGCCCGGTCGAGGTCGTGCACGACGGCGAGCTGCTCGCGCAGCCGCTCGGGCGACAATCCGTTCGCGACCGTCAGCCGCGGCGAGTGGTCGGTGAGCGCGCAGTACTCGTGCCCGAGCGCGGCAGCGGTGCCCATCATCTCCTGGATCGGGCTGCCCCGTCGGACCAGTCCGAGTGCACGTGCAGGTCGCCGCGCAGCGCCGGTTGCAGGTCGCCGCCGTACCCGATCGGCTTGGCGGACTCGCGCAACTCCCGCAGGTACTCGGGCACGTCGCCGGCCACGGCCTGCTCGACGATCGCCGCGGTCTTCGCGCCCAGCCCGGGCAGAGCGGTCCAACCACCGGTGCGCTGACGCGCCTCCCGCTGCCCCGGGGTGAGCCCCGCGACCACATCCGCGGCCCGCCGGTACGCCTTCACCCGATACGTGTCGGCGCGTCCACGCTCGAGCCAGAACGCCACCTCCCGCAGTGCGTCGACCGGATCCATACGTTCATCGTGCACCTGCAGGCGAGAAGTACGTGCCGATCGAGGGGCCGAGTGACATGCTTGGTACGAGAGCTGACATTTCCGGCTCGAAAGGCACGACGATGAGTCAACAAAAGTACACACAGCACAGATGGGTGCTGGTCGCGGCCGCAGCGCTGGGGGCAGTGCTCCTCGGCGGCGCGATCGGCGGATGCGCCGGCAGCGCCGACAACATCGACTCGAATGCCAAACTGAGTCCCAGATTCACCACCAGCAAAACGAGCACTCCCGAGAACCCGAGCGGGCTGCAGCTGACCAATTCGTTCGGCTACATACCGACACACGGGCCGGCGCTCGAAACCGCACCGATCGAGCCCGAGGGCGGCACCGTCGGCGGGGGTACGCTACTTCCCGACAACGATGTGCGACTGCCCACCGGGACGACTCTCACCACACCCACAGGTTGACCAGGGGTGATGTCATGGTTCAACAGAACAATCGATCACTGCTGCGGCGAGTGGCAATCGTCCTCGTCGCAGCGTCCACCGTCGTGACGTTCGGCTTGACCGTCGCGGGCTACCACCGATCGTCCGACAGCACCAACTACAGCTACCCGCAGACACAAATGACGTCCGCGACCGACGAAACCGGTCTGCAACAGACGAATTCGTTCGGTTACATCCCCCAACACGAGACGACACTGCCGACCAACGGGATGGGTCCGGGCCCACAGGGGCCGTTCGGCAACGGTCCGGGCGAGAACCCAGGCCCGCCGCTTCCCGGCGGCCCGCAGCTGCCGGCCGCGGCGACACTCACGACGCCCGCCGGATGATCTTGCGTCTACCCTCGGGGGCATGGCTTCCCAGCACCCCACCGCCCTGGTCACGGGCGGAAGCCGCGGCCTCGGTGCCGCGATCGCGCGCGAGCTCGCGCCCACCCACCAGCTGATCCTCGGCGGGCGCAGCGCCGAGTCGCTCGAACCGATCGCCGGGGAGCTGGCCGCCGCACCCTGGCCCGTCGACCTGACCGACTACGCGGCCGTCGCCGCGGCCGTCGCCGACATCGACCGGCTCGACGTTCTGGTGCACAACGCGGGCGTCGCCGAGCTGGGGACTGTGGCGGAGACGTCGGTCGACACGTGGCACCGGTTGCTCGAGACCAACGTCGTCGCGGTTGCCGAGCTGACGCGTCTGCTGCTGCCGGCTCTGCGAGCCGCGGGCGGGCACGTCGTGTTGATCAATTCCGGTTCCGGGCTGCGCGCCAACGCGGGCTGGGGCGCCTACGCGGCGAGCAAGTTCGCGCTGCGGGCGTTCGGCGACACCCTGCGCCTCGAGGAGCCGACGCTGCGGGTGACCTCGATCCACCCGGGACGCATCGACACCGGAATGCAGCGCGCGATCGTCCGAACCGAGGGCGGCGAATACGACGCCGTCAATTTCCTCACCCCGGAGACCGTGGCGCAGGCGGTCCGGAACGCCGTCGAGACGCCCCGGGACGCCCACCCCACCGAGATCGTGCTGCGGCCGATCCCGAGGTAGCCGTTCGACGACCGCTTCCGCGTGGCGGTCAGGGATGCCGGAGCGTCGTAATGGTCAGCACCGCACAGGGATCGGTCATTTCGAACGGGTCGACGCACCCGGGCGGGAGCAGCACTGCATCCTCCGTCGCCGGATCAACGAGGACGAGCAACGCATCGGGGTCGGCGATCGTGGGCGGTTCACCGATCCGCACCGTCGCCGACGCCAGGCCGCGCCGCACCATCATGTTCAGCGCCCGGGTGGGCGTCTCCACACGGCACTGCGGCGCCCACTCGCCCGGAAACTCGATCGTCTCCAGCGGTGCGACGACATGGCGCACCACGCCGGGCTCCTCCGACCCGAGCGGCGCCCCACTCAACTCGATCGGTACCGCACCGATCGGTATGAAGAACCGGTCGTATCCGTCGATCACCGAGAAGGTCGACGACGTCGGCTCGTCGGCGATGCTCACCCGCCACAGGTCGGTCTCGGCCACCACCTGCGTGGTGCCCTGACCGTTGCGCCAGCGCACCGACTCCCGGTCGTCGCGGGTGGTCCGGCGCGCCTTCGAGCCGGGCGAGTACGGGTCGTTCACAGTGCCTCCGTTGCGATACGTGTCGAAGAGGTTCCGGTTTGCAGTCCCCGCTCCACACTGAACGTTGAACACCCGGCTTCTTGTCCAGACTTGTATATACAACCCGTTCCGGTCAACCACCTGTCCGCACGGTTCACAGAGCGAGTACCCCGTCGGCACGCCCGCACCATGCCGGTAGATCTCGAATCACACACCACCCCAACGGTTCCCACCACAGAACGACCGTGGGGGTATGTTCCGGCGTCACCATGACGCCGGAACACGCCCCCACCTGCGGCGGAGCTGCCGTCTCGTCAGCTGACGGTCATGTCCTCCGGCGCCCAGTACGCCCGAGTGCTGGTGATCTTGGCGTCGTCGTCGAACGTCATGACGTCGATCGGCTCGACGACGTACGTCTGGTCGCCGGCCTTGGTGGTGACACGGAAGTGGAACGCGGCACTGTTGCCGGCGACGCGGATCGTCAGCAGTTCGGCCGTCTGATCCATCGACTCGATCGCGGTGAAGAACGAGCGGATCTCCTCGACACCGCGCTTGGGCTCGGTGCCGACCGGATCCTCGACCGTGGCACCCTCGGCGAACAACGCGGCCACCGCGTCGGCGCTCTTGCCGCTGATCGCCTTCATGTACGACGCGACGGTGTTCTTGATGTCTTCTGCGGATGCCATGATCGCTGAACCTTTGCTCGTGGAACGAATTTCGGTGCTCTTGCGGCGGGAGCGTAACCCGCCTCACACGTCCTACACACCGCTCGGTCCCGCCCACCGGACACTCCCGACAATCCACCGAAGCGGAGCGAGCCTCTCGGACGCGCTGCTACCGTGCCGCGCATGTCAATCCAGCACGGGGGTATCTGGGGTCGGACGTTGGTCGCCGCACTAGCGGTGACGGTCGTGGTCGGAGGTGGCGCCGCAGGCACCGCCGCGGCCCAATCGAGTGGCAGTGCTCTGCCGAACACGAGTATCGGCGGACTGGGATCGACCGGCAGCGCCGCCGGACAGGGGTCCGTCGGCCCCGGCTCGTTGACCGACGGCACGGGCTCGGACGGCAACGGCTCGAACGGCACCACGCCGATCACCGGCTCGCTGGGGACGGCGTCGTTTGCCAGGTCGGCGTTCGGTTCCTGGATTCCGGGGTCGGTCGACTCGTCGGTGTCGCCACCGGATCTGACGCCGCCCGTCCTCGAGACGCTGCGCGCCGACATGCTGCCGTCGCCGGTCGGGGATCCGTTCTTCGACGAGTACCCACCCGGCCTGCCCGGCATGGCGAACGGGCAGATCATCACCGTCCGCGACGTGACACCGGCCGCCCGATCACTGCCGATCGGGCCGGTGCGCGAGGTGAGACAGTTCAAGGTGAAGTCCACCGACGCGACCGGGGCACCGTCGTTCGCGACCGCGACCCTCGTCATTCCCGCCACGCCGTGGACCGGCCCCGGACCGCGACCGGTCCTGGTCAACAACGTGCCGATCAACGGACTCGGGCGGGCCTGCACCACCTCCCACACCATGGCGAACGGGATCACGCCGTCGACGAACTTCATCGAGTTGCTCCGGCCCGTCACGGCGAAGGCCGAGGAACGCGGCTACGCGGTACTCCTCCCGGACCACGAGGGCCCCCGGATGGCGTACGGGGAACCCTACGTCGCGGGGCACACGATCCTCGACACCATCCGAGGCATGCGCAACGAGTACCCCGCGGAGTTCGGCACCAGCAAGATCGCGATGATGGGCTACTCCGGCGGCGCGATCGCCACGCACGGCGCGGTCAAGCTGATCGATTCGTACGCACCGGAATTGGCCCCGACATCGTCGGCGCCGCATTCGGGGGAGTGCCCGCCGACTTCCAGATGCTCGGACGCACCATGAACGGCAACCTCGCCAGTGGCCTCTTCCTCGCTGCGGTGCTGGGGATCTCGCGGGAGCGCACCCAGATCCTGCCCGTGATCAACAATCTCGGGCAGCAGCTCGGCATCTCCGGCATCAAGGACATGTGCGTGAACAACCTCGCCGTGATCGGCCTCCTGAACGCGCCCATCGAAGCACTCTCGAACGTCAAGAATGCGCTGAATTCTCCTGTCGCGCACGAGATCTACAACATCACGAAGATGGCGGGCATCAAGTCCGGCACCCCGCTCTACATCTACAACGGCGGCCAGGACTTCTGGATCCCCGCCCTCGGTGCCCGCAACCTGTACGACGAGCAGTGCGGGCTCGGGGTCCGCGCCGTGTACCGGCAGGTGCCGGGCGAGCACGCACTCGGCGAGTTGATCGGCAATCCCGGGGCGTTCGACTGGGTCGACGCCCTCTTCCACGGGCAAACCGCACCCGACGAGTGCTGAGCGACCCCCGCTGACGACCGAGACCACCGAGACAGCTGAAGGGTCCCTTCAGACGCTGCGAGCGCGTGAAGGGACCCTTCAGCTGTTGCGACTAGAGAACCACGTTCACCATCTTGCCGGGGACGACGATCACCTTGCGGGGATCCTTGCCGTCCAGCAGCGCGACGATCTTCTCGTCGGCGAGGGCGATCTTCTCGATGTCCTCGCGGGCCGCGTCGACCGCGACGCTGATGCGACTGCGGACCTTGCCGTTGACCTGGATCGGGTACTCGACGGTGTCCTCGACCAGCCACTTCTCGTCGACGGTCGGGAACGGGCCGTGCGCGAGCGACTCGGTGTGACCGAGGCGCGACCACAGCTCCTCCGCGAGGTGCGGGGCGACAGGGCCGAGCATGAGCGCGAGCGGCTCGACCACCGAGCGCGGGGCGCCGGCCGGGTACTCCTTGGTGAGGTGGTTGGTGTACTCGATCAGCTTGGCGACGGCGGTGTTGTCGCGCAGCGCCGCGTAGTCCTCGCCGACGCCGGCGATCGCCTTGTTGAGCGCGCGCAGCGTGTCCTCCGACGGCTCCGCGTCGGTGACGCGCAGATCACCGGTCTCCTCGTCGACGACGACGCGCCATGCACGCTGCAGGAAGCGGTGCGCACCGATGACATCCTTGGTCGCCCACGGGCGGGAGGTGTCCAGCGGGCCCATCGCCATCTCGTAGACGCGGAGGGTGTCGGCACCGAACTCGTCGCAGATCTGGTCCGGCGCAACGGAATTCTTGAGGCTCTTGCCCATCTTTCCGTACTCGCGCTTGACCTCGGCGCCCTGGTAGAAGAACTTGCCGTCCTCCTCGGTCACCTCGGCGGCCGGCACGTAGACGCCGCGCTCGTCTGTGTACGCGTACGCCTGGATGTAGCCCTGGTTGTACAGGCGGCGGTACGGCTCGCTGGAGCTGACGTAGCCCAGGTCGAACAGGACTTTGTGCCAGAACCGCGAGTACAGCAGGTGCAGCACGGCATGCTCGACACCGCCGACGTACAGGTCGACGCCGCCGGGATCGTTGGGGCCGTGGATGTCCGGACGCGGACCCGTCCAGTAGGCCTCGTTCTCGGGCGCGACGAACTGCTCGCTGTTGGTGGGATCGATGTAGCGCAGCTGGTACCACGAGCTGCCCGCCCACTGCGGCATCACGTTGGTGTCGCGGCGGTAGTCCTTGAGGCCGTCACCGAGGTCCAGCTCGACGTTGACCCAGTCGGACGCCTTGGCCAGCGGGGGAGAGGGCTCGGAGTTGGCATCGTCCGGATCGAACGACACCGGCGCGTAGTCCTCGACCTCCGGAAGCTCCACCGGCAGAGCCGATTCCGGCAGCGGATGCGCGACGCCGTCGGCGTCGTACACGATCGGGAACGGCTCGCCCAGTAGCGCTGACGCGCGAACAGCCAGTCGCGCAGCTTGTACTGGATGGTGCCGGTGCCGACGCCCTCCGCCTCGAGCCGCGCGATGACGGCCTTCTTGGCCTCGGCCACGTCCAGGCCGTCCAGGTAGTCGCTGTTGATCAGCGGTCCGTCACCGGTGAACGCGGCCTCGGACAGGTCGCCGCCCTTGATGACCTCGACGATGTCCAGGCCGAAGGTGGTCGCGAACTCCCAGTCGCGCTGATCGTGGCCGGGCACGGCCATGATCGCGCCGGTGCCGTAGCCGGTGAGCACGTAGTCGGCGATGAACACCGGCAGCTTATGCCCGTTCACCGGGTTCACGGCGTAGACGCCGAGGAAGACGCCGGTCTTCTCCTTGTTCTCCTGGCGCTCGAGATCGGTCTTGGCCGCGATCGACGCGCGGTACGCCTTGACGGCGTCGGCCGGGGTGGCCGCGCCACCGGTCCAGCGCGGGTCGACACCCTCGGGCCACTCGGCCGCCAACAGCTGGTCCACCAGCTCGTGCTCGGGGGCCAGCGTCACGTACGTGGCACCGAACAGCGTGTCCGGGCGGGTGGTGAACACCTCGATGTCGTGGCCGTGGGCCGCGAACTTGACCTGGGCGCCGTGCGAGCGCCCGATCCAGTTGCGCTGCATGGACTTGACCTTGTCCGGCCAGTCCAGGTACTCGAGGTCGTCGACCAGGCGGTCGGAGTACGCGGTGATGCGCATCATCCACTGCTGCAGGTGCTTCCGGAACACCGGGAAGTTGCCGCGCTCGCTGCGGCCGTCCGCGGTGACCTCCTCGTTGGCCAGCACCGTGCCCAGACCCGGGCACCAGTTGACCATCGAATCCGAGTGGTAGACCAGGCGGTACGAGTCCAGCACCTTGGTGCGCGAGGCGGCGTCCAGCGAGGCCCAGTCCCGTCCGTCGCCGAGAGTGCGCTCACCCGAGGCGAACTCGGCCTCGAGCTCGGAGATGCGGCGCGCCTTGCCCTGCGCGGTGTCGTACCAGGCGTTGTAGATCTGCAGGAAGATCCACTGCGTCCAGTGGTAGAAGTCGACGTCCGTCGTCGCGACGCTGCGACGCTCATCGTGGCCCAGGCCCAGACGGCGCAGCTGACGCTGCATGTTCGCGATGTTCGCCTCGGTCGTGGTGCGCGGATGCGTGCCCGTCTGCACCGCGTACTGCTCGGCCGGCAGGCCGAAGGCGTCGTAGCCGAGGGTGTGCAGGACGTTGTGGCCCTGCATGCGGTGGTAGCGCGCGAAGACGTCGGTGGCGATGTAACCGAGGGGATGCCCGACGTGCAGGCCCGCGCCCGACGGGTACGGGAACATGTCCTGGACGAAGAGCTTGTCGGCAGGCACCTCACCCGCCAGCGGACCCACCGGGTTGGGCGCGTTGAACGTCCCGCGCTCGCTCCACAGATCCTGCCAGCGCTTCTCGATGCGACCGGCGAGCTCCGCGGTATAGCGGTGCTGCGGCGTCGAATCGTCGGGGATGTGGCTTGCTGAACTGGCTCGGTCACTGTGGTCGCTATCTACTTGGATGACGGGAATTCCGTCAACCAGGGTAAAGCCTGGTCCGCCCCGCGGGCACGTGCGTATCCGACCGGGCTTATCGTGGACGCGTGGTCATCGTCGCTGTCGTGCTGTTCATCGCCGCTGTCGCTCTCGGGACACTGGGCGTCGCCGGACTGACCGGTCGGCTCAAGCGCAACCGCTGGGCCGGGTCCGTACCCCCAGTCACTACGCGACGACGAGACGTTCGCGCTGGCCAACAAGGTCGCCGCCCCCACCATGCTGGCCGCGGCCGGTGTGCTGGTCATCGGCGGTGTCGCGGCGATTCTTTTCGACGGCGTCCTCCCGATCGTCGCGGTGCTCGTCGCCGCCCTGGCCGCCCTGTTCACCGTCGCCGCCGGCGGCACCCTCGGCTCCAAGGCCGCGGGCGCGCTGCCGGACACCAGCGGCTGCGGCACCTCCTGCGGCGCCTGCAGCCTCAAGGGCGCGTGCGAACCGGCCTGACTGGTTGAATCCCGGGTGTGACCACACCCACACCCGGCCCGCGCGTCATCGACCCCGCGGGCGTCTTCTTCGGCGTCGTCGTACCGGTGCTCGCCGCGGCCGCGGGCGTCGCGCTGACGTACGCCCTCGAACCCCGGCTGCCCGAGCAGATCGCGACCCACTGGTCCGGTAGTTCACCCGACGGGTTCATGAGTCCCACCGCGAGCGCGTGGTCACTCGCCGTGATCGTGCTGCTCGTCGGCGGTGGATGCAGCGCCATCGCCGCACTCGCCCAGGCCCAGCTGATGATGCGCCGGGTCATGCTGGTGCTCGGACTGACCGTCGTCGGGGTGATCGTCGCCACCGAGATCGCGACGATCGTCGGGCAGGTCGACGCCACGACGGTGGCCGACGCCCCGCTCCCCGTCACCGGGATCGGCCTGGGCCTCGTGCTCGGCGCCGTCGTCGGCGTGATCGGGGCGTCACTGCTGCGTGACTACCGCGTCCGCAAAATCGCCACCGAGGCGCCGTCGGCGGACCTGCCCCGCGGCGCGGTGGACCTGCCGATCGCCGACCAGGTCGGCATGAGCGCGGCCGGGCTCCTGGCGACGGCGCTCGTCCTCGCGGCACCCGCCGTCCTCGTCTGCTGGCTGGCGGACGCCTGGTGGCCGCTGGGCCTGTACCTGCCCGTGGTGCTGCTCGCCGTCACCCTGCTGCAGTTCCGACTGGTCGTCGACGCCGACAGCATCCGCGTGCAGAACATGGGCATGTCGGCGATCGAGTACGGCACCGACGAGGTGCTGGGCGCGAAGGTCACGCACCTGCGCCCGTTCCAGGACTTCGGCGGCTGGGGGCTCAAGGCGAAGGGCCGGGGCAACTACGGCGTCGTCACCCGCACGGGACCGGCGGTCGTGATCACCTTCGCCTGCGGAAATCAGCTCACCGTCACCACCGCGAGGGCCGAGGAGGTCGCCGGCGCCCTCAACACCCTCGCTGACCGCCGCCTCGCGCGTTCGTGAGACATTGCTTCTCTGACCGAGAGATACTGCGCGCAAGATGATTTGACCACCTTCGACGACGAGTGGACGGGTTTTATCCTTGTCGGCGGTCCCCGCCGTGGTGTTAGGCTCCTGCCACCCTGCGCGCAATGCCTCTCTCCCAGAGCGCGTGCCGTGCACAGGCGCGTTGGTATCGTCGCTCGTCGAGCGAACCCTGAGTTACGGAAAGGAGCGGTCCGATGAGTGACACACACGTCACCGAGCGTCCCGCTGCGCCGTGCTCCGATTCGTGTGCTTCGGTTCCGCCGTTCGGCGATCTGGCCCGCGGGTGCCGCCCGCGCGGCTGCCGTGCTCCCGCGCGCAGAATCCTCGGCCGCCGTGTGCGTTTCGCGATCGGCGACGAGCCGGGCCAGGTCAACGGCATGCGATGGCGCCGCCCGAGCCGCTGACGCGCCTCGCTCCCCTGGGCAAGTAATACCTGGCGACTGGGCACGTCGGACGGTGTCGTGCCCACCATTCGTCATCTCGTGCCCGGAGCATGCGCCGCATCCTCCGGCGAGGAGTAATTTCCCATGCCCAGTACATATTTCGTTCCCGAACCTGCGGGACTTTCTCCGAACAGCGGCGGCTGTTTCGGCGCGTTCGGCGGCCGCTTCATCCCCGAGGCGCTGATGACCGCGGTGGAGGAGGTCGCCACCGCCTACGACGAGGCCAAGAACGATCCCGCGTTCGCCGCCGAACTCGATTCTCTGATGGCCCATTACGCGGGGCGTCCGAGCATGATGACCGAGGTGCCTCGCTTCGCTGCCCACGGTGGCGGCGCGCGGATCTTCCTCAAACGCGAGGACCTCAACCACACCGGCTCCCACAAGATCAACAATGTGCTCGGCCAAGCATTGCTGATCAAGCGCATGGGCAAGACACGCGTGATCGCGGAAACCGGCGCAGGCCAGCACGGCGTAGCGACCGCCACCGCGTGTGCGCTGTTCGGTCTCGACTGCACCGTCTACATGGGCGAGATCGATACCGAACGGCAAGGGCTCAACGTGGCCAGGATGCGCATGCTCGGCGCGCAGGTCGTGGCAGTACGGTCGGGAAGTCGCACCCTGAAGGACGCCATCAACGAAGCCTTCCGGGACTGGGTGGCGAACGTCGAGACCACCCACTACCTGTTCGGTACCGCCGCAGGCCCGCACCCGTTCCCCATGATGGTGCGCGACTTCCAGCGCGTCATCGGAGTCGAGGCACGCGAAGAGGTGCTCGCGCTCACCGGGCGACTGCCCGACGCCGCCATCGCCTGCATGGGCGGCGGCTCGAACGCGATCGGCCTGTTCCACGCGTTCATCCCCGACACCGCGGTCCGGTTGATCGGCTGCGAGCCCGCGGGCCGCGGCATCGAAACCGGGCAGCATGCGGCGCGGCTCACCGAGGGAAGGCCCGGCATCCTGCACGGGTCCCGCTCCTACGTCCTGCAGGACGAGGACGGGCAGATCGTCGAGCCGTACTCCATCTCTGCCGGATTGGACTACCCCGCCAGCGGCCCCGAGCACGCGTGGCTCAAGGACAGTGGCCGCGGCGAGTACCTCGCCGTCACCGACTCCGAGGCGATGGATGCGATGCATCTGCTGTCGCGGACCGAGGGCATCATCGCGGCCATCGAGAGCGCGCACGCGCTGGCCGGCGCTCTGCGGGTCGGCCGCGAGCTGGGCCCGGACGGCCTGATCGTCGTCAATCTCTCCGGCCGCGGCGACAAGGACATGGATACCGCCGCACGCTACTTCCGCCTCTACGACGAGCAGGAGCAGGCATGAACACCGAAACGATGATCGTGCCGCCGGAGATCCCCGGCCCGGCAGACGAGCTCACCGTGACGCTCGAGACCGCTCGCGCGGAGGGCAGGTCGGCACTCATCGGCTACCTGCCGGCCGGCTTCCCGAGTATCGACGGCGCGGTGCGGGCTGCGGTGGCGATGGTCGAGGGCGGCTGCGACGTGATCGAGATCGGTCTACCGCACAGCGACCCCGTACTCGACGGCCCCGCGATCCAGAACGCCGACGCGATTGCGCTGCGTGCCGGGCTGCGCACTGCCGACGTCCTGCGGACCGTCGGCCGAGTGCACGCCGCAACCGGCGTCCCGGTGCTCTGCATGTCCTACTGGAATCCGATCGACGCCTACGGGCCGGAGAGGTTCGCCGCCGACCTCGCCGCGGCCGGCGGAGCCGGCTGCATCCTGCCGGACCTGCCCGTCGAGGTGTCCGAACCGTGGCGGACAGCCGCTGCGCGGTACGGCCTGGCCACGGTGTTCCTGGTGGCGCCGAGCAACACGGACGCGCGATTGAGCACGATCACCGCAGCGGGCAGCGGCTTCGTCTACGCCGCATCTCTGCTGGGAGTCACCGGTGTCCGCGCCGCGATCGGCACACAGGCCGAGGACCTGGTGCGGAGACTGCGGGAACGCACGACGCTGCCCGTGTGCGTCGGGCTCGGCGTGTCCAACAGTGCCCAGGCGACGCAGGTCGCGCAGTTCGCGGACGGCGTCATCGTCGGTTCGGCCTTCGTCGAGCGACTGCTCGCGGCACCGGACCTCGACGCGGGAGTCGAGGCGGTCCGAACGTTGGCGAGCGAACTCGCGCGAGGGGTGCGTTCGCGCACCTGACCGATTCGCCGGTCAGCGTCCCACCGATTCATCGGCCGGTGGGACGCTGACCGTGTCGACGATTCTCGCGTGTGACTGCGGATCCCCGACTCGTTCGAACTACCCGAGTCATCGGTATTCCCATCGTCCTTCCGAAGCGGCACCCAAATCTGACACAGGTGACGTTCGAGAAGTTCGGATGTATACATTTCGAAGATTGGTTGCGCACTCACTGCCAAACCATGGGATTCGATTTCGGCAAGGATGCTCGACCATGCCGCGCCGACGCCGTCTGCGGTGTGAGGCACATCGAATACCGCATGGAGGACGCCTTCGAGACTGCCGGCCTCCACGTCGCCGTCGATATCCGCCACGGCCTGCGCATTCCGCTGCCCGAAAGGCCCTGTCACGCGCACATACGCAATACGACGAGTATCGATGTTCTGAATCTTCATTCGCATTTCTTCTCCTGACAGATCGATTCGCAGCCAGAAGCTATCAGCAATTGAAATTGAAATTAAATTTGAAAATATGCCGCGCCCGCACACCCGGCGAGTGCATCCGTATTCGCGCGCCGAGGACCGCTGTGGGCCGCCGACCTGACGCTCACAGGGCCGACGCCCGGATCGCCTCCATGAGCGCCGTCTCGGGGCCGCTGGGCGCGCTCGAGCGGCCCAACAACACGAACTCGACGTCACCTGGGTCGGGCAGGCCGAGTCGATCGCCGACGGGCCGCAGCTCGGTGGGCAGCAGCGAGCTCGCGTGCACGATGAACCCGAGACCCGCCAGCACGGCGGCGCGCAGCCCCGCTCGGCTGTTGGCCAGGCACGTGATCCGACTCGGCAGCCGCGCCGCCTCGAGGGCCCCGAGTGCGCACGCGCGGGTGATGCTCGGCGGGGATAGACCACGAGCGGGACCGGGGTGGTCGGATCCCACTGGGACTCGGTCGTCCGCCCCACACCAGTCGGTCGCGCCACACCAGCTCGCCGTGCGTCTCGCCGGGCCGGCGCATCACGAACGCGAGATCGAGGTCCCCGGCGCGCAACTGCGCGTGGACCGTGCGGCTCAGCCCGACCGTGAGCTGGAGGTCCACGAGGGGGTGCGTGCGCCGGAAGTCGCGCAGGATCTCGGGCAGGCCCTTGGCGACCAGATCCTCGGCCGCCCCGAACCGCAGCCGTCCGGTGAGCGTCGAGCCCTCGAAGTACCGGCTGGCCCGGTCGTGCGCATCGAGGATCGAACGGGCGAAACCGACCATCGCGGTGCCGTCGGCGGTGAGCTCGACGGTGTGCGTGTCGCGGGCGACGAGCACGCAGCCCGCCGCCTGCTCGAGCCGCGCGATGTGCCCGCTGACGGTGGACTGGCGCAGACCCAGTTGCCGAGCCGCGGCCGTGAACCCGCCCGTCTGCTCGACGGCGAGGAACGTCCTGAGGAGAACCGGATCGAACATGCCTCCTGGATATCACGCAACACGATCACAGTTAACGGATCGAACGGCTTTCATGATCAATTCGGCGACATATACCGTTGACCGGTGAAGTTTCTGAGCAGGTTCTACATCGACGGATTCATCCTGGCCATCGTCGCGGTGGCGGTCCTCGGCAGCCTGTTCCCCGTATCCGGCAGCGGCCAGACGGTGCTCGACTGGGCCACCAAGATCGCGATCGGATTCCTGTTCCTGCTCTACGGCGCGCGCCTGTCCCGGCCGAGGCGCTGCAGGGTCTCAAGCACTGGCGCCTGCACTCGGTGGTGTTCGCCGCGACGTTCGTCCTGTTCCCGCTCATCGGCCTGGCGCTGCGGATCCTGGTGCCGACCGTGATCACCGACGAGATGTACACCGGCATCCTCTACCTGTGCCTGGTCCCGTCGACGGTGCAGTCGTCGATCGCGTTCACGTCGATCGCGCGCGGCAACGTCGCGGGCGCCATCGTCAGCGCGTCGTTCTCGAACCTGCTCGGCGTCTTCGTCACGCCGGTGCTGGTGGTCCTGCTGATGAACACGACTGGTCAGGCGACGGTCGACTTCTCGTCCGTGATCGACATCGTGCTGCAACTGCTACTGCCGTTCATGATCGGCCAGCTCATCGGCCGCTCGTCATCGACTGGCTGCAGAAGTACGCGCAACCGACCAAGCTCGTCGACCGCGGCTCGATCCTGCTGGTGGTGTTCTCGGCGTTCAGCGCGTCGATGAACGAGCACGTCTGGAGCACCGTGACGGTGCTCGAGGTCCTCGCGGTGGTCGCGGTGTGCTGCGTCATCCTGGCCGCGGTCCTCGGGATCACCGCGTTCGCCGGCAAGAAGCTCGGCTTCTCGCTGCCGGACCGCATCGTGATCATCTTCTGCGGCTCCAAGAAGAGCCTCGCGACGGGACTGCCGATGGCGTCGGTGCTGTTCGCCAGTCAGCCCGTGGGCCTGATCGTCCTGCCGCTGATGATCTTCCATCAGATCCAGCTGATCGTCTGTGCCGCGATCGCGCAGAGGTTCGCGAAGCGGACCGATCCGGAGCCGGTCCCTTCCTGACCGCCCGCTCGTTCGCGCACGCCGCCGCGGCACCTGGGGTTCAATGGAAGGGACTGTTCAGGTGTGTCCGTGTATCCGATGGAACTGCCGACGTGCTTTCGGAGGCGAACGTGAGCAAGAGTCACCCCGACGAGTCCCGCGATCTCATCATGCCCGCCTACACGGGCCGACTCGAAACGAATCCCGTTCCCGCCCTGCGCCTGCCCGAGGACGCGATGGACTCGCGCGCGGCGTACCGGTTCATCCACGACGAGCTGATGCTCGACGGCAGCTCGCGGCTCAACCTCGCGACGTTCGTGACGACGTGGATGGACCCCGAGGCGGGCGTACTGATGGCCGAGACGTTCGACAAGAACCTCATCGACAAGGACGAGTACCCGGCCACGTCGGCGATCGAGCAGCGTTGCGTCAACATGGTGGCCGCGCTGTTCAACGCGCCGGGATTGTCCGAGACCGATCCCGCGTCGGCGACCGGCGTCTCGACGATCGGCTCGAGCGAGGCCGTCATGCTCGCGGGGCTGGCGATGAAGTGGCGCTGGCGGCAGGCGCGCGAGCGGGCCGGCTTGGACGCGTCCAAGCCGAAACTGGTGATGGGCAGCAACGTTCAGGTGGTCTGGGAGAAGTTCTGCCGCTACTTCGACGTCGAGCCGGTGTACCTGCCGATGGAGCCGGGCCGGTACGTGATCACCACGGAGCAGGTCACGGCGGCAGTGGACGAGAACACGATCGGCGTGGTCGCGATCTTCGGCACCACATACACCGGTGAACTCGAGCCGGTCGAGAAGATCGCGGCGGCGCTCGACAAGCTCGCCGCCGGCGGCGGACCGGACGTCCCGGTGCACGTCGACGCCGCCAGCGGCGGGTTCGTGGTGCCGTTCCTGCATCCGGATCTGGTGTGGGACTTCCGGATTCCACGCGTCGTCTCGATCAACGTGAGCGGCCACAAGTACGGCCTCACCTATCCGGGCATCGGATTCGTGGTCTGGCGCGACGGCGAGCACCTGCCCGAGGAACTGGTGTTCCGGGTGAACTATCTCGGCGGCGACATGCCCACGTTCACGCTCAACTTCTCTCGCCCCGGCAACCAGATCGTGGGCCAGTACTACAACTTCCTGCGACTCGGCCGTTCCGGCTACCAGAGCATCATGCAAACGCTGCGCAGCACCGCGATGTGGTTGAGCGCCAAGCTTTCCGATGAGGGGACGTTCCGGGTCATCAGCGACGGTTCGGCCATCCCGGTCATCACGTTCGAACTCGCCGGCGATCCGGGGTTCACGGTCTTCGACCTATCCCACGAACTGCGTGCCCGCGGCTGGCAAGTGCCCGCCTACACGATGCCCGCCGACGCGACCGACGTCGCGGTCCTGCGCATCGTGGTCCGCGAGGGCTTCAGCGCCGACCTGGCCCGACTGCTGTTCGACGACGTCGTCAACGTGTGCACCCACCTGCGCAAGGAGGGTATCGCCATCCACTCCGAGGCCCGGCACTTCGCGCACTGACCGCGGGCATTCCCGTTCAGGGGTATCGCCGACCTAGACTCGGCGCCGTGCTCATGTGGATCAACGGCGCGTTCGGCGCGGGAAAGACGCAGACGGCGTACGAGTTGCACCGACGCCTCCCCGACGCGCACATCGCCGATCCCGAACTGATCGGGTTCGCGGTCCACCGGATGCTCCCGGCCTCGGCGCGTGGCGACTTCCAGGACCGGCCCCAGTGGCGGTCGGCGGTGGTCGCGACGCTCGCCGACGCGGTCGCGGCCCACAACGGGCCCGTGATCGTTCCGATGACCCTCGTGAATCCGGACTACTTCGACGAGATCATGTCCGGCCTGGCGGCCGCGGACGTCGACGTGCGGCACTACGCGCTGACCGCCTCGCCCGACACCCTCCGGCGGCGACTGCGGACGCGCAGCGGCTACTGGCTCGGACGTGCGGTGGGGCGGGACGAGACCTGGGCGATGGAGCAGATCGATCGCTGCGTCGCGGCCCTGGAGTCGGAGCGGTTCGCGGAGCACGTCGCCACCGACGATCGTGCCGTCGACGACGTCGTCGAGGACGTCGCCGCACACGCGGGCCTGTCGCTCCCGGGGGCCCGCATGAACCGGGTTCGCTACCAGGTGCGACGAGTCGCGGTGGGAGTCCGACACATTCGTCTCTGAGGCGCGTTCGAGGCCGTCCGGGCGGCGCTGTCCCGGTAGACCGCGCGAGTGCAAGTCAGTTCAGGTCGACGTCGATGGGGTGGGTCGCGAGCAGTGCGAGCGGCATGGGCTGCCGACGCAGCACCTGACCCCAGACGTCCACGCGGGGCGGACTGACGACGTCGGAGGCCAACGCGGACAACACGATCCAGTCGTCGTGCTCGATCTCGGAATCGAGCTGACCGAACGTCCAGCCCGCGTATCCGGCGAAGATCCGCAGCCCCTCGATCACCGGCACGATGGTGTCGGGATCGGCGTCGAGGTCCACCATGACCACGCGGCCGTCGATGCGGCGCAGACCGTCGACACCGGTGATGTCCACTCCGGTGCGCAGCGTCGCCAGGCACAGCGCGGCGTCGCGGGTGACCGGGCCGCCGACGTAGATCGCCTTGGGATCGGACGCGACGTCGGCCCACTGCGGCAGCACCTCCTGCACGGAGGTGTCGCTGCGGCGGTTGATGACGACGCCGAGACTACCGGCGTCGTTGTGTTCGATCACGTAGACGACGGTCCGACGGAACGTCGGCTCGAACAGTTCGGTCGACGACACCAGCAGGCTGCCCGGCCGCACCGCCGGCTGAGCCGGGGCCGTGCGGTCCTCAGGGTCCTCCGAGTGCGCCACGGGGCCATCATCTCATCGACGCGGCCCTGGCGGGAGGTGCGAAACGTGATCGGCCGTGTCGCCCCTAGGCCGCGTCGACCTCGTTGCGCGTCGCCGGAACCGGGCAGGAGGCGGCGCGGGGCACACCGAGCTTCTGCAGGAGCAGGCTCATCGGGCACCAGCCGACGATCCCGTAGAGGACGAGGTTCGCCGAGGCGAAAGCGGTCAGACCGCGCCACTTGGGCGAGTGCTTGCGGCCGAGCAGCAGGCTCGCGCCGACCACCGAACCACCGAGCAGCGGAACGATGCGCTCGATGGACCAACCGGAATGCTTGGGCAGTGCCATGTCCAGATCTCCTCGTGGATGTGTGGGTGTCAGGTGGTGATCTCCAGGCCCGCACGCCGCCAGGCGTCCATGCCTCCACGCACCGAGTACGCCTCGGCGCCGGCGCGTGCGAGCACGCGGGCCGCGGTGGCCGACCGCCCGCCGGACCGACAGATCGCGACGACCGGCCGATCGCCGACGGCGTCGGGGCCGCGTTCGATCACCTCGTGCAGCGGCAGGTGCGTGGCGCCGGGCGCGTGCCCCGAGTCCCATTCGGGAAGGGACCGCACGTCCAGCAGGACCGCGCCCCCTCGACGAGGTTCCGGGCCTCGTGGACGTCGACGGCGCCGTACGACTTGCGGAAGAGCTTCGACAGTCAGGGCCACCCTGCTCGCTTTCTCCAGACCCCCGAGGGGGTCGTTCGATCCACACTTTATACCCCGAGGGGTATAGGGGTCGACGTGTCGTCGACCACGTTTCGACGCCTCAGACCAGCCCCAGGACCTGGTCGAGAACCACGAGATGGTGCTCGAACAGCGCCGCGGGATCGGCGAAGGTGTCGGCGCCATACTGCCCGAACACCTCGAAGTTGACCGCACCGAACAACGCCGCCCAGCCCATCACGCCACGGGCGAGCAAGGCGTCGGGCACGGTCAGGCCCATCTCGTCGCGAATCCGGTCGAGATCGAGCTTCAATCCCGGGTCGATCGACATCGCGGGCAGCACGACCGCACCGGCCCGGTACGCGGCCTCGAGGATGCCCACCATCGCGACGACCACCCGGGTACCGGGACCGGTCGTGCGCTCGGCCGGCGCGTGATACCCGGGAACGGGGCTACCGAACAGCAGCGCGTACCGGGCGGGCTCCCGCACGGCCCACGCCCGCACCGCACGGGAGAGCGCGTGCATCCGGCCGCGGTGGTCGTCGGCCGGGATCGCGTCGACGGCCGCGTCCACCTCGCTGCCCAACTCGGTGTAGCCGTCGACGACCAGCAGCGTGAGCAGCTCGTCGCGGCTCGCGACGTACCGGTACACCGCCGACGAGACCACCCCGAGGTCCCGCGCGACGGCCCGCAGCGACAGTGCGGACGCGCCGCGCGTGGCCAGGTGTTCGCGTCCGATGCGGGTGATCTCGGCGAGCGTCTGCTCGCGGGCGCGTTCGCGCGGGGTGACGGTCATGCCCCACCCTGCCCGAGAAACGAGAGCACTGTCAACAAAGAGAGCACCGCTCTTGACAACGCGTGAGTGAGCGCGCATTGTGAGAACAGAGAGCAGTGCTCTCGGTTCTGGAAATCTCCTCGAGAAAGCGAGCACGCCATGTCGAATCTGCAGGTAGTGACCGGGGCCGGACCCGTCGGCTGGACCGTCGCCGAGCAACTGGCCGACGCCGGCCACGACGTGCGGGTGCTGACCCGCTCGGGCAGCGGGCCGGTCCATCCGCGGATCGAGCGCCGGAAGGTGGACGTCTCCGATCCCGCAGCCCTCGCACCGGCTCTGGAGGGGGCCACCGCGGTCTTCCACTGCATCCACGGCTCCGCGTACGACGCCCGGGCCTGGGAGCGCGAACTGCCCCCGCCGAGCAGGTGGTGATGGACGCCGCGCAGCGCATCGGGGCCGTCGTGGTGTTCCCGGAGAGCCTCTACTCGTACGGCCGACCGGACGGCCCGATGACCGAGGACAGCCCCGCACCGCGAGCACCGGCAAGCTCGGTGTCCGCACCCGACTGCTCGCGGCCCGCGCCGCGCACCCGGTCCCCACGGTCAGCGTCGTCGCGTCCGACTTCTTCGGACCGCACGTCCGCGGGCGCACGCGGGGGAGCGGATGGTGCCGTCGGTCCTGGCCGGGAAGACCATTCGCGTGATGGGACGCGCCGACGTCGTCCATTCGTTCACGTATGTGCCGGACCTGGCGGCGGCGATGATCGCCGCGGCGCACGACACCCGGCTGTGGAACACGGTGCTGCACGCGCCCACCGCGCCCGCGGTGACGCAGCGGCAGATGGTCGAGACCTTCGCGGACGCGGCGCAGGTGCCCGCGCCGAAGGTGGGGACGCTGCCGGGGTGGCTGCTGCGGACCGTCGGCGCGGTACACCGCCCCACACGGGAACTGGCCGAGACGCTGTACCAGTTCGAGGCCCCGTTCGTCATCGACTCGCACCGCAGCGAGCAGGTGCTGGACCTGGCGCCCACCCCACTGGACGAGGCCGCCGCCGAGACCGTCCGGTGGTGGCGGAACGAGTTGACGGCCCGCGCCGACCGATAGGGTCACCGTGTGCGCAGATGGAGTTCGGTCCGGGGTCGTGGGCGGCCGCCGCGACGACGCTGCGCCACTCGCCGGGCCTCGCGCGACTGACGGCGGTCCGGTTCGCCAGCCAGTTCGGCGACGGACTGTTCCAGGCCGCGCTCGGCGGCGCGATCCTGTTCAACCCGGAACGCCAGACCGAACCGCTCGCGATCGCGGCCGGCTTCGCGGTGCTACTGCTGCCGTACTCGGTGATCGGCCCCTTCGCGGGCGCGCTGCTCGACCGCTGGGACCGCCGCGCGGTACTGCTGTGGGCAAGCCTGCTGCGCGGCAGCCTCATCCTCATCATCGCCGCCCTCCTGATCGCCGGGGCCGGGGAGACGCCACTGCTGATCCTGGCGCTCGCCGCGATCGGCGTCAGCCGGTTCGTCCTCGCAGGCGCCTCCGCGTCCCTACCCCACGTCGTTCGTCAGAGTTGGCTGGTGCCAACCAATTCCGTGCTCGCCACCGTCGGGTCGGTGTTCTCCGCCCTCGGCGCCGCGACGGCGGTGACGATCATCGGTGTGGTAGGGAGGGCGACCTGGGATCCGGCGTCGCGGTGGCGGCCGGGGCCGTGGGCTCGGTGATCGCGGCGTGGGCGGTGAGCGGTTTCGCGCTCCACGCTCTCGGACCCACGGACGTGGACTCCGGCGCGGCGGCATCGATCGGGACCGTCACCGCGGTCCTGTCGGGTCTGCGCATCGGCGCGACGGCGGTGTGGGGGCCCCGGCGTGACAACGACGATGATCGGAATCGGTGTCCACCGCATCGCGTTCGGCATCAACACGCTCCTGATGGTGCTCATCCTGCGCCACCCGGCGGCCGGGTCCACCCTGCCCGGCGGCCTCGCCGGCTTCGGCGTCGCGGTGGGTGCCACCGCCGCCGGCATGCTGCTGGCGGCGCTCGCGACGCCGTGGCTGATCCCCGCCTGGGACGCTCGCGCACCGTCACCGTGGCGCTCGTCTTCGCGACCGTCGTACAGGCCACGCTCATCGCGTCGTTGTCCCAGCCGCTGCTGCTCGTGGGCGCGTTCCTGCTCGGGTTCGCCGGCCAGACCGTCAAACTCACCGGCGACGCGGCGATGCAGATCGACATCGACGACGACCGCCGGGGACAGGTCTTCGCACTGCAGGACACCGTCTTCAACATCGCGTTCTGCGCGTCGCTCGCCGCCGCGGCCACCGTCGTCGCACCGGACGGACAATCGCTCGGGCTGGTCCTCACCGCCGCCGGCATCTACGCACTCGGTGTCGCTGGGATCGCGCTCAACTCCCGCCGCACCGTCGACTGAGTCCTCACGCCCCGCCCCGGTGCACCGTGTCGAGGCGGCCGTCACCGTCGCTGTCGGTCAGCCGCACCGACAGCCGGTCCGGGTCCTCCTCGGCGACCAGCACCGTGTCGTATCGGGCGCCATCACGTGTCGAGACCAGCACCACGTCCGGCAACCCGTCGCCGTCGAAGTCCACGACGGCGTCGTCGACCGCACCGTCACCGTCGTGGTCGACGCTGCGCCGCCCCGACGGGCCCGGCGGTGGGGTGGGCGGGACCGGCTCCCGCGGCACCTCCTGCGCCCAGACGCCGGCGCGCGCCGGATCGGCGAACCAGCGGACCGACGACCTCCCCACGTCCAGGACCGCGCGGTCGACCACCCCGTCGCCGTCGACATCCCACATCGCGTCGTCGAGCAGGCCGTCACCATCGAAATCCAGACGCACCGAATCGAACTCGCCGTCCCCGTCGAGGTCCAGATCCGCCGCCGACGACCACACGGTCGGGTCGCCGTCGCCGGTGCCGAACCAGTACTCGAGTGCTCCCATACCTGGGTGGACGCGGGGCGGGGTCATTCGGTTCCGTCCGGGATTCCACGTACGACGATCGCCCGCTCGGGGAGGCCGGCGACGACCACCGCCAGGTTGTAGCCGCTGGTGCGCAGGTGCCCGTCGTCCCCGATGCGTGGGTACTCGCTGTGCCCGGCGGCCCCGTCGCGGCGCACCCCGTCGGGTGTCGTGACGGCCTCCGTCCCGAGATGCGTGAACCCGTCGGTCGCGTACGGTCCACCACCGAACGGCCGGGGCCGAACCGGTCGAGCCGCGCGATCACGTCGCCGTCCGCGGTCATCTCGTACGCGCGTCCGGCCCCAGTCCGAGATCACTCGGCGAGCGCACGCCGACCAGGCCGGGCGACCCGTAGACCACGAGGTCGTCGACCGGATGCCGGCCGGGTTCCCGGAGCGCGAGGCCGGTGGTGACGGAGCCGTACGAATGCCCGATCGCGGTGATGTGCGGGTCCGACCCGGTGTGCGCGACGCCGAGGCCGTCGTAGAACCGGGCGAGAGTCACGGCACCCGCGCGGGCCCGATCCTCCTGTGCCACAGCCAGTCCGCCACGGGCGGCGTCGGTGATGCTGCCCGACGTCCGGGGTGGGTCGTAGCCGATCCACGCGACGGCGGACACGGTCTCCTGCCCGCGCCCCGCCAACCCGAGCTGAGCCTGCGCCTCCTGCCGCAGTGCCGCGGCCTCGTCCGCCATCGAACCGAGCGTCGCGCGCACACCGGCGTTCATCCCCGGTGTGGTCACCGCGATGTGGTCGGCGGCGTCCGGATCACCCACGGCCACCGCGGCCCGAACCTGCTCGCCCGAGCGCGCGTCGAGCAGCAGCAATTGCCGGTCCGGGTGGTCGCGCAGGGCTCGCTCGATCGCGTCGAGGTCCGCGAGCCGCCCCGCCACGTCCGCCAGTTCACGCCGCGCCGCCTGTGCCTCGAAACCGCCGAAGCCGGTGACCCGGTCGAGCAGCGGCCGGCGCGCCTCCTCCAGTGCGGCGCGCTCGGCCGGAAGCCGGGCGAGGTTCGCGTGGTGCCGGGCCTCGGCGGGAAGTCCGTCACGGTCACCGATCACGTCGGGTGACGTCTCGAGCAGCAGTTGTCGCTGCGACGGGGTCAGCGAGTCCCACCACGCACGATTGTCCGGCGGGGCCGCACCGACCGGCGGAGGCGGCGGAACGGACTGCACACCAATCCATCCGGTCCCCGGATCACCGTCGCGCGGCAGCTGCGCGAACGCCGAATCGATCGACGACCGTGCCCGCCCGTCGGCCGCACTCAGCTCGCCGAGCGCGGCCCCGATCACCGCCCGATGCTGACCGGCCCGACGCTCGAGCACGGCACGGGCGAACAGCCCGGCCGTCCCCGACAGCACGAATGTCGGGCCCATCGCGGACGACACCCACACCGCACCGTCGTCGCCGACGTCGAACCCCTCCATGTGCGCGGCGTCGACGGCCGCGAGCACGGCGGCCCGGCCGCGGTCGAGTCCGCCCGCCGCGTCGTCCGCCGCTGCCGCGGCCGCGGCCAGGGCCGATGCCGTCCGCGTTCCGAGCGTGAGGATCTCATCGGCCCGTCCCCGCGCCGCGTCGGCGGCGCTGCCGCCCCAACCCTCCCGGGTGGTCTCCACGGCCCGCGCGAACGCGTCCAGGTCCCGGTCCAGGACGTCGTGGCACCGCCGCCACTCGTCGGCCTGCCGGGCCAGCACGGCGGAGTCCACGACCGCGCCTGCGACACGGTCACCGCCGTCACCGGCCGTCGCCCGCCACCGGGAGGACACGACCCACCTCGACCAGGCGTCCCGCGGTCGCCTCGTCCACACGCGTGTACTCGGCCGCCGACCGATCCGCCGTCGTCGCCCACCGGCGCAGGCCGTCGCCGACGACCGCCACGGCGCGGGCGGCCGCGCGGTTACCCGTGCCGCACGCGGCCATCGCTCGTGACCCGGTCATGGACGAATCAGCTTGTAAATATCCAGGTTTCGCCGCGTCCACACCGTCACCGAGTACCGCCACGACCCGCGCGGTGTCGACGAGCATTCCCGGGTCGACCCACACCTCCGACATCGGCATCCCCCGTTCGGTTTCCCTCCGGGCCGGACGCTACCGGACCCGGCGGGACCGAAGAGCACACCGGACAGGGGTTATCCACAGCCTGCGTCGGCGCCACCCACGCCTGTGGACAACCCCGCGGTTCGACCGAATGTCACACGCGTTCAGTCCAACTGGACGCATGTGACATTCGGCCGGTTCACCGCGAGGCGTCGAGCCACCCGGCCAGCCGGTCCGGCCGGTCGGTGATCACGCCGTCCACGCCGGCGTCCACCAGCCGTTGCCACTGCACCGGATCGTTCGCGGTCCACACCATGGTCTGCAGCCCGGCGGCGTGCAGCTTCGCGATCACGCCGATGTCGTCCTGCACGAATCCGACGTACGGATTGCACGCCGCCACCTCGAGTTCCGCGCACAACGCCAAGGCCTCGTCGTCGACCGTGACCACCAGCAGGCCGCGCGGCACGTCGGGGGCGACGTCCGCGAGCGCCCGCACGGTGGGCACGTCGAAGCTCTGCGGCAAGACACGGGGAACGACCGGTTCCAGGTCCGCGAGCATCCGCTGCACCTGAGCGGGCGCCCACTCACCCTTCAACTCCAGGAGCAACCTCAGGTGGGGGTGCGCGACCAGCAAATCCACGACGTCCGCCAGCAGCGGCACCCGCTGCCCGGCCGTCTCCGCGGCGAACCAGACTCCCGCGTCCAGGCCGCGGATCTGCTCGGTGCCGAGGTCGGCCACCGCGCCGGTCCCGTCGGTGGTGCGGTCGACGGTGTCGTCGTGGATCACGACGACGGTACGTCCCGATCGACGTGCACGTCGATCTCGATCATGTCCGCGCCGGCCAGGACGGCCGAACGGAACGAGAGCATCGTGTTCTCCGGTGCCACCGAGGAGTTTCCGCGGTGCGCGATGATCAGCGGTCGGTTCACGGGTTGGGGATCCCTCCTCGAAGGCGGTCTGCAGACGCGGTGCGCGACGGCGTGAAAGCTATGGAAGGCAGGTGACGCGCGGCAGCGGGCCCGATGAACCCGGACCGAATGCGGGGCGAAGAACAGGCGCTTCCCGAAACCGCACGCGGTTCGCTAGACGCCGGGGGCGGGACCACCCGGATACATCGCCACCTCGGTGGCCTTGACCGCGAACCACACGTCGTCACCGGGGGCGAGGTCGAGTTCGGCGACGGCGACCGCCGTGACATCGGCCATGAGCCCGGGGGAACCGTCGCGGTGGTCCTCGGCCCGCACGCGGATGGCGTGACCGTGTCCGCCCGGCCCCTGCCGGCCCTCGATCTCCGCGATCCGCACGTGGAACATGTTGCGCGGGCTACCTTCCGGGCGGATTCGGTGGATCGCGACCGCGGCGGGAGCGAACACCGCGACGGCATGGTCACCGGGAACACATCCGTCCTCGGTGATGCCGTGAACGGGCCCGGCGACGGTGTCCAGGCCGTCGGCGCCGACCTTGCCCGACAGCAGGTTGATCCCGGCGATCCGCGCCGCGAAGGCGCTTCGCGGACGGGTCAGCACCCGATCCACCGCCCCCTCCTCGACGATTCGTCCGCCGTCGACCACAACCGCTCGGTTGGCGAGCGAAAGCGCATCCAGCACATCGTGAGTCACGAGGATCGCCGTCCGGTCTCCGGTTCGCAGGACGCGGCGCAGCAGCGACCGCACGGCCGGGGCGGCGCCGACGTCGAGGGCGGCCATCGGCTCGTCGAGCAGCAGCAGTCCGGGTGCCGCGGCCAGCGCCCGCGCCACCGCGACCCGCTGCGCCTGACCGCCGGACAGCTGCCGTGGCCGGCGGTCCGAGAGCGCGACCGCGTCGACCTCCTCGAGCCACCGTGTGGCGGCCGCGTACGACTCGCGACGGCCATGCCCGGCGCTGCGCGGCGCGAACGCGACGTTCTCCCGCACCGTCAGGTGCGGGAACAGCAGCGGCTCCTGCGCGAGCAGCGCCACCGATCGACGGTGTGGTTGCACCGCAACATCACTCGCGGTGTCCGTGAGGACCCGGTCGTCGAGCACGACACGGCCGCCGTCGGGCCGCAGCAGACCCGCGACGACGTCGAGCAGCGTGGACTTGCCCGCACCGTTGGGCCCGAGCACGGCGAGCACCTCGCCGGGCGCGACCGCGAGTTCGACGTCGAGTCCGCGTGACTCGACACGTGCGCGCACCTCGAGGCCGGTCACAGCGAACCCGCCGCG
Source organism: Prescottella defluvii (assembly GCA_029690005.1). Lineage (GTDB taxonomy): Bacteria > Actinomycetota > Actinomycetes > Mycobacteriales > Mycobacteriaceae > Prescottella > Prescottella defluvii_A. Next base: position 731,138 of record CP121458.1, on the reverse strand, counting down.
CGTCGGGTCCGGGCACCGAGGACGATCGCGACGGCCACGACGACCAGCACCAGCGACAGCGCCACCGCGGCCTCCGGGTCGGTCTCGCGTTGCAGGTAGATCTCGAGCGGGAGGGTGCGCGTGACCCCTGCAGGCTGCCGGCGAACGTGAGGGTGGCCCCGAATTCACCGAGCGCGCGGGCAAATGCGAGCACCGCGCCGGACACCAGGCCGGGCAGCACCAGCGGCACCGTCACCCGGCGCAGCACGGTGGTCGGCGGCGCCCCCAGCGTCGCGGCGACGGCCTCGTAGCGGCGTCCGGCGGTGCGCAGGGCACCCTCGAGGCTGATCACGAGGAAGGGCAGCGCGACGAACGTCTGGGCCAGCACCACCGCGGTGGTGGAGAACGCGATCTGGATGCCCGCGACCTCGAGGTGGCGGCCGACCAACCCCTTCCGCCCGAACGTGTAGAGCAGCGCCAGACCGCCCACGACCGGCGGCAATACGAGCGGCAGCAGCACCAGCGCGCGCAGCGCCGCCAAGCCCGGGAACCGGCACCGCGCCGACACGAGTGCCATCGGCACCCCCAGCACGACGCACAGCAGCGTGCTGACCGACGCCGTCTTCAAGCTCAGTTCGAGTGCGGCCAAGGATGATTCGGACGTCACCAGCGCGACGAAGTTGGACCAGTCCACCCCGACGAGCATCGCCACGAGCGGCAGCACCACCAGGAGGCTGCCCACGGCCGCCGGAACGAAGATCCAGGCCGGGAGTCCGGCCGGGATCCGCCCCGGCGGCCGGCCGATCACGGCGTGCCGAATCCGGCGTCGGACAGTACCCGTCGGCCCTCCGGCCGATGACGAGTGCGACGAATTCGCCTGCCAAGTCCCGATGCTCGGACTTGTTCAGCACCGCGATCGGGTAGGTGTTGACGACCCTCACGGCCTCCGGGAACGGGATGCCGGTGACCTTGCCGTCGGCACCGGCGACGTCCGTGACGTAGACCAGTCCGGCGTCGGCCTGGCCGGTGACGACCTTGCCGAGGACGTCGGTGACCGAGGACTCCTCGCTCACCGGGGACAGTCGCACCCCGGCCGCGTCCGCGACCCTGCGTGTCGCGGTGCCGCACGGCACCTGCGGCGCGCAGACGACCAGGTTCACGCCGGGCCTCGCCAGGTCCGCGAAGGACGTGATGTTCGCCGGATTGCCCGGCGGGACAGCGATGGTCAGCACGTTGGTGGCGAAGTTCACCGGGTCGGCCGCCGTCAGGCCGGCGCCGCGCGCCTTGGTCATGTTCGCCGTGTCCGCGGACGCGAAGACGTCGCCCGGTGCGCCCTGGTCCAGCTGCGTGAACAGATCGGACGAGCCGCCGAAGTTGAACACCACCCGCGTCCCGGGGTGCGAGGCCTCGAAGCGCCGCCCCAGTTCGGTGAACGTCGACCGCAGCGACGCCGCCGCGAACACCGTGATCGACTCGACGGGCTGGGTGCCGGGGTCGGTGCTCGGCTGGGTGCCGGCCTCCGTCTCGCCCGCACTGCACCCGGCGACCGCCGTCGCCAGGACCGCGACGAGCGCCACGACCGCGACCCGCAGGCGCCTCACGACGATGCCCCCGGCGTCTCGACGATCACGGTCGTCGCCTTCACCACGGCGACCGCGACACTGCCCGGCTCGAGCTTCAACTCCTGCGCCGACTCCGCACTCATCAGCGAGACGACCGAGAACGGTCCGCACTGCATCTCCACCTGGGCCATGACACCGTCGGCGACCACCCGGGTGACCAGGCCGACGAAACGGTTGCGCGCCGAACTGCCCACGCCGAGCGGGTTCTCGGGCGCCGGCGCCGCGTTGGCGCGGGCGAACTCCGCGAGCTGCTTCCCGTCGACGACCATGCGGCCGGTGTCGTCCTTGTGCGCGTCGAGGGTGCCGGCGTCGACCCACCGCCGGACGGTGTCGTCACTGACACCGAGCAACTGGGCCGCGTCGCGTATCCGAATGTCGGCATCCACGGAGTCTAGATCCGCAGATGCGGGACCAACAATCGATCCGATCCGAATCTGCGATTCGGTCATAGGGGACCGGTCGCTACCGCCCCGATTCCCGCCGAAACCTCTCCTGCATCTGCGGATCGTTCTCCCACCACAACTTCGACGTCGGCGCCTGAGCCGGCGTATCGGTCGCGTGCTGCGCACCGGACGCGGCGCCCTCCGTGCCCTCCGTGCCCTCGATGCCCTCGGCGAGCTCCAGCTCGTCCAGCTCGGCGTCGATCGCGGCAGCGCTCGCGCGTTCGTCGACGGTGAAGGCACGCATCAGCACGAGCAGGAACGGGATCCCGATCACGTCGCCGAGCAGCCACAGGATCCCCGCGCCGATCGACTGGTCGGTGCGCGGACTCGGCCCCCAGGTGCGCGTGAACTGGCTGTAGTACTCAACAGCGATCTCGGGACCCAGCCAGATCACGATCCCGAGAATCCCGTCGCCGAGCACCTCGGCGATGGTGATGCCCATCGAGATCAACTGCGGATACCGGTGGGGGACCGGATCGACCTGGATGCGTGAATAGAAGTAGGCGAAACCGATCACCACGAGGGCGAGCCTGGTGAGCTGGTCGACCCACTCGTTCGTGAGGACCGCCGGATACCAGGGGGTCAGGTACAGCAGCCACGGCGTGACGAGGACCGCGATCGACGTCGTCGCCGGGTAGGTCAGAATCCGCGCGGCCCGACCGGCCAACACCGCGTCGAGCCGCGCGCGTCCCGAATCGCCGAGCGCGTCGCGCAACACCGTGACCGGTTTCCCGAGCGCCAACCCGAACGGCACCATGAAGAACAGCAGCACGACCTGCAGTGCCCGCACCCAGAACAGGGTGTCGGCGTAGACGCCGATGAAACTGACCGCGGTCAGCAGCCACAGCGCGCACCCCAGGAGCAGGAAGCAGCTACGACGCCCCGGTCCCACCCCGCCGCCGCGGCGCGCCGCCACCACGTTCGCCCGCCAGTACGCAGCGCCGATCGCTCCCACGACAACGAGGGTGGGGACGTCCAACTGCCACGAAGTGACCGCGGTAGAGAGCGTCAGTGGGGTGTCGACGAAAGCCACCGCCCCATCGTGCGCCGGTGGCGCCACCGAAGCTCGTTGATCAAGCCTTCGGCTGCTCGGCCCACCACTTCAACAGCTCCGCCTCCGCCTCGTCGCGGTCGAGCGGGCCGCGATCGAGGCGCAGCTCCTTGAGGAACTTCCACGCCTTGCCCACCTGCGGGCCGGCGGGAATGCCGAGCAGCTCCATGATCGCGTTGCCGTCCAGGTCCGGGCGCACCCGCGCCAGGTCCTCCTGCTCGGCGATCCGGTCGATCCGCACCTCGAGGTCGTCGTAGGTGGCCTGCAGCGCCGCGGCACGGCGCTTGTTGCGGGTGGTGCAGTCGGCACGCACCAGCTTGTGCAGCCGCGGCAGCAGGTCACCGGCGTCGGTGACGTAGCGGCGGACTGCCGAATCCGTCCACTGCCCCTTGCCGTATCCGTGGAACCGCAGATGCAGGAACACGAGCTGGCCGACCTCTTCGACCATCTGCCGGGAGTACTTCAGCGCCCGCATCCGCCGCCGGACCAGCTTCGCGCCGACCACCTCGTGGTGATGGAAGCTGACGCCGCCGCCCGCCTCGTTGCGCTTGGTGTCGGGCTTGCCGATGTCGTGCAGCAGCGCAGCCCAGCGCAGCACCAGGTCCGGGTCGCCGTCCTCGAGGTCGATCGCCTGCTTGAGCACGGTCAGCGAGTGCCAGTACACGTCCTTGTGCTGGTGATGCTCGTCGATCTCGAGCTTCATCGCGGGAATCTCGGGGATCACCCGCTCCGCGAGCCCCGTCTCGCACATGACGTTGATGCCATCGATCGGGTACTCGCCCAGGATCAGCTTGTCGAGCTCGGCGTGCACCCGCTCGGCGGTGATCCGCTCGATCTGCCCGGCCATGTCGACGATCGCCTGATGCACCCGCGGCGCGAGCGTGAACCCGAGCTGCGAGACGAAGCGGCACGCGCGCAGCATCCGCAGCGGGTCGTCGTTGAAGGAGATCTCCGGGGCCGCGGGGGTGTCGAGGACGCCCTCGAGCAGCGCGTCCAACCCGTTCAGCGGATCCACGAACTCGAACGTGCCGGTGCCGTCCACCCGGACCGCCATCGCGTTGACCGTGAAGTCGCGGCGAACGAGGTCCTCGTCGAGGGTGGTGCCGTACTGCACCTCCGGGTTCCGGGTCACGCCGTCGTACGTGTCGGTGCGGTAGGTCGTGATCTCGATCTGATCGGCGCCCTTGGCCGCGCTGATCGTGCCGAACGCGATGCCCGTGTCCCACTGGTTGTCGGCCCAGCCGCGCAGGATCTGCTGCACCTGCTCGGGGTGCGCGTCGGTGGTGAAGTCGAGGTCGGTGCCGAGGCGGCCCATAACCGCGTCGCGCACACTGCCGCCCACCAGGTACAGCTCGTGTCCGGCGGCGGCGAACCTGGCCCCCAGCGGGGTCAGGACGTCCGACAGGGCGCTGAGGGTCTCGTGCGCACCGCGGAGCAGTCGGGCACGCCGTTCGGCGTCGGAGGTGGGGGCATTCACGTGAGCAAACTTTACCGAGGTCGACAAATAGCGGAATGCGCATGCAGTGGCCCCTCACCCACGCGGGCGTGGGAGTCCGGCCGCTCCTGATTTGTCAACTACGATCAATGAGGTGTCCGCCGCCGAACGTGCCAACCGTAACCGCCGCTCCTCGCGGCGGCGCGGCGCGGGCGCCGGATCCGCCACCCCGCACATGCGGACCGTGCGCGAAACCTCCGCCGGAGGACTGGTCGTCGACGGCCTCGGCGGCCCCCGGGACAAACTGTGCGCCGCCCTCATCGGACGCACCGACCGCCGCGGACGCCTGCTGTGGTCGCTGCCGAAGGGCCACATCGAGCAGGGTGAGACCGCCGAACAGACCGCGATGCGCGAGGTCGCCGAGGAGACCGGCATCCGTGGTGCCGTCGTCGCCTCCCTCGGCAGCATCGACTACTGGTTCGTCACCGAAGGCCGGCGCGTCCACAAGACCGTGCACCACTACCTGATGCGGTCGCTCGGCGGTGAGCTGTCCGACGCCGACATCGAGGTCACCGAAGTGGCCTGGGTGCCGCTGTCCGAACTCGACTCCCGCCTCGCCTACGCCGACGAGCGCAAGCTCGCGGAGATCGCCGGCCAACTGATCGCGGACATGGAACCCTCACGCACCAGGGGGTCCGACGCGGAATGACAGTGGCATCGCGTCCGGCATGGCGACGATCCGGTGCCAGTGTCCTCACGGCGCTGACGCTCGTCCTGATGCTGATCGGTTCCGTGCTGCTCGGCACCATCGGCGCCGGTTCCGCATCCGCGCAGACCACGACGTCGACCGGAACGGCGTCCGAGACGACCACGTCCACCACCCGGGTGCCGGTGACGAAGTCCCGGGCGCAGCCCGAGTTCCTGAACCTGCACATCGACGACGTCACGCCCACCACGGTGACGACCACGACCGAACCCGTCGTCACCGTCACCGGGACCGTCACGAACGTCGGCGACCGCCCGGTCACCGACATCGGCGTCCGGCTCCAGCGGGCCCCCGCGGTGGCCTCGAGCCTGGAGCTGCGCACGTCGCTGGAGCTCGATCAGGGCGAGTTCGACGTCGTCGGCCGTTCGTCGAGGTCGCGGACAGCCTCGCCGAGGGGGAGCGGAAGCAGTTCACGCTGTCGCTGCCGCTGCGCTCGCTGACCGGGTCGTCCCTCGACATCACCGAACCCGGCGTCTACCCGCTGCTGGTCAACGTCAACGGCACCCCCGCCTACGGCGGGCAGGCGCGCCTCGACGACGCCCGGTTCCTGCTCCCGGTGCTGGGTCTGCCGCACGTGCCGGGCACCTCGGACAGCACCCCGCAGGGTTCGGCCTCGACCTCGCCGACCGCCCCGGTTCCCCCGGACACCTCGAACCCGCTGGCGGTCACGATGCTGTGGCCGCTCGCCGACGAGCCGCAGCTGGCCGCCGGGGTCCCCGGATCGGTCAACGAGAAGGTGCGGCTGGCCGACGACGACCTCGCGGGCTCCCTCTCGAAGGGCGGCCGACTCGACCAACTGCTCGGCGCCGCCGAGATCGCGACCGGCCCCGACATGGACCGCGACCATCGGCTCACCGAGAGCATGTGCCTGGCCGTCGACCCCGACCTGCTGATCACCGTCAGCAACATGACCCAGGGCTACCTGGTGGTCGACGATCCGGCGAATCCGACCGGCCCCGCGCACGACGGCGTAGGACGTGACGCGGCCGCGGCGTGGCTGGAGCGGCTCGAGACGCTCGCCCGGAAGATGTGCATCACCGCGGTGCCGTTCGCGCAGGTCGACCTCGCGGCGCTGAGCCGGCTGGGCGACGACACCCTGACCCGGAGCGCGCTGCAGTCGCCGGCCGACATCGTCGACACGATCCTCGGGGTGACCTCGCTGCGGCACGTGACCTGGCCCGACGCGGGCGTCCTCGACGAGTCGTCGGCGCAGATGCTGCACGGGCTCGGGCCCACCACGACGCTGCTGGCGGCGAATGCGGTCGAGTCCACGCCGTCGTCGGGGCGGACGGTGACGATCGCGGGCGGCGGCGAGGACGCCGTCGACGCCGCCCTGTTCGACGTCTCGGCGGCCGCCGCGCTGGCCGCGGTCGGCTCCGACCCGCAGACGCCGTCGTACGTTCCCGAGCGAGCGCGCTACAACCTGGATCGGGACTCGCGCACGGCCCGCCTGCAGGACGCTCTGGGCGCGATGACCTGGATGTCGCTGCAGGGCTCGGGCAGTTCGTCGGGCGCCACCGCCGCGAGCCGCACGTCGGACCGGTCGATGCTGATCGTCCCGCCGCAGCAGTGGTCCGCCGACGGCAACGAGGCCTCCGCGGTCCTGTCGACCGTCGCCACCCTGCTCCGGTCGGGTCTCGCGACCGCACGCCCGCTGCAAAAGGTCGCCGAGCAGCGGCCCACGACGGCGGACGTCGCCGATCTGGCCTACCCGCAGCGCGCGATCGTCGACGGCACCCCCGAATCCATCGAATGGGGCGTGGGGATGCAGAGCCCGCGCATCGACCAAATGAAGCAGGCGCTGGTCGAGGACCCGCAGGCGGCGCTGACGCCAACCCGGTTCATGGCCCCGCTGCGCGAGGACCTGCTGCGGGCGATGAGCCTGTCCGGACGGCGGGACCAGAGCACCGCGACGGCCACCGCCGCCGAGCAGGACGCCCACACGCGCGTCGGCAACGTCGCGCACGCGATCGACGGCATGTACGCGGCGGTCACTATCCTCGCCCCGGGCGGCGTGTACACGCTCGCGTCCGAGCAGAGCCCACTGCTGCTGGTGGCACGCAACGACCTGCCGGTGGCGATCAATGTCCAACTGCAGGTCGACGCCCCGGAAGGGGTGCGGATCACCGACATCGGGCCACAGCAGCTGCCGCCCCGCGGCAGCCGGTCGCTTCAGGTACCGGCCGAGATCTCCGACTCGCGGACCATGGTGGTGGATTTCTCATTGACCACCGAAAGTGGCCATGAGCTGGGCGAACAGACTTCTGTCACGGTGCGGTCGAATGCGTACGGGCAAGCTTTGGCGATAATTACCGCGTGTGCTGGTGCACTCCTGCTGTTCCTCGCCGGGCGCCGACTCTGGCACCGGTTCCGTGGCCAGCCGGATCGAGCCGACGAAGGGTATGAACGTCAATGACCGAGAACTCTCCCGGCGAGGGCTATCGGTCGTCGGCGCAGCCGACTCCTCGTGAGCCGGGGACCTCGCAGCCGCCGCGCCCACGGCCGACGCGTGACCAGGGACAGCCGCCGATGCCGCCGGGCTCGCGGCCGCAGAACCCGCCGCGCCCCATGCCACCGCGCGGCACGCGGCCCGTGCCGCCGGGAGGACCGCGTCCCGTGCCTCCGCCGGGCGCCCCGCGGCCGATGCCGCCGAACGCTCCGATGCCGAACCCGCCGCGGCCGCCCCAGGGTGGCCCGCACCGGATGCCGCCGCGGCAGATGCCGCCGAACGGTCCGCGGCCGATGCCGCCGGGGGTCCGCGTCCTGCCCCGCAGGGTGGTCCGCGTCCGGTGCCCCCGCGCCCGATGCCGCCCCGGGTCGGTCCGCCCGGCCCCATGCCCCCGCGGCCGACGCAGGCACCCGCACCGACAACTGCAGCTGCACCGGTGACACAGAAGCAGCCGCAGACACAGCCGCAGGCTGTCGCCGAGAAGGAACCGCAGAAGAAGAGCCTCCTCGCGGCCACGGGGTCGATCGCGATCGCGACGCTGATCAGCCGCATGACCGGCTTCCTCAAGCAGCTGCTGCTGCTGACGGCGCTCGGCCCGGCCGTGGCCAGTGCGTTCACCGTCGCCAGCCAGATCCCGAACATGATCTCCGAGCTCGTGCTCGGCGCGGTGCTCACGGCGATCGTGGTGCCGGTGCTGGTCCGGGCCGAACAGGAGGACGAGGATCAGGGCGCCGCGTTCATCCGAAGACTCTTCACGGCGGCGCTCGCGCTGCTGGGCACGGCGACGCTGTTCGCGACCGCTGCCGCGCCGCTCCTGACGACCTACGTCTTCCTGCCGAAGGACGGCGAGGTCAACACCGAGCTGACCACGGCTCTGGTCTTCCTGCTGCTGCCGGCGGTCCTGTTCTACGGACTCTCGGCGCTGCTCACCGCGATCCTGAACACAAGGCAGGTGTTCAAACCGGGCGCGTGGGCGCCGGTCCTGAACAACCTGGTGGTGCTCGCCATCCTCACGGCGTACTGGCTGCTGCCGGGTGAGATCTCACTCGACCCGGTGAGCATCAGCGACCCGCACGTGCTGCTGCTCGGCCTCGGCGTGACCGCCGGTGTCGTGACGCAGGCCGTGAGCCTGCTGCCCGCGATCCGCAAGCAGGGCGTCTCGCTGCGCCCGCTGTGGGGCCTCGACGACCGTCTCAAGCAGTTCGGCGGCATGGCCGTCGCGATCGTGTTGTACGTGCTGATCAGCCAGCTCGGCATGATGTTCGCGACCCGCGTCTCGGCGCACGCCGATGAGGCCGGTCCGGCGATCTACTCCAACGCGTGGCTGCTGCTGCAGCTGCCGTACGGCGTCCTCGGCGTCACCGTCCTGACCGCGATCATGCCGCGGCTCAGCCGCAACGCGGCCGCCGACGACACCCCGGCCGTCGTGGACGACCTGTCCGTCGCGACCCGCCTGACGATGATCGCGCTGATCCCGGTCATCACGTTCTTCACGTTCGCCGGTCCCCAGATCGGACAGGCGCTGTACGGCTACGGCAACTTCGGCACCGGCAATGCCCAACGGCTCGGCGAGGCCGTCAGCTGGTCGGCGTTCACGCTCATCCCGTACTCGCTGGTGCTGATCCACCTGCGCGTGTTCTATGCGCGCGAGCAGGCCTGGACCCGACGTGGATCGTGCTCGGCATCACCGGTGTGAAGATCGCGCTCTCCGCGCTGGCACCGGTGCTCGCGTCGGACAGCCAGCAGGTGGTGATCCTGCTCGGTGTCGCGAACGGGCTGGCGTACGTGGCCGGTGCGTTCATCGGCGGGTTCCTGCTGCACCGCAGCCTCGGCGACCTGAGGATGTCGAACGTCGGCAAGACGGTGTGGGTGGTGCTGCTCGCGTCCGCGGCCGGCGCGGTGGCGATGTTCGCGGCGGACACGCTGCTCGGACTGGACCGGCTGTCGGAGAACTTCGGCGGGCCCGGCGCGATGATCCGCGTCGCGATCACCGGATCGCTGATGCTCGTGGTCACGTTCATCCTCATGTGGCTCGCGAAGGTGCCCGAGGTCGTCGCGATCACGGTCGCCGTCCAGCGGAGGATCCCGGGGCTGCGCGGCCGCGGCGCCGCCGGAATCGACGAGACGCCGGCCCCGGTCGCGGTGGGATCGTCGTACGAGCCTGATACCGAATTGATTCCGGTGATCCGCGACCTCCCGCGGGCCCTCGATAGACCGGACGGTCTCCCGTACCCTGGACGCAGCGAGGCATACGTCGGTGGGGACTATATTCCCGACGAGTTCATAGAAGGAGCGCGTGTGAGCGACGACGACGGTGCCGACAAGAAGTCCGGCACGGCGACTGACGTCGAGAACGGCACCACGAAGGTGGCGGACACCTCCGCCGCGGACACGACGGACGAGCAGCCCACGACGTCGCCCACTACGAACGACACTGACGAAACCGGCTCTGCTGCAACAGCTTCCGAAGCAGAAGACGCGGCACGGGAGCGCGAGCGCCGACGCCGTCGCGACCTCAACGTCGACACCGGCGTCTTCCCGATCGGTTCGCCGCAGCTGCCGCCGCTGCGCGTGACCGGCGCCGTCCCCGAACCGCGCCGCCTGCGCGGACCGCAGCTGATCGCGGGCGCGTCGGTGGCCGGTGGCCGCTACCGGCTGCTCGCACCGCACGGCGGTGCCCGCGGGCTCCAGTTCTGGCAGGCACTCGACATCAAGCTCGACCGCGAGGTCGCGCTCACGTTCGTCGACGCCGAGCAGCGGGCCGAGGGACCGGCCGCGACGGGCCCCGACGGCCCCCAGGCGATCCTGTCCCGCACCCTGCGCCTGGGCCGGATCAACTCGCCCGGCCTCGCCCGCGTCCTCGACGTCGTGCGCGGCAGCTCGGGCGGCATCGTCGTCGCCGAGTGGACGCCCGGCCGGTCGCTGAAGGAGATGGCCGAGACCGAGCCGTCGCCGATCGGTGCGGCCCGGGCCGTGCGCGCGCTCGCGTCGGCCGCGGAGGCCGCCCACCGCGGCGGCAGCGCGTTGTCGATCGACGACCCCGACCGGATCCGGATCAGCACCGCCGGCGACGCCGTCATGGCGTTCCCGGGAACCCTGTCCGACGCCGACCCGGCCGCCGACGTCAAGGGTCTGGGCGCGATGCTCTACGCCCTGATCACGGCACGGTGGCCGCTGGGCGAGCCGGGCGCCGAGTCGTCCGAGGACATGCGTCCGGCCGACCGTGACCCGTCGGGCCGGCCGGTCGAACCGCGCGCGGTGCGCCCCGAGGTCCCGTTCGAGATCTCCGCGGTCGCGGTGCGGGCACTGGGCGGCGACAGCGGCATTCGCGCGGCCGCGACCGTGCAGCACATCCTCGACCAGGCGACGGTCGTGGACCAGAAGACTGATCTCATGCCGGCGCTGCGACTGGGCCAGCGGGTGCCGGGCAGCGACAGCCACGCGCTCGCCGATCCCGAGGCGGTTGCGGCCGAGAAGCAGAAGTCGAACCGCACCCTCATCGCGCTGGTCTCGCTGGGCGCGCTCACCGTGCTGGTGCTCGCGCTGATCGGCTGGTGGCTGGCGAACCTGCTGACGGGCGGCAACTCCGACAAGCCGCTGACGAACCAGAACCTCGGCCTGACGACATCGGCGGAGGCATCCGAGACGGCCGCCGCGCCCACCACGGTGGCGCCGGCGCCCGCGACGGGGCCGGTGAAGCCGGCGAGCGCGACCGTGTTCTCGCCGCAGGGCACGCCCGACAACGCCGCCAACGCCGGTCTGGCGATCGACGGGAACCCGACGACGGTCTGGAACACCGACGCCTACTTCCAGCCCTTCCCGGCGCTCAAGCCCGGCGTGGGCCTGATGGTGACGCTGCCCGACGCCGCGAAGCTCACGAGCATGCAGATCACGTCGCCGAGCCCGGGGACGCAGGTGGAGATCCGCACCGCGCCGTCGCCGAACACGTCGCTCGACCAGACACGGGTGATCGGCAACGCGACGCTGCAGAACGGCGTGACGGACATCCCGCTGAAGTCGGACGAGGCCACCAAGAACGTCCTCGTCTGGATCACCGGGCTGAGCACGACGGGTGGAAAGAACCAGTCCGGGATCGCCGAGGTGGCGTTCACGGCCGCATCCTGACCGGATTCGCGTCGGTCCCCGAACGGGACCGCCGGGCAACCGATCGGCTAACATCCGCCGGTGCGAATCTTCAGGGGGTCGCCAAAGCTGGTCTGTCGGATGCAGAACTCTTGGCAGCGCACGCGTCGGGTGACGGGGGCGCGTTCGCGGAGTTGCTGAGCAGGCACTACGACCATCTTTGGCATGTTGCGAGAAGAACGAGCTACACCGTCGAGGACGCGGCCGACGCGCTGCAGGAGGCGCTGCTGTCCGCGCACCGCACGGCGGGGTCGTTCCGGGAGGACGCGGCCGTGCGCAGCTGGCTGCACACGATCGTGGTGAACGCGTGCCTCGACCGGATCCGGCGGAACCGCGCCCGACCGACGGTGTCGCTGTCGTCCGACGAGACCGTCGATCCGCGTGACGAGCGGGACCACATCGCGGAGCGGGAGACCGCGCTGCTCGTCGACCGGGCGCTGCTGCGGCTGCCGCCCGAGCAGCGGGCCGCGATCGTCGCGGTCGACATGGAGGGGTATTCGGTGGCCGAGGCCGCGAAGCGGCTCGGTGTGCCGGAGGGGACGGTCAAGAGCCGGTGCGCTCGCGCCCGCGTCAAGCTGGCCTCGCATTTGGAATACTTGCGAGATGTAGGGAACCGATCTTGATCTCCCCGCGTCTGAACCAATTGAAGGCACGATCGTGCCCCGGAACCCGCGGGTAGGAGGTGAGATGGCGGTCCACGACGGCGCAGAGATGCTCGGCCCCCGTTCTCGGCGGAACTGCTCGCCGACCTGCACGCCGGCGTCCTACCCGAGGACGTGAGCGCCCGCCTGTGGCCGCTCGTGCGGCAGGATTCCGACGCGCTCGCGGTACTCGACGCCCTCGACGCCGTCTCCGCCCGGCTGGGCGAGGTGGGGCGCGATCACAGCATCGGTACCCCCGTTCCTCCGGAGATCGCGGCCCGTATCGACTCGGCTCTGGAACAGCAGGACGCCGGTTCGGCCGGTGTGGTCACGTCGCTGACGGACGCACCCTCCCGACGACGCGCGGCGACGTGGATGACCGTCGCGGTCGCCGCGACGGCGGCGGCAGTCGCCCTCGTGTTCGCGCTCACCGGACTCGACGACGCCGGCTCGACGGCTCCGGAGGTGATCGCGACACCCACGTCCACGACGTCGGTGGACCCGGTCGCCGACCTCGGCAGCGACCTCGACAGCAACCAGGTGCTCGCGCTGGTCCACGGCGCGAAGGGCGGGGCGGACGTCGGCGCCTCGCCGATCCGCAGATCCGCGGGGCCTGCCTGCAGGCCAACGGGATCGAACCTACGACCCCGTGCTGGGCACCCGGGCGGTGCGATTCCGCGGCGGCGACGCCGTCCTCATGCTGGTGGCCGGACCGCACCCGCCGGCGCTCACCGCGCTGGTCGTCGGCGCCGACTGCGACGCCAGCACCCCCGACCTGCTCACGCAGGCCGAAATCGGCTGAGCACGTTTACTCTTCGTCCGCCCTCGCGGACCTGTCCGCCACCGGCACCAGCAGTTCCCGGATGCGGGCGCGCAGTTCGGGTGTGTCGTCGTCCCGGGCGATGAGGCTCGAGAACAGCGCCGCACCGGACGCGAGCACCAGGACCGCCTTGGCGTCCAGGAGGTCTCGCGCCCGCTGCTCGTCGGACGCCGTGCCGTCCGCGCCGCCGTGCGCGGCGAACAGTTCCGCGGCCGGGCCACCGAATCCCTGCCACAGCGCGGCGCGCAGGTCCTCGTGGTCGCGCAGCGCCGCGAGCAGGCCGGGTGCCGCCTCGCGCACGTCGGGCCGGGAGAACAGCTGCGCGCTGCCGGTGATCACCCAGTCGATCCAGCCGGTGCGGTCGGTGCCAACGAACGGCTCGAAGATCGGGTGTCGCGCCCAGCAGGGCGTCGAGCACCAGGTGCGATTTGGACGCCCAGCGCCGCGACAGCGCCGCCCGGCTCACCCCGGCACGCGCGGCGATCCCACGCATGCTCAGCTGCTCCCACCCGACCTCCAACAGCATTTCCCTGGTGGCGGCCAGGACGTCGGCGTCGATTCGGGGGTCCCTGGGGCGTCCGGTACTGGAGGCGCTATCGGTCACGTGTGCATTCATCGCCCCGAATTGTCGAACAAGACGGTTCGCTCGCGCCATTCCCTCGTTTACGAGTCCAGTGGTACCGTAATCGAAACCGACGGGAGGCGACATGAAGGTCGCGGTAACGGGAGGCACCGGCTACCTCGGTGCGCACACCACCCGGGCGCTGCTCGCGGACGGTCACGACATCCGCCTGCTGGTACACCCGGACGAGTCGGCGGCCGGCGTGTTGTCACTGTTCGGGGCCGCCGCCGGTCGCGTCGAGGTCCTGCACGGCGACATCCGCGACGCCGACGTCGTGGCGACGCTGCTCGACGGCTGCGACGCCGTCCTGCACGCTGCAGGTGTCGTGGGCACCGACAACAGCCGCGAGACGCTCATGTGGGAGGTCAACACCGCGGCCACCGCCACGCTCCTCACCCGGGCGGCCGTGCTCGGGCTGGACCCGATCGTGCACGTCGCGAGCTACAGCGCACTCTTCCCGCCGCCGGGGCGGGTGATCGGCCCGGACAGTCCCACCGCGCCGGGCCGCAGCGCGTACGGCCGCACCAAGGCCGCCGCCGACCGCATCGCCCGCGCGTTGCAGGACGCGGGCGCGCCGGTGGTCATCACGTACCCGTCGAGCGTCGTCGGGCCGGGGCTCGGCGGCATGCGCGGGGTCACCGCCACGGGGTGGGCACCCATGGTCGCGGCCGGTGTCGCCCCGCGGATGCGCGGGGGCATGCAGATGATCGACGTGCGCGACGTCGCCGACGTGCACGCCGCGGTGATGCGCCCGGGGCGCGGTCCGCGGCGCTACATGTGCGGCGGCGAACTGATCGAGTTCGACGAGCTCATCGACATCCTGGAGTCCGCGTCGGGACATCGCATCAAACGTATCCCGTTGGCCCCGAGTGTCTTCCGAGGGATCGGCCGGATCGCCGACGCACTCGGCGCGGTGCTGCCGGTCGGCGCCGGGCTGAGCTACGAGGCGGCGTGGCTGCTCACCGCGGCCACGCCGACCGACGACTCGCGGACGCTGTCGGAACTGGGCCTGACGTGGCGCCCGGTGCGCGCGGCCCTGTCCGCGTCGGTGCGCACCCCGGCACCCGGCTCTCCGGAGGGGGTCACGCCGTGAATCCGACGGGGCCGAGGACACCGGCGTCGGCGATCTGGGAACCCACCCGGCTCGGCCCGCTGACGCTGCGGAACCGGATCATCAAGGCCGCCACCTTCGAAGGCGTCATGCCGCACGGCCGGGTCACCGACGAGCTGATCGATTTCCACGCCGAGGTCGCACGCGGGGGAGCGGCGATGACGACGGTCGCGTACTGCGCCGTCTCGCCCGGCGGCCGGGTGCACCGCAATTCCCTCGTCCTCGACGCCTGGACCGGGCGTGCGCTGCGCCGCCTCACCGAGGCGGTGCACGCCGAGGGGGCGCTGGCGGCCGCGCAGATCGGACACGCCGGCCTGGTGGCGAACCAGATCTCCAACGGGACGCGGTCCCTCGCACCGTCCACCCGAATCAGTGCTCCGGCAATGGGTTTGGTGAAGGCCGCGACCAACCTGCAGCTCGAGCAGGTGGCCCGCGACTTCGAATCGGCGGCGCGGGTGGCCGTCGATGCCGGGTTCGATGCCCTCGAGGTGCACCTGGGCACGATTATCTGCTCAGCAGCTTCATGAGCCCGAACCTCAACAAGCGCACCGACGTCTACGGCGGCAACGTGGCCGCACGGTCCCGGTTCCCGCGCGAGGTGCTCGAACGGGTCCGGGCCGCCGTCGGCGACTCGGTCGCGGTCACCGCGAAGTTCAACATGGCCGACGGCGTCCCCCGCGGACTGTGGCTCGACCAGAGCCTGCAGATCGCGCGACTCGTCCAGTCCGACGGCTGTGTCGACGCGCTGCAACTCACCGGCGGCAGCTCGCTGTTCAACGCCATGTACTACTTCCGCGGCGAGGTTCCGATGGCGGAATTCATTGCGGCGCAACCGAAGCTGGTGGGCCTCGGGCTCAAGGTGTACGGGCCGCACATCCTCCCGACCTACCCGTTCGAGGAGGCGTTCTTCCTCCCGTTCGCCCGGCAGTTCCGCGAGGCGCTGTCGATGCCGTTGATCCTGCTGGGTGGCGTCAACCGACTCGACACCATCCGCACCGCACTGGACGAGGGCTTCGAGTTCGTCGGCATGGCCCGCGCGCTGCTGCGCGATCCGTACCTGCCCGAGAGGTTCCGCACCGAGCACGTCACCGAGGGCATGTGCATCCACTGCAACAAGTGCATGCCCACGATCTACAGCGGGACGCGGTGCGTCGTCCGCGAGGCGATCTGGGAGAACAGCGGCCGCGGTCCGCGCCGGTAATTCCCGGCGAGACCAGCGCCACCTCAGGTTACCGACACGGTGTTGGTATATTTGCCGACAGGCCGTCGGGAAAATCGGACATCCGGGAGTTTCCTTCGTCGGCTGCATCGACAGATCACACCGACCAGGAGTCAAAAGATGTTCCTCGCCCTGCGGGAGCTACGGTTCGCGCGATCCAGATTCGGCCTGATGGGCGGCGTCATCGCCCTCATCTCCGTGCTGATGGTCCTGCTGTCCGGCCTGTCCTCCGGCCTCGTCGAGGACGGCGTCTCGGGCCTGAAGTCCATGCCGGTCGACGCGTTCGCGTTCAACGAAGGCACCAAGACCGACTCTGCGTTCTCACGCAGCATCGTCACCGACGAGCAGGTCGACGCCTGGCGCGCACAGCCCGGCGTCGCCGACGCCCAGCCGTTCGGCAACATGCTCGTCAACGCCCACAACGAGGACGGCGTGCCGGTCGACTTCGCCCTCTTCGGCGTCCCCGCCGACTCGTTCCTCGCCCCGAGCGCCGCTCGAGGCACCGGTCTGGGCGAGCCCGACGGCATCGTCATCAGCAAGAGCGCGCTCGACGCGGGAGTCGACCTCGGCGACACCATCACGATCGACCGTCTCGGCACCGAGCTGAAGATCGTCGGCGTCACCGACGGCAAGCAGACCTTCGGCCACGTCGACGTCGCCTATCTGCCGATCGACATGTGGCGCCAGCTGCATTCGGGTGTGCGCCCCGGCGAGCCCGTCCCCGCGCAGGCAATGACGGAGTCCACCGCGGTCGCGCTGAAGACGAAGTCCGGCGCCACGCTCGACTACGCCGCCGGCGATGCCGCCGCGGGGACGTCGACGGTGTCGCTCGAGGACTCGTTCCAGTCCTCGCCGGGCTTCAGCGCCGAGACCATGACGCTCGACCTCATCAAGGTGTTCCTGTACGCCATCTCCGCGCTCGTCGTCGGCGCCTTCTTCACGGTGTGGACGATCCAGCGCAAGCACGAGATCGCCGTGATGCGCGCGATGGGCGCCTCCACCGGCTACCTGCTGCGCGACGGCCTGGCCCAGGCGTTCATCCTGCTGCTCGGTTCGGTCGCGGTCGGTGCCGCGGTCGGCTACGGCTTCGGCTCGTTGATCGGCGGGGGAGTGCCGTTCCTGCTCGAGCCCGCCGCGGTGGCGGTCGCCGCGGTCCTGCTGATGGTCCTCGGCCTGATCGGTGCCGCGATCGCGATCGTCCGGATCGCGTCGGTCAATCCGTTGAACGCGCTGGGAGGCCAGCGATGAGCGCCAGGAAGGACTCTGCTGTGACCACTGCGACAGATACGGACACCCGCATCGACACCGCCGCCCTCGAGATCGTCGACGCCAATCTGCGGCTCGGCGACGGCGAACAGACCGTGACGGCGCTCGACGCCGTGAGCCTGACCGTCCGCCCCGGCGAGATGGTGGCCGTCGTCGGCCCGTCGGGCTCGGGCAAGTCGAGCCTGCTCGCCGTCGCGGGCGCGCTCACCACCCCGGACTCGGGCAGTGTCCGCGTCGGCGGCCACGACCTGCTGACGATGAAGAAGGCGGAGTCCGCGAGGTTCCGGCTCGAGCACATCGGGTTCGTGTTCCAGAGCGGCAACCTGATCCCGTCGCTCACCGCGGCCGATCAGCTGCGCCTCACGTCGCACCTCGGCAACACCAAGGGCAGGAAGTTCCGCGATCCGATCGCACTGCTCGAGCAGGTGGGGGCTGGGCCACAAGGCCGACCGCCGACCCGATCAGCTCTCCGGCGGCGAGCGCCAGCGTGTGGGCATCGCCCGCGCCCTGATGTCGACGCCGTCGCTGCTGCTCGTCGACGAGCCGACCGCCGCCCTCGACCGGGCCCGCAGCCACGAGATCGTGCAGCTGCTCGCGCGGGAGACCCGGGAATCACGGGTCGGCACGGTCATGGTCACCCATGACTACGATGTGCTCGACTATTGCGACCGGGTGGTCGAGATGACCGACGGCCGGCTCACGCCCCGGTAATCCGGAACATCCCAGCGAGCGAGGAGGGCACGTGCCGCGGATCAATGCACCCACAGTGGGTGAACATCGAGCCGCGCAGAAACGTGCCCTCCTCGACGCCGCCCGGGAGGTGCTCGCCGAGGGCGCGACCGAGATCCCGTCGTTCGGGGAGGTCGCTGCCCGCGCCGGCCTCGCCCGGTCGAGCATGTACCAGTACTTCAAGTCCCGTCAGCACCTGCTCGACGCGCTGATCGAGGATGCCTTCCCGCGCTGGTCGGCCCGCGTCGCCGCATCCATGGCCGAGGCCGCCGACCCCGCGGAGCGGGTCCTGGCCTACATCGACGCCAACCTGACCCTCGTCGCCGAGGGCGAGCACGCCATCGCGACCGCACTCGCGCAGATCGCGCCCGGCCCGGAGCTCGACGCCAAGAGCCGCGCGATGCACGAGGACCTCTACACGCCGCTGTCCGACGCGCTCACCGAGCTGGGGGTGCAGGACGCCGCGGCCATGTCCGAGTTGATCAACGCGGTGCTGCACGCCGCGAGCCGGCAGGTCGAGCGAGGGGAGGACGTGGAGCACGTGCGACGGACCGCCGCAGACCTCGTCCGCCCCTTCGTCACCGAGCGCGCCGGACGCGTCGGCTGACTCCCGGACGCCGCCGCGAGCCTATGACTCGCCGCACACCGGTGGTTCCACGTGAAACGTTCGACAGCGCCGGTCGAGTGCGCCGACCCGACGCCGGGAACAACACCCACTAATCTGTTGTTGACCTGACCGACTCCGCGAGCTGCGCCGCAGCGGCGAATTCGTGTGAGCAGCAGTGAAACGACAGCATCGCAGGACAGCTTCATAGGACAGGAAGGCCCGAATGACTACTCCGACCACGGTCCGTGACCTCATCATCGTCGGCTCGGGACCGGCCGGATACACCGCCGGTGTCTACGCCGCCCGCGCGGAACTCGAGCCCCTCCTGTTCGAGGGCACCCAGTTCGGCGGCTCGCTGATGACCACCACCGAGGTGGAGAACTTCCCCGGCTTCCGCGAGGGCATCATGGGCCCGGACCTGATGGACGAGATGCGCGAGCAGGCCAAGCGCTTCGGTGCCGACATCCGCACCGAGGACGTCGAGGAGATCGAGCTGTCCGGGCCGATCAAGACGGTCGTCGCGAACGGCGAGACCTACCACGCCCGCGCCGTCATCCTCGCGATGGGCGCCGCCGCCCGCTACCTCGGCATCCCCGGCGAGGAGCGTCTGCTGGGACGCGGTGTGAGCGCGTGCGCGACGTGCGACGGCTTCTTCTTCCGCGACCAGGACATCGTCGTGGTCGGTGGCGGCGACTCCGCGATGGAGGAGGCCACCTTCCTGACCAAGTTCGCCCGCAGCGTCACCCTCGTGCACCGCCGCGAGGAGTTCCGCGCCTCCCGGATCATGCTCGAGCGCGCCAAGGCGAACGAGAAGATCCGCTTCGTCACCAACGCCGAGCCGGTCGAGGTCCTCGGCGAGAACAGCGTCACCGGCCTGGTGATCCGCGACACCGTCACCGGCGAGCAGTCCACGCTCGACGTGACCGGCATGTTCGTCGCGATCGGCCACGACCCGCGCAGCGAGCTGGTCAAGGGCCAGGTCGACCTCGACGAGGCCGGCTACGTGCAGGTGCAGTCGCCGACCACCGCCACCTCGGCCGAGGGCGTCTTCGCCGCCGGCGACCTGGTCGACCACACCTACCGCCAGGCCATCACCGCCGCCGGCACCGGCTGCTCCGCCGCGATCGACGCCGAGCGCTGGCTGGCCGAGCAGGGTGACGTCACCGCCAACACCCTCGCGGCCGCCGGCGAGCCCGTCGCCGTCGACGCCTGATCCGCTCCACCCTCAACCCGATCCGGACCAGATCCCAGGAGGATCCCGTGGCGAACACCATCACCATCAGCGACGACTCGTTCAAGCAGGATGTCCTCGAATCCGACAAGCCGGTGCTCGTCGACTTCTGGGCCACCTGGTGCGGCCCGTGCAAGATGGTCGCGCCGGTGCTCGAGGAGATCGCCGGTGAGCACGCCGACAAGCTCACCGTCGCGAAGCTGGACATCGACCAGAACCCGAGTGCGGCCGGTGAATTCAAGGTGATGTCGATCCCCACGATGATCCTGTTCCAGGGCGGACAGCCGATCAAGACCATCGTCGGGGCCAAGGGCAAGGCGGCCCTCCTCGAGGATCTCGCCGAGGTGCTCTGACCCCTCCGCGCCCTGTCCGGTACGTCCGGAATCCGGCCACAGTGTGACCTGACTGCCACCACAGCCTTGTCACACTGTGGCCTAGTGGATTGTCGATGTGACGGGGCCGTCTGAGAGAATCGATCGACGTCCGCTACGAAAGGCCCGCGAGCATGCAGCTACTCCGTCACGGCGACCACGGCCCCGCCGTCGCCGAGATCCGGGGTACTTTGACCGGCCTGGGATTCCTCCACAACGGTGTGGCGGAGACGCACCGCGAGACCGTCAACGGCTCGCACTGGGTGGCCCCGACGCCGTGTTCGACCACCACCTCGATTCCGCCGTCCGCGCGTTCCAGCAGCAGCGCGGCCTGCTCGTCGACGGCATCGTCGGCCCGGCGACGTACCGCTCCCTCGAGGAGGCGTCGTACCGGCTCGGTGCCCGCACCCTCATCTACCAGCTGTCCGCCCCGCTGTACGGCGACGACGTCGCGCACCTGCAGACCCGCCTGCAGGACCTGGGCTTCTACATCGGGCGCGTCGACGGCTATTTCGGCCCGCAGACGCACGAGGCGCTGAGCTCGTTCCAGCGCGAGATCGGCATCGCCGCGGACGGCATCTGCGGCCCTGCGACGCTGCGGTCGCTGGAGTTGCTCGGCACCCGCGTATCGGGCGGTTCGCCGCACGCGATCAGCGAGGAGGAGCTGGTCCGTAGGTCGGGTCCGCAGCTGAGCGGTAAGCGGATCGTGATCGATCCGGGCCTCGGCGGCCTGGACAGCGGCCTGATCGTGCGGACCTCGAACGGGCCGATGAGCGAGGCCGAGATCCTGTGGGACCTCGCGAGCCGGCTCGAAGGGACGGATGGCGGCGACGGGCATGGAGACGTTCCTGTCGCGTCCGCATCACGCCAACCCGAGCGAGGCCGAGCGTGCCGAGACGTCCAACGGGTTCGACGCCGACCTGATGATCTCGCTGCGGTGCGACAGCCACGCGAGCCCCGCCGCGAGCGGTGTGGCGAGCTTCCACTTCGGCAACTCGCATGGTTCCGCGTCGATGATCGGGCAGATCCTCACTGGCTTCATCCAGCGCGAGATCGTTGCGCGAACCCCGTTGCGGGACTGCAGGACTCACGGTCGCACCTGGGATCTGTTGCGACTTACCAAGATGCCGACGGTACAGGTCGACATCGGTTACCTCACAAGCGATTCCGATGTCGCCGTGCTCACCGATCCGCGCCTGCGCGACACGATCGCCGAGGCGATCCTCATCGCGGTCAAGCGGCTGTACCTGCTGGGCCAGGACGACGCCCCGACCGGGACGTTCACGTTCGCCGAGCTGCTCGCCGAGGAACTGGCGGACGCCGAGCGCGGCCGCTGACGTCCCCGGCGCCGCACACAGGCGACGGGAAGGGTCGCGTAAAGGGCCCTAGCAGGCCGCCACGGGGCTTCGTTCGCCGATGTCGACCATCGACAGGGCCGCGGTCTCCAGAAGCCGATCCAGGGCCGCCTCGACGTCCGCCTTCCACAGATGGTCGCGGTCGAGTTCGAGTCGCAGTCGCGGGAACCGGTGATGGGGCGCGACCACCTCGAATCCGACGTCCTCGAGGAAGTCGGCGCTGATCATGCACTCCTGCGGGAGCATTCCCGGGCCGCGGTGGCCGACGGGACGCCACTGACGACGCTGTCGGCGTCGGGCCGGATGCCGAAGGCCTCGAGCGCCCGCACACCGCGGCGCACGAGATCGGCGACGGCGGCCTGGATCAGGGTCGCGCCCAGCCCGTACTCGTCACCGATGGGTTCGAGTCGCATCGTCGTGAGCAGGACGGCGTCGGCACTGACAGGGGAGGTGGGGAACAGGTCGGCGCGCGGCACCATGCTCGGCGGGGCGTACAGAGCGCAGCCGGCTGGCTTGTCGTCGACGAGGGCCACCTGGCCGCAGGAACCCCATTCGAGCATGACCATCGACAGCCATGCTTCCTTCTCGAACTCGGGGTCGTAGAAGTCGCGAGAGGTGCGGACGGCGGCCGGATCCATCTCCCAGAAGACGCATCGCCGGGCGTGGGAGGACAGCTTGTCGAGACCGTCCAGAGTGAGTGACGTGACGCTAGTCGACACCGTGTACGCCAGCCTCCATGCCCCCAGCCTCCATGACCACTCGGGGAGTCACACCCGCCTCGACGGAACTATCCCCCTCCAGAATAGGGGATAGTTCCGTCCTCGGCGCGGCAGCGGATCTTGCCGCCGAACGGGTGGGAGGAGCAATCGCTCTCGGATGCCGGTGCGGAACCGGATCCCTCCAGCCCCACCCATAACGTCACTGTGACGTATTGGTCAGTTGCCTGCCTGCTTCTCCATCATCGTCACGATGCGCTCGAGGTCGTCGACCGACCCGAACTCCAAGACGATCTTGCCCTTGCGCTTGCCGAGGCTCACCGTCACCCGGGTGTCGAACGAGTTCGACAGGCGTTCCGCGACGTCCTGCAGACCCGGCATCTGGATCGGCTTCCGCTTCACCGGTGGGGTAGGGGAGGGGCCCTCGCGGTTGGCGAGCATGACCGCTTCCTCGGTCGCCCGGACCGACATGCCCTCCGCCACGATGCGGGCGGCGAGGACCTCCTGGGCGTCCGCGCCGGCCTCGAGGGACAACAGGGCGCGTGCGTGTCCGGCCGACAGCACGCCGGCCGCCACCCGGCGCTGAACCGGAATCGGGAGCTTGAGCAGACGGATCATGTTGGTCACGACGGGACGGGAGCGTCCGATCCGCGTGGCCAGTTCCTCGTGGGTGACCTCGAACTCCTCGAGCAGCTGCTGGTACGCGGCCGCCTCTTCGAGCGGGTTGAGCTGGACGCGGTGGATGTTCTCCAGCAGTGCGTCGCGCAGCATCGACTCGTCGGCGGTCTCGCGGACGATCGCCGGGATCGTCTCGAGCCCGGCGAGCTGGCTGGCGCGCCAGCGACGCTCACCCATGACGAGCTGGTACTGATCGGGGCCGACCCGGCGGACCACGATCGGCTGCATCAGTCCGAACTCACGGATCGAGTGGACGAGTTCTCCCAGGGCCTCCTCGTCGAAGACGGAGCGGGGCTGCTTGGGATTCGGCGCGATCAGCTGCGGCGCGATCTCGTGGTACACCGCCCCTGCGGGGAGAGGGGTTCCTCATCGGTGCGGACCGGCGGCGCCGGGGTCGGGGCGGTCGCGACGACCTCGGCGACGTCCTTCGCCGACTCCTTCGTGGACTCGGAGGACTCGGAGGACTCGGCGGTGTCCTTCGCGGGCTTGCTCGCGGCCGACTTCGGGGCCGTCTTGCGCGGGGCCTTGGGCGCCGGCTTGGCCGGAGCGGCGGCCACCGTCTCGTCGCCGTCGACCGGGGCGGCCGTGGGAGCAGAGGTGCCGATGATGACGTCTGCCGCCGCGTTTCCCAGCCCCGGGCCGCCGTTCGCGGGCCCGGTCGGGATCAGTGCCGCGAGCCCACGACCGAGTCCGCCCTTGCGTGTCTGCGCCATCTCTACTGCTCCTGCGTCGTGGTGGACATGCCGCGTGCCGCCAGTTCCCGGCCGGCATCGAGATAGCTCATCGCCCCCCTCGATCCGGGGTCGTAGTCGAGGACGGTCATCCCGTAGCCGGGCGCCTCGGACACCTTCACCGAGCGCGGGATCACCGCGCGCAGGACGGCGTCGCCGAAGTGCTTGCGCACCTCCTCGGCCACCTGGTCCGCGAGCTTGGTGCGCGCGTCGTACATCGTCAGCAGGACGGTGGAGACGTGCAGCTCCGGATTCAGGTGGGCCTGCACCAGCTCGATGTTGCGCAGCAGCTGCCCGACGCCCTCGAGTGCGTAGTACTCGCACTGGATCGGGATCAGCACCTCCCTCGCCGCGACCATCGCGTTGACGGTGAGCAGACCGAGCGACGGCGGGCAGTCGATGAGGATGAAGTCGGCGTCGATGTCAGCGAGGGCCGCGGGGGAGAGCGCGTTCTTGAGTCGGTTCTCGCGCGCCACCATCGACACGAGTTCGATCTCGGCACCGGCGAGATCGATCGTGGCAGGGATGCAGTAGAGACGCTCGTTGTGCGGGCTCTGCTGAATCGCTTCCTTCGCGGTCACCTCACCGAGGAGCAGCTCGTAGCTCGACGGCGTCCCCGACGTGTGCGGGATGCCGAGCGCGGTGCTCGCGTTGCCCTGCGGATCGAGGTCCACGACCAACACCGTGAGCCCCTGGATCGCCAGCGCCGACGCCAGATTCACCGTCGACGTCGTCTTGCCGACGCCGCCCTTCTGGTTGGCGATCGTGAACACGCGCCGCTGCGGCGGCTTCGGCAGCGTCACCGAGCCGGGGTGGAGCACCTGGCTCGCGCGCTGCGCCGCCGCGCCGATCGGGGTGTCCGCGAGGGAGATTCCCTCATAGGGGGAGGAGTGGGCAAAGTCCTGATCCCGACTGCCGTCCGTCGAGTCCGGCGGGGTGGCAGTTTCACGTGAAACCGCCTCCCGTGAAACCGTTTCACGTGAAACGGCGGATTCAGCTCCAGCCGACATCTACTGCTCCTTCACTTGATGACCACTCATGACGCAATTCTCAACCCTTCGAGCCCTCGGAAGCCCGTAACTCAGCGGTGCCGGCGACCGTGTTGGGCAACACGCTCCGCGCGCACCACGATCGTCGGCACCGGCAGTGCATCGTCACCGCACTCGACGACCTCCAGCTTGCCAGCCCCCAACCGCGCAAGGGAAGCTTGATCCCGGGAAATCTCTTCCGCCGCACTCGAACCCTTCAACGCGAGCATCCGACCGCCCACACGCACCAACGGCAGCGACCACCGCACCAGCTTCTCCAGCGGCGCGACGGCTCGGGAGGTGACGACGTCAGCACCCCCGCTTCCTTCGCGACGTCGGAATCCTCCGCGCGTCCCCGAAGCACGATCACGTTCTCCAACCCGAGAGAGTCGACGACCTCCTGCAGGAAGACGGTGCGACGAAGCAGCGGCTCCACCAACGTCACCCGCACATCCGGCCGCGCAATCGCCAACGGAATCCCCGGCAACCCGGCCCCGACCCCACATCCACCACCGACTCACCGGCCCCCACCAACTCACCCAACACCGCGCAATTGAGCACGTGCCGCACCCACAACCGCGGCACCTCCCGCGGACCGATCAACCCTCGCACCACACCATCGGACGCCAACGACGCGTGATACGCCTCCGCCAACCCCACCCGGTCACCGAACACCCGCCCCGCCGCACCGACAACATCCCACTGCTCATCAACCAGTTCCACGTGAAACATCCTCCCCAACCCACCACCACACAACCAAGTCGGGCAGCGCCTTTCACGTCACGTGGCCGACGCGCACTCCCCGGTGGGGGAGGGGAGGGGTACTGAAAGTCGAAGCGACACGTGCCGCACCGGTTCCACGTGAAACACCGCACCGGACGATGCCCGGCGGTCGGACGTGCCGACCGAGCATCCGGCGCCGACGGTTCGACCAGGATCGACAGTGGCGCGATGTTTCACGTGAATCATCGGGCGCACCCCGGTCCCGCCACGGTATCGACCGGTTCGACGCCGCCGCGTCGCACCCCGAAATGCCGATGAAACCACTCGATCGGCGCGCAGCCGAAGCCTCCGATCGGCCGTCCGCGACCCGCACCGCCGACGGCGCCGAGATCCACTGTCACAGTGACGAAATGACCTAAGGGGGAAGTAAGGGTGACTGCGCCACCCAAACGGCCCACACCGGACAAACCACGTTTACCGTTGCAGCACAACATGTTTCATGTGAAACACCGAAATCCGCAACCCGAACTACACCCGGGCGCCCTCCCGTACCCTTCGGACCAAGCGAATCGCACAGGGGAGGGTACCGATGGGGCGCAAGCGAGGAATACGGGGAGGTTGGCGAGCCGTCGTCGGACTTGTCGTCGCGGGGATCGCGGCGGTGCTGTCACCGGCGCCGGGGAACGCGCTGCCGACGTACCCCGTTCCGTACAACCTCTTCGTCCAGGACGAGTTCACCAACCCGGGCGGGTCGGCCACGGGATCCAACGATTGGTCGTGCCGACCGAGCGCGGAGCATCCCAACCCCCTCATGCTCGTGCTCGTGCACGGCACCGGCGCCAATCGCCTCAACATGTGGACCACCATGTCACCGCTGCTCGCCAACGAGGACTACTGCGTCTTCGCGCTCACCTTCGGCAACTACGCGGACCAGCCGTACCCCATCAACGCGATCGGGGGATGGGGTACGCGGAGGACAACGCCGCACAGGTCGGTGCTTTCGTCGACGACGTCCTCGCGGCGACCGGGGCCGCGCGGGTCGACATCCTCGGCGTCTCACAGGGCACGCTCGTTCCCAACTACTTCGTGAAGTACCTCGGTGGCGCCGCGAAGGTCGACAAGTACGTGTCCCTGGGTCCGCTCTGGAACGGCACGCTCGGGATGGGACCGGGCGGTGACGGACGGTGGTTACTAGACCTCGTCCCCGACGACATGCACGGCGTGATGCCGCCGTGCCAGGTGTGCTTCCAATCGATTCCAGGTTCGGAGTCCATGGCGAAAAGGCACGAGGGTGGGGTGTACGCCCCGGACGTCACCTATACCAACATCAGACCCGCTACGACGAACTGATCCTGCCGTACACGAGCGTGTACGTGGAGGGGCCCAACGCGACCAACATCGTGGTCCAGGACGCGTGCCCGCAGGACCTCTCGGACCACCTCGCACTCGCGGCGTCGCGCGTCGCCGCTGGGCACGTCCTCAACGCGCTGGATCCGGCCCATCCTCGGCCGGTGCCGTGCGTCCCGGTGCGTCCGTTCGTGGGTGGCTGACGGAATCCTGTGGGGGAGGGGAGGAGTGGAGCCCCACCGGACGTCGGGGTCAGTGTCGGCCGCGGTGGCGGTGGTGCGCGACCCGTTCGGCCCGGACCACTACCGTCGGCACCGGCAACACCCCGCCACCGCACTCGACGACCTCGAGCTTCCCGGCCCCCAGCCGCGACAACGCGGCGCGATCCCGGGAGATCTCCTCCGCCGCACTCGAACCCTTCAACGCGAGCATTCGACCGCCCACACGCACCAACGGCAGCGACCACCGCACCAACCGCTCCAACGGCGCCACCGCACGGGAGGTCACCACGTCGGCGCCCCCTACCTCCTGCACCACCCCCGACTGCTCCGCCCGGCCCCGCACGACCGACACGTTCGACAGCCCCACCGAATCCACGAACTCCTGCAGATACACCGACCGACGAAGCAGCGGCTCCACCAACGTCACCCGCACATCCGGCCGCGCAATCGCCAACGGAATCCCCGGCAACCCGGCCCCGACCCCACATCCACCACCGACTCACCGGCCCCCACCAACTCACCCAACACCGCGCAATTGAGCACGTGCCGCACCCACAACCGCGGCACCTCCCGCGGACCGATCAACCCTCGCACCACACCATCGGACGCCAACGACGCGTGATACGCCTCCGCCAACCCCACCCGGTCACCGAACACCCGCCCCGCCGCACCGACAACATCCCACTGCTCATCAACCAGTTCCACGTGAAACATCCTCCCAACCCACCACCACACAACAGAGAAAGGACCGCGGGTCCCGGCCGTGCGGCCGGGACCCGCGGTCCTTGGTGTCCGGACGAACCGTTGCGTCAGTCCTTGATCACGACGACGCGGCGGTTCGGCTCCGCGCCCTCGCTCTCGCTGGAGACACCGTCGACCTTCGCGACGGCGTCGTGCACGATCTTGCGCTCGAACGGCGTCATCGGTGCGAGCTCCTCGCGCTCACCGGAGGCCAGCACGCGCTCCGCGGCGACCTTGCCGAGCTCGCTGAGCTCGGCCCGGCGGCCTGCGCGCCAGCCCGCGACGTCGAGCATCAGGCGGCTGCGCACACCGGTGGACTGCTGGACCGCCAGGCGCGTCAGCTCCTGCAGCGCGTCGAGCACCTCGCCCTTGCGGCCGACCAGCTTCGACAGATCCTTGCCGCCGTCGATGCTCACGACGGCGCGATCACCCTCGACGTCGAGGTCGATGTCGCCGTCGAAGTCCAGGACGTCGAGCAGCTGCTCGAGGTAATCGCCGGCGATCTCGCCTTCCTCGATCAGGTCGTCCTCGGTGTCGGTGTCGGTCTCGGTGTCCGCATTCTGAGTCTCGAGTACCACGTCCGCGCTCTCCCTGTTCGCACCGTCCTGCGCGGTGTCCTGGTCACTGGTCATCGTCGTTCTCTCTCTCGAGGTCAGCGCCGCTTGCGCTTGCTGCTCTTGGGGCGGTTGGCCGCGGGCCGCGGCTTGGGCTTCGGACGCTGCGTGCCCGAGGCGCCGGAACTCGTGCCCTCGCCCTCGCCGTCGCCGGACGACGTGGCGGACTCGTCGGCCGCCTCCGTCTCATCCGCGACCGACCCGGACGCCGTAGCGGCGGACTGCGCCGCCTGCTTGCGCGTGTCCTTCTTCGGCCGCGCACCGGGCTTGGGCGCGTTGTCGGCCCGCCGCTCCAACACGGCCTGCTTCTTGGCTTCTTCCTCGGCGTCGATCCTGCGGAACACGATGTGCTGCTGCGCGTAGGTCCAGATGTTGTTCGACACCCAGTACAGGAGGATGGCGATCATCAGGAACGGACCACCGACGAGAACGCCGAGCGGGAACACCCACAGCGCGAGCTTGTTCATGATCGCGGACTGCGGGTTCGCGGCGGCGGCGGCGCTCTGACGGGCGACCGATGCGCGCGAATTGAAGTGCGTCGCGATGGAGGCGATGATCATGAGCGGGACTGCGACCGCCGCGATGTTCGCGACAGTCGGGACCGTTCCGTACGCGCCGAACGACTCGAGCTGTTCCTTCGGCATCGTGATGTACGACGAGATCGGGGCGCCGAACAGACGCGCGCTCAGGAACGATTGGACGTCGTCAGGGCTGAACACGTAGTTCGCGGTGTTCGCGTTGTCCTCGATCGACATCCCGAGGCCGCCGTAACCGGTGCCGGTCCGGTTGAACGAGCGCAGGACGTGGAACAGGCCGATGAACACCGGTGCCTGCAGCAGGACCGGCAGGCAGCCCATCACGGGATTGAAGCCGTGTTCCTTCTGCAGCTTCTGCATCTCCACCGCCATGCGCTGGCGGTCCTTGGAGTACTTCTTCTGCAGGGCCTTGATCTGCGGCTGCAGCTCCTGCATCTGCCGCGTCGTGCGCACCTGCTTGACGAACGGCTTGTACAGGATCGCGCGCAGGGTGAACACCAGGAACATCACGGACAACGCCCAGGCGATGCCGTTGTCGGCACCGAGGAAGAAGCCGAACACCTTGTGCCAGACCCACAGGATCCCGGACACCGGATAGTAAATGAAGTCGAGCACGGCTCTAAGTACTCCTCTGTTCGTCCACGTTCACCACTCCGTGGTGCTTGGCAAGTTCTGGGCGAGCGGTGCGCGTCATTCCTGGCTCACATGGTGGATGCGCCGGCCGCGACGTTCGGGGACCGGATCCCATCCTCCAGGTGCCAGGGCGCGCACTTGACCAGCCGCACGACAGTGAGCGCCGAACCCTTGATCGCGCCATGCGTGCGCAACGCGTCGACCGCGTACTCACTGCACGTCGGCGTGAACCGGCACGTCGGCATGCGGAGCGGGGACGCATAAGTTCGGTACAGCTCGATCAGAAATATCAGGACGCGCGCGGGAAAGCGTCGCAGCGTCGTCCAGAGGCTCCCCGGGAACGACGAAGAGCGCGGACCGGATTCGGTCCGCGCCTCGTCGTGTTCGATGCTCATACCGGATTGCCTTCGCCAGCCAGCAGATCCAACTTCTTGAGGACGGATCGCAGCTGTTTGTCGAGTTCCCGGGAACTTGCGGTCGCCGATCCCGGCAACGCGCGAATCACCACGTCGGTGTCAACCGGAACGGTGTCGACCAACCCGGCGCAGATATGACGAAACCGGCGAGCGACTCGATGTCGAATCACCGCCGGCCCGACAGCCTTGCTGACGACGAGCCCGAAACGAGGCCCGTCGATACTCGCCAACGAGTCGGCCGTTTCACGCCCGAGAGCGTGAACGACGAGATCTCGTCGACCCATTCGACGCCCACGACGCACGGTTTCGGAGAAATCCGAGCGTCGGCGCAGGCGATACGGCTCAGGTAACACCCCGAGCTCCCGAAATCAGGTTCGGAATCAGGCGGTGAGCTCGGCGCGGCCCTTGCGGCGACGCGCCGAAACGATTGCACGACCCGCACGGGTCCGCATACGAAGACGGAAGCCGTGAACGCGCGCGCGGCGGCGATTGTTCGGCTGGAACGTCCGCTTGCCCTTGGCCACGGTCAACACTCCTCGAAGTTAGGTGACGCCGGTCGGCGTCGGTCTGTCATTGATCTGAAACTCGTGATCACGCGGCGGCACCGGAACACGGACCTCCGGCCAGCGTGCATCCTCCACCATCGGGTGACTGTTCGAGGGTACTGACAGGCTCGGAGAGGTCAAACCGGGACCGGCCGCGTGCAGCCGCGGCGACACGCCATGACCCCGAAATCCTTGCTTCGGTCACGGCGTTGTGCGACGCGCGCCCGTTTCGCACCGAATACCCCAGAATCGCTGTGAACAAACCTTCCGGTTGTTACCGTCCGTGCATGGCACAGCCGAAGCCCCGTACGCTTCGAGCCGCAACGCGGCGGCGTGACGCGCGGCAGCGATCTCGGAGCGAGTCTCGAGAACCGGCACTGTAAGACAACTAACACCCACGCCCGCGGTCCGAGTCGGCGCAGGTAGCGGTCGGCAGTGCACTTGCCACCGCATTCCACCTGGTGAGAGCCTCGAGAGCCTCGCGCGCGAGGTGTCCCGAGCCGGCGAGCCCCGCACTCGAGTGTTGTCCACATCTGTGGATAATTGTGTGGAAACACAGATCGGGTGGCATATTCGTTGCCCGGTAAGGGGTCCAGCCTCACCGGGGGAGCTCGACAGAAACATCACCGCGACGGGCCACTCGAGCCCTGGGAGGACAGACAGTGAACGACGATCCGAACGCCTTGGCGATTGTCTGGCGCGACGTCGTTACAGAACTGACCTCCGCTTCCGACGGTGCCGCGCTGACCAAGGCGCAGAAGGCCTGGCTCGCGCTGGTCAAGCCGCTGACGTACGCACAGGGCTTCGCGTTGCTGTCGGTGCCGTCGCCGCTCGCACAGGAAGCCATCGAGCGTGACCTGCGGGAACCGATCCTGCGGGCCCTCAATCTCCACCTCGGCCAGAAGGTCGAGGGCCTCGGCGTCCGCATCGCCGCGCCCGAGGACGTCGACGAACCGGACGAGCCCGCCGACGTCGTCTTCCAAGACGCCCCTTACTCGGACAG
This sequence comes from Prescottella defluvii, assembly GCA_029690005.1. GTDB lineage: Bacteria > Actinomycetota > Actinomycetes > Mycobacteriales > Mycobacteriaceae > Prescottella > Prescottella defluvii_A. The sequence goes on along the minus strand of CP121458.1, from coordinate 699,346 downwards.
CGCGTACTCCGACGGTGCGACCACGGTGCGCCGACGCCACCTGGCGATGGGCACCACGGAGGACCTGGCAGAGCACGAGGAGGTCGACGACGACCGCGAGGCGCTGGCCAGCGTCCACGAGTCGTGGCCGTCGTACTTCACCAAGCCGCCGGCCGGGCCGACGACCGGATCGTCGGGTGGCAACAGCCTGAACTCGAAGTACACGTTCGACACGTTCGTCATCGGCGCGTCCAACCGGTTCGCGCACGCCGCGGCCGTCGCGATCGCGGAGGCGCCCGCCCGGGCCTACAACCCGCTGTTCATCTGGGGTGCGTCGGGGCTCGGGAAGACGCACCTGCTGCACGCCGCCGGCCACTACGCGCAGCGACTGTTTCCCGGGATGCGGGTGAAGTACGTCTCCACCGAGGAGTTCACGAACGACTTCATCAACAGCCTTCGTGACGACCGCAAGGTGGCGTTCAAGCGCCGCTACCGCGAGACCGACATCCTGCTCGTCGACGACATCCAGTTCATCGAGGGCAAGGAAGGTATCCAGGAAGAGTTCTTCCACACCTTCAACACCCTCCACAACGCGAACAAGCAGATCGTGGTGTCCTCGGACCGCCCGCCGAAGCAGTTGGCCACCCTCGAGGAGCGGCTGCGGACCCGGTTCGAGTGGGGCCTGATCACCGACGTCCAGCCGCCCGAACTCGAGACGCGGATCGCGATCCTGTCGAAGAAGGCCCGCATGGATCGCCTGGACGTCCCGCACGACGTCCTCGAGTTGATCGCCAGCCGGATCGAACGCAACATCCGTGAACTCGAGGGTGCGCTCATCCGGGTGACGGCGTTCGCGTCGCTCAACCGGCAGGCGCTCGACCTCAAGCTCGCCGAGGTCGTGCTGCGGGACCTGATGCCCGATTCGGCGGCACTCGAGATCAACGCGTCGACGATCATGGCGGTGACCGCCGAGTACTTCAACACGTCGATCGACGACCTGTGCGGCCCCGGCAAGGCCCGTCCGCTCGCCCAGGCCCGGCAGATCGCCATGTATCTGTGCCGCGAACTCACCGACCTGTCGCTGCCCAAGATCGGGCAGACGTTCGGCCGGGACCACACGACGGTCATGTACGCGGACAAGAAGATTCGCAAGGAGATGACCGAGCGCCGCAAGGTGTACGACCAGGTCCAGGAGCTCACGGCGCGCATCAAGCAGCGCTCGAAGAGCTGACTCCAGACGGCGTCTCGAGACGCCGGGCATCCCCGATCACCGACATCCGCACGGACTTCCCCGTGCGGATGTCGTGTTTCACGGGTGACTCGAGACACGAATCCGAAAGAATTAACATCTGTGGATAGGTGTGTGTATAAGGTGTAATCGTTGTGGAGAACCGTTGGACAACTCCGAGTTGTCTCGAGGTGTCCACAACCCCGCCCGATTCGTCCTCGAGTACGTCCTCGAGAAGTCCCCATGCCTCGAGTAGGTGGGACCAGCGGCTTCGGGCGTCGATCCACAGATTCCACAGTGCCTATTACTGTGATTGAAGTCTTCTCGAGAGAAGTTCTTTGAAAACAGGCTCTGTGAACAACCGGCAGGGAGCCGCCTGTTCACAGCCCGCCTCGAGGTGTCTCGAGGCGCCGGCGTCCGCTTTTCAACACGGCCTGTGAACGCATACGGTGTCCTCTGGCCGCTGTGTCAGACTGCTAGCGCAGCCTTTGCAGCCTTCGTGCGCAGCTGCTGCCGATACGACCGTGCCTACCGAGAGGAACACCCGAGCGATGGAGCTTGGAAGCATGAAGTTTCGCGTTGCTCGGGAGGACTTCGCCGACTCCGTCGCCTGGGTCGCGCGCAGCCTGCCGTCCCGGCCGCCTGTGCCGGTTCTCGGCGGTGTGCTGCTCGGGGCCGACGAGCAGGGCCTGACCGTTTCCGGCTTCGACTACGAGGTTTCCGCGCAGGTCCGCGTCTCCGCCGAGGTCACCACGACCGGGCAGGTGCTCGTCTCGGGCAAGCTGCTCGCCGACATCACCCGCGCGCTGCCCAACAAGCCCGTCGACGTGACCGTCGACGGCACCCGCGTGATGATCACGTGCGGTAGCGCCAAGTTCTCGCTGCCGACCATGCCGGTCGAGGACTACCCGCAGCTGCCCGCGCTGCCGCAGCAGACCGGCTCGCTGCCTGTGGACCTGTTCTCCGAGGCCGTCAGCCAGGTCGCCGTCGCCGCAGGCAAGGACGACACCCTGCCGATGCTCACCGGTATCCGGGTCGAGATCGAGGGCACCAACGTCGTGCTCGCGGCCACCGACCGTTTCCGGCTCGCGGTCCGTCAGCTCGAGTGGATGCCGACCGCCGGCGACATCTCCGCGGCCGTGCTGGTGCCGGCCAAAACGCTGTCCGAGTCCGCGAAGACGCTCGGTGGCAACACGCTTTCTCCCGTCGAGCTCGCGCTGGGCGCTGGGTCATCGGTGGGCACCGAGGGCATGCTCGGCATCGTCGCCGACGGCCGGCGCACCACGACGCGTCTGCTCGACGCCGAGTTCCCCAAGTTCCGTCAGCTGCTGCCGGCCGAGCACACCGCGATGGCGACCGTCGAGGTGGCGCCGCTGGTCGAGGCGATCAAGCGCGTGGCCCTTGTCGCCGAGCGCGGCGCCCAGGTGCGACTCGAGTTCAACAGCGACGGGCTGCTGCTGTCGGCCGGTGGCGACGACGCCGGCCGCGCCGAGGAGTCCCTCGAGGCCGTCTTCCAGGGCGAGCCGCTGATCATCGCGTTCAACCCCGGGTACCTCATCGACGGTCTGTCGTCGCTGCACTCGGAGCGCGTGCTGTTCGGCTTCACCACGCCGAGCCGTCCCGCGGTGCTGCGTCCAGCCGGCGAGGAGGAGCCCGAGCGTGGCGAGTCGGGCACGTTCCCGGCGCCCGAGAGCGAGTACACCTACCTGCTGATGCCGGTCCGCCTCCCGGGCTGATCCGCGCGTCCGGCGACCGGCGCCGCCCCGAGGTCACTTCGGAGCCCCGCTCGAATCACCACTAGTGGAGGGACATCTCACGATGCAGCTCGGACTGGTCGGACTCGGCAGGATGGGTTTCAACATGCGCGCCCGGTTGCGGGCGCGGGGCACGACGTCGTCGGCTACGACCCGCGCCCGGAGGTCACCGACGTCGCCTCGCTGGCCGAGCTGGCGTCGTCGCTGGCGGCGCCGCGGATCGTGTGGGTGATGGTGCCGGCCGGGGAGATCACCCGGAGCACGATCGCTGAACTGGCGGCTGTGCTGGGGCCGGACGACCTGGTGATCGACGGCGGCAACTCCCGTTACACCGACGATCGACCGCATGCCGACCAGCTCGCTACCGAGGGCATCGGATTTCTGGATTGCGGTGTCTCCGGTGGCATCTGGGGCCTCGACGAGGGATACGGGCTGATGGTCGGCGGCACGGACGCCGACGTCGAGCGGGCGATGCCGATCTTCGACGCGCTGCGCCCGGCCGGCGACCGCGCCGGTGGCTTCGTGCACGCCGGCCCGGTCGGGGCCGGGCACTACGCCAAGATGGTCCACAACGGGGTCGAGTACGGGCTGATGCAGTCGTACGCCGAGGGGTACGAACTGCTCGAGGCCGAGGACCTGATCGCCGACGTGCCCGGCGTGCTGCAGGCGTGGACGCACGGCACCGTCGTCCGGTCGTGGCTGCTCGAGCTGCTGGTGAAGGCGCTCGCCGAGGATCCCGAGTTCGCCGAGATCACCGGGTACACAGAGGATTCCGGTGAGGGACGCTGGACGGTGCAGGAGGCTCTGGACCACGCCGTGCCCGCACCGGTCATCTCCGCGGCGCTGTTCGCCCGGTTCGCGTCGCGCCAGCCCGACTCGCCGGCGATGAAGGCGGTGTCGGCGCTGCGTAACCAGTTCGGCAAGCATCCCGTCCGGCGAGCCGGAGGTTCGGCGCCGCCGACCAGGGAACGGCGACCGAAGGCTAGTGTTCGTCCGCAAGTTCTCCCTCCGTGACTACCGGTCGTGGGATGCCGTCACGGTCGATCTCACGCCCGGATGCACCGTGTTCGTCGGCCGCAACGGCCACGGCAAGACCAACCTGCTCGAGGCGCTGGGCTACCTGTCGACGCTGTCGTCGCACCGGGTGTCGAGCGACGCGCCGCTGATCCGGGCGGGCGCGACGCAGGCGTACGCGGGTGCGCTGGTGGTCAACCACGGTCGCGAACTGGGCATCGACATCGAGATCAACGACGGGAAGGCCAACCGCGCCCGGATCAACCAGTCGCCGGCGCGGCGGCCGCGGGAGATCGTCGGCATCCTGCAGACGGTGCTGTTCGCCCCCGAGGACCTGTCGCTGGTGCGCGGCGACCCGGGGGACCGGCGCCGGTTCCTCGACGAACTGCTCACCTCCCGGATCCCGCGGATGGCCGCGGTGCGCGCGGACTACGACAAGGTGCTGCGGCAGCGGTCGGCGCTGCTCAAGACCGCGAGCGGCGCGCTGCGGCGCGGCGCACGGTCGTCGGACGGCGCGAGTGCCCTTGCAACACTTGATGTCTGGGACGGGCATCTCGCGGCGCACGGCGCCCAGCTGCTGGAGGCGCGGCTGCGACTGGTCCACGACCTGGCGCCGCACCTGGTGACGTCGTACCGGTCGTTGGCGCCCGAGTCGCGTCCGGCGTCGGTGCGTTACAAGAGCAGCCTCGGCACCTCGCTGCCGCCCGAATTGCTCGATCCCTCGAGGGCACCCGAGCGCGACGACGTCGAACTGCTGGAGGCGAGTTTCCTGCACGAGTTGTCGGTGATGCGGCAGCGGGAGATCGAGCGCGGGGTGTGCCTCGTCGGCCCGCACCGCGACGACCTCGAGTTGTTCCTCGGCGACCAGCCTGCGAAAGGCTTTGCCAGCCATGGTGAATCGTGGTCGTATGCGTTGTCGATGCGGCTCGGCGCGTTCTTCCTGCTGCGTGCGGACGGCAGCGATCCGGTCCTGATGCTCGACGACGTCTTCGCCGAGCTGGACCGCAAGCGCCGGACCGCGCTCGCGGGCGTCGCCGCCGCGGCCGAACAGGTCCTCATCACAGCGGCCGTGCCGGAGGACGTGCCCGACGAGCTGTCCGCCACCCGCTTCGGGGTGGCGGCTCACGACACCGACCACGGGCGGATCTCTCAGATCACCCCCGTCGTCGGGACCATCACGACGGGAGGGGACCGGTGACCGGCCAAGAACCCGAGCAGCCCGAACTGAAGGGCATCGATCTGGCCCGGCGGGCGCTCGAGGAGGCGCGGGCGGCCGCGAAAGCCAAGGGGAAGTCGGTGGGGCACGGACGCTCGTCGCCGCGCACCGGCGGCATCCGCGCGCTGCGGTCGCGGCGCCGGTCGTGGTCGGGCGCGGGCCCGGACGAGCGCGACCCGCAGCCGTTCGGTGCGCTCGTCAGCGCGGTGTCGAAGCAGCGCGGCTGGTCGTCGCAAGTGTCGGAGGGCACCGTGCTGGGTCGGTGGGCCGACGTGGTCGGGCCGGACATCGCGTCGCACGCGGAGCCGACGGGCCTGCGGGACGGCGTGCTGAGCGTGTCGGCGGAGTCGACGGCGTGGGCGACGCAGCTGCGGATGATGCAGTCGCAGATCCTCGCCAAGATCGCGGCGGCGGTGGGGAACGGGGTGGTGAAGTCGCTGCGGATCACCGGTCCCACCGCGCCGAGCTGGCGAAAGGGTGAACGGCACATTCCGGGCCGAGGTCCGCGGGACACGTACGGCTGACCCCTGGTTTTACCTATTACCTACTGTTACAGTTACCTCAATTTCGTTGAGTGAACTGGGTCACGATGCTGCCGCGGAACGGTGGATCGGCCCTGTGTGAGTAGCTGGGAGCAGTCATGGCGGTCACTTCCGTAGCGCACACACCCGCGACCGAGCCGGACCAGCTCGAGCCCGATCACATCCTGTTGCAGGCCCGGAACGTCGAGTTCGACTGGTCGGACCTCCCCATGCACTGGATGCCGGGCGATCCGTTCACGACGCACGTCCTCAACGTCCTGCACCTGCTGCTGCCGGCCGGTGAGGAGTGGTTCGTCGCCACCTACAAGGAGGCGCTGCCGCTCATCGACGACGAGAAGCTGCGCGAGGACGTCGTCGGGTTCATCGGGCAGGAGGCGATGCACGCCGGTGCCCACACGGGCGTCCTCGAGCACCTGGAAGCGAAGGGGCTGGACCCGACGCCGTACACCGACCAGATGCACTGGGCATTCCAGAAGCTGCTCGGCCCCAAGCCGCTCGTCGGACGCCGCGCGCAGAACCACCTCATCGAGCGCCTCGCGATCATCGCGGCCGTCGAGCACATCACCGCGTTCCTCGGGGACTGGGTGCTCAACGCCGACGGGCTCGACCGCGCCGGCATCCACCCGACCATGCTCGACCTGCTGCGCTGGCACGGCGCCGAGGAGGTCGAGCACCGCTCCGTCGCGTACGACGTGATGCGCTACTTCGACAAGCGCGAGGTGCGGCGGATCCGCACGCAGCTGATCGTCACGCCGTTGATCGTGTGGCTGTGGGTGCGCGGCACCCGCTTCCTGATGCGCAACGATCCCGAACTGCAGAACTGGGCGCCGAGCCGTCGCCGCCCGCGCTACTCCGACTTCCGTGCCTCCGGTCGTCGTGGAACCCTGCCCACCACAATCGAATTGGGCAGGCGCATGTCGGCGTACTTCCGCCGCGACTACCACCCCGGCAAGGAGGGCTCGACCGCGCAGGCCGTCGCGTACCTGGCGTCGTCCCCGGCGGCACGGGCGGCGGCGCGGTGAGGTTTCCCCGTGTGCGCGACCTCCTGACCCGGCCGGAGGCGCTGACGCGATCGACGCCGCCGGCCGACCTGCAGGGGCGCGATCACCCCGACCGGGCGATGGCGATCGTCGAGGCCGCCGCCGACAAGTACCTGCGGGTGCTCGCGGCGTACGACTACGACCCCGCCGTCGCCGGACACAACCCGGACGCCGCGATGACGCTGATCGTCACCGAGCGCACGATCGTCGCTGCCGACGAGACCGTCGCGGCGGTGACGTTCGCGGCCGTCGACGGCGGTGACCTGCCCGCGTGGCAGCCCGGGTGTCACCTCGACTTCCACCTCCCGTCGGGCCGCCGGCGCCAGTACTCGCTGTGCGGCGACCCGGCCGACCGGCGGCACTACCGGATTGCCGTGCGGTCCATTCCCGACGGCGGGGGCGGGTCGATCGAGATGCACGGGCTGACGCCCGGCACCACCGTCACCGTGCGCGGGCCCCGCAACGGCTTCCCGTTCGTACCCGAGGGCCGCGCGCTGTTCGTCGCCGGTGGCATCGGCATCACCCCGATCGTCGCGATGGTGCGGGCCGCCCGCCGGACCGGAATGGATTGGCATTTCGTCTATTCCGGGCGCTCCCGCGAGTCCATGCCGTTCCTCGACGAGATCGCGACGTGGGAAGCGGACCGGGTGTTCGTCCGCCCCGACGACGAATACGGTCTGCCCACCGTCGCCGACCTGCTCGGCGCCGCACCGGACGGGGGAGCGGTGTACTGCTGCGGACCCACACCGATGCTCGACGCGATCCGCGGCGGCTTCGCCGACTCGGCGCCGCGGCGCTGCACTTCGAGCGGTTCGGGCCGCCGCCGGTGCTGGGCGGGGCGCCGTTCGAGGTGCAGTTGGTGAGCACCGGCGAGGTGCTCGAGGTGCCCGCCGACGAGTCCGCGCTCGCGGTGATCAAGGAGCGGCAGCCCGGCGTCGGCTACTCGTGCCAGCAGGGTTTCTGCGGCACCTGCAAGGTGCGGGTGCTGTCGGGCACGCCCGACCACCGCGAGAACCGGCTCACCCCGCAGGAACGGGAGGACCACATGCTGATCTGTGTCTCCCGCGCCGACGGCGGCCGTCTGATCCTCGATCTCTGAATCATCCTACCTGGGAGGAACTTTCATGAGTGTGCTCCACGCGGAACCCCGCTTCGTCACGTCCGGCGACGTCCGGCTCGCGGTGTACGAGCAGGGCAACCCCGCCGGCGAGACGCTGGTGCTGGTGCACGGTTGGCCCGACACCCACGACCTGTGGCAGCACGTGATCCCGCACCTGGCGGACCGGTTCCGGATCGTCAGCTACGACACCCGCGGCGCCGGCGCCAGCAGCACACCCGGCGCGGTGTCGTCGTACGCGCTGCCGCACCTGGCGCGTGACCTGTTCGCGGTGATCGACGCCGTCAGCCCGGACGCCCCGGTGCACGTGCTCGCCCACGACTGGGGCTCGGTGGAGACCTGGGAGGCGGTGTGCGAGCCGGGGGCCGAGCAGCGGATCGCGTCGTACACGTCGATCTCGGGGCCGAACCTCGACCACCTGGGGACGTGGATGCGGCGTCGGCTCTCGCAGGGGCGGCCCGCCGGTCCGCTGGCGCAGGCCGTGGCGTCGGCGTACACGGTTTTGTTCCAGATCCCCGTCGTCGGCACCCTGCCGTTCCGGCTGGGTCTGTGGCGGATCTGGCCGACGTTCCTGAAGTACTTCGACGGCGTGGACCCGGCGCTCGTGCGGCCCGCGCCGACGCTGGCGGCGGACATGGTTACCGGCCTCAAGCGGTACCGGGCCAACATCCGGCCGCGGCTGCGTCACCCGCGGGAACGCCGGACCGACGTGCCCGTCCAGTTGGTGCTCAACCGCCGTGACAAGGCGGTTCGGCCCGTCGGATACGAGGACACCGAACGGTGGGTTTTGGACCTGCGCCGACGGGAACTGCCCGCAGGTCACTGGTCACCGATCTCACACGGCGCGGACGTGGCCCGGCTGACGGCGGCGTTCGTGGATGATCTTCGCGCCGAAAGCGCGCCGGACAGCGGTGTGGCCGGTTCTGCCTAAGGTTCCACCCGCCGGATGCCGAGAAGTTGCGTCTGCGGGGCAATCAGGGGTGTGTTAGGTGCCCTGTGGTCGGTACCTGCACGTAAGATGGTCGAGGTAACTAGCGGCGAATCTCGACACACCGCTCGAGGTGCTTCGTTGTGCGTGGCGGCAACCGATGCGGCCACCCTCTTTCGAAGCACAGTGCAGAGCCGTGTCGGCACACTACGGAGAAGGAGAGCTACCCACCCGTGGCTGCCCAGAAGTCAGACAAGAGCAACACCTACGGCGCTTCCTCCATCACCGTCCTGGAGGGCCTCGAAGCCGTCCGCAAACGACCCGGCATGTACATCGGTTCCACCGGTGAACGCGGCCTGCACCACCTGATCTGGGAGGTCGTCGACAACTCGGTCGACGAGGCGATGGCCGGCTACGCGAGCAAGGTCGAGGTGACCATGCTCGAGGACGGCGGCATCCAGGTCGTCGACGACGGCCGCGGTATCCCGGTCGCGATGCACGCCTCCGGCGCCCCCACCGTCGAGGTCGTCCTCACCCAGCTGCACGCCGGCGGCAAGTTCGACTCCGACGCCTACGCGGTGTCCGGTGGTCTGCACGGCGTCGGTATCTCCGTCGTCAACGCGCTCTCGACCAAGGTCGAGGTCGACATCAATGTCGACGGATACCACTGGTCCCAGACGTACGACCACGCCAAGCCCGGCCCGCTCGAGCAGGGCGAGGCCACGTCGGAGACCGGCACCACCGTCCGGTTCTGGGCCGACCCGGAGATCTTCGAGACCACCACCTACAACTTCGAGACGGTCGCGCGCCGCCTGCAGGAGATGGCGTTCCTCAACAAGGGACTGACCATCACCCTCACTGACGAGCGCGTCGCCGAGGACGAGGTCACCGACGACGTCGTCAGCCCGACGGCCGAGGCGCCGAAGACGGCCACCGAGACCGAGGAGGAGGCCGCCGCGCCGAAGGCGCCGAAGGTCAAGTCCCGCGTCTACCACTACCCGGGCGGCCTCGAGGACTACGTGCGGTTCATCAACCGCACCAAGCAGCCGATCCACAACTCCGTCGTCGGCTTCACCGCCAAGGGCACCGGCCACGAGCTCGAGATCGCGATGCAGTGGAACTCCGGCTACTCGGAGTCGGTGCACACGTTCGCGAACACCATCAACACCCACGAGGGCGGCACGCACGAGGAGGGCTTCCGTGCCGCGCTCACCTCGGTGGTGAAGAAGTACGCGAAGGACAAGAAGCTCGTCAAGGACAAGGATCCGGAGCTCACCGGCGACGACATCCGCGAGGGTCTCGCCGCGATCATCTCCGTGAAGGTTGCCGAGCCGCAGTTCGAGGGCCAGACCAAGACCAAGCTCGGCAACACCGAGGTCAAGTCCTTCGTGCAGAAGGCGTGCAACGAGAACATCGCGCACTGGTTCGAGGCCAACCCCGCGGACGCCAAGACCATCGTCACCAAGGCCGTGTCGTCGGCGCAGGCGCGTACCGCCGCCCGTAAGGCTCGTGAGCTCGTCCGCCGCAAGAGCGCCACCGACATCGGCGGCCTGCCCGGCAAGCTCGCCGACTGCCGCTCGAACGATCCGAGCAAGTGCGAGATCTACATCGTGGAGGGCGACTCTGCAGGCGGCTCGGCCAAGTCCGGCCGCGACTCGATGTACCAGGCGATCCTGCCGCTGCGCGGCAAGATCATCAACGTCGAGAAGGCCCGCATCGACCGCGTCCTCAAGAACGCCGAGGTCCAGTCGATCATCACCGCGTTCGGCACCGGCATCCACGACGAGTTCGACATCAGCAAGCTGCGCTATCACAAGATCGTGCTGATGGCCGACGCCGACGTCGACGGTCAGCACATCGCGACGCTGCTGCTGACGCTGCTGTTCCGGTTCATGCGTCCGCTCGTCGAGCAGGGCCACGTGTACCTGGCGCAGCCGCCGCTGTACAAGCTCAAGTGGCAGAAGGGTGCCGCGCCGGAGTTCGCGTACTCCGACCGCGAGCGCGACGGCCTGCTCGAGGCCGGCCTGTCGTCTGGCAAGAAGATCAACAAGGACGACGGCATCCAGCGCTACAAGGGTCTTGGCGAGATGAACGCCAAGGAACTGTGGGAGACCACGATGGACCCGAGCGTCCGCGTCCTGCGTCAGGTCACCCTCGACGACGCCGCGGCCGCCGACGAGCTGTTCAGCGTCCTCATGGGCGAGGACGTCGAGGCACGTCGCAGCTTCATCACCCGCAACGCCAAGGACGTCCGCTTCCTCGACGTCTGAGTGATCCGATGCACCGAGCCGGGCAGATGTGACTTCAATCACTTCTTTGCTCGGCTCGGCGCATTTAGACTCCGGTGCGGCCTCGGAGTCTGCCTCAACTCCCTCCGGCCAAACTTGTTATGGGGTCCGGGGAGGGCACGAGTGCGACTACTCGCGCCGGGCCTGGGGTGGAAAGCGAGCTTGGACGATGAAGACCCAAACGGGGCCTGGCAGCAGGCTCTCGCGGCTGTGGAACCTCGAGGGCTGGGGCCTGCGGTGGAAGGTCACCGCGGTGGTCGCGCTCCCCATCACCGTCGCGATGGTGCTGGGCGGTCTGCAGGTGCAGGACCAGCTCAGTCGCGCGATCGATTACCAGGCGGCGGCGGACAGGGTCGGTGGTGTTCCCGACATCGTCACGCTCGCCACCGACTACGGCCTTCTCTCCGCCGGCTACGCGGTCAATACGTTCAAGGCGTCGGACCTCACCGACTTCAATGAATCGGTCGTCGCGGCTCGAGCCGCCGCCGACAATCCGGCGTTGCCCACCGAGCTGGCCGACACGGTCCGGTCCTCGCTGGCCACGATCGAGAGCCTCGTGGCCGACATCAAGTCCGGCACGGTGGCCCGCCCGGACCTGCCAGCCGAGACCGCGAAGGTCGTCGCGGACCTGATGGGTGTCGTCGACAAGATCGTCGGCCCCATCGACGACCCCGCCGTCATCGTCGCCTACCGCCAGCTCCTGGACCTGGGGTCCGCGCAGAAGGACCTCGCCGACCAGGTCGCGGGCATGATGAAACACATCATGGACCCGACCGTGCCGCCGTACGACATGATCGCGGCGACGGGCGCCGAGCTCGCGACGGTCGACTCCATGATGCGCGCGTACCCGGAGTCGTCGTCGCTGCTGGAACAGATTCGGGAATCAGCACAGACGCGGTACAAGTTGGTCACCGCCGCCAAACTCGGTCAGATGCCGCATGTCGAGCTGCGTGAGCTGATGATGCCCAGCGTCGCCGACTACACCACGCTCGTCGGACAGACCTCCAACACCATCGCCGACACGGTGGCCGCCCGCGCCGACGAGACGAAGACGTCCGCGATACAGGCCGCCGCGGTGGTGCTCGTGACGCTGCTCGCGACGATCTTGCTGGGCGTGCTGGTCGCGCGGTCACTGATCCGCCCGATTCGCCGGCTCCGGCGCGGAACGCTCGAGGTTGCCAACACCGATCTTCCCGACGCGATCGAACGGATCAAGGTCGGCGACAGTGCTGCGGTCACCGAGTTCGACCCGATCCCCGTGTACACCACCGAGGAGATCGGCCAGCTCGCGCGGGCCGTCGACGACATGCACGGCCAGGCGCTCCGGCTGGCCGGTGAACAGGCACACCTCCGGCTCCAGATCGGCGACATGTTCGAGACCCTCGCCCGGCGCAGCAAGTCGCTGGTCGACCAGCAGCTGGGCCTGATCGAGAGCCTCGAGTTCGAGGAGAAGGACCCCAAGCGGCTCGAGAGCCTGTTCCGGCTCGACCACCTCGCGGCCCGCATGCGCCGCAACGGCGACAACCTGCTGATCCTCTCCGGCAACCGCGTCCGCCGCGCACAGTCCGAGCCGGTCCAGCTCGGTGACCTCGTGCGCGCCGCGATGTCCGAGGTCGAGGACTACCAGCGCGTGCAGGTCGGGTCCACCCCTCAGGGCGCGTTGAGCGGTGCCGCCGCGGCCGACGTCGTGCATCTGATCGCCGAACTCCTCGACAATGCGCTGCGCGCCTCGCCGCCGGACAGCATGGTGCGGATCACGTTCGCCCGCTCGGTCGACGGCGGCGTGCTGATCGAGATCGCCGACAGTGGAATCGGTATGCCCACCGAACGCTTCGACGAGGTCAACGAGCGTCTGGCGTCGGGTGGCATGGTCGGTCCGGAGACGGCCCGGCACATGGGCCTGTTCGTGGTCGGTCGTCTCGCCGCCCGCCACGGACTCACGGTCCGCCTGCGGTCGACGCACCAGGGACCGTCCGACCAGGGCGTCACCGCGAGCGCGCACCTGCCCGCCACCCTGCTGGTCTCGCCGGTGGAGATGCCGTCGACCGGTCCCTTCCCGCGCATCGACACCGCGGGGCTGCCGCAGGTGAACATCGTCCCGTCCGGGGCGATGCCGAAACTGGTCATCGATCCCGTCCGGCAGGAGCCCGCGCCCGCGGTCAATCCGGACGCCGGCGTGCTGCAGCGGACTCCCGGCGCGATGGTCCTGCCGCAGCGGACTCCGGGCGCGACGGGCCTGCCGCAGCGCGCTCCCGGCGCCGGCGGTCCCGCACCGGTCCCGGCGGATCCGGTCCCGGCGCAACACGAGTCCGTGCAGCCGTACACGGCTCCGCCACCCGCGCCGGTAGCCGAGCCGACACCGCCGCCGGTGTCCGAACCGGTCGTGCCGGTGCCCGCTGGCGGCGACTCGGCAGTGCCCGCGCACGCCGAGGCGGTCGACGACTCGCCGCGGGTGCGGCGTCACCGCTACCTGGGCAACGCCGCCAAGACCGCATCCTTCTTCCAGGCTCGACCGAATCCCACTGCGTCCCAGGATGTTACGTCCACCGGGACGCCGATCTTCTCCGGCATGGTCACGGACTGGCTCACAGACCCGACCGAATCCGGGAACATCGGAAAATTCGAATGGACGTCCGCGGCCGACGAGGGATGGACCGCGGCCCATCGGGCCGGCGAGGCGCCCGTGGAGTCCCGGACAGAATCCGGCTTGCCGCAGCGCAGCCCGGGGCACCGGCTGGTGCCGGGCACAGTCGACGTCGGTGACCAGGGCGCGGCCCGTCGACGGCTGCGCGACCCGGAGGCTGTCCGGGAGAAACTGAGCCGCCACCAAAAGGGAACTCGTGACGGCCGCGCAGCGAGCTCGGCCGACCGCGCCAGCATCGGAGGAGACAGATGAGCATCGATCAGGGATTCATGTCGAACGGGGAGTCGGGATCCGGTGGCGCCCGCTCGCTCGACTGGCTGATCTCGAACTTCGCCAGGGAGATCCCGGGCGTCTCGCACGCCGTGCTGGTATCCGCGGACGGCCTTCTCATGGCGAACAGTGCGCACCTCCCGATCGATCGTGCGGAGCAGCTCGCGGCGGTCACCTCCGGGCTCGCCAGCCTGTCGGTCGGAGTGTCGAACCTCTTCGACGGGGGCGGCGTGCTCCAGTCGGTCGTCGAGATGCAGCGCGGCTACCTGTTGCTGATGAGCGTCGGTGACGGATCGCACCTGGCCGCGCTGACCTCCTCGTCGTGCGACATCGGGCAGGTCGGCTACGAGATGGCGCTGTTGGTCGAGCGGGTCGGCAGTTCCGTGGAGGCCACGCCGCGGTCGATGCTCGGAACCTGACCGGACCGTGGACATGAACAACGAGTACAACGAGGCGAGCAGGCGCGGACCGAATCTGGTACGCCCGTACTCGCTCACCTCGGGCCGGACGAAGCCGGCGGTGGAACTGGCGCTGGAGGCCCTGATCCAGGCACTGCCGCTGAGGGACTATCAACTCCCGGACCTGGGGGACATCGAGGCGACGATCATCGTGCTGTGCGCGCAGTCGCCCTCGCTCGCCGAGATAGCCGCCCGAGTGGGCGTGCCGATCGGTGTGGCGCGGGTGCTCGTCGCCGATCTCGTCGAGTCCGGTCACCTGCGGATCCTGGCAACCCTCCAAGACGACGCCAGCGATACGGAACGTCGCGAACTTATCGAAAGGGTCCTCGGTGGACTACGCAACATCTAGCCAGCAGCGCGCCCGGGTGACCTCGACCAAGATCGTCATCGCGGGTGGCTTCGGCGTCGGCAAGACCACGCTGGTCGGCGCGGTGTCGGAGATCGTCCCGCTGCGGACCGAGGCGCTGGTCACCAACGCCTCCGACGGTGTGGACAATCTCACCGCCATCCCGCAGAAATCGACCACGACGGTCGCGATGGACTTCGGCCGCATCAGTCTGGCACCGGACCTGGTGCTGTACCTGTTCGGAACGCCGGGACAGCAGCGGTTCTGGTTCATGTGGGACGACCTCGTCCGCGGCGCGATCGGGGCGATCGTGTTGATCGACACCCGCAGGCTGGAGGAATCGTTCGCGGCCGTCGACTACTTCGAGGCCCGTAACCTGCCGTTCGTGGTCGCGGTCAACGAGTTCGACGATGCTCCGCAGTATCCGCTCGAGGAGATCCGGCAGGCGCTCGCGGTGTCGGCGAACGTGCCGATCCTCTCCATCGACGCCCGCGATCGGGAGTCGGCGAAGGGCGCGTTGGTCGCGATCACCGAGTACGCGCTCACCCGTCTCGGCTCGACGGTCGGGTAGTACCCGGCCGTCACCACCTTCGCCGGCGCACCCACCTGGACGGTGAATGGCCGGACAATCAGCGAGTGCTGCGGGATCTGGCTGACCTGCACCTATAGACTTGACGGGTTGCGTGTGCGTGGCGCCGGAGCCATCGAACTTCGACGCTTCGCACGCCCGGGGTCCGCAGGCTCTACCAGGACCGTTTTGCTGAGAAGAAGAGGAGCCGATGACTGACACCACGTTGCCGCCGGAGGAACCGGGGCACGACCGCATCGAGCCGGTGGACATCCAGCAGGAGATGCAGTCGAGCTACATCGACTATGCGATGAGCGTGATCGTGGGCCGCGCGCTGCCCGACGTGCGCGACGGCCTCAAGCCCGTGCACCGCCGTGTGCTGTACGCGATGTACGACAACGGCTACCGTCCAGACCGCGGCTACGTGAAGTCCGCCCGCCCGGTCGCCGACACGATGGGTAACTACCACCCGCACGGCGACAGCTCCATCTACGACACCCTCGTGCGCATGGCGCAGCCGTGGTCGCTGCGCTACCCGCTCGTCGACGGCCAGGGCAACTTCGGTTCCCGTGGCAACGACGGCGCGGCCGCGATGCGTTACACCGAGTGCCGGATGACGCCGCTCGCGATGGAGATGGTTCGCGAGATCGACCACGACACAGTCGATTTCGTTCCCAACTACGACGGCAAGACGCAGGAGCCGACGGTTCTGCCGAGCCGGATCCCGAACCTGCTCGTCAACGGTTCCGGCGGTATCGCCGTCGGTATGGCCACCAACATCCCGCCGCACAACCTGCGCGAGGTCGCCGAGGCCATCTACTGGGCGCTCGACAACCACGAGGCCGACGAGGAAGCCACGCTCGAAGCCGTCATGGAGCGGGTCAAGGGACCGGACTTCCCGACCTCCGGCCTCATCGTCGGCGGCCAGGGCATCCAGGACGCTTACCGCACCGGCCGCGGCTCGATCCGCATGCGCGGTGTCGTCGAGATCGAGGAATCCGATCGCGGTGCCACCCAGATCGTCATCACCGAGCTGCCGTACCAGGTCAACCCGGACAACCTGATCACCTCGATCGCCGAGCAGGTGCGCGACGGCAAGATCGCCGGCATCTCCAAGATCGAGGACCAGTCGTCCGACCGTGTGGGCATGCGGATCGTCGTCGTCATCAAGCGTGACGCCGTCGCCAAGGTGGTGCTCAACAACCTCTACAAGCACTCGCAGCTGCAGACCAGCTTCGGCGCGAACATGCTGTCCATCGTCGACGGGGTGCCGCGCACCCTGCGCTTGGACCAGATGATCCGCCTGTACGTGGCCCACCAGCTCGAGGTCATCATCCGGCGCACCCGGTACCTGCTGCGCAAGGCCGAGGAGCGGGCTCACATCCTGCGCGGTCTGGTCAAGGCGCTCGACGCCCTCGACGAGGTCATCGCGCTGATCCGCGCGTCGCAGACCGTCGACGTCGCGCGCACCGGCCTGATGCAGCTGCTCGAGGTCGACGAGGTCCAGGCCGACGCCATCCTCGCGATGCAGCTGCGCCGCCTGGCGGCCCTCGAGCGGCAGAAGATCATCGACGAGTTGGCCGAGATCGAGCGCGAGATCGCCGACCTGAAGGACATCCTCGAGAAGCCCGAGCGTCAGCGTCAGATCGTCAAGGACGAGCTCGCCGAGATCGTCGACAAGTACGGCGACGACCGCCGCACCCGCATCATCGCGGCCGACGGCGACGTCACTGACGAGGACCTCATCGCCCGCGAGGACGTGGTCGTCACGATCACCGAGACCGGGTACGCCAAGCGCACCAAGACCGACCTGTACCGCTCGCAGAAGCGCGGCGGCAAGGGCGTCAAGGGCGCGGAGCTCGAGCAGGAAGACATCGTCAAGAACTTCTTCGTCTGCTCCACGCACGACTGGCTGCTGTTCTTCACCACCAAGGGCCGCGTGTACCGCGCCAAGGCGTACGAGCTGCCCGAGGCGAACCGTGCCGCCCGCGGCCAGCACGTGGCGAACCTGCTGGCCTTCCAGCCGGACGAGAAGATCCAGGGCATCATCCACATCAAGTCGTACGAGGACGCGCCGTACCTGGTGCTCGCGACCCGTAACGGACTGGTGAAGAAGTCCAAGCTGGGCGACTTCGACTCGAACCGTTCGGGCGGCATCGTCGCGATCAACCTGCGCGACGAGGACGAACTGGTCGGCGCGGTGCTGTGCTCGGCCGAGGACGACCTGCTGCTGGTGTCGGCCAAGGGCCAGTCGATCCGCTTCGCCGCGACCGACGAGGCGCTGCGCCCGATGGGCCGCGCGACGTCCGGTGTGCAGGGCATGCGGTTCAACCAGGACGACGAACTGCTGTCGCTCAACGTGGTTCGCGACGACACGTACCTGCTGGTGGCGACGTCGGGTGGCTACGCCAAGCGGACCCCGATCGAGGACTACGTTGCGCAGGGTCGCGGTGGAAAGGGTGTTCTCAC
Source organism: Prescottella defluvii (assembly GCA_029690005.1). GTDB lineage: Bacteria > Actinomycetota > Actinomycetes > Mycobacteriales > Mycobacteriaceae > Prescottella > Prescottella defluvii_A. Next base: position 681,485 of record CP121458.1, on the reverse strand, counting down.
CATCCAGTACGACCCGAAACGTGGCACCCTGGTCGGTGCGGTCATCGTCGACGACGACGACGAGCTGTACGCGATCACCTCGGGTGGCGGTGTCATTCGCACCGCGGCCAAGCAGGTGCGCAAGGCCGGCCGGCAGACGAAGGGCGTGCGGTTGATGAACCTCGGGGAGGGCGACACCCTGCTCGCGATCGCGCGTAACGCCGACGAACCCGAAGAAGGCGCAGCAGGTGCCTCTGGTTCCGATGGAGCGAAGGAGTCCTAGTTGAGCACTCCCCGGAAGCCCGGCGAGCAGGGCAACGGCGCCGAGGGCGACAAGCCCGAGCAGGAGGTCGCCAAGCCCTCCACAGCCGCCGAGGCCGTGGAAGCTCCGACACCCAAGGTGAAGGAGTCTCCGGAGGCCGCCAAGTCGGCTGACGCCCCCGAGGCTGCGGAGACGCAGAAGGCCCCGGAGTCCAAGGACGCCAAGGCATCCCAGCAGACTGCGGGGCCGGTGGACAGCAAGCCGGCCACCGCCTCGGCCGACGTCCCCAAGGGCGCGGATCCGCAGAAGCCTGCCGGAGACAAGCCTGCGGGAGACAAGCCTGCCGCGCAGAAGCCCCCGGCTCAGAAGCCGGGGGCGCCGACGCCGCCGTGGCAGCGGGGACAGCAGCAGGGGGCGCCGAAGACCGATGCGAATCGTCCGGGTGCGCCCGTGGCGGGACCGGCAGGGGCAGCAAGCCGCCCGCCGGTCCCGGTCAGCCGGGCAACGATGGCGGCAAGCCGGGCAACGATGGCGCCGGTAAGCCGCCGACCTCGGCTCGGCCGGTCGTCACCGGCACTGCCGCCCCGAAGCCGCCCGCCCCGCCGGCGCAGCAGCCGGGCACCCCGGCCCAGCACGCCCAGCCGAGCAAGCCGGTGGTGACCGGTACGGCTGCGCCCAAGCCGGTCGTGACGGGCACGGCAGCCCCCAAGCAGCCCACCGCGAACCCGGCGCCCGGCGCGCCGGCCGGCGGCGGGGCCGATCGTCGGGCGGCGTCCAGGGCGGCCGCCCAGTCGAAGGCCGCGGTCATCGACGGACCCACCCGCAGCATCGCCCGCACCGATCTGGCGAAGGACATGCCGGACCTCTCGGAGGTCAAGCACCCGTCGCCGTCACCCAGCGCGGGCGCGCCGGCGCACACCGGTGCGTTGCGCAAGGCGGCCACTGCGGCGCTGACGGCGACCGCGCCGGCCGACGGCGAGGGCCTGCGGGCCACGGTCCAGCTGCGCCGCGTCGACCCGTGGTCGACGCTCAAGGTGTCGCTGGTGATCTCGATCGCCCTGTTCTTCGTGTGGATGGTGGCCGTCGGCCTGCTGTACGTCGTGCTCGACGGCATGGGCGTGTGGGACCGGCTCAACAACGCCTTCACCGAGATCATCAGCGATTCGAACAGCGGCGGGCTCGTGACGTCAGGTCAGGTGTTCGGCTACTCGGCCCTCATCGGGCTGATGAATGTGGTGCTGTTCACAGCCCTCGCGACGATCGGTTCGTTCATCTACAACCTGTGTTCCGACCTTGTCGGCGGAGTGCAGGTTACGTTGGCCGACCCGGACTGACCAGGAAAAACAGTGCCCTGCCGGAGCCGTTTTGGTATCTGCGGGTTCGGTGGGGTACTGTTCTGCCTGGTTCAAGGGCCTATAGCTCAGGCGGTTAGAGCGCTTCGCTGATAACGAAGAGGTCGGAGGTTCAAGTCCTCCTAGGCCCACTCCACGTGCCGACGAAGGGGTAGCCATCATGAAGGTCATCCTGATCGCAGGAGCCGGATTGCTGGTTGCACTCGGACTCGCCAAGTTGCTCTCCAAGCGACGCGGAACCGATGTCTGGCACGAGGTCACAAGCCGCTGAATCCTCGGAGTCAGTGCAGACGGGGCCTTAGCTCAGTTGGTAGAGCGCTGCCTTTGCAAGGCAGATGTCAGGAGTTCGAATCTCCTAGGCTCCACAAGATAGTTTGCAGGTCAGAGCCACTTTCTCAGGTTTGAGAAGGTGGCTCTTTTTCATTGGTGCCCACATTTTGCCCACACTCGCCGCTCGAGTCCTGTGATCGCGAGCCAGGTCGAGCGAGGTCGTGCAGCCGATCCGCGATCATCCCGAGGTCGTCGTCGAACAGGTGCCCATACCGATCGAGGGTGAGCGCGGCCGACGAGTGACCGAGCATCCGCTGCAACGTCTTGATGTTCGCGCCGGCCGTGATCGCGAGAGACGCCGCGGTGTGCCGCAGCTCGTGAGGCGTCAGCCCCTCCGGTACCGCCGTCGCCTTGACTGCCTTGTCCCACCACCGCCTGCGCACGTTCCCAGCTCGTAGATAGCCGCCGCGAGTGTCCGGGAAGACCAGGGCATCGGGGGAGCAGCGCGCTACGCGCTCGCGCAGCAGATCGACGACGAACCCCGGCACCGGTACGTCGCGCGCCTGATTCGATTTCGTGGTCGACACGACGATCTTCGAATCGACGACGGTCGCCGAACGGTGAATGCGAAGACGGCGACGCTCCAGGTTCACATCCGCGACCGTCAGCGCCGCGGCCTCTCCGAACCGCAGACCGCAGTACGCGAGGACGTACACGAACAGCGCATTTTGTTCGGCCGCCTTTGCCAACAGGTCAACCTGATGAACCGTCAGATACCGGCGCTCCTCATGCTCGAGCTTCGGAAGATCGAGCCCGGCCGCGGGATTCGACACCAGACGAGAGTCCTGCACCGCCTGATCGAGGATCTGCGACAGCACACCGACGTTCTTCCGCACTGTGGCCGCCGAGCTGGTCTCGTTCATCGTCGACACCCACTTACGTAGCCGCTCGCGGGTCAGGTCCGCTATGGGCTTCGTCTTGAACTCGGGGAGTATGTGCACGTCCAGCGCCGAGCGGTAGCGCGATGCCGTCGACGCCGACAGGTTCACCTTGCCCGCGATCCACAGCTCCGCAACCTCGCCGAGAGTGATTCGGCCGGCCGACGGTGACACGTACGACCCGGTGAGCTTCTCGACCTCGACAGTCGCCGCGAACGCCTCGGCATCCCGCTTCGTCTTGAACCCACGCTTATCCGTCTGACGCCGATCAGGGGTGCGGTACCGGACCCGGTAGCGCTTGCCCGCCTTCGTCTCGTACGACTCAATCGTTGCCATTGCCATTGCCTTGGTTCTGCCGTTCGCGACGCTCTCGTCCTTCGGGGCTGAACCCGAGCTGCTCCATGAAGTCGGCATCCGCTGGTCGGGACCGCATGCGGAACTCGATTGTGGAGCGTGTCGGTTCAGGTGACCGTGTGTCGCGTTCGAGTGGATACGCGGCTACCAGCCACTCCCATGCACGCTGAGGTGCAGTCGAAACTTCCGATGTCAGGTCCACTTTTCCCAGTTCCCAATCTTCTGAGAGCGGCATCAAAAGGGTCGCGGGGGAGACGTCGAGCGCTAGGGCCAGTGCTACGAGGTCGTCCGCATCGACGCGTCGTTCGAAGCTCTCGATCTTTCGCAGTCCGAGGGTTGGGATCGGTCGACCGACAGTCTCGAGCCTGCGGCCAAGTTCGGCGTACGTGAGATTCGCATCCTCGCGGAGCCTTCGAAGGTTGCTGGCGACGCTCTGCCCCGCCGCCCCCAATGGGTTCTTCTTCTCTGCCATGACGCAAGCGTAAGCGATGGAAATCATCTTGTCTGCGATCAAGGTTGCATCGATAGCGATAACGGTGCATGATCATCGAAGTAGCGATGGAAACCATCGCACTATCGATTGAAAGGGGATGGCGATGGGATCGCCTCTAGCAACACCGAAGGAAGTCGCGGCGCATCTGCACACCACCGTCGATTCGCTGGCACAGCAGCGGTACAGGGGTACTGGCATCCCGTTCGTGAAGATCGACGGCCGGCGAGTCCTCTACAGGTGGAAGGACGTCGAGGCCTATATCGAGTCTCGGCTGATCACCCGCACTGACGAACGGCCCGGTGTCGCCTAATGCCGTTCCTGCCCACTACGAAGAAAGCCCCGGCGCCGCTGCAACGGCATCCGAGGGCAACGAGATCCACACCAACAGCAATGCAGGAGAGAGCTCGACCTTGAACACCGTACCGAACGCCGCCCAGCCAAACGACTTCATCGTCTCCGAGATCGCATCACTGGAGGTCGTTGACATGAGTGTCGACACCGAGAACGGTCTCGACGCTGCCCTCGAGTACAACGTGGAGACCGACGAGGTCGGCGAAGTCGAGGACTCCTACTACCGGGTCGTGTTCACCGCGCACGCCGGCAACACCACCTCCATGCTGCAGATCAGCCCGCACAAGATCCCGCAGCTCGTCGACGCGCTGAACGAACTTCACGACGAGTGGATCCGAGACACCAAGCGTTCGGGGCTCCGCGGGATCACTGTCGAGACCATCTTTCTCGACGCCCAGGCGCGAGGAATGAAGGCCACCGACGTCCTCGCCGAAGTGCTCGAACAACTCGGCATCGATGACGTCAAGGCGGCCTGACCGATGACGACACTCGAAATCGTCCTCATTGCGGTGCTCGTGACGCAGAGCCTCATGTGGCTGGTGTCTGACTTCGCACGCTTCGATCCCGAAAGGCGTGGCGACTGAACATGACCGCCCTGCCAGTAGACGAATACGTCGAGGCCCCGCAGCCTGCTCGCAAGTTCGATTGGGAGCGAGTGGTGCGACGGGTGTCGATGCCCGCAGGCGTCAAGGGGCTCGCGTTCGTCCTGGCGAGTTACGGAGACGGCGACGGCACTCGAATCCACCCATCGAACGCTCGGCTTGCGAATGTGATGGAGAGGTCCGAGAAGACAATCGAGCGCGGCATGAAATGGCTTGTGTCGGCAGGGTTCGTCGTCATCACTCGACACAAGAACGGACAGGCAGGTATCGCCAACGAGTACCGACTCACGTTGCCCCTGACGTGATTGACCGAATGGTGCTCGATCCGGATGAGAAGCCGATTGCCCTACCCGACATGGGTGTCGGGTAGATGAGCGACCACCCGACATCAGCGTCCTGTGGAGAACCGCTGTGGAAGAACAGAATCCACCCGACATTGATGTCCGGTAGATCGACGCAACTACCCGACACCGGTGTCTCTCACACCCGACATGGGTGTCCGAACTACCCGACACCAGTGTCGGGACACCAGACCAATACCAACCACTACCAGACCAATAGCCCGTCCCCGACTTGAGAACGCAACTCACGACCGCACGTGCGCGCGAGGAGAAACCATGCCCGATCGATATGGAGATGAGCCGAACGAGGCACGACCGGCACACGACCCACGGTGCCGATCCGGCTGGCTCGGCCAAGACCTCGACGGCCGACCCATCCCATGCCTGCATTGCCGCCCACACCTCCGCAAGACCGCAGACGTCAACGACCACTCACTCATCCGATGACCAACCGTCGCATCGTCAGACGAGAACCAGGCATCGTGGCGCTACTCGAGGCGATCCTGTTCGGCCGGCCGAACCTGCCGAACGCCGCATGCAGGGGACAGCTCCAACTCTTCGACACCGCACTGCATCCCGAAGACCGCACGGACAACACCCGCGCGCAACTCGCAGCCGAACGCCTCTGCCGGCACTGCCCACACACCACCGGCTGCCCCGACAGCCTCACGACCCGAAAGGCCACAGCATGACCACCAAGTCGCACCTGACCATCGTCACCCCGACCGTCGATGACGACGGCCGCCTACCCGACGATCCCGCGCACCCCAACTTCGACAACGCGCCGCGCTACCTCATCGACAAGCCACGCACCCACGAACTGCACCACGACGCACACGACGAGTTCGAGAAGGTCACGGCCACGGCGGTCTTCGTAGCTGACGGAATCACCGGCACCGTCGTCGAGCTCGGCCCTTGGTCCCTCAGTCCATCGGATGCGCGCGAACTCGGTGCCTCACTGCGCGAACTCGCCACAGCTCTCGAACCCGTAATCGGATGACCACACCAACCCTGTGCCGCTCGGACGGGTGCCGGTACCTCACCCCGTACCCGTCCGGGCACTGCCCCGAACACCAGAAAGCCCCCATGCGCCTACAGCCCGGCAACCACCGCCCACAGATCACCCGCAGCAGCAACCCCCGCCGGCCCGTCGTTCTCACCGTCGCCGGACTGCGGTTCACCCTCAGCCCCGCCGACGCCCGCCGCCTCGCCGACCAGCTCGTCGACGCCACCGAGACCCCCTGCCCGAAATCTGGTGAGGGTCCTGACTCCTGACCGCCCGGCGCCCAGTCAGGCCTTTTTTACAGCGGCCCCGAAACTCGCGCGCGAAAGGACACCAGAACCATGACTGAGCAGCGCAAAGACCATCCCGCGACCGCTCCACTCAACCATGAAGAACTGCGCCAGTTCGCCATGGCGACCGTGGCCCACGCTGCTCGCGCCAGGCAGGTGCAGCAATGTGCCGGCGCGCAGACCACGCAGACCGCCGCCGCTGAATTCGCGGCCCTCGACGACACGATCAATCTCGTGCTGCGCTCCTACGTGCAGCCGCGCGTGTTCGTCCGTGAAGTGCTCACAGTCGTCCTCGACCGGTGCCCGGAGCTTGTCGACCGGCTCGACGACCTCCTCGACGAGACACTGATACACGCCGACGTGACCGGGCAGTGGCCGTGACGATCCACCCATCCGCGCACGCTGTCTGCACCCCACCAGGCTCGGTCCTGCTGTCGCCCTATGCGGTTCGCGTCCTCGCCGACGCCCTCGACGAGTTCACCCGACTGCACCGCACCTACGAGCCGACCAAGCACCTACACCCCGACGCCGAGGCCGTCATCGCCCGCGTCACCGGACTCTCACGCACCGATCACGCCGCACGTGACGAAATCGACGCAGCCGCAGAACTTCCCGACACTGGCGACGTAGACACCGCGACCGCCGCGAAACTGCTCGGCATCACCACCGGAGGCGTACGCCGCCGCATCTACGCCGGACGGATCGCAGCCCACCACGACGGCAAGACCTGGCGTATCCCGCGCCACCAACTTCCCGGAGCGCCGACACGATGACCACGCCCGCGCACCAGCCCGCCAGCGGTGAACGCCGGCGCACAGCCGCCGCGATCAAGGCGCAGATCATCGCGCGGCGCTCCGGACAGAAAGGAAGCACACAGATGACCCGTTCCTCTACGTCGACGATCTACTCCGGCCAGGGAGCCAGCGCGACCGTCAACAACGTCCTCGCCCAGCCCGACGTCATCGCCGCAGTGGTCGGCGACAACCTCGCCACTTCGGTCACCTCCGCGGTATTCGGTGACGCCACCAGCCAGGCGGTCGGCGGCGCGATCCTCTACCAGACCGTCCATCCCGGTGACGAGTTCACCGACGGCGACATCAGCGCCCGCGCCGAGGGGGCTGAGTACCAGCTCGTCCGCCTGCCCGAACCCGACGTGCGCCGCGACCCGGTCGAAGACCTTGGCGGCAAGTTCATCTGCACCGAGGAGGCCGTCACCCGGAACGTGCTCCCAGTCCTGACCAACGGCATCACGCAGGTGTCCGCCTCCATCCGCAGGGCGATCGACGGGCGCACCATCGACACCCTCGAGGCGGCCGTCGCCGAGTACAACCTCGAGCTGCCAGGCCACAACTGGAGCAGCTACATCGGTGGGGGAGCGAGCCCAACACCCAACGCCCAGTCCCCGCTGGCCGACCTCGTCCAGACGCAGCTGAGTTTCGACGTCGACGGCATGGGAGCAGTGACCAGCACACTGATCGTCCACCCGAACAGGCCGCCGCCCTGCGCATCGCCTACGGCCCCGACCTCGCCGACGTCCTCGACGCCGCCGGCGGTGTCACCATCCACGCCTCGACCCACATCGGCCCTGGCGACGCCTACGTCATCGCCGGACAGCCCGGCGGCCTCGGAGTCGAGACCCCACTCACGGTGCAGGTGATCCCCAAGCCCGAGAGCCGCTCGATGCTCGTCCAGGCCTACATCGTCGCCCGCCCCTACATCTCCAAGCCCTACGCGATCCGCCGCCTCACCGGCCTCGCAGGCTGACCCCGACCACCTGAGAGGACAACCACCATGGGCACCACACCCCAGCTGTACGCCCCGGCGCGGACATCACCGCGCACGCCGCCGCCGACCTTGAGGCCGCCCGCTTCGTCGAGGTCGCCGGACCGCGCACCACCGGCAACATCACCGTCCGGCACGCCGCCGCCGGCAGCCGCGTCCTCGGTGTCACCGGCCGCACCGGCAAGGCAGGCGAGCTGACCCACATCCTGCGAGGCTCCCGAATCGTCGGAGTCGCAACCGCCGGCACCATCGCATCGGGTGCCGCTGTCGCCGCAGCAGCAGACGGCAAGGCCACCACCGCCACCGGTGACGCGATCATCGTCGGTCAGGCCGTCGACACCAGCAGCGAGGGCATTGTCTACGTCGCCCTCGCATAAGACTTCGGTGCAGGTCTCACCCCGTCGGGTCCTTCCTTCCTCCGCGTGGTGACCGCCTCCCTGCACCGAACACCAGAACACCCCCGGACCCTCATCGGCCGGGGTGTTCTGCATGGACGTCCGACCTAAACGGTCTGGACGCCCGGGTGATCGAGCACCACGTAGTGCACGACGACGTCATCCTCCGGATCGAATGATTGTGGTTCGATGCCCGGCTCGGCGAACATCACCTTGACCAGATTCTGGGGAGTCCGGTCGTACTTGAAATCGTCGATCGTCTTGTCGATGAGTGCGCTCCGACGGAATCGATGACCGTCCTTGTCGACGTTGTCGAGCTCGATAAGAGTTGGTCTGCCGTCGATGTGGTCGACCAGCTCCTGCGCCTTGATCGTTCGCGTCAAGATGCTTGAAGGCGCAGGGATAGAAACAGGGAACATCGTTGCTGGGTCCTTCTGGTTGGCGGAACTCCTGACAGCGAAACCGTATGCGGACGACGCGACAGATCCAGCACGATCACAGACCCCCTGCCCGAAATCTGGTGAGGGTCCTGACTCCTGACCGCCCGGCCCCCAGTCAGGAATCTCTCTCCGGCATTTTTTTCCACACGACCGATCGGCTCTGAACGCCAGTCAGCTTGCCGTCACGCGGTACCGTCTGCCCATGAGCAGCGATTTCAGCACTTGGTCCTGGTTGTCTTCTGCGGAGCAGGAAGAGCTAATGCGCGACCCGAACGGTCCCGTGCGGCCGGCGCTTGCCCAACGCCTAAAGAACATCAATCTCGGTATGGGAATGCGGACCAGCACGAGTCCCGCAGGCGTCACCGAGCATTTCCTTTCAGGCCCCTTGGCCGCCTTCGTCTCACAGCAGTAGTTCCCGCGGCGATGATCACCCCGCCGACCTGACCGGCTTTCAAACACGGTCGGTCCGGAGGTGACGGACTGTCACGCGCAGCGCCGTAACCGACTCCATGCGCAGTGCCCCGGCCACAGACGGCCGGCCCGCTCGTCTCTGGATCTGTCGGCAGCCCGTGCATAATAACGGCGTAAGGCACGTTCGGTTCGGCGCGTTCAGCGCCTACGGTCAAGTCGGAAGGATGCAACGTGAACGATGTTCGTTGGACGGCAAAGCAGGCCGCAGACCTCGTGATCAACGCGCTGCGTACGCCCGACGGTCGTATCTCATACCCGATCGACCCCGTCACGATCGCTCGGGATCTCGGTATCAACGTCTATTCGGCCAAGCTCGACAACTCCTTGTCCGGGATGATCGTGAAGGCGTCGGCGAATGACGGTGCTGAGATCTTCCTCAACAGTGAGCACGCTCCTGTGCGGCAGCGGTTCACCTGTGCACACGAACTCGGTCACTACTTCCACAACTTCACGCCGGATGGCGAACGCATGGAGACTTACCTCCATCGTCGCGATGCTCGATCAGCGTGTGGGACGCATTCCGAGGAGATCTATGCGAACCAGTTTGCGGCCAATCTCCTGATGCCCTCTGAAGTGGTGAAGGACCTCGCGGTCATTCACGGCAACGCTGTCTCAATCGCCGATTCGCTGCAGGTCTCGCTCGATGCAATCGGCATCCGCCTGAACAGTCTCGGGATTCGGGTTTGAACCAGGACGACGGGTCGAACACCGACCTGCAAGGGCATTGCTTTCCGCAGCGGATCGGAGGTGCTGGAGGGGTTGACGGGGGATCGACTTCGGATAGCAATGGTGCCTCACTGCCAGACGATGCAGAGGGTGCGAGTACGACAAGAGTCCCCAGCTCGGCTGATCTTGGCCAGATCGTAGAGGTGCGGTCACGGGCTGTGGAGATGGAGCACTCGGAACCCCCGCGACATCAAATGGGGCACAGGCGTCTAACGACCCTGCCACTCCGCAGACTGCGGTCGAGATTCCTGGTTTCCAGATCCTCCAGTCGATGCTGTCGGTATCTCTATTCGCCGACTATCTCCACTATCGGGCTGTCCGGGCACACCACTTCGACTTGCTCGAGATGCGCGTTGAACGGTTCTGCATCGATCACAAGGCGCTCGCGGTGACCTGCACGATTCTCGACATGGTCACTCGAGCTCTAGTGTGGCTCGCCGTGTTCGGCGTGCTAGTCGCCATCGCGGGGGCGATGGTCTACAAGACGTTCATCGCAGACCTTCTGCACGTCGCGGAATGATTCTGTGGGTCGGTGCCCACATTTTGCCCACACTTGCCTGCAAAATCGGGTGATTCACGGTCACCCACTGTGACCTGTTCTAGCAGGTAGTGGGCCATTTGATGGCTTGACCACCACCGTGCATCGCATTTGCAAGGCAGATGTCAGGAGTTCGAATCTCCTAGGCTCCACACATGAAAGACGCCATCCCGATCGGGACGGCGTCTTTTTCTTTGTCTGGCAGCAGTCTTCGATCCTGGCCGTGTGGCCGTCCGGAGCCTGCTGCGCGCTGGACGTCGATCTGCGCGCAGCAGGGTGTCCGAGGTCGGCTCAGCCCGTGATCATGTCCTCAGGGCCCCACACGGCGCGCATGCTGACGATCTTGCCGGCGTCGTCGAACTCCATGATGTCGATCGGGGCGATCTCGAAGGTCTGATCACCCATCTTGGTGACCAGACGGAAGTGGAAGGCCGCCGTGTTCGCCGCGATGCGCAGCGTCACCAGCTCGGCCTCCTGCTCGAGGGGCTCGATGATCCCGTAGAACTCCCGGATCGACTCCGGGGTCGTGCGAACCGGGCTGCCCACCGGATCCTCCACCGTGGCGCCGTCGGCGTACAGCGCCAGGACCTCGTCGGCGGTGCCGGACGCGACTGCCTTGATGTAGCTCTCGACAGTGCTGCGGATGCTTTCGGGTGACGCGGCCATGCTGCTCCTCCTGGCTAGAACTTGTTTCAGTCGCGAGGGTATCCCAGCGGCACGAGCGCAGGGTCCGATTCCCCTGGTGCCGTCACCATTCCGGGAACCGCTCGAGACTTCCGTTGGAAAACGGACATTCGACTTACTCGTTCGGATACGATCACCGCGATCGCCGCCTCGTGCCTGGACACGGGGCGGAATGTCGGGGGAGATGGAACGGCTCTGTACGCGGAGCCGTGCGCGGGTTCAGTGGTCGCCTGAAGTGGTCGGACCACGTCCCACAGCTGTCGGGGCTGTCTCAGCGCTTGCAGTGCGATGCTGCATGCGTTCGATCTGTGGTGACGATCGAGACTGAGGTGGTAGGTGGCACGCTCCGGGTGGGCCGTGGCGGTCGGCTCGCGGCTGAGGAAGCGCGCGATGGCGGTCGGCTTCGCCGTGCTCGCGATCTTCGGCGTGGTCCAGATGAGCGGTACCAGTGCGGCGTTCACCGATGCGGCAGTGGCTCAGAGCAGCTTCTCGAGCGGTGCGTTCTATCCGACGCCGTTGGTACAGAACATTAGCTGCTCCACCCGGTACGTCTGGGGTGAGGCGAGAACCGTTGCGGACATCTCCTGGAGTTCGCCGCCGACGTCGCAACTCCGTTCGGGGCAGTCGTACAGCTATCACATCAAGGTCGTCCAGGACACCAACAACAGCAACGTGACGGTCGATACGACGACCAACGGAACCAGCTACACCCTGACCAACGACGGCAACCGCGCGGGCAAGGGCTGGTACGTCCGTGTGTTCACGGTGAACGGACCCGCGGAGTCTCCCGGCTGGCAGTCACAGGGCGTTCAGATGGCCAGCGGCGGCCTGAACGTCCAGAAGTGCACCGGTAGCAACGACGGACAGCAAAATCCTGCCGGCCTGGCTGTGGCCCCGGATCAGGCCGCTGCGCGCGTCGCGAATCTCGCCGCTGAGCCGACTGCCACGACCGCCGCACCGACGACGTCGGTCACGTCGGCGGCCCCGACCACGACCGGTTCGACGACGAGCCCGCCGACCACCACCACGCCGCCCGTGACCGCGGCCGAATCGTCCACGAGTCCGCCCACGACGTCCACGTCCCCGGAATCCACCGAGTCGTCGACGGCAACTTCCTCCACAACCGCGACGACCACGCCACCACCCGAGACGACCGTAGGACGACCGGTGGCGCTGCCCGACGGCGGTACGGCACAGCTGGTGGACGACGATGGGCGAAAGGTATTGATTCGCAAGGGCAGCGAAGAAGTGTGTCGGGTGAGTGTCGACGAATCCGACGAGCTCTCGCTCGCGGACGACACTCTCTGGCTGACGACCGGAACGACGAAGCGAGTGGTCGACATCGAGACCTGTGCGATCGCGTAGTCCTCGCGACCGAGGCGGTATTTCCACCGATCAGCACGCATTTCGCTCATTCGGTGCGGGAATGTCGGAACCGGGATGGGCCCCAGATCTCGTTGGCTAGGGTGGGGCCAGCCCGTATCCCCGACACCTCGGGAGCTGCCATGAAGCTCGGGAAGATTGTTGTCACAGCTGCATTCGTCACGACGGCCCTGGCGGTCGGGGCGGGAACAGCGTCGGCGGAACCGGCTGCGATCGTGGCTCCCGCGGCCACTGCACGCTCCGATCAGGGTGTCGGATACTCGACGGCGGCGGACGTGCCCGACGGCACCGTCACGACTGTCCTCGACGGCGGCACCTTCCGCATCGATGCCGACGGCAGCCAGGTGAGCGTCGTCCGCGGCGACGGTGTCGTCGTCGGTGCGATCCCGTTGGCCTACCGACTCGACGGCCGGATGTTCCCGATCACCGGCAGCGTGGGAGACGCTGGGCGGACGTTGACACTGACTCCTCAGCAGAATCCCTTGCCGCTCAATCAGGTTCGATTCGACGACCCCGTCGCGCAGCAGAAGCTGATCGAGGAGGCGCAGAAGAATCAGACCGGCGCGATCATCGGCAACGTCGTCGGATCCTTCGTCGGGCTCGTGGTTGGTTGCATCGTCGGTGTGATCGGCGGCTGTATCCCGGGCGCGATCGTCGGCAGTGTCGTCGGCGCTCTGATCGGCATGGACATCCAGGGCGGTCCGCCGATGCGTCAGGCGTACATCGACTTCATAACCCCTTGATGCCCAACGTCTTTCGAACGATCGGCAGGTGTCGTTGACGCCGCGCGTCAATTTGTACTCCGGTGCATTCCGGTGAAAATGGGTGCACGAACGTCCATTTGACGCTCAAATGGACATGTGTATGAACTTGCGCTAAGACCTCTCGGGCGGTCTCTCGCGGCGCGACGAGGGTATGGGTGCGGATCGGTGCTACGGCATACGACCCGGCGCTGGCGGCCGCCGAGCGGCGCGGAATGGGTGACCGCCGTCGGGTGCGGAGCGTGCGCCCGGACGCCGAGATCGCCCGTGTCTCGCGGCCGAATGGCCAGTTCCTGTTCTGCGAGCACGTACGCTCTGATGACCCGGCAGCGGCGAGGTGGCAGGATCGTCTGGCCGTGCCGTGGTCGGTGTTCGGGCAGGGGTGTCGGTGCAATCGCCGCGCCCTGTCATCGATCGAGCGGACGTTCGGGGGCGTCGAGGTCGATCGTGATGCGTGGCAGGGGATGTCGGTTCTGGTCGATCCATCGGTGATCGGACGGGCCGTGCAAGGAGAAACAGAGGTCGGTCGAGCCGAGCGCTCGACCGAGAGTTATGACAGGCGACCTGAGGTCGTGGAATCGGGGGAACGAAGTGACTCGAACGGGAAGGGCCGCGGCATCGTCCGGCGGCGGTGGACAGGACAAGCCGGACAAACGCGCCGAAATCCTGGCAGCGACGTCGGATCTGTTCGCGGCCAAGGGATACACGGGTACGTCGATGCGGGATATCGCATCCGATACCGGCATGCTGGCAGGGAGCCTCTACTACCACTTCGATTCGAAGGAGGCTCTCGCCGCGACGATGGTCCGCGCACTGCGCGACGACATCGTCGCCGCGGCACAACGTCCGGCGATGCCGTCGGACTCGCCGACCGAGGCCATCCGCCGATTCGCCCTCGACATCGCCGATGCGTCCGCGCGGCATCCCGGCGCCCTCCAGGTCTGCCTGGGCGTGCCGGAGACGAAGGACAACGATCTGGCGAAGCTGCTGACCTCCGAGCCGAAATGGTCGGAGAAGAAGTGGACCTCGCTGGTGCGTGACGCCGTGGACGCTGGTCTGGTGCGACCCGAGGTCGACACGCGGATCCTGCGGGAGGTGCTGCGCGTCGCGGAGACGTACAGCGCGACGCTCGCGCCCACCGGGTTCTCAGCCCGCAAGGTCGCCGGCTGCACGGTCGACCTGATGTTCAACGGCCTGGCCACCAAGCCCGCCGACAGCGACCTGTCGGAATCGGACACTGCCCGCGTCGCGCGCAAGGTGATCGCATCGTGGGATCGGGAGAATCCGATGGCGCTGTCCGACAAGCAGGATCGGATTCTCGACGCGGCCCGGTTCGTGTTCGCCGAGCGAGGCTTCGACGCCACCACCACCCGCGATATCGCGAACGCTGTCGGCCTCACGCAGGGCAGCCTCTACCACCACTTCGACTCGCGGGAAGCGATCCTGGTCGCCATCCTGCAGAGCTTCTCGTCCCGGATGCGCGCGGCGCACCAGGAGATCGGGGCCGCCGGCGGGACACCGCTCGAGACGCTCGACGCGCTCATCCGGATGCGCAGTGCCGCCGGCAAGCGCTTCGAGCCCGAGGTGATCATCCTCAAGTCGTGGGCGATGCTCGTCAACAACGACCATTTCGACTTCCTCATGCTCGACGGCCGAAAAGTTCTGCAGGTGTGGGACGCCGCGTTCACCGCGGGTGTTCGCGACGGCAGCGTCACGATGCCCGGCTCGTCCCGCCTCGTGTTCCAGTGCCTCGGGGAAGTTCTCTGGTGCACGCACGGACTACCGCGAGTCTCGGCCGAGCGCCTGACGCGGTACAACCTCGAGACCACCCTGTGGGGTGCCTCGCCCAAGTAAGAAGCGATCGGGGAGGTCGGCATGATCGGAAGATGGTGTGCCGCAGCGGCGGCGGTGATCGGCATGGCAGTGGCCGGTAGCCCGGCTGCGACCGCGGAGGTGGACTTCTACCGGCCGCCGCCGACCCTCCCCGGCGCGGCCGGGACGTGATCCGGACCGAACCGATGCCGTTGGTGTGGCAGGCCGGCGCCTTCCCCGCGAAGGCGACTCGAATCATGTATCGCAGCAACGACACCCACGGATCCGCGAACGCGGTCACCGGCACCTTCTTCGACCCGGCCCTGCCGTGGAACGGCCCGGGACCACGGCCCCTGGTGAGCCTGGCGCCCGGGACACAGGGGCAGGGCCACCAGTGCGCCCCGTCGAAGACGATGGGAACGGTGCTCGCGTACACGCCGCCGTCGAACGTGATCGCGTCGTACGAGGTGGTGTTCGTCAACGCGCTGCTGTCACGGGGCATCGCGGTGGTCGTCACCGACTACGAGGGTCTGGGCACGCCCGGCGTCCACACCTACGTCAACCGGGCGTCCGAGGCACACGCGGTACTCGACGCCGCCCGCGCGGCCGAGCGACTACCCGGCACCGGCATCACACCGGACGCTCCGGTGGCGTTCTGGGCTACTCGCAGGGCGGCGGGGCGTCGGCGGCCGCCGCGGAACTGCAGCCCGAGTACGCGCCGGAACTCGACGTGCGGGGCGCCTACGCAGGCGCACCGCCCGCAGATCTGTCCGCGACGCTCCAACAGATCGACGGCACCATCCTCACCGGCGCGATCGGGTACACCCTCAACGGGCTCGGGCAGGCGTATCCCGAGGCGCGGCCGATGGTCGAGGAACTGATGAACGACCGCGGCCGGCAGATGCTGGCCGACGTGCAGAACCAGTGCGTCGGCGAAACTCGGTTGACGTACGGCTTCCAGCACACGTCGTCGTTCACCCGGACCGGCGAACCGCTGTCGGTGGTGGCGGCCCGGGAGCCGCTCGCGAAAGCGCTTATCGCCGAGCAGCGGATCGGCAACCGCACCCCGAAGGCGCCGGTGCTGATCGAGTCGGGCGTCAATGACGACCTGGTGCCGTTCGGGCAGGCGCGTCAGCTCGCCGACGACTGGTGCGCCAAGGGGGCGACGGTCCAGTTCAGCGAGAACCCGTTGCCGCCGGTCCGACCGGGAGCCGGCATCAACCACGCCGCCCCGTATCCGCTGGGATCACCCGAGGCGCTCGACTGGATCACCGACCGGTTCCAGGGTGTGCCCGCGCCCGGCAACTGCCGACCGTGAGTGTTACTGCGGGCGGGGATCGGTCAGTGACGGCGGACGGGGTGCGACGGGCGGCATCTCGGGCCGCCGGGTGAGCGCGACGGCGGCGGCGCCGACCGCGGCCGCGGCGGCGCCGAGACCGATCAGCACCCGTCGGCGGCCGGACGAGGACGTCGGGACGGAAGCACGCTTGGTCGCACGGGTCATGGCTCCACTCTTGCACAGCTCGTGGGCGGCGCCCGGAGCGCAATGGCACGATAGGGGGTGACTTCACAGACTGCTACCGCAACGCTGCACACCAACCGCGGCGACATCAAGATCGCGCTGTTCGGTAACCATGCGCCGAAGACCGTCGAGAACTTCGTCGGCCTGGCGGACGGTTCCAAGGAGTACTCCACGCAGAACGCGCAGGGCGGCGCCTCCGGCCCGTTCTACGACGGCGCGGTCTTCCACCGCGTCATCGACGGCTTCATGATCCAGGGCGGCGACCCGACCGGCACCGGCCGTGGCGGCCCGGGCTACAAGTTCGGCGACGAGTTCCACCCCGAGCTGCAGTTCGACCGCGGCTACCTGCTGGCGATGGCCAACGCCGGCCCGGGCACCAACGGCTCGCAGTTCTTCATCACCGTCGGCCCGACCCCGCACCTGAACCGTCGCCACACCATCTTCGGTGAGGTCCTCGACGAGGAGTCGAAGAAGGTCGTCGACGCCATCGCCACCACCGCGACGGACCGCGCCGACCGCCCGGTCGACGACGTCGTCATCAACAGCATCACCATTTCGTAAGACGAGGATTCACACATGACGAACCCCGGCTGGGGTGGTGCGGCGAGCGAGGGCACCCCGCCACCTCAGCCGAGGTGTGTGCACCACCCTGATCGCCCCACGGCACTTTCCTGCACCCGGTGCGGCCGCCCGGCCTGCCCGGACTGCCTGCGTCCGGCATCCGTCGGACACCAGTGCGTCGACTGCGTCGCCGCCGGACAGCGCGACTCGCGTCAGGCCCGCACCGTCGCCGGGGCCCGGGTCCGCACCCAGGCGCCGACGCCGCTGCTCACCTACCTTCTGATCGCGGCCAACGTGGCGATCTTCGCGGTCACCGCGGTGCAGTCGCGCAGCCTGCTCGACAACCATCTGTCGTCGCCGCTGTTCTTCGACTGGGTCCTGTGGGGACCCGCCGTCTCCGCCGGTCAGTACATTCGCATCCTCACCAGCGGGTTCCTGCACATCGGGCTGATGCACCTGGCCGTGAACATGTTCGCGCTGTACGTCATCGGCCGCGACATCGAACTGGTGCTCGGACGAGCCCGCTACCTCGCGGTGTACCTGATCTCGCTGCTCGGCGGATCGGCCTCGGTGCTGATGCTCGCCCCGATGGCGCCGACGGCAGGAGCGTCCGGCGCGATCTTCGGCCTGCTCGGCGCCCAGGCCGTGATCCTGCTGCGGCTCCGGCGCAGCCCGACGCCCGTCCTCGCGGTCATCGCGATCAACGTCATCATCAGCATCACCATCCCCGGCATCTCGCTGTCGGGGACGCATGGGTGGCCTGGTGGCCGGCGCCGCCGCGACCGCCGCCCTGCTCTACACGCCGTCCGCGGTCGGAGCGAAGGACGCCGATCGGGTGCGGACCGCGGGATGGGCCGCGCTGGGCTCCGTCGGCGTGTTGACGCTGATCGTCACGGCCGCGGCCGTAGCGGCGATCTGACGACGTCCGGTCACTCCTCCGGCACCAGACCGTGCACGGACAGGGCGTCGAACACCACCGTCGGGTCCTCGCCCAGGTCCCACCGGCCGAAGATCAGCAGCCGCTCGGTGCCGTCGGGATCGAGCGCGTCGATCTCGAGCATCGGCACCCGCCGACCCAGCCGCGGATACCGCACGATGCGGATCCGGGCGACGTCGTCGCGCCCGTAGGCCCGCCGACCCAGCACGCGCGTCGCGACGATCGACGCCGCGCCCCCGGCCTGCACGATCGCGAGTTTCGGCCGCTGCCGGGCGCCGAGCCCCGCGAGCACGAACAGCGCGACCGCCGCGATGGCGGCGAGGAATCGTCCGGGGGCGTCGAGTCCCAGGAGTAGTGCGGCGGCGATCATCACGACGCCGCCGGCCGCGAGGGCCACTACCGCGCCGAGCGGCGTGGACCACGCGAGGGACGGTTCATGATCGACTTCATCCTCAGGCATGTGTACAGATCCCCTGTTATCCACAGGTGTTATCAACACTGGGGATGAATGACACGTGTGTAATTGCACGACTGTGCGCAAACTGACCGGTCTGCAAAGTGCGAGGTCAGCGCCACCGCATGGTCATGATCAGGCCCACGACCATGAACCCGAAGCCGATCAGGAAGTTGTACGCTCCCAAGTTGTTCATCCATGTGAGGTTCTCGCCGGCCAAGTAGTACACGATCAGCCACGCCAGCCCGACGAGCATGAAACCGAGCATCACCGAGATGTACAGCGCGCTCGACGGACCCGCCTTCACCTTCACGGGGGTGCGGTTCGCGGGATTGATCGTGTAGTCGGTCTTCTTCCGGACCTTCGACTTCGGCATGACGTCCTTGTCTCGTGTGGATGGGAGAACGCGATCTGGTGCCCGGATCGGTCCGGGCGGACAGGGTAGATTCGGCACCACCTGTTTGAAGTACACGCTAACCCAAAAAAGCGCGGCCGGGACCGGTCGGTCATGTACCGATTCTCCGAGGTGGAAGTGGTGGTGGAGGGTGCCCGACGTCGAAACGCAGCCGCAGGGCTCGAACCCGCGGTTCGGTTTCTGGTCGGTCGCCGTCCTGGTCGTCTGTCTCGTCGCGGGACTTCTGCTCGCGACCACCCGTGAGGTCTCCCACGGAAACGAGCTGCGGGCCGCCGACTCGACCCGACTGTCCGACCTGGTGCGCCGCGCGCAGGTCGACGTCGACAACGCCGCCGCCACCCGTGACCAGCTCGTCACCGAGGTCGAGGATCTCCAGGAGAACGCGGCCGGCACCGACACCGGGGTCGCGAAGGCGCTCGCCGACAGTCGCGAACTCGCCGACGCGGCGGGCCTGACCGCGCTCAGCGGTCCCGGCATCGTCGTCACCCTCACCGACGCACCGCGAGACGCCGACGGCAAGTACCCGGCCGGTGCGTCACCCGACGATCTCGTCGTTCACCAGCAGGACGTGCAGAGCGTCCTCAACGCGCTGTGGACCGGCGGTGCCGAGGCGATCGCGATGCAGGACCAGCGGATCGTGAACACGTCGGCGCCGCGCTGCATCGGCAACACGCTGCTGCTGCACGGCCGCACCTACAGCCCGCCGTACGTGGTGACCGCGATCGGGGACCCGGCCCGCCTCGCCGCGACCCTCGCGAACGAGCCGGGATCAGGACGTTCAAGCAGTACGCCGTGCGGTACGGGCTCGGATACACGCAGCAGGAATCGGAGCGCCTCACCGTTCCCGCGTACACCGGGCAGTTGCACACCGAGTACGCGCAGCCGGTCGCGTAATCCTGCGCACCGACCGAGATCACGCAGGCATTACCCTCGATCCATGCGCATTCT
The DNA here is from genome assembly GCA_029690005.1 of Prescottella defluvii. Taxonomy (GTDB): domain Bacteria; phylum Actinomycetota; class Actinomycetes; order Mycobacteriales; family Mycobacteriaceae; genus Prescottella; species Prescottella defluvii_A. The sequence goes on along the minus strand of CP121458.1, from coordinate 661,421 downwards.
GGTCGTCGACAACTACGACAGCTTCGTGTTCAACCTGGTCCAGTACCTGGGCCAGCTCGGAACGCAGGCCGAAGTGTGGCGCAACGACGACCCGCGACTGACCGGAGACGACGCCATCGCGGCCGCCGCGCGCGAGTTCGACGGCATCCTGCTCAGTCCCGGTCCCGGCACCCCGCAGCGCGCCGGCGCGACGATGCCGCTGGTCGGTGCGTGCGCCACGGCGCGGACCCCGCTGCTGGGCGTGTGCCTCGGTCACCAGGCGATCGGTGCCGCGTTCGGCGCCACCGTCGACCGGGCACCGGAACTGCTGCACGGCAAGACCAGCCTCGTCCACCACAACGACACCGGCGTCCTCGCCGGGCTGCCCGACCCGTTCACCGCGACGCGCTACCACTCGCTGACCGTCCTCGAGGACACCATCCCCGCCGAGCTGGAGGTCACCGCCCACACCGACAGCGGCATCGTGATGGCGATGCGGCACCGCGAGCTGCCGATCCACGGCGTGCAGTTCCACCCGGAGTCGGTGCTCACCCAGGGCGGTCACCGGATGCTCGCGAACTGGCTCGGCGTATGCGGCCAGGCGCCCGCCGAGGCGCTCGTCGCGATGCTCGAGGACGAGGTCGCCCGGTCGTTGGGAGACGCGCTCACCCGCTGACCCGCCACTGAACCGAAAACGGCGGTGCGGTCCCCGCGTGGGGGACCGCACCGCCGTTTCTCATGCTCCTACCGGGGAAAACCCAGCTCGCCGACGGCCACCGTCAGCTGCGCGGTCTTCGCGACGTCGCTGCCCGGCTGCTGCTGCTGGCCGACGATCTTGCCGACCAGATCCTTGTCGAGCGTCGGCTGCTTCGTCTGCGAGAGCTGGTTCGACGAGCCCGTCCAGCCGGCCCTGCGGAGCGCGTCCACCGCCTGCGACACCGACATCTGCGTCAGGTCGGGCATCGTGAACAGCTTGCCGTTCGACACCTGCAGGCGGATGGTGTCGCCCTTCGTCGCGGTCGAGCCGCCGGACGGCGAGGTGGAGATCACCTCACCCTCGGGCTTGCCGGAGTCGACCTTCTCGACCTGGACCTTGAAGCCGGCACCCTCGATGTTCGGCTGCGCGACGTCGATCGTCTGGCCGACGACGTTCGGCACCCGCACCTGCTCGGGGCCCGAGCCCAGCGTGATCGCCACGGTGGAATCGAGGTTGATCTTCGCGCCCGCCGACGGGTCCTGGCCGACGACCATGTCGAGCTGGCTCGCATCCGACGCCGCACGGTTGACGTCGGAGTCCAGCCGCAGGCCGGCCGCGGCCAGCGCCTTCTGCGCGTCCTCCTGCGACAGGCCGGCGAGCTTGGGCACCTGCACCTGCTCGGGGCCCGACGACACCTGCAGCGTGACGCTGCTCTTCTCGTCCACCGACGTGCCCGCCGCCGGGTTGGTGCCGATGACGTTGCCGTTCGCGACCACCGGGTCGGGCCGGGTCTGGATGGTCGAGTCGAGCTTTGCGTTCCGCAGCATCGTCTCGGCTTCCTGCACGCTGCGGCCCGCGACGTTGGGCACCGACACCTTCGCCGGTGTGGACAGCAGCGAGTACCCGAACGCGCCGATGATGCCGACCACGACCAGCACCGCGACCGCGACCAGCACGTTGCGGGTCGTGTTTCGCTTCTTCGGAGGATCCGCCGGCGGAATCACCGTCGGCGCGGCCGTTGCCGTCGCCGTGCGTGCCGACTCGGCCTGGTAGCCGGAACTGGTGCTGGTGGCGCCGTCGACGGCACCGAGGATGGTGGTGCGATCCTCGTCGGTCATCACCATCGGTGCGCTCGGACGCTGGCCGCCGAGCACCCGCACCAGATCGCTGCGCATCTCGGCGGCGCTCTGGTAGCGGTTCGCCGGGTTCTTGCTCATCGCCTTGAGGATCACCGAATCCAGTGCCCGCGGCACCGCCGGATTCACCAGCGACGGCGTCTTCGGATCCTCCCGCACGTGCTGGTAGGCGACCGCCACCGGGGAATCACCCTTGAACGGGGGCTCACCGGTGAGGAGTTCGTACAGCACACACCCGAGCGAGTAGACGTCCGAGCGGGCGTCCACCTGGTCGCCGCGGGCCTGCTCCGGCGACAGGTACTGCGCGGTGCCGATCACGGCGGCGGTCTGCGTCATCGTGCTCTGCCCGTCGGCCATCGCGCGTGCGATACCGAAATCCATCACCTTCACCGCGCCCGCGCGGTTGATCATGATGTTGGCGGGCTTCATGTCCCGGTGCACGATGCCGTTGCGGTGACTGAAGTCCAGCGCCGCGCACACGTCGGCGATGACCTCCATCGCCCGCCGCGGAGCCATCGGGCCCTCCGTGCGGAGGATGTCGCGCAGCGTGTCACCGTCGACGTACTCCATGACGATGTACGGCAGCGGACCGCCGTCCGTCTCGGCCTCGCCGGTGTCGTACACCGCGACGATCGCCGGGTGGTTCAGCGCGGCCGCGTTCTGCGCCTCCCGGCGGAAGCGCAGGTAGAACGTGGGGTCGCGGGCCAGGTCGGCGCGCAGCACCTTGATCGCGACGTCGCGGCTGAGCCTCAGGTCGCGTCCGAGGTGTACCTCGGACATGCCACCGAACCCGAGAATCTCGCCCAGCTCGTACCGGGAAGAGAGATTGCGCGGCGTCGTCATTGCTGTCCTTGCGTGGCCGTGGTTGTGGTGGCCGTTGTCGTGGTGGTCGTGGTCTCGGGCTCGGTTGTCGTCGTCGTGGTCCGCGGCGGCGTGGTGGTCGTCGTGGTCCGCGGCGGCGTCGTAGTCGTGAATGTCGGCGGTGGCGGCGTCGTGGTGGTCGTCGTCGTGGTCGGCGGCGGCGTGGTGGTCGTCGTGGTCCGCGGCGCCGTGGTGGTCGTCGTGCGGGTCGTCGTCACCGGCGTCCGCGTCGTCGACGTGACCGCCGGCGCGGACGGCTGGTCGCCTCCGCCACCGAAGAGCAGCACGCCGAACGTGACGATCGTGGCGAGCGCGAGCAGGCCGCCACCGGCCCACGCGAGCGCCTTCTGGCCGCTCGTCCAACCGGAACCACTGTCACCGTCACCCTGCGGCGCCGCAACTTGGCCCGTGTCACCGGAGTAGTTGTGCTGCTGCGTCGGCATCATCGCAGTCGGTCCCGCGACCGGGACCGGCGGGACCACGCGCGTCGCGGCCGTCGGCACCCGACCCGGCGGGGGCGGCCGGCGTCCGGCGCGGACCGCGGCCACGGCGTCGGCGAACTCACCGCCGTTGGCGTAGCGCCCGGCCGGGTCCTTCGTCAGCGTGATGTCGATGAGCTCACGGATCGGGCCGGCAGGTCGGCCGGCATCGGCTCCGGCGGCTCCTGCACGTGCTTCATCGCGACCGTCAGGGTGCCGCCGCCGCCGAACGGGCGTCGGCCCGACAGTGCCTCGTAGCCGACCACGCCGAGCGAGTACACGTCGCTCGCGGCGGTCGCCTCCTGGCCGAGCGCCTGCTCCGGGGCGATGTACTGCGCGGTGCCCATCACCATGCCGGTCCGGGTGACCGGGGAGGCGTCGACCGCCTTCGCGATGCCGAAGTCGGTGATCTTCACCTGCCCGGCCGGGGTGATGAGGATGTTGCCGGGCTTGACGTCGCGGTGCACGACACCGGCCGAATGCGCGGCCTGCAGCGCCCGCCCGGTCTGCTCGAGCATGTCCAGGGCGTGCGGAATCGACAGGCGGCCCACACGCGCGAGCACCGCGTTGAGCGGTTCACCCGCGACGAGTTCCATGACCAGGTAGGCGAGGTTGGCGCCGGCCTCGTCGCGGGTCTCGCCGTAGTCGTACACACCCGCGATGCCCGGATGGTTGAGCTGCGCGGTGGTGCGGGCCTCGATGCGGAACCGTTCGAGGAACTCCGGGTCCGACGAGAACTCGGCCTTGAGAACCTTCACGGCGACGCGGCGGTCGAGGCGGCTGTCGGTGGCCTCCCACACCTGACCCATGCCCCGGTGGCGATCAGCCGCTGCAGGCGATAGCGGCCGCCGATCACCGATCCGTTCGTCAACGACATCCCCTCATCCCCTCTGCAATCCCGCCGCGATGACCGCTCGTCCGATCGGGGCCGCGACCGAGCCGCCGGTCGCGGCGAGCGCCCGGTCGCCGCCGTCCTCGACGATGACCGCGATCGCGACCGTCGGATTCTGGGCCGGCGCGAACCCGATGTACCAGGCGTGCGGCGGGGTGTTGCGCGGGTCGTTGCCGTGCTCGGCGGTGCCCGTCTTGGACGCGATCTGCACACCCGGGATCTTGCCGCCACCGGCGGTGTTGTTCTCCGACCCGATCATCAGCTGGGTCAGCGTCGCGGCCACCTCGGGGACACGGCGCGACCGACCGACTTCGGCGATGTGGTCGCCAGGTTCGACAGGTCCGGGCTCTGCAGCTGCGACACCAGATGCGATTCCATCCGCATGCCGCCGTTCGCGATGGTCGCGGCGATCTCCGCGTTCTGCAGCGGCGTCAGCGCGACGTCCCGCTGGCCGATGCTGGACTGGCCCAGCGCCGCGTCGTCGGGGATGGGGCCGATCGTGCTGTCGGCGACCGGGATCGGGATGCTGGGAGTGTTGGGGCCGATGCCGAACGCCTTCGCCTGCTTGGCGAGCGCGTCGGACCCGGTCTTGATGCCCAGCTCGACGAACGCGGTGTTGCACGAGCGCGCGAACGCCTCCCGCAGCGACGCCGTCGGGCCGCCGCCGCACGTGGTGCCGTTGTAGTTCTCGAGCGTCGTCGACGTGCCCGGCAGCGTGATGTTCGGTGCCGCGGTCAGCTGCTCGTCCGGGTTCGCGCCGTTCTCCAGCGCGGCCGCGGTGACGACGACCTTGAACGTCGAACCGGGCGGGTACGTCGCGGACACGGCGCGGTTGAGCATCGGCTTGTCCGGGTCGGCGCTCAGTTCGTCCCACGCAGCCGCGGTCTGGGCGCCGTCGTGGCCCGACAGCCGGTTGGGGTCGTAGCTGGGGGTGCTGGCCATCGCCAGGATGTTGCCGGTGCTCGGCTCGATCGCGACCACCGAGCCGGTGTAGCCCTTGGCGGTCAGCTCGTCGTACGCGACCTGCTGCATCACCGGATCGATCGTGCTGACGACGTTGCCGCCGCGCGGATCGCGACCCGAGACCAGGTCGAAGAATCGGTCGCTGAACAGGCGGTTGTCGGAGCCGTTGAGGACCGGGTCCTCGGCCTTCTCCAGCCCGGTGCTGCCGTACTGCATCGAGTAGAAGCCTGTGACCGGCGCGTTCGCGAGCGGGCTCGACGGCGACGCGGGGTTCGGCGGGTACACGCGCAGGTACTTGTAGCGGTCGTCGGTGGGGACCGACGCGGCGAGCACCTGCCCGCCCGCGGAGATCTGGCCGCGCTGGCGCGAGTACTCGTCGAGCAGCACACGCGAGTTGCGCGGATCGTTGCGCAGGTCGTCGGCCTTGATGACCTGCACGTAGGTGGCGTTGGCGAGCAGCGCAGCGACCATCACCATGACGGCCACCGCGACGCGGCGAAGCGGTGTGTTCATTGGCGACCCAGCATTTCCGTCGGAGCGTCCGCGATGGGAGCAGGCCCCTTCTTCACGGGCGCCGCGGGGGTGCGGGCGGCGTCGGAGATCTTCATCAGCAGTGCCAATAGCAGGTAGTTCGCGAGCAGCGACGATCCACCGTACGACATGAACGGAGTGGTGAGACCGGTGAGGGGGATCAGCTTCGTCACACCCCCGACGACCACGAACAGCTGGATCGCGATCGTGAACGACAGTCCGGCCGCGAGCAGCTTGCCGAAGCTGTCGCGCACCGCGAGCGCGGTGCGCAGCCCACGCACCACGAAGATCAGGAACAGCATCAAGATCGCCGCGAGACCGATCAGGCCCAGTTCCTCGCCGATCGCGGCGATGATGAAGTCGGTCTTGGCGAACGGCACCTGCGACGGTCGCCCGCTGCCCAGGCCGGTGCCGGCGACGCCGCCCGTCGCGAGGCCGAACAGCGACTGCGAGATCTGGTAGCCGGTGTTCTGGTAGTCGCCGAGGGGGTCGATCCACGTGTTCACGCGCACCCGGACGTGCGCGAACATCTGGTACGCGAAGAAGAACCCGACGATCAGCAGCGCGCCGCCGATCAGCAGCCAGCCCACCCGCTCCGTCGCGATGTACAGCATCACCAGCACGGTGCCGAAGATCAGCAGCGACGTGCCCAGGTCCTTCTCGAACACCAGCACACCGACCGAGACGATCCACGCCGCCAGGATCGGGCCGAGGTCGCGGGCGCGGGGAGGTCCATGCCGAAGAAGTGGCGGCCGGCGGTGGTGAACAGGTCACGCTTGGCGACGAGGACCGCGGCGAAGAAGATGATCAGCAGGATCTTCGCGAACTCGCCAGGCTGGATGCTGAACCCGGGCAGCTTGATCCAGATCTTGGCGCCGTTGACCTCGGAGAACCGGGACGGCAGCAGCGCCGGGACAGCCAGCAGCACCAGACCGGCGAGGCCCACCGTGTAGCTGTACCGGGCCAGCAGTCGGTAGTCGCGCAGCAGCACCAGGACGGTGATGAACCCGGCGATCGCGAGCGCCGTCCACAGCACCTGCTGGGTCGCGTCGGGGAGGGGACCGGCAGTCCCTGGTGGATCGCGGAGTCGGCGTCCGCGAGGTCGAGACGGTGGATCAGGACCAGTCCGAGCCCGTTGAGCAGTGCCACGATCGGCAGCAGAAGCGGGTCCGCGTACGGAGCGAAACGCCGCACCGCGAGGTGCGCGACGAGGAACATCGTCGCGTACGCGATCCCGTACTTCGCCAGATCCCACGTGAGCGTCTGCTCCTGGCTCGCCTCGACCAGCACCAGCGACATCGTCGTGATCGCGATTGCGCAGCACAGCAGGACCAGTTCCGTGTTCCTGCGGTTCGACTGGACGGGTGCGGCGGCGAAGCCGCTCGGCGGGCTGGGGAACGGCGCGTCGGTCGTGGTGGACATCAGCTACCGGTCCTGCAGTTCTGGCCCGGGACCTGTTCGATCGGCGCCGGTGTCGGGGTGGCCGGGGCGGAGCTGCGGTCGTCGGCGCGGGCGGCGGTGCCGGCTCGCCGGTGGGTGCGGGCGCCGGGGCCGGCGCCGGTGTCGGAGTGGGCGTCGGCGCGGGCGTCGGTTCCGGCGTGCACAGCGGCAGCAGGTCGTTCGCGGCCAATCGACGCATCTGTTCGTTCGCGTCGTCCTTCGAACCGGACGGCAGACCGGCGCGCACCTGCTCGCGAGCCGACGGCTGCAGGTCGTCGACCTTCAGCACGCGACAGTCGCTCGGCAGGGTGCTCGGGTCGACGATCGTGAGGATGCCGCTGTCGGTGATGCAGCCGACGAGCGCGCTGTCCTGCAGCGAGTAGCCCAGGACCGACCCAGGGACGCCCCGCAGCACCGTGACCTGGTCGTCGGACGCGCCGACGTAGTAGTAGTTGCGGATCATCGAGCGGCCCACGACCAGGCCACCGGCGACCAGCACGACCAACCCGAGCACGATCAGCGTCCAGCGCAGCTTGTGCGATCTTCGGGGGCTCCTCGGGAGCCGGGTCACCCGCTTCGGGGCGGCGCGCGGCGGCCGCATCGCGGCGGCCCGACCGGCCGCGGTGTTCGGCGGCGGCGTCTCCTCCTCGTCGTCGGAGGCGGCGCCACCGACGATCGGATGACTCTGGCCGTAGTCGAAATCGATGACGTCGGCCACGATGACCGTGACGTTGTCGGGTCCGCCGCTGCGCAGCGCCAGTTCGATGAGCCGGTCGGCGCACTCGTCGTGGGTGCCCTCCCGCATCGTGTTCGCGATCGTCTCGTCGCTGACCACGTCGGACAGGCCGTCGGAGCACAGCAGGTAGCGGTCGCCGGGGCGTGCCTCGCGCATGATCAGCGTCGGCTCGACCTCGTTGCCGGTGAGGGCCCGCATGATGAGCGACCGCTGGGGGTGCGTGTGGGCCTGCTCGGCGGTGATGCGGCCCTCGTCGACGAGGGACTGCACGAATGTGTCGTCGCGGGTGATCTGGGTGAGCTGGTCGTCACGCAGCAGGTAGGCGCGCGAGTCGCCGATGTGGACCAGGCCCAGCTTGCTGCCCGCGAACAGGATCGCGGTGAGCGTGGTGCCCATGCCCTCGAGCTCGGGATCCTCTTCGACATGGTCGGCGATGGTCGCGTTGCCCTCGCGGGTGGCGGCGTCGAGCTTGCCGAGCAGGTCCTCGCCCGGTTCGTCGTCGTCGAGGTGTGCGAGGGCGGCGATCATCAACTGCGACGCGACCTCGCCGGCCGCGTGGCCGCCCATCCCGTCGGCGAGCGCGAGCAGGCGGGCGCCCGCGTACACGGAGTCTTCGTTGTTGGCACGAACCAGACCGCGGTCGCTGCGGGCCGCGTAGCGCAGAACAAGGGTCACGGGCGTAGCTCGATCACTGTCTTGCCGACGCGCACCGGGGTGCCGAGCGGGACGCGGACCGCCGTGGTGACCTTGGCCCGGTCCAGGTAGGTGCCGTTGGTCGAGCCGAGATCCTCGACGTACCAGTCGGCGCCGCGCGGCGACAGGCGTGCGTGCCGGGTCGACGCGTAGTCGTCGGTGAGCACGAGCGTCGAGTCGTCGGCACGACCGATGAGGACCGGCTGCGTGCTCAACGTGATGCGGGTGCCGGCAAGCGCGCCCTGTGTCACCACCAAGTGCTTCGCGACCTTCTGCTTGTTGAGCGTCGGCAGCACCGACGGGCGCCGCGTGTACCGCGACGCGACACGTCCGCCGCCTGCCCCCGCGTAGACGTCGTTGCGCAGGGCGCGGATCACGGCCCACACGAAGAGCCAGAGCAGCAGCAGGAAGCCTGCTCGCGTCAGTTGGAGAATCAGTCCCTGCACTGCTCGACACCTCCTTCAGGGGCACGGTCGCGCGGATGCGCAGCCGGGGCATTCTCAGCTGGCTGCATCATATGTGGAAGCCTCCGACAGCGATCATGATCCAGAGCCGCGCCCGGTGTCCCGAGGCGCGGTTCCGTGTGTCGGCGGAGGGTGTCTGCAGTGGTCAGAGGATGCGCACCAGGATCTCGGAGTGCCCGGCGCGAATCACATCACCGTCGGCGAGCTGCCAGTCCTGGACCTGCGCGCCGTTCACGGTGGTGCCGTTGGTGGACCCGAGATCGGAGAGCATCGCGACCTGACCGTCCCAGCGGATGTCGAAGTGCCGACGCGAGACGCCGGTGTCGGGCAGACGGAACTGGGCGTCCTGGCCGCGTCCGACGATGTTGTTGCCCTCACGCAGCTGGTAGAAGCGCCCGCTGCCGTCCTCGAGCTGCAGCGTCACGGTGAACGTGCGCCCCGCCTCGGGCGCGTAGCCGGCCTGGTAGCCCTGGTCGTAGCCCTGCTGCTGGCCGTACGCCTGGTTGTACCCCTGCTGGTCGTACGAACCTTGCTGGTCGTAGCCCTGCTGGGACTGGTAGTCGTAGTCGCCGTAGCCCTGCTGCTGGCCGTAACCCTGGTCGTAGCCACCCTGCTGGTCGTAGCCGCCCTGGTAGCCCTGGTCGTAGCCGGACTGGTTGTAGTCCTGGTGGTAGCCGGGGTACTGGCCCGGGTACGGCTGCTGCGCGTCGTACTGCTGGTCGTAGCCACCCTGCTGGTCGTAGCCCTGCTGGTAGCCGCCGCCCTGGTAGCCGCCCTGCTGCGGGTAGCCCGCGTCCTGCGGGTAACCGCCCTGCTGGGGTGCGCCGCCGTAGCCCTGGTCGTAGCGCTGGGTGTACCCCTGCGGGTAGTCCTGCTGGTAGCCCTGCGCCTGATCGTGACCCGGGTGCGCGTTGCCGTTGCGCGACTGATCGTGGTCCTGGCCGCGATCCTTGGGGTCGCGTCCTGGCTCGTAGCCGGAGTTCTGCGTCATGGGGCCTGCTCCTGGGTTCGGTGAAACGGGTACGGGGGCACGTCCCGCTCGGGGACCGGGTCCGGGTTCGCCGGCGTTGCCGCGGCGTGCGTCCGGATCGACCGATCCCGTCGTGCGGAACTGCCCGGTGTGCAGCGTCGGGGACGGCTCGAAGCGGACTTCGATGTCACCGTACGTCTGCCACCCCTGTTCGCGGATGTATCCCTCGAGGTGTCGGGCAAAAGATTTCACGGTCAACTCGTGATCCGAGGACAGCTTCTCGTGATCGGACTCGTTGATCGTGATCACGTAGCTGTTGGGGGCCAGATAGTGGCCTCCGTCGAGTTGTTGGACGCGGTCGGCCGCTTCAGCCTGCAGCGCGGATTCCACTTCCTGAGGTACGACGCCCCCGCCGAAGACGCGCGCGAAGGCGTCACCGACGGCCCCCTGAAGCTTGCGCTCGAAACGTTGAACGATCCCCACGGCTTGAACCTAGCTGTTGTTTGTTCACGGTCAATCTGCGTGTCGCGGCGTTGCCGCTGCCTCTGCATGATATCTGGACGCTCCTGCGGGAGGGGTTCGGCAGCGTCGCTGAGGCGCCTTTTTCTGCCTCTACCTGCACGAATCGTCGTTTTCGAAGAGTGCATGCTACTGTTTCCAAGTCGCTCGGGCGAGTGGCGGAATGGCAGACGCGCTGGCTTCAGGTGCCAGTGTCCTTCGGGACGTGGGGGTTCAAGTCCCCTTCGCCCACAACAGGCAAAGGCCGCGAGTTCTTCGGAACTCGCGGCCTTTGTTGTTCTGGTCGCATTGTTCGGCCTCAGCGCCCATTCCTCGGGGTTTTTGCGCGGATCCCGCCGATGTCGACTGAGAATGGGCGCTCCGGCCAACTGGGATCACGGCCGCGGCCACGGCCGCCCGTCGAGCTTCTCGATGTCGATGTTGAACCGCTCGAGGTAGGCGGCGAAGGTGGCGACGTCGTCGGGTTCCCAGTTCTCCATCACCTTGTCGAGGGCGTCGATACTTCCCGCGCGTTCGGCGTCGAGTCGGCTCTGGCCCTCGGGGGTGATGCGGAACTTGCGGGCCATGCCGCCGTCGGGGTCGGGGATGCGTTCGACGAGTCCGGAACCCAGGATCGCCGTGGTCTGGCGGTGCAGCGTCGACGTGTCGAGGCCGAGGGCGTCGCTGAGCTGTCCGATCGACATGGGGCCTTCCATGCTCAGGCGGCTGAGCAGGATGTATGCGCTGGTGTCCAGCTGTCCGGTGCTGCGCCGTGGCCGGGGGCTGTTGAGACGCAGGTGTCGACCCAGCACCATCGTCTCGAACTCGATCAAGTGCGTGAGCTTGTCCATTCCCGTCCTCTCACAACCGGCACCAGACGCTCAGGTGTCCGACGCACCCCTCATTGTGCCGCCGAAAACGGACAAACGCCCCGTATGGCCGGATGTGTGACGCATCTTGTTGCATCTTGCAATCAAGTTGTACTCTGCAATCAACTTGCATCATGCAATTCTACTGATAGAGGAGGGCCACGCGTGGAGAGTCCCGCGTCCACCGACCGCTCGAGCGGCGTCGTCACAGTGCTGGCGGCCGCCGGCATCGTGGCGGCGCTCATGCAAACCCTGGTGGTGCCGCTGATCGGCGACCTGCCGCAGATCCTCGACACGACGGCGTCCAACGCGTCCTGGGTCATCACCATCACGCTGCTGGTCGGTTCGGTCGCGACGCCGGTCACCGGACGCCTCGGCGACCTGCTGGGCAAGCGGCGCATGCTGCTGTTCTGCTCGGTGCCGCTGGTGCTCGGGTCTGTGACGTGCGCCCTGGCGACGTCGCTCGTACCGATGATCGTCGGTCGTGGCCTGCAGGGCCTGGGCGTGGGCATGGTGCCGCTGGGCATCAGCGCGCTGCGTGAGCTGGTGCCGCCGCAGAAGCTGGGCTCGTCGATCGCTCTGATGAGCGCGACGATGGGCATCGGTGGTGCGCTGGGTCTGCCGATCGCGGCGCTGGTCATCCAGAACGCCAATTGGCGGGTGCTGTTCTGGGGCTGCGCGGTGCTCAGTGTCGTCATCGGCATCCTGATCTGGCGCCTGATCCCGGCCACGCCCGCGCTCGCGGCGGGTGGACGGTTCGACTTCGTCGGTGCTGTGGGTCTCGGCGTGGGACTGGTGTCGCTGCTGCTGGCCGTCTCGAAGGGTGCCGTCTGGGGCTGGGGGAGCGCGTCGATCCTCGGCCTGTTCGCGGCCGCGGTGATCGTGCTGCTCGCGTGGGGGTGGTGGGAGCTGCACACCGGCGACCCGCTGGTCGATCTGCGGGTTACCGCACGACCTCAGGTGCTGCTCACCAACGCCGCATCGGTCGTCGTCGGCTTCTCGATGTACGCGCAGTCGCTGATCGTTCCGCAGCTCCTGCAGCTTCCCGAGGCCACCGGCTACGGCCTGGGCCAGTCGATGCTGGCGATGGGTCTGTGGATGGCTCCCGGTGGCTTCGTGATGATGGCGATCTCGCCGCTCGGGGCGAAGCTGTCCGCGGCACGCGGCCCCAAGGTCACGCTGTTGGTCGGTGCCCTGATCGTCGCGCTGGGTTACGGCTCGTCGATGGTGCTGATGGGCTCGGCCTGGGGCCTGATGGTGGTGGTCGCCATCTGCGGCGCCGGCACCGGCTTCGCGTACGGCGCCATGCCTGCGCTGATCATGAGCGCCGTGCCGCCGTCGGAGACGGGTTCGGCCAACAGCTTCAACACGCTGATGCGGTCGGTGGGCACGTCCGTGGCCGCTGCGGTCGTGGGTGTGGTGCTCGCGCAGATGAGTGTCGCGGTCGGCGGCGGTCACACGATTCCGACCGAGGCCGGTTTCCGTACGGGCCTGCTGATCGGCTGCGGTGTCGCGCTCGTCGCGGCGGCGATCGCGGCCGCAATCCCCGGACGCAAGCCTGCCCCGACGGTTCTGGAGGTGGACGAACCCGTCGCCGCGAAGGTCTGAACTGGGCGTTCGTGTTGCCGGATGAGGGTCTCCGACAAGGATTCCCGATCCCGGTGAGTCAAACGTCCAACAGATGCTAATGTTCGTCCTGCACTGGCCGCAGCTGTCTACTCGCTGCGGCCAGTAGCTATTTTTGCACCGGAATCCCGGGCTTCTCCGATGTTTCACGCGAAACGTGTATCCGGCCCGACGGCGGTGTCGCGCAGGACGATCGGGTGCGGGCTGTTTACCGTTGGCGCCTGCGGGGAGTTCACTGGAGTTCACTGGTGTCGGCGCTGTCGTGAACCCATCGATCCGACGCCGCGGCCGGCCGGCGGCGTTCGTCGCCGCGGCTGTCGCGGTGGTCGGGTCGGCGTTGTCCGCCGGTCCCGTACCGACGCCGTCGTCGTCGCGGTTCCCGTCGGCGAGAGCCCGGAGAGTGTCGCGATCATCCTGGACGGTGCCCGCGCTTACGTCGCCAACTACGACACCGACACGGTGACGATCGTCGGATCGCACCCTGCTCGTAGCCGGTGCGACCCGTTCGCTCCGCAACGGGCCCGACATCGCAGCGATACGCCGGCGCAGCTCGGTCGTAGGACGATCGTGTCGATGCCGCAACACATCGCGGCATCGGCGACGAAACATTCGCCCTAGGATGTGACGTGCGTTGCATTCTCCCAGCAAGGGGGAGTAAACGCACAGGTCACGGGGTGGAGAGGGGAGCCTTGCTTGCGTTTCTCCCGGGGGTGTGAATTAACATTTTCTCAACACGGTGGACTCATAACCGTCTGAAACGCCCCAGAGCAACGTCGCCGGGGTGGACGTCAGTCCCGTGCCGAGGCTCAACGAGGAGCCCTTCTCGGTCGGTGCCGCACAGTGTCGTGCAGGTACATGCTCTGCAGTTGTATGGCCATCAGCGCTGCTGGTCGTCGGTGCATTTACGCATACGAAGGCAGTAGGTATGAAGCATCTTCCCGGGCCCCGGGGCTCTACCACCCGGCAAACGAGCACGACGCGTGCGGCGTCGCGTTCGTCGTCGACATGCACGGTCGCCGCAGCCGCGACATCGTCGAGAAGGCGATCACGGCGCTGGTCAACCTCGAGCACCGCGGCGCCGCGGGCTCCGAGCCCAACACCGGTGACGGTGCCGGCATCCTGCTCCAGGTCCCGGACCGCTTCCTGCGCGCCGTCGTCGACTTCGAGCTGCCCGCCGAGGGCGCGTACGCCACCGGCATCGCGTTCCTGCCGCAGGGCGACGCCGCCGCCGACGAGGCCGCCGCGGGTGTCGAGAAGATCGTCGCCGAGGAGGGCTTGACGGTTCTCGGCTGGCGCGCGGTTCCCACCGACGACTCGTCGCTCGGTTCGCTGGCGCAGGCCGCGATGCCGACGTTCCGTCAGGTGTTCATCGGCTCGGCCGACGATTCGGTCACCGACATGGACCTCGAGCGCCGCGCGTACGTCGTCCGCAAGCGCGTCGAGCACGAGCTCGGCGACGGCGGCGCCGGCGAGGACGGCCCGGGCCGCGAGTCGGTGTACTTCCCGAGCCTGTCGGGTCAGACGTTCGTCTACAAGGGCATGCTCACCACCCCGCAGCTCAAGGGTTTCTACCTGGACCTGCAGGACGACCGGCTCGAGAGCGCGCTGGGCCTGGTGCACTCGCGCTTCTCCACCAACACGTTCCCGTCGTGGCCGCTGGCGCACCCGTTCCGCCGCGTGGCTCACAACGGCGAGATCAACACCGTCAGCGGCAACGAGAACTGGATGCGGGCCCGCGAGGCGCTCATCAAGTCCGACGTGTTCGGTGAGGGCGCGCTCGAGAAGATCTTCCCGATCTGCACCCCCGGCGCCTCGGACACCGCGCGCTTCGACGAGGTGCTCGAGCTGCTGCACCTCGGCGGCCGCAGCCTGCCGCACGCCGTGCTGATGATGATCCCGGAGGCCTGGGAGCGTCACGAGACCATGGACCCGGCCCGCAAGGCGTTCTACGAGTACCACTCGGCGCTCATGGAGCCGTGGGACGGCCCGGCGTCGGTGTGCTTCACCGACGGCACCGTCGTCGGCGCCGTGCTCGACCGCAACGGCCTGCGCCCGTCGCGCGTGTGGGTCACCGAGGACGGTCTGGTCGTCATGGCGTCCGAGGTCGGCGTCCTCGACATCGCACCGGAGAAGATCGTGCGCCGCATGCGCATGCAGCCGGGCCGCATGTTCCTGGTCGACACCGCGCAGGGCCGCATCATCTCCGACGACGAGATCAAGTCGGAGCTCGCCGCCGCGCACCCGTACCAGCAGTGGGTCGACGAGGTCCTGGTCCGGATCGAGGACCTGCCGGATCACAAGTACACGTACATGACCCACGACCGGGTCGTGCTGCGCCAGCAGATCTTCGGCTACACCAACGAAGAGGTGAACCTTCTCGTCAAGCCGATGGCTGCCACCGGTGGCGAGGCGCTGGGCTCGATGGGCACCGACACCCCGATCGCGGTGCTCTCGGCTCGCCCGCGGATGCTGTTCGACTACTTCCAGCAGCTGTTCGCGCAGGTGACCAACCCGCCGCTCGACGCGATCCGCGAGGAGATCGTCACGAGCGTGGGCGGCGCCATCGGACCCGAGTCCGATCTGCTGGACTCGTCGATGTCGCCGTGCCGCCAGATCGTGCTGCAGCAGCCGATCCTGCACAACGACGACCTGTCGAAGCTGATCCACCTCAACGACACCGCCGATTTCCCGCACTTCCGCAGCGTCGTCGTACGCGGCGTGTACCCGGTCGCGGAGGGCGGCGAGGGCCTGCGCAAGGCCCTGGACACGGTGCGCGAGAAGGTCTCCGAGGCGATCGCCGGCGGTGCCCGCATCATCGTGCTGTCCGACCGTGAGTCCAACGAGAAGTACGCGCCGATCCCGTCGCTGCTCCTCACCTCCGCGGTGCACCATCACCTGGTGCGTGAGAAGACCCGCACCAAGGTCGGCCTGGTCGTCGAGTCCGGTGACGCTCGCGAGGTCCACCACATGGCGGCGCTGCTCGGCTTCGGTGCCGCGGCGGTCAACCCCTACATGGCCTTCGAGACCATCGACGAGCTGATGCAGGGCAACCAGCTGCCCGGTCTGACGCTCGACAAGGCCGTCGCGAACTACATCAAGGCCGCCGGCAAGGGCGTGCTGAAGGTGATGTCGAAGATGGGCATCTCGACGCTCGCGTCGTACACCGGTGCCCAGCTGTTCCAGGTGATCGGCCTGTCGCAGGAGCTCGTCGACGAGTACTTCACCGGTCTGCACTCCAACCTGGACGGCATCGGACTGGACGAGATCGCCGCGGATGTCGCTGTGCGGCATGCCAATGCGTACCTGGACCGTCCCGAGCTGCGGGCGCACCGCGAGCTCGAGGTGGGCGGCGAGTACCAGTGGCGTCGTGAGGGCGAGTACCACCTGTTCAACCCGGACACGGTGTTCAAGCTCCAGCACTCCACCAAGACCGGCCAGTACGAGGTCTTCAAGGAGTACACCAAGCTTGTCGACGACCAGTCGGAGCGCCTCGCGTCGCTGCGTGGCCTGTTCAAGTTCAAGACCGGTCTGCGCCAGCCCATTTCGATCGACGAGGTGGAGCCCGCCAGCGAGATCGTCAAGCGGTTCTCCACCGGCGCGATGAGCTACGGCTCCATCTCGGCGGAGGCCCACGAGACCCTCGCGATCGCGATGAACCGTCTCGGTGCCCGCTCGAATTCCGGTGAGGGCGGCGAGCATCCGTCGCGCTTCACGCCGGACGAGAACGGCGACTGGCGTCGGTCGGCGATCAAGCAGGTCGCGTCGGGGCGCTTCGGCGTCACCTCGCACTACCTGACCAACTGCACCGACATCCAGATCAAGATGGCGCAGGGCGCCAAGCCTGGCGAGGGTGGCCAGCTGCCGCCGCACAAGGTGTACCCGTGGGTCGCCGAGGTGCGTGGCTCCACCCGGGCGTCGGCCTCATCTCGCCGCCGCCGCACCACGACATCTACTCGATCGAGGATCTGGCGCAGCTGATCCACGACCTCAAGAACGCGAATCCGCAGGCGCGGATCCACGTCAAGCTGGTCTCGGAGATCGGTGTCGGCACGGTCGCCGCCGGTGTGTCGAAGGCGCACGCCGACGTCGTCCTGATCTCGGGCCACGACGGTGGCACGGGCGCGTCGCCGCTGACGTC
Source organism: Prescottella defluvii (assembly GCA_029690005.1). Classification (GTDB taxonomy): domain Bacteria; phylum Actinomycetota; class Actinomycetes; order Mycobacteriales; family Mycobacteriaceae; genus Prescottella; species Prescottella defluvii_A. Next base: position 644,449 of record CP121458.1, on the reverse strand, counting down.
ACTCAAGCACGCCGGTGCGCCGTGGGAGCTCGGTCTGGCCGAGACGCAGCAGACGCTGCTGCTCAACGGTCTTCGCGACCGCATCGTGGTCCAGGTCGACGGTCAGATGAAGACCGGCCGCGACGTCGTGATCGCGACGCTGCTCGGCGGCGAGGAGTTCGGTTTCGCCACCGCGCCGCTGGTGGTCTCGGGCTGCATCATGATGCGCGTGTGCCATCTCGATACCTGCCCGGTGGGCGTGGCGACGCAGAACCCGGTGCTGCGCAAGCGTTTCGCGGGCAAGCCGGAGTTCGTCGAGAACTTCTTCATGTTCATCGCCGAGGAGGTGCGTGAGCTGCTCGCCGAGCTGGGCTTCCGCACCCTGCAGGAGGCCGTCGGCCAGGTCGACGTCCTCGACACCACTGCGGCGCTCGAGCACTGGAAGGCGTCCAAGCTGGACCTGTCGCCGATCCTGCACAAGGTCGAGTCCGCGTTCGCGGACCAGGACCTGTACTGCTCGGGAACGCAGGAGCACGGCCTGGAGAAGGCGCTCGACCAGCAGCTGATCGAGCAGGCCCGTCCGGCCCTCGACAAGGGCGAGGCGGTCGCGTTCGCGTCGGAGATCACCAACGTCAACCGGACGGTCGGCACCATGCTCGGCCACGAGCTGACGAAGGCCTACGGCGCGCAGGGCCTGCCGGACGACACGATCGACATCACGTTCACGGGTTCGGCCGGCAACAGCTTCGGTGCCTTCGTGCCCAAGGGCATGACGCTGCGGCTGCAGGGCGACGCCAACGACTTCGTCGGCAAGGGCCTGTCCGGTGGACGGATCGTCGTCCGCCCACCGCTGCAGACGGCCGAGGGCTTCGTGCCCGAGGAGAACATCATCGGCGGCAACGTGATCCTGTTCGGTGCCACCACGGGTGAGGTTCTCATCCGCGGCATCGTGGGTGAGCGTTTCGCAGTCCGCAACTCCGGCGCCACCGCTGTCGTCGAGGGCGTGGGCGATCACGGTTGCGAGTACATGACCGGCGGCAAGGTGGTCATTCTCGGCAAGACGGGACGCAACTTCGGTGCCGGCATGTCCGGTGGCGTCGCGTTCATCTTCAACCCGGACCGTGATTTCGGGGCCAACCTCAACACCGAGTTGGTCGATCTCGAGGATCTCAGCGTCGAGGACTTCGAGTGGCTGCACGGCGCCATCGAGCGCCACCGTGACGAGACCGGATCCGAGGTTGCGGCTCGGATCCTCGCCGACTGGTCGCACCAGAAGGCTCATTTCGCGAAGGTCATGCCGCGCGACTACAAGAAGGTCCTCGTCGCTATCGAGACCGCGAAGAAGAACGGAATGAACGTGGACGACGCAATCATGGAGGCAGCTCGTGGGTGATCCAAGCGGCTTTCTGAAGCACACGTCGCGCGAGCTGCCCATCCGCCGTCCGGTGCCGCTGCGCCTGATGGACTGGAAGGAGGTCTACGAGGATTTCGAGCCCGAGACTCTCCAGAAGCAGGCCAGCCGGTGCATGGACTGCGGTATCCCGTTCTGCCACAACGGCTGTCCGCTCGGAAACCTGATTCCCGAGTGGAACGACCTGATCCACAAGGATCGGTGGCGCGAGGGCATCGACCGGCTGCACGCGACCAACAACTTCCCCGAGTTCACCGGCCGGCTGTGCCCGGCGCCGTGTGAGGCGTCGTGCGTGCTCGGCATCAACCAGGACGCGGTCACCATCAAGCAGGTCGAGGTCGAGATCATCGACCGCGCCTTCGACGAGGGCTGGGTCCAGCCGGTGCGCGCGTCGCACATCACGGGCAAGAAGGTCGCGGTCGTGGGCTCCGGCCCGGCGGGTCTGGCTGCCGCACAGCAGCTCACGCGTGCCGGACACTCGGTGACGGTGTTCGAGCGCGAGGATCGCATCGGCGGCCTGCTGCGCTACGGCATCCCCGAGTTCAAGATGGAGAAGCGCCACATCGATCGCCGCCTGGCGCAGATGGAGGCCGAGGGCACGGTGTTCCGCACCGGCGTCAACGTCGGTGTCGACCTCACCGCCGAGCAGCTGCGCGAGCAGTTCGACGCGGTCGTCCTCGCCGGCGGTGCCACCGAGGCGCGCGACCTGCCGATCCCGGGCCGCGAGCTCGACGGCATCCATCAGGCGATGGAGTTCCTGCCGATCGCCAACCGGGTGCAGCTGGGTGACCCAATTCTCGATGCCACAGGCGAGCCTCTGATCTCTGCCAAGGGCAAGAAGGTCGTCATCATCGGCGGCGGCGACACCGGTGCCGACTGCCTCGGCACCAGCCACCGTCAGGGCGCCGAGAGCGTGCACCAGTTCGAGATCATGCCGCGCCCGCCGGAGCAGCGTGCCGACTCGACCCCGTGGCCGACGTACCCGCTCATGTACCGCGTGTCGTCCGCCCACGAGGAGGGTGGCGAGCGGGTGTTCTCGGTCAACACCGAGGAGTTCGTTGGTGTCGACGGCAAGGTGACGGGCCTCAAGGCGCACGAGGTCAAGATGGTGAACGGCCGATTCGAGAAGGTGGAGGGCTCGGACTTCGAGCTCGAGGCCGACATCGTGTTCCTCGCGATGGGCTTCGTCGGCCCCGAGAAGCCGGGTCTGCTCACCGATCTGGGTGTCGACCTCAACGAGCGCGGCAACGTCGCCCGCTCGTCGGAGTGGGCCACCAACGTCGACGGTGTGTTCGTCGCCGGCGACATGGGCCGCGGTCAGTCGCTGATCGTGTGGGCCATCGCCGAGGGTCGCTCGTGCGCCGCCGCGGTCGACAAGTTCCTCGAGGGTTCGACGGCGCTGCCCACGCCGATCGTGCCGACTGCTGCTCCGCAGCGCTGATCCTGGCGGGGACCAGCGTCGTTCCCCGCCGCCAGGGCTCGAAGGCCCCGTTCCATGCATCGCCTCGCGTGGAACGGGGCTTTCGTCCTTTTTGTCCGAACTCTTTTGGACATGTGACCAGAAAACAGGTTTACAACGATCCTGCAACGGCTAAGGTTGCCCGTTATGTGATGCATGACACATGACCGCCGGTCGGGCGGCGGACGACCCGAGGAGGATCAGTGTTTTCGTCCAAACTTCGCAGAGCGGCCGGGCCGCTCGTGGCTTTGGCCAGCGCCACGGCGCTGGTCTTGGCCATGACCGGTTCGGCCAATGCCGACCCGACCGGACCGCCCCCATCGTCGACGTCGGGTGACCAGACGGCCGACAATCTCGGTTGGAAGACCGAGGTGGTCAGCGTCAACGGCGTCGCCGGAAAGAACGTCGCCAACCCCGGCGACACGGTCACCTACCGCTCCAGCATCTGGGAGAACTCGCAGGTTGCGTTGAACCTGGGCCGCTACATCACGGCGGCCCGGCACGTCGCGCCCGCGGGCTTCCAGTACCAGAGCGGGACCACGTCGATGGCCGGAACGGTCACGAACGAGGGCAACGCCGGCGTCAAGGCTGTCTGCACCGGCGGCGGATGCAGCTCGGTGCCGCTGCTCGGCACCAAGGGCTTCAAGATCATCGGTAGCACCGTCCTGAACTTCGACGTGACCTACAAGATCCCGACGAACTTCGCGTTCGGCGACTACAACAGCGCTTTCGTCTTCGACGTGTACTCGTTCAGCAGCCAGCAGGGCAGCAACGCCTCCGGTGCGCAGGTCCGCGTCGAGGCCAAGCGCGACAACACCACGACCACGGTGTCGGCGCCGCCCACCGCGGCCAAGGGCAGCCCGGTGGACCTGACGGCCACGGTCACGCCGTCCGGCGCAACGGGCACGGTGCAGTTCTTCGAGGGTGCGAACCCGATCGGTGATCCGGTCGCGGTCAGCGGCGGCCATGCCACGCTGTCCCACGCCTTCACCGAGATGGGCGCCCACTCCATCTCCGCCAAGTACACGGCGACGGGCCTCTTCAACAGTTCGGAGTCGCAGCCGGTGCAGGTCGAGGTCGGCCCCGTGGCGACCGCTACCACCGTGACCGTGCCCGCCACGGCTGACGCGAGCGCGACGGTCCCGCTGGAGGCCACCGTTACCCCGGCAGACGCCCAGGGCGCCGTGCAGTTCGCGGTGAACGGCACGAATGTCGGCAACCCGGTCCAGGTCAGTGACGGCAAGGCCACCCTCGATCATCGCTTCGACGATCCCGGTCAGTTCAGCGTGACGGCACACTTCGTCGGCGGCTACGGCTTCGCCGATTCGACCGCTACCGCGCAGCAGATCAACGTCGCGTACGGCGCGTGGCAGACCACCACCGTGGTCGTCGAGCCCGTGAGCGCCGAGGCCGGTAGCCCGGCCAACCTGATGGCGACCGTCCGTCCGATTCCCGCCGCCGGCACCGTCACCTTCTCCGTCGACGGCGTCGAGATCGGCTCGTCCGACGTGGGCACCGCCGACGGAGTCGCTGTGCTCGCGCACACGTTCGACACCGCCGGCACCTACCAGGTTGTCGCCAACTTCGGTGGCACGGAAGGCTTCTCGGCCTCCGCGTCCGCGCCGTTCACGGCCACGGTCGCCCCGACCGCGCCCGTGCTCACCGCGGTGAACGCGAACCTGAAGGTCCAGGGCCTGTCGGTGGTCGGCCAGACGGTCACGCTCACCGTGGACGTCGACCCCGCCGCTGCGCAGGGCACCGTTCAGTTCTACAAGGGCAGCCAGGCCATCGGCGCACCGGTGGCGATCGTCGACGGCAAGGCGTCGATCACCACCACGCTCGACGCCGAGGGCACGCAGGTACTCAGCGCGAAGTTCGTCGGCGGCGAGGGCTTCCGCGACACCGTGTCGAACCCGGTGGTGCTGAACGTGTCCCCCGCGCCGGAGAACCCGGGCACGCCCGCGGGAAGCCTGGGCTCGCTGAGCGGGCTGTTCACCGGATCGCTGGGGGCTGACGAATGAGTGCAGGAGGATCGATGAGTTCCAAGCTGTACCGCTTCATCGCACCTGTCGCGGTAGGCGCGACAGTCGCCGCGGGTGCGGGTGTTCTGGGTGTGGCGACCGCCTCCGCGGAGACGACGACGACGCCGTTCAACAACGCGTGTCAGGCGACGCCGTCGTCGAGTCTGGCCGGTGGGCCTCAGACTCAGGTGCAGGCGGCGTCGGTGACGGTCGACGCACCGGCAACGGTGGCACCCGGTGAGGAGTTCGTGGTGACGATCTCGCCGCCGCCGATCTCGGTGCCCAACGATCTGGGTTCCGGAGCGAGCCTGTCGAACATCTCGCGGCTCAAGATCGACGTGGCGATGCCGGAGAACGCGCAGTTCGTCGGCGCCGAGGTGGTGGCTGGTACGGCATCGGGTATCACGGGTGTCGCGCCGAGCGTCATCGTCGTCAACGACAGTGGAAATCCGGACGCGAACGGCTCGATCATTCGGTTGTCCGGGAACAACGAGACGATCGGTAACGGTCCGAAGTCGTCGAAGAGTTCCGAGGGCGGTATCAAGGCGAATGCGTCGGGCAGCACCACGTCATTCCAGTTGCCGCAGGTCAAGGCCACTCTCAAGGCGGGCGCGGCCGGGAACATCTCGATGAAGCTGCGGACGGCGGGTGCGGCCGGACAGTTCGGCAACGACGCGAACTTCCTGACCTTCCTCCCCCGGGCCAGCGCACCGATCGTCGGCACTGTCTGGGCTCCCACCCAGTGCTCGCCGCGTGACAGCGCCAGCGGCCCGCTCAACGCGGGCTCCGGTCCACTGGCCACGATCCAGATCCTGCGGCAGGCAGTCGCCACGGTCACGCACCTCGACGGGCCCAGTGCGGTGACCAACGGCGGCGCGTTCGCGCTCACTGCCACGGTCGTGCCGACCCCGGACGCCGGGCAGGCGCAGTTCACTCGGAACGGTGAGGACGTCGGTGCACCGGTCGATCTGGTGAACGGCAAGGCCACGCTCAACGAGACGCTCGACGTGGACGGTGACTACGCGTACGGGGCGAAGTTCCTGGGCGCGGAGTTCTTCAACCCGTCGGCGGGCTCCAAGACGGTGACGGTGACCTCGCAGGACATCCAGACCACCACGTCGGTCACCGGACCGGCTCAGGACGCGTACCGCAGCCAGCCGGTGAACCTGACCGCCAAGGTCGAGCCGGGAGTCTCCGGCGGCTCGGTGACCTTCGACGTCGACGGCACCGCGGTCGGTACGGCCGACGTCAAGGACGACGGCGTCGCGGTGCTGCCGCACACCTTCGACACCAACGGCACTCACCGCGTGGTCGCCCGATACTCGGGTGCTGAAGGGGTTTCCCCGTCGGTCTCGACGCAGTACGCGGTCAGTGTGACCGAGGCTCCGGCTGCCGCCGTGGCCACCACGGTGACCGTCGATCCGGTCGCATCGACCGCCAAGGGTTCGCCGGTGACGCTCACCGCGCGTCTCCACCCGGCCGACGCGCGCGGCACGGTGCAGTTCAAGCTCGGCAACGTGCTGCTCGGCGGGCCTGTGCGGGTGGACGCGAACGGCGTCGCGACCCTGACGACGTTCTTCCAGAACCCGGGCGAGTTCGCGATCACCGCCGACTTCACGGCCGACAGTGGCTTCATCAACTCGTCGGCCGACCCGGTGAACGTCACCGTGACCGGTAGCCCGGACACGCTGCCGGGCGACGGAGGGGGCAGCCTCGGCAGCCTGTCAGGGCTGTTCGGCAGCCTGGGAGGCTGATGATCTGAACACAGCGGTGGGTTCGCTCGACAGTTTCGAGGGGATCCACCGCTGTTTCGTGTTCCGGGCCCGGCCGGCGCGCCCGCGCGTTGCCCGTACGAAGGAACCCACATTCCGAAGCTGCTCCGGTAACGTGCGTTTACCGATCGTGCACCGTCTCGACACCTGGTCCTGTCAGGATCAGGGTGTCGCGTCACCCGCAGGCGTTGTCACGGGAGGGGACGTCACGGCACGTGGCCATGGGGAAGTGGCCACCTGGATCGAGTGATTGGGGTGCGGTGTTGATGCGTGCGAAGAAGTCTCTGTCAGTGCTTGGTGCATGTGTCGCAACTGTTTTCGGTTCCGTGGTCGCGGTGGGCGGGAACGGCGCAGGCCGCGCCGGCGTGCCCGAACCTGCAGGTCGTCGCGATTCCGGGTACGTGGGAGACCACCACCGATCCGGGTGAACATCGCGGTCCGGGCATGCTCGGAGCCGTCACCGATCGCCTGCCCGCATCGGTCGGTGTCGACTACGTGACGTATGCGGCGACGGCGTTCCCGTGGGAAACCGAGATCTACGGCGCGTCCAAGCGCCAGGCCGTCGACAATGCTCGCGGGATCATCGCCGACGTCGCGCAGCGGTGTGGCAACACGAACTTCGCACTCATCGGCTACAGCCAGGGCGCCGACGCCGCCGGCGATCTCGCCGCGGAGATCGGTACCGGGCTCGGGGTCGTGCCGCCGTCGCGGATCGCGGCCGTGGGGCTCTGTCCGATCCGCGCCGATCGGAGGGCGACACGCTGGTCGGGCCCCCGGTGGTCGGCAACGGCGCCGGTGGACCGCGCGTCGGCGGTTTCGGCATGGTCACCCCGAAGACCCGCACCTTCTGTGCGGCCGGCGACCTCTACTGCTCCACCCCGAAGGACGACTTCGTCACGCGCATGGCCGGATTCCTGGCGCAGAACTCGTCGCCGATGGCCCCGATGACCGGGCGGTACGTGCAGGAGGCGATGGCCATCGTCGACGACCTGATCGCGGCAGGTGGCATGCCCACGCTGCAGGCGCAGTCGTCCGACGGGGCCAACGAGGACCGTGTCCAGAAGCTGAACAGCTTCTACCGCTCGCAGGTTCACCAGGACTACGTGACGTATGTCGTCGACCCCTCGGGTGCGACGGCGACGTCGTGGCTCGCGAACTGGTTGCGTTCCGAGGCCTGACGCCGGCGTCCACCTGAGGCGTGTTCAGGCGGTGGTCGCCGACGTCGGCTGCGGCTCGGTCCAGAACGTGGCGAGCTGGGCTGCCGCCGAGCCGATTCCGACGGCGACGGCGGTGGCGGTGGCCGCTGCGGGCACGCCGCTGAGGCGACGATCCATCCCGAGCGCGCGGTCGACGCTGTACTTGCCCGGGCCCAGTGCGGCGAGGGCGGCGGTGGCGGCGCCGAGGTTCAGAACGAACTCGTAGCCCTCACCGGTGATGAAGAATCCCTTCCGCATGTGCACGGAGCGCGCGGCGACGGCCATCGTGCCGATGACCGCGGCGGCGGAGAGCGGCGTTGCCGCCCCCGCCACGAGCAGTGCGCCGGCACCGACCTCGACGACGGCGCTCGCCTGGGCCTGGAGCCGGGGGCGACGGAATCCGATCGAACCGAACCAACCTGCGGTGCCGTCCAACGTGCGTCCGTGCTTCATGCCGTGGGCGATCATCGTCCCGCCCACGGTCGTACGCAGGATCAGTCGTGCGAGGTCGAGCCCTCGTCCCTTGCTGTTCACGCTCCACTTCCTGTCAGCCCGTACCGATTCCGGCCAACGTACAGCGCTCCGGACGCTTCGAGACCGTCGGTCTCGCGGGGTGGGAATCGAGTGGCCGTAGGCCCGGGGAGTCAGCAGTAGGTGGTCTCCGCTGTCGAGACGTAGATCTCGGCGATCCGGCTCGCCGGCATAGGCAGGAACTGGGCGTAAGTCTTTCCGACCGAGTCGAATTCGGCGAGCACGCTCGTCCGTGAGTCGCCGCGCGCCAAAGCGTCGCACGTGCCCTGCGCGTACAGCACCTCGGCCGCGTCCATGCCTGTCGGCGGGATACCGGCAGCGCGCAGCCCCGCGAGGTAGCGCTGGCCGCGTTCCCCGGACTGGATGACGATCTGTTCGGGGGAGCGGCTGTCGATCTCACCCGGAGTGGCCCGAGGTGCCGGCGGCGCCGTGGTCGCCGGAGCCTGGGATGCGACGGTCGTGGTCGGAGCCGCCGTCGGCGTGGATGAGTCGGCCGCGGCCGGGACCGCGGATGCCGGGTCGGGTGCCGACGCCGTGACCGACGCCGACGTGGCGGTGGACGTGCCCGTCGAGCTCGCCGCGGTCTCGGACGCTGTGCCGGTCGCGGTGCGATCGGTGTCCGCGTGGGTTCCCCCGCATGCCGTCAGAAGGAGAACTCCCGCCGTCGCGGCCACGGCGATAACTGCACGTGTGCTGGTCATGGTGGAACAGTGTGACATGTGAAACTACCGACTGGTAGACCTCGGGCGAGAATTTCCCGGACTCCTGAAAATTCGCATTCGTCGGCATTCGCTGTGATATAAACCACTTCAGCTGTTACCTCTTGTAACAGTCGAATTTGCGTGACGAGTCTGCATGAACGTGCAGTTCCAGGCCGTTCGTCCGGCGGGCTCGAGGTGTCGTGGCCAGCGGATGTGGCTGCGATACGGATCGGTTCAGCATGGCCCGCGGCGGGCTCCTGTCCGTCGTTGCTCGTCCCTCTGGGTAGCCACAAACGTGGTCGTCCAAATCGAAGGTTCGGTAACTGAGGAGAACGCGTGAAGAAAGATTCGAACGATTCGCGGCGGCTCGGCGGTAAGCGCGTCGCTGTGGTGGGCGGCGTGGTCGGTGCCTCGATGGCACTGCTCGCACCGTTGGCGTCAGCTGCGCCGGCCCCGGTCCCCGGCGGCGGTGTCTGCGACGCGGCCCTTACCGAGGGCTGTCTGACGGTGAAGGTCGGCGGCGGCACCTTCTCCAACAACGGCTTCACGTTGCCGATCTCGGATGGCGACATGATCATCGCCGGCAACACCGTGGACACCGACTTCATCCCCCGCAACGACGGCCACCACGGCGTCTACAGCAAGCCGATCACCGTTCCCGGTGGTGTGCTCGGCGTGGATCTGCCGTTCGGCAACCTCTTCGGACTGGCCGACGTGAAGGCGACCGTCGAGGCCGTCGATGTCCCGACGTTCGGCGAGAACCTCTTCGAGTTCGACATGACCCTGCCGGTGCGGATGAAGATCGACAATGCGTTCCTCGGCGACAAGTGCTACATCGGCAGCGAGTCGGCGCCGGTCGTACTGAACCTGCACAAGTCGAATCCGGTCGACGACCCGTCGAGCATCGGTGTCAGCGACGGCACGCAGTGGCCCGCCGGAGTTCTTGTGGCATCCAACATTCAGAACACGGCGACCAACTTCGCGTTGCCGGGGGCGACGGGGTGCGGACCGTTCGGAGTGCTCAATCCCATCGTCAACTGGCGGGCCAAGGTGCCCAACTCCACCGGAACGGCGCTGACGACCAAGGCGACCGGGTTCATTTCGCAGTCCGCTCTCGGTGGCACCGATCCGCTCGACGACACGAGCGGCGGCACGGGCTCGAGCGGGTCCTCCGGTTCCAGTGGATCTTCCGGCTCCAGCGGATCGACCGGTTCCAGTGGTTCCAGCGGTTCCAGCGGGTCCTCCGGTTCCAGTTCCAGTGGATCGAGTGGTTCCAGTGGGTCGAGCGGTAGCTGATCCCGCGAAACATGATGGGCGTCCTGTCGATCCGCCGGGGATCGACAGGACGCCCTTTCCGTCACTTCAGCCCGTGGAACCGGGCCATCATCTTCTCGGTGAACGCCCGCGGCGCGAGCCGGCGGACGGTGAACACGAGCGGTGCCATGTTCCCGACGGCGTAGAGCGGCTTGGGCTTGTCCGCCTCGATCGCCTTGACCACCAGGTCGGCCACTGTCGCCGCCTTGATGCCGCGATCCTCGTTGCGCTGCATCGCCTTCGACACGATCGTGTAGTCGCCCGTGTACGGGGAGTCGTCGGCGATGTAGCGGGTGCGGCGGTCGCCGATGCCGGTGGCGATGGTGCCGGGCTCGACGGTGGTGAGCCACACGCCGAACGGGCTCACCTCGCGCCGCGCGGCCGACGCGAAGCCCTTCAGCGCGCACTTCGCGGCGACGTACGACGACCGGAACGCGAGCGGGAAGCTCGCCAGCATCGAGCCCACCATCACCACGCGGCCGTAGCCGCGCTCGCGCATGCCCGGCAACAGCAGCTGTGTCAGCTGCACCGCGCCCAGGACGTTCACCTGGAACAGCCGGTCGATTGCGTCGAGGGGCAACTCCTCGAGCGGTCCCATCTGGCTCTCGCCGGCGTTGTTGACGAGTACGTCGACATCACCGGCCGCCCGTGCGCATGCCTCGATGCTTGCCCGGTCGGTGAGGTCCAGGGCGACGTATTCGACGCCGGGCACTCGTGAACCGTCCTGCAGTGCATCAGGATTACGGGTGGTGCCGAGAACGCGGTAGCCACGCGACACCAGCGCGCGGGAGACCTCGAGGCCGATGCCGGACGACGCGCCGGTCACCAGCGCGGTGCGGGTCATCCGAGGCTCCGACCCAGCGCGCGCCCGGCGGCCCGTCCGGAGAAGATGCAGCCACCCAGGAAGGTGCCCCTCGAGAGCGTTGTAGCCGTGGACACCGCCGCCGCCGAACCCGGCGACCTCACCGGCCGCGTACAGGCCGTCGAAGACGCTGCCGTCGGGCCGGATCACCTGCGAGTCCAGGTTGGTCTCGAGGCCGCCGAGGGTCTTGCGGGTGAGCAGGTTCAGCCGCACCGCGATCAGCGGTCCGTGCGCGGGATCGAGCAGCCGGTGCGGCTTCGCGACGCGGATCGCCTTGTCGGCGAGATAGGTTCGCGCGTTGCGGATGGCCATCACCTGCATGTCCTTGGAGTAGGTGTTGTCCATCTCGCGGTCGCGGGCCACGATCTCGCGTTCGACCTGGTGGTAGTCCAGCTTCGCGTCGGGGGTGATCGCGTTCATGCCGTCGACCAGATCGCGCAGCTTGTCGCGGACGACGAAGTCCACGCCGTGCTGCTTGAAGGCTTCCACCGGCCCGGGCGCACCCTTCTTCACCCGTCCGAGCAGGAGTTTCATGTCCTTGCCGGTGAGGTCGGGGTTCTGCTCGGAGCCCGAGAGCGCGAACTCCTTCTCGATGATCGACTGCGTGAGGACGAACCACGTGTGGTCGTGCCCGGTGCCCAGGATGTGCTCGAGCGTCGCGAGGGTGTCGAAGCCGGGGAACAGCGGCACCGGCAGGCGCTTGCCGGCGGCGTCGAGCCACAGCGACGACGGACCGGGGATGATCCGGATCGCGTGGTCGGGCCAGATCGGATCCCAGTTGACGATGCCCTCGGTGTAGTGCCACATGCGATCCCGGTTGACGATGTTGCCGCCGGCGCTCTCGGTGATCTCGAGCATCCGGCCGTCGACGTGCGCGGGCACACCGGTGATCATCCGCTCCGGCGCCCGGCCCAACCGGTCGACGGGCCAGTTCTTGCGCACCAGTTCGGGATTGCCGCCGATGCCGCCGGACGTCACCACCACCGCCTGCGCGCGCAGCTCGAATTCGCCTGCGGGCGTGCGCGACGACTTCCGGCCGCGCGGCTCGGTCGACGGCTCGAGCACCGTGCCGCGCACGCCCACGGCGGCGCCGTTCTCCACGATCAGCTCGTCCACCTGGTGTCGGTAGCGGAAGGTGACCTGGCCGCGGCTCGCGGCGTCGAGCACCGGCTCGCGGAACACCCGCACCACCTCCGGCCCGGTGCCCCACGTGATGTGGAAGCGGGGCACCGAGTTTCCGTGCCCGGACGCGAGTCCGCCGCCGCGCTCGGCCCAGCCGACGTTCGGCATCACGCGCAGCCCGAGGTCGTGGAGGTAGGCGCGTTTCTCGCCGGCCGCGAAGTCGACGTAGGCCTCGGCCCACTGCCGCGGCCAGTGGTCCTCACGGTCGCGGTCGAATCCGGCGCTGCCCAGCCAGTCCTGCAGGGCCAGGTCGCGGGAGTCCTTGATGCCCATGCGGCGCTGTTCGGGGCTGTCGACGAGGAAAAGCCCGCCGAGCGACCAGAATGCCTGACCACCAAGGTTTTCCACGTTCTCCTGGTCGACGACGAGGACCTTGCGTCCCGCCTTGACCAGTTCGTGGGTCGCGACCAGACCTGCCAGTCCCGCTCCGACGACGATGACGTCGGCTTGTTCTGCCACGGCCTATCTCCTGTCCGTATCGGTGCTGCTGTAACTGCTGACGACGGTGACGAACAGGCGCTGGCGTGCCTGCCGGACCGCCTCGTTCTCGGGTTCCATGAGGACCTGCACTGCGGTGCCGTCGTGGATCGCGACCAGCGCGCGACCGAGGGCCTGGCGGTCGGTGACGTGTCGTCCGGCGGTGGCGAGGGCGTCCTCGACGATCGGCATGATCGTGTGCAGGATGGCGTCCTCCCGTGCGGCCATGACCCGTTTGAGGACGGGGTTGCGCAGGGCGTGGGCGGTGAATTCCGCGGTGATGCGGTACCAGGCGTCGTCGACGGGGATCGCCGCGAGGACGCGTTCGACGGCGGTCTCGAGCGTCAGCGACGCGGGCCGGGCGGCGGCGTCGGCCAGGGCGGTGCGGATGCCGTCGAGCATCACGGCCGAGCGCTGCTCCCACATCGCCAGGAACAACTCGTCGAGCGAGGTGAAGTTCGAGTAGAAGGCGCCGCGCGTGTAGCCGGCGCGGTCGCACACGTGCTCGACGGTGGAGCGGCCGAAGCCTTCCTCGGCGAACACCTCGCCGGCGGCGTCGAGCAGGCGCTGGCGGGTCTCCGCGCGACGCTTGGTGACCCGTTTGGGGCGCGCCGTTTCGGTCGCCAGGTCGGACGTCTGCACTGGTCATCCCCGCTTTCCGGGTGCTGGGAACCCGTTCGATACAAAACTGTATCCGATGGGGGCGCGCGTAGGGTCGAAATTGTGCACGTCTGGTACGTGAGTTACGGATCGAACATGTCTCGGGCCCGGCTGGACTGCTACCTGCGAGGCGGTTGCCCGGCCGGTGGCGGGCGCACGTATGCCGGGGCGCGCGATCCCCGCGAGCCCACGGCCCGGATCGGCGTCCGACTGCCGGGCACGGTCTATTTCGCGGGCGAGTCGCTGGTGTGGGGTGGGGCCGGGCGTTCTACGACCCCGACCTGCCCGGCGATACGGCCGCGTGCGGGTACCTGGTCACCGGTCAGCAGTTCGACGACATCCTCGCGCAGGAACCGCCGTGCTACGACCGGATCCTCGACGTCGGGGTCCTGGGTGGTGCGCCGATGCGCACGTTCACGTCCGTCGTCGGGCGTGGCGACGCCACCCGGACCGAGCCGTCGGCCGCGTACCTCGCCACGATGACGGCGGGACTTCGTGAGGTGTTCGGCTGGAATTCCGAACGGGCACATGCGTATCTACGGCGATTACGGCCCTGACCAGGGTACGGTCGGGAGGCCGCACACTGTGTCGGCGCTCACAGAATAGGAAATCGATGTCGAATCTGCATGTCGTGGCGACCATTCCGGCCAAACCCGGATCCGAGAACACGGTCCGTGCCGCGCTCACCACGCTGGTGGAGGCCAGCCGCAAGGAAGACGGCTGCGTGTCCTACGACCTGTACGAGTCGACGATGGCCGCGGGCACGTTCGTGACCGTCGAGGTGTGGACCGATCAGCACGCGCTCGACGCGCACATGAAGGCCCCGCACATGCGTGAGGCCGCATCCACCTTCGGCGCGCACCTCGCCGCGGCCCCGGGCATCCACCCGCTGCGCCCCATCGCCTGACCGCGATCCCATGTAACGAGAGGGTGGCGTGCGCCACCCTCTCTCACGTTTCCGGGGCCTGTCTCGTCAGAGATGACAAGAGCCCGCAACAGGCGGGCGGGAGGCGCAGGAGACAGTCATGACGAAGTCGCATCAGTCGCCGGGGCACCGGGTGGTCGTCGTCGGCGCCGGCTACGCGGGCGTGCTGGCGGCCAACCGCATCCTCTCGAGCCGCGGTCGTCTCCGCGGTGAGGACCCCGCACGGGACTGCCGCGTCACCGTGATCAATCCGCGGGACGAATTCGTCGAGCGGATCCGGCTGCACGAGGTGGTGGCGGGCACCCGCCCGACCGCCGCTGTACCCCTGCGCGAGGTGCTGCACCCGGACGCCGAGGTGCTGGTCGGCACCGTCCACGAGATCGACCCCGCCGGGCGACGCGTCCGTGTCGGCGTCGGACCCGACACCACGGTCGTCCCGTACGACACCCTCGTCTACGCCGTCGGCAGCAACACGTCCCGCTCGGTTCCGGGCGTCGAGGAGCACGCCCACCACGCGGGGGATCCCGTCGGGGCGGCGGAACTGCGCCAGGCGCTGGCAGCGCTCGCACCCGCGTCGGTGGTGCGGGTCGTCGGGGGCGGCGCGACCGCCGTCGAGATCGCGTCCGAGATCGCCGCCGCTCGCCCGGACCTCGGTGTGGACGTCGTGTCGGCCGGGGAGTGCTCGGGTTCATGCGACCGGCCGCGCGCAGTCGCGTTCTGAAGACCCTCGACGAGATGGGCGTCACGTGGCGCGAGGACGCGCGGGTGACCCGCGTCGGCGAGCGCGAACTCGCGATCGCCGACGGCAGCGTGCTCGGCTTCGACGTGTGCGTGTGGGCGGCGTCGTTCGAGGTGCCCGACCTGGCCCGGCGCAGCGGCCTCGCCACCGACGCGGCCGGACGGCTGCTGGTCGACGCGACGCTGACGAGCCTCGATTACCCGGACATCGTCGGCGCCGGCGACGCGGTCGTCGCACCCCCGGAGGTCGGGTCGCACCTGCGCATGGCGTGCGCGGTCGCGCTGCCGCTCGGTGGCCACGCCGCGGCCACGGTCCTCGCCCGGATGCGGGGCGAGGAGCTGCCGACCCTGTCGGTCGGATTCGCCGCGCAGTGCATGAGCCTGGGCCGCAAGGCCGGCTACTTCCAGATGGTGCACGCCGACGACACCCCGCGCCCGATCGCGCTGGCGGGGCGGCTGGGTGCGACGGCGAAGGAAGCGATCTGCAAGATGACCGTGGACAAGCTGCGGGCCGAGCGAACCCGGCCCGGCGCATACAAGACCCCGAAGGGGCCGAAGCCGCTCGCGCGGCCACTGATCGAAGAGGAGGCGCGGTGAACTTCGCGCGCGGGTCCCGCGACCACGAGCAGCTTTTCGGTGTCGCCTACCGGATGCTCGGGTCCGCGCACGACGCCGAGGACGCCGTACAGGACGCCGTCGTCCGGTGGCAGCTGCTCACCGACGGCGAGCGTGCGGAGATCCGGGAACCGCTTGCGTGGATGACGCGGGTGGTCAGCCGAATCTGCCTGGACCAGTTGGGCTCCGCGCGGGCCCGCCGCGAGTCGTACGCGGGGATCTGGCTGCCCGAGCCGGTCCCGGGCACGGTCGGCCCGGAGTCCATCGGCCGCCGACCGGCGGACCCCGCCGATGCGGTCACGCTGGACGAGTCGGTGTCGGTGGCGCTGCTGCGGGCGATGGAGTCGTTGACGCCGGGGGAGCGCGTCGCGCTGATCCTGCACGACGTGTTCGGGGTGCCGTTCGCGGAGATCGGGGACATCGTGGGCCGCAGCCCGGACGCGTGCCGGCAGCTCGCGTCCACCGCCCGCCGGCACGTGCGCGCGGCGCCGCGCTTCCAGGCCGACGACGCGCAGCGCCGCCGCGCGGTGCTCGCGTTCTCGGAGGCCTGCACGACGGGAGACCTCGAGGCGCTGCTGCGGGTGCTCGCACCCGACGTGGTGTCCCGCGCGGACGGCGCCGGCATGGTCGGCATCGCCCGCGTGCCGGTCGTGGGTGCCGAGCGCGTCGCGAAGTACCTGCTCGGCATCGTCGCGGTGAGCGAGGCGCAGGGGCGGCCCTTCAGCACGCGGTTCGAGACGGTCAACAACCGCACCGGGCTGGTCATCGTGGCCGACGAGCAGGTGATCGCGGTCCTGGACCTCGGCGTCGAGGACGGCCGCGTCCGCGAGATCGCGATCATCATGGCGCCCGACAAGCTGCGGAGCTGGGCTACGTCCTGACGCCTTCGCGTTTCACGTGGAACCGGTCACGCCGTGCAGGTCCCCCAGGTCTGTTCGCTGAGCACCGTCGCGGCGACCAACACCATCCACCCGCTCATCGACAGCAGTTCGACGCGCTGCGCGAAGCCGAGCCAGGCATGGCCTCCCGACGGGTCGTCGACGCCGACCAGCATCCACAGTGTGCCGATCAGGAACAGCACCACGACGGTGAGGCCGGTCCACCACATCGCCTTCGGCGCGCGGTAGACGAAGATCGCGATGATGAACGCGACAGCCGAGACCACCGCGGCCGTCACCGACACGGTGCTCGTCAGGGCGTGCCACTGATGCGTGAGCGGTACCTGCGCCGCCTCGCACGCGGGCTTCGAGCACCGCAGGGGGAGCCGTGAATCGGCGATGGTGCCGACCGCGAACACGCCCAGCGCGAGCCAGCCGACCGTGGTGAGGAACCGCCGCGGCTTGATCGTGAGGCCGAGCACCGCCGCGACGGTCAGCACGATGCCCGTCAGCAGATCGCCGCTGCGGTAGAGGATCCCGTGCGTCTGGTCCGTCGCGGCCAGCTGGCTCGCGAAGCCCTCGAACGGGTTTCCGCTGGGACTGAGGAAGAACGCCAGCACCCACGACGAGTACAGGACTGCACCCGCGATGAGGAGTGCGGCAACGGCATAGCGCCGTACCGTAGATGACAACTTGACCTCAGTTCCGGGGCTTCGCGAACGGGAATGCGAGGGACTCGCGGATGCTACCGCCGGTGATCAGCATGACGATGCGATCGACGCCCATCCCGAGTCCGCCGGTGGGCGGCATCGCGTGCTCGAGAGCCTGCAGGAAGTCCTCGTCGAGTTCCATCGCCTCGGCGTCACCGCCGGCCGCGAGCAGCGACTGCTCGGTGAGCCGCTGCCGCTGGTCGATCGGATCGGTCAGCTCGCTGTAGGCGGTGCCCAGTTCCATGCCCCACGCCACCAGGTCCCACTTCGCGGCGACGCCGGGGATCGTCGGGTGCGGCCGGGTCAGCGGCGACATCGACGTCGGGAAGTTGGTGTAGAACGTCGGGAACTCGGTCTGTCCCTCGACCAGGTGCTCGTACAGTTCCTGCGCGACGGCCCCGGCGTCCCAGGACTTGTTGTACTCGATGTCGTTGGCGTCGCACAGCTTCCGCAGATCCTCGAGCGACGTCTCGGGCGTGACCTCGACCCCGAGCTTCTCGGCGATGGCGCCGTGCATCGTCTTGACGGGCCATTCGCCGGAGATGTCGACGGGGACGAGTTCGCCGTCCGGTCCGGGTCGCATGATGGTCTGGCTGCCGTGCGCGGCGACGGCCGCATTCTGGATCAGCTCGCGGCACACCACCATCATGCGTTCGTAGTCGCTGTGCGCCTCGTACGCCTCGAGGATCGTGAACTCCGGGTTGTGCTTGAAGTCGACGCCCTCGTTGCGGAACACGCGCCCGATCTCGAACACCTTCTCCATGCCCGCCACGCACAGCCGCTTGAGGAACAGTTCCGGCGCGATGCGCAGGTACAGGTCCAGGTCGTACGCGTTGATGTGGGTGACGAACGGGGCCGCGTTGGCGCCGCCGTGGATGCGCTGCAGGATCGGCGTCTCGACCTCGAGGTAGTCCCGGCCGGACAGCGTGTCGCGCAGCGACTTCACGATCGCGGTGCGCGCGGCGAGCAGTCGGCGCGACTCCGGATTGATCGCCAGGTCGACATAGCGCTGTCGCACCTTCGTCTCGGCGTCGGTCAGGCCCTTCCACTTGTCGGGCAGCGGGTGCAGGCACTTGCCGTTCATCCGCCAGTCGGTCGCGAGCAGCGACAGCTCGCCCTTGCGGCTGCGGCCGATGGTGCCGCTGACCTCCATGAGGTCGCCGAGGTCGAAGTCGGCGGCGAACTCGTCGAGCCGGTCGCCGACGTTGGTGCGTTCGATGAGCACCTGGATGTCGCCGGACCAGTCCCGCAGCACCGCGAACGCGACGCCGCCGTACGTGCGGATCCGCAACAGCCGCCCGGCGATACGCACGCGCGTGCCCTCGGGGACGCGGCGGCCGCGGCCACCGTGTGGGTCGGGGGATAGGCGACGGGGTAGGCGTCGACGTCACGGTCGGCGAGTCGGCGAGTTTGTCCAACCGCACCCGCACCTGCTCGGGACGACGGGGACCCGACGGTTCGGGCGCGATCGCCACGCCCCCGGCGGTCTCGCAGGCGGCCACGACGTCGGGTGCGCTGCCGTCGGCGTGCAGGATTCCCGAGTCCGCCAACGCCTCCGGCACGGCGGTCCTCGTGCCCGTGTGCGCGGAGGCGGACACCTTCGTATGTCGCCTGAACGAGGGGAGGGTCAGGAAGCCCTCGGCGACGGCCGACGCGATGCCCACGCGGGGCAGATGCCGGTTGTCGTCGAAGCACAGGTAGCGCGGCGCCCACTCGGGCAGATACTTGACGTTGGAGCGGTACAGCGCCTCGAGCTGCCACCAGCGGGAGAAGAACAGCAGCATCGATCGCCACATCCGGAGGATCGGGCCGGCGCCGATGCGCGCGCCCTCCTCGAAGGTGGACCGGAACACCGCGAAGTTCAGCGATACCCGGACGACGCCGAACTCGTCGGCGCGGGCCGCGAGTTCGGTGACCATGAACTCGACGACGCCGTTGGGGGCGTGCGGGTTCCGGCGCATCAGGTCCAGCGAGACGCCGTTGCGTCCCCAGGGCACGAGGGAGAGCATCCCGAGCACGCCCCCGTCGTCGCCGACGGCCTCCACCAGCAGGCAGTCGCCGTCGAGCGGGTCGCCGAGCCGGCCGAGAGCCATCGAGAATCCGCGTTCGGTCTCGGTGTCCCGCCAGTTGTCGGCGCGCGAGATGACGTCGGCCATCTCCTGTGGCGGGATGTCGCGGTGGCGGCGGATCCGGGCGGTCACACCCTGCTTGCGGATGCGGTGGACGGCCTGCCGCACCTGCCGCATCTCGCGCCCGTTCAGCGTGAAGTCGCGGGTCTCGAGGATCGCCTCGTCACCGAGTTGCAGCACCGACAGGCCGCCACGCTTGTATGCGGTGGCGCCGGCCTCGCTCGCGCCCATCACTGCGGGTGCCCATCCGTACTGCGAGCAGAGCGTGAGCCACGCGTCCACGGCGTGCGGCCATGCCTCGGGGTTGCCGATCGGGTCACCGCTGGCCAGGCACACACCGATCTCGACGCGGTACGTCACCGCTGCCTTGCCGCTGGGCGCGAACACGACCGCCTTGTCGCGTCGGGTCGCGAAGTAGCCGAGCGAGTCGCCTCCGCCGAAGCCGTCGAGCAGTCCGCGCAGCGCGGATTCGTCGTTACCCGTCAACGCGTTCGACGCCCGCTGCGACCGGAACAACACGATCACCGCAGCCAGCAGCGCGAGCGCGCCGAACAGACCCAACAGTGTGTTCACGAACGCGTGCGGATGCCCGTCGAACTGCTCGTTCTCGACCAGAGACAGGGCCGTGACGCGGTTGAGCGCCCACAGGAACCGCTCGCTCCGCGGCAGCGTGCCCGGGAACATCTCGACCAGGCCCCAGCCGAGCAGGGTTCCGAGGGCGAGGCCGGCGGCCAGGACGCCGAGTGCCTTCCAGCCCGCGCCGCGTCGGACGTGGGTGTAGAACTCCTTGCGGGACGCGATGAGGATCCCGACGACCACGAGATGGACCGCGCAGGCCACCGCGGCGCTGGCGTTCTTGTCGATCGCCGCCTCGAGTGCGTTGACGATCGCGAACAGCGCCATGTAGATCGTCAGCAGCCACCAGGCGATGCGTTTGCGGCTCGCCAGGGCTGCTGCCACCAGTCCCACGACCATCGCCCACGACAGGCTCGTGTCGGGCGCGTCGAAGTAGTAGTTGTTGACGTACAGCCGCGGTGTGTGGAGAAGGAACCGCAGCGCGGGCGACAGGCTCCACAGAAAGACCAGCACGGAGTACACGCCGAGAATCAGCCCCGCGATGTGCGGGACCTCGGCGAGACGTCCACGTTTCGGTGTGACGGGTGTTCCGCGTTCTTCCCGCTTGTCCGCCGCGTCGACCGGGGTACCGGTGCTGGTGGCCATCAACGTCCTCTCAGTTACAGCGTCGTGTCTTACTCCAGTGTGAGGCGTTTCCGAGCTGTTTGGGGAGAGGGGGAAGATGTAGTCATGTCTGACGCTGTGGACGAGGTGCCGATCCGTGACGAGTCGATCCGTCTGGGTCAGTTCCTCAAACTCGCGAACCTGATCGAATCGGGCGCCGAGGCCAAGGGTGTCATCGCCGACGGGCTCGTGAGCGTCAACGGTGAGGTCGAGGACCGGCGGGGCCGGCAGTTGCGCGACGGCGACGTCGTCGAGATCGGCGGCATGGCGGCACGGGTGAGCGCCCCGACCGCCGACTGACGGGACGCGTACCCGATCGGGACGACGGACCGATCACGGGCGGGCGGGGTGCAATCCGGACCTCGTGAACTCCGGCTGCGTACCGGAGAGGAATGCATCGAGACCGATGTCCAGATCCGGGTTGGGAGCGCCGGTCCAGTACCGCTCGAGCTCGTCGTCGATCCCGCCTCGCGCGGCCGCGTCGATCATCTGCTTCGCGGCCCGCTGGGTGATCGAGGACCTCGCGGCGATCGTCTCCGCCAGGACCGACGCGCGGGTGTGCAGGCGGTCCTCGGGTACGACTTCCGCGACGAGTCCCACCCGCAGAGCGGTCTCGGCGTCCATTCGGTCACCGGTCATGACGAGGTATTTCGCGGTGGCGGGCCCGAGGGTATGGACCAGTCGTGTGATCGTCCGGGCAGGGTAGATCACGCCGAGCTTCGCCGGTGTCACCGCGAACTCGGCGTTCTCGGCGGCCACCCGGATGTCGCACGCGAGCGCGAGCTGTGCGCCGCCGCCGATGCAGTATCCGGAGACGGCCGCGACCGTCGGTTTGGGGAACGCCGCGAGTGCCTCCTCGGCATCGGTGACCCGATCCTCCATCCGTACACCGGCGTTCCGTGCCGAGCGCAGTTCACGGATGTCCATCCCCGCGCAGAAGTGCGGTCCGGAGCCGGTCACCACGACCACGTCCACGGCCGGGTCTTCGGCCAGCCGCGCGAGCCCGGTCGTCAACTCCTCGAGCATCTTTCCGGTGAGGGCGTTGTAGCGGCGGAGATGGTCGATCGTGACGACCGCGACGCGCTGTTCGAGCGTGATCCGGATCCGGCCCGGATCTGCGGGAGTACTCACCTTCCCGCCCGGTAGTCGTCGACGAGGAGCTTCTTCTGGACCTTGCCCATCGCGTTGCGGGGCAGGACATCGACGGCGCGGATCTCGCGGGGACGTTTGTGGATCGACAGGGTCTGCGCGA
Organism: Prescottella defluvii; assembly: GCA_029690005.1. Classification (GTDB taxonomy): domain Bacteria; phylum Actinomycetota; class Actinomycetes; order Mycobacteriales; family Mycobacteriaceae; genus Prescottella; species Prescottella defluvii_A. The sequence goes on along the minus strand of CP121458.1, from coordinate 622,398 downwards.
CGAAGTTCGAGAGTTCGCGGTGGTCGTGGCAGTCGCCGACCACGTAGGCGACGATCCGTTGTCCGAGATCGTCGTCGGGCACCCCGACGACAGCGGCCTCCTGGACATCGGGGTGGTTCAGCAGGGCCTGTTCCACCTCGCCGGCACCGATCCGGTAGCCGCCCGACTTGATCATGTCGATCGACTCCGCCCGACGATGCGGTGGAAGCCCTGCTCGTCGACGACGGCGATGTCGCCGGTCTTGAACCATCCGTCGTCGGTCATCGATTCGGCGGTCTTCTCGAAGTTGCCCAGGTACCCGTCGAAGAGGGTCGGGCCCGCGATCTCCAACTGTCCGAGCGTTTCTCCGTCGTGAGGTACGGGGTTGCCGGCCTGGTCCCGCAGCCGGGCCGCGACGCCGCGGAGCGGCAGCCCCACCCAGCCGGGTCGGCGCTCGCCGTCGAACCGGGTGCTGAGCGTGATGATGGTCTCGCTCATTCCGTAGCGTTCGATCGGGGCCGATCCGGTGAGCGCCACCATGCGCTCGAAGACGGGCACCGGCAGGGGAGCGCTGCCCGAGACGAGCAGCCGTGCGGAGCCGAGCGCGCGGGCGGCCGCCTCGTCTGCGCACACACGCGACCATACGGTGGGGACGCCGAAGTACAGCGAACCGCCCGCTGCCGCATACGATTCCGGTGTCGGTCGAACCGTGTGCACGAGCGGGGAGCCGTGTCGGAGTGCGCCCACGACGCCGAGGATGAGCCCGTGCACGTGGAACAGCGGAAGCCCGTGGACCAGGGTGTCGTCGGGGCTCCACGCCCAGGCCTCGGCCAGCCCGTCGAGCCCCGCGGCCACCGCGGAACGGGAGAGCACGACGCCCTTCGGGGCCCCGGTCGTACCCGAGGTGTACATGATCATCGCGGCGGAGCCGGGATCGGGCTCGCGGTGCGTCGATGACGATCGTGCGCGGGCATCGACCAGGACGGAGGGGATGGCGACGTCCTCTCGGTAACCGCCGAGCCAGAGCTGCGCTCCCGAGTCCTTCAGGATGTGATTCCGTTCGGCCGGACCGGAATCCGGTGGCACCGGGACCGCCGGCACGCCCGCCATCAGGCATCCGGTCACCGCGACCACCGTCTCGATGCTCGCCGTCGCATCGATGGCAACGCTTGTGGCACCGGTGATCTCGTCGGCCACGGCGGCCGCCGCCGCGATCAGTTCGGACCTGGTGAGTGCCTCGTCTCCGACGCGGACGGCGTGGCGATCCTCCCCGCCGGTGCCGGGATCGACGAGCGATGTCAGCAGCGGTCGAGGCATCAGGGTGGTCATCGGTGAAGGGTCCTTTCTCGAAGTCCCTACCGGACGGTGTCGAACACGGTCGGTCCGCATTGTGGACCGACGTGCTACATTGTGGTCCGGCTAACGTATAGCCCGCGATGCTCGCCGTCAACCGACGCGTGTGAAAGGTCTTGAATGAACAGTGTTCTCACCGCGCTCCGGGTCTTCGAGGAGGTCGCGGCCGCGCAGCCCGTCGGGCTGTCGGAGCTGAGCAAGCGGCTCGACGTTCCCAAGAGCACGGTTCAGCGGTGCCTCAAGACCCTCGCCGACGCCGGCTGGCTGCGCCCCGCGACGGGCGACGCGGGACGATGGGTGATCACCGGCCGGGCCTTCAGCCTGGGCAGTGCGATGTCGGCCGGCGACGACCTGCGTGACGTCGCGCTTCCCGAGCTGAGCCGGCTGCAGGCCGAGACCGGCGAGACCGTCCACCTGGCGGTTCCGGACGGAGACGAGCTGGTGCTGATCGAGCGCCTGGACAGCGCTCACCAGCTGCGGGCCTTCCTCCCGTTGGGGACGCGGTTGCCCCTGCATGCGGCGTCGACGGGCAAGGCGTACCTCGCGTCGCTGCCGGACGCGCAGGTCGAGGAGTTCCTGTCGGCCGAGCTCACCCCGCTGACCGAGCACACCGTGACCGATCCGGCGGCGCTTCGCCGGGAGATCGTGGAGATCCGCCGCCGCGGGTACGCGGTCACCGACCAGGGGCTGCACGACGGGATCGCTGCCGTCGCGGTCGCCCTGCGCGGCCGGGGTGGAGCCGTGCGCGGCTGCTTCAGCGTCTCCGGTCCCGCCTCGCGGCTGACCCCCGATCTCCACGAGGTGTACGGCGAGAAGGCGCTGGTCGTGCGGGACGCGATCGAGCGGTTCCTGTCCTGACCGGACCGCCCGTCAGGGCTGCGTGCGCTTGCTCCGTGAGCGGGTCTTGCCGGCGGTCTTCGGTCGGTCGGTGTCGGACGCCGGTTCGCTGTCGGGCAGGGGCTCGAACAGCACCGCGGTGTTGATGGTGGCGAGCTCGCGGCTGGCAGCCTCGTAGAGCCCGGTGAGGACCTGCATCGACCGCACCGCGTGGTGCATCTTGGTGGTGATGTCGCTCAGTTCCTCGAAGGTTCGAGACGAGGGTCTGTCGCCGCAGTTGCGCGTACCTGTCGGTGATCTCGCGCCCCTTCGCGGTGACGGTGAACACCGACGACGTCCCGGACTTCGTCTTTTCGAGTAGCCCCATGCTCACCAGCTTGCGCAGGTTGTACTGGAGGTTCGGCAGGTCGTCGCGGTTGGTCAGCTGGGCGATCGTGGCGGTGTCCTTCGACCGCTCCTGCATGCGCACGACGTGCAGCGCGACGACCTCGTTGAACGCCAGGTCGAGATCGGCGGCCACCCGGATCGCCTGCGTCGCGAACCGCTGGAATCCGCCCTCCACCTGGAGGATTGCGAACTCGAAGGCCGTCAGCGCCTCCTCGTAGGAGTTCTCCGCGAGATGCCAGCGCCGTCCCGGCGCGAGCGACTCGGGCTGTCCGGACGACGTGGGCTCGCTGCTGCTCATCTTCTCTTCCGCTGTTCGCTGGGCACTGGCGGCGCGGCACCCGAAATCGATACGCGCTGTGGTGCAACGGTATCAGGGCGAATGAAGGCAAACATTGAACTCATTCGTAGATCATTCATAAAATTTCTATTGACACTCCACGGACAACTGATACTGTGACTCGCAACACCGCGAGTGTTTCGACTTCTCAGAACGTGCGGCCCACAGCCCGGGCCTCGCACATCCGGCGCAGATCTACGCACCTGACAGCCACATCCCATCCCAGACCACACGGAGGTCTCGATGACCACTACTTCCCACAGCGGCTCGTCCGCCGGGGTCACCCGGCAGTACGCGCCCTACGTCAAGGCCGATTGGGGCTACGCCAACCACTGGTATCCCGCGCTGATGTCCGACGAACTCGAGGACGGCACCGTCAAGGGCGTCACGATCGGCGGCCACGACATCGCCGTCCGTCGTTCGGCCGGCAAGGCGTACGCGATCTCGGACCGCTGCATGCACCGCGGCGTGAAGCTCTCGGCCAAGCCGATGTGCCTGTCGGAGGGCACCATCACGTGCTGGTACCACGGCTTCACGTACGGCCTCGAGGATGGCAGCCTCACCACGATCGTCGGCAACCCCGAGGATTCGCTGATCGGCAAGGCCGGCATCCGCACGTACCCCGCCGAAGAGGTCAACGGCATCATCTACGTCTTCGTCGGCGACGAGGACTACGGCACCCCGCCGCCGCTGAGCAGCGACCTGCCCGCGCGAGTCACCAACGACCCCAACGACAATCCGGTGCCGCACCTCCTGGACGAGGGCATCGTGATCCGCGGGATCCACCGCAAGCTGGTCGGCAACTGGCGTCTGGCCGCCGAGAACGGCCTCGACCCGGGCCACCTGCTGGTCCACTGGGACAACCAGATCCTGGTCGCGCTCGACCGGGCGCTGCCGCTCGGCGTCAACGCCCTCACCGATTCGGCGACCGAGGAGATCGACATCCCGGACGGGCCGAAGGGCGTGATGAACCGGTACGACCGCCCGGACCTCTACAAGCCGGTCCTGGACAACCCCAAGGTCAACATGAAGGCGCGCGGCACGGTGCCGCACTACTTCCGTACCTCGCTGTGGGTTCCGGGTGTCCTCATGGTGGAGCACTGGCCGATCACGGACGTCGTCCAGTACGAGTTCTACGTCCCGATCGACGATCACCACCACGAGTACTGGGAGATCATCGCGACTCGGGCCACCACCGACGAGGACATCGCCGAGTTCAACTTCAAGTACGACAACTTCATGCTGCCGCTGGCACTCGAAGGCTTCAACAACAGCGACGTCTTCGCCCGCGAGGCCGCCGAGGAGCACTACACCAGGTTCGACGGCTGGAACAACGAAGTGCTCTGCGACATGGACTACTCCATCGTCGCTTGGCGCAAGATGGCGGCTCGCCACCCCCGTGGCTTCTTCGAGTCGCCCTTCCAGGACGAGGACTGACCATGTCCATCGCCCCGATCGACGCGATTCCGGAGTACGCAGTGACCACGAACGACGTCCACCTGAAGTTCACGGACGGGACGAAGACCGTTTCGGTGCCGGCCGGCACCACGATTCTCGAAGCAGCGAACGCGGCCGGTGTCCGACTGGTGAGTCAGTGCAAGGTCGGTACCTGCGGAACCTGCGTCGGTCGGGTCGCGTGCGGCGAGGTGATGATGCCCGAGGGTCGGGTCTACTCGCTTCGGCAGGAGGAGATGGCCGCCGGCCATCGACTCCTGTGCCAGTCGCACGCCTTCGCGGAAGCCGAGGTGGAGCTGGACTACCCGGCCTCGATGCTGGACGAGTACCCGGTGATCGCCACCACCGCGAAGGTCGGGGCGGTCACCTGGCTCGGCGAGACGGTGGTCGAGCTGCAGCTCAAACTTCCCAAGTCGGTGCGGTTTTCGTTCCGAGCGGGTCAGTACGTCCGGATGCGAGTCCCGGCACCGATGAGTGGCGGTCCTACTCGATGGCGTCGGGGAACGCGACCGGAAGAACCTAGCGTTCACGATCCGAGTGCTTCCCTCCGGCGCGATGTCGGACTACCTCCGAAGCAGCGCCGCGACCGGCGACCAGATCGAAATCGAAGGACCGATCGGAGGATTCGGGCTCGGGAGGACTCGGGTCCGACACTGATGATCGCCGGCGGCACCGGCCTGGCGCCGATGCTGTCGATGCTGGAGACCCTGCAGACCGCGCGCGACGATCACCCGATCCGGCTCGTCTTCGGCTGCACGCGGCGGGCCGACCTGTTCCACCTCGACGAGCTCGACGCGCGCCGGAGCTTCATGCGCAACCTGGCGGTCCGGGTCGTCGTCGACGAACCCGGCGACGCACTCACAGAGATTCCCGACGTCCTGGTCGGGAATCCGGTCAGCGTCCTGACCGCGGACGACGTCGCGCACCCGCAGACGTCGGCGTACCTGTGCGGCCCTCCGGCGATGCTGCAGGCCGCCGAGCAGCGCCTGCTCGAACTCGGGATGCCGGCGGAGCGAATCCACGCCGAGCAGTTCCTTCCCAGCTAGATCGCGATCGAGCTGCGCCGCGACGCGGTTCGACTTCCGAACAGAGGCAAGAGATGAGTATTTCCCGTCTGGGCGCCCTGAGCGTCGACGTCACGGACATCGAGGCGTGGCGCCGCGTGCTGGTCGACCTCCTGGGCCTGCACGCCCGGCCCCGCGAGTCCGATCGGGACCCGCTGCTGATCCGCATCGACGATCACCATCACCGGATCGCGCTGTACCCCGCGTCCGAGGACCGGATCCGGTCCATCACGTGGGAGGTCGACAACCTCGAGGAGCTCCGGGCGATCGCAGACCGCGTCGACGCCGAGGGCATCGCCGTGGAGTGGATCTCCACGGGTGCGCCGGAGGAGCGGATGGCGGTGGCGGCCTTCCGCTTCGTCGACGCCGACGGGTTCCCGAACGAGGTGTGCTTCGGCCCCACGATCGATCACCTCCCGTTGGGGCAGGGCGGCGTGATCAGTGGCTTCGTCACCGGTGAGCTCGGCCTGGGCCACGTCGTCCTGATGTGCAAGGACTATCCGAAGGCGGTCGACTTCTACACCCGGGTCCTCGGATTCCGGCTGACGGACTACATCGTGTGGGACGGTGCGGATGCCACGTTCCTGCACTGCAATCCGCGTCATCACAGCCTGGCGCTGATGAACGAGTGCTTCAGCTTCCAGGGCGGGGACTTCAACCATCTGATGCTCGAGGTGGCATCGCTCGACGACGTCGGCCGCGCCTACGACATCATCAACGACGCCGCCATCTCGCTGCAGATGACCTTCGGCCGGCACACCAACGACGGGGTGACGTCGTTCTACCTGCGCACCCCTTCCGGATTCGCCATCGAGATCGGCTACGGCGGCGACCTCGTCGAATCCGACGGCTGGGAGGTCAAGACCTTCCGTTCGCCGTCCCGCTGGGTCACGAGCCCCAGAAGGCGCAGTGAGCGGGATGTCAGTCGTCTCATCGCCTTTCGCGGAAATCCTGACCGACGAGCACCTCAGTTCCGCCGCGGTCGAGCACTGCCTCGAACGCATCGATGCCCGGGACCACGCGATCCAGGCGTGGGCCCACATGGATCCCGATCTGGCTTTGGCGCAGGCCCGGTCCCGCGACGCCGAGCCGCGGCGCTCGGCACTGCACGGAATCCCGTTCGGCCTCAAGGACATCATCGAGACCGGGGATCAGCCGACCGGTTACGGCTCCGAGTTGTGGGCCGGTTGGCGCCCGGAGCGGGACGCCGAGGTGGTGCGGCGCCTGCGCCGGGACGGGGCCGTGATCCTCGGGAAGACCACCACCACGGAGTTCGCCACCTATCGTCCGACGGAGACGCGGAACCCGCACGGGTTGGGCACACTCCCGGCGGCTCGTCGAGTGGTTCGGCGGCCGCGGTGGCGGACGGTCAGGTGCCGTTGGCCCTCGGCACGCAGACGGCCGGCTCGGTGCTGCGCCCGGGCTCGTTCTGCGGCGTGTTCACCCTCAAGCCGACGTACGGCAGGTGGCCGTTCGACGGGGTGCTCCCGGTGGCGCTCACCTTCGATACCGTCGGTGGGTTCGCCCGTCATCCCGTATGGTTGGGCGCCCTGGACGAGTCCCTCGCCTCGGACGGCGTGCACACCCCGGACACCGTGATCCTGCCGCCGTTGCGCGACATGCGCGTGGGCGTGCTGCGCCCGCCGTGGGCGGACCGGGCGAGCCCCGCCGCCGCGAAACTGCTCGAGGAATTCCGTTCGGGCATGGCCGAAGTGGTGGCGGACGTCCGTGACATCGAGGTGCCGGCGGAGTTGGCGGCGCTCGACGACGCGCACACCCTCATCATGGCGGCCGAGGCGTCCGCGGCCCTCACCGAGCGGATCCACCGTTCCAGCCCGGAGCGGATCAGCGAGCAACTGCACGCCTTCCTCCTCGCCGGCCGTACCGCGCCGGCGAGCGAGATCCAGCAGGCGCGTCGGGTCCTGCGCTCGGCGCGAGCTTTCGTGGACCGTGCTTTCGGCGAGGTGGACCTGCTGCTGACCCTCGCGGCGCCGGGAGAGGCGCCGGCGGGGCTGGCCACCACGGGCGATCCCGTGTTCAACAAGCTGGCGAGTGTGAGCGGCTGTCCCGCGGTCGGGTTGCCGGCCGGGCGGGGGAGCACGGCCTGCCGCTGGGGGTCCAGCTCATCGCCCCGGCGCACGCCGACCAGGCGTTGGTGCGGGTGGCGACCACCCTCACCGACGGCGTCGGACTGGCGTCGCGTCCGGAAGTACTCGAGGAGGACGAACGTGACTGACGCGGAGACAACCGTACGGCTGCCTCTCGACGACACCCGCCGAGAGATGTACGAGAAGGTGTGCTCGAAGCTGGATCCGGACCGGTTCCGTGACCTGCTCGTCGACCTGATCGAGATCCACAGTCCGACGGGCCAGGAGCGGGCCGCGTCCGAGTTCATGGCGGCCCACCTCCGGGACCTGGTCGGAATCGACGCGCGGTACCAGTCGGTCTCGGAGCACACCGGTAACGCCGTCGGTGAGCTGACCGGTTCGGGCGGGGAAGCCGTCTGCTGCTGTACGCGCCCATCGACACCCACATCGATCCCGAGGCCGACGTGCCGTGGGTGGGAAAGTCGTTGCGCCCCGACATGATTCCCGAGGCGAAGGTCGAGGGTGACCTCGTCATCGGTCTCGGTGCCTCCAACCCGAAGTGCATGGTGGCCGGACTGACCGAGGTGATGAACGCGGTCGTCGACGCGGACATCCCGCTGATCGGAGACCTCGCGATCGGCTTCGCCGGCGGCGGCATGCCGGTGACGATGAGCGGCCGCGACAACGTAGGCATGAGCAGCGGCGTGTTCCACATGCTCACGCACGGCATGATGCCGGATCACGCCGTCGTGCTGAAGCCGTGGTGGGCGGTCTACCCCGAGGAACCGGGAATGTGCTGGTTCAAGGTGTCGGTGCGCGGCACGTTCGGCTACGCGGGCATCACTCGCGGCACGGAGGGTTTCCGATCGTCGATCGTCCCGGCGGCGACCGTGATCCAGGAGATCGAGGCGTGGTTGCCGGAGTACACCGCGCGCAACACCTCGGGATCAACCTTGCCCGAGGGCTGGATCTCGGCGGTGCGTTCGGGAAGTCCGGACAAGCCGGCGTTCCCGTCGGCCACCACGGAGATCTACCTCGACGTCCGGGTCAACCCGCGGGTGACTCCGGGCGACGTCCGGCACCAGTTCGCCGCCATGATCGCCGATCTGCGCCGCCGTCACCCCGACATCGAGCTGGACTGGGAGATGTACGGTTCGCTGCCCGGCGGCATGACCGACCCGGCGAACTGGATCATCCAGTCCTGCCGTCGCGGATGGGAAGAGGTCGAGGGCCGACCGTACGAGACCACACCGCTGCTGGGCGGTCAGACCGACGGCACGCTGATCCGTCGACTCGGAATTCCCTGTGCTCGAATCGGATACCCGTGGCCACCGGCAACCGCACCTGAAGAACTCAACGAGGGTCTCGGCGGCATGGGCGTCGCCTCCGTCGACGACGTGATGATGGCGACCCGCGCGGTCGCGTACGCCGTCGTCGACACCCTCACCCGTACCCGAGAGGAACTCGAGCTGTGAAGCGTGTACTCAACATCATCCCGGTGCCCGTTCCGCCGGAAGCACTGGACGCCTTCGCCGCCCAGCTGTCGGGCGACGTCGTGCACCCCGGTTTCGAGAATGTCTTCGTGTCGGCCCGCGCCGGCGGCGGCGCGCTCGACAGCGCGTACGAGACGACGCTGGCGGACGCGTTCGTGCTCGATGCCGGCTGCCGCGCGGAGGAGCAGGGCTACGCGGCCGTCTGCGTGAACTCGATGAGTGATTCGGCGCTCGCGGCGCTGCGCTCGCGCCTCACCATCCCGGTGGTCGCACCGAGCCAGGCGACAATGCTGCTCGCGTGCCTGCTGGGCAAGAAGTTCTCCGTCGTGACGATGTGGCCGCAGTGGCACGAGCTCTACCACAAGGCCGCCCGCGAGAACGGCCTCACCGGGCGCATGGCGTCGGTGCGGGACATCGGCGTCCGGCCCGACGCGGCCGAGTTGCTCGCCGGCAAGGAGGATTTCGTGTTCGCGGCGATCGAGCGTGAGGCTCGCGCGGCGATCGAGGAGGACGGCGCGGACGTCATCATCCTCGGCTCCACCACGATGCACCAGAGCCACGCGTACCTCGAATCCGTGCTCGACGTCCCGGTGCTCAACCCGGGCGTCATCGCCTACAAGCTGTGCGAACTGCTCGTCGAGACCGGCCTCGCGCACAGCAAGCATGCCTACCCGTCCCCGGAGCGCGCGCAGGACGACCTCCTGTCGGCGGTGGCCTCCGTCTTCCCGAGCAAGGACTGATCATGACGACTGAAGCCAACCCGGAGATCGGGCAGAGCCTGCGGACCGGATCCTTCGACACCAACTATCACGACGTCGGCACCGGCGCCCCCGTGCTGCTGCTGCACGGTTCCGGAGCGGGGGTGTCCGCCTGGGCCAACTGGCGTGGTCTGATTCCCGTTCTCGCGGAGAACTTTCGAGTGATCGCACCGGACCTGGTCGGATTCGGGTACACCTCGCTGCCCGAACCCGCGCGGTTCGAGATCTTCGACACGTGGATCGACCAGATCCTGGCGCTGCTCGACGGGCTGGACGTCCCGAAGGTGCACGTGGTGGGCAACTCGTTCGGCGGCGGGCTGGCGCTGCACCTGGCGACGCGGTACCCGGACCGGTTGGGTCGAATCGTGCTGATGGGTGCCGGCGGTGTGAAGTTCGACTTCACGCCGGAACTCGACGCGCTGTGGGGCTACGCCCCCTCGGTCGAGAACATGAAGAAGATCATGGACATCATGGCGTACGACCGTTCGCTGGTCACCGACGAACTCGCCGAGTTGCGTTACCGCGCAACGATTCGCCCGGGCGCTCAGGAGGCGTTCGAGATGGTGTTCCCCGAGCCGCGGCAGCGCCACCTCGACGCCCAGATCGTCCCCGACGACGAGCTGGCGAAGATCGAGCACGAGGTGCTCATCCTCCACGGCCGCGAGGACCGGGTCGTTCCGGTGGCGGCGTCCCAACGCATGTTCGACACCATCCCCAACTCGCAGCTGCACGTGTTCGGGAAGTGCGGCCACTGGACCCAGATCGAGCACGCGGACCGTTTCCAGCAGCTCGTGGGCCAGTTCCTCGGTGAGGCACTCGCGTGAGAGTCGCGATCATCGGCGCCGGCGTCGCGGGCCTGTCCTCGGCGAAGGTGCTTCGGCAGTTCGGCTTCGACGTCACGGTGTACGACCGCACCCCGGACGTGGGCGGGGTGTGGAGCGTGACGCGCCGCTACCCGGGCGTGACGACGCAGAACAACAAGGGCACTTATGCCTTCTCGGACTTCCCGATGCCGCGGACGTATCCCGAGTGGCCCACCGGCGAACAGGTGCAGCGGTACCTGGCCGGGTACGCGGAACACTTCGGGTTGGAGCCGCACCTGCGCCTGGGCACCGAGGTGACCGCGGCCGTCCTGGACGAGGATGCCGGGATCTGGTCGGTGACATCGCGCGAGGTCGAGTCCGGACGGGTGGACGAACAGCAGTACGACCGGCTCGTGATCGCGAACGGTATCTTCTGCGACCCCTTCGTGCCCCCGTATCCGGGCGCGGCCGACCACGAGCAGGCCGGCGGGCGATTGTGTGCAGCGTCCGACTTCCACAGTCTCGATGACGCCGCGGGCAAGGACGTCCTGGTCGTGGGCTACGGAAAGTCCGCATGCGATGTCGCCGAGGCGCTCAGCGACGTCTCTGCCTCGATGACTGTCGTCGCCCGCGAAGTCACCTGGAAGATGCCACGGAAGCTCGGAAACGTACTGAACTACAAGTACATTTTGCTCACCCGTCTCAGCGAGGGACTCTTCGAGCACATCGAGCAGCGCGGATTCGGGCGGTTCCTCACCGGTCCCGGCCGCTTCCTGCGTAACGGACTGCTCGGCGCCGTCCAGGCCGTCGCGCAGAAGCAGTTACTCCTCGACCGCGTCGGACTGGTGCCCGAGGGCTCGTTCGAGCGGATCGTCCGGCACGCGGTGAGCCTGGCGACCGAGCAGTTCTACGAGAAGGTGGAGGACGGCACGATCGGGGTGCGCCGCGGAACCGTCATCTCCGCGCTGCACGAGAAGGACGGCAAGCCGGTCGCCGAGCTCAGCGACGGCACCGTGGTGCCCGCGGACGTCGTCGTGTGTGCGACCGGCTTCCAGCAGCGGGTGCCGTTCCTGGCGGACGAGATGCAGGATCGGCTGACCGACGACAAGGGCAACTTCCTGCTCTACCGGCAGATTCTGCCGCTCGATGTCCCGAATCTGTACTTCGTCGGATACGGCTCGTCGCTGTTCAGCCCGCTCAGCGCCGAGGCCGCCGCATTGTGGACCGCGGATCACATGCTCGACGGTACGCAGTTGCCGCCGCTCGAGGATCGACGCGCGTTCGTGCGGACGCGGCTGGACTGGATGATCGAACGCAGCGAGGGCAAGCCGGCCCGCGGCACGAACATCATCCCGTTCTCACTGCGGCAGGTCGACGAGGTGCTCGACGAGATCGATGCGAACGTCGGGCCGCTCACGCGACTGTCGCAGTGGTTCCTGCCCGCGCGTCCGGCGTCGTACCGGCACTCGACCCATGTGCTGCTGCGCCGCCACGGTGTGGGCAGCCGGTAGCGCTCCCCAGCGGGGCCGGCGGATCGATCCGTCGGCCCCGCTGTCTGCGTTGCCGCTCGTCGGCCGCCGGGCATACTGATGTTCGACGACGTTCTCGTCGGTGAGAACGGCACTCCGCGCGTGGACGGAGGAACACGATGGCCGAGATGACGGTGACCGCGAGTGCGCTGACGATCAGGCTGTCCCGCGGGGAGAAGGTCGCGGCGCTGCACGGCGACATCACCTTCCCGCTCGGGTACGTCCGCGACGTCGACGTCGTCGCCGACGCCTTCACGAACATACGAGGCATGCGTGCGCCGGGTCTCGCGGTGCCCGGCCGGGTCCGGATCGGTACGTGGCGCGGCGGGGACTGCGGACGTTCGCCGTCGCCCACCGCGGCGTGCCCGCCGTGAGGGTGCACACCGTCGGAACCGCGGCCGGCGCGGACTTCGACCGGTTGATCGTCACCGCCGCGGATGCGACGGCCGTCGCGCAGCGCGTGCGCGACGCGCTGTGGGCGGGGCGGCCCGAGTTCTCCGAGCGGGAGGTGACCTTCGAATCCGGCGACGGGACGACGCTGGCCGGCATGCTCGCGGTGCCGAGCGGGGAGTGTCGGGGCCGGTTGCCCTGGTCCTCAACGGCTCCGGCGAGATCGATCGGGACGGCGACCACGCCCGGTTGCCGATCGGGGTCAGTCGGGCGATCGCGCACGCACTGGCGCGGAACGGGGTGGCGTCGTTGCGGTACGACAAGCGCGGCGTCGGCGCGTCGGGCGGCGACTACCTGACCGCGGGGTTCGCCGACAACCTGGAGGACGCGGCTGCCGCTGTCGAATGGCTCCGCACGACAGGGGAATTCGCACGGGACGCCGTCGCGGTGATCGGCCACAGCGAGGGTGCGTGTCTGGCGATGTCCCTCGGTGCCCGCGACGGAGGCGCGCCGGCGGCGGTGGTGCTGTTGGCGGGGCCCGCGGTGACCGGACGGGCCGTGCTGCTGTGGCAGCTGGGCAAGGCGGCCGACGGTCTACCGCGTGCGGTGCAGTCGATCCTGCGTGTGCTGCGGATCGACGTGCATGCCAGGCAGCGCAAGGCGTTCGACAAGCTGGCGCACAGCGAGGACGACGTCGCGCGACTGGGCACGCGCAAGGTGAATGCGCGGTGGTTCCGGGAGTTCCTCGAGTTCGATCCGAAACTGCTTCTGCGGGAAATCTATTCGCCGGTTCTGGCGATCACGGGAGCGAAGGACATCCAGGTGGATCCGGACGATCTCGCGGCGGTCGCCGACCTCGTCCCGGGCGCCGTGGACACCGTGCGGGTCCCGGATCTGACGCACCTGCTTCGACGGGATCCGAACCCGCCGTCGCTGGGCGTGTACCGGAAGCTCGTGCGCGAACCGGTGGACGCCGAGGTGCTGTCGCTGGTGGCCGACTGGACCGCCGGCCACCTGCGACGCGTCTGACTCAGCGGACGACGACGCCGTCGTCGTCGCTGTAGACCGTCTCACCCGGGTTGAAGGTGACGCCGCCGAAGGAGACGGGCACGTTCTTCTCGCCGGAACCGGTCTGGGTGCTCTTGCGCGGGTTGGTGCCGAGCGCCTTGATGCCGATGTCGAGGGTGCGCAGGATCGCCGAGTCGCGCACCGCGCCGTTGACTATGACGCCCGCCCAGCCGTTGGAGACGCCGCGTCCGGCGATGATGTCGCCGACCAGGGCCGTGTGAACGCTCGCGTCGCCGTCGACGACCAGGACGCCGCCGTTGCCGGGCTCGCTGAGGGTCTGCTTGACCAGCAGGTTGTCCTGGAAGCACTTGATGGTGGTGATCGGGCCGGAGAACGTCGCCCGCGCACCGAACTGAATGAACTGGGTGTCGCAGCTGCGGATCTCGGGGCCGATCTCGTCGGCCAAGTCGGCGGTAGCCACCGGCTCGCTCATGGTTAATTCCCTTCGTCGGTTCGCCCGTTACCCTAGTTGACCGGTCGGTAACTTGGCTGGTCAGCTGCGTCCGTGACGCCTCTCGTAGTCGTCGCGGATCCACTCCGCGCGCCGCTGCGCCTTCTCGGCGACCAGGTCGGGGTCCAGTCCGTGGCTCTCGAGTCGGTGCCGGCGGTACACCCGCATCAGTGCGATCGCGAAGTACACCAGCGGGAGGAACAGCAGCGCCATCATCGCCAGCGGAACCCACACCGGGCCGGGGATGAGCAGGAACAGCGCGAGGATGGGCAGCACCGGCACCGTGAACCGGATCAGGTAGCGCGCCGAGGCGCCGGGCCCGACCAAATCGTTGCGGACCCAGTCCTGCAGCGAAGGCGGCAGCGTCCGCCCGAACTGGTATCCCACGTACTGCCCGAAGGTGGGGCGTTGAGGTGCCGACATGGGTCCAGGGTAGATCGGCCGAGTTCAGAGCCGTTGCGCGTACCGCCACGCCTGCGCCGCGAGCCGCTCGGCCTGAGCGCCGAAGGAGTCCGGGGAGCGGTCGCTCGCGCCCATCGCACCGCGCAGGGTCCGGGTGTAGACACCCTCGACGATGCACGCGATCTTCCACCAGTTGTAGGCGACGTAGAAGTCGATGTCGGGCACCGTGCCCGGTCGGACGGCGGCGAGATACTGCTCGACCAGGTCGTCGCGCGACGGGAATCCGGGCACCCGGGTGGGCGGATTCTCGAGCGCGCACACCTCGTCGTCGGGGAGGGCCCAGTACGCGAGGAGCTGACCGAGGTCCGCGAGCGGGTCTCCGACGGTCGTCAGCTCCCAGTCGAGGATGCCGCCGATCCTGCCGTCGGGGGCGAACAGGCAGTTGTCGAGCCGGAAGTCGCCGTGGACGATACGTGCGGGTCCCTGCTGCGGGATGCGCTCGACCAGCCGGTCGTGGGCGCGGCCGATGTCGTCGAGCACGCGGACGCGGTCCTGGGCCCAGTTCGTGGACCAGCGCCGCAACTGCCGGGACAGGTAGTCGTCACGATCCGCGAGGTCGTCCCAGCCGACGTCGCGTGGGTCGACGGCGTGCAGATCGGCGAGCGCCCGCACCAGCGCGGTCGCGACCGTCGGCCGGTGGTGGGCGGGCACCGTGGCCGTGACGGTCTCGGGTCCCGGAGCACTACTCCGTCGATGTGGTTCATCACGAAGAACGGTGCCCCCGTCACGGCGTCGTCGTCGCACCGGCCGGCCACCAGCGGCGCCGGGACCGGCGTCTCGCGCAGACGGTCGAGCACCTCGGCCTCGCGCAGGACGTCGTGGGCACGCGAGTGTGCCATGCCGAGCGGTGGACGCCGCAGGACCCATCGGGTGCCCGATTCGTCGGTCGCCAGATAGGTCAGGTTCGAGCGACCGCCGGCGATGCGCGCGAAGCGCACCGTTCCGCGCACACCGTCGACGTGCTCGACGAACCAGGCCGAGACGCCGTCGTCGCGGATCCCGGTGTCGGTGAGACTGCTCATCGGAAACCCCTCTCGTCAGGACTTCGCCTGGACGCCTTCCAGGAACACCGACACGACGGAGTCCGCGAGCTGGTCGATTCCGAAGTCGCCGGTGGGCGTGAACCAGCGCAGCGACAGCCAGACGGCGTCGCGGATGAGCCCGTACAGCAGTTCGGCGGGGAGATCGGAGCGGAACGCGCCGTCGGCGATGCCCTTCTCGATCACCGTCATCCAGGCTTCCTTGGTGGTCCGGGCTGCCGCGCGGATCTTGCTGTAGGAGGGAAGTTTACGGAGATACGTCCCGTTGTTCTGGTAGATCTCCGACGCGTGCGGATGCGCCTGACTGACCCGGAACGACGCCTTGACCAGTTCGTCGAGACGGGTTCGCGGGTCGCTCGTCGACTCGAGGATCTCCTTGTACTCGCGGGTGAGGTCGTCGAGGTAGCGCGAGACGATCAGGTCGGCGATCGCGTCCTTCGACGGGAAGTAGTGATAGAGGCTCCCGGACAGGATGCCCACGCCGTCCGCGATGTCGCGGACCTTGGTCCCCGCGATGCCCTTCGTCGCGAACAGTTCCGCGGACTGCTCCATGATCAGGGTGTGGCGCTCCGACCACTCCATTGCCTACCTCCGTACGGGACTGCTGGTGACCGGCGCACATCGCCGGTTCGGATCGAGACTATACGGCGCATCAAACATTTGCTACATTGCGACTGCACCACGATCTGGACATCGTCACCTGCACTGCGACAGGAGGATTCGTGCATCATTTCTCTGGACATCGTCCGTCGGGGGACTCCCCGCTCTCAGCATTTGCCTGGCCGCGACGGCCGAACGCCCCGTCGAGGAGTCGATGGCGATGCTGCGCCGTATCGGGGCGGACCGGTTCGGGCTGCTCGCCGCCACCATGGCCCGTCAGGGCTGGACGCAGTCGATCGAGGCGATCGCGGCGGGTGGCCTGCCCGTCGAGTTCGTCGCGGGCGGGGTGCGTGCGATGGCCGACGACGACGCCGGCTGGGACGCGAACATCGCCAACCTGCGGCAGGCTGTCGATGCCGCGGTGGAAATCGGCGCCTCCACAGTGTGTTTCACATCCGGTGGGTCCGGGGCGCTGTCCTGGGAGGACGCCGCCTCCGCGGTGCCCGGGCGGTTCGCGCCTCTGGTGGATCATGCGCGCGAACGCGGGGTGGACCTGGCGCTGGAGAACACGATGTCGATCCGGTCGGGGATCAGTTTCGTGCACTCCGTCGCGGATGCGGCGGAACTGGCCCGCATGTTGGGTGTCGGACTGTGCGTTGACCTGTATTCGGCCTGGCAGGAGCGCGGACTCATGCGCACGCTCGCCGACAACCTCGACCTGATCCGACTCGTGCAGATCGGTGACCACCGGGTCGAGGCCACCTCGGTGCCGGACCGGTGGGTGCCGGGGGACGGGCACATACCGCTGGTCCGAATGGTGCGGGAGGTCCGCGAACTGGGCTACGCGGGCGTCGTGGACCTGGAACTTCTCGGCCCGGCGATCGACGAGGAGGGCGCCGAGAGTGCGCTGGCCCGCGGTCTGAAGTGGATGCGCGAGTGCGTGCCGTGATCGGTCCGTGCATGGCGCAGCAAATGTTTGATACGTGACTCCCGTTCCGGACGCCGGAAGCGGGTGGCACATCGACGAAGGATGGAACAAATTGTCGGACAAGACAATGTCGGAGAAAGAGGTGGTCGGCCGGCTCAGGTCCGGCATGACCATCGGGATCGGTGGCTGGGGCTCCCGGCGGAAGCCGATGTCGCTCGTGCGGGAGATCCTGCGGTCGGACATCGACGATCTCACCGTCGTGTCCTACGGCGGCGCGGACGTGGGTCTGCTGTGCGCCGCGGGCAAGGTGCGCAAGGTCGTCTTCGGATTCGTCTCCCTCGACTCGATTCCACTCGACCCGCACTTCCGTGCCGCCCGTCAGGAGGGCCGGATCGAGGTCAGTGAGTACGACGAGGGCATGCTGCAGTGGGGCCTGTACGCCGCGGGGATCCGATTGCCGTACCTGCCGACGCGCGCCGGGCTGGGCTCGGACGTCATGCGCGTCAATCCCGAGCTGCGGACGGTCGCCGACCCCTACGGTGACGAGACGCTGGTCGCGATGCCGGCGATCCCGCTCGACGCGGCGCTGGTGCACATGAACCGGGCCGACGTCCACGGCAACGCGCAATACCTGGGGCCGGACCTGTACTTCGACGACCTGTTCTGCATGGCCGCCGAGCAGGTGTTCGTGTCGTGCGAGCGGATCGTCCCCACGGCCGAACTCACCGCCGAGGCACACCCCTCGACGGTGCGGATCCCTCGCCTCCTGGTCTCCGGCGTCGTGCCCGCGCCCGGCGGCGCGCACTTCACCTCCTGCGTGCCCGACTACGACCGCGACGAGGCATTCCAGAACGAATACGTCTCAGCGGCAAAGGATCCGGAGAAGTGGAAGGCGTTCGTCGACCGGTACCTGGCCGGATCGGAGGCGGACTACCAACGCGCGGTGCGCGGCGAGCACGGGGAGGCTTCGGCATGAGTGAGGCGACGCGGGCAGAGGTGTGTGCGGTGGCGTGCGCGGAGGCGTTCCGGGGAAGCGGTGAGGTGATCGCCAGTGCCTTCGGCGCCATCCCGGCCATCGGGGTCCGGTTGGCGCGGCACACGTTCGAACCGGACCTCATGGTGTCGGACGGTGAGGCCACCGCCGTCCGGGGCACGTGGGCGGTCGGTGGTCCCGCCGCCGGCGACGTCGAGGCGTGGCTGCCGTTCAACCAGATCTTCGACCTGGTCTGGAACGGCAAGCGCCACATCATGATGATCCCCACTCAGCTCGACATGTTCGGCAACTGCAACATCTCGGCGATCGGCGACCACGCGCGGCCGACGGTGCAGCTGCTCGGTGTGCGCGGCGCGCCGGGCAACACCGTCTACCACCCGACGAGCTACTGGGTGCCCAAGCACGGCACGAGGGTGTTCGTGCCCAAGGTCGACATGGTGTCCGGCGTCGGAAACGACAACGCCCGCAAGGCGGGTCCGGCCGCCACCCGCCACCACGAACTCCGTCGGGTCGTTACCGATCTGGCGGTCCTCGACTTCACCCCCGACTCCGGGCAACTCCGGCTGGTCTCCGTGCATCCGGGCGTCACCGTCGACGACGTCGTCGCGGCCACCGGATTCGACCTGGTGATCCCGGATTCGGTCCCGCAGACGCGCATGCCGACCGCGGAGGAACTCGAACTGATCCGCACCGTCATCGATCCACGAAACCTGCGCGACAAGGAGGTACCCGCGTGACCACCCTCGAACCGAACCGCAGCGCGCTGCACACCCGACTGTGCGACCTGTTCGGCGTGAAGCACCCGATCGTGCAGACGGGTATGGGCTACGTCTCCGACGCCAAGCTCACCGCCGCGACGGCCGCGGCGGGCGGGCTCGGCATCATTGCCGGTGGCATGCTGAGCTACGACGAGCTCGAGCAGGCGATCAACTACGTCAAGGACCGCACCGACGCGCCGTTCGGCGTCAACCTGCGCGCCAACCAGGAGGACGTCGGCAGGCGCCTCGACCTGCTCATCCGCTCCGGCGTCAAGGTGGCGTCGTTCGCACTGGCGCCCAAGCGGGACCTGATCGCGAAGCTCAAGGACGCCGGGTTGGTGGTCGTGCCGTCGATCGGTGCCCGCCGGCACGCGGAGAAGGTGGCGGAGTGGGGCGTCGACGCCGTCGTCGTGCAGGGCGGCGAGGGCGGCGGCCACACCGGCGCCGTGCCGACAAGCCTGCTGCTCCCGCAGGTGGTCGACGCGGTCGACATTCCGGTGATCGCCGCCGGTGGCTACTTCGACGGTCGCGGCCTGGTCTCGGCGCTCGCCTACGGCGCCGACGGCATCGCGATGGGCACGCGGTTCATGTTGACCAGCGACTCGCCGGTGGCGCCGGCCGTCAAGGACGTCTACCTCGCGAAGACCGTCAACGACACGGTCGTGACGCTCGAGATCGACGGTGTGCCGCAGCGTGTGCTCCGGGCCGGCACGATCGACCAGCTCGAATCCACTCGGGGGCCGCAGCGCATGCTGCGCGCGGTGCGCAATGCCGTTGCGTTCCAGAAGCTCTCGGGGACCCCGTGGAGGGACATGATTCGCGAGGGTCTCGAGATGAAGAAGAGCCACGATCTCGGTTGGCGCCAGGTCGTCATGGCCGCCAACGCGCCGATGCTGTACCGCTCGGCGCTCGTCGACGGCAACGCGGAGATCGGCGTCATGGCGACCGGTCAGGTGGTGGGCCTGATCGACGACATCCCCAGCTGCGCCGAGCTGATCGATCGGATCGTGGCGGAGGCGGAGGCAACGCTCTCCCGGCTCGGCGCCGCGTAGCAAATATTTGATTCCACATCTGTGAGGAGACGACGATGAACCAACTGAAGGACCGCGTGATCGTGGTGACGGGTGCGGGACGTGGCATCGGACGCGAGCACGCTCTGCTGGCTGCGGCCGAGGGCGCGCGCGTGGTCGTCAACGACACCGGCGCCGGCCCCGACGGCAAGGGATCGGACCCGGCGTTGGCCGTGCAGGTCGCCGACGAGATCAGCGCGGCGGGCGGCGTCGCCGTCGCGAGCGATGCCGACGTGACGACCGTCGAGGGTGCGCGCAGCCTTCTCGACACCGCGCTGGGCAGTTTCGGGGAGGTGCACGGACTGGTCAACAACGCCGGGATCCTGCGAGACCGCATGTTCGTCAACATGAGTGAGGACGAGTGGGACGACGTCATCACCGGGCAGTTGCGCGCGACGTTCGCGCCCTGCCGGATCTTCGGCGCGCACTGGCGCGACCGGTCCAAGGCCGGTGACGACGTCGAGGCGTCGATCGTCAACGTGTCGAGCACGTCCGGTCTGCTCGGCGCCGTCGGTCAGAGCAACTACGGTGCCGCCAAGGCCGGGATCGCTTCGCTGACGGTGATCCTGGCTCAGGAGTTGGGCGCTACGGGATTCGAGTCAACGCCATCACACCCGTGGCCCGCACGCGGATGACGGAGGACGTCCCCGGCATCAAGGACATGGTCGCGGTGCCCGCCGATCCGGACGAGTTCGACGTCTACCACCCGGGCAACGTCTCGCCGGTCGTGGCCTACCTGCTCACCGAGCAGTGCCCGGCCAGCGGTTCGGTGTTCTACGCCAAGGGCGGCGAGATCCGTCAGTTCCTCGGCTGGCAGTACGGGAAGATCATCGACAAGGGCGCCCGCTGGACCGTCGCCGAGCTGGTGCAGGAGATGAGCGGCCTTGTCTGAGCAGACGACACCGTGGCCCAGCACGGCCTCCGGCAGCGACGACCTACCCGCCTGATCATCGGTCCGCACCCCCCCAGGAGGGAACATGGCAAACTCAGACGCCGTCGGTGTCGAGGGCAAGACCTACGACCTCGACGTCGAACGCGGCAAGATCCGGGAATTCGCGGTGGCGACCTACTCGACGAACCCCGACTACCTCGAGCGCGAGGACGCGGTCGCCCCGCCGACCTTCCTCACGGTCACCAACTTCTGGCAGCCCCCGAATGGGAATGCTTGGAAGGCACTCGAATTCGACGGCAAGCGTGGGCTTCACGCTGAGCAGCAATACGAGTTCTTCGGCCCACCCCCGAAGGCCGGGACGCGACTGCGTTGCACGTCCCGCATCACCGACGTCTACACCAAACAGGGCCGTCGCGGCGGCGAGCTGACGTTCGCGGTGATGGTCACCGATTTCGTCGACTCCGCCGGCACGCTCGTGGCTCGCGCAACCATGACCGGAGTCGAAACCGCCCGACCCGCAACGGAGGACGCATGACCACCACTCGGACTCTGCCGGCACCCTGGAGCGTCGGGCCGGTGACCCGGACCGACTTCGTCCGCTATCAGGGGGCGTCGGGAGACATGAACCCGATCCACCACGACCAGACGTTCGCCGAGGCCGCCGGATACCCGACGCCGTTCTCGGTGGGGATGTTCCAGGCCGGGCTGCTCGCGACGTACGCGAGCGACTGGCTCGGCGCCGAGAACATCCGGTCCTACCGGGTCCGGTTCCTCGAACAGGTGTGGCCGGACGACGTGCTCACCTGCACTGCGACGGTCCTGCGGGAGTACGAGGACGAGGGCGTCGGCAAGATCGACATCGAGCTCGACTGTGCCCGGCAGACAGGCGGACTCGCGGTGAAGGCGTGGGCGACGTTCGTCACCGAGGTGCAGCCGTGAAGGCCCAGCTCTGTCGGACTCTCGGAACGCCGGACACGTTGCGGTACGAGGACATCGACCCTCCGGCCGTCGGTCCCGATCAGGTGTTGGTGGAGGTGCACGCGTCCGGCGTGAACTTCCCCGACGGGCTCATCGTGTCCGGCAACTACCAGACCAAGCCGCCGCTGCCGTTCGTTCCCGGCTCCGAGGCGGCCGGGGTGGTGCGGGCCGTCGGTGCCGACGTCGCCGGTATCGCGGTCGGTGCCCGCGTGCTCGCGTTCTGCGGCATGGGCGGCTACGCCGAGCAGGTGGTGGTGCCGGCCGCGATGGTGTTCGCTATCCCGGATTCGATGTCCTACACGGACGCCGCCGGATTCGCCGTCACCTACGGGACGTCGTGCCACGGCCTGGTCGATCGTGCCGACCTGCGAGCGGGGGAGACCCTGCTGGTGCTCGGGGCGTCGGGGGTGTGGGGCTGACGGCCGTCGAGATCGGGAAGGCACTCGGGGCCCGGGTGATCGCGGCGGCGTCGAGCCCGGACAAGCTCGAAGCTCTGCCGCTCGCGCGGCGCGGACGAGACCATCGACTACTCCGGCGAGGATCTGCGAGCGCGGCTCACCGAGCTCACGGGCGGCGGGGTCGACGTCGTGTACGACCCGGTGGGCGGAGACCACGCGCAGGCGGCGATCCGCGCGCTCGCGTGGGGCGGGCGGTACCTGACCGTCGGGTACGCCTCGGCGACATCCCCAAGGTGGGGATGAACCGGCTCCTCGTGTGTTCGGGATCCCTGCACGGCGTGCTGTGGGGAGCGTGGGCGAAGCGCAACCCGGAACGCAACGCCGACAACATGAATCGGCTGTTCGGCTGGTACGAGCGGGGCGTGCTCCGGCCGCACGTGAGCGAGACGTTCTCGCTGTCCGAAGCCGCTACGGCGCTCGACGTCGTGATGGGGCGTCGGGCGCTCGGCAAGGTCGTCCTGACGTCCGACAGCCCGACCGCCCGATAGCCGCCTTCCACCTTCGAATCGAGAGGAACATCTGGTGGATCTGTCACCGAGTCCCGAAGCCCGCGAGATCATCGAGCGGCTCACCACGTTCATGGACGAGTACGTCTATCCGGCCGAGGAGGTGTACGCGAAACAACTCGCCGCCGACGGGCCGCACAGCCATGTCCTGCCGCCGATCGTCGAGGACCTCAAGACCGAGGCACGCCGGCAGGGCATGTGGAATCTCTTCCTGCCGGCGCTGTCCGGGCTGACGCACCTGGACTACGCACACATCGCGGAGGTCACCGGACGGTCGCCGTACGTCGCGCCGGAGGCGCTGAACTGTTCCGCGCCCTCCACCGGGAACATGGAGATCCTCCACATGTTCGGCACGCCCGAGCAGAAGGAGCGGTGGCTCGAGCCCCTCCTCGACGGCCGCATCCGGTCCGGATTCTCGATGACGGAACCGGACGTCGCGTCGTCCGACGCTCGGAACATCTCGACGTCGATCGTGCGCGACGGCGACGAGTACGTGATCAACGGGCGGAAGTGGTGGACGACGGGGGCGGCAGACCCGCGCTGCGAGATCCTCGTGGTGATGGGTAAGACCGACCCGGACGCGGCACCGCACCGGCAGCAGTCGATGATCCTGGTCCCGGCGGCGACACCCGGCGTCGAGATCATCCGCTCGCTACCGATCTTCGGCTACCACGACCAGCAGGGACACGCCGAGATCCAGTTCACCGACGTCCGGGTCCCGGTCACCAACATGCTCGCCGGCGAGGGCGAGGGCTTCGCGATCGCCCAGGCGCGGCTCGGCCCCGGCCGCATCCACCACGCGATGCGCTGCATCGGCATGGCCGAGCGCGGCCTCGAGCTGATGGTGCGACGGACTATGGCACGCACCGCGTTCGGTGGTCCCATCTCCGATCAGGGCGTGGTCCGCACGTGGATCGCCGAGTCCCGCATGGAGATCGAGCAGGCCCGCCTGCTGGTGCTCAAGACCGCCTGGATGATCGACCGGGTGGGGGCGAAGGGCGCGCAGATCGAGATCGCCGCCGTGAAGGTGATCGGTCCGCGGGTGGCCAGGTCGGTCCTCAACCGGGCGATCCAGTGCCACGGCGGCGGGGGCGTCACCGACGACTTCCCGATCGCCCGCATGTGGGCGAGCGCGCGCATCCTGGGAATCGCCGACGGGCCGGACGAGGTCCACATCCGCAGCGTCGCGCGTCACGAAATTCGGAAGTATCGGTGACGCCGCTCAGCCGTACAGCGCGGTGATCCGTTCGGAGAAGTTGTCGACCACCTTCTTGCGCTTGAGCTTCATGCTGGGGGTGATCTCACCGTTCTCGACGGTGAGTTCACGCTCGAGGATCGTGAACCGCTTGATCTGCTCCCAGCGGTTGAGGCCGGCGTTGAGTTGGTCCACGTAGGCGCTCATCATCGCGACGGTGGACCCGGCGCCGGCGATCTCACTGAGTGGCTTGTCGCCCATACCGTTCTCGACGGCCCACTCGGAGATCGCCTCGCCGTCGAGGCTGATGAGGGCGACGCAGTACGACTTGCCCTCGCCGCTCACGATGATCTCGCCGACGTACGGGCAGATGCCCTTGAACGTCGCGGCGATCGCCGACGGCGCCACATACTTGCCGTTGGACGTCTTGAACATGTCCTTCTTGCGGTCGGTGATACGCAGGAAGCCGTCGGCGTCGATCGTGCCGATGTCGCCGGTGTGGAACCAGCCGTCGGTGTCGAGCGACTCGGCGGTGGCCTCGGGGTTGTGGTGGTAGCCGCTCATCACGCCGGGACCCTTGATCAGGATCTCGCCGTCACCGGCGATCTTGGCGTCGGTGCCGGGAATGACCCAGCCGACGGTTCCGAAGCGATAGGCCGACGGCCGGTTGACGAGCGACGCCGCACTGGTCTCGGACAGCCCGTAGCCCTCGAGGACGATGATGCCGACGGCGTCGAACCACTGCGCCACATTGCGATCCAGGGCGGCGGAGCCGGAGATGAAGAACTTCAGCCGACCGCCGAACCGGTCGCGGATGGTCCGGAACACCAGCCGGTCGGCGAGCGCATGCTGGGCCTTCTGCATGCCCGACAACGGTTTTCCGGCCTGGCGGGCCTTCGATGCGGCCAGTCCCACGCCGATCGCCCAATTGAAGATCTTCTCCTTCACCCCGCCTTCTTCCTTCACGGTGCCGATGATGCGTGCGTACGCCTTCTCGAAAATCCGCGGCGCCGCACCCATGAACGTCGGCCTCACCACGGCGAGGTTGTCGACGATCTTGTCGACGTGCCCGTCGACGGCGGTCGCGAACCCGATCTGCAGCGGCAGCGTCAGCAGGATCTTGCCGAACACGTGGGACAACGGCAGCCACAGGTACTGCAGGTCGTCGGCGTCGAGGATGCCGACCGCGTCGATCGCCGCCGCCTCGTACGTCCACGCCGAATGCGGCAGCCGCACTCCCTTGGGCCGACCCGTCGTGCCCGACGTGTAGATCAGCGTCGCGAGGCTGTCCGGGGAGATCCCGGCGAGGCGCTCGTCGACCGCGTCGGGGCGCTCGGCGAGCAGTCGGTCGCCGAGCCGCTCGAGCTCGTCGAAGCCGATCACCCACTCGTCGTCGGGCACGGTGCCGTCGATCAGCACCACCCGCTGGACGTCGGGCAGTTCCCCGCGGTGCTCGCGGAGCTTGGCCAGCTGGGCCTCGTCCTCCGCGACGACGATGCGGCTGCCCGAGTTGGAGACGATGAACGCGACGTCGGACGCGGTCGTCGAGGGATAGACGGTGGTGGTCGCGGCGCCGGCGCACATCACCGCGAGGTCGGCGAGCACCCACTCGTAGCGGGTGGCGGACGCGACTGCGACGCGCTGCTCGGGCTCGACGCCGAGCGCGATCAGGCCCGCGGCCAGAGTTCGGACCCGTCGGCCCACGTCGGACCACGTGACGCTGGTCCACACGTCGCCCTCGGGGTACCGGAAGGCCTCGGAATGTGGTGTCGCGGCTACCCGGTCGACGAACAGCTGAGCAACCGACGGCGCCCGCTCCTCGATCTTGGACCAGTCCACGACCTCGTCTGACGCGCGCGAAGCTGTCATGATTCCGAGTCTAGGAACCCCGCCGCAACCCCTGAACGGGAATTCATGGCACGGTTCGGTCTCGAAAGTGTGACGTGAATTCCCGTTCAGCGGCTGGTCAGCGGAGGTCGCGCCGTCGCAGCGCGGCGAGCCCGACGCCCAGCAGCGCGGCGGCGATGAGCAGTAGCCACACGATCGGGGCGGCCTGGAACTCCCCGCCGGGCAGCCGCGGCAGGTGCAGGAACGGAACCAGGTCGAGCAGGAGCCGGGGACGTCGGCGACCATGCCGAACACGTACAGCGCCATCATCGCGCCGAAGACACCCCACGCGGCCGGTGCGAAGCGCGGGATGAGACCGAACATCGCGACGGCGATCCCGGTCAGCAGCCACACGCCGGGCAGCTGCACCAGCCCGGCGGCGAGAATGCGCGGCACCTGTCCGCCCACGTCGTCGATCGACGCCCCGTACGCGATTCCCGCCGCGAGGCCTGCGATCGCGAGTGCGACCGCGGGGCCGAGGAGCGCGAACACGATGTGGCTCATCGCCCAGCGCGGCCGCCCGATCGACGCGGCCAGCACCGACTCGGCGCGGCCGGATTCCTCCTCATCGTGCAGTTGCAGCACTGCGGAGATCGAGTACGCGCCGGCGAGAAGCCCGAAGATGGTGAACGCCAACTGGAGGAACGAGTCCTCGATCGCCTGCGCGCCGCCCAGTCGGGCCAGTGCCTGCGTGACGGCTGTGCTGCTTCCCAGCTGATCGCTGACACCGTGTGCGGCGCCGCCCATCACGAGCGCGAACACCGTCAGTCCCACCGTCCACGCGATCAGGAGCCCGCGTTGCGAGCGCCACGCCAGTCCGACCGGACCGGACAGCGACGGCGGCGACGTCGCCGGGCCGGGGCGTTCGGCGATGAGGCCCGCGCCCAGGTCACGGCGCGTGAGTAGACGGTAGGCGACGGCGACGAGCACGACGGTGGTGACGGCCGGCAGCAGCAGTACCCACCAGCGTTCGTCGGCGTACGGGCGTAGCTGCTGCGCCCAGCCGATCGGCGACAGCCACGACAGCGTCCCCGATCCGGCGTCGCCCACGGCGCGGAGCAGGAAGGCGACCGCCAGCACCGCGAACGCGATGCCGCGGGCGAGCCGGGCGCCGGTGCTCACCTGCGCGGCCACCGCGGCGACGCCGGCGAACACGGCGCCCGCACCGAACACGGCCGCCCCGAACGCGATTGCGCCGGAGCCGCCGATCCCGATCGAGATCAACCCGAGAGTGCCGACGACGGCGCTGACGGCCGCTCCGAGTCCCGCGACGAGCAGGGCCGCGGTCAGGCCCGCGTACCGGCCCACCGCCGTCGATTCGAGCAGTTCGGTGCGGCCGGCCTCCTCCTCGGTCCGGGTGTGCCGGATCACCGTGAGGATGACTGCGACGGCGACGAAAGTGAACAGGTAGCCGGCACGCCAGGTCGTCAGCGCACCCACACTGGAGCCGAAGATCGGCCCCACCAAGGCGATTTCGGACTTGAGGGACGCGGTGGACGCCGCGAAGGCATCGAGCTGACTCTGCGTGGTGTAGAGCCCCATGATCGCTTTGCCGTAGACGATCGGCAGCAGACCGACGGTGATCGACCACAGCGGCAGGATCACGCGGTCGCGTCGCAGGGCCAGGCGCACCAGCGCCCCGTGCCGGCGTAAGGCGAGGACGCCGATACCGCCGTGCGGACGGCGGCCGGTGTCGCGGTGGTGGTCATACTCGCACCTCCTCCGTGAGTTCGTAGTGCCGCAGGAACAGTTCCTCGAAGCGTCGGCGGGGTGCTGACCAGGCTGCGCACACCGGCGTCGCCGAGCGTGCGGATCAGCGAGCCCAGGCTCTCGGCGTCCACCTGGCAGTGCAGCGTGCTTCCGTCGATCCGTACGTCCTCGACACCGGGTATGCGGCTGAGATCGCCAGGGTCCCCGGTGAGTTCGGCGGTGATCGATGTGCGGCTGAGGTGTCGCATCGACGCGATCGAACCGCTTTCGACCGCCTTCCCGGCCCGAATGATGGTGACCTTCTCGCACAGGGCGTCCACCTCGGACAGGATGTGGCTCGACAGCAGTACCGTCACGCCACGGGCTCCGGCCTCGGCGATGCAGTCGCGGAACACCTTCTCCATCAACGGATCCAGGCCAGACGTGGGCTCGTCCAACAGCAGCAGCCTGGCGTTCGACGAGAACGCGGAGATCACCGCTACCTTCTGACGATTGCCCTTCGAGTACGAGCGCGCCTTCTTGCGCGGGTCGAGGTCGAAGCGTTCGATCAGGTCGGCCCGGCGGGCGGTGTCGAGACCGCCGCGCATCCGGGCGAGCAGGTCGATGATCTCGCCGCCGGTCAGCGACGGCCACAGCGTCACGTCGCCCGGCACGTACGCGACGTCGCGGTGCAGGTCGACGGCGTCCCGCCACGCGTCGCGACCGAAGAGCGTTGCGGTGCCGCCGTTGGCGCGCAGCATGCCGAGCAGCACGCGGATCGTGGTGGACTTGCCGGCGCCGTCGGGGCCGAGGAACCCGTGGACCTCGCCCTCGCGGACCGTCAGGTCCAGCCCGTCGAGCGCCCGGGTGGTCCCGAACGTCTTCTCCAGCTTCTCGACTTCGATGATCGTGGTCATGCCCTCTCCTCGGTGTAGGCGTCGAGCATTGTCGAATCGGTGAACAGGCCCTCGGTGTAGGCCTCGAGGGCGGGAGCATGATCTCGTCGGTCATCTCCCGGATCACGCGGGCGTAGTCCACCGAGCCGTCGGGTTCGGTGCGCATCTGCAGGAACAGCAGCGTCGAGCCGAGGCTGTTCATCGCGAGATACCGCGCGCGTGCGGAGGGGTCGCGGCTGGGCCGCACTCGGCCCTCCGCGACGCCGGCCTCGAGGTACTCCTCGACCCCGGCAACCATGTGCTCGAACAGCGATGCCGCGAGCTCACCGCCGGCCTGGAAGGACCGTACGAGGTACGCGACGAGGGGCACATATCGGTCGATCTCGCTCAAGGCCGCGAGCATCCGGGCCGGTCCCGTCGACGCGAGCACCTCGCGTTTCTCGGTGAGAATGATGTCCGAGACGTGTTCGTCGCACACCGCCCGCAGGCCCTGCTTGGAGCCGAAGTGGTGGTTCACCAGGCCGGGGGAGACCCCGGCCTCGGTCGCGACCGCCCGGACGCCGGCGTCGAATCCCTGTTCGCCGAACACCCGGATCGCGGCGTCACGGATTCGGGCCCGAGTATTCAGGTCCCGATCCGCAGGAACACCCATGGCTGAACGCATGTTCAAAGTCTTACGCGCCTGTTCAATAGCCGCAAGGTGCTCCGTGCGGTCCTTATGGAATCTTGACGAAGACACCGGCACAAGGATTTTGGCCCCATCAAACGCTCGACTGTGTTAGCTTCGCGAACGAATGGGCCCGTGATCCGGGTCACTGCACAGTGAGGATGGACCTACGTGACGCTCAACATCGCCGACCTGTACGAAGCCGTCACGGACGCGATTCCCGATCGGGTGCCGGTGGTGTGCGGGGACGAGCGTCGCAGCTACGCCGAGCTGGACCGGCGGGCCAACCGGCTCGCGCACCACCTCGAGTCTGTCGGGGTGCAGCCGGGCGGGCACGTCGCCATCCACATGCGCAACCGCATGGAGTACGTCGAGGCGCTGCTGGCGTGCCTGAAGATCCGCGCCGTCCCCATCAACGTCAACTTCCGCTACACCGACGCCGAGTTGGTGTACCTGTACACGAACTCCGACAGCGTCGTGCTGATCGTCGAGAACGAGTACCTCGAGCCGACCGGGGCCGCGCTGCCGCAGGCGCCCGGCATCGGACACGTCGTCGTGGTCGGCGAGCACGAGGGGATGCCCGCCGGCTACGACGGCGTCACCGTCGCCGACTACGAGGACGCGCTCGCCGCGCAGTCCGACGCCCGGGGCTTCGGGCCGCGCAGCGCGGACGACCACTTCGTGATCTACACCGGTGGCACCACCGGGATGCCCAAGGGTGTGGTGTGGCGCCACGAGGACTTCTACTTCGCCGCGCTGTCCGGCGGGAACATCGGTGGCGCGCCCCGGCATTCGGTCGAGGAGGTCGTCGCCGGTGCCGTCGCCAACACCGAACCGCAGGTCTACCTGCTGATTCCGCCGCTCATGCACGGTGCCGCCATCTACTCGCTGCTCACCGCGTTCTTCATGGGTGCCCCGCGCGTGCTCACCCGCACCTTCGATCCCGTCGAGGTGCTCCGCCTGATCGAGGCCGAGAAGATCGCCGGCATCACCGTGGTCGGGGACGCCATCGCCCGGCCCATCGCCGAGGCGATCCGCGAGCGCGGCGACCGCTACGACCTGAGCTCGCTGAAGCTGATGGGCTCCGGGGCGCGCTGTTCTCTCCGAAGCTCAAGGACGAACTGCGCGAGATGGTTCCGGGTATGGTCATCAAGGATGCCTTCGGGGCGTCGGAGACCGGCAACGACGGCATCGTGGAGTTCGGTGACGACGGTACCAAGCGAATTCGCCACAACCCCAACATGATTCTCGTGGACGAGAACTTCCGGCCGATCGAGCCGGGCTCCGACGAGGTGGGCTATCTCGCGCGCAAGGGTCATGTCCCGGTCGCGTACTACAACGACGGGGCCAAGACCGCCGCGACGTTCCCGGTGGTCGACGGGGTGCGAATGGCCGTACTCGGCGACATGGGACGGATGGAGCCGGACGGCACCATCCTGCTCCTCGGCCGCGGCTCGACGTGCATCAACTCCGGTGGCGAGAAGGTGTATCCGGAAGAGGTGGAGCAGGCGCTCAAGACGCATCCGGCGGTGCTCGACGCGCTGGTCGCGGGGGCGCCCGACGTCCGGTTCGGCGAGAAGGTCGCCGCGGTGGTCCAGCTGCGGTCCGGATTCGACGACACCGACACCGCCGAGATCGCCGAGCACTGCCGCACCCATGTGGCGGGCTACAAGATTCCGCGGTCGGTCGTCGTGGTCCCGGCGATCCGCAGGTCCCCCAGCGGAAAGGCCGACTACCGCTGGGCGAAGGAAGTCGTCTCGGCCGTCTGACCCAGGATTCTGCGGTTCCTCGAACGAGCGAAATTGTGGACAAGCGTCCAATTGTTTGTTGAAATGAGTCGCTTCGAACGCATCTCGATCGTCGTTTCGGTAGCCCGTGTTTTCCGTACAGCTCACCGGAGGAACCAGTTGCGTAGGACGGCAGCAGTGCTCGGCGTCGGCGCGATCGCGTTCGCGTCGGTGGCCGTTCCTGGATCACTCGCCGGCTCGGCCTCGGCCGAGACCAGCGGAACCACCGACGTGACGTTCACCGTCGCCGGAGAGGAAGGTCCACTCGAGTTGACCGTCCCGACAACAACCCCCATGGTCTGGGCGAACGGGCAGAACGAGGTCGGCGGCCCGACGGTGGTCTCCGCCGTCCGTGATCGTCGTAGCGGCACCGGACGCTCGGTCACCGTGTCCGCCTCGATCTCGGACTTCACCAATGGCTCCACGATCATCCCCAGATCCGGCGTGACCTACACGGCAGGCGCCGAGACCATGGGCTTCCGGAGCACCGGTCCGCAGACGTTGGAAACGACCAAACCCGTGGTCGGGATAGCGAGCAACAGTAGGCCGGACGTGACGTTCCAATGGACGCCGTCGCTCCGCGTCGACGCGTCCGACGGGGTGACCATCGGGGATTACAGTGCGATCCTGACCCATTCAGCCGTTTAGCCGACCGAATCCTCCCCGGTGGCGGCTCGGTCATACACCCGCCACCAGGCATCCACGAAGGTGAATTCCATGCGTTCTGTTGTGCGACAGTTGCTCACGCTGCTGGCCCTGGTCGCCTCGATCGTCGCGGCGTCCACGGCGGTCGTCCACGCCGATCCCGTTGTCACCACGAGCGGATCGATCGGCGTCCGACTCCTGGATCCTTCGCCGGGGACGGTTTCGCGTCGCAGAACTACATCTTCGAGAATGTTCAGCCCGGCACTGCTCCCATCAAACGGCGCATACAGGTCTCGAACGGCATCGATCAGCCCCGGACCATCGAGGTGTACGCCGGTGCGGCGGCGATGAGGAGCGGCCAGTACACGGTCCAGGACCGGGGCACGGCCAATCGCCTCACCGGCTGGACGAGCGTGGACAAGCAGACCCTCTCGCTCACCCCTGGCGCGAGCGCTGTCGTGACCGTCACGATCACCGTCCCCGCGGATGCACCCGTCGGGACGCAGTACGGGGTCGTCTGGGTGCAGGCCAAGGACGACAGCTCCGGACTGTCGACGGCGAACCGGGTCGGCGTCCGCACGTATCCGACGGTGGTTCCCCCGAGCGGACAGACTGCGGACTTCGCGATCTCCGGACTCACCGCCGAACGTGATTCCAAGGGCCAGGTCGTGGTGGTGGCCGACGTCCGCAACACCGGCACCTGGGCGCTCGACCTCGACGGCGAGCTGAATCTCGTCGGTCCGCAGGGAATCGCAGTCGGACCGGTGTACCCCGACGCCACGACAATCGCGCGGGCGCCACCGGCAAGGTGCGGTTCGTCATCCCCGGCAGCGTCGATCTGCCGGCCGGGCCGTGGCAGGCATCGGTGAAGCTGCAAAGCGGCCCGATCGCGCACGACTACTCCGGCACGGTCAACTTCCCGGCGGCGGGTACCGGTACCGGCTCCCTCGGTTCTCTGGGTTCCCTCGGCGGCCTCGGCAGTCTCGGATCGTGATCCCTGTGACGGCAGCCACCGACGGGGTAGGTTGTGTGTAACTCGAAATCTACTCACCGGTAGGAGTACAAAAATGCCTGCTCCGTCAGCGGCGACATTCGCCCGCCTCGCCGACCTCATCGCCATTCCTGACGCGGCGGACCGTCCTACGCGGCCGGTGGTCGAGGCCTTCACCGGACGCGAACTCGCGACCGTCCCGGTCGGCACCGCGGCCGACGCGATCGCGGCAGTCGAGCGGGCCCGCGTGGCACAGAAGGCGTGGGAGCAGCGGTCCCGGCCGAACGTGCCCAGATCTTCCTGCGCTACCGCGACCTGGTCCTCGAGAACCGCGCCGCGCTGATGGACATGGCGCAGGCCGAGACCGGCAAGTCCCGGGCGTCGGCGCAGGAAGAGGTCCTCGACATCGCGATGACCTCGCGCTACTACGCTCGACTGGCGCCGAAGCTGCTGCGCCCCAAGCGGGTCCAGGGCATGCTGCCCGGGCTGACCAAGACCGTCGTCCGGCACCACGCGAAGGGCGTCGTCGGCGTCATCTCGCCGTGGAACTACCCGATGACGCTCGCGGTGTCCGACGCGATCGCGGCGCTGCTCGCCGGCAATGCCGTGGTGATCAAGCCGGACAGCCAGACCCCGTACTGCGCCCTCGCCTGTGTCGAGCTGCTCTACCAGGCGGGGCTGCCGCGCGATCTCTTCGCGGTGGTACCCGGGCCCGGCTCGGTGGTCGGCACCGCGCTCGTCGAGCACACCGACTACCTGATGTTCACGGGCTCCACCGCCACCGGACGGCTGCTGGCCGAGCAAGCCGGCCGCCGCCTGATCGGGTTCTCCGCCGAGTTGGGCGGCAAGAACCCGATGATCGTCGCGTCGGGGGCGAACCTGCGCGAGGTCTGCGACGCCGCCGTGCGCGCGTGCTTCTCGAACTCCGGCCAGCTGTGCATCTCGGTCGAGCGCATTTACGTCGAGGAGGCGATCGCGCCCGAGTTCATCCGCATGTTCGGCGAGCGGGTCCGGAACATCAGCCTGGCGCCCGGTTACGAGTTCGGTGTCGAGATGGGCAGCCTCGTCTCCGAGGCGCAGGTCAAGACCGTCAGCGGGCACGTCGACGACGCGGTCGCCAAGGGCGCCACCGTCGTCGCCGGCGGCAAGGCGCGCCCCGACCTGGGCCCGCTGTTCTTCGAGCCCACCGTGCTCACCGACGTCACCCCCGAGATGGAGTGCTACGCGAACGAGACCTTCGGCCCGCTGGTGTCGATCTACCCGGTCGCCGACGTCGAGGAGGCGATCGCCCGCGCCAACGACACCGAGTACGGGCTCAACGCGAGCGTGTGGGCCGGCAGCCACGCCGAGGGCGAGGCCATCGCGTCCCGGGTCATGGCCGGCACTGTCAACGTCGACGAGGGGTACGCCCCGACGTGGGGGAGCACCGCGGCGCCGATGGGCGGCATGGGCGTGTCCGGTGTGGGCCGTCGGCACGGCGACGACGGCCTGCTCAAGTACACCGAGGCGCAGACCGTCGCGACCACGCGCGTACTCAACCTCGGTGGCCCGCGGTGGCTTCCGGCCAAGGTGTGGGCCAAGGCGCTGCCGCCGTTCGTCAAGGCGATGAAGTTCCTGCCGGGGCGCTGACCCGGCTCGATCCCGGCGAACGGGCGTCGTACGCACCACGCGTACGGCGCCCGTTCGTTAGCTATGCACACAACCTCTCGAGGAGGCGGTTGCACCCGCTAATCTCGTCGCGTGAGCGAAAGCGCGTGGGTGCGAAGGGCACTGGTCGTCGAGGACCAGCCCCTCATGCGTTCGCTGGTGGCCGAGGCGCTCCGGCACGCCGGATTCGAGGTGCACGACCGCCCGTCCGCGGCACTCGCGCTCGCCGATTTCGACGAGATCGACCCCGACGTGCTGGTCACCGACATCGATCTCGGCACCCGCCCCAACGGCATGGAGCTGGCGACGATCGTCCACGCGCAGGCGCCGCACTGCGCGGTGGTGTTCCTGACGAACTATCCGCGGGCGGGAATCGCACCGGGGAGGGCGTTCCGGCCGGATCGGTCTTCCTCGACAAGGTGGCGCTCGAGTCTGTCGAGGACCTGGTCGCGGCGGTGGAGTCGGCGCTGGTCGAGAAGCCGGTGCCGCCGGGGCCGGCGCGCGACGACAACCCGGACGCGGTCCTCGAGCGGCTTACCCGCACCCAGCTCGACGTGTTGCGCTGCATCGCGCTCGGGTGGTCGAACGCCGAGATCGCCCGCCGCCGCGGGTCGAGCCTGCGCAGCGTGGAGAAGATGGTGACCCGGGTGTTCGACGCGCTCGGGGTCGGTCACAGCCCCGAACTGAACCCGCGGGTCGCCGCGGCGCAGCTGTACGTCCGACGCTTCGGGATGCCGGCGGAGATCGATTGAGGCGTCCGTTTCCCTGGCTGGCGCGGATCGGCGGCAGCGCCGCCGTCACCCGCTGGTCGTGGATCCTGACCGCCCCGTTCGCGGTCACGGTGATGGGCAGCTACGTCGCGGCCCCTGGGCCGGCGGACTGGCCCACGTACTTCAGCGTCGCGGTGATCGTGCACCTGGTCCTCGGCGTCGCGCTGCTGATCGCCTGGCTCACGGTCCTGCGCCCCAACCGAACTCGCGCACGACCGGCGGTCGCCATCGCCGTTTTCGCCCTGCTCGGCGCGATGCGGCCGTTCCTGCTGGACGCGCTGATCGCGGTCCAGGGACTGCCGACCGACCCCCGGAACATGGGCGTGCGGCTGATCATCAACGTGACGACCGGGATCGTCGCGCTCTCGCTGATCGCGATCCTCGTCGACTCCGTCCGGGAACACAACGCGGTGATGCGGCGCTTGCGGGCCGCGCGCACCGCGCTCGACGCGCAACGCCTGGTCGACGAGGAGTACCTCGCCGGGCTGGGTCAGCGGTGCGCGGACGACCTGGCCGCGCGGATCGACGCCGCGCTCGCCCACACCGATCGGGCATCCGTCGACACCGAGCGCGACGCGCGTTTGCTGCGCGGCATCTCCGAGGACATCGTGCGCCCCATGAGCCACGCGCTGTTCGACGACGCCACCCCGCCGCCGGAGCCGGCGTCGCCGCCGCCCACCCTGACCCGACGGGAACGCGTGCGCGGTGTGCTGCAGGCGGTGCGCCCGGCGCCACTGGCGCTGCCGGCCCTGCTGTACACCGTGGTGATCCTGACGTTCCTGCTGACGAGCTACGGGCTCGGCGAGACCGTCCTGCAGGTGGCGGCCAGCATGGTGGCGTGCGTGTGCGGGAACTGGGTGGTGCAGCGCACCGTGGTCCGGATCCGGAGCGCGACACGCCGGCTCGTGGTGATGGCGCTGGCGTACAGTGCCATCGCGGCTGTCACCACGGTGATGTTCTGGATCATTCTCGGTGGCAACGGATTCCCACCTGCCTTCGTCATCCCCGGTGTCGCGTTCTATCCGTTCTCGGCGCTCGCGATGTGCCTGATCGCCGCCGCGAACGAGCAGCGCGGGATCGAGGAGCGCCAGCTCGCGGACGCGCTCGGTGACCGGAGTCGTCTCGCGGCCGAGGTGCACGGACGGGTGATCGCCGCCCGGCGGCGGCTGGCCCACGTGCTGCACTCGTCGGTGCAGGGCGAACTCGTGGCCGCGGCCCTCGCGATGCGCGTTGCCCCGGACGCCGTCGACGGCTCCGTCGGGGAGATCGTCGACCGCCTCCTGCAGGAGGTCGCGCGGGACGAGCAGCGACCCACGGTGCGGTCCGACGCCCGAGACCGGATCACCGAGCTGATCGGCATGTGGTCGGCCGCCGTCCCGATCCGGACCGACGTCGACGAGCGCGTGTGGTCGCTGCTGTCGGACAGTCCGGTCCGCCTCGAGCACGCGGTCGACGTGTTGTCCGAGGGGTTCACGAATGCGATCCGGCACGGCCGCGGCGGGCCGCTGCACTTGCAGATGGCCGTCGATCCGCGAACCTCCCTGATCTGCATCGGAATCCGGTCACCCGGACAGGTCGTCCGTGGCCGTGGGGACGGGCTCGGGCTGGCGACGCTGTCGAGCCGGGTCGGCTCCGCCGAACTCGTCGAGGAGCCCGAATCGGTGCTGCTGTCGGTACGCCTCGACTGATCCCGAACCCGGTGCGCGCCCGGAGCGAGATGTCGCAATACCCGAACATCGGCCGGTTCCGGCGGACCGCGCTCCCTAACGTTGGATCCGGATCAACGAAGGGATGTGATGCCGGTATGGGAAATGCAGTGGCACAGCTGGTTCCGGTGGGAATCGAGATGATCGTCAGTCCGGTTCCGCTCGCCGCTCTCATCGCGATCCTGCTGTCCGCGCGGGCGAAGACCAACGCTGCGATCTTCACTGCGACGGCCGTCACGGCGTCGGCCGTCGTCGTCGGAATCTCCGCGCTCACGGCCGGGGAGGGCGCCGCGCGCGCCGATCACGCCGGCCACGCGACACAGGTCGTGTTCGCAGCGGTCTTCGGGCTGGCGTTCCTGGCACTGGCAGCTGTCAGCTGGCGCAGCCGTCCGCGACCGGGCACCGTGGCCGCGGCGCCGTCGTGGATGGCGCAGATCGACACCATGAACGGCGCCAAGGCGATGGTCCTGAGCCTGCTGCTCACCGTGCCCAACGCGAAGAACCTGCCGCTCGAACTGCGGGCCGGGGCCGTGGTCGCGAACGCGCACCTGCCGGCCGCCCAGGCGGCGCTGCTGACCGTCGGGGTCGCGGTGCTCGGCGGCGCGGGACTGATCGTGCTGTCGATCCTGGCGGCAGTGCCGTCGAAGCGAGTCACCGCCGCCCTCGGCGTCGTCAAGGACGAACTGATCCGACACAACGCCGCCATCATGACCGTCCTGTTCCTGCTGCTGGCAGGTCTTCAGGTCTCGCACGTCGTCACCGCACTCACCGCGTGACATCCAGCGATTCGAAGGAGGAAACACCCATGACTCTCATCGCTCCCGACACCGCCGTGGTCCACACGACCCACGGACCGGTTCGCGGCACCGTCGACGGACCCGTCCAGGTGTGGAAGGGCATCCGGTACGCCGCCGCGCCGACCGGGGCGCTCCGCTTCCGGGCCCCGGTGGCCCCCGAGCCGTGGACCGAGGTGTTCGAGGCCGACCGATTCGGTTCGGTGGCACCGCAGAGCCCGATGCCGGGGATGCCGCTCGGCGACGTGCGCAAGGACGAGGACTGCCTCTCGCTCAACGTGTGGTCGCCCGGGACCGGTGGTGACCGCCGGCCGGTGATGGTGTGGATCCACGGCGGCGCGTACTTCCGCGGCGCGTCGAGCCAGCCGGTGTTCGACGGCCGCGCGCTCGCCGAGAAGGGCGACGTCGTGGTCGTGACGCTGAACTACCGGCTCGGGGTGTTCGGGTTCGGCGACTTCTCGTCGCTGAACACCGACTCGCACCAATTCGACACCAACGTGGCGCTGCTCGACATGATCGCCGCGCTGCGCTGGGTGCAGGCGAACATCGCGTCGTTCGGCGGCGATCCGGACAGCGTGACGGTGTTCGGGGAGTCGGCCGGCGGCGGCGCGGTCACCACCCTGCTGACGATCCCGGCGGCGAAGGGCCTGTTCCACCGCGCGATTGCGGAGAGCTCGCCGGCCACGTCGGTCTACAACCAGGAGCGGGCCGCGCACGTGGCGCAGGTCTTCCTCGAGATCCTCGGTGGCGCAGACGATCCCGTCGACCGTCTGCTCACCGCCGGTACCGACGAGTTGCTGGCGGCGTCCGACGAGTTGTTCGCGCGGATCCCCGCCGAGACGCCCGGCACGCTCGCGTTCGGTCCGATCGTGGACGGCGATCTGCTGCCCGACTACCCGGTCAACTCGTTCTGGAACGGCACCGCGGCCCGGATCCCGCTGCTGATCGGCACCAACAAGGACGAGTCGTCGCTGTTCAAACTGATGAAGTCGCCGCTGATGCCGCTCGATCCGGACGTCATCCGGGGATGTTCGCCGAGATCGCGGCCGAGCACCCCGACGTCGAATTCCCGGACCAGGCCCGCATCGAATCGGCGTACTCGGGCCTGGAGACCAGGAACGACGCGATGGGGCTGACCCGCGACTTCGGGTTCCGCCTGCCGACGCTGTGGATCGTCGATGCGCACAGCCGCCACGCACCGACGTGGCTGTACCGCTTCGACTACGCGACCCCGATGCTGAAGGCTTTG
Organism: Prescottella defluvii; assembly: GCA_029690005.1. GTDB lineage: Bacteria > Actinomycetota > Actinomycetes > Mycobacteriales > Mycobacteriaceae > Prescottella > Prescottella defluvii_A. The sequence continues at coordinate 583,798 of CP121458.1, read as the reverse complement.
AAGATCGGTGCCACCCACGCGACCGAGCTGCCGTACGTGTTCGGCAACATCGCGCACGGGCCCAAGGAGATCACCTACCTGCTCGGTGGCCTGTCGACCGGTCGGAAGGTTTCGGCACGGATGCAGCAGCGGTGGCTCGAGTTCGCGAAAGGCGGTGTGCCGGTTGGGCTCGACGGGGAGCCGACGTGGGACGCCTACGACCCGATCGGGCGGGCCACCCTGCTGATCGACAAGCAGGACACGGTGGTTCCGGATCTGGACGGGCCGCTGCGGGCGGCGTGGGGCGAACGGGTGATCGCGTTCACATGACCCGGCGCGGGGCCATGCCGCGACATCGTCCGAAAGTTGGAAATGACCGGATTCGGCGGGTTCGGGCGGGGATTCTGCGTTTCGTCTGGTGGAATCAATCGCGGTAGCGTCGCCGTACGGGCGCCACACGAGGAAGGGCGCAAATGATGAGCGTGGAATCGCCTGACACCGAACCCCACGTGGGTCGCCGGGAGTGGATAGGCCTGGGCGTCCTCGCCACCGGCCTGTCGTTGATCGTCGTCGACGGGACCATCGTCAACGTCTCGCTGCCGGTCATCATCGACGAGCTGGGCCTCAACCTCACCGATGCCCAGTGGATCAACAGCATCTACGCGGTGGTGTTCGCGGCGCTGCTGCTCACCGCCGGTCGGCTCGGTGACCGGCTGGGTCGCCGGATGCTGTTCATCCTCGGTGTGGTCGTGTTCATCGGCGGCAGCCTCATGGCGGCGGCGTCGGAGAGTTCGACGGCACTCATCGTGGCCCGCGTCGTGCAGGGCGTCGGCGGCGCCTTCGTGCTGCCGTGCACCCTCTCGACCGTCAACGCGACCTTCCGCGGTCGCGACCGGGCGATCGCGTTCGGTGTGTGGGGTGCGGTGATCTCGGGCATGGCCGCCGTCGGACCGCTGCTGGGCGGCTGGCTGACCACCTCGTTCACGTGGCCGTGGATCTTCCTCGTCAACGTCCCGATCGGCATCCTCGTCATCATCGGCGCCGTCCTGACCGTCCCCGAGACGCGGGCGAAGATCACGGTGCCCGGACTGGACGTGGTGGGACTGCTGCTCAGCGCAATCGGCTTCGGCGCGTTGATCTTCGCGCTCATCGAGGGCCAGACCCTCGGGTGGTGGAAGCCGATCGCCGACCTCAACGTGTTCGGCATGACCTGGCCGGTGACCGCCCCGATCTCGGCGACCCCCGTCGTCGCCGCCGTCGGCGTCGTCGCGCTGATCGCGTTCGTGGTGTGGGAGCGGCACCGGGCGAGCATCGGGTACTCCGCCATTCTCGACCTGGACCTGTTCCGGTTCCGCACCTTCAGCTGGGGCAACTGCACCGCGATGGCCGTCGCGATCGGCGAGTTCGGTCTGCTGCTGGTGCTGCCGCTGTTCCTCGTCAACGCGTACGGCCTGAGCACCCTCGGCGCCGGAACGGTGCTCGCGGTGATGGCGCTCGGCGCCTTCGCGTCCGGTGCCGCCGCCCGCCACGTCACCGCCCGCTTCGGTGCACCGCGCACGGTGATGCTCGGCCTGGCCCTCGAGGTGATCGGCGTGCTCGCGTTCGCGCTGTACCTGCGGCCGTCGTCGGAGATCTGGCTGATGGCGCTGCTGCTCGCGATCTACGGCCTGGGCCTGGGTCTGGCGTCGGCGCAGCTCACCGGCACCGTCCTCGTCGACATCCCGACGTCGGAGTCCGGCCAGGGATCGGCGACGCAGAGCACCGTCCGTCAGCTCGGATCCGCGCTCGGCACCGCGATCCTGGGCACCGTGCTGTCGCTCGGGCTCGCGCACAGCCTCACCGACCGGCTCGAACCCGTCGCGCTGCCGCCGCAGGTGGAGACGCAGCTCGTCGACGGCACCCGCGACTCGGCCGGCGGCACCATCCCGGCGATCCGCGACCAGGGCGAGCACGGCAAGCTCGGCCCGGCCGGACCCGAGACCGCCGACGCGCTGTCCGAGGGCTTCGCCGACGCCACCCGCTGGTCGCTGTTCGTCGCCGCCGGCTTCCTGTTCGTCGGTCTCGTGTCCGCGACGCAGCTGCAGCCGCGCAGGCGCGAGGAAGCGGTGACGTCGAGCGCGTCGTAACCTGCGCCGACCTGTCCGGGGTCCGTCAGTTGACGGACCCCGCGGACAGACCGCGACGCGACAGTGGGTCGGCCACCCGATGGTCACTTCTCCTCACCGTTCCTAGCGTGGGAAACACCAGCAGGACAACGATTTCGAGGAGCATCATGATCGATCTTTCAGGCAAGGTCGCGTTGGTTACCGGTGGATCCTCCGGGATCGGGCGGGCGATCGCGCAGACACTCGCTCGGGCCGGCGCCCACATCGTGATCGCCGACCTCACCGAGGTCGCGCGGGAGGGCGGTCCGACCACGGCCGAGTCGATCGTCGCCGACGGCGGCACGGCCGAGTTCGTGGTGATCGACGTCTCGGACAGCGCTCAGGTGGCCGGAACGATCGCCGACGTCTCCGCCCGCCTCGACGGTATCGACATCCTCGTCAACAACGCCGGGTCCTCGTCTCCGGGTCCATCGTCGAGACGGACGACGACACGTGGCGGCGGCAGATGTCGGTGAATGTGGACGGCACCTTCCACTGCACCCGCGAGGTGATCCGGCAACTACGCGCGCTCGATCGCCCGGGCAAGGTCGTCAACATCAGCTCCATCAGCGGATTCCGCGGGAACCCCGGGTTCGCCGCGTACTGCGCGTCGAAGGGCGCGATCGTGAACTTCACCCGCCAGGTGGCGCTCGACTACGCCGCCGACGGGATCAACGTCAACGCGGTTGCGCCAGGGTTCGTCACGACCGAGATGACCGCCCTGTACGACGACCGGACCCGTGCCGCCCTCTCCGGGCAGACGCCGCGCGGCAAGTGGGCGACCGCGCAGGACATCGCGAATGCCGTGCTCTTCCTCGCCTCGCCGCTGGCCGACCACATCGTCGGCGAGAACCTCCTGGTCGACGGCGGCTGGACGATCGGGACCCCGGTCCAGCTGTGATGTCGTCGCCGGTCGGGTGCGCGGGCGCTCACCCGGCCGGCGGCGTCACGATGCCTTCCGCGGCGGCGATCGATGCCGCCGCCACCCGGGACCGACACTGCAGCTTCTCGAGGATGTGTTCGACATGAGTGGCCACCGTTCGATGGCTCAGGTGCAACTCGCATCCGATCTCCGCATTGCTGAGCCCCTGTGCGAGGAGCCCCAGGACCTCGAGCTCGCGAACGGTCAGCCCGCGCGGCGGACGCTCGTCGTGCACCGTGACGATGTGCCCGGACGCGACCGGTGTGAGCCGTATCCGGACGGTCCGGCCGCCGTCGACGGTCGTGTAGGAGCTGTGCCGGCCGGGGAGCAGGGACGCGATCCGTATCTGCCTCTCGAGCGGACCACCCGGTGCCAGGAGAGGCCCGCCCTGCAGTCCGGGCAACGGAACCAGATCTTCTCGCTTCGTGAGCAGTGCCGATTCCACCGCTGTCTCCACCAATTCGGTCCATGCGGGACCGCTGACCGTGCGCAGCGGGTCGATGAGCGAGCCCAGGACGGGACGCATCACCGCCAGGCAGTCGATGGCCCGGTCGCTGAGCGGAACCGCGAAGGTGGTGCTCAGGTGCAGCGAGCCGGTGTAGCGCCCCTCCCGCGTGAACAGGCACGTGGTGACACCTTCACGAAACCCTGAGGGACGGAAAATCTCTCGCGCACTGAACGTCTCGGCGTAACGCGGAATGTCACACCATCGAAGAGGGCGCGAATGCCGGAACCGCATGGCCAGGAACGCGGGATCGTCGACGGTGAAGCCGTCGTTGAGATAGGAGACGACCTCGCGTGGGTAGTCGCTGCCTGCGACGGTCGTGTGCACATTGTCGGCCGGGTCGTACATCGACAGTGACGCGGCCTCGAACGGAATGTCCGAGCGCAGACGGTCGATGACCGCCTTCGCGCGTTCGGATTCCGCCGTCGGTTCGGTACAGATCGCTGCGATGTCGGCGACCATCGCAAGGGTGTCGTGAGAGTTCGTCATAGCGGTTCCTCGTGCACCTGGGATATGGACAACGTGGATCATGCGCCCCGGACGTATCCGGTGGAAGGCTTCCGTACGGAGCCGAGGCAGAATCCCACTTCGCGGGACTCTGCCTCGGTCGTTTGTTCGGTGAATGCTCGATCACTCCCGCTCGTGGGCCTCCTCGAGGACCACTCGACCGATCAGGTCGTAGCGCTGGGGATCTCGGAACCGGAAGTAGACGGCAATGGCGCCGCCCGCGACGAACGTACCGACCACGATCCACGGCGTCAGCGTGAACAGCAGTGTGCCGGAGGCGGATCCCGCCGCATCCTCCTTGTGCTCCCAGAGGAGGTAGACGACGTAGAGCATCCCGATGCCGCCGAGCAACGGGGCGGTGAAGGTCTTGAACCAGTGCGCGGACTCCGGGTGGTGCTTGCCCACGTGGAAGTACGCGATCACGGCGAAGGCGCACAGCGCCTGCACGACGAGAATCGCCATGGTCCCGAGAATGGCGAGCAACACGTACATCTCGCCGTACGGATCCATACCGGCCGCGAGGAACAGCAGCACGATCGCGGTCGCGATCGTCGTCTGCACGAACGACGCGACGTGCGGGGACCCGTGCTTCGGGTGGGTGGCGCCCAGTGTGCGCTGCAGTCGCAGCGAGAGTCCCTCACGACCGAGTGCGTACAGGTAGCGGGACGCGCAGTTGTGGAACGCCATGCCGCATGCGAAGGAGCCGGTGACCAGCAGGATGTTGAAGGCGGTGACCGACCACGCTCCCAGGTACTCCCGCGCGGGTCCGAAGAAGATCTCCGAAGACGTGGCGGAATCCTGTGCGAGAGCGATCGATTCGCTGGGGCCGGTGCCGGCGATCGCCATCCACGACACGAAGACGTAGAACGCGCCGACGCCGAGGACCGCGAACATGGTGGCGCGCGGGATGATCTTCTTCGGGTCGCGGGACTCCTCGCCGTACATCGCGGTGGACTCGAAGCCGACCCACGACCAGAACGCGAAGAAGAGCCCGAGGCCGGCACTGGCCACGGCGACACCCTCCGCCGGCTTGAAAGCGTTGAGGGGGTTGATCGACTCGGGGGCGAAGCCCTCGGGCCCGCCGCCGTGGACGAGAACGGCGAGAGCTCCCAGGGCGAGGATCGCGATCTCGGCCACGAGGAACACGCCGAGCACCTTCGCCGTGAGATTGACGTCGAAGTAGGTGAGGATCGCGTTCAACGCCAGCATGCCCAGTGCGAACACGATCCAGTGAACCGAGAAGCCGAGTTCCGATCGGACCAGGTTCGCGGCGAAGAACGAGAAGATCCCGACCAGTGCCGCTTCGAAGACGACATAGGCCATCGTGATGATGAATCCGCTTGCCATCCCGACTATTCGGCCCAAGCCGTGGGAGATGAAGCCGTAGAAAGCGCCCGTGGCGGTGATGTGTTTGGCCATCGTGGCGTAGCCGAGGGCGAAGAGGCCGAGCACGATCGTCGCGACCAGGTACCCGGCCGGCGCGGCCGAGCCGTTGCCGGAGCCGACCGCGATCGGGACATTTCCGACCATCGCCGTGATCGGCGCGGAGGTCGCGACCGCCATGAAGATGACGCCGATCGTGCCCACGGCATTGCGTCTCAGGCGCTGAACGGACGGACCAGTTGGTGTGAGCTCCTGCTTTTCGGTCTGGGTCATGGGGGAGACCTTCCGGAATCGTCGATCTGGCATAGAGTGTGTGGCCTACGCCACAAGAGCTGGCGGCAATAATGGCACTACCAAATGAGCCATGCAAGGGGATCGACCCCGAAATATTGGTCTAGCGAAGACCATTGACATCTTTGGTCGGACCATTAGTATCGATCTCGACAGTGGCTGATCGCCCGATCCGAATCGGGCCTGACCGACGATGGGTAGGCCATGTACGACTACGGCACATTCACTTTCGAGTCAAAGAGTGAAGTTCTCGAGAAGTCCGTGCGGTACTGGAATCCGGACAAGACCAAGTTCTGGACCAATTCTGGCGTGGATTTGGTCATCGACCGTCGCGAGGGCTACTTCCTGTGGGACATGAGCGGGCGGCGTCTCATCGACCTGCATCTCAACGGCGGGACATACAACCTCGGCCATCGCAATCCGGAGGTCGTCGCCGCGGTGACCGACGCCCTCCAGCGGTTCGACGTCGGGAACCATCACTTCCCGTCGGTGGCCCGGACGGCTCTGGCCGAGGCGCTGATCTCCACCGCGCCTGAGGGTTTGACGAAGGTGGCCTACGGATCGGGCGGCGGTGAGGCCATCGACATCGCACTCAAGAGCGCCCGCCACGCGACCCAGAAGCGCAAGATCGTCTCGATCGTGAAGGCCTACCACGGCCATACCGGTCTCGCCCTCGCCACCGGAGACGACCGCTTCGCCAAGATCTTCCTCGCGGACCGGCCCGACGAGTTCGTCCAGGTGCCGTTCGGAGATCTGGACGCGATGGACCGTGCACTCGCCGGGCGCGACGTCGCGGCGGTGATCATGGAAACCATCCCTGCCACATACGGTTTCCCACTGCCGCCACCCGGCTACCTGGAGGCGGTCAAGGCGCTGACCGAGAAGTACGACGCACTGTACATCGCCGATGAGGTGCAGACCGGGCTGATGCGCACCGGCGAACTCTGGGGCATCACCAAGCACGGCATCAAACCCGACATCCTGGTGACCGGCAAGGGCATCTCGGGCGGGGTCTACCCGATCACCGCGGCGCTCCTCAGCGACCGCGCCGGACAGTGGCTCGACCAGGACGGGTTCGCGCACATCTCGACGTTCGGCGGTGCCGAGGTGGGCTGTGTGGCGGCGCTCAAGACCCTGGAGATCACCACGCGCCCCGAGGTTCGCTCGATGGTGCACTACATCTCCGAGCTGATGCGCGACGGGTTGAACCGGATTCAGCAGACGTACCCGGACTGGATGGTCGGTGTCCGCCAGAACGGCGTCGTCGTCGGGCTCGAGTTCGATCATCCGGAGGGCGCCAAGTTCGTCATGCGCCACCTCTACGAACTCGGTGTGTGGGCCATCTTCTCGACGCTCGATCCTCGGGTCCTGCAGTTCAAGCCCGGAATTCTCATGCCCCGCGACCTCTGCGAGGACGTGCTCGACCGGCTCGAAGTCGCGGTCGGTCGCGCACGCGCCGAGGTGCGCAGTACCGATCGGAGAGCAAGTTGACCAGTACGGCACGTGCCGGACACATCCTCGAACGGGCCCGTTGGGCGGCGGCCGCGTACGCCGACTACGACCGGGCGAGTGTCGACGCGATCGTGAACGCGGTCGCCGAAGCCGGCTTTCGGAACGCGGAGAAGTACGCGGAGTGGGCGGTCACCGAGACCGGGATGGGTGTCGTCGCGGACAAGGTCCGCAAGAACCAGGCGTGTTCGCGCGGGCTCGTCGAGCACTACCGCGGCGAGGACTTCGTCTCGGCGCGGGTCGATGAGCCCCGCAAGATCGCCGAGCTGCCTACGCCGGCGGGCGTGGTCCTGGGGCTCACGCCCACGACCAATCCGGTCGCGACGGTGTACTTCAAGATCATCCTCAGTCTCATGACCCGCAACGCCGTGGTCATCGCGCCCATCCACGGGCGAAGGAGTGCTGCGTCGATGCGGCCCGCACCCTCGCCGAGGCGGCGACCGCCGCCGGCGCCCCGGACGGCATCGTGCAGATCATCGACGACCCGTCGATCCCGCTGGTCGAGGAGCTCATGTCCGACGAGCGCACCGACGTCATCGTCGCGACCGGCGGCACGGGCGTGGTGCGGGCGGCGTACTCGTCGGGTAATCCGGCTTTGGGCGTCGGCCCCGGCAACGTGCCCGTCCTGGTGGATGCGACCGCGGACATCGCGGCGGCCGCCAAACGCATCGTCGACAGCAAGGCCTTCGACAACTCGGTGCTGTGCACCAACGAGTCGGTGCTGATCGTCGAGGAGTCGGTGGCCGAGCGGCTCGAGCGGGAGATGGCCCGGGCCGGTGCGCACATCCTCGACGCGGAATCGGCGAACCGGTTGCGGGAGTACATGTTCCCCGACGGCCACCTCAATACGGATGTCGTGGGCAAGAGCGCGACGTGGATCGCGTCCGAGGCCGCGATCGCGGTGGGGCCCAAGACACGTGTGCTGGTCGCGCCGTTCGACGTGGTCATCCCCGAGGAGCCCTTCACCCACGAGAAGCTCTCGCCGGTCATCGGCATGACACGGGTCGCCGATGCCCGGCGAGGTATCAACGCAGCCCGGGCGGTGGTCCGCATCGCCGGCGCCGGCCACTCCGGGGCCATCCACAGCTCCGACCCGGCGACGATCGTCGAGTTCGGTGCGCGTGTTCCCGTTCTCCGAGTATCGGTGAACGTCGGAAACAGCACCGGCAGTTCGGGACTGGACACCAATCTGGCGCCGTCGATGACGATCGGGACCGGATTCGTGGGCCGAAGCTCGATCGGCGAGAACCTCGAACCCCGGCACCTGTTGAACTGGACGCGGATCGCGTTCAACAGCGACCCGTCGGTCCCGATGGGCGCGGTGACCGGACTCGAGCCGTGGCGCGGTCGCACCGGACCGGTGCCGGGGTATCCGACCCCCTCGAACGATCCGGGGGCCGTTGCCGCCCAGCCGGCCTCCGGACCACGGCGGGCCCAGCCCCCGGACCGCGACCGACACCGCGCCCGGCCGGCGGAACGCCGGGCACCGACCAACTCAGGGCCGAACTGCGGCGGATCGTCGTCGAAGAACTCTCTCAACTCGTCAAGGGGTGAACCGTGGCAGAGCTGCGTTCCTTCATATTTATCGACCGGCTACAACCACAGACCATGTCGTATCTGGGCAGCTGGATCCGCGGTGCACTTCCGCGCGCCGACATGGCGGCGCAGATCATCGAGGTGGCACCGGGTCTCGACATCGAGGGCGTCACCGACGTTGCGCTCAAGCACGCTGAGGTGCAGGCCGGAATCCTCGTCGTGGAACGGCAATTCGGCTACCTCGAGTTCCACGGGGAGACCGGTGCGGTCACCGCGGCCGCGGAGGCCGCCCTCGATGCCCTCGACGCGACGACCAGTTCGGCAATGCCGCCCACGATCCTGGCGTCGAAGATCATCACCAGTGTCGAGCACCAGCACGCGTTTCTGATCAACCGCAACAAGATCGGTTCGATGGTGCTGGCGGGCGAGTCGCTGTTCGTGCTCGAGGTCCAGCCCGCGTCGTACGCGATCCTGGCCACGAACGAGGCCGAGAAGGCCGCGGACGTGAAGGTGGTCGACTTCCGGATGATCGGCGCGACCGGAAGAGTCTACCTGTCCGGGACCGAGGCCGACGTCCGGCAGGCCGCGGAAGCGGCTCGCGACGCGCTCGCGGGAGGTGCGCGATGAGCGATCTGCTTCCCGCCGAGATCCGGCAGATGGTCCGAGATGTGGTGCGCGAGGTGGTCGGCGACCTCAAGTCGAAGCCGAGTGCGTCGCCTGCGCCTGCGCCCGCGGCCGCTCCGGCTCCCGCGACCCGCCCGGAACCGTCCACGTTCGCCGACCAGATCGGTGCTGCTCCGACCGGGCCGCGTTCGGCGGCCGGACGCAAGCGGGTCGAGTCAGTGCGAATCAAGGACGACGCCGACCTGTCGTCGTTCGTGCGCTCGCTTCTCGGGCTGTTCGAGAACCCGAAGTCCCGCGCGGATATTCGTGCCGGACGCCTCTCGTTCCGGCTCGTCGGCGCGGCCGGCGTCGCGGCCGGCGCCGTCACCCGGATCGACAAGGGCGCCGTAACCGAACGGCAGATCGCCGCCGTCGCCGAATCCGGTGGACGACTGGTCCTCGCGCCCGGCGCGATCCTCACTCCGCTCGCTCGGGAGAAGGCCCGCGCGATGGGCGTCGAAATCGAGAAGGAGCGTAGATGATTCTCGCAACCGTGACCGGAAGCGTGTGGGCGTCCCGCCGTATCGACGGGCTCCCCCACGGTGCGTTCCTCGAAGTGGAGGCCGAGGGCTCCGGAAGCCGGATGATCGCGTTCGACGTACTCGGCTCGGGCGTCGGGGAGAAGGTCCTCGTGGCACAGGGCTCCGTCGCAGCCGCGTGGCTTCCCGGTGCCGCACCGCCGGTGGACGCACTGATCATCGGGTCGGTCGATCCGGTACCCGAATAGAACTCCCACCACATCCCGAACAGGCCGGCACACCGAACCGGCCCCATCCACCCCCAGCTCGCGCACACCCCGTGCACGTCACACCAAGGAGATGCAATGTCCAGCAACGCTATCGGAATGATCGAGACCAAGGGTTACGTCGCCGCTCTCGCCGCCGCCGACGCGATGGTCAAGGCAGCCAACGTCACCATCACCGATCGTCAGGACGTCGGGGACGGCCTGGTGTCGGTCATCGTCACCGGTGAGGTGGGCGCCGTCAAGGCCGCGACCGAGGCCGGCGCCGAGACCGCCTCGCAGGTCGGTGAACTGGTCAGCGTCCACGTCATCCCCCGACCGCACGCCGAGCTCGGCGCGCACTTCTCGGTCTCGGCGAAGTAGTCCGAGCAACCCACGCACAGACAGGAGGTGAGCGGAGTGGGCGAGAAGAGTGTCGGCACCCGCACCGACATCCGGGTCTATCTCATGGTGCACGACCTGCAGCGGCAGTTCGCGGCATACATGGGTACGCCCACCCGGGCGCGGGGCTATCCGCCGTACGAGGGCGACCATGCACTGATCGTCGAGGTGTCTCCGGCGCTCGCGATCGAACGCGTCATCGACCTCGCACTGCGGTCGGTACCGGCGGTGGAACCCGGAATCCTGTATGTGGAACGCCAATTCGGCGTCCTCGAGATCCACTCCCGCTCGCTCGACGACGTCGTGCGAGCGGGGGAGGCGATTCTCGAAGGCACGGGCAACAAGGCGAGCGACCAGCTCCGTCCGAAGGTCCTCTACCACGACATCATCGAGGAGATCACCGATCAGCACGCGGTGATCCTCAACCGCAACCGGCAGGCCTCGATGGTCATGCCGGGGAGTCCCTGCTCGTCTACGAGATGACGCCCGCGTTGTTCGCGGCGGTCGCGGCGAACGAGGCGGAGCGGGCCGCACCCGGAATCACGCTGGTCGACGTGCAGATGATCGGCGCGGCCGGGCGGCTCTACATCAGCGGTTCCACCGAAGACGTGACGGTGGCCCGCGACCAGATCACCAAAGTCCTTGCCGGTATCGAGGGACGAGAGCACGGCTGACCGCGTCGGCCTGAGAACGAGGGTGGTGTTATGCCTGCGAACGGAGTCCGCTCGCTCGACGACGAAGTCGCCGAGAGGGCGCTCACCGAGTACACCTTTTCGGCGGACACACGCTGCCGGATGATCAACCTCTCGGAGAACGCGACGTACCTGGTCGAGGATCCCGCCACCGGTGGCGGCGGGATCCTCCGGGTGCACCGCGAGGGGTACCACGGCTTGGAGGCGATCGAGTCCGAACTCGATTGGCTCGGGGCGCTGACCGCCGACGGAGCGGTGTACGCGCCCGCGGTGATCCCGACCACCGACGGACGTCGGGTCGTCACGGTGCAGGTCGACGGCCGGACGCGTCACGCCGTCCTGTTCGAGACTATGGGCGGTCTCGAACCCGACGAGAGTGGTATCACGACAGAGGATTTCGAGACGCTCGGTACGGTCACGGCACGCCTCCATCGTCACGCACGACAATGGACTCCGCCCCGTGGCTTCACCCGATTCGCGTGGGACTGGGAGCATTGCCTCGGCGGCGAGCCCCGTTGGGGGCGATGGGAAGACGGTGTCGGGCTGGGTGCATCCGAGATCGCCCATCTGCGTCCCGCGGTCGACCTCCTCCAGGATCGGTTGAAGGCGTACGGGCAGGCGCCCGAGCGCTTCGGCCTCGTCCACGCCGACCTGCGGTTGGCGAACCTGCTGATGGAGCCGTCCCGCGTCAACGTCATCGACTTCGACGACTGCGGATTCGGTTGGTTCCTCTACGACTTCGGCACCGCGGTCTCGTTCATCGAGCACGAGCCCGCGCTCGGGGACTGGCAGGAGGCCTGGCTGATCGGGTACCGCTCCCAGTTCGAACTGTCCGCCGAGGACGAGGCGATGCTCCCGTCCTTCGTCCTGCTGCGCCGGCTCATGTTGACCGCGTGGATGGGATCGCACGCGCATTCTCGTGAATCACAGACGAAGAGTGCGAGTTACGTGTCCGGCACGTGCGAGCTGGCCGAGCGGTACCTGCGATCGGGCGGCCTGTCGGTTCTGCAGTTCCTCACCCTACGAGCGATTCGAGGAAGTCTCATGTTCACATCCATCTCCGGCCGATCGGTGATCGTGACCGGTGGCAGCAAGGGAATCGGTCGCGGCATCGCCCGAGTGTTCGCGAAGTCGGGGGCGGACGTCCTGATCACGGCGCGCGACGCAGAGGCGCTCGAGAAAGCCGCGGCCGAGCTGTCGGAACTTCCCGGACGGGTGACGACGATGCAGGTCGACGTCACCGACCCCGACTCGTGCGCCGAGATGGTGGAGGTCGCCGTCGAGCGGTACGGCGGGTTGGACGTGTTGTGCGCAAACGCCGGCATCTTCCCGTCCTGCCGCCTCCAGGACCTCACCTCGCGGGATCTGGACGAGGTGCTCGCGGTCAACTTCAAGGGAACCGTGTTCGCCGTACAAGCCGCGGTGCCGGCGCTGGAGGCGTCCGGTAGCGGCAGGGTGGTCGTCACGTCGTCGATCACCGGACCGATGACCGGCTATCCCGGGTGGTCGCACTACGGTGCCAGCAAGGCGGCGCAGCTCGGCTTCGTCCGGACGGCCGCGATGGAGCTGGCCCGGCGGAACATCACGGTCAACGCGGTGTTGCCGGGCAACATCAGGACCGAGGGCCTCGACGGGATGGGCGAGGACTACATGGCCGCGATGGCTGCGGCCGTTCCGCTCGGACATCTGGGCGAGGTGGAGGACATCGGCAATGCCGCGATGTACTTCGCGTCCGCGGAGGCCCGCTACGTCACCGGCCAGACACTGGTGGTCGACGGCGGACAGGTTCTGCCCGAAAGTCTGCAGGCCCTGAACGAGATCTGAGATCCTCGCGTCGGCGCCTTCGGGCGCCGACGCGAGGCCGCCGTCGACGTAATGGTCGCGTGCGATAGGATTTGGTCCTACCACAAATGGGGGGCCTGGGGAGGGCACATTGGGTAATCAGACCGACGAGCTGCGCCGTCGTATTGTCGCCGATATCAGCTCGGGAGAGCTGCCACCTGGTTCGAAGCTGGGAAGTGAGCGGGAGCTGGCCGAGTACTACGGCGTCAGCCGATCCAGCCTCCGTCAGGTTCTGGCGGCCCTCGAGGAAGCCGGAATGGTCAACCGATCCATCGGCCGGTCCGGCGGCACCTTCATCAGCGACACCAAGGTCGAGCGGAACCTGTCCGGTGTGGTCGGTGTCCCCGCCTACCTGGCCAGCCAGGGGTACACCGCCGGTTCGCGGATCCTCTCGACCCGGATCACCGAGCCGGACGCCCACTCGGCGCAGGCGCTCGGAACCGGCGAGGGAGACTTCGTCGTGGACATTCGCCGCATCCGTCTCGCGGACGGTGAACCGATCTCGCTCGAACAAGTGCAGTTCCCTGCCGACCGATTCCCCGATCTGCTCGAGAAGCCGCTGGGCGGCTCCCTCTACGAACTGCTCGAGCAGAACTACGGGCTGGTCCCGGGCGAAGCCGACGAGCGAATCGAGGCCGTCAACGCCAGCGAGGACGAGGCGTCGATGCTGTCGATCAAACCCAACGCCGCACTGTCGCTCATCACCCGCGTGACGCGGGACGAGGACGGCGTGCCGTTCGAATTCTCGCGCGACCTCTTCCGCGGCGACCGGACGCGTATCGCCGTCACCGCTCCCGGCCCGGGCGTGCGGGGACAGGCACGGCGCAGCGGTTCGGTTCTCGAGCTGCGCGCAGACGGCGCGGCCGAGTCGGCGTAGCGGTTCGGCCCTCTCGTGCCGGCGGTCGGGGTCGATACCTCACCGCCGCGCACAGTTCGGTCGGTGATGCAGCGTTCTTCGCATCCGGCTCGCGTCTGGTGAGCCGTCCGGCCAGTGGCAACCATTTCCCGAGCACGGGTCCCCGACCCGACGTCATGCCTGTGGGCACGCCATCGGCAGTACGCGAGCGTGCCGTCACTCCGGCGGGACGGCTCGGGAGTCCCTGAATGCACGCGACGACGAGCGGTTTCCGCGGCCGCCGGCTCGACGGTGGTTTCGTCGACGCCATCCTAGGAATCGCAAGGGAATTGGTGGGTGTAGCCGCTCGCGCCACCTCGTCAGATCCGCTGCTTCGCTCGCTTGCTCCGCAGACGTGCTGCGGCCTCCTGCACCCGAACGTGGAAGCGCGGGAGCGTCATACCGAATCTGACGAAGGTCTCCTCCGCCGGCGGTCCGCCGAACGGGGCCCAGCGGGCGGCGAAGGCGAGCAGGTCGTGATCGTCGTGGCCCATGGTGTGCGACCTCTCCGTAAGGAATGGAATGGGAAACGAGAGCTGCCTCGGCAGCGACGGTGGTCGCTGCCGAGGCAGTCGGGTCAGATCTTCGCTTCGGCGGGACTGGTGATCGCGGTGGGGCGGGCCGCCTCGACGAACAGGGCGTCGACGCGACTGCGCTCGTCGTCGCTGATCCCGGTCATCGCCGAGACAACAAGGTAGACAACCAGATTCAGTGCGAGTGCCACGACGCCGCCGGTGAGACTGCCGAGCCCGGCGATGTCGTCCGGGTAGAACCATGTCAGCGCGACCGCCGTCAGGAAGCCCACGGACATGCCGGCGACGGCGCCGTACTTGTTACCGCCACGCCAGAAGATCCCGAGAAACAGTGGAACGGCCAACTGGACGATTCCCTGATACGAGATCTGCGCGAGCAGCTGCAGCCGTGCCATGTCGAACGTCAGGTACGCGACCAGTGCGGCCGCCGCCATGAACACGATCATCGACGACTTCGCGACGTAGGTGAGCGTGGTGTCCGTCAGCGGGCGCTTCTCCGAGCGGATGATGTCGTTCGCGATCTGTAGACCGCACACCTGGACACTGCCGTCGATGTGACCCATCGACGCGGCGAACACCATCGTCACGGCCAGACCCAGCAGCCACGTGCCGCCGTAGTCGTACATGAGCGTGAACCAGCCGTTCTGGGGTGCCTCGGCCACGTCGGGCAGTACCGACGCGGCGATCGCGAGCAGCATCAGCAGGGAGTAGAAGACGCCCGACAGCACGACTGTCCGGATGGTCCCGACTTCACCGCCCGCACTCCCGACGCGGTGTAGATGCGCTGGAAGCTGGTGGGCCAGCAGAGCGAGCCGATGACCCCGGTGAAGATGAGGCTGAACAGATAGAGCGCGCCGTAGCCGTCTCCGTCGCCGGGGACCCGCAGCATCTGCTCGGGCACGGAGGCGAGGGTTGCGAAGCTGACTGGCGATCCACCGAGCCCGAACAGCATGAACAGGCACACCAGGGCGGCGACGACGTACGCGACGATGCCTTGGAACACGTCCGTCATGATCAGCCCGCGCATGCCCATCCTCACGGTCCAGAACTGCCGGATCACGATCACGGCAAGTCCCACGAGCAGGGAGGTGGTGAGCGACCAGCGCCCTTCGCTCGCGACCTCGAACAGCTGACCCAGGGCCTGCATACCGAGGACGACCCACGGGAACAGCGACACGACACCGATGAGGCTCGCGATGACCTTCACCGCGCGAGATCCGAATCGCATCTCCAGCAGGTCCGGCTGTGAACGCAGATTGTGCCGTGCGCCCCAACGCCACGCCCGGGTGGCCATGAAGTACATCATCGCCACGCCCAGGCTGGAGTACGCGAGGCCGTAGAAGGCGAAAACTCCTGCACCGGCTGCGATTCCGAAGAAGGCGATGAAGACTGCGCCGGGCCACCACGAGTTCACGTACGACATGGCCACGAACCACGGGCCGTAACTGCGTCCGCCGACCGAATATTCGGTGAAGGACGGCTTCTCGCTGCGTTGGGTCGCGTACAGGATGTAGATGACGATCGCGTAGAACACCGCGATCATCCCGAGCATGATCGCCACGTCACTCACCGCCCATCGGGTTGGTGGCCGGCAAATCCTCGTCCAGTTCGCCGCGGATGTCCTCCACGACGTACAGCGCCCACAGGGCGAGTCCCAGGATCACGGCGTCGAGAAGCCAGTACGTGATGGCCCAGGGAAGCCCCAGGACGAGAGTCGCCGATCCGCTCGACGCGAGATAGAACGGCGGGAACAGTGCCATCGCCAACGTGACCAGATAGATGGCACCGAAGACGATCCGAATCGTGCGTGGGTCGAGCCCACGAATGAAGTCCTTCATGGGTTGGAAACCTTCGTGTGATGGGGAGATCAGGAGGCGCTGCCGCACCAGTCGAGTGCGAGGGAAGCGAACGTTTTTGCTGCAGTGTGAATCTCGTCCACGAGGCAGTACTCGTCGTCGGCATGCGCGACACGCAGATCGCCAGGCCCGTAGCTGATCGCGGGAACACCCGCGTTGGTGAGGAACGAGCAGTCCTCCACGGCGCAGAAGCCGGCGACGGTCGTCGGTCCCGCGTACGGTGCGCTGCCCGCTGCCCGGCCGTGCGCGCGGCTGACGGCAGACACGATGTCGTCTGCGGCGGGACCGGGGTCGTTCGCGGGCCAGTTGAGCTTCCATTCGACCGCGGGCGGGTTCTCGCGCAGCCAGCCGTCCGTGCGGGCGATCGCGTCGATCTGTGCCTCGATCTCTGCCTTGACGTTCTCCGGATCCTCCTGCGGCGGATACCAGACGCAGTACTCGATCGTCATGTATTCGGACAGGATGAAGGGCACGAGAACGCCGTGCGGTCCGCCCGTGACGACACCGGGGTGGATCGTGAAATGGCCGGGGAGAACAGCGGATGCGTCTTCGTGAACGCCCACTCCTCCTCGAGGCGCTGCAACGCCTGGAACACGAGCATGCCCTTGTCGATCGCATTCACGCCGATCGACGCACCGCCACCTCCGGCGCGGATCGTCTGGCCGCGCATCGACGAGTGAGTTGCCTTGCCGCCCACAGTTACCGAGAACCACAACAGTCCCGGAGTGACCGGGATGACGCCGAGCGTCGTCGGACCGCTGGGTTCGGCGACGACCGCCGCGTCCGCGCGGTACCCGTGTTCGAGCGTCGACGTCACGCCGCACTCGTGGTCCATGACCTCTTCGCCGACGACTGCCTGGATGATCAGATCGCCCGACAACTGCACGCCGGCACGCTGCAGCGCCTTGACCGCGAAGGCCTGCGCGACCAGGCCGGCCTTCATGTCGCTGGCCCCGCGACCCCAGATCCGGTCGTCGTCGATGCGACCGGAGAACGGATCCCCGGATTCCCACTTCGCGGTGTTGCCCGGCGGCACGACGTCGACGTGTCCGTTCAGGATGAGTGAGCGCCCACCACCGCTGCCGGTGATCGTGCCGACAGCGTTCGTGCGGCCCCGTTCCACTGCCCACCGCTCGACGTCGGCGCCGGCATCCTCGTACACCTCGGCAAGGATCTCGCTGACTCGGCCCTTCGAGGCCCACGACGTCGTCGTAGTTCTGTCCGGGGTACTTCGGGTTGACGCTCGGGATCGAGATGATCTGCGAGAGCATCGCGGTCATCTCGTCACGCAACGAGTCGACCGCGTCGAACACCCTGCGTTCGACGGCCCCGTCCGGGGCCGTCGTGTCCGTGGTTTCTGCAAGATCAGTCACCGTGCACTCCTGAAGGATCGGGTCCGTCCGCGAATCGCGGGGACGAGCGCGTCGGCCTCGCCGACGGTGCCGCGGCGTCGTACCGCGACACTCCTCACGCTATGAGTGAGCCAGATCACCGACTATCGGGTGATCGGCCCAATCGATGCAGGTGAACGAGAGCGGGTATCCGTCATTCGACGGATACCCGCGGATGAATCAGGCAGGTGTCGTGAGCGTCGCCGCGGGTGCGGGGCGCTGTGCGCGTGACGCTCGGCCGTCACTCGTCGGTGGGCGGGAGCACCTGCCACAGCACGACGACGGCGACGACCGCGAGGATGCACAGCACCCCCAGCGTCGCCGCCATCGCAGTCGAACCCGCGAGACTCACCGCGACCGCCACCACGACGACGGCCGTCACGGTGACGCCGAGGACCAGCAGGTGCCGGACGGGCCTGCACCCAGGTCTGTCCGGCATCACGGCTGTCGGCGTCGGTCTTCTCGAAATACCGCTATCTGCGTGACCCCCCTCGGGTCATACCCAAGCCCAGAAGCGCGGCTCCGAGGACGAGGACCACGGCGCCCACCACCACGTTCGACCAGATCATTCCCGGGCTGGTGCTCACGTGCCTGACCAGCCACGGGAAACGATCAACCAGACCCCCAGCAGCGGGGCGACGAACGCGATGCCGTGGGTGCGCCCGAAGGACGTGGCATGACCGACGGCCAGCAGCGCGACCGCGAAACCGGCGAACACGTTGCACATTGTCAGTGCCGTCTGCCCGCTGAATCCGACGATCCACGGCGACGCCGCGGCGTAGAGGCCCGCCAGAACCATCAGCCCCGCGACGACCTGGGAAACGGGGCTCTCCCGAATTCGTCGTAGCGGGCACGCAGTTCGGCGATGTCAGGGTGGGTTTCCATCGACATGGACGGTGTTGTCGACATGACGGATCATCTCCTCGACGTTGTGTCCCAATATCAAGACTAGTCCGATTCCACAGGCCCACGCGATGGATGGAACGACCTGACCTCACAATGGAAAGCGCGAGAAACCCGCGCCCGGCGCATGCCGAAAGTGAAGCGGCCGTTCGGTTTCTGGAGGTGACTGTCGATGTCACGACGAACAGGGCTGGTCGTCGCGTTCGCAGGGCTCGCGCACCTCGATCCGGAAGAGGCCGCCGACAGGCTGATCGCCACGTGGTCCGCGGTCCAGTTGCACGACGTGCTCGGCCTGTCCAGTGGTATCGCGACGGGCTTCCGGTACTTCGAGCAGCTCGTGGGGTCCATACTCGCCTGCCCAGCCTCCTGGACACCGAGCGTCTGCGTGGTCTCCTGGCGCGCTGGCTGCCCCTCGATTCGTTGCATCAGAACATCGACGACGGTCGTATCGGCGCCGTGGCGGTGACGACCACCTCGACCGCAACGGGCAGCACGGTCGTGTTCGTGGAGAAGAACCCGTCGATCGCGTTGCCCCCACCCGACATCGGCCGCAACATCACCTATGTCGAGACATGGCTGACCGTGGATCACGTTCTGGCATCGGCGGCGGTGCCGTTGTTGTTCCGCCCGATCCAGGTACGGGAACCCGAGCGATGGCGTGGGTGGTATGTCGACGGTGGTTTGCGGTTGAACGCACCATTGGTGCCGGCGATTGCGTTCGGATGTGAGCGTCTCGGTGTCGTCGCAACCCAGCCGATGACCTCCGCCGCCTCGCCGCCACCTTCCGCACGTCGACGAACTCTCGGCGAACCTGCCAGCGACAGAGCACAACCCGACGTTTATGCCGTGGCCGCGCTCACGATGCGAGTGCTCCTCGCGGACAGGATGATCGAGGATCTGCACCGACTCGCGGATCACGCGCCCTCCGCATCCGGGCTACCTGTTCTTCGATCCTGCGTTCACACGCGAAGCAGCGCTCCTCGGTCGAATCCATGCGCGGCGGCAACTGTTCGAAGATCCGGCGACGCCCGACGACGGAAGCGAATGGCGCTGATCGTAGACGCGCGTAGTCTCCACACTATGGGGAATGTCCATGGACCCGCCCCAGATCGGCCGGCTGGTTCCGGGCCGGTCAGCCCTGGGACACAAGCGCTGTCGTCACCCGATCTTCGCCCGAGGCTTCAACCTGGTGAGGACGTTCTCGACCCCGATACGTGGGCCGGCCGCATCCCGCACACCGGGGGATCGCTCCGCGCCTGCGCGTCGGCCGGGACAAATGGTTCAACGTACTCTGGCTGCTGCCCATAGGATTCGTCGCGCTGATCACGGCAGTCGCGATCGCCAAAGGTCTGCACGGCATACCGAGCGTTCAGGACTTCATGACCCGGCATCCTGGAACCGATATGCCGCGCGAACTCGAGGCGCACCCCGGGCTTCCGGCCTGGCTGGGCTGGCAGCACTTCTTCAACCTCTTCCTGATGATGTTCATCCTGCGGTCGGGGATCCAGATCTTCGCCGATCACCCGCGGCTGTACTTCACCCGCAACTGCACCCCGAACAAGGAATGGCTGCGCGCCCAACACCGCGTCCCGTCGGACCCGTTGTCGACCTCGAAAGAAGACTCCGTCGGCCTGCCCGGTCAGGTCGGGCTGCCCGGTATCCGCCACTCGATCGGCCTCGCCCGGTGGTGGCACTTGGGCGCCGACGTCCTCTGGCTGGTCAACGGGGCGGTCTTCTTCGTCCTGCTCTTCACCACGGGCCAATGGCGCCATCTCGTCCCGACGAGTTGGGAGGTCTTTCCGGGTTCGGTGACCGTCCTGATCCGCTACCTGTCGTTGGACTGGCCCACCGAAAACGGCTGGGTCGCCTACAACAGCTTGCAGCTGCTGACCTACTTCGTCACCGTGTTCATCGTCGCGCCTTTGGCGGTCCTCTCGGCATTGGGGATGTCGCCCGCGCTGTCCACGCGATTCCCGCGGATCAGCAAGCCGCTCAACGTGCAATTCGCCCGCTCGATCCACTTTCTCGTGATGCTGTGGTTCCTGCTGTTCATCCTCATCCACGTCACTTTCGTGGTAACCACCGGCGCTCTGCGGAACCTCAACCACATGTTCGCCGGCCGCGACGACGACAGTTGGATCGGTTTCGCGGTGTTCTTGGTCTCGATGGCCGTCGTCGTCGTCGCGTGGGTCGCAGCAACCCCGTTCACCTTCCGACACCCACGGGTCGTACAGCGAGTCGGGTATGCACTGATCGGACCCGCGCAACGTCTCTTCGAATATGCGGACCCGGTGCCGCGCGCGTACACCGACAAGGACATCTCGCCATACCTGTGGCACAACGGAACCTACCCGGACAGCGACGAATACAAGAAGATGTTCGACAGCGGGTTCCGTGACTATCGGCTGCGGATCTTCGGGATCGTCGAGAACCCTGTCGAGTTGTCGCTGAACGATCTACACGCGCTGCCCTACCATGAGCAGACCACCCAGCACGTCTGCATCCAGGGCTGGTCGGGTGTCGCGAAATGGGGCGGGGTCTCGATGCAGACCCTCCTGGATCTCGTCAGGCCACTGCCCGAGGCGAAATGGGTGGTCTTCTACTCCCTCGCCAACGGATCGGACGGCGGCACCTATTACGATGCTCATGCGATCGCGCAGATGAGCCACCACCTGACGATGCTTGCGTACGACATGAACGATGCACCGCTGACCTACGGGCACGGCGCGCCACTACGGCTGCGCAACGAACTCCAACTCGGCTTCAAGCACGTCAAATGGGTAGCCTCCATCGAATTCGTCCGCCACTTCTCCGAGGTCGGTGGCGGCCACGGCGGATACAACGAAGACCACGAATACTACGGCTATCGGCAATCGATCTAGCACTTCCACAACACTTTTCGAGTGTCCGCCGGGGCGGTGGAGCTGGATCGTCCACGGGCCTCAGCTGGAAGACGGTCTCTCGTCTCGGAAACTGGACCCGCACAATGCTTTACCGGCGGATTAACATACTCACGGAAACGATGGAGCCGGTTGCGGCGTCGCCTCGGTCGGGAGTAGAAACGATCAGAAGCAACCGCCCGTGCTGCTACCGATCCGCCCACCGAACGTGATGATCTCCAACGTTCCAGGTCCAACCCGGCCGTTGTACCGGCACGGGGCGCGAGAGTGCCGTCGTATGACGGAAGGGCCAGCTGCCACGGTAGGCCAGGACGCTGCATGGCCTACGCACCACTGCTGAAGAGGTAGGACGTATGAATTCCAATGTGGCACAGCTACTGTTGTTGCTCGGCGGAGGGCTGGGTGGTGCCGTCGCAATTCAAGCAGCCGTCCAAGGCCGACACCGCCGTGGCGCGAGTCGCCGCTCTTTCCATCTCGGTGCAGACATGATGCGAGCCCATCGATAGCACTTCACAACCGGTCGGAGTGCCGTCGCACATACCCGACTCTCGACAGCCTTGCCAACCGCAGGTGATCTTCGTGCCGACTTCGAAAGTCGCGGCGCCGCGCTCCGTCGAGCACGTAGGTGCGCTCAGCGTAAATGAGTGCCATCCTGGAAGGGCTCGGAAGAATCCCACGCGAGATTGGTGATCCTCCGGCGGCATGGGCCGTCGCGAGTGCAAGGAGGTGAGGACATTCATGAGTTCCAGTCACAGTCCCACCCCATCGTTACCGAGTTCAGCGCCATCTAGCGCCGCAGCGCACGCGGCGACCCGGACAGGTACTTCCTGTCCGCGAACAGCCGTGTGTGACGTGGTGGCCGGCCGATCAGCGATGGCGCCCGTACGTCGACTTCATGTTGCATCACTTCTGATCGAATCGGATCTACCTGGTGGGCGGCCTCGAGGCGTGCCCGAAGGACAGAGGAAGGATCTTTCTCATGACACGCGAATTTCTTTATGGCGTGCAGTCGCTTCCACGGAGCGAAACGCTCCGGACATGGTCGAGTCGATCAGGTTCGATTCTCGACCTTCCCGCGCAGATCGACTTCGAAACCGGTTGCCGGACATATGGTCCGGACGGTCGGGTTCGGCGGGATGGCCGTCGATCGAGCTCGTCCCGAACCATGCCGGCTGAATTGCGAACCGTGCCGGATGAATTCGTATCCACGACTTCCGTCGTCGCACCCCGTGCCACAGTTCCAGGCGTCGGTCAGGTAGTGGCCACTGCGCTCGAGGGCGTTGCGCTGGCCGTCATGGTCGGAAGCCTCACCGGAACGATCACGGGCGCGGCCGTCGGAGGCTTTCTCGGCGGTGCCGGCCCGGCCTTCACCGTTGCTCTCCTGCCCGAAGCCGTCGCGACATGCATCGGCGGGGCCCTGATCGGGGCGCCGATCGGAGCGCTCGCCGGGACGGTCGCCGTCGGTGGCGGAGGACTGCTCGTCGCCTCGGCGAAGATCTTGAGCAGTCTCTCCCGTTCACAGGCCTGACGAAGTGTCCTCGTCCTAGCGCCTCCGGCGCTCGGGATTCCCGAGGTGGCTCAGATTCCGGACGCGAATCGCCGGTGTCGGGCGGCGTCGGCGCGTTCGGTGCTGATCGCGTCGACCAGGCGGGTCAAACGTCCGAACGTCGGGCCCATCCGCCGCGGGCGGTGGACGACGGCGTCGCAGATGACCTGGCCGGCCTGCTCGGGTGTGAGTGCCGCAGTCTCGAGGTACTGCGCGTTGGGCGTGATCATCGCGGTTCGCACCAGCGGCATGTACACCGACGTGAATGTGATGTTCTCGTCCAGGGTTTCGGCCTGGAACGACGTGCAGACCTCGTCGAGCGCGGCCTTCGAGGCGACGTAGGCGGAGTACCCGGGCCGCCGAACAGGTTCGCCGCCGACAGCACGTTGATCACCTGGCCGAAGCGGCGCTCGCGCATGCCCGGAAGCACGCCGAGCATCAGCCGCACCGCTGCGTGGTAGTTGAGCCGCATGGTGCGTTCGAAGTCGTGCGCCCGGTCGTACGACTGGGCGAGGGACCGGCGGATGGACCGTCCCGCGTTGTTGACGAGGATGTCGACGCCGCCGTGTTCGTCGAGGACCCGGCCCACCATGGCGTCCGACGCGTCCCCGTCGTTCAGGTCGCACGGATACGCGAACGCCTTACCGCCGCGGGCCGTCACGCCATCGACGACCTCCTGCAGCTCCGGTTCGCGGCGGGCGACCAGCAGCACGGTGGCGCCGGCAGCGGCGATTTCGATCGCGGCGGCGCGACCGATGCCCGAGGACGCCCCGGTGATCATGACGCGCCGCCCTGTCACCGCCTCGGTGAGCGTGCGGCCGCGCCGCCGCGGGAACGGGCCGCGCATGTCGAGCGCATGCTTGGCCTGGAACCACCACCCCGTCGAAGTCATGGTGACGGATCCTATGCGACATTCAGTCACCGATTGGGCGAGTTCTCCGCGCGGGTGCGCCACGCGATCCGGGCCGCGGTCGACGGAAAACCGGTGGGGGCAAACAAACATTTTGTCGTTTCAACTCTGGACACTCGACCAACTGTCGAGTATCGATAATCGACCCCGTATCGAATCGGACCGTTCGGTTCGGAGCTGTCGGGGCTGTCCGCTCGACCCGAACGTCCCTTAAGAGGATTCATGCGCAAAATCACGCTTGCCGCTGCCGGTGTCGTCGCAGCCGCCGGGCTGCTGGTCTCCACTGCCGCCGCGAACGCCGACACCTCGGCCAACACCGACGTCACCTTCGTCATCGCCGGTGCAGGCGGCGGCCTGTCCCTGATCACGGGCGGCCCGGTCGGCACCATCGTTCCCGGGGCGGGCGGCGCCAGCGGCACCCTCACCACCGTCACCGTGAACGACTCCGCAACGGCTCCGGGCGCGGCTGGACCGCTACGGCGTCGTCGACCGACTTCGTCGGCACCGACATGACGATCCCGAAGAGCGCGGTCACCTACAACGCGACGGCCCTCGCCGGCGGTCTGTTGGGCGGAAATCTGGACTCGGCCGGGGCGCAGACCCTGGATGCCCCGAAGGCAGTGGTCAATCGCACCGGCCTGAACTGGCCCACCGAA
Organism: Prescottella defluvii; assembly: GCA_029690005.1. Classification (GTDB taxonomy): domain Bacteria; phylum Actinomycetota; class Actinomycetes; order Mycobacteriales; family Mycobacteriaceae; genus Prescottella; species Prescottella defluvii_A. The sequence goes on along the minus strand of CP121458.1, from coordinate 559,112 downwards.
ATCATCACCTGGACTCCGTCGCTCAAGGTCGACTACCCGGGCGGTGCCGCGATCGGCACCTACAAGGGCACCGTGACCGTCTCGGTCGCCTAGAGCATTCGGCACCCACCGGCCGGGGCGCACACCGGGCGTCCCGGCCGGCCCGCTAGAAAGTGATCCATGCGTTCCCTCCCTGCGCTGCGTAGCCTCCTCGCTCTTCTCGCTGCCACCCTGCTGGCGGTCGGGATTCCCGCGTCCGCAATCGCCGAGCCCGACCAGCCGGCGGGTGCTGTGCTCGACGGTTCGATCGGCATCCGTCTCGTCGATGCGCCGGTGGAACTCAAGGACGACCCTCGGGCGCTCCGGTACATCGTCGACAACCTCCCGCCCGGAACCACCATCACCCGACATGTGATGGTGTCCGACAACACCGGCGCGCCGGCGAAGATCGATGTCTACGCGGGACCCGCACGCATCGCCGACGGCGCGTTCGTGCTCCAGGAACCCGGCGAGAAGAACGCCCTCACCTCGTGGACCACCGTCGACCAGCCGACGCTGGAGCTCGACAACGGTCAGCAGGCCGAGGTGGCGGTGACGATCGCGGTCCCCAAGGATGCACCGGAGGTCGAGCAGTACGCGGTGATCTGGGCATCGCACAAGACTCCTGCCACCGACGGCAGCGGCATCACCAACGAATCCCGCGTCGGCGTCCGCGTCTACCTCTCGGTGGGTCCGGGTAACGGTCCGCCCGCTGACTTCACCATCTCCAGCCTCACCCCTCGGCGCGGACCGGACGGCACTGCATCCGTCGTCGCCTCGGTCACCAACACCGGCGGCCGCGCGGTCGATCTCGCCGGCACCCTGAACCTTTCGGGCGGACCCGGAGGCCTGTCCGCCGGCCCCATCGACGGTCAGGTCGCGACCATCGCGCCCGGCGAGAACGGCGAGGTCGCCATCGCCGTTCCCGACAGCGCCGCGCTGCCCGCCGGTCCGTGGAAGGCCGACGTGAAACTCGAGAGCGGCATCGTCAAGCACGACATGTCGGCGACGGTCACCTTCCCGGACAAGGGCGACGGCGAATCCGTCGGCGCGTCCGACTCGACGTCGTGGCCGCTCATCCTCGGAATCGTGGTGGCGGTGCTCGTCGTCGCCGGACTCGGTGCATACCTGGTGATCCGGAGGCGTCGTCCTTCGGGCACGGAGCAGTAGCCATGTGGCGCAACCGGATGCCCCGCGCACTTCGCCTGTCGGTCGCCGCCGGCGTGCTGGTTCTCGTCGGCGCGCCGGTCGCTACGGCGGCACCGTCGGATGTGACGGCGACCGACGTGGTGTCGACGAGCGGCGAGGCGAGCACGACGACGGCTGCGCCGACCACCACCACGGCTGCACCGACGACGACCCCCGCCGCTACGTCGCCCAGCGTGATTCGTCGGATCAAACACCAACGACGACGAGCGTGATCGCGACGACGACCGCAGCGCCGACGACTGCGACCCCGTCGCCGCAGTTGACCACGCAGGAGACGGTGACGACCACGACGCCGGCGCCGTCGGGGAGCCCTGGTCTGTTCGCGACTGCCGCGGAGGGTCGGTCCGGCTTGTCCATCGGTACCTGGGGACCGGTCGGGACGATCGTTCCCGGCGCAACGCGGGCGAGTGGCACCCTTCCCGTAATTTCCGTGTCCGACAACGCCGGCGGCTCCAACAAATCGTGGGTCGCGACCGCGTCGACGACGGACTTCGTCGGCCCCAACATGACGATCCCGAAGAGCGCTGTCACATATGAAGCGACCGCGATCGCTGGTAAGGCATTGGGTGGTGCTCTGAATTCGACGGGGGCGCAGAGCCTCGGTGGTCCGAGGGCCGTCGTCGAGCGCACCGGGCTCGATTGGCTCGAACGATCAGTTGGACCCCGGCATTGACGGTCAACTACCCGGCGGCGCCGCCGTGGGAACATACACGGGCACCATCACAGTCTCGGTCGCGTAGCCGTTGCGGATCAGGCGGTGGTCGCCAGTGCCGCCGCGAGTCCGAACGCGATTGCCATCATCGCCGATTCACCGACCGCGCGGCGCAGTGACGCGTCGGCGCTCATGCGGTGCCCGGCGGCGGGCGCGACCCACGTGCGGCGCAGCCACCACCCTGCCGCGAGCAGGACTGCCAGTGCGGTCACCTTGGCGAGCACCACCCGGCCGTACCCGGTGGTGACGAGCGGGCCGAATCCGTCGAGCCGAACGGCGGCGTTGACGACACCGGTCGCCGCGAGCACCCACACGCAGCGCCACGCGATCGTCGAGTAGCGCGGCAGCAGCGACGACCACGCCCCGCGGGAGCGGGCGGTGAGCGCCAAAGCGACGAGCATCCCGAACCACGTCGCGGCGGCGAGGACGTGTCCGGCGTCGAGCAGGGATCCGAGCGTCTGCTGCGACATGTGGCCGCTGATCGGGCGGGCGATGAGTGCCAGCCCGGACAGCGCCAGCACGGGGGCCGCGGGCCACGGCAGGCTCCGCCGAAAGGCGACCGCGGCGACCACGGTGATCAGGGCGGTGCACACCACGGTCGCGGCGCCGAGTCGGCCCGCGCTGACCAGGCGAACGAAGTCGACGACGGTGCCCGGCGCCACCGCGAACCGAGAGCGGCCCTCGGCCTCGGCGGCCTCGAGGACCAGCAGCACGATCTCGGCGACCGTCCACGCGCCCGCCAGCGCGGCGGTCATCTGCCACAGCAGACCGGAGTCGAGGGCGGGCCGGCGCTCGTCGCGCTGGAGCCACTGCCACCCGGCGAGCCCGAACACCGCCGCGCCCAGCCCGACGGCGAGCACCCGGATCACGCTGGTGGGGGAGGGACCGTCCGGGGTGGCGAGCAGCCATGCGAGCCCGACGCCGGCCAGGGCGGTGAGGACGGCGGACAGCAGCCACGCCCGGCCGGCAGCGACCGACCCCGCCGTCCTCATCGCCTCGTCAGTTCTCGCCGCGCGGCTTGCGCAGGGCGAACCACAGGCCGCCGGCTACGACGACGACGCCGACGCCGACGAACACCCAGATCAGCGTGTTGCCGCTGTCGGAGGACCCGTCCGAGCTGTTGGACGACTGGCTTCCGCCGGCCTTCGGGCCGGGCGTGCCGGTGCCCTCCTGCGTCAGCGTGAACACCTGAGTGCCGCTGACGGGATGGCCGTCGGCGGAGGTGACGCGGAACGCGATCGTGTAGTCGCCGACGGGGCCGAGACCCTCGAGGGGCACGCTGACCGTGTCGCCCTGGACCGTCGGGTTCCCCTTCGACCACAGGTTGCCGTCGGGGCCGACGACGGTGAGCGACGCGAACTTCTCCTGCAGCGCCTCGTTGAACCTCAGGCTCACCCGCTCGGGGGCGGTCGCGATCTGCGCACCGTTCGCCGGGTCGCTGCCGACGACCGCGGAGTGCGCGGACGCCGTGCCGACGCCCAGCATCGTCGCCAGCATCGCCACGAAGCCGATCGCGATGACGCGGAGGCTGACTACCTTGCGGCCGTTCATGCGCGACGGCTCCGGATCATCGCGGTGACACCCAGCACGGCGCCGAGCGCGCCCAGAGCCAGGCCGATGCCGCCGAGCCAGCGGGCGGTGGTGTCGCTGGTGTTCGTGGTCTCTTCGGCGGCCGCGGGCACGTTGCCGTGCGCGTCGCCGTCACCGGTGCCGGCCGCGAGGGTCAGCGTCGGCGCCGGGTTGTCGGGCTCGCTGCCATCCGGGTTGGGCTGCTGGTTCCACTGCACGACCTTGCCGTCGCTGTACGTCTGGGTGGCGGGGAACTCCACCTGGTCCTGCTCGGGCAGCGGCCCGGCGGAGAGGACGAACTGCTGGAACTGGCCGGGTCCGACGCTCACGCCGGGGTTCGCCGTCCAGGTCACCGACGTCGCGGTGGCGGACGCCGGATCCTTCTGGACGGTCGAGGTCCAACCGGGCATCGGCTCGGTGCGGGCCGACTTGAGGTTCGGCAGCTGCACCGTCACGGCCGTCGTGCCGGCGGTCTCGGACTCGGTGGGGACACGGAACGTGAGGACGGTGTAGCCGCCCTGCTCGGCGCCGGGCGCGGCGACCGAGACGTGCGCCGAGGCCACGCCGGTGGCCAGCAGCAGCGCGCTGCCCGCGGCGCCCGCCGTCAGGAGGGCGCGGGAGATGATTCGCTTCATTTCTTTCGGGTGTCTTTTCTGTGCGGAGGTACCGGGTTCGCGGGTCAGGCGAACACCGGCGGTCCGCGCCGGGACAGCCCGGCGGCGAGCACAGTGAGACGGGGCGCACGGCGGTCGAGCGGTCGCGGCCGGAGGGATAGCGCCGGATCGACGCCGAGCACGGGTGGCTCGAGGGCGGCGCGCCGGACAGCGGTGATCGGCCCGTACAGCCGCTCCGCGGTGAGGATCAGGGCTGCGCAGACCATGGTGGCCGAGGCGTGCGCGGCGAGCATCGCGAGCGCGGGGACTCCGCTGTGGACGTGAGCGTCGGGCGCGAGTGTCAACGCGAGGTGGCCGACGCTCTGCCCGGCGGCGAGCGCCGCGAGCAGCGCCCACCGGCTGCGGCTGAGGACGGGCACGCCGCCGACGGCCGCGCCGAGCCCGGCGCAGGCCGCGAGCAGCAGCGTCAGCGTTGCGGAGTCCGGGAGTCCGCCGCCGCCGATGCCGTGCGCGGCCACGGCCAGCGTCGCCGTCGTCGCCCCCACCGCGCCGCCGCGGAGGGCGGCGGTGGGGGCGGGACGACGGACGGACACGGTGATCGAGAGGGGTCAGCGCACGCCGAGGCGCGCCAGGATGTCGGCCTCGACGCCGTCGAGTTCCGCGGAGATGGCGTGGTGGGCCTGCTTGCGGCGGGCGGCGGGCATCTGCTCGGCCGAGCGGACGGCGGTGCCCAGGTCGCCGAGGCGGGCGCGGATCGCGGACGCGAACTGCTGGGTCTCGGCGTCGCCGGGGTGGCGGGTGACGATCTCGTCGACGGACTTCTCGGCGCCGGCGATACGGGCGCTGAGCTTGGCGCCGTGGCCGGTGTACTCGCCGAGCTGGTCGACGGCGATACCCATGCGCTGCGCGCGCTGGGTGTCGATCTGGCCGCGCAGCGCGGTCGCGCCGCGGTACGCGATCGGGACGACGACGGGCGCGAGCAGGCGCGCGACGCCGAGGTAGCGGCGCAGCTGGGCGACGCTCACGCCCTTCTCCGCGGCCTTGACGGCGGCCTTCTCCTGCGCCTTGAGCGTGGCGATCTGGGCCTTGTCGACCTTCTTCTGCGCCTTCGAGTCGGACCGGTGCTTCTTGCGGTCGTTCTTGGCGCCGAGCTTGGCCTCGAGCTTGGCCTTGTGCTTCAGCGCCTTCGCCTCGGCCTTGCGCGTGGCACGCCGCTTACGTTTCTTGAACAACCCCACTGGAAAGGCCCCTCCATCTGGTGTTTCGGCGCGGGCGCGAACTGCGTCACAGCCTATCTGTGCTCGTTTTTGATCGCCGCTTTCGGCTTTACCCTAGGCGAGCACATAATCTTCCACATCGTGTGTTCCCGATCGGCCCGCAGGACGGCGCCGGCACCGCGCAGGCGGCGCCGGCCAGAAGTGACGCTTCCGGAGCTGCGGCCCCAGTGCTGCTCGAGCCCGGCGCGCTGACGCGGTGCCGCCATCGGATCCATCTCGACGCCACCTACCCCGACCAGCTCGTCGGGGTGCCGGAGAACACCGGCGTCAAGCAGCGTCAGGAGGCCGCGGCCGCGCAGCGCGAGGCGGTGCGGGTCCGACTCGCGGACGCCGACCCCGACGCGTGGGTGCGGATCGAGCCCGACGGACCGGCCGGTCAGCGGGCCCGCGCGACGCTCGAGGCGTGCCGGAGCGGGGCCGACAAGATCTGGGGCGCGGTGCTGCCGTCCGAGCGCGACACCGGTCGGCGCGGACGCGCCGAGATTCTGCTGCGCGACACCGACCGCGGCGGCTACATCCCCGTCATCGTCGTCAACCACAAGGTCACCGACCCGGGCAGCGGGGCGACCACGTCGGGACTGTTCGAGTGGGCGCCGGCCGTCGACGAGACCCGCAAGGTCCGCGCGCAGCTGCGCGACCAGATGCGGCTGGCGCACGTGTACCGGATGCTCGAGCGGCACGGGCTGGCGAGCCCGTCGGCGCTGGGCGGCGCCATCGGCTACGGCGCCGACTGCGTCCTCGTGCACGACCTGTCCACCGTGCTGGACGACTACGACGAGCGCTTCGCCGACCGGATCGCCGTCGCCCGCGGCGAGGTGCCGACGGTGCCGTCGCAGATCGGCGAGTGCCGCTCCTGCCCGTGGTGGCCGGGCTGCCGGGCGAAGCTGGAGGAGACCCACGACGTGTCGCTGGTGGCGTCCGGATCCCGCGCCGAGGTGCTGCGCGAGCGGGGCGTGCGCACCATCGAGCAGCTGGCGGCGTGGGAGGGCGACGCCCCGGAGGAGTGGCCGCACAACTCGTTCCACGACACCGTCGTCACGGCGAAGGCGTGGCTGGCGGGGGCGCAGCTGGTGCGGCGCAACGAGACCGTCACGGTGACCCGGGCCGACGTCGAGGTGGACGTCGACATGGAGAGCTACCAGGAGCACGGCGCCTACCTGTGGGGCACGCTGCTCAACGTCGCGGGCACGTCGGTGTACCGGCCGTTCGTGAGCTGGGACCCGGTGCCCACCGTCGACGAGGCGCGCTCGTTCGCCGAGTTCTGGACGTGGCTCATGGCCGAGCGAGCCGGTGCCGCCGCCGTCGGGAAAACCTTTGCCGCGTACTGCTATTCGCGTGCAGCCGAGGACAAGTGGCTACTCGACTCGGCGCGCCGGTTCGCCGGTGTGGAGGGCATCCCCACCGTCGCCGAGATCCGCGAGTTCATCGACGGCCCGCAGTGGGTGGACATCTACCAGGCCGTCGGGGAGAACTTCGTGTGCCCGAACGGCAAGGGGCTCAAGAAGATCGCACCAGTCGCCGGCTTCCACTGGCGTGACGCCGAGGCCAGCGGCGAGGCGTCGATGAGCTGGTACCGCGAGGCCGTCGGGTACGACGGCGAACCGGATCTCACGCAGCGTCAGCGGCTCCTCGAGTACAACGAGGACGACGTCATCGCCACCAAGGTGCTGCGCGAGTGGATGAGCGAGCGTGCGGTCGACGAGATTCCGCACGAGTCGGACCTCTGAGTTTCATATCGGACATTACGCGCAATTTGTATCAAAAACCGACTGATTGTTACGGTTGGTGCGTCGATGATGTCGACTCCTGAGCGGAGGTGAACACGCATGCTTCTCGGTTCTCTCGGACTGACCCTGGCCAGCCTTGTCGGCGGTCTGCTGGGCGGCCTCGGCAGCCTCCTGGGCATCTGAGGTCTGTACAGCAATGCGCGCACCCCGGCCCATGTGGCCGGGGTGCGCGCGTCTTTGCGATGAGTTCTCGGTGGGGTTCGGGTCTGTCCCTGTGACAGCACCCCTCGAGACGGGAGACACTCATGACCGCGCAGTTGCCCACCGCCGAACTCGACCGCCGGTACAGCGCCGAGACCGCGCCGGCCTCCACGTGGGCGCAGGTGACCGCGGCGCTCGACGCCGCCGAGGTGTACTGGCTGTCCACTGTCCGGTCCGACGGCCGACCGCACGTGACGCCGCTGATCGCGGTCCGTGTCGACGACAGATTGCACTTCTGCACCGGTCCGGGCGAGCAGAAGGCGCGCAACCTCGCCGCAACCGACGCGTGCGTGCTGACGACCGGGTCGAACGCCCTCGGATCCGGACTGGATGTCGTGATCGAGGGACGAGCGGTGCGGGTCTCGGATCCCGAGTCGTTGATCCGCGTCGCCGACGCCTACCGCGCGAAGTACGGGCCCGACTGGAACTTCCGCGTCGAGGGTGGGCGGTTCGTCAACACCGTCGGCGGACCGGCCTCGGTGTTCCGTGTCGAGCCGGGCACCGTCTTCGCCTTCGCGAAAGGTGAATACGCGCAGACGCGTTGGCGGTTCTGACCGCTCAGATCTTCCATAGGTCGGTGCTGCGGACGCCGATCAACTCGACGATGTCTCGGAGGACATCGTCGACCGGTCGCGAGTCGATCCTGCGGCCGTCCCGAAGGCGCAGCGCGACGTGCCCGTTCGCGGCCTCCTCGGCGCCGATCACCGCCTGGTAGGGCACCCGTCGGGAGCTCCGGATCCGCGCGCCGAGCGTGCCGTCACCGCGATCGACCGCGTGGGCCCGCAGCCCGAGGTCGTTGCAGCGGTCCACCAGCCGCGCCGCGTCGGCCGCCTCGGCGTCGGTGACGGGCAGCGCCACCAGCTGGGTGGGCGCGAGCCACGCGGGGAACGCGCCGGCGTGCGCTTCGACGAGATGCGCGACGACGCGTTCGAGGCTGCCGATGATGCTGCGGTGGATCATCACCGGCCGGTGTTTGGCGCCGTCGGGCCGACGTAGTGCAGCCCGAACTGTTTCGGCTGATGGAAGTCGACCTGCACGGTGGACAGCGTCGACTCGCGACCGGCGGCGTCGGCGATCTGGACGTCGATCTTCGGCCGTAGAACGCGGCCTCGCCCGCGATGGCGTCGTAGGGGAGGCCGGACGCGTCGAGGACCTCGGTGAGGACGGCCACCGAGCGGTGCCACATCTGCGGGTCGTCGACGTACTTGCCGCCGGGGCCGGGCAGCGACAGGCGGTAGCGCGACGCCTCGATGCCGAGCGCCGCGTGGGCGCGGCGGATGAGCGTGAGCGCGGCGGACGCCTCGTCGGCGACCTGCTCGGGGGTGCAGAAGACGTGGGCGTCGTTGAGTTGGATCGCCCGGACGCGGGTGAGGCCGCCGAGCACGCCGGACGGTTCGGATCGGAACATCCCACCCAATTCGGCTATACGCAAGGGTAATTCGCGGTGGCTGTGTGATCGTGACCGGTAGACGAGCGCGTGGTGCGGGCACAGGCTCGGGCGCAGCAGCACCTGTTCGGAGCCGAGATTCATCGGCGGGAACATGTCGTCGCGGTAGTGCGCCCAGTGGCCGGAGAGCTCGTACAGCTCCCGTTTGCCGAGGACCGGCGAGTACACGTGTCGGTAGCCCGCGCGTCGTTCGAGGTCGCGGACGTATTCCTCGAGGGTGTGCCGCACCGCCGCGCCGTCGGGCAGCCAGTACGGCAGCCCGGCACCCATCAGGGGGTCGGTGTCGAACAGTTCGAGTTCGCGGCCGAGTCTTCGGTGGTCGATCATCGTGGTCTCCTCGCGACAGGGAGCGAGTGACCAGACGACGAAGCCCCGGGGCACTCGCCCCGGGGCTTCGTACTGAGTCAGCTGTCAGCGCGCCGGGACACTCTCCGGCGTCGTCGTGCTCATGGCTGCGCGCTGCATGTCAGCCACCGTAGCAACGGAATCAGGAACGCGCATCATGTTTTTCGATTCGGCGGTTACCGCGGCGCCATGCGCAGCGCACCGTCCATGCGGATGGTCTCGCCGTTGAGGTAGTCGTGCTCGACGAGGAACTGCGCCAGCTGCGCGTACTCGTCGGGCTTGCCGAGGCGCGACGGGAACGGGATGCCGGCCTCGAGATTCTTGCGGTACTCGTCGGTGACACCGGCGAGCATCGGGGTGTCGATGGTGCCGGGGGCGATGGTGTTGACGCGGATGCCGACCTGCGCGAGGTCACGCGCCGCGGTGATCGTCATGGCGTGCACGCCGCCCTTGGACGCGGTGTAGGCGATCTGGCCGATCTGGCCCTCGAACGCCGCGACCGACGCGGTGTTGATGACGATGCCGCGCTGGCCCGCGTCGTCGACCGTGGCCTGGTGCTGCATCGCGTTGGCCGCCAGGCGCATCACGTTGAACGTGCCGAGCAGGTTGACGGTGATGACGGTGCGGAACAGCTCCAGGTCGTGCGGGCCGTTCTTCGACAGGATGCGGCCCGCCCAACCGACACCGGCGCAGTTGACGACGATGCGCAGCGGAACGCCCGACTCGCCGATCTTGTCGATCGCGGCCTGCACTTCGGCCTCGCTCGTGACGTCGGTGGGGATGAACGTGACGCCGGCCGGCACGTTGTCGCCGGCGCGCTCGATGGACTGGGCCAGGTCCAGGCCGAACACGGTGGCACCCGCGTCGGCGAAGCGCTTCGCGGTGGCGGCCCGAGCCCGGAGGCTGCGCCGGTGATCAGTGCCGCGGTTCCCTGGATTTCCACTGCTCTTCCCTTCGGTCCGGGTCGACCACTTCGGTCGGCCGTGGTGAACTGAACCCTAACGCGGGGGCGGGCGGCGGCGCTTGCTGGTCGTCACACCGGTCCGACCGATGCCGCGAGGTCGTGCCGGTGCGCCCACGCGGCGACGTCGCCGCGCTCGAGCGCCACGGCCAGCAGCTCCGGGAACCGATCCGGGGTGCACGCGAAGGCCGGAACACCCAGTGCGGCAAGCGCTGCCGCGTTGTCGCGGTCGTAGGCGGGCGCGCCGTCGTCGGACAGCGCCAGCAGCACCACCACCTGGACGCCGGCGTCGCGCATCGCGGCCACCCGGGTCAGCATCTCGGCCCGGATCCCACCCTCGTACAGGTCGGAGATCAGCACGAACAGCGACTCGGTGGGCCGGGTGATCAGCGACTGGCTGTAGGCGATCGCGCGGTTGATGTCGGTGCCGCCGCCCAGCTGGGTGCCGAACAGCACGTCCACCGGATCGGACAGCTTCTCGGTCAGGTCCACGACGGCCGTGTCGAACACCACCAGCGACGTGCGCAGCGCCCGCATCGACGCGAGCACCGCGCCGAACACCGACGCGTAGACCACGCTCGACGCCATCGAGCCCGACTGGTCGATCGCGAGGACCACGTCGCGCTGCACCGCCTGGGACCGGCGGCCGTAGCCGATCAGCCGTTCCGGCACCACCGTCCGGTACTCCGGCAGGTAATGCTGCAGGTTCGCCCGGATCGTCCGGTTGAAGTCGAGGTCGCGCAGCTTGGGGCTGGTCGTGCGGGCGGCCCGGTTCAGTGCCCCCGTCACCGCGGTCCGGGTGGCCCGCGCCAGGCGTTCCTCGATCTCGCGGACCACCCGCTCCACCACGAGCCGCGCGGTCGCCTTGGTGGTTTCCGGCATCACCCGGTTCAGGCTCAGCAGCGTGCCCACCAGGTGGACGTCCGGTTCGACGGCCTCGAGCATCTCCGGTTCCAGCAGCAGCTGGGTCAGCCCGAGCCGGTCCATCGCGTCGCGCTGCATCACCTGCACCACCGAGGTGGGGAAATAGGTGCGGATGTCGCCGAGCCAGCGCGCCACGCGCGGTGCGGACCCGCCGAGGCCGGCGCCGCGCCGAGGGTTTCCCTCCGTGGGGCCGGGGTCGTCGTACAGCGCGGACAGGGCGGCGTCCATCGCGGTGTCCGACGCCGACGCCAGCCCGCCGGTGGACGCCTCGGCGACGTCGCCGAGCAGCAGCCGCCAGCGGCGCATCCGTTCGTCGTCGATCGGTGTGCTCATGCCGGAATCCCCAGGATCAGGGCGGTGGCCGTGAGGGCGCGACCGCCGCGGTCGGTGTCGAGGGCGACGTCGGCGGCGGTGGCCCGCTGCCCGTCGCGCAGGATCTCGCCGAGCGTGCGGCGCTCCGCGGGGCCGAATCCGCCGAAGGTGCGGCGCAGCGCCGGCAGCGCGTCGAGGAACTCGTCGGCGTGCAGCCCGGACACCCAGGTGTCGATCAGCGCGAGCAGGTCCCGGTCGTGGACCAGCAGCAGTCCGCTGCCGCCGGCGAACCCGTCGATCCACCGGGCCTTCGCCGCGGCCGCGACACCGGCCGACAGCGCCCGGCCGACCCGGGCGGTGGTGTCGGCGGTGTCGAGGCGGCCGACGTCGCGCAGCAGGCGCACGGTGCGGCCGGTGAGCAGTCCGTCGACGTCGTCGCGTCCGGCCAGCGTCGTCAGCGAGTCGAGCCACCGGGCGGTCGACGCCGGGTCGTCGCGCAGGGTCAGCGCGGCGTGGACGTCGTCCAGCTCGCGGCGCAGCGCGTCCGCGGCGTCGGCGTCGAGGCCGGTCACCGCCGCGGGCAGGCCCGCACAGATGCGCACCAGCAGGGCGTCGACGACCCGGTCGAGGGCCGACAGGTCGGTGCCGCGCACGTCCCCGTACCGGAGGGTGCGCACCAGCGCCGGCAGCGCCGCCATCAGGTGCGCGACGTCGTGGTCGAGCGCGGCGGCGGTGTCCACCGCGTCGAGCAGGTCGGCGACGGTGCCGCGCAGGTCGGCGAGCAGGGCCTGCTCGAGCAGCCCGGTCACCTCGGCCAGCGTCACGTCGGGCCGGGCGGCCCGGTCGCGCAGGACGGCCTCGGCGGCGGTGACGACGGTGGTGCCCCAGCGGGCCGCCTCCACCACCGCGACCGCGAGTTCGGGCCGCCAGCGCAGCTTCCACGTCTCCCGGAACGTGCCGGTCGAGCGCACCGTGGACTGGGTGGGCACCGCCCAGTCCACCTCGAGCAACCGCAACCGGTGCAGCAGCTGCGAGCGCTGCCGGTCGAGGTCGGTGCGCAGATCGAGATTCAGTTCCTTGTCCGACGGGGAGCGCTTGAGCCGCAACGACTTCGACCGCGCCTGCAGATCGGCTTCGAGCGGCACGGTCGGGGTCGAGTCGGGGACCTCGCCGAGGGACTCGCCGACGACCAGGCGCCGCGTCACCAGGTCGAGCAGCAGTTCGTCGCCGTCGCACAGCACCGCGCGGGTGGCCTCGGTGACCTCCGCCAGACCCGGCAGCGGCCGATCCCGCAGGGCCGCAAGCGTGTCCGCGAGCCGGGTCGCCTCGATGACGTGCGCACTCGACACGGGCAGGTCCTCGGCGCGCAGCACCCGCGCCACCCGGGTCAGCCACCGCGCGACCGTGTCGTCGGGGGCGGTGAACAGGTGCTCGTACCAGCCGGGGGAGACGATGCCCGCGCCGTAGCCGGACGCGACGGACAGCCGGGAGTGGGTCCACGGCACCCAGGTGAGCGACGCCTTGACCTTCGGGAGCCCGCGCAGCAGTCGGGCGTCCGGCGCGGCCGGGCCGAGGCGTCCGGCCAGCGCGGGCGCGTGCATCGCCCCGCACACCACCGCGATCCGCAGCGCCCCGCCTTGATCGTCGCGCGCAGCACCTGCCGCATGTGGGCCTCGCGCCGCGCAGTGTGGTCGTCGAGGTCGACGCCGTCGCGCAGCGCCGCCATCGCCTCGGTGATCGCGTCGAACGCCTCCGCCGGGTCGTCTTCGGCGTCTGTTCTTCGGGTGTCTTCGACACCGGGGGAACGAGATTCGACGACGGTGTCCCACCACTGCTCGAAGTCGTCGTAGCCGGCCGCCGCCGCGAGCGCGGTCAGCGGATCCGGGCGGGCGGCCTCGTCGGCGTCGCGGTCCGCGGCGAGGGCCAGCGTCGCCGGCAGGTCGCAGAACCGCACGTCGGCGTCGTGGAACACCGCCCACCGCAGCGCCTGCCACTCCGGTGAGAACACGGCCAGCGGCCAGAACGCCGCGCGCGCAGGATCGTTCGCGGCGTACCCGAGCAGCGCCACCGGCGGCCGCAACTGGTCGTCCATGGCGAGCGGGACGAGTGCGTCGGCGTCGGCCGGGCCCTCGATGAGCACCGTGTCCGGTTCGAACGCGTCGAGCGCGCGCAGCACGGCCCGCGCGGATCCGGGCCCGTGGTGCCGGATGCCGAACACCCGCACCTGCGCGCCGGTGGGGGAGTTGGTCACCCGGCCACCTCGCGGCACGCGCGGTAGAAGTCGTCCCACTCGGTGCGGTGGCGCACCACGGCCTCGAGGTACTCGGTCCACACCACCCGGTCGGCCACCGGTCCTTGAGGACCGAGCCGAGGATGCCGGCGGCGACGTCCGCCGGGCGCGGGTGCCGTCGCCGAAGTGGGCGGCCAGCGCGAGACCGTTCGGTCACCGCCGAGATCGCCTCGGCGGTCGACAGCGTGCCCGACGGGGACTTGACCTTGGTGCGGCCGTCGACGGTGACGCCGTCGCGCAGCTCGCGGAACACCGTGACGACGCGGCGGATCTCCTCCGCGGCCGCGGGCACCGGCGGCAGTTCCAGTGCGGCGCCGAGCTGTTCGACGCGGCGGACCACGATCGCGACCTCGTCGTCGGCACTGGCCGGCAGCGGCAGCACGACGGTGTTGAAGCGGCGGCGCAGCGCCGACGACAGATCGTTGACGCCGCGGTCACGGTCGTTGGCGGTGGCGATGACGTTGAAGCCCTTCGCCGCCTGCACCTCGGTGCCGAGTTCGGGCACGGGCAGCGTCTTCTCGGACAGGATGGTGATGAGCGCGTCCTGCACGTCGGCGGGGATGCGGGTCAGTTCCTCGATCCGGGCGATGGCGCCGTCACGCATCGCGGTCATCACCGGCGACGGCACCACCGCGGCGGGGACGGGCCCTCCGCGAGCAGTCGCGCGTAGTTCCAGCCGTAGCGGACGGCCTCCTCCGCGGTGCCGGCGGTGCCCTGCACCAGCCGCGTCGACTCGCCCGAGATCGCCGCCGCCAGGTGTTCGGACACCCACGTCTTCGCGGTGCCGGGGACACCGAGCAGCAGCAGGGCGCGGTCGGTGGCGAGGGTCGCGACGGCCACCTCGATCAGGCGCCGCGGGCCGATGTACTTGGGGGTGATCATGGTGCCGTCGGGGAGCGTGCCGCCGAGGAGGTACGTCACCACGGCGTGCGGCGACAGCTTCCACGACGGCGGGCGCGGACGGTCGTCGGCCGCGGCCAGCGCCGCCAGTTCGTGCGCGTACTGCTGCTCGGCGTGCGGGCGCAGCAGGGCCGGCTCGGCGGTCAGGGTGTCGGTCACGTCAGCTCCTCGTGAAGGTGTCGGCGGTGGGTGAGGATGTCGGCGGCGGCCGCGAACAGCGCCAGTCGGTCGAGGTCTCCGGTGCGGGTCGCGGCGTCGGACAGCGCCGACTCGAGATCGAACGGGGCGCGGTGGGCGAGCAGGTCGACGGTGTGCCGCAGCTCGGCGGTCCGTAGGCGGGACGCGTACACCCCGGCCATGACCGCGGCGGCCACGTCGAGCGGCCACGGCGCCGCCAGCGCCGCGAGCAGGCTCGGATCCGGTAGCGCGCCCTCGCGGGTGGCCCGCAGGCGCGCGACCAGGATGTCGCGCGGCAGGTGGGCCGCGACCTGCGTGTCGACGGTGCTGTCGCGGCGCAGCAGCGCCACCGCCCAGTCGGCGTCGCCCTGGGCGGCGACCGCCGCGGACCAGGCCGCCTCCAGCGCCGACGTGAACGGCTCCGCGACCGTCACGTGCGGCAGATCTTCCGGGGTGACGCCGATCTCGGTCCACACCGCGATCGGCGCGGCCTGCACCACCAGGGACAGCCGGACGTCCGGGCGCGGTGCGCTGCGGTCGTCGAGGCCGTCCCGCAGTGCCGCCTCGTCGAGTCGTTCGGGCAGCGTCACGGCGACGGCGGCGTCGGCGACGTGGATCCAGTCCCGCAGCCGCTGCGCCATGCGCTCCCGGTACGCGGCGCCCGGCAGGTGTCGCAGCACTCCCGCCGCGGCCTGCCGCACGCGCAGGCTGCGGTCGTCGAGGGCCTGCTCGAGCAGCGGTTCGTCGTCCGGGCCGAGGCCGGTCGCCAGTTCGGTGACCAGGGCGGCGCGCTGCTCGGCGTTCTCGGACCGCCAAGCAGTCGACAGCAGAGCGGTCGCAGCGGCCGGATCGCTGCGCCGCAGCGCCGCGAACCAGCGCCGCCGCGCGGCAGGGGTGCCGTGGCGCCAGTCCTCGTCGTCGGCCGGGTCTGGGGCGCGCAGCGAGGCCCAGTCGGGGTTGCGGGCGGCCAGCCACTGGCCGCGCGGTCCCGCGAGCGCGACCAGTCCGTCCCGGTACTGGGCGAGCCGGACGGCGGCACCGAGCAGGTCGACGAGCAGGTCCGATGGTGGCCGGAAACCCGATGCGGCGTCGAACCATTCGGGCAGCAGCGGGGAGTCGACGACGAGCAGGGACCGCAACCGCGTCGCCGCCGCCTCAGGCAGCAGCGGCCGCGGATCGTCGGGGGCTGGCGTCGGGACCGAAGCCGCGGCGGGCGCGGTCGCACCGGCGAGGAACGTGGATTCCAGTGCCGCCGCCGCGAGCAACGTCGCAGCGTGGTCGCCGCCGTCGAGGGCGGTCGCGGCGTCCGCGGTGTGCAGGCCGGCCAGCGACACCGTCGAACGAGCGGTGCCGAGAAGCGCTGTCGCCGTGAGAGATTCCGGGTAGGGGCGGATCACGCGGCGATCACCGCACCGGCGTCGAACACGGATACGGGCAGCAGGGCGGTGCCGTCCCAGTCGCCGCACACGGTGACCGGGTGGCCACCGGAGACGGCGAGCAGCTGCCAGCGCGCGGTGTCGTCGCCGCCGACGGGCAGGGCCCGGCCGGTGCGGTCGACGACCTGCCAGGTGCCCGCGGTGACGGTGGGGGTGACGTCGGCGAGCAGCATCGGCCACGAGCGGATCCACGGGTCGGCGGCGAGCGCGGCGGCGTAGCCGGCAAGGGCGGTGGCCGGGTCGGTGGCGTCGGGCAGGGTGGTGAACGGCTCCGGAGCGGCGTGCTGGGTGCCGAGCTGCGCCCGGAGTGGCGCGGCCCCGGGGTAGAAGCGCAGGTCGGCGTCGACGAGCGTTCCCGGAATCGGTGCGGCCGTGGTGAATTGGGCGCTTCCGTGCGCGAAGTCGAGCAGCAGTGCCCACCGGCCGGAGTCGCGTCCACGCAGCCACACCCGACGGGTCACCAAACGGCCCTCGTCGGTGGTGCGGACCGCCAGCACCTGCCAGCGGTCGCGGACTGCGGGTTCGGTGCGCACGTCGTCGGCGCGGACGGGGACCCCGAGGTGCGTCTGCACCGACCGGTTGAGCGGCTCCGGCAGCCGGTCGCGGTCGCGGAATGCGCGGACCAGCAGGTGCAGGCGCGCGTACTCGGTGAGCAACGGCGCCGGCCAGTCCGGGTCGGTGGCGACGAGTGACGGCAGGGAGCGCAGGGTCGAGGCGACACCCGGCGCCTGCGCGTCGACCATGCGGGCGGCGATCGCGTCGTAGGCGGCGGCGTCGTGCGGGACCGAGCCGAGGCCGGCGACGATCCGGTCGGTGAGCCACCGGTCCAGCTCGTCGAGGCCGGCGGCGATCCGCTCGGTGCGGCGCTCGGCGGTCGCCGGGTCGGGCGTCGCCTTCGTTGGTGCCGCCGGGGTCGCGGCTGAGCGGGCCGCCCGGGTGGCGAGCCAGTCGGTGACGAACTCGGGGGCCTCGGCGACGGGCACGGCGCCGTCGGCCCAGCGCAGCAGCAGGCTCACGGCGTGCTTGCACGGGAACTTGCGGCTGGGGCACGAGCAGCGGTACGCGGGGCCCGTCAGGTCGACCACCGCCAGGTACGGGTTCGTGCCGCTGCCGCCGCACGAGCCCCACAGGGCGGTGTCGCTGCGGCCCGTGTTCGTCCACTTCGACGCCAGACCGCGGGCGGCCGTCAGCGACGCCGGATCGGGCGCGGCGGCCGCGACCTGCGCGGGAGACCAGGGTTCTGTCACGTCGGAAAACGTACGGCAGATCCCCGACAACTCCCCAAGCGCGCACGTCGATCGTGGGGACCGTCACGGACGGCGCCACCGTAGTCGGCACGGATCGGTCCCTGGGCGCGTCCCGCCCAGCCCTGTCCGGCTGGGTTCGTCGCTGGAGTGGCACCGGCCCCCGCGACGTCGACAACGGCTCCACGTCGACCCTGACGGACGCGTCGGGACGAGTGCGTGTGGGATCTGACCGTCCCGCCGTCCTCCCACCGGGGTCCGAGGCATCGGTCGGATCGAGATCGTGGATGTCGCGGCGGGGCAGATCCGATCGGCGGCACGCGGCGATGTCCGGTCCGGAATGGTGATACCGGCGTCGGTGCCGTAACGCCCTGCGCATAGCGGATTTTCGCGATCACCTCGTGGTCGACCGGAATCCTGATCCGGCTGGGCTATGGTCTGGGTGAAATTCGTTGCTGCCTACCGCAGAGGGAGTACTCGATGTCCATGACCGAGGTGTCCGCCGACCACCCGTACAGCCCTGCGTTCGTTGCCGCAGGGCTCGTATTCGTCTCCGGCGCATTGTCCGTCGATGCGACGGGAGTTCCGGTGCAGGGCCGCATCGAGGCGCTCGACGCCGCGGTCGACCGGATGGTCGAGCGACTGGCGACCGTGGGTGGCGAACTGAAGGACGTCGTGAAGCTCACCTACTTCGTCACGGACCTGTCGCTGCGCGAGGAGGCGAACCGACAGTTCGAGCGTCTCTTCGACGCCCCGCGTCCGGCCCGTACCTTCGTCGAGGTGAGTGGGCTGCCGTACGGCGCGACGGTCGAGATCGACGCGGTCGCCACGGCCGGCACGCGCGGCTGAGCCCGGACGGTCGGTGCGGGCGTCGGCGACTGATCGCGCCGAAACCCTGGCCACACCCGCGAAGATGAGTGATACTGGGAGTGACATATATCTGGGGAGGGTGTAGCGGTGGATCGGAACACGCAGTACGACGCCGTGATCGTCGGTGCCGGCTTCGGTGGAATGGGTGCGGCCATCGCCCTGAACGGGCTCGGCCTGACGAATCTGGCGATCCTCGAGCGCGAGGACGACCTCGGCGGCACGTGGCACGTCAACCGCTACCCGGGCCTGGCCGTGGACATCGCCTCGGTCACGTACTCGTACTCCTTCGAACCGAATCCGCACTGGTCGAGGCTGTTCGCGCCGGGTGCCGAACTCAAGCGGTACGCCGAGCACGTCGCCGACAAGTACGACCTGCGCCGGTACATGCGGTTCGGGGCGGTCGTCACCGGCGCCCGCTGGGACGAGGACGCACGGCATTGGGTGGTGTCGATCGACGGTGGCGAGCAGGTGACCGGGCGCTACCTGCTCACCGCGACCGGGTTCCTGTCGCAGCCACAGCTGCCGGCCATCGACGGCATCGACACATTCGCCGGCCGCGTCCTGCACACCACCGCGTGGGAGGACGACATCGACCTGGCGGGGTCGAGGTCCGCGATCATCGGCACCGGTGCGACGGCCGTCCAACTGATCCCCGAGGTGGCCCGCACGGCCGCGGAGCTCACCGTCTACCAGCGCACCCCGATCTGGGTGGTACCGAAGGTCGACGTGCCGATTCCCTCTGTGGTGCAACGGCTCTTCTCGCGGGTGCCGGTGACGCAGCGCGTGGCCCGCGCCGTCAGCGACACAATTCTCGAGGGCATCATGGTCAGCGCCGTGCTGCACTACCGGCAGGTGAAGTTCCTCAACAAGGGTGCCGCGGCCGCGTCGAAGCTGTTCCTGCGGGCGCAGGTGCGTGATGCCGACCTGCGCCGGAAACTGACGCCCGACTACGACTTCGGTTGCAAGCGACCGACATTCTCCAACCACTACTACCGCACGTTCACCAAGAGGAACGTGAACCTGGAGACGACGTCGATCACGCGGATCGAACCGGACGCCATTGTCACCGCCGACGGCCGGCGCACCGAGATCGACACCCTGATTCTGGCGACCGGGTTCAACCTGTGGGACGTGAACTTCCCCGCTATCGAGGTCATTGGACGCGAGGGTCTCAACCTCGGGAAGTGGTGGCGCGACAACCGCTTCCAGGCGTACGAGGGTGTCGCGGTGCCGAAGTTCCCGAACTTCCTCACGCTCGCGAGTCCGTACTCGTACAGCGGGCTGTCGTACTTCACCACCATCGAATCGCAGATGGCGCACATGACCCGGCTGCTCACCGAGATGCGGAGGCGGGGTTCCGACGTCTTCGAGGTGACCGAGGACGCCAACACCCGGTTCCTCGACCGGATGACCGCGAACCTCGACGACTCCGTCTTCTACGGCGGCAGCTGCGGCTCGGCCCGGTCGTACTACTTCAACCAGCACGGCGAGGCCGCGCTGCTGCGACCTACGTCGACGGCCAACGCCTTCGCGGAGGCGCGGCGGTTCCCGCTCGACGACTACCGGATGGAGTCGTCGAGCGCGTGAGGTTGAGGGGCGCCTCTGGCGCCGAGTCGATGAACATCGGCGCAGTATCCTCGAAGGTCGCCCCACGACTCGAGGATCATCCATGACTGACATCCACCCTGCCGCGACCGAGGCCAACTTCAAGCTGCTGCAGACCGACCCGTTCTTCGACGTGGTGGTCGATCTGATTGCCGGCTATCTTGCGTCGGCGTTCGACGACCCGGCCGCGGTGGAGGTGGACGAGTGGACCCTGAGCTGCTTGCCGACCACGAACAAGACCGCCGAACGTGAACGTCTGTTCACGCTCAACATCGGCCCGATGGAAGTGCTCTACGTGGAGCGCTACACGGAGAACGGCGAGACCGTCGACTTCCGCACCGTGCTGTTCACGTCGCTGTCCGCCCTGATGCGCTCCACCGGATACAGCCTCGACGGCCTCGTGATGGCCAACCCGCTGCTGCGCTTCAAGCAGACCGAACACGCGTCCGCAGGCGGGGACGGCGTGCTGATCGACTGGTTCCTTTCCGACGAGGGCGCCGACGACCAGTTCTTCGAACTGCCGCTCGACGAGACGACGATCCGGCCGCTCGCCGAGCAGCTGGTGAAAAGGGGCGCGGCCCGTTCGCGCAGTACCACAACCGCTCGTTCGCGCAGTACGTCCTCGATGCGATGAACGAAGATGCCTGACATGACGATTCGGCTCCCGAAGGTCCTCGCCACCGGCGACGACGATGCCGCCGTCGAGGTGCTGCAGCGGTACTTCCGCGAGCCTTGGATCAAGACCGGTCGGGTTCGCAGCGGGGCGCTGTGGGACGGGTGGGATTCCACCGGAACCCGCGAGCACGACGTCGACGTCTTCACCGCCGACGACCTCGTCGCGGTCACCTTCCTCTCGGTCGAGGTGTCGCCGGACGGTGCCGACGTCATCCTGCGCGAGCGACGCGACGAGTTCGCGGGGCTGCTGTCCGCGGTCGGGCCCGACCGCGATCTCGTGGACGAGGACGCGCTGGCGCCCGAGTCGCCGGTGTGTCGGCTCGAGGCCGCGCTGTGGACGGTGCCCGGTGTCGGGCGGACGGTCGCGTCCAAGCTGATAGCGCGGAAGCGGCCGCGGCTGTTCCCGATCTACGACCGTGTGATCGGCGAGGTCCTGGGCACCAAGCAGGCGCACTACGAGGCCGTGCGGCAGGCGCTGCGTGCGAACGACGGGGAGCTTCATCGCCGTCTCGTCGGATTGCGGGTGGCCGCGGGGCTGGACGCCTCGGTGCCGGCGTTGCGGGTGCTCGACGTCCTCGCGTGGATGCAGCTCAAGGCCCCGAACTGACGTCCGGTTGCCGCCAACGGGACCTCACGGCACGTTCAGGCTGTCCGAGCGGTACCTGAGTTCCCGTCGGGCTCGCACTTCCGATGAGAATCGACAGGACGCGGGAGGATCGATCCCTGATGGAGGAAGCAGCGATGGCGGAACGTTCCGGATCCGGCACCCGACAGCCGGTGGATTACGGCGAAGTGGAAGGCGCCGTCCTTCGGGCGCTGCCGAATGAGGGGCACCGCGGCGTGAACGACCTCAGCGTCGCGCTCATCTCCGACGCGACGTCGTTCGATGCGCTGCTCGCGGCATTTTGGCGGGTCGAGGCAGCGCATCGCCATGACGGCCGGTGCTTCCTGACGCTCGACGATCCGAACCAGTGCCTCTACACGAGCGGACACGCGCGCGCCAAGCACGAGCTGGACGGGGACATCGCGTACCCGGACGACGACACCGACGACGCGCTCGCCGCCTACGACACAGCGGTGTTCGAGTCGGCCAGAGCGGCACTCCGAGATCCGGACCGGGCTGTGCGCTGGGAGGACGTGGGTAGCTCGCTCGTCACGGCGCCGAGCGACATCGAGGCGTTGGTGGCGCTCAATCGCGACCCGGGTCTGGTCGTGGACGACGTGCACGTGGTGCAGTGCCTGCCGACCGCGGACGACACCGATCTGCTCGCCGACCTCCCGAACGGCTACTTCGCCTGCGACTTGACGCCGTTCGAATGCCACGCGGTGGCGCGCCGTATGGGCGAGCGGCATGGGTACGCGCTGGTCGGGATCGGCGCGTCCACGCTCGGCTTCCTCAGCGTCCTCGATCCCGAGCAACGCGACATAGAGGCCCTGATCGCCGATCTGCAGGAGCTGTACGGGCAGCCCGACGCCGTCGCCTGGAACGAGCTCGGGGACGCGCTTCGGGGGTCATCGGTGCTACTCCTCGGATACACGGAGGACTTCGCGGAGCTCACAGAGGAGGCTTAGGTCGGGAGTGTGCCGAGGCCGGTGTGGCTACGCATCAGCGGCCGTGCTCGATCCCGGTGAACCGCTGCGCGTTCGATTCCTCGGTGGCGGTGAAGTTCTGCGCGACCTTCTCGAACACCGACTGCATCTCCTCGACGACCGCCATGTGGTCGGCGAGCGCCTGTTCGACAACATTGCGGCCGCGATCGTCGCGCGGGTCGAACGCCCGGGCTACACCGTGTGAACCGCGTCGGCGGCGGTGCCCAGCCTGATCGGAGCGTTCGGCGATCACTGCACCGATTCCGCGGCGCCGTAGCAACTCTCGGTGTGCACGCGACGAGTACGGCTTGTCGCCGCGCACTCAGTCAGGCCTGGTTCGCGGGCGTCCGACCAGCTCGTCGAGGTCGCGGCACCGTCCCGGTGTAGCGCTCCTTGTACACCTCGAGGTGCGTCCACGAGTCCACGGTCACCACACCGTCGAGCGCCCGCATCCGCTCGAGTATCCGGAACACTGCGGCCGACGAATCGGCGACGAGGGTCCCGACGAGGTCGTACCGGCCGAGCGTGCGGGCGAGGAACTCGATGCCCGGCAGCTCACCGATCGAATCGGAGGCCGCCCCGCCGCCTGCGCCGAGCCCGACGCCGAAGCCGACGGCGAGCGACCGGCTGTCCCGCGCCGTTTGACGACCGCCCCCACCCGCACTGCGGTGCTCGCGACGAGGTTGTGCACCCGGTTGCGTACCGCGCTCTGCGATAGCCCGGTCCGATGCGCGAGTTCGTGGAATGGCATCCGGCCGTTGGTGGACAGGTGATCGATGATCGCTACGTCGGTGTCATCCAGGGACATCTGAGGACTGAGCGGCCCCTGCGGCATGAACACCCCCGCAGCACGTCGGAGTAGTACAAGGTACTCACCGACAGCACCCCCGGCAGGGCCCGGATCTCGGCGATCTCGTCGTAGAGGTCCCGGTCCGTTTGGACCCGCAGCTCGGCCAACAGGTGGTACGAGCCGGTGACCGCGGACACGTAGACCGCGGACGGACTCGCGCAGATCGCCCGGGCCACGGGCTCCACCTCGTCGGCCACCGTGATAGAGACGTGCGCCATCGCGTTGATGCCGAGTAGCTCGGGTCTCGCGACGGCCACCACCTCGATCACACCGGACTCGATCAGCTCCTGCACACGGGCCGACACGGCGGCGCGAGGCGCGCCCACCTCCTCGGCAAGTTCTCGGTACGTGGCCCGTCCGTTCCGCTGCAGCGCGGCGATGATCCGCGCATCCAGATCTGCCTTCACCTACCGACTCCCGAATTTCTCGCGAAGAACTTTCTGCCGATCCGGTCGAACATATTCGCAGCCTAATCACTGATAGGTGGCTGATTCGGTGCTTTCATCCACGCCGATGCTACAAATCTGCTGATACAGACCGTCTGCGCAGCTCACATGCATTGCGTCACCACGCGAAACCGGCGTAGTTTCGCCCACACCCCGTGACCGAGACCACACTAAGGATCCCGATGCGCAAGCTATTCGACCCCGAGCGCTCCCCACTGGATGCGACCGCCACGATCGTCACTGGCGGAGCCATCCGCACCGTCGACCCCGACCAACCCGAGGTCGAAGCCTTCCTCGTCTACGGCAACCGCTTCGCCGCCGTGGGCACGCTCGAGCAGTGCCGCGCCGAGTCCACCCGGCTGGGCGTCGCATCGCCGCGCATCGTTGATCTCGCCGGCGCTACCGTGGTGCCGGGCTTCGTCGATCCGCACGCCCACCCCCTGATGTTCGGTCAGATGCTCAGCTGGGTCGACTGCGGACCGGAGTACGCACGCTCGATCCCCGAGATCATTGCCCTGCTCCGCGAAGCAGCCGAAACGGCTCCGGAGGGCGTGCCGGTGCGCGGATATGGCTACGAGCAGAGCAACCTCGCCGAGGGACGCCATCCCCGCAAGGACGAGCTCGACCAGGTCGCGACGGACCGCGAGGTCTACCTCATGAACGCGAGCGGCCACGGCGGCGTGGTCAACAGCTACACCTTCGAGCTGCACGGCGTCACCCGCGACACCCCCGATCCCGAGGGCGGCGTGTTCTTCCGTGACGCCGACGGCGATCTCACCGGCGAGTTGTCCGACGCGGCCTGCAACATCCTCACCGGCGTGAACGGCGTCAAGGTGGGTCACCACGGCCCCAACTTCCACCTCGAGGACGAGCCCGAGGAGCACCTGCGCCAGCTCGGTGTCGCCCAGGAGCGGTTCCTCGCCGGCGGTGTCACGACCATCGGCGACTGCCAGGTGACCCGGCGCGAGTTCGACATGTACCTACGCCTGGCCGAGACCGGCAACCTCCGCACCCGGGTGAGCATGTACATGCTCAGCCACCTGCTAGACCACGTGCTCGACACCGGCATGCACGGAGCGTTCGGCAACTCCAAGCTCGCGTTCGGCGGCATCAAGTTCTACGCCGACGGCACCCTCGGCGGCTGGACCGCCTACTTCCCCGACGGCTACGTCGGCGACCCGTGCCGCACGGGACAGCTCTACCACGAGCCCAGGGACTACGCGGCGCTCATCGCGAAGGCGCACGACGCAGGTCTGCAGACCGCGACCCACGCCCAGTCGCCCACCGCGATTGACATGGTGCTCGACGCCATCGAAGCGGCCCAGAAGGCCCGCCCCGAATCCGATGCCCGCCACCGCATCGAGCATTGCGGGCTCCCCACCCCCGAGCAGATTGCCCGGATGCGGACGCTGGGCGTGTTCCCGGTCAACCAGCCGCAGCACTACTACAACTGGGGCGAAGGCGTCACCGCCGCGATCGGCACCCCGGGCGAGCGCTTCAATCCGCTCGGCGAGTTCGTCGAGGCGTCCGTTCCGGTCACGATCAGCTCGGACGCTCCCGTGGCGGAGCCGAAACCGCTCGAGGCCATGCAGGCCGCCGTCACCCGGCTGACCCGACTCGGCCACCGCCTGGGCCCCCGCACCCTCGAGATCACGGCCGAGCAAGCACTCGAGGCCCACACCCTGAACGGCGCACGGGCGCTGGGCCGCGAAGCCGACCTCGGCAGCATCACGGCGGGCAAGCGTGCCGACTTCGTCGTCCTGGACAGCGACCCGCTGACCGAGGACGCCGAGCGCCTGGCAAGCATTGCGGTCCTGGACACCTGGATCGACGGAGAGATCGCTCATTCCAACCGTCCGGCCGGCGTCGCGACCTCCCCTCAGGGCCGGCTGTGAGCGGGCGCAGCACGACCGACCGGACACCGGCGGAGCAGGTACAGATCGGGAAGGCCCGCAAGGCCGCGTTCGCGGCATTCGTCGGCACGACGATCGAGTGGTACGACTTCTACATCTACGCCACCGCCGCGGCGCTGGTCTTCGGCCACGTCTTCTTCCCCGCGGACACCGGACGCCTGACCGGCATCGCCGCGTCGTTCGCGACGTTCGCGGTCGGCTTCTTCGCCCGGCCGCTCGGCGGGATCGTCTTCGGGCACATCGGTGACCGCATCGGCGCCGTACCGCGCTGGTGATGACGTTGACGATGATGGGTGGCAGCACCGTCCTCATCGGCGTGCTCCCCACCTACGGGCAGGTCGGCGCGCTCGCTCCGATCCTGCTTGTACTCCTGCGCTTCGTTCAGGGCCTGGCGGTTGGCGGCGAATGGGGCGGCGCGGTGCTAATGGCCGTGGAACATGCTCCGGACGATCGCAAGACGTTCTACGGGGCGTTCGCCCAGCTCGGGAACCCGGCGGGCGCCCTGCTCGCCACGGGCTTCTTCAGTATCCTGACCACCCTCGGCGACGGGGCCCTACACGACTGGGCCTGGCGCGTTCCGTTCCTTACCTCGGCGCTGCTCATCCTCGTCGGCCTGGTGGTTCGACTGAAGGTCGAGGAGTCTCCGGTGTTCGAGGCCGAGGCGGCCGAGGAGGCGGTCGACACGCGACTGCCGCTGACGCGCGCGATCTCGAGCAACTGGAGGACCATCCTCCTCGGCATCGGTGCGCTGCCGATCGCTATCGGTGGCTACTACATCCTCACGACGTTCATCACGGCGTACGCCACCGGCCCGGAGATCGGCCTCTCCGAGACCCTGATCCTCAACGCACTCAGCGTGGCGGCGGTGGTCGAGTTGGTGGCGACGCTCGCGATCGCGAAGCTCGGCGACAACATGGGCCGCGTCCGTGTGGTGATCTACGGCCTGGTGGCGGTCGCCGTGATGGCCGCGCCGCAGTTCCTCGTCCTCCACACCGGATCGGTGGTGCTGATTGTCCTCGCCTTCGCGGTAATGCGGTTGGTGCTAGCCGCCACCTACGGCCCCATCGCGACCGTGCTGGCGCAGATGTTCCGCCCGCAGGCGCGGTACACGAGCATCTCGCTCGCCTACCAGGGTGCCGGCGCGATCTTCGGTGGCCTGTCCCCACTCGCCTCGACGCTACTGTATGAGGCGACGGGCAGCATCTGGCCGGTCATCGGCATCGTGGTGGGCATGTGCGTGCTGAGCATCGCTTGTCTCTCCGTCGCCCCCAATACGACGACGCCGACGTGCTCGACGCACGTGCGCCTGAAGGGACGAACGCCGTAGCCGCAGCCAACTGATCCCGCAGCGCTCCCGACCTGCTCGGCGGCTCCCGGATTCTCCCCTCTCCGGTAGCCGTCGAGCACGCATTTTCGCGTTCCTCGGGCCGACATCCGCCGCCCGGGCACTCCCGGTGCTCCCGAACCGAGACTCTCGGTGACCCCGTCCCAACCCTGGTGACACGGCGAATTGCGCTGTCGAGCAGGCGTCATTCCAGCAGAGTCCGGACTCGGCAGCGTAGGCGGCACCGAGGCCATCGGGGAGTACCTCACCACCAAGTAGGTTGCTTGACGTCCATGATGTCGCGCTCTTCGGATACCGGATCGACCCCAATCGTGCGCAGCACGTCATGGGGCACGGTGCATGGATCGAACGCGGGCTCGCCCTGCTCGGGGGTCGGCGTGGTTGCCTGCCCCTCGACACTCGTCGATCCGCGGTCTGCCGAACGCAATGACGGCGATGGCGGCCGAAATGACGTGTCGCCCCACGTTCTTCTATCCTCTCCAAAACTGCGCGTGGACGTCGGATTCCGTTGGTGCACTTCGGTTGTGTGTCAGTGACCGGGATCGATCCCGGTGAACCGCTGCGCGTTGGATTCCTCGGTGGCGGTGAAGTTCTGCGCGATCTTCTCGAAGACGGACTGCATCTGCTCGACGACTGTGATGTGCTCGGTGAGCGCCTGGTCGAGTGGGTACTCGCCGCCCGACGCCTTCTGCTCGAACTTGCGGGTCAGGGCGACGCCGGATGGGAGATGCCCGAAGCCGTCGATACTGGCGAGACGCTTGGTGCGTCGTTCAAGGTCCATGAGCTCGAAACGCAACTGTTCGCAGCGCGCCGCGCACTTCTCGGCGATGCCCGGCTCGAGGAAGAGCTCGCCCGCATCGACCATCGCGCCGAGTTCGGGCCAGGAGGGGTTCATCCACATGGTTGGGGCCTTCCGTCAGCGGGGCAGGGATGGTTCGAGGAGTTGCGCGTTCTTGATCGCCTGCGGGCACGGACTCTCGGAGGGCGGCAGGCCCTTGCCGAGGTCAGTTCGAACCATCAGCGTGTCCGGCCCGGCGGCGACCAGGACATCGCAGTGCTCGTTACGGGTGTCGGACTTCTCGCGGATGGTGAACGCATTGCGTCCGGCGAGATCGATCGAGGTTGGGTCGACAGTGCGTTCATTCGCAAGGATCGTGTCGATCGACATCCTGGTGGCGAAGATCGTGAAGTAGAAGGCGCGGTCAGGCTCGTTCCAACTGCACAGACCCCAGCCCGGCTGCTTGACGTCCATGATGTCGCGCTCTTGCGATGCAGGGTCGACCCCGATCGTGCGCAGCACGTCCTCAGGGATGCTGCACGGATCGAACGCCGGCTCCCCAGCCTGGGGTTTCGCCGTCTCGGCCTGCCCCTCGACGCTCGTCGACCCGCACCCGACCAGAGTCAGCGCTCCAACTGCTGCAAGAGCAGGAACTCCCCACCGACGCACTGACCTCACGCTTCCCCCTCGTTTCACGACGATTCGCCCATTGGATCAGACGCATGCACCGCTCACACGGTTCCACCGCAGATCCCGTCGTGGTCACCAGTGACTCACGCCACCCTTTTCAAAGATACGATCACGATATATCGTGAGTGTGTCGGTTAAGGACGAAAGGAGAAACCGATGAGGAACATGAACCACCGGCGAGGGCCGGATCAGATGCACGGACACCCCGCCTGGGGCGAGGAGATGGGCCGTCAGCGCCGCCACCACCGTCCGTTCGACGGCGAGGATCCGCGCATGCGTGGCGGTCGCGGTCGCGGTCGTGGACACGGCGGACCCCGCGGGCGCGGCGGCCCGCGCCGGGCAGGTCGCGGCGACGTCCGCGCAGCCGTCCTGCTTCTGCTGCAGGAGGACTCGATGTACGGCTACCAGCTGATGCAGACCATCACCGATCGCACCAACGGGGCCTGGCGTCCCAGCGCCGGCGCGATCTACCCGACCCTCCAGCAGTTGGAGGACGAGGGCCTGGTGCAGACGACCGCCGAGGGTGGCCGCAAGCTCGTCACGCTCACCGACTCCGGTCGCGAGTACGTTGAGCAGAACGCCGAATCCTGGGGCGACCCATTCGCATTCGCGGGATCCGGACCGGACCTGCGTGGACCGCTTCACGATTTGCACGGTGCCGCCCGACAGGTCCAGGCGTCCGGTACGGCAGCACAACTCGCTGCCGCGGAGAAGGTGCTCACCGACGCACGACGCGCGCTGTACCTGATCCTGGCGGGTGACGACGCCGGCGCGGGCGACGCCACGGATGCCACACCGGAGTCCTGAGCGATCCCCGTCAGGTTCGGGTCGTCACGATAGTCGTTGCCGCCGTCAGGGGTTCGAAGTCGAAGTCGGACACAAAGGCCGCGGCCTCGGCCCGCAGTAGCGGTGCCGCCGCCTCCAGCGATGGCCCGAGCAGCCGCAGCGAATTCATCTTCTGTGAGCAGTACACCGGGAACTCGCCGCGACCATCGCGAACGGCGGTGTCCCACAGCAGCACATCCCCGTTCTCGCTGAAAGCGAAGACTTGGAGCGAATCGACCAGCGACCAGTCGCCGTCCGGCTCGATCATCCAGTCGTACCCCTCGTCCTGCCCGTCGCGGTAGGCCTCGCGGAGCCGCTCGGTGAGGATCCTGCTCCGGGCCCGCCAGCCGTCCGCATAACCCTCGAGAACGGGCGGGTACACGAGCCACAGCCCGAACAGCCTGCCCCAGCCGAGACTGCGAACGAACCCGCGATAGGACTCCGGGAACCCGCCGCCGTCGGCGAATCGATACGTCTCCAGCACGTCCGGATCGACGTGCGCGAGGGTGGGCCTGCCGGGCACCCGGAGCGTGGAAAACCCGGTCATATTCATCGAATCCCGTCCCGCCGCAGGGCGATCGAGACCGCGGCGGCCCGCGAGTCGACGCCGAGCTTGGCGTAGATATGCGCGAGGTGCGTCTTCACCGTGGCCTCGCTGATGAACAATCTCTTGCCGAGTTCCTTGTTGGTCAGGCCCTCGGCCAGCAGGCTCAACAATTCGGCCTCGCGGGCGGTCAGCGCCTGATCGGGGCGTCGCATCCGCTCCAGCACCCGAGACGCCACCGGCGGCGACAGGACGCTGCGGCCCGCCACCGCGCCGCGGATCGCGCCGAAGATATCCTGCGGCGCAGAGTCCTTCAGGAGATACCCGATCGCGCCGGCGTCGAGCGCGCGCACCACGTCCGCGTCGGTGTCGTACGTGGTGAACACCAGGACCGGCTGCTCCGGCCGGTCGGTGCGGATGCGCCGGATGGCCTCCACACCGTCGATCCCGGACCCGAGCGCGAGATCCATCATCACCACGTCGGGGGTGCGCTCGGCGGCCATCGTGACGGCGTCCTCACCGGTGTCGGCCTCGCCGATCACGTCGAGGTCCGGCTGCGAATCCAGCAGTGCCCGCAACCCCGCCCGCACCACGAGATGGTCGTCGACCAGCAGCACCGAGATCACGACGCACCGCCGATCGGGATCTGCGCCGCCACGACGGTGCCCTCGCCGGGCGCGCTCTCCACCGAGAACGTGCCGCCGTGGGCCTCGACGCGCTGGCGCATCGCCGGGAGCCCGAACCCGCCGGTCTCGCCGACGACGAAGCCGACACCGTCGTCGAACACGTCCAGGGCGACGGCGTCGGGCAGATACGTCAGGGTCACCCCCACAGTCTGCGCCTGCGCGTGCCGCCGGATGTTCGACGCCGCGCTCTGCACGATCCGCAGCAGCGCGTGCTCGACGTCGGACGGCAGCCCCACCGGCTCGCCGATCACCCGCAGCTGCGCCGACGGCACGTACCCGCGGACGGCGGCGAGCAGGGCCGCGTCCAGCGACTGGGACTCGAGGTCGGGCGAGCTGAGGTAGTGGACCAGGTCGCGGGTCTCGACCAGGTTCTCGCGCAGTGACGCCGTCGCGGTGCGCACCTCGTCGCGGGCCCGCTGCCCGGACCGCTCCCACACCTCGTCGGCCGCCTCGAGGTGCAGCAGCGCGCTGGTGAGGCCCTGCGTGACGGTGTCGTGGATCTCCCGCGCGAGACGCTCGCGTTCGGACAGCACCCCGGCCTCCCGTTCGGTCTCGGCGAGCCGCGACTTGGCCTCGACCAGCTCGCCGAGCAGGCGTTCGCGCTCGGCGCTGTCGCGCTCCACCTGCCCGTACGCGAGCACGATGAGCGCACCGGTGCACAGCGGCGCCAGCAGCACCGCCCACTCGGTGCGGCCGCTGAACGAGGCGAACTCGATGCCGGCGAACACCGCGAGCGCGGCGACGATCAGGTACGCCACCCAGCGCGGGAAGGCACGCGTGCAGAGGAAGAAGATCGGGAACGCCGTCCACGCGAAGCTCGGCGCCAGCCACACCAGCGCCACCCACGACGTCAGCACCGGCCACACCCACGGCTGCCACGCGCCGCCGCGCCGGGACTGCAGCACGACCACCGCGTACAGCGCGGCCAGCACCACGATCAGGGCCGCGACCACCAGCCAGCGTCCGCTCACGCCGTGATAGGTCAGATAGCGGGCCGTCGACGCCGCGAGCAGCACGTAGAACGAGAGGTGGATCGCGAGCCCGAGCGGCCCGCGAAAGGCGGTATTGCCCTCGTCATCCTGCATCGGGCCGATCCTACGGACGGCCGCGCCGACCGGTATCGGCCATTCGGATGATCCGGCGGTGGCCGCGCGGCCGATGCCGTCGACCCGGCTCCCGAGCGAGGCTCGAATCGTTCGATTCCTCCTCGCCCGAAAGGCCCCCGATGAACACCTCCCGTCGTTTGCCCCGCGCCCTCGCGATCACCATCCCCGCCGCGGCACTCCTGGTCGCGACGGCCTGCGGATCCACCGACGACGCCGCGGCCGCCTCGACCACCACCGAGGTGGCCCCCGCCGCGGTGTCCGCGCAGAAGCCCGGCGACTCGGAGAAGGGCACCGTCTCCGCCAACCGCCTGTCGGTGGCGACCGCCGGCCGCGCCGCGCAGGCCGCGCTCGCCAAGTGCCAGGCCGACGGCCTCGGATTCGTCACCGTGTCCGTCGTGGACCGGTCCGGCAACGTCCAGGCCATGCTCCGCGGCGACAACGCGGCCCAGCACACCGTCGAGGCCTCGCGGGCCAAGGGCTACACCGCCGCCGCGTTCGGCGCGAACACCTCCGACCTCGCCGGCCGCGCGAAGGGCGACGGCCCGACGATCGTCGACCTGCCCGGCACCCTGTTCCTGCCCGGCGGCGTGAGCGTCAAGGTGGGCAACGCGTCGATCGCCGGCATCGGTGTCGGCGGGGCACCCGACGCCAACGCCGACCAGGCCTGCGCCGCGGCGGGTCTCGCCGAGATCGCCGGCAGCCTGCAGTGAGAGCGGCCGTCGTGCTGGCCGCCGTCGCGTTGACGGCGGCGGCCTGCGGAACCGGTGATGTCGTCGAGACACCTCCCGCCACAACACCTTCCGCGATCACCTCCGATGCGGCGCGGACACCGACGTCGACTCCGGAACTCGAGCGGCAGCTCTTCGAGGCGGCGCGGGCGGACGACGCGGCAGGGGTGCGCGACGCGCTGGAACGCGGCGCCGCCCTCGAGGCCCGCGGCGCCGGTGGTCGCACCCCGCTGGTCGCGGCGACCAAGGTGAACGCCGTCGCCGCCGCCACGGCGCTGATCGACGCCGGCGCCGACGTGAACGCCAAGGACGACATGCAGGATTCGGCGTTCCTGTACGCCGGCGCCGAGGGCCTGAACGAGATCCTGGTCGCCACGCTGTCGCACGGCGCGGACGTGAACAGCACCAACAGGTTCGGCGGCACCGCACTGATCCCGGCGTCCGAGCACGGCCACGTCGAGACGGTGCGGATCCTCCTCCGGGCCGGGGCGCCGGTGAACCACGTCAACGACCCCGGCTGGACGGCGCTGCTCGAGGCGGTCGTCTACGGCGACGGCTCGGCGCACTACGTCGACACCGTCACGCAGTTGCTCGACGCCGGCGCCGATCCGTCGATCCGCGATGCGCGGGGCCTCACGGCGCTGCAGAACGCGCAGAACCGCGGCCAGCGCGACATCGTCGTGCTCCTGGCCGCGGCCGACGGGAACTGACGGACTGTCAGGCGTCGAGGCGGGTGACGAGGTCGGCGATCCGCGTGAACGGGCCGGACCCGCCCACGGTCACCACTTCCAGCCGCGCGGCCGCGTCGAGCAGGTCCGCGGGCAGGGTCACCGGGTGGAGCAGGACCAGCATCCGCAGCGTCGGAAAGGTGAGATCGTCGGCGGTGAGCCGCGTCTGCTGGTCGACGACGAGCACCTGCGCGGGGCCCGACGCCTGCGCACCGGGTCGGGCCGTGTTCGCCAGGGTGGTACCGAGATCGCCGGAAAGTGCCGCGTACGACACCGATGCGCGGTAGTCGAGCAGGCCGAGCCCCTCTGCGGCGAGCGCCTCACGCAACCGCATCATCGGCATCGCGATCACGACGGTGGGACCGCCCGACGCCGACACCACGACGGGCTCGCCGGTGTCGGCGCCGAGCACCCCGTTGCCGAGTTCCTCCGCCGCGATCGCCCAGAACGATCCCTCGGCCGCCAACTCCGACGACACCGCACGGATCGCTTCCAGCAGGGTCTGCTCGATGCGTTCCAACGCCTGATCCGAGGCCCCGCGGGTGCTCCGGGATGCCGAGGCGTACGCCGCCGCGAGCGCACCGAGAGCGTGCGGGAGGGAGCGAGCACCTGCGCCGCACCGGTCGGCAGGTCCACTCCGTCGACGCGACCGGTCCGTCGGTCGACGCGCACTTCCGACAGCCCCGCGTCGCGCGCGATCACGGCCGCGCCGTCGCCCTCGAACGGGGACTCAGCCACCGCCCGGGGTAGGGGATGGCGCGCACCTCGTCGTTCAGATGGGCGGTGATGTCGGTATCGCTGATCACCCGTGAAATGCTATCGGCCCCCGCCGATTCGGACTCAGCCCAGATCCTGGATCCGCGCCCACGGCTTTTCGGCCTCGAGTTCGAAGGCCAGCTCCAGGAGCGTGCGCTCGTCGCCGTGGGCGGCGGAGAAGTGCGACGCCAGGGGCAGGCCGGTGGAAGTCTGGTGCAGGGGCAGTGAGATCGCCGGCCCGCCGGAGGCGTTGTTGAGCGGGGTGAAGGCTGCGTACGTCACCAGCCGGTCGAACAGCGTGTCGAAATCCTGTGCGGGGACAGATACCCGAGCTTCGGTGTCGTGTGGCTCAAGACCGGGGAGAGGACGACGTCGTACCTCTGGAACATCCGCGCGTAGGTGCGCGCGGTGCGCTGCATCCGGTAGAGCATGCGCGGGGTCTCGATCATGCGCTTGCGGTACATCGCGTCGAGTCCGCGGCTGAGGTTGTCGGTCTTCGCTGGGTCGAACGTCGGACCGAACATCCGCTTGCCGCCGGTGAGGAGCGCGAACGACAGGAAGCCCCAGTACAGCTTGAAGTCGTGCATGAACTCCTCGCCGACCGGCAGTGTCGCCTCCTCGACGTGGTGGCCGAGCTTGTCGAGCAGGTCGGCGGTGGATCGCACCGAGTCCCGCGTCTCGACGTCGGTGGGCACCCCGGTCACGGAGTCGACGATCACGCCGACCCGCAGACGCGTGGACCCCGGCCCCTCGACCAGTCGGATCGGCGGGAACTTCGGGTTGCGGTAGTAGTTTTCGGCGGCGGCGTAGAACCGGGCGCTGTCGCGCACCGACCGGGTGACCACGCCCTGCGCGACGATGCGGATCGGCATCGTCTTGTCGGTGGCATCCGGCACCGTGCGGCCACGGGTCGGCTTGAGGCCGACGAGACCGCAAGCGGCAGAAGGGATGCGGATGGATCCGCCGCCGTCGTTGGCGTGCGCGAACGGCAGCACCCCCGCGGCGACCAGCGCGGCCGAGCCGCCCGACGACGCCCCCGACGAGTACTCCGGGTTCCACGGGTTGCGGACGGGATCGGCGTCGGCGTACTCGGTGGAGGCGCTGAACCCGAACTCGGGCAGCCTGCTCTTGCCGATCGACACGGCACCCGTGGACAGGAACTGCTCGACGAAATCGCTGTGCCGGCGCGCCGGGGCCGGGGTGAACGCCGCGCTGCCCTGCCCGGTGGGTAGCCCCGCAGCGTCGACGTTGTCCTTGACGATCGTCGGCACCCCGGAGAAGACCCCGCCGCGCGGCGCGTCGGCCTGCCGCAGTGCCCGCTCGAAGTCGCGGGTCTGGATCCCGTTCAGGACGCCCTGCACGGACTCGGCGCGGTCGATCCCGGCTTCGACCGCCTCCCGCGCCGACACCTCGCCGGCCGCGATGCGCGCGGCCACACCGGTCGCGTCGAGGTCGCCGAGGGCGTCGTCACGGAAGGCATGGATGCGGGTGTTGTCGGCCATGTCCGGAGTGTAGGAGCCGCGGGTGCGGTTCGGGAGGGGTTCGGGCCTCGCGGATCAGCCGGCGTCGGGCCGCTCGGCGATCGCGTCGCGGATCGCGCGCAGTTCGGTGCGCAGCGAATCGAGTTCCGCGCGGATGTCGTCCGAGGAGTCCGGGGCGGCGGCGGACTCCGCCGATTCCCGCGGCGCGACCGACTTGGCCGTGGTCTTCTTCGCGGTGCGGCGGCGACCGGTCGTGGGCGGGGGCGGGGTGGTTCCGGGCTGCGGGGCCGGAACGAACCCGTTGAGGAACACGGTCGTGAGGGTCCCGGTGAGGGAGTCGATGTCCTGCGCGAGGGTCTTGCGATGCCAGCGCACCGACATGAACACGCACTCGCGCATCATGCGCTGGAACTCGAAAATGTCTACACCCGAATTGAATTCGCCATCACGGACGCCGTCTTCCACGACGTTGAACCAGGCGTCGTGGGAGGACTCGACGGCGGCGGCGATCTCGGTGTAGCGGGGGAGCGCGCTCAGGTTCGCGAACTCGTTCTGGTAGATCTCCGTCGCGTACGGGTGCATGTCGGCGACCTCGAGCGAGACGCGGACGATGCGCGCGAGACGAGTCCGGGCCGTCTCGGGTTCGGCGACCACCGCGTCGTAGCGCTCCACCAGGTCCGTCAGGAAGCTCACCAGGATCTCGGAGACGATCGCGTCCTTGGAACTGAAGTAGTGGTAGAGCGTCCCCGAGTTGAGACCGACCGCCTCGCCGATCTCACGGATGGTCGTCGCCGCGATGCCACGATCGGAGAACAGTCGGGCTGATTCGGCCAGGATCACCTCGCGTCGACCCGCTGACGCCACGGTTCACTCCTTTTGTCCAGGTATTCGATTCGATCGTGTACCAGCCGAGGCTAGCAGCGGCCAACCGGTCCTCTACCCGATGAAGCGCTTGCTCAGCAATGCCCGATCCGGCGCCCCGCCTCCGCTGCTAGCGGGTGAGGAAATCGGTGACGAGCGACTCGAAGTCGTGCTTACGCTCGACCTGGGCCCAGTGCCCGCACTCGCCGAGGATGTGCAGGTCGGCCCTGGGCATGCGACGCAGCGCGAACAGCGCGCCGTCCGGCGGCAGCATCCGGTCGTCGCGGCCCCACGTGACCAGCGTCCGGTGCGGGATCTCGTCGGTGCGCGCCCACAGCGGCGCCTTGCCGGGCAGTGCGAGCGACGCCATGACGGCGCGCATGCGCTCGATCGCCCGGGGAGCGGTGGCGTTGTTCCAGCGCTCGTCGAGCAGCTGCGGGGTGATGGTGGCGGGGTCGTAGACCATCGAGTCGACCCACGCCTCGAGGGCCTCGCGGGTGGGGTCGACGAGGAATGCGTTCAGGCGTCGGGCGCCCTCGCTCATCATCGGTCCGAGCAGCGGCGCGTACAGGCCGCCGGGTCCCATCAGCGCCATGCGTTCGACGCGCTCGGGCGCGAGGGCCGCGGTCTCGAGCGCGACCCACCCGCCCATCGAATTGCCGAGCAGGTGCGTCTTCTCGATGCCGAGGTCGTCGAGGAGCGTGACGATCGACTGCGCGGCGACCTCGGGGTACGGCCGGTCGTACGCCACGTCCGGGCTCGCACCGAATCCCGGCATGTCGATCACGATGGTGCGGAAGTTGCGCGCGAACACCGGCAGGTTCTTCGAGAAGTTCGACCAGCCGGACACGCCCGGCCCGGACCCGTGCAGCAGCACGAGGGGGTGACCTTCGCCGGCCTCGTGGTAGTGCAGCTTGTCCGTGGTGGACGGTCCGCGAGTGGTGTCGGCGTAGTCGAGGGTGTCCATGATCGTCCAATCTTCCGCGCGGTGGGCGCACCGCGGAAACAGAAAACACTGAGCCCGAACGGAACTCGAAGGACTCCCGGCGGGTGTTGGGGTGAGAGCCTACGGACGTTGCGTGCACCAATCAAGCGATTGAGTGAGATTAGTGGCGTGCCTTCCGCCGGCCGGGATGTTCGATGGAGCGAATCAGAATCTTCGGAAGACCGAAACTCGAGCTACCCTGACCTGCGGCACGTTCACGGAAAGGTGGAAAGCACATGAGCAGCTACGTTCTTCCCGAACTCGGATACGACTACGGAGCCCTCGAACCCGCGATCAGCGGCGAGATAATGGAGTTGCATCACGGCGCGCACCACGCCGCGTACGTGAAGGGAGCGAACCTCGTCATGGATCAACTCCGCGACGCTCGCGAGCGACGCGATTTCGCGGCGGTCCCCGGCCTCGAACGGGCCCTCGCGTTCAACCTGTCGGGCCATGCGTTGCACTCGATCTTCTGGCGCAATCTGTCCCCGGAGGGTGGCGACCGCCCGGACGGCGAGCTGGCCGCCGCGATCGACGAGTTCTTCGGCAGCTTCGACGCTTTCCGCGCCGAGATGACAGCGGTGACCGGCACCGTGCAGGGCTCGGGCTGGGGCGTGCTGGCGTGGGATCCCGTCGGCGTCCGACTGGTCGTGCACCAGGTCCACGACCATCACGCCAACATCGCCGTCACCAGCACCCCGCTGCTGGTGTTCGACGCGTGGGAGCACGCGTTCTACCTGCAGTACCGCAACGTCAAGGCGGACTACATCGAGCGACTGTGGTCGATCGTCGACTGGGCCGACGTGGGTCGACGCTTCGAGGACGCCCGCGCCGGACGGCTGCTGGGACTCGGCATCGGAGCGACCCGATCATGAGTGACCGCCTCGTCGACCGCGTCCACGCGATCAACTGGAACAGGCTGCCCGACCCCGAGGACGCCAAGGTGTGGGACCGGCTCACCAGCAACTTCTGGCTGCCGGAGAAGATCCCGCTGTCGAACGACCTGCCGTCCTGGGAGACCCTCACCGACGCCGAACGGGAACTCACCATCCGGGTGTTCACCGGTCTCACGCTCCTCGACACCGCGCAGGCGACGGTGGGTGCCGTCGCGATGATCGCCGACGCCGCCACCCCGCACGAGGAGGCGGTGCTGACGAACATGGCGTTCATGGAGTCGGTGCACGCCAAGAGCTACAGCTCGATCTTCTCGACGCTGTGCTCGACGCGGGAGATCGACGCCGCGTTCGACTGGTCGGAGCGCAACCCGCACCTGCAGCGCAAGGCGCAGATCGTCGTCGACTACTACCGCGGCGACGACCCCCTGAAGCGCAAGGCCGCGTCGGTGATGCTCGAGTCGTTCCTGTTCTACAGCGGCTTCTTCCTGCCGATGCGCTGGGCCAGCCGCGCCAAGCTCACCAACACCGCGGACCTCATCCGGCTGATCATCCGCGACGAGGCGGTTCACGGGTACTACATCGGCTACAAGTGCCGGCAGGCGCTCGACCACCTCGACGTCGGGGCGCGGGCCGAGCACCGCGACTACACCTACGAGCTGCTGCAGACGCTGTACGAGAACGAGGTCCAGTACGCCGCCGACCTGTACGACGGCGTCGGCTGGACCCCGGAGGTGTTGTCCTACATGAGGTTCAACGCCAACCGGGCCCTCGCCAACCTCGGCTACGAGCCGCTGTTCCCGGCCGACGACTGCGAGGTCGACCCCGCGATCCTGTCGTCGCTCGACCCCGGGGCGGGGGAGAACCACGACTTCTTCTCCGGATCCGGCAGCGCCTACGTCATCGGCAAGCAGAAACCGACCGAGGACGAGGACTGGGACTTCTGAGCCGCGATCAGTTCGCGCGGCGCAGGTCGGCGCGCAGGTGGTGCGTCATCGGGACGTCGTCGAACGACATCCACATGTCGTAGCCGAGCGCGCTGCCGCCGTCGGACAGTTCGAAGCGGCGGCGGATCGCGTGCACCGGCTTGGCCGCGGGCGACGCCTCGAGTGTGTGCTGGGTGAAGTCGAGGACGCCGCCGGCCAGCTCGGCGCGGTGGATCTCGACGAACCCGGTCGGCTGCGTCACCAGCAGCTCGACGACGCCGTCCGCCAGCCGCAGGTACCCGGTCTCGGTG
The DNA here is from genome assembly GCA_029690005.1 of Prescottella defluvii. Lineage (GTDB taxonomy): Bacteria > Actinomycetota > Actinomycetes > Mycobacteriales > Mycobacteriaceae > Prescottella > Prescottella defluvii_A. The sequence continues at coordinate 520,097 of CP121458.1, read as the reverse complement.
TGCATCGGCTGCCCGCCGCCGGGCTTCCGGGTGCGGGACCGGTAGAACAGGAACGGCTTTCCGCTCGGCGCGAGCTCGATCTCCTCGTCGTACGCGAAGTCGTCGATGGTGGGGTAGTGGCCGGCGCCGCCGCCGACCCACCGGCCCGCGAAGGCCGCGAGATCGCCGAGGGGTGCGAGCAGTTCGGTCTGCGTCTGATCCATGGGGCCAGTCTAGGAAGCGGGGGCGCGTCGACCGGTTCCGGCGCCGCGGGGGTGCGGCGCGCGCCCCTCGTCAGCAGTCGGGCACCGGCGCCGGCCGCGGAGACCGCGACGATCGCGACCGCGGTGATCGGGCCGGCCGGGCTGCCCGGGAACACGCCCTCGAGCACCAGCCAGGCGCCGAACCCGAAGAACAGCACCGCGGCGCCGATCCGCACGAAGGCCTCGGGGAGGTGCTTGCCGAGCAGCGCGCCGACGACGATCGCGAGCGCGTCCGCCGTCACCATGCCGATCGTCGAACCGATCCACACGCCCACCCAGTCGTTGTCGGCGGCGAGCGTGACGGTGGCGAGCATCGTCTTGTCGCCGAGTTCGGCGAGGAAGAACGCCGACGCGACGGCCAGGAACGCCGACCCGGTGACCTTGCGGGCCTTCTGCTCCTCCTCGTCGGTGAGGCTGTCACCGCGCAGCGTCCACAGGCCGAAGATCACGAACGCGATGCCGCCGACGATCGAGATGGCGTTGGTGGGCAGCGCCGCACCGAGGAAATGGCCGACGCCGACGGACACGAGGTGCACGACGGTGGTGGCGACGGTGATGCCGGCGATCACCACCCACCAGCGATAGCGCAGCGCGAACGTCATCGCCATGAGCTGGGACTTGTCGCCCAGTTCGGCGACGAAGATGACGCCGAAACTCAACAGGATCGCGGCCAGCACGTGGAACCTCCTCCGGACTTCTCGTTCTCGGAGGATGTCGGGAAACCTTCCTCCGGCCCCGAACACGACGGATGCGTTCGCGGCCGAAGGTCTCGCCCACCGGTGAAGATCCGGTTCGCTGAGCCGGGCGGACACTGCGAGGTGCCGGCCAGTATGTCGACCCAGCGATTGGGGGCTACTCCCCTTCGCTGAGGCAACGATAACCCCGGATGAGCGAAAGTGCAAAGGCCACAATAAGTTTGGAATCCCGAACTTTCGTCTTCCGGGGCTTCTCACGCAGTCAGCAGCATGGCCAGAACCGCGGTGTCGGGATCGCTGATCGGATCGATTCCCACACGCGAAATCATCGATGTCACAGTGCCGTCCGCCTCCGCCTCGACCCACGCAGCCCGGTGCTCGAGGCCGAGATGCGGAATGCCGGGCAGCAGGATGCAACCCGAGGCCGCACCGGCGCACTCGGGCAGCGACGGGACCGTCTCGGTGGGCGGGTGCAACATCAGCAACGCCGGCGGCTGATGGGCCGCGAACCGGCCCGGCGTGATCGCCCGCTCGCCGAGCACCGGACCTTCCGCGACGATGAGGCCGACCGTTTCGGGCTCGGGATCGTCCGGCAGTTCCTCCCGCGCGCCGAACACCGTCGACGTGGCCAGCAGACCGGGCAGGGACGCGACGCGGACCGCGAGCGCGAGCAGTTGCGCCCATTCCCGGGTGGACTCGGGCCAGCGTCCGGAGATCACGAAGCCGCGCAGGTCGCCCTTCGCGTGGAAGGGCGCGATGCCGACGTACTCGCGCTCGCTCATCTCGGCCTCGATTCTCCGGCCTCCCGGACCCCACGGGACGGGACCAACCGGGCGGGCTCCGATGGTCGGAGCCCGCCCGGCTGACACGTCGTTCACACCTCGTTGGGTACCTCGAGCATGCTCCCCGGCGCTGCTGGCACACAAGGGGTCCCGAGTGCCAGCAAGGCGAGCGGTCGGATCAGAGCCCGGGGCCGGGAACCGCCACCCGCAGGCGCCGGATCGCGCCGCCGCCGATGCGGAGCGCGTCCTCGGGGACCCACGTGTCGGCGGTGCACACGTACAGGTCCCGGCCGTCCGCGCCGCCGAGTGCGACCGCATACGGATGCGGCACCGCGATCCGCTCGGTGATCTCGCCGCCCGCGCTCACCCGGATCACCTCCTGGCTGAAGGGCGAGGCCGCCCACACCCCACCCTCGGCGTCGAGCGCGATGCCGTCCGGCATCACGCGCGGCTCGTCGAACTCGATGAGCACCCGGCGGTTCACCAGGCTGCCGTCGGCCTCGATCGTGAACACGGACAGCCGCCCCGGCGTCGCCCGCGTCTCGGCGACGATCAGCGTCGAACCGTCCGGGTGATCGCCATGCCGTTCGCGAACAGCATCTGCTCCGCCACGACGTGGGCGCTGCCGTCGGGTTCGACCATCGCCAGATCAGCCGGGAACGGGGGCGCCGGGGGCGCGCTGTCGTCGCCGTAGTTACCGACGTACGCGCGTCCGGTCCGGTCGTCGACCGCCATGTCGTTGAGGTGCCACGACGCGATGGCGTGGAGGTCGGCGTGCGGGGTCAGCGTGCCGGCGTCGTCGAGAACGTAGATCTTGCGTTCCTGCACGGACGCGACCAGCAGGCGGCCGTCGGGCAGGAAGCCCAGGCCGGCCGGTTCTCCCGGCACCTCGACGACCTGCTCGACGTCGCCGGTCGTCGGATCCAGGCGCAGGACCACGCCGCGGTAGATGTCGGAGAACCACAGGCGGCCCTCCCGCCAGCGCGGGCACTCGGGAAACGCCAGGCCCGACGCGATGGTCTCGATTGTGATGTCCGTCATAGCTCAACCATACCTAGCGAGCGCTTGGTCGATGAGGGTTGCGGGGCGAGTCGGAAATGCAGCGACGCCGCGCCCGGAAGACCGAGCGCGGCGTCGAGGGGATGCTCCTGGGAGCGATCTCGTGGATCAGGCGGGACGATGAGTCCGGCCGTCTGGGTGCGTGCCTTGGCGAAGCGGTCGGCGACGTCGGCCCAGTTGACGATGTTCCAGAAGGCGTTGACGTAGTCGCCCTTGACGTTCTGGTAGTCGAGGTAGAAGGCGTGCTCCCACATGTCGAGCATGAGCAGCGGGGTCAGGCCGATGCTGATGTTGCCCTGCTGGTCGTAGAGCTGGACGATGATCAGGCGCTGGCCGATGGAGTCCCAGGCGAGGATGGACCAGCCGGAGCCCTGGATGGCGTTGGCGTTGGCGGAGAAGTGGGCGCGGAAGGCGTCGAAGTTGCCGAAGAAGTCGTCGATGGCTGCGGCGAGTTCGCCTTCGGGCTTGTCGCCGCCCTCGGGGCTGAGGTTGTTCCAGAACACCGAGTGGTTGGTGTGGCCGCCGAGGTGGAAGGCGAGGTTCTTCTCGTGGAGGTTGACCACGGGTGCGACGGCGTCGGCCTCGCGGAGCTCGGCGAGCTTGTCGAGGGCGGCGTTGGCGCCGGCGACGTACGCGGCGTGGTGCTTGTCGTGGTGGAGCTCCATGATCTTGCCGGAGATGTGGGGCTCGAGGGCGGCGTAGTCGTAGGGGAGATCGGGCAGCGTGTAAACAGACACGAGATTCCCTTCCTCAGGGGCGTGGCGCCCTGTGACGTGTGGGTTTGATGAGTCGTACTGGGGACAACCCAATCTCATTGGTACACCCTGCGCAACCGCCTCGCTGCGGGTGGTATTAGCCACACAAATTGTTTCGGTTCACCGAAATCAGGTGCAGGAACGGGCCTCCGGGGCAATGCGGACAGCGCGCAGAATTGGTCCTCGAGGTGAACGGAACATTAATATCGCGTGGTGCCTCCCGAGTCGCGTGCTGCAAATCCGCGGCCACAGGTGGCACCTCGAGTGGAACTGACCGGCGCCGATCTGCTCCGCACCATCGCGGTTCTCGCCGTCGTCTACTCCCACATCTCGTTCTATCTGATCGACGACCTCGGCTCCGGATGGTGGCTGATCGACGGCGTCTACGCCGTGTTCGTCGAGGGCCTCAACCTCAACCAGCACCTGTCGTTCGTCGGTGTCGCGATCTTCATGACGCTCACCGGCGCGGTGATCACCAGGTCGGCGATGCGGCACCACCCCGGACGCTTCCTCCTCGACCGGGTCGGGCGCCTGCTGCCGGCGTTCTGGGTCGCGATCGCGGCCGCCATCCTGTTGGTGCGTCTCGGCATCAACGGCATGTTCAGCGGGCAACCGGGCATCTCCAACACCGAGGCCGCGCTCAGCTTCGTACTGGGCGGATTCTTCCTCCGCCCCGAAGTCGCGGTCCTCGGCGTCACGTGGACGCTCGTCGTCCAGGTGTTCTTCTACCTGTACTGCGTCGCCCTGCGGCCGGTGCTGCGTGCGCGCCCCATCGTCGTGCCGCTCGTCGGTGCGGCCCTGTGCGCGCTGATGCTGCTCTACAACCTCTACATCCCGCAGCCCTACACCGTGCCGATGCTCTCGAAGGTCGCGGCGACGCTGCCGACGGTCTTCCTCGGCCAGCTCATTTACCTCGGGTGGGCGCGCCTGGTGGACTGGCGCTGGCTGGTCGTCGGCGTGCTCGCCCAGATCGAGGTGGTGCGCCTGGCCACCGAGATCCGCGTCTACTGGGCCGGAGACCGCTACCTGTGGACCATCGCCGTCGTGACCGCGCTGGTGCTGGTCCTCGGGCGCTACCGCGGTCGACCCACCAGGTGGTCGGTGATCCGGTGGACCGCCACCCGCAGCTACGCGATCTACCTGGTCCACACGCTGATCCTCTACCGCGTCTACGAGCTTGCGGTGGGCCCGCTGGGCCGAACCGGAGCGGTCATCGCCTTCCTCGTCGTCACCGCGGCCGTGTCGGAGGTGCTCTATCGGTGGGTGGAGGTGCCGGCCGCGCGGTGGCTGTCCGAGCGCACCCGGCAAATCGGCCGCAAGCCCCGCGAAACGACGCCGGCAGGGACCTCCGAGCAGCCCGATCCGGCGGCGAACCTGCGGCCGGTGGACACGTCGGACCGCGCGTAGCATCGAGCCATGTCTTGGTTCGATGAGATTTTCGACGGTGGAATCGCGCGCACGAAATCGGTGATGGTCACGTCGGATCAGGCCCTCCCGGGTCGCGAGACGCCCATGCCGGTACCCGACACCCACTACGTCAACGGGCACCCGCTGAAGCCGCCGTTCCCGGAGAGCATGCAGACGGCCGTGGTCGGCATGGGCTGCTTCTGGGGCGCGGAGAAGGAGTTCTGGCAGCGCGGCGGCGTGTACTCGACCGCCGTCGGGTACGCGGGCGGCTACACCCCCAACCCGACCTACGAGGAGGTCTGCTCGGGGCGCACCGGGCACTCCGAGGTGGTGCTGGTGGTGTTCGATCCGAAGGTGATCTCCTACGAGGGAATCCTCAAGCAGTTCTGGGAGAACCACGACCCCACCCAGGGGATGCGCCAGGGCAACGATCGCGGCACCCAGTACCGGTCGGTGATCTACACCGAATCCGACGAGCAGGACGCCGTCGCGCACTCGACCGCCGAGATGTTCGGCAAGCGCCTCGCCGACGCCGGCTACGGCGTGATCACCACCGAGATCGCACCGCTCACCACGTTCTACTACGCCGAGGCCTACCACCAGCAGTACCTCGCGAAGAACCCCGGAGGCTACTGCCCGGTGCACGCGACCGGCGTGAGTTGTCCTGCGGGACTTGGTGCCTGACCGACCGGATCAGCGTGGGGCGTCCAACGGTCCGACGGGAACGTCGGGCCCCCACCGCACCGCGCAGGCGCGCCGGTAGGGGCCGTCGAACAGGTGCAGCAGCACGAACCGGGTGACCGGACCGACCTGGTGGGCGAGTAGGTCGAAGCGTTCGGCGTCGAGGCTGTCACCCAGCCAGTGTCCGAAGATCCCCAACTCCCACTTGGACTTGGGGTCGATGTTCTCGGTCCGGTCCCAGCGAACCCACTGGGCTGCGCTGAGGGTCCGGGACACGAGCGGCATCGCCTCGTCCTCCTCGAGTCGCAGATGCGGCAGCAGCATGTCCTCGAGGGTGGCCAGTGATCTCGTGAATTCGGTTCTTGCACCGAGTGATCCGTCGTCGTGGAACGCCGCAGCTGCGGCGTCGAGTCGATCGACTTCCGGCGTGATCCGGGCGTGGTCCGCGCCCATTCGGTCGAGCAGCGGAGCGGAGTCGGGATCGGTGCGACGCACCAGCGGCCACAGGCCGTGGTCCTCGGCCCGGTGGTGAGCGTGCAGGAACGCCATCATCCACTGCGTGTGATCGGCGACAGCGCCGCGCTGCCGGTCGTCGATCCGGGCCGCCTGCAGGACGTCGTCCGTGCGTCCGAGATCTCGGCGCAGGGCGTCGTGGGTGACCCCCATCATCGTGGTATCCGCTGGCGCAGTGGACTTTTGGGTGGATCTTCCGTTCATGACGGTCTCCTGTGGCCGAGATCTCCACGTCTCGACCTCGTTCTCAGGCTAAGACCGGAACCCTCCCGGCACAAGACAACGGACCGGGCCCGGCGCCGCGAGGGCACCGGATCCGGTCCGTCGAACGATCAGGCCGCCTGCACCGGCTCCGGATCGCGTTCGCTCGATGCGGACTCCGCCGCCTGCGCCGTGATCGCCTGACGCCGACGGTGCAGAGTCATCGCGACCAGGATCGCCGCCAGCGAGGACACGCCGCCGATCAGGTACGCGATGGTCATGCCGTGGTCGCTGTAGAAGCCGTACCCGTCGATCACCGTCGCGACGTTCGAGTTCAGGACCGCGAACGCGATGACGGGCAGGACCGAGGCGACCAGGGTCTGCGACGCCTGCACCATGCTCGACATCGACGCCTGCACCGACTGCGGGACGGACGCGATGACGAGGTTGGGGATGGAGGCCGTCGTCATGCCCATGCCCAGGCCGAACAGCAGGATTCCGAAGAGCACCTCGGGCTTGCCGGTGTGCCAGAACGAGGTGACCACGGACGCCGCCAGCATCAGGCCGGCACCGCCGGCCAGCGTGACGGTCGGGAACTTGGTGCGCAGCAGACGCCCGACGAGGACACCGCCGATGACGCTGCCGACACCCATCGGGATCTGGATGAGGCCGACGCCCTTCGCGTCGACGCTGAACCCGTACCCGAGTCCCAGAGTGGCGGACGTCATCGACATGATCGGAATCAGCGTGGCGTACAGGGAGATCGTGCCGTACGCGAGACCGGCGGACAGGCAGATGCGGAGCATCGGCCCGCGCCGGAAGAACCGCAGATCGACGATGGGGTCGGTCATGCGCAGCGCCATCGGCACCCAGATCGCGATCAGCACGACACCGCCGACGACGAGGCCGAGTGTGCCGCCGTCGGTCCAGCCCCATGTCGGGCCGAAGCTGATGCCGGCGAGGATCGCAGCGAGGCCTCCGCCGAGCAGGACAGCGCCGACGAGGTCGAGGCGGGCAGGATTTCGGACCGGTGTCTCGTCCGTCGAGAGCACCACCAGCGGGATCATCACCACGAGGGCGATGAAGAGGAACCAGAAGATCGAACGGAAGCCCCACGCGTCGACCAGTAGACCTGTGATGAACGGCGACGGGATCGTCATCAGGCCCATGCCGCCCGCGGCGAGGCTCACCGCGAGGGCGAGAGTTTTGGGCGGAACACGTCTCGCATCAGTGAGAAGCCGAGGAACATGCACGCGATGAGGACGCCGAACAGCGCCCGGCCGATCACGAGCACGAGGAAGCTGGTGGCCACCGCCGAGACCAGAGCGCCGAACGCGGCGACGGCCATGCAGATGAGGAACACCTTGCGCTTGCCGTGGATATCGGCGAGCTTACCGGCCAGTGGGCACGCCACGGCGGCGGCGAGGAGGTAAGCCGTTGTCACCCAAGCAATCTGATCGGTTTTGAAGTGCTCGCCGATCGGCATCATGGCGACGGAGGCCATCGTCGAGCTGATCGAGACGATTTCCAGGACGACCGCGATGGAGATCAGGGACAGGACGAGCCTCGGGGTCCAACCGCCTTCTCGGGCGGTGTGCGGCCGGACGGCGGCGTTGTCGAGTGTTCCTGGCATGTAACACCTTTCTGGGGATTGTGGTGCGGGTCACGCTGTTGCGCCCATTACAGATCCCGGGGGTGCTTCCGCAGGAGGGGTGTCCCGTTGGACGGAAACATATTTCCGAGCGGTGGCCGAAACGGTTTCGGCGGCGGACCGACCGATGTCCTGCGCCCCTCAGGGGGAGGCGATCGATCGTCGCGTATGGGAACCGTCCAGATTCTCTGTCAGGCAACCCATCTCGTCGAAAGGCGCAGACGACAGGCCAATACGTTACGCCCGATCGACGGCGTCCGTACTCGAAATTCGATTCCACCTTTTCTCGGTCGATCGAGATGTTAGGTTGCTTTCGCCTATATGCATGGGGGAGCCACCGATTGAATTGGTCTCTGGCGGGGCGAGGAAATGGTGGCGCCGCAGTTTTTCTGTCGCCATGCCGTTGGGTGGAATCTCTACGAATTGCTGCGCAGGCCAATTGAGGAGGTCGTATCGCGATGCCAAAGCACAGAGCTAAAGACATACGCACTCTGAAGATGAAGACTCGCATCATGGTCGCCGCGACGGCGGTCGCCGCGCTGGCGCTCGGTTCGCCGGCGCTGGCGATCGCCGGAGGTGAGGGCGGTTCAGGTAGCCACGGAAGTGAGAGTTCCGGCAGTGGTGAGGGCAGCCACGGAAGCGAGAGCTCCGGCAGTGGTGAGGGCAGCTCGGGCAGCCACGGAAGCGAGAGCTCCGGCAGTGGTGAGGGCAGCTCGGGCAGCCACGGAAGCGAGAGCTCCAGTAGTGCGGAGGGCAGTCTCGGCAGCTCGGGTAGTGAGAGTTCCGGTAGTGGTGAGGGCAGTGCGGGCAGCGCCGGTAGTGCGGAGGCCGGCAGCGCCAGCCTCGGGGAGCACGGAAGTTCGGACCTGGGCAGCTTGATTCTGCCGTTGCTCGGTAGCTCCGGCTCCAACAGCGGCAGTCTCGTACTCGGCAGTGTCGGAGTTGGCGGCGTACTCGGCAGTGTCGGGCTCGGCAGCCTCCTCGGGGGTCCGGCGGATCGGGCGGCCCAGGTGTGCCCGGCCCAGGCGCGCCCGGACCAGGCGCGCCGGGACCGGCACCGAGCGTTCCCGGCCCCGGCCCGAGCGCACCGGGACCGAGTGCCCCGGCCCCGGTAAGCAGGCGCCACCCGCTCCAGGGCAGGTCGCTGTCGTTCCCATGGGCGGCGTCGAAGCCGGCGGCGGGCCCTCGAACGGCACCGCGGGCAACGGATCCGGATGGCTGGTCGGCAGCGTCCTGCTCGTCGCGGCCGCAGCGGGTACGACAGCAGCCGGCGTCGGCAGGCATCGCCGCCGGTTGTAAACGCCGCCCGGCAGCTGTACGAAAACGCCGACAGGCCATTGCCCGGACCGCCGGGCAATGGCCTGTCGGCGCTTCATCCGCCGGTTTTTGTCGCACGTCAGGTTCTGGGTGAATTACATCGCTTGGAATTGCATTCCCATTAATGTTCAATTCGCCCGTTTGATTTCGGTCGAGAAATCGACGCGCTGATGCGGGCGCATTTTCAGGTGGTTCGGGCAATTCCCCGCAATCACCCGAAATCTGCCCGCCGCTTGGATCCGAGCCAGAACTGTTGCGGCCGAACCGATGTCCGTCAGCAGGTCGAGTGTGCTTGCGCGTCAACCAAGTTGGGGCATGACCTCCGCCGCCACGAGCTCGAGATGGTCCAGGTCGGCCAGGTCGAGGGTCTGCAGATAGATACGCTGTGTTCCCGCCTCGCGGTAGCGCCCGATCTTGTCCACCAACTCGGCGGGCGTGCCCGCGAGGCCGTTCTCGCGCAGCTCGTCCACCTCGCGTCCGATCCGCGCGGCCCGGCGTGCGATCTCCTCGTCGGTGCGTCCGCAGCACAGGACCAGGGCGTTGGAGTACACGAGCTCGGAGGGATCACGGTCCACCGCCTCGCACGCCTCCCGGACCCGCTCGAACTGTCGGACGGTGTCCTCGATCGAGACGAACGGCAGGTTGAACTCGTCGGCGTAGCGGGCGGCCATCGACGGGGTGCGTCGCTTGCCCATCCCGCCCATCACGATCGGCGGCCGCGGCGACTGCAGCGGCTTCGGCAGGGCGGGCGAGTCGCTGATCGGAAAGTGGGTGCCGTCGTAGCTGAAGGTCTGCCCGACCGGGGTCGCCCACAGGCCGGTGATGACCGCGAGCGACTCCTCGAGCCGGTCGAACCGCTCACCGACCGACGGGAACGGGATGCCGTACGCGCGGTGCTCGTCCTCGAACCAGCCCGCACCGATGCCGAGCTCGATCCGTCCGCCGCTCATCGCATCGACCTGCGCCACCGAGACCGCGAGCGGGCCGGGGTACCGGAACGTCGCCGACGTGACCAGGGTCCCGAGTCGGATCGTGGAGGTCTCGCGCGCCAGACCCGCGAGGGTGATCCAGGCGTCGGTGGGTCCGGGCAGACCCTCGACGTTCATCGCCAGGTAGTGGTCGGACCGGAAGAACGCGTCGTATCCGAACTGTTCCGCTGCCTTCGCCACCGTGAGGAGATTGTCGTAGGTGGCGCCCTGCTGGGGTTCGGTGAAGATTCTCAGGTCCATGCGGACCACTGTGCCGCACCGTCGAATGTGACCTGCGTCGGAGGACGAAGTCGAGGGAACCGATCCGGGGCCTGCCGCGTCGGATCAAGTGTCGGGACGGATCGTCCCGACGGAAAAGGGGGAGAGCGGGCCGGAGTGAGGGGCTGGGATGGGGCACACATCCCGGCGGTGGGGACTCCGGCCCGTGCCACCACATCGGACCGCTAGCGCGCAAATCCACACAGGTTGTGGATTGCTGTGGAACTTGCGGTGCACAGTTGTCAACGAACCATCCACTTCGAGCCCCTGACCTGTGGATGATCGCCGCCGAAGTTGTTCAGAACTGTGGATGACCCTGTGGAAACTGTGGATAACTCCGCGAATCAAGTGCTTCAGGTCACATTTTGGAGTGCAATCGATCGGCGTCGGGCCCTGGACGTATCGGTACGGTCACGAAGGGGCCGGACGCGTAACGCGAGATCGTCTGCCCCGGAAAAGGGGTCGTGCCAGAATCGAACCCGTGACGACCCCGCACGTTCCCACCGTCTCCGTGACCGACCTCCCCACCGAGTGCACCGAGGCGACCGTTCTGCTGGACGTGCGCGAGGACGACGAGTGGGGGCTCGGCCACGCCCCGGGCGCGCAGCACATCCCCATCGTCGACGTGCCGGCCCGCATCGACGAGATCGACATCGACGCCGAGGTGTACGTCGTGTGCCGCCAGGGCGGACGCTCGATCATCGTCGTCGAGTACCTCAACAGCATCGGCTACGACGCCTACCAGGTCGACGGCGGAATGGTCGCGTGGCAGGGCGCCGGACTCCCGCTCACGTCCGACGGTGACCCCGGTTCCGCGAAGATCTACTAGATGAGCGTCGTCCAGGTCTGCGCCCGCTGCGCGTCGAGGTGGCCGGTAGTCGGCGTGCCGGCGCAGTGGTGCCCGCGCTGCCAGGGCGTGCTGCTCTCGCCGATCGACACCGACCGTCCCACCCCGCCGACCGGACGTAACTTCCGCTGGGTCGCCCGCAGCCCCTACCCGCCGATCGCGCGACGCCGCCGGGAACCGCGCCGCCTCGGTCCGACACCCCGATACACGCAGACACCGCGCTGGGGACTGCTCGACCCGCCGCCGGAGGAACCCGACGACCGGCTCACCCGCACCGAGACGGCCGCGGACCTCGCGCCGACGCTGCTCGCGTGCGCCGCGATCGTGTTCGGGCTCGCCGCGGTGGCGGAGGCGTTCCGATACGGGCTGCTCGTGTTCAACCGGGTGCGCCTGGTCGATCCGCTGACCCTCGCGGTGTCGGACTCGATGGTGTGGGCGACTCAGATGTCGGCGCCGCTGGTCGCGCTGGCCGCCGCGGCCGCGTCCGTGTGCCGGCTCATCGTCATCCGCCGCCAGGTGTTCGCCGCCCGCGGCCTCGCGGACCCGCGCACGCCCCGCTCCCTCGCGATCGGGGTGCTCGTCCCGGTCGTGAACCTCGTGATGCCCGGCGTCTTCCTCATCGAGGTCGCCGACGGCGACCGCCGGACCCTGACGGCGATCCGCATTTGGTGGGTCGCGTGGGCGGCGAACGGATTGCTCGTCGTCGTCGGGCTGCTGTGGCGCGGCCGCGACACGCTGCAGGCGCAGGCCGACGGGGTGGTGCTCGCCGCGGTCACCGCGGCCGTCGCGGCCGCGACCGCCCTGCTCACGCTCTATGTCATGCGCCGGTTCGACGGCCGCGACCTGCTCGGCCGCCCGCACCGCACCACCCGGTGGATCAACGTGCCGGACGCCGAACGGCCGGCCCCGGCCGAGGAGGCGACCGTCGGATGAGCCCGGATCGGCGTGGCCCCCTCGTGGTGGCGCATCGCGGCGCGTCGGCCGCGATGCCCGAGCACACCCTCGCCGCGTACGAGCTGGCCCTCGCGGAAGGCGCCGACGGCCTCGAGTGCGACGTCCGGCTCACCCGCGACGGTCACCTCGTGTGCGTGCACGACCGTCGGGTGGACCGCACGTCGTCCGGCACCGGTGTCGTCAGCGAGATGACGCTCGAGTCGCTCGGTGAACTCGACTACGGCGCCGGCGGCGAACCGGCCGAACTGCTGACCCTGTCCCAGCTCATCGAGCTGACCCTGGGATGGACGTCGCGCCCCACGAAGCTGTTCATCGAGACCAAGCACCCGGTCCGCTACGGCGGGCTCGTCGAGAGCAAGGTGCTCGCCGAACTGTCCCGCTACGGGCTGGCCACCCCGGCGTCGGCCGACCACTCGCGGGCCGTCGTGATGTCGTTCGCCGCCAGCGCGGTGTGGCGGATCCGTAGGTCGGCGCCGCTGCTGCCGACGGTGCTGCTCGGCGACGCGTCCCGCTACCTCGGCGGCGGGGCGGCCACCACCGTCGGCGCCACCGCCGTCGGGCCGTCGATCCGGACGCTCCGCGAGCATCCCGAGATCGTCGACAAGGCCGCCGCCGCCGGTCGCGCCACCTACTGCTGGACCGTCGACGATCCCGCCGACGTCGCCCTGTGCAAGGAACTCGGTGTCGGCTGGGTGGCCACCAATCATCCGGGCCGCACCAAGAAACTGCTGGGCGGCTGAGATAACGCGCCCGTCCGTGTAGGTTTTGGCCTCGTGGGTAAGAAGAGCAAGAGAAACAGTGGCCCCAAGCCGGGTAGTAACCGCGCAGCGAAGCTCGAGCAGCGTCGTCTCGAGCGCGAGGCCGAGGTAGTTGCGCCGACCCGCCCGTTCGAGGGTCTGGCCGCCGAGTGCGACCTCGTCGCGCTGCGCGAGTTCGTGCCGTCGGCCCTCGTCGAGCTGCCGGTCCGCGACGCCGACAAGCCGGTGACCGCGGCCACCGTCCTGCCCGGGGCGGTCGCGGCGCTCGTGCGCGACGAGAACGGCACCGCCGGACGGTACGTCGGCCTGCAGGTCCAGGCCCACACGGCCGACCCCGGCGCCGACCTCGGTGCGGCGGTCACCTGGGTGCAGTCCGCCGAGCCCGGCAACTCGCTCACCTTCGCCGACCCGCAGGACGGCGGACCGCGCCTGACCGACGTCCTCGTCGCCGACGCGCTGCCGAAGATCACCGTCCACCAGAACTTCGACTGGTGGATCCCCGAGGGCGTCGAGCCGGCCCCCGACGTCGCCGCGACCGTCCAGCAGGCGAACATGGCGATCATGCCGTCGGCGCGGCTCGAGGCCGACGGCGTCGTCGCCGCGTGGTGGGTCGACGCCGGCGAGCGCGCGCACCTGCGCTGGGTGCGCCCCGAGGACGAGGACTCGCTGATGCTGGCGCTGGCCCGTGTTCACGCGGCCGGCGGACTGCACCTCGGCGAAGGATCGCGGTTCGCGGGCTCGTTCCGCACCCACGGCCTGCTGGTGCCGGTCTTCGACCTCGACCGCGAGAAGCACCCCGACGAGTGGGCCGCGCCCACCGCCGAGCTGGGCGTGCGTCTGGCCGAGGCCCTGGCCGTGGACGCGCCGCTCACGGCGGCCGAGGTGCGCGCCCGCGACGGGCTGCGCGGCCGCCAGGTCACGCTGCGCTGAGTTCACCAATACAGCTGAAGGGTCCCTTCGTGCGCTGCGAGCGCGTGAAGGGACCCTTCGGCTGTTTCGGGCGCTAGATCGTGCCGCCGGCGGCCGACGGCGCCCCGGATGCGTCGTCCACGCTGCTCATCTCGCGGGCCACGAAGTCCTCGAGATCGAACAGGTTGGAACCCGCGCGGTCGGCGATCGTCAGGAGGGTCGTCATGCGGGCGACCTCCTCGACCTGCTCCTTGAGGAACCACTGCATGAACTGTTCGCCCAGGTAGTCGCCGTCGTCGCGGGCTGTGCGGGCGAGCTGGACGACCTCCTCGGTGACGGCCTTCTCCTGCGCGAGGGCGAGCGCGATGGGCTCCCGCGTGTTCTCGAAGTGGCTCTTGGCCGGATCGACGCCCGTGAGTTCGACGGTGATGTCCCGATCCAGGAAGTACTGGATGATCATCATCGCGTGATTGCGTTCCTCGTTGGCCTGCTTGTAGAAGTGGCGGGCCAGCTGGGGGAGATCCGCGTTGTCGAAATAGACCGCGGTCGCGAGGTACTGGTGCGACGCGTTGAATTCGTTGCGGATCTGATCATGGAGAAGTGCGTGGAATTTCGTACGATGCGAATCGTCTGAGGCACTCATGGAGCCAAGGTATCCCTGATCAGGGCGGACTGTCACGGAAGTGGAACCTAATTGAGGCTAGTGTGTCCTCAATCAGCCTTGCCTCAATCCGGATCGAGATTTCCGAAGAATCCGATCTGCCGCAATTGCCGATTGTTCGGCAATTGCGGCAGATCGGAATCAGGCGTCGGCGCCGGCGATCCGCGGGGCCGTGGAATCGGCGGTCACGGCCGAGCTCATCTCGCGCGCCACGAAGTCCTCGATGTTGAAGAAGTTGTCGCCCGCGCGGTCGACGATAGTGAGCAGCGTCGTCATGCTCGCGACCTCCTCGACCTGCTCCTTGAGGAACCACTGCATGAACTGTTCGCCCAGGTAGTCGCCGGTGTCGCGGGCGGTGCGGGCCAGCCGGGTGATCTGCTCGGTGACGGTGCGCTCCTGCGCGACCGCCAGCGCGACGGGCTCACGGACGGACGCGAATTCGGTGACCACGGAGTCGATACCGGGCACGGCAATCGGCAGGTCGTTGTCGAGCAGGTACTGGATCATCATCATCGCGTGGTCGCGTTCCTCGGAGGCCTGCCGGTAGAAGCGGCCCGCCAACTGCGGCAGATCCTGTGAATCGAAGTAGACGGCGACCGCGATGTACTGCTGAGAGGCCGTGAATTCGTTTCGGATCTGAGTCTGCAGCAGTCGATGGAACTCGTTCGTGTGCGCCGCTTCAGTCATGCACGAAACAATACCGCCCGTATTGCCGCAGCAGTGTCGGCAATGTCCGGACAGCGACGAGCGTCACGGTGTGCCGGTCAAGAGGTTCTCTGGAATCTGGCGGTCATTTGCAAGCGCATCGAAGAATTCGCTCGCCTTTTGTCGGTCCCACAACAGAACGTCGCCCCACCCGTCGACGACCTCGAATCCGCCGACCGGCACGGTGGTGGTGACCATCTTGCCGCGCAGTGCCCACGCCAGCCCGGCGAGATTCCACAGATGGTCACCGTCGGCGACCTGCAGCGAGTTGGCGGTCTTCGTCATCATCGGCCACAACCGCAGCGGATTGATCAGCGTCGTGGGCGAGGTGGCCTTGTTCAACAGCGCGCTCATGAATGCACGCTGATTCTTCATCCGGTCCAGGTCGGCCATCGCCGTCGCGCGGCTGCGGACGAAGCCGAGGGCTTCGGGGCCCGACAGGTCCTGGCAGCCGGCCGGCAGGTTGATGCCCGCCAGGGGGTCGTCGATGGGGTAGGGCACGCACACGTTCACGCCGCCGAGGGCGTCGACGACGCCCGCGAACCCGCCGAAGCCGATCTCCGCATAGTGGTCGATGTGCAGGCCCGTGGCCTCCTCGACCGTCTGCACCAGCACCTGTTCGCCGTCGGGCTGGGAGAACGCCGCGTTGATCTTGCCCCGGCCGAGGCCCGGGATGTTCACGTACGAGTCGCGGGGGATCGACACCATAGTCGTCGAGCCGCTCTTCGGGATGTGCACGAGCATGATCGTGTCGGTGCGTTTGCCCTCGATGTCGCCGCCGGCGGCGAGTTCGCGGTCCTGCTCGGCCGACAGGCCGGCGCGGCTGTCCGAGCCGACCAGCAGCCAGTTGGTGCCCGGGGTGTCGGCGACGCGGCCCGGGTAGTCGGCGAGCGCGTCGACGCGGTTCAGCTTGGTGTCGAGGTAGACCACGCCGCCGACCGAGGCGACCAGGAGCACGGCCAGGGTCAGCGCGATGCGGCGCAGCCACCTTCCCCGCTTGCGGGGCCGCCGCTGCTTCGGCGGCTCGGCGGGCGCGGCCGGCGGGCGCGGCGGCTGGGGGTTGCGTGGTGGGCCGGCCGGCGGGACGCGCCGCGGCTCCGCGTACGGGCGTGGGGCCTGGGTGGGCGCGTGGCCGCCGGACGCCTGTGACCAGGCGGCCTGGGGTTCCGGTGCCTGCGACCACGCGCGTGCGGGCTCGGGACGGGGTGCGGGGCCGCCGGGACGTCCGTCGCGGCGGATGATCTGGGTGCCCTCGGCGCCCTGCGGCGGACGCTGCGGAAGCGGCCCACCACGGCGCGGCGGCGGGGAACATTGCGCGGTGGCTGGGCCGGCCGCGGTGCGGCGGGCCCGGCTGACGTCTGTCGGGGGTCTCGCCGTTCACGATCCGAGAATACGTGCGATCCCGACAGTTGCGGTCACGGCAGCCACGACAGGTGCTCGCGGAGCAGCGCGTATCCGACGAACGCGACGGTGTCGATGAGGGCGTGCGCGATCACCAGCGGCCACAGTTTCCCGGTCCGCTGCCAGTAGCGGCCGAAGATCAGCCCCATGACCACGTTGCCCAGGCCGCCGCCGAGGCCCTGGTAGAGGTGGTAGCTGCCGCGCAGCAGCGCCGACGCGAGCAGCGACGAGTTCTCGCTCCAGCCCAGCCGTCGCAGCCGCGAGATCAGGTAGGCCACCACCAGGACTTCTTCGGCCACCGAGTTCGCGATCGCCCACAGCACCAGCACCGGCAGGCGCCACCAGTGGTCGTCGATGGTGCTCGCCATGACGGTGAGATTCAGGTCGAGTGCGACCGCGGCCAGGTAGAAGGCGAGCCCGGGCAGCCCGATCAGGGCCGCGAGCCCGACGCCGGGAAGCACCCCGCCCCGCAGTTGCGTCCGACCGAGACCGATCCGGCGCGGACCCAGGCCGCTGCGCCACAGCAGATACAGCCCGAGCGCTGCCCAGGCGGCGAGCTTGACCACACCGAGCAGTTGCCGGGCCAGGTCGATGTACGACTGCGTGGACCGGGACGGGTTGATCGCGACCGCCTGCTCGGACAGCCCGCCGGGTTGCAGGGCCGACTCGAGCAGCGACAGCATGCTGTAGACGCCGTTGAGCCCGAACGTCACCAGCAGGACGATCGTGATCTCGAACCACAGGGCGCGCCGCTCGCGGGCGTCGAGCGGTGGTTCGGACGGCGGTGGCGTTGCGGGCCGGAGCCACGAGTCGACGGTCGTGCGGGTGATCACCTCGCTGACGCTAGACGCAATCGGCGTCAGATGTGGTGGGCGAGGGATTCGGCCTTCGCGCCGAGGTTCGGCAGCCGCAGGTCCGCGAACGGGGTGAGCGCGCCGCCCAACCGGTTCGTCACGAACGCCACTGACAGGCCGGTCTCGGGGTCGGCGAACGCGCCGGAGCCGCCCATGCCGTAGTGGCCGAAGGCGCCCGAGTGCTGCGTGCGTGCCGCGACGAGCGCCGCGTGGTAGCCGAGTCGCCAGTTCATGCGGATACCGAGCACGTAGTCGCGGGCCCGGGTCTGCACCTCGCTCAGCTGGGCGATGGTGTCGGGTTCGAGGAAGCGGATGCCGTCGACGACGCCGTCGTTCGCGAACGCCGCGTACATGCGGGCCAGGGCGCGGGCGCTGAACACGCCGTTCCAGCCGGGCATCACGAAGTCGTGGATCGTCGGGTCGCGCACCAGCATGTCGAACCCCTCGGGCATGCCGGCGTCGGCGATGTCGCGCAGGTGCGGCACCAGCGACAGCGCCAGCGACGTCACCCCCAAGGCACCCCGAAGGGGTTGATGTGGGGGAACACCTTCGCGATGCGGTCCTTCTCGGACTCGGGGACCTGGAACCAGAACTCCGGGATGCCGAGCGGCTCGGCGACCTCGGTGCGGACCAGTTCGGTGAACGGCTTGCCCGACACCCGTGCGGTGAGCTCCGCGATCAGCGATCCGTACGTGACGGCGTGGTAGCCGGGCATCGTCGTGCGGCGCGGGTCCGGGACGGACGCCGCCAGCGCGGCGGTGACGCGATCGTGGTCGAGCAGCGCGAGGCGGCCGGGCACCAGCCCGCGGATGCGGTGCAGTCCGGCGCGGTGGCTGAGCAGTTCGCGGACGGTGATCGATTCCTTGCCGGCCTCGCCGAACTCCGGCCAGTAGGACGCGACGGTGGCGTCGTAGTCGATAAGGCCGCGTTGCGCGAGGCGATGCAGCACCGTGCTCGCGACGCCCTTGCCGGTCGAGAACGACAGCGTGACGGTGTCGCAGTCCCACTTGCGGATCGGGGACGCCCACCCGGCCCACACGTCGAGGACCGGCTTGCCGTACAGGTACACGGCCAGCGCGCCACCGCCGTCGTGGGTGCGATGGAACAGGTGAAAGAACTGTGTGGCCAGTGACTCGAACCGCGGGTCGACGAGCATCGTCCTGGGCGGTCGATACACCGCCTTGGGACGTGAGGTCCCGCCCGAGCCACGACGCGGCATTGCGGCAGTCATGTCGAGCGAACTTCCGATATCCGTTCGAGATCGCCGAGTGCGATCTCGGTCTCACCGGTAAAACACTCGAGGTCCGGCACAGATTCCGGGTCCGCGAGAAAACCGAAGTCCAGACGGTCTGCGTAGTGGCAGGCCGTGATGTTGAGACCGGTCCCGTCGAACACGATCGACAGTGGGTACATGTGCCGCAGCTCCGCGCCGTTCCAGTACAGCGGGCTCCTGGGACCCGGCACGTTGGAGACGACGACGTTGTAACTCGGCGGCAGCACCTCACCGAACGGGAGGATCCTGGCGATGTTCGACGCCACGGTCGGGATTGCCGCGATCGTCGACGCGCCGCTGCCCATCGTGCGTACACGCCGTTTCGCGTCGGCCATCGACGCGCGGATCCGATCGAGGCGTTCGCGCGGGTCGTCGAGGTCGGTGCCGAGGGTGCACAGCGCGAGACCGAACGCGTTGCCGCCGGTGGCGTCCTCGCGGCGTCGCTGCGCGATCGGGACAAGCGCTACCAGAGACGACGCCGGCAGAGCGTCCCGTTTCGTCAGGTAGCTGCGCAGCGCACCCCCGCACATGGCGAGGGTGATCTCGTTGCTCGTGGCACGGGTGGCGCGCTGCACCGCGCGCAGTCGCTCCTTGGGCCACGACCGGCCGACGAACGCCCGCTCCGGACCGATCTTGCCGTCGAGCGGCGTGCGCGGCGCGCGCATCGGCAGGACCGTCGATCCGGTTGTGACGGCTCGGCCGAGCCAATCGGCGGCGCCCACGGCGGTGCGTCGGGCGACGTCCGCGATCGAGACTGCACCCGCGACCCCCGAGCGCGCGAGCCGCAGCGGGCCCGGCAAGCCGCGCGGTTCCGGTGGTTCTGCGGCCCGATCGGGCGCGAGCAGCAACTGCATGCCGCGGCGGTCGGGGTCGGTAGTGAGCGACTGCTCGATCATCCGGATGCCGGACATCCCGTCGAGTGTGGCGTGGTGGATCTTCCCGTAGAGGGCGAATCCGCCGGCGGCCAGCCCCTCGATCAGGCACCCCTCCCACATGGCCGGGACCGATCGAGACGGTCCTCGTGCAGGCTCGCCACCAGTGTGAACAGTTCGGCGTCGTTGCCGGGCGACGCCAGCGCGCGTCGGCGCAGGTGTCGGCGCATGTCGATGCGGTCGGCCGAGTGCCAGGCCGGTAGGCCGCCGGTGGCGAGGGAGACGGCGGGCTCGGCCATCAGCGCCGACTGCGCGCGCACGGCGGTCAGTGCCTCGCGATACGCGTCGGCGGCGAAGCTGTCCGGGCCGTCGGGCGGCGGCGTGAAGACGAGCAGGACGCCGATGTGCAGCGTGCGCGATCCGATCTCGCCGGCGAGCAGGACGATGTCCACCGGCGACATCAGGGCCATCGCGCACCACGATGTCGGTCCACAGTCTCTCTGTACACCCTTCACCGTGGTGCGGCAGGTGGTTCGCTCGGTGTGGCCGGGATGTGACCGACCCGGAAGCGGAACGTCGTCAGGGGTGCGTGCGCAGGCCGTTGACGAAAGGGCAGCCGACGAGGACCCGCAGGGCGCGACTGAGCGCGAGCGCGTCGTCGGCCGGTTCGGCGAAGTCCATCCGCACGTCCCGGTCGCCGGCCGCGGCCTCGATCCGCAGCCGCACCCCGTACCGGTCGATGCCGAGCGGTCGCACCCGGCCGGTGCGCAGCGCCGACGGCAGCCGTCGGGCGAGCATCTCGACCAGGTCGGAGTGGTCCTCCTCGAGGTGCCGCAGCCAGGCGGTCTCGACGTCGTGGAACGGGTCGGGATCGGCGGCGAGCAGATCCGCGATCGTCACGGATTCCCCGCCGTTGCTGTCGGCGACGACGGCGGACTCGAAGTCCCAGACGCAGCAGCGTGGCGTCGTGGCCGACGTCGAGCAGCGCGGGATGCGGGTTCTCGGCGGCGACGGCGTCGGCGAGGTCGCGTTCGCCCTGCCCGGAGACCGCGGTGAGCGTGCCGCGCAGCCACACGAGTGACCGGACGGGTTCGCGCAGCGCGAGGGGCGCGTAGTCGGTGAGTTCGAGGACGGCGGGCAACCCGCCCGGTCCGGCCTGCCACGCGAGGGCCGCCGCGGCGCAGTCCATCGGGGTTGCGAGGACGGCGGTGCCGTCGGATCGCAGGTGGTGCAGCGAGGTGACGACGGGGTCGGTGCCGGCCATGGCCAGCACGGCATCCGTCGCGCGGGCGCTCGCGCTTCGCATCCGTTCGGCGGTGGACGGTCCGAGGGTGGTGCGGGTCATCGGCGGCTTCCTTTGCGTCGGGGCCGGCTCGGGCGCGATACCGAACCATCGTAAGTGAGGTAAACCTAAGCTAATTATTGTGGGCGTGGGCGGCAACCCCTCGGCTCGGAAGAGAGGTTCCGACCCGGTCCGGGCTAACGTGGTGGGGTGTCGATTCCTGTTTCGCTGTCGATGCCGACTCTTCCCGCGTCTCGCGACCTCGCGGCCCGGCCACTCGTCGACGGGTTGCTCCACCAGCGGCGAGATGCCGCCGACCCCATGGTCGTCCGGGCCGCCGCCACCACCGGGCCCCAGATCGTGGCCGCCTCGATCCTCACCGGCGCCGCCGGTACCGACGCCGACGCCGGCGCGGTCGTCGTCGAGCTCGACATCGATCCGGACGGCCTCGCGGGCGCGGTGGAGCACCGGGCGCTCCGGTACCACGTGCACTGCACCTCGGAGCAGATCGACGACGCGGTCGGTCTCCGGTTACCCGCCCCCGTCGCGGTGTTCGTCACGCCCGACGGCCCCGACGCCGGCACCCTCGCCGAGGCCGCGCAGGTCCTCGCGGACGCCGGCCACAGCCCCGGGCTGATCGCCGGTCAGCCCGTCGAAGCGGTCGCCGACTTCCTCGCGGTCCTCGCGCACACCTCCGTCGGGTTCGTCGCCCGCGCGCGCGACGGCGCCGAGGTGCTGTCCCTGCTCGCCGGCACGGTCGCGGCACTGCGCGGCGACGACGTCCGCGCCGCCCTGGCCTCCCCGGACGCGGCCGCGCTCGCGGCGCTCATCCCCGAGGCCGCGGAGGCGGTGCGGGGCGTGCTGCTCGGCATCGAGGTCGACGACCCGGAGCAGGCCGACCGCGTGCTCGCGGACGCCGGACTGCTGTAGCGCTCCGTAACGGAACCGGGACCGATCGGCGGAGTGCGCCGGTGTCGATTGCGTAACCTCGTAGTCGTGCCTCGTATCGCGTACTTCGGACCCAGCGGGACCTTCACCGAGATGGCCCTCGCCCAGCTCGAGGCGGCCGGCACGTTCGACGGCGACGTCGAGCGGGTGGCGGCCGCGAGCCAGCCCGCCGCGTTGGAGATGGTGCGTCGGGGCGAGGCCGACGGCGCGGTGGTCCCGATCGAGAGCTCGGTCGAAGGGTCGATTCGTCCCACCATGGACGCGCTCGCCCTCGGCGATCGGCTGCAGATCATGGCCGAGACCGAACTCGAGGTGTCCTTCACGATCGTCGGACGTCCGGGCGCGACGCTCGACGACGTCCGCACCGTCCGCGCCTATCCGGTCGCGACCGCCCAGGTGCAGGGCTGGCTCGACACCCACCTGCCCAACGCCCGCGTCGAGCCGGCGTCGTCGAATGCCGGTGCGGCAGAGGACGTTGCGGCCGGTGTCGCCGACGCCGGCGTGGCCACCGCGCTGGCGGGGGAGCGGCTCGGACTCGTCGCGCTGGCCTCGGGCGTCGCCGACTACGAGGGCGCGCGCACCCGCTTCGTGCTGGTGACGAAGCCGCAGTCCGCGCCCGCCCGGACCGGCAACGACCGCACCAGCGTCGTGCTGCACCTCGACAACGTGCCCGGCTCGCTGGTCCGCGCGATGACGGAGTTCGCGACCCGGGGCATCGACCTCACCCGCATCGAATCCCGGCCCACGCGCAAGGAATTCGGCACCTATCTGTTCCACCTGGACTGCGTCGGGCACATCGACGACGGGCTGGTGGCGGAGGCGCTCAAGGCGCTGCACCGCTTCAGCGACGTCCGCTTCCTCGGGTCGTGGCCGTCGACCGTCCCGGGTGGCGGGGCCCCGATGCCCGACGCCGACGACACCGCGTGGCTGGAGCGGCTGCGCCGCGGAGAGGAGAACGCGTGAGCGGCCGACTGATCCTGGTCCGACACGGGCAGACCGAGGCGAACGTCGAACGACGGCTCGACACCCGGCTGCCCGGTGCGCGGCTGACGGAACTCGGGAGGACGCAGGCGCAGACGCTCGGCGACCTGCTGGCGGTGCGGCCGCCGACCGCGCTGGTGTCGTCGCAGGCGTTGCGGGCGCGCGAGACGGCGGGGTTCGTGGAGACGGCGTCGGGCATCGCGCTGCAGGTGCGGGAGGGTCTGCACGAGGCGCAGGCCGGTGAGCTCGAGGACCGCTCCGATCTCGAGTCGCACAAGATGTTCGCGAAGGTGTTCCACACCTGGCACACGGGCGACCTGTCGGCGCGGATTCCGGGCGGCGAGTCGGGCGTCGACATCATCGAACGCTATGTGCCGGTGGTGGATTCGCTGCGCGCCGAGTACCTCGACGGCGGCGCCGGTGGTGACGTCGTGGTGGTGAGCCACGGCGCCGCGATCCGGCTGGTGGCCGCCTACCTGGCCGGGGTGCCCGGCGCCTTCGCCGCGGATCGGCACCTGGAGAACACCTCGACGGTCGAGCTGGTGCCGACCGCCGCGGGCTGGCAGTGCGTGCGGTGGGGTCTCTTCGACCCGCCGTTCGACGCGACCCCGCAGCGGCCGTGGTTCGAGGCGGAGGCGACCGGGGCCACCGACGACCCGATGGGGTGAGCCCTCAGTCGAGCTGCGCGAGCAGGCCTTCGAGCGCCTGACGCAACCGGCCCGGGTGCCGGGGCTGAGCGACGTCCAGCGAACGCCGTCGGTGGCGACGCTGGTGGTGCCGACGACGCGTCCGGCGGCGGTGTCGAACACGGTGACCGGTCCGCGGGCCAGTTCGGGGTCGCCGCCCTCTCCGACGATGCCGACGAGCCCGACGATCTCGGTGAACGTCTGGCAGGCGGCGAACGCGGGCCCGACGACGGCGGCCTCCGCGGCCGGAACCCCTATCGCGATCAGCTGGCCGGCCGCCTTCTGCGGGTCGGTGATCCGGTCGAGCGCGGCGCCGAGGTCCGCGGTGGGGCAGTTCACGACGCCGAACGGCAGCGGCGGGGCGGTCCCGAGCGCATGCACGACGGGACCGGCGAGGTCGCGTCCGGGCCGTTGGACGGTGAAGGCGTCGCCGCTGCGCAGGGCCAGCACGGCGCCGTCGGCCGGGTCCTGGTCGAGGGCCAGGCACGCGCGGTGGACGGTGCCGCCAACGAACTTGCGCACCGCGATCTCGGCGCGCGGGCGGGCGAGGGTCCGCACCTGTCGGGCCAGGTCGGGATGCACCGCGATGCCGTCGACCAGTCCGGCGGCCGTGAGCCTGTCGTGGGCGCGGCGGAACACCGCGTCGCGCGCGGGGAGCGAATCGAAGCGCGGACCGGCGTCGAGCACGACCGGCAGGACGTCGACGTCGAGCAGGTGCACGAGCAGGTCGATCTCGTCGACGTGCAGGGTCGTGGGCGGCAGCGTCGTGCCGATCGGTTCGATTCCCAAGTCGATCACCGCCCGTCCTCGGGCAGGTCGGCGCCGATGACCGACGGGATGACGGTGCGCCCGTCGGCGAAGTGCTCGAACGTCCGCAGGTAGCCGGGGATGGCGCGGTCGGCCTCGTCGGCGTCCGCGGCGCCGCGGTGCGCGCCCACCGGGGTGCCGGACATCGGGGTGTTGCGGGCGGCGGCCGCCGCCGTCGTCTCCGCGCGCATCGCATCGGTGGCCCCGGCGCCCTGGCCGGCGCCCGCGCCGCCCGCGACTGCGCCGCTGCGATGACCGGCGCCGTCGAGCTGCCCGGCCTGCGCCCACCCGTCGGGCAGCGCCGCCCGGGCCCCGCCGCCCCCGCCGACGCCCGCAGCGCGCGAGGCGACGGCGCCGGACGCCCCTCCGCCGGACCCGCCGGTCGTGGCGCCTCGGCCGGCCACCGGCGCGGGCGCACTCGTGTTCCCCATCAGTGCGGGCGCTCCCGCGCCCACCCCACCGAGGACGGCGCCGCCGAAGTTGGCGGCGGCCGAGGTGGCGCTGGACACGGTGCCCGCGACGGTGCCGACCTGCGATGCCGCGGTGGCGACGGCCGGGTTCTGCGCGAAGGCGGTGGCGGCCGCCGTGATGGTGCGGACCGGGTCGGCGCGGAAGTCGTTCTCGAGTCGGCGCCGGGCCACGTCGCCGCTGTCGCGGGACTCGAGGCCCGCGGTCGAGCCGTTGGTGAGCGGCGGCGGGGGCGTGAAGGTCTCGGGGGTCGCGAGGATGCTCGACGCCGCCTCGTAGCCCTCCATCACGATGCCGGCGCGGATGTCCATGGCGCGGTCGGCGGCCTCGGCCACGGCCGCGGAGCCGTTGAGGACGCCACCGGTGGTGTAGGCCGCCGTCTTGGCGGACTTGACCGCGGCGATCTCGGGCAGGCTCGGCATGGCCAGGGCTGCGGTGGTGTAGGCGCCGGCCTCGGCGGACGCCTTCGCGGCGGTCTCCGCCGCGAGGGTCGCGGTCTGATCGGTCCAGGCCGTGAAGGGGGCGATCTTCGCGAGGGCGGCTTCGGCGGCCGTCCCCTCCACCCGGCCCGCAACTCGTCCATGACCCGGACCAGGGTCGCACCGGCGTCGACGAAGCCTTCCGCGATCGTGGTCCAGGCCGGGGCGGCGGCGCTGAGTGGCACCGGGCCGGCACCGGCGCTGAGCGTGGTCGAGTTGACGGTTGCGCCGCGAGGCATCCAGACGACGCCTGTGACACCCATGGTCATGATGCGTTTCTCCTCGGTTCGGCTGAGAGTTCGGCGGAGCGGTTCGGGATGCGGGTGGTCACATACCGGTGGCGAGCGACGCACCGAAGGTGCGGTCCTCGTCCTGGTACGCGGCGGCCTGCGCGCGGAGCATCGCCGCGGCGGCGGTCAGTTCCTCGATGCCCCGTGTGGCGGCCGGCCCGAAGCTGCCCGCGAGCCGGTTGAAGTAGCCGGCCGCCAGCACCGACACCTCCTCGGACCCGGACGGCGCGACGTTCAGGGCTGGGGTCGTGGCGGCCAGCGTCGCCTGCAGGCGGGCGGCCAGCGCGTCGAGTTCCGCGGCCGCGGCGACGAGGACGTCGGGTTCGACGAACACGTGGTGCGGCATGGCTGAACTCCTCGTCTCGGGGTCGATGGCAGCGGGAACGGGCTTCGCGAAACTTGTTCCTGATTGCTTCGACGCAGGAGGAGGCCGGTCGGTTCCACATGAAACCGACGAAAATCCGGGGCGGGTGTTCAGCCCCAGCCGAGCTCGTGCAGGCGGTCCTCTTCGATGCCGAAGTAGTGAGCCACCTCGTGGATCACCGTGACCATCACCTCGTGCACCACCTCGTCCTCGGAGTGGCACACGTCGAGGATCGCGTCGCGGTAGATCGTGATGGTGTCGGGCAGGGCGCCGCCGTAGTGGCTGTCGCGCTCGGTCAGCGCGATGCCGTGGTAGAGCCCCAGCAGCGTCGGCTCTTCGTCGTTACGGGGTTCGACCAGCACGACGACGTTGTCGATCGCCGCCGCGAGCTTCTCCGGGATGAGGTCGAGGGCCTCCGAGACCAGTTCCTCGAACCGTTCCTCGGTCATCGTCACCGACACGTCAGGCTCCCGGCAGCGGTGCCGCACCCGGCAGCGGTTTCGGCACGGAACGTCCCTCGGGTGCCGCCGGCGGCGGGACCGGGGCCTGACCGTTGATCAGGATGTTGCCCTTGGCGCTGCCGACGATGGTCGCGAAGCCGTTGCCGTCGGTCTCCTTGCCGATCGAGCAGTTGATCTTGCGGCTGCCGACGAGCCAGCTGTCGAGGTCGAGGTTGTCCCAGAACAGGGTCAGGGTCTTGTCGCGGAGCGCGTCGGGGAGCCCAGGTAGCCGTTGCTGGCGTCGGTGCACGCCTTCTCGAGGACCTTGTCCTGGTCCTCGACCGACGGCATGCCGCCGGGGAACTGGCTGGCCAGGTCGATCACGCCGACCACCTCGAACGCGTGCGGATCGGCGCAGCTCACCGGATCGGACGGCACGTTCTGGTTGATGCCGATGCAGGTGCCGACGTCCCACACCTTCGACTGGTCCTGCTCGGCGACCTTGCCGTGGATGGGCAGGAGGCTGCCGGTGACGCCGGAGAACTGCAGCCCGCAGCGGATGGTCCGTTCGCCGGCGGCCCAGCCGGCCTCGCCCGGGTTGATCAGACCGACGCTGAACTTGCCCTTCGGGTCGAAGCGGCCGCCCAGGTAGGCGTTGACGGCGGGAGCGCACTGCTCGTCGCGCAGTTCGGAGAACCGCAGCACTCCGGGGAACTTGGCCCCGGGTCCGAATTCGACGCCCGGGTACAGGCTCAGGTCCACGTCCGTGGCCACCTCGAACTGGTGCGCCTGGCCGCAGTCGACCTTCCCGAGGTCGCTGGCATCGCGTTCGGACCACGTGAGGCAGTCGCCGGTCGTCGCCGACCCGAATGCCGCGCCGGCGACGGCGCCCGTCGGCTGCGGCCCGACGCCGGCGGTGTGCGTGGGCAGTTTCTCGCCGCGGTCGAAGCCGCCGGACACGAAGACCGTGGCGATCGCGGCCAGCACCGCGCCGATCGCGACGAGCGCGAGTGCACGCCGCGTGACCGGCGCAGACAGGTGTCGGCGCCGTTCCGGCTGCGGTGCCGACTCGGCTGTCGGCTGCGACTTCGGCTCGGTCTCATCCACGGACATCCCGTCCATAATGCCTTCAACGGCCGCAGATACCGAAGTTTCCGCGTAGGTTCGTGCGGCATGAGTGAGGAACATCCCGCGACGCCCGACAGTGACGTGCAGGAGTTGGCCGGTCGATTGTTCGACATGGCCCGGGCGGGGGATGCGGCCGCGCTCGCGCAGTACGTCGACGTCGGTGTGCCGGTCAACCTGACCAACGCCGCCGGGGACACACTGGTGATGCTCGCGGCGTACCACGGGCACCCCGACGCGGTGCGTGCGCTGATCGAACGCGGCGCCGATGTGAACCGCCCGAACGACCGCGGGCAGACGCCGCTGGCCGGTGCGGTGTTCAAGGGCGAGGACGCGGTGGTGGCCGCGCTCGTGGAGGCCGGCGCCGACGCGGAGGCCGGTCAGCCGTCGGCGCTCGAGGCCGCACGCATGTTCGGACGTGACGATTATCTGCAGATATTGGGGAAGCACCCGGAGTGAGCCCGGCGTCACCAAGTAGGGTTTGTGGTCGTGATTGACCTCAAGTTCCTTCGCGAGAACCCCGACGCCGTCCGCACCTCGCAGCGCACCCGCGGCGAAGACCCCGGTTTGGTCGACGCGCTGCTCGAGGCCGACGCATCCCGCCGCGCCGCCATCCTGGCGGGTGACACGCTGCGCGCCGAGCAGAAGGCGTTCGGCAAGAAGGTGGGGCAGGCATCCCCCAGGAGCGTCCCGCGCTGCTCGAGGGCTCGAAGGAACTGGCCCAGAAGGTCAAGGACGCCGAGGCCGCGCAGCACGAGGCGCAGGCCCGGCTGGACGAGGCCCACCGCGCGATCTCGAACGTCGTGCAGGACGGCGCCCCCGCCGGCGGCGAGGACGACTTCATCACCCTCGAGACCGTCGGCGAGATCCCGACGTTCGACTTCGAGCCCAAGGACCACCTCGAGCTCGGCGAGTCGCTGGGGCTGATCGACATGGAGCGCGGCGCGAAGGTGTCGGGCTCGCGGTTCTACTTCCTCACCGGCTTCGGCGCGATGCTGCAGCTGGGCATGCTGCAGCTGGCGGCGCAGAAGGCGATGGCCAACGGGTTCACGATGATGATCCCGCCGGTGCTGGTACGCCCCGAGGTCATGCAGGGCACCGGCTTCCTGGGTCAGCACTCGGACGAGGTGTACCACCTGGCCGACGACGACCTGTACCTCGTCGGCACCTCCGAGGTGCCCCTCGCGGGCTACCACTCGGGCGAGATCCTCGACCTGTCGGGCGGACCCAAGCGGTACGCGGGCTGGTCGTCGTGCTTCCGCCGCGAGGCCGGCAGCTACGGCAAGGACACCCGCGGCATCATCCGCGTCCACCAGTTCGACAAGGTGGAGATGTTCACGTACTGCAAGCCCGAGGACGCCGACGCCGAGCACCAGCGGCTGCTCGCGTGGGAGCGGGAGATGCTCGCCGCGATGGAGCTCCCGTACCGGGTCATCGACGTCGCCGGCGGCGACCTGGGATCGTCCGCGGCCCGCAAGTTCGACTGTGAGGCATGGGTTCCCACGCAGCAGTCGTACCGCGAGCTGACGTCGACGTCGAACTGCACCACCTACCAGGCGCGTCGTCTCCACGTGCGCTACCGCGACGAGAACGGCAAGCCGCAGATCGCCGCGACCCTCAACGGCACGCTCGCCACCACGCGCTGGATCGTCGCGATCCTCGAGAACCACCAGCAGGCCGACGGTTCCGTCAAGGTTCCGGCCGCCCTGGTGCCCTTCGTCGGGCGTGAGGTGCTGACCGCGCCGTAGTTCGCGTCCCCAGAAGCTGAAGGGTCCCTTCGTGCGCTGACAGCGCGTGAAGGGACCCTTCAGCTTTCGGCGCGAGTGATCAGCGCAGGATCAAACAGGTGGTCGACGCCGTCGCCAGCAGCCGGTCCTGGTCGTCGCGGACCTCGGCGCGCGCGGTCGCGGTGGTGCGGCCGGTGTGCTCCGAAAAGCCGTGCACGCGAATGGATCCGCCGTTCGCCTTGATGCCGCGGATGTAGCGGACGGTGATGTCGAGTGTGGTGTAGTGGACGCCGGCGGGCAGGGTGCTCGAGACGGAGAAGCCCATCGCGGTGTCGATCATCGTGGCGATCACGCCGCCGTGCACGCTGCCGACCGCGTTGTAGTGCCACTCCGCGGGCTCGGCGGTGATCTCGACGAACCCCTCGCGGGCGTCGGTGACGCGGAACCCGAGCGTGCTCGCGGTCGGGTGGTGTGGGACGGTGCCGTCGACGAGTCCGCGGACGAACTCGAGTCCGCTGAGGTTCCGGTTGGCCTCGGCGATGGGGGCGGGGTCGTTCCAGGTATAGGTGCGCTGGCGTTCGGTTGACACGCACCGGACGGTACCCGGGCCAGGGGAGTCGGCACGGTTTGGTCGGCCCCAGGATCCTGCACCGAACTGGAATATATTTCAGAATCCTCGCCGGAGAATCCGCCCGCCTCGGTCGTTCGTTCGGTGAGGTTCGGTCGGATTAGGCGTGTCCCGGTCGCAGCGCGTGCCGCCGCCGGATCGTCGAGACCCAGCTCTCGCGAGATTCTGCCGCGATGGGGTTATTTCGAGGGTGATTTCTTCGGGCGAAGGGGGATCCGTGCCTCGACGTGGCCTCGAGACTCACATCGATGCGATTAGTACAGGTGAACGCGCTGGACACGTGTCCGACCAGGGAAAACTCACAACGGGTACAAGCTACCTGTGAGTAGCCCGCGGGTGTCGCCAGCAAATCTTCAGCTACATGTGGACGTTAGATTGGCAAAAGCGATACACGGACGTAACAGCGTCGTTATGGTTTCCGAACCTCTGCGGATTACCCCTCCCCCATCCGCAACTTCTTACAAGGAAGTGTGTATGCAGAATCCATTACTGAGGCGCTGTGCCACCCCCATCACAGGTGCAGCGCTCGTGGCCGGAACGATGCTGATCGGTGCCCCGGCCCACGCGGATACCACGGTCACGAACTTCACCAGTTCATGCCAGGCCAAGTCGGTCCTGACGGTCGACAAGAGCGTGGCGGCCTCGATGACGGTCGATGCTCCCGCGTCGGTGGCACCGGGTGAGACCTTCACCTATCGCATCAAGCCCAACGCGTCCTCGTACCCGAACTCGGACTCGGGTGCGACGACGACCAACCTCTCGCGGCTCAAGTACGACTACGCGATTCCCGACAACACGACCTTCGTCAGCGCCGCCATTGTCCCGGGTACCGCGATCGGCCTCGACAACGTCGCCCCGAACGTGCTGCGCGTCAATGACGCGGGTGCCGTGGACAATGCGGCCGGCACCATCGTCCGGCTCTCGGGCAACAACGAGGTGATCGGCAACGGCAGTAACAACAACACCAGCAACGAGGGCGGCATCCGGGTCCCCAAGTCGAAGAAGAACCTCGACGGTTCGACCAACTCGAACGGCGACACCTGGTACCAGCTGCCCGCCGTTGACATCACCGTTACCGCTGGTGCATCGGGCGTCATCCAGCCGAAGCTGCGTCTCGCGGGATCGGCCTCGTCGTACGGCAACGACCAGAACTTCAGCACTTCACTGGCGAAGGCTTCGTTCCTCGGCGGCACGCAGTGGGCACCGACCCGGTGCATTCCGAGTGACAACAAGGGCCCGCTGAACGCCGGTGGCGGACCGCTGGCGACGATCAATATCGTTGCCTCCCAGGTGTCGACCACGACAACCCTGTCGGCCCCGGCCACTGCGGAGACCGGTGCTCAGGTCACGCTGACCGCCAACGTCGCGCCCGGCGCGGCGACGGGTTCCGTCCAGTTCCAGGACAACGGCAACAACATCGGATCGCCGGTGGCGGTGTCGGGTGGCGCGGCCAGCCTGAACCACACGTTCGCCTCGGCCGGTTCGCACTCGATCACCGCGGTGTTCACTGCGACGGGCAACTTCACCGGTTCGATGTCGGCAGCTCAGACCGTGACCGTGTCGGATCCGACTCCGGTCGATGTGACGACGACGCTGGGTCTGACGGTTCCGCAGAACGCGGAGACCGGCACGGCCGTCGATCTGACCGCCAACGTGACTCCGTCGAACGCTGCGGGCACGGTGCAGTTCAAGGACAACGGCAACAACATCGGTTCGCCGGTGACGGTGGCTGCCGGTGCGGCGACGCTGTCGCACACGTTCGCCGCTGCTGGTGCTCACGCGATCACCGCTGACTTCGTCGGTGCCCCCGGCTTCGCGGGTTCGGCTGCGGGTGCGCAGACCGTCACGGTGACGGATCCGGTTGTCCCGGACACGCAGACCACCACGACGGTCACCGCGCCGGCTACTGCCGAGACCGGTGGACAGGTGACCCTGTCGGCGACGGTTGCTCCGGTTCCGACCGGCGGCACGGTGCAGTTCAAGGTCGCCGGCAATGCTGTCGGTGCGGCGGTGAACGTCGATAACGCCGGTCACGCGAGCATGCCTTACACGTTCAATGCGGCCGGTTCGTACGCGGTGACCGCGGAGTACTCGGGTGCGACCGGGTTCACGGCGTCGACCGCGTCGGCTCAGACGGTGACGGTGTCGGATCCGACGCCGGTCGATGTGACGACCACGCTGGCGTTGACGGTTCCGCAGAACGCGGAGACCGGCGGCGCGGTTGATCTCACTGCGAATGTGACTCCCGCGAATGCGCAGGGCACGGTGCAGTTCAAGGACAACGGCACCAACATCGGTTCGCCGGTGGCGGTGGCGTCCGGTGCGGCGACGCTGTCGCACGCGTTCGTGGCGGCGGGTTCGCACAGCATCACGGCCGAGTTCGTCGGCGCGACCGGGTTCACGGGTTCGACCGCGGGTGCGCAGACTGTCACGGTGACGGATCCGGTTGTCCCGGACACGCAGACCACGACGACGGTGTCGGCTCCGGCATCGGCCGAGACGGGTGCGCAGGTGACCCTGTCGGCGACGGTTGCTCCGGTTCCGACCGGTGGCACGGTGCAGTTCAAGGTTGCCGGTAATGCTGTGGGTGCGGCGGTGAATGTCGACGGTTCGGGTCACGCGAGCCTGCCGTACACGTTCAACGCCGCTGGTTCGTATGCGGTGACGGCG
The DNA here is from genome assembly GCA_029690005.1 of Prescottella defluvii. GTDB lineage: Bacteria > Actinomycetota > Actinomycetes > Mycobacteriales > Mycobacteriaceae > Prescottella > Prescottella defluvii_A. Next base: position 487,418 of record CP121458.1, on the reverse strand, counting down.
GAGTACTCGGGTGCGACCGGGTTCACGGCGTCGACCGGGTCGGCTCAGACGGTGACGGTGTCGGATCCGACGCCGGTCGATGTGACGACCACGCTCGGTTTGACGGTTCCGGCGACGGCTGAGACGGGTGCTGTGGTGAATCTGACTGCGGCGGTTACTCCGTCGAACGCTCAGGGCACGGTGCAGTTCAAGAGCAACGGTGTCAACATCGGTTCGCCGGTGACGGTGTCGGGTGGTACTGCGGTTCTGTCGCACACGTTCGCTGCGGCGGGTGCGCAGGCGATCACGGCTGAGTTCACGGGTGCGACCGGGTTCACGGGCTCGGTGGCGTCGGCTCAGACAGTCACGGTCAGCGATCCCACTCCGGTGGATGCGGCCACGACGACGATCCTGAGCGTCCCGGGCAACGCGAAGACCGGTGAGGCACAGGATCTGGTGGCCACCGTCTACGACAACGGCACCGAGGAAGTCATTCCGAGTGCCGGTACGGTCCAGTTCTTCGACGGTGGTGCCGCGATCGGTTCCGCGCAGGTGACCAACGGTGTGGCAACGCTGAACCACACGTTCACCACCACGGGTACGCACACCATCACCGCGACGTTCAGCGGCGCAACCGGATTCACCGGCTCCACCGCTGACGCGAAGCAGGTCGTCGTGACGACGCCGACCCCGGTCGACGTCGAGACGGCCACCGTCGTGACGGCGCCGGCCAACGCGACGGTCGGCACGCAGGTGCAGCTCTCGGCGCAGGTGACGGGTGCGGGCAACGCGACCGTGACCGGTACGGTTCAGTTCTTCGACGGGCAGACCCCGATCGGCGACGCCGTGCAGGTGGTCAACGGTGCGGCGACGCTGAACCACACGTTCACCACGAAGGGTGCGCACAGCATCCACGCGGTGTTCAGCGGCGGCCAGGGCGTTGCGGGCTCGACGTCGGGTGCACAGACGGTCCAGGTCTCGGGCGGTGGCTCACCCACCGGCAGCCTGGGCAACCTGGGCAGCCTGACGGCGATCCTCGGAGATCTGCTGGGCGGCCTGAAGTTCGGCTCATAAGCAGTAACTGATGGTCCAGGCGAGGTCCCGTCTCCCCACGGAGGCGGGGCCTCGCCTTCGGCCGTTCACGAACGAGAATCGAGAAATCGGTTCGAGAAGCACCCGGCGGTCGAGGCGGGTGGACATCCAGCAGGGCGGCGCAGGCCGTCATTCAGAAACACACGACAAGAAAGGAATTCGAATGTCCCGATCAAGGGCACGATTACTCGTGTCGACCGTGGTTGCGGGGGCCATGGCGGTGGCCGCGGTCGGCGTGGGCCAGCTTGCCTGGGGGAGCGGTGCCGCAGGAGCGGATCCGACCGCACAGACAGTGAACTCCGACAACATCCGGGCCACCAAGACGGTGACTCCGGCGGTGGCGCACCCTGGCGACATCGTGACTTCAACCATCGACTTCAGAACCGAGGGCGGCGTCGATCGCTACCTCAACTATCTGACGGACTATCCGCCGGCCGGATACGTCCTCCAGAGCGTCACGGGCAACGTGTGGCGCGGGAGCGGCGGGTCGTTGAACAGCCCGTCGCTCTACGACGGTACCGCCACCCAGAACGCCTCCGACGGCTCGGTGAAGATCAAGTGGACCGACGCGTTCCTCAAGCTCGCATTGATCCCGGGTAACAGCCTCGGAAACAAGCGTCCGTCAATCACATTCACGTACAAGGTGCCCGACAACGCCCAGCCGGGACCGCGGTCCACAGGCATGGTGTTCGACGTCTACTCGTTCGGTAGCCTGCAGACGTTCAACCCGATGAGCGGGTTGGGCGTGTCGGTCGAGGCGACGCCCACGACGACCACCCTGTCCGCGCCGGCTACGGCGGTGGTGAACACTTCGACGACTTTGACGGCGAACGTGAACCCTGCGAAGTCCGGCACCGTCCAGTTCAAGGACGGTGGCGTGAACATCGGTGCGCCGGCAACCGTCTCGAACGGAACGGCGAATCTGCCGTACACCTTCACGGCATCGGGTGCGCATTCGATCACCGCGCAGTTCATCCCGAGCGACGGTAACGTCGCGGGCTCGACATCCACCGCGCAGACGGTCAATGTCACCGACGTTGCCACAGACCTGTCATTGACGGTTCCGGCCACCGCTCTGACCGGTTCGCCGGTCACGCTGACCGCCAATGTTGCGCCGCAGAATGCGGCGGGCTCGGTGCAGTTCAAGGACAACGGGGCAGACATCGGGACACCGGTAACCGTCTCGGGCGGCGCTGCGAGCCTGCAGCACACGTTCTCGGCCGGCGGTGCGCACAGCATCACCGCTGTGTTCACCGCAGCCGCCGGGTTCGCGAACTCGACTGCTGCCGCGCAGAACATCGCGGTGACCGATCCGGACGTGCAGACCTCGCTGACGGTGTCGGCGCCCGGTGCCGCGACCACGGGTTCGTCGGTGGATCTGACTGCGAATGTGTCGCCGTCGAATGCCCAGGGTTCGGTGCAGTTCACGGTGAACGGCAACCCGGTGGGTGGCCCGGTCACGGTGGCAAACGGTGCGGCGAGCTTGCCGTATACGTTCAACGCGGCTGGTTTGTTCTCGGTGAGCGCCGAGTTCACCGGTGCTGCCGGGTTCACGAACGCGGCTGCTACCGCGCATAACGTCACGGTGACCGATCCGGACGTGCAGACCTCGCTGACGGTGTCAGCGCCGGGTTCGGCGACGACCGGTGCGTCGGTTGATCTGACCGCCACGGTGAGCCCGTCGAACGCGCAGGGTTCGGTCCAGTTCAAGGACAACGGTTCGAACATCGGTGCTCCGGTTGCGGTTGCGAACGGCGCAGCGACGCTGCCGCATTCGTTCGATAGTGCGGGTGCACACAGCATTACGGCCGAGTTCGCCGGTGCCGCCGGCTTCACGAGTTCGACTGCGGCCGCTCAGAACATCGCGGTGTCGGATCCGGACGTGCAGACGTCGTTGTCGCTCACGGCTCCGGCGGCGGCAGCGACGGGTGAGTCGGTTACCTTGTCGGCTGCCGTGTCGCCGTCGAATGCGCAGGGTTCGGTGCAGTTCAAGGTGAACGGCAACCCGGTGGGTGCTGCGGTTCCGGTTGCAAATGGTGCGGCGACCCTGCCGCACACGTTCAACGCGGCCGGTTCGTTCTCGGTGACGGCTGAGTTCACGGGTGCTGCCGGGTTCACGAACTCGACGGCTGCGGCGCAGACGGTGTCGGTGTCGGTTCCGGTTCAGCAGACGGAGCTGTCGGTGACGGCGCCGGCTACTGCGGAGACGGGCGAGCAGGTGAGCCTGTCGGCGACGGTGACGCCGTCGAATGCGCAGGGTTCGGTGCAGTTCAAGGTGAATGGCGACGCGGTGGGTGCTGCGGTTCCGGTTACGAGCGGTGCGGCGACCTTCCCGTACACGTTCAACGCTGCTGGTTCGTTCTCGGTGACGGCGGAGTTCACCGGTGCTGCCGGGTTCACGAACTCGACGGTTGCGGCGCAGACGGTGTCGGTGTCGGTTCCGGTTCAGCAGACGGAGCTGTCGGTGACGGCGCCGGCTACTGCGGAGACGGGCCAGCAGGTGAGCCTGTCGGCGACGGTCAATCCGTCGAATGCGCAGGGCACGGTGCAGTTCAAGGTGAACGGCAATCCCGTGGGTGCTGCGGTCGCGGTGTCGGGTGGTGCGGCGAACCTGCCGTACACGTTCAACGCGGCCGGAACCTTCTCGGTGACCGCGGAGTTCACCGGTGCGGCCGGGTTCACGAACTCGACGGTTGCGGCGCAGACGGTGTCGGTGTCGGTTCCGGTTCAGCAGACGGAGCTGTCGGTGACGGCGCCGGCTACTGCGGAGACGGGCCAGCAGGTGAGCCTGTCGGCGACGGTCAATCCGTCGAATGCGCAGGGCACGGTGCAGTTCAAGGTGAACGGCAATCCCGTGGGTGCTGCGGTCGCGGTGTCGGGTGGTGCGGCGAACCTGCCGTACACGTTCAACGCGGCCGGAACCTTCTCGGTGACCGCGGAGTTCACCGGTGCGGCCGGGTTCACGAACTCGACGGCACCGGGACAGAACGTCACCGTGACCGATCCGGTCGTCCCGGATGTCGAAACCTCGACGCTGATCGGTGTTCCGCCGACCGCGACGACCGGGGTGGAGACCACATTGTCGGTGACGGTGAATGCGCAGTCCGGTAGCGCGGTGCCGACCGGCAGCGTGCAGTTCCAGGACAACGGATCCCCGATCGGGTCGCCGGTCGCTCTGGTGAACGGTTCCGGATCGTTGGCGCACACCTTCTCCGTGGCGGGCACGCACTCGATCACGGCGGTCTTCACGGCCGATGCCGGGTTCGCCGGATCCACGTCCACGCCGCGTCCGATCGTGGTGTCCGCACCCAATCCGGTGGACGTGCCGTCGTCGGTCGTGATGACCTCGGCGACGTCCGCGACGGCCGGTATGTCGTTCAAGCTGACGGCCAAGGTCATCGGTGCGCCGATGCTGCCGGGCACGGTGCAGTTCTTCGACGGTGGTGTCGCGCTCGGTCAGCCGGTTCCGGTGGTGAACGGCATCGCCGAGCTCCAGCACACGTTCGATCAGGCTGGTCCGCATCAGATCCACGCGGTGTACTCGGGTGGTTCGGGTGTGCAGGGTTCGACGTCTCAGGTGCAGGTGCTCGACGTCGCCGGCTCCGGTGGCGGATCGCTGGGCTCGCTGGGCTCGTTGGGCAGCCTGAGCGGATTCCGATTCGGATCCTGACGGCCGACGAGTGAGACACGCTGTGGCCCCCTGCCTCGACCGGCAGGGGCCACAGCCTCTTCACTCGGTCGGACCTGGCCAATCGGGCTTCATTTGGACGTTTGTCCGGTAGAGTTCGAGCCGCATTTCAGACGCGGAGTCGGGCTGCGGTTTGGTTGCAGGGGAATGGCGTGGGCCCTGCAGCGCGCACCGGACTCGATTTCTTCAGCTTCGATCCCTCAGCGCAGTGTCCCAGGTCGAACCTGATCCGTTGAGTTGGCGGCCGACGGTCGTCGTCGAGAGGGAAGTGCATGGGTGGCAGGGAACTGCGCCGAATAGTCGGCGGAATAAGTGTTTTCGCAATGGCCGCGGGTTTCGCGGCAACGGTGGGTGTGGGTTCGGCTGGTGCAGCCCAGGGTTCGGTGACCTGGGACGATGGCAGCAGCAGGTTCACGCGGACGGTGAGCAACTCGACCCCCGCGGTGGGCGAGACCGTCACGGTGTCGACCAAGTTCGAGCGCACCGGGGGTGTGGTCGAGTACATCCAGGCGGTCAAGGATCTCCACCCGACGTGTATGACGTATGTCAGCGGAAACACGTCCAACCCTGAAATCGCGGCGGACTACACCCGCGTGACGGGGTCGTGGCCGGTGTATCCGAACATCAGCCCGAAGTCGCAGACGTTCACCTTCAACTATTTGGTGACCGCGGCGTGTGCGCGGGCGACGCCGTTGATGACGACGATGCACTACTCGGGAAGCCTGGGCAGTGGCACGTACACCGACAAGGGTCCGACGATCACCGTCGCGAAGGACGCCACCACCACCACGCTGGCCGCGGTGCCGACTCCGATGCTCACGGGACAGTCGGTGACGTTGACGGCGACGGTGACCGGTGCCGCGCAGGGCAACACGGTGGAGTTCTACGACGGCGGCACGAAGCTCGGTGAGAGCCAGATCAATGAGTCGGGTGTCGGTACGTTCGCGTGGACGCCGGCGACGGCGGGTGCGCGGAGCCTGTCGGCCAAGTTCCCGGGCACGGCCGTCGCCAACTCTTCGCAGTCGGCGGCGCAGAACGTGCAGGTGAATGCCCCGGCCAACACGACTGTCGCGCTGTCGGTTCCGGGCACCGCGCTCACCGGCGCGCCGGTCACGCTGACGGCCAACGTCGCGCCGCAGAACGCGACGGGCACGGTGCAGTTCAAGGACAACGGAACGAACATCGGCACCCCGGTGACCGTGTCGAACGGTCAGGCGTCGGTGCAGCACACGTTCGCGACGTCCGGTGCGCACAGCATCACCGCGGACTTCGCGGCGGGTTCCGGTTTCGTGAGTTCGTCGGCTCCGGCGCAGACGGTGAACGTGAACGCCCCGACGTCGACGACGTTGCAGGCCCCTGCGTCGGCGACGACCGGCCAGCAGGTGACGCTCTCAGCGGGTGTCCAGCCGGCCGGCGCGGTCGGCACCGTGCAGTTCAAGGACAACGGCACCGCGATCGGTTCGCCGGCGGCTGTCGTTGCCGGCCAGGCATCGCTGCAGCACACGTTCGACGCTGCGGGATCGCACAGCATCACGGCAGAGTTCCTCGGCGGCGCCGGGTTCGCTGGGTCCACGTCGGCCGCCCAGTCGGTCGCGGTTTCGGATCCCGACGTGTCCACCTCGCTCGCGCTGTCGGCGCCGGGGTCGGCGACGACGGGTTCGTCGGTGGACCTGACCGCCACGGTCAGCCCGTCGAATGCTGCCGGCACGGTGCAGTTCACCGACAACGGCTCGAACATCGGGGCTCCGGTTGCGGTGGTGAACGGTGTCGCGACGCTGCCGCATGCGTTCACGGGTGCGGGTGCCCACGGCGTTGGTGCTTCGTTCACGGGTGCCGAGGGCTTCGCGAACTCGACGGCTGCCGCGCATGAGGTGACGGTGTCGGATCCGGATGTGCAGACGTCGCTTTCGGTGTCGGCGCCGGGTTCCGCGACGACGGGTTCGTCGGTGGACCTGACCGCCACGGTGTCGCCGTCGAACGCTCAGGGTTCGGTGCAGTTCAAGGACAATGGTGTGAACATCGGCGGTCCGGTTGTGGTGGCCAATGGTGCTGCGGTGCTGCCGCACACGTTCAACGCCGCTGGCTCGTTCCAGGTGACAGCTGATTTCACCGGTGCTGCCGGGTTCACGAACTCGACCGCCCCCGCGCATCAGGTCACGGTGACCGATCCGGATGTGACGACATCGCTTTCGGTGTCCGCGCCGGGTTCGGCGACGACCGGAGCGTCGGTTGATCTGACCGCCACCGTCAGCCCGTCGAATGCTGTCGGCGCGGTGCAGTTCACCGACAACGGCTCGAACATCGGGGCTCCGGTTGCGGTGGTGAACGGTGTCGCGACGCTGCCGCATGCGTTCACGGGTGCGGGTGCCCACAGCGTTGGTGCTTCGTTCACTGGTGCTGCGGGCTTCACGAACTCGACTGCGACCGCGCATGACATGACGGTGTCGGATCCGGATGTGCAGACGTCGCTTTCGGTGTCGGTTCCGGGTTCGGCGACGACGGGTTCGTCGGTGGATCTGACCGCCACGGTGTCGCCGTCGAATGCTCAGGGTTCGGTGCAGTTCAAGGACAACGGTGCGATCATCGGTGCTCCGGTTGTGGTGGTGAACGGTGCGGCGGTGCTGCCGCATTCGTTCGCTGGCGCGGGTGCGCACAGCATCACGGCCGAGTTCACCGGTGCTGCCGGGTTCACGAATTCGACGGCTGCCGCGCATGAGGTGACGGTGTCGGATCCGGATGTGACGACGTCGCTTTCGGTGTCGGTTCCGGGTTCGGCGACGACTGGTTCGTCGGTGGATCTCACCGCCACGGTGTCGCCGTCGAATGCTCAGGGTTCGGTGCAGTTCAAGGACAACGGTGCCCCGGTGGGTGCCGCGGTTCCGGTGGCGAATGGTGCGGCGACCATGCCGTACACGTTCAATGCTGCTGGCTCATTCCAGGTGACTGCTGAGTTCACGGGTGCTGCCGGGTTCACGAACTCGACGGCTGCCGCGCAGACAGTGTCTGTGTCGGTTCCGGTTCAGCAGACGGAGCTGTCGGTGACTGCTCCGGCAAGTGCGGAGACCGGCCAGCAGGTGAACCTGTCGGCGACGGTCACTCCGTCGAATGCCCAGGGCGCGGTCCAGTTCACGGACAACGGTGCGCCGCTCGGCACTCCGGTCGCAGTCGTGAACGGCGCTGCGACACTGCCGCACACGTTCACTGTCTCGGGTGTGCACAGCATCGCCGCGACCTTCACCGGTGGCACCGGGTTCACGAACTCGACGGCCAATGCACAGAGCGTGACGGTCACCGATCCGGTTGTGCCGGACACGGATACCACGACGACGGTCACCGCTCCGTCGACCGCGGTGACGGGCCAGCAGGTGACACTGTCGGCGGCCGTGTCGCCGGTTCCGTCGGGCGGCACCGTCCAGTTCAAGGTGGCGGGCACCGATGTGGGTGCTCCGGTGGCACTGGATGCGAGCGGGCAGGTGAGCATGCCGTACACGTTCAACGTGGCTGGTTCGTTCGCGGTGTCGGCGGTGTACTCCGGCGCACCCGGCTTCACGGGTTCGACCGCTGCGGCGCAGAGCGTCACGGTCAGCGATCCGGCGCCGGTCGATGTCCAGACGACGACGTCGCTGAGTGTTCCGGCTACCGCCACGACCGAGGTCGAGACGACCCTCTCGGCAACGGTGGCGGCGCAGTCCGGCACCACGGCGCCGACGGGCACTGTGCAGTTCAAGGACAACGGAGTGGCGATCGGTAACCCGGTGCAGCTACTGAATGGGACTGCGACGCTGGCTCATACGTTCTCCACGGTCGGCACGCACTCGATCACGGCGGTGTACACGGCTGCCGCCGGCTTCGTCGGATCCACCTCGACGCAGCATCCTGTCGTCGTGTCAGCACCGAACCCGACCGACGCGCAGTCCTCGGTATCCGTCACCTCGGCGACGTCCGCGACGGCTGGTACGTCGTTCAAGCTGACTGCCAAGGTGATCGGTGCTCCGACGTTGCCGGGCACGGTGCAGTTCTTCGACGGTGGTGTCGCGCTCGGTCAGCCGGTTCCGGTGGTGAACGGCATCGCCGAGCTCCAGCACACGTTCGATCAGTCCGGTCCGCATCAGATTCACGCGGTGTACTCGGGTGGTTCGGGTGTGCAGGGTTCGACGTCTCAGGTGCAGGTGCTCGACGTCGCCGGCTCCGGTGGCGGCACGGGTGGTACCGGCTCGCTGGGTTCGTTGGGCAGCCTGAGCGGATTCCGCTTCGGTTTCTGAGGTGATCGACTGATCTGAGACGTGTGGCCCCTGCCGTTCGACGGCAGGGGCCACGCGCGATTCGGGCAATGTCGAGATAACTGAACATTTGTCCAGCGAAACTGGTACACGTTCCAGTTCCGGCGTCTATCGTCTCTGCCTTGGGAGTTCGACGTCCGCGGGCGCCCGTCATTCGTTTGTTTCAGGAGTCCGATGAGTTCCTCTTTATCGAGGCGCTGCGCGGCAGCCCTCACAGGCGCCACCGTGGTGTCCACTTCGTTGCTCCTCGCCATGCCGGCGAGTGCGGCACCGTCCACGGTCGACTTCAAGACCACGTGCCGAGCCAACGCCATGATGACGGTCGACAAGACCACGCAGAGCTCCGTTGCTGTCGACGCACCCTCGACCGTAGCGCCGGGCGAGCAGTTCACGTTCCGGCTGCAGACCAGCGGCCAGTCGTACCCGAACTCCGATTCGGGCGCGACCACGACGAGCCTGTCGCGGCTCAAGAACGACTTCGAGATTCCGGCGAACGCCACCTTCGTCAGCGCGACGATCGTGCCAGATTCCGGTATCAACCTGAGCGGCGTCGCACCCAGCGTGATCAGGGTGGGCGACAACGGCCTGGCCGACCCGAGCGGTCCGATCCTGCGGATCTCCGGTGGCAACCAGGTGATCGGCAACGGCGCATCCACGAGCACCAACAGTGAGGGCGGCATCGTGGCGCCCAAGCTGAAGAAGAACCTCGACGGCAGCAACAACGGCAGCGGAGACTCCTGGTTCCGGATGCCGGCCATCGACGTGACGATGGTGGCCGGCCAGTCCGGTGTCATTCAGCCGAAGGTCCGCACGAGCGGCGACGCCGGCAGTTTCAACAACGACAAGAACTTCAACACTCAGCTGGCTCGCGCATCGTTCATGGGCGACCAATGGGCGCCGACGAAGTGCAGTCCGCGCGACACGACCTCGTCCGGCCTCAACGCAGGTGCCGGACCGCTCGCGACCATCCGCATCTCGGTGCCGAACGCCGCGACCACCACCACGCTGACCGTCCCGCCGACGGCGGCGACGGGTTCGGCGGTGCAGCTCACCGCGACGGTGGCTCCTGCCGAGGCGTCGGGCACGGTGCAGTTCAAGGACGGTGACACGAACATCGGTGCTCCGGTTCCGGTGAACAGCGGGTCGGCGAGCCTGTCGTACGCGTTCGGATCGGTGGGCGCGCACAGCATCACCGCGGTCTACTCGGGAGCGACCGGCTTCGCGTCCTCGACCTCGGCGGCGCAGAGCATCGCGGTCACCCCGCCGTCCGCTGCGACCACCACGTCGATCACAGTGCCGCCGACGGCGACCACCGGCCTCGCGGTGGATCTCGTTGCGGCCGTGAATCCCGCGAGTGCCACCGGCACGGTGCAGTTCAAGGACGGCGGCGCGAACCTCGGGGCGCCGGTCCGGGTCGCCAATGGCGTCGCAAGCCTCTCGCAGGCCTTCTCGACGACCGGAGCTCACAGCATCACCGCGGTCTTCACGGGTGACGCCGGCTTCGCGGCGTCCGCGTCGGGTGCCCGCGTGGTGACGGTGTCGGAGCCGATGCCGGACGCAGTCGCGACCACCACCGCGGTCACCGCACCCACCTCCGCGGAGGTCGGCACGGCGGTCACGATCTCGGCCTCGGTGTCGCCGAAGCCTGTCGACGGCACCGTGCAGTTCCGCGACGGCGCGACGGACCTCGGTTCGCCGGTTCTGGTTTCGGACGGCACCGCGAGCATCACGTACACGTTCACCAGGGGCGGATCGCATTCGATCACCGCGATCTACAGCGGTGGCGTCGGATCGCTCGGCTCGACCGCAGCTCCGGTCACCGTGGCGGTGACGGCGTCGAACATCGGCACCGTCACGATGCTCAACGCACCAGGTGAGGCGAAGGCCGGTGTGCCCGTGGACCTGTGGGCCAGCGTCTTCGACCTGACGGACGGAATGCAGGTGCCGAACGCGGGCACGGTCCAGTTCCGCGACGGCGGGGCGCCGATCGGGACTCCGGTCCCCGTCAGCGACGGCATCGCCAAGCTGGCCCACACCTTCGGCGGTACGGGCACGCACGCGATCACGGCCGTCTTCAGCGGCGCCGGGGCGTACGCGGGATCGACCACGGAGGCCAAGAACATCAACGTGACCGTCGCGTCGGCGGTCGATCTGGCCACCGCGACCGAGCTGGGACTCCCGGCCGGCGGCACCGTCGGACAGCCCGTGACCATCTCGGCACGGGTCGTCGCCCCGCAGACGCCGCGCGGCACGGTGCAGTTCTTCGACGGCGACAAGCCGCTCGGTGAGGCCGTGCAGCTGGTCGACGGGCGAGCCAGCCTGCAGCACACGTTCACCGGAACCGGATCCCACACCATCACCGCGAAGTACAGCGGCGCAGAGGGATTCACGGCGTCGACCTCGATCCCGGGGACGTTCGCGATCTCCGACGCCGGCGGCGGTCTGCCCGGCATCGGCACCGGCAGCCTCTCGTTCGGTTCGTGAGCGGAGACGACGATGCGACAGCGAAATTCGAATGCACGGACCGCAAGAGAAGAACGAGAGATCGGTATGACTGGTAAGACGACGCGGCGATTGACCGCCGCGGCAGGCGTGACCGCGCTTTCGGCGACCCTCACCGGAGTGTTGGGAGTCGGCGTGGCGGATGCCGTCGTTGTGAACGAAGGCACGTACACCTTCAACCGCACAGTCGATGTCGCGTCCCCTCGGGTGGGCGACACCATCACCTACACGACGGTCGTGACGAAGTCCGGGATCGACGGTTACATCAACACGCTCGTCGACGTGCACCCGGCATGTCTCACGTTCGTGGACGGATCCGCGACGATCAACTCCTTCCACGTCGGTCAGGGCCAGGTGGAGACTGCCGAGTCCCCTGAGGTCGGCGCCACCACGACGAAGGTCACCAGTGCCGGTTGGCTGTTGAACTCCGGCAAGACGCTCACCTACAAGGTGAGCTACCGGGTTCCCGACACCTGCGCACTGGGTGCCGCGAACAGTGGCATGACCGCCAAGGGCACGGTGATGGGCGACGGGTTCCAGTCGTCGACGGATCAGTCGTCGATCGGTCCGTCGGTGACGGTGCAGCAGGCGACGACGTCGACGACGGTGTCGGCACCGTCGTCGACCCTGACCGGCCAGGCCGTGACCCTCTCGGCCACCGTCGCGCCCGCGAACGCGACCGGCACCGTGCAGTTCAAGGACAACGGAACGAACATCGGTGTGCCGGTGGCTGTCTCGTCCGGCTCCGCCTCGATGTCTCAGACATTCGATACAGCCGGCGCGCACAACATCACCGCGGTGTACTCCGGGGCCACGGCGTACGCCGGATCCACCTCGTCGGCGCAGGTCGTCAACGTCTCGGTGCCGGACGTGGTCACCACTACATCGGTGACGGCTCCGGCGACCGCGTTCACCGGAGCCTCGGTGAAGCTGTCCGCGACGGTCGCACCGAACAGCGCGTCGGGCACCGTGCAGTTCCGCGACGGCGATACGAACATCGGCGCCCCGGTGCCGGTGTCGAACGGTGTCGCCGAGCTGTCGCACACGTTCACGACGGCCGGCTCGCACCCGATCACGGCCGTGTTCACCGGCGCAGGCTTCGTCTCCTCGACGTCCGCACCCGCGACGGTGTCGGTGACTGTCCCGATCGGGCGACCACCACGACCCTCACCGCGCCCTCGTCGGCGAAGACGGGTGCGTCGGTCACCCTCTCGGCGTCCGTCAGCCCGACGCCGGCCGGTGGCACGGTGCAGTTCAAGGACGGTGTGACCGCCCTCGGTGCGCCGGTCGCGATCGTGAACGGCACCGCGACGCTGGAGCACACGTTCACGTCCGTCGGTAGCCACTCCATCACCGCGATCTACTCGGGTGCGGCGGGATTCGAGCCGTCGATGTCGTCGGCGGGCTCGGTGTCCGTCACCGACCCGGTGGTGACGCCGCGCGGCACCGTCACGATGCTCAGCGTGCCGGGGGAGGCCAAGACCGGTGCGGCCACCGACCTGTGGGTGACCGTCCGGACCTCCGCGGGTGATCCCGTCCAGGGCGGAACCGTCCAGTTCCGCGACGGCGGCGCCGATCTCGGTGCTCCGGTGGCGGTGAGCAATGGTGTGGCACGTGTGTCGCACGCGTTCACGTCGGTGGGCGCGCACTCGATCTCGGCGGCGTATTCCGGTGTTCCGACGCTCGACGGTTCGACCGCGATCGCTCGGATCGTCAACGTCACGGTGCCGGCGTCCACCGACGCGGACACCGCGACGGCGCTGACCGTCCCGGCCTCTGCGGCCAGCGGCAGCACCGTGAAGCTGTGGGCGTCGGTGGTGTCGTCCGGCGCGGTCAGCGGGACGGTGCAGTTCTTCGACGGTGACGCGCCGATCGGGGAGGCCGTCGCACTGGTCGACGGCGCCGCCACCCTGGACCACGCCTTTGCGTCGTCCGGCATCCACCGGATCACCGCGGTGTACTCGGGCGCGGCGGGACTGAAGGGCTCGTCTTCGGACGTCCGGACCATCGACATCACCACGACCGGCACCACCCCCGGCGGCACGCCGGGACCGGTAGCCTCGCCGGGCTTCCGTTCGGCTCCTAGGTGACTGGGGGTGGCCGTGGAAGCGGCCACCCCCAGCCGGGCTGTAACGAAAACTGTCCGATGTTGGACGTTTGATCTATAAAGTCGGAAGCGCTGCCTCGGTGGGATTCCGCCGGGGGTGCGAACGCTCTGGAAGGAGTCGGAATGGCCCGATCGGTCATGAGGCGAACTGTCTCGAAGGTGCTCGTGGGCGCGATGGCGGTAGCCGCGCTCGGGGCCGGACAGGTCGCACTCGGTGGAGGTGTCGCGTCCGCGGCTCCGGCGTCGGAGACGGTGACCACCTCGAACATCAAGGCGACCAAGACGATCGACAATCCCAACCCCTTCCCGGGTGACACGGTGACGTCGACGGTCGTGATCGAGCTCGACGGCGGTGTCGACCGCTACCTGCGGGACTTCACCGATTACCCGCCCGCTGGTTACCAGTTGCTCGAGACCAAGGCGAACGCGTTCCGCGGCGGTCCGCTCATCGGCAACTGGAACAACCCTGCCCAGTACGACGGCCCCGGCACGCAGGACCAGGCCTCCGGTGCGGTCAAGCTGTGGTGGACCGATCACGGCACCGCGATGGGCGCGGCCGGCAGGATGGCCGTCATCAACAAGGGCGTCACGCTGACCTTCAAGTACAAGGTCCCGTCCACCGCGCAGCCGGGACCCCGCAATACGGGTATGTCCTTCAACGTCGAGACGTTCAGCACCACGCAGACGTGGAACCCGATGACCGGCCTCAACCTGTCCGTTCAGCGTCCGCCCACGGCGACCAACACCACCGTGAGCGTCCGCCGAGCGCGAAGACAGGGCAGTCCGTTCAGCTCTCGGCGTCGGTGACCCCGGCGGACGCGACGGGCACGGTTCAGTTCATGGATGGCGCCACGAGCATCGGCGCGCCGGTCCCGGTGGTCAACGGCGTCGCATCGATGTCGCACAAGTTCACCGCAGCGGGCCCGCATGCGATCACGGCAGCCTTCTCCGGCAGCGGCGGATTCATCAACTCCAGCTCTCCGGGGGCCATCGTCGACGTGTCGGTCCCGACCCCGAACGACGTCGACTCCACCACCATCATGACCGCGCCGCAGACGGCGACGGTCGGAACCTCGGTGCGTCTGTCCGCGCAGGTCTCGTCGACCGCCGCGCAGTTGCCCGGCACGGTGCAGTTCTACGACGCGGGTAACCCGATCGGGCCGCGCATCGCGGTCGGCAACGGTGTTGTCGGCATCGACTACACCTTCACCGGCGCTGGCCCGCACCAGATCAGCGTGGCGTACACCGGTGGCCAGGGCGTGAACGGTTCGGCCTCCGCGCCGCAGACCATCCAGGTCGCGGACGCGCCGACGCAGCCCGGCGGCACCGGCAGCCTCGGTAGCCTGGGCAGCCTCGGTGGCGGCTTCGGCAGCCTCGGCGGCTGACGTCGGATATCAGGCTCATGACAACGAGGCCCCTCGCGCACAGCGCGAGGGGCCTGGTTCCGTATTCGCCGTTTCGGTACAGACCTGGACGTACGTCCGATACAGTGAGGCCGCGCTTCTATCGGTACATCGGTGCTGAAGGGAACGAGCCGGGTGTGCGGAGTCGGGCCGATACCTGGGCGGCAGTACACGCGGTTCCGACGACTCTTGGCCCGGACCCGCGGCGACCGTGCTCTGAAGGGAGTCGGAATGGCCCGATCGACGCGCGTCTTCGCGCGGGGCAGCAACTCCCGTCGGGCATCCATCGAGGATCGTCGTCGAGAGGAAATGCATGTCTGACAGGAACACCCGCCGCGTGCTTGCCGGCCTGAGCGCCTTCGCGGTGGCAGCCGGATTCGCGGTCACTGCGGGTATGGGTTCGGCGAGCGCGGCCCCCGGTTCGATCACGTGGGATGACGGGTACAGCCGGTTCACGCGGACGGTGAGCAATACGACGCCGAACGAGGGTGACGTCGTGACGGTGTCGACGAAGTTCGAGCGGACCGGTTCTGTCGTGGAGTACATCTACGCGGTCAAGGATCTGCATCCCACGTGCATGACGTATGTGGATGGGTCGGCGAAGGTGGATGGTTCGCCTCGTGGCTCGAAGAGTCAGGCGCCCGATTACGCGCGGATTCAGGGTTCGAGCATCGCGTGGCCGGTGTATCCGAACATCAGTCCGAAGTCTCACACGTTCGAGTTCTCGTACCGGGTGGGTGCGGATTGCCAGCGTGGTGCGCCGTTGATGACGACGATGCATTACAGCGGTTCGCTCGGTGACGGCACGTACGCGAACAAGGGTCCGACGATCACGGTCAACAAGAACACCACGACGACGGCTCTCGCCCAGGTCACCGGCGCCCAGGTGGGTCAGGCCACCACCCTCGCCGCGACCGTGACCGGTGGTGCACGGGCGACACCGTCGAGTTCTTCGACGGCGGCAACAGGATCGGTACCGGCACCCTCAACGGGAACGGCACCGCGACCTTCGCGTGGACCCCGGCCGCACGGGGCGCGCACGAGCTGATGGCGCGCTTCCCCGGCACCGCGAGGGCCAACGGCTCGGAGTCGTCGAAGCAGAACATCGACGTGTTCTCCGCCGACATCCAGTCGACGACGGTGATCGCCGCCGTGACGAACGCCCAGGTCGGCCAGTCGACGACGCTGAAGGCCACGGTGACGCCGACGGCCGCCGCCGGCGGGACCGTCAAGTTCAAGGACGGCGGACAGCTGCTCGCCGAAGTCGTCGTCAACTCGTCAGGTGAGGCCACCTACGCGTGGACGCCGACCGTCTCCGGCAATCACGCGATCGTGGCCGAGTACTCCGGACGCACCGGCGTCGCGGCGTCCACCGGAACCGCGACCGTGAACGTCGCCGCGAAGCCGGCCCAGAACACCGATTCGTCCACGGCCCTCACCGTCGGTAAGGCGCAGGTCGGCGTGGCACAGACGATTTCGGCGCAGGTCACGGGCAGCGCGGGCGGCACCGTGACGTTCAAGGACGGCAACACCGTCATCGGAACCGCGACTGTCGACGGCAGCGGCCGCGCCTCGATCACCTGGACCCGGCCGTCGAGGGACAGCGGGTCATCCGGGCCGAGTACTCGGGATCCGGAACCGTGAACGCCTCCGCCGACCAGGTGTCGGTGGCTGTCGCACCCGCCGCCCCCGGCGGTGACGGCGGCCCCGGCGGTCCCACGGGTAGCGCCGGTTCGCTCGGCACGATGTTCGGTTCGCTCGGCGGCTGACAGAACCTCGATTCACTTCCGGTTCGGGTCCACAGGGCCCCGAACCGGAAGATCCACTTCTCACCGTGTGACGGCCGGCGAAGTCTGTCGTCGAGAGGAAGTCCATGTCTGACAAGAGAGTTCGCCGGATCATCGGCGGTGTGGGTGCGGTAGCCGTCGCTGCGGGGTTCGTGGCGACGATGGGTGTCGGTTCGGCCGGCGCGGCGTCGGGTTCGATCACGTGGGATGACGGGAGCAGCCGGTTCACTCGGACGGTGAGTAATACGACGCCGAACGAGGGTGACGTCGTGACGGTGTCGACGAAGTTCGAGCGGACCGGGATTCCGGTGGAGTACATCTATGCGGTCAAGGATGCGCATCCCACCTGCCTGACGTACGTGGACGGGTCGGCGAAGGTGGATGGTTCGCCGCGTGGGCTGCAGAGTCAGGCGGCGGATTACGCGCGGATTCAGGGTTCGAGCATCGAGTGGCCGGTGTATCCGAACATCAGCCCGAAGTCGCACACGTTCGAGTTCTCGTATCGGGTGGGTGCGGATTGTGCGCGTGGCGTGGCGTTGCCGACGTCGATGTACTACAGCGGTTCGCTGGGTGACGGTAACTACACGAACAAGGGTCCTGCGATCACGGTCGCCAAGAACACGTCGTCGACGACGTTGGCCGCGGTGTCGGGTGCCCAGGTGGGTAAGCCGGTGACGTTGACTGCGACGGTGACCGGTGCGGCACAGGGCGATTCGGTCGACTTCTACGATGGTGGCTCGAAGGTCGGCTCGGGCACGCTGAACGGTTCGGGCGTGGCCACGTACTCGTGGACGCCGTCGACTGCGGGTGCGCGGTCGGTCCAGGCGAAGTTCCCGGGCACAGCGTTCGCCAACGGGTCGGATTCTGCTGTGCAGTCGGTGCAGGTGGCGGCGCCGGATGTGGCGACGTCGACGTCGGTGCAGGTCCCGGCGACCGCGACGACCGGGGTGTCGGTGACTCTCACGGCGTCTGTGGCCCCGGCGAATGCGGCCGGCACGGTGCAGTTCAAGGACGGAGCCGCGAACATCGGTGCGCCGGTGGCGGTGTCGAACGGTGGTGCGAGCCTGGACTACACGTTCACCGCAGCCGGTGCGCACGACATCACCGCCGTCTACTCGGGGGCGCCGGGCTTCACCGGTTCGACGTCGGCCCGGCGCAGACGGTGACGGTCCGCGACCCGGACGTCGTGACCACGACGACGCTGCAGGTCCCACCCACCGCTGATCTGGGCACGGAGGTGACGTTCACCGCGACCGTCGATCCGGCGACCGCGGCCGGCACGGTGCAGTTCAAGGACGGCGCCGCGAACATCGGTGTGCCGGTGGCCGTGTCGAACGGCAAGGCGCAGCTGTCGCACACCTTCTCGGTGGCAGGCAACCACAGCATCTCGGCCGTCTTCACCGGGAACGCCGGGTTCCTGGGATCGACCGCCTCGGCGAAGAACGTGATCGCGACCAACCCGCCGGCGCAGGACGTGCAGACCTCGACGGCGGTCACGGTTCAGCCGACGGCGCAGACGGGCGCCACCGTGGCGTTGACGGCGTCGGTCACGCCGGCGAACGCCACCGGCACGGTGCAGTTCAAGGACGGCGGCGCGGCCATCGGAACGCCGGTGACGGTGTCCAACGGCGCAGCGAGCCTGCAGCACACGTTCACCACGGCGGGATCCCATTCGATCACCGCGGTGTTCACCCCGGGCGCCGGCTTCGCCGGATCTACGGCACCGGCGCAGGCGGTGCAGGTTTCGGATCCGGCCCCCAGTGACGTGGCAACGACCACCGAGGTGACCGGCCCGGGAACTGCGACAGTCGGGCAGTCCGCAAGCCTCACGGCACGGGTCGCCGGGGCGGCGCAACTGACCGGAACGGTCCAGTTCTACGACGGCGAAACGCCTCTCGGCGCCGCTGTTCCCGTGAACAACGGTGTCGCGGTGCTTGCACACACGTTCACCACGACCGGTGCTCACGCGATCAAGGCCGTGTACTCCGGTGGCACCGGCTCGCTCGCATCGACGTCGGCACCGCAGACGGTGCAGGTGACCGCCTCGGGCGGCGGCACGGACGGCGGCACCGGTAGCGCCGGTTCGCTCGGCACCATGTTCGGCTCGCTCGGCGGCTGACGATCGACACGAGGCCTCACCCGCGGGGGCGGGGCCTCGTGGCCGATTGCTCGACCAAATGATCGAACTTCCCGCGCCCGGAGTCGGGCCGGCGCAGGAAGTAGTTGTGGCAGATGTTCTGTTGTGCGGTCCGGCCTTTCGATCTCTCCGGAGCCGCGAGCGCTTTGGAAGGAGAATCGACAATGGCCCGATCGACGGCACGAAGAATCGTTTCGGCCACCGCAGTCGGCGCGGTCGCCGCGGGATTCGTGGTGGCTGCGGGTGTGGGTTCGGCTGGCGCGGCCCCGGGTTCGGCGACGTGGACCGACGGCAGCAGCAAGTTCACCCGAACGGTGAGCAACTCGACCCCTGCGGTGGGTGAAACCGTCACGGTGTCGACCAAGTTCGAGCGCACCGGTGGCGTGGTGGAGTGGTTGCAGGCGGTCAAGGATCTGCATCCGACGTGTCTGACGTATGTCAGCGGAAACACGTCCGGTCCGGAGGTTGCACCGGATTACGTGCGGGTGACCGGTAATTGGCCGGTGTATCCGAACATCGACCCGAAGTCGCAGACCTTCAGCTTCAACTATCTGGTGACCGCCGCCTGCGCCCGCGCAACGCCGTTGATGACGACGATGCACTATTCGGGAAGCCTGGGTAGCGGCACGTACGCGGACAAGGGCCGACGATCACGGTCGCGAAGGATGCCACCACCACCACGCTGGGCGCGGTGCCGACTCCGATGCTCACGGGGCAGTCGGTGACGCTCACGGCGACGGTGACCGGTGCCGCGCAGGGCAACACGGTGGAGTTCTACGACGGCGGCACGAAGCTCGGTGAGGGCCAGATCAACGCTGCCGGTGTCGGCACGTTCGCGTGGACGCCGGCGACGGCGGGCGCACGCAGCCTGTCCGCGAAGTTCTCGGGCACAGCCGTCGCCAACTCTTCGCAGTCGGCGGCGCAGAACGTGCAGGTGAATGCCCCTGCCGGCACGACGGTCGCGTTGTCGGTGCCGGGCACCGCGCTGACCGGTGCGCCGGTCACGCTGACGGCCAATGTCGCTCCGCAGAACGCGACGGGCACGGTGCAGTTCAAGGACAACGGGACGAACATCGGTTCGCCGGTGACCGTGTCGAACGGTCAGGCGTCGGTGCAGCACACGTTCACGGCGTCCGGTGCGCACAGCATCACCGCGGACTTCGTCGTCGGCTCGGGTTTCGTGAACTCGTCGGCGCCGGCGCAGACGGTGAACGTCGGCGTGCCGGATGCCGCGACCACGACGACCGTGACGGCTCCGGGTACGGCGCAGGCCGGTGCTCAGGTGACGTTGTCGGCCGACGTCACACCGAATCCGGGTGGCGGCACTGTGCAGTTCAAGGACAACGGCGCCGACATCGGTTCGCCGGTGGCGCTGTCGAACGGTACCGCGCAGCTGCCGTACACCTTCACGACGGCAGGTGACCGCAGTATCACCGCCGTGTTCTCCGGCTCGGCCGGGTTCGCGGGATCGACGTCGGCGGCGCAGACGGTGAACGTCAGCGTTCCGGATGTCGCGACCACGACCACGCTCACCGTCCCGCCGACGGCGGAGACGGGACAGCAGGTGACGCTGACCGCGAACCTGGATCCGCAGAACGCGTCGGGCACGGTGCAGTTCCAGGAGAACGGTACGAACATCGGCTCGCCGGTGGCGGTCTCGAATGGTGCCGCGAGCCTGCAGCACACGTTCACCACGGTCGGAAGCCACGGCATCGCCGCGGTGTTCACCGGTAACCAGGGCTTCACGAACTCGACCGCGGCGGCGCAGACGGTGACCGTCAGCAACCCGGTCGTCCCGGACGTCTCGACGACCACCACGATCGACGTGCCGGCGACCGCGGTGAAGGGAACGACCACGACGCTCACCGCGACCGTCAACCCGGCCGACGCGTCCGGCACGGTGCAGTTCCTGGACGGGCAGACGCCGATCGGCAGCCCGGCTGCCGTGGCGAACGGATCTGCGTCCCTGCAGTACTCGTTCCAGACCTCGGGCAGCCACAGCATCTCTGCCGTGTTCACCGGTGCCACGGGCTTCCTGAACTCGACGGCTCCGGTCAAGTCGATCGCGGTGACCGATCCGGTGGCCCAGGACGTCACGACCACCACGACGCTCACCGCCCCGGCCACGGCCCAGACGGGCCAGCAGGTGACGCTGACCGCGAACCTGGATCCGGCGAACGCCGCGGGTTCGGTGCAGTTCAAGGACGGAAACGCCAATATCGGTGGTCCGGTTGCGGTCTCGAACGGCAAGGCGATTGCGCAGGCGACGTTCACCACGGCCGGCCAGCACAGCATCACCGCGGTGTTCACCGGCAACACGGGCTTCAAGAGCTCGACGTCGGTGGCCCAGACGGTGAGCGTGAGCAACGCGGTGGCACAGACGACGCTGACGGTGTCGGCGCCGTCCGCCGCCCAGACTGGTTCTGCGGTCACCCTGTCGGCGGCGGTGAACCCCGCCAACGCCTCGGGCACGGTGCAGTTCACGGACGGTGGCAGCAACATCGGAGGCCCGGTCCAGGTCACCGGCGGTGCGGCGAGCCTCCAGCACACGTTCACCACCGGCGGTGCGCACACGATCGGCGCGACGTTCACGGCTGCGGCCGGGTTCACGGATGCGACCGCATCGACCCAGACGGTCCAGGTGTCCGTCCCGGCCCCGGACGACGTGGTCACCACGACCACCGCGACCGCGCCCGCGACTGCCGTCGTCGGCCAGTCGGTGACGTTGTCGGCCACTGTTGCCGGTGGGCAGAACCTGCCCGGCACCGTCCAGTTCTACGACGGTGACACCCCGATCGGCGGCAACGTCGCTCTCGTCAACGGCGTTGCCACGCTGGATCACACCTTCACCACCGAGGGCGCGCACCTCATCACCGCGCGCTACTCCGGCGGGCAGGGTGTGAAGGCGTCGGTCTCGCCGACCCAGACGGTCCAGGTGACGGCCGGCGGCGGAGGAAACACCGGCGGAACCGGTAGCGCCGGCTCGCTCGGCACCATGTTCGGTTCGCTCGGCGGCAGCTGAGTTTCGGCTCCTGACGAACGCGCGCGGCGAGGCCCCGACCTACATGAGGTCGGGGCCTCGTCCGTCCCTCGAGCCGAATCGATCGGTTTCCGCCCGGCGTCCTGGTTGCGCCGTTTACAGTGTGAGCGCAGTTCACTCGTCGGGGCAGTTGGGGTGATGCAGGGCTCGCGTTCGGATTCGGGAGAACGCAGGCCGAGTTCGGCAAACGTGTTCTCCTGAGCGCGGTTCCGGCGCGCGTCACACCACCGGGGCCGCACTCCAATATTTCGAGAGGAGTGCCTGTGGTTCGATCCATCACCCGGCGCGTCGCGTCGGCGGTCGTAGCCGGAGCGATGACCGTCGGTGTCGCAGCTTTCGGTCAAATCTTGTGGGGAGCCGGTGTGGCCGCCGCGGACCCGGTGTCGCAGACGATCACGACCGACAACATCATCGCCACCAAGACAGTGAGCCCGGCAGTCGCGCATCCCGGCGACACCGTCACCTCGACGATCACGTTCAAGACGTCGTCCGGGTTCTTCAGCGTCGACCGCTATCTCCAGAACCTCACCGACTTTCCACCGGCCGGCTACGTCCTTCAGGGCGTGAGCGGCAACGTGTGGCGCGGTGCGACGGCGAACCTGAACAGCCCCGCCCTGTACGACGGTGCAGCCGTGCAGAATCCGACGAACGGGTCGGTCACGATCAAGTGGACCGACGCGACCCTCGCGCTTGGTCTGATCCCCGGCCAGGGCAACGGCAGCAAGAATCCCACGCTCACGTTCACCTACAAGGTGGCGGCCGACGCGCAACCCGGTCCCCGGAGCACCGGAATGGGTTTCGACATCTACTCCTTCACGTCCTATCAAGCCTTCAACCCGATGACGAACCTGAACGTCTCGGTCGACCCGGTGTCCACGACGACCACCGTGACCGCACCGGCGACCGCCGTGGCCGGAACGCCGGTGACGTTGACCGCGAACGTGGCACCGCCGAACGCGGCAGGGTCCGTCCAGTTCAAGGACAACGGCACCGACATCGGCGCACCGGTACCGGTTTCGGGCGGCCAGGCGAGCACGTCGTACGCCTTCCCGACCGCGGGAGCGCACAGCGTCACGGCGGTGTTCACCGGTTCGTCGTCGACCTTCGCGAACTCGACGTCCCAGCCGCGGACGGTCACGGTCACCGCAGCCGACGTCCAGACATCGACGACACTGACCGCGCCCAGCGACGCCAAAACCGGGACGTCGGTGCTGCTCTCGGCCACCGTGACCCCGCCGAATGCGACCGGCACGGTGCGGTTCCGTGACAACGGTGCCGACATCGGCACCCCCGTCCCCGTGTCCGGTGGTGCCGCGAGCCTGCAGTACACGTTCACGACGACCGGGTCGCACGACGTCGTGGCGGTGTTCACCGCAGGCAACGGATTCGTCGGATCCACCTCACAGATGCGCACGGTCGTCGTGACCGAACCGGCGCCGAACGACGTCGCGACGTCGACCACCCTCACCGCACCGGCTTCTGCAACGGTGGGACTCCCGGTCCAGCTGTCGGCGCAGGTCTCGGGCGGTGCGAACCTGCCGGGAACGGTCCAGTTCTACGACGGCGCCGCCCCGATCGGGACGGCGCAGACGGTGTCCGGCGGCACGGTGGCGCTGACCTACACCTTCACGACCCCGGGCGTGCGCGAGCTGCGGGCCGTGTACTCCGGTGGCCCGGGATTCACCGGGTCGGCGTCGGCTACGCAGTCCATCCAGGTGTCCGGAACGGATACCGGTGGGGGAGACGGGAGCAGCACCGGTAGCGCCGGGTCGCTCGGCAATCTCCCGATCTTCGGGTCCTGATCCTCTGATCGGATCACCGGTCCCCTGCCGCGAACCGGCAGGGACCGGGTCGTCTCGGGGCGCGAAGTGTTCCCGATCACGCGTCGCCGACTACGCTGCTCTGTGTGGAACCCTTCTACGGAACGATCATCGGCATCACTCGTGGCGTGTTCGCAGGCCAGGGGCTGAAGTTCACCGTCACCGGCGAGGAACACATCCCGGCGACGGGCGGTGCGGTGGTGGCCATCAACCACACCGGCTACATGGACTTCACCTACGCCGGTTTGCCGGCGCGGGCGGTCAAGCGATACATCCGGTTCATGGCGAAGAAGGACGTCTTCGTCCACAAGATCTCTGGCCCGATGATGCGGGCCATGAAGCACATTCCGGTCGATCGCGCCGCGGGCAGCGAGTCGTACCGGGCCGCGGTGCAGGCACTGCGCGACGGCGAGCTGGTGGGCGTGTTCCCCGAGGCAACCATCAGCCGCAGCTTCGAGCTCAAGGAGTTCAAGTCGGCGCCGCCCGCATGGCGCTCGAGTCCGGGACCCGGTGATCCCGATAGTGATCTGGGGCTCGCAGCGGGTGTGGACCAAGGGGTATCCGAAGCGGCTGGGCCGGACCAACACCCCGATCTCGATCGCTGTCGGGGAACCGATCGCGCCGTTCGAACCGGCATCCGAGATGACGGCGCTGCTGCACACCCGCATGGAGGAGCTGCTGCGCGGCGTGCAGGAGAACTACCAGCACCCGGCGGGCGAGTACTGGGTGCCCGCGCGGCTCGGTGGTGGGGCGCCGACGCTCGAGGAAGCGAACAAGATGGACGCCGCGGAGGCGGAGGCCAAGGCTGCGCGCCGCAGCAAGGAGACCGGAGGGGACGTAGCCGCCGGGTCGTGAGCTTGCGCTCATCCGCGCGCTTCCCTCGGCATGCCGTCACCCGTTGGGGGCAGAATGGCCGGTGCGCCCGAACTCCCACCCTCGTCGCCAGCGACGTAGACGGCACCCTCATCGACGACGACGAACGCGTCACCGCCCGCACCCGTGAGGCGGTGCGGACCGTCGTGGCGTCGGGCACCCCGTTCGTCCTCGCCACGGGTCGACCGCCGCGCTGGCTCGGCCCCGTCGTCGACGGCCTCGGGTTCGCGCCGCTCGCGGTGTGCGCCAACGGCGCGGTCCTGTACGACGCGGAGGCCGACCGTGTGCTCGAGGCCGCGACGCTGCCCGTCGAGACCCTCGCCTGGCTCGCCGACCTGGTCGACTACGAGCTGCCCGGTGCGGGCCTGGCGGCCGAACGGATCGGTGCCACTGCACACGACACCGCCACCGCGCAGTTCGTCAGCGCGCCGGGGTACGAGCACGCGTGGCTCAACCCCGACCACACCGAGATGGCTCCCGAGGACATCCTGTCCGCGCCGGCCGTCAAGATGCTGATCCGTATCCCGGGCGCCAGCAGCGCAGACATGGCGGCGAAGCTACGGCCGCTGGTGGGGGAGCGGGCGGACCTCACCTACTCGACCAACAATGGCCTGATCGAGGTGTCGGCGCCCGGCGTGACCAAGGCGTCGGGGCTGCGGCTCATGGCGCGTCGGCTCGAGGTCGACGAGTCCGGCATCGTCGCGTTCGGCGACATGCCCAACGACATCCCCATGCTGTCGATGGCAGGACACGGCGTCGCCGTCGAGAACGCGCACCCGGACGCGAAGGCGGCGGCCGACGAGGTCACGGCCACCAACTCCGCCGACGGCGTCGCTCGGGTCCTCGAGCGGATCTGGGCGGACTGAACCCGGAAAACGCCACTGCCCCTTCATGATTAGTGAAGGGGCAGTGGCGTTTTCGGTCGTCCCGATCGGTGATCAGTTGATCCGGACCGGGGCCTCGGAGACCGCGCCGGCCGGGGCCGCGGGCGCAGCCGGAGCCGGGGCGGTGAGGATCGTCGTGACCTGCTTGGTGACCTCGTCGTAGATCATCGAGCCGCGCTCGAAGTCGCTGCGGAAGCCGTTCGAGACCTTGTACTCGTTGGTGATTGGCAGTCCGATGTTGCTCGTGGCGCCACCGGATGCCTTCCAGGCGTTGAAGATCTCGCCGACGGTCGAGACCACGCCGCCGTTCGCGGACGTGAAGAGCGCACCGTTCTGGAAGAAGGCGTAGAGCTGGCCCGTCGCCGTGGTCAGCAGGCCGGTCAGCGCGTCACCGAGCATGCCGCGGTTGCCGCCCATGGCGAGCCACTGCCGTGCAATGGGGTTGGAGTCGGCCATCGACAGGATGCCGTTCACGACGGCCGGGATCTGCGCGTTCAGGTCGAGCGAGCCGGCGGGGTTGGGCGCGGGTGTGTTGCCGCCCGAACTCGGGTTGGTCGGCGGAGTACTGCCACCGTTGTTGTTGCCGCCGTTGTTGTTGCCGCCGTAGTTGGCCGCGGCGATGTCGCGAATCTGGTTCATCTGGGCGTACGCTGCTTCACCCGGGCACTCGGTGTAGCCGACGTCGCGGTGCGCGAAGATCGTCGGCAGAACCACCTTCTGTCCCAGCGGGTACCTCGAGTACTGCGTGCCCTCGGAGTACATGGTGACCTGGCCCTTGGGGTTCAGGCCCGCGAGCTTGAGCCGCCAGCCGAGGAACTTGCCGACCGCTTCGATCCCCGCCGCCGGAACCGGCGTGTTCACGTAGTTGCCCAAGATCGCGACGCCGACGGTGTTCTCGTTGAAGCCACCGGCGTGCGCGCCCTGGACTGGACGATCGAGCCCACCGAAACGGCCCTCGAAGATCTGACCGTACTTGTCGACCAGTGCGTTGTAGCCGATGTCGCACCAGCCGAGCGTCTGTGCGTGGTACGCGTAGATGCCGCGGACGATGCCGGCTGACTGTTCCTTCGTGTAGTTGTTGCCCTCGGCCGTGTGGTGCACCGTGGCGCCACCGGTGGAGTCGTCGTAGGTCGGGTTCTGGCAGCGGATACCCTCGTCCGCACCCCACGCCCGCCGCGAGATTACGTTGATCCCGTTCACGGACGCCGGGGTCGCGATGTCCGACAGCTTCGAATCCTGTGGTCCGGTACCGGGATTGATGAGCACTGCCGAGATGTCGTTCGCGGTGACGGTCGCGGCGTGCAGTGGCTTGGACAGCGAGGCGGGGACGTAGCCGAGTGGCTGCGGTGCCTCCGTGCCCGGCGCCGGAGCCGGTGCGGGCGCCTCAGCGGACGTGCCCGAGTTACCGGTCGCTGCGTTGCCGGCGGCACCGGAATCCTTGGGCGTCGCCAGGATCTGCACCGCGTTGGTCTCGCCGACGAAGATCGGTTCGGTGCCCTGCTTGCCGGTTGCCGTCGCCATGTCGGCGCTGTCGGTTTCGATCACGTCGGGACTGAACCACTCGCCCCACGAGCCGTCGGCCAGCTTCGCGCGGACCTTGGTGACCGTCGACTCGAGGCTCGACGCGGTGAGCGCGATCATCGAGAACGGCTCGTCCCGGGTGATCTCCTTGACCGTCGCGCCGAGCTGATCGGCCGGAATCGTCGTCGTGGTCTCGGGTGCCGGTGCGGGAGCAGGAGCAGGAGCGGCGATGTCGCCGGGCGCGGCCGGGTCGTCAGCGACGGCAGCGGGATCGAGCCGCCACCCGGGATCGGGATCTCGGTCGGCAGCTGCAGATCGCGCAGATGGATGTCCGGCAGGTCGAGTCCGGTGAGTTCCTTGAGCGGGATCACGATGTCGGGCACGGACGCGAGCACGACCTCCGCGATCTGCGTGGGGATCGAGGGCGCGGAATCGCTGGCGGAGCGGACATCCGCGGAATCACTGCTCAGCGCGTGGACGGCGAACGGGGTGGCAACCGCCACCGCGGCGACTGCCGCCAGAACGATTGAGTTCCTGGGTCGACGGTGCGGCAAGGCGAATTCTCCTCGTGTTCAGTGCGCGGGGTGTCTTCGTGCGCTGCGAGCGACCTTTCGGCCGGACCGATCCCGGTGGGGTCGGGGTTCGGACTGAATCCTGGGTCCTGTTCCGGGAGGGAGTCCAGTCATCATCCGAGGATGTCTGCAACTTGTGATGCTTATGTTACCGATGTGACTGCAGTTACTTATGTGGCAGATGTTGCCAACACCAGTCACTGTTGCCACACTAGTCGCAACATCCATAACGCTCAACCTTAGCTTGAGCCTTTTCGGTACCCGGGTCACGGCCACCCGTTCCGCTCTCCCCGCCCGTGACCCACCAGCTGCACCGCCCCGGAGCTCGAACGATGTCCCGGAATTCAGTGATGAGGAGCGCAGTATGGCGAAACCCCGCCTCCGCACGATCGTGAATCGTGGTGTCCCCACCCGCCGGAAGCGATTCATCGCCGGCCCGTCCACATCGCTCACCAAGGCCGTCGCGTTCGGTCTCGCACCGGCGCTCGTCGTCGGCGCCGCGGTGGGCCTGCTCGTCGTCGACCGCGGCGCGAACCCGGAGATCGCTCCCGTCGTCGCCGCGGATACGCCGATCACGCTGAACGGCCACGGCTACGGGCACGGGCGCGGCATGGGACAGTACGGCGCCTACGGGTACGCCAAGAACCAGGGCTGGTCGGCCGAGCAGATCGTCGGCCACTACTACGGCAACACGAACCTGGGCAGGCTCGACGACCCCTGGGTCGGCGTGCGACTCATCGGCCGCGACGACAAGCCACTCGACGTCTACTCACCCGCGGGACTCAACGTGAACGGCCGCTTCTTCGGGGCTAACGCGGCCGCGCACCTGATTCAGAAGCCCGGTGGTGCCGACGTCGTCGTCACCGACGGGTGCGGCGGTCGCGAGCTGTGGCGTAGTTTCGCCGGTTCGCCGTGGGTCGACCCGGTGAACCTCGGCGGAAACCGTCCCTCGAACGAACACCTGCGGATGTGCGACAGCAACACCCCGTATCGCGGCTCGATGGGTGCGCTGCGCGACAGCAACGGCGCCTGGCGGACCGTCAACCGTGTCCTGATGGAGGACTACCTCTACGGCGTCGTACCCGCCGAGTCGATCCCATCGTGGGGAGACTCCGGCGGCGTGCAGGCGCTGCGCGCCCAGGCCATCGCGGCGCGCTCGTACGCCGCGGCCGAGCGCCGCTACGGGTACGCGCAGACCTGCGACACCCAGTCCTGCCAGGTGTACGGCGGCTCGTCCCGCGAGGACCGCCGGACCACCGACGCGGTGAACACCACCGCCGGCACCGTGCTCAAGCGCGGTAACCAGATCATGGCCGCCGAGTTCTCGTCCTCGTCCGGCGGATTCACCGCCGGAGGCGTCTTCCCTGCCGTGGTCGACGACGGCGACGTCGCGTCCCCGAATCGGAACTGGACGCAGACCCTCACGGCCGGGGCCATCGCGAACGCGTACGGTGTCGGCGAGTTGATCTCCTTCGACGTGATCGGTCGCAACAATCTCGGCGCCGACGGCGGACGCGTGACCCGCGTGCGGGTCGTCGGAACGACCCGGACGGTCGAGGGATCGGGCGACGAAGCGCGCTGGAAGCTCGGGCTCAAGTCGGACTGGTTCACCGTCGGCGGGGGCGGGGGAGCGCCGGGGCCGATCCCGGGGCTGCCGCTGCCGGAGCTGCCGCCGGGTTCGCTGGAGATGCTGGAGACGCTCCCGTTGCCGCCGCTGCCCGACCTGTCACCGGGTTCGATCGAGTCGGCGCTGGAGTCGATCCCGCTGCCGCCGCTCCCTCCGCTGCCGCCCCTGCCTCCGCTGCCCGGTTCGGTCGGCGCGCTGCCCATCGCCGCGCCGCTCGACCAGCCCCTCGACCAGCTGCAGGCCGACTCCGAGTCGCCGATCGAGGCGAAGTATCGGGAGCTCGGGGGAGCGTCCGGGACCCTCGGTGAACCCGCGGGTCCGGAACTGATGCTGGTCGACGAATCCGGCAAGTTCCGGTCCTACGCCGGCGGGACGATCGTGTGGACGCCGACGCTGGGAGCGCGGGTCGTCGACTCGAGCGTGGTCCTGCAACCGGTTCCGGAGGAGGCCGCCATCACCTAGATCGACCGGACATTTCCGAATCGGGCAGGACCCTCGCGCTGGGGGTCCTGCCCGATTTTCGTGTCACGGCTCTTTCCGCTTGACCTTGACGTTGCGTCAACCTGCACGCTGGGTATACCGACGACGGTCGAGGAGGCGGACATCGTGAACCGAACCGGGGAATGGTCGATCCAGCAATTGGCGCGGATCACGGGGACGACGAGCCGGGCGCTGCGGCACTACGGCAGCCTGGGCTTGCTCGAGCCGAGCCGTATCGGCGCCAACGGCTACCGGGTACTACGACCAGCGGGCCCTGGTGCGGTTGCAGCGGATCCTGCTTCTGCGCGAGCTGGGGCTGGGGCTGGCCGCGATCGCCGACGTCCTCGCCGGCGAAACCGATGCCGCGACCGCGCTGGGCACCCACCTGGGGCTCCTCGAGCAGGAACAGGCCCGGCTGGGGCGTCAGATCGCGTCGGTGCGCACGACCCTGGACAAGACGAGGAGAGGTGAGCCACTGATGGCCGAGGAGATGTTCGACGGATTCGATCACACCCGCTACAAGGACGAGGTGATCGAGCGGTGGGGAGAGCAGGCGTACGAGAGCAGCGACGCATGGTGGCGGTCGCTGTCCGACGACGACAAGTCAGGCTTCCGGCAGCGACAGCTCGACATCGCCGCCGACTACGGACGCGCCCACGCTGCGGGCCTCGCCCCGGACAGCCCGGAGGTGCAGGAGATCACCGGACGGCACTACGAGTGGGTGGCTGCGGGCTGGCAGGGGCGTCGTCCCGGCGCCGACGCGTTCGCCGGCCTGGGGGAGATGTATGTGGCCGATCCGCGGTTCGCGGAGAACTACGACCGGCACGGCGCCGGCACCGCGGACTTCGTACGCGACGCCATGCTCGTGTTCGCCGCGGACCGGCTGTAGCGACGGCGGGCGGAGCCGGGCGCGCGCGTATCAGGTGGTTCGTGCCACCGGGCACGCGCGTTCCCGCGGCCGTCGCCTACCCTGTTTTCCGTGACTGCCCAAAACGCGCCCAGTCGTCAGCAGGTCAGTACGACCTGATCATTGTCGGATCCGGATTCTTTGGTCTGACGATCGCCGAGAGGGCCGCCACGCAGCTCGGGAAGCGCGTGCTCGTCGTCGAGCGCCGGCACCACCTCGGTGGCAACGCGTACTCGGAGGCAGAGCCCGAAACCGGGATCGAGATCCACAAGTACGGCGCCCACCTGTTCCACACGTCGAACAAGCGAGTGTGGGACTGCGTCAACCAGTTCACCGACTTCACCGGCTACCAGCACCGCGTCTTCGCGATGCACAAGGGACAGGCCTACCAGTTCCCGATGGGCCTCGGCCTGGTCGCGCAGTTCTTCGGCCGCTACTTCACGCCGAACGAGGCGCGCGCACTGATCGCCGAGCAGTCCGCCGAGATCGACACCAAGGACGCGTCCAACCTCGAGGAGAAGGCGATCTCGCTGATCGGTCGCCCCCTGTACGAGGCGTTCGTCCGCGACTACACCGCCAAGCAGTGGCAGACCGACCCGAAGAACCTGCCCGCCGGCAACATCACCCGCCTGCCGGTGCGGTACACGTTCGACAACCGCTACTTCAACGACACCTACGAGGGCCTGCCCGTCGAGGGCTACACCGCGTGGCTCGAGAACATGGCGAAGGACGACAAGATCGAGGTCCGGTTGAACACGGACTGGTTCGACGTCCGCGACGACATCCGCGGCGCGAGCCCCGACGCCCCCGTCGTGTACACCGGCCCGCTGGACCGTTACTTCGACTACGCCGAGGGCGAGCTGGGCTGGCGCACCCTGGACTTCGAGACCGAGGTCCTCAGCGACTGCGGCGACTACCAGGGCACCCCGGTCATGAACTACAACGACGCCGACGTGCCGTTCACTCGGATCCACGAGTTCCGCCACTTCCACCCGGAGCGGGACTACCCCAAGGACAAGACGGTCATCATGCGCGAGTTCTCCCGCTTCGCGGAGAGCGGTGACGAGCCGTACTACCCGATCAACACCCCCGAGGACCGCGCCAAGCTCGAGGCCTACCGGGCACTGGCCAAGCGGGAAGCGGAGTGCTCTGCTGTGCTTTTCGGAGGCCGTCTGGGCACCTACCAGTACCTCGACATGCACATGGCGATCGCCAGCGCGCTGTCGATGTTCGACAACACCCTGCGTCCGCACCTCGAGTCCGGTCAGGCGCTCGCCGGGGACCTCGCGTGAGCGCGCTCCTGCAGCGGGTCCTGCTGCCCCGCGCCGGTGAGCCGCTCGACGTCCGCAGCCTCTACATCGAGGAATCCGAGACCAACTCGCGTCGCGCGCACGCCACGTCGCGCACGTCGGTGTCGATCGGCGCCGAGTCCGAGGTGTCGTTCTGCAGCTACTTCAACGCGTTCCCCGCGAGCTACTGGCGCCGGTGGAGCATCCTCGAATCTGTCGTGCTGCGGATCGAGCTGTCCGGCCACTGCCGCGTCGACGTCTACCGCTCCAAGGCCGACGGATCGCGGATCCACGTGGAGGGCAAGGAGTTCCGCGAGGGCGTCCTCGAGTTCGAGATCGATCTCGGCCCGTTCGAAGACGGCGGCTGGATCTGGTTCGACATCACCGCCGACGCGGACGTCGAGCTGCTGAGCGCCGGCTGGTACGCGCCGATCGACGCGCCCGGTGAGGCGAACGTCGCGGTGGGTATCCCCACGTTCAACCGGCCCACCGACTGCGTCAAGGCGCTGCAGGCGCTCGCGTCGGATCCGCTGGTGGCCGCCGTGGTCAAGAAGGTCATCGTGCCGGACCAGGGCACCCGCAAGGTTCGCGACGAGCCCGGCTTCGACGAGGCCGCGGCCGCGCTCGGCGACAAGCTCACGATGCACGACCAGGGCAACCTCGGCGGCTCCGGCGGCTACAGCCGGATCATGTACGAGGCGCTGAAGAACACGGACTGCGAGCAGATCCTGTTCATGGACGACGACATCGAGATCGAGCCCGACTCGATCCTGCGCGCGCTCGCGATGTCGCGGTTCGCGAAGAGCCCGATCCTGGTCGGCGGCCAGATGCTCAACCTGCAGGAGCGCAGCCACCTCCACACGATGGGTGAGGTGATCAAGCGCGAGAACTTCATGTGGTCGGCAGCGCCGAACGTCGAGTACGACCACGACTTCGCCAAGCGCCCGCTCAGCGATCGTGACCGTTCGCAGCTGCTGCACCGGCGCATCGACGTCGACTTCAACGGCTGGTGGATGTGCATGATCCCGCGGCAGGTCGCCGAGGAGATCGGTCAGCCGCTGCCGCTGTTCATCAAGTGGGACGACGTCGAATACGGCCTGCGCGCCAAGGCGGCCGGCTACCCGACGGTGACCATGCCGGGCACCGCGATCTGGCACATGGCGTGGAGCGACAAGGACGACGCCATCGACTGGCAGGCGTACTTCCACCTGCGTAACCGTCTCGTCGTGGCGGCGCTGCACATGCCCGACAAGAACGGCGTCGCCAGCCTGATCGCCGACACGGTCAAGGCCACGGTGAAGCACCTGCTGTGCCTCGAGTACTCGACCGTCGCGATCCAGAACCTCGCGATCCAGGACTTCCTGGCCGGGCCCGAGCACGTCGCCGAACTGCTGCCGACCGCACTCGGCACCGTGCACGCGCTGCGCAAGGAATACCCGGACGCCGTCGTGCTGCCGTCGTCGACCAGCCTGCCGCTGCCGTCGCGTGAGGATGTCGGCAACGTCAGCCTGCCGACCAACAAGGTGGCCATCGCCACCCGTCTGGTCAAGGGCCTGATCCACAACGCGAAGAAGGCCAAGCCCGAGCACCTCGAGCAGCCGCAGCTGAACGTCCCGACGCTCGACGCGCGCTGGTTCCTGCTGTCGCAGGTGGACGGTGTCACCGTCACCACCGCCGACGGCCGTGGCGTCGTCTACCGCAAGCGGGACCCGCGGATCGCCACGCGCCTGTTCAAGGAGTCGCTGCGCCTGCGCCGTGAACTCGCCGAGCGTTTCCCGGAACTCAAGCGCGAGTACAAGGCCGCCGTGCCGGAGCTGACCAGCAAGGAGAGGTGGGAACGTGTCTTCGGCATCTGAGGTCCGGATCCTGCAGACCGTGCAGGGCACGATCGGCTCCAAGCCGGCCGTCGTCCGGGCGGCGCGCGGACTGTCGCACTTCGGTGAGCACGCCCTCGGTTGGGTCGCCGTCGCGGGTGTCGGTGCCGCGCTGGACAAGCCGCGCCGCCGCCGCTGGGCCGGTGTCGCCGTCGGCGCCGTCGGCGCCCACGCGGCGTCGATCGTCATCAAGCGTGTCGTCCGCCGCCCCGCCCGAACGACCCGTCCGTACAGGTCAACGTGTCGACGCCGAGCAAGCTGAGCTTCCCGTCGTCGCACGCCACGTCCACCACTGCGGCGGCTGTGCTTCTCGGTCGGCTCACCGGGCTACCCTTGCCTGCGGTACTGGTCCCGCCGATGCTGATTTCGCGCCTCGTTCTGGGCGTGCACTACCCGACCGATGTCCTGGCCGGGTCGGCACTCGGCGCCGTGTCCGCGGCTGCCGTGCTGCGGGCCGAGCAGAAGTTTGGAGTGAAATGAGCGAGGAGCCGGCGGTCGTCACCGGACCCCCGAAGACCCTGGCCGGCGGCATCGTCAAGGCCGTCCGCCCGCGCCAGTGGGTCAAGAACGTGCTCGTGCTCGCGGCGCCGCTCGCGGCCGGGTCCGTCACCGAGGTCGACGTCCTGCTGCCGGTCGCGCTCGCGTTCGTCGTGTTCTGCATGGCGGCGTCGGGCATCTACCTCGTCAACGACGCGATGGACGTCGAGGCCGACCGGGCCCACCCGACCAAGCGGTTCCGGCCCATCGCGGCCGGGGTGCTGCCGGTCAACCTGGCCTACGGCATGGCGTTCGTCCTGCTGGTGGGCTCGATCGTGCTGTCGTTCGCCGCGAACTGGCAGCTCGCCGTCGTCATGGCCGTGTACATCGCGATCCAGCTGGCGTACTGCTTCGGCCTCAAGCACCAGGCCGTGCTCGACATCTGCATCGTCTCGTCGGGCTTCCTGCTGCGCGCGATCGCCGGTGGTGTCGCCGCCGAGATCCCGCTGTCGCAGTGGTTCCTGCTGATCATGGCGTTCGGGTCGCTGTTCATGGCGGCCGGCAAGCGGTACGCCGAGCTGCAGCTGGCCGAGCGCACCGGCGCGAAGATCCGCAAGGCGCTGCAGAACTACACCGGCACCTACCTGCGCTTCGTGTGGACGCTGTCGGCGACCGCCGTCGTGATCTGCTACGGCCTGTGGGCATTCGAGCAGGACCGCGCCAACGACACCAACTGGTTCGCGATCTCGATGGTGCCCTTCACGATCGCTATCCTGCGTTACGCCGTTGACGTCGATGGAGGCGAGGCGGGGGAGCCGGAAGAGATTGCACTGGGCGACCGGGTGCTCCAGTTCCTCGCGATTGCCTGGATCGGAGTAGTAGGTGTCGCTGTCTACCTCGTCTGAGCCGACACGCACAGCCGACGAACCCGCGGTGGAGCCGCGCCCGCAGGGCGCCTGGATCTCCCGTGCGGTGTTCGTCGGCGGCGTCGTGCTCACGGCACTCCTGTTCGCGTGGGGTGCGTGGCAACGACGATGGATCGCCGACGACGGGTTGATCGTGCTCCGCACGGTCCGGAACCTGCTCGCCGGCAACGGTCCCGTGTTCAACGCAGGCGAGCGGGTGGAGGCCAACACCAGCACGCTGTGGACGTACCTCGTCTACGCGTTCGGGTGGATCACCCAGGCTCGGCTCGAGTACGTGGTGCTCGGCCTCGCGCTCGTGCTGTCGGTGTCCGCGGTCGTCCTGGCGATGATCGGCACCGCCCGCCTGTACCGGGCACGCTTCCGCGGTGGTCTCGTGCTGCTGCTCCCGGCGGGCGCGATCGTGTACATCGCGGTGCCTCCCGCCCGCGACTTCGCGACGTCCGGGCTCGAGAGCTGTCTCGTCATCTTCTGGCTGGCGCTGGTGTGGTTCCTGCTGGTCCGGTGGGCGCAGAACCCTGCGCCGTCGTGGCGGTCGGTCCTGCTGCTGGCGTTCGTCGCCGGCCTGGGACCGCTGGTCCGGCCGAGATGGCGATCGTCGGCGGCCTCGCGCTGCTGCTGGTCTTCCTCGCGCCCATCGGCTGGAAGCTGCGGGCGTGGATCGTCGCGGCCGCGGGCGTGGTTCCCGTCGCGTACCAGATCTGGCGGATGGGCTACTACGCCCTGCCCTACCCGAACACCGCTGTCTCGAAGGACGCGGGCGGCGCCAAGTGGTCCAGGGGTTCGCCTACCTGTGGAACTTGGTAGGGCCGTACGTGCTGTGGCTGCCGCTCCTGCTGCTCGCAGTGGCGATCGCCATGGCGTGGTGGCGCGAGCCCGCCCGTCCCGCCGACCGTCCGGAACGTGATGTGGATCACTCGGCAGGGAGTGTCTGGGCGCGATACTCGCGTCGACTGCATTCCCCGGCGGCCGTCGTCGTCTTCATTCTCGGGTGCGGATTGATCCTCGCGATCTATTCGATTCGCGTCGGCGGCGATTTCATGCACGGCCGCGTTCTGCTCCCGGCACTCTTCTGTTTCATCATTCCGATCTCGGTCATTCCGATTCGCGTTCTGCCGCGTTCGGAATGGGGGCGAAACAACGCGACACTCGCGTTCGCGGTTTCCGTGGTCGCCTGGTTGGCGACGATGGTGTGGGCAATCGCCGCGGCGAACACGGTCGGCATGCCCACCGGGTCGTCCGTCGGGAAGTCCGGCATCGTCGACGAGCGCGCGTTCTACTCGCTCAACACGGGCCATCGGCACCCCATCCTCGCCGAGGACTACCTGGACTACCCGCGGATGCGCGCGATGGTCCAGGCCATCGCCGACACCCCGGACGGCGGCCTGCTGCTCCCGACGCCGTCGTTCACGAACTGGGACGTCGTCCCGCCGCCTGTGCCCATCCCCGAGGGCGGTGCCGGGCACACGGTCTACTTCCTCAACCTCGGTATGACGAGCATGAACGTCGGTCTGGACGTGAAAGTCCTGGACCAGATGGGTCTTGCGTATCCGATTGCTGCACACGCCGAGCGGCTCGAGGGCGGTCGTATCGGGCACGACAAGGTGCTCTACCCGGACTGGGTGGTCGCGGACACCGGAATGGTCCCGGTCCACCCCTGGCTGCCGTGGTACCTCGACGAGGACTGGGTCGCCCAGGCTCGGGTCGCCCTCACGTGCCCCGAGACGGTCGAGCTGAAGGAGTCCTACAGCTCCGAGTTGGACTGGCCCCTCTTCAAGCGAAATCTGCGGAATGCCCTCGATTACGCCGGCTATCGATTCGACCGGGTTCCGAAGTACGAGATCCAGCGCTGCGACCTCGAGATGCCCGAGCCGCTGGGTAATCGCTGAGTCGGTCGTCGGGCCGCCGGCCACCGGGAATGACATCTGTGTGAGTCATTCCCGGGGTCGGCGGCCCTGTGCTTTTCTTCACGGCGTCGGGCAGTTCTCGCTGTTATTACGGTGAACGGCGCGTTTCATCTCGGATCCGTAACGCGGAACAGGCGCGAAACGATGTCTGGGTGAGCCGGAATGGGCTCCCGGGCAAGCAGACCGGAATGTTTGTCACAGTTCGATCTGTCGCATACAGTCCACGTCGCGCAGTGTGACCTTGAGCAGTAACTCCGCCGACGTACGCGTCGGCGCACGAGTGGCTGCCCACCGACGGAGTCCGCCGGAGCCGCCCAGCGGACGCCGGAGATGAAGAAAGAGAGCAGTGTTCATGCGTTTAGCTCGACCAAGGCTGTCGCAGCGTCTCAAGCAGCGCCTACTCGGTATCTCCGCCGTCGCGCTGGTTCTGCCGGTGGCAGCCGGAGTCGCCGGCACGGCCGTCGCCTCGGCCGCACCGATCGCCCACCGGGCGCCCGCCGGTGGCTACGAGGAAGTCTCCGTCGACTCGAGCATGGGCCCGATCAAGGTCCAGATCCAGTGGGCCGCTCGCGGCGGCAACGCCGCCCTGTACCTGCTCGACGGACTGCGCGCCCGCGACGATCGCAACGCCTGGAGCTTCGAGACCAACGCGCTCGACCAGTACCGCAACGACAACCTCACCCTGGTGATGCCCGTCGGCGGTCAGTCGAGCTTCTACACGGACTGGTACGCGCCCAGCAACCTCAACGGCCAGAAGATCACCTACAAGTGGGAGACCTTCCTCACGAAGGATCTTCCGGCGTACCTTCGAGACCCGCGGTGTCTCGCGCAGCAACAACGGTGTCCTCGGCCTGTCGATGGGCGGCTCGGCCGCGCTGACCCTCGCCGCCTACCATCGCGACCAGTTCAAGTTCGCCGCTTCGCTCTCCGGCTACCTGAACATCTCGGCCCCCGGCATGCGTGAGGCCATCCGCGTCGCGATGCTCGACGCCGGCCGCTACAACGTCGACTCGATGTGGGGACCGCCGTGGAGCCCGTCGTGGCTGCGCAACGACCCGTTCGTGTTCGCGCCGAAGCTCGAGGGCCTGTCGATGTACATCTCGGCGGCCAGCGGCCTGCCTGGTCAGTACGACCACCCGAGCAAGGCCATCGACTACTACAACACCGCCAACGCGATGGGTCTCGAGGCGCTCTCGCTGATCAACACCCGCGCGTTCCAGGTGCGCCTCGCGTCGCTGAAGATCCCCGCCACCTACAGCTTCCCTGCCAACGGCACCCATTCGTGGGCGTACTGGTCGGCCGAACTGTGGAAGGCCCGCGGCCAGATCCTCGACACCCTCAACGCTTGGTGACGAGAACCATGAGCTGAGCCGGTATGCCGCCTCCCGCGTCCTGCGCGGGAGGCGGCATACCGCGTTCGGCGGAACTCGATCCGCCGATACAGATTTCGCAAATTCACTATCCAAACAGCGCGGCAAACCCACTCCGAAGCTCGTTCCGTGTAGTAAGGAAGCGATCTTCCGGTCAGCCGGGGAGCCCCGCTACTACGAAGGAGTGTTGTCCCGATGCGAGTAGGTCTCGAGCGGCCCCAGCGCCGCGAAAGAGCAGGGGGTGGGTGGCGCAAGCGGGCGCTCGGCTTCGCCGCAGCCGCGCTGGTGCTGCCGATCGCCGCGGGCCTGACGTCGGGTGGCACTGCTGTCGCGCAGTCGCTCGGCACGCCGGACTCGCCGTCCATCACGCAGACCTCGGTCGGGTCGATCAACCACGTCGACTGGCTCTCCGATCGCCGCGTCGCGGTGTGGGTCAACTCGCCGTCGATGGGTGTCCCGATCCAGGTTCAGCTGCTGCTGGCCCGGGACTGGAACGCCAAGCCCGACGCCAAGTTCCCGGTCGTCTACATGCTCGACGGCATGCGCGCGCGCGACGACGAGAACGGCTGGACCCTCGAGACCGACGCCGAGTCGTTCTTCGCCGACAAGAACGTCAACGTCGTACTGCCGATCGGTGGCCAGTCCAGCTTCTACGCCGACTGGATGGACCAGAACAACGGGCAGAACTACAAGTGGGAGACGTTCCTCACCAAGGAACTCCCGCCGATCCTCGAGAACGACTGGCGCAGCACCCAGACGCGCGGCGTCGTCGGCCTCTCGATGGGCGGCACGTCCGCGATGATGCTGTCGGCGCGAAACCAGGGCTTCTTCAAGTTCGCCGGTTCGCTGTCGGGCATCCTGACGACCACCACGCTCGGTATGCCGCAGGCCATCTCGTTCGCCATGCAGGACGCCGGCGGATTCGACGCCACCGCGATGTGGGGCAACCCCACGAACGACGAGTGGGCGGCACACGATCCGTACCTGCTGGCCGACAAGCTCAAGGGCATGAGCCTCTACATCTCCAGCGGTAGCGGCACCACCGGACCCTACGACCAGCCGTCGGCGATCCCAGGCATCAGCACCAACTACGCCGGCATGGGCCTCGAGATCCTGGCGCGTCTGACGTCGCAGACGTTCACCACCAAGCTGAACAAGCTCCACATCCCGGCGACCGTCAACTACCGTCCCTCGGGCACCCATTCGTGGCCGTACTGGGAGTTCGAGCTGCACCAGCTGTGGCCGCAGCTCGCGGGCGCGCTCGGTGTCGAGGCCGACAAGCCGGCCTGCAGCCCGTCCGGTGCCTTCGCGCCGGTGGCCAACGGCAACAACTGGATCGGCGACTGCCTCACCGGCTCGTACTCGGTTCCGGGCGGCACCGCGCAGGACTTCCGCCACGGGCGGATCTTCAGCTCGGGCGACGGCACGCACCCGGTCGCGGGTCGTATCGGCGGCGCCTACCAGGCTGCGGGCGGACCGGCCGGCGTCCTCGGAATGCCGACCACCGACGAGGTCGCACTCAATGACGGCCGTGGCCGCTTCAATCACTTCCAGAAGGGCTCGATCTACTGGACGCCGCAGACCGGTGCACACGCCGTGAGCGGTCCCATCAAGGACGAGTGGGCCAAGCAGGGCTGGGAGCGGGGTCCGCTCGGATACCCGACCGCCGACCAGATCAAGACCCCGGGCAAGGAGGGGCTGGTCCAGAGCTTCGAAATCGGAGCGATGTACTGGAACCCGCAGACCGGCACCAACGCCGTCCAGGGCCTGATCATGAAGAAGTACTCCGAACTGGGTTACGAGAACGGCTGGCTCGGCTTCCCGGCGACCAGTGAGAACGTCGTCAAGGACGGCGGCCGCTTCAACCGCTTCCAGAACGGCAACATCTACTGGAGCCCGGCTTCCGGTGCGTGGTCCGTGAAGAACGGCCCGGTCTTCGACGCCTGGGCGTCGGTGGGCTACGAGAACGGCCGCCTCGGCTTCCCGATCTCCGACCAGTTCGACATCGCCGGCGGCGTGCAGCAGAACTTCCAGCACGGCGTCATCACCGTCAAGGGCGGTAAGGCCGTAATCGGCTGACCGTGAGTTGACCTGGTGCGGGCGGTGGCCGGATCTCACGATCCGGTCACCGCCCGCACGTCATCTGTAGCCTGTTTCCAGAGTCGGTACGGGTGCGCCCGCCGACACGACACCGCAAACTCGAGGACTGATATGTCGCACTTCTCCCGTACCCGTTCCGCTCTGGCTCGCACGGTCGCCGTGGGCGCGTTGAGCCTCGTGGCCGGTGGCCTGCTCGTCGCCTGCGGTAACGACGACTCCTCCGCGAAGGGCAGCACGACGACGACATCCGCCGCGTCCACCACCAGCCCGAAGGCGGCCGCCAAGAGCGGTGCGTCGCAGGCGTCGGAGGCTCCCGCGACCACCAGCGACCAGTCCGACGCTCAGGCCGAGCAGCCGCAGGCTGTGCCGAGCGGCTTCCCCGGCCCCACCGAGGTCCCGGTCTCGCCGCGCGCGCAGGCCTACCTGGACGGGCTGAAGAGTGAGGGCATCACGCCCGTCGCCGACGGCGTCATCGCCATCTCCACGGCCGACTACATCTGCGCCGCGAAGGAGCAGGGCAGCTCGCAGCAGGAGATCACCACGTTCGTCACCGCAGCCGTCGGCAGCGAGGCGAGCGCGGCAGGTCAGGAGCTGTCGGCGGAGCAGGCCGGGAAGAACGCCGAGGTCTACATCCGTGTCGCGCAGGCCAAGTACTGCAAGTAGTCACAGGTGAGCGTGAGTAACCGCGGAACGCGGAAGTCCGGAAACAACCGGGGGCGTAAGCGCTTCGGGGTCGTCGCCTTCGTGGCGGCGGTCCTGGTGCTGCTCCTGGTCCTGCTGGCGATCTGGTACGTCCTGGCGGGCCGTGTGCCCAAGCCGGCGCCCCCGACGCCTCCGGGGCCGACACCGCCGAGTGCGCAGTCGGCGGACTGCCCGGACGTCCAGGTCATCTCGGTGCCCGGGACGTGGGAGTCCAGCGCCGCCGACGACCCGCACAACCCGACGGCGAACCCGGCTTCGCTCATGCTCAATGTCACACGGCCGCTTCAGCAGTCGTTCTCGCCTCAGCGGGCCGACGTCTACACGGTCCCGTATGTGGCGCAGTTCTCCAACCCGGTCGCGCTTCCGCCGGACGGTCAGGAGTCGTACAACAACTCCCGCGCCGCCGGGACCGCGGCGACGATCGACGTCATCGAGCGGCGGCACGCCGAGTGCCCGCTGACGACGTACCTGCTCACCGGGTTCTCGCAGGGCGCGGTCATCGCGGGTGACGTCGCGGCGCGCATCGGCGCCGGGGACGGC
This sequence comes from Prescottella defluvii, assembly GCA_029690005.1. Lineage (GTDB taxonomy): Bacteria > Actinomycetota > Actinomycetes > Mycobacteriales > Mycobacteriaceae > Prescottella > Prescottella defluvii_A. The sequence continues at coordinate 445,537 of CP121458.1, read as the reverse complement.
CCGGTGTCGCCGGATCTGGTGCTGGGCGTGGGTCTGATCGCCGACGGCCGACGGGATCCGGCGGCAGCGCCGACCGTCGGCCCGTCGGTCGCCGGCGTCGGCGCCGAACTGTCCCTTTCGGGGCTGAAGATCCCGGGCATCACCATGACCGGTGCACGCCCCGGAGGTTTCGGGGCACTCGCCGATCGGGCGGTGCAGATCTGCGCACCCACCGATGGCATCTGTGACGCCCCCGCGGACGCGCTCAAGGTCGGAAACTGGCTCAGCAGCGCGTCCCGGCTCACCGAGTACTACAACAATCCGGTTCACGCGCAATACAACTCGTTCGTCGTCGACGGAAACGGGACGACCGCCACCCAGTGGATCACGAATTGGGCCACCCAGAAGGTGGATTCGGCGCCCACTCCGGCGCACAAGTAGCGAGTCTCGCCCGAGTCTGCGCGAAGCGCCTCCCAGACTCGTCTGCGGGCGGTAGTGTCCGTCCTCGCGACCCGAGCACGGGTCGCGGGGGTGGGTCCCTATGCTGATGGGTTGGTGCCCGTGGGGTGCCGCCCTGCCTGCATGCGTGAATGAGGAAGAAGGCTTTGATGAGTTCCACCGACGGCTCGGGCGTCAGCTCTGGCGTCCAGGCGCCGCGTAAGTTCCGGTTCGCGGCCGGTGGCGAGGGTAACGCCGAGGAGGGCGGTGCCCGTCGATTCGTCAAGCTCGCACAGAAGGCCGAGGAACTCGGCTACGACAGCTTCATGATCCCCGATCACCTGGGCAACCAGGTCGGACCGATCGCGGCGCTCGGCGCCCTCGCGATCGCGACCGACAAGATTCGCCTGGGCACGGCCGTCCTCGCGAACGGATTCCGGCACCCCGCAGTCCTCGCGAAGGACGCCGCGACCATCGACGTCCTGTCGGGCGGCCGGCTCGAACTGGGCATCGGCGCAGGCTGGATGAAGGAAGAGTTCGACAAGGGCGGCATCGAGTACGAGCGACCCGGTGTCCGAATTGCGAAACTCGAGGAGTCGCTGCAGATCCTGGACACGCTGCTGCGTGGTCAGGAGTGCAACTTCGAGGGCGAGTTCTACAAGATCAGCGGCCTCAAGGGCAGCCCCCGCCCGCGGCAGGGGCCTCGCCCGCCGATCGCGGTCGGTGGCGGCGGTCCCAAGATGCTCGCGCTGGCGGCCAAGTACGCCGACATCATCTCGGTGGCCACTCCGACCAGCTCCGACGGCCGTCTGAAGCTGTCCGGCATCACGATGGAGCAGACGATCGCGCGCGTCGAGCGGATCCGCGAGGCCGCGGGCGATCGCTTCGACGACATCGAGCTCAACTGGACCATCACGGCGATCATGGTGACCGACGATCGCGAGCAGGCCGCCGAGATGGCGCTGGCCGCGATCGACCAGGGCTTCCCGCCGAACATCGAGGCGGACGTCACACTGTCGGTCGAGGAGATCTTGAACTCGCCGTACCTGGCAATCGGCACCTACCAGGAGATTGCCGACCAGATCCGTAACGTACGGGAGAAGACGTCGATGTCATATGTGGGCGTATTCCCGACTCAGCTGGAAGCTTTCGCGCCGGTGATCCCGTTGCTCCGGGGCGAGTGAGCCGATGCACATCTGTAACATGTTGCTGGTTTCGAGCCGATGGACTGACTCGTAGGCGTGTCGTCTGCGTCCAGATGGTTGCAAGTCGCTACAACTAGGGACTGTAGCGACGACCAGCGAAAACCAGCAGGCAGAACCGACGAAGTAGTGACAATGCAAATGAATCCGCGCGGCGAAGGAAGTCTGGGGCGCAACCATGTCCGTTGATGGTTGTGTGATCGCTTCGACAGGAGAAGGAATGAACGCAATGTTCGACGACTACCTCGACGAACAGGGCCAGATTCGGCTCACGCCGGGTCACACGTTGGTCGACTATGTCGACGACCACACGCGCAACAACGCAAGCGAGCTGGTGTACCGCTACATCGACTACTCGCGTGAGCGGGACGGTGAGGCTCACGAGCTGACGTGGGGTCAGTTCGGTCTGCGTCTTCGTGCCGTCGCGGCGCGCCTGCAGCAGGTGACTCAGCCCGGTGACCGCGTCGCGATCCTCGCGCCGCAGGGCCTGGACTACGTCACGTCCTTCTTCGCGGCAATCCACGCCGGACGGATCGCCGTCCCGCTGTTCGATCCGGACGAGCCCGGTCACACCGACCGCCTCCACGCGGTCCTCGGCGACTGCGAGCCGGCCGCGATCCTGACCGCGACGTCGTCCGCCGCCGGAGTGCGTCAGTTCTTCCGCTCGCTGCCTGCCGCGAAGCGCCCCCGGATCATCGCCGTGGACGCGATCCCGGACAGCGTCGGAGAGACCTGGGTCCGTCCCGAGGTCGGCCTCGACGACATCGCGTACCTGCAGTACACGTCCGGCTCCACCCGCACCCCCGCGGGCGTCGAGATCACGCACCGTGGCGTCGCCACCAACGTGCTGCAGATGGTCGACTCCATCGGCCTGAGCGAGCACTCGCGCGGCGTCACCTGGCTGCCGCTGTACCACGACATGGGCCTGCTGACGGTGATCCTGCCCGCGCTGGGCGGCCAGTACATCACGATCATGAGCCCCGCGCGTTCGTGGCGCGTCCGCACCGCTGGATCAAAGAACTCGCGGCCGTCGCCGACGGCGCCGGCACCTACGCGGCGGCGCCGAACTTCGCGTTCGAGCACGCCGCCGTCCGGGGCCTGCCCAAGGAGGGCGAGCACCTCGACCTGAGCAACGTCATCGGCCTGATCAACGGCAGCGAGCCGGTGACCGTGTCGTCGATGCGCAAGTTCAACGAGGCGTTCGCGCCCTACGGTCTGCCCAAGACCGCGATCAAGCCGTCGTACGGCATGGCCGAGGCCACGCTCTTCGTGTCCACGACGCATCCGGACGAGGAAGCCAAGGTCATCTACGTCGACCGCGACGAGCTCAACTCCGGCCGCATGGTCCAGGTCGACCAGGACGCGCCGGGTGCGGTCGCACAGGTCGCCTGCGGCGAGGTCTCGCGCAGCCAGTGGGCTGCCATCGTCGACCCCGACACCGCGTCGGAGCGCCCCGAGGGGCACGTCGGCGAGATCTGGCTGCACGGCGACAACATCGGCCAGGGCTACTGGGGTCGTGAGCAGGAGACCGCGGAGACCTTCCACAACAAGCTGCTCGAGCGGCTGCCGGAGGGCTCGCACGCCGACGGCGCTGCCGACGACGCCAACTGGCTGCGCACCGGCGACTACGGCGTCTACGTCGACGACGAGCTGTACATCACGGGCCGCGTCAAGGACCTCGTGATCGTCGACGGTCGCAACCACTACCCGCAGGACCTCGAGTACTCGGCTCAGGAGGCCAGCGCCGCGCTGCGCCCGGGCTTCGTCGCCGCGTTCGCGGTGCCGGCCAACCAGCTGCCGCCGCAGGTGTTCGAGAACTCGCATTCGGGACTCGCCTTCGACCAGGACGACGCGTCCGAGCAGTTGGTCATCGTCGCGGAGCGTGCTCCGGGCGCCGGCAAGGCGGATCCGCAGCCGATCGCGGACGTCGTTCGCGCTGCCATCTCGTCGCGTCACGGCGTCACCGCGCGCGACGTGCTGTTGGTCCCGGCCGGCTCGATTCCGCGTACGTCCAGCGGAAAGCTGGCACGCCGAGCCTGCAAGGCGGCGTACGTCGAGGGCACGTTGCGCGGCGGTCACGTCCAGATGGCGTTCCCGACAGCGTTTCCGACTAGTCCTTACCTGACCGATTGCTTGGTGATTTGATGGCTGAACACGAGATGACGGTCGCGCAGCTGCGCGAATGGCTGCGCAACTGGATCGCGGGGGCCACCGGGCAACCGGTCTCGGCGATATCCGACGATCGCCCGATGGAGGAGTTCGGTCTGTCCTCCCGCGACGCCGTCGCGCTGTCGGGTGAGATCGAGGACCTCGTGGGCGTCACGCTCCCGGCCACGATCGTGTACCAGAATCCGACCATCGCCTCGTTGGCCACGCGCATCATCGAGGGTGAGCCGGACGTGCCGGAGGACGCCGACGACGGCGCGTACTACCGCGGCGGCTTCCCGGCCGGGCAGTCCCACGACATCGCGATCGTGGGTCTGTCCACCCGCTTCCCGGGTTGCGGGCAGACCCCGCAGGAGATGTGGAAGCTGCTGATCGAGGGCCGCGACGCGGTCACCGAGCTGCCCGAGGGCCGCTGGGCCGAGTTCATGGCCGACCCGTACGTGGCGGCGGCCGTCGAGAAGGCCGCCACCAAGGGCGGCTACCTCGACGAGGTGCAGACCTTCGACGCGGAGTTCTTCGCGATGTCGCCGCTCGAGGTCCAGAACGTGGACCCGCAGCAGCGGCTCGCGCTCGAGCTCACGTGGGAGGCGCTCGAGCACGCGCACATCCCGGCGAACCAGCTCAAGGGCCGCGAGGTCGGCGTGTTCCTCGGCTCGTCGGCCAACGACTACCAGCTGCTCGCGGTGAGCGATCCCGCGTCGGCGCACCCGTACGCGCTGACCGGTACGTCGACGGCGATCGTCGCGAACCGGGTCTCGTACTTCTACGACTTCCGCGGCCCGTCGATCGCGCTCGACACGGCATGCTCGTCGTCGCTGGTCGCGGTGCACCAGGCGGTGCGCAGCCTGCGTGAGGGTGAGTCGGAGATCGCGCTCGCCGGCGGCGTGAACATGCTGCTCGCCCCGCCCGCGACGCTCGGCTTCGACGAGGGCGGCGTCCTCACCGCGGACGGCAAGATCAAGGCGTTCTCGTCCGACGCGAGCGGCATCGTCCGCGCGGAGGGCGGCGGCATCGTCGTGCTCAAGCGTCTCGAGGACGCCGAGCGGGACGGCGACTCGATCCTCGCGGTCATCGCCGGTACCGCCGTCAACCAGGACGGCCGCTCCAACGGTCTGCTCGCGCCCAACCCGGACGCGCAGGCCGACTGCCTCCGCCACGCCTACCACGACGCGGGCATCGCGCCGTCCGGCGTCGACTACATCGAGGCGCACGGCACCGGCACCATCCTCGGCGACCCGATCGAGGCGGACGCCCTCGGCCGTGTCGTCGGCCGTGGACGCGACGACGACAAGCCGGCGCTGCTGGGCTCGGCCAAGACCAACTTCGGTCACCTCGAGGCCGCCGCCGGCGCCGCGGGCCTGATCAAGGTCGTGCTCGCGATGCAGGAGGACGTCATCCCGGCGTCGCTCAACTACGCGGGCCCCAACCCGTACATCCAGTTCGACAAGGCGCATCTGCAGGTCATCCCGGAGGCGACGGCGTGGCCGCGCTACACCGGCAAGGCCGTCGCGGGCGTGTCCGGCTTCGGCTTCGGCGGCACCAATGCGCACGTCGTCGTCCGTGAGTACGTCAAGGACGAGGCTCCGGCGCAGGCCGAGGATGCTCCGGCTGATCTCGACCACGAGAGCACCACGATCGAGGCCGAGGCCGAGCGGATGCTCGCGGAGGCCGCCGAGTCGGTCGGGCTGGACGATGCGGCGGCGGTTGCCGAGACCGCGCTCCTGCTCGCGGTGTCGGCGTCGATGCCGTCGCGTCGCCGTCGCGCCGCCGAGGACCTGGCCAACTGGCTCGAGACCGAGGCGGGCAGCCGCACGCCGCTCGCCGACGTCGCGCGCACGCTCGCCAAGCGCAACCACGGCCGGTCGCGTGCCGTGGTCATCGCGAAGAACCACGCCGAGGCGATCACCGGCCTGCGTGCCGTCGCTGCCGGCAAGCCCGCCCAGGGCGTGCTGACCGCCGACGCGCCCGCCGCGAAGGGCCCGGTCTGGGTGTTCTCGGGCTACGGCTCGCAGCACCGCAAGATGGCCAAGCAGCTGTACCTGGAGAACCCGGTGTTCGCGGCCGCGGTCGACGAGGTCGACGCGCTGATCGAGGACGAGGCCGGCTACTCCATGCGGGAGAAGTTCCTCGACGACTCCCTCGACTACGACGTCGAGACGTCGCAGGTCGGCATCTTCACGATCCAGGTCGCGCTGGCGAAGACGCTGCGCCACCACGGCGCCGACGCGTCCGCGCTGGTCGGGCACTCGATGGGCGAGGCCGCCGCCGCGTACGTCTCGGGCGGCCTGTCGCTCGAGGACGCCGTCCGCGTCATCTGCTCGCGGTCGCGCCTGATGGGCGAGGCCGAGGGCCTGCTCGAGGGCGACGACATCCGCCTGATGGCCCTCGTCGAGTACAGCGCCGCCGAGATCGAGAACGTCCTGCCGGACTTCCCGAACCTCGAGGTGTGCGTCTACGCGGCCCCACCCACACCGTCATCGGTGGCCCGAGCCCGAGGTGAACGCGATCGTCGCGCGCGCCGAGGCCGAGGAGAAGCTGGCCCGCGTCCTGCAGACCAAGGGCGCCAGTCACACGTCGCAGGTGGACCCGCTGCTCGGCGAGCTCGCGGCCGAGTTGGCCGGCATCGAGCCGCACAAGCTGAAGATCGGTCAGTACTCGTCGGTGGACCAGGACGCGTTCTACCCGGCCGGGCACGCGCCGATCCACCCGGTCGAGTACTGGACCAAGGGCCTGCGGCACAGCGTGTACTTCACCAACGCCGTCAAGCACGCCGTCGACGCCGGACACACCACGTTCGTCGAGCTCGCGCCCAACCCGGTGACGCTGATGTCCGTTGCGGCCACCGCGTGGGCCGCCGGTGTCGCCGACACGCAGCTGATCCAGACGCTCAAGCGCAAGGAGGACGAGCCGCTCGGCGTGCTCACCGCGCTCGCGCAGCTGTACGTCCACGGCCACGCCGTCGACCTGCCGTCGCTGCTGCCCGCCGGCGCCTACGCCGACCTGCCGCGCACCGCGTTCCTGCGCAAGCGGCACTGGATCGACGCGCGGGTGTCGTCGTCGGGCAACACCCGGGTGCCGGGTGCGCACGTCGCGCTGCCCGACGGCCGCCACGCGTGGGAGGTCGAGGCGTCCGCCGTCACCGACCTGAACGCCCTGGCGACCGCGGCCGCGTCGCAGCTGTTCGCGGACGTCGCGCTCACCGGCGCCGTCGCGCACGGCGAGGTGCCGTCGGCCGGAACCCTGACCACGACGCTGGTCCCGCACCTCGGTGGTGCGTCGGTGCAGGTGCACGCGAAGGCCGGTAGCTCGTTTGCGCTGCTGCTCGACGCCGTCGTGTCGTCGGGCGAGGCGCTGCCCGAGCCGGTGGTCGCCGTCGTCGCCGCGAAGCCGACCGTGTCGGACGAGGTGTCGGACGAGCCCGCCGAGAGCTTTGGTGACCGCTGGGATCCGCAGAGCTCGCAGACCCTCGAGGACCGGCTGAGGATCATCGTCGCGGAGTCGATGGGATACGCGCCGGAGGACCTGCCGGCCGAGATTCCGCTGGTCGAGCTGGGCCTGGACTCGCTGATGGCGGTCCGGATCAAGAACCGCGTCGAGTACGAGTTCGACATCCCGCAGCTGCAGCTGGCGGCGGTGAAGGACGCGAGCATGCACGACGTCGCGAAGTACCTGCGCTACGCGGTCGAGAACCGGGAGGAGGTCGAGGCGCTCGCCGCACAGCAGCAGGCCGAGAAGGACGCCGGGGAGACCGTCGAGGCCGTCGCCGCGCCGATCACCGAGCCGGTCGAGGATGTTCCCGCCGAGTCCGGCGAGGTGGACGTCCCGCCGCGTGACGCGGCCGAGCGTCTGACGTTCGCGACGTGGGCCGTGGTGACCGGTAAGTCGGCGAAGAGCATTTTCGCGACGCTGCCGATCCTCGACGACGCGACCGCCGAGAAGATGGCGGCGCGGCTGACCGAGCGTGCCGGTGGTGAGATCACCGTCGACGACGTGTTGGACGCCGAGACGATCGAGCAGCTGTCCGAGACGGTGCGTCAGCATCTCGAAGGACGGTCTGAAGATCGACGGTCTGGTGCGGACCCTGCGTCCGCGGGCCGAGGGTTCGGACGCCGTGCCGGTGTTCGTGTTCCATCCGGCCGGTGGTTCGACGGTGGCGTACGAGCCGCTGCTCAAGCGCCTGCCCGCGCACACGCCGATGTACGGCCTCGAACGGGTCGAAGGCCCGATCGACGAGCGTGCCGCGGCCTACGTGCCGCTGCTGCGTGAGATCCAGGGCGATGGCCCGTACGTGCTGGCCGGCTGGTCCCTCGGCGGCGTCCTCGCCTACGCGGTGGCCCGTCAGCTGCGCGAGCAGGGCGCCGACGTCCGGATCGTCGGCCTGATCGACACCGTCATGGCGGGCGAGAAGGTCGAGGACACCCCGGACGAGATCCGGGCGCGCTGGCAGCGCTACGCGGCGTTCGCGAAGAAGACGTACGGCGTGGACGCGCCGCTGCCGTTCGACCGCCTCGCGGAGGCCGGCAGCGACGAGGAGCAGATCCAGATCCTCATGGACCTGCTCAAGCTGAGCGGCGCCAAGATCCCGGTGGCATCATCGAGCACCAGCGCACGTCGTGGCTCGACAACCGTGCCATCCAGACGGCGGATCTGCAGCCGTACGACGGCGACGTCGTGCTGTACATGGCGGACAGCTACCACGAGGACGCGATCAACCTCGAGCCCTCGTTCGGGACCCGTCAGCCCGACGGCGGTTGGGGCGAGTCGGCGAAGAACCTGGAGGTCGTCTACATCGGCGGCGACCACATCCAGATCGTCGACGAGCCGTACATCGCCAAGGTCGGCGCGGACCTGACCAACAAGCTGTCCGAGATCGAGAAGCGGAGCAACTGAGTGAGCACCACCACCGCAGAGAAGCTTGCGGAACTGCACGAGAAGCTCGAGCTGTCGAAGGCCCCGGGTAACCCGAAAGCGATCCAGAAGCGCAAGGACAAGGGCCTGCCGACGCCGCGTGAGCGGATCGAGATGCTCCTCGACCCGGGCACCTTCGTCGAGATGGGACAGTTGGCGCGTCAGCCTGGTGATCCGTCCAGCCCGTACGGCGACGGTGTCGTCACCGGTCACGGCCTGGTCGACGGTCGTCCGGTCGCGGTGTTCGCGCACGACCAGACCGTCTTCGGCGGTGCGGCCGGCGAGATCTTCGGCCGCAAGGTCGCGGCCGTCAACGACTTCGCGATCAAGATCGGCTGCCCGGTCGTCGGCATCAACGAGTCCGCGGGCGCCCGCATCCAGGACGCCGTGACGTCGCTCGCGTGGTATGCGGAGATGGGTCGACGCCAGGAGCCGCTGTCGGGCATGTGCCCGCAGATCTCGATCATTCTCGGAAAGTGCGCCGGCGGAGCCGTCTACGCCCCGATCAACACCGACATCGTGATCGCGACCGAAGAGTCGTACATGTTCGTCACCGGTCCGGACGTCATCAAGTCCGTCACCGGCGAGGACGTGAGTCTCGACGAGCTGGGCGGCGCTCGCAACCAGGCCCAGTACGGCAACATCCACCACGTCGCGGCCGACGAGAAGGCTGCGTTCGAGTACGCGCGCCAGTACCTGAGCTACATGCCGTCGAGCTGCACCGAGCAGCCTCCGATCATCAACCCGGGTCTCGAGCCGGAGATCACCGAGGACGACCTGTCGCTCGACACGTTCATGCCTGACGCCGACAACGCAGGCTACGACATGCACGACATCCTGCTGAAGATCTTCGACGACGGTGAGTTCCTCGAGGTCCGCAGCCAGTCCGCGCAGAACGTCATCACCGGCTACGCCCGTGTCGACGGCCGCCCGGTCGGCGTGGTCGCGAACCAGCCGATGCACCTGTCGGGTGCGCTCGACGCGGACGCGTCGGACAAGGCCGCGCACTTCGTGCGGGTCTGCAACGCGTACGACATCCCGCTCGTGTTCGTGGTCGACACCCCCGGCTTCCTGGTCGGTGTGGATCAGGAGAAGGTCGGCGTCATCAAGCGCGGCGGCCGCTTCCTGTTCGCGTACGTCGAGGCGAGCGTGCCGAAGGTGACCGTCGTGGTGCGCAAGTCGTACGGCGGCGGCTACGCGGTGATGGGCTCCAAGCAGCTCGGCGCCGACGTCAACTTCGCATGGCCCACCGCCCGCATCGCGGTCATGGGTGCCGAGGGTGCCGTCGACATCATCGGTCGCCGTCAGCTCGAGGCGGCCGGCGAGAACGCCCCGCCGTCCGCGCGCAGCTCATCAACTTCTACAACGAGCACGTCGCGACGCCGTACATCGCGGCCGAGCGCGGGTACATCGACGCCGTCATCGAGCCGTCGACCACCCGCCTCGAGATCCGCAAGGCGCTCACCATGCTCCGCGGCAAGACGGTCTTCAAGAACCCGCGCAAGCACCACCTGCTCCCGTTCTGACCCTGCTTCGAAGCTGAAGGGACCGTTCATGCGCTGCCAGCGCATGAACGGTCCCTTCAGCCGTTTGTGGAGTCCGGCACCGGACGCATCCGCAGCGGTGGACGGGGTCGGGCGCGAGCCAATTCGTAGTGGGCGCGCAGGTCGGCCAGCGCCCGATCAGGCGCGTCCCGAAGCTGACGTGGAATGACGGCGAGCACGATGATCCCGGCGTTCTGCATGCGGGCCCGTCGTGCGAGGGTTTCCTCGTACTCGTCCGGCGACAGGTGCCAGTCGAGTGAATCGATCTCCCAGGCAAGTGCCACCTCGTCGATCCACCCGTCCGGCTTGGCGATGAACTCTCCTGTATCGGTTTCGATCTGACGATTGAATTTCATGGTCGGGAGTCCACTGCGGAGCCAGAGTGCGCGTGCGTCCGCTTCTGCAACGGAGTGGACGTCGGCGCTCACCTCGCGCAGGATTTTGCGCGGCAAGGCTGACCCGCGGTTGCTGCCGGCATCCAGTTCACACGCCAGTGCAGCGGCCGTGACATCACCACGTTGAACTGCCTCGGCGAGAAGTGCCCGCGCCGACCGCGTGGTGGTGCAGCGCCGTGCCGCGTCGAGCAGTGCTCGCGGCAGCGGGCTGCATGCCAGCCCTCTCCGTGCCACCGGCGCCGGCAGCCGGGTTGTCCGTTCCACCACGAGAAAGCCTGTCGACTGCATCCGCCGTGCGTGCGTGATCAGGACGTGCACGTCGGAGAACGATTCGGACGATCGGTATCCGTGCTCGGCCAACGCAGCACGACCGGTGAGCATCGAGTCGGATCCGCAGTAGAGGAGGGCGGCCGTGCGCCGTTCGCGCTGGCTCGGCACGCCGTTGTGCAAGAGCACGAGGCCGGGAAGAATCCGTTGCCACGCTCCCTCCGGTCGGCAGCGGAAGCTGATGGCAGAGCCGGACATTCCGGCCGAGAGGACGTCGCGTACGCGCACGATCCCGTTGACCGCGAAGCGGCGGAGTTCGTTCACCTCATCCGAATTCCAGTTTCGTACTCCCACGCCCACAGCATGGCGCCCGGCCACCCCGTTCAGGGCCGCTGAACACCGCCAGAGTCTCGACCTGTGGATAGCCGCGGTCCCTGTGGAGAAAACACCCTCCGTGGAGAAGCTGAAGGGTCCCTTCACGCGCTGTCAGCGCATGAAGGGACCCTTCAGCTTCAAAGCAGAGACAGACCTACGGCTCGTACACCCGCATGGTGCCCGGCGACCAGAAGCCGGACCGGTTGATCTGCTCGGTGGCGACGTCGGCGGGCCGCGCCTCGGGGTAGTACCGGTCGTACCGCTCGAGGGAGCCCCAGTCGCGCGCCCAGTCGTTCTTCAGGTACGTCGGGACGGTGGTGGCGCCGGCGAGCATCTCGGTCCAGCCGAGGGGGCCGCCGTTCTCGAGGGACTGCCAGGTGTCGGTGGAGCTGACGGCGAGGGGCCGGTCCGGCAGGATCCGGTAGTTCGGCATCTCGGCGATCCCGTCGAGGTGGTCGAACGGACGCTGGCACGGGAACTGGAGGCCGACGGCCCAGTCGAGCAGGACGGGCTGCTGGCTGCCGACGACGTCGTTGAGCGACTCCAGCTTCGGCACGCGCGGCGGCGTGAAGGCGAACCACTGGTCGCCGGTGAGGTTGGGGTCGGCGGCGTTGATTCGTACGACGTCGGTGTCCGCAGGCAGCGCGTCGAGCGGGATCCGCAGGTTTCGCCACGACGGCGCGGGGCCGATGTCGCGGGGAAGGTAGGTGCCCTGGATCTCGACGCTGCCGTCGGGCTGACGCTTGCCGTATTCGAGGTTGAGCGGCTGGCCGTAGGTGGGCTTGCCGGTGTCGTCGACGGACCAGATGCGGCCGGCTGCGGAGATCACGATGAGCGGCGAGTCGTCGCTGCGCTCGGGCAGCTGGTACCAGCTGGAGACGACTGACGCCTGCTGCTGGACGCCCTCCTGGTAGCTGCCGAGCACGGGGGTGCGGGCGGGGTCGAGGCCGAACGGCAGTTTGACGGTGCTGCCGTTGACACCGCGGGCGCCCTGGCCGCCGGTGGTGCCGGAGCCGGAACCGGTCTCGAACGTGGGCCCGACGCTCTGGTTATCGGTGTTGCCCATGCCGGCCTTGACCTCGACGTAGTCGGCGGTGAGGTCGGCGGGCACCCCGTTGGGGGTGAAGCCGACGGGCTTGCTGCCGGCGAGCGGATCGTTCGGGTCGGCGAGCGGGTTCTTCGGGTCGACGATCGGGGTGAGCGCGCCCGCGTTGGCGTCCTGTTCCACGAGGACGTCCTCGGCGAGACCACAGGTCTTGCCGGTGAGCGCCTCGATGTTCGAGCGTGCCAGCGAGTACGCGGGGTACTGCGACACCGCGCCCTTGAGCAGCGACAGCACCTCGAACAGCACCATGAGCCCGGCGACGACGGTCAGCGGGGCGGCGGCGAACTTGCGGATTCGCCGGCCCTTGGCGCTGCTGGCCTTCTCGGGCGGGGGAGCGTAGCCCTCACGCAGGTACTGCCACGCGATCAGCGCCAGGGCGAGTCCGAACAGCACCAGGAAGAGGGTGCTGGACTGGCGGCCGCCAAGGGACACGGTCTTGTCGAACCACGGGACGCCGTAGCTCGAGACGTACCAGTAGCCGTTGATGCCGGAGAACGACAGCGCCAGCACGAACAGCAGCCCGGCCAGGAAGATGGTGCGGTTGCGGCGGGACCGCAGCGCGCTGGCGGACACGACGACGGCCGTCAGCGCGGCCAGTGATCCGGCGATGCCCGCGTACGCCCCGAAGTGGTGGGTCCACTTCGTGGGGTTGAACATCATGAAGAAGATCGTTCCGAACACGATGCCCATGAGCCGCCACGACGGCCCCGACGCGACGCCGGGGATGCCCTTGCGGCGCAGGAACACGAACAGCACCGTGAACAGGCACAGCAGCATCGTCAGGAACGCGAAGCGGCGGGCCAGGGAGCCGTCGGTGGTCGGGACGAAGAGGTAGTAGTAGCGCAGGAAGTCCTGGTACCACTCGAGGTTCGGGCCGATGATCGTCCGGACGCGGGTGGCCTCCATGACGGCGGCGTACGTCTGGTCGGCGAACACGACGACGAGGACGAGGGTGCCGGCGGCGGCGAGCGGCAGCAGCTGCGACAGCGTGCCGATCTGGTGCCGGCGTCGGACGATCAGCCGCGTGATCGGCCGCAGGCCGGCGAGCAGTGCGGCGATGCACATGAGGCCGGTCGGCGCGGCGGCGAGCGTGAACGCGCCGATCAGCGCGGCGATCGCGGCCGGAGCAGGCGTCCGGTGGCGATGGCGCGTTCGATCGAGCACCACGTCAGCAGCGCGCCGACGGCGACGATCGGTTCGGGCGCAGGCCGTTGTTGTAGGGCAGCCAGAACGCGAGGAACACGAGGCCGCCGGTCCACAGCGCGACCGAGTTGTGGCGCACCGCGCGGCCGAGGCGCGGCACCACCTCGCGGCTGATCACCATCCAGCACAGGACCGCGGCGATCAGCGCGGGCAGGCGCATCCACGGGCTCGCGGTGGACACCTTCGCGAACGAGGCCAGGACGTCGTAGTACCAGCCGAACGGGGCCTCGGGGACGCCGAACCAGCGGAAGTAGTTGGCCATGTCAGCCGGAGTGCTCGGACGCCCGGGCCATCGTGAGCAGGTAGCCGTCGTCGGAGGTGTTGGCGCCGAAGAAGTGCCAGCCGATCAGGGTGCCGACGACCACGATGTCGACGCCGGTGATCTTCCACCAGCGGGACGGCAGGAAGCGGCGGGAGCGGCGGCCGTCGACGCCGTCGAGGCGGTGGAGTGCGACCAGCGACACGGCCGTGGCGAGCACGGCGCCGAGCATCGCGACGAGCTTGATCAGCGTCGGGCTCGACGAGAACCGCGAGTCGACGTCCATCGTGAAGCCCAGGCCGGGGACCGACTTGCCGTCGAGGTCGGTGAAGACACCGACCACCTGCGGGCGGTAGTCGTTGACCAGTTCGCCGGCGACCGGCTTGCCCTCGTCGTTCGTCAGGCCGACGAACTCGGCGGTGGTCTTCCCGACGTCGGACTTGATGACGATCTCCGAGCACCGCCCGGACTCGACGTCGGCACGCGGCGCCGACGCGACGATCACGTTGCGGTCGAGGACGTCGACGGACTCCTGCGAGACGCGCACGAACATCGCGTTGAGCGCGGCACCCTCACCCTGGGCGGGCGCGGTGGCCAGCAGCATGCCGCCCTCGGCGGGCAGGTCGGCGACGGCCCGGCACGGGATGGTCGCCGACAGCGACACCGGCACCTGCGAGACCAGCGGGGCCTCGACGTTCGCGGCGACGCCGCTCTCCGGCCACGACACCGTCGCCGCGGTCTGCTTGACCGGCAGGAACGGCGTCGCCAACGCCAGCAGCACACCGATCAGACCGGTCACGACGGCGATCAGCCGCGCCTTGCGGACGTCCGTGTCGCGGGCTGTCGAAGCCGGGGGCGGAGCGCTGGCTTCGGGACCGGGCGCGGGGGCTGTTACAACGTCTGGCACGGTTGTCGATCGTAGGCGAGATGTTTCCGTTACCTAAACGAGGCCGACGGCTCTCAGCTGGTTCACAGGCTGGTCAGGCGGGCGGCGTCTCCCGGATCGGACCGGGCGACCACAGACCCGATCTGGTGGTCTGCTCGACGTCGACGGTCGCGGGCTGCGCGGACGGGTCGATCGGCGTGAATCGCTCCAGCGAACCCCAGTCCGGCGCCAGTCGTCGGCCAGGTACGTCGGGACGGTCTGGGCGTTCAGCAGCAGCGGCGTCCAGCCGAGCGGTCCGCCGCCGATCGCGTCCTGCCACGCATTGGTGGCCTGGGCGCCGACGCGGTCGGGCAGGATCCGGTACTCGGGCACCTCGGCGACGCCGTCGTTGTGGTCGAACGGCCGCTGGCACGGGAACGCCAGGCCCACCGACCAGTCCAGCAGCACCGGTGCGCTGCTGCCGACGACGGTCTGCAGCGTCTGCATGTGCGGCACGCGCGGCGGCGTGACGGCCAGCCACTGGTCGGGCGCGAGTGCGGTGTCGGACGCCACCAGGCGGACGGCGTTCGCGTCGGCGGGCAGCTGATCGAGCGGCACCCGCAGGTTCCGCCACGACGGTGCCGGTCCGATGTCGATCGGCGCGATCCGGCCGCGCACGTCGACGCCGCCATCGGCGGTGCGGGTGCCGTACTCGACCTCGAGCTGTCCGCCCTCGGTGACGATGCCGTCGGCGTCGACGGAGTGGATGCGGCCGGCGGCGGCGATCGTCAGGATCGGGGCGTCGTCGCTGCGGTCGGGCAGCCCGTACCAGCCGGTGACGAGGTCGGCGGCCTGCTGGTCGCCGGTCTGGTGGCTGCCCAGCACCGGCGTGGTGGCCGGATCGAGCCCGAACGGCAGGCTGACGGTGCTGCCGTTGACGCCGGCGGTGGTGGCGGTGCCGCCGCCGGTGCCGGCCCCGGTGCCGGTCGGCTCCGTCTTGGAGTTGGAGTTGGAGTCGGTTCCGCGGTCGACGCTGTTGGCGCCGCCCGTCGCGACGTTCTCCTTGTCGGCGGTGAGGTCGCCGGCCACGCCGTTCGCCGTGAAACCGGTGGCCGTGGTCGCGCCGAAGGCCCCGGCCCCGGCCTGGTCGACGGGCGGGTTCAGCAGCTTGAGCGTCGACGCGTTCGGGTCGTTCTCGACGAGGACGAAGTCCGCGAGCGCGCACGTGCTGCCGGTCAGCGAGCGCAGGTTCGACTGCGCGATCGAGTACGCCGGGTACTGCGCGACAGCGCCCTTGAGCAGCGAGAGCACCTCGAACAGCACGACGGCGGCGGCCGCGAGCGTGAGCGGCGCGGGCGACCAGCGTCGGACGCGGGCGAGGCGACCGCCGTTGCCGTTGCCGTCACTGCGAGCCTTCTCGTAGGGCTCGCGGACGTGGTACCAGGCGGCCAGCAGCAGCGCCAGCACGGTCAGCCCGAGCAGCGCGGTGGAGAAGCCCTTGCCCGCGATTGACGGCGGCTTGTCCCACCACGGGACGCCGTAGCTCGAGACGTACCACCAGCCGTTGGATCCGGTGAACGACAGCGCCAGGATGAACAGCACCCCGGCCGCGAACAGCGTCCGGTTGCGCTTGGAGCGCAGGCTGGCACCGGCCACCGCGACGGCGGCGAGCGCGGCCGCCGACCCGGCGAGGCCCGCGTACACGCCGAAGTGGTGGGTCCACTTGGTCGGCGTGAAGCTCATCAGCAGCAGCGACGCGAAGATGATGCCGAGGATGCGGCGGGACGGCCCCAGCGAGGTGCCGGGGATGCGGCCCCCGCGACGCAGCATCATCATCACGCACACGACCAGGCACAGCAGCATGACGAAGACGCCGAAGCGGCGGGCCAGCGAGCCGTCGGGGAGATGTTGAGCAGCGCGTCCCAGCGCACCCGCTCGTCGAACCACGGAACGTTGGGGCCGACGGCGGTGCGGACACGGGTGGCCTCGAGGACCGAGGCGAGGGTCTGGTCGGCGAACACCGCGACGAGCACCACGGTGCCGGACGCGAGGATCGGCGCGATCTGTCCGACGACACCGACCTTCCGGCTGCGGCGCACGATGATCTGCACGATCGACCGGGCCCCGGCGATGAGCGCGGCGATGGCGATCATGCCGGACGGGCCGGCGGCGAGGGAGAACGCGGCGATGAGCACGGCGACCGCGGCCGGCAGCACGCGACCGGTGGCGATGGCCCGTTCGATCGAGCACCAGGTCAGCAGCGCGCCCAGGGCGATGATCGGTTCGGGCGCAGGCCGTTGTTGTAGGGCAGCCAGAACGCGAGGAAGACCAGTCCGCCGGTCCACATCGCGACGCTGCTGCGGCGCACCGCCGTGCCCAGCCGCGGGATCACCTCGCGGCTGATGATCATCCAGCAGAGGATGCCGGCGATCAGCGCGGGCAGGCGCATCCACATGCTGGCGGTGCTCACCTTCGCGAACAGCACCAGCACGTCGTAGTACCAGCCGAACGGGGCCTCGGGGACGCCGAACCAGCGGAAGTAGTTGGCCATGTAACCGGCGTGCTCGGAGACGCGGGCCATGTTGAGCAGGTAGCCGTCGTCGGACGTGTTGGCGCCGATGACGTGCCACAGCAGCAGTCCGCCGATGACGACGGCGTCGATGCCGGTGAATTTCCACCAGCGGGCGGGCAGGAAGCGGCGCCCCCGGCGGCCGTCGACGTTGTCGAGGCGGTGCAGCGCGACCAGCGACACGATCGTGGCCAGGACGGCGACGATCATCGCGACCAGCTTGATCAGGGTCGGGGTGGACGAGAACCGGGAGTCGAGGTCGGCGCGGACGTCCAGGCCCGGCGGCGGGGTGCCCTGCAGGTCGGAGAAGATGCCGACCATCTGCGGTCGCATGTCCCCGCTGATGGTGGTGGTGTGCTGGTCGGGCAGCCCGGCGACGGCGGCGGTGGTGCCCTGCGCGTCCGACGTCACGACGATCTCGGAACACCCCTGCAGGTCGCTCAGCGGCAGCGACAGCAGCGAGGTGTCGCGCACGATCGCCCGCAGCCGCGCGGGTTCGGTGTCCGACGCGGCGTCGACCTTGATCTCCAGGCCGTCGGCCTCGGTGCGCCCGGCCTGCGGGGGAGCGGTCGCAACGAGCGCGCCGCCCTTGTCGGCGAGCTGCCCGACGGCGGTGCACGGGATCGTCACGTGCAGCTGCTGCGGGGTGTACGACACGAGCGGTGCCTCGACGCTGGTGAGGCTGCCGTTCTGGGGCCAGCTCACCGACGACGCGTCCTGCTTCACCGGCAGGAACGGTGTCGCGATCGCGAGGATCGCTCCGAGCAGTCCGCTGACGATGGCGACGAGGCGGGCGACCCGCACGTCCTTCGCGGAGGCGCGTGCGGCGGCCGGGGCTGGGGCTGTCAGGACGTCGGGCACGTTCATCGACTCTAGGTGAGGGGCTCGATCAGGTCAGATTCCGCACGTCCCACACCCAGACGCCGTCGACGCGGCGGCCGGGGAAGCCGAGGAGTTGGTCGACGGTGGCGCGGAGCACCTGATCGTTCTTGCCGGGCGGCAGCACGACGACGTCGGCGTTCCAGAACCTCAGGTCCGCGAGCGCGGTCGCGCGGGTGGCGTCGTCGATCGTCGGTGCCTCGCCGGTGTTCTGCGTCTTGCCGAGCAGCATCGCGGTCGGGCGGTCGTCGGGGCCGTACTTGCCCTTGTCCTCGGGTCCGGCGGGGCCGACGAAGTAGCCGCCGGCGATCGGGTAGCCGAAGTTCTGCTGCACCTGCCACTGCAGGGCCTTCGCGTCCTCGGGGCGCGGCAGCGGGACCGTGACGACGGATCCGTCGGACACGTACGAGCGCCACGTTCCGTCGGCGAAGAACGCGGGCACCGGCGCGCGGTGCGCGATGGGGCGGGTGCGGGGGCCAGCGGCAGCAGGGAGACCGCCAGCCAGCCCAGCCACAGCAGCGTCGTCGACCGCTGGCCGTTGCGTCCGGCCGTGATCGCGCGGTCGGTGCCGAGCGCCAGCAGGATTGCGATGGCCGGGATGCAGCCCATCGCGAAGCGGGACTCGAGCACGGATTCGAGCAGCGGCAGCTTCGCGAACCACGACCACGGCAGGGTGATGCCGGTGTCGTTGTGCGCGACGGTCAGTTCGACGCCCATGGACAACACAGCCATGACGGCGACGGTCACGGCGGCGGCGCGCGCGATCCGCACCCGCCACAGCCATACCGCGGTCATCGCGACCAGCAGCAGCAGCGGCCAGCCGAAGAAGGCGTTCTCCTCGGTGGCGTTCATGGACAGTCCCACGGCCGATCCCGGATCGCCGGCGAGCGACTGGGAGGGGAAGCGGGTGAACGCGTTGGCGTCGTTGCCGACCGGGCCGTGCTCGATCGCGCGGTAGCTCTGCGGTCCGAGGAACTGCCACCACAGCGGGACGGCGACGATCGCGACCGTGACGACACCGGCCACGCACAGTCCCTTGATGCTGCGTCGGGCTGCGACGATCGCCGCACCGGGATGTGATGCACCGTAGGCGATTCCGAAGACCGCGAACGCGATCGAGTAGATCAGCAGTGGCTCTTCGCCGAGGAAGATCTGATAGGCGACGGCGAGGCCGAGGAGGAGGCCGTTGCGCAGCGGACGTTCGCCGCTGCCGAGGCGGATCACCAGTAGCGCGATGAACGGCAGCAGGAACAACGACACGAAGTTGGGGTGGCCGTTGGTGTGCGAGATCATCGCCGGCGCGAAGCCGCAGAACACGCCGCCCACCGCGGCCGCGAGCTTCGACGTCACGACGTGCCGGGACAGCACCCAGTACCACGCGGTCGCGGTGCCGGACAGGCCCAGCGTGAGTGCGAGCGTGAAGGTGACGGTGGGGCCGAACAGCAACGTGATCGGCGCGAGCGGGACGCTCACGCCGAACATCGCGGTGTTGGCCATGAGGTTCACGCCCAGCGGGTAGTTCTGCAGCGTGCTCGACAGTGGATTGTCGAAGTTGGCGAGCGAGTGCGCAGTGTCAGCGAAGAACCACTCCCACATCGTCTGGTCCTGGCCGCTGGTGACGAGATAGCCGTCGCCCAGGTGCCGCCACTGCCGGCCCAGCACGAACAGTGCGAGCGCGACGAACGACGCCGTGGCGACGACGTCGGCAATGGTGATCCGGATCCGGCGCGCTCGCGGCGGCGTCGCGGTTGTCGTGGTGGTGATTGCGGCCGCGGTGTCCCCGTCGACCAGGTGCAGGGTCTCGCTCACGCGTCCCCCTTCCGTCGCTGGACGGTGGGGCGTGGCGCCGCGCAGCCGTCGGTTGGCCGGAGGCGAGAATACCGCAGCTAGCTGGGGGCTAGCTGTGAGAAGTTGCCGTCCCGAAACATGAGGTGGGCATAGGGGACAAGGCGACCGGGTCGAGCGGGGCCGGCCGCGCCGATCTGCAACTTGGGGGTTGCATCGCTGACCGCATCCTGCAATCCTTGGGTTGCAGATACTTCTCGAACTACGAAGGGATGGACCGATGGATGTTCTGGATCGAATCGAGCGGGAAATCGCGATCGACGCCCCCGCGGCACGAGTGTGGAAGCTTGTGAGCGAGCCGGGCTGGTACGTCAACGACAAGGAGATCGTGCCGCACCGCATCGAGCGCCGCGGCGACCTGCACGTCGTCCACGACCCCACCCACGGCACGTTCGCGTTCGCGACCGTCGAGTTGGACGAACCCCGCTATGCCGCCTTCCGGTGGCTCACCGACGCCGACGCGCCGGACGGGCCGTCGACGTTGGTGGAGTTCCGGATCGAGGAGACCTCACCGACGAGCGTCGTGCTGCGGGTCATCGAGAGCGGATTCGCCTCGCTGCCCGAGAGTGCGGAGGATCGTCGCAGCCGGTACGACAGCCACGTTGGCGGCTGGCGGATCGAGATGGCGCTCGCGAAGGGGTACGTGGAGGAGGCGGTGGATGCGGTCGGGTGAATCCCTCGATCCGCCGGTGGTGTTCGCGGCCCTCGCCGACGACACCCGCTGGAGCATCCTGCTCCGGCTCGGGCGGTCCCCGGCGTCGGCGTCGGCGTTGGCGCGGGAGTTGCCCGTGTCGCGGCAGGCGATCGCGAAGCATCTCACGGTGCTGCAGGACGTCGGGCTCGTCGAGTCCGAGCGCGACGGTCGCGAGGTGCGATTCGTCGCGATCGGGGCTCGGTTGAACGAGGCGGCCACCGCGCTCGAGCGGATCGCCTCCGGGTGGGATCAGCGCCTGGAGCGGATCAAGATGCGCGCCGAGGCTCCCGATCCGGACTGACCGCCTCGGTGTCGAGGGCCGCGGCGATGTCGTCGAGGGAGATGTCGAGGACGCGCGCGACGGCGGTGATCGTGAAGAACGCCGGCGTCGCGATGCGTCCGGTCTCGATCTTGCGGAGGGTCTCCACGGAGATCGCGGCATCGAGCGCGACCTGCACCATGCTCTTCTCGCCCCGCGCGGATCGCAGCAGCTCACCGAGTCGCTGGCCTCGCTCGAGTTCCTCCGCCGTCAGCGGCACGCGCACCATGCTGCCTATAGTAATACCGGTATAGTTATTCGAACCGGAGGTGTGCAGTGGTCGAGCTCAAGACCGAATCGGAGATCCAGGGGATGCGGGCGGCGGGCCGCGTGGTCGCGGCCGCGCTCGCGGCGGCGCGGGAGCACGCGCAGGTGGGGGTGAGTCTGCGCGAGCTCGACGCCGTCGCCGCCAGCGTCATCGTCGACGCTGGGCGGAGCCGTTGTTCCTCGACTACCGACCGAACTGGGCGCCGACCCCGTTCCCGGGAGTCGTCTGCGCGTCTGTGAACGACGCTGTCGTGCATGGCATTCCGTCGGACTACCGGTTGCGGGACGGTGACCTGGTGAGCATCGACGGCGGCGCGAAGCTGGGCGGCTGGTGTGGCGACTCGGCGATCAGTTTCGTCGTCGGCGCCGCAAATCCGGCCGACGAGGCGCTCGTCGCGGCCACGGACGAGGCCCTCCGGCGCGGTATCGAGGCCGCCCGGGTCGGGAATCGTCTCGGCGACATCGGTGCCGCGATCGGTGCCTACGCCCGCGGTCTCGGCTACGGGCTGCTCGCGGACCACGGCGGTCACGGCATCGGCCGCGTCATGCACGAGGCGCCGGACGTGCCCAACGAGGCCCGCGCCGGCAGGGGCATGCGACTGCGCGCCGGCCTGGTCCTCGCGATCGAACCGATGCTCATCGCCGACGGGTCCGACGACTACCGCCACGACGCCGACGGCTGGACGCTGCGGACGGTGACCGGGGCCCGCGCGGCGCACAGCGAGCACACCGTCGCGATCACCGACGACGGCCCGGTGGTGCTCACGGCGCGGCACTAGGCTGCTCGTATGCCGGACTGGACGCCGATCTCCGACGCGCTGCGCCGCGCGGGGGTGCGGGATGTCCGGGACGACGGCACCACTCGGGCGATGTACTCGTCGGACGCCTCGCTGTACCGGGTGCCGCCCACGACGGTGGTGTTTCCGCGTGCGGTCGACGAGGTCGCGACGGTGCTCGACGTGTGCCGCGCCGAGGGCGTGCCGATCACGGCGCGCGGCGCGGGGACGTCGGTCGCGGGCAACGCGGTGGGTCCCGGTGTGGTGCTCGACTTCAGTCGCCATCTCGGCCGCGTCCTCGACGTGGATCCGCAGGCGCGCACGGCCGCCGTCGAACCGGGGGTCGTGCAGGCGACGCTGCAGCGCGCGGCGGCGCCGCACGGACTGCGGTTCGGTCCCGACCCGTCGACCCACAATCGCTGCACCATCGGCGGCATGCTCGGCAACAACGCCTGCGGGGCAAGAACTCTCGGGTACGGCCGCACGTCCGACAACGTCGTGGGACTCGAGTTGCTCACCGGTACTGGGGAGCCACTGTCACTACCGGCCGCGACCGACGTGCCGGTCCTCGACGCCCTGCGCGACGTCACTCACACCGGATTGGCCACCATCCGAACGGAATTCGGCCGCTTCGGACGCCAGGCGTCGGGGTACGCGCTCGAACACCTGCTGCCGGAGAACGGCTTCGATGCCCTGAGGTTCCTCGTCGGCAGCGAGGGCACGCTCGGCATCGTCACGCAGGCCACCGTGCGCCTGGTGCGCGATCCGGCGCACCGCGTGCTGGTCGCACTCGGCTACGACGACATCGCGTCCGCCGGCGACGACTCCAAGGCGGTCCTCGGGTTCCGCCCCACCGCGTGCGAGGGCATCGATTCGCGCCTGGTCGACGTCGTCCGCGAGCGCCGCGGTCCGCAGGCCGTGCCGCCGCTGCCGCGCGGTGCGGCGTGGCTGTTCGTGGAGATCGCCGGCGAATCGCGCGACGAGATCGTCGAGAGGGCACGTGCCCTCGCGAAGGGCTGCAGTGCGGTGGATGCGCTCGTCGTCGAGGATCCGGCCCGGATCGCGGAGCTGTGGCGGATCCGGGAGGACGGCGCCGGCCTGGCCGGACGCAGCCCCGCCGGTAAACCCGCCTACGCGGGCTGGGAGGACGCCGCGGTCCCGCCCGACCGGATGGGCCCCTACCTGCGCGACTTCGACGCCCTGCTCACCGACTTCGGCATCACCGGCTTGCCGTACGGGCACTTCGCGGACGGCTGCCTGCACATCCGGCTGGACCTGCCGATGGACAAGCCGAACGGCACCGCCGTCTTCCGCCGCTTCCTGACGTCCGCCGCCGAACTGGTCGCGCGCTACGACGGGTCGCTGTCCGGTGAGCACGGTGACGGCCGCGCCCGCAGCGAGCTGCTGCCGATCATGTACTCGCCGGACGCGCTGCGGCTGTTCGGCGCCGTCAAGCACGTCTTCGACCCCGACAACGTCCTCGATCCCGGCGTCCTCGTCGACCCGCGGCCCGTCGACGCGGACCTGCGCGTCCCGCAGACGTCGCCGCTGCGCCGGAATCTTGCGCTCGCGTACCGCGACGACGACGGCGACTTCGCCCAGGCCGTCCACCGCTGCACGGGTGTCGGGAAGTGCCGCGCCGACACCACCGGCGCCGGGGGCGTCATGTGCCCCTCCTATCTGGCGACGCGGGAGGAGAAGGACTCGACGCGCGGACGCGCCCGCGTCCTGCAGGAGATGGTCAACGGCAGCCTGGTGGGGGAGGGCTGGCGTTCGCCGGAGGTGCACGACGCCCTCGAGCTGTGCCTGTCGTGCAAGGGCTGCGCGTCGGACTGTCCCACAGGCGTCGACATGGCCTCCTACAAGTCGGAGGTCCTGCACCAGAGCTATCGGAAGCGGCTGCGCCCGGTCTCGCACTACTCACTGGGCTGGCTGCCGCGCTGGGCCGGGATCGCGGGGCGGGCACCGAAACTGGTCAACGCCCTGACGAGGCTGCCCGGCGTCGCACCGGCCGCGCTGACGCTGGGCGGCGCCGATCGCCGACGCCACGTCCCGCAGTTCGCGCCCACGTCGTTCCGCCGCTGGTTCGCCGCGACCGCCGCCGAGCGCCGCACCACCGGCGACCCGGTCGTGCTGTTCGTCGACACCTTCACCGACCACTTCACGCCCGAGGTGGGGATCGCGACCGTCCGGGTGCTCGAGGACGCCGGGTTCCGGCCGCGGCTCACCCCGAAGCGGCAGTGCTGTGGCCTGACGTGGATCACCACCGGTCAGCTCGACGCCGCCCGCCGCATCCTCGGCCGCACCGTGTCCGCGCTGGCCGACGAGGGCGTGCCGATCGTCGGAATCGAGCCGTCGTGCACGGCGGTGCTGCGCGCCGACGCCGTCGAACTGCTCGGCACCGACAACGCCCGGGCCGTCGCCGACTCCACCCGCACCCTCGCCGAACTGCTCGCGGCCCGCGACGGCTGGGAGCCGCCCGACCTGTCCGGGACCACTGTCGTCGCGCAGCCGCACTGTCATCACCACGCGGTGATGGGGTGGGGAGCGGACGAGGCTCTGCTGCGACGGACCGGTGCCACGGTGGAACGTCTCGGCGGGTGCTGCGGGCTCGCGGGGAACTTCGGGGTGGAGAAGGGGCACTACGAGATGTCCGTCGCCGTCGCCGAGCACCAGCTGCTGCCGGCGGTGGCGCGGGCGCGGCCGGAGACCGTCGTCCTCGCGGACGGCTACTCGTGTCGGACGCAGATCACCGACCTGACTCGACGTGAGGGCGTTCACCTGGCCCAACTCCTGGCCGATCAGGGAAAACAGGGCTGAGGCACAATCCAGCCATGGTCTCCACACCGGTCCTCGTCACGATCATCTCCGTCTGTATCGGATTCGTACTGTTCGTCCTGGCGGCGAGCGGCGCGCGAGGACAGTGGGACAAGCGCCTCGTGGGCGTGCTCCTGGTCGCCGCGGTCCTGTGCCTGACGGCCGTTCCGCTGTCCGTCGCCCTGAGCGCGGCGGTGTGACGGGCATGAACGGGGGCAGCAACTGGCCGGCGGAATGGCCTCGGGAGGCCCGTCAGATCGCCGTGGCAACCGACGACGCGATCGCCGCCGCCCGCGCCGGTTCGAGTGAGCGATTGGCCGAGGTCCTGGAGGACATGGTCGTGCTGCCGTTCGAGCAGGTGACGATCGTCCACGCGGGGGTGGTCCGCGCACTGCTCGAGGACCTGCACCCCGACGGTTTCTCCGGGGAGGACATCCAGGGGGCGCTGACGCGGGTCGCCGGCGCCGCAATCACCTGGCTGCCCGACCTCGACGTCACGGCGCTCGCCGCGGTCCTCACCGGTTCGCTCGGTCTCACCGAGATGAGCGACGACGCCCAGAGGATCGGTCAGGCCGACTACCTCCGGAGCGCGGTTCTGGTGATGGCCGATCTCCTCGCGACCGCAGACGTCGGAGCCCACGGGTACATCCGGGCGGCAATTGGGGAAATTGCGCGGGCCGAGACCATCGAGATGCCCTAGGGGCGGTCTGCCGGCATCGGGAGACCCAGATGGCCCGGAATGTTCACCCGATATGCGCCCTGCAGGGCTCTGACCAAGCGATTTGGCAATCTGCGAACCGTTCGCGTAACTTAGTTCGAGTCAGAGCGACACGGACACCGACCCGGCCGCGATCTTCACAGGTCAGCGAGGGAAAACGAGGTTGTACGGGGAGCGCCTGATACTGCCGGAAGTTGCCTTTCCTACCCTCGTGTAGGCTTGCGAAGCGCCTTCGGGTGGCCGAGAAGTCCGGATTTGCTTCCGGAATTTGATCGGGTTAGGCTGGAACGGTTGCCCCGGAACGAGGAACTGCAAGGTTCTGAGTGATGGTGTGTGCGTGTTCTTTGAGAACTCAACAGTGTGTCGATGAATGTCAGTGCCAAATTTTATTGGTACTCCACTCACCGTTTTGGTGGGTGGGTATTTGCTGATCGTCTCATTCTTCCGTCTGGGGCGGTCAGTGCAAGCTAGTTTGAGTTTTTTTGCTAGTGATTTGACTCGATGTCTATGGCTGATTGCCGGTTTTGCCGGCCAATCTAGAGTCTTCAACGGAGAGTTTGATCCTGGCTCAGGACGAACGCTGGCGGCGTGCTTAACACATGCAAGTCGAGCGGTAAGGCCCTTTCGGGGGTACACGAGCGGCGAACGGGTGAGTAACACGTGGGTGATCTGCCCTGCACTCTGGGATAAGCCTGGGAAACTGGGTCTAATACCGGATATGAGCTCCTGTCGCATGGCGGGGGTTGGAAAGGTTTACTGGTGCAGGATGGGCCCGCGGCCTATCAGCTTGTTGGTGGGGTAATGGCCTACCAAGGCGACGACGGGTAGCCGGCCTGAGAGGGCGACCGGCCACACTGGGACTGAGACACGGCCCAGACTCCTACGGGAGGCAGCAGTGGGGAATATTGCACAATGGGCGAAAGCCTGATGCAGCGACGCCGCGTGAGGGATGACGGCCTTCGGGTTGTAAACCTCTTTCAGCAGGGACGAAGCGAAAGTGACGGTACCTGCAGAAGAAGCACCGGCCAACTACGTGCCAGCAGCCGCGGTAATACGTAGGGTGCGAGCGTTGTCCGGAATTACTGGGCGTAAAGAGCTCGTAGGCGGTTTGTCGCGTCGTCTGTGAAAACCCGCAGCTCAACTGCGGGCTTGCAGGCGATACGGGCAGACTTGAGTACTGCAGGGGAGACTGGAATTCCTGGTGTAGCGGTGAAATGCGCAGATATCAGGAGGAACACCGGTGGCGAAGGCGGGTCTCTGGGCAGTAACTGACGCTGAGGAGCGAAAGCGTGGGTAGCGAACAGGATTAGATACCCTGGTAGTCCACGCCGTAAACGGTGGGCGCTAGGTGTGGGTTTCCTTCCACGGGATCCGTGCCGTAGCTAACGCATTAAGCGCCCCGCCTGGGGAGTACGGCCGCAAGGCTAAAACTCAAAGGAATTGACGGGGGCCCGCACAAGCGGCGGAGCATGTGGATTAATTCGATGCAACGCGAAGAACCTTACCTGGGTTTGACATATACCGGAAACACCTAGAGATAGGTGCCCCCTTGTGGTCGGTATACAGGTGGTGCATGGCTGTCGTCAGCTCGTGTCGTGAGATGTTGGGTTAAGTCCCGCAACGAGCGCAACCCTTGTCCTGTGTTGCCAGCGCGTAATGGCGGGGACTCGCAGGAGACTGCCGGGGTCAACTCGGAGGAAGGTGGGGACGACGTCAAGTCATCATGCCCCTTATGTCCAGGGCTTCACACATGCTACAATGGCCGGTACAGAGGGCTGCGATACCGTGAGGTGGAGCGAATCCCTTAAAGCCGGTCTCAGTTCGGATCGGGGTCTGCAACTCGACCCCGTGAAGTCGGAGTCGCTAGTAATCGCAGATCAGCAACGCTGCGGTGAATACGTTCCCGGGCCTTGTACACACCGCCCGTCACGTCATGAAAGTCGGTAACACCCGAAGCCGGTGGCCTAACCCTTGTGGAGGGAGCCGTCGAAGGTGGGATCGGCGATTGGGACGAAGTCGTAACAAGGTAGCCGTACCGGAAGGTGCGGCTGGATCACCTCCTTTCTAAGGAGCATCTCCCCACACACCCCGAAGAGTCGGGGCTTGTGTGAGGGCAGAGCCACTTCGGATTCACACGTAATCCGGTGGTGCTCATGGGTGGAACACTGACAATCTCATCCACACGTCAGCGGGTCACATGGCCGGCTGGTGGGTGATATATCGGCGCACTGTTGGGTCCTGAGAGAACACGCGAGTGTTACCTCGAAGGAAGAAACGACAACATCTGGGCGTGGTCATACCGCGGTACGTGAGTGCCGGCTGGTGCCACATTCGGTCTGGGTGTTGTGTGTTGTTTGAGAACTGCACAGTGGACGCGAGCATCTTTGTTGTAAGTGTTTAAGAGCGTACGGTGGATGTCTGGCACCAGGAGCCGATGAAGGACGTAGGAGGCTGCGATAAGCCTCGGGGAGCTGTCAACCGAGCTGAGATCCGAGGATGTCCGAATGGGGAAACCCAGCCACAGTGATGTGTGGTTACCCGCGCCTGAATATATAGGGCGTGTGGAGGGAACGTGGGGAAGTGAAACATCTCAGTACCCACAGGAAGAGAAAACAACATGTGATTCCGTGAGTAGTGGCGAGCGAAAGCGGATGAGGCTAAACCATGGGTGTGTGATAGCCGGCGGGCGTTGCATTCGTGGGGTTGTGGGATCCGTCTTGTCAATTCTGCCGGATTGGCCGACAGTAAGAAATCATCGTGTTAGTCGAAGTGGTCTGGAACGGCCTGTCGTAGAGGGTGAGAGTCCCGTAGACGAAAACATGGTGACTGTCGTGACGGACACCCGAGTAGCAGCGGGCCCGTGAAATCTGCTGTGAATCTGTCGGGACCACCCGATAAGCCTGAATACTCCCTGGTGACCGATAGCGGACTAGTACCGTGAGGGAAAGATGAAAAGTACCCCGGGAGGGGAGTGAAATAGTACCTGAAACCGTGCGCTTACAATCCGTCAGAGCCTTCGCACCTTCGGGTGGGGGGTGATGGCGTGCCTTTTGAAGAATGAGCCTGCGAGTTAGCGGCATGTCGCGAGGTTAACCCGTGTGGGGTAGCCGTAGCGAAAGCGAGTCCGAATAGGGCGTCCTTGAGTGGCATGTTCTAGACCCGAAGCGGAGTGATCTACCCATGGCCAGGGTGAAGCGACGGTAAGACGTCGTGGAGGCCCGAACCCACTTAGGTTGAAAACTGAGGGGATGAGCTGTGGGTAGGGGTGAAAGGCCAATCAAACTCCGTGATAGCTGGTTCTCCCCGAAATGCATTTAGGTGCAGCGTCGCGTGTTTCACTCTGGAGGTAGAGCTACTGGATGGCCGATGGGCCCCACAAGGTTACTGACGTCAGCCAAACTCCGAATGCCAGAGTGTGAGAGCGCGGCAGTGAGACTGCGGGGGATAAGCTTCGTAGTCGAGAGGGAAACAGCCCAGATCGCCGGCTAAGGCCCCTAAGCGTGTACTAAGTGGAAAAGGATGTGGGGTCGCGAAGACAACCAGGAGGTTGGCTTAGAAGCAGCCACCCTTGAAAGAGTGCGTAATAGCTCACTGGTCAAGTGATCCTGCGCCGACAATGTAGCGGGGCTCAAGTACACCGCCGAAGCCGCGGCATTCACATAACACCCCGGATGGTTTACGGATCGTCCGGCAGTGGTGTGGATGGGTAGGGGAGCGTCGTGCAGCCATGGAAGCGCCGGAGTGATCCAGGTGTGGAGGCTGCACGAGTGAGAATGCAGGCATGAGTAGCGAAAGACGAGTGAGAAACTCGTCCGCCGAATGACCAAGGGTTCCTGGGCCAGGTTAATCCGCCCAGGGTGAGTCGGGACCTAAGGCGAGGCCGACAGGCGTAGTCGATGGACAACGGGTTGATATTCCCGTACCCGTGTGAACGCGCCCCTGGTGAATCAGTGATGCTAAGCGCCCTGAAGCCACTTTCGAACCTTCGGGTTCTTCGGTGGTGGATGCGCGTGAACCGATCTGGTAGTAGCCAAGCGATGGGGTGACGCAGGAAGGTAGCTGAGCCAGTCAGTGGTAATACTGGTGTAAGCGTGTAGGGCGTGACCTAGGCAAATCCGGGTCGCATATAGCCTGAGACGTGATGCGTAGCCGATTGAGGCGAATTCAGTGATCCTATGCTGCCGAGAAAAGCCTCTAGCGAGCTTTCACACGGCCCGTACCCCAAACCGACACAGGTGGTCAGGTAGAGAATACTAAGGCGATCGAGATAACTGTGGTTAAGGAACTCGGCAAAATGCCCCCGTAACTTCGGGAGAAGGGGGGCCTCTGCCGGTGACCGGACTTGCTCCGTGAGCTGGTGGGGGCCGCAGAGACCAGAGAGAAGCGACTGTTTACTAAAAACACAGGTCCGTGCGAAGTCGTAAGACGATGTATACGGACTGACGCCTGCCCGGTGCTGGAAGGTTAAGAGGACCGGTTAGCCAGTAATGGCGAAGCTGAGAATTTAAGCCCCAGTAAACGGCGGTGGTAACTATAACCATCCTAAGGTAGCGAAATTCCTTGTCGGGTAAGTTCCGACCTGCACGAATGGCGTAACGACTTCTCTGCTGTCTCAACCACAGACTCGGCGAAATTGCATTACGAGTAAAGATGCTCGTTACGCGCGGCAGGACGAAAAGACCCCGGGACCTTCACTATAGCTTGGTATTGGTGTTCGGTTCGGTTTGTGTAGGATAGGTGGGAGACTGTGAAGCATGCACGCCAGTGTGTGTGGAGTCGTTGTTGAAATACCACTCTGATCGTATTGGACATCTAACCTCGGACCATGATCTGGTTCAGGGACAGTGCCTGGTGGGTAGTTTAACTGGGGCGGTTGCCTCCCAAAATGTAACGGAGGCGCCCAAAGGTTCCCTCAGCCTGGTTGGCAATCAGGTGTCGAGTGCAAGTGCACAAGGGAGCTTGACTGTGAGACTGACAGGTCGAGCAGGGACGAAAGTCGGGACTAGTGATCCGGCACCGGCAAGTGGAAGCGGTGTCGCTCAACGGATAAAAGGTACCCCGGGGATAACAGGCTGATCTTCCCCAAGAGTCCATATCGACGGGATGGTTTGGCACCTCGATGTCGGCTCGTCGCATCCTGGGGCTGGAGTAGGTCCCAAGGGTTGGGCTGTTCGCCCATTAAAGCGGCACGCGAGCTGGGTTTAGAACGTCGTGAGACAGTTCGGTCTCTATCCGCCGCGCGCGTTAGAAACTTGAGGAAGGCTGTCCCTAGTACGAGAGGACCGGGACGGACGAACCTCTGGTGTGCCAGTTGTTCCGCCAGGAGCACTGCTGGTTAGCTACGTTCGGAAGGGATAACCGCTGAAAGCATCTAAGCGGGAAGCCTGTTCCAAGATGAGGTTTCTCACCCCCTCGAGGGGGTAAGGCCCCCGGCAGACCACCGGGTTGATAGGCCAGAACTGGAAGCACAGTAATGTGTGGAGGTGACTGGTACTAATAGGCCGAGGACTTACCACAAAGAAGCTACGCGTCCACTGTGCGGTATCTGAAACAACACACAGATACCATTCACCCCCAACACCGACGGCATTCGTGCCGGCGGTGGTTCGGGCGGGGGAATCGAATGTGTGACAGTTTCATAGAGTTACGGCGGCCATAGCGGAGGGGAAACGCCCGGTCCCATTCCGAACCCGGAAGCTAAGCCCTCCAGCGCCGATGGTACTGCACTCGACAGGGTGTGGGAGAGTAGGACACCGCCGAACATCCTTTCCCGAAGGCCCCCACCATTACTGGTGGGGGCCTTCGGCGTTTCTGTATATTTTCATGCGAATTCTTCGGGGAGCCGGTGACCGGAACGCCGGCCCCGAGCGGCGACCGGCGCCGGCCACCGAGCGGTCAAAGGTCGGGGATCCCCCGTTTCGACTGCTCGTTATCCCGCTTGAACAGGCGATTTGGTGTTCTGTGCAAGTTCGCGTAACTTATTCCAAGTCAGAGCGACACGGACACCGACCCGGCCGCGACCTTCACGGGTCAGCGAGGGAAAACGAGGTTGTACGGAGAGCGCCTGAAAATCTGGTTCGTTTCGCCCTCCGGTAGAGTGGTGGAGCGTGTCCGGGTGGCCCGGAAGGGGCCCGAGTTTGCACTCGGATCCCGGTTGGGATAAGCTGGAACGGTTGCCCGGAACGAGGAACTGCAAGGTTCTGAGTGATGGTGTGCGC
Source organism: Prescottella defluvii (assembly GCA_029690005.1). Classification (GTDB taxonomy): domain Bacteria; phylum Actinomycetota; class Actinomycetes; order Mycobacteriales; family Mycobacteriaceae; genus Prescottella; species Prescottella defluvii_A. Next base: position 413,729 of record CP121458.1, on the reverse strand, counting down.
GTGTTCTTTGAGAACTCAACAGTGTGTCGATGAATGTCAGTGCCAAATTTTATTGGTACTCCACTCACCGTTTTGGTGGGTGGGTATTTGCTGATCGTCTCATTCTTCCGTCTGGGGCGGTCAGTGCAAGCTAGTTTGAGTTTTTTTGCTAGTGATTTGACTCGATGTCTATGGCTGATTGCCGGTTTTGCCGGCCAATCTAGAGTCTTCAACGGAGAGTTTGATCCTGGCTCAGGACGAACGCTGGCGGCGTGCTTAACACATGCAAGTCGAGCGGTAAGGCCCTTTCGGGGGTACACGAGCGGCGAACGGGTGAGTAACACGTGGGTGATCTGCCCTGCACTCTGGGATAAGCCTGGGAAACTGGGTCTAATACCGGATATGAGCTCCTGTCGCATGGCGGGGGTTGGAAAGGTTTACTGGTGCAGGATGGGCCCGCGGCCTATCAGCTTGTTGGTGGGGTAATGGCCTACCAAGGCGACGACGGGTAGCCGGCCTGAGAGGGCGACCGGCCACACTGGGACTGAGACACGGCCCAGACTCCTACGGGAGGCAGCAGTGGGGAATATTGCACAATGGGCGAAAGCCTGATGCAGCGACGCCGCGTGAGGGATGACGGCCTTCGGGTTGTAAACCTCTTTCAGCAGGGACGAAGCGAAAGTGACGGTACCTGCAGAAGAAGCACCGGCCAACTACGTGCCAGCAGCCGCGGTAATACGTAGGGTGCGAGCGTTGTCCGGAATTACTGGGCGTAAAGAGCTCGTAGGCGGTTTGTCGCGTCGTCTGTGAAAACCCGCAGCTCAACTGCGGGCTTGCAGGCGATACGGGCAGACTTGAGTACTGCAGGGGAGACTGGAATTCCTGGTGTAGCGGTGAAATGCGCAGATATCAGGAGGAACACCGGTGGCGAAGGCGGGTCTCTGGGCAGTAACTGACGCTGAGGAGCGAAAGCGTGGGTAGCGAACAGGATTAGATACCCTGGTAGTCCACGCCGTAAACGGTGGGCGCTAGGTGTGGGTTTCCTTCCACGGGATCCGTGCCGTAGCTAACGCATTAAGCGCCCCGCCTGGGGAGTACGGCCGCAAGGCTAAAACTCAAAGGAATTGACGGGGGCCCGCACAAGCGGCGGAGCATGTGGATTAATTCGATGCAACGCGAAGAACCTTACCTGGGTTTGACATATACCGGAAACACCTAGAGATAGGTGCCCCCTTGTGGTCGGTATACAGGTGGTGCATGGCTGTCGTCAGCTCGTGTCGTGAGATGTTGGGTTAAGTCCCGCAACGAGCGCAACCCTTGTCCTGTGTTGCCAGCGCGTAATGGCGGGGACTCGCAGGAGACTGCCGGGTCAACTCGGAGGAAGGTGGGGACGACGTCAAGTCATCATGCCCCTTATGTCCAGGGCTTCACACATGCTACAATGGCCGGTACAGAGGGCTGCGATACCGTGAGGTGGAGCGAATCCCTTAAAGCCGGTCTCAGTTCGGATCGGGGTCTGCAACTCGACCCCGTGAAGTCGGAGTCGCTAGTAATCGCAGATCAGCAACGCTGCGGTGAATACGTTCCCGGGCCTTGTACACACCGCCCGTCACGTCATGAAAGTCGGTAACACCCGAAGCCGGTGGCCTAACCCTTGTGGAGGGAGCCGTCGAAGGTGGGATCGGCGATTGGGACGAAGTCGTAACAAGGTAGCCGTACCGGAAGGTGCGGCTGGATCACCTCCTTTCTAAGGAGCATTCTCCAGTCGAGGGCCAACACAGGTTGTGTTCTTGCTGGCAGAGGCCGTTTAGTCCCCAATCGTGGGACTGCGGTTGCTCATGGGTGGAACACTGACAAGCATTTTCTTCATTACCGCCGGCCCGAGTGCTGGTGGGAAGAGAGTTATATCGACGCACTGTTGGGTCCTGAGAGAACACGCAAGTGATCTTTCGAGGAAGAAACGACAAGCGGGAAACGCAGGTCATACCGCAGCGGGAACGGAAGTTCTGGTTGGTCCGGTGTCTGCACGAGTTTTCTGCTTGTGTGTTGTTTGAGAACTGCACAGTGGACGCGAGCATCTTTGTTGTAAGTGTTTAAGAGCGTACGGTGGATGTCTGGCACCAGGAGCCGATGAAGGACGTAGGAGGCTGCGATAAGCCTCGGGGAGCTGTCAACCGAGCTGAGATCCGAGGATGTCCGAATGGGGAAACCCAGCCACAGTGATGTGTGGTTACCCGCGCCTGAATATATAGGGCGTGTGGAGGGAACGTGGGGAAGTGAAACATCTCAGTACCCACAGGAAGAGAAAACAACATGTGATTCCGTGAGTAGTGGCGAGCGAAAGCGGATGAGGCTAAACCATGGGTGTGTGATAGCCGGCGGGCGTTGCATTCGTGGGGTTGTGGGATCCGTCTTGTCAATTCTGCCGGATTGGCCGACAGTAAGAAATCATCGTGTTAGTCGAAGTGGTCTGGAACGGCCTGTCGTAGAGGGTGAGAGTCCCGTAGACGAAAACATGGTGACTGTCGTGACGGACACCCGAGTAGCAGCGGGCCCGTGAAATCTGCTGTGAATCTGTCGGGACCACCCGATAAGCCTGAATACTCCCTGGTGACCGATAGCGGACTAGTACCGTGAGGGAAAGATGAAAAGTACCCCGGGAGGGGAGTGAAATAGTACCTGAAACCGTGCGCTTACAATCCGTCAGAGCCTTCGCACCTTCGGGTGGGGGTGATGGCGTGCCTTTTGAAGAATGAGCCTGCGAGTTAGCGGCATGTCGCGAGGTTAACCCGTGTGGGGTAGCCGTAGCGAAAGCGAGTCCGAATAGGGCGTCCTTGAGTGGCATGTTCTAGACCCGAAGCGGAGTGATCTACCCATGGCCAGGGTGAAGCGACGGTAAGACGTCGTGGAGGCCCGAACCCACTTAGGTTGAAAACTGAGGGGATGAGCTGTGGGTAGGGGTGAAAGGCCAATCAAACTCCGTGATAGCTGGTTCTCCCCGAAATGCATTTAGGTGCAGCGTCGCGTGTTTCACTCTGGAGGTAGAGCTACTGGATGGCCGATGGGCCCCACAAGGTTACTGACGTCAGCCAAACTCCGAATGCCAGAGTGTGAGAGCGCGGCAGTGAGACTGCGGGGGATAAGCTTCGTAGTCGAGAGGGAAACAGCCCAGATCGCCGGCTAAGGCCCCTAAGCGTGTACTAAGTGGAAAAGGATGTGGGGTCGCGAAGACAACCAGGAGGTTGGCTTAGAAGCAGCCACCCTTGAAAGAGTGCGTAATAGCTCACTGGTCAAGTGATCCTGCGCCGACAATGTAGCGGGGCTCAAGTACACCGCCGAAGCCGCGGCATTCACATAACACCCCGGATGGTTTACGGATCGTCCGGCAGTGGTGTGGATGGGTAGGGGAGCGTCGTGCAGCCATGGAAGCGCCGGAGTGATCCAGGTGTGGAGGCTGCACGAGTGAGAATGCAGGCATGAGTAGCGAAAGACGAGTGAGAAACTCGTCCGCCGAATGACCAAGGGTTCCTGGGCCAGGTTAATCCGCCCAGGGTGAGTCGGGACCTAAGGCGAGGCCGACAGGCGTAGTCGATGGACAACGGGTTGATATTCCCGTACCCGTGTGAACGCGCCCCTGGTGAATCAGTGATGCTAAGCGCCCTGAAGCCACTTTCGAACCTTCGGGTTCTTCGGTGGTGGATGCGCGTGAACCGATCTGGTAGTAGCCAAGCGATGGGGTGACGCAGGAAGGTAGCTGAGCCAGTCAGTGGTAATACTGGTGTAAGCGTGTAGGGCGTGACCTAGGCAAATCCGGGTCGCATATAGCCTGAGACGTGATGCGTAGCCGATTGAGGCGAATTCAGTGATCCTATGCTGCCGAGAAAAGCCTCTAGCGAGCTTTCACACGGCCCGTACCCCAAACCGACACAGGTGGTCAGGTAGAGAATACTAAGGCGATCGAGATAACTGTGGTTAAGGAACTCGGCAAAATGCCCCCGTAACTTCGGGAGAAGGGGGGCCTCTGCCGGTGACCGGACTTGCTCCGTGAGCTGGTGGGGGCCGCAGAGACCAGAGAGAAGCGACTGTTTACTAAAAACACAGGTCCGTGCGAAGTCGTAAGACGATGTATACGGACTGACGCCTGCCCGGTGCTGGAAGGTTAAGAGGACCGGTTAGCCAGTAATGGCGAAGCTGAGAATTTAAGCCCCAGTAAACGGCGGTGGTAACTATAACCATCCTAAGGTAGCGAAATTCCTTGTCGGGTAAGTTCCGACCTGCACGAATGGCGTAACGACTTCTCTGCTGTCTCAACCACAGACTCGGCGAAATTGCATTACGAGTAAAGATGCTCGTTACGCGCGGCAGGACGAAAAGACCCCGGACCTTCACTATAGCTTGGTATTGGTGTTCGGTTCGGTTTGTGTAGGATAGGTGGGAGACTGTGAAGCATGCACGCCAGTGTGTGTGGAGTCGTTGTTGAAATACCACTCTGATCGTATTGGACATCTAACCTCGGACCATGATCTGGTTCAGGGACAGTGCCTGGTGGGTAGTTTAACTGGGGCGGTTGCCTCCCAAAATGTAACGGAGGCGCCCAAAGGTTCCCTCAGCCTGGTTGGCAATCAGGTGTCGAGTGCAAGTGCACAAGGGAGCTTGACTGTGAGACTGACAGGTCGAGCAGGGACGAAAGTCGGGACTAGTGATCCGGCACCGGCAAGTGGAAGCGGTGTCGCTCAACGGATAAAAGGTACCCCGGGGATAACAGGCTGATCTTCCCCAAGAGTCCATATCGACGGGATGGTTTGGCACCTCGATGTCGGCTCGTCGCATCCTGGGGCTGGAGTAGGTCCCAAGGGTTGGGCTGTTCGCCCATTAAAGCGGCACGCGAGCTGGGTTTAGAACGTCGTGAGACAGTTCGGTCTCTATCCGCCGCGCGCGTTAGAAACTTGAGGAAGGCTGTCCCTAGTACGAGAGGACCGGGACGGACGAACCTCTGGTGTGCCAGTTGTTCCGCCAGGAGCACTGCTGGTTAGCTACGTTCGGAAGGGATAACCGCTGAAAGCATCTAAGCGGGAAGCCTGTTCCAAGATGAGGTTTCTCACCCCCTCGAGGGGGTAAGGCCCCCGGCAGACCACCGGGTTGATAGGCCAGAACTGGAAGCACAGTAATGTGTGGAGGTGACTGGTACTAATAGGCCGAGGACTTACCACAAAGAAGCTACGCGTCCACTGTGCGGTATCTGAAACAACACACAGATACCATTCACCCCCAACACCGACGGCATTCGTGCCGGCGGTGGTTCGGGCGGGGGAATCGAATGTGTGACAGTTTCATAGAGTTACGGCGGCCATAGCGGAGGGGAAACGCCCGGTCCCATTCCGAACCCGGAAGCTAAGCCCTCCAGCGCCGATGGTACTGCACTCGACAGGGTGTGGGAGAGTCAGGACACCGCCGAACATCCTTTCCCGAAGGCCCCCACCATTACTGGTGGGGGCCTTCGGCGTATCCGCATATATTCACGCGAAACTCCTGCGTACGTCGGACTTGTTTCATGGCGTCGATCGTCGACGGGACCGATCGCAGTTGCGATTCGGGTCCCGGTCGGCAGTTCGTAGTGGGCTGCGGATCAGACGCGGTCGACGTCGTCGCTGTTGCGAGCGATCCGTCGCAGCAGTTGTGCCAGCAGAATGCGCTCGTCGTCGTCGAGGCCCTCGAGAAGCCGGCGATCCCGATCGACGCGCTGCGGGAACTCCCGATCGACGAGCGCCCGACCCTCCTCCGTGACATGGAGGAGCACTACCCGTCCGTCGCGCTCGAAGCGCTGTCGTTCCACCAAACCGAGCTTGACCAGGCGGTCGGTGTGCTTGGTGGTTGCCGCGCTGCTGACCATCGTCACCGCCGTGACCTCGCTCGCTCGGAGCGGACGGTCGCACCGGGCCAGTGCACACAACACCTCGAACTCCGCGCGAGAGACGCCGCTGGGGGCGAGGACGCGGTCGAGCCGATGCAGGGCCTGCGAGCTGATCCGCGTGATCCGCCCGACGATCTCGATCGGCGACGTGTCCACCTCCGGGTAGGAGTGGGACCACTCCAGGCGAACCTTGTCGATGAAGTCGCGATCGGAGCTGTCGGTCGAATCCACTTCCTCATCCTAGCCAGGCGGAGAATTCTGTTCATCAGTACTTTACTGGTGAACTAATGCCGTACACTGAGTCGAGTGACTGCACTCGAGGCTCCGCTCCCACCCGGTTCGCCCAGGCGCGCGGCGCTCTCGCGCATGCCGTGGTGCCGAAGACGTGGCGTCGAGCATTCGAACTTCGTACCGCGGACGCGACGATCGCGCCGGCGTTTCGTGTCGGGCTGGCAACGGCGGTGGTCCTCGTCGCGGGTGGCCTCCTCGGCTACCGGGAACTGGCCGGGTTCGCGGCACTCGGTGCGTTGGCCGCCGCGTTCGGCCGCTACGAACCGTATCCACGACTGGCCGGCAAGGTGGCGCTGGTCGGTGCCGCGCTCGTCGCGTTCGTTGCGTTCGGTGGCGCACTGGGTGCCGCGGCACTGCCGGCGTGGGCGCTCATCGGCGCGCTGTCGTTGGCCGCCGGTGTGGCCTCGGGCTACATGAACACCTTCCAGTTGCTCGGACCCGGCCCCGTGATCCTCGTCTTCGCGGCGACCGGTGCCGCGGGTTACTCGACGTCGTGGTCCGATGTGGGCCAGGTGACGACCGCGGCGGTAATCGGCGTCCCCGTGGGCTGGATTGCGGCGATGCTTCCGGGGTTGGTCCTGCCGCTGGGACCGGCCCGTCTGGCCGCGGCCCGGGCGCTCATGAGCGTCGGATCACTGGCGGAAGCGGGAAAGGACGGTGTTCCGGCCGCGCGTGCAGCGCTTCATCGCGCCCGGGAAGTCCTTGCTGCCAGTGGTGGTTCGCGGGCGAAGCACGGTCACGGTCGCGACCTCGCCGGGCTGTTGGACGCCGCCGACGAGGCGATCGACGTCTGGGTCGCCGACGGCGACGACACCCTGATCCGGGAGATCGCGCAGCACGAGCCGGAACTGCGAAAGGTGAAGCGGGCCAGCGTCCTAGGCGGTGTGGGTGATCGCCCGTCGCTGCGGACGGAGCTGCCCGCCCCCAACCGCGTGCTGCAGATCGCCCGCGTCAACATCATGTCGACGACCCTGCGTCACACCGCGGTTCGGGTGACGATCGCATCCGCGGCGGCGGGATGGATCGCCTTCGCGTGCGGCTTGGAGCACCCGCTGTGGGCGTCGATGGGCGCGATGGCCGCACTGCAGGGTCTCAACTACACCCATACCGTCGAGCGTGGCATCCAGCGTCTGCTCGGCAACGTTGCCGGCGCGGCCATCGCAGCGGGACTCCTCGCGCTGTCGTTGGGCTTCTGGGAGTCGGTCGCCGCGGTCGTGATTCTGCAGATCGTGGCGGAGCTGATGGTGCTGGTGAACTACGGCCTCACGACGCTCGCGGTGACGCCGATGGCGCTCGTGATGACCGGGTTCACGTCACCGATGACGCCGGAGGCCGGGGTGACCCGGGTCCTCGACACACTCGTCGGGGTCGTCATCGGCGTCGTCGTCGCGGCGGTGACGGTGAGCCGCACCGACCGGCACCACCTGGCGTGACTCAGCCGGTGCGCGTCACGATCACGAACGGTCCCGCCTCGTCGATCGTGAAGCGCGGGTCGTCGAACAGCTTCTTGGGGAATGTGACGCTGTAGCGGCGGACGTTCGGGTCGTTCGGGTAGACGTCCTCGGCGAGCCGCAGTGTGTAGCCGTCCGAACTCTTGCGGAAGACGAACACATCCGGTGCGCGCCACGGCAGTCCGTCGAGCGCCGACACCAGTTGGTCCGGCGTCTCGAGTTCGGTCCAGCTCTCGATCGCCTCCCCGCGTTCGCGGAACTGCGCCAGGGGGTTCGCGTAGTGCGACGTCAGCGCCTGGAACCCGTAGTACGGGTAGAAGCTGAGGAAGCTCGTGTCCGAGGTGAGGACGACGGTGTCGTGGCGTTCGCCGGGCCGGCGTTCCATGATGATCCGGTCGACGTCGCCGTAGTACGCGGCCGCACCGGGCGCACGCTTGTCGGCGCGGACGCCGTTGCCGTCGGTGTCGGTGTAGGCGATGGTGATGTCACCCGCGAGCACCTGAGGGATGTTCTGCACGAACGCGATCAGTCCGGCGAGCCCGATCGCGACGACCGACGCCTTCATGCGCGGGTTCTCGCTGGTGGCCAGGACGAGCCAGCGGGAGAACTCGAAGAAGCCGAACACGCCGGCCGTGCCGAGCAGCACGATCAGCACCGGCTCGAGGCGGAAGGACAGCAGGGTGCCGCCGAGCACGGTGAACGCCATCGACAGCAGCGACCACAGGTAGATCGCGATCACGCCGATGCCGAGCGACTGTGCGCGCCGCGACGTCGTCGCGCGGCTCACCAGCCAGATCGTGCCGAGCAGGCACAGCGCACCGGCGAGGGAGAACTGGAACATCGGAAGCGGCAGGCGCGCACCGGCGTCGGGCAGGTAGTGGGTCGCGGTACCGCTGTCGGCGGGTGATCCGTGCAGGGCCTCGAGCAGGTACGGCAGCCAGACGACGAGCGCGATCGCGATGGCGATCGCGGCGGTGACGGCCAGTCGGAGCAGCGGATCGAGCAGCGCCCGCCACGAACCCTGCGCGCGGACCGCGAGCGCCGCAGCGACGACCGCCATGAGCGTGACCGCGAATGCCGCCAGGCCCAGGTACAGCGTGTAGAACGCGGCCGCGACACCGAGGAAGACGCCGGTGCCGACGACGGCTCCCCAGCCGCCGCCCCGCGTCTTCTCCGGTCGGTGCAGTCCGCCCCATGCGAGCACCAGCACCGGCGGGATGAGGATGGCGATGACGGCGCCGTAGGGCTCCGCGGAACCGTAGGCGATCACCAATGCTGCCGCGGCGAGCGCGACCACGACAGCCCAGTCGGCGCGAATCAGTTTGTTCCACAACACGAGCGCGATGACTGCGGCCACCGCGATCGACCCGATCGCGTACGGCTTGAAGGCCTCCCAGCCGTCCATGCCGAGGAGGTTCGCGACGCGTCCGCCGATCCAGAACCAGCCCGCCGGATAGTAGGGAGGCAGGTCCGCGTACGTCATGTCGTGCAGAGCGGCGGAATCGGTCATCCGCGTGAGGTATTCGGTGCGGAACTCCTGATCCACCGAAACGCCGTGCAGGTACAGCTTGGTCGCGCTGAGTGGCATGCCGAGCGTCACCGTGACGAACCCGGACAGCCCCGCCCACGACAGCACCGTCGCCGCCCGGACCCACCGTCGGGCGCGGAAGAGGACGACGCACAACGCAAGCACCGCGATCGTGACGACCTGGCCCACGGTCGTGACGGCCTGCGTGACGTTCGACGACGGGAACGCCGGCCACGACACCTGACCGAAGGCGAACAGCCCCACCGCGGCGACGATCACGGCCACGATCCCCGCGAGGACCATCTCGACGACGGTTCCGCCTACCAGCCGGGCAGGGGCGACTCGCGGCTCTGTGAGGGAGGCTGCACCTGATTGCGACACGGCCCGAGCTTACTTGGGGGTCGTGTTCGGAACGGTCTTCAGTAGGTTCGAGGAATGAGCGACGAGTACCCGCAGACACCGCAGTGGTTCCGTGACGCGCTGGCGGCCCCGGTGGAGACGGGCAGCGTGGAGGTCGACGGCGCCGACATCCGGTTCCGGGCGTGGGGTGAGCCGGGCCGACCGGGGCTCGTCCTGGTGCACGGCGGCGCCGCGCACTCGCGCTGGTGGGACCACGTCGGACCGCAGCTCGCGGGCGATCGTCGCGTCGTCGCCCTCGATCTGAGCGGGCACGGCGACAGCGACACCCGCGAGCACTACTCGCTGGACCAGTGGGCTCACGAGATCGTCGCGGTGGCGTCGGCGTCGGGCATCGACGGCGCGCCGGTCGTGGTGGGGCACAGCATGGGCGGCATCGTCTCGTTCGTGGCGGCGCATCTGTACGGCGACCGGATGGCAGGCGTCCAGATCATCGACTCGCCGATCCGTCAGCGCACCCCCGAGGAGGAGGCTGCCCGGCGCAAAGCCGCGTTCGGCCCCAAGAATGTCTACCCGACGCGCGAGGAGGCACTCGCCCGGTTCCGGTTCGTCCCGCCGCAGGAGATGGCCGTGCCGTGTGTGCGCGAGCATGTCGCGGAGACGTCGCTCGCGGCCGTCGAGGGTGGATGGTCGTGGAAGTTCGACCCGACGATGTTCACCCGCTCCGGCGGCGACACCCTGGCCGTCGCGCAGGCGCGGTGCCCCATCGCGTTCTTCCGGGCACAGCACGGCATCATTTCCGACGAACTCATGGCGCAGATGCGGGAGCGGTTCGGGCCGTCCGCGATCGTCGCCGACATCCCCGACGCCGGCCACCACGCGATGATCGATCAGCCGCTCGCGCTCGTCACCGGGATCCGCACCGTTCTCTCCGCCTGGGAGTCGGTGCGCTGAACCAGACCCGCGCGGTGGTCCTTCCGCCGCGCGCGGGTTGTCACCGGTCGATCGTAGGGTCTGCAGGACGGGCCGAGCGGCCCGCGGAGCGGGAGGAGCGAGGTATGGGTACGTGGGGTTCGGGTCCGTTCGAGAACGACGGTGCAGGCGACCTGCTCGCGGCGATTCGGGCCGGTGACTTCGACATCGAGGACTACTGCCGACACGCCGACGAGGAGTACCTCGAGGCGGACGACGCGCAGGCGGCCATCGCACTCGCGGAGGTCGTCGCGGCGGCCCACGGGCTGCGGCCGGCGCCCAGGGAACTCGACGGAATCGACGCCGCCGCGTATGTGGGCGCGTTGACCCCGGACCAGCGCGCGTGGATCCTCGGGACGCTCGAGCGTGCGATCGCCGACAGTGACACCTCGGAACTCCACGAGTTGTGGGCCGAGAACGGTCCGGAGGACCTCGCGGAGTGGCGCGCACCGGTCGAGAGCCGTTTGGCGAGCCTCCGCACCCTGGGCTGAGCCCGCGCGAACCAGGGTCAGCCGGCCGGTTCGGTCAAGGTGATCGCGCGCGTGAGCGCCGCCGCGGAGAACTGCGTGAACTCGGCCGGATCCAGGTGGGACGCCCAGTTGTTGACGATGGTGTCCGCCACGCCCTGCAGCCCGGACAGCACGAACGCGAGGACGGCGGGGTCGTCGCGCAGCACCCTGCCCTCCTTCGCCGCGGCCTCGGTCAGGGCCTCGAGGAGCTGCGCGTTGTAGAGATTCGCCGTCCGGTGCACCTCGCGCAGCGACTCGCGGTCCGAACGCGAATCCCCTTCGGCGTCACGCCAGATGGCCGTCACCCGGCCGACCCGGGCCCACTGTCGCGCCGACTCGGGAATGAGTGCCGTGAGCAGTGCGACGACGCCACGATCCCGCGGCAGTGAAGCGACGAATTCCGTTGACTCCAACTGGCTTTCGTTGAGCAGCGCCGTGAAGATGTCCTGCTTGTCCGCGAAGTATTGATAGATGAGCCCGGTGCTCGTCCCCGAGCGTTTCGCGACGGACCGGATGGTCAGCGCCGCGTAGCCACCCTCGTCCAGCAGGGCCGCCGCGGCGTCGAGGGTCCGGCGGCGCCGCGCCTCCGCGTCGCCGTAGATCGACCCTCCGTTGGATTCGCTCATCGCATCACCGTATCCGGCCGTACCCGGCAGCCCAAGCCTCGCCCCCGGCGCTCACGGTGGGGGCATCGAAAACTCTGAACAATGTTCGTTCTGGGATTGAACGTTGTTCATTCTGTGGTTACAGTCACTCGCATGACGAATCGAGCCGTGACCGAGACGGCAGTCGAAACCGCGACCGGGCGGGCTGGGGATGGACGCGCGGCCGTCGAAATCGCGGCCGAGGCCGGAAGATTGCTGCTCGACCACCGCGAGAAGCTCGCCCTGGTCGATGCCGACGCCGCGGAGATCCGCGCCGCGGCCGATCGGCTCAGCCACGACTTCATCGTCGGCGCACTCGCCGACCGGTTCCCGGGCGACGCGGTGCTCTCCGAGGAGGGGGCCGACGACCTCGTGCGGATCGGCGCGGACCGGGTATGGATCGTCGATCCGCTCGACGGCACCCGGGAGTTCGGTGAACTCGGCCGCACCGACTGGGCCGTGCACGTCGCGCTCGTCGAGCGCGGTCTCCTGACGGTTGGCGCGGTCGCGATGCCGGCGCTCGGGATCACGTACTCGACCTCGGATGCGACCGGACCGGCGGCGCCGTCGGGCGGGGCCCCGAAGGTGGTCGTGAGCCGAACCCGCCGTCCCGAACCCGTCATGGCGATGGCCGACGCGCTCGGCGCCGAACTGGTCGAGATGGGTTCGGCCGGCGCGAAGGCGATGGCGGTGGTCCGCGGCGACGTCGACATCTACGCCCACGCCGGCGGCCAGTACGAGTGGGACTCGGCGGCTCCGGTCGCGGTGGCTCGTGCTGCGGGACTGCACGTCTCGCGCATCGACGGCTCCGAACTCGTCTACAACCAGGAGAACCCCTGGTTGCCCGATCTGCTGATCTGCCGTCCCGAGCTGGCCGGCGACGTACTGGAGGTACTTGCACGATGACACGTGCGCTGACCCACCTCGAACGCCTCGAGGCCGAGAGCATCCACATCATGCGGGAAGCCGTCGCGGAGAGCGAGAACCCCGTGATGCTGTACTCGGTCGGCAAGGACAGCGCGGTGATGCTGCACCTCGCCCGGAAGGCCTTCTACCCGTCGAGGCTGCCGTTCCCGCTGCTGCACGTCGACACGACGTGGAAGTTCCGCGACATGTACGCACTTCGCGACAAGAGCGCGGAGGCAGGGGATTTCGATCTGCTCGTCTACCGGAACCCGGAGTGTGTCGAGAAGGGGATCAACCCTTTCACGCACGGCTCGTCGACGCACACCGACATGTGGAAGACCGAGGGGCTCAAGCAGGCCCTCGACCTCTACAAATTCGACGCCGCGTTCGGTGGCGCCCGCCGCGACGAGGAGAAGTCACGCGCCAAGGAGCGCGTGTTCTCCGTGCGGTCCGCCGAGCACCGCTGGGATCCCAAGCGGCAGCGTCCCGAGCTGTGGCGGATGTACAACGTCCGGAAGTCGCCCGGCGAGACGCTGCGGGTGTTCCCACTGTCGAACTGGACGGAACTCGATGTCTGGGAGTACATCCGGCAGGAGAACATCCCGATCGTGCCGCTCTACTTCGCGGCGAAGCGGCCCGTCGTGGAGCGTGACGGGACGCTCATCATGGTCGACGACGACCGAATGCCGTTGCGGCCCGGCGAGGTACCCGAACTCAAGAGTGTCCGGTTCCGGACGCTCGGGTGCTATCCGCTCACCGGTGCCGTCGAGTCCACGGCCACGACTTTGACCGACGTCATCCAGGAAATGCTCCTCACCACCACGTCCGAGCGTCAGGGACGCGTGATCGACCACGACAGCAGTGCCTCGATGGAGAAGAAGAAGCAGGAGGGGTACTTCTGATGGCCCACTCGTCCAACCTGATCGCCGACGACATCGAGCAGTACCTCGAGCGGCACGCGAACAAGAGCATGTTGCGCTTCATCACGTGTGGCAGCGTCGACGACGGCAAGAGCACGCTCATCGGCCGTCTGCTGTACGAGTCGAAGCTGGTCTTCGAGGACCAGCTCAGCGCTCTCGAAAGTGATTCGAAGAAGGTGGGCACCCAGGGAGAGGGGCTCGACTTCGCCCTGCTCGTGGACGGTTTGGCGGCCGAGCGGGAGCAGGGCATCACCATCGACGTCGCGTACCGCTACTTCACTACGGAGCGGCGCAAGTTCGTCGTCGCCGACACCCCGGGACACGAGCAGTACACGCGCAACATGGTCACCGGTGCCTCGACGGCGGAACTCGCGGTGATCCTGGTCGACGCCCGCAAGGGCGTGCTCACTCAGACCCGCCGGCACTCCTACCTGGTCTCGTTGCTCGGAATCCGGCACGTGGTGCTCGCGGTCAACAAGCTCGATCTCGTCGACTACTCGCAGGAGGTGTTCGAGCGCATCGCCGGCGAGTACGCATCCTTCGCCGCCGAGATCGGCCTCGAGCACGTCGTCCCGATCCCCATGTCCGCGTACGTCGGTGACAATCTCACCGAGCCGAGCCCCAACACCCCCTGGTACCACGGCCCGACGCTGATCGACCATCTCGAGACGGTCGAGATCGAGGACGAGCTGCGGAGCGCACCGTTCCGGATGCCGGTGCAGTGGGTGAACCGGCCCGACTTGGACTTTCGCGGATTCTCGGGGCAGATCGTCGGCGGTGTCGTGCGACCCGGCGACCGGGTCCGGGTGCTGCCCAGCGGCAAGGAATCCGTCGTCGAACGAATCGTCACGATGGATGGCGACCTCGACGAGGCGGTGGCCGGTCGGTCGGTCACCATCACCCTGACCGACGAGATCGACATCAGCCGGGGGATGTCCTCGTGGCCGCGGAAGCCCTTCCGGGCGTGGCGGATCAGTTCGAGGCCCAGCTGGTATGGATGGGCGAGCACGACATGCTGCCCGAGCGCCCCTACGTGTGTCAGATCGGGACGATGACCGTGCAGGCGCGCATCACCAAGCCCAAATACAAGGTCAACGTCAACACCCTCGAGCAGACCGCGACGAACACGCTGGCGCTCAACGAGATCGGCGTCTGCAATATCAGCTTCGATCGCCCGGTTCCGTTCGACACCTACGCCGACAACCGCGACATGGGTGGCTTCATTCTGATCGACCGGCTGACGAACACCACGGTGGGCGCGGGCCTCATCCGGCACTCGCTGCGGCGCTCCGACAACATCCACTGGCAGGCCGTGGACGTGAACGCGGAGGCCCGGGCGACGCAGAACGGACACCGGCCGCAGATCCTCTGGTTCACCGGACTCTCCGGTTCGGGCAAGTCGACCATCGCCAACGAACTCGAACGCCGCCTTTATTCGCTCGGCTGCCACACCTACCTCCTCGACGGCGACAACGTCCGACACGGGCTCAACCGCGACCTCGGGTTCACCGAGGCTGATCGGGTCGAGAACATTCGACGGGTCACCGAGGTCGCGCGACTGATGGCGGATGCCGGACTGATCGTGTTGGCGTCGTTCATCTCTCCGTTCCGCGCAGAACGCGAGGCCGCCCGCGAGCTGATCGGTGAGGACCGATTCTGCGAGGTGTTCGTCGACACCCCGATCGATGTCGTCGAGGAGCGGGACCCGAAGGGGCTCTACAAGAAGGCCCGCCGCGGTGAACTGGCCAACTTCACCGGAATCGACTCTCCGTACGAGTCGCCGGTCGACCCCGAGATCCGCATCGACACGACGGCCACCTCGCCGGAGCAGGCGAGCGAGCTGATCATCGAGTTCCTCCGCGGCCGTGGAGTCATCGGCTGACCCGAGATTTCAGAGCACCACACCGAAAGCTCTACCGACAGACGAAGGAGCACGCCGTGCCGAGCCGAAGTGATATCTGCGCAGCGATGGAGTCGTACCTCGAACACCTGGGCAACCACGACGTGGACAAGCTCGTTGGGCTGTTCGCGGAGGGGGCCGTTCAGCACGAGCCACTCGGCGTGAAGACCTACCGGGGCCTCGCCGAGATCAGGGAGTTCGACGAGAAGAATGCGACGGTGCCGTTCACGGTGAGCCGGCTCTCACCGATCACCGTGTCCGGAAGGTTCGCCGCCATGCAGGTGCGCGTCCACCTGGATGGAGTGCCGGACTTCGTGTCGACCGACCTCTTCGAGTTCGACGACGACTGCAAGATCGTGTCGCTCAGCGTGGTCCTCGATCCGGAGGCGCGGGTGTGACGGCGGCGGCGAACGCGACCCCGGCGGCACCGCCTCTCTCGACGGCAAGGTGGTCGTCGTCTCGGGAGTCGGTCCGGGTCTGGGCCGCTCGGTGGCCGTACGCAGCGCCCAGGCCGGCGCACGGGTCGTGCTCGCGGCGCGGACGGAGTCACGACTGGCGTCGGTGGCCGACGAGATCCGTGCCATGGGCGGCACCGCGATGGTGGTCCCGACCGATCTCACCGACGACAGCTCGGTGGCGAACCTGGTCGACGGCGCGCGGGCGGAGTTCGGTGTGATCGACGCGGTGGTGCACAACGCCTTCGTCCAGCCCGCTCACCTGCGGTTGCTCGACGCCGATTTCCAGGCGGTTCGACAGGGGATCGACATCAATCTTCTGGCCGCGCTGAACCTGACGCGAAAACTCGCACCCGCTCTCGCGCAGTCGCACGGGTCGGTCGTGATGATCAATTCGATGGTGCTCAGGAACCAGCTGCCGAACCTGGGGGCGTACCGGGTCATGAAGTCCGGGTTGCTGGCGCTCGCCCGCAGCCTCTCGGCGGAGCTGGGGCCGATGGGTGTGCGGGTGAACTCCGTCGCCCCCGGCTATATCTGGCGGATTCGGTGAAGAAGATGTTCGAGAAGCAGGCCCTGGATCGGGGGTTCCCTTCCAACAGGTCTACGACGAGGTGGCCGCGAGCACCGATCTGCGCCGACTGCCCGAGCCGGATGACATCGCGAACGCCGTGGTGTTCCTCGCCTCCGACTTCGCGCGCGCGATCGCCGGCCAGTGCTTGGACGTCAACTGCGGGCACACCCACCACTGATCCACTCAGACAAGGAATTACCGATGACAGAGCAGAACAACGGCGTGGGTGCGATCGAGGACCTGCAGCGGGCCGCCCGTGCGCAGACCGGGCTCGACGACTTCGGCGGCGACGAGTACCTCGAGGGGCTGACGGTCCTGCTCGACTCCTTTGAGCGGGAAGCCGACCTGACGCCGCACGGGAAGGTGATCGCCCGCAAGATGATCACCGGGGCCCTGGCCGGCCGCCTGGTCAGCGAGGCCGGATTCGCCCGTCACCCCGAGCACGTCGACGTCCCGATCGAGCGTCCCATCTTCGTCAGCGGTATCACCCGCACCGGCAGCACCGCGCTGCACCGTCTGCTCAGCGCCGACCCGGCGCACCAGGGTGTCGAGATGTGGCTCGCGGAGACCCCGCAGCCGCGACCCCCGCGCGAGGAGTGGTCGGAGAACGCGGACTTCCTGCGCTCGGACGCGTTCTATCGGGCGCGGCAGCGCAACGAGGCGGACCTGATGAAGGTGCACTTCATGGGTGCCGAGGAGGTCGAGGAGCGCTGGCGCCTGCTGCAGCAGACGATGCTCTCCATCTCGTTCGAGTGCGTGTCGTTCATCCCGACGTACTCGAAGTGGTTGGCGGAGCAGGACTGGACCGCGACCTACGCGCGGTACAAGCAGAACCTGCAGCTGATCGGGCTGAACGATCCGGGGCGGCGCTGGGTACTCAAGAGCCCCAGTCATGTCTTCGCGATCGACGAGATCATGACGGTTTTCCCGGACGCGCTGTTCATCCGTACCTTCCGGGACCCGCGCACCTCGATGGCATCGACGTTCAGCCTCGCCGAGCAGGGCAAGCACGACATGTCGAACGCGTTCGACCGCACCGCCATCGGGCGCACCCAGCTCGACCTGTGGGCGCGCGGCAGCGAGAACTTCGCCCGCGCCCGCGCCCGCTACAACCCGGACCAGTTCGTGGACGTCGACTACCGGGACTTCGTCGCCGATCCGCTCGGCACCGTCGAGTCGATCTACACCCGGTTCGCGCTGCCGTTCACCGACGCCGCCCGCAGCGCGGTGCAGGTGGCACACCAGGAGAGCCTGGGCAGCCATCGCGCCCCGTCCCACCGGTACTCGCTCGACGACTTCGGCGTGACCGTCGAAGAGGTCGACGCGAGGTTCGCCACCGCCTGAGCCGGATGCTCGGAAACGCCCACAAGACAGGGAGACCCACCATGAACCCCACTTGGGAGAAGTTCTGCGCCGACCTCCTCGAGACCGGCACCATCCTGCAGGACGAGATCGTCCCGCAGGACCCGCTGACCCAGGCCGAGGGCGTCCGGTACCTCAGCCGGCTGTTGCGCTACGCGACGATCAACTGCGTCGAGTACACCGATCCGCGGTGGCCGCAGTTCAGCTCCGCGCCGAACCCGAACATGATGACGAAGATCGGCGCCGACAACCCTGACAACATGTACATGCGCGCCAACATCTCCGGGAAGTACACGTACCGGATCACCGGCACGCGCGGCACGATCCCGTTGGTCACCTTCGGGTCCCGGGTCAACCGGTACCACATCGACGGCACCATGCTGCAGACCGGCGACCTGCACATCCACGACCTCGAATGCGATGTGCACGGCCGGTTCTCGTTCATCGCGAGCGTCGAGAAGCCGGAGAACGGGGCCTGGCTGCCGCTCGCGCCGGACAGCAACCTCATTTCCGTCCGGCAGACCTACGCGGACCGGCGCGCCGAGGTCCCCGCCGAGCTGTCGATCGAATGCCTTAACCCCGACGGCGAATTCGTGCCGCTGAGCCCCGAGGAGATGGGCGGGCGGCTGGAGAGGGCCGTCGGCATGGTCCGGGGCACCGCGAGGACGTTCCTCGAGTGGTCGCGCGAGTTCCAGCCGCAGGCCAACGAGATCTTCGACCGCGGCCAGCAGCAGTTCCAGGATGCCGGCGGCGACCCCACGATCTTCTACCTGCACGGGTATTGGAGGCTCGCCGAGGACGAGGCGTGGGTCATCGAGACCGAGGTCCCGAACTGCGAGTACTACAACTTCGTGCTGCAGAACTTCTGGGTGGAGTCGCTCGACTACCACCGGACGAACATCTACATCAACAATCACACCGCGAAGCTGAACGATGACGGGACGCTGACCATCGTGGTGGCCGCCGAGGACCCGGGCTACGGCAACTGGATCGACACCGACGGCCACACCGAGGGGACATGGGCGATGCGCTGGATCAAGGCGGACTCGCACCCGATCCCGACCTCCAAGGTCGTGAAGCTGTGACCGGGGCTCCCGTGAAGTGGTCCCTGGCGGCGGCGATGATCGACGCCCGCGACCTGTGCGAGCTGGCCCGGGTCGCCGAGGATGCGGGGTTCGACTCGATCGCCATGCCCGACTCGGTGTTCTACCCGGAGACGGTGTCGGCCGACTACCCGTACTCGCCGGACGGCAAGCGTATGTGGGCGCCCGAGACCCCGATGCCGGACCCGTTCATCGCGATGACGGCGATGGCGGTAGTCACCGAGCGAATTCGGTTCTACACCAACGTACTCAAGCTGCCGCTGCGCGATCCGCTGCTCACCGCGAAGCAGATTGCGACGATGGCGGTGATGTCGGACAACCGGATCGCGGTCGGCGTGGGCCTGTCGTGGATCCCGGAGGAGTTCCGGTTCACCGGAACCGAGATGCGGACCCGGGTGCCCGCACCGACGAGGCCATCGAGATCGTCAAGGCCGTGTGCGCGGGACACGGACCCGAGTGGGTCGAGTTCCACGGCAAGCACTACGACTTCGACCGGCTGATGATCAGCCCGGCCCCGGACCGGCCCGTGCCGATCTACGTCGGCGGACACAGCGAGCCGGGTCTGCGGCGCGCGGCCCGCCTCGCCGACGGGTGGATCTCCGTCAACACGGACGTCGAACAGTTGAGGGGCGCGATCGCGCGCCTGGCCGAGTTGCGCGCCGAATACGGCCGCGCCGGAGAACCTTTCGAGATCAACGTGTCCCCGACGGGGGTGCGGGACCTCGCCGGGTACCGCGCGCTGGCCGACCTCGGCGTCACCGAGTGCCGAGTCTCGCCCTGGTACCTGTACGGCGCCGACTTCACGAGCCGGACAGCCCGGCTCGATGCGGTCCGACGGTTCGCGGACGAGGTCATCGCCCCCGAGTGAACCGCCGTCTGAAACGCCGAACGGGAGTTCACCGCACGCTTCGGGAACGAAGGCGTGCCGTGAACTCCCGTTCAGGGGTTCTAGGCGATTCCTAGATCGGCAGCTTGCGGAAGATCGCGCGCGGGACGTGGCGCAGGCCCATCATCACGAAGCGCCACGGGCCGGGCGCCCAGACGATTTCCTTGCCCTTGTCGGACGCGGCCACCGCGAGCGTGGCGACGACGTCCTTGTTCACCGTCAGCGGGGCTTCCTTCACGTGCGCGCTGAACTGGGTGCGCACCATGCCGGGCCGAACGACGGTGACCTTTGGGCCGAACGGGGCCAGCGCCTCGCCGAGGCCCAGGTAGAAGCCGTCGAGGCCGGCCTTGGTGGAGCCGTAGACGAAGTTGGCGCGCTTGACGCGCTCACCGGCGACCGACGACATCGCGATGATGCGACCGAAGCCCTGTGCCTTCATCTTCTCGCCGACGAGCACGCCGACGGAGACGGACGCGGTGTAGTTGACGTTCGCGATCAGCACGGCCTTGCGCTGGTTCTGCCACAGCTCCTCGGCGTCGCCGTCGAGGGCGAACGCGACGATCGCGACGTCCACGTCGCCCTTGGACCACGCATCGTCGATGACCTTGGGGTGGCTCTCGGTGTCGAGCGCGTCGAAGTCGATGACGTCCACCTGCGTGGCACCGGCGGCCTTCATCTGCGCGACGGCGGAGTCGCGGCCCGGATCGTTCGGCAGCGCAGCGAGAATCACGCGCAGCGGGGCCTTCTTCAGGTACTCCTCGCAGATCGCCAGGCCGATCTCGGACGTGCCGCCGAGGAGCAGCAGGGTCTGGGGGTTGCCGACGGCGTTGATCACTGCAGTTCCAACCTTCTGGACATGTCGGAGGCGAAAACGCCTGTGGGGTCGACGGATCGGCGGACCTTGATCCACTCGCCGATCCGCGGGTACATGGCATGGAACGTCTCGGCCGTGGTCCGCGAGTCCTTCGCGGTG
The DNA here is from genome assembly GCA_029690005.1 of Prescottella defluvii. Lineage (GTDB taxonomy): Bacteria > Actinomycetota > Actinomycetes > Mycobacteriales > Mycobacteriaceae > Prescottella > Prescottella defluvii_A. The sequence goes on along the minus strand of CP121458.1, from coordinate 393,011 downwards.
TACAGGCGGCCGCCGAACTCGAGCACGCGCTTGTCGAGCTCGGTCACGAACTCGTTGAGTCCCGGCTTGATCCGGAAGTCGACGCAGATGTTCCAGCCGGCCATCGGGAAGCTCAGCGGCGCCTTGTTGCCCTCGCCGAACAGCTTGAACACGTTGAGGAACGAGTGGTGTCCCGATGCCTGGATGTCGCGGATGATCTGCTTGAACTCGCCCACGGCCTCCGGCGGCACCACGAACTGGTACTGCAGGAAACCGTTGGAGCCGTACGCGCGGTTCCACTCACCGAACATGTCGAGCGGGTGGTAGAACTGCGTCAGATTCTGGACCTTGCCGCGGTAGTTGCCGGCCTTGCGGAACCAGACCTCGCCGATCATCGAGAAGTTGAACTTGTTGGCCAGGCCGTTCGGGAAGATGTCCGGGAACGTCAGCAGCGTCGGCGCATCGAACTTGAGCGGATTCTTCTGCAGCTTCGTGGGCAGCTGATCCAGCTTGGCGAGGCTGCCCGGGAGATCGCGGCGCGACCCAGCTTGGGCTCGGGGGCGATGGCGTCGAACCACGCGCTCGAGTAGTCGTAGTTGGCCTCACTGCCGTCGCTGTGCAGCGCGATGGTCTCGTCGAGGGTGTGGGTGACGTCGCCGTCCGCGATGAAGTACGCGGTCTCCGTCGGCGTCATCTCGATCGTGGCCTTGAGGATGATGCCCGTCAGGCCCATACCACCGACCGTGGCCCAGAACAGCTTCGAGTTCCGGCCCGCCGGGGTGAGCGTGCGCACCTGGCCGTCCGCGGTGAGCAGATCCATCGAGCGCACGTGGTTGCCGAAGCTGCCGGCGCTGTGATGGTTCTTGCCGTGGATGTCGGACCCGATCGCGCCGCCGACCGTGACCTGGCGGGTGCCCGGCAGCACCGGGACCCACAGGCCGAACGGAAGGGCCGCGCGCATCAGCTGATCCAGGTTCACACCGGCGTCGACGGTCACCAGGCGGGTGTTCGCGTCGATGTTGTGGATCCGGTTGAGCGCGTTCATGTCGATGACGAGTCCGCCCGCGTTCTGCGCCGGGTCGCCGTACGAGCGGCCCAGGCCGCGCGCGATGACGCCGCGTCGCAGGTGCGACGGCTTCGACTCGTTCTGCTCCGCCACCTGGGCGACCGCCTTGGCGATCACCTCGACGTCGGGCGTGGACAGCACCTGTGCGGTGGTGGGCGCGGTGCGTCCCCATCCGGTGAGGGTGCGGGTCTGCGTGGGGAGCGGCTCGTAAGCCGTCTCTTCTGCTGTCTCGGACATCGGCTACGAGGCTACCTGGCGGTAGTACCGGCATTCCGGAAAGAGTGCGCCGATCCACAACTTCTTTACCCGCGCATTGCGCACTTGCCGGTCTCCGGAACCCTCCGGGCGCCGACAAGTGCGCAGAGCGTGGACTGCTGGATCAGGCGGGGACGATGAGTCCGGCCGTCTGGGTGCGTGCCTTGGCGAAGCGGTCGGCGACGTCGGCCCAGTTGACGATGTTCCAGAAGGCGTTGACGTAGTCGCCCTTGACGTTCTGGTAGTCGAGGTAGAAGGCGTGCTCCCACATGTCGAGCATGAGCAGCGGGGTCAGGCCGATGCTGATGTTGCCCTGCTGGTCGTAGAGCTGGACGATGATCAGGCGCTGGCCGATGGAGTCCCAGGCGAGGATGGACCAGCCGGAGCCCTGGATGGCGTTGGCGTTGGCGGAGAAGTGGGCGCGGAAGGCGTCGAAGTTGCCGAAGAAGTCGTCGATGGCTGCGGCGAGTTCGCCTTCGGGCTTGTCGCCGCCCTCGGGGCTGAGGTTGTTCCAGAACACCGAGTGGTTGGTGTGGCCGCCGAGGTGGAAGGCGAGGTTCTTCTCGTGGAGGTTGACCACGGGTGCGACGGCGTCGGCCTCGCGGAGCTCGGCGAGCTTGTCGAGGGCGGCGTTGGCGCCGGCGACGTACGCGGCGTGGTGCTTGTCGTGGTGGAGCTCCATGATCTTGCCGGAGATGTGGGGCTCGAGGGGCGGCGTAGTCGTAGGGGAGATCGGGCAGCGTGTAAACGGTCATGACGTTGATCTTGCAACCTCGAGTGCGCTCGAGGTCCACCGGCTGTGTGGGATGTCACCGAGTTACGTCGGGGAGGCCGATCCGGATCGCCTAGTCTCGTTCCGTGTCCGGAACCCCCACTCCCACGAACCGCACGTCCCGCTGCCGGTCGAGATCCCCGTCACCGACTCCGTTGCCGACGACGCACCGGACCTGAAGACGCAGATCGTGCGCTTCATTGCGACGGGTGGACTCTCGGCCGTCGTCGACTACGGACTGTATGTGCTGTTCATGGCACTCGGCATCACCCGGGACGTGGCGAAGGCGTTGAGTTTCGTCGCCGGCACGACCACCGCCTACCTGATCAACCGCCGGTGGACGTTCAAGGCCGAGCCGAGCCGCGCTCGCTTCGTCGCGGTCGTCATCCTCTACGCCCTCACGTTCGCGGTGCAGGTCGGCATCAACCGGGTGCTGTCGGAGAACCTCGCCGACACGTGGTGGCGGACGCCGCTGGCGTTCGTGATCGCGCAGGGCACCGCGACGGTCATCAACTTCGTCGTCCAGCGTGCGGTGATCTTCAAGATCCGATAACCGTCCGGACACCTGTCTGGAGAATCTTCCGATCCGGAGTGGAACGGGTTACATTTCTGGCACCGACCAACCCGGAGGAGTCAGATCGTGCGCTACGGCATCAGCCTGTTCACCAGTGACCGAGGGATCACCCCGGCGGCGGCCGCGCAGGCCGTCGAGAAGTGCGGGTTCGACGCGTTCTACGTGCCCGAGCACACGCACATCCCGGTCAATCGGGAATCGAACCACCCCGGTACCGGCAACGAGACCCTTCCCGACGACCGCTACATGCGCACGCTCGACCCGTGGGTCGCGCTCGGGACCGCCGCGTCGGTGACGTCGCGGATCCGGCTCGGCACGTCGGTGGCGCTGCCGCTCGAGCACGATCCGATCACCCTCGCCAAGACCATCGCGTCTCTCGACCACCTCTCCGGTGGGCGGGTCACGTTCGGTGTCGGATTCGGCTGGAACGCCGAGGAACTCGCGGACCACGGCGTCGACCCGAAGAAGCGCCGCACCGCGCTGCGCGAGTACCTCGAGGCGATGCAGGCGTTGTGGACGCAGGAGGAGGCGTCGTACGACGGGCAGTTCGTGAAGTTCGGTCCGAGTTGGGCGTGGCCCAAGCCGATTCAGCAGCCGCGTCCCCCGGTGCTCGTCGGTGCGGGCGCGTCGGAGAAGACGTTCGCGTGGATCGCGCGTTCGGCCGACGGCTGGATCACCACCCCGATCGAGCGGGACATCGAGGACAACGTCACGCTGCTGCGCAAGATCTGGGCCGACGCCGGTCGCACCGGCCAGCCCGAGATCATCGTTCTGGCCGGCAAGCCCGACGCCGACAAGCTCGCCCGCTGGCAGGACCTGGGGGTCAGCGAGGCGCTGTTCGGCATGCCCGACGGTGCGGAGGACATGGTGGTCGCCTACTTGCAGCGGCTGGCGGGCAAGCTCGGCATCGGGTAGCGCGTCAGCGCGGCGGGCCCTGCTGCAGCACCAGCGTGCCCGATCGCTCCGCGCCGGTGGCGTCGATCCAGCGCAGGCGCACCTGGTCGCCGGGGTGCAGCGCGACCATCCGCTGGTTCAGGTCCGCGGACGAGCGGATGGGGACTCCGTCGAACTCGACGATCACGTCCCCGCGCGCGAGCCCGACGCCCTCGGCGGGGCTGCGGTAGCCGACGACGGTCACCTCGGCGCCGGACCGCGTCCCGGTCTGTTGGTCGAGGTGATCGCGCACGCTCACCCCGAGCAGCGGCGTCGGCCCGATGTGTACGGTGGCGGAGGCTCGACCCGACAGCACCTGCTCCACCAGGGCCATCGCAGCGTCGATGGGGATCGCGTACGCCTTGGGCGCGGGTTCCGGAGTGATACCCGGTTCGACGGCGTTCCCGGCGCTGTTGACCCCCACGACGTCGCCGAACGCGTCGACGAGCGGGCCGCCGGAGTCGCCCGGTCGGACGTTCGCGTCCACCTCGATGAGGTTCGACAGTTCGTTGCGGGAGCCGTCGAGGGAGTTGCGGGTCATGACCGTCACCCCGACCCGGGTGACCGCGCCGGGCGCGGAGACCGGCACCCCGCCGCCCTCGGCGTTCCCGACGGCGGTGACGGGCTCGCCGACCCGCACCGCCTCCGACGATCCCAGCTGGGCCGGCGGCAGATTCGCGGCGCCGGGCAGACGCAGCACCGCGAGGTCGCGCGAACTGTCGTAGCCGACGACCTCGACGGCGTACGCGGATCGGTCGCGCATGCTGGTCGCCGCGATCTCCATGCCGCCGTCGACGACGTGGTGATTGGTGAGCACGATCGTGTCCGAACCGTCGGGGCTGCGCGGGCCCAGCACGATCCCGGTTCCCGCCGTCGTCCCGAGCCCGGAGCGGGTCGTGATCGTCACGATCGTCGGGACGACGCGGTTCGAGAGTTCCTCCGGCGCCAACGGAACGAGCGGCGCGGGTGGCGGGGGAGCCGGTGCGACGACGGCGGTCGTGGGCGCCGGGGTGCCCAGTGTGCCCTTTTGGAGAGGAACCGACAGGAGCGCGAGGCCCGCGGCTGCCAGCACTGCGATCGCAGCGCTCACGCGGCGCACCCCGGTCGCTCTCATCGGCTCAGTCGGATCCCTCCTCATACACCGGCAGCAGGCCGGCGTCGAGCGCCTGCCGCAGGGTCGGCGCGGCCAGGTCCTTGTCGGACAGTGCCCACTCCAGCGGGGTGCCGTCGCGTCCGACGACGGGCCAGTCGATGCCGATCCCCGGATCCAGCGGGCTCACCTCGTGCTCGCGCTCGGGGTTGTAGCCCGTCGAGCACAGGTACATCACCGTCGAGCCGTCCTCGAGGGAGAGGAACGCGTGCCCCAGACCCTCCGAGACGAAGATCGCGCGGCGGTCGACGTCGTCGAGCAGCACCGAGTCCCACTGCCCGAACGTCGGCGACCCGGCCCGCAGGTCGACGACGACGTCGAGCACCGCGCCCTTGGCGCACGTCACGTACTTGGCCTGCCCGGGCGGGACGTCGGCGAAGTGGATTCCTCGCAGCACACCGACCGCGGACACCGAGCAGTTCGCCTGCTGCAGATCGAGCGTGCGGCCGACGGCGTCGGAGAAGCCGGGCTCCTTGAACCACTCCAGGAACACCCCGCGGTGATCGCCGAACTGGCGGGGCGTGATCTCCCACGCGCCCGGAACCTTCAACTCCCGATATTCCATGGTCACCATTCTCTGCCGCGCTCGAGCAGCCCCAGTAGGTACGTGCCGTAGCCGGACTTGACCAGCGGTTCGGCCCGCTGCCGGAGTTCGTCGTCGGTGATGAACCCGCGCCGCCACGCGACCTCCTCCGGAACACCGATCTTGAGGCCCTGCCGTTGCTCGATGGTGCGCACGTAGTTCGACGCGTCCAGCAGCGAGTCGAACGTGCCGGTGTCGAGCCAGGCGGTGCCGCGCGGCAGCACCTCCACCTGCAGCCGACCGGCCTCGAGATATGTCCGGTTGACGTCGGTGATCTCGTACTCGCCACGCGCCGACGGCTTCAGGTCCCGCGCGATGGAGACGACGTCGTTGTCGTAGAAGTACAGCCCCGGGACCGCGTAGTTCGACCGCGGCGCCGCCGGCTTTTCCTTCGAGGGAGATCGCGGTGCCCGCGTCGTCGAACTCGATGACGCCGTACGCGCCCGGATCGGACACCCAGTAGCCGAACACCGCGCCGCCCTTGACGTCATGGAATCGGGTGAGCGTCGTGCCCAGGCCCGGGCCGTAGAAGATGTTGTCGCCCAGCACGAGCGCCACGGCATCCGAGTGGATGTGATCGGCACCCAGCACGAACGCCTGAGCGAGACCGTTCGGTTCGTATTGCACCTGGTAGCTCAGCGAGATCCCGAACCGGGAGCCGTCACCCAGCAGATTCCGGAACTGGTCGGCGTCCCCCGGCGTCGTGATGATCAGGATGTCGCGGATCCCGGCGAGCATCAGCGTCGAGAGCGGGTAGTAGATCATCGGCTTGTCGTAGACCGGCACCAGCTGTTTGCTCACGCCCAGCGTGATCGGGTGCAGCCGGCTGCCCGTCCCACCGGCCAGAATGATTCCGCGCATGTAGAGCAGTGTTTCACGTGGGACGGCGGGATTTCGTGGGAGTGCGAAGTCGCGCCTGCTTTCGTGGGATACCGGCCTCCGTGGGCCGCCCCGTCCCGCGATGTGTGCGCGGCGGACGACTGAGCGGCACGACCGCTCGTACCTCTTCGATCCCGGCGGTCGGCGGTCGGTGGTCGCAGGCGAAGCGTCGCCGACGGGCTCGGACCGCATGCGATTGCCGCCGGCGGCAGTGCTCCGCGGGGACCCGCTGACTTGGGCAGTGCAACAGAAGAAATCGAGAGGCGGGCTCGCGACCCGCGCGCACTCGGCGTCGAGAAGCCTTGCCCGGCGGCTGATGCCGTGCACGCACGCGGTCGTTACGTGACCGTCGTCACAAACGGGGTTCGAAATAGGGTGAAATCTCGGGTGAACCGGGTGGGCGAGTCGGCGGCCGCCGGCGAGCGCGGTCCGGCTAGGGTGACCCGCCCTCGAACGCGCGGTTTTGCGGGGATCGGGCAGGCGCGATTCGTCGAAAAACGGACATTTTGCAGGACAAACGCCCGATTAACATATCACACCGAATCGTCAATGTGTGAGCGGCGCCACATCGCCCAGTGTCGTCTCGTCGCCGGGGCGAAATGCATTCGGCCTCAATATCTTCGGTAACACCGCGATCCGGGGACCGATGGTTTTCGTGTACCGTCGCCGACTGCCAGTGGTTGCGGGGCAGCCCAGAAGGATCCGTCTGTCAGTAGAGGGGGTCGATGTTCGATCCGGAAACTGCAAGGTTCTCGTGTGCGCCACCCTGCGCTTCGGCGCGGATGGTGCTCCTTCGCGGGCGAGCAAAGTGAGCAGCTCGCGAAATCGTTTGGCGAACTGACTGATCGGAGACCACACCCGTCGCCGGGTGGCGGCCTGACCGGTCCGTGGTTCACGCCCTCGGGGCTCTCGTCCCGCGGTGGACGCGGATCGATGGATATTGACCGATCCCGATCGCTGGGCGATAGGAACGCCGGCTCGACCCGTCAGTAGCGCCGTCGCGGACACAACCGTGTAGGCGCCGGCAGGTTCGTCTGCGCCGCACCGTACGGCCTTCGCGCTGACGATCGATGGCGAACGTGGACAACGTATTTCCGGATTCTTCCGCGGTGTGATCCCGCGCCGAGCGCGTCGCGCTCGGCAACCGGGACGAAGACAGGTACGTCCGGTCGGTAGACCCGACAAATCGAGGAAAGTTGTGAGATCGATGCGAATCGCAGTATTCGGCACGGGCTATCTCGGTGCGACTCATGCGGCATGCATGGCCGAACTCGGTCACGAGGTGATCGGCGTCGACGTCGATCCGGCCAAGGTCGCCCGGCTGCAGGATGGTGAAGCGCCGTTCTTCGAGCCCGGATTGCCCGAGTTGCTGCGGCGGCACACCGCCTCGGGTCGGCTACGTTTCACGACCTCCTATGAGCTGGCAGCGCAGTCGGCCGACGTGCACTTCATCGCCGTCGGGACACCACAGCGACCGGATTCGCCCGCGGCCGACCTGCGGCAGGTCGACGCGGTCGTCGAAACCCTGGGGCCCCTGCTCGCGAGGCCCGCGGTCGTGCTCGGCAAGTCGACGGTGCCTGTCGGCACAGCGGCTCGAATCGAGGAGCGCCTGCGGGTCCTCGCCCCGTCGCCGGACGTCAGCCTGGCCTGGAATCCGGAGTTCCTCCGCGAAAGCACCGCGGTGGACGACACTCTCGCCCGACCGGATCGTGCTCGGCATCGGTTCCGGAGATCCGAAGCGGATCGAGGCCGTCACCCGCGAGGTCTACGCCCGGTCGCTGGCCGAGGGCGCGCCGCTCGTGATCACCGACCTCGCGACGGCGGAACTGACGAAGGTTGCCGCGAATTCGTTCCTGGCCACCAAGATCTCGTTCATCAACAGTGTCGCCGAGGTGTGCGACGCGGTGGACGCCGACGTCTCGGTCCTGGCCGACGCGATCGGGTTCGACGAACGGATCGGTCGCCGATTCCTCAATGCCGGCGTGGGCTTCGGCGGCGCCTGTCTGCCGAAGGACGTCCGGGCCTTCCAGGCGCGGGCCGCCGAACTCGGTGCGTTTGCCGCGGTCAGCCTGCTCACCGACGTCGAGTGGATCAACTCCCGCCAGCGCACCCGCGTCGCGACGATGGCGCTCGACGCGTGCCGCGGCATCGGCAAGCCGAGGGCCGCCGTGCTCGGCCTGACGTTCAAGCCCGATTCTGACGACGTGCGGGATTCGCCCGCCCTCGACGCGGCATCCCGCCTCGCGGCCGCGGGCGTCGCGGTGCAGACCTGGGATCCGCACGGCATGGGTAATGCGGAGCGATTGCATCCCGAGTTGGAGTACGGCAATTCCCTGCTCGATGCCTGCAAGGCAGCCGACGTCGTCCTCGTGATGACCGAGTGGGACGAATTCCGTCGCCTGGACCCGGCGAGCTTGCCGAAGTTGTCGAAGAACGTGTCGTGATCGACGCGCGGAACTGCCTGGATCCCGTCGCCTGGCGCGACGCCGGGTGGATGTACCGCGGTATCGGACGACGTTGAAGCCCAATCACTGAACGGAGCACACATAATGCGAGTCGTCATCACCGGAGGCGCCGGGTTCATCGGATCCCACCTCTGCGAGGCGCTTCTCACGCGCGGCGACGAGGTGATCTGTGTCGACAACCTCGCGTCCGGACGGGTCGACAACATCCGCCACCTGCTCGAGTCGCCGAGATTCCTGCTCGACGTCCACGACATCCGTAATCCGCTCGCGATCAGTGGTCCGGTCGACGCCGTCGCCAATCTCGCGAGCCTCGCATCACCGCCCGAGTACCTTCGTCGACCGGTCTTCACCCTGACAACGGGCTCGGTCGGCACGAAGAACGCCCTCGACCTCGCCGCCGCACATCAGGCGCGGTTCGTGCAGGCGTCGACCAGCGAGGTCTACGGAGACCCGGCCGTGCATCCCCAGCGGGAGGATTACTGGGGCAACGTCAATCCCATCGGCCCGCGCAGCGTCTACGACGAGGCCAAGCGCTACGGCGAGGCGCTCGTCGCGGCGTACGCGCGGGAGGGTGTCGATGCGGGAATCGTTCGAATCTTCAACACTTACGGGCCGCGGATGCGTCTCGACGACGGCCGAGTCGTGACGAACTTCATCGCTCAGGCGCTGCAGGGTCGGCCACTGACCGTCTACGGCGACGGCAGCCAGACCCGAAGCCTTTGTTACGTATCGGATCTGGTCCGGGGGCTGATCGCGATGATCGACAACCCGGTGCCCGGGCCGGTGAATCTCGGCAATCCGCAGGAGATGACGGTGCAGCAGCTCGCCGAACTGATGCGGGACATCGTGGGATCGACGTCGGAGATCGAATACCGGCCCCTACCGCAGGACGACCCGACTCGTCGACGGCCCGACATCACCAAGGCGCGCACCGAGCTCGGCTGGGCGCCGCGAGTGGACGTCGCCGAGGGGCTTGCGAAGACGATCGAGTGGAACATCGCGAACGGTGCTCGGAACGGTCACCTGGTCGATGCATGATGCGCCTCGGGTGACTGCCCGGCGACGTGACGTCGATCCAGTGTCTCTCGGCCCCAACGGTATCCAGGTAGACGCCGACGGCTCAGACGCCGACGTCGACGAGTTGCGGGCCTATCTGCACGATCTCTCCGCCGGGTACGTCGTCGAGGTGCGCCCGTCGGGCCCGTCTTCGGGTCGCTCCCGCCACGTCGTGCCCCGCGTTCCGGCGTCCTGCTCCCGGCGCTGCCGCGGGGAGCGGGACGCACCATCGCATGGTTGACGGCGGGCTGGGCGCTCACGTTCGTCGGATTCACGTCGTGGTGGCTGCTGCCGGCGCATCGCATCGCGTGGTTCGGGTTCGTGCTCAACTCCTTTCTGCTGCTCGCGGTTCTGTCGCTGTCGATCTACTTCCTGCAGGCCGTCAATCGGATGCGGCGCGTGGACGCGGGCATTCCGGTACCCGACGTGCGGGTGGCCATGGTCGTCACGAAGGCGCCGTCGGAACCCTGGCCTCTGGTGCGGACCACACTGGAGGCGATGCTCGCTCAGGACTATCCCGGCGACTACGACGTCTGGCTCGCCGACGAGGACCCGAGCCCCGAGACCGTTGCTTGGTGCGACAGTCGCGGCGTGTCGATCTCGACGCGTCGGGGCGACGCCCGCTATCAGCGGACCACGTGGCCGCGAAGGCGACGGTGCAAGGAGGGTAACCTCGCGTACTTCTACGATCACTACGGTTACGACGCGTACGACGTCGTCTCACAGTTGGATTCAGATCACGTCCCCGAGCGCGGTTACCTGCGGGAGATCGTGCGCCCGTTCGCCGATCCGTCGGTCGGTTACGTCGCGGCGCCCAGCGTCTGCGACGCGAACGCCGATCTCTCCTGGACCGTGCGCGGCCGTCCACACGACGAGGCGATGTTCCATGGGGCGCAACAGATCGGCTTCAACGGCGACGGCACGCCGGTGTGCATCGGCTCGCACTACGCCGTCCGCACGGCAGCCTTGCGCCGGATCGGCGGACTCGGACCCGACCTGGCCGAGGACTTCTCGACGTCGTATCTGCTGAACGTCGCAGGATGGCGGGGCGCCTTCGCGATCGACGCCCCGGCACGCGGCGACGGACCCCCGGACTTCGCGGCGATGGTGACCCAGGAGTTCCAGTGGGCGCACAGCCTCACCACGGTGTTCTTCGGGCTCGTCCTCCGCACGTGCAGGGTGTTGCCGCGCCGCCTGGCCGTGCAGTTTCTCTTCCAGTCAGGCTTCGACATCCTGCTCGCTCTCATGTCGGTGGGCGGCCTGAGCCTGTTCGCCCTTGCCTGTGCAACGCAATCACCTTGGGTGTCGGTTCATTTCGTCGTCTTCTTCGCCATTTGGTTCGCGCTGACCGGCTGGATGCTCGCGATCAGCCTCGTCGTCCGTCGCAACGGCCTGATGCGACCGGCCGACGCTCCGATCATCAGCTGGGAACGCGCGCTGTACGCCGCGAGCCGATGGCCGTTCGTCCTCACCGGGGTCGTCGTCGCGATGGTCGAGCGCGTCGTGCCACGCACCGTCGACTTCAAGGTCACCCCCAAGGGCAAGGCCGGGCCGCAGGCGTTCCCGGTGCGCCTCGTCCTACCGTTCTGCCTCACGGCCGCGGTCCTGACATCCTGCGCCGCTGCGGGACTCGGCAGCCCCGCGGTGATCGGGTATGTCGGGCTCTCACTGCTCACCGCGTCGGCGCAGATGACGGTGGCGACTCTGGTCGCCGTGTTGCACGCTCTCGACACCCGTCGTCGAACCGGAATCGGCCCGGCAACGGCCGCGCGCCTCGTCCGTGCTCCATCGCTGCTCTGCGCGGCCACGGCGGTCCCCCTCGCCCTGGTCGTCGCGCTGTACATCGTCGAACTCGTGAAGGTCATCTGAATGTCGGTCACAACCCGTCCCGCGACGGGCCCACTGCGCGTCCTGGTCACGGGAGGCGCGGGGTTCATCGGTAGCCATACGTGTGTCGAGCTCATCGAGGCAGGGCACGAGGTCGTCGTGGTCGACGACCTTTCTGCCGGACACGAACTTGCCCTCGATCGCGTCCGGGAGGTCACCGGGACTCGTCCGGTCCTCGAGCGCGTCGACATCACCGACACGAGGGCCTTGGACGCGGTCTTCGCCCGCCATTCGGTCGACGCTGTGATCCATTTCGCGGCGCGCAAGGCCGTCGGTGAGTCGACGGAGATCCCGCTTGCCTACTTCGACACCAACGTCGGCGGTACGGCCACCCTCCTCGCCGCCGCGCGGCGGGCGGGTGTGCGCCGGATGGTCTTCTCGTCGTCCTGTTCCATCTTCGGTAGCACCGGCGCCGAGGATCTCGACGAGTCCGCGCCCGCGGCGCCGGCCAATCCCTACGCGTGGTCGAAGCTCGCCTGCGAGCAGATGATCGAACAGTCCTGCCGCTACCACGACGACCTGCGCGCCGTCAGCCTGCGGTACTTCAACCCCATCGGCGCGCACCCCAGCGGACTGCTCGGCGAGGACCCGCACGGCACACCGCGCAACGTCGTGCCGTACCTCGCCCAGGTCGCGGTGGGCAGGCGAGAACGACTGCAGGTCTTCGGTGGTGACTATCCGACACCCGACGGATCCGCGATCCGCGACTACGTGCACGTCGTCGACATTGCCCGCGGCCACGTTGCCGCCCTCGATCACGTGGACGATCAGCCCGGCATGCAGTTGTTCAACCTCGGTACGGGGCAGGGCACTTCGGTGCTCGAGCTCCGCGCGGCGTTCGCGGCCGCGGCCGAACGCGACATCCCTTACGTCGTCGTCGATCGGCGGCCGGGCGACGTACCGCGACTGGTCGCGGACATCAGCGCTGTTCGCCGCGCTTGGAGTTGGAAACCGGAATATGATCTGGCGACTATGTGTCGCGACACCTGGCGTTTCCAGAAGCTCAACCCCGAGGGCTATCGCCTATGAGTGCGTCCCGCGGGCTGACTCGCCGAGCACTGATCGCCGGAGGCCTCGGGCTGGCTGCCTCCGGGCTCGCGGCCTGTGGGGCGGACGCGTTCGCCTCGTCGTCCTTGTCGACGCAGGAGCGGCGCCCGCCGCCGCTCGGCCCGTCGCCGGGCGTGGGCGCCTGGCAGGGCAAGGTGGTCAGCAAGAGCCTCGCCGATTCAGGCGCACGCTGGTACTACACGTGGACGCCCGACCACGAGGGGATCGACACCCCGGACGGATGCGAGTTCGTGCCGATGATCTGGGGCAGGCGAGATCTGACCGACGATGCACTGCGCCGCGCGAAGTCGAACGGAACGGTCTTGCTCGGTTTCAACGAACCCGACGTGCTCTCCCAGGCCGACATGTCCGTCGAGGCGGCGCTGGAGGCCTGGCCGCGGCTGCAGCAGACCGGACTTCCCCTCGGCGCACCGGCAGTTGCTTCACTCGGCGATGTGTCGGGAAAATGGCTCGACCTGTTCATGTCGGGCGCGCGATCGCGTGGTTACCGCGTCGATTTCATCCCCCTGCACTGGTATCTCTCGCCGGCGCTGCGGCAGGACTTCTCGATCACGGCAGCGGTCGATGATCTGCGCCGATACCTGGAGGCCGTCCACGACCGCTACGGACTGCCGTTGTGGCTGACGGAATTCAGCCTCATCACGTACCAGGACGGCGCCCACGTCATGAAACCGCAGGTCCAGGCAGATTTCCTTGCCGCTGCGGCGGCGATGATGACGACGCTGCCGTATCTGCAGCGCTGGGCGTGGTTCTCCTTGCCGCCGTGGCCGGAGGGGCCCGACACCGCGCTCTACGACGCCGACGGACAGATCACCGCGGTGGGCGAGCAGTTCCGGGCCATCTCCTGAAACCTTGTCGGCGCTTCGCCGCCGCCGACGCGTGAGTACTGTTCGTGCACATGAGGCTGCTCGTCACCGGCGGCGCCGGGTTCATCGGCGCCAACTTCGTCCACCAGACCGTCGCGGAACGGCCCGACGTCCGGGTCACCGTCCTGGATGCGCTGACGTACGCCGGGAACCGGGCCTCGCTGGACGCCGTCGCCGACCGGATCGACTTCGTGCACGGCGACATCGCCGACGCCGACGTGGTGAACCGTCTGGTGGCCGACGCCGACGCCGTCGTGCACTTCGCGGCCGAGTCGCACAACGACAACTCGCTGGCCGACCCGTGGCCGTTCGTGCGTACCAACGTCGTGGGCACGTACACGCTGCTGCAGGCCGTCCGTGACCACGACGTGCGCTACCACCACATCTCCACCGACGAGGTGTACGGCGACCTCGAGCTGGACGATCCGGCCCGGTTCACCGAGTCCACCGCCTACAACCCGTCGAGTCCGTACTCGTCGACGAAGGCGTCGAGCGACATGCTGGTGCGGGCGTGGACGCGGTCGTTCGGGATCCGCGCGACGCTGTCGAACTGCTCCAACAACTACGGCCCCTTCCAGCACGTCGAGAAGTTCATTCCCCGCCAGATCACGAACCTGCTCGACGGCGTCCGGCCCAAGCTGTACGGGCAGGGCCGCAACGTGCGGGACTGGATCCACGTCGACGACCACAACCGCGCGGTCTGGACGGTTCTCGAGCGTGGCCGGACCGGGAGACGTACCTGATCGGCGCGGACGGCGAGGTGGACAACCGCACCGTCATCGCGATGCTGCTCGAGATCTTCGGCAAGGACCCGGACGACTTCGACTTCGTCGCCGACCGGCCCGGGCACGACCTGCGCTACGCGATCGACTCGACGCGGTTGCGCACCGAACTGGGGTGGGAGCCGCGCTACCGCGATTTCCGCAGCGGGCTCGAGGCCACCGTCCAGTGGTACCGGGACAACGAGCAGTGGTGGCGTCCGGCGAAATCGGGCACCGAGGCCGGGTACGCGCGCACCGGTCAGTAACCGCGGTCGGGTCGAAGCCCGCAATCCGGCCACGTCGGTCCTGCCGGGGCGGTAGCGTGACCAGCGTTCGCGTCGGGGATCAGTCGCTCGGTACTCGCACCGTAGGAGGCGCTCGCATGGGGGCCGGACCGCAGAACAGCTCGCACCGCTTTCACGCCGCACGCCGGACGCTGGTCGTCGCGTCCGCGTTCACGGCCCTGACCGTCGGGTGCGTCGGAAACGCCGCCGCCGATCCCGTCGCGGCCGCCCCGGCCTGCTCGCCGATCCGGGTCGAAGGGCTGCTCGCCAACGTCACCGACGCGGTCGCGCCGGGTCTGGTGCTGCCGGTGCCGTGTCAGGACGCGGTCGGCGTCGGCTACGTCAGCTCCGCGGACCTGGGGGCCGGCGCGATCGGCGCCGCCGTCGTCGCCGGGCTGGGCAGTCTGGCTCTGGGCACCGCCGACTGGAGCAGCATCGACTTCAACAACAACGGCCCGAACAACACGGGCTCGTACAACACCGGTTCGGCCAACACAGGCTCCGACAACATCGGCTGGGCGAACACGGGTTCGGCCAACGTCGGGTCGGCGAACACCGGGTCTGCCAACGTCGGGTCGGCCAACACCGGTTCCGGCAACGTCGGGTCGGCCAACACCGGCTCCACCAATCTGGGCTCGATGAACACCGGCTCGGCGACCTACGGCTCGATGAAGACGGGCATCGGTTCGCTGGCAGCAGGCTCGCTCGGCATCGGAACGCTGAGCTGAGGTCCGGGTCACGCGGGTGGTCCTCGACTCCGGAGGGGAAGGGCCCGGGTTGATACCCTTCCGACTCGGGTGGGCACTGCGTTCCGCCGTGAATGTCGGGAAATGGCGAGGAGCACAATGAGCGAGTCGGCGTCGGTTGCGCCTGCGAACGGGAGCGCGGCGACTGCTCGCGGCGCAGTCCACGAGCAGCAGTCCCCGGAACGACTCGTCGTGCAGCGAGGCGTCTTCTCCGGTCCCACGCCGCGGGTCAAGGACAGCATGTACGCGCGGATCACGTCCGGTTCCGGGCACCGCGAACGGTTCGCGCTGCACCTCGACAAGGGTGCCGTCGCGGACACCGACGCCTACTTCGGCCGTTTCGCGGCCGCTTACTACCAGCGCTGGACCACCGTCGACCAGGTCGAGGTCCGGTTCGCCCACACCGCGACCGGCCGCGGCCGCGCCCTGCTGTGCGCGTCCGACTCGGGCGGCAACGTGCGCGTCCTCGAGACCGTCGACGTCGACGGAGACGGCACGGCGACGATGTCCGCGAAGCTCGACGCGTACCTCGACGGCGGCTCGCTCTGGCTGCAGTTCGCCGCGATCGACGGCCGGCTCGAGGTCCGCGATCTGGAGTGGACGGTCGCGGCCCCGTCGGTGATCCGCCCCGCCGCCATCGCCATCTGCACCTTCAACCGCGCCGACGACTGCGCGCAGACGGTCGCGGCCATTGCCGGCGACGAGGGCATGACCGCCGGCATCGACGCCGTCTACGTCGTCGATCAGGGCACCGACCACGTCTCCGACCGCGAGCTGTTCGCCGAGGTCGCGAAGACGCTGGGGACAAGCTCGTCTACATCCGCCAGCCCAATCTCGGTGGCGCGGGCGGTTTCACCCGCGGCATCTACGAGGTGTCCGCGGTCAATGAGCACGCCAACGTGATCCTGATGGACGACGACATCCTGTGCGAGCCGGAGACGGTGCTGCGGATGAACGCGTTCGCGAACGTCACGACGGAACCGATGCTCGTCGGCGCCCAGATGCTGTACCTGATGAACCCGCAGAACCTGCACGTCGGTGCGGAGGAAGCGGACCTGTCGAAGATCAAGGCCGGCGAGTGGGCGGCCAACTCGCTGCACGACGCCAACATGATCAAGCGGCGCCAGAACAAGCGCGTCGACGCCGGGTACAACGCCTGGTGGTCCTGCCTGATCCCCGGCGAGGTGATCTCGCGGATCGGTCTTCCTCTCCCCGTGTTCTTCCAGTGGGACGACATCGAGTACGGAATCCGTGCTCGAGCAGCGGGATTCATCACGGTCACCCTGCCGAACGCCGGCGTGTGGCACGCGGACTTCCACTGGAAGGACCGCGACGACTGGGCCAAGTACTTCAGCGTGCGGAACTCGCTGATCGCGTCCGCGCTGCACAGCGACTTCGACACGAAGGCGCTCAGCGTGACCATGGGTCGCGAGATCTCCCAGTTCCTGGTGTCGATGCAGTACGGCCTCGCGCACACGATGCTGCGCGGTATCGAGGACTTCCTCTTCGGTCCGGAGGTCCTCGAGGACGGCGGCCAGGCCGTCCTCGGTGCGATCCGGCAGGAACGGTCGCGCTTCCCCGAGACGGTCAAGCATCCCGCCGACGCCATCCCCGGCATCCGGTCCGCCGACCTGGTCACGCGGATCGCCGGCCCCGAGCCGGACAAGGACCGCGAGGACCTGGTCCTGGCCAAGCGTGCCGCGATGCAGTGGCTGGGTCGGACGCAGCACGGAATCGCGAGTATCCCTGCGTCGGAGTCGCATTGGTGGCACGTCTCGCTGTTCGACCACGCCGTCGTCACCGACGCGTCGCAGTCGGGCGTGCGGGTGCGCCGCCGCGACAAGGAGGCGGCGAAGGAGATCACCGCCCGGATGGCGAAGGTGCTCAAGCAGTTCCGGGAGCAGGGTTCGGACGTCCAGCGTCGGTACCGCGAGGCCGTGCCGCGCCTGACGAGCCGGGAAAACTGGGAACGTCTCTACGAGAAGTGATCCGTCGCAGGATCATTCACGTAGGCGAACCACGACCTGTTCGTGGTTCGCGGTGTACGCGAGGTAGTCGAACTCGATTCCGGTGCGGGTGACGAACTCGGTCCACGCGCGGTGCTCGTGGTTCTGCCAGCCCGGGTAGTTGAAGTACTCGTCGAACACGAGCACCGAGCCGGGGACCAGGCGGTCACCGATGAGATCGAGCACCGTGCGGGTCGAGGAGTACAGGTCGGCGTCGAGGTGCGCGAAGGCCACCGGACCGGGATGGTCGGCGAGGAAGCCGGGCAGGGTGTCCTCGAACAGGCCCGACACCAGCTGGGCGCCGGGCACCGACGGCATCGACTGCTGCGCGAACTCGCCCGCCGGGAACCCGGTCCGCCACGCCTCCGGCAGGCCCGACCACACGTCGAAACCCGACACCTCGTGGCCGGTGGGGCACAGTGATTCGGCGATGATCCGCAGCGTCGTGCCGGTCGCGACGCCGAACTCGAGGGCCAGGCCGTCGACCTTCACCAGCTCGAGTCCGTACCGCAGCGTCTCGTGCGGGTGCCAGAACACGGGGGCCGTCGGCATGTGATCGACCGCGAACTGCGCGCTCTCGGAACTGGCGCGGATGTCGAGCGCGTGCGAGATGTCGCGTCGGGTGCGCTGCTCGAGCTCGTCGAGCCGTTCGCTGACCGCCGCCACCTGCCCCCGTGCCTGCGTCAGTTCGTCGAGCAGCCGTTTCATCTCGCCGTTGTTCGCGGCGAGTTCCGCCAGCAGCTGGTCGTGCCGGTTCTCCTGCTCGATCCGCGACTGGCGGTCGGAGTCGCGGACCACCTCCGCGACCGCCCGCTGCACCTTGAGTCGCGCAGACTTCCGGAATCGATCGAACATGCGTGTGGTTCCCCTCTCGCGTGTGAACGTCGAGTCCGCTCCCATGCTGCCAGGGTTCGACGGTCAGTGCCGGGATGAAACCTGGGGTGAGTCGAGGAGGGCGAAATGCGGGGAGGTAGCTATCGCCTACGAGGGCCGCTCGAACCGCTCGCGACGCCCGAGGCCACGCAAACGCATCCACTCGACGAAGCCCTTGGGGTCGCGCCGGTCGACGAGGAAGTACCAGCCGAAGCGGGCGTACTCCTGCGGCAGCAGCTTCCGCATCCCCGGCTGGGACATCAGGTAACCGCGGTTGCGATAGGTGAAGAAGCGCTTGGTCTCGTTGTCCGGGTACTGCGTGTGCATCCGGCCGCCGAGGATCGGCTTGAACTCGTCGGCGCCGTCGGGGTGCAGGTACGCGGTCTGCAGGCGCGTGCCGAACGGCAGGCCGGAGCGGACCAGGCGGCGGTGCACCTCCACCTCGTCGCCGCGGACGAACAGGCGCAGGTCCGGCACACCGACGCTGTCGATCGCCGCGGCCGAGAACAGCGCGCCGTTGAACAGCGACGCGATGCCGGGCAGCAGGTCGTCGTCGCCCAACTCCGAACGCCACCGCTTCCATTCGACGCCGCGGCGCAACGGGAACGCGAGCCGGTCGGGCTGGTCGATGTCGCACACGACGGGGGAGACCTCGGCCAGGTTGTGCCGCTTGGCGCACGCCAGCAGCGTCGCGAGCACGTCGGTGCCCTCGGGGCGGCCGTCGTCGTCGGCGCACCACACCCAGTCCGCGCCCAGCGACAGCGCGTACAGGATGCCGAGCGCGAAACCGCCGGCGCCGCCGAGGTTGTGCTTGGAGCCCAGGTACGTGGTGGGGACGTCGGCTGTCTCGACGAGCGCGCGGACCTCGGGCTCGTCGGCGTTGTCGACGACGACGAGGTGGTCGAGCGGCCGGCTCTGCCCGGCGAGCACCTTCAGCGACTCGGCGAGCAGCTCGCGACGCTTGTGGGTGACGACGACACCGACGATGCGTTCGGTCACGAAGCCTGCTCCTCGTCGGCGCGCTCACGTTCCATGTCGGCGATCACCTGGCGCACGTGGTCGGCGGCGTCGTCGCCCTCGTAGGCGCGCACGACGTCCTCGATCTCGCCGTGCATCCGCACCTGGCCGTGGTCGATCCACATCGCGCTGTCGCACAGCTGCGCCAGGAACTCATTGGAGTGGCTCGCGAACACGAGGATGCCGGAGCGTTCCACGAGCTTCTGCAGGCGGATGCGGGCCTTCTTCATGAATTCGGCGTCGACGGCGCCGATGCCCTCGTCGAGCAGCAGGATCTCGGGGTCGATACTGGTGACCACGCCCATCGCGACGCGCACCCGCATACCGGTCGAGTACGTGCGCAGCGGCATGTTCAGGTACTCGCCGAGCTCGGTGAACTCGGCGATCTCGTCCATCTTCGCCAGCATCTGCTTGCGGGTCTGCCCAGGAAGAGGCCGCGGATGATGATGTTCTCGTACCCGGAGATCTCCGGGTCCATGCCGACGCCGAGGTCGAAGACCGGCGCGACGCGGCCGCGGACGCGCGCGCTGCCGCGGGTCGGCTCGTAGATGCCCGACAGCAGTCGCAGCAGCGTCGACTTGCCGGCGCCGTTGTGTCCGACCAGTCCGACGCGGTCGCCATCCTTGAGCGACATCGTGATGTCGCGCAGGGCCTCGACCACGATGACATCGGAGTCGGTGCGACCGATCGTGCCGCCGGCCTTGCCGAGGAACGCCTTCTTCAGAGACCGCGACTTCGCGTCGAAGATGGGGAAATCGACGCACGCGCCATGCGTCTCGATGCTCACATTGCTCGTCATGTCGGTATCCCCTAGACCCAGTAGGCCACGCGGGCCCGGTACTTGCGAAGCGCGAACAGTGCGACCGCCCAGCCGACGATGGTGAAGCCGAGCACGATGTACCAGTGGTAGGCCTGCTGGTCCGCGCCGATCATGGGCGCTCGGATGATGGCGAGGAAGTGGTACAGCGGATTCAGCTCGGCGATTCTCGCTCGCTCGGCGACCTGCCCACCCTGCTCCTTGAGCACGTCGGTGGACCAGAAGATCGGGGTGAGCACGAACAGCAGCAGCGTCAGGCTGCTCAGGATCGGGGCGATGTCGCGGTAGCGCGTTGCGAAGATGCCGAACACGATCGACACCCACAGCGCGTTGAGAATGATCAGGCCGAACGCCGGGATGGCGGCCAGGTCCGTCCACGTCATGTTTCGCCACACCCCGAACGCGAACACCATGATCACGTAGATCAGCAGGTTGTGGGCGAAGAACAGGATCTGCCGCCACACCAGGCGGTAGATGTGCACGCTGAGCGCCGACGGCAACTGCTTGATCAGGCCCTCGTTGGCGATGAACACCTCGGAGCCCTCGAGGATCGATGCGCTGATCAGATTCCACACGATCAGGCCGACCGTGACGTACGGCAGGAACGTCTGGATCGACATGCCCAGCAGTGCCGAGTACAGGATGCCCATCGCGGTGGCCTGCACGCCGGTGGCGATCGTGATCCAGAACGGACCGATCACCGACCGGCGGTACCGCTGCTTGATGTCCTGCCAGCCGAGATTGAGCCACAGCTCACGCTGCGCGAAACCGTCGCGCAGGTCCTTGAAGGCACGACGGAACGTCTGCGAATCGGACACAACGTTGCCGGTGTCGGCGTCGGACGCCGGCTGGTGATCCAAGGCTGCTGCTGACACGAGTTCCGAGCCTACCGCCCACGGTGGAATCGTCCGCGGGACCGTGGTGCGCGGCTACAGGTACTGACCGGTTCCCGGCGACGCGGAGTCGTCGTCGGCCGCCTGCACGCGGTGCTGCGGTCCATGCTCATCCCGGGCGGGAGGGCGCCCTGGCGCATCTGCTCGAGCTGCGCTCGCGCCGCCATCTGCTGCGCGAACAGTGCCGTCTGGATGCCGTGGAACAGGCCCCTCGAGCCACCCGACCAGCTGCGCCTGCGCGATCCGCAGCTCGGCGTCGGTGGGCACCGAGTCGTCGGTGAACGGGAGCGTGAGTCGCTCGAGTTCCTCCCGCAGTTCGGGCGCCAGGCCCTGCTCCAGCTCGCGCACCGACGACTTGTGGATCTCCCGCAGTCGCGTGCGGCTCGCGTCGTCGAGCGGCGCGGCGCGCACCTCCTCGAGCAGCTGCTTGATCATCGTGCCGATGCGCATGACCTTCGCCGGCTGCTCCACCATGTCGGTGAGCGAGTCCTGAGCGTCCTGCTCGGATTCGGTGCCCGGCACCGCCTGGCCGCCGTCGGCGCGGTCGCCACCGTGGCCGATGGGGACGGGGTGGCCGTCGGGTCCGATCACGAGCACGCGTTCGTTCTCCGGTTGCGTCATGGCTCCATCTTGTACGTTTCGGCGCCGGATTGCCGAGGGTGGGCGACCGGGCCCGGAAGTGACGTGTGCTAGAGCACGTTCCGAAAAGTCGGATCTGAGTCACACGGCGTTGACAGTGGGTCCTAGAGTGTCGGTCATGGCTTACGACGTTGCCCGGGTACGGGGACTGATCCCGTCGCTGGGCGATGGATGGGTGCACCTCGACCCGCAAGCCGGAATGCAGATCCCCGACGCGGTCTCCCGCTCGGTCTCCACGGCTTTCCGCGGCTCCGCATCGTCCTCGACGGGACCGCACGTGTCGTCACGCCGCAGCGCCGCGATCGTCGACGCCGCGCGTGAGGCGGTCGCCGATCTCGTCGGCGGCGATCCCGCGGGCGTCGTGCTGGGCGCGGGCCGGGCGGTGCTGCTGGCATGGCTGGCGGAGTCGCTCAGTTCCCGGCTGGGTCTCGGCACCGGGATGGTGCTCTCCCGGCTCGACGAAGAGGCGAACGTCGCGCCGTGGCTGCGCGTCGCGAGCCGCTACGGCGCGCAGGTCCGGTGGGCCGAGGTGGAGATCGAGACGTGTGAGCTCCCCAGTTGGCAGTTCGCCGAACTGGTGCAGCCGACCACCCGCCTGATGGCGCTCACGGCGGCGTCGCCGGTCGTCGGTGCGGCGCCGGCGGTGCGCATCGCGGCCGACCGCATGCACGAGGTCGGCGGCCTGATCGTGGTCGACGCCGTCGGCGCCGCCCCGTACGCGCACCTCGACATCCACGATCTCGGCGCCGACGTCATCGCGGTCAGCGCGCCGGCGTGGGGCGGCCCGCAGGTCGGTGCGCTGGTGTTCCGCGATCCGTCGCTCCTCGACCGGATTCCCGCGGTGTCGCTCAACCCGTACGCGCGCGGCGCCGAACGCATGGAGGTCGGCGGCCACCAGTTTGCGCTGCTCGCCGGCCTGACGACGTCGATCGACTACCTGGCCGGACTCGAGGAGACCGCGAGCGGCAGCCGTCGCCAGCGCCTCGAGACGTCCATCAGCTCGCTGCAGTCCTACCAGGACCAGCTGTTCGAGTACCTGATGCGCTCCCTCGACTCGCTGCCGCAGGTGACGGTCATCGGCCGGTCCCCGATCCGGGTGCCCACGCTGAGCTTCACCGTCACCGGGGTACCGGCCGACAAGGTGGCCGCGCACCTCGCCGACAACCGCATCGCCACCGTCAGCGGCACCCAGTCCGGGAACCGTCTGCTCGACGCGCTCGGGGTCAACGACGAGGGGGCGCGATCACCATCGGCCTCGCGCCCTACACCACCCGCTACGAGATCAACCAGCTCGTCCGGCACCTGTCGACGCTGGGCTGAACCGGCCTTCGGTCCCGATCAGTCCTCCCGGACGCTCAGGACCACCTTCCCGACGGTGTCGGGGAGTCGAGCATCTCGTGCGCGGTGGGCGCCTCCCCGATCGGCAGTTCCGCGTGCACGATCGGCTGGACGATGCCGTCGCGGACGAGCGGCCACAGCTTGTCCCGCACCGCCGCGATGACCGCTGCCTTGCTGGACGGCCCCGTCTCGGGGCGTCCGCGCAGCCCGGTCGCGAGCACCCGGCCGCGCTTGCCGAGCAGCTTGCCGATGTCCAGTTCGCCCTTGCGGCCGCCCTGCATGCCGATGATGACGAGCTGCCCGTCGGGGGCGAGGACGTCGACGTTGCGGTCCAGGTACGACCCGCCCATGTTGTCGAGGACGACGTCGGCGCCGCGGCCGCGGGTGGCCTCGCGCAGCACCTGCACGAAGTCGTCCTCGCGGTAGTTGATCAGGATCTCGGCGCCCAACTCGGCGCAGAGTTCGAGCTTGTCCGCGGACCCGGCGGTGACCGCGACGCGGGCGCCCAGGGCCTTGCCAACCTGGATGGCGTGGGTGCCGATGCCCCCGCCGCCGCCGTGGACCAGAAGCACCTGGCCGGCGTGCAGGCCGCACTCCATCACCACGTTCGACCACACCGTGCACGCCACCTCCGGCAGCGACGCCGCCGCCCGCAGGTCCAGCTCCTCCGGCACCGGCAGCAGCTGCGTGGCCGGGACCGCGACCTTCTCGGCGTAGCCGCCGCCCGCCAAGAGTGCTGCGACCCGGTCGCCGACCTTCCAGCCGTGCACGTCCGGCCGATCTCGGTGATCACACCGGAGCACTCGAGGCCGAGGATGTCGCTCGCGCCGGGCGGCGGCGGATACAGCCCGCGGCGCTGCAGTAGATCGGCGCGGTTGACGGCGGTGGCGGCGACGTCGAGCAGGACCTCGTCGCGGCGGGGCGTCGGATCGGGAACCTCGGTCCAGGACATCACTTCGGGTCCACCGGGCTCGGAAATCGTGATCGCGTACATGCCCCGACGCTAGTCCGATCGCGCTAGCGTCACCGCGTGACCTTCTTCGGCAACATGCAGAACGAGATCTACCTGACCGGCCTATCGGGCGCGCGCCCGAGCTGCCGATGACCGCCGCCGGCCTCGAGGCGCGGGCGCGGGCCGAGCTGAGCGCGGAGGCGTACGCGTACATCGCGGGCAGTGCGTCCACCGAACGCACCGCGGCCGCGAACCTCGACGCGTTCACCCGCCGCGCGCTGGTGCCGCGGATGCTGCGCGGCACCAGCGCCCCGGACGCGCGGGACCTGAGCGTCGACATCCTCGGCACCCGGCTGGCCGCGCCGGTGCTCACCGCCCCGATCGGGGTGCTCGGTCTGGTTCGCGAGCACGGGGAGACGATCGTCGGAGAGGTGACTGCCGAACTCGGTGTCGGGTCGGTACTTTCGACCGCGGCGTCGTCGACGATCGAGGACGTGGGCGCCGCGTCGGGCGACAACTGGTGGTACCAGCTGTACTGGCCCGCCGACGACGAACTGGCGCAGTCGCTGGTGCAGCGGGCCGCGAAGGCCGGCGCCAAGGCGATCGTCGTCACGGTCGACACCCCGGGAATGGGATGGCGGCCAAGGGATCTCGAACTCGGTCACCTGCCGTTCCTGCGTGCGCAGGGGATTGCGAACTACCTGTCGGACCCGGTCTTCCGGGCGCGACTGGCGGCGCCGCCGGAGGAGAGCGCCGAGGCGATGCAGATGGCGGTGCTCACGTGGGTGTCGCTGTTCGGCAACCACGTGCTGCGGGCCGCGGACATCGCGAAGATAACCGAGTGGACCGGTCTCCCTGTTTTGGTGAAAGGCATTGTCCACGAGGATGATGCGCGTGTCGTCGTCGATGCGGGCGCGGACGGTGTGATCGTGAGCAACCACGGCGGCCGGCAGGTGGACGGCGCTATCGCCGCGCTCGACGCCCTCGGCCCCGTCGCGGCCGCGGTCGGGGACCGGGCCACGGTTCTCGTGGACTCCGGGATCCGTTGCGGTGCAGACGTATTGATCGCGCTCGCCCTCGGCGCCGACGCGGTGCTCTACGGGCGGCCGTGGGTCTACGGACTGGGGCTCGCCGGTGCCGACGGCGTGCGGCACGCACTGCGAATTCTGTTGGCGGATTTGGACGTCACAATGGGGTTGGCCGGTTTGTCCAGCGTGGCGGAGGTCAATTCGGGCATCCTTCGCACGGTCGGGCGATAGGTAGCACTACTATGCATTTGTGACAGCAGATGCTCGAGTAACCACGGGTGCCGGGGTGGCGTGGCTCGGTGCCGAGGAAATGCGCGCGTGGCGCGGTTTCATCGACGGCAGTCAGCGGCTCATGGGGGTCCTCAATCGGGAGTTACAGTCCGCGCACGACATGTCCCTGGCCGAGTACCGGATCCTCGTGATGCTGTCGGAGTCGCCGGACGGTTCCGTGCGCATGAGCGACCTCGCCGACGGCGTGCTGTCGTCGCGCAGCCGGCTCACCCACCAGATCCGCCGGATGGAGTCCGAGGGCATGGTGGAGCGCAGCCAGTGCGTCGAGGACGGTCGGGGCGTCCTGGCCGTCCTCACCGACGAGGGGCGCCGACGGCTCGCCGAGGCGGCGCCCACGCACCTCTCCGGCGTCCGCAAATACCTCATCGACCTGCTCAGCAATCAGGAGATGAAGGCCGTCGCCGACGTGTTCGAGAAGGTCGACGCCGCCATCGGTGACCGCGCAATCGGGTGAGTGGTTTCGCCCCACTCGACCGATGCGGTTAGGATTCGCCACGGAAGCGTGGCAGAGCGGCCGAATGCACTCGCCTTGAAAGCGAGCGTGGCGTAAAACCCACCGGGGGTTCAAATCCCTCCGCTTCCGCCAGGGCCCCTCACCTGTTGCTGCAGGTGAGGGGCTTTCTCGTTCGAGGGTCGGTCCTCACGTGCGTCGTCGGAGACGTTCAGGGCAATCGGTCTCGATCTGTCGCCCGCGGGCACCACGAGGGTTTGACACTGTCGCGGCCGCCGACGAACGCGGCCAAGTCGCGGTGGTGTCGTTGATCGAGATCAATCCTGACAACTGATCGTCATGCTGTTTAGACTCCCGACACGTGGGGTGGGGAGGAACCCCGGAACCGGGAGGAATTGGGTATGGGGGCAGCATCTTCATCAAGGACAGGGAGTCGGTGCGGAAGTTCCTCACCGTGGCGGCCACGATCGTCGTTCCTTATGCACTTTGGCCGCTGGTGATGATCTGGGCGGTCCTGCACTTCAGCGCACTCGGAGTGAAGCGTCTCATCGCGTGACGGCCGGCCCGCGCGGGCCCCGCGCGGGTCGTCGAGGAAGCCGAGGTCACGTGCAGCGTCGACCGCCTCGCGGCGCGTATGGACGTCGAGTTTGCGATAGAGAGTGCGCAGGTGTGATTTCACGGTTGAAGTTGCGAGGAGGAGCGCATCCGCGATCTCACCGGCCGTCAT
Source organism: Prescottella defluvii (assembly GCA_029690005.1). Taxonomy (GTDB): domain Bacteria; phylum Actinomycetota; class Actinomycetes; order Mycobacteriales; family Mycobacteriaceae; genus Prescottella; species Prescottella defluvii_A. The sequence goes on along the minus strand of CP121458.1, from coordinate 366,655 downwards.
CCCTTGTGCCAGTCCGTTCAGTACGGCGTCTTCGCGGTCGGTGAGGTCAGGGAAGTGGACCTCGGCGGGGTAGTGGGGTCGGTCTGAGGCGAGCGGGAAGCTGGTTCCGGTGACGGCTGCGAGTGCGGCAACGGAGTCACCCGGGACACCCGAAAGTGAGCTCGCGCATCCGGTCCGGCGAGCGATGTCGCATGCGCGGGTCCAGAGGTGGCGGGCGCTGTTCGAGTTGCCGGTTTCGTTCAGAGCGACCGCTTCGATGATGAGAGAGTCGAGATGGAACCGAATGTAAGGGCTTGCGAGCCAGTCGTATCGACGGCAGATGTTGATCGCGGTGTGATGTCTGCCGGTCAGTAGATGGGCGCGGGCGGCGGCGACGGTGTCCCACGGATGGTCGCAGCGCATGTTTCGGGCGAGCTTCATGGCGCGGCCGCCGTCGCCGAGGGCGAGGTGGATCTCGAGTTCGGTGGCGTCGACGAGCGATCGCGCGAATTCGCCCTTCACTCTTGCCCGTTCGGTGGTGAACTTGGACAGCGCCTCGAGGCCGGAGGCGGGATCGAGGGTGGCGATGGCGTGTCTGCTGCGAGCGTGAACCACGAACGGCCACAGTTCCACCACGGGGGGCAGGTCCTCGAGTTCCTCGAGTGCTCTCTCGGACTGCGTAGTGTCTCCCATGTCGAGGGCGGCGAGTGCCTGCGCGGTCAGGCCGCCGATCCGGGTGAGTGCGTCAGCCCAGGTATCGGTCGTGGCATGCGCGTGTTCGTGTTCGAGTTCGAGCCACTCGTGGACACGTGCGTGGTCGCCGGCGAGTGCCCACAGAAGGGCTGTGTTTCCTGCGGCGTTCCGGGCGATGTACTGCTGCCCTTGTGTCTGACCGAGCCGGTGCGCGATCCATAGCTCGGAGACGGCGTCGGGAAACTGTCCAGCCAGTTGGTACGTGAGTGACCACTGCATCCGAAGGAAGGGCAGGTCGTTGGTGGTGAGGTCATGCGGGGCTGATTCCAAGACGGAGGCCGCCGTTCGGCGGAGACGGTCTGTCGCCTCGGCGGCTCGTTCGTAGGCACCCGAGAGTCGAAGCACCATAGTGTGGTGAGTGGCGAGCCGGAGCTCCGGCAGCGTCCGCGGGGGCGCCGACTTGTGAGGTCCGTGGATCCGCGCGTTCGGTGGCAGGTCGCCGTGCAGAAGAGCGAGTAGTTCCCGGGTCATGTCGGTGCGCAGACGGGTTACGAGCATTCGGGGAGGGATCGCGCGTAGAGCCTGGCTGAGCAGCGAGAGGTCCGCTCCGACCAGGGTTGCGAGATGTGTTTCGACGATGTCGGTGACCAGTGCCCACTGCCGCGCGTCGGTGGCGCAGCGTAGGGCAGCTCCGGGCTCGCCGTGAGCAAGGTGGTGGTTGGCGAGGTGGACCAGGCGCGCTTCGGGGTGCAGGCCGTCGGCGCGTTGGCCTTCGAACAGGACGTCTCGCACCGCTGGCGGCAGAATCCAGGTATCGCCGTCGGCGGTGTCGAGGTGGTCGACGACTCCCGCGTCCTCGAGGGCGCGGAGGCATTGTGCCGGATCCGAATTGCCGTCGAGGAACTGCGCGATTCTCGTTGTCAGGAAGTGCGCTGTCGCCATCCTTGTCAGGAACGAGCGATGCTCGACAGCGGCAGTTGTGGCCAGTACCGTGGCCTCGACCTGAGCCGTGACCGCTGTGCCGACACGATCCTCGAGGAGATGTGCGCGGCGGGGAAGTGTGGGGAGCTCGGCCGCGACCTCGAGGACGACTCCGGTCAGCGCCGGCAGGCCTCCTGTGGCGTCGTGGAGGATCTCCAGTTCACCGGGTCGCAGCTCGATACCGGCACTTTCGGCCGCCTCTCGCATGTCGTCGAGGTTGTGTCGTAGGACCTCGCCGTCGATCAGATGGTGTGTTGATTCGAGTGTGCCGCGATAGGGGAACAGTGCTCGGCCGGAGACGGTGACGACGACGTCCACCATCGGGCACACGTCGACCAGATGGTGGATCTGTTCGTCGACGCCGCGGTCGGCGACCACCTCGAGGCGGAGGAACGCGAGCCTGATGGGGCGTCGTACGTGCATGAGCAGTCGACACACATCGTCGACGGCGGATCGATCGCCTGCGATGGCGGCATCTGGGGCGATTACACCGGCAGTCTTCAGCCCGTCTGCCGCCGCATTCCACAGCTGTGCACCCTCCCAGCCGGAATCTGGTGAAACACACACGCCGGTTGCGCCGTCGGTGGTGTCCGATGTGGCCCACCACCTCGCAAGATGGCTCTTGCCGAACCCGTGGGGTCCGCGAATGACCGTCAGCGGATCATCGCGCTGTAGCAGCTTCTGGAGCCGGCGCGGGGGAGTCCGTCTACCCAGGACGCCGCAGACGTCGTCGCCGTTGCTCGGGTCGATCATCTGAATCCTTCGACGTGAGGTGCGAGTGCGGCGATGCGGTCAGGACCACGGGTCTGGCTGTACTCGACTCTATCCACCCAGTCGGGGCGGTGACTTCACCTCCCGCTGTGACCGGGTCGTCACCACTTCACCCCCGATTCATCCCTTTCTTCGCAATTCACCCGGCCACTCATCCCTTTGCGCGCGGTCGGGGGCATTGGCGCGGGATTCGATGAAGACGGCAAATATCCCCGGGATCCCCGCACATCGGGGGTCGGGATCCTCGGACAACATCGAAGGAAGTGTCTTGAGGTCGTTCCTGCCCGCGCGTCGCCGCGGCTCGGTCATCGTCGTAATGACGGCTAGCGCCGCTGTTGCTGCATTGGCATTCAAGGGATTCGGTGCCGGCGGCACCGAAATTGAGGCGGCGGCGTCATCCGCGCCGACCCCGACCATCGCGCTCACGCAGATGGACGGCACGCCGCCGTTCGATCCCAGCACCAGTCTCGGAGGTGACTCGGGCTCGTCGAACGGAATCGTCCGCTCGGGCGACCGCGTGGCCTTCGTCGTCGACATCGACTCCGGCGCCACCGGAATCGCCAACGCCACAGTGACTCTGCCGATCTGGAAGGGCCTGAGTATCGAGACCGTTCCCGATTTCTGCCGACCGGATTCTCGACTCGTCGACGCGGGGGTCACGACCGTACTCACCTGCACGCTGGGTGATCTCGCACCGAACGCGCGGACAACCCGAGTCGTCGCGCTGGACGCCTCGGCGGCGCCCGGTACCGCGATCGCCACCTGGGCGACGTTGAGCGGAACATCCCCGATCACGTTCGTCATGTCGAACGCAACACGACTGCAGTTCGCCCAGCGGCCGGCAGGATGCGATCCGCGCGGCGTCGATGCGGCACTGGATCCGGCCGTCCGTCCGAGCACGGACGCTGTTCGGGCCAGCGGTCGGATCGCGGACGTCGTCCTCGACGAATCCGGAACGCCGGTGCCCGGAGCGGTCGTGACCCTCGCCGGACAAGACCGGTGCGGCCACATCATCAATCGCCAGATCACTACCAGTGAGACCGGCAGCTTCGCGTTCGTCGGCCTCGTCGCCGGCGTCTACCACGTCAGCACTGCGGCTCCCCGCACGACTCCGCTGCGCCCCGACTGGCGCCGACGGTGACCGTGGCGCTGTCCGAGCCGGACCTGACGGCCTCGGCACTCGATCTGCGGCTCGTCTCCACCGAGAACGCTCCCCGGTGACGTCGTGCGTGAATCGATCGGCATCGCTCTCGATGCCACCTCTGTCCAGGCAGTTCTACTAGACGCACACGCACCGGAACTCGGCCCGATCGACCGACGCAGCGACTCGTCGGCGCCGGATGTGGGGTTCGATGCCGTGGTCGAAGCCGCCACGGTCCTGATCAGACGGGCCCGGAGCATCGGTTTGAGCCCGAGAATCACCGGTGTCGTCTCATCGGACACGAAGATCGCCTCGGCGCTCGCGGCGACATTGGAGCCTCACGGCACGGGAATCGTCACTCTCGTCAGCGTGACCGACGCCCGCATCGCCTACATCCAGTCGATGCCGGAGCTACGCGACACTCGCACCGCGATCGTGTTCGCCGCCGAAGGGTCCGACATCGTGGCCGTGTCATTCGATCTGTGGACCCGCGGTATCCATCATGCATTCCGATATCCGGTCACCTACATCGGCGGCGACGCTGTCGAAGACATCCTCGACGAACTCCGGGCGCGGCTACCGTGGGGGCGAAAGACGGTAGTTACCTTGGGGATTGGTGCCGCTCTGAAGACCCGCCTCGCGCAACTGGCGAGCGAGCGCCGCATGGACGCCATCTCGCCGTTCGACGAACGGTGGATCCTCGCGCAGGGAGCATCCATCGTGGCCTCGGAACGGTCGGTGTTTCGAGTCGAACTCCCCGCGTCCGGTGAAACGGGCCGATCGAAGAGTTCCCGGTCGGCGCGCCACTCGCGTCGCCGCCGACCGAGCCAGTCGGGGAGACGGAGCGTTTGGGCGATCATAAGCCGGTCAGATGATCTCAGGTGCGATCGGAGCTAGTCGACGAGGAAATCCTGCTGGTGCCGTTCGCTGCGATCAACGTCCATGGCTGCCTGACGTCGGCGCGGCGGCGTCGTCGTAAAGTGCCTCGGCTGCAAGGCTTTCGGCGTGACGGTCGAGGTAGACCGGTGGATCGGGCGGGACGAGGATCGCTGCTGCACACCCCCATGGCAGCATTGCCTTGATCAAGATCCACCGCAGGAAGGCACTCATGCGTCACACAGTTGCCCGTGTCCTCGGCGCCGGTCTCACGGCCGCTGCCGTCGTTCTCGCACCGGCGGCGGCTGCACCGTTCGCGGCCGCCGCCGCACCGGATACGGGCTCCCTGGGCCTCACTCCGATGGGTGTGGTTCCCGCGTCCGAGTCGGCGATCCAGCAGCAGTTCGGCTCTCCCGGAACGCATTCGGTCGCGCAGACCCGCACCCCGCAGGACTGCGCGGGTCTGACCGACCTGTACGTGCGCGTCGTCCACCTCGGGTTCGACGTCCAGGACGAGTTGCAGTGCTTCGGCACCTTCCCCGATGCCGGTCTGCGCAGCCCCGCCGGGGTGGAGTCTGACTACCCCGACCACATCGCCGGACTCGGCGCGCTGCCGCTCGTGCTGTGGACGCCCGGCATCCTGGTCGAACCCGGCATCTACGACTCCACCGCCCGGCACCTGGCGAGCCACGGCTACGTCGTCGCGGTCAACTACTCGCTCGTCAACTGGTTCGGCCTCGCCCACGAGATGGGCGCGCAGGCCGCCGCGGCCGCGAACGCCGACGCGGCCGGTCCGCTGCACGGACACATCGACCTCACGCGGACGGTGGTCGCGGGCCACTCCGCAGGCGGCGGCTCCGCGCTGATTTCCGGCGGTCGCCTCCAGACAGTCGGCGCGCAGTTCGACCCGGAGTTCCGTGTGGCGGGCGCGCTCGCGATCGAACCCGGTCCCGCGACCCTCGGCATCGGTGTACCGCCGTCGACGGTGCCGACCCTGATCGCCACCGGCAGTGCGGATTTCATCGTTCACCCGGCAGGCTGGCCGACGCTCGTCCAGTACCCGCAGGTGCAGGCCCCCGCGTGGTTGACGACGGTCCGCGGCGCGAGCCACGGCAAGCCGTTGGACGGCCCCGCCAACTCGGTGTTCGCGGCCCTGGAGGTTGCCTTCCTCGACTACGTGACGAAGGGCTCGGCCGAGGCGGCAAAGGTCTTCGTCGGCGCCGACTACGCGCTCGCCACCGACGGTTCGCTCGTGAACACGCAACGCAACGACCGGGCCGACGCGCTGCGGTAGGCCGCGGTCGGCGTGCGCCTCAGATCGGCGTCAGCCCCCACCGCGCGGCGGTCGCCGCCGCGGCGGTCCGATTGGGTGCGTCGATCTTGCGCAGGATTCGCTCCAGGTGCGTCGCGACGGTGGCCGCCCCGATCCGTAGGCGCGTGGCAATTGCGCTGTTGGAGGCGCCGGTCGGCAGCAGTGCGAGCACCTCCGCCTCGCGGGCGGTCAACTCCATCGGTGGATCGTCCGGGCGGCACACCACCAGTGTGCCGCCGGACCGGGCCGGATCCATCCGCGCCCGCAGCACCGAGCCCGCGCCGACGAAGACGAAATCCGCGGACTGGGCCGACGCGGCGACCTCGCGGGCAAGCCGGCCGCCCGGCGTGCCCGCTCCGAACAAGCCGACCGGTGCCTCGGCGGTCATCGCGCGAACCGAACCGTCGGCGGAGACGACCAGCGCGGCGTCGGCGGGCCCCACCCGAGGCATGGAAGGCACCCGCCGCGCCAGCGGGTCGAGCGCCTCGGCCAGCACGTTGCTGAGCAGGGTGACGGTGACGACCGACAGCTCGTCGAACCGGTGCTCGCCCGTGGTGCTCATGTTGAGCATCCCGATGTAGCGACCGTCGCGCGCGTGCAGGCACTGACTGAGCCCGTCGCTGTACTTGTGGAAGAAGATCGACTCGAACACGGGCCCGGTTCGCATCGGTTCGGGAACGTCGAAGAGTCGCATGGGAAGTCCCTGTTCCCGCAGCTGCGTGAACATCGGATGCAGTTGCAAACAGCTGTTCACCACGTCGATGGAGTCCGTGCGGTAGCCCAGGCTCGCGCTGGTGCGGTGCGTACCCGCGACGGGATCCCACCACGACAGCGCCGCGTTCTGGTAGGGGACCGCGTCGGCGAGTTCGAACAGGATCCGGGCGACGGAGATGTCGGTCGAGCCGGCTTCGGCGGAGACGGATTCGACGGTGCTCCGCAGCCGTAGGGCTGCCTGCAATCGGTCTGCCGCGACATCCATGACGAGAGTATGCCCCACGTCACATGCCGGCCCGGGTCGTGGTCTCGCGGCGGCGCGCGGATTGTCACGGCGGCCCGAACCTTCCGCATCCGTAGATCGACGGATGTCGTGGCGTTCCGAGGAACCTACGTTCACAGCTCCAGCGATGAACGAGCCACGGAGGATGCCATGGAAATCGCCGACTACGCCTCACGGGACGCGACCGAACTCGCGGCACTGATCGCCGCCGGCGACGTCACCGCCGCGGAAGTGCAGGCCGCGGCCGCCGCCGCGATCGACCAGGTGGACCCGCAGCTGGGCGCCGTCGCCGGAGAGCGCTTCGCGCAGCCGCTCGATTACGACGCGTCCGGGCCCTTCCGGGGCGTGCCGTTCGCGATCAAGGACCTGATCACCCATGCCGCCGGTGTGCCGCAGCGCAACGGTAGCCGCCTGTTCGGGGCCGGGATCGAGCATTCGTACGACAACGCGCTGATGACCCGATTCCGCCGCGCCGGCCTGGCGACGATGGCCGTCACCACCTCTCCCGAGTTCGGGTTCAACGCGACGACCGAGGCGATCGCGTACGGCCGGCCCACCCGCAATCCGTGGGATCCGACGCGCAGCCCGGGCGGTTCGAGCGGTGGCTCGGCCGCCCTCGTCGCGGCCGGAGCGCTCCCGTTCGCGCACGCCAACGACGGCGGCGGCTCGATCCGCATCCCCTCCGCCGCGTGCGGCCTCGTCGGGTTGAAGCCGAGCCGCGGCCGCATCACCGCCGGACCCGATTACGGCGACCCGCTCCTGGGGCTGGGCATCGAATTCGCCGTCACCCGGACCGTGCGGGACTGCGCGGCCCTGTTCGACGCCGTGCACGGGTCGGAACCGGGCGACAAGTACCTCTTCCCCGCAGAGGACGCGTCGTACAGCGAGCTGATCACCCGCGGTTCACGCCCGCTGCGGATCGCCTTCAGTACGGTTCCCTACGACGCGAATCGTGCGGTCGATCCGGAATGCGTTCGGGCCGTGTCGGATACGGCGGCTCGGCTTGCCGACATGGGCCATCACGTCGAGGAGGCGGCGCCGCGCATCGACGCAGAGGCGTTCGACAAGGCCAACCTCGACGCCTGGTGCAGCTTCCTCGGAGACATCGTGTCCACTGCCGCCGAGATGGGGGGATTCACTCCCGGACGGGAGCACCTCGAGGCGACGACGCTGGTGTGCGCCGAGTACGGCGCCACGCTTACTGCCCGCGACATCTTCGCCGCTGAGCACCAGTTCAACGTCGCCCGACGCGAGGTCGCCCGGTTCCTCACCGGCTACGACGTGTTCCTGACGCCGACCTCGGCGCGACCGAATCTGCCTCTGGGGCACCTGAACTCCGACGACGACTCGCTCGACGCCCGTGGTTGGTACAACCGGATCTTCGAGTACGGGCCCTTCACCGGCCTGTTCAACGCGACCGGCAATCCCGGGATCTCGCTCCCTCTCGCCGAGTCGAGCCAGGGTTGGCCGATCGGCCTGCAATTCGTCGGCCGGTACGGCGACGAGGCCACGCTGTTGGCCCTCGCCGCCGACCTGGAGCAGGCGATGCCGTGGTCGGCTCGCCGCCCGGGCATCTACGCACACTGACCTGGTCTGCTACTCGGCGGCCGGCCGGTAGGTGCACACGAGCACTCCGGTACCCGTGGTGACCGACGAGACCAGCTTCATGGGGCGCTGGGCACCGTCATCCGGGAAGATCGTCTTGCCGCCGCCGAGTAGCACCGGCTCGATCATCAGCAGGAGTTCGTCGACGAGGCCCTCGCGCAGCAGAGCGCGCACCAGCGTCGTGCTGCCCATCACCGACAGGTCCCCGCCCTCGGTGTCCCGCAGCTTCCGGATCTCCGCGACGGCGTCGCGGCCGGGGATACGCGTGGTGTTGGACCACGTCAGCTGATCGTCGGTGAGGGTGTCGGTGACCACGTACTTGCGGATGCTGTTCATGTGTTCGGCGAACGGGTCGCCGGCGCGTTCCGGCCATGCGGCCGCCATCGTCTGCCACGTGCGTCGACCGAACAGCAGCGCCTCCGTCTTCTCCGCGGCGGCGCCGATCGCCCCGCCCATCACCTCCACGTCGAAGTACGGATGCGACCAGCCGCCGTGGGCGAAGCCGCCGTCGGTGTCCTCCTCGGGTCCGCCGGGGGCCTGCACGACGCCGTCCAGACTCATGAACTCACTGACCACGATGCGCACGGGTGTTCTCCTTCATCTGACGTGAAGTGTTCGGGCGTTCGGTCCCAGTGTCCCCTCGACACCCCACTTCGTTCACCCCGACGCGCTGCTACGTCGGAATTACACCTGAGCCTTCGCGTTGTCGACCCGCTCCTGCCACTTGTCCAGCCATTCCGGGTGGGGAAGATGTGCGTCTTGCGGGCCGCCATGCCCTGTACGACCAGTTCGGCGATGTCGTCGGTGGACATGCCCTGCTCCTCGTTCGCCCTGTTCAACTTCTCGCGAAGATCCTCGAGACCCGGATCGGCCTCGGCTCGCGAGATGTGACCCGCGGGTGCGTTCCGTTCGTCGTTGCGGATCGCCGTGGCGGTGTGTCCGGGACACAGCACAGCGACGTCGACGTGGGGGTACTCGGTGGCGAACTCGTTGGACAGACTCTCCGACAGCGCCATGACGGCAGCCTTCGTCACCTTGTACGGAGCCATGTACGGACCGGTCGTGAACCCGGCCACCGACGCGGTGTTGACGATGTAGGCCCGGTCCTGTGCTGCCAGGATCGGTAGGAATATCCGACAGCCGTGGATGACACCCCACAGGTTGACCCCCATCGTCCACTCCCAGGTGGCTTGATTGGTGGTCGAAAATCGCTGCAGGCCGCCGACTCCGGCGTTGTTGCACAACACGTGCGCAGCGCCGAATCGATCGACGGTTGCGTCCGCCAGATGCTGGACCGAGTTCGCGTCGGCCACATCGACCTCGACCGCGAGGACGTCCCCGAGCTGTGCCAACTCTCCCTCGGCGCGAGCGAGATCGCCGGCCGAGTTGTCGGCAACGACGACCTGCATTCCTTCCCGGAGGAACCTGCGAGCCAATCCGAGCCCGATGCCGTTGGCTCCTCCTGTCACCACGGCCACGCGGCCGGACAGATCTTGCATTGCTTTCTCCTTCGTTCTATGCGAACTTGGCGCGCATCAGGCCGCCGATCTCGGCGAGTGCCAGCCGGGCCCGGTCATGGTGGTCGGCGTGCATCAGGAAGCCGTGTGCCACACCGGGATAGCGCAGTACCGCGGTCTGTACGCCCGCATCGCGTAGGCGGTGCGCGTAGTCCTCGGCGCCGTCGCGGCTCGGGTCGTGCGACGCGGTGACCACGATCGCCGACGGCAGGTCGGACAGGTCCTCGGCCAGGCTCGGCACGCCGTACGGGTGGTCCCGGCTCGGGTCGTCGCCGAGGTAGAGGTTCTTCGTCCACGCGAAGTCGCCGGCGGTGATGATCGGGCCGTCGGCGAACTCGACCACCGAGGGTTTGGTGTCGTCGCGGTCGATCCCGGCGTAGAGGTGCAACTGGAACACCAGCGGCACGCCGCCCTCGTCCCGGGTCTGCAGCGTCACCCCGGCCGCGAGGGTCGCGCCGGCGCTGTCCCCGGCGACGGCGATGCGGGTCGGATCGATGTCGAGGTCGGCGGCGTTGTCGCTGGTCCACAGCGTCGCGAAGTACGCCTCGTCGGTGGCGACCGGGTAGGGGTGCTCGGGGGCGAGTCGGTAGTCGACGCTGACGACGACTGCGCCGGATGCCTGCGCGAGCAGGCGGGCGAGTCGGTCGAAGGTGTCGATGCTCCCGATCACCAGCCCGCCGCCGTGGAAGTACACGATCGCCGGGAGGTTCGGTGCGTCGACGGGGCGGTAGATCCGCAGCCGCAGCGGGCCGTGCGGGCCGTCGACCACGCGGTCCTCGACGCGGTGCATGCCGGGGCCGGGGGCTGCGGCAACGCCTCGAAGGCGGCGCGGGCGGCGTCCACGCCCGCCACGTGCATGGGAACCCAGTTCTCGCGGGTGCCGAGGTAGGCCGCGACGTCGGGATCGAGTTCGAGCATGGGTCGTCCTCTCGGGATTCAGGCCTGACCGTGGCGAGTGCGCATCACGGGCCGGTGCGTCGAATCGGACGGTAGCCCACTCGAGACGGTTTGAACAGACTCTCGGGCAAAAAACCAGACTGAGAGTCTGAATTACGGAATTCGAGTATTGACAGCCTCCCGTCGGTGGCCTAACTTTGCTCCTCACAATCGCTGCGCACCGGGTGTGCGAGCGCTCGTCCTCCCACCTCCTCATGAATAGTCGGGCCTCGGATGCGCAGGCCTGCAAGGAGATTCCAATGACTTCTGGTACTGCTGTGTCGTCGACGGCCGGCGTCGATCAGGCCCACTCGCTGGACCCCGAGTTGCTGCGTACCCACCTGCAACGGGCGGATCCGGGCGTCCTGCTGGCGGTTCTCGCGCAGATCACCGGCGACGTGGCCGTGCTCGATCGGCATGCCGACGCGATCTCGCACGTCCCGGACGCGCCGGAGATGGCCGGCGTCACCGACCCCGACACGGTGGCGGCCATCGTCGACGAGTTGATCGCTGTCCTGACCGCAGGGGGCGGGGGCGGTCGCGGGGGTGCGCCGGACGACCCCGCGCTGTTCGCGCGACTCGTCCCGCTGGCGCTCGGCGTGACCCCCGGCAGCGAGTTCCTGCCGATGCTGACCGAGCAGGGCGGGTTCCATCGCGCGCAGCCCGTCCTGCCGCGCACGACGCCGCTGCCGGACACCCTCGACCTCGCGATCATCGGCGGCGGCCTGGCGGGCGTTGCGGCCGCGGTCGCCGCTACGCGCGAGGGGATCTCGTACGAACTCCTCGAACGGAACGAGGACCTCGGCGGCACCTGGCTGATCCAGAACTATCCGGGCGTCGGCGTCGACACCCCCGCCTCGTACTACTCCCTGTCCTCCGAGCTGAACCCCGACTGGACCAGCTACTACCCCAAGGGCGGCGAGTATCGGGACTACCTACGGGACGTCGCCGACAGGCACGGAATCCGCGACCACACCCGCTTCGGGACCGAGGTCGAGTCGCTGGTGTGGGACGAGGCGGCGCATCGCTGGCAGATCCATGCGCGGTCGTCGGACGGCACTCGATCGGTGACGCACGCCGCCGCGGTGATCACCGCGCTGGGCTACCTCAACCGGCCGCAGTACCCTCGCGTCGAGGGGCGAGAGTCCTTCGCGGGCATCAGCGTCCACTCGGGGGAGTGGGACCCGTCGCTCGACCTCACCGGCAAGCGTGTCGCTGTGATCGGTGCCGGCTGCACCTCCGCCCAGATCGTCGACTCCATCGTCGACGACGTCGCACATCTGACGTTGTTCCAGCGTCAACCCCACTGGGTGGCGCCGCGCAAGCGGGAGAGCGACGACGTCCCCGAGTACCACCGGTGGCTCTCGCGGCATGTCCCGTTCTACGCGAACTGGCTGCGGGTCAAGGCCTTCTGGGGGTCGGCGGACAGCGCGTACCCCGTGGTGATCGTCGACTCCGAGTGGGCGTCGACGCATCTGTCGATCTCCCGCGCCAACGACATGCTGCTGCAGGACTGCCTCGCCTACATCGATCGGACGTTCGGCGCCGGGTCCGAACTGGCCGCGAAGGTGACCCCCGACTTCGCGCCGTTCGGCAAGCGCATCATCCGCGATCCCGGCGGCTACTACCCGGCGCTCACCCGCGAGCACGTCGACGTCCTCGTCGCCGAGCCGGCCCGGATCGTCCCGGAGGGGATCGTCACCCCGGACGGGGACCTCGTCGAGGTCGACGTCATCGTGTACGCGACCGGCTTCCACCTGGACTTCTTGTCCACCATGGACATTCGTGGTCGTGACGGCCGCACCCTGGTCGACGAGTGGTCCGGCAACCCGCGGGCGTACCGTGGAGGCACCGTACCGGGCTTCCCGAATCTGTTCATCACCTCGTCCCCCAACGCCAATCCGAGCCACGGAGCGGGCAACAACTTCGGGATCGAGGTGGCCGTCCACTACGTCGTCGAGTGCCTGCACCTGCTCGCCGAGCGGGGTGCGCGTTCGCTCGAACCGACCCGGGAGGCCTACGACGAGTACGTCGATCAGATCGATCGGGCCATGGAGAACACCGTCTGGTGTCATACACCGAACGCGCACACCTACTACCGCAACGAGGGCGGCCGCGTGATCGTCGCCAGCCCGTGGCGCCTGGTCGACGTGTGGCACCAGCACCGCACTCCCATCGAGGAGCACTTCGTGCTGCGGTGACGGCGGGACCGACGGTGAACGTGGCCCGGAGGCTGGGGATTGGGGGCTAGCGAGTGGGGGCGTGACCGGTCCGCGGCCTCGTCGAACCGTGGGGCCGCACGCCATGAATCAACTCGTGAAGGTGTGCGGCAGTTCGCCCTTCGAGGGTGGGCCACACGGTGTGCCCTGCATCGTCCGGTAGGGCGACGACGTTGGGGACACCGAGCGCGACGACACCCGAGGCGCGGGCCGATGCGAGACCGGGAAGCGAATCCTCGATCGCGACCACACGGTCGTGCACGATCGCATCCCGTGTCTCGCGGAGCTTTTCGACCGCGAGCAGATACGGCTCCGGGTGCGGCTTGCCGCGGCTGACCATGTCGCCCGTCACCAGGAACTCGAACGTTCCGGCCGGTAGCCGGCGCGCGATCTCGGAGGCCAGCGGTCGCTCGCTCATCGTCACCATCGCGCAAGGGATTCCGGCGTCGCGGACGTCGGCGAGAAGTTCGCGGGCTCCCGGTCGCCACGGGACCTCGACACGCACCTGGGTGATCACGGACTCGAGCAGCGTGTCGATGATCTCGCGAACTCCCAGGTCCACTCCGGCGTCGCGGATGACGGCCGCCGAGTCCGGCAGCGCGCTCCCGACCAGCGCGGCGGCTTGTTCGTGACTCCACGACACCCCGTGCGTCGCGAGCAGGTCGGTTTCGGCCCGAAACCAGTACGGTTCGGTGTCCACGAGCGTGCCGTCCATGTCCCACAGCACCGCCTGCACGGCGGTGTCGAGCTCGATCACTTCCACTCCTCGTTCGACGACATCAGTGCGCGGTCATGTCGACCATGCCATTCATCTCGACGTGAGTGTGATTAACGGGCAGTGAACTCGTCGCGAAGCTCTATTCGACGGAACTCGGGCCGGTCGCACGAAGGGCATCACCTGGTCGGTCGTCGCCCAATTGTGGGGCTGCACACCATGTGTGCAGCCCCACGATAGGTTTCAGGAGCTTTCAGGCGATCAAGCGGCGTTGGAGAGTGAGCCGTTGAAGAAGTTGAGTGCACTGAAGAGGTTGGAGGCCTCGCTGAAGAACTGTGACAGGTAGCTCAGATCCACGATGGGTACGCCTTTCGATCGAACAACTTTGCGCGGTTGCGCGTTCGAATCATGCGTCGCGAATCTGAGCGTTCGGTGGGCTGAGCCTGGCAGGTTTCTGGCAATCAGGGCGGTCGCAGCGCTGTGGAGGGGAGCACAGGGTAGAACGCGGTGAGTAAATAGGTCGTTCGACGGATGTCACGACGGCGGTCGCGTGGTGTAATCACGCACTGTGAAAACCCTAGTCAACGCCGCCTTCGGCTATGCGATCCTCGGTCTGCTCTCCGGCTTCTACTACCGCGAGTTGACGAAGGCCCACGATTTCGACGGGCGCACCCAGTTGGCCACCGTCCACACACACCTGCTGGTGCTCGGAGTGGTCTTCCTCCTGGTCGTCCTCGCCCTCGAGAAGCTGTTCACGCTGTCGGCGAGCCCGCTGTACCGCTGGTTCACCATCACGTTCCACGCCGGGCTCATCCTGACAGTGGCGATGCTGACGGTGCACGGCACCATGCAGGTCCTCGGCAAGGGTGACTCGCCCGCGATCTCCGGCATCGCCGGCATCGGCCACATCCTGCTCACGGTGGCGTTCGTCCTGTTCTTCCTCGCACTGCGTACGGCCGTCGCCGCGGCGCCGAAGCAGGTCACCGAAGGCGACCCGCAGCCGATCAGCTGAGTAGGGGAACCCGCGTCAGTTCGATCCCGCGATCGAGATGCGGTCCGCCGCGGGCGGCGCGACGGGGGAGCGGGCCTGCAGATACGACGTGAGCGCATCGAGATCGTTTCCGGCGGAAGCGGGTTCGGTGCCCTCGCGCAGGACGGTGAAACCGTCGCCGCCGTCGGCGAGGAACTTGTTGACCGCCACGCGGTAGTGGTCGTCCGGTGCGACGGGTCGGCCGTCGACGTGGATGTCGGCGATGCGGGACCCGACCGGGGCGCGGCGGTCGATGCGATAGGTCAGCGAGGCCGACGGCGCCAGGATCAGTTCCGCAGTGGAGCCGTCCTCTCTGGACTGGAACTGCTGTTCCAGAACATCTTTCAGCTGCGCTCCGGTGAGCGTGCGCACCTCGAGCGAGTTGAGGAACGGCTGGACCTGGTAGGCGTTGCCGTAGGTGATCGTGCCGTCGACGTCGTACAGCAGATCCTCACGGATGCCGCCGGGATTGGTGAGCGCGACCTGTGCGCCGCGTCCGCGGGCCGCCTCGAGCTGCGCGTCGGCGATCAGGTCGCCGAGCGGGCTCTCGCCCCCGGCGTCGGCTCGCGGGTGATGTCGTCGGTGACGGCGCCCACCGGGCGCTGAGCGATCTCGTCGGACTGTCGGCTGGCCCGGGCCACCAGGTCGGCGACCATCGGATCCGGTGAGATATCGTGGGTGACGATCTGGTTGAACGCCTGGGTGCGTTCGCGATTCACCTCGCCGGTCGCGCGGTCGAGGGTCATGTCCACGACCGAGACGATCCGACCGTGCGAGGCGGCCTGCATCACCGGCCGTGGATTGCCGGCGGGATCGTCGACGGTGCAGTTGAACTGTGTGTGGGTGTCGGCGGTGAAGATCGCGTCCACCTTGGGTGTCGCCCGCGTGGCGATCGTGCGGGCGGGGCCGTCGCCGAGGTCGCACGAATTCGGGGCCGCCGGAGGCCTGCGTGTCGCCGCGGTGGAGCAGGACCACGATCGCGTGCACGCCGAGGAAGTCGAGTGTGTCCGCCGTGCGGTCGATCGCCTCGAGCTCGTCACCGAACTGCAGTCCGGTGACCGAATCGACGGCGATCTTGGCCGGCGCGTCGGACGGCATCACGCCGATGACACCGACAGGGATCCCGTCGACGTAGTCCACCGCGTAGGGCAGTGCGGCCGGGTGCCGTCGGGGAAGGTCATGTTCGCGGCGAGCAGCGGGAACTGGGCGCCGTCGAACACCGACTGGAACTGGCAGCCGTCCACCGGGTGGCAGCCGCCGGTCTGCATGCGGCGAAGCTCGCCGAATCCGTTGTCGAGCTCGTGGGTGCCGATCGACGCAGCGTCGACGCCCATCATATTGAGCAGGTCCACGGTCGGTTCGTCGTGAAACAACGCGGACTCGATCGACGAGGACCCCCAGCTGTCACCCGCCGAGTACAGCAGCGAGTGCGGCGCCTGGGCGCGCAGCTGCTGCACGTACGCGGCGAGGTACGCGGCACCGCCCGCGTCGGTCGCCGGACCGTCCGGCCGCGAGATCTGCGCGCGGGCGCCCTTGGGCGGTTGGAGGCTGCCGTGCAGATCGTTGATCGTCAGGAGCCGCACGGAGACGGTCTCGAGATCGTCGGCCGGCCGCGCCTCGGCGGGGTGGGCGCCAACGGTCAGCGAGGCCCCGAGTGCCGATGCGAGAGCGGCCGCCCTACGGCGCCATCGGCGTCCGGACAAATCGTTCGCGGGTCGGCACACCGCAGAGAGTCTGCCAACGATCCGGCAAAGATGGGCCGGTCGACAGGTAACGGTTCAGTTACGGGGTGGGGTATCCGGCGGGACCCGGCCAGCTCGAGCGCCGCGGCCGACGTCGCGAACGCAAGGAACGCGTCGTTCTCGTGCGGGTCGCCGATCGTGATCCGGACGCCGTCGACGCCGTAGGGGCGGATCAGCACGCCGGCCTCCGCGCTGGCGTCGCCGTACGCGGCCGAGCGGTCCGCCAGCGGGAGCCACACGAAGTTGGCCTCGGTGACCGGCACGTCGTAGCCGGCGGCGAGCAGGGCGTCGCGGACGCGGTCGCGCTCGGCGACGACGGCGTCCGTGCGACGCAGCAGCTCGTCCCGGGCCTCCAGGCACGCGATCGCGGCGGCCTGCGCCACCGCGTTCACGCTGAACGTGATGTGCACCTTCGCCAGCGCCGCGACGATCACCGGATCGGCGACCGCGTAGCCGACGCGGATGCCCGCCAGCCCGTACGCCTTCGAGAACGTGCGCAGCACAACGACGTTGCGTCGGGTGCGGGCCAGCTCGACGCCGTCGACGCCGGAGCGGTTGTACTCGAAATACGCCTCGTCGAGCGCCACGACGATGTGCGCCGGGACGGCGTCGAGGAACCGCTTCGAGCTCCTCGCGGCCCAGTGCGGTGCCGGTGGGGTCGTTGGGGTTGCACACGAAGATCAGCCGCGTGCGGTCGGTGATCGCGGCCAGCATCGCGTCCAGGTCGTGGCCGTACTCCGGGGTCAGCGGCACCGGGACCGAGACCGCGCCGGCCACCTTCGTCACGACCGGGTACGCCTCGAACGAGCGCCACGCGTAGACGACCTCGTCGCCCTCGTTGCACGTGGCCTGCACCAGTTCCTGGCACAGCGCCACCGACCCGCAGCCGGTCGCGATGTTCTCGGCCGGCACACCGAGCGACTCTGCCAGCGCGCGGATCAGCCCCGCCGACGTGTTGTCGGGGTAACGGTTCGCGTTCGCGGCGGCGCCCGCGATGGCCTGCGCGACACCGGGCAGCGGACCCTGCGTCGTTTCGTTGCTCGCCAGCTTGATCGCCCCGGGATAACTGCGGCCCGGCACGTAAGTCGGGATGGAAGCGAGGTCTGCGCGGGTCACGGGGGTCACGATGCGATTATGCGCCCTACGATCACGTGCACTGTCGGCGTGGTCGTGCCAAGGTTGATTTATGCCGGGAATCCTCCGGGACAGCGTGCCGCTGCGCGCTGACGACGACTCCGACTCGCAGGCGCGGGGACGGGTGCCGCTCACCGCCGTCGAGCCCGAACGGCACGCGCGTGGCGGGATCGTCGTGCTCCACGAGTCCCGCGATTTCACCGACGCGCTCATGGAGATGATGCGCTCGCTCGCCGCGGAGGGGTGGCTGGTGGTGGCGCCGCATCTTTCCACCGGGAACCCGCCCACAGCGACACCGAGGTGTTCGGCGAGAGCCTCTTCGACGACTTCGACGCCACCTTCGACTGGCTCGTCGCCCGCGGCATCTACCCCGACTGCGTCGGCGTCATCGGTTTCGACGACGCAGGCACCGCCGCGATGCTCGTCGCCACCAGCCGGCCGGTCGGCGCCGCCGTGAGCGTGTCCGCACACGGCATCGTGAACCCTCGCCCCCGAGACCCCACCCTCGTCGACGCGGCCCCGTCGCTGAAGGCCCCGTGGCTCGGCCTGTACGGCGCCGACGACCCCCGCACCCCGCCCGAGCACGTCGAGCTGCTGCGGGACGCCGTCGCGCGGGCCGAGGTCGCGACCAACATCGTCAGCTACGACGGGCTCGCCCACCGCGCCGACGAGCCGCCCGTGCCGGAGCCGAACGCCGCCGACGACGACCCGCTCGTCGTCGCGATCCTCGATGCGCAGCGGCGGATCTTCAACTGGTTCGACGCCAACCTCAGGTAGGTTCAGACCCTCTGACCAGCCGTTTTGTGTTTCCTAGCGATCCCTGTGTAATGTTTCGCTCGGCGGTTCGAAAGGGCCGGCCCCCAAGGAGGCGTGCCAGAGCGGCCGAATGGGACTCACTGCTAATGAGTTGTCCCCCTTAAAGGGGACCGGAGGTTCAAATCCTCTCGCCTCCGCCACACTGGTCCTTCGCTGGGCCAGTAACAACTGAAGATAGTTCCATGCGCCCGTAGCTCAACGGATAGAGCATCTGACTACGGATCAGAAGGTTAGGGGTTCGAATCCCTTCGGGCGCACATCAGAAGCCCCCACCAGCAGTGATGCAGGTGGGGGCTTTCTCGTTCCCGGATCGAAGAATCGGGCTCAGCTCAAAGGCTGTGTGATGAGCGCAACGCCGACGCTGGGGCCGCCGTCGGGCAGCTGCACCAGCGGACTGTTGGTGAACTTCTGCGGCGTGGGCTCGAACTCGACCATCGGGAAGGCGACGTTCTCCTGCCGATACCAGCGCAGATTGATGTTGATCGTGCCACCGAGGGTGCCGGGCAGGACCCAGAAGTGGTCCGGAGCGGCGGCGCCGAATGTCACGAACTTCGCCGTCGGAGAATTCAGCGAACCGATGTCGTGCACCCGCTGGTACTCGGTCAGATAGAACGACCGCTTGGGGCCGGTGTACTCCCTGGTCTCGATTGCTTCGTAGATCGGGAGCCCAGCGTTGTAAGCCGCGATCAGCGCCTGAGTCGTCATCCCCTGGGGTACGGCGATGTCACCGACCGCGGCACCGGCCGTGACGGCCGCCAGCGGATCTGTGGCCGCACCGGCCGGAACGGCCACACCGATCGCAATCGCGGCCACGGCCACGCCGCCTGCGATCGCATGTCTTATCGAAAGCCCCATGTTGATACCCCCATAGCCAGATGTCGTTTCGACCGCCGGAAGTGTGCGAAACGAGCCGCCAATCCAGCGGTGCATGCACTCTGCGAATCGGTCGGGATCTGGGGTATTACAGCGCCACAGCGACTATCAGCGATCTACGCAGTCCCTGCACCTCCGCGACACCGGGCGGTTCACGGCGGCCCCGCTGTTGGTTTGGATCGTTTCGCCGTTGCCGAGTCGCACCCACGCATTGGGGATACCGCGGATCTCACCCCAACCGGTGAGCTCCGACTCGTCGTTGTGGCTGCAGCCGGGCAGGTGCGCAGTGCGACTCGGGCTCACCAGGACCAGGCCCTGCTCGCCGGTGAGCGTCGGGCGAGGTGCACCTCGCGTATGCGTGCACTGGCCGACGATCAGATCGCATTTCGGGCATCGTTCAGACGTCACGTCGATTATGTCGGTGTTCGAGGGCGACGCGTTTCCCTCGCTACTGACTGAGCGCCGGTCGGCAGCTACGGCATGCGCCTGGACGTGATTCCGGCGAAATGAGAGTCACAGCACACTTGCCCCGAAACGTGGCGCCGGTGGCTATGGTCAGCTGCGCGGTGCCCGAGCCTACCCCGACGGGGCTCGGGCACCGCTTCGCGAAAGGTCATCCCACCCCCGACGAGCGGGACACCTTCCAATGACCGTCGCATGGCCACCGTTGCATCAACGTTGCATCGGGCCTCATCGGCGCCGACAACGCCAGCGTCGCCTACCTCGCCCGGTCCGATGCGGCCGAGCCTGGGGTATGGACCTACGCCGACTGGGACGAGCGGCGCTACGCCGACCTGGCGGAGTTCATCGAGGCGCTGGCGACCCCCGGCGTGTCTGCGGTGCCTCCCCGCTCACCTTCGGCGTCGTTCCTTCACCCGCTTCGAACGAACCGAGCCGACACTCCTGGTCGATCTGTGCGTGACGGAAGAGGCGGTGCGCGGCCTCACCGCGGCGCAGCAGCGCGAGATGCTCGGGGTCCTCCTGCAGGAGTGGCTCGGCAGGGCCTTCCGGTCGCGGTCGGCGCCGTGGACCCCGCAGCAGCGAGCCGAGTTGCGGGAGGCCGCCGCGCGAACACTCGCCTCGCTCGGATGGCTCGACGGGGCCCGGGCCCGCGCGGCAGCGTTGTTGAGGACTGGACGCTCGCTGGACGACGTCGCAGAGGCGTCGGGGCTCGACCTCGACGAGGTCGAGAACCTGTTCGTGGAGCTGACGTCGGGCTGAGGCCCCGGCGGCCCGATTCTCCTACCCGTCACCAACTCGAGTCCCGTGCTGCACAGAGGAGAGCGTGAGATGACCACGACCGCAGTAGCCCTCGGCCCGAAGCCGGACGCGTTGCTGGCCGACGCCATTGCCCGCGGTGGTGCGGCGCCCGCGGCCCTCGGGGAGGCGGAGGGGCTGGTGTGGGCCGGCGACGACCCCACGGACTTTCCCGCGGTCCTTCCCCCGTCGATCCGCTGGGTGCAACTGCCCTCCGCGGGCGTCGAGCACTGGTTCGCCGCCGGGTGATCCAGCGGCACCCGCAGGTCGTGTGGACGTCGGCGGCCGGTGCGTTCGCGGCGACCGTCGCCGAACACGCATTCACGCTGCTGCTTGCGGGCGTTCGCGCGCTCCCGGGGCATCTGGCCGCCACCACGTGGCGGCAGCGGGAGTTCTTCGACCGGGTGGGCACCCTGCGCGGCTCCCGCGTCGCGATCATCGGTGCCGGCGGCATCGGACGGGCGCTCATCCCGATGCTCGCGTCGGTCGGCGCCACCGTGGTCGCCGTGAACCGGTCCGGTCGGCCCGTGGAGGGCGCCGCGGAGACGCTGCCGGCCGATCGGGTCGACGAGGTCTTCGCGCGCGTCGACCACGTCGTGGTCGCCGCCCCGGCCACCAGCGAGACCCGCCACCTCGTCGGGCGTGCGCAACTGGCGCAGCTCGGTTCGCGGTCGTGGGTGATCAATGTCGCACGCGGGCCGCTCGTCGACACCGATGCCCTCGTCGACGCTTTGCGGGACAACGCCATCGGCGGCGCCGGGCTCGACGTCACCGATCCCGAGCCGCTGCCCGACGGCCACCCACTGTGGACCCTGCCGAACGCGATCGTCACACCTCACGACTCGAATCCGCCGTCGGTGCGCGCGACCGCGTTCGCCGAACACGTCGCGGAGAACGTGCGCCGATTCGTCGCCGGCGAGGCCCTCACGGCGCGAATCGATCCGGCCGCGGGCTACTGAACCAGACCTCCGAATGTGCTCACCCAGGGTGAGTTTCGGGGCGAACATTAGATCAGGGGTTTACGTGGAATGCCGGAATGCTTACCCTTGCGGGCGAACTACCAAATTCGACAGAGGATTTCCGGTGCAACACCTTGGAACGCACACAGACGGAATGACCACGGGCACGAGTGATGCGGCCCGCATCCGTCGTCTTGCTGAGCGCATCGCCGACACGAGTGAGAAGGCTGCCAACATAGCGGCGGCCGGCGAGATCATGCGCCTCGCCGCGACACTCAGAAAGAACTCGAGCGCGTGTAGAACAACCGTTTTCGTCGATCGCCCGAAATCGATTCGATCGAGCCGGAGCTCGAGTAACTGACGGTCGCCGACGATTTCGATATCGCGGCGGCCGTCGGTCGGCTGTCGCGTTCGACGAGAAACAGCGGCGCGGTGGGTGGCGCGCGCCCGTGCAGCTCGACGTCGCTCGGGGGTAGGGCGTCACACACAGGACGTCTCGTCCACGACGGAACGCGCCGCCGCGACGGGGTGCGCCGCGATGGCGTGACGAATCGATCCGGTGGTGTCTAGGCGGAGGCCATGTCGGTGGCCCAGCGGTAGTCGGCCTTGCCGGCGGGGGTGCGCTTGACCTCGTCGACCAGCACGACCGCGCGTGGGATCTTGTAGCCGGCCAACGTCTTGCGGCAGTGCGCCTGGACCTCGTCGAGCGTCAGTTCCGGTGCGTCGGGGTAGGTCGCGATCACCGCGGCCACCTGCTGTCCCATCCGCTCGTCGGGCTTGGGCACGACGAGGGCGTCGGCGATCGACGGGTGCGCGTGCAGCGCGGCCTCGACCTCCTCGGCGAACACCTTCTCGCCGCCGGTGTTGATGCACTGCGAACCGCGACCGAGGAAGACGATGGTGCCGTCGGCCTCGACCCGGCCCATGTCGCCGAGGACCGAGATGCGGGTGCCGTCGGCGCGGACGGGGAAGGTGCGGGCGGTCTTGTCCTCGTCCTTGTAGTAGCCGAGGGGGACGTTGCCGATGCGGGCGATGTACCCGATCTCGTCGGTGCCCGGCGTGATCTCCTCGAGGCGCTCGTCCACGAGAATCATGTTCGGCGACGGCGCCATCCGGAGATTGCCGTCCTCGTCGACCGTGAACGCGCCGTCGTTCCCGGACTCCGACGCACCGAAGTTGTCCCGCAACAACAGCTCCGGCTTGACCGCCAGCATCCGCTCACGAACGCCGACCGACCAGATCGCCCCACCCGAGGTGATCGAGAACAGCGAGCTGAAGTCGATCTCGCCCTTGCGGCGCTCCATCTCGTCGACCAGCGGCAGGCCCATGCCGTCGCCGACGATCAGGATCACCTGCAGCCGCTCCCGCTCGATGGCCTCGACGACCTTCTTCGGGTCGAAGTCGCGCATCAGCACCACACGGGCGCCGAGCGTGAAGAAGGTGAACAGCGAGTACAGCGCGGCACCGTGCATCAACGGTGCCGCGATGAGGAACGCCATGTCGGGGAATTCCTTTGCGGCCGCGGCAACCTCCGCGAGGTCCTGCCGGGCGTCCTCGCCGTAGGGGTTACCGCCGGAGAGCGGCTTGCGGAAGAAGTCGTCGTGGCGCCACATCACGCCCTTCGGGTAGCCGGTGGTTCCGCCCGTGTACAGCACGTACACGTCGTCACCCGAGCGGGCGGGGAACTCGCCGGTGGTCGGCAGGTCGCGGGCGTCGGAGAACGGGACCACAGTGATCGAGCGCGCCGCGGCGGCTGTGAGCAGCTCCTCGACTGGATCGCCGATGACGAGGACCGTGCGGATCAGCGGGCAGCCGCCGAGCAGGTCGGCCAGCGTGCGCTGATGCTCGGCAAGCTCGACGACGACCGCGGTCGAGTCCGAGTTGGTGAAGATGTACTCGAGTTCGGCAGGCGTGTACCGGTAGTTGACGTTGATCGGCACCGCGCGGATCTTGATGAGTCCGAGGATGGACGTGACGTGCTCGATGCTGTTCTTCAGGAACAGGGACACGTGATCGCCCTGCCGGATACCGGCCTTGGTCAGCAGGTTCGCGGTCCGGTTCGCCTCCGCGTTCACGCTCGCGTAGGTCAGGTGCCGGCCCTCGTACGTCAACGCGACACGATCCGGCACCGCCGCGGCGACTGATTCGAAGACATCGGCGAGGTTGAACTGCATCGGCATTCCTTCCGGAAGAGCGCCGCCCACGGCGCACACCACCCGCATGTGTCGATGGAGGGTAACGCGGGAAATGCCACTCACGTGGCGAATTCGGACATCTCGCGGATGCCCGGCCGGGTCACGCTGCGCGGAGCGATGCGTCGAGGGTCCGCACGGCGTCGACGACGAGCGGCGCCACGCGCTCCAGCCTGACGGTGTGCCTGTCGCCCGCCAGTGAGATGGCGGCGAGTGGGAAGTCCGGGCCCTGCACGGCGACCCCGACGCACGCGACCCCGCGGGCGAACTCGCCGCGTTCGAAGGCGACGCCGCGGCGCTCGCGGATGGCGGCGAGTTCCCGGTGCAGCGCCGTGATGTCGGTGATCGTCCGCTCGGTGCACCGGCCGAGGTGGGCGCCGAACAGGCGGTCGACGCGTTCGCGGGCCAGCCACGCGAGCAACGCCTTCCCACCTGCGGTCGCGTGAGCGGGCGCGCGGCCGCCGACACGGGTCGGCACGGACGTCGCCAGGCGCCCGCCGAGCTTGTCGAGATGCACGATGTGCCCTCGGTCCAGCACCGACAGGTGGACGACGAGGCCCGTCTGCAACTGCAGCTCGTGCAGCACGGGTGCGGCCGCCGCGCGAAGTTCGGCGTGCCCGTTCTGGTGCGCGGAGAGCGCCAGCGCACGGCGGCCGAACCGATAGCCGGACGACAGGTGTTCGAGCCATTCCACCTGCACCAGCTTGTCGAGGATCCGGTGCACGGTCGAGCGCGGCAGCCCGGTCCGCCGGGTCACCTCTTCGAGGGTCAGGCGTTCGGTTCGGCTGTCGAAGGACTCGAGGATGAGCGTCGTGCGCGCGATCATCGACACGGGCGGCTCGGCGTGCGGGCCTCGGGCATCGCCCACGATCGCCACACCTCCACCTCCACCTTCGCCGTCGGTCAGCCGTTTGTTCGAAACGGTCGTGGACATCATTCCCGACGCCACGGCCGAACGCACGCTCCGCCCGACTCCGCGACGACACCGCGGCGACGCGGCGCGTTCAGGCGTCGGCCAGTTCCCGCAGGATGCCGGCGAGTTCCTCGACGGCGGCGGGGAAATCCGCCGTCGCCCGCCGGAACAGGCCGACGGGCTCCGCGGTGCCCGGCGTGGGCTGCGGCAGGCGGACGAGGGTGCCATCGTCGAGATCGGTCTGCGGCACCCGCTCCGGGGTGAACCAGACCGCGTCACCGTGCCGGGTGAGGGTGCGGGCGACGGTGACGTCCA
Source organism: Prescottella defluvii (assembly GCA_029690005.1). Taxonomy (GTDB): domain Bacteria; phylum Actinomycetota; class Actinomycetes; order Mycobacteriales; family Mycobacteriaceae; genus Prescottella; species Prescottella defluvii_A. The sequence continues at coordinate 341,682 of CP121458.1, read as the reverse complement.
GGGTCTCGACGCAGCCGGCCGGCAGGTGGAGGCCGTGCCGCTGCAGCAGCACCTCCGTGTGGTGCCGGGGAACGGTGCCCGCGGTCGCGACGACGAGCGGGTAGTCGAGGACGGCCGGCATCGGGACGGACCCGGTGGGTGCGGTCAGCGGATGACCCGACCGGACGATCAACGCGAGCGACTCGGTGTAGAGCAGTTCGAACGTCACGTCCTGCAACGCGCCGGGTTCGGCCATCCGGCCCAGCGCGAGATCGAGCTCGCCGGCGCGAACCGCGGCGAGCAGGACGTCGTTGGACCCGGTCGCCACCCGCACGCCCACGTCCGGGTGGGTGGCCTGCAGCCGCGAGATCGCCGTGGGCAGCAGCACGCTCGCGACGGTGGGGAGCGCGCCGACGCGGATCGGTGCGCTGGGGGCGCCGACTCCGGCGAGCGCGGCGGCCGCGGATTCCATCGCGTCCGTGACGGCGACCGCGTGCCGCAGGAAGCGTTCCCCGGCCGGCGTGAGGCGGGCACCGTGGCGTCCGCGGTCGACCAGTCGCGCCCCGGCGAGGGCCTCGAGTTCGTTGAGCGTCTTCGTGACCGCAGGCTGGGTCAGGTGCAGGCGCTGCGCCGCGCGCCCGAGATTGCGTTCCTGCGCCACCGCGATGAGGCATGTCAGGTGCCGAAGCCGGATCCGGTGCAGGACACGGGCCGTCGTGCGGTCGTCCGCGGGAGGAGGGGGAACGAAGCCGTCGGACATTCCCTCAGGTTATGTAAATAGCGAGAAAGCGTCAATTTACATGACCTGAAAGCGCAAATAGCGTGACGGGAGATCCGCTCGACAGGAGAACCCCATGACCATCGGCGAATTCGTCGAACGCGATGCCACGGTGCATCCGCCGGCGCTGACCCCGTCCTACAAGACCAGCGTGCTGCGCTCGCCGCGCAACGCCCTCATCTCGCCGCGGAACACGCTCTCCGAGATCACCGGGCCGGTGTTCGGGGCGAACGAACTGGGGGAGAAGGACAACGACCTGATCCTCAACTTCGCCAAGGACGGCCTGCCGATCGGCGAGCGCATCATCGTTCACGGCTACGTGCGTGACGAGTTCGGCAACCCGGTCTCCGGTGCGCTGGTGGAGGTGTGGCAGGCCAACGCGGGCGGACGCTACCGGCACAAGACGGACCGGTACCTCGCCCCGATCGACCCCAACTTCGGCGGCTGCGGCCGGATGCTCACCGACCGCAACGGCTACTACGTCTTCCGCACCATCAAGCCGGGACCGTACCCGTGGGGCAACAACGCCAACGCATGGCGCCCCTCCCACATCCACATGTCCCTCAGCGCCGACGGCTGGGCGCAGCGGCTGATCACGCAGCTGTACTTCGAGGGGGACCCACTGATCGAGCGGTGCCCGATCGCCAAGACCATCCCCACCGTCGAGCAGGTGCGCAGCCTGATCGCGCAGGAGGACCCGGCCAACAACGTGCCGTTCGACGCCCGCACCTTCCGCTTCGACGTCACCCTGCGCGGACGTCGGGCCACCTTCTTCGAGAACACCGTCCCGGGAGCCGCGCGATGACCCGAATCGACCAGCACCCCAATGCCTCCACGCCGCACCCGATGGTGACGCGGTTCCCGGAGACGCCGTCGCAGACCGGCGGGCCCTACGTCCACATCGGGCTCGCGCCGCAGCAGGCCGGCTTCGACGTCTTCGAGAACAACTTCGGCAACGACCTGGTCTCCGTCGCCACCGTCGGCGAGCGGATCACGATCGAGGGTCGGGTGTTCGACGGCAGCGGCACCCTGGTACGCGACGCGCTGCTCGAGATCTGGCAGGCCAACGCCGCCGGCAAGTACGCGCACCGACTCGACCCGCAGGACAAGCAGCTCGATCCCGCGTTCCGCGGCTGGGGGCGGACCGGCGCCGACTTCGACTCGGGCGTCTTCGAGTTCCGCACCGTCAAGCCGGGCCCGGTCGACGCGGACGGTGGTCGCGTCCAGGCCCCGCACGTGTGCGTCGCGGTCTTCGCGCGCGGCATCAATGTGGGACTGCACACCCGCATCTACTTCGATGACGAGGTCGAGCGCAACGCCGCCGATCCGATCCTGTCGGGCATCGAGTGGGAGACGCGGCGCGAGACGCTGATCGCGAAGCGGTCGGAGCGCGACGGAAAGGTGTTCTACACCTTCGACATCCGACTCCAGGACACGCCCGACGGCGGCGCCGAGACGGTGTTCTTCGACATCTGATCAGGCGACGGTGACGGGCAGCACCGTGCCCTGCGCGACGGCGCAGAGCCGGGTGCTGCCGTCGTCCGCGACCATCTCCAACTCGCACCGGCACACCGCGCGGCGTCGTCCTGCATGGACGACCCGCGCGGTGGCGCGCAGGGTGCGGCCCTGCGCCGGGCGCACGTACTCGACGGTCATGCCGCCGGTCAGCACGGCCGGTCCGAGTACGGTGCCGGCCGCGTACGTGAGGCAGTTGTCGGCGGCGTAGGCCAGCACGCCGCCGTGGAGGAAGCCGTTCTGCTGCAGCAGGTCCGGCCGGGTATCGACCTCCAGGACTGCGCCGTCCCCGTCGAACGAGACCAGCCGGGCACCCAGCAGGACGCTGAACGGCTGGGACGTCAGGTGCGCTCGGGCGTCCTCGACGGTGAGCGGAATGCCGTTGTTGCTCAGGACGACTCCTCGGTAGATCCGGGTGACCAGTAGTCGAGCATAACGGCGAAAGTCTCGCACGCGGCATCCGAGACGCCGTAGGGCGCCTCGAGGTGCACGCTCAACGGGAACCCGAGATCGTGGACGCCGTCGACAATGCGTCGGTACAGGTCGACGAGGGCGTCGCGGCGCCGGCGCAACGAGCTGCTCGCAATCCGCGCCACGAACTCCTGCTCCTGCCGAACGACGTCGTTCCCCCGGTCGTGGATGAGCCAATCGATCAGCTGCACCCGGCGTTCCATGCCGGGTACGAATCCGAACGACAGCAGGATCTCCGGGCGGTGCTCGGTGCGGGCGGCGAACTCGCGCAGGAAGGCGACGATCCGGTCGGAGTACAGCAGCTGGGTCAGTGCGAAGGTCGCGCCGTGTGCGCACTTGGCCTCGAACCGGTCGAGCTCGCCCCGACGCGTGGGGATCAGCACCACGCCGCGGTGGGAACCACGTCCCGAAAGCACTCCACCGCCTCCTGCGGTGTGACGCCCGGGGCGTCGCCCGCCGGCAGGCCGTGCGGCTTGCCCACGAACGTGATGCCGTCCATGCCGGACTCGCGCAACCGCAGCACCCGGTCGGACAGTTGTTCCTTGTCGTGGAAGACGGTCACCTGCGCGCACAGGCCCTTGATCACGCCGAGCGACGGGCGGATCGCCTCCCAGAAGTCGAGCACGTCCATCCGCGGTGTCAGTGCCACGGGCCGATCCGAGTCCTCGGCGATGATGCCGGGGATCATCACGTGGCGCACGTGCTCGGCCAGTCCGTGACGGTGACACAGTTCGACGGCCGCGCCCGCCTCCTGGATCGCCCGGCTGCCGCAGCCCGCGTCCTGTTCCGGCGGCACCAGCTCGAGCGCCACCGTGCGCATGGCGGTCAAGGGTGTTCGGCGGTCGCGAGCCAGGCCGGCGCGAGGAGGCGGTCGTGGGAGTCGTAGCTGAGCTGGGCGGCCACGGCCGCCAGCGGCTCGTAGTCCTGTCCTTCCAGGTCGCTGCGCGTCATCGCGGTGGTGTAGGTGATGGGTTCCAGTCGGCGAACGACCCACCCCGCGCCGGTGAGTGTGTCGCGCAGATTGTCCTCGCTGATCCGGTAGGGACCCGGGAGGGCCTCCGGGACCTGGTCCGAGAAGCAACCCACGTGCAACCGGCCGCCCTGACGGCAGGCCCGGAACAGGGAGGCGACGTAGCCGGGACGCTGCTCCTCCGGGAAGCAGTGGTAGAGCGCGCTGTCGACGACGGTCGTGAACCGGTCGGCGTAGCTGCTCAGGTCGGTGGCATCGGCCACCGCGAAGTCGACGGCCTGCTCGAGTCCGCGCTCTCGGGCGCGCCCGCTGGCAATCTCGATCGCCGCCGGCGCGGCATCGAGGCCGCATACCTTGTATCCGCGCTCCGCGAGGAACATCGCGTTCTCACCCAGCCCGCACCCGATGTCGAGTACCTCGCTGGTGATCTGGCCGTCGGCCTCGAGCTCGCGTACGACAGGTTGGGCCTCGCCGATGTCCCACGGAATGCACTCCAGCTGGAAGGGCGGCGGCTGTTCGTCGCCGCCCTCCTGCTGCCTCGCGCGGCGCAGGGCGCTGAAGTCGCCGCGGTAGAGCGCTTCGAAGTCCGCGGGAGACGGTGGGGTCGGTGGTTGCGGGTCGTCCGCATTCATCGGCTACTCCTTTCGGGGCGATGCTGATTTCGACTCCCGGCCGGCGGTCGGGTGCGGGCTCGTGCGGTGAGCATGTTCAACTGCTGGTAGCTGTGGATGCGCTCGCATCTCAACTGCTCGAGCAGGATCGACAGGTCGTCCGGTGCGAACATCCGGGCTCCGCCGTATTGCCCGATCCGATCCATCATCGGTCCGGTGACCACGGACGTCGGCCCGGTGGGACGGCACGGGACCATCACCAGTAGCCATCCGCCCGGCTTCACGATCCGGATCATCTCCACGAGGGCATCGACCGGCTCGGGAACGAGCATGATCACAGCGGTGGCGCAGACGGCGTCGGCGCAGTGGTCGCGCAGTGGTAGTCGGGTGGCATCGCCTCGGACGAGTCCCATGTTCGCGCGGGCCTGCTGTGCCGCGCGTGCCAACATCGGGCCGGACAGATCGACACCGACAGCGAGTCCGTGCGGACCGACCGCATCTGCCAGGCCGGTGGTCACGTTCCCGGCCCACACCCGACGTCGACCACGGTCTGCCCGGGCTGCAGCTGCAACTGGTCGGGGACCCTCGAATACCCGAAGGCCAGCACGGATGTCATCAACCGTTGCATCCGTTGGTAGATCCCCGCACCGAGCGACGACTGCCAGGCGGCCTGCGCTCGACCCGGCGGCGGAACCGCCTCACCGGGCATCGTGTCCAGATACCCATCGGACGACGGAACCCACGTGACGTCCGGCCGCAGCAATTTCTCGAGTCGCGGCACGGTGGCGCGCGTCGAGATTCGTTCCGGCTCCGACGATCGATCCACGGTGACCATCTCCCTGGACTACGAACGTCGACACTCGCCGACATTCGCGTCTTCCGGTTGGTGCGGTGCGCAAGTCCTCTCCAATGGTAGCCAGAAAGGCGCCACGGTCGAGGAGTTGTTCTTCGCGAACACCGCGCGCGAAGGCGTCTTCGCACGCTTCGCCCGTATGGGCGATGTCGCGCGATCGGTCGGCTCGTCGGATGCTGCGAACGACCCCGTCGAAACCGATGATCTGCACTCGGCGAAACCGCCTGTCCCTGAGGCGGTTTCCGCCGAAGGCGCGGTAACTACTTGATCGCGGCGAGCCCGGCCAGGGTCGCCGAGCAGGCGTTCGCGACCTCGACGCCCTTCTTGTCGAAGTGCGCGGTGAAGAAGGCGTCGTGATCGGCATGTTCGTGGAAGTGATGCGGGGTGAGCACGGCGGAGAACACCGGTACGTCGGCATCGAGCTGGACGCGCATCAGGCCGTCGATCACGGCGGACGCGACGAACTCGTGCCGGTAGATGCCGCCGTCGACCACCAGTCCGGCCGCGACGATCGCGTCGAAGCGTCCGGTGCGGGCCAGGCGCTGCGCGTGCAGCGGGATCTCGAACGCACCGGGCGTCTCGAAGAACTCGATCTCGGCCGGGTCGTGCCCAAGTTCGCGCCACTGCGCCACGAAGGCGTCCCGCGCGTGGTCGACGATGGACCGGTGCCAGGTGGACTGGACGAATGCGATGCTCATGTGCAGATGTTAGAGCGCCGAAACCGACCGAAATGTCGCGGGCTCGACAGGAACGACGAGATCCCGCCGGGACAGCCCGGCGGGATCTCGACCCGCGGCGGAGGGCTACCTCTTCGCTGCGGGGGCGGGCAGTTCCATCCCGCGCTCGGTGAGGACGGTGCGCAGGCGGTCGGGGCGGTCGGTGATGATGCCGTCGACGCCGAGGTCCATCAGCGCGTGCATGGTCTCGGGATCGTTGACGGTCCAGGGGATCACCTTGATGTCGCGGGCGTGGGCCGACTCGACCATCTCCGCGGTGACGTACAGCGAGAAGTTCGGGTCCGACACCTTGCCGCCCTGCGGGGTGCCCTGAACCGGCGAGAAGGCCGACGCGCCGAACGTCGAGATTGCCGCGATCGCGTCACCACCGAAGTCGTCGATGTCGAGGCCACCGAGCCACGGCGACGCGCCGTCCTTCCCGATCTGCAGGAAGTCGCCGTTCGTGAGCGCGACGGTGGGCACCGACGGCTCGAGTTCGCGGGTGAGCATCAGTGCGCCCCAATCGAAGCTCTGGATCGTGACGCGATCGAGCATGCCGGCGTCGCGGATGGTGCCGAGGACGATGCGGACGAACTGGTCGCGCGGCGCGGTCTCGGACGGCGCACCGGCCTCGACCTTGGTCTCGATGTTCATCTTCACGCCGGGGGCGTTGTACGACTTCACGAGATCGAACACCTCGGTCAGCGTCTGCATCTTCGCGCCCGGAACGGTCTGCTGCTCGGGATGATCCGCGACCTGCAGCGAACCGCAGTCCATCGTCTTGATCTGCTCGAGCGTCAGCGTGTTGATGTACTTGCCGACGTACGGAAACTCCGGATCGCCCGGGCTCGCCGGGGCGGTGTCCAGACACTTCTTGTTCGACACCTTGCGGTCGTGGGTGACGACGGCGATGCCGTCCTCGGTGATCTGGGTGTCGAGTTCCAGTGTGGTGACACCCATTTCGAGGGCGTTGGCGAAGGCGGCGAGGCTGCTCTCGGTGTACAGGCCCAGGCCGCCGCGGTGCGCCTGGACGTCGAATGCGGGTTCGGTCGGCGACCCGGTACTGCCCAGCGAGCCGGGCCAGTCGAGGCTGCCGGCGGCTGACGCGGTGGCCGGGGTGAGGGCCGCGATCGGTACGGCGGCGAAGGAAGCAACGGCAAGAGCGGAAATGGCCCGACGGAAACTCATGTCCGAGACGGTAGGAAGTGGCGGTATCTCATCGGTAATTAATGGGTAAACTATGAGTAATGACTGGGACTATTCTCTGGGCTTCGTCACCCCGGCATGATGGGCCCATGATCATCGAGAGGGAGTCGGTAGTCGCCGCGCCGGCGGAACGTGTGTGCGCGCGGGTGGTCAGCCCCGAGGTGATCGTCCGATCCTTCTTCGCGCACCGGCACCGGCGGCTGGCGCGCCACTTCGCGGCGTAGGCAGTGTGTACGAAATGAACGAAGACGACAACATCACACTGGAAGCCGCGGATGTCCGCGTCGGGATCTCGGCACGGCAAGGCGGCATGATCACCAGCCTCGTCGTCGCCGAGACCGAGCTACTCAGGCAAGGCGATCGATACGGGTGCTTCCCCATGGCGCCATGGTGTGGACGAATCGGCAACGGGCAGTTGTTCGTTGACTCGGTGACACATCACTTCCCGCTCAATGACGCGCCCCACGCCATCCACGGCACGGTGCGAGACGGCGCGTGGGAGGTCACCGAACTGTCCGGCGCACACGCTAGGTTGCAGCAGGCGCTGGCCCCGCCGTGGCCGTTCGCTGGACGAGTGGCCCAGACATTCAGCCTGACCGAGGACTTTCTCGATCTGTCCATCGAGGTGACGTCCGAAGCGGATCCCTTTCCCGCCCAAGTCGGGTGGCACCCGTGGTTCAAACGCCTCCTACGCAGCGACACCGAGCCCGTTCGGATCGACTTCGCACCCGACTGGCAGGAGCTGCGCGGCGCGGACTACCTTCCGTCTGGCGTGCGGATCGCCCCTCGGACGGGACCGTGGGACGACTGCTTCGGGATGGTCGGTGGCGTGCGTGTGGTGCTGACGTGGCCGAGCTTGCTCCAGTTGGAGGTTCGGAGCCCCGAGCAGTGGGTCGTGGTCTACGACATGGAAGCCGACGCCGTCTGCGTCGAGCCGCAATCGGGACCACCCAATGGGGTCAACACGATGCCGCGACTCGTGACGCCGGAATCTCCCCTCGTCGCCAAGAGCAGATGGACGTGGAAGCCTCTCTAGATCGCAATTCGAGCAGTGCCACTTTCGGGTCGCCAGGTAGCGTGCACGCCACCCCGAGACGGTCGCGTGGGCTACAGCCTTTCCGCGCTCGTCGACGTGAAGTGGAGGCATGACAACTGCACCGCCCGTTCCGTCACCGGCGACCGTTGGGGAGGCCTCCGCGCGGAAGCGCGGCGTTCGCTGGTTCCTCGTTCTCGCCTTCGCGGCCTCCTGGATGCCGTGGGCCAGCGTGTGGGCCGCCGGACACTCGCTCGACAACATCGTCGTCCAACTGCTCACCGCGGCGTTCGTGCCCGCCCTCGCTGCGATCGTCACGCGCCGGTGGATCACCCGCGAAGGGTTTATCGACGCCGGGTTGCGGCCCCGACTGTCCGAGGCGTGGTCGTCCTACCTGATCGCGGCGCTGCTGCCCGTCGGGGTCCTCGTCGTCGCGTTGGCGGTCGCCGCGATGACGGGGATGTGGGACGTCGCCGCATGGCATTTCGGCCGCGACGACCTCGCGTTCGTGGCGGTCGCGCTGGTGGTTCCGGTGGTGGCGGCGCCCCTGTTCTGGGGAGAGGAGTTCGGCTGGACCGCGTACCTGCGGGATCGCCTCGTGCCGGGCCGCCCAGTTGCAACGACGTTCGCGACCGGCCTGGTCTGGGGTGTGTGGCACTGGCCGCTGCCCTGGGTGGGGTACTTCGGTGCCGGTGGTACCGCCACTGACGCGGTCGTGGCGATGTTGATGTGGCTGCCGCTGTCGGTGCTGCTCGAATTCGTGATCGGTTGGCTGTGGGTTCGCAGCGGATCGGTGTGGCCGCCCGCGATCCTGCACGGCGGTAGCAATCTCGTGGTGGCGGTCGGGATCGGGCGTTTCGTGGATCCGGGCGCCCACACGAATACCGTTACGCTCCTCATGTGCGCTGCTTACCTTCCCGTCGTCGCCTGCATCGTCGGGGCGTCGATCGTGAGCCGGCGCAGGAAGATCGGGGCGGAGCAGTGACGGGCAACGTGTCGTCGGCCCTGCGGTCCGGCCCGCGGTACTTCGGCACCCTGTGGCCGTGGCGGTCGCTCGTGTGTCTCGTCGTAGCGGGCATCCTCGCGTGTGCAACCGTGATCGGCATCGTTCCGGTCCTGCTGTTGGGACTGACGCGTCGACTGCGGACGGCTCTGTGGGAGCCGATGCTGCGGGCGCACTGCGCACGATTGCGGCTGATCGATCCGTCGGTCGCGGAGCGCGCGGACGCGGAGGTGCGGGCGTCCGCGAACGCGGAAGGACTGCCCACCGTGCGGCATGTCGCCTACGTCCTGGGCGCGGCGATCTCCGGCGGCGTCGTCGCCCTCCTCGCCGTTTTCGGTGTCACCATCGTCGGGATGCTTCTCGTTGCGCCCCTGGTCATCCGCGACGACTACTTCAACTTCGGCGCGTGGACCGTCGAAACCAGTTCGGGTGCTTGGATTCTGGTGCTGTCCGGGCTGGTGGCCGCGGTGCTGCTCCTGGTGGTCGTCGGCGGTTGGGCGGCGTTCGAGTCGCAGATGGCCCGACTGCTCCTCGGGTTCGACGCCGACCCGTGGCGTCTGGAGGCGGCCCGCCTCGAGACGACCCGTTCCGGACTGCTCGACGCCGAAGGGTCCGAGCGGGTGCTGCTCGAATCGGAACTGCACGACCGGGTCCAGCATCGGTTGGTCGCCCTGTCGATGAGCCTCGGCCTGGCCGAGGCCGCCGACTCGGACGGGCCGGCGGGACGACTCGCCGCCGACGCGCACCGCCAGGTGGACGAGACGCTCGCCGAATTGCGGGCGGTGCTGCGCGGATACTCGCCGCGGGCGCTGATCGAACGCGGACTCGCACCGGCCCTCACAGATCTGGTGGCGGACATCCCACTCGACGTCGATGTCGCGCTCGACGGGGTGGCCGGTCCGGGGGAGCGACTGCCCGCGCCCGTCGAGCACATGTCGTACGTCCTCGTCTCCGAGGCCCTGACGAACGCCGTTCGGCACGCGAAGGCTGGGCACGTCACCGTGCACGGCGATCGCGTCGAGGGCGTGTGGCTGCTGAGCGTCACCGACGACGGCGCGGGCGGTGCGCACATCACGGCCGGCGGCGGACTCGACCGACTGCGCGGGCGCGTCGGCGCCCTCGACGGAACCCTCACCGTGACAAGCCCTGTCGGGGGTCCGACGACGATCCGAATGGAGTGTCCGGTGTGACATCGACCGAACGACCGCTGCGGATCGTGCTCGCGGAGGACAGCCCGCTGCTGCGGGCCGGGGTGGAGAGCGTGCTCGCCTCCGCCGGGCACGACGTGTGCGCCGCGGTGGGCGATGCGCCGACACTCCTGGATGCGTGGGACGCGTACCGGCCGGACCTGGTGGTCACCGATGTCCGGATGCCGCCGACCAACACGGACGACGGGCTGCGGGCGGCGGCCGCGCTCCGACAGCGGGATCCGAAGCTGCCCATTGTCGTGCTGTCGCAATACGTCTCGGTGGCGTATCTCGACGAGTTGCTCGGCGACGATGCGGCGAGCGGGGTGGGGTATCTGCTCAAGGAACGGGTCGGGCACGTTCGGCAGTTCCTCGAGGCCGTGGACAGGGTGGCGCGGGGCGAGACGATCATCGACCCGGATGTCGTGCGGGCACTCGTCACCGCGACGAGGAGTCGGGGACCCCTCGCCGCGCTCACGCCGCGCGAACGGGAGGTTCTCGCACTGGTCGCCGAGGGGTGCACCAACTCCGGTATCGCGCAGCGGTTGACGGTGTCCGAGGCGGCGGTGCGCAAGCACATCGGGTCCATCTTCTCGAAGCTGCCGTTGGAGGACGGCGATCGGCGGGTGCAGGCGACGCTCGTCTACCTGCGATCGCTCGGGTGACCGCCGACTGCGACGATCCGACGCTTCTCAGCCGGACATTCCCATCCGCCACGACGGGTACCTCGGCGCCCAACCGAGGTTGCGCGCCTTGGTGTTCGACGCCCCGCGCCCGTGGCCGGGGCCGAGTCCACTCGGCACCTGCGCGCCCACCCAGCGGCAGAACGTCGGCAGCCAGTCGGCCGGTCCGGCGGGTTCGTCGTCGACGACGTTGACGATCCCGTTGGGCCAGTCGAGCGCGGCGACGGTGGGCGGCGCGGTGTCGTCGATGTGCAGGAAGCTCTCGATTCCGTTGCCCTCGAACACCCCGTCGCGGGCGGCGCGGCCGAAGTCGCCGTCCGGCGAGTACCACGTGCCGGGGCCGTACAGCTTGCCGTAGCGCAGGATCACGTGGTTCGCGATCTCGGCGGACGTCCGCTCCATCGCGACCACGCCCTCGACGGTCCGGGCGCCCTGCCCGACAGCGTCGCGCAACGGGACCGTCTCGTCGGCGAGGCCGACCCCGTCGGCGTACAGCCACGCGATGCTCTGGGTGACGATCCGTTTCACGCCGTACCGGTGCATCGCGTCGACGAGATTGCGGGTGCCGACGATGCGCAGTTCCGCGTCGGCCTCGAGATCGACGCCCGCCAGGTCGGTGAGCTGGTGGATCACCGCACCGGGTCGGGCCTCGGCAATCGCGTGCTCCACCGACGCCAGGTCGAAGGCGTCCATCCGGACCACGGTGGCGCCGGCGTCGCGCAGTTCGGGACGCGAGTCCGGGTTGCGCGAGGTGCCCACCACCTCGTGGCCGTGGGCGATCAGTTCCCGGGTGAGCGGCAGCCCGACGACGCCCCGGCTCCGGCGACGAGGATCCTCATGCGCACGAGCCTAGGAAACTCGAGTCGCGGCCGCGCGCATCTCAGCCGATTCGAGACGTTCCGACGACGGCCCAGCCCCACCTGCCGACATTTCGTCCTCAGCGTGGGTTCAGCTGCGTGTCTCTACGGTCGGGCGTTGTGAGCGAGACGACGAGATCCGAGGCGGTCACGACCCGCGGAGTGCTGCTGAACAAAGTGCCCGAGATCACGGTGTGGTTCTGGGTCATCAAGATCCTGTGCACGACGGTCGGCGAGAGCTTTGCCGACTGGATCAACATGACGTTGGGCGTCGGCCTGAACGCGACAGCGCTCATCTTCACGGTTGTCCTTGCCGCGGTCCTGGGCTGCCAATTGCGCCTCGACCGCTACGTGCCGTTCGTCTACTGGTTGACGGTCGTCGTGCTCAGCGTGACCGGCACGCTCTACACCGACATCCTCACGGACAGTTGGGGCGTTCCGCTCGCAGTGAGCACGAGCGCCTTCGCGGCGGCCCTGGCCGTGGTCTTCGGCGTGTGGTTCGCGCGTGAGAGGACACTGTCGATCCACAGCATCGTCACGAGGCCGAGAGAGTTGTTCTATTGGCTCGCAGTGCTGGTCACCTTCGCCCTGGGGACAGCTGCGGGCGACTGGACGCTCGAACTCACCGGCTGGGGACCTGGCACCTCGGTGCTCCTGCCGGCCGGTCTGATCGTCCTGGTCGTCATCGGCTGGCGGCTGGGCGCGAACGCGGTGCTCTCCTTCTGGCTCGCGTACATCCTGACCCGGCCGCTGGGTGCCAACCTCGGCGACTGGTTCGCCTCCCCGTCGACCGAGCACGGTCTCGGCTTGGGAACCGCCCTCACGAGCGCGATCTTCCTGGCCGCGATCCTCGCTACGGTCGTGTACCTCACGCGCACCCGCGGTGACGTGATCGAAGAGCGCGACCGAACCCACGTGCCGGCCGTGACCCCGCGTCCGGGCCGCGAGCGGATCATGCTCGGGTACTACGCCGTCGTCGCCGTCGCCACGGGAGCCCTGCTCGTGTGGGCCGCCGGGCAGCCCCACGCAACCGCTGCGAGCGAAGAAGAAGACGGCGCGGCACCGGTGACCACCACACTCACCGCCGGTGAGGCGGCCGCGCACTTCGGGCCGGCAGAGACCGCGAAGTTCCGCACGATCACACAGGACACGCTCACGAGCGTGCAGGCCGGCGACCAGGCCGGAGCGCGAGCCCGAGCCAAGGACCTCGAAACCGCGTGGGACGACGACGAGTCGACGCTGCGTCCGCTGGACGAAACCACCTGGCATGTCGTCGACGGTCGGATCGACAGCGTCCTGAAGTCGGTGCGCGCCGGTAAACCCGATGCCGCGACCGAGACGCAGACTCTCACGGCGCTGCTTGCTGCGCTTCAGTGAGGAACGGACAGCGCCGCCTGCACCCGATCCGCCGCTTCCGTAGGGTCCTCGTGCTCCCACACCCGCACCACGTGCCAGCCCGCCGCCTCGAGTCGGGCGTCGGTGTCGCGGTCGCGAACGACGTTGGCGGCCAACTTGTCCGCCCACCACTGCGCGTTGTTCTTCGGGAACGTCGCGTGCTGCGGGCAGCTGTGCCAGAAGCAGCCGTCGACGTACACCGCGACATGTTTGCGTGGAAACACCAGATCGGCCCGGCGGCGCAGCCCGGGCAGCGGCGCGCGGTCGACGAAGAACCGGGCCCCGCGCCGGTGTAGTTCGCGGCGCAGCGCCACCTCCGGAGCGGTGTCGCGTCGGCGCTGCGCCCGCATCCGGGCGCTGGTCAGGGGATCGGTGGACGGCATCGCCACCATCCTCGCACCGGTCTCAGGCCACCGCTTCCGGGTAGCCGCCCATGCGGTCGAGGTGGCTCTCGACGTCGTCGAGGAAGCCGGGCACGAAGCGCAGGCTTCCGGTACGGGCCCGCTTGAGGAACCCGGCGGTGGCGCGGGCCGACAGCAGCTGCGAGTGCTCGAGGAACCCACTGAGGTCCTCGTACGGGTGGTGAACCGGCCAGTGCGACTCGTGCACCGGAACGCCTGCCGGTCGCGTCCCCACGCGGCGCTGGGCCAGGCGTCGCCCGGCTTCAGCGGCGTCTCGTGGTCGGGGCTGTAGGCGATCCGGTCGTCGAGGCGTCCGCCCACCCATTCCGCCATCCGCACGCTCACGGCGTTGCCGACCAGACGCCAGCGGTGACCATTGCGGATGCCCTTGACCTCGGTGGCGGGGGCCGTCCAGTCGGGTCGAAGCCCTGGAGGCGCTCGGCATCGATCAGGCCCGGGGTGACGATCTCGCCCGACGGCAACCGCACCGCCGGCGGCGACGCGATGCCGACCGTGGAGCCGCCCTTGAGCGTGGGCACCGCGTTGACGGCCCAGCCGAGCCCGCGGATGCCCTCGGTCCAGTAGAAGCCGCACGGGTACTGCGAGGGGTCGCCATCCTCGGGGACACCGGCGTCCTGCCCGAACAGCACCTCGCGAGGATCGTCGGTGCGCGACGCGAGCATCAGCACGCGCTGGCGCCGCTGCGGCAGGCCGAACGCGCGCGCGTCCACCACCCGGTACGCCCACGTGTAGCCGAGGTCCTCGAGCGCGTCGGTGATGTGCCGCATCGCGGCGCCGCGGCTGAGCTGCAGCATGAACGGGACGTTCTCGATCAGCAGCCAGCGCGGCCCCTTCTTACGCTTGACCAGCCGGAACACCTCGTCGACCAGGCCCGAGCGGGCGCCGGTGATACCGGCCGTGCGACCGGCCTGGGACAGGTCCTGGCACGGGAATCCGGCCGCGACCAGCTCGGTGCGCTGGGGCAGCGACCGCAGCCGGGTGACGTCCCCGTGCAGCTCGACGCCCGCGAACCGGGTCCGCAGCACCTGCTGCGCGCCCGGGTCGATCTCACACAGGAGCTCGGTCTCCCAGCCGTGGCTGCGCAGGCCCAACTCGACCCCGCCGATGCCGGCGAACAGCCCCACCATGTTCCCGGTCGACGTCACAGCACCCTTCCTCACGCACAAATACCAGGAGCACGTTACTCGAGATCTCCGACGACTTCGCGCACACCGCCTGCCGCCCCGGTCGGCGTCCCTGAGGGGTGGGCGGAGAAGATTTTATCTGACTAAAGTCAGGTAAATGAGCGACCTAACGAAGGACACCGCGGCACTGCGTTCGTTCAATATGGGCATCACCGAGCAGTTGGGCGTCCTGCACGATCGCTATCTGAATTTGCCGCGCCCGTACTCGCAGGCCCGGATCCTCTGGGAGGTCGGCCACGACACCGTCCGGGTGCGCGATCTGCGCGCGAGATTCGACCTCGATTCCGGCTACGCCAGTCGCCTGCTCGCTGCTCTCGCCGACGCCGGGGTCCTGCGGATCGAGTCCGACCCGGATGACGGTCGCGGGCGGGTGGTGACGCTCACCGCTGCCGGCCGCGCCGAGTACGACGCTTTGGAGAAGGCGTCGCAGGACCGGGCGGAGCGGATCCTCTGCGCGCTGCCGGACCGTCAGCGCGGCGAACTGCTCGCCGCGATGGGTGCCGTGACGCGCCTGCTCGATGCCGCCGCCGTCGGCATCACCGTGGCCGACCCCGACTCGGAGGCGGTCCGATTCTGCTTCGGCCGCTACTTCGACGAACTCGACGAGCGACTCGATCTGGGTTTCGACCCGGCCGCGAGCACGCCCGCCGACGGCGACGAACTGCGCGCGCCCAACGGCGCCGTCCTGATCGCGGACCTGCGTGGCACTCCGATCGGCTGCGGCGCCGTCAAACTGCACGAGGGCGTCGCGGAGATCAAACGCATGTGGGTGTCGCCGGATGCGCGCGGTCTCGGTCTCGCACGCCGACTGCTCGACGACCTCGAGGCTCGCGCGGTCGACCGCGGCGCTCGCCTGGTGCGTCTCGACACCAACGCCGCGCTCACGCAGGCCATCGCGCTCTACGAGCGGTCCGGCTACCGGCGCATTCCGCCCTACAACAACAACGCCTACGCCACCCACTGGTTCGAGAAGGACCTCGCGTGAGTCGCCGTCACGACTCCGGTGACGCGGTGGCCTCCGACTTGTCCGGCGCGCTCGGGAGCGAGCCCTCCGCGCCGTTTCGGTGCACGACGCCGAGCTCGAGGCCGCCGTTCGCCGACACCCGGACGATGTCGTCGGGCTCGAAGCTCGCCCGACAGCAGCAGCCCGGCGAGCCGGTTGTCGAGCTCCTTCTGGACGGTGCGGCGCAGCGGGCGTGCGCCGAACTCCGGCTGGTAGCCCTTCTCGGCGAGCCAGTCGACGGCCTCCTCGGTGATGTCCAGCTCGACGTGCTGGGCGTGCAACTGGCGGCGGGTGCCGTCGAGGATGAGCTCGATGATCTGCCGCAGCTCCGTCTGGTCGAGCCGGTGGAACACGATCGTCTCGTCGATGCGGTTGAGGAACTCGGGCCGGAAGTGCGCCCGCAGCCGCTCCATCAGCGTCGGTACCAGCTCGTCGATGTCCTCGGCCTGGGTGCCGAGGATCAGGTCGGAACCGATGTTGCTGGTGAGGATCACGATCGTGTTCTTGAAGTCGACGGTGCGGCCCTGCGCGTCGGTGACGCGGCCGTCGTCGAGAAGCTGCAGCAGCACGTTGAACACGTCCGGGTGCGCCTTCTCGACCTCGTCGAACAGCGCCGCCGAGTACGGCTGGCGTCGCACCTTGTCGGTGAGCTGTCCGGCCTCCTCGTAGCCGACGTAGCCGGGTGGGGCGCCGACGAGCCGCGACACGGTGTGCTTCTCCTGGAACTCGCTCATGTCGAAACGGATCATCCGGTCCTCGTCACCGAACACGGCCTCCGCCAACGCCTTCGCGGTCTCCGTCTTGCCGACACCGGTCGGTCCCAGGAACATGAACGAGCCGATGGGACGGTTCGGATCCGACAGTCCGGCCCGCGACCGGCGCACCGCCTCCGCGACCGCGGTGACGGCCTCGTCCTGGCCGATCACACGGGCGTGCAGGACGTCCTCGAGCTTCATGAGCCGTTCGCGTTCCTCGGATGTCAACTCCGCCACCGGGATTCCGGTCTGACGCGACACGACATGGGCGATGTCGAGGACCGTCACCTCGGGCGTGGTCTCCTCGCCCGTCTCTCCGAGTCGCTCCTCCGCCTCGGTGATCTGCCGCTTGAGATCGTTGGCGCGCTCGTAGTCCTCCTGCCCGACAGCGGAATCCTTCTCCCGCTTGAGCCGGGCGAGCTCCTCCTCCGCGGTGCGGGTGTCGACGTCGGGGGTGCGGGTGCGCAACCGCACCCGGGCGCCGGCCTGGTCGACGAGGTCGATCGCCTTGTCGGGCATGAACCGGTCGGTGATGTACCGGTCGGAGAGCTCGGCTGCAGCGACGAGCGCCTCGTCGGTGTAGTGCACCTGGTGGTGCGCCTCGTAGCTGTCGACCAGACCGCGCAGGATCTCGATGGTGTCGTCGACCGACGGCTCGGCCACCAGCACCGGCTGGAAGCGGCGCTCGAGGGCGGCGTCCTTCTCGATGTGCTTGCGGTACTCGTCGATCGTGGTCGCCCCGATCGCGTGCAACTCGCCACGGGCGAGGGCCGGCTTGAGCAGGTTGCCCGCGTCCATCGCGCCCTCGCCGCCGGCGCCGGCACCCACAATGGTGTGCAGTTCGTCGATGAACAGCACGAGCTCGTCGGAATGCGCCTTGACCTCGTCGAGGATCTTCGTCAGCCGCTCCTCGAACTCGCCGCGGTACTTGGTGCCGGCGACCAGCGAACCGACGTCCAACGCGACGACGCGGCGATCGGTGAGCGTCGACGGGACGTCGCCGTTGACGATGCGCTGCGCGAGACCCTCGACGATCGCGGTCTTGCCGACACCCGGATCACCGATGAGGACCGGGTTGTTCTTGCGGCGGCGCGAAAGGATCTCGATGGTCTGTTCGACCTCGTTGGCGCGGCCGACGACCGGATCGATGTTGCCCGCGCGGGCCTCGGAAGTGAGGTCGCGGCCGTACTCGTCGAGCGTCGGCGTGGAACTGGGCGGGGCCGCAGTCTTCTCGCCCTCGATGGTGGCGCCCAACAGGGCCTTGCCCGCGGGGCTCTCGGAGTTGGCGGCGATGCCGATCAGGATGTGCTCCGGGCCGATGTAACTGCTGCCGGACTCGCTGGCCTGCTGCTGCGCGGTCCGCAGCGCGAGCTTCGCGGCGGGGCTCAGGCTCGGGGATCCGGGGGCGGTCTTCGGGTGCCGTGCTTGTCCAGGTGCTCGGCCATCTTCGAGGCCAACTCGTCCGGATCCAGGTTGATGCTGCTGAGCACGCCGCGCGTGGGATCGTTCTGCGCCGCGGCGTAGAGCAGGTGTTCAGGGGTGATCTCGGAGTTGCCCCACTCGGTGGCCGCGTCGCGCGCGGTGGCGATCAGGCGTCGGGCGCCGTCGTTGAGGAGCCGTCCGAGGTCGACGCGCTGGACCGGGGGCTGGGACGACAACCCCGATCCGAAGAACCTTGCGAAAATGTCATCGAAGGGACTGTCCATACGACCCCAACCTTCGGTCATGTCCTAGCCTCCAAATCTCTGGTTTCAGCAATCTGGTTCGGACTCGTCCGCACTGCTCAGGCGGACCACACTCAACCTTGCGACCGCAGCGGGGGAAGTAAAGGCTGCGGCTGTTGGCCGCGTTGTCCGCCGACCGTATCGTTGACCAGGAGGCATGAGGTTTCGGCACGGGCCGATCACGACGAGCCGCGGAGGCGTCGATGAATCGGATTTCGGGGAACAAGAGTCGACCGACGACGGCGGCACCGCAACCGACGACGCGCGTGATGGTCGCCTCTCCCCGGGCGGTCTCGTACTGCCGGTGTTGCGCGGTCTGGCGCAGGTCGACTTCATGCCGAGTGCGCTGTGCGGAGTGTTCTTCGCCGCGGCCCTGTTTGCCGCCGGATGGCAGTACGGGGTCGCGGGGTTGGCCGGAAGCGCCGTCGCTACTCTCACCGCCGCGGTGTGGGGTGTGCGGACCGACCGGGTGACGGCGGGGCTCGAGGGATTCAACGGCTGCCTGGTCGCGCTCGCCGCCGTCGTGTTCCTCGGCCCGGGTCACCTGTCGAGTTGGCTGTTCGCGGTCGGCGGCGCGCTCGCCGTCACCGTGGTGACGTCGGCCCTCGTCACCCTGCTGGCCACGTGGGATCTGCCGACGCTGACCCTCCCGTTCTGCCTGGTCGCGTCGGCCATGACGATCTCGGCGCCCGAATTCGAACGGTTGTGGCACGGCCGCGGGGACATCGCGATGTTCGCGCCCTCCGCCGAGGGTCCGACCGCCCTGCACTGGAGCGATCTCTGGCGGGCGTTCTTCGCGGACTTCGGGCAGATCTTCTTCATGCCTCAGTGGTACGTGGGGCTGCTGTTCCTGGCGGGGATCCTCGTCGCCAGTCGTCGGGCGGCATTGTCGGCCGCACTCGGCAGCGCGGTCGGCATCGCGTCGGCCTGGGCGCTGGGTTCACCCGCCGCGGAGGTGCGGGCCGGTCTGCTCGGCTACAACGCCGTGCTGGTGTCGCTGGCGCTCGCCGGCGTGTTCGTCGCCGTCAGCGGATGGAGCGTGGCATACGCGGTGATCGGGGCAGCCGCCTCGACCGGCGTCACCGGCGCGCTGACCGACGTGTTCGCGCCCATGGGCGGCCACACCCTCACCTGGCCGTTCGTGCTGACCACCATGGTCTTCCTCCTCGCGATCCCGGCGCTGCCGCGATTGCAGCGCAAATGAATTCACCGTCGACGCCGAAGGAGTGGGTAACCGTGAATCTGAGCCCGCGAGAGATCGACAAACTGCACATCCACATGGTCGCGGACCTCGCACGCAAACGTCGCGGACGAGGCCTCAAACTCAACTACGGGGAGGCCGTGGCACTCGTGTCCGAAGCCATCGTCGAAGGGGCACGCGACGGTCGGACGGTGGCCGAGTGCATGGAGTTGGGCAAGCAAGTCGTGTCGACGGACGATGTCATGGACGGGGTCCGCGAAATGATGGCGTTGATCCAGGTGGAGGCCACGTTCGTCGACGGAACCAAGCTCGTGTCGTGCCACGATCCGGTCGGCTGACCGGGCGAGAGAGGGCAGTCCGATGGTGCAGAGCGTCGAGTACATCTGCGGTGACGAGCCGATCGAGATCAACGTGGGGCGGCGCAAGGCGACCGTCACGGTCGCCAACACCGGCGACCGACCGATCCAAGTGGGCTCGCACTACCACTTTTTCGAGGCGAACCGGGCGTTGGAGTTCGATCGTTCGGCCTCCTACGGGATGCGCCTGGACATCCCGTCCGGTACCGCCGTCCGCTTCGAACCCGGGACACCCGCCAGGTGCCGCTGTGCACGTACGGCGGGAACGGGCGCATGGTCGGGTTCAGCAACCTGGTCAACGGGGGGATCACCGCCGCCGACACGAGACTCGCGGCGCTGCGCCGGGCCGCCGAGCACAACTTCAAGGATGCGAAGCACACCGAGAACCCGGAGCCCCCGGGACGAGAGGGTGAATCACGGTGACGAGACTGCCTCGCGAAACTTATGCGGCACTCTACGGGCCGACCGTCGGGGACCGATTTCGGCTCGCCGACACGAACCTGGTGGTCGAGGTCGAAAAAGACTGCAACGAAGGGTATTACGGCGACGAGGCCGTGTACGGCGGCGGCAAGTCGATTCGTGACGGAATGGCGCAGGATCCGGCGACGAACGACGTGCAGGGCGCCCTCGACCTGGTCATCACCAACGTCGTCGTGATCGATGCCGTCGTCGGGATCGTCAAGGGGGACATAGGGGTCAAGAGCGGAAGAATCGTCGGCATCGGCAAGTCCGGGAATCCGCACACGCAGGACGGCGTCGACCCGCGTCTGGTGATCGGAGCCGGGACGGACGTGATCGCCGGGGAGCACCTGATCGCAACCGCGGGCGGCGTGGACACCCACATCCACTTCATCTGCCCACAGCAGGTCGAGGAGGCGCTGTCGAACGGGATCACCACCCTGATCGGTGGCGGTACCGGCCCCGCGGACGGCTCAAAGGGAACCACGTGCACTCCGGGGCCGTGGAACATCGGGCAGATGCTGCGCGCGGTGGACGAGCTGCCGGTGAACGTCGGCCTGCTCGGAAAGGGAAATTGCTCTCTTCCGCAGGCACTCTCGGAACAAGTCGAGGCGGGGGCGTGCGGGCTCAAAGTGCACGAGGACTGGGGTGCCACCCCCGCGGCGATAGATGCGGCACTGCGCGTCGCCGACATGTACGACGTCCAGGTGGCCGTGCACACTGACACCCTCAACGAGTCCGGGTTCTACGAGGACACGCTCTCGGCCATCGACGGCCGGGCGATCCACACCTTCCACACCGAGGGCGCCGGTGGCGGGCACGCGCCGGACATCATCCGGATCGCGGGCGAGCCGAATGTGCTTCCCGCATCGACGAACCCGACGCTGCCCTACACGATCAACTCGGTCGACGAACTGCTCGACATGGTGATGGTGTGCCATCACCTCAGCCACGGCATACCGGAGGACGTCTCGTTCGCGGACTCCCGCGTGCGCGCCGAGACCATCGCCGCCGAGACGGTGCTGCACGACGAGGGCGTGCTCTCGATATTCTCGTCGGATTCGCAGGCGATGGGTCGGGTGGGGGAGAGCTGGGTTCGCGCCTTCCAGACCGCACATCACTGCAAGGACCAGCGCGGCAAGCTGGCCGGGACGACGAACGCAACGACAACGCCCGGGTGCTCCGGTATCTCGCGAAGATGACGATCAACCCGGCGCTGGCGAGCGGAACGGCCTTGCAGATCGGCTCCCTAGAGCCGGGAAGATCGCCGATATCGTGCTGTGGCCGATCAATTCGTTTGCCGCCAAGCCTTCCCTGGTCGTCAAGGGCGGCATGGTGTGCTGGTCCTGGATGGGGGATCCGAATGCCTCCATCACGACCCCGCAGCCCGTCTACTACCGGCCGATGTTCGGTGCGCTGGGCAAGGCCGCCGCCGCGACGCGGCTGACATTCATGTCCCAGGCGGCGATCGACGCCGATGTCCCGGTGCGGCTGGGGCTGAGTAGTCAGGCAATGCCGGTGTTCCATACGCGATCGGTGGCCAAGCAGGATATGGTGCGCAACAATGCCCTTCCGCACATCGAAGTCGACCCCGACACCTATCGTGTGACGCTCGACGGCGAGCCGGCAACGATCGAACCGGCCCGCACCCTTCCACTGACCCAGCTCTTCTACGTGGTGTGAGCGGCATGGTCGGGGATCCGGTGATCGAACTGCTGGGGTGTCTGCAGCTTGCGGACTCGGCGTTTCCCAGCGGGCTGTACACCCTTTCGCACGGGCTGGAGGGGTACGCCGAGGCCGGCCGGGTGGACGCGTCGACGCTCGCCGCCCTGCTCGACGGCCTGCTCCGGCACTCGGTGGGACCGGCCGACGGCACCGCGTCGGCCCTCGCGCATCACGGTGCGCGGTCGGGGACTGGGACCTCGTTGCGGCCGCCGATCGTCGTTTGCACGCAACGAAACTGAACCGGGAACTGCGCACGGCCGCGACCCGAACGGGACGACAGCTGGTGCAGGTGGCGGCCACGGTGATCGGCACGGAGGCCGTCGAACGGTACGCCGCGATGGTCGCCGAGCGTCGGGCACCCGGCTGTCAGCCGGTTGCGGCCGGTGTCGTGTACGCGGCGGCGGGCGTCGGCGTGGAGCGGGCCGTCGCGAGCGAACTCTTCGCGTACTCGGCCAGTTTCGCCGGTGCGGCACTGCGGCTGCGCCTCGCGGACCACGTGACGGCGCAGGTGCTGCTGCGAGAGGCCGCCCCCGTGATCGCGGAGGCGACCGACGATGCGGTCGGGCGCGACCTCGCCGATCTCGGCGGCTGTGCGCCGATGGCCGATGTCATGTCGGGCCGGCACGAGCGGGCCGCCGCCCGCCTGTTCACGACGTGACGGGCACCCATCCGGGAAGGAGAGGACATGGCGCAGGACGTGTTACGGGTCGGGGTGGCCGGCCCCGTCGGATCGGGCAAGACCGCCTTGATCGAGGCGTTGGTGCCGGTGCTCGTGCAGCGCGGCCACCGTCCCGCCGTCATCACGAACGACATCTACACGCAGGAGGACGCGCTGCACGTGCGGCGCACGCTCGCCGGCGTGCTCGACGCCGACCACGTGGTGGGTGTGGAGACCGGCTCGTGCCCGCACACCGCGGTCCGCGACGACCCGACGATGAATCTCGCGGTCGGGGCCGAACTCCTCGATCGCTTCCCGGAGGTCGACACGCTGCTGTACGAATCGGGCGGTGACAACCTGACTTTGACGTTCAGTCCGGTGCTGGTCGACCTCTTCCTGTTCGTGCTCGACACCGCGGAAGGAGACAAGATGCCGCGCAAACGCGGACCCGGCATCACCGACTCGGATCTGCTGGTGATCAACAAGATCGACATCGCGCAGTACGTTCGGGCCGATGTGGCGGTGATGGAGGCCGATGCCAGGCGGGTTCGCGACGACCGCCCGGTCGTCCTGACCAACAGCCTGACCGGGGAGGGCGTGTCGTACGTCGCCGACTTCCTCGACAGCCGCCGCCGCGTCACCGCATGACCGGACTGGTCGACGTGACGGCGGACCGCCCGACGGCTGCTCCTGTCGACCGGCTCGCGCCCGCACACTACGAGCCGGAGCGGGTCCCCGACGTCGTCCGACGATTCCGCGGACGCCCGGACACGCTCGCGGTCGGACGGCCCGGCAAGGTCGGGCTGCTCGAACTCGGCTTCGAGTACGTCGGCGGCCGAACGGAACTGGTCCGCCGCTATCAGAAGTCGCCGCTGCAGATCATGCGCCCGCTCTACGTCGATCCGCGTCGCCCGGACCTGCCGGTCGTGTACGTGATGTCGACCGGCGGCGGATCGTGCAGGCGGACCGGCTGCGCCTCGACGTCCGGTGCGGCGCGCACACCGCGGTCCACCTGACCACCCAGGCCGCAACCAAGGTGCACAGCATGGACACCGACTACGCGACGCAGATGGTCACCGTGGACGCCGGTGCCGACGCATTCGTCGAGTACCTGCCGGACCCGGTGATCCCGTTCCGTCGCTCACGGCTGTACCAGCGCACGGTCTTCACCGCAGATCCGTCGGCCACAGTGCTGGTCGGTGAGACGGTGTACGCGGGCAGGCTCGCGCGCGGCGAGAGACACCGGTACGACGTCCTGGCGTCGGACTTCGAATTGCGCCGCCCGGGCGGCGAACTCGTGCTCGTCGACACCGTACGGCTCGTCCCCGGGCTGGGCTCGGTCACGGGACCCGCAGTGTTCGCCGGAACCACCATCATGTCGAGCTTGTTCGTCATCACCCCGCTCCGGTCGGCGGCCGACGTCGCCGACGAACTGGCTGCGGCACTGTGCGCGTCGACCGTGTGGGCGGGGGTGAGCGTCCTGCCCGACGAGTGCGGTGCATGGGTCCGGATGCTCGCCGACGACCCGGATGCTTCGCGCGCCGCGATGCGAACCGCGTGGAACGCCGTGCGCGAACTGCTGATCGGGGTACCGGCCCCGGCACTGCGCAAGTGTTGACCACGGTCCCGGGCGGGGGACGTGTCGTCGCCTACGGTGATCGGTGCGACCACGGGCGACGGGCCGCCCATCGGTAATGGGCGGCGCGAACGCCCATTACCGAAAGGGCCGTGTGTCAAGTGACCGCTGCGTTGGATTCCACTGACCGACCGAGCTCCAGGCGACAACCTCGGCTGCTGCGCGACGCGCAGGCCGGCGTCCTCGTCGAGGCGTTCGTCGTCATCGGCATTCTCACGATCCTCGTCACCCGCGCCTACCTGCATGCCACGGGATATCCGCAGATCGGTGGGGCGACGCTGCACATTGCGCACGCGCTGTGGGGCGGGCTGGGGATGGTCGCCGCGCTGGTCGTCGTCTTCTCGTTCCTCGGTGACCTGCCGCGGATCGTCGCCGTGGTCGCCGGCGGCATCGGGTTCGGCCTCTTCCTGGACGAGGTCGGCAAGTTCGTGACCCAGTCGAACGACTACTTCTTCCAGCCGGCCGTGGCGATCATGTACGTCGTGGTCGTGGCGCTGCTGCTGCTCAACCGCTGGTTGAACGACGCCCGGCAGCAGACCACCGCCGAGGCGCTCGTCAACGCCGCCAGCACCGCCGCCGAGGGACTGATCCACGGCCTCACCGCGCCGCGACGGGCGGAGGCCCATCGGCAGTTGCGCCGGGCCGCCGACGCGGGCGTCGAACCCGCCGCGATCGCGTGTGTCGAGGAACTGCTGAACCGGTGCGAGCCCCGATCCGTCGGACGGTCCGACGCCCTGCTGGCCCGGCTGCGCGGACCGCTGCCCCACGTGCTCGACGGCACCCGCGCCCTGTGGACCGCCGCGATCGCGTTGGCGCTGTTCTCGACCGCCGGGGTGGTGAACGCGGTGGTCACACTGTCGGAGGACCTCGAGGGCGGCACCGGCAGCGACATCACGACCATCGGCCAGATGTGCGGATCGATCGTCGCGTTCACGCTGTGCTGGGTGGCGATCGCCCGCCTGCGGACCGGGAGCATCTGGCCGGTGCGCATGCTCCGTGCCGCGGCGCTGGTGACGATCCTGCTCACCGAGGTCTTCAACTTCGTCGCCGAGGAATTCGGGGCGCTGATCAACGTCGCCGTGGGCCTGACCGCGCTGGTGGTGTTCTCGCGGCGCATCAGGCTGCTCGAGCGCGGCAACGACTCGGCGGCCCACCCGAACGGCGACCCGCGCGAACCGGTCTCGTCCGCACAGCCCACCTGACGGCCGTTCGTCGCATAACGTAGACACCGTGAGCATTTCGAGCACCGCGTCGCCTTGGCCTGCCGTTCTGACGTGGCGCGCCCACTCCGCGCCCCGCATGGAGTCCGTGCGCGTTCAGGTGAGCGGAAACCGGATCAAGGCGACCGGACGCATCATCGGCGGCGAGTGCCCGGACCATCCCGCCTTCAGCGCGTCGTACGACCTCGTCACCGACGAGAACGGCATCACCCGACGGCTGTCGCTGCGCACCGCGCTCGCGTCGGGGGAGCGGCAGATGTCGATCAGCCGCGACGAGGAGGGCGTGTGGATGGTCGAGACCGGCACCACCCACCTGCGGTCCGGGTTCGCCGGCGCGAAGGACGTCGACGTCGTGCTCAGCCCGTTCTTCAACGCGCTGCCGATCCGGCGGTTCGGCATGCAGCACGAGTCCGAGGACATCCAGGTGCCCGTCGTGTACGTGAATCTGCCCGACCTCGCCGTGCAGGAGGCGTCGCTGACCTACAGCAGCGGCGCCGACGGCATCCACGTGCTCTCGCCGGTGTCGTCGTCGTCCGTCACCGTCGACGAGGACGGCTTCGTTCTCGACTACCCGGGTTTGGCCGAGCGGATCTGAGGGAACTCAGCTGACGGCCAGCGCGCAGGCGAGTGTGACCGATTCGGCCGGATGCGACCCGTGCCCGCCCGCAGTAGTCGGCAGCCCGATCACCTGGACCCCGACGGGACCGTCGTCGTCGACCGTGACGGGCACCGAAATCGCCGGGATGCCGAGCGTGTTGAACGGAATGCACATCCGCAGCAACGGGGTTCGGGCCACCGACGGATCCGGCGACAGCGCGTCGTCCCGGGTGACCGACCGCAGGGGAGTGGTCGCGGTGACGAGCGCGTCCAGGCCCAGATCGCCGCGCAGCCGTGAGAGTGCCTGGTGGCGAAGGCGTTCGACGGTGCGGACGGCGTGGACATATTCGACGGCCGGCCGGTCCCGCTGCGCCGCGAGCAACGCGGCGGTGAGCGGCTGGTAGCGCTCGGGGGTGGACTCGAACCACTGCCGGTGCGTCTCGTAGGCCTCCGACCCCGTGATGGCCGGATAGGCGGCCAGCAGTTGCGCCGTCTCGGGGAGTTCGACGTCGATCACCTCGGCGCCCGCGTCGGCGAGCGCGCGGGCGGCGGCGTCGACAGCGGCCGCGATCGCCGGATCGGCGACGTCCCAGTTGTCGCCGCGCAGCCGTCCCACCCGCAGGCCCGCGACCGGGGTCCGGACGTGCGCGATGCCGGGGATCGCGCCCACGCCAACGACACGTCGACGACGTCGGCGGCCAGCAGGCCCATGTGGTCGAACGTCGTCGACAGCGGAACACCCCCGACGTCGGCAGTGCGTCGAAGCTCGGCTTCATCCCGACGATGCCGCACAGCGACGCGGGAGTTCGCGTGCTGCAGCCGGTGTCGGTGCCCAGCGCGAGCGGCACGACGCCCTTCGCGACGAGGGCCGCGGACCCCGACGACGAGCCGCCGGTGACGAGCGTCGGGTCGTGCGGGTGCGCCGCCGGGCCGGCCGCGTTGACTGCGCCCGTCGGGCCGTAGGCGAACTCGTGCAGGTGCGCCTTGGCGACGACGATCGCCCGGCCTCCCGCAGCCGCGTGATGATGCGGGCGTCGGCGGCGGCGGGCGGGGCGTCCGCGAGGACCGCGCTGCCGCACCGCGTCGGCATGCCTGCGACGTCGATGTTGTCCTTCACCGCCACCGCGACCCGTGCAGCGGGCCGATCCAGTCGCCGGCGGCGAGCGCGGCGTCGGCGCGGGCCGCGGCCTCGAGCGCGGCGGCGTCGTCGCGGGCGGCCACCAGGTTCTCCCACGGCGTCCCCGCCAGCCGGTCGAGGGCGTCGAGCGTCGCCCGCACGTGCTCGGTGGCCGTCGTCTCGCGCTTGGCCAGTTGCTGGGCGATGTCGCGCAGGCTCACGGGCGCAGCACCCCGCCGCGGCGTCCGGCGTCCCGCATCCGCTCGAGCCAGTTCTCGGAACCGGGTTCGATGCCGGTGATGGTCCAGCGTTCGCGGTTCTCGTAGCGGCGCCGCGCGTCGTAGCCGGGTTCGACGAGTCCGGCGACCGTGCCCTTCTTCGTCAGTTCGTCGCGGGCGGCCGTCAGCACCGCCAGGGTTTCGTCGAGGGCCGTCAGTAGGGAGTCGCGGTTGCCCTCGCACATCGCCCGCACCAGCCCGGGCGCGCTGCCCGCGACGCGGGTGCCGTCACGGAACGAGCCGGCCGCCAGACCCAGCGCCAGGTCGCCGCCCGCGGCCCCTGACAGCGCGAGCGCCTCCGCGAGCACGTGCGGCAGATGCGAGACGCGGGCCACGGCGGCGTCGTGCTCGACTGACTCGGCAGGCACCACCACCGAACCGCAGTCCAGCGCCAGCCGCGCCACCTGCGACCAGATCTGCGGGTCGACGCCGTCGTCGGCGCTCACCACCCACACCGCGTCGCGGAACAGGTCGGCGTCACCGGCCTCCCACCCGGACTCGGACGTCCCGGCCATCGGATGGCCACCGACGAATCGGTCCTGCAGCCCGTGCCGGGCGACGGCCGCCGCGACCTCGGCCTTGACGCTGACCACGTCGGTGATCGGACAGTCGGGCGCGTGCTCGGCGATCGCCTCGAGCGTCGGTTCGACGGCCGGCATCGGCACCGCGACCACGATCAGGGCGCGGGTGTCGGCGGCGCGGCGCAGCACCGCGACCAGGTCGGTGTCGGCGTCGAATCCGTCCGCGCGGGCGGCGTCGGCGGTCGGCGCCGAACGGTTCCAGCCCCACCCGTCGCGGCCCGCGGCAACCGCTGCGCGAAGCAGGGATCCGCCGATCAGGCCCAGGCCGAGAACACAGACGGGAGGTGCGGAAACGGAGACAGCCACTCGAATAGGTTGACACATTTGTCACTGGACTTCGTATGGAGGCGCTGCGCGGGCTACCGTTGCGCGCATGGGTGCACAGCGCGCGAACAACAACAGCGCCTCCGCTGGGTCGATGGAGGACCTGGACGGCTTCGGTATCGCCGTCGTCCGCGAGGAAGGCCGTTGGAAATGTACGCCGCTCACCGGTGGGTCGCTGACGAGCTTGCGGACCGCCGAGAAGGAACTGCTCGAGCTGCGTAGCTCCGGCGCCGTGTTCGGCCTGCTCGACGTCGACGAGGAGTTCTTCGTCATCGTGCGGCCCGCGCCGACGGGCACCCGGCTGCTGATCTCCGACGCGACTGCCGCCATCGACTACGACATCGCGGCCGACGTCCTCGAGTCGCTCAACATCGAGATCCCCGACATCGATCCCGACGACCTCGACGACGTCGAGCCGTGGGAGGAGGGCGACCTCGGTGTCCTGTCGGATCTGGGCCTGCCCGACGCGGTGATGGGCGTGATCCTCGCCGAGACCGACCTGTACCCGGACGAGCAGCTGACGATGATCGCGGAGCGCTGCGGCTTCGAGTCCGAGCTGTCGTCGGCGCTCGACAAGCTTCCGCGCTGATTTCGGACAGCCGAGCGTGACCCTGCAGGACGACGAGCGGATGATCCGTGCCGCTCTGGATGCTGCCGCCGCCGCGTCGGATACCGACGTGCCGGTCGGCGCGGTCGTATTCGACGCGGACGGGGTGGAGTTGGCCCGCGCCGCGAACGCGCGCGAGGCCGCGGGCGATCCCACCGCGCACGCCGAGGTCCTGGCGCTGCGGGAGGCGGCCCGGGTCCACGGCGACGGCTGGCGACTCGAGGGTGCGACGCTCGCGGTGACGCTGGAGCCGTGCACCATGTGCGCGGGCGCGCTTGTGCTCGCCCGCGTCAAACGGGTCGTGTTCGGCGCGTGGGAACCCAAGACCGGCGCGGTCGGTTCGCTGTGGGACGTGGTCCGTGACCGCCGGCTCACCCACCGGCCCGAGGTGCGTGCCGGCGTCCTCGAGCACGAGTGCGCGGGGCTGCTGAGAAGTTTTTCGAGGATCAGCGCTGACGCGCTGACCAGTGCGGATACCCCCGCGACGGGCCCACCCGGCCGATGCTGCCCGGCGAAGTCTCGCGAGACGTGCTCTGGTGGAGACAGGTGCTCGTGTGGCACCGGAACCGCCACGGCGGTTCGAGCAGATTCACGGAGGTGACTCGTGGGAATCGAAGACGACGCCAAGAACAAGGCCGAGGAACTCGGCGGCAAGGCGAAGGAAGCCGCCGGCAAGGCCACAGGCGACGAGGATCTGAAGAACGAGGGCAAGGGCGACCAGATCGAATCCGCCGTCAGGGAAGCGGGCGAAAAGGTCAAGGACGCCGCCTCGACGATCAAGGACAAGCTCACCGGAAAGTAGCTCTGACCAGCCGATTTCTTGCTGGGCACCGACTCCGGTACAGTTCTCGGCGGTGGCGTGTCCGAGCGGCCGAAGGTGCAGCACTCGAAATGCTGTGTACGGTAACCCCGTACCGAGGGTTCAAATCCCTCCGCCACCGCCAAGAGCCCCTCACCTGCGTGCAGGTGGGGGCTTCTTTGTGTCTCCGTTCCCGCGGAGCAGTTCCGGTAGATCAGGTGCCACCCTGGGTGGGCGTGGTGGCCGGGGATCCACTCTCGATTCCGATTCGCGCTCCAGGAATTCGCCCGGCGAGAATATTGCGGGATGCGCATTTGTGCGTGTAATTCTCTAAAAGTGTGGCGCAATTCTTTCATTGCCGCTTATGCATGTGTTGCAGATCACTACCTGGGGTATTGATGCGGGCGTTCGGTTACTCGTAAGGTGCATTCGGACGAAATGCGACAGCGCGTTTCTTCGTAAACCGTGGCATTGCGCCACGCTCGAACCAGAAGGACATCTAATGGATTTCGATCAGATCATTTCCCTGCTCACGGCCCTGGGCGACTTCGGCAACCTGCTCACCGGTGTCGGCGACGCGCTCAACGGCATCGTTGCCTTTGGTGGCTCCGTCTCGAAGGCTGCAGGGGCCCTGTCGTAGTGGCCTGATCTTTCTGTCGCGTGTGGCGGGCACCTGGACGGTGCCCGCCACACGCGTTTATGCCTGGAGCGCGCACCTCGGATCTCGGGTCTTTCGTTCAGTGCGAGCTGAACGACATTTCGTGGCCGCATTCTTTGGCGGCATTCACCGTCCGGGGAGTTCGACGACTGTCGGCATCGGACAGGTGTGGAGTGTCCCAGGCCCCGCTCCGTCCCGTCCACTCGGTGCTGCCGACCGGGCGCCGCGCGCCGACCCTCCGAGGGTTGGGCTGCGAGTCCGAAAAAACTTCGGACGGCGATGTCGAGAACTCGTGACCGGCTCCGTCCCCGCTGTGAATGCGACCAGAATGGGTCGCACCACATCGAGGAGAAGAACGATGGCCAAGTACTTGTTGCTCAAGCACTACCGAGGCGCTCCGACTCCCGTCAACGACGTGCCCATGGACCGGTGGACGCCGGAGGAGATCACCGCGCACGTGCAGTACATGCAGGACTTCGCGGACCGCCTCGAGGCGACCGGCGAGTTCGTCGACGCCCAGGCGCTCGCCGCCGAGGGGATGTGGGTCCGGTACGACGGCGAGGGTCGGCCGCCGGTCACCGATGGCCCGTTCGCCGAAACGAAGGACCTCATCGCCGGCTGGATGGTGATCGACGTCGACAGCCGCGACCGCGCACTCGAACTGGCCGGCGAGCTCTCGGCCGCCCCCGGGGCCGGTGGGAAGCCGATCCACGAGTGGCTCGAGGTGCGCCCGTTCCTGGCGCCGCCGCCCACCGTGGCGGAGTGACCGGATGAACGAGGTTCTCCTCCGGAGCCTCACGCCCAGCGTGCTCGGGATCCTCGCCCGCCGCGGAGCCGACTTCGCGGCGGCCGAGGATGCCGTCCAGGACGCGCTGGTCGAGGCGGTGCGCGTCTGGCCGGCCGACCCGCCGCGGGACCCGAAGGGCTGGCTCGTCACCGTGGCCTGGCGCCGGTTCCTCGACGCGACGCGGGCGGACGCGGCCCGCCGCCGGCGTGAGGACCTCGTCGACGATCAGCCGGCGCCCGAGCCCGTGCCGGAGGTGGACGACACGCTCCAGCTCTACTTCCTGTGCGCCCACTCGTCGTTGACGCCGTCGTCGGCGGTCGCGCTCACGTTGCGCGCTGTCGGCGGGCTGACCACCCGCCAGATCGCCCGGGCGTACCTGGTGCCGGAGGCGACGATGGCGCAGCGCATAAGCCGGGCCAAGCGCACCGTCACCGGCGTGCGGTTCGACCAGCCCGGCGACGTCGCCACCGTGCTGCGCGTCCTGTATCTGGTCTTCAACGAGGGCTACTCCGGCGATGTCGACCTCGCCGCCGAGGCGATCCGGCTCACCCGGCAGCTCGCGGCCGCGATCGACCATCCCGAGGTGTCGGGGCTGCTCGCGCTCATGCTGCTCCACCACGCCCGGCGTGCCGCCCGGACCGCGCCCGACGGCAGCCTGGTCCCGCTCGCCGAGCAGGACCGCAGCCGGTGGGACACCGAGTCGATCGCCGAGGGCATCGGGATCCTGCAGGCAGCCCTCGCCCGAGATCGGCTGGGTGAGTTCCAGGCGCAGGCCGCCATCGCGGCATTGCACGCCGACGCGCCCACCGCTGAGGAGACCGACTGGGTGCAGATCGTCGAGTGGTACGACGAGTTGGCCCGCCTGACCGACAGCCCGGTCGTCCGGCTCAACCGGGCGGTGGCCGTCGGCGAGGCCGACGGGCCGCGCGCCGGTCTGGCGGAGCTTGCGGCGCTGCCCGAATCGCTGCCCCGCTACACCGCGGTGGCGGCGTACCTCCACGAGCGCGACGGCGACCTCGCGACGGCGGCAGTGCTATATGCCGACGCGGCCCGGACGGCACCCAACCTCGCCGAGCGCGACTACCTGACACGCCAGGCCGCGCGACTCAACGCTCGGCGGTGACGCGGATAGGCTGCGGAGCCGTGCCCTCTCTACATCGATGACCCGAAACAGGGAATCGCTTCCGCTACTTGCCATCCCACATTCGTCGATCTCGCACCCGAGTCGTTCTACGACCAGGGCGAGCACTTCTCGCCGTTCGGCAACGACTCTGGATACGACGCGCTGCGAGCGCTCGAGGAGTGGTACGTCGAGGGCGGCCGGGACGACACGCTGCCTGCGTTCGCGGCCGGCCTCATCGCTTCCTGGGACTTCGGTGTGCCCGACGACGTGTGGACGGGAGGACGCGAGGACGTCCACGCCCGCCTGCGCGACGGCTCGCTCGACGAGGTCGCGCTCACTGCCGAGGCTCAGGCGCAGTTGGCGATCGTGCTCGGCCAGTTGAAGATTCGCGGCGGCCTGACGCCTGCGGCGCGGATCCTCGGGGGAGCGGTCGTCGACGTCCTGTGGGCCCTCGCCGACCACAGCCGCGTCGCGTACCCGAACTGGCCCCACGCGGCCGAGAACCTCGCAGCGATCGCGGCGGCCGCCGACGTCATCGACAAGGCGCCCGTCCTCGAGGCCTGACGTCCCCTGTTCGACTCGTGTCGAGTAGTCATATGGGGGTTGCTCGGGCCGCGAAGGCCGGCAAACAGAGGGAGGAATTTCGGGATGGCAGGGAATCAGGCACGGTTCGATCTGGCGTCGGCCAGGCGGGCGGCGGACGCGGCGCTCGGCGCGGCACGACGCGACGGCAACCGGGTGAGCGTGACCGTGGTGGATGCGCGGGGGCACGATCTGCTGGTGGTCCGCGACGACGGCGCCGCGTGGTTCACGCCCGGCGTGGCCCGGGCCAAGGCCGCGACGGCCGCCCTGATCGGGATCCCGACGACCGCCTACTCGGGGCTGGCCGACGCGCACCCCGCGCTCGTCGACCTGATCGACGGCCAGGTCCGCCAGTCCCTGACGACCCTGCCCGGCGGTCTGCCCGTGATCGTCGACGGTGAGGTCGTCGGCGGTATCGGGGTCAGCGGCGCGCAGCCGGAGCAGGACGTCGAGTACGCGCAGGCGGGCGTCGCCGCCCGCTGATCGGCGTCCGCGGATCAGCCTCGATCGGTCTCGCGGGGCGGTCCGTTACTGGCCGAACAGAAAAACGCCGATCCGCGTCGAATTGTGCATGGTGTTGTCCCGTAGGCTTCCGATGCAGCTGGTTGGCAAACCTCGGGAGTGATACGTGGCACAGAAGGTAATTGTCGAGCTCATCGATGATCTTGATGGTGAGCCCATCGACTTCGGCGGCGAAACGATCAGCTTCGCGGTCAACGGCGTCGAGTACACGATCGACCTCAACGACAAGAACGCCACCGAGTTTCATCGCAAGATGGACTACTACATCCGGCACGCGACCAAGGTCGGGGGCCGTCAGGCCGCCCGTGTCGCGAAGCCCGCGGCCGACGGCCCGAGCATCCCGGAGATCCGGGAGTGGGCCACCCGCAACGGCTACACCGTCTCGACGCGGGGCCGCATCGCGGCTGACATCGTCAAGGCGTACGCGGCCGCACACTAGCCATGGCGACCGTCAGCAAGCGCACGGAGGGTGAGGCCGTACCCGAACCCGTCGTCGAGGTGGCTGCCGAGGACGTCGCATCGGACGTCGACGCCGAGGATCTGCTCGCCGACTCGGACACGGACACCGAGGCCGACGACGAGCAGGGTTCGGAGGTCTCCTTCTCGCACGGTGACCCGATTCGGGTGTTCCTCTACGACATCCCCAACGACGGCGGCGAGTGGACAGCGCGCTACGAGTACGGGATCAAGCGGATCCGCGCGAAGAAGGTCAGCCCGGCCGTCTACCTCGACCTGCTGCACCGCGTGTTCCCCAAGCACGAGGTCCTGGTCAAGGGTGAACTGCTCAGCGTCAAGAGCCGTCCGCACCCCGAGGATCCGAAGGTCCTGACCGAGGTGGCGTTGCTGGTCTACCTGGCCACCGAGGTCGCGCTGTTCAAGGCGTTCCTCGACTGGGCAGGCCGGGACATCAGCTCGATCCGGATCACGCACGACAAGCTCGACGACGTCGCCCGCCGGATCCACAACGACCTGTACCGCATCCACCTGTTCAAGCAGCGCCTGGTGACCGCGGGGATCGAGGATCCGGCCGAGCTCGACGACGACGTCGTGCGGCCGATCGAGGTGATCAAGAGCGAGATCGACGCCATCCAGGACCTGCGAATCTCGGTCAAGCGCTACCGGGACCGGGTGGTGCAGGCCAAGCGGGAGCGCGTCGTCAAGGAGAGCCAGAACCTCGTCGGCAACATCGAGATGGCCACGTGGGACTCGGTGCAGCGCCGCGAGGAGATGGTCGTGATGCGCGAGTGGGTGGACAACCAGCAGCGCGTCCTGCCGATCGTCAAGACCGCCAAGCAGGGCTGAAACCCCCGCCGACCGAACCGAACACTGGGCCCCTCCCCGATCCGATCGGGGAGGGGCCCAGTCGTTTGTTCGGGAAACTCCGAACCGGACGGTGTATGCTTGCCGATAAGCAAATAAATTGGAGGTGGATGTGACGAGCCTCTTCGATGACGACGAGGTGTCCCGGCTACGGGTCGCGCTCGGTCGCATTTCCCGGCAGGTCGACCGGCAGACGTCGGGCGGCGAGCTGACCAAGACGCAGTTCTCGATCCTCACCACGGCCGTCCGGCGCGGACCGATCCGGGCCAGCGAGATGGCCGAGATCGAGACGCTCAACCCGACGATGCTCTCGCGGATGATCGGCAAGATGGAGGCCGCAGGCCTGCTCCAGCGCTCCGCGCACCCCGACGACGGTCGCGCCGTCGTTGTGGCCGCGACACCTGAGGGGATCGCGTTGCACTCCCAGTTGCGTGACAAGCGGACCCGACTGTTCGCCGAGTACCTCGCCCAACTCCCCGAGATGAAGACCCAGGATCTGCTCGACGCCCTTTCGGCCCTCGAGGCCCTTGCCGATCAGATGTGTCAGGCCCGGGCCACGACGCGCTCATGACGGCCGCGACAAAGCTCGGACGCCAGACGTTCGCGGCACTCGCGAACCGCAACTTCCGCCGCTATATCAGCGGCCAGGCCGTCTCGCTCGTCGGCACCTGGATGCAGACCGTGGCCCAATCGTGGCTGGTCCTCGAGCTCACCGGATCCGGCACCGCGATCGGCGTCGTCGTCGCCCTCCAGACGTTGCCGATCCTGCTGCTCGGCCCCTACGGCGGCGTGATCGCCGACCGATCGGACAAGCGCCGCTTGATGATCGGCCTGCAGTCGATGATGAGTGTGCAGGCGCTGATTCTCGGCGTGCTCACGATCACCGGCACCGTCGAGTTGTGGCACGTCTACGTGCTCGCTCTGCTGCTCGGGCTCAACCAGTGCTTCGAAAACCCTGCGCGCCAATCGTTCATGCTCGAGATGGTCGGCCCGGACGATCTCCGCAACGCCGTCAGCCTGCAGTCGACGCTGGTGAGTGCGTCGCGCATCGTCGGCCCCGCCGTCGCCGGCGTCACGATCGCGGCGGGTGGCCTGGGCGTGTGCTTCCTGCTCAACGCCGCCAGCTTCGTCGCGGTCGTGACGTCGTTGCTGCGGCTGAATGTCGATACCCTGCACCGTTCCCCGCCGGCGGAACGTGCCCGCGGTCAGCTTCGTGAGGGGCTGCGTTACGTGCGCGGCAACCGCAACCTGGCGGTGCCGCTGCTGATGATGGCGTTCATCGGTTGCCTCGCGTTCGAGTTCCAGGTGGTACTCCCGATCGTCGCCGACCAGACGTTCGGCGCCGGCTCCGAGGCCTACGGTTTCATGACCGCGGCGATGGGCGTCGGCTCGGTGTGCGGTGGCCTGTTCGTCGCCACGTGGGGACGAACCGGGACGCGGGTCCTGATCGCTGCCGCAGCCGCTTTCGGTTTCGCCCTCGTTGCCGCCGCCGTGGCGCCGACGTTGGCGCTCGAGGTGCTCGCGTTGATGCTCGTCGGCGCGGTGAGCATCGCGTTCAACTCGACGAGCAACAGCACCCTCCAGCTCGAGGCCGATCCGCAGATGCGCGGTCGCGTCATGGCCCTGTGGTCCACCGCGTTCATGGGCTCGACCGCGATCGGGGGTCCGATCGCGGGCTGGGTCAGCCAGGAGTGGGGTGGGCGTGCCGGACTGATGATGGGCGCGGTCACGTGCATCGTCGTCGCGCTGGTGGCCCTGATCATGATCGGTCGCGGCAAAGACGCCGCAGCACAGCCCGATCCGGGCGATGGCGACGATCGCACCGAGATCGTGCTCGAGCCTGTAGACGTCACCGCGGATCCAGTACCCGCGGAGGAAGGTATGCGCTCGAAGGCGGTGTGACCTCCGCGGAGGATCTCCGGAACCCCTCTCCGATGGAGCGCCGGGCCGTACAGGGTGAGCGCGGCAACGGAGGTGACATGGGTGACGAGGTACAGGCTGCCGGCAATTGTCGCGGTCCGTCTGGCTGGTTCCATGACCCCTCCTTCGTTAGGTGAACGGAGTACACCTTCGCGTCGAAGGTAGGGTGTACGCCGTATACCCGTTAAGGGGTGGAATCGGGCAACGATCGAGGAGTAGCCGTCGATGTCACGCTCGGATACCGGACGACGTGAACGTCTCAACCGGGACCGCGTGGTGCGCGCGGCCGTCGCGCTCGCCGATGAAACCGGTATTGCGGCGGTGAGTATGCGGCGACTCGCGCAGGAACTCGGCGTGGTGCCGATGGCGCTCTACAAGCACGTCGCCGACAAGGAAGAACTGCTCGACGCGATGGTCGACGCGGTGATCGCCGAGATCCCCCGTCGGATCCGGACCTGGTGTGGGACAGCGCATTGCGGCAGCGCATCCTGGCGGCACGGCAGGCGGTCGGCCGCCACCCCTGGGCGCGTCACGTCATCGAGTCGCGCACCAGCAGGACGCCGACCGTGCTCGCGTACATGGACTCGTTGGTCGGGTTGTTCATGGCGGGTGGCTGCACCGCCGATCTCACCCACCACGCCATGCACGCCCTCGGCAACCGCATCTGGGGGTTCAGTCCCGAGTTGTTCAACGGCCCGGAAACCGATGCCTCGCCTACCCTCACCGCCGACGAGCAGGAGGCGATGGCGAGCGCGTTCGCGACCACGTACCCCAACATCTTCGCCATCGCGACAGCGGCGACGGAAGGCGATCTGGCCGCGGTCGGCCAGGGATGCGACGAGCAGTTCGAGTTCGAGTTCGCGCTCGACCTACTCCTCGACGGGATCGAGCGACTGCGCCGGCGAGGCTGGAGTTCTGCTACGCGATAGGTGGTGCGGCAACTCCGAAGACGACCACGGGTCGCGATGCTCACCGGGTCGTTCGCGACCGATCCGGTGAGCATCGACTCCGGGCTACCGAGACGAGGTGCTACATCAGCGGCGGGACCGTCGGCACGATCGGAACCTCCAGAACCGTGGGGCCGGAGCGTGCGAGCGCGGCCTTCACCGCGACCTGCACCTCGGCCACAGTCTCCGCCCGCTCGCCCGCACATCCGTATCCCTCACCGAGAGAGACGAAGTCGAGGGACGGGATGTCGAGTCCGGGTACTCCCGGCGTCTCCTCCAGCTTGGCGAACGCCTTGAGGATGGCGTACTCCTGGTTCCGCGGAACAACGAAGAGGATCGGCAGTTCGTGGGCGGCGGCGGTCCACAACGCCTGGATGGCGTACTGGAAAGATCCGTCGCCGATCATCACCACGACCGGACGGTTGCGACCCGAATCCCGTTCCGCGAGTGCGATACCCACGCTGGCCGGCAGGGTCCAGCCGAGGCTGCCGCTCGCTGCGGTGTAGAAGGAGTCGGGCTTCTCGATCGGCCACGCGGTGTGCAACTCAGCGAGGTTCGACGGCGACTCCTCCGTCAAGACCGTCTCGTCGGGTACCACGGACCGGATGGCCTCGAACAACTCGAGCGCGGTGAGTACGTCGCCCGACTCGGTGACCAGCGGCGCCGGATGCGGGGCCATGCGGTGCGGGTTCATGTCGACGGGACCGCTCGGTGCCCTTTCCTCGACCAGTTCGACCAACCCCTCGAGAGCCAGGACCGCGTCGCACAGCAGGCTGTCGCCGACCGGAGCCTTCCCCGCCTCGGTCGGGTCGTCGGTGACATGGAGCAGCGACATCCCCTCCGGCAGATACTCACCCGGGACATACGGGTAGTAGCGAAACACCTGTGCCCCGATGACGATTCCGACGTCGTGGCCCGCCAGCCGCTCCGACAGGGGGCCGATGGCGAACGGTAGCCCGCCCCGGTACTGGGGGTGGTTCTCGGGAAACGGCGGCCGCTCCGAGGACGGTGCCGCCCACACCGGCGCGCCGAGCTTCTCCGCCAGCGCCACCGCCTGCGCCCAACCGTCACCGCGGGCGATCGAGGAGCCGTAGATGAGCACCGGGTTCTTCGCGGCGGACAAGCGACGGGCGAACTCCCCGATCCGGTGGGGGTCCGGTCCGATCCGCGTCGCCACCGACCGGACCACCGCGGTGCTCGTCGCGGGCCGGTCCCAGTCGTCGAGCGGGATCGACAGGAAGACAGGACCGGCCGGCGGCTGCATCGCCATCGCGTAGGCGCGCATGAACGCCGCGGGCACGTCCTCGGCGCGCACCGGTTGGTAGCTCCACTTGGCCCAGGGCTTGGTCAGCGTTTCGGGCTCGACGTTGGTCAGCCACGGCTCCATCAGGAGCATTTCCCGCGTCTGGTTTCCGGCGGTCACGATGAGGGGCGTGTGATTCAGCGCCGCAGTCATGATGTTGCTCATCGCATTCGAAATGCCCGCCGATGTGTGCACATTGACGAGCGCGGGTGAGCGGGTGGCCTGGGCGTAGCCGTCGGCGATGGCGATCGCGGAGGCCTCCTGCAACGCCAGGATGTACCTGAAGTCGCTCGGGAGGTCCTTCAGGAATGTCTCCTCGGTCGAGCCGGGATTTCCGAACACCGTGGTAATTCCGAGCTTGCGCAGAAGATCGAACGTGACGTCGCGAATCGTTTCCATTGAGATCTGTCCTCCCCACCAACGCCCCGTCGTCGGGTGTGGTGTGTACCGGCTCGAACCTGATGGTTTGTGCGATCTGCAGTGCTTGTCAGCCTTGTCGAGTCAATCACGGCCCGAGTGTTCCGAAACTCGACTTTTCCGGAAGTCGACGGATGAATCAGCGGATGAATTCGATGCAAGAAGATGCGGGATTCGACTACGAAATCTGCCGGGCCCGTCGGTTTCGGAGCGGACGGATCCAGACGACGCGACGGTTGTCGAGACCTCGCTGGGCCGCAACGTGGCTGTGGCGCATCCACCGGTGTCCTCATAGTCTGATTTCCGTGAAGAAGTGGTGGCTCATCGGTGGTGCGGTCGTCGTGGTGCTGCTCGCGGGCGTGCTCGCGGGACCGTGGATCTACGGCAAGTTCATCGCCGAGGACTCCGCCCCTGCCGCATCGGTGTCGACGCAGGGCGCGCAGGCTGCGTCGGGGTCGGTGGACGGGCAGTGGGTGGTCTCCGCGGGGAGGGCGCCGACAAGACCGCCGCCGGGTACACCGTCTCCGAGATCCTCAACGGCGCGCGGGTGACCGTCGTGGGCACGACCGATCACGTCACCGGTGCGGTCAACATTTCCGATCGGAAGTTGACCGCCGCCGAGGTGGTGGTGCAGGTCGCCGACATCGCCACCGACAACTCGCACCGCGACGGCCAGTTCCGCGGCAACGTCATGGACACCGCCGCGTACCCCACCGCGAAGTTCACGCTCGCGGCCCCGGTCGACCTCGCCTCGCTGCCCACCGACGGCACCGCCGCGACCGTCCCGGTGACGGGAACACTCACGCTCAAGGACCAGACCCGCCCGGTGAGCGTCGACGTGAAGGTGCTGCACTCCGGTGACACGCTCGTCGCGTCGGGCAATGTTCCCGTGACGTGGTCGGACTACGGAATCACGCCGCCGTCACTGGGATTCGTGACCGTCGACGACCACGGCACGGTCGACTTCCTGGTGAGCCTGGCGCGTGCCTGACGGCGCCCACCCGGGCGGACCGAACACGTAGCCGAGCCGTTCCCGCCACGTCGTCGCCGCGCGGACGTCGCGTCCGATCGCGGCGTACTCGTGGGTCTGCAGCCTCCAGATGTCGTAGGTGCCCACCGGCTTGGTCAAACCGTAGGTGGGGCGCTGTTTTTCGGGCTGGAACGTGCCGAACATCCGGTCCCACACGATGAGGATGCCGCCGTAGTTGCGGTCCAGGTATTCGGGGTCGCACCCGTGGTGCACGCGGTGATGCGACGGGGTGTTGAACACGAACTCGACCGGGCGCGGCAGCTTCCCGACCCGCTCGGTGTGCACGAAGAACTGGTACACCAGGCTCACCGAGAACCCGACGAACACCATCCATGGCGGAATGCCGATCAGCGGCAACGGAATCCACATCAGGATCTCGCCGCTGTTGTTCCACTTCTGGCGCAGGGCCGTCGCGAAGTTGAAGTACTCGCTCGAATGGTGCGCCTGATGCGTCGCCCAGATCAGTCGGATCCGGTGCGCCATACGGTGATACGTGTAGTACAGCAGGTCGATGCCGACCAGCAGGATCACCCACGTGTACCACGCGTCCGCGGGCAGGTGCCACGGCGCGACGTACACCCAGATCGCGGAGTAACCGATCAGCGCGAGGAACTTCCAGAACGCGGTGGTCGCGATCGACACCAGGCCCATCGAGATCGACGCACGTGAGTCCCGGAACTCGTAACCGGCCGTGGGCGGGTGCGCGCGCCCGTCGCGGATGTCGGCCTTCTCGAGCTTGCGGGCGGCGAACCACTCGAGCCCGAGGAACACGATGAACGCCGGTATCGCCAGGGTGACGGGGTCACCGAGCGGCGCGAGCAGCGATCCCCACGCTGCGGTGAGGGTCTCCCACATGTCTCCTCCAGGCCTTCGAGGCACCTGACCGAGAATCTACTCGGTGGAGTGACCCGGGTCACCATCGATCGCCTGATGGGTAACGTCGTCGACGAGACTCGGACGGATTCGGTGAGGAGGTCGGCGTGCACATCACGGCGCGGGTCGATTGTGCGGTGCGTGCGCTGGTGGAGCTGGCGGCCGCGGGCCCGGACCTCGTCAAGGCGGACGCGCTGTCCACCGCGCAGTCGATTCCGTACAAGTTCCTCGAGGCCGTCCTCGCCGACCTGCGCCGCGGCGGCCTCGTGAGCAGCCGGCGCGGACCCGACGGCGGCTACTGGCTCACCCGCCCTGCCGCCGAGATAACCGCCGCCGACGTCATTCGCACCCTGGAGGGCCCGCTCGCGTCGGTGCGCGGGGAGCGGCCTGAGGACGTCAGCTACGACGGGCCCGCCGAATCCCTGCAGCGGGTGTGGATCGCCGTCCGCGTCAACCTGCGCTCGGTCCTCGAGGGCGTCACCATCGCCGAGATCGCGAACGGTGCCCTGCCGGAGTTCGTCGGCGAACTGACCGCCGACCCGGGGGCGTGGAGTCGGCGCTAGCCGCCACTCGGGGTGAGCGCCGCCCGCATCTGCATGTACCGGAAAAGTCCCGGACGGCCCGAGACGTCCTCGTATGCGCGCACCCAGTCGTCCACGAAGCGCGGCCGGTCGGCGGGGAGAGGTGTCCGGTCCATGCGGCCGATCCGGCAGCGCACCACGCTGTGAACGCGTCGCGGGTCCCGAAGTCCCAACTCATGTCCTGGACGGACAGGTCGGTGACCGTCAGCCCCGCCGACGCTGCGAGGTCGCGGTAGCCCTCCGGGTCGACGTGGACGAACGGTGCGTCGAATCCGGCGAATCGCTCGGCCCAGCGCGGCGAGTGGGCGACGTCCATCGCGACGGACTCGACGGCCGGTCGCTCGCCCGCGCACACCATCTGGATCAGTACCTGCCCTCCCGGCCGGGTCGCGTCCGCGATCGCCGCGAGGGCCTCCCGCTGCTCGGGCACCCAGTGCAGGGCGTTGAACGAGACGACGGCGTCGAACCGGGTTCGCAGCGGTAGGTGGCGGGCGTCGGCGATCAGGAACCAGACTTGCCCGTCGGCCTCGGAGGCGGCCGCCTTCGTGATCATCCGCGGTGACGCGTCGACTCCGACGGCGTACCCGGCGGTCAGTCGTGCGGCGAGCAGGCGCGTCACGTAACCGTCGCCGCAGCCGACGTCGAGCAGGTGGTCGGTGGGGTGCAGGTCCATGCCCGCAACGGCGCGGGTGGCCATCGCCCGCTGCAGGTCGCTCACCTGTGCGTAGCGCTCGCCGTCCCAGTCGGCCATCGCATCAGCGTAGGCCCGCGACCCGAGTTCGGGTGACGCCTATCACTCAACTGTCTTCTGTGTGCGCGATTCCACAAAAGTGCACTCGACTGCAACATTGCAGAGGTCTGCAATTTCGGTACTTTCGATGGGGTGAGTGAAGCACTCGGTCTGCGGGACCGGAAGAAGGTGGCGACGCGCATCGCGCTCAGCGAGGCCGCCGCCCGCCTCGCCAGGGAGCGAGGAATCGAGCTCGTCACCGCCGACATGATCGCCTCCGAGGCGGGCGTCTCCGTCCGCACGTTCCACAACTACTTCTCCTGCAAGGAGGAGGCCGTCCTGCATCACCTCGAGGCCCAGGTGCTCGAGTGGGCGGACCGGCTGCGCGAGCGCCCGGCCGACGAGCCGATCCTCGATTCGCTCGAGCACATCGTGGTGTGGGCGCTCACGGAGTCCGAGCCGCAGGTCGACGAGATGAAGGCGCTCGGTGACCTGATCAACTCGAGTCCCACGCTGCTGGCCAAGAAAATGGAGATGCACCTGCGGCTCACGCCGATGCTCGACGAGGTCATCGCCGAGCGGACCGGTGCTTCCGGCCTCTACCCGAGCCTGCTGCAGATGGTGGTCGGCGCCGCCTGCCAGGCATCCCTCGATCTGTGGATGAGCGGTCGGTCGACGGCCGCGAATCCCGAGCAACTCGTCCATGAGGCGTTCGACCACTTGCGGTCCGGCCTCGCCGTTCCCCGCGCTAGACCCCACCCCGTCACGAAGGAGCCGCGAATGGCCACCTATCTCTACCGGATCGGTCGATTCGCCTACCGGCGAAAAGGCACGGTCCTGTCCATCTGGCTGGCCATCCTCGTCCTGATGGGCGTCGGCGCGGCCACGCTGTCGGGTCCGACCAAGGACTCGTTCTCCATTCCGGGCACCCCGGCGCAGCAGGCGCAGGACCTGATGGCCGAGCGGTTCGCCGACCAGAAGAGCCCGATGGATTCGCTGTCGGCACGCTTCGTGTTCGCGGCACCCGAGGGGCAGACGCTCGACACCCCGGAGAACCAGGCCGCGATGGACGCCGTCATCGCGAAGGTGCAGGGGATCGACAAGGTCAGTGCGTCCGCCAAGGCGGAGCCGGGCACACCTGGCGCGCTCACCGATCCGGTCGTCGCGGACGCCGGGCTGCAGCAGATGGCCGTCGCGTCGGCGGCGCAGCAGGGCATCCCCGAGGACGTCGCCGTCGCGAACGCGAAGGCGCTGTCGCCGCTGAGCGCCGACCGCACCGTCGGCTACATCGAGGTCCCGTTCGACGGCAAGTTCGGTGACATCGACCAGTCGGTGCGCGATCAGATCAAGGCGGCCGCAGACATCGGCCGCGACGCCGGCCTCAACGTGCAGATCAGTGGCTCGGCCGCGACCGAGGCGGAGATGCCGGGTGGCCTGACCGAAATCGTCGGCATCGCGGTCGCCGCGATCGTCCTCGTGATCACCTTCGGCTCGCTCGTCGCCGCGGGCCTGCCGCTCATCACGGCGATCATCGGCATCATGATCGGCAGCCTCGGCATCACCGTGGCGACCGGCTTCATGGACCTCAGCTCGATGACCCCGACGCTCGCGGTCATGATCGGCCTGGCAGTCGCGATCGACTACTCGCTGTTCATCGTCTCGCGCTTCAAGCACGAACTGTCCCTCACCGACGACCGGTCCGACGCTGCGGGTCGCGCGGTCGGCACCGCGGGTTCGGCGGTCGTGTTCGCCGGTCTGACTGTCAT
The DNA here is from genome assembly GCA_029690005.1 of Prescottella defluvii. GTDB lineage: Bacteria > Actinomycetota > Actinomycetes > Mycobacteriales > Mycobacteriaceae > Prescottella > Prescottella defluvii_A. The sequence goes on along the minus strand of CP121458.1, from coordinate 297,220 downwards.
CATCGCGCTCGTCGCGCTCCGCGTCGTCGGCATCCCGTTCCTCTCTGACATGGGCGCCGCGGCCGCTTCGACGGTGTTCATCGCCGTCCTCATCGCGCTCACGCTGCTGCCGGCCATCCTGGGACTGTTCGGCCGCAAGGCGTTCGCCGGTCGCATCCCTGGCCTGAGCCGGCGCGACGCCGAGGGCGACGATCCGGCCTCGGGCAAGGTGCCGTTCTCCCGCCGGTACATCGGCGCGGTGGTCCGTCGTCCCGCGATCGGTCTCATCGCCGGTGTGCTGCTGCTCGGCGTGCTCGCGATCCCCGCGGCCAAGCTGGAGTTGGCGCTGCCCAACGAGGGCAGCGGCGATCCCACGACCAGCGCCCGGCAGGCGTACGACCTGGTGAACGAGGGCTTCGGGCCCGGCAAGAACGGCCCGCTGCTCGTCGTCGTGGACGCGCAGGACGCGACCGTCGCCAAGCCCGAGGCGTTCGGTGCCGTCGTCGCGAAGATCTCCGAGCAGCCCGACGTTCTCAACGCTCAGGTCGTCGGGATGAACGATGCCGGGGACACCGCGCAGATCCTGGTGACCCGCGCAGCGGCCCGAGCGATCCGTCGACGATGGACCTCGTCGCCGACATCCGGGGCGCCGAATCCGCCCTGCACGACCAGATCGGCGTCAACTACGGCGTGACCGGCCAGACCGCGCTCGAGGGCGACGTGTCCGAGCGGCTGCAGGACGCGCTGGTGCCCTACCTCGCGGTGGTCGTCGGACTCGCGTTCGTGCTGCTGATGCTGGTGTTCCGCTCGCTGCTGGTGCCGCTGACCGCGACCCTGGGCTTCCTGCTCAGCGTCGTCGCCACCTTCGGCGCCACCGTGGCGGTGTTCCAGGAGGGCTGGGGCGGGATCGCCGCCAACCCGCAGCCGATCGTCAGCTTCATGCCGATCTTCCTGATCGGCGTGGTGTTCGGCCTCGCGATGGACTACCAGGTGTTCCTGGTGACCCGCATGCGCGAGGAGTACGTCCACGGGGCGTCCGCGAAGGACGCCGTGACGCACGGCTTCCAGCACGGTGCCCGCGTCGTGACGGCGGCGGCGATCATCATGATCTCCGTGTTCGCGGCGTTCATCGCGGAACCGAACTCGTTCATCAAGTCGATGGGCTTCGCGCTCGCGGCCGCCGTGTTCTTCGACGCGTTCGTCGTCCGCATGCTCGTCATCCCGTCGGTGATGGCGCTCATGGGCGACAAGGCGTGGTGGCTGCCGAAGTGGCTCGACAAGATCCTGCCGAACGTCGACATCGAGGGCGAGAAGCTGGCTCGCGCACTGCCGCGGGAAAAGCGCGAACTCGAGGACGCCACGGTTTCCTGAAAGACACTGTGAACATTCGATGAAAAGGGAGGGATCGCACCCGAGCAAGCGGGGCCGATCCCTCCTTTTCACACTCTGGATTGGTAACCTTCGCAAACCATGCTGATCAGACTCCTCGGCACCTATCTGGGGCCATACAAGCGCGAACTAGCCGGCGTCGTCCTCCTCCAACTCGTCGCCACCGGCGCCGCGCTGTATCTCCCCAGCGTCAACGCCGACCTGATCGACAACGGCGTGGCCGCCGGCGACACCGGCTACATCATGTCGGCGGGCGCGAAGATGCTCCTCGTGACGGTGGTGCAGATCATCTGCTCCATCGGCTCGGTCTACTTCGGTGCGCGGGCCGCGATGGGCTTCGGTCGGGACGTGCGCCGCGCCGTCGTGAGCCGGGCGCGGAACTTCTCGTCCCGCGAGTTCGGCCGCTTCGGTGCGCCGTCGCTCATCACCCGCAGCACCAACGATGTCCAGCAGGTGCAGATGATGGTGGTGCTCAGCGCCACCATCCTGGTGATGGCCCCGATCATGTGCATCGGCGGCGTCATCATGTCGATCCGCCAGGACGCCGGGCTGTCGTGGATCCTCGCGGTCAGCGTCCCGCTCCTCGCGCTGACGATGATCGTGATGATCACGAAGCTGGTGCCGGCGTTCCGGACGATGCAGACCCGCATCGACGCTGTGAACCGGGTGCTGCGCGAGCAGATCACCGGCATCCGGGTGGTGCGCGCCTTCGTGCGGGAGCGCTCGGAGGCCGAGCGGTTCGACGAGGCCAACGGCGCCCTGACCGACGTCGCGCTGCGCGTCGGCCGAATGACCGCGCTGATGATCCCGGTCGTGATGATGATCGCGAACCTCACCAGCGTCGCGGTGATCTGGTTCGGCGGCCACGAGATCGACAACGGCGGCATGGGTATCGGCTCGCTGACCGCGCTGCTCAGCTACATCATGCAGATCCTCATGTCGGTGATGATGGCGTCGATGATCGCAATGCTCGCCCCGCGCGCCGCGGTGTGTGCCGAGCGCATCGCCGAGGTTCTCGACACCGAGCCGTCCGTCCTGCCGCCGACCGCGCCGGTGACCACGATGGACCGCCCCGCGCTCGTCGAACTGCGCGACGCGGAGTTCCAGTACCCGGGTGCCGACGAGCCCGTGCTGCGCGGCATCAGCTTCACCGCCGAACCCGGCAAGACCACCGCGATCATCGGTGCCACCGGTTCCGGCAAGACCACGCTGCTCGGCCTCATCCCGCGGCTGATCGACGTCACGTCAGGCGCGGTGACCGTGTCAGGGACCGACGTCCGCGACCTCGATCCGGAACTGCTGCGCTCGTATATCGGACTGGTGCCGCAGAAGCCGTACCTGTTCTCCGGCACCGTCGCCAGCAACCTGCGCTACGGCAAGACCGACGCCACCGACGACGAACTGTGGCGCGCGCTCGAGATCGCGCAGGCCGCCGACTTCGTCCGCGCGATGCCCGAGGGCCTCGAGACCCCGGTCGCGCAGGGCGGCACGACGGTGTCCGGCGGACAGCGGCAGCGTCTGGCGATCGCGCGGGCGCTCGTGCGCCGCCCGTCCGTCTACCTGTTCGACGACTCGTTCTCGGCGCTCGACCTGACCACCGACGCCCGGCTGCGTGCGGCGCTGCGGCCCGAGACCAAGGATGCCTGCGTGATCATCGTGGCCCAGCGCGTGTCGACGATCGTCGACGCCGACCAGATCATCGTCCTCGAGGAGGGCGCGACGGTCGGCATCGGCACGCACGAGCAGCTGCTCGAGACGTGCTCGACGTATGTCGAGATCGTCGAGTCCCAGCGTTCGGTCCAGGAGGCGCTGTGAGCACCGCAACCCAGTCCTCGCCCCCGATGCCGGGTGCCCCGGGGCGCCGGCCGCCAAGGCCGAGCACTTCGGCGCGTCCATGAAGCGCCTGCTCGGACGGCTGAGCCCGCACCGGGTGGCCGTCTCGTTCGTCCTGGTGCTCGCGGTGATCAGCGTCGTGCTGTCGGTGATCGGCCCGAAGCTGCTCGGCCACGCCACCAACCTCATCTTCGACGGTGTCATCGGCCGCCAGCTGCCTGCAGGGCTCACCAAGGACCAGGCCGTCGAGGGCCTCCGCGCGGCCGGCCAGGATCAGTTCGCCGACATGGTCTCGGGCATGGACCTCGTGCCGGGCGTCGGAATCGACTTCACCGCCGTCGGCCGGGTGCTGGCGCTGGTGCTGGCGCTGTACATCGTGTCGTCGCTGGTGTCGTGGGCGGCCGCGTACCTGCTCAACAACATCGTGCAGGGTGTCGTGCGGGCGCTGCGCAACGAAGTCGAACGCAAGCTCAACCGGCTCCCGCTGCGCTACTTCGACACGAACTCGCGCGGCGACCTGCTCAGCCGCGTCACCAACGACATCGACAACGTCTCGCAGAGCCTGCAGCAGACGCTGAGTCAGCTGCTTATCTCGACGCTCACGGTCTTCGGCATCCTCGCGATGATGATCTCCATCTCGCCGCTGCTGGCGCTCATCGCGGTGCTCACGGTGCCGCTGTCCGCGATCGTCGCGGCCAAGATCGCCAAGCGGTCCAAGCCGCACTTCGCGGCGGTGTGGAAGACCACCGGCGAGCTCAACGGCCAGATCGAGGAGTCGCTCACCGGCCACGAGCTGGTCACCGCCTACGGCCGCCACCGCGAGGTCGACGCCGAGTTCCAGGAGAAGAACGAGCAGCTGTACCAGTCCGGGTTCAAGGCGCAGTTCATCTCCGGCATGGTTATGCCGGCGATCATGTTCCTCGGCAACCTCAACTACGTCGCCATCGCCGTCATCGGCGGCATGCGGGTCGCGTCGGGCACCATGAGCCTGGGCGACGTGCAGGCGTTCATCCAGTACTCGCGCCAGTTCACCCAGCCGCTCGCCCAGATCGGCTCGATGGTGAACCTGCTGCAGTCGGGCATCGCGTCGGCCGAGCGCGTGTTCGCGGTCCTCGACGAGGAGGAGGAGTCCGCGGATCCGGATCCCGCCGCCAGCCCGCTGGTGTCGCGCGGCCGCGTCGAGTTCGAGGACGTCCGGTTCAGCTACGACAAGGAGACCTCTCTCATCGAGGACCTGTCGCTGACGGCCGAGCCGGGACAGATGGTCGCGATCGTGGGCCCGACGGGCGCCGGCAAGACGACGCTGGTGAACCTGATCATGCGGTTCTACGAGGTCGACGGCGGGCGCATCACGCTCGACGGCACCGACACCTCGCTGATGACGCGCGACGACCTGCGCTCGCGGATCGGCATGGTGCTGCAGGACACGTGGCTGTTCGGCGGCACCATCCGCGACAACATCGCGTACGGCCACCCGAACGCCACCGAGGAGCAGATCCTCGAGGCGGCCCGGATGAGCTACGTCGACCGATTCGTGCACATGCTGCCCGACGGCTACGACACGGTCATCGACGAAGAGGGCAGCAACATCAGCGCCGGCGAGAAGCAGCTGGTCACGATCGCCCGCGCGTTCATCTCGCAGCCCTCGATCCTGATCCTCGACGAGGCCACCAGCTCCGTCGACACCCGCACCGAGCTGTTGGTGCAGCAGGCGACGGCGGTGCTGCGCAGCGACCGCACGAGCTTCGTGATCGCGCACCGGCTGTCCACGATCCGCGACGCCGACCTGATCGTCGTCATGGAGGACGGCCGGATCGTCGAGCAGGGCAGCCACGACGAGCTGCTCGAGCGGCGCGGCGCGTACTTCGACCTGTACAACAGCCAATTCGCGGGGGCGGTGGACTGACATGACCATGGAGCCGTTGGACCTGTTCGGGATCGACGCCCTGCTCGACGAGCAGGAACGCGACATCCAGGGCACGGTCCGACGGCTCGTGGACGAGCGGTTGCGGCCGCGTCTGCCCGAGTGGTTCGAGTCGGGCACGCTGCAGCCGGAGGCGTTTCAGGAGATCGCCCGCGACCTCGGCGCACTCGGCCTGTTCGGAATGCACCTGCAGGGCTACGGCTGCGCAGGCACCAACGCCGTCAGCTACGGCCTCGCGTGCCTCAAGCTTCGAGGCAGGCGACAGCGGCCTGCGCAGCTTCGTGTCGGTGCAGGGGTCGTTGTCGATGTTCTCGATCCACCGGTACGGCTCGGAGGGGCAGAAGCAGGAGTGGTTGCCGCGCCTGGCGACCGGTGAGGCGCTGGGCTGCTTCGGGCTCACCGAACCGGACTTCGGCTCCAACCCGGCCGGGATGCGCACCCGCGCCCGCCGCGACGGCAGCGACTGGGTCCTCGACGGCACCAAGATGTGGATCACCAACGGCAGCCTCGCCGATGTCGCGACGGTGTGGGCGCAGACCGACGACGGGGGCGGGGGTGTCCGGGGCTTCCTCGTCCCCACGGACACGCCGGGATTCACCGCGAACAACGTGCACGGGAAACTGTCCATGCGGGCGTCGGTGACGTCGGAACTGGTGCTCGACGGCGTCCGGGTGCCGGCGTCGGCGCAGCTGCCCGAGGCCCACGGGCTGGGCGCGCCGCTGTCGTGCCTCAACGAGGCCCGGTTCGGCATCGTGTTCGGTTCCCTCGGCGCGGCCCGTGACAGCCTCGAGACGGCGATCGAATACGCCGGCACGCGTGAGGTGTTCGACCGACCGCTCGCCGGTTATCAGCTCACGCAGGAGAAGCTCGCCGACATGACCCTCGAGCTGGGCAAGGGCATGCTGCTGGCGATCCAGTTGGGCCGCATCAAGGACCGCGGCGAGATCACGCCCGACCAGATCAGCGTCGGCAAGCTCAACAACGTGCGCGAGGCCATCAAGATCGCCCGTGAGTGTCGAACGATCCTCGGCGCCAACGGGATCACGCTCGAATACTCGCCACTGCGGCACGCCAACAACCTGGAGTCGGTGCTCACCTACGAGGGCGCCGGCGAGATGCACCTGCTGTCGATCGGCCGGGCGCTGACGGGACACGCCGCTTTTCGCTGAGACAGCTTTCCGACGAGTTACTTCGGTGATTCCGACTCTTCGCGGGCGGCCCGGCGACCGTCGGCGACTGCGACCGCGAGGACCACCGCGGTCGCGGCGACCGCCGCGGCGTAGTGCGGGAGCGGCAGGGTGGCCACGCCGAGCGCGAGCAGTGCGACGATTGCCGCGGGAAGTACACTCACCACAACGTGATCGTGCCGATCAGCGCGACGGTGCCGGCGAACATGGTCAGCGGCTCGAGCGGGGCGTGCGAGATCGCCAGTCCCGTGGTCAGAATGGTCTCGCCGAGCGCGATCATGAAGAACAGGCGCGTTCGCTCGAAATAGTGCTCCGCGACGAAGGCGACATTCTCCGAGTGAATTCTCTTGCCCGGCAGGGGGTGTGCCGCCAGCACCCCGGCGACGTCGATCGCGGTGGCGATTCCCCAGAGGATCAGGCGCGCGTCGTGCTCGAGCACAGCGCCCGCGATCCGCGGGGCGCGGACGCCACCAGCCATACGAGCGTGCGGTGGAGATGGCGTTGCATCACGGGGTCGAGTCCGGCCGTCAGCAGCCACAGGGTGCGGCCGATCTGGAGGAGCAGGTACGTCGTGACGACAGCCAACCCCACCCGCCGAAAGCGGACGGGATCGAGGCGTTCATGAAGAGGCCGAGCAGCATCCCGAGCAGAACCATGACCTGGACGGACGGCTGCCGCGGATCGGTGAGGGTGCTCGCCCACGCGGTGTGCGCCCAGGCCGCGTACACGGCGACGTACAGCACCACGGTCTCGGCGAGCCCGGTCCAGGTGAGATTCTCCAGCAGGTGCGCCGACAACTGTCCGATGGCGAAGACGTAGACGAGATAGAAGAAGAGTTCGAGGGGCGTGACCTCCTGTTGCTCGGGCCCCCTACGCAATGACCGGCTTCTGCGGGATGTCATGGAGCCCTCCAGCGATCGGCCGCGGACCTCGATTGTCTCGCCGATAGGCTGGAAAAGTACACGGACCGAGCCGATCAGGAGAGTGCGCCATGGCCGTCGCCACCGCCGAACACGTCACCCGCGAACAGTTGCTCGAATTCATCCGCCCCCGCCACCGCAGTGTTCTCATCACGCGCAAAAGGTCGGGCGGACTTCAGATTTCGCCGGTCACATCGGGCCTCGACGCGGAGGGACGGATCGTCGTCTCGACGTATCCGCAGCGAGCCAAGGCCGTCAACCTCCGCCACGATCCGCACGTGAGCGTGTGTGTGCTCTCCGACGAGTTCAACGGTGCATACGTGCAGGTCGACGGCACCGCGGAGGTGCTCGACATGCCCGATGCGCTCGAACCACTCGTCGAGTACTTCCGGTGCATCTCGGGTGAACACCCCGACTGGGACGAGTACCGCGAGGCGATGCGCAAGCAGGACAAGAGCCTCATCCGAATCACGATCGACGAGTGGGGCCCGGTCGCGACCGGCGGCTTTCCGCCGAACCTCGCGCGCGACTAGACGCCGCGACTGACGCTCGCCCGGCCCGCTGAGCGGGCCGGGCGAGATCCGTCAGATCATCGCGCGGTGGATGCCCTGCGGCTCGCCGCCGAGTTCGGTGAGCGCGGAGGCGTAGAAGATCGACCCGGGAACGTGGATCGCATGCGTCAGGCCGGCGTGGGCGTCCCGCCAGAACCGCTGCATCGGTGTCTTCATCTGAAGCGCACCGCCACCGGATCGGGCGAAGACCTCATCCACGGCGCGGACTGCTCGCCATGCGGCCGCGGTCTGATTCCGTCGCCCGGCGGCCCGCTGTTCGAAGGTGACCTTCTCGCCCCGCTCGGTCATGTCCCAGAACCGGTCCACAGTCGACAGGAGCGCCGCCCGTGACGCGGCGATCTCCGCGGCCGCGTCACCGATCGCGAACAGCACGTGCGGATCCTCCTTAGTGGCCGTGCCCGCGACCGTGATCCGGGTTCGCTGCGCCGCCATGTGGCACGCCAGCGCGCCCTCGGCCATGCCGAGCAGTGACGCGGTGATGCCGAGCGGGAAGATGCACGAGAACGGGAAGTTGTACAGCGTCTCGTTCCGGCCGGCCTCCTTCGGTGCGGTGCCGTCGAACACCTTCGACGCGTCGATCGTCCGGTGTGTCGGGATGAAGGCATCCTTGACGATCAGATCCTTGCTACCCGTGCCGCGCAGGCCGACGACATCCCAACTCTCGTGGTCGATCTCGTAGTCGCTGCGGGGCACCAGCACGTGCAGGATCTGCGGCGGCATCAACCGATTGCCGTCCCGATCGCCGACGGCCGCCCCGATCATGACCCACTGGCAGTGGTCGGTGCCCGACGAGAACGACCACCGACCGTTGAGGATGTACCCGCCGTCGGTCGGCACCGCGACGCCCATAGGCGCGTACGGCGAGGCCATCCAGGTGTCGGGGTCCTTGCCCCACACCTCGTCCTGGGCCTTCGGGTCGAAGAACGCGAGTTCCCACGAATGGACTCCACGATGCCGCCGACCCAGCCGGTGGCGCCGTCCATCGCGCCGATCGCCATGGCGGTCTCCGCGAACTCTCGGGGGTGGACCTCGAATCCGCCGTGGCCTTTCGGCTGCAGCATGCGGACGACACCGGCCTCCCGAAGCCTCTTGGCGTTGGCGTCGGGCAGGCGCATCAGCTTGTCGCCCTCGACGCCCTCGGCGCGAATTTCGTCGGCGTACTGCTCGATCCGATCCAGGACGTGTCCCATGGCTTCCCTCGTCTCTGTTCGTGGTTGATTCTCGCAACTACATCCCGATACTAGAACGTGTTCACTCAGTGTGCGCGGAAAACGGGCTGATTGGAATCCGGCGCCGAAAACTACGTGGCGCACGTGCGCTACTTGGTCGCAACATGTCCGTTACCTGTTCGTTTGCTGAAGTATCGGGCCTCGGCGATTCTCCCGCTCGGACCTGAATATCGAGCACGCACCCCACTTCTCCGCGGTGGGTGGACGGCCAAACTGTAACGTGTTCTAGTCGCTGATCGGCAGGCGTGAGGCAACGCCGCCCGCGGTGGGGGTGCGCCGGCAACCCCTCGGGGGTCTTTCGATCGTTATTGCCTCGGCGCACGCTCGAACCATGAGCGAATCACTTGTTGCGAAGGAAGCCGACCGCGCGCTCAAGGCCAAACACCGTGCGGTGTGGGCGTCCGGCGACTACCCGGCCGTCGCGGCGGACGTCATTCCGGACCTGGGTGCGGTGCTGGTCCGGGCGTCGGGCGTGCACAGCGGACAGCGGGTGCTCGACGTGGGCGCGGGCACCGGCAACGCGGCGATCCCGGCCGCGCTGACCGGAGCCGACGTCGTCGCGTCGGATCTCACGCCCGAACTGTTCGACGCCGGACGGCGGCTCGCCGCCAAGCGCGGCGCCGAACTCGCATGGCAGGCGGCCGACGCGGAGGCACTGCCGTTCGGCGACGCCGAGTTCGACGCCGTGCTGTCCTGCCTGGGTGTGATGTTCGCGCCGCACCACCAGAAGAGCGCCGACGAGCTGGTCCGGGTGTGCAAGCCGGGCGGCACCATCGGGCTGCTCAGCTGGACGCCGGACGGCTTCATCGGCCGGATGTTCGCGGCGATGAAGCCGTACGCGCCGCCGCCCCCGCCCGGTGCGCAGCCGCCGCCGCTGTGGGGCGACGAAACTCACGTCCGCGAGCTGCTCGGGGACCGGGTCACCGATGTGGTCGCAGAGCGCGACACCATCCGGGTGGATCATTTCGACAGTCCCGAGGCGTTCTGCGACTACTTCAAGTCCAACTACGGGCCGACGATCGCGGTGTACAAGGCAATATCCGGCGGCGAGGACGGTGCTGCCAAGGTCGCGGCCCTCGACGCGGCCCTCACCGACCTGGCCCGACAGTTCGGCGTCGGCGGGGATCGGTTCGCGATGGACTGGGAGTACCTGCTGCTCACCGCCCACAGGCGGGCGTAGCCGGAGTCGAGGTCGCCGACCCTCGCTGTGACACTATGGCCAGGTGAGTGATGTAGTGCCGACCCCGCCCGACCCGTTCTTCACGGTGGGCACCCGCCTGCCCGACCGCCTGGGCCGCACCGGCACCATCCACACCCCGAACGGCGACATCCAGACCCCGGCGTTCATCGCCGTCGGCACCAAAGCCACCGTCAAGGCAGTGCTGCCCGAGGCGATGAAGGACCTCGGCGCGCAGGCCGTGCTCGCCAACGCGTACCACCTGTACCTGCAGCCGGGGCCGGACATCGTCGACGAGGCCGGCGGGCTCGGCAAGTTCATGAACTGGGACGGACCCACCTTCACCGACAGCGGCGGCTTCCAGGTGATGTCGCTCGGTGTCGGGTTCAAGAAGGTCCTCGCGATGGAGGCCGTCGGCGTCCAGTCCGACGACGTCATCGCCGACGGCAAGCAGCGGCTCGCGCACGTCGACGACGACGGCGTCACGTTCAAGTCGCACCTCGACGGCTCGCCGCACCGGTTCACCCCCGAGGTGTCGATGCAGATCCAGCACCAGTTGGGCGCCGACATCATGTTCGCGTTCGACGAGCTGACGACGCTGCTCAACACCCGCGGCTATCAGGAGCAGTCGGTCGAGCGGACGCAGGCGTGGGCGGTGCGCTGCATCGCCGAGCACGAGAAGCTCACCGCCGAGCGCGCGCACCGGCCGTACCAGGCGCTGTTCGGTGTCGTGCAGGGCGCGCAGTACGAGGATCTGCGCAGGCAGGCCGCGCGGGGCTCGAGTCCATCCAGGGCGTGAGCGGCCGCGGCTTCGACGGCTACGGCATCGGCGGCGCGCTCGAGAAGCAGAACCTCGGCACCATCGTGCGCTGGGTCAACGAGGAGCTGCCCGAGCACAAGCCGCGGCACATGCTGGGCATCAGCGAGCCCGACGACATGTTCGTCGCGATCGAGAACGGCGCCGACACCTTCGACTGCGTCAACCCGTCACGGGTGGCTCGCAACGCCGCGATCTACCACCCGGACGGCCGCTTCAACATCAACACCTCGCGGTTCCGTCGGGACTTCACCCCGATCGACGACGAGTGCGACTGTTACACGTGCGCCAACTACACGCGCGCCTACATCCACCACCTGTTCAAGGCGAAGGAGATGCTCGCCTCGACGCTCTGCACCATCCACAACGAGCGGTTCACCGTGCGCCTGGTGGACCGGATCCGGGAGAGCGTCGAGGGCGGCTACTTCGACGAGTACAAGCGCGAGACCCTCGGCCGGTTCTACGGCAGCAAGGCCCCGTCGACCGGCGCGTAGCTGGGCTCGCGCTTCTTCACGTACGCGATCACCCGGTACGTCACCGGCATCACGAGGATCTCGACCAGGGTCTTCCAGACGAAACCGACGATGACGTAGTTGACGAAGTCGTCCCACGTGGAGATGCCGATCGCACCGGCCGCGATGGAGCAGAAGATCAGGGTGTCGGCGAACTCGCCGACGACGGTCGAGCCGATGAGCCGCGCCCACAGGTGCTTCTCGCGGGTGCGTTCCTTGATGAGCACGAGGACGGCCGAGTTGAGCATCTGGCCGACGAGGTAGCCGGCGAGCCCGGCGATCAGCAGCCGCGGCACGACGCCGACGACGGCGTCGAAGGCCGCCTCGTTGTCGTAGAAGTCAGCAGAGGGGAGCTGCTGGGTGATCCAGAAGCTGATCGCCGCCAGCAGCAGCGAGCCGAAGCCGATGTAGATCGCGCGGCGGGTGGCCTTGAAGCCGTACACCTCGCTCAGGACGTCGCCGACGACGTACGCGAGGGGAAAGAGGAAGAATCCGCCGTCGGTGATGATCGGCAGGACCTGGAACGGGCCGACCGAGACGTCCTGGTCGACGAAGAACGCCACCCCCTTGGTGGCGCAGATATTGGAGATCAGCAGCGTCGCCGTGAACAGTGCCACCATGGTGGCGTAGTAGCCGCGGCTGACGTGCGCAAAGGACGCCGGATCGGACGCGTTGGGCGGGGACTTTACTGACTCTGTCACCGCGCCATCCAAGCATTCGACGCAGTGTGACGCCGATCCGCACCCCACCCGCGCCCGTTTGCGCGCTTGCCGCTGGTCCGGAGGCCGGTCCGGGCGGCAAGCGCGCAAAACGTGGGTCAGTGGATGAGCGCCGCTAGTGGTGGACGGGCCCGCCGACGGTGACCCGGTATGCGTAGGTCGACGCGATGATCGTCATCGGCACGGTGATGAACAGACCCAATCCGAAGGGGATGAGGCCCAGGATGTTCAGGCCGATCAGGGCGAGTGCGAGCAGTAGCAGGGTGCCCCAGTTCGAGGCGATCGCGCCGAAGCTGGACTTGATCGCCGTGAGCGGGTCCTGGTTCTGGTCGATGACGAACTGCAGGGTCCACCAGGTCAGGAACATCACGATGAGACCCGGGATGATCAGCAGGACGAGACCGACCGTCGTAAACACCGCTACGAGGAAGCAGGCCACGATGACGGCGCCGATGTTCCGGAGTTGGAAGAACGAGCCGATCGACGGCTTTGTGCCATCCGTCTCCTGCAGCGCGCCCGTCACGAATGCGGCCTGGAGCAGGTAACCGACGATCGTGATGACCAGGGTTCCGATCAGGCTGGTGACGAATGTATTCCGGTCGTTGAACGCCCAGTTGAGCAGACCCTCGATGATCCCGGCGATCAGCATCAGCACCACCCAGGACAGGGCGTTGCCCGAGAACTTCCGCCACGCGTACGAGATCGCGTCACCGACGCGCAGTGCCGCTCCCGGTCCCGGCTGGCCGTAACCGGCATCGAACGCCGGTGGCGGCGGGGGTAGCTCCCCGGCGGGGGCGGGCAGCCGCCGGGCGGCGGGAAGCCACCGGGCGGCGGCGGGTAGTTCCCCGGAGGCGGCGGCGGATACCCGCCCTGCGACGGAGGCGGCGGGTATCCACCCGGCGGGGGCGGGTAGCCACCGGGCGGAGGGGGCGGGGTGCCGGTGCCGGGCGGTGGCGGGTAGCTACCGGGAGGCGGCGGTGGAGTGCCACCACCGGGCTGCGACGGAGTGTCGTTTCCGCCTTCGTGGCTCTGGTTCGGGTCTTGTCCACCAGTTGTCATGTGTGCACCTGGGTCTCGTCGGGTATTCGGTGAAGTTCGAAAACTTCTGGTACGAAACCCTACGTGGCGAGTGGTCGGTTTGCGCGCTCTATATGGCCGCGTCACCCGTGGAAGATCCACGGGTCCGCGGGAACACTCTCAGGATCCCACCGATCGAGAAGCTGAGTGAGAGTAACGATCTCGCCGGCGGCGGCCAACCCCAGCGAACGGGCGAGCACCGCCAGGACATCGGCGGGGGTGTGTCCCGACTCCGCCTGGTCCGCGAGGGTGACCGCGCCGTCGCGTTTGGCCAGACGCTTGCCTTCGGCGTTGAGGGCGAGTGGCACGTGCGCGTACGTCGGCGCGGGCAGACCGAGCAGTCCGGCGAGGTAGGCCTGGCGAGGTGCCGACGACAGCAGGTCGTCGCCGCGAACCACCTGGTCGATGCCCTGCGCGGCATCGTCGACCACCACCGCGAGGTTGTAGGCGGGTATCCCGTCACCGCGTCGGAGCACCAGGTCGTCGACCGTGCCGGTGTAGCGGCCGTGCAATTCGTCCTCGACCGTGAACTTGTCCGTGCCCGCCCGCAGTCGCAGCGCCGGCGGCCGGCCGCTCGCCCGCCGCTCGTCGCGCTCGGCGTCGGTCAGATTGCGGCATGTGCCCGGATACGCGCCGGCAGGTGCGTGCGGAGCCGATGCCGCTTTCAGGATTTCCCTACGCGTACAGAAACATTCGTACGTGAGTCCGGCGCGCTGCAGTCGTGCGATCGCGGCGTCGTACAGCGGCAGCCGCGACGACTGATGCACCACCTCGCCGTCCCAGTCCAGTCCGATCGCGGCGAGGTCGGCGAGTTGCCGCTCCTCGGCGCCGGGGCGGACGCGGTCCAGATCCTCGACGCGCACGAGGAACCGGCGGCCGGTGGAGCGGGCGAACAGCCAGGCGAGCAGCGCGGTGCGCAGGTTGCCCAGATGCAGGTCGCCGGACGGGCTGGGAGCGAATCGTCCCGCTTGGGTGGTTCCGTCGACCTGTTTCGGCATTGGTGCAGCTTATCGAGGTCGCCACCGACGTCCGGGGCGCGGTCCACCCAGCCGAATCCGTAGCCAAAGGGCCCATGGAAGGCGTAGCGTCCACAGTGCTGAGTCTGCGCCGGCCGCCGCTCTGCAGCTCGACACTTCGGAAGACCGCGACCGGTGACGCCTTCGAGGGAGCGCGCGCCCGCCGCCGGCACGTGCGGTCAGGAGGTCCCGGTGGCGACCGTCGCATCCAAACCTGTTGCTGTTCGGCCCTATCCGAGCCGATGGGCCCGCAAAGGCGAGTTCATCTATCGCGTGATCACGACGACCGATCCCAAGATGCTCGGGATCATGTACCTGATCACGTCGTTCGCGTTCTTCATGATCGGCGGTCTTCTGGCGCTGCTGATGCGCGCGGAGCTCGCGCGGCCGGGGCTGCAGTTCCTGTCGAACGAGCAGTACAACCAGCTGTTCACGATGCACGGCACGATCATGCTGCTGCTGTATGCGACGCCGATCGTGTTCGGGTTCGCCAACTACATCCTGCCGCTCCAGATCGGTGCCCCGGACGTGGCGTTCCCGAGGCTCAATGCCTTCAGCTACTGGGCATTCCTGTTCGGCGGCATCATCGCGACCGCCGGCTTCGTCACCCCGGGCGGTGCGGCGGACTTCGGGTGGACGGCCTACTCGCCGTTGACGAGTGACCTGCACGCGCCCGGGATGGGGGCAACCTGTGGATCATGGGGCTCGCGCTCAGCGGCCTCGGCACGATCCTGGGTGCGGTCAACATGATCACCACCGTGATCTGCCTGCGCGCGCCCGGCATGACCATGTTCCGGATGCCGATCTTCACGTGGAACGTCTTCATCACCAGCATCCTGATCCTGGTGGCGTTCCCGATCCTCACGTCGGCGCTGATGGGCCTGTTCGCCGAGCGGGTGGCCGGCGCCAACGTCTACGCTCCCGCCACGGGCGGAGTGCTGCTGTGGCAACACCTGTTCTGGTTCTTCGGCCATCCCGAGGTGTACATCGTCGCGCTGCCGTTCTTCGGCATCGTCTCGGAGATCTTCCCGGTCTTCTCGCGTAAGCCGATCTTCGGCTACACGGGGCTCGTGTACGCGACGATCGCGATCTCCGCGCTGTCCATCGCGGTGTGGGCGCACCACATGTACGCGACGGGTGCGGTTCTGCTGCCGTTCTTCTCGTTCATGACGTTCCTCATCGCGGTCCCGACCGGCGTGAAGTTCTTCAACTGGATCGGCACGATGTGGCGCGGCCAACTAACCTTCGAGACCGCGATGCTGTTCGCGGTCGGGTTCCTGGTGACGTTCCTCTTCGGTGGTCTGTCCGGTGTGCTGCTGGCGAGCCCGCCGATCGACTTCCACGTCACCGATTCGTACTTCACGGTCGCGCATTTCCACTACGTGCTCTTCGGCACGATCGTGTTCGCGACGTACGGCGGCATCTATTTCTGGTTCCCGAAGATGACCGGCCGCATGCTCGACGAGCGTCTCGGCAAGTGGCACTTCTGGCTCACGTTCGTCGGCTTCCACACCACGTTCCTCGTGCAGCACTGGCTCGGCGCCGAGGGCATGCCGCGCCGCTACGCGGACTACCTGCCGACGGACGGGTTCACGACCCTCAACGAGGTCTCCACCATCGGCTCGTTCATCCTGGGTGCCTCGACGCTGCCGTTCCTGTGGAACGTCTTCAAGAGCTACCGCTACGGGCAGGTCGTGACGGTCGACGACCCATGGGGGTACGGCAACTCGCTCGAGTGGGCGACGACGTGCCCGCCGCCACGGCACAACTTCACCGAGCTACCCCGAATCCGTTCGGAGCGACCGGCATTCGAGCTGCACTACCCGCACATGGTGGATCGACTGCGGGCGGAGGCCCACGTGGGTCCGGGCAGCGCCGGCCGTCGGGTGACGGCGGTTATCGAGAGCAGCGACCGCGAGGCGGACAGCGACCGCACGCCGTTGCCGGACGAGGAGCATTACAAACCCGACGACGAAACATGACGTCGCCGCCGGGCGCGGTTGGATCAGGCGCGGCGACCGAGCGTCGCGAGGACACGCGTATGGCGGTCGGCGTCAGCGGACACGTCGACGGCCGGCCCGCACACGCCTTCCATGCGGATGGAGTCGCCGAGCTGCGCGATGATCGCGTCGAGCATGTCCATGTCGCGGTCCGGGATCGTCGTGCCGAGACCGGCGGCGCGTGCGATGTCCCAGCCGTGGACGATCAGGTCGAAGCAGTAGAAGGTGCGCATCGTCGACGCCAGGTCGGTGCGCCCGAAGTGTCCGTCGTACTCGATACCGGCCTTCGCAGGGTCGTCGAGGATCGCCTGCACCTCGTCACGCGTGTGCCGCCAGGCGCTGGCGGGATCGTCAGCCGCCGACGGGCCTTCCGCAATCGACAGACCGACGACGCCCACTATCTGTGTCTGTGTGTCGACGATGTGCGCGACCACGTCGCGGGTGGTCCATCCCTCGCACGGGGAGGCGTTTTCCCAGCGCTCGGCGGGGACGGCCTCGACGATCTCGGTGAGGGTCGCGGCGAGGCGTCGGTACAGGTCTGGGGTGGTCTCGGTGGTCGTCATGCCGCTGATTCTCCGTGGCCGGGGACCGCGCGGTCTTGCATCGATCGGACATCGAGCACCGACGCTCCGCCGTGCCAGTCCGGCGCCTCCCCGGCGAGCAGCTCGGTGGGCGTGACCGTCGCGATGCGCCGACACTCGCGGGACAGGTGCGCCTGGTCGCTGTACCCGGCATCGGCGGCGAGTGCGGCGAGCCCCCGGCCGCGGTCCGCCCGGGCCAGGTGCATGAACCGCTGCAGCCGCAGGATCGAGCGCAGCGTCGACGCCCCGTACCCGAACGCGTCGTTACAGCGGCGCTGCAGCTGGCGTCCGGTCATCGATGACGCGTCCGCCAGCGCGTCGACGCTCAACGAGTGGACGGACAACGCGGCGGTGATCCGGGCCGCGAGCGGATCGGGGTCGGGGCGGGCGCCCAGCCAGCGTCGTCCCGCGGCCTGGAGCACCGCCAGTCGGGCGGCGTCGCCGTCGGTGTGCTCGAGTCGGTCGACGAGGGTGCGCTCGGCCGCCGACCCGAGGAGGTCGGCGAGGTCGACTCGGGTGTCGCGGATCTGGGCCGCCGACGTGCGCAGCACGTGCGGGGCGAAGCCCGGGCGGAACCGGATCCCGAACGACTCGGTGCCGGGTGGCAGCGCGAACGACCATGCGGTGGTCTCCGGTCCGCAGACCCGCACGCCCACACCGGGAATCCACAGCACGTCGATGCAGCCGTCCGGCACCAGCAGGTGCCGCCCCTGCGTGCGGGCCGACCACGCGCACACGAGCGTCCCGGCCAGGTCCGGCGTCACCGTGGTCGGTGTGTACCACCCCATGCGGCCCAGGGTAGGTGCGGGCACCGACAGCCCGGGCCCGGACCGGGCCGGTCCGAAGGTCAGGAGAGGAGCCCACACATGAGGAAAACTCTGGCGTTCCCGCTCACCGTGCTCGCCGCGGGCGCGGTGTTGATCGGCTGTTCCGACAACAGCGGTTCCGGTCCCGCTCCATCCACGACGCCGATGCCGTCCACGGTGCCGGCGGCCGGTCCGGCACTGTCCACGGCCATGACGAGCATCGGCGAGGTGGTCGTCGACGTGAACGGGATGACGGTGTACGCGTACGACCGGGACCAGCCCGGCACCAACGCCAGCGCGTGCGACGCCGCCTGCCTCCAGATGTGGCCGCCCGTCACGAGCGGCACCGCCCGCCCGGACGCGACCGGTGTCGGCGGTGTCATCGGCACGATTCCCGGACCGCTCGGTGGCCACCAGGTCACAGTCAACGGCATGCCGCTGTACCTGTTCTCGGGCGACACGCGGCCCGGTTCGCTGGCCGGTCAGGGCATGGACAACCTGTGGTGGGCGGTGAGCCCGGCGGGGGAGAAGATCACCAACGCGCCGGGCGGGTGAGCGTTATCGCCGGGCGATGGCGACGATGATCCACACGAAGAGCCACAGCCCGCCAGTGAGGATCGTCAGGATGAAGTGCAGCAGATGGTTGACGGGCTTTCGGCCGGCCACCACGACGGTTGCCGCTGCCGATGCCGACGAGGAATTGTTGATGATGATCGGAGCGGGCGGCGCGGCGACGGCCGGTGCATGTGCCTGAGGTGCGGTGTGTTCCGTCCACCGATTTCCGTCCCAGTACCGCTGAACCGGCTTTCCGTCCGGATCCGCGTACCAACCGGCAGGTGTCGTGGAAGGCGGCGGAGTCGGGGCCGGTGTCGAGGGAACAACCATCGGAAGGACAAGAGTGTCGGGGTTCGACGAAACCGGCGCGGGAACGAGCGAATTTTCGGGCGTGGTCATGGGTTCCTCCGTTGGGATTGGATTCGGTGGGTCGTAACTCCGTGCGAGTTGCGCGGAGCCGAGTCGTTCGAGGCGTACAGGATCCGTGTGTCCGAAGCTTGGACGTGACGTGGGCAGGCGGAGATGCCGGCGCGAGCGCATGTGAACCGCCGCGTCTTCTATCGCATCGAATGATTGCGGACGGCTGTGGCGCAGGCGGCTACCGTCCGGATGACCTCATCTGTCCGTTTGGTGCACGCATCGAGGCGTTGGCCGGCCGCAGTCGGCGTCTCGAGAAGGGGACTCGGGTCGATCGATCCCGTGAGATGTGGTCGTTCGCCGCGGACACGCAAACGTATTCGTCGCTGGACGCAATGATCCCCCGGATTCGTCGTGCACTTTGCTTCACCTACCAGCACCCCCCAGTGAGCGCCGACGTGAGTACCCGTCCATTGCGGGAACTCGGCCAGGCAACGATACAAGTTACATTCGCGTCCCGACACGAAACGACCGCTGTCCGGTCGATGCATGGACAACCCGTGGTGGGCGGTGAGCCCCGCGGGGAGAAGATCACCAACGCGCCGGGCGGGTGAGCGTTCGGCCGCGGGTCAGTGCGTGGGCGGGAACACCTCGGCCTCGCTGATGACGTCGACGGTCACGCGGGTGCCGACGTCGGGGGTGCGGGTGCTGGCCTGGCGCACCAGGATCTCGGTGCCGGAGTCGAGGGTGATGTCGAGCAGAGCGGGAGCGCCCAGGAACTCGGTGCGGGTCACGGTGCCGGTGCCGCCCTCGGTCACCGCGGTCGCGACGATCTGCTCGGGCCGCAGCATCAGTCGGCCGGGGCCGCGGAAGTCGGTGTTGCGGACCGGGATCCGGCCCAGTGCGCACGACGCGACACCGTCGGCGACGTCGGCGGGTAGCAGCACGCACTCGCCGAGGAAGCGGGCGGTGAAGTCGTCGACGGGGAGTGGTACAGCTGCTCCGGGGTGCCCACCTGGGCGAACTGCCCGGCGCGCATCACCGCGACCTGCCCGGCGAACGTCAACGCCTCCTCCTGGTCGTGCGTGACCAGCAGCGTCGTCACCCCCGCCGCGCCCAGGGTCTGCGCCACCGACTTGCGGGTCGTCACGCGCAGGCCCGCGTCGAGGGCGCTGAACGGCTCGTCGAGCAGCATCACCTCGGGGTCGCGGGCGAGCGCCCGGGCGAGAGCGACGCGCTGCTGCTGACCGCCGGAGAGCTCGTGGGGTCGCCGACGTGCGTAGGAGCTGTCGAGCGAGACCATCTCCAGCAGTTCGGCGACGCGCGCCTCGGACGCCTTGCGGCCGCGCCACCGGGAGCCGGGCAACCCGTACGCGATGTTCGCGCCGACGGTCAGGTGCGGGAACAGGGCGCCGTCCTGCGCCACGTATCCGACGCGACGCCGGTGCGCGGGCACCATCTGTCCGTCACCGGCGACGACGGTGCCGCCGATCGACACCGTGCCGCCGTCGGGCCGCTCGAAGCCGGCGATGATCCGTAGCAGCGTGGTCTTGCCGCAGCCCGACGACCCGACCACCGCGGTGATGGAGCCGCGCTCGACCTCGATGCCGACGCCGCGCAACACGTCCGTCGGACCGAACGACTTCGACACCTTGTCGATCACGATCTCGCTCATGCGCCGGCCGCCTTCCGGGATTGGCTGAACAACAGGTAGGTCATCGGCAGCGACAGCACGATCATCAGCAGCGCGTACGGCGCCGCGGCCGCGTAGTCGAGGTCGCCGGTGAGGGCCCAGAAACGCGTGGACAGCGTGCTGGTGCCGGTCGGTGCGAGCAGCAGGGTCGCGGTCAGTTCCGTCGCGACGGCCATGAACACCAGCGCCGCGCCGACCGCGGCCGACGGCGCCGTCAGCCGCAGCGTCACTCGCCAGAACGTCGCCGCGGGCGGTTTGCCGAGCGCGGCCGAGGCCTCCTCGAGGCCGACCGGCACCTGGGCGAGGCCCGAGCGGAGCGACACCAGCGACCGCGGCAGGAACATCAGCACGTACGCGACGATCACCATCGTCGTCGTCTGGTACAGCGGGTTGGCGTAGCGGATCGTCACGGTGATCAGCGCCAACGCGGTGACGATGCCGGGCAGCGAACTGGTGACGTAGTTGGTGCCTTCGACGATCTTGCTGATCACGCCGGGCCAGCGGACCGCCAGCCAGGCGACGGGGAACGCGAGCGCGGTCGCGACCAGAGCGCCGGCGATGCCGAAGGTCAGGGTCTGCGACAGCGCGGACCAGATGCGCGGTGACTGCCACACCTCGGAGCCGCCGATCCGAAGCCACCGCACGATGGTCCACACCGGGACGCCCAACGCGAGCGCCGTGAGACCGGTCAGCGACAGCGCCGCCGGAATCGCGCTCCACCGCAGCCGCACGCGCGTTGCCTGACGTGGGGCACCGGAACCGATGCGGGCGTAGCGGGCGGAGCCGCGGGCGCCGGACTCGGCGATGAGGAGGACCAGGCAGCACACGACCAGCACACTCGCCAGCACGCTGCCGGCGGCGCCGTTGAACGTGGACTGGAACTGTTCGAGGATCGCGGTGGTGAAGGTGTCGAACCGCAGCATCGCGAAGGCGCCGTATTCGGCGAGCAGATGCAGGCTGATCAGCAGGCTGCCGCCGAGGATGGGCAGGCGCAGCTGCGGGATGACCACGCGGAAGAACACCGCCCACGGCCCGGATCCGAGTGCGCGGGCGGATTCCTCGACGGCGGGATCGAGCCGCCGCAGCGCGGCCGCGACGGGAAGCGCGACCAACGGGAAGTAGGAGAGGGTGGCGACGAGGACGCCGGACCACAGTCCGTGCATGGACGGGATGACGGTCACCCAGGCATAGCTGTTCACGAACGCCGGGACGGCCAGCGGGGCGGCGAGAACCGGACCCCACCAACGGAATCCCGCGACGGTCGTGCGCTCGACGAGCCAGGCCGCGCCGACGCCGAGCACCGCGCAGATCGGGAGGGTGACGACCACCAGCGAGACGGTGTTGACCATCAGGTCGCCGACGCGGGGGCGGAAGATCAGGGCCGACGCCGTCTCCCACCCGGTCGAGATGGTGGTGGTGACGACGTAGCCGAGTGGAATCAGTGTGACGGCGACGAGCGCCGCCACGATCACGACGAGAGCAAGCGGGGCGGGGCTTGGCCCGCCCCCGATTCGCTCAGAGAAGACCGGCATCCGTCATCAGCTGGGTGACCTTGGCGCTGTTGAGCTTCGACGGGTCGACGTTGGGAGACTGCAGGTCCGCGAGCGGCACGAGCGCGGGGTTGGCGGCGACACCGCTGCCGACCGGGTACTCGTACGAGGTGCCGGTCTGCAGGATCTCCTGACCGGCCTTGCCGGTGATGTACTTCAGGAACTGCTGTGCGGCCGCCTGATTCTTGCTCGACTTCAGCACGCCACCACCGGAGACGCTCACGAATGCGCCCGGATCCTCGTTCTTGAAGTACTGCAGCTCGGTGTTCTTGCTGTTCTCACCGGTCTTGGCCTGATCGCCGAACCAGTAGTAGTGGTAGATGACGCCGCCGTCGATCTCGCCGGCGTTGACGGCCTTCATC
Organism: Prescottella defluvii; assembly: GCA_029690005.1. Classification (GTDB taxonomy): domain Bacteria; phylum Actinomycetota; class Actinomycetes; order Mycobacteriales; family Mycobacteriaceae; genus Prescottella; species Prescottella defluvii_A. The sequence continues at coordinate 274,965 of CP121458.1, read as the reverse complement.
ACCGTGCTGTTGCCCTTGTAGGGACCGCGTTCGTCTTCATGCCGGCCAGCCACTGCTTGGTGGCGTCCTCGCCCTTCAGCTCGAGCAGGGCGCTGACGATCGCCTGGAAGTCGGCGCCCGACGGCGATGCGCCCCAGCGGCCCTTCCACTCGGGGTTCTGCAGGTCCAGCAGCGACTTGGGCAGCTGGTCGGGGGTGAGCTTGTCCTTGTTGTAGACGAACACCGTCGACCGGGCCGCGATGCCTGTCCACTTACCGGTCGACGGGCGGAACTGGGCGGGAACCTGGTCGAGGGTGGCGGCGTCGACGTCCGCGAACTGTCCGGCGTTCTCCACGAGCGCCATCGCCGGCGAGTTCTCGGTGAGGAAGACGTCCGCGGGCGACGCGGATCCCTCGGCGACGATCTGGTTCGCGAGCTCGGTGTCCGATCCGTTGCGCAGGGTGACCTCGATGCCGGTCTCCTCGGCGAAGCCGTCGACCCATTCCTGGGTCAGCGACTCGTGCTGCGCGTTGTAGACGGTGATCTTGCCGGCGGGAGCGCCGGAGCCGCCGGAATCGGTGTCGTTCGAGCATGCCGCGACGCCGCCGATCAGCGTCGTGGCCGCGAACGCTACGCCGAGGATCTTCTTCCACCGTGCTGCCATCTCGGACCTCTCATCGCCCTCACCGGCGCCTCCGGTGAGGTATGGCTAAGCAACTTACACCGCAGTTGGTGTCCTCGAATCAGGCCCTCCCCAGGTCGGGACCTTGGACCCTGCGGTGCACGGGGCGACTCCGGCGTGCCGGACGAAGCTCGGGAACAGAAAGCCCCCGACCTGCGGTGTCGCAGATCGGGGGCTTCCCGTTGGCGGAGGATAGGGGATTTGAACCCCTGAGGGCGTTAACCCAACCCGCGTTCCAGGCGAGCGCCATAGGCCACTAGGCGAATCCTCCGTTGGGCAGCATACCGGGTCGGGGGTGCCGAATGCCAAACGGGCCCCGATGGAGGGGTGCGTCGTGGCGATCCTCGACAGTCCGGTTACACTCGTAGGCGGATCCCGCGCGGCGCGCATCCTGTGAACTCCCCAGGGCCGGAAGGCAGCAAGGGTCAACGGGCTCTGCCGGGTGCGCGGGGTCCCCTATCTCTTCCCGTCCCCGACCAGTCGAGTCGGTGAAAGGCCGCCCGCATGCCTGTGCAGACCCAAATCGGGTTGATGAGCCATGAAGAACTTCGCTCCGAACTCGAGCGTCAGACCGCGAAGTACGAGCAGCTCAAGGCGGAGAAGCTGAAGCTCGACCTCACGCGTGGCAAGCCTGCACCGGAACAGCTGGACCTGTCGGCGGAGCTCCTCTCCCTGCCAGGCGACGGCGATTTCCGCGACAGCGACGGCACCGACTGCCGCAACTACGGCGGCCTGTCCGGCCTGCCCGAGCTGCGCGCGATCTTCGGTGAGCTGCTGGGCATCCCGACGGCGAACCTGGTGGCCGGCAACAACGCGAGCCTCGAGATCATGCACGACACGATCGTGTTCTCGCTGCTGCACGGCGCCGTGGACTCGCCGCGCCCGTGGTCGCAGGAGCCGGTCGTGAAGTTCCTGTGCCCGGCGCCCGGCTACGACCGCCACTTCGCGATCACCGAGTCGTACGGCATCGAGATGATCGCGATCCCGATGCGCGACGACGGCCCGGACATGGTCGAGGTCACCGAGTTGGTGGCGTCGGATCCGCAGATCAAGGGCATGTGGTGCGTACCCACGTACTCCAACCCGACCGGTGCGGTGTACTCCGAGGACGTCGCCCGCGCGCTCGTGTCGATGCCGGCCGCGGCCCCCGACTTCCGTCTCTACTGGGACAACGCGTACGCCGTGCACCCGCTCGTCGAGGAGTGCGCCCCGGCGCTCGACATCCTCGGCATTGCCGCGGAGGCCGGCAACGCGAACCGTCCGATGGTGTTCGCGTCGACGTCGAAGATCACCTTCGCCGGCTCGGGCGTGAGTTTCTTCGGCGGCTCCGAGCAGAACCTGGCCTGGTACCAGCAGCACCTGGGCAAGAAGACGATCGGCCCGGACAAGATCAACCAGCTCCGTCACCTGCGCTTCTTCAAGAACGCCGACGGCGTCCGCGCGCACATGGACAAGCACCGCGAGATCCTGGCCCCGAAGTTCGCCAAGGTGCTCGAGATCCTCGACGATCGCCTCGGTGCGTCGAAGGTCGCGTCGTGGACCGAGCCCAAGGGCGGCTACTTCATCAGCCTCGACGTCGTCGACGGCACCGCCAAGCGGGTCATCGAGCTCGCGAAGGAGGCCGGCATCGCGCTCACCGCGGCCGGTTCTGCCTTCCCGTACAAGCAGGATCCCGAGAACAAGAACATCCGCCTCGCACCGAGTTTCCCGTCGATGGACGAGCTCACGAAGGCGATGGACGGCGTCGCCACCTGCGTCCTGCTGGCGGCCGCGGAGCACGCGCTCACCAAGGGCTGATCCCTCCGAACGTCACAGTGGCCGGGCACCGCGAAGGTACCCGGCCACTCGTGTTCCTATGCCCTGAACGGGAATTCGACGGCCTAGGCGAGCGCGGCCACGATGCGGTCGACGACGTTGTTCGCGCTGTAGTAGTCGAGGCGGAAGCTGTCGTAGCCGAGCGGGTAGACGGCGCCGCGCTGCACCGACGGCACGGCGGCGAGCGTCGGGTCGGCCTCGAGCCTGTCGGCGCTCGGCTGCTGCGCGTTGATGATGAACGTCGTCGCGCCGGTCAGTGCGCGCGGCAGGTTCTCCATGTTCACCCCGACGATGTCGGATCGCCCGGCTGCTGCGCCTTCGCCCGCGATCTCGGCGGGCAGGTCGGCGATCGTCAGGCCGAGTCGCGTCGCGAGGCGCCCCTGCGCCGATTCGGCGGTGAAGATCTTCGAATCCTCCGGCGAGTTGTAGGTGAGGATGTTCACCGGGGTGGCGCCGGCCTGCAGTGCCGGAGCGATGGTGCTCTTCGCGCTGTCCACCTTGGCGTCGAACTCGGCGAGCAGCTCCTTCGCGCGGTCCTCCTTGCCCACGACGGCGGCCAGTTGGGTGGTCAGGTCCTGCCACGACTTGTCGGAGTAGTCGAACAGCAGCGTCGGGCGATCTTGGACAGTGTCTCGACCTGCTGGGCGGCCGAGTCGGCGCCGCTCGTGGAGACGACGATGAGGTCCGGTGCGGCGGCGGTGATCTTCTCGACGTTCGGCGGGCCCTGATAGAGGACCTCGACACCGCGCCCGGTGGCGATGTCGGCCCATTGGGTGAACAGGCCCTGGTCGGTGGTGACGGTGCTCTTGGGCTGTGCGCCGGTGCCGATCAGCGGTGCATCGAGCGAGAGCAGTGCCCCGGTGAGCGTCACGCTGGTGGAGACGATCCGCTGCGGCTGGGCGTCGAGAGTGACTGGGCCCCTGGCGGTCTCGACGGCACGAGGCCACTCGCCGGATTCGGTGCCGGTGGATGTCGGGGCCTCCGCCGATGTGTCGTCGGACGAGCAGGCGACGGTCGTCAGGCCGATCGCGAGCGCGCCGAGGGCGATCGCGACCCGGGTGCCGACCGCGCGTCGGCGAAGCGTGGATGGAGACAAGGGGTTCCTCCTGAGGGGGTGGGTACGACCAAACCCTATGCTTAGGCAAGCGTCGCCTAAGTGAGGGGTACCTATGTTTGACGTCGCACCCGCCGCTGTCCTGGAGCGACGCCTGCGAGCGGAAGGCGGGCCGTTGATCGACCCGGGTCCGCCGGGGTTCGTGACCGCGACCTTCGTGTGGCGTGCGCCGGCTGGATCACCGGTCCGCCACGTCAATCTCGACGCCAACGGCATCACCGATCGCCGGGACCTCGGCGGCAGCGCGCTCCGGCAAGTGCCGGGCAGCGATCTGTGGGCGCTGTCGGTGGAGGTGCCGGACCAGTGGCGCGGCGGTTACGGCTTTCTGCCGCGCGTGGACCCGATCACCCGTCCCGGCGAGGGGCAGACCGAATGGGAGTGGTGGCGCGGCGTCATCGCCGGGCTCGTGACGGACGACGAGAACCGCCTCCCGCCCGTCTCGTCGATGGGTTTACCGGCGCGCTCGGAGGCGGTGATGCCGGGTGCTCCCGCGCGGCGGTGGTGGGTGTCCGGTGTGCCGGCGCGAGGCACCATGACGGAGGAGTCGCGCGTGCTCGCCGGGGTGCGCCGAAGTATCTGGATCTACGAACCGTCGGGAATCGCCACTGAGGACCGTCCGGTGCTGGTCGTGTTCGACGGTCGCGTGACGGCGATCGAGGTTCCCCTCGCGCCCGCCCTCGATCGGCTCGGTGAGCGCGGGTACCGGGTGCCGCTGGTGGTGATGATCGACAGCATCGAGCCTGGGCTGCGGTCGCGAGAACTGCCCTGCAACGCAGATTTCCTGGACGCACTCACCGGCGATCTGCTGCCGTACCTTCGCGAAAAGTGGTGTGCGACAGAAGATCCGGAATCAGTACTCGTCGGTGGTTCGAGCTACGGCGGACTCGCGGCCACGTTCGCCGCGCTGCAGGCGCCCGATCATTTCGGAGGGGCGGTCAGTCTGTCGGGATCGTTCTGGTGGCCGCGGCCCGAGATGGCGGGATGCTCGGTGCAGGCACAGCTCGCTGATCTGGACGTGAGCAAGTCCCGATTCTGGATGGCGGCCGGGCTCCTCGAACCCCGGCTGATCGACGAGAACCGCCAGGTACGGGACCTTCTCCGGGGCAAGGGCTTCGACGTCGACTACCGCGAGTTCTGCGGCGGTCACGACTACATCCACTGGCGGGAACTCCTGGTGGAGGGGGCGGCGGCGCTGCTGGGCCGCGCGCACGAGACGTCATAGCTTCCCCACTCGGCCGGAAAAGCTGCGATACTCCGGCCAGGTCGCCGCGCCGGACGCGGCGGGTTCGAAAGTGGTGAGTGCCATGGCCACCCCGGCCGCTGTTGACGGACACGGATCGCCGACGGTCTCGACGCGTCGACCAGCGATCCTCGATGTCTTCCTCCTGGCTCTGAACATCCCCGGCGCGCTGGGTGACTCGGAGGTCGGATCGGAGCAGCGACCCGATCTCGCTCCGTTCCTACCCGCGTCGAGCGCCGAGCCGGTGAGCACACCGCTGCCGCTGCGACTGCACGCGGCACGGGGAACCGTCGATGGCGCCGGGAACGAGCTGGTGCTCGGAAGGGATTCTGCGGCAATCCATGTCGGGCGGCCGGCGCGATGCCTGTCGCTGTGGATCGTGCCGGGGCAGGGGCGGTGCTCGCGTGTGAGGCGCTGGTGGCCTCTGTGACTGAGGGATTGGTCGACTGGCGCGCCGACGGAATCGGCGCCACGGTCGACCGGTTTCTCGCACCGTTCGGCCTGACCACCGACGCCCGGTTGCACGACGTGTTCCGGGACCTCGACGCCGCGGTCCCGAACCTCCCGCTGTCCGAACTCGTCGCCGGTTCCGGGCACGAACGCGCGTCGGCGGCCCTCGCGATCGAGGTGCGCGGCGGCGGCGACCGTGTTCGGCAGCGGGTGGACGGCGGCGGAACGGACACCGCCGGATGGAGTTGGGAGCGCATCGCCCTGGTCGAACGGCCCCTGCGGGCGGGCGCGGCCATCGCCGTCCGCGAGGACGCCGGGGCGATCGTGTTCGATCTCGACGCGACCGCCGCCGACCACGATCACGGCGTCTTCGGGGTGAGCGAGATGATCCGTGCGCTCGTGCCGTGGGTCGCGGTCCGGGCCCGGCACGCCGCGGACTACCGGTTGGTGCTCGATCATCTGCACGACCACGACGCACTCGAGGACGGTCGCCTGCTCGCCGCGCTCGACGACGTCGCCGCGGTGCAGGCGCGGCGCATGGAGCGTGTCCTGCTGGTCACCGAGGCGCGGCACGACGGCGTGTCACTGCCGCGGATGACGCCCGCGCAGCTGCGGACGGTGCTGGTGCGCCGGCTGTCGGCGGAGATGACGGTGCTCGACGCCGAACTGGGGGAGGCGACCCGGGTGATCGAGCGGGCTCTGCTGCGCAGCGCCGAGCGTCGCGGTCGCCGGCATTCGCGGATCGCGCAGGCGTGGTCGGTGGCGGCTGGCGTCATCGGGGTGGTCGCGGTGTTCGCCGCGCTGGCGGCAGTGCCCGCGGTGGACCAGCCGACCCTGTTCAGTCACTGGCTCGAGGCGCTGGCGGCGACGATCGCGATCACCGCCGGCGTCGTCGTGATCGTGGTCCTCTGGCGCCGCCCCTCGTGACCCCGACCTGCGGATGGCGCCTACGGCGTCCGGCCGGATGGCAGGATCGTGGGGCGTCCGGCCGGATGGCAGGATCGTGGGATGGCACTCACGCTGAACCTCGTCGGTGACCCGGAAGCGGACGCCCTGCTGGCGTCGGACCCGCTCGCGCTGCTGATCGGCATGCTCCTCGACCAGCAGGTGCCGATGGAGACGGCTTTCGCCGGCCCGAAGAAGCTCGACGACCGGCTCGCCGGCCTCGACGTCCACAAGATCGCGGAGATGAACCCGGACGATTTCATCGCGGTGTGCTCGCAGCCGCCGGCGGTGCACCGGTTCCCGAAGTCGATGGGCGAGCGCATCCAGTCGCTGTGCGTGTACATCGTGGAGCGCTACGACGGCGACACCGCCGCGATCTGGACGTCGGGCGACCCCGACGGCAAGGAAGTGCTGAAACGACTCAAGGCGCTGCCCGGCTACGGCGACCAGAAGGCCCGGATCTTCCTGGCCCTGCTGGGCAAGCAGATCGGCGTGCAGCCGACGGGCTGGCGTGAGGCGGCCGGATCGTACGGCGACGACGGCTCCCGCCGGTCGATCGCCGACGTCGTCGACCGGCAGACGCTCCTCGAGGTGCGCGAGTTCAAGCAGGCCGCCAAGGCCGCGGCGAAGGCGGCCAAATCGAGCTAGTTGTACCCGGCCCGATCGCACTCCCTGCACGCCCACCGGTGTGCAGGGCACGACTGCGTTTCCAGATAGCGCGCTGTCCGCGCCGTCGCCGCATGTCGGCGACGAACAGTGTTGTGCAACAACCAGACAGGCGGGCGAGAGAGTGGTCACCAGTCAACCCGCCGACGGCCACGGAGGACCATCTGATGACTGCCCCCACCGCCCCGACGACGACGTTCACCAAGGCGCAGCTCGACCGCATCGACAGCCACATGCGAGACCTCGACCGAGAGATCGCCGACCGGTGCCGCGAACAGCAGGCCATGGCCGGCCACGCGCTGGCAGTCATCGCGCACGCCGCAGTCCCGGGCGTGGAGACTGTGCGCGTGTACGGCGTCGGCGCAGACGCCGCCTACGCCGATGACGTCGTCTGCGTCCTCGGCGATCGCCGCACCGAAATGCCTCCCCTCGCGTCGTACCGCGACCAACTCCACGCGGCGCTCACCACGACCTTCAGCCGACTCCCCGAGGGAACCAGCGGTATCTGGTCGCGGCAGGGACCTCGGCCCGGTCCCATCCGGTGAGCCGGATGGGACCGGGTGTCACATGAGCGACCGCCAACTATTCGATGAGGTCCTCGTAGCGGTACTCGGTACTGATCGGTGCGCTGTCGCGGTGTGCGATGTCTTCTCGGTCCTTGAGTTCGACGCGGCGGATCTTGCCTGAGATGGTTTTCGGCAGTTCGAAGAACTCAACCCGCCGGACTTTCTGATACGGCGCTAGATGGTCGCGCGAGTATTCGAGGATCGATCGGGCGGTCTCCGCAGTCGGTTCCCAACCCGCAGCGAGTGCCACATAAGCCTTGGGGATGGCGAGTCGGGTGTCGTCTGGCTGCGGAACAACTGCCGCTTCCACCACGGCCGGATGCTCGATCAGAACGCTCTCCAGTTCGAATGGGGACACCTTGTAATCCGACGACTTGAACACGTCGTCGGTACGTCCGATGTAGGTGATGTAGCCGTCGGCGTCACGTTGAGCAACATCGCCGGTGTGGTAGTAGCCGCCGGCCATCACCTGTTCGTTGCGTTCAGGATCACCTAGGTATCCGGTCATCAGGTTCATCGGACGCTGGCTGAGATCGAGGCAGATCTCGCCCTCGTCGGACTCTTTGCCCGAGACTGGATCGACCAGCACTACCGGCACCCCTGGCATCGGCCGTCCCATCGATCCTGGCTTCACCGGTTGTCCGGGCGTATTTCCGACCTGCAGTGTGGTCTCGGTTTGCCCGAATCCGTCGCGGATGGTGAGTCCCCACGCCTCCTCGACCTGGCGGATAACGTCGGGGTTGAGTGGTTCACCCGCTCCAAGGAGTTCGCGTAAGAACTCAGGCTTCTCACCAAGGTCGGCCTGGATGAGCATGCGCCATACCGTTGGTGGCGCGCAAAAGGTGTTCACCTCTGCTCGACGCAACTGTTCCATCAAGGCGCTCGCATCGAATCGTGCGTAGTTGTAGACGAAGATCGTCGCCTCGGCAATCCACGGGGCGAAGAAGCAACTCCACGCATGCTTCGCCCAGCCCGGTGAACTGATCGCCAGGTGCACATCGCCAGGTGTCAGCCCAATCCAGGCCATCGTGGTGAAATGCCCTACCGCGTAACTAATCTGGGAGTGCTCGACGAGCTTCGGCTTGCTGGTGGTCCCCGAGGTGAAATAGATGAGCATCGGCTCGTCGACGGTCGTCACCGAGTTGAACGGACCGTCCGACTCCACCGCGGCCGAGTCGGCGTAAGACTGCCATCCATCTCGGTTACCACCCACCGCGATGCGGAGAAGGCCACCTCCGATGTCGTCGAACTTCGACGTGTCCCGGCGTTGGCGATCACGCAGCGGACTGCGCCGCGAGCGATGCGGTCACGCAAATCCTCGGGGCCCAGCGCCGCAGTCGTCGGCATCACGATCGCGCCGAGCTTCATGACCGCCAGCATCGCCTCCCACAGCTCGACCTGGTTGCCGAGCATCAGGATGACGCGGTCCCCCTTCCTGATCCCCAACTGCTGCAGCCACGTCGCCGTACGATCCGACCGGTCAGCCATTTCGTCGAACGTCACCTTCAATTCGGTGCCGTCAGGCTCGACGATCCACAGCGCGATGCGCTCGTTGCCGCGGGCGAACGCATCGAACCAGTCCGTCGCCCAGTTGAACTGGCCCGTCAGATCCGGCCACCGAAACTCGTCAACGGCCTTGTCGTAGTCATCGGCGAGCGCGATCAACTGATCCCGGGCCGAACGGTACAGGTCTGTGTTCGTCTTCATGCGATCATGATCTGCGTCACAGCGTGATCGAGACCACCCCCAAAAGGGGGCGGCACGTACCACTCAGGTTTCGCGGCGTGGTGCCGTGTCGTGTCAGGGTGTTGCCATCTGTCTGACGGCCCGATCAGTACCGATGTGATCGGTCATTGTGGGTGGCTCGGTCCGTCGTCGTGGAGCGCTCTGCGATAGGTCACAGCGCCCGAAGTCTCGACGGCTGGACTGAGGCCTTGTCGTGGTCGACATCTCCCGCGCCTTGGTTGGGAACGCCGGCTTCACCCTGTTCTTCCGATCTCCGGCGTATTCGTCACTGTTGTTGCGGCGGGCGGTCAAGATGTGCCCGCGGGTGGCGAATCCTGCGGGGTGTGGTTCTGCGAACAACTGGTGCGGGATCCCGCACAATCACCCGCACAGGCCGACGAACACCAAACGAGGAAACGTCAGCGGGTTCGCGTTCAAGCAGGCGATCATCAAAGTCCCGGCCGGCACACGGACGGTGAAGGTCAGCGTGTCGTTCCTGGGTGCCAGCGGCGCGAACAACGGCTACCTCGACCTGGTGTCTGGTCCGACGAGTTCGGATACCGCGTTGGTTGTAGGTGCTGGTGCCAGTGGTGTGTACGGGGTGACGGGCACGCTTGCTCCGGGGCAGTCGGTGACAGTGGTCTACAGCGTCGCGGCGAAGCCGTACGCGTCGCAGGGCTATCACAACCTGGTCGCCGTGGTGACGGATCCGGCGGGTATTCCGGCGCAGGCGCCGGGTAGCTGCGCGGGTCTTACCGAGTGCGTAGAGGCCGCAGTCGCGGACAGAGCGGCTGTGCCGTTGGTGAACTCAGCCGTCGCGGGTGGTGCGGCTGCAGTCGTGCTGGCCAGTGGCGGTGTGCTCTGGGCGGTGCGTCGTCGGGCGACCGCGTCCTGACCGGCTGACATGACAGCGCACCCGTCGCGTCCGAGGGAACAGAACGCGGCGGGTGCGCGACCTGCGGGGCTGATCAGGCCTGCAGGATGGATTCCATGGCACACGTTCAACGTTTCGACCACGTCGGCATCACCGTCGCGGACCTCGACGCGGCGACGGCGTTCTTCGTCGGACTCGGTCTCGAGGTGGAGGGCACCGGGTCCGTGGAGGGTGAGTTCGTGGAGACCGTGTGCGGCATCCCCGGCGCGCACTGCAATATCGTGATGCTGCGGCCGCCAGGCGGCGGGTCCCGGCTGGAACTCTCGGCCTTCGTCACGCCCGATCACGTGCCCGGATCGCCGACAGCGATGGCCAACGAGCTCGGGTTGCGCAACGTGTCCTTCGAGGTCGGCGATCTCCAGGCGGCCATCGACGCGGTGGCTGCGGGCGGGCACGGGCTCGTCGGTGGCATCGGCGAGTACGAGAACAGTGTGCGCATGGCCTACGTGCGTGGGCCCGAAGGGATCATCGTGTCCCTGTTCGAGCAGCTGGGCTGACGCGTCGGCGGCCGCAGCCCCGCAGGCATGATTCGAGCTGCGTTGCCCTGCAGTTCATTGCGATTCGGGTGCGGCCAGGTTCAGCCGGGTGGTGCGAAGAACTCGAGCGCGATGTTGTCCGGGTCCCGGAACGACAGCCCGGAACCGTAGCCGGCCGTCTTGATGCCGCCGTGGGTGATGCCGAGCTCGTCGAGCCGGTCGCGCCAGTACTCGAGTTCCCCTGTGGTACAGGCGAATGCGACGTGGTCGAGGCCGATGCGGCGTTCGTCGAACGCGGCGTCCGGGGTCGCACCGATGTGGGCGTGCAGGCCGAACATCGTGCCGCCGCCGAGCACGAAGACGGCGTGATGGAAGGCGCCGGATTCTTCGTCCTCGTCGAGGACCGGGGACTGCCGAACAGGCGGGTGTACCACTCGGTGCTGGCGACCATGTCGGACACCGTCACGGCGATATGGGTGAGAGCAGGGAACGGTGCCACAGCGGACCTCTTCCTCCGAGCAACGGTGTCGACCAGCCTAGCGCCGCTCTCGGTCACGTACGGCGTCGTCGCCCGATCTACCTCCCTAGCGTGCGGGCCGCAGGCGCGAAATGCCGGGGCTTCGTGCTCGAGCGAAGCCCCGGCATATCTGGTGCATCAGTTCCTGACGTGGTCGGTGCGCGTCAGCGCGCTACGTAACCGTCCGAAAGGGAGTGACGGTCGGCAGTTCGTAGAATCCGGGCTCGGCGTCGACGACGGACGGCACCAGGCCGAGAAGCATCGACGCTGTTGCATCCATGCCGGGCCGGGACATGGGCGCGTTCGGGTCCGGGTCGACCAGGTCCAGCGTGAGTCGAACGTTGGGTCGCCCATCGAGTTCCACGCGCCAGTGGGCGCCGGCCTCCAGACCAGGGTGCAGTGCGGTGGAGGAAGTCCAGAGGATTTCGTGAATCATCGTCGCTCCTGAGGCGAAATACCCCTTCCACCTCCAGGTTGTTGCGGCGACAGTGCCACTGGGGATGGTCAATGCGGACAGTTCGATGTCGTGAGGGGCGAGCGTGAGCTCGTGAAGCGGCTCGATCCTGTCGACCGTGGTGCCGATGGCACCGGCCACGAAGTGGAGAGTCTCGGCATAGTAGGAGTTGTAGACCTGGGCAAGCGATCCAGTAGTGAGATCGGACGATGAGGGATCGGTACCGAAGCCCATGACGTTCTCGAGAAGTCCGCGCGACGGCGAGAGGGACGCGTCGAAGAACTCGACGCAGCGAATCTCGTCCAGACGCGCCATCAGTCCCGAAGCGAGTAGCGCGACCCGCTCGGCGATGAATCCGGGATTCAGTCCCGAACCCGCGAGGGTCGCCCCGCCGGAGAGCGCCGCAGCTTCGAGCGGGCACCAGTAGTCCTCGGAGTGGATCCGAGGCTGGTAGAAACCGTTGGTGGAGATCAGGTTCTTCCCGCTCGCCAGGATCCGGGCGACTGTGTCGTTCTGCTCGGCGTACGGGACTGACAGCAGGGATGTGTGGATCACGACATCAGCATCGAGCGAGAGGATCTCGTCGATGTCGTTGGTCGCGAGGACGCCGGTCGGAGGGCGCTTGGCGATGGTGCCCGCATCGAGCCCGTTCTTCTCGGGTGATGTCACGTACACGCCGACCAGCTCGAAGCTCGGATCGTCGATCACGCGTCGGAGGGCAGTTCTGCCAACGGACCCCGTTCCCCATTGAATTACCTTGTACAACATTGGTTTTGCCTTCCTTTCGCGAGTGGCAGAAGCGCGACGAGGCGCAACAACAGAACCCTCGCGGCTCGAGGGCTGAGTCGCATCGGACTACTGCCACCTGGAAACCCTGACGCTACAGTTAGTGAAGTTTGCTTTAGGGCGAAAGGGATGTCAATGGCGCGCGAGGTCGACGCGCGATTCCGCTGTGGCTATAGCGGATTCGTTCGGATTGCCCCGCCCGCGTATAGCTTCAATAATAGGAGTGCGGCGGGTCAGGCCTCGTCCGTATCCGGTCGCGGCCGCTCGTGCTCGCGGGCGAACAGCCCGGGCTGAGCGCCGTGCGCGAGGACAGCGTGCTCGTAGGCCGACTCGGCGTGCAGCGCGAGGTCGATGCCCGACGTCTCCTGTTCGGCGGTGACGCGGAATCCGATCCAGCGGTCGATGAGCTTGCCGAGGCCGTACGTGACGCCGAACGCGTAGAGGCCGACGACGGCCACCGCCAACGCCTGCTTGCCGAGCTGGACGAGCCCGCCGCCGTACAACAGGCCCTCGACACTGTGGGTCATGACCTGCGTGGCGAGCAGGCCGATCAGCAGGGTGCCGACGATGCCGCCGACCAGGTGGACGCCGACGACGTCGAGGGAGTCGTCGTAGCCGAAGCGGAACTTCCAACCCACCGCGAACGAGCACACGGCGCCCGCGACGACACCGACCACGGCGGCCCCGACCATGCTGACCCACCCGCACGACGGGGTGATCGCGACCAGTCCGGCGACGACACCCGATGCGGCACCGAACGTGGTGGGGTGGCCGTCGCGCTTCTGCTCGACGAACAGCCAGCCCAGCAGGCCGGTGCAGCCGGCGACGAGGGTGTTGAGGAACACCGCGGCGGCCTTGCCGTCGGCGGCCATGGCGGAGCCGGCGTTGAACCCGAACCAACCGAACCACAGCAGCCCGACACCGAGCAGGACCATCGGCAGGTTGTGCGGGCGCATCGGCTCGTTGCGGAACCCGATGCGCGGGCCGAGGACCAGTGCCAGGGCCAGGGCGGACGCGCCGGAGACGATCTCGACGACCAGACCGCCCGCGAAGTCGAGTGCGCCCAGCTTCGCGATCCAGCCGTCCGGACCCCACACCCAGTGCGCGACCGGGACGTAGACCAGCAGCGCCCACACCGGGACGAAGACCATCCACGACGAGAACTTGGCGCGGTCGGCGATCGCCCCGCTGATCAGCGCGGCGGTGAGGATCGCGAACGTGAGCTGGAACGTCGCGAACAGGTACTCGGGCACGCCGCCGCGCGCGGTGTCGGGCGTGATGCCGGCCATGCCGAAGTGCTCGAGCCCGCCGATCAGGCCGCCGCCGACGTCCTCGCCGAACGCCAGGCTGTAGCCGACAAACAGCCACACCACGGTGACCAGCGCGATCGAGATGAAGCTCATCATGATCATGTTGAGCACGCCCTTGGAGCGGACCATGCCGCCGTAGAACAGGGCGAGGCCGGGCGTCATCAGCAGGACCAGCGCGGTACTGATCAGCAGCCACGCGGTCGTCGCGGGATCGATCGTCTCGAGCATGTGAACTTCTCCTCACCGGCGGGGTGTCACCGCACGCGAGAAACGACGATCGCGTCCCGCAGTTTCCGGGGCGGGGCGAGCGTGTTGCGTCTGTGTTTCGGATTTCTCTCGACCCCCGACGCCCGTGCCGCGGGTGGGGTGCGACACCTGCGGCGAACTGTCGCCGGTCGCCGGTAGTCTTTCGCCGTGGCCCTGTACCGGAAATATCGACCAGCTTCGTTCGCGGAGGTGGTGGGGCAGGAGCACGTCACCGAGCCCCTGAGCACCGCACTCGACGCCGGACGCATCAACCACGCCTACCTGTTCTCGGGTCCGCGCGGCTGTGGCAAGACGTCGTCGGCCCGCATCCTGGCGCGCTCGCTCAACTGCGTGCAGGGCCCCACGTCGACGCCGTGCGGCGAATGCTCGTCGTGCATCGCGCTCGGTCCCGGCGGCACCGGCAACCTCGACGTCATCGAGCTCGACGCGGCCAGCCACGGCGGTGTCGAGGACACCCGCGAGCTGCGCGACCGCGCGTTCTACGCGCCCGCCGAGTCGCGGTACCGGGTGTTCATCGTCGACGAGGCGCACATGGTCACCACGGCCGGCTTCAACGCGCTGCTCAAGATCGTCGAGGAGCCGCCGGAGCACCTGATCTTCATCTTCGCCACCACCGAGCCGGAGAAGGTGCTGCCGACCATCCGGTCCCGCACGCACCACTACCCGTTCCGGCTGCTGGCTCCGTCGACCATGCGTGGGCTGCTCGAGAAGATCTGCGGCCAGGAGAACGTGCCCGTCGAGGACGCGGTGTACCCGCTGGTCATCCGCGCGGGCGGCGGCTCGCCGCGTGACTCGCTGAGCGTGCTCGACCAGCTCCTCGCCGGTGCCGGCGAGGAGGGCGTGACGTACGCGCGGGCGCTGGCGCTGCTCGGCGTCACCGACGTCGCACTCATCGACGAGGCCGTCGACGCGCTCGCGGCGAACGACGGCGCCGGGCTGTTCGGCACCGTCGACAAGGTGATGGACGCCGGTCACGACCCGCGCCGCTTCGCTGTCGACCTGCTCGAGCGGCTGCGCGACCTGATCCTCATGCGCGCGGTCCCCGACGCCGCCGAGCGCGGCCTGGTCGACGCGCCGGGCGACGTGCTCGACCGCATGCGCGAGGAGGCCGAGCGGATCGGCCCCGCCACCCTGGCCCGCTACGCCGACCTGGTGCACGCCGGTCTCGGCGAGATGCGCGGTGCGACGGCGCCGCGCCTGCTGCTCGAGGTGATGTGCGCGCGGATGCTGCTGCCGTCGGCGTCGGATGCGGAATCCGCTGTCCTGCAACGGCTCGAGCGGATCGAGCAGGGCGTGGTGATTCCCGCGTCGTCCGGCGCCGCGCCGGCCGCACCCGCACAGGTGGCCCCGAGGCCCGCCGCCGCCGAGCAGCCCACGTCGGGCCCGGTCTATCAGCGTCCGTCGCAGCGTCGTGCGACCGAGGCCGCCGTCGCGGCCCCGGAAGCGGTGCGACCTGAGCAGGCGCCCGAGCCCGCACCTGCGCCCGTTCCGGAGCCGACACCCGCTCCGGAGCCGGAACCGGCCCCCGCTCCGCAGGCGGAGGCCCCGCGGCCGCCCGAGCCGGTGGCCGCCCCGCGCCCCGTCGAGACGCCGCGGCCCGCTCCCGAGTCCGTGCCGCAACCTGTCGAACGCGCGCCGGAGCCGGCGCCGGAGCCGGCGCCGGTCCCGCAGCCCGAGCCGGTCCGCGAGCCCGAGCCGGTTCGGCAGATCGAGCCGGAACCCGCTCCGGTGCCGCAGAATTCGCCGGCCCGGCCCGACGCCGCCGCGATCCGTGCGGTGTGGTCGGAGGTGCGCACGAAGGTGCGCGAGCGCAGCCGCACGGTCGAGGTGATGCTGTCCGGTGCGACCGTGCGGTCCGTCGACGGTGCGCGCGTGGTGCTCGGCCACGACTCCGCCCCGCTCGCGAAGCGCCTGGTGGAGCCGCGCAACAGCGACGTCATCCGGGCGGCCCTGCACGACGTGTTCGGTGGCGACTGGGAGGTCACATGCGAGCACGGTGCCGCGGCGCCGTCCGCCGCGCCGACGCGTGCTCCCCAGCCGCAGGCGAAAGCGCCTGCCGCGCCGCGTTTCTCCCGCCCGAGTCAGGGTCGTGCCGCTGCTGCGGCGCCGACGCAGGCCGCGCCGCGCCCGTCCTCGTCGGACCTCGACGACATCCCGCCGCCGGAGGCTCCCGACTACCCGGACGACCCGGGTCCGCCGCCCGCCGACTACTACGACGACGCTCCGCCGCCGCCCACCACCCGGGAGGACGAGGAGGAGATGATGGCGGAGGCCGCGGTGCCCGTCGACCAGGCGAGCCGCCGCGACCCCGAGGACATCGCGAACGAACTGCTCGTCGAGGTCCTCGGCGCGCGCAAGATCGACGGCTAGATGGCGGGGCAGTCGCTCGCCGAACGGGTCGTCGGCGTCGTCAACCGCGTCGGCTCCGGTCCGGAACGGCCGTTGTCGGCGCCGCCGTCCATGCGACCTCCCGCCGGGCGGTGGTTCAACTGGGCGCACTACGGCGTGATGGTGCCGAATCTTCCTGAACCGCATCGATATTTCGGAATCATGGCGATCGTCGGCACGCCCGAGGTCACCGTGTTCGCGAACGATCACGCCGTCGCGACGACGCCACGGGACACCACCACGGTCGTGTCGTCGACGGCCGCGATGACGCACGGCCAGTTCCTGCACTACAGCACCGCCCGCGACTGCGACTTCGCCGACGACGGTTCCCGTCTGCGGTTCGGCGACGACATCGCGATCGACGGCCGGTACCCGACGTTCACCGTCGCGCGGCACCACCCCGAGGTGGGCGTCGAGTTGAGCCTGCGAGGGACCGGCACCATCACCCGCTTCTTCGACATTCCGGGGCTGTACCGGCACTGGAGTCTGCTGTGCGAGTACGACGGTGTCGTCGGAGAGACCTCGGTCTCGGGGCTGTGCGCACTCGAACACGCCTGTGGCGCAGGACCGCACAGTCTGCTTCCGCCGTCGATCGCAACTCGGGCGAAGCTGCCGGCCCAGGTCTTCACCTACCAGATCGTGAACGTCGACGACCGAACCCAGGTGCTGCTCACCCATGTGAGCGGCCCGTTCGGAACCCCGCTGATCCGCACCGCGTACATCCGGGCGGTGGATGGCAGCAGTTACGGGTACGCGACGGGCTGCACGTTCACGGTCGATCGCGTTGCAGATCAGCGACTGCGGACCCGGACGGCCGGACGATGACCGTGCCGGATCGGTACCGCTGGCGGCTCGTCGACGAGGCGGGGAGTGAGGTGCTGTTCCTCGAGTGCGAGGCGTCCGGCGACTGGGCTCACGGCCTCGGGGCGGGTTTCGTGGGCAGCTTCCGCTACACCGGCCAGTTCGGCGGCGACGCGATCGAGGGTGTGGGGTACGCGGAGTACGTCGACGCCAGCTGAGTGACGGGCGCGAGCGTGAAGTGGTACATGGCGCGGTCGATGCCGTCGGCCCCGGGACGCGGGTCGAGGATCGACGAGGTCGGCGCGCCGTGCCGGATCCAGTCGTCGCGACGGAAGTGCAGCCGTGTGGTGAGCGAATACATGCCCGGCGCCTGGACGGTCACGTGCAGATGTGCGGGTCGCCACGGATGCCAGCCCTCGTGGGAGACGAACGAACCGGTCGCGTCGCTCGGCAAGATCCGATAGGGCGCCGGCTGAACCGTCGTGACGACGAATCGTCCGTCACCGTCCGAGGTTCCGGTGGCGGCCACGCGGGCGTCGCACCGGGCGGTCCCGGATTCGTCGCTGTGTCGGACGAGCACGGTCGCGCCGGGCACGGCCCGACCGGCCCCGTCCTCGACGCGCCCCTCCAGGACGAGCGGGGTGCTCACCGGTGTCTCATCGATCGGCGCTGGTACGCCGGTCCAGCTGAAGCGGACTGGGAAGAACACGGCAGTACCTTTCGATGGATGACGTTGGGGGACAGGGAGATCAGGCGCTTCGGAGTGCAGCGGAGGGGACGGTGCCGAATCGGTTGCGGTAGGCGGCCGCGAATCTGCCGGTGTGGGCGAACCCCCATCGCAGTGCGATCGTGCCGACTGTGTCGCCCGGTCCGGCCGCCGCGAGGTCCTGGCGGACCCTCCCGAGCCGAACGTCGGCGAGGTACTCGGTCGGGCTCCGGCCCACGTACCGGCGGAAGCCGTCCTGGAGTCGCCTGACGCCGACCCCGGCTCGTTCCGCCATTTCCAGCACGGTCCAGTCGTGTGCCGGGTCGTCGTGGATCGCGTCGATGACCCGTTTGACGATTCGTGGACGCGCCTCACTCGCGCCCGGGACGTCTTCGGGAACCGCGGCGAGAACGAACCCGGTCGTCGCGGCGCTGAGCAGTTGCGCGGAGACGAGGTCGTTCCGAACCACGGAGTACGGATCGCGCATCTGTTCCGACATGGACCGGACGAACCGGAGCCAGCTTGCGCCGACAGGGGTGGAGAGGTCGAGTTGCATCGGTAGTCGGGCGCCCGGACGGCCGAGTGCCCGGCTCATCTCCCGCTCGAGGTGGGCGCGGTCGAAGCGCACCCCGAGGATCGCGCACGAACCACTCCAGTGAGGAAAGGTCGTGAGGACATCGGGCGGGCAGATCGTCGCGGTGCCTGGGGCCGAGGAGATTTCGTGTCGGCCGGTGACCGAGTCGAGGCGACCTGACAGCGGAATGTTCACGGCGAAGGCGCCGGGATGCTCGGAGCGGACGCACACCTCTGCGTCTGAACCCCAATCGATCCGGGCAATCCCGACCGGGCCGATCCCTACGTTCTCGAGCGCGACGGATCTGGGACCTGTTGATGAGAGCGGGGTGAGTTGATGCGGGAAGTAGGCCGCGGCGGCGTGTGAGACCTCTTCCCAGTCGTTGGGGTTGGGGTGATCGCCGGTCTGCTCCCGACCTGTGTCCGTTGGGGTGGACATGCGTTCGGTACCTTCTTTCCACCCCGCGTCTGCCTCACGGGGTGTACGAAGTCATTGAACCCTTGCCTTGGTGCTTGCACCAGAGTCCTACCGGTACGTATTCGTTGGGGTGCGCAATCCGGATGACGACTGCGTTCTCCGGATGACGCCGCCCGATAACGGCGTCTGCCCGGCGCGGTGGGAACAAACGATGAGACATAACGCGTCGAACCTCAAATAGGGTCGCCCTCATGCTTGTTGTGACAACGAACGACATTCCCGGGTGGGAGATCCAGCGCGTGATCGGCGAGGTCTTCGGACTGACCGCCCGGTCCCGGAACATCGGATCGCAGATCGGCGCAGGCCTCGAGTCCCTGGTGGGCGGCGAACTGCAGGGAATGACCAAGAATCTCACCGAGAGCCGCAACGAGGCGATGGGGCGCCTGATCAACGAGGCCGCGCAGCGTGGTGGAAATGTCATCGTCGCAATGCGATTCGAGACGTCGGACCTCGGCGGCAACTGGTCGGAGAACTGTGCGTACGGCACGGCGGCCTACGCGGTGCCGGTGACGGTCGCGGCGAAGCAAACAGCCGCCGAGTTGGGCTATCGAGGCTGACGGGACCGTCGGGCCGAACTGGCCCGTCCGTTCCTGGACCGGCCGGTTCCCTCGATACGTTTGGTTCCGTCCGGCCGTGATGACCGACGACTCTTTCCGATCGACGCGAGACGGGGCAGCATCGGGGTATGGAGCAGTTCGATGTCTGTGTGAACATCGACCCCATGTGCACGGTCCTCACGATTCGGGACGCGACAGGGCAGGTCGTTCACCGCGAGCGGCGGCCCCCGAGGTGGGGCCTCAGGCCGGCGGGTGACGACTTCGACTTCGATGCAATGGATTCCGCTCTTGTCCGTGCCGGATTCCGGCGACCGACCTCGGCAGAATGGGTGAGGGGGCGCTGGTCGGTGCACACCGTGGTCGACGCGACGGCTCGGTCCGGTGCCGACACCGGGGCCCGGTGATCAGTCGTTCCGCCTGCTCTCGTCCTCGGCTTCCTGTGGCGCCGACACGATGTTGGTGATGACCTCGCCGAACCTGGCAGGGTCGCCGATCAACCAGGTGTGGCCACCGGGCACGGTCACCAGGGCTGGATCACCCAAGCTGGTTCGCAGCGAGAGCAGGGTGGACTCCGGAATCACCGTGTCCCGGGTGCTCCACACTATGACGATGGGGAGTCTCCGGGCGCGCAGTTCGGCGAGTTCTTCCTCGAGATCGGCGGTGCGCGCGAGGTGTGCGACTCGCCACACGGCGCGCGGATTGCGAAGGACGTTCGGAACGGCCTCGCGTGTGATCACCGGTAGCACGCGCGTGGCCTCTCGGCGCATGGTCAGATCCGCCTGCAGGTGCAGGCCCCAGTCCCAAAGCGGCCGTTCGCTGCTCGCCCGGATCACGCCGCGGCCGTCGGCCCATTTGGAGCCTCCGATCGAGTTGACCAGTATCAATCGTGAAGCAAGGGAGGCGAAGTCGTGGGCGGACTGGATTGCGACGCCGCCCCCGAACGAATGGCCGACGACCGTGATCGGCGTCGGGACCTGGGCCGCCTCGCAGAACCTCCACACCCATCGCGCGTAACCCGTGAGTGATCGGTGTTCGACCGGAAGGTCCGCGGTGCCGCCGAAGCCGGGTAGGGCCGGTGCGAACACTCGGAGACGGTTGCGGGTCAGGTGCGAGAGCGGCCGCAGGTACGCCCGGTGGGTCATGCCCCACCCGTGCAGGAACAACACCGGAGTGCCGGTGCCGCCGACGCCGTAGCGCGTCTGTCGTTTCTCGACCGTGATGGTGCGCCATTCGATTCGTGGTATCGGCGATTCGGCGACATCCATGCGGGCCATCGAACACCACTCGTGTGCCGTGGAACAGGGCCCATCGTCACCGGTGTCGTGGTGACCGAGCTGGCCAGTCGGCCGGGTTGGGGACCTTTTCCCTGTCGGTACGCCGCGCTCGAGCGAAGGATCGATCATCGGAGGGGTCAGGTTGCAGACGTGCCCCGCCCGGGAGAGGCGATGATCCGCAAGAGCGCACGCGATCTGCGTGTCGAGCCCGATCTTGCCGACTATGATGCCGTCCGCGCATCGTTCTCGTGGCAGGCGATGGCGCGCCGCCTGGACGGTCTGCCCGGTGGTGGAAGGAACATCGCGTACGAGGCGCTGGACCGGCATGTGAAGGGCGTGGACGCAAGTCGTGTCGCGCTGCGCTTCGTTTCCGGAGAATCGACGAGGGATGTCACCTTCGAGGAACTGCATCGGCTCGCGTGCCGTTTCACCAATGTGCTCCGTAGCCTCGGTGTCGGCAAGGGCGACCGACTGTTCGTCCTCTCGGGTCGGATCCGGAGTTGTACGTCGCAATGCTCGGGAGTTTGCGGAATGGAACGGTGGTCACGCCGATGTTCTCCGCGTTCGGTCCCGAGCCGATCGCTGCGAGGATGCGGTTGGGGGACGCACGGGTGCTCGTCACAACCGACCGGCTGTTCCAGCGCAAAGTCGCTGGAATCCGGGAGCAGATTCCGACGCGGAAGACCGAAGGGGGCCGTCCACGTCCATGACGCAGTTGTCACCCACTACGAGACGGGGCTGTACGCGCTGGATCTGCATCCCGACGACATCTTCTGGTGCACAGCAGATCCCGGTTGGGTCACCGGGACGTCGTACGGCGTCATCGCTCCGCTGGTCCACGGCGTCACGTCGATCGTCGACGACTCGGACTTCGACGCCGAACGGTGGTACCAGCTTCTCGAGAAGCATCGGGTGAGTGTCTGGTACACCGCTCCGACTGCAATTCGCATGCTGATGAAGTCCGGCAGTGAGATCGAGCGCCGACATGATTTTCCGGCGTTGCGGTTCGTTGCGAGCGTGGGCGAACCCCTGGGGCCCGATGCGGTGGTGTGGGGTGACGACGTGCTCGGACGCCCTGTGCACGACAACTGGTGGCAGACCGAGACCGGCGGCATAATGATCGCCAACACCGCTGCTCAAGACATCAAACCGGGGTCGATGGGGCGACCGTTACCGGGAGTGGATGCGACCGTCGTTCGGCGTCGCCCCGGTGGTGGTGTGGAGGAAGTGACGTCCCCGGACACCGAGGGCGAGCTTGCGCTGAAGGCCGGATGGCCCTCCATGTTCCGCGGCTACGTCGGTGACGAGGAGCGGTACCGGAAGTGCTTCGCCGACGGCTGGTACCTCACTGGCGACCTCGTCCGCCGCGACACCGACGGCTACTTCTGGTTCGTCGGCCGGTCCGACGACGTCATCGAATCGGCGGGGCACCTGATCGGCCCGTTCGAGGTGGAGAACGTGCTGATCGAACATCCGGCAGTGAGTGAGGCTGCAGTGATCGGCAAGCCTGACCCGCTGGTCGGCGAGGTCGTAAAGGCGTTCGTGACGCGCACCCCGGACAACACGGAATCGTCCGACGTGGTCCGACGCGAACTGTTGGCACATGCCAGGATTCGGCTCGGAGCCGCAGTGGCTCCCAAGGAGATCGAGTTCGTAGACGAGCTGCCGCATACGCGGAGTGGAAAGACCATGCGTCGGCTACTCAAGGCGCGCGAGTTGGGGCTACCGGAGGGCGACGTCTCCACTCTCGAGACCCGGTCGGCACACACCCGGGGAGCACGTGATGACCACGCCACTGCCGGAGGATCCGGAATACGCCGCAGGCTGCTGTTCGACATGGTCCGGATCAGGCGCATGGAGGAGAACGCCGCCGAGCTCTACGGCGCGACGAAGATTCGTGGATTCCTACATCTCTACGTCGGAGAGGAGGCCGTTGCAGTCGGCGCTCTGCACGCGTTGCGGGCGAAGGACAACGTCGTCGCGACCTACCGCGAGCATGGCCATGCCCTGGTCCGCGGAGTGTCCATGAACGCGATCATGGCCGAGATGTTCGGCAAACGCGAGGGCTGTTCGCGCGGGCGGGGCGGCTCGATGCATCTCTTCGACGCCGACACGCACTTCTTCGGTGGAAATGCAATCGTGGCGGGCGGCCTCCCCGTCGCGGTGGGTCTTGCACTCGCCGACCGGATGCAGGGGCGTCGGAACGTCACCGCGTGTTTCTTCGGAGACGGCGCAGTTGCCGAGGGAGCCTTCCACGAATCCATGAACCTCGCTGCTCTGTGGCGCCTTCCGGTTCTGTTCTGCTGCGAGAACAACCTGTACGCGATGGGTACGGCCATCGAACGGGCGCAGTCGCAGACCGACCTGTGCGTCAAGGCCGCGTCGTTCAAGGTTCCGACGCTCAAGGTCGACGGGATGGACGTATTCGCCAGTCACGCGGCCACCGTGACCGCGGCTGGGCACGTGCGTGAGGGGCACGGTCCGTTCTTCGTCGAGTACTCGACCTACCGCTTTCGCGCGCATTCGATGTTCGACCCGGAGCTGTACCGGGACAAGGCGGAGGTGGAGGAATGGAAGAAGCGGGATCCGATCGACACCTGCCGGGCGAGGCTCGAGCAGGTCGGCATCGTGTCCGCGCGCAGCTTCGAGGAGATGCAACACCAGGCCGACGAGGAGGTCCGTGTGGCAGTCGAATTCGCCGATGCCGGAACTTGGGAGGACGTCGGAACCCTCGAGCGTGACGTCATGACGCCGGTAGAGGAATCGACAGTGGGGTACGGGGATGAAGCTCACCTATCGTGAGGCGGTGCGCGATTCGATCCGGGAGGCGCTGCAGTGCGATCCTCGGGTCTTCCTCATGGGTGAAGACGTGGCGCGCTACGGCGGCACGTATGCCGTGTCCAAAGGGCTGCTCGAGGAGTTCGGTCCGGATCGGGTGCGGGATACACCGCTGTCGGAGCTCGGATTCGTCGGCGTGGGAATCGGTGCGGCGCTGGGAGGAATGCGGCCGATCGTCGAGGTGATGACGGTCAACTTCAGCCTCCTGTCGCTCGACCAGATCGTCAACACCGCCGCTGCCCTGCGGCACATGTCCGGGGGCAGTTCTCGGTCCCGCTCGTGGTGCGTATGGCGACAGGCGCGGGACGGCAACTGGCCGCGCAACGTTCGCACAGCCTCGAGTGCTGGTACGCCCACGTCCCCGGCATCACGGTGCTGGCGCCGGCGACGGTCGAGGATGCGCGGGGGATGCTCGGGCCCGCGCTCGCCGATCCGGATCCGGTGGTGATCTTCGAGCACACACAGCGCTACAACTGCTCCGACGACATCGAACCCGGGCCGGTGGATATCGCGTCGGCCCGGGTACGCCGGCCTGGCACGCACATCACGCTGATCACCTACGGTGGTTCGCTCCCGAAGACGATCGAGGCGGCGGACCTGTTGGCCGGGTCCGGGATCGACGCGGAGGTGGTCGACCTTCGAGTGTTGCGCCCGCTCGACACCTCCACGATCGTCGACTCGGTTCGTCGCACACACCGTGCACTCGTCGTGGACGAGGGCTGGCGCTCGGGCAGCCTGGCCGGCGAGATCATGGCGCGCATCGTGGAGGATGCCTTCTTCGATCTCGACGCGCCGCCGGCGCGGGTGTGCAGCCGGGAGGTCCCGATCCCGTACGCGCGTCATCTCGAGCAGGCGACGCTGCCGCAGCCGGACAGGATCGTGGCTTCGGCCACCAAATTGGTGGGTTCCGTTGCAGGGGATTCGCTTTGATCGACTTCACGCTGCCGTCGCTCGGAGCCGACATGGATGAAGGTCGGCTGAATGAGTGGTTGGTGAAGCCTGGTGACACGGTCGAACGAGGTCAGATCATCGCCGTCGTGGAGACGACGAAGGCGGCGGTCGAGGTCGAGTGCTGGCACGACGGGACCGTGTACGAGTTGCTTGTGCCGGTGGGACGGACGATACCGGTGGGGATGACGATCGCGACGCTGCTCGAGCCCGGGAGGAGGCGCCATCCCGCCCGGCTGCGACCGCGATGCCTGCGGAACGCGAACGTCCCGCTCGTGTCCGAGCGACACCGGCGGCCCGCCGCGAGGCGGCAGCGCGCGGCATCGATCTCGGGTCGATCGTCGGGACGGGTCCGGAGGGGGCGATCACCCTCGACGACGTCGAGTCGGCGGCTGCCGCGTCGGCACCGGTCGACCGGACGGCCGAAACCCGACGGGCGATCGCCGCGGCGATGAGCCGGTCCAAGCGCGAGATCCCGCACTACTACCTCACGGAACGGATCTCGCTCTCCCACGCACTGGACTGGCTGTCGGAAGCCAACGCCGAACGGTCGGTCACCGAACGTCTACTGCCGGTGGTGCTGCAGGTCAAGGCCGTTGCGCTCGCGGCGAGGAAGTATCCCGACATGAACGGCTTCTGGCGTGATGGGGGTTTCGAGACTGCGGAGTCGGTGCACGTGGGAGTGGCGATCGCGTTGCGGCAGGGCGGTCTGGTGGCGCCCGCGATCCATGACGTCGGGGACAAGAGTCTCGAGCAGATCGGCGCGGACTTGGCGGATCTGGTGCGCCGCGTTCGGGCGGGCAGCATGCGCAGCTCGGAGATGTCGGATCCGACGCTCACAGTCACCAGCCTGGGCGACGAGGGCGTCGAATCGGTGATCGGTGTCATCTATCCGCCGCAGGTCGCTCTGGTCGGTTTCGGGCGGACCGTCGATCGGCCGTGGGCGGTCGACGGCGAGGTGCGGGTGGTCCCGACGGTTGTGGCCAGCCTTGCCGCGGATCACCGCGTGAGCGACGGACGACGGGGCGCTCTGTTCCTCGCTGAGGTTGCGGATCTGCTGCAGCATCCGGAGCAGATGTGAGAAGGAGGGCCGTGTGATGGACGCAGACGAGATCCGAGTCTCGCTCATCGAGGCGCTGCGCGCCGTCGCCCCGGAGGTGGGACCGGACGATCTGGTCCAGGATCGGCCGCTCCGCGACCAGATCGACCTGGACTCGATGGACTGGCTCAACTTCCTGACCGGTATGAAATCATCTCTGGGGGTGGATGTTCCGGAGGTCGACTATGCTCGGCTGACCACCCTCGACGACATCGTGCGCTACGTGCAGGACGTGCGGGCCTCGTGATCGTTCCAGGGCCGACCGGTGACGTCGTCGATGGTCCCGGCGCGTAACACCTTTCGCCAGTTGGACGGCTGCGTTCCCGACTCCTTCACAGTGATGTGGGGTAGGTCTCAGGCCGTTCTCCGTCGACCCAGACGCTCGTGCATTCGAGGGGTTCGAGTGCGTGGGTGGTGTCGATGTGGATGACGGCGTCGAACTGGTCCGAGAGTCGGGCGTGGAAGTAGTGGCTGTGTCGTTCGGTCTCGGGCACGTAGATGACGCCGATCGCTCTCTCGAGTCGTGCGGTCCGAAGGGTGTCGGCCACAGTGTCGTCGTTCGTGGTGCGGACGAGGAACGACTCCTTGTCGATCTCGTGGAAGAGTTCCTCGACGCTGCCGGCGAGGGCTGGGCGGACGATCTTGCGTTCGGCGATCCCTCCCCATTCGCTTGCGGCGGTGACGGTTCCGTGGTGCGTGGTGAACCCGATGAGGCGGCACTGGTCGCGATGTCGTTCACGGACCAGATGTCCGAGTGTGGTTTCGCCGTGGGCGCCGGCTTCGGTGGCGTGCGCGTCACCGACGTGGGAGTTGTGGGCCCACACCACGACGCGTGAGGAGTTGTCATAGCGGCGGTCGAGGTGGGCTGTCAGGGCATCGAGGGTGTCGGCCATATGAAAATCCCGGAGGTTCCAGGACGATACGTGCCCACGGAACATCGCCCGATAGTATTCCTCGGCGTTGCGGACGCTCCAGGCATTGCGCTCGGCATAGAACTGCTCGTCCTCGGCGGTGACTCCGTCGGCTTGGACGTAGTCGATGGCGTGGCGCTGCAGCTCCCGCAGCTGGTCGACAACGTCGGTCTCGCAGGACTCTCCGGCGCCGAAGGCGGCGGCGTACCCGTAAGCCCGACCGTCACTACTCGGGACCTGGTCGAAACACGCGTACCGTTGACGTGCCCGGTCGGCCGCCTGCCGGTCGACGCGATCCAGGTAGTCGATGACTTCGTGCGTCGATTGGTGCAGGCTGTACAGATCGAGCCCGTAGAAACCGGCCGGGGAACCACCGTCCGCGGCTCTGTCGGCGTTGTGTTGCCTGAGCCAGGACGCAAAGTCGAGCATGACCGTGTTCCGCCACATCCAGGCTGGAAAACGCACGAATCCACGCAGCGACTCCTCGGCCGAGGTGTCGGCGCCCTGGTGGTGGACGTACCGGTTGACACGGTAGGCGTCAGGCCAATCCGCCTCTGCTGCTACCGCCGTGAAGCCCATATCCCCGATGAGGGTGCGGGTGATCTCCGCGCGTGCAGCATAGAACTCGTGTGTTCCATGGGAGCTTTCGCCGATCAAGACGATCCGCGCGTCGCCGACGAGATCGTGGAGGTCGTCGCGGTCTGGTACTCCTGCAGGGGCGTTTCTGCTGGCAAGGCTGACGACATCTGCCGTGGAGGTGAATTGGCGAGCCCGAGTGGTGGGCGCACCGCGACCGACGGTCGATGTGCGGAGCAGGGTGCGCACTTCGGCGTCCGTAACCTGGCGGAAGTCCCAGAACGACTCTCCGACAGCTCGGAACGGGAATGGCATGGTGGCGCAGACGACATCGTCGACCATCGTTTGGAGTTCGCGGCAGGTCGATTCGGGCGCTGCCGGAACGGCAACAACGATCTGCGCCGGATCCTGCTGCCGCACGGCATCGACAGCTGCGAACATGCTGGCTCCGGTGGCGAGGCCGTCATCGACGACGATCACGATCTTCCCGGCGACGTCGATCGGCGCTTTGCCGCCCCGATAGGCCGCTTCCCGGCGTTCGAGCTCTCGTGCTTCACGTTCGACGACGTCACGCAGTTTCTCGGGACTGATGTCGAGATCACGCAAGATGTCGTCGTTGAGGACGATCGAGCCGCCGCTCGCGAGGGCACCCATGGCGAACTCCTCGTGGCCGGGAACTCCGAGCTTGCGCACCACGAAGGTATCGAGGGGAACACACAGTGCGACCGCGACCTCCCACGCGACAGGAACACCCCCGCGAGCGAGCCCGAGCACGACGACATCATCGTTACCGCGGTAAGCCACCAGCAGCTGTCCGAGGACTTGTCCTGCGTCCCTCCGGTCCTGGAAGACGCGGCCGGGCTTGTCCGCCGGAATTTCTGTCGCGCCACCTGTGCTCATGGGATCGACAATCCTTGCTGTTCACCCGGGTGTTGTGTATCCCGGAACGCTCCTTGCCTTGTCTCGCGCTGATGCCCGCGTGGGGCAGAGGCAGCACGTTTCTGCCGATGCACGCCGGCGGTGCCCGGTCTCGGGGTCAGCTCAGAGACCATCCGGTTCTCCGATCCCGGCGGTCCCATTCGCGCTGCCACTGGCGCAGACGGAGTCTGTCGGCCTGCCAATGAAGTCCGATGATGACCAGCACGCATCCCGCCGACCCCAGGGCCCAGACTCCGACCGCAACGCCCACTGCAGCGACGGCATTGTCCGGACCTGAACGCGGGGCTCTCACATAGTCCCGGCGGGATCGGTCCAGATACGCACGGTTTCACCGGCCTTCGTGCCCGCGTCGGCAGTGACCAGGCCGGTGTGCGTCACGCCGTTCACCGACCACCTGGCGTGCGAGTGCTCGACGAGGTCCGCACTCGAGGCTGCGGTCGGGATCAACGGCTGGGGCGAGTCGTCGGTGAGTACCGCAGAGACTTGATGGTTGCGCTCGCGGTCGATGGTCGCTGTGCCGCTCAGGCGGCCGTAAGTGTTCGTGCCCACAGCACCGGCGACGGGGATCAACAAGGCCAGCAAAACCGCGATCACGAGGATCGAGAGAGCTTCGAGTCGGTCACTGCAGCGCATGAGAGGGTTGCCGTTCCACGGCCTCAGCCGCCACCAGCGGGCGGCAGAGAACGTGGTGTCCGTCATCGCGATCTCCCGGAACGAGGTCGATGCAACACGATTGTCTCGCGCACCGAACAGACCAAATAGGGGAATAGGTCCCCGGCCTAGAGCTCGCGGCACTGGAGGTCGAGGTCGAAGTGCACGACGGTGCCGTCGGGATGCAGTGCGTCCGACCATCCCTGTTCGGTGATCACCGCCAGCATGAGCGTGTTATCGGCGAGAATTTCAGCCGTCAGGTGATCGACTCCGCGCTCGAATGCGGCCGTACCCAGGCGCCTGATCAACATCGTGCCGATGCCGTGGCGCTGCTCGTGTTCGTTGACCACGAGAGCAATGTCCGCGGTCGAGTGCCCCCGGCTGGTGTCGACGAGTACATAGTTCGCCACCCCGACGAGCTCGCCGTCATCGAACGCTCCTAGCGCATGGTGCTCGAAATCCTGCCGGCAGATCATCGCCGCCAAAGTGTCGAGCCGGTTCGGTCGCGGTCCGCAGAAGCGGAAATAGGCGTCGGATTCCGACAACCGCTCATGTAGTAGGCGCACCGCGTCGCGGTCGTCAGGCGCGAGATCCCGTATCACGATCCCTGCCGGTGCCTCGCTGGAAGATTCAGCCGGAGGGGCGGGGAGCCCGGCTGCCTCGGGAATCTCGTCCATGAGTGCGACCTCCCTACCTGTATCGCTGTCGCGATGTCCGAGCTGCGAATCTCTTCAAGCGCGAATATCTTCCACCTCAGACGAACATCCGAGTCCTCGCACCGTTCGGATGCGAATCGGGTTCGATGTCGGTGTGGCAGATACCGCTTCCCCTTCGTCCTCTACTTCCGAGTGATCTTCTTGACCTCGAACCTGCTTCGCGGGGGAGCCCGACGCGGTGATTGGTGTCGATACCGTCAGGATCCCGTCGGAATAGGTGGCGTCGATCGCGTCCTCGTCGGCGCCCGTCGGCAGCGGTCGGGAAATGCCATCCAGTTCGGCGCGAGACCGTGTATCGGCCGCTGCGGAGCGTGAACATTGATGATCGAACTCCTTCAGGGAGAGTGGAAACCCCGACTCCTCGTCTCCCATGGCTCGCCTCCCATGGCTCGCCTCCCATGGCTCGCACCCGCGAGTCGTACATCGATCACCCGAGACGCCCACGACCTCGCCGTCCCTGTGTCCAACGAAGCCGTGGGCAAGCCAGCGATCGCCGGGCTCTGTATCGAAGTAGGCATCGCCGGTGTTCACGCTACTCAGGGCGCCCGGGGTGTCAACGACACCCTACCCACACTCCCTTATGTCCAACTCTGCGCATTTCACCTGGAAGAGCCAGCAGGCGACGACATGGTCCGCTACGTGCAGGACGTGCAGGCTACGTGATCGTCCCGAGGCCGGCCTCCAACGTCGCCGACGCTCCCGGTCCGGAAGACTGTGCTGCCCTTGGCACCCGCGCGCCACGCGGCGAGGAACACCTCGCGTACCAGCTGGACGGATGCCGATTCCGGTAGGAGAACCGTCTTGGACACTGCGGCGTCCACATGCCGCTGTACCGCGGTCTGCATCCGGATGTGCCATTCCGGGGCGACCTCGACGGCGGTGGGGAAGGCGGCTCGGAGGTCTTCGGGCACGCGAGGATTCGATCGCACGGTGCCGGTCTCGAGCACCGCGGCGACGACGTCGTCGCCGTAGCATTCGCGTTCGCGGGCGGCCACGGTGAAGGCGCGCTCGACTTCGACCACCTCGCGCCCGAGGATTCGCCGCCGTCCACCGATCGTGGTGAACGGCTCGACGCCGGCGCTCGTCCCGGCGAGCAGCGAGATACTGCCGGTGGGGGCGACCGACGTGACCTGGAGGTTCCGCCGTCCCCGGGCGCCGGCGTCGGGCACTTCCGCGGCGGCCGGGTAGGCGCCGCGCGAGGCGGCCAGTTCGGTGGAGGCGTCGTGCGCCGCCCCACTGATGTGCTGGGCGAGGGCTTCGGCGAGGTGCACCGCGCGGGCGCTGTCGTACGGGATTCCCAGCACCGCAAGCAGTTCGGCGAGTCCCATGAATCCGAGGCCGATCTTCCGGGTGTGGCGGGCCGCGCGGTCCAGCTCGTCGAACGGATAGCGGCTCACGTCGATGACATCGTCGAGGAACCGGACGCCGACCCGGACCGTGTCCGTCAGGCGCTCCCAGTCGACGACCCGGCCGCGCACAAACGCGGCGAGATTCACCGACCCCAAGTTGCAGGATTCGTACGGGAGCAGCGGCACTTCGCCGCACGGGTTGGTCGCCTCGATCCGATCGGGCAGTGGGTGGGCCCGATTGATGGT
This sequence comes from Prescottella defluvii, assembly GCA_029690005.1. Classification (GTDB taxonomy): domain Bacteria; phylum Actinomycetota; class Actinomycetes; order Mycobacteriales; family Mycobacteriaceae; genus Prescottella; species Prescottella defluvii_A. Next base: position 243,989 of record CP121458.1, on the reverse strand, counting down.
GTCGAGGAACAGAAGTCCGGGATCGCCGCAGCGGTGTGCGGCTGCGCAGATCGCGTCGAACACATCGCACGCCGGGATCCGGCCGACCGTCGCGCCTGTCCGCGGACTGATCAGGGGTTGGGGACCGCCGGACTCGACGGCGTGCAGGAACGAGTCGGGCACTGCCACCGACAGCGCGAAATGGGGGAGGGCGCCAGGCGCCGAGGCCTTGGACGCGATGAACTCGAGAATGTCCGGGTGCGACACGTCGAGCGCGCCCATGCAGGCGCCCCGGCGACGGCCGCTTCGCTCGACGACATCGACCGCGGTGTCGAACAAACGGAGGAACGACACGGGCCCGCCGGCTGTGCCCCGCTGCTGTCCACACGGTCGTCGGCCGGTCGCAGATGCCCGAAGGTGAATCCGGTACCGGCGCCGGCTTGGTGCAGTAGTGCCGTCTGCTTCAGCGTCGTGAAGATCGACGACAGCGAATCCTCGAGTGGCAGCACGAAACAGCCTGAGAGGACACCGAGGCGGGTGCCGGCGTTCATAAGCGTCGGTGAGTTCGGCAGGAACGCCATCTGCCGCATGACCGCCGAGAACCGCCGCGCCCAGCGGTCCGTCGAGCCCGGTTCGTATCGGTCCTCGGCCCGCGCGACGAAGGTCGCGACTGCATCGAACAGGTCCGCGGCCGTGCCAGTGACATGTCCTTCGGCGTCGCGACGCAGGTACCGCCCTTCGAGCATCGCCCGTGCGGACGCCGTCAGATCGGGGACGGCGTCCATCGTCGGACTCATCCGGCGCCGGCCGGTGGTCGACCGAGCGGAAGTCCGAGCGACGTCCGCTCGCAGACCCGCCGCAGATCGGTTGCGGTGACGATGCCGACCAAGTGACCGTCGGCGTCGACGACGGCGATCAGGTCCAGCCCGGGCCGGAGGACGGCGGTCGCCAACACGGTCTCCACGCGGGCATCGGGATGGACGCGCGCTCCGTTGGCGAGCGGGCGAGTGAGTCGGGCGACCGCACCGGAGCGGTCGCGTGCGCGCGTGAGGTCCTGCAGCGAGAGCACGCCCACCGGTCGCCCGGAACGGTCGACGACCGGGAACGTGTGGTGGCGGAGGCCGGGCAGGACGTCGGCGACGAACGCCGATACGTCGGCGTCAGCGTGGACGACAACCGGGGACGGTGTCATGATCTGCCCGATCTGTAAGTCGCCCAACTGATGTCGCATCGACGCGCTCATCAGTTCGACGTTGGCCGCACTGCGCAGGAACCAGCCGAGCAGCATCAACCACAGACCGCCGACGCCGTGGGCGTACAGCGCCTGGAACGCGCCGAGCACGATCAGGGCCAGCCCGAGCGCGCGACCGCTGCGAGCAGCACCGACCGCGGCCGAGAGGCGGTCCCCGCTGCGCCGCCACAGGATGGCGTGCAGCACCCGACCCCCGTCGAGCGGTGCACCCGGAAGCAGATTGAACACGGCCAGAATGACGTTCGTGATTCCGAGCCAGGCCAACGAAGCCGCGACCACCGGGTCCACGGCGTCGCGGAGGAGTATTGCGAGCGCCATCGACGCGATTCCGATGGCGAGGCTGGTCAGCGGACCAGCGAGAGTTATCCTGAGTTCGGTCCGCGGGTCCGCGGGTTCGCCTCGAAGCTCCGACATGCCGCCGAGTAGCCACAGCGTGATCCGCCGGACCGGCACACCGCGGTGAACCGCGACCACCGAGTGCGCCAACTCGTGCGCCGCCAGCGAAGCCACGAACACCACGGCCGCCGCGGCACCGACGGACCAGTACAACGCCGTCGACCGTCCCGTGTACTCGGCCGGCAGGATCGATCCGGCCAGCAGGACGGTGATCAATCCCAGGGTCACCAGCAGTGACCAGTGGAGGTACAGCCGGACGCCGAACACCCGGCCGATCGGTAGCGACCACTTCAGCATCGGCCACCTCACCTCGGCTCGCACAGTGCTGCTACTGATATTCCACCGCTGCAGAGGGCCCGGCGCAAAGGGTCGTTGGGCATCCGGACGGCCGAATCCCGTCCCGAACGGTCGGGAGTCCGTCGTTTGGGCTGCCGGACCGGTCCGCGGCCATCGTGCGGGCCCGGGAGTCCGGGCTCTGCGCGTAACGATCAGATGTCCGCCGTCGATGTCGTCGGCAGGAATGTGAAGCCGAAGCCGACGTTGGTGGTGTTGGTCGGGTCCGGCCCCGCGCCGGGCGTGGTGACCTGGACCCGCGGGATGTCCCGCGGGGCGGGCGGCAGCGTCGGGGCGTCCTGCCAGTCCGGCTGGGCGGCCTGCAGTTCCAGCGCGATCTCGATGAGCGTGGCCACGTCCCAGGGGCGACCGCCGATCTGGACGCCGAACGGCAGGCCCGTGGCCGCCGACCGGCCCGCGGGCGTGCAGACCACCGGCGCCCCGGTGAGATTGGCCCAACCCATATCTCCGGTCACGCCGGCGAACACCGAGACACCCGCGATCTTCACTCGCTCGGAACCGTCGACCTTGGACCCGGGCACGAGGATCGCGTCGAGGTCGCCGTCGGCGAACATGCGGTTGTACTCGTGCTGGTAGATCAGCCGGTTGCGGGCGGCCGTCATGTAGTCGATCGACGGCACCGCCAGCGCGGCCAGGGCGCCGGTGACGAGCGCACCGTACTTCAGCCGGTAGGAGCCCAATCGGTCCTGGAACTGACGGTGATAGCTGCCGGCCTCCGCCATGTCCCCGGTCAGCAGGTTCGGCTGGGCGACCGGCAGCGCGACGTCGACGGTGGTGCCGCCGAGACGCCGGACGAGGTCGAGGTAATTGTCGAACAGGACGCGGAGCGGGTGGGGCAGGGCGTCGACGCTCTTGCGCACCACGCCGAAACGCCTGCCGGACAGCGGTGCCGGACCGCCCTGAGCAGACAGGGGATAGCCCCCGCCGGGCACCGCGGGCCCCGCAGTGGTGGTCGGGTCGTCCGGATCCGCGCCCGCCATGAACCCGAGCAGCAGGGCCGCGTCGGCGACGCTGCGGCCCATCGGCCCGACGTGATCGCGGGTCCACGTCAGCGGGATGACCCCGCGCGTGCTGCAGCGACCGAACGTCGGCTTGATCGACGCGATTCCGCACGCGCTGGCCGGCAGCCGCAGCGAGCCGCCAGTATCGGTTCCGGTTGCGAGCGGGGCGAAGCGCGCCGCGAGGACGGCGGCGCTGCCACCCGACGAGCCGCCGGGCGAGAACCTGGTGTTCCACGGGTTGCCGACCTGCTCGGTGGCGACGCCGAGCGCGAACTCGTCGGTGTGGGCGTGGCCCAGCAACACCATGCCCGCGTCGCGCAGCCGCCGCCACACGGTGGAGTCGCCGGCCGCGATGTTGCCCTCGAGAACGCGGCTCGACGCCGTCAGCGGCAGGCCGGACACCGCGAACAGGTCCTTGAGCGCGATCGGGATCCCGCACACCAGCGGGGCGGGCCCGGCGGCGGCGATTCCCTTCCCGGACAGTCGCTGCGCGGCGGCGTCGGCGGCCGCGTAGGCCATCTCGGGGTAGATCCGGATCCAGCCGCCGATCTCGCCGTCGAACCCGGCGCTGCGCTCGAGGCAGGCGTCGAGCAGTTCGCGCGGGTGCAGGGCGCCGGTCTGCAGCAAGCTCGCGGCCTCCACCGCGCTCAGCAACGCGGGATCGGTAACGGTGATCGAGTCGGGCGCGGGCAGGTTGCGCCCAGTGCTCGTCCGGCGGGTACTGGCTCCGGCGGGGCTGTTGGTCGCGAGGGTCGCGGCGCCCGCGGCGCCCAGCGCGGCGGCGCCCAGAAATCGTCGTCGTGTCACTCTGAGCCTGCGCTCGCTCCCAGCGTCCATCATGGAGTTCGATCCTATGAGATCGGACGTTTCGGACAGGGGTGGCCGCGGTAGTCGGTGATCGCCTCGGTCACACAGCGAGATCGCTTCGGTCCTTCCCGCCAACTGAAACACGTTCTAAGGTGAGTCGGGCCGAGGTCTGTGCCGGTACGGGTAGCTGTAGCGGCGCGCAGACGAGAACAGGAAGGAACACCGTGACCACAGAGGCGTTCATTTATGAAGCCATCCGAACCCCGCGCGGACGGGGCAAGGCCTCCGGATCGCTGCACTCGGTGAAGCCGATCGACCTGGTCACCGGGCTGATCGGGGAGCTGCGCACGCGGTTCCCGAACCTCGACGAGGACCGCATCTCCGACATGATCCTGGGTGTCGTCTCGCCGCTCGGCGACCAGGGCGCCGACATCGCCCGCACCGCGGTCACCGTCGCCGGCCTGCCCGACACCGTCGGAGGCGTGCAGATCAACCGCTTCTGCGCGTCCGGCCTCGAGGCCGTGAACATGGCCGCGCAGAAGGTCCGCTCCGGCTGGGACGAGCTGGTCATCGCCGGCGGCGTCGAGTCGATGTCCCGCGTGAAGATGGGCTCGGACGGCGGCCCCTGGATGCTGGACCCGGCTACCAACTTCGACACTTACCTGGTGCCGCAGGGCATCGGCGCCGACCTCATCGCCACCATGGAGGGCTTCACCCGCGAGGACGTCGACGCCTACGCGGTCCGCTCGCAGGATCTCGCCGCCAAGGCGTGGGCGGGCGGCTACTTCGCGAAGTCCGTCGTTCCGGTCAAGGACATCAACGGCATCACCGTCCTCGACAACGACGAGCACATGCGTCCCGGCACCACAGTGGAGGCCCTGGCGGCTCTGTCTCCGTCGTTCGCCGGCATCGGCGAGATGGGCGGCTTCAATGCCGTTGCGCTGCAGAAGTACCACATGGTCGAGAAGATCAACCACGTCCACCACGGCGGCAACAGCTCCGGGATCGTCGACGGCGCCGCGCTGGTGCTCATCGGCTCCGAACAGGCCGGCAAGGACATGGGCCTGACGCCGCGCGCGCGGGTCGTCGCGACCGCCACCTCGGGTGCCGATTCGACGATCATGCTCACCGGCCCCACCCCGGCCGCGCACAAGGTGCTCGCCCAGGCCGGTCTGACCGTCGACGATATCGACCTGTTCGAGATCAACGAGGCGTTCGCGTCCGTCGCGATGAAGTTCCAGAAGGATCTGAAGATCCCGGACGAGAAGCTCAACGTCAACGGCGGAGCCATCGCCATGGGTCACCCGCTCGGCGCCACCGGCGCGATGATCACCGGCACCATGGTCGACGAGCTTCGAGCGCCGCGGCGCCCGGCGGGCCCTGGTGACGCTGTGCATCGGCGGCGGCATGGGCGTGGCCACCATCATCGAGCGCGTCTGACGCTCACCGGACCGACAGGAGAGACGAGACAGTGAGCGAACAGAACATCATCGCCTGGGAGCAGGACGCCGACGGCATCGTCGTGCTGACGATCGACGACCCAACCAGGGCGCGAACACCATGAACGACCGGTACATCTCCTCGATGCGGGAGACCGTGGATCGGCTGTACGCGGAGAAGGACTCCATCACCGGTGTCGTGCTCACCTCCGGCAAGAAGACCTTCTTCGCCGGCGGCGACCTGAAGAACATGATCAAGGCGGGCCCCGAGGACGCCGAGCACATCTACAACCACAGCCTCAACCTCAAGGCCGACCTGCGCCGTCTCGAGACGCTCGGCAAGCCGGTTGTCACCTGCATCAACGGTGCCGCGCTCGGCGGCGGCCTGGAGATTGCGCTGGCCACCCACCACCGCGTCGCCGCGGACGTCAAGGGCGTCAAGATCGGCCTGCCCGAGGTCACCCTGGGCCTGCTGCCCGGCGGCGGCGGCGTCGTCCGCATGGTTCGCAAGTTCGGCATCATGACCGCCCTGACCCAGCACCTGATGCAGGGTCAGCAGCGCGGGCCCCAGCAGGCTCTCGAGGCCGGCGTCATCGACGAGGTCGTGTCCTCGGTCGAGGAGCTGGTCCCGGCCGCGAAGGCGTGGATCAAGGCCAATCCCGAGTCCGGAGTCCAGCCGTGGGACGTCAAGGGCTACAAGGTCCCCGGCGGTACCCCGGCCACCCCGGCGTTCGCGGCGAACCTGCCCGCGATCCCGGCCAACGTGCGCAAGCAGATCAAGGGCGCGCCGATGCCGGCGCCGCGCGCGATCCTCGCCGCCGCCGTCGAGGGCAGCCAGGTCGACATCGACAACGCCCTGAAGATCGAGTCCCGCTACTTCACGTCGCTGGTCACGGGCCACGTCGCGAAGAACATGATCCAGGCGTTCTTCTTCGACATGCAGACCATCGGTTCGGGTGCGTCGCGTCCGAAGGACATCCCCAAGCGCGAGATCAAGAAGGTCGGCGTCCTCGGCGCCGGCATGATGGGCGCCGGCATCGCGTACGTGTGCGCCAAGGCCGGAATCCCGGTGGTGCTCAAGGACGTCACGATCGAGGCCGCGGAGAAGGGCAAGGCGTACTCCGAGAAGATCGAGGCCAAGGCGCTCTCGCGTGGCAAGACCACAGAGGAGAAGTCTCAGGCGCTGCTGTCGCTGATCACGCCGACCGCTGATCCGGCCGACTTCGCGGGCGTCGACTTCGTCGTCGAGGCCGTCTTCGAGTCGCCCGACCTGAAGAAGAAGGTGTTCCAGGAGATCGAGGACATCGTCGATCCCGACGCCCTGCTCGGCTCGAACACCTCGACGCTGCCGATCACCGACCTCGCGACCGGCGTCAAGCGGTCCGAGGACTTCATCGGCATCCACTTCTTCTCGCCCGTCGACAAGATGCCGCTGGTCGAGATCATCCGTGGCGAGAAGACGTCCGACGAGACCCTGGCGCGCGTGTTCGACTTCGTCCAGGCGATCCGCAAGACCCCGATCGTCGTCAACGACTCGCGCGGCTTCTTCACCTCGCGCGTCATCGGCACGTTCGTCAACGAGGCCATCGGCATGGTCGCCGAGGGCATCGAGCCCGCCACCATCGAGCAGGCGGGCATGCAGGCCGGCTACCCGGCGGCACCGCTGCAGTTGTCGGACGAGCTGAACCTGACGCTGATGCAGAAGATCCGCGCCGAGTCGAAGGCCGCCGCGCTGGCGGAGGGCAAGGAACTCCCGGCCGACCCGGCCGGCGACGTGATCAACTACCTGGTCGAGGGCAACGACCGCAAGGGCCGCCTCGGCGGCGCGGGCTTCTACAACTACGAGGACGGCAAGCGTTCTGGCCTGTGGCAGGGCCTGCGCGATCACTTCAACTCCGGATCGAACCAGGCCCCGATCCAGGACCTGATCGACCGCATGCTGTTCATCGAGGCCATCGAGACGCAGAAGTGCTTCGACGAGGGCGTCATCACGTCCACCGCCGACGCCAACATCGGCTCGATCATGGGCATCGGCTACCCGGCCTGGACCGGTGGCGTCAGCCAGTTCGTCGCCGGTTACCCGGGCGGCAAGGCCGGCTTCGTCGCGCGCGCCGAGGAACTCGCCGCCAAGTACGGCGAGCGCTTCACCCCGCCGGCGTCGCTGCAGGGCTAGCGGAAACCACGTAGTTGGAGGCGGATCCCGACCGGAACTTACCGGTCGGGATCCGCCTCTCTCGTTTCCTGGGCAGTGATCTGCGGTTTTCCGCGAGGCGGGAAGGACCCTGGGCTGATGCCCCCGGCATCGTTAGGTTCTCCCCAGTGTGGTCCGGGACACAGGGTCGCGGACTTCCCGAGCGAACGGAGAATCACCATGCTGGCGTTGACTTTCCCCGAGGGAGCGGCCGTGGTCTTCGGCGGCAGCGGCGGAATCGGCCGCGGCGTCGCGCACGAGTTCGCGCGGGCCAGAACGGCCGTCGCGGTCTGCTACAACTCCAAGCGCGACGTCGCCGAGGAGACCGTCGCCGAACTGCGCGCGCTCGGCGTCAAGGCGAGCGCGCACCAGGTCGACGTCCGCGACGAGGCCGCCGTCACGCGCGTGCTCGACGATGTCGTCGCCGAACATTCCCGGATCCACACGCTCGTGTGGGCGCCGGTCCGGTGGTCGAGCAGATCACCGTCGCCGAGACGACGCCGGCGCAGTACCGGCGGTCCGTCGAGATCGAGACGCTCGGGATGTACACCGCCGTCCACGCCGTCCTGCCGCACTTCCGTGAGCACGGCGGTGGCTCGATCGTCCATCTCGGTTCCGCCGGCGATCACTGGTTCCCGGAACTCGACGGTCTGTCGGTGATCCCCAAGGCCGCGAACGAGGCACTTGTGCGGGGGATCGCGAAGGAGGAGGGTGTTCACAACGTTCGCGCCAACTCGGTGCTGGTCGGCGTCATCGAGGCGGGCATGTTCCTCGAGCTCCAGGCACAGGGCGTGTTCGACGAGGAGTGGACGCGGGAGGTGCACAAGCTGGTTCCGCTCAAGCGGTGGGGCAAGCCCGCCGACATCGGAGCGGCGGCCGTCTTCCTCGCCTCGGAGCAGGCGACCTATATTACGGGGCAGCAGATTTCGGTGTCAGGCGGTTTCGGTGTCTAGCCTGGCGTAGTGAGAGGACGTGGCCGTGCCGCGAATCAGCGAAGATGCCCCGGCCACGTCGATGCTCGACCGGATCGAGTTGGTGCTCGAGGCGCTGGACGACAACGGGTACCTGACTCTGAGCCAGACCACCCGGCTCACGGGAATCCCCAGCTCGTCGGCGCATCGACTGCTCGAGAAGATGGTCTCGATGCGCTGGCTCAACCGGGTCGGTTCCCGCTACGAACTGGGGGTTCGCCTGTTCGAGTTGGGTTCGCGGGCGATCCGGAACCACTGGTTCCACCGGGTCTCGCTGCCGATCATGCAGGAACTGCACCGCTCGACCGGCGCGGTCGTCCACCTCGCGTTCCTCGACGGCGCCGACGGGATCTACTGGGAGAAGCTGTCGGGGTCGTTCGGGCCAACGTGCCGTCGCGGATCGGTGGACGCTACCCGGCCCACCGCTCCGCGGTCGGCAAGGCGTTGTTGACGCAGATCCCGTCCGAGGCGCTGGACGATCCGATCTTCGACCAAGTCGAGAGCGGCGTCGTCGGCGGACGAAAGGCGCTGCGCGCGGAACTCGAGCGGGCCGTGTCCGAGGGCGTGACGTACGACCGGGGCACGTTCTCGTCGTCGCTGGGCTGCGTCGGCGCACCGGTGTCCAAGGGGATTCCCAAGCCGGCCGCGATCTCGATCTGCGGCCCGGTCGACCGGGTCACGAAGGACCGCCGCATGATCGAGGCCGTGCAGCGCGCTGCCGCCGCGATCGAGCGGGCGGCCCGCCAGGTCGACGCCGGCTCCCGCACCACGTGAAAAAGGTGCCCGCCGTCCGGGCGGACGGCGGGCACCTTTCGAGTCGAGCTGCGATCAGCCCTTCCACCACGGGCGCAGCGGGACGTCCGCCTGGCCGTTCGGTCCGAGCTTGACGGCCAGCACCTGGTGCAGCTGAACGACGTTGCGCTCGAAGCCCAGTCGTGAGCCGGCCATGTACAGGCCCCACACCTTCGCGGTGCCCTCGCCGACCTCGGCGACACACTTGTCCCAGTTGTCCACCAGGTTGCGGCACCAGCCCGCGAGGGTGAGCGCGTAGTGTTCGCGCAGGTTCTCCTCATGGCGCACTTCGAGGCCCACGTTCTGGATCTCGCTGATGATGCGGCCCGAGCCGGTGAGCTCGCCGTCCGGGAAGATGTAGCGGTCGATGAAGTAGCCCGCCTTGGCGCCGCTGCGGTTGCCGGGACGGGTGATGCAGTGGTTGAGCATCCGGCCGCCGTCGCGCAGCTTGTCCTTCATGAACCCGAAGTACGACGGGTAGTTGTGGACACCGATGTGCTCGGTGAGGCCGATCGAGGAGATGGCGTCGAAGCCGGTCTCGGGGACATCGCGGTAGTCGGAGAACCGCACCTCGGCCAGATCGCTCAGGCCCTCCTCGGCGATTGCGTTCTGCGCCCACTCGGCCTGTTCGCGGGACAGGGTGGCGCCGATGACCTTGACGCCGCGGCGGGCCGCGTAGCGGACCATGCCGCCCCAGCCGCAGCCGATGTCGAGTAGACGGTCGCCCTCCTTCAGCCCGAGCTTGTCGAAGACCAGGCGGTACTTGTTCTCCTGGGCGTCCTCGAGGCTCTGGTCCTCGGACTCGTACGCGGCACACGTGTAGGTCATCGACGGGCCGAGTACATACTCGTAGAAGGTGTTCGAGACGTCGTAGTGGTGGTGGATCACCTCGGCGTCGCGGGTCTTGGAGTGCCGCAGGCCTTCTGCGAACCGGCGCCAGCGGGGCAGATGCTCCTGTGGCGGGGGTGCGATGGGGCGCAGCTTGTCCCAGCCGATCGACCGCGTGATGGCCGCGATCTCCTTCGCCGACGGGCGATGGAAGTGCAGGTCGGTCATCGCCTTCAGGATCTCGTACGGATCGCCGGGGTGCACGCCGATGGCATCGAGGTCGCCCGAGACGTAGGCACGCGCCATGCCGAGATCGCCAGGGGCGGTGGCCAGGTAGGTGGTGCCCCGTGTCGAGTTCAGATGGAGACCGTAGGGCGAGTTCTCAGGTCCGGTCGCACTGCCGTCGTACGCGGTGAACCGCAGCGGAATCCCACCGTCGGAGACAGTTTCGAGGATCTGCGCGAGGCTGAGCTTCTGCGCCGGGTCGGACGTTGTTCTGAGAGTCGTCACTTTCGTTGCACCGCCTTCGAATAGAGGTCCAGGAGCCGTGAATCGGGGTCGTAGCGCTTCTTGATCTGTGGGTAGTGAATGCCGCCGTAGAGCAGCGCGAATTCGTCCTCGTCGTAGAACGACTCGGAGTGAGAGACTTGTGGCCGTCGAGTTCGCTGACCTTCTTCTCGATCAGCCGATTCGCCGCGCCGACGGGTGCGCCCGGCTCGATCGGCACCGACGACCAGAAGCCGACGTTGACGTAGGTGCGGTGCGGTTCGAGCGGGTACAACGGCCACGGGCGGGTGGTGTCGGCGGCCGTATGCGCGGGATCACGAAGACGTAACGGGCACAACCAGAGTGGTTCGATCGGGATCTCGTCGAGGAACCAGTGGAGGAAGTTCGCCGTGTTCTCGATCGGGACCTCGATGTCCTGCACGACGCGCTCGCGCGGCGGCAGGCCCTTGCGGGCCTCGAGGCGGTCGCCGATGTCATACTTCTGATCGAGGCCGATGAGCTTCCAGTAGAAGCTGCTGCGGCGGTAGCGTTTCGGCCAGAATCGCCGGATCCTGGGGTTCTGCGTCCCGAATGCGCGCGAGCACCAGAACCAGTCGGTGTCCCAGCGCCACAGGTAGTCGTGGATGGTCAGCCGATCGGTCTTGGAGTGGTTGACTGACTCGTGCTGGATGGACCGGTAGTAGATGTCCATGTCGGTGTAGTCGCTGACGGGTCCGGGCTCGTCGGTCTGCACACCCAGCGTCAGGTACGCCTCGGTCGGGGTGAAGACCGTGCCGTCGAGGTAGTCCACCGCGACGCCGTCCCACGACCGTTCCTGGACGATGCGGTCCATCGTCTCCTCGAGCTGCTTCAGGTCGGTGAAGCGTACGTGCCGCAGGGCGACGTACTTCTTCACCGGTTCGAGCTCGATCCGGATGCGCGTCGAATACCCGAGGGTGCCATACGAATTGGGGAAGGACCAGAAGAGGTCTGCGTGTTCGCCGTCGGGGGTCGCGGTGATGATGTCGCCGCTGCCGGTGAGGATGTCGATCTCGAGCACGGACTCGTGCGGGAGCCCGTTGCGGAACGACGTGGACTCGATGCCGAGCCCGGTGACCGCGCCGCCGAGGGTGATGGTCTTCAGCTGCGGCACCACCAGCGGAGCGAGCCCGTAAGGGAGTGTCGCCGCAACGAGGTTCTCGTACGTGCACATTCCCTGGACGTCGGCGGTGCGGGCCTCGGGATCGACCGAGATGACGCCGACGAGGCCGGACACGTCGAGGCCCGGCGCGGTGCTCTTGGCGCGCGCCCGAAACAGGTTGGACGTCTTCTTCGCCAGGCGCACGTTCGCATCGGGCGGGATGGCCCGGTAACTGGACAGCAGGCGCTGGACCCCCGCACTATGCGCGGCAAGCCCGATTTCGCGGATACCACTCTTGGAGTTCCCCACACCCTGACGCTATCGCTAGTCCGAACGGTCGGCTATCGATATCCCGGTGAGTCGTATCTCTGTAGCTATGCTAACGACTTGTCCGGTCTGGTGGCCGGGTCGGCGGCTTGATCGCGATCATCGCAGATAGGCGTGCAGGATGGGGAGTACACCCACGAGCAAGGAGGCTCACCCAGTGGCACAGGTCAGCGCCAGCACTTCCATCACCACCACGGCCGCTCCCGAGCAAGCGGTCGCCGCTTTGTCGGACTACGAGACCGTCCGCCCGCGGATCCTGCCGCAGCAGTACCGGGACTACCGGGTCCTCGAGGGCGGCCAGGGCGACGGGACGGTCGCGCAGTGGACGCTGCAGGCCACCGAGAAGCGGTCGCGCGACGTCAAGGCGACGGTCAACGTCTCCGGCAACACCGTCACCGAGCGTGACGCGAACTCGTCGCTCGTCACGACGTGGGAGGTCGCGCCGTCGGGGACCGGGTCGAAGATCACCACGACGACGGAGTGGAAGGGCGCCGGCGGTATCGGCGGCTTCTTCGAGCGCACCTTCGCCCCGCTCGGGCTGCGCAAGATCCAGGAGCAGACGCTCGCGAATCTGGTTCGCGAACTGGGCTGACGCCCGCGACGGACTACGCTGACGAAGCGACTTCAGAAAGGATCAGTCCAGTGCAACCAGGTGGACAGCCCGACATGCAGCAGCTCCTCGCCCAGGCGCAGCAGATGCAGCAACAGTTGATGGCGGCGCAGGCGGAGATGGCCCAGGCCGAGGTGACCGGTCAGGCCGGCGGCGGTCTGGTGACCGCGACGGTCAAGGGCACCGGCGAGGTCGTCGGCCTCGCGATCGACCCCAAGGTCGTCGATCCGGACGACATCGAGACGCTGCAGGACCTCGTGATCGGCGCGATTGCCGACGCGTCCAACAAGGCCCAGGAGCTCGCGGCGGCCAAGCTCGGCCCGCTGGCCGGCGGCCTGCCCGGACTCCCCTTCTAGAGGCCCCGCCTTGTACGAAGGTCCCGTCCAGGACTTGATCGACGAGCTGGGCAAGCTGCCCGGTATCGGACCGAAGAGCGCCCAGCGCATCGCGTTCCACCTGTTGTCGGTCGAGCCCCCGGAGATCGACCGGCTCCAGGCGGTCCTGCAGAAGGTGCGCGACGGCGTCCAGTTCTGCGTCGTGTGCGGCACGGTCTCCGAGGAGGAGAAGTGCCGCATCTGTTCCGACCCGCGTCGGGACCGCACCATGGTGTGCGTCGTCGAGGAACCCAAGGACGTCCAGGCGATCGAGCGGACCCGTGAGTTCAAGGGGCGCTATCACGTGCTCGGCGGGGCGCTCGATCCGCTGAGCGGCATCGGTCCCGATCAGCTGCGGATCCGGGAGTTGTTGACGCGCATCGGAAATCAGGAGGATGGTGTCGACGTCACCGAGGTGATCATCGCCACCGACCCCAACACCGAGGGCGAGGCGACCGCTACGTATCTGGTGCGGATGCTGCGCGACTTCCCGGGGCTGACGGTGTCGCGGCTGGCGTCGGGGCTGCCGATGGGCGGCGACCTCGAGTTCGCCGACGAGCTCACCCTCGGCCGCGCACTCTCTGGCCGGCGCACGCTGTAGCCGGCGCCGGCCAGCACGCGTCCGGTGCGCCCCCGATCCCGCTACTGCGGGGCCGGGGGCGCACCGTTCTCTGTGGTCATCGTCTGCTGCAGCGAACGGATCAGGCTCGCCATGCCGGGTGCCTCGGCCGCGCCGGTACGGACGATGCCGCTGACCGGCACGCGCAGCCGGTTGTTCTTCTCGCGCATGACGCATAGTCCGGTGCGCGGCGCCTCGGCGGCGGTGCTCGCGTAGAGGACCGTCCACGCGCGCGGATTCGTGATGACGTCGAGGATCGCGGTGTGGTCGCGGGCGATCGGCGGGCCGAGTCGCAGGCGTCGGCCGACGTCGACGAAGGCGTTCTCCACGACGGTGTGGATCAGGACCTGGCTCTGCCGCGGCGGCAGCAGCAGGGGATACGGCGCGAGCTCGCTCAGCTCGACGGTCGAGAACGCCGACACCGGGTGGTGGTTGGACGTCGCGACCATCAGGTCCTCGACGCCGAGATCGACCGTCTCGAGCCCGGGCCGGTCCACCTCGCCGCGGATGAGTGCGATGTCGGCGTCGCCCGACGCCACCGCCTCGATGCGGTCGGTGAAGTTCTTGATCACGAACTCGATGTCGAGGTCCGGGTGCTTCTCGCGGACGTGGGCGATCGCCGCGAGGCTCTGCGGCGCGAAGCTCATGCTCGCGGTGATCCGGATGCGGTTGCGCGGCTCCTTCACGACGGAGAACGCCTTGGCCTCGAGACTCAGCACCTCCTGCGCGATCGGGACCAGACGCGATCCGGCCGGCGTGAGCCGCACGACCCGGGTGGAGCGTTCGAACAGCGAGGTCCCCAGTTCCTGCTCGAGCTTGGTGACCTGATGGCTGATCGCGGACTGCGAGATGAAGCACCGTTTGGCGGCGTTGCTGAAGCTCAGCTCCTCGCTCACGGCGAGGAAGTACCGCAGCTGCCGGAAGTCCATACCGACATACTACTTATGAGCGATCGAGATAACTGTTCTCCGAATCTCCCTGATTACTGGCGCAAGGGTCGTTAGCGCTCCTACGGTGTCTCTCATACATCTCGACCAGGTCTCGCGAATATCGCGAGAAGGAGGCAACCGTGAGCGAAGCAGTAATCGACCGGACCGAAGTTGTGATCGTCGGGTCCGGATTCGGTGCCCTCGCCACGGCGAAGAAGCTGGCCAAGGCCGGCAAGCCGTTCGTCCTCATCTCGGAGACCACCGAGCACCTGTTCCAGCCGCTGCTGTACCAAGTGGCGACCGGTGTCCTCGCGGCCGGTGAGATCGCCCCGTCGGTGCGCGCGATCCTCGCCAAGTACCCCAACGCCGACGTCCGCCTCGGTCGGGTCGTCGACGTCCGGCCGGACGAGAAGGAACTCGTCTACGAGGCCGCCGGGGAGCGCCACACCCTCGGCTACGACTCGCTCGTCGCCGCCACCGGCGCGCGGCAGAGCTACTTCGGACGCGACGAGTTCGCCAAGGTCACCTACGCGCTCAAGACCGTCGACGACGCCGAGCGGCTGCGCGCGCAGATCGTGCGCTGCTTCGAGGAGGCGCACACCACCACCGACCTTCGAGCGCCGCAAGAACCTGCTGAGCTTCATCGTCATCGGTGCCGGCGCCACAGGCGTCGAGCTGGCCGGCCAGATCAAGGAGCTCGCGGGCCGCTACTTCGAGCAGTCGATCCGCGGCGTCACCGCCGACGACGTCACCGTCACCCTCGTCGAGGGCGCGGGCGTCGCGATGCCGGCGTACGGCGGCAAGCTCAGCGAGTACACCAAGGAGTCGCTCGAGAAGTCGGGCGTCGAGGTGGTCCTGGGCACGCTCGTCACCGATATCGACGAGCACGGCGCCACCCTCAAGGCCCACGGCAGCGAGACCGGTGTCCGCCGCACCGCCGAGACCATCATCTGGTCGGCGGGTGTGCAGGCCAACGACTTCGCGGCCGCGCTCGCCGAGCGCACCGGCTGCGAGACCGACCGCGCCGGACGCCTCCTCGTCAACCCCGACCTCACCGTCGGCGGCCGTGCCGACATCTTCGCGGTCGGCGACATGACGTCGCTCAACAACCTGCCCGGCCAGTCGCCCGTCGCGATGCAGGGCGGACGCCACGTGGCCGCCACCATCCTCGGGAAGGCCAAGCGCGGCACGCCGTTCAAGTTCCGCGACAAGGGCTCGATGGCGATCATCAACCGCTTCCGCGCCGTCACCAAGGTGAAGAGCATCGAGCTCACCGGCTTCATCGCCTGGGTGCTGTGGCTCGCGGTGCACATGGTGTACCTGGTGGGCTTCCGCAACCGCTACGTCGCGGTGATGTCGTGGTTCGGCTCGTTCCTCGGCCACCGTCGCCCGCACTTCCACTACGCGCAGGAGGTCGGCCCGATCGAGGCGCCCGACGCGCGGATCCCCGACGACGAGACCGCCAAGGCGGCATAGCTCGGATCGAACGACCGAGGGCGGAACGGCAAGTACTTCTTGCTGTTCCGCCCTCTGTCGTCGTGCGGTGCTCAGATGATGACGCCCCCGTTGGGGCTGATGACCTGGCCGACGAGATAATGGCTTTCGCCGGCGAGGTAGACGGCGAGCGAGGCATACTCCTCGGGTTTGCCCAGGCGGCCGACAGGGACGATCTGGTACAGGTTGGCCTTCTCCTCCTCAGTGGCCTTGTCGAGGTACGCCTGGAAGGGCGGGGTGAGCACCCCGCCGCAGGCGATCGCATTGACGTACACGCCGGCGCCGGCGACGTCGAGCGCGACCGTCTTGGTCAGGCTGGCGACAGCGGCCTTCGCGGCCGAGTACCCGGGGCTGTGCGCGCTCGCGGCCGAGGTACCGGCGATCGACGCGATGTTGATGATCCGCCCGTAGCCCTGCGGCTCCATGAATGTCAATGCTTCACGGGTGCAGTAGAAGACGCCGTGGACGTTGACGTCCCACCACTTGAGCCAGTCCTCGTCGGTGAGGCTGCTGGTGATGCCCATGGACTGCCGCTCCACAGGGGTGGTGATGTGCGCATAGTGGCGACTGCGGCGGACCTCGTCCTCCGGCGAATTCGGCACCCGCGCAGCGTTGTTGACCAGGATGTGGACGGTGCCGAACTGGTCGGCGGCCCGGGCGAACATCTCGACGACCTGCTCCTTGGACGAGACGTCGCAGCGCAGGGCCAGGCTCTTGCGCCCCAGGGCCTCGATTTCGGTGGAGACCTCCGCGAGCTTGTCCTCCTGCAGATCGCACAGGACGAGGTCCGCGCCCTCCTGCGCCATCGCGAGCGCGATCGACCGGCCCAGGCCCTGTGCGGCTCCGGTCACGACGGCGACTTTGTCGAGTAGCTGCATTGCACGGCTCCTAGTCTGGATATGCGAGATCTGCACCGGCGCCGAAGTGACGGCGCATGTTCCTGTCGTTGGAGTTGCCTTGGGGGGCAACGCGACTCCGATTCGGCTCGGTCGTCGGAGGGTGTGACAAGCGAGGTGACGCATGTCACGCTATACCGAATGGGTCGTTTGCTCTTGGCCCGTTGGGACAGATTCCTTGGCATTCTGAGACGATTGGGGAGACGGTGAGAGCTGTGCGGGTCCGGATTTCGGTTCTCAACGAGTACGTCGAGTTGGCGCAGTCGCTCGGGCTGGATCCACATCCGGTGATGCGGGAGGCCGGTATCGATCCGGCGACCTTCGCGACGCCCGACGCGTGGATCGCGGCCCGAGCGGTGAACGACCTCCTCCAGCACACGGCCGGCGCGACGTCGTGTGAGGACTTCGGGGTGCGGATGGCGGCGGGCCGGCGGATTTCCAACCTCGGACCGGTGGGCATGGTCGCGCGGGAGGAACCGGACGTGCGGAGCGCGCTCGAGATCGTCCTTCGGTACATGCGGCTGTACAACGAGGCCATCCGGACCCGACTGGTCGAGATGAACGGTCTCGCGACGCTCCACGTCGAGCCCGCGCAGGGGTTGCAGCTGGGGCGTCAGTCGATCGAGCTGGCCGTCGCGTCGATCGCGCGGATCCTCGGCAGCCTCCTTCCGGGCGACTGGCGCCCGCTGTCCACCTGCTTCGCCCACGACGCGCCGGCCGACCTCGACGTCTATCACCGTGTGCTGGGCCCGCACGTCGCGTTCGGCCGCGACTTCAACGGTCTGGCGCTCTACTCGAGTGATCTCGACGCGGTGAATCCGCTGTCGGATCCGCTCCTGCGGCCGTACGCGCGGCAGTACCTCGACCTGCTCACCCCGCCGGAGGACACGTCGACGGTCGGTCGGGTGCGGGACATCATCGAGGCGTTGCTGCCCGGCGGGAACTGCTCGGCGACGCGGATCGCGCGCAGCCTCGGCATGGACCGGCGCACGCTGCACCGGCACCTGGCGCAGTCGGAGGAGACCTACACGTCGGTGGTCGACGCGGTCCGCGCCGATCTCGCGGTGCGCTACATCGCCCGCGACGGCCGCACCTTGACCGACATCGCCGGCGAGCTGGGCTTCTCGGACCTGAGCGCCTTCTCGCGGTGGTTCCGGCGCCGGTTCGGCCAAAGCCCCACCGCGTGGGCGGCGAGTGAACGTGAACTCGGATCGCTGTGACGGGGCGGGATCGTCGCCGGCCGGGACGCCACGAACCAGGCGGTGACGACGACCGTCGCGCATCCGACGAGTTGCATTGCCGTGGGCCGCTCGCCGAGCCAGGCCGTGGCCGCGGCGACGGCGATGACCGGTTGCAGCAGCAGGAGCGTCGCGCCGACCTCGGGTGCAAGCCGGGGCAGGGAGCGGCCGAGGAGTACCCAGCCCACCAGCTGCGCCGAGAGGGCAAGCGCTGCAAGCCAACCGAACGCCACCCAGCCCGGCGTCAGGTCGATCGGACCCCACAGCGACCCGAGGGTGGATCCGACGATCCCGGCCGCGGCGGTCGAGATGAGGACCTGGGACGACGCGGTAGCCGCCGATCCGCGCCCGCCGACGACGAAGATGTACGCCGCGTACGCGACGCCTGACAGCAACGCCAGGAAGCTGCCCCAGTACAGGTCGGGTCCGGCCGACACTCCGCCCGCGGCCCCGCTGGCGAGCGCCACCCCGGCGAACAGGACAGGGACCGCCAGGACGAATCGCGTCGGAACCCGCGTCCCCAGGGCGAGGAACGAGAGCAGCGGGACGACGACCACCTGCACGTTCACCAGAACCGTCGAGATGCCGGCCCCGATCAGCCCGATCGCCTGCGACCACAGCGCGAAGTCGACGCCGAGCATCGCGCCCGCGGCGGCGTACCGCAGTACGTCCCGGTGGGTGAGGCGACAACCCCGGCGGTACTCCCTCGAGGCGAGCACGGCCAGCGGCGGCAGCGCCAGTAGACACCGGTAGAGCACCGCGGTCGCGGCGGAGACGTCGGCCAGCCGGATGAACACCGCGGTCAGGGAGATCGCGAAGGCGCCCGCCACGGCGAGCGCTCGCGGGTCGGCGAACCGGCCGGGTGCGTACGCGTCGGCCGGTCGGGCGCGGCCCGATTCCAAGGTCTGCACGGGGATGATTTTTCTATCTACCAGCGGAAACAACAAGTAAGAAATGTTTCTGAACATTCGGTAGTGTCGTTGGCGTGTTGAGCCTCGAACGCATCCGCGCGCTCTGCGCGGTGGCCGAGACTGGATCAGTCGCCGCAGCGGCGAAGCTCCTGCACGTGACGCCGTCCGGGGTCTCTCAGCAGTTGGCGAAGCTCGAACGAGAGGTGGGGGCAAGGCTGCTCGAGCCCTCCGGCCGCGGCGTGAGTCTCACTCCCGCCGGACGGTTGCTCGCCGAACGTGGCTCGGACCTGTTGGCTCGCGCGGCCGCCGTCGAGGCCGAGATCGGATCCATGCGGGACGAAGTCGTCGGCCCGATTCGCTTCGGTGCGTTCGTCGCCGCGTCGCGCGTGGTCCTGCCGTCCGTGGTCGCCGCGCTGTCGGCGCGGTATCCGGTCCAGGTGTCGGTGGCGGAGGGGGAGACCGAGGTGACGCTGGAGTCACTCGCCCGCAAGCGCATCGATGTCGGTGTGGTCGACAGCTGGGAGTCGACGCCCGTGCACATTCCGGTCGGAATGGAATCGAAGCTGATACATCGTGATTCGGCCGCCGTGGCCTTGCCCTCCGGCCATCCGCTCGCGGGACCGGGAACCGTTCCGCTCCGCGAACTTGCCGGCACGGCCTGGGTGGCGTGGGCGCCGGTACGGCATTTCGGGACTGGCTCGTGAAGACACTGTGCGGGGAGGGTTTCGAGCCCCGCGTCGACTTCGAGGCGTCGGACGTCTCGACGCATCTCGCGTTCGTCGCCGCGGGACTCGCGGCTGCCCTCGTTCCGCGCCTGGCGGTCGACGACCTCCCCGCCGGCGTCGCGCTGCTGCCCACCGACCCGCCGCTACCGCGGGACATCCACGTGGTCTGGCGGTCGGACAATGCCGGTCCCGCCGTCCGTGCCGGCATCGCCGCGGTGGAAGAGGCCTTCGGCGGCGGTCGATCTCGAGAATCGAGTGCCGATCGGACCCCCTACACCCCGAGATCACGCGGGCAGTAGCCGACCGGGTAGCCGGGGTACGTGCGGTTCCTCGGGTCGCCGGATCCCGCGGACACCCGCCGCTTCGGTAGCAGGCGCACGACACCCGACCGCGCCCGGAGTCCGGCCTCCGCGGCGGCCCGCACCCGCGCCGACCCCTTCGGGAACCCGAACGCGG
This sequence comes from Prescottella defluvii, assembly GCA_029690005.1. Taxonomy (GTDB): domain Bacteria; phylum Actinomycetota; class Actinomycetes; order Mycobacteriales; family Mycobacteriaceae; genus Prescottella; species Prescottella defluvii_A. The sequence goes on along the minus strand of CP121458.1, from coordinate 223,773 downwards.
TGGACATGCGATCGTCGATCAGCGCGTACACGGCCGCGGCGACGGGACGTTCGAGAACCGCCGGGTACCACGACTGGAACAGACGCAGGGTGTAGGTGCCGATGCGGTGGTTGTCGTCGCTGTAGACGAAGTGCTCCCGTTCGTAGTCCGTCTTGAACCGGTGGAACTCCTGGTACGAGCCGGGAATGTCCTTGATGCCCATTCGGATCCCGACCTGCCGGTAGAAGTGGTACGACGCGAGACGCTCGTGCGGATGCAGACGGCGCCACCCGTAGCGGTCGATCCAGTCGATCGGGTCGTACACGAACGTCGACAGCACGTAGCGCATGTCGTCGTTCGCGATGGTGTACCGCCCGTGCATCCGGTTGATGTTGCGCAGAGACTGTCGCCCGCGTTCCGAGTCGTAGCCGTGCTCCACCAACTCGCCCATCAGCAGGGAGGTGTCGTCGTAGCGCTTCTGCGGGCGGTGCTCGAATTCCCCGGTGCGGGCCAGTAGTTCGGATATCGACGGCACACAGTACGTCCGGAACAGGGCGAACTCGAGCGAACGCTGGTAGTCCCACGGGAACTCGTAGCCGGCCGTGATGCGGAGGATGTCCTGGTGGCGGGTCTCCGGATCGAGTCCCTCGAGCACCTTCACCCACCCCATCCGCCCCCGGTCGGGGTGGGGATCCCGATCGGGGGTGGAAAGATGTGGACGCGTCGTGAACTGGTCAGCGTCACGGCGTCACCGACCGTGCCGAGCCTTGAGCATCCACGCCGAGATCTTCATGTCCCGGGCGGACCGCTCGAGGGTGAGCAGATTCAGTGGGGCCGCGAACTTCTGGACGGTGACGGCCTTGGGATGACTGAACTCGCGGAGGCCGTCGGCGCCGTGGATACGGCCGAACCCGGACTCGCCGATGCCGCCGAACGGCAGCGACGGGATCCCGGCGAAGCCGAGCACCGAGTTCACCGACACCATCCCGGCGCGCAGCCGGCCGGCGATGTCCCGGCCGCGCGACCGGTTGCGGGTGAACACCGATGCGCCTAGCCCGTACGACGTCGCATTGGCCCGCTCGACGCCCTCTTCGACGTCGCGGACCTTGTTGACGACAACGGTCGGCCCGAACGTCTCTTCGCACACCGCTGACGAGCCCTCCGGGACATCGGTGAGGATCACGGGATCGACGAATCGTTCATGGACGGAGTCGATTCCGCCGATCACCGCGCGGGCGCCCTTGCCGATCGCGTCGGCGATGTGGCTGCGGACCACGTCGACCTGCCGGGGCAGCGTCATCGGGCCGTAGGTGTCCTCGTCCGACCCGCCCGGGCTGACCCGTTCGACCGCCGAGGTGAGCTTGTCGAGGAACTGCTTGTACACCGGTTCGGCTACGTAGATGCGCTCGACGCCGGCGCACGTCTGGCCGGCGTTGCCGAAGGCCCCGAACGCGGCGAACTCGACGGCCTTGTCCAGGTCGGCGTCCTCGGCGACCAGCATCGCGTCCTTGCCGCCGCACTCCGCGACGATCGGGGTGAGGGTCTCGGCGCAGGCCGCCATGACCTTCCGCGCGGTGGGTCCGGAACCGGTGAACGCGATCTTGTCGACACCGGCCCGGCACAGGGCGGCGCCCGTCGGGCCGAGGCCCGTGATCACCTGCAGCACAGGCTGGGTCGGTGCGAGCGAGTTCCACTTGGCCTCGAGCCACTTTCCGACGCCCGGGGTGAGTTCGCTGGGCTTGAACACGATCGCGTTCCCGGCGGCGAGCGCGTACGAGATCGATCCCATCGGCGTGTACACCGGGTAGTTCCACGGGCCGATGACGCCGACGACGCCGAACGGCTGGTAACCGAGCGTGGCCGACTGGTTGGCGCTGACGAGGCCCGACGGAACCCGTCGGGTCGGAGCACCTTCTTCGCGTTGCGGGCGGCCCAGTCGAGGTGCTCGATCGCGAGCATGATCTCGAGCAGGGCGTCGTCGTAGGGCTTGCCGGTCTCGGCGGAGACGACCCGGGCGAGGTCGTCGGCGTCGGTCGCGATCGCCTTCTTGAACTCGAGCAACCAGTCGCGGCGACCGCGGAATTCCTGTGCGGCCCACCAGTTCGCCGCGCCGCGGGCTCGATCTACCGCAGCCGCGACGTCGGACTCGGTCATGACGGGGTACTCGGCGAGAAGGGTCCCGGTCCGCGGATCCAGGCTCGCGAACGTCGAGGGGGAGTGATCGGGGACGAGTCTGGGCCGTGTCGCGCAGTTCTCGGGTCATGTCGAACTACCTCCGGATCTCCAGTGGGATCGCATCACATATATTTGATGTGATTTACTGTGGTGACGCTCACACTATTAGGCCCGGCGGGTACGGACAACCCCTTCGCGCGGCGTGCCGCCCCGTGCCGGGCCACAGGGAACTCGGTCACTCGATTCTTTGCAGGCAGGAGCAGGCCAATGACGATCGACTTCACCCCCGAGCAGCACGATTTCGCGCAGGCGGTGGCCGCGTTCTGCCGCCGGGAGTGCGGCACTCGCGAACAGCGGGACGCGCTCACCGGCCGCGGCGAGCACAGCCACAACCAGGAGCTGTACCTGAAGATGGCCGACCTCGGCTGGCTCGGGATCACCGTGCCCGAGGAGTACGGCGGATCGGGCGGCACCGCGGTCGACATGTGCATCCTCCTCGAGGAGTGCGCGCGGGGGATGGCGCCGATCGGAGGTATCGGGCCGACGCTCATCACCGGTGCCGCATACGGGAAGTTCGGCACCGAGGAGCAGAAGCGGACCGTGCTCGGCGGCATCGTCCGTGGCGCCTCCGAGTCGATCTCGATGTCGGAACCCGAAGCGGGCTCCGACGTCGGCAACCTCAGCTGCCGCGCCGAGAAGGTCTCCGACGGCTGGCTGATCAACGGTCAGAAGACGTGGTGCTCCAACGCGCACTTCGCCGAGAACATCCTGCTCGTGGCGCGCACCGACCGCACCGGCTCCAAGCACGAGGGTCTGACGATGTTCCACCTGCCGGCCGACACCCCGGGCCTCAAGATCAGCAGCATCGACACGATGGGCGGCAAGGAGGTCAACGACCTCTATCTCACCGACGTCCACCTGCCCGACGACGCCGTCGTCGGCGAGGTCGGCAACGGTTGGGCGCAATTGATGACCGGGCTCAACATCGAACGGCTGATCCTCGGCGCGATGATGCTCGGCACCGCGCAGCGAGCATTCGACGACACCCTCGAATTCATCACGCAGCGAAAGCAGTTCGGCCGACCTGTCGGAACCTTCCAGGTGCTGCGGCACCGCATCGCGGACCTGGCCACCGAGATCGAGTGCACCCGGCTGCTCGTCTACAACACTGCACGGCTGGTCGACGCGAACCCGGCGAAGCTGTTTCCGCGGGAGGCGTCGATGGTCAAGCTCAAGGCGACCGAGACCGCGAAGAAGGTGGCGCTCGAGGGCATGCAGATGATGGGCGGATACGGATACGCCACCGAGTTCGACATGGAGGGGCACGTCCGCAAGACCCTCGTGTCGTCGATCTACGGCGGTACCAACGAGATCCAGCGCGACATCATCGGCAAGACGTTCGGACTGTAGGGGTCGACATGGTTGCTCCGGTGCGTCCCACACGTCCATTGCGCAAGACGCAGCTGTCCGACTCGGTGGCCGCGTACTTGCGCGGTGCGGTCATGTCGGGGCGCTTGCGGCCCGGTGAGTTCGTCCGACTCGACGAGACCGCGGCCGAACTCGGTGTCAGTGTCACGCCGGTGCGGGAGGCGCTGCTGACCCTGCGGGGCGAGGGCATGGTCGAGTCGGTGCCCAACCGGGGCTACGTCGTCTCGCCGCTCGAGCGCGACGACGTGCACGACATCTTCTGGCTGCAGGGGCAGATCACGGTTGAACTCGCGGTGCGCGCCTCGCGGGCGGCGTCCGCCGAGGACCTCGCGCGGCTGACGGCGCTCAACGACGTGCTGAGCGAGGCGGTCGACGCGGCGGATCCCGAGCGGATCGCGGACGCGGAGTACGAGTTCCATCGCGAACTGTGCCGGATCGGCGGCGGACCCAAGCTCGCGTGGTTCCTGCTCAACGCCGCCAGGTACACGCCCTACCAGCTGTACGCGACCGATCCGGCGTGGGGAGCGCTGGCGGTGGCGTCGCACACGAGCCTGATCGACGCACTACGCGCGGGCGACCTCGACGCCGTCGTGCGGCACACTCGCATCCAATTCGACGACGCCGCGCAGCGGCTCGTCGCGCACCTCGAACGAGTCGGGATCTGGGCATGACGAATCACGCTGTCGCAGTGGGTGACGAGGGCCGACTTGACCTGGCGGACTTCGTCGGTGAGTCGATGCTGCTGATCGGGGCCGGCGCGACCGTGCTGCTGCAGCTCGCGGTGCCGGGTGTCGGCCGCGGCGTCGCCGAGCACAGCACCACGCTCGAGCGGCCACTGGACCGGCTGCGGACCACCATGACGTTCGTGTACGCCGTCACCCTCGGCACCACCGAGGAGAAGCAGGCGGTGGTGCGCCTGGTGAACCGGGCGCACGTCCCGGTGCGCTCGGAGCGGTACAACGCGTTCGATCCGGAACTGCAGTTGTGGGTCGCAGCCACCCTGTACCGCAACGGTTTCGACATGTACCAGCGGTTCTTCGGGCCGCTGTCGGACGCCGACGCCGAGCTGCTGTACCGGCAGTCGGCGGTGTACGGGACGGTGCTGCAGGTCGGTGAGGACATGTGGCCGGCGACCCGCACCGAGTTCGACGCGTACTGGGACCGGATGATCGAGACCGCCGCGGTGGACGACCAGGTGCGCGCGTACGTGCGCGGACTGCTCTCCGGCGGCAGGGCGCCGCTGCCGGTGCGGATGACGATGCCGCTTCAGCGTTTCCTCACGATCGGCCTGTTGCCGCCGCGGATCCGGGACCAGTTCGCGCTGCCGTGGAGCCCACGCGACCAGCGCCGCTTCGACCGGTTGATGACGGTGTTGCCGGTCGTCTACCGCCGCGTCCCGCGTCCGCTGCGCCAGATCACGGCCACGTACTACCTGCGGGACATGCGCCGACGGCTGGCGAAGCATGCGCACCTGATCTGAGCACATCGGCACCTCGCTCTGGCCGGATGGACTACAGGTCGGGATCTGTCGCGATCTCGTCGATCAAGCCCCATTCGAGCGCCCGCCGCGCACCTAGTTCGCTTCCTGTCACGAAAAGGTGCATCGCGCGCCATTGCCCGATGCGACGGGGCACGCTCACGGTGCCACCTGCCCCGGGAATCAGGCCCATGGAAACTTCCGGTAGCCGAAAGGTCGTGTCGGGGTCGGCTACCACGTGCCCGGCAAATGCCGGGATCTCGATTCCCGCACCCACACAGTGTCCGTGCAACCGCGCTTCTGTCCGATTGGCGAGTCGAGCGATCAGACGACCGGCGCCGCCTCGCGTCCGGATGAGATGAGCGGTCGAAGTGTCCGGTGTATGGCCGAATTCGTCGAGATCGCCTCCCGCGCAGAACGACGTACCAGTGCCCCCGAGTACGACTTTCGTGATCGTGTCGTCGAGTACCGGTAGGTGTAGGGCTTCGACCAGGGCGTCGCGCAACGCGGTCCCGTACGCATTACGCCGCTCGGGTCGGTTGAGTGTGATGTGGAGGGTACCGCCCTTGCGATCGACCAGGACCGGGTCCGCACCGGGCGCCGGCGGAAGCGGACGTCCCAACTTTCGGCGCTCATTGAGCCAGCCATGGAACTCCGCTCCGCCTTGCAGCGTCGAGTACGCGAGAGATTCGACGTCGATCGCACGATCGATGGGTAGCGTCTGTGAGATCGCCAATACCTGCCGTGCAACGAGCGCCGACTGCGGGAACCGCTGCACGCAATCGACGAACGCCGTCACGGCGGCGTCGACATCATCGGTGCTCACCGTCCTGCAATCCGTCGAGTCGACGTCTGCGGTGTACGTCAGGTCGAGGGACGCGGTCAACGGTGCAAGCGTTGCCGGCACCGCGCGGGTGGTCCGGCCGACGAACAGACGATCATGCTCGCCGATGCGCACAGCCGCGGCCGAAGCCGTCTTTCCGTCGATGGTTTCGTCGTCGAGATCGACGACCACGACTGGTACGGACACGCTGCCGGCGTCCCCGAGAATCGGCGTATCCACGCCACCGTCGGCGACGTCCGCCACGGTGAGGGTTCGTACATCGAACACTACTTCTGCACTCCTGACGTCGTCCCGGGCAGCAGCACTACCGGTGAATTGCATTACCCATCAAAGAATCACCACCGCGATGTCTAATGATCACCGCGCTACTTCAGTAGTGCCCCGGCGTCCACCGGTAGCGCCACGCCGGTGATGTAGCGGGCATCGTCGGACACCAGGAAGAGCACGGCCTTGCTCACATCCTCGGGCTCGATCCACGGCACGGGTAGAGCATGGGCGGTTTGAAATGCCTCGCGTACGTCCGCTTCGGTTGGATCCTGCAGATCCGGACGGAAGAGCCTGAAGGTGGTGGGGTTCATGATCATCGGAGTCCGGACCGAAGTCGGAAGCACCGCGTTGATCCGTACGTGGTGTTGGGCGTGCTCGAGAGCTAGCGTCCGCATCATTCCCACCAGGCCATGCTTCGCAGCGGTGTAGTGCACCATGTTGCGGATACCTCGCAGGCCCCCGACCGAACCGGTGAGAACGACCGAGCCGCCGCGGCCACCCTCGCGCATGTGGGGAAGGGACGCGGCGCAGGTGTTCCATGCTCCGGTCAGGTTGGTGGCCAGCACGTTGTGCCAGGCGGTATCGGACAGGCCATGCTCGATGCTTCCATAGCCGGATATACCGGCGTTGGCAACGACGATGTCGAGTCCGCCGAGCTCGGCAACACCTGCGTCTACCGCCCTCACGACCTCACCGGAGTCTCGGACGTCAGCGACCACCCCATAGGCTTTGCGGCCCAAGGCTCGTACAGCATCCGCGGTCTCAGCGAGATCGACTTCCGTGGGCATCGGGTAGCGGACCGTATCGACCTGCCGCGCGATGTCCAGAAGTATCACGTCTGCGCCTGCTCGAGCGAGATGGATCGCGTGACTGCGTCCCTGTCCACGTGCGGCCCCGGTGACCAGCGCAACTTTGCCGTCCAGTGCGTCCATCAGACGTAGGCTCCGATCGTCTTGGTCTGCAGGTCGATGTCGACGTCGCGGAGGTAAGAAGAAGATGACATGGGTACCTGAACCTGTAGGGGTGTCGAGGCGGGTGAGAGGGTGGGTCAGCCCGCGCGGAACGCGATGGATTGCGGTTGGGCGAATTCGAGCAGTCCCGCGAGTCCGTGTTCTGCTCCGATTCCGGACGCTCCGTAGCCGCTGACCGCGGCGCCGGCGTCGAGCGCGGTGCCACCACCGTTGATCCGCACGGCTCCGGTGCTGAGGCTGCGTGCGAGCTCCCAGGCTTTCCCGGTGTCGGCGCTGACGATCCCGCCGGACAAACCGAACCGGGAGTTGTTCGCGATCGTGACCGCTTCGTCGTCGGTGTCGAAGGGCAGTACCACGGCGACCGGGCCGAAGATCTCCTCCTGCGCGACCCGGGCACCGGGACCGACACCGTGAATCAGCGTGGGTTCGTAGAAGAAGCCGGGGCGCTCGGGCATCTTGCCGCCGAAGACGATTCGGCCACCCTCGCTGGCGCCTACCTCGACGTAGTCGGCGACACGTTGCCGCTGTCCCTCGGAGATGAGCGGGCCCATCGTCGTGTCGGGGGCGGTCGGGTCGCCGATGACCGCGCGCTGGGCACGGGCGGCCAGCGCGTCCAGGAACTGTTCGAGCAGGCTGCGATGAACGACATGTCGGGTGAGGAGAACGCAGCCCTGGCCGGCGTGGAGGGTGAAGCTGTTGAAAGCGATGTCCGCGGCCTGTTCGACCCGAGCGTCCTCGCGGACGATGAGGCGGATTTGCCGCCGAGCTCGAGGACGACTGGCTTCAACGATCGAGCGGCCAATCCCATGATGTCGCTGCCGGTGCGATCGGACCCGGTGAAGCTGATCATGTCGACCCGATCGTCGCCGACCAGTGCGTGGCCGACCTCTCCGCCACCGGTGACGATGTTGACCACGCCGGGAGGAAGGCCGGCTTCGGCGGCGGCGTGGCCCAGCACGAGGCCTTCCAGCGGCGTCAACGGCGAAGGCTTGAGCACGACGGTATTTCCCATGGCCAGCGCCGGGCCGAGCTTGCACAGGTTGAGATACAGCGGGAAGTTGAACGGGGTGATGAGGCCGACGACGCCACGCGGTCGGTAGACCGTCGCGGTTGCGCCAAGGATCGAGCCGGCGCCCACTTGCAGAGGGGTGACCTTGTCGAGTTGGGTGGTCGCAAGGTCGACAGCGTGCCGGAAGCGGCCGAAACCTGCTCCGAAATGGGTGCTTTCGACGAGCGTCGGCAGTGCACCGGATTCCGCAGTGATCATCGACGCCACTTGGTGACGGTGTGCATCGAGGATGTCGACGAACCTGTACAGCAGCGAGGCTCGCTCGCGTGGCGTCATGCGGGGCCACGGTCCGCTGTCGTATGCGCGCCTCGCGGCGTCGATGGCCCGGTCGAGGTCGACGAGGTCTCCCTCCGGCACGCTGCCGATCACCGCCGCGGAAGCCGGATTGGTAACCGTAGTGGTCCGTCCTTCGTTCGGCGCAATCCAGTCGCCGCCGATGAAGAGCCGGTCATAGGTGGTGGAGTCGTACATGGTTCCTTCCGGGCAGCCGCGGTCGGTGGTCGGGAGTCGGGTCAGTTCCAGACGAGAGGAAGTTCGTCGAGACCGTTGACCTGGTTCATGTGGCGATGCAGTGTGTGACCCTCCGCGATGCGGTAGTCCGGGATGCGGCTGTGAAACTCCTCGAGCACGACCTTCAGCTCGAGCCGGGCCAGGTGCGAGCCGACACAACGGTGCGGCCCGACGCCGAACGTCATGTGCTGGTTGGCATCCCGCGAGAAGTCGATGACGTCGGGGTTCTCGAACTTCGCGGGGTCCCGATTCACGGCGATGGAGTTGATCAGGATCCGCTCGTCGGCCTTGACCGGGCATCCGCCCACTTCGGTGTCGGTCGTGACAGCCCGGCCGATCATGATCACCGGCTCGAATCGGAGGAACTCCTCTACTGCCGCCGGAATGATCGTGGGATCGTCGATGATCTGCTGCCGCAGATCTGGCCGCTGGGCGAGGTGCGAGAACATGAACGACATGGCCGACGTGACCGTGTCCAGACCGCCCAGGAAGAGCAGGAAGGCCATGTGGATCAAGTCGTCCTCGGAAATCGGCTCACCGTCGACCTGGGCCTGAACGAGTGCGGTGGCGATATCGTCGCGGGGGTTCGCCTTGCGCTCGTCGAGGATCACCCTCAGGTAGTCCATGGTCTCCGCCATCGCCTCACCCGCGGAGATGGCTCCTTCGCCCTCGTGCGCCTGGTGATTGATCAGCGTCGCCCACCGGTGGAACTTCTCGGCATCTTCCACCGGCAGGCCCATCATCTCGGTGAAGATGGTGGTCGGTAGCGGCGCTGCGAGATCCGCGACCAGGTCGCATGATCCCTTCTCCTGGAACTGCCCGATCAGGAGGTCGCAGAGCTTGCGGATCTTCGGTTCGAGCGCGTTGATGTTGCGGGGCGAGAACGCCTTGGCGATCAGGCTGCGGTACTTGCCGTGCTCCGGCGGGTCGTACTCGATCGGGGGCAGCGGGCGAGTCTTCGGCCCCGCGGGTACCCGGACGGACTTCGCACTCGTGAAGACCTCCGGGTCTTGCATGATGAGACGGGCTTCCTCGTAGTCCGACACGACCCAGAAGCCTCCATGCGCGTCACTGTGCGCCACCGGACACCGCTTCTGCATCTCGATCGACACCTCGAGGGGATCAGCTCCGAGTCGCTCGTCGTGGTGGTCGAAATGCTCTACGAAGTGCTCGATCAGGTCGGGTTTCATACGGACTCCTTGGACGATCTCGGCCGACGCAGTCAGCGGAACGGGTGAGTTGAGCCAGGCCACGGCCGGGTTGCGTTCTGGTCCGCGGCGGGTCTGGTCGATGAGCAGCCTCGCACGTGACCGTTATCACATCCGTTACTGGGGCCCCACTGATCCTGCCGGCGACTCGGGCGTCGCGCGTCTCGCTTCCCGGGTCGGCCGGCGTGCCCGGTTTGCCGGATCTCGCCCTCTTGGCGATGACGAGCTGTATTCGGGTTCGTACCGCACGTCGAGGTGTGGATTGCCGGCGTGGCCGCAGCCCGCACGGGCGCGGATTAACGATGCCGGTAACGGCGATATCCGTAGCTTTCCAGCCCAGTTCGACCGAAGACGTGTTCCGCGTCACAGCGATGATCGGCGTCCTTCGTTACTCAGGCGACAAGCCATACCAGTGGGGAGTACTTCAGTGGCGGCATTGCACGAACTTGACCGAGCCGGCCATGCGGCTGTTCCGGACGCGGAAGAAGTCCGCAGCAAACTAAGAGCTACCGGGATCGAGCGAACATTCGACACACCGACGGGTTCGATGAAAGCGCTCGGCCCGCTCGATCTCGACGTACGCGAGGGTGAATTCCTTTGCATCGTAGGACCATCGGGGTGCGGGAAGTCCACATTCCTGCGAATCGCGGCCGGCCTGCTCGACCCGAGCGGTGGAGAAATGACCATCGAAAGGGAAGGGGCCGACCGACTCTCGGCGATGGTATTCCAGGACTACAGCATCTTTCCGTGGAAGACGGTCGAGCAGAATGTTCGCTTCGGTCTGGATGTGGGTCGTCACCGCACAACGGATGTCGAATCCAGAATGGACTACTGGCTCGAACGCCTCGGTCTCGATCAATTCCGCAAGAGTTATCCCAGTGAGCTGTCGGGAGGCATGCGGCAGCGGGTATCGATTGCGCGCGCCTTGATCGTCGATCCGGAGATCCTGCTCATGGACGAGCCCTTCGCTGCACTCGATGCGCAGTTGCGAATGATCATGCAGGACGAATTGCTCGCCCTGTGGCAAGAGCACCGGAGAACCGTAGTGTTCATCACCCACAACCTCGACGAAGCGGTACTTCTGGGTGATCGCGTGCTCGTCATGAGCCAACGTCCAGGTCATATCGTCGGCGAATTCACGGTTCCCTTCCCGCGACCACGGACGGCCGAAATCCGAGGAAGCGGTGAGTTTGCCGCCCTGGAACAAGAGATCTGGGCCAATCTGCGGCAGGAGGCGTACGGCGCCTCCGGTGAAACAACGGCCAAGGAAGGCAGCCGATGACCGTCCTCGACGACAAGACCCCCACGAACCGAGAGGGGAGTGCTGGAGGCTCGGGATCTGCAGCGGAGACGCTCGTCATCCGGCCACGGCACTCGGCGGCGGACCGTGTGCGACTCCGCCGCCGGGCCAAGGTGATCGACAATCTGCTGCGCTTCGGTGTGCCGGTGGCGATCTTGGTGGTGTGGCAGCTCGGAGCTGTATTCGACACCTACGATCGCCGATTCTTCCCGGCGCCGGTGGATGTCGTCCGCTCCCTCGGCAAGGCGCTCGAGTCGGGCGTTCTCCAGGACGCCGTTCTGGTCAGCACGTACCGGTTGCTGGTCGGGTTCGTCATCGGCGCGATCGTCGGACTGGTGATGGGATTGCTACTGGGCCGGATCCGGCGCCTGAACATCGCGCTCGACCCGATCATCAGCGCCCTCTACACGGTGCCCAAGCTCGCAATGCTCCCCATCCTCTTGCTGATCTTCGGACTTTCCGATCTGCCTATCATCGTGCTCATTGCGGCGAGTGTGTTCTTCATCGTCGTGATCAGTACCACGGCATCGGTCGTGTCAGTGCAGTCGAACTATCTCGAGCCCGCGAAGTGTTTCGGCGCCACACGATTTCAGACGCTTCGTCACGTGATTCTGCCGGCGTCGCTGCCCGCAGTCTTCGTTTCGCTGCGGTTGGCGGCAGGTAACGCGGTGCTCGTCCTGATCGGCATCGAGTTCGTCCAAGGCAGCAAGGGCATGGGCTATCTGATCTGGAACTCGTGGCAGTTGTTCGATGTCGGGCGAATGTACGTCGGAGTGGTCCTGGTCGCGATCTTCGGCGTCCTGTTCCAGTCCGCGATCACCGGGATCGGCAAGCTACTCACTCCATGGACGCGGCGTGGCCGCGGAAGTAACACATCCGGGTAGCGAACTGCGGTCGCGCCCGCTCGAAGCCGCCCGAAAGCTGGGTATCGCCATCGTCCGGTACCTGGTTCGAATTCTCAACTACATCGACAAGGAAATGGCATGCGCAAAAGCGGTTTACTCCGTGTCAACGATCTATCGGGACCCGGGCGTTCGAGGTCTGTCCGAAGCCGAACCGTCCGGTTCTGTGTCGCCGCCGCTGCACTGGCGGTCACGGTCGCCGGATGCTCGGGTACCGGTGATCCGAACGCCAAGGCCCCGGAGGCCTCCCCCGAGGTATTCCAGGTGAGTGGTGATCCATTGGCCCCCAAGCCGCTTGCCGAGGAGACCACCGTTGTCGTAGGCATCGGCAAGCAGCTCGAGGTTTACGCGCAGTTCCTGATGGCCGAGGCCGAAGGTGAATTCGCGAAGGAGAACCTGAAAGTCGAGATCCAGGATGTACCCGAATCCGACAAGCTGGCGCTGATATCCCAGGGGCGCATGGACCTCGGATACAACGCGCTCACCGCCGGCCTGCTCAATCTGATGTCGACTGGGGCGGGTGTGAAGTGGGCTTTCCCGGCGCTGGGTATGCGCCCGAGTCGCAGCAGGGTTTCTGGTTCAACAAGGCCGCATTCGGTGAGGACGGACCCCAGCCTGCCGAATTGCGCGGAAAGACGATTCTCACCCCGTCCGGTAACGCCAGTATCTCGGCGTACTACCTGTGGCAGTGGGTGCACAAGAACGACCCGTCCGTGAAGCTGTCGGACCTGAATTTCCAGGTCATGAAGCCCAACGAGATTGCGCTGGCGATGAGCAACGGTGCGGCTCAGGTCGCTCAGGTGGTTTCTCCTGGATCTGCGCTGCTGGCCCAGGATCCGTGCTGCCAGTTCGTGGACGTCGGGTACCCCAGCTCAGCTGTCATCGGCTGGGTGGGCAGCGAGGATTTCCTCAACGGTAAGCCGGAGGCGGCCATGGCATTCTTCCGGGCACTCGCTCGAACCCAGAAGGAGTACCTGCAGGGCGACTACCATGCGAATCCCGAGGTCGGACCGAAGCTCGCAAGCCAGATGGGTGTGACGAGCGATCGGCTGGCGGGACTGCCGAATCTGCTTTTCGACCCGAATCTGAATCTCGGCGAGGGCAATCTGGGTGCGCAGTCCTACTGGCGGGAGCTGGGCTTGCTCAACTATTCCGACAACCTCACCGCCGAGCAGGTATTCGATACCCGCTACGTCGACGTCCTTCGCGGCTCGGCGAGCTGAACGATGTCGGATCCGTCAAGCTCATACGAGGAGTCCTGATGCTCTCAACACCCTCCCCGGTCGACGAAGCAAAAGCTCTGCGTCGTACCTACGGTTGCTTCCCCAGCGGTGTGGTCGCGCTCTGCGCGCTCGGCGCGGACGGCGAACCGATTGGTATGGCGGCCAGTTCGTTCACCACGGTGTCGCTGGATCCACCGCTGGTGGCGGTGTGCATACAGGAAACGTCCACCACCTGGCCTCGACTGAAAGCTCGTGAGCGGATCGGCCTGAGCATCCTCGCGGAGGATCACGAGGATGCGTGCAGGGCACTTTCCCGGAAAGGGGGCGATCGGTTCGATTCGGTCTACTGGGATTCCACCGCTGAGGGCGTGGTGTTCGTGCATGGTTCACCCGCGTGGTTCGACTGCATCATCGAGAAGGAGGTCACTGCGGGTGACCACGCGATCGTGCTGTTCCGCATCTGTGGCGCGAGGACTGACACCGAGGTCGAACCCTTGGTCTTCCACGGCAGCAGGTTCAGGCCGCTCGCAGCTGGCTGAGTCGTGCTGCACTGCCTGGCCGCCGCCGGGTAGTGGTAGTCGATATCTGTGTGCAGCAATGTATTCCGTTTGAACCGGGTGGAGTTGACTCTCCTCGAGGGCGGTCGAGTCGCCAGGTGTGCATCGAGCGGCGGGCCGTCTGATGCACACCTGGCGACTCCGCACTGCAGTAGCAGAGAAGTGGTTACGTATGTTAGGTAATGGGAGTGACGATTCTCATAAATGATTGCGACTCCGAGGCGGCACATCCGGAGCCTCGTGGTGATAAAAACCGGCGCACCGATGCCGTCGTCACGGTGCTCGGCGAGCCGGCGGCGCTCGCAGCGATCGTCATCGAGCGACCGGGCGTCGAGCGGGACATCGCCGACGCCTTTTCCCGGGTCCCGTCGTCGAGATCGCCGCGGGAACTGGCTGTGGGAAGACCACTGCCGGCGCACTGCACGCCGACAACCGCACCGGCCCGGTCAGGTGGCTGACCCTGGAACCTGACATGACGGCCGAGGATATCGGCAATGCGCTTGCCCTCTCCTTGTCGGCAATCCGCGACACACGCCCACGTGACGCGCAGTCGGCCCCGGCAGAAGCAGCGCCGCTGGTCGTGATCGACAACGGAGAGGTGTTGGCCTACAACCCTTCCGCATCCAGCGTCGTGAGGGAGGTCCTGCTGAGCATTCCGACGGGCGTCGATGTCTTGATCCTGACCAGCCGCCACCTCGGAATCGAGACTGAACAGTTGGTCCTGCGAGGTATGTGTGAGGTGCTGGCGGCCGACCGCCTTCGGTTGACGCACGACGAAGCCGGAGCGCTGGCGGCACGACTCGGCCCGAGTGGCGCGATCGATCCCGTCGAGGCGGTGCGCCAGTGCGCGGGATGGGCTTCCGGTGTAGTCCTGTTCATGCGCTTCGGCGCTGCACCCGGACTTCCGACTTCACCTGTGCTTGTCGCATACATCGAATCGCGGATCGTGGACACGCTTCCGCCGGATGAGATGGATCTGCTTCTCGCAGGCTCGTTGCTGGAGAAGTCACCCGCCATGACAGCGTGGGTCTGCTCGGCCCGCGGGGTGAGCCGGTGTTTACGGCATTGCGCGCCAGGGAACTACCTATGGTGCTGGTCACCGACGATGCCCTCGAAGTACAGCCCTCTGCTGCGGCAATGCTTGCAAGAGATCCTCTCGCGTCGCAGATCCGAGCGGCTGCCCAAGCTGCGGCGGCGGTTCGCGTTCCATCTTGCCGCCGGCGGCCGCCTCGACGAGCTGGTCGAGTGGTGCATGGCCGCGGACGAACCGCACCTCGCGGTCGAGGCACTCGCCGTCGGCGTGCGATCGTTGGCCGACCCAGCGGAGGTGGTGACTCGCGTCGATCGCTGGGCGTTGCTGATCGGCGAGGCGTACCTGCTGACAAATGATTTGCTGACCGCGTGCATGCTCCGCGCCATTCATGCCCGGCGCGGAATCGACAAGGCTGTCACCCTTATTCATCAACTCGAAGCTGACGGCCGGATGGACGATATCGTTGCCGCCGACCCCGGGATCGTCGGTATCGTTCTGTGGACGTTGCACAGTCGTCCCGACGACGCCGCGCCCTACGCCCGGAACAATCGCGACAATCATGGTGCCGATGCCATCCGTTTCATGCTTGCAGCGACAAGTGGTGTCGAGCCGGCGCTTCCGCCCCTGTCGACGGTCGGTGAGGAAATGGCACCCATCGTGCACTGGGGGATGCTCTGGCAGGGCCGGTGCGGTGACATCATCGGCACGTTGGACGGGCCGGACGCCGACGACAACCCCAACGTAGCCTTGGCGGCGGTGTGGTCAGGACGGATCGACGTCGCAGAACGGGCATTCGAGCGGATCCCGCCTGCCCGCCGGGACCGACCGCACGCGATATTCGTGCGGGCCGCGATCGAGATCGCGCGTGGGCATTTCGGATCCGCACAGCAGATTCTCCGGGCCGGCGCCCCCGGAGCTCGGAGTAGTGGTGTCCAGAGCGACTACGAGGTTCTCGCGGCGTGGGCTGCATTGAGAATCGGTGCACCAGAGGAGGCAGCAGCCCTCCCGCACAGCGTCATCGAGCTCGACGGTGGAGAACGGCGCGCGATCAGCGAATGGGCACGCCTCGTTCTGGGCCTGGCACTACTCGATCTGGACAAGCCGGGGGATGCGGCGGTCGTTCTCGGGCCCGCGGTGGATTCGATGCGCAGGGCGCGCCGGCAGTTGCTCTTCTCGGCGGCCAGCTATGCGCTCGCCGAGGCCCACGTGCGGATCGGAGACGAAGCGACGGCGGCTGCGGTACTGGCGGACATGCGACGAGGCGCGGGCGTCCTCGGCGGAACCTATTGGACCGAGGAGGTGCTCGAGCGATGCTACGAACTACGTCGTGGGAGTCTGCTTAGCCTGGCGAATCCGGTCCCGTCGGATGCCACACCGGAACAACCCGCTCCAGCCGCTCCGGACAACACGACGGCTGAGGAACGCCAGCCCGCGAGCGTCGAGCTCCTGCCGTTTCACGAGCCACCTCAGATCGTGGTCGACGGAGTCTCGGCCCCGGTGCGTCGATTGAAGGTTGTCGAACTCATCGCCGATCTGGCGCAGAACCCGGAGGGTGTGGAGCGGTCTCGTCTGCAGGAGCGATTGTTCCCCGAGGTGGGACGCAGCCGCGGAGGAAATCACTTCCGGCAGATCGTCTTCCGGCTTCGGGAGTTGACCGGTGTGCGGCTGGAGCGACGGGATGCCAATATCGTGGCGTGGCCTGACTCCGTCGAACTCGTAGCCCACGATCGTCGATTCGAGGACGTCGTGCTCCGCAGTCGGTCTGTGAAGGACCCGGCAGGGGAGCAGATGCAAGCCCTGCGAGAAGCGCTCGACCTGGCGCCGGGTGTCTATCTCGGCGGCAGCAACCTGCCGGGAGTGGAAGAGAGACGGACATACCTCTCGGTCCTGTTCGAAGAAGCGGTTACCAAACTCATGTGGTGGGCCGCGGAGGAGGGAGACGCCGAACTGGTGCGACGTTACGGTGCCCGAGCGCTGGAGTTCAACCCGTTCAGCGAGGAGATCTACGGGTTGTTGATTCGGTCCGAGCATCTGGTCGGAAACCGGGCTGCCGCGATGGCGATCTACCAGCGAGCGCATTCGGCGCTCGGCGAACTGGGACTCGAACCGGGACCTGATCTGAGGCGACTTGTACAGGTCCCGGCTCGATCGGTCAACGACCGCGCCAGACCGGGGTTCGCTTCTCGGTGAACGCGATTGCGCCCTCGACCCGATCCTCGGACAGGTACGGGTTGGGGCCGGCATTAAGTCTCAGGTTGGCATGGACAGACATCTCCCATCCCTTGCCGGCCATTTCCTTGTAACGCCGTAGCGAGAGTGGGGCGCGCGTGAGAAGCTCGTCGACCCATTCGGACACTCGGCAATCGAGGTCTGCTTTCGGCCACACGCGATTCACCAACCCCATATCGCATGCACGATCCGCGCCGATCCGATCGCCGAAGTACAGCATCTCCATCGCCAGTGCTCGCGGAATCAGCCGGGGTAGCGGTACGGAGCCGAAGTTCGCGCCCATTCCGCGAGTGGACTCGGGCATCCCGAACATCGAATCATCGGAGGCGACCCGTAGATCGCACGCCATGGCCAGTTCGCAACCGCCACCGAGCGCGAATCCGTCCACCACCGCGATCGTTGGCTTCGGGATGTCGAGGACAGCCTCGTAGAGGTTTCGGCTCTCCTCGATCATCGGCGTCGTCGGCCGCCTGCCTCCCCGGTCGTTCTCCCGCATCTCTTTCAGGTCGGCCCGACGCAAAACGCTCGACCTCCGGCCCCTCGGATCACTACGACCCAGACGTCCGGGTCGACGGAAACGTCGACGGCCGCTCGCACGATCAGTTCCTTCATTTCGTCGTTCAGTGCGTTCAGCCGTTCCGGCCGGTTCAGCGTGAGCCAGGCGGCATGGCCCCGCTTCTCGAACAGCAGCGGCTCGTCGGTCATCGGGACACCTCTCGTGCGAGCGCGAAGGACCCGTGGCGTTCGGCCAGGTCACGTTGCCAGCTGGTGATGGGCGTCCGCCACGGGGACCGGGCACCCGAGTAGGCGCCGGGGCCATTTCGAAAATGGCTTGCCTGAGAAAGGACTCGACGAATGGCATGTCCATGGCGTAGAGGTCGCTGCCCCGCGGCCTCTTGCCGGCACGCGGGGTGCGTCCGTGCAGTCCACGCCCGAGGACGTCCTCCGCGAGTAGCGCGACCTCGATCAGCCGATCGCGATCGACACCGGTTGCGATCCCCGATTCCTCGAGCAGATCGACGAGGTCTTCCGTCGGGATCATGCCGGTTGCCCGGCCGTTTCCGCAGTAGGGGCAGCCACCGATCCCGCCCACCGAGGTGTCGAGGACGAGGGTCTTGTCGGCCGGCACGGCGCGCAGGGCGGCGTACGCCGACACCATGGCCGCTCCGCGCTGGTCGTGCAGGTGCAGATGGACCGTACGCACGGATGGCCACCGGCGGAGAATCTCGGTGATCAGTACCTCGGTACGAAGCGGCGTGTTCCACCCCATCGGGTCGCCGAGCCATACGGTGTCGACCGACACGCCGACGGACTCCCATACGCCGATCATCTGGCCGATCAGATCGAGCCCGTACTCGACGGGAATATCTCCGACCCAGTTGGACCCGAAGGCGGCACCGAGCCTGACCGTCGCGGTCCGCGCGCCGTCCGAGAGAGCGTTGGCTGCGATCTGTCGCCAGGCGTCGATTTCCTGTGCCTGACTCCGATTCGTGTTGCGCTGTACGAAGACGTCGCAGGCGTGCACGGTCAGACGTGGCTGTTCGTCGACGGTCAACGGCGGTACATACCGAGACCGCCGTTCCGCCCCTTTCTGATTCAGGACCAATGCGGAGTACTTCACACCCGGAACAGGTGTGAACCGCTCCAACAGTTCCTCGACGCATGACATCTGCGGCACCCATCGAGGGCTGACGAACGATCCGACGACGAGATGTTCGAGCCCCGTTCGAGACAGCGCGTCGAGGAGTTCCACCTTCCGTTCGACAGGGATGTCGGCGTCCTCGATTTGCATCCCTTCCCGCATCGTCTCGTCGATGATGCGGACGGTGGGCCGCCCCGGTCCTGATGTCATCGGAGACATCAGCGGCGGCCCATCGTCAGCACCGCACGGATGTTCCTGCCCTCGTGCTGATCGGCAAGGGCACGGTCGATGTCCTCGAGCCGGTACGGCGTGATCATCGAGTCGATGTCGAGAACTCCACGCCGATAGAGGTCCAGCAGAAGGGGAACCGCCGAGCGTGGATCCAATCCACCGAACAACGAGCCTCGGATCTCCTTGTTGAAGAGGGCAAATGCTCCGATGTCGATCGGTACCGGCGTCTCGCCGAGCGGGCCCATGCCGACCACGACGAGCACACCGTCCTTGCCGGTGATCGCCAGTCCATCGTGTAAAAGCTCGGGAGTGACGACGCTGGGGGTCAGAATCACTCGATCCGCGCCCTGTCCCCAGGTGAGTTCGTCTATGGCCGGGCGGATCTCCTCTATCGAGGCAGCCGTGTGAGTGGCACCGAACACCTTGGCCTTGTCGCGCCGACTGGCAACCGGCTCCACGGCGAGGATCGCGGACGCACCGACGTTGCGTGCACCCTGGATGGCGGACATTCCGAGCCCACCGCACCCGATCACCACGACGACGTCCCCCGGGCGAGTGCCGGCGCGTTCGACAGCGGAGCCCCACCCGGTCGCAACTCCACACGACACCAGGCAGGCAACCTCGAAAGGAATGTCGTCCGGGATGGGAAGGAGCGAGCGCTCGGACACGACCGTGCGCTCGGAGAACGTGCCCAGCTTTGCCATCAGATAGAGCGGCTCGCCGTCGAGGTGGTGTCGGTGTCGTCCGTCGACCAGCTGCCCGCGGACCCCGAAATCCTTGTTTCCGTTGCACAGCGAACCGCGCCCCGAGACGCAGTACTTGCAGGTTCCACAAATCGGAGAAAAGCTCGCGCATACCCGATCGCCCACCGCGAACCGTGTTACGCCCGGACCGACTTCGGCAACGACGCCGGCGGCCTCGTGCCCGCCGAGGAGCGGATAGGTAGCAGAGTCGGTTCCCGCGGCGACCCGGTCACCACTGCGGAAGTGCTCGTCGGAATGACACAGGCCCGCCGCCTTCCACTCGACCAGCACCTCTCCCTCGGTGGGCGCCGCCACATCAATTTCGACCAGTTGCCACGGTTGGTTCCGACCTAGGGCGACTGCGGCAAGGGACTTCTTCGAACCCACAGGTTGACCTCCGCTTCGATGCATCCTGTCGCGCGCTCGGACGGCGCGGACTCGTGGAGACGAGTACAGGGCAGTGGCCATTATGGCGCTCGTTACGTGCTGTTCCCGGGGTCGCGGCAGACGTAATGGAGCGGTTAACGAGACGCCTTGCACGCTGTGTGCATCGCCGACAGACGTCGGCGAGCCGCTTCACCCCGAGCCACGAGGCCGGGAGACCTGTCCGGGAGGAACACCGTGTCCCTGCGTATCGAGATCGACCGTGGCCGCTGCACGGGTCACGGTCGTTGCTACATGCTGGCACCGGCGCTGTTCGATGCCGACGACGAAGGATCCCCGATCGTGTTGGTGGAGGACGCCGAGCCGTTCGGATCCGATGTCGCCAATGCCATCGCCAATTGCCCGGAAGGAGCCATCCGGGCGACCAGCGACGCAGGTGCCGCGCTGTGAGCGTCCCGCTGCTTCTCGACATGGCTGCCACCCTTCACGGCGACCGCGTCGCGCTCGGCTCGGCCGGAACGCCGAACACGCTGACATTCGCCGAGCTGGACGAGGTGGCGCGGCGTGGCGCCGAAGTCATCCGACAGTCCGGCGCCCAGCACGTCGCTTTCGTCGGGATGAACGGTCCGGAGTTCACGATCGCGTTGTTCGCAGCTGCGTACGCAGCAGTTCCGATCACTCCGCTCAACTACCGGCTTTCTGCCGTCGAACTACGACGGCTCGTCGAACAACTGCCAGACCCCTACATCATCGTGGACGTCGAGTTCGCGGAGCAGCTGGCGGGTTTGTCTGATCGAGTTGTCGTCAGCACTGAATTTCGTCATGCCGCTGAGACGGGAGCGGTTGGCGTCCTTTCGTCGGATGACGCCGAGGTATCGCCCGAGTCCCCTGCCGTAGTGCTGTTCACGAGTGGAACCACCAGCGCGCCCAAGGGCGTAATGCTCACCCATGCGAATCTCACGTCGTACATTTTCCAGACCGTGGAACTCGGCTCCGCGGGCGCCGACGACTGCGCCCTGGTCACAGTCCCGCCCTACCACATCGCCGGAGTTGCGGCCGTGTTGTCGAACACGTACGCCGCGCGCCGAACCGTCCACCTTCCGCGATTCGCACCCGAGGACTGGATCGCGACGGTGCGGGCGAACAGCGTCACGAGCGCGATGCTCGTGCCGACCATGCTCGCCCGCATCACGGAGTCGCTCTCGGACCAGCCGGCACGGACACCCACGTTGCGGTCGCTGTCGTACGGGGGTGCACGTATGCCTGCGACGGTTCTCGAACGAGCACTCGCTGTCTTCCCCGATACGGGGTTCACGCACGCGTACGGTCTGACGGAAACCTCGTCGACCATCGCAGTGCTGGGGCCCGAGGATCATCGGGCCGCGATCGACTCGTCCGAGCCCGAGGTTCGGGCCCGGCTCGGATCGGTCGGCCGGCCGGTACCGGGAGTCGAGATCGAGGTGCGACTGCCCGACGGGTCGATCGCTCCCGCCGGGGTCGCAGGCGAACTCCATGTCCGTGGGCCCCAGGTCTCGGGCGGATACGTCGGGAAGGGTAGTGCTCTCGACGACGCGGGCTGGTTCCCCACCCGCGACCGAGTCACTCTCGACCGCGGCGGCTACCTCTTCGTGGAGGGGCGTACCGACGACACCATCATCCGCGGTGGCGAGAACATCGCACCGGCCGAGATCGAGGACGTGCTCCTGCGTCACGAGTTGGTGCGCGAAGCCGCCGTAGTCGGACTTCCCGACGAGGAATGGGGCGAACAGATCGCCGCCGTCGTGGTTCCGACCGACGGCGATGGCCCGGACCCGGACGAGCTACGTGAGTGGGTACGCGCTCGGCTGCGTAGCTCGAAAACGCCAGCCCTCGTGCAAGTTTGGCCCGAACTCCCATACACACCGCTGGGCAAGCTGCTGCGTCGCGAGGTGGCGGCACAACTGACTGCGACAGAGCCGGCGCCACAAAGCAATCCGATCACCACAGCAAGGAGCGTCCGATGACAACTGTCCCAACCCTCACCCCAGGGCGCCGGCTGCGCAGCCAGACCTGCGCGACCGAGGTGATCGTGGTCCGGCCGGGTCCGGTTCGGTCGAGTTGACATGCGGCGGTTTGCCGATGGTGGACTTCGACGTCCCGAAAGACGCCGTCGCGGAGCCGGTGAGCGACCTGTGCGGGGGAAGCGCGATCGGCAAGAGGTACACCGCCGAAGCCGATCCCACGATGGAGGTTCTCGTGACGAAGCCGGGACGAGGATCCCTCGCCGACGGCACGGTACCTCTGGTCGTCCGAGCACCCAAGAACCTGCCGGCCAGCGATTAGCGGACGCCAAGATCGGAAGGGAACACTTGTGAGCCATCTACTCGATAAGCGCACTGCCGTCGTCACCGGCGCGGCACGCGGTCTGGGACTCGCGATCGCGGCGGGATTCCTCGAGCAAGGTGCGTCGGTTGTGCTCGCCGACCTCGACGAAGCCGAGGCAACGACCGCGGTCAGGCAGTTGTCAGCCGACGGGTTCGCGAACGTGCACGCGGTTGCGTGCGACGTGACGTTGGAGTCGGACGTACAGAATGTGGCTGATCGGGCACTGTCGCTCACGGGCCGCCTGGACGTTTGGGTCAACAACGCCGGCATCATGCGGAACGGCACCCTGACGGACATGCCGGTCGACGATTTCCGCCTACTCATGGACGTCCACGTCCAGGGCAGCTGGCTGGGGTGTAAGCACGCCGCCCGCGCGATGGGCGATCGCTCGACAGGGTCGAGCGGATCGATCATCAACATCTCCAGTATCGGTGGCAAGGCTGGCCTCGCCGGCCAGACGAACTACAGCACGGCGAAATCGGCCCTGTTCGGACTCACCAAGGCTGCCGCAAAGGAACTCGCACCGCAAAACATCCGCGTCAACGCGATCCTGCCGGGAATCATGCGCACTGCGATGACCGAGCAGCTCCCACCTGACGATCTCGCGACGAGGCTCGCCGACGTGCCACTTGGTCGAATCGGTGAACCACACGAGATTGCCGACGCTGCACTGTTTCTCGCATCCGACATGTCCAGCTTCGTCACCGGCGCAGCACTCGAGGTGTCCGGCGGCAGGTTCATGTGACCTCACGGCCGCTGTGCTTAACGGCTCGAGTAATGCAGAAGAAGCAAGCTTGCGTACATCACGCACGACGGAAGGAACCACAATGCAGAACACCTCGGCGGGGACGGTGACACGACCGGAACCCTCACTCGATGCTCCACTCGGGATTGCCGATCCGGTCGAGCGCGCACGCTCGCTCGCGCCGGCCATCCGGGCGGCCGCTGCGGATGTCGAGTCCCACGGGACCATGACCCCGGACATGGTTCGACTCCTGTCCGAGGCAGAGCTGCCCTGGCTGCTACTCCCCGGTGAACTCGGCGGCGGGAATGCCGAGATCACACAGGCTTTGGCGGTCACCGAGGCCATCAGCTCGGCCGATGGAAGTGTCGGCTGGAGTCTGATGGCCAACATGTCCGTCACAGGTTTCAGCGGTGGTCACTGCTCGGATGCCGCGGTCGAAACCCTCTTCCTCGGAGACGAGAAGGCGATCATCGGTGGCATGTTTGCGCCGATGGGCAAGGTGTCATCCGTCGAGGGTGGATACCAGGCATCGGGGCGCTACCAATTCGGAAGCGGCACCGGTCATGCAAGCTGGATCGGCGGTGGGGCACGGACCGGCGTGGCGAACGAGATCGAACTGATCTTCCTCGTCCCGCGTGAGCAGGTGAACTTCCTCGGCAACTGGGATGTTCTCGGGCTGATCGGAACGGGGAGCTTCGACTACGAGATCCCGGAGCAGTTCGTGCCGGAGGACTTCACCGTTCGTCGTGTCGGTGCGAAGCCGTTGCGTGGTCAAGCGACCCAGCATCTCGGATTGCAGATCATGGGTTCGTCAGGACATGCCGGTGTGGCGCTCGGCATCGCGCGGCGCGCGTTCGAAGAATTGCACGGGATCCTCGCCGCCGGAAAGTCCCGTCCTGGGGTGCTACCGGTCATCGAACAGCAGTTGTTCCTTCACGAGTTCGCCGCGGTCGAAGGTCGGCTTGCATCAGCCCGCGCCTTCTGTTTCGAGGTTTTCGACGCAGCACAGCAGACGGTCAACGCTGGAGACGACGTCACCGAACTGCAGTATCAGCGGATCCGGCAGGCATCCACGCTGGTCACGAATGTGGCGCTCGAAGCAGTCGAGTTCGCGTACTCGTGGTCCGGCAGCAAGGGGCTGCGTGTGCCGAATACGTTGGCGCGGTGTGTGCGTGACATGCACGGGGCCACGCAGCACGTCTACGTCGACCCGACGACGATGGTCAACGCGGCGCCGTCCGTGTTCTCCTCGTACGCGGCCGGCTAAGGCGGGTGGCCTTCGACATGGCAGCCAACTCACTACGCGGGCAGGTTGCAGTCGCCGGTATCGGAGCCAGCGACTATTTCCGGCACGGCGGCTCGACAGAATCCGAGTTCACGATGGTGCTGCGTGCGGTGCTGGCGGCTGCCGACGATGCCGGGGTCGAGGTAGACGATATCGACGGCTTCGTGGCCTTCTCGAACGATGGAAGTAATCCGGTACGACTCGCGACGGCCCTCGGAATTCGTGAACTGCGTTTGGGCGCCATGCAATACGGCGGCGGTGGCGGAGGCTCTGCCGGCCACGTCGCGATCGGGGCCGCTGCCATCGCCAGCGGCCTCGCGGACTGCGTCGTCGCCTACCGGGGGTGTCGGCAGGGCGAGGTCGGGCGATTCGGTCGCGGAGTCGGATACGGCGGAAGCGGCGGCGGCCCGGAGGTGTCCGGCTACGACCTCGGCGGCGCCGCAATGGGGCCGTACGGTGCATTCGCGGCACCGCACAAGTACGCACTGCGTGCGGCGAGAATGATGTCGGAACACGGTGTCGGTCAGACGACAATGCGGGCGGTTGCGATGGCCGCCTACCATCACGCCAAGACCAATCCTGCGGCGGTGATGCAACACCGTGGACTCTCGGCCGAGAAGTACGACGAATCCCGTTGGATCGCCGAGCCATACCATCTGTACGACTGCTGTCAGGAGAGTGACGCCGCGGCGGCCGTCCTGTTGGTCTCTGCTGATCGGGCACGGTCGCTTCGCCAGCCACCCGTCTACGTTCTCGCCGCGGGCCAGAGCGGTGAATTCCGCTCGGGTGCAGGAGCAGAGAACAATCCGGACTATGCGACCGCCGGCTACAAGTCGCTGATCCGGCGGCTGTACAGCGACGCCGGAATCGGTGTCGAGGATATCGACACGTTCCAGGTCTACGACAACTTCACCGCCGGGGTGGTGATGGGTTTGGTCGAGATGGGTGTCTGTTCCTACGCCGACGCCGACGAGTTCCTGTCGTTCGAGAACCTCATCGCCCCCAACGGGGTCGTGCCGTTGAACACGAGCGGTGGGAATTTCGCCGAGGCCTACATCCTGGGAATGGGCCACCATCTCGAGGCGGTTCGACAGTTGCGGGGCACATCGACGAACCAGGTCCCCGGCGCCGCGGTATCGGCGGCGATGGGTGGTCCGATGACATCGCTGACCAGTGGAGTGCTGTACGGGACGGAGGAGACCCTGTGACCGTCGATATTACTGCGAACCAACCGGTTCCGCAGGTTCTGGGGGTGCCGGTTCCATTGCCCACAGGTTTGGACCGGCCGTTCCACGATGCGTTGGCCGCCCACGAGTTGGTGCTCCAACGGTGCGAGTGCGGCACCTGGCAGTGGCCGCCGGAAGTGATCTGCCATCGCTGTCGGCGCTTCGATCCCGGTTGGGACCGCGCGAATGCCGTCGGTCGGGTCTTCAGTTGGACCAAGGTGTGGCATGCCGCGCACGCGGCTCTCGAGGCTGCCGTTCCGTACGTGGTGGCCGTCGTCGAGCTTCCGGGGGCCGGGAACATTCGGCTCGTCGGCAATCTGCTGCTCGACGAACCCGCCACGGCAGAGGTGCGCATCGGGGCAACCGTCCGAGGTGAATTCGTCGACCACCAGGTCGACGGCCGGACCTACACCCTGCTGCAGTGGCGGGTCACCGACGACTGAGCGAAACGCAGATCGATTACGAACGCCATCAGAGGTCAAGACAACGGAGAGGTAAGACAAGTGACGGCATCAGGGGGACCCTTGGCCGGCGTCAAGGTCGTGGAACTGGCGCAGTGGGTGTTCGTGCCCAGTGCAGCTGCCATCCTTGCGGATCTCGGCGCCGATGTTGTGAGGATCGAACACCCGGTGCACGGCGATCCGTACAACACCCTCACCACCGCGGGAACGTCCAACACGTCGAATGCGTTGTCGGCGCGCGCTGCCCAGGCCAACCGAGGAAAACGCAGCATCGGCATCGACCTGGGTGCCCCCGGCGGGCGCGAGCTCGCGTACACGTTGATCCGCGAAGCGGACGTCTTCATGACGAGCTTCAGGCAGAGTGCACTCGACAAGCACGGGATGTCGCAGCAGGCTCTGGCCGAAATCAATCCGCGGCTGGTGTATGCCCGCGGTGATGCGTTCGGCCCGGCAGGACCGGACAGTGACAAGCCGGGATACGACATCACTGCGTTCTGGGCCCGCGGCGGCGTCGGCGAGCTGGTGACGGATCCGGCGCGGAGCAAGTAGCCAGGCAGCCACCCTCCTTCGGCGACCGGATCGCGTCGGTGGGTCTGGCCGCAGGAGTGATGGCGTCGCTACTCGGGCGCGAGCGCGGTGGTGAGACCCTGCCGGTCGGCGCATCACTGATGGGAGCTGCGGCGTGGGTGACCGCCAGCGAGATCGTCTCCAACACGACCGCGAATCACCGGGGCCGGGTGCCGATCCCGCCACTCACGGGCTCCTACCGCTGTGCCGACGGGGGTTCGATCATGATCAACCTCATGCAGTCCGATCGGTACTGGACGACTTCTGCAAGCACATCGGTGCCCCTGAACTGCGAACGGACGATCGATTCCTCGATGCGGAGCGACGCTCCACCCATGCAGACGAGCTACGGGCCGAACTCTCAGTCGTGTTCGGGCGGTGCACCCGAGACGAATGGGCCGACGCGCTGGCCACCTTCGAGGGACCGTGGGCGCCGGTACGCGATGTTTCGGAGGTCATGGACGATCCGCAGGTGATCGCCAACCGATTCGTCTGCCCGGTTCCCGACAGCGACCTCCAACTCGTTCGTGCGCCGTTCACCGTCGGACGCCCGCAGGAAACCCTGCCGCGTGGGCCCGAACTGGGCGAGCACACCGAGGTGCTGTTGCTCGAGGCCGGTCACACCTGGGAAGAGATCGTCCGACTGAAGGACGCCGGCGTCATCACCTGACGGAGCACCTTCGTCCCCATCATCTCGAGTACACAGGAGAATCGGCATGAACACGTCGATGCAGTCGAACAACTCTGCGCCCCAAAGCGGTACGCGGCAGTTTGCATTGAAGGCTTGGGACCTGGAGCTGACCCGAGCCGAAACCGAGGCCGAGGCCGACCGGATTGCTGCTCGTCTGCGGGCCGAGTACGAGATCCGGAGACGTCCGGTAGCGGTGTTGGCAAAGAACTCTGGGCGCACGCTCGTGACGTATCTGGCCACCGTCCTGTCAGGCGCGCCACTCGTTCCCCTCAACGTGCACCTGCATGCCGATGAGGTCAGGCACATGCTGATCGAGTCCGATGCCGGCACCCTGTTCACCGGTCCCGAACTCCTCGACGTCGCCGTTGCCGCAACGGCGGACCTCGACGGGTCCAGGTTGTGTGTTGGTCGCAGCGTCCGGGTCCCGGGTTCACGACCTTCGAGGACTGGGCCGATGGACCGACTGTCACGGAGACCTCCGAACATCGGGTGTCCGCCCCGATCCTGTTCAGCTCCGGAACAACCGGGCGGCCCAAGCGAACCCTGATGCCTCGATCGATCTTTCCTTCGAGGCGCCACAGTCGAGGAGTATCGACGGTGGGCGGCTACCAACCGATTCGTGGGAATCGGTCCTCATCTGGTCAGCGGTCCGCTCTATCACTCCGGCCCGATCCAGGCGACGGCCCTGCTGGTGTCCGGTGTGCCCGTACACGTGCCGCCACGATTCGATCCGACCGTCATCCTCGAGACGATCGAACGGGAACGCATCGCATCCACCCTGATGGTCCCCACACATTTCGTTCGGCTGCTGAGGGCACGGGAGGAGGCGGCACGGGAGTACGACGTCAGCTCGATCCGACTCGTCACGCAGACCGGCGCCGGTTGTGCCGAAGAAGTCAAACGCAAAATGATCGACTGGTGGGGCGAGGTCTTCCTCCAGACCTATGGCGGAACGGAGACGGGCGGCGTTTGCGCAATCACCACCGCCGAGTGGCTGCAGCGACCCAACTCCGTCGGATGCGCCATCCGTGGCATCCGTGCCTTCGTCGTCGACGACGCCGGCACCGAACTGCCACCGGGCGCCGAGGGGCGGCTCTTCTTCGAGAGCGAATCCGGCTGGGGTATCGAGTACGAGAACGAGCCCGAGTTGACCGCCGCTGCGCATCTGCGGCCCGGCGTGTTCACGCTCGGGGAGATCGGCCGGGTCGATCCCGATGGATACGTCTTTCTCACCGATCGTGACAGCGACAAGATCGTCACCGGGGGCGTGAACATCTATCCGGCCGAGTCGGAGCGCGTTCTCTCCGAACACCCGGCGGTGTCGGATGTCGCAGTGATCGGGATCGCGCATCCGGAGATGGGCGAGGAAGCGGTTGCCTTGGTCGTTCGGGCCGACGGCACCGATCCCACGGAGAGTGAGTTGGTCAGCTTCTGCCGGTCACGGTTGTCCGCGGTCAAGACGCCCGTGTCGTCGAGTTCGTCGACAGCCTCGAGCGCTCCCCGATGGGGAAGCTGAACCGCCGAGCATTGCGCGGCAAGTTCGCCATGGCACGGGAGGGTGTGTGATGGGTCCGCTCTCAGGGGTCACGGTCGTCGACCTGACCCGAGCATTGTCCGGGCCCTACGCGACCCTGCTGCTCGGGGCCCTCGGCGCCACAGTGATCAAGATCGAGGAACCCGGGCACGGCGACGTTGCCCGCGGGAACGTCCCGTATCTCGGACGCGACGGCATCGATCGGCTGCCCCGGCATGACGACGACCTGTCGATTCCCTTCCTCGAACGCTGTCGCGGCAAGCTCGGGATCACACTGAATCTGAAGCACCCGGAAGCAATTTCGGTGTTTGACGACCTCGTGCGGCAAGCCGACGTCGTGGTCGAGAACTTCAGTGCCGGCACCGCCGATCGACTGGGAATCGGATACGAGCACGCTCGCGAGATCAACCCAGGAATCGTTTACACCTCCATCAGCGGATTCGGCGGGAACTCGTCCGATGAGACGGGCAAGGCCTACGACGTCACGATCCAGGCGCTGTCCGGTCTGGCTCTCGCGTCGGGATCGCCCGAGGACGGTCCGGTCCGTGTCGGACTTCCGTTGGGCGACATGGTGGCCCCGCTGTTCGCCGTGACGGGCACATTGGCGGCGGTGCTGAGCGCCCGCGAGACCGGTCGAGGGCAGCATGTCGACGTCTCGATGCTCGGCGCGCTGACGTCGTTGGTCGCGGTCGAACCCTGGGCGGATATGCCGTCACCGGCATGCAACCGCGAACAGGGAACTTCCTCAACCGTCTGGCACCGTTCGGCATCTTCTCCGCGCTCGACGGGGACGTGACGATCTGTGCTGCCAACGACAGGTTCTTCGCCCGTCTGCCGGAAGCGATGGGAATGCCTGAACTACTGGATGATCCGCGATTCGCGCTCCGAGCGCAGCGGGCGGCTCATGCCGACGAGATCCACGAGATCATCGGAAAGTGGACTGCCGGCCTGACCGTCGCGGAGATCTGTAAGCGCCTGGCGGCGGCCGACATTCCCGCCTCCGAGGTCCGAACGCCGGAGGAGGCGGTGGCTGACCCGAGGGTACGTGCCCGCGGCGAGACCGTGCCCATTGCTCATCCCGACTACGGCGAGTTCGAGGGACTCCTCGGCAGCGGCTTGCCGATGCTCTTCTCTGAGACTCCTGGCGGGTTCTCCAGTCCTGCACCGTATCTCGGCCAGCACAACGACCACGTTTACCGCGACCTTCTGGGTTATGACGAGGCGCGCATGAGCTCGATGCAGGACAGCGGCCTGCTGTAGCAACGACGAAAGGACGAAGATGTCTGACTACCGATTCATCAGCTACACCCCCTTGGACGACGGACGTGTCGTTCGCATCATGCTCGACAGGCCAGAGGCGCGGAACGCGCAGAACCGTCAGATGCTGGTCGAGTTGAACGAGGCCTTCCTCCGCGCCGAGGCTGACGACCAGGTTCGGGTGGTCATCCTCGGTGGATCAGGGCCGATGTTCTCGTCCGGCCACGACCTCGGCTCGAAGGTCCGCATCGAAGAACGCGAGCCGGGCCCGAACCAGCACATCACCCACCAGACCAATGGTGGCAGCCGCGTGGCGGCCGAGCAGCGGATGCTCCAGGAGTGGCACTACTTCTTCGAGAACACCCGTCGATGGCGGAACCTCCGCAAGATCACGATTGCCGAGGTCCACGGCAAGGTGTACTCGGCGGCACTCATGCTGATGTGGAGCTGTGACCTCATCGTCGCGGCGGAGGATACGACGTTCGCCGATGTCGTCGGTGCCCGATTGGGTATGTGCGGTGTCGAGTACTTCGCGCATCCATGGGAGTTCGGTCTGCGGAAGACGAAGGAACTCATGCTCACGGGAGACTCGATCGACGCGGAAGAGGCCTACCGGTTGGGAATGATCTCCAAGCTGTGGAAGCGCGAGGAACTGGCCGAGAATACCGAGGCGTTCGCGAAGCGGATCGCGAAGACACCCACGATGGCCGCGCTGCTGATCAAGGAGTCGGTCAACCAGACCCAGGACAACATGGGCTTCTACAATTCGCTGCAAGCATGCTTCACGTTGCATCAGCTCAACCACTCGCACTGGGGCGAGGTGCATCAGGAGCAGGTCGCTCGCGCCCACCCGAGTGACGGCGTTCCCGAATGGAAGGATGCGGGTCCCGTCCTGCCGTCCGTGCGGGATCGCGTCGTCGCCGAGCCGGAGTCGGCATAGCCGTGGATGCCGACATGAGCGACGAGCAGTCGCTGCTTCTCGACACCTCAACCAGGTTCATCGACGAGTTTCTTCCGATGGAGCGGATTCGTGCGCTCACGGAAGGTGAGCCGGTGGGCCATGAGCACCTCTCGGCGGTAGCGGAATTGGGCTGGTTCGCCATGTTCGTTCCCGAGGACCTCGGTGGCGGCAGCGTGTCCGGCGATCCGGTTGCGGATGCCGTGCTGCTGGCGCAGCTCCGAGGCCGGCGGCTGCTGCCGGAGCCGTACGTTGCCAGCAACGCCGTGGCGACCGCGCTGGGTGCCGCAGCGCCCGGTGCTGTGCGCGATTCGCTGCTGGCCGATCTGGCCGCGGGTAAGGGCACGGCCACCATCGCGGTAACCGGTGACGCGCTGTGGGGAGGCTCGGACCTGTCTGCGCAACCATCGGGTGCCGACCTGCTACTGCGCGGCACTGCGATCATCGACGATCCCGGCGCGGAGTGGATGCTACTGACAGCAGCGACTGCGGACGGGCCGGCCCAGGTTCTGCTCGAAGCGGGCGCCGTCACGTCACGGAGCCGTCGGGAGTGTCTGGACCTCACGCGCAGCCTCGAGGCCGTCGACCTCGACGGTGTCGCGGTTCCACCCGACCACGTCTTCTCCGAGGGTCTCGACCGCGCACGTGACACCGCTTCACTGCTCTCCGTGGCCGAGTCGGTCGGGGCGGCCGAGCGGTTGTTCGAAATGACGCGAGAATACGCGCTGGACCGCTTTGCCTTCGGTCGTCCGATCGGGTCGTTCCAGGCGATCAAGCACCTGCTCGCCGACGTGAGCACGGTGGTCGAGTCGATGAAGGCAGTCCTCGCGGGAGCCACCCGGGCAGTGTCGGAGATGCGCAGTTACGCATCCGAGGTCGTGTCGATCGCTGCCGTGTACGTGGGGGAGCGGTCGGCCCGTATGGCCCAGGACTGTCTCCAGGTTCACGGTGGGATCGGGTTCGCCTGGGAGCACGACCTCCATCTCTACATGCGGCGCCTGACCACGAATGCCGCGTTCTACGGAACCACGGACTTCCACCGCGGGCGGATCCTCGCCGCCCATGCTGCCGAGCTGGAGAATGCCTGATGACACCCCTCGAATCGATTGACGAATTTCGGGCTCGCGCGCGGGCATGGCTCGCGAACAACCTCGACCGCCATCGCGGAACTGGGGCACCGAATCCGCACACGCCCGAGCACATCGCTGAGCACCGGCAGATTCAGCGCCGGCTGTTCGACGGCGGGTTCGCCGGTTTGACCTGGCCGACGGAGTACGGCGGCCAAGGACTGCCACCGGCCTACGAACAGACATTCGTCGACGAGGCATCGGAGTTCGTACTTCCCAACTTCGGGATCCTCAGCGTCACAACCTTCGGGTCCTGCGTTCCCACCATGCTGCAGCACGCCGCGCCCGACTACCTCGCCCGGCACGTCCCTCGGGTGCTGCGGGGCGAGGAACTGTGGTGCCAGTTCTTTCGGAACCCAGCGCGGGCTCCGACCTGGCGGGAATCCAGACCCGTGCCTCCCGAGGGACGGACGGTGCATGGACCGTCGACGGAGCGAAGATCTGGAGCTCGTTCGCCCACCTCGCCGACTGGGGAATGTGCTTGGCGCGCACGAACTGGGAGGTACCGAAGCACAAAGGGCTGACGTGGTTCGGCGTGCCGTGTGACGCCGAGGGCCTGACGATTCGCCCGATCAAGCAGATCGGTGGCAGCAGCGACTTCTGCGAAGAGTTCCTCGACGGTGTGGTCGTTCCCGACACGGAGCGAATCGGCGAGGTTGACCACGGATGGTCGGTGACGTCCACGCTCCTCTTCTTCGAACGAGGCGCGGGCCGCCCGGACGCCGTCGAAACGCCCGACGATCCCGGTGTGCTGCCGGCGGATCTCCTTGCTCTGGCGCGTCGTCACAACCGCCTCGGTGACGATCACGTGCTCCGGGAGATGACCACTGCGCATGTCGAGGACTACGCGGTGCGGCAACTCAAGGCGCGAATCGCCACCCAAGCGCGACGCGGGACGGCCGATGCCGGTGTCGCGGCATACGGCAAGCTGGCATTGTCCGGCGCGACCGCGGCCCAAGCGCGGGCGGCACTCGACATCGCCGGTCCGAGCGCTGTGATGTGGGATCCGAACGTCCCGGGGTCGAACGCGGTTGCACGAGCCTTCCTGGACAGCAAGAAACCGGCCATCGCCGGCGGGACCGAGCAAATGCAACGCAACGGTGTTGCCGAGCGGGTGCTCGGATTGCCGCGTGATCCTTCGACGGACAGTCGGATCCCGTTCTCCGAGGTCCTCGAGCAGGCGCGGATGTGGCGGAATCGACCGTAACTACGAACGTAACGCGATGTGCCGGATGATCGACCGAGGCAGGGGCTTCGGAGTACTCCCTGACAACAATCAAGGTGGTGTGTGGTGGCATTTCCGATGAAGGAACTCGACGTACACAACGAGCTGCTGGGTGACCACGCGAAGCTCGAGAGCGTGTACCGAGAGGAAGGCTATCTCTTCTTCCGTGACGTCCTCGACCGTGACGCGGTGAATGCTGTTCGCGAGAAGTACTTTTCGATCTTGGTGGACGACTACGGTGTGGTCGACCCCGGTATGGCGGAACCGGTGTGGAATGGCACGGACGTCAGCGACTTCCCAGTCAAGGTCCCGGAGATCTACGGGTCCGGATGTTGGGAGCAGTTCACGTCGGACCCGAAGATCAACGGCTTCTTCGAAGATGTCGTCGGCGAGCCGCTCAATTGGGTCCCGAGCACCGAGTACCGATTGAACCCCCGATCGCGGAAGAGCCGGAGGACTTCGTGGCAGGCCGCCACCAGGACGGGTTCTTCAACGAAGGCATCCCCTTCCGGACGTGTTGGCTTCCGCTGTCCGACATCGATTTCGAGTGTGGTGGTCTTGCGATCGCCCCGGGGTTGAGCAAGTACGGATACCTGCACAACTGGGAAGACCCGCCGAAGTACGGCATTCCGGCCGGTGCCGTTCCGGACGCCGCGTGGGCCCGGCCGAGCGTCTACCGCCCGGGCGACGTTCTGATGTTCAGCGAGGCCACCCCGCACACCGGGCTTCCCAACAGGTCGGATCGATTCCGCTTGTCGATGGACATCCGCCTGTCGCCGAAGTCCGCTCCGCAGCCGGTGGTCGGGGTGCTGTCCGCGGTGGGTTCCGACACCATCACTCTCGACACCGACGAGGGTGCCGTCACGCTGATCGTCGACGAGCGCTCGTATCTGCGGCTGAAGGACGGCGCCCAACTGCCGCGTGAGCGTATGCACCAGTTCCTCAATCTCGGGGAGAAGATGATGGCCGGCCGTAACGGCGACCGGGCACTCGTCGTTCGCCCGCAGAAGGGCTGATCGGCGTGCGGAGCCCCGTCTGCGGTCCGCTGGTGGACCCCAAAGCATCAAATTGCGTCGGATTTCGAGAGGAAGTGGCGCATGTCCACAGTTGTCGCGAAGTGCGTCGAACAACTCGACCGCGCGTGCCAGTCGCTTGCGGCGGGACTAACAATCGTGCTGGTCGACGACAGGGTCGGCGAAGCGTACCTGGCAGCGGCCGCGCAATACGTCACGACCGAGTCAGTTGCCTATCTGGTCCGCCACAGTTCGGGCTTGGTCAGGGTCGCGTTGAATGCTTCGGCATGCGTCCGGATGAACCTTCCACCCATGTGGGCGCTGACGGGCGAGACGGCAGGATTCACCGTCACGGTGGACGCAGCGAACTCGGCCGGCACGGGCATTTCGGCAGCTGATCGCGCCTGCACGATCAGAGCCCTGGCAGACCCGCTGAGCGGTCCGCGAGACTTCTCGCGGCCGGGGCACGTCCTGCCGGTGAGAGTAGAAGGCGGCGGAACCATCCGTGATGCTCGAGCCGAAGAGGTCGTGGTGGCGGCGACGCGTCACGCCGGCCTGTTTCCGGCCGGTGTGTTGGCGGAGTTGGTCTCGGAGTGGGACCCGACCGGGATCGCATCGCGGCGGGAAGCGATCGACTTCGCAGCTCGGGAGGGCCTGGACCTGCTCTCGGCATCGGATGTGGTGAGCGCATGCGGTTGGTCTTGATGCCCGCGGATCGCCCGAACTCGGAGGTGCAGAAGTTCGTTGCACCACGGCAATCCTGACCTCTTGCCTCATGATCGGCGAAACATGTTGGAAGCGAAGGAATTTCAGGAGCAAACATGACGCACGTGGTAACTCAACCGTGCTGCAACGACGCGCGATGTGTGGCGGCGTGCCCGGTGGACTGCATCCACCCCACCCCGCAGGAGCGGGCGTTCGTATCCACCGAGATGCTGTTCATCGATCCGGACACGTGTATCGACTGCGGTGCATGCATCGACGAGTGTCCTGTCGATGCGATCATCCCATCCGATGACATCACGCCGGAGACCGAGCCATTTCTCGCGATCAATGCGGCGTACTTCGCCGAACATCGTGACCTCACTCGCGTCGACGAGCTTTCTCAGGTCTCGATACCGGCAGGTCTCGGGACGCTACGTGTGGCGATCGTCGGCAGCGGGCCGTCGGCCTGCTACGTCGTCGACGCGCTGACGGCCCTGACGGGGCTGGACGTCGAGATCACCGTCTTCGAGAAGCTCCCGACGCCAGGTGGTCTCGTTCGGTACGGCGTCGCACCAGACCACGCCTCCACCAAGCAGATCGCGACGATGTTCGCTCGTTCCCTCGGGAAGAAGAGTTGTGCTGTGCACCTGAACACCGAGGTCGGCACGCATGTCACACACGACGAACTTCTGCAGTATCACCATGCCGTCGTGTACGCGTCGGGCGCCGACGGCGATCGTCTCCTGGGGATTCCGGGCGAGAACATGCGAGGCAGCGTCGCGGCTCGTGAGTTTGTGCTCTGGTACAACGGGCATCCTGACCACTCCGGTGCGACGTTCGACATGTCGGGCAATCGTGCGGTCATCGTCGGCAATGGAAATGTCGCGCTCGACGTTGCGCGAGTCCTGGTCGGCGACACATCACGGTTGAAGGGGACCGACATTGCCGAACATGCACTCGACGCACTGGCTACCAGCTGCATTCGCGAAGTGACCGTCCTGGGACGTCGCGGGCCGGAGCACGGTGCCTTCAGCACCCCGGAGCTTCTCGGGTTGGACAATCTCCCCGGCGTGGATGTGACCGCCTCCCATTCCTTCTGCCCGACAAGCGCAATGGACGAACTGACCCGTATCCGCGCCTCGATCCTGGACCGATACCACCAGCGGCAGCCGAACCCCGGAAACAAGAGGATTCATCTGCAGTTCTTCCGCTCGCCGACCGAGGTACTCGGGAACGGCAGGGCGGAGGGGGTGCGCGCCGCGGTGAACGAACTCTCGGCGGACGGGGAGACGCGGCCGTCGGGCGGACCGAAGACCTCGAGGCCGACCTTGTGGTGCGTTCAGTGGGATTCGCAGGTAGCCCGATTGCCGGACTGCCCTTCGACGCGGCACGAGGCGTCCTTCCGAACCTGAACGGTGCTGTCTACGACCCCGGACCGGGGATCGGCTCCGAGGCGTGTACACCGCCGGCTGGCTCGAACGCGGATCGAACGGTGTCATCGGCTCGAACCGGATGTGCTCCGAAGCCACCGTCGCCGAGATCGTGTCGGACTTCCAGTCGGGGAATCTCCGTCCCCATCTGGCAACCGAGAGGACCTGGAAGGGCTGCTGCGTGCGCGGCAACCCGAACGGATGGACCTGGCTGCGTGGCGACGACTGGACGCCCACGAACGCGCCACAGGCCGTGCGACGGGACGCCCGCGGGTCAAGGTGGTGCGCCATACCGAGATGATCGACATCGCTCTGCCCGCCGATGTGTCCAGAGTCTGATGGCTCACCGCCTCTGCCGGCATCGAGGTTGGCGGCGAGGCGGAACATGCCCGGGGATCGATCGCATCTGTGCGAGTGTGAGTGCGTGGAGTGCGGAACAGAGTCCTCGACCGACTGCCCGGTCGGTTCTGGGCGCGAACGGATTCGGGACTGGGCCGAGAGTGGAGCGATGACACTGACCGGTCGGTCCGACGGACCGCCGGTCGTGCCTCCCGGCCGGGCGGCATCTCACGCCCGGGAGTTGTCCGATTGGATCGTCGCCGCGACCCGTGACACCGCGCATCCTGCCCGGGTGGACGGGGCGCGGCTCCTCGCCGAACGCGCCGCGTACACGGGAGGGGTCCGGCGAGGAGACATGTCGGTGGGGCAGCACTGTCGGTTGCTGCCCACCGCCGACGGTTGGGCGGCGGTCTGCGTGCCCGCCCGGACGATCCTGCTCTCCTCGGAGCGCTCGTAGGCCGCGAAGTCGGTGACGATCCCTGGCCGTTCGTGGCGCGGTGGTTGCGGGAGCACCCCGGCGCGGACCTCGCCGAGCGTGCCGAGCTTCTCGGGATCGCCGCCGCCCCTGTC
Source organism: Prescottella defluvii (assembly GCA_029690005.1). Taxonomy (GTDB): domain Bacteria; phylum Actinomycetota; class Actinomycetes; order Mycobacteriales; family Mycobacteriaceae; genus Prescottella; species Prescottella defluvii_A. The sequence goes on along the minus strand of CP121458.1, from coordinate 186,104 downwards.
CGGCCGAGGACGAGTGCGACCCCGTCCGCGACGGCGGGCCGTCCCGGAGCGTGCAGGGTCTGCTGGTCGTCGACTTCAGTGGGCTGTGGGCCGGCCCGTTGTGCGCGCATCTACTCGCGGCGGCGGGTGCGCGGGTGATCAAGGTCGAGACCCCGAATCGCTTGGACGGAGCCAGGTTCGGTGATCGGGCGTTCTACGACCTGCTGCACTCCGGTCACGAGTCGGTGGTCCTCGACCCCGGCACCGGTCCGGGACGCGACGCGATGGCCCGGCTGGTCGCCGCCGCCGACATCGTCGTCGAGGCGTCACGTCCGCGGGCGCTCGCGCGGTTCGGGCTCGACGCGCACGCAGCGGTGGACGACGGAACCACCTGGATCTCGATCACCGCCCGTGGGCGTGATTCGGACACGGTCGGTTTCGGAGACGACGTGGCGGCATCGAGCGGCCTTGCCGCACTGGACGAGGACGGGACGCCGATGTTCGTCGGCGACGCGATAGCAGACCCGCTCACCGGGCTCACCGCGGCTGTCCGAGCTATGAGCGAGCCTCCGCGGGGAGGTGCCGGCCACCTCTGGGAGGTCTCGATGGCCGATGTCGTCGCCTCCACGCTCGGCGCTGACGACGGCGTTTCACCGCGCGCGTACCGGCGCGACGGGCGCTGGACGGTCGACACCGGATCCGCGGCGATCGAGGTCGCGCCGCCGGGGCGTCGTCAGGGGGCGCGCGTGCCCGCGCCGCAGGCGGGCCGCGACACCGTCCGGGTGCTGCGCGAATTGGGGATGGCGACGTGATCACCGAGGTCGTGATCCGCAACGCTGAAGTGGACGGGTGTCCGGGTGTGGACGTGCGGATCTCGGGCGGACGTATCGCCGAGGTCGGCCCGAAACTGCCGGCGGGTCGGTCGGAACACTCGATGCCGGCGGTGGCGCCGTCCTCCCGGGGTTGGTCGACCACCATCTGCACTTGCACGCAATGGCCGCGGCACGCGCATCGGTTAGGTGCGGCCCGCCCGCGGTCCGGGGCGCGGCGGACCTCGCCCGCGCCCTAGCCAGGGCCGAGGACAACGGCGGGTGGGTGCGGGGATCGGCTACGTCGAGACGGTCGCGGGCGTGCTCGACGCCACGACGCTAGACGCGCTGCACGCGTGCCGCCCGGTCCGCATCCAGCACCGCAGCGGAGCGCTGTGGATGCTCAACACTGCAGCGATCCAGGCCACTGGTCTGGCTACCGCCCGGCATCCCGGTATCGAGCGGGACGCCCACGGCCGCCCGACCGGGCGGGTGTGGCGGGCCGACGACTTCCTCCGCGACCGCCTGCCCACCGGACGTCCACCCGGATTGGACTGCGTCGGCAGGGATCTCGCGTGCCTGGGGATCACGTCGGTCACCGATGCGACACCCGATCTGGCGCCGGGGTCACTGGCCGCGCTCGTCGACGCCGCTCGCAGCGGCGACCTGCCGCAGCGTCTGCACTTGTTGGGGGTTCCGCTGGGATCGGACTGGACGCCGGCGCACGACGACCGGGTGACGGTGGGGCCGTACAAGATCGTGCTCGCCGATTCCGATCCGCCCGATCTGGACGGTCTGGCCGAGACGATCGGCCGCGCGCGGGCGGACGGACGCGCCGTCGCGGTGCACAGTGTCACACGCGAGTCATTGCTGGTGCTGCTCGCCGTCCTCGACCAGGTGGGGTGCAAGCCGGGGGATCGCATCGAGCACGCGTCCATCGTCCCGCCGAGGTGATCGGCGATCTCCGTCGTCACGGGCTGACCGTCGTCACGCAACCGGGCTTCATCGCCGATCGCGGCGACGACTACCGCGCCCGAGTCGACCACTGCGACCTCGTGGACCTGTACCGGTGCCGGAGCCTGATCGATGCCGGCGTTCCCGTCGCGCTGTCGAGTGATGCCCCGTACGGGCCGGTCGACCCATGGGCGGTGATTGCTGCCGCCGCCCGGCGCCGGACCGAATCCGGCACGGTGCTCGGGGCACCCGAACGCCTCGACCCAGCCCAGGCGCTGCGCAGCTACCTGACGCCCCCGAACCGCCCAGCGGGTCCGGTCCGCCGAGTCCGGGCGGGGGAGCCCGCTGACCTGCTCGTCCTCGACGTGCCGCTTCGCGACATGCTCGATTCGCCCGAGTCGTCCGCCGTGAGAACGGTTCTCGTGGGTGGCCGGATCGTGCATTCGCGCTGAGCGACACCATGATCCCGCGGTCCCGAAGGGCCGGCCACCGCCGGTGACCACCGCGACATGGTCGCGCAGTGAAGTTGCGACCCTGGTGCCGAGGCCGTGGTAGATCTCCCCACTCACGCCGACGCGAACGCGCGGACCGTCGCGCCGTGGTGATGGTCGGCATGCGACGCCGTCACGATGGCCACCGGCGCAGACGGCACTCATCGCCGACCGGACATCGCTCGCTGAGACCGCCGGCAGTCCTACGGTCGCGAGTAATGACTCATCGCGTACGCCAAGATGATTGAGTAACGGCCGGCGTAACGGGCGTAGGCGAAGGTCTAACGAAATCGATGTGATTGCCGACACATGATTCCAGAATTCGGCGCCAGATCGCATAAGTCGATATCCGACAACGTGGGGACCCTCATATGCTGAATGTGTCTATTGTGGTTGGGAATCCAAAGCCGGACTCGCGCACGCTGCAAGTTGCGCGTTCGTTGGTGGAGTCTACGCTGGAGCCGAGAAGCTATGACTTGACCGTTATCGACCTGGCGCACTACGCGGATGTCCTTTTCGCATGGCCGAGTGAACAGTTGGACGCTCTGAACCAGCAGATCGCGGGAGCGGACCTCGTGGTCGTTGCTTCGCCGACTTACAAGGCGACGTACACCGGTCTCCTGAAGGCGTTTATGGACAGGTACCCGAACAAGGGCCTCTCGGGAGTTGTCGCGCTGCTCATGACGGGTGCAGATCTGTCTCATGCGATGGGTATGGACGTTCACCTGCGCCCACTTCTCGTAGAACTGGGCGCTTGTGTGCCGACAGCTGGACTGTACTTCGACATGCACAACATGGATCGCCTGGACGAGGTGGTGCGTGATTGGGCGAGCGAGCACGGTGTGTCGCTGCGGAGTTTCCTTCCTGGAACTGATGAGGCTCTTGTCTCGGGGCGCGCGGACGCGAGGGTGAAGCGATGACGGTGCAACAGATGGGCAGGTGCCCGTCCCGCCTGGTCTCAGTGGCCGGCGATCAGGACGTCGTCAAGACGCCGAGTTTGTCGGCCAGCCAGTCAGATTCGTCGCATCAACCTTCACGGCGGAGACTCGGCGCAGCCCGAGTGGTCGTGTCACGGGTGCGCGTGGGGTCATGGTCGAGCCACGTGATCGACGGGGGTAGGCAGCGCGCGTTCTTGGCGACCACGAACAGCGATGAGAGAAAGGAACACTGGAGTAGATGTCGAATCGGCAGATGCATTTGATCGGTCTTATGAACGGGGGTCCCGCGACCCATCACAACGGTGCGTGGAGGCATCCCGACAGTGATGTGGACCAGGTCCTCGACTACGAGCGCTACGAGACGCTGGCCCGGATTTACGAAGAGGGGCTGTTCGACGGGGTCTTCTTCGTGGAGAGCCACCTTCCTGGGTTCGGTACCGATCAGGTCGACACGATCAGGCATGGCGGCATGCTGTCGCTACTCGATCCCATTCAGGTCTTGACCGCGATGGCGCGGGTGACCAAGCATCTGGGCCTCAGTGCGACGATGAGTACTACGTTCTACCCCCGTACATCATCGCTCGTGCCTTCGGCACGCTGGACCAGATGAGCAAGGGTCGGGCAGGCTGGAACGTCGTCACGTCATTCCAGGATTCCGACGCCCGTCTCTTCGGGCATGATCAGATCCTCGAAAAGACCTCGCGGTACAACATGGCCGACGAGGTTGTCGAGGCGTGCATGCAGTTGTGGGACACGTGGTCGGAAGACGCACTGGTCATCGATCGCGAGAGCGGGATCTTCGCTGATCCGGACAAGATCCGATACAGCACGTACGAGGGAAAGGCGGTGCGTTACGCGGGTGGTCTGACCGTCCCGCGATCCGCCCAGGGCCGCCCGGTCATCATGCAGGCAGGAGCCTCCTCCAGGGGCATGGAGTTCGCGGCACGGTGGGCTGAAGTCGTTTTCAGCCCACACTCGAACGAGTCGGCGTTACGCAAGTACTACACGGACCTCAAGGGGCAGATGGTCGACCAGTTCGGCCGCCAGCCGAGCGACTGTGTCGTTCTCCCGTCCATCGATGTCATCGCTGGAGAGTCCGACGCCGAGGCGGCTGAGTACGCCGCGTCCCTGGATGCCTTCGCCGAACCTTCGAGCCGGGATGAAGATCCTCGAGATGTCCCTGGGGGTCGATCTGAAGGACGTACCGCTCGATACCCCGCTGTCGCAGATCACTGCAGACGATGGCAAGCAGGTGGATGGCGCCGCCCATCGCCTGATGGGGTGGAACTCCGACGGGCGGGAGCCCACCTTGCGCGACGCAGCGATGCTTCAGGCGACCAGTGACTTCACGCCGAGATATGTGGGGTCGGCAAAGACGGTGGTGGACCAGATGGAGGAATGGTTCGCATCGGAATGTTGTGACGGTTACATCATCACCCACGCGCTCAGCCCTGACAGTCTCTCTCGATTTGTCGAGTTCGTCGTCCCGGAGCTTCAGCGACGCGGACTCTACCGCACTGAGTATCGCGGCAAAACGTTCCGTGAGAACCTCTTTGGTTGAGCGCTGCCGGCTAGCGCTATAGCAGTAGATCGTGGTCATTGAGGCTGTGACCCGCTGTTCTTGGGGCGCTGTCCGGCTTGTCGTTGGTGGCTTGTCGTCAGGAGGTCCGGTCGATCAGGCGTTCCGCAGTGGCGCGCAACGGGACGCGGGCAGATCGATGAAGAGTGGCCGGAACTGGTTGACAGGCAACCAAATCAGTGATGCGTTGGGGTGCTCGATGGTGTCGGGCGGCGGCGACCGCGGCCCCGGCCGCCGAGGGCAAACCGCCCTCGGCGGCTCGTCGAACGCCACTCGGGTTCGTGGTGCTGATGCACCTTCCCGACGATGCTTCCTCACGATCGGCCTGCTACCGCCGCATCCCTCCAGATGACGGCCACCTACTACCTGTACCTGCGGGACATGCGCCGACGCCTGGCGAAGCATGCGCACCTGATCTGACGACCCGCGGCGGTCAGAGCGCCACGTCGCGTTCGAGGCCGAACCAGAAGTGCTCGCCGCCGTCGAAGACCAGCTTGCCCTTGCCGTTCATGACGCCGATGACGGTGTCGTCGTCGACCTTCTTGAAGTGGTCGAACACCGGCATGCCGTCGTAGACCATGGCCGTGGTGACCTCACCCCGGAAGACCACCTCCCACAGGCTGGCCTCGCCGTGCCCGGTTCCGATGTCGGAGACCAGCTTTCCGGAATCGTCGCGGCACAGCAGCGGCTGGACGTCGTGTTCGCTCCCGAATGCCTTGCCGTACCAATGGATGCGCTCGAGGAGCGCACCGGTGCGATGTCCGGTGTCGAATGCGAAGCCACGCCACCGGTATCCGATGAGGTCGATCGGCCGGCACGGCTCGAGTCGGGCCCACAGGGCGTCGAGCTCGCGTGGATCGATCCGATCGGTTCGGGAACGAAGGTCTGCCACCTCGTCCTGGATACTCATGTCGTACCTCCCGGGTCGTCGGTCGAATCGCCGAACAGTGTCGTGAGCATCATCGCCTGGACGCGAGCCTCGTTGACCCGGGTGGGGTCGAAGCGCATCACCCGCCCCGCGTCGAGGACGAGGCTCAGCGCCCCGTGTACCAGGAAGCGGCACTCGGCCGCGGAAAGTTCGGTACGCGTCTCGCCGAGTAGATGTGCCCACTCTTCGACATTGAGCCGCTGCATGTTTCGCAGTTCGGTGCGCTGCGCGTCGGGCAGGCTGCCGATCTCGGCGAAGTACACGCTCATCAGCTCGCTCTGCGCGAAGGATAGTCGGACGTACACGTCCACCAGTGACCGCAGCGCCTCGCGCGGAGTCGTGGAGCCGCTCAGCGCGCTCCCGACCGCTGCCGCGAGACGATCCGCGGCACGGTGGAAGGCGGCCGCCAACAGATCCGACTTGCTCGCGAAATGTCGGTACACCCCCGAGGCGTTGATCCCGGCCGCCGCGCCGATGTCCTCGATGCTCACCTCATGGTAGCCGCGGGCGTGGAAGAGCACGATCGACTCGTTCAGGAGCACTTCCCGCTTGTTGGACAGCGGGATTCCCGCTGTCGCCGCCCGGGCGACGTCCGGCTCGGCGGGCGTGGGGAGGTCTATCCGGGAGAGGGCTCGACAGGCGTCGAGCAGGAGGTTCTCGAGGCGTCTCCGCGGCAGGTTCGCGCGGTGGACGGTGATGCTTCCGGCGACACTGAGCATGGCGACGCAGATGAGGAAGTTGTCGCGTTCCGGTAGTTCGGGCCGCAGGTTGGCGAGCGTGGCCCCCATGCGTCGATTGACTGCGCCGATCGCACCGCGGATGCAGGCGCGGTCGGTGGCCTCGAGATACCGGCTCTCCCAGCGGTACAGGCCCGCGGTCCTGCGGTTGGTGACGGTGGTACGGATCGTCGTCAGGATCTGCCCGTCGAGACGCTGCGCCGCGTCCGGCACCTCCCTCTCGGCGTCTTCCGCGATCGCGCTCTGGAGGGATGTCACGAGACCCGTTGCCGCATCGAGGAACAGAGCGTACTTGTTGGGGTAGTGGCGGTAGAGGGCCGGCCCGGAGATGCCCACCGTCGCGGCGATGTCGTCGACGCTGACGCTGTGATAGCCCCGCTCGCTGAACGCCTCCGCGGCAACTGCGGCGATCTGTGCCTTCCGGTTCTTGGGGCGACGTCGTGGCTCGGTCACCGTTCTCTGCGCCACCGAACCTCCTGACATATGGGGTACTGGTGGCGGAAGCATAACGCACAGGTGAGTGCCGATAATCCGGGTTCGTGTGCGCAATTCCCCAGACACTCGGGCGAATTCGCCTGAACACGGATGCTTGACAAAAGGTTCGGGCGGCACGAAAGTTAGCGACGATTCTCGGGAACCCGGTTCGTGCGCACCGACTCGATCGTCCGTGAAGGTCTCGTGTGCTCGATGGACGAGGGGATGCGCGCATGACGACTGCGACAGGGGAGGGGCTGCGCCGCCAACTGCGCGACGCCGTACTCGAACTGACGATCTCACGCACCGAGCGGATGAACGCGGTCGACATGGCGACCATGCGGGCGCTCGGCGAAGCGATCCGCGGGGCGGGTCGCGACCCGGCGGTGCGCTCCATCCTGATCACCGGTGCCGGATCGGCCTTCTGTACCGGCGCGGATCTGGCTGCCACGGCTGCGGATCCGGTCGACCCGTCGGTCGTCATGGACGTCGCGAACGACGTGATCCGCGCGATCGTCGAGGTTCCGGTTCCGGTGGTGGCGGCCGTGAACGGTCCCGCCGCCGGCGTCGGAGTGTCCCTCGCGCTCGCCGCCGATCTCGCGTACGCCGCCGAGAGCGCGTACTTCCTGCTCTCGTTCGTCCGGATCGGCCTGACGCCCGACGGCGGCTCGAGCCTGCTGGTGCCGGCCGCGATCGGTCGGGCCAAGGCGGCCGAGATGGCGCTGCTCGGCGAGCGGGTATCGGCGGCGGACGCCGACCGGATCGGACTGGTGGCGCGGACGGTCGCCGACGCCGAACTCGCGGCGCACGCCCGGGCCGCCGCGGTCCGGCTCGCGTCCGGGCCCCGTCGTGCACTCGAACTGACGAAACGGTCGCTCAATGCGGCCACGCTGGCCGCGCTGGACGAGGCGCTCGAGCTGGAGAAGGCGGGGCAGGCGGAACTGCTCGCCTCCGCGGACTTCGCGGAGGGTGCGGCGGCGATGCTGCAGAAGCGCCCGCCGCGGTTCCCCTGAGACTGACGAATCCCCGTCAACTTGTGCGGTCGTATCCGCCGCATCCGGCGGGTTCGACCGACCGGGCAATGCGTCCGATTCGTGACGTAAGAGCATTGTGTCCAAACGGGATTCGATTGGACGTCGGCGCAAGTGTCTCCGTCCGGACGGTCGGTTCCAGCGGGAGAATCGCGATTAACAAAATGCATCCCGAAACCGCGCATAACATGTAATCTGCCTCACATCGAACCACGGGTCCGGTCAGGTCGGGAGGACCCGCACCGCACGAGAGGAACCCTCGATGGTCACTTCCGCTGCAGTCCCCGCGGCCTCGTTCGAAGCTCAGCGGTCTCGTCGCAACAACTGGAACAATCAGGTCGCGCGACATGCGCGGATGATCCCGGACCGCGTCGCACTGCGGTTCCAGGGGGCGTCCCTCACATGGTCCACCCTCCACGCCCGGGTCGAGAAGTTCGCGGACGCGCTGTCCCGGCGCGGCGTCGGCTTCGGTGACCGGATCCTGATCCTGATGCTCAACCGTCCTGAGTACCTCGAGACGGTCCTCGCCACAAATGCGCTCGGCGCGATCGCGGTCCCGGTGAACTTCCGGATGACCGTGCCCGAGGTGTCATTCCTGCTGCGCGACAGCGGTGCTCGAACCGTGATCGCGGACACCACGCTGGCGCCGCTCGCCGGCGCGGTTCGCGCCGAGGTCGGGGAGCGGATCTCGCGATCGTCGTCGGCGGCCCGACCGAGGGCGATGTGCTGGGTACGAGGACCTGATCGCCGAGGAGGGTGCCGCCTATCCCGCGATCGACATCCCCGACGACACACCGGCTCTCATCATGTACACGTCCGGGACCACCGGTCGCCCCAAGGGCGCGGTGCTGACCCACAGCAACATGGACGCGCAGGCGCTCACGTGCATCCGGGCGTTCCAGCTGGACCGCTCCGACGACATCGGGTTCTGCGCGTCGCCGATGTTCCACATCGCCGCGCTGGGATCGATGGCGCCGAGCCTGATGCTCGGGCTCACCACCGTGATCTACCCGGTCGGGGCGTTCGATCCGAACGTCCTGCTCGACGTGCTCGAGGAGGAGCAGGTCACCACGCTGTTCCTGGTGCCGGTCCAGTGGCAGGCGGTGTGCGCGACGCAGCAGGCGAGACCTCGAAAGTTGAAGCTGCGCGGCATTTCCTGGGGCGCGGCGCCGGCGTCGGACACGGTGCTCCGGGCGATGGCCCAGACCTTCCCGGACGCGTCGAACGTGGCCGTGTTCGGCCAGACCGAGATGTCGCCGATCACGTGCGTCCTCGACGGCGCGGACGCGCTCCGCAAACTCGGATCGGTGGGACGGGTGATCCCGACCGTGCAGGCCCGGGTCGTGGACGACGACATGAACGACGTCGCGCCCGGCGAGGTGGGCGAGATCGTCTACCGGGGCCCGACGATGATGCTCGAGTACTGGCAGAACCCGACCGCGACCGCGGAGGCGTTCGGCGGCGGGTGGTTCCACTCGGGTGACCTGGTCCGCGTGGACGACGAAGGGTTCGTCTACGTCGTCGATCGCAAGAAGGACATGATCATCTCAGGCGGCGAGAACATCTACTGCGCCGAGGTCGAGAACGCGCTCTTCGCCCACCCGAAGATCCTCGAGGCCGCCGTGATCGGCCGCCCCGAACCACGGTGGGGTGAGGTCCCGGTCGCGGTCGTCGCCCTGCGGCCCGACGCCGGCGGGGAACTCAGCCTGGACGAGCTGCAACCGTTCCTCGACGCGCAACTCGCGCGGTACAAGCATCCCAAGGTGTTGGTGTGCGTGGATGCGTTGCCGCGCAACGCCAGTGGCAAGGTCGTCAAGGGAGAACTGCGAGGCAATACCGCCGTCGTTCAAGGGTGACGCCGCGCGTACCGGCCTCGGCACCGTGAGGGCCGGGCGACAGCAGGTTCGGGACGGAACCGGGAGGGCCGGCGCATGACCTACGAGTTGCCCACCGCCAAGGGGCCGGTGCAGGCCGTCGCGCTCCAGGGCGGATACCTCATCGGCTTCTCCGTGCAGGCCCTCGTCACGCTGGCGCGGGCGACGCTGCGCGGGCGGCTGTCGCTACAGGAGACGGTGACCCAGACCCTGTTCATCGGTCGGGTGAGCACCGTGCCGTCGTTGCTGTTGATGATCCCGATCGGCGTGTTCGTTGCCGTGTCGGTGGGCGAGCTGGCCGGGCGCATCGGGGCCGGCGGGTACTCCGGAGCGGTCGTGGCGTTCATCATCGTCGGGCAGGCGTCGGCGCTCGTCTGCGCGCTGATGATGGCCGGCGTCGCCGGATCGGCGATCTGTACGGATCTGGGCTCGAGGAAGATTCGTGAAGAGATCGACGCCATGGAGGTCATGGGCATCGACGTCCTCGAGCGTCTGGTCGCGCCCCGACTGGTCGCCGCCGTGGTCGTGTCGCTCGCCCTGTGCGCGATGGTGACCTTCGGCGGCGTGATGGCGTGCTACCTGTACCACATCTACGTCCAGCACCTGCCCGCCGGAACTTTCCTGGCGACGTTCAGCCAGTACGGGCGCCTGTCGGACTTCGTGATGGCACTGGTGAAGGCCGCGATCTTCGCGCTCGTGTCGACACTGATCGCGGCGTTCGAGGGCCTGCACGCCAAGGGCGGACCCCGCGGTGTCGCGGACGCCGTCAACGAGGCCGTCGTGATCGCGTTCGCGCTGGTGTTCATCGTCAACACCGCACTCTCCGCCCTGTACACGGTGATCGTGCCGGCGGTCGGAGCCTACTGATGGTGGGCGTCGACACCCGTGTGCGCCTGCGTCGCGCGGCCCGACCCGTGTCCGCGGTGTACCGGGGCCTCGCCGACGTGGGCCGCCACGTCACGCTCTTCGGGCGCACCGTCGTCTCGCTGCCGTACGCGGCCACGCGGTACCGCAGGCACGTTCTCGCGCAGATCAGCGAGGTCAGCTTCGGTACCAATTCGTTGCTGTCGGGTGGCGGCACCATCGGGATCGTCTTCGCGATGTCGCTCGCCGCCGCGATGATGCTCGGTGTCGAAACGCAGCGGGGTCTCGAACTGATCGGTATGACAACGCTTTCCGGGATGCTGTCGGCGATCGCGAACACCCGGGAGCTGGCCCCCGTCGTGGTCGCGATCGCGCTGGCTGCGAAGGTGGGCACAGGATTCACCGCGCAGTTGGGCGCCATGCGGATCTCGGACGAGATCGATGCGCTCGATGCGATGGCGGTGCGCTCGATCCCGTTCCTCGCCGGAACACGGGTGCTGGCGGCGATGGTGTGCGTCCTGCCGATCTTCATGATCGGTCTGCTCGCCAGCTATCTGTCGACGCGGCTGGTGATCGTGTTCTGGGGCGGGGCCTCCGCCGGCACCTACGACTACTTCTTCCATCTCGCGCTGTCGCCCGAGGACCTCGTCTACGCCGCAGTCAAGGCGATCGTGTTCGCGGGCGTCGTTGCGCTGGTGCACTGCTCGTACGGGTACCTCGCGTCGGGCGGACCGGCCGGTGTGGGGCAGGCGGCGGGGCGGGCGCTGCGCACGGCGATCCTCGCGATCGGGGTGCTGGACGTCCTCATGACGTTCGCGCTTTGGGGCCTCGTGCCCACGATCCCCGGAATGGGTGTGTGACGTGGCCCGCCGCACCGGCACCGGGCAGGCCGCGTTCGCGATGCGTGGCGCGATCGCGGTGCTGGTGGCCGTCGTCGCCGGCGCCGCGATGGTGATGCGGGGCACCGGGCAGCTGCAGCGCGACCCCGAGGTGGTGGTCGGCATCCCCGCCGCGGCGGGGCTGGTCAACGGCGAGGCGCCCGTTCGGTACCACGGCGTCAACGTGGGGCGGATCTCCGGCATCGACTCGGGCATCGAATCGTCGCGCGTGCGACTGCAGATCGACTCCGACGCCATCAGCGCGATCCCGGCGTCGGTCGTGGTCCGGGTGGTGCCGCGAACCTTCTTCGGCGACATCTACATCCAGCTCGTCGACGCCCCAGACCCCGGCTCCGATCCCTGGACCCTGTCCGCCGGCGACGAACTGCACATGGACGAGAGCCCCGACTCGGTGGCGCTCTACGCGGTCTACACCCGGCTCGTGGCGGTGCTGGATCGGATGCAGCCGCAGAAGATGCAGGTGGCGCTCTCGGCGTTGGCGCAGGCGCTGGGCGGACGCGGCGCCACCGTCGGGCGGATCATCGACCGGCTGGACGCAGCGGCGCCGACACTGACCCCGGCCGTGCGGTCGCTGCTCGAGGCCACCCCCGACTTCCGGACCGTTCTGCAGGCCCTGGACACGGCTACCCCGGACGTGCTTGCAACGCTGGCGTCCACCACCGACGTGTCGCGGACCGTGGTCGAGAACCGGGATCAGGTCGCCGACACGATCGGCGCCGCAGCCGGTTTCGCCTCGGTCCTCACCGGATTCGTCGGCGAGCAGCGGGACCGGATCATCACCGTGCTCGACGCGTCCGGCACAGTCCTCGCCACCACCGCCGCCGACCCCGAGGGGTTGACCGGCACCCTCGACCGGGCCCGGACCTTCGGTGCCGCCGGGGCCCGCGTGTTCGCGACCGGACACTTCGACATCGTCGCGGTGCCCACCTTCGCCGAGCCGCTGCCGTACACCGCGGCGGACTGCCCCAGCTACGGAAAGCTCCCCGGCGCGTGCGGCCCGAGCACCGTCGACGGCGGTCCGCGCGAGCAACGGGCGTTGGACGTGCTGCGGGACCGATTGCTCGGGAACACACCGGGTTCGGACGACCGCGCCCGGCGAATCCGTTGGCGCCGGTGATGCTCGGACCGCTGGTGCGCGGTACGGAGGTGCGGGTGCGATGACGATCGGATGGGTGCCGCTCGCGAAGGCCGCCGGGTTCTGCGTCGCCGGCGTGGTGTGCGGGTTGCTGGTCGCCAACACGTTGTCCGTCCCGGTGCGCGGCGCCACCGACTCCTACACCGTCGAGTTCACCGACGTCGAGGGACTCGACCCCGGGAACCCGGTGACGATGTCGGGGGTGCGGATCGGGCGCGTCGACGCGATCGACTTCGCCGACGCGGGCGGTCGGGACCAGCAAGGCCGTCGTGCAGATCGAGGTGTCGTCCGATCACACCCTCGACCGCGACGTCACCGCCGCCATCCGCTACGGCGACATGCTCGGCGCCCGGTATCTCGCGCTCGAGCCACCCGCGGGAGCGGCCGTCGAACCGGCTGCGGTGGGGAGAACGGGAACGCCCTACCGCCCGGGAGTGTGATCCCGCTCGACCGCACCACCCCGCCGGTCGATCTCACCGCCCTCATGAACGGCTTCGCGCCGCTGTTCGACGCTCTTCGAGCCCGGCCGGGTCAACACACTCACCCGCACCTTCGTGGAGACCTTCGGCGGGCGCGGCGCGGCCGTGTCCACGCTCGTCGACCGGATCGGCACGCTCACCACCGATCTGGTCGACCGCCGCGGGGTATTCGAGCAACTGGTGGCGAACATGACCGCGCTGCTCGGCTCGGTGAACCAGCGGCGGCCGCAGCTCGAGGAGCTCATCGGCGGACTCCGGGACCTGACGTCGTCCGTGGCCGACAGCAACGACGCGTTGGCGACCGTGGTGGACAGCGGTGACCGTGCCATCGCGTCGCTCGCAGCCTCGCTCACACGGTCCCAGGGCGCCTTCGGCAATTCGGTGACCGACCTGAAGGCGGTGACCGACCAGTGGATCGCGGATACCGGCGCGTTCGGCCGGTTCGTTGCCGGGATGCCGCAGTTCGCGGACGGGATCAACCGCATCAGCAGCTACGGCGGTTTCGTGAACCTGTACCTGTGCAACTTCGTGCTGAAGGTCGGTGACGTCGAGGCGAACATCTTCGGGACCACCCACTCGGAGGTGTGCCGCTGATGTTCCTCGTCAAGCTCGTCGACATCGTGGTTGGCATGTGGCTGTTCGTGTTTCGCGGCGAGCGGCGGCCCGGATCGGCCACGCCGCTGGCGCTGGGGACGCTGGGGATCGTGGCCCTAGTGCTCGGCCTCGCCGCGGCGGTCGGCATCCCCAAGGTGTGGTACCTGGCGCGGACCGACCCGTACACCGCCGAGCTCGCCAACGCGAGCGGGCTGTCCGGCGGCGATCCCGTCTACGTCGCCGGTGTCCCGGCCGGGCGGGTCGAGGGCATCGAGCTCGCGGGTGACCATGTGCGCGTGGCATTCCGGTTGGACGACGGCCAACCGCTCGGCAACCGGACCACCGCAACCGTGCGCCTGAAGACCGTGCTGGGCAAGCGCTACCTCGAGGTGCTGCCCGCCGGGGTGGTCGAGGAGGACTCGTCGGACGGATCACCGTCCGACGTCATCCCGCTGTCGCGCACCACGGTTCCCTACAGCCTCGACGACGTGAGCCGGGACGCGACCGACGCCGCGCAGCAGATCGACGCCGCATCGCTGGAGGCGATGATGACGACGCTGTCGCAGATGATGCCCGACGACCCGAGCAGCTCGGGAAGGCCCTCGCCGGCATCAGCGGTGCGTCGGCCGCCGTCGCACGGAACGGCGAACAGATCGACCAGCTGTCGACGCTGTCGCGGTCACTGTCGGATCTGGCTGTCCGGCAGCAGGAATCGCTGACCGCGACACTGTCGAACGCGCAGACGATCGTCCACACCCTCGCGGTCCGCAAGCGGGTGCTCACCCGACTGGTAGAGAACCTGCGGACGCTGCTGGCGACGACGGCGACGTCGTTCACCGACCACGAACAGCAGTTTTCACAGCTCACGAGCAACCTCGTGGCCGTCACGGACACACTGCAGCACAACGCGGACAATATCGATCGCATCCTGACGCGCCTGCCACCGGCACTGCGTTCCGCGACCGACGTGACCGGCAACGGGAACTGGACCGACGTGACCGCACCTGCAGCGGTCGTGCCCGACAACATGCTGTGCGTGCTCGGCGTGATGCAGAGGTGCCGATGAGCGCGCGGCCGGCGGCCCGGCGCCGGCGTCTCGGCCGGGTCGCGGTCGCGACCGTCCTGGCCGTCGTGCTCGCGACCGGCGCCTGGTACGTGTTCGGGCGCACCGACCGCACGACCACCGTCCACGTCGACTTCGCCTACGTCAACGGTCTGTACCCGGGCAGCAAGGTCACCGTGCTCGGGGTGCCGGTCGGCACGGTCACCGCGGTGGAACCGCTCGGTACCCTCGTTCGGGTTACGGCATCCGTTCCCGACGATGTCGAGTTGCCTGCGGACGTCAGTGCGTACGTACTCAATCCGTCGGTGATCAGCGACCGTCACCTCGAGTTCGGTCCCGCGTACCGGGGCGGGCCGAAACTCGAGGACGGGGCGAGATTCCGCTCGAGCGCAGCCACGCACCGATCGACTTCGACGGGCTGATGGGCAGCCTCGACACACTCACCAAGGCGCTGGGCCCGGACGGCGGGGACGTGGGTGGGTTGCTCACGCAGGCCGCCTCGGGGCTCGCCGGACAGGGGGCGGACCTGAACCGGGCGGTCCGGAACCTCAGCGCCGCAACGGGTGTGGTCGGTGCACGGACCGAGGACATCGGTGCGATCGTCGACAACCTGAGCTCGCTGATGGCCGAACTCGACGCGCGGCAGGTGAGTATCGACCATCTGGTCTCGGATCTCGGTGAACTCGGCGACGAATGGTCGGCGCAGGACCTCGACATCGCGCAACCGCTGCAGGACCTGAAGACGGTGTTCGATCAGATCGACCGGTTCACGACCGACCACGGCGACGACGTCGGCGCGATCGCCGGCAACCTGCGCACCGTCGGCGACACCCTGGCGGCGAACCAGCCCGGGCTCGCCGAGTTCATGGATCTCGTGCCGCTGCTGATGCAGAACCTGTCCCGGACCGTCGGTCCCGACGACCGGGGGCGGATCCGGCTGAACATCTCCACCGCCCTCACCCAATTCGCGGTGGCGAAGCCGCTGTGCGCGCAGTACCCGATGCCGTTGTGTACGGGCGCCGGATTCACCAACCCGATCTCCTTCCCGATCAGCGCCTCCGACCCGCTGGGCCTCGCGACGCTTCTCTCGGGCGGCGCCGCGGCGACGGGCGGCAACTGATGCGACGGCGGGTGCTCGCGGTGGCTACCGCCGCCGGCGGTGCGCTGCTGCTCACCGGTTGCGGCGTCGGCATTCAGGATCTCCCACTCGGCCGTTCCGTGCCCGGCGAGAGCTACACGGTGACGGTGCAATTGGCGCACGCCGACGGGATCCTGACGGGGGCCGAAGTCCGCACCGGGCAGCGGGTGATCGGCCGGGTGTCCAGGCTGTCGACCGACACGGTCGGCGCGGCCGTGGATCTGAGCCTGTCGTCGGCGGTGGAGCTGCCCGACAACGTCGAGGCCGCGATCGAGTTGCCGTCGGCGCTCGGCAGCCCGTTCGTGCGGCTGAAGATCCCGCAGGAGCCGTCGGGGACGGAGCTGGCTGACGGCGACGTGATCGTCCAGTCCCGCACCGAGATCGGCCCGCAGATCGAGAGCGCCCTGGCCACGCTCGGGATGATCCTCACGGGCAGCGGATTCGACCAGCTTCGGACCGTGATCGACGAACTGGACACCGCATTCGCGGGCCGATCGCAGATAGTACGCGGCCTCCTCGACACGATGACCGAGCTGACCGGCACGGCGACGGAGCATCGGGACGACTTCGGCGCGGCGATCGACCTGGCGCGCAACATCTCGGCGCAACTCGTCGAACAGCAGGACGTGCTCGACGGATTCCTCGACACCGTCCCGGAAGCCACGACCGTTCTCGCGCAGCAGCGCGACCGGCTCGCGCCGCTGCTGGAATCGAGCGCACGGCTGGCGGAGCACGCCGACGTCGTGCTGTCGTCCACCAGCCTCGACGGCATCGTCGCGGACGGTGCGACCGTGGTGGAGACGTTGCGCTCGTACAACTCCCGCATCGGGGAAACGCTCACCAACATGAACACCTTCCTCGGGAACTTCGATCGCGCGGTGAAGGGCGACTACCTGGTGTTCGACGGAACCCTCGACATCCCGGCGGGCATCGAGAACCTCCTGACCGGTGGCATGACCAGCCGACCGTCAGGGGCAAGCTCGCTGCAGACGCTGCTGTCGGGAGGGGCCCGATGAGACGAGTCGTGCTGGTCCAGCTGATCCTGTTCGCGCTCACCTCCGCGGTCGTCGTCCCGTTCGGCATCGCCTACGTGGTGGGCTCACGGGCGTTCGGCGATCCGATCCGGTTGCATGCGAGCATGTCCGACGCGCTCGGCCTCACCGCAGGCACGAGCGTCACCTACCGCGGCGTCCACGTGGGCCGGGTCGCGTCGGTCGCGCTCGACGGCGACCGGAGCCGGGCTCGGATCGAGTTCGACCTCGACCCCGGCACCCGCATCCCGCGCGACAGCATCGCGAAGGTCGCGATGAGCACTGCCGCCGGGATCCAGAGCGTCGACATGTATCCGGCCACCGACTCCGGTACCTACCTCGAGGACGGCGACACCCTCGCGGCACCGCAGGATCGGCAGCCGCTCCAGATGGAGCAGCTCATGGGGGACACCGCGAAACTGCTGGGCGGCATCGATCCCGCGACCGTCACAGCCCTCGGCACCGAACTCGGGGCCTCGCTCGACGGCCTCGGCCCCAGCCTGGCGAGCATGATCGACGACGGCGACAAGCTGTCGGCCCTGCTCGAGCGGCAGGCGCCGCAGCTGCGGTCGCTGCTCACCCGCACCGCGAGCCTGATCGGGACGATGGCGGATGGGGCCGACTCGTTCGGCCGGGGGATGGCGGCGGCGCGGACCTTCACCGGTCAGCTCGACGACAACTCGCCCGTCCTGGTGTACCTGTTGGACCGGTCGCCGGCCGCCCTCGCCCACACCCAGGAGCTGTTCGACCGGTACCACGACACGTTCGGGGCGCTGCTGGCGAATCTGGCCACCGTCACCCCGATCATCTCCGACCGGCGTAACGCTCTGGCGGCGGGACTCGACGAGATCCCCGAGGGACTCGGCAAGCTCGAGTCGATCGTCAGGGGGACAGGGCCGAGTTCGCGCTCGTCGGCACGCAGGGGCCGGTGTGCAACTACGCCACACCACGCCGCGCCGTCGGTGACACTGGACGGCTCGCCGTCGGTGACCCGAGTCCCACCCATCCGAACCTCACCCTGTACTGCCCACCGGGCCCGAACATCGAGCAGCGCGGATCACGAACGGCACCGCGCCCAACGATCTCGGGCTGCAGAACGCGAACACCCCGGGCACGGTCATCGGTCCGCCGATGGTCCCGGATCCGGTTCTCGTCCCGCCGGGGGCGAGATGCTCGACCAATGGAACCAACTGCTGGAGGAGCTCGGAGATGGCGAACGATGAGACCGGGATGGACACGACGGACACCGCGGTGATCGAGACACCGCCGGCGCCGGCCGCGGAACCCGATCCCGGACAGGGCTCGCCCCGTGCGCGCGGTCGGGTCGCTGTCACGATCCTCGCCGTCCTGGCCGTTGCGCTGGCCGGCGCGCTCGGGTGGCAGTCGTGGCAGCAGCACCGCGCTGACACGCTGCGCACCGAGGCCGTCGACACCACCCGCGACTACGCGCAGACGATCGCCACGTTCGACTACCAGAACCTCGACGCCAATCGCGCCAAGATCGCGGCGATGTCGACCCCGGAGTTCGCCGGCAAGTACAACGAGATGGTCGACGCACTGAGCAAACTCGTCACCGACGGCCAGGGGCGGGCGACCGCGACCGTCACGAACATCGGTGTCGAGAGCATCGACGGCTCGAACGCCGTGGTACTGGCGTTCGTGGACCAGGAGGCGAAGAATGTGATTGCCCCCGAGGGCAAGTCGCAGAACTACCGCATGGTCGTCACGCTCACCCGTGACGACGACCGTTGGATCGTCGACAACGTCGAGACGAAGTAACCTTTCGAAACGACATCGCCCGACCGGGAGGAGCGCCCGTGCCGACCCGATACCTCGACCTCGCCGGGTCCGAACCGCGATTGACCAACGAGCGCACGCGCATTCGGATCACCAGCTCCCCGCGGCGCGCCGGTCGCCCGACGCGGATCGCCAACGCCCTCGACTTCTGGGCGTGCGCCGGCGGCGCGGCGAACGTCGTCATGCAACTGTCGTGGCCCGAAGTGGGCCACGGCGTCGTCGAGAGCAAGGTCGAGTCCGGCAGCCTCTTCCGGCACCCCTGGAAGCGGGCCCGCACCACGTTCACGTACCTGGCGGTGGCGATCCTGGGCACCGACGACGAGCGCCGCGCCTACCGGGCGGCGGTGAACGGCGCACACCAGCACGTGCGGTCGGACGAGAACAGCCCGGTGGCCTACAACGCGTTCGACCGGGAACTGCAGCTGTGGGTGGCCGCATGCCTGTTCGTCGGCTTCGAGGACACGCACCAGTTGCTGCACGGCAAGCTGACACCCGAACAGGCCGAGGAGTTCTACCGGTCGTCGTCGACGCTCGGCACCACGCTGCAGGTCACCGAGGACATGTGGCCGGCGACCCGCGCCGACTTCGACCGGTACTGGAACATCGCGTGTGAGCGGGTCGCGATGGACGACACCGTGCGGGACTACCTGACCGACCTGATCGGGCTACGCATGGTGTCGTGGCCGCTGCGGTTCGTGTTCGGGGACCTGCTGAGGTTCCTCACCGCCGGGTTCCTGCCGCCGCTGTTCCGGGAACAACTCTGCATGGAATGGGCGACGACGACCGCCGCCGCTTCGAGCATCTGTTCGTCTTCGTCGCACTCGTGAACCGCTTCATCCCCGGCTTCGTCCGGCATCTCCCCAGTCGTTTGTTCATGCGCGATCTGCGGCGGCGGATCCGCTCGGGAAGAAGCCTCGTGTAACACATCGGCCACATCTGTCCGACTACGGTCACAACTCGGGAAACTGCTGCTCGAGGCATTGCGGAGGCCACTTCCGCGCGTACTATCAGTAGTGCGGATCGAGTGAGTAATCGGTAACGGTGAAAGGCTCGTGAAACAGAGATGCGGCCGAGGGTGTGAAAGCATTCCCGGCCACACCCCTGTTTGGGGGAGTTTCGAGGTCAGGCCGTTTTCGTCAGCGCCCGCTTCAGACCGAGGTGCATGTCCTCACGCGTTCGGTCCGAGACCGACACCCCAGGAAATGCGTTGGATCCGTGGAAGGTTCCCGGCCGGTGGTGCAGTTCGACGGGACACCCGCCCGCATCAAACGGAGCGCGTATTCGATGGCTTCGTCGCGCAACGGATCCAGCTCGTTGGCGGCGATCCACGCCGGCGGGAGCCCCGAAACGTCGTAGGCGCGCGCTGCTGCGGCATGGGGCGGGGTGTCCACGGACCGGTCGCCGAGATAAAAGTTCCAGCCGAGCACCGCCTGGCCGTGCGACCACAACGGCGTGTCGGTGAACTCGTTGACCGATGAGGTCTCCAGACGGTCGTCGAGCATCGGGTTGTCCAACAGCTGGTAGACGAGCTCCGGCCCCTTCTCGTCGCGTACCCGCAGGGCCAGTGCCGCGGCCAGTCCTGCGCCCGCGCTGACCCCACCGATGGCCAGGCGCTCCGGATCCACGCCGAGTTCGTCGGCATGTTCCGCGACCCAGGTGAGAGCCGCGAAGCAGTCGTCCAACCCGGCCGGATAGGGGTGTTCGGGTGCAAGGCGGTACTCGACGCTCACGACGACGCACCCCACGGTGGCCGCGATCTCGACGCACGTGCGCTCCGACGCCGCGATCTCGCCGAAGACGTATCCGCCGCCGTGGAACCAGACCAGGGCGCCGAGCCGCGAGTAGCTCCCGGAGGGGGTGTAGATACGGACAGGCACCCGCGGTGCGCCGGGCGGCCCCGGGACGACGCGATCGTCGACGGTCAGGTCGTGCGGGCGGACGACGTTCGCCGCGAGTTCGGCGGCACGGATCCGCTGCCGCTCGCGGAACGCCACGGGGTCGGTGATGTCCACCTGGGGCAGCGTCGGCAGCAGGGGCCGCAGCTCGGGATGGATGCGATCGATCAAGGCGTCTCCTGGGGCTCGGTGACAGCACAATCGGGGAAGTTATGTGCTGCAACGAGATCCAGGCTAGGAAGGGCGCGGACCGGACGGACCGCATCCTCCCGCCTGGCGGGACGAGGCGCACGACGAGGCGCCCTCTAGTGGTGTTCCTCCCCGATCCGGTGGACGTGGATCAGGTTGGTCGAGCCTACGGTGCCGGGCGGGGATCCCGCGACGATCACGACGAGATCGCCGCGGTTGTAGCGGCCGAGGGACAGCAACGCGTGGTCGACCTGGAAGAACATCTGGTCGGTCGACTTCACCGGGTCGACGATGAACGTCTCGGTGCCCCACGACAGCGCGAGCTGGCTGCGCACCGCCTCCAGCGGCGTGAAGGCCAGCAGCGGCAGCGGCGAGTGCAGCCGCGCGAGCCTGCGGACGGTGTCACCGGACTGCGTGAACGCGACCAGGGCCTTGGCGTCGAGACGTTCACCGATGTCGCGGGCACCGTAGGAGATGACACCCCGCTTGGTGCGCGGGACGTGCGTCAGCGGCGGCACACGCGCGGGATCGGTCTCGACGGCCTCGAGGATCCGGGCCATGGTCTGCACGGTCTCCATGACGTACTTGCCGACCGACGTCTCGCCGGACAGCATCACCGCGTCCGCGCCGTCGAGCACCGCGTTCGCGACGTCGGACGCCTCGGCGCGCGTCGGACGCGAGTTCTCGATCATCGATTCGAGCATCTGCGTGGCGACGATCACCGGCTTCGCGTTCTCGCGGGCGATCTGGATCGCGCGCTTCTGCACCAGCGGAACCTGCTCGAGCGGAAGCTCGACACCCAGGTCACCACGGGCGACCATCACCGCGTCGAACGCCAGCACCACGGCCTCGAGGTTCTCGATGGCCTCGGGCTTCTCGAGCTTGGCGATCACCGGCACGCGCCGGCCGACGCGGTCCATCACGTCGTGCACCAGTTCCACATCCGCGGGCGAGCGGACGAACGACAAGGCGATGAAGTCGACACCGAGACGGAGAGCGAACTCGAGGTCCTCGATGTCCTTCTCGGAAAGCGCCGGCACCGAGACGTTCATACCCGGCAGCGAGACACCCTTGTTGTTGGAGACCGGGCCGCCCTCGGTGACCCGGCAGACCACGTCGTCGCCGTCGACGGACTCGACCACCAGGCCGACCTTGCCGTCGTCGACGAGTAACCGGTCGCCCGCCTTCGCGTCCTGGGCGAGCTGCTTGTACGTGGTCGACACGCGATCGTGCGTGCCCTCGCAGTCCTCGACCGTGATGCGGATCTGCTCGCCGGTCTCCCACACGGTGCGGCCCTCGACGAAGCGGCCGAGACGGATCTTCGGCCCCTGCAGGTCGGCCAGGATGCCGACCGCGCGGCCTGTCACCTCGGAGGCTTCGCGTACCCGCCGGTAGTTGTCCTCGTGATCAGAATGTTCGCCGTGGCTGAAGTTCAGTCTCGCTACGTCCATCCCGCTCTCGACGAGCTCGCGGACACGGTCGCCAGTAGCAGTTGCAGGGCCAAGAGTGCAGACAATCTTGGTGCGGCGCAAGGATTCGGCCGGTCCTCGGAACAGGGGCGTCACGGGTTCGATGAGACTTCTCCTCGGAATTCGTCGACGGTCAGCCCGAGGCCGTGGCCGTCCCAGGTGGTCATTCGGATGGTGCGGTGTGGTTGTTCGACGACGGCTTCCACGGTGCGTCCGCGGCCGTGCCCATACGCCGCCATCCCGCTGAGTACGAGTGCCGCGACGGTCGTCGACGCGAAGGAGCGCACCACGGGGGCTCGGCCGTCGGGAAGTCGACGCGCTGCACGCGCTGCGAATGGCAGTGTGGTGCAGCGAGATAAGTGGCGACACGGTTGCGAGCGTCCGGAAGGTCGCGGGCGACGACCGTGACCGGCCGCCGGCGGTCCGCGAGGGGTGCGGGTTCGTCGAACCCGGCCGGCAGCGACATCGACGACCAGTCCGGCTCGGGGGCGCCGAGCGATTCGACGGCCGCCCACATGGCGGTCAGAGAATCCGCCACGATGGTACGGCCGGTCGGGGTCGACGCGGTCCAGCCGTTGGCGGTGGCCCGGACCCGCGCCGACCGGGAGTCGGCGATCCGGGCCACCACCTCGCGCTGGGTGCGGGAGCGGACGACCAGCTCGAGCCAGTCGCCGACCCGTCCTCCCGGACACCCGCCGCACATCAGGGCATCACGTCGCCGCTGTTCGGGCCCAGAGTCTGCCCGACGTAAAGGTTTCCGCCGGGGTCCGACGCCAGCAGGACGGCTGTAGGCGCTACCTCGGAGGGCAGGCCGAACCGACCGAGCGGCAGGTCCCGCCTCTTGGCCTGCTTCCATTCCTCGGTGATCCCGTCGACCAGCGGGGTCTCGATCGGTCCCGGCGCGATCGCGTTCACCAACACGTTGTGCTGCGACACCTCGAGCGCGAGCGACTTGGTCAGTGCGATGGCACCCGCCTTCGCGGCCGAGTAATGGGTGAGACCGATGCCGCCCTTGATGCCCAGCTGCGAGGCGATGTTGACGATCCGCCCGTTGCGGGCGGTCACCATCGCGGGGACAGCGGCGCGGCGCATCAGGAAGATCCCGTCAGGTCGACATCGATCGTCCTGCGCCACATGTCGAGTGACATCTCGCTCAGCAGTGACTCCTCGAGGATCCCGGCCGAGTTGACGAGAACGTCGACCGTCCCGATGGCGCCCACTGCAGCGTCGTACGCGCTCTGTACCGATTCCTCGTCGGCGACGTCGACCGCGACGGCACCGTCGGCCGTCATCGCTCGAGCCGCATCCTCGGCCGCGGTGAGATTCCGGTCCGCGATCACGACGCGCGCACCCGCGTCGACGTAGGCCTCGGCGATCGCGCGTCCGATCCCGCTAGCGCCGCCCGTGATCAGGGCGTGTCGTCCCTCGAGAATTCCCATGATCGCTCCTAGTCCTGCATCTTGGTGGTGAGCCCGCCGTCGACGACGAGCGATTGCCCGGTGAGGTAACGGGATTCGTCGCTGAGGAGGAAGCGGACGACGGTGGCGATCTCGTCGGGCGAGCCGACCCGTCCCCACGGGATCTTCGCGCCGGCGGCGACGAGACCGTCGGGGCCGAGCGAGTTCACCGGGTCCGACGACTGCGGTGTCTCGATGAGGCCCGGAACGATCGCATTGGAGCGGATGCCTCGCGGGGCGAGCTCGACGGCCAGCGCGCGGCTGAGCCCGAGGACCCGGCCTTGGCCGCCGAGTAGTGGGCGTGATCGCCCCATCCGTAGACGCCGCCGGCGATCGACGAGATCGAGACCATGGCTCCCGGTCCGGTCATGCGGTTCGCGGCGGCGCGCAGCGTCCGCATCACGCCGGTCAGGTCGACCTGGAGCATGTCGTCCCAGGCAGTGTCGTCGAGCTCGGAGATCGAATGCTTACGCAGGACACCGGCATTCGCGACCGCGAAGTCGAGGCGTCCCCATTCGGTCAGGGCCCGCTCGGCGAAGGCGTCCACCTGGCTGGTCGACCGGACGTCGACCTCGTGGACGACGGCCGCGCCGCCGACCTCCTGCACTCGGCGGAGGGTTTCGACCGGATCGTGCGGATCGCCGGGGAAGGTGCCGATCACCACCCTGGTGCCGACCTCGGCGAGGGCCACGGTGGCCTCGCGCCCGATGCCGCTGGCGGCGCCGGAGATGACGGCCACCTTGCCCTGCATGTGGTCGTAGGGGTTGTTCATCTGTCGTGATCCTGTCTGTCAGTGGTCGGTCGGGTCACCCGGCGGTGACGGCGACCTTCTTGGCGAGCAACATGACCAGTCCTGAGGCGAAGGTGCCCACGGCGCCGACCCAGAACGCGGCCGTTCCGAAGCTCACGCTCGCCGAGACCATCGCGGTGAGGAGGAAGCCGCCGATCACCGCGCCCGGCTGGCTCATGGCACCGATGAAGGTGGCGCCGGTGGCGCGGCAGTCGGTCGTGTAGCACTCGGCCATGAAGAAGTTCATCGCCGAGTAGGGGCCGAGGAGGAAGAGAGTCCGAACATGTAGGCCGGAAGCACGAAGGCCGCCGACGACGGTCCGAGAAGCATGAGCGCGAACATGATTCCGCCCACCATCCAGCCACCGACGATGACGTTCCGGCGTCCGAACCGGTCGCCGGCCCAGCCGTGGAACAGGTACCCGAAGACGCCGACGACGTTCGCGAAGACCACCAGGAGCAGCGTGAGGTTGCCCGAGAAACCCTTCCGTCCTCGAGGACGGTGGTGCCGAGGACGCTGAACGTCTGGATACCGAACCAGTTGATCATCCACGCGACGGACAGCACGATCGTGTTGCGGCGGTTCGCGCCCTGGAAGATGCGTGCCAGCGAGCTCGACTCGGAGTGCTCGATCCCGTACTCGGCCGCGAGAGCCCGGGCCTCGTCCGTCTTCCCGGCCTTGCGGAGGCGTCGGATCCGATCCTGGAGATCGAACTGGGGGACTCCTTCAGGCGGGCGCAGATGAAGGCGATGATCAGTGCCGGCAGGGTTGCGACGAGAAACACGACGCGCCAGTTCTCGGGGCCGACGATCGAACCCATGAGCGCGACGAATCCGGCGGCGAGCAGTGCACCGAGGGGCCAGCCGGTCTGCACGAAGGAGTAGATGAATCCGCGGTGCTTGCGGACCGCCTCGCTCTCGGACACCGCGTAGATCTCGTTGAGATACGTTGCGTTGACCGCCTGTTCGGACAGTCCCATGCCTCCGATCGACTTCGCGGCCACGAGGCTGAAAGCGCCGCCGGACGCGGCCGTCGCCGCGGACGACAAGGCGGTGCCGCCGACGGTGATCATCATGCCCTTGCGTCGCCCGAGCCGGTCGACGACCGGACCGACGCCGAGCACGACGACCGCGGTGCCGATACTGACGAACGTCGAGATCAGAAGTGCGTGCGAGCTGCTCCACCCGAAGTCTTCCTTGACGCGGGGGAGGAGCGTCCCGAAGAGAATGAAGTCGTAGACCGCGACCGTCCACGCCAGGAAGGCGATGATGGTGGATTTACGGGTCTCGCGGATACTGAAGCGAGGGAGTTGCTTCGTCGGTCGAGCGGAAGTTTGCGATACTGGAAATTCCTCGGCCGTCTGGCTCATGGGGGTCCTTCCCGGGACTGATGATGTCGGAGGCTGGGGCAACGGTGGGAGCGCGGGCCTTGCGCTCCCACCGCTTTTCGTGGTCGGGGTGACGAGTCAGTTCTCGCGGGGGAATCGAGCCTTGAAGTCGTCGGCCATCTGGTCGAAGGTGACCCACTCGACGCCGTCGTGCTTGTTGATGTGCTCGATGAGGCGCTCGAGCATGAGCAGGGACTGCGGCCGACCCGAGACGTCCGGGTGAATCGTGATCGGGAAGATCGCGTAGTCCATCTCGCGGTAGACCCAGTCGAACTGGTCGCGCCACATCTCCTCGAGATGTCGTGGGCTGACGAAGCCGTGGCTGTTGGGGCTGGACTTGATGAACATCTGCGGCGGCAGGTCGTCGAGCAGCCAGTTCGCCGGAATCTCGACCAGGTCGGTCTCCTCGCCCCGCTCGAGCGGCTTCATCCAGGTCTCGGCAGGCTGGCTGTAGTCGATCTTCGTCCACGAGTCGCCGACACGCACGTAGTACGGCGTGAAGTCGTTGTGCATGAGCGAGTGGTCGTACTTGATGCCTCGCTCGACCAGCAACTCGTTGGTGTCCTTGGAGAATTCCCACCAGGGTGCCGTGTAGCCGGTCGGCTTGCGACCCGTGAAGGACTCGATCAGGTCGATGCAGCGGTCCAGGACGGCGGTCTCCTGCTCGCGGGTCATCGCGGTCGGGTTCTCGTGGGTGTAGCCGTGGACGCCGATCTCGTGGCCGGCCGCGACGACCTGTTCGATCTCGCGGGGAAGGTCTCGATCGAATGGCCGGGAACGAACCAGGACGTCGTGATGTCGTACTTGTCGAAGAGCTTGACCAGACGGGGACTCCGACCTCACCTGCGAAGAGGCCGCGGGAGATGTCGCCGGGGAATCCTCGCCGCCGTACGAACCGAGCCAGCCGGCGACGGCGTCGACGTCGACACCGAAGTTGACGTAGATCTTCTTGGACATGCGTACCTCTTTCATCGGTGCAGATGCGACGTGACCGGGGCGACCACGCGGGGATGGGTATGGGAGCGAACGATGTTCGCGACCTCGGATGCAGGTGCGACGGCCAGGGCGGACGCCAGCAGGATGCGGGCCTGGGACGGGCGGAGCAATCCCGCCGAGAGGACGCCGGCCTCGGCGAGGTCGGCCCCACCGCCGTTGCCGTAGCGGGCAACGATGTCGCCGTTTGCGACGCGCGTCCCGACGATCACGGGGATTCCGGCGGCGATGCAGTCACGCGCGGCCTCGACGAAGCTCGGATTGGCATTGCCGACGCCGGTCGCCACGATGACCATGCCTCGGGCGCCGGCATCGACCGCGGCGTCGAGCAGGGTGCGGTCCGCGCCGGGATGAACGGCAACGATGTCGACGCGCGGCAAGGAGTCGGGGATCGGGAGTGGTTGCGGCCGTTGAGGATACCGCTGGATATCGACCAGGCCGTCGTGGATGCGCCCGAGCGGACCGCCTGCGCCGTTGTCGAAGGCGTCGAGCGCCGTCGTGTGGCTCTTGCGGGTACCCGCCGCGGGGAAGACCAACCCGTTGAACGCGATCACCGTACCGATCCCGCGAGCAGCCGGGTCCGCGGCGACGAGAACGGCGTCGCCGA
Organism: Prescottella defluvii; assembly: GCA_029690005.1. Lineage (GTDB taxonomy): Bacteria > Actinomycetota > Actinomycetes > Mycobacteriales > Mycobacteriaceae > Prescottella > Prescottella defluvii_A. Next base: position 158,523 of record CP121458.1, on the reverse strand, counting down.
TGTTCCGGGCCCCGTCCCACTCCTTGGCGTCCGCGGCGAGCTGGGCGCCTGTGAACACGACGGGCCGGTCGCCGGCCCGATGGAGGTCGCAGAGGTAGGCCGTTTCCTCCATCGTGTCGGTTCCGTGGGTGACGACGAGACCGCTGACATCCGGATCGACGAGTGCCTCGTGGACCGCGTGGACGATCGTCAGCTGGTCGCCAGGCGTGAGTAGATAGCTGCCGGTGGTGAGGACGTCACGGCCCTCGATCCGGATTCCGCCGGGGACGACGGATGCGAGCAGCATGGAGACGTCGTCGGCCGCGACGGCATTACCCGACGAGTTGTTGCGGGAGGCGATGGTCCCGCCGGTGGCGAGCACGACAACCTTGCTCATGACGTCCCTTCAGTTGCGCAAACGTTTGGGCCAAACGTTTGCGCTCATTAGAATGGTGACCGCGGCCACGTGTCAAGAGGGAGCGGGCTACGTTTCACAGCGTTTACATGGCGTGGAAGGATCGACTGTCGTGGGGAACCCGAAGAAGCCGCGGGCTACGTTGCGGCTCATTGCCGACGAACTGGGCGTTCACGTGTCGACTGTCTCGCGTGTCCTCAACGGAACGTCGGCGCCGGGCACGCGCATCGCGTCGGCGGCAACCGCCGAACGCATCCGGACGCTCGCAGACAGCCTCGGCTACCGACCGAACCTGCATGCCGCGAGCCTGCGGACGAACCGCACGAACCTCATCGGTGTGCTGGTTCCTCGACTGTCCGACTACGTGCTCGCCACGATCTACGAGGGCATCGAGGAGGCCGCGGAGGAGTCCGGCCTCTCGACCTTCGTGACGAACTCGCTCGACAATCCGGAGAACCAGCTGACACGGACCGAGATGCTGCTGGCCAGGAACGTCGACGGGCTCATCTTCGGCGACGCGCACCTGGATCACCGATTCCTCGACGGTATCGCCGAACGTGGGACTCCGTTCGTCCTGGTGTCTCGTCGCGCCGGTGAGTATCCGTCGGTGACGTGCGACGATTGCGCTGGCGGTGCGCTCGCCGCGCAGCACCTCCTCACGCGCGGCCATCGCAGGGTCGGCGTCATCGCGGGTCTACCGTTCGCGAGCACCACGGTGGACCGCACCAGCGGGTTCATCGAGGCGTTCGCCCGCGCAGGCCATCCCGTCTCCGGTGACGACATCGTCTACACCGGGTTCGACGCGGCGGGCGGCCGCCAGGGTGCCGCTACGCTGCTCGAGCGGTCGCCCGACCTCACCGCGATCTTCGCCACCAACGACTTCGCCGCGATCGGTGCCTACGGCGCGCTCCGTGACGCCGGTCGGGAGGTGGGTCGGGACGTCGCGGTGATCGGGTACAACGACGTTCCTCTCGCCGCGGAGATGACCGTGGCACTCACCACGGTGCGTTCGCCGATGCACGCGATGGGCCGCGAGAGTGTGCGAATGCTGGTCTCGATCCTCGGCGGCACCGAGGTGACCTCGGAAAGGCTCGCGCCCGAACTGATTTCGCGAGCCTCCAGCGATTTCGTCCTGTGAGGCGCACGTAGGTTCGGGTCAGCGCACCCGCAGCCGCTCGCGGCGCAGCAGATCCACCTCGGGCAGATCCAGCGGCGGCAGCTCGTCGACGCCGAGGGCGCGCTTCAGCAGCAGGTCGGCGAACTCCGGGTTCCGGGCCAGGACGGGACCGTGCATGTAGGTGCCGATCACCGAACCCTGCGTGACGCCCTCGAGCCCGTCGCCGACACCGTTGCCCACGCCGTGCGTCACGCGACCGACCGGCTTGGCGTCGGGGCCGAGAGTCGTTCCGCCGCGGTGGTTTTCGAAGCCCGACAGGGAAGCGGTGAGACCGTCGATCAGCGGCGTCGTGATGACCTCACCGATCGAACGCTTCTCCTGCGGGGACGTGGTGGCGTCGAGCATCGACACACCCTCCACGCGTTCGCCGCCCGACGTCTCGTACCAGTGTCCGAGGACCTGGATCGCCGCGCAGATCGCCAGCACCGGGGCACCCCGCTCGGCCGCCTTCTGCAGCCCCGGGTAGGTCTTGAGGTGCCGCGTCGCGAGCCGCTGCGCCGAGTCCTCCGCACCGCCGAGGGTGTACAGATCGAGCGACTCGGGCACCGGATCGCTGAGGGTGATGTCGACGATCTCGGCGTCGTAGCCGCGCATGCGCAGGCGCTGTCGCAGGATCAGGGCGTTGCCGCCGTCGCCGTAGGTGCCCATGACGTCGGGCAGGACGAGGCCGATGCGGACCGTGGACTCAGACATCGCGGCTGTTCTCCTTCGCGATTGCGGTGTTCAGGTCACGGAAGGCCGTGTAGTTCGCGAGCACCTCGACCCGTCCGGGCGGACACGACGCGATCGCCCGCATCGGATCGTGCTCGAGGGTGTGCTCGACGCCCGCATACGTGAGCCGTACCGCGAGGTCGGTGCCGCGTTCGCCGGCCGCGACCACCTTGACGCCCTCGAAGTGCTCGAAGCGCACGTCCCACAGCCACGACAGGTCCTCGCCGTCGGGCACCTGACCGTTGACGGCGATGACGAGGCCGTCGACGCTGTGGTCGATCATCGACAGCGCCTCCTGCCAGCCGGCCGGATTCTTCGCCAGCAGCATGTGTACCGAGTGTGAGCCCACCTGCACTGTGCTGTACCGGCCGGCGACCTCCTCGACGATCGACGCGGCGGCGACGGCGTCCTCCGCCTCCGCGCCCATCGCGACGGCCGCGGCCACGGCCTGCGCCGCGTTGCCGCGGTTCGCCTTGCCCGGAAGGGTCAGCTTCATCGGGATCACGAGACCGTCCGGCCCGTACAGGTTGTCGTCGTCGAGCCACCAGTCGGGTGTCGGGCGCGCGAAGTCCGAGCCGGTGCTGCGCCAGTGCGGGCCGTCCCACACGATCGGCTCGCCGGTGCGCGGGCAGCTGACGGAGTCGCCGGCCCAGCCGCCGCCGGCGGCCACCCAGATCACGTTCTTGCAGTCGTAGGCGACCGAGGTGACCAGCACGTCGTCACAGTTCGCGACCACGATCGCGTCCGGATGGCGCTCGAGCCCGGCGCGCAGCTTGCGTTCGATCATGTTGATCTCGCCGACTCGGTCCAGCTGGTCGCGGCTCAGGTTCAGCAGCACCACGACCTCGGGGTTCACGGCGTCCGACACGTGCGGGACGTGCAGTTCGTCCACCTCGAGCGCGGCCAGCGGGGCGTCGACGCGGGCGGAGAGCGCCGCCACGATTCCGGCGTCCATGTTGGCGCCGTCGGCCTGCGTAGCGACCTCGTCGACCGTCGCCAGCGCAGCCGCGGTCATGCGGGTGGTGGTGGACTTGCCGTTGGTGCCGGTGATCACGACCGTCCGGCGTCCGCGGCCGAGCTGCTGCATCAGCGTCGGGTCGATCTTGAGGGCGATCAGGCCGCCGATCATCGAGCCCTTGCCGCGGCCGGCCTTCTGCGACGCCCACGCCGCCGCCGCGGCCGCGCGCAGCGCCAGACGGCCCCGCAGTGTCATCCGAGTGCTAGTTCCCACGTGCCGAGTTTTCCACAGGCAGGAAAGGGACGTGTTGCGGTATGGCGGCCGCCACGTCCGGAAACGACGATGCCGCGCCCCACACAGGGACGCGGCATCGCGAAGCGGAATCGCGGGGTCAGCTCGCCAGCGCCTTGGCCTTGAGCGACTGGAACTCATCCTGCGTGATGGTTCCGGCGTCGAGCAGAGCCTTCGCGTCGGCGATCTGGTCGGCGCTCGACTTGCCCGCGACCTGACGGATGTAGGACTCCTGCGCGTCCTGCATCTGCTGGGCGGCCCGCACCGAGCGCTTCGTCATGTCGTCGCCCTTGACGATCAGATAGACCAGCGCAGTGATGAACGGGAGGATGATCAGGAAGACCACCCAGATCGCCTTGACCCAGCCGGAGCTCTTGTGATCCCGGAACAGGTCCGTGATGATCGAGAACAGCAGCATCAAGTACGCGATGAACGCGAAGCTGACGAGAATCACCCAGAGAAATCCCAGAAAGAGTCCATGAGGACGGCTCCATTCACATGGTCGGTCGAAAGTGCATCTGACTGTGACACAGACCGCGGCTCAATTGCGTCATTCGGGGCGGGTGAAATCCAAGTCGCAACGAATAATCGATGAACGGGTGATGATTGACGCGAACCGATCCACGAATGTGACTTCCGATAGGGGCTTCGCGATGACGGTTCCGGCAGATGCGACACCCGAGATCGCCGCGGCCAACGCGCGATCCGTGGCATCCCTGCCCGACGAGGACGCCGCCGACGTCGAGCGCGGCTTCGTGGCGGCCAGGACTACCAGCGTGGTCCGGGCCGCCGACGGAACCGTCGTGTGGACAACGACTCCTACCCGTACCTGGACGCCGAGTGCCCGCCGACGGTGAATCCGAACCTGTGGAGGCGGAGTCGACTCGCCGCCAAGCAGGGACTTTTCGAGGTGTGCGGCGGTATCTACCAGGTTCGCGGTCTGGGCATTTCGAACATGACGATCGTCGAGGGCGACACCGGTGTCGTCGTCATCGATCCCCTCAGCTGCGCCGAGACCGCCGCGGCGGCGCTGGCCCTCTACCGGGAGCACCGCGGAGACCGCCCCGTTGTCGGGGTGATCCACACCCATTCGCACGTCGATCATTTCGGCGGCGTCAAGGGCGTCACCGACATCGAGTCCGTCGAGGCCGGTCGCTGCCCGGTGATCGCGCCGGCCGGTCTGATCGAACACGCGGTCTCCGAGAACGTGTACGTCGGCACGGCGACGGCCCGCCGCGCCGTGTACATGAACGGGACCGCGCTGCCACGGAACCCGCGCGGGTCGGTCCGATCCGGCGCCGGCGGGCCGACGTCGACCGGAACCGTCACGCTGATCGCGCCCACGGTCCTCGTCGAACACACAGGCCACACCGAGACGGTCGACGGCGTCCAGTTCGAGTTCCAGACGACGCCGGGCACCGGGGCTCCGGCCGAGATGAACTTCCACCTGCCGGACCGGCGGGCGCTGTGCCTGGCGGAGACCGCAACCCACACGCTGCGCAACCTCCTCACGCTGAGTGGGGCACCGGTGCGGGATCCGCACGTCTGGGCCAAGCACCTCACCGATGCGATCCATCGGTACGCGGCCGACTCGGACGTGCTGTTCGCGTCCCACCACTGGCCCACATGGGGGACCGAGCGGCTCACCGAGTTCCTCGCCCGGCAGCGGGACGTGTACGCCTATCTGCACGATCAGACCGTTCGACGAATGAACCAGGGCAGCACCGGTATCGAGATCGCCGAGGAGCTCGAGCTGCCGCCCGTCCTCGGGAAGTCGTGGCACGCACGGGGCTACTACGGTTCGGTCAGTCACACCGTCAAGGCCATCTACCAGCGTTACGCAGGATGGTTCGACGGTAATCCCGCGCACCTGTGGGACTATCCGCCCGTCGAATCGGCGAAGCGGCACGTCGAGTTCATGGGCGGACCCGAGGAGGTCCTACGCAAGGCGCGGAAGTCGTTCGAGGACGGTGATTTCCGATGGGTCGCGCAGGTCGTCGACTACGTCGTGTTCGCCGACCCCGACAACGTCGACGCCCGAGAACTGCAGGCCGCCACGCTCGAACAACTCGGGTACGGTGCCGAGAACGCTGCCTGGCGCAACGCCTACCTCACGGGAGCGATGGAACTGCGCAGTGGCCCAATCGGTTCCCAGACTCAGGTGGCGGCACCCGACCTCGCACGGACCCTGTCGGTGGAGCAACTGTTCGATGCGATCTCGCTGCGCGTCGACGGACCCAAGGCGTGGCACGCCCGCATCGTGATCGACTGGGACATCATCGACGACGAACGTGTGCACCGGATGGAACTGCGCAACGGCGTGCTCGTGCACTGGGACCTCGACGACGCTCGTCCCGTCCCCGATCCGGATGCCCGGTTCGTCATCACGCGTTCCCTGCTGTTCGGGGTCCTGCTCGGCCTGGTCGACCTGCCCGAGGCCATAGCCGACGGGCGGGTCGACGCGGTGGGAGATGTCCGCAGACTGAGCGAGTTCGCCAACTATCTGGACGACACGGATCCGAGCTTCGCGATCGTGACGCCGTGAGGAGGTGTGCCCGCCGAGGTGTCGTAGCCGACCGATAGGTTCGTCGGGGAGGGGTCGCTGACCGAGGGAGGGAGAACGGTGGCCGACTATGCGCGATCGTCGGGGGTTTCGTGGGCAGGGATGGTCGACTGGCTGGTCGACTCGCTGACCGACCAGCCAGTGGCGTTCATGCTCGAGATGGGGCCGAGCGAATACCGCAGCCACGACGAGGGCGAAGAAGTCGTGTGCGCACAGATCCAGGTGCTCGACGACGGTGTCCTGCTGCTCCGGAGGTCGCGCACCGTCCTCGATCAACTCACGCTCGCCGACTACTCGGTCGACGGACTGCCGCTGGACCACTGGTTCTTCGACGACCACTTCGCCGACTGCACCGACGGCTACCTGTTCACCCGCGACGTCCGACTGGTCGCCGACGCGTGCGTCGCGTGGTTCCGCGACGAGTGGGGAACGCGGTCCACCGACGAACTCGGCTGCGACTACCGGTTTCCGGACGAGTTACCCCGCCATTGAACAGGCTGTAACCGCACGGGGGTCTTGACTGACACGCGCTTGACGACAACAGTCGATGACAGGTACGCGGGGCGCTCGGCCCCGATCGAACGGTTGTGAGGACGGACGCGAAGACGCACGTGCCCCTCTCCAATGTCGCTGTGCGCCAGGCACTCCTCACTCGACATCATCGAGGCGGGTCCGCCATGACGAACGAGTTGACCACGAATCCCGACACCACGGCCGCCGGACCCGGGTCGCAGAAGTCGTCGACGGCCTTCGCCGGGTGTATGCCACCGGCCGGACCCGGAGCGCGCGTTGGCGAATCGAACAGTTACGCGGCATCGAGCTCATGATGGTCGAGCGCGAGAGCGAGATCGTACGTGCGCTCGCCGCGGATCTCGACCGTGACCCGGTCGAATCCTTGCTCACCGACATCTCCACCGTCAGAAACGAGGCGGCATACGCGCGTAAACGGGTTCGCTGGTGGATGCGTCGACGGCCGCAACCCGTGCCGCTCAATCGGATGCCCGCGGTGGGCTGGGTGCAGTACGAGCCACTCGGGGTGGTGCTCGTCATCGGGGCGTGGAACTACCCGGTCGCGCTCACCCTCAATCCACTCGTCGCCGCGGTGGCGGCCGGGAACTGCGCGGTGGTCAAACCATCCGAGATGGCCCCGGAGTCGTCGCGGCTGCTGGCCCGACTGCTTCCCGAATACGTCGACTCCGACTCCGTTGCCGTGACCGAGGGGGATGCGAGCGTCACGCAGGAACTCTTGTCGCAGGGGTTCGACCACGTGTTCTTCACCGGTGGTACCGAGATCGGCAGGAAGGTCATGGCCGGCGCAGCCCAACGGCTCTCGCCCGTGACCCTCGAACTCGGTGGCAAGTGTCCGGCGATCGTCACCAGCGATGCGGACCTCGACGTTGCGGCGCGCCGCATCGCGTGGACGAAGCTCGTCAACTCGGGCCAGACCTGTCTCGCGCCCGACTACGTGCTGGTCGATCGAGCCGTTCGAGACGGTCTGGTGGACCGCCTCGTTCGCACCATCACCGAGTTCCGCTCCGGCGCTCCGTCACTCGGAATGCGGATCGTCGACGAGAGGCGCTTAGCCCGCCTCACCGAATATTTGGCACGCACCGGTGGCACGGTCGTATTCGGCGGTGGAGCGGATCGAGCCACGCTGACGATGGAGCCGACCGTGCTGGTGGACCCCGATCCCGACGATTCGGTCCTGCACGAGGAGATCTTCGGGCCGATTCTGCCTGTGTTGACGGTCGATTCGCTGGACGACGCCATCGACTTCGTGCATGCCCGACCGAAGCCCCTCGCGGCCTACTTCTTCACCAGGTCGCATGCCGTTCGGCGCCGGCTGTTGTCCGACATCAGTTCGGGCGGCGCCGTCGTCAACCATGCCGCGGTGCACTATGCGGTGCCGGGACTGCCGTTCGGCGGGGTCGGCCGCAGCGGTATCGGCGCCTACAACGGCAAGTGGGGCTTCGAGACGTTCAGCCATCGAAAAGGCGTACTTGTGCAGCCCTTCAAGCCGGACCCAGCCTGGTCTACCCGCCCTACACGGACCGGAAGATCAAGATCCTGCGCAGGATCGTCTAGCTGCTCTGCTGTCGTGCGTTCACCCGAAATGTGTGAGGTTTCGTGGTGACTCTGTTCGTACGGTGCTGGTGAGGCCGACCCGGCCGGACCCCACTGTGCGAGGAGAGCCCCATGGCTGGAACATTGACCGTCTGGAAGTTCGCATCCCCGACCGGGGCGGACACCGCGATCACGACGCTGGAAGACCTCCAGAAGGAGGCATTGATATCCATTCACGATGCCGCAGTGGTGAGTTGGCCGGAGGGGCGGAAGAAGCCGAAGACCCGCCAACTCACGAACCTCGCTGGTATCGGCGCACTGGGGGGCACGTTCTGGGGCTTGCTGTTCGGCATCCTGTTCTTCATCCCGCTGATCGGCGCTGTCGTGGGCGCCGCGGTCGGTGCGGTGAGCGGGGCGCTGAGCGACGTCGGGATCGACGACGACTTCATCAAGCGCCTCAAGGACAAGATCACCCCGGGACGTCGGCCTTGTGCGTCCTCACGTCGGACGAGACCCTCGACCGCGTCCACGAGGAATTCCACGGCCAGCACGCCGAATTGATCTCCACGAACCTGTCGCACGAGCAGGAAGCTCACCTGCGCGAAGTTTTCGCGGAGTGATCGCGCGGGTCGTTCTCGGTCCGGGAGGGAATGCTGATGCTCTCACATAAATCACCATCCACGCGGACAGCGACTTCGGTGCCGGCGCTATCTCTGGCGCCGGCACCGTGGGCGATCCCCCGCGGTTTGATCGTGCTGCTGGCGGGCGCGGGTGTGGTCGTTTCGATCGCTGGGATCAAGGTGTTCGCCGGGATCGTCGGCCCCGTGTTCCTGGCCCTGATGCTCACCATCGCTGTGCAGCCGATCCAGTCGTGGGCGCAGCGCAGGGGGCTGCCCAAGTGGGTCGGCATGGCGGGCGCACTGATCGTGGTGAACCTGATCCTCTTGGGCCTCATCGGCGCGCTGGTGCTGTCGGCCGCCCAGCTGGCCACCGAGTTGCCGCAGTACGCGGACACCGTCGACGACCTCCTCGACGGTCTGCGCTCGACGCTGGCTGATGCGGGCGTCAATTCCGACCAGATCCACAACGCCCTGAGCGGCATCGACCTAGGCAAGGTCGTCACCTTTCTGGAATCGATTCTGCAGAGCCTGCTCGGAGTGTTCTCGAACCTCTTCTTCGTTCTCGCGCTGCTACTGTTCATGGCCTTCGACGGGATGGCCATGGGTGAGAAGATGCGTATCATTGCGCGCGCTCGGCCCGAAATCTCCTATGCCCTTTCGACTTTCGCTCACGGAACGCGCAAGTACCTTGTCGTCTCCACCGTGTTCGGTCTCATCGTCGCAGTCTTCGACGGTGGGGCGCTCTGGCTGATGGGCGTCCCGCTGCCCGTGCTGTGGGCACTGCTGTCGTTCATCACCAACTACATTCCCAACATCGGGTTCGTCATCGGGCTCATCCCGCCGGCATTGCTGGCGTTGCTCGAGGGCGGGCCGGGCCTGATGGCGTGGGTCGTCGTCGTCTACTGCGTGATCAACTTCGTCATCCAGTCGATCATCCAGCCGAAATTCGTGGGCGACGCCGTCGGCATCAGCGTGACGATGACGTTCCTGTCGCTGGTGTTCTGGACCTGGGTGCTCGGCGCGCTCGGCGCCCTGCTCGCGATTCCGCTGACGCTCCTGGTCAAGGCGATGCTGCTCGACATCGACCCGTCCACTCGCTGGGTCAACGTCCTGATCGGGGAGAAGGCCCCGGACGAGTCGAAACTGCCGGGCGACGAACCACCGGACGACGACCCGCCGGTCGCCGAAGACCAGGTACCGTCCGACGGGTCGACGGCACAGACCGGTCCGGCAGTGCCCGTCGCCGCAGCCGACACCTGATCGTGTCGTTGCGGGTCGTGGGCCGCGCGCTGACCGCCATTCCGGCAGGCGCCGGCGCCGCGGCCATGTCGGCCGGCATCGTGTCGGTGGCGCTGCAACTCGCGGATGTCGAGTGGTTCTCGCTGATCTGGCTGGTCGTCGGCGGACTCATCTGGATCGTGCTGGTCGCGGTGTTCGCCGGACGCCTGTTGGGCGACCGCGTCCGCTGGGTGAACGAGGCAAACGCCCCACAGGCACTGACTGGTGTCGCCGCGACGTGCGTGCTCGGGGCTCGGTGCGTGCTGTTGGACTGGAACCCCGTCGGGTGGGCGGCGCTCGGGGCGGTGCTCGTCGTGTCGGCGCCGGCGCACTGGCTGACCGTGCCCGCGTTCGTGGCTTTCCTGCTGGGGCTGTTTTTCTACCTGGTGGTGTTCGTCCGCTTCTCGTACAACCAGTTTCGCGTCGGCGCGGGCGATCAATGGGTGTTCGCGGGTGGCCTCGCGATCAGTGCGGTGGCCGCAGGCAAGCTCGCACCGGCGACGGAGGCCGCCGGTTGGTCCGAGGGAGTGCATCATGCGATCCAGGTCGCGGGCACCGTCATCGTGTGCCTCGCGATGACCGGCTACGCGATCCTGGTGGTCTCCGAGATTCGCTGGCCGCGACTGCACTACGACGTGCGCCGCTGGTCCACCGCCTTCCCCATGGGCATGACGTCGGCGGCGTCGCTGACCGTGGCGACGTCGTCGGACGCCGCCTGGCTGCGCCCCGTCGGCCTGGTCCTGGTGTGGCCCGCCGTCGTCGTGTGCGTGGTCCTGCTGGTGGGGTCGGGGCGGAACCTGGTGCGGGCAGCGTCGGCCTGAGCGCCCACTCCTCGCTACGACGCAACGTCCGATTCCCGCCAGCAGGCACTGCCGTCGAGCAGCACCCTGATGGAGGCGCCGATCCCCGTACCCCCTCCGAAAGGGCTCGATCATGTCTGCACGTTTGGAATCCAAGGTCTTCATCGTCACCGGCGGATCGTCAGGAATCGGTCTCGCGGTGGCCCGCCGTCTCGCCGCCGAGGGCGCTGCCGTCGTCATCGGCAGTCGACGCAAGGACGTCGGTGAGCGGGCGGCCGGTGGCACGGCGGTCTTTGTCCCCGCCGACGTGTCGGTCGAGGACGACGCCGCTCAGCTCGTCACGACCGCGATCGCCGAATTCGGCCGGCTGGACGGCGCTTTCAACAACGCAGGTGGCGTGAACGCGTCGGGCCCGATCTCGACGATCGACGCGGACACCTGGAACGCCGAACTGGCGCAGAACGTGACGAGCGTCTTCAACTGCCTCAAGCACCAGATTCCCGCGGTGCTCGAGACCGGCGGTGCGATCGTCAACAACGCCTCCAACATGGGCGTCGTGGCGCTTCCGGAGGCCGCGCCCTACGTCGCCGCCAAGCACGCGGTCGTGGGGCTGACCCGGTCGGTGGCGCTCGAGGTGGCCGCGCAGGGTGTGCGGGTCAACGCCATCACCACCGGCGGCGTGGACACCCCGCTCGCGCGGGGGTCGATGGCCACCACCGACGAGGCGCTCGCCTACATCGAGTCGCTGCACCCCGTGAACCGCATCGCGCAGCCCGCCGAGATCGCGCCGTTCGTCGCGTTCCTCCTCAGCGACGAGGCGTCGTTCATCACGGGTGCCGCGCTCGCCATCGACGGCGGATTCACCACCCGCTGAGAGAGTTTCGACGATCGCGGGCGGCCGCGGCGAGGTGGAGTCCGGCATAGGTCCGCCACGGCCGCCAGCGATCGGCGTCGACCGCGTCGAGACCGAGCCGGGCCATTCCCCCTCGGATGTCGGCGTCGTCGGTCAGCAGGACGTCGGGGTCGCCGAGGCCGCGCATCCGGATGTAGGCCGCGGTGGCGGTCCGATGCCGGGGATGTCGAGCAGGGCCTTCTCGGCGGCGGCCCGGTCCACGCCGGCATCGAGCGCGATCTGGCCGTCGGCGAGGCGTCGAGCAAGCACCTGGAGTGTCCGCCGGGCGGAAACAGTCAGCTCGTCCAGCGAGGCGTCGGCCAGGTCCTCGACCCGGGGAAACAGGTGCGTCAGGCCGCCGCGCGCGGTGCCGAGCGGTTGCCCGTACCGCTGCACCACCTGTGCCGCCGCGGTGCCGGCGATTGCTCGGACAGCGAGTTCGTGGGGGTCGACGGTTCCCGGCGACCGCAGACCGGGCCGGGCCGCCACGACGGGGAGAGAGCCCGGTCCACGACGAGGCGTTCGGCGACCGCATCGGGATCCGCATCGAGGTCGAACAGGCGCCGCACCCGCTGTGTCGCGGTCGTGAGGTCGCGCAGATCCTGCAGGCACAGGTGGCAGTCCAGCCAGCCGTCCCCGCCGGCCTCACCGACCTCGGCGATCCCGACACCGTGCGGAAGGCGCAGCGTGCGCCGGTATCGGCGGCGCGGGGCGTCGCCCGTCATCTCCTCGACGCCCGCCACGAGGTCCGCGGCGAGGGCGTCGAACATCTCGGCGACCGCGTACGGGCCACGGAACGGCAGTCGCAGCGGAACCCCGGACGCCGCACCGGCGGCACCCACGTCCCCGAAGCGGGTCGACGACCGGGGCCGCGCGTCGCGCAGGCCCGTCGGCGTGGCCGCGTAGATGTCGCGGACGGTGTCGTTGAACTGCCGCACGCTGGCGAACCCCGCAGCGAACGCGACGTCGGTCACCGGCATGGACGTCGTCTGCAGCAGGATCCGCGCCGTGTGGGCTCGTTGCGCCCGTGCCAGTGCCGTCGGACCGGCGCCGACCTCCGCGACGAGTTGGCGCTGAATCTGCCGGGCGCTGTAGCCGAGGCGGGCGGCCAGCCCGGGTACCCCCTCGCGGTCGACGACACCGTCGGCGATCAGGCGCATCGCCCGCCCGACGACGTCAGCGCGCGCGTCCCACGCCGCCGATCCGGGCACCGCGTCGGGCCGGCAGCGTCGACAGGCGCGGAACCCCGAGCCCTGGGCTGCGGCCGCGGTGCGGAAGAAGCGCACGTTCGTGCGTTTCGGGGTGGTCGCCGGACAGCTCGGCCGGCAGTAGATGCCGGTGGTGGCGACGGCGAAGAAGAACTCGCCGTCGAACCGCGCATCGCGACTGCGCACCGCCTCGTACCTGCCATCGTCGCCGATCACCACACCAGCATGCGGTCACGGCGTCCCGTCGGGCCAGCGGAAATCGGACATCGCGTTTCGGGAGGTCGGCCTGAGCGCCCCCTCCTCGAGAGTTCGCGCGGGATTCCGCGTCAGGAGGGAAGGAATGGGCGCTCAGGCCGAACCCGGAAACGCCGGAGGGGCCGCACCCCATGGATGCGACCCCTCCGACAGAACGAAACTCAGTGCGCGCGGTTGACCGCCGAGACGACGGCGCGCAGCGACGCCGTGGTGATGGAGGTGGCGATGCCGACGCCCCACACGACCTTGCTGGTGCCGTCGGGCAGCGTCACCGCGCACTCGACGTACGCCGCGGCCTGTGCGTCGTCACCGGCGGACATCGCGTGCTCGGAGTAGTCCAGGACGCGGACGTCGAAGCCGATGGTGCCCAGCGCGTCGACGAACGCGGCCAGCGGGCCGTTGCCGGAGCCGGAGATCTCCTGCTCGGCACCGCCCACCTTGACTACCGCGGTGATCGAGTCGACGCCGCCGTCCTCCTCGGCCGCCGTCACCTTCTGGCGCATGCGCTCCAGCGGGTTGACCGGGGCCAGGTACTCCTCGTAGAAGACGTCCCACATCTCCTTCGGCGAGACCTCGCCGCCCTCGCCGTCGGTGATCTTCTGGACGGCCTGCGAGAACTCGATCTGCAGGCGGCGCGGCAGCTGCAGACCGTGGTCGGCCTTCATGATGTACGCGACGCCGCCCTTGCCGGACTGCGAGTTGACGCGGATGACGGCCTCGTACGTGCGGCCCACGTCCTTGGGATCGATCGGCAGGTAGGGGACCTCCCACACGACGTCGTCGACGTCGGCGTTCTGGCTGTCGGCCGTGGCCTTCATCGCGTCCAGGCCCTTGTTGATCGCGTCCTGGTGGCTGCCCGAGAACGCGGTGTAGACCAGGTCGCCGCCATACGGGTGGCGCTCGTGGACCGGCAGCTGGTTGCAGTACTCGACCGTGCGACGGATCTCGTCGATGTTCGAGAAGTCGATCTGCGGGTCGACGCCGCGCGTGAACATGTTCAGACCCAGCGTCACCAGGCACACGTTGCCGGTGCGCTCACCGTTGCCGAACAGGCAGCCCTCGATGCGGTCCGCACCGGCCTGGTAGCCCAGCTCGGCGGCCGCGACACCGGTGCCGCGGTCGTTGTGCGGGTGCAGCGACAGGATGATGCTGTCGCGCTTGGCCAGGTTGCGGTGCATCCACTCGATCGAGTCGGCGTACACGTTGGGCGTGGCCATCTCGACGGTGGCGGGCAGGTTGATGATCACCCGGTTGTCGGGGGTGGCACCCAGGGTCTCGACGACCGCGTCGCACACCTCCTTGGCGTACGACAGCTCGGTGCCGGTGTACGACTCGGGCGAGTACTCCCAGCGCCAGTTGGTGTCGGGGTGGTTCTTCGCCTCCTCCAGCACCAGCGCGGCGGCGTCGGTCGCGATCTTCTTGATGGCGTCCTTGTCGGCACGGAACACGACCCGACGCTGCAGGATCGACGTCGAGTTGTAGAAGTGCACGATCACGTTCTTCGCGCCGTCGCAGGCCTCGAAGGTGCGCTTGATCAGCTCGGGGCGCGACTGCGTCAGCACCTGGATGGTGACGTCGTCGGGGATCGCGTTGTCCTCGATGATCTCGCGGACGAAGTCGAAGTCGGTCTGGCTCGCCGACGGGAAGCCGACCTCGATCTCCTTGTAACCCATCCGCACCAGCAGCTCGAACATGCGGCGCTTGCGGGCCGGGCTCATCGGGTCGATCAGCGCCTGGTTGCCGTCGCGCAGGTCCACGGCGCACCACTGCGGGGCGCGGTCGATGACCTTGTCGGGCCAGGTGCGCTCGGGCAGGGAGACGGGCTCGACCTCCTCACCGAACGAGCGGTAGCGGAACGTCGGCATCGACGAGTTCTTCTGGGTGTTCCACACCGGCTGATCAGCGGGTGCAGGCTTGGACGGCGGCGTGATGGTGCGCGATCCGGAAGTAAAAGCGTCAGCGGGGACATGGGATTGATCTCCAGGTTCGAGTGAGGACGTACGAGTCCTACAGCTGAGGCGACCGGCGCACGAGAGGACCCGCGACGGGAGGCCAGTCTGGTCAGACCCCGCCGCGGCACCCAAGAAGGAGCGCGCGCTGCATAGAAGGCACTGTACCCCTGCGCTCCGATAGCACGTGAGCGGTGGGGATCAAATTCACACTCGAAGGGGGTTCGGCGTGGTCGACTGTGTCACATGACTGCACAGCTCGAAGCGGCCCGGACGTACGTCGCCGCCCTGCTCAGCCACGATGGCGATTCCGTGCCGT
The DNA here is from genome assembly GCA_029690005.1 of Prescottella defluvii. Taxonomy (GTDB): domain Bacteria; phylum Actinomycetota; class Actinomycetes; order Mycobacteriales; family Mycobacteriaceae; genus Prescottella; species Prescottella defluvii_A. The sequence goes on along the minus strand of CP121458.1, from coordinate 143,044 downwards.
ACGCGCCGAATGCGGTGCGCTACGAGGTCGGTCTGAAACCGGCTTTTCGGGGAATCATTTGCGCCGCAGCCTTTCCCGAGGCCCGCAGTTCCGCATGATTCGAGCGATTCGCGAGGAGCGCTACCGGGTCGAGGGCGACGACGTGATCGCCGACTACCTGATCGACGCCGGCCTGTTCGGCCGCACGCTGGCCACCGCGCACGTCCACGAGACGTTCCGCATCCCGGCAGACGACCCGCGCATCTACCGCATCGACGCCAAGATCCGCCTCGTCGGCAGGGGCAACCTCATCCCCCGGGAGTGAGGACGCAACCGCCGCGGCTGCGCACACTGCACGCATGGCTGGAGTGGTCGGTGCCGTGCGGCGATGGGTGCGCTCACGTCTTCCGGAGCGGGGTTCGTTCAAGAACGACCTGATCGCGGGCATCCCCGGGGCGATCAGCAGCGTGCCCGACGGGATGGCGTCAGGCGTGCTCGCCGGTATCAACCCGGTCCACGGGCTGTACGCGAGCTTCGCTGGTCCGCTCTTCGGCGGGTTGCAGACCAGCACGAAACTGATGGTGATCACCACGACCAGTGCCGCCGCCCTGGCGGCGGGATCGGCGGTAGCGGACCTCCCGGAGGCGGACCGATCGGGCGCGGTGGTGCTGCTCACGCTGATCGCGGGCCTGATCATGGTCGCGGCAGCGCTGCTGCGCCTGGGCCGCTACACCCGCTTCGTGTCGCACTCGGTGATGACCGGCTTCCTGACCGGCATCGCGGTGAACATCATCCTCGGGCAGGTGCCGGACCTGCTCGGGGCCGCCGCGACCGGGCCGTTCGCGGCGGCGAAGTTCTTCGACGTGATCTCCAACCCGTTGCGCATCGACTGGCATGCGCTGGTCACCGGCGCGACGGCGCTGCTCCTCATGGTGGTCCTGGCCCGCACGCGGCTGGCGTTGTTCAGTTCGCTGTTGGCGCTCGTGGTCCCCACCGTCGTCGTGATCGCGCTCGGCTGGGACACCGTCGACCGGGTCTCGGACGTCGGGACGATCCCGACCGGGCTGCCGCTGCCGGTGCTGCCCGACTTCGGCGCGTTCTCGTTCGAAGTGTTGAGCGGAGCGCTCGCGGTCGCGGTGATCGTGTTGGTCCAGGGTGCCGGCGTGGCCGAGTCCGCACCCAACCGGGACGGCAGCCGATCGGACGCGAACACCGACTTCTCGGCGCAGGGCGTCGGCAACGTCAGCGCGGCGCTGTTCGGGGCATGCCCGTGGGCGGCTCCGTGGGCCAGACGGCACTGAACGTGACCGCGGGGGCGCGGGGCCGGTGGGGCGCCGTGTGGTCGGGCGTCTGGATGCTGGTGATCCTGGTCGTCTTCTCGGGCCTCGTCGGCAAGGTGCCGATGCCGACGCTGGCCGCGGTGCTGATCTACGCCGCCGTCGGCTCCATTCGGCCCGGTGTGATCCGGGTGATCCTGCAGACCGGACCCAGCTCGCAAATCGCGCTCGTGACGACTTTCGTTGCGACGCTGCTGCTTCCCGTTGCTGCCGCCGTGGGGATCGGTGTCGCGCTGTCGCTGCTGCTGCAGCTCAACCAGGAAGCGATGGACCTGTCGGTGGTCGAACTGGTTCCCGGAGACGACGGCACCCTGCGCGAGCAGCCCGCGCCGCGGACCCTCACGGACGGGCAGATCATCGTTCTCGACGTCTACGGCAGCCTCTTCTACGCGGGCGCCCGGACTCTCCAGGCGCGCCTGCCTGATCCGTCCGGTGCGATGAACCCGGAAGTGATTCTGCGACTTCGGGGCCGCACCACGTTCGGGGCGACGTTCCTCTCCGTCCTCCGCGACTACGTGAAGCGGCTCGACGCGGCGGGCGGGCGCCTGTACCTGAGCGGGATCAGTGAGTCGGTTGCCCACGACTGGGGCGACGACCGCCTGGCCGAACAGGGCCTCGAGCTGGAGGTCTTTCCGGCCACCGACACGGTTGGGGAGTCGACCCGGCGCGCATTCGAAGCCGCCGAGCGCAGACTGGTGCGGGTGACCGAGCGATCCGACGACTGATCCGCTTCAGTCCGGCAGGCGGCGCATCTCGATGATCGTGAGGCCCAGGGCGTCGAAGCGGGCAAGCATGCCGCGCAGTTCGGTGGGATTGCGGACGGGGCCGTACAGCGTGGTGTGCGCGTGCGCCGTCTCCGACACCTGCAGTTCCGGGAAGGCCGCGAGTGCTCGCTCGGACAGTTCACCACCGACGAGGAAGGCGTAGCGCACGGTGGCCGGCCAGCCCGAGTCGGAAGTGGCCATGACGCCTCCTCTGTCGGTCGTACCAGTGTCGTCCCGAGTATTCGCAGCCCGGAGATCATCGCTGCCCGTTCCATCGAGGATGCCTTGCGCTCGGGGTTGGTACCTCACCCGTCGATGGTGAATCCGAGCCGTCAGAGCAGCCCGTGGTCGTGGGCGGCGGCGACGGCGTCGCGTCGCGTGGTGACGCCGAGCTTGCGGTAGATGCCCCGCAGATGCGTCTTGACAGTGTTGACCGATACGCACAGGTCGGACGCGATCTCCTCGGCCGTGCGCCACGTGGGCAGCTCCGCCAGCAGTTCCAGCTCGCGCCGGGTGAGCTGTTCGGCCGTCGTGACGGTTGTCCGGGGAACGACGCCCACACCAGATCGGCGAAGGAGTCTCGCGCGCCGAATCGACCACGGCTGGCGGACAACAACTCCCGGGTCGCGGTGGCCATGTCGTGGAAGGGGCGCAGAACGCCCTCGGGTTCGGCGAGTCGGAGGGCCTCGACGAGCGCGTCGTGGGCGCGCGCGTCGTGGGCGCGGCGTCGAGCGATCTCGGCCTCGAGGAGCCAGGCCGTCACCATGTTGGTGGCGGCCCTGCACGGCAGTTCGTCGTCGAGAACCGGACGGAGCAGGGTTCGTGCCCGCTCGAGTTGATTGGCACAGAGATGAAGGATCGCCTCGAGCAGTGCGATGTCACCGGTCCGTCCGAGTGCTTTCGATGAGACACCCAAAAGCTCACGAGCCCATGTCGCTTCACCGATATGCAGGTACGCGAACTGGATCGACGGAAGGATGGCCGCGAGCAGTCCGGGAGGTTGCGGTGCCGCGCGGCCGGTGACGCTGGCGGTGTGCAAGGCCGAGATCGTGGCGCGGCGGTCCTCGGAGAGATCGACGCCGAACAGCGCCGCGGCGACGGCACTCTCGCGGGCCATCGGTGCGTTGGTGTCGTGCATGCCCGGCGCGGAGGCGGTGGCGAGTTCGACCGCCCGACCGGTGTCGTTCCGGAGGTAGTGGCACATTGCTTCGAGAAGCGTTGCCCGGCGCATATCCGCCGACGTGTGTGGGTCGGCATCCATTGTCGCCGCGCGACTGTGGGCCGCCAACGTCTGGGCCTCGCCGAGCGCGCCGCGACTCAGGGCTGCAGCGCCGAGCGCCGCCGACGCCTGCGCGTCGATGCGCGCGGAATCGACCTCGTGCGCGTGCGCGCGCGCTCGACGAAGGTCTTCCTCGGCGAGGCTGAGATGGCCCAGATGCAGCTGTCCGCGACCGCGCTGGAGTGCCACGAACGAGTCGAGCCGCGGATCGACCGGAGCCGCGTCCGCGCTGGGTGAACGCTCGAGTGCGCCGGCGATGTCGCCGGTGTGGATGGATGCCTGGATTCGAAGAGCATGCTCGAAAAGTGTTGCGTAGATGTCCGTTCCGCCGTGCTCGTCCGCCTCGACCGAGCCGAGTATCGACGCCGCGGGCGTCGGATTGTCGGAGTACAGATGGGCCGCCGCGCGTACGAGGCCGACGATCGTCCTGTCGCGGATCGGGCGGGGAGCGTCAGCGACGAGACGTTCGACCGCCTCGCCGTGACCGTCGAGGATCAGGGCGAGACCCGATTCGGTGAGCACGGATTCGACATCGGATACGTCGCCGGCGGTGATGCCGTGCTCGAGTGAAAGCAGTGCGTCGCCGAACTCCGCGTACCACCGGGCCGTGACGTGTTCGAGTTCCATGACGGCGCGGTGGCCGAGCCGGCTGATCTCGGCACGCAGGTAGCTGCGTAGCAGCGGGTGGTAACGGAACTGGTTGGGGAATTCTCGATCCGACTGATGAGGAAGTTTCGATGCTCGAGTTGATCAATGACCGAATGGGCATCGGTGCACCCCGTGAGTTCCTCGGCCAGTGCAGCCGTGAACGTGGACGGCACCGACGTCTTGATCAGGAACTGACGGATCTCCTCGCTCTGGCCGGCGAGGACCTGCTCGATGAGGTAGTCGGCAACGGCGCGGCGGCATCCGGTGAAGTTCTCGATCAGCGACGTCGGATCCGGATGTCCGGCAAGGGACATGCCGGCAAGTCGGATACCCGCTGCCCAGCCCTCCGTTCGGTCCATCAGTGCCGACAGATCGTCCGGCTCGAAGCGTGACGTCGTGTTCGCTGAGCATGACCGATGCTTCCTCGGGTGTGAAGGCAAGATCGTCGAACGTGACGTCCGTGACCCGACTCTCGAGTCGCAGCTTCTGGAAGGCGAGCGGTGGTTCGAAACGTCCGCACACGATGACGCGCAGGTGTTGCGATGGGATTCGGAGGAGTTCCTCCAGGTCGGCCAGTGCGTCCGGGTCGTGAAGGAGATGGGCGTCGTCGAGGACGAGCCAGACCGGTTCGCCGAGATCGAGTAGGGGTCGGACGATGGGAAGGCGCTGTGCAGCGGTAGGTTTCGGAAGATCCCGGCAAATTCGGCGGATCTCCGGATGATCCGTGTTCTCGAAGGCGCGGACGAGTTCCGCATGCAGAGTATTCGAACCGTCGTCGCTGTCGTTGATGGTCGTCCATGCAACCACCGGTCTCTCAGGTTTCGCACGTGTTCGGTGAGCCCAGTCCGAGAGGAATGTGGTCTTTCCGGATCCCGCTGGCGCGCAGACGAGTACGACGGACATCGATTCTGCGGGCCTGGTGAGGGCGGCATCGAGAGCGTCGAGCAGTCTCGATCGAGGCACGACCCGATCGCTGCGGAACACCGGAATATCGGCGCTCGCAGCGTAACTCCCGTCCTGCGTGATCGACACCCGACATGCCTCCCCACATAACGAGTACCCGGACCGGATGGAACGGACGAACCGCCTGCAGCGGAGGAATTCTAACCCGCGCAGGCGGTTCGCACCGTGTAAATACCGATCAGTCTCTTGACATTGCTGCCGCGAGGTGACTTTCGATGTCGATGTACGCATCGTCTGCGACGTCGAACACGACCTTCCGGATCTCACCTCCGCGGAACTCGAATCGAGGCTCGGGATACGCGCTCGACACCGGATCCGCGCTGTCGTAACCGATGCACAAACCTTCACCGCAGAGCGAGAAATGGCCCAGAACGGTGCGGATCTTCTGCTCGCCGACCTGCTTGTCGTCGATGTACAGCTTGAGTGGGCCGAGGCCTTCACGGTTCGGTCCCATGGCTTCCTTGACGAACTCGACTCCGATGATGTGTTTGCCTGAGGTCGGCGCCGGCGCGGAGATCCGGTCCTCGGGTGGAATGCCGAGGAAGTTGTACGCGTAGGTGACGACACCGTCCTTGATGAACAGTGAGTGGCCGCCGAATCGGGAACCGTGCGCGAAGATCACGCCCTGCGAATCGGGGGTGAGGTCGACCTCGGCGAGGATCTTGTACGACACGCCATGCACATTGGCGGCGGAACGCTCGGGAACCTCGCTCGTGCCGGGGTAGTAGACGTACTGTCCGCTCGGCGGAACCGGCTGGTGGAACTCCATGCCGATGAAGGTCTCGAAGTCCTTGGGGTTGCCGAGGATCTGCAGGTCGTTCAGCGGCAGCACGTTGTTCGCCTTCGCCTCTTCCATCCAGAGCGTCTTCAGCTCCTCGAGCTTCTCTGGGCGTTCGACGGCGAGGTTGTGCGCCTCGGCCCGGTCGACGTCGGCGTGGAACAGCTCCCACTCGTCCTGCTCGAAATTGCTCACGCCGGAGCCCGGGCCGTGGACGGACACGGCCTTCCATCCCTTGTGCCACAGGCCGCGCTGGCCGAACATCTCGTAGTACTGCGTTTCCTTGGTCGTGGGTCCGTCGGCGGGTGCGTCGAACGAGTACGTCATCGACACACCCGACAGCGGGGTTTGCTCGACACCGTTGTAGGTGTCGGGGAACGGGACGCCGCATGCCGCGAGGATGGTCGGCACGATGTCGGTGCTGTGGTGGTACTGATGGCGCACCTGTCCACGGGCCTTCATCCCGGCCGGCCAGTGGATCACCAACGGATCGCAGACGCCGCCCTGGTAGGTGTAGCGCTTGAACATCTTGTACGGCGTCGAGAACGCCGCCGCCCAGCCGGTGGGGTAGTGGTTGTAGGTGTCGGGGCTGCCGAGCTTGTCGACCATGCTGAGGTTCTGAGCCTCGTCGTCGGGGTAGCCGCCGAAGATCTTGCCCTCGTTCACCGAGCCGTTCGGGCTGCCCTCACCGGAGGCACCGTTGTCGGCGCAGTAGATGATCAGCGTGTTGTCGAGCTGTCCCGACTCCTCGAGATAGTCGACGATCCGGCCCACCTGCGCATCGGTGTACTCCGAGAAACCCGCGTACACCTCGGCCATGCGGCTGAACATGCGCTTCTCTTCGTCGTTCAGTTCGTCCCATGGCCGCACCTCGTCCGCGGGCGCGAAGGTGCCGTCGGGCATCGGGTTCAGCGGCGTCAGCTCGGTGTCCGCGGGGAGGATGCCGCGCTCGATCATCCGGGCGAGGACCCACTCGCGGTACGCCTCGTAGCCGTCGTCGAACATGCCCGCGTACTTGTCGATGTACTCCTGCGGGGCGTGGTGCGGCGCGTGGTTCGCGCCGGGCAGAACCACAGGTACCAGGGCTTCCCCGGCTCGGTCTGCTTGACGTCGCGGATCATCTCGAGCGCCTGGTCGGCGAGGTCCTTGGAGAGGTGGTAGCCCTCGTCGGGGAGTAGGGCTGATCGATGTAGTGGTTGTCCTCGGCCAGGGAGGGGAACCAGTTGTTCGTCTCGCCGCCGATGAAGCCGTAGAAGCGGTCGTAGCCCTGCGCGAGCGGCCAGTTCTTCTTCGAGGCGCCGGCCGTCCACTCGTCGATCGGCACGTTGTGGTTCTTGCCCACCCAGAACGTCGACCACCCGGCGTCGCGCAGCAGGTGCGCCATCGTGACATTCGACGCCGGGATGTGCGAGTTGTAACCGGGGAAGCCCGTGGACGACTCCGAGATCGAGGCGAAGCCGTTGAGATGGTGGTTCCGACCCGTCAGGAAGGTCGAGCGGGTGGGCGAGCACAGCGCGGTGGTGTGCCACTGCGTGTACGTCAGCCCGTTCTCGGCGAGGCGGTCCATCGTCGGCATGTTGATCCGGCCGCCGTACGGAGACCAGGCGGCCATACCGGTGTCGTCGTAGAGGACCACCAACACGTTGGGTGCGCCCTGAGTGGCCTTTGCCGGCAGGAATGCATCCCAATCGGACGTCGAGTCCCGGACATCCAGTTTGATAACGCCCTTGAATTCCTTGCTCCCGGTCATGAATTATCCCCTCCGACATCGAGATCGAGTCCGGGCGCCGGTGCGTCCACGGACGTGTGGGCAGTCTCATCCTGGGCGGGGAGCTCGACTTCGGCCTCACCCGCAGCGTGTGAGTCCGGATGACTCGCGCGGTGTCAGACTCGAATTCGTCATCGGGTGTGAGACCGACGCGTGACGTCGATGCGATGAGGGGAGACGCGAGTTGGCGGACGTGCGTGATCGATTCGTCAAGTGGATGCCGTTCGCATCCCTCGGTGGGTACCAGTGGTCCTGGCTTCGGCCCGACGTGATCGCGGGACTGACGGTGTGGGCGGTCCTGGTTCCCGAGGCCCTCGCGTACGCGACCATCGCCGGGGTCACGCCCGTGGTGGGCCTGTACGCGGCGGTGCCCGCGCTCGTCCTGTACGCGGCAGCCGGAAGCTCACGGCACCTGATCGTGGGTCCGATGTCGGCGACCGCGGCGCTGTCCGCCGCCATCATCGCGCCGATCGCTGGTGCCGATGGCGGCCGGTACCTCGCGTTGTCGGCGGTGCTGGCGATCGTCACCGGCGTCGTCGGGCTGCTCGCCGGCCTGTGCCGGCTCGGGTTCGTCGCGACCTTCATCTCCGAGCCGGTTCTCAAGGGCTTCATCGTCGGTCTCGCCCTGACCATCATCGTCGGACAGGTGCCCAAGCTGTTCGGGGTCGAGAAGACGGCCGGCAACTTCTTCGAGCAGGCGTGGGGCGTGATCCGGCACCTGGGAGACGCGCAGTGGCGCCCGTTCGTCATCGGAGCGGTGAGCCTGGCCGTGGTGTTGGGGCTCAAGCGGTGGCTGCCACTCGTTCCGGGTTCACTGGTCGCGGTGCTGTTCGGAATCGCGGCGGTGACCCTGTTCTCGATCGACCAGCACGGCGTCGCCATCGTCGGCCACATCGACTCCGGGCTGCCGTCGATCGGTTTCCCGGACGGCGCGACGTGGCACGACTACTACAGCCTGGCCGGCCCCGCTGTCGGTGTGCTCCTGATCGGCTTTGCGGAGGGACTCGGCGCGGCAAAGACTTACGCCGCCAGAGCCGGATACGAGGTCGACGCCAACCGTGAAGTCGCCGGGCTCGGTGCCGCGAACCTCGGTGCCGGCCTCTGCTCGGGCATGGTCGTGAACGGCAGCCTGTCCAAAACCGCGGTGAACGGCGGAGCGGGGCCAAATCACAGGTCAGTGGGCTGGTCGTGGCTGCACTCACCGTCCTCACACTGCTGTTCCTCACCGGTCTGTTCGAGAAGCTTCCGGAAGCGACCCTCGCGGCCGTAGTGATCGCCGCGGTGATCGAACTCGTCGACATCTCGGCGCTGCGCAGGCTGTACCGGGTGTGGACCGCACGCCTCGGGAGCATCTACGGGCCGGCCGCGCGCGCCGACTTCGCCGCCGCGATCGCCGCGATGATGGGCGTCCTCCTGTTCGACACGCTGCCCGGCCTCGTGATCGGCATCGGAGTGTCGATGTTGCTGCTGCTCTATCGGTCCTCGCGCCCACACGTCGCCGAGCTGGCGCGGCAGGGGAACCTGTGGGTGGACGTCGAACGGCATCCCGAGCTCGAGACCCGTCCGGACGCGATCGTGGTGCGGGTCGAAGCGGGCCTGTACTTCGCGAACGCAGATTTCGTCAAGGACCGAATCGAAGCGCTCTGCACCGATACGACGCGGATCGTCGTCCTCGACGCCGAGACGTCCCCATTCGTCGACGTGAGCGCGGCCGAGATGCTGGTGCAGCTACGGGACACTCTGGCGCGGAAGAACATCGAGCTGCGAATCGCACGCGATATCGGGCAGTTCCGGGACACCTTCCGGCATGCGTCCGAAGGGGCTAGTCCCGTCGCCGTGTACGCATCGGTGACGCGGGCGATCTCGGATACCGACAAGGCGCGGTGACGTCGGCTTCGGCGATCGAATAGGGACGGACTGCACAGGCAGGGTTTGTCGAGCGGAGTGCTCAGCGTGCTGCCCGACGGCTGAACACCGGTTCCAAGGCCGTGCGCACGGCCCACGGGAGGGTTTGCCCATACGAGCGGAACAGGTCGTCCCGCGAGTCGAAGGTTCCCAGGGACCGGATTACAAACCGGGAGAGATCGAGGCAACCGGCCGAGGCTTGGTTGCCCCACGTGATTGTGCTGCGTGCGGCGACGTCGAAGAGCGTTTCCTCACCACGATTCGAGAAGTCCTTCGGCGACATGTCGCATCCGGACGTGAACGCGTGGGAAGCGTCGATCCACTCACCGTCGACGCGAAAGCTGGGCCATGCCAGCAGGACACGATCCGGAACGACGTGACGCGTATACCGAAACCGCGGGTACCAGAACTCGCCACGGAGGACGAGTCCCTCGACCTTGGTCGGGATTCCGTTCTGTCGCGCAAGTGCTTCGACAACAGCGAGCCGCTGGCTGCAGGATCCGCGGGCCTTCGCAAGGGTTACCGACGCTGGTTGTGTGTCGTCGAGTGCGTAAACGGGACGAATGTTGCATTGGACCCATCGGTGAGTCTGTTGCAGATACTCGACGCCTGGGCTACTGGTGTCGGCGTGGAGTACCTCGAACCGGTCGAAACCGGGATCATCCCAGTTGAGGATCGTGGTCTGCTCGACACTGCCACGAGCGACGGCCCCGCCGAGTGGTTGCAGGTCCTGTCTCCGCCACGTTGTAATCAGGGAGCAGCTCATTCGGCCATGCTAGCCCTCGACCTCAGCGAGCGCCTTCGTCCTTATGGTGGAAGACTCGTCAGTGCAAGCGAATCTCGTTGGCATCGAAGATGGTTCGCCGGATATCTTCGGCGATTGGCCGTTCGGGGCCGCGCGTCGCTGTGCCGGGCGTGTACGGATCGAGACCATCGCGGCGATGGGCAGCTGCGGACAGTCAGAACCGCACGGTGAAAACCACATGCCGATCGTCATGGGCCGCGCGCTGGAAGAAGTCCATCACTTCCTCCAGCCCACCCCAGGCGTACGCGCGCTCGTCCGCGCCGTACTCGGGGTTGCGATCATCGAGCGGCATCGCGTCGTAGCATGCGCTGAACTCGGATTCGGTGATGCTGTCCAGATGCGCGGCGACTTCGGCGACCCGGTCGGGCGCCAAGTAGGTGATCAGTTGGTCGTCGGTGTCCATGTTGAGGTCCTCGTAACCCAGGATCACGCCGTATGCCGGCCAGTTCTCGGGCGTGCGCTGGTACCCGGCGCTGGAGAGGGAGCACAGGATCGGGTCCCACGCTTTGGCTGTGTCGCAGAAGAACTCGGAGCGCCCAGTCTCCTCGATGTCCTCGACAACCGCGCCGAGCTTGCCGTCGTCGCCACGCGCGTCGAGAAGTTCCGCTGCCACGTGGTCGGATAGCGCGAAATGCACCCCAAGTTCCATGGTGTCACAGTAACGGCTGAGCCCGGGATCGGATGCGCAGCGCGGCCGGCCCGACGGGTCCGGCGCTTGTACGTAAGCGATCATCACAACGCGTGCGAAATCGCGCTCGACCGGCTTCACCCGACGAGGGTGATCCAGTCACCGGGAGGCGACTGGTTTGCTCGTCGGTACCCGTATCCGATGGAGGAGTGATGGCGCGCAAAGAGGGGGAGTCGACGGCCGTACTCGCGCCCACACTCGTCGGCTATCGAAAGCCCTGGCTGCGAGCGGATCTCGTCGCCGGACTCAGTGCTGGTGCGGTGGTGATCCCGCAGGCCATGGCGTACGCGACGATCGCGGACATGCCGGTGCAGATCGGTCTGTACACGTGCATGGTGCCGATGATCGTGTATGCGCTGCTGGGCGGTTCGCGCACGACGAGCGTCAGCACGACGTCGACGATCGCGACGCTCACGGCGTCGACGCTGATCGGTGCCGGCATCGCGGCCGGATCGGACGACGCGCAGACGTCGCTCATGACGCTGACCCTCATGGTGGGTGTGATCCTGGTCGCGGCACGGTTCCTGCGGCTCGGCGCGATCATCGAGAACATCAGCGAGGCAACGATGTCCGGCATCAAGGCTGGTGTCGGTCTGACCGTCGCGGCGAGCCAGTTGCCCAAACTGCTCGGCGTCCCGGGCGATCCGGACGCCACCGGATTCGTGCACGTGCTCGGCGGCGTGCTCCGTCAACTCGGCGACGCGAACGGCGCCACCGTCGCACTGTCTGCCATGTCGATCGTCGGGCTCCTCGCGATGACCCGGTTCGTCCCGAGGGTTCCGGGACCGCTCGTCGTGGTCGCGGTCGGCATCGCGCTGATCGCGTTCACCGGCCTGCGGGACCGTGGGGTCGAGCTCATCGCGGAAGTGCCGCGTGGGATTCCGCTGCCCGGGATCCCGTCCCTGCGCGACGTCGGTGCGTTGTTGCCAGGTGCGCTGGCGATCTCGGTGATGGCGTTCCTCGAGACCGTCGCGGTGGCGCGCGGTGTGCGGCGTCCCGAGGAGCCTCAGATCGACAGCGACCGTGAGCTTCTCGCGAACGGGGTCGCGTCGGTGGCGGGCTCGTTCTTCCATACGCTGCCGCCCGCGGGCGGGTTCTCCCAGACGGCGGTCGCGTTGCGGGCCGGCGCACGAACCCAGCTGAGCGGGATCGTCACCGCGGTTCTCGCTGTGCTGGTCGCACTGTTCCTGGCGCCGGTGCTCAGCGACCTGCCACAGGCGACGCTCGGCGCGATGGTGGTGGTCGCGACGCTCGGGCTCGTCGAACCGGGATCGTTCGTCAGGTATTGGCGGGTGAACCGGATCGAGTTCTGGATAGCGTGTGCGACGGCGGTGATCGGGCTGACGGCCGGGCTGTTGCCGGCCGTGTTGGCCGGAGTGCTGCTGACGCTGTATCTCGTTCTGCGTGAACTCAACCGGCCGCACGTCTCGCAGTTGACGCGCAGCGTCGACGGGGGTTGGCGCGGGCTGGGGCCGGACGCGCCACTTGTCGCGTCGGATCCCCTGGTGCTGCGCGTCGACACGGGTCTGTACACCGCCAACGTCCGTGCCAACACTCGGGAGATCGGCCGGCGGGTGGGGAGATGCGCCCGGCCTCGCTGGTGATCGACTGCTCGCGGATTTCGCAGGTGTCGACGACAGTGATGCACAGCTTCCTGGACCTGAACAAGGAACTGTCCGACGCCGACACCGAGGTGTATTACGCCGCGCTGCCACGGACGAACCTGGCGACCGTCCGCCGCACCGAGCTCGGACGCGAATACGTCTCCGAGGGACGTGTTTTCGCGACCGTCGAGGACGCGGCAGCCGCCGTCACGGGCAGGCCTCGAACGACCGATTCCGCAGAGAGGTGACGACATGGGAGAGCTGATCCTGCAGTTGCTGCCGGAGCTGGCCGGGATGGCGATAACGCCGGCGGCGATCGCCGGCTGCGTGCTGCTGCTGCAGACCAAGAGGGCGCTCGCCAACGCCTTCGCGTTCTTCGTCGCGTTCATGATCGCGTACACCGCGATCGGCGTCGCGGCACTGCTCGGCGGCGCCACCCACGACACCAGGTCGAGTGCCGCCAGTCACTGGGCGGGTCTGGCCGTCGGTCTGATCTTCGTCGCGTTCGGCGTGGGCAACTGGTCCGCAAGCGGACGCCGTCGGACACCGGCCCGGAGTGGATGCAGCAACTCACGAACGCCAAACCCCGCGGGGCTTTCGTCATGGGCGCCGCGCTGTCGATCGTGAATCCCAACCTCGCGATCATGATCTCCGGCATGACGATCATCGCGGCCTCCGACACCTCGGTCGGGGCCTCGGTGTTCGGGACCGTGCTGCTGCTCATCGCTGCGGCGCTCGACTTCCTCGTTCCGATCGGCGCGTACATGCTGCTCGGGAAGCGCGCGCAGGACGGCCTTGCGGGGGTGAAGAAGTGGATGATCGAGCACGATCGCCCACTCACGCTCGCCGTGTTTTTCAGCTTCGGTGCGCTGTTCGTGATCCGGAACGTGGTCGCGCTCGTCTGACCGTCACGCCCGGATGCGGCGCCGGTGCTCCGCGAACGCGATCGTCTCGTACGTGATCAGTACCAGCAGGACTGCGGTGAGAAGCCCCAGCGTCGCGAGGGCCGGCAGGTGCCACGCGAGCGGGATCAGGGCGAGCAGCACGACGACGGTCACCGTGCGGGGATGCTGAACGCGCCGACGCCGGACCACTTGAAGTAGACCAGCGCCGCGAGATACAGCGCCGCCCCGACGTACAGCGACACCAGCGGCCAGCCCTGCAGCGGATCGGTCAGCCGATGGTGGTTGCCGTCGGCCACGTAGTAGAGGATCTTCTTGAGCCCCAGTGAGAGCAGCACGATGCCGACCACCATCGGCAGGTGCGCGTAGCTGTAGCACCGCTGCGCGATCTGGATCCGGCGTCGGCCGTGGGATTCCTCGAACGCGTGCTCCACCATCAGCGAGGTCATGTCGAAGTACGCCCACCACAGCAGCGACGACACCGCCAACCCGAGCAACGACGCGACGATGATCGGCCACGAGATCGGCAGGGCGGCGACGCCGATACCGATCGACGCGATGGACTCGCCGAGCGCGATGATCACGAACGAGCTGTGTCGCTCGGCGAAGTGGCTCACCGACCGCAGTCGCCAGCCGGTGCCGCCGACCAAGGTGCCCAGGTAGTCGCCGGCGAGGGCGACGAACCACATTGCCGTCTGCCACGGCCCGGTCAGCTGCGACGCGATCAGCAGGAGTGTCGTGCCCGTGAGCATCGACGGCACGAACCGCTTCACCTGCCCGCGCAGTTGCGGATCGTCCCTGCTGATCATCAGGAACATCAGGACGTGCAGCAGTCGGACCACGAAGTACCCGAGCGCGAAGATGACCGGGCCGTCGAGCCCGCCGGGCAGGTTGTCGAATGCCTCCGGGATGGTGAGCGCCACGACGAACACCGCGGACATCGCCGCGAGCATCACGACCCGCACGACGCCCTCGTCGGCGCGCACCAGGTTCGCCAGCCACGCGTAGCAGACCCAGCACCACCACAGCACGGCCATCACGAGCAGGCCGTGCAGCAGGTTGATGCTGCTCGGATCGTTTCCCCACAACTCGGTGACCCGCGTGATCGCGAAGACGAACACCAGGTCGAAGAACAGCTCGAGCGCCGAAACCGATGCCCGCTCCTCGGTGGGCCGTGTGGTCAACCGTCGGGATAGGTCCATTTCGCCGATGCTGCCATCGCCGGGCCGGAAGTGCGCACGTATCCATTGGTCAGGACGGAGTGCACTCCCGGTGACGCACCTCGGTAAGCTCGACAGCTGGACTTGCATCAATCCATCTATCCGGAGGTACACACGCGTGGCTCTCGTCGTCCAGAAGTACGGGGATCCTCGGTCGCGAGCGCCGAGCGCATCCGACGCGTCGCTGAACGGATCGTCGAGACGAAGAAGGCGGGCAACGACGTCGTCGTGGTCGTCTCGGCGATGGGCGACACCACCGACGAACTGCTCGACCTCGCGCAGCAGGTGTGCCCGGTGCCGCCGGCCCGTGAGATGGACATGCTGCTCACGTCGGGTGAGCGCATCTCGAACGCGCTCGTCGCGATGGCGATTCATTCGCTCGGCGCGCAGGCGCGGTCGTTCACCGGTTCGCAGGCCGGTGTCATCACCACCGGCAGCCACGGCAACGCCAAGATCATCGACGTCACCCCGGCCGTGTGCGCACCGCGCTCGACGAGGGTTCGATCGTCCTGGTCGCCGGCTTCCAGGGTGTGAGCCAGGACAGCAAGGACGTCACCACGCTCGGCCGCGGTGGCTCCGACACGACGGCCGTCGCGCTCGCCGCGGCGCTGAAGGCCGACGTGTGCGAGATCTACACCGACGTCGACGGTGTCTTCACCGCCGACCCGCGCATCGTGCCCGACGCGCAGCGCCTCGACACAGTCTCCTTCGAGGAGATGCTCGAGATGGCCGCCTGCGGCGCCAAGGTTCTGATGCTGCGCTGCGTCGAGTACGCCCGCCGCTACAACGTGCCCGTGCACGTCCGCTCGTCATACACGACCAAGCCCGGAACGATCGTGTCCGGATCGATGGAGGACATTCCCGTGGAAGAAGCCCTGATCACCGGTGTTGCCCACGACCGCGGCGAGGCCAAGGTCACCGTCGTCGGCCTGCCCGATACGCCGGGCCACGCGGCGAAGGTCTTCCGTGCAGTCGCCGAGGCCGAGATCAACATCGACATGGTGCTGCAGAACATCTCCAAGGTCGAGACCGGCAAGACCGACATCACCTTCACGCTGCCCAAGTCCGACGGCCCGCGCGCGGTGGAGAAGCTGACGGCCCTGCAGTCGGAGATCGGCTTCACGCAGATCCTGTTCGACGACCTCATCGGCAAGGTGTCGCTCGTCGGCGCCGGCATGAAGAGCCACCCGGGCGTCACCGCCAAGTTCTGCGAGGCCCTCGCGGACGCCGGCGTCAACATCGACCTGATCTCGACGTCGGAGATCCGCATCTCGGTGCTCGTCAAGGACACCGACCTGGATGACGCCGTGCGCGCGATCCACGCAGCTTTCGAACTCGGCGGCGAGGAAGAGGCCGTCGTTCACGCAGGAACGGGACGGTAATTCGAGATGACCACCATCGCTGTCGTCGGTGCCACCGGCCAGGTCGGCATCGTCATGCGCACCCTGCTCGAGGAGCGCAACTTCCCCGCCGACAAGGTGCGGTTCTTCGCGTCGGCCCGCTCGGCCGGCAAGACGCTGCCGTTCCGCGGTGAGGACATCGTGGTCGAGGACGCATCCGCGACCTCCGACGAGGACCTGAAGGGCATCGACATCGCGCTGTTCTCGGCCGGTGCGACGCTCTCGCGTGCGCAGGCCCCGCGCTTCGCGGCGGCCGGTGCGATCGTCGTCGACAACTCGTCGGCGTGGCGCAAGGATCCCGAGGTTCCCCTCGTCGTCAGCGAGGTGAACCCGGAGGAGACCAAGAACCCGCCGAAGGGCATCATCGCCAACCCCAACTGCACCACGATGGCCGCGATGCCGGTCCTCAAGGTGCTGCACGACGAGGCGGGCCTGCAGCGCCTGATCGTCAGCAGCTACCAGGCGGTCTCGGGCAGCGGCATCGCCGGTGTCGAGGAGCTCGTCGGCCAGGTGCGCGCCGTCGCCGACGACGCCGAGAAGCTGGTGCACTCCGGTGCGGCCGCCGACTTCCCGGCCCCGAACAAGTACGTCGCGCCCATCGCGTTCAACGTCGTGCCGCTCGCCGGTGCGCTCGTCGACGACGGCAGCGGCGAGACCGACGAGGACCAGAAGCTCCGCAACGAGAGCCGCAAGATCCTCGGCCTGCCGGACCTGCTGGTGTCGGGCACGCGTGTGCGCGTCCCGGTCGTCACCGGCCACTCGCTGGCGATCAACGCCGAGTTCGAGCGTCCGCTGTCGGTGGAGCGCGCCAAGGAACTGCTCGCCGACGCCCCCGGCGTCGAGCTGGTGGACGTGCCGAACCCGCTCGCCGCCGCCGGCGGCGACGTGTCCCTCGTCGGCCGGATCCGTCAGGACCCGGGTGCCCCCGAGGGTCGTGGCCTGGCGCTGTTCGTCTCGGGCGACAACCTGCGCAAGGGTGCGGCGCTCAACACCATCCAGATCGCCGAGCTGCTCGTCTAGCTCCCGCTCTTCCCGCGTGCGCGGTCGCTCGGCCTTCGGCCCGGGTGGCCGCGCACGCGTCGTTTCCGGGGTATTCCCGCGGCCGAACGGATCTCCCTGCCAGCGCTTGCCGCGGTCCCGATCGCCCACAGGTGGCGGCACCCGGGAACTATCATCCGAGGGGTGCCCCGCCCACGGCGTCGCTGGTCCGGGTCGAGCACCTCACCCGACGGTTCGGGGCTCGACGAGGGATCACCGATGTCGATTTCCGGCTCGACGAGGGGGAGGTGTTCGGGTTCCTCGGGCCCAACGGTGCCGGCAAGACCACGACGATCCGGATTCTCCTCGGCCTGTACCGGCCGACGTCGGGATCGGTGCGGGTGTTCGGCCTCGATCCGGGACACGAGGCGGCGCAGATCCTGCGGCGGGTCGGATACCTGCCCGGTGAGTTGGCGCTGCACCCCAGACTCACCGGCGCCCAACACCTCGACCGGTTCGCCCGCATCCGGGGACTGAAGGACCGGCGATATCGCGACCAGCTCGTGGAACGGTTCGGCGTCGAGCTCGACACGCCGACCCGTGCCCTCTCGAAAGGGAACCGCCAGAAGATCGGTCTCGTCATGGCGTTCATGCACCGTCCCGATCTGCTGGTCCTGGACGAGCCGACGATCGGGCTCGACCCGCTCGTGCAGGACGAGTTCGCCGATCTGGTGCGCGAAACGGTGGCGGACGGGCGGACCATCCTGCTCTCGTCGCACGACCTGGACGAGGTGCAGCGGCTCGTCGAGCGCGTCTGCATCCTGCGCGACGGGCGCGTGGTGGTGACCGCCAGTGTCGAGAGCCTGCGCCGGAACTCGCCACGCACGATCGAACTTCGATTCGAGCAGCCCCCACGTCCGGACGTGTTCGCTCGACTCGACGGGGTGCAGGTTCGATCGTGCGACGACGGGCGAATCGAGTTGTCGGTGACGGGCGACGTCGCGCCCTGTCTGCGGGTTGCGGCCGACCAGGGCGCCGTCGACATCACTGCGCGGAGGGCCGATCTCGACGAGCTGTTCCGTGGCTACTACCGCGGCGATCAGTACACGGAGGTGTCCGATGGCCGCTGATCTCGTCCGCCTCGACCTCCAACTGCGCCGACGCTTCCTGATCGGCTCGCTGGGAATGGCCGCCTACACTCTCGTGGTCGTCGCGCTGTACCCGGCGTTCCGGCACGAGTCGGGGCTCGACAATCTGATGTCCCAGAACCCCACGTTCGCGGCGCTGTTCGGCATCAGCGGACCACTGACATCGGCGTCCGGATGGCTGAACGCGAACCTGTACGCCAACTTCCTGCCCCTGGTCGTCCTGCTACTTACCATCGGATACGGCGCGTCGTGCATCGCGGGCCAGAACGAGGACGGCACGCTCGGGCTGGTCGCGACGTTGCCGCTGACCCGAACGCGGATCGCGCTCGAGAAGGTCGCCGCCATGTGCCTGGTCGCGGTGCCGGTGTCGGTGGTGACGGCGATCTGCGTGTTCCTCGGGCGTGCGTTCGAGCTGCAAGTCGACGCGGCCGACCTCGTCGGCGTCACGATTGCGGTTCTCCTGCTCGGCATCGACTTCGGGGCACTGGCGATGCTGGTCGGATCGCTCACCGGAAGCCGGGGCATCGCGCTGGGGGTCGCCGCGGCGGTCGCCGCCGCCGCATACCTCGTCAATTCGCTCGCGCAGATCGTGAACTGGATCCGACCCGCGCGGCTCGTCTCCCCGTTCTTCTACGCGGTCGGAGACGGCCAACTCGTCGAGGGCGTGTCGGTCACCGCCTTCATCGTCCTCGCCGCGGTCGCGGTGGTCCTGTCGGCCGCCAGCGTGGTGGCGTTTCGTCGGCTCGACATCGACTGACCGGTCGCCGGAAGGGAGCTCCCGGCGATTCCTGTTGCTGCCGAGCCGATTACCCTCGTACATTCACGGACAGTCGTCGGGCGTCGGCCCGCCGCAGCCTTCGCAGGTGAGGAGACGGTGACGGTGGATGCCGGTAACAGTGCCGATTGGCGCTCACTCCTCGAGCGGCTGGACGAACGCAAGGCCGCGGCCCGCGATATGGGCGGCGCCGAGAAGGTCGCCCGCTACCGGGCACCGGGCCGGATGGACGTCCGCGCCCGCGTCGCCGAGTTGCTGGACCCGGGACGTTCGTCGAATCGGGACCGCTCACAGGCGATCCGGCGATGCCCGCCGACGCGTTCGTCGCCGGATCCGGGACGGTCGACGGACGCCCGGTGATGATCGGAGCCGAGGACTTCACCGTCGCGGGCGGCTCGATCGGCACCGCGGCCGCCTCGAAGCGGACGCGGTCGGCCCAGCTCTCGCTGCGGAACCGGGTGCCGCTCGTGATGATGCTCGAGGGTGCCGGGCACCGTGCCGCCAATGCGTTGGAGCGGAACCGTCCGGCGCCCAACGATCTTCAGGCAATGGCCGACCTGTCGGGGCTGGTGCCCACCGTCGCGATCGTGACCGGGCCGTCGGCGGGGCACGGGGCGCTCGCCGCGCCGCTGTCGGACTTCGTGATCATGGTCGACGGGCACGGCGCGCTGTTCACCGCCGGTCCGCCGCTCGTCGCGGCGTCCACCGGCGAGCAGATCGACAAACAAACGCTCGGCGGGCCGAAGGTCGCGATCGACACGTCCGGCGTCGCGCACAACCTCGCGGCGTCGGACGAGGATGCGCTGGCCCTGGCCCGCCGCTACCTGTCGTACTTCCCGAGCAGCGCGTGGCGGCGCCCGCCGTGGGTGGGCCCGGACGGCGGCAACCACGACGTCGGCGAGCGGTCCCTGCCCGAGTTGCTCGACCTGATCCCGGTGAACCAGAAGCGCCCCTACGACATGCGGGCGATGCTCACCGCGCTGGCCGATGCCGGGACCGTCACCGAGATCCAGCCCACCTACGGGACGTCGATCATCACGGCGCTCGCGCGGATCGGCGGGCACGCCCTGGCCGTCGTCGCGAATCAGCCCACGGTGATGGCCGGCGCCGTCACCGTCGCCGCCGCCGACAAGGCCGCCTCCTTCCTCCAGGTGGCGGGCGCGTTCCACCTGCCGGTGCTGTTCCTCGCGGACAACCCGGGCGTGATGGCGGGCAGTGGATCCGAGAAGGCGGGCATTCTCAAAGCCAGCGCGCGCATGTTCGCGGCACAGCACCGGCTGCGGACGCCGAAGTTCCACGTGACGGTGCGCAAGGCGTTCGGGTTCGGCAGCTCGGTGATGGGTGCCAATCCCTACGACAACCAGACGATGACGCTCGCGTTCCCCGCCGTCACGCTCGGCGGCATCCCCGCGGAAGTCGGCGGGCGCACCGCGAAGGAAGACGACGAGACCCGGCGCGCGCTGGTGGAGAACGAGACGTCCGGCCCGTGGGCGCTGGCACAGACGCTCTTCTACGACGACGTCATCGACCCGCGGGAGTTGCGGAACATCCTGATCCGCGGGCTCAACACGAGTGCGCGGGACGATGCCGTCGAACCCGTTGCGCATCACGGTTATCTGCGTTGAGGTCGGGACCGTAACGGCCGCGATCATGAAACCGACCTACCGGTATGAGCGTTTGCGAATTTCTCGCCCCGTAGCGTCGGTGGTGGCCTTGTGCGCGGCAGCGGCGGTCTGGGCTACGCCGTCGGCGGCAGCTGACGTCGTCGACGTCACGATCGTTCCGGGACTGAGCGGCGGCCCCACCACGCCGTACGGGTCGGGGTGCGCGTATCTCGTGGTGGCCCGGACCGCGAACTGGAACGGGACACCGAGCGAGCAGGGCGTGTCCTTCGGCGACTACAACCAGGCGTCGACGTTCTTTCCGCAGAACTTCGCGTGGACCCACGGATCCCCGTTCTGGGTGACACCCGTCGTGTTCGACCACGCACTCGCGCTCTGGACCCGACGGCGTCCGGAGAACACGCGATCATGGCGTACCAGACGTCGGCGGGAGGGCCGGTCGAGACCGTCACCGTGAACCCCGGTGTGCCGATCGGCCCCGCCTGTATCGTCGCGCCCTGACTGCGCCGGCCGGCTCAGGATCCGACCGGGCGCGTGGTGCGGGCAGTACCCGCCACCCCGGACAGCAGAGTCACGATCGCGATCCCGACGACGAGGTAGATGAGCGAGCTGCCGATCTTCGAGTCGGTCGTCGCGTAGACGGTGTACGGCCACAATGCCACGGCGACGGTCGCGAGTATGCCGATCCAACCGAAGAACGACGTCGCGCGGGGCGTCGAGATCATGAGCAGGTGCAGCAGTGCCGTGGCGAGCAGTGCCGCGACGATCGCGTACCCGGCGATCGTCGTCACCTGGGATTCCCCGAAGGTCGTGTCGGGGGTGATGACCTCGATGTCGAGCAGGCCGCGGACGACCAGCAGGCCCACCACCGCGGCGAGGGCCGCGACGAGAGCGGTCGCCACGCCGCCGGACCACAGTCGCTTCGCATCGACCGCGGTTGCGGCCGGCGGGCCGGGGGATACGCGCTCATCGAGTGCTCCTTCCGGGTGCCGAACGGGAACCTGTCCTGTCGACACGGTAGGGCGTCGTCGAGCGCGGGCCGTCACCCGCCGCGGGTGAACGCGAACTGCTCGCGCAGCCGCGTCAGCGCGCGGTGTTGGGCGACGCGGACCGCGCCCGGGGTCGTGTGCAGGGCGTCCGCGGTCTCGGCCGCCGTCTTCTCCTCGATGATGCGCAGTCGGAGGATGCGGCGCTGCTGCGGTGTGAGGATGGCGAGCATCGACTCGATGTGATGCAGGTCGTCCGACCGAACCACGTGGTCCTCCGGGGTGTCGGTGTTCACGCGGATCTCGGGGAGATCGCCGACCGGGAGAGACCGGTCGCGATGCGCGGCGCGCAGTGCGTCGGTGACCTTGTGGCTCGCGATGCCGAACACGAACGCCGTGAAGCGGCCGCGGTGCTCGTAGCGGGGAAGTGCACTGACCACGGCGATACACACCTCCTGTGTGACGTCCTCGGCGGAGATGAGCCGCGACCCGTGCAGTCGTGACCGGCAGAAACCCAGCACCATCGGACGGACGCGGACCATGAGGTCGGCCATCGCGCCGTCGGCCCCGCCGGCCGCTGCGACCGCCATGCTGTCGACGTCGGTGCCGGTGGGTGACAGTGCGTAGCAGGAACTCACCCAGCCCAGGTAACCCGCGTTTCCTGGCCCCTTCCTTCAGTGAACCATGGAGGTTTCTGTGAGTGGCTCGAGCGGTCCGCGCAGGTACCGGCCGACGGGCCCTTCGTCCAGCGCGAGCGCCTTGGTGATCACGGTGGCGCTGATGATGATGACGCACGCGACGAACATCCACCCGATCGCGGTGAATACCAGGCCGAGCTCGCCGAACTTGGTCTCGGCGGTGGCCACCGTCCGCGGCAGGACGATGTCGCCGGCAATGCCGAGCACGGACAGTCCGGCGGCGGTGATCACGCCGGTGGTCCACAACACGCGGGGCGACAGGCGTCGTTCGGTGAGCAGGTACGGCACCAGGGTCCACAGGCCGGTCCACACGGCGAACTGCGCGATCAGGGCGAGGCACCCACCCAGGTACGGAACGTCTCGCAGGATCTTGGTGAACCCGATCAGCGCGGCGGACGACGCCACCGACAGCAGGACCGCGACCCAGCGCCACCAACTGGACATCTTGAGTGTCGGCACGTGCCACACCCGGCCGTACATCCGGCCCAGAGCGCGGGCGAACGACGTGCCACTGAGCACCACCATGAGCAGGCCGATGATGCCGAACGCGGCGAACGTCGGCTCGGTGGGTTCGAAACTTCCCGGTGGCACGTCGACGGCTTCGAGGTCGATGCCGAACTGGGAGAAGAATCCTGTCGTGAACGTGTCGCGGCTGCCGATGGTCGACGCCGCGATCACCACGGGCAGCACCGACGTGAACGACTGCGCCGCCAACGTCATCGACCGGTCCGCCCACTCGATATCGATGATCCCCGACAGCATGCGCTGCACGGTCCGGCCGGGCGCGGTGCCGCGCAGCCAGCCCTGTGCGGTCTCCGACCGAGCGGCGAGCGCCTCGCGTGCCAACGCGACGTTGAACTTGGACGACCGCACGGCACCCCTCCGGTTCGGCGAGTCCCGACGCGGCGGGTCCCGATTGACTGCCGTCAGCGTAGGCGAACCGGACGATCGTGCCGGACAGGCGAATCTGATGATGCCGACGAATCCGGCGTAGGCACAGTACGGTGACGGTGCGCTCTGTCGAGACCGCCGGAGGCGCCCTTGAAGGACGTGGAGCACCCCGACGCCCGTGCGATCGCGCGCGAGGCGGTCCTCGCGGTGCTCGTGGGCGTGGCCGCCGCCGCGATCCCGATCGCCGTGTTCGAGGCCGTCCGCGTCGTCGCCGAGGTTCTGTACCTGCGTGTCCCGCACGCCTTCGGGTTCGGCGGCGGCGACCGGTGGTGGATCCTGGTCGTGCTGACGACGGCCGGCGTCGTCGTCGGATCGATCGTGTGGCTGGCGCCCGGGCATGCCGGCCGCGACTCGGCGACGGCCGGCTTGATCGGGCCCCCGATCCCGTTGTCGGCGTTGCCGAGTCTGCTGGCGGCGATGGTGCTCGCGTTCGGGTGCGGGGGTGAGCCTCAGTCCCGAGAACGTACTGATCTCCGTCAATGCCGCGCTCGCGGTGTGGATCGTCGCTCGCCTGCGGCCCGCGTGCGCCTCGGAGCGCGTGATCGTGCTCGCGACGGCGGCGACGATCGGCGTCCAGTTCGGTACCCCGATAGCGGCGCCGCTCGCGTACCTCGAACTGACCGGGCGGCCGGTGCGGGGCAACCTGTGGGACGTCGTCTTCACGCCGCTGGTGGCGGCCGGTGCCGGCGCCGTCACGATGGCGGTCCTCCGACGACCGGTGCTGAAGATCGACGGCCCCGGGTCGTGGCCGACAACGTTGCCCGACGTGCTCGGCGGCGTTGCGATCGCCGCCGCCACCGCGGTGGTCGTGCTCGGCGCGGTGTACGGGTACCGGGCCCTGCACCCGCTGTTCCACCGCGTCCGCAACCCGGTGCTGATGACCGGTCTGGGTGGCGTGGTGCTGGGTGTCCTGGGCGCGCTCGGTGGTCCGCAGTCCATGTTCAAGGACGTCGTGACGATGCGGTCGCTGGCGTCGACGGCGCCGGAGATGTCCGTTCCACGTCTCGTGGTGGTGGGGTTGTGCAGCCTCGCGGCGTTCGCCGTCGCGGCCGCGAGCGGCTTTCGGGGCGGGCGCGTCATCGCGTCGGCCGTGCTCGGCGTGAACGCGGGCCTGATCGCGCACGCCCTCGTCCCGTCGGTGCCGGTGACCCTCGCGGTCGCGTGCGCCGTTCTCGGCGCGGTGGTGGTGGCGGTGCGCAGCTGCTGGCTCGGGATCTTCATCCCCGCCGCGATGGTCGGCTCGGTGACGGTGCTGCCGGTGCTGTGCGTCGCGGTGCTGCCGGTATGGCTGCTGGTCGTGCGGCGCCCGGGCATGACGATTCGTCCGGCTCGCCCTGAACCGCCCGGAGTGTCCAGGTAGATCCGGCGAAAGCGTCAGGGCGGCAGCCTGTTCCGGCGTAGCGTCGGGCGGACGTGCTCCGGTAGGGCGACCACGGGGAGTGTGACGTGTCATGAGCGGACGGATGTCGAGGCGCGCGTTCAACCGCGGGCTCGCGTGGACCGCGGGGGCTCTCGGTGTCGGGGCGGCCGGGATCGCCTCGGTGCGGGCGCAGGATCTCGGCGGCTTCGGCAACATCGATCCGGCGCGCCCACTGCTGTTCGCGTCGCCGAAGCTCGAGCCGTTCGTCGACGAACTACCACGGCTGCCGGTGCTCACCGGTTCGCAACTCGAACTGCGCGCCGCGAGTACCACACACCGCTTCCACCGAGACCTGGAACCGTCGCCGGCCCTGGCGTACGGCGGCATGGACTACCTCGGACCGACGGTCGAAGCGCACAGTGGCGATCCCCTGATCGTCGCCTACCGCAACGAGATCGGTGTCCACCCGCTGGCTGCGGACTTCGACACCACACTGCACGGCGTCGCCGAACAGGACCGGACGTCGGTGCCGACGTCGATGCACCTGCACGGCGTGGCGACGCCGCCCGAACACGACGGCCACCCGGCGTTCCTGCAGCGCCCCGGCCAGGGGCACGTGCACCGGTATCCGAACGGCCACGAGGCCACCCAGCTGTGGTACCACGACCACGCGATGGGTATCACCCGTCTCAACGTCTACGCCGGGCTCGCCGGGATGTCCCTGCTGCGCGACCAATTCGACACGGGCACAGCCGACAACGCGTGGGGCCTGCCGTCGGGGGAGTTCGAGATCCCGCTTCTTCTGCAGGAGAAGGTCTTCACCGCCGACGGCCACCAGAGCATCCGTGCGACCCCGATGGTGCCGCAAGGCGTGTGGGACGGCGGAACCCCCGGCGACGTCGGTGTGGTGAACGGCAAGATCTGGCCCGAACTCGAGGTGGCGCGGGGGATGTACCGCCTCCGGCTCGTCAACGCTGCGTCGTTCAGTGTGTGGAATCTGTTCTTCGGCAACCGGATGCGCTTCTGGATTCTCGCCATGGAGGGCGGCATGCTGCAGGCGCCGGTCCCGTCGACCCGCGTGCGGCTCTCACCCGGGGAGCGGGTCGACCTGCTCGTCGACTTCGCCGCGCTCGAGCCCGGATCGACGGTGGAACTGTGCAACGA
Source organism: Prescottella defluvii (assembly GCA_029690005.1). Classification (GTDB taxonomy): domain Bacteria; phylum Actinomycetota; class Actinomycetes; order Mycobacteriales; family Mycobacteriaceae; genus Prescottella; species Prescottella defluvii_A. The sequence goes on along the minus strand of CP121458.1, from coordinate 117,322 downwards.
CGAGCCGCCGCCGCTCACCGCGTCCCAACGCGGCGCGCGGGCGATGCCGCTGTTCTGCCGCTTCAAGGTCGCGGACGGCCGGGGCTTCACGGGTGCGGTGCCGGAGACACTGCGCGGTGGGACGAGACAGCCCGCGGGCCTCGAGCCCATCCCACCGCCGCAGGTGCAGCGGACCGTCACCGTCATGCAGCTGATCGATCCGTCGACCGGCGGAACGGTGATGTCGCTCAACAATCTTCTCTTCGGCGACCCCGACATCGAGATGCCGCGGCAGGGCACGGTCGAACTGTGGAACATCGTCAACGTCGCTCCGGAGCCGCATCCGATTCACCTGCACCTGGTCAACTTTCGGGTCCTCGGCCGCCAGAGCATCGACGTGTCGCGCTATACACAGAAGTATCCCCAGCCGCCGATCGGCACCAAGTGGGCGCCACCCGCCGACGAGTTCGCCACCTCGCCGCTGGTGCCGCCCGAGCCGTGGGAGACCGGATTCAAGGACACGGTGGTAGCGGATCCGGCGTCGATCACCCGCATCGTCGTCGCCTTCCCGACGGCGGAACGGCTCGGGTTCGACCCCGACGCGACGTTCGGCGGCCAGAATGCGGCACCGGCCCAGCCGCCGGCGGACCACGGCGGGCACGCGATGAGCGCGCCGGACCCGTCCGGTCCGCTGCAGGGCTACGTGTGGCACTGCCACATGCTCGACCACGAGGACCACGACATGATGCTCGGTTTCCGCACCGTCGCGGAGTAACCGAACGATCACCACGGACGTCGTCGATGCGATGGCCACCGATCGGGCAGCGCGGTTGAAATCCTGACCGCCGGGGTAACCGAGGGGGCCGGATCACGAACCGACCGGACAGAAGGGACCCCGGATGAGCCCGACGCCTGCCACACCTTCGCGAAGCGCGAGGTAGACCGCCGTGCCGACCGAAGAAGGACGCAAGCTGGGTGTCGAAGAGGAGTTCCATCTCATCGACGCGACGACCCGGCGACTCGTCACACGCGCACCGGAACTGCTCGAGCGACTGCCCGGGGACGTCTACGTCGAGGAATTGCAGCGCTGCGTCGTGGAGGTCAACAGCGGGGTGTTCTCCGACCTGGCCGACCTCCGCGCCGACCTGACCCACCTGCGGCGGGTCCTCGTCGACACCGCCGCCGAACTCGGGGTCGGCGTGGTGGCCGCGGGGGCGGTGCCACTCTCGGTGCCCGCCGAGATGGCGGTCACCGAGACCCCGAGATATCGGCGCATGCTCGCCGACTATCAGCTCCTCGCCCGCGAGCAGCTGATCTGCGGTACGCAGGTGCACGTGGACGTCGCGGACCGCGACGAGGGCGTGCGGATCGCCAATCGCGTCGCCCCGTACCTGCCGATCTTTCTCGCCCTCAGCGCGAGTTCACCGTTCTGGGCCGACGGCACCGACACCGGATACGCGAGCATGCGATCCCTGGTGTGGAGCCGCTGGCCCACCACCGGCCCCGCCGCGCCGGTGAACTCTGCCGCGGAATACGACCGGCTGATCGCCGACCTCGTCGGGAGCGGTGTGATCGAGGATCCCGGGATGGTCTACTTCGACCTACGCCCGTCCGATCGGTATTCGACGCTCGAGCTGCGGGTGTGCGACAGCTGCCCGTCGGTGGACACGATCGCGCTCGTGGCCGGGCTGTTCCGGGCCCTCGTCGACCGCGAGGCCGTCGGTCTTCACGAGGGAAGACCGGCGCTACAGGTCTCGCCCACACTCGTCCGAGCGGCTATGTGGCGGGCCGCGCGTTCGGGTCTCGAGGGCGATCTGGTCGACGTGGAGGCCGCGGCGCCGCGCCCTGCGCCACAGGTGGTCGAGGGTCTCATCCGGTCATTGCGACCCCACCTCGAGGCCGCCGGCGACTGGGACGTGGTCTCCGAGCTGGCAGACGTCACCCTGCGCGTGGGAAGTTCGTCGGACCGCCAGCGTCGGGTCCTGCGCCGGCACGGGCGCCTGACCGACGTCGTGGACCTGCTGGCAGCGGAGACTGCCGGCCGCCTGGATCCGCAGGCGTACATGGACGACGCGGCTCCGGCCGGAAGCTCGATCACGAACTCGTTGCGGGGCGGCGGCGGTAAGGACACCTGGACCGTGACCGGGCCGCACGACGCGGCCACCTCGGGCGACCGTCTCTGACAGCTCAGGAGGAGTTATCGAACATGTGTGGCATATGCGGTGAGGTTCGTTTCGACGGGGCGACGCCCGACGTGGCCGCGGTGGCCCGGATGACCGACGCGATGGTGACGCGCGGGCCGGATTCGGCCGGCGCGTACGCCCAGCAGTCGGTGGCGTTCGGTCATCGCCGGTTGTGCATCATCGACCTGTCGGCGCGGGGCGGTCAGCCGATGGTCGACAGCGAACTGCGGTTGTCGCTGGTGTTCAACGGCTGCATCTACAACTACAAGGAGCTGCGCGCGGAGCTGCAGCAGGCCGGGTACCGCTTCTTCTCGACGGCGGACAGCGAGGTGGTGCTCAAGAGCTTCCATCGCTGGGGTGCGGATTGCGTCCACCGCTTCAAGGGCATGTTCGCCTTCACGATCCACGAGATCGATTCGGGTGCTGTTACTTTCGCTCGCGATCGCCTGGGGATCAAGCCCCTGTACTTCGCCGAGCGGCCGGGGCGGTTGCGGTTTGCCTCGACGGTGCAGGCGCTGCTGCGCGGCGGTGGCATCGACACCACGATCGATCGCGTCGCCCTGCACCACTATCTGAGCTTCGCCGCGGCCGTACCGGCGCCGCACACCATGTTCGAGGGCATCCGCAAGCTGCCGCCGGCGACGATCCGGGTGGTGCAGCCGGACGGCTCCGCCACCGAAAGGCAGTACTGGGAACCGCGATTCGAGCCGTCACCCGAACGGGCGTCGTGGACGCCGGAGCGATGGCAGCAGGCGCTGATGGACTCGCTGCGCACGGCGGTGTCGCGGCGGATGGTCGCCGACGTTCCCGTGGGGGTGCTGCTGTCGGGCGGCATCGACTCCAGCCTCCTCGTGGCCCTGCTGGCCGAGCAGGGGCAGCGGGACCTGGCCACGTTCAGCATCGGATTCGACTCGGCCGGAGGGGAATCCGGAAACGAGTACTTCTATTCCGATCTGGTGGCGCGGACGTTCGGCACCGATCACCGGCAGATCCACATCGATCCCTCGCGACTGCCGGCGGCGGTGCCGAGGACGGTCGAGGCGATGAGCGAGCCGATGCTCAGCCACGACTGTGTGGCATTCTATCTGCTGTCGGAAGAGGTCAGCAGGTCCGTCAAGGTGGTGCAGTCCGGCCAGGGCGCAGACGAGATCCTCGGCGGCTACCACTGGTACCCCCTCTGGTCGGAGTAGCGCGGGAACAGTCCGCCGAGGCCTACGCCAAGGTGTACTTCGACCGCACCCACGACGACATCGCGGCCCTGCTCGCCCCCGACTACTGCCTCGATCACGACGTCAGCACGGAATTCGTCGTCCGGCACCACAGCGCGCCGGGTGCCGACACCGCCGTCGACGCCGCTCTGCGACTGGACACCACGGTGATGCTCGTGGAGGACCCGGTCAAGCGGGTCGACACCATGACCATGGCGTGGGGCTCGAGGCCCGGGTGCCGTTCCTCGACCACGAGTTCGTGGAGTTGGCGGCCACCTGCCCGCCGGAGCTCAAACTGGCGGGCGACGGCAAGGGCGTGCTGAAGGAGGCCAGCCGCGGCCTGCTGCCGAACGAGGTGATCGACCGGACCAAGGGATACTTTCCGGTGCCCGGCATCCGGCACCTCGAGGGCGACGTCCTCGCCCTCGTGCAGGACTCGTTGCGCAGCCGTAGCGCCCGCGACCGCCGGTTGTACCGGCCCGAGCGCTCGACGCGCTGTTCGCCGCGCCCAACGGTATCCGCACCGCCCGCGGTGTGAACACCCTGTGGCAGGTGGGCCTGCTGGAGATGTGGCTGCAGGCGATGGAGCGGCTGTGACTGCCGAGGATCCGCCGGAACAGGAAGGCCGACAACACATCCGCTTCACGTCGGGCGCATCGGTGTCGCCGGACGCGACCGGATTCGCGCACATCGTCGACGACGGTGGTTACCCCTGGGCCGTGCAGCGATTCCTGTCGGGCCGGCACGGCAGCACGGACCGTCGCGTGGAGCTTCCCGTGCCCGGTCCGGTCACGCGGATCGTGCATTCGGCGGACAGCCGGTGGCTCGCGTGCCAGGTCGCTCCCCACGGCGGTAACCGCACCCAGGTGTGGGCGGTGCAAACCGATCCACTGGACCGCTCGGCCCGCCTCGTCGGGTCGCGGCACGCGGTCTCGACCGAGCTGATCGGATGGGACGGGAACCGGGTGGCGCTCACGGCAACCGACGAGGACGGAGTGGCTGAGGCGCGGTTGGTCGATCCGCGCACCCAGGACACCGTCGTGCTCGACCGCCGCGTCGGCAGCTTCCTCGTCGACGCGTGGGCCGGATCGGCGCTGCTGCGGGTGGGCCCCCGCGGGCACCGTGAATTGCTGCTGCACCGCGACGACGGCAGCCGGATCCCGCTGCTGCCGTCGGACTTCGGGTCGACCACCGACGCGGGCGTAATCCTCGACGACCATCGCATCCTCGGCGTGCTCGGCCAGCACCGGTCGCCGTGGGCGTCGAGCGAGGGAAAGCCGGACAAGTACGTCCGCGCGCTCGTGCGCAGCGACAACGGTGCGGAGTTCCGCGGCTGCTGGGAGTTGCCGTCTCCGAGAAGGGCGTCTCCTACCGGGTTCTGGCCGAGCGGGACAACTGCGGACTCGACGAGTTCGCCGTCAGCGACGATCACAGCACCGTGGCCCTGCTGTGGAACTACAAGGGGCTCAGTGAATTGCAGATCCTGCACCTCGCGGACGGCACGCTCGATTCTCCGATCCAGCTGCCGGGACTGGTCGCATCGGAGCTGAGCATCAGTGCCGACGGCTCGTTGCTGGCTGTCACGGTGGAGGGCCCCGGGATGCCGCCTTCGGTGGAGATCGTGGACCCGCGAACGGGGGAGTGGGGTCCGGTGGAACCGGCGCGGACCCGGATGGCCCGCGCCGACGCTCCGATGCTCGCCGAACTCACCGCGCGTGACGGGTTACCCCTGACCGGGTGGCTGTACCGTGCGGCCGGGACGGTCCCGGTCCTGTGATGCTCTGGTTCCACGGCGGACCGGAGCTTCAGGAACGGCCGGCGTACAGCGACTACTTCCCCGCCCTCGTCGAGGCCGGGATCACGGTCTTCGCGCCCAACGTGCGCGGCTCGGGCGGATTCGGCCGGACCTTCATGCACGCCGACGAGCGGTACGGGCGATTCGCCGGCATCGACGACGTAGCGGATTGCGTGCGCTACGTCGTCGACAACGGACTCGCCGACCCGGGCGGATCGCGTGCGCCGGGCACTCGTACGGCGGGTACCTCACGCTGGCTGCACTCACGTTCCACCCCGACCTGTTCACCACGGGTATCGCCATCTGCGGCATGAGCAACCTCGAGACCTTCTACGCCAACACCGAGCCGTGGATCGCGGCCGCCGCCTATCCCAAGTACGGGCATCCGGAGCACGACCGAGAACTGCTGTCCGAACTGTCGCCGATCCACCGCGTCGATGCTCTCGAGGCATCCGTCCTCGTGGTGCACGGGGCCAACGACACGAACGTGCCGGTCAGCGAGTCCGAACAGGTGGTGGCGTCAGTACAGGCCCGGGGCGGTGCCGCCGAACTGCTGATGTTCGACGACGAGGGCCACGACATCACCAAGCGTGAGAACCGGCACACCCTCGCGACCACCATGGTGAACTGGCTGACGAGCCGGCTGGCCCGGGCCGGCGCCCCGGTGTCCGCGATCTGACGGGGGTGTCCTGACGGATGAGTGTCGACCACGACAGGATCGTCGCTTGGCGGCGGGATCTGCACGCCCACCCCGAATTGTCGTTCGCAGAGTTCCGGACCACCGCGCTCGTGCGCGATCACCTGCACTCGCTGGGACTCGATCCGGTGGTCCTGCCCGACGGGACCGGCCTGTGGTGCGACGTCGGCCCGGACACGCCGACGTGCGTCGCGCTGCGGGCCGACCTCGACGCGCTCCCGCTGACGGAGACCACCGGGCTGCCCTACGCCTCGTGGGTCGAGGGGGTGAGCCACGCGTGCGGGCACGACGCGCACACCGCGATGCTCCTCGAGGCCGGGACCGTGCTCGCGGCCGAGTCGCCCCCGCGGCGGGTTCGGTTGATCTTCCAGCCCGGTGAGGAGACGACCCGGGAGGTTCGCTCCGGGTCGTCGCCGCCGGCGCGCTCGAGGGAGTCTCGCGAATCTTCGCCCTGCACTGCGCGCCGCAACTCGAGGTCGGCAAACTCGCCACGCGGGCGGGCCCGATCACGTCGTCCGGCGCCAGGCTCACGGTGCGGCTGTCGTCCCCGGGTGGCCATTCGGCGCGTCCGCACCTCACGGGCGATCTGATCCACGCCGCGGCCGTGCTGGTGACCGGGCTGGCGTCGGTGCTCGACCGCCGGCTCGACGCCCGCACCGCCACCGTGCTGACCTGGGGCCGGATCCAGGCCGGCCGAGTCGGCAACGCCATACCGGAGTCGGGGGAACTCGTGGGCACCCTGCGCAGCGCGTCGCACCGGACGTGGGCCACGGTGGAGCCGCTGGTGCGGCGCGCTGTCTCGGACCTGCTCGCGCCCTACGGCGTGGAGCACGAACTGGACTACGTGCAGGGCGTGCCGCCGGTGGTCAACGACCCCGAGGCAACCGCCGAGATGCTCACCGCGATCGAGTCCGTGGTGGGTCTCGAGAACCTGGCCGAGGCGGGACAGTCGAGTGGCGGTGAGGACTTCGCCTGGTACCTCGAGCACGTCCCGGGTGCCATGGCGCGCCTGGGAGTGTGGGACGGGCGCAGTGCGCGACACGACCTGCACACTCCGGACTTCAACCTGGACGAGCGAGCTCTCGTTCACGGGGTGCGCACTCTGCTCGCCCTCGCCTACGGCGAATAGCCCGACCCTCGATCCGTTCGGTCGGAAGATCACCGATATCCGGTGCGTCGGCATGCCATGCTGGGGCGCGTCAGCACAGCACGAGCAGGAGGTCGGCATGGGGTTCTACACGGATCGGATCGTTCCCCACCTGGTGGACGTCTCGTGTGGGAACTCGCTGACCCAAGCATCGCGGCAGCGGGCATGCGCGGGACTTCGCGGCCGCGTGATCGAGATCGGCTTCGGCTCGGGCCTCAACGTCCCGTTCTATCCCGACTCCGTCACGTCGGTCAGTGCGGTCGAACCGGCCGACGAGGCCTGGCGGTTGGCGAGCAAACGTCTCGCTCGCACCGGCGTGCCCGTCGAGAGGTCCGGGCTCGACGGTCAGTCGCTTCCCTTCTCCGACAACACTTTCGACACGGCTCTGTCCACATGGACAATGTGCACCATCCCCGATGTCCTTGCCGCGCTGCGTGAGGTGCGGCGAGTTCTTGCACCCGGGGGAACCCTGCACTTCGTCGAACACGGGCTCGCTCCCCACGAGAAGGTCCGACGCTGGCAGCGCCGATTCGAGCCGATCCAGAAGGCCGTCGCGGGCGGATGCCATCTGACCCGCGACATCCCCACCCTGATACGCACTGCGGGCTTCGAGATCCGAGATCTCGACACCTACTACGAGAACGGGGCGCCGAAGGTCATGGGAGCCCTCTCGCTCGGGGTCGCAGAGCCCATCGGTCGCTGACCCGGCGAGCTGCGATTCATGCGCAGCCGCGCCCTTCATCCGATACGGGTGATGTGACGCCGGGTATTGCCGGGAATCCTGATCCGAGGACGATTTTCACGCCACATGCGGGCCTAGGGAAAGGTCACGCAGTGCCGAACGGACGAGGAGACTGGTGATGCCGGATTCGAAGCCGAACATTCTGGTGATCTGGGGGACGACATCGGGATCACCAACCTCAGCTGCTACAGCGACGGGCTGATGGGCTACCGGACCCCGAATATCGACCGACTGGCCGACGAGGGCATGAAGTTCACCGACTCCTACGGGGAACAGAGCTGCACCGCGGGCCGCGCGTCGTTCATCACAGGTCAGAGCGTGTACCGGACGGGGATGAGCAAGGTCGGGATGCCGGGCGCCGACATCGGTCTGTCGGCGGAGGACCCCACCATCGCGGAACTGATCAAGCCGCTCGGGTACGCGACCGGACAGTTCGGCAAGAACCATCTCGGTGACCTGAACAAGTACCTACCGACCGTGCACGGGTTCGACGAGTTCTTCGGCAACCTCTACCACCTCAACGCCGAGGAAGAGCCGGAACTCCCGGACTACCCCGACGCGAAGCTGTATCCCGCCTGTACAACCTCCAGAGGCCCCGTGGGGTCATTCGCTCCTGGGCCACCGATGAGGACGATCCCACCGAGGACCCGAAGTTCGGCCGCGTGGGACGGCAGAAGATCGAGGACACCGGTCCGCTGACCAAGAAGCGGATGGAGACCATCGACGACGAGATCGCCGATGCGGCAGTCGACTTCATCCGGCGCCAGCACGCAGCGGACGCACCCTTCTTCATGTGGGTGAATTTCACCCACATGCACCTGCGCACGCACACCAAGCCGGAAAGCCTGGGTCAGTCGGGCATCTGGCAGTCGCCGTACCACGACACGATGATCGACCACGACAAGAACGTCGGCCAGGTCCTCGACGTCCTCGACGAACTGGGCCTCGCCGAGGACACGATCGTCATCTACAGCACCGACAACGGCCCGCACGCCAACACGTGGCCGGACGGCGCGACCACGCCCTTCCGCAGTGAGAAGGACACCAACTGGGAAGGCGCATTCCGGGTTCCGCAGGTGATCCGGTGGCCCGGGAAGATCTCCGCGGGATCGGTGTCCAATGACATTGTCCAGCACCATGACTGGCTGCCCACCTTCCTCGCGGCGGCCGGTGACGCTGACATCGTCGAGAAGTTGAAGGACGGGCACACCGTCGAGGACAAGACGTTCAAGGTCCACATCGACGGCTACAACCTGCTGCCGTACCTCACCGGGGCGGTGGAGAGGAGTCCGCGCCGCGGCATGGTCTACTTCTCCGACGACTGCGATGTGCTGGGTGTGCGGTTCGAGAACTGGAAGATCGTCTTCATGGAGCAGCGGGCGACGGGCACGCTGGGGATCTGGGCGGAGCCGTTCACGGAACTGCGGGTCCCGAAGCTGTTCAACCTTCGCACCGATCCGTACGAGCGGGCCGATTCGACGTCGAACACGTACTGGGACTGGTTCCTCGACCACGACTACATCGTCTTCTACGGCACCGCGATCGGTACCGCCTTCCTCGACACGTTCAAGGAGTTCCCGCCGCGGCAGGAGCCGGCCACCTTCACGATCGATCATGCAGTGAAGAAGCTGCACGCCTTCCTTGCTCGGGACTGATCGCAGTGGCCGACACACTCGAAGTCGTGGGTGGACGGGGAAACCAGATCCGCCATAGTCGATTTCGTCGACCGAGTGACCGAGGAGGGCGGACCCGACTACGTCGAACCCGAGGCGCGAGTCGCGGTGTTCGACAACGACGGCACGCTGTGGTGCGAGCGGCCGATGCCCATCCAGCTGGATTTCACGATCCGACGGCTGGGCGACATGGCGAGGCGCGATCCGTCGCTGCGGTCGCAGCAGCCGTGGAAGGCGGCGTACGAGAACGACACGCACTGGCTCGGTGCCGCCATGGTGAAGCACTATCACGGCGACGACGGGGATCTGAAGCTGTTGATGGGGGCCATCACTCGGGCTTTCGGAGAGGTGACCGTCGAGGAGTACGACGCCCGTGTGACCGGCTTCTTCGGAGCTGCGGATCATCCGACACTGGCCCGCCCGTACCGGGGCTGCGGGTACACGCCGATGGTCGAGTTGCTGCGCTATCTGGAGGCGAACGGATTCACCACGTACATCGCGTCGGGCGGCGATCGGGATTTCATGCGCCCGATCGCGGGGAACTGTACGGGTGCCGCCGGAACGCATCATCGGCAGCGCCCTCGGGCTCTCCTACCGGGAGGGCGAGGGCACGACCGACCTGCTCTACAAGGCCGCGATGGACTTCTTCGACGACGGCCCGGAGAAGCCGGTGCGGATTTGGAGCCGGATCGGCCGGCGCCCGATCCTGTCGGTCGGCAACTCCAACGGCGACCTTCCGATGCTGGCGTTCTCGGAACTGCCCGGGACGCCGGCGCTGCGGCTGTTGATCGGCCACGACGACGGAGACCGGGAGTTCGACTACGTCGCCGGGGCGGAGGACGTGCTCGATCACGCGCGTCGCAACGACTGGACCGTGGTGAGCATGAAGAATGACTGGCTAGAGGTGTTCGCTCCTGACACCGCCTGAGCAGGAAGGGGTCTTGTGGACACCGTCATCGCCACCGAGCTTCGGCAGGTCCCCGCCCAGACCTTCACGATGGGCTCGGACCGTCACTACCCGGAGGAGGGGCCGGCGCATCGTGTCCAGGTCGACTCCTTCGCCATCGAGACCCGGCAGGTGACCAACGCCCAGTACGCGAGTTTCGTCGCCGACACCGGCCACGTGACCGTGGCCGAGCGTCCGCTGGATCCCGCCGAGTATCCCGGGGCGCCCGCCGAGAATCTCGTCCCGGGATCGATGGTGTTCGTCGGAACCATTGGGCCGGTGGATCTTCGACACCTCAGCCAGTGGTGGCGGTGGACGCCAGGGGCGTCGTGGCGGCACCCGGAAGGACCCGGGTCGACCATCGACGGTCGCGAGAACCACCCCGTGGTCCACGTCGCGCACGAGGACGCGCAGGCCTATGCCGAGTGGGCCGGCCGCGCGCTGCCCACCGAGGCACAGTGGGAGGCAGCGGCGCGGGGCGGGCTCGACCAGGCCGAGTTCACGTGGGGCGACGAGCCGGAGTCGGCCGACCGGCGGCTCGCGAATTTCTGGCACGGTGACTTCCCCTGGCGCGCGGACAGCGGGTACGGCACCACCATCGCGGTGGCGTCGTACCCTCCCAACCCGTACGGCCTGTACGACATGGCCGGCAACGTCTGGGAATGGACCGACGACTGGTACGCCGAAGGCCACGGCGGTGGGCAGTCGTCGTGCTGCGTCCCGCGGAACCCTCGCGGGCCGGGGATCGCGGACAGCTACGATCCCCGGCAACCGCAGTTCCGGGTGCCGCGCAAGGTCATCAAGGGCGGCTCGTTCCTGTGCGCCGACAGCTACTGTCGGCGCTACCGACCCGCAGCGCGCAGGCCGCAGATGATCGACACCGGCATGAGCCACATAGGTTTTCGCTGCGTCACTGACTCCGTGTAGCCACCGTCAGCCTGTCGGTTCAGTGCCGCCCGCTACCAGGTCCGGTCGCCGCGCAGGACCGCGTCGGCGCCGCCGTCGACGAACACCACCTGTCCGGTGACGTGCGTGTTCTCGGGCGAGGTGAGCCAGGCCAGCAGCGGGGCGACCTGCTCCGGGCGGGCGTGGCCGTGCAGCGGCATCGGGACGGCGCCGTCGATGGCCTGACGTCCGGCGTCGGTGTCGAGCATCGCCTGGATCATCGGGGTCACGATGGTGCCGGGGGCGATGGCGTTGAGCGGGATTCCGGCACCTGCCCATTCGAGCGTGATCGCGGCGCGGCGGACCCATCGCGCGATCGCAACCTTCGACGACGCGTAGACCTGCGCGCCGTCGCCCTGCGCCACCGCAGCGGCCGCCGCGTCCACTGCGGCCGCCTCGTCGCCGGCCAGTGCGGCGTCGACGATCGCCGGATCGGAGGGGTGCAGCGACGCGACCGACGAGATCACCACGGCACGCGGATCGGTCCCGGCCGCGAGAAGCGGCCGCAGGCCCTCGAGCGTGGCGACCGCGCCGAAGTAGTTGACCTTGATCGTCAGCGGATCGAACAGCGCGACGCCGGCGCACGCGACGACACCGTCGAGTCGTCCGTCGGCGAGGTCGCGGGCCTGTTCGACGAGGTCCGCGCGGCCCGCCTCGGTGGCGAGGTCGGCGGTGATGTCGGCGTCGCGCAGATCGGCGCCGATGACGCGGATGTCCTGCTTGCGCAGGTACGTGGTGGTGGCGGCGCCGATTCCGGAGGCGCTGCCGGTGACGAGGAATGTGCGGGGCATGTCCTGCCCTTTCGTCTCGAAGGAAGGCTGGGATAGACGGGCGCCCCGGTCTACGGGTGCCAATCTGTGCCAGGTTGCCAGTTTGTGACGCGCTGCTAGTGTGTGTCAAGACACATTCGGGGAGGTGATTCGTGGAGCGCGACCAGCGTGGATTGGCCGAGCGTCGGCGCGAAGCGGTGCGCATGGACATCGCGGCGGCCGCCGCGAAACTGTTCATCGCCGACGGATTCGACGCGACGTCGGTCGAGGACATCGCGGCGGGCGCCGGGATCTCGGTGCGCACGTTCTACCGGCACTGCGAGGCCAAGGAGGACACCCTCACGCCGGTGCTCACCTCCGGCATCCGGGACTTCGCGGAGTACCTCGCCGGCCGCCCCGTCGACGAGTCCGTGGCCACCGCTGTGCACGAGGCGTTCGTCGAGTGCCTGCGCCAGGATCGGTACGCCGAATTCGTCCCCACCCGTGAACTCTTCGTCGTCCTGACGTCCGTGCCGGGCATCCGGGCCCGGTGGATGGTTGCCGCCCACGACCTCGCCGACGACATTCGCCCCCACCTCGCGCAGCGGGCAGGCCTGGATCCGGCGGGAATCGAGGCAAGGCTGATGGCGCACACACTCCTCGGCGCGCTCACCGTCGCGCTCGAGTACTGGGTGACGTGCGATCCGGACGACCCGGCCGGGCCGGCCGACGTCGGCGAGTTGGCGGCGTCCGCGCTGTCGGTCCTGCGCCTCGACGTCGGTCGACCGACCGGAAATGCTTGATCATCAACCTCTTCGGAAGTTCGACAGCAGAAACGGAGACACCCATGGATCGGTCACTGGTACGCACCATCGTCGTCGCGGGCGACGCGGACAGCGTCTGGGCTCACATCGGCGATTTCGACGGCCTGGGCGCGTGGCATCCCGCCGTCCCGCCCGCGGAGCTCGAGGGCGACCCGACGCGGGTCGGCTCGATCCGCACCTTCTCGGTGGACGGCCAGGTCGTCGCGCGCGAACTCCTCGTCGCCCGCGACCCGGAGGCGCGCACCTACAGCTACCAGGTGCTCGATCCAATGCTCCCGATCAGCGACTACGTCGCGACCCTCGCGGTGACCCCGCAGGGCGACGGATCCGAGATCCGTTGGAGCGCAGAGTACAAGTCCGAGGACGAGGCCGTCGCCACCGTGGAACAGATCTTCGGCGACGGCGTCTACGTCACGGGCCTGCAGGCGGTGCAGGAGCACTTCGCCTCCGCCTGATCGACGCGAGCTCGAGTAAAAGCTGAAGGGTCCCTTCGCGCGCTGACAGCGCACGAAGGGACCCTTCAGCTTTCAGCGTGGTGCCTGCGTGCCGCGGAACCTCCACCCGCCAGATGTCCGTGTTATCTGGATCTAGTCTTTCTTTTGACTTATTCCAGAAAAGAGGCATACTGGGGTCATGCAACAAGGAGAGCACGACTTCGACCCCCGCGCTCGGCTACGGGGCGCGGGTCTACGGGTCACGGCTCCACGCGTTGCGGTTCTGAACACGGTTGCCGCCAACCCGCATTCGGACGCGGACGAGATCGCCACCGAGGTGCGTCGTCAGCTCGGGTCGGTCTCGACCCAGGCGATCTACGACGTGCTCGGGGCCTGCGTCCGGGTGGGGTTGCTGCGCCGCATCGAGCCCGCGGGCTCACCGGCGCGGTACGAGACCCGCACCGCGGACAACCACCACCACCTGGTGTGCCGCTCGTGCGGCACGGTCGCCGACGTGGACTGCGTCGTCGGCCACGCTCCCTGCCTGGAGCCCTCGGACAACCACGGTTTCGAGATTGACGAGGCCGAGGTCGTGTTCTGGGGTCTGTGCGCCGATTGCCGAAAGGATTCGGCGAAAACCGGGGCACAGGCCGATACCAGCTCACAGAATCAAGACGATGTGCCCGGATCGGGTGGGTCGATCACTTCGAAGACAGCCACAGCCCATCAGCGCCAAGGAGGCTTCGCAAAATGACGTCCGCACAATCACGTCCGACGACGAACAACTTCGGAATCCCTGTCAGCAGCGACGACGAATCGCTGACCGCGGGGACGCAGGGCCCCATCCTCCTCCACGACCACTACCTGATCGAGAAGCTCGCGCAGTTCAACCGCGAGCGGGTCCCGGAGCGCATCGTGCACGCCAAGGGCGGCGGCGCATTCGGCGAGCTGGTCATCACCGGCGACGTCAGCAAGTACACCAAGGCGAAGTTCCTGCAGCCCGGCAAGAAGACGGAGTCGCTGGTGCGGTTCTCCACCGTCGCCGGCGAGCAGGGCAGCCCCGACACGTGGCGCGACCCGCGCGGTTTCGCGATGAAGTTCTACACCGAGGAAGGCAACTACGACCTCGTCGGCAACAACACGCCGATCTTCTTCATCGAGGACCCGATCAAGTTCCCCGACTTCATCCGCTCACAGAAGCGCTTGCCGGGATCGGGTCTGCGCGACCACAACATGCAGTGGGACTTCTGGACACTGCGTCCGGAGACCGCGCACCAGGTGACGTGGCTGATGGGCGACCGCGGCATCCCGAAGTCGTGGCGGACCATGGACGGCTTCGGTTCGCACACCTACCAGTGGGTGAACGCGGCCGGCGAGCGCTTCTGGGTGAAGTACCACTTCAAGACCGACCAGGGCATCGAGTTCCTGACGCAGGCCGAGGCCGACAGCCTGGCCGGCTCGGATCCCGATTACCACCGCGCCGACCTCTACAACGCGATCGAGCGCGGCGAGTTCCCGAGCTGGACCATGAAGGTGCAGATCATGCCGGTCGCCGACGCGGAGGGCTACCGCTTCAACCCGTTCGACCTGACCAAGGTGTGGTCGCAGAAGGACTACCCGCTGATCGAGGTCGGCAAGTGGACGCTCAATCGCAACCCGGAGAATTTCTTCGCGCAGATCGAGCAGGCGTCGTTCGAGCCGTCGAACGTGGTGCCCGGCATCGGATTCAGCCCCGACAAGATGCTGCTGGGCCGCGTGTTCTCGTACGCGGACGCACACCGCTACCGCATCGGCACCAACTACGCCGACCTGCCGGTGAACGCGCCCAAGGCGCCCGTGAACTCCTACTCCAAGGAGGGCGCGATGCGGTATACGTTCAACACCGCCGACACCCCGGTGTACGCGCCCAACTCGTTCGGTGGGCCGCACGCCGATCCGTCGGCCGCCGGTGACGAGGGCCTGTGGGCGTTCGACGGTCAGGCGGTGCGGGCCGGGTACGTCCAGCACCCGGAGGACGGCGACTTCACGCAGGCCGGAACTCTGGTCCGCGAGGTGCTCGACGACGCCGCCCGCGAGCGTCTGGTGAGCAACATCGTCGGCCACGTCCTCGGCGGCGTGCAGGAACCGGTGCTCGGCCGCGTCTTCGAGTACTGGAAGAACGTGGACGCCGAACTGGGCAAGAAGATCGAGGAAGGCGTGCGCGCCGGACAGAAGTAGTCGGATGACGAGGAAGGACCCGTTCCGGAGCGTTCTCGGAACGGGTCCTTCGTCCTTGGCTCATCGCGTCAGGGGAGCAGGCCCCACCAGTAGATGAGGGTGGCAGCCAGCCATAGAAGCAGAGTGTCCATAACCGCCTCCTATGTCGGTCTTGCCTCTATCATGCTCCCGCCGTCGGCGTTGAACAACGGAGGCGATCCCGTACACGATCACGGCGCCGAAGATCCAGGCTTCGAGGACGGCGATGCCGCTCGCGACGCCGTCGTTGTCGAAGTATGCGGCACCGCGCAGGGCGCGAACAGTGACGCCGACCGGCAGGATGCCGGTGAGCGGCTCCAACCATCCCGGAAGGAACTGCGCGGGCAGGATGCCGGTGCTGGTCGCGTTTCCGAACACCAGCAGGACCACGGCGGCGACGAAAATCCCGACGGGCCCGAACAGTTTGAGCAGGGCCGCCGTCGAGACACCGACCGCCAGGGCGAGCAGGCCGACTAGCGTGCCGGTCATGAGGAACGACGACGGCAACGCACCGAAGACCGGCCCGACCAGCCAGGCGACGACGATGCTCACCAGGAACGCGAACACCACCGCGCTCACGGCCCGCCAGGCCGCGGGAAGGCGCGGTCCGGCCTGCATGCTCGTCAGGCCGAAGAGGAACCCGGCGAGCACCACCCCGAACGCGGCGTAGAACACCGACAATCCCCGCGAGTCACCCTCCGCCAACGGCGCGACGTCGGTCACCGTCAGAGTCGCGCCGGTCGCCGCGGCCGCCGCCCCGAACGCACGCGTGAGCACCTCGGTGACCGGTGGCCCGTTCGCGCCGGCGAGGATGAGCTCCGCGGCGGGTGTCCCGGCCACGAAGGCCCCGAACACGTCGTGCGTTCGCACCGCGTCGCGCGCCACCTCGGGGGAGTCGTACGGGCGCACGTCGAAGGCGTCGCCGTTGGCCGCCGACTGCGCCGCGACCGCCGCGACGACCGGTGGCGGGCCCACGACCGCCACCGGTAGTTCGTGCGGTTTCGGATCGTGGAAGGCCGCGAGGAACACCGCGGCGAAGATGGCCCCGACCAGCAGCCCGACCACTGCGGGGACGACGGTGCCGCGTGCGATCGAACCATTGTCCGGTTCTGAGGCATTCGTTGACTGCGTCGACGTCGCTGCCATAGTTCGAGTGTGACCACGTCGAGCCGTCCGTGGTGGCGGTTCCGCAGCTTCAGGGCTCGAGGAACCGCGCGAGAACTCGATCAGCAGCCGTTCGGCGACGGGCGCCGGCAGCTCCTCGACCAGCGCGAGGATGTCGGCCTTGGGCCCGGCCAGACCCGCCTTCGGGTCCAGTCCGGCCAGCGCCAGGACACCCGCGCTGATCTCGCTCGTCAGGTCCGCCGGGTCGATCTGGGCGGCGGCCGCGACGAACTCGGCCGGTGCGCTCGCCCGGGAACACCCGGGTGCGGTCGGCGGCCTTCGTGAGCGCGGCGACCAGGTCGTCGACGACGTTCTCGGTGACCGGCGTGATCGTCAGGTGCGTGGTCCGCGGCAGCACGGTCCCGTCGGACTGCACGTGCCGCGGCTGCGGCTGCAGTGCCCACCCGTCCTCGTCGGCGGCGTCGGACCAGCGGTGCGGATCGACCCGGCGGTCCGCCGGCACCGCGTCGTCCGACGCGATCGCGAGCAGCGGGCCCACCGGGTCGCCGACCACGCGCAGGCCCTCGATGCGCTCGATCGCCTCTCGGATCCGGGCCGTCGCGCGCGCCATCGGCTCGACCAACTCGCCGAACCCCTGCGGGCCCAGCGCCTGCGTCACCGCCCACCCGGCGGCGATCGGCATCGCGCTCCGCGACCCGAGCAGCGTCGGGTTCACCACCGCGTAGCCGGGCCAGCGGGTGGTCGCGAACCAGTGCGCGCGGTGCCGGTCGCGGTCGCGGAACAGCAGCAGCGACACACCCTTGGGGGCGTACCCGTACTTGTGCAGATCCACCGACAGGCTGGTCACCCGGGCACGGTCAGATCCCACCGGCGCTCCTCCGCGCCGGGCCACCACGGCAGCACCCAGCCGCCGATGCACCCGTCGACGTGCAGCGCGACATCTTGTGCCGCACAGATTTCCGCGATGTCGACGATCGGATCGAGTGCCCCGTGCGGGTACGACGGCGCGCTCGCGACCACCAGCGCGACGTCGGGGACAGCGCGTCGGCGACGTCCTGCGGGCGCAGCCGTCCGGTCACCGGGTCGACGGGCAGCACCTCGAGCCGCACGTCCAGGTGCTGGGCGGCCTTGTGGAACGCGGCGTGCGCGGTGGCGCCGATCAGCAGTGTCGGCCGATGCTCGGCGCCGGTGCGGGACCGCCACGTGTCGCGCGCGGACTTCACCGCGAGCATGCAGCTCTCGGTGCCGCCGCTGGTGACGCTGCCGACGACGTCCGGATCGCCACCCGCGAGGACGTCGCGACCGAGCGCGACCAGGTCGCGTTCCATCACCCCGATCGACGGAAAGGCGGTGGGATCCAACCCGTTCAGCGGCTGAGCCCGCAGCGCGGCCGCACCCGCGAGGTCGGACAGTTCGGCGACGCCCGGGTCGTACACGTACGACAGCAGGCGGCCGCCGGACGTCGGGGCGTCCGTCGCGCGCAGCGCCTCCAGGCGCGCGAGGATGTCGGCGGGGTCGTGGCGGAACTGCATCAGTGGCTTCCGTTCTGTGCGTGGGCGTCCTCGGCGGCGAGTCGGTAGCGCGACAGCGCGACGATGCTGAGGGCGGTGAGGATGGCGGGGGCCGCGGAGATTGCGAGCACGATGCCGTCGATCGCGGTCTGGGACTGGACGGCGTGCTGGTCGTCGGTGGACGAGACGAACCCGGTGATCGCGAGGATCGCGAGCACCAGCGCCGGGCCGAGCGCCAGGCCGATGGTCTCGATCGCCGTCCACACGCCGCTGAACGCGCCGGCCCGCACCGTGCCGCCCTCACTGCGCTCGTGGTCGGAGATGACGTCGGGCAGCATCGACATCCCGAGCATCTGCATGCCCGCGTAGCCGACGCCGGCGACCGCGACCACCGGGTACACCCACCACCCGACGCCCACCAGCAGCGCCAGCAGCGCGACGTTCGCGGCGAGGAACACGCTCGACGCCAGCAGGTACGCGCGACGCTTGCCCAGGAACGGACCAGCCGCGACCACAGCGGCATCACCGCTACGGCCGGGCCGACGAGCGCGGCGAACAGGATCGTCACCGTATCCTCGTTCCCCAGCACGTATGTCGCGGCGTACTGGGCGGCGGCGAGCATCGCGCCGGTCGCGAAGGCCTGGAGCGCGGAGGCCGTCAGCAGCGCTCGGAACGGGCGGCTGGACCGTACGACGCGCAGCGACGCCGCGAACGACGCGCCCTCGCCGAGCATCTCGTCCGTCGGCGGACGATGCGGCGCCACGCGCGACGCCGCGAACATGCCCAGGCCCAGCACCGCTCCGGCGACGACGCCCATGACGAGGTAGCCCCAGCGCCCGCCCCCGCCGAGCGAACGCAACATCGGCCCGCCCGCGCCGAACAGCAGGATCGCGACGCCCAGGACGGCGACGCGCCACGCCATCAGCCGGGCTCGTTCGTGGTAGTCGTCGGTGAGTTCGGCGGGCATCGCGATGTAGGGGACCTGGAAGAGGCTGAACGCCACTGCCGACGCGATGAACGCCACCGCCACCCACACCGCCCCGGCCGTCGCGTCGACGCCGTCCGGCACCGCGAAGGTGAGGGCGAAGAACACCGGCAACAGCGCGGCGCCGATCCTGAGGAACAGCCGTCGGCTGCCGGTCCGGCGCGCCCACGAGTCGCTCAGCGAGCCGATCGCAGGGTTGAGCACCACGTCGAGTGCCTTGGGCGCGAACACCACGAAGGTCGCGACGGCGGCCGCCACCCCCAGCGTGTCGGTGAGGTAGTACGCCAGTACCAGTCCGGGCAGCGTCGAGAAGCCGCCGGTGCCGACCGATCCCAGGGCATAACCGCGGATCGTGGCGGGGCTCAGCCGTGTCGCCGCGGGTGCGGAGGTGCTCGTCATGGCGACACCCTAGGTCAGCAACGGCCTGTTGTGGCCGTCGAACGGGGCGTGTCGGTGGTCGTTGCTAGCGTCTGCGGCGAGGGGTCCGGGGCAGCCGCGCCGGGCCTCTCCGTCGTTGGTGTCCTGTCGTCGGTACTCGAAAGGTTCTGTCCCCCTATGGTGATGGGTGCTACCCATGCAATGTCCGGTGCTGTCGTCGGCCTCGCCGTCGCAGACCTGCTCCCGACGGACTGGGGCGGGCCCACCTCCACCGCCGAGACGTTCGCGTTCGCGGGTGTCTGTGCGGGCGCCGCGCTCCTGCCCGACCTCGACACCACCCAGTCCACGGTCGCGCGCTCGTTCGGGCCGATCTCCCGGACGTTGGCGGCGGGCGTCGACTCGGTGTCGCTCGGCGTGTACCGGGTGACGAAGGGCCGCAAGGACCCAATCGGCGCGGGGGCACCGCACCCTCACGCACACTGCGTTGTTCGCGGTCGGACTCGGCGCCGGGATCTCGGCGCTGGTCGGTCAGTTCGGCCGCGCCGCCATCATCGTCACGCTCTTCTTCACACTCGGCCTGGCGCTGCGCGGCCTGGCCGGGGACTGGGCGCGGGACAAGGGGTGGCTCGTCGTCACGGGCGTCTCGGCTTTCCTGTCGATCCTCACGTGGCAGTGGTTCCCGACCAGGTGGGCTCGACAGGGCTCGGCGTCGCGGTCGCGTTGGGGTGTGCCACGCACTGCGTCGGCGACATGATCACCAAGGAGGGCGTGCCGTTCCTGGCGCCGTTCGTCCCCTCGGCGGGCGCCGATGGTGGGAGCTTCGATTGCCCTCGTTCCTCGCGATCCGCGCCGGTGGCGGATTCGAACGGGCCGTGCTGGGGCCGCTGCTGACGATCGCAGCCATTGGGCTCGCGGTGTGGGCGGTGGACGGTGCGCCCGAGGCGATCACCGACGCGCTGCGCAACTCGAACCCGGTTGAGCGGTAGTTCGGAAAGTCGTCCCGACGAGAATTACGGAACCACTGGCATCGGAACCGAACTTGTTCTAGTTTGACTCGGAGATCACGCGGCGAGGGTTGGTGCGCCGTTTCCCGACGAGAGGATCGGAGTCGAATCGGTGGATGCCGACGAGAACATTTTGTCGACGAGTGAAGCGCGTAACGGGATGTCCCGCAGGGGATTCCTGGGCTGCGCCGCCGGCGCCGCCGCAGGTGCGGCTGCCCTGACCGGGATGGGCTGGACCCCGGCGTTCGCACTCCCGGCCGCCGGCTCCAGTGGTTCCACCGGTTCGGGCGGCCCGGTGTCCAACCTCCCGGTCCCGCCGGCGTTCCCCGACGACATCCCCCTCGCGCAGCAGGCGTACGTGAATTGGGCCAAGGACATCGCGTTCGATGCCGTGTGGA
Source organism: Prescottella defluvii (assembly GCA_029690005.1). Taxonomy (GTDB): domain Bacteria; phylum Actinomycetota; class Actinomycetes; order Mycobacteriales; family Mycobacteriaceae; genus Prescottella; species Prescottella defluvii_A. The sequence goes on along the minus strand of CP121458.1, from coordinate 96,364 downwards.
CCGCGACCGCGCGTACCCCGGACGACGTCGTCCGGATCGCGAACTGGGCCAAGGACAACGGCTACCGGGTTCGCGCCAAGGGCACGATGCACGGCTGGAGTCCGTTCACGGTGGTGCCCGGTCAGAGTGTCGAGAAGGTCCTGCTCGTCGACACCATGACCAACCTGAACTCGGTCACCGTCGATGCGAGCGGCACCCCGGCGAGCGTGACGGCCGGGGCGGGCGCCACGATCGAAGAGGTTCTCACCGCCCTCGAGAAGCAGGGTCTCGGCTGGGCGAACGCGCCCGCCATCGGCGAACTGTCGATCGCCGGTGCCCTCGCCATCGGTGCCCACGGCGCCACCTACCCGGCACCGGGGGAGAAGGCGACCCCCGGTCAGTCGTTCGGTTCGCTGTCGAACCTGATCCTGGCGATGACCGTCGTCGTGTGGGACGGCGCCGCGGGCCGTTACGTGCTGCGCGAGTTCACCCGCAAGCAACCCGAGATCACCGCGCTCCTGACGCATCTGGGCCGCACCTTCGTCACGTCGGTGACCCTGCAGGCCGGTGCGAACGCGCGCGTCCGCTGCGAGACGTTCCTCGATATTCCGTGGCAGGAGATGTTCGCGCCCGCAGGATCGCCGGGCCGCACGTACGAGAGCTACGTCGCGAAGTCCGGGCGCGTCGAGGCCATCTGGTTCCCGTTCACCGACAAGCCGTGGCTGAAGGTCTGGACCCCGACGCCGGTCAAGCCGGCGCACTCGCGGGAAGTGTTCGGCCCCTACAACTACTTCTTCACCGACACCATTCCGGAGTTCGTCACCACACCGCTCGGCAAGGTGATGGAAGGTCTGCAGGCGGCGACCCCCGAGTTCGGCGCGGCGCAGCTCGCCGCGGTTCAGGCGGGTATCCCGCTCACCAACACCGGTGACCTGTGGGGCTGGTCCAAGGACGTGCTGTTCTACCTGCGGCACACCACGCTCCGGGTGGTCGCCGGTGGCGGCGTCGTGCTCACCGAGCGGTCGAACATCCAGCGGGCCATCAACGAGGTCACGACGTGGCACAACAATCGGATGACCGAGCTTGCGGCACAGGGTAAGTACCCCGTCAACTGTGCATTCGAGGTCCGTATGTGCAGCGTCGACGACCAATCCGAGGTGCTCGTCGAATCGGCCGGCCCGCCGAACCTGTCCGCGGTGCGTCCGCGCCCGGATCACCCGGAGTGGGACACCTGCATCTGGATGAACGTCACCACGCTGCCCGGAACCGCCGGTGCGGCCGAGTACCTCCGGGAACTCGAACGCTTCATGGTCCAGAACTTCTCGGGCGACTACGCGACGTTCCGGTCCGAGTGGGCGAAAGGCTGGGCCTTCACCAGCCAGGGCGGCTATCGTGACGACGAGTGGCTGAACCAGATCATCCCAGCCGCCTTCACCACCGGGATCCCGGCGTCCGGCAACTGGGCGGCGGCGCGGGCGTCCCTCAACGCGCACGACCCGCATCGCATCTTCGCCAACAGCTTCCACGACCGATTGCTGCCGTAGTCCCCCTCCTGCGGCACAGGCCCGTGAAGAACGATGATGCCCGGCACCGAATTCGGTGCCGGGCATCATCGCTGTCCGGGTGCGGTTACTGCTTGCCGCCCAACAGGTTCTGCAGGTCGTCGAGCACGATCATCGCGCCCGTCGGACCCAGGGCCAGGAACCAGGTCTCGTCCGACACCTGGATGGCCTTGCCGTTCTTGACGGCGCTCATGCCGGCCCACAGCGGCCCGCCCAGCACCTCGGTCTGAGCGGTGGTGTCGGGCTTGCCGTAGGTGGAGTAGAAGATCCAGTCACCGTCGGCCTGCGTGATGGTCTCGGGGCTCACCTCGACGGCGAGTTCCTCGATGTTCTGGATGTCCGGGCGGCGCAGGCCCACGTCCTGCAGGATGACGCCGATGAACGACAGGTTGCCGTACAGGCGGGTCTTGCCGGTCATGAAGCGCACCAACGAGATCGACGGATCACCCTGGATGCTGCCGCGGACCTCGTTCGCGCGGGACTGGTAGTCGTTGAGCACCGCCTCGGCCTTGGTCTCCTCGCCGACCGTGTCGGCGACGAGCAGGAAGTTCTCCTTCCACGGGAAGCCCGGCGGATGCTGAACACCGTCGGCGCGATCTGCGACAGCTGTGGGTAGAGCTTGTCGGCGCGCAGCTTGCTGCCCAGGATCAGGTCGGGCTGCAGTGCGGTGATCGCCTCGAGGTTGAGGTTGTTGGTGGTGCCCACGTCCGGGACGCCCGCGAGCTTGTCCGCCAGGTACGACGGCTGACCCGACGCACCCTCCGGGCTTGCGATGCCGACCGGGGTGATGCCGAGCGACAGGACGTCGTCGAGTTCGCCGCCGTCGAGCACGACCACGCGCTCCGGCTTCTTCTCGATGACGGTCTCGCCCAGCGCGTGCTTGACGGTGCGCGGGTACTGGCCGGGCTGCGCGTCGCTGCCGAGCGCCGCGGTCGCGGTGTCGGCCGTTGCGAACAGGCGGCCGCCGGTCGCGACGTCGGTGTTCCCGGCCGGGGCGTCGGCGGCATTGTCGGAGGAGCCGCACGCGGTGGCGGCGAACACGGTCGCGAGTGCGAGCATCGCAACGCGAACCGAGGCCCGCTTGCGGAACGAGGATCGAACGAACATTAGGTCAGGCTAGCCTGTGTTGATCGAGGGCCTTCCGCCGGGAGTGAGCGTCAGGTGCTGACGTCCGCTGCAGGTCCCGGTGCGGGAGTCGGCCGATTCGGCAAGAGAGGCGTCCGCCAGACGCTTCGAGAACCGCAGCCGCACAGTGTGGGCGTAGCTGCGTACAAATAGAGAAAGACCCCGTCCGAACGAGTCGGACGGGTCTTTCTGTCTTCACTGGTCGGGGTGGCGGGATTTGAACCCACGACCTCTTCGTCCCGAACGAAGCGCGCTACCAAGCTGCGCCACACCCCGGTGTTGAACCTCGGATAGCTTACAACACAGATTCACCGGAGATTAAATCGGCTGGTCAGCGGCCCAAAACGGCGCCCTCTACGGCCGCCGAGCCGCGCGCGGCGGTGGTGTCCTCGCGGGGTGCGGGGACCAGCGTGAGCAGCGTCGCCTCGGGGCGGCAGCAGAACCGGGCCGGCGCGTACGGCGACGTGCCGACGCCCGCCGACACGTGCAGCCGCATGTGCGCGCCCCAGTTCGACGGACCCTTGACGCGGGAGCGGTCCAGCTGACAGTTCGTCACCAGCGCGCCGTAGAACGGCAAGCACAGCTGGCCTCCGTGGGTGTGTCCGGCCAGGACCAGGTCGTAGCCGTCGTCGGCGAACCGATCGAGCACGCGCGGCTCGGGGGAGTGCGTGATGCCCAGCTTGAGCTGCGCGAGCGGGTTCGGCGGGCCCGCGATGGTGTCGTAACGGTCCCGCTTGAGGTGCGGATCGTCGACGCCGGCCGACGCGATGCGGACACCGGCCACCTCGAGATCGCGGTGCACGTGGGTGACGTCGAGCCAGCCACGCTCGGTGAACGCGGCCCGCAGATCCGCCCACGGCAGCGGCGCGCCGAGCACCCGGCGGTGCTCCTTCTTGAAGTACTTGAACGGATTCTTCGGCTTGGGGGCGAAGTAGTCGTTGCTGCCGAACACGAACAGGCCGGGGCGCGCCAGCAGGCCGCCCATCGACTGCACGACCGCCGGCACGGACTTGGGGTGCGACAGGTTGTCGCCGGTGTTCACGACGAGGTCCGGTTCGAGCCGATCGAGCTCGCGCAGCCAGTTCTGCTTGAGCTTCTGGTTCGGCATCATGTGCAGATCGCTGATGTGCAGCACCCGCAGGGTCGCCGAGCCCGGCGCAAGGACCGGCATGGTCGCCTCCCGCAATGCGAACGCGTTGCGTTCGATCAGTGAGGCGTAACCGATGCCGAGTGCGGCGGCGCCCGCGGTGGCGAGCGCGGCCCGGTTCAGGGCGCTGCGGTTCGAGGTACTGGGCGACAGATCAGGCACCATTTCAGAATACGGGTGTCGGCAATGAAGATGCAGGACACCGCACCGGGCGCGTACCGTTCGGCGCATGGCCGACACCGCTCCCACGCTCAAGTCCACGCTCCGCGCCGACCTCACCGCCGCGATGAAGGAGAAGGATCAGCTGCGCCTGTCGACACTGCGCATGATCCTCGCCGCGGTGCAGAAGGAGGAGACCTCCGGCAAGGAGGCCCGCGAACTCAGCGACGACGAGGTTCTCAAGATTCTCACCAAGGAGTCGAAGAAGCGTGGCGAGGCCGCCGAGATCTACACCGAGGCCGGCCGAGGCGAACTGGCTGCCAACGAGCGGGCCGAGGCGCAGATCATCGACTCCTACCTGCCCACCCCGCTGACCGACGCGGAACTGGCCGACGTCGCCGACACCGCCATCGCGCAGGTCGCCGAGGAGCTCGGTGAGCGCCCCGGCCCGCGGCAGATGGGTCAGGTCATGAAGGCCGCCACCGCCCTGGCGGGGGCAAGGCCGACGGATCGCGAATCTCCAAGGCCGTCAAGGACCGTCTGTAGATCTCACCGGGCGGTTTCGGCCTCACTCGAACGCGCGGCTGGCGACCATGTCGGTCATCCACCGCCCCAGATCGTGCGCCACCGCCCGGATCTCTCTCTGGCGTAGTGGTCCGGGGCCCATGCGGCGTAGAGCTGGACGGACATCGGGACGCCGTTGTTCGTCAGTGTCGCCCAGTCGAGCCCGAAGCGCGGATCCTCGATGACGACCGCGACGCCGTTGCCCGCGGCGGCGTGGGCCTGGGCGATCGTGGCGTTGCTCGTCGTGGAGAACTCGGTGAGGTGGGCGCCGAGTTCGTCTGCAGCGGAACGGAATTCTCGTTCGATGGCGCTGCCGTAGCCGGGGGCGAGGATTGGGTCTCCCATCGCGAGTAGGTCGGCCAGTTCGATGGGGTCGTGCCCGGATCGTCGCTGCCCGGTCTCCCGGAACTGCACCATGATCGGGCAGCTCACGAGTTCGACGGACGCGAGTTCCGCCGGCGGCGCGGCGGTGTTCACCGCGAGGTCCAGTCCTTGGAGCAGGGTGGGGTAGACGTCGCTCGGGCGCGCGGTCACGATCTCCCGGATGGGGGAGCCGCTGGCGATGAACGTCGCGACGAAGTGATTGGCGGTCGTCTCCGGGCACACCAATGTAAACATCTTGTTTCCGCCGTCGAGGGCGGCCATGACTTCGCCCGCCCGCTCGGTGCGGGTCACGATGTCGCGCGCCATCGTCTGCAGGACCTCGCCCGCCGGCGTCAGCCCCATGCCGGAGACGGTTCGGCGAAAGAGCTTCACCCCCAGGTCGGACTCCAATTTCGCGATCCGCCGGGAGACGGTCGGCTGTGACAGGTGCTGGCGGGTGGCCGCCGCGCTCACCGAGCCGGCGGCCGCGACCTCCAGGAACTGGACCAGCTCGTCAGCAAGCATCATGCGCTTCACGTATACCCCCGCGCAGAATTGTCATTGGACAAGCATAAATGCACCTCCGATAGTTGACCCCACTGCATTGCGGGGTCGAGCCTTCGGCCCCGTGAATTCTCGAAGGGGCAGCGATGAACACAACAGCTCAATCTGGCGCGGCGCTGTCCCGTCAGCGCCGCGCGACCGTCGGCGCGTTCGTCGGTACCGCCACCGAGTGGTACGACTTCTACATCTTCGGCACCGCGGCGGCGCTCGTCTTCGGCAAGGTGTTCTACCCGGGGGTGGCTCCCGGGGCCGCGCTCATGGCGTCCTTCGCGACCTTCTGGGTCGGTTTCCTCGCGCGTCCGATCGGTGGCGCCGTCTTCGGTCACTTCGGCGACCGCTTCGGGCGCAAGAACGTGCTCGTCACGACCCTGCTTCTGATGGGCGTTGCCACGACCTGCATCGGACTGCTGCCCAGCTACGCCCAGATCGGCGTCGCGGCACCGATTCTCCTGGTCGTTCTGCGCGCCCTCCAGGGACTCGCCGTCGGCGGTGAGTGGGGCGGGGCGGTCCTGCTGGCGACGGAGAACTCCGCGGAAGGCAAGCGCGGCTGGGCCGGTGCGTGGGTGCAGCAGGGTTCGCCGGCCGGCTCGATTCTGGCGACGTTGATGTTCATGCTCGTCAGCCAACTGCCCAACGACGCCTTCCTCTCGTGGGGATGGCGGATTCCGTTCCTGATGTCGTCGGTGCTCGTGATCGTCGGTCTCGTCATCCGCGCCGGAGTCGAGGAGTCCGCGGACTTCGAGGCGACGAGGAAGTCCGACGCAGTGGTCCAGCAGCCGACGATCGCGGTCTTCCGGTCGGTGCCGGGCATCCTGTTCCTCGGAATCATCGCGTCCATCATGGGCATCTCGCTCGCATACTTCACGAACACCTTCCTGCTGTCGTGGACCACCGGAAGTCTCGGGATCGAGCGGCAGACGATGCTCAACATCCTCCTGGGAATGGCTGTGCTGCAGTTCTTCTGGCAGCCGATTGCCGCCCTGATCGCGGAACGGGTCGGTGCGCTCAAGGTAATGGTCGGTGGCCTGATCCTGACGCTGATAATGGTGGTGCCGTTCTTCTTCGCCATCGGTTCCGCGAACCCCTCGACCATTGCGATCACGCTCTACGTCGTCACCCTCGGTGGCACGGCCTACTATGCGCTGCTGGCGAATTCGCTCGCATCCGCGTTCCCGGCCAACATTCGCTACAGCGGTGTCTCGCTCGCCTACCAGCTGTGCTCGTCGCTGATCGGTGGTTCCACCCCGTTGGTTGCTCAGTGGATTCTGAACAACTCCGACGGAAGCCCGTGGGGTGTCGCGATCTTCTTCTCCGTGATGCTGGTGGCGACGCTGATCGGTGTGATCGGTCTGTCGCGTGCCATCGAGAAGCGTACATCGTCCAATCCTGATTCGGCGGAAGCTGTTTCAGCAGTCGCTTGACCTTGTGAACTTAAAGTACGGAAGGAACTTCACCAGTGCGTCTTGATGCCATTTTCGAGAACGGTCGATTTCGAACGCTGTCTCCCGGCCGTCCGACGGCGACCCGTGTCGGCGTCCTCGGCGGCCGGATCGTCGGATTCGACGAGGAACTCGACGGTGTGACGGCGGCCGAGGTCCACGACCTGGGTGGGGCGCCGGTCCTGCCCGGATTCCACGACGCTCACTACCACCTCTCGATGACGGGTGCGAGGCTCGCGCAGCTCAACCTTCGCCCGTCGAACGTCTCGACCCTCGACGATCTCTACCGCGAGGTCGCAGAGCGCGCACAGACGTTGCCCCCCAACGCCTGGGTGCGTGGATCGGGCTACGACCAGAACGTGACCGGCGCGCACCCGAGCGCCGACGCGCTCGACAAGGCGGCCGGCGGCCGGCCGGTCCTGCTCGAACACGTCTCCGGGCACATGGTCGTGGTCAACAACGCGGCCTTCGCGCTGGCCGGTTTCCCCGGCGGCGTCGGCGTCCCCGACGTGCCGGGCGGTTCGGTGGCGCGCGACGAGTCCGGCCGCGCGACCGGCCTGCTGCAGGAACGCGCGATGGAGCTGGTCTATCCGCTGGTCAAGCCCATCTCGGCCGAGGATCTCCTGCACCACATCGATCTCGCCAGCGATCAGGCGATCCGGTACGGCCTCACCTCCGTCACGGAGCCGGGTCTCGGGGACTACCGCATGATCGGCTCCACGCCGGTAGACCTCGGCATCTTCCAGGACGCCGTGGAGTCGGGTGTCCTGCGCACGCGCATGACCGCGATGCCGTACTGCACGACGCTCCACGCGATCGAGGGATGGGACGGCTGGCGCGGACTCGACCTCGGTATTCGAACCGGCCTGGGCGACGACCGTTTTCGGATCGGCCCCGTCAAGATCGTCTCCGACGGATCCTTCATCGGCCGCTCCGCCGCGATGCACCACTGCTATCACGGGGAACCGCACAATCACGGTGTCCTGCAGTTCGATCCGGAGGAGATCGCGGCGATGGTCGTCGAGGCGCACCGGGCCGGATGGTCGGTCGCGGCCCACGCGATCGGCGACGCCGCCATCGACCACGTCATGGACGCGTTCGCACAGGCGCAGAAGGACACCCCGCGTCCGGACGTCCGCCATCGCATCGAACACTTCGGGCTGACGAGCGACAGCCAGGTCGCGCGGGCCGCGGCGCTGGGATTGACACCGGTTCCGCAGGGAACGTTCATCTCCGATTTCGGTGACGGAATGCGCGCGGCCGTGGAGCCGGAGTTCGAGAACCAGATCTACCGGATGAAGTCCCTCCTCGACGCCGGAATCGTCGTCCCCGGATCGACGGATTCCCCTGTCTCCGACGGAAACCCGCTGGTGTCCATCCACGACATGGTCAACCGGACCACCGCGTCGGGCCACGTGCTCGGACCGGACGAGCGACTGACGGTGGACGAGGCGGTGCGCGCGTACACCTACGGCTCGGCGTACGCGGTGGGGCAGGAAGACCGGAAGGGCGTGCTGGCCCACGGCATGCTCGCCGACTTCGTCGCGCTGTCCGACGACCTCTACGAGATCGACGTGACGAAGATTCGCGACGTCTCGGTGGTGCAGACCGTCGTGGACGGCAAGGTCGAGTTCCAGGCGGACTGAGGCTGCAGTACGCGCGTCGTACCTGTCTGGATCCACCAGGCGACATCGGGAGCAGGCGGGCGTGGCGCCCGCCTGCTCCCGATTGCTTCTTCCGTAACGCCGGAATCCCCATGCAAGATCAACAGGATGATCGGGGCACCGTGGCCCCAAGGGGGAGGAGATCGACATGGGGTGGATCGGTTCGCGGACAGCACGTTCGGTCATGGCGGCGTTGGGCGCGGCCGCTGTCGTCGCAGTGGCGACGCCGAGTACTGCAGCGGCAGCGGTGGTGCCGGGTGAGATGGTCCAGATCGACTGGCTCGCGACCAACGGTGGTTCCAAGGGAATCTCCGAGTTCGCGTTCCCCGTCACCATTGACGAGATCGGTGTGACCGGCCCGGGCCAATCCCTTTCCGTCGGGCAGCACTTCGGTTTCCAGAACTGGCAGAGCGGCTACATCGGACTCGAGATCGAGCGCTCCACGGTAGACGGTCCCCTGGTCGCCCGTACCGTCTTCAGCTACTTCGGCCCCGACATCCAAAGTCCCGGTTGCGGGCCCGTCGGCCCCACCACCGGCGGGATGACCTGCCGGGTGACTTCTTCGACTTCGCGCTGGGAAAGACATACACACTGCGCGTGGAACAGATGGGGTCGAACTATTGGCAGGGCTCCGTCGACGACGGCGCGATGCCTTACCCGCGCGCGACCAGCGGCGTCCAGATCACGAACGAACTGCGCCGCATGATGCCGTTCGGTTACCAGTCCGTTGGATATTACGGTCCGTCCGGCTCGTGCGCCGAGATCCCGCACGCCCGCGTGCGTTTGGGCATTCCGACAGCGTTCGCGACGCCGATCGACTACATCGGTGAACCCGTCGTGCTCGCGCCCCGTCGGCCGAACCTCACATGCTTCGGAGCAATGGTCAACGACGCGGTTCCGGTCGCCGGTGGGGTCCAGGTGACGCTCGGCAGGTAGAGGTCACACCTGCGTGGTCGTCGCCGCGAAGACGTCGACGATCGCGTCGCAGAACGCGGGCAGGTCGTGCGGATTGCGGCTCGACACCAACGCGCCGTCGATGACGACTTCGCGCTCGACGACGTTGCCGCCCGCGTTGCGGATGTCGGTTCGAATGCTCGGGTACGACGTCAGCGTCCGGCCGCGGACGACGTCGGCTTCCACCAGGGTCCACGGTCCGTGGCAGATCGCGCCGACAGGCTTGCCTGCCTCGACGAAATCGTGAACGAACGCGACGGCTTTCTTGTTCTGCCGGAGGTGGTCGGGATTGGTCGTTCCGCCGGGCAGGATCAGGGCATCGAAGTCCTCGATCGTCACGTCCGTGACAACGGCGTCGACGTCGTAGAGGCCGGCGGTGTGGACGTCGCCCTTCATCGCTTGGATCCGTCCGATCGACAGCGACAGCAGTTGGGCCGTGGCGCCCGCCTGCTCGACGGCCCTGCGTGGTTCGACGAGCTCCGACTCCTCGACACCATTGGTGGCGAGGATCGCGACGGTCCGTCCCTGCAGCGGGGTGGAGGTGGTCATCGGTGTCGTCCCATCGATACGTGGTGGCGGTGGCCGTTCGCGGTCTTCTCCTCCACGGCCCTCTCCTCGGCGGCGGAGTCGACCTCGGCGAGCACCGGGTCGAATGCGGGACCGTGGCTCTCGGAGGCCATTTCGAGGCCGGCGCCCTGACCGAAGACGAGGTGTCCGCCGAGGGCGCCGCCCACACCGACGGCCGTCAGGGCGAGTGCACTCAGTGCGGTGGCGGAGAACCCGGGCGCGTTCTTGTGCCGGCGGAACGAGGCGAGCATCAGCACGATGCCGGTGGCGTTGGCACCGGCGTGCAGCAGGCCGACCCGGCGCTGACGGGTGTCGCGCTCGCTCCAGTCCGCCCAGCCGGTCGCGAGCGTCGGCGGCGTCGCCGCCAACCCGACGCCGATCAGCCGTCGCGCGCCCTGCGGATCGCGAAGGACGGCGTCGAAGACGAGGGAGCTGGTCCACGCCCCGATCGGGATCGCGACGAGGACCGGATGCACGGGATGCCCGAGCCAGTCGCCGCGCAGTCGATCACCGATCGGCGTGCGGCCCAACCCCGCCTGGATGCGGTGCTGGATCGTCGCGCTGATCCCGTCGAGGAACGACGCGGACTCGGCCCTGTTGTACAGGTGACGAAGGTTCATGTCCCGCGACTACCCGGGACCGGGCCGGACGAAACGCGGGAAGGATCAGCCGCCGGGTGACGGCGTCGGGTTCGCTGGCGCGGAACCCGAGGGCGTCGCCTTCACCGATCCGTCGCTGACGTAGATCGTCACCGCAGAGCCCGGCACCGCCAACCCCGCCGGCGCGCTGCCCGTGACGCTGCCCTTGGGGACGTCCGACTTGGTCGTCACGGGGTTCACCGTGAAACCGGCGGCCTTGAGGGCGGCCGTCGCCGCGTCCTGCGTCATGCCGACGACGTCGGGCACCTGCGCGTTCTGCGAGCCCTTCACGTACTTCTCGTCGACCGGCGGCAGCGCGGTGGGACCGAAGTTGCCGACGATCGGCATCATCGCCTGGAACCACGTGCGGGCCGGTTCGGTGCCGCCGTACAGGTTGCCGTCACCGCACGGACGCAGCGGCGCCGAGCAGATCTCGCCGGGGGTCGTCGAGTCGCCGTACACCAGCACGCTCGCGGCCAGGTTGTTGGTGAACCCGAGGAATCCCGACGACATGTGCGACTCGGTGGTACCCGTCTTGCCCGACATCGGGAGCTTCCAGCCGGCCGAGCTGGCGGCCGCGTACGACGTGCCGCTCGGCTGGTCGTCCTTGCTCAGCGCCACCGACAGCGTGTCGGCCAGACCCGGATCGACCACCTGCTCACACGCCTCCTGCGTGATGGAGACCGGCTTGCCCTCGCGGTCGGTGATCGAGTCGATCGGCGTCGGCGGGCACCACTTGCCGTGCGAGGCCAGGGTCGCCGCGACGTTCGCGAGCTCGAGCGGATTGACCCACGTGGGGCCGAGCGTGAACGAGCCCAGGTTCTGCTGCTTCTGCATGTCCGCCATGCTCTGGTCACCGAAGCCCGACGACCCGGCGACCGTGTACGAGCGCAGACCCAGTCGGACGGCCATGTCGACCGTCGGCGTGACGCCCGTGGACTCGATCAGCTTCACGAACGCGGTGTTCGGTGACTGTGCGAGCGCGTCCGTGACCGACAGCTTGGCCGCGTAGTTGGGGGTGGCGTTCTCGACGCAGTACGTCGCCGCGGGACAGCCGCGCGCACCGCCGTTACCCATACCGCGGGCCTCGAAGCGCCGGGGCACGTCGAGCACCGCGCTGGTGCCGAGGCCCTTCTCCATCGCGGCCGCCGTGGTGAAGATCTTGAAGATCGATCCGGCGCCGTGGCCGACCAGCGTGTACGGCTGCGGCTGCACGGTCTGCTCCGCGGCGGTGTCGAGGCCGTACGCGCGGCTCGACGCCATCGCCAGCACCCGATGCTGGTCCTGGCCCGGCTGGACCACGTTCATCACGTTCGCGATGCCGTCGAGCTTCGGGTCGGCGTTGGCGACGAGCGCCGACTTCACCGACTTCTGCACCGACGGGTCGAGGGTGGTCTTGATCGTGTAGCCGCCGCGGTTGATCTGTTCCTTGCTCAGGCCCGCCGCCGCGAGGTACTGCAGCGCGTAGTCGCAGAAGAAGCCCTGATCGCCGGCGGCGATGCAGCCGCGCGGCAGTGCCTTCGGTTCCGGCAGCACGCCGAGCGGCTCGGTCTTGGCGGCCCGGATCTCGGTGGCCCGGTCCGGGATGTTCGTGATCATCGTGTCGAGGACCGTGTTGCGGCGCTCGAGCACGCCCTCCGGGTTGGTGTACGGGTTCAGCGCCGAGCTGGACTGCACCATGCCGGCCAGCATTGCCGACTGCGTCAGATTCAGGTCCTTGGCGTCGACACCGAAGTACGTCTGCGCGGCGTCCTGGATGCCGAACGAGCCGTTGCCGAACGGCACCAGGTTGAGATACCGCGTGAGGATCTCGTCCTTGCTCAGCTTCTTGTCGAGCGTCAGCGCCATCCGGATCTCGCGGATCTTGCGCGCGGGCGTCGTCTCGATCGCGGCGCGCCGCTCGGCGTCGTTCCGGGCCACCACCAGCAATTGGTAGTTCTTGACGTACTGCTGGTCGATGGTGGAGGCGCCCTGCTGGACCTCACCGCTGGTCGTGTTCGTCATGAACGCGCGGAGTGTGCCCTGCCAGTCGACGCCCTTGTGGTCGGCGAAGCGCTTGTCCTCGATCGAAACCAGCGACAACTTCATGTCGTTGGAGATCTTGTCGCTCGGGACCTCGAAGCGGCGTTGCTCGTAGAGCCACGCGATCGGGTTGCCGGCGACGTCCGTCATCGTCGTTACTGCCGGAACGGTGCCTTCGACGAGTTCCGCCGAGACGTTGTCGACGGCATCGGTGGCGCGGTTGGAGGCGAAGCCGAAGCCTCCTGCCAGCGGAAACATCACTCCCGCGAGGAGGACGCCGGCGAGTGCGGAACATCCCGCGAGCTTGGCGATCGTTTTGGCTCTCGACACGAGCTACAGAGTACGTCGAACCGACCGACTGTCCCGGTGGACGACTCAAACTGGACGCTTGTTTGACGACGAAGAGCCGATTTGACCCGGGCAAATGCGACGAAGAATGCACGCGCGTACCAGAATCTACGCTCTCGATCTTGCGCAGCGGGCGATCTTTACCTAAATTAGCTCTCGTCAGTGTGATACAGCTAACACTGGATTAGGAATGTGGTGCAGTCCGCACGTGATAGCCCGGGGACTGCGTGAACATCCTGAGCGCCGTGGGGAACGGCGTTTGGACCGAAGGGGAACCGAATGCACATGACCAGCCCCGCCACGCGGCTCGACTACGAGGAAGCGGAAGCTCGCATCCAGTGGGTCGCGCAGGCACGATGCCGTGAAGTCGACCCCGATCAACTCTTCGTCCGCGGCGCAGCGCAGCGCAAGGCCGCGACGATCTGCCGGCACTGCCCGGTACTCATGCAGTGTGGTGCCGACGCGCTGGACAACAAGGTCGAATTCGGTGTGTGGGGTGGCATGACCGAACGTCAGCGCCGTGCACTGCTCAAGCAGCACCCGGAGGTCGAGTCCTGGGCCGACTTCTTCGACGCGCAGCGTCAGCACCAGTCCGCAGTCTGATCACACACCGAGTCGGTCCTCGTCGGGGAGTAGGTCCGATCCGGTTGAAACGGAGCTAAGTCGTGGACGCAGCGGCGCCGAGGGCGCCGCTGCGTCGCGTCTCTCCAGGAACGGGCGGTCAGCCCTGACGGGTGAGCTGGTCGCCCACCGCGCGCAGCGCCTCGAGGTCCGACACCTCGAAGGGCAGCGACGGCACCCCGATGATCGGTACGTGCTGGTGTGACGCGGTGAACCGGCTGAGCAGCCGCAGCTCCCGCTTCGCGGTCACCGCCCGGTGCGCGTGCACCCGCAGAACCGCGGAGGTCAGCTCGTTCGCGGCATCCGCCGGCTCGCTCTCGTCCAGCAGATCGGCGCCGGTGAGGGCGTGATCGGCGGACATCGAGCACAGCGTGGGGTGGGTCCGGTTGAGTACCAGGCCCGCCAGCGGCATGCGGTCTCCGGACAGCCGGTCCACGAAGAACGCGGCCTCGCGCAGCGCGTCGGGTTCGGCGGCCGCGATGACCACGAACTGCGTGCCCTCCTGGCGAAGCAGCTCGTACGTGCGCGTCGCACGCTCCCGGAAGCCGCCGAACATCGAGTCCAGCGACTGCACGAACGCCGACGCGTCGGACAGCATCTGGCTGCCCACCACCGTCGAGACGCCCTTGAGGGCCAGCCCCATCGCGCCCGTCACGAGCCGTCCGATGCCGCGCCCCGGCGCGGTCAGCAGGCGGATCATCCGGCCGTCGAGGAAGGCGCCGAGGCGCTGCGGTGCGTCGAGGAAGTCGAGCGCGTTGCGCGACGGCGGCGTGTCCACGATCACCAGGTCCCACCGGTCGTCGGCCGCGAGCTGGCCGAGCTTCTCCATCGCCATGTACTCCTGCGTGCCGGAGAACGACGTGGCGACCGTTTGGTAGAAGGGATTCGCGAGGATCTGCTCGGCCTTGTCGGGCGCCGAGTGCTCGAGCACCATCTCGTCGAACGTGCGGCGCATGTTCAGCATCATCGCGTGCAGCTCGCCGGTCGCCCCGGGTGCCAGTTCCACCAGTTGCGGCTCGTTGTCGAGGTCCTGTACCCCGAGCGCCTGCGCGAGTCGGCGGGCCGGGTCGATCGTCAGGACCGCGACGCGTCGGCCCTTCTCGGCCGCGCGTAGTGCCATCGACGCGGCGGTGGTCGTCTTGCCGACGCCACCGGCACCGCAGCACACGACGATGCGTGTCTTCGGGTCGGCGAGGACGCCGCCGAGGTCGAGGGCCGGCGCGGTCCGCGGCGGATTCATCGCACACCCTGCTCGGTCAGGCGCTCGGCGAGCTCGTAGAGCCCACCGAGGTCGACGCCGTCCACCAGCGCGGGCAGATGCATGCGGGCCACCTTCACGTCGTCGAGTTGCGCGGCGCTCTCGTCCTGCGCGGCCAGCGTCGCCGCGTGTTCGATCGTCTCGGTCAGCAGCCCGGCGAAATCGTCGTCGGACAGCGTGATGCCGGCCCGCGCCAGGCCCTTCCGGACCGCGGCGGCATCGACACGGCCCTTCGCGGCGTCGGCGAGCGCGTCCTGCGGCAGGAACGCCGTGTTGGTGCGGTTGACGATCACCGTGCCCAGGTGCAGCTCGGCGGCCGCGAGCTCGGCGACGGCGTCCGCGGTCTCCTGCACCGGCAGCGCCTCGAGCAGCGTGACCAGGTGTATGACCGTCTCGTCCGAGTGCAGCAGCCGCACGACCCCCTGGCTCTGCGAGTGGATCGGCCCGCCCTTCGCGAGCTCCGACATCGCGCGGGTCACGTCGAGGAACTTGCCGATGCGGCCGGTCGGCGGTGCGTCCACCACGACGGCGTCGTACGCGCGGCGGCCGGACTTGTCGGTGCGCACCGCGCACTCTTTGATCTTGCCGGTGAGCAGGACGTCGCGCAGGCCCGGCGCGAGCGTGGTCGCGAACTCGACCGCACCGATCTTCTTCATCGCGCGGCCCGCGAAGCCCAGGTTGTAGAACATGTCGAGGTATTCGAGGAACGCGGTCTCGAGGTCGACCGCGAGCGCGAACACCTCACCGCCGCCCTCGGCGGTCGCGATCTTGGTCTCCTTCGGAGGGAGGGGCGGCACGTCGAACAGCTGCGCGATGCCCTGTCGGCCCTCGACCTCGATCAGCAGCACGCGTCGTCCGCCGGCGGCGAGTGCGAGCGCCAGCGCGGCGGCCACGGTGGACTTGCCGGTGCCGCCCTTGCCGGAGACGAAGTGCAGTCGCGCCGCGCCTGCGCTGGCGGGCCATGCCGGCTCGCCGGCGGGGGCCATGCGGCCGTATCTGTCGGTGCTGCCACGGGCACGAGCCTATAAGTCGAGGAGCGCGCACGTGCGGGGGATAGGCTCCACGGCATGAGCGAATTGACTACCTGGGAGTACGCGACCGTGCCGCTGCTGACGCACGCGACCAAGGCGATCCTCGACCAGTGGGGCGGGACGGTTGGGAACTGGTGACCGTGCTCCCCGGCCCGACGGGCGAGCAGCACGTGGCCTACCTCAAGCGTCCGAAGGGCTGAGACCGTGGCAGACACCACACAGTCCTGGACCGCGCGCCTGGCTGAGCTGGGCATCGACCTGCCGCCAGTGGCCGCGCCCGTCGCCGCGTACGTGCCGGCCGTCCGCACCGGAGACCACGTCCACACCTCGGGCCAGCTGCCGTTCGTCGACGGCAAGCTGCCGATCGTCGGCAAGGTCGGCGCGGGCGTCTCGGACGCCGACGCGAAGGCCGCCGCCCGCCAGTGCGCGCTGAACGCGCTCGCCGCCGTGGACGCCCTGGTCGGCCTGGATTCGATCGTGCGCATCGTCAAGGTCGTCGGCTTCGTGGCCTCGGCCGAGGGCTTCACCGGTCAGCCCGGTGTGATCAACGGCGCGTCCGAGTTCCTCGGTGAGGTGTTCGGCGACGCGGGTATCCACGCTCGTTCGGCGGTCGGCGTCGCCGAGCTGCCGCTCGGGTCGCCCGTCGAGGTCGAGCTCATCGCCGAGGTGCGCTGAGCGCCACTCGCGTTCTCCGCTGAGCCGCATTCCCGGAAGGGGATGCGGCTCAGTTATTTTCGGCGATGCGCGCGTTTGCGTGGTCGACGAGGCGGCGCATGCAGCCGACCGCGAGTTCCGCGGGTCCGTCCGGGCCGATGGTGGGGGCGTCGGTTGCGGCCCACGTCTCGACCGCGATCCGCATCGCGGCGTTCGCGGCGGCCGCGAGGAGTCGGACGGTTAGCGGATCGGCATCGGGACCGATCAGCGGTGTCAGCGCCGCGACCAGACCTTCCTCCGAATCGTGTTGCACGCGAAGCCACACCGCGTGCAGCGCGGGTTCGTCGTTCACCGTCCGCAGCAGGCCCCGAGTCCACTGCAGCATCTCCTCGGTGACGTCCTCCGAGGGAGTCAGGGCCCGCCGCGTCGCGCGTTCGAGTGCCTGGCCGACGGATGTGGCCCCGGACGCATCCGCCTCTTCGGTGAGGTACGTGATCCAGTTGGTCACCCCGCCCGCGAGGAGCGGCGAGACGGCGTCCTCCTTGGTGCGGAAGTAGCGGTAGAAGGTGCGCAGGCCGATTCCCGCCGCGGCCGCGATCTCCTCTGCGGTCACCGACGACGCCCCGCGCGCGGAGAACAGCTCGGCCGCGCGTCGGGAGATCTCGATTTGTGTCTGCGCCTTGCGTCGCTCTGTCAGCGACGTCACGGGCTGCGCGCCGGGCATGTTCTGGGCTCCTCCGCTGGTGTCGGATCGCAGACTACCGGTCCTGTTCCGAAGAAATGCGTGACACAACGTGCCAAGTCGGCCTACTGTGCCATTAGGTCCACAAAACGACTCTAGTTGATCAGGAGAGACCATGAAGCGCTTCGAAGGCCGTCGAGTACTCATCACCGGCGCCGGATCCGGAATCGGGCAGGCCACCGTCGCCCGCATCCTCGAGGAGGGCGGCATCGTCGCGGCCGCCGACGTGTCCGAGGCCGGGCTCGAGGTGACCCGCGAGCGGGCCGCCGCGGCCGGCACCGCCGATCGGCTGACCACCGCGGTCGTGGACATCTCGAACGAGGACTCGGTCCGGGAGAACATCGGTGGCGCGATCAAGGGCCTCGGTGGCCTCGACGTGCTGGTCAACGCGGCCGGCATCCTCCGGTCGTCGCACACCGACAAGACCACCCTGGAGTTCTGGAACACCGTGGTCGGGGTCAACCTGACCGGTACGTTCCTGGTCACCCGCGAGGCGCTGCCCGCGCTGCTCGAGTCGGGCAAGGGCGTCGTGGTGAACTTCAGCTCCACCTCCGCTCACTTCGCGCACCCCTACATGGCCGCGTACGCCGCCACCAAGGGCGGCATTCGCTCGTTCACCCACGCGATCGCGCTGGAGTACGCCAAGCAGGGCCTGCGCGCCGTCGCCGTCGAGCCGGGCAGCATCGCCTCCGGCATGACCAGCGCCCCGGGCTTCCCGGAGGATGTCGACCCGAGCCTGATCGGCAAGCTCTACCCGTGGATCGGCGAGGGCTTCGCGCCGCCGGAGGACGTCGCTGGTGTGATCGCGATGCTCGCCTCCGACGACGGCAAGTTCGTCACCGGCACCGAGATCCGGATCGACGGCGGCACCCATATGTGAGTGCGATTGCGCCGCACCAGGTGTCGGGCCGATCGGACGCATGTTCGGTGGAGTCGTACAGTGAGGACCGGTTTCGGTTCCGGATTCCACCGAACACGCTGTCGGCCCTTCAGGAAAGGTGCGTCGATGACGCTTCAGCACCCCGCGTACGCCCAGTTGCGCCAGGTCACGCCCGTCGCGGCGGTGATGCTCGAGAACAACCCGAGCATGTACTCGCTC
This sequence comes from Prescottella defluvii, assembly GCA_029690005.1. GTDB lineage: Bacteria > Actinomycetota > Actinomycetes > Mycobacteriales > Mycobacteriaceae > Prescottella > Prescottella defluvii_A. Next base: position 77,864 of record CP121458.1, on the reverse strand, counting down.
GAGGGCACCAACACCTGGATCCTGCGGGCCCCGGGCAGTGACGAGTGCGTCGTGGTCGACCCGGGCGACGACGACGCGGAGCACCTCGCACGGGTCGCGGGCATCGGGACCGTCGTGCTCACTCTGATCTCGCACCGCCACCACGACCACACCGGCGGCATCGATCGGTTCTTCGAAGTGACCGGTGCCCCGGTGCGCGCGGTGCGGGAGGAGTTCCGGCGCGGCGGAGGCGGAGACCTCGTGCACGGTGAGGTCATCGAGGCTGCCGGCCTGACGCTGCGGGTGCTACGCACCCCCGGGCACACCGCCGACTCGGTGTCGTTCGTCATCGAGGGGGAGGGGTCGGTGCTCACCGCCGACACCATCCTCGGCCGCGGCACCACCGTTCTCGATGCGTCGGACGGCAATCTGCGCGACTACCTCTCCTCGCTCGAGATCCTCATCGGCCTGGGCCCCGGCCGCACCCTGCTGCCCGGGCACGGCCCCGAACACCCGGACCTCCGGGCGGTCGCCGAGTACTACCTCGCGCACCGCGAGGAACGGCTCGCGCAGGTCCGGGGCGCGCTCGACGTCCTCGGTGCCGACGCCGACGTGCGGTCCGTGGTCGAGCACGTCTACACCGACATCGACGAGACCCTGTGGCCCGCCGCCGAGCAGTCGGTGCGGGTGCAGTTGGAGTATCTGCGGGGCTGAGCCCAGTGACGCAGGAGCGCCGGGAGCCCGCGGCCGTCGTCGCGGGCCGGGATCTCGAGGAGTCGGCATTCGGCGAGCTCGTCGAGCAGTACCGGCGCGAGCTGCAGGTGCACTGCTACCGCATTGTCGGCTCGTTCGAGGAGTCCGAGGATCTGGTGCAGGAGACGTTCCTGCGGGCGTGGCGCAAACGCGAAGGCTTCCAGGGCCGTTCCACCTTCCGTGCTTGGCTCTACCGGATCGCGACGAACGCCTGCCTCGACCATCTCGACCGGCACCCGCGACGTCCGCTCCCGCGGGAGGCGGCGCGGGCCGGCGATCCGAACGGGGCGGCGCCGGACGAGATCGGGTGGCTGCAGCCTTACCCGGACCGGTTGCTCGAGCCGATGGAGCCGGACGCGGCCGCGGTCGGCAAGGAGACCATCGAGCTGGCCTTCCTGGTCGCCGTCCAGCACCTGCCTCCCGGGCAGCGGGCGGTACTGATCCTGCGAGACGTGCTCGGCTGGTCGGCCAACGAAACTGCCGCGGCGCTGGGGTCGAGCGTCGCCGCGGTGAAGAGTGCTCTCCAGCGGGCGCGACCCACCCTGAGGAAGCACCTTCCCCGTCGTCGGGAGGAGTGGGCGTCGGCGACGCCCGTGACTGCGCAGGAGCGGGAGTTGCTGCAGCGCTTCATGGACGCCCACGAGCGCGCCGACACGGTAGCGTTCGCCCAGCTGCTGAGCGAGGACGTGCGGTTGACGATGCCGCCGCTTCCGTTCTGGTTCTGCGGTCGCGAGGCGGTCACGGGCTTCGCCGAACACGCCTTCGGACCGGACTCCCCGCTGTATCGAGCAGAGTGGCGGAGCGTGCCCACCCGGGCGAACCGGCAGCCCGCGGTGGCGGGGTATGTCCGGCCGCGGGGAGAGGGCGAGTATCGGGCTCAGGTGCTGAACGTGCTGCGGGTCGAGGGCGGGAAGATCGCCGAGATCACCGCCTTCGAGCCGCACCTGTTCCCAGCGTTCGATCTGCCGCTGACACTGTCCTGACGTCTGTGGCGATTCCTTTCCGTCTCCCCACCGTCTCAACAGTGGACGACTTCGATTCGCGAGGTCGACGACAGTGAGGACTGCTGATGGGAATCGAGAATCGTGACGATGTGACGGCGACGTACGTCCTGATCCACGGCGCCGGGGCCGACTCCTGGTGTTGGCACCGCGTCCGGCCGCTGCTCGAGACTGCCGGGCACACCGTGATCACGCCCGACCTGCCTGTCTCCGACGACACCGCGGGTCTGCCCGAGTACGTCGACACCGTGCGGCGGGCCGTCGGCTCCCGAGAGCACGTGACCGTGGTCGCGCACTCCTTCGGTGGCTTCGTCGGACCGATCGCTGCCGAGCAGCTCGGAGCCGACCTGCTCGTCCTGCTGCACGCCATGGTTCCCAAGCCCGGCGAAGCCCCGGCCAGTGGTGGAGCGCGACCGGCCATGAACAGGCGCGTCGACGCGACGACGAACTGCACGGCCCGGCGGCAGGCGATGTCGAGTTCTGGGCGCACGACACACCCCCGGTGCTCGCCGCCGAAGCCATGCGACGCGGGATCACGCAAAGCGTCACCCCGTTCACCGAGCCGTGGCCCATGGACCACTGGCCGCGAACGCCCACCCGTGTCCTCCTCAGCCGAGGGGACCGATTCCTCCCCGCCGAGTTCCTCGAGAAGGTGACAACCGATCGACTCGGCATCGCATCGGACACCATGCCCGGCGATCACCTTCCGATGCTCGGCCACCCCGAATGCCTCGCCGAACGGCTCGAAGACCTACCGCAGAGCGCCCGGTGTTGCGCCGCGGCTGACATTTCCGACCGTTCACCATTAACACCCATCCGGGCCGTTTCTCTCCTTCCGGACTTAGCGGGGCGATGTTCGTTGCGGCTGTTACAGTTTCGTCTGCCGACCGTTACAGAGGTCGACGCTGTCGGGGAATTACCCAATGCCACTGGGGAGTTCGGTCCCGGAGGCCCGATCGGTTCGCGATGAGGGGGTCGACATGCGTGTGAAGGTTCTGCGGTCCGTGGTGGTTGCCGCGGCGGTGACGATCGGGGTGGTCGGACTGCCGGCAGTGGCGTCGGCGGATCCCGGTGGCGGGGCCACCTACTATCTGGCGCTGGGTAATTCGTTGGCGGCGGGGTATCAGCCGAACACCGGACACGACGAGCCGGTGTCCTACACCAACGACATCTACAACACGTTGAAGGCGTCCGACCCGACTCTGGAATTCGTCAACCTGGGATGTGACGGCGAGACAACGGTATCGATGATCAACGGCGGCAAATGCACCTATCCGGGTGCGACGTCGCAGCTCGACGCCGCGACGAAGTTCCTCGACGCGCACAAAGGCAAGGTCAAGTACGTGACCGAGGACATCGGCGCGAACGACGTGTACCACTGCCTGTCGGGAGGCTCCGGATCGCTCGGCTCGTCCGGTGTTCCGGATGTGGGTTGCATCGCCCAGTCGCTCGCCACCGTGGAGCAGAATCTCACCAAGATCAACACTCAGCTGCGCGACGCCGGCGGTAACGAGGCGCGATATGTCGGTATGAATTACTACGATCCGGCGTTGGCAGGTTGGCTCCAGGGCGGGCTGGCGCGTGTGGTGGCGTCCGGGACCGTCGCGTTGAACAATCTGTTCGCCGGCACCATCGAGACTGCCAATTCGTCGGCCGACTGGAAGACGGCGGACGTGTTGACCGCGTTCTCGAACAACGACTTCACCCCGGTTGACGTCCCCGGCTTCGGCACGCTGCCGAAGAATGTCGGGCGGATCTGCGAGTGGACGTGGATGTGCACGCAGTACAAGGACATCCACGCGAATCCGGAGGGGCATCGGGTGATCGCCGATACCTTCCTGCCCCTGCTGGAAGATCACGGGCCCGGCTCCTTGGCCTCGTCCGGGTCGAGTGGCTCGAGCGGCTCCAGCGGTTCCAGTGGCTCGCTCGGTTCCAGCGGCTCGAGTGGGTCGACCGGATCCGGTCGTAGGCCCGGCCGACCACGGCGGAAGAAGGCGGAGCCCGGTGCGGGCTCCGCCTTCTTCTGCACGTATGCCGATAAGGGCATGAGAGGAAGCTGTTTTGGTATTTGTTCGGTATGGATCGGGGCTCGACCATTGATCCATGACTTCATCCCTCGACGGCTGGATCCGTAACTTCGTCGACGGCGCATTCGTCGATCCCGACCCGCAGCGCGGTTTCGACCAGACCGACCCCGCGACCGGACGGGTGCTCGCCCAGGTCCACGAGGCCGACCAGGCACTCGTCGACCGCGCCGTGACCTCGGCCCGGCGTGCCCTCGCGAACGGCTGGGCCGACACCCCGGTCCGGGAACGTGCCGCGCTGCTGCGCCGCGCCGCGGACCGGATCGAGGAGCGCTTCGAGGAATTCGTCGCCGCCGAGATGGCGGACACCGGCAAGCCGATCACCCAGGCGCGCGAGCTCGACGTCGCGCGTGCGCTCACCAACTTCCGGACCTTCGCCGACGTCGTCTCCGCGGCCGGTCAGGAATCGTTCATGACCGACCTGGCCGGGGACGGCAGGCGCTCAACTACGCGGTCCGCAAGCCGCTCGGCGTCGTCGCGGTCATCGTCCCGTGGAATCTGCCGCTGCTGCTGCTCACGTGGAAGGTCGCGCCCGCCCTCGCGTGCGGCAACGCGGTGGTGGTCAAGCCCAGCGAGGAGACCCCCGCGACGGCGACCCTGCTGGCCGAGGTGCTCGCCGAGGTCGGTCTGCCCGCCGGCGTCTACAACGTCGTGCACGGCTTCGGCGGCAACTCCGCCGGCGAGTACCTCACGACGCATCCCGGCATCGACGGCGTCACCTTCACCGGCTCGTCCGCGACGGGGTCGCACGTGATGAAGACCGTTGCGCCGCGAGTCCGTCCGGTCTCCTTCGAGCTCGGCGGCAAGAACGCGGCCGTCGTGTTCGACGACGTCGACCTCGACGAGGCGCTGACCGGCCTGACGAAGTCGGTGTTCACCAACACCGGGCAGGTGTGCCTGTGCACCGAGCGGGTGTACGTGCACCGCTCGATCTTCGACGACGTCGTCACCGGCCTGGCCGAGCGCGCCGAGCAGTTGCGCCTCGGCGACCCGACGGAGGCCGACACCACCACCGGACCACTCATCTCGCAGGCCCACCGCGACAAGGTGCTCCGCTACTTCCGGATGGCCGAACAGTCCGGCGCGAAGGTCGTCACCGGCGGCGGTATTCCGGACCTCGGCGAGAAGCTCGCGTACGGGTCGTGGATCCAGCCCACGCTGTGGACGGGTCTGACGAACGAGGATGCCGTGCTCAGGGAGGAGATCTTCGGCCCGGTGGCCGCGCTGGTCCCGTTCGACACCGAGGAGGAGGCGATCGCGCTGGCCAACGACACCAAGTACGGTCTCGCCGCGTCGGTGTGGACCAACGACCTGCGCCGTGGTCACCGCGTCGCGCAGAAGATGAACGTCGGAATCTCCTGGGTCAATACGTGGTTCACGCGTGAACTGCGCTCCCCGTTCGGCGGCGTCGGGCTCTCCGGCATCGGCCGCGAGGGCGGCGAATCGTCGTTGCACTTCTACACCGAGCCCACGAACGTGTGCGTGGCGCTGTGATCGAAAAGGACATGACCGTGGGAGTTGAAGGCTGATGTCACTGAGCAGCAAGGAAATCGCGGCCCTGGCCGAGTGTCTCGACGAGGCGCAGACCGGGATCCACGACACGACGAGCCTCGCCGACGACACCGACGTCGACATCGACGACGCGTACCGCATCCAGGACGTCGTCATCGACCTGCGCCGCGGGCGCGGTGAGGAACTCGTCGGCGTCAAGCTGGGGTTCACCAGCAAGGCGAAGATGGCGCAGATGGGCGTCTCCGACGTGATCGTCGGCCGACTCACCGACGCGATGCGCGTCGACGACGGAGGTGAGGTGGCGTTGCGCCGCTTCATCCACCCGAAGATCGAACCCGAGGTCGCGTACCGACTGTGCCGCGACGTCGACCTGGACGACCCGGACGTGGACATCGTCTCCTGCGTCGACGCCGTCGCGCCGGCCATGGAGATCATCGACTCCCGCTACCGGGACTTCCGGTTCACGTACACCGACGTCGTCGCGGACAACACGTCCGCCGCGGCGTACGTGATCGGGCCGTGGTCCGATCTGCAGGACGTCGGGGACCGCGCGGTGCGGATGACGGTCGGCGAGGAGACCGTCACCGGGTCCACCGCGGCCATCCTCGACGACCCGGTCAACGCGCTGCACGCGCTGCTCGACATGTGTCGACGTCGTCGGATCCCGCTGCGCGCCGGAGACGTCGTGCTCGCCGGTGCCGCGACGGCCGCGGCACCGCTGACCGCCACCGTCGCCCGGTGCGAGATCGCCGGCCTGGGCGCAGTGACCGTGAAGGGAATCGCATGAGCGACAACGCCGCCAAGGTGATCGAACGCCTCGCCACGCCCCGGGGACGCTTCCCGCACGTGAAGGTGGCGGGCGACTTCGTGTACGTCTCCGGTACCAGCTCCCGTCGCCCGGACAACACGTTCGTCGGCGTCGAGGTCGACGAGATGGGGACCACGAACCTTGACATCCGTGCCCAGACCCGCGCGGTGATCGAGAACATCCGCTCGATCCTCGCCGAGGTCGGCGCCGACCTGAGCGATCTCGTGCAGGTGACGTCGTACCTGGTGTCGATGAACGACTTCGGCGGCTACAACGAGGTGTACGCCGAGATGTTCGACGAGTCCGGACCCACCCGTACCACCGTTGCCGTGCACCAGCTTCCGCATCCGCACCTGCTCATCGAGATCCAGGGCGTCGCATACCTGCCCGCCCACCGCCGCACGATCGCCCCCGACACGGAGGACCGCGCATGACCGTCATCCCGCCCGTCATCGACTTCCAGAAGTGGATCGCCGAGAACCGGCACCTGCTCGCGCCGCCGGTCAACAACCAGACGATGGCGCTCGGTGACGACTTCATCGTCCAGGTCGTCGGCGGACCCAACCAGCGCACCGACTACCACCTCGACCCGTACGAGGAGTGGTTCTATCAGATCGAGGGCGACATCCACGTCGACGTCATGACCGAGGACGGACCCAGCGCGTCCACATCCGCGAGGGCGAGACCTGGCTGCTCCCCGGCAATCTGCCGCATTCGCCGCAGCGCCCCACCGCGGGCTCGATCGGCCTGGTCATCGAGCGCGTGCGCCGCGAGGGCACCCTCGAGAAGTTCCAGTGGTACTGCATCGAGTGCAACCACCTGATCCACGAGATCGAACTCCAGGTGCGCGACATCGTCGCGGACCTCCCGCCCGTGTTCGTGCAGTTCTACGAGGACGAGCAGGCGCGCACGTGCGGCAACTGCGGCGCCCTCCATCCCGGAAAGGGCTGACGTGAGCGGCATCATCGACATCCACACCCACTACGTCCCCAAGGGGTGGCCGGACCTGACCGCCGACGCCGGCCCCGACGCCCCGTGGCTGCGGGTCGAGAGCGAGTCCGAGGCCGTCATCATGATGGGCTCCAAGGAGTTCCGTCGTATCCAGGCCGATGCCTGGGATGCGGAGACCCGGCTGCGGGACATGGACGCCGACGGCGTGCGCACCCAGGTGGTGTCCCCGACGCCGGCCTTCTTCAACTACGGGCGCACCGGCGAGCAGGCCGAGCGAATCTCCCGGATCTTCAACGACCTCGCGCTCGAGATAGTCGAACCGGCGCCCGACCGGCTGATCCCGTTCTGCCAGGTTCCCCTGCAGGACGCCGACGCGGCCTGCCGCGAGGTGGAGCGCTGCGTCGCCAACGGGCACCGCGGCGTCGAGATCGGCAACCACGTCGGCGACCGCGACCTCGACAGCGAGGGCGTGGTGACGTTCCTGCAGCACTGCGCGTCGCTCGACGTCCCGGTGTTCGTGCATCCCTGGGACATGGACTCGTCACCGCGACTGAACCGATGGATGGCGCAGTGGCTCACCGCGATGCCCGCCGAGACGCACCTGTCGATCCTCGCACTGATCCTGGGCGGCGTCTTCGACCGCATCGACGAGCGACTGAAGATCGGATTCGCCCACGGCGGTGGATCGTTCGCGTTCTGGCTCGGCCGGATGGAGAACGCGTGGCACCGCCGGAACGACATCATCGGCACGTCCGAGATGCCGCCGTCGCACTACCTCGGTCGGTTCTACGTGGACTCCGTGGTGTTCGACGACCGCGCCCTGCGCCTGCTGGTCGACACCGTCGGCGTAGAGCGCGTGATGGTGGGCAGCGACTACCCGTATCCGCTGGGTGAGCGCCCGGTGGGTGAGGTGGTGCGCAAGAGCGAGTTCCTCGACGAGGCCTCGCGAAATCTGATCCAGCGCGGAAATGCGGAGCGCTTCCTCGGAATCTCCGATATCGGCTGAGGCATAGCCGAATTGAGATACCCAGCGGCCGATTCGGCATTTGTGAGTCATGTCTCACATGTGCAGAATCTTCTCCACGAGGCCGATGAGGCCGCTGGATTCTCCTGGTGAACAACGGATCTCGATGATCCCACCGCCTCCCACCGACACCCGATAGGTATCTGCGATGACCGACAGCACGACACGAGGTAGGGCCGCCGCCCCCGCCGCGGCTGCGCGCAACCGCGTCGCCATGGCGACCCTGGCCGGCACCACACTCGAGTGGTACGACTTCTTCCTCTACGGCACTGCCGCCGCACTGATCTTCAACAAGCAGTTCTTCCCCAGCCTGAGCCCCACCGCCGGGACCCTCGCCGCGTTCAGTACGTTCGCGGTCGGCTTCGTCGCCCGGCCGCTCGGCGGTCTGGTGTTCGGCCACTTCGGTGATCGGATCGGACGCAAGGCGACGCTGGTGGTCTCCCTGCTGATGATGGGTATCGGATCGACGCTGATCGGCCTCATCCCGAACTACGACGCGATCGGCGTCTGGGCGCCGATCCTGCTGGTCGCCATGCGGGTGGTGCAGGGCATCGGACTGGGAGGCGAGGGTGCCGGCGCGACGCTCATGTCGATGGAGCATGCACCCGCCGGAAGAAGAATCTCTACGCCGGCTTCCACAGATGGGCACCCCGGCCGGACTCGTTCTCGCGAACGGCATCTTCCTCACGACCAGTTCGGTGATGTCCGACAGTGCATTCACCTCCTGGGGTTGGCGTATCCCGTTCCTGCTCAGCATCGTGCTGGTCGCGATCGGACTGGTCATCCGCCTGCGTGTCACCGAGTCGCCGTCCTTCACCGGGATCGTCGAGAACAACGAGGTATCGCGGTTCCCGCTCCGCGAGGCGCTCGACGTCGGATTCACCCGCCTGATCCTGACGCTGCTCGCGGTCCTGGCGAACTCCGCTGTCGCCTACGCCTTCATGGTGTTCTCGCTGTCGTATGGCACGCGGCACCTCGGCTACGACAAGCAGTTCCTGATTCTGTGCGTCACGGCGGCCGCGGTCCTGTGGTTCGCGTCGATCCCCGTGTGGACCAAGTTCGCCGACAAGCACGGCCGACGCACGATGTTCATCGTCGGCTCCGCCGCCATCCTGGTGTGGTGCGTGGTGTTCTTCCCGCTGCTCAACACGGAGAACACGGTCGTCGCCGTGATCGCCTTCCTCGGCATGGGTTTCATCGTTCCGGTGACCCACTGCGTGCAGGGCAGCATCATCGCGGACACGTTCCCCGCGAAGGTGCGGTACTCCGGCTCGTCGCTGATCCTGCAGAGCGGTGCCATCCTCGGCGGCGGACTGGCGCCGATGATCGCGACCGCGCTGCTCGACGCTACCGGATCGTCCACCGGTGTCACGTGGTACCTCGCGGTCGTCTGCACGATCAGCCTGCTCGGCGCCATCGCGCTGTTTCGTGTGGTTCCGGACTCGTCGCGCGGACTGCAGCACGACGAGGAGCCGGCAGCCGTCCCCGCTTGATCCTCCGTCGCCGCAACCGGAGCCGTCCACCGTCTCGGTGGGCGGCTCCGGTCCGTTCCGCGTCAGGACCGGTCGGGTGCGATCTCGGCTGCGAACTCCGCGAGGAAGTCCACCAGCGCCGATGCCGACGGGCTCAGCGTGCGTCCGGCCGACAGGGTGATGCCGACGCTGTGACCGATCGGATCGAGCGTGATCGGCAGCGTGGTGAGTCGGGCGTCGTCCCGTGGGATGAGGCTGGGCAGGGCCGCGACCATGTCGGTCTCGAGGAGTAGTTGCCGCACCGTCAGGAACGACGTGGCCTCCACCCGGTTCTCCGGAAGGGGCAGGCTGTTGCGGGCGAAGAATTCCTCGAGCTCGCGGCGCAGGGCGGTCTCGACGCCGGGCAGGATCCACGGGTACTCGGCGAGATCGCTCAACTGCAGGTTCGACCGGCCCGCGAGCGGGTGCCCCAGTCGCGTCACGAGTTCCACCGATTCCGCGTACAACGTGCGCCGCACGGCCATCTCGTCGGTGGGGGAGGTGAGTCGGCCGACGATGAGATCGATTCGCCCGGACTGTAGTTCGGTCAAGAGCATCTCCGGTGTGCCCTCACGGACCATCACGGTCAGCAAGGGTCGCTCGGACTTCAACCGGGCGATGGCGCCGGGAGCAGGACGTTGGAGCCGGCGAGATGCGTTCCCACGACGACGGTTCCGCGATCGGCATCCGCGAGTTCGACCACGTGCCGCCCCGCCTGGGTCAGTTGCGCGATGACCGCGCGGGCATGCGCGGTGAACGCCTCGCCGAAGATCGTCGGGGTGATGCCGCGCGGGCCCCGGTCGTACAGCGAGACGCCGAGAATGGCCTCGAGATCGTGCAGGCTGCGCGTCGCAACCGGTTGGGTGACGTGGAGTGCGGCGGCCGCCGCGACGACACTTCCCCGGCTGGTCAACGCGTCGACGAGGAGCAGGTGGCGGAGCTTGAGGCGCCCGTCCAGCAGTTTGGGCATGTCCATGGGGGGATCCTAGCGATGGTCGCTCCGCACTCGTACCGTCAGCGATTTGGTGGTTGCAGGACGCAACTGTCCTGCGGTGCGGCAGGTTTCGTGGTCTCGAGGCCGGCGAACAGTCCGAGCAGTGCGGTGCTCAGGGCCGAGTCGCGATCGGCGAGTTCGAGGAAGACGTCGTAGTGGTTGCGATCCGGGACGACAAGCAGTTCGGTCTCGGACCGGCGGTTCCACGCATCGTGGAACATCCGGCTCTGTTCGAGGAACCCGACTCCGTCGTGCTCGGCGACCGCGATCACCGCCCGTGGTCCTACCCCGTCGGTCTGCAGCAGGGGGCTCAGTGCAGCGGCCCGAGGGGTGTCGAGGCCGAGCCACTCGTTCGCGAACGACTGCACCAGTGGCCGGATGTCGAACAGTCCGCTGATCGGCATCGCCGCCCGAACCACGTCCGGAGGCAGGCCGAGCGGATCCTGCCAGCCGGACACCATCGTCGTCGCCGTCAGATGGCCGCCGGCCGAACTGCCTCCGACCACGATGCGATTGGGGTCCAGCCCGTGGTCGGCTCCGTGGTGGTACACCCACGCCACCGCGGCCCGCACCTGCCGGACGATCTCCTCGAGAGGCGTGTCCGGGGCGAGGCCGTAGTCGACGGAGACGGTGGCGATGCCTTCGGCGTCGAGCATGCGGGCCATGAACGCCGTGTGGTGCCGGGACAGCGCACGCCAGTAGCCGCCGTGGATTGCGACGAAGGCCGGCCGTAGCCCGCTTCCCGTGCCCCAGACGTCGAGGCGTTCGTGGCTGTGCGGGTCGTATCGCAGATCTGCGAACCCGGCGAGGCCGTGCACGACCTCACGTGAACGCCGCCGGTACTCCTCGATCGTCGTGTCGAACAGTTCGGCGGAGACGGTGTTGCGGACGTTGTAGTCCGCATCGATCTGCGGGTCGGTCATCCCTTCATCCTCTTGGGCGAATCGAATGCCTGTCGAATGCGAAATCCGGGCCGAGGTATGACCGCACGGCTATGACTCTCCGGTTCCTGGAACGACGAAGCCGCCCGTCCCAGGTGGGGACGGGCGGCTTCGGTCGTTCGAGGCTGCCGCCGGAGGCGATCAGCGGGCGCGGCGCGCCAGACGCTCCGAGTCGGAGATCAGGACGCTCTTGCCCTCGAGGCGCAGCCAGCCGCGGTGCGCGAAGTCGGCCAGAGCCTTGTTCACGGTCTCACGCGACGCGCCGACCAGCTGGGCGATCTCTTCCTGCGTGAGGTCGTGCGTCACGCGGAGGGAACCGGCCTCCTGAGTGCCGAAGCGCTGCGCGAGCTGCAGCAGCGCCTTGGCGACGCGACCCGGGACGTCCGTGAAGATCAGGTCGGCCAGGTTGTTGTTGGTGCGGCGCAGGCGACGCGCGAGGACGCGCAGCAGCTGCTCGGCGATCTCCGGACGCTGGTCGATCCACGACTTGAGGGCGTCGCGATCCATGCTCACGGCGCGGACCTCGGTGACCGTGGTGGCCGTCGACGTGCGCGGGCCCGGGTCGAAGATCGACAGCTCGCCGAACATGTCCGACGGACCCATGATCGTCAGCAGGTTCTCGCGACCGTCCGGCGAGCGGCGGCCGAGCTTCACCTTGCCGGAGACGATGATGTACAGCCGGTCACCGGGCTCGCCCTCGTTGAAGATGACGTGCCCGCGGGGGAAATCGACGGGCTGAAGCTGCTTGACCAGCGCAGCCACCGCCGAGGGCTCGACTCCTTGGAAGATGCCGGCTCTGGCCAGGACCTCGTCCACGTGCGCTCCTTTGGAAAAAACTGTTCATCGATGCAAGTTGCTGCACGGCGACTGGGGTCTCATGCAACGAGTACGCGAACAAAGTCTACTTGCCGCAGCTGTGCGACGAGTCACTGACACCGCGTAGAGTTCTACGACTTTACGAAGAATCCTTCTCGGGTTTACTCACCAAACGGGCGATCGGGATCTGAGGTTCCCGTGCACGCAGGCTCGCTACCAGCGCGGATCAGCTCGCGCGGCGGGCGCTCTCGGTGTCCTCGGTGGCGCCGTCGGAATCGCCGGAATCTTCGGTTTCGGACCGGCTGCCCCGCTTGCGGCGGCGATGGAACCGGGCGAGGGCGTGCGGAAAGCCCTCGTTCGCGAGCGTCGCGACCTCGTCCTGGCTCGCCTGGTCCAGGAACTCGGCGACCTCCTGCTCGCGGACAGTCAGCCGCCGGAGCCGGAACTCGACACGCTCCATCGCCAGTGCGAACAGCATCAGCAGCACAGGGAACAGCACGACAGCCAGACCTTGCATAACGGGAAGTAAACACTGCGAAGGTCTCAGAAGCGACACAGTCCGGAATCCGATCGACACGGCAGTCCGTAGAGTTGTCGAGGTGCAGGCGACCTCAGGAGACGACCGGAATTCGAGTGCCGTGCCCGTGGCCGCGGGCGAGTCCCGGCTCGCGCTCGTGCGCCGCGCGCGGCGGATGAACCGCCGTTTGAAGGAGGCCTTCCCGCACGTCTACTGCGAGCTCGACTTCACGACTCCGCTCGAGCTCACGGTCGCGACGATCCTGTCGGCCCAGTGCACGGATGTGCGGGTCAACCAGGTAACTCCCGCTCTGTTCGCGCGCTACCGCGACGCCCGCGCCTACGCCGAGGCGGACCGGACGGAGCTCGAGGAGTACATCCGGACGACCGGTTTCTATCGGAACAAGGCGAACTCGATCATCGGTCTCGGGCAGGCGCTCCTCGAGCGCTACGACGGTGAAGTTCCGAACAAGCTGAAGGACCTCGTGACACTTCCCGGCATCGGTCGCAAGACTGCGAACGTCGTCCTCGGTAACGCGTTCGGCGTGCCCGGAATCACAGTCGACACGCACTTCGGCCGGCTCGTGCGGCGGTGGCAGTGGACCGAGGAGACCGACCCGGTCAAGGTCGAGCACGCGGTCGGCGCGCTCATCGAGCGCAAGGAGTGGACCGACCTGTCGCACCGCGTGATCTTCCACGGCCGTCGGGTGTGCCACGCGCGCAAGCCCGCGTGCGGCGTGTGCGTCCTCGCGAAGGACTGCCCGTCGTACGGCACCGGGCCCACCGACAAGGTCGCCGCGGCGGCGTTGGTGAAGGGGCCGGAGACAGAGCATCTCCTCGATCTGGCAGGTATGTGAGAGGTATGCGTGTTTCCAGTGCAGCGCGGTGGAGTCTGGCCGCGCTCGTCGTGGTGGTGGCGCTGATCGTCGCCATCTGGCCGCGCGGCGGTGAGGACTCCGCCGACATCACCGACTACCCCGGTGCGAGCCGGTCGACGTCGCAGGAACGCCGGGGCGCCGACACCCCCGAGGCGCTCGCCCCGCTGCGCGCCGACGCCGCGCTGGAGCCGTGCCCGGCACCGACCGGACCCGCGCCGGACGGTTCGGTCCTGGCGGGCATCAATCTCGAGTGCCTCGGCGACGGCAGCCGCGTCGACCTCGGGGCGGCGCTCGCCGGCAAGCCGGTGCTGCTCAACATCTGGGCCTACTGGTGCGGACCGTGCCGCGAGGAACTGCCGTACCTGCAGCGATACTCGGATCGCGTCGGCGACGCGGTTACCGTCATGACGGTGCACACCGATTCCAACGAGTCCAACGGGCTCGCGCGCCTCGCCGAGTACGACGTCCACCTGCCCGGCGTCCAGGACGGCTCCGCGCGGGTGCAGGCGGCCGTCGGGTCCCCGGCCGTGCTGCCGGTGTCGGTGCTGATCCGCCCGGACGGTACGGTCGCGAAGATCCTTCCCCAGCAGTTCCGCAGTGTCGACGAGATCGCGGGCGCCGTCCAGCAGTACCTCGGCGTCGCCGCATGAGCTTCCACCCGCAGCATCCGCTGGACCCCGAGGCCTCGCCCGAATGGCTTCGCGCGGTGACGCGCACCCTCCCCGCCGACCCCAACCGCGTCAACCCGGTCCTGAACCGTCGATCCCCGCAGGGGTCGAAGGTTCGTCCCGCCGCGGTGCTCGTGCTCTTCGGCGGGTCCCTCGATGCCGATCCGCTCGCTGTCGGAGGACTCCCGGCCGACGCCGACGTCCTGCTGACCCAGCGGGCGTCGACGATGCGTCAGCACAGCGGCCAGGTCGCCTTCCCCGGCGGGGCCGCCGACGCCGAGGACGACGGGCCCGTGGACACCGCACTCCGTGAGGCGGAGGAGGAGACCGGGCTCGTGCGCAGCGGCGTCCAACCGCTCGCGACGCTCCCCGAGATCTTCATCCCGCCGTCCGGGTTCGACGTCACCCCGGTGCTCGCGTACTGGCGCGACCCCAGCCCGGTCGGCGTCGTCGACGCCGCCGAGGCTGAGCGCGTCGTGCGGGTGCCGCTGCGGGACCTGATCGACCCGGACAACCGGTTCCAGGTGCGGCACCGCGCCGGCTACCAGGGCCCCGCCTTCGAGGTCGACGGGATGCTGGTGTGGGGATTCACCGCCGGCGTGCTCGCGGGTCTGCTGGCCGTGTCCGGCTGGGAACTCGAGTGGGACCACCACGACGTCCGCGACCTCGACGTAACGCTCACGCGGGTCGCGACCGGTGTGGAGAACGACGACATGATCGAATTCGGGCAGCACCGTCCGTCGCGGGAAATGGGGGAGCGTTGAGCGGATCCGCATGGATCGACCTGGCCGTAGTTCTGGTGGCGTTGCTTGCGGCGTCGTCGGGATGGCGGCACGGCGCGGTCGCGTCGGCACTCGCCTTTCTCGGCGTCGTGCTCGGTGCCGTCGCCGGCATCCTCATCGCGCCGCACGTACTCGTCCACGTCGACGAGGGCCGGATGCGGGTGCTCGTCGGCATCGCCCTGATCGTCGTGCTCGTGGTGATCGGTGAGGTCGCGGGCATGGTGCTGGGCCGGGCAGCCCGCAGCGTCATGCACAGCCCCGTGGCGCGGGGTGTGGACAGTTTCATCGGTGCGGGTCTGCAACTCGTCGCGGTCCTGGTCGCGGCGTGGCTCCTCGCGATCCCGCTCACCACGTCCACGCAGGCCAACGTCGCGTCCGCGGTGCGCGGGTCCAAGGTGCTCAGCGCCGTCGACGACGTCGCCCCCGACTGGCTGCGCCAGGTGCCCAGCGAATTCTCGGCCCTGCTCGACACGTCGGGCCTGCCCGACGTCATCGGTCCCTTCGGACGCACCCCCATCACGAACGTCGACCCGCCGGACGCCAGCGTGCTCGCCAGCCCGGTCGCGCAGCAGCTGCAGACCAGCGTGTTGCGGATCCGCGGGGCGGCCCGAGCTGCCAGAAGGCGCTCGAAGGCTCCGGCTTCGTCGTGGGGCCCGAACGCGTCATGACCAACGCGCACGTCGTCGCGGGCACCTCCACGGTCTCCGTCGACACCGAGAACGGGCCGCTCGACGCCCGCGTCGTGGTGTTCGATCCGGCCGTCGACGTCGCGATCCTCGACGTGCCCGGCCTGCGCGCCGCACCGCTGTCCTTCGCGCCCAAGCAGGCGCGCACCGGCGACGACGCGATCGTCCTCGGCTACCCGGGTGGCGGCCCCTACACCGCCAGCGCCGCCCGCATCCGTGAGGTCCTCGACCTCCGCGGCCCGGACATCTACCGGTCCGGCACGGTCGAGCGCGAGGTGTACACGGTGCGCGGCTCGATCCGTCAGGGCAACTCGGGTGGTCCGCTCGTCGACGAGCAGGGGCGCGTCCTCGGCGTCGTGTTCGGCGCCGCGGTCGACGACAGCGACACCGGCTTCGTGCTCACCGCGAACGAGGTGTCCAAGCAGCTCGAACAGGCCAACGGGTCGACGGCCGCGGTCGGCACCGGGGTGTGCATCGTCTGACACCCCGGCGCCGGGCCGGCGGCGGTCAGCGCGAGGCGAGCGCGAAACGCGTCAGTTCCGCGGTGACCTCGTCGGGCGATTCCTGGTGCGCGAAGTGCCCCGCGCCGGCGACCCGGTACAGCTGTTGGTCGGGCGCGTGCGCGGTCGAGCGTTCGACGGTGGCGGCCAGCACGTACGGATCGAGCTCGCCGTGGACCTGGAACACCGGGATGTCCAAGCGGTGATCCATCGCGGCCATGAATCGGCGACCGTCCGGACGGAACTGGCTGCGGAACGCCCACCGCTGGTACTCCAGCGCGGAGTGGGCGACGCGCGGGATCTGCATCGCCGACCGCAGCCGCCGGACGACCTCGGGGAACTCGTCGGACTGCGGCCAGGCCGGCCCGGACCGGGCCCGTAGCAGGCGCTCCACCTCGGCGCCGTCGTCGCGGACGAGCCGCCGCTCGGGGCGCCACGGCACCTGGTAGTCCAGGAACGTCGGCAGCAGTGCCGCCCGCTGCCGACGGTCGTGCAGGACGGCGTGCTTGAGCGCGATCGGATGTGGCGAGCTGACCAGCCCGATCGACTTCACCAGCCGCGGATGCAGCAGTGCCGTCGCCCAGCACACCAGGCCGCCGTCGGCGTGCCCGATCAGGGTGGCGTTCGAGTCGGCCCATCGCGCGGATCAGGCCCGCGATGTCACCGGCGAGCGTCCAGCCGTCGTAGCCGCGGGGCGGGGTGTCGGTGTCGCCGTACCCGCGCAGGTCGACGGCGACGGTGCGGAAGCCCGCGTCGGCGAGGGCGGTCAGCTGATGCCGCCACGACCACCAGATGTCGGCGAAGCCGTGCAGCAGGACGACCAGCGGGGCGTCGGGACGCGACGGACCCGTCTCCGCGATGTGGATGCGGATGCCGTTCGCATGGATGTCACGATGCGTCCACGGCCCGTCGAAACGGACCGTGGACGGGTCAGGTTGGGTCACTGGTGTGGTCACGGCTGAATCAGCCGGCGGTGCCCGTTCCCGTGCCCAGCGGCGAGGCGGCGTCCGGACGCTGCCCCGGCAGCACGGTGGCGGCCTGCTTGAGCGAGTCGATCGTCTTGTTCGGCGCGCGGAGCTTGCGGACCCGCATGTAGCCGAACAGCGCGAGGACGCCGGTGACGATGAGCATCAGCACGAAGACGATCAGGAACGCCGCCCAGCGATCGAGCCACACACTGATCAGTTCGGCGAGGAAGAAAAAGAAGAAGAAGGCGCTGAACACCAGCACGGACAGCGCGAGGATGAAGAACAGGCTGCCCTGCAGGCCCTTCTTCACCTCACTGGTGACCTCGGCCTTCGCGAGCTCGACCTCGGCGCGGAACAGCGTCGAGACCTGGGCGGTCGCGTCCCGGACGAGCGTGCCGATCGATGCAGTCTGCGGGTCGTGGAGATCGGTGAGAGGAATCGAGGACACCGTCGTCGGAACCCCGTCGCCGGTGAACCGGCCGCCGTCTCCCGTGACACCATTGCCGTTGGTGAAGCTCACTTCTCGACCCCTCCAGGTTCTTCTGACGCGCTGGTAGCTCCGACTCGCGAGTGGTTTCTCACGCGTCGGTGGCAGCGGCGCGGGCCTGATGGACCCGTCCGCGTCGCAACAGTAACGCCGATCCGATCAGTGACGCAGCCAACGATGTCAAGAGCACCGCGGCCTTAGCAATGTCCGCTTCGCTGCCGTCGCCGATACCCGCGAGCGCAAGATCGGCCACCAGAAGGCTAACCGTGAACCCGATCGCGCCGAGCACCGACAGGGCGAACATGTCGCGGAATCCGAGCTGACGGGGCTTGGTGGCGATGCCGAGACGGATCGCGATCCACGAGACTCCGAAGATGCCGACGGTCTTGCCGACGAGCAACCCGAGGATGATCGCGAGCGAGATCCGGTTGGTGAACATCTGGCTCAGCACGTCCCCGTTGATGGGCACGCCCGACGCGAACAGCGCGAACAGGGGCACGCAGACCGCCGCGGACCACGGCTGAATGCGGTGCTCGAGCCGGGCCGCGGGGGAGTACGCCTCGCCCGGGTCGGTGCGGACGCGGGTGAGCAGTCCCAGCGCGACTCCGGCGAGTGTCGCGTGGATGCCGGCCGTGTGGACGCTGTACCACGTGAACAGCGCCAGCGGGACGTAGAGGAACGGGGTGGTGATCCGGCGGCGCTGGGCGTACCAGTAGACGACGAGGCACGCGACCGCGGACAGGATCCACAGCATCGCGATGGAACCGGTGAAGAGCACCGCGATGAGGATGATCGCCAGCAGGTCGTCGACGACCGCGAGGCTGAGCAGGAAGACGCGCGCGCTCGCCGGGATCCGCGAACCGGTGAGGGCCAGGACACCCAGTGCGAACGCGATGTCGGTGGCGACGGGGATGGCCCAGCCGCGGTCCATGCCGGGGGTGCCGGCTCCCACGACGGCCGCGATGATCGCCGGCAGCACGACGCCTCCGCACGCCGCGATGATCGGCAGCAGCGCCTTCTTGCGGTCGGCGAGTTCGCCGACGACGAGTTCACGCTTGAGTTCGAGGCCGGCCACGAAGAAGAAGATGGCGAGCAGCCCGTCCTGCGCCCACGTAGCGAGAGTGAGGTGCAGGTGCAGTGCGCTCGGCCCCACCGCCCAGTCGCGAAGCGCCGTGTAGGCGTCGACGAAGGGAGAGTTTGCCCACAGCACGGCGACGGCCGCGGCGATCAGGAGTATCGAACCGCCGACAGTCTCGGTGCGGAGGTAGCGGGCCAGTTCGGAGCGTGCGGCGACAATCAATGAAAGCCTTTCACCTGGGGTTTCCTCGGGTACGGCAAAGCGTCGCCGACCAGACTTCCCGGCACTCCTCAGAGGATCTTAACGCGTTCTTTGCAACCGATCAGTCGGAAAGTGTCGTTTGCAACACCGCGCGGGTGGAGTGTTCAATTCCTACGGTTTGGGACGAAATTCCACTCAGTGGAACATGTCGGGAACGCGGGTCCGGTCGTCCGATCGCCGGATTCCGCAGGGATCTGTGCAGGAGCGTTTTCAGGTGAGCAAGGGTGTCGAGTCCGCCACGCGCGGTCCGGATGAGTTATCGAGGGACGCCGACTCGGCGGACACGGTCGCGGGCGTGCCCCGCAGTCGGATCGTCGTCGCCAGCATGGTCGGTACCTCGATCGAGTTCTACGACTTCTACATCTATGCGACGGCGGCGGTATCGGTCTTCCCGCACCTGTTCTTCCCCAAGGGGAACGACACGACGGCGCTGCTGGCCTCGTTCGCGACGTTCGGTCTGGCGTTCGTCGCCCGCCCGCTCGGATCGATCCTCTTCGGTCATTTCGGTGACCGCATCGGCCGGAAGGCCACCCTCGTTGGTTCGCTGCTCACGATGGGCATCGCCACGTTCCTGATCGGTCTGCTGCCCACGTATCACGCGGTCGGGCTGTGGGCACCCGCCCTGCTGGCGTTGATGCGTTTCTGTCAGGGCCTCGGCCTCGGCGGTGAATGGTCGGGCGCGGCGCTGCTCGCGACCGAGACCGCGAAGAGCGGCAAGCGAGCATGGGCCGCGATGTGGCCGCAATTGGGTGCCCCGATCGGCTTCTTCTTCGCGAACGGCCTGTTCCTGCTGATCACGCTGGCCCTCGGCTACACCAGTAGCTCGTCGCCCGATCTGGACAGCGCGTTCCTCACGTGGGGCTGGCGCATCCCGTTCCTGCTCAGCGCGCTGATGGTGATGATCGGCTTGTACGTGCGTCTCAAGCTGGAGGAGACGCCGGTGTTCGCGCGCGCCGTCGCGAACGGCGAGAAGGTCAAGACGCCGCTCAAGGAGGTCTTCAAGACCAGCTGGCGCCAGCTGATCATCGGTACGTTCGTGATGCTCGCGACGTACACGCTCTTCTACATCATGACGACGTGGGTCCTCAGCTACGGAACGGGCAAGACCGCGGCCGACGGCGGCTACGGCGCGGGCTTCCAGTACCGCGAGTTCCTGGTGCTGCAGCTGGTGGCGGTGCTGTTCTTCGCGGCGACCATCCCGCTTGCCGGTTGGCTCGCAGACCGCTTCGGTCGCCGCATCACGCTGCTCGTCATCACCGGCGCGATGATGGTCTTCGGTCTGACGTTCGGGGTGCTGCTCCCGGCCGAGGGCATGACCGACGCCCGGATGCTGGTCTTCCTGATCATCGGCATGGTGCTCATGGGCCTCACGTTCGGCCCGATGAGCGCAGTGCTTCCGGAACTGTTTCCCACGAACGTCCGCTACACGGGTTCGGGCATCGCGTACAACACCGCGAGCATCCTGGGCGCCGCGGTGGCGCCGTTCATCGCGACATGGCTGGCCGGGAACTACGGCGTCGGCTGGGTCGGCATCTACCTGCTGGTGGCGTCGGCGCTGACGTTCGTCTCGCTGCTGATCATGCGCGAGACCAAGGATCAGTCGCTGGACGCTGTCTGACGGTCGAGCTCTGACGGGCACGTCTCCGCGATGGTGCGGGGACGTGCCCGTTTTCGTTGTGTGGGTGGTTGTTCGGAGTCCGGAAACCCACCTATCGGTTTCATTCACGCCCACTGATCGCGAATATCCAGTAACTTCCGAAACGCTTGTAATGCGCGGCACCTGAGTTCGAACCCGATTTGTCCTGTATGTGGCGAAAAGGAGTCTCCAGCGTGCGTAATTTCGGTCCAATTTTCCGGATTCTGGTTATCGCAGTGCTCACCAGCCTGGTTGCGCTGACGACGGTGGTCTTCGGACCGACCAGCATCGCTCAGCCGACTGCAGGCGGCCTCACGCTGGTGAAGTCGGCCTCTCCGCGGGTGGGCGTCAAGTCGGGAGACACGGTCACCTACACGTTCGCGGTGACCAACACCGGTCAAACTCCGATCTCCCAGGTCGCCGTGGACGACGCCATTTCTCGGGTACCGGTTCGGCGCCACAGCCCACCTGCCCGTCGGAAACGCTCCAGCCTGGGCAGTCGGTGAAGTGCACCGCCACCTACAACGTGACCGACGCCGATCAGGCCGCCTGCTTCATCAGCAACACGGCCACTGCGACCGGCAACGATACGCAGGGGAATCCCGTCACGTCGGCGCCGTCGTCGGCAAGTGTCGCCACGAACTGCGCCAACCCCGTTACGGGAAGCGCGATCCTGCCGGCGCTGGGATCGCCGTTGTTCGGATCGCCGCTGCTGGGATCGCTGGCCGCGGGATCGCTGGGTTTGGGATCCTTGGGGATCGGGTCGTTGGGCGTGTTGGGTGCACTGGGCGTCTGGACGCTCAGTACTCCGTACCAGCCCCGGCCGCTACGTGCCCCAACCCGCTGTTCCCGAACGTGCCGTTCCTGAACGTGCCGTGCCCGCCCCCGAACGCGCCGGCCCCGAACGCGCCGAGCCCCGGAGCGCCCTGACCGGAGACGCCGAGACAGCCGAGTGGCCCGGGACATCACGTCCCGGGCCACTCGTACGAGTCGAGGCTCGTCGGACCAACCGTCGCCACCCGGCGTATCGGGCGGGTCTTGGCTCCTACCGCTGCACGAACAGCGGATAGGGCTCGCCGGGAGTCATCCGGTCGTAGCGCACGCGGATCTTTCCGCACGGCTCGGGAAGTGCCTCCTCGATCCACGCGTACGTCCACGGGCCTTCGTCGAGTGCGACGATCGCGATCGCGTGCGGGGTGACGTCGGTGCACGTCCGGTCGGGGAAGACCTCTACGACAGTCCAGGAGACGATCGTCCCGTTGCCGCAGCACGGTCGCCGGCTGATCTCGGTCCCGCGGCACGACGAACAGGCGGAGGCGTCGGGGCCGAGCAGCGCGCCGCAGGCGTCGCACCGGCCGATTGTGAAGACGTCTACGTCGGTTGTGGTCGATCGTTGATCGTGCATGGGAGACCTCGACTTAAGGAAGCTTGGGTTTGTCCGACTCCCACAGTTCCAACCGGGGCGCCACCCCACGAGGGCAGAACTACCCGGGTGCATACCTGTTTCGATGACGGCTACGTACCCGCCGGATCGAAATCCCTGGTCAGACGGCGTCGCTCTCGGGCTTCCGGCCGTGTTCGATCACCCAGGCGGCGATCTGGGTCCGCGAATTGAACCCGAGCTTCGCGAGGACATGTTCGACGTGGCCCTGGACGGTGCGCTGCGAAATGACCAGTTGGTCCGCGATGGCCTTGTTGGTCAGGCCCTGCGCCACCAGATCGGCGACCTCCTGCTCACGCGGGGTCAGGTCGGTCGCGGAACGCTCGGGGGTCGCTTCCTGGGGGAGCCGGTCGTCGATGGCGAACGCCACGGTCTCGTCGAGAGTCAACGCGGACCCCTGGCGCACGGTGGCGTCGAACGTGCGGTCCCCGAGCGCCCGCCGGACGCGGTCCTCGGTGTCGTCGTGGTTGTCGCGGAGCGCGGGGATCGCGACCCCCTGGTTCCCGACCGCCTCCCACAGTGTTCGGGCCGCGCCGAGGAGCATCACAGCGCGCTGGTACTCGGCGTTCGTGGCCGCCTTCCACGCGAGCGCTTCGACACAGATCGCGGCGCCGAGCAGATCGTCGACGCCGGCGCTCAGACGCAGCGCCTGTTCGAACAACGGTCGGGCCGCGTCGGGCTCGTGCCGCCAGATGGCGAGGCCGCGCGAGCACAGCGCGTACGACCGGTAGATCGATTCCCCGTGGGCTTCCGTGATCGCGAGCACCTCGTCGGTGTACTCGGACGCCTTCGCCGGCTCGCCGAGCGCCACGGACGCCATCGCGAGTCCGAGCAGCGTGGTGATGTGACGTAGTCGATCGTCCAGGCACGGACGGTGTCGAGGATGCCACCGAGTATCAGCATCGCTTCGGGCAGATCGCCGGCGTAGATTTCGAGGTGTCCGGCGGCATGTGCGACGTCGACGTCGGTCTGCGGGTCGTGGAGCTGGGCTGCGATGTCGTAGGCCTGGCGGATCAGCGACGCGCCGACTTCGATGTCGCCCTGGTTGGCAGCAAGGAGAGTCGCCGACGCCAGTGCCTTCGCGCGTTCGGGGGTGGGCTCCCCGCCCTGTGCGGCGAGCACGCGATCGATCCAGAGCCGGCCCTCGGTGAGGAGTCCACGTGAGATCCAGAACAGGAACATCGCGTTCGCGATGCGCAGCCCGTTCTCAGCCTCGCCGGGTTCGGTGACGCAGTACTCGAGTGCGTCGCGCAGACTGGACCGTTCGCGTCCGATCCGGGCGATCCACACGGGCTGGTGCGGGCTGATCCACTCCGATTCTGCTCGACGCACCATCTCCTGGTACCAGTCCCGGTGCCGCCTGCGGAGCTCGCTGTCTTCGCCCGCTTCGCGCAGGCGCACGAGCCCGTAGTCGCGCAGTGTCTCGAGGAGCCGGTACCGCACGATGCCCGCGTGTTCCTCGCAGATCAGGATCGACTTGTCGACGAGGGAGGTGACGACGTCCAGCAGTTCGGGCGGAGTGAAGCCGTCGGCCACGATCGCCTCGGCGGCGTCGAGTTCGAATCCGTGCGGGAAGACCGACAGCCGGCGCCACAGCTCCTGCTCGGTCGCCGTGCACAGATGGTGGCTCCAGTCGATGCTCATCCGCAGGGTCTGCTGGCGGTCGGGACCTCCGCGGTTGCCCCCAGTGAGCAGGCGGAACCGGTTGGTGAGCCGAGCGAGCACCTGGTCGACCGACATGGCACGCAACCGCGCCGCCGCGAGTTCGATGGGCAGGGGGAGTCCGTCGAGTTCCGTGCAGATCGCGACCACCGACTCCCGGTTGTCGTCCGTGATCTCGAATCCGGGGGCCGCGGCGGCGGCACGCTCGGCGAACAGGTTCACCGCCTCGTACTGGGCCAGCGACTTGACTGACGTCGATCCGTCGGAGACGGGGAAGGTGAGTGGGGGCACCCGCATCACGGTTTCCCCGCTGATCGCGAGGGGTTCGCGGCTCGTGGCCAGGATCCGCAGCTCCGGACTCGCGCGCAGCAGCGTCTCCGCGAGTTTGGCGACGTCGTCGATCAGGTGTTCGCAGTTGTCGAGGACGAGCAGCAGATTCCGCGGACCGAGGAATTCGGTGAGGATCTGCGTGGTCGGGACGGCCGACCGCTCCCGTAGCCCGAGCGTCGCGGCCACGGTCTCGGCGACCAGTTTGGGGTCGCGCCTCTCCCCGAACTCGACCAGCCAGACGCCGTCGTCGAAGGCTCGTCGGGACTCGGCGGCCACCCGTAGTGCGAGGCGGGTCTTGCCGACGCCGCCGATGCCCGTCAGGGTCACCAGCCGCGATGCAGCCAGAAGCCGCCTCGTCTCGGTCACCTCCCGGCGCCTACCGACGAAACTGGTCAGATCGAGAGGCAGGTTGCCGACCTTGCCTCGCACGGCGGGCGCCATTCGTGACCTTCTTTCGGTCCCCTGCCGGTCACGGTACGCCTGTGGCTCACAGGGGCGTGCCTGCTCGGCTGGACGCCACAGCTGCCACCGAGGCTTCCTCAACGACACCCTGGGGGCGCCGCCGCGACCCAGCCCGTTCGGTCAGTTCGTGCAGCACCGCGGCCCCGAGCGTCGCGAAGAACGCCGCGAGGAGGGCACCGCCGACGACGTCGGTGAGCCAGTGCACGCCGAGGTAGACCCGGGTGGCGGCGACGAGGACGACGACGAGCGTGGTGACGACGGCCAGCGCGGCGCGCACCCGACGACTGCGCCCCGCTGCCGCGATGACGACGATCATCGCGAGCAGCGTCGCGGTTCCGGTCACGTGACCCGACGGGAAGGAATGGTCGGTCTCCACGATCTTCTGGACCGCCGCTGACGGCCGGTCCCGCCCGATCAGGACCTTGAGGACCGTGCTCGCCGCGGACGCCGCGCCCACCGTGCCGATCAGGACCACCGCGGGGATCAACGAGTGCGCCCGCCATGCCAACAGTCCGGCCACGACGACGGCGAGTGCGACCGTGGCCGCGGGGCTTCCGAGGTTCGTGACCGCGACGGCGACACCGTCGAGCGTCGACGTGCGGTGGGCCACGAACCACGACGTGACGGGCCCGTCCCGACCGGTCAGCCAGCCGGCGTCGTGGACCTGCACGGCCAACACCGCGAAGGCGAGTGCCAGCCCACCGGCGCGCAGGGCAACGGACAGACGGGCGCGGCCGCGCAGCACGATACCGGCGGCGAACATCGCCGCGGCGACGGCGAGGACCGTGATCGCGACCTCGGCCGAGCCGGTTTCGGTGGCGAACTCGGTCGTGGCGTCGGTGGTGACGGTGTGCGCGAGGTCGAGAATGCGAGACATCCCACGAGGCTTCCAAGAGTGCGCTGTGCAAACACTGAGAGCGGGTGGTCGGTGCGCTCGTTCTCTGCTCTACTGAACCCTGCGGCCGACCAGATCGACGGAGGAGCGGTGCGAATTCTGCTGGTGGAGGACGAGGTGCGCCTCGCCGAGACGGTCCGTCGTGGTCTGGTCGCGGAGGGGTTCGTCGTCGAGTTGGCGCACGACGGACTCGACGGCTACGCCGCCGCGGTCGGAGGCGAGTTCGACGTCGTGGTCCTCGACATCATGCTGCCGGGCATGAACGGCTACGACATCGTCCGCGAGCTCCGGCGGCGTGAGGTGTGGACACCGGTGCTGATGCTGTCCGCGAAGGACGGCGAGTACGACCTCGCCGACGCCTTCGACCTGGGCGCCGACGACTATCTCGTCAAACCGTTCTCGCTCGTGGTGCTGACGGCCCGGCTGCGCGCGCTGGTGCGACGCGGTGCGCCGGCGCGGCCGGCCGTGCTGAGCGCCGGGAACTTGGAGTTGGACCCGGCGCGGCGGCGTGTGAGCCGCGGCGGGACGGTGCTGACGCTGACACCTCGTGAGTACAGCGTCCTCGAATTCCTGATGCGTCGCGCCGGGTCCGTGGTGTCGAAGCTCGAGATCTTGCAGTCGGTGTGGGACAGCCACTACGAAGGCGACGACAACATCGTCGAGGTCTACATCGGGTACCTCAGGCGAAAAGTGGACGCGCCGTTCGGCACTCACACCATCGCGACCGTGCGCGGTGTCGGCTACTGCCTGGAGTCCGACGTCTGACCCTCGCTGTCGGCGGGCAGGGACACGACGAATCGTGCTCCGCCACCCTCGGGTTCGGTGACGGCGACGGTCCCGTGGTGCACCGCCACGATCTCCGCGACGATGGCCAGGCCGAGTCCTGTTCCGCCGCCGTCCCGCGTTCGGGGGCTGTCCAGCCGCACGAACCGTTCGAAGATCCGCGCCCGCTGCGCTTCCGGCACGCCGGGCCCGTCGTCCTGGACCGTGATCACGGCGGACCCCTCGTGGCTTCGGCATTCGAGTCGAATCTCGTTGTGGGCATGCCGAACCGCGTTGTCCACGAGGTTGCGGACCATGCGGGCCAGTTGTCGTGGATCGCCGTGCACCCGGGTGGGAGCGATCTGTGTGCGCACGCGGATGCCGGGCAACGCGCGGCACCGGGCGGCCTCCGCGAACAGGATGTCGTCGAGGTCGACATCCGTGGCGGTTGCGGTCAGGCCCTGCTCGTCGGCCCGGGCCAGTATCAGCAGATCCTCGAGGAGGTCGCGCATACGGCGGGCCTCCGGGAGAAGGGTGTCGTCGACGAGTGCCGTGTCGATCAATTCGGGCTTGCTGTGGGCAAGTTCGAGGGCAGCGGTGATGGTGGCGAGCGGGCTGCGCAGTTCATGCGACGCGTCGCTGACGAAGCGACGCTGCGTGACGCTGCCGTGCTCGAAGTCGGGCCAGCATGTCGTTCA
Source organism: Prescottella defluvii (assembly GCA_029690005.1). Taxonomy (GTDB): domain Bacteria; phylum Actinomycetota; class Actinomycetes; order Mycobacteriales; family Mycobacteriaceae; genus Prescottella; species Prescottella defluvii_A. Next base: position 50,780 of record CP121458.1, on the reverse strand, counting down.
TGGTCTCCGCCAGGCGGGCGATCTCGTCGTGCGTGCCCGGCACAGGCACTCGCTCGTCCAGCTTCCCGGACGAGATCGAGGACACCCGGGTGCGGATCTGCTCGACGGGTTCGAGCGCCGCGCCGACGAGACGGTAGGTCGCCAGGGCGACCAGGGCCACGACGATCGGCCCGCCCGCGGCGAGGAGTAGCGCGACGGTTGCGACGACCCGCTCGACCGGTTCCCGGTCCGCCCGACCAACACCGTCCAGGGAGCGGCCGTCGGCCCCGCGCTGTGCGCCACGATCCAGTAGTCGCCCCCTTGGCGGTCCTTCACCCGCCCAATGGATTCGGCTTCCCCGGGAACCGACAGTGGTGCGGCCAGTGGGGTCTGAGCGGCGCCCGCCGATTCCACGACGATCGATCGGTCGGGGCCCAGGACCTGGATGACGCCGACCTGGTCGTCGGTCGCGAGCAGACCGGGATCGAGACTCGTGGGCGATGCGTTCTGTAGTTGCGTGGCGATCTGCTGGGCGCGGGCATCGGCGGCGTCGCGGGCCGACTGCCCTAGTGCGCGGTAGAGGACGAACACCATCGCGCCGCCGGCGAGGACCAGGCAGAAGATCACGACCAGCGCGGCCGCGACCGCGGAACGCGCACGGACATTCCATCGGCGCGGATCCAGCGGACCAACTCTCACCTGCGTCTGCCTCCCTGTATTCCTTGCGCTGCGACCGTCAGGCCTGCCAGAGACGACGGTACGGGCGCGCGTCGCCGGGCGGCGGTGTTCCTCAGCCGATCTTCAGCCTCCGCGCAGCAGAGAACCCGGGCGCACTGTGGGTGTGCCCGGGTTCTCGGAGGGGACTTGCTTACCGGGCGACGGCCTCGGCCGCGCCGCGGCGAGCCGCATCGTGGGCGGCGATGTAGCCGTACACCAGGCCCTGGCCGATCGTCGCGCCGGCACCCGGGTACGACTTGCCGAACGCGTTGGCGGCGGTGTTGCCGATCGCGTAGAGCCCGTCGATGACGCTGCCGTCCTCACGCAGGACGCGGGCGTTCTCGTCGGCGAGGACGCCGCCGCAGGTACCGAGGTCGCTGAGCACCATCTCGATCGCGTACAGCTGGGTCGTGTCCAGCGAACGCAGGTTCGGGTTGGGGCTCTGGGTCGGGTCGCCGTAGTAACGGTCGTACGCGCTCTGACCGCGCTTGAAGTCCGGGTCGTTGCCGACGGCGGCGAAACCGTTGAACCGGTCGAGCGTGGCGCGCAGCTTCTCGGGCGACACCCCCATCGACTCGGCCAGCTTCTCGGGCGAGGTCGCCGAGTGGGCGATGCCGGCCTTGTACCACCCGCCGGGCAGGGGCTGACGCGGGAAGATGCCGCCGCCGAGGATGTAGCTGTTGCGGTACCGCTGGTCGAAGACGAGCCACATCTTCTCGATCGGCTTGCCTTCCTGCTCGCGCTTCAGGACGCCCTGACCGAAGGACATGTAGTCCTTGGCTTCGTTGGCGAAACGCTCGGCGTCCTGGTCGACGATGAGCGAACCGGGCAGCGAGCGCTCGGCGAGCATGACGACGGGCTGACGGCCGGGTCCGGCCGAGAAGGCGGGGAACCACCACGACTGGTCCATCAGACCGATTCCGGCACCGACTTCCTGAGCGATCTTGATCGCGTCGCCGGTGTTGCCTTCGGCGCCCAGGCTGGCCCTCTCGCCCAGCGCGGGCGACTGGAACTTGTGGCGCCACTCCATGTCGTGGTCGAAGCCGCCGGCCGCGAGGATGACGCCGCGGGTGGCGGTGACGGTGACCTCGGTGCCGCCGTACGCGAGCACCGCGCCGGTCACCCGATCGCCCTCGGTGACCAGACGCACCAGCGACGTTTCCGTCCACACCGGGATGCCGGCCTTCACGACACCCGCGAACATGCCCGCCGCGAGTGCCTGGCCACCGGCCATGTACTCACGCTTGAGCGCCAGGCCGCCGACGCCCTGCGCGAGGCGGCGGATCGCCCGCGGGAAGCCCTCGAGCGGCTTGCGCGCGATGAGGTTGAGCCACTTGTAGTCGGCGCCCGTGACGGGCATCGGCAGCGGCGAGGCCATCAACCCGGGACGCAGGCGCTTGCGTTCCGAACCGAGCACCGATGCGTCGAACGGCCGGCACTCGCACGTGCGGCCGAGAGACGATCCGCCGGGTTCTCCGGGTGGTAGTCGGAGTAACCCTTGGCCCAGAAGAACTTCATGGGGGTGGTGCGCTCGAGCATCTCGATCGCTTCGGCGCCGTGGTCGAGGAAGGCCTTGCCGCGCTCCGCAGGGGCGTCGTCGCCGACGACGGCGCGCACGTAGGCGCGGGCAGCGTCGATGGAGTCGTTCGGAGCATCCTTGGCGAGAACCGGGTTGCGGGGAACCCAGAAGGCGCCGCCGGAGCGTGCGGTCGAGCCGCCGACGTACTGGGTCTTCTCGACGATCAGCGTGGACAGACCGGCTTCGTGGCCGGCGAGCGCTGCGGCCATGCCGGTCCCGGAGCCGATGACGAGCAGGTCGACCGTGGTGTCGGACGGTTGTGAGGCGGATCCCCGGTTGGCGGCCATATGTGGTTCTCCTTGTTGCCGGAAGGGTGGGACGTTGCCGGGCCGCGGCGTGCGGCGGCCCGGCATCTCCCGACGAGGGTAGGGCGATCGGCCCGATGCCAGTCCGGGTTGTCCCGCCCAGTGGACGGCTACTTGCCTCGGATCGCGTCGAACACCTTGGGGTCGACGAGGGTGGAGGTGTCGCCGAGGTCGCGGCCCTCGGCGACGTCGCGGAGCAGGCGTCGCATGATCTTGCCGGAGCGGGTCTTCGGTAGTTCGGGGACGACGGTGATCTGGCGGGGCTTGGCGATGGGGAGATCTCGGTGGAGACCTGTGCGCGCAGTTCCGCGATCAGTACCTCGCCGGTGTTGTCGGCGCCTTCGCGGAGGATGACGAAGGCGACGATGCCCTGTCCGGTGGTCTCGTCGGCGGCGCCGACGACGGCTGCCTCGGCGATCGACGGATGCCCGACGAGGGCGGATTCGACCTCGGAGGTGGAGATGCGGTGTCCGGAGACGTTCATGACGTCGTCGACGCGGCCGAGGACCCAGAGGGCGCCGTCGTCGTCGTATTTGGCGCCGTCGCCGGCGAAGTACCAGCCCTCTTCGGCGTAGCGGGACCAGTAGGTGTCGCGGTAGCGTTCCATGTCGCCCCAGATGCCGCGGAGCATCGACGGCCACGGCTGGTCGAGGACGAGGTAGCCGCTCCCACCCGGGCCGAGTTCGTGGGCGTCGTCGTCGACGATCTTCGCGGAGATGCCGGGCAGCGGCGCCATCGCGGAGCCGGGCTTGGTGGCGGTGACGCCGGGCAGCGGGGAGATCATGATCGCGCCGGTCTCGGTCTGCCACCAGGTGTCGACGATGGGGGCGGTGCCGCCGCCGATGACGTCGCGGAACCAGCGCCACGCCTCGGGGTTGATGGGCTCGCCCACCGACCCGAGCAGCCGGATCGACGACAGGTCGTGGGCGTCGGGGATCTCGCGGCCCCACTTCATGAAGGTGCGCACCAGCGTCGGGGCGGTGTAGTAGATGGTGACGCCGTACTTTTCGATGATCTGGAAGTGCCGGTGCTCGTCGGGGGAGTTCGGGGTGCCCTCGTAGACGACCTGGGTGACGCCGTTGCTCAGCGGGCCGTAGACGATGTAGCTGTGCCCGGTGACCCAGCCGATGTCGGCGGTGCACCAGTAGACATCGCTGCCGGCCTTGTGGTCGAACACGTTGTGATGGGTGTAGGACGCCTGGGTGAGGTAGCCACCGGAGGTGTGGATGATGCCCTTGGGCTTCCCGGTGGTGCCGGAGGTGTAGAGGATGAACAGCGGGTGTTCGGCGTCGAAGGGCTGCGCCTGGTGCACGGGCGACGCCTTCTCGACGGTGTCGTGCCACCACAGGTCCCGTCCCGCGGTGATGTCGACGTCGATGCCGGTTCGCTTGACCACCAACACGTTCCGAACCGAACGAGCACCGGCATCCGCAGGATCGCCGGCTCCGCCGGCCAGGGCCTCGTCGACGGCCGGCTTGAGCGGGGCGGCCTGGCCGCGGCGCCACTGCCCGTCGACGGTGACGACGAGCTTGGCTTCGGCGTCGTCGATGCGTGAGCGGAGCGCGTGCGCGGAGAATCCGGCGAACACGACCGAGTGGGTGAGGCCGAGGCGGGCGCAGGCGAGCATCGTGACTATCGCCTCGGGGATCATCGGCATGTAGATCGCGACGCGGTCGCCGGCGACGAGGCCGAGTTCGGTGAAAGTGTTTGCCGCGCGGCTCACGTCGGCGAGCAGGTCGTTGTAGGTGATGTCGCGGCTGTCGCCGGGCTCGCCTTCGAAGTGGATCGCGACGCGGTCGCCGTTGCCCGCGAGGACGTGCCGGTCGACGCAGTTGTAGGCGACGTTGAGGCTGCCGCCGACGAACCACTTCGCGACGGGTGCGTCCGACCAGTCCAGGACCTCGGTCCAGGGGGTGGCCCAGTCCAGGCGTCGGGCCTGGGTGTCCCAGAAGGCGAGCCGGTCGCGGTCGGCCTCGGCCTGCAGCTCGGGGCCTGCGTTCGCCGTCGCCGTGAACTCCGCGCTGGGCGGGAACACCTCGGGGGCATCGGTAGCACTGCTCGTCATCTCGCCTTGCCTTCTTTCATCGAAATCGACGGTTGTCGCACGTGTGAGGGTAGTCACACGTGACCGGGGTCGCAGGATTCGCTCCCGTGGAGCGGTCACGGCGTGCGGCGATCGGTCGATTTCGAGCGACGGGCGGTCGACGGGGCGTCGGTCGGCGGGTTCGTTGCGATCGGGCCTCGAACGGGTGCCGATCCGGTGGGTGCCCGGTCGACCGCCCGCGCCGACGTCCACCGCTGGCTATCGTCGCAGCACCAACCGTGCGTGCCTCGCCGGCGGGAGGATTGTCTTGCGTATCGCGCGCGCCGCGGCGGCGGCGCTGGTGGTGGGACTGGCCGCGTCGGTGCTCGCAGCGTGCACCGGCGGGACGACGTCGGGCACCGACATCGTCTACGCGTGGAGTGGTGAGCCGCAGAACCCGCTGATCCCCACCGACACCAGCGAGAACACCGGTGGACGGGTGCTCGACGCCCTCTTCGCCGGCCTCGTCTCCTACACCGCCGACGGCGGCACCGAGAACGAGGTGGCCCAGTCCATCGAGAGCGCCGACGCGCAGCACTACACCGTGACGCTCGCGCAGGGTTGGACGTTCACCGACGGCACCCCGGTCACCGCGCAGTCGTTCGTCGACGCGTGGAACTACGGTGCGCTGTCGACCAATGCGCAGATACAGTCGTCGTTCTTCGACCCGATCGAGGGCTACGACGAGGTGGCGGCGGCCGACCCGACGGCGCGGACGATGTCGGGGCTGCGGGTGCTCGACGACCGCACGTTCACGATCACGCTGAAACAGCCGGAGTCGGCGTTCCCGAGACGGTTGGGATTCGCCGCGTACTACCCGCTGCCGCAGTCGGCGTACGCGGACATCGCGGCCTTCGGCCGGCACCCGATCGGCAACGGTCCGTACCGATTCGCGAACAACGATGCGTGGCAACACAATGTGCGCATCGATCTGGTCGCGAATCCGGGCTATCGGGGCAACCGGGTGGCGCACAACGCGGGCGTGACGTTCGTGCTCTACAGCAATCTCGACACCGCCTACACCGATCTGCTGTCGAACAACCTCGACGTGCTGGACGGCGTCCCGGCCAGCGCGCTCGAGACGTACGAGGAGGACCTGCCGGGGCGCACCGTCAACCAGCCGTCCGCCACGATCGAGACGTTCACGATCCCGGCAGCGGTTGCCGCACTTCGGCGGTGAGGAGGGACGGTTGCGCCGGCAGGCGATCTCGCAGGCGATCGACCGGGGTCGGATCACCGAACGGCTGTTCGCGAGCACCCGGACACCGGCCCGCGACTTCACCAGCCCTGCGGTCGAGGGGTGGACGCCTGATCTGCCCGGGTCCGAGCATCTCGATTTCGCGCCCGACCGGGCGCGGGCACTGTGGGCGCAGGCCGACGCCATCGCCCCCTGGTCCGGGTCGTTCCAGATCGCCTACAACTCCGATGGCGGACACCAGGACTGGGTGGACGCGGTGTGCAACAGCATCCGCAACACGCTCGGTATCGACGCGCACGGCGCCCCGTATCCGACGTTCGCGCAACTGCGGACCGAGGTGAACGGGCGGACGATCGAGACGGCCTTCCGGTCCGGCTGGCAGGCCGATTACCCACAGCAGTACGGCTTCCTGGCCCAGAACTACGAGACAGGAGGCAGCTCCAACGACGGCGGGTACTCGAACCCCGAGTTCGACCACCTGCTGCGGGCGTCGGCGGGCGCGACGGATCCGGTCGCGTCGCAGCAGCTGATCGACCGCGCGCAGGAGATCCTGCTTCGCGACCTGCCCGCGGTGCCGAACTGGAACCGCAACGCCACCGGGGCCTGGTCCGAGTACGTGACGAACGTCCGGATCGGCTGGGACGGGGTGCCCGTGTACAACCTGATCGAGAAGAAGTGAATCATGCTCCGATACACCGGCCGACGCGTGCTGCAGATGATTCCGGTCTTCCTCGGAGCGACGTTCCTGATCTACGCCCTCGTATTCCTCCTGCCCGGCGACCCGGTCGCGGCACTCGCGGGGACCGGGCCCTCACCCGGCCGTCACCGAGGAGCTGCGGGCCCGCTACCACCTGGACCAGCCGTTCCTGGTGCAGTACCTCGAGTACCTGAAAGGCATCGTCACGCTGGACTTCGGGACCTCGTACTCGGGACGTCCGGTCGGAGAGGTTCTGGCACAGGCCTTTCCGATCACGCTGAAACTCGCGGTCATGGCCGTCGCAATCGAGACCGTGTTCGGGGTGGGTGCGGGACTGATCGCCGGCCTGCGGCAGGGCGGGGTGTTCGACTCCACCGTGCTGGTGCTGAGCCTTGTGCTGATCGCGGTGCCGGTGTTCGTACTCGGGTTCCTGGCCCAGTTTTCGTCGCCATCCGGTGGGGGCTGGCGCCCCCACCGTCGGCGCGGACACGAGCTTCTCCCGGATGCTGCTGCCCGCGTGCGTGCTCGCCGCGGTGTCGTTCGCCTACGTGCTGCGCCTCACCCGCACGTCCGTTGCCGCGACGCTGACCGCCGATCACGTTCGCACCGCGACCGCGAAGGGGTTGTCGCGGCCGCGGGTCGTCGGTGTCCACGTGCTGCGCAACTCGCTCATCCCGGTCGTCACGTTCCTCGGCGTCGACCTCGCGGCGCTCATGGGCGGCGCCGTGGTCACCGAGGGATCTTCAACATCAACGGGGTGGGCGGCACGATCTACCAGGCCGTCATCCGCGGCGAGGCGCCCACCGTCGTCTCGTTCGTCAGCGTCCTCGTCGTCGTGTACCTGGTCGCCAACCTGCTGGTGGACCTGCTGTATGCGGTCCTCGACCCCAGGATCCGCTATGTCTGACGAGCCGCGGGCAGAGGGGATGTGGGGGTCGGCGTGGCGGCGTCTGCGCCGCCGCCCGATGTTCCTCGTCGCGTGCGTGATCCTGCTCGTGGTGGCCGCCGTGGTGCTGTTCCCGTCGCTGTTCACCGACCTGGATCCGCGCTACTGCGACATCGCCGACAGCCTGGCGCCGCCGCGGTCGGGGCACTGGTTCGGGTTCGATCGGCAGGGCTGCGACGTCTACGCCCGGACGGTGTACGGAGCGCGCCCGTCGGTCACGGTGGGGGTGTGCGTGACCGCGGCGGTGCTGCTGATCGGGGTGGTGTTCGGAGCGCTGGCCGGCTACTACGGGGGTTGGGCCGATTCGCTGCTCTCGCGCGTCGCGGACATCTTCTTCGGCATCCCGCTGATCCTCGCCGCCATCGTGCTGATGCAACTGTTCGCGCAGCGCACCATCTGGACGGTGGTCGCGGTGCTGGCCCTGTTCGGGTGGCCGCAGATGGCGAGAATCGCTCGTGGAGCGGTCATCTCGGCCAAATCCAACGACTACGTTCTGGCCGCCCGCGCGGTGGGCATGTCGCACCCGTCGATCCTGCTGCGACACGTGCTGCCGAACTCGTTGGCGCCCATCATCGTCCTGGCGACGATGCTGCTGGGCACGTTCATCGTCGCCGAGGCGACGCTGTCGTTCCTCGGGATCGGACTGCCACCGACCGCCGTCTCGTGGGGCGGCGACATCAGCACCGCGCAGGTCACCCTGCGGCGCGGCTCGACGATCCTGTTCTACCCGGCGGGCGCGCTCGCGATCACGGTGCTGGGCTTCGTGCTGCTGGGCGATGCCCTCCGCGACGCCCTCGACCCGACCACCGCGAGGCGCCGACGATGACGGACCCGCTGCTCGTCGTCGAGGGACTCGACGTCACGTTCGGGTCGGGGTCGACCCGGGTGCCCGCCGTGCGCGGGGTGGACCTGACGGTGTATCCCGGCCGGACGGTCGCGGTCGTCGGGGAATCCGGTTCCGGCAAATCGACACTCGCGCACGCGATCATCGGGTTGCTGCCGGGCACCGGCCGGATCGCCGGCGGCAGGATCACGTTCGCCGGCGCGAACCTCGTCGGTGCCCCGGAGCGGGAGTTCGTCCGGATCCGGGGCAACGGCATCGGATTCGTGCCGCAGGATCCCGCCACCAACCTCAATCCGGTATGGAAGGTGGGCTTCCAGGTCCGGGAGGCGCTGGAGGCCAACGGGATCGCGAAGGGCCGCGCGGCGCGCAGGCGTGCCGACGAACTGCTCGCCGAGGCCGGACTGGACGACGTCGCGGCCCGGTCCGGACACTACCCGCACGAGTTCTCCGGGGCATGCGGCAACGGGTCCTCATCGCGATCGGGCTCGCGGCGCGACCCCGGCTGCTCATCGCCGATGAGCCGACCTCGGCGCTCGACGTGACCGTCCAGCAGCGGGTCCTCGACCACCTTGCCGGGCTCACAAGCGAATTGGGCACCGCGGTCCTGCTCGTCACTCACGACCTCGGAGTCGCGGCCGAACGCGCCGAGCATGTCGTCGTGATGCACCGGGGAGGGTCGTCGAATCCGGTCCGGCCGAGCGCATCCTCACCGACCCCGAGGCCGAGTACACCCGTCGACTCGTGGCCGCCGCGCCGTCCCTGTCCGTGGCTCGGCCCCGGCCGCGCGTGGAGCCGGGAGCGCCCCCGCTGCTCGTCGTCGACAACCTGCGGAAGGTGTTCCGCCGGCGCGCGGCGAAGCTCGGACACCACACCGAGGTCACCGCCGTCGACGACGTCTCCTTCTCCGTCGCTCGCGGCACGACGACGGCCATCGTCGGGGAGTCAGGTTCGGGCAAGTCGACGGTCGCCCGCATGGTGCTGGGGCTGCTGCCGCCGGACGCGGGATCGGTGATGTTCGACGGCACCGACGTCGCGGCGCTGGGCCGTCGGGAGCGGCAGTTCCGCCGCCGCGTTCAGCCCGTGTTCCAGGACCCCTACGGCAGCCTGGACCCGACGTACTCGGTGCAGCGGATCGTCGAGGAGCCGCTGCGGGTGCACGCGATCGGCGACCGCGGCGAGCGTGCGGCGCGGGTGCGCGAGCTGCTCGACCGCGTCGCCCTGCCGACCGATCTGGCACGCAGGTTCCCGGCGGAACTGTCCGGCGGGCAACGGCAGCGTGTCGCGCTCGCCCGGGCTCTCGCGCTCGGCCCCGACCTGGTCGTGTGCGACGAGGCGGTGTCGGCGCTCGACGTCGTCGTGCAGGACCAGATCCTGCGACTGTTCGACGAATTGCAGCGTGACCTCGGTCTGACGTACGTGTTCATCAGCCACGACCTGGCGGTCGTGCGGCGGATCGCGGACCGGGTGGTGGTCATGCACGGTGGCCGGGTGGTCGAGGCGTCCGACGCCGAGGAGGTCTTCGAGACCCCCGCCACGAGTACGCGCGACGCCTGCTCGACGCGATCCCGCACGGCCGGCGGCGCTGACAGGTCACGGGCGATCGGGCCGACGCGGGCAGCAGGTAGCGTCTGGGCCGTGAGTGTTCCCGTGAACGATCCCCTGCGGCCGCTGTTGGACCTGCCCGGTGTGGTCGAGGCAGCGGATCGCGCGCGCGACGCGCTCGGCGAGGTGCATCGGCACAAGACGAACCGCCGGGGCTGGCCGCAGACGGCCACCGAGGCGTCGGTACGCGCGGCCCGGGCGTCGGCGGCTATCGACGGCGGCTCGATGGAACTACCCGTCCCCGGCACGGTGGGCGATCCCGTGCTCTCGGGCGCGCTGCGCGTCGCGCAAGCCCTCGACGGGGAGTCGCTGACGGTCATCCTCCCACCTGGCAGCGCGCCCCGCTGCAGGCGCTCGCCCGCCTGCACCTCCTCGCCGCGGCCGACCTCGTCACCGACCCGGAAACGCTGGGACGCCCGCGAGCCGAGCAGGGCGTCGGGGAACGGCTCGACATGCTCGCGCAGTTGATCACGGGCGGCACGAAGGCGCCGGCGCCGGTACTCGCCGCCGTCGTGCACGGGGAACTGCTCGCGCTGCGACCGTTCGGCGTGGCCGACGGGATCGTCGCCCGCGCCGCATCCCGACTGGTTGCCACGTCCACGGGACTGGACCCGCACAATCTCGGTGTGCCGGAGGTGAGCTGGATGCGCCGTGTCCCGGCCTACCGGGCCGGGATCGAAGGATTCGTGTCGGGAACGCCCGAGGGCGTGGGCAGTTGGGTGATCCTGTGCTGCGGCGCCCTCGAGGCGGGCGCTCGCGAGGCGATGTCGATCGCCGACGCCGCTGCAGGCTGACCTACCCCGAACATGCGAAGCGGGTGGTGTCACCGACCTCGGTCGGATCGCCACCCGCTAGCACGGACTGCCGGGTTACCATGCGTGCGTGATGGGTTGTGTGTCAACGGCCTCGGCGTAGGCTCGGTCGGTGGCGGGTCGTCCCCGCAACTCGTGCGGGGTCCTTGCCGTCAGGCGGCCGAGTCACGCAAGCCCACAACGCTTCTGCCCTTATAGTGGCTTGCTGCTCCGCGTGGGTGCCTGGTGCCCGTGCTGGGAAGTCCGTGTGGGGAATCGGCCCTTCTCTTCCGGGTCGATCCTGGCCTTCAGGCCTTCCGTAACTCCTTTGTACCCGTGCTCCAACCCACTTCAAGAGGCAATTTTCCTTTGTGGCAGACGCCGGTTCAGCGTTTGCGTCGCCGCATGCCGTATGTGAACGCCCCCGCGACGGCGACACCCGACAACACCGCCGCGGCCGTCGTGGCAGTCGTTCGTGACGGTGTCTGCAGCCGGGCGCGGAGCGACACGGGGTTGAAGAAAGACAATACGGGCCAACCATTTTCGGACGCCGACCGGCGCAGGGCGCGATCCGGATTGACGGCGGTGGGGTGGCCGACGGCCTTCAGCATCGGCAGATCCGTGACCGAATCCGAGTAGGCGTAGCACTGCGCCAAGTCGTAGCCGTGGGCCTCCGCCAACTCGCGCATGGCCTCGACCTTGCCGTCCCCGTAGCAGTAGAACTCGAGCTCGCCGGTGTACCGGCCGTCCTCGACCACCATGCGGGTCGCGGCGCTGTACGTGGCACCGACGGCGGCCGCGATGGGCGCCACCACCTCCTCGCCGGACGCGGACACGATCACGATGTCGTGGCCACGTGCCTTGTGATCGGCGATGAGGTCGGCGGCCTCGGCATAGATCAGCGGGTCGACGATGTCGTGCAGTGTCTCGGCGACGATGCTGCGGATCTGTTCGACGTCCCAGCCGGCGGTCATGTTCGTCAAGTGGGCGCGCATCCGCTCCATCTGGTCGTGATCGGCGCCGGAGAGGAGGAAGAGGAATTGGGCGTAGCTGCCCTGCAATACCGACCGGCGGGTGATGAGTCCTTGTGCGAAAAACGGTCGGCTGAAAGCGAGCGCGCTCGATTTCGCGATGACGGTCTTGTCCAGATCGAAGAACGCGGCCACACGGCCGCGTTGGGTGAGTGCGCTCGGGAGGGCGGTCACGTGACCAAGAATAGGGGAGGAATGGGGTGTTTCGGCCCGTGTTGCGGGTCACCGCGTGGGATCCGTGTCCGATTCCGGGAGGTACCGGCACGTCGGAGGGGATACGTGAAGTTGCAAACAATCCTGGATCTGGGTGTAGTATTGCTCGTACCTGGACGCGATCCAGGCGTGTTCAGCCCGACCCCCGGGGCTGAACTCTGACGACCCCGCCTCCTCCCCCTGGCGGGGTCGTCCCCTTTTCTGCCCCATTTCTCGGGCTCATTCACCGCACTGCCGTCGTCGGCGGTCACTCCATTTATGCTCGTCCGCCGGACGATTCGTCGACGGCTGTGCAAATCCCTCCGACCCGGGATCGGGCGCTGCGCTGGGCGGAATAATGAAAAAATGGTACGCAAGTACCGAAATTCATCCACAGGGTTCGATTCTGTGCACATTTCCCGCCGGCAGGTTTCGGGTCGTCGCCACAGGACGCACGCTGGGCGCATGGATATCGATCGCATCGAGCCCGCCCCGGCCGGCAGGCCCGGAGTGCTGGGGATGGTGACCGCCCGGGCGGTGGTGCAGTGCCTGCGATCGATCGCGGCCGTCACTGATCAAACATTCGTTGAATCCTCGGCGTCGGTCGGGCGGATCGAATGGGAATCGGCAGATCTGGTGGTCGTCGATGCCGAGGCCGCGCGCGCCTGCGCGGCCCGGCTGCCGCGCAGAGACCGTGTAGTCGTGGTGAGCGACGGCGCACCGACCTTGGCTGACTGGCAGGCGGCCACGGCGGTCGGGGCGGACCGGGTTCTCGGCGTCCCCGACGACGAGGCGGTCCTCGTGACGGTGTTCGGCGAGCGCGGCACCCGAAGCGTCGCCGACGGCGCCGTCGTCGTGGTGACGGGCGGCACCGGGGGCGCGGGAGCGTCGAGCCTGGCCGCCGCGGTGGCACTCGAGGCGGGACGTCCGCGCGGCGGTCGAGCCTCCGCCCCGTGGACGCTCCTCGTGGACGCCGACCCCCTCGGCGGCGGACTCGACCTGCTCCTCGGCATCGAGGGCGACCCGGGCCTGCGGTGGTCGGGCCTGGCGGTGGAAGGCGGACGGGTCTCCGCCGACGCACTGCGCGCGGCGCTACCCGCACGGGGAGCGGGCTGAGCGTGCTCGCCTGCGGCCGTGGCCGCGCCGGCGACGACCGCCCCACCCCAGCCGCTGCCGCCGCGGTCGTGGAAGCCGGTCGGAATGCCGGCGGTCTGGTGGTCTGCGACGTGCCGCGACACCCGTCGTCGGTCGGCGACGTTCTCCTCGACGCCGCGGACCTCGCCGTCGTCGTGGTACCCGCCACCGTGCGCGGCGGACTGGCGGCCGAACGAGTGCTGGCCCGGGTCTCCGAACGAAACCCCAACCAGGGAATCGTCGATTCGAGGTCCCGCGCCCGGCGGGTTGCGTGGCGTGGACCTGGCCGACAGGCTCGGTGTCCCGCTGCTCGCGGCGGTGCGCCCGGAACCGCGGATCGACGAGATGCTCGAGCGGGGCGGACTCGACCTCGGGAGACGATCGCCGTTGGCCGCCGCAGCCCGGGCCGTGCTCGACATTCTCGCGGCCCGGCCGCGGCGTGGACGGTGGGCGGCATGAGCGTGATCGCGTCCCCGATCTGCTCGAGCGGGTGCGGGAGCGTCTCGCCCTCGCCGAGAGCGACCTCACCCCGGCGACGGTCGCGGCGGCGATCCGCGCCGAATCGGGCGGGGTCCTGGGCGACACGGATCTGCTTGCCGCCCTGCGGATGCTGCAGACCGAACTCACCGGCGCCGGTCCGCTCGAGGCCCTGCTCGAGGTTCCCGGTGTCGCCGATGTGCTCGTCACCGCCCCGGAAGCGGTGTGGATCGACCGCGGTGCCGGACTCGAACGGACGTCGGTGTCGTTCCCCGACGAGGCCGCCGTCCGGCGACTCGCGCAGCGGCTGGCCCTGTCCGCCGGGCGCCGCCTCGACGACGCACAACCGTGGGTGGACGGGCGACTCGAACGAATAGGATACGGAGACTTCGGGGTTCGCCTGCACGCGATTCTCGCGCCGGTGGCGCAGGGTGGGACGTGCGTGTCGCTGCGCGTCCTCCGGCCCGCGACGCAGGGACTCGACGAGCTGGCCGCCGGCGGGGCGGTGGCCCCGGACGCCCGCGACCTGCTCGAGGAGATCGTGCGGACGCGGCTGGCCTTTCTCGTCACCGGCGGCACCGGGGCCGGCAAGACGACGATCGACTAAAGACACACAAAGAATGGCACAATCACGACATGAAGGCAACATCCTGCGGGATCTACGTGCGGATCAGCCAGGACAGGCGAGGCGACGCGGCCGGCGTTCAGCGACAAGAGGAAGCGTGTCGGGAGCGTGCCGCGATGCTCGGCTGGGAGGTCGTCCACGTGTACAGCGACAACGACCTCAGCGCGTACTCCGGCAGTCGTCGACCCGCGTACACCCAGCTGCTGGCCGATATCGAGTCGGGGAGGATCCAGGGTCTTCTCGCCTGGCATCCCGACCGTCTCCATCGGCGACCGATCGAGCATGAGCATTTCATCGACCTCGTGGAGAGGAAGAGCCTGAAGATCCAGACCATCGCGGCAGGACACTACGATCTGAGTACGCCGTCTGGTCGGATGTTTGCCCGCAGCCTAAGCGCCTACGCGCGCATGGAGTCTGAACACAAGGGTCAACGCATCGCCGAATCACGGAAGCAGAAGGCCCGCGAGGGCAAGCATCACGGAGGCGTCCGCCCATTCGGCTTCGACAAGGACGGCGTCACCATCCGCGAGGAAGAAGCACGCGAGGTTGCGAAGGCCGCAGACGAGGTCATCGCTGGTGTATCGCTGCGCGCAATCGTTCGTGACTTGAATGAACGAGGAGTACCGACTGCTTCAGGCCGGGGGCGTTGGACATCCACGGTCCTCCGCGCAATTCTGATCAGCCCGAGGGCTGCCGGGATGTCGAGCTGGCATGGGGAGATCGTGGGTAAGGCGGTATGGCCGGCGCTCATCGCGGAGGAGCGCTGGCGCGCAGTTGTGGCAATTCTGACCAACCCCACGAGACGCACGACGAACTTGGGGGAGCCGTGAAGTGGCTTGGGAGTGGTCTGTACGTCTGCGGTGTCTGTGGGGACCGCAAGCTCCGTGTGGGGACGAGCACTGGGGGTCGACGAACGTACCGATGTTCGAATCGTAACGATGAGAGGACGACGGGTCATGTCGCGCGAGAAGCTATCGCGCTCGACAGTTATGTCGAGAAGGTCGTCGTTGCGCGACTCTCCCAACCGGGCGTCGTGGAGTATCTGACGACGCGCTCAGACGCTACGGTGGAAATCGATGCGCTCCAGGAGAGGCGAGCAGAGCTCGAAGCCAGACTGGATGAACTTGTGTCACTGCACGCCTGCGGGGCAATCACTGCCCGTCAACTTGTGGTCGGCTCAGAGACCCTCAAGTGTGACCTGGAAGACGTGGAGAAGAAGCTGACTGCTGAGGTTCATACAGGCCCATTCGTGGACCTTGTAGGTGTCTCCGACATTGGGGAGCTTTGGTTCGGGAATGAGATGCGAGCGGGAATGCCTCTAGGAGTACGCCGCGCGATCGTTGATCAGCTGATGGATATCACGATCTTGCCGGCGCCGAACGGACGATCCTTCCGCCCTGAGTATGTTGAGATCACTTGGAAATCGTAGGAATCACTGAAGAGACGAAGGCCCTGACCAAACTTGGTCAGGGCCTTCGTGCTACCGCCCCGACAGCGCGGACTGCCAGCTCGTACTCCTGGCACCTCCTCCCACGTAGCCTGCGGCGCCTTGCCCGAAGTTCATGTGAGCTGCACGGTACGGTCGCCGTGCATCGGCGTGAAGTCCTGGGCGACGATCGATGAGGCTTTCAACCGCCAACGCCACCTTCTCCTGATCCACCTTGCCGACGTCGTCGAGCAGGTCAGTCGTCGAGACCTCACCGATCGTGAAGATGTCCTCGGGTACCGCGAGAATGGGGCTAGCGAGTCGGAGGATCTCCGCACGCTGGAGAGCCTCCACCTGTGTGGCAAGGAGATCTCGCTCCGCTTCGGTTTCGCGCAGCCTCCTCCGGTACTTCGCGGCCTCGTGGTTGCCGGATTCGGGTGCAAAATCGGGCTCGTGAGTGGGCTCGGAATCAGCCCCACCATCCGTAACCTGCGGCTGCTCGTTTTCGTCGTTCTCCGTGGACTCCAGGGGGAACGAGGGGGTCAGGTCTACGGAACTGATTTCAACGGTCATGTCTGCTCCAAATGTGTTGGTTAGGTGTTGGATTGATCAATCTGGGGCCAGGATCGGTTGCGAACCGTCGAACTGACGAAACGGACAACCGTTCTCAGATCGTCGGGCAGCTGATAGCCGAGGTGGTTCAGGAGGGCGCGTTCTGCGGGCGTCGCCAGCCGGGTGCGGTCGCGGTGCTGGTTGTCCCAAGCGAGAGTTGCGTCCTCAGCGGACTGATACGGCTCGGGAAGAACGTCGGTGAACGTGAGGATGCCGCGCGGGTCGTCGAGACGCGGGACGGGAATATCAGCGGTCACTGACCAGTCCCTTGATCCGCAGAGTGATCCGCATCGAAGTAGCGCCGTACTTCATCAAGCGACCGTCCGCAATAGTACGCGGGCGTCCCACGGTCGAGCTTGCAGAAGATCGATGCCCAGGGGCAACCGCACGATTGGAAGGGCGGGAGATTCAACATTGCTGTACTTTCTTGGTCGTTCGAGCTGCCTCACGTTGCCGGTTGCTTGTGAAGCGAAATTGTTCTGACCGTCCCCTAGTCGAAGTAGGTCGCCATGCACAGCGAGTAGCAGCGGGGGCAGGGGCATCCGCCGCGGTGGTAGGTCAGGTGCCCGTCGGTGTCGAGGGGCAGCGGCTTGTTCACTTCAATCGCGGCGGCGTCGTGCAACCAGCCGAGACGCCCGGACCGCCGGAGGTTCGCAATATGTGTGCATGCGCATGGGGCGAGCTTGCATTGCGGGCAGTCGTTCTCACGCGGCATCCGACCACTGTGTGAAGCACTCGTCTTCGTCGACAAGATCTACCGATCCTCTCCTCGCCTGTCCTTGTCCTTGTCCTTGTCCTGTCCTAGTGACGTCCCTGGCGACGTCTCCAGAGACGTCTCGGGGACAGGCGTCACGGAACTGATTGCAAGAGAGTTGGTTCCGCTGTCCGACTTCGACTTCTGCCGCTGCCGCTGCTTCTTCAGGCGTGCGGTTTCCCTCGCATTCGACTTCTGCTCCAGCTCAAGTTTGCTCGTCTGCGTCTCGGGGAAGTCGACGATGAACCACCCGCCCGGACGCCGTTCCCAGATGCCCTGTCGGGCGAACTGATCAGCGTGGGATCCCTCGAAGAGGGGGACCATCGGTAGATCGGCATCTTCGAGGAGGCCGTCGGTCTTGTTCGCGACGCTCCAGAGGAGGGTGTAAGCGAAGGCTCTGAACTCGCGATCGGATAGACGGTTGAACCGGCGGTCGTTGAGCCATCGCTCTGGGAATCTGGCGTCGGTCACGGGCGTACCTCGCGGTTGGAGAGTGGAGGAGCGACGCGGGGGTGTCTGGGAACCGATGAAATGTTATGCACGTGAAATGCTTTCGGTAGCGCCCTCGATGAGGTTCGAGCGCAAGGTCGAGTCAGGCATGACCTGATGATTAGCTTCAGGTCGAAAGGATTGCCGGCGACTCGGGTTGGAGGTCTACGCCCTCCAGTGAGGGGCCTCAGGAGAAAGAGCTGTGGGTCGAGATCCTTCTCAGTCGCTGCCTTATGCGGCGGAGGGCATCAGCCGAGCGACCTGCGGCTGCGTCGTGGCTGCTTGGATTAGAGCACGGATTTGATGTAGTCGAGTTCTGTCGATTGGAGGCGCATCAGCGATCGTCCGAGCAACCGCTTCGCTGATCCGACTGTCTTGGTTCGCGTTTCGGGATCTGCTCGATTCCAGGTTGGTTGCTCGATCGGTCGGATTGGTCGGTGTCCCTATGAGGGGGAGGCGGGAGTGCCTACCGTTCTTGGCTGCACCTGGGGCCACGTTCATCAGGCGGGGCTGATGGGCTGAACGAGCTTCTGCGCGCTGTCGAGGTCGCCCCGCAGTCGTCGCGGGCCTACGCGCCACGCGCAGATTCGACCAGCGGCGATCCACGCATAGATGTTGTGCTTGGGTACGCCGAGCAGGTCGGCGGCTTCACGGACGGTGCCCGTGTGCAGATGTGACATTCATTCTCCGGAATGGTTATTGGGTAATGCTGCGTGCTTCATGCAGAAGGAGATCACGAGTGTCATTCGAGTTCAAGATGTTCAATTTGTAAGACAAATTGTAAGACAGTGGTCCACGGTTCTGTATGCAGCGCAAATGGGGAAAGTTGACACGTTCCCAGCATTACGGAAGTGGTGTATATCACATCCGAGTTTGCGGTTGGTGGGGAACCGTAAACATCTAGACACTGCTCGTGGATCTGGGATAATTGGCTGGTAGGAAGCTTTGGTCCGGGTGATCGACTTCCGTCTCAGTAGCTCCAGTGGAGCCGCCGCGGACCGCCAGTGGGCGTCGCGGAAACATCTACTCTCATATCCTTCACTGGAGTTTTCATGATTACTACAAATAATTCTGGCGCGATCCTCACCCCAGCCCAGGTCGAAGATCTACTCGTCAAGCCAGTCCTTTCCGAATCTGTTGCCGCGCGAGTGGCCAAGGTCGTTCGAACGAATGCGTCGTCCATCAGGCTCCCGGTCGTCAACGCTGAACCGTCCGCGGCGTGGACCGCTGAGGGCGCGGAGATCGCGATCTCCGACCCTGTGATTGCGGAAGTGGACATTCGGTTCGCGAAGCTGGCTGGACTCACCATCGTGTCGAACGAGCTCGTCGCAGATTCCAGCCCGGAGGCATCCCAGCTAGTCGGAGAATCTCTGTCTCGAGACATCGCGCGAAAGCTTGACTCCAGCTTTTTCGGAACCACCGTCGCTCACGGACCAGACGGGATCGGCTCCCTCAGTGGAGTCCAGGCCGTCGATGCGGGAGCTGAGTGGACGAATCTGGACGCATTCCACGAAGCGCTCAGCCTGGTCGAAACCGTCGGCGCGTCCGTCGGAGCATTCGTCACAACACCTCACGTCGCGCTCGAGCTGGCGAAGATCAAGACTGGATCGGGTCCAACTCGCACCTGCTCGGCCCGGACCCGACCAGCCCAACCAAGCGCGCGATCGCGGGAGTACCGCTCTTCGTCTCGCCGGCCGTTGGGGAAGGCGTTGTGTGGGCGGTTCCATTCGCGCGCACAGTGATCGGACTGCGCCAGGACGTAAGCGTCGAAACTGATCGATCGGCCTTCTTCAGTTCCGACCGAACGGCAGTGCGGGCGGTCCTTCGAGCCGGCTTCGGCTTTCCTCATCCGGAAGCCGTCGTGAAGATCTCGACGACAAAGTCGTAGACGCAAAGCCCCCGCAGCCCGTTCTGGTTTCACTCGTTGAGCTGAGATCAGTCCGGGCTGCTTCCTTGTTCAGGGGGATGGATGCGCCGCTCTGCTGCATGCAGTATGAATCATTTGCGCACGTCAGGGCTGGTTTTGGCGTTGACAGGTTTCGGTACGTACGCGTATCCATGACCCATGGATAGACCAGAGCCGGAGGATGAGGAGCGTCGAATCATGAGGGAACAGGCTGAGCAAATCGCTAAGGACCCCAAGGAACAGGAGCTGAGCCGTCAGATCCTCGAAGAGTGGGAAGACGTAGTGGCTCCGTGGCCCGACGAACGAGAGGAAGTCCAGAAGCATGACGAGGGGTGAACCGCTCGAGCCCATCGCGTACTCGCTTGAGCAAGCTTCGCAGGTCGTCCCGTTCAGTAAGGAATACCTGGCACGAGAGATCCGTCTGGGGCGACTCGGCGCGGTCAAGATCGGTCGGCGCGTGACAATCCCGCGCAAGAACCTCGAGTCGTGGTACCTGGACGCCGCCATTCGGTTCGATCGGGAGCGATGGCTGTGAGCCGCTGAGGGCACCAACACACTGAAAGGTAGGCGTGACAGGTGATTCGAGCGCTGGACTCGAAAGACCGCATCTCACTCGATCAGGTCGTCAACAAGACGGACCTCTACAAGATCACTGAATACCCTGACGGAACTGTCATCCTTCACCCGGCTGTAGTCATGACGGTTGAAGAGCTGAATCGGCTCCGAAGCCAGACTCCTGAAGTGCAGGATTGACCGGTAGACCGTCGCGGCAAGCTCAATTTGGCGACTGGCCGTCTCCCGGTCGCCGGTTGAGTTCTCTCCGAGATCTCGGCGATTCGCTTCGGCGCTGCGATGACCTGTTGCCGTCGTTAATCATCGAGAAAAAACGAGACCGGTAGGTACGTCGTGTTAGCCTCCTCACCTCAAACACCTTGGAAGGGCGACAGCCATATGATCCGTAAGACTCTGACGGGTGCGGTCGTTGCGGCTGTCGCCGCGGCAGCCGTCGCCGCTGGCGCTGGCACCGCCTCAGCGGCCCCGGCCACCAAATTCCCAGGCGATGGTGCCTGGCGCGTCGGCGCCGATATCGCACCCGGCGTATATGTCGGCACGGGCCAGGCGGGCTGCTATTGGAAGCGCATGAGCGGCTGGTACAACGGGTTAGACGATGTCATCGCGTCGGGCTACACGCACGCGCCGCAGGTGTACGTCCAGATCTCCCCATCCGATGTCGGATTCGCCTCCGAGCGCTGCGGCACCTGGACCCGGATGCCCGACGGATTCACGCCGCCACCACCGCCGCCCGAGCCGCCGCTGCTGATCCCGCTGCCGTGGCCACTGCCGCCCATCGACCCGGTCGCCGCCATCGCCGGCATCGCCACCAACCTCCCGGCCGTGATCGGCGGCGCTCTGGTCGGCAGTGTCGTGCTCCCCATCCTTGGTCCGGCGCTCGCATACGGGTCTCTGGCCTCTGGATCTGTGAACCCTGAATCCGTGGACTCTGGATCTGTGAACCCCGAATCCGTGGCCTCCTGGGAGGGATCCGTCATGGGAGGCTAACCGCCTCGGACACGAAGAAAGCCCCGCACTCCCTGGAGTTGCGGGGCTTTCTCATGTGACGCATCGATAGCGGGCATATCCCAACAGCAAGCATCAGAACTTACGGAAGGGAACCCGAATGTCGAACCCGTTCACCGCCTGGACTTTCAGCGGCATAAGGCCGCGCCGGGGTTGGGGTGGGACCTCCCCTACCGGGGGATTCCCCGCTGCGCAGCTCTCTGCGGCTCGCAAGATGTACGGGTTCTCAGGTCTTCTTCGATCGCCGCAGATAGGGCCGAACCCTGACGGCCTCGTCGGCGCGCTTGACCATTTAAGGCAGTTCACCGGAGTTGTGCGCGCCTGTTGACCTGGAGAGACTCGCGAACGGCGACTGCTCCAGGCTTGGCGCTGCGAAGCGGAAGCCCGGCCACGAAGCTAGGGGGTTTGACTCGGGAGGCGCTTCAATACCCGTCTCCCGAGCCATTCCCGAGGCGATCTGGTTTGCGATGAAGTCACGAAGACTTCTTGGGGGAATGCCGCCTCCTCCAGATGGAGGGGTCGGCTGAGCATCGGCCGGTTTTTGTGACGACGGTGTGCGTCCGGACGCGGGTGAATAGCCCTTCTCTACCGTACCGTCCGCTACCATTCGTACTATCGGCTGATATCCGCCGAAGTGCTGCGTCTTCTTTTTACTCATCTGTCGCTCCCTTTTCTGAATCCTTCAAACGTCCTATTCCACCACCACCGGGAGGTGGAATGATATCTGACGAGTCGGCCGGGTCATTGGCGCGATTGCCCGGGACATATCCGCCAGTCGGTGGCTGCGACCAGCCCCTGGTCCTTTCGTTCTTCAATTTTGCGCACCTTCCCCTTGTGTTACCACGGAGTGCTGGCCTGAGTGCTCGATCCTTATTACCACAGTGCTGGTCGTACCGGATGTTCCCTCGGGTTGCTTATCGGTGGGCTTCAAAAACTGAACCAATTGGGCGTCGTCGCATCTAATCCACATTCCAGCTGTTCCTGTGACCGGCTCAGTGAACTCGCCGGCGTCGTTTAACGCCCATGCATCTTCCAGATAAATCTCTCGAGGCTCGGGGTAGCCGCTTAGGAAGGATGATGCGCCTGCATAGCCACCGATCCAGATTCCATCCTTTGTGAACACGCGGACAAATCCAGACTCCAGTCGGCCGGCGGCAAAGTCCCAAGCCGTCGGCGTCGGATTGTGGATGCGCAACCTCTCCAGGAGTGTGAGATCGGGGTTTGATCCTTTGCTGGCGATTGTGTGGACGATGAAGGCGATCGCAGAGGGGACTGCGAAGACCAGAAAAAATGCGATCAGTGCGTACGACCGGGGATTTTCGGCGATCCTCTCTGGCTTGGTGACGTGGTTCGTAATCCACGACCCAAATATGGCGATGTATGCGAGTCCGAAGATGCCCGAGAGCGCAAGCGCACGTAGCAGGCGAACTGTGATTTCGCGCTCGTCGGGGATGGGACCACGGAAGCGCGAACGCATGCCTTGGTAGACGAATCCCGGAATGATTGCCAACAGCACCGTTATGGCCTGTTGCCACCCGCTGACCAGCACAAGTACCCCCATCTAGCCTGATGGCTGAAGCTTGTCATCCTACGATGAATCTGCCGTGGCATCGCCCGTTTGGTGCAGATCGCCGAGTTCCCTGTTTGGCCGGCGGTCGGCGAGACGGCCCTCGATTTGCGATGCTGGTGGTTACCGCCTTCGATCCCCCTTCTGGGGGTCGGCGCCCGTATGCAGGATCGCATCGTCGCTTGGCTCGCCCAGTTACTCGGGCGCGGAGGAGTCTCTGTGTCCAGGGTCCTGAGAGGCAGCTGATGCTGTCGCCCTCGCGCCAACACCTGGCGATCGCCAATTCGCTTCATGTCACGCCCGGATATCAAGAATCCTCATCTTGATACTCTTCGTGCCATGCCATCGTTGACTCAGCCGTGGGCCACCCTGATCGCAGGTGCCGCCGTTCTCATGTCAGCGATCATCGCTGCGAGCGTTGCTGCTTACAGCAGAAGGCAGACCGAAAAGCACTTTCAGGCATCACATTCGCTCGGAGTAATGGGCGCGTTCCGCGATCGGTATACCACTGCTGCCGAGCAACTCGCACATGAGTCCGCGGCGATTCGTCTGGCTGGTGTGTACGCGCTTGCAGCGTTGGCGGACGACTGGGCGCAAAATGGAAACGAGAATGAGAGTCAAGTCTGCGTCGATCTCTTGCGAGCATATCTGCGGACCGCTCAATCTGGGTCCGCAGAGCGCCGCACGTCCACAGCTGGCGAACCCGATCCGACGATCGACGAAGGTGAGTTGGAGGTCCGCAAGACCATCGTTATGACAATCAATGGCCGCAGGATTCTTGCCTCTTCGGATCCTCGTTCTTGGGTCTCTCTTGATTGTTCGCTCGCGCGTGCAGATCTTAGGAATCTCAATCTGGGTCAACAGGATTTCAAGGGGGTTACGTTGAAGGGTGCGAACCTGTCATCCGCCAAGCTCGCCGATAGTGACCTGACGAATGCGGATCTTTCCGGTGCAGACCTCACAGGTGCGTTCCTTCTCGGCGCCATCCTCTACCGTGCCGATTTGAGCTTTGCTCGCCTGAACAACGCGACGCTAATTAGCGCGAACCTCAACAGCGCTGAAATGGACTTTGCGACCCTTCGTGGAGCTCATTTGGGGGCGCCAACTTGACCGCTGTCGATCTGGACGCGGTGGACCTGGTCGGTGCTAAGCACTCGTCGTCGACGGTTTGGCCCGAGGGGTATGTGCCTAAGGAGAGTGCCACCAACGGGAATTCGAACGTGAAGTTAAAGACATAGCGGCGCAGGTAGTTTTGGTGGAGTCGGAGCGGTGCTGTGGACACCCTTCGGGTGGCAGAAGCTGGATCCCCACCCCAAAACGACCCACGAAACCATGCCCCGTTATCGCGTCACGGCCAACACTGCGTAGCCCATCCACGTGATGTGGACAGGCTTGTGTTGGACCCTCCGCGGCGTCTGCGCAGTCCATCGCGGGGGTGCCCTGCCGCGAGCTGCAGGGACTGGGTACTCGCGCCCAGCTTGGTTTTACGTCGTAGCTGTGGGAGACGAAACGACGGTTTGGAGACCGATTTGTTGGACGAGTGGACGCCGCGCGCGAGCCTTGCGAGATCGGGTGCGGATATCGCGTTCAGCGCCCGTAGGTGCGAGCCAAAGATGCGATCGACCGATCCGCCTGTGCTGGAGGATGCGTCGCGTCCACCATGGTTCGGGGGCGTCGGGTTCGACTAGAGTCGACGCGGGTACGTGACGGGCGGTTCCGTTCTGAGCCAGGGCCCTTCGCGAGCTGCGAGCTCTCGGTGGGGCCGATCTCGG
The DNA here is from genome assembly GCA_029690005.1 of Prescottella defluvii. Classification (GTDB taxonomy): domain Bacteria; phylum Actinomycetota; class Actinomycetes; order Mycobacteriales; family Mycobacteriaceae; genus Prescottella; species Prescottella defluvii_A. The sequence goes on along the minus strand of CP121458.1, from coordinate 26,476 downwards.
TCTAATGGGTGTCTTCACTCAAGAGCCGGGAAGACGACCATGCTCGCCGCGATGCTCGGCCGCGTCGAACCGACCGAGCGGATCGTGTGCGTCGAGGATGCCGCCGAGCTCGCACCGTCCCACCCGCACGTCGTCCGGTTGGTGGCGCGTGCCCCCAACGTGGAGGGGGTGGGAGAGGTGACGGTGCGCGACCTGGTCCGGCAATCGCTGCGGATGCGCCCGGACCGCATCGTGGTCGGCGAGGTGCGCGGGGCCGAGGTGGTGGATCTGCTCACCGCCCTCAACACCGGCCACGACGGCGGCGCGGGCACGGTGCACGCCAACTCGCCGGGTGAGGTCCCGGCCCGTCTCGAGGCGCTCGCCGCGCTCGGTGGCATGGACCGCCGGGCGCTGCACAGTCAGCTCGCTGCCGCGGTCCAGGCCGTGCTGCACGTGCGCCGTGATTCGTCGGGCGCGCGCGGGCTCGTGGAAATCGGTGTTCTCGAGCGGAACTCGTCCGGAGACGTGCGGGTGACCGCCGCCTGGACGAGCGAGTCCGGCGCCGGTCCGGCGGCCGGAGCGCTACGCAGGCTGCTCGACGCGAGGGCTGTGCGATGACCGCCGTCCTGCTCTGCGTGTCCGCGGCGATCGTGCTGGTGCCCGCTCGGGGTGCGCGTACGCGACTTCGGGCGACGAGCACGGCGCCGACGAACCCGAGTGGGGCGGCTTTCCGCGTGCGGGCGTGGGTACTGCGCCGCGGGCTGTCGCCGTTCGACCTAGTGGTCCTCGCGTGCGTGCCGCTCGCGGCCGTCGGGATGGTCGGACCGGCCATCGCGACCGCGGTCGCGGCGCTCACCGCCGGCCGGCGCCATCGCCGTCGGCGGGCATCGGAGCGTCGGGAGCATGAGCGTCGCGGTGTGCTCGCGGGTCTCGACGTCGTGATCGGGGAACTCCGCGTGGGCGCGCACCCGGCGGTCGCCTGCGAGACCGCGGCGACCGAATGCGACGGTGCCGCCGCCGAGGCGTTCCGGCGCGCGGCCGCCCGCGCCCGCCTCGGTGGTTCGGCGGCGAGCGGACTCGCCGCCGGTGAGGGTGCCGTCGCCGACGACCTGCACCGGATCGCCCGCGCCTGGGCGGTGGCCGAGACGCACGGCCTGGCCCTCGCCGAGTTGCTGCAGGCGGCACGCGCGGACCTGGTGGGCCGCACCCGATTCCGCACCCGGGCGGAGGCCGGCCTGGCCGGTGCGCGGGCGACGGCTGCCGTCCTGGCGGGGCTCCCGGTCCTCGGGGTCGGCCTGGGCAACTCATGGGTGCCGCGCCCGTCCGGATCCTCCTCGGAGGGGGTCTCGGCGCGGTGCTGCTGGTCGTCGGCGCGGTACTGGTCGCGGCGGGACTGCTGTGGACCGACCGGATCACCGACCGGGTGGTGCAGTGATGTGGGCGCCGCTGGCGGCGGTGGCGCTGGCCGTCCTCGTGACACCGGGCGGAACCGTCGTGCGACGCAGACTCCGTGGATCGGCGCCGACCGTCGACACGCCATCGGACGCCCCGACCGCACCGGACACCCCGGACCCGCTGGCGGTGGCCGGAACCTTCGACCTGCTGGCCGCGTGCCTCGAAGCGGGACTGCCTGCGTCGGCGGCGGCCGCGGCGGTCGCGCCGTCCGCGCCGCGGCCGCTGTCGGAGTCGTTGCGCCGCACCGCAGATCTGCTGGCGCTCGGCGCCGACCCCGCGACGGCGTGGGATGTCGTGGCGACCGAACCCGCGACCGAGGCGCTCGCGAGGATGGCACGGCGCTCCGCGCGCTCCGGGGCCGCGCTGTCGAGCGCGATCGGGGAGTTGGCGGTACAGCAGCGTGCCGACGCCGAGGATCGCGCGGTCGCCGCGGCGGAGCGGGCCGGCGTGCTCATCAGCGGCCCGTTGGGGCTGTGCTTCCTGCCCGCATTCGTCTGCCTGGGAATCGTCCCGGTGGTGATCGGGCTCGCCGGTCGGGTGCTCGACGGAGGGCTCCTGTGACCGGCAGGGGAACGTCGGCGCGGAGGGACCGCGCCGGACTCGAATGGAGGGGAAAACAATGTGGACCGAGAAGTTCCACGACATCCAGGCCAGGATCGTGCTCGCCGCGACCGCGGACAACGGCATGTCGACGGCCGAGTACGCGATCGGGACCATCGCCGCCGCGGCGTTCGGCGCGATCCTGTACACGGTGGTCACCGGGGATTCGAAGGGCAGCATTAGACGCTAAAGCGGCCCGGACGGTGCGGGAACACCAACTGGGGCCTCGGCCCACACGGAAGAGACCCCGTATGCACCGTCCATCCACTGTATCCGCGCTTCGCGTGGATACGAGATACCCGGCCTACGCCGGCGAACGCTGCGCATCGCGACTTGCGCCTCTGGAATCGCGCCGTCGGGCGCATCGCGCGAAGGCGGGTGCGCAGTGATCGCGCATGTCGACCTGATGGTCGACGACGTCCAGCCCGACATTCGTATCTCGCGCGACGGCCGGCGACTCGAAGTCGACTACCGCGAAGTGACCCTTCGGCTCAGCCGCGACGAGGCAGAGCACCTCGTGCGTGCTCTCACCACGGTGATGAGGCACGGCGGCCCCGAGATCGTCTAGATCCTCTGCGAGTTCGACGTCGTTCTCTGGCATAGCCCGACGTAAACCAGCATGTCGCCGTTGCCTGTGCACCCTTTAGCAATTCTCAGCGACCGGCCCTGAGACACCGCCGCGCGGTCTGATCCCCCGTGCGGCGGCGATACCGAATAGCCACGCGTCCAGCCGGACGCGGGGCTATCGGGCGTGGAGCGGACAGCGTGGGTGCGGAAATTGGGTTTAGGCCTTGGGGGGTCCAGGACAGAGGGGGTGAAGCTCCGTTGATGTCCGGGTTGGTTCGCACGCGACTTCATTCACGACGCTGGCGACCGCTGGAGGAACCGGATCGCATTCTCCTGCGTCCAACGATGTGAGAAGTCGCGAGCACCGCCGCATGCCGTCGTCCTCCGCGAAGTCACCGGTGACGTCATGGAATGCATCGCAGGACGTGCGGAGCCAAAGTTGGGATGGAGGAGCCACATGCCTGTTCGATTATCGCTCGCTCGCCTGCGGCTGGGGGCCTACATTGAGCGGGTCAACACGGACCACGATGTAGTGGAGATCAAGTCTGGTAAAGGCGCTGCTGTGCTTATCGCACGGTCGGAGTACGAGGAGATCGTCGACACCTTGTTCCGCTTGAGCGACGACCCGGACGTCCGCGACTTGATCGAGGGTCACCGCTCGCGAAGGGAGGCCCCATGACTGGGCATGATGCAGGGCAACGCCGAGATGGCGATGGCGGGACGGCGCATTCGAACGACGGCGCCTCATCGGCGGAGCAGTCGGAATTGAGTGCACGTAAGGCGAGGATCGCGGCGATTGCGGAGGACGTCGCAAGGTCCTCAGCTGAGTTGAACCGGCGTCTCGCGACCGGAGGCGAATGAGGGTATTCGCTTCAAGGTCGCCCACGAGCCACGAGTACCTACACCGGGTCGGACAGCACGCGCCAGTGCTGGACAAGTGACCAGTTAAGCTCGATACCGTCCGGTCTCCATCCTGGGTCGGCAGTCGAGGAACGGGGCTGGATTGAGTACGTCGTCGCGGTTCGAGAAGTTCGTGTCCAACATCTCGCTGACCCAGACCGAGCGAGACGAAGCAACCGCGCGTAGCAACGCTGTTGCGAAGAAGTTGCATGACCACTACTACCCGACGCGCGCCTATACCGGCGATACCAAGTTGCTGATTGGCTCACTCGGCAAGCGGACTCGAGTTCGACCCGTCCGTGACGTTGACATGATCTTCCGCATTCCGGTGGAGACGTTCAGCCGCTTCAACGATTACACGTCGAACGGTCAATCCGCACTACTCCAGGAGATCCGGAGCGTCCTGCGTACGCGGTACCCATCGACGAATGTGAAGGGCGACGGGCCGATCGTCCTCGTCGATTTCGCCAATGGGCACACCGTGGAGGTGTTGCCAGCTTGGCACTACAAGAACACTGACGAGGGGGTTGACCGGTACTGGATTCCGCATACCCGCGACGGCGGGACCTGGACGATATCGAGCTATGCCGCCGAGTTCCGCAACCTCGATGAATCCGACAAGGAGTCGGCCGGCCAGACGCGTCGTTTGATCAAGATGCTGAAGGTCTGGCAGCAGTACTGCAACGTACCGGTCAAGTCGCTGTGCCTTGAGTTGCGGGCGATCAACTTCCTCAAGAGCTGGCCGGATCGAGGCAAGTCGTCGACCTGGGACGACTTGATGGTTAGGGACTTCTTCGAGGAGTTCATCAAGCGCGCGAACTACTACTGCACGATCCCGGGGATCGACGAAAAGTGCTACTACGGTGATGCCTGGCTTGGCAAGGCGAGGACAGCGCTTGCGAACGCGGAGCGGGCATGTTCGTTCGAGGCAGATGGCGACGAGTACAACGCCGCCGTCGAGTGGAGGAAGATATTCGGTGCGCAGTACGGACTCTGACGGAAACTTGGACGTCATCCGAGAGACCTTTGGGCGGGTCGTCTACACCCACAAGACTCACGAGAAGGATCGCGAAATCGCTGCACAGAGGTCGGTGCGGATGAAGTGGATCAACATCGCGCTGACGGCGCTGACCTTTGGTGGAATCGTCACCGTGGCAGCGGTGGACGAGACCGCCTTCGTCATTGCCAGCGTCGTGCTGGCAACCCTGACACTTGCGTTCACGATCTTTCAGCTCAGCTTCGACCCGGCCCAGGACGCCGCGCGTCATCGTGCCGCGGCGAAGAGTCTTCTCTCGGTTCGTGATCGATACGTCAACTTGATCGCTGACGCAATGGCCGGGATGCCGGCGGCTGATCTGCGCACGCGGCGAGACGAACTACAGCAAGAACTGGACGACCTGTACCAGCATGCGCCTGACACCACGTGGCGTGCGTACGACAGAGCGCGAACGGCGTTGAAAGACAACGAGGAGTTCACCTTCAGCGCGGACGAAATCGACCTTTTTCTTCCTGAAGGACTTCGGCTGAATCGAACCCGCGGCGTCGCCAAGTCCGAACCGCCGAGCGCGGTATCTGACGGGAAGAATGGCCAATCCGCCAGATAGGACGACTCGGCAGCGTTGTCAAGATAATGCACCTCGGAACTCGTACGCGCTGTGATCAACTGAGCGTTGCGTCCCGCCGATGCAAGGCGGGGCGGGGTCCCCGCCCAGGGCTGCGGTCACCGGTGGCGTTGGTGAGCATCGCGGTCGCCGGTGGAGTTGTTGAACGTCGCCCAAAGCACCTCCAGGGTGGCCCGCGACGCTCGATTGTCGGCCCGATCGCGGCGTCGAGTGCCTCGATCAGCTTGGCGCCGCTAGCGGGTCGAGTGTCTCGCAGTCGCTCGGCGCTGTCGGCTACGCCGGGCCAGTTCGGTGGCACACTCGAACGAAATGGGGAGGGGTACGAATGAGGACATGGCTCCGCGAAACATGGCGGGCGGTACCTCGGCAGAGGGTTGCCTCTGTCTTCGCACTGACGACGGTGTTGACCGCTACCACCGCGGTACAGCAGTCGTGGGTCATGGCTGCTTCCGTGTTCGTCTCGTCGGCGGTGTGCGGTGGCGCGGTTCTGGTACTTGTGGCGCGATCGAGAATCCCGCGGCAGGGCAACGACAACCGGTAAGCGCAAACGGCGAGAGGCCTAACCCTGTATTGGCGGGTTCGACGGCATGGGTGGAGCCGTCCTTCTCGTACTGGCGCCTGAGCCAGCCAACCCAGCGGCGCTTACGGATCGAGCCCGCGGACTCGTCTTAGATGAGTGCGCGGGCTCGATCCGATCCATGAGATGTCGCCAGGTCACGGCGAGTCGGTCATCGGGTCGGCGCTGGTTCGGGGCGCTCGGGCTCGCGAGCGGCGAGGGACGGATGGCTTGCGGGATTCGACATCACTGGACTGCGAGTCGTGTTCCGAGTTTGGGACGATCCAGCCGTTCGCAGTCCAACGCTCGACGTTCGCGGGAGAGATCTGCACCGTCTCGCCGCCCGGCACTTGCTGTCGCCGAATCGGGTCGTAGACCAGCCAGCCTGGGGTGACGCGGCAGCTCACCGAAGCGTGCTGGGATGTCATGCCTGGCTCGTGATCTTGACGATCGCAGCGGTGTGCGGGAATCCGAATCCTGCGCGCATCACAGCGCGAATGGCGGTGCGGTCGGAAGAGAAGAAGGCGGACGAGTCGCTACGGACGTCGACGTTCTGCCGCATCCCGATCACCGTGCGCTCGGCGGGGATGGCCCAGACGGCACCGGCTTCAACCGAGGGAGAGACGAGGAGGGGGACGCCGGCGACCGTTCGACTGGTCGGGGCCGTCGGATCGCTCCCCAGGAGCGGCGCATTGCTGCCAGCTCCCGTCTTGATCTTGGCGAGAGCGAGTGCGACAGCAGGGGTGGTGACGAACGCGCCAGTCACGGCCCCTACGGTCTCCGCCTTCGAGATCGCCTCGTGGAACGGGTCGAGGTTGGAGAAGGCGCCGTCTACTTCGACAGCCTGAACGCCGGACGCCGCAGCGATTCCCGAGGGGCCGTTGGCGACGGTCGCTCCGAAGAAGGCTTCGTCCAGCTTCCTTGCGATGTCGCGCGCGAGGCCTTCGCCCACGAGCTGTGCCGCGCCGGGGGAGCTGTCGGCGAGCAGCTCGTTGCTCAAGACGGTGAGCCCCTTGAGGGCGTGGTAGCGGACCTGGACTTCGTCGAGGCCCTGATCGGAAATCGGGATCTCGGCGGCCTCGGGGACCCATGCGGCCTGGGGGTCCTGGGTAACGACGGGAAGCCGTAGCGACTCCCCGGTCGTGGAGATGACCTTCGCGACCTGCGCGGCGACAGACTCCGCGAGCACGGGCTGAACAAGAAGAGCGTCGACGTCCGCGGGCGACAGGATGGCAGTTGAGTTGCCGGTGGTCATAGACATAGGAGTACCTCTCAGGGGTGCAATTGACTTCGATGAATCCCGAGGTGCGTCAAGCAGCCGTCGGTTGCCCCGCGAGGGCCAGCGGGCAGGCACTGAGGTCCATGCCTCCAAGTGCCTGCCCACTTATTCTCCCGCGAGGACCGCTGGCGTCCAGACCTTTACCGGGACAGAGCCCTGCTCCAGCTCGCCGCGGTGTGACTGCGCGGTGCCGGCTGGCCCTGGCCGAAGTTGTGATAGCCGGTGGGGCGGCGACCGTCCTTGTGGAGACCGGGCCGCCTTTCGATGATCTTGGCGACTACTCCTGCGACCCTTTCCTTGTCGAGATTGTCGTCGGCGTCGAGCAGGTCGACGACCGCAACTTCGCCAAGGGCGAAGAGATCTTCCGGTTCGGCGAGGGTTGCGCTCGCCAGCCTCAGCGCCTCCGCGCGCTGAAGCGACTCGACCTTGGCAGCAAAGGCGTCGCGCTCCCTTTCAGCCTTGCGGAGCTGCTGCCTGCGCCGGGCAGCCTCGTTGTTCGCTGTCCGCTCGTCCGGCGGCGCGGCGTCAGTGGTGGCAGGCTCGGACGGCGTCGTCGGTTCTTCGATTCCGTTGTCTCCGGTGTCGGCGGTGACGTCGGCGATGATGTTCTGGGTCTCAGGCATGGGTGCTTCCTTCAGTTGAAGTGTTGGGGTCGGTTGAGGGGTTGGGGTCTGCGAGGGAGGGCCAGGTCCGCTGGCGAATGCCAGTGGTCGTCCAGTGGACGTGTGTCTTGAGGCCTTCGTCAGGTAGGTCGTATCCCAGCGCAGCGAGGAGCGTGCGCTCTGTCTTCGTTGCCGGCCGAGCGCCACGTGAGAGCTCGCGATCGGATGCGAGCGTGGCGTCCTCGGATGACTGCCAGGGCTCAGGTAGCGGGGCGGCGAACGTAAGCACGCCGCGAGCGTCGGGCGACCCATCGCGCTTGCGCAATCGAGGCGGGAGCGCGCGCGACTCGACGAGGGGTTGGTAGTTCATCGCGAGAACCCCTCGAGCGAGTAAAGCTGAGCGATGACGAGGTCGATGGACATGAGTCGCGCACGGTCGGCATCGAGAGCGTGGGGCGTCCGGTAATGCGAGTTGTCCGCAACCGCGCGACGCCGCGCGTCAAGGACGACACCGAGATGCTTGATGCAATCGCCGTCGTCGGCGGAGTGAAGGGGCGGCGCCTTAGCCGCCGGGTGGGTGATGCAGTGGACAGGTTGGTGCACGGAGTCCTCTCGTTGCCTGGTGGGAGTGGCGGGTATCGCCAGCGACTGCTGGCGGGATGGCTCGGATGGGTGTTGGCCTGCGGCGGTACGCGCTGACCTCGGAGTGGCAGGATGCACGTCGCGTCGACGGCGAGTCGCCAGGCGGCGAAACCGCTGCGGCTATCGGCGGATTTTGCGCACGTACCCGATGATTTGGTGCGACCGGCAGCCCTGCTCAAGCATGTTCGCGATGATTGAGAAGTCGTTCGCGCGGAGCGGCGCGACTTGCTCCTCGATGTGCCGGTCGATCTCGGCTTGTCCCGCCTCGGACATCTCGAAGTAGTCGGCTCCGTTGTCGTAGCGCTGAATCGCGGACAGTTGGCTATCCGCCATGTCGGTTGCGACGTCGCTGGGGGTCGCGGCCTCCCGCGATCCCGAGTCATGGACTCGGAATGGTGAAGGAAGATCTGTTGAGGAAGGGTCTGTTGTGTGGACAGCGGTGTCTAGGGGTCCTGCCACGGTGTCTACCGGTCCGTTGCCAGTGTCGACCGATTCGCTGGCGGCCGTCGTCGATGTGAGTTTGAGGGCGTAGACGTCTGCCCACTTGCGATTCGGGTGAGCGTTCGCCGTGGTTGTCCTCACGATGAAGCCGCTTTCCACGAGCACCTTCAGGTGGCGGTCGATCTGACGTTCGCTCATCCGCAGCTCGGTTGCCAATCTTGTGCGGCCGGGGTGTGAGTTTCGACCATTCGCGTCGGCGAAATCCCACAGTGCCCAACCAACGGCCTTTGCGGCCGCCGGCAACGACGCAGTCCGTAATTCCTTGTGCCACTGAAACTTGAAGCTCTTCGTCGTCTCTATCCTCTCTATCGGTGCTCGCGTCGTGGCGGGTCACGACGCCGGCTACGGATCATGAAGCGTTGAAGGTTCTGCACGACGCCTGGTGACAGTCAGCCCGGCCCTGTGTCGGTCGCGAATCGTCCTTGGATCTAAGCGGCGTCGGTCTGGACTCCAGGCAGGTTGCGTGTGAGGCGAAGTAGGTTGACTACCCGGCTCCGCGTGACGTCGTCGAGGGGCGGGGCCTCGGCGACAATCCGTGCGGCGTACTCCTTGATCGCCGTGCTGGGGCTCAAGGCTGTGCTCTATCTACTCGGTGGCTGGGGGGTGTCGCACGCGAACGTTGTGGCATTCAGTTTCGACGTCGTCGATTGCGATGCCACCAGCCTAACGAGGGCGCCGGACATTTCGGTCGGCGTCAAAGTCGCACGGCGAAAGCGTATTTCACTCTCACGCAAGCGGGATTACCCTTGCGTGAGTGGGTGTCGTTCTGTAGTCGCGTGGTGAGCAACGAGATGTCGTCGAGCTGGACGTGATCGTTCACCATTTCCGGCTCTTGTTCGAGACCTGATCGCTGCGGCCAGCGGTGCGTTGAACGGGGGTGCCGGACTCCGGAGGGTATGCACGGCGTCCGTGGCAAGCTCGCCTCGCGGTGTAGGTGGCGGTCCGCCCGTCACAGTAGGGCTGAGTGAGCGCTCGGGGACGGACGACGAGTGATACTCCGGTCCACCACGTGCGCCGGCACGAGGCGAAGTCGGTTGACGTTCGACGCGATCGGTGCCTGCCCTGCTAGTGGGCGACTAGCTGCTGGCAAGCAGGTGCTTAAGCAATTGCCTAGCGGTCGGCACGTTGATGTCGACTGGCGTAGGCCTGTTGTGGGATGTGCCCAGTTCGCGAATCGCATCCGAGTGACGTTGATGCGGAACGATTTAGTGGCCGACTTTCCACTTGATACCGACGTACTCGGGGTTGAACGGCTTGTTCCGCTCGCCTCGCGGTACCGGCAAGATTGTCACGGTCATGAGTTCAGAAATGACTTTGCCGGCGAGGTCGGGCGAGAGGCTCGTCCACGCTTCCACGACGTCGCCAGCGGACAGTACGAGGTTCGCGATCGGCGAGACTCCGCGTGCTGACGCGAGCTTCTCGTCGATGTCCGTCATCATGCTGCGAAGCCGTGACGTCCCGGACTTCAGCTGAGAGCCATCAATCACGCTGTCGGCAAACATGATCGACAGCTCGTTCAGCCGGGCTTGGAGCTTGTCTCGCTCTACCTGAAGGGTGGGGATGTCGATGTCGTCATCGGGTTCGAGGATCAGCCCTGCGTCAGGCCGGCTGAGACGGAGTACCGCCAACTCGCTCACGTACTCGTCGACCGGTTCCAGTGCGCGGCTGAGATGTGCGCCTTCAAGGCACCGGTATTGACGTACCCCGCGGCTCGTTACGCCTACGGACAGCGCTCGTCCACACACTCCGCAGATGAAGACGTTGGAGCCGATCCACCGTCGTTCCCGTGTGTGCTTACTTCGTCGGGATGGATCGCTGAAGATCGCCTTGACGGCACGCCAGTCATCCTCCGACACAATTGCTTCCCACTCCGCGGGGCCGACAATCTCGCCATGGTGCTCGACAAGCGCTGCGTTTCGCGGGCGAAGGAGGGTCTGGCGAAGTGTACTGCTGGACCATCGGGTGCCGGTGGACGTCTCGAGGCCCTGGAGATTCCAAGCTCGTACAATGGAGCGCAGCGATTCGCCGCGGAGTACTCGATCGGTGGCGTCGTGAATCGCGGAGGCCTGGAGTGGTCGGAGTGTGACTCCGTCGGCCTCGAACCCGAACGGTCTTCGACCGCCGCGGTAACGACCTTCGATCGCGCGGCGGGTGTGGGAGCTCTTCTGGCGCTCGACCATGTGCGCGACCTCGTGTTTGGCGGCGACCGCAAGCATGCCGGCCACGAGTTGACCGCTCGCAGTGCTGAAGTCGATGTGCCCTGCCTTGCACGTCTCGACCCGGACGTCGTTTCGCCGGCAGACGTCGGCGAAGCGCTCCAGCTCGGTCAGGCTGCGGTGGAGTCGATCGGTGTGCCACGCGATGATGGCCTTCGCGCGCCCGCTCTCGATCGCCGTCAGCATCTTCTCGTAGCCGGGACGGATCTTCCCGGAGTAGGCACTGATGTCGTTGTCGCGGTACGTCTCTACCACTGTCCAGCCGAGGCGGTCCGCAAGGGCGAGGCATTCGTCGGCTTGTTGCTTCACGCCGTGTCCATCATTGGCCAGGTCGGCGGAGATACGGACGTAGACCACTGCCTTCACGAGCCAGAGATTAGCGTAGAACTTGCGTTTCGAAGATTCGATCGTGTCCGCGCTCACCGGGATCATCGACAAGGCGCTCAAGACGTCGGTGTGAGTGCGCGGTCCGCGGTCCTGCGCGACGACGGCGCGGTCACGGTGGAGGCGGCGATCGCAATCGCATCCATCGTGACCGTCGTGGTGTTGTGCGTCGGGGCGATCGCGGCGGTGTCTGCGCAGGTGCGGTGCATCGACGCGGCGCGCGAGGCGGCCCGGCTGGCGGCCCGCGGCGATCGCGACGCGGTTGCCGCGTCCGTCCGCGTCGCACCCGGCGGCGCGGACATCACGGTGCGGGAGGACGGCGCGTTCGTCGTGGCGACGGTCCGCGCGGGTGTGCCGTTGCTGCCGCTCGTCGAACTGTCCGCGGAGGCCGTCGCCGCGCGCGAACCGGAAACGAGTGACGGGTGAGGCGTTTCGTCCGGGACGAGTCCGGTGGCGCGACGGTGTTCGCGTGCTTCGCGTTGGCCGGGCTCGTCGCGGTGACCGCGGTGCTGATCCAGGTCGGTGGGTCGGTCGCGGCGCGACACCGGGCCCAGGGCGCGGCCGACCTGGCCGCGCTGGCGGCCGCGCAGGCGCTCACCGGCGGAGACGAATCAGCCTGCACCGCAGCGGCGTCGCTGGCGCGGCGGATGCGGGCCGAGGTGACCGAGTGCACCGTCGACGGGTGGGACGTCGTGGTGTCGACCGAGACGGCGGGCCCGGTGTTCGTTCTGGGTCCGGCGCGGGCGATCGCCCGCGCCGGACCCGTCGAATGATCCTGTCAGGCGGACGGTTCCGGATTCACCGCGGTGAGCACCGCCGACAGCACCCGGAGCGCGCCGTCCTTGTCCAACGGGTGGTTTCCGTTGCCGCACTTGGGGGAGTGCACGCACGACGGGCAGCCGGCAACGCACTCGCACGAGTCGATCGCCGCGCGGGTCGCGCCCAGCCAGCGCGTCAGCTCGGAGTGCCCGCGGTCGGCGAACCCGGCGCCGCCGGGGTGGCCGTCGTAGACGAACACCGTCGGCAGTCCCGTGTCGGGGTGCAGTGCGGTCGACACCCCGCCGATGTCGCCGCGGTCGCACGTCGCGACCAGCGGCAGCAGCCCGATCGCCGCGTGCTCGGCGGCGTGCAGAGCGCCGGGGATGCGGTCGGCCCCGATCCCGGCCTCCTCGAGCAGTTCCGGGGTGATCGTGTACATCACGGCCCGCGTGTGCAGGGACTGGGCCGGCATGTCCAGTTCCACCGAGTCGAGCACCTCGCCCGACGGCAGTCGGCGCAGATACCCGACCACCTGGTGCGTCACCTCGACCTGCACCAGCGCGACGCCCACGTCGCCGTACGGCTTGTGCTCCGCGATGTCGCTGATCGCGATGTCGGTGATCTCGCGAGCGGACGTGGTCCACTCCGGTTCTTCCGGGTGCACGAGGGCGATTCCGTCGTCGAGATCGAGATGGTCGACGACGAACGACTCGCCCTGGTGGATGTGGACGGCGCCGGGTGCACCGTGGCCGGCGCGCGGCCCGCGTCGACGGTCCCCAGGAGCCGTCCCGACTCGCCGTCGACGATCGCGACCTGGCCACCGATGCCCCCGCGGATGTCGAGCGACGTGTGCGGGTCGATGTCGGAGGTGACGAACCAGCCATGCGCGCGTCTGCGGATCAGACCCTGCGCGGCGAGGTCGGCGAGCGCCTCCGCAGCCCCCAGGTCGGCGACCTCCGCGTCGGACAGCGGCATCTCCAGTGCGGCGCACAGCAGTTGCGGGCCCAGCACGTAGGGGTTGGTCGGGTCGGTGACGGTGGCCTCGATCGGGCGTTCGAGCAGCGCGGACGGGTGGTGCACGAGATACGTGTCGAGCGGGTCGTCGCGGGCGACGAGAACCACGAGCGAACCCTCGCCTCGTCGCCCCGAGCGTCCGGCCTGCTGCCAGAACGACGCGACGGTTCCCGGGAAACCGGCGACCACCACCGCGTCGAGACCGGCGATGTCCACCCCCAACTCGAGCGCGTTCGTCGTCGCGACGCCGAGCAGTCGGCCGTCGGAGAGGGCGGCCTCGAGGTCACGTCGGTCCTCGGCGAGGTATCCGGCGCGGTAGGCGGCCACGCGGTCGGCCAGGTCGGGATCGATCTCGGACAGGATGCGACGCGCGCCGATAGCGGTCAGTTCGGCGCCGCGGCGGGAGCGGACGAACGTCAACGTCCGGGCACCCTCGACCAGCAGGTCCGCCATGATCCGCGCCGCCTCCGATCCGGCCGCCCGTCGGACGGGGCGCCGTTCTCCCCGGTAACCGACTCGAGCAGCGGCGGCTCCCACAGCGCGATCGTGCGCGGCCCGTGCGGCGATCCGTCCTCGGTAACCTCCGCGCACGGGGCCCCGATCAACCGCGATGCGGCCGCACCCGGCTGCGACGTGGTCGCGCTCGCCAGCACGAACACCGGGTCGGCGCCGTAGCGCGCGGCGATCCGGCGCAGTCGACGCAGCACGAGTGCCACGTTCGACCCGAAGACCCCCCGATAGGAGTGGCATTCGTCGACGACGACGTACCGGAGATGACGTAGCAGATGTGCCCACCGTTGGTGCGAGCGCAGGATCCCGATGTGCAGCATGTCCGGGTTGGTGAAGATCCACCGTGAGTTCGCGCGGGCCCACTGTCGGATCTCGGTCGGGGTGTCGCCGTCGAAGCCGCACGGATGGATCGACGCCAGGTCCGGCTCCGACTCGGTGAGTGCGATCGCCGACCGCAGCTGATCGGCGCCGAGTGCCTTGGTGGGGGACAGGTACAGCGCTGTGCCGCGGGACGCGCCGGCGAGGTTCGTCAGCACGGGAAGTTGATACGCCAACGACTTGCCCGATGCCGTCCCCGTCGCGACGATGACGTGCTCGCCCGCCGCCGCGATCGACGCCGCCTCGGCCTGGTGGCTCCACGGGCGGGGAATCCCGGCCGCCTCGAGGCCCGTACGGCGGCCGGACCCGCCCACTCCGGCCATTCGGAGAACCGCGACACGCGGGGTGGGAGTTCGGCGCTGAACGTGAGGGGTTGCTCGCCCGGCGCGGTGCCCGCCAGTACGTGATCGAGAAGTGCGCGTCCGAAGGAGTCGTCGCTGTTTTTTCCCATGTATCGGGAGTGGGGCGAGAGATTCACGGGCGTCTCTTCCGGAATTGTCACGATCGAGTGTCCTGGGTTGTCCTGGGCGCGTCGCATGCGTCGGACCTGCGGTTTTGATCCTATCCGCGGTGCTCTGGACCGGGCGGTGTGGGGTGTACTCGACGGTTGCTGGGGTGGCACTCCGTGCAAGATCATCTATTTGCAGTTTTTGTTCGTCTTTCGACTGTTGCGGGGGCGTCGGACGTGGTTGACTATGACCTGGTCGCAGCTTCTGTGTTCGTTTAAACGCCCGCAGGATCGATGTTGCGAGCGCGGTGCTTATGCGTTCCTGAGGGGGAATCGAGAAAGTACAGCGGTCGGAACCGGCCGGTGGACCAGAAGTGCTGTCCATCGAATCCGGTGTAAGAAAGAGAAGGAAAAGCATGGCACAGGGCACTGTGAAGTGGTTCAACGCGGAAAAGGGCTTCGGCTTCATCGCACCCGAGGACGGCTCCGCTGACGTCTTCGTCCACTACTCGGAGATCCAGGGCAGCGGCTTCCGCACCCTGGAGGAGAACCAGCGCGTCGAGTTCGAGGTCGGCCAGGGCACCAAGGGCCCGCAGGCCACCGGCGTTCGCGCTATCTGATCTGTTCATCAACTGAACAAATGATTCAAGGCCGGTCGCACTAGACCGCTGCCTGACTCGTCCCCTGCTGCCGGCAACGGTGGTGGGGGACGCGTTCGTTGTGGCGTACTCCTGGTTACCCGCGTCCACCGATCCGCACGCGTGGCAGATTCGCGATCCCGACGACCGACGCCCGCTCGTGGCCTACTGTCCACTTGTGGCTCAGCTTTCCTTCTTCTCCGCCGAATCGGTGCCGCCCACGGTGACCGACCTCGGTGGGCTGCTGGCCGCGCAGGGGCAGGTGGTCACCTCGAAGGAGGGAGCACGCGTATCGGTCGTGGTCGACAGCCTCTGGCGGGCGGAGGCGATCGCCGAACTGATGCGCGAGGCCGACCTCGACGCCGAGATCGGCAGGTCCGAGGAGGGGCGTCCGCTCGTCCGGACCGCGACCGTCCCGCAGCTGACCGGCCTCGCCGCTCGGTGGACACGGGGCGCGGTGAAGGCGGTGCCGGAAGGGTGGATTCCCGGCGCGCGCGAACAGCGCGCCTGGGTGCTGGCATCTGGGCGGGTCGAGGCGGACGGTCAGCGATACGTCCTCGGGCTCGATCCGCACGCCCCGGACACCCACGTGGTGTTGGCGCAGTCACTCATGCGGGCCGGAGTCGCCCCACCATCGTCGGCATTCGCGGGTCGTCACCGGGATTGCGCATTTCGGGTCGCAGACGTCTCATGCACCTCGCAGAGAACATCGGTCGGCCGCCGGAGGATCCGGACGCGCGACGCAACTGGCCGCACATTTGAGCGAATCGAGAGGGACGGATATACGCGCCCGTCCTTCCGGTGTGACACCCTGTAACTGACCGGACCCGGTATAACGGGGCGGAGACGAGATTCGCATCAGGTGCACAGCAGCACTGATCGAGCAGGAAAGGTGCGGACAGACTGGTGGCATCACGGGATAGAGCACGGCGGACGGAGCGTCTGCCACGCGCCGCCTCGTCATTGTCGAGTCACCGACGAAGGCCAAGAAGATCGCGCCCTACCTCGGCAAGAACTATGTCGTGGAGGCATCGGTCGGCCACATCCGTGACCTGCCGCGCGGCGCCGCCGACGTCCCTGCCAAGTACAAGGGTGAGCCGTGGGCCCGCCTCGGCGTGAACGTCGACCACGACTTCGAGCCGCTGTACGTCGTCAGCCCCGAGAAGAAGTCCAAGGTCACCGAGCTCAAGAGCCTGCTCAAGGACGCCGACGAGCTCTACCTCGCCACCGACCCCGACCGCGAGGGCGAGGCCATCGCGTGGCATCTCCTCGAGACGCTCAAGCCCAAGATCCCGGTCCGCCGGATGGTGTTCCACGAGATCACCGAGCCCGCGATCCGCGCCGCCGCCGAGGACACCCGCGACCTCGACAACGACCTGGTCGACGCGCAGGAGACCCGCCGCATCCTCGACCGCCTCTACGGCTACGAGGTCAGCCCGGTCCTGTGGAAGAAGGTCATGCCGAAGCTGTCGGCGGGCCGCGTGCAGTCGGTCGCGACGCGCGTGATCGTGCAGCGCGAGCGTGAGCGGATGGCGTTCCGTTCGGCGGAGTACTGGGACATCTCGGCCACGCTCGACGCCGGCGCCGACGCCAGCCCCCGCGCCTTCGGGGCGCGCCTGGTCTCGGTCGACGGTTCCCGCGTCGCCGCGGGCCGCGACTTCGGACCCGACGGGAAGCTCAAGTCCAGCGGCGTCACGGTGATCGACGAGGCGTACGCCCGTCGGCTGGCGGAGGCGCTCGAGGGCGTCGACCTGGTCGTCTCCTCGGCCGAGAGCAAGCCGTACACCCGTAAGCCGTACGCGCCGTTCATGACGTCGACGCTGCAGCAGGAGGCCGCGCGCAAGCTGCGGTTCTCGTCCGAGCGGACCATGCGCGTCGCGCAGCGTCTGTACGAGAACGGCTACATCACCTACATGCGAACCGACTCGACCACGCTGTCGCAGTCGGCCATCTCGGCGGCCCGCGCGCAGGCCACCGAGCTGTACGGCGCCGAGTACGTCCACTCGAGCCCGCGTCAGTACACCCGCAAGGTCAAGAACGCGCAGGAGGCGCACGAGGCGATCCGTCCCGCGGGCGACGTTTTCCAGACCCCGGACAGCTGCACTCGCGCCTCGAGAACGACGAGTTCCGCCTGTACGAGCTCATCTGGCAGCGCACGGTCGCGTCGCAGATGGCCGACGCCCGCGGTACCACGCTGACGCTGCGGATCACCGGCACCGCCGGCACGGGCGAGGAGTGCACGTTCTCGTCGTCCGGCCGCACCATCACGTTCCCCGGCTTCCTGAAGGCGTACGTGGAGAGCGTCGACGAGGAGGCCGGCGGCCAGTCCGACGACGCCGAGTCGCGCCTGCCGGTGCTGACGGAGGGCCAGGGCGTGACGGCCACCAAGCTCGACCCGGACGGCCACACCACCAACCCGCCGGCCCGCTACACCGAGGCCAGCCTGATCAAGGCGCTCGAAGACCTCGGCATCGGCCGTCCGTCGACGTACTCGTCGATCATCAAGACCATCCTCGACCGCGGTTACGTCTACAAGCGCGGCAGCGCGCTGGTCCCGTCCTGGGTGGCGTTCGCGGTGATCGGTCTGCTCGAGGCGCACTTCGGTCGGCTCGTCGACTTCGACTTCACGGCCGCGATGGAGGACGACCTCGACGAGATCGCCGGTGGCCGCGAGCAGCGCGGGAACTGGCTGTCGAGCTTCTACTTCGGTGACGACAAGGCTGCCGACGACACGATCGCGCGTGCCGGCGGCCTGAAGAAGATGGTCGGCGAGAACCTCGAGGACATCGACGCCCGCGAGATCAACTCGATCCGTCTGTTCGACGATTCCGAGGGCCGCGAGGTCCGCGTGCGGGTCGGCCGCTTCGGTCCGTACCTCGAGCGGATGGTCCAGAATCCCGACGACCCGGACGGCGACCTGGTCTCGCAGCGTGCGAACCTGCCCGACGACCTGCCGCCGGACGAGCTCACGCCCGAGTACGCGGAGAAGCTGTTCTCGACGCCGCAGGAGGGCCGAAAGCTCGGCGTCGACCCGCTCAGCGGGCACGAGATCGTCGCGAAGGAGGGCCGTTTCGGCCCGTACGTCACCGAGATCCTGCCCGAGCCGGCACCCGAGCCCGAGCCGGACATCGTTCCGGTCGAGGCGGAGGCCGACGGCACCGTCAAGACGAAGGCAGTCAAGAAGGCGCCGGCCAAGAAGGCCGCGAAGAAGGCAGCCGGCCCGAAGCCGCGCACCAGCTCGCTGCTCAAGTCGATGGACCTGGCGACCGTCACGCTCGAGGACGCGCTGAAGCTGCTGTCGCTGCCGCGTGTCGTCGGTATCGACCCCGAGTCGAAGGAAGAGATCACCGCGCAGAACGGCCGCTACGGGCCGTACCTGAAGAAGGGCACCGACTCCCGTTCGCTGGAGAACGAAGAGCAGATGTTCACGGTGACGCTCGAGGACGCGCTCAAGATCTACGCCGAGCCCAAGCGGCGCGGACGTCAGGCCTCGGCGGCGGCCCCGCTGCGCGAGCTCGGTAACGACTCGGCGACGGGTAAGCCGATGGTCATCAAGGACGGCCGTTTCGGTCCGTACGTCACCGATGGTGAAACCAACGCGAGCCTGCGCAAGGGCGACGAGGTCGAGAGCATCACCGACGAGCGCGCCTCCGAACTGCTGGCCGATCGCCGTGCCCGCGGCCCGGTGAAGAAGAAGGCCGCGGCGAAGAAGGCTCCCGCCAAGAAGGCGGCAGCGAAGAAGACCGCAGCCAAGAAGGCGCCGGCCAAGAAGGCCGCCGCGAAGAAGTCGACGGCCGAGAAGTAGTCGTGACCTCGGTTGTCGGCAGGGTCGTCGGCACGGCTCGGTAGGGTCGGCTCGTGGCGGGTGTATTCGATCGGCTGGTCGGGCAGGAACATGTCGAGGCAGAGCTGACGGCGGCCGCGACCGCCGCCCGCGGCGGTGAGGCCGGATCGCGGATGACGCACTCGTGGCTGTTCACCGGGCCGCCCGGATCCGGTCGTTCCGTCGCCGCGGTCTGCTTCGCGGCGGCACTGCAGTGCACGTCCGACGGCACCCCCGGCTGCGGGGAGTGCCAGGCGTGCACGACGACGATGGCCGGCACTCACGGCGATGTCCGGCGCATCGTGCCCGAGGGACTGAGCATCAGTGTCAGCGAGATGCGCGGCATCGTGCAGACGGCGTCCCGGCGCCCGAGCACGGGCCGCTGGCAGATCGTGGTCGTCGAGGACGCCGACCGACTCACTGAGGGCGCGGCCAACGCACTGCTGAAAGTCGTCGAAGAGCCGCCGGACCGCACGGTCTTCCTGTTGTGCGCGCCCTCGGTCGATCCCCAGGACATCTCCGTGACGCTGCGCTCGCGGTGCCGGCACATCCCGTTGGTGACGCCGTCGGTCGACGCCATCGCCCAGGTGCTGGGGGAGCGGGACGGGCTCGACGCCGAAACTGCCCACTGGGCCGCGTCGATCTGTGGCGGCCACGTGGGCCGCGCGCGCCGACTGGCGACCGACGAGGACGCCCGAGCCCGACGCAAGCGCGCACTGTCGCTGGCGAGAGCGGCAACGCGGCCCGGCACGGCCTACGCGGCCGCGGAGGAGCTCGTCCAGGCTGCCGACCTCGAGGCCAAGGAGCTCACGGCCGAGCGCGACGAGCGCGAGACCGAGGAACTGCGGACTGCGCTCGGCGCTGGTGGCACCGGCAAGGGGGCAGCGGGAGCCCTGCGCGGATCGGCCGGTGTGCTCGAAGATCTCGAACGCCGACAGAAGTCCCGCGCCACCCGCACCGGTCGAGACGCCCTCGACCGCGCGCTGATGGATCTCGCCGGTCTCTACCGCGACGCGCTCGCGTCGTCGTTCGGGTCCACCGCGACGCCGAACCACCCGGACATGGCCGAGCAGGCCGCCGACCTCGCCGCGGGCACCTCCCGCGAGGGGCTGCTGCGCTGCATCGAGGCGATCCTGGACTGCCGGGAAGCGCTGGACATGAATGTCAAACCCAAGTTCGCGCTCGACGCCCTCGTGGCCCGGATCGGAGCGGAGTACAGGTAGTTCGACGCCCGATTTGCGTTAGGGGCGGGGGTTCGGGCTAGACTCGCACGCGCCGAAAGGCACGCTGCCTTAGCTCAGTCGGTAGAGCATTTCACTCGTAATGAAAAGGTCGCGAGTTCGATTCTCGCAGGCAGCTCTGGGAGACCCCAGGTGGACACAGTCCGCCTGGGGTCTTTCTGGTTTCCGGCAGCTCGCTCGACATCGTGCGGTGCGCCGCGACAATGGAGTCGGGTGGGGACGCGGTTCCGAAGGTAGGAGGCGAGCGCATGTGGATGCAGGTCTTCTGGCTGATCCTCGCGATCGGCGCACTGGTGACGCTGATCCCGGTGGCGCGGCAGGTGTTCAAGCGTTCCGGTGACGACTGAGTTCCCCGAACCCTCGACAAGGTCCGTTCGGAGCGGCCATGCTCTGAAGGTGAGCGATTCACTCAAGGCCAGGGTTCGCGAGAAGCTGCTGCGCCAGCTCGCCGAAAACGGTGGGCACCCGGTCGAGGAGTTCGATGGGGACGATCCGCGCCTCGTCGCAATCGACAGTGATCTCGCGGCCCTCGACGAGGTGCCCGACGACGACCCCCTGGTCGAGGAGTTGGCAGCCAAGTACTGGGTCCCGTAGTCGCTCCAGGGCCGGCCGAACAGCTGTCGACGGCCATTTCCGTCGCGTTCTCACGCCGTTCACCGCTCTGACCTGGCGATTTGGTGTTCTGTGAAGACTTCGCGTAACTTATTCCAGGTCAGAGCGACACGGACACCGACCCGGACGCGATCTTCACAGGTCAGCGTGGGAAAACGAGGTTGTACGGGGAGCGCCTGGCGAATCTGCTGAAGCTCTCCTCCGGGGGTCGGATTGCATCCGGTGCCGGTGGGGGTTAGGCTGGAACGGTTGCCCCGGAACGAGGAACTGCAAGGTTCTGAGTGATGGTGTGCGCGTGTTCTTTGAGAACTCAACAGTGTGTCGATGAATGTCAGTGCCAAATATTATTGGTACTCCACTCACCGTTTTGGTGGGTGGGTATTTGCTGATCGTCTCATTCTTCCGTCTGGGGCGGTCAGTGCAAGCTAGTTTGAGTTTTTTTGCTAGTGATTTGACTCGATGTCTATGGCTGATTGCCGGTTTTGCCGGCCAATCTAGAGTCTTCAACGGAGAGTTTGATCCTGGCTCAGGACGAACGCTGGCGGCGTGCTTAACACATGCAAGTCGAGCGGTAAGGCCCTTTCGGGGGTACACGAGCGGCGAACGGGTGAGTAACACGTGGGTGATCTGCCCTGCACTCTGGGATAAGCCTGGGAAACTGGGTCTAATACCGGATATGAGCTCCTGTCGCATGGCGGGGGTTGGAAAGGTTTACTGGTGCAGGATGGGCCCGCGGCCTATCAGCTTGTTGGTGGGGTAATGGCCTACCAAGGCGACGACGGGTAGCCGGCCTGAGAGGGCGACCGGCCACACTGGGACTGAGACACGGCCCAGACTCCTACGGGAGGCAGCAGTGGGGAATATTGCACAATGGGCGAAAGCCTGATGCAGCGACGCCGCGTGAGGGATGACGGCCTTCGGGTTGTAAACCTCTTTCAGCAGGGACGAAGCGAAAGTGACGGTACCTGCAGAAGAAGCACCGGCCAACTACGTGCCAGCAGCCGCGGTAATACGTAGGGTGCGAGCGTTGTCCGGAATTACTGGGCGTAAAGAGCTCGTAGGCGGTTTGTCGCGTCGTCTGTGAAAACCCGCAGCTCAACTGCGGGCTTGCAGGCGATACGGGCAGACTTGAGTACTGCAGGGGAGACTGGAATTCCTGGTGTAGCGGTGAAATGCGCAGATATCAGGAGGAACACCGGTGGCGAAGGCGGGTCTCTGGGCAGTAACTGACGCTGAGGAGCGAAAGCGTGGGTAGCGAACAGGATTAGATACCCTGGTAGTCCACGCCGTAAACGGTGGGCGCTAGGTGTGGGTTTCCTTCCACGGGATCCGTGCCGTAGCTAACGCATTAAGCGCCCCGCCTGGGGAGTACGGCCGCAAGGCTAAAACTCAAAGGAATTGACGGGGGCCCGCACAAGCGGCGGAGCATGTGGATTAATTCGATGCAACGCGAAGAACCTTACCTGGGTTTGACATATACCGGAAACACCTAGAGATAGGTGCCCCCTTGTGGTCGGTATACAGGTGGTGCATGGCTGTCGTCAGCTCGTGTCGTGAGATGTTGGGTTAAGTCCCGCAACGAGCGCAACCCTTGTCCTGTGTTGCCAGCGCGTAATGGCGGGGACTCGCAGGAGACTGCCGGGTCAACTCGGAGGAAGGTGGGGACGACGTCAAGTCATCATGCCCCTTATGTCCAGGGCTTCACACATGCTACAATGGCCGGTACAGAGGGCTGCGATACCGTGAGGTGGAGCGAATCCCTTAAAGCCGGTCTCAGTTCGGATCGGGGTCTGCAACTCGACCCCGTGAAGTCGGAGTCGCTAGTAATCGCAGATCAGCAACGCTGCGGTGAATACGTTCCCGGGCCTTGTACACACCGCCCGTCACGTCATGAAAGTCGGTAACACCCGAAGCCGGTGGCCTAACCCTTGTGGAGGGAGCCGTCGAAGGTGGGATCGGCGATTGGGACGAAGTCGTAACAAGGTAGCCGTACCGGAAGGTGCGGCTGGATCACCTCCTTTCTAAGGAGCATTCTCCAGTCGAGGGCCAACACAGGTTGTGTTCTTGCTGGCAGAGGCCGTTTAGTCCCCAATCGTGGGACTGCGGTTGCTCATGGGTGGAACACTGACAATCTCATCCACACGTCAGCGGGTCACATGGCCGGCTGGTGGGTGATATATCGGCGCACTGTTGGGTCCTGAGAGAACACGCAAGTGATCTTTCGAGGAAGAAACGACAACATCTGGGCGTGGTCATACCGCGGTACGTGAGTGCCGGCTGGTGCCACATTCGGTCTGGGTGTTGTGTGTTGTTTGAGAACTGCACAGTGGACGCGAGCATCTTTGTTGTAAGTGTTTAAGAGCGTACGGTGGATGTCTTGGCACCAGGAGCCGATGAAGGACGTAGGAGGCTGCGATAAGCCTCGGGGAGCTGTCAACCGAGCTGAGATCCGAGGATGTCCGAATGGGGAAACCCAGCCACAGTGATGTGTGGTTACCCGCGCCTGAATATATAGGGCGTGTGGAGGGAACGTGGGGAAGTGAAACATCTCAGTACCCACAGGAAGAGAAAACAACATGTGATTCCGTGAGTAGTGGCGAGCGAAAGCGGATGAGGCTAAACCATGGGTGTGTGATAGCCGGCGGGCGTTGCATTCGTGGGGTTGTGGGATCCGTCTTGTCAATTCTGCCGGATTGGCCGACAGTAAGAAATCATCGTGTTAGTCGAAGTGGTCTGGAACGGCCTGTCGTAGAGGGTGAGAGTCCCGTAGACGAAAACATGGTGACTGTCGTGACGGACACCCGAGTAGCAGCGGGCCCGTGAAATCTGCTGTGAATCTGTCGGGACCACCCGATAAGCCTGAATACTCCCTGGTGACCGATAGCGGACTAGTACCGTGAGGGAAAGATGAAAAGTACCCCGGGAGGGGAGTGAAATAGTACCTGAAACCGTGCGCTTACAATCCGTCAGAGCCTTCGCACCTTCGGGTGGGGGGTGATGGCGTGCCTTTTGAAGAATGAGCCTGCGAGTTAGCGGCATGTCGCGAGGTTAACCCGTGTGGGGTAGCCGTAGCGAAAGCGAGTCCGAATAGGGCGTCCTTGAGTGGCATGTTCTAGACCCGAAGCGGAGTGATCTACCCATGGCCAGGGTGAAGCGACGGTAAGACGTCGTGGAGGCCCGAACCCACTTAGGTTGAAAACTGAGGGGATGAGCTGTGGGTAGGGGTGAAAGGCCAATCAAACTCCGTGATAGCTGGTTCTCCCCGAAATGCATTTAGGTGCAGCGTCGCGTGTTTCACTCTGGAGGTAGAGCTACTGGATGGCCGATGGGCCCCGCAAGGTTACTGACGTCAGCCAAACTCCGAATGCCAGAGTGTGAGAGCGCGGCAGTGAGACTGCGGGGGATAAGCTTCGTAGTCGAGAGGGAAACAGCCCAGATCGCCGGCTAAGGCCCCTAAGCGTGTACTAAGTGGAAAAGGATGTGGGGTCGCGAAGACAACCAGGAGGTTGGCTTAGAAGCAGCCACCCTTGAAAGAGTGCGTAATAGCTCACTGGTCAAGTGATCCTGCGCCGACAATGTAGCGGGGCTCAAGTACACCGCCGAAGCCGCGGCATTCACATAACACCCCGGATGGTTTACGGATCGTCCGGCAGTGGTGTGGATGGGTAGGGGAGCGTCGTGCAGCCATGGAAGCGCCGGAGTGATCCAGGTGTGGAGGCTGCACGAGTGAGAATGCAGGCATGAGTAGCGAAAGACGAGTGAGAAACTCGTCCGCCGAATGACCAAGGGTTCCTGGGCCAGGTTGATCCGCCAGGGTGAGTCGGGACCTAAGGCGAGGCCGACAGGCGTAGTCGATGGACAACGGGTTGATATTCCCGTACCCGTGTGAACGCGCCCCTGGTGAATCAGTGATGCTAAGCGCCCTGAAGCCACTTTCGAACCTTCGGGTTCTTCGGTGGTGGATGCGCGTGAACCGATCTGGTAGTAGCCAAGCGATGGGGTGACGCAGGAAGGTAGCTGAGCCAGTCAGTGGTAATACTGGTGTAAGCGTGTAGGGCGTGACCTAGGCAAATCCGGGTCGCATATAGCCTGAGACGTGATGCGTAGCCGATTGAGGCGAATTCAGTGATCCTATGCTGCCGAGAAAAGCCTCTAGCGAGCTTTCACACGGCCCGTACCCCAAACCGACACAGGTGGTCAGGTAGAGAATACTAAGGCGATCGAGATAACTGTGGTTAAGGAACTCGGCAAAATGCCCCCGTAACTTCGGGAGAAGGGGGCCTCTGCCGGTGACCGGACTTGCTCCGTGAGCTGGTGGGGGCCGCAGAGACCAGAGAGAAGCGACTGTTTACTAAAAACACAGGTCCGTGCGAAGTCGTAAGACGATGTATACGGACTGACGCCTGCCCGGTGCTGGAAGGTTAAGAGGACCGGTTAGCCAGTAATGGCGAAGCTGAGAATTTAAGCCCCAGTAAACGGCGGTGGTAACTATAACCATCCTAAGGTAGCGAAATTCCTTGTCGGGTAAGTTCCGACCTGCACGAATGGCGTAACGACTTCTCTGCTGTCTCAACCACAGACTCGGCGAAATTGCATTACGAGTAAAGATGCTCGTTACGCGCGGCAGGACGAAAAGACCCGGGACCTTCACTATAGCTTGGTATTGGTGTTCGGTTCGGTTTGTGTAGGATAGGTGGGAGACTGTGAAGCATGCACGCCAGTGTGTGTGGAGTCGTTGTTGAAATACCACTCTGATCGTATTGGACATCTAACCTCGGACCATGATCTGGTTCAGGGACAGTGCCTGGTGGGTAGTTTAACTGGGGCGGTTGCCTCCCAAAATGTAACGGAGGCGCCCAAAGGTTCCCTCAGCCTGGTTGGCAATCAGGTGTCGAGTGCAAGTGCACAAGGGAGCTTGACTGTGAGACTGACAGGTCGAGCAGGGACGAAAGTCGGGACTAGTGATCCGGCACCGGCAAGTGGAAGCGGTGTCGCTCAACGGATAAAAGGTACCCCGGGGATAACAGGCTGATCTTCCCCAAGAGTCCATATCGACGGGATGGTTTGGCACCTCGATGTCGGCTCGTCGCATCCTGGGGCTGGAGTAGGTCCCAAGGGTTGGGCTGTTCGCCCATTAAAGCGGCACGCGAGCTGGGTTTAGAACGTCGTGAGACAGTTCGGTCTCTATCCGCCGCGCGCGTTAGAAACTTGAGGAAGGCTGTCCCTAGTACGAGAGGACCGGGACGGACGAACCTCTGGTGTGCCAGTTGTTCCGCCAGGAGCACTGCTGGTTAGCTACGTTCGGAAGGGATAACCGCTGAAAGCATCTAAGCGGGAAGCCTGTTCCAAGATGAGGTTTCTCACCCCTCGAGGGGGTAAGGCCCCCGGCAGACCACCGGGTTGATAGGCCAGAACTGGAAGCACAGTAATGTGTGGAGGTGACTGGTACTAATAGGCCGAGGACTTACCACAAAGAAGCTACGCGTCCACTGTGCGGTATCTGAAACAACACACAGATACCATTCACCCCCAACACCGACGGCATTCGTGCCGGCGGTGGTTCGGGCGGGGGAATCGAATGTGTGACAGTTTCATAGAGTTACGGCGGCCATAGCGGAGGGGAAACGCCCGGTCCCATTCCGAACCCGGAAGCTAAGCCCTCCAGCGCCGATGGTACTGCACTCGACAGGGTGTGGGAGAGTCAGGACACCGCCGAACATCCTTTCCCGAAGGCCCCCACCATTACTGGT